>NZ_CP183383.1:5749595-11499191 GCF_048564895.1 Streptomyces sp. 2-1
CGGCGGCAAGTTCGCCGACCGCGCCCTGATGCCGATGCTGTACGTCTCCCTGGGCGCCCTCGCGGTCGTACTCGCGCTCTTCACGCTCACCGCGCACAACAAGATCGCGGCAGCCGTGACCATCGCGCTGATCGGTGCCCTCGGGTTCGCCACCGTGCCGCCGCTCCAGAAGCGGGTGCTCGACCAGGCGCACGGCGCCCCGACGCTCGCCTCCGCCGTGAACATCGGCGCCTTCAACCTCGGCAACGCCCTCTCCGCCTGGCTCGGCGGCCTCGTCATCGCGGCCGGCCTCGGCTACACCGCCCCGAACTGGGTCGGCGCGATCCTCGCCGCCGCCGCTCTCGTGCTCGCCGTCCTCTCGGCCGCTCTGGAGCGCCGGGCCGACGCCGCCAACACCGCCGACGGCCTGGTCGTCAGCGGGGCCGGGGCAGCGTCGGTCGAGTCCGGTCAGCAGAAGGCCGCTGTTCACCACTGACCCACTGCCTGGGCGGTCGCATCCGCCCTGGCGTGGTCGGCCGCCGGGCCAGGGCCGTCCCGGCGGCCGACCGAAGCCCCGAGCAAGCCTTCACCCGCACCTCAGCGGATCGCTGCCCCCACAAGCCACCACCCGGCAAACCGCCACCCCCACACAGCACCACCCATCAAGGAGAAACAAGCTCATGAGCACCACCACCGTTACCCCGCTGACCATCCAGGACGCCGAGGCTCTCGTCACGGCCGCCCGTCGCGCCGCGGAAGCCGCCGACGTGAAGGTCAGCGTCACCGTCCTCGACGCCGGCGGTCACCTGCTCGCCTTCCGGCGCGACGACCGGGCCGTACTGATCTCCGGTGAGACCAGCACCCGCAAGGCCTACACGGCACTGCAGCTGGACACCCCCACCGCCGACCTCGTCGACGCCGTTCAGCCGGGTGGCCTCTTCCACACCCTGCCCACCGCCCTCGACCGCCCGCTGCTCTTCATCGCGGGCGGGGTCCCGGTCCACCGCGACGGCCGTCTGATCGGCGCGATCGGCGTCGGTGGCGGCGCGCCGGAGCAGGACCACGGCTTCGCCACCGCCGCGCTGAAGACGCTCGCCTAGGAGCGCTCGAAAGCGCCTGGCGCCAGGAAACACCGAAACGCCTGCCCCATCCGGGGCAGGCGTTTCGGTGTTTCCTGGCGCCAGCTCCCGACCGCCGAGCTCAACCGCGGAGTTCTCGGAGCCTCAGCTCTCGGACGCCGAGCTCTCAGGCGTCGAGCTCTCGGACGTCGGCCGAGCTCACCCTCGGCCCTTCAGCCCGCCGCCACCGTGAGCGGAGCGAACCGCCGCGTCCAGTCACCCGGCAACTCCGCGATGCCGTACGTCATGACCGCGTTGAAACTCGTGGGGGCGAGCCCGCGCTCCTTCACCCACGCCAGCAACTCCTCGTGCCGTACGTCGATGTCGGTGCGCAGAGGCCCGTCGACGTGGGCGGCCAGCGAGGCGATGAGCGCCTTGGCCGCCTCCGTGTCCCGGGCGATCAACGGGCCCACGACATGGTTGTCCAGGTTGGGCCAGGCAGCCGCGTAGCCGATGATCCGTCCGTCCTCCTCGGCGACACGCAGCTGGTCGGCGAAGGCGGGCAGTCGCGTGATCATGTGCGTGCGGTCGGTACCGAAGACCTCTTCGTCGAGCCGGAGGATCGCGGTCAGGTCCTCGGCGGTGGCCGCCCGCGTGGCGACCTCGGGCTCCGGGCCTCCCGGCACGAAGTGGCCACGGACCATCTCGGCCCGTCCGGTGGTCTTGAACCCCAGCTCCTCGTAGAGAGGGCGCCCGTACGGCGTCGCGTGCAGCGTCACCGGTGTGGTGCCCAGCTCGGCGACGACATGCCGCATCAGCCTGCGTCCGACGCCCTGGCGGGCATGCCGCTCGGCGACCAGCACCATGCCGATGGCGGCCAGGGTGGGACGGTCCTGGGGTCCGTACGAGGTCACGACGCAGGCGGTGACGAGGCCCCCGTCGGGGTCGTCGATGCCGTAACCCGTGCCGGCCGTGAGTAGGAGGCCCCACTTGTGCTCCTCGCGGGGCCAGCCGCGGTTCTCGGAGAGATCGGCGCAGGCGGTGAGATCGCGTGGCGTCAGACGGCGGATGGGCTGGAAGGCGGAGGAAGGAGTCGACACGCAGGTCAGGCTGTCTGAGATGCCCGCTCGGCGTCCACCGGTTTCCGGGCAGGCGCACTGATCTTTTGCCCACGCGACTTCTGCCCGACCGACTTCTGCCTGACCGACTTCTGGCCGGCTGACTTCCGTCCTGCCGACTTCTGCTCACGCAGCCTCCGTCCACGCCGGGTCAGTCCCCAGGGCTTGAGGACCGAGATCACCGTCATGAAGAGATAGGCGGACAGCGAGACGATCGGTCCGAACAGAACGTCACCGGCGTCAGGAAGCGGGCCACCCGCGGAAACAGCTGTGACGGCGGCACCGACTCCGGGGCGCAGCGCGAAGACAGTGGCGGTGATCGTGGCGAGGGTCAGCCAGAACTTGATGTAGACCCAGCGGTGCCTCGCGAGCCCCCACGGCGTGCCCAGGGACAGAACCAGACCGCTCACGAGCGTGAGGAACGCGAGGGGGAGCAGGAGCCAGTCGGCGAACAGCTTCATGGCGCGGACGGAGGCCTCCACGGTCACCGCGGACCCTGTGGTGGTCGCGGTGATCCCCAGAGCGAGCAGCCCGAGCGTGAGCCCGAGCCAGCCCGCGGAGGCGGCTACATGGACGACGAGGGTGGCCCGGCGTGCGGGGCGGCTTAGTTTCACGTGAAACACCGTGCCGGGCGGAAGCGCGGAGTACGTCTGACGGAGGGAGTAACCCCACGTACTAGCCTCGGCGTACATGGCGAGACTTCATCTCTTCGATCTGGACGGGACCTTGCTGCACGGCACCTCGGCGCCCGTGGAGATCTCCCGACAGCTCGGCCTGGAAGCCGAGACCGTGGCGCTCGACGAGGCGATCGGCGCGGGTCTCATAGGCCCGCCGGAGTACGCGACGCAGGTACACGCTCTTTGGAGGGATCTCACCGAGGCGCATGTGGCGACCGCTTTCGCGAGTGCGCCATGGCTGGAGGGCATCCAGGACGTCTGGGCGGAGATCAGGGGGAGCGGCGACTACTGCGCCGTCGTCTCGCTCTCACCCTCGTTCTTCGTCGAGCGGCTGACGGGCTGGGGCGCGCACGCGGCGTACGGATCGCGCTTCCCCGCGGTGCCGTTCACCGAGCCGGTGAACCCTGCCGGGCTCCTGAGTGCGGCGGCCAAGGTACGGATCGCGGACCGGCTCTGCGCGGAGTTCGGAGTGACGAGGGCCGACTGCGTCGCGTACGGCGACTCGATGTCGGACAGGGACCTGTTCGGGGTGGTTCCGGTATCCGTCGCCGTCAATGCGGATCTGCACCTGGAAGGTCTCGCCACCCACTCCTACATGGGGCGGGATCTGCGGGATGCCTATGAATTGGTGCGTGCTGCCCGGTAATTGAAGGAATCGACGGTCCGGTCCCCCTTCAATTCCCGACGTGGGGAAGAGGGGACTTGTGTGCCGGACGGCGGCCGGTATGGTCGACTCCGGTTCGTGTCCGGTGTGATGTCCGTACATCCCGCCGGGGCGAACAAAGGGCAATGCAGCCTAACGGGACAGAGAGATCGAAGACCCGCATTTCCGGTTACATGGCCGGGGTGTTGGCACAGGGTGAGATGCTGCGATGGCGGTAGTGCGGCCAATGTCACACTCTCGGCTTACTTGTCCGTAGGGTGCGGGATTCCGAGTTCAATGTGGCCGCCATGGGGCGACGGGGCGGAACGGGGAAGGCAAGCAGTCTGCGGGGGAAAGCAGGCATCTTCCGATCGAGGAAGTGCGCAGACCGACCGAAAGATGTTCGAGGCGAGGCACAACATGGACGCTCCGACCACCACGTCGGCCGACAACGGCACTTCAGGGGGTAGTGGCGCGGGCGGCTGGTTCACGCCGCACAAGCCGCCGGAGCCGCCCGCGGGCGGCGAGCAGGAGGCGCCCGAGGGACCCGAGGGCCACCGCCTGGCCGCGTTGCGCCCCGTCGGCAGGCCCGCGCAGGGCGCCGACGCCACGACGCGGCAACGAATACCCCCGACCGACGAGACCGTCTCCGACACCGAACGAGCCGACACCGGAGCCACGGACACGCTCGGCCGCCACGCGGCCTCCCCCGTCGACGGCCACGCCTACGGCGACCCCACCGACGCCAGGCCCGCGCCTGCCGACGCTCCCCATGCCAACGCTCCCCGTGCCGACGCCCGCCATGCCAGGGCCACTCATACCGAGGCTGCCCATGCCGGACCCGCTCCTGTCGGGCCGACCCCGGCGCCGGCCATGACGTACGAGGCGATACCCGCACCCCAGGCCCACACCGGTCCCCCCGTCCCACCTGGACCCGGCCACGCCTCCCACGTTGCCGACCACGCATCCCGCGTCCCCGACCAGCACTCCGCCCCGGCCCCTGCCTCTGCCGCGGTAGCCGTTGCAGCCCCCGCACAGGCCGCCTCCCCCGACGCCGTCCTCATCCGCCGGACCATGGCCGAGGTGGGCCCCGTCGCCGACAAGGTCACCTCGTACTTCTACGCGCTGCTCTTCGTACGGCACCCGGAGCTGCGCCAGCTCTTCCCCGCCGCGATGGACACTCAGCGGGACCGGCTCCTGCGGGCACTGCTGACCGCGGCCGAGCACATCGACAACCCCGAGGTCCTCGTCGCGTATCTGAAGAACCTCGGTCGTGGCCACCGCAAGTACGGCACCCGTCCCGAGCACTACCCGGCCGTCGGCGAGTGCCTGATCGGCTCGCTCAGCCGGTTCGCCTCGTCGGTCTGGGACGGGGAGACCGAGGCCGCCTGGGTCCGGGCGTACACGACGATCTCGCAGGTCATGATCGACGCCGCGGCAGCGGACGAGCTGCGGGCCCCGCCCTGGTGGCACGGCGAGGTGATCTCGCACGACCTCAGGACTCCGGACGTCGCCGTCATCACGATCCGCCCGGATCAGCCGTACCCCTTCCTCGCGGGGCAGTACGCAAGCGTGGAGACCCCTTGGTGGCCGCGGATCTGGCGGCACTACTCGTTCGCCTCGGCGCCCCGCTCCGACGGGCTGCTGTCGTTCCATGTGAAGGCGATTCCGGCGGGCTGGGTCTCCAACGCGCTGGTGCACCGCGCCCGCCCGGGCGACGTCGTCCGGCTCGGCCCTCCGGCCGGCTCGATGACCGTCGACCACACCACCGACAGCGGCCTGCTCTGCCTGGGCGGCGGTACCGGCATAGCGCCGATAAAGGCTCTCGTGGAGGACGTCGCCGAGCACGGCGAGCGGCGCCCGGTCGAGGTGTTCTACGGAGCCCGCACCGATCACGACCTGTACGACATCGACACGATGCTCCGGCTCCAGCAGAGCCACCCCTGGCTCGCGGTGCGCCCGATAGTCGACCAGCACGGGCATCTGCACCTCCCCGACGCCGTACGCGAGTACGGGCCGTGGGACGAGTACGACGCGTACCTGTCGGGCCCGCCCGGCATGATCCGCAGCGGTGTCGACGCGCTCAGGGACATCGGCATCCCGTCGGAGAGGATCCGCCACGACGCGGTGGAAGAACTCGTCGTGACCGGATACTGACTCCGAGTCGGCCGTCAGCCCAGATCGCCTCAGCCCAGATCGGGTGCGTGCATCGCCAGTACGCCCTCGATGTTCCCGTCGAGATAGTGCCGCAGCGACAGCGGTACGAGATGGACGGAAGCGATGCCCACGCGGGTGAAGGGGATCCGCACGATCTCGTACTCCCCGCAGGGCTCGTCGATCTCGGGGCCATGGCGCAGCGACGGGTCCATGGATTCCAGGCGGCAGACGAAGAAGTGCTGGACCTTCACGCCGGTCGTTCTGGCGTTGTCGCCGATGTGCTCGACGGTGTCGACGAAGCAGGGCACCACATCGGTGATCTTGGCGCCGAGTTCCTCGTGCACCTCACGATGGAGTGCGTCGACGACGGTCGTGTCCTCCGGTTCGACCCCGCCGCCGGGCGTCAGCCAGTAGGGATCGACGCCGGGCTTGGTCCGCTTGATGAGGACCAGGTCATTGCCGTCCAGTAGGACGGCCCGGGCGGTGCGCTTGACCACGGGTCGGACGGTCATGGGAGAAATGTGGCCCAGTTGGTTCCACGTGAAACATCGCCCTCTTGACGAGGTGATGCATCTTGGTCACGACCAGTCTATGGCGGCGCGCATGAGCCACTCGTGCGCCCGCGCGATATGCGGCATGGCCAGTGTGCCGGTGCGCACCACCAGGAAGTACGTACGAAGCGGGGGCACCGCCGGTTCGGTCAGCGCGACCACGTCTCCCCGCGCCAGAGCCGGTGCGCACAGATAGCGCGGCAGCACCGCGAGCCCGGCGCCGGTGGTCGCGCAGGCGAGGACAGCGCGCAGGTCGGGGACGATGACGGTGCCCGAGGTGGCCGGGCGGGAGTCGAAGACGGAGGCCCAGTAGCGGGCGACGAACGGCAAGGACTCGTGCACCTCGACCACGGGGAAGTTCTCCAGGGAGGGCTCGCCCTGGTGACGTAACGAGCCGGAGTCGAGGCGGTCGGCCCAGCGCGGGGCGGCGACCAGGACGTGCTCCTCGTCGCAGAGCGGAGTCGCGGTGAGCAGGGAGCCGCGCGGGCGGGCCGTACTGATGGCCAGATCGTGATGCCCGGCAGCAAGCCCTTCCAGGGTCTCCTCGGCATTTCCGAAGGAGGCGCGCAGCGCGAAGCCCTGGCCGTCGTCCCCGGTCAGCTCGGTGAGCGCGGGCAGGGCGCGTTCGGCGGTGAACTCCGGCGGGCCGGCGAGATGGAGTGTGCGTACGGAGGAGTCCTCGTCGAGGCCGGTCTCGGCGATCTCCACCAGGGCGTCGAGATGGGGTGCCGCCTTGTGGGCCAGTTCGTCGCCCATGGTCGTAGGGGTCACTCCACGGGCCTGACGGAGGAAGAGAGGGCGTCCCAGCTGTCGTTCGAGGGTCCGGATCTGGGAGGTGACGGCAGGCTGCGAGAGGCCCAGCAGGGCGGCCGCGCGGGTGAAGGAGCCGGCCCGGTGCACGGTCACGAAGGTCCGCAGCAAGGCCAGATCCATGGCGTCCCTTCTCTCTCCAGCTCCCCGGAAGCCCCCAACTATAAATATGTCGATAGGTCTCTGTCGCTACTGTGATTGGACACTGACACAGAGTCAACTAGCCTTGTTCGCGCGGTTCTTCGCGCGCAGAACCGGGACGGTCCGAGCCACGAGGGGGGAGGCTCGGACCGTCCGCCGTACGTGCCCGCTACTGACGGATCACTCAGAAGCCGCTGGCCGCGAGGATTCGTCGAGCGCGCGCAGTACATCGGCCACGAGGTCCTGCGGATCCTCGGCACCGGCCGAGAAACGGATGAAGCCCTCCGGCACCGCGTCACCGCCCCAGCGGCCGCGGCGCTCGGCCGTCGACCGCACACCGCCGAAGCTGGTCGCGTCGTCCACCAGCCTCAGCGCGTCGAGAAAACGGTCGGCACGCGCGCGCGTGGGCAGCGTGAACGACACCACGCACCCGAAGCGCCGCATCTGCTGCGAGGCGATCTTGTGCGACGGGTCGCCGGGCAGCCCCGGATAACGGACCCCGAGGTCCTCGTGCCGGTCGCGCAGCGCCTCGGCGATCACCAGCGCATTGGCGTTCTGCCGGTCCACGCGCAGTTGGAGCGTCGCGATGGAGCGGTGCGCGAGCCACGCCTCCATGGGCCCCGGAATCGCCCCGACGATCTTGCGCCAGCGCCGTACGGAGGCCATCGCCGCGGCGTCGCCACCGGTGACGTACCCCAGGAGGATGTCGCCGTGCCCGGTGAGCTGCTTGGTGCCGCTGGCCACGGAGAAGTCGGCGCCCAGCTCCAGCGGGCGCTGCCCGAGCGGGGTCGCCAGGGTGTTGTCGACGGCGACCAGAGCGCCGCGCGCGTGCGCCGCCTCGGCGAGCCGCCGTACGTCGCACACGTCGAGCCCCGGGTTCGAGGGGGTCTCGATCCACAGCAGTTTCGCGCCGTCGAGGACGTCGAGCTGGGCGTCGCCGCCGGTCGGGGCGGTGCGTACCTCGACTCCGTACGCCTCCAGCTGCGCGCGGACGAGAGGCAGCACCTGGTAGCCGTCGTCGGGCAGCACGACCGTGTCGCCGGCGCTCAGCTGGGAGAAGAGGACGGCCGAGATGGCTGCCATGCCGGAGGCGAAGACGAGCGTCTCGACGTCATCCCGTCCCGGCGCCTCCAGCTCGCCGATGGCGCGCTCCAGGTGGGTCCAGGTCGGGTTCTCGTCGCGGCCGTAGGTGTACGGGCCCGTGGGGTCGCCCGGCAGATGGAAGTGGGCGGCGAAGACCGGCCCCGGGAGGGTCGGCTCGTGCTTGACGGGCTCGGGCAGCCCCGCCCGCACCGCGCGTGTGCCGTCACCGGCTCCCGTAACGGAATCTGTCATGCCGCCCGTCCCTCCACTTGCTCCCGTACCGCGGCGAGCAGTCCGGGGCTCGCCGCCTCCACCATCTCAAGACACTCCTCGAAGCCGTCCAGGCCCCCGTAGTAGGGGTCCGGCACGTCGAGGTCGGCCCCCGAGGCCGACGCGACGGCAGGGTCGTACGAGCGCAGTAGCCGCACCTTCGCGGCGTCCGCCTCGGTGGGGGCGAGGCGGCGCAGGTCCCGCAGGTGGCCGGCGTCGAGGGCTATGACCAGGTCGAGTTGGGTGAACCAGTCGGCGTGGAACTGGCGGGCCGCATGGCCGCCCTCGTAACCGCCTGCCTCCAGGACGGAGACGGTGCGCGGGTCGGCGCCGTCGCCCTCGTGCCAGCCGCCGGTGCCGGCGCTGTCAACCTCGACCAGGCCGTCCAGCCCGGCCTCAGCCACGCGCGCGCGGAAGACGGATTCGGCCATCGGGGAGCGGCAGATGTTGCCGGTGCAGACGAAGCACACGCGATAGGGCATCGGATCGCTCAGTCCTTGTCGGGGAGGACGACGTTCAGCGCCCACGAGACGATGGAAATGATCAGGCCACCCAGGACGGCGGTCCAGAAGCCCTCGACGTGGAAGCTCAGGTCGAGAACGTCCGCCAGCCACGAGGTGAGCAGCAGCATCAGGGCGTTGATCACCAGCGTGATCAGGCCGAGCGTCAGAATGAACAGCGGGAACGTGAGCACCTGCACGATCGGCTTGACCAGGAAGTTGACCAGGCCGAAGACAAGGGCGACCAGCAGCAGCGTGCCTATCTCCTTGCCCGTGCTGTCACCGGACAGGGTGATCTTGTCGAGCAGCCACACGGCGACGGCCAGGGCGCCGGCGTTGGCGATCGTCTTGACTACGAAATTCTTCATGTGTCTGATCGTGACAGACGAGATCGACTACGAGCAGCGGGGCAAGGGCGGACAAGGGCGATGAAGGCATTCCGGCTGGACGAACTGGAGGCGGAGCGCGCCGCCAACGACGGCGCGTACCTCCAGTTCCTGCGTGAGAAGAACATGTCCGTCGGCCTGTACGCGCTGGACGCGGGCACCCAGGACCCTCAGCAGCCCCACCGTCAGGACGAGGTGTACTTCGTCGTCAGCGGCCGTGCGGCGATCACGGTCGGCATGGAGACGACCCAGGTGGCACGCGGCAGCGTCGTCTACGTGCCCGCGGGGGTGGCCCACAAGTTCCACCACATCAGCGAGGATCTGCGGGTTGTGGTGGTCTTCTCTCCGCCCGAGAGCTGACCTCCGCCTCAGGGTTCCCTAGGGGAACGTTCAGGGGAGGACAAGGGGTGCGAGGCCCCCGTCGGCACCCCTGCCGCGCCTAGCATCGAGGGCAGGACATTCAAGACCCGTCATCCTTCGGGAGCGGGCTCGGACAGCACTCGGAAACGGGCAGAGAGACAAGGAACAAGGGCGATGCGAGAGATCTTCGCGGGTATGCCGTGGTGGATTAAGTGGGTCGCGGTGCCGGTCATCGCCCTGGTCGTGTTCGGCGGCCTGATAGCGAGCGTCGTCGGTTTCGTGATCGGCCTGCTCTTCAAGCTGCTGGTCTTCGTGGCGCTGGTCGGCGGACTGATCTACGTCGTACGGAAGTTCATGTCGAGCTCCTCGTCGAGGAGCGACTGGTAGGCAGGGGGAGACCCGCCGGTCGGCAACCGGCCGGCGGTAACAGGAATCGCCAGTTCCCTCGGGCGAGGGAAGTTTCGGCGCAGGCCGTCTGCGAGCGGTGGCAGACGGTTAAAGTCCGGAATTCGACGCGGGGTTGATTCCCGCGAGCGGCGCTCTGATCCCTCCCGTGTTACCCCCGCACGGGCGGCCCCCCTCGCGCTTCGGGAGTAACCCTTGGCCACGGTTGACACCGCACCCGCAGGACCGCACGTCCCTTCCTCCGAACCGCATCCCACGACCCTCATCGGATCCGTGCAGCGTGCGATGCGCCTGTTGGAGTCCGTCGCCCGCCATGAGCACGGGGCGCCCGCCAAGCAGCTCGCCCGGGAGGCCGGGCTCGCCCTGCCCACGGCGTATCACCTGCTGCGCACGCTGGCCCACGAGGGCTATCTGCGCCGGGAGAAGGGCCTGTTCTTCCTCGGCGAGGCGGTCGAGCGGTTGACCAACAGCGGTGCCCAGCAGAAACGTCGCAGCATGGTCGCCGACGCTCTCGCGCAGTGCCGCGACTCGATCGGCGCGCCCGTGTACTACGCGCTCTACCGCGACGGTGAGATCGAGGTCCAGTGCGTCGCTGACACCCCGGCCAATCCAGCCGTCGAGGAGTGGGCCGACTTCCGCGAGACGGGTCACGCGCACGCGATCGGACAGTGTCTGCTGTCCCAGCTCGACGACGATGCCCGTCGGGACCACGTCGACCGTTACTCCGTCCGGTCCATCACGCCATATACGGTGCGTGACGATCGAACTCTGTTGCGACGCCTCGAATCGGCACGACGCATGCAGCCCGTGATCGAGCGTCAGGAGTACGCGCTGGGCACCGTCTGCGCCGCGATTCCGATCACTGTGGGCAGTACTGCGGCCACAATTGCCATTTCCCTGCCGGCCCACCAGGCCGACCGACTGCTGCCGGCGGCACGCCGATTGCAGAGCGAGATCGGCAGGCTGCTGGGGTCACTCTCGCTCTCTATCAGCATCTGAAAACTCACTCCTTGTGATCTGGTGTGTACGTTCAGCAAGATGCCAGCAGTGTCAGGTGGATGATTCCCGGCCAGGCGAAGGCGAACGACGGGGTAGGCGATGCGCGAGTCGGTAGTACAGGCAGAGGTCATGATGAGCTTCGTCGTCTCGGAGGAGCTCTCCTTTCGCATCCCGGTGGAGCTGCGCTACGAGACCTGTGATCCCTATGCCGTGCGGCTGACCTTCCACCTGCCCGGTGACGCCCCGGTCACCTGGGCCTTCGGCAGGGAGCTGCTGATCGACGGGGTGGGCCGGGCGTGCGGGGACGGTGATGTGCACATCGCTCCCGCCGACACCGAGGGGTTCGGCGATGTGCTGATCCGGCTTCAGGTGGGCGGCGACCACGCGTTGTTCCGCTGTGGGACGGCGCCGCTGCTGGCGTTCCTCGACCGTACGGACCGGCTGGTGCCGCTGGGCCAGGAGCGGTCCCTCGCGGACTTCGACACGCACCTCGACGAGGCGCTCAACCGCATCCTGGCGGAGGAACAGAGCGCCGGATGAGGCGATACGGGTCTGGGGCAGGCGTGCCGCCGCCTCGCTGTGCGTCGGCCCGTACGGGTGTGACGCGTGCTCATACCGCCTGGCGCCGGCCGTACGGCATACGGCTTGTTGCTCGGCGGCCGTGCGGGCTGCCGTAACGCTTCTTCTCAGCCGTCAGCCGTCAGCCGTCAGCCGTCAGCCGTCAGCCGTCAGCCGTCAGCCGTCAGCTCTCGGCAACCGGATCCGGCACGGGTGTCGGCTTCAGTGCTTGCGGCGGCGGCCGCTCCCCCCGCGCAGAGGCGCCCTGGCGCCCGACTGGGGCTGCGGCTGCGGCTGTTCCTGTGGTGCCGGGGCGGTGAGGCCCGGGCGGTCCGCCGAGACCACCAGGGCGGCGAGGACCGTGGTCACCGGCACGGAGGCGACCAGTCCGATCGAGCCGACGAGCGTGCGCACGATCTCCTCGGCGACCAGCTCGCTGTTGGCCACCGTCCCCACACTGCTCTGCGCGATGGAGAAGAGCAGCAACAGCGGTAGAGCGGCGCCCGCATAGGCCAGGACGAGTGTGTTGACGACCGACGCGATGTGGTCGCGGCCGATGCGGATGCCCGCGCGGTACAGCCCGCGCCAGCCCATCGTCGGATTGGCCTCGTGCAGCTCCCAGACCGCCGACGTCTGCGTCACCGTCACGTCGTCGAGCACACCCAGCGAACCGATGATGATGCCCGCGAGCAGCAGGCCGCTCATGTCGATGGACGGGTACAGCCCGTGGATCAGACCGGTGTTGTCGTCCGTGTTGCCGGTCAGCGAGGCCCAGTCGATGAACAGCGAGCCGAGCAGCCCGATCAGCAACAGGGAGAGCAGGGTGCCGAGCACCGCCACCGACGTACGGGCCGACAGGCCATGGCACAGATAGAGCGCGATCAGCATGATGGCGCTCGCGCCGACCACCGCCACGACCAGGGGGTTCGAGCCCTGCAGGATCGCGGGGAGGATGAAGAACGTCAGGATGAGGAAGCTGGCGGCCAGTGCGACCAGCGCCATGACACCGCGCATCCGGCCCACCAGGACCACGGCGACGGCGAAGATGCCGGCGAGCACCGTCATCGGGAGCTTGCGGTTCACGTCGGTGACCGAGTACTGGAGCTCCTTGGGGGCGTCCGGCGCATACGCGACGATCACCTCCTGGCCCTGCTCCAGCTGCCGCGAGGAGTCCGGCTGGACGATCTCCGTGAACGTACGGCCCTTGTCCTTGCCGGTGTCGACCCGGACCGTCGCCTTCTTGCAGCTGCCGGACGCCTGTTGCTGAGCCGACGAGCCCTCTGCGGTCGACGTGTCGCCGGTCGGCGTCTCCCCCGAGGCGTTCACCGACTTGCAGTCGACCTTGTCGACCTTGGTCACCGTGGCCTGCTGGGTCTGCCGGTCGAAGCCGACACCGGTGCGCTCGTGCCCCGGGGCGCCGCCGGGCCAGAGCACCACGAGGCCGACGACGACCGCCGCCGCGAAGGGGATCAGCACGGCCGCGATGACCTTGCGCAGGTGCATCGAGACAGGTGCTGCGGGTCCGTGACTGTGCGAATGGCCGTGCCCGCCGCCACCCGGTCCGCCACCGTCACCACCGCCGGGCCGGTCTCCGCCGCCCCCTCCGGGGCCGTGGGATCCGTGCCCTGGGCCGCCGCCGTGCCCATGGCCGTCGTGGCCGTGTCCGTGGGGCGGCTCGGACGGCGGGAGTGGGGGCTGCTGCGTCGTGGTCACCGACCGATCATCGCAAGAACGGCCCGGGCCCACTGTTCACCGCGCCACATCTGACGCTAGCGTGGGGGCACCTTTGCAAACGCGGGAGCTCGGAGCACCGGGCTGAGAGGGCGCTGACCTCCGTAGACGCGATGTTTCACGTGGAACATCGCCGGACGGAAATCGCTGCGTCGACCGCCGAACCTGTTACCGGGTAATGCCGGCGTAGGGAGTAGGTCTCATGACCAACAAGGACGTACGCACGCCTGCCTCCAGTCCGACGGGCGGGGCGTTCGCCTCGGCCGAGAGCGGTGAAGTGACCGCTTCGCCCGAGAACGGCGAGGCCGGGAAGTCCATCGGCTGGCACAAGGCGTATGTCGAGGGTTCGCGCCCCGACCTGCGGGTGCCGGTCCGTCAGGTGCACCTCACCAACGGGCAGTCGGTCACTCTGTACGACACCTCCGGCCCGTACACCGATCCGACCGTCGACACCGACGTACGCAGGGGCCTCGGGGCTCTTCGGGCCAACTGGATCATCGCGCGCGGTGACACCGAGGAGTACGCGGGCCGCCCCGTCCGCCCCGAGGACGACGGGATCAAGCACACCTCGCCGCGCGGCGGACTGCGCAACCTCGACGCGGTCTTCCCGGGGCGTCCGCGCCAGCCCCGGCGCAGCCGTGACGGACAGGCGGTGACTCAACTCGCGTACGCCAGGCGGGGCGAGGTCACGCCGGAGATGGAGTACGTGGCCATCCGGGAGAACGTTTCTCCCGAGGTCGTCCGCGAGGAGATCGCGGCGGGCCGGGCCGTGCTGCCGGCCAACGTCAACCACCCGGAGATCGAGCCGATGATCATCGGCAAGCGGTTCCTGGTGAAGGTCAACGCCAACATCGGCAACTCCGCGGTCACCTCCTCCATCGAGGAGGAGGTCGAGAAGATGACCTGGGCGACCCGTTGGGGCGCCGACACGGTCATGGACCTGTCCACCGGCCGCAACATCCACACCACGCGGGAATGGGTGCTGCGGAACTCCCCCGTCCCCATCGGCACGGTCCCGCTCTACCAAGCGCTGGAGAAGGTCGACGGGCGGGCCGAGGAGCTGACCTGGGAGATCTACAAGGACACGGTCGTCGAGCAGGCCGAGCAGGGCGTGGACTACATGACCGTCCACGCGGGCGTGCGGCTGCCGTTCGTCCCGCTGACCGCGAACCGCAAGACCGGCATCGTCTCGCGCGGCGGCTCGATCATGGCGGCCTGGTGCCTGGCGCACCACAAGGAGTCGTTCCTGTACGAGAACTTCGAGGAGCTGTGCGAGATCCTCGCGGCGTACGACGTCACGTACTCGCTCGGCGACGGGCTGCGGCCAGGGTCGATCGCGGACGCCAACGACGCAGCACAGTTCGCGGAGTTGAGGACGCTCGGGGAACTCAACAGGGTCGCGAAGCGTTTCAACGTACAGACCATGATCGAGGGCCCGGGGCATGTCCCGATGCACAAGATCAAGGAGAACATCGACCTTCAGCAGGAGATCTGTGATGAAGCTCCGTTCTATACGCTTGGCCCGCTGACGACGGACGTCGCGCCGGCGTACGACCACATCACCTCCGGCATCGGTGCCGCGATGATCGCCTGGTGGGGCACGGCCATGCTCTGCTACGTCACGCCCAAGGAGCACTTGGGCCTGCCCAACCGTGACGACGTCAAGACGGGCGTCATCACCTACAAGATCGCGGCCCATGCGGCGGACCTCGCCAAGGGACACCCTGGCGCACAGGAGTGGGACGACGCGTTGTCGGACGCCCGCTTCGAGTTCCGCTGGGAGGACCAGTTCAACCTGGCCCTCGACCCCGACACGGCCCGGGAGTTCCACGACGAGACCCTCCCGGCCGAGCCCGCCAAGACAGCGCACTTCTGCTCCATGTGCGGGCCGAAGTTCTGCTCGATGAAGATCAGCCACAGCATCACCGAGCAGTTCGGTGGCACCGCGGCTGCGGGAGCGACGGCCGAGGAGGTCGCCGAGGGGATGCTCCAGAAGTCGAAGGAGTTCGCGGCGAGCGGGAACAGGGTGTACCTGCCCATGGCCGACTGACTCCGGCGCACTGTCCGACTCTTTCTCCCAGGTCCCGGCCTGCCAGGCCGGGACCTTGCGGAAAAGCACGACGCCTTGCTCCAAGTCGTAACGGTAGAGAGAAGATCGCGCATGACGTGATCAACTTCCCTACCCTGCCTGGCATGGGCGGGATCGATGTGGCCAACGGAGTTGTCGGCGCTGTGCTGGGGATGCTGTTCGCAGTGCTGTTCCAGCAACCCCTGCAGAACGGCTGGTACAGGCTGCGAACCCGCTCGACCCGTGCCGTACGCACCCTGCGGCAGCGGGAAGAGTCCAGCCCGGCGTGGAGAACCTTCTCCCTGGGGCCACTTCACACCTCGGCCCTGATCGTCGAAGGGGACGGGGAGTCGTCCATATCCCCTGAATCCGTCTATATCCAGGTGCTCGACGAGGAGATCGAGCTGCCTTCGGACATGGCCGGCTGGCGGGCCGAACTCGAGGAGGAGAACGCCCGTGGGCGGACAGAGGGCCGGGCACCGATGTGGAACGGCCCTCGCTACGCGGTCGAATCGCTCGACGTGTCCCGAACCGCGCTCGACGAGCACCCCGAAGTCCATCTGCGGCTGCGTCCGACGGACTACTTCACCTTCCTGGCGGCTCAGCAGCTCGACCGCCGTCTGCCCGACGGAACAAGCCCGCGGTCCCGCTATCTCGACCCGGACGACCCGCTGTCGGCACCCGCGTTCCTGCAGTGCAGCTTCGCCGTGAACGTCGCGGTGGTGACCGCCGACGACATGGTGGTCGTGAGCCGGCGAAGCGACCGGGTCCGTATGGCGCCCGGTGTCTGGAACTCCTCCGTCAACGAGGGCATGTCACGGCACATCGACTCGTCCGGAAGGAGCGCCCCCGACCTGCACGCGGTGGCCCGGCGGGGCATGCGCGAGGAACTGTCCCTGGAACCTCACGAGTACTCACTGGAACTGCTCGCCTTCGTCCTCGACACCGACAAGCGCCACTGGAGCGCCCACTTCTACGCAAGGCTGAAGGACCTGACCCGCGAGGGCCTGCAAACGCGTATGAGCAGGGGAGTCGCGGACCGGTGGGAGCACCAGACCATCGACTACGTGCCCTTCCGCCCCGCGACCGTGGTCAAGTACATGCTGCGTGCCGACCGCGTCCACCGGTGGGCACCACTCGCACCGGCGCTCTTCCACCTCGCCCTGGTGCATGTCTACAACCGCACACCGGTCGAACGAGCGACCGCGCAGATTGTTCGACGCATGTAGAAAACGGAATGAAGGCACAACATGAAGGCACGGCATGAAGGCGCGCCATAAGAGCACGGCACGATGGCAGCGTCCGGCGGAACGCGGCCGTCGCGGGCCCGGTGCCCGCGACGCTGCGGCCGGTCGGTCTCGCTCCGCCTGGCCGCGCCCGGTTGCCCGCCCCATACGGGGCCGGGCCCGGGCGAGGGCGGGGCTACTCCGGCTGGTGCTCCGGCCCCCCGAAGTCGGGGCTGCTGAAGTCCGGGCTGGAGTAGCTGGGGCGGGGGCCCGCCGTCGGGCCGCCGTCCGGGCTGCTGAAGCCTGGCCGGTTGTAGCCGAGCTGGGGCATCCGGCTGATCGGCGCCGACGGCTTCGTACGGCCGAGGGCGGCCGTACCCGGGTCGGCGAGGGCCTCCCTGAGGAACGGCATGATGCCGCGCTCCAGGAGGGCGTCGTGCCAGGCTTCCCTGGCCCGGTTCACCTCTTCGCTGCGTTCGCCGTGCGCGCCGGCCTGGAGCGAACTGGCGCCGTTGCGCAGGGCGGCGAGCAGGAGACCGACCGCGGCCACCAGGATCGTGACGGCCGTGATGGCTCCGAAGACCCACCCGGTGGTGAGGAGGGTCTGGGCGATGCCCGGCTGGGGGTCGAGCATCTTCAGGATGTAGCCGACGAGCAGGAAGATCGCCGCGGCGGTGCCGGCGAGGACGGGGGCGAGCACAGCGACGACCGCCGCGGCACCTGCCCCGGCGGTCTCGGCGACCTCCCCCACGGTCGTGGCGAGCCCCGCCGCGCCCGTGGCCGGATCCGTGGTGCTGGTGGACCCTTCGCGGACCGGAGGGGTGGACGGCGCCGGCTGGCGCAGTTCCTCGCGGACCTTCACATAGTGCTGGTACTCGGTCGCCGCGGCTGCCGTGATGAGAGCGGTGGCGTTGAGGGCCATCGTGCGCAGTTGTTCGGGGTTGAGCCGCTGACCGACAGCGGCGAGTTCCGGACGGTGTGGTGCGGAGCGCAGCGCCTCATCGAGGATCCGCTCGTACTCTTGGCGGTCCTCGCTCAGCAGGTGCTGCGGAACGCTGTTCATGTGCATCCCCCGATGCTCCGTAGGGCTTGGGGCTCGGCATGCTGACGAGCCGTCGGGCAGAAACGGAGGGGAGCCTGCTACGGATAAGCCGATGGTAGAGCGGTGACGGCACACGGTGACAGGGGGTTTCCAGAATTTGCCCCCGTGTTGTGTTTGTCCTCCGTCGGGGGACGTCTGCCCGATGAACGCTCAGCTATCCAGGGGAAGTTGCTGGACCAGCAGCTTTCCGGCCATGGTCACTCCGCCGTCCATCGCGATGGCGAGCCCGTCGGCGTACACATGCGGCTTCTCGACGACGGGGTTCGGGGAATCCTCCCCCTCCTCCGAGCCGACCTCTCCCAGGAGATACGGAATGGGGCTGTGACCATGGACGATGCGTGAACCGCCGTACATGTCCAGCAAGGAGCGCACCGCCTGCGCACCACCGTCGTCGCGGAACGCGAAGCGCTTGGTGAACTTGCGGAAGACGTCCCAGCACTCGTCCGCGTCATTGCGGGTGAGTGTTTCGCGGACGGTGTCGTTGACCGCTTCGATGGAGTCGCCGTAGTCGAGATAGGCGGTGGTGTCGGAGTGCACCAGAAGGTGCCCGTCGGCCATCTCCATGGCGTCGAGGCGGGCCATCCACTGCAGATGGTGGTCCTGGAGGCGCTCCATGTCGGTCTTCTGGCCGCCGTTCAGCAGCCAGGCGGCCTGGAAGGTGGCCGTTCCCGCCCCGGAGTTGACGGGGGTGTCCCCGAACCGCTTGGCACCGAGCAGGAGCAGCTCGTGGTTGCCCATCAGCGCCTTGCAGTAGCCCCCGGCCGCGGCAGCCTCCGCGGACAGCCGCATCACGAGGTCGATGACGCCGATGCCGTCGGGCCCGCGGTCGGTGAAGTCACCGAGGAACCACAGCCGCGAGGTCCCCGCGGCCCAGCTGCCGTCGATGTCGATGAGGCCCTTCTCGCGCAGCGCGGCGACGAGTTCGTCGAGATAGCCGTGGACGTCACCGACGACGTACAGCGGTCCCGGCCCTTCGGCGGGCTGGACGACCGGGCCGGCTGCGGGCTCGACCGGTACCTGAAGAGTGTCACCGCGGTTGATGACGGGCAGATCGCGCTGAGTCGGTGTGTAGCCCGCCGGCTCGCCGGCCGGTCCTGCGCCCTCGCCGGGAGGCGTCTGCTGCGCATAGGGGCCGGGCTGGCCGTACTGCTGGGATGCCCCGTCGTAGGCACCCGCGGCCTGGTCCCGAGCCTGGTCGTACGGCTCGGCGGCCTGGTCGTACACCTCGCCGGACTGCGGGTACGGGCCGGGGGACTGCGTGTACGGACCGGCCTCGTGGACGTACGCCGGCACGCGGAAGTCGCGCACCGTCGGCGTACGCATCTCGGGTCCCTGACCGGCCCCCTGAGTCATCGACCCCTCCACCACCATCGCGCCGCATCTGCACCGCGTCGGACTGCCTGGTCGCAGCGGCCCGCGGTGTCGTCCGCCCATCATAGGAATGCGGATCGCGCCATGTGATGACCCAGGGGTGGTGAATCGGAGCAGAACCCCAGTTCACCGTGGTTTTCTCCCGAATTGGGAGGGGCTTTCCGCGCCGGTTTTACCCGTAGGTCATCCGGAGGTCATCCCTCCTCCGGTGATCGGGGCGGGCTGACGGTCGTCCGGGGCGGCCGTCGCTGCGAGGACGTCCGCACGATCAGCTCGGTCGGTATCACCTGCTCGACCGGTTGGTCCGATTCGACCCCCTCGATCGCGTCGATGAGGAGCTGGACCACGGCCGTGCCGATTCGACGCGGTTTGAGCGAGAGTGTCGTGACGGGCGGCTCGGTGTTGGCGTACACGGTGGACTCGCTGCAGCACACGAGCAGCAGGTCCTCCGGTACGCGCAGTCCGTAGCGGCGGGCCGCCGCGAGGAGGTCGGTGCCGTTCGGGTCGAACAGCCCGTAGACGGCGTCCGGCCGGTCGGGCCGGGCGAGGAGCCGGTCGGCGGCGACGGCCCCCGCGCACGGATCGTGCGCGGGATAGGCCTCGTACACCGGATCCTGGCCCACGCGCTCGCACCAGCGCAGGTACGCGGTCGTGGACAGATGTGTGTACGTGTCCGTGGTCGTCCCCGTGAGGAGGCCGATCCGGCGGGCGCCGGCGTCGGCCAGGTGGTCGAGGATGCCCAGGACCGCGGCCTCGTGGTCGTTGTCCACCCAGGCGGTCACCGGCAGCGAGCCGGCCGGGCGGCCGTCGGAGACGACCGGTAAGCCCTGGCGGACCAGTTCGCTGACGACCGGGTCCTGGTCGGAGGGGTCGATGACGACCGTCCCGTCCAGGGCCACGTTCGACCACACGTCGTGGCGCGAGGTCGCGGGGAGGATGACCAGGGCGTAGCCCCGGGCGAGCGCGGCCGAGGTGGCGGCTCTGGCCATCTCCGCGAAGTACGCGAACTCCGTGAAGGTGAAAGGTTCATCCCCGTAGGTCGTCACAGTCAGGCCGATGAGGCCGGACTTTCCGGTACGGAGGGTTCGGGCCGCGGCCGAGGGGCGATAGCCCAGCCGGTCGGCGACCTCGCGGACATGGCGTCGGGTGGCGTCCGGGAGCCGCCCCTTGCCGTTGAGCGCGTCGGACACGGTCGTGATCGACACTCCCGCGGCTGCGGCCACGTCTCTGATGCCCGCCCGGCCCGGCCGGCTTCCTCGGCGGGAGGTATCCGACCGGCTCACCTGGTGCTTCCCTGCTGCTGTCATGGCGAGCCGATAGTAGGGCTCATGAGGTGGGGTAGTGCGGACGCATATGCACGCGTTGACAGGCACGTTTCTGCATGGTCATCAGCAGGCAAGTCCCTTGGAAGGGAAGGGAGTTGACCGTTTCAATGGCAGGACGTCACTTGTCGGCGCGCATGGGCCTGCCAAATGGGCCATGTTTCGAAGAGGTCTCAACTCACCTTCACGAGGGATGCGCGCCACGGCGCGAGCCACCGGCGCGTGCTCCGGTGGGCGGCGCGCCCCCTCTTTCGTACGCCTTCGGGCGGTGATGCCCGGGAGTGTGTACGCGGCTGCCGCGCGCCGCCGATGCGGTCGGTCCCCGGCCATACGCAGCGGAGCCGAATCCTCTTAAGGTGAGGAGTATTGGTAGCCGGTGATGGTCATGAGCCGGAGACGGTCACGAGGAGGAGTGCGGTGAGCGAGACGAGCCCGAAGCTGCGTGCCGAGCTGGAGGGTATCCCCACCTACAAGCCGGGGAAGCCCGCCGCGGCCGCGGACGGCCCGGTGGCGTACAAGCTGTCCTCCAACGAGAACCCCTACCCGCCGCTGCCCGGCGTTCTGGAGAGCGTGGCCTCGGCGGCCGGTGCCTTCAACCGCTACCCCGACATGGCGTGCACGGGGCTGATGAACGAGCTGTCGGACCGTTTCGGTGTGCCGCTCGCGCATCTGGCCACGGGCACCGGTTCGGTCGGTGTCGCCCAGCAGCTGCTGCAGGCGACCTCGGGTCCTGGCGACGAGGTGATCTACGCCTGGCGGTCCTTCGAGGCGTACCCGATCATCACCCAGATCAGCGGGGCGACGTCGGTGAAGGTGCCGCTGACGCCCGGGGACGTGCACGACCTCGACGCGATGGCGGACGCGATCACCGAGCGGACTCGGCTGATTTTCGTCTGCAACCCCAACAACCCCACGGGCACGGTGGTGCGCCGGGCCGAGCTGGAACGGTTCCTCGACCGGGTGCCGGGCGATGTCCTCGTGGTCCTCGACGAGGCGTACCGGGAGTTCATCCGCGATTCCGAGGTGCCGGACGGCGTCGAGCTCTACCGCGAGCGCCCGAACGTGTGCGTGCTGCGCACGTTCTCCAAGGCGTACGGGCTGGCCGGGCTGCGGGTCGGCTTCGCGATCGCCCATGAGCCGGTGGCGGCGGCGCTGCGCAAGACGGCCGTGCCCTTCGGCGTGAGCCAGCTCGCGCAGGACGCGGCGGTCGCCTCGCTGCGGGCCGAGGACGAACTGCTCGGCCGGGTGGGTTCGCTGGTGTCCGAGCGTGCCCGTGTGGTCGAGACGCTGCGCGGGCAGGGCTGGACCGTGCCGGAGACCCAGGCCAACTTCGTGTGGCTGCGGCTCGGTGAGCGCACGCTCGAATTCGCCTCGGCCTGCGAGCAGGCCGGGGTCGTCGTGCGGCCGTTCGCCGGCGAAGGGGTCCGGGTCACGGTGGGCGAGACCGAGGCGAACGACATCTTCCTGAAGACGACCGAGGCGTTCCGCAAGGAGCTGTAGCCGGATGGTGGGGTGCCGGAGCTGGTCGGTGGGGGTGCTGACCGGCGGTCGAGCCTGTCCGCCGAGTCGGTCCCGTCGGTCCGAAAGCCGGTGTGACCGATCCGGCACCCCCCTCGTGTCAACCCTCGAACTGCCATGCGTCATAATTGCTTGTGAATGTGAACGCGTTCACAAGCGTGTCCCAGTTGATCCCGTGATGTCTGCGACAAACGGGACAAACTGACGCCGATACCTCGGCGATGTAAGGAGATGACGACGTGGAAATGGCTTTGGCGCCGGAGACGCTGGCGCGATGGCAGTTCGGCATCACCACCGTCTACCACTTCCTCTTCGTCCCGCTCACGATCTCGCTCGCCGCGCTCACCGCCGGCCTGCAGACCGCCTGGGTGCGGACGGAGAACGAGAAGTACCTCAAGGCCACCAAGTTCTGGGGCAAGCTCTTCCTGATCAACATCGCGATGGGCGTCGTCACGGGCATCGTGCAGGAGTTCCAGTTCGGTATGAACTGGTCCGACTACTCGCGCTTCGTCGGTGACGTATTCGGTGCCCCCCTCGCCTTCGAGGCGCTGATCGCCTTCTTCTTCGAGTCCACCTTCATCGGACTGTGGATCTTCGGCTGGGACAAGCTGCCCAAGAAGATCCACCTCGCCTGCATCTGGATGGTCTCGATCGGCACGATCCTGTCGGCGTACTTCATCCTCGCGGCCAACTCGTGGATGCAGCACCCCGTCGGCTACCGGATCAACGAGCAGAAGGGCCGTGCCGAACTCACCGACTTCTGGCTGGTCCTGACCCAGAACACCGCGCTCGCGCAGGCCTTCCACACCCTCTCCGCGGCCTTCCTCACGGGTGGCGCCTTCATGGTCGGCATCGCCGCCTTCCACCTGGTCCGCAAGAAGCACATCCCCGTGATGAAGACCTCGCTGCGCCTCGGCCTGGTCACCGTCGTCGCCGGCGGCATGCTCACCGCGCTCAGCGGCGACACTCTCGGCAAGATCATGTACGAGCAGCAGCCGATGAAGATGGCCGCGGCCGAGGCGCTGTGGGACGGCGAGGCCCCCGCTCCCTTCTCCGTCTTCGCCTACGGGGACGTCGAGGCCGGCCACAACAAGGTCGCCATAGAGATTCCGGGACTGCTGTCCTTCCTGGCCAAGGACGACTTCACCTCGTACGTCCCCGGCATCAACGACGTCAACAAGTCCGAGCAGGAGCGGTTCGGGCCCGGCGACTACCGGCCCAACATCCCTGTCGCCTACTGGGGATTCCGCTGGATGATCGGCTTCGGCATGACGTCCTTCGCGATCGGTCTGGTCGGACTCTGGCTGACCAGGAAGAAGTTCATGCTGGGGCAGCATCTGCGGGTCGGCGACGACGAAGTGCCGCACGTGGTGCTCTTCAAGAACAAGGCTCTCGGCCCGACGCTCACCAAGTGGTACTGGCGCATCGCGATCCTCACCCTGGGATTCCCGCTGATCGCCAACTCGTGGGGCTGGATCTTCACCGAGATGGGCCGTCAGCCGTGGGTCGTCTACGGCGTGCTCCAGACCCGCGACGCGGTCTCCCCCGGTGTTTCGCAGGGCGAGATCCTCACCTCGATGATCGTCTTCACCACGCTCTACGCGATCCTCGCCGTGATCGAGGTCAAGCTGCTCGTGAAGTACGTCAAGGCCGGTCCGCCCGAGCTCACGGAGGCCGACCTCAATCCGCCCACGAAGATCGGCGGCGACCCCAAGGACGCCGACAAGCCGATGGCCTTCTCGTACTAGGCCCAGGGAGCTGCTGAGTCATGGAACTTCACGACGTCTGGTTCGTCCTCATCGCCGTCCTGTGGACCGGCTACTTCTTCCTGGAGGGCTTCGACTTCGGGATCGGCGTCCTCACCAAGCTGCTCGCCCGGGACCGGACCGAGAAGCGGGTGCTGATCAACACCATCGGGCCGGTCTGGGACGGCAACGAGGTGTGGCTGCTCTCGGCGGGCGGTGCGACCTTCGCCGCCTTCCCCGAGTGGTACGCCACGCTCTTCTCCGGCTTCTACCTGCCGCTGCTGCTCATCCTGGTCTGCCTGATCGTGCGCGGTGTCGCCTTCGAGTACCGGGCGAAGCGGCCCGAGGAGCAGTGGCAGCGCAACTGGGAGAACGCGATCTTCTGGACCTCGCTGCTCCCGGCGTTCCTGTGGGGCGTGGCCTTCGGCAACATCGTCCGGGGCGTGAAGATCGACCAGGACTTCGAGTACGTGGGCAACCTCTGGGACCTGCTCAACCCGTACGCCATCCTGGGCGGCCTGGTGACGCTGTCGCTGTTCACCTTCCACGGGGCGGTGTTCGCCGCGCTCAAGACCCTGGGCGACATCCGGGAGCGGGCCAGGAAGCTGGCGCTCGGGCTCGGTCTGGTGACGGCCGTACTCGCGCTGGCCTTCCTGCTCTGGACCCAGGCCGACAACGGTGACGGCAAGAGCCTGGTCGCGCTGGTTGTGGCCGTCGTCGCCCTGGTCGCGGCGATCGGGGCGAACCAGATGGGGCGCGAGGGCTGGGCGTTCGCCCTGTCGGGCCTCACCATCATCGCGGCCGTTGCGATGCTCTTCCTGTCGCTCTTCCCGAACGTCATGCCGTCCTCGCTCAATGACGAGTGGAGCCTGACGGTCACCAACGCCTCGTCGAGCCCGTACACGCTGAAGATCATGACCTGGTGTGCGGTCATCGCGACGCCGGTGGTGATGCTCTACCAGGGCTGGACGTACTGGGTGTTCCGCAAGCGGATCGGTACGCAGCACATCGCCGAGGCCGCGCACTAGCACCGATGAATCCATGGGCCTGTTTCACGTGAAACAGGCCCAATGAGAAGAGGGTGTGTTTCACGTGAAACATGCCTGCTTGACCCAAGGGTGTGTTTCACGTGAAACCGATCGACCCGCGACTGCTGCGCTACGCCCGCGCCACCCGCCTGTTCCTGATCGCGGTTGTCGGTCTGGGAGTTGTGGGTGCGGGGCTGGTCATCGCCCAGGCGATGCTCATCGCCGAGGTGGTGGTCGGTGCCTTCCAGCACGAACTGTCGGTTGCCGAACTGCGCACGCCGCTCCTGCTGTTGGCGGCGGTCGCGGTCGGTAGGGCGTGTGTCTCCTGGCTCACCGAACTCGCCGCACACCGGGCGAGCGCGGCGGTCAAGTCGGAGCTGCGGAGGCGGTTGCTGGAACGTGCCGGTGCCCTCGGCCCCGGCTGGCTCAGCGGGCAGCGGACCGGTTCGCTGGTCGCGCTCGCCACCCGCGGGGTCGATGCGCTGGACGACTATTTCTCGCGCTATCTCCCGCAGTTGGGCCTCGCGGTGGTCGTGCCGGTGGCGGTGCTCGCGCGGATCGTCACCGAGGACTGGGTGTCGGCGGCGATCATCGTCGGCACCCTGCCGCTCATCCCGGTCTTCATGATGCTCATCGGTTGGGTCACCCAGTCCCAGATGGACCGTCAGTGGCGGTTGCTGTCACGGCTCTCGGGCCACTTCCTGGACGTGGTCGCGGGACTGCCCACACTCAAGGTGTTCGGCCGGGCCAAGGCACAGGCCGACTCGATCCGCCGGATCACCGGGGACTACCGGCAGGCGACCATGCGCACCCTGCGGATCGCCTTCATCTCGTCCTTCGCGCTGGAACTGCTCGCCACGATCTCGGTCGCCCTGGTCGCGGTGACCATCGGAATGCGGCTCGTCCACGGCGAGATGTCGCTCTACGACGGCCTGGTCGTCCTCATCCTCGCGCCCGAGGCCTATCTGCCGCTGCGGCAGGTGGGGGCGCAGTATCACGCGGCGGCAGAGGGGCTGTCCGCCGCCGAGGAGATCTTCGAGGTACTGGAGACACCGGAGCCGACGTCCGGGACCGGCGCGGTGCCGCCCTCGGGAGGGGTGCGCTTCGATGGAGTGAAGGTCCGGTTCCCGGGGCGGTCCTCGGACGCGGTGTCGGACGTGTCGTTCGCGGTCGACCCCGGGGAGACGGTGGCACTCGTCGGGCCCAGCGGAGTGGGCAAGTCGACGCTGTTGAACGTGCTGTTGGGATTCGTGGAACCCACGTCGGGGCGGGTGCTTGTCGGGGGAGCCGATCTCACCGAGACCTCCCTGGAGGAGTGGCGCTCACAGGTCGCTTGGGTGCCGCAGCGGCCCCATTTGTATGCCGGGTCCGTCGCCGAGAACGTACGGCTGGCGCGGCCGGACGCCGACGACTCCGCGGTGCGGCGGGCGCTGTCCGATGCCGGGGCTCTTGAATTCGTGGACGCGCTGCCCGAGGGCGTACGGACGGTACTGGGTGAGGAAGGTGCCGGGCTCTCCGCCGGGCAGCGTCAACGGCTCGCCCTGGCAAGGGCGTTCCTCGCGGACCGGCCGGTGCTGCTGCTCGACGAGCCGACGGCTTCGCTGGACGGGGCGACCGAGGCCGAGGTCGTGGAGGCGGTCAGGCGTCTGGCCGTGGGGCGGACCGTGCTGCTCGTCGTCCACCGGCCCGCGCTGCTGGACGTGGCGGACCGGGTCGTGCGACTGGAGCCGGAGACGCCCGTCGCGGTGGACGGCTCCATGGGCCCCGGCAGCGGCAAGGAGCTTCGGACCGACGTGGTGGGCGCGCTGCCCGCGGGCGGTGAGGAAGAGGCGACTCTGCTCCCAGAGGGGCGGGAAGGCGTACTGGCGCGGGTGCGTGCCATGGCCGGGCCTCGGCGCGGGCGGCTGGTGCTTGCCGTCCTGCTCGCGAGTCTCGCGCTCGGCAGTGCCGTCGGCCTCATGGCCACCTCCGGCTGGCTGATCTCCAGGGCCTCCCAGCAGCCGCCCGTGCTCTATCTGATGGTCGCCGTGACGGCGACGCGGGCGTTCGGAATCGGGCGGGCCGTCTTCCGCTATGCCGAGCGGCTCGTGTCGCACGACGCGGTGCTGCGGATGCTCGCCGACACCCGGGTCGCCGTCTACCGGCGCCTCGAACGGCTCGCGCCCGCCGGGCTGCGTACCGCTCGCCGCGGTGATCTGCTCTCGCGACTCGTCGCCGACGTCGACGCGTTGCAGGACTACTGGCTCCGCTGGCTGCTGCCCGCCGCGGCTGCCGCTGCCGTGTCCGCCGGATCGGTCGGGTTCACGGCCTGGCTGCTGCCGGAGGCAGGGGCCGCCCTCGCGCTCGGGCTGCTCGCCGCCGGGGTGGGCGTCCCGCTGGTGACCGGTGCCGTCGCACGCCGTGCGGAGCGCCGGCTGGCCCCGGCACGCGGGGTGCTGGCGACCCGGGTGGCCGATCTGCTCACGGGCACGGCCGAGTTGACGGTCGCGGGTGCGCTGCCCGCGCGCACCGCCGAGGCGCGACGGGCCGACGGCGAGCTGACCCGTATCGCCTCGCGCGCCGCCACCGCCACCGCGCTCGGCGACGGGCTCATCGCGCTGGTCTCCGGACTCACCGTCGCGGCCACCTCCCTCGTCGGCGCCCAGGCGGTCCTGGACGGGCGGCTCAGCGGCGTGGCGATGGCCGTCGTCGTCCTCACCCCGCTCGCCGCCTTCGAGGCCGTCCTGGGGCTGCCGCTCGCGGTCCAGTACCGCCAGCGGGTGCGCAAGAGCGCGGAGCGCGTCTACGAGGTGCTCGACGCGCCCGAGCCCGTACGTGAACCGGAGAAGCCGTTGGAGGCGCCCGGGTCGCCGTTCCCCGTCGTGGTGAAGGGCCTGGCCGCCCGGCACGCCGGACAGGAGCGGGATGCCCTTGCCGGGGTCGACCTGACCCTCGAACGCGGACGTCGCACTGCTGTGGTGGGGACGTCCGGGGCGGGCAAGACGACCCTCGCCCAGGTGTTGCTGCGGTTCCTGGATGCGGATGCCGGGACGTACACGCTGGGCGGCGTCGACGCGTACGGCATGGACGGTGACGACGTACGGCGGCTGGTCGGGCTGTGCGCGCAGGACGCCCATCTCTTCGACAGTTCGGTACGGGAGAACCTGCTGCTCGCTCGCAAGGACGCCACCGAATCCGCGCTGCGGGACGTGCTGGGGCGAGTCCGGTTGCTCGACTGGGTCGACGGGCTGCCCGACGGGCTGGACACGTTGATCGGGGAGCACGGGGCGCGGATGTCAGGGGGGCAGCGGCAGCGGCTCGCTCTGGCGCGGGCGTTGCTCGCGGACTTTCCCGTGCTCGTTCTCGACGAGCCCGCGGAGCATCTCGATCTGGCGACCGCCGATGCGCTCACCGCCGATCTGCTCGCCGCGACCGAGGGGCGTACGACGTTGTTGATCACGCATCGGCTGGCGGGTCTTGAGGCGGTCGACGAGGTGATCGTGCTGGACGACGGGTGTGTGGTGCAGCGGGGGGCGTACGGGGAGTTGGTGCGTGGGGAGGGGGCGTTGCGGGGGATGTTCGAGCGGGAGAGCCGGACGGAGTTGCTGGCCGCTGTGCGGTGAGCGCCACCAAGAAAGCCGGGCAGCCGTGCGCTCGGTGAGGAGGGTTCGGCTTTCCTTCACAAAAGGGACTAATTAGGCTCTGTGTATGCCAGTCGTGTCGAGCCCCGGTGGTGCCCCGGATTCTGATGACGTGCCGCGGTTGCTGGAGGCGATGCGGGCGGTGGGGAGTGGGCTTGAGCTGCGGTCCACGTTGGAGCGGATCTGTGGGACCGCGGCGGAGCTGGCGGACGCGCGGTACGCGGCGATCGGGGTGGCGGCGGAGGACGGGGGCGGGCTCGCCGAGTTCGTGTACCAGGGGGTCGACGGGGAGACGGCCCGGCTGATCGGGCGGCTCCCGGACGGGCACGAGGGTCTCCTCGGGGCGCTCCTCCGCGACCCCGAACCCGTGCGGCTCGCAGAGCTGACGGAGGATCCCCGGTCGTGCGGGTTTCCGGAGCACCATCCGCGGATGCGCGGTTTCCTGGGGGTCCCCATTCACGTGCAGGGGGAGATCTTCGGCAACCTCTACCTGGCCGAGAAGCGCGGCGGAGAGCCGTTCGACGACCACGACCTCGACATGGTGCGCGTGCTGGCCGGGGAGGCGGGCATCGCCATCGGGAACGCGCGTCTGTACGAGGCCGCCAAGCAGCGCGAGCGCTGGATCGACGGATCCGTGGCCGTCACGACCGCGCTCCTGTCCGGCGGGGACGCCGACGAAGCCCTTCAGGTGGTCGCCGAACAGGCCCGCCGGCTCTCCGACTCGGCCGCCGGACTCGTACTGCTGCCCGCCGCCGAGGGCGGTCTGGAGATCGTCGCCGTGGCGTCCGAGCGGCCGTCGAAGGCGCTGGGTCTCGTCGTGCCGGCCGAGAACGAGGTCGTGGGCGAACTCCTCGCGGGAGAAGCCGTGTTCGTCGAGGACGCGGCAACCGACCCACGCATGCTCAGCGACCTCTCCGGCGGCTACGGCCCGACGATGCTGCTGCCCCTCCAGAGCGGCGGCCGAGTCCTGGGAACCCTCGTCATGGCGCGCGCCGAGGGTGCACGGGCGTTCTCGGAGACCGAGCGCAACCTGGCGACGCAGTTCGCCTCGCAGGCCGCTCTGGCGCTGATGATGGCGGAGGTGCAGCGCGACCGGGAGCGGCTCGCGGTCTACGAGGACCGCGACCGGATCGCCCGCGACCTGCACGACCTCGTCATCCAGCGGCTGTTCGCCACCGGGATGATGCTGGAGAGCGCCCAGCGGAGGTCCGCGGTGCCGGAGGTGCGGCAGGGCGTCGGCAAGGCGGTCGACGAACTCGACGTCACCATCCAGGAGATCCGCACCGCCATCTTCGCGCTCCAGCAGGAGCCGGCCGAGGTGACGACAGGGCTGCGGACACGCGTGCTGCGCGAGATCAACATGGCCGCCGTGCCGCTCGGCTTCAAGCCGTCGCACCACTTCGTCGGTCCCGTCGACCTGGTGGTCGGCGAACTCACGGCCAAGAACCTCATCGCGGCCCTCCGCGAGGCCCTGTCCAACGCCTTCCGGCACGCGGGGGCGTCCCGTATCGACGTCACCGTGGACGCGACCGTACAACTGCCGGACGGACGGCCCGGCGTACGGCTGACCGTCACGGACGACGGCGTCGGCATCCCCGAGGGCGGGCGGCGCAGCGGGCTCAAGAACCTGGCGCGACGGGCGGAGTCGTTGGGCGGGGACAGTTGGTACGGGCCGGGCAGCGGTGAGAACGGCGGTGGCGCCTCGGTGGTGTGGGAGGCGCCGTACTGAATGACCCCGGGTGCGGTCGGCCGGTCCGCGGTGCGGGCAGCCGCGGCAAGGCGGCCCGCCGAAGTTCCCTGAGCCAGGCCCCTGTTCGGCTCAGTGGAATGGTCCATCCGTGACAACCGGTCCCCCAGGTGTACGACTTGAACAGGACCGGAGCCGCTTGAGCGCGACACGATCGATGGCATGCGCTCACGTCGTCACCATCCCCTGCTCGTCCCCGTGCTGCTGTGCGCGCTGGCCGTCCTGATCGCCCGGCCCACCTCGGCCACGGGAGCCTCCGACACCCCGGGCGGCCTGAGCGCCGAGGTGGTGCGGCTGTACGACGAGGCGTCCCTGGCGACGCAGCAGTACGAGTCGGGCCGCCGGGAGGCGAACGTGCAGCGGGGCCGGGCGCAGCGCCTGGAGCGGCTCCTCGCGCGTGAGCGGCAGGACATCGCCGCGCTGCACGGAGACCTCGGCCGGATCGCGCGCGCCCAGTACCGCAGCGGCGGCGGACTCCCGCACACCGTGCAGATACTGCTCGCGGACAGTCCCGACGAGCTGATGCGCGGTCAGCGTGCGGTCTGGCAGGCGGATCTGGCGGTCAACAACGCCGTCACCAAGAGCCGCAGGGCCGAGGCACGGCTCGCCGCCGACGAGGAGAAGGCGGCGTCGGCCTGGCAGACGCTGGAGCGGCGCAACGGCGAACTCGCCAAGATCAAGCGGGGGATCGAGAAGAAGCTGGAAGAGGCCCAGTGGACGCTCCAGGGGCAGGCGGATGCCTCGGTCGCCGCCGGTGCGTGCCGGGGCGCGGTCCGTCTCGACCAGCCGCGAACGCGCTTCATCCAGCCGTGGGTCGCGCCGGTGGAGACGTACGAACTCTCCTCGGGCTTCGGCAGCGGCGGTGATCGCTGGGCGAGCCGGCACACCGGGCAGGACTTCGCGGTGGACATCGGCACGCCGGTGCGGTCGGTGGGCGCGGGCCGGGTGGTGAAGGTGTCGTGCGGCGGGGCGTTCGGGATCGAGGTCGTGGTGAAACACGCGGGGGGCTATTACACGCAGTACGCCCACCTGGCCGCCGTCACCGTGGAACAGGGACAGCGGGTCGCCGCGGGGCAGTGGGTCGGCCAGTCGGGCACGACCGGCAACTCGACCGGGCCGCATCTGCACTTCGAGGTACGTCTGACGCCTCAGCTGGGATCGGGAGTCGATCCGCGGGAGTGGCTGGCCACGCGTGGGGTTCGGCTGTAGATCGAGGTCCAGGAGAGGGCCGGTAGAGCGAGCTGGTCAAGTGAGCTAGTTAAGAAGGCTAGTAAGGGGCGGGCGCCTGGATGCCGTCCCTTACCGACGTTCCGCGAGTGCCCGCTCGACTGTTGCCGCTCGGCGAGTGTCCGGTCGACTACTGGCGTTCCGCGAGTATCCGCTCGATCACGACGGCCACCCCGTCCTCGTTGTTGGCGACCGTACGACCGGAGGCTGCCGCGATCACGTCGGGGTGGGCGTTGCCCATCGCGTAGGACGTGCCGGCCCAGGTGAGCATCTCCACGTCGTTGGGCATGTCACCGAAGGCGACGACCTCCTCGTGCGAGATGCCGCGCTCGGCGCAGCACAGCGCGAGCGTGCTGGCCTTGGAGACGCCGGGGCCGCTGATCTCCAGGAGCGCGCTCGGGCTGGAACGGGTGACGTTGGCCCGGTCGCCGATGGCCAGGCGGGCCGTCATGAGGAAGTCGTCCGGGGCGATCTCGTGGTGGAAGGCGAGGATCTTGAGCACGGGCTCGTCGGCACCGGGCGCGTCCGGCGCCAGGAGCTTCTCGGCGGGCGCGAGGGTGTCCGGGGTCTCCATGTGCAGCTTCGGATACGCCGGCTCCTGGTAGAAGCCGTACGTCTGCTCGATGGCGAACACGGTCCCCGGCGCGGCGTCGCGGAGCAGTCGCACCGCGTCGAGCGCGTTCTCCCGCGCCAGCTCGCGGACCTTGACGAAGCGGTGAGCGCCCGGGCCGCCGTGCAGGTCGACCACGGCGGCGCCGTTCCCGCAGATGGCGAGGCCGTGACCGTGGACATGGTCGCTGACGACGTCCATCCAGCGGGCGGGGCGTCCGGTCACGAAGAAGACCTCGATGCCGGCCTCCTCGGCGGCGGCCAGGGCGGCGATCGTGCGCGGCGAGACGGACTTGTCGTCGCGCAGCAGGGTGCCGTCGAGATCCGTGGCGATCAGCCGGGGCGGGAGAGTGGAGGCCGGGTTCCCGGGCCGTCGGGTCGCTGAGGTCACTTCCTCATTCTCCCGCATATGCGTGCACGGGCGTGCGGCGGTCCGCACATGTGAGTGAGGAGTGCCCTCACCTGCAGCTTTGCCAACCCGGGGCTGAGGCGGGGCCTCCTTGAGGGAGGCCTGCGGAGGACCGCCGAAGCGGCCGCCGCGTGAGTCACCGGAGCTGGCCCAAGCCGTCCGCCGGAGCCGGCCCAGCGGTGTCCGTCCACCCGAGCCAGGCGTCGGACAGCGCTTCAGCCGAGCTGCCCCACCGCCTCCATCGCGATCTGCTCGAACACCTTCTCGTCCGCGGCGAAGTCCGGGTAGTCCGGGACGGGCCAGTGGATCACGATGTCGGTGAAGCCCAGCTCCATGTGCCGACCCGCGAAGTCGACGAACGCGTCGAGGGACTCCAGCGGACGTGCGCGGTCCGGGGTGAAGCCGGTGAGCAGGACCTTGTCGAGCTCGTTCACGTCACGGCCGACCGTCTCGCACGCGGTGGCCAGCTTCTCGACCTGTCCGCGAATGGCCTGAACCGACTGCTCGGGCGTGCCCGTCTCGAACAGCTTCGGGTCGCCCGTCGTCACCCACGCCTGCCCGTACCCGGCGGCGAGCTTCAGCCCGCGCGGCCCGGTGGCGGCCACCGCGAAGGGCAGCCGGGGGCGCTGGACGCATCCGGGGATGTTGTACGCCTCGCGCGCCGAGTAGAAGGTGCCGTCGTAGGAAACGGAGTCCTCGGTGAGCAGCCGGTCGAGCAGCGGTACGAACTCGCCGAAGCGGTCGGCCCGCTCGCGCGGCGTCCACGGCTCCTCGCCGCTCTTCAGCAGCGTCGTGGCGTCGAAGCCGGAGCCGCCCGCGCCGATGCCCAGCGTGATCCGGCCACCGGAGATGTCGTCGAGCGCGATCAGTTCCTTGGCGAGGGTCACCGGATGCCGGAAGTTCGGGGAGGTCACCAGCGTGCCGAGGCGCAGCCGGTCGGTGGCTCCCGCGGCGGCGGTGAGCGTCGGAACCGCCCCGTACCAGGGCCCCTCGCGGAACGTCCGCCACGACAGATGGTCGTACGTGAAAGCGGTGTGGAACCCGAGCTGCTCGGCGCGCTGCCATGCGGAACGCCCTCCCTCGTGCCAGCGGAGGTACGGCAGGATCACGGTGCTCAGGCGCAGACTCATGCCTCAGAGCCTAAGCGGAGCCGCGGGGCGCACCCCAAACGGCCGGTGAGCGGGGCCGGGCCCGGACAAGCCCGCGGGGGATGGGGCCGGACCAGCCCGCGGCGGTGGGGCCGGGCAAGCCCACAGAGCCGGGCAAGCCCACGGAGCCGGGCCGGACTAACCCGCGGCGACGGGCCCGGACAAGCCCGCGGGGACAGCCCCCGCCGATCAGTGCGCGCCCGGAAACCGCAGGTAGCGCGCGGGCACGGCCGCCGTGAGCCAGACCCCGTTGGCGCTCACCCGGAACTCGTGGCCGTCGCGGTGCATGGCGGCGGCGTCCACGGAGAGCACGACGGGACGGCCGCGGCGGGCGCCGACACGGGTCGCGGTCTCGCGGTCGGGCGAGAGGTGCACGTCGTGCCGGTTCATCGGCCGCAGCCCCTCGGCGCGGATCGCGTCCAGGCTGCGGCCGACGGTCCCGTGGTAAAGGTGCGCGGGCGGGGTCGCCGCCGCCAGGCCCAGGTCGACCTCGACGGAGTGGCCCTGGCTGGCGCGGATCCGCGAGCCCTCGATCGCGAAGCGCCGCTTGTCGTTGTTCGCGACCACGTGGTCGAGCTCGTCCCGGGTGAACCGGAAGCCGTGCGCCTCCGCCGCGGCCATGAGCGTCTCGATCTCGACCCAGCCGCCCTCGTCGAGCGTCAGCCCGATCCGCTCGGGCTGATGCCGCAGATGCTTCGAGAGGTACTTCGACACCTTCACGGTGCGTCTTTCGTCCATCCCGCCAGAGTGCCTGGCGAGACGCTCGTCACGCATTTGATTTTGACCCGGAGGTTTGATCCACAGCCAAATGCGTTATCCACAGGGCTAGTTGGAGAATCTGTGGACAACTCGCCGACGCTTTACGACGGTTCGTCAACTTTCCCGGGCTCAGCATGATTTGCGGCGAGCGCGTCCAAGGCACGGGCCCTGACCTCCCGTTCGGCGGCCACGGCGATGAACTCGGCCGCCTTGTCCGAGCCGACGAGCCGTTCCACAGCGGCCATTGTGTCCGCGGGGACGGCCACGGATCGCGTCTCGTCCGCAGCAATCGGGGGCTGCTCCGCACCGAGGTGCCGGCGCAGATGCCGGTTGGCGAACATCCGCATGGCCCGGGCGAGTTCGGCGTCCACGGTCTGGCGTGCGAGCGGTCGCAGGCGTCGTACGAGCGCGGCTGCTTCGGCGGCATCCGCGTCGGTCGGCGGGTGCTCGCCGAGATAACGGGCGAAGACGTGCTCGCTGGTGAACTCCAGGAAGCGGGAGGCGATGTGCTCGACCTGGCCCCTCAACTCCCGCAGATGGCCCGAGATCGCGGACAGCGGAACGCCCGCCTCGTACAACTCCGCTGCCACGGCCAGCTCTTGGGGGCTCGGAACGAGGAACGTGTCCTCGTCCCCCGGAACGCGTTCGAGCACCCCGAGCTCGACGGCGTCGGCCACCGCCGTGTCGTCCGGGTGGCCGCCGAACCGCTCGTCCAGCTCGGCCCGGGAGATACGGACCGCCTCCTCGTCCGTCCACGGCCCGTCGACCTCCGCGACCAGGCCGAGCACGCCGCCGAGACCCCGGCCCGCGTCCCAGGCCTCCAGGAGCTCCTTGATCGAGGCCAGCGTGTAGCCGCGGTCCAGGAGGTCGGCGATCTGCCGCAGCCGGGCCAGATGGGCGTCCGAGTACACGTTGGCGCGGCCACGCCTCTCGGGCCGGGGGAGCAGCCCGCGGTCCTGGTAGGCACGGATCGTCCGGACCGTGGCACCGCTGTGGTGCGCCAGGTCCTCGATCCGGTACGCGACGCCGGCCGGCTCGTCGTCCACGGTCCCTGCCCTCCCGAGTCCTCGTCGCCACCCGACACCGCTGCCCGATGCCGCCACCCGCTGCCACTACCCGATCGCGGCTCTGCCGATCGCCCCCGCCGCCGTCCGGGCCGCGGGTGACCGCGCCAGATACTCGACCGCCCTGCGCATCGAACCCTCCTGCGAGGGATGGTACGAGCGCCGCAGATAGCGCGGCACGGCGGAGCCGAGCTCCTTCCACGTGGGCAACAGCCCCTTGCGCACCGCCCGGTTGTGCGCGCCGAGCGAGTAGCGCAGCCGCCCGGCCAGCCGCGGGTCGTGACGTATCAGGTAGGCGGCGCCCCACGCCCACATGTACAGCATCACGGGGGCCGTGACGGCCATGCCGGCGACCCTGCGTGCGTACCGGGGAAGGCCCTCGCCGCCGCAGTGCTGGTACATGTCGAAGGCGACCGCGCGGTGCTCCACCTCCTCCGCGCCGTGCCAGCGCAGCAGGTCGAGCATGACCTCGTCGGCCCCGGCGCGGTCGAGCCCTTCGGCGGCCAGCACCCAGTCGCCCAGGACGGCCGTGAACTGCTCGATCGCCGCGATCACCGAGAGCCGGAAGCGCAGCCACTCCGGTTCAGGTATCGGTGCGCCGAGCGGTGGGGTCTCGCCGAGGATCTTCTGGAAGAGGTAGTCGACGTGCTTCGTGTAGGCGGATGTGTCGAGGTCCTGTGCGGCGAGGTGGTCCAGCACGTACGAGTGCTGCACGCTGTGCGTCGCCTCCTGGCCCATGAACCCCTTGACGTCCTTGAGGAGTTCGGGGTCGCGGACCAGCGGGAGGCCCTCCTTGAAGACCTTCACGAACCACCGCTCCCCCGCCGGCAGCAGCAGGTGCAGCACGTTGATGACATGGGTCGCGGTCGGCTCGTCCGGTATCCAGTGGAGCGGGGTCTCCTCCCAGTCGAAGGACACCCGCCGCGGCGTGATCGGGTAGTGGTCGCTCACGGTGGTGCCTTCATCGGTCACAGGGGTGGCTCCATTCGTGCGATCGCGCGCAGCGCTCTCGGCGCGAAGCGGGACATGAGGCGGCCCCCGCGTGCCTCCGCGGTGACGGGCACCACGGCCTGGTTGCGGACGACCGAGCGCAGCACGGCCTCGGCGACCTTCTCCGGCGGGTAGTTGCGCAGCCCGTACAGCCGCGCGGACTTCTTCTGGCGCCGCTTCTCCTCGACGGCGTCGACGCCCGTGAAACGTGCGGTCGACGTGATGTTCGTGTTGATGAAGCCCGGGCAGATCGCCGTGACTCCGATGCCCTGCCCGGCCAGCTCGGCGCGTAGGCACTCGCTGAGCATGAGCACCGCCGCCTTCGAGGTGCTGTAGGCGGGCAGCGTCCGGGAGGGCAGATACGCGGCTGCCGACGCGGTGTTGACGATGTGGCCGCCCTGTCCGCGCTCGGCCATCTGCTTCCCGAAGAGCCGGCAGCCGTGGATCACGCCCCACAGGTTGACGTCGAGGACGTTCCGCCAGTCCTCCGCGGTGGTGTCGAGGAAGGAGCCGGACAGCCCGATCCCGGCGTTGTTCACCAGGACGTCGACCACCCCGTACTCCGCGGCGACCTTCTCGGCGAGCTTCTCCATGGCCTGCTCGTCGGAGACGTCGACCGTCTCGGCCCAGGCCTGGGGGGCGCCGATGAGCCGGGACAGCTCCGCGGTGCGGGCCGCGCTCTCCGCGTCCCGGTCGACGGCCACCACGCGCGCGCCGGCCTCGGCGAACGCGAAGACGGTGGCCCGCCCGATCCCGCTGCCCGCACCGGTGACCAGCACCAACTGCCCGCCGAAACGGTCGGCGTACGGGCCGGTCGCCGCCGGTGCGGTCCTCCCGCCCTCGGTGACGGTCACGAACTCGGTGATCCAGGCGGCCAGTTGGTCCGGCCGGGTACGCGGGACCCAGTGCTTGGCCGGGAGCGTGCGGCGCGTCAACTGCGGGGCCCACAGCTCCAACTCGTCGTAGAGCTTCTCCGAGAGGAACACATCCCCGAGCGGCGTGATGAGCTGCACGGGCGCGTGCGCGTACGCGTCGGCGCGCGGCCTGCACATTCGGGCCCGTACGTTGTCCCGGTACAGCCAGGCGCCGTGCGCGGCGTCCGTGGGCAGCGACGGGGTCGGATAGTCGCCCCCGGGGACCTTCTCCAGCCGCCGCAGGATCTTGGGCCACTGCTTGCCGAGGGGGCCGCGCCAGGCGAGTTCGGGCAGCACCGGGGTGTGCAGCAGGTACACGTACCAGGACTTGGCGCCCTGGCCGAGCAGTTGACCGACCCTGCGGGGCGTCGGGCGGGAGACACGCTTCTTGATCCAGTGCCCGAAGTGGTCGAGGGACGGTCCCGACATCGACGTGAAGGAGGCGATCCGCCCCTCGGTGCGCTTGACCGTGGTGAACTCCCAGGCCTGGACCGAGCCCCAGTCGTGACCCACCAGGTGGACCGGGCGGTCCGGGCTGACCGCGGCCGCGACGGCCAGGAAGTCGTCCGTCAGCTTCTCCAGCGTGAACCCGCCGCGCAGCGGTCGCGGCGCCGACGACCTGCCGTGGCCGCGCACGTCGTACAGCACGACATGGAAGTGCCCGGCCAGGCGCGCGGCGACCTCGGACCACACCTCCTTGGAATCCGGATAGCCGTGCACGAGCACCACCGTGGGCTGCGCAGGGTCGCCCAGCTCGGCGACACACAGCTCTACCCCGCCCGTACGAACCCAGCGCTCGCGCGCACCCTCAAGCGTCACTTGTCCTCCGCCCAGCGCCGCACGTGCGGCAGATCGTCATCCAGCCAGAAGGCGCCCTGCTCGGGGTCCTTGGAGTCGGTGACCACGAGGATCTCCTCGAACTTCGCGCCCGTACCCCGGAATCCGAGGTGCGGCTCGACCGCCCACAGGCCGGGCCGGGGAGGGTGGTCGGAGAACCTGTACGGCGACCACAGCGGGGACCAGCCGTCCCGGTGGCCGTGGATCGCGTCGCTCGCCAGGCCCTTGAGCGACTGCGTGCCGAACCCGAACAGATGCGGTGACCAGCGCCGCTCCCTGACCCGGTCGACCTTGTGCGCGATCACCCCGAAGGGATACGCCCGGTGCCGGTTCGCGTAGCCCTGACGGACCATGAGGCGGTCCACGTCCTGGTAGATCTCGCGCAGCGGGCGCCGCTCGCGCACCTCGCGCAGGATCAGCTCGCGGTGGGCCTCCAGGTCGGCGAGGAGCTTGTCCTGCAGGGGGTTGGGCCCCAGCGAGCCCGAGTACCCGATGTCCGCGGTGAAGCCCTTGTGGACCGGCGCCATGTCGAGGATGAACGGCATCCCCGCCTCCAGGCGCCGGTTGGTGGGGAAGAACTGCAGCGGGATCCGGAAGTCCACGAACGCCGTACGGTCCCCGAACCAGGCGAAGGGCAGATGGAACCAGTCCCGTACGCCGCGCTCGCGCAGCCACTCGCGCTGCATCCGCGCCGCCTCGCGCTCGGTCACGCCCGGCTTCAGCTGCGCCGCGACCGCCTCCGCGCATTCGTACGCGAGCCGCTGTACCTCTCTGAACCCCCGCAGTTCCGCGGTGAGTCCGCCGCCCTTCCCCGAAGAAGTCCCTGGTGAAGCCGCTGCCGCTGCCACTGCCGAGGTCATGCCACCGTCCGTCCCACGCCGACTGCCGTACACGCCCGCAACTTGACACTGATGAATGTGACAATTGTTGGAGGCTGCGTCAATAGGCGTGCACGCGACCTGTGGACAACCGGGCCGCTGTGGACAACCGGCCCCGACGGCCGACCCGACGGCCGATCCGATGGCGGGTCCGACGGCCGGTTCGATGACCGGCTCCATATGGACAATCGGGCCGAGACGGGCCCCGCGTGATGCCGTCCGTCCGCCGCCGGTTGTTCGACCTCAGGGGGACCCCTACGGGCCCGTAATACCCGAGAGGGACGCCGATACAGCTCCCAGGGTTGACGACCAGTGTGGTCTGCGCCACTACCTTCGAATTGTGACTGTGATCGCGACCGAAAGCCTGAGCAAGCGGTTCCCGAGGGTGACCGCTCTTGACCGGCTCTCCGTGGACGTCGGGCCCGGTGTGACCGGACTCGTCGGAGCCAACGGAGCCGGCAAGTCCACACTGATCAAGATCCTGCTGGGTCTGTCCCCCGCCACCGAGGGCCGCGCCGAAGTGCTCGGACTCGATGTCGCCACCAAGGGCGGTGACATCCGTGAGCGCGTCGGCTACATGCCGGAGCACGACTGTCTGCCGCCCGACGTCTCGGCCACCGAGTTCGTCGTCCACATGGCGCGCATGTCCGGCCTGCCCCCGACGGCGGCCCGCGAGCGCACCGCGGACACGCTGCGCCACGTCGGCCTCTACGAGGAGCGCTACCGCCCCATCGGCGGTTACTCGACGGGCATGAAGCAGCGCGTGAAACTCGCCCAGGCGCTGGTCCACGACCCGCAGCTGGTCTTCCTGGACGAGCCGACGAACGGCCTGGACCCGGTCGGCCGTGACGAGATGCTCGGCCTGATCCGGCGTATCCACACCGACTTCGGCATCTCCGTCCTGGTCACCTCGCACCTCCTCGGCGAGCTGGAGCGCACCTGCGACCACGTCGTGGTCGTCGACGGCGGCAAGCTCCTGCGGTCCAGCTCCACCACGGACTTCACGCAGAGCACGGCGATCCTCGCGATCGAGGTCACCGACACCGACGAGCACCCGGACGGCACCCACGCGGTGCGCGACGTGCTCCACGCGCGCGGGATCGAGACCCACGACGGCAGCGGACTGCCCGGCGCGGGCCACATCCTCCTGCTCACGGCGGAGGGCGAGGAGACGTACGACGTCGTACGGGACGTAGTCGCCGACCTGGGCCTCGGTCTGGTGCGCATGGAGCAGCGCAGGCACCACATCTCGGAGGTCTTCACGGACAGCGACGAGCAGGCCGAGAAGGCTCTCCAAGGCGGCGACGAACAGCGGAAGGAGGCGGTCGGCCATGGCGGTTGAGCAGCCCCCGGCACAGACCTCGGCCCAGGCCACGGCTCCGGCCCCGGCCCGTCCGGGCGAGCAGACCCGGATCCACAACATCGGCTACCGCAACTACGACGGCCCGCGCCTGGGCCGCGCGTACGCCCGCCGTTCGCTCTACTCGCAGTCCCTGCGCGGCGCCTACGGCCTCGGCCGCTCGGTGAAGTCCAAGGTGCTGCCGATGCTGCTCTTCGTGGTGATGTGCGTCCCCGCGCTGATCATGGTTGCGGTCGCCGTCGCCACCAAGGCGAAGGACCTGCCCGTCGACTACACGAGCTACGCGGTCATCATGCAGGCCGTCATCGGCCTGTACGTCGCCTCCCAGGGACCGCAGTCCGTCTCCCGGGACCTGCGCTTCAAGACCGTTCCGCTGTACTTCTCCCGCCCCATCGAGACCGCCGACTACGTCCGCGCCAAGTACGCGGCGCTGGCCTCGGCGCTGTTCATGCTCACCGCCGCACCGCTGCTCGTGCTGTACGTGGGCGCGCTGCTGGCCAAGCTCGACTTCACCGACCAGACCAAGGGTTTCGCACAAGGGCTCGTCTCCGTGGCACTGCTCTCTCTCCTCTTCGCCGGCATCGGCCTGGTCATCTCGGCGGTCACGCCCCGGCGCGGCTTCGGCATCGCCGCCGTCATCGCCGTACTGACCATCTCCTACGGAGCCGTCTCCACGGTCCAGGCCATCGCCCAGTCGCAGGACAGCACCTCGGCGATCCCATGGCTCGGCCTGTTCTCACCCATCACGCTCATCGACGGCGTGCAGACCGCCTTCCTCGGCGCGTCGTCCTCGTACCCCGGCGAGGTGGGGCCCTCGTCCGGACAGGGCGTCGTCTTCCTCCTCGTCACCCTGGGACTCATCGCCGGTTGCTACGGCCTGCTGATGCGCCGCTACCGAAAGGTCGGACTGTGACCACGCTCACCATCGACCACGTGTCGCGCTGGTTCGGCAACGTGGTGGCCGTCAACGACGTCACCATGACGATCGGCCCCGGCGTCACCGGCCTGCTCGGTCCGAACGGCGCGGGAAAGTCCACCCTCATCAACATGATGGGCGGCTTCCTGGCACCCTCCACGGGCAGCGTCACGCTCGACGGCCAGGCGACCTGGCGCAACGAACAGATCTACAAGCAGATCGGCATCGTCCCCGAGCGCGAGGCGATGTACGACTTCCTCACGGGCCGCGAATTCGTCGTCGCCAACGCCGAGTTGCACGGCCTCGGCGACAAGGCCGCCCAGCGGGCCCTCGCCACGGTCCAGATGGAGTACGCGCAGGACCGCAAGATCTCCACGTACTCAAAGGGCATGCGCCAGCGCGTGAAGATGGCCTCGGCGCTCGTCCACAACCCGTCCCTGCTGCTCCTGGACGAGCCCTTCAACGGCATGGACCCGCGCCAGCGCATGCAGCTGATGGACCTGCTGCGGCGCATGGGCGACGAGGGCCGTACGGTCCTCTTCTCGTCCCACATCCTCGAAGAGGTCGAGCAGCTCGCCTCGCACATCGAGGTGATCGTCGCCGGACGGCACGCGGCGAGCGGCGACTTCCGCCGGATCCGCCGCCTGATGACGGACCGCCCGCACCGCTACCTCGTGCGTTCCAGCGACGACCGAGCCCTCGCGGCAGCGCTCATCGCCGACCCGTCGACGTCCGGCATCGAAGTGGACCTCCAGGAGGGCGCGCTGCGCATCCAGGCGGTCGACTTCCCACGCTTCACGGCACTGCTGCCGCGGGTGGCCCGTGACCACGGCATCCGGCTGCTCACGGTCTCGCCGTCCGACGAGTCCCTCGAGTCCGTCTTCTCGTATCTCGTCGCGGCGTAGGAGGCCAAGATGTACGACCCCACAGTCGCCCGGCTCACCTACCGCGGCCTGCTCGGCCGCCGCCGGGCCCTCATCCTGGGCGCCCTGCCCGCCCTGCTGATCGTCATCTCGGTGGCCGTACGAGGCTTCACGGGCGCCGACGACCAAGTGGCCTCGGACGTCCTCGGCGGGTTCGCGCTCGCCACGATGGTGCCCATCATCGGCGTCATCGCGGGCACCGGCGCCATCGGCCCCGAGATCGACGACGGATCGGTCGTCTATCTGCTCGCCAAGCCGGTCAAGCGCCCCACGATCATCTTCACGAAGCTGATCGTCGCCATCGCCGTCACCATGGCGTTCTCGGCGATCCCGACGTTCCTCGCGGGAATGATCCTCAACGGCAACGGCCAGCAGATCGCCGTCGCCTACACGGTGGCCGCACTGGTCGCCTCCATCGCGTACGCCGCGATGTTCCTGCTCCTGGGCACCATCACGCGGCACGCGGTCGTCTTCGGACTCGTCTACGCCCTCGTGTGGGAGACCCTCTTCGGGTCGCTGGTCTCCGGGGCACGCACGCTCAGCGTCCAGCAGTGGTCCCTCGCCGTCGCCCAGAAGGTGTCCGGCGGCGACCTCGTCACGTCGGACGTCGGGCTGACCACGGGGACGGTGCTGCTGGTCGTGGTGACCGTCGCCGCCACCTGGTTCGCCGGGCAGAAGCTGCGGACGCTGACGCTGGCCGGCGAGGAGTAACCGCTCCGGGGAGTCGGGGCGGCTCCGCGCGCGCGTGACCGGCTTTCCGGGGGCACGCGCGCGTGGAGCCTCTTTTGATCTTGAGATCGGCTTTACACGCGGAACGGCACACTTGCTCAAGGGGATGCACAGCGAGGAGGAACGGGGATGGCAGCGCAGGCACCGAGGAGCGAAGGACAGGGCCCCGGCGACGGCCAGGGCCAGGAGGCGTCCGAGGACGTCTGGGACGAGCTGGTCCTGGACGACGACTTCATACGGTCCGCCGACACGGCCGAGCCGTCCGCGCGCGCCCGGATGCTCGCCGCCCGCTGGCGCGACGGCGGGCCCGACCCGCAGCCCTGGCGCTCCGACGAGCCGCCCGCGGGCTGGTTCTTCAGCAAGGCACGGCGCCGCAGGTGGCGTCGCCGGTAGCCCCGCCTCCTGGTCGCCCTCCCGTCGCCCCGGGCCGCCTTCCGCCAAGGGCCGCGCCCGGCCGGTGATTTATTCGGTGGCGTCCAACTCGGCGTACGGGCACAGTGGTTATGTCCGAGTCGCCGGGTTCCTTCGGCGCCACGATCTGGGAGAGGAGCGCGACGATGCCCGTCAGTAGCAGTTCGTCGAGCTCCCAGCAGGGCAGCCGGCGGGCTCCGGAGTAGTTACCCCTCCGTCGAGTCCGCCCCACACGGGGAGCTGCCCGGGGCGGCCGCTTCGAGCGCGCACATTGGCGCGGGCCGCCCACCCGGAGGATTGGCCGAGCGGTAAGGCACCGGCTTGCTAAGCCGTGGTCGGGGTTGACCCCCCGCGCGTGTTCGATCCACGCATCCTCCGCGAGACGCTGTCGCTGTGACTCGGCGGCGTTCGAGACACCGCTCCGCGACGAGATTCCCCGCCGCTCGCCGCTCGCCTCTTTCGCCCCTTCGGGGCGAGGCCCATCGCGTGCTGTCGCGTGCGCAGCCGGATTCTCCCGCAGCGCCGGGAGCGGTCTGGCAGCGGCGTCGGCGGCGTCGGCGCCGGCGTCAGCCGAGCAACCTCTCCAGCACCACCGCGATGCCGTCGTCCTCGTTCGACAACGTCATCTCGTCCGCGACGGCCTTGAGCTCCTCATGGGCGTTGGCCATCGCCACGCCATGGGCCGACCACGCGAACATCGGGATGTCGTTCGGCATGTCGCCGAAGGCGATCGTCTCGGCGGCCTTCACGCCCAGGCGGCGGGCCGCCAGGGAGAGGCCCGTGGCCTTGGACAGGCCGAGGGGGAGGATCTCGACGATGCCCTCGCCCGCCATCACGACGCTCACCAGGCCCCCGGCCGCCGCTCGTGCCGCAGCCGCCAGCTCGTCGTCGGTGAGTTCGGGATGCTGGATGTACATCTTGGTCAGCGGTGCGGCCCAGAGCTCCGCGACATCGGTGAACGGGACGGCCTTCAGCTGGCCCAGCACCCGGTAGCCGGGGCCGATCAGGACGTCCCCGTCGATGCCGTCGCGGCTCGCGGCGAGGGCCAGCGGGCCGACCTCCGCCTCGATCTTGGCCAGCGCGAGACCGGCCACCTGCCGGTCGAGGGTCACCGACGTGAGCAGGCGGTGCGCCCCGGCGTCGTACAGCTGCGCGCCCTGACCGCACACCGCGAGTCCCTCGTATCCGAGTTCGTCGAGGATGTGGCGTGTCCAGGGCACCGCGCGGCCGGTGACGACGAGGTGCGCTGCGCCCGCCGCGGTGGCCGCGGCGAGCGCCTCACGCGTGCGCTCCGAGACCGTGTCGTCGGAGCGCAGCAACGTTCCGTCGAGATCGGTCGCGACGAGCTTGTAGGGGAACGCCCCGGTCTCCCCGGTCGACGCGGTCGATCCGGTCGAGGCGGTCGATCCGGTCGATCCGGTCGAGGCCATGGACCCAGTGGTGCCGGTCACTTGGAGATCGGCTCCAGCACCTCACGGCCGCCCAGATACGGACGCAGCACCTCGGGAACCCGTACGGAACCGTCGGCCAGCTGGTGGTTCTCCAGGATCGCCACGATCGTGCGCGGGACGGCGCACAGCGTGCCGTTCAGCGTCGCGAGCGGCTGCACCTTCTTGCCGTCGCGCATGCGCACCGACAGTCGGCGGGCCTGGAAACCGTCGCAGTTCGAGGCCGACGTCAGTTCGCGGTACTTGCCCTGGGTCGGGATCCACGCCTCGCAGTCGAACTTGCGCGAGGCGGACGAGCCCAGGTCGGCCGACGCCACGTCGATGACCTGGAAGGGCAGTTCAAGCCCGGTCAGCCACTGCTTCTCCCACTCCAGGAGCCGCTGGTGCTCGTTCTCGGCGTCCTCGGGGTTGACGTACGAGAACATCTCGACCTTGTCGAACTGGTGCACGCGGAAGATGCCCCGCGTGTCCTTGCCGTACGTGCCGGCCTCGCGGCGGAAGCACGGCGAGAAGCCCGCGTAGCGCATGGGCAGCTTGTCGGCGTCGAGGATCTCGTCCATGTGGTACGCCGCGAGCGGGACCTCGGAGGTGCCGACCAGGTAGTAGTCGTCCTTCTCCAGGTGGTACACGTTCTCCGCGGCCTGGCCGAGGAAGCCGGTGCCCTCCATGGCGCGCGGGCGGACCAGCGCGGGGGTCAGCATCGGGATGAAGCCGGCCTCGGTGGCCTGCGCGATCGCCGCGTTGACGAGGGCGAGCTCGAGGAGCGCGCCGACACCCGTCAGGTAGTAGAAGCGCGAGCCGGACACCTTGGCGCCGCGCTCGACGTCGATGGCACCCAGCGCCTCGCCGAGCTCCAGGTGGTCCTTGGGCTCGAAGCCCTCGGCGCCGAAGTCGCGGATGGTGCCGTGCGTCTCCAGGACGACGAAGTCCTCCTCGCCGCCGACCGGGACGTCGGGGTGCACGAGGTTGCCGAGCTGGAGCAGGAGGCGCTTGGTCTCCTCGTCCGCCTCGTGCTGCTCGGCGTCGGCAGCCTTGACGTCGGCGGCGAGCTGGCCCGTCTTCTTGAGCAGCTCGGCCTTCTCGTCGGCGGACGCCTTGGAGATGAGCTTGCCGATGCTCTTCTGCTCGGAACGCAGCTCGTCGAAGCGGACGCCGGACGACCTGCGCCGCTCGTCGGCGGAGAGGAGGGCGTCGACAAGGGCGACGTCCTCTCCACGGGCGCGCTGGGAGGCGCGAACACGGTCGGGGTCCTCACGAAGCAGGCGAAGGTCAATCACCCCACAAGGCTACCGGTGCGGGGTTCCGACTCACGACCCGGTATTCCGTTCTGTCGCTTCTGTCATGTTTTGCGGGAATTGGTAAGGCGCTTCAATAGGCGTCAATGAAAGGGGCCCGCTCCCTGGAACGGGGCAGGTGGGATTCGGTCGGTTGACTCGATTCCCTTGTGGAGAACGGGACTTGAGAACTGGGTTGTCCACAGAAATCCACACCCCGGAAAAGTTATCCACAGGCTGTGCGAAAGATCTGTGGACATCGGAAGTGATCGTTCTCAAACCTGTGCGCAGGGCCAAGAATTCCCGGACCAAACCCTCCCTACACGCACTTTCGAGTGGAAATGGTTCGCTCTATGGGATTGGTCAACAGAAACGGGTGGACGAAGGGTGACTGATGGGGCTGTGGACGGACTTGTGGGCTGTAGGCCGATTTGTCGACTGAGTCGCGCTTCGTTGTCGACTTGTCCCCAGGTCGAGAAGCGCGCCTGTGGATAACTTCTGTGGACAGAGACAATCTGCAGGTAGGACTGGCCGGAACGGGCGGGGGGAGCCGCCGGCTCCGCCCAGGAAGCCGCCCGGAGGACGGTCGGTGGCTGCCGGGTTGCCAACGGGTTGCCGCCCCGCAGCCGTGAGAAAAGCCCGCTCGGAAACCGGCGCTGAGCGAACCCGCGCCAAGCGAACCCCACTCGGCAAGCCGCGCTAGGCGTCCCGCTCAGCAAGCCGTTTCTCAGCAAGCCGCGCCTCAGCAAGGCCCGCTCGGCAAGTCCTGCTCAGCGAACCCCGCTCGGCAGAGCCGCCCGGCAAGCCCCGCTCCGCGAACCCCGCCGCTGAGTAACCCGCTCACCAAAGCCCGCTCAGAACCGGCCGTCCTGGCAGCGTGCCAGCCAGTCCGAGGCCGCCGCGAACTCGCTCTCCGACGTACCGGCCCGCGGCGGGCGTACGTCCTTGGGGTCGACGTCGGCCTGCGGATAGGAACCGAGGAACCGCACCTGGGGACAGATCCGCTTGAGGCCCATCAGCGCCTCGCCGACACGGCGGTCCGCGATGTGGCCCTCGGCGTCGATGGCGAAGCAGTAGTTGCCGATGCCCTCGCCGGTCGGCCGGGACTGCAGCAGCATCAGGTTGACCCCGCGGACGGCGAACTCCTGGAGGAGTTCGAGCAGGGCACCGGGGTGGTCGTCGCGCTGCCAGATGACCACGGACGTCTTGTCCGCGCCGGTCGGCGCCGCGGGCCGGGCGGGCTTGCCCACCAGGACGAACCGGGTCTGCGCGTTCTCCGCGTCGTGGATCCCGGTCTCCAGGGCCACCAGGCCGTACCGCTCCGCAGCGAACTCGCCCGCGAAGGCCGCGTCGTAGCGCCCCTCCTGCACCAGGCGGGCGCCGTCCGCGTTGGAGGCCGCGGACTCCCAGATGACGTCCGGGAGGTTGTTCTTCATCCAGTTGCGGACCTGCGGCTGTGCGGCCGGGTGCGCGCTGACCGTCTTGATCTCCGAGAGCTTCGTGCCCGGGCGGACCAGCAGCGCGAAGGTGATCGAGAGAAGGACCTCGCGGTAGATCATCAGCGGTTCGCCGACGGCCAGTTCGTCGACCGTGGTGGTGATGCCGCCCTCGACGGAGTTCTCGATCGGTACGAACGCGGCCTCGGCCTCGCCGGCCCGGACCGCGTCGAGCGCGGCGGGCACGGACACCATCGGGATGAGCTGCCGGGTGGCCGACTCCGGAAGAGTCCGCAGAGCGACTTCGGTGAAGGTGCCCTCGGGGCCGAGATACGCGTAGCTGGCTGGCATGGCCTCACCCTAATGGGCCTTGCGCGGCCGGGCTCCCGCTTCCGGCCCCAGCCGTTCCGGCCGTTCCAGCCGTCCGGGCTGCCTCAGCGGCCTCGGTCGCCTCAGCCGTCCCAGCAGCCTCAGCGAGCGGAACTCACCCCTCCAGCAACTTCTGCCCCACGTACTCCCCCTCCGCCGCTCCGCCCGGCACCGCGAACAGACCGCTCGACTCGTGCCGGATGTACGTGGACAGCGCGTCACCGCGGTCGAGCTTGCGCTGCACCGGTACGAAGCCGCGCAGTGGGTCGGCCTGCCAGCAGACGAAGAGCAGCCCCGCGTCCGGGACGCCCTCGGCGTCGATGCCGTCGTGGAAGGAGAACGGCCTGCGGAGCATCGCGGCGCCGCCGTTCTCGTCGGGCCGGGTGATACGGGAATGGGCGTTGATGGGGACGACGAGCCCGCCGTCGGCGTCGGTCTTCTCCAGGTCCATCTCGGTCGTCTCGGTCCCGCCGGAGAGCGGTGCCCCGGTGGCCTTCCGCCGCCCGATCACGTCCTCCTGCGCCTTGACGGAGAGCTGCTCCCAGTCGTCGAGAAGCATGCGGATACGGCGTACGACGGCGTACGAGCCGCCCGCCATCCACGACGGATCGCCCGCGTCGGGCACGAAGATCCGCCGGTCGAAGTCGGACTCCGACGGCTTGGGATTGCGCGTGCCGTCGATCTGCCCCATCAGGTTGCGGGCCGTCATGGGCTGGGAAGTGGCTCCCGGCGTGCGGTTGAAGCCGTTCATCTGCCAGCGCACCTTGGCCGCCTGCCCCGCGTCCTTCTGGATCGCGCGCAGGGCATGGAAGGCGACGAGGGAGTCGTTCGAGCCGATCTGGACCCACAGGTCGCCGTTGCTGCGCGCCTTGTCCAGGTGGTCCGAGGAGAAGTCGGGCAGCGGGTCGAGGGCGATCGGCCGCTGCTTCTCCAGTCCCGTACGGGCGAAGAAGCTGTGGCCGAAGCCGAAGGTGACCGTGAGGGACGAGGGTCCGGCGTCGCGCGCCACGTCCGTGTCGGCGCTCGCGGACGCCTCGCCCGCCATCAGCCGCTGGGCCGTCGTCGACCAGCGCCGCAGCAGGGCGGATGCCTCCTTGCGGCCCGCGCCCGCCGCCAGATCGAAGGCGACCAGGTGGCCGCGGGCCTGTAGCGCGGTCGTGATGCCGGGCTGATGTTTCCCGTGAAACATCACCTCGTCCGCGCCGAGCGAGCTGAGGAGCGCGGTCCGGTCGGCGGAGGGCGCGGCGGCGTATCCGGCGGCCCCGCCCGCGGCGCCGAGCGCGAGCCCGGTGGCACCGGCGGTCCCGAGCAGGCGACGCCGCGAAATGACGCCCTTGGAGGGGGCCTTTTCGGAAACGGCCTCCCCAGGAAGGGCATTTTCGGAAGAGGCCCCTTTGGCAGCGGCTCCCTTGGGAGCGGCCTTCGGGGCAGCGGCCTTCTGGGAGACGCCTCCCTGACCGGGTGCCCCTTCGACGGGGGTACCCGGGGAGGACGTCTCCGGAGTGGACTGTTCAGCCATGGTGTCGTTCAGCCGATCTGCGCGTTCTTGTCCACGGTCACCTGGTCGATGTCGGAGGTCCGGACCGTCACCGCGATCGCCCAGTTGCCCGCCATCGGGATCTGTACCCCGCTCGCCGTCCAGTGTCCGGTGGCGATCCGGTCCGGTACCACGGGCAACGGCCCGATGTCCTTCGCCTTGAGGGTGAAGGAGACCTTGACCTCGGGGATGTCGAAGGCCTTGCCGTTCGGCCGCTGTACGTAGACGTGCATGTCGTTGCCGCCGACGCGGGCCGGGTCGATCTCGACACGCGCGAGGCCCTTGCCGTCCTTGCCGCCGGTGTCGAACGGGATGTCCACGGCCAGTGCCCCGGTGGCCTCCTGCGAGCTGGCGGCGGTGGCGGCCTCGGCCTCCTCCACCGTGCGCCCGGGCTCGGTGGACGTCAGCACCGTGGTGACGGCCAGCAGGACCACCGCGACGCCCGCCTCGGCGAGCACCGATCGGCGCAGGCCCGAGCGGAGCGGATCGGCGTCCCGCACGCGCTTCTCGCGCGCGGTGGCCACCGCGGCCCGCTGCCGGGCCAGTTGGGTGGCCCGCTTGCCGTCACCCCCGCCCGCGGGAGTGGTGGCCGGCTCCTTCTCGTCCCCGGTCTCGCGGTCCTCGTCCTCCGGCTTCTCCGAGGTCGCCGCAGTCGCGGAGGCCTTCGCCGAGGCCGCTGCGGAGGTCTTGGCCGAGGCCTTGGCAGGGGTCTTGGCCGAGGTCTTCGTGGTGGCCTTCACCGGCGTGGCCGCCGAGGTCTTCGCGGCCTTCACGGTCTTCGCGGCCGGCGCCTGCGACAGCCGCGCCGTCCAGCGCCGCGATATCCACGCGATACCGACGAGGACGACCACCAGGCCGATCTTGACGAGCAGCAGCTGCCCGTACGACGTCCCGGTGAACGCGGACCAGGAGCCGAGCTGTCGCCACGACTGGTAGATGCCCGTCGCGGCCAGCACGGCCACGCTGCCGAACGCGATGCGGGAGAAGCGGCGTACGGCGGCCGGCTCGATGGACGGCGCGCGGTAGAGCGCCACGAGCAGCGTCGACAGGCCGCCCAGCCACACGGCGACGGCGAGCAGGTGCAGCACGTCGACGGGCATCGAGATCCCGGTCTGGATACCGGTCGAGGCGTGCTCGGCCATGGCCCAGGTCGCGGCCAGACCCGCCGCCACGACGAACCCGCCGATGGCGAGCCCGAAGGTCAGATCGCCCTTCTCCTCGTCGTCCTCGCGCTTTTCGTACGCTCCGAAGAGCACGGCGATGAACAGGGCGCCCGCGGCGAGCAGCAGCAGGCGCGAGACCAGCGCCGCGCCCGTCTTGGTCTGCAGCACATCGCTGAGCAGGCTCAGGTCGAAGATGTCCCCGACCTTCCCGGAGCCGGTGTACGAGCCGCGCAGCAGCAGCATGGCGAGCGTGGCCCCGGTCAGCGCGAGCCACCCGGAGACGACCAGCCGCTGCACCGACCGCTCCCCGGTGCCCCGCTGCCAGCAGGCCAGCACGAAGGCCGCGCCGCCGACGAGCAGGATGAAGCCCGCGTACGAGAGATAGCGCGCGAAGCCGTAGAGCCCGCCCACCACTCCGCCGCCGGCCTCCTGGTCGGACACGGAGACGGAGGTCGTCGAGGGGGCCCCGATGGAGAAGGTGAAGGCGCCGGAGACGGGGTGGCTGTCCGCCGAAACCACCTGGTAGGTGACGGTGAACGTGCCGTCCGGCAGGCCCGAGTGCAGCTTCACGGAGTACGTGTTGGTGCCCTGCTCGCTGCTCTTTCCGGTGTCGACGCGCTTGCCCTTGGGGTCGAGCACGCGCACCGAGCCGTCGGACATCGCGACACCCTCGGAGAAGGTGAGCGACACCTGGGCCGGCGCCTCCTTGACCACCGATCCCTGCTGGGGGTCGCTCGCCGTCAGGGCGGCGTGCGCGGAGACGGGCGCGGACCCGGCGAGGAGCGCGCCGGTGACGGCGAGGAGCAGCAACAGCAGCGTCCGGACGCGGGGAGCGATGGTCTGGCTCACGGTTGGTCCCTCCCTCAGTGGTGAGACGTCGAGGACGACTGCATGGACGAGTGCATGGACGACTTGGTGGTCGTGGCCGGCCGGTAGGTGGGGGACTTCACCGGCATCTCGACCTTCATCGGCCCGGACTTGGTGAAGTGCAGCTCCAGGGACACCTTGTCGCCCTCCTTCGGCTTGCGCTTCAGCTTCTCGAACATGAGGTGGTTGCCGCCGCTCTCCAGGACGAGCTTCCCGTGACCGGGGACGTCGAGGTTCTTGACCTCGGTCATCGACTGCCCGGACGTCGTGTGGAGGGTGACCTCGCCGGCGATGTCGCTGGTGACGGAGGACAGCCTGTCGTCGGTCCCTCCGGCGTTGGCGACGACCAGGAAACCGGCCGCCATGGAGTCCGAGACCGGCTGCGGCATGTAGAGGGAACCGACGGACAGTTCGGGTTCCGAGGAGCCCGAGTCCGAGTCGCCGCAGCCCGCCAGGGCCAGGGCGGCGGCCACGACGAGGGCAGCCGCCGAGGCTCCCGTGGACGTGGACACCCTCCTGGCCGCCGTACGACGCGTCACGGCTTCTCGCCCTTGATCAGCTTGGGGAGGTCCTTGGTGTAGTCGTCGACGGTGGCGTCCTCGCCGTACAGCACGTAACCGCCGTCGGTCTTCGGGGAGAAGGCGATGACCTGGGTGCCGTGCATCGAGACGACCTTGCCGGTCTTGTCCTTCTTCGGCGCCTCGATGGAGATGCCGAGCGTCCGGGCACCGCCCTGGATCGTGGCGAAGGAGCCGGTCAGGCCGACGACGTCCGGGTCGATGCCCTTGAGCCACTTGCCGAGCGCGGCGGAGGTGTCCCGCTCCGGGTCGGTGGTGACGAACACGATGCGGAGCGAGTCCTTCTCGGCCTGCGTCACCTGCTTGTTCTGGGCCAGCTGCTTCTCGGCGACGGCGATGTTGTTCATCGTCAGCGGGCAGACGTCGGGGCAGTTGGTGTAGCCGAAGTAGATCAGCGTCGGCTTGCCCTTGGTCTCCTTGCGGAGGTCGTACTGCTTGCCGTGCGTGTCGGTGAGGACGAGGTCCGGCTTCTCGAACGGCTTGTCGAGGACCGTCGCGGCCTTGTCCGAGCCCGCCTCCTCGGAGACCTCGGCGACCGCGTTGTCGGCGTCGTCACCGCTGCCGCAGGCGGAAAGGGTCAGGGCGGCCGCGGCGAACAGCGCGGCAGCGGCGTACGTCTTCTTGCGCATAGTGCATTCTCCGGGGGGACGCCTCACCCGGTCGCCGCTGTGCGGCGGGCCGGACCCCCGGCCGGAAAACGGATTCGGCCGGGGATCCCGATGGGGCGTCCCTGGGTTTCGATGGGTGGGACTTGGCTTACGCGGTGGTACGCCGACGACCGGCGAGCACGCCGAACGCCACGCCCGCCACGCCGACGACGATGCCCACGACACCCAGTACACGGGCCGTGGTGTCGCTGCTGTCGGAGGAGGCGGCCTCGGTGGTCGAGGTGTTGGCGGCGGCCTTCGCGTCGTCGGCCTCCGCGGAGTCGTCGGAGGCGGCGGACGCGGAACCGTGGTGGTCGCCCTCGGCGGCGGACAGGGCGAGCACCGGAGCCGGCGTCTCGGGCTCCTCCGCACCCTTCGTCGGGGTCTCGATCCAGCGCACGACCTCCTTGTTGGAGTACGTCTGGATCGCCTTGAACACCAGCTCGTCGGTGTCCTCGGGCAGCGCACCGATGGAGAGCGGGAACTTCTGGAAGTAGCCGGGCTGGATGCCCTTGCCGTCGGCGGTCCAGGTGACCTTGGTGACGGCCTCGTTGATCTTCTCGCCGTGCAGTTCGAGCGGCTTGTCGAGCTTGGACTTGGTGACCTTGACGGTCCAGCCGTCGACGGCCTGCGGCATCACCGAGGCGAGCGGGTGGTCGGCCGGGAAGTTCACTTCGAGCTTGGTGGTCGAGGCCTTGTCGCGCTCGTTCGGCACCTTGAAGTTGACGGTCGCGTAGCCACCCTTGGCGGCCGTGCCCTCGGGCTGCACGCTGACGTGCGCGAACGCGGGGCCGGACAGGACGAGGACGGCGGAGGCGGCGACGGCGCCGGTCGCGGCGATACGGGAAGCCTTCATGGCAGGACACTCCACTTTCAGCACTGGTTCGGTGGCAGAACGGGGTTGCGCGTGCGAAAGAGCGGGCACGCGCGCGTGCCGCACGACGGCACCCCGGGAGTGATACGTCCAGAAGTGGTGCGTCGCGTCAGGCGGCGAGGGTGAGAACCCCGTGGGCCGGCGGACCGCGCCGGACGACCGAGTGCTGAAGAGCGGTCGCGGGCACGGCCGGTGGCACGTACTCCGTGGCCCGCGGTACGCGCGGCGCCTCGGGGGACGTGCCCGGGAGACCCGCCAGCAGGGCGCGTGCGAGCGCCAGGGCCCCGCGCAGGGAGACGAGCGCCCCTTCGGCCACTCCGTGTGCGGAGAGGCGCAGGAGGCGCCGCAGCGCGATGTCCCCGCGGCGCAGCAGCCATCCGGTGGCGGCGGCAGCGAGGACGTGGCCAAGGAACATGGACAGCGACGGCAGCGCCGACATCGGCGTTCCGGTGGCGGCCGACGCCATGGCGCCCGCCTGTTCGTGAGCCGCGTGAGCCGTCCCCGACCCGCCCGTTCCGCCCGTCCCGACCGTGTCCAGCCGGGCGTCGGCGAGGATCCGCTGCGCCTGGGCGGGGCTGAGCGTCGCGACGGACGCGCCGCACACCAGCCGGGCGGCCCGGGCCACGAGCGAGGCGTCCACGCCCGCGGACGCCGTCGCCGTCGTGCCGTGCTGGCCGAGTCCGAAGAGTGTGTGCAGTGCGGTCTGGCCGACCGCGAGCAGTACGGCGATGCCCGGCAGGGAGCGCTCACGCCCGGCGAGCGGTGCCGCGACGGCGAAGACGGCGAGGAATCCGGCGCCCAGCGACCACAGGGGAACCGTGGCGCAGGAGACGATCGCATGACCGGCCGCGGCCAACACGACACAGACCGCGGTGAACACCGCGGCCCTCAGGACCCGGAGATCACCTCCGGTGCACGCGCGCTGGTGGGGGGCAGTCATGGCGGGCTCATCATCGCACTGGCCTCACCGGCTCCACACGGCAGGTCCGCAAGGTGACGTACGTTCCGGAAGGTCACGTTCTGACACCGGTAGTACGCACATACACCGGCGGATGGCGCCGGCACATCCCCCGAATGGGCGGCATCACGTCAACGGCACGCTTACACCGGGCCCTGTGCGGCAATACGTATCGGTATGTCGAGCCGCGGCCAGGAGGCTGGAGCATGAGCATCTGGTGGTCCCTCCATCTCCGGCGTGAAGCGGCGAGCGTGCCGCTCGCCAGGCGCCTGCTGCTCGGCACGATGGAGTCGGCAGGGGTGGATCCCGACATCTCCTACGACCTCTCCGTCGCGCTGAGCGAGGCCTGCGCCAACGCCGTCGAGCACGGTGGCGAGTCCGTCCATGGGGAGTCCGGTGAGGCCTACCGGGTCACGGCCTACCTGGACGGCGAGACGTGCCGTATCGAAGTGGCCGACTCCGGACCCGGGTTCCCCTCGGGACGGGGACGCGCCCCGGTCCGCCCCGCCCACAGCGACGCCGAGAACGGCCGGGGCCTCTGTCTGATCCAGGAACTCGCCGACCACGTCCACATCGGCAACGAGCCGGGCCGGGGCGGCGCGGTGGTCAGCTTCGACAAGATGCTCAAGTGGCGCGAGGACGCACCGCTGGTGGCGACGTAAAGGGTCTCCCGACGGGTCGCCCGGGGAGGGCGTTTTCCTGATCGCCCTCCAGGAGAGGTGTTTTCCCGCCGACTTCGGCCTCTCCGGCATTTCTCAGGGTCCTCACAGCCGACCCCCATGTCCCTGACGGACGGCGTCCCTAGCTTTCCCGGCATGACGGGAACACACAAAGCCACGACCATCACCCGGCGCCGCGCGATCGCGGTCACCGGCGGCACGGTCGCGGGCGGCGGCAGCGGCGGTGGCGACGGTACGCCCCCGAGCGGCGCGCCGCTCTGCGATGCCCCCAGAGATGCCCCGAGCGTGTCGGCGTCCTCCACCGACGCCTCCTCGTAAGCGTTTACGTCGATGAGAGGCCGTGATGTTTCGATGAGCAGCCGTGCGGACGAGACGCTGGCCCACGCCGCCGTGACCGCGCTGACCGGGCACCTGGCGCTGGCCCCCAAGCCCGGACTGCCCGACCCGCGTGACCTCGCCGCCCGTGCGACCGGCGAGGACCACTGTTCCCTGCGCTGGTCGGCCAAGGCGCTGGCCCCCGGCCTCGCGGCCATGGCGGCGGCGGCCCGCCGCACCGGCGCGGCGACGCCGGAACTGAGGGCGGAGCTCGGCGCGATCGGGCGCTCAACCGAGCACTCGGTGGCCCTGGCGGGCGGTGGCCACCGCGGAGCCCTGTGGGTGCTCGGCCTGCTGGTCGCCGCGGCGGCCCTGGAACCCCGCGCCACCGGGCGCGACCTGGCCGCGACCGCCAAGCGGATCGCCGCGCACCCCGACCGGCGGGCGCCGCGCAGGCCTTCCCGCGGCTCGTCGGTCTCCGCGCAGTACGGCGCGGCCGGAGCGAGGGGCGAGGCCAGAGCCGGATTCCCGCACGTACGGAGGGCGTTGGATGCCCTGGCCACGGCCCGCTCGGCCGGCGTCCCCGAGCCGTACGCCCGGCTCGACGCCCTGATGACCGTGATGTCGACGCTCCAGGACACGGAGTTGCTCTACACGGTCGGCCCGCACGGCCTGCGGCACGTCCAGGCGGGCGCCCGCGGGGTCCTGGCAGCGGGCAGTACGTCCGCCGAGGCGGGCCGCGCGGCGCTTGCCGCCTTCGACGACGACCTCCACGCGCGCGCGTGGAGCCCCCGCGGAAGCAGCGGACTGCTCGCGGGGGCCCTGTTCGTGGACTCGCTGCCGCTGACGGTCAGTTCACCGGTACTGGCCGCCTGACCACCGGTGCGGCGGCGGACCGGCTGTCCGTCGCCCACCGCACGGCAGGACCCATCGCGTACGAGGCCGCCAGCATCAGGCCCCCCAGGAGCAGCCACCCGGGCGTCCCCCACCCCACGAGCAGCGACGTCAGCACCAGTGGCCCCGCGGTCCGCGCCACCGTCACGCCCGTACCGAAGAAGCCCTGGTACTCGCCCACCCGGTCGGCGGGGGCGAGGTCGAACGACAGCTGCCAGGAACCCGCCGACTGCTGCATCTCGGCGACGACCTGGAGCACCGCGCCGGCCGTCAGCACGCCCACCGCCACCCAGGGCGAAACCCCCGCCGACAGCGCGAACACCGCGCACGACGCCAGCATCACGAGCCCCGAGCGCCGCACCGCGCGCGTGGCCGACACCGGCCCCCGCACCCCGCGTGCCATCCGTACCTGGAAGAGCATCACCGCACCGGTGTTGAGCACGAACAGCGCGGACACCAGCCAGGTCGGCGCCTCGGTCCGCTCGGAGATCCACAGCGGGATGCCCAGGCTCAGCAGCGGCATCCGCAGCAACAGCACGGTGTTGAGCAGCGTCACCAGGGCGTACGGGCGGTCGCGCAGCACCCCGAGGGCGTCGCCGCGTCCCTTTTCGTCGGCCACGCGCGCGTGCACCGGCTTCACGACGGGCAGCCGCAGCAGCACCGCCGCGCACAGCAGGAAGCTCACCGCGTCCAGCGCGAACACCCCGAGGTAGGCCTCTCGCGTTCCCATGTGCAGCGCGAGTCCGCCGAGCCCCGCCCCCACCGCGAGACCGGCGTTGAGCGTCGACTGGAGGTGCGCCAGCAGCCCTGTCCGCTCCTCCCGGGACACCAGCCCTGCCAGCAGCGCCTGCCGGGCCGCCGCCAGCCCCGACTGCGCCGAGGCGTACACGCACGCCGCGAGCACGAACGGCACGAAGCCGCGTACGACGAGGAAGGACGCCACCGCGACACTCGTCGCGAGCGCCAGCAGCACCGCCGTGCCGCGCGGCCCACGCCGGTCGGCGAGCCGCCCAAGGGGCACGCCCACCAGCGAACCGACCGCCCACGCGACCGTGAGTCCGAGCCCCACGCGCGCGGGGGCGAGCCCGACGACATGGGTGAAGTAGAGGGCGGACGTGACGTAGTAGGCGCCGTCCCCGACGGAGTTGCTCAACTGCGCCAGGGCCAGAACACGCTGCGGACCCGCGGGCGGGATCACGCGGCTCGTCTTCGCGGGGGCTCCGGCGGGTGCGACTCGGTTCGTCATGACTACGACGCTACGGGCGCAATGGAGCCCTAAACAGGCCCAATAGTCGTGTGCTTTCCTGGCCCAATTAGGCCGGCTCCCGAGCCGTCGCCCAGCGCGCCCGGCTCCGGCCCTCAGACCCCCTCCAGCACCCGCCCCAACACCTCCAACGCCTCCGGATAGATCCGCTCCCGAGGCGTGCCGTACCCGACCACGAGCCCTTGCGGCCGTCCGGCGTCCGCCGTGTGCCAGTGCTCCCCGAGGTGTCCCACCGCGAGCCCTTCCTCCGCGGCCCGCGCCAGCACCGCGGCCTCGTCGCTCACGTCGATCAGCGCGTGCAGCCCCGCCGCGATGCCCCGTACCCCGCGCCGCGTCCCCACCCGTTCCAGCAACTGGTCCCGTCGCCGCCGGTACCGCAGGCGGCACGCGCGTACGTGCCGGTCGTAGGCGTGGCTGGTGATCATTTCGGCGAGGGCAAGCTGGCCGATGGACTCCGTGTGGTGGTCGGTGTGCAGCTTGGCGTCGGCGATCGCGTCCACCAGGTGCGGCGGCAGCACCATCCAGCCGAGCCGCAGCGCCGGCCCGAGCGTCTTGGACGCCGTCCCCAGGTAGGCGACATGGCCGGGTGCCATCCCCTGGAGGGCGCCCACGGGCTGACGGTCGTAGCGGAACTCCCCGTCGTAGTCGTCCTCGACGATCAGCCCTCCACGCGCGCGTGCCCAGTCGGTGAGGGCCCGCCGGCGCTCCGGGTGCAGCGTCACCCCGGTCGGGTACTGGTGCGCGGGCGTGAGGACGACGGCCGCCGCGTCGTCCAACCCCCGTACCGAAGCACCCCGTTCGTCGACCTCCACAGGGACCACGGTTCCGCCGTTGTGCCGCACCACGTCCCGGTGGAAGGGGAGGCCGGGGTCCTCCATGGCGATCACACCGGCGTCCAGCACGCGGGTGAGGAGCGCGAGCCCCTGCACGTACCCGGAGGTGACGACGATCCGCTCGGGCGGCGCGATCACCCCGCGCGCCCGCCCCAGGTACCCCGACAACGCCGTCCGCAGCTCGATCCGGCCGCGCGGGTCCCCGTAGTCGTAGGCCGGGGAGGGCGCGCTCGCGATGGCCCGGCGCAGCGCGCGCAGCCAGGCCGCCGCCGGGAACGCACCGACGTCGGGGCTGCCGGGCCGCAGATCGAAACGGGGTGCCCGCGCGCGCGTGGTTGCCTCCGGCGCGTCCGCGGCCGGGGAAGGCAGCGGGGCGACCTGTGTGCCGGACCCCTGCCGCGCGGTCAGATACCCCTCGGCGATCAGCTGGTCGTACGCCGACTTGGCCGTCCCGCGCGAGATCCCGAGCTCGGCCGCGAGCCGGCGCGTCGCGGGCAACCGTGTCCCGGGCGCCAGCCGCCCTTCCCGTACGGCATCGCGCAACGCCCGTTCGAGCCCGGCCCGGCGCCCGTCCGCGGCGTCGGGTTCGAGGTGCAGATCCACACCGACGCCGGACCAGAACGCGTCCACAGGCAAGTCCCCCTCGGTGAAACGCGTCCCTTCTCCAGGGGCGCGGGGCCGTGACATCGTGCGGCTGCGCCGCGGGGCCCGAGCGACCACCGGCCGCCGGAGCGCGACCGGCCACCGACCGTGCGCAGACGTATGGCCGGGCACCACACTGGTACCCGGCCATTCATGTCATGTCAGCCCATGTCGTGTCAGCCCTTGAGGGACGCCATCCACGCCTCGACCTCGTCCGACCGGCGAGGCAGCCCGGCGGACAGGTTCCGGTTCCCGTTCTCCGTGACGAGGATGTCGTCCTCGATGCGGACGCCGATGCCCCGGTACTCCTCGGGCACGGTCAGGTCGTCCGCCTGGAAGTACAGCCCCGGCTCGACGGTCAGGCACATGCCCGGCTCCAGCGTGCCGTCCACGTACGTCTCCGTCCGCGCGGCCGCGCAGTCGTGGACGTCCATGCCGAGCATGTGACCGGTGCCGTGCAGCGTCCAGCGACGCTGCAGCCCCAGCTCCAGAACGCGCTCCACGGGGCCCTCGACGAGCCCCCACTCGACCAGCTTCCGGGCCAGCACGCGCTGCGAGGCGTCGTGGAAGTCGCGGTACTTGCCGCCCGGCTGCACGGCCGCGATACCGGCCTCCTGGGCCTCGTACACGGCGTCGTAGACCTTCTTCTGGATCTCGCTGTACGTGCCGTTGATCGGCAGCGTGCGCGTGACGTCGGCGGTGTAGAGCGTGTGGGTCTCCACACCCGCGTCGAGCAGGAGCAGGTCGCCGGAGCGGACGGGGCCGTCGTTGCGCACCCAGTGCAGCGTGCACGCGTGCGGCCCGGCGGCGCAGATGGAGCCGTAACCGACGTCGTTGCCCTCGACCCGCGCGCGCAGGAAGAACGTGCCCTCGATGTAGCGCTCGGACGTGGCCTCCGCCTTGTCGAGGACCTTCACCACGTCCTCGAAACCGCGGACCGTCGAGTCGACGGCCTTCTGCAGCTCGCCGGCCTCGAACTCGTCCTTGACCAGCCGCGCCTCGGAAAGGAAGACGCGCAGCTCCTCGTCGCGCTCGGCGGTCACCTTGTCGGTGAGAGCAGCCTCGACGCCGGCGTCGTAGCCGCGCACGACCCGCACCGGGCCGGTCGCCTCGCGCAGCGCGTCGGCGATCTCGCGGACATCGGAGGCCGGGATGCCGTACAGCTGCTCGGCCTCGGTCAGGGAGTGGCGGCGGCCGACCCACAGCTCGCCCTGGCCGGAGAGCCAGAACTCGCCGTTCTCGCGGTCGGAGCGCGGCAGCAGGTAGATCGTGGCCTTGTGGCCGCCCGACGTCGGCTCCAGGACCAGGACGCCGTCCTCGGTCAGGTTGCCGGTCAGGTACGCGTACTCGACCGAGGCACGGAAGGGGTACTCCGTGTCGTTCGAGCGGGTCTTCAGGTTGCCCGCCGGGATCACCAGGCGCTCGCCCGGGAAGCGCGCGGAGAGCGCGGCACGGCGGGCGGCGGTGTACGCGGCCTGCGGGATCGGCTCCAGGCCGTGCAGCTCGGTGTCGGCCCAGCCGGACTTCATGCTCTCGGCCAGCTCGTCGGACACGCCCGGGTACAGGCCGTTCTTGCGCTGCTTGAGCGGCTTCTCTTCATCCGCCTGGTCGGCGTCATCGTCAAGCACAGCTTCCGGGGTCTCCGGGTTGAGCGCCTCCGACACGGTCTGCCTCCTCGATACGACTCTGGACGCCCTCCATCGTACGGTCGTACGGAAGGACGCCCAGGGCCGGAAGACCTGTTCACGAGGGGCTCGCCCGAAGGGGCGCGACACTCACTCGAAGCGTGCCGCCAGGAGCACCACGTCCTCGTCGCTGTCGGCGACGTCGAGTCCGTCCGGCAGCACACTCCGAAGGACGTGATCGGCGACCGCGCCCGGGTCGGCGCGCAGCGCCCTGGGCACGGACGCGGCGGCCGCGTGCAGCCGCGAGAAGGCACGGTCCATCGGGTCGCCGGTGCGGTGCAGCAGCCCGTCCGTGTAGAGCAGAACCGTCTCTCCGGCCTCGGCCTGGAACTCCACGCTCGGCGCCTCCCAGCAGGCGAGCATCCCCAGGGGCGCCGACAGGGACGTCTCCACGTACTCCGTGCGCCGCTCGCCGATCACCAGCGGCGGGCTGTGCCCGGCCCCGGCGAGCGTGATCTTGCGCAACGCGGGCTCGCAGTACGCGAACAGGGCGGTGGCGGAACGGGCGGGCTCGGTCAGCCGCAGCAGCAGTTCGAGGTCGGACAGGACGGCGACCGGGTCCTCGCCCTCCATCACCGCGTACGCCCGCAGAGAGGCCCTCAGCCGGCCCATCGCGGCGACCGCGCTGGGCCCCGACCCGGTGACGGACCCGACCGCGAGGCCGAGCGCGGCGTCGGGCAGCGGCAGCGCGTCGTACCAGTCGCCGCCGCCGCGCGGACCCGTGCGGTGCCGGGCGGCGAGCTGGACGCCGGAGACCCGGGGCAGCCGCGAGGGGAGCAGCTCCTCGGAGATGGTCGCCATGCACGCGCGCGTGCGGTCCAGTTCCACCAGCCGGGCCAGGTGCTCGGCCGCGTAGCGCGCGTACAGGCCCACCAGGTGCCGCTGGCGCTCGACGGGCTCGGCGGGTTCGTCGTACAGCCAAACGGCCGCGCCCAGCCGGCCCGCATCCTCCGTGGACAGCGGGAGCGCGTAGCTCGCGGCGTAGCCGAGGCGGGCGGCGACCTCGCGGTGGCGCGGGTCGAGGCCGTCCTCGGAGAGGAGGTCGGGCTGGGCGATCTCGCCCTCGCCCCCGGGGAGTCCGTCGAGGATCTTGCCGTACGACATGGCGCTGCGCGGGACGGTCTCGATGTGCCCGAGATCGGCGCGGGCCAACCCCAGGCCGATGGTGGTGTCGGGGCCGAGTCCGTCGCCCGGTTCCAGGACCACGAGGCCGCGCCGGGCGCCCACGAGGGCGGCTCCGGCGCGCAGCAGCTCCTGCAGCGCGTCCGGCAGTGCGGCGGTGCGCGCCAGGCGCTCGGTCAGTTCGTGCAGAGTGGTGAGATCAGAGACCCAACCTGCGAGTCTGTCCTGGAGAACGGCCCCGGGAGCGTGTGGAGAAGTGGTCGAGGAGGTACCCGGGGCGGCAGGCGCGGGCGCGACAGTGTGTGTGGGCGATGGAACCGTTGAATCGATTCCGGCCACTTTCGGGAGGTGAGGGGCGTTCATGGCGTCCGGCTTTCCGACCGGTGCGTATTGCTCAATAGCATCGCAAACCCCCATGTCATTCTGCGCCGCTAGCAGTGTCTCCACATGTACACGCACTCGTGAGGGGATGTCCAGCATTGTCCTGCCGGGATTCCTGGTGTCCGTGGGACCGTTGCGGAATTGCAAAGTTGGCTTAAAACTGACTCGAGTCTCGGCGTATTGAGGTCGACTGGCCTTGTTCGACGGAGCGTCACAGCGGTCGTGATGGGTACGTACTCGGTGAAGGCCAGGGGTGGTTGGGATCGTCCCGGAACCTGGCGACGGACCCGGGCGTCTTAACCACCGACGACCGTGCCCCATCCTCCCGTGGCGGAGGCGGCGAGAAATACGCGCGACGGCAAACGCCAGGCGCCGCCACCCCACGCCATGCCCATGCTTTTGCCAGACGCAGTATGGACGCGGACGCAGCCCAACGCTCGGCCCATAGGGGTTCCCCTTGTCTCGGACGGGGGTGTGATGCGCCAGCAGGTACGCACAGTGAAGTGATCGACACATGGTGTGATGTGGTCCTCGGTGTTGCCAGGCGTGCAACGGAAAGGAACGAGCGCTCATGCGCGAGATCCTCGGAAAGCGACGCAGGCTCCTGTCCAAGCGAAACGGCGGACAGCCTGAGATGCTCGGCGCGGCCCTGACCTTCGCGACCGCATGGCAGTGGCCCGTACTCCCGGGAGTGGCGGCGGACCCGCAGGGGCGGGCCCGATGCGCGTGCCCCGACCCGGAATGCACAGTGCCCGGTGCCCATCCCTTCGACCCCGGCCTTCTTGCGGCCACCACCGATGAGCGGATGGTGCGCTGGTGGTGGACGAACCGGCCTACGGCGCCGATCATCCTGGCCACCGGGGACAAGGCCCCCTGCGCGGTGAGCCTGCCGGCGCTCGCCGCGTCCCGCGCGCTCCTCGCGCTCGACCACATGGGGATGCGCCTCGGCCCCGTGATCGCGACCCCGACGCGCTGGGCGCTGCTCGTGAAGCCGTACTCCCTGGAGCAGCTCGGCGAGTTGCTCTACGCCCAGGACCATGTCCCGGGTTCGCTGCGGTTCCACGGCGAGGGTGGCTATGTGGCGCTGCCCCCGTCCGAGACCGGTCAGGGCCAGCTGCGCTGGGAGCGGGCTCCGCTGCCCGGTTCGGCCGCCCCCTGGGTGCCCGATGTCGAGGCGGTCGTGGACGCCGTGGTGGAGGCCCTCACCCGTACGGGTGTGAGCGCCCCCGAGTTGTAGGGAAACCGGGCGCGCGGCGAGCCGCGCGCCCGCCCTCGCTCGTTATGTTCCTTTCATGCTGCGTCACTCCCGGGGACGACGAGCCCCAGGCCCTCGAAGAGTCCGCCCGATCGCGTTGGCGGGCGCGGTAGCGCTCATTGCCGCGCTGCCACTGGCCGTGGCCTCCGCGGGACCTGTGGGTGACCTGGATTCCGCGACCCGGACCTCCGACGACGGCTCACGCGCCTCCGACGACTCCGTTCGCGCCTCGGGCGCACGTGTCTCCGACGACGCGCCTGCTGCCGCCGCCGGTCGCGCCGGCGCACCACGGGCGCCCGAACCCCGTTCCGCGCCCTCCGAGAGCCCCCTGACGCTCGGCCTGGGCCTCGCCACCGCCGCCCGCTGCGGTCCCGAACTCGCCTCCCCCGACGGCATCGAGGCACAGACCTGCGTGCTGACCCAGGGGCGGGACACCTGGGCGCGGACGTACTACCGCAACGCGACCGGCGACGATCTCACGTCCGTACTGACCCTCATGGGGCCCGCCGGCCGCACCGTACGGATGCACTGCGCCGTGGGCGCGGACGACGAGCCGGGGGTGTGCGAGACACCGCGGGAGCGCACGGCGGGGGACGCGGGTGCGTACACGGCGGTGGTGGAGTTCGCGGAGGGGGCCGAGGGGCCGCTGTTGTTGCGCTCGGGGAGCAACTCGCCTGCGCAGACCGCGCGTTGAGGCTTCCGCCGGCAGGGCGTCCGAATCCGGAAATGAGAAGACCCGGTTGCTGGCGACGGGGGATGCACCAGCAACCGGGCTAATGGAACGGTAACAAGAGATCGGCGGTTCGCAAATTCGATCTCGGCTATTCGGACACCGACTTCCCTGCCACAACGGGGAGTTGTGACAGGAGTCACCCGGTCGACGACCCTGTCGGCCGACTGACCGGTCGGCCAGTCCCACCTGGGCGTCTGCTGTGTCTCAGCTGAGCGTGACCTGCCGGTTGGTGAGACCGCCGCGCGCCCGGCGCTCGTCCGCGGTGAGCGGTGCGTCCGAGGCCAGCGCGCCGGCGAGCCGCTCGGCGAATTCGGCGGCCGGCTTCTCGACATCCTCCGCCGTGACGCCCGTCGGCAGGTCCCAGACCGGCACCGTGAGGCCGTGGGCACGGAAGGAGCCCACGAGACGGGTGCCGTCGCCGAGGCTCGACCGGCCCGCGGCGTGCAGCCGGGCGAGCGCGTCCAGAAGCTGCTCCTCCGGGTGGGGCATGACCCAGCGCAGGTGGTTCTTGTCGGGCGTCTCGCACCAGTACGCGGCGTCGACACCCGCGAGCTTCACGGTCGGGATGGCGGCGGCGTTGGCCCGCTCCAGGGAGGCGGTCACCTCCGTGGTCGCGTTCTGCGCGTCCGGAACCCAGAATTCGAAGCCCGGGTGCACAACTGGCTCGAACGCGCCTTCGGGGTCGAGGAGGTCCTGCAGCCGCGGTCCGTCGGCCGGGGCGCGACGGCCCTGGACCGGAGTGCCGGGCTCCGCGGTGAGCGCGCGCTGGAGGGTGTCGGCCAGGTCGCGGCTGATGTCACCGGACGCGGTGTCGTTCTGCAGGCCGATCAGGACCGAGCCGTCCTCGCGGCGCAGCGCGGGCCACGCCATCGGCAGCACCGTCGCGAGCGTGACCGACGGGACGCCCTCCGGGAGCGCCTCCTTCAGATGCAGCTCGACGGTGGCCGCGGGCACCAGCTCGCGCAGCGCGATCCAGTCGGCCTCGCCCGCCAGCGCTTCGAAGGGGCGGTGCACCAGCTCGGTCACGGCATGCGCGGCGGCCCGGCCGTGACAGGCCTTGTATCGGCGGCCGCTGTTGCATGGGCAGGGCTCGCGCGCCCCGACGACCGGGATCTCTCCATCCGTCAGCTGAGGCTGCTTGGCCTTCGTCTGGGGTCGCTTCTTGGCCATCGTGGATGTCTCCCGGTTACGGCTCGACTCGTACGGGCGCGAGCCTAGCCGCTCGTACGGGGAGCCACGGGACCCTGTGGACAACGTGCCGAGTCGTCCCGGAAGCGATGATTCGGTTCGTCCTTGAACCAATGCTTCCGTCTGCTTCGGGTTGCTTCGGCCCAGGTCGTCCTGGGTTCGGGCCGCCATCGGCTCAGGTCGTTCCCGGTCCAGCTCAGTCCAGGCTGTCGAACGCGTTCCCGAAGTCGAGGTCGGGTATCGCGGACACCGACGGGGCGGTGACGCGCGCGGCGAAGTCGTCGCGACGGTGTCCCGCGTGTGCGTCCTTGTGCACGACCACCCACACCGTGACCTCACCGCGGGCGTCGTCCCGGACGCCCCAGTCGTCGGCCAGCGCCGTGATGATGTTCAGCCCGCGACCGCCACGCGCGGTGACCGAGGGTGTGGCCGGAACCGGACGGGTCGGACCGCCGCCGTCCGTCACCTCCACGGTGAGCCTGCCGGTCGGTTCGACGCGCCACGCGCACCGGACGTCGCCGTCCCCTGCCAGGGCGTCACCCAACGGCCTGCCGTGTCGGCAGGCGTTGCTCAATAGTTCGGAAAGGATCAATACGGCATCGTCGATGACCGTTTCCGCCACACCGCCGGTGCGCAGCTGAGCCCGCATCCGGTGTCTTGCTTCCCCCACGCCCGCAGGGCCATGGGGTACGGCCATGCTCGACGACGTGGGCACCTCCTGTGCCACCACCAACGCCACCCCCGAGACCTCCTTTGCCCCACGCCACGGTGTGAATGCCCCCCTGGACTGGACCGGAAACCGGCCAATGCACGTGCAGTGACGCACTCCTAACGATCGAATACGGACCGAACGCGCCGGAGCACTCCCTGTAATCGCGTGGCCTGAATTCGACGGAGTGGCCGAGGTGTGGGGGTAGCCCGCGCGAGGGATCCGGCTGGGCCCCAGGTCAGCGGCCCAGCTGGTGGAGCACCGCGCGTGGGCGGTTGGTGATGATGGCGTCGACGCCCAGCCCGACACAGAGATCGACATCCTCGGGCTCGTTCACCGTCCACACGTGAACGTGATGTCCGGCACGTTTCAGGCGCTCGATGTAGGCCGGGTGATTGCGGACGATGCGCATTGAGGGACCCGCGATCCGCACCCCCGCGGGCAGCCGTCCGTCACGCAGCCGGGGCGAGACGAACTGCATGAGATAGACGGTCGGCAGCGTCGGGGACGCGGCGTGGACGCGGTGCAGCGAGCGCGCCGAGAAACTCATGACGCGTACGGGCGACTCGTCGGCCGAGGGCGGAGCGTCCAGACCGAAGCGCTTGAGCAGTACGAGCAGGCGCTCCTCGACCTGGCCCGCCCAGCGCGTGGGGTGCTTCGTCTCGATGGCGAGCTGTACGGGGCGGCCGGCGTCGGCGACGAGTTCGAGCAGCCGCTCCAGGGTGAGGACGGACTGCTGCTCCCAGGAAGGGGGCCGTTGCTGTTCCCAGTCGGGCGCTTCGTCGCGGTTCTTCCAGGAGCCGAAGTCCAGCGTGGCGAGGTCGGCGAGTTCCAGGGCGGAGACGGCGCCGCGGCCGTTGGAGGTGCGGTTGACGCGGCGGTCGTGGACGCAGACGAGGTGTCCGTCCGCGGTCAGCCGTACATCGCACTCCAGGGCGTCCGCCCCGTCCTCGATCGCCTTCTCGTACGCGGCCAGGGTGTGCTCCGGGGCCTCTTCGGAGGCCCCGCGGTGGGCGACGACCTGGTTCAGGTGCTGTCGTGCGTGGGTCACCGCGTCATGGTGCCATCGCGAGTGGGTAGGCGTGACGTCGATGGCGTGGTGCATGCGATGGTTTTGTCAGACCTGTCCGATATAAATGAAGATCCCGGAGTCACAGGCACCGCTTATGGTGCCCTGACGGCCCATGGGAAAAGCTGACGGCATACAAAAGCACATGCACAGCTGAATCGCGCCGGTTCCTGAGCACTCGCGGGTGGAGTCATGAACACACGTGAGTGATCGTGACCGAGCGCGACCTGACTGAACAGCCGTGGATCGAGAGGAAGAGCTGTGAGCACCGAGAACGAGGGCACTGCGGTACCCCCGGCCCCGTCTGCACCTCCCGTGCCGGTGGACACTCCTGCTGCTTCCGTGCCGCCGGAGCAGGGGGTGTCACGGGCAACGGACCCTGTGGACCCCCACCAGGGCGTGGACCCCTATCAGGGCACGGCTCCGTCCCAGGGTCCGGCCTACTCCCAGGATTCGGCCTACTCCCGGGATTCGGGCGCTTCCCAAGACGGTGCGCCGACGGCCGCGTTGCCCCCGGTTCCCTCCGGGGCGCCCGAGGCTGCTGGCCCGGCACCGGAAGCGGGTGCCTGGCCGCCTCCGCCGCCGGCCACGCCGTCGTACGCGAGCGGGGGCGAGGGCGGCTCGGGGGACTCCTGGGGCTCCTCGTACCAACAGCCCGCGCCCAAGCCCAAGTCGGGCGGGCGGGGCGGTCTGGTCGCCGCGGTCCTGGTGGCCGCGCTGGTCGCGGGCGGCGTGGGCGGTGGCATCGGCTACTGGGCGGCCGACCGGAACGACGACTCCACGGGCTCCACTACGGTCGCCGCCTCCCAGAGCGGCGGCGACCTCAAGCGTGACCCGGGCACGGTCGCGAACGTGGCTGCCACGGCGCTGCCGAGCACGGTCACCATCGAGGCCGAGGGGAGCAACGGCGAGGGCGGCACCGGCACCGGCTTCGTCTTCGACACCCAGGGCCACATCCTCACCAACAACCACGTGGTGGCGGAGGCGGTCGACAGCGGCAAGCTCTCTGCGACCTTCTCGAACGGCAAGAAGTACGACGCCGAGGTGGTCGGCCACGCCCAGGGCTACGACGTCGCGGTCATCAAGCTCAAGAACGCACCGAACGACCTCAAGCCGTTGCACCTCGGCAACTCCGACAAGATCGCCGTCGGCGACTCGACGATCGCGATCGGCGCGCCCTTCGGCCTGTCGAACACGGTGACCACGGGCATCATCAGCGCCAAGAACCGCCCGGTGGCCTCCAGCGACGGCAGCGCCCAGAGCAAGGCCTCGTACATGAGCGCCCTGCAGACCGACGCCTCGATCAACCCGGGCAACTCCGGTGGTCCGCTGCTGGACGCGAACGGTGCGGTCATCGGCATCAACTCCGCCATCCAGTCCTCCAGCGGGGGCCTGGGCGGCACGAGCCAGTCCGGTTCCATCGGCCTGGGCTTCGCGATCCCGATCAACCAGGCGAAGACCGTCGCCCAGCAGCTGATCAAGACCGGCAAGCCCGTCTACCCGGTGATCGGCGCCTCGGTCTCCCTTGAGGAGGGCACCGGCGCGAAGATCACAGAGCAGGGCGCCAGCGGCTCGGACGCGGTCACGCCGAACGGCCCCGCCGCCAAGGCCGGCCTCAAGCCCGGCGACGTCATCACCAAGCTCGACGACCGGGTGATCGACAGCGGCCCCACCCTCATCGGCGAGATCTGGACCCACAAGCCCGGCGACACGGTCAAACTCACCTACACCCGCGACGGCAAGCAGCAGACCGCCGAAGTCACCCTGGGCCAGCGCGAGGGCGACAGCTGACCCGTTAGTCTTGTCCCCGCGCCGATCTCTCAGCGGCGCGGGGTGGGTTGCCCGAGCGGCCTAAGGGAACGGTCTTGAAAACCGTCGTCGCAGCGATGTGACCGTGGGTTCAAATCCCACACCCACCGCAGTGCGAGAAGCAGGGGCGTCCAGAACCGAGAGGTTCTGGACGCCCCTGCTGTTCTTGGGGGTGGTGCGTTGCGTGGTGTTTTCGGGGTGCACGCGCGCGTGGGTGGTTGTTTTCGGTTGTGGCGGGGCTAGGGGCGGTGTCTTGTCATGCGGGATGCCGAGGTGATGGTCGAGCGGGCCTCGCGTTCGGTGAGGCCGGTGTGGATGGCGGCTTCGACGAGGGCCTCGGTGAGATCCGGGCCGAGGCCGTTCTCGTAGGCGCGGCAGGCCGCCCAGAAGAGGCGGGTGTTGCGCTGGCCCTCGTGGGCGGCGAGTACGAACTGGACGAGGCCCTGGCCGTGTTGGCCCGCCGAGGCAGGGCCGGCGTGGCGGCCGGTGCGGGGCGGGGGCAGGAGGAGTTGCAGAAGGGACGGCGGGCAGGCGGCGGGCGCCAGGTGGGCGGTGCCCGGGGCCGTGCTGTACGCGCCGTGTTCTGTGCGTGAGCCGGGTCCTACGAGGTAGCCGCCCGCGCCGCGGATGTCGATTCCGGGGGCCAGGCGGCCCGCCGAGTTGGGGACGACGACGTCGGGCGGACCGCTCAGCCAGACATGACGGCCGCCGCTGGGGGTCAGCACGACGACCGTCTCCGGGATCGTGAACAGGTGGCGCAGGGCCAGTTCCCGGAGCGCCGCGGAGGAGTCCGTACCCGATTTGGTGTCGAGGTCGACGCCGATCAGGTGGTGGGGGTCCAGCCCGCAGGCGATGCCGTAGCCGGTGGCCCAGGGGGCGGCGGCGAAGAGCTCTCGGATGCGTATGGGGTCGATCGAGGCGTCGTACACCCCGTGTCCGAAGCGGCCGCACTCGCCGTGGCAGAGCGGGGCCGTGGGGTCGTCGCGGTGGGGGGAGCGCAGTGCCGGAAGTTTGGTTCGGGACAGCGGGATGACGGACAGTCCGCGTTCGGCGGCTGACAGGGCGTGTGCGAGGGCCAGCGTCGTGGCCTGCCGGTCGATGGTGGCCATGACTCCATGTTCGTACGAGTGTTCGAAAAAAGGAAGAGGCGCTCCGGGGGTTGGGTGAAGGAACGCGGGGCCGGGAGGGGCGGAAACCGGCCCCGTGGGATTGGCTGAAAACGTGCCGGAACGCTTCGTCCCTTGCGGCGTATGGGATTGAGTCGCACGCACCGCCCTGATCTGCGGTTTTGGTCGCGTGAAGGGGGTTTATCGACATGTCCTCACGCTTGCGAGCGAATAGTGCCTTCCGGGGTGGTTCGCCGGGGATTCGGTGGGCAATTCTGGTCTCGCGACGTTGTGACAGACGCCGAGGCGGTCGGCCAACTGCCTTGGAACAAGCCGTACTCAGCCGGTCCTGGCCGGTGCGAACTTCCGCTTCTGGAGGAAAAGACATGGCAAGCATCCGTACCGCCCGCCTTCTCGCCGCCGCGGCAGCCCTGCCGCTTGCAGCCGCCCTCTTCACGGGCGTTGCGGCGGCCGACAACGGCGCCTTCGCGGACAACGGATCGAACGCGGCCGTGGCGAACGTCGTCGGCAGTGGCGTCGGTGGCGACAACTACGGAACCTCGTCCACGACGCAGCAGCAGGCCGTCGGCTCCGGTGCCTCGAACCAGAGCAACACGGCCCAGGTGAACGGTTCCGCGTTCACGGCCATCGACCAGTCGAACGAGAACACCGCCGTCAACTTCACCGAGCTCTGGTGAACCGGCGGCTGTCGGGGACTGGAGACCCCCGGCGGTCGTACGCCTCCTGAGTGGGGTGCTTTGTGGGGTGGTAACACGTCTGCGCGGCGGCACTTGGGTGCCGCCGCGCAGACGTTTCCGCATGTGTGCCGGGCGTGCCGGGCGGGCGATCGTGACCCCGGCGGCCGAGGTCCGTGACCTTGACAGTCACACGCATCTGACGGACAGTCAGAAACCCTTGTTCGTACGAGGTCCGGGAGGGCCGTCGTCGTGCATCTCGCCCCCACCGAGCGCCAGCGACGACTGCGCGCCGAACTCCGCACGTACTTCCGGGACCTGATGCCGGACGGACCGCCGTCGCCCGGGGACCTTGTTGCGCCGGGTGTCCCGGAACAGCAGCGGGCGTTGTTGCGCCGGATCGGTTCCGACGGGTGGCTGGGGCTCGGCTGGCCCGTCGCCTACGGGGGCCAGGGGCGCGGCGCCGACGAGCAGTTCGTCTTCTTCGACGAGGCCTACCGGGCGGGCGCTCCGGTCTCCATGGTCACGCTCAACACGGTCGGGCCGACGCTCATGAAGTACGGGACCGAGGAGCAGAAGGACTACTTCCTGCCGCGGATCCTGCGCGGGGAACTCATGTTCGCGATCGGGTACAGCGAGCCGTCCGCGGGGACGGACCTGGCGTCGCTGCGGACCCGGGCCGTGCGCCATGGTGGTAGTGAGTGGCTTGTCGACGGGCAGAAGGTGTTCACCTCCAACGCCCAGCAGGCCGACTGGATCTGGCTCGCCTGCCGTACGGACCCCGACGCGCCGAAGCACAAGGGGATCTCGATTCTGCTCGTGCCCACCGACGCCCCCGGGTTCTCGTGGACGCCGATCGCGACGGTGGGCGGGCTGACCACGACAGCCACGTACTACGACGGCATCCGGGTCCCGGCGGCCAACCTCGTCGGTGAGGAGAACGGCGGCTGGGGGCTCATCACCAACCAGCTCAACCATGAACGGGTCGCCCTCGCGGCGATCGGCATGCAGGCCGAGGACTTCTACGCGGCCGCGCTGGCCGCCGCCCGTACCCCTGATCCGGTGACTGGGCGGCGCAGGGTTGACGAGCCGTGGGTGCGGTCGAGGCTGGCCGAAGTACATGCCCGGCTGGCGGCAACACGCCTGCTCAACTGGCGTTTGGTGGGTGATGTGGGGGCCGGCCGGCTGGCACCCGGCGACGCGAGCGGCGTGAAAGTCGTGGGAACCGAATCGGCGGTCGCGGTGTACCGCATGTGTCAGGAAATCGTCGGATCGGATGCGCTGGTCCGTTCCGGATCGCCGGGTGTGTTCGGGGACGGCGAGCTGGAGCGGATGAACAGGGCGGCTCAGATCAACACGTTCGGGGGCGGGGTGAGCGAGGTGCAGCGGGAGATCGTGGCGACGATGCGGCTCGGGATGACCAGGGGGCGTCGGTGAGCGAGCGGGAGGTTCCGGGCGGAGAGGGGGCGGCGGCCTTGGGCGAGGGCGGCGAGTACGAGGACGTGTTCGAGCGGGCGAAGGCATACGAGGGGCAGGCTGCCGCTGTTGGCGGTGTGGGCAAGGACCTGGTCAACGAGCCAATGATCCGGCACTGGTGCGAGGCGATGGGCGACACGCATCCGGCGTACGTGGGAGTGGACGCCACGGCGCCGCCCACCATGCTCCAGGCGTGGACGATGGGGGGCCTCTCCGGGCACGCGGGGCGTTCCGAGGCGTACGACGAACTGCTCGGGCTGCTCGACGACGCCGGGTACACCTCGGTGGTCGCCACCGACTGCGAGCAGGAGTATCTGCGGCCACTGCGGCCCGGGGACGCGATCACCTTCGACGCGATGATCGAGTCGGTCTCCGAACGCAAGACGACCAAGCTGGGCACGGGGTACTTCGTCACGACTCGGATGGATGTCCGGGTGGCCGGCCGGCCGGTGGGCACACATCGGTTCCGGATCCTGAAGTACGTGCCCGCGGTTCGGAGAAGGGGTGCTTCGCGGGCGGAGGGAGCGGCTGCGGTTCCGAAGACCGCGATGGCCGCCGAGGTCTCACGGCCCGAGCGATCCGAGCGATCCGAGCGGCCTGAGCGGTCCAAGCGGCCCCGCCCCGTCGTCAATCGCGACAACGCCGGCTTCTGGGAGGGCGTGTCCCGGCACCGGCTGCTCATACAGCGCTGCGACGGATGCAGGACGCTCCGTTTCCCCTGGCTGCCGGGGTGCAACGCGTGCGGTTGCCCGGACTGGGACACGGTCGAGGCGGGCGGCGACGGGACCGTCTACTCGTACGTGGTGATGCACCACCCGCCCTTCCCGGCCTTCGACCCGCCGTACGCGGTGGGGCTGATCGAGCTCGCGGAGGGCGTCCGGATGATCAGCAACGTGGTGGGGGTGCCGCACGACCGGGTGCGGATCGGGATGCCGGTCCGGCTGGAGTTCGAGCAGGTGGACGAGGAGTTGGAGCTGCCGGTCTTCCGGGCCGTCGAGAGGAGCGGGGTCTGACATGGACTTCACGCCCACGGAAGAGCAGGCTGCGGCCCGCGATCTGGCCGCGCGGATCTTCGGCGACCTGTCCACCCACGAGCGGCTGACAGCGGCGGGCACCGGCAGCGACGCCGAGCTGTGGAAGGCGTTGTGCGAGGCCGGGTTGCCGACCGCTGTCGAGGACATAGGGCTCCTCGGCCTGGTGCTCCTGCTGGAGGAACAGGGGCGGACCACGGCCCAGGTCCCGTTCGCGGCGAGCTGTGTGTACGGGCTGCTGGCGGTGTCGGCCCATGGCTCGGCGGAGCAGCGGAAGCGGCTGCTGCCCGCGATCGGGGACGGCACGGTGGTCGTGACCGGCGCCCTGCCCGAGGCTGCCGTACGGGTGGGCGGATCAGGGGAGTTGAGCGGTGTGGCCCCCGTGGTGCCGTGGCTCCGCGACGCCACGCATGTCCTCGTCGCCGACGAGGAGCACGGCCTGTGGCTCGTACGGACCGTCGACGCGCGGTGCGAGCCCGTCGAGCTGACAGCGCCCTGGTCGGCGGGACGGCTGACGCTGGACGGGACACCGGGCGAGCCGCTGGGCGAGCGCGAGCGGCCGGGCGAGCGGCTGGGCGGTTCCGACGCGGACGTGGCGGGCCAGGGGGCGTACGACGACGTGCTGGCCACCGCGCGTACCGCCTTCGCGGGGTTGCAGGCCGGGGTGTGCGCGGGTTCGGTGGCCCGGGCGGTCGACTACACCAACACGCGCGAGCAGTTCGGGAGACCGCTCGCGACCAAGCAGGGGGTCCAACTCCGGGCGGCCGACGCGTACATGGACACCGAGGCGATACGGGTCACGGCCTACGAAGCGGCCTGGCGGCGGGACGAGGGGCTGGACTACGCGACGCACGCGCTGACCGCGGCCTGGTGGGCGTCGGAGGCGGGGTCCCGCGTGGTGCACGCGGGACAGCATCTGCACGGCGGTATGGGGGCCGACCTCGACCACCCCGTGCACCGGCACTTTCTGTGGGGGCGGCAGCTGGACGCGTATCTGGGGTGCGGGAGCGAAGTGCTCCAGGAATTGGGGGCGTTGATCGTGGACGGAGAGGGGGACGCGTGAACACCGAGGTCGGGCCGGTGCGGGTCGGGGACGTCCTGCCGCCGCTGGAGATCGAGATCACCCGCACGCTCATCGTCGCCGGGGCGATCGCGTCGCGGGACTACCAGGACGTGCACCATGACGCGGAGCTCGCGCGGCAGAAGGGTTCGCCGGACATCTTCATGAACATCCTGACGACCAACGGGCTGGTCGGGCGTTACATCACGGACCGGTTCGGACCCCGGTCCGTACTGCGGAGAGTCGCGATCAGGCTGGGTGCGCCCAACTACCCGGGCGACACGATGGTGTTGACCGGCACGGTGGAGGCGGTCGAGGGCGATACGGCGACGGTCAGGGTGGTGGGGGCGAACGGGATCGGCAGACATGTCACCGGGACGGTCACGGTCACTGTCCCCGGAGCCGATGGAGCGGAAGGAGCCGAAGGCGCTGCGGGCGCTGAGGGCATTGCGGGAGCCGAGGGCGCCGCAGTCCACGAGGCGGCGGGGAGTCGGCCATGAGCGTACGGACCAGGGACACGCTCGGCGGGCGGGCGGCGATCGTCGGGATCGGGGCCACCGAGTTCTCCAAGGACTCGGGGCGCAGTGAGCTGCGGCTGGCCGTCGAGGCGGTGCGGGCCGCGCTCGACGACGCGGGGCTCACACCGGCCGACGTGGACGGGATGGTGACGTTCACGATGGACACCAGCCCGGAGATCACAGTCGCCCAGGCGGCCGGCATGGGCGAGCTGTCCTTCTTCTCGCGGATCCACTACGGCGGAGGCGCGGCCTGCGCGACCGTCCAGCAGGCGGCTCTCGCCGTGGCCACGGGCGTGGCCGAGGTGGTGGTCTGCTACCGGGCGTTCAACGAGCGGTCGGGACGCAGATTCGGTTCGGGGGTGCAGCGGCGAGAGCCGTCGGCCGAGGGCGCGGCGCTCGGCTGGGCACTGCCTTTCGGGCTGCTCACGCCCGCGTCCTGGGTGGCGATGGCGGCCCAGCGCTATCTGCACACGTACGGACTGACGCCCGAGGCGTTCGGGCAGGTCGCGGTCGTCGACCGGAAGTACGCGGCGACCAACCCGGCGGCGTACTTCCACGGCAGACCGATCACCCTCGCCGACCACGCCGCCTCGCGGTGGATCGTCGAACCGCTGCGGCTGCTGGACTGCTGTCAGGAGACCGACGGCGGCCAGGCCCTGGTCGTCACCTCAGTGGAGCGGGCGCGGGACCTGCCGCATCCGCCCGCCGTGATCACCGCGGCAGCCCAGGGCGCGGGCCGCGCGCAGGAGCAGATGACCAGCTTCTACCGGGACGACCTGACGGGGCTGCCGGAGATGGGCGTGGTGGCACGCCAGTTGTGGCGTACGTCCGGGCTGACGCCGGCCGGAATAGACGTGGGGATCCTGTACGACCACTTCACACCGTTCGTGCTGACGCAGCTGGAGGAGTTCGGGTTCTGCAAGCCGGGCGAGGCCGCGGACTTCGTCGCCGAGGAGCGATTGCCGTTGAACACGCACGGGGGGCAGCTCGGGGAGGCGTATCTGCACGGGATGAACGGCGTGGCGGAAGGCGTACGACAGCTCCGCGGCACGTCCGTGAACCAGATACCCGGGGCCGGCCGGGTGCTGGTGACTGCGGGTACGGGGGTCCCCACGTCGGGGTTGATCCTGGGCTCGGACGATCGGGGTTGATGCCGAGGGCGGGGCGTCGGGCGGGCCTCAGTGCGGTGTCGGCGGCGGCGTCGGCCGTGTCAGCGCGGCCTCGGCCGGGTCGGCGGAGCTCAAGGCGCTCGGTTTCGCGCTCGGTGAGCGCCCCGGCGTACCCTCCGGGAGTGCTCATGGAGCGCGGACGTACTACTCCCGCACGATTCCCGGGTCCGGGCTACTGCCGGGGGAGCCGTCCTCAGGGGTGAACCCTCAGGGGGCCGGGGCCCGGCGTCCACCTTCAGTAGGTGGGGCCAGCCCCCCTCCTACAACCTGAGGCGGACAAGGCTTCGGGACCTGCGGCCGATCCGCTGGAGTAGGGGGCGCTCCTAGCGTGGAGCCATGACCACAACCGTCTGCACCAGCGCTTCGAATGCGGCGACGCGGACCCTTGCGTACCCGTCGTTCTCCTCGTACGTCAAGGCCCGCCAACCAGTGCTGCTGCGTACCGCTCGCTCGCTGACTGCGAACCCGAGCGACGCGGAGGACCTGCTGCAGACCGCACTCACGAAGACGTATGTCGCGTGGGAGCGGATCGAGGACCACCGGGCCCTCGACGGTTATGTACGGCGCGCGTTGCTGAACACGCGGACGTCGCAGTGGCGGAAGCGGAAGGTCGACGAGTTCGCGTGCGACGAGCTGCCGGAGCCGCAGGCTCCGCCGGCCGGGGACCCGGCGGAACAGCAGGCGCTGCACGACGCCATGTGGCGCGCGATCATGAAGTTGCCTGCGCGGCAGCGGGCGATGGTCGTCCTCAGGTACTACGAGGACCTGAGCGAGGCGCAGACGGCGGACGTGCTGGGAGTGTCGATCGGTACGGTCAAGTCGGCCGTGTCGCGTGCGCTGGGCAAGCTTCGTGAGGACCCCGAGCTGGGTCCCGTGCGCTGATCGTTGTGACCGATCGTTGTGACCGATTGGTGTGACGGTCGGTGTGGCCGACCAGCGCCCGGCAAGCACACTGCTCACGCCGGGGCAAGGAATCCCGTCGTGACGTGATCGATCACCCCGGAGTAGTGACATACCGCGCGGTATGTGAGCAGAATCAGCCCAACCCTTACTACCGCGTAGGCAATGTCGCCCCCGGGAGGACGCCGTGCTGAGCACGATGCAGGACGTACCGCTGCTGATCTCGAGGATCCTGACCCACGGGTCGACGATCCACGGTTCATCTCAGGTGATCACCTGGACCGGTGAGGGCGAGCCGCAGAGGCGCTCGTTCGCCGAGATCGGGGGCCGGGCGGCACGGCTGGCGCACGCGCTGCGTGACGACCTCGGAGTCCGGGACGACGACCGGGTCGCGACGCTGATGTGGAACAGAGTGCCCAAAACATCCGGTGGGTCATCACCCCCTGACCAGGGGGAACAGCGAACGGCCCCGGTACCTGCCTGATCAGGTGCCGGGGCCGTTCTGTGTGACCTACCGCGCCGCACGGGGGATGACGGCGGCGGTGGGTCCTTCCCTCCCCCGTTGCTGTCACAGCAGGGGAGGGGCGGCGAGGGCGCACGCGTCGGCGCGGGCGCGCACCCCTGTGGCTTACAACAGGCGGGCGATTCCGGGCGGCATGAACAGGTCCCGGGTCCGGTGCTCCGCCCACACCCCGCCCGGATCGTCGGCGTCGTGGCGAGCGTACGACGGGCACAGCTCGCAGTCGTCGAGATGCGGCGGGGGGACCGCTTCGGGGTGCGCCTCGGCTATGTGGCGGGCGACCTGGAGTTGTTCCCAGAGGCACCCCTCGGGGGCGGCCCACATCTCGGCGAGCCGCCGCAGCCGCACTGTGCACTCAGCGCATGCCCACATGAAGGACGGGGGAATGGGCCGTTCGCCGACCTCGCCGGGGTCCTCGACCATCACCGGACGCGGCGGGTCGTGGCGCCCATGTAGGCGCGATTTGTGGCGGCGACGCGGTCGAGGTACGCCCCGATGGCATCGGGGCCCGCGCCGGGCGGTAGAGGGTCGAGGCCGATCGTCAGGCAGACGGGGCCGCCGGCGAGGACGTGCCGACGCCAGTCGGCGCCGGGCGCGGGAAGCCGCATAACGAATGTGGGGTGTCCGTAGTCGAGGGCGGCGAAGCGCTCGCGGATCAGCAGCCGCGCGCCGACGATTGGTACGCGGGCGGCGGCTGGCTGTAAGCGCATCGCGTCAACCATGCCCATCAGGCCGGCCTCGATCGACTCGGCCGATTCCCTCGGGCGCCACGGGGGCGCGTGGCCGATCAGGACGTAGCCGACCGGGGTCGAGAGGCCGCCTACGTCGAGCCACGTCGACACGGTGCACCCGGCGGCGAAGGCGGGGCCGGGCACGGCCCGGAAGGACAGGGCGGGTTCTGTTGTCATCGCTTCACCTCTGCCCATACGGCTTTACCGAATGGCCGGTCGTCGGTTCCCCATCGGGCCGCGAGGCTGTCGACGATGTGCAGGCCGCGCCCGCGGGCGCGCTCCCCTGACTCGTTGCGCATGTGAGGGCGGGTGCGCCGTGGGTCGTGCACCTCGACGCGCACGCGCTCGGCGGTTGTCAGGACGGCGACGAGTACGGATTCTTCGGGTTCGGTGCCGTACCGGTAGGCGTTGGTGACCAGCTCGGAGACGATCAGTAAGACGTCGTCGAGGCGTTCGTCGTCGAGCGGTGCGTCGTCGTGCGCCAGGAGGTCGCGCACGTATGCGCGAGCCTGTGCGGGTGCCTCGTTGCTCTTGGGGAACATGGCCTGTGCTGGGGGCCCGGAGGGCGGCGCGCAGCAGGGCGCCGGGGCCTGCCGTCGTTCGTTCATGCCAACCCCTTCGGAGCTGCGGTCACGAGCGGATGGGTTTCGTCGTACAGGCAACACCCCTTGCGAAAGGGCGGGTACCGTCGAGGGGGGTGTCGAAGGGTGTCGCTTTCGACGCCCACGGTCGCGGAGGGTGCGGGGATGAATTCACCGAATGATCAACTGAGTTACTGGCTGGGCCGCTCCGGAATCAGCCGTAAGGAACTTGCCCGACGCGTGCAATCGAAGGCGCAGCAGTGGGGGCAACCGAACGTCGCGCCCAACGCGACGCGTGTACGTCGGTGGTTGGAAGGCGAAACGCCCCGTGCACCGATCCCCGACATTCTCGCGGGAGTCTTCTCGGATCACTTCGGGTGGCGCATCACGACGTACGACCTCGGCCTCGGCGAGGGCAATTCGACCGAGGCAGCGCTCACTTATGACCCCTCTTTCGCGGCTACGGTGGAAGTCGTCGCCGACCTGGGGAGAGCTGACGTGGATCGTCGAATGTTCCTTGCAGCCGCACCGTTCGCGGCCGTTGCCGGTGTCGGTCCCTCGCGGGACTGGCTGTTGGCCACCCTCGACCAGGAGCCGGAACCGGGCCCGCGGGTGCGCCTCGAAGATGTGCTCTCAGTGAAGAACATGTTCGCGTCGTTCCAACGGATGGACGTGCTACAGGGCGGCGGGTCCGGGCGCCTGGTCCTCGCGGAGTACATGAACCACCACGTCTACCCGCTGTTGCGGCGGTCGCACGACGACACGGTGCGGCGTGCGCTGTGCGAGGCCGCGGCCGAACAGACCTACCTACTCGGCTGGATGGCGTACGACAACGGCGAGCACAGCACCGCGCAGCGTTACTTGATCCAGTCGCTACGCCTCGCCGAGGAATCGCAGAACGCCCCGTTGGGTGCGCACGTTCTCGCGGGCATGGCCGACCAGGCGACGCTACTCGGCAACCCTGCCGAGGGCCGGCGCCTGGCACAGGCGGGCCGACAGGGGCTGTCGAGGGCGGACTCGCCGGCGTGCCTTGCGGACCTGTGGTGTCTGGAGGCGCGGGCGCTCGCCCTGCTCGACGACAAGGTCGCCGCGGCGCGAGCGGTCACGCAGTCGGAACGGGCTTACGCGCGGGCCGACCTCGCGGAAGAACCGGACTGGGCGGAGTTCATCGACCCCGCGTATCTGCACGGCGAGCACGCAAACACCATGCGGGACCTGGGCGACGCCAAGGCGGCCGAGGAACACGCGAACCGGTCGATCGAACACGCCAAGATGCAGAACCGGGCCCGCCGTGGCGCCATGTCGCACGCTGCTCTTGCCGTGTCCCACCTGCAACGGCGGGACCTCGACGCGGCGTACTCGGCCGGCATGCGGACGCTGAAACTGTCGGGACAGGTGAAGTCCTCGCGCGCGGTCGAGGCCGTGCAGGATCTACAGCGGCGCATGCAGCCCTTCGGCAGCGACCGCCTGGTCGCCGACTTCAACGAGCACGCGCGCGAGCTGGTCGCCGCGGCGTAGGCGCCGAAACGACAGAACGCCCCCCGCGCGGCCGTACGTGGCCGGGCGGGGGGCGTTGCTCATGCTCGGGTGGCGAACTGCCACAGGGACAGCAGCAGGCCGCACAGAGCGACCAGGGCGGCCACACTGGGGAGCGGCCAACGGGCCCGTTCGAGGGCGTCGACGCGGGTGTCGTTGCGCTTCTGGCGTTCGGTCTCGCCTCGTTCGAGGACGTCGAGGCGGGCGTCGTGGTCGTCGAGTCGGCGAGTGTGCTCCTTGAGTGCTTCGTCCGTCTGGTCGTGGCGCTGAACGAGCAGGGCGAGCGATCCGTCGATCCGGGCGTGCCCGACCTCGATCGTCCGCCGGATGCGTTCGAGTTCCAGCGCGACCGCGGCCGGATCGGACGGCGAGGGCTGGGTCGTCACGGCGCGGTCGGCCCCTTACCGTCGTCGACCAGGCCGAGGCCGAACCGGTCGAGCAGGGCCTCGACGGTGGGGTGCGCCATGGCGCGGGCGACGACGCCGGCGACCGCGGCGGCCGTGGCGGCGGCGCCGACCAGCCACGGGGCGGCGACGGCGAGGTCGCCGGAGTCGGCGACGACCGCGGCGAGGGCGGGCACGACCGCGACGACCGCGGCGAACGTCTGGAGCGCGGTACGGACGGCGCGGGTGTTCTTCGGGTTCATGGGTTCCTCTCGGGGGGTGGGCCCGCCCGGCGCGGTACCGGGCGGGCGGGGTGGGGTGGTTCAGGCGACCAGACGGCGCCACGTCTCCGGGCCGGGGTAGCCGTCGGCGTCGGCGCCGGTCCACCCCTGCGCGCGCTGGAACGCGCGGGTCGCGTTGCGGTCGGCGTCGGACCAGGACGGGCCGGGGCCGACCTTGTAGAAGCGGCGGTATCCCTTGGCGACCAGGGCCTCGCCGAGGCGCGTCACGTACGTGTTGCGCTTGCCGGGGCCGAACTTGTCGCGGCCGGGGAACGCCGGCGGCTTGGGCTTCGGCTTGGTCGTGGTCTTGCCGGGGAGGGTGCCGAGCAGGGACCGGAGCGAGGATTCCCCCGGCACGCCGTCGGCGTCGTCGCCGGTGAAACCGAGGCTGCGCTGATAGGCCGCGTACGCCTCGGTGTCGGCGTCGGTCCACTTGGGCCCGGGGCCGACCTTGTACGCGTCGCCGTGTCCCTTGGCGACCAGGGCCTCGCCGACGCGGGTCACGTGGGCGCCCTCGGCGCCGTAGCCGTATTCAAGTCCGTTGATCGTCACGCGGTAGCGGGCGACGCTCGGCGAGGTCCCGCCCGTGGGCGGGGTGTAGCCCTTGGCGGGCATGCCGTCGCGCACCCACGCGTACAGGATGTCGCCGGGGCACTGGGTGGCGATGCCGTCGCGGTGGCCTCGCTTGGCGAGGGTGTGGCCGGTGCGCCGGCACGCCTCGTCGTACAGGGCGCGGCACGCGGCGAGGGCGGCCTCGCTCGGCTTCTGGTCGCCACCGACGGCGATCTGTACGCCGAGGCCGCTCACGTTGTGCCCGGGGCAGTGCGCCCCGGTGCGGGTCCACCCGCGGCCCTCGTAGATGTTGCCGGCCTGGTCGACGACGAAGTGATACCCGACGCCGGCCCACCCCTGCGCGAGGTGCTGCGCCTCGATCGCGCGCGGGACGGCGGGGCCGGTCGCGGTGATGTGGTGTGCTCCGTCGTAGTGGACGAAGAATTCCGTACGGCTGGACAGGGGGACGTACGCGGGCCCGTCGCTCCTCGGGTCGTTGTCCCACGGCTTGGCGCCCCACGCGGCGCGGCTGATGATCTTGACGGTCATGGGGGTGTCTCCAGACATGAAAAAACGCCCTCGGCGCGGTGCGCGGGGCGTGCGGGTCGAGCAGGGGTCAGACGTTGGCGAGCGCCATGATCGGGATGTCGTGGTCGGCGAGGACGCCGGCGGCGGTCTGGCTGACGGTGGCCGGTAGTGCCGCGTTGGTCTGGCCTTCCGTGTACCAGGCGCGCGCGAACGGCGTTCCGGGCATCCAGAAATTCGCCGTTGCGATGGGCGATTCGTTCTGGACGTGGAAGAACGCGAAGTCGGCGGTACCGCCGGTCACCAGGGACCAGGCGGCCCAATACCGGCCGGGGGCGAGCGAGGTCGAGGCGATCGTGAGCGGCACGGCCCCGACGTGGTTGGTCTCCATGGCGGGCAGGCTTCCGGCTTCCTGGCCGGCCATGGTGAGGGCGACGCCCCCCGACTCGACGACCTTCGCGCCCGTGTCCCGGTAGATCGCCCCGCGGTATCGGTTCGTGCTCACTCCGCCGTACCCGCGGGCGAACATCACGATCCGGTTGACCGTGGTGGTCTCCGTGATGTTGAAACCGACGAAGAACAGGCGTTGCGGTTTCAGGTACTTGGGGACGGGGTTCGCCACGGTGTACGGGTCGCACGACCAGGCGGCGAATCCCAATGCTTGCGGGGTCCACATGTTCCGGCCGGCGGCGGCCGGGAGCTGGGCGATCGGGACGCGCGTCGAGGCGTCGAGACTGGCGACGCCGTTCGCCGCGGCGCGGGCCGTGGTGGCGAGGGCGCCGACCTGCGCGGCCGTGTGCGTGTGCGCGGCCGTCGCTGCTCCGACGTCGGCCGGGACCAGGGCGACGTTTCCGTTCGCGTCCGGACTCACGCCCGCGACGGTCTGCACGGTCCCCCCGCCACTGAGCGCGGGGAGCTGGGCGGCCGGGACCTTGCCGGTCTCGTCGAGCTGGGCGACGCCCCCGGCCGCGCCCGGCGCGGTGTCGGGGACGGCGCCGACGTCGGCGGCGTCGAGGACGACCGCGGCGGTCGACTGCCCGTTGACGGACTGCACGACGCCCGGGGCTCCGTCGGCTCCGTTCGTTCCGGGCGGGCCCTGCTCGCCGGTCTCGCCGGTCGCCCCGCGGGGGCCGACCAGGGAAGCGAGCCATGCGGCGCGGTCGCCGACGAATCCGGCCGCGACGGCGACCTCGTACGCGTCGTCGCCGGCCGGGCCGGTCTGCCCGGTGGCGCCCGTGTCGCCGCGGGGGCCGATCAGGGACGCGAGCCACTGCTCGACGGTGCCGACGAATCCGGCCTCGACGGCGACCTCGTACGCGCTGTCGCCGCGTACCGCGACGTAGTTCGGCGTGGTGGGGTCGGTCGGGGCGATGTCGGCGAGGTCGACGGCCGGGGTCTCGGCGGGCAAGAGCACTTGATAGGTGCGGTTCATGGGCACGCCGGCGAGCTGTTCGGCGACCGCGTACGACCAGTCGGTCGGGATCATGCCGGGGGCGTCGGTGGCCGGTAGCACGACCTCGAAAGCGCCGGTCGAGTCGAGCGGCGCGGCGACGGGTCCGCCGAGGATCACGTCGAACTCGCCGAAGGTGACCATTCCCGGGGCCCGGAAGATGACTTGCCCAGCGAGGGGCTTGCCCTCGGGGGTGAGGAATCGCCCGGTGACTCGGACGGTCGGGATTCCCTCGGGCAGCACTACGCCTCCTGGCGGTCGTTGTTGGGGTCGCCTGGGATGGCGCGGGCCTCGGCGGTCGGCTCGGTGGTCGCCGCGGCGGCGAGGCTGGCCGGCGGGTCGGGGACCTCGCCGGCGTTGAAGGTGTTGCGGGTGTAGCAGGCGAACACGCGGGTCTCGATCGCGCCCGCGGTGCTGTTGCGGTGCTCGATCTGGATCGTGACTTCCTCGCCGAAGTCGGCGCCGTCGAGCGGCTGCACGATGGTTCGGTCGACCCACGTCGAGCCGCTGGGGATCGTCCACGTGCCGAGGGTCCGCGAGTCGCTGCCGCGTACGTAGTTCACGCGGACCTGTCCGCCGTTCGAGCTGATCGTCGAGAACTTGAGGACCAGGACGGCGTTTTGTGCCGGGCCTCGGCCGACCCACGCGAAACCCCACCCGGTCCCGCCCTCGTATCCCTGTATGGCGGTCGGGTACATCGGAAAGGGCATCCACGGGCGGCCGAGCATCCAGTCGCACCACGCGTCATCCATCATGATCACTTCGCCGGACCGCGACCATGTGCGGATCATCTGGCCGGCGCCCGACCCGTTGTACTCGTCGCCGACGGTGAGGGCGGCCGTACCCGACACGGACCTCGCCATGCCGACGGCCCAATCGCCCTCGGCGTCCTGGCCGGTCATGAAGACGCGGTTCCCGGTGGCGGCCTCGGCGATCAACCGTCCGCCCTCGCCGATCCGGACGTCGCCGTTCAAGATCGTGTTAAGGGCGGGGCGCATCTGCGCCCGGCCGCGGAGGGTGCGCACCTCGCGTTCGAGGGCGCTCACGCGGTCGAGCAGGTCTTGCGGGACGTACGCCATTACGCGGCTACCTCCAAGTAGAGCTTGGCCGTTTCGGGGCGGCCTCGTTCGGGCGGGTTGATGGACAGGCCGACGACGCGATACCGGGCGTCGAGGACGTCGGGGTGCCACAGGTCCCGGATGCGGACGCGGACGGTCGCGCCGAGCAGGGCGGGCGAGACGTTGTCGCCGAGCAACACCTCGACCTCGGGGATCTGGACGGGCCGGCGGGCGGCGGTCCAGTCGGCGCGGGCGTGCGCGTCGAGGGTGGCCTGTTGCTCGACCGTGGTGTGATCGGACGATCCGTCGAGGCGCGGCCACCCGGCGGTTATGTCCTCGTCTGCGACCAGGCGCTCGGACATGAGCGGAACGGAGTCAACGGCCTGGTTGGTGTTGATGCTGGCGCCGCGGGACTGCCACCCGTTGGCGAGGGTCGACGCGTCGTGCGGCCACGTGTACGTGAGGATGCGCCCGGGGTGGTCGAGAACGATCTCGGTCGTTCCGGCCCGGATGATGGGGTGCCCCAGCATCAGGCGCTTGACGCGCCGGCCGTTGCTGTCGCGGTAGCTGGCGACGCGCCACTCGAAACCGCGCTCGACGGCGGCGAGCTGGTCGATCAGATCGCCGATCGACGGGAGGTCGTAGCGGGAGAACTCGCGGTCGCGGGTGACCCCGGACGGCTCGCCGTCGTAGGTGATCCCGATATCGCCCCCGGGCGTCGACTGCGCGTAGTCGACCAGGCCGCGCACGATGTCGAACTGGTCGACGTCGTCGGCGACCTGGGTGTCGAGCAACAGGCGCCGGTACAGGTAGCTTTCCCACCCTCCGCACTGGATTTGTGCGGTGAGGTATCCGCGGGCGCTGGAGGCGAGTTGCAGCGTCCACAGGATGCCGCCCCACCAAATCTCGGTCCCGCGCTCGACCCATACGCCCGTACGGCCGGGCTGCAACGCCCGGCGGGCCCGCTCGGCGATCTGCCGGTTCGGGATGGGCACGTTGCCCGTGAGCCGGCCCGTCTTGCCTATGAAGTCGTCGAGGCCGACCCCCTGCACGGGCAGGGTGTCGAGCACCTGGTCGGACCGTAGATCGGTGAACACGAACCGGTAAGGGGACTGCACGCGGCGCCCCCTACTGCACGAACGTCGCGGAGATCCGCACGTTCGTGTTCTTCTCGATCCCGCTCGTGTTGAGGTCGGGCCCGCCACCTGCCCACGAACGAACGGTCATCTTCCCGTCGCCACCGATGGCGACGGCGCCGAGGCCGTAGCCGTTCGATGCGAGGGCTTCGAGCAGGACGATCGGGCGCCACCCGGCGGGGAGCGTGGCGACCAGGGTGTCGCCGAGGTTGGGGGTTGCGGGGATGTTCGCGCCGGTCCTCACGAAGTAGCCGAGGAACTGCACGACACCCCCGCGGCGGCGCGCGCCGAAGCTACTCAGGGACCAGCCGGCGGCCATGGACACGCCCCCGTTGATCGTCTCGACGGGGGGCTCGGGCGCCCGGTAGGTCTCCCACGCCCCATCGGTCGCGTTCCATCGTTCGAGGACGCCCCCGGCGTCGCGGTACTGCCCGTCGTACGCGCCGTTGAAGCTGAGTCCCCACCCGCGCGGGATGATCCCGCCCACGGCGGCCGTGTACCGGCGGCGGTCGGCGAGGGCGGACGACCAGTCGATACCGCCCACGCCCGCGGACGCGCCCGCGGGCACGGTGACGTCCCACAGGCGCAGCGAGCAGGGCGGGAGGTCCGGCGCGGTCGGCGTCGCGTTGGCCTCGCCCTCGACGACCTCGATCCGGGCGAGGGGCTGCTCGCTCTCGTCGAACAGGCCGTCGTATACCCGCACGATCACGCTGTCGATCCGGTTGAACTGTGCATTCCCGTCGGTGAACGTGACGGTCTCGGGGGCGTCGACGGCGACGGGGTACGCGCCCTGTGCGGTCGTGCCTTGCACGGTGGAGCGGCCGACGCCGATCTGTAGGGACATGGCGCCGGCGCTGGTCGCGGCGAACGGGTTTCCGCCGGGGATCACTCCGTCGCGGGTCCGTATCTCGTCCTCGGGCGACCATGTGCCGATGGGGGCGAGGCGGGTGTCTTCTCTCGTCTGCCCCAAGGGCAGTAGCCATGCGGGGCGCACGGTCACGGCGGGGACTCCTTACCAGTAGGCGGCGCGGTAGCGCACGGCGACCGACGCGGCCGGGTCGTTGCTGCCGGGCGCGGCGCGGAACATCAGGGGGGAAGTGCCGGGCGGGAGCGTGAACGTCTGCTCGGGGACCGACCGGGCCGTCGCGGTGTAGAGCCTCGACGCGGTGTTGTTGAGCGTCACGGTTCCGGCGTGGGTGTCGACGACCAGGACGTCGCCGGCGGCGAGGGGGAGGTCGTATTCGAGGGCGTCGCCGGTCGCGGTGTTGACCAGGCTCGGCGCGGTGACCGGGCCCCGGAACTCGACGACCGGGTGCGTGTCGGCGCTGCCCGGGTTGACGGCGGACAGGCGGCCGGTGCTGCCGGGCTCGCCGAAGTTGAGCGGCCACGCGAGGACGTCGGCGCCCGTGCTGATCCGGAGCGACGACGCGCCCACGGGCACGGGCGCGGGGAGCGCTCCGGGGAACAGGACGACCGGTTGCACGGTGACGGCGCCGGCCGGCGCGGTCCCGGTGAGCGATGCGGCGCCCGGGGTGCTTGTCTCGTCGGCGAGGTGCTGGCCGGCCGCGGCCCACCACCGGAGCGTGATGATCGCGCCCTGTGCAGCGGCGACGTTCGATGCGAACGTGACGGTCTGCCCGGGGCCGGCGGGCCACCCGTAGTCGCTTCCGTCGGCTGCCCAGACAAGCTCTGCGGCCTCGGCGAGCGGCTGCACGGACACGGGGCCGACGTCGTCGCCGGTGATGACCGGGTCGCCGTCGCTCCACCAACGCCAGACCTCGCCGACGCCCGCGGCCTGGTCGACGGGCAACACCTCGGCCTCGGCCGACTCCCACGACAGGCCGGACTCGGACACGGGGAGCGTCGCCGTGGCGACCTGCTCGGCGAGGGCGTAGCGGCGCGGGTCGGTGGCGACGAACTCGATCGCCCCGCCCACGATCGTGCCGAGGCGGTAGCCGGTCGTCGTCGGCACGGCGCGGCGTACGGCGCGGGCGTAGGACACAAGGGGCCCGCGCTCGTCGAGCCACGCAACGAGAGGGATCTCGTCGACGCGCGGCGCGGTCGCGGATTCGAGGCGGCCGACGACCTCGCCGATCTGCGCGCGCGGGGCGCGCACGACCAGGCCGTCGACGCCGATCGTCCTCGACTGCGCGAGCAACTGGCCCGGGTAGGCGCCGTGCGCGTCCGCGCGCTGCACGCTGCCGGAATCCAGCGGCGGAAGGTCGCCCCACCCGGTGAGCGAGCGCCACCGGTACGGGGTGTCGGGGCCGAGCAGTAGGTCGCCGTACTGGACGTGTCCCGGCCGGGTGACCAGGGCGCCGGCGGCGCCCATCGTGGCGACGGTCATCGCTACCCCCTTGCCTTGGCGAGCCATGCGAGCGACCTCGCGTTGTCGTCGGGGGTGCCGTTCTCGGCGGCGTGCCAGTGCTCGATCTGGACGGTCGCGCCCCCGGCGGCCGGGGCGAACGGCGATCCGCCGTAGGCGCCGACGGTGGCGCCCGCGGTGGCGAGCTGCGGGGCGGCGGGTGCGGTGACCAGCGACCGCATGGCGCGGTCGACGGCGCCTTGTCCGCCCTGAATGCCCTTGACGACGCCGGCGGGAATCCAGCGGCCGACGTCGCGCGCCATGACGCGCGAGGGGCTGGCGATACCGAGGGCCTTCGCAATCGGGCCCGGAATCAAGTCCTTGGCCCAAGAGGTCAAGGTCGACTTGAGCCAACTGCCCATGCCCTTAATGCCGTTCCACAGGCCGCGCACGACGTCGCGGCCCTTGTCGACCAGCAGCGAGCCGAGAGATCCGATCGCCGAGGAGATCCGGCCGGGCAGTCCGCGGACCCACGCAATCGCTTCGCCGGCCTTGTTGATCACGGACGTTTTGAAGGACGACAGGGCGGAGCGGGCCCGCTCGGCGAGCTGTCCGGCGAGCGGCGACAGGGCGTTGTACGCCTTGCCGGGGAGTCCCTTGATCCAGTCGACGGCGGCGCCGATGCCCTTACCGACCCACTCGGCGAGCTTGCCGGCGGCCTCGCCGACCAGCTTCGCCGCGTTCTGTACGGCGGTTTTGGCGAGCTGCCACGCCTTGTCGAAGTCGCCTTGCAGCAGCGCGACGACGGCTTGCAGGATCGGCAGGACGACGGACGTGATCACCTGCGCGAGGCCGCCGGCCAGGATCTCGGCGAGCTTGCCGACCAGGCCGATCAACGGCGTGATGATCGGCATGAGCGCGTCGAGCGCGGCCATCAGTAGTTCGCCGATGACCGGGACCAGCGGTTCAACCGCGGTCATGACCTGCGCGAGCGCGCCGCCGAGGGTGACGAGTAGCGGCTGTAGGGCGGTCAGCAGCTCCGCGAAGACGGGCAGGACCGCGCCGATCAACTGCCCCAGTATGGGCAGTATGGGCGAAACGCCCTCCAGGACCAGGCCGAACGTTTCTGCAACGGCGGCCAGGACCGGGCCCAGTTCGCCGACGATCGGCATGAGCGCTTCGCCGAGCGCGCCGATCAGCGTTTGCAGCGGCGGGCCGAGGGCGGCGAGCGCGGGGCCCAGCGCGTCGGCCAGACCCTTGACGACCGGTACCAGGGCTTTGGCGAGGGCCGCGAGGACGGGCCCGCCGGCCTCGGCGAGCGTGCCGATCAGGCCGCCCAGCGCGGGCAGGATCTCGCCGACCGCGCCGAGCAGGCCGCCCAGTCCCTCGGCGGCGCCACCGGCCCCGGTGGCGATGCCCTCGAACAGGCCGCCGACGCCCTCGCCGACCGCGCCGAGGCCGGTCGACAGGGCGTCGATGACCGGGCCCGCGGCCTCGACCGCGGCGACCAGGCCGGGCATGGCGCCCTTGGCCAGGCCGCCGATGCCCTCGACCAGCGGCTCGACCAGCGGGGCGACGCCCTCGAAAAGCTGCCCGATCTGCGGGGCGAGGTCGTCAAAGATCCCCTTGAGCTGCCCGGCCGCGCCGACGAACGGCTCGACCAGCGGCTCGGCAAGGGACTGCATCTGTCCCTTGACGTGCTCGCCGAGGTCGCTAAAAGCGCCCTTGACCTGCTCGTTTTCGGCGAGGACCTTCGCGCCGAGGCCGATTACGGCGAGGGGGACGGCGGCGAGCGCGCCCGCGGCGCCGACGGCGCCCGCGGACAGTAGCTTGGTGCTCGTCGCCGCGGCGCCGAGCAGGGGGCCGATACCCGCGAGGCCGCGCCCCGCTTCCTCGGCGCCCCCGCCGATGCCGTCGCCGAGGGCGCCCCCCATCTCGGAGCCGGCCGCAACGAACCGGCCGCGGAGATCCCGCAACCGGCCGTCGGCGTCCCGCTGGAGACCCGCCATTGCGGCCTCGGTGCGGGCGACTCCCTCGTCGGCCCCGGACGCGTCGAGGTCGATATAGCCGACCAGTTCGCCGATGGTGAGGGCCATGGGTCACCCCCTCATCAGCGCCGGTCAGGCGCGCGCTCTATGTAGTTGTCGTGGTGCTGCTCACCCGCTGGTGAGTCGTGCGATCTCGTCCGGGTCCGTCACGACGCGCGGCGTTGCGCGCCACGTCCGGGCGAACCGGGAGTCGGGAGACAGGCCGCCGAGGCAGACCAGGAACTCGCGCACGGTGAGCCGTGCGACCTCGGCAGCGGTGAGCTTGTACTCGCGGCGTAGGTCAGCCTCGACCGCGCCCCAGTGGCGGACTACCGCCGTCCAGAGTTGTGCCGCTTCCCCTTGTTCTTCTGGCGGTTCTTCGGCCTCGCCGTCGCCGGCCTCTGCGCTTTTCCCGCCTTGGCGGCCTCGCGGCGGTCGTACTCCGCGGCGGCCTGCTCCAAGGTCATGGCGCCCGGGTTGGCGACGTTGGCGGTCGACCACATGAGGACGATGCCGAGCTGTCGATCGTCCATGCCGGCTTCCGCCCAGTGGTTGAGGGCGTCGGGGCCGAACAGGGCGGCGAGCAGGCGGGAAACGTCCTCCGGGTTCGCCGAGTGCATGACGCGGTGAAGCTGGAGAACGTAGAGCGCGGGCAGACGCGCCGGGAGGGTGTAGGTACGTCCGAACAGGCGGAGCGGCAGGCCGCGGGGCGCGGTGGTCTGCTCGGCGAAAAACTGGTCGAAGTCGGTGACGTCGTCGAGCACCTGGTCGCCGTCGTCGAGGGCCTGGTCGTGCTGCTCGATCATGGTCACGCCTCCGGTTCGGTTACGACGTCTGCGGTCGTCGGGAGTCCGCAGCGAGTGAAGGTGGCGCCCCAACCCACCTTGGCGTTGTGCTCGCCCCCCTGCTCGCCGGGCGTGACCGTGGCTTCCCAAATGGTCCACTTGGCCTGGGACTTGTGGCGGTAGCGGACGCGGTTACGCGACTCGCTGCCGAGGCGCCACGCCCACACGTCGTCGATGTACTCCTGTCCGGGGTCGCGGACGGTGCCGGTCTGCGACCACAGGCCGGTGACTTCCAGCGTGGCGCCACGCTGCATGACGTCCTGTTCGTACGCGCCTTCGCTGTCGTTGGTCGTGGTGTCGGCCGTCTCCTCGTTCTCCGACGGGCTGTACGACCAGGAGTTGACGTTGCCGATGCGGTGCCATACGGGCGTGGCCGGGGTCGTTATGTCCTCGACCTCGAATGCCCACCCGCGGGCGTCAATGGGGCGTCCCATGCTGGGGCCTCCTATTCGGTGCGGTGAGTGCTGGGGGACGACACGTCAAGATCGAAATTCACGACGTGCTCGTGACGGCCGAGGGCGTCGGCGCCCATCGGTCCGGGGGTGCCGCGGGCGGCGGCGAGGATGAGCCATGACCCGTCGGGGAGGTCGACGCCGGCGAGGCCGTGCAAGGCGCCGTAGATCGCCCACGCGCGGGCGCGGGACACGCGCGGGTCCGGGCCCCCGCGTACGCGCACCTGTAGCCGTACGACGTCGTACGCGTTGCGGGCGTCGGGGGCGCCCCCGTCGTACAGCGACAGGCACACGGCGGCGTCCGGCGCCGCGGGCATGCGCTCGACGAACGTGTCGCCGGTCTTCCCGGCGGGGTCGTAGTCGAGCAGGCCGAGGCCGTCGAGGTACCGGGCGGCGCCGTCGGTGACGTCAGCCACGGAGCGACCTCCGCACGGCGGCGGCGACGATCTCGGCGACGACGGGGGCCTCGGTCGTCAGAGGCTTTTCGAGGTACTTCGCCGACCTGCCGGCGTCATGCCGATAGGTCATCTCCTCGTGTTGCCTGATCGCGTACGGGGTGTCGTAGGACACGGCGGCCGTCAGGGACGACTCGTCGACGGTCGCCACGCCGGAGCGTTCGAGGGTGGCCTCTTCAATGGGGACGATCCGGCGGGACTCGCCGAGCACGTGCTCGGCGGCGAGGCGTAGGCCGCGGGCGGCGCCGCTCTTGGTGCCGCGGAGCGCTGCGCCACCGTTCCAACGGAGTCGGGTTCGCTGCGTCACTCGCACATCACCTCCGTGGACTGCGGCACCGGTAGGCCGGGCGCGGTGTGGTTGGCGACGCTGAGCGCCTTCGTGATCCGGCCCGACGGGAGGGTGAGGCGGGACTCGGCCGGACAGTCGAGGTCGGGCTCGGTGATGACCTGAGCGGTCGACGTGACCTCGACGCCCTCGCGGTTGCGGGTGAGCTTGGTCGCCTCGGCGACCAGGGCCCGCACCTCGAACGGGGGCCGGTAGGTGGGGCCGTACGCGCTGTCGCCGTCGTACGGCTCGACGACGACGCGGTGCCTGAGCAGGAACCGGGGGACTCTCAGAAGATCACCCCCGGGAGCAGGCCGGCCAGCATGAGGGCGCGGTGTGCGCGGGGGGCGAGGTCGACGTCGCCGGGGGCCCGCGGGTTGTCGCGGCGGTCGCCGAGGGACACGGGGCCGATAGCGACGCTGCCCCACCTGCCGGCGGCGCCGGTCCCGTCGTCGCCGGTCGCTTCCTGGTACTCCACCTGAGCGCAAGTCGCATCGGCGAGGGCCTGCACGACGTGCGGCTCGGTGGGTAGGCCGGCGCTGTTCGTGTCGTAGAACGCGCACAACAGGGCGGCGTCGACGTCGCTCGACGCGCGGGCGAGCTGGCGCTCGGCGTCGGCCGGGGCCGGTTCCCCGGTCCACGCGGCCAGTTGCTCGGGCGTCGCGTAGATCCGGGGCACCGGCCTACTCCTTCGGCGTCTCGGTCTTCGCCGCGGGCTTCCGCTTCGGCGCGGTGTCCTCGACGTCGTAGCCGTGCCGGCGGGCGTAGGCGATCACGCCCTCGTCGTCGGTCTCGGCGCGGCCGTCGACGAAGTGCAGGCCGGCCACGCCGGGCCCGCTGAATCCCTTCACAGGGGTGTGGATAACTGCCATGGGTCAGCCCACCTTGACGTTGCGGAAGACGGACGCGGCCTTGGTGCTCTTGAGCGCGACGCCCACGGGACCGAGTTCGACCTCGCCGAACTTGACGGCGCCCGGGGTGTCGAACGACGGGAGCCACTGGCGGACGACGGTCCCGCCCATGCACGCCACGCCGTGGAAACCGTCGAGGCCGACGCGGTAGGCGTACAGGTCGGTAAGGCCGGTCACGTCGGCCTGTGCGCCGACGGTGCGGGTCTCGACGGGGATGATCGGGTCGTTCGAGCCGGCCTTGTCGCCCGGGTCGGCGAACACGATGTCGCCATACTGCTCGCGGACGATCGGGCGACCGTTCGGGCCGAGCAGGCCGTCGAGGGGGTTCTGTGTGTACATGCCGGCGCGGCGCGCGGCGGCGCGCACGCGGGCAAGCGCACGCTTGTTGCCGAGGATGATCGTCGGCGACCCGTCGAGCAGCGACAGCCACTCGTCGATGGCGTCGAGCGCCTTGTGTTCGGCGCGGGCGTCGGTGTCGAAATCCGACCAGTCGGTGACGACGCCGGCGCGGAACTCCGTCGAGCTGCCCGCGAGGGCCTTGTCGAGGCCGTCGAACGACTCCTCGTCGACGGCGGTGTCGCCGTTGATCACGGTGTCCTGAAACTGGGTCCGGGTCGCCTTGATCTTCTGGGTCATGTTCAGCGTGACGGCGCCGGACGCGGCCGGACCGATCCGGGCGACGACGCGGTCGACGCGGAACGCCCCACCCATCACCTTGAGATCGACGGTGTAGCGCTGCGTCTGGACTTCCGACGCGGTGTACTCGGTGTTGATGGGACGGAACGACGCGGTCGGCTGGGTGATCAGCCGGCGGTATCCGTACGTGAGGGTGTCCCCACCATCGGCAGGGTTGACGACGTCGGCGAACGTGAGCGAGTCGAGAACGGCGGATTCCTTGCGGAACTCGTCGATCACGGCGACGTCGATGTCGTCCTGTGCGTTGTTCTTCGCCTCGGCGAGAGTGACGGGCATGTGCGGTGCTCCTAGGTTCAGGCGCCCAGACGGGCGGCGATGGCGTCGTGCAGCGATCCGGGCTTGCGCTCGGGCGGGGTGGCGCTACCGAAGTCGGCGCCCCCGCGGGCGGGACCGACGGCGGCGGCGAGGTGCGGCTGTGCCTGTACGGCCGTCTTGATCGCCTCGGTCACGGCGGTCTGATCGTTTGTGTCGACCGCGGCGAGCGCGGCCATGGCGGACTGCGAATCGAGCAGGGCCGCGGCGTTGGCGCCGGCGGTCGGCGCGATGCGCAGTACGGCGGCATGGACGGCGGCGGTCCGGGCCTGCTCCTGCGCCTGGCCGAGCTGGTCGCGCGCCCACTTCGGGAGCTTGGACAGGTCGCCCTCGGCGGCCGGCTCGGGCGCGGGCGGGGTCGGCTGCGGCGGGTCGGCCGGGGCCTTCTCCTGCGCCTTCTTGATGAGTTCCTGCGCCCACTCGGGGAGCGCGGACACGTCGCCCTCGGCGGGCTGCTGCGGGTCGCCCTGCGGGGCCGGCGGGTTGGCCGGCGGCGCGGACGGCGCCGGCGGTCCGGCCGGGGGCGCCGGGGGGTTGGCCGGGTCCGTCGAGGGGTCGCCGGACGGGTTCGGGTTCGGGGGCTGCTCGGGCACGGTGGCTCCTCGTGGGACGGGGCGGGGGGTGTGCGGACATGCGAAAGGGGGGCCCGCCGTGGTGGCGGACCCCCCTTCGGGGTGTGGTGCTGGGGTGGTGCTACTCGACGGCCTGGTCGTCGTCGACGACGTCGGCCGGAACGGGGCGGGCCTCGGCGTATGCCTTAATCCACGCGGTCCGGAGTAGGGACGTGGCCGGGTACGGGCAGGCGCTCGCGCGCTTGCCGTCCCGGCCGGCCTTCCGTCCCGCGACGGTCGCCCGGATGATGTCGCCTCGCGCGCCCATGCTCACCTCTTCATCTGCTCGCCCCACCGATTCTCGCTCGCGCCGGTCGCCCAACGCTGCGTCTTGCCGGTGACTTGCGTGATGAACTCGGCTTGCGTGAGGCGCGGGTGGGTCTCCCACCACTCCTTGAGTTCGTCGGACGCGCGGGCGTAGCCGATGCGGTGCGGGCCGGTGAACAACGACTCGTAGCTGTAGCCCTTGGTGGCGTACTTCTTGTTGAACATGTAGCCGTTGGTGGCGGCCTCGGCGTCGGCGATCTGCCGTTGCACCCATTCCCAGTACATCTCTCGGGCCTCGGCCCGGGTGATGCGGTGTTCGGGCACGGCCTCTTCGCCGGCCTCCTCGGCGGCCTTCGCCGCGCGCTCCTCGACGCGCTGCCAGTAGGCGGCGGCGGCCTCGGAGTTGCGGAACTGCGCGAACTCCTCGTCGGGTAGTGCCTCGATCTCCTCGTCGCTGAGCGCTCCCCAATCCCGCGGCGCGGTGGCCTCGCCGTCGCCGGCGAGGGCGCCCCACACGACCGGATCGGGTACGGCGCCCATCGCCTCGGCGAGGGCGTCGCGGTCGGCGAGCATGTCGGCGACGCGGTCGCCCGTGTCGGCCGGCTCGGGGAGCGGCGCGGCGTCGGCTCCGTCGCGGCGGTCGAACTCGTCGGCGATCCGCAACAGCTCGCCGTCGTTGGCGTACTGCATGACCCACGCGAGGTCGTCGTCGCCGAGGGCGGACAGGTCGTCGACCAGGCGCCCGCCGGGGAACATCGCGGCGAGCATGTCGCGGCGGTGTGCCTCGGCGGCGAGCTGGTCGACGTCGTCGGTCCCGTGCTCGATGGCGTGGCGGACGCGTGCGGCGAGTTCGTCGTCGGACAGGCCGACCAGGTCCGGGCGGACGCCCGGGAGTCGGGCGGCGACGTCGCGGCGGTCGAGTTCGGCGGCGATCCGCAGTGCGTCGGCGTCGTCGACGTGGCCGATCACGCGGCCTAGCTCGCGGTCGCTGAACGGCGTGAGGTCGGCGGCGAGGGTGCCACGGGGCGCGGCGCGGTCGAGCAGGGCGTCGAGGTCGCGGCGGTCGGCCTCGGCCTCGATCCGGGCGCGGGCCCGGTCGTCAAGCAGGTTCGAGCGCATGGCGGCGGCGAGCTGGTCGTCGCTCATGGCGCGCACGGACGCGTCGTCGCCCGACCACACGCGGGCGGCGTCGACCTGCTCGGGCGTCGGGTCGGGGTTCTGCCGGCGGGCCTCCTCGCGCTTCTTGGCGGGCTGCTCGGACGGGTCGAGCTGTTCGCGGTGCGGCAGGCGGCGCAAGTCCGGATGCGCCTTCAAGTGGTCGCGCATCGCGGTTTGCCACTGGCGCACCTTGGCGCGGGCGACGCGCTGCCCGACGGGGTCGACGGCGGCGGCCTCGCGGCGCTTCCACTTCCGTATGGTCCGCTCGATCTCGCGCTGTCGCTGCCCGGCGGCGTACCCGTCCGGGTCGCTGGTGGCCTGCTCGATCCGGGTGAGGCCGGGCGAGTAGAGGCTCACGGAGTGGCGGCAATTCGGATGCTGCAACCCACGGGCGCGCGCCTCGTCGAGGCTGCCCGCGACGCGGACGGGCACCATACGGCCGTCCTCGGTGGCGTGCTCGACCTCGACCGTGCGCGCGCCCGCGGGCCCGCTGATCGTCAACACGCGGCCTTCCCACGGGGCGCACAAGGGGCACTCGCGCGGGGCGTCGCTGACGACGACCAGCTCGACGCCGGCGGTCTCCAGAGTCCGCATGTGCGCTTCGGTCGCGGCCCGCGCGGTCGCGGTCCTCACTGCCATTTCGGCGTAAGAGGGGAGCGACCAGCGGCGGCCGGCCTTGTCGACGAACGCCTGTATCCCGCGGTCGGCAAACGCCCGCATCGCGTCCTGTGTGGCCTGCCGGCGGGTGCCGGTGCCGAGTAGGGGCGTGGCGGCCACGGACGCGATGACGGCCCGGAAACCGTCGACGACGGCGCGGAGGATCGACCGGTGCGTCGCGGTGACGACGTCGACGGCCTCTTGCGCCAACCTGTCGACGGCCTGGGCGTTCGGCGTGCGCTCGTCGACCAGGGCGCGGGCCTCGTCGGACAGGGCGCCCAACTCGGCGACGGCCGACCGGTGCCCGACGTTGTACGCCTCGGCGACCGCGTCGAACACGTCGAGGGTGGTCGCCTTCCCCAACTCGTCGACGACGGCCTGAGCGGCGCGGCGTACCTGCTGCACGGCGGCGAGCTTGGCCTCGACCCACCCGGGCGCGTCAAGTCCCTTGGCGAGCTGGCGCGCGATGATGCCGAGTAGCCGTTCCTCGGCCGCGGCGTAGGCGTCACGCGTCGTGGCTGCCAGATCCTCGACCATGCCCGGGTGAATCGGCACGGCGCACCCCCTCGTCGTCTACGCGGCGAGCGGGTACGTGTCGCCGGGGTCCGGGGCGGCGGTGCCGGTCTCCCGAAGGATCGCGGCGGCCTCGGCGGCGACCTCCGTGTCGTTCCATTCCGGGTGCAGGATCTTGACCCGGGTGGCTGTCGACACGGCCTGTGCGCGGTTGAGTAGTTCGAGGGTCGTCGCGGTGTCGAGGGGCGACTCGGCGACTCCGTCGGGGAACTCGACCCGGGGGCGCTCCGCGGGTGCTCCGCTGCCGAAGTGCGCGACGTCGAGTTCGAGCAGGGCGAACAGGGCGTCGGACATGCCCTGTTTCCAGTGGCCGGCCTTCTTCCTGCGCGTGATCGTGCTCTTGTCGTCGTCGCTGTCGACCTCGGTCGCGGTCCGGGCGGCGCCTCCGTCCTGGTCGAGGCCGAACGACCGTGCCGCGTAGCCGGCCGACTGGGCGGCCTGCCTGGTCAGTGCCTCGGCGGTGCGCTGGTGCTCCTCGACCCTGATCTCGAACTGACTCAAGGTGATGCCGCCGTTTTCCGTCGGCGGCATGTTGAGCTGCGCGTATACCTCGGCGTCCTCGTCGAACGACGCTCCGCGGCCGGGCCCGTTGCTCCGTAGGTATCCGTCGGGAACGATCAGGCGCGCGCGGGCGAGGCGAATGTCGCGCATCCAACTCGTCCACACCTCGTCGAGGCTGTCGAGCTGGTCATAGATCGGGGCGGCGTAGTCGCTGCGCCCGATCGGCGACCCGCGGTGCAGCCGGTTCGGGGTCATGTTCGGCACGTACGCGGCGGTGAGTCGCTGGATACCGGTCGTCGTCGACTCGCCGTCCTGCTCGATGCTGCCGACCAGGGCGGCCGTGTCGGGGTGTTCGGTGAGCGGGACGCGCCGGCCGATGTTGTCGCCGCTGCCCTGGTAGAGCGCGTGGGCGATCCGGCCGGGCTCGTGCCGCTCGACGTGGCGCCATACGGCCTGTGTCGTGCTGCCGGACAGTTCCCGCCAGAAGTTCACCGCGGCGAGCATCCCGAAACGCCACTCGGGGATGGCGTTGTCGGGCTGTACGGCGGTGAGTAGCGGACGGTCGACCAACTCGCGGTCCCACGTGGCGCGGAGGTAGACCCCGGACAGGGCGGCGCACTGCTCGGCGGCCGACAAAAGCATCTGCTGTGTGTGCCCGTCGGCGAGCAACTGGTCGAGGCGGGTCTGTGTCCGGGCGTCCTCGACGACGACGCGCGGCATGTCCGCGAACAGCATGTCGGCGCTGGTCTGCGCGATGTCGCCGGCGAGGGGGACGTGTAGGCGGGTGTCCCGGCCGGGACGGTGCGCGCTGCTGCGGCGGGCCCACAGACGGCGGCGCGGTGTCTTCGTCTCGCGGCCGTAGATCCGGGCGAGGCGGCCCCGGTCACCGGAGTACCACGCGTCGTCGACGGCTATCCGGTCGTAGTACGCGGCCCACTCGGGCGGCGGCCACGCTGCGCCGTTCTCGGGCAGTGCCATGGGGTCACCTCCTGGTGGTGTCGGGTGGGCGCGCGGTGAGCAAATGGCGCCACTCGTGCGAGGTGGAGTGGACGGCGTACCGCAGTGCGTCGCAGGAGTGATCGTTGATCTTGAGCGGCGCGTCCTCGCCCCTCTCGGTCGCCTTGGCGTCCCATGCGTAACCGGGGAGTTCGCCGAGCAGGCCGTCGCACGACCGGTGTACGTACAGGCGGCCGGCGGCGAGCAGGGCGGCCACGGACCGGATGCCGTCGGCGACCGTGTTGTCGGCGCGGGCGAGGCCCGGGTGTCCGTCCTGCCATAGCTGGGTGGAAAACGACTTCGCCGAGGGGTCAACGAACGTCCACTCGGGCTCGACGCCCTGGTCGGCAAGCCACGCCCGGACGGCGGCGCTGTACTGGGCGTCGGTCATGGACCGGTGGGCGGTGCGCGAGTCGAATCGCCACTCGGCGCACACGTACAGGCGGTCGTCGACGCCGAGGCCGAGCAAGATCGCCGAGAAAGGGTTCGTCGTGCCGTAGTCGATCCCGACCCAATGGCGACGGATCGCGGGCACTTCGTCGACGACGTGCCGGTCTTCGTCCCACTCGCTGTAGATCGCGCCCTCGGCGACAACCCACGCGCCGTCGATCATGCGCCGGCGCCATAGGCCGGTGTACTCCGCGGCGAGCGATGCGACGTACTCGGCCGACAAGCTGGGGTTGTCGGCGAGCTTGAAATGCCACGCCCGCATGTCGAGTTCGGCGATCCGGTCGAGGTAACCGACCTTGAGCCAATGCCTCGGACTGTCCGGGTTGGTCGTGGCGTACAGGCGGGCGCCCGGGACGCTCAACCGGGCGAGTAGCTGGGTCCAAAACCCCTCGGGAAGTAGCGTCGCCTCGTCGACGTAAGCGAGCTGGGCCGTAAGGCCACGTAGGCGGCCCTCGGCCCGTGCGTCGGCGGCGCCGATCAGGTGGACCGTACGGCCGAGGATCGTCGCCGTCGTGGCGCCCCTGGTGTGCACGACGTGCCGGGCGAGGGGCCCGAACAACGCGTGATCCTGTAGGGGCTCCAACACGTTTCGTTCGATCGTCTGGAGGCTGCGCCCGACGATGATGATCAGGCCGGACGGTCCCGCGGTGGCGACGGCGATTACGAACGCCAGTAGCGAGGCGATCGTCTTTCCGCTGCGGACCGACCCATGCCACAGGTTGATACGGGCGGTCGCTTCTCCGATGCTGCGGAGCTGCTTACGGGACAGGGGCAGACGGTCGAGGTCGAGCACGACGGCTCACCCCCCGGCGTCGCCCCCGTCGTCGTCGAGGGCCTGGTCGTCGTTGGCGGCCTGTGTCAGTGCCTCGCCGAGGGCGCCCAACATGCTGCGCACCTGCTCGGCGTTCTCTCCGCCCTCGGCCGGGGCGAGGCGTAGCGAGGTGCCGACGGCGGTCTGTACCGATGCGACGATCGCCCGTTGGTCGCCGAACCGGGGTTGCGGTAGGTGGGTCTCGTGCCACTCGCCCTCGCGGCCGGCGAACTCGCCGTGCGTGGTCGGTGCCCAGAGTTGGCCGAGTAGGCGCTCGGCGGCGGCCTGTAGGTCGAGGGCGAGGCCGGCGCGGCGCGAGGCGAGGTCGGCGGTACGTACGCGGGTTGCGGCCTCGACCTGCTCGGCGCGGTCGAACGACAGGGGCGGGTCGAGGTTGGCGGCGATCTTCGACACGGTCGAGGGGGAACGTTTCAGCGCGCGGGCGATCTGGTTGCGGGACTTGCCGGCGGCGTGCAGCTCGCGCACGCTGCGGCGGTCGTCGTCGTCGATGGGGCGGGCCATCGGCGGTCGCACCTCCTCGCCGGGCGCATGCGAACGCCCCGCCGGGGGTGGGCCGACGGGGCGTTCGGGTTGTCGGCGCCCCCGGGGGCGGTAGTCGCTCGCGGGGGCGCGGTCTGGGGAGTTCCGGGCACGCCGGAGACGCCCCCAACATTAGGTCACAGATCGATAACGGCGCAAGTCCGTTCGAGGGCGCGCGCGCCTACGCGGGGGCGCGTCCGGTCGCGCGCTGTCGGACGGCCCCCGCGTGCTGTCCTACGGGCGTCGGACGGGCACGCCCGGGAACGGTCCGGAGCGTGCCACCTGGGGCCCGCGGCCGGGGGCCGGTGCCCACGGGCGTGCGACCGGTGCGGCCGGGCGTCCGACGGGGGGCGCCGACGGCTGCCGACGGGCGTCATACGCGCTGGTCGGGGCCGGTGCCGGCGTCGGACGGGGCGGCAACAGGGCGGGGTCCTGCTGGAGCTGGTAGGCGAGCAGGGTCGGCGCTTTGCCCTCGGCGACGACACCCTCGGCCCACGCGGTCTGATACATGCCGGCAAGCTGTCCGACGGCCTTGCGTACGGCGTCGGACAGGTTGACGCCCGTACGCATGACGACGGCGAGGTCGGCGGCGAGTTGGTCGTCGACTCGGAATGACGGACGGGTGCCGGGCTTGGGCGGGGCGGTCTTCTGGTTACGCTTCTCGGTAGCCATCGGGTTGGGTCGCTCCTTCTGCGGTGGTCAGGGCCCGCCCATACGGTCTGTGAGGGACCGGGCGGGCCCGCTTCTGTGTGCGGGCCTACTTGGCGTCGCCGCGGCGCTCGCGCTCCTCGCGGAGGAACTGAGCGATCCGGGACGCGGTGTATCCGGTCTCGTTGGCGATCCGGTCGGGGCCCATGCCTCGCGTACGGGCTTCGAGGGCGATACGGCCCATGGATTCGGCGACGGCGGCGGCGGCCGTGCGCAGTGCCTTGACGTCGTCGAGGTCGAGGTCTTCCGCGAGGTTGTCGAGGAACCGCTCGAACAGGGTCGGGTCGTCGGCCTTGGCCTGCTCGTACTGCTCGGCGAGGTCGTGAACGTCGGCGAACGGTTCGAGGTCGTACGGGTTCGTGTCGCCGTTCAGGGCGCGGTCGGCGGCCGTCTCGCGCTCGAACTTGTTGAACAGCTCGAACATCTCCGTGACGATCTTCCCGTGCGGGGTGTCGGTGGGCACGCCCCGCCGGTTCAGGTCGTCGGCGATCCGCTCGAACGTCCCACGCCGGCGGACCGTGTAGCCGTGGGCGGCGGCCATGCCCTCGACGGCGGCCTCTTGCCCGGCTGGGTGCGTGGGGAGCGTCGACGCGTCGGCGCGGACGTAGTGGGCGACCTTCGGGCCGTCGCTGCGGGCGGCGCGTTCGGCGGTGTAGTCGTCGAGGAACTGCACGATCGACCGCAGCATGTCGGCGGTGGGGTCGTCGGTCGGCGCGTCGGCGATCCGCTGCGCCACTTCGGCGCGGAGTTCGGCGACGGTCGGCTCGGCTTGGCGCTCGTCGTGGTCCACGGGTGGGCTCCTGTCGGTGTGGGCGGGGCCCGCCCTCGGGTGAGGGCGGGCCGGTGGGCGGTGGTCAGTTGGTCGCCGGCCGGTGGGCGAACACGCACGCGGACGACCTGAGCATCTTCTCGACGGTCCACCCGCGGCGCTGCAACCGGTCGGCGAGGCAGTCGAGGGCGGGCCCGTGCGGCATCTGGTCGCGGCGGACGGTGCGGCCACCTTCGAGCCAGTAGACGGCGACGCGGCCTTGCCCGCGGGGGTCGATCAGGTACCCGCGCACGTGCTGTTCGTCCTCGGTCGGCTCGGTCACGTCGTGGTGGTCGGTCATGGTGGCGACGGCGAGGCCGTCGAGGGCGGCGCGGGCGGCGACGACGTCGGGGTGCGAGGCGTTGCTCGGGGTGCTGCCCTCGGCGGTGCCGGCGTGCTGGACGATCACGCCCTCGATCACGCGACGGGCGGGTGCCTGCTCGGCGGCACGGGCGGCGATTCGGTCCCGTACGCCCTGCGACGGGGCCACGCCGTGGGCGGCGCACTCCGCGGCGATCCGGTCGTCGGTCTCGGCACGGTACGCGGCGCGGTCGGCGGCGGCCTTGGACTTGATCCGGTCGAGGTCGGCGCGGTTGAAGCTCGCGCGGGCGACGATCGGCTCGCGGACGGTGGCCGCGGGGGCGAACAGGGCGCCTTGTTCGACCGTGCCCTCGACGGCGAACAGGACGTCGGCGGCCGGCTGCTCGCCGATCCACTCGCCCCGCCACGTGCCCTCGGTGGCCTCGGCCTCGGTGACCAGGGCGGCGGCGTACAGGGCTTCGGCGTCCTCGACGGTCTCGACGGCGGCCTCGACCTGCTCGGCGTGCTCGACGGCGTCGACGGCGCGGGCGGCGCGGCCGAACTGCTCGCCGGCCTCGGCGACGGCCTGGTCGAGGCGGGCCCCGGCCTGGTCGTCCCACCTGATCAACAGGGCCATGACGTCGGGGAGGTACAGCGCGGGGCGCATGCCGAGGGCGGGGAACATGATGTGCACCTCGCGTTCCCCGTGGCGGATGTGGGCGGCGACGGCGGCCCGGACGCGGGCGACGGCGTCGGCGGTGGTGTGCCCGCTGTAGGCGAGGGCGTGCAGGTCCTCGCGGGCGAGGATCGCCTCGGGGCTGCCCTCGACGACGCGGACGCGGAGGGCGCCGGCCTGGGGCATCTCGCGGACGACCTGACGAACGGCGGCGACGGCGAGTTCGTAGGCGTTCGCCCCGCGGGCGTCGGCGAGGTGCTGGCGACGCTCGGCGCGCTCCTCGGCGGCCTGGGCGGCGTCGCTGCTCGACGGGCGCCGAATCCACGTCCACGGGTCAACCAGCGTGCCGGCGGCCGGCGTCGACTCCTCGGCCGGGGGCGCGGCCTGCTCGGCGTCGGCCTGCTCGACGGTCTCGGCGAGGTCGACCGCGGCGGCGGCGAGCGGCGAGGCGGCGGCGAGGGCGCGGGCGTATGCGCGCTTCTCGGCGGCCTTGATGCACGGAGCGCACAGCAGGTCGTGACGCTTGTCGGGGCCGTCGGTGTACTCGGTGACCTCGCGCCCGCACAGGGTGTCGTCGTTGTTCGAGTAGTGCACGCGGCGGCCGGTGCCAACCAGGCAGTACCGGACGCCGGCGCGCTCGGCGAGGGTCGGGCCGTCGAGGTCGCGGTCGGCGACGACCTGCTCGGCCTCGACGCGGTCGCGCTGCTCGCCCTTGGCGCACTGCTGGCACACGCCGGTCACGTCGGCCTCTGTGACGGGCTGCGCCTGCACGGTGCGCCCGCAGTAGCTCGCGGACGTGCCGGGGCGGCGGTAGTGGCCGGCGCCGCGGCTGCGGGGGTTGGCGGGTCGGTACAGGTCCATGGGGTCGCTCCCTTGGTTCGTGTCGGTGCCGGGTGAGGGCCGGCGGTCCTGTCGGGGTGAGGACCCGTCAGGAAGGCCAACACTAACCGTTGCTGTAGTCATTACAGCAACCATTACAGCAACCGTTACAGAACCGTGATCGGGCCGGTTCGGGGACGGCATGCGAACACCCCCGGGGCACGTATCCCGGGGGTGTGGGGGGCGCTGCGCCCTACGCGGCCGGGGCGGTACGCCTCGACTCCAGCGCGGTCAACAGGCCGACCAGGGCGGGCCCCCGCCACGCCCGGCGGCCTCGCTCGGCCTCGACCGGTGCCGGGCACGACGGGCCGGTCGAGCAGGTCGCCACGGCCTGTCGCGGGTCGCCCCCGCCGTTGTGCACGGTGATGCGGCCGGCGCGGCAGAACGGGCACGACTCGTCGAGCGTGATCGTCCGGACGGTGCGGCCGAGGGCACCCTCGACGCGGCGGCGCGCGGTCCGGGCGACCTCGGCGATCTGGTCGACCAGGGTCGCGGGCGTGGGGGCGAACAGGTCGCGGTCGGCCCGGTCGTCGAGGGCGCGGCCCTCCAACCAGACGGCGGCCCAATGGAGGCCGAACACGCGTGATCCGGTCGAGGCGATCGTCGTCGGGCCCGCGTCGCGGTACGTGGGCAGGCTCCACAAGCGCGGGTCGCTCGGGTCGCTGCCGAGGGTCCAACGGCCGTGCCGGTCGCGGGCGGGGAGCTGCACGCGCTCGGCGACGGTGTCGCACATCTCGAACACGTCCTCTTCGACCGCGAGGGCGGCGTCGAGGGCGCGGAGATCGGCCGGCGCGGGGTGCTCGCGGAGGATGAGCGGCAGACGGCCGACGGCGGCCTCGGCGAGGGTCTGGTCGTCGTCGGCGCGGTCGTTGGCGGCGAGCTGGTCGAGGAATCCGCGGCGTTCGTACGGCATCCACTCGGCGGCGCGCGGCGGCTCGGCTATCGCGGCGAGCAGGTCGCCCCACGACTCGCGCACGGCGGCGAGGTCGTCGGCGGCGCGCTGGCCGGGGGTGGTCGTCATGTGCGGTTGCTCCTGGTGCTCAGTGCTGACGGCGGCGGGGCGGCGGGCCGTAAGGGCTCTGCCATGCGGGGCGGTCGCGGCGGGCCGGTCGGCCCTGGTCGTCGACGACGCCGGCCTCGCGTAGCTGCTCGGCGAGGCGGGCGAACTCCTCGGCCATGGCGCGGACGGCGGGGGCGACGGCCTCGGCCCACGCCCGAAGCGCGGCGCGCACCTGCTCGGCGGCTGCGCGCACGCGCTCGGGGTCGATGGTCGGCGGGGTGGTCACCGGTCGCACTGGTCGACGTCGACGACGACGGGTACGGGGACGACGCCCGACGGGGTGCGAGGCTTCGGGGCCTTCGGTGCGCTTGGCGCCTTGGGCACGGTCACGCGCGGTGCGGGGGCCGGGCGCGGGACGGGGGCGGCGCACGCGGTCGAGGCGTCGCACGCGACGACGGCGGCGGCGCTGATCACGACCAGGGCAACGCCGGCGGCAACGGTGGTTCGGGTGGCGCTCATGCGGTGGGGTGCTCCTTGGCGGTGTCGGGCTGTGCGTCGAGGACGTACCGCACGCGTTCGGCGAGGTCGTGCCGGCCGTTGGCGTACGCGAGGTCGGTCGGTAGGCCGAGGCGCGGCCGGGGCTCGTCGGGCAGTGCGGCCCGGACGGCGACGACCTGCTCGCGGTAGTGGTCGACGGTGCGTTGCATGGCGGCGCCGAGGCGGCGGGCCCGCTCCTCGACGGTGGCGAGGGCGACGTCGTGCTCGCGCTTCTGCTCGGCGAGGCGGGCCGTCGTCGAGTCGGCGGCGTCGAGGAAACGGGCACGTATCGCGGTGTCGGGGTCGAGGGCGCGGCGATCGTTGTCGAGGGCCTGCTCGATGCGCTCGGCGTAGATCGCTGCTGCGCCCTGGGGTGAGCCGGCGCGCATCCGTTGGGCGAGGATGCGCACGCGGGATACGGCGTCGCGGGCGGCGCCCTGCTCGGCCTTCCATCGGCGGGCGCGGTCGTCGGCGGTCCGGTGCTCGGCGGGGTCGGCGTCGACGGCGGCCCATACGGCGGTGGCCGGTACGGCGGCGTGACGGCCGACCAGGGCGACGACGCGGGCGACGGCGGCGGCCTGCTCGCCGGCGACGCGCTTCGCTTCCGTGGCGCGCTCCTCGGCCTGGTCGCGGTCGCGCTCGGCCTCGACGATGGCGGCCTCGGCGGCGGCGAGCTGGGCGCGGGCGCGTTCGAGGGCCTGTGTCGTGCCGGCCATGGCACGGCGGGTCTCGTCGGCGAGGTGCTGCTCGGTGCGCACGTGCTCGGCGAGTAGGGCGCCCTCGGCCTGGGACAGGGCGCCGCGGTGTGCGCGGGCGAGCAGGACGTCGACGACGGCTCGCCGGTCGGCGCGGTCGCGGTCGCGTCCCTTGGGTGCGCGCTGCTGGGTGCGGGGGCTCATGCGGGCGGCTGCTCCTGGTCGTCGTGCTGGGGGTGATGTACGCGGCCGGGCTCGCCGGACAGGGCCCACACGATCAGGCGGGCCGAGGCGGCGAGCAGGAAGACGGCGACGGCGAGGTTCGCCGCGGTGGCGACGGCCGGGGTCACTGGCCGGCCTGCTCGTTCGCTGCGCCCTCGGCGAGGGCCTGCTCGTCGGCGAGGCGGTCGGCGTACGTCCGGATGGTGCGGCGGGCGCTGCTGTACCCGGTGAGCACTCCGCGGGTTGAGCGGTTGAGTCCCCATCGGGTGTGGGTCTCGGTGCGCTCGGCCTCGACCAGGGCGGCGAGCTGCTGGGCGTGCGCGGCGAGGATGATGCGGGCGGCGCCGAGGGCCTGCTCGGGGGTGCGCGGCGCGGTGGTGTCGAGCAGGACGTCGCGGAGCGTGGCGAGCACCTGGTCGCGCTCGTCGGCGTTGAACGCGAGGGCGTCGCGCACGTCGCCCGGGGTGAGCGGCGCCGGCTGCTCGGCGGCCTGCTCCTCGTCGGCCATGCTCGCGGCGACGTAGCCGAGCAGGGCGTCGAGGCCGGCCGGTCGCGGGGTCTCGGACGGCGAGGCGGGGGCGTCATGGACGGGGCACGGGCGGCCGGTTATGAGCGCGGTCTCGCACTGGCCGGCCGGGCTGTCGAGGCCGTCGGCGAGCTGTCGCAGTACGGACGCGGCGACCGGGCGCGGAAGGTTGCACGACACCTCCGCGGGGCCGTGGTTCGGGACGGCGACGATCAGACGATGGGTGTCGAGCGAGGCGACGGCGACGGAATCGGGGATGCGGGTCATGCTGGGTTCGCTCCTGTGTCAGTGGTGGGTGGTAGACGCGCGCACGCCCGCGCACGGGGCGGCCCGCGACCGGTCGCGGCGAGGGCCTAGAACGGCGGCTCGTCGGTGTATCCCTGGCGGGGCTGCTGGGTGCTCCACTGGTCGGCCTGGGGCGCTCCGTAACCCTGCTGGGGGGCCTGCTGGCCGTATCCCTGGCCGTATCCCTGGGGGCGCTGCTGCTGGCCGTTCTGCTGGCCGTTCTTGGCGACCTGGGCGGTCGCGTTCTTGAGTGCGGGGCCGACGTCCTCGGCCTGTACCTCGTACGACGACTTGCGCTCGCCGTCCTTCTCGTACTGGCGCTGTCCGAGGCGGCCGACGACGATCACGCGGTCGCCGCGCTTGATGGACTCGGCGACGTTCTCGGCCTGCTGGCGCCACACGCTGACGGACAGAAACAGGGTGTCGCCGTCTTTCCACTCGTTCGTGACGCGGTCGAACGTGCGGGGCGTCGAGGCGATCCGGAAGTTCGCCACGGCGGCGCCGGCGGGGGTGAATCGCAACTCGGGGTCGGCGACGACGTTTCCGACGACGGTGATCGGGGTCTCTCCAGCCATTACGCGGCGGTCCTCTCGGGGGTGGTGCGGGTGGGAAGGGTGGCGACGGGGGCGAGCTGGGGCTCGCGGGCACGGCGGGCGCGGTCGCGGGCGCACGCGCGGCACTTGCGCATCCCGTTGGGGTGCGACGGGGGGTAGCTCACGCGGACGTTGTCCGGGTCGGTGAGGTCGTGGCCGTTCACGCACTTCGTGCGGCGGGCGTTGATCGCCGAGGGGCCGGTCGAGCGGAGCACGTTGGTTCGGTGGTCGACGGGGTCGAGGTGGTCGTCGGCGACGCATCGGCGGACGCTGCACGTGTGGTCGAGTTCGAGGCCGGCGGGTATGGGCCCGCGCTTCTGCTCGTACGACCAGCGGTGGGCGGGGACGACTCGGCCGTCGATCCAGAAGCGGCCGTATCCGTCGCGGTCGAGGCTGCCCTCGGGCCACAACAGGCACGGGGTGTCGGGGGTGTTGGGGCCGTCGGGGGTGGTCCCGGGGGTCGTCTTGGCGGCGAATCGCTCGGCGGCTGTGGGCCGGCTCATGGACGTACCTCCGCGGGATGTATGGCGACGACTGGACGTGCTTTCTCGGATGGCTCAAACCATCCATGGATGGAAGATACAGCACGGGGGCGGCCCTTGTTCGATCGGTTTCGCCCCCGTGTGCTGCGGCGTCAGGCTGCGTACGGCTCGGGCTGTTCGAGCGGGGCGAGCGTCCAACCCTGGTGGCGTAGCTCCGTGGCGATCCGCTCGACGACGTCGGCCGGCTGCTCGACGTGGTCGCGCTGGGCGTCCTCGACGGCGGCCCGGACAACGGCGAGGGCGGCCGGGGTCATCGCTGCGCCCCGGTGATGTGCCGGGCGCGCTGCCGGTTCTCGGGCCGGACGATCGCGGGCGGCGACATGAGGGCGCGGGCGTCGCGGTGCGCCTCGGCGGCGAGGCGACGGCGACGGGCGCCGGCCTCGGCCTGCTCGCGGGCGGCCTGCTCGGCGGCGCGGCGGTCGGCCTCGGCGCGGGCGCTCATCCATGCGAGCCACGTGCGGTGTCGGTCGTCGGCGTCCGGCCGGTACGCGGGCGGGGCCGGCGGGTGCCCGGCGGCGGCGAGCTGCTGCTCGGCGTCGCGCTCGGCGAGCAGGGCGGCGCCGTCGACCTCGCGCACGGTGCGCCACCGGTCCCACCCCTCGTGTTCCTGGAAGATCACGTACGCGCCCTTGTCGGCGAGGTCGGCCACCTTGCGGCGGGCCTGCCTCTTGTCCGACGTCCGGATGACGACCGGTGCGTCGGGGCGGTGGTCCCAACTCGCCTCGACGCGCCACGACGTGACGTTCTTCGTCCGGTCGCCGGTCGCGGCCTTGCGGCGGTGGGTGCGGGCCTGCTTCGGGGTCGGGCTCATGCTGCGGTCTCCTGCTCCTGGCGGCGGGCCTGGTGGGCGGTGGCGCGGTCGAGGCGGGTCGGGTGGGGCTTGGCGCGGACCTGGCGGCGGGCGTTGCGGCACGGCTCGCCGACGGGGGCGAGGCAGTGCTCGTAGACGCACGACACGTCGAGGGGGTCGGGGCGGCCCTCGACGGCGGCGCGCTCGCGTTCGGTCCGGCGCGGCCGGTGCTCGGCAAGTACCTGCTTGACGCTGCGGGGCATGTACTCGCCGAGGGCGGCGAGGCGGCGCTCGACCTCGGCGGCGGCCGGGCCCGCGGTGATGGCGCGGAGCGTGACGGGTGCGATCCGCCCCGCGGCGACGGCCTCGCGCTCGTGGCGCAGTGCGGCGACATACGCGTCGCCGGTCTCGTCGTCCGGGTCGATCTCCGGGTGCGCGGTGGGCTCGAACGTGCCCACGTGCCGGCCTATCTGGTCGGCCTTGTGGGTGTGCCACGGCCGGGACACGTCCGACGGCTGGATGCGGTACGGGTTGCGGGCGATGTAGTCGCGGGCGACGCGGGCGGCGTCCCACCCGTGCGCCTGGGCGGGAACGTCGCTGAGCAGGTCGCACCACTGGGCGAGCCGTTCGGCGGCGGCGGCCTGGTCGTCGAGGGCGAGGCGCGGGTCGAGCTTGACGACGTAGGCGATCAGGGCGGCAACTTCACGGGGGGTCACGGCTGGGCCTCCATGGCGGCGAGGGCTTCGGCGAGGTAGTCGGCGGACTGGGCGACGCGTCCGCGGGGCTGGGCGCGGTCGAGGGGGATCACGTTCGAGGCGTGGGCGGCCGGGGCGGCGGCCGGGACGGTGCCGGGCGCGGGGGCAGGCGGTAGCGACTGCCACGCCCGCAGGAAGTAGCGGGCGTGCGATACGCCCTTGCGGTTGCGGGCGGCGGCCTGCACTGCGGCGGTGGCGAGCATGTCGAGGCCGGAACGTTTCACCAGGGCGTCGACGATGAACCACTCGGCCGGGGCGAGGTTCCACGCGACCAGGACGCCGGCGGCGGTGATCTGGTCGACCAGGGGGCGGGCGAACTCGGGGATCACTGCGACCGCGTCGCGTGCACGCTCGCTCCCTCCTTCACTCAATCCCTCTATGGGTGGGTGATGGGGGCCGAAATCCGGTCCCCAAAGGGGCCGAGATTCGGCCCGGTAAGGGGTCTCCGGCGTATCTGCGAGGGGACCGGACTCCGGCCCGGTAAAGGGGCCGAGATCCGGCCCGGTAGCCGGTAGGGGGCCGGATTCCGGCCCGGGGGTCTCCGGGGCTATGGGGCCGGATTCCGGCCCGGTAGCGCGTGCGGTCCGGCGGTACCCGACGGCTCCGGGGAGCTTGTACCGGGTCGCGCGGCTGCCCTTGGCGGGCTCGTCCTCGACCAGTTCGCCACTGGCGAGGGCGGCGTCGACGGCGGCGCGCGCGGTCGAGCGGGACGCGGCGAGCCGGCGCATGAACTCGGCCGTACCCATGCGCGCGGTGGCCTCGGGGCCGGTCGCGGCGTCGGCGACGGCGAGCAGGACTAGGCGGGCGTTCCCGCGCGCCTTCGCGCGGGTCCACACCCAATCCATGGCGTCGAGGGTCACGGGGTGGCGCTCCTGTCGTGCTGGGGGCCCGGGGGCGAGGGCGGCCTCGCCCCCGGGGGCCGGTCAAGGCGAGGGAGTGAAATACGGGCGGGTCTTGCTCGGCTGGTGCTCCTCGCACCGGTGGCCGCACGGGTAGAACCGAACGGGCCGGGCGCCGCACTGGGGGTTCCCGTGGCCGCACGCGGGCGGCGGCTTGTCCTCGCCGGCCGGGACCTCGACGGCGAGCTGACCGGGCACGTTCTCGGGCGGCGGCTCGTCGAGGCGGCGACGCATGGCGGCGAGGCTCGCGGCGGTCGCCCGGGTCACTGCTCGGGCTCCTCGGCCGGCGCCGTGGCCGCGGCCGTCGGCGCGGCCGGGGCGAGGGCGGGCAGGAACTCGACCAGGACGCCCGCACGCCACGCGGCGGCGACCAGGTCGCGCCCACTCGTCGGCTGCGCCTTACTCCCCCGGGTGTAGGTGAGGCGGTGCGAGGCGGCCCTCGACGGCCTCAACTCGACGCCGGGCACGTCGTGCACGACACCGGACGTCCCGTCGACGAACTGGGAGGTACCGGCCGCGGTCGCCTCGGCGAGCACCTTGCCGGCAAATCCGGGGCGCACGCTGGTGAGCACCTGGGCGGGCACGAACTCGACGACGTGCTCGGTCGGGTAGTTGTCCCGGACCCACCCGCGAAACGCCTCGGCGTCGACGACCTGGGCCTCGCGCTCGCCCCCCGAACGGGACGACGAACCGACCTTCGTCCCGTCGGGCAACAGGGCGTCGACCTGAGTCGTCCCGCCGGCCTTGTGCGACTTGTCGAGCAGGTCGTCGGCGGCCTTCTTGGCGTCCTTGTACGCGCTCTTGACCTCGTCGAGCAGGGCGCCGAGGACGGCCTGTCGGGTCACGGCGTCGCGGACGACGACGGGGTCGGGCGCGGTCGGCTTGGCTTCGGCCTGCTCGGTCTGGGGCTGCTCGGTCACTGGGCGCCCCCGTTCTCGATCATGGCGCGGAACGCGTCGAGGGCGGCGGCCGGGGCGTGCTCGATCGGCAAGCCGTGCACGCGCTCGAACGCCTCGTCGAGGTTGGCGAGCTGGGCGCGGCTCGCGGCGAGCCTGAGCCGGTTCTCGGCCTCGGCGGCGGCCTGCTCGGCGTTGGCGACGCCGGCCGGTATGGCGGCCTCGGCGGCGACCGCGTCGGATACCGAGTGCGGCGCCGGTCCGGCCGGGGTGCCCTGCTCCTCGGGCGCCTGGCGCTCCTCGTTCCCCCCGGCCTGCTGCTTGGCGCCCGGCTTGGTGGCGCCGATGGCGGCGAGGCGTGCGAGGTGGTCGGGGTGAACGCCCCGGGCCTGGGCGGCGGCGTGCAGCTCGCGGACGGGGCCGACGGCCTCGGCGGCGTGCGCGTCGCGGAGTTCGCCGAGGCACACCATGTAGTCCGCGGGGGCGCCGTTCGCTTCGGCGTCGGCGAGGATCGCGGCGAGCTGGTCGGCGTCGGCCGTCTCGGCGGCCTCGGCGAGGTAGTCGCGCGTCGGCGCGGTCGCGGCCGGGGGGCCGTTCGGCGTCGACTGCACGACGGTCGCCGTCTGCTGCATGGGCGGGGCGTCGGTCCGCTCGACGGCGACCGGGTTTCCCTCCTGGTCGACGACGGCGCCCAACTCCTCGGGCGTGTAGATCGCCCCGTGCAGCACTTCGGGGCACGCGATACGCACGGCCTCGGCGATGCATCGGGCCCGCAGCATGGCGCGCGGGAACTTCTCCCACGGGGTGGGGTCGCCGTGCTTGTCGCGGGCGTACGGGCGGTCGTTCTTGAGCGTGCACAGACCAGCGGTCACGGCGTCGTCGAGGGTCCACTCGACGACCGTTTCGTCGTCGGTGTCGTCGTGCCGCTGGATCGACACAACGCACCGGGTGCGCTCGGACTTGATCCGCACGCGGTGCCCGGCGGAGCGGGCGCGGCCGAGCATGAGGTCGGCGGACTGGCACGGCTTGCCCTTGATCACGTGAATCGTCGTGATGGTGGTGACGACGTCGAGGCCGAGGGCGCGGCCGTACTCCAGTGCCCACAGAACGGATGCGGGGTTCTTGCGGTAGACGTCGGGCAGTAGAGGCGTGTTGGCCAGGGACTCGCAGAACTGCCACGCCTCGTAAGGGCTCATCTGGGAGAGGGACAGGGCGCCCCCGCGGGCGGGCGCGACCGCGACCGGGGCGTGAGCGGTGGGCAGGGTGGTGACGGTCACGGGTGGGTCTTCCTGTTCTGTGCGGGGGTGTGGCGGATACGGCCGGCGAGCCTGGTGATCCGGCCGGCGAGGGTGATCGCCGAGTCGGGGTCGAGCAGGTCGTCGAGGTCGGCGGCGATCGGCGCCTCGGCGGCCAGGGCCTCGCGGCTTCCGTCCGCGGCGGCGGCCCTCATGGCGCGCTCGTACTCGGGCATGTCGTGCGCATAGATCGCGTGGTCGAGGGCACGCACGTTGTCGCCGTGGTGGGTGAGCAGGGCGCCGACGGTGTCGGGGTCCTCGGCGTACGCGAGGGCGAGGTCGTCGAGGATGGACTCGGCGCGGGCGGCGATCGGCAGGCGGACGGCGAGGCCGTCGGCGCTGAGCTGGGGGCGGATCACTGGTGCAGCTCCTCGGGCAGGGTCGGCGCGTCGAGGGCGAGGTCGCCGGCCGCGACGTCGTAGGCGTGCGCGCGGGTCCAGTCGGCGGCGGGGAACGCCCGGCGGAGCAGGCCGCGGGCGGCGCGGTGCGCGGCGCGGTCGGCCTTGAGCGGCAGGCCGAGGGCGTCGTCGAGGCTGACCCACGTTGCGATGCGCGGTTCGCCGTCGCGGTCGGTGGTCACGGGGACGATCCGCACGCGGGCGGTGCCGGGGGCGATCTGGTCGAGCTGTCGGGCGATCACGCCCGTGAGGGCGAGGCGCTTGCGGGCGGCGAGGGCGCCGGCGACGGCCTCGGCGGCGCGGGGGGCGGCGGTAGGCTGGGTGGTGTTCACGATCGGTACCTCTCGGGGTTCGGTCGGGCGGGGCCGTCCGGGTCGCTTCCGGGCGGCCCTCGCGCGTTTCAGGCGGCGGCGCGGTGCTCGACGGCGGGCGCCTGCTCGGCGCGCTGCTGCCGTTCGAGGCGGCGCAAGATGAGTTCGGCCTCGGGGTCGAGGCGGCCGGCGGCGCGGTCGCTGTCGCGGCGGTCGCGGGCGGCGTCGAGGACCCGGCGGGCGTTGGCGAACGCCTGGTCGCGGGAGATCACGGGGCCGGTCATGCGGCGGCTCGCTTGATCAGTTGACCAGCGGTAACGCCGTAGTGCTCCTCAACTGCCGCGGCAATGGCGGCACTTGGGGCGGTGTGTCCGTTCCACAGGCGCCATGCGGTATTACGTGCAACCTTCAACCGTCTTGCGGTGTCTGACGGGTTGCGGTCGCCTGCTGCTTGGGCGGCTGTGACCAGAGTGGCGCGGTCGTACATAGCGGCATCGTCCTTCCGTGGATGGTTTGTTCTATCCACGGATGGAACGTTAGCACGACGTACGGGCGTTCGACGTGGCATATGCGAGCGGACTTGGGAGTTCCGAACTCTGTTGACACGTGGCATATGCGCGGCAACAATCGGTCACCTGTTCGACTGCATGGCGGCAGCTCAGGGGGGTGGACTGTGCCAAACGTGCTTATTCCGGGCGGCTTCAAACGATCATGTGGTAGTAGCGCCCCACGCGCGGTATGTTCCATCCATGGATCGAACGAATCCCCCACGGAAGAACGACCGGGCCACGCCCGCGGAGTTCGCAGACTGGCTGAGAGACCAACTCGAACGCCGCGGCTACGACCTACGACCTAGGGGCGGCGGGCAAACGCGCTTCGCCGCCGACTCGGGTATCGGGCAAGCGTCCATCAGCCGCATGTTGCGCGGTCAAGGCGCCCCGGAAACGCGCGTCCTGGAAGCGCTCTCCGAAACCCTCGACCTCCCGCTCGCCGAGGTCCTGGTCGCCGCCGGCATCCTCACCCGCGACGTCCTGCTCGCCATCCGGCAGCAAACCCCCCGCACCGACCCACTGACACCCGAGGCAGCAGCCAACGAACTGGGGATCACCGACCCCCAAGGCGTCGAACTGTTCGTCTCCTTCACAGAAACCCTGCGCAAGCAGCGAGCCGCAAACGGCGGGGATCACGCCGCCGAGAACTAACGCACGGAGGCACAGCAGTGACGCACCGGTACATGCCCGTTTTCGCAGTCGCCCTGCTCATGGCGGGACTGTCCTTCGGCGTCCTCGGACTACTCGGCAACAACGACGACTTGTGGCGAGCCGGGCTGTTCCTCGTGCTCACCGCCGTACCCCTGCTCATCATCCGCACCGTGCACAACTCGCAACGCGTCTCGGCCGACCAGCTCACCAACGCCGACAACGCCGGCTACATGCGCGCCCTCGACCACGTCGCGCGCGGCCTGCTCGACGTACCCCCCGCACCGCGCCGCGGTGGCAACCGGGACCGCGACGAGCAGGTCGCGGGCAACGTGATCACACTGCGCCCGCACAACACCCACCAATCCGAACGGAAGGCACTGTGACAACAGCGCAGATACCTGCCACGTTCAAACGTACGAAGCTGGCTCCGTACGTCGGATACATCCGGGTCTCGACCTGGAAAGAGGAGAAGATCAGTCCGGAGATCCAGCGCGCGGCCATCCTCGAATGGGCCAAGCGCCACGGAGCCGAGATCACCGAATGGATCGAAGACCTCGACACAACCGGCCGCAACTTCAAGCGCAAGATCATGCGGGCAATCGAGATCGTCGAGAAGGGGAAAGAGAAGGGCATCGCCGTATGGCGATACTCGCGCTTCGGACGCGACCGCGCCGGCAACGCGATTAACCTCGCGCGCGTCGAATCCATCGGCGGACAGTTGGTCAGTGCGACCGAACCGGTCGACGCCACGACCGCTATCGGTCGGTTCCAACGCGGCATGATCCTTGAGTTCGCAGCGTTCGAAAGCGACCGCATCGGCGAGGCATGGAGCGAAACGCACCAGCACCGCCGGGCACAGGGACTCCCGGCCACCGGGCGCCCCCGATTCGGGTACATCTGGCACCGCCGATGGGATGCCCGAACCGAGAAGCTGCAAGACGAGAAGTACGAGCCTCACCCCGAGGTCGGCCCGATCGTCGCCGAGCTGTATCGCATGTACACGCACCCCACGAAGCCGAAGGGGTTCGCCTCGCTTTGCGGGTGGCTCAACAACAGCGGGCACCGCACCACCCGCGGCACCCTGTGGACGACGCAGACCCTCACCCGCTACATGGACGGCGGATTCCCCGCCGGTCTGCTCCGCATCCATGACGACGACTGCAAGTGCAACGGAAGGAGGACCAACGGCAGTTGCCCGAACTACTTCTTCGCACAGGGCGCACACGAGGAACTGATCGACTACGACCTGTGGCAGAAGTACCGCGCCAGGCGCACGGAGGTCCAGAACACCCCGCCACGGGCCCGGAACGCCATCTACGAACTGACGGGCATCGTCCGTCATGACGCGTGCCGCGGCGGTACCAGCATGACCACCAACAGGTGGAGGAACGCCGCCGGTGAGGTGATCAACCTCAACGGTCACGCCTACCGCTGTTCGCAGCGTGCAGCGTCCGGCGGCACCAAGTGCGAAGGCATCTGGATTCAGCGCGTCCCCGTCGAGAAGGAGGTCGAGAAGTGGCTCATGCGCGAGGCGGCGCCGGGCGTCGACACCGCGCCGCCGACCGAGAAGGACGAGCCGAAAGTCGACGAGCGGGCCCTCGCCAAGCTCGCCCGCGCCAAGCTCACGGCGGAGTACGAGACGGCCGAGGCCGCCCTCACTCGCCTGATCATGGACCAGGCCGAGCACCCCGAGAAGTACCCGGCGGGGGCGTTCGAGCGGGCGCGCGACACCTACGTGCAGCGTCAGGAGCGGATCAAGCGCGAGCTTGAGAAGCAGGCCGACGTAGCCGAGGCGCCGCGACGCTCAGATTTCGACCGGCTGGTCGTGAGCATCGCGGCCGAGTGGAAGACGTTCAACACGTCCGAGCGGAACGCCATGATCAAGCAACTGGTACGGCGCGTCGTGCTGTCCCGTAAGAAGGACGAGAACGGCGAACCGATCCCGGGTGGCGAGGGCGTTGCGGTGACGGTGCACCCCCTGTGGGAGCCGGACCCGTGGGAGCGGGCCCGTATCTGTCGAGGGCCGTTCGGGACCGCTACGGCCGGCCTGTGGCTGTCCGCCGAACTCTGGACACGTCCAGACACCTGGGAACAGATTCCCCCGAGGTAGTGACATACCGCGTGGTATGCCCCGAGAATCGCGGACAGGCGCTACCGCCGCGTAACTCAATGGGGAGGCCCACCGGTGTACGGCACGATGCAAGATGTACCGCTGCTTGTCTCGCGGATTCTGGAACACGGCCGGAAGATCCACGGTTCGTCTCAGGTCACCACATGGACCGGCGAGCCTGAACCGCACCGCCGCAGTTTCGCCGAGATCGGCAACCGCGCCGCACAACTGGCGAACGCGCTCCGCGACGAACTGGGAGTGAGCGAGTCGGATGTTTTGGGCACTCTCATGTGGAACAACGCCGAGCACGTCGAGGCGTACTACGCCATCCCCGCCATGGGTGCGATCCTCCACACGCTCAACCTCCGGCTGCCTCCCGAGCAGCTCGTCTGGATCGTCAACCACGCCGCCGACCGCGTGGTCGTCGCCAACGGTTCGCTGCTCCCGCTGCTCGCGCCGCTGCTGCCCCACCTCAAGACCATCGAGCACGTGGTGGTCTCCGGCCCCGGTGACCGTTCGCTGCTGGACGGGGCGTCGGTCCAGGTGCACGAGTACGAGGACCTGATCGCCGACAAGCCGGAGAGCTACGACTGGCCCGAGCTGGACGAGCGCCAGGCCGCGGCCATGTGCTACACCTCCGGCACGACCGGCGACCCCAAGGGCGTGATCTACTCCCACCGGTCGATCTACCTGCACTCGATGCAGGTCAACATGGCGCAGTCCATGGGCCTCACCGACGCGGACACCTCCCTCGTCGTCGTCCCGCAGTTCCATGTGAACGCCTGGGGCCTGCCGCACGCGATGTTCATGACCGGCGTGAACGTGCTGATGCCGGACCGGTTCCTCCAGCCCGCCCCGCTCGCCGAGATGATCGAGAGCCAGCGTCCGACGCACGCGGCAGCCGTCCCGACGATCTGGCAGGGCCTGCTGGCGGAGCTCAAGGCCAAGCCCCGTGACGTGAGTTCGCTGACCCAGGTCACCATCGGCGGCTCCGCGTGTCCGCCCGCCCTGATGAAGGCCTTCGACGAGCTCGGCATGCGCGTCTGCCACGCCTGGGGCATGACGGAGACCTCTCCGCTCGGCACGATCGCGCGTCCCCCGGCCCAGGTGGTGGGCACGGACGAGGAGTTCGCGTACCGCCTCACGCAGGGCCGTTTCCCGGCGAGTGTCGAGGCCCGGCTGACCGGTCCCGGCGGCGAGCGGCTGCCGTGGGACGGCGAGTCGGCCGGCGAACTCGAGGTCCGTGGTCCCTGGATCGCGGGCGCGTACTACGGCGGTCAGGGCGCCGAAGTCCTGCGCCCCGCCGACAAGTTCAGCGAGGACGGCTGGCTCAAGACCGGCGACGTCGGCACGATCAGCCCCGACGGCTTCCTGACCCTCACCGACCGCGCCAAGGACGTCATCAAGTCCGGCGGAGAGTGGATCTCATCGGTGGACCTGGAGAACGCGCTCATGGCCCACCCCGACGTCGCCGAGGCCGCGGTCGTCGCCGTCCCGGACGACAAGTGGGGCGAACGCCCGCTCGCCACCGTCGTGTTGAAGGAAGGCTCCGGCGCCGACTTCGAGTCCCTCCGGTCCTTCCTCGCCGGTGAGGGAAAGATCGCCAAGTGGCAGCTTCCCGAGCGCTGGACGATCATCGAGTCGGTACCGAAGACGAGCGTGGGCAAGTTCGACAAGAAGGTGCTGCGCAGGCAGTACGCGGCGGGTGAGCTGGACGTCACCCAGATCTGAGGTCATCGAGGGCTGGCGAAAGCCCTATGACCGCATTTAGGCCGATACGTGAGTTGGGGCGTTGTTTCACGTGAAACAACGCCCCAACTCACGTATGAGCACGTGAACTTCTTACGGAATCACCGGCGCTGGGCAGGAAGGGCGCTCAGTTCGTGCCGATGCGTGCCAGCAGGTCCACGATCCGGCCCTGCACCTCGGTGCTCGTCGACCGCTCCGCGAGGAACAGCACCGTCTCCCCCGCCGCCAGGCGCGGCAGTTCGGTCGGGTCGACGGCGGCGGTGTAGACGACGAGCGGGGTGCGGTTGAGCTGGCCGTTCGCCCGCAGCCAGTCGACGATTCCGGCGCGTCGGCGGCGTACCTGCATCAGGTCCATCACGACCAGGTTCGGCCGCATCTGCGAGGCCAGCGTGACGGCGTCCTCGTCCGACGAGGCGCGTGCGACCTGCATTCCGCGCCGTTCCAGCGTCGAGGTCAGCGCCAGCGCGATCTCCGCGTGCTCCTCGATGAGCAGGACGCGCGGCGGGTGCTGTTCGCTGTCGCGCGGGGCGAGGGCCTTGAGGAGTACGGCCGGGTCGGCGCCGTACGCCGCCTCGCGCGTCGCCTGGCCGAGCCCCGCCGTCACCAGGACCGGGACCTCGGCGGCGACGGCGGCCTGACGCAGCGACTGGAGTGCGGTGCGCGTGATCGGGCCGGTGAGCGGGTCCACGAAGAGCGCGGCCGGGAAGGCGGCGATCTGTGCGTCGACCTCCTCGCGCGAGTGCACGATGACGGGCCGGTAGCCGCGGTCGCTCAGCGCCTGCTGGGTGGTGATGTCCGGCGCGGGCCAGACCAGCAGCCGACGCGGGTTGTCGAGCGGCTCCGGGGGCAGCTCGTCGTCCATCGGCTGCGGATGGGGCTGGTTCGCGACCTCGACCGCACCGCCGGGGCCGTCGAGCGGTTCGGGGCCCTCGTCGGCGTTTTCGTCAGGGGCTCCTATGGCGTACGAACGGCCGGTGCCCTCGGTGGTGTTGGCCAGCCGGGACTGGGGTCCACTGCCCTGCGGGTGCGGGCGGGCCGCCGTGTCCGTCTGCTCGGCGACGTCGGCGACGGGCTCGGGTCGGGTGCCGAGCTTACGACGCCGCCCGGAGCCGTTGGTCGCGTGCGGCGGAGGCGTGGGCGCCTGGGGCTGCGGAGCGGTCTGAGCCTGGGCTTGGGCCTGGACCGGGGCTTGAGCCTGCGCCTGGGCCTGAGCCTGCTGAGGAAGTGGCTGGGGCGTCTGGGACGCGGGTCGGCTCTGCCGGGGTTGCTGCGCGTCCGTCATGCGGCGGCCGAACGGAACGCCCTGCCCCAGCGTGCGGACGCTGAACGCGCGGCCCTGCGTCGAGTTGGGGTCGACGGGAGCTGCTGCAGGCGCAGCGGCCTCGGCGGGGAGCGGCTGGGCGGCACGGGGCTGCTCCGTGACGGGAGCAGGCGCAGGCGCGGACTCCGGGTCCGCCGGTCCGTCGGCCGTACCCGGCCAGGGCTGACCCGCCGCACCGGCCTCCTGCTGTACGGGGATCCCGGCGCCGGAGGTATCGGCGGCACCGGGCCAGGGCTGCTGTGCCGCAGCCGCAGCCGCACCTGCACCCGCAGCCGCGTCCGCGGGGGTCTGGGGCGGCTGCTGCTGGGCGTTCTGCGCGGGGGCCTGGGCGCCCTGGGCGGGCGCAGCGGCCACCGGCACTCCGCCGGGGCTGACGGCTCCCGCAGGACCAGCCGCACCCGCCTGCGCGACCTGGCCCGGCACGGCCTGCGGCGGTAGAGCCTGTCCCGGGGCACCCGGTTGGGGCATGCCCTGCGGAGGAACGGCCTGTCCGGGAACGGGACCGGCCTGGGCGGGGGCGCCCTGACCGGGATCTCCCTGGGCGGGTACGGCGACGGGCAGAGGCTGCCCGGAAGCAGCCTGCGGCGCCATGCCCTCAGCGGACACGCCCTGCGCCTGGGGCAGCTGCCCGGGCAGGGGCATTGCCTGCCCGGGAACGCCCTGTACGGGGCCCAGTTGCGCGGGCATCCCCTGTCCAGGAGCTCCTAGTCCAGCAACCGCCTGCCCAGGAACCCCCTGACCCGGAACCGCAACGGCCTGCCCGGGCGCGACGGGCGCACCCTGCACACCCGGTGCCTGGGGAGCACCCTGCGCCGGAGCCATCTGCCCGGGAACTCCCGGCGCCCCGGTGGCGGGGGCCGCATCGAGCTCGCCCGCCGCCTGCCGGGCCCGTCGACGCCCGCTGGGCGCCTGCAAGGGATGAGGCTGGGGCGGTGTGTGATCGTCGCCCGCGTTGTGCGAGGCCACGTCGTGGCGCCCGTCGTCGGCCTGGGCGGGAGCATGCCCGAGCGCTGCCTGACTGAGAGCCGGCTGACCGACTGGTGCCTGGGCGAGGGCTGCCTGGCCGTGGGCTTCGGCCTGCTGGGCGGCGGCGTACTCGGGAGAACGGTCCGCCTCGGCCGGCGGGAGCGCGAACACCGCGCGCGGTCCCGCCTCCTGCGCCGCCGCACGCTCGGCCGCGGCGGCCAGCGCACGCCGACGCCGTCCCGTCGGCTGAGGCGCGCCACCACTGGCGTCCGCGGCGGCACCCGCGTCAGGAGCGGGAGAAGGCGCCGCGGGCAAGGCCGCCGGCAGCGCCTGCCGTTCGCCGTCCCGTCGCGCTCGCCGTCCACCGGCGGGCACGGGCACGCCCTGCGGAGGCACGGTCTCCCCGAGCCCCGTGGCAGCGGCACCGGCGGCGTGCTCGGCGGCGGTCACGACCGCGCCCTCGGAGACGCCGTCGCCCTCGGCCGGACTGGGCCGCCCTCGCCGACGTCCGGTCCCGCCGGAACCCTCGGCGCCGCCCTCGTCGGTAGAAGCCTGAGCCGGCAGCGCAAGCTGAGCCCCGCCCCCGCCGCTCCCGTCCCCGGCGGCGCGCCTGCGACGCCCGGTGGGCACGGCCGTCTCCGTAGAGGGCCCGACCTCGCTCTCCAGGAAGGCGTCGACGGAAGCCCGCCGGGCCCGCCGTCGCCCCCCGCCCTGCGGCGAGGCCTGCTCGGGCAGCGCGACCGCGGAACCGACGCCGCCACCGCCACCGTTCGGATCCGAGCCCGGACCCACACCGGCGTCCGCACCCGCACCCGTACCCGCAGTCACTGCCAGGGCCGTACCGGCGTCCGTCCCGGGAGCCGGAACCGCCCCGGCCCCGCCCCCGATCGGCACCTCGAGAACGAACGCGCTGCCGCTCATCCCGGGAACCTCGTGCGTCTGCAGCACGCCGCCGTGCGCGCGCACGATGCCCCGCACGATCGGCTCGTGCACCGGGTCTCCCCCGGTGTACGGCCCGCGCACCTCGATCCGTACGACCTCGCCGCGCTGCGCGGCAGCCACGACGACCGTGTTGTCCATGTAGCCGCCGGCCGAGACCGGTGCGTTGCCCGTGGAGTCGACGCCCGCGACGTCCGCGACGAGATGCGCGAGTGCGGTCGCGAGCCGCTGTGGGTCGACCTCTGCCTCGATGGGCGGCGCGTGCACGGCGAACTGCACGCGCCCGGGCCCGATCAGCTCGACCGCCCCGTCGACACCGGCCGCGACGACCGCGTCCAGCATCACTTTCGTACGGGTGACCTCTTCGGTCCCGGAGTCGAGGCGCTGGTAGGCGAGCACGTTGTCGACGAGCGTGGTGATGCGCGAGTAGCCGGCCGAGAGGTGGTGCAGCACCTGGTTGGCCTCGGGCCACAACTGCCCGGCGTCGTCCGCGGCGAGGACCGACAGCTCCGTCCGCAGCTGGTCGAGCGGCCCGCGCAGGGAACGTCCGAGCACGGCGAGCAGCTGCTCGTGCCGCGCGGACAGCGCCTCGTACCGGTCCTTCTCGCGCTCGGCGAGTGCCGCGTACCGGTCGTCGCCGGCGGCCAGCTCCTCCTCGTGCCGCTCGCTCAGCTCGGCGAGCTGAGTGCCGTGCTCCTCCCGGAGTGCCGCCAGCTCCTTCGTGTGCTGCTCGGCGGCCTGTTCGAGCTCTTCCTGGTGCCGCTGGGCCTCGGCGTCCTTCTCCTCGGCGAGCGAGTCGTACGGCCGGCGGTCCGTGAAGGTCATCACGGCTCCGACGAGCTGGTCGCCGTCCCGTACGGGCGCGGTGGTCAGGTCGACCGGCACCTTGTCACCGCTCTTGGACCACAGGACCTGCCCGCGCACCCGGTGCTTGCGCCCGGAGCGCAGGGTGTCGGCGAGCGGCGACTCCTCGTACGGGAAGGGCTCGCCGTCGGCACGCGAGTGCAGCATCAGCGGGTGCAGTTCCTGCCCGCCCAGGTCGCTGGCCCGGAATCCCAGTATCTGCGCGGCGGCCGGGTTGACGAGAACGACCCGTCCCTCGGTGTCCGTTCCCACGACACCCTCGGCGGCGGCCCGCAGGATCATCTCCGTCTGCCGCTGCGAACGGGCGAGCTCCGCCTCGGTGTCGACGGTGCCGGAGAGGTCGCGTACGACGAGCATCAGCAGCTCATCGCTGGTGTAGCCGTAACCGTCGTAGGCCTGCTGGCCGTTCTCCAGGTTCGCGCTGGTGACCTCGACCGGGAACTCGCTGCCGTCGGTGCGGCGGGCGATCATCCGGGTGGGCCTGGTGCGGCCGCTCTCGTCGACGGTGTCGGGCCGCCGCATCGTGCCGGGGATGAGCCGGGAGTCGAACTGCGGCAGCAGATCCAGCAGGCCGCGACCGACGAGCGCCGTGCCCGGGGCCTCGAAGGCCTCCAGGGCGATGGTGTTGGCGTTGACGACCGTTCCGTTGGCGTTGACCAGCACCAACGCATCGGGAAGCGCGTCGAGTATGGCTGCGAGGCGAGCAGCGCCTCGGGATGGCCTGCTGCTCACGAGACGCTTCCTCCCTGTTACCGCACCTTGCCGACCGCGGGTGCCATCTTGCCAACCGGTCCGCGACGTGTCACGCGAGGGAGTCTACGGGCAGTGGTTGCGCTCGCGGCGCCGGATGAGAGGGAGGTCGCACGTAGAGGGGACGCAGAACGGACGCAGAAGACACGGAGAACCTGTGACCGTGAGTTTCGCCCCCTCGACCCATGAGCCCGCTGTGCGAATCCTGTCCGCTCGGCCTTTCGTTCCCCACGCACCGAAGTCCTCGAAGACGGGCGCTCCTGAGACAAAAGACCGACATTCCTACGATCCGAACCCCGGAAGCACCGGCACGAGGGCGTCCCAGCGCGCGATCTCGCACCCGTCGGAGCGCGCGTACGTCGCGTCGACGGGCCGCCCGGCCCAGGTCCCCGTGACGTGCGCGGTGGCCGGACCGCCGTACTGCATCGTGCACATCCCACCCGGGGCGGCCGGCGCGAACGGGTCCTTGCCCCAGGTGGTCTTCCGGTCCAACTGATCGCAGGCGGCCCGGGCGTCGGGGTGGCTGCCGCCCACCGGATGACAGTCCAGCTCGAACGTCCCGTCCATGCCACCGCCCGCCTTGCTCACCGTCACGGTGAGCCGGTCACCGTCGTCCGCACCACTCACCGGCAGCGGCATGACAGGAAGCGACGCGGCGTACGCGGCCGGCGGCGCCGCGGACAGCGCGGCGAGCGACGCGGCGGCGGAGGTGGCGACGGTGAGGGCGAGGCGGCGCAGCATGAGGGCTCCTGTGGGTGAGGCGAGGCGAATCGGCGGGGACCTGCCGACGGGGATCTGAGGGACGACCCCGGACGGGGACGACCCCCGGACCTGAGGGACGACCTCCGCGTCGGCTCCGGTGTCTCGCAGATCTCGCAGATCTTGTGGGTCTCGCAGATCTCGCAGATCTCGTGGGTCTCGTCGTCCGGCGCCGGTCGGCGTCGCCGGGGGGCGTGAGCCCCACTCCTCTAACGCCGTCCACGCCGTGACGTTGCGCCGCGGGATGGGCTTTGCCCTCTGACCTTTCCGCCTAGTACCGTGGGGGGCGATTGGTGACAGCCCGCTCGGCTGTGTCATCATCTGCACGCACCATTCGCGCTCGCGCGGACGGTTGTGCTGGAGGCGTCGCCTAGTCCGGTCTATGGCGCCGCACTGCTAATGCGGTTTGGGACTTCAATCCCATCGAGGGTTCAAATCCCTCCGCCTCCGCCGAAGATCCCGAAAGCCCCGGTCATCACTGACCGGGGCTTCGGCCGTTCCTTGATCGTTTGAGGGCGTCCCGTGGGCCTCGCCGAGGGCCGCTTCGGGGTCGTTTGCGCAGGTCAGACCGGGTCCGACAAACGGATTTCGCCTCACGCCGCCAGTCATGTAATGTTGTTCCCGCAACGCCGACCGGGAAGAAAAACCCGGAAGGAAGAGCGAACACAACAGAACACACAAGCACTCGTAGCTTAACGGATAGAGCATCTGACTACGGATCAGAAGGTTGCAGGTTCGAATCCTGCCGAGTGCACACAGGTCAAAGACCCCGGAGAGATCCGGGGCCTTTGGCGTTTTCGGGGCGTACAGCAGCGAAGTACAGCAACGGGCTCAGGATGGAGCCCGTTGCTGGTTGGTCCCGAGACCGACCGATCCGTCTCGGCCGTCCTCTAGGTGAGCATCACCGCCGCGATCACGGCAGCGACCGCCGCCGCGAGGGTCAACGCCGGCACCACGGTCGGGTGCTCCTTGGCGACGTACGCCACGAAGGCCGCGCAGAGCAGGGTGATGATGAGCTGGTCGGTGGTCACTCACGTGCCTTTCGACGTGGGACCCGCCCGGAGGCCTGGCAGCTGGTGGGCGGGTCCCGTTCATTGGACCCGCCCTGACATGCGGAAGGCCCCTGGTCCCTTTCTTGGGACGAGGGGCCGCCGACAGCCTCGGCTGCTGACCTACCTGTCCCTAAAAGGGGTAGGGAGGTCATTCATGTGCAACGCGCTGCGCCGGGGGAGGTTACGCCCTGTGCGAAGAAGTGCACCGCATCCAACAGATCGAGGGACAGATATATGGCAGGGCGGACCTCGCTTAGCAGATCCGCTGGGCGTGCCGCGGCATTCTCAACCGATGCCGCCCATCGTCACTGACAGCTTGTCCAGCGCCTCGCGCACCGCTTCCTCGCTTGCTTCGGCGTAGACCTCCATCGTCATGGCGATCTGCGAGTGCCGGAGGATGCGCTGAGCCACCTTCGGATGGACCTTCAGGGCCACCAGGAGTGAGCTGCACGTGTGCCGGGTGTTCCGGAGCGGGATCAATCGAAGACCAGCACGGCGGGCCCTCAGTGCGAACATGCGAGTCAGGTTGCCCGGCTCGATCGGGGTTCCGTACTTCGTGGTGAAGATCAGCCCGCGACTGTCCTGCCAGACCTCCCCGGCAGCTTTCCGGTCGGCCGGTCTGCTGAGCACGGCGCAGCCGCAGCGCCTTGAGGCAGAGCGCCGGCAGAGGCAGGAAGTCGTCGGAGTCCTCGGTCTTGGTCTCACGGTGCAGGATCTGCCGCCCCGCACGCTGGATCTGGTGGTCGACGTACAGCTCTCCCCTCTCGAAGTCGACGGACTTCCACGTCAGGCCCAGGACCTCACCACGGCGGAGCCCGAGGCACAGCACGAGAACCCAGGCCGCGAAGAGGCGATCGTCCCGAGCGGCGGCATCGGCAAGGAACCGACCCGCCTCAGCAACGGACCACGGCTTGATCCGGCGACGACGAGGCTTGGGCACCTTCACGAACGACGCCACGTTCCTGCTGATCTCCTCTTCGGTGACCGCATGGGTGAGCGCGGCCCGCAGAGCGTCGCGGGAACCCTGGATCACTCGCCGGGACGGGTACGACTCGCAGCAGTCACCGACCGCGCAGCACTTCCGGCGGGGAGCTTCCCGTTTGGCGTCCTTCCCCTGCGCGCAGCACTGACAGACGGTCGCCAGCTTGGTCAGCCACTCGCGTACGTCCCGCACGGTCAGCTTGTCCAGCCGCTTCGAACCCAGGTGCGGGGCGATGTAGAGGCGCACGTACCCCTCGTACGAGACGTACGACAAGGGGGCGAGATTGGGCTTCACGATCGAGTCGAGCCAGTACGCGAGGAAGGCGGAGAGCGTCCGGTGACGGGTGGCGACCGGGCCCTTCTTCGCTTCCGCATGGAGCGCGAGCCACTTCTCGTGGACCTCTTCGCGGGTCTTGCCGTACGCGTACTTGCGAGCCCGCTTGCCGTCCGGCTTGGTCACCCAGACGTAGGCCGCGTACCCGTTCTTGTACGGGTAGATGGAGCCTTCGCCGTTGCCACGCTTGCCGCTCATGACGCCCACCTTTCGGCGTCGGCGGTGACCCGCTGGACGTACTCGTCCACCCAGGCCGGGAGGATGCGCCGGTTGCGGCCGACCTTCACGGAGCGGATCTCCCCGGTGAGCACCAGCATCTTGGTCTTGGACAGGCCGAAACCAAGCATGTCGGCGACCTCGGCAGTGGTGTGCCACTTCCGCTCGATCATGGTGGTCGTCATGCGGCCACTCCTTCCATGGCCAGTTGGTCGCGTAGGGCTTCACGGGCGGTTTCGCGGTTGTGCTGGAGGTCGCGGGCGATGGTGGCGGCGAGGGCGGATTCGCCGGGGGTGTGACCGTGTCCGGCGTACTGCCAGTCGGTGAGGACGAGGACGGTGTCCGGCTCGCGGTCCTCCAGGCCGAGGGCTTCGCGTTCCTGGGCAGCGCGGAAGTCGGCGCGGGCCTGGCGGAGTTCCCCGAGGGTGGTCGAGTACCGGCGGGACTTCGAGGAGAAGTGGCCCCGGAAGCCGAGCATGTGAGCCCACGCCCAGAGCCGCCGGTCCGGGTACAAGGGGTCGAGTTCCTTGCAAGCCTTGATGAGTCGGCGGGTGTGGTCGGGGACCTGGTGGCGGTCGAGTTCGGAGAGTTCGCCGATGCGGCGGTCGAGGGTTCCCGTGTTCTCGGCGGCCTTGGTGGCGTACTTGGCGACGTAGGAGGCCACGGCCTGTTCGGTGATGTCCGAGCCGTCACCGAAGGCCTTGACCGGGCGGACGTCGAGCTGTGTGCCCCACCGGAAGGTTCGGGCGGGCTGGTCGTCGGCGGCGGGCACGGAGACCGAGGTGTAGGAGTGCGCGGCAGCGGCGCGGATCGCGTCGGCGAGAAGGTCGACCGTTGCCCAGGACGGGGGCGGGGTGTCGGGACCCTCCGGTCCGTCCAGGCGGATCACCGCATGGAAGTGCAGTGCGCCGCGCTTCTGGAACTCGGCGACCTTGCCGTACGAGAGCCGGACGTGTTCGGCGAGTTCGCGGCGGGTGAGTCCGGCTCGGGCGGCGATCTCGCGGCGTAGGCGGGTGGTGAAGCGCTGCCACAGGTCGCCTGCGTGGTTGTTGAAGAGGACGGCAGCGGCGTAGTCGTACGTCTCCGGATCAAGGGCAGTGCCGAGTGCCTGATCGTCGGAGGGGTGGCGGGTGCCGCAGTGGCAGGTGCCTCGGTCGGGTCGGTTGTGGACCGGGCCGAAGGAGGGGGCGGTGAGGGTGGCGAAGACGCGGGGGTGTTCGCGGACGGTGGCGGGGATGTCGCGGCGGTCGTCTCCGGCCAGGCCCGCGCGGATGAGGTGGTAGGTGTCTCCGGCGTACGTCCAGGCGCAGGAGGGGCAGCGGGAGGCGCGGCGGTTGCCGCAGGCGAGGCGGAGGCGTCCGCCGGGCTCGTTCTCGGTTGAGTAGTGGTGCAGGGTCTCGCCGGTCGTCTTGTCCTTCGCGAGGGCCCAGCCGGTCAGGTGGATCGGATCGGAGCAGCCGCCGGTACGGCGGATCTGGTCCTGCCAGCGGTCGAAGTCGTCGGCCGAAGCCACCCTCAGCAGGTCGCCGAGGGTGATCGGGTCGAGCAGGATGTCAGGCACGGGCGCCCTCCCGGACGGGCGAGCGTCGGGTGGTGCCGGTGCCGGTGCCGTGGCAGGCCGGGCAGTTGGCGGTGATGGTCCGCAGGCGGCCGTGCCGGTCGCGTCCGCCGAGGGTGATGGCGGCGGAGGCGAAGCCGTTGCAGTTCGGGCAGATGCAGGACGGAGGTCGGGTGCGGGGGGTCATGCTGGGTGTTCCTTCCGGTTGCGAGATCGGAGAGGGGCACGGCTCCCGGGCGGCGGAGACTTGGCGGTTGAGGCCGCCTGGGGGCCGGTCAGTGGCGCTTTGCCTCGCTGGTGATGAGTGAGCGGATGACCAGGGCGCAGATGGCGACGGATGCACCGGTGATGGCGACCGCGAGGAGCATCGAGACGAGGACGGCGCCGACGACCAAGACCACGGCCGTGCCACCGCCGACGAGGGCGACGACGGCGCCGGGAGTGAGCTGGATGGTGGGCCGAGTCGGAGCCGGGGCCGACACTGCGGGGGCCGCCGGAGCGTGCCGGACCACTGCGGTCGGTTCGACGGCGGCGGGCGGCGTGACGAGGCCGGTGGGCTGGGGCATGGTCGGAACCTTGGGGTGGAACATGGTGGATCTCCCTTCGCTGGTGGTTACTTGACGGCGGTGTCGATGACCGGGGAGAGCAGGCTGTCGGCGAGGAGGTAGCCGCCGAGGAGGAGCACGGCCACGAGCCACCAGGGCGGGCGGATGAGCTTGATGCCGAGGTAGCCGATGGCGGCGAGGGCGAGCCAGAGCGGGACGTCCATGGCGATGGCCTCCTAGCGGACCTTGCAGCGGTGGGTGCGGGCCGCGAGCTGGGCGGCGGTCTGGCTCGTGAAGTCGGATGACCAGCCGCAGCGGTCGGCGGTGCACACGGCGGCGTGTTTGGTCTGACCGTGGCGGTCGCGGTGGGTGCCGATCTGCACCGGGCCGATCTGCATCAACGAGTGGAAGTGGTCGCGGGCAGGCATGTGGATCTCCTTCCTGATCAGGTGAGTTGGGCGGCGATGGCGTCGGCGAGCTGGCGCGGGACGCCAAGACGGGCTTGCAGGGTGTCGACGTCGATCCGGGACCCGGTTCGGGCTTGGTGGTCGTCGGCGACCTTGCGGGCGTGGTCGACCAGGGCGGCCGGGACAGCCGGAGCCGTCGGGGTCGGGTCGGCGGCGGGCAGGGCCGGGGTGTCTTCAGCCGCGGGGATCTCGGCAGGCTCCGGGTCCGGGGTGGAGGCCGCAGGTTCCGGGAGCTGCGGAGCGGACTCGGGGGCTGCGGGTGCCGGCGGATCCGGCACCCGGTCTTCGGCCGTGGCCGAGTGGGCGAGGAGCGTGCCGCCCATGAAGGCCAGCGCGGGCCAGGCGGCGACCAGGATGCGCAGCCAGTCCGGAACGTCGTTCAGGTTGAGCAGTCCGGCGGTGGCGACGTTGGCGCCGAGCGAGGCCACGAGCGCGATGAGGAACCAGGACCAGGCCAGCCGCGACGGGCCATCGGTACGCAGCCGACGCCACGCGGCGACCAGTAGCAGGTCAACGCTGATCGGGTAGGCCCAGGCCTTCCAGCCGTCCTGTCCGGCAGCGGCGGCCAAGTCGTGCAGGTGGGCGAAGGACAGTGCTCCGGCGATCACGGCTTGCACGAGGACGGCGTCCGGGCGGATCGAGCGGGGCATGACCTGTCACCTTCCTTCGGGTTCGTGACCGGGGTCGGTGACCTCGTCGGGCTCGGTGTCGCGGTAGTCGTCCATGACGTCCGGCGAGTTGTTCCAGGCGGACAGCAGGGCGGATTCCAGCGGGTCGACCGGGCCGGGAGGCGGGGTGCGCTTCGGGAACGGGACGACGGTCACGGGGACGACTCCGTTTCGGGCATGGAGGGGGTAGGGACCTGGCGCGACGCGATCGCGCCGACCGGTGGAGCGGGAGTGGTCAGGCGGTGGCGGGCGCTGTCTTGGACAGCGGCACGCGGGCCGAGGGTAGCGGGGCGACGGCGGGCCGGAAGGGCTCCAGGGCGGGCAGGTCCGGGGTGCGGTCGGCGTGCTTGTTGCAGATGTTCACGGCTTGGCGCAGCGAGGTGTGCGGGGCGCGGATGCGGGCCCAGCCTCCGGAGGAGTCGCCGGTGACGGCGATGCCGGGGGTCTCGGTGGGGATCTGGATGGCGGCGAGGACGGCGTCCGGGGCGATGTCGCTGAAGGCCATGTTCGCGGAGGCTTCGTCGTTGACGCGGTGGGCGGTGCGGCCGGTGAGCTGGGCGCGGAGCATGGTGATGCCCTTGCCGAGTTCGGAACCGAAGCGCTGTCCGCAGATCTCCAGGTAGATCCCAGAAGCACGGCCGAGCTGGGCGAGGCGGACCAGGGCGGTGATGATGCGGTCCCGGCGCTTCTCCTCGTCCTTGGTGGCGAACAGGGCGAGTTCGGCGACCTCGTCGACCATGACGACGACCGGGACCGGGCGCATGTCGGCGGGCAGGTCCCAGATGTCGGCGGCGATCTCCGCGTCAGGGACGTTGACGCTGATGCGCTGCTGGGCGCGGATGAGTTGGTAGACGTCCTGCATGTGGGAGACGAGTGCGTCGAGGAGTTCGAGGGCGGTGTCGGGGTTGTCGGCGAGGGCGGAGAAACGGCGGGCGAGCGGGAAGAGTTCGACGCCCTGCTTGCAGTCGATGCCGACCAGGGCGACGTCATGCTCGGCGAGTCCGGCGACCAGGTTGCGCTGATACACGGACTTGCCCGACTCGGTGGCGCCGAGCGTGAGCCCGTGCGGAACGGTTCGGTAGTCGCGGTAGTGGATCGCACCGTCTTCGCGCAGCGCGACCGGGATGCGCATCGGGGCGCGGTCGACCTTGGCGGGCATCTGTACCCGCTGGAGGACGTCATAGCCGGTCATCCTCAACTCGACGACGCCGGACCGCAGTTCACGCGAAGTGACGCCGTACATCCCGAAGGAGTGGCGCAGCCGATCGGTGGCGGCCGAGACATCGAAGGCGTCCTGTCCGGGGCGGAGCTTGAGCCGCAGCACCAGGCCGGTCCGGGTGGGACGCAGTCGCAGGATGCGCGGTGCGCGGGACTCGGGAACCGGTCGGTTGGCCACCCGGGCGAGGGCGAGACGCCAGCGCGAGGGCGGGACGGTCAGCCCGCAGGCATCCATGACGGAGGCGTAGCGGAAGGCGACCCGCAGCGTGGCGAGGGTGACGCCGAAGGTCAGCCAGTACCAGGCGGGGCGCCGCCACCGCAGAAGACCTGCGGCAGCGACGACCAGCACCAGAGCGACCGTGAAGGCGGTCATGATCAGGCCGCCTTGGCGTTCGAGGCAGCGGCGGCGAGGGAGGTGACAGCGACCGCACGGAACGCGATCCCGTGGCGCTTCTGCCCGTTGAACTCGTTCTCCCACGCCGAGGCGACCAGACCGGTCAGGGCGACCGGGGTGCCCATCGTCAGGTCCTCGGAGACGCCGGGCTGCGGAACGGTGAGCTTGAGGATCTCCACCTCCTCGGGCGTGGAGAACATGACCTCCACGGTCATCAGGGTCACGCCGTCCTTGTCGAGGGCGATCTCGCCGGTACGACGGTCCTTCACCTTGGGCTGCGGGGCCTTGGCGACCATCACGGTGGCGTTGGCGGTGTCGACGGGAATCTGACGCACAGCAGTTCACTCCTCTATAGGGGCTGGACTCCGTCACTCATGTATATGAGTGACAGGAAGAAGAGTGCCTGACTCCTATACATGAGTCAACCCGCCGCGAAGAAGAACTCACGACGGGCTGAGGGGAGTTGAGCGTGCGTCAGTCGGCGGCAGGGATCCGGTACTCGAAAACGAACTGGTCAGCGGCCATGAGCGTGTCGCAGACCTCGACGACACGGCCCTCGGTTGTACGCGCTTCCCGGACCAGGTGAACCACCGGGGCACCGGGGCTGAGCGCCAGCTCGGACGACTCCGCCTTGGAGGCCGGGCGCGCTTGCAGCGTCTCGACGAACTCCGTGAACTCGTGCCCGTGGTCTTCGAGTCGGGCGTAGATGCCACCGCCGCCGGGGTTCTCGGCGAACAGTTCGGGGATCTCCTTCACGACGTCCCAAGGGAGGTATGAGGACGCGGTTTCGACCGGGGTGCCGTTACGGAAGTAGAGACGCCGCCGGGCGAGCACCTGAGTGCCGGCGGGGACGCCCAACCGCCGGGCGGCATCCTCGGGAGCCTCCATCGGGCCGATGTAGAGGACGCTCACCTTGGCCGTGGCGCCGGACTGCGAGGACTCGGCGAGGTACGCGGCTTGGCCGCCCTGCCGGAGCGAGCGCCGGAAGCGATCGGAGGAGCGATGCCGTACGGGCGGCCGATCCTTCACGATCGAGCCCTTGCCGTGCCGGGTCTCGACGAGCCCGCTCGCGCGCACCTCGGCCATGGCCTTGCGGATCGTCCCGCCCGAGACGCCGTAGCGCTCGACGAGTTCGGACTCACTCGGCACCATGTCACCAGGCTTGAGGATGCCTGCCCGAATCTGCTGAACGATCTCTTCGGCGATCTGCACGTACCGAGGTACGGACCTCTCCCCTCCCACCGTTGTTTCCATAGTCCTTCTCTTCCTCCTATGCTCCTGTACATGAGTCAATCACAGGAAGCAACGTCGCCACCGCTGCACTCCGTATCTGTAGCCGGAGTAGTGGTGCGCGAAGATGGCCGCCTCCTGGCGATCCGCCGCGCCGACAACGGCACTTGGGAGCTCCCGGGCGGCGTACTCGAACTCAGCGAGGCCCCAGAGACGGGCGTAGCCCGCGAGGTCTTCGAGGAGACGGGTATCCACGTCGAGGTGGACGAGCTGACCGGGGTCTACAAGAACACGACCCGGGGGATCGTTGCCCTGGTCTTCCGCTGCAAGCCGTCAGGCGGCATGGAGCGCACGTCGAGCGAGTCGACCGCGGTTGCGTGGCTCACGCCTGATGAAGTGTCGGAGTGCATGGCGGAGGTCTACTCGATCCGGCTCTTGGATGCCCTGGACGGCAACGGCCCTCACGTGCGGAGCCACGACGGCAAGCGCCTCATCCCAGCGGGATAGAACTTTCCCTACTTCATCAAGGCGGCTCGCTCCGCTCCCCGCGCGCGCGGCCCGGCCCCCGGCCGGGCCTGCGCTCCTGTCTCCGCCCCGCTCCAGCCCGGCCGGCGCCCGTGCCGCGCGCAGAGCAATCAGCCGCCAGAGGCGAGAGAAGGAGTACGTCGTGGCTGGGGCGGTCGGCTCCACGGCTTTACGGAGCCACTTTGGCGCGAGCCTCGAAGATCATGGCCCCAACGTCGTGCTTTACCGGGCAGGTCCACAGACTGCCCGACGCGCCGGAAGCTTACGGGGCCATGATCACTCACGCCAAAGCAGCGCCACCCCAAAGCCGCTCCACCGACCTATTTTCCTGTCGGCAGCCGCCTGGCTTGCTCCGAACCGTACGCTATCGCTCTCAGCCCAACGCCTCGCTAGGCTCTTACCTCAGAGGACATAGCCCAGATGGCCATCCGAAGCTTCGACGTACAAAACCTCCGAGGCCTTCGCCGCGCGGCGGCAGATAATCTACCAAACCTTGTAGCAATCGCAGGACCCAACGGATCCGGAAAATCCAGCCTTCTGGAGCAGCTTAAAAGCCAAGCACAATTCCTCGAAGCCAGCACCGAATTGCTCTATGTCGGTCCGCACCGCACATGGCGATCTTCACAGCTGAATGAAGTTGCCGTAGTAAGCCTGAACACGACCTACGAAAATATCCTCAAGCAAGACACCATGCCGAGCATTCAATACCCTTTCGCTAACCTGCATCAATTCGCTGGGTTGTCCCGAAAGGGGACAGGCGGTGATGATGCACAGGCTTTCGTTAAGTCATCAATTCTACGCATTCGCAACAAACAGCAAACCCTTCTCGGGAGGCAGTTCAAAGAGCAAGGTGGAAAAATTGACCCTGATACTGTTCCAGACCTTTTTGGGCCGTTTGCCGAACTAGTTTCCACCCTTCTCCCTCACTTGGAGTGGGTCGGCATCAACGATGCAAACCTCAATGACATGCGATGCGAATTCCGCAGCACTGGAATTGCTGCAGATGGCCGCACATTCGATATTGACGAAATGTCATCCGGCGAGAAGGCTGCCATCTCCCTATTCTTGCCGTTTATCGAGCGGCAGGTCGCTCAGCTTTCAGGAGAGTCTGCTCAACTCCCACCTACTGGCGTAGTCCCTCTCACCGTACTGCTTGATGAGCCTGAACTGCACCTACACCCTCTTCTCTAAATTAACGTATTGGAGTACATGCGAACACTCGCCCGAGAAGAGCGCGCACAATTCATCTTCACCGTTCACTCACCCTCACTTCTGGATGCCTTGACCAAAGATGAACTTTTTCTTCTGAGCCCGGCAGACTTGGCAGCCGATAATCAATTGAGTCGGCTTGTGGATAGCACGGAACGCCTTGAGGCCGTTCGTTCCATTACCGGCTCCACTCACATGCTTACTCGATGCAAGCCCATTGTCTTTATCGAAGGTGAACCAGACGATGGAGCTAAAGCCACTGACGAGCGGCTTATTAGACTGCTTCTTCCTGAAACTTCTCACTGGGCACTGGTGCCCAGTAAGGGAAAGAGCCAAGTCATCAAGTCTACCAGTGAGATGCGCCACTCAGAGCTCCACTTGCCGGGAATTCCTGTCTTCGGATTGGTGGACGATGACCAAGGCGGCGTGCCTCTTCCTGACTTTGTGGTCGCATGGCCAGTCACCATGGTGGAGAACCTTCTTCTTGACGCAGAAGCTCTCTATGAGGTAATTAAACCCTACGTAGAAATGGTTGGCTTGCGATCAAGTTCTGATGTCCAATCTTCTTTGCTGCATGTTGCGACGCGGCAGGTGGAAGAAGAGAAGCGTCTTCGTCTCAAGGAAGTTCTCCCGCGCGAAACCCTGACAATTGACACCAGTGACCTCTCTGTCGCTCAAGGCCATATCCAAGAATCTGCAGCTCGTTTTCTCGCAAAGATCACAAATATTGATCTGCGTAGCCTTGCAGAGAAAATTGATGTCAAGGTACAAGAAATCGTTGAAAGGGGTGAGCAGCTAGAACGTTTCCATGGCAAAAAGCTACTCCGCACCTGGTATGATATTTATTTTTCCAAAGTTGGAATTGGCTGGAATCCATTTCTGATTGAAGTTTCTCGCTACGCGTCGGGCGGATCACGAATCAATCGACTTGGCACCCCTGCAATCAATCGTATCCGTCTCTATTTTCCTCCCGCCCTTACTGAACTCCTAGGTGACTGTCCAGAAGGAGAGGCACGGGACATATTGATCTCGGAGTGTCTTCAGGAACGTGAAAATTGGGAAAAAGGATCTCCTGCTGACGCGGGACGCGATGCGCTCAGGCAACGCATCATTCAATACACCCGAGAACACCCCATCGAAGAAGGGACCAGGAATCAGTTGCTGCAGACCGCAACGGGCATTGGAACTCCATAGTTGGCCACTCATAGCCGTAGATACTGCGTCGAAAACATTGCAGCGCTGAATTACAACCGCGATTGGGTCAGTCTGCACGGGCGCCAGCATAATGCCACTCTGTGCACTTCGCGCTCAACGGATCGGCATAATTACGTGCGCATGCTCCAACGAGGCTAACGTCATACTGTGGGTCGCTATAATGAATTGACACCCGTCTTCGACGCGATCATTCATCCAGGAAATGAATTCCTCGGTGAGGGACCGGTCAAGCCCGACTTCCGGCTCATCCAGAAGGTACAGCACACCCGGCTTGGGACTCATCCCTTCCAACCTAGTGCGAAAGACTTCCCCAGCGCTGAGTCGCGGGTTGCGGCTCTCTCGGAGACTCAGGTAGGACGAGTACCAAACATCCTGTGGTCTCGGGCAATGGTGGAAAGCGATCTCCAGCGCAGCAGAGAGCCGTCGGCTCAGAGGACGGTAGTCGGACGTTCTGCGTGCTCTGTCTCCCTGTAAAGTGTGCGAGAGAGCTTCAAGTACAACGCTTTTACCCACCCCATTAGGGCCGGCCAGAATGGTGATTCCAGGCGCAATGGTGATGCCCTCACGCATGTGCCCGACCATGGGGATAGTCAGCACGCGATCGGTGCCCGGCTCTAGGACGTAGTCGGTCATGTCGTCTGGGAGGAAGCGCTCCGGCGTCAGGCGCTCTACATCCAAGCGCACGGCTCGCAAGAAGCCACCTCCGGTGTATTCGGGGTCTGGCTCGGTGAGCTCATTGCTGGAGCCGGACGCTACAGGGCCACTCAGTTGACGAGCGGCCTGGGCGAGGTCTGTGTCGAGCTCCCGCAAGGTCGTTTCGATCGCCTCAGAGAGACCCAGGCTGTTGCCAGATGATGCCGTTGCGGTGGCTTCTAGGCGCACGAGTTCTTGGGCAAATCGCGTGATCCGTTTCGCCCACTCAGAAAGCAACTGCGAGGTCTGATCACTGGCTTCCGCCCACGTCAACACCTGTGGCCCGGGTCGATACGACCACGACGGCTCTGCGGGAATCTCGCGAGACACCTCCTGTCCTCGGTTCGCGCGCAGAGTCGCGATATGGGCGCGCATCTGTTCGCAAGTCATAACTAGTGCCCAGGCGAGGCTTTGGTTCTGGGCTCTGAGATCTGTTAGGTGATGCTGGGCTTCTCGGAGCTGTTGGGACAGATCCACCATCTCGCGCATGGTGGCGACGATGTCCGTGGTCTGGCTCGAATCGGTTCGTTCGTCGTTGGCGAGGACCCGTTCCCACAGAGGTCGTGCTGTCGTGAGCAATTGCTGATTCTCGACTGCGGTCGCTGTGATCACGTCTGCGACGGCATCGACAAACTCCCAGTTGAGGCCCTCTCCAGCGAGCCTCGTGTAGGTCGCAGTACGTCCAGGCGGCGATTGTCCAGAGAAGTGATCCGGTGTGAAACGGCTGATCACCGCGCTGACCGATAGCTCTCGATCGTCCAGCCACTTGCGGATTAGGGTGGCGAGCTCGTTTTCTTCCTCGGATCCCCGCAGTGGTCCCCAGCGTCTCCGGGCTCCCCTACCCATGGCCACGCTGCTCCTCTCTCTTAGGCGTTTCCGGAGCCATCCTGCCGTGCCGACTGGTCGTCCGGGGCCGTCCGGCGAACGAGACGGACATCTGGCCCAACTCGGTTCCGCCGCGTCAATGTTGTCGGCATCGCAGTCATCCGAGCACGAGTCAATAACGTTGCAGTTGGCTGAGGTGGCCTGCGTACAGGGACTGGGGGTGCTCTGCCCGCCAGGTTCACATCTGATCCGAAGGACGTCCATGTCTGAACCAAGCACCCATCAGGGATCTCAGCAGCCGCCGTCGACAGCCATTCCGCCTGCCCTACTTCCTCTGCTGGCCCTGAGCTTCGTCCTACTCGTCCTCATCTTGGGCAGCGGGCTGGTGTATGTGACCTACACACATCCGTCCATTGCGGTACCTCTGACCGTCGCTACTGCTGGCGTCACTCTGGTGTTCACCATCGCTGGCATCCTCGTCACTCTCCTTGCGGCCCATCGGCAGTAATGCCGGATCAAGGCAGACGCGTGATCCGTCCAGTCCGGCTGTGGCGACCTCCCGGCGGACACTCCGGACGGACACGTACGGACGGTCCGCTCATTTAAGGCGAGCGATAGTGGTTGCTGTACGGCAGCGGAGTACAGCAACCACCAAGACCGCAGGCATGACCTTGCAGTTCGGGACGAAGAAGCCATCACTCAAGGTCTCATCGCCACGCTCCCGCCGGCACCGCTTGCTTTGGTCGACGACATGGCAGCGCGGCTGAGGCCGGTGGGGTCAGCAAGGCATACGCGTGCGTGATCGGGCGACGCGCCCGCCGTCGTGGCTGACTATCGTCGATGGACGCTCAGACGCTCCAAGGCCCAGCCTCCGCGCGCGCTCCGGAGCGGAGATGCCGTGCCATTCGCGTGCCAGATCCTGCGGGGAACTACGGGGAACAGCGGGGACCGGCCACGGTGCGGCCAAGGCCCGACATCGCCCCGACCGCAGGTCAGCGCAGTAGCAACCCCCAGGAGACCCGAGCTTCCCAAGCTGAGAGTGCGAAGGACATACAAGTCCTGTTCCGAACCCCCGGCTCTGGCTACCGTTGAATCCTCAGGCCCAGCTCACCTCAGGAGCACTCGTGTCCATCGTGAAGCACACCTACGACGCGACGCTGCACAGCAAGGGCACGGTGGGAAGGCGAGGCGGCTGTTCGTGGCATGGCGAGAAGGACTGTGCGGAACAGCCGACCAGCAGCTATGAGACACCGAACGGGATGATGGCAGCATGCCCCCGCGCCGAGCGTCAGATTGAGGATCGGTACGGGTACCCGGCAAGTCGTGAGCACTAGCGTCGCCAGGCTCAGCAAGTGCAGGGCCGCGTGCCACGTCGTGCCAGATACAGCGGCCACCTAGGGTCAATGGCGGTGCCGGGCGGGCAAGTTCGCAGTAGTCAGGCCATGCGACAACCCGCAGGTCACTCGTGCTACGTCTCAGTCTCCCTCCTACATGGTGCTCCGGCGTTCATCGGGCCCACAGCCGTTGGAACTCCTCGGCTGTTATGGACTCCAGTTGGTCTTCCTTGGGATCGAGCGCCTGGTCCGTCAGGAAGCCGTGTTCGTCCTCCAGGTGCTCCCAGCTGTATCGGTAGAGCGCACCGTCCGGCGCGAACTCGGCCTGCTTTACGACAGTCAACTCGCTGCCGTCGGGCACAGCCTCGAAGTACCACAAGCCGCCTTCCTCGTCGGTATGCCGGAAGTGATGCCGCAGGGTGGCTTCCTCATCGAGTGCTCGGAAGTACGCCACGGTCTCTGCCTTGATGCGCGCGAGGTCAACCACGTGCGCATGGTGCCAGCAGGCGCACTCCAGCCGCACCCTCCTGACATCACCAGGTGACATCAACAGCGGTGGACGGCAGCGAGCCAAGTCACCTGCGGTGCTCACTCTCTACACCGCTCAGGGACGAGGGCGTGAAGCCGGCGGCCTGGTCGAGGTGGAAGGCGGAGCCCGGAACCGTCGGAGTCCAACCCTCACGCTGGGCAAGCCGAACAGCCGCAGCAACACCGGACGGCAGTACAGACTCAGCCGGGCGCCCTATCCAGTTGCTCGGATGCGGCTGATCGGTGGTGACCACGAGCGTCATGCCCGGGGTGTCCGCATGCTCGACTGCGAACGTGCACGGCGACCAGGCCAGCCCCTGGAAGTAGGTCGGTCTGCCTCGCGGCCGCCAGCGGTAGGCCGTGCCGTCGACAACGATCCGTCGCGATCCCTTGCGGACCAGTGCCATCACTCCCCCTTCAACAGCGAAGATGCTAGCGATCGCGGCCCCACCGTCCGTCTCAGTTTCCGTCTCATTCAGTGCCGTTCACGGCCGTTCAGGCGAGACCCGGGGCCGTCCCAGCGCTGACAGCCAACCGCCCATGAACGCGGGTGAACGCACCTGCACAGAGCCCAAACCCCCACCAACACAGTTGGAAAGCGTGTTGGTAGAGATCGGATTGCTGTGTGCTACCCAGCCAGCAAGTCAACATGGTGGGCTGGTGCAGTGGAAGCCATCATCGCCAGTGCCATAGCCGTCCTTGGGACCCTACTTGGCTCCGGCATCACCCTGCTGTTTCAGCAACGCGCAGTAGACAAGAGCCACGACTTCGCACAGAAGGAAAGGCTGAGGCAGGAGCGTCTGGACGCATATTCTGCCTATGCCGGTGCACTGATCAACTACCGCCGCTGCCTGGTGCACTTGTGGTTCTGCTTACACGAGCAGACGCCTCCAGAGGACGCCGAGGAAGTGCGGGCCCGATCCTACGATCTTCGCACTCGCGCTCAGGAGGCCATGCTGCGCGTCGTGCTGCTCACTGATGACGAGTCTCTCAGCGAAGCAGCAAGAGCCATCCTTGACGACGTCGCAAGCCTGTACAAGGCGGATAACCGAGCGGAGTTCGACCACCGGAGGAGTTACACCGGGAACAGTATCGGCCGCTTGATCGGCATCTCCAAGCGACACCTCTGAGATCCGAATCAGAGCAATGGCACAGTCGCCGCGGCCATTCCCCTTCGCGCCGCACCACGAGCGCACCAGATCGAGCGGGGAACTACGGGGAAAGGGGCCGATCCCGATGAGGCCGCGCTTCGTCCAGACGCCCAGGCCAGCCCCCGAACCGCCACCAATGCCCGCAGCTTCCCAAGCTGAGAGTTCCGCCCCTCAGTAGGGCCGCTGAATCTGGTGCTCTTCCAACGCCGTGGAGTAGCGGTTCAGCAGTGCGTCGAGATGCTCCAGTAGAAGGCCGGCGGACTGCCCCGCGTCAGCCAGGTCGCCACGTTCGCAGGCCTCCGCCAACTCGGCCACGTCGCTGCGAAGGATGTGAAGTGAGTCGCCCTGGACCAGCACACCGGGGAAGCGGCGACCGGGCAGGCGAACCACAGCATCGTTCCCGCCGTCAGTGAACAGCTCTGCCTCAACACGCTCCATCGGGCCATCCAACCTGACATCACCAGCTGACATCAACGACGGGGTACACAGGCGGCCTTGGGCAGTCCTGCATGGCGCAGCCGCACCCGCAGAAGGGCTCCATGGAGACGGCTCGATCGAACTCCTAAAGCGGTTGTCACAGGCTCTAATCGTGCGGGGAGCACCGGAAGGGAGGCCACCTACCGGGCTTGATAGGTGACCTCTGGTCTTGGCCAGTGTGAGAAGAGCGTCGGCTTGTCGGATGGGTGACACGGTAGCTTCGCCCGCAGAAGGCAAGGGCGCACAAGGGGGCGCACGGTCACATAGGAGGCGCATATTCCGAAAAATGCAGCCCCCACCGGACGCCGTCTGACTGATCAGTGGGTTCTATCCGAAAGGCGCATGTGTACAGGGTTTTTGCGGCCTTTGATTCTTGCGATGCTGAATCGCTTCAGGGTGGCGTCAAATGTAGCCGATCAATCCGCTTGGGCCGGCAGCAGGGTGCATATCTGCATGCGCCCTCTGTGCACCCAGCAAGCAGTTTTCGGCATATGCCTTGGGGTAATTATTCCTTCGAGAAGCATGAGGAGCGTTTGGATAAACTGGGGGCACAATGGCCATGTCATCTCGCAGGCGGGAGACATTCATATTGGCGACCATAACTCTGGCCTCGTGTATTGGATCTCTGGGGATCACGCTCGCGCTCACATGGCTTCCCTTTATCCAATCGGCTGAGACCGGAAATGCCGGGCAGGCTTATGGGGCAGCCGCAGCCGCCACGTCGGTCGTGGTACTCGTTTATATCGCTCGCACATTTCAACAGCAGGGCGAAGAAGCTCGTATGCATCGCGAGGTACTCGAATCCCAGACATCGGAACTGTGCATGCAGCGCGAAATGGTAGAGAGCCAGCACAAGACCGTGCAGCGATCCGCCGAGGCGGCTGTTCGCGCTCGCCACATAAAGCTGCTGGAAATGGCGATCAACGATCCTGCGCTGATGCACTGTTGGTCGGGCTACGGACCCAACATCTCCGACGACCGCAGGAAGCAGTATCTCTACTGCAACTTGATAATTTCCCACCAGTGCATGTGTTATGAACTGGGGTACTACACCGACGAAGAAGTCGTGAACTCTCTCCGCGGAATTTTTAACAACGAAGTAATGCGCGGCTTCTGGCAAGCGACCCAGGTCGCACGAGACCAAATAGCTCAGCATGGCGGCACGATGCACAAGTTCTATGACCTGGCGGAACTTGCGCACTCACATCGACTGAACAATTACGGTGGACATCAGTAGGTGCTGGGCCACCTGGATCGCATGCCCGAAGAGCCTCAGGCTGGCGGAGTCCAACCTGCGCTGATTAGGACCTCTCGCGGAACCACCACGAGGTCCTCGCCAACGCCTACGCCGGAGCCAACGGGAATCGTGCTCCGAAGTTCAGGTGAGGCTGTACGGCCGATGAAGGCTACGTCACCCGTGGACAGTGAAAACACTCCCGGGCACGTCGAGTCATCGATACAGCTTCCCATTGGGATGTCCAGTCGTTTCAGAATTCGCATAATTGTGCCATCCTTCTCTCAGAGAAGGGGCACCCTCCTTTCCGCGCGCAGAGAAAGCGCTAGATTATTAACAGCCTGACGGAATCCCCTAATCCGCCGACGATTTATCCCACATCGCGAGACGAGAGGTGAGTCAATAAGTCGATTCGACTATACGAGTCTATCGATAGGTAGTCTGACCTTCACTCCGCCCCCACCCTGCGATCAATTATCCGGAACTGAATTTCTGACACAGCGACACGGACTGGATCACGACGAGGGTGCGAGACAGTGTCTTCCAGTTCACCCTGCGGTTCGCTCGCCCTCGGTGCCGTCCTGCGCCTCTCTGCTACTGGCCACCCGGGTCGGCCAGTAGTCGGCCCCTATGGCACACGAACAGCCCGGGCCCCGTCTCAGTTTCCGCCTCATTCAGCTACGTTCACGGCCGTTCAGCCGAGTTCCGCCAGAGTGACAATGCCGTCCCCTGCTCCATCAGGAACCCAGGTGAACGGCCGTGAGCGCACCCCTCACCCCCACCAACAGACTTGGAAGGCGTAGGGGCCGGGCGGATCCGAGGCGGACACGCCGGTGAGGACGTCAGACCCCAATGACAGTGTGTGCGGCATGGAGACACCCACTGCCCCTGACAGCGGGGATGAGGAGCATGCCGTCATCGCACACTTCAGGCTTGCCAGTGACGGTTTCGGCGATGTCGACCAGCGCGAGCAGATCTACGAAGCTGAACAGGCGATGGAGGCAGCGACCGAGAAGGCAGGCGTCGGGGAGGTCGACGGGAACGAGTTCGGAGGAGGCGAAGCCGTCGTGTACGCCTACGGACCCGATGCCGATGCTCTGTTCGAGGTCCTGGAGCCGACTCTGCGCAGTCTGCCGTTCCGGCCTGCACACGTCGTTCTCCGGCGGGGTGACGCCACGACACGTGTTGATCTGTAGGTTTCCCGCGTTAGGGCGACGAACGCACCACTAGCACACCAGATATGGCGGGAAGCAGCGGGGAACCACGGTGAAAGCAGCCAAGCCCCACGAGGCCACACCGCAGGCTTTCGCCCAGGTCGGCGCCCGAACCAGCCCCAAATAGCCGCAGCTCCCCAAGCTGAGGGCGCCGCACTGTCGTCAGGGGCCGGTTGTCGTGGCTTGCTCTGGTCGACGGTCCCAGCAGCGTGGTTGAGGCTGGTGGGGGTACAGCGAGGCATACGCGCGCAGAGTCCGTCGGCTAACCCGCCATCGTGGCGTGCTGTCGTCGGCTGAGGATCAGATCGAACAGTGTTTGGCAGCTTCATCAGCGAAAGCGCAGAGCATCCCGATGAACTCCCGGTACTCGTCGGGGTCTTTGGGGTCCTCGCGTGCCTTGCTGGCCGGCCCGTCGATCCACTGCTGCCAGAGTCCGCCCGGGACGAGGAACCGGGCCGTGCGGTCGGTACCGAGCTTGGCGTCGAGCAACAAGAGCGCACCAAGGGCATCCGTCTGGTCGTAGTAGAGGTCAAGGCGAGGCAGGTAGCGATCGAGGTAAGCAACCAGGAGGTCAGCGTCGGCAGAGGTGCCGAAGGCGGCCAGAGCGACGCAGTACGCCTGCCCCGCGAAGGGCCCCGCGCTGGCGAGCAGGAGTTCGCCGAGACGTTCCCGGAACTCGGTTCTGCCGGCAACGGCGACGAGCCAGGCGGCCGTTCCCCTCTCGCGCCATCCTCGGTCGAGCAGCACGCCCAGTTCACGAGGACTGATCTCACCGGCAGCCTTGCCCAGCTTCCGCATGAACTTGGCTCGGTCGCGCCCACTCATACCGCGAAGTGCGCCGCCGAGCTTGAGATACCGACGGTCGCGCGTGACATAGCGGCGAGTCAACTTGAGTATCTCGTACTCATCACGGGTCCAGCGCATGCCAGCATCCTTGTACGGACGAAGCTGTCAGACCAGCAATCCCGCCGCTCAGGCGTTTCAGCCCCGCGCGTCTCTCCGTCTCAGTTTCCGTCTCGTTCAACCCAGTTCACGGCCGTTCAGGAAGGACCGCACGCAGGGCTCGTCGCGCGGTCCAACCGCCCATGAACCCAGCTGAACGCCCCTGTACGGGGCCCCCGGTGACACCACCACAGTTGGAAAGCGTGTTGGTGAGGGAAGTCTTCTTGGCATGGACGCATGGGGGACGCTTCTGGCAACCATTACCGGCGCGGCGATCGCTCTGCTGGGACAGCACCTGAACAAACGCAGTGAGGCACGCGCCAAGACTGTCGAGCTGCTGATGGATGCCTGCGCCCAAATCGCGGCTTCGAGCGGAGATTTCCTCAACCGCGTCTGGGAAGAGCAGGTACTGAACCTTGAGGGCCGCGTGATCGAGTGGGATCTGGCAAGTCATCGTCTGGCATCCGCACGGCTGCAGATCCTGTCCCACGATGCTGGGCTGTTGGCCGCGCTACGCGAGGTCAATGACGCTGGTCAGGCTCTGGGAGCCTACTGGCGACGGGGTGACACGGAAGAGCCCGAGTACCGAGCCCGGCGAGACCGATGCCGTGCAGCCATGCACTCGTTTATTGAGCAGAGCAGCCGTGTGATCGGCAAGCGCCTGGAGCGCCCCTGACGGACCGCTGCACCACAACCGCACCAGTCAGGGCGGGGAACAGCGGGGAATCACGGGACACTCAGGTGTCGCCGAGGACGCCGCAACTCGGCCGTTCGCCGAGGTCAGCGCCCAAACCGGCCACGAATGATCGCGGCTTCCCAAGCTGAGAGCGCGACTGCGCTTGTGGGTTGGCCAGCGTCAGCTTTCCCAGTGCTCCTCGCCGCCAGGCCCGACGGTGACAGGGGTGATGCCGCGTCCGATCAAGTTCCATGACTCAAACTGAGGGTCGGGGTCAACACGCAAGCCGGCACCGTCGCGAAAGTCGATGGTCAGGGTGCCACGGCCTTGGACGTCAACGGCTGTGATCAACTGCCCGAAGAGATCGAGCACCGGGGCAAGATGTATGCCCGTCCCCGGCTTCAGTCCGCGCCATTCGCCGCCTGCATCGCGGAGCAGAAACGGTGTCTCCACGATCAACTCCGCATCCACACTGCGCCCCTCGCCCTCAACGGACGTCCGCAAGCTGAGCCGCACCTGGTGATCGAACGCCGTGCGCTCCACGACAGACCCAATCAGGGACGTGGGCACCTTCACTCCGCCTCCCGGGCGACAGCGCCCAGTTCGGCCAGCCGCTGACTGGCATACGCCTTCAGATCGTTTTTGATGGCCATGACGTCTTCGACGGGTATCCGTATCGGTGCGCAGTACTGTGCGTCGCACGAGTGCGGGAAGGTACCGTCAATCAGCGAGATGCCGCTGAGGACCACGCCGCCGTCATCGTCGATCTCTGTGCACAGGACCGGGTGGAAGGAACAGTCCTCGTAGATGTCTCCCACCCGGATCCCGGCAGGGTTGCGTGGGTCCGTCGCGTTGTCCATGCGACCCAACATGCCACGGAAGATCGAATGGCGCCGCTGCGATTCCGGTGGCTGCCGTGTCGCTTTCCGTCTCATTCAGCCGCGTTCACCGTCGTTCAGGCGGGACCCGACCCACGGTCCGTCTCGCCAATGCCGCTGTAGCGAACCCAGGTGCACGCCCCCGCGGACCGCCCAACGCTCCACCAACAGACTTGGACAGCGTGTCGGCGGTGCAGAGCTTCGGCAGGTGTCTGGTCGTGGCGGACCCAGTTGGGTCTGCCGGACGCTGGTGCATGCCACCAGCGTGATGCCGTCCTGGTCGAGGAACAGCATGAAGACCCACGGTCTGTCGGCAGTCGCGGCTTCTCGGTTCCCTTCCTCTCAACAGTGAGATTCGGGAGGCGCCAGGCGACCACCGCGGCTGGTCGCTACGCGGAGCGCGTCCCGCAAGGCTCCAGTCAGCTTCGTCGTCAGAAGCCGCAGCTCCTCCGTCTCCGTATCCCTGTCCTTGAGTAGCTTTTGAGCCTGCTCCAGCAGTTCAGCAGCCATCCCGAGTTGGACCGCTTCCATGTTGTCCGCCAGGCGGGACATGTAGCCGTCGCTGTCGTCCGTGCTGAGGTAGCAGGGCTTGCCATCTGGCCCCGACCACGGGAGAAGCCTCAACTCGTTTTGGGCTTTCATCCTTGCGTCCCGCTTTCGTCGATCACGTGGTGGGTGGTGAATACCGCGTCGGCACGGTCCCCGGGGAACACCAGGAGCGCGGCCTCGACCACGCGCTCGGTGATGTCTGCCGTCACGCGTGTAATGGCGAGAACCGCCAAGGTCGAACTGATCCGAAGGGCCGAGACTTCGTCCGGTGTCGGGAGGCGAACGCTGACGGTCTCCCGGACTTTGGCGGATGGAGGGCGCAGCACTGTGAATCTCGCCGCGGTCTCCTCGCCAGTAGGCAACTCGCCGAGCGCGTCGGCCGGCACCAGGTCGCGGGGGACGTAGATACGAGCCAGGCTGTGTGGCGACTCCCCCTCATGGCTGAGGCAGAGGAACTCGGTCAGTGGACTGCTGGTCGGCACCTTCAGCAGAGCCGTCAGATGTCCGCGCGCCTGGATCTTGGCGGTTCGGACAGTGACGCGGAGAGGTGCCTCAGCCGCGGTCCGGGTATCCAGCGTGCCCCGTCCGCCGACGTACGTGATTTTGCGGAGGGGGTGGCGAACGAAGTTCCCCTTCCCGTGGATCTTTTCGACGAGGCCTTCCCTTTGAAGCACTGCGAGAGCACTCCGCAGTGTCGGCGTGCTCACCACGTATTGAGCGGCTAACTGGGCCTCAGAGGGCAGGCGTTCGCCAGCCTTGATCCGACCGGTGGCGATCTGGTTCCGGAGGTCATCGGCAATGCCGTGTCGGCGAGAAGGCATGGTCTGGATCACCGCCCTCTCAGGACACGCATGGCGACGAGACGGGTCCGTGTGTGCATGGTCAGGAGTTCGCCGGACTCGAACAGAAGTTGCTTGGCGCCGTGGGGTAGTTGGACGAGGTCGGTCACCCGGCAGGGTTGGCCGCCTACCTGGATGACGTCGCCGCACTGCACGCTGGTCGAGGTGATCTCGACAGTGGAAGCCGACGCGCCCCTGGGTGCCCATCCGCTCACCGCGCCACCTCCGCAGACGGGTCCCGATTCACGGCCGTGTGACAGGCGCAATCACATGCTTCGTAGATCACCGGAACGACGGCCGACGCCGCAGCCGGGGAGGACTCCGTGCATGCGTGATGCGTACCGATCCGGCACGAGCCCGACCGGTAGGAGACGGCCTCCACACGCGTGACGCGAGGCTGCTGGTGAAGAGGCATCAGCGAGCTCCCACCGTGTCGAACCAGGTGTCAGCAGGGAGCGGGTGAGGCCCTGCCGTCGAGAGCTGTCGCGTGCGTTCCTCGCTGGCCAGTACATACGGACGGACGAGCGCCGTCTCCTCAGCCACGAGAACGTCCGCGCGTTCTCGATGCTGTCCCAGGAACGGCATTGGCTCGTCGGACAATCCTGGGGGAGTGGCCATCGGCCGGGCGGACGTTAAGGGGCGGCGATGCCTGCCCTTGCGAAGGTACCGCTCGTTGGTGTGCGAGACGGCACGACGGATACGGTTGAGCACGCTGCTCAGCTCCGATCGCTGGTAGCGGGTCCCCCGACATCGCCCGTCGCGGGGACCCTTTTGCGTACGACCGCCCAGAGGGTGCGGCCGTTCAAGTTGGTGGCGATGAGCCCGAATCGATCGGCCTCAGCCACCACCTCCAGGACCTCCCGCCATGACTCGGCGGAGAGCGTTTCCGGCACCTCCGCTTCGATCGACGTGCAGTGGCCGTGCTCCTCCACACGTGTGGTGAGCCCGGCGGCGGATAACCGTCCGCGCGTACCTCCGAAGCAGGCACAGGGCAGCCTCCGTCACCAGTGATCACTTTGAGTAAAGCTAGTTAACTAGATTAGAGCTAGTGGACTAGATTTTCTACATGCCTGAGCAACCGCCCTATCTCCGCATCGCCGACGAACTCCGGCGGCGGATCTCGGAGCACGAGTGGACACCGGGAGACCGGCTCCCCTCCCGCGCCCAGATTGGCCAGGAGTACGGCGTGGGCGAGAACGTGGTGCGCCGAGCACAGGAGCTGCTGATCTCCCAAGGTGTGCTGGAGGGGCGTGCCGGTTCTGGCACCTACGTCGCTGAGCCCCGGCGGCGTGTACGGGTTGTTCGTTCGTCGGCGCGCGAGCAGCCCGAGGGCTCTCCGTTTCGCGCGGACATGAAGGCGGTGGGCAGGCAGGGTGACTGGGAAAGCCGGACCGACGCCAAAGTGCCGGCGCCTGCGGAGATCGCGGCGCGTCTCGGTATTCCCGAGGGCGACCTATGCGTCCGTACCGCGTACGAGTTCCTCGCCGACGGCAAGCCGGTGCAACTGTCGACGAGTTGGGAGCCGTATGACCTCACCGGCGGCACTCTCGTCGTCCTCCCCGAGGGTGGGCCACATGCCGGGGCAGGTGTCGTAAACCGTATGGCCGAGATCGACGTCACCGTCAGCCACACCGTGGAGCAGCCGGAGCCACGGCAAGCGACCGCCGAGGAGGCGTCACTTCTCGGCATCCAGAAAACCTCGCTGGTCACGCACATTCGCCGGACGTACTACAGCGACGAGGGGCGGCCCGTGGAGACGGCGGACATTGTGGTGCCCGCGGCTCTCTGCGAGATCGTCTACGAGGTCCCGATCGGTCGTTAGTCGGCAGCACCTGAAGCGCCAAAAGGGGCGATCGCCAGGTCGAGGCGCTGAGTGTCTATCTGCGTGACAACGCCAACGCACAGCGGCGGACAACCGCGCATACCTACGGACCATCACAGCAGGTGAGAGACACACCAGCCCAAGGTCGAGCCCTCACCCAGGTTGCTTCGGGACGAAGAAGTCATGGCCTCAAGGTCTCATCACCACGCCTCCCGTCGCGGCTTGCTCTGGCGGACGACAGCGGTCTGCACGGCTGAGGCCCGGTAGTGGTTCCTGTGGCACACGCGCGCCTGATCGTTCGGCGCACCCGCCATCGTGGCTGACTTTCGTTGGCTGAGGAACAGACGAACCTGACGGCGCTGTCCTCACTGGTGGAGGGTGACCGATGAGCGTGACTCGGTCATTGAAACTCCACCGACCTCGAATCTTGGTTCACGCTGTTCTATTAAGGAAAGAATGGATCGCTGACACCAAACCGTCCACGAACTCTAGTGTGCCAGTTACATCCTCAATTTTGATGTCGTTCTGATCATACGGCGGAACTGGGCTGATATCAGATTCATGGGCAATCGCGTTTCGACGTGCCACGATCAGCTTAAGCTCCTGCTTAAGATCCTTTACTGGGCGACCCATTGTTTGGGCGACTTCATTCCACAATTCGCCATCACTGACAAGGCGAATCGCGTCTGCTATCTTATCGGGAGCCTGGAACGAGAGAAACGAATGGCGCGACCGGACAATCTCGTCAAGCCACGCCAAGCCCCCTTCGTCTCTAAACCTCAAGACCGCTGAAAGCGGAACTTGAAACCTAAGCATCGCACTTGGAGCGCTATCATCGCTGAAGTGCTGCAGGAGTCTTACGCGGACTTCCTCATGTACATATCTGTCCAAGGCGCTAACGGCCTGAACGAGTGACCCTCGCAGCAAATCATCAACTTGTAGGGCACTCGTTACCTGCGCACTCAAGGCTGTTGCAGTACCCGAAGTATGCCGAGCTGCCCGCATGTGTCTAAGAAACTCATCATACGCAGCGCTTGGCACGATTATTCTCCGCCCACCTCGGTCGGAGCCTCTACAGGATCAAGGGTTCCAACCGACTCGCCACGGCCAGAAGCCACTAGGTTCTCAATGCGAAGGGCCAGCTCAGAAAATTCCTCGTGGAACCTCTCGGTGGACTCGATATTCGTCTCCAATACGACGCCGACATTGGGGATTTGATCGGCCGTGAGTGCAAAAACCGGAGTACTGTGCTCCTGAGAAACGCCAATGAGGCTGTTAAAGTCGGCAATGTATGCAAGCGCCATATCTTGACCAATTCCAGCGGCGATGTACGCCTCACGCGACAGTGCTTGGCCGCTCTTTTCCAAAGCTGGTCGCAAGTTTGCTTTAAACGCTGTGCCGATTTCATCAATCCAGCGCTGAAAAGCTGCCGCAGGCTTTCCGGCGCGCGGCCGAAATCGCTGAACGATCGTACCAAGCACCTTAGCCTGTCGGTTCGGAAATGGATAAGCAGCTTCCGAAAGAATCTCCATCGCGGCAGCCTGTGAAGCCCACCTCCTCCATCGCGGCAGCACCCGCGCCAGGGAGTCGATAGCCATAACAGAAAAGAAATCTGGAGCAACGGGAACAATCACATAGTCGCTGATACCTACCAAGTTTTGATTGATCGCCCCCAACCCCGGACTCATGTCAATCAGTACATAGTCAGCACCGATTGACTGTGCCGTAATATCAATGGCGTAGGAAAGGCTCCCTGGGACATTCTGTAGCGCCTGAATTGAGCCTGAGAGTTCCTGGGCAATGCCAAGTGTTACTTCGTACTCTGCGAGTCGAATGTCGCCAGCCATCAGGTGGAGTCCGGTACGGCCCGGCACCTGCACCGTCTCGACTGCTTCGATAGGCCGCGGGCGCCCCTCAAATGCAGGGGCTACAGCAGAGCGAATAGTTGAGTCACCGTGATTCTCGTAAAAAGCTTCGAGTTCCCCCGAGCCTCTGAAGCCCATAACCATGCCCGTGAGATTGCACTGGGGGTCGGTATCAACCATGAGGACTGTATGGCCTTGCTCTGCAAGCATCCAACCGATATGGAATACGCTAGTTGTCTTACTGACCCCACCCTTGTGATTGAATACAGCGATTCTAGTCAAGCTCTTCTGCTCATCAGTCATGGAGAACACCATGCCAGAACCCGTGCCAGCTTGCACCGATAAAGCAACTAGAAAGCGGCAATTGAGTGGGCCCGACTGAGGGGAAACCCATATAGTACGAAATAGGTATATACGGGAAATTTCCTCACGGGATCTGTGTATCCATCGAGGAGAGGGGCGGCTCAGGGCGCCATGCCCACCCACCACCTGTGTGGCAACGCTGAGGCACAACCGCGGACAAGTGCATCAGGTGCGAGGGGAACCAGTGCCCTTCGCGGGCTGTCGGCCACCCATGAACCGAGGAGAACGCCCCCGTACGCGCCCCAACCACAGTCGGGAAGCGAGGTGGCGGTGCGAGTCAGCGAGTGGCTGGTTGTGCCGGGCCCGGCCGCGTTTGCCGAACGTCAGTGCACGCCACCAGCGCGCTGCCGTTCGCGTCGAGAAACAGTATGAAGATCCACGATCTGTCGGCAGTCCTTATCTGGCCCAGTCGAACCGGTCAGCCGTATACGTCCAGGCGTTACACCGCCCGTGGCAAGCCGGAGGAATCGATGCGCTTCCGAAGGGAGTGCCGGAGACGGCACCCGCAGGCTGTCGCGAGCGACTCGGCTGATGTCGTTCCGTCCCAGACGATGTAAGAGGCACCCACACGGAGAGCAGATAGTGCGGCCAACGACGTCTCATCGGCAGCACCCAGCAGCTGTTCGAGCTATTCCCGCCCCACGACCTCACCCCCGATGGGGATCCTGCTGTACAGCAACGAAGTACAGCAACCTCAGCGATCGGCATCGCCCGACAGCGGCCCTCGCTGCTGTCTCCGCAGCCTGAATGACCTCCGATGACCGATCTATACAGAGCTACGGATCAGAAGGTTGCAGGTTCGAATCCTGCCGAGTGCACACAGGTAAGAGGCCCCGGACGTCGAGTCCGGGGCCTCTTACGTTGGAGTGGGCGGTTGTTGGGGTGTGTGGCGGAGAAGCGTGGCGGTCAGGTTCCGCGGACCTCTTCGAGGTAGTCGCTCATCAGCTTGCCGGTTCGGGTGAACCAGTCGTTCAGGACGGCGATTTCGGCGGGGGAGTAGTCGTTGAACTGTTCGGTCAGGCGGGCGTAGTACGGGCCGTAGAGGGCGGTGACGCGGTCGACCGCGGCCTGGACCGGGGCGATGCGTACGCGGCGGCGGTCGGAGGGGTCGGGTTGGCGGGTCACATAGCCCGCGCGTTCCAGGCGGTTGACGATGCCGGTGACCGCGCCGGTGGTGACGTGGGCGCGGGTGGCCAGGTCGCCTGCCGTGAGCAGGTTTTCGCCCGCTTCCAGGATGAAGCCGAAGCAGGTCAGGTCCGAGGCGTTCATGCCCAGGCGCTGGGCCATCTCTTGCTGGGCGACCATGCTCGTGGCGATGACGTGGTCCATCGCCGAGAGGGTCTCCGTCGGGGTGGCCGACGGGCGCTCACGCGGGCCCGAGCCGCTCTCGCTCGCCCTCTTCTCACTCACCCGCTGCTCCTTCTCCTTCTTCTCTCGCTCCGTCATTCTCCCCTCCGCCGGATTCTCTCCCTGCTGGCATCTGGAAGATCTCTTAGTTCGTAAGGTAAATTTCTTACTTGCTAAGAGGATCTGGCGGATCCTGGTCATGCGTCGGTCAGGAGGTATGTACATGAGCGGGAATCACCATGATGAGGGGCACACCGTCGCCGGGTGGACCGGTTGCGCTGTGGCCGTCGTGGGCACGTCGGTGGCCGGGGTCGGGATGTGTCTGGGGTCCACGGCCTGGATCTGGCTGGGTCTCGGCGTCGTGGGGCTCAGTGTGCTGGTGACCTGGGGGCTGCATCTGGCTGGGTGGGGCAAGCCGCCCGGGATCCGGCCGGTGGCGGAACGGGGTATGCGGGTGCGGGACCGGGGCGCGAGGGCCGGGCATCCCGCTTGTGTCGGGTGCCGGCTGGCCGGGCGGGGGCGGGGGCGTTCGGTGAGTACCGTCGTGGCTGTTTCCGCCCAGGGAGTTCAGGGGCCGGATGCCGCCTCGGGATCGGCTCCCTCTGAGCCTGCTTCCTCCGAGTCCGCGGTCTGACGGTCGTCTCATTGTCCGAGGGTCGTGGCATTGCCCGACGGACGTCGCGTTGACCGAAGGGCGTCCCGTTGCCGACAGGCGTCCCGTTGTCAGTGGTGCCCTCTACGCTCGTGAGTGATGGCACAGCTGTGGAAATGCACGGGGCTTCGGTGGGGCGGCGAAGGGCCCGTGCTGACGTGGGATGGGGGGCGTCGAAGTGCGTTGCCGTGGGGGAAGCGGGTTGCGTTCGCCGTTGCCGGTGAGAGCGGGCGGACATGTGTGGGGGCGCGGGGGAACAGCTGTCCTTCCCGGGCCGCGGTGTCCGGGCGGAGTGTCGGGGCCCGGTGCGAGGAGTGCGGGCGGCTGGACCGGGCCCACTCCGTTGCCGCGGACACCATCGCCGACGATCCACGGCCCTACTCCGTCTATCTGGCGTGGTTCGGACCCGGGTTGGTCAAGGTCGGGATCACCGCAGTCGAGCGCGGGTCCGCCCGGTTGCTGGAGCAGGGCGCTGTCGCCTTCACCTGGCTCGGGCGCGGACCGCTGATGGCCGCCCGGCGGAGCGAGGAGTTGCTGCGTACGGCGCTGGGGGTGCCGGACCGGATTCCGTACGACGCCAAGCGGGCCGTGCGGAGCGAGTTGCCGGACGCGGGGGCGCGGGTGGCGGAGGTCCGGGAGCTGCATGCCCGGGCCGTGGGACTGGGCGGGTGGCCCGAGGCGTTGGCGCGGATGCCCTTCGTGGCCGTCGATCATGCGGAGGTCTTCGGGCTCGGCGGGTTGCCGCCCGCCGCCGGTGTCGTCGGCGAGCTCGTGGCGGGCGGGGTCGTGAGCGGGGAGCTCGTCGCCGCCGCCGGGCCCGATCTGCACCTGCGGACCGGGCGCGGGGTCGTCGTGCTCGACACGCGGCTCATGACCGGCTGGGAACTGACCGGGGCCGGCCGGGGTGAGCAGGACGGGCGGGACGGGCGGGATGCGCGACTTGAAGTCACCGTCCCTGTAAGGGAGTTCGGTGGTGTTCAGGGCGGGCTCTTCTGAGGGAGGGGGGAGGCGGGGAGGAATGGTCAAGAGATCGATCCCTCTGGGATCCCCTTCGGCAAAGGCCCTGGACGTGGCGCGACGGCGGGGCCGAGAGTGGACGACATGAGCGATCACCCAATTGCACCTGTCGCCGCCTACGAGCCGCCGTACTACGCCGTCGTCTTCACCTCGGTGAAGACCGATGAGGGCGGACGGGACGGAGTCGCCGGAGGGTACGGCGAGACCAACGAGCGGATGGAGGAGCTGGTGGAGAAGATCCCGGGATACCTCGGGATGGACTACGCGGGTTCCCCCGGCGGGCTGTCCATCACCGTGGGGTACTTCCGTGACGCGGACGCCGTCGAGGAGTGGCGGACCAATGCCGAGCATCGGGCGGCGCAGCAGCGCGGGCGTGCCGAGTGGTACGAGCGCTACACCCTGCATGTCGCCAAGGTCGAGCGAAGCCATGGGTTCGAGCGAAGGCATGGGTCCGAGCGTGAGCACGGCTGACGGGGTGGCCGGGGACGCCGGGGAGTCCGGGACAGGCCAACCGGACGCGTACGACCACCCGGACGGGCACGACCACCCGGACGGGCACGACCACCGGGATGGGCACGACGGGCCGGACGGGCCCGACCGGCCGAACGGGTACGACTGGACCGACGAGGCCCGTGAAGTGCGGCTGTTCTGGGAAGGGCTCGGGCTTCCCGGGCTCGTCGATGTCCATACCCACTTCATGCCCGAGCGGGTTCTGAAGAAGGTCTGGGAGTACTTCGACGCGCTCGGGCCGCTGACCGGTGGCGTCGAGTGGCCCATCACCTACCGGGCCGAGGAGCGTGAACGGGTCGGTCTGCTGCGGGAGTTCGGTGTGCGGGCGTTCACCGCCATGCTCTACCCGCACAAGCCCGGCATGGCCGAGTGGCTGAACCAGTGGGCTGTCGAGTTCGCCGGACGCACCCCCGACTGTCTGCACACGGCGACCCTCTTCCCGGAGCCGGGCGTGGCGGCGTACGTCCAGAAGGCGGTGGACGAGGGCGCGCGGGTCTTCAAGGCGCACGTCCAGGTGGGGGCGTACGACCCGGCCGACGAACTCCTCGATCCGGCATGGGGGTTGCTCGCCGAGGCCGGGATGCCTGTCGTGATCCACTGCGGTTCGGGGCCCTCGCCGGGCAAGCACACCGGGCCCGATCCGATCGGGCGGGTGCTGGCGCGGCATCCGCGGCTGCGGCTGGTGTTCGCGCATATGGGGATGCCGGAGTACGAGGACTTTCTCGGCCTCGCCGAGCGGTTCGGCGAGGTGCGGCTGGACACGACGATGGCGTTCACGGACTTCAGCGAGCGGTTCGCCCCGTTCCCCCGGCGGGCGCTCCCCCGGCTCGCCGACCTCGGTGACCGGATCCTGCTCGGGACCGACTTCCCCAACATCCCCTATCCGTACGTCCATCAGCTGCGCGTGCTGGAGGGGCTGGGTCTCGGGGACGAGTGGCTCCGGGCGGTCTGTCATGACAACGGGGCGCGGCTGTTCGGGATTTGAGGAGCTGTGAGGAGAGCCATGGGCGGAGGAGTGGAGAGCCGTAGGCGGAGGAAAGGTACAGGTGGCGGGGGTCAGTCGGTGATGATGAGTTGCTCGTCCGTCCCCAGCTCCCGCCAGGAGAGGCTCAGCGCTCCGTCGGTGACCTGGTGGACGTCGAGCTTCATGAAGTAGACGTCGTCGTCGGGCGCGGTCATGGCAGGCAGGCGCAGCGTGTGGAGCGTGCGCCCGGTGTCCGCGTCGAGGACGAGCAACTCGGCGTCCCGGACACGGCGCTTGGCGTCCGCCTTGGTGAGGAGGGGCTGGCGCACGAGGTACACCCGGCCGTCGGCGATCACGCCCGAGCCGTACTCCTGGCCGGCCGGTGCCTTCAGCCGCCAGGCGAGGCGGCCGTCCTCGGTGTCGTAGGCGTGCAGGACGGTGTCATGGTTGCTGTCGCCGTCGCCCTGGGCATCGGTGGCCAACAGCACCGTGCCGCTGCCCGCGCCGACCGGATTCCACGCGGTGGTGTCCAGGTCGGCTCGCGGAGTGGCTCCTTCCCGGCTCATGTCGAGCAGTTGGACGGCCAGTGAGTCGTCCGTGTCAGGGTTCGGGCCGGCCAGAGTGTGTGCGTCGCCCATGACCACCCCCCTGGGATGGCTGATCCGCCGCTGCCAGAGGGCCTTCCCCGTCCGGTTGTCGACGCCGAGCAGGAGGTAGTACTGCTCGTTGTCCGTGTCGAGACTCGCCACGTTGCACAGCAGCGGGACCGCGCTCACGTGGTCCGGCAGGGCATACACGGCGTAGACGCCCACTTCGGGGCAGGACTTGGGCGTCTTCGCCGTCCACAGGCTCCGGCCGTCGCGCTCGTCGAAGGCGCGCACGGCGCCGGCCGCCGCGGTCAGGGCCTGACCGGCGCCGAGGCTGACGTTCCGGAAGGCCTCGCCGTCCCCGAGGTCCTCACGCCACAGCCGCTTGCCGGTGCGCAGATCGACACCGACCAGGGTTTCCCGGTAGGCGATCACCACGGTGCGCTCCGAGACGTCGAACGACATCGCGACGGAGCTCTCGTCCTGTCGCTCGTAGCGCCAGTACTCCTTGCCGGTCCGCAGGTTCACCGCCCGTGCGCCGTTGGTCGTCGACTCCACGGACAGACCGTGCACCAGGACTCTGTCCCCCGTCTTACGGCGCATGACGTGCTCGGGTGCGACCGGTGCCTCAGCGCCGAACGCGGCGGGGAAAGGGCCCTGCGCGCCGGTGACCAGGTCGCTCTCCCCGGAAGGCTGGAGCCACTGGGCCAACGGCACGAGCAGGAGGCAGACCGCGACGGCGGCCATGATGATCCACAGGGACCTGCGACCCTCCCGAAGGCTGAGTTCCTCCATCGAAGGCATAGGTCCGTCAGCTCTGTCCCCACCCACCACAACAGCCCCCCACAGGCCACCCCCTGATCACCATGACCGGCGGATGACGGATCCTCCCCCGCCGCCGTCCGCGGAGGCAAGGAGTTCCCAGGGTGTTCCCTGAGAGGTGCCTGTGCGTTTCTCAGGGAATTCACAGGTTCCAGAAAGCGTGTTCTCAGAGGAGCCCAGCAATGTGTTCGCTATGACCACGACCTCGCCCCAGGGGCGCACCGAACTGCTGAGGCCGGACGGGAGCCCCGTCCGAGTGCTTGTGGTGGACGACGAGCTGTCGATCACCGAGCTGTTGTCCATGGCCCTTCGTTACGAAGGCTGGCAGATACGCAGCGCGGGTGACGGGACCGGTGCGGTGCAGACCGCGCGCGAGTTCCGGCCCGACGCCGTGGTGCTCGACATGATGCTGCCCGACATGGACGGTCTCGCCGTCCTCGGCCGGCTGCGGCGCGAGCTGCCCGACGTGCCCGTTCTCTTCCTGACCGCCAAGGACGCGGTCGAGGACCGGATCGCGGGCCTGACGGCCGGCGGCGACGACTACGTCACCAAGCCCTTCAGCCTCGAAGAGGTCGTGGCACGCCTGCGCGGGCTCATCCGCCGCTCCGGTGCCGCCGACCGCCGTTCCGACTCGGTGCTCGTCGTCGGTGACCTCACCCTGGACGAGGACAGCCACGAGGTGTCGCGGGCCGGCGAGGGCATCCACCTCACCGCGACCGAGTTCGAGCTGCTGCGCTTCCTGATGCGCAACCCGCGCCGGGTGCTCAGCAAGGCGCAGATCCTCGACCGCGTGTGGTCCTACGACTTCGGCGGCCAGGCCAACGTCGTCGAGCTCTACATCTCCTATCTGCGCCGCAAGATAGACGCCGGACGTGAGCCGATGATCCACACCCGGCGTGGTGCGGGGTATCTGATCAAGCCCGCGGTGTCATGAGCGGGCGACGACAGCTGCGGAAGCAGCGGCGCCGACAGCCTCGGACGCTGCGGACGCGGCTCGTCGTCTCGGCGGTCGCGCTCATCGCGGTGGTGTGTGCGGTGATCGGTACGGTCACGACCGTCGCGTTGAGCCAGCACCTGTACAAGCAGTTGGACACACAGGTGACCGAGGCCGCCAGGCGTGCCGGTGGTCCGCCGCCGGACCAGTTGCCCGAGAACCCGAACGGCGGCGTGTCGTCGAGGCCCGGGGGTTCCTCGACTGACGACCAGCTCACCGAGTTCGTCACCAAGGGCGGGACGCAGAAGGACACCATCGCCGCCGAGGTCGACGCCGACGGCGGGATCACCAAGGCGGTCGTCGCCGTGGAGAAGTCCACCGGCGGCGCCTTCGACGGCATGGACTCAGACGAGCTCGGCGAGGCGGCGAAGTCCGCGCTCGCTTCCGTGTCCAAGACCGGCATGCACACCGTCGACATCCCGGGCATGGGCGAGTACCGCGTCACGTACGTGACCGGAGTCAAGGGCGACTTCTACGTCGCCCTCCCCACCGAGTCCGTAACCAGCACCATCAACACCCTCGTCATCGTCGAGGTGAGCGTCACGGTGGCCGGCCTCGTCGCCGCCGGGATCGCCGGGTCCGTCCTTGTCACGGTCGCCCTCCGTCCCCTCCGCAAGGTCGCCTCCACCGCCACCCGCGTCTCCGAACTGCCGCTCCACACCGGCGAGGTGACCCTCAACGAACGCGTCCCCGAGTCCGAGACCGACCCCCACACGGAGGTCGGACAGGTCGGTGCCGCGCTCAACCGCATGCTCGACCACGTCCACGGGGCCCTGCACGCGCGTCAGGAGAGCGAGACGCGCGTACGGCAGTTCGTCGCGGACGCGAGCCATGAGCTGCGTACTCCGCTGGCGTCCATCCGCGGTTACGCCGAGCTGACCAGACGCGGACGGGAAGAGACCGGGCCCGACACCAGACACGCGCTCGGCCGGATCGAGTCCGAGGCCGGGCGGATGACCGGGCTCGTCGAGGACCTGCTGCTGCTCGCGCGCCTCGACGCCGGGCGGCCACTCAGTTACGAGCACACCGACCTCTCCCCGCTGGTCGTGGACGCCGTGAGCGACGCCCGCGCCGCCGGTCGCGAACACAACTGGCGCCTCGAGCTGCCCGACGAACCCGCGCTCGTGCTGGCGGACGCCGCGCGCGTCCAGCAGGTCATGGTGAATCTGTTTGCGAATGCGCGAACGCACACGCCACCGGGAACGACGGTGACCGCCCGCGTGCGCCGTCAGGGAGCCTGGGTGTGCGTGGACGTCCAGGACGACGGTCAGGGCATTCCGCCGGACCTGCTCCCGCATGTCTTCGAGCGGTTCGCGCGGGGCGACTCGTCCCGGTCACGTGCCTCCGGGTCCACCGGACTCGGGCTCGCCATCGTGCAGGCCGTCGCGGCCGCGCACGGCGGCGCGGTGACGGTCGACAGTGTGCCGGGACGCACGGTCTTTACCGTGCATCTGCCCGCGCTGGAGACCGAAGCCTCGCATTCTCATGAGGCCTTCATTTCCTCATCGAATTCGCAATCGTACTCACAGGCACAGCACAGCACGACCACATGGGTGCAACAGGGCGCTTGACGAGAGTCGTCGTCATGCGAACCGAACCTTCTCCCGGCAACCTGCCGGCGCGGGAGCACCTCCCGGCCGGAAATGCCGGTACGCCTGTCCTGGACGTAGTGATCCCCGTCTACAACGAGGAGAAGGACCTCCAGCCGTGTGTGCTCAGACTGCATGAGCACCTTGCCCGCACCTTCCCGTACGCGTTCCGCATCACCATCGCGGACAACGCGTCCACGGACACCACTCCCCTGGTGGCGGCGCGGCTGGAGGCGGAGATACCCGAGGTCAGGGCGTTCCGGCTGGAGCAGAAGGGGCGCGGCCGAGCACTGCGCACCGTCTGGTCCGCCTCGGACGCCCCGGTCCTCGCCTATATGGACGTGGACCTCTCCACCGACCTCAACGCGCTTCTCCCGCTGGTCGCCCCGCTGATCTCCGGTCACTCGGACCTGGCGATCGGCTCGCGGCTCGCCCGCAGCTCGCGGGTGGTGCGGGGCGCCAAGCGGGAGTTCATCTCCCGTACGTACAACCTGATCCTGCGGGGCTCGTTGCAGGCCCGCTTCTCCGACGCCCAGTGCGGTTTCAAGGCGATCCGGCGCGATGTCGCGCAGGTGCTGCTGCCGCTCGTCGAGGACACCGGATGGTTCTTCGACACCGAGATGCTGGTGCTCGCCGAGCGGGCCGGGCTGCGGATCCACGAGGTGCCGGTCGACTGGGTCGACGACCCGGACTCGACCGTGCACATCGTGAAGACCGCGACCGACGACCTCAAGGGTGTCTGGCGGGTGGGGCGCGCCCTGGCCACCGGTTCGCTGGCCCTCGACCGGCTCGCCCGTCCCTTCGGCGACGATCCCCGCGACCGCGAGATCAGCGGCGTACCGAAGGGCCTGGCCCGCCAGCTCGTCGGGTTCTGTGTCGTGGGCGGTCTGTCCACGCTGTTCTATCTGCTGCTCTACAGCGGCTTCCGTACGTTCTCGGGTTCGCAGGTCGCCAACGCGCTCGCCCTGCTCGTCTCGGCGGTCGCCAACACCGCGGCCAATCGGCGCCTGACCTTCGGGGTGCGCGGCCGGGGCGGCGCGGTGAAGCACCAGGCGCAGGGTCTGGTCGTCTTCGGTATCGGGCTCGCCCTGACCAGTGGTTCGCTCGCCGCCCTGAACGCGGCGACGAACGACCCCGCGCACTCCACCGAACTGGCGGTGCTCATCGCCGCCAACCTCGCGGCCACCGTGCTGCGGTTCCTGCTCTTCCGGGCCTGGGTGTTCCCGGACCGGCGCGACGAGTCACCGTCGACCGTCGTCGCCTCGCACACACCCGCCGTGCCGGTCGGACCGGCCTCGCCCGTCTACACGACGGCGACGCAGTCCCCGTACGGATCGGCTCCCGCGCCTCACGAGACGACCTCGTACGGGACGACCTCGTACGGGACGACCGCGTACGGCACGACCCACTCTCCGCACGACCACCAGACCTGGGGGGACGCGACCATGCAGCTCCAGCCGGTGCGTCCGAACGATCACGATCCGAGGGACGCACGATGACGACGACTCAGCCCGACACGACCTATCAGGGGGGCGTCGGTCCCTCCGGGGGCGCGAGCCCCGACTGGGGACCGCCAGGCCCGACCGGGGCGACCGCCGTGCAGGAGCCGTTTGTCGCTCCGCCGGCCGCCCCCGAGGACGGCAGCCCCAAGCAGCCGTTCGTGCGCCGGCTGTGGCGCGGGCGGCCCGAGGACCACCGCTGGGTGCGCCCGGCGTTCCTCGGCACGCTGCTGCTGATCGGCGCGCTCTACACCTGGAACCTCACGGCCTCCGGGTACGCCAACTCCTTCTACTCCGCGGCGGCCCAGGCCGGCAGCCAGTCGTGGAAGGCCTTCTTCTTCGGCTCGCTCGACTCGGCCAACGCCATCACCGTCGACAAGCCCCCGGCCTCCCTGTGGCCGATGGCGCTGTCGGTGCGGCTGTTCGGCCTGAACTCCTTCGCGATCCTGTTCCCGCAGGTCCTCATGGCCGTCGCCACGGCCGGAGTTCTGTACGGGGCCCTGCGCCGCCGGTTCAGCGCCGCGGCCGGCTTCGTCGCGATGGCGGTCCTCGCGCTCACGCCCGTCGCCGCCCTGATGTTCCGCTTCAACAACCCGGACGCGGCCCTCGCGCTCCTGATGGCCGTCACGGTCTACTGCGTCCTGCGCGCCATGGAGAAGGCCCAGACGAAGTGGCTGGTGTGGGCGGGTGCGGCCGTCGGTCTCGCCTTCCTGGTGAAGACCCTCCAGGCCTTCCTGATCCTGCCTCCGCTGGCCCTGATCTACGTGGTCTTCGCGCCGACGACCCTGCGCAAGCGCATCGGCCAGGTGCTCCTCGCGGGCCTGTCGATGATCGTCGCGGGCGGCTGGTGGGTGGCCATCGTCGAACTGTGGCCCGCGTCCTCCCGCCCGTACATCGGCGGTTCGCAGAACAACTCCTTCCTTGAACTGACCTTCGGCTACAACGGACTCGGCCGAATCAACGGCGAGGAGACCGGCAGCGTCGGAGGCGGCGGCGGGGGCGGCGGCTGGGGCGAGACCGGCTGGGACCGGATGTTCAGCTCCTCCATCGGCGGCCAGATCTCCTGGCTGATCCCGGCCGCGCTGATCGTGCTCGCCGCGGGCATCGCCCTCACCTGGAAGGCCCGTCGGACCGACACGGCCCGCGCCGCGTTCCTCGCCTGGGGCGGCTCGCTGCTGATCACCATGGTGATCTTCAGCTTCATGCAGGGCATCTTCCACGAGTACTACACCGTGGCCCTCGCCCCGTACGTCGCCGCCGTGATCGGCATGGGCGCGAGCGTGCTGTGGGAAGAGCGCGGCAAAATGTGGGTCTCGCTCACCATGGCGGCCGGGGTGACGGCCACCGCGGTCTGGGGGTACGTCCTCCTGAACCGCTCCTCCGACTACCTGCCCTGGCTGAAGTGGCTGGTCCTGGTGGGCGGCCTGGTCGCCGCGCTCGGCCTGGTCTTCGTCTCGCGGCTCGGGCGCCGACTGGCCCTCGGCGTCGTCGGGCTGAGCTTCGTCGCGGCCCTCGCGGGTCCGACGGCGTACACCCTCACCACGCTGAACGAGGGCCACACCGGTTCGATCGTGACGGCCGGTCCGGCGGTCTCGGGCGGCAGGGGCGGACCCGGCGGCGGTGGCGGCATGGGCGGCGGCCCCGGTGGCGGCGGCGGTATGCCGGGCCAGAACCAGCAGGGCGGCACCGGCCAGAACCAGCAGAACGGCAACGGTCAGATGGGCCAGCCCCCGACCGGCGGCTTCCCGGGCGGCGGCCAGAACCAGCAGGGCGGCAACGGTCAGACGGGCCAGAACGGTCAGAACGGCCAGACCCAGCGCGGTGGCGGCACCGGCGACGGCGGCGGTATGGGTGGCGGTGGCGGCGTGGGCGGTCTGCTCAACGGCGCGAGCGTCAGCTCCGAGGCCAAGGCACTCCTGGAGAAGAACTCCGGCGACTACACCTGGGTCGCGGCGGCCATTGGCGCCCAGAACGCCGCGAGTTACCAGCTCTCCACAGGTGACCCGGTCATGGCGATCGGCGGCTTCAACGGCAGCGACCCGTCGCCGACGCTGGCCCAGTTCAAGAAGTACGTGGAGGACGGGAAGATCCACTACTTCATCTCCTCCGGCTCCATGGGCGGCGGTGGCGGCGGCAGCAGCTCCGGCACCGGAACCCAGATCAGCGAGTGGGTGCAGGACAACTTCAAGGAGGTGACGGTGGGTTCGTCCACCTTCTACGACCTGACGCAGCCGACCAGCTAGTCCGGAGGACAGCGCTACAAGGACGGCGGCTCAAGGGCGGCAGCAGAGGGGCGGTGGCCGAGGCGAAAGTGCCTCGGCCACCGCCCCTCGTTTTTTTGTGTTGTACAGCGTATGGGAGTTGTTCTACGGTGTATGGCATGTCAACCTCGCAGGGCGAAAGCCCAAGCCAAGGCCTGGGGCAGAGCCACAGCCAAAGCCAAGGTCAAGGCCACCCCCAGCGCTGGCTGATCCTCGGTGTGATCCTGCTCGCCACGCTCACCGTGCTGATCGACAACACCGTCCTCAATGTCGCGATCCCCTCCCTCACCGAGGAGTTGGACGCGTCCACGGCGGACATCCAGTGGATGATCAACGCGTACTCGCTGGTCCAGTCGGGCCTGCTGCTCACCGCCGGCAGCGCGGCCGACCGCTACGGCCGCAAGAAGATGCTCGCCACGGGCCTGGTCCTCTTCGGCGTCGGCTCGGTCACCGCGGGGCTCGCCCAGAGCGCGACCCAGCTGATCGCGGCCCGCGCGGGCATGGGTGTCGGCGGCGCGCTCCTGATGACCACGACCCTCGCCGTCGTCGTGCAGATCTTCGACGAGACCGAGCGGGTCAAGGCGATCGGACTCTGGTCGACGGTCAACTCGCTCGGCTTCGCGGCGGGCCCGCTGCTCGGCGGCGTCATGCTCGAACACTTCTGGTGGGGCGCGATCTTCCTGATCAACCTCCCCGTGGCCGTCCTCGCCCTGGTCGCCGTGCTCAAGCTGGTTCCCGAGTCCAAGAACCCCCAGGGCGACCGCCCCGACCTCCTGGGTGCCGTCCTCTCCACGATCGGCATGACCGCCGTCGTCTACGCGATCATCTCGGGCCCCGAGCACGGCTGGACGTCGCTCCAGGTCCTGGGGTCGGGCGCGGTCGGCATCGCCGTCCTCGCGGCCTTCGTCCGCTGGGAGCTGAGCATCGAGCACCCCATGCTGGACATGCATTTCTTTCGCAACGAGCGCTTCGTCGGTGCCGTCGCGGGCGCGATCCTGGTCGCCTTCGGCATGGGCGGTTCCCTCTTCCTGCTCACCCAGCACCTCCAGTTCGTCCTCGGGTACGAGCCGTTGGAGGCGGGCCTGCGCATCGCCCCGATGGCCCTTTCCGTGGTGGCCCTCAACCTCGTCGGCGTGGGCGCCCGGATCGTCGGCAAGGTGGGCACCCCGGCCGCCATCGCCCTCGGTATGACGATGCTGTCGGCGGGCCTCGCCGCGATAGCCCTGTTCGGCGGCGGCACGGACGGCGGCTACGGCGGCATGCTGCTGGGCCTGGTCGTCATGGGCGCGGGCATCGCGGTCGCCATGCCCGCCATGGCCAACGCCATCATGAGCGCGATCCCCCCGGAGAAGGCGGGCGTGGGCGCGGGCGTCAACGGCACGCTCAGCGAATTCGGCCTCGGGCTCGGTGTGGCGGTCCTCGGCGCGGTTCTCAACTCCCGCTTCGCCGCGCTGGTTTCGGTCGCGGCGGCCTCGTTGCCCGCGGCGCTGGCCTCCGCGGAGTCGGCGGACGAGCGCGCGCGGATCACGGACGCGTTCGCCTCCGGCCTGGAGACGAGTCAACTGGTGGGAGCGATCGCCGTCCTCCTCGGTGGACTGCTGGCCGCGGCGTTGCTCCGGCGGGCCGAACGGGCAGACTCCGCGGTGACGGTGGCGGCGTAGGGCCCGCTTAGCATCAGGGAGGGGGCGGACCTCGGTGTTCCGGGGCGCCCCCTCCGTAAGAGTTCCGAGGAAGGTGCGCCATGGTGAGGGCAGCCGACCGGGCCAAGCGTCCGGCGCGGACCAGCGTCTGGTTGGAGGGCAAGGCCCCGCGGGGCGGCAGTGCCCGGGGCGGGCAGCCGTCGTCCCTCGACCGGGACCGGATCACCGAGGTCACGGTACGGCTGCTCGACGCGGAGGGGCTGGCCAAGTTCTCCATGCGCCGGCTGGCCGCCGAGCTGAACGTGACCGCGATGTCCGTCTACTGGTACGTGGACACCAAGGACGATCTTCTCGAGCTCGCCCTCGACGCGGTGTTCGGCGAACTGGAGCTGCCCGACCCGGAGTCGGGCGAGGACTGGCGCGAGCAGCTCCGGGCGCTGGCCGTCGGCTACCGGGGCCTGCTCGTACGGCATCCCTGGGTGTCGCCGCTCGTCGGCACGTTCCTCAACATCGGGCCGCACTCCATGGCGTTCTCGCTGCGGGTGCAGGAGGTCGTGCGCAACACGGGTCTTTCGTTGCGGCGGCAGAGCGGGGCGATCTCCGCCGTCTTCCAGTGGGTGTACGGGTTCGGGACGATCGAGGGGCACTTCGTGCAGCGGTGCGCGTCCGCGGGGATGACGCAGGACGAGTACTTCCACCAGGCCATGAGTACGTTCAGCGGGCATCCTCAGTTCGCCGAGAACTATGAGAGTGCGGCGGGGCTCATGGAGGCGCGTGGGGGTGACACGGTCGAGGAGATGCGGGAGCGGGACTTCTCTGTGGCGTTCGAGTTGTTGGTGGCGGGGATCGAGACGATGGTCGCCCGCGAAGCCGGTGGCTGAGGCCGGTGGATGAGTGCGGGTGGGTGGGGTGCTGGTCGCGCAGTTCCCCGCGCCCTAAAAGATTGCGCAGTTCCCCGCGCCCCTGAAGGACTGCGCCGTTCCCCGCGCCCCTGAAAGCAAAAGGGCTACTCCTGTGGGGCCAGCCTTGCCGGGAAGCCGCCCGTTGCCACCGGGCCCCACCTCTCCGGGGTGATCCTGATGATGGACTTGGCCTGCTTGAGCATGGCCTCTCGGTACTCGTTCCAGTCGGGGTGTTCGCCCGCGATGTTGCGGTAGTACTCGACGAGGGGCTCGACGGAGTCGGGGGAGTCGATCACCTCGGCCGTGCCGTCGATCTGGACCCAGGGGCCGTTCCACTCGTCGCTCAGGACGATCAGGCTGACGCGGTCGTCGCGCTTGGCGTTGCGGGTCTTCGCGCGCTCCGGGTAGGTCGAGACGACGATCCGGCCCGAGTCGTCCACTCCGCAGGTCAGCGGGGAACCCTGGGGACCGCCGTCCGACCTGCGCGTCAGCAGGATGGCGCGGTGGCGGGGGCGTACGAAGTCCAGCAGATCGTCGAGGGAGACAGAGGTGTTCGTCGCGATGTTCGATGCCATGGCCCCAGCCTAGAACTCGCTCCACCCCGGACGCGGCCTAGGACTCGATCGCCTCCGCGAGGTTGTCGTACACAGGCACGTCCCGGCGCATCCCCGTCAGCTCCAGGACACGGCTCGCCACCCCGTCCGGCCGTGCCGCCACGCGCAGTTGGGCGGGCCGGGGCAGCCGCCCGCGGACACCGGCGACCACACGGACGCCCTGGGAGTCCATGAAGTGCGTACGGGTGAGGTCCAGGACCAGCAGCCGCAGCCGGTCCCTCCTGGCGTCCACGACGTCCAGGGCGCCGACGAGGACGACATCGGCGTTGCTCAGATCGATCTCCGAGGGAAGCCTGAGCAGGGTGCATTCCGGCAGGTCAAAGGGGTTCGGGAAGAAGGTCATCGTACTCACCTGGCAGACGTTCGTCCGGATTCCGACGAGGCCGCTTCCTGACCCGCACGCCCATTGCACCACGCGTGCGGGCGAGATCGGAAGCACGTACGAAGAGCCGCGCCCTCACTCCAACAGAGCAGCTAAAGTGGCTCTTCGTCCTGTGCTCGCAGTCGGGAATGTGCTGCGGAGCTCTCCTGCGCACAGCCGCCGGGGTCTGTCGTCGAACCGACGACGGGATCCGGGGCCGTGCATGCCGAAGAGGTTCGTGGTGGCTGCGTCTGAGTTTTCCGAATTGCCCCGTTTTTCCGGGGGTCTTGAGCTGGCCGAGACACTGACGGTCGCGGCTCAGCAGCTGCACGAGACGTCCAGTCCCCGCGGCACCCTGCGGACCGCCGTCCGGCTGGCCGTGCACATCCTTCCCGGCGCCGAGCACGCCGGTATCTCCGTCATCGAGCGCAAGGCCCACCGCCAGACCCTCGCCTGGACCGACGAGATCGTCCGCTCCGCCGAGGCCCTGGCCTCGGGCGGGGACCACCAGCACTGGACCCGGCTGTGGACCTCCCCGGTCGCCCGTATCGAGGACAGCGCCTCCGGCGACGACGACGGCGAACCCGCGCTCTCCGACCTCGGGCTGCGCTCGGTCCTCTCGCTCCGGCTGCGCGCCGAACGCCAGCGGCTCACCGTCCTCACGGCGTACGCGACCAAGCCGCGGGCCTTCGACGACTCGGCCACCCGGATCGGCCGGCTGTTCACCGCGCACGTCAGCATCGCGTTCGACTCGGCGACCGCCCGCGAACAGCTCACCGAGGCCATGCGCACCCGGGACCTGATCGGCCAGGCCACGGGCATCCTCATGGAACGCCTCGACATCGACGCGGCGGAGGCCTTCGACAGCCTCGTACGCACTTCCCAGCGGGAGAACGTCAAGCTCCGCGACCTGGCCAGACGAATCGTCGACGCCAGGAGCAGCGAGTGACCGGGCGTCACAGCGACGGCAGCGTCCCGCCCTGCACCGCCTGGATGTCCAGCTCCACCTTCAGCGTCGTACCGATCGCCGCGATGCCCGCCTGGAGCACCTGGTTGTAGTTCATGGCGAAGTCCTCGCGGCGCAGTTCAGTGGTGGCGCGGAAGGCCGCGCGCGTGCCGCCCCAGGGGTCGGCGCCGGTGCCCAGGTAGGCCAGGTCGAGGTCGACCGGGCGTACGACCCCGTGCATGGTCAGTTCGCCGTGGACCGTCCAGCGGTCGGTGCCGGTGGCCGGGGTCAGGCTCGTCGAGACGTACGTGATCTGCGGGTGGCGCTCGACGTCCAGGAAGTCCGCGGACTTCAGGTGGCCGTCGCGCATGGCGTTGCCGGTGTCGATGGAGGCCGCTGAAATCACCGCCTCCACCCGGGACTTGGCCACCTCGTCCGGTGCGATGTCGATCGAGCCCGCGAACTCCGTGAACCGCCCGTGCACGCTGGAGATGCCCAGGTGCTGGGCGACCGCGCCCACGGAGGAGTGGGCCGGGTCGACGGTCCAGGGTCCGGGCGGCGGCAGTTCGGTGCCGCCCTGCCGGGCCAGCGTCACCGTGCCGATGGCGGCCCGGCCGCTCGCCGTCACGATCGCGCTGGACGCGGCGGGCGCGTACCCGACGGCCGTGACGATCACGGTGTACGCCCCGGGCGCGAGCTCCGTCGCATCCCGTACTCCGCCCTCCTCGTCCGCCTCGGCGCGCACCACCTGCGTGCCCGTCCCGTCGGTCACCGTGACGACCGCGTGCGACACGGCCCAGCCGTCCCTCGTACGGATCCGCGCGGTCAGTCCCATGGCAAGCAACCTCTCGTAAATGAAACCGGCCCGTGGTGCGTGCCTCCGCAAGAGCACGCGCCACGGGCCGGGGTCCTCAACTGGCTCTCAACTGGTTCTCGACTACTCGCCGGGGTGGGCGAGTTCGATGTCGTGGCCGTCCACGCCGCCGCCGTTCACGGTCAGCGCCGTGGCCACCGGCGGGTAGCCGGTCGCGATGACCGTGTACTCGCCGCTGTCCAGGTCGGCGAAGGCGTACGCCCCGTCGGCCCCGGTGGTGGCGGTGCCGACCACGTTGCCCGCCGCGTCGACGAGCGTGACGCGGGCGTCGCCCAGCGGTCCGCCGGGTGCCCGCACGACGCCCTGGAGCTGGGCTCCGGCGGTGAGGGCGACCTCGATCCGGGTGACCCCGGTGCCGCCGACCTCGACGGGCAGGGCCCGCGGCCGGTGTCCGGCGGCGTTCACCGCGACGGTCACGGCGCCCGGCACCAGCTCGGCGAAGGCGAACTCGCCCTGCTCACCGGTGGTCCCGGTGGCCAGCACGTCACCGCGCACATCGGTCACGATCACCATCGCGCCCACGACCGGCTTCCCGCCCTCGGCGGCCTTCACCGTGCCGGACAGCCCGCTCGTCCCGCTCAGCAGGATGTCGTACGCGAGCGGCTCACCGTTCACGACGACCGTCGAGGCCTGCGGCTGGAACCCGTCCGCCGAGGCGATCAGCACGTACGAACCCGTGCCGGGCGCGTCCACCGCGTAGGCGCCGTCGGCCTGCGCGACCGAGCGGCCCAGCTGACGGCCCGCGAGCGAGATCAGCGTGACGGCGGCCCGGGGGACGGGCGCGCTCTCGGCCCCGCGGACGTATCCGCGCACCGCGACCCCGCCCGAGCCGTTGCCGGAGGCACCGCCGGCCCCGGCCGCCACGGTGGCGACGGCGGCGAGCCGCTGGGTGCCCTCGGTACCGGTACCGGTACCGGTACCGGTACCGCTTCCGTTGCCGGTTCCGGTGTCCGCGACGGCCCAGCTGGGGACGCGCTCGTCGGCCTCGGTCGAGACGGCCTCGGTCGCGACAGCCGTGGTGTCAGCCGTGGCGACAGCACTCGCCGGGGTGGCCTCGGCGACGGCCGTGACATCCGGCTGCGCCTCGGCGGCCTGCGCCAGCGCACCCGACGTACGCAGCGGGACCTCCTTGATGAACAGCGTGACGAGGAAGGCGAGCAGTGCCAGCGCGCCCGCGATCAGGAAGACGTCCGCGATGCCGTGCCCGTACGCGCTCTCCATGACCGTGCGCAGCGGCGCGGGCAGCGCGTCCATGTCCGGGATGCTGCCGCCGGTGCTCGAACCGGCCGCGGCGGCCGCGTCCTTCGGGTCGAGGCCGGTCAGACCGTCCTTGACGTAGTCGGTGATCCGGTTGGCCATCACCGCACCCAGAGCTGAGACGCCGATCGCGCCGCCGAGGGAGCGGAAGAAGGTCACCGTGGAGCTGGCCGAGCCGAGGTCCTCCGGCGCCACCTGGTTCTGCGTGGACAGCACCAGGTTCTGCATCATCATGCCGATGCCGAGACCCAGCAGCGCCATGAAGACGGCGACCCGCCAGTAGTCCGTGTCGTACCGGATGGTGCCCAGCAGACCGAGCCCCGCGGTGATCAGGACACCGCCGCTGACCAGCCAGACCTTCCACTTGCCCGTCTTGGTGATGATCTGCCCGGAGACGGTGGAGGAGATGAACAGGCCACCGATCATGGGGATCGTCATGACACCCGACATGGTCGGGGACTTGTCCCGCGCCAGCTGGAAGTACTGGCTGAAGAAGACGGTGCCGGAGAACATCGCGACACCCACGAAGAGCGAGGCGAGAGAGGAGAGGGTGATGGTCCGGTTGCGGAAGAGCCGCAGCGGGATGATCGGTTCCCTGGCCTTCGACTCGACGAGCACGAACAGCAGCCCCAGGGCGACGGCACCACCGACCATGGCGTACGTCTGCCACGACACCCACTCGTACTTGTCACCCGCGAAGGTGACCCAGACCAGCAGCAGCGAGACCGCGGCGGAGATGAGGAACGCGCCGCCCCAGTCGACCTTCACGTCCCGCTTCACGACGGGCAGGTGCAGGGTCTTCTGCAGCACGATCAGCGCGATGACCGCGAACGGCACACCGACGTAGAAGCACCAGCGCCAGCCGAGCCAGCTGGTGTCGGTGATGACACCGCCGAGCAGCGGGCCGCCGACGGTCGCGACTGCGAACGTGGCGCCGAGGTAGCCGGAGTACCGGCCGCGCTCGCGCGGGGAGATCATCGCCGCCATCACGATCTGCGCGAGGGCGGACAGACCGCCCACGCCGATGCCCTGCACCACGCGGCAGGCGATCAGCATGCCGGGGTTCTGCGACAGGCCCGCGGCGGCCGATCCCAGGACGTAGATGACGAGGGCTATCTGGACGAGCGCCTTCTTGCTGTACAGGTCGGCGAGCTTGCCCCACAGGGGTGTCGCGGCGGTCATCGACAGCAGTGCGGCGGTGACGACCCAGGTGTAGGCGGACTGGCCACCGCCCAGGTCGCCGATGATCTCGGGCAGGGCGTTGGTGACGATCGTCGACGACAGGATCGCGACGAACATGCCGAGCAGCAGTCCGGAGAGGGCCTCCATGATCTGCCGGTGCGTCATCGGGGCGCCGTCGGCACCTCCGTGCTTGGCGTGTGAGCCCCGCACACCGGTTGGTGTGGTCGTTGCCATGGGCTTCCTTTTCTTGTGATGCGTCATACGGGTGTACGGGTTGTCTGCTCGACGAGGGGTACCGCCGGTACGGGCCTGCAGTCGCCGAAGCTGGTGCGCAGGCGGCCGAGCAGGGTGTTGAGCTGGTCGACCTCGTCGTCCGACCAGTCCGCCAGGTAGTGGACGAGTGCGTTCATGTAGCGCTCGGAGAGTTCGGCGAGCATGTCCTGGCCTGCTGGGGTGAGGCGCAGGATGCGTGAGCGTTTGTCGGCGGGGTCGGGGGACCGGTCGATCCAGCCGCGCTCCGCCACGTGCGCCACGTGCCGGCTCGTCACCGACATGTCGATGGCGAGCAGCTCCGCGAGCCGGCTCATCCGCATCTCGCCGTGCCGGTCCAGCAGGGTGAGCACGGCGGCGGACCCCGCCGGGCACTCGTGCGGGAGGACTCTGCCGAGACCCCGCTTCACAGCACCGATGGCACTGAGTTGCCGGGCCAGCTCCTCGTACTGACGCCGAGCAGCCATCGCACCTCCCTGATTTGTTGCTTCAGGCAACCATAAGAACGGTTGGTTGCTGCAGGCAAATGAAAGCGGCTTCGCCGGCCTAAAACCTTGGCAAAGGCAAGTATTGCCAAACGTAAACGCGCAGGTGGGGTGGCTTTTGTGGGTGGAGGCCCATCGTCGGGTGCGGGTGGGTGGGCGCTGGCTGCGCGGTTCCCCGCGCCCCTGGGTGGGTGGGGCTGAGGCTCGCCCACCCAGGGGCGCGGGGAACTGCGCGAGCAACCAAGGCGAACCGTCACCTGACGAACCGACCTCACCCACCGGTGCCTTCAGAGGCGCAACCAACCACGACGCCCCGAGGCCAACGAATCACCCCACCCCACACCCACACCGGAGCCGCCCCAAAGGGGCACCCGGGTGGACGTTCACCCGAACCGCCACCTAGAGTCCAGCCCCATGGCAAACACCCAGGGCCCCGAGGGCAACTACGACCCCGCGGGTAGCACCCAGATGTTCCGAGCGTTCGTCGACGACCCGCAGAGCACCCGCCAGCAGGCGGCCCCCGCGGGCCCCCGCATCGGCCTGATCGTCGGCGTGATCGTGGCCGTCGCGGTCGTGGCAGTCGTCGCCTGGCTCGCGCTCAAGTAGGCCTCGCGCAGCTCTTCACGTAGGCCGGGGCACCGCAAGGCGCCCCCGCCCGCTCCTACTCGAACCGGACGGACACGTCCCGCGTCTCGACGTGCATGCCCAGCGGTACGCGCCACGCGTCGACGCACACCGTCCAGGTCTTCTCTTTCCGCGCGCCCGGAGCGATCGGCGCGGGAAGCTTCTCGGCCGACTCGACGGTCGCCCAGTCGATCCCGAGCGCCCCGATGATGTGCGTCCCCAGGGTCACCGTGCCCGAACGCACCGCGGTGCCCCCGGTGTTGTGGAACCCGACGGTGACCTTCTCGCACCAGCGCTTGTCGGCGGGCTCCCGCTCGGGGTCACCGATGCTGAGCACGGCGGGCCCGGGCTTCGCGGGGCTCCCGGAACTCTCCGCACCGCCACCAGGCGCTCCAGTGCCAGAGCCGGAACTCCCGCTCGCGGAACCGGAGTCGGAACCGGAGTCGGATCCGGAACCCGAGTTACCCCCGCCCGCCGACGGAGTCGTACGCCCGCCGCCGTCGGACCCCGAAGCGGAGGCCGCCCCGGACACCGCCGAGCCGCCACCGCCCGCGCTCCCGCTTCCCGGACTGCCCGGAGACCCCGAACTCCCGGCCCCCGACCTGCCCATCGCCCCCTCGGGCGCCGCAGCGCCCTCCAACGGCACCAACTCCACATCCCCCGTGGGCGCCACCGCCTCGCCGGAGGACGCGGGCCGCTGCACGGCCACGTAACCCTCACTGCCGCCGCCGGTCCCGCAGGCGGCGAGGACCGTCCCCAGACAGACGAAAGCCGCCGAGGCACCCACAAGGGCACCTCGGCGACCGCGAATCGACTCGTGACCCATCCGTCGGCGCATCGCGCCAGTGTGGCTGACGGGTCGTCAATTATGAACCCTTGGTAGGGATCCCAGTCGGAGACCAGGCCCTTCCGTCCGGCTCCGGCCTCAGTCGGAGATCAGGCCTTCCCGCAGCTGCGACAGCGTCCGCGTGAGCAGTCGGGAGACGTGCATCTGCGAGATGCCGACCTCCTCGCCGATCTGCGACTGCGTCATGTTCGCGAAGAAGCGGAGCATGATGATCCGCCGCTCGCGGGGCGGGAGTTTGGCGAGCAGGGGCTTCAGGGACTCGCGGTACTCGACGCCCTCCAGCGCCGTGTCCTCGTAGCCGAGGCGGTCCGCGAGGGAGCCTTCTCCGCCGTCGTCCTCGGGGGCCGGCGAGTCGAGCGACGACGCCGTGTACGCGTTGCCGACCGCGAGGCCGTCGACCACGTCCTCCTCGGACACGCCGAGGACGGTGGCGAGTTCGGCCACGGTCGGCGAGCGGTCCAGCTTCTGGGAGAGCTCGTCACTGGCCTTGGTGAGGGCCAGCCGCAGCTCCTGGAGGCGGCGCGGCACCCGCACCGACCACGAGGTGTCCCGGAAGAAGCGCTTGATCTCGCCCACGACCGTCGGCATCGCGAACGTCGGGAACTCGACCCCGCGTTCGCAGTCGAAGCGGTCGATCGCCTTGATCAGGCCGATCGTGCCGACCTGGACGATGTCCTCCATCGGCTCGTTGCGCGACCGGAAACGCGCGGCGGCGTAACGCACCAGCGGGAGGTTGAGCTCGATGAGCGTGTCCCGTACGTAGGCACGCTCGGGGCTGTTCTCGTCCAGTGCGGCGAGCCGCAGGAACAGGGAGCGGGACAGGGTGCGGGTGTCGATGGCTTCCGAGGTCGGGGGAAAGGCCGGGGCTTCCACGGCCGGGACGGCCGGAACATCGGCAACGACACTGTGAAGCGCGTCTGGCGCCGGTTCGCTCTTCGTGAGCGTGAGCACCTTCGAGCTGCCCTGGTCTGCGGACATGCCACCCCCTTTGGGTCGCGGACGGTCGCGGCGGACGCTCCCGTCGAAGGAACGCAGCCTCCACCTGAATACCGGAGGTGGGGCTGCGGCAAACGCGTCACCGGAAGAATGTCACATGTCGGCAACACGCTGTAGTGACATGTCGACACAGGAGGGGTGAATAGGCCCTGGAAAAGGGGGGTCTGACGCTTTTTGGACGCAGAAATGTCAGGAAAAGGCCTTGAGGGCGATTCGCTCTTGCGGGTTACGCCTCGATCCTGTTTGCGGATCGCAGTCTGGCGAAGCTGCGTGCGAGCAGCCTTGACACATGCATCTGCGAAACGCCCAGTTCGGCACTGATCTGTGACTGCGTCAGATTGCTGTAGTAGCGCAGCAGAAGGATCCGCTGCTCCCGCTCGGGGAGCTGGACGAGGAGGTGCCGTACGAGGTCGCGGTGTTCGACCCCGTCGAGCGCGGGGTCCTCGTAGCCGAGCCGGTCGAGGAGTCCCGGCAGCCCGTCGCCCTCCTGGGCGGCCTCCAGCGAGGTCGCGTGGTACGAGCGTCCGGCCTCGATGCAGGCCAGGACCTCGTCCTCGGTGATCCGCAGCCGCTCGGCGATCTCACCGGTCGTGGGCGTGCGCCCGAAGGCCGTCGTGAGGTCCTCGGTCGCGCTGTTCACCTGCACCCACAGCTCGTGCAGCCGGCGCGGTACGTGGACCGTGCGGACGTTGTCGCGGAAGTACCGCTTGATCTCGCCGACCACCGTGGGCATCGCGAAGGTCGGGAACTGCACGCCCCGGTCGGGGTCGAAACGGTCGATGGCGTTGATCAGGCCGATGGTGCCGACCTGGACGACGTCCTCCATGGGCTCGTTGCGCGACCGGAACCGGGCGGCGGCGTACCGCACCAGCGGAAGGTTCGCCTCGATCAGCGCGGCCCGCACCCGGCCGTGTTCGGTGCTGCCCGGCTCAAGGTTCTTGAGCTCGCCGAAGAGAACCTGGGTGAGGGCCCGGGTGTCGGCCCCGCGGCGGCGCTGCGGGCCTTCCTCGGTGTCGGGAAGGCGCTCCTGGGCTGGGGCCGAGGGTGGAGCCGGGGGCTCATGGGGCGGTGCTTGAGGCGCAGTACTGGCCGGCACGGTCAACTCCACCTCTGGGTCGGTCAACATCCGTCAACTCATCCGTCAAAAGCGGTCATAGCATCACAAGACATGTGCACTGTGTGCAAGCACCGCATAACTCCGTGTTGAGCGTCAGTTGGGGCCCGGGGAGGTGGCCTGGCGGGTTCCCGAGCGGGGCCGGAGACGCGAAACGGCCCCCCGCCGTTCAGGCGAGGGGCCGGGGGCGTGCGCCGGGCGCGCGTCAGAACTCGTAGTCGGCGATCACCCACGTGGCGAACTCCCGCCACAGTGCGACGCCCGCCTGGTGCGCGGGGTGCTCGATGTACCGCCTGAGCGCGTCCGTGTCCTCGACCGCCGAGTTGATCGCGAAGTCGTACGCGATGGGCCGGTCGGTGATGTTCCACTCGCACTCCCAGAACTTCAGTTCGGGGATCTGTCCGCCGAGGGCGCGGAAGGCGGCGACGCCCTCGACGACGCGCGGGTCGTCGCGCTCCACACCCTCGTTGAGCTTGAAGAGGACCAGATGGCGGATCACGGGGACTCCTAGTTCTTGGCCCCGTCGGCGATCCACGTCATGAAGTCCCCGACGGCCTGAGCGGCATTCGAAATGCCCTCGAACCCTATCTGGACGTAGTCGGCGGCCTTGGCAGGGTCGGTGATGATCACGTACAGCGCGAACACGATGAGCACGTAGACGGCGATCTTCTTCGAATTCACCGCCATCGCGGCCTCCCCGTGTGCCTGCTGCCTGCTGTCTTGTCGGCTGCGCCTGTCGGGCTGCGCCTGTCGGGCTGCGCCTGTTGGGACCCCTGTTGCCGGCGGTGAGTGTAACCCGGACAGTTGATATGACGATCTTTCAAACCGTGCCGAGTGTTGTGCGAGTTATGAACGCACGAAGGGCCCCGTCTTTCGACGGGGCCCTTCAGAAGCGGTAGCGGAGGGATTTGAACCCTCGGTGACTTGCGCCACACTCGCTTTCGAGGCGAGCTCCTTCGGCCGCTCGGACACGCTACCGAGAGAGATCCTAGCCCACGTTGGGCCGTGCTCCGAAATCGGTATTCGGCCCCCGACCGGGCAGCCGCGCCGACGGCCGGATCAGCGGTCGCGGAAGAAGTCGGTGAGCAGCCGGGCGCACTCCTCGTCGAGTACGCCGGCGATCACTTCGGGCCGGTGGTTGAGCCGCCGGTCGCGTACGACGTCCCAGAGGGAGCCGGCCGCGCCCGCCTTCTCGTCGCGGGCGCCGTAGACCACGCGGTCCAGGCGGGACTGCACGATCGCGCCCGCGCACATCGTGCAGGGTTCGAGGGTCACGACGAGCGTGCAGCCGGTGAGCCGCCACTCCCCGAGCTTCGCCGCGGCCCGCCGGACGGCGAGCACCTCGGCGTGGGCGGTCGGATCGCCGGTCGCCTCACGTTCGTTGTGGCCGGTGGCGAGGACCGTCGTGCCGTCCGGGGACAGCACGACGGCGCCGACGGGGACGTCCCCGCCCCGGACGGCCGACCCGGCCTCGTCCAGGGCGAGCCGCATCGCCGCCCGCCAGCGGTCGCGTACGGGGTCCTGTTCGCTCTGAGCGCTCGGGGGAGTCAGCGGACGGTCTCCAGGACCTCCGCCGCGCCGAGCCGCTCGGCGATCTCACCGAGCGCGTCCGTGCTGTCCAGGGCCAGCAGCTCCTTCTCGTTCACGCCGAGGTCCGTGAGGACCTCGCGGTCTCCGATGGGTCCGGACGGCACGGTCTCACCCTTGGCCGTGACGCCGACGTCGTCCTCATCGTCGTCGTCGGCCTCGCTGTCGGGCTCACCGTCCTCCGTACCGTCGAGGTCGAGGGAGTCCAGGTCGGCGACATCGTCGTCGCCGGGATCCCTTCCGAGCAGTTCGTCGGTGAGGAGGATCTCGCCGTACGAACTACGGGCAGCGGCCGCTGCGTCCGAGACGTAGATACGAGGGTCCTCCTCGCCGTCCACGCGGACGACTCCGAACCACGCGTCCTCCTGCTCGATGTAGACGAGCACCGTGTCGTCGTCGACCGAGGCTTCGCGGGCCAGGTCGCTCAGATCCGACAGGGTCTCCACATCGTCGAGCTCTGTGTCGCTCGCTTCCCACCCGTCTTCGGTGCGCGCGAGCAGTGCGGCGAAGTACACCGTGACTCTCCCACTGGTCATAGACGTGCCGGTTGGGGGTCCCCCCGGCGGAGGCTGTGGGCGGGGAGCGCGTGTGCCGAGCCCCGCCCACTCGGAATCGTGGCAGAAACGGAGCGTTCAGGAGAGGTCTTCGGCTCGCTGTGTCCCGGTCGCGTCTCAGCGCCCGTTCCCGTGTCGCGTGCGTCACGCCGCCGTACGGCCTCACCTGGGCGCCCAGCACCCACCGACAGCGGGATCGTACGCCGACACGGCCTCCGCCTCGCACGCGGCTTCCCGAGTGATCGTCGGGCGGGTCGCCGGCGGACGGTCCCGGGGCGGGCGGTTCGCCCGCACCGCGGCGGGACCTGCGCGGGCGTGGCCCCCGTCGGCCTACCTGCCGGCTACCAGCGGAATGTGCGCATGCGCATGGCGTGGCGCAGCCGGGCCGTCTTGGCCCGCCGGGGCTGCACCCGGTCGCGCAGCTCGCGCGCCTCCGTGAGCTCTCGCAGGAACTGGGCGCGGCGCCTTCGTCGCGCGGCCTCGCTCAACGGGTCCTCGCGGTCCTCACGGCTCCGCTGCTCCGGGTCGGACATGGGCAACACCCCCAGTCGGTCCTTCCCACTTTCCCTCCGACGGGCGGTTTGATGCCAGCGGAGGTTTGGAGGTGGTTCGAGGTCGGGGCGAGGTATCGGAAGAGTCGGTGGAGAGCGAGGGGCGGGCGGCGGGCGCCCGGATACCCTTGTGGGCATGCGTCTCCACGTCGTCGACCACCCTCTGGTCGCTCACAAGCTCACCACGCTGCGCGACCGTCGCACCGATTCCCCGACCTTCCGGCGACTCGCCGACGAGCTGGTCACCCTGCTCGCCTACGAGGCCACCCGGGACGTGCGCACCGAGCAGGTCGACATCGTGACCCCGGTGTCCCCGACCACGGGCGTCAAGCTGTCCCACCCGCGCCCGCTCGTCGTCCCGATCCTGCGAGCCGGCCTCGGCATGCTCGACGGCATGGTGCGGCTGCTGCCGACCGCCGAGGTGGGCTTCCTGGGCATGGTGCGCGACGAGGAGACGCTCCAGGCGTCCACGTACGCGACCCGCATGCCGGACGACCTCTCCGGCCGCCAGGTGTACGTCCTCGACCCGATGCTCGCCACCGGCGGCACGCTCGTCGCGGCGATCCAGGAGCTCATGAAGCGCGGCGCCGACGATGTGACGGCCGTGGTCCTCCTCGCCGCCCCCGAGGGCGTCGAGGTCATGGAGCGCGAGCTGGCCGGCTCGCCCGTGACGGTCGTGACCGCGTCGGTCGACGAGCGCCTGAACGAGCACGGCTACATCGTCCCGGGCCTGGGCGACGCGGGCGACCGGATGTACGGCGCGGCCGAATAGCGGGCCCGGGCTCATGCAGGGCGCGGGCCCGTACGGGGCCTGTTAGCAGCTCTTCTTCGTCGCCGAGGGCGTCGGTGCGGGCTTGGCCAGTGTGGTCAGGGCCTTGTCGGCGTCCTCTTTCTTCGTCAGGGACTTGAAGGCCGTGCCGAGGATCAGGTCGACCTCCGCGGGCTTCGCGCGGGTGTCGGTCCTCAGCTCGGCGCCGGTGAGCTGCGTCGCGAGGACGGGGAGCGCGGCGTCGGAGGCCGCCTTGGCACCGAGGACTATCCCGGCGCCCTTGACCTTCTTGTCGTACGTCTTCGTCGCGTTGCCGACGTCACCGATCTTGAAGCCGCGTTTCTTCAGCTCGTCGGCGGTGTCCTTGGCGAGGCCGCCGCGGGGGGTGGCGTTGAAGACGTTCACGGTGATCTGGGCGGGCTTGGGGAGGGCCTTGACCGGGCTCGGGGAGGGCGAGGGGGATGCCGTGCAGTCGGCGGCCGGTCCTGCCGCGGAAGCCTCGTCGCCGCCGCCTGTGAAGACGTCGATGAGCTGCAGCGTTCCCCAGCCGATCAGTCCGAGCGCGGCGACGGAGGCGACTACCGCGAGCGCGATTCTGCGGCGCCCTCGGTTTCTGCGCATCCGCGGGTACTTGTCCCCCGTGATCTTGTACTGGCCGCCCATGCCAGGGGGAGTCAGCATGCTCATGGGCGCAGCGTAGTGCGCGTTGGCGGGGATGCCTACTAGATGATCATTGACCGGGGGTCAGTCCAACCCGAAAGGGCCAATTCGCTCCGCGGGGGGCGGGGTTTTGGGTGCGGGCCGACCGTGGCCGGGTGCGCGGTTCCTCGCGCCCCTTTGAGGTGGGTCGGGGCTGCGGTGGACTGCGATGTGCGGGCATGCCGTGGTTGAGCGCGCAGTTCCCCGCGCCCCTGACGGGGCGCTCCTGCTGAGCCGGGCCTGAAGGTCCCGCTCAGTCCAGTTCCAGGACTCGGGCGTGGAGGACCTGGCGTTGTTGGAGGGCGGCTCGGACGGCTCGGTGGAGGCCGTCTTCGAGGTAGAGGTCGCCCTGCCACTTCACGACGTGCGCGAAGAGGTCGCCGTAGAACGTGGAGTCCTCGGCGAGCAGGGTTTCCAGGTCGAGCTGGCCCTTGGTCGTCACCAGTTGGTCGAGGCGGACCGGGCGTGGCGCGACGTCCGCCCACTGCCGGGTGCTTTCCCGGCCGTGGTCGGGGTACGGCCGGCCGTTTCCGATGCGCTTGAAGATCACACGGAAAGCCTACCGGTCAAGAGCTTCCGGGCGCAGCCATGGTGGCGGAGTGCGACGCTGGAAATGACGCCGTAAATCGGGGCAAACCGGTAATTCTCCTAGATCACCCTTTCAAGATCGGTTCGGATGCGGGCCGAGGACAGCCTTGGGCAAACCGGGAACAGGGGTCTGAAATGACTGACAGTGAAGCGCCGCCGGCAAAGGCACCCGAAGGCGTGAGCGGTGCTCCCGCGCTTCCGCAGCCGGTCCTCGAAATCGCCTCCGGGTACGCCTTCACGGGCCCCGCCCTCGATCTGGGCGCCCTGCTGTGGGACGGGCGGTGCCTGCCGGACGTACAGATCCGGATCCCGCTGCCGATGCTCAACCGGCACGGGCTGGTCGCCGGGGCCACCGGTACCGGCAAGACGAAGACCCTGCAGCTCATCGCCGAGCAGCTGTCCGCGCAGGGCGTGCCGGTGTTCCTCGCCGATGTGAAGGGTGACGTCTCCGGGATCTCGGCGCCGGGGCAGGAGAACGACAAGGTGCGGACGCGGGCCGGGGAGGTCCGCCAGGAGTGGACGCCGGCCGGGTTCCCCTGCGAGTTCTACGCCCTCGGGGGCATGGGCCACGGCATCCCCGTACGCGCGACCATCACCGGCTTCGGGCCGGTCCTGCTGTCCAAGGTGCTCCAGCTCAACCAGACCCAGGAGCAGTCGCTCGGCCTGATTTTCCACTACGCCGACCAGAAGGGCCTGGAGCTGGTCGACCTGAAGGATCTGCGGGCCGTGGTGACCTTCCTGACCTCCGACGAGGGGAAGTCCGAGCTCAAGGGCATCGGCGGGCTCTCCACGGCCACGGCCGGGGTGATCCTGCGCTCGCTGACGGCGTTCGAGGCGCAGGGGATGAGCCCGTTCTTCGGGGAGCCGGAGTTCGACACGAGCGAGCTGTCGCGGGTGGCGGGGGACGGGCGGGGCACGGTCTCCGTCCTGGAGCTGCCCGCCGTGCAGGACAAGCCGCAGCTCTTCTCCACGTTCCTGATGTGGCTGCTCGCCGACCTGTTCCACGATCTGCCGGAGGTCGGTGACGTGGACAGGCCGAAGCTCGTCTTCTTCTTCGACGAGGCGCACCTGCTCTTCAACGACGCGTCGAAGGCCTTCCTGGACGCCATCACCCAGACCGTCCGGCTGATTCGCTCGAAAGGGGTCGGCGTCTTCTTCGTCACCCAGACGCCCAAGGACGTGCCCGGGGACGTCCTCGCCCAGCTCGGCAACCGGGTGCAGCACGCGCTGCGCGCCTTCACGCCCGACGACCAGAAGGCCCTCAGGGCCACCGTGAAGACCTTCCCCAACTCCCCGTACGACCTGGAGGAGGTCCTCACCGCGCTCGGGACCGGCGAGGCCGTGGTCACCGTCCTCAGCGAGAAGGGCGCGCCGACGCCGGTCGCGGCGACACGACTGCGGGCGCCGGAGTCCCTGATGGGTCCCGTCGATCCGGCCGCCCTCGACCGGGCGGTCGAGCAGTCGCCGCTGTACGGGCGTTACGCGGAGGCGGTCGACCGGGAGTCGGCGTACGAGAAGCTGACGGCGAGGGAGGCGCAGGCCGCGGCTTCATCGGCCCCCTCCGCGCCCTCGGAGCCGGCTTCGTCGCGGGGGCGCGGGCGGAAGGGCGACGACCAGGACTCCTCCGTCGTCCAGCAGGTCGTCGGCAGCGGTGTGTTCAAGTCCCTTGCCCGGAGCCTGGGTACGCAGGTCGGCCGCGAGATCACCCGGTCGATCTTCGGAACGGCCCGGCGGAGGCGGTAGTCCCGCGCCGAAGGGCCCGGGGAGGCGGTACAGGTCCACCTCCCCGGGCGGGGGCGGCTCAGTCGCGCTTGAGGTCCTTCGGCGGGGACTGCTGCTCCGGCGCGGGTTCCGGGGTGACGGCGTGGGTGTCACGCGTCGGCGTCGGCTTCGGGGCGTTGCGGAGGGATTCGGCGCGTACGAGGGCACGCAGGATCGCGTACGGGTCCTTCGACATGGGGGTCCTCTCGTGCTGCTGGGGAAGGTGGGCGGTCCGGAGCGGGACCGTCAGCAGCGGAGGACCATGCAGCGCTGGGCGCGCGGGGTGGGGGCGTACGGAGGTACGGGGTGGGCGTGCCGCCTCGGGCGCGGGTGTGCGGGGGCGGGAGGTCGTGCGGGGCGCTGGGGTACGAGGTGGCGGTGGCCCTGGCGGGCCGGTGGGCGCAGGGCCGTGTCCAGGAGGTCGTGGGGGTGTTCCAGACCGGACTCGGTGGAGACGGCGGCCGGTGGTGCGGTGCGGGTTCCGGTGTGGCCGCCCACGGCACTCACCGTGCAGGTCGCGCACAGGAGGGCCGCGAGCGCCATGAGGAACCGTGGCCAGGCGGGCCGACGGTTCCGGCGCTCGCGCCGTGGGGTGAACCGGTCGGGGGTCATGAGTGGTCATGTCCCCGGGACGGGTGGGTGGTTCATCGGCCGGGTCCCGAGAACCGCCCTCTTGGCGTAGGGGTTCGCCTGTGGGTGGGTGGGGGCGGCGTGGTTCGTTGGGTGCGGGTGGGTATTGGCCGAGTGCGCGGTTCCCCGCGCCCCTGAAAGACAAAAGCCGGGGCGCAGCCCCACTTTCAGGGGCGCGGGGAACTGCGCGGGCAACCCCGACCGGCCCGCACGGCTGAACGAACCCTCAGGACCGAACCCCCAAGACCGAGGCCCCTCAAAATGCCCGCGGTGCATACCGCGCCCGCTTGCGCAGCTGTACCGCCGTGATGGTCTCCGTGATGCCGAGGGCGAGGAGCCAGCAGCCGCCGACCACCGTGAGGACGGCGACCGACTCGAAGGGGGAGACGATCAGGACGACGCCGGCGAGAAAGCTGAGGACGCCGAGGAGGATCTGCCAGCCGCGGGCGGGGACGGACGGGTCGGACACCGCGGCCAGGGTCTGCGTCACGCCCCGGAAGAGCCAGCCGATGCCGATCCACAGCGCGAGCAGCAGGATCGACTGCATCGCCCCGCGGAAGCAGAACAGGCCGAGCAGGATCGACAGGGCGCCGCTGATGAAAGCCATGACCCGCAGGGAGGTCGCCGCGTGCGTACCGAAGGCGGAGACCAGTTGGAGCACGCCGCTGAAGAGCAGGTAGAGCCCGAAGAGCACCCCCGCCGCGAACAGCGTCGCCTCGGGCCACACCAGGATCATGACCCCGAGCGCCAGTGTCGCGATCCCGGCGGCCAGTACGGCCTGCCAGGCGGTGCGGGTGAGGAGGAAGAGCGGATTCTCAGGTCCGGGGCGACCCAGTGCTCCGGGTCCGCCTCCGGGTCCGCCACTCGATCCGCCGGGCCTCTCCGGCCGGTGCGGGTCGCGGGCCGCGTGGACCCGCCGGTCGTCGTTGTCCGACCCCCAGGGCGCTCCACTCGGTACCTCGGCCATGCTCCATGCTCGGACCGCCGACCAGCACCCCGCCACCTGGGACGGCCGACCGACTGACCTCCCCCTCCGGCCCTGCTACTCCCCGCAGGCCCTCACTTGCCGGAGGACTTCGCCGCCTTCTCCGCCTTCGCCGCCGCCTTCATCTCCTGCTTGTGCGCACGTACCTTCGTCAGCGACTCCGGCCCCGTGATGTCGGCGACCGAGCGGAAGGACTTGTCCTCGCCGTACGCACCGGCCGCCTCGCGCCAGCCCTTCGGGCGTACGCCGAGCTGCTTGCCCAGCAGCGCGAGGAAGATCTGTGCCTTCTGGGCGCCGAAGCCGGGCAGCTCCTTGAGGCGGCGGAGGAGTTCCTCGCCGGTCTTCACGCCCTCCCAGACCTTCGCCGCGTCCCCTTCGTAGTGCTCCACGAGGTACTGGCACAGCTGCTGGATCCGCTTGGCCATCGAGCCGGGGTAGCGGTGCACGGCCGGCTTCTCGGACAGCAGCGCTGCGAAGGCCTCGGGGTCGTGCGCCGCGATCTCGTGCGCGTCGAGATCGTCCGTGCCGAGGCGCTGCGCGATCGTGTACGGGCCCGCGAAGGCCCACTCCATCGGAACCTGCTGGTCGAGGAGCATGCCGACGAGCGCGGCGAGCGGGCTGCGGCCGAGCAGTTCGTCGGCCTCGGGCTGCTGGGCTAGATGAAGCGTGGCGTCCATGCTCCGATCATCGCAAGTGAGCGCTCGGGCCGCGCGTCATCGCGGGGCCGTGCCAAGCAGGTGCCCCGCCCAAGCAGGCGCCCCGTCCAAGCGGGTGCTCCGTGGCCGCTCAGGCCGCGCGCCAGTACCCCAGCGCGTTCACCCGCTGTTTCGGTAGCGCCAGCTCCTTGCGGAAGTAGGCCGCCAGCGCCCGCGTCGTCGCCGTGTCGCAGGCGATCCAGACGTACGGGTCGGCCGCGTTCTTCAGAAGGTCCGGCACGGCCTCCTTTACCTGGGCCACCAGGTGCGCGCCCTTGTCGAGCCGGGGAACCGTACGGACGTCGTGGCGGTCGGGGTCCGCCTGGAGGGGCAGACCGTCCAGGCCCTCCGCCGACTCGAACCAGATCGTCGTGGGCGCCGAACCCACGGCCCCGAGCAGGGAGTTGAGCGCGGGGAGGGATGCCGTGTCCCCGATGGCCAGGACGTGGGAGGGCGCCGGGTCCGGGTCCGTGAACCCCGTGCCCTGGACGGTCGCCTCGATAGTGTCCCCCGGCTTCGCGGCCCGGGCCCAGTCGCTCGCGCACCCCTCGTGCAGCGCGAACTCCAGGCTGAAGGTCCCCGCGGCCGGATCGGGGTCCACGAGTGTGTACGCCCGCTGGTGCGGCTTGCCCGCGTTGTCGAACCACAGCCGCACCCACATCGTCGGGTGCACCCCGGTCGCCGCGAGCATGCCGCCGTCGGTGAGACGCACCCGGCGGTAGTGCTCGGTGACGTCCTCCGCACCCGTGACCGTGAACACGAAGTCCTTGCCCCGGAACAGTTTGAGGACCGCGCCCTCCCAGCCGTGACCCTGCCCCATGACTTCTTCACCCCTCGCGTACGATTCCGGCGCACCTTACTTAGGTGAGCCTAACCTAATCCACATGGGAGACGCAGGGTGACTGTCGAGATCTACCGTGATGCCTGGGGTGTCCCGCATCTGCGCGCGGGCGACGCGCGTGAACTCGCCCACGCCCAGGGACTGGTCACCGCCCACGACCGCGCCTGGCAGCTGGAGGTCGAACGGCACCGGGCGCGCGGCACCTCGGCCGCGTTCCTCGGCGCGGACGCGCTCGGCTGGGACCGGTTCGCGAGACAGGCCCGGCTCGACGACACGGCGAGACGCTGCTTCACCGCCCTGGAGAGACGGGACCCCGAGACGGCCGCCTGGGTCCGGGCGTACGTCGACGGGGTCAACCAGGGCCTGCCCGAAGGCGCCCGCCGCGCCCCCGAGTTCACGGCCGTCGGTCTCGCCCCCGGCCGCTGGGAGCCCTGGACCCCGCTCGGCGTCTGGCTCGCCACACACATCCTCTTCGCCGGGTTCCCGGCCAAGCTCTGGCGCGAGGAGGTCGTACGCCATCTCGGTCCGGACGCGGTCGCTCTGTTCGCCACCGACGGGCCCGGCACCTCCGGCAGCAACGGCTGGCTCGTCACCGGCGAGCGCACCGCCACCGGCGGGCCGGTCGTCGCGGGCGACCCCCACCGCTACATCGAGGCCCCTGGCGTCTACCAGCAGATCCGCCTGTCCTGCCCGGAGTTCGACGTCATCGGCCTCGCCGTGCCGGGCGTCCCGGGCATCGCCCACTTCGGCCACACGGGCACGGTCGCCTGGTCGATCACCAACGCGATGGCCGACTACCAGGACCTTTACCGGGAGCGGCTCCGCCGGACCGGGGACGGAGGCGGAGGCGGAGTTGGAGTCGGAGACCGGGTGGAGGCCCTCGGCCCGGACGGGCTGTGGCACCCCGCCTCCCGCCACACCGAGATCATCGAGGTGGCCGACGGCGACCCCGTCGAGGTGGAGGTGATCGAGACCGACCGCGGCCCGGTGGTCATCAATGGCGACACGGACCCATACGGCGACGGCGACACCGACCCGTACAGCGACGGCGGCGACGACACGGACGTTGGCAGCGGCCGGGATCGCGGCGGCGACGCCTGGACCGCCCCCCTCAGCCTCCGTCACCCGCCCCGAGTCACCGAGGACCTCGGCTTCTCCTCCCTCCTCCCCCTCCTCCGCGCCCGCCGGGTCGCCGACGTGGACCGTGCCTTCGACGACTGGGCCGAACCCGTCAACGTCGTCCAGGCCGCCGACATCGAGGGCGGTCTGCTGCACCGGGTCGCGGGCAGGGTCCCGGTCCGGAGCGAGGACAATCGCACGCGGATCGTCAACGCCTGGGAGCCCGGGCACGAGTGGCGCGGCTGGTACGCCCCCATGCCGCGCGGCACGGTCGACGACGGCATCGCGGTGATGGCGAACCAGCGCGGCCCGGCGACCCCGCTCGGCGTCGAGTTCGCCCCGCCCCACCGGGCCACCCGGCTGCGCGCACTCCTCGGCACCCGGCGGGACTGGTCCGCCGCCGACATGGCCGCCCTCCACATGGACACCCATCTCGCCTCCGCCGCCCCGCTGTTGGACCACCTCGCCGCCCTCGACGACCTCACTCCCGAGGCCGTCTCCCTGCGCGACCGGCTCCTCCAATGGGACCGCCACATGGCAGCGGACAGCACGGAGGCGGCCACCTACGCGGCGGTCCGGGGCGCGGTCGTACGCCGTCTCGCGGCCCACCCCGCCCTGGCCCGCCTCACCGAACCCCGGCCGTACCCCGAGGTCTTCCGCCCCTGGCTCGCACTCGTTCCGCGAGTCGCCTTCGCCCTCGAAAGCCTGCTCAGGGCCGAGGAGTTGTACGGGATCGACCGTGCCGAGGTCGTCAGGGCGGCCGTCGAGGAGGTGGCCGGAGACCCGCCGAAGGGCACCTGGGGCGACACCCACCGCCTCGCTCCCTGGCGGGCGTTGCCGGATCCCTCGTACGACGAGCGGGAACCCGGACTCTCCGGCGACCACGACTGCGTGCTGTGCACCTCCGCCGTGCCGGGGCTCACCGACCGGGCCGCTCGCGGTCCCGCCGCCCGCTATGTGTGGGATGTCGCGCGGCGCGAGAACAGCCTCTGGGTGGTGCCGTTCGGTGCCTCGGGCGTCCCGGATTCACCCCACCACCGCGATCAACTCCCCTTGTGGGTCAGGGGAGAGCTGGTCCCCGTCGTGACCGACTGGACCGAGCTCATGGAGGACAGAACGATGACAGCCGAGCCGTACGCCGCGAGCCGCGAGGCCGTCCACGAGCAGGCCGTCGACGGTCTCGGCACGGTCCGCGTCCTGCGCGTGGACCCGGACGCCGACCTGGACGTGCTCCACGCCTGGGTGACGGCCGAACGCGCCCGGTTCTGGGGCATGGGCGGCTTCGGCAGGGAGCAGGTGCTGGAGACGTACCGGCACCTCGACTCCCTCGACACCCACCACGCCTTCCTCGCCGTCCTGGACGGCAGACCGGCCGCGCTCTTCCAGACGTACGAGCCCGCCGCCGACCGGGTCAGCGAGTGCTACGAGGTGGAGCCCGGCGACATCGGCGTCCACCTGCTGATCGCGCCCGCGGGGGCGGGCGACGAGCGGCCGGGGTACAGCTCGGCGCTGCTCACCGCGTTCACCGTGTACGTGTTGGGCGTCCTCGACAAGCGCCGGGTCGTGGTCGAACCCGACCCCCGCAACGAGAAGGCGATCGCCCGTCTGATCCGCCAGGGCTTCGTACTCGGGCCGCCGGTCGTGCTCCCGGAGATAGACCTGCCGGAGGTGCACCTGCCCGCGAAGAAGGCCCAACTGGCGTTCCTGACAAGGGAAGCCGCGGGCTTCTAGAGGCGCGGAGCGCAAAGCGCGAGGGGTGCGGAGCGCGGGTGTGGGGCGTGAGGGGTGCGGAGCGTGAGGCGTGCGGGGCGGCCGAAGTTCCGCGCGTCGGGAGCCGGTTGGTGCATCGACAACTCCCTTTGGGGCATGGTCGACAGGTGGTCCATGACATCACTCCCGAAGCCCTGGTCGCCCACTACAAGCTGGAGCCCATCCCCAAGGAGGGCGGTCTCTTCCGCCGTACCTGGGCGGGTCCCGAACGGCCCGACGGCCGCCCCGAGGGGTCCGCGATAGTGGTCCTCCTGACCGCGGAACCCGACGACTTCTCCGCGCTCCACCGGCTCCCCGCCGACGAGACCTGGCACTTCTACCTGGGGGATCCCCTGGAGATGCTGCTCCTGTCCCCCGACGGCACGTCCCGTACGGTTCTGCTCGGCCCCGACGTCCTCCGCGGCCAGCACCTCCAGTACACCGTGCCCGCACGCACCTGGATGGGCGCGCGGGTCGCGACCGCCACCGGCTGGTCGTTCTTCGGATGCACGATGGCGCCCGGTTTCACCTACGAGGGGTACGAGCACGGGGACGCGGCGCAACTCACCGCCCGCTACCCGGACCGGGCCGCGCGGATCGCCGCGCTGAGCCGCCCGTGAGCGGCCCGGACGACGGACATCGCGACGGACATCGGCACCCACATCGCGATGGACGCCGGGACGGACACCTCCGCGGACTTCTCGACGGGCAGGTCGCCCTCGTCACCGGGGCGTCGGGCGGCATCGGCCGGGGCATCGCGCTGCGGTTCGCCGAGGCGGGGGCGGCCGTGGCCGTCCACTTCCGTACGAACGCGGAGGCCGCCGGTGAAGTCGTCGACCTCATCGTCGGCTCGGGCGGACACGCGGTCGCCCTGCGGGCCGATCTGACCGTCGAGGACGAGTGCCACCGCCTGGTCCGCGAGGCGGCCGACCGGTGTGGCGGCCGGCTGACGGCCCTGGTCAACAACGCCGGCGTACAGCCGGTCCAGGAGCTGTCCGGGATGACGGCGGGGGACTGGCGGGCGGTGGTCGACGCCAACGTGTCGAGCGTGTTCGCGTGTACGCAGGCGGCGGTGGAGGTGATGCGCGAGGGCGAGGGGAGGGGGCACGGCGACCGGCGTGACCCGAGCGACGTAAGCGACGTACGCGCCTTGAGCGCCCTGAGCGACCGGCGGGGCTCGGCCGTCGGGCCTGTGGGCAGCATCACGCACATCGCGTCCATCGAGGCCACACACCCCGCTCCCCTGCACGCCCACTACTCCGCGTCCAAGGCGGCCGTCCTCGCGCACGCGCGCTCGGCGGCCCTGGAGTACGGTCCCTACGGAATCCGCGTGAACACCGTCTCGCCGGGGCTGATCGACCGCGCGGGCCTCGCGGAGGCGTGGCCCGACGGTGTACGGCGCTGGCAACAGGCGGTGCCCACCGGGAGGCTGGGGCGTCCCGAGGACGTGGGCGACGCCTGCGTGTTCCTCGCCTCGCCGATGGCCTCCTGGATCACCGGGCACGACCTGGTCGTGGACGGTGGGGTCTCGGCGCGGCCGACGTGGTGAGGGCACGGCGCCGAGCGACACCTTGAACAAGGTGTCGCGTACATCCGTACTCCCACCGAGGCCGAGGCCGAGGCGAGGCCGTGGCCGCGGACAGCCGCAGACGTACATGGACGTGCAGTGCGAGCAGGACGAGCAGTAGGGAGAGGCGACGTGGGCCGAGTGCGCCGCATACACCGAGTGCGCCGCATACACCGAGTGCTACGGGTACTACGGGTGTCGGCGCCACGCCGGGCAGTGGCCCTCGTCGCCCTGCTGGGCACGCTGTTCCTGCTGGGCGGCGCGGGCTCGGTGTCCGCCCACTCGGCCGTGCGCGAGACGACCCCCGGCGAGGGCACCGTCCTCAAGTCCGCGCCGAAGCAGGTCACCATGACCTTCACCGAGTCGGTCGGCATCACCGACGACTCGCTGCGCGTCCTCAGCCCCGAGAACCGCCGGGTGAACGCGGGCGACACCGAGCACGCGTCCGGCCGGTCCGACAGCGTCCGGGTGCCGCTCGACGACGGTCTGGCCGACGGCACGTACACCGTGGCCTGGCGGGTGGTGTCGGCGGACAGCCACCCCATCTCCGGCGCCTTCACCTTCTCCATCGGCAAACCGTCCGAGACCACGGCGTCCGTCTCCGCGGAGCCGGCCGTGAATCCCGCCTCGGGCGCGCTCTACGACATCGCCCGCTACGGCGCGTACGCCGCCGTCGCCCTGCTCATCGGCGCGGCGACCTTCGTCCTGGTCTGCCGCCCGGCCTCCGCCGAGCCGCTGCGCGGACTCGTCCGGGCCGGCTGGTGGGTCCTCGTCGCCACGACGGCCGCGCTCCTGCTGTTCCGCGGCCCGTACGAGCGCGGCACCGGCCCCTCCACCCTCCTCGACCCCGAACTCGTCGAGAACACCCTGACCAGCAGGCCGGGCTGGGCCCTGCTGGCCCGTCTCGCGCTTCTCGCGGGGGCGGCGGTCTTCCTCGTACGGCTCGGTCGGGGCGCGGCAGCGGAGACGGAGGGTCCGGAGAAGGAACAGGTGCGGCCGAAGCCTGTGGTGCTCGCGGTCGGCGGGGTTCTCGCCGTCGGTCTGGCGGGCACTTGGGCCGCCGCCGAGCACGCGTCCGCCGGGATCCAGGTCCCGCTGGCGATGACCTCCTCCATGCTGCACCTGCTGGCGATGGCGGTCTGGCTGGGCGGTCTCGCGGCGCTCCTCACCACGCTCCACCGCTCGGAGGCGCTGCTGTCGGCGGCCTCCGTGGCCCGTTTCTCGCGCCTCGCGTTCGCCTCGGTCGCCGTCCTGGTGCTGACCGGCGTCTACCAGTCCTGGCGGGGGCTCGGCTCGTGGGACGCGGTGTTCGACACGTCGTACGGCCGGATCCTGGTCGTCAAGGTGTGCGCGGTGGTCCTGCTGCTGGCGGCGGCGGGCTTCTCGCGCCGCTGGACGGGCCGGCTGACGGACGCCGAGGAGCCGCTGCGGGTCCCGGTGCTGGAGACGGTGGGGGCGCGTGCGGGCGGGAGTGCCGACTCCGGCGCCGGGGCGAGCAGTTCGAGTGGGGACGCCGGGGAGTCCACGTCGGCCGCGGCCGGAGACGGATCCGACGAGAAGCCCGAGAACGAGTCCGAGCCGACCTCTGTGCCCGGCGCCCGCCGCGGTGCCCTGCGCCGGTCGGTCCTGGCCGAAGTCGTCGTGGGTGTGGTCGTGCTGGTCATCACGACGGTTCTCACCGGTACGCAGCCTGGGCGCGCCGAGATCGAGACGGCGGCGGCCGAGGAGACCGCGGCGGCCGGTCAGCGGACCGCGTCGACGACCCTGATCCCCTTCGACGTCGGCACCCCGGGTGGCCAGGGCAAGGTCCAGATCGTCCTGGAACCGGGCCGCGTCGGCGAGAACACGGTCGAGGCGGTCGTCATCGGCCCCGACGGAGGCATCGCCACGGTCCCCGAGATCCGCCTCTCCTTCACCCTCGCGTCCCAGAAGATCGGCCCGATCGACGCCGGCCTCACCAACAAGGGTGGCTACTGGGGCACGTCGTCCCTCAACCTCCCGATCCCGGGCACCTGGACGATGAAGGTCACCATCCGCACGTCGGACATCGACCAGGTGTCGGAGTCGCGCCGGGTGAAGATCCTCCGCTGACGCGCGGGGCGCGGGGCACGGGCGCAGGGCGTGGGGCGTGGTCAGGAGTCAAGCTTGAGGACGACGTACCCCTCGACGGTCCCGACGAGCGAGTAGTCGGCGCGGGGGTGGAGCTGCCGCGCGCGGGCCTCGATGTCGCGGATCCGGTCGCGGCGGTTCTGCAGGGCGATGTAGTCGGGGGTGATCCCGCCGGTGTCGCCCACCCACAGGACACGGCAGCGTGAGGTGAGGCGGCTGCTGGGGCGGATGTCGGCCTCGACGGTCGCGCCGTCCGGGATCCGGTCCAGGAGGCGCTCGACCGCGGTGACGCGCGCCGGCTTGCGGTAGGCGGCGGGATCGGCCAGCACGGCCATCGGGAGCGTGGTCGTCAGCGACAGCGCGGCGGCGACGACGGCCGCGGGCAGATGGTGCGCGTACGTACGCAGCCAGGGCCGCGGGCTGTACCGGGCACCGGCGAGAGCGTCGACGAGGGCGAGCGCGACGACGGGCATCAGGACCGCGCTGTAGTGCCAGTCGGTCCCCCAGTAGTGGTCGTCGGACGAGAGGAACCGCCACCCGAGCGTGGGCAGCGCGACGACGGACAGCGTGGAGCGCAGCGCCAGCAGCCCGGTGGTCGGCACCAACAGCCAGGCGAGGGTGCGGAGTTTGTCGCCCGTACCGTCGAGGAGGGTCGAGCCGCCGTCGACCTTGGCCCAGTAGTCGTAGCCGCCGGTCGTGTTGAAGGCCGGGATGACGAGGACGAGTACGACCAGGGTGGCGGCGATGCCGAGCGCCGCCACGGCGAGGGCGTACAGGATCGTGCGCCGGGAGTCGCGGCGGCACCGCAGGGCGACGACGAGGGCGATGGCCGCCACCGTCACCCCGAGGTCCTCCTTGACCAGCACCAGCGGCAGCGCCCACAGCAGCGCCGCGCGCCACCGCCGGGCGAGGATCGCCTCCAGGCCGAACGCGATCAGGGGTACGGCGAAGCAGATCTCGTGGAAGTCGAAGTCGACGGCACGCTGGATGCCCCAGGACAGGCCGTACGCGATGCCGAGCGCGAGCCCGCGCGGACGCCCCAGCAGCCGGGCGGCCGCACGGGTCACCGGTACCGCCGACAGCGCGAACAGCGCGGCCTGCGCGACGAGCAGGGTGACCGGGGAGGGGAAGACCCGGTAGACGGGGGCGAGGAGAGCGGTGACCGGGCTGAAGTGGTCGCCCAGGACATTGGCCCCGGGCCCCTTCAGATCGACGACGGGCGCCTGGAGGTGCGCGTACGCGCGGACGGCCTGCTCGAAGATGCCGAGGTCCCAGGAACGGGTGGCCAGGTTCCGGTAGCGGCCGAGGGAGAGAGCCGTGTAGGCGGCGAAGAGGACGAGGGAGAGGAGATACGGGTCGAGTCGGCCGGGTGGGCCGGTTCGGCGGGGGCGCCGGTCACGCGGGGGGAGCGTGGCCGGCCCGGGTATCGCGGACCCGGGCACCGCGGACCGAGGTGAGGCCCGCGTCGGTGGCGGCACTTGTACCGGTGTCTGGGCCGGTATTCGTATCGGTGGGGAGGCCGGTGGGGAGGCCGGTGGGGAGGTCGGTGCGGTTGTCGGTGACGTCTGCGCGGCCCGGGCGTCCTGCGGCGGGCCGGGGAGAGCCTTGGTCACGAGCGGTCCTTACGAGCCGTCGGCACACCGGGCGACCAGGAAGTCATCGGTAGGTCATCGGTCGGGTGTCGATGTCGGCACGGCACTGGGCTTCCGAGGGACTGGAGGGGACTGGAGTGAGGCCGGAGCGGGACTGGAGCGGGACTGGAATGGAGACCAGAGCATGACACGGACCTCGATTCCGACGCGATGGAGACCCGTGTTTCCGCAGTTCAGGGGCGGTGGAGGAACGGGATCCGAACTCGTTCCTGGCAAGGGCCGACTGTCGGGACGTCCCTGGCCGCGCTCGTCGTCGGCGGCACCCCGCAGTTCGACCCGCGCTCCCTGCCCCTCCCCCCCCCGCGATCTCGCGTGGCACCCGGGCGGCACCACCCGGCACCGCAAGGCGCCGGGTGGTGCCATTTGGTGCCGCGCGGCGCCATTCCCTTTCTCTCAGGGTGCGTGAGCGTGACTGGTGTCATAATTGCTCAGCCGGGTGCCAGTGTGTTTCTGCAGGTAGGAGCGTTCTGGTCGACTGTCGACCGCGAGATGTCACCTCGTGGCTTGCATGTGGCGCCAATGTGGTGCCATGATGGCGCCATGGACCTCACCCCGTATGTCGACAGCCTCCGCCGCGAACTCGCGGTGGCCGCCGAAGCCGGCGGCGACGAAGCCCGCGAGCTGGCGGAGAGGCTGACGGCTCCCCTGGAGTCGGCGACCCGGCTGATCATGCTCAACGTGCTCTCCGCCGCGACGGACGAGATCACCCGTGAACTCGCCCCCGGCTCGGTCGACGTACGGCTGCGCGGACTCGACCCCGACTTCGTCGTGACACCGCCGCCCACCGACGGCGGCGCCTCCGCGGAGCCGGCCGAGCCCGTCGAACCGCTCAGGGCTCCGGCCCCGACGGACGGCGACGAGAGCGGCACCGCCCGCGTCAACCTTCGTATGCCGGCCCACCTCAAGGCCCGAGCCGAGGAGGCCGCGACCCGCGAGGGCCTGTCGGTCAACGCGTGGCTGGTGCGCGCGGTGTCGGCCGCGGTCGACGGCAGCACCCGGCCGCGCACGACGGAGAGGACCCAGACCATCGGCCAGAGCATCACGGGCTGGGTGCGCTAACCGCGCCTCCGCCCGCGCCACGTAACGCAGACCACTTCACTCACACCACGTCCCACCAGCGGGGACGGCCCAAGGACTCAAGAGGACGGGACAGCCATGCCTTCTTTCGAAACGCCCGAACCGATCTCGGCCACCGCCTACGTCTACGCCGGTTCCATCCGGTTCGCCACGGGCGACCGCCTCGACACCGTCGTCGACGTACGGCCCCGCGACCCGAAGAAGGACATGGACGTACGGACGGCCGACCAGACCGAGGTCTCCTACGCGAGCGGCACCCTGACCGTCACCACGCCCAAGGCCAACCTGCTCGGGCGCAGCGGCACCGTCGACGTGTCGGTGGAACTGCCCACGGGCTCGAACATCGACATGACCGGCGCCGGGACCCAGATGATCGGCGAGGGCCGGCTCGGCGAGGTCCGGGTGAAGATCACGGCGGGTGACGTCCGCCTCGACACCACCGGCCCACTGCAGCTGAAGGTCTCGCACGGCTCCAGCACCGTCGACCGGGTCGAAGGCATGGCCGAGATCACCACCAGCACCGGCAACGTGCGCGTCGGCATCGTCGACGGTCCCGCCGTCCTGAAGAACTCGCACGGCAGCACGACCGTCGGCGCCGTGACCGGCGAGCTGCGGATGAGCGGCGCCAACGGCGCCATCGACATCACGCGCGCCGAGGCATCGGTCGTCGGCACCACGACCAACGGCTCCCTGCGCGTCGCCGAAGTCGTCCGCGGCAACGTCCAGTTGGAGACCTCCAACGGCGCCATCGAGGTCGGCATCCGCGAGGGCACCGCCGCCTGGCTCGACGTCAGCTCCAACCGCGGGCACGTACGCAACACGCTCGCCGCGTCCGAGGCCCCGGAGCAGACCGAGGAGACCGTCAAGGTCCGCGCACGCTCCAACTGGGGAAACATCGACGTCCTCCGCGCGAAGGCCTGAGCACCCTCGCCCCGCCGGGCCTCACCCCGCCCGGCCCCGCACCAGCCTCACCTCACCTCTTCCGATCCCCCAACCCCTTCAGCCTTCTAACGGGAGGGCTCCATGCCTTCATCTGTCATGCCCACGTCCAAGCAGCGCGACGGCCACACGTCGCCGGCCGCCGTCTCCACCGTCGGTCTGCGCAAGTCGTTCGGCGACAAGACCGTCCTCGACGGCATCGATCTGCGCATCCCGACCGGGTCGGTCTTCGCCCTGCTCGGCCCGAACGGCGCCGGCAAGACCACCGCCGTGAAGATCCTCTCCACGCTGATCTCCGCCGACGGCGGCCAGGCCCAGGTCGCGGGCCACGACATCACCACGTCACCGGACGGGGTGCGGGCCGCGATCGGTGTCACGGGCCAGTTCTCCGCGGTGGACGGCCTGATCACCGGCGAGGAGAACATGCTCCTCATGGCGGACCTGCACCACCTGTCGAAGCAGGAGGGCCGCCGGGTCACCGCCGAACTCCTGGAACGCTTCGACCTGGTGGAAGCGGCGAAGAAGCCCGCCTCCACCTACTCCGGCGGCATGAAACGCCGCCTGGACATCGCCATGACCCTGGTCGGCAACCCGCGGATCATCTTCCTCGACGAGCCGACCACCGGCCTGGACCCGCGCTCCCGCCACAACATGTGGGGCATCATCCGGGAACTGGTCACGGGCGGGGTGACGGTCTTCCTCACTACCCAGTACCTGGAAGAGGCCGACGAACTCGCCGACCGCATCGCGGTGCTGAACGACGGCAGGATCGCCGCCGAGGGCACCGCCGAAGAGCTCAAGCGCCTCATCCCCGGCGGGCACGTACGACTGCGCTTCGAAGACCCGGCCACGTACGAGACGGCCGCCGTCGCGATCAGCGAGGCCACCCGGAACGACGAGGCACTCTCCCTCCAGATCCCCAGCGACGGCAGCCAGCGCGAACTGCGCTCCATCCTCGACTGGCTGGACGCGGCCGGCATCGAGGCCGACGAACTCACCGTGCACACCCCCGACCTCGACGACGTGTTCTTCGCCCTCACCGGCAGCACCAAGGTCCCCACTCAGCCCAGCCAGTCCAAGGAGGATGCCCGATGAGCTCCCTCGCCCTCGCCGTCCGCGACTCGTCCACGATGCTGCGCCGCAACCTCCTGCACGCCCGGCGCTACCCGTCCCTCACTCTGAACCTGCTGCTCACGCCGGTCGTGCTGCTGTTGCTCTTCGTCTACATCTTCGGCGACGTGATGAGCGCGGGCATCGGTGGCGGTGGCGCGGATCGCTCCGACTACATCGCGTATCTCGTGCCGGGCCTGCTGCTGATGACCATCGGCGGCACCACGATCGGTACCGCGGTGTCCGTCTCCATGGATATGACCGAGGGCATCATCGCCCGCTTCCGCACGATGGCGATCCACCGCCCTTCAGTGCTCATCGGACACGTCGTCGGCAGCGTCCTGCAGTGCGTGATGACCGTGATCCTCGTCGGGGCCGTCGCCGTGGCCATCGGCTTCCGGTCCACGGACGCGACAGTTCTGGAGTGGCTGGCGGCGTTCGGGCTCCTCGTGCTCTTCGCCCTGGCGCTCACCTGGATCGCGGTCGGCATGGGCCTGATCAGCCCGAACCCCGAGGCAGCCAGCAACAACGCGATGCCGCTGATCTTCCTGCCGTTCATCTCCAGCGCCTTCGTCCCGGTCGACGCGATGCCGGGCTGGTTCCAGCCGGTCGCCGAGTACCAGCCCTTCACCCCGGCCATCGAAACCCTGCGCGGCCTGCTGCTCGGCACCGAGATCGGCCACAACGGCTGGCTCGCCATCGTCTGGTCCCTGGCGCTGACCGCACTGGGCTACTTCTGGTCGAAGGCATCGTTCAGCCGCGACCCGAAGTAACCGCCGCCGAAGGGCCCCACCGCGAAGGGTGGGGCCCTTCCGGAGTTCCTCGGTGACTCCGAGCTCGGTGACTCCGAGCTGGATGCCTCCGAGCTGGATGACTTTGAGCTTGGTGACTACGAGTGGGCCGTGATCTGCGCGGTGACCCGCTGGATGGCCTTGACGGCTATGTCGGGGCGGTCGACGTGTATGTAGTGGCCGCTTCCGGCGGCGACGCTGATCCGGCTGCGGCCGGAGAGCGCACGCCACTGCGCCTGGCCCTCGGCCCACATCTCTTCCAGGGCGGGCCCGTAGTCGGGGACCTCGGCGTACTGGGACTCGTGCCTGATGATCTGCACCGGTATGTTCCCCGCGGAGCGGACCTCGGCGTCGGCGATGATGAACTTCTCCGGGTTCTGGCCCTCGTTCACCGCGATGGTCTGATCGCGCAGTTCGGCCGCCATGCCGGTGGCCGACTCGGGGATCGCCTGCGAGACGCCCGCAGTGAGGGCCGGGATCGTGGCGTCCATCAGGACCAGGCCCTTAACCCTGTCCCGGTGGTCGGGGGCGTACCGGGCGGCGATCAGTCCGCCCAGCGAGTGGCCGGCCAGCACGACCGGACGGTCACCGGTGACCCGGTCGAGCACGCCCGTAAGGATCCTGGAGCTGTCGTTGATGGTCTGGGTGCCGTTCGGCTGGTCGCTCTCGCCCTCGCCGAGCCGGTCGTAGGAACAGACCCTGGCCTTCTTGCTCAAGGTCTTCTGCAGGCCGGCCATCGTGTCCAGCCCGTCGCCCCCTCCGGCCATCAGGACGACCACCGGCTTACGGCCCGCCGAGCGGCCGGAGCAAGAGACGTTGACCGAGTAACCGCCGACGCGGATCTTCTTGGTCCCCGAGAACGAGTCCCCGTGGTCGTACCCGTGCCACGCGGTCGTGCTGGATGCCGACTGGGCCTGGGCGGCCGTCTCCCCGTAACCGACAATGCCCGCACCGGCCACGGCACAGAACGTCGCGGCCACGGCGGTTGTCTTGAGCATGCGGTTCACGAGGACCTCCAAGAAGCCAGGGGAGAACAGGGGAAGAAGGGGAAGACAAGAGGGAGACAGGGGAGACGAGGGCCGGGCCGGTACCGGGTCGGTCGGCCGCAGTCCGTCGGCGACAACTCAGACGCTACGGATCCGGCGACCCCAAATCGTCACCCCGCAGGGCTCACTCACGCGTAGCTCTCCAGAGGGACAACGACTACGCCCCGGCGGGATGGGCGCGAGCCTCCGCCGGATGCGCCGCGTCAGTCGCCCATGTCAGTCCCCCATGTCAGCCCCCATGCCAATCGCCTGGGTCAGTCCCCCATGCCGTACCGAGGCTCTTCGGTACGGGTCCGCTTGACCTCGTAGAAGCCCGGAACGTCGGCCAGCAGCAGAAAGCCGTCCCACAACCGTCCGGCCGTCTCCCCGGTCGGCGCGGGGGAGACAACGGGACCGAAGAAGCCGACCCGTTCGCCACCGGGCCCGGCGACCGACACGACCGGCGTGCCGATGTCGTCGCCGGCCAGGGCGACGGCCTGCGCGTGCGAGGACCGGATCGCCTCGTCGTACGCGGTGGACTCGGCGACCTCGGCGATCCCCTCCGGCAGCCCGGCGTCCGCCAGGGCCGCCGGGAGGTTCCCCCACTCACCTCGGAGATGGAATCGGGTGCCCATCGCGGTGAAGAGATCACTGAGCGCCCGCTGACCGAACTGCTTCTCCACGGCGGCACACACGCGCACCGGGGCCCACATGTAGTCGCCCCACTCGCCCTCGGGGTTGTCGTCCCGGTGCTCGTTGAGCACCGACAGACTCATCACCCGCCAGCGGACGGCCACCGGCCGCACCTTGGTGACCTCCACCATCCACCGCGAGGTGATCCACGTGTACGGGCAGACGGGGTCGAACCAGAAGTCCACAGTCCGCTGTTCGCTCATCCGATCGCTCCTGAGACGGAAGACGTCGAAGGACACAACGTTGAAGGGCCCCACCGCGAACGGTGGGGCCCTTCAACGTTAGTGCCCGGTGAGGCACTGGCGGAGGATACGAGATCAGAGACCAGGACAACGGCCCGCCCGGAGTCCGGTCAGAACTCCAGCACCTCGCGGTCGAGCGGATACCGCGCCCGGTGAGGACCCTCGTTCGGCGAGGACGTGATCGGCAGCACGCCGGTCGGCTGCAGGCCCAGGTTGTCGTCCCAGATCCGGGGTTCGACCTGTCCGACGACGCGGAACTGCCGGAAGGTGAACGGCGGGCTGTCGGTCGGGAAGAACTCGGCTGTGGTCATCACCTGGAAGTGCAGGTGCGGCGTGGTCGAGTTTCCGCTGTTGCCGATCAGCCCGAGGACCTGGCCGGATTCGACCCGGTCGCCCTCCCGGACTTTGAGCGAGCCGGGTTTCAGGTGGGCGTAGAGCAGATAGCGGCCCGGCGCGACTTCCACGGTGACGTGGTTGCCGACGGTGTCCTCGATCGGCGGGACGGGCGGTGTGACGGGCGGCTGGTTGTCCGCGATGCCGTCCTGGACCTCCACCACTCTGCCGCCGGCCGAGGCCACGACCGGCTGACGGTAGCTCAGATAGCTGGTCAGCCGTGCGGGGTCGCCTTCCCAGGTCTGCCCTTGCCCGCCGACCCGGTACCAGTCGATCGCGAAGCGCTGCGGCACATAGAAGCGACCGTTGATCGGGCCGAGGCCGCGCCGGTGGTGGGTGTTGCCGCAGCACGACTCGCTGGAGTACCAGGTGCCGGGGCGAACCGGCGCGCGCAGGTTCAACGGCGGGATGCCGGAGGTCCGGGTGGCCTGCACCGTCTCCTCGAAAGCGGAGGGGCCGGAGGGGGCCAGGACGGCACCCGAGAGATGGTGTTCGAGGACCTTGGGCGCCCGCTGACCGCGGTCGAGGGTCAGGTCGAGCCAGATGATCCACTTCTGGGAGCCCTGGATGACGGTCGGCGTCGGCGCCGGTGGCGGCGGGGTGTACCCGTCCGCACCCGGCAGGGGGTCGCCCACCGGATTGGCGGCCTCGGCCAGCTCCTGCCCGCTCAGCGAGCCGACGACCCGGTGCGTGCGGGCGTCTCGGACGTCGACACGGTCGAGCCGCAACGGCGTGCTGCTGGGCAGTGAGCTCGTGGTGAGCAGTTCGTACGAGAGGTGCGTCCTGCCGTCCGTGGCGACGAACGGCGTCGGTTCGGTCATCACTGCCGCTGTCAACGGCGTGAACTGTGCGCCGGGCGCCGGAGGGGTCGCACCGGTTCCGTAACCGGTTCCCGCTGAGACCATCAGCATGCCGGCCGCGAGCACGGCAGCGGCGAGCCCGCGAAGTAGCGGGCTGCGGCCAGTGCGGTGGCGAGGGTCGCGCTCTGCCATTGCGCTCTTTCGTTCGTCGGACCCGGGCCGTGAAGGACGCCGGCACGCCCCGCACCGAGGCGCAGGCCCATGTAATCCGGCGGTGCGTCACTCCGGGCGAACGGCGCCGGAGCCAGGTGCCGAACTGCACCCGTCCAGCCGCATCGACCACGCGGTCCCCGCTCACGGCAGCTTCGAGGCGCTGCACGGATGGACAACGAGGCCCGAGAACCGTCGAAGGGCCCCACCGCGAACGGTGGGGCCCTTCGACATCGTGCCCGGTGAGGCACTGGCGGAGGATACGAGATTCGAACTCGTGAGGGGTTGCCCCCAACACGCTTTCCAAGCGTGCGCCCTAGGCCACTAGGCGAATCCTCCGCCGCAAACAATACAAGACGTTGAGGAGTGCTCGCGAACTCGTTCCCCCCGTTCAGATCGGGTACTGTGTGCGCAGCCCCTCACGTGGCGCTATCTGACTGAACTCCCCCAGGGCCGGAAGGCAGCAAGGGTAGGTTGGCTCTGGCGGGTGCGTGGGGGGCGCTTGCGTTTGCGGGGCCGGCGGAGCCGAGGGTGTGGCCCTGGTGGAGCTGGGAGTGCGGCCCTCGTGGAGCCGAGGGTCTGGCCCGGTGCCGGTGGGGCGGAGCGGGGAAGTCCGGCGGGCGGTGCTCGTTGTCAGTGGGCGCCTATAACCTCGTACGCGTGTCGTCTCTCGCGCTGTACCGCCGTTATCGCCCGGAGTCGTTCGCCGAGGTCATCGGGCAGGAGCATGTCACCGACCCGTTGCAGCAGGCGCTGCGGAACAACCGGGTCAATCACGCGTACCTGTTCAGCGGGCCGCGTGGGTGCGGGAAGACGACCAGTGCGCGGATCCTGGCGCGGTGTCTGAACTGCGAGCAGGGGCCCACACCGACACCCTGCGGGGAGTGCCAGTCCTGCCGGGACCTCGCGAGGAACGGGCCGGGTTCCATCGACGTCATCGAGATCGACGCCGCCTCGCACGGTGGCGTGGACGATGCCCGTGACCTGCGCGAGAAGGCGTTCTTCGGGCCGGCGAGCAGCCGGTACAAGATCTACATCATCGACGAGGCCCACATGGTCACGTCGGCCGGGTTCAACGCGCTGCTGAAGGTCGTCGAAGAGCCGCCCGAGCACCTCAAGTTCATCTTCGCGACCACCGAGCCCGAGAAGGTCATCGGGACCATCCGGTCGCGTACGCATCACTATCCGTTCCGGCTCGTGCCGCCCGGGACCCTGCGGGAGTACCTGGGCGAGGTGTGCGGGCGCGAGGGCAGTCCCGTCGAGGACGGGGTGCTTCCGCTGGTCGTGCGCGCCGGCGCCGGGTCCGTGCGTGACTCCATGTCCGTCATGGACCAGCTGCTGGCCGGTGCCGGGGACGACGGCGTCACGTATGCCATGGCCACCTCGCTGCTCGGTTATACGGACGGGTCGCTGCTCGATTCCGTGGTCGAGGCCTTCGCCGCGGGGGACGGCGCCGCCGCTTTCGAGGTCGTCGACCGGATCATCGAGGGCGGAAACGATCCTCGGCGGTTCGTCGCCGATCTGCTGGAGCGGTTGCGCGATCTCGTCATCCTCGCGGCCGTGCCCGACGCCGGGGAGAAGGGGCTCATCGACGCCCCCACCGACGTCGTCGAGCGGATGACGGCCCAGGCCGGAGTGTTCGGCGCCGCCGAGCTCAGCCGGGCCGCCGACCTCGTCAACGAAGGGCTGACGGAGATGCGCGGGGCCACCTCCCCCCGCCTCCAGCTCGAACTGATCTGCGCGCGCGTGCTCCTGCCCGCGGCCTACGGCGACGAGCGGTCCCTCATGGCCCGGCTCGACCGGATCGAACGCGGGGTGAACTTCACGGGGGCGGCGGCTGCCGGAGCGCCCGCGATGGGGTACGTGCCTGGGCCCGACGCGCATGCCGGGATGCCGACCGGGGGGCCGGGGGGCGGCATGGCCGCTTCCGCTCCTCCCGCTTCTCCTTCCGCTCCTCCCGGTCCCTCCGTCCCGCCGGGCGGCGGGCCCGCCGCGGCTCGCGCTGCGGTACGGGGAGCGGGGGGCCCCGGCGGAGATACGGCTCCTGGTGGCGATACGGGTCCGGGGGCGCCCCAAGCCCCCATCTCGGCCCAGGTCCCCACGCCGGCCCCCGCCCCCGCCGTGCCCACACCCACTCCGGAACAGGCGCCCGCTCAGGCTCCCCCCTCCGCCCCCGCGGCCGGCGCCTGGCCCGCCGCGACCGCCGCGGGCAGTGGCAGGCGACCTGGGGGATGGCCGACCGCCACACCCGCGGGCGGGGGACAGCCACCGGCCGCGGCACCCGGTCCGCCCGCGGCCCAGGTCGCCCAGCCCCAGTCCCAGGCTCAAGCCCCGGCTCCGGCGGCCGCGTACGCCTCCCCTCCGCCCAGTGGTGGCCCCGACCCCCGCATGCTGTGGCCGAACATCCTGGAGGCGGTGAAGAACCGTCGCCGCTTCACCTGGATCCTGCTCAGCCAGAACGCGCAGGTGACCGGCTTCGACGGCACGACCCTCCAGATCGGTTTCGTCAACGCGGGCGCTCGGGACAACTTCGCGAGCAGCGGCAGCGAAGAGGTGCTGAAGCAGGCGCTGACCGAGCTGTTCAACGTGCACTGGAAGGTCGACGCGGTCGTCGACCCGTCCGGTGGTTCGGCACCGCCGCCCGCGCCCGGCCCCGGGTCGGGTTACGGCGGGGGTTACGGGACAGGGGGTGCTCCGGCTCCGTCGGCGCCGCGCCCTGCCCCGCAGCAGCAGCAGCCGGCTCCGGCTCCCCGGCCTGCCTCCTCGGCACCTCAGTCCCAGTCCCAATCGGCGCCCGCATCCAGTCCTGCGCCCGCTCCCCGCCCCCCTGCTCCGGAGCCGCCCCCCATCTCCCCCGAGGACGACACCCCGGAGGACGACGATCCGGACCTCGACGAGTCCGCCCTGTCGGGCCACGAACTGATCGTGAGAGAGCTGGGAGCGACGGTGGTGGAGGAGTTCTCGAACGAGTAGTAGGGAGGTAATGAGCAGTACCGACCAGTAGTGAGTGATCGCGAGGGGTCGCGAGTGGAACGACCGGGCAAGCCCGCCCAACCCACGCCGACCCGCCCCCGAAACACGACAGCTAGTCTGACCCCCGTGAAGGTCCTAGTTATCGGCGGCGGTGCCCGCGAACACGCCCTGTGCCGTTCTCTCTCCCTCGACCCCGACGTCACCGCGCTGCACTGTGCCCCAGGCAACGCGGGTATCGCCGAGGTGGCCGAGCTGCACCAGGTCGACGCCCTCGACGGCAAGGCCGTGGCCGCGCTGGCCACCGAGCTCGGCGCCGAGCTGGTGGTCGTCGGCCCGGAGGCGCCCCTCGTCGCCGGGGTCGCCGACGCCGTGCGCGAGGCGGGCATCCCGGTGTTCGGCCCCTCCAAGGAGGCCGCCGAGCTGGAGGGCTCCAAGGCCTTCGCCAAGGACGTGATGGCGGGCGCGGGCGTACCCACGGCCCGCTCGTACGTCTGCACGAACCCCGACGAGGTCGAGGAGGCGCTCGACGCCTTCGGAGCCCCGTACGTCGTGAAGGACGACGGTCTCGCGGCCGGCAAGGGCGTCGTCGTGACCGCCGACCTCGACAAGGCCCGCGAACACGCCAACGCCTGCGACCGTGTGGTCATCGAGGAGTTCCTCGACGGCCCCGAGGTCTCGCTGTTCGCGATCACGGACGGCGTGACGGTCGTCCCGCTGCAGCCCGCGCAGGACTTCAAGCGCGCGCTCGACGGCGACGAGGGTCCGAACACCGGCGGCATGGGCGCGTACTCGCCCCTCCCGTGGGCCGACCCGAAGCTGGTCGAGGAGGTCATGCAGACCGTTCTGCAGCCGACCGTCGACGAGATGCGCCGCCGCGGCACCCCCTTCTCCGGGCTCCTCTACGCCGGTCTCGCGATCACCTCGCGCGGCGTGCGGGTCATCGAGTTCAACGCCCGCTTCGGCGACCCCGAGACCCAGGTCGTCCTCGCCCGCCTGAAGACCCCTCTCTCCGGCATCCTCCTCGCGGCGGCGGACGGCACCCTGGTCGACCTCGAACCCCTCCGCTGGAGCGACGACGCGGCCGTCACCGTGGTCATCGCCTCGCACAACTACCCGGACACCCCGCGCACCGGCGACCCCATCGAGGGCCTCGACGAGGTGGCGGCACAGGACGCCCCGCACGCGTACGTCCTGCACGCGGGCACCAGGCGCGACGGTGACGCCATCGTGAGCGCGGGCGGCCGGGTGCTCTCCGTCACGGCCAGCGGCAAGGACCTCACCCAGGCGCGCGCACGCGCGTACGAAGCGGTCAACCGAATCCACCTCGACGGCGGCCAGCACCGTACGGACATCGCGGCGAAGGTGGCGGGGGCGACCGAGGCGTAACCGACAGTTACGCCACTTCACCTGCGTCAACGCGTATCGAAGAACGATCCCGGGCCCCGGATCCTGCACAGGATCCGGGGCCCTTTCGTCAGCCACCTCTGCCCAAAGCCATTCCATCGGGTGACCGATGCTCCATCCGGCTGACGAGGGCCGGGGCCCCAACTAGGGTGCGGCGCAAGCGTTCCGGCACTTGGCCCACCGGCATTGCGATGTCGGTCGTGGGTGCCACAGTGGGGGAGTGAGCAACGCCATGGACGTCCGCCGGCAGTGGCTGGGTATGCACGCGCCGGGCGGGCAGTAGGGGGTGACACCGGTCGTGTCCGGTATGGGTGTGGAGGTGGGCGCGCAGGCCGCGCGCTCACGGGCTCTCGCCGTGCTGCGGGTCCGCAGCCGGGCGCTGGCCGTCGCCCTGCTGCCCGCGGCCGTCGCCGTCGTGCTGCTCGTCGGCGGGTCGACGGGCCACATCGACGGCCCCGGCTGGGCGGTCACGCGCTGGATCGTGTCGGGGTTCGCCCTGTTCGTTCTCCTCGCCGCGGCGGGCATCGCGCTGGTCGTGGCCCGTTCCCGGCCCGCCGTGAGCCCCACGGTCACCATCGCCGAGGAGTCGGCGCCCGATCTCTACCGCATGGTGCGCGACCTGGCCGACCGCCTCGAAGTGCCCGCGCCCTCCGCGATAGCGCTCACCCCGGACTGCGACAGCTGGCTGGAGGACCGCACCCACCGGGCCCACGGCACGCCCCGGCCGGAGGCCCGCGACGAGATCGAGGGCGTACCGGCGGTCCGGGGCCTCCCGTCGGCCCACCGCCGTCCGCCGGCCGCGCCCGTCCTCGTCATCGGCTCGCCCTTCCTGTGGTGGATGCGGGTCGGCGAACTGCGCGCCGTCCTCGCACCGGTCGTCGCCGGTACGGGACCGTCGGCGCACCCCGACATAGCCGCGGCCCGGCGTTTCGTCCGGGGGCTGGACGCGGCGGTGGCCGTGACCTCGGAGCCCCGCGGACCCCTGTCCCGGACGGTGCTCGGCGGGGTCGGCTGGGTGGTGCGGCTGCTGCTGCGGAGCTGCCGCGGGCATGCCGCCGAGATGGAGCGGGGCGTCGCCGCAGCGGCGGCGGAGCGTGCACAGGCTGTGGATTACGGTCTGCGGATCGTCGCCCAGGAGCAGGTGGGGCTGGCGTACGCGGGCTGGGACCGACTGCTGACGCGGGTCGCGCTGCCCGCCTGGCGGATGGGGCGCTGGCCGTCCCGGCTCGACGCGGGCGTGGTCGCGGCCCTCACCGAGCTCTCGCGGCGCGACCGTCTCGCCGAGGGGTTCGCCTCCCGGCTCGGCGAGCGGCCCGCCTGCGACCTGCTGGAGGAGCCTGGCGCGATCGACGAGGCGGCGTCCCTGCTGGCCGCGCGCCTCTTCCACGGCGGACCGGCCGAGACCGGGCCCGACTGGGCGCCGGTCGACTGGGACGAGTATCCGGACGAGGTCGTGGACCGGAAGTGGCGTACGGACGCGGCGCGATTGCATCGGGTGCTGGATGCGCTCGGCGTGAGCCGGTCCTCCGGGGCCGGGGCCGGCGCCTCGGATCCGGAGGGGCCGACGCTGGCCCGGGTCATGGATCACCTGAGTGACCGGGAGCCGGGGGAGTCGCGGGAGTCCGGGGGCCTTGGGGAGCTTGGGGATCCGGTGGTCGTGGAGCGGCCCGAGACCGCGGCGTACGAGGACGAGGACGAGGACGGTGGGCCGGAGAACGAGCGGAGTTCGGCGCTCGCGGCGGGGCTGAGTGCGGAGGTGGCGCGGGAGGAGGCCGCGGTGTCGGCCGCCTCCGCTCCCTCCGGGGCCGCCGGGCAGGTCGGTCCGGACATGCCCCTGTGGGACGACGGGTCGTTGCCGCTCTTTCCTCTGCAACCGCCTCGGACGGGGCGGGAGTTGCTCGCCGACCATGTCACCGCGATGGTGTGCTGTGCGGCGATGGACACGGCCGGGGCCGCTCCGGGGCTCGACTGGCTCGACGGGCCGTCGTTGCTCATCAACGGCGAGCGGTCCGTGGACCTCGGCCCCCGAGTCCTGAGCCTCATCGAGGAGGGCGACCCCGCCCCCCTCCGCACCTGGCTCCTCCACCTGGGCATACGCCCCGAGAAACCGGTCCGCCTGGTCTGACCTCAACCCGTTTTCCGCCCCCGCCGCCCCTACCCATTCCCGTCCCTTTCCGGGGGCTGCCGCCCCCAGGCCCCCGCATCGGCCTGAACGGCCTCGTCCTCAAACGCCGGACGGGCTGAAAGACCTCAGGGGCGCGGGGAACTGCGCGCCCAGCCCCCACTCACCCGCACACACCACCCACCCCCACTCCAGCCCCACCCGCACCCCACTCCCCCTGACCTCCTGCCCCACCCGCACCCACTCCCCCTGACCCCCTGCCCCCTCGCCAACCGCCGGAGGCAATTCGCAACGAACGGTGACGGTGTGCGTGCGTAATGTGATGTGCTGGGACCGCTCATTGACAAGGCAAGGGCCTGCACAGGCCGACAGGGGCTGACGGGGGCACGAGGGAGGGAACGCGGTATGGGGTCGGAGCAGATTCGCCGGTGGGAGTCGGGAGCGATGGCGCACGCCGTCACGGATCCCTTCGGACAGGGCCCCGTCCCCTGGCTCCGCGGCAGTGAGAACTACTTCGACGACACGGGGCACGTCGTCCCCTGGTACGTGGACCAGGCCCCACCCCCCGGCACGGCATCACCCGGCGACGGCGACGGCGACCGAAACCGCAGCCGCAGCAACCACCGCGGAACCACCGGCCCACGCGTCCCCACTCCCCGCCAGACCGCCGGCGGCCCCCGCACGGCGGACGACGTCCACCGGCAGATCAAGGGCTTCGCCTCCACCGGCGCCGCCGCCCCCGGCGAGGCCATCGACTTCCACATCACGGTCGACCCGCCGCAGCAGTTCAGCGTGGACATCTACCGCATCGGCCACTACGGCGGCGACGGCGCCAGCAAGATCACCACCAGCCCCCGCCTCCCCGGCATCGTCCAGCCGGCCCCGCTCACCGCGGACCGTACGGTCTCCTGCCACCACTGGTGGCTCTCCTGGCGGCTGCAGATCCCGACCTACTGGAGCATCGGCGCGTACGTGGCCGTGCTGACCACCGACGACGGCTACCGCTCCCACATCCCGTTCACGGTCCGCGACAACCACCCCGCCGACCTGCTGCTCCTCCTCCCGGACATCACCTGGCAGGCGTACAACCTCTATCCGGAGGACGGCCACACCGGCGCGAGCCTCTACCACGCGTGGGACGAGCACGGCCGGCTGCTCGGCGAGGCCGAAGCCGCCACGACGGTGTCGTTCGACCGCCCGTACGCGGGCGCGGGCCTCCCCCTCCACGTCGGTCACGCCTACGACTTCATCCGCTGGGCCGAGCGCTACGGCTACGACCTCGCCTACGCCGACGCCCGCGACCTGCACGCCGGCCGCGTCGACCCCACCCGCTACCGGGGCCTGGTCTTCCCGGGCCACGACGAGTACTGGTCGACGACCATGCGCCGCACCGTGGAGGTCGCCCGCGAGCACGGCACGTCCCTCGTCTTCCTCTCCGCCAACACCATGTACTGGCAGGCGGAGCTGGGCCCGTCCCCGTCCGGTGTCCCCGACCGCCTGCTGACCTGCCGAAAACGCCGCGGCCCCGGCAAACCCGTCCTGTGGCGTGAGGTCGACCGCCCCGAGCAGGAACTCCTGGGCGTCCAGTACGCGGGCCGGGTCCCCGAGGCGCACCCCCTGGTCGTCCGCAACGCCGACCACTGGCTGTGGGAGGCGACCGGCGCCCACGAGGGCGACGAGCTGGAAGGCATGGTCGCCGGCGAGGCCGACCGCTACTTCCCGCGCATCACGCTCCCCGAGCACCAGGGCCGCATCCTCCTCTCCCACTCCCCGTACCGGGACACCGAGGGAGCCATCCGCCACCAGGAGACCTCCCTCTACCGCGCCCCCTCCGGCGCCCTCGTCTTCGCGGCCGGCACCTTCGCCTGGTCCCCGGCCCTGGACCGCCCGGGCCACATCGACACCCGGGTCCAGCGCGCCACGGCCAACCTCCTGGACCGCATCTGCAAACGCGACTGAGCCCGTTGACCCTGTCGACCCTGTGGAAAACCTTCAGAACTGAACCCGTGGAGAGCTCGCGGAAGCCCCTCACACTCGACCCCTGGCAGGACCGGTTCCTCCCGTACGGGAGAATCGACCCAGTTGGCCAGAACGACGGGGAGGAACCGTGTCCGGATTCGTAGAAAAGCCCGAGCCCGTCGAGGTGCCGGGTCTGGTGCATCTGCACACCGGCAAGGTGCGCGACCTGTACCAGAACGAGGCGGGCGACCTCGTGATGGTCGCCAGCGACCGCATCTCCGCGTTCGACTGGGTGCTGCCCACGGAGATCCCCGACAAGGGCAGCGTCCTGACGCAGCTCTCGCTGTGGTGGTTCGACCAGATCGGCGACCTGATGCCGAACCACGTCATCGGCACCGAACTCCCGCCCGGCGCCCCGGCCGACTGGGCGGGCCGCACCCTGGTCTGCAAGTCGCTGCGGATGGCCCCGGTCGAGTGCGTGGCCCGCGGCTACCTCACCGGCTCGGGTCTCGTCGAGTACAACCAGACCCGTACCGTCTGCGGTCTCGCCCTCCCCGAGGGCCTGAGCGACGGCTCGGAGCTGCCCGCCCCGATCTTCACCCCGGCCACCAAGGCCGCCGTCGGCGAGCACGACGAGAACGTCTCGTACGAGGAGGTCGCCCGCCAGGTCGGCGCGGAGACCGCGGCCCAGCTGCGCCAGGCGACGCTCGCCGTCTACGGCCGCGGCCGTGACATCGCGCGCGAGCGCGGGATCCTCCTCGCGGACACGAAGTTCGAGTTCGGCTTCGACGGAGAGACGCTCGTCGTCGCCGACGAGGTGCTCACCCCGGACTCCTCCCGCTTCTGGCCCGCGGACCAGTGGGAGCCGGGCCGCGCGCAGCCCTCGTTCGACAAGCAGTTCGTGCGCGACTGGCTGACCTCCGCCGAGTCCGGCTGGGACCGCAAGAGCGAGCAGCCGCCGCCCGCCCTGCCCCAGCAGGTCGTGGACGCGACCCGCGCCAAGTACGTGGAGGCGTACGAGCGCCTCACGGGCACCACCTGGAGCTGAGCGCCCTCGGTCAGCACGAAGAAGCCCCCGGTCGCGATGACCGGGGGCTTCTTCCTGCTGAGCGGACGACCAGGTTCGAACTGGCGACCTCAACCTTGGCAAGGTTGCGCTCTACCAACTGAGCTACGTCCGCGTTGCGCCGTGGCGCGAGAGCAACTATACCCAACCTCGCTCCCGCGCGAGACGCACCGCCGAGTGCCGGTTCTCCACCCCGAGCTTGGAGACGGCCGACGACAGATAGTTCCGTACGGTCCCCTGCGACAGCGCGGCCCGCTCGGCGATCTCCGCGACGGGCGCCCCGTCGCCGGCCAGTTCCAGCACCTCCGCCTCGCGCGCGGTCAGCGGCGAGTCCCCGGAGGAGATCGCGTCGGCGGCCAACTCCGGGTCGACGTAACGGTTTCCGGCATGGACGGTACGGATGATCTCCGCGAGCCGTTGCGCGCTGACGGTCTTCGGGACGAACCCGCGCACACCCGCCGCAAGCGCCCGCTTCAGATGCCCCGGCCGCCCGTGACTGGTCACGATCAGCACCCGGCACGCGGGCAGTTCGGTCCGCAGCGATGTGGCCACCCTCACACCGTCCGCCCCGGGCATCTGGAGATCCAGTACCGCCACGTCGGGTTCGTGGGCCCTGGCCATCGCCAGCGCCTCGGGCCCGCTGGCCGCCTCCGCCACCACGAGCAGGTCCTCCTCGAGCCCGAGCAGCGCGGCGAGCGCCCCCCGGATGAGGTGCTCGTCGTCGGCGAGCAGCAGCCGGATGGGGCGTACGGGCGTCATGGGGCGACCTCTTCGTTCACTGTGCGCGGGGCGGGAGACGGGGAAGAGGACGGCGGTGGTGGTGGTGGCGTGGACGGCGGCCCTGACGCGGACGACGAGGAGGTGGGCGCCGCCGGCAGCGGAACCTCGGCCACCACCCGGAACAGGTCACCGTCGACCGGACCCGCCTCCAGCGTCCCGTCCACCGCCGACAACCGCTCCCGCAGCCCGGCGAGGCCGGACCCCTTGCTGGTGGGCGTACTCGGCACCGTGTCCTTCTCCACCCCGTCGTTCTCCACGGTCAGGACCACGCGGGTCCCCTTCACCCGCAGGGAGACCCGGCAGTGCCCGGCGTCCCCGTGCCGCAGCACGTTCGTGGTCGCCTCCCGTACGACCCAGCCGAGCGCCGACTGGACCGCAGAGGGCAGTTCCGACGCGGACCCGGTCACCGTGCACTCGACTCCGGCGGCGGTCAGCACGCCCTGCGCGCCCAGGAGTTCGACGCCGAGGTCGACCTCGCGGTAGCCGCGTACGACCTCGCGGACCTCCTTCTGCGACTCGCGGGCGATCCGCTGCACCTCGATCATCTGCTCCACGGCCTCGGGCCGTTCGCGCCGGGCGAGCTGGACGGCCAGCTCGCTCTTCAGGGCGATCACCGCGAGGTTGCGGCCCATCACGTCGTGCAGGTCCCGCCCGAAGCGCAGCCGCTCCTCGGCGACGGCGAGACGGGTACGGGTCTCGCGGGCCGCGTCGAGTTCGAGCACGGCTTTCAGCAGCCACACCGAGAAGAGGGAGGCGAGGCAGATGAACCCGCCGATCAGCAGTACCCCGGCCATCGTGGCCAGTGCGCTGTAGGTGGGCATCCCGACCAGGAACGCCGCGGCCCCGGTACCCGCGGTGAAGCCGCCCAGAAGTGCCAGGACGTGCTGTCGGGACAGCCCGAGCGTCATGAGGCCGAGTCCGTAGGGCACCACCACGATGAAGAACACGCCCATGGTGCTGTCGATCTCGTCGCCGCCCGGCCCGTGCACGGTGAGTGCGAGTGCCCCGATCCCGAGCAGCGCGGTGAGGACGGCGAGCGCCGCTATCAGCCGCACGGGCTGCTCACGGCGGCCGCACGTCCAGTCGAGCGCCCGTGACGAGGTCACCAACCCCAGCAGGGCGTGCCCGCACAGCGGCAGGAACATCCAGAGGGCGAGTGGCATCCCCACCTCTCCGAAGACCGGCAGCCCGACCACGCTCACCTCGACCAGCGCGAAGCTGTAGAAGGACCACCGGGTGTACGTCTCGACCTTCGCCGGCGTGGTCTTCCCGTGCCACCAGGCCCCCGGCCCGCGCATACCCGCTCCCGCCTCGTCGCCGTTCAGTGCCGTGGCTCCCACCGGAACCACCGCTGTACAGCAAACACCGAGAGTACGAGCCAGGCCACCGCGGTGGCGATGGCGCCCAGGGCCTCGTACCCGCCGAGGTCTCCGGTCCAGCCACCGCGTATGAGCGTGATCACCGGGGAGAGCGGCAGCAGTTCGCAGACGGCCGCGATCCGGTCGGGCATGAGCTCGAACGGTATGAAGGTGCCGGAGCCCATCATGGACACGAGCAGCAACGGCATCGCCGCGACCTGGGCGCCCTCCAGGCTCCTGCTGAAGCTCGCGACGACGGCCGCGATGGCGGGCCACATGACGAGTCCCAGCAGCAGGCCGAGGACGGCGAGGTGCGGTGCCTCGGGCGCTCCCACGTCCAGGAGTGCCGCGCACGCGATCGTCAGGACCACGCACTGCACGAGCCCGATCAGGACCGACGGCAGCGCGGCTCCGGCCAGGATCTCCACGTCCCGCAGCTCCCCGGTGCGCAGCCGCTTGAGCACCAGCTCCTCACGCCGGGCGGCGTAGACGCTCACCAGCGCGCTGTAGACGGCGAAGAGCAGGGAGAAGCCGATGGCGGAAGGCAGGATGACCGAGCCGACCGACAGCCCGGCCTCCTTCAGGTCCATGTCCTCGACCGCCGTGCGAAGGCTGAGCGGCATGATCAGCGGCACGAACAGGGCCGCGAAGAACGTGGCCTTGCTGCGTCCGAGCAGCGTCAGTTCGGCCCGTGCGAGAGCCGTCATCCGCCGGGCGGCGGTCGCGGTCGTACCGGCCTGTGCGGCCTTGGTCACAGTCTCCGCGCTCATGCCACGTGCTCCTTCTCCGCTGTCATCTCCGACGTCTGCGACGCCTCACGGGCTATCCGCAGGAACGCCTCCTCCAGCGACCCCGACCGGATGTCGAGCCCCCGCAGCTCGACCCCTGCCCGCTGTGCCCACACGAGGAGCTCGGTGGCGGCCCGCTGCAGTTCGAGCGTATGCAGCCGGAGCATCCGGCCCTCCAGCTCGTGGCCGGTGATCCCGAGCGAGGCGAGCGGCGGCAGATCGCCGGGGAAGTAGCCGGCGGGCAGCTCGAAGGAGATCCGGGACGGCTGGGAGGCGGTCACCTCGGCCGGGGTACCGGTGACGGCGATGCGCCCGGCGTGCAGGATCGCGAGCCGGTCGGCGAGCTCTTCCGCCTCTTCCAGGTAGTGCGTGGTCAGCACCACGGTGGTGCCGTTCTCGCGCAGTTCGCGCACCAACTCCCAGGTCTCCTGGCGCCCTTCGGCGTCGAGTCCGGTCGTCGGCTCGTCCAGGAAGAGCACCTCGGGCCGCCCGAGAATCGCGCACGCCAGGTCCAGTCGCCGCTTCTCGCCCCCGGACAGCTGCTTCACGCGTACGCCGGCCCGCCGCGACAGGCCGACCAGCGCCAGCGCCTCGCGCTCGGGCCGGGCCCCGCTCGTGCAGCCCGCCCACATCCGTACGGTCTCCCCGACGGTCAGCTCGGACGAGAAGCCGCCCTCCTGGAGCATGACGCCGATGTGCGGGCGCACCTTGGCGCGTTCGGTGTACGGATCGTGTCCGAGGACGCGCACCTGGCCGCCGGACGGCGGTGCGAGCCCTTCGAGCAGTTCGACGGTGGAGGTCTTGCCCGCGCCGTTGGTCCCGAGGAGCGCGAACAGCTCCCCGCGGCCGACGGAGAAGGACACCCCCCGGACCGCCTCGAACTCTCCCCCGTACACACGTCGTAGATCCGTGACCTCAATCACGTGCTCGTTCGTGTTCATGAGACCAGCCTCCCCGCCGCGGACGGGCGGGAGCAGTGCGCGCTGTCACCGCTGCACATGACAAATGTCAGACGGTTCCGGTCATACGGACGGCCTCGGTCTTGGGGAGCACAGGCAGGCATACGAGAAAGGCCCCGATCGTGATGACCGGGGCCTTACTTGCTGGAGCGGACGACCAGGTTCGAACTGGCGACCTCAACCTTGGCAAGGTTGCGCTCTACCAACTGAGCTACGTCCGCATTTGCCTCCGACCGGCTCTCACCGATCGGCGCAGGCACCAGCCTACCTGATCGAAAACGCTGACCAGACCGGCAGTGCAGAGCGGGTGACAGGAATTGCACACTGCGCCTTCCCCCTGGAAGGGGGATGTTCTACTACTGAACTACACCCGCGTGACTCCGGGGCCGGGCCTTTCGGCCTTGCCCCTCGGCGTGCTCCAGACTCTAGCTGATCAGCAGGGGTACTACGCAAGTCGGCTGCTCCCAGGGCCGGATGGCGACGCCGGCCGGCCCACGGAAGCCACGCCTCCCCCCGGGGTCACTGCGCCGCAGTGAACGCCTCATAGACCCGCTTGGGGATCCGCCCCCGAGCCGGCACCTCCATCTTGTGCGACTGGGCCCATGCCCGAACGGCCGCCGGATCGGGTGCCACGGCCGTCTGCCGGTACGCCTTGCCGGACCGGGACCGCTTGCGCCCGGCCTCCAGGTACGGCTCCAACGCCTTACGCAGTTTCTTGGCATTGGCTTGATTCAGGTCGATCTCGTACGACTTGCCGTCCAGACCGAACGCGATCGTTTCCGCCGCTTCCGAGCCGTCGATGTCGTCGAAGAGAGTGACTACGACACGCTGCGCCACGAATATCGGTCCCTTCGTGCGGCACCTCTCCAGCGACACGTGATGACGTGCGGAGATGCCGACTGTCCGGCTGTTTTTATGGGCGATTGGGCAAAGTATCGGTTATTGCCAATTCCTTTGTACAGTGCCCGGCAATCCAATGTGAAGCTCGACTAAATCTCTTGGCGTGTCTCAAGGCAATAGGGGACCGGGTCCTGATCCGGATCTTTCCCAGGATTTTTCGTGAAGGTAGCCCCTTCATCCCCGGTCGATAGCGTCTCGATGCGGAATCGTGATGGCCATCACGTAGATTCCTACGAATCTACCCGCGTAGAAATTTTGTACGGGTAGTCTGAACGAACCTGCTCAGCACCACACACCGGGAGTGCCAGTGGCACGCGTCGTAGTCGACGTCATGCTCAAGCCGGAGATCCTCGACCCCCAGGGCCAGGCGGTGCAGCGTGCACTGCCGCGTCTCGGTTTCGAAGGCATCGCCGACGTACGTCAGGGAAAGCGATTCGAACTGGAAGTGGACGGACCGGTGGACGAAGCCGCCCTCGCCCGCATCCATGAACTCGCCGAATCCTTCCTCGCCAACACCGTGATCGAGGACTTCACCGTCAAGGTCGAGGAAGTCGCGGAGGCAGGAAAGTGACCGCTCGTATTGGCGTCGTCACTTTCCCGGGAAGCCTCGACGACCGGGACACCCAGCGCGCGATCAAGCTCGCCGGTGCCGAACCCGTCGCTCTCTGGCACAAGGACAAGGACCTCAAGCAGGTCGACGCCGTGGTGCTGCCCGGCGGTTTCTCGTACGGCGACTATCTGCGCGCGGGAGCCATCTCGCGCTTCTCGCCGGTGATGGAGACCGTGATTGAGCAGGCGAAGTCGGGAATGCCGGTGCTCGGCATCTGCAACGGCTTCCAGATCCTCACCGAGGCCCATCTCCTCCCGGGCGGGATGCTCGGCAACGACCATCTGCACTTCATCTGCCGTGACCAGAAGTTGCGGGTGGAGAACGCGGAGACGTCCTGGACCGCCGACTACGAGTCCGGCCAGGAGATCCACATCCCGCTGAAGAACATGGACGGGCGGTACGTCGCCGACGAGCACACGCTCGACATGCTGGAGGCGGAGGGCCGGGTCGCGTTCCGGTACGTCGACTTCAACCCGAACGGCTCGCTCCGGGACATCGCCGGCATCACGAACGAGGCCGGCAACGTCGTGGGCCTCATGCCGCACCCCGAGCACGCCGTCGAGCCCCTCATCGGGTCCGGCCGCACCGACGGCCTCCCCTTCTTCACCTCGATCCTCAAGAAGCTGGTCAACGCATGAGCCGGACGCCTCTGGACACGGTCGAGCACGCGGCCGAGACCCCCGACGTCGAGCTGCCCTGGGCCGAACTGGGCCTGAAGAAGGACGAGTACGAGCGGGTCGTCGAGATCCTCGGCCGCCGGCCCACCGGTGCCGAGCTCGCCATGTACTCCGTCATGTGGTCCGAGCACTGCTCGTACAAGTCATCCAAGGTGCACCTGCGCCAGTTCGGCGAGAAGGCCCCGCAGTCGGACGCCCTCCTCGTAGGCATCGGCGAGAACGCCGGTGTCGTCGACGTCGGCCAGGGCTACGCGGTCACCTTCAAGGTCGAGTCGCACAACCACCCGTCGTACGTCGAGCCCTACCAGGGCGCGGCCACCGGCGTCGGCGGCATCGTGCGCGACATCATCGCGATGGGCGCCCGCCCGGTCGCCGTCGTGGACCCCCTCCGTTTCGGCGCGGCGGACCACCCGGACACCAAGCGCGTACTCCCCGGTGTCGTCGCCGGCATCGGCGGCTACGGCAACTGCCTGGGCCTGCCGAACATCGGCGGCGAGGTCGTCTTCGACGCCTGCTACCAGGGCAACCCTCTGGTCAACGCCGGTGCCATCGGCGTCATGCGGCACGAGGACATCCACCTCGCGAAGGCGTCCGGTTCGGGCAACAAGGTCATCCTGTACGGGGCCCGCACGGGCGGTGACGGCATCGGCGGCGCGTCGATCCTCGCCTCCGAGACCTTCGACGACGCCAAGCCGTCGAAGCGTCCCGCCGTCCAGGTCGGCGACCCCTTCCAGGAGAAGCTCCTCATCGAGTGCACCCTGGAGGCCTTCGCCGAGAAGCTGGTCGTCGGCATCCAGGACCTCGGCGCGGCCGGACTGTCCTGCGCCACCAGCGAGTTGGCGTCCAACGGCTCCGGCGGCATGCGCGTCACCCTGGACGACGTACCGCTGCGCGACTCCACGCTCTCGCCCGAGGAAATCCTCATGAGCGAGTCGCAGGAGCGCATGTGCGCGGTCGTCGAGCCGGAGAAGGTGGACCGGTTCCTGGAGATCTGCGACAAGTGGGACGTCATCGCCACGGTGATCGGTGAGGTCACCGACGGCGACCGCCTGGAGATCTTCTGGCACGGCGGCAAGATCGTCGACGTCGACCCGCGCACGGTCGCGCACGACGGCCCGGTCTACGAGCGTCCGTACGCCCGCCCGGAGTGGCAGGACGCCCTTCAGGCGGACGACGCCAACAAGCTGGCCAGGCCCGCCACTTCGGAGGAGCTGAGGGACCAGGTCCTCCAGCTGGTCTCCTCCCCGAACCAGGCCTCCAAGTCCTGGATCACCTCCCAGTACGACCATTTCGTGCAGGGCAACACCGTGCTGGCGCAGCCCGAGGACTCGGGCATGATCCGCATCGACGAGGAGTCCGGCCTCGGCGTCGCGATCGCCACGGACGGCAACGGCCGCTACACCAAGCTGGACCCGTACCACGGCGCCCAGTTGGCCCTGGCCGAGGCGTACCGGAACGTGGCGACCACGGGCGCGAAGCCGCTCGCGGTGTCGGACTGCCTGAACTTCGGTTCGCCCGAGGACCCGGCGGTGATGTGGCAGTTCGCGGAGGCCATCCGCGGACTGGCCGACGCCTGCCAGCAGTTGGGCACCCCGGTGACCGGCGGCAACGTCTCGCTCTACAACCAGACGGGCGAGGTGGCGATCCACCCGACGCCGGTCGTGGCCGTGCTCGGTGTCATCGACGATGTCGCCCGCCGCACGCCGGTCGCCTTCAAGGAGGAGGGGCAGCTGCTCTACCTCCTCGGTGACACCCGCGAGGAGTTCGGCGGTTCGGCCTGGTCGCAGGTCGTCCACGACCACCTCGGCGGACTGCCCCCGCAGGTCGACCTGGAGCGCGAACGCCTCCTCGCCGAGATCCTGATCTCCGCCTCCCGCGACGGCATGATCGACGCCGCGCACGACCTGTCCGACGGCGGTCTGATCCAGGCCGTGGTCGAGTCGGCGCTGCTCGGCGGCAAGGGCGCGCGTCTCGTCGTACCGGACGGGCTCGACGCGTTCACGTTCCTCTTCTCCGAGTCCGCGGGCCGCGCGATCGTCGCGATCCCGCGCTCCGAGGAGCTCCGCTTCAACGACATGTGCGGGGCGCGCGGTCTGCCCGTCACCCGCATCGGTGTCGTGGACGGCGACGAGGTCGAGGTCCAGGGCGAGTTCACCCTCCCCCTGACCGAACTGCGCACGGCCCACGAGGGAACGATCCCGGCGCTGCTCGCGTAGACGCTCCGCTGGGGGCGGGGGCGGGGGATTCGGCTGCGGGTCCGTCGTGGCTGGTCGCGCAGTTCCCCGCGCCCCTGTCGGGCGCTGTTGTTGACGTATGCCGAAGGCCTCGTCCGGAATCCGGGCGGGGCCTTCGGCATGCCCGCGGGCCAGTGCTCCCCTCCCTTGACCGCATATACGTAATTACGTAATCTCGTCTCATGGATCTGGAGCAGCGCGTCGCGGAGCTGGAGCGGCGTCTCGACGCCCTGGAGAGCAGTGAGCCCGCTCCGCGGGCGGGCGACGGCGACTTCTGGGCCCTCGAAGGGCTCAAGGCGCAGCTGGCCGATGTCGAGGGCGGCGGTGTGCTGTTCACGGGTTCGGTGCGGCTGCCGACCGAGGAGCGGTACGAGTGGCAGTACGGCATGACCACCGACCAGCTGCTCGACGCCGACTGGAGCGAGATGGCCGAGGTGTTCGCCGCGCTCGGGCACCCCATGCGGCTGCGGCTGCTGCGCGAGATCGTCGGCGGCCGGCGCACGGCCACCGAACTGGCCGGGCTCGACGACGTGGGAACGAGCGGCCAGATCTACCACCACCTGCGGCAGTTGACGGCCGCGGGCTGGCTCAGGCAGGCCGGGCGGGGCCGTTACGAGATCCCGGGGAGCCGCGTCGTACCGCTCCTCGTGGCCCTCACCACGGCTCAACCGGTCTGAGACCTCGACGACTTCCGGTTTCCTGCTTCGGGATCCGGTCCACTGGGGGAACCATGTCCAACCGCAAGACCGCGATGATTCTGTTCCGGATACTTCAACTGGCCTTCCTGGCCATGGTCCTGGCCGAGCTCCTCGTCCCCGGCTACCCGATCGCCTGGGCGTGGGCGTTCCTGCCGCTGCTGCTGTCCGTCGTCATCGGGCTGGCCGTGAGCCGCAGCGGACCCGGGCCCGAGTCTGCGGACCGCCCGCCGGTCGAGGTGGATCCGCCGGTCAGGGGCCGTTGGTCCGCGATGAACAGCCCGGCCACGAAGGTGCCGAGCCACGGCACGCACGCGTACGGGCAGACGTACGCGATCGATATCGTCGCCGAGCCCGCCGAGCCCGCCGAGCCCGCCGAGCCCGCCGAGCCTTCCGCATCCGAGAACAGCCGTCCCGCCTTCGCCAAGCTCTGGCCGGTTGTCCGCCGCAGCCGCGCCTTTCCCGCCTACGACGAGCCGCTGTTCGCCGTGGCCGACGCCACAGTCGTGCACGCGAGCGACTGGATGCGCGACCACCTCAGCCGCAACTCCTTGCCCGCGCTCGCCTACTTGATGCTGATCGAAGGCGCGGTCCGGGAAATCAGCGGTGCGCGCTGGATCGTCGGCAACCACGTCGTCCTCGACCTCGGCGACGGGGTGTACGCGATGTACGCCCACGTGAGGCGGGGCTCGCTCAAGATCAAGCCGGGCGACCGCGTACGCGCGGGCCAGCAGATCGCCCGCTGCGGCAACTCCGGCAACTCCACCGAGCCCCACGTGCACTTCCAGCTGATGGACGGCCCGGACCTGGACGCGGCAAGTGGCATCCCGTTCAGCTGGCGGGACGTCGGAGTCCCAGCCAACAACGAAACGTTCACAGCAGCGCCCCAAAGGGGCGCGGGGAACGGCGCGACCAGCACCGACCGACCCGCACACGAAGTCCCCCCTCCCAGCGGAGCGCACAGCGCATAGGCTCGCCGCCATGCCCCCGGCCAAGAAGCGCACCCGCACCTACGACCCGGCGAAGACCCGCGCGGCGGTGCTCGCCCAGTTCGGGAACGTACGGGAGGCGGTGCGCGGCCTGACCCCCGAGCAGCTGGCCGGGCCGACGCGGCTCGGCGACTGGACCGTACGGGAGCTGGCCGCGCACGTCACGATGGCCGCCGAGACGGTCAGTCGGAACCTGGACCGGGAGGAACCGGCGAAGGCGGAACTGACCCTGCTGGAGTGGCCGTTCGCGACCGGCGCCAGGGCGGACGACATCGCCGAGGGCACCCGCGAGCTGGCCCGGGCGAACCCGGACCTCGACGCGCTCTATGCCCACACGGAGCAGCGCCTCGTCGAGCACCTGGCGGCGGCCCCCGGCGCTCGCCTGCTCGCCGCCCGCACGGGCTCCATGACCCTCGCCGACTACCTCGTCACCCGCACGGTGGAGCTGGTCGTCCACACCGACGACCTCAACGCGGCCGTCCCCGGCCTCGACGTCCCGTACGACCGCCAGGCCCTCGCCGCCTGCACCCGCCTCCTCGCCGACGCGCTCGCCGCGAAGGCGCCCGGGGCCTCCACCGAGGTGCGCGTACCGCCGTACGCGGTCGTGCAGTGCGTGGAGGGTCCGCGCCACACCCGCGGCACTCCGCCGAACGTCGTCGAGACCGATCCGCTGACGTGGATCCGGCTCGCGACCGGGCGCCTGGAGTGGAAGGCGGCCCTCGACGGGGCGAAGGCCAGTGCGAGCGGGGAACGCGCCGACCTGGGCGGACTGCTTCCCCTTATGCGCTGACGCCGGCACCGGGGTCAGCGGCCGGGCGTTGCGCGGCCGTTATCCGGTGAGGGAACCAAGCACCCCACCCGCCCCGTCAAAGCGGCATGCACACGCAGCGTCTCAACCTCAGCGCCCTCAGCCCGCGGGTCGGCCTCAGCGCCCTGGCCGTCACCGGACTCCTCGCCACCGCCGCCTGCGGAACGGAGAGCGGCAGCGACGATTCCGGTTCCGGTTCCGTCGGCACCCGCCAGGCCACCGGGATCACCGGCAAGCAGTGGAACGTCGAGAGTGTGACGGCCGACGGCAAGACGCGGGACGCCCCGGCCGGCGCCCACATCGAGTTCGGCAAGGACGGCAAGGTGGGCGGCAACTACGGCTGCAACTCCTTCGGGGCCACCGCGAAGATCAAGGGCGACACCATCACGATCGGCGACGACGCCATCAAGACCAAGAAGGCCTGCACGGCCGAGGGGGCGATGGACTTCGAGTCGCAGCTCGGCGGCGCGATCTCCGGCAGCACCGCCAAGGTCGTGGTCGACGACGACAAGCTGACGCTCACCACCGAGGACGGGTACACCGTGAAACTCACCGCCGACAAGCCGGCCGAGCTCCACGGCACCAAGTGGAACGTCACCGCGATGACGAAGGGTGCGACGAAGGGCGAATCGGGCGTGGCCCTGGCCTCCGAGGCCGAGGGCAAGGTCCACCTGACCTTCGACGAGGACGGCACCGTCCGCGGTCAGCTCGGCTGCAACAAGGTGACCGCGAAGGCGACGGTCGGCGACGGCACTATCACTCTGGGCGCGGCGGGCACCACCCGGAAGATGTGCTCCGCCTCACTCATGGACACCGAGAAGACCCTCCTGAAGCTCTTCGGCGGCACCGTGAAATACCAGCTGAAGGGCAGCACGCTCACGCTGACCAGCGAAAACGGCCCGGGCGTCGAAGCGGTCGCCGCCAAGTGATCCATTAGGGCCGCTGGATCCCCAATTCGGACCAGTGGTCGATCTCGCCTACACTCGGTGGCGTGCCACGTGGTGACGGTCGACTCAGTCATGATCTGCTCCCCGGCGAGAAAGGACCCCAGGACGCTTGCGGCGTCTTCGGAGTCTGGGCTCCCGGTGAAGAGGTCGCCAAGCTCACTTACTTCGGGCTCTACGCCCTCCAGCATCGAGGCCAGGAATCCGCGGGAATCGCGGTCAGCAACGGCTCCCAGATCCTTGTCTTCAAGGACATGGGGCTCGTCTCCCAGGTCTTCGACGAGGCGTCCCTCGGTTCGCTCCTAGGTCATATCGCGGTCGGTCACGCCCGCTACTCGACCACCGGCGCGTCCACCTGGGAGAACGCCCAGCCCACCTTCCGTGCCACCGCGCACGGCTCCATCGCGCTCGGCCACAACGGCAACCTGGTCAACACGGCCGAGCTCGCCGAGATGGTCGCCGACCTGCCCAAGCAGGAGGGCCGCACCCCGCGTGTGGCGGCGACCAACGACACGGACCTGCTCACGGCCCTGCTGGCCGCCCAGGTCGACGAAGACGGCAAGCCGCTGACCATCGAAGAGGCCTCAGGAAAGGTCCTCCCGCAGGTCAAGGGCGCCTTCTCGCTCGTCTTCATGGACGAGCACACGCTGTACGCGGCCCGTGACCCGCAGGGCATCCGCCCGCTGGTCCTCGGCCGTCTGGAGCGCGGCTGGGTCGTCGCCTCCGAGTCCGCCGCCCTGGACATCTGCGGCGCCGCCTACGTCCGCGAGATCGAGCCGGGCGAGTTCGTCGCCATCGACGAGAACGGCCTGCGGACGTCCCGATTCGCGGAAGCGAAGCCCAAGGGCTGTGTCTTCGAGTACGTGTATCTGGCCCGTCCGGACACGGACATCGCCGGCCGGAACGTGTATCTCTCCCGTGTCGAGATGGGCCGCCGCCTCGCCAAGGAAGCCCCCGCAGAGGCCGATCTGGTCATAGCGACACCGGAGTCGGGCACGCCCGCCGCGATCGGTTACGCGGAGGCGTCCGGCATCCCGTTCGGTGCCGGTCTGGTGAAGAACGCGTACGTGGGACGTACCTTCATCCAGCCTTCACAGACCATCCGCCAGCTGGGCATCCGTCTGAAGCTGAATCCGCTCAAGGAAGTCATCAAGGGCAAGCGCCTGGTCGTCGTCGACGACTCGATCGTGCGCGGCAACACACAGCGCGCGCTGGTCCGGATGCTCCGCGAGGCGGGCGCGGCGGAGGTCCACATCCGGATCTCCTCGCCGCCCGTGAAGTGGCCCTGCTTCTTCGGCATAGATTTCGCCACCCGCGCCGAGCTGATCGCCAACGGCATGACGATCGAGGAGATCGGCACCTCGCTGGGCGCCGACTCCCTCTCGTACATCTCCATCGACGGCATGATCGAGGCCACCACCATCGACAAGCCGAACCTCTGCCGTGCCTGTTTCGACGGCGAGTACCCGATGGCGCTCCCGGACCCCGAGCTGCTCGGCAAGCAGCTCCTGGAGACCGAGCTGGCCGCCGGGCCCGCCGCCACGGCCGCGGCCGACGCGATCCGTCGCCCGTAGACAGCCCGTAATACCTGCTCACCTGCAGTACGACACGAAAGTTCTCACCGTCATGTCTGAGACAACTGGTGCCAGCTACGCAGCGGCGGGCGTCGACATCGAAGCGGGCGACCGCGCCGTCGAACTCATGAAGGAGTGGGTGAAGAAGACGCAGCGCCCCGAGGTCCTCGGCGGCCTCGGCGGCTTCGCCGGCCTCTTCGACGCCTCCGCCCTCAAGCGGTACGAGCGCCCGCTGCTCGCCTCCGCCACGGACGGCGTCGGCACGAAGGTCGACCTCGCCCGGCAGCTCGGCGTGTACGACACCATCGGCCACGACCTGGTCGCGATGGTCATGGACGACATCGTGGTGTGCGGCGCCGAGCCGCTCTTCATGACCGACTACATCTGCGTCGGCAAGGTCCACCCGGAGCGCGTGGCGGCCATCGTGAAGGGCATCGCCGAGGGCTGTGTCCTGGCGGGCTGCGCCCTGGTGGGCGGCGAGACGGCCGAGCACCCCGGTCTCCTCGGCCCGGACGACTTCGACGTCGCGGGCGCCGGTACGGGCGTTGTGGAGGCCGACCGGCTGCTCGGCGCGGATCGCATCCGTACGGGTGACGCCGTGATCGCCATGGCCGCCTCAGGCCTTCACTCGAACGGGTACTCACTCGTCCGGCACGTCCTCTTCGACCGCGCGAAGCTGAAGCTCGACCAGCACGTCGCCGAGTTCGGCCGCACGCTCGGCGAGGAGCTCCTGGAGCCCACCAAGATCTACTCGCTGGACTGCCTGGCGCTGACCCGCACGACCGACGTACACGCCTTCTCACACGTCACGGGCGGCGGTCTCGCGGCCAACCTGGCCCGGGTGATCCCGGACGGCCTCCACGCGATCGTGGACCGCGCCACCTGGACCCCGGCGCCCGTCTTCGACCTCGTGGGCACCACCGGCCAGGTGGACCGCCTGGAGCTGGAGAAGACCCTCAACATGGGCGTCGGCATGATCGCGATCGTCCCCGAGGAGTCCACGGATGTGGCCCTCGCCACACTGGCCGACCGAGGCGTCGAAGCCTGGGTGGCAGGCGAGATCACCGACCGGGGCGACCACGAGACGGGCGCGGCCCTGATCAACGACTACGCCAACTGATCAACACGCCTGAGCTGGGGCGCCCCTTTCAGGGGCGCGGGGAACTGCGCAATCAGCCACAACGAACCCGCAGGTTCACAGTCGGCCAGCAGTTCCGCGAACCGCACCCTTCCTGCGCACCCCGCGGAGCGGACACGCGCAAAACCCGGTCCGGCGAATCCTGCACCCGGACCGGGTAAAGCGCAGCTAGAAAGACAAGCTCAGCTGGAGCGTCAAGCGCCGCGGCGTTGAGACGTGGGACCGGACTCGTCGTCCTCGTCCTCGTCATCGTTGTAGAGATCCGCGTACTGGGCGTACGGGTCGTCTTCCTCGTCGTCGTCCTCGAACGGCTCGCCATTCGGCGGCTGTTGCGAAGTCGAAGCGCCCAGCTCATTGGCCAGACGCGAGAGGTCAGTCCCGCCGCTGCTGTACTTCAGCTGGCGGGCGACCTTCGTCTGCTTGGCCTTTGCCCGGCCGCGCCCCATGGCTCGACCCCCTCGGATACGGGGCTCGACGGCCCCAGAGTCTTGACACGCGTTCATGATCTGGAACGGGCTCTCCGTGGAGAGACCGGTCCGTAGGGCTTCCACGGTACCTGAGCCCACGCCCATACGGTACGTCGCCCGCAGGACGCGCCTGGACCCAGAACCCTCGGGGAGCCCTGTCCCCGCTGGTCAACCGCGATTTTAACCTCTTCTTGGCGAACGACCCGCCGACGAACGTGAGAGTTCTCTCCAACACCCGCCGACGGGTACCCGCCGGACGCCCCGGAGAGGCCCTTGGGGCCTCAGGGGCGGCGTGCCTCCGCCATGCGGTGTTCGGCGATCCGGTCGGCCGCGGCGGCCGGCGGAATCCCGTCCTCCTTCGCACGTGCGAATATGGCCAGCGTGGTGTCGAAGATCTTCGCGGCCTTCGCCCTGCACCGCTCGAAGTCGAATCCGTGGAGCTCGTCGGCGACCTGGATGACACCGCCGGCGTTCACCACGTAGTCCGGCGCGTAGAGGATCCCGCGGTCGGCGAGGTCCTTCTCGACGCCGGCGTGCTCCAGCTGGTTGTTGGCCGCACCGCAGACGATCTTCGCGGTGAGCACCGGCACGGAGTCGTCGTTCAGGGCGCCGCCGAGCGCGCAGGGGGCGTAGATGTCCAGTCCCTCGACCCGGATCAGCGCGTCCGTGTCCGCGACGGCCGTCACGCCGGACGACGGGTGCCTGTCCAGAATTCGCCGTACGGACTCCGCCCTGACGTCCGTGATCACGACCTCGGCGCCGTCCTCCAGCAGATGCTCCACGAGGTGGTGCCCGACCTTGCCCACGCCCGCGACGCCGACCCTGCGGCCGCGCAGCGAGGGGTCGCCCCACAGGTGCTGGGCGGAGGCCCGCATGCCCTGGAAGACACCGAAGGCCGTCAGGACGGACGAGTCGCCCGCGCCGCCGTTCTCGGGGGAGCGCCCGGTCGTCCAGCGGCACTCGCGCGCCACGACGTCCATGTCGGCCACGTACGTACCGACGTCACACGCGGTGACGTAACGGCCGCCGAGTGAAGCCACGAACCGGCCGTAGGCGAGGAGCAGCTCCTCGGTCTTGATCTGCTCGGGATCCCCGATGATCACGGCCTTGCCACCGCCGTGGTCGAGCCCGGCCATGGCGTTCTTGTACGACATCCCGCGGGAGAGGTTCAGCGCGTCGGCGACGGCCTCTTCCTCGGTCGCGTACGGGTAGAAGCGGGTGCCGCCGAGGGCGGGGCCCAGGGCGGTCGAGTGGATGGCGATGACGGCCTTGAGGCCACTGGCTCGGTCCTGGCAGAGCACGACTTGCTCGTGGCCGCCCTGATCCGAGTGGAACAGGGTGTGCAGTACGTCAACAGGGGCGCCGGTTACGTCGGTCACTGTGGTGACTCCCAGTTATGAAGCGGCGGTTGGGGCGGCCTCCGTACGGGTGGCGGAGGTCTGTGTGGCATGAGATTAGAGCCTGGACGCGACCGCCATCCGCGCAGTGGTCAGGATCACCCTCTCGCGGAGTACGGTCACGATGGGGCGTGGGACGATTTGCAGTGTTTTCCCGCACTCCTGTGAGCGGGTTTCACGGGTTTTCCGTCGGGTCGGCGGGGGAGGGAGCAAGCGTGCCCAAGGTGTCCTCGCTGATCGTCCCGTATGCGTCCTATCTGCGCGTGTACGAACCGCTCGCGGCCTTCCCGGAGCCGGAGCGCGGCCATTGGGCCCGCTACGCGCGCCGGCCCGACCGCCCCTCCTATCAGGACGAACTGCGCCGGTCGCTGGCCGACTTGCTGCCCACCCCGCCGATCCCGGTGCCGGTGCACGAGAGCGGCGACGCGTTCGTCGCGGACGTGGACGGCGTGCTGTGCGTGTGCCCCTGGCGGACCCGGCTGCGCGGCTGGCAGGCCCTGGGAGACCTGGCCGAGGAGCTGCCGGCGCCGGTCCTGGAGGCAGTGCTCCCGGCGGTCGTACGCCATCAGGCGACCCAGGACTACGAGCGCTGGCTGAGCCGCAACCCCGACGCCCGGCCGTGGATCCGCACGTCGACCTGGCAAGTCCCGCTGAACTGGTTCGTGCTGGTGTCGGACGAGGAGCGCGAGTACGACAAGGGCACCGGCTCGACCGGCTCCGGGGACGGCCCAGGGGCGGCGGAGGACCCGCCCGTCCTGCGCTACCGGACGCCCATGGTGCAGGCCCGGCGGCGGGTGGCCCGGGGCCTGCGGACGCTGCGGGACGCCCTCGACGAGGGGCCGCTCATCGACGGCCTGGTGGACGTGGGGCGCTGGCTGGAGGAGTTCCACCCGCGCTCGCTGGTGGAGCTCGACTACGGCGGCCTGGTGCACGTCCTGCCCGCCGGCGAGCTCGACGGCGACCATTCGGCGGCCGACGTCGCCGAGGGCATCGAGGCGCTGCGTACGGGCGACGGACCCGGCGCCGGCGAGGCGTACGGCCGGCTCGTGGAGCGGTGGCGCTCGGTACGGGACCGTCGCTCGGCGAACTGAGGCCGAGGAGTCGAGGGGCCGAGGGGCCGAGGGGCCGAGAGATCTTCAGGGGCCCCTGAAGCCGGGACCCTGAAGCGGAGAGTCCGCATACTGGAGGTCCGCATACCGGCGTCGGAGGTCCGCCCGCCGAGGCGGGAGATGACCTGTGGGACCGATGGTCCCTGTGCGTCACGGGTTCTGACAGGACGTAAGTCCCTATCCGGGTCGTACGGGGTAAGCGTGACGGACGGCACTAACGCGGACCTTGCGCCTAACGCCCCTCCTCATGCCAAAATAGGACAAGGAGTCCGGGGAGGGCTCCTTCTGCCCACGTTTGGGTGGAATCTCAGCATTGCACGCTATGGGGGGTCTGTTGACTCCTGATCGCCCTGTGACTGATCGTCACAGCGGCGTGACTGTCCGCTATGGCATGGTCCATTGGCTTCCGTCGCCGATGGACACCTGGGAGGGCAATTCCATCGGTTTGGCCGACGCGGTTGGACAGATGGTGTAGTTGTAGTGCCGAGGACAAGCCGTTCGTCCTATAACCGACTCGACCCGCATCCGCCATTTCGGGCAACGCGGGTCAAGGTGCAGAATTTAGAGGAATGAACCGAGAAGGTTCGGTTCTCCCGAGGAGGCCGCTCATGACCGCTCGCACCCCTGATGCCGAGCCGCTGCTGACCCCCGCTGAGGTTGCCACGATGTTCCGCGTGGACCCGAAGACGGTGACGCGGTGGGCGAAGGCCGGCAAGCTCACTTCGATCCGCACGCTCGGCGGCCATCGCCGTTACCGCGAGGCCGAGGTTCGTGCCCTGCTCGCGGGCATCCCGCAGCAGCGCAGCGAAGTCTGAACAACAACTCCATAGCAGGGCATTTCGGCAGGTCCCCTAACTTGTCGGACTGCCCGAACCCAAGCTCCAAGCGACGCGGATCCTGCCCCAACGGGGTCCACGCCCAAGCGAGAACCACAAGCAACAAGGGTGCGTCGTAGATCGCGCTGGACTCCGCCGGGTCCAGTGCGATCTTTTTTGTGCGCCCATGGTGCGTCGGCGGTGTCCGGTCATGTGCTGGTCATGGCGTACGCACAGGCTGGGCGGCCGGTCTGTGAGCGGCCTTGTCGCAGTCTGGGGAGACCTGTCGGATCAGCTGTGCACGGCCCCGGAGCAGGGTGCAATTGCACATATTAAATTGACCAGTTGTAGGTGGGGGGTAAGTTCCGCAAGTTTGAAAACTTATGCGGTGACACCCGTCACACGTCATGGTCCTTGATGTGGTTGGCATTTCTGCGCTAGAGGAGGCCGTGCGCATCTGGCGTCGCCCGAGGGGCAGTTGGGGTGCGGGGCGCGTCGTGCGGTCCGCTCATGCCGGGGAGGGTGTCTCGTCCTCGTAGGGGCTGTCGGCGCTCTCGGGGCTCTCCTGGTCGTAGGGAGCGCTCTCGGAGGCCAGCCGGAGGAGTCTGTGGCAGATCGGGCAGTGCCGTGTCAGATGGCGGTAGCCGGAGGCGGCCGACAGGTGGGCGCGGAGGAGGGCTCGCGTCTCATGTCGAGCTGTCGCCGCCATGGTCACCTCCGGTGGGGTGTGCGGTGGGGTGTCTTCGGCCCTGGTTTTTAGGTACTGGGGGAATGTGACGGCGTCAAGCCCAGGCTGTGGGGGGTGCGCTGGGCGGGGCTCGTGGGGTTGGTGTGGTGGCCCGTTGCCCGATGCGGGGGGTTTCTTGGGGGTGCGCGCAGGGGGGTGGGGCATGGAGTGGCGTGCGCGGGTGCCGGCCGTGGGGGCTTGTTGCGCAGTTCCCCGCGCCCCTTCGGGGCGCGCCCTGGGCGGCGTGGGAATGACAGTGGGCCCGCATCCGGTTTCGGATGCGGGCCCACTCATCTGATGCGGTCCTGACGGGATTTGAACCCGCGGCCTCCACCTTGACAGGGTGGCGAGCACTCCAAACTGCTCCACAGGACCTGGTTTCGCAGTGCGGATCTTGCGTTGCGCTGCGAGACAGGACTCTACAGGAGGGTGAGCCCCCTGGGCGAACTCACCCACTGTGCAGGCGCCGTTACGGTACGGCGGCGTCGATCGCCTTCACGATCCGCTTGTCGGAGACGGGGTACGCCGTGCCCAGCGCATGGGCGAAATAGCTGACCCGGAGCTCCTCGATCATCCAGCGGATGTCCAGGACGGAGGAGGGCACGGGGCGCCCCTGCGGCATCTGTTCCAGGAGCCAGGCGTACTCGTCCTGCATCTCGTGGACCTTCTCCATGCGGCTGGTGTCCCGCTGGACGTTCGTCGGCATCTGCTGGAGCCGGCGGTCCGCGGCCACCAGATAGCGCATCAGGTCCGGCAGCCGCCGCAGACCCGTCTCCGTGACGAAGCCGGGCTTCACGAGGGCGTCCAGCTGCTTCCGTACGTCCGTGAGGTTCGCGAGCAGCACGGCACTCCGTACGCCCTTCAGACGGCGCTCACAGGCCTGCCAGGCGGCCAGGACCTGCTGGACCTGGTTGACCGTACGGACCGTCGTGTCGACGATCTCCGCGCGCACCTTCTCGTACAGCTTGCGGTACGACTCCTCGTCCCAGGCGGGGCCGCCGAAGTCGGCGATCAGCTTGTCGGCGGCGGCCGTCGCGCAGTCGTCGAAGAGGGCCTGGACGGAGCCGTGCGGGTTCGCGGACAGGGCCAGCTTGTGGGCGTTCGTGAGCTTGTCCGAGGCGAACTTGGCAGGGTTCACGGGGATGTTGCGCAGGATGAGCCGCCGCGTGCCCTTCCACATGGCCTGCTGCTGCTCGGCCTCGGTGTCGAAGAGGCGTACGGAGACGGTGTCGCCGTCGTCGACCAGCGCGGGGAACGCCTTCACCGGCTGGCCGGCCCGGCGCGTCTCGAAGACACGGGAGAGGGAGCCGATGGTCCAGTCCGTGAGGCCCGTCCGCTCGATGGCCCCGCCGCCCTCCCGCTCGGCCGTCGCCGCCGCGGCCTGCGAGATCGCCTGGCGCGCCTTCGGTTTCAGACGCAGCTTCAGGGCCTCCAGGTCCTTGTCCTCGGCCAGCTTGCGCCGCCGCTCGTCGACGATCCGGAAGGTGATCTGCAGGTGGTCGGCGACCCTGGACCAGTCGAAGTCGTCGGCCGTGAGGGGTACGCCGACCATGCGCTTCAGCTCGCGCGCCATCGTGGTCGTCAGTGGCTCCTGCAGGGGCACCGCCCGGTCCAGGAACCGCTGGGCGAAGTTCGGAGCGGGGACGTAGTTCCGGCGGATCGGCTTCGGGAGGGAGCGGATCAGCTCCGTCACGACCTCCTCGCGCAGGCCCGGGATCTGCCAGTCGAAGCCCTCGTCCGTGACCTGGTTCAGCACCTGGAGCGGGACGTGGACGGTCACGCCGTCCGCGTCCGCACCTGGCTCGAATTGATAGGTCACCCGGAACTTGAGCGGGCCCTGACGCCAGGTGTCCGGATAGTCGTCCTTACTGACATCCCCGGCCCGTTCGTTGATGAGCATCGACCGCTCGAAGTCGAGCAGCTCCGGCTCCTCGTGCCGCTTGTGCTTCCACCAGGAGTCGAAGTGCGCCCCCGACACGACGTGCTCGGGCACCCGCTGGTCGTAGAAGTCGAACAGCGTCTCGTCGTCCACGAGGATGTCGCGGCGCCGGGCGCGGTGCTCCAACTCCTCGACCTCGGTGAGGAGTTTGCGGTTGTCCGCGAAGAACTTGTGGTGCGTACGCCAGTCGCCCTCGACCAGTGCGTTGCGAATGAAAAGCTCGCGGCTGGCCTCCTGGTCGATCCGCCCGTAGTTGACCTTCCGCTGGGCGATGATCGGCACGCCGTACAGCGTGACCTTCTCGTACGCCATCACCGCGGCCTGGTCCTTCTCCCAGTGCGGTTCGCTGTACGTGCGCTTCAGCAGGTGTTCCGCGAGCGGCTCGACCCACTCGGGCTCGATCTTCGCGTTGACCCGGGCCCAGAGGCGGGAGGTCTCGACGAGTTCGGCGGACATCACGAAACGCGGGGGCTTCTTGAAGAGGGCCGAGCCGGGGAAGATCGCGAACTTGGCGTTCCGCGCGCCCACGTACTCGTTCTTCCCTGTGTTTCTCCCGCCCTCCCCTCCGGCCTCCTTCACGTCCTTCATGCCGATGTGGGAGAGGAGGCCGGCGAGGAGCGAGAGGTGGACCTGCTGGTCGGGGGCGTCGTCCTCGTTCAGATGGATGCCCATCTGCTTGGCGACGGTCCGCAGCTGGGTGTAGATGTCCTGCCACTCGCGGATCCGCAGGAAGTTCAGGTACTCCTGCTTGCACATTCGGCGGAAGGACGACGAGCCGCGCTCCTTCTGCTGCTCGCGCACGTACCGCCAGAGGTTGAGGTACGCCAGGAAGTCGGACGTCTCGTCCTTGAAGCGGGCGTGCTGCTGGTCGGCCTGTGTCTGTTTGTCGGCCGGGCGCTCGCGCGGGTCCTGGATGGAGAGCGCGGCGGCGATCACCATGACCTCGCGCACACAGCCGTTCTTGTCGGCCTCCAGGACCATCCGGGCCAGCCGCGGGTCCACGGGCAGCTGGGCGAGCTTGCGGCCCCGGTCCGTGAGCCGCTTGCGGGCGTCCTTCTGGGCGGGGTCCAACGCGCCCAGTTCCTGGAGGAGTTGGACGCCGTCGCGGATGTTGCGGTGGTCCGGTGGGTCGATGAACGGGAACTTCTCGATGTCCCCGAGCCCGGCCGCGGTCATCTGGAGGATGACGGACGCCAGGTTCGTACGGAGGATCTCGGCGTCGGTGAACTCCGGCCGGGCGAGGAAGTCGTCCTCGGAGTAGAGACGGATGCAGATGCCGTCGCTGGTCCGGCCGCAGCGGCCCTTGCGCTGGTTGGCGCTGGCCTGCGAGACGGCCTCGATGGGGAGGCGCTGGACCTTCGTGCGGTGGCTGTATCTGGAGATACGGGCGGTGCCCGGGTCGATCACGTACTTGATGCCCGGGACGGTCAGGGAGGTCTCGGCGACGTTGGTCGCCAGAACGATCCTGCGGCCGGTGTGCTGCTGGAAGACGCGGTGCTGCTCGGCGTGCGAGAGGCGTGCGTAGAGGGGGAGCACTTCGGTGAAGCGGTAGTTCCTCTTCGTGATCGCGTCCGCGGTGTCGCGGATCTCCCGCTCGCCGGAGAGGAAGACGAGGATGTCGCCCTTGCCCTCGCCCTGGAGCTCCTCGACGGCGTCGCAGATCGCGGTGATCTGGTCGCGGTCGGCGTCGTCGCCGTCCTCTTCGAGGAGGGGGCGATAGCGGACCTCGACCGGGTACGTACGCCCGCTGACCTCGACGATCGGGGCGTCCCCGAAGTGCCGGGAGAAGCGCTCGGGATCGATGGTCGCGGAGGTGATGACGACCTTGAGGTCCGGCCGTCTGGGCAGCAGCTGGGCGAGGTAGCCCAGCAGGAAGTCGATGTTGAGGGACCGCTCGTGGGCCTCGTCGATGATGATCGTGTCGTACGCGTACAGCTCGCGGTCCGTCTGGATCTCGGCGAGCAGGATGCCGTCCGTCATCAGCTTGACGAAGGTGCCGTCCGGGTTGACCTGGTCGGTGAAGCGCACCTTCCAGCCGACGGCCTCGCCCAGCGTGACGTCGAGCTCGTCCGCCACGCGCTCGGCGACGGTACGGGCAGCGATGCGGCGGGGCTGGGTGTGCCCGATCATGCCGCGCACACCGCGGCCGAGCTCCATGCAGATCTTGGGGATCTGGGTGGTCTTACCGGAACCGGTCTCGCCGGCGACGATGACGACCTGGTGATCGCGGATGGCGGCCGCGATGTCGTCCTTCTTCTGGCTGACCGGGAGCTGCTCGGGATAGGTGATCGCGGGCACGCGGGAGCGGCGCTCGGCCATCCGGGCCTCGCCCTTGGTGACCTCCGCCTCGATCTCGGCGAGGACGGCGGCCCGGGCCTCGGGCTTACGGATCTTGCGCGCGCCTTCGAGCCTGCGCCCGAGCCGCTGCGCGTCACGCAGGGACAGCTCGGTCAGGCGGGGGGCGATGGCGCCGAAGGCGGGGGCAGGAGTCGTTGACATACGCCCTCCAGGATCTCACCTCGGGGAAACGAGGGGCGAACGCTTTTGTGCGGGCAACAACGTGGGCAAACAACAAGGCCCCGATCCGAGGATCGGGGCCTGTGCTGTGGCTGGGGCCGGGGTCGAACCGGCGACCTACCGCTTTTCAGGCGGTCGCTCGTACCAACTGAGCTACCCAGCCGAGAGATTCACGAGGAATCTCAGCGGTCCTGACGGGATTTGAACCCGCGGCCTCCACCTTGACAGGGTGGCGAGCACTCCAAACTGCTCCACAGGACCAAGCTGTTGTGTGCGAACAGTGTCGCACACGGTGTTACGTGCCCCCAACGGGATTCGAACCCGTGCTACCGCCTTGAAAGGGCGGCGTCCTAGGCCGCTAGACGATGAGGGCTATCGGCCCGCCTGGGCGCCTTGCAGCGCGTCGGGGACGTGAGAAGCATATGGGATGTCGGGAGGGATCGCCAAAACGGTTTACGGGGTGGGTGCGGAAGGGGTCGGGGTGGCCGGGGTGGTGACGGCGCCGGGCTGGTTCTCCTTGGGGAGGTGGCGGCTGACCTCGGCGGTGGTGAGGCCGAGACCGCCCAGTTTGATCTCGTCCCAGGCCTGGAGACGGCGGGTGTCGCGGTCGAGGTAGAGGATCGACGTCTCGATCGGGGCGGGGTCCTCGCCTTCCAGCGCGCGCAGACCGCCGCCGCCCGTGGAGCCCTCGATGCGCAGCCGGGTGCCGTACTTCAGGATCTCCATCTCCTGGTGGTGGAGGTGGCCGGCCAGGACCAGGGGCACATCGCCGTCCGTCTGGCGCGCGGCCGTCGGGTTGTGTGCGACGGCGATGTCGACCGGGGTGCCGGCCGCCTTCTGGTCGCGGAGGGAGGAGGCGAGGCGGGCGCCCGCGAGCTCCTCCGACCGGTCGCCGCCCAGCTTGGCCGTGCGGTCGGGGGTGAACTGCGGGTCGCCGACGCCCGCGAAGCGCAGGCCCGCCACCGAGACGGCCCGGCCGTCGTCGAGCACGTGCACGTTCTTCATGCGCTCCAGATAGCTCTGGGTGACCCGGCCGTCGTGGTTGCCGCGCACCCAGACGTACGGGGCGCCGAGGTCGGACGCCGGGTCCAGGAAGCCGTTCTCCGCCGCGGTGCCGTGGTCCATGGTGTCGCCGGAGTCGACGATCACGTCGATCTTGTACTGCTTCACCAGCGAGGCGATGATCTTCCAGCTCGCCGGGTTGAGATGGATGTCGGAGACGTGCAGGACGCGGATCGTGGAGGGGTCGGGCGCGTAGGCGGGGAGCGTGGACGTGACGTCGTACAGCTTCGTCACGTTCGTCACCAGACGGGCCAACTCCTTCTGGTAGACGTCGAATTCGCTGACGATGCTGCGGGCGTTGCCGACGACCGAGGGGGCGGAGGAGAGCAGGCCGGAGAACTTCGGCTCCAGGACCGAGTTGGGGTTCCAGGTCGCGAAGGCCGTCGCTCCCGAGGCCGCCAGCAGGGTCAGGGCCAGGCCGCCCGCCGCCAGGGCCCGGCGTGGGCGGCGGTAGACCGCGAGGCCGAGGGCGGTCGCCCCGGAGACGACGGCGACGACGGACCGTACGGCCAGGTCGAGGGTGCCGTCGCCGACGTCCTGGGCCACCTCGTCCTGGAGGCCGGAGAGGCGTTCGGGGTGGTCGACGAGGGCCTGGGAGCGGACGGGGTCGAGCTGGTCGACGTCCACGTCGAGGCGGAGCGGTGCCGTGTGGCTGCGCAGTTCCAGGGCGCCGAGCGGCGAGACGTTGATCTTCGTGCCGCCCGTGAGGGAGGGGCGCAGCGTCATCGTGGTGTCCATGGGGCCCACCGGCGCCCGGACGTTCCCGACGATCAGCAGGCCCAGCCACGCGCCGAACAGCACCACGGTGACGAGGCCCAGGGCGCGGGCCCAGGGGCGGGGTTGGCGGACGAGTTCGACGACGGGGGCGACGGGGTGTGTGCGGCGGCGTGCGCGGAAGCGGCGTACGAGGGCGCGGGGAGCCCGTCGTACACGGTGCAGAGCGGTGGCGGCAGCGGGGACGCGGGCCATTGGTCCCGTATGCCCAGGGGTGGGGGCGGGTATGCGGCGCGGCTCCCGCTCTCGGGCGTGCCCCGGGGTGTGTTCCCGTACGTCGCGTCCCATGGCGTCCGCGCGTCGGTGCCGGACAATGGCCCTGTGCTGGAGATGACGCGTGAGGAGTTCGAGGAGCAGGTCGCCGAGGCGCTGGACCGGATTCCGCCGGAGCTGACGCGGCTGATGGACAACGTGGCGGTGTTCGTCGAGGACGAACCGCCCGCCGACGACCCCGAGCTGCTCGGGCTCTACGAGGGGACTCCGCTGACCGATCGCGGCGAGTGGTACGCCGGGGTGCTGCCCGACCGGATCACCATCTACCGGGGGCCCACGCTGCGGATGTGCGCGACGCGGGAGGAGGTGGTGGCCGAGACCGAGGTGACCGTGGTCCACGAGATCGCTCATCACTTCGGCATCGACGACGCGCGGCTGCATGCCCTTGGGTACGGGTGACGGATACGCGGGCGGGGCTCCCTCGGGCACGGGTGGCGAGGCGCGGGCGCGGGCCGATGCATACGGGTGACCATGTGCGGCCGCGCGCCCTCGGATGCGCGTCGCTGCTTGCCCTCGGAGGCGGGTGACTCGGGGCGGGTGACATATCTCTCGGCGTCTCTCCCGGCGTCCGCGGGCGGTTCTCCCGTGTCTCTCCGGCGTTCGCGTGTCTTCTTGCGGGCGGCGGGAGTTGGGCAGGGGGACTCCTCACACCGCCCGGAGGTGGCTGCCCGTGCGCGCCAAGTACGTACCCGTCCGTCTGGCCGCCGCCGCCCTGGCCGTCGCCGCGTCCGCCGGCTGCATGAGCGTCGGTGACGACGGGGGCGACCACGCGAAGCCCTCGCACTCGGCCGGGCAGCGGGGCGGTGAGGCGCCCGACGGCGGGTCCGCGGTGAGCGGCGGGGGCCCCGGCTACTACGGGGTGGGTGACGGAAAACACGGTCGGGCGAAGCCCCATGAGTCGGCGTCCGGGTCGGCGTCGCCGTCCGCGGGGGAGAGCGGGTCGGCCGCTCCGCCCAAGCAGGGCAAGGACGGCAAGGACGGGAAGAAGCCCAAGCCGGGGGCCCCTTCACCGACGAAGGCCCAGCCCACGCCGACGCGACCGGCCCCCGAGCCGACGCCCACCAAGGAGGAGCCGCCGCCTCCGTCGCCCGACCCGACCACCGCCGAGCCGTCCTCCTCGGCGCACCCCGAGCCCGAGCCACAGCTCGTGGAGCGGCGCGAGCCGGCACCCCAGGCCGGTGTCGAGGCCTGAACGGGCCCGGTCGCAGTGGGCCTGGTCACAACGAGTCCGGTCGCAACGGGCCTGGTCACAGGGGGTGCGTCCGGGTTCGGTGAGAGGTTCCGGAGGCCGTGTGACCAGGGCATCTCGGAGCCGGTTTGCCTTACCGGGTGGGGGGTGCGTATGGTGGTAGATCGTTTGATCCCATTGCCCGGCGCCAGTTAGAGCGCGCCGTGTGGCGCGTACTCTCCCTTGCCGTGGCTGACCGCATTGAGGCGGTCGTTTGCGAAATCACGGAGTTGACGGGCGCGTGCCGTACGAGACTCCGGAAGGTTTCGCATTCGCATGTCCATTTCCAGTACTGATCACGTCGTCGTGCCCGAGAACGAGAACATCGGGGACGCTGTCGACGAGACTGCCGCGTCCGCGGCCCCCGAGGCTCCCGAGGTCACCTTCAGCGACCTGGGTCTGCCCGAGGGCGTCGTGCGCAAGCTCGCGCAGAACGGCGTGACCGCCCCCTTCCCGATCCAGGCCGCGACCATCCCGGACGCCCTGGCCGGCAAGGACATCCTCGGCCGTGGCCGCACCGGCTCCGGCAAGACCCTCTCGTTCGGCCTGCCGCTGCTGACGCAGCTCTCCGGCGGCCACACCGAGAAGAAGAAGCCCCGCGGCATCATCCTCACGCCGACGCGTGAGCTCGCGATGCAGGTCGCGGACGCCCTCCAGCCGTACGGCGACGTGCTCGGCCTGAAGATGAAGGTCGTCTGCGGCGGTACGTCGATGGGCAACCAGATCTACGCGCTGGAGCGCGGTGTCGACGTCCTCGTCGCCACCCCGGGCCGGCTGCGCGACATCATCAACCGCGGCGCCTGCTCCCTGGAGAACGTCCAGGTCGCGGTCCTCGACGAGGCCGACCAGATGTCCGACCTGGGCTTCCTGCCCGAGGTCACCGAGCTGCTCGACCAGATCCCCGGCGGCGGCCAGCGCATGCTGTTCTCGGCCACCATGGAGAACGAGATCTCCACGCTGGTCAAGCGCTACCTGACCAACCCGGTCACGCACGAGGTCGACAGCGCCCAGGGCAACGTCACGACGATGTCCCACCACATCCTCATCGTGAAGCCCAAGGACAAGGCGCCGGTCACCGCCGCGATCGCCTCCCGCAAGGGCCGCACGATCATCTTCGTCCGTACGCAGCTGGGCGCCGACCGTATCGCCGAGCAGCTCTGCGACTCCGGTGTGAAGGCCGACGCGCTGCACGGCGGTATGACGCAGGGCGCTCGTACCCGCGTCCTCGAGGACTTCAAGAAGGGCTACGTCAACGCGCTCGTCGCGACCGACGTCGCCGCCCGCGGTATCCACGTCGACGGCATCGACCTGGTCCTGAACGTGGACCCGGCCGGCGACCACAAGGACTACCTGCACCGCTCCGGCCGTACGGCCCGCGCGGGCCGCTCCGGCACGGTCGTCTCGCTCTCCCTGCCGCACCAGCGCCGCCAGATCTTCCGGCTGATGGAGGACGCGGGCGTCGACGCCTCGCGCCACATCATCCAGGGCGGCACGAGCTTCGACCCGGAGGTCGCGGAGATCACCGGTGCCCGGTCGATGACCGAGGTCCAGGCCGAGTCCGCGGGCAACGCCGCGCAGCAGGCCGAGCGCGAGGTCACCGACCTCACCAAGCAGCTGGAGCGCGCGCAGCGTCGTGCCGTCGAGCTGCGCGAGGAGTCGGACCGGCTGATCGCCCGTGCCGCGCGTGAGCGTGGCGAGGACCCGGAGGCCGCGCTCGCCGAGGCCGCTGCCGTGGTCGAGGCCGCCGCCGCGGCCGTCGCGGAGCAGGCGGTGGCCGAGGAAGCCGCCGCTGCCGCCGCGCGCGAGGAGCAGCCGCGTCAGCGTCGTGACGAGCGCGGCAACTACGAGCGCCGTGACCGTCGTGACGACCGTCCGTCGGGCGGTTTCCGCCGGGACGACCGTCGTGATGACCGTGGCGGCGACCGCGGTGGTTTCCGTCGCGACGACCGTCCGTCGGGTGGCTTCAACCGTGACCGCCGCGATGACCGCGGTGGTGACCGTGGTGGCTTCCGTCGCGACGACCGTCCGTCGGGCGGTTTCAACCGTGACCGTCGTGACGAGCGTCCCTCCGGTGGTGACCGTGGCGGCTTCCGCCGTGACGACCGTCCGTCGGGCGGTTTCAACCGTGACCGTCGTGACGAGCGTCCCTCCGGTGGTGACCGTGGCGGCTTCCGCCGTGACGACCGTCCCTCGGGTGGCTTCAACCGTGACCGTCGTGACGACCGCGGTGGCGACCGTGGCGGAGACCGTGGTGGCTTCCGCCGCGACGACCGTCCCGCCGGTCACAGGGGCAGCGACCGTCCGTTCAACCGCGACCGGCAGGGCGACCGTCCCTCGGGCGGCGGCTTCCGCTCCGGCGGCCACGACCGTCCCTACGGCCGTCGTGACGACCACCGCGGCGCCGGTTCCGGCTCGGGCCCGTCCTTCGGGCGCCGTGACGACAAGCCGCGCTGGAAGCGCAACGGCTGACGTCGCCCGAGCGGCGCCCGCCTGTCGGCCCGCTGAGCAACTCTGGCTGAGCAACGGAAGCTTGAGTAACTGAAGCTGAGTCACTGAAGGGGCCCTACGACCTCCGTCGTAGGGCCCCTTCGGCGTTCCCGGAGGGGCTCATATTTAGCCAAACGAGCCCTTCCGTGGCGCATGTCACACCTCCGGCAGGGGAATTGCTGGGGGCATGACAGATGACGCCAAGACAAGTGGGCTGTCGGACGAGGAACGTCTCGCGCAGCTCGGCTACACGCAGGTCCTCGCCCGCCGCATGTCGGCGTTCTCCAACTACGCGGTCTCCTTCACGATCATCTCGGTGCTCTCCGGGTGCCTGACGCTCTACCTGTTCGGCATGAACACCGGCGGGCCCGCCGTGATCACCTGGGGCTGGGTGGCGGTCGGACTCATGACGCTCTTCGTCGGGTTGGCGATGGCCGAGATCTGTTCGGCGTACCCGACTTCGGCGGGACTGTATTTCTGGGCCCACCGGCTCGCGCCACCGCGTTCGGCGGCGGCCTGGGCATGGTTCACGGGCTGGTTCAACGTCCTCGGCCAGGTCGCGGTGACCGCGGGCATCGACTTCGGCGCGGCCTCGTTCCTGGGCGCGTACCTGAACCTGCAGTTCGACTTCGAGGTCACACCCGGCCGTACGATCCTGCTCTTCGCCGGAATCCTGGTCCTGCACGGCCTGTTGAACACCTTCGGCGTACGCATAGTCGGCCTGCTCAACAGCGTCAGCGTGTGGTGGCACGTGGTGGGCGTGGCGGTCATCGTGGGCGCGCTGACGTTCGCGCCGGACCAGCACCAGTCGGCGTCCTTCGTGTTCACGGAGTTCGTGAACAACACGGGCTGGGGCAGCAGCTTCTACGTGGTGCTGCTCGGCCTGCTGATGGCCCAGTACACCTTCACCGGCTACGACGCCTCCGCGCACATGACGGAGGAGACGCACGACGCGTCGACGGCCGGCCCGAAGGGCATAGTCCAGTCGATCTGGACATCATGGATAGCGGGCTTCGTCCTGCTCCTGGGCTTCACCTTCGCGATCCAGTCGTACGACGGTGCCCTCGGCTCCCCGACCGGGGTGCCGCCCGCCCAGATCCTCCTGGACGCGCTGGGCGCGACGGCGGGCAAGCTGTTGCTCCTGGTGGTGATCGGCGCCCAGCTGTTCTGCGGCATGGCGTCCGTGACGGCCAACTCCCGCATGATCTACGCCTTCTCGCGCGACGGGGCCCTGCCGTTCTCGCACCTCTGGCACACGGTGAACCCGCGCACACGTACGCCCGTCGCGGCGGTGTGGCTCGCGGCACTGGGCGCGCTGGTGCTCGGCCTGCCCTACCTGATCAACGTGACCGCGTACGCCGCCGTGACGTCCATCGCCGTGATCGGCCTCTACATCGCGTACGTCATCCCGACACTGCTGCGCCTGCGCAAGGGCGAGGCCTTCGACCGCGGCCCGTGGCACCTGGGCCGCTGGTCCCGCCCGATAGGCGTGGTGGCGGTGGCGTGGGTCGCCGTCATCACGGTCCTCTTCATGCTGCCCCAGGTCTCCCCGGTCACCTGGGAAACCTTCAACTACGCCCCCATCGCGGTCCTGGCCGTCCTCGGCTTCGCCGCCGCCTGGTGGTTCGCCTCGGCCCGCCACTGGTTCCTCAACCCGGACCATGAACGCACCCATGCTCGGGAGGCGGCTCGGGCGGGGGCGCCGGATCCGGTTGATCCGTAGGGCTGTGGGGCGCGTGGCGGGGCCGGTTCCGCACTTCACGCGGTCCCGTTCCGTACCTGGCGCGGCGGCGTCCCGCCTCCCGCACGGCGCCGTTCCGTACCTTGTGCGGGGCCGTCTCGCCTCCCGGATGGCCCCGTTGCGCACCTCGTGCGGCGCCGTCCCGCACCTCGCGCGGCGCTCGCGTAGCCTCTTCGGCGCGGCCGGTACACCGATACCCGATCGGAGTCTCGGCCACGTCCGGCTATGCTCGTTCCTGCATCGACACGGGTCGGTGCGTGTGCCGACGTGGTCCGGCGCACGGACCCTTAGCTCAATTGGCAGAGCAGTGGACTTTTAATCCATTGGTTGTGGGTTCGAGTCCCACAGGGTCTACCGGTGGTAGGCGGGGGATATGTCCTCCGACCTGCTAAGCAGCGTCCGGGTCGGCTTCGGCTGGCTCGGGCGCTGCTTCGTTTCCGGGCCCGTCCGTGGGCGATACGTCAGCGGATGTTCGTGGTCGTCGGCCAGGAGAAACCTCCGCGCGGAGCTGAGCAGCGGTCTGCGTGGTCGCCAATACGCCGTTGGCCACCCACTTCCGCAAGGGTCACTGGAACTACGGTATGTGCGCGAGACGCACGCAGCGTCGGCGGCAAGGGGGGCGGTCATGGACGCATCTGAGGAGACACTCGTCGTACTGACTGCGCTGCCCCTGGAGCGCACAGCAATGCGGCGGCTGTTGGAGGGGCTGGAGAGAGTCGACCATGCGGGAACGGTGTTCGAGCGAGGTCGGCTCCCGGGCACGCCCTGGACGGTCTATCTGGCCGCCACCGGGCCGGGGAACGACTCTGCGGCGGTGATCACCGAGCGGGCCATCAATTTCGTACGTCCCCAGGCTGCCTTCTTCGTCGGTATCGCGGGATCGCTCAAGTCCGACGTCTCCCGAGGCGATGTGGTGGTTGCTCTTGAGGTGTACGCGTACCACGGGGGCAAGGAGAGTACGGAGGGGTTCAAGGGACGTCCGCGCAGCTGGGAGACTTCCCATCCGCTCCAGCAGGTGGCCATGTACGTCCACAGCGTGGATGACTGGAGAGGCGCACTGTCGGAGGTGGAACGAGCCACGATCAAGGTGCACTTCAAGCCCATCGCGGCGGGCGACCTCGTGCTGGACGCTTCGGCCGAGTCGCCGTCCCGAGTCCACTTGGACCGGAACTTCAACGACGCCGTAGCTGTGGAGATGGAAGGCGCTGGTTTCGCCAACGCCGCCACTAAGGCGGGGGTTCCCTTCCTTCTGGTTCGCGGGATCAGCGATTTGGCGGACGGAACCAAACAGAACACCGACGATGCCGGCATGCAGGAAACCGCAGCGCAGCACGCTGCTCTCTTCCTGACGGAAGTGATTACCCAGTTCAAACCCGCGAACGCAGATTCCCGCCCGAAGTCGCCTGCTTCCGGACGGCACACCGACGAGTTGATCTGGCAACCCCTCGATCAGTCGACCAGCGTGGCTTGGTACAGGGACCTCGTGCCGTCGAGTGCCTACACAAATGGTCCCTCCTTGCTGGAGATCCACTTGGTACCCATTCCGGTGACGAGCAGGGTTCCTGCGACCCGCATGCGGGAGCTGGCCGATGAACTGGTGAACCTGGGGCGCGCCAAGGGGTTGTTCTCGAACACCGAACAAGTCGCGGTACACAGCAGCGCCGAGATGGCGGTGGCGGCAGTCGTGGGGCGCGGGCGATCAGTAGGGCTGGCGATCACTCGATCCGGCCAGCGGAGTGCTTGGGAGGCCCTGCCGAACCCGGGTCTCGCCTACGTGCTCGACGAGGAGCACGCCCAGGGGCGAATCACCATTCTGCTGTCGTTGCTGGAGGCTGCCGAAGTACCGACTGCTCCCTCCTATGCTCCGGCGGTCGGCATCGAAAAACCGATGATGGTGATGGTTGAGCGACTCAGCGCGGTCAACCCCAACCACGCCACCTTCTCGCATCGGAGTGATACTCCGGTGAGGGTCGATGCGGAGGAAGCCGTCACCGCCGGGATGCTCGCAGGCCGCAGCAGTGAACTGGCAGAGGAGTTGACTGCCCGCTTGCTCCTAGCCTTCCGGGCCCCCGGCCGCTAGCTTGCCCGAGGTTCTGACCTCCAGCACGGCGGTCACGACGGGCCCGAGCGGTAGAGCTGGGCACCGATGCTCGACCGTCGCAGGGGCTCGGTCCCTGCACAGCAGCGCTGATCCTGCGGCTTGTGTCCGCTACGCGGCTTCGCCTTCACGTGGAATGCCTGGGCTATCAGCCTGCGCGACGGCCAATGACGCCGCCCGAGCCAGGATCTCGACCAGGTGCTCGGCCAGTAGCCCGACGTGGGGGGCAGGCTGAACAAGGGCGGTCGTCTGGCCGCGCGTGGTGCGTTCCGCCGCCCATTCGTGATCGAGGCTGGTGAAGTCGTCGTCGACCCAGATGGCGGGTGCGTCGCCGAGCCAGGTTTCGACATGGTCGCGTTTCCAGAGATAGCCGTTGGGGTGGCTGGTCGTGATCTGCGGGCGCGGCAGGTCGACGTACGGCAGATTCGGCAGGCCGAGGAGCGGGCCGATCAGGGTGGCGGCGTCTTGGCGCCAGCTGGTGCACCAGACGGGGGTGACCAGGCCGGTCCGGATCACCTGCTTGAGCAAGGGACCGTGTGCCGGGTTGAGCCAGATGGTCATGGCGGCGGCGTTTCGGCCGGTGGGTACGACGTCATGCCGTGTGTGAGTCGCCGGGCTGGCATCCTCCGCGTCAGGGAAGGGGATGAGGACGCCGTCGACGTCGAGGAGTAGGTAGGGCGGGCGCATCGGTTTCTCCCAGGGGAGCCGGGGTGGGGGGTTAGAGCTTGCGCGCGGTGATCAGCAGGGTGGTGGGCCAGCGGCCACCGTGGCGGGAGTCGTGGAACTCCTGGGCCGATGTGAGCCAGAAGCCCGCGCGGTCGAGGTGTTTCTCCCAGCGGTCGGCGTCGAAGTCCCAGCGGGCGATGGGCAGTCGGGTGCGGTCGGGGACGGTGACGTAGTCGCGTCGGGGCCGGTCGTCGGTGGCGGGGCGTAGGCCGCTGCGCCGGGGGTGCGGGACCGAGAAAGCGAGAGTGTGCCCGGGTTTGAGGTGTTGGGCGATTGCCGGGAGCAGGAGTTCGGGGGCTACGAGGCCAACGGCTCCGAAAACGGAGTAGGTGGCGTCGAAGTGTTCGTCGGCTGCTTGCAGGTAGTGCAGGGCGTGGCCGGCGACGAAGGTGAGGTTGTTCAGTCGGCCGTAGTGCGAGCGGGCTCGGCGGATCTGCAGGCCGACGAGGTCGACGCCGGTGACGTGGGCGCCGTAGCGGGTGGCGAGGTGGGCGGCGTTGTGGCCGGGGCCGCAGCCGAGTTCGAGCAGTCGCTTGTGGCGCAGGTCCGGGCCGAGGATTTCGGCGCCGGGTCCGCTGCCGGGCCGGGTGGTCCATTCCATCCGGGCGGGTACGGACAGTGGTTCGGCGGGAGCAGCCGTCGTGCGCTGGAGGGCGTGGACGTACCAGGGGGAAGCCTGGGCGGCGAGCACCTAGACCTCCAGGAGGTGGAGGACATCGGTGAGGTGACGGCGTACGGCCTTGATGTACGCGGGGTCGGTGGCCGGGTCGTTGATCCAGCGGATGGACTGCTCCATGAACCACTCGACGGCCCACATGCGGTGCCAGCCCAGTGCCCACTTCTCGGCGGGCAGGCCGCCGCGTTTGGCGAGGGCGTCGGGGGTGCCGCCTTCGGCGACGTAGGTGTCCAGGAAGACCCGGAGGCGTACGGGATCGGGGGTGTCGAGGGTGCCGTGCCAGCTGGCGAGGTCGAGGAGGCCAGGACCGGTGAAGGCGCGGGCGAAGTCCAGCAGCCGCCAGCCGTGCCGGCCGATGTGGAGGCTGGTGGGATGGAACTCGGAGTGCACCCAGCCGAACGGCGCCACCGTCGCACCGGCCGAGCGTGCCTCGGCGGCCTGGGCGATCCGGTCGAGCGCGTTTTCGACGTCGTCCGCGTCCTGCCATCGGTCGGCTTTGCGGAGCTGGCCGAGGTGTTCCAGCGCCCGGCTCGGCAGGGCGCGCAGTCGTTCCTGGTCCAGGACAGGCAGGGCTGGGGCGGTGCGGGTGCCGTGCAGGACAACGGCTGCGGCTGCGCCGTCGAGGTCGTCGGCCTCGCGAATCGGAGCGCCGAGGTCTTCCAGCAGCATTCCGAGCCAGCCGTCCAGTACTGCGGAGGCGTGAACGGAGGGCACCGGGACACCGAGGGTGTGGGCCAGCCGAAGGGCTTGGTCCTCGCTGTCGAAGGGCCTCTTGGCGTACTTGAAGATGGCGGTGGTGCCGTCGGGGAAGGTCAGACGCTCGACGCCGGACATGGACCACACGCGCACCTCCTCGCGAACGGCGGTGGTCCGGCCGGCCAGGGTGAGCAGGTTGTCGAGGAGTTCGGTGCTGGGGTTCGCGGTCACGTGGGGCTCCAGGGGGCTGGTGGCGTCCGGGGCGGGCTAGAGGCGCTGGCCCGCCCCGGAGCCGGGATGGTGGTGCTACGCGGCCGGGGCCACGCGGTGGGCGTAGACCTGCTCGATCCAGCCGGACTTGAAGGCCGCGAGGTCGTCGCGGAAGGCGGTCATCGACGCACCGTAGGGCGCCACGACGCCACCGCTCTGGTCCGGCACGGACTGGCAGCCGTGCACGAGCCGTCCGCCGAGTGCGGCGTGGGCCTTGATGGCCTCGATGCGACGGTGCTCGTTGAACCAGCCGCCGTGGTAGACCTCGTCGAGCATGCCGCCCGTCTCGTCGTCCAGGTCGAAGACCACGGAGGTGGCGGCGGGGAAGAACCAGCACGGGCCGACGTTGGAGATGTGCCCGTCCAACTCGACCTTGTTCAGCGCCATCAGCGTGGCCGCCTCGCGCAGCATCCGCAGGTGGTCGGCGGTGAACTGCGGCAGACCGAGGGCGGGGAGGTGCTCGTCTCGGAAGAGGTACGCGTACACCTCGTAGGCAGTGGCGAGCACCATGGAGGCGTCCGAGGTGGACTCGGCGTGAGCCTTGATGAACTCCAGCGCAAGCTGCTCGACCGCGCTCTCGGTCGTCTCCTCCACGTTCAGGAGCTGGGACCTGACCAGCTCCCAGTCGGCGACGAGCCACGTGCTGGACTCGAAGCGGAAGAAGTACTCGGCCGGGTCGATGGTGATGCGCCGGCCGTCGACCTGGATGCCGGGCAGACGGCTCCAGCGCTCGTCGAACGCCTCGGGCAGTACGACCGTGATGGCCGTCGTGTCCGTCGTAGCTGTGGTGTCGATGGTGGTCACCGTGTCTCCGTCTCTGATTGGCCGGGTCCGGGCACAGGAATGCCCGAACCTGGTGTAGGCGTACGGAACTTGGGGGCCGCCCGGCCGAAGGGGGAGCGTGGTCACGGTGTCGGACCGGGGCCGGGCGGCTGATGATTAGTGAACACTCCGTCACGCAGAGTGGGTACGGTGAGAGGCGGTTGAAGCGGTATACGCGGTTTACAGCCCCGGATGGGAGGCGAGCGTGGCAGCGCCGAGAGGCCCCAACTCCCGCCTGCGCGACACCATTTCCGCGACGGGCTGCACCTACGAGGCCCTGGCGAGAGACGTCCGGCGCATCGCGGCCGAGAACGGCGAGATCCTCCAGACGAACAAGTCCGCCGTCTCCCACTGGACCAACGGCACCCGCCAGCCCACAGGCCGGACCGGCCAGTACCTCGCCGAAGCGCTCTCCCGCCGCACGGGCCGCATCATCACCCAGACCGAGATCGGCCTACGCACGCCAGATGGCCAGGAGTCGGCCGAAGGGGATCCCGTCCTGGCCGCAACTGACCTCGGCCGGGCCGATGTTGAGCGCCGCCGCTTCCTCGCGGTGGCCGCCTTCACCACTGCCGGCGTTGCTATGCCGCTCGCCCATGACCACGAGGCCACCACGCGCATGCTCCGAGCCCGCACTGGCACGTCCGTGGTCGGGGTGGAGGACGTGGATGTCGTACGGCAGATCACGGCTGCCTTCAGCGCGGCCGACGAACGCCTCGGCGGCGGCCACGGCCTGACCACGGTCACCGCATACCTCGCCGATACCGCCGCCCCCATGCTCCGGGGCCGCTACCCGAGCGAAGCCTTACGCCGGGCAGCCTTCGGTGCAGTGGCCGAACTCGCCTACCTGGCAGGCTGGAAGCACCACGACCTCGGCCAGGAAGGTGCTGCCCAGCGCTACTACCAAGTCGGCTACCAGCTCGCCTGCGAAGCCGACCCGTGCGGCCACGCATCCTGGATGATGCGGGCCCTCGCCCACCAGGCCCTCAGTCTCAAGCAGCCGCACCACTGCGTCGATCTCGTCGAAGGCGCGCTCACTCGCGGCCGGGGCCACGTCGACGGCCAGACCGAGGCACTGCTGCACATCACCCACGCCCGTGCCTACGCCGCCGTCGGTGAGAGGCCCGCAGCGGCCCGCGCTCTGCTTGCCGCCGAAGACGCTCTCCTGCGTGACGACGTGCCTCAGCCCAGCTACTCACGCGTCAGCGGCCCGGCCGCCGGCACGGTCGCCAGCCACACTGCCCGCACGCTCACTGATCTGGCGGACCACGTCGGCACCGAACAGCAGCACCGAGACGCCCTGATCCGCTGGGACCCCGAGAAGTACAAGCGCGTCCACGCCCTCACCCACGCAGACCTCGGCGACAGCCTCGCAGCCCAGGCCCGTGCCGACGAGGCGGTCGCCGCCTGGTCCCAGGCCCTGACCCTCATGGAGGGCATGACCTCCGACCGCACCCGCAAAGCGATCACCTCGCTCCGCTTCACCCTCTCCATTTACCAGCGCCGCAAAGTGCCCGGAGCCGCCGAACTCGCCCGCCGCGCACGCGAAGCACTGGCCTAAGCTGCCCACCAACCGGCCGACGAAGGGACACCAGCCGTGGCTCAGCGGACAACCGACGACCAGCCCAAAGCCCTACCGCCCGCCCTGGAATCCATGACCCTGCTGGTCGCCGCCGTCATCGTCCACGACCAGGCCACCAACCGGGTCGTGCTCCTCCAGCGGAGCCAGAACGCCAAGTTCGCTCAGGGGATGTGGGATCTTCCCGTCGGTAAGAGTGAGCCCGGCGAGCCTGTCACCGAGACGGCAGTGCGCGAGCTGTACGAAGAGACCGGCCTGACCGTGAAACCGGAGTCCCTGAAGGTCGCCCACATCATCCACAGCGCGTGGGGCGTTGAAGCTCCCAACGGCTTCCTCACCGTCGTCTTCGCTGTTCACGAATGGACCGGAGAACCCGAAAACCGCGAGCCACGAAAGCACGCGCAAGTCCGATGGGTCGATGCCGACGCCATACCCGAAGAGTTCGTGGACACCACCGCGAGCGCGCTCCACCGGTATCTCACCCGTGGGCCCCAGGTGTCACTGGACGGATGGGCATAGGGACGAGTGTTGCGTCACCATGCCCGGACGGGATGGAAGCCGTCCACGTCCTCAGTCCCAGGCACATGTTCATCCACCACATCGCTGGTCCAGGCACACAAGCCCGGTCTTCAGCCCGGACCTCACCCTGGAGATGCCGCAGCCACCGCCGCGGCGGTCTTGCGTGACTCCCCCTGCTCGGCAGGCCATTTCAGCCACCTCACCGAAGACCGCACGTGTGACCTCGGCATCCGTCAGGCAGTGCGCCAGGTGTGAGGCTACGGGCGCATTGATGGCAACGGCTCTGTCACTTACCCCGACGACTTCATGTGCTCAAGGGCGGATGCGATTTCCTGTGGACGGACACAAGACCCGGTAGATTACGGCTGTGGTGCTACTGACTACACGGGTGGGTAAGGGGCGAGATGGCGGGCCGCATTAGGCGAAGCTACCGAAGAGTTAACGAGGATCGAGCGATCTTCGCTGCGCTGGTTGCGGCAATCGGAACTGCCATCGTAGCTTCCACACTCCCCGATTTTCTCGGAATGATTCCCGGCGGCAAGCGAACTGAAATCTGCATTCTGATTGCAGGGTTCCTCATCCTGGCTGCTAGCTGGATTAGCCTCCACGGACGCTCCGGAGTCGGAGTCGCTGTATTCCTGCAGCCAGAACCAACTTCCGGGTGGTCGGATGCGAGACTCCTGGAGTATGCAGCAGAGGCTAAAGCTAAGCATGTTAGCTTTTTCTACGTAAATGCCGACGAACTGTATCCGAGCTCAGGAGTAGATAGAAGGCGGCTGACGCAGAAAGTGATCGAGGCTCGGCTTAAGGAGGAGAATCCTCGAAAGTCGAGTGAAATCTCCTTTTATCTTACTAGTGGCCTTGAGAACTCATTCCAGCTTGGACGGGAGGTGTTTAATAGTGTGCAGGGAGCATCCCTGAGAGTCCACGATTTTCAGGAGATCGCCGTACACCAGGTTTCCAACTCGGGTGCAGTTGGGGCTTTGCCTCCCCTGCAGCTCGTAGGCACGCCCACGGGGCCGCGTACGTCGGAGGTCAATTATCAGCTCCCTAGTACGGTGCAGATACAGACCGTAAATTTGAATCCTGGAAACATAAACAGGCATGCACTAATCGTCTGCATCTCTCAAAATTCCGCAAGTCGCGCCATGGATGCCCAAGCTGCGGCCACTGCGGGTACTCACGCCCGATATCAAGTGAGCGCAGGCGATATCTGCAGCACAGCACTTGTTATCGAGTGCCCAGATTTCCCCAATGATCACCGCGCGTACAATGAACTACTGAAACGCACTCTACAGGGTTGGGCGAGTCACCTTTCCTCCATGAATGCAGTACACGGGTCAGTTCCGGAAGGGCGCCTATTTATTTCGGCCCCAACGTCGCTTGCCTTTGCCCTCGGCTCCCTTTTGCCTCTCAGTCCGAGAACCGAAATTATTTCCTATGTGTAGTTTGACAGCCCCGATAAATGGAGCCGTGTTGTCTTATTTGATCATCGATGGTGACGATGTAGGGGGCAAGGTTGAAGCGCACCTTCTAGCGAACGACGTCGACTCCTTCGTAGCGTCATCCAAGGAGATTTCTGCATCGATTGACGAATTGGTTGATTCACTTAACGAAATCCCAGGCGTCTACGTTGTGTCGGCGGGGGGCGACAGCATCTTGGCGCGGATTGACAACCCTGACATTGGTTCTATATGTGATCGGCTCTCGGACCTCCAGCGCCCGGGGCAATTTACATTCTCGGCCGGGATGGGTGAAACTTTGCGTGAAAGTTTCGTCGCACTGCGAATGGCAAAGGCTGCAGGAAAGCGTCGCGTGATAACTTACTCGCGAGACAGCTAAAATTTCTCCCGATCGAGGATCGACATCAGCTGGGGAACAGCGTCAGTACTTTAGGAGTGGCCGATTTCTGACGAAGAACTAGGCTGATCAGTCGCTATGTATGAGTGGGCTTGCGATTGAGTTCCGCACGGTGTGAACGAAGACCGCCCTATTCTCTTCGGTCACCTGAATATTGCGTTTAAAATCCTCCAGGAAGCGCGCTCTTTCGTTGTTTATTTCGCCCCTAGTTCCCCGAACGCGATCATCCTGCTGAGCCACTCTTCTCCCGCTTTCATGGAGCGATCCGCATTCCCTATGATCCTCTCCAGCTCTTCTATAGAATAGAGTTCCTGTGAGCTCTCTAAGTTGCCAGCGTGGGTGAGTACCTGATTCAGCTGCTCAAATTTGAGGTCGGGCGAGAGCTCACGGACACGCCCTTCCTGCTCCCGCAGACGTGCGACAGTTGCCTCGATGTATTGGCCGAACTTGTATTCTCTTTCGATATTCTCCATAGTCGCATCAGAGATTTTCTGAGCGGCTTGAGCGACTTCTTCAGGGCCAAGAATCGATATGCGCCGTGCACGTTCCAGCATGCGAGTGGCCGCTTGGTGTAGCTCTGTGCTAAGGGGCCTATGTTGACCTTCCTCCGCTGGACGGGCCAGCTCCTTTCGCCTGCGGGTGCACTCGTCCCAATCGTCGGGGAGAGATACGACCTGTAGTAACGCGTTGGGGACAGTGGCCCAGTCTTGGTATGGATGCGGTCGGCACGTACGACGCTTAGCCGTAGCCGATCGACAAGTCCGCGATCCCACGTGAAGTGCAGGAGCATGCGGCCGTCCGGCAGATCGCCCAGTCTTCGGCCACTCTCCGCATGTGGGGCATCCGCCCGTTCGCATCGCGCCCTCAGCTTTCGGTGCTTGGCTGACGCCGGGAGAAAGCGTCCCCGATCGGCCAGCGCTCAGGCAGACTGAGAGACGTGTGGATGGGGCGAGCCGCTGGCTGACGTTCGACGTGAATATCGACCAATCGTGCCGTTGCCCAGACGGGGAGAACGGGGGCCGGGAACGAGCCAGGTGCGGGGCTTTGCCAGAGGACTGGGACCTGCTTCGCCCAGGTCCAAGGTGCCGGGTTGTCGACGGTCAGTACGCCGCTGACCCGGCTATGGACCTGATCTTGCGCGGCAGTCCAGTAGCCGTCGGGATTGCGACCGAAAGTCGATCCGGTGCGGTGGGCGTACTCGACCGAGGTCCCGTACAACGCGCTCTCGGTGTCCTCATCTTCGGGAAAGACGGCCGAATTACCAACCGCCACGATGAATGGCAGCGCCAAGTCGCCGTACCTCCTGCCCTTTTTCCTCACAGCTTTGAGCACCCGATCTGAGTCATCGGCGACCCACACCGAGGGATGGATTCCGATTGTCCTGCTCGTCGGATCGCCTCGCCTGCCGGGGCTGCGGGGGATCGCCTCGAAGCTGAGGTGCCAGCCTGCCTCCTGCCAGGTGTGCTTGGGTAGCGGCACCTTCTGCTCATACTCGGCAGTGACCTGGTCGGGATTCAAGGTTGCCAGCCATCGTGTGAGCTCGTTCTTCAACCGCCTTTGCTGCGGCGTGGTCGAGCCAATGCTGTCAACCTTGTATGCCACGTAGAAGTTTGGGCTCGGAACGCGGTCGATCGCGTCCGCGACCTGAGGCGGGAGCGAGCTACTCCCGGTTCCGTCCAGATTCTCGGCTGTCCAGATCGCCTCGACAATGAATTTTTCGTCGCCACGAGTGGCCAGGAAGTCTGGATATTTGCCTTCTGTGCCTATTTGCTGCTCGATCTCCACCGTGTAACCGGAGCCGAGCAGCATCTCGTGCACGTACAGTTCCCACAACGCGGAGTAGACGTTCGCGTCGGAATTGCGATCCTTTAGTCGACTGCGCAGGCCGGGCTGAGCATCGGGGGGAAAGTGTGACCACCACTCGTTGATCACATCCCGCACCTGGTCCCAGAACGGACCGGCGATCCGTTCGAAGAACTCGGAATTCGACTCTGATGCTCGCTTCGGTGCCGCATCCGTCCGATGCCGGCTTATATACACGCCCATGGTGAACGATCGTAGATTGCTCCGCGCGGCGCTCGCACCCGTTTTCCGCAGCGTTCGGGCGCCCCTTGAGTTGCGTCCGAGGTGTCGCCGTCGTCTACAGACCCTTGATGGCCGTGTGCCGTCACTTGCTGCCGACGGAGATGCAGAGCAAATGATCAGCAGTGCCTGTTCAGAACTGATCAGAACATGTGGCTGTTCCGAACCGGAACGCGCCGACTCGGAGCGTCGGATCGGCTCCGAACGGAGCGCCGCGCCGCCTCTTTTCCAGGCTAGCCGTAGAGATCTAGCCGAGCGGTCGCAGCGATCTCGGCTGCCGAGCGCCTTGGTCTGGTGCCGACCGTCCGCCGCCAAGTCGGAGCGAGTGCATAAGTCAGCTCTGGTGTTCCTCCGGCTCGTCCCGCAAGGCGTCGCGTACGGAGCGCCAGGCGCGGATTGCGTTACCGATGTCCACCAACAGCCCTCGGAGCTGGCGAATCAGAACCCGCGCAACACAAATGGCAGCAACGACTTCGAATTCTATCGCCAGCCCGCTCATCGGCTGCTCCCTACCTCGGGCACCAGCCTCTCCGCCTCGCACCGCGAAGTCAGTACCCAGCCAGGCACATTTCGTGATCACTCTCGGCTTCACCCACGCCATGTGTCGGACACACGGCTGAATCCAACGAGCCGAGTCTCTTGGGGCACCGCGTACAGGATTCGCCACCGCGGAGGCTCGGGGCAGCACCAGAATTGATGCATTTGCTGATCTTGAAAATCCGCGCCACGGGAACGAGACTGAGCCGTACAGCCAGGCTGCCCGTCGCGCGGGCCGGCGTCTGTAGGGTCGAGCCTACTTTTTGTGATCTTGGATAGGTTTGCGAGCGTGACCCGTCCGGGGTGCTCCGTACAGTTCGTGCAATGTGCTCTGCGTGAGCGATGCGTGAGCGGACGGTCCGGCAGGAGCCGTCAGTCAGTAGACCCAGATACACAGCGAAGTCCTCCTGGCCAGGCGGTTCTGGACGCTGAGAGAGCATCCGGCACCACCCGTCATGCTTTGGCCAGGACTTTTAATCCATTGGTTGTGGGTTCGAGTCCCACAGGGGCTACGCGAGAGCCCCCGGCTCAGAGGTGATCTGAGCCGGGGGCTCGTGTCGTTTCTCGGCGCCCGACGCGTTCTGCTGGACCGGTGATGGCCCGAAGTGCCAGACGATCAGGACGGCTCAGTCGTCGTCGGACCGCCACGGCCGGTATGCGCAGCCGGGGACAGGCGTACACCTCGATGTCGAGGACGTGGGCCCCCGAACTGCCGTGGCAGATGCTGACGCTCACCGCGCCACGCCAAAGCGCCTTGTCGCACCGGCAGTAGGCCCGGCCGGAGTACTGCTCGTGGTTGAGGTCTCTGGCAGGCGGGAGCTTCGGAGTCACAGCGGCTGGTCTGCGACCGGTACGAGGCTGTGCTTCGCCCGGCACGGCGCATTCGCGAACTGGCCCCCCTGCTGGAGCAGGCGCCGAGCATGGTGGGATCCGCCGGTCGCCCACTACCGAGTGGCCCGGGGAGTCATACGCAGTCGAGCGCCGGCCAATTGACGGGCGGGCAGTACAGCGGCCACGCAGGCAGATTGCCCGTGCCCTGCTGCTGCGGTCGATTGCGGGCAAGCAGCGCACCGGATGACGAAGGCCCCGCCAACTCGGCGGGGCCTGACCGAACATCGGGCGTCGGCTCAGATACCGCCGACACTGCCGACTACGTGACCTCATCCCCCCTGGGTCACGACGTCCGTGATCTTCACTGAAACCTTCGTGCTCGACGAAGCAGCGCTGACCATAGTCGGCGTGTAGCTCAGGCTCGTCCGGTCCGTCAGTTCAGCAGTCTCGATGACCGGTCCGGACTCGTCGCCTCGGATCTCGTAGGTGATCTCGTACACCGCGTCCGGATCGAGGCTCTCGGCGTCGGCGAGGTAGGTCAGTTCTGGCTCGACCGTCACGTTGCAACCGGCTGACCCGAAGCACTGCCGCGTGGTGGTGCGAAGCTCCATCGTGAAGCTGTCGGTGTCGACTTCGTCGTACGTCGGCTCCAGATCCGGCTCTTGCGCGGCGTCGGTCACGACGTCCCCGTCCGGGACGCTCGACGCGACGGCGGTGGTGGCGGGCTTGCCGTCGTCTGCGGACTGCACGACCACAACGCCGGTTGCGACGACTGCGGCGATGAGTGCGGCCGCGGAGCCGATGATGATCGCGTTGGTGTGGTTCTTCTTCACGGCCGGCGGTGGGGGCGGCGGGAAGTCGGGCATGGGTGGTGGTGTGCTGTCGGTCATGGTCCCCCCAAGGATGTGGTGTGCAGGAGGGCATCATGCGTCCTCATGTGTGCCGTGTGGAGGGGGTATGCCCATGTTGTGCCTACAGATGAGTGAAGGCCCAGGATTCTGCTGGACGATGCGCGACGGATTTCCCTAACCGCCCAGGGAGTGCGGTGTGTTGGCCGTGACGTGCGAGTTTGTGCAGGGGATGGCACCGGTGTGGCACACACGGGAAGCGCCCGCCGACCTTCGAATGCCGGTCGGCGGGCGCTGCGTTGGAGCTACTTCCCGATGCTGATCTTGTCGTTGTCGAGCAGTGCCGCGTGCGTAGCTGCCGTGATGATCAGCAGCACCATGAGGAAGCCCGGGAACGGGTTGCCGTCGTCGCCAGTGGGGCTGATCGCCATGGCAACGGAGAACACGGCGATCTCGGCAACCACGTACACGACCGCCAGCCACGGCTTTACGACGCCTTTCACGGCCGCGACGACGAACGGGACAGCGGCAGCCAGGCCGACGGTGACGATGGGAACCAGCGTCCAGATCACTTTGGCGAGGGTGGTGTTGTACATGTGGGGGCGAGCCGGAGCTAAGGGCTGGTTGAAGTAAGGGTTGCTGGCCATGGCGCTGCTCCCGGTGGTGGTTGGTCACGTGTGGGGCAGTGTGCTCAGGTTGCGGCGGACTGTCACTGGTTTCGCCTGAATTACCACCGGAGAGTGAGGCGGGGCGGGAGGTGGCAGGGAGCACTACCGGGGTGGCAAGCCCGCGCACTGGGGCGGCAAATCCACCGAGGAGACCCGGCTCGACCGGGGTCGCGCGACGCGTGCGCCACCCCTCAGGTGTTCGGTTCGCCCACTTCGGGTGCGTCGCTGGGTGACTCCGGCATTCCGATGACGTACGTCCCCTTCGCGGGCAGGGTTGCGACCAGCCCACGTTTGCGAAGCTCGACGATGGCGCGACGCACGGTGCCGATGCTCACGCTGTGCAGATCCGTCATGGCCCGCTCACCTGGCAGCGCGGCCCCCTGTGGCAACTCGCCGGACGCGATGTCTGCCGCGATTGCATCGGCGAGTTTCACGTACTCGTAGCGCGGAAGCTCACTCATCTCTCCACCGTGCCGCAGCCCAGCGCGTAGCGCAGTACCAGGACGCGTCCTACCGCGTCGGGATGCAGTAGGACGCATAGGGGTGCAGGGGGACGCAGTTACCGGTATGGTCGAAATGACAAGACCCCGGCGAGGTGTCCAGACCTCCCGGGGCATGGCCAACGCTTCAAAGGAGCGTCGACATGCACGACCCTATCCGCCGCACCCTCGAATGGCTGCGTCTCCTCTTCTGCCCGGGCACGGGCAAACGGCGCCGCAGCCGCCACCGCACCTACCTCTGCGTCCACTTCACCGCCGTACGGCACCCCTCGCCCTCCGCGCCCCTATCGCCACGGCTCCCCCACCACCGCTCCCCGTACGGCCTCGTAGCGCCCCTCGACGGCGCCGACTCCGCCCTCGTACGCCCCTACCTCGCCGCCCATGACCAGGAAGCCGCACTTCAGCAGCGCCGCCGCCTCGCCCTCGTGCTCGCCGCCGACTTGGGGATCGACCTCGACCGGCACCTGATCGGCGCGCAGGAGGTGGCCGCCTGATGAAGCACACCGCGAAGCGGACCACTGGCCCCGCGGGGATTTCCGCCGCTCCCCGCCTCCTGCCGTGGCCGTCCCTCGACGGCAAACCCTCTTACCTGGTCACGGAGAACGGCGGCGGATACGTGTCCCGTCTCGCCGACGATCTGGAGGCGGCCCAGCTCGCCACAGGTGCTGACGTCCTCGGCCTGGCCCGCACAGTGCTGGACGACCCGACATCGCCGTACACCGAGGTTCGCTACGCCGGTCTTCGCCTCGCCGAGTGCCTGGCCGACGCCCTGCGCGTCGCCGAGTCCCGGGGCATGCGCCTGCCTGCACCGGATGCCGAGGACGGCGGGCAGGCCAGCCAGGAGGCGAAGAGGCGTCCAACATCCGCTACCAGGTAGGGCGGTTGGAGCCCGGCGGATGACGACACCGTCCGATGCCCTCCGCCTCGGGACCATCCGAGGCGCAGGGCAGGCCGTGTCCCGGGCGGGCGGCCGCCGGCTCAAGTGATCAGCAACAACGCCACCCACATCACCACAGCCAGGCAAGGCAACACGTAAGTGATCAGGGTGATCGACAGTCCCCGTCTGCGGCCCGTCCAAGTCGACCATGTGGCCGCGTAGTCGGGGAGGCGTTCCAGCGCTCTCGCCTGTACGTGGCGGTAGTAGAGGCGGTGGCGGTGGCCGACGTAGAGCCAGGTGAGGGCCAGGACCAGGCCGAAGGCGGTCAGGACGCGGGCTGCCGAGAGGTGTTTCTCCGTGGTGAGGAGTGTCGTGTAGGCCACGGCGAAGAGTGACTGGCCCACCAGGAAGAGGTTGCCTCGCTGGAACAGCATCGTGTTCTCGTGCAGCGTGTGCTGCCAGAGTCTGCCGTCCTCCGCTATGCGCTGAGCCTCGCTGTCGTCCCCCATGTCTGCGTTCTGCCCTGTGGGCGCGCGGAGTCACCCCTTCCGTGTGCGGGGGCCGGGATCAGCCCGCCGTCAGCTTTGCCAGCGGCAGGGTGTGCTGGGTCTGGAGGACCTTCGCGCGGAGGTAGCGGACGTTGTGGGCCGTGGTGAAGACGCCCGTCGGGACGCGGTGGCCGACCGTGATGCCCAGGTCGCGGAGCTGCTCCGCCTTGTCGGGGTTGTTGGAGAGGAGGTCCAGCTCCGTGATGCCGAGGGCTCGCAGCATCTGGGCCGCCGCCGTGTAGTCACGGGCATCCTCGGGAAGGCCCAGGGCCGTGTTCGCGGCGTACGTGTCGAGGCCTTCGTCCTGGAGGGCGTACGCGTCGAGCTTGTTGTAGAGGCCTATGCCCCGGCCCTCCTGGCGGAGGTAGAGGAGCACGCCGCCGCGGGTCGCGATCTGTTCGACCGCCTCGCGGAGCTGGGGGCCGCAGTCGCAGCGGGACGAGCCGAAGACGTCGCCCGTCAGGCACTCGGAGTGGAGGCGGACCAGGGGCGTGGCCGAAGGGGTGCCGAGGATCATCGCCACGTGTTCCTGGCCGTCGGTCAGGCCGTGGAAGGTGACCAGCTCGGCGTCGACGCTGTAGCCGTCGTTGAAACGCAGCGGCACCCGGACGCGCGAGCGCTGGGTGGCGGCGGGGTAGTCGGGCATGCGGTTCTCCCGGTCCGATCTCTCACCTGCTTCAGATTTGAAGCAGATCCTCGAATCGAGACACTACCCCATGCTTTAAAGTTGAAGCAACGGATTTAGGTGATTGTGGTGGTTCCGGTGGTTGCCATGAGGCCCGTGTGTCCCCGCGGGCCTCATGCGTCGCCCGTCGCCGACCCTCCCGCGCACGGGCTCGACCTGCGCCGCCACGGCACGTCGTCCGGGGCCGCCTGCGGGTCGTCCCCCTCCAGGCCCCGTGCGATCACCGTGCAGATCTCCTCCAGCTGCCCCACCTGCTCCGGGGTCAGCTTGTCGAAGAGCGTCGTGCGGACCGTCTCGACGTGGCCGGGGGCCGTGCGCTCCAGCAGGGCCATCCCCTCGTCCGTGAGGATCGCGACGCTGCCCCGCTTGTCCATGGGGCAGTCCTCGCGGCGTACCGCCCCGTCCTTCTCCAGGCGGGTCACCGCGTACGTCAGCCGGCTGCGGGTGATCTTCGTGCTCTCCGCGAGGTCCGTCATGCGCAGGCTGCGGCCCGGTGCCTCGGAGAGGTTGGCGAGGATGGAGTAGTAAAGGTGGGGCATGCCGGCCTCCTGCTGGAGCTGCCGGTCGATCGCGTCCTCCAGGAGATGGGAGGCGGCGATGTACGCGCGCCAGGCGCGCTGCTCCTCGGGGGTGAGCCAGCGGGTCGTCATGCCCCCAGTGTAGGTTTGTTTCAAACTTGAACCAAGCCCCGCCCGAGCCCAGTCCGAGCCCACCCTGAGCCCAGACCGTCGTCGTCCGGGCGACACCGGGCCGCCGCCCGGCCAAGCCCCCTGCTCTGCCTCCGAAAGCGAGCGCGTTCATGCCCCACCCCTACGTCCTGTTGTCCGCCGCCGTCTCCCTCGACGGCTGCCTGGACGACACCGGCCCCGGACGGCTGCTGCTCTCCGGACCGGCCGACTTCGACCGGGTCGACGAGGTACGGGCCGAGTCCGACGCGATCCTCGTCGGCGCGGGCACCCTGCGCGCCGACAACCCCCGGCTCCTCGTCAACTCCGCCGAGCGCCGCGCGGCCCGCGTCGCCGCCGGACGGCCCGAGTACCCGCTGAAGGTCACCGTCAGCGGCAGCGGCGACCTCGACCCCGACGCCAACTTCTGGTCCACGGGCGGCGAGAAGATCGTCTACACGACCGACGAGGGGGCCACCAGGGCCACCGAAGCGCTGCGCGGCCTCGGCGTCGACGTCGCGTCCGTGGGCCCCGACGTCGACTGGCGGGCCGTACTCACCCACCTCCACGACGTACGCGGCGTACGGCGGCTCATGGTCGAGGGCGGCGGACGCGTCCACACCCAGCTCCTCCGCCAGGGCCTCGCCGACGAACTGCAGCTCGCCCTCGCGCCCCTCGTCGTCGGGGAGCCGGACGCGCCCCGCCTGTTCGGGCCCGGCGACTATCCGGGCGGCCCCCGCAACCGGCTGCGGCTGGTCGAGACGCGGCCCGTGGGGGACGTCGTCCTCATGCGGTACGTCCCCACCGCGCCCGGCACCGGGACCGTACCCTCCGCCGCCGACCACCGATGGCTGGCCCTCGCCTGCGAACTGGCCGCCGAGTGCCCGCCCTCGCAGACCGCGTTCAGCGTCGGCGCGGTCGTCGTCGCGGCTGACGGTACGGAGCTGGCCCGCGGGTACTCCCGTGAGTCCGACCCCGTGTCCCACGCCGAGGAGGCCGCCCTCGCCAAGATCGAGCCGGGTGATCCGCGGCTCGCGACCGCCACCGTCTACAGCAGCCTGGAGCCATGCGCCCGCCGCGCGTCCCGGCCCGCGCCCTGCGCCCGGCTGATCCTCGACGCGGGCGTACGCAGGGTCGTGACCGCCTGGCGGGAGCCGGACACCTTCGTGGCGGGCGCGGACGGCAGCGGGCTGCTGGCCGCGGCCGGCGCCGACGTCCTGGTACTCCCGGAGTACGAGGCCGACGCGAAGGCGCCCAACCGTCATCTGACCTGACCTGACCTGACCGGCCCGTTTCCCGTCGGTACGGCCGATGCGCAGGCCGACCCGCACCGCCGATCGGCACGTTTCGTACCAAACCACCCGGTGAAGTGCGGGCGAAGTTAACGCGTGTGCTTTGGGTCCCGCGGATGGCGTACAGTGGTCTTAACGACGCGGGGTGGAGCAGCTCGGTAGCTCGCTGGGCTCATAACCCAGAGGTCGCAGGTTCAAATCCTGTCCCCGCTACTGAAGGCCTGAGGCCGGAATCCGATCAAGGATTCCGGCCTCAGGTGTTTCCCGGGCATCTCCTCGGGTGTTCGGGCGGGCAGGCGTCTTCACCCGCCCGGTCCTCGTCCGCTCGCCCGCCACCCCCGCTCCCGGAAGCCTGGACAGGTGGAGGAGCAGGAGCCGGTGCGGGTCGAGCCCGTGGACGTCGAGCCCGTGGAGAGAACCGCCTCGTACCAGCGCACCCTCGTCCGCGCGCTGCCGGCGCTGCTGATCGTCGCGGGTGTCTGTTACGACCTGCTCACCCCGCAGGACTTCACCGCGGCTCCCTTCTTCACGGCCGCCGTGCTCATCGCCGCACCCCTCTTCTCGCTCGGCGCCACCGTGTGGACGGGCATCGCGGCGACCGTGGGCATGGCCCTCGTGCACCTCAGGTTCGCCTTCGACGCGGGCGCGGTCACCGAGGTCCTCACCGTGGCCACGGCCGCCGTGCTCGCCGTCGGCATCAACCGGCTCGTGGGACGCGGCAACGCGCGCCTCGCCACCGCCCGCGAGATCGCGGAGGCCGCCCAGCGGGCCGTACTGCCCGAACCGGCCGCGCGGATCGGTGGTCTCGAGATCGCGGCACGGTACGAGGCCGCGCAGGAGGGCGCGTTCATCGGGGGCGACCTGTACGCCGTGCAGGACACCCCGCACGGCGTACGGCTCCTCGTGGGCGACGTACGGGGCAAGGGCATGGGAGCGGTCGGCGTCGTCGCCGTACTCATCGGGGCCTTCCGGGAGGCCGCCGAGCAGGAGGCGAGCCTGGAGGCGGTCGCCCAGCGGCTGGAGCGGGCACTCGCACGCGAAGGCGTCCGGCGCGACATCATCGCGGTCTTCGAGGACTTCACCACCGCCGTGCTCGCCGAGATCCCGCACGGCACCCCGGTCGTACGCCTCGTGAACCGCGGCCACCCCGGGCCCCTTCTGCTGTACGGCGACGGAGAGGTACGTACGCTCTCCGCGCCGGAGCCCGCGCTGCCGCTCGGGACGGGGGAGCTGGGGGCCTGGCCCGACCGCGCGCAGGAGGAGGAGTTCCCGGGCGGGGCCATGCTGCTCTTCCACACGGACGGGCTGTCCGAGGCGCGGGACCGGCGGGACGTCTTCTACGATCCGGCGCGGCGGCTGGCCGGGCGGGTCTTCCCCGGGCCCGACGCGTTGCTCACCGCGGTACTGGACGACGTCCTGCGGCACACCGGGGGCGGTGCCGCCGACGACATGGCACTGCTCGCGGTGCGGCGGCCGTGAGGGCACGGCACCACATGTGATGGCGGCGGGCGTGAGATGCGTCGCTCTTTCGGCGGGCCATATCACCGTTCGTAGTCGAACGGCGTCCCTCCGCTCAACAACTGACGCACCATCAACAGGACTGCTATTCCTGAATGTCGATCAACTCGCCCGATTTACCCCGCTCATGACCTGTAAGTCCAGGCCAAGAGCCGTAACGATCATCAGGAACAGCTTGGAATCCGGTGCCCGGGTCTATTAACGTTCGATAACGCAGCGCGGTCGTCCCAGCCGTCACAAGAGTCGGCTCCGTGCGCACGCGCCGAATCCCGCAAGGGAACCGGGGAACCACCACTTGGGGTGAATCGCTCGTCTTCGCGGTGTAGCGCACCGCGGTTGACGCGCGTAGGAGACCTTCCTGCTCCGAACCCGTCAGCTAACCCGGTAGGCGAGAAGGAAGGAAAGGAGTGCGCCTACGTGGCGTCCAACCGGTCTGCCCTCACACCCTCGTTCGTACCGGATGAGTTGACGGGTGAGTCCTCGGGTGAGAAGAAGCCCGACACATTCGCCTACGGCGCTCGTAAGGACGAGGAGACGTGGGAGGTCTGGAACCCCAGCGCGGAGACCGTCCTTCCCGTCCGCGGCCGGCACCGCGTCGCCAAGCAGCGCGGCGGTGGACTCGCCCGTAGCTCGACCGTTCTGGGCGTCGGTGTCATAGCCGCCGTCGGTGCGGGTGGCATGGCCACCGCGCAGACCGGCAAGCCCCCGGTGTCGATCTCGATCCCCGACCTGCCGAACGTCGGCTCGCCGTTCTCGGACGACGACGCCCCCGAGGGCTCCAGCACTCCGATCACCGCCGTCGGCCTCACCGCCGCCGACGCCGAGGAGGGCAACTCGGACGCGGGCGAGGCCCTGCGCGCCCGCATCATGCTCCAGGCCGAGCGGCAGCAGGACCAGGTGGACCGCGAGGCCCAGCGGGCCGCCGAGGCCGCCGCCGCGAAGAAGGCCTCCGACCAGGCCGCCAAGGAGCGGGACGCCGCCGAGGCCAAGGTCGCCGCCGCCAAGAAGAAGGCGGACCAGGAGGCCAAGGAGAAGGCCGAGGCCGCGCGCCTCGCCGAGCTCGCCAAGCAGTTCACGCTGCCCACCTCCTCGTACACGATCACCTCGACCTTCGGGCAGTCCGGTGCGCTGTGGTCGTCCGGTCAGCACACGGGTCTGGACTTCGCCGCTCCTACGGGTACCCCGATCAAGGCCGTTCACAGCGGCACGATCACCGAGGCCGGCTGGAACGGCTCGTACGGCTACCGCACGGTCCTCACGCTCGACGACGGTACGGAGCTCTGGTACGCGCACCAGTCGTCGATCGGTGTCAGCGTCGGGCAGAAGGTGGCCACCGGCGACATCATCGGCCGCGTGGGCGCGACCGGCAACGTCACCGGGGCGCACCTCCACCTGGAGGTCCACACCAGCGGTGGCGACGGCATCGACCCGATGGCGTGGCTGCGTGGCAAGGGGCTCACCCCGTAAGGGCTCACCCGGTAAGGGCTCACTTCGTAAGAGCTCACTTCGTAAGAGCTCAACCGGTACGCCGGTAAGAAGGGCTTGAGAGGTTCCTGGGTGCGGAATACGGCCGTCCGGTACGGCCGTTGACCCACCCATGACCTCTCTCCGCAAGCTGGGTTCGTCCGATCTCGACGTCTTCCCGCTCTCCCTCGGCGGCAACGTCTTCGGCTGGACCGCCGACCGGGCGCAGTCCTTCGCCGTGCTCGACGCGTACACCGCCGCGGGCGGGAACTTCGTCGACACCGCCGACACCTACTCGGCCTGGGTGCCGGGCAACGAGGGCGGTGAGTCGGAGACCGTCCTGGGCGACTGGCTCGCCGCGCGCGGCAACCGCGCCGACGTCGTCGTCGCCACCAAGGTCGGTGCGCACCCCCGGTACAAGGGTCTGTCAGGGGCGAACATCAAGGCCGCGGCCGATGCCTCCCTGCGGCGGCTGAAGACGGACTACATCGACCTGTACTACACCCACTTCGACGACCCGTCCGTGCCGGTCGAGGAGATCATCACCGCCCTGGACGAGCTCGTCCGCGCCGGCAAGGTGCGCGCGATCGCCGCGTCCAACCTCTCCCCCGAGCGGCTCCAGGAGTCCCTCGACCTCTCCGACCGCGAGGGCCTTGCGCGGTACGTCGCGCTGCAGCCCCGGTACAACCTCGTCTCCCGCGACTCGTACGAGGGTCCGCTGCGTGACGTCGCCTCCCGGGCCGGTCTGGCCGTCGTCCCCTACTCCTCGCTCGCCTCGGGCTTCCTCACCGGCAAGTACCGGGCGGGTTCCGTCGTCGACAGCGCGCGGGCCGGGTCCGCGGGGGCGCATCTGGAGTCCGAGCGGGGGCCGCGGGTGCTGGCCGCGCTCGACGAGGTCGCTCGGGAGCGCGGGGTCGAGATCGCCACCGTGGCCCTGGCCTGGCTGGCCTCCCGGCCGACCGTCGTCGCGCCGATCGCCAGCGCTCGTACGGTCGAGCAGCTTCCGGCGTTGCTGGGGGTGGCCGGGCTCGTCCTCACGGAGGGGGAGCTGGGGAGGCTCACCTCGGCTTCTGGCTGAGGGGTGGGGTGGGGTTGGGGGTGGGGATTCGTCTGGGGTTTGGGCTGGGGGGGTGCGGTTGCGTTTTTGGGTTCGCGTTGTGGTTTGGGGTCGCGCCTATTACGAGCGGTACGGGTTGTACGTGTACGGCGTTGGCGCCGGGTAACCGTAGCCCTGCCACTGCGGTGCCACCGGTGCCGGAGCCGTCGCCCGGGCCGCGTACAGGAGGGCCGGGCGGGCCGGTTCGCGGCGTGCCCACAGTTCGTGGAGCAGTTCCCGTTCCCTTACGACGAAGTCGGCGCCCGCTCGGCCCTTGCGGCCCCGGTGGCGCAGGAACGCCAGCGACGTCGCGTACGCCTCGTACTCCGCGACCGCCCTTCCCGCCGCGCGTCCGCCGTGGTGCGTGGCGTACTCGCGGGCCAGCCGCCGTGCCTTCATCGAGCCGAGGACGAACGGCTCGGGGGCCGTCAGCCAGCCCGCCATCGCGTACGCGGGGAGTTCGTCGCGGATCGTGCCCAGTTCGCGCTGGCGGGTCCAGATGACCAGCCAGGTCAGCAGGCCGAACGCCGGGACCATGAACGCCGCGTAGACCGCGAAGAAGCCGTACTCGCCGAACGTCGACGAGCCGTTCCACATCGCGTGCATGCCCATCGCCAGCAGCAGTCCGATGATCGGGAGCAGTACGCGGCGTACCTGGTGGCGGTCCGCCGAGAGCGCCGCGATGCCGAAGCCGATGCCCGTGAGCACGGTGAACAGCGGGTGCGCGAACGGCGACATGATCACGCGTACGAAGAAGGTCGCCGCCGTGACGGACGCGATGCCGCTGCCGCCGCTGAGCTGGTCCGTGCCGAACGCCGTACCGAGGTACAGGATGTTCTCGGTGAACGCGAAGCCGGTCGCCGTGACTCCGGCTATCACCACGCCGTCCAGGATTCCCGTGAACTCCCGCCTGCGGAACAGGAAGACGAGTAAGACGGCTGCTGCCTTCGCCGACTCCTCGACTATCGGTGCTATGACCGTCGCGCCCAGGGTGTCGGCGCTGGACGGGTCCGCCGTCGCCGTCGCTATCCATCTCGTCGCGAAGCTGTTCGCGACGATGGCTATCAGTGCGGCGGCGCAGGCGCCCCAAGCGAAGGAGAAGAGAAGGTTCCGCCAGGGGCCCGGTTCCACTCTGTCCAGCCAGCGGAACGCGGCGACGAGGAGCGGGACCGGCAGTACGGCCAGGCCCAGGCCCACCAGGAAGCCCTCGGTGCCGGTCTGTTTGCGGACCAGGGCCAGGATGACGAGGCCGGAGAGGGCGAGCAGGGTGGTCAGGGCGCTGTAGCGGACCCACTTGCGCTGCCACCAGTGCGGGGCGCCTCCGGCGGGGATGCCGGGAGGGAAGCCGGGGTGCGGTGGGAGCGGGGGACCGGTGGCCATGACAAAGACCCTAACGAGGGAGGGGCGTGGGCCGCGAGAGCGCACTGTCGGGGGCGCGAGGCGCGGGGGGCGGTGCCGGGCGGTGCGTTGTGTGGCTCCGCCTTGTGTGCGTCTTCAGCCCGTACTTCGTGTGTTGTGTGGCGTGCGGCCCTACTCGCTGTCCGCGGTATGCCGTACGCGGCGGAAGAGCAGATCGTTCACCACGTGTCCCTTGTCCAGGCCCTGGCCCTCGAAACGCGTCAGGGGGCGGAAGTCGGGGCGTGGCGCGTAGCCGCCGTCCGGCTGGGTGTTCTCGAAGTCCGGGTGGGCGGTGAGGACTTCGAGCATGACCTCGGCGTACGGTTCCCAGTCCGTCGCGCAGTGCAGCAGTGCGCCCGGCTTGAGGCGGGACGCGGCGAGGGTGAGGAACTCCGGCTGGATCAGGCGGCGCTTGTGGTGGCGCTTCTTCGGCCAGGGGTCCGGGAAATAGACGCGCAGGCCGTCGAGGGAGTCCGGGGTCAGCATCTCGCGGAGCAGGATGATCGCGTCGCCGTTGGCCACGCGGAGGTTGGAGAGGCCGGCTCGGTCCGCGAGGTTCAGGAGGTTGCCCTGGCCCGGGGTGTGGACGTCCACGGCGAGGATGCCGGTGGTGGGGTCGTCGGTGGCCATCTGGGCGGTGGCCTCGCCCATGCCGAAGCCGATCTCCAGGACGACCGGGATGTCGGCGGCGAAGAGATCCTTGAGGTCGAGGGGGTGGCGGCCGTCGATGTCCAGGCCCCACTTGGGCCACAGGCGCTGCAGCGCGTCCGCCTGGCCCTGGGTCACTCGGCTTCTGCGGGGCTGGAAGCTGCGGATTCTTCGTTCGAAGTGGGAGCCGGCGGGGTCGGGGCGGGGGCCGTCGGGGAAGCGGGGTTCGCCCTTTGGGCGGGGCTTCCTGTCGGCGTTCGTCGGGTTGGGGGGTGTGGAGGAGTCAGACACAGTGCGTCGATTTTACGGGGTGGAGGGGTGGGGTGGCTTGGTGGGCTTGGTGGCTCTGGGGGGTGTGCGGGGCGGTGTGGGGCGGGGCGGTGTGGGGCGGGGCCGCGCCGGTACGTCGAGTCCGCCGCGTTCCGGGTGTACGGCCGTCGGTTTGGAGGGAGCCGTCTTTTGGAGGAGCTCTATGCGGCGGACTCGACGTACCGACACGGCCCCTTCGTTCGTGGGGCCCTCACCTGCCGCTGTCCCCACCCGCGTATATAGACACATAAGTATCCATATACGTGTCTATGTGTGTGGGCTCAGGTGGTTGTCATTGATCTGAGGGCTCGGGCTGCGATTTCTCTTCCGATGGGGAGGGAGGCTGTGGCTGCGGGGGAGGGGGCGTTGAGTACGTGGACCGTGCGGGGGGATTCCTGGATCAGGAAGTCGTCCAGGAGGGTGCCGTCGCGTAGGACTGCCTGGGCTCGGACGCCTGCGGCGGCCGGGATCAGGTCGTCGGGGGTGGTGGCGGGGAGCAGGCGGCGGACTGCCTTGGTGAAGGCGTGCTTCGACGCCGAGCGGTGTACTTCGCCGGCTCCGTAGCGCCAGTGGCGGCGGGCTATGCGCCAGGAGCCGGGCCAGGTGAGGGTCTCCGACAGTTCTCGGGGGCGCACGGTCCGCCAGTCGTAGCCCTCTCGGGCCAGGGCCGGGACCGCGTTGGGGCCGATGTGGACGCTTCCGTCGATGCCCCGGGTGAGGTGGACGCCGAGGAAGGGGAAGGCCGGGTCCGGGACGGGATAGACGAGGCCGTTGACCAGGGAGGGCCTGGCCAGGGTGTAGTACTCGCCTCGGAAGGGGACGATCCGCATTTTGGGGTCGTCGCCCGTGAGGCGGGCGATTCTGTCGCAGTGGAGGCCTGCGCAGTTCACCAGGATCCGGGCGCGGGTGATCGTGCCGTCGGTCGTGCGGACCGCCACTCCCAGGTCGGGGCGGCGGTCGATCTGTGTGACCTCGGCGTTGTACTTGATGTGGGCGCCGGACGCGTCTGCGAGCTGGCGGGCCACGCCCACGAAGTCGCATACGCCTGTCGTGGTCACGTGGATCGCGGCGAGGCCCCGCACCTGGGGCTCGTACTCCGCGATCTGGGAGGCGCCGAGCTCGCGGACCGGAATGCCGTTCTCCCGGCCTCGCTGGACCAGTGCGTGCAGGCGGGGCAGCTCTTCGCGCTCCGTGGCGACGATCAGCTTGCCGGTGACCGCGTGGGCGATGCCGTACTCCGCGCAGAACTTGACCATCTCGGCGGCGCCCCGCACGGCGAAACGGGCCTTGAGGGAGCCCGGGCGGTAGTAGATCCCGCTGTGGATGACGCCGCTGTTGCGCCCCGTCTGGTGCCGGGCAGGGCCCGGTTCCTTCTCCAGCACCGTCACCCGCGTGCCCGGCGCGGCACGCGTGATCGCATACGCCGTCGACAGACCGACGATCCCGCCGCCGATCACCAGCACGTCACAGTCGTAAGCGACCTTCCGCCCCATCTGCCCGCCCCACCTCCAGCCTCCGACTCCCACCCCCGATAGTGCACTGCGCCACTGACAACCCGCTCAAACCCACAGAATGACAGGGGTCGCCACCGGGGGCAGGAGACCCCGGTCACGTCACCGGGGGCAGAAGACCCCGGTCACGTTTGTCGGCCGCACGTGATCCCGATCACGACACGCCACCTGAGGCACGAGTCGGCGGAGGCGCGTGGTCCCGGTCACCTTCATGGTGGCCGGCCGTCTCCTGATTGGTCCCGGTCACGCAGACGTGCCCCTTCAGGGGCGCGGGGAACTGCGCAACCAGCCACAGACCAACCGCACCCCCAAGACCATCTCAGCCCCGTAGATGCTCAGGGGGCCTCCACTAGGCCGGTGCCATCAGCAACGGCCTGGCGCGCTCGCGCAGCTCCACCACCCGCGGCTCGTCCCCGTACGGCTCCAGGCGGTGAAGGAGATCCTTCACGTACTCCGTCGTGCGGGCCGACGAGATGCGCCCGGCGACCTCCACCGCTCGCACCCCCTGCTCGCACGCCGCATCGAGGTTGCCCGACTCGAGTTCGGCGACCGCGGACACCACCAGGCGCAGCCCGTGGGAGCGTACGAACTCCTCCGTCGGCTTCGACAGGGCCTGCTCCGTGAAGCGGCGGACCTGGCGCGGGGCCTTCAGGTCGCGGTAGCACTCGGCCGCGTCGGCGGCGAAGCGGTCGTAGCCGTAGAAGCCGAGCCACGACGGGTCGTGGTCGCCGTCCCGGGCCCGCTCCAACCAGCCCTCGGCGGCTTTGAGGGCTCCGCCGGCCGCCTGGGCGTCACCCGCGCGCGCGTGGGCCCGTGCCTCGACGAGGCGGAAGAAGCTCATCGTGCGGGCGGTGGCCAGGCCCCGGTTGCGCTCCAGGGCGGCCTGGGCGAGGTCGACGCCCTCGTCGCCGAAGCCCCGGTAGGTCGCCTGGAGGGACATGGAGGCCAGTACGTAGCCTCCGAGGGGCACGTCGGCCGCGGCGCGGGCCAGGCGCAGGGCCTGGATGTAGTAGCGCTGGGCGGCCTCCTGCTGGCCCGTGTCGAACGCCATCCAGCCGGCCAGGCGGGTGAGTTCGGCGCTGGCTCCGAAGAGGGCGCGGCCGACCTCGTCCGAGTACGAGCCCAGCAGCAGGGGTGCCGCCTCGACCCGTAAGCACTCCGGCACCATGGACGAACGCCAGTCGCCGCCTCCGTACTTGGAGTCCCAGCGCCTGGCGTCCTCGGCGGCCTCCCGCAGTTTCTGTACGTCGCTGTGGCCGACTTTCAGCGGTGCTCCGGAGCCTTCCAGCGGGCTGGCGTCCCGTGCCACCGAGCTGTCGGCCGGGGTTATCAGCCACCGGGAAGCGGGAGTTGCGTATGCGCTCACTGCGAATGATCCGGCGAGCGACTGCCAGATGCCGCCGGAGCCCGCCCGGCGGCCGGCGAGGTCGAGGCGGTACAGGTCCGTGGCGGAGCGCACCGCCTGTCCGACGTCCCTGGGGAAGGCGAGGCCCACCTCGGGTGCGGGATCCGCGTCCGCCAGGCCGATCTCGTGGAGCGGCACCGGGCGGCCGAGCTTCTGGCCGATGGCGGCCGCGATGAGGTGCGGCGCGGCACCCTGCGGCACCATGCCTTTCGACACCCAGCGCGCCACCGACGTCTTGTCGTAGCGAAGAGTCAACCCGCGTTGAGCGCCAAGATCGTTGACGCGTCGGGCGAGTCCTGCGTTGCTGATTCCCGCGAGGGCGAGAACGGCGCCGAGTTTTTCGTTCGGCCCGCGTTGCTCCCTGGACATTGCGCCACCCCTCGACACAGACGGCTGCCGCGCGGGTGGTGGCCCAGCGGCATTCGTGCTGCGTCTTCCCGGGCGCCAACCCCTGGAACCCCACCCGCAAAAGCACGTGGCCGAGCCCTCAGGAATATGCCTCCCGCGAAAACACAGGCAAACACAGGGTAGTTCGCCGCATCCCAAGCGTTAAGGGGCATTGTTCCGGATGGCGGGATTGTGGCCCGTGGGCAAGCACAGAGCGTCGTGTCGTGCTCCCGCTGTGTGGCCGTGCGCCCGTCCGTGCGCTCTTCTCCGGCCATCGGGGGAGCGCTTCCATGGATCGTGCGTGGGTCGGCCCGCTGTACTGGATCCAGTGGGCTGGGGGACACCGCCGCCTACATCCCCGCGGGCGGCGGACCGGTCCGGGAGGCGGACTCCGCCTCCCGGACTGTGCGTTGCGCACAGCATGTACGGAGCGTGTGCACGGGTGTTCGTCCATCACCGATTTGGCTGAATATCGCCCATGCCTTAAGAGGTCAAATAACCCTCCCACCATGGGACTTGAGGGCGCGTTAGGTGTTTTTGGGGAGCGTACCGGGGGCGCATTCACGTCGTCGCTCTTGGGTAAATTCTGCGCGATCGCCGCTCGTCGCGCGTGCGTTCGCTTTTTCGCGGGCATCTCCCAGGGGCGCACTCCGGGGAGCACAAGCGGCCGCACCGGCCCTCCCGGGCGCATTCTTCGTGGCAGCATGGTGACCGGTTCGTACGGTGCACTGGTTGTCCACAGCCTGTGGAGGCGGCGATGCGGTGGTTGGTGGGATGGAGCAGTACCGCCGCTCGTGCGCCCGAGATCGGTTCGGCGGGAGCGACGGGCGGCGACGGCGAGACGGTGCACCCGGTGGGGTCCCAACTCCTGTGGGGCGACCCCGATCCGCTCTGGGCGGTCGGTGACTGGCGCCCCGACGAGGTGCGTGTCGTCAAGGCCGACGAGCAGAACCGCATGGCGGTGCTCGGCACCTGCGGCGCCTCCGACGAGGAACTGCGCGTGGGCCTGTTCGCCGCGCGCGGCGGGGCACTTCGGCATCTGACGGCCTGGTCCGGCAGTTACACCGCCGTCGTCCAGGTGGGCCGCCGCCTCATGGTCTGCGGCGATCTGGCGGGCGTCAGGCCGGTGTTCTACACCCCCTGGGCGGGCGGCACGGCGTACTCGACCGCGGCCCTCCCCCTCGCCGACCTCATCGAGGCCAACCTCGACTTCGGGCACCTGGCGGCTCTGCTCGCCGCTCCCGACGTACCGGCCGCGCTCCAGGACTCGACTCCGTACGAGGGTGTGCGGCGCATTCCGCCGGGGCACGCGCTGATCCTGCGCGCGGGGGCACGGGAGATCGCCGGGTACGAGCAGGTGGCCTCCCTCGCCGTGGCCGCCGCGACCACCGACCCCGACAGTGCGGTGGCCGCCGTACGCGACGCGTTGGTCGAGGCCGTACGCGCACGACTCGCCGCCCCAAGGCACGTACCAGGGGCGGACATTGACCCCGGTCCCGTCCCGGGTATGGGCCCTGCCGAGCGGCGCGCGGCCCGGGGAATGCCCGTGCCCGGCATAGGAGCCGACCTCTCCGGAGGACCGGCCTCCGGCACGCTCGCCCTCCTCGCCGCCGGCCTCCCGGGCGCGCCCGGCACGGTCCTCGGTCATGGCACGGGCGCCGGCGAACGCCTCCTCGCCGTCACGTTCAACGACCTGGCGGTGAAGGGCCGCGAGGCCGAACTGGAGCGGGCGGGCACGCTGGCGGCCAATCCGCGACTGCACCACGTGGTCGTCGCGGGCGGCGAAGAGGTTCTCCCCTACGCCGAGTTGGAGGGCCCGCTGACGGACGAGCCGGGGCCCTCCCTGGTCACGGCCGCCCGGCACCGCGCGCGCCTGGCTTCGGGCAGCGCCGACCACTTCACCGGATACGGCGCGCGTCAGGTCCTCGACGCGCACCCGGCCCGCCTCGCCGACCTGCTGATGGACCGCAAACGACGTCATCTGGTGCGCCCCGTCGCGGCGTTGGCGAAGGCCGACGGTTCCGTCATGGTCCCCGCGCGCGTGTACGGCGCGGCGCGCAAGCTGTCCCGTACGCCGTATCTCGTCGGCATAGAGGGACTCGCCGACCGGCTGCTGCACAAGCGGTTCGAGGAGCCGGGAGGTGCCGTGGGGGCGTCCCTCGCCGCGCTCACGTGGGCCAGACCCGGGCCTGCCGCGCGCTGGCTCACCGGTGAGGCCCTCGCTGAAGTATCGGTTCGCCTGGCGGGGGCGACGACCCGGGGCGGTGTCGGTCCGGGCCAGCGTCCGGGCGACTTCCGCGCGCGTTCCGCCCTCGCGCGGCACGCCTCGGACCTCCGGATCCTGGAGCAGGCCGCGGAGGTCCGCTTCCAGCGGCTGCACGCCCCGTTCCTCGACAACCAGGTCGTACGCGCCTGTCGGGCCCTTCCCGAGGCGCTGCGGGTGCAGCCCGGGGCGCGGGCCGCGATCCTCCGTACGGTCCTGGAGGGCGCCGGGGTGGCCGACCTGCCGCCCGGCTGGGGTGCCCCGTCCCACGCGTCCTCCACGGCGGCGGCCCGCACGGGGCTCCGCGTAGCCGTGGACGACCTGATCTCCCTCTTCGACACGCCTCTCCTCGCCCAGGCGGGCCTGGTCGAGGCCCGAGTCGTCCGCAAGGCCCTCCGGGCGGCGGCCGACGGCGAGGCCCTGCCCCTGGAGGGCCTCGCGGACTTGGTGTCCCTCGAACTCTGGCTCCGCCGACTCCTGGACCGCCGGGGGACGTGCTGGACGGGGACGCCTGCACGGCAGAGGGCCGTCCCTGCGGGGATTCGGCCTCAGCGGGGGGCTTTGGGGGCGGGGGCGAGGAGGGGGTAGGGGGGAGCGGGTGGCGGGGAGTTTTTCGCCCCCGCCGCCCTTACCCATTCCCATCCCTTACTCAGGGGCTCCGCCCCCGAACCCCCGCTCCTCAAACGCCGGAGGGGCTGAACGATTGCGCAGTTCCCCGCGCCCCTAGATTTCTAGGGGCGCGGGGAACTGCGCGACCTAGCCACGACCAACCCGCACGTACACCCCACCCTGACCCCCGCCCACCCACTCAGCCCGTCCGGCGTTTGAGGACAAGGCCGTTGAGGCCGATCCCCACCCGCCCACGGTCCCCCACCCACCCCGCCGGCCCCCGCCCACCCCAGCCCGTCCGGCGTTTGAGGACGAGCGCGTCAGCGCGATGCGGGGGTCTGGGGGCGGAGCCCCCCGGTAAAGGTCGGGAATGGGAAGGGGCGGCGGGGGCGAAAAGGGTCGGCCCCGCCGCGGCGGACCGGTGACAATGGCCCCGTGCGGTACAGAATCCTGGGTGTCACCCAGGCTACGGACGCCCAGGGCAAGGACGTGCCCCTGGGCGGCCCCCGCCTCCGCGCACTCCTGACGGCGATGGCCCTGCGAGCGGGCCGAACGACGTCTCCGGAGACCCTCATCGACGACGTCTGGCCGGACAGCCCCTCACACGCGGCCCCCGCCGCACTCCAGGCCCTCGTCGCCCGCCTCCGCCGAGCCCTCGGCAAGGACGCGATCACATCGGAGCCGGGCGGCTACCGCCTCGCCGCCACCCCCGAGGACGTGGACCTGTTCGTCTTCGAGCGCCTGGTCCGCGAGGGCAGGGCGCAACTGGACGAGGCCCCGGAGACAGCGGCCCGCACCCTCCGCGACGCACTCGCCCTGTGGCACGGCCCCGCCCTGGCCGACCTCCCGGACCGTACGACGGCCGCGACCCGCCCGGAATCCCTCCGCCAGGAGGCGACACGCGCGCGCGTGGAGGCGGACCTGCGCAACGGCCACGCCCACGACGCCGTACCGGAGCTGAGAGAACTCACCGAGACCCATCCGTACGACGAACCCCTGCACGCCCTCCTCATCAGGGCCCTGCGCGACACGGGCCGCACGGCGGACGCCCTGGCCGCGTACGAGACGGCCCGCCGAGCCCTGGCGGACGGCCTCGGCACCGACCCGGGCCCGGAACTCCGAGCCCTGCACAGGGAACTGCTGACACCTCAGCCGACAGTCCTGGCAGCACCGGCAGCACCGGCAGCACCGGTCACCGCTCCGAGCCCGGCCCCGAACCCGTACACCCCCACCACCCCCTCAAGAGCCGACCGCACCGGCAACATCCGCCCCCGCCTGAATTCCTTCGTGGGCCGGGAACCCGAACTCGACGCCATCCGTTCCGAATTGCACAGGGTCCGTCTCGTCACCCTCACGGGACCGGGCGGATCCGGCAAGACCCGCCTCGCCGAGGAAGCCGCCGCCGGGCATCCGCAGGCATGGCTGGCCGAGCTCGCCCCGCTCGACCGGCCGGAGGCGGTGACCAGCGCGGTCGTCAGTGCCCTCGGTCTGCGCGAGACCGTGCTGAAGACCCACGAGATGACGGTGCAGCAGGACGACCCGGTCGCCCTGCTCATCGAGTACTGCGCCCCGCGCAGCCAGCTCCTGATCCTTGACAACTGCGAACATGTGATCGGTGCCGCGGCCGAGCTCGCCGAGACCCTCCTCACCCACTGCCCGGGGCTCACGATCCTCGCCACCAGCCGCGAACCCCTGGGCGTGCCCGGCGAGTCCGTGCGCCCGGTCGAGCCCCTGCTCCCCGACCCGGCGCACCGCCTCTTCACGGAGCGGGCGGTCGCGGCGCACCCGGACGCCGACGTCGGCCACGACCCCGCCGCCGTCGACGAGATCTGCCGCCGCCTCGACGGCCTGCCCCTGGCCATCGAGCTGGCCGCCGCCCGGCTGCGCATGCTCACCCCGCGCCAGATCGCCGACCGCCTCGACGACCGTTTCCGCCTCCTCACCTCCGGAAGCCGCACGGCGCTGCCCCGTCAGCAGACCCTGCGCGCGGTCGTCGACTGGTCCTGGGACCTGCTCGACGAGGCCGAGCGGACCGTCCTGCGCGAGGTCTCCGTCTTCGCGGGCGGCTGGGACCTGGACGCCGCCGAGGCCGTGTGCACCGGACCGGTGGCCGAGATCGTCGGTGCGCTCGTCGACAAGTCCCTGGTCGTCGCGACGCCGGGCACGCGAGGGACCGGCGGCATGCGCTACCGCATGCTGGAGACGATCCACGAGTACGCGGCGGAGCGCGCCGCCGAGACCCCCGAGCTGCGCGCCACGGCCGAGCGCCGGCATCGCGCGTGGGTCCGCGCACTGGTCGAGGAGGCCGATCCGCTCCTGCGGTCCGCCGACCAGCTCCGGTGGATCGGCCGCCTGGAGTCCGACCTGGACAACATCCGCGCGGCACTCCACCGGAGCCTCGTCGCCGCCGACGAGCCGGAGATGGGCGCCATCGCCGTCGCCATGGGCTGGTTCTGGTGGCTGCGCAACTTCCGCCGGGAGGGCGCGACCTGGGCGGACCAGGTCCTGCGCCTGGGCACAGCCCTCGACCAACGCTCCTCCGGCTCCTTCGACGCCTCCGCCCCCTCCGACGTACCGGCATCGCCACCGCCCGGCTGCGGGAGACGTCCCCCGGAGGGGGTGCTCGACCTCGACGCCGTCGATCCCATGGAGGCCTACCTCGCCGACCCCGAGGCCGAGAAGGATCACCCCTCGCACCGGATCCGTATGAAACTGCGCATGCTGGATCTCTTCCTGAGGGCGGAGCTCGGCCAGGTCCCGCTGAAGGACGAGCGGACGCAGGAGTACGCCAGGAGCGTGCGGGCCACCATGGCGCGGGGCGGTCCGGACGCGGCGCGGTTCCCCGGCATCATCTGGCCGCTGATGGCGTTCGTTCTCGGCGACACCGAAGGCATCCGCCACGACATGGAGATGTCACTGGTCAACTGCCGGGAGCACGGCGGTGACTGGGAGATCGGTGCGGCCCTGCTGTTCGGCGTCCATGTGGCCGTGGACAGCCCCGGCGGGATGGAGGGCGTGGACGAGACCCTCGTGGAGCTGCGGGCCGTCGCCCGGCGCACAGGGGACCGCTGGATGCTCGCCCAGGTGAGCAGCGCGGGCGGCGAGACGGCCATGGCCCGCAGCCGTTTCGACGAGGCGAAGAGCGAGTTCGAGGACGCTATGCGGCTCGCGGTCGAGGTGGGGGCGTATGTGGAGACGCCGTTCCTCATCGCCCGCCTCGGCGAGATCGCCTACTACGTGGGGGACCGGGCCACGGCTCTCGCGGCGCTGGACGAGGCGACGGCCGCGGCCGATCGCTACGCGGTGCCGGACTCAAGGGCGTTCGTCCTTCTCATGCGGTCGCAGATGGCCTTCGACGACCAGGACTTCGTACGGGCCCGCGAGCTGCACGAGGCGGCCCGTGTGGAGATGGACCGCGGCACGCCGCCGGCTCAGTTCCTCGCCGCGCTGGACGGCCTCGACGCGCTACTCATCGCGGTCGAGGCGAGCCCCGGGCACGGGCTGCGCAGACTGGCCGACACCATGCGCGAGGCCGTGTCCGCGCGGTGCTCGGAGGTGGTCCTCGCCACGCTGGCCGAGCGGGCGGCGGGAGTCCTCAGCGACATCGACGACCACGCGCGCGTGGTCCGCCTCCTCGCCGCGGGCTCCCGCTGGCGCCAGGGCCACCCCCGTCCGTTGCCCTACAGCCGGGACATCGACCGCATCGAGACCGCCGCCCTGTCCCACCTGGGCCGACCGGCGTACGACACCGAGCGGCGCACCGGCGAGACGTTCACCCCGGACGACGTCCTGCATGAACTGGCCGAGGCCTCGGCCGCCGTCACGCACACCGGCACGCGCTGACGCCGCCACGGGACCCCACGGTTGCCCGATACCCGGCACCGGCGCGTGGACCACGCACTCCGCGTGGACCACGTACTCACTGACACCGGAACCGCGAATCCGCCCAGTCCGCCAACGCCACCGAGTCGAAGGGCGAATGCGGCTCGACGACCAGGCGGATCGTTTTCCTGCCGGTCAGATCCACATGCACGGGCACCGCGCCCTGACCGCCCTGGACCAGCCCCGACTGCCACATCCGGGCCCCGTCCGCGAACACGGAGAACCGCACCCGGCCGAGCCCCATCGTCATGTCGTCGACCCCGACCACCGCGTCGTACGAGGAACACGTGCGGTTGAGATCGATGGTGACCGAGGAGGCGCCGTGGACGGTGACACCGTTCGCGTACGACCTGTCGGCGATCGACATGCCGTACCGCTGCCAGACCCAGCTGCTCTCGCCGAGCCGCATCTCGGGCTTGGTGCCGTCGCCGGTGACGCCGTAGTCCAGCTGGTTCCACTGGAAGACCGCCGGGGGCGCGGGCGGAGGGGGCGGCTTCGGGGCCGGTGCGGGGGGCGGCGTGGGCGTCGGCTTCGGCGGGGGAGTCGGTTTCGGAGTGGGTGTGGGTGTGGGGGTGGGCGTCGGCTTCGGGGTGGGGCTCGGCGTGGGACGCGGCGAGGGTGCCACGATCGGCACCGGCCGGTTCGGCGCGGGCTCCGCCTTCGGGGGCTTCGGCGACGGCGAGGGCACGCGCGGTTCGACGGCGGGCGGGGACGGTTCAGGCTTGGCCACCGGGTCCTTGGGCTTCACCTCGTCACCGGCCAGCGCGAGCGCCACCACGGCGATGGCCGCCGCGACGACACCGGCCGCGATGCCCGCCTTCACGGGCGCCCCGAGCCCCTCGGCGGCGGCCCCGCCACCGGCGCCGGCTCCTCCGGAGCCGCCGCCCGCCGCCGACGCGGCCCCCGCGGCACCGGCCGCACCCACGCCGGCCCCGCCCGCGATGAGTGCCGCCGCCTTCGCGTACCCGGCGGCACCGAACCAGCCGAGGACGGCGATCGGTACGACCGCGGGAATCCCGCTGGCGACTTCCTTGATCTGACCGGCGGCGAGCCGGCACTTGGCGCACTCCTCGAGGTGCTTGCGCAGCCCGCGCTCGGCACGCGTGCGCAACCCGCCGCGCGCGTACGCGCCGAGCCGGTCGGCGTAGCGCGCGCACTCCTCGTCGGAGGTGAGCGTGACACTCACATGGGCCTGGAGATACGCCTGCTTGAGGCCTTCTCGGGCCCGACTGGCAAGGACGCGCGTGCCGTTGGCGTCCAGCCCGAAGAGTGTGGCGACGTCGCTCGGCGACTCGTCCTCGACCTCGGTGTGCCAGAGCACGGCCTGCCACCGCTCGGGCAGCGACCGGAACGCCTGCATGGCCATCGACTGCTCGGCCTCGTGCATCGCCCGTACGTCGGCGCCCAGGTCCAGCGTGTCGTCGTCGGACACCTCGGAGCCGCGCGCGGCCTGCGCCGCGAACACGGCGAAGTCGTCGACCAGGTGCTCGCGCCTCGCCGACTTGGTCCAGCTCGCCGCGACGCGTCGTACGGTCGTCAGCAGATAGGCGCGTACGGCGTGCTCGGGGCCGCGCCCGCCGCGTACGGCCTGGAGCATGCGGGCGAAGACCTCGGCCGTGAGGTCGTCCGCGGTGTGGGCGTCCCGGCAGCAGGTGCGCGCGTACCGGCGGACGGCGTCCGCGTGGCGCCGGAACAGCTCCTCGTACGCGGTGTCGTCGCCCGAGCGCATCCGCTCGATCAGCTCGGCGTCGGCGGGCGGCAACTCGATCGGGGGCGGCAGGACACCGCTGTCGTGCCACTCGCGCCGCTCCCGCTGCGGCGGAACGCCGGCTTCGGGGACGGATCCTTTGGCCGGCACGTCCTCCGGGGTTCCGGCAGGGGTGCCCATGGCCCGGCCCCCCTGGCTCGGCACCTGCGGCGACGGCAGCCCACCGGCCTCCGTGCCACCCTCACCGGGTGACTCGTCCCGCCCGTCAACGCTCATCGCGGAAAGCCCCCGCCTGCACACTCGGACCCGAACACCGGGAAAGAGTGCCACACGGACCCACCGCTGTTACCCGGAGGAACGGACCAACCACTCGTCCGTGGAGACTTGCCGAACCACAGCACTACCGTTCACCCGAACGGGGAAGACTCAACCACCTTGCCCGCTCATCAAGTTGACGCAAGCGCCCGTCAAGGGGCGCGGGGAACTGCGCGAACAGCCCCCACGACCCCGCACCCGACAACGAACCCACACCCGCCCCGCCGAAGACACCCGCAGGCCGCCGGAGGCACCGCGCGTCACGCAGGCCGCGACCGAAGCCCCTCCAGCAGGATGTCCAGCAGCCGGGCCGAAGCCGCAGCCTGCTGAGCCGCATCCGGCAAAGACGGCGCCGCAGTGGCGATCACCAGAAGCACGTCCGCCACCGTGACGTCCGCACGCAGTTCGCCCGCCGCACGCGCCCGGTCCACGAGCCGCCCCACGACCTCCAGCAGCTGCGCCGCACCGGCGTCGTCCTCGATCGACACGACCTCGACGGACTCCTGCAGGGGAGCCGGCCGCTGCTCCACGAGCCGCAGCTCGGGCGAGAGCGGCTGGGACCGCTGCTGCGGCACCCGCGTCTCGTCCAGGACCGTGCCCTCGGACCCCTCGTCGCCGACGCCTACGCGCAGGATCTGCGGAGGCAGCAGCCGCCCGGCGCCCGAGGCCACCGACGTCCGCAGGAAGCGCGAGAGCGCCGACCACGGCTCGTCCTCCTGGCCGAGCGCGGAGCGCGCCTGGTCGGTCAGCCGGGAGGTCTCCTCCTCGGCTATCCGCCGGACCAGGACGTCCTTGCTCGGGAAGCGCCGGTACACCGTGCCGACACCGACGCGGGCGCGCCGCGCCACGTCCTCCATCGGCGCGCCGTAACCCAGCTCGCCGAAGACCTCACGGGCCGCTCGAAGTACGTGCTCCAGATTGCGCTGTGCGTCCACGCGCAGTGGCGTCGTGCGCGACGGGTCCCCCACGCCGCGTCCGTTCGATGCCGCCGCACTGATCGCTCCGCCCGCTCCGATGGCAGACGCGGAAGACCATTGAGAGTCCTGAATGTGCATATGTGTTCCCCCGGTAATGACGTCTCCCCCCGGAGACTCTCCCCGCCATTGACAGCCGGAGCGAGCGGAACAGCCTTCGCCGCGCGGTCTCGCCGCACGAACCCGTCGAGCGCATCCCCCTACACCCCGATGACACACGAACATAGTTGAGTGGGAGTCAATTCAGAAGGGGCAGGTTCCGCACGGAGCGCCCCCCGATCGGACTACGGGCCGCATACGTCCCGGTTGCGCCCCCTACTTCCACCCCGCTCACACCCGCTGACCTGCGAAGCTTCCCCGCACTCCGGCAAATCGGCCAACCGTGCGCGTCTCAGGCGCCCGGTCACACAAATTGACGGGCCTGTGGACAAACTCCCGTAGCCGGTGCGTCATGGGTGAGTGAAGGAACGTGCGCGCATTCTCGTTGTCGGCGGCGGCTACGTCGGGATGTACACCGCTCTCGGGCTCCAGCGGAAGCTGAAACCCGAGCTCAGGCGGGGCGACGTGGAGATCGTCGTGGTGACGCCCGACCCGTACATGACCTATCAGCCGTTCCTGCCCGAGGCCGCCGCGGGCTCGATCTCACCGCGCCATGTCGTCGTGCCGCTGCGCCGCGTCCTCGATCAGTGCCGGGTCGTCATCGGCGAGGCCGCGTCCATCGACCACGCCAAGCGCACCGCGACCCTCACGACCCTCGCCACCGAGGAGGAGGGCACGGGCCCCGAGCAGATCACGTACGACGAACTCGTGCTGGCCCCCGGCTCCGTCTCCCGGACCCTCCCGATCCCCGGGCTCGCCGAGTACGCCATCGGCTTCAAGACCGTCGAAGAGGCCATCGGGCTGCGCAACCACGTCATCGAGCAGATGGACATCGCCTCCTCCACCCGCGACCCCGCGATCCGCGACGCCGCCCTGACCTTCGTCTTCGTGGGCGGCGGTTACGCCGGAGTGGAGGCCCTCGGCGAGCTGGAGGACATGGCCCGCTACGCCGCGCGGTACTACCACAACGTCAAGGCCGACGACATGAAGTGGATCCTCGTCGAGGCCTCGAACCGCATCCTCCCCGAGGTCGGCGAGGACATGGGCAAGTACACGGTCACCCAGCTGCGCCGCCGCAACATCGACGTACGCCTGGAGACCCGCCTCGACTCCTGCGCGGACCGCGTCGCCGTCCTCAGCGACGGGGCGCGCTTCCCGACCCGTACGGTCGTGTGGACCGCCGGCGTGAAACCGCACCCCGTCCTTGCGGCCACCGACCTCCCGCTGAACGAACGCGGCCGACTGAAGTGCACCGCCCAGCTGACCGTCGACGGCACCACGCACGCGTGGGCCGCGGGAGACGCCGCCGCCGTCCCCGACGTCACCGCCGCCGAGCCCGGCACGGAGACCGCCCCCAACGCCCAGCACGCCGTGCGCCAGGCCAAGGTCCTCGCCGACAACATCGCCCGCTCGCTGCACGGCCAGTCCCTGGAGACGTACTCGCACAAGTACGTCGGCTCGGTCGCCTCCCTGGGGCTGCACAAGGGTGTCGCGTTCGTCTACGGGCGCAAGCTGAAGGGCTACCCTGCCTGGTTCATGCACCGCGTCTACCACCTGAGCAGGGTGCCCACCTTCAACCGCAAGGCCCGCGTGCTCGCCGAATGGATCCTGTCGGGGCTCTTCAAGAGGGAGATCGTCTCCCTCGGTTCGCTCGAACATCCCCGTGCGGAGTTCGAACTCGCGGCCGGTGGAAAGCCTCCTCAGAACCCGAAGGGGTCGTCCTGACCGGACCAAGGAACTCCACCGGCCGCGCCCGCGTCTGACGGATGTCGGTCCGGTCGGACACACTGGTCCACACCATGGGCGGGCCGACCGCTCGCCCTTCAAACCCACGAGGCCTGTCCCACTGTGAACTTCACGCGCTGGAGCGCCCGGCTCCCCGGAACGCAGCGCCGCGCGGCAGCGCGGACCGAGGATTCGCCGACGGCGCTCCCTTCGGAGGGCTCCGTGCCCGCGGCACGCGCCGAGCGGATGTCCGACGCGGCGCTCCTGCCCGTCGTCGACGAGCTGCCGGTCCGCGAGGTCCTCGACCGCATCCCGGCCCTCGTCGCCCTGGTCCAGGGCCCGGACCACCGCCTCGCGTACGTGAACGACGCCTATGTGGCGGCCTTCGGCGTCCGCCCGGCAGGCGAGCCCGCCCGCACCGCGCTCCCCGAGCTGGCCGAGATCGGCCTGCTGCCGCTCCTCGACCAGGTCCTGCGCAGCTCAAAGCCCCGTACGGTCAAGTCCCGCAAGGCCCCCGGCGGACGCTCGTACACGTTCACGTGCACACCGGTCGAGGTCTCGGCCACTCCCGAGGGGAGTGGCGTACTGATCTTCGCCGCCGACGTCACCGACCACGCCGAGGCCGCCGAGCGGCTGCGCGCCAGCGAGCGCCGGCAGCGCGAGACCGCTGTCACCCTCCAGCGCTCCCTGCTGCCCCAGGAGCTCGAGGAGCCCGACGACCTGCGCGTCGCCGCCACCTACCACCCGGGCGGCACGGAGGCCGCGGTCGGCGGCGACTGGTACGACGTGATCACCCTCGGCGGGGGCCGCACCGCCCTCGTCATCGGCGACGTCATGGGCCGCGGCGTCCGCGCGGCGGCCGTCATGGGCCAGCTCCGCACGGCCGTCCGGGCGTACGCCCGCCTCGACCTGCCTCCGCACGAGGTCCTCCAGCTCCTGGACGGCCTCGCCATGGAGATCGACGCCAACCAGATCGCCACCTGCGCGTACGCGGTCCACGACCCGAACGAGGGCCGGCTGGTGTACGCCTCCGCCGGCCACCTCCCGATCCTCGTCCGGGACGAGAGCGGCACGGTCCTGCGCGCCGACGAACCCACCGGCCCGCCGCTCGGCACGGGCGGCTGGATGCACGCCTCCGGCTCGATCCCCCTCGGCCCCGGCTCCACCGCCGTGCTCTACACCGACGGCCTGGTCGAGCGCCGCGACGCGGACCTGGACGAGGGCATCGCCTCCCTGGAGCGCGCCCTCGCCGGCGCCACCGGCACCCCGCAGGTCGTCTGCGACCGCCTGGTCCGCTCGGCGGGCGTGACCGCCGACCACGACGACGACGTCGCCGTCCTGGTCCTCCAGCACCCGGCCCGTACGGGACCGGACAGCGAGCTCTTCCGCAACGCCGCCCTGGAGCTGCTCGGCGGCGTCGAGGCGGCCCCACGCGCGCGTGCCTTCGCCTCCGGCGTCCTCACCAGCTGGCGCTTCCCGACCGACCTGCACGACCTCGGCGTACTGGCCGCGAGCGAGCTCGTCGCCAACTCCCTCCAGCACGGCACCCCGCCCATGCGCCTCAGACTCCGCCGCACCGACCGGCGCCTCATCGTCGAGGTCACCGACGGGGACGACCACCTCCCGCGCCGCCGCCGCGCCGAGCCCGCCGACGAGTCCGGCCGGGGCATCGCGATCGTCGCCACCATCGCCTCGAACTGGGGCTCCCGCCGCACCCCGGGCGGCGGCAAGGCGGTCTGGTGCGAGTTCGCACTTCCGCGCACCACCTGACCCAGGAGCCGCGCGGCATCTGGTCGGACCCGCCCCGCGGTGCTAGTAGCTCACCCATGGCTAGCTCACCCCAGGCAGAAGAAACGGGCTTTCAGCTCAAAGGCAGCGCTCCCGAGCGCTACGAGGAGTACGGCGCACCGATCAACGCACCGTTCGTCGAGGCGGTGCTGGACGCCGTGGACCTGTGTCCCGGCCACCAGGTCCTCGACCTCGCCTGTGGCACCGGCTTCGTGGCCCGCGCGGCCGCCGCCCGGGTCGGCCCCACGGGCCATGTCGCGGCCGCCGACTTCAACGAGGGCATGCTCAAGGTTGCCGCCGCCAAGGCACCCCGCATGTACCCGGACATCGAGTTCACGCCGGCCCCCGCCGACCGCCTCCCCTACCCCGACGACACGTTCGACGCCGTCCTCTGCCAGCAGGGCGTCCAGTTCTTCCCCGACCTCGGCGCGGCCCTCGTCGAGGCGTCCAGGGTCCTGCGCGCCGGCGGCCGGTTCGCCGCCACGGCCTGGGCCGCCCGGGACCGCTCCCCGTACTTCGTGGCCCACGACCGCGCCATCACCGAGTACGGCGGCCCGGAGGCCGAGGCGCACTTCGCGATGGCCTTCTCCTGCCCCGCCGAACGCCTGACGGCCGCCTTGACCGACGCGGGCTTCCACGACGTGGTCAGCCATGACGTCACCTTCGGCATCACCCTGCCCCCGCTCGCCGCCTTCGCCCGCGGCCACCTCTCGGCCGTCCCCTGGGGCCAGGCCATCGAGGACGCAGGCGGCCCGGACCGCCTTACCCAGGCCGCCGAGGCGGTGGCCGCGACCCTCACCGACCACACGAACCCCGACGGCACGGCAACGCTCCCGTTCACATCCACCCTGGTGACAGCCATCCACTGAGCACCGCCACGCGAATACACAAGACGGCCGCCACCACATCAGTGGTGACGGCCGTCCTCAGTTCCTCTTGCTCCGTACGCCCGTCAGGCCGCGGTCTGCACGGACTCGGCCGAAGCCCCGCCCCGCGCCACGACCCGGCTCTTCGCCAGCGACGGCTGATTCTGTACGGGAGTGAGCTGCTTCCCCAGCCGCACCGCCAGGAACGTGATCCCCAGCGAGAACAGCAGGAACGTCACGACGTACGGAGCATGCAGCGAGGCCCCCATCGGCCCGCCCACCGCAGGCCCGACCGCGAGCGCCAGCTGCTTCACCAGGGCGAAGGCGGAGTTGTACTGCCCCGCCATCCCGCTCGGTGCCAGATCCGCGACCAGCGGAGCCACGGTCGGCGACAGCATCGCCTCCCCGAGCCCGAACAGCGCGTACGTCGACACGAACGCGGCCGTCGCCATGGTCTGGCTGCCGTGCCCGAGTCCCGCGTACCCGGCGACCACCCAGGCGAAGGCCCAGATCAGGCCGACGGCGCCGATCACCCGGGACCGCTTCCGCCGCTCGACGAACCGCAGCACGGCGAACTGGGCGACCACGATCATCGCCGTGTTCGCGGCGAGGGCGGTCCCGAGCGCGGACGTGGAGATCCCCGCCGCCTCGACGCCGTACGCGCTCAGCCCCGACTCGAACTGCCCGTAGCAGGCGAAGAACAGCACGAAGCCCACCGCGCACAGCTGCACCATGGCCCGGTTGCCGAGCAACTGCTTCCAGCTGCCCCTGGCCCCTCCCGGAGCCCCCTCGACCTTGGGCGCACGCGGCATCCGTACGGTCGACATGATCACGACGAGCAGCAGGAACATCGCTGCCTCGATCGAGAACAGCAGCGTGAACGAGCTCGCCCGCGAGGCGTCGACGAGGTGACCGCCGATGAGCCCGCCGACCCCGAGCCCGAGGTTCTGCAGGAAGAACTGGGTGGCGAAGGCGCGCGACCGCGTCTCGGCCGACGAGAAGTCCACGATCATCGTCGCGAGCACCGGCTGCATCACGGCCTGACCGGCACCGAGCGCGGCAGCGGACAACAGGACGGTCGTCGAACTGCTCGAGAGCCCGAGGCTCAGCGCCCCGACGGAGGCGGTGACCAGAGCGGCGAGCAACACCGGCAGCGGGCCCCGGCGGACGATGGCCCGCCCCGCGAACGGCAGCACCACGAGCGCGGCCACGGCGAAGACGGCGAGCACGAGCCCCGCCGTCATCGCACCAAGATCCCGTACCTGCGCCACATAGACGTACAGATACGGGACGGTAAAGCCGAGCCCGAACGCGCTGAGTGCGTTGCCCACATGGATCCGGCGCATCTCAGCGCCCATCGCCCTGGTCACTTTCACCTGCCTTGGTAGGAGAAGTCTTACGTCTGCCTCAGGAGTTAGAGGTGAAGACTTCGAAGCTAAAGTTAGGATCTAAACAGTACATCCCGAAGGACTTCAACGCCAAGCGGGCGCGTGCCATACTGCGGCCATGGGTGACACCCCCCGCGTCAGCGAGCCGACGATCGAAGAGCAGATCGCCGCCTACCAGCGCGAATTCCAGGACCTCGACCCCCAGGTCGAGAAGATCGTTTCGGCGCTGGGCCGCCTGAACCGCCGCATGAACGTCGCCTACGGCCGCCAGACCGCCACCCTTGGCATCAGCAACGCCGAGTGGGAGGTCCTCAAGGCCCTCGTTCTCTCCGGCGCCCCCTACCGAATGGGCCCGAGCGACCTCGCCAAGCGACTCGGCCTCACTCCGGCCGCCATGACCCACCGCATCGACCGCATGGTCGCGGAGGGTCTGGTCACCCGGGAACGCGACGAGTCCAACCGCGTACGCGTCATCGTCGAGCTCACCGAAGAGGGGCGCTCGAAGTGGCTGGCGGCCATGCGCCTCGCCTCCGTCTTCGAGGAGGAGCTGCTCCAGGACCTCTCCGCGGAGGATCGCGGCGTCCTGGGCGAGGTGCTGACCCGGCTGCTGCGCCGCGTGGAGCACGCCCAGCCGGACGCCGGCGGCAGGCTCACCGACCTTGACTGAGGCCTGAGTTGGGGCTCGGCTCCGGCTCGGACTTCCTGGCCGCCGCTGGTTTGCCGGGTGGCCGCCCGGGGGAGACTTGACACTCCCCTCGCCGATCCGTAAGGTTCTTCGAGTTGCCACGGGGCCGTAACGGTTCTGCGACAGCACCTCCGCCGCAGAAGCGGCACACCAAACCATCAGCACGATCTCCCAACGGGGCGAATTCGGCGTGCCCGAATTCAATTCGATTTGGGGCCGGCAGCCCGATTAGGAACTGCCGAGAGGATCCGCTAAAGTTTTGGACGTCGGAACGGCCCAACAGCCGCAAAGACAAACCCGGTTGACAGGGAGTCAGACCCGAAAGGATCTGATACAGTCAACACCGCCGGAAGGCCGAAAGGCCGGAAAGCACCGAGGAAATCGGATCGGAAAACGGTCTGATAGAGTCGGAAACGCAAGACCGAAGGGAAGCCCGGAGGAAAGCCCGAGAGGGTGAGTACAAAGGAAGCGTCCGTTCCTTGAGAACTCAACAGCGTGCCAAAAATCAACGCCAGATATGTTGATACCCCGTCCACCGCATTATGTGGTGGGTGGAGGTTCCTTTGAAAAAGTCCTGCCGGGCATTGTTCCGGTAGGCGCACAGCGAGGACGCTGTGAATGACCGGGCTTATTCCGCCTGGTTGTTCCGCTCTCGTGGTGTTACGCCGGATTACCGGCAGACATTCACGGAGAGTTTGATCCTGGCTCAGGACGAACGCTGGCGGCGTGCTTAACACATGCAAGTCGAACGATGAAGCCCTTCGGGGTGGATTAGTGGCGAACGGGTGAGTAACACGTGGGCAATCTGCCCTTCACTCTGGGACAAGCCCTGGAAACGGGGTCTAATACCGGATAACACTCCTGCCCGCATGGGTGGGGGTTGAAAGCTCCGGCGGTGAAGGATGAGCCCGCGGCCTATCAGCTTGTTGGTGAGGTAGAAGCTCACCAAGGCGACGACGGGTAGCCGGCCTGAGAGGGCGACCGGCCACACTGGGACTGAGACACGGCCCAGACTCCTACGGGAGGCAGCAGTGGGGAATATTGCACAATGGGCGAAAGCCTGATGCAGCGACGCCGCGTGAGGGATGACGGCCTTCGGGTTGTAAACCTCTTTCAGCAGGGAAGAAGCGAAAGTGACGGTACCTGCAGAAGAAGCGCCGGCTAACTACGTGCCAGCAGCCGCGGTAATACGTAGGGCGCAAGCGTTGTCCGGAATTATTGGGCGTAAAGAGCTCGTAGGCGGTCTGTCACGTCGGATGTGAAAGCCCGGGGCTTAACCCCGGGTCTGCATTCGATACGGGCAGACTAGAGTGTGGTAGGGGAGATCGGAATTCCTGGTGTAGCGGTGAAATGCGCAGATATCAGGAGGAACACCGGTGGCGAAGGCGGATCTCTGGGCCATTACTGACGCTGAGGAGCGAAAGCGTGGGGAGCGAACAGGATTAGATACCCTGGTAGTCCACGCCGTAAACGGTGGGAACTAGGTGTTGGCGACATTCCACGTCGTCGGTGCCGCAGCTAACGCATTAAGTTCCCCGCCTGGGGAGTACGGCCGCAAGGCTAAAACTCAAAGGAATTGACGGGGGCCCGCACAAGCAGCGGAGCATGTGGCTTAATTCGACGCAACGCGAAGAACCTTACCAAGGCTTGACATCGCCCGGAAAGCATCAGAGATGGTGCCCCCCTTGTGGTCGGGTGACAGGTGGTGCATGGCTGTCGTCAGCTCGTGTCGTGAGATGTTGGGTTAAGTCCCGCAACGAGCGCAACCCTTGTTCTGTGTTGCCAGCATGCCCTTCGGGGTGATGGGGACTCACAGGAGACTGCCGGGGTCAACTCGGAGGAAGGTGGGGACGACGTCAAGTCATCATGCCCCTTATGTCTTGGGCTGCACACGTGCTACAATGGCAGGTACAATGAGCTGCGATGTCGCAAGGCGGAGCGAATCTCAAAAAGCCTGTCTCAGTTCGGATTGGGGTCTGCAACTCGACCCCATGAAGTCGGAGTTGCTAGTAATCGCAGATCAGCATTGCTGCGGTGAATACGTTCCCGGGCCTTGTACACACCGCCCGTCACGTCACGAAAGTCGGTAACACCCGAAGCCGGTGGCCCAACCCCCTTGTGGGGAGGGAGCTGTCGAAGGTGGGACTGGCGATTGGGACGAAGTCGTAACAAGGTAGCCGTACCGGAAGGTGCGGCTGGATCACCTCCTTTCTAAGGAGCATCTAGGCCGCCAGACATTGTTTGGTGGTCCAGGGCCATTACGTCGGCACACGTTCGACGGTGGTTGCTCATGGGTGGAACGTTGATTATTCGGCACTCTCAGTCATCTCGGGCTGCAAGTACTGTCCTTCGGGGCGTGGAAAGCTGATCATGAGTGGCGAGGGTGTCGGGCACGCTGTTGGGTGTCTGAGGGTACGGACCTTGTGTCTGGATCTTCAGTGCCGGCCCCAGTGCACTCGGACTACTGGTTCGGGGTGATGGGTGGTTGGTCGTTGTTTGAGAACTGCACAGTGGACGCGAGCATCTGTGGCCAAGTTTTTAAGGGCGCACGGTGGATGCCTTGGTACCAGGAACCGATGAAGGACGTGGGAGGCCACGATAGTCCCCGGGGAGCCGTCAACCAGGCTTTGATCCGGGGGTTTCCGAATGGGGAAACCCGGCAGTCGTCATGGGCTGTCACCCACATCTGAACACATAGGGTGTGTGGAGGGAACGCGGGGAAGTGAAACATCTCAGTACCCGCAGGAAGAGAAAACAACCGTGATTCCGGGAGTAGTGGCGAGCGAAACCGGATGAGGCCAAACCGTATACGTGTGAGACCCGGCAGGGGTTGCGTGTACGGGGTTGTGGGATCTCTCTTTCACAGTCTGCCGGCTGTGAGACGAGTCAGAAACCGTTGGTGTAGGCGAAGGACATGCGAAAGGTCCGGCGTAGAGGGTAAGACCCCCGTAGTCGAAACATCAACGGCTCGTTTGAGAGACACCCAAGTAGCACGGGGCCCGAGAAATCCCGTGTGAATCTGGCGGGACCACCCGCTAAGCCTAAATATTCCCTGGTGACCGATAGCGGATAGTACCGTGAGGGAATGGTGAAAAGTACCGCGGGAGCGGAGTGAAATAGTACCTGAAACCGTGTGCCTACAAGCCGTGGGAGCGTCGCGCAAGGAACTTGTTCCTTGCGTCGTGACTGCGTGCCTTTTGAAGAATGAGCCTGCGAGTTTGCGGTGTGTTGCGAGGTTAACCCGTGTGGGGAAGCCGTAGCGAAAGCGAGTCCGAATAGGGCGGTTTAGTAGCGCGCTCAAGACCCGAAGCGGAGTGATCTAGCCATGGGCAGGTTGAAGCGGCTGTAAGAGGTCGTGGAGGACCGAACCCACCAGGGTTGAAAACCTGGGGGATGACCTGTGGTTAGGGGTGAAAGGCCAATCAAACTCCGTGATAGCTGGTTCTCCCCGAAATGCATTTAGGTGCAGCGTCGTGTGTTTCTTGCCGGAGGTAGAGCACTGGATAGGCGATGGGCCCTACCGGGTTACTGACCTTAGCCAAACTCCGAATGCCGGTAAGTGAGAGCACGGCAGTGAGACTGTGGGGGATAAGCTCCATGGTCGAGAGGGAAACAGCCCAGAGCATCGACTAAGGCCCCTAAGCGTACGCTAAGTGGGAAAGGATGTGGAGTCGCAGAGACAACCAGGAGGTTGGCTTAGAAGCAGCCACCCTTGAAAGAGTGCGTAATAGCTCACTGGTCTAGTGATTCCGCGCCGACAATGTAGCGGGGCTCAAGCGTACCGCCGAAGTCGTGTCATTTCAGCAATAGGGCCAACGCCCGCTGGGATGGGTAGGGGAGCGTCGTGTGCCGGGTGAAGCCGCAGCGGAAGCTAGTGGTGGACGGTTCACGAGTGAGAATGCAGGCATGAGTAGCGATACACACGTGAGAAACGTGTGCGCCGATTGACTAAGGGTTCCTGGGTCAAGCTGATCTGCCCAGGGTAAGTCGGGACCTAAGGCGAGGCCGACAGGCGTAGTCGATGGATAACCGGTTGATATTCCGGTACCCGCTGTGAAGCGTCAAACATTGAACCAGGCGATGCTAAGTCCGTGAAGCCGCCCTGGAGCCTTCGGGCAAAGGGGAGTGGTGGAGCCGACGGACCAGACCTGTAGTAGGTGAGTGATGGGGTGACGCAGGAAGGTAGTCCAGCCCGGGCGGTGGTTGTCCCGGGGTAAGGGTGTAGGCCGTGTGATAGGTAAATCCGTCGCACATTAAGGCTGAGACCTGATGCCGAGCCGATTGTGGTGAAGTGGATGATCCTATGCTGTCGAGAAAAGCCTCTAGCGAGTTTCATGGCGGCCCGTACCCTAAACCGACTCAGGTGGTCAGGTAGAGAATACCGAGGCGTTCGGGTGAACTATGGTTAAGGAACTCGGCAAAATGCCCCCGTAACTTCGGGAGAAGGGGGCCATCACCGGTGATGAGATTTACTCTCTGAGCTGGGGGTGGCCGCAGAGACCAGCGAGAAGCGACTGTTTACTAAAAACACAGGTCCGTGCGAAGCCGTAAGGCGATGTATACGGACTGACGCCTGCCCGGTGCTGGAACGTTAAGGGGACCGGTTAGTGCACTTTCGGGTGTGCGAAGCTGAGAACTTAAGCGCCAGTAAACGGCGGTGGTAACTATAACCATCCTAAGGTAGCGAAATTCCTTGTCGGGTAAGTTCCGACCTGCACGAATGGCGTAACGACTTCTCGACTGTCTCAACCATAGGCCCGGTGAAATTGCACTACGAGTAAAGATGCTCGTTTCGCGCAGCAGGACGGAAAGACCCCGGGACCTTTACTACAGTTTGATATTGGTGTTCGGTTCGGCTTGTGTAGGATAGCTGGGAGACTTTGAAGCGGGCACGCCAGTGTCTGTGGAGTCGTCGTTGAAATACCAGTCTGGTCGTGCTGGATGTCTAACCTGGGTCCGTGATCCGGATCAGGGACAGTGTCTGATGGGTAGTTTAACTGGGGCGGTTGCCTCCTAAAGAGTAACGGAGGCGCCCAAAGGTTCCCTCAGCCTGGTTGGCAATCAGGTGTTGAGTGTAAGTGCACAAGGGAGCTTGACTGTGAGACCGACGGGTCGAGCAGGGACGAAAGTCGGGACTAGTGATCCGGCGGTGGCTTGTGGAAGCGCCGTCGCTCAACGGATAAAAGGTACCCCGGGGATAACAGGCTGATCTTCCCCAAGAGTCCATATCGACGGGATGGTTTGGCACCTCGATGTCGGCTCGTCGCATCCTGGGGCTGGAGTCGGTCCCAAGGGTTGGGCTGTTCGCCCATTAAAGCGGTACGCGAGCTGGGTTTAGAACGTCGTGAGACAGTTCGGTCCCTATCCGCTGTGCGCGTAGGAATATTGAGAAGGGCTGTCCCTAGTACGAGAGGACCGGGACGGACGAACCTCTGGTGTGCCAGTTGTCCTGCCAAGGGCATGGCTGGTTGGCTACGTTCGGGAGGGATAACCGCTGAAAGCATCTAAGCGGGAAGCCTGCTTCGAGATGAGTATTCCCACCAACTAGATTGGTTAAGGCTCCCAGTAGACGACTGGGTTGATAGGCCGGATGTGGAAGCCTCGTAAGGGGTGAAGCTGACTGGTACTAATAGGCCGAGGGCTTGTCCTCAGTTGCTCGCGTCCACTGTGTTGGTTCTGAAACCACGAACAACCGTTGTAGCCATGGTCACGGCTCCGGTTTGTCTGTTTCATAGTGTTTCGGTGGTCATAGCGTGAGGGAAACGCCCGGTTACATTCCGAACCCGGAAGCTAAGCCTCACAGCGCCGATGGTACTGCAGGGGGGACCCTGTGGGAGAGTAGGACACCGCCGAACAAATATTGAAGAAAGCCCCCGCACTTCGGTGCGGGGGCTTTCTTGCGTTTAGGGGTACTTTTCCCGGTCCCTTTCAGGACGGCTCCACCAGTCTTGTGTCGTACGCCAGGATCACCGCTTGGATGCGGTCACGGGAGCCCGTTTTCGCGAGGATTCGGCTCACGTGGGTTTTTACCGTTGATTCGGCGAGATGCAGGCGGGTGGATATCTCTGTGTTCGTCCAGCCCTGGCCGACGACCGTCAGGATTTCGCGTTCGCGGTCCGTGAGGGAAGTCAGACGCGGGTCCTGGGCGGGGGTTGTTTCCGGGCCCGGCGTGGGGAGGTGCTCGGCGTAGGCGTCGAGGAGGCGGCGGGTCAGGCTCGGGGCTACGACCGCGTCGCCCGTGGCCACCGCGCGGATGCCGGCGAGGAGTTCCTCGGGCTGGGCGTCCTTGATGAGGAAGCCGGAGGCGCCCGCACGCAGGCCGGCGTACGCGTACTCGTCCAGGTCGAACGTGGTGAGGATGAGGACGCGGGTGCGGTCTCCGGAGGAGACGATGCGGCGGGTTGCCTCGATGCCGTCGAGGCCGGGCATGCGGATGTCCATCAGGGCGACGTCCGGGTGGAGTTCGGCCGTCATGCGGATCGCCTCGGTGCCGTTGGACGCTTCGCCCACGACCGCCATGTCGTCCTGGCTCTCCAGGAGCATGCGGAAGCCGAAGCGCTGCAGCGGCTGGTCGTCGACGATGAGCACGGTGGTCACTGCGGGGTTTCCTCCGGTAGGTGCAGGTGGACGCGCCAGCCGTGGTCCGGGAGCGGGCCGGACTCAAGTGTGCCGCCGTACAGGGCAGTTCGTTCGCGCATTCCGGTGAGACCGCGGCCCCCGGCGCCGTTGCTCCGGCCTGTGCCTCCGCGGCCGGTGTCGGTCACCGTCGCGGTCACGGCGCCGCCGTCCCCGTACGACACCGAGACCGTCGATGTCGCGTCTGGGCCGCCGTGCTTGAGGGTGTTTGTCAGGGCTTCCTGGATGACTCGGTAGACGGTGAGTTGGCGGCCCGGGGGGAGGGCGGTTGCGTAGCCGTGGATGGTGGTGCGGACCGGGAGGCCGGCGGAACGTACGCCTTCTATGAGGTGGTCGAGGTCGGTGAGGGACGGCTGGGGGGCCATCTCCACTCCCGAGGGTGCAGAGGATTCGAGGGGCTCAAGTCCCAGGGGGGCGGCTCCTGGTGGCTCTGTTTCTGAGGGGTCTGTGCGTAGTACGTCCAGGAGGCGGCGGAGTTCGCCCAGGGCCTGGCGGCTGGTCGTGCCGATGGCGGTGAGGGCCTGGGCGGCGCGTTCGGGGTTCTTGGCGGCTGCGTATGAGCCGCCGTCGGCGAGGCTGGTGATGACCGAGAGGTTGTGGCCGATGATGTCGTGCATCTCGCGGGCTATGCGGGTGCGTTCGGCGGCGGTGGCGAGGCGGGCCTGCTGGTCGCGTTCCACCTCCAGGTGGCGGGCGCGCTCGACGAGGGAGGCGAGGTACTCCTGGCGGGTGCGGTAGGAGACGCCCACGATGGCCACCATGGCGAGGCGGGTCGCCTGCGGCACGATGGACTGGTCGGCGCCCTGCACTTCCGGGTGGCGGAGGGCGTCCACGACGATCGGCCCCAGGGTGAGGGCGTACGACCAGAGCAGGGTGCGCAGGCCGGTGTGCAGCGCGATGTTGAACGTGGCGACGAGCAGGGTCAGGCTCGCCTGGAGGTCCGTGCCGGTCCAGGCGTTGACGACTGCGAGCGGAAGCATCGCCAGGAGGACGGTGACGGGATATGTGCGGCGCCACAGGAGTGGGACCGTGAATCCCAGCGTCAGGATGGTGAGAAGCCAGGTCGGTGCGTCCGGGTTCTCGGTGATGTTCCGCCAGCCTCCCTGCATGTCGTTGACCGCGATGGCCAGGAGAAGACCCGAGACCAGGACGTCCCACACCAGCGGGTGGCGTCGGTCGAAGGCGCGCACCCGGTGGCTGAGGCGGTGTATCTGGCGGGTGGCCGGTTGCTGGCGGGCCCCGTCCGGTGACCAGCCCCGCCAGGACTGGTCGCGCCAGGCCTGGTCCCGGCGGGCGCGGTCACGGCGGCTCTGGTCGCGGGCCCTGCGCAGCCAGTTCCGGTGCCAGTTCCCGTGCCAGTTCCGGGGCCGGTCCCGTGTTTCGGTCACGGTTCCATCCTCGTACGAGAGCCGGTGGTAGGGGAGTTGGTGGTGCGGGAGTCGGTCATACGTCCCGTCGTTTGAGGAGCAGGCCCGCGGTGCCCAGGATCGCGGCCGTCCACAGGGTGAGGGCGAGGAGGGCGGGGCCTGTGGCCGCGTAGTCGGAGGAGTCGTGGAGGGTCATCAGGCCCTCGGCGGCCCTGCCGGGGAAGTACTTGGAGGCGCTGTCCATGACGTCGTACGGGAACATCCTGAGGACCTCGGGGAGGACGGTGACGCCTCCGATGAAGGCGGTGATGCCGCCGGGGACCGAGCGGAGCAGGGCGCCCAGGCCGAGGCCGATGAGGGCCAGGGAGGTCAGGCCCGCCGCGCTGCCGAGGAGGGTGCCGAGGACGCCCGGGTCGGTGAGGGACAGTTCCTTGTCCGTGCCGTCGAGGAAGAGCTGGCCTGCGGAGAAGGTGACCAGGAACGTGGCCAGGGTGGCGGTGAAGACGACCGCGGCGACCACGCCCGCCTTGGACCAGAGGACCGGGAGGCGGCGCGGTACGGCCACCATCGTGGAGCGGATCATCCCCGTGCCGTACTCGCCCGCGATGAACAGGACGGCGACGACGGCCAGGATGATCTGCGAGAACTGCGTGCCGAAGAGCAGGAACTGGACGGGGTCGAAGCGCGCTGTGTCGTCGCCGCCTCCCTCGTACGACGCGCTCATCCCGATGCCGATGGCGAGGGTCACGGCGGTCGCGGCGGTCAGCATGATCCAGGTGGAGCGGACCGTCCACAGCTTGTGCCACTCGGAGCGCAGGATGCGGGCCGGGGTGAGGGCGAGGGTGGTCATGCCGGCTCCAAGTGGGCTGCGTATTCGAGGGAGTCGCGGGTCAGGTCCATGAAGGCCTGCTCCAACGAGGCGGCGTGCGGGGTGAGTTCGAAGAGGGGGATGCCGTGGGCGGCGGCGGTGCGGCCGATGTGTTCGGTGTTCGTACCGCTGATTTCGAGGGTTCCGGGGGTGGAGCTCGACACGTCCACGTCCGGGGCGGCGAGGAGTTGGGTGAGCAGGCCCGCTTCCGGGGTGACCACCTTGATCGTGCCCGCGCCCGATTCGCGTACGAACGTGTCGACCGTCGTGTCGGCCAGCAGGCGGCCCCTGCCGATGATGATCAGGTGCTCGGCGGTCAGGGCCATCTCGCTCATCAGGTGGGAGGAGACGAAGACCGTACGGCCTTCCGTGGCAAGGGACTTGAGGAGGTTGCGGATCCACAGGACGCCCTCGGGGTCGAGGCCGTTGACCGGTTCGTCGAGGATCACGGTGGCCGGGTCGCCGAGCAACGCGGCGGCGATGCCGAGGCGTTGGCCCATGCCGAGGGAGAAACCCTTGACCCGCCGTCCGGCAACGTCGGTCAGGCCGGTGAGGTCCAGGACGTGGTCGACGCGGCTCCGGGGGATGCCGTGGGTGAGGGCGAGGGCGACCAGGTGGTGGTGGGCCGTGCGGCCCGGGTGGACCGAGCGGGCCTCCAGGAGTGCGCCGACCTCGTGGAGGGGTGCGGGGTTGTCGGCGTACGCGTGGTCGCCGACCGTGGCGGTGCCGTGTGTCGGGGCGTCCAGGCCGAGGATCATGCGCATGGTGGTGGACTTGCCGGCGCCGTTGGGGCCGAGGAAGCCGGTGACCGTGCCCGGGCGGACCGTGAAGGTGAGGTCGGAGACGACTGTCTTGTCGCCGTAGCGTTTGGTCAGTTCGGAGGCCGTAATCATGTCTTCGATCGTCGGCCGGGCGAGGGCCGGAGGCGTCGGACGACGGCGGGATATGAGGTGAAGGGTGTAGTACCCCGGTATTACGGTGACCCTCATGAGCCCCGATGTTCGTTCTGATGACCGTTTCGATGCCTCGGCGGGCCATGTGGTGCGTTCGGTACGTGCCGACGAGTGGCCCGCGGCGAAGGAGTTGCGGCTGGCCGCGCTCCGGGATCCGGTGGCGCACCTCGCGTTTCTGGAGACGTACGAGGCTGCCGTGGGCCGGCCCGACAGTTTCTGGCGGGAGCGGGCGGCCGGGGCCGCCGAGGGGGTGCGTGAGCGGCAGCAGGTGGTCGCCGTGGCGCCCGACGGGCGGTGGGTCGGGTCGGTGGTCGTGCTCGTCGAGGAGGCGGGGGCGCCGGGCGCGCTCGGGGATGTGAGCGACGTACGCCAGGGGCATCTCGTGGCCGTGTATGTGCGGCCGGAGGTGCGGGGGCGGGGGCTCACCGAGCGGCTCTTCGCGTACGCCCTGGAGTGGGCGTGGGAGGTCGCCGGGGTGGAGCGGGTGCGGTTGTTCGTGGACGAGCGGAACGGGCGGGCCGAGGCCTTCTACCGGAAGTTCGGGTTCGTGCCCACGGGGGAGAGCGTTCCGGTGCCCGGGGATCCGGGCGCGCGGGAGCTGGAGTTCGTGTTCAAGCGGCCCTAGGGGGCGGTGAGTTGCCCGGACCTGCCCGGTGACCTACACCGGGTGCCTGGTGACCTACACGGGGAGTTCGTGGTGGGGCCAGCGGGAGCGGGCCTGTTCGCGGGAGCGGAGGAGGGCCAGGACGGGGAGGCCTCGGTCCGGGCCCGTGCCTCCGCTCGCGGCCAGCAGGTCCGGGAGCTGGGGGAGCGGGGCCACCGCCGCCACGTCGTCCAGGACGAGGGTGAGTGGTGGGTCGAGGCGACCGGAGGATGACCGTTCGGCCATGCGCCGGCCGCGCTCGACCACGCTTGAGGCGAGGGCCGTCAGCAGGGGCATCGCGCCGGGATTCGCCCTGGGGTCCTCGATGGGTTCACCGACCACATAAAGCGTGCCCCCTTCGTCGACGAAAGAATCCAGGGTGAGGCTGTCGGTTCTGTTCGGGGTGCAGGCTTCGCGGACATTCACCGTGAACAGGGCGGACAGGGCGCGGGCCGTCAACTCCTGGGCGATGTCCCGGCGTTCGGGGTGCGAGGTGAGGGTGGCCTCGAGTTCGCCAGCGGAGCCGGAGGCGGCCTTGGGGTTCGTACGGAGGATGCGTACGGCTTCCTGGACCTGGGTGCCCTGGGCCCAGCGGTGGACGTGGCGGATGGTGCGGCCGTCCACGGCGGCGGCGTGGAGGTAGCTGCGCAGGAGGGTTTCCGCAGTCTCGGCGACCGTCTGGTCGATTTTCGCGGTGGGGCGGACCGGGGCGAGGAGCGCTGCCGCGCGGGCCTTGGCGGTGTCCTTGTTCTCGCAGCCGGTGGAGGGGGACCAGTGGAGGCGGGCCGGGGTGTCGCAGAGGTGGGAGGGGTCGTAGAGGAGGACCGGGCCCAGTTTCGCGCGGGCGTCCTTCGTGTCCGACCAGAGGGTGGGGTTGGAGGTGATGACGAGGGCCGGGCCGTCGGCGTCCCGGATCGCCTGGACGGCGAGGGGGTGGCGGGTCTCTGGGGGGCCGAGGATTACGGGGCCTCGCGGTGTGGGTACACCCACCGACCCCGCGCCTTCGGCGCGGATGCTTTCCCACCCACCCACCCGATTACCGTCGGCCACCGAGGGAACCGACTCCAGCGGCGGCTCCGCCGCATGGACGGGCTCGGCCGCCGTCACCCGCTCCACCGCAGGCCGCGGAGCGACCTCACGAGGCACGGTCTCTGACCGCGTCTCTGACCGCGTCTGAGGCTGCGTCTGTGGCTGGGGCTGCGGCTCTGCCTTTGCCTGCGGCTCGGGAGCGGGCTCGGCCATGCTGGACGCGGCCAGCGCCCTGCGCCTCGCCCTCCCCGCCCGCCACCTCGCCGCCGTCCCCATGACGAACACCGTCAGGACCAGCAGGACCATCAGCTGGCCGATGAAGAGGCCCCAGAAGAGGCCGTATCCGGAGAGTTGGGTGTCCGGGGTTTCCGGCCAGGCTGCTGCGATGTCGTGGGGGGCCGCGACCAGTTGGCGCATGGCCAGGGGCGTACGGCGGAAGGTGACCTCGGAGGGCCAGGAGCCGTGGGTGAAGAGGCCGGCCAGGCCGGTCGCCGTCCACACCATGACGGTCATGCCGAGGACGAAGGCCAGGACACCGACCAGCAGTCCGTCGGGGATGCCGCCTTCGCCGCCGCGGTGGCGGTCGCGTTCGTCCGGTCTCATCTCGGGCCGCTCCTCTACGCCACCGTGGACTCGGACGAGTCGTCGAGATCGCTCAGGTGTTGCTCCATGAACGCCGCCGCGCGTTCCTCGGCCTCCAGTTCGGCGGCCCGCAGGGCGTCGTCCGTCAGGTGGTCGGCCGACGACTGTGTCATGGCGCGGTCGGTGAAGACGAGGGGGCGTTCGGTCTCGGTGATCAGGTGTTTGACCACTTGGACGTTGCCGTTGACGTCCCAGACCGCGATGCCGGGCGTCAGGGTGGGGATGATTTCCACGGCCCACCTGGGCAGGCCCAGCACCCGTCCCGTCGACCTCGCCTCGTCCGCCTTCTGGGCGTAGATCGTCCGTGTGGACGCCATCTTCAGGATCGCGGAGGCCTCCTTCGCCGCCGCACCGTCGACCACGTCGCTCAAGTGGTGGACCACCGCCACGAACGACAGACCGAGGCGGCGTCCGAACTTCAGCAGGCGCTGGAAGAGCTGGGCCACGAACGGACTGTTGATGATGTGCCAGGCCTCCTCGACCAGGAAGATGCGCTTCCTCCGGTCGGGGCGGATCCACGTGTGCTCCAGCCACACGCCGACGATCGCCATGAGGATCGGCATGGCGATGGAGTTGCGGTCGATGTGGGACAGGTCGAAGACGATGAGCGGCGCGTCGAGGTCGATGCCGACGGTCGTCGGGCCGTCGAACATGCCGCGCAGGTCACCGTCGACGAGGCGGTCGATGACGAGGGCGACGTCCAGGCCCCAGGCCCGTACGTCGTCTATGGCGACGTTCATCGCCTCGGCCGACTCCGGTTCGGGGTGGCGCAGTTGTTCGACGATGTCCGTCAGTACGGGCTGGCGCTCGACGATCGTCTCGTTGACGTAGGCGTGCGCGACCTTGAGCGCGAAGCCGGAGCGCTCGTCCAGGCCGTGGCCCATCGCGACCTCGATGATCGTCCGGAGCAGCGCGAGCTGGCCGGTCGTGGTGATCGCGGGGTCGAGCGGGTTGAGCCGGATTCCCATGTCCAGGGCGGCGGTCGGGTCGAGCCGGATGGGGGTTATACCCAGCTCGCGGGCGATGAGGTTCCACTCGCCGTCGCCGTCCTCGCCCTGTGCGTCGAGCACGACGACCTGCCGGTCCTTGAACCTCAACTGCCGCAGGACGTACGTCTTCTCCAGGGCCGACTTGCCGTTGCCGGACTCGCCGAGGACCAGCCAGTGCGGGGCCGGGAGCTGTTGTCCGTACAGCTGGAAGGGGTCGTAGATGTAGCCCTTCCCGGAGTAGACCTCGCGGCCGATGATGACGCCGGAGTCGCCGAGGCCGGGGGCCGCGGTCGGCAGGTAGACGGCCTGGGCCTGGCCGGTGGAGGTGCGCACCGGTGGGCGGGTCGTCTCGACCTTGCCGAAGAGGAAGGACGTGAAGGCCTCGGTGAGGACGGACAGCGGATCCCGCATCGGTACTCAGCCCTACCTTCGGATGCCGGTGGCGAACGGGAGTGTGTTCACGAAGGCGCGGTGGTGCTCTCTGTCGCACCACTCCAGCTTCAGATACGACTTGCCGGCCGAGGCCCTTATGGTCCGCTTGTCGCGGGCGAGGGCTTCGGGGTTGCGGGACGAGACGGTGATGTAGCCGACGATGTTGACGCCGGCCGCGCCGCTCGCGAGGTCCTCGCCGCGCTGGTCCATGCGGTTGTGCGAGGCGACGTCGCGCGGGTCGACGGTGCGGTTCATCTTGGCCTGGCGGCTGGCCTCGGCGTCGTCGTTCGTCTTCTCGGTGAGCATCCGCTCGATGGCGACCTCGGTGGGTTCGAGGTCCATCGTGACGGCGACCGTGCGGATCACGTCGGGGGTGTGGACGAGCAGCGGGGCGAGGAAGTTGACGCCCACCGGGGTCATCGGCCACTCCTTCACCCAGGCCGTGGAGTGGCACCAGGGGGCGCGGGTGGAGGACTCGCGGGTCTTGGCCTGGAGGTAGGTGGGCTCCATGGCGTCCAGCTCGGCCGGCCAGGCGTTGCGCTTGGTCATCGCCTGGATGTGGTCGATGGGGTGGTCCGGGTCGTACATCGAGTGCACGAGGGAGGAGAGGCGGCCCTGTCCGAGGGGCTGGCGCACCCGGATGTCGGCCTCCTGGAGGCGGGAGCAGATGTCGGTGAGCTCGCGGGCCATGACGACGGCGAGTCCGGAGTCGCGGTCGAGCTTCTTGCCGCCCTGCGGGCGCGCGGCGCGGGCCATGGCGTGGCCCTCGGCGGCGAGTTCGCGGGAGTAGTGCATGCAGGCGACGAGGTAGGCGCGGTGCTGTTCGCTGCTCGTCGACACCATGGACTGGAGCTGGTCGTACGACTGCTGGAGCCAGCCGGGGGCCTTCTCGTCGCCGCGGACGACGACGTCCTTGGCGTGGGCGTCCGGGTCGGCGGGGAGCGTACGGGCGAGCATCTGGAGGCGGGTGACGAAGCCGTCGCCGTTCGCGACGTGCTTGAGCAGGGTGCCGAAGCGGTCGACGAGGGTTTCCTGGTCCTCGCTGTCGCGGAGGCCGACGCCGGGGCCCTCGATCTCGATGGCCGCAGTGACGGTTTTCCGGTCGGCGTGCAGGAGGACGGCGATCTCGTCCGGACCGAAGGGCGCGGCGAGCCAGGTGATCCGTCCGATGCCGGGCGGGGGGCCGACCTCGACCTCGCGGCCGTCGATGCGTGTGCCGGACTCCATGACCTTGCTGCGGTAGGCGGTGCCCTGGCGCAGGCTGCGCTTGTAACTGCGGTTGATCTCGAACCACTTGTAGAAGGTCCGCCGCTTGTACGGCACGTACACCGCGGCCAGTGCCAGCATCGGGAAGCCCACGAGGGCCACGATGCGCAGGGAGAGCACGGGGACGATCAGGCCGGACATCATGCCGAGGAACGCGCCCACGATGATCAGCGCGATCTCGCCGGACTCGCGGTTCCGGCCGACGATCGCGTTCGGCCGGGCGCGGCCGATCAGATATGTCCGGCGGGGCGTGACCGCATGGGACACATGGGACTCGGTCGTCAACGCCCTTCACCTCCCGTGCGGTTGTTGCTGCTGTTGCGTGTGTTTCCGGCGTGGGGGGTGTTCACCGGGCTGCTGCGGGGTGGGGGTGCGGCGGAGGGGACAGATCCGCCGCCGCCCCCGCCCGAGCCGCCGCGTGAGCTGTGGGCGGCGACGCCGCCGGAGACGGGGTTGGAGGGGCGGGCTCCGCCGCCTCCGCCTCCGCCGCCGTTGTTGTCGGCCCGGGCGCTGTGGGTCTTGATGCCCTGGGCGACGAGGGTGGCGGGCGAGCTGATGACGGCCGCGGCCTTGCCTTCGGCGCCCTGCATGATGCGGTTGTTGCGGGAGCCGGCGATCTCGTCGCCGAAGCCCGGTACGAAGCGGTAGATCATCGCGCTCGCGAAGATGGCGAGCAGGATGATGGCGAGGCCGGAGACGACGGCGGAGAACGCGTCGGGTCCGTCCTCGGCGGAGAGGGCGCCGGCCAGGCCCAGCACGATCACGATGACCGGTTTGACGAGGATGACGGCGATCATGATGCCCGCCCAGCGGCGGACGTGGCCCCAGAGGTTCTTGTCGACCAGGCCCGCGTAGACGACGGTGCCGAGGAGCGCGCCGACGTAGAGGAGGGCGGCTCGGATCACGAGCTCCAGCCACAGGACGCCCGCGGCGAGGATCGACACGAGTGACACGACGATCAGCATGATCGGGCCGCCGCCGATGTCGGTGCCCTTGTTCAGGGCGCCGGAGAAGTTGCCGAAGAACGTGTCCGTCTGGTTGCCGGTGGTCTTGGCGAGGACCTCGGCGATGCCGTCGGTCGCGGACACGACGGTGTAGAGGATCAGCGGGGTGAAGGCCGACGCCAGCACCGTCAGCCAGAGGAAGCCGATGGCCTCGCCGATGGCCGTGCTGAGGGGGACGCCTCGCACGGCCCGCTTGGCGACCGCGAGCAGCCACAGGAGGAGGGTCAGGATCGTCGACGCGGCGAAGACGACCGCGTACTGCTGCAGGAACGTGGTGTTCGTGAAGTCGACGGTCGCCGTGTTCTGGACGGCGTCACTGAGCTTGTCGATGGTCCAGGAGGCGGCTTTGGCGCAGCCCTTGGCCAGGGAGGCTAGGGGGTCGAGAGCGGTGGCAGGGTCGTCGAGGGAGGGGCCGTTGCGGCTGGAGCCGCCGTCCCGTTCGCAGTAGTCCTTGGCGGGTCCGACGATCAGGTCGCAGTTGTCGTCGGACGGCGAAGGCGTCGGCGTCGGTGCGGCGGCAGCCCGCGTGGCGAGCAGCACGAGCGTGGTCTGTACGGCCGCGACGGCGGCGGTGACCTTTAGTACGCGGCGCGGGCTACCGGGCATACGTGAAGCCTCCGAACTCTTCGACGGCCTTCGAGATCTCGTCGGACGGCGAGACCGTGTTGTCGCCGTTCACCGGCGCCGGTCCATCCTTCTGGGAGAAGCTGTCGACCTTCCAGTCGCCGTCGGCCCACCGCAGTTGGAGCGTCATGGTGAACCAGTCGTTGCTGACCGGATTCTTCGAGTCGTCCCCGGCGGTGCCGAACACACCCGTGCACCAGACCTCGACGGTCGCCTCGTCGGCGGAGTGGTCGGTGACCTTGGTGCCGACCGGCATGGTGCGTGAGACGTAGGTCTGTCCCGCCGCCGCGTTGCCGTTCTCGTCCAGGCCGACGTTGCTCAGGAACTCCTTGGAGTACGCCTTGTCCAGCTTGGCCTGCAGCGCGGCCACCTTGTCGGCGACGAACACCTGCTGGACGATCTCGCCGCGCCGGGCGGGCTTGAGGATGTCGGCCGAAACCAGCACCACCGAGTAGTTGGCGGCAGCCGACTCCGCCCCCTGCTGGTTGTGGGAGAACCCCGACGGGATCCCGCCCGCCTTCGTCTCCACCGGTTGGTCGCCGGTGGCCGCCGTCGGCGCCGATTTCGTCTTGTCGCCGCCCGACTCGTCCGAGCCGGAATCACCGCCACCACGGTTCGCGAAGGCGATGGCGGCAATCAGGAGCACCACGACTCCCACCACCGTGACGAGGCTGCGGGACGACGAACGGCCGCCGCGTCGTGCACCGCCGTAGACGTCACCGGGACTGTCGGGGAGCCGTGTGCGGGTCTGGCCGGTGCCCCCGTATCCGCCGTCGTCGCCGCGCGCTCCGTGCTCGTCGCCGAGACTCATGCCGCGTACGCCCCCTCAACCTCTTGCTGAACCGCGTAATACGACGGTAGCCGCGCTGGCTTCAGCGCGGGCGCGGTGTGGTGACTCGACATCAGGGAAACGCAACCTCAGCCGGTGGGCACGACGGACGGATGGGTAGAGGGAGACCGGGCGTGCCCGGCCGGGTCTGAGGACGCCGAGCCGGCGGCCGCCTAGACGGCCATGCCGTACACGATGGTGAAGACAGTGCCGAGGGAACCGATGATGAAGACTCCGGTGAGACCCGCGACGATGAGGCCCTTGCCTTGTTCGGCACTGAAGGTGTCGCGGAGGGCCGTCGCGCCGATGCGTTGCTTCGCCGCGCCCCAGATCGCGATGCCGAGGCACAGCAGGATGGCGACCGCCATCACGACCTCGATCATTACCCGCGCCTCGTTGCCCAGGCTGCCGAAGGGGCCCCAGTCCGGGGCAATCCCGCCGATGATGGTGTTGATGTCGCCCTTTTCGGCTGCGAAAAGCATGTAAGTCACCGCCCCTTGTGGGTTGTTCTGCACCCCCTGCCACTCTGCGCAGAGGTCAGGGCCATTGTCGCCGACAATGACGCTGTCGCATGTCGACTTGGCGTCATTGATTGGCGGGTTTCGTACGGATCCCTTGTCACCGGCCCTCGCGGGGCCCTGACGGGAGCGGGGGTCGGTATACAGGGAGGCATATCGTCACTCTGTGTATCACGGCAGGTCACGCCGGGCAATGAAGTGGAACCGGAAGTCGAACCGGAACCTGTGGTGTGGTTCCGTCGTTAGCCCCTCTTATCCGGCTCACTCCGGGCGTCGACCCACTCCGCCCGCCCATCGAGCCCGACCCCGTCCCATGTGCGCCGGTCCGTCGTGCCGATGTTCTCCGGGTCGTACGTCTCCTGGTGAGTAGACGCCGCCCGTTTTGCGCTGGGGAGAGGCTATCTCGGCTGGGGGCGTGCGGATGTGGCGGGGTGTCACCCACAGGGCATGGCCATGGGAGCGGCTGCGGCATTGGTAATGGGCATGGCGAAGGGCCGCGGTGGGTGACCACCGCGGCCCTTCGTTCCTGCCGGTTGAGTGACCGTCAGCCGGTGAAGGCCGTAAGTCCCTCGGGTGTGCCCAGGCCCGTCGGGCCGTCGTAGCCCGACTTGGCGGTGCAGAGGTAGCTCGTGGTGCAGGTGCCGTTGCTGCCGCTGGTCACGTCGTTGAGGGCGGACGTGCCGGCTGCCGCGTATGGGAACTTCGCCGGGTAGGAGCTGGTGGAGGGGGTGCCGGCGAGGGCGTACACGCCCGCGATGATCGGGGCCGAGGCGCTCGTGCCGCCGAAGGTGTACCAGCCGGCCGTGACGCCGTAGGAGTCGTAGACCGAGACGCCGGTCGCCGGGTCGGCGACCGCCGAGACGTCCGCGATCGCTCGCTTGGTGCAGCCGGTGTCCGTCTGCCAGGACGGCTTCGTGTCGTACGCGGAGCAGCCCGAGCCGGTGCCTTCGGTGCTGCTGGTCGACCAGACCTTCTCGCTCCAGCCGCGGGAGGAGGAGTCGGAGGAGAGGGCGGTGCCGCCGACCGCGGTCACGTACTGGGAGGCCGCCGGGTACTCGGCGCCGTAGCCGCTGTCGCCCGCGCTGACCGTGATCGCGACGCCCGGGTGCTTGAAGTACGAGGTGTCGTAGGAGGAGTCGGAGGACGACTCGCCGCCGCCGTAGCTGTTGGACACGTACTTCGCGCCGAGTGTGACCGCCCTGTTCACGGCCGTGCCGAGGTTGGCCATGGAGGACGACTTGGCCTCGACCAGCAGGATGCTGCAGTTCGGGCAGGTCGCGCTGGCCATGTCGAGGTCGAGGGAGATCTCCTCGGCCCAGCCGCTGTCGGCGGTGGGGAGGGAGGTCGTGGACCCGGTCTGACTGACCTTCTTGAAGCAGCCGTTGGCCGTGGTGCACGAGGAAAGGCCGTAGTACGAGCGGTACTTGGCGAGGTCCGCCTCGGCGTTCGGGTCGTCGTACGCGTCCACGATCGCGATGGTCTCGCCGGAGCCCTTGGAGGAGGCGGCGGACGTCAGGCCGTACGCGTCCTGGAGGTCGCTCGGGCCGTAGCCGGAGGGGGTGGAGGCGTCCGCGGCCTTCGGCGTGACGCCGTCGGCCTTCGCCTCGGCCTTCTGGAAGGCGGTCGTGCCGCCGGTGACGCGCAGCGCCTTGCAGGCCATCCGGCCCTTCGCGGGTGTGGCGCAGGCCCGGGTCCATGTCACCTTGCCGGCCGAGGACTTGGCGGTGGCGGTGGCGGTGGCGGTGGCGTTGGTGGTGGCGGGGGCTGCGGTTGCCTGGCCGGTCGTGGCCAGTCCGGTGAGGACGAGTGCGGCGGCGGCGACCGCGGCGGATCCGATGCGGCTCCATCTGCCGCGTATGGAGAGCCTGTTGGACGGCTTGTTGGTGGATCTTCTGATGGATTTGATGGGTCTGTCGGACGGGGTGTGGGGGGTCGTGGAACGCAACGGACAGCCTCCTGGGCGTGGTTGACCGGGGCGGTGCGGGTGCGGTGTTCGCCGGTGCGGTGTCCCCGGCGGGGGCCTGGGTCGAAAGGATCAAGCGGCCCGCGGATGACCATCCCTTGTTGAGTACGTGACAACAAGGCGCGTCCCGGAATCCTGACTTCCGCCTTACCGAACCCGGCGCCCGCCTTACTGATCAATGGCTGTGCGATGGCAAGGGGCTGGCTGTGGCTTGACCCGACTCACAGGAATGACGAGCCACGCCTATATTTGCTTGCGCTTATATAAGTGAGTAGTGATACGTTGATGCCGTGCACGCATTCGACGTACTCGGGGATCCCGTACGCCGCCGGATCCTTGAGCTGCTCGCCGACGGTGAGATGAGCTCCGGGGCCGTCTCGGAGGTCATGAAGGAGGAGTTCGGGATATCGCAGCCGGGCGTCTCGCAGCATCTGAAGGTGCTGCGGGAGAACGGCTTCGCCACGGTCCGGCCGGAGGGGACCCGGCGGCTCTACGCCGTCAACTCCGACCCGTTGCGCGACATCGACGCGTGGCTGGCCCGCTTCCGGCATTTCTGGACCCCCCACCTGGACGCCCTGGCCACCGAACTGGCCCGGGGCAAGCGCGAGCGCCGGCTCCGTGAGTCCGCTGACGGCCCCGGCGGCGACGAACCCGTACAGCAGAGGAGCAACCCATGATCGACGTCACCCACCAGATCAACGCCGTGCGGCGCCGGGTCGGCAGCCGTGTCATCGAGGCCGGCGAGGGTCACGTGGTGACCTTGAGCCAGACGTACGACACGACCGTCGAGGACCTCTGGGACGCCTGCACCAACCCCGAGCGCATTCCGCGCTGGTTCCTGCCCGTCACCGGTGACCTCCGCGTCGGCGGCAAGTACCAGCTGCAGGGCAACGCCAACGGCACCGTCGAGAGCTGCGATCCGCCCCGCGGCTTCACCGCGACCTGGGAGTTCGCCGGGGACGTCACCTGGATCGAGCTCCGGCTGACCCCCGAGGCGGACGGCGGTACGCGCTTCGAGCTCGACCACATCGCCCCCGACGACGACGAGAAGTGGGCCCAGTTCGGCCCCGGAGCCGTCGGCGTCGGCTGGGACATGGCCCTCATCGGCCTCACCCTGCACCTGTCCACCGGCGAGGCCGTGAACCCCGAGGAGGCCATGGCCTGGTTCGCCACCGAGGAGGGACTCCGGTTCGTGACCCTGAGCAGCGAGGCCTGGTACGCGGCGAGTGTCTCCGACGGTGAGGCGGAGGAGGTCGCACGGGCGCGGGCCGACCGGACGACCGCGGCGTACACCGGGGCCGAGTCGGGCTGAGGCCGGGTCTAGGGGGACCCGTCCCCCGCACCCTCCACGCCCTCCACGAAGTGGTCGAACTCGCCTGCCTGTACGCCGAGTACGAAGGCGTCCCACTTCTTCTGGGTCGTCGTGACGACCGTCTCCGGGTCGCTGGTCTCGCGGATGTAGACGAGGTCGTTGTCGCCGAAGGCGAGCTCGATCCAGGGGCCCGGGCCGGTCGCCTCCGGCGGGGCGGCGCGTTCCCAGGTGAGGTTCGCGGGGATGTCAGACATGGGCCGGGTTCTCTTTGAGTACGTGGATGAGGGCGGCGAAGGCCTGGGGGGTGGCCCCGAGTATGGAGTGGGCGGGGTCGCCGCTTTCGGTGAGGTGGATGGCGCCGGAGGGCGTGTTGGCTATGTGTACGCAGGAGTTGCCTTGGGCGCAGTAGGACGACTTCTGCCAGGTGGGCTCGGGCATCTTGGGTTTCCTCACAGGTCCTGGACGACTTTGTGGATGAAGTCCCGCGACTCCACGGGTGGGAGCGCGCTCGCCTCCATCCGATCCAGCAGTACGCGGTACTTGTCCAGCTGGGCCTCGGAGTCGAGGAACGCCGGGCCGTGGGACTGGTCGAGGTTCACGGTGTCGAGCTGTGGCACCGGACCGTCGGAGTAGTAGATGGACTGGCCCGACCCCGGGAACGTACCGGCGTCGAACGGGATCACGTGGAGGGTGACGTGGTCCCGCTCGCTCATGTTCAGCAGGTGCTGGAGCTGAGCCCGGGTCACCGCCGCCCCGCCGAACTTCATGCGCAGGGCCGCCTCGTGGATGATCGCCTGGTGCGGGGTGGGGGAGTCCCGGTAGAGCACGGCCTGGCGCTTCACGCGGAAGGACACTCGGTGCTCGATGTCGGGCGGGGACATCTCCGGTACGTCCTGGCGGAAGATCTCGCGGGCGTAGTCCGTGGTCTGGAAGAGGCCGGGGATGTGCACTGTGACGGCCGTGCGCAGTCGGGTGGCGTGGTGCTCGACTTCGGCGAGGTCGAGCAGTACGGCGGGCAGGAGTTCGCGGTACTGCTCCCACCAGCCACGTGCCCGTTCCGCGGCCATGCCGCTGAGTGCCTCGACGAGGGCCTTGTCCCCGCAGTCGTAGTGGCACGCCAGTGTGCGGACCCGCTCCGGGCTGACGCCGGCGCGTCCGGCTTCCACATTGCTGATCTGGTTCTGCTGCACGCCGAGCAGTCGGCTGGCCTGCGTGGACGTAAGGCCTGCACGCTCCCGGAGTTTGCGCAGCTCGGTGCCCAGACGGAGTTGACGACCCGTCGGGTTGCTTCTCACGGGTTGCCCCGCCTCCCTTTCACTCACACGAGTGGTTGATCAGTGCTTTCCCAGGAATCGTGTAAGTACTTAGATTTACGCCGCTACCTTATTGCCCAGGCGCCCCGCTCAGAAGTACCCCGCTCGACGGAGCGACCGCGGTCACTGAGCAACCGTCCAACTCCCCTCCGTGATCGGAGACTTCCGATGGCAACCGTATCCCCGTCCTGGGCCTACACCCTTCAACTCCCGCACGATCCCCGCGCACCGGGCATCGCCCGCGCAACCCTCCGCACGGTCCTCGCCGCGCACGACCTCGCCCGGCTCGCCCCCACGGCGGAGCTGCTCGCCGCCGAGTTGCTCACCAACGCCCATCTCCATACCGACGGCCCGTACGCCCTGCGTCTGCGCGCCGCCGAGGCCGGGCGGCTGCGGATCGGCGTGTGGGACTCCGACCCGACCGTCCCGCGAGGCTTCGACGCCCCCGGTGTCGTACCGCCGGACACCTCCGAGAGCGGGCGCGGGCTGCACCTCGTACGGGCGTGTGCGGACACGTGGGGCGCGTACGCGCTGGGGGGAGACCGGGGCGGGAAGCTGCTGTGGGCCGAGTGTCGGTGTGATGGCCTACGGTGATTGAACGTGATCGGAGAGTGAGGGAGGGGTGGCGTGACACAGCTTGAACAGCGACGCAAAGGGGCCGCGTGCGCACGTACGGGCAGTGAGGCCGAGGCAGCGCCGGAGACCGCACAGTACGGTGGGATCGATGCCGAGCGGGATGTCGGGCCTCCCATCGACCCCGCTCGCGCAGCCACCGAGGTGGAGGGATGGAGGCAGCGAGCAATGGCCGTATCGCCCTATCCACGACCCCGCCCGGGGAATCTGCGCGAGATCGCCGAGAAGATCGAGAACGCGTCGGGTCTGCGGGTGCAGATCGTGGGAGGAAAGCTCGTGATGTCCCCGTCGCCGCGTGGGAAACACGCGGGTGTGGTGGTGCGACTGCGTCGGCAGCTGGAGGCGGTTCTGCCCGAAGGGCTGGGCGCGTACGAGATGTCCTCGATCGCGTTGCCGGAGGAGCCGGACGACTATGTGACGCCGGATCTGATCGTGCTGCCCATCGAGTGGGAGGAAGATGACGACTGGCTGGCCGCTCCTGAGGACGCGGTGCTGGCGATGGAGGTGATCTCCCAGTCCGAGAAGTCCAGGGAGATCAGGGACAAGGCTGACTGGTACGCGGTCGCCCGTGTTCCCGTCCTCCTCGTCGTCGACCCCCGCAAGGGCACCTGGGCCCTGCACACCCGCCCGGACAACGGCGCCTATCAGGACGTGCTGCCCGGCAAGTTCGGCGAATCCGTGCCGCTGCCTGCGCCGCTCGGCTTCGAGGTTGCCACTGATCGGTTCCCCCTGTACGGCGATTCGCCACGTGCCGGGCGACGTACCGGCGCGTAGGAGTCGGGGACCGTTTCGCTGACCCGGTTCATACAGGATTCTCAGGTGAGGCCAGGCGTTTCTCTCACCCCGCCCGGCAAGGCTTCCTCCGATGAAGCGCCCCATCCGTCTCCCCCTCCTCGTCGCCGTTGCGCTGCTGGCCACCGGGTCGGTTCCCGTGGCGGTGGCGCACGGGCGGGTGCGTACGCCCAAACCGCTCGGCGATACGACGACGGCTCCCGTGAGTGCCGAGAACGCGCGGGTGGGAGTGCTCGTCAGGGGTGGGGTGCACTACTGCACCGCCTCCGTCGTGCACAGCGAGGGGCGGGATCTCATCGTCACTGCCGCTCACTGTCTGACTGGGAGTGGGAGTGGGGGCATCGAGTTCGTGCCCGGGTATCGGGACGGGAAGGCGCCGTACGGGGAGTGGGCCGTGACGCGGACGTATGTCGGCGACGGGTGGAAGGGGCGGCAGGACGAGGACAGTGATGTGGCGTTCGCTCGTGTTGTCTCCCGGGGTGGGGAGGAGGTCGAGGACCTGGTCGGGGGTAATCGGCTGGTTGCCGGGCCGGGGCTGAGTTCGGTGGGGGAGGCCGTCACGGTTGTCGGGTATCCCAAGGCGCGGGAGGCGCCCGTGTGGTGCACGAACATCTCCACGGCGTACGGCGACAGTCAGCAGCGAATCGAGTGTCCGGGGTACACCGGGGGTACCAGTGGGAGTCCGTGGATCGATGCGCGGGGGCGGGTCGTCGGGGTGCTGGGTGGGTTCCAGCAGGGCGGTGCCACTGATGACGTGTCGTACAGCGTGGTCCTTGGGGGCGAGGTCGCCGCGTTGTACGGGGAGGCGTCGAAGTGACCTGTGTGAAAAGGTCAGTTGGGTGGAGGCACTCAGAGAACGGGATCCCGCCCACATAGGCGCGTACACGTTGCTCGCCCGGCTGGGGGCGGGCGGGATGGGGCAGGTGTACCTCGGGCGGTCGCCCGGTGGGCGGCTCGTGGCGATCAAGGTCATCCGGGACGAGATCACCGACCATCCCGAGGCGCTGGCACGGTTCCGGCGCGAGGTGGAGACGGCTCGGGCGGTGCGAAGCGCGTACACGGCGAACCTGATCGATGCGTCGCTGGATGCGGCGCCCTACTGGCTCGCCACGGAGTATGTGTCGGGGCCGACACTCGGTGGGGCCGTCGCCGCGCGCGGGGCGCTGCCGCCCGAGACGTGCCGTGGACTGTTCGCCGCCCTCGCGGAAGGCCTGGCGGCCGTGCACGAGCACGGCGTCACGCACCGGGACCTCAAGCCGCAGAACGTCATACTCGCGGCCCAGGGCCCCCAGCTCATCGACTTCGGGATAGCGCGGGGCGCCGGGCAGACGGCGCTCACCGAAGCGGGGTCCGCGCCAGGCACGCCCGGCTTCGCCGCTCCCGAGGTGTTGATACGCAACGAGGTCGGGCCCGCGGCCGACGTGTTCGCACTCGGAGCGACCATCGCGTACGCGGCGACCGGACGGCCCCCGTTCGGCAGGGGCGAGCCCGCCGGGGTGAGTTACCGGGCCGTCCACGAAGCCATCGATCTCGCGGGCGCCGAACCACAGTTGGCGCAGCTGGTAGAGGCGTGCGTCGCCAAGGACCCGGCCGCGCGGCCCGCTCTGGCCGAGGTCATCGCGCGATGCGGGGTGCGGACGGCACTGGTCGAGGACCCGTCGTACGGAGGACTCGCCGGTCTGGGCGAGCCGGTGCCGCAGACGCCTCCGCAGGGCGTTCCGCCGGCCCCGGCCGTCCCGCCCTTGGGGCCGCACGAGTTGCCGACGGCCTCGGCTTCGACTCCGGGCGCCTATGGGTACACACCCACTCAACTCTCCGGACCCGCGCGTCGGCGTACGCGGCCCTGGATGGTCGCCGTGGCGATGGGCCTCGTGGTGGGGGTCGGGGCGGCCTTCGTCCTGCTTCAGCAGGAGCAGGACAAGGGGCGTGAGGGTGGCGAGGGCGGCGGCAAGTCGCCCAGCGGCGCCGCGAGTTCACCGTCTTCCGGCTCGGGTGGGGAGAAGGGCGGGGTGCCCGCCTACGCGGGGGACAAGATCGACCGCAATCTCTGGGACTCGGGCAAGGGCCAGTGCAACCTGCCCTATGAGGAGCGGCCGAGCGAGAAGTTCCTGACGTCCGTCTCCGATCCCGACGATCCGGAGCCCAAGGACCCGGCGACGATCAAGTTCGATGACAAGGTGGAGATCGGCTTCGCCGACATGGCGACGTCCGCCCAAGACACCAAACAGCCGTTCTACGTCACCATCAGCGTCAAGCCGCCCCACGACATCGACCCGAGCACCGGAAAGCCCGTGGAGGGGCTGCTGAGCGCCAACGCGAACGTGGGCTACACCAGCAAGCCGGTCGACCTCTACGGGGGCGACGGCCCGACCGAGTGGAAGTACGTCACGTATCCGGACGACTTTCGCAACTATCCCGAGGGCCTCGAGCCGATCTCTGCCATCCCTCTGCTCAACGACCCGGGAGACTGGACCGTGCAGTTCCACCACATCCGGACTCCCGATGAGTACTCGAGCATCATGTGCACCGGCTTCACAGCATCGAAATGACGCCACCCTCGCCGGAATGGCCTTGAACAGCACCGATGTGGGGGAGAGTTGAGCCGTGCGAAAAGTATGGGTGGCAGGGAGCATCGCGGCCGGGCTCGGGCTCAGCTTCGTGATGCTGCTCGTCGTCGGGGTGTACATGGTGGCCGGGAATCTGGCCAACGGCGTTGGGCAGGGGGCCAAGGGCCTCGCCAAAGGTGCCGTGCCGGCCGCATACCAGACGCTCGTGCAGAAATGGGGCAACCTCTGCCCCGCCATCAGCCCACCGCTGCTCGCCGCCCAGCTCTACCAGGAGAGCGGTTGGGATCCGGACGTCGTCAGCCATGCCGACGCGCGCGGCATCGCCCAGTTCATCCCCGGCACGTGGGCCTCTCACGGAATCGACGGCGACGGTGACGGCGACCGCGACATCTGGGATCCGAATGACGCGATTCCATCGGCCGCCTCGTACGACTGCGAACTCGCAAAGTACGTGAAAGACGTGCCCGGAGACGTCACGAACAACATGCTCGCCGCCTACAACGCGGGCGCTTACCGCGTCATAAGGTCGGGCGGAGTGCCGGCGATCACCGAGACCCAGAACTACGTCAAGCGGATCCGCACGCTGGAGGAGAGTTTCGCCAAGCCGGTCACCCGTGTCGACCCCTCCAAGCAGGCCGCCGGGGCCATTTACTACGCGCAGAAGAAACTCGGGACGCTGTATCTCTGGGGTGGGAACGGTACCGCTGACCAGGGCGGACGTTTCGACTGTTCGGGGCTGACGAAGGCCTCGTACGAGAGTGTGGGGATCACCCTGCCGCGGGTCGCCAACGACCAGTACAACGCCGGGCCGCACCCGAACCGGGACGAGCTGCTGCCCGGGGATCTGGTGTTCTTCTCGGACGACCTCACCAACTCCCGGGCCATCCGGCACGTCGGGATCTACGTGGGCGGCGGGTACATGATCAACGCGCCCCGGGCGGGTGCCGTGATCCGGTTCGACCCGATCGACACCCCCGACTACTTCGGGGCGACCCGGGTCACCGAAGATGGCGCGAAAGCGTTGCCCACCTCTGTGTGAAACCCTCCCCTGAGCTGCGGCTATGTATCTCTCTTCGATAACGTCTGAGTGATCATTCGGTGGAGGGTGGAACGTATGGAAGGGGAGTGTGCGTTCCTGTTCTCGTAGCCGACGACGGGGGTTGATGGCGCGGCGTACCCGATGGGTGCGTCGGGAAGAAGATGACGAAGGGGCCGTTGCACCATGGCTGGACTCGCCGAATCCGGTTCGAACCCTGACGTTGACTTGCTCTACGACATCAATGGTCTCGCCAAAGACGCGCCGCACTGGTTCGACCGCGTCATGGAGTTCGTGGGCGAGTGGGGGCTCCTGCTCGCCATGGTGATGCTGGTGCTCTGGTGCTGGCTCACCGTGCGGAAGCGGGGTGGCGAGGATGCCGCCTCGTCCGTCGCCGCGCTGATCTGGGCACCGCTCGCCGCCGGTGTCGCCGTACTCGTGAATGTGCCGATACGGGGATTTGTGGAGCGCCCCCGGCCTTTTGTCGACCATGACGGGCTGGACGTTCTAATCGGCGGCAAGAGCGACTTTTCGTTCGTGAGCGATCACGCGACTCTCATGATGGCGATGGGGGTCGGGCTGTTCGTCGCGAATCGGAAGTTCGGCATCGTGGGGATAGTGCTGGGTCTGTTCGGCGGGTTCTGCCGGGTTTATATGGGCGTGCACTATCCGACCGATGTCATCGGTGGCTTTGCGCTCGGGACCGCTGTGGTTCTGCTGCTTTCGCCGCTTGCGATGGCTTTGCTCACGCCGGTTGTGGCTGCGGTGGAGAGGTCGCCTCGGGTGGGGTGGCTGGTGAGCGCGCGTGGTGCCTCCGGGAAGCCGGGGAAAGTGATTCCCGGGGCTCGGAGTGAGGTTGAGGCGGAGGAGCGGGATCTCGCGGCGTAGGTGGGTGGGGGCTGGTTGCGCACAGTTCCCCGCGCCCCTGGAAGCCAAGAGGTTGCGCAGTTCCTCGCGCCCCCGAAGACAAAAGACTGCGCCGTTCCCCGCGCCCCCAAAGGCAAAAGACTGCGCCGTTCCCCGCGCCCCTGTAGGGCGCGCCCCGGTCGGCCCGTGCCCTACAGCGACTGCGGGAACTTGAAGAAGGTCTCCGGGTCGTACTTCTTCTTCAGAGACTTGAGGCGGGGGGCCGCCTCGCCGTAGTACGCCTTGCGCCAGTTGGTGAGGGTCGGGTCCGTGTAGTTCTGGTAGGCCGCGCCTGATGCGTACGGCCTCATCGCCGTGTGGGCCTCGGCCAGCCAGGAGTTGGACGTGGTGCCGGAGGTTCCCGGGCGCCAGGCGGCGATGTACTGGGCCAGCATGCGCGAGCGGCGGTGGACGAAGGCCGTTGCCGTGGGGTCGATTCTGTTGATGGCGCCGCCCAGGGCGGTCAGGGCGATGCTGCCCGTGCTGCCCCGGACCCCCGATATCTGGGCGAGCAGCGTCCGGATGCCCGCCGCCGAGATCGAGCGGTCGAAGAAGTCCGAGCGGCCCGCGTACGTCTCGCGGCCCAGGGCGCCCTGGGGGGAGCGGCCCGGTGTCGCGCCCGGGAGGTGGCACTGGGCGTCGTCCGGGAAGGTCGAGCAGCCCGCGTACACCTCCATCGACTCCTCGTAGGAGCGGCGCTTGAGGGAGACGCTGCGGGCGGAGGCGCCGATGCGGTCGGCGAGTCGGTCCACCGCGTTCTGGAGTTCGCCGTACGTGCCCAGGGAGAAGGCCGAGACGGAGACCGTGGGCGTGCCGCCGGCCGCGTTCTCGAAGTGGCACGAGGACCAGATCTCGTCGGGCTGGTCGGGGCCCCACTCCTGCCAGGCCCCGAGGACGGCGGCGGCCCTGGACCACGGCCAGGACATGTACGCCGCGACGCCCTGCGGCGCCGGGTGGGTCTTGAAGCGGAGCTCGGTGACGACGCCGAAGTTGCCGTTGCCCGCGCCGCGCAGGGCCCAGAAGAGGTCCTCGTTCTCCGTCGCGCTCGCGGTGAGCTGCTTTCCGGCCGCCGTGATCAGGGTCGCCTGGGTGAGGCTGTCGCACGTCAGGCCGTAGGCACGGGACACGACGCCGTGGCCGCCGCCCAGGGTCAGGCCCGAGACGCCGACCGTCGGGCAGGAACCGGCCGGGATCGTGACGCCCTTCGCCGCGAGCGCGCGGTAGACGTCGATGAGCTTGGCGCCCGCGCCGACCACGGCCTCGTTGCCGGAGGCCCGGACCTTGGAGAGCTTCGAGATGTCGAGGACCAGCCGGCCGTCGCCCGAGGACCAGCCCGCGTACGAGTGGCCGCCGTTGCGGATCGAGACGGGGACGGCGTGGGACCGGGCGTACGCGAGTGTCGTACGGATGTCCTCGGCGTGAGCGACGTACGCGACGGCCGTCGGCTTCAGCGAGTCGAAGCGGGTGTTGTAGAGCTGGCGGGCCGCCGCCCAGTTCGCCTCGCCCGGGCGGACCAGGGGGCCGTCCAGGTCCCGCGCCAGGGCCTTGAGGTCCGCCGCGGTGCTCGTCTTCCTCACCGGTGTGCCGGACGTACGGGCCTCCTCACCGGCCCGCGGCCCGGAACCCCCGCCGGTGCCGCCGGCGCCGCTGGTGCACGCGGCCGAAACCGCCGTCGCCGCGAGCGCGGCGCCGCCACCTATGAACGTACGCCGTTGCATGTGCGCCTCCCGTTGTTCCCGTGGAACGAGACGGGTCCACGGTCCGCCGGGTTCCACGGGCGGGTCCCGGGAATCGCGTACGCGACTGCTCGGGACCGCCGATTTTCGGCCATGGGGGCGCTGGAGCATGCGGGGTGGGTGCAGGGGTGAGAGGAGGGGCGGGAGCGGTGAGAAGCGGGCGGAAGAGGGGAGTGATGCTTCCGAAGGAGGTGGTTCCGGTAGCCGGGACCCTCACGTGTTCTACCCGTAAGCGTTCCGTGACCTCACCGCACTGACGGCAGGGGTTCACCCTCCGTTCACCCACGGCCATCGGCCGCTTCACCTGATCTGCCTAATTTCGGCCTTACCCGGTACGTCGTGCGAGCAGAAGCCCGCTCACGTACCAATCGATATCAGTTGTCAGCAGCAGTACGACGGCAGTCTCGTGCGGACGAGAGGCTGCACCACGACCTCGCACGCCGCCAGTAGACGGCGGCTCCTGGAAGGAACTCCCGAAAGTGAAGCTTCAGCGCAAGAACCGGCTTCGCGCCCTTTCGCTCGGTGCTGTCGCCGTCTCCGGCGCCCTGGCGCTGACGGCGTGCGGCTCCGACGACACCGGCGGCGGCAGCGGCGACTCCAGCGCGCCCGCGGCCAACAGCGCCATCAAGTGTGACGACGCCAAGGGTGAGCTGCTCGCGGCCGGCTCCTCCGCGCAGAAGAACGCGGTCGACGCCTGGGTCAAGCAGTACACGGCCTCCTGCAAGGACGTTCGGATCAACTACAACCCGAACGGCTCCGGCGCCGGTATCACCAACTTCCTCCAGGGCCAGACCGCCTTCGCCGGCTCGGACTCCCCGCTGGACGCCGAGGAGATCACCAAGTCCGCCGAGGTCTGCAAGGACAGCCAGGCCATCGACCTGCCGATGGTCGGCGGCCCGATCGCCGTGTCGTACAACCTCCCGGGTGTGGACGACCTCGTCCTGGACGCCCCGACCCTGGCCAAGATCTTCGACGACAAGATCAAGACCTGGAACGACGAGGCGATCAAGAAGCTGAACCCCGAGGCGAAGCTGCCGAGCACCAAGATCCTGACGTTCCACCGCTCGGACGACTCCGGCACCACGGACAACTTCACCAAGTACCTGAAGGCCGCGGCCGCCTCGGACTGGAAGTACGAGGGCGGCAAGGCCTGGCAGGCCAAGGGCGGCCAGTCCGCCACGGGTTCGTCCGGTCTCGCCCAGCAGGTGACCCAGACCGCCGGCGCGATCTCCTACATGGAGCTCTCGTACGCCAAGGACGCCCAGACGGTCCACGTCAAGACCGATGCGGCCACGCCCGTCGAGGCCACCGTCGACAACGCCACCAAGGCGATCGCCGAGGCCAAGGTCGTCGGCGAGGGCAAGGACCTCGCCCTTGAGCTGAACTACAAGCCCACCGCCGAGGGCGCGTACCCGATCACCCTCGTGACGTACGAGATCGCGTGCGAGAAGGGCAACAAGGCGGAGACCCTCGCCGCCACGAAGTCCTTCCTCACCTACCTCGCCAGCGAGGAGGGGCAGGCCATCCTCAAGGACGCCAGCTACGCCCCGATGCCCGAAGAGATCATCACGAAGGTCCGCACGACCGTCGCCGGCCTGAGCTGACCCAAGTGTGCGGCCCGCACCGGTAGCAACCGGAGCGGGCCGCACCGTCCGGTGCACCGCCGCCTGGAGCCCGCACCCCGAGGTTCCGCAGACCGGAGAACCCAATGGACATATCTACTCAAGACGCTCCAGTTCCTCCCCCCACCACACAGACCACAGAGCAGAAGCGCGCCGCACGCGGTGCCACCCGCCCCGGAGACCGGGTCTTCCTCGGTCTCTCGCGAGGCTCGGGCATCCTGCTCCTGGTGATCATGGCCGCGATCGCGGTCTTCCTCACCTACCGCGCGGCTCTCGCCATCTCCGAGGACGAGGCCAACTTCCTCACCGCCTTCGAGTGGGAGGCCAACGCCGACCCGCCGAAGTTCGGTATCGCGGTCCTCGCCTACGGCACGATCGTCTCCTCGGTCATCGCCATGGTGATCGCGGTCCCGATCTCCGTGGGCATCGCGCTGTTCATCACGCACTACGCCCCGCGCAGGATCGGCGGGCTGATCAGCTACGTGATCGACCTGCTGGCCGCCGTCCCGTCCATCGTGTACGGCCTCTGGGGCGCCCTCGTCCTCGTACCGCACATGGACGGTCTGTTCGGCTGGCTCGACTCGTACTTCGGCTGGACGGGCATCTTCGACTGGCAGGGCGGCCCCGCGCGCTCCCTGTTCACCGTCGGCATCCTGCTCGCGATCATGATCCTGCCGATCGTGACCAACGTGAGCCGTGAGGTCTTCCGCCAGGCGCCGCAGATGCACCAGGAAGCCGCGCTCGCCCTCGGCGCCACGCGCTGGGAGGTCATCCGGATGTCGGTGCTGCCCTTCGGTCGCTCCGGCGTCATCTCCGCCTCGATGCTGGGCCTCGGCCGCGCGCTCGGCGAGACGATGGCCGTCGCCACGGTGCTCTCGCCGTCCTTCCTCATCGAGACCAGCCTGCTCGACCCGGGCGGCGGCACGTTCGCCCAGAACATCGCCAGCAAGTTCGGTGAGGCCACCGAGACGGGCCGCAACGCCCTGATCGCCTCCGGTCTGGTCCTCTTCGTCATCACCCTGCTGGTCAACGGCGCGGCCCGTGCGATCATCGCCCGCCGCAAGGAGTACTCGGGGGCCAACGCATGAGCAACGTCGTCATGGACAAGCGCCCCGAGCGTCCCAGCAGCAATCTGCAGGGCTCGCGGCTTCCCAAGTGGACCCCGTGGGCGGTCGCCGTGGGCTCCGTGGGCGCCGGCCTCGGCATCAGCGCCGCCGCCGGGCTGGAGAGCAGCATCCAGTGGGCGCTGATCGCCGCGCTGCTGTTCGTCCTGGTCAGCTACGGTCTCGGCGTCAAGGTCGAAGGCAGCCGGCAGGCCAAGGACCGGTTCGCGACCAGCCTCGTCTGGGTCGCGTTCCTCCTCGCCGTCATCCCGCTGGCCTCCCTCATCTGGGAGACCATCAGCCGCGGTGTGAAGGTGCTCGACTTCTACTTCCTGAGCCACTCGATGGGTGTGGTCGCCGACTCGGAGGTCGGCGGTGGTATCAACCACGCCATCATCGGAACCCTGGAGCAGGTCGGCCTCGCCACGGTGATGGCCGTGCCGGTCGGTGTGCTCACGGCGGTCTACCTCGTCGAGTACGGGCGCGGAAAGCTCGCGCAGACGGTCACCTTCTTCGTCGACGTCATGACGGGCATCCCGTCGATCGTCGCGGGTCTGTTCATCCTGGCGATCATGCTTCAGCTGAAACTGGAGCCCTTCGGGTTCGCCGGTTCGCTGGCTCTCGCCATCCTGATGATGCCGGTGGTGGTCCGCTCCACGGAGGAGATGCTCAAGCTCGTACCGAACGAGCTGCGCGAGGCCTCGCTGGCCCTGGGCATCCCGAAGTGGCGCACCATCATCAAGGTGGTTCTGCCGACGTCCATCGGTGGTATCACCACCGGTGTGATGCTCGCCGTCGCGCGCATCGCCGGTGAGACCGCGCCCGTACTGCTTCTGGTGTGGGGCAGCGCCTTCATCAACAACAACCCGTTCGAGGGCGCTCAGGCGTCGCTGCCGCTCTACATCTACCAGCAGTACGCTCAGAGCGCCGGCAACGCCGCAGCCTACGACCGTGCCTGGGCCGCGGCACTCGTGCTGATCATCATCGTCATGATCCTCAACCTCGCGGCCCGCGGCATCGCCCGCTGGAAGGCCCCGAAGACCGGTCGCTGACGCGGCCATACAGCGACCAGACTTACCCCCGCGAAAGAAGTAGATCCCATGGCCAAGCGAATCGACGTAAGCGGACTGACCGCTTACTACAGTGCCCACAAGGCAATCGAAGACATCTCGATGACCGTCGAGCCGCGTTCGGTGACGGCCTTCATCGGTCCGTCCGGCTGCGGCAAGTCCACCTTTCTGCGCACGCTGAACCGTATGCACGAGGTCACGCCCGGCGGGCGGGTCGAGGGCAAGGTGCTCCTGGACGACGAGGACCTGTACGGGCACGGGGTCGACCCCGTGGCCGTGCGCCGCACCATCGGCATGGTCTTCCAGCGGCCGAACCCCTTCCCGACCATGTCGATCTTCGACAACGTGGCGGCCGGGCTCAAGCTCAACGGCTCCTACAAGAAGTCCGAGCTGAGCGATGTCGTCGAGAAGTCGCTCAAGGGCGCGAACCTCTGGAACGAGGTCAAGGACCGGCTGAACAAGCCGGGGTCCGGGCTTTCCGGTGGTCAGCAGCAGCGGCTGTGCATCGCGCGGGCGATCGCCGTCGAGCCGCAGGTGCTGCTGATGGACGAGCCCTGCTCGGCGCTCGACCCCATCTCGACGCTGGCCATCGAGGACCTGATCGGTGAGCTGAAGGAGCGCTTCACGATTGTCATCGTGACGCACAACATGCAGCAGGCGGCGCGGGTGTCCGACCGGACGGCGTTCTTCAACCTCTCCGCGGTCGGTCAGCCCGGGCGGCTCATCGAGATAGACGACACGGAGCGGATCTTCTCCAATCCGTCCGTGCAGGCCACGGAGGACTACATCTCCGGGCGCTTCGGCTGAGCGGTTGCGCTCCGCTTGTTCTCCCGACTCCCCGCGGTGCTGCATGGCGGTGCCACCGCGGGGCCCAATAGGGCCCGCCCCCCGGCTTCCGGGGGGCGGGCCCGTCGGTTTTTCTTTTCGCCCCCGCCGCCCCTACCCTCCCCCACTCTCGGCTTCGCTCGAGCGGGGGGACCCCCATCGTCCCCTGGGGCTCCGCCCCAGACCCCGTGGGGTGTTTGTCGGGTGCGGGTTGGCTGTTGCTGGCCGCGCAGTTCCCCGCGCCCCTGAAAACCTAGGGGCGCGGGGAACTGCGCAGTCTTTTGGGGGTTCGGGGGCGGAGCCCCTGAGCCAGGGATGGCGAGAAAGGCCCTACACGAACGCCAGGTTCACGATCCAGAAGCTGGCCGCTGCCACCAGCGCCGCCGCCGGCATCGTGATGAACCAGCCGAGGATGATGTTCTTGGCGACGCCCCAGCGGACGGCGTTCACGCGCTTGGTGGCGCCGACGCCCATGATGGCGGAGGTGATCACATGCGTGGTGGAGATCGGCGCGTGGAAGAGGAACGCCGAGGTGAACATGATCGAGGCACCGGTCGTCTCCGCGGCGAACCCCTGCGGCGGATCCAGCTCGATGATCTTCCGGCCGAGCGTCCGCATGATGCGCCAGCCACCCGCGTACGTACCGAGTGACAGCATCACCGCACACGCGATCTTGACCCACACCGGGATCGGATCACCCGCGTCCTCGACATCCGCGATGACCAGGGCCATCACCACGATGCCCATCGTCTTCTGGGCGTCCTGAAGACCGTGGCCGAGGGCCATGCCCGCCGCGGACACGGTCTGCGCGATACGGAAACCGCGCTTGGCCTTGTGCGGGTTGGACTTGCGGAACATCCACAGGATCGCGCACATCACCAGATAGCCGGCGACCAGGCCGACGATCGGCGAGACGAACATCGGGATGACGACCTTGTCCAGGACGCCGGACCAGATGACACCGATGCCGCCCGCGAGCGCCGCCCCCACCATGCCGCCGAACAACGCGTGCGAGGAGGAGGACGGGAGGCCGAAGTACCAGGTGACGAGGTTCCACACGATCGCGCCCACCAGCGCGGCGAACAGGATCCACATGCCCTTGTTGCCGTGCGGTGTCTCGATCAGGCCTTCACTGACGGTCTTGGCGACCCCGCTGCCGAGGAACGCGCCGGCGAGGTTCATCACAGCGGCCATCGCGAGCGCGGCCCGCGGCGTCAGCGCGCGCGTGGACACGGAGGTGGCGATGGCGTTGGCCGAGTCGTGGAAGCCGTTGGTATAGGTGAATCCGAGCGCGACACCAATGGTCACGATCAAGGCGAAGGTGTCCATGAAAAGGTCAGGACTCCTTGACCGCGATGGTCTCCACCGTGTTGGCCACGTGCTCGAAGGCGTCGGCGGCCTCTTCCAGCACGTCCACGATCTGCTTGAGTTTCAGTACCTCGATGGCCTCGTACTTGCCGTTGAACAGCATGGCCAGCAGCTTGCGGTGGATCTGGTCGGCCTGGTTCTCCAGACGGTTGACCTCGATCCAGTACTCGGTGAGGTTGTCCATCGTGCGCAGGTTCGGCATGGCCTCGGCGGTCAGCTCGGCCGCCCGGGCCAGCACCTCGATCTGCTGCTCGACGCCCTTCGGGAGATCCTCGACGTTGTAGAGGACGACCAGGTCGACGGCCTCCTCCATGAAGTCCATGATGTCGTCGAGGGACGAGGCGAGGTTGTAGATGTCCTCGCGGTCGAACGGCGTGATGAACGAGGAGTTCAGCTGGTGGAAGATCGCGTGCGTGGCATCGTCACCGGCGTGTTCCGCGGCCCGCATACGCTCGGCGATCTCGGCCCGGCCGGAGGCGTCCGCCCCGAGCAGTTCCATCAGGAGCTTCGAGCCCGTGACGATGTTGTCCGCGGATGCGGCGAACATGTCGTAGAAGCTCGTCTCCCTGGGGGTCAGACGAAATCGCACGTGGGGTCCTCGGATTGCTTGGGTTTCGGTCAGGCTGATGCTAGGCGCATCATCCGGCCACGGCTAACCGGCCGCCCACCAGTGTCGCCCATCGGGCACAGTGATCAGCACGGGGTCCTTCGAGGACGTTGCCCAAGGGCCCTATACCCAGCAAAGTTCGTTACCATATACCCGGTAGGGGTATCAGTCAGCAGGAGGACGCGATGACGACCACCGAGGCCGGCGCCACAGTGCCCTCCGGGGAGTCGCAGGAGGCCGGGGCCCAGGAGATCGTGACCGACCACGACCGCGGGATCCACGGCTACCACAAGCAGAAGGACGAGCACCTCAAGCGGCTGCGGCGCATCGAGGGCCAGATCCGTGGCCTGCAGCGGATGGTCGACGAGGACGTCTACTGCATCGACATACTCACGCAGGTCTCGGCCTCCACCAAGGCCCTCCAGTCGTTCGCCCTCCAGCTCCTGGAGGAGCACCTTCGTCACTGCGTCGCGGACGCGGCCCTCAAGGGCGGCACGGAGATCGACGCGAAGGTGGAAGAGGCCACGAAGGCGATCGGGCGGCTCCTGCGCACGTGATCCCTCCGGGGGGGGAGCCGGTTGTGAGGCCTGCTTGTTGTGTGCGGGACCGTTGTGGCCGAGTGCGCAGTTCCCCGCGCCCCTTACAGGGCGCGAGCTTGCCCGTCAGGCTCAGCCGCCGGTCTTCTCGCCGTGCTCCTCCAGGAAGCGCTCTTCGGCCAGCTTCAGGACCTCGTCGATGCGGTCGGGGCTGAGACGGTCCTCGCGGGCGGCCGAGGCGGCGATGATCAGGTCGCCGCACAGCTCGATCTCGGCGAGGGCCACGTGGTCCTGAACTGCCGTACCGCGCGCCGGAGCCACGTGCATCACCTCTTCCTGCCGTCACCGACTTCCTAGAGTAGGGAGGGGCCCACGGACGGCGCATGGCACCAACGGACCATTTCCGGCCCCGCACATTCCGGCCTCCCTATTCGGCGATCCGTCCGGCGTAGATGTCTTTCGCGTCCGGCAGCCGTACGTCGACGGGGGCTCCGAAGTCGTACAGCAGGGTCGTCGAGGAGACCGCGACCGTACCCTTCTGCTGCCCGTTCACGAAACTGAAGCGGTGGCGGACCTTGCGGATGCGGCCCTCGTCGTCGAGGTAGACGTCGAAGGGGACCGTCGCCGTGGCGAAGCCCTTCGCCGCCGCCCGCAGGGACGCCCGGCTCCCCGGAGAGGCGTCGCGCGCCGCCGCGCCGAGATCGGCCGTACCGCGGTAGTGCCGTACGGCGGTGCCCGCGACCGACGTACGGCCCACGTACGTCGCCTTCCGCGTGCCCCGCAGCAGTTCCGCGGCGGCGAACGGGTCGGTCGCGCCGCCCGTGACCAGGTTCCCGTCGGAGAGCGTGGCCGTGTCGACGCGTACCCACTTGTCGGCCGGGACGCCGGCGCCGCGGTTCTTCATGTAGAGGGCGCCCGGCGCGAGGAGCTCGGTGATCGGGCGGCGCTCGTCGACGCCGGCCGGGTCCTGGGGGAGGAGCACCTTCAGACGGCCCACCTGACCCTTGTAGTCGTAGACGCCCTCGCCGCGGATCGTCACGCGGGTGCCGCCGGTGGCCATCTCCATCGACGTACGCGCCTTGGAACTGCCCGCCCGGACCAGGTTCTCCGCGCTGCGGTGGAGGATCCCGACCGGGTCCTCGGCGGCCCGCGCGTCCTCGGCGGCGGCCCCGGGGCCCGAGCAGCCGGCGGCGCAGACCACCAGCCCCGCCGTCGCGGCGGCCAGGGCGACAGCGCTGCCCCGCAGTCTCAGTTGCCGCTCCACCATCGCCTGCCAACCCCCAGCCGGGCCGTCCTCGCGCGGGCCTCCTGTCGTTCCGCTTAACGACGGGTGGGGGGTGTTGTCACGCGAGGACCCGGGTTGGGGTGCCGTTCACCCGCGGTGGGTACCGTTGTTCCCGTGGCGCAGCAGGAGCAGAGCAACCCTCCGGAACATCACACGACGACGGTCGACCAGGGCCGTTTCTGCCTGGCGCGCTGCACCTGCGGCTGGAGAGGCCCGGCGAGGCGAGCACGCAGCCTGGCCCGCACCGACGCGGAGACCCACTCGACGGCTCCGGCTTGAGCGTGCCCATTCGTCCCTTGAGCGTGCCCCTTCCTCCCTTGAGCCGCGCCCCCTCTTCCAGAGCCGCACCTTCTTCAGGGGCGCACTATCAGGGGCGCGGAGAACTGCGCAGTCTTTTGGCTTTCAGGGTCGCGGGGAAACTGTGCGACAGGCCCCCACCGCACCCACAGTCATAAACGTCCACGCCGCGCAGCGCTACGCGTGCCGCAGCACGGCCAGCAGCTCGTCGACGAGATCCTTGTCGCGGGGCTGGGTGAGGCGGTGGCGGGCTCCCGTCGGGGAGAGCCAGAGGATGCGGTCGACCTCGCGGTTGGGGGCGAAGCGGCCCTCCGTCGCCTCGGCCGCCCAGTAACTGACCTGCTTGGGGCGGTCGTTGGCCATGTAGTGGAGCGTGGCGAGCCGGGGGCCGGTGGCGCAGAGGTAGCCGGTCTCCTCCTCGACCTCGCGCACCGCGCCCGCGAGCGTGGCCTCGTCGCGTTTCAGCTTGCCCTTCGGGTGCGACCAGTCGTCGTACTTCGGCCTGTGGACCAGGCAGATCTCCAGTTCGCCGTCGAACGGCGAGCGGCGCCACAGTACGCAGCCCGCCGCGAGCACGGGGTCTCCGTTCGTCGCGTGCACTGGGCCTCCCATCGCGTGTACGGGGCCTCCGCGGGTCACGGAGTGCCGACCGTCTCCCTCATCCAGGCCCGCTGGAACGCGAACCTGGCCGCTTCCACTTCGTGTCGCTGGTCCGCGTGCAGTACCCCGAGCGCGTACGCCGTCGCCGGGGCGATCCGCGGGGTGCGGGCCGCGGAGGCCGCCGCCGCGGCGGCCTCGGCCGCGTCGCGGTGCCGGTCCAGGGCCTGACCCGCCGTCAACAGGCGTACGTCCACGGGGGCTTCGTCGCCGAACAGGACCTCGCGCGCATAGCGGTGCAGGCGCAGCAGGAGCCGGACCTGGTGCCAGGGGGAGTCCTGGGGCTGCGGGGCCGTGTCGGCGGAGAGGCCGTGGACGAGGGCCTCCGCGTTGTAGGGGTGGCCCGCGGTGATCAGGGGCAGCCCGGCCACCGCGTCGCCGAGGCGTTCCTCCGCTGCGGCGGCCAGGGGCCGCAGGCCGGTGACGGACGCGGACGCGGTCAGCGGGACCTCGCTGGCGAGGACGGCGACGTTGTCGGCGACGGCGTGGAATCGGGAGGAGCCGAGCGCTTGCAACGCGGCGGAGTGGGCGCGCGTCCGGGCCAGGGTCAGCTGGCGCTCCAGAAGGGCGCCCGCCTTGGCCGCTCCGACGGTCAAGGTGCCTTTCTCCGAAGGGAGTTGAGCGCGAGCGCCGGGGTGTGTGCCGGGATGCGCGTCGGGATCGGCGGCCTGGGCCGGGAACGCCGACGAGCCCGACAGGCGGTGCAGGGCCGCCAACAGGCGTTCCAGTCGGGCCCCGTACGCGTGCTCGCGGGCCAACGTCCCCGAAAGCCAGGCCAGTTCGGGGCGCATGCCCTCCGACCAGCCCTCGTCGAGGAAGGGCCGGAACGTGTGCAGCGTGCCGCTGATGCGGCGCGCCGAGCGGCGCAGGGCGCGCGCCGCGTCCACAGCCTCCTCCACGCCGTTCGTCGCCGTCGTACCGCCGGTCTCGCGGTGCTGGCGCAGCGCGCGGAGGAACTCCGTGGCCTGGGCCTGGAGATAGGCCTCCAGGGTGTCCCCGGCCACGGGTCCGGCCGTGGGGTCAAGGTGTTGCTGTGCCACGCCGGCGCCTCCGGGCGTCTATGAGCATCTCCTGGACGTTGCGCAGCGGCTGGCCGTCGGCGTCGGTCGCGTGCCGGGTCCATTCGCCGTCGGGGCCGAGGTGCCAGGAGGAAGTGGAGTCGGACATGCCGGTCTCTAGGAGCCGGTTGAGCGCCGCCCGGTGCGCCGGGTCGGTGACCCGGACCAGGGCTTCGATACGGCGGTCGAGGTTGCGGTGCATCATGTCGGCGCTGCCGATCCACACCTCGGGCTCGCCCCCGTTGCCGAAGCCGAAGACCCGGGAGTGTTCGAGGAAGCGGCCGAGGATGGACCGTACGCGTATGTTCTCGGACAGGCCCGGGACTCCCGGTCGTACGGCGCAGATTCCGCGCACCCACACGTCCACCGGCACGCCTGCCTCGGACGCGCGGTAGAGGGAGTCGATGAGTGCCTCGTCCACCATGGAGTTGACCTTGATGCGGACGTAGGCGGGACGTCCGGCACGGTGGTGCTGGACCTCCTTGTTGATCCGGGCGATCAGGCCGTCGCGCAGGGACTTGGGCGCGACGAGCAGCCGGCGGTAGGTCTCGCGGCGGGAGTAGCCGGAGAGCCGGTTGAAGAGGTCCGAGAGGTCCGCGCCGACCTGTGGGTCCGCGGTCAGAAGTCCCAGGTCCTCGTAGAGCCGGGCGGTCTTGGGGTGGTAGTTGCCCGTGCCGACGTGGCTGTAGCGGCGGAGGGTCTCGCCCTCCTGGCGCACGACGAGGGAGAGCTTGCAGTGGGTCTTGAGGCCGACGAGGCCGTAGACCACGTGGCAGCCCGCCTCCTCCAGCTTCTTCGCCCACTTGATGTTGGCCTGCTCGTCGAAGCGCGCCTTGATCTCGACCAGGACCAGCACCTGCTTGCCGGACTCGGCGGCCTCGATGAGCGCGTCGACTATCGGGGAGTCGCCGGACGTCCGGTACAGGGTCTGCTTGATGGCGAGGACGTCCGGGTCCTCGGCCGCCTGCTCCAGGAAGGCCTGGACGGAGGTGGAGAAGGAGTCGTACGGGTGGTGCAGGAGTACGTCCCGCTCCCGGAGCGCCGCGAAGATGTCCGGCGCCGACGCCGACTCGACCTCCGCGAGGTCGCGGTGGGTGCCCGCGATGAACTTCTGGTACTTCAGCTCGGGCCGGTCGAGCTTGCCGATGCCGAAGAGACCGGTGAGGTCCAGGGGACCCGGCAGCGGGTACACCTCGGCCTCGGTGATCTTCAACTCCCGTACCAGCAGGTCGAGTACGTACCGGTCGATGGACTCCTCGACCTCCAGGCGCACCGGCGGTCCGAAGCGGCGCCGCATGAGCTCCTTCTCCAGGGCCTGGAGCAGGTTCTCGGCGTCGTCCTCCTCGACCTCCAGGTCCTCGTTCCGGGTGACGCGGAACGCGTGGTGCTCGAGGACCTCCATGCCCGGGAAGAGCTCCTCCAGGTGGGCCGCGATGACGTCCTCGATGGGGACGTAGCGGTCCGGGGAGGCCTCCAGGAAGCGGGAGAGCAGCGGCGGGACCTTGACGCGCGCGAAGTGGCGGTGGCCGGAGACCGGGTTCCGTACGACCACGGCCAGGTTCAGCGACAGGCCGGAGATGTACGGGAAGGGGTGCGCGGGGTCGACCGCCAGCGGGGTCAGCACCGGGAAGATCTGGTGGCGGAAGAGCGTGAAGAGGCGGGCCTGCTCCTTCTCGGTCAGCTCGCTCCAGCGGACGAGGTGGATGCCCTCCTCGGCGAGCTGGGGGGCCACGTCCTCCTGGTAGCAGGCGGCATGCCGGGCCATGAGCTCGCGGGAGCGGGCCCAGATCATCTCCAGCACCTCACGGGGCTGCAGGCCCGAGGCGGAGCGGGTGGCCACGCCGGTGTGGATGCGGCGCTTCAGGCCGGCCACGCGGACCATGAAGAACTCGTCCAGGTTGCTGGCGAAGATAGCCAGGAAATTCGCCCGTTCGAGGAGCGGCGTGTTCGGATCCTCGGCGAGTTCGAGGACCCGTTCGTTGAACGCGAGCCAGCTGCGCTCCCGGTCGAGGAACCTGCCCTGGGGAAGCTGGACACCGTCCTGCACCGTGTCCTCGTACGCGTCGAGGTCGGCGTCGAGGTCGGGCTCCAGGTCGGAGACGTTCGCGGCCACCGTGTGCGGGCGGTGCGCGGCTATGGAGCCGACGGACGGCTGCGGGTGCTGGACCTGTGCGCTGGCGTTGGGCTGACTCATGAACCCATTCTTCCGCGCCGGGGCCGAAACGGGCGCGTCGGAGAGGGCGGGCGGGAGCTGTACGGGGATGTGCGGGCTTCCGTTCTCCCTCACGGACGAGGGCTCGTGCTCCGGCGGAGGCGAGGGCTCGGGCGCGGCGGGGTTCATTGCCTGAGCGTCGCAAGCCCGTCTGAATGACCGGTTACGGCGACATGACGTGCGGGATAGCGGGGGGCGGCTCCCCGGCGTCGGGGCCGCGCCCCGCAAGGGGCGCGGGGCAGTGACATATGCGGCTCCGCCGCGTGGGCGCGATCAGTCACAAACGGTCCGCACGTACGACGAACCGCTCAGGCCGTACGGCGCCGAAGCACCCAGAATGCCGCCCCCGTGGCAAGAACGGCGACCCCGAGCACGATCCCGGTCTCCACGAGATGCATCGGCCAGTAGTGGGACCGGGGATGGAAACGACCGGTCCCGTCCCCGATCTGCCACACGTCCTGGGACATCTCGACCCCCTTGGTCGGGGCAGGCGTGACCGCGGGCCAGAGATCCTCGCGGTACTTCTCCAGATTGTGGTTGACCAGGTACATCACCCCGCAGGCGACCCCCAGCGCGGGCAGCGACCGTCGCAGCACGACCCCGGCGAGCGCCCCCACACCCAGCCCGCACAACCCGTACGCCACCAGGGCGGGCCCCCGCGCGGCGAACACGTCGTTGAAGGTCCAGTCGTCGCCCATCAGGTCCCGGTTGGCCGCCCAGGCCCACCGGAAGACGAACACGAACACCGTGCCGCCGGCCACCAGCAGCACCGCCGGCACGGCGAGCGTGACGGCCAGCCACCGCGTCGGCGAGACGGACTGCGTCCAGGCGAGCTGCGCGGTGCCGTTCTCCAGCTCACGCCCGATCAGCGCGCCGGCGGCGAACGCGGCCACGGCGAAGAAGCTGTAGTAGACGAGGGTGGAGGCCCAGCCCATGGACCCGCCGTAGTCGAACACCGCCCTGATACGGCACGGGCCGGGGTCGTGGCCGCAGGCGGCGATCCGGTTCCGTACGGAGTCCGCGTTGATCCCGGCCTCCCACACCAGGGCGCCGAGGGCGGCCAGCATGAAGGTGCCCCACACCACGAGCGCCGCGCGGTGCAGCCGCAGCACGGCCCACGGCAGCCCCTTGACCGGCCCGCCCGGCGGCACTTCGGGGGTCTCGGCTGTTCCCTTCACGGCGAAGGCACTCATACGGCGACTCCTTCTGTGGCGGTACGGCGGCGGAGCAGGACGAACGCGGCGGTGACCGCGAGGGCGGCGACGGCCAGCACGACGCCGGTCTCGGCGAGCTGGAGCGGCCAGAAGTGGGACTTCGGGTGGTAGGTGGCCCAGATGTCGTCGAGGCCGCCGCGGGTCAGACAGCGTTGGAGGTCGGCCGCGCCGTCGGAGACGGTGCAGGCCATGTTGTTGCCGATGCGGGTGCCCTCGTCCGTGATCACGCCCTGGTCGAGCTGGAGGATCTTGTCCGGCGGGCTCAGCACCTCGGCGCCGGTGACCGTGACCGTCGGCCACAGGCTCACGCGGTACTCGTTGCCCAGGTGGAACACGGGCAGCAGGGCGGCGAAGGCGACCCCCAGCGCGGGCAGCGTGCGGCCGACGACCAGGCCCGCCAGGGCGCCGAGCGCCAGGCCGCACAGGGCGTACGCGAGCGTGACGGTTCCGCTCGCGTGGAAGGTGTTCTCGTCGTACCAGTCCGCCCAGAGCAGTTCCGCGCCCCGGTTCCACATCAGGCGGTGCAGCGGGACCAGTACGGCCGTGCCCGCGGTGATGAGCAGCGCGGGCACGGCGAGCTTCGCGGCGAGCCAGCGGGTGGGGGAGACGGACTGGGTCCAGGCGAGGTGGGCGGTGCCGTTCTCCAGTTCGCGGGCGATGAGGGCCGCGCCCGCCCAGGCGGCGACGAGGAAGGGGAAGTACGCCACGGCGAGCGTGGTGAAGGCCACGGTCGTGTCGTACTTGTTCAGCCAGGGGCCGTTGGGGAAGTGGCAGGCCTCGACGCTTTCGCGGCACTGCTCCCGGACGTCGGCGACGGCGGCGTCGTAGCCCGGGCCGTACGCCCAGAGCATCGCCGCCGCGAGGGCCGCGACGAGCAGCAGCCAGAGCCACAGGGCCGACCGGTGCAGGCGCAGCACGGACCGGGCGAGGCCGAGGCCGGTGCGTGGGGAGGTGCCGGTGGACGTGCCGGTGGAGGTGAGGAGGGTCGTCATGCGCGCGCGTTCTCCTCGTTCTCCTGGTCTTCTCCGGTCTCTCCGGGGCCCGTCTCTCCGGGCTTGCCGGTCTCTTCGGCCTCTTCCGCCTCGCTCCCGCTCTTCTCCTCGCCCGGTTCGGTGTCCTCGGTGAACAGGTCGGGTGCCTTCGGGTTGCGCAGGTGGGCCAGGAGCAGCTCCTCCAGGGTGGGCGCGGCGGTCTCCCAGTCGTCGGACGGTGGGCCGCCCGGGCGGATCAGGGCCGTGACCTGGCGGCCCGCGTCACGGGACTCGACGACGGTGTGGCCGGTGAGGTCGCGCGCCGGGCCGGTGACCAGGGTGTGCGCGGCGAGTAGCTCTTCGGGGTCGCCGCCGAGCCGGATCCGGCCGCCGCCCATGAGGAGCAGGTGGTCGCAGACGCCCTCCAGCTCGGCGACGACGTGCGAGGACATCACGATCGTCGTGCCGTGCTCGGCGGCCTCGCCCAGCAGCGCACCGAGGAGTTCGCGCCGGGCCAGCGGGTCGAGGTCGGCCATCGGCTCGTCCAGCAGCATCAGCTCGGGCCGCTTGCCGAAGGCCAGGGCGAGGGCGACTCGGGTGCGCTGGCCGCCGGAGAGGGAACGGATCCTCGCGGTGGGGTCGAGGGCGCCGTCCCGGGCCTGCGGAGTGGGGTGTCCGTACGCGATGCGTTCCGCGGCCGGCCCGTCCCAGCGGGCGCGGTTCAGCTCGGCGCCGAGGCGGAGCGTGGCGGCGACCGTGAGCTGCGGCGGCAGCGGTTTGCCCTGGCCGACGTAGGCGAAGCGTTCGCGGGCCGCGGCGGGGCTGGTGCCGAGGACGGTCAGGGTGCCCTCGGTGGGGCGTATCAGACCGGCCGCCAGTTGCAGGAGCGTCGACTTGCCCGCGCCGTTCGGGCCGACCAGGGCGCAGATCCGCCCGGCCGGCAGCCGGAAGGAGCAGTCCCGCAGCACATGGCCGCGCCGGCGCCGATACCGCTTGCCCAGCCCGACCGCGGTCAGCGCGGTCCCTTCCCCGACCCTGTTCATCGCTCCCCCTCAGGGCATTTCTCGTCCAGTACGGCGGTGAAGAGCGCGCTGATGTCCTCGCGCTCCAGGCCTTCCTTGCGTGCCTCGTCCAGCCAGGCGGTCAGCTTCGAACGCAGGGCGGTGTGGTCGGCGGGTGCGGCGCCCAGCGAGCGCCGTACGAAAGTGCCGAGGCCGCGTCTGGCCTCGACCAGGCCCTCGCGCTCCAGCTCGCGGTAGGCCTTCAGGACGGTGTTCGGATTGATCGCGGTGGCCTCCACGACCTCACGGGCCGTGGGGAGCTTGTCGCCCGGTTCGAGGACGCCCAGCCGCAGGGCCTGCTTGGTCTGCTGGACGATCTGGACGTACGTGGCGACACCGCTGCGCCGGTCGATGCGGTACTCGACCACGACCGACCACCACCCTTTCACTAATTGAGTAGTGAAAGGGTGGTAGATGGTCGGGGGCCTGTCAAGGTGAATGCCGGGTTCCGGAAACTTCTCGCGGAAGCGTGAACCGATCCGTGGGGCTCGTGCGATGAGGGGGTGTGAGGGAAACGAGAAGCGACGGGGATCTGCTGCGGGCCATCGCGGCGGACGGTGACCGACGCGCCTTCGAAGAGCTGTACCGGCGGTACGCGCCGTGGCTCGGAGCACGGCTGCGCGGGCGGTGCGCGGACGCGGGGATCGTCGACGACGTCGTACAGGAGACGTTCCTCGCGGTCTGGCGCGGCAGTGCCCGCTACCGCGAGGAGGGCGACGTGGCCGGCTGGCTGTGGCGCATCGGCTCGCGGCGGCTGATCGACGCGCTGCGGGGCGACGGCGCCCGGGGCCGGCTGCGGCAGGCGCTCTCGCGGCTGCGGCACCGGGACGAGGCGTCCGCGGAGGAGCGCGTGCTCGCGGGGGTGGAGCACGGGGACCTCGCGGGTGCCCTGGTCCGGCTGTCGCCGGAGCTGCGGGCGGTCCTCCAGGCCACGGTCATCGACGGGCTGACCACCAGGGAGGCGTCCGTCCTGCTCGGCATCCCGCCGGGGACGGTCAAGACACGGGCCCTCAGGGCCCGCAAGCAGCTGCGGGAGGAGTTGGCATGAGCAGCGACACGAACGACACGAGCGGTACGAATGGCATGAGCGACGGGGACGGCATGACCTGGCACGTCGCGGAGGACGACCTCCGGGCGTACGCGCGGGGCGAGTTGGCGGCGCCGATGCTCTGGTCGGCCGACACCCACCTCCTCGCCTGCGCGCGCTGCCGGGCCCAGCTCGCCGAGGTGGGCGACCCGGTCGCCCTGGACGCGGGATGGGAACGCCTCGACGCCGAACTGGACGTACCGCGACCGGGGTTCCTGGAGTCGCTGCTCGTCCGGATGGGCGTGGCCGACCACACCGCCCGGCTGCTCGCCGCGACGCCGGTGCTGCGCCGGTCGTGGCTGGGCGCGGTCGTCGCCGTACTGGTCATCACGGTGATCGCCGCCAATGCCGCCCGGACACCCGAGTCCCCGGCGATGTTCCTCGCCCTCGCCCCGCTGCTGCCCCTGGCCGGGGTCGCGCTGTCGTACGGGCCGGTGCTCGACCCGACCTACGAGATGGCCGTGGTGTCGCCGATGCACGGGTTCCGGCTGCTGCTGATCCGCACGGTTCCCGTGCTGGCCGTCGCGCTCGCCCTCAACGGCCTCGCGACCCTCGCGCTTCCCTCGTACGGACTGCGGGCCCTGGCCTGGCTGTTGCCCGCGCTCGCGCTCACCGCGACCGGGCTCGCGCTGACGCCCCGGCTGGGTCCGGTCCTCGCGCCCGGCCTGGTCGGCGGAACGTGGGTTGTCCTGCTGGTGGTCGCGCAACGGACGACCGAGGAGACCCTCGCGCCCTACACCGCGGCGGGGCAGGGCATCGCGGCCGCCGTCGCCGCACTTGCCGCCGGGCTCTTCTATCTCGGCCGCGACCGATTCGACTCGACCTCCGCGCACACACCGTTCGCGGGCTACACGGACGGAGGTACCGCGTGATGTCCGACGCCACGCGCAGGAGGCTGAAGCTCCTCAAGGCCGGGCTGCTGATGACCGCTTCGGTCGTCCTGCGGGTCCTCCACTTCATCGCCGTCCTGCTCCCGAAGAGCTCCGGCAACCGCAGTTCCTCCTCTTCCTCCTACGACGGGGGCGGCGAGTGAGGGTGACCGCCCTCCCTCCGGCGCCGGTGCCGCATCCCGGCCGCCGTCTCTCCCTCCCCCTGCTTCCGCTCTCTTCCACAGGAGTCACGCATGTCTGACCTTCCTACGACGCCGACGGTGTCCGCCTCCGGGCTGACCCTCCGCTACGGCGGAACGGCCGCGCTCGACGACGTGTCGGTGCGGCTCGGCGAGGGCGTCACCGGGCTGCTCGGTCCCAACGGGGCCGGTAAGACGACCCTGTTGAGGGTGCTGGCCACCGCCGTGCCCCCGGACAAGGGGGCGTTCACGGTGCTCGGCAACGACCCGGGCACGACGGCCGGGCGGCAGGAGGTGCGGCGCGCGCTGGGCTATCTGCCGCAGGCGCCCGGTTTCCACCCGGACTTCACGGCCTTCGAGTTCGTCGACTACGTGGCGATCCTCAAGGAGCTGACGGACCGCACCGCCCGCCACGCCGAGGTGCGGCGGGTCCTGGACGACGTCGCGCTGTCCGACGTACGGGGCAAGCGCATCAAGAAGCTCTCCGGCGGGATGCGCCAGCGGGTCGCGCTGGCCGCCGCCCTCGTCGGCGACCCCGGTTTCCTGGTCCTCGACGAGCCGACCGTCGGACTCGACCCCGAACAGCGCATGCGCTTCCGGGAGTTGATCGCCCGGGCGGGGGAGGGGCGGACCGTGCTGCTCTCCACCCACCAGACCGAGGACGTCGCGATGCTCTGCCACCGCGTGATCGTCATGGTCCGCGGCCGGGTCCGCTTCGAGGGCACCCCGGCCGAGCTGACCGCACGGGCGGCGGGCCGGGTGTGGAGCAGCACCGAACGCGACCCGGGAGCGTGGGCCGGATGGCGCACCGGTACGGGCTCCTTCCGCAACGTCGGCGAGCCCCCCGCGGGCGCCGACCTCGTCGAACCGACCCTGGAGGACGGGTACTTGCTCACCCTCGACGGCGAGACCGCGGAGGTGACGACAGCATGAGCACCGTTCTCGAGACACCCGCCAGGGCCGTCGAACCGGCGCACCCGTCCCGCTCCTGGGCACCCGTGTTCGCCCTCGCCCGCTTCGAGGCGCGCGAGCTGCGCATGACCATCCCCCTCTTCGGCCTCTCGATCCTGTACGTCGCCTGGATCGTGTGGGATACCACGCAGCGCCAGGGCGACTATCCGATACTCCAGGACGTCGACCGGGCCACCCCGGGCATGCCGCTACTGATCGGGCTCGCCGTCATGCTGGGCGTCAACCGCGCGGTCCTGCGCTCCCGCCGGTGCGACACGGACCGCCACTTCGACGTGCTGGTGGTCGAGCCGTGGCGGCGCACGGTCGCCCACGCGCTGTCGATCGTCCCGGCCGTCCTGTTCACGGCGGTGTGCGTCCTCGTCCAGTTCATCTGGGCCGCGCTCAAGCCCGGCGCGGCCGGACACGGTTCGCCCGCCGAACTCGCCGTCGGCCCGCTGACGGTCCTGCTGTTCGGCATGCTCGGTGTCCTCCTCGCCCGGCTGTTCCGCTCGGTCTTCGCCGCGCCGGTCATCCTCGTCCTCCTGCTCTTCGGGATGCTCTTCGTGGCGCCCTCGTCCGGCTCCAACTGGACGAGTTGGCTGGGTCCGGTCGTCACCGAGAGCGGCTCCAACCCCCTCCCCTCCGACCTGCTGGAGCGGCCCGCCGCCTGGCACGCCCTGTACCTCGTCGGGCTCGGCCTGTCCCTGGCCGTCCTGGCGGTACTGGTCAGCGGTGGGCGCACGACGGTCGTCAAGGCGGCGATAGCGGGATCGGTCGCGCTGACCGTGGTGGGCGTGGTCGGCCAGTCCGCGGGCACTCCGGCCGGGTCGACACCGGCCCGCGACCGGGCGACCAACGCTCCGGAGAAGGTCCAGACGTGCCTCAAGCGCGGCGGGTCCACGTACTGCGCCTTCCCCGAGTGGACCGGACGCACCGCCGACTGGGCCGAGGTCGTCGACCGGGTCCAGAACCTCGCGGGCGGCAGCGCCGGGGGCGAGCGGCTGACCGTACGGCAGCGCATCGACGCCACCTACGGGCTGACGTCCGACACCCTGATCTCCCCGTCGACCACGCCCGGCCAGGTGACCGTCGGCACCTCCTGGGGCGGCAACCGTGTCCCCGAGTTCGCCGCAGCCGTCGCGTCCGTGCTGGTGGCGGGGAACGAGAAGGCGGGCAGCTCGGTGTGCGACGCCCGCATGGTGACGATCATGTGGCTGGCGCTGGGCGGAGAGTCCGACCCGATGACCGCGCTCCGCAACGTCCGCCTCGACGACAGCGTCTCGGGCTCCGCCATCGTCCTGTCCCCCACGGAATCCATGAGCATGAGCGCCGAACAGACCCGGATCGTGGTGGAACTGCTCAAGAAGCCCCGCTACAGCGTCGCCGGCAAGGTGAAGGCCAAGTGGACGGAGCTCACCTCGCCCAGGACGACCACGGCGAGGGTGGCGGAACTGCTGGGAGTGCCGGCCGCGGACAAGTCGGCGGCCAAGGCGGAAGCGGACGGTGACTCGTGCGCGGAATGACCGTCATGACACGCGCCCTGCTGACCCCCGTACTGCGCACACTGCCCTGGCGGGCGCTCGCGGGCGGCGGTGCCACGGCACTGCTGCTGGCCGGTATCCCGCGCATGCTGTCGGGCGCCCCCGACCCGTGGCTCGGGCTCATCTCGCTGCGGGGCGCCGCGCTCGCCCTCGCCCTCGGCCTGGCGTTCCTGCTGGACGACCCGGCCCGGCACATCACCTCGGCGGTACCGGTCAGGCGCCCGCTGCGCGTCGGCCTGCGCGTGGCACTCGCCCTCCCGGGGGCCGCGCTCTGCTGGACGGCGGCGCTGTTCCTCGTACCCGAGGAGGCCCGGCCGCCGGTCGGCGCCCTCACCCTGGAGGCGATCGCCACCGCCGTGTTCGCCCTCGCCTCGGCGGCCCTGATCATCCAGCGCTCGACCGCCACCGAGCCGGGAGTGGCGGTGTCCACCGGGCTCCTGTCCACCGCGGCAGCCGGGTTCCTCCTCCTGCCCGACGGCTGGGCCCTCCTGGTCTCCCCGGACGACCCCCGCTGGACCGACACCCACGAACGCTGGGCGATGCTCCTGACGGTGGCACTGGCGGTGGGCACGAGGGCGTGCGTGGAACCGCTACGGGCAGGGCTGAGGCTTCGCCCCTTTTAGGGGCGCGGGGCTGTGACATATGCGGCTCCGCCGCGTGGGCGCGCTCAGCCCCTGTACGGGCGTGGCGTCTGGGCGCGTTCGGGGCCAGGGCGCAACGGGCAGCGCTCCGTTAGTCGGCCGCGCCCCTTTAGGGGCGCGGGGAACTGCGCACCCAGCCCCGACCGCCCCGCACCTTCGACCCGGTCCGCCGAATCCCGCCGCCCGTCCGGCGAGGACCCCGCTCAGGACTCCGTCCGATACATCAGATCCGTCTCGTACGTGACGAACCCGAGCCGCTCATAGACAGCCACCGCCGCCTTGTTGTCCCCGTCGACGTACAACATCGCCGTCGGCACCCCCCGATCCGCCAGATACCGAAGCCCGATCGTGGTGAGGGCCTTGCCGAGCCCGCCCCCCTGAGCCCCGGGCCGTACGCCGACCACGTACACCTCGCCGAGGCCCTCCTCCGCATGGACCTTGGTCCAGTGGAACCCGATCAGCTCCTCGTTCCGGAAGGCGAGAAAGAACCCGGCCGGGTCGAACCACGGCTCACCCTTGCGGTCGTCGAGGTCCCGCTGGGCAAGGGAACCCTGCTCGGGGTGGTGCGCGAAGGCGGCGGCGTTCGCGGCGAGCCATGCCGCGTCGTCCTCGCCGGGCACGAACGTCCGTACGTGCACACCGTCCGGAAGCTTCGGCCCGGGCAGGTCCAGGTCCGTCAACGGCCGCCGCATCTGCCGCAGTTCGCGGAAGAGCGTGAGGCCGAGGACCTGGGCCAGATGGCGGGCCGCGAAGTGGCCGCCGTGGGCCCAGACACGCACCCGCTTGCCGGACTCGGCGAGCAGCGCGTTGCCGAGCGCCCGCCCGTGGCCGTGCCCCCGGTGCGCCGGGTGGACGACCAGTTCGGCGGCCGGGGCCTCGATGGGATCGGTGTCCTCCAGTTGCGCGTACCCGACGAGCAGGTCCTGGGAGGTCAGCAGCAGATGCCGGACCCCCTCCCGGGCGCCGCCGCGCAGTTGCAGCCGGCCCTGCTCGGACACCGCCTGCTGTCCGTCGGCCCTGGCGGCCTCGGCGAGGAGGGCTAGCACGGCCTCGGTCTGCTCGGGGCTCAGTGCGGACAGGATGTCGAGGGAGCGGGCCGGGACAGCCGGTGCGGTGTCTTCGCTGGTCATGATTACGAGAGTACGACGTGTCCGGTTCATGGCGAAGTGGCCCAGCAGGTGAGGACGCGTCCGGTGCGCCGCGGGCACGCCGTCGGCCCTCCACCTGTCCGGTTCGTGGTGAATCACCCCGCGCGGCAACCAGTCCGTAACCCTGAACCCCCTGTCGCGCTACGCGCGTTGACTCTAGGCTGCGCCGGGACGGGGCCCACATATCAGCCGACCCACAGGGGGGCACATGTCAGCCACACCTCATCCGTTCCGACGCAGACGCCGCACCACCCGCTTCCTCGCTGCGGCGGCGGGCGTCGCCACCGTCGGCGCCCTCGTCGCCGCGATGCCGGCGTCCGCGGGCGAGACGGGCAAGAAGCCCGGCCACCAGAAGCCGGGCCGCTACCAGGACGTCCAGCTGCTCTCCTTCAACGACCTGCACGGAAACCTGGAGCCGCCGGCCGGCTCCTCGGGACGGGTCACCGAGCTCCAGCCGGACGGCACCAGCAAGACGATCGACGCGGGCGGTGTCGAGTACCTGGCGACGCATTTGCGCCAGGCGCGCGAGGGCAACAAGTACTCGGTCACGGCGGCCGGCGGCGACATGGTCGGTGCCTCCCCGCTGATCTCCGGGCTCTTCCACGACGAGCCCACCATCGAGGCGCTGAACAAGCTCGACCTCGATGTGACGAGCGTCGGCAACCACGAGTTCGACGAGGGTGCCAAGGAGCTGGGCCGTCTGCAGAAGGGTGGCTGCCACCCCACGGACGGCTGTTATGTGGAGGGCAAGAAGTTCAAGGGCGCCGACTTCCCGTACCTCGCGGCGAACGTCCTCGACGAGAAGACCAAGAAGCCGATCCTCAAGCCCTACTGGGTGTGGAAGAAGAACGGCGTCAAGGTCGGCTTCATCGGCGTGACCCTGGAGGACACCCCGGGTGTCGTCTCCGCCGAGGGTGTGAAGGGCCTCAAGTTCAAGGACGAGGTCGAGACGATCAACAAGTACGCCAAGGAGCTGGAGAAGCAGGGCGTCAAGTCGGTCGTCGCGCTGATCCACGAGGGCGGGCTGCCCGCCTCGGCGGCGTACAACTACGACTGCGACTCGCCCGGTGCCGGTGACGGCATATCCGGCCCCATCGTGGACATCGCCAAGAACGTCACGCCGAAGGTCGACGCGCTGGTCACCGGCCACACCCACGCCGCGTACGCGTGCACGATCAACGACCCGTCGGGCAAGCCCCGCATGGTCACCTCGGCCGCGTCCTTCGGGCGGCTCTACACGGACACGACGCTGACGTACGACCGGTGGACCGGCGACATCGCCCGGACCTCCGTCGCCTCCGCGAACCACGTGGTGACGCGTACCGTGCCCAAGGCCACGGACATGACCGAGCTGATCACGAAGTGGAACACGCTCGCCGCGCCGATCGGCAACAAGCCCATCGGCTACATCTCCGGTGACATCTCCAACGTCGGCACCGAGTCCCCGATCGGCGACCTGATCGCCGACGCGCAGCTCGCGTACGGCAAGGAGCTGGACCCCGAGACGGACCTCGCGCTGATGAACCCGGGCGGTATCCGGGCGCCGCTCACCTTCGCGGCCAAGGGCGCCGAGGGCGACGGTGTGGTGACCTACGCCGAGGGCTTCACGGTCCAGCCGTTCGCCAACACGGTGAACCTGCAGAACTTCACCGGCGCCCAGCTCGTCCAGGTGCTCAAGGAACAGGTCACCGGCGTGAACGCGGCCTCCCCGAAGGTGCTCCAGATCTCGAAGGGGCTCACCTACACGCTCGACCTGACGAAGACCGGCGCCGACCGTGTCGTCGCCGACTCGGTCAAGCTCAACGGTGCCGCGATCGACCCGGCCGCCACCTACCGCGTCGCGACGAACAGCTTCCTCGCGGGCGGCGGCGACGGTTTCACCACCCTGGGTCACGGCACGGGCGACCTGGTGGGCGACGACGACCTCGCCGCCCTGGAGAAGTACCTGCTGGCGAACTCCTCGGCCACGAACCCGATCGCGCCGCCCGCGGCCGACCGGATCACCGTCGTGAAGTAGCCACCCGGTAACGGCGATCTGTCCGTGAGGTAGATCGCAAAGGGCCTATTGGAGTTGCGGGTGGGGTTGGTACGCATGGTCGAATCGGTCGATGCGTACCCCCCATCCCATCGCGGCGCATTCCCACTCCCCTCCGAACCCGTACGAGGATCTCGCCGCCCTCGACGACGGACCCCTTGAGGACTTCCTCCAGGTGGAGGAGCCGGCCGCGGCCGAGGGGGCCGAGCGGGAGGCGGAGTGGGCACCGCCCAACCACCGCCGGGGTTCCCGGGACTCCGGGGCCCGCACCCGCCGTCGCACCCGTAGGCGCCGGCGAAGTCCCTTCACCGGACTGTCCCTTGCCGTCAAGGCCGTCATCGCGGTGCTCGTCCTCGCCGCCTTCCTCGCCCTCGGCGACCGCTGGGCGCTCCTGTACGCCGAGCGCACCGCGGCCGAGAAGGTACGGGACCAGCTGAAGCTCAGCGCGTCCCCCGAGGTCGAGATCGAGGGCTTCCCCTTCGTCACCCAGATCCTCGACCAGCGGCTCGACTCCGTGTCGGTCACCGTCCCGGACGTGGCGGCCGACCGGGTCTCCCTCGCGAAGGTCTCCGCCACCGCGACGGGCGTACGGGTCGACGGCGGACCCACCTCCCTGCGAGGCGTCCGGATCCCGGAGCTGAACGGCGAGGTGCTGCTCTCCTTCGACGACCTGAACCGTGAACTCGGCGCGTCCCAGATGACGTTCACCGGTCACGGCGGCGACGAGGTGCGGGCGCGCGGGGTGCTGCCCGTCGCCGGGCACGACCTGCGGATGCGGGCCGACGCGCGGATCAAGCGCGACGGCGAGCGCGGCATCTCGACCGAGGTCGGCGGAATGCGCCTGGACATCGGCGACCTGGCCACCTTCCGGCCCGGCACCCGCGAGTCCCAGGGCCTGCACCTGACCCGCAAGTCCGCCACGCGCCTGGCGAAGGAGAAGAAGAAGGCCAAGGAGCTCCTGTCGGTGCCGTCGATCGCGAAGCGGATCGGGGTGCCGGACTCCGCGGTCCAGGAGGCGCTGAGCGACGACTCCAAGTTCGAGAAGTTCACCGGCTCCCCGCGGTTCGCCGGCCAGCTGATGAAGGTCAACCTCATCGACCTCGCCGTGGAGAACCCCGAGCTCCTCAAGCGCCTCGGCTTCGACCTGGCCCTCCTCGACGGGCTCTCCCGCCTGACCCGCCCCGCCCTCGTCGACCGCCTCTCCATCGGCTTCCGCCTCCCGAAGCCCCCGAAGGGCGAACTGAGCCTGCGGGACGTGCGCGTGCAGAAGGACGGGATCAGGGTGCGGGTCACCGGGCAGGGACTGGCGATCGGCAAGTAGGCCGCCGGGCAGGCCGCGCGGTAAATAAGTTCCGGGTGAGCGGCGTAATAAAGTCTGTGTGAATTGCGGTTCGGTTCCCGCGAGTTCCTGAAATCTGTCTCAGTCGCAATTAATCGAGGTCTCAGCGGATTTGGCGGTTTTCGCTTCTGCGGTCTCGTAGTGTTTTCCATGTCGAAGCCGAACGGGGCTTACGGCAAACGGAAATACACCGAAGCAGCAGCAGAAGAAAGAGGGACTTCCCATGAGCTTCCACAAGATCACCCCGGTCAAGAAGAACCGCAAGCCCGCCGCCCCGAAGAAGCATGCCGCGAAGCCCGCGCCGAAGCCTGGTGCCAAGAAGCCGCAGCGTCGCCCGGTCGGCAAGAAGTAGCCACTGCCACGAGGCGGGGTCTCCGGATTCGTTCCGGAGACCCCGCCTCGGCCATTTATCGGCTGTTTTTTGCGCGAACCAGGGAACCGGAGAACCGGGTGGCCGGGAACCGGTAGCCGGGGACCAGGGAATCAGGAAAGGAAATGTGACGGCATGCGGGAAGTCCGGGAGGCATTCGCGCGGTTCTGGCCGCTGACGCGCGGCGACCGCAAGTGGCTGCTGCTGATCGTCGCGTGCGTGATTGTGTCGGCACTGGCGGAGACGGCCTCGATCCTGCTCTTCGCGGAGCTGACCGACCACGCGCTGAAAGCCGGTTCGCTCGCCGCCTTCTGGGGGCCGGCCGGAGCCTGGCTCGGTGTCGCCGTGCTCGGCGCGATCGTCGGATACCTGGGGAACTCCCTCGCGGTCTGGACGGCCGAGAGATTCGTACTGCGGCTGCGCGCGAACGTCTTCCGCCATGTCCAGGACCTGCCGCCGCACTTCTTCCAGAAGCACCGGCAGGGCGACCTGGTCGAACGGCTCACGGGTGACGTCGAGGCCATCGAGCAGATGGTCGTGTCGGGGGTCGTGGGAACGGTCTCCGCCATCTTCTCGGCGCTCTTCTACTCCGCCGCCGCTCTCTGGCTCCGCTGGGACCTCGCCCTGGTCACCTTCCTCCTCGCCCCCCTCTTCCTCGTCGCGGCCCGCCGCTTCGCGGGCCGGATCAGGACCGCCGCCCAGGACGAGCGCACCGCCGACGGCGCGATCACCTCGGTCGTCGAGGAGTCACTGGGCAACGTCGTACTCACCCAGGCCTACAACCGCCGCCGCGCCGAGGAGAAGCGCCTCGACCGCGAGGCCAGGGCCTGGCTGCGCGCCAGCGTCCGGGGCGCCCGCGCGAGTGAGCTGTACGAGCAGTTCGTCGAGGTCGTCGAGACGGTGTGCGTGCTCGCGGTCATCGGGCTCGGCGCCTGGGAGATCGCCCAAGGACGCATGTCGCTGGGCCAGTTGCTCGCCTTCGCCGCCTTCCTCGGCTACCTCTACCCGCCGATCCGCGACCTCGGCCAGCTCGGCCTGACAGTGACCGCCGCGACGGCCGGCGCCCAGCGGCTCCAGGAGATCCTGGACGCCGAGCCCGCCGTCACCGACCCCGCCGAACCGGTCCGGCCCTGGCCCGTACGCGGCTGGGTCAGCTTCCACGGCGTCTCCTTCCGCTACCCGGGCGGCGGCGGGGAGCGCGACGCCCTGCACGACGTGACGTTCACCGCGCGACCCGGCGAGTTCGTCCTCGTCACCGGCCCGAGCGGCGCCGGAAAGTCGACGCTCTCCAAGCTCCTGACCCGCTTCTACGACCCCACCGCGGGCGTGATCTGCCTGGACGGCGTCCCGCTCACGGACGTACCGCTGGAGTTCCTGCGCGAGAACGTCGCCCTGCTGCCCCAGGAGACGCTGATCCTGCACGGCACGATCCGCGAGAACATCGGCTGCGCGCGGCCGGGCGCGAGCGAGAAGGAGATCGAACGGGCCGCGCGGGACGCCGACGCCCACGCGTTCATCGACGCGCTGCCGGACGCGTACGACACGGAGATCGCCCCCGGCACGGCCACCCTCTCCGGCGGGCAGCTCCAGCGGGTCGCCCTCGCCCGCGCGATCCTGCGGGCCGCCCCCGTCCTCGTACTCGACGAACCGACCACCGGACTCGACGGGCCCGCCGCCCGCCGGGTCGTACAGCCGCTGCGGCGCCTGGTCTCCGGCCGCACGACCGTCATGATCACCCACGATCTGACCCTCGCCCCCGACGCCGACCGGATCCTGGTCGTGGACGGCGGCCGGCTGGTGGAGGAGGGCACGCACGAGGAGTTGATGGCGCGGGGTGGGGTGTACGCGGGGCTCGCGGGGCCGATGCCGACGGGACTCGGCGTGGGCGTGGATGCGGAGACGACCATGAGGCTGTTGCCGCAGCCGGTCCTTTGAGGGCGGGCCGGGTTGGCGGGGCGCCGGCTGGGGAGCGGCTCGTGGCTCGCACTCCCCAGCCGGACGGGTGTCGACCGGCCTGACGTGGGGCGTCAGGCGGTCGGGTTCCAGGTGCCCAGCCAGCCCGCGACCTCCTGGCCGGTGGCCTGGGAGTCGGTCAGCTGCGGGCGGTCACTGGTCGCGGCGCCCGAACCGGGGCCGGTGTTCTTGTACTCCGCGAAGCGATCGTTCTTCCAGGAGAAGCCGCCCATGTCCGACCACGGGGTCGACTTGACCGCGGCGCTGAGCGTGGAGTTGCGGACCGTGGTCTGCGGACGAAGGGTCGCGTCGCCGCCCGCGTGCCAGTTGCGGCCGAGGAAGAAGCTCCCGGCGGACACGTCACCGTTGACGACCGAGCGGTTGATGAGGATGCCCTTGCGGTCGGCCGTGGTGCTGGGCGCGGTGATGTACCCCGCCGACGTGCCGTCCCAGCGCTTCTTCAGGGTGATGACGGACTGGTCGATCACGGAGGTCGCGCGGCCGAAGACGAAGTCGACGTTGCCGCTGACGTAGGAGTTGGTGACGTAGACCCGGCCGAGCCTGTCCTTGGCCGCGGTGTCCAGGAGCAGGGTGTCCTGGTCGCCGTCGACGATGATCCCGTCGAGGAGGACCTGGTCGGCGGCCGTCCGCAGCGCCACGGCCTGGTGGCCGCTCAGGCTCTGGTTCCTCGCCTCGTCGAAGTCGTTGTTGATGGTCAGGTTGCGGGCCTGGAAGTCGTCGGCCTCGACGGCGACGGTCGCGCTGCCGCTCGTGCCGTACGTCCCGCCGCCGGGCTTCGCCGTACCGGCCGCGTTGTTGAAGACGATGACCGTGTCCTTGCGGCTGGCGCCCGCGCCCTGAATGGTCACGTGCGGCTTGTTCGCCGGGACCTTGACCGTCTCGCGGTACGTGCCCGGCTTGACCGAGATCACCACGCGGGAGGGGTTGTTCGCGGGGACGGCGTCGACGGCGGCCTGGACGGTCGCGAACTGGCCCGAGCCGTCCTTGGCCACGGTGAGGGTGGCGGCCGCTGCCTTGGTGCTCGATGTGGTGGCCGTGCCGATCGTCGTACGCGGTCCCGTGCCGGCCGTGAGCAGCGCGGGCACGTCCGCCGTCCTGTCCAGCGTGTAGCCGTAGAACGACTTGGGGTCGAAGGCGGTGCCGCCGCTCTCGTTGCGGCCGCTGGTGCCGGAGAAGGTGTTGCCGCGCTGGACGATGGCGGCCGTGGCGTCCTTGGTGACCGGGTTGTTCATGCCCTGGAAGTAGCTGTTCTCCAGGACCATCTTCGTGCTGCCGCGCGAGTAGTTGCCGTAGGACGACTTGATGGTGGTGCCCGGGTCGTCCTGGAGGTAGTTGTTGTAGAGGTGCGCGTGGGCCGCGTTGTCCGTGGACGGGTTGCGCTGCTCGGTCTCGCGGAACCAGTTGTGGTGGATCGTGATGTCGGTGACGAGGTTCTCGGTCCAGCCGATGCCGAAGGTCTTGTTGTTGTCGCTGAACCTGTTCCAGGACACCGTCACGTTGGTGCTGTCCTTGCGGACGTCGATGAGCCCGTCGGCCATGTGGCGCAGGTCGTTGTGGTCGATCCACACGTGGTGGGCGCCGTCCATCTGGACCGCGTCGAAGTCGTGGTCCTTGTCGTTCCAGACGCCCTGGTAGGAGTCACGGATCGTCAGGTTCCGGATGATCACGTTGTGCACGCCGGTGCCGAGGAAGAAGCCGCCGCCGACGATCTGCCCGGACGTGCCCTGGCCCACGATGGTCTTGTCGGACCTGACCTTGATCTCCTTGCCGACCGGGTTCATGGTGATCGCCGCGGCCACGACGATGACGTACGGCTCCTCGGCGGTCGCGTACTTCTCCAGGTCGGCGAGGGTCTTCACGGTGACGGTCTGGCCGCCCCGGCCGCCGTAAGTGCCGTTCTGGCCCAGCGAGTTGACGGAGGCGAAGCCGTCGGCGGTGTCGGCGGCCCAGGCCGGTGCGGCGGCGGCTGCGGCGGCTGTTGTGGCACTGATGGCGCTGCCGGCGTTCGTGGCGGCGGACGCCGTCTGCTGGGCGCCCTCGCCGAAGACGCCGAGACCTGTGCCGTACGTCGTGGTCATGGCGGCGGTCAGGGCCAGTGGGATGCCGACCGTCAGTGCGGTCCTCCTTCTGCGGTGGCGGGGTCCGGCAGTCGCCTTGCCGCGGGGCTCACTCATGCGGCGTACCTTCCGTGCGGGGGGTGGGGGAGTCGGATCGCTGGTGAGTCGCCGCCCCGCACGGAAAGGTTGCCGGGTTCCCGCCTACTTGGCGCAGGTCTTCGGGTCCAGCTTCTCCTCCATCTTGTCCTCGCGGCCGTCGGGCTGGCCGTTCGGGAGGAGCTTGTCGGAGGTGCCGTCGATGTAGTAGCCGTACGAATAGATGGTCTGGTAGCCCCGGTCGCGCCAACTGTGCACGGTCTTACGGCCGTTGCCCTTGTTCCACTGGTAGTCCTCGACGTAGAAGACCGGGTTCACCCGGACCACGCGCTGGTACGGCGTCCACATCACGGCGACCTGGGTGCACGGCGGGATCGTCTTCTCGCTGCGGCGCTCGAAGGACGAGCTCTTCTCCCAGCCCCACTCGTAGGTGAAGCTGCCGCCCGCGGTGCCCGAGAAGATGCTCTTCGCGGCGGAGAGGCTGATCGAGGCGCCGACGCTCTTCTTGGCGAACGTCTTCGTGCCGTAGCTGCTGACGAAGGTCTCCTTGTCGTCCTTCGACCCGCGGTTGCCGATCCACGGCGAGGTACGGACGGCGGCTCCCTTGGTGGACCAGGTCGAGGCCTGCGCGTACCCGCACCAGCCGCGGAAGAGTTCCCACGGCCCGGCGGGCTCCCACAGCCCGAAGACGTCCCGCAGGTACTCGTCGTGGGTCTTGAACTCGCCGGTGTCGACGTTGAGGGCGCCGTAGACGCCCGTCAGGCTCGTCTCCTGGTTGCAGAGCCGCTCGATCATCGAGTCGGTGTCGCCGGGGTCGACGCCGCGGATGTTCGTGGCACCGCCCGGCCCGGCCGCCTGGGCGGGCCCGGCGACGGTCATCAGACCGGACACGGCGAGCGCGGTGGACGCTGCCACCAGGGCGCTCTTCTTGAGGGCCGACTTGAGTACGGATCGCACGCTGAGCTCTCCTCCGGAGGACGGAACCCGGCGGCGGAGAGGGGGGAGCGACGCCACCGGTGGTCGACAAGAAGCGAACCCGGAGAACGTCACGGGGACGTCGCGGCTGGATCAGAGATGCCTCAGAAAATCCGCGAGGCCCGTAGGGCGCAAGGGGCGCCGCGCCTACACCGGCACGGTGAGCGTGGCCGTGTACCCCTTCTCCACGCTGCCCTTCGTCGTCGCCAGCTGCTGGTCGTAGCCGTCGCTGAAGATGCCGTCGGTCTCCAGGGAGAGCTGGCTCATGTTCTGGACACTGCGGTCGTAGCCGTCCGACGCGTACACGGTGTCGCACACGTCCTTGGCGAAGGCGAGCTGCGAAGTGGCCGTGATGGACGTGGCGTTGGTCGCGTCCTCCAGGCTGCCGTACACCTCGAAGTGGATGTGGGGCCAGCGGCCGGTGTAGCAGGCGGGGAAGATGCTGGTGAACGTGACCTGCCCCTTGGCGTCGGTCTCCTGGACGCCGCGCAGGTAGTTCTCCTCGGTGACGCCCTCGGAGTAGAGGGAGTAGTTGCCGTCCCGGTCGCAGTGCCACAGGTAGACGGCGGCGCCCTCCTTGGGCGTACCGCAGCCGGAGGCGGCATCGACGACGGTGAGGGTGACGGTCAGCGGCACCCCTTCCGCCTTGCCGCTCGCCGACCCGAAGCTGGAGGTGATGTCCTTGCGGACGACACCGCTCTCCTTCAGGACGTTCACCCCGTTGGAACCGTCACCGGGGTACGGGCCGGCCGTTTCACTCGGGATGGTCTCGCACTCGGCGCTCCCGGAGGAGGCGGCGGACGAGGACGAACCGGCCGAGGAGGACGACGAGGAGGCCGAGCTGTCGGAGTCGTCGCTGCTGCATCCCACCAGCGGCACCAGGCCGACACCGGCCAGCAGCCGGATCATCTTCCGCCGCTGAAGCGTGGGCAGGTCGAAGGAGAGACCCCTGTCGTGGTCGTGCAGTTCTTCACTCATGGCTGCTCTCCCTGTGCCTGTACTTGTGCCTGCGTCGTGCCTGTACTTGTGCCTGCGTCTGTCCACGGCGGCTTCCGCGCCCGTGCTACTCGCTGCTTGAAAGTGACAGTAGGCGCATTGTCTGTGGGGCATCCATGGGGCGGCTGTTCGTCGGCTGAGGGGTGAACCGGAAAGCTGAGACCCGCGATGTGCTCCCGGGATGCTCCCGTGCGCCCGCCTCCGCGGCCGGTACATGACCGCCCGGCCCGTCGTTCACCTTTCGGACGGCGGGTCGGGGACACGGGGGTCGGGGCATGCGGGTGCCACTGCGGGAGGCACGGGTACAACGACGGGTCGGGCTGGGCATGGCCGCCGCGGCGCTGCTCGCGCTGGCCGTCGCGCTGGCCCGCGGCGACGGTCCCGACGGGACGTCGATGTGGATCTCCGCCGTCTCGGCGGTCGTCTCGGTCTGCGCCTTCCTGGCCGACCTGCTGCGCGAGCCGGCGGACACCGGCACCGGTACCGACCGACGGCAGCGGGCGGCCGACGAACTCGCCGAGGCGGTACGGGCCCAATGGATGGCGGAAGCCCGGCTGCGCCGGTTGCAGGACCCGGAGCCGCTGAACGTCCACTGGTCCAGGGTCGGTCCGCCGCTCGCCGACCACGGCCACAACATCCGGCCCGGGGCCGTGCTGCCGGAGCCGCGCGACGGCGATCAGCGGCTCGACCGGATCGTCGAGACGTTCCGCGCGCTGCCCTCGGGGCGGCTGGTCGTGCTGGGCGAGCCGGGCGCGGGGAAGACCGTCCTCGCCGTGCGGTTCGTGCTCGGGGCGCTCGACGCCCGGGAGCCGGGCGCCCCGGTGCCGGTGCTGTTCCCCCTGGCGGGCTGGGATCCCGGGTCCGTCGGCCTGCGCGACTGGCTGGCCGAGCGGCTGGCCGCGGAGTACCCACCACTGGCCGCTGTCGCGGGGCGGCACACGATGGCTCGCGAACTGCTGGACGCCGGGCTCCTGTTGCCCGTACTCGACGGGTTCGACGAGCTTCCCGACCCGGCGCACGAGGTGGCGCTGCGGCGCCTCAACGCCGAACTCGACGAACGGCTGCCCGTCCTGCTCACCTGCCGTACCGAGGTCTGGGCCCGAGCCATGCGCGCCGGTGACGTGCTGACCGCCGCCGAGGTCGTACGGCTGCGACCGCTGGACCTCGCCACCGCGCGCCGCTATCTGGAGAGCACCGCGCGACCGGACGGCGGCGGCTCCACCCCCTGGACGCCGGTCCTGCGGGACCCACCCCCGCCCCTGGCCGAGATCCTGGGTTCACCGCTGATGGTGGCGCTGGCCCGCACGGTGTACGGGGACGCCTCCCGTGACCCGGCCGAGCTCGCGCGCTTTCGCACGGCCGGACACATCGAGGAACACCTGCTGGACGCTTTCGTCCCGGCCGCCTTCGGCGGGGCCGACGGCCGCTGGAGTCCGGACTCGGCGCACCGCTGGCTCCGCCTCCTCGCCCGCGACCCCGGTGCCGCCTCCACCGGCCGGCTCGCCTGGTGGGAGTTTCCGGCGGCGATGCCCCGGGCGCTGCGCGTGATCGGTCCCGCCGTACTGGCGCTGGCCGCCTCGGCCGCGCTGCTGGTGCCGCTGGCCGAGTACGGGCCCGGAGTGGTCGCCAACTGGGACAGCCGGCCGTCGACCGTCCTCAACTACGCGGGCATTCTGCTGGGTCTGTGCTTCGGACTCGCCCGGATGCTGCCTCCCACGGCACAAGCCCCGCACGGGCCACGGCAGTTGGCGCGGATGGCCCTGAGGATGGCCGGCGCCGCCACGGTCGTCGCGGTGGCCATGGGCCTGCTCGTCCCGCCCCTGGTCGGTTCCCGGCTCGGAGCCGTGCTCACACCGAGACCCGCCTGGTTCCTCAACGGCTGCTGTTTCGGGCTGGTTCTGTCGATGATGTTCGGCGTCGCCGGTCTGCCCCGGCGCCCCCTCCCGCTGGGCCTGCCGTGGGCGGGCAGTCCGGGAGGTCCACGGGCCGTGCGCGCCCTGGGAGCCCTCGTCTTCTTCGTCGGTCTCGCGATCTTCGGCTACGCGAGGGAGGCGGTCCCCGCCGCCACCTGTCTCGCGGCCGGGCTGCTGCTCTTCCTGGCCGGGCTGCGGCGCGGGGAGCGCACGGCCGCTCCGTACACAGGCCCGGCCGCCGTACTGCGCGGCTTCAGGAGGGGGCTGCTCCGGGGATTCGTCGCCTGCACGCTCATCGGTGTCTGCGTGGGCGCGCTCGTCGGCTGCGTCACCGGTGCCTTCGCCGCGTACCGGATCGACTCGGCCGCCCCGCGCGTGACCGGTGAGGTGATCGAAGGCTGGCGGCTCCAGGAGACGGACGAGGGTGCTCGCTCGGTCCGCTCGACCGTGCCGGAGGAGTTCCTGCTGGTGGGGCGTACGGGACTCGACGAGCCGTTCGTCGTGAAGAGGGGCGCCCGGATCTCCCGGGACGACGAGGTCGGGGAATTCACGGGGACGGTACAGATCGAGGAGAAGCGGGACCAGTGGGTCATCGTCTGGAAGGGCGGCGGCGACTGGAAGGGCAGAGCCGTCGACGCCCACAACCTGGTGGTCGCCCTGCCGTACGAGGCCGAGGTCTGGCTCGTACACCGACCGGTCGGGGCCGTCGTCCTGGACGCGGTGGTGCCCTTCGTGGCCTTCGGCGTGCTCATCGGTGCCATCGGCGGTTGCGCCTCGGGGGTCTACCGCGCCCTGAACACCCCGTCCGACACCATGCGCGCGGCCGGCCCGCGCAGCACCCTGCGCACCGACCGCGACGCCACTCTCGCGAGGAGCGCGATCGCCGCCCTCCTCGCGGGCGGGGTCTGCCTGGCGCTGATCTCGGCGATGCCACCCGGCGGCACGCTGGGCACGATGCACACCGAGGTGTGGGTCCAGGTCGGTACGTCCTCGCTCGCGCTGAGCGCCTGGGGCCGACTCGGCACGGCCAGGATCTGGCTGGCCCTGACGGGGCGGGCGCCTTGGCGGTTGATGGGGTTCCTCGACGAGGCCCACCGCCGGGGAGTACTGCGCCAGTCGGGCGCGCACTACGAGTTCCGCCACCTGCGCCTCCAGCAGAGCCTCGCGGGGGCCCCGCCGGTGGGCGAGCCCGCGAACCGGAGCGGCCCGCGCAGCGGCGAGGCCTTCGTCGCGGGCGTCATCAGCGCGGCCACGTTGCTCCGCCCCCGCTCCACAGTCGTTCCGCCCGACCGGTCGACGAGGGACGAGCTCCTGCACGACGCGTACAACCGACTCGGCCCACCGCCCACGGGAGGCACCCGATGAGCGAGCCCACGCCCTCTCCGGCTCCCTCTCCCACAGCCCCTCCCGGGCCGGAAGCGACCCCGGAGATCAGGAGCAGCTGGCGCGACCTTCCCGTCGAGCAGCAGATCGACTCCTGGGAGACGGCCGTCCCGGGAAGCGCGGAGCGGATGCTGCGCCAGGTCGAGGCGGACTACGAACACCGCCGCTGGCTGGACCGGGTGGAGGTCCGCTTCCGGATGTTCGGCGCGGTGCTGGGAGGCACGGGCATCACCGGCGTCTTCTGGCTCACGAAACACCTGGTGGACCATGACGCCCCGGCCTTCGCGGCGGGCGTCTTCGGCGCGAGCGTGGCCGCGTTCGCGGGGCTGGTACTCAGAGCCGACCGGAGGCGGGGGCCGTGAGGTGGGTGTGGACACCGCCGGGTGACGTGGGAGGGAAACCTGGACGGAAGAGTGTGCGGTCCGGCCACGGTGATGTCATGGCGGAGATCACGACCACAGACCCCTTTGCGGCTGAGCGGCTCACCGCCGATCGACCACGTGAGGGATCTCAACCGCCGTGCGGCAGAAACCGACGACTTCGCCGAGGCCCAGGCACTCCTCGAAGAGGTGTCGAAGGTCCGCTATCGGACTCGCGGACGTTCATCAGGGGCGTTCTGGAGGAGCACCGGTCATGAAGTACACCCCTGACCTCAGCACCGCTGCCTGGCGCAAGTCGAGCTACAGCGACGGGGGAGACAACGACTGCGTCGAGGTCGCCGACGGCTACCCCGGCCTCGTACCCGTCCGCGACAGCAAGATCCCGCAGGGCCCCGCCCTGGTCTTCGGGGCGGAGCCCTGGGCCCTCTTTCTCCGGAACGTCAGTCGGGGATCAAGCGCCAAAGTGAAGTGACTTCGGCGGCTCGGGCGCGGTGGAGTGGGTCCGTGGTGTCCCGGGCCCGGGGGTGGTGGGGGGTCGTGTCGAGGCGGGCCGATACGCGTAGGCCCGCCGTGGTGATGGCGGTCAGTAGGGACTCGCGTGTTCTCAGGCCCAGGTGTTCCGCCAGGTCGGACAGGATGAGCCAGCCCTCGCCTCCTGGGTTGAGGTGGGCGGCCAGGCCGTGCAGGAAGCCGTGGAGCATCGTGCCGTCCGGGTCGTAGACGCCCTGTTCGACGGTCGAGGTCGGACGGGCGGGGAGCCAGGGCGGATTGCAGACCACCAGGTCGGCGCGGCCCTCGGGGTAGAGGGCGGGGCCGGTGACCTCGATGCGGCCGACGAGGCCCAGCCGGTCGGCGTTCTCGTGGGCGCAGGCCAGAGCGCGCGGGCTGATGTCGGTCGCCACGACGTGGGTGAGGCCCCGGCGGGCCAGTACGGCGGCCAGCACCCCCGTTCCCGTACCGAGGTCGAATGCCCGGGCCCTACCGGAGGCGGATGGCAGCGGTGCCTGTGCCACCAGGTCGACGTACTCGCCCCTCACCGGCGAGAACACGCCGTAGTGGGGGTGGATGCGGATGCCCTCCCCGAGGGCCGGTACCTCCACACCCTTCTCGCGCCACTGGTGTGCCCCGATGACACCCAGCAACTCCGTGAGGGAGACCGCCCGGCCGCCCCGCGGTGGGCCGTACGCCTCGGTGCACGCCCGGCGTACGTCGGGCGCCCGGCGCAGGGTCAGGGAGTGGTCGTCCTCCAGCAGGACCAGGAGTTTGCCCAGTACGCGGGCGCGGTGGCCGCGGGCCCGGCGGTGCAGGTGGAAGGACTCGGCCGGGGTGGCGTCGGGCCGGGTGGGGTTCGACTTCCGGTCGATTCGGCGGCCCATCGCCTGGAGCAGCTGGCGCGCGTTGTGGAAGTCGCCCTGCCACAGCAACGCCGTTCCCTCACAGGCCAGTTGGTAGGCCGTACCGGCTTTCGTCCGGTCGTCGGCGACCACGACCCGGCGGGGAGGCGGTGCGCAGCTCTCCGAGTGCCAGTGCGCGGATCGGGTGGATCGGGCAGGTCGGGCAGGCTGCGCGGGGCGGGCGGATTGGTCTTCGGACCAGTTGATCGTGGGCGTCGCAGACACGACGTACTCCTCGTGTTCGAACGTGCGGTGGGCACGAAGAGCACTTCGACGAGGAGCGGGGAAGTGGGGAAGCCGCCGTGCGTGGCAGACGGCCCGTCTCGCGTTGTCGCGCGGTACGACGGGCTCGTGGGTCGGGCAGGAAGGGGGCTACCGCTCCCGCGTCGAAGCGCGGGAGGAGAAGTCGCCGAGGACCAGACCTGGAACCATGCCGGGCATCGCGGTCAGCCTTTCGGAGAGATGATGCCCGGAGACTCGCACGGGCATCGCCTCGCGGGCAAACCCGGCCCCACCTTCCCTGTGACGCAGCTCACGGGAAGGCGGCCCCTCCCGCCGTACAGCTCATAGAGGTGACCACTCATATGCGAACCCGGATACGGGCCGGGGATTCGAGCGCCTTCGCCGAACTCTTCGACGCGTACGCCCGTGCGGTCTACAACCACGCGTTCCGGCTGACCGCGGACTGGTCGACGGCCGAGGACGTGATGGCCGCGACCTTCATGGAGGCGTGGAAGCTGCGCGACAGGGTCGACCCGGAGGGCGGCTCGTTGCGGCCCTGGCTGCTGGGCATCGCCACGAACACCGCGCGCAACCAGTACCGCAGCAACCGGCGCTACCGCCGAGCCGCGAACGCCGCCGCCGCGGCCGAGCTCTCCGTGCCCGACCACGCCGAGGAGGTCGCCGACCGTGTCGACGACCGGCACCGTCTCGCCACGGCCCTCACCGCGCTCGCGAGCCTGCGCAGACCGGAGCGCGAGGTCATCACGCTCTGCCTGGGGGAGGGCCTGGACTACGAGGCCGCCGCGGAGGCGCTCGGCATCCCCGTCGGAACGGTCGCCTCCCGCCTCTCCCGCGCCCGCAAAAAGCTGCGTTCGATCGCCGAGGCCCAGCTCGCCATGCCTCAACTCGCCGTGGAACAAGGGGCGTTGGGCCGTACTGCCTCCGACATCGCGTTCAAGAAAGTTCGCGAGAAACGGGAAGGCACCCGCCCCGTACGACAGACAAGAGGCGATCACGTAAATGCGATCCGGCCCGCACAGGAAGGAAACCGATGAACGCGAACACGTCCCGGCAGCACCCTGCCGAGTGGGACCAGGACGCACAGCTCCTGTCCCAGACGGCGCGTGACCTGCCGACGGGCCGTCACCAGTTCCACAAGGAGCGTCTGATGGCCCAGATCCACGAGCAGGCCCAGCAAGTCCAGCGGGAAGAGCGCACAGCGACGGCGACGGCCCCTCAGAAGGCGCGGCGATTCCGGCTGCCGCGCCCCGCGATCACGCTGCCCGCGATGGCGGCCGCCCTGTCCGCGGTGGTCATCGCCGGAGTGGTAACGGTCGGCGGCGACGGCAGCGGGGTACGGGACAGTGGTGTCGCCACCGGACCGGCCCTGACCACCGACGTCGGTACCGCGTCCACGAAGGGCGTGCCCCAGCTGCTCGACCAGATCTCCCTGGCGGCGGCCGAGGGCGACCATCCGACCGTCAAGCCCGGCCAGTACATCTACATCGAGTCCGTGCTGGCCGACACCTTCGTGAAGACCGTCAACGACAAGTCCAGCCTGGCCAGCCACGAACTGCACCGCCGGCAGATCTGGGAGTCCCCGGACGGCGTCAAGGGCTGGCTGATCGACCCCGCCGTCAACGACGGCCCCGAGGGCGAGACCCTGAGCCTGCCCGACGAGCAGGGCAACACCCCGAAGGCGCATCTGGGCAGCCCGTCGTTCGACTACCTGACCAAGCTGACCACCGACCCGGACGCACTCCTTGCCAAGATCTACAAGGAGACCAAGGGCCAGGGGAACACCCCCGACCAGCAGGCCTTCACCACCATCGGTGACCTCCTCGCCGAGAGCTACCCGCCCGCCGAGCTCTACCCGGCGCTGTTCGAGGCCGCCGCCAAGATCCCGGGTGTCGTCGTCGTCGACGACGCGGTGGACGCGGCCGGCCGGCACGGGGTGGCGGTGGCCCGGCTGGACGAGACCAGCGGGCAGCGCGAGGAGTGGATCTTCGACAAGAAGACCCATGTCTACCTCGGTGCGCGCAATGTCCAGGTGGAGCCGATCAAGGAAGAGGGCATCCTGATCAAGTCCGGCACGGTGAACTTCACCATGGCCGTCAAGAACCGTGCCGTGGTCGACGGAATGAAGCAGACCCCGTCCCAGGCGGGCTGAGACCGGCCCTCGGGAAAGGGCCGTCTCAGTCCAGCGCGGGCGGCGGTGTCGGGGCGCCGGGCAACCGGATCGTCGCCACCGTGCCGCCGCCCTCGGCCGGGCTCAACGCCACGTCGCCGCCCGCCTGTTGGACCGTACGGGCCACGATGGACAGGCCCAGGCCCGAGCCGGGGAGTGCCCTTGCGCTGGGAGAGCGCCAGAAGCGGTCGAAGACGTGCGGGAGTTCGTCGGCGGGGATGCCCGGGCCGTGGTCCCGTACGGTCAGTTCGCCGTCCTTGAGGGTGACGTCGACCGCGCCGCCCTCGGGGCTGAACTTCACCGCGTTGTCGAGGATGTTCACGATGGCCCGCTCCAGCGCGGAGGGCTCCGCCCGTACGAACCAGGGGTCCACGTTCGCCGTGATCGTCAGCTCCGGGCCGCGCAGACGGGCCCTGCGCAGGGCCGCCTCCACGGTGTCCTGCAACGACACCACCTGCACGCGGTCCGCCGGCGTCCCCGCGTCCGACCGCGACAGCGTCTGCAAGTCCCCGATCAGCGCGGCCAGTTCGGTCATCTGAGCCTTCACGGAGGCCAGCAGCGCCTTACGGTCCGCCTCGGGGATGGGCCGCCCCGTCTCCTCACTCCGGGTGAGCAACTCGATGTTCGTACGGAGGGAGGTGAGGGGGGTACGCAGTTCGTGACCGGCGTCGGCGATGAGTTGTTGTTGCAGTTCGCGGGAGTTCGCCAGCGCGGACGTCATCGAGTTGAAGGAGCGGGAGAGACGGGCGACCTCGTCCTCGCTGTCCTCGTCCACCGGGATGCGGATGCCCAAGTCCTCTGTGCGGGCCACGTGTTCGACGGCCTCGGTGAGCTTGTCGACCGGCCGCAGGCCCGCACGGGCGACCGCGAGACCGGCCGCGCCGGCGCCGAGGACTCCGATGCCGGAGACGAGGAGCAGGATCAGAGCCAGGTCGTTGAGGGTGCTCTGGGTGCTCTTGAGGGGCACGCCGATGAGGAGCGCCGTGTCGGCGTACAGCTGCGGCCGGCTCGGGCCCTGAGTGACGGTCAGAGGGACCGTCAGGATGCGTACGGCGTTCCCGTCGGTGTCGGTTCCGTTTCGGAAGATCCCGTTTTTGTCGTCCGCGTTCTTGATCACGTCCGTGTCGTCGCTGGTGACCTTGACCGTGCCTTCGGAGTTCACCGAGACGCAGGGCGTTCCGTCCGCCTTGACCAGTTGCAGGTAGTAGGTGTCCCGGGCGCCGAAGTCCTCATTCTTCGGCAGCGGTGTCTGGGCGCAGTTCTCGAGTGCGGTAACGACCTGTGAGTACGGCTGAGGCGTGGAAGCCGCTTGCAGGTCGTCGTCGACCTGGTCGTACAGCTTCCCCTGGACGATGAACCAGCACGTCACAGAAACGGCCGCCACCGCGAACGCCACCGCCGCCGCAACCAGAAGCGACAACCGGGTCCGGATCGGGAGGGAGGTGAACCGGCGTACTACGCGCTTCACTCCGCCCCACCCGACCGCAACACATACCCCACACCCCGCACCGTGTGCACAAGCCGCGGCTCGCCGCCTGCCTCGGTCTTCCTGCGGAGGTACATCACGTACACATCAAGGGAGTTGGAGCTCGGCTCGAAGTCGAAGCCCCACACCGCCTTCAGGATCTGCTCGCGGGTGAGGACCTGGCGCGGATGGGCGAGGAACATCTCCAGCAGGGTGAACTCCGTGCGGGTCAGCTCGACCGGCCGGCCACTCCGCGTGACCTCGCGCGTCGCGAGGTCCATGCGGAGGTCGCCGAAGGTGAGCGCGTCGTCCGCCGGGGCGCCGACCGCCGCGGCCGCGTAGGAGCTGCGGCGCAGCAACGCCCGTACGCGGGCGAAGAGTTCGTCGAGTTCGAAGGGCTTGACCAGATAGTCGTCGGCGCCGGCGTCGAGGCCGGTGACGCGGTCGCCGACCGTGTCGCGGGCCGTCAGCATGAGGATCGGCGTCATGGTGCCCGCGCCGCGCATCCGGCGGGCGGCGGTCAGGCCGTCCATCCGCGGCATCTGGATGTCGAGGACGACCAGGTCGGGCTGGTACACCGTGGACTTCTCCAGGGCGTCCGCGCCGTCGACGGCGACCTCCGTGTCGTAACCCTCGAAGGCGAGGCTGCGCTGGAGTGCTTCGCGCACGGCCGGCTCGTCGTCGACGATCAGGATGCGCTGGGGTTCACGGTCGCCTTCGGCGGGGCTCATCGCGGTCAGTTCCTCGGGTGCGGTGGGACGTGGTCGGGGCGCTTTCAGCCTCGCACGTTCAGAGCTGTTCAGGGCTGCTCAGGGCTGTTCTTGTCACGCCTGCCGGGCCAGTGAGCCCGGCAGGGATCAGCCTCGTACGGTACGGCCGGCCCGGGCGCCGGCACCCCGGCGGGCGCCGCGCGGAGCGGCAGCGGGGGCCACCTCGGGCGCGCGGGGCGCCGGCGCGTGGAGCTCGTACGCCACTTCGAGGGCCAGGGCGAAGGCGGCCGGGTCGGCGCCCGCGAGGGTGTGGGAGACGTTCCTGATCTTCATGACGAACTCCGGGTGGCTCGGTGCGAAGGGGGTGAGTCGGAGGGAGAGGAGGGGGTCGTGGGCGGCGGACCGCGTCAGCTGTCGGAGCCGCCGGCCCGCAGGGTGTCCAGGTCGGCCTTGACGGTGTTGATCGGGATGGCGAAGCCGAGGCCCACGCTGCCGGCGCTCGACGAGGTGGCGTCCGCGGCGGAGTACATCGCGGAGTTGATGCCGATGATGTTGCCGTTCATGTCGATCAGCGCGCCGCCGGAGTTGCCCGGGTTGAGGGACGCGTCGGTCTGGAGGGCCTTGTACGTGGTCGTGGACGAGCCGGTGTCGCCGTTGAACTCCTGGCCGCCGAACTCGAACGGCCACTGACCGCTGCCGCCGCCCTGCTGTTGCTGCTGCTGGCCCTGGCTCTCGTCCGTGGAGACGGTGACGTCACGGTTGAGCGCGGAGACGATGCCGCTGGTGACCGTGCCGGTCAGGCCTTCGGGGGAGCCGATCGCCACGACCTGGTCGCCGACCTTGACGCCCGCGGAGTCGCCGAGCGTCGCGACGGTCAGACCGGACGGCGCGTTCTCCAGCTTGATCAGCGCGAGGTCCTTCTTGCTGTCGGTGCCGACGACCTTCGCGGTGTACGACTTGCCGTTGCTCAGCTGCACCTTGATCTCGGAGGCGCCCGAGACCACGTGGTTGTTGGTGATGATCTCGCCGCCGCTGGTGATGATCACGCCGGAACCGGTGGACTGGCCGGCGTTCGAGGTGGCGCTGATCTCGACGATGCTCGGGCTGACCGCCTTGGCGACCCCGGCGACGGTGCCCTTCTCGCTGGTGGGCACGACGCTGGTGCTGGTGCTGCTGGACGCCACCGTGTCGCTGCCGGTCAGCTCCTGGAAGGCGTACGCGGTACCGCCGCCCACGGCCGCGGCGGCTATCGCCACGGCGGCCAGCAGCGCCAGCGGACCCTTGGCGCGCTTGCGGGGAGCGGCGGGAGCGGGAGAGACGGGCTCGGTGAGAAGAGCCGTGGGAGCGGCGCCCTGCTGCGCCGGCTCGTACGCCGGCGGGGGCGGCCACTCCGGGTTCACGGAGGAGGCGGAGGGGGTGGAGTAGTCGGAGGAGGAGCTCGCGGGGTGCGCGGAGGCGTACGGCTGCTGGGGGTACGCGGACTGCTGCGCGTCGCCCTGCGTGTACGCGGACTGGTGCTGGTCGCCCTGGGGGTACTCGCCGCTGCGGCGGAAGCTCTCGGTCATGACTCAGACTCTGAACCCCGACCATGAGAGCTCCCTGAGTGCTCCCTGAGAAGCCCGACAGAACCGCGTATGCCCGATATAAAGGCGCCCAGGGCCCGATATGAAGCCGATCGGGGCCCGTTGAGCCCGGTGAAACAGGGGGTTGCCGCACGGTGATGTGCGGGAAGCGGCGGACGAATACTTGTCGGACCCCTGTGGAGAACGTGTGCAACGGGAAACGAGGGGCGCAATCTTGGTGGGTTCACGACACACCACCACCTCAGGAGCCCTGAGTGATACGTGCCCTGCGCGACCGTTGGAGACGCCCCGCCACGGCGTTCCCCGCGGCCGCTCTCACGCTGGCGCTGAGTTGCGCCGGCGTCCTCGCGGCCCAGCCCGCGACCGCGGCGGACGACCCCACCGGGGGTCTGCCCGACGCGAACCTCTCGCAGCCCGCGAAGCCGGCCGCCTCCGCCAAGGAGCTGCGCGACCGGATCGTCGAGGCCGCGAAGGCCACCGGCGAGACCCCGGACGAGGCCTCGCCCAGCAAGTCACCGTTCATCATCGGCGGGGGTGAGACCACCATCGCCAGTGCCCCGTGGATGGTCCAGCTCGGTTACTCCGACCCGGCCACCGGCAACGGCTACTTCTGCGGCGGCACCCTCGTCGCCCCGAACAAGGTCCTCACGGCCGCCCACTGCGTCGCGGGCCTCGACTGGGTGAGCAACGGCGCCGTCCTGGCCGGCACCACCGACCTCGACGACTACGCCACCGGCACCCCCGCGGGCGTCTACCGCCAGTGGACCCACCCCCGCTACAACGAGGCCACCGCCCAGAACGACATCGCGGTGCTCACCCTGGACCGCCCGCTGGAGCAGCAGTGGCTGCGGCTGGCCGCGTCCGACGACAGCGCGCTCTACAAGGCCGGCACCGCGGCCACCGTCTACGGCTGGGGCCTGACCTCCGGCGCCGAGGACGCCACCCTCTCGACGAAGCTGAAGAAGGCGAGCCTGCCGCTGGTCGCCGACTCGACCTGCAACAGCGCCATGCAGGCGGTCCTCGGCGACGACGAGTTCATCGAGGGCTCGATGACCTGCGCGGGCACCCCCGCGACCGGCGCCGACGAGGGCACCAACAGCCCCTGCAACGGCGACTCCGGCGGCCCCCTGGTCGTCGGCAACAAGATCGTCGGCATCGTCTCCTGGGGCGTCGCGGGCTGCACCGGCAAGGGCGCCTACCCGGTCTTCACCAAGGTCAGCTCCTACACCTGGGCGGCCCAGCCGCGCGTCGACGACACCGACCTGACGTACGACGGCCGCGCCGACCTGCTGGCCCGCACGCCCTCGGGCGGCCTCTTCCAGCAGGACAGCAAGGGCACCTCGCTGGCCCAGCGCGCCTACCAGGGCAACGGCTGGCAGACCGCCACCTGGGTCCTCCAGGCCGACCTGGACCGGGACTTCTACCAGGACCTGATCGTCCGCGACAAGACCGACGGCAAGCTGTACCGCAGCTACATGGACCACGCCGTCGGCGACTGGACCTGGATGCAGATCAGTTCGGTCTGGGGCGGCTACAAGTCGTACGCGATCCCCGGCGACATGACGGGCGACGCCCGCCCGGACCTGCTCGCGGTCGACGCCGACGGCTCGGTCTACCTCTACCCGGGACGCGGCAACGGCGAGTTCTACGGCAAGGTCAAGGTCGTCAGCGGCTCCTGGAAGAACGTGAAGATCTTCGGCCACGGCGACCTCTCCGGCGACGGCAAGCCCGACCTCCTCGTCCGCTCCACGGACGGCACCCTCTGGCTCTACCGCGGCACCGGCAAGGAGAAGACCCCCTGGTCGGCCCGCATCAAGGCCCGTACCGGCTGGAACTTCACCTCGTACGTCTCCAACGGCGACGTGACGGGCGACGGCGTGGCCGACATCATGGCCCGCGACTCGGGCGGCACGCTCTGGCTCTACCGGGGCACCAACAAGGCGTCCAGCGACCTCTTCGCCACCCGCACCAGCCTGGGAACGGGCTTCAACCAGTACAACTTGCTGTTCTAGAAGCCCTGTTCTGGAAGTACCTGCTCCAGGAGTCTCTGTCCTGGACGTCCAAGAGCACGCGGCCGGTCCTCGCAACGCGCGGGGGCCGGCCGCTGCCTTTCGCGGCGGCGTCCAGAGCCGTGGTCACCGAGCGCAGGGCCTGTCGCCTCCGATCACCTGATCGCCTTCGATCGCCGTCGATCAGCCCCGATACCGCTGTGCCACCGCCGCGAAGGCGGCCTTGGGTTCCCATTCCATGTCGGGGTACGTCTGCCCCCGGCGCCCTTCGAGGAGTTTGACGATGCCCAGGCCGGCCCGGTCGAGGTCGTCCCTGGGGTCGCCGTCGGGGCGGTGCGGGTAGCCGGGCAGGGCGAACAGGAACACGAACGCGCTGTCCACGCCCTCGGTGTCGAAGATCTCCAGCAGTTCGCTCAGATACGCGGCCTGGCCGGCCTCGTCCCGCTCGTACACACCGTTCAGCCGTACAGGGGCCTTGGTCTCCGGATCGTGCTCGACCACTTCGAGCACCCGCCCGCCCCGGTCTCCCGCGCCGCGGTAGGCAGCGGTGCCGAACCCGGTGATGGCGAGCGGCTTCGGTCCCCGGGCCAGGGTGCGCACCGCCTCCCGGAAGTGGTCGGCGACCTCGGCGGAGCGGATCAGCTCGTACGTCACAAAGTCGAAAGGTGTCCAGTCGACCTGCTCGAACTGGATGGACGAGTAGGTGAGTTGGCCCTGGAAGCGCTCGCGGACCGTGGCCGCGGCGTCGCGGAGGAACGCGTTGATGCGCACGCCGATGTCGCGCATCGCTTCGGCCCGGAGCTCGGGCCGGCTCAGCAGCTGCTCGACCCGCTCCTCGGGGTTCTCTCCGGGCAGGAACCCGCGGCTCATCACGCTCAGCTCGACTCCCGTGACGAACACGACCGTGGCCCCCTGCCGCCGGAGCCGTTCCGCCCGCTCGGCGCAGTCGCGGAAGAGCGTGAGCATCTGCTCCGGGTCCAACTCCAGCGGATAGGGCGAGAACCAGACCTCCAGTCCGAGCTCGGCGGCGGCGCCGGCGGCCAGCTCCAGCCGGTCCGGGTCACCGCCGATGATCTGGACCGCGTTGCAGTGCAGGTCGTCGCGGATGATGGCGAGCTCGCGCCGGACCACCGCGGGGTCGAAGTGCTCGCGCGATATCCGGCCGTGCACGACGAATCCGGTGTCGTAGGTCATGCCTCTGGCCCGCATGGTGAAGCCCTCTCTGTCGGCCCCGGTCGATCCCGGTCGGGTCCGCCGGTCTCGGTGGGTCGAGGCTGACAGAGAAAAGTGCGTGTACGCAAGTTTGCGTGCACGCACTTTTACATGGAACCGTGTGGAACACTGACACCGTGACGACGACACCACCACCGGGGCTGCGCGAGCGGAAGAAGCAGGCCACGCGCGAGGCGCTGCGCGAGGCGGCCCTGCGCCTGGCCGTGGAGCGGGGTCCGGACCAGGTGCGGGTCGAGGACATCGCAGAGGCGGCCGGGGTCTCGCCGCGCACCTACAACAACTACTTCGCCAGCCGCGAGCAGGCGATCGTCGCCGCCGTCACCGCGGACCGGGAGGCACGGATCGCGGCGGCGGTCGCGGCCCGGCCCGCAGAGGTGCGCCTGGCCGACGCCGTCACCGAGGCAGTGGTCGAGCAGTACACGAACACCGGTGAGCGCGAACAACAGGCGCTGCTGCTGATCATCACGCGGCCCGCACTGCGCGACGCGTTCCTCGACACCACCGCCGGCATCGAGCCCCCACTCACAGCGGTGATCGCCGAACGCCTGGGCAACACCGGAGCACACACAGCCCGCGTCCTCGGGGCAAGCGTGGCCGCGGCAGTCCGCATCGCCCTGGAAGCCTGGCTCCACCCAACCGGAAACGCGAACCCCGACACCTTCGGCCCCGGAGGCGGCCTGGTCATCCCCTCCGGCTCCCTCCCCGACCAACTCCGCACAGCACTCTCCCCACTGGCCCCCGCACTGGACGCCGCCGAACACCACACCGACCCGTCTTAGGGGTGCGAGGCACGGCGCACTCCTCAGGGGCGCGGGGAACTGCGCAATCTTTTTGGGGCGCGAGGAACTGCGCAGCCTTCAGGGCGCGGGGAACGTCACGGTCTTCAGGGGCGCGGGGAACAGCGCGGTCTTTTTGGGGGCGCGGGGAACGGCGCAATCTTTTAGGGGCGCGAGGAACTGCGCGACCAGCCACGACACACCCGCAGCCAACCACCAACCACCAGCGGAGCTACCCGCAGCCGCAAGACCGTCGCACAACCAACTGCGACGGAAACAACTTCAACCGCTCCCGCCGAGCGCCAGCGACCCGCAGCCCGTCATCAAGCACAAGATCCACCGCAGCCCGAGCCATCGCAGACCGATCGCTCGCGATCGTGGTCAGCGGCGGATCGGTCAACGCCGCTTCCTTGATGTCGTCGAACCCGGCGACAGCCAACTCCCCCGGCACATCGATCCGAAGCTCACGCGCGGCCCGCAACAGCCCGACCGCCTGGTCGTCCGTGGAACAGAAGATCGCCGGCGGCCGATCCGGCCCGGCCAGCAGCTCGAGCCCCACCTTGTACGCGTCGTACCGGTTGTAGAGCGCCTCGAAGAGGCGACCCTCCGTCGAGCGCCCGGCCTCGTGCATCGCACGCCGCCAGCCCTCCACGTGGTCGGAGACGGGGTCACCGACGGTGGGGGTCTCCGCGACACCGCCCAGACAGGCGACGTACTCGTACCCGTGCTCAAGGAGATGACGCGTGGCGAGCTGGGCGCCGCCCACGTCGTCCGTGACGACGGCGACGTCGTCGATGGCCTCGGGCCGCTCGTGCAGCAGCACCACCCGGGCGTCCCACGCCTCGATCTCGGCGGCGGCCAGATCGTTCAGCGCGTGGCTGACGAGGATGAGCCCCGAGACCCGCATTCCGAGAAAGGCCCGCAGATAGTGGACCTCGCGCTCGCCGACATAGTCGGAATTACCGACGAGCACCATTTTCCCGCGCTCGGACGCGGCCTGTTCGACCGCATGCGCCATCTCCCCGAAGAAAGGCTGGCGCGCGTCCGGCACGATCAGGCCTATGAGGTCCGTACGCCGCGACGCCATGGCCTGGGCAACCCGGTCGGGCCGATACCCCAGCTCCTTGATCGCGGCGAGGACACGCTCGCGCGTGGCCGGGGCAACCGGCCGGGGTCCGTTGTTGATGACGTAACTGACGACGGCAGTCGACGTCCCTGCCAGTCGCGCTACGTCATCCCGAGTCACCTTGGCCACGCGCGGAGTCTACGCGGATGGACCTACCTCTGTGCAGGTCGTACGGGCTCCTGTGCCTCCACCGTGACCTCGGCACTCTCGGTGGCGTCGAGGTGTGCCGACTCGTCCGCATCCTCCGGCTTCGGCTGGGCCGCCTTGGCCTTCGCCTCGTCCGTCGCACGGTCCGTCGCGCGGTCGGCCTTCTCCGGCGTGACGAAGCGGTAGCCGACGTTGCGGACGGTCCCGATCAGCGACTCGTGCTCGGGCCCGAGCTTCGCCCGCAGCCGTCGTACGTGGACGTCGACGGTCCGCGTGCCACCGAAGTAGTCGTAGCCCCAGACCTCCTGGAGGAGCTGGGCGCGGGTGAAGACCCGGCCGGGGTGCTGCGCCAGGTACTTCAGGAGCTCGAACTCCTTGAAGGTCAGGTCGAGGACCCGGCCCTTGAGCTTGGCGGAGTACGTCGCCTCGTCGACCGACAGGTCGCCGTTGCGGATCTCCATCGGGGAGTCGTCGTTGACGATCTGCTGGCGGCCCATGGCCAGCCGCAGCCGTGCCTCGACCTCCGCCGGACCTGCGGTGTCGAGCAGGACGTCGTCGATGCCCCAGTCGGCGGTGACGGCCGCGAGACCGCCCTCCGTGACGACGAGGATGAGCGGACAGCCGGGCCCGGTGGACCTCAGCAGCTGGCAGAGGCTGCGGACCTGAGGCAGGTCGCGGCGCCCGTCGATCAGGATGACGTCGGCACCAGGGGTGTCGACGAGAGCGGGGCCCTCCGCCGGAGCCACGCGCACGTTGTGCAGCAGCAGGCCGAGGGCGGGAAGCACCTCCGTCGACGGCTGGAGAGCATTGGTAAGGAGCAGCAGAGAACTCATCGCACCCCACCTGCCTGGGTCGTCACACGGTCTTGCACGGTTTGCTTGCCCATAACGTCGGTTCCTCCTCGGTCCCTGCGAGGACGTTTGCGGCACTGCTTCGTACTTCTCGCGGCTCCCGCGCCCCTGGGCGCCGCAATTGCGCTCTGACATCGCACTTCCTGTCGCGATATATCCCCGGGGAGTCGTATACAGCGTTCGTATACAACGCTCCAGAAAGCGCAAAAGGACCCGGGGGCTTCGCTGCCCGAGTCCTCTGCCCAGCAGAATAGCCCACATGAACCTAGGTCCGGCAGGTCATGTGACGCGATCTTTGATTCGTCCACGCCTTGAGACAACCCTGCGGCCACCTCTGCGGAGATTTCTGCACACGGTCGACGGGGTCACGATCGATGCCGCGTACGACCCCGGAAGGGGTACGTCCGACACCGCGGACGGCGTCGCCGGCAACGTCCCCGGTGACCTCGCCATCGTCGTCGCGCACGGCTTCACGGGCGACCTGGAGCGGCTGCACGTACGCCGGGCGGCCACCGCTTTCACGCAGTACGGGGCGGTCGTCACGTTCTCCTTCCGGGGCCACGGTGCCTCCGGCGGGCGTTCGACGGTCGGCGACCGCGAGGTGCTCGATCTCGCGGCGGCGGTGGAGTGGGCACGAGAACTCGGTCACACCCGGGTGGCCACGGTCGGCTTCTCGATGGGCGGATCCGTCGTCCTGCGGCACGCGGCGATCAATTCGGCCGGTGGTGAGGAGCACGAGGGGCGCACGGGAGCGCATACGGACGCGGTGGTTTCGGTCAGCGCACCCGCTCGCTGGTACTACCGGGGCACGGCCCCTATGCGCCGCCTGCACTGGCTGGTAACCCGCCCGGTCGGCCGGGCCGTCGGCCGCTACGGCTTGCGCACCCGCATCCACCACCGCGAGTGGGACCCCGTCCCCTCCTCCCCGGTGGAGTCGGTCCCGCTGATCACGCCCACGCCGTTGCTGATCGTCCACGGCGAGCAGGACGGCTACTTCCCGGTGGACCACCCCCGAATGCTGGCCGACGCCTCCGACGGCCACGCCGACCTGTGGCTGGAGCCGGGAATGGGCCACGCGGAGAACGCGGCGGACGACGAGCTGCTGTCCCGCATCGGGCAGTGGGCGGCCGGGGCGACCGGGGCGGCAGCGCCTGCGGGCTAGCCTTGGCGGTGCTTGTCACCCATTCACCGACCGACCGTCGACTTCACGGATTCACGGACCGACCGTCGACCGAGCGATCAGGAATCAGGATTCAGATGGCAAAGGGCACGGTGCGTTACTGGGCCGCCGCCAAGGCCGCAGCGGGCATCGCGGAGGAGCCGTACGAGGCGGAGACCCTCGCGGACGCGCTCGACGCGGCACGCGAGCGACACCCCGGCGAACTCGTCCGCGTCCTGCGGCGATGCTCGTTCCTCATCGACGGTGACCCCGTGGGCACCCGCGGACATGAGACGGTACGGCTGGCCGAGGGCGGCACGGTCGAAGTGCTCCCGCCGTTCGCAGGAGGGTGACGGGACCATGAGCAACCAGCCGTACGAGGGGAACGGGAACGGGCCCTACGAGGGCTACGACCCCTATCAGCAACAACAGCCGCAGCCGGGATGGCCGGGCCGCCAGCAGTACGAGGCCGACGCCGAGCCCGACCAGCAGCAGTACACCCAGCAGTGGGAGGGCCAGACCTGGGAGACCCAGGTCCAGCCCTCGGTCACGCCCCAGCCCACCGCACCGGCCGCGGACACGGCGTACTTCCCGCAGCAGGCTCCGTACGGGCCGGGGGAGCAGCAGTACGCGGCTCAGTACGGGGTGGTGGGGCAGCCGATGCCGGCGGAGACGGCTTGGAACCAGACGGGCCCGCCGGGCCAGGGCGGACAGCCGCAGGGCTACCCGGGCACGCAGGGACCCCAGGGCCACCAGGCCCATCAGGGCTACGGGGGCCAGGCGCACGTGCCTGCGGGTGTGCCTGGCGCACCGGCTTCTTCACCTGCCTCCGGTCCTGAATACGGGCCGCCCACTGTCACGGGTGCCACCGGGAACTCCGGCCTCACCGCGGCGCAGCGGGCCCGTGCGGAGGGGCGTTCGCCGATCATCGAGCCCGGTCTGCAGCCGGCCGCGCTGACGGCGGTCCTCGGGCTGCTGATGGGCGGGGCGGCGGCCGTCGGCGAGTACGCACTGGTCGTACCGCTCGTGATCCTCCAGGCGGTGACCGCGGCGGGCTGGTTCCGGCTGAACGGGATGTGGCCGGCGAGGCAGGGCATCGCGCTCGCCTTCGCGGGCGCGCTCGCCTCGGACGTCGCGCTGCTCGCGGCCGGGCGGGAGAACGCGCCCGCCGCGATCCTCGGCACGCTCGGCGTCTGGGTCCTGCTGACGCTGGTCCTCCAGCTGCGCAGCCATGCGTCGCCGGACGAGCGGATGTACGGGCTGATGGCCACGGTCGTGTCCGCGGCGCTGGCGATCGTCGCGACGGGGCACCTGGCGGCGGAGCCGGATGCGGTGACGGTGGGGGCGGTGGCGGTCGGGGTGGCGGTTCTGGCCCGGGCGGTGCCTCTGCCGACCGTGGTTTCGGTGGCTGTGGCGCTGGTGGCTGGGGCGGGAGCAGGGGCTCTGCTGGGCGGGCTGACCGACTTCGGTACGCCGTCCGGTGCGCTCCTCGGCGCGGGCGCCGCCGCCTGCGCCCTGATCGGCCACCGAGTTGCCAGCTACGACTACCCGTCCCGCTTCGTCCACTTCACCGCGGGAGTGGCCCTCCCGCTGGCGGCATCGGCCCCGGCGATCTACGTACTGGGCCGAGCACTGGCCTGAGGAGCCCGACCTTTTCTTCGCCCCCGCCGCCCCTACCCATTCCCGTCCCTTACTCAGGGGCTCCGCCCCCGAACCCCCGCTCCTCAAACGCCGGAGGGGCTAAAGATTTCGCGGGCTGCGCTTAAGACTTCCGGGGCTGGGCTGAAGACTTCGGGGCTGGGTTGAAGACTTCGAACGCTGGGCCGAGAATTTCGAGGGCTGGGCCGAACCTCTCTAGCCCAGTCCAGGCACATCTCAGCCCGTCCGGCGTTTGAGGACGAGGCCGTTCAGGCCGATCTCCCACCCACCCCCGGTCAACCCACCCACCCACGCCAGCCCCCGCCCACCTCTCAGCCCGTCCGGCGTTTGAGGACGAGCGCGTTCAGCGCGATGCGGGGGTCTGGGGGCGGAGCCCCCAGGAACGGGATGGGACGGGTAGGGGCGGCGGGGGCGAGGAAAAGGCCTGGTCCCGCCGCCACCCCTGTCACAGCTGATCGACAACTCCCCCCGTCCAACCGGCCGGAGGCCCCCGCAGGGTTACCCTCGCGCCAGGAGACCGCCAAGGTGGGGGAACACGTAAACCATGCGAGCACTACGAATACTTCTGATCGTGACCGTCATCCTCGGCGGCCTCTTCATCATCGCCGACCGCGTAGCAGTCGGCTTCGCCGAGGACGAGGCAGCGGACAGGCTGAAGACCAACGAGGGCCTGGCCACCACCCCCAGCGTCTCGATCAAGGGCTTCCCCTTCCTCACCCAGGTGGTCGGCGGCGAACTCGACGAGGTCGAGGTCGGCATCAAGAACTACGAGGCCGACACGAGCGGCGCCACAGGCGGCACGGGCACCGCCGGCGGCACCACCCCGGACAAGATCCGTATCGACGACCTCACCGCCCAGATGCGAGGCGTCGCGTTCTCCGGCGACTACAGCTCCGCGAAGGCCGCCTCGGCGACCGGCACGGCGACGATCTCGTACGACGAACTCCTGAAGGCGGCGAAGGCCGAACCCGTGGACGTCGCGGGCGGAGTCACCGCCAAGGTCGTCGGCCTCTCGGACGGCGGCAACGGCAAGATCAAGGTCGAGGTGGAGGCCACGGTGCTCGGCAACAAGCTCCCGCGCCCGGTCTCCGTGCTCAGCTCGGTCAGCGTCAAGGGCGACACCGTCCAGGTGCAGGCCGACTCCCTCCCCAACCTGGGCATCCAGCTCGCCGAGGACAAGGTCCGCCTGATCACCGACTTCCGGCAGCAGATCGACGGCCTGCCCGGCGGCATCAAGCTCGACAAGGTCGAGGCGGCGCCGAAGGGTGTCGACATCACGGTGAAGGGTTCGGACGTCAGCCTGGTCGGGTAGGTCGAATAGGCCGGGCTGGCCGCCAGGTGGTGGATGGGCCAGGTGGTGGACGAGGCAGAGAGCCAGGGGTGTCAAGGGCTGTCCAGTCAAGGGCTGTCCACCCCCTCACATCACCGTCCGTGTCTGTCCGAAAGGCGAGACACCCCCGTCCGCACAGCAGATGTGCGGAAGATGTGATGAGGGCTACAGCCCCTCCGGGGCGGGATGAAAACGGGCCGGACCCTCTCCTCATCCCACATCGCGGACGATCGCGTCTCAACATACGACACGCCGGTGACATGCCCGCCTGTCCGTCCCTACGATCGACGGCATGAAGCGACAGGCGGATCTCACGAAGCGGCGGGCAGTAGACCTGTGCCGCGTCGCCGCCATGCTCTGTCGCACCTTCTGAGCGGAAGCCTCGTTACTTCCGCGAGCCGGGCCCTTCGACCTCTCGCGTCGGGGCCACCCCTGCGCCGTCCAGCCGCCAACGGCATGACCGCGCACCCCTCTCCACACGCACCGCCCCGCCGCAACTGCCCCGGAGGAGAACGAGCATGAGCCGCAGCGACGTCCTGGTAGACGCCGACTGGGTCCAGGACCACCTGGACGACCCCAGCGTGGCCATCGTCGAGGTCGACGAGGACACGTCCGCGTACGAGAAGAACCACATCCGCAACGCGATCCGGATCGACTGGACCAAGGACCTCCAGGACCCGGTCCGCCGTGACTTCGTCGACCAGGCCGGCTTCGAGAAGCTCCTGTCGGAGAAGGGCATCGGCAACGACACCCTGGTCGTCCTCTACGGCGGCAACAACAACTGGTTCGCGTCCTACGCCTACTGGTACTTCAAGCTGTACGGCCACGAGAACGTGAAGCTCCTCGACGGCGGCCGCAAGAAGTGGGAGCTCGACTCCCGCGACCTGGTCGCCGAGGTGCCCACCCGCGCCACGACCGACTACAAGGCCAAGGCCCAGAACACCGCGATCCGCGCCTTCCGCGACGACGTCGTGGCGGCCATCGGTTCGCAGAACCTGGTCGACGTCCGTTCGCCCGACGAGTTCAGCGGCAAGCTGCTCGCGCCGGCCCACCTTCCGCAGGAGCAGTCGCAGCGTCCGGGCCACGTCCCGTCCGCGCGCAACATCCCGTGGTCGAAGAACGCCAACGACGACGGCACCTTCAAGTCGGACGACGAGCTCAAGGAGCTCTACGCCGAGGAGCAGGTCGACCTGGCGAAGGACACCATCGCGTACTGCCGCATCGGTGAGCGTTCCGCGCTCACCTGGTTCGTGCTGCACGAGCTGCTCGGTGTCGAGAACGTCAAGAACTACGACGGCTCGTGGACCGAGTACGGCTCCCTCGTCGGTGTGCCGATCGAGCTCGGCGCCAACAAGTAACCCAAGGCCCGAAGGACTGAAGGACGGAAACGAAACATGTGTGGAGCGAAGGCCGGCGGCCCGGACGCCTCGACGATCAAGCCCGGTGAGACCACCATCCAGGGTCAGGTGACCAAGGACGGCGAGCCGGTGGTGGGCTATGTCCGCCTCCTGGACTCGACCGGCGAGTTCACCGCCGAGGTCCCGACCTCGGCGACCGGACAGTTCCGCTTCTACGCGGCCGAGGGCACCTGGACCGTACGCGCCCTCGTTCCCGGCGGCACGGCCGACCGCACGGTCGTCGCCCAGACCGGCGGCCTGGCCGAGGTGGCCATCACCGTCTGAACCCGTCTCCGTCTGAACCGCCTGACGGCAGACACCGTATGAACGGCCGAAGGGCCGCACCCCCGGGGGGTTGGACGCTTCCGGTAATGGGGTGCGGCCCTTCGGCTTGCCCACGGACCGACCATTCGGGTCCGCGCGGATGTCCCCGTCTCGCGGGGTGAGCCTTTGCGCCCAGGCGTTCTACGCTGGATGTATGTACGCGCGAAGGCGCCACGTCTATTTCGCCATGATGGGCACGTGTATCGGGCTGTTCGTGCTGGCCTGGGGAGTCGTGCGGCTCTGGTCGGTGCCCGTGGCCGTCGGGATGTGCGTCGTGGCCATGGTGATTCCGCCGCTCGCGGCGATGGCGGCGAATCGGCGCGGCCCGGACGACCGCTGGTGGGACGACCCGTCCGGCGATCCCAAGTCCGACGACTGGTGGGACGAGCTGGACGGCAAGAAGCGCCGGAAGTGACCCGTCCCGGTCAGTCGGTGAACCGTTCCGGTCAGTAGACGAGCGCCTGGGTCCCGTCCGCCATGGCCTCCTGGACGAAGACCTGGGCGCCCGCGATGCGTACGCCCTTGATGACGTCCTTCTCCGTGATGTCCCGGCGGGCGGCGCACTGTGTGCAGAGGGTGAGTCGGCCGCCGGACAGGATCGAGTCGAGGAGGTCGGGGAGCGGGGCCGCGTGCGGCAGTTCGAACTCGGCGGCCCGGCCCGGCAGTGCGAACCACGCGGACTCGCCCGTCAGCCAGAGGGACACGTCCACCCCGCTGGCCACGGCGACCGCCGCCACCGTGAAGGCCTGAGAGCAGCGTTCGGGAGCGTCCGCCCCCGCCGTCACCTTGATCACGAGCTTCTTCGCCATGCTCGAATCGTAATCAACTCCGTTGCAACCCCACGTGCTGATCATGGGTCTCCTGTGCGCGCGGATACGGAATCCGCGCTTCGCGTTCTGTGGGGGACGTCTTGAAAGTCACGGAAGTCACGGAAATACCCGAAGCGCCACCTGAGGTCCAGGAGACCTCTGGAGCCCCGGAAGCCCCGGAAGCCCCGGAAGCCCCGGAAGCCCCGGAGGCTCCGGCGGTCCCGGTGGTCCCGGAGCCGCAGGCCTTGCCGCGTGTGCGCCGGCGTGGGCGTACGACGCTCCTGATCGCCACGGCCGCCGTGCTGGGGGTGGTCGCCGGCACCTGCGCCGGATACCTGATCCAGGCCGACCGTGAGCCCACCGCGCTGCCGTCGCTCTCGCAGCCGTCGATTCCGCAGGCCAAGGGCAAGGGGCCCGAGCCTCTGTCGGCCGCGCAGGACCGCAGGGTGAGGACCGACGGTGACCTGCGCAAGCTGCTGGTCGAGCGGCCGAGCGGGACGCGGGACATCACCTCCACCGAAGGCGTCGACGGCTGGCTGGGTCTCGACGCGTACGCGGAGGGATACGCCGAGCCGGCGACGGCCTACAGCACCCTCATCGACCAGGAGTTCCGGCGCGTGGCCGTCACCGCCTGGCGGACGGGCAGCACGCAGTCGGTCGTGATCCGGCTCGTGCAGTACCGCCAGGAGGAGAGCCTGGCCGCCCGTGAGCGGGTGGCCGATGAGCAGTACGGGGAGGCGGAGTACGACACGGACAGCTGGTCCGTCCCCGGCACCGGCGACGGCATGGCGTACGTACGGAAGCAGCCAGAGAACAAGGCCGGATACCTCCCGATGTACACGGCCGAGGCGCATGCCTGGCGGGGCGACATCGCCATGCAGATCTTCGTGTCCGACACCAGGCCGGTCGCCAAGGCGAAGATCATGAGCCTGGCCGAGCGGCAGATGGAGCGGCTGTGAGCGACAACCGGAGCAGTGCCCCCGCGGAGGAAACCGGGCCGGTCGGGCCGGCCGAGCCGGAAGAGCTGGCCGAGCCGGTCGAGTCGGAAGAGCTAGAAGAGTCGGAAGAGTCGGTGGGCGCCGCCACGCTGGTGGCCGAGCCCGTGGCGCCGGACGCGAAGAAGCCCGTACGCCGTGGCCGGATCGCCGCCCTCGTCGGTGCCGGCCTCCTCGTCGCCGCCGTCGTCGCGGGTACCGGCTACACCGTCGTGACCGTGAACGACGCCGACCGGGACGCGGGCGCGCCCGTCTGGGACTTCCCGAGGGAGAAGACGGACGACAGGAAGCCGCCCGCCGCCACCGGGCTCGCCGGCCTGCTCGTGCCGTACGGGGAGGACGACTGGGGCCGCGGCCCCGACCTCAACGAGTACGGCCACGACGCCCGGCTCAGCGGTGCCCAGGCCACCGCCCTGCGCAAGGAGTCGCTGCGTGACCTGCCCCGCTCCCAGCGACTGCGGCTGGAGAAAGAGATCGACAAGCAGCGCGTCCAGGGCATGGCGATGCGCAGCTACATCAGCACCGCGGGCAACTCCTACGCCGACCCGAAGACGGCTTTCACGGTGAGCGTCGTGCTGTCCCGGATGGAGAACAAGGCGGCCGTCCGGGACATCGCCACGTTCCAGAGCGAGTTCCTCGACGCCATGGACGTCTTCCGCGCGGGCCCCGCCATCAAGGGCCACAAGAACGCCGAGTGCTTTCTGCAGCCGAAGACCACGGACGAGGACATCGAGGCGATGTTCTGCTCCGCGTACGAGGGAGACGTGCTGGTCAGCGCCACCGCGTCCGGGATCGGGCCACTGAACACCGAGGGAGTCGCGTTGCTGCTGCGCACCCAGCTCGACCGCATCACCGACCCGGGGGAGGCGATATGACCGAGCAGACCGAGCGGACCGAGCAGACCGAGCGGACCGAGGAGCGGCAGGCACTTGTGTCTCCTCCTCCGCCCGAGGCGGGGAAGGACCGTCGGGTCCTGCGTGCCGTGCTGCGGTGGACCGCCGTCGCGGTGGTGTTCGCGGCGGTCGGTACGGCCACCGCGTACGGCATCACGCGGCCGGAGCGCACCGACCTGCCGGGACTCGCGACCGTGTCCGACGGGCGCTGGGAGTACCCGGAGATTGTCAGGCCGCCGCTGCCGTCCGGCAGCCCGGCCCCCTTCGCCGAGGCCAACAAGGCCGCCGCCCACCACGCCGACCTGCGCGAGCTCGTACTGCCCGCCCCCGCGGGCGCGAAGGCGGACAAGGCGCTCCGCGGCGAGGGCGGCTGGCTCGCGACGAAGGACTTCCTGGCGGAGTTCGCGTCGAAGGAGGACCGCAAGGCCGCCGGCCAGGTGCTGACCGACTACGGGCTGCGGCACATCGCCGCCCGCGGTTGGACCACGCAGGACGGCACGCACACGCGGATCTATCTGCTGCGCTTCGGCACCGCCGCCGCCGCGGACGAGCTGTTCGCGACGGAACTGATCCACTACGACAGCCCGACGTACGGCGTGCGCGGTGCCGAGGAGTTCGACCGGGACGAGGACTTCCCGGAGAAGACCGAGTTCGCCCACGTCACCCGCTCGCCGTACGCGGAGACCGAGCCGTACGGCGCCGAGCAGGTCCGGCAGGCCTACCTCTCGGCCGGCGACACCGTCGCCCTGATCGTGCAGTCCCGCAAGGGGACCGCCGAGGCGGTGCCGTTCCAGCAGACCGTGGTCCTGCAGAGCCAGCTCCTGAGCTGACCGGCGGACCTCGGAGAGAGAGCCGCTCCCCACCCCTACTAGAGTGGGGAGTGGCTCTGTACTGCCCACCACCGCGTCACCCCCGAGGAGCACCCCGTGCTTGAGTACTTCTTCGAAGCCCTGCTGGTCCTGGTCTGTGTCGGCGTTCTCGCCTTCACCGGGCTGGCCGTGAAGAAGCTGTACCAGGGCCAGCGCTGACCCCCATCAAGGAACTGCCGACCTCATGATCGAGATCCCGTCCGACCTGCACAAGGACCTCGTCCCCCTTGCCTTCCTGCTCGGCAACTGGACCGGCGCGGGCGTCCACGACTTCCCCGGCGACGAGAAGTGCAACTTCGGCCAGGAAGTCAGCTTCACCCACGACGGGCGGGACTTCCTGGAGTACCACTCGCACACCTGGGTCCTCGACGCCGAGGGCAACAAGGTGCGCGCGCTGGAGTCCGAGTCCGGCTTCTGGCGGATCGACCAGAACCGCAAGGTCGAGGTCGTGATGGTCCGCGACGACGGCGTCGTCGAGATCTGGTACGGCGAGATGGCCGACAAGAAGCCCCAGATCGACCTGGTCACGGACGCTGTGGCCCGTACGGCCGCCTCGGGCCCGTACAGCGGCGGCAAGCGTCTGTACGGCTATGTGAAGAGCGATCTCATGTGGGTCGGCGAGAAGCAGACCCCCGAGGTTTCGCTCCGCCCGTACATGTCGGCCCAGCTCAAGAAGGTCGTCAGCCCGGAGGACGTCGAGCGCTGGGCCAAGGCCCTGCCGGACGACATGCCGGACGACGGGATCGCTTTCTTCAAGTAGTTCTACAAGTAGTTCTAGACTTTCGGTGTGGTGAGCACTGGAAGCACCGAAGGAACTGACTGGAAGAGCGATCTGCGGCAGCGCGGTTACCGGCTGACGCCGCAGCGGCAACTTGTGCTCGAAGCCGTGGACACCCTGGAGCACGCGACCCCCGACGACATCCTCATCGAGGTGAGGAAGACGGCGTCGGGGGTCAATATTTCCACGGTGTACCGGACCCTGGAGCTCCTGGAGGAGCTCGGGCTCGTCTCGCACGCGCATCTCGGGCACGGGGCGCCCACGTACCACCTCGCGGACCGGCACCACCATCTCCACCTGGTCTGCCGCGACTGTACGAACGTGATCGAGGCGGACGTCGAGATCGCCGCCGACTTCACCGCCAAGCTCCGCGAGACGTTCGGCTTCTCCACCGACATGAAGCACTTCGCGATCTTCGGCCGCTGCGAGGACTGCACGGCCAGCGCGGCGAAGAAGGCCGCGAAGGCGGAGTAGGCAGCGGAGACGAGGGTTGCCGCGAGTGGGGAGCGGCACTCCGGCGGAAATAAAAACCGCGCCCACTCGGTCGTAGGCTGTGTGGATATGAAGAGCCCTCTGTTGTCCCTGCCCGGTGCCGTGCCCGCCGAGGGTGTGGACGAAGGTGTCGCCGCCCACTACGGGGACCTGTTCCGAGAACAGCGTGCCTTCGCCGGCGGCACCGGTTTCGTGGACCTCTCGCACCGCGGAGTGGTCACCGTCACCGGCGACGACCGGCTCAGCTGGCTGCACCTGCTGCTCACCCAGCACGTCAGCGACCTCCCGGCGGGCCGCGCCACCGAGGCGCTGATCCTCTCCGCGCACGGTCACATCGAGCACGCGCTGTATCTCGTCGACGACGGGACGACCACCTGGGCCCACGTGGAGCCCGACAGCCAGGACGCGCTGATCGCGTACCTGGAGTCGATGAAGTTCTTCTACCGCGTCGAAGTCACCGACCGCACGGCCGAGTTCGCGGTAGTCCATCTTCCGGCCGGCTCCATCGCCGACGTCCCCGAGGGCGTCGTCGTCCGCGAGACGCCGTACGGACGTGATCTGTTCCTGCCGCGCACGGACCTGGAGTCGTACGCCGCCGACACCGAGCAGCACGGCCCGGCGGTCGGGCTGCTCGCGTACGAGGCGCTGCGCGTCGAGAACCACCAGCCGCGGATCGGTTTCGAGACCGACCACCGGACCATTCCGCACGAGCTGGGCTGGATCGGCAGCGCGGTGCATCTGCAGAAGGGCTGCTACCGCGGGCAGGAGACCGTCGCCCGCGTCCAGAACCTGGGCAAGCCCCCGCGCCGGCTCGTCTTCCTGCACCTGGACGGCAGCGAGGTCCATCTCCCGCCGCACGGCGCGGAGCTGCGGCTCGCGGACGAGGGGCCCGACGGGCGCAAGATCGGTTTCGTGACGACGGCCGTACGCCATCACGAGCTCGGGCCGATCGCCCTGGGGCTCGTCAAGCGGAACGTACCGCTGGACGCGCGACTGGTGGCCGACACGACGGCCGCGGCGCAGGAGGTCGTGGTCGAGCCGTAGGCGGCGCCGGGCGGCCAGGTCTCCAGCAGCCCGGCGGTCTACATCTCCAGCAGGACGGTGAACGGGCCGTCGTTCGTCAGGGAGACGCGCATCTGCGCTCCGAAGCGGCCCGTCGCCACCGTCGCTCCCAGCGAGCGGAGCTGGGCCACGACCTCGTCGACGAGGGGCTCCGCGACGTCGCCGGGGGCGGCCGCGTTCCAGGTCGGGCGGCGGCCCTTGCGGGCGTCTCCGTAGAGCGTGAACTGGCTGATGACGAGCAGCGGGGCGTCGATGTCCGAGCACGACCTCTCGTCGGCCAGCATGCGGATCGACCAGAGTTTGCGGGCCAGTTGGGCCGCCTTCTCCTTGGTGTCCTCGTGGGTCACCCCGACCAGGACGCACAGGCCCTCGCCGCTGATCTCCCCGACGGTCTCACCCTCGACGACGACGCTCGCGCCGTCCACTCTCTGCACCACCGCACGCATAAGGACCATCATGCCGTGCGTCGGATTGACGTCGGTGCCGACCTCTGTGCCGACTCCGTACGGGGGCTTTCTTATTGATCCTTAACCCCCCATCTGGGGCCGATCGGGGGCACTCGGTCACATAGCGGCCACTTGGGGTGGCACGATGCTCACACGCGCCGGTCGAGGGGACGGTTGAGGCACATGAGCACACCGAGTACGGGGCAGTCACCCGGGGTCGTATCACTGATTCGGGGGGAGCCGCCGTCATCGCCATCGCCATCGCCGGTGGCGTCCCTGCCGCAGTCTTCGCCGTCGTCGTCAGCGCGCCCGGTCGTGGCGCGTCCGCCCACCCAGCGTACGGACAGCCCCATGTCTGAGTCGGCGCCCGAGCCGGAGCCGGAGCCCGAGCCCGAGCTGAGCGTCCTGCGGCTGCCCGAACTGCGCACCCTGCGGAGGGACGCGCAGCGGGACGAGGCCGATCTGAGCTATGTACGGCGGCTGCTCCAGGGGCGGATCGACATCCTGCGCGCCGAGTTGGGGCGACGGGGTGCCCCGCGGCGTGGGCGCGAGGCGCGGATCGCGGCTTCGGCGTCCGTCGTCGAGCGGCTGTCGGAGATCCTCACGGACGCGCCGGCGCGGCAGCGGTCCTCCGCACGGCACGTCACCGTGGGTACGCCCCACAGCGAGGAGTTCCGTCGGCTGGCCTCGGACATGCTCGCCGAGGTCGAGCTGTCCGACCTGGAGGCACGTACGGACCTGGAACTGAACGCGGCGATGGGGCGGCTCGTGCGCTACGAGCAGCAGGTTTCCCGGCGACGGCAGGAGCTGCAGCGGACTGCGGACGACTGCAGCGCGGAGATCGCCCGCCGCTATCGCGAGGGCGAGGCGCAGGTGGACGACTTGCTGATGTGACGCCGAGGTCGATGCCGACGCCGATGCCGACGTCCTCGGCTGCGGGCCTGCTGGTGCTGGTCGCGCAGTTCCCCGCGCCCCTGGGTGGGTGGGGGGTCACGTCAGTCTTTAGGGGCGCGGGGAACTGCGCGGGCAACTCAGGCCGGCCCGCACGTGGTGAACAGACCTCGGCCAAGGGTCTTCAGGGGCGCGGGGAACTGCGCGAACACCCCAGGCGGGCCCGCACCCGTAACAGTCCCGAGCCCCCACCCACCCGGGGGCCTGGGGGGGGAGCCCCCAGTTTCGGGAAGGGGCGGGTCTGGGGGAGAGGAAAACGGCGCGACACCCCCCACCACGTCTGCCTAGCGTGACCACATGAGCCCCCGCCAGGACACCGACATCGACATACGCCCCATCCGCGAGGACGAGATCCGAGAGTGGACCCGCGCCCTGCACACGGGATTCCAGCTCCCCCCGACCATCTCGGACGCGGACGTAGAGGACCGCAGCACCTACATCGTCCCCGCCCGAACACTGGGCGCATTCGACGGCACCAGATGCGTAGGAACGTTCCGCTCGTTCCCGCAGCAGATCACAGCCGTGGGCGGCACCCCCGTGCAGGCCGACGCGATCTCGAACGTGACCGTCACCGCGACCCACCGCCGCCGAGGCATCCTCACCCGGATGATGGCCAAGGACCTGGCCGCGGCGAAGGAGCGGGGCGACACCGTGGCGACGCTGATCGCCGCGGAGTACCAGATCTACGGCCGGTACGGATTCGGCGCGGCCACGACGGCCGCCGAGTGGACGATCGACGTGCCGAGGGCGGGCCTCGACCCCCGCTGGTCGGGCCCGGAGGACGGCGGCCGTATCGACCTCGTGGACGGCGACGACGTACGGAAGACGGGCCCGGAGCTCCACGAGCGGCTCAGGCGGGCGCAGCCGGGCGTGGTCGACCGTGACGAGCGGTGGTGGCAGGTCCGTACGGGCGCGCTGGTGCTCGACCCGGCCTCGTGGACGGAGCCCTTCCACGCCGTGTACCGCAACGCGGAGGGAGAGGCCGAGGGGCTGCTCACGTACACCGTGGACGACCACTGGGGGGACGTGAAGCAGCCGCTGGAGACCGCGAAGGTCAAGGACATGATCGCGGTCACGCCGGCCGCGGAGCGCGCCCTGTGGCGGTACGTGTGCTCGGTCGACTGGGTCACGAAGGTCAGGACGGGGTGGCGGGCGCCGGACGACCTGCTGCCGCATCTGCTGCCGGATCCGCGCGCGGCACGCATCCTGACGCAGGCCGACCTGCTGTGGGTGCGGGTCCTGGATGTGGTGGCGGCGCTGGAGGCGCGTACGTACGGGGCGGCGGGGACGCTCGTCCTGGAGGTCGTCGACCGGGGAGGGCTGTGCGGGGGCCGGTACCGGCTGGACGCCTCGGCGGCGGGGGCGAGTTGTGCGCGGACCACGGAGGACGCCGAACTCACCCTGGATGTCGGTGAATTGGGGTCGCTGTGGCTCGGGGACGAGTCGGCGGTGCGGCTCGCGGCGCTGGGGCGGGTGCGGGAAGAACGAGCGGGCGCCGCCCTCTTGGCCGACGCCCTGCTGCGAACGTCCAGGCGACCGTGGTGCCCGGACATCTTCTGATTCTCTTGTTCCTGGTCCTGCCTGGTGACTCTGTCCTTCGGGGTCCGGCCTCCTTTCCCTGTCGGTGGTCCGCGTCTGCGGCTTCTCCTCCGTTGTTCGGTGTGACTGTTCAGTTGTGATCCGTAGCGAGCTGTTCAGTTGTTGTTCCGCGGGTCATGGAGCGATCCGCGCTGGTGCGGACCGACCGGGCTCCCAGCTCCCCTCCGGAAGGGAGCCCGGTCGGCCGGACTGCCGGACGGTGGCGCCCGATCAGCCGGACTGGGCGAGCAGCATCACGAGGATGACGGCCCCGATGCCGCCGATCATGGAGTTCTTGGCCTTGATTCCGACGGCGAGGGCGACGAAGGCGATGACGCCCATCGCCCCGAACTTCACCTGGATCAACTGCTCGAAACCGATGGCGAGGGCGGCGACGATGATGGCGATGAGCGGCATGCGGTCCCTCCTTCGGGACGGGGAGGCGAACCCCCGCTGGGACCGTCCACCTGGTCGACAGTTCCGACTCTGGCGGCCAACCCCTGGGAAGCTTGACCATGTTCCTCGAGTTGGTTACCAACTTCACTGAAGTTATCTCCTCTTGGATGCGTCTCATAACCACCTTCTCAATAACTGCCCAAAGATGGCGCGAAGTTGTAGTGTTTGGTTGTGGACCCGGAACACGTCGCCGTCAATGGGCGGAAGAGGTCACAACAGCCACAGCGGTCACACCGCGAGGTGGCCGACGAGCTGCGCACCCGGATCAGGTCCGGTGAGCTGCGGCCTGGGCAACGCATGCCCACACAGGCCCAGTTGGCCGACGAGTTCGGTGTCGAGCGCGGGGCAGTGCGCCAGGCGCTGCGCATCCTCCAGTCGGAGCACCTGCTGTCCAACGTGTCCAAAGGGAGCCCGGCGACCGTCGCGCAGGACGTGGGACCGGCTCTGACCGGGCCCGGAGCCCCGCCGCAGCCCACCATGGTGGCGCTCGCGTCGCGGATCACGGCGGCCTTCTCGGCCCCTCACGTGGAGATCGACGCCCTGTGTCTGACGGCCGTCTCGCTCACACTCGCGATGGGTGAGCCGTTGCGTCTCATCCACGAGGGGCGCATAAAACCAGCCAGGGTGGACGTCCGGGTGCTCCTGCCGTCCAGCGACATAGACCTCGCCTTCCCGGCGCCGGTGGACGACACGGTCGACGACCGGCTGCAGCGCCGCTGGCTGGCCCACCGCAACGCTCAGGGCCAGGTCCTCAAGCACAACCTGCTGGCGTTACGGGCCACGCACGGCATCGACGTACACATCACCTTCCGCGCACTGCCGTTCACCCCGCCCGTGAAGCTCTACCTGCTCAACGGCGCGGAGGCGCTCTTCGCGTACTACACGCTGACGCGGCGCGGCGAGGAGATCGACCACGAGTACCTGGAGATGTACGACGCGGAGGGGACCCAGTCCATGCTGTTCCCCTTCGAACAGGGCGACGGCCTGCGGGACACGACCTTCGTCGAGCAGTCCCATCTGTGGTTCAACGCACTGTGGGAGACCATCAGCTCGGAGCTTGTGCTCACGGGCTGAGGTCTCCCACGGGTGGGTGCCTGATCTTCGGGTGGGTCTTCGGATGGGTCGTCGTCCTCGCAGTTCGCATGGGTCACAGGGCGGGCCCGGAGACCATGAGGGCGAGGACGACGGCGCCGATCGAGCTGCAGGTCGGGCTCTTCGCCTTGATGCCGATGGTGAGCAGCAGCAGTCCCACGACACCGCTGGGACCGTACCGCCACTGGACGAGCTGCTCGAAGGTGACGACGAAGACGGCGGAGAGGAAGGCTATGACGGGCATGGTGGATCCTCCTTCGGGTCTTTCTGGTGCCGGTGGTGCGGGACGATGCCGGAGAGGCGCGGAGCCTTCCCATTTGCCAACTACTTGCGAGAGGAGGCAAACCTTCCGCCATCTTTGCTAAGTTGGTTGCCAACTCTGACTAAGATATCCCCAGTTGGTCCCTACTTCAAAACAACTTTCAAACAACTCCCCTAAGATGGAGCGGAGTTGTAGCGTTTGGTCGTGACCCAGGAGAACGTGGCAGTGAACGGCAGCAGAAAGCTCTCGCCGCAGGAGATCGCCGACATCCTGCGGGACCGCATCCGCGCGGGTGACCTGCGCTCCGGCGACCGCCTGCCCACCCAGGCAGAGCTGGCCGAGGAGTTCGGCGTGGAGCGCGGCACGATCCGCCAGGCCCTGCGGGCACTCCAGGACGAGGGCCGGCTCAGCAACGTCAGCAAGGGCAGCCCCCCGCGTATCGCGGACGTGACCCCCGCGCGGGACGAACCTCAGCCGACGATGGTCGGGTTGGCACCGCAGTTGGTCGAGGCGTTCGCCGTGCCGCACGTCCGGGTGGATGCCGCGTGCCTGACCGCCGAGACGCTGATGCTGGCCCTCGGTGAACCGGTCCGCCTGATCCACGAGGGCAAGCTCCGCCCGGAGTCGATCGACGTCCGCATCCTGCTGCCCTCCCGTGACATCAACCTCGCCTTCCCCGTCTCCGTCGACGCGCAGGGAGCCCAGGACCCGGTCCACCAGCGCTGGCTGGAGATGCGCAACGCCCAGGGCCACGTCCTGCGCCACAACCTGAGGGCGCTGCGCTCCTCCCACGGCATCGACGTCAACGTGACCTTCCGGGCGCTGCCGTTCACCCCGCCGGTGAAGCTGTACCTGCTCAACGGCGTCGAGGCCCTGATCGCGTACTACATGATCACCAGGCGGGAGGAGGAGGCCGGCGACAGGGGCACGCTCGACATGTACGACGCCCTGGGCTCCACTTCCCTCTTGTTCTCCTTCGAGCAAAGGGCAGGCCAACGCGACGCCGCCTTCGTCGAGCAGTCCCAAAAGTGGTTCAACGCCCTCTGGGAAACCATCACGACGGACCTGACACTCTCCTAGTGACTCCTGATACGAAGCAGACTGGTCCGGTGGCAGCAGAGACTGAGAACCTCCAGGAAGTGATCAAGCGCGCCCGCTTCGTCCTCTTCGACTTCGATGGGCCGATCTGTCGGTTGTTCGCGGGCTACTCGGCGGAGAAGGTGGCGCGCCAACTGGTCGCCTGGCTGGAGGGGCAGGGCCTGCGGGGACTGCTGACCGAGGAGGAGCAGATCCACCCCGACCCCCAGGTCCTCCTCGCCGCCGTGAACCGGCGCCGCCCGAACAGCGACCTGGTGACCGAACTGGAGGAGCGGCTCACCCAAGAGGAACTCCGTGCGGTGCCCAGCGCCTGGCCCACCGCGTATGCGGATCCGCTGATACGGACCTGGAGCGCGGTCGGAGCACGGCTGGCCATAGCGACCAACAATTCGGCCCAGACAGCGATCAGTTACCTCGAAGGTCGTGACCTTTCCGGCTGCTTCGCGCCCAATGTCTACGGTCGCACCAAGAAACTGCACCAGCTCAAGCCCGATCCGTACTGTCTTGTCCGAGCCCTGAACGCCATGGGTGCCGCCCCGAACAAGGCCCTCATGATCGGCGACACTCCAACGGACTTCTATGCCGCCCAAGGGGCTGACGTTCCTTTTCTTGGCTACGCGCGTAATGCCGAAAGGGAGAAGGAGTTGAGATCGGCGGGAGCGGCGGTTGTGGTGAGGTCGCTGGAGTCGGTTCTGGAGACAGTTCGGGGTGGCGTCAATCCGCAGGGGTGACGATTTCCGCGTCGAACTCAGTTGCTACGCGCCTGGGAAGAGGCGGAGTTCCTCTGTGCTGTCGTTCGAGGAGACCTGTTGTCGTCAATGTCTCTTGGTGGGTGCGGTGCGTGGAGTGTCCCCGTATGGGTGAGACCATCCACCCGTCGAAGATACGAAGTGCTACTGGATGAAACGGTTCTGACTCGGCACGACTCGTTGGTGCAGTACGTTGCCTCCACTCATCATCGGCTGGTCCCAGAAAGAACGGGGCAATGTCACCCGAACCGTCCGCGACGCGACGGCGTGCCAGTGATCTGAGCGATCACTCGAACGCGGTCGAAGGTCCCCTGCGTGGGTACCACCATGAAACATATGCGTTCTTTTTGTCGGCCGAGGCGGGGGCCGACTTCAAGGGGCGCTGGAAGATCCGCGAGCCCCGAGAGGGGCCGTTGTGGTTCGACCGGCGCTGCTTCAAGTCCGAGTACGAGCTGCTCTACCAACTGCAGCGACGCATCGACGTCATTCCCGAGGTCGCTCCGGTGGGGGGCGTGGACCTGCAGCGATTCGTTGAAGGTGTCACCCTGGGGGAGCGGTATCCGTCCGGCGAAGCTGTGCCCCGAGCGGTGTTCGAACAGATTCTGGAACTGTTCCGCCAGTTGATCGCTGTCACGTCGTCGGACACCCTGCTCGTGAAGCGAAAATGCAAGGCGGCGGATCGTGCCGAGGCGGGGGACAGCAAGGGATTCCTCGAAAGGCTCATCCTTTTCACTCAAGAGCGTGTGTACGACCGGAATCTGCCGCGATATAAAGGCTTGTTCGCTGATCTCGGGCTCGGCCCCAATTCCTTTGAGTACCTCAGGAAGCGTGTGGAGGGACTGAAGGAGCGACCGTTCTGTCTCCTGCACGCGGATCTGCACCGAGAGAACTTCATCCTCGATTCGGAGGGGAAAGTCTGGGCCATCGACTGGGAATTGGCGATGCTCGGCGATCCCCTCTACGACCTCGCAACCCATCTCCACCTGATGCAGTATCCGGTTCAACAGGAGCGGGAGATCATCCAGCGATGGTGCGCGATTGCCGAAGAGGTCAGAGAAGGCAGTTCCCAAGGTTGGGACGAGGATCTGCCGAGGCTGCTCGCCTACAAGAAGGCGCAGTCCCTGTTCACGGACGTCATCCGTGAGACACAGTCCCTCGTCGTCATGGGGAGGTTCGACCGTCGGCGGCTGCGCGTGGCGAGCTGGAAGGTCTGGGACGTGCTCTGGGCGGCGGCCGAGCCGCTGGGACTGACTTCCCCGCCGAGCCTGTTGGAGATCGAGGCGGCGCTCCTGCGATGGGGCAGAGAGGACGCAGCGGCCCGTACGTGACGGGGGAGGCCGTCCTTGTCTTTGGTCGAATCCGACGATCACGCTCTCGCGGACGCCTGCGACGAGTTCGTACGGCACGCGATGCGCGCCGGTGTCAGGCTCCGTGGGCATCACAACCAGAACTTCGTGCTGCCGTTGACGGAGGAACTGGCTCGGCATGTGGAGTGTGAGGTCGGCACGCCCGTGACGGTGCGGATCCGCAGGCCGGAGGCGCTGCCCGTGGTCGTGCGCACCTGGCCGCGAGAAGGGGAAGTCCTGGATGCCGTCGGCAGGGTGTTGCCGCACGAGGTGCCGCGCTGTCTGGCCGCCGGCCGTGAGGCCTCCATCCACAGCTATGTGGATGGAGTTCCACTCTCCGCACCGTGCCCGGACGGCACAGCCGTGCACCGCGATGTCGTCGAGGCGTTGACCGGCCTGATGGCGCGGATGGCTCAGGTCGGCCGGGAGACACTGCCGCCGCTGCCCGCGGACTGGCCCTCCGACGACCGGGACAGTCGAGGGTTTCTGCGGTTGCTGACGGCACAGGTGGACCACCAGGTGCGCGAGCCCAACTGGCCTTTGTTCGGGCGGCTGTTCGTCGCGCTGGGCGTACCCGAGGACGCGATGCGACGGTTCGCCGATCGCCTGCCCGCCATGACCGGGCGGCCGTTCGCGCTGCTGCACGCGGATCTCCACCGGGACAATGTGATCGTGACCCGTTCCGGTGCGCCGCCCCTGGTCTGTGTCGACTGGGAACTCGCGACGTACGGCGACCCGCTGCACGACCTTGCCATCCACCTCGTACGGATGCGGTATCCGAAGGAGCAGCGGGAGCAGGTGGTCGATGCCTGGTGTCGGGCGTTTCGGCGCACCAGCCCCGACTCGGTCGACGGGGTGGCGCAAGATCTGCGGCACTACGTCGAGTTCGAGCGTGCGCAGTCGGTCTACCCGGATGTCGTGCGCGCTGCGCAGTCGCTGACCGACGGCCCCGACCAGCCCGACCGTCCCGACCGCCCTGGTCGGCGGGAGATGGCACGATCGGCAGCCGTGGTTCGCAAGGCGTTGAAAGTTGCGGCCGGACCGTTGGGACTCGACGCCGTACCGGATGTGGCCGACATCGAGCGAGCGCTCAAGAATTGGTGCCAGTTCAGCACTTCAGCACCACCTTCCCCAGCAACTCCCGCCCCTCGACAGCCCGATGCGCCGCCCCCGCCTCCTCCAGCGAGAACACCTCCCCAACAACCGCCCGCAACCGCCCCGCCGCCGCCTCCCCGAGGGCGTGGGCGGTCAGGCGGCTGAGGTCGGTCGGGCTGAACTGGACGTCGCCGATGCCGAAGAGGGTGATGTCGCAGTGTTTGGCCTCCGTCGGGTTCACGAGGGCGAAGCCGCCGGTTGGGGCGCCGTGGGCCGAGAAGCGGCCGCCGTTTGCCGTCAAGGGGAAGGCGGTCGCGCCGAGTTGGCCGCCGACGCCGTCCAGGATCACGTCCGCCGCGCCGTCGGGGCCGCCGAGGGCGTGGCGGGCCTGGGCCGGCCAGTCGGGGGACGTCGAGTCGACGACCGCGTCCGCGCCCAGGTCCCGTACCAGGGCGAGCTTCGCCTCGCCTCGGGCCACGCCCACCACCCGGGCGCCCCGTGCGTGGGCCAGCTGGACCAGGAGGGTGCCCATGCCGCCCGAGGCGCCCAGGATCAGGACCCGGTCCGTCTCGGTCACCGCGGTGAGTTCCAGAAGGCCCGTCGATGTCACTCCGTCGTGGACCAGGGCCGCCGCGTCTAGGAGATCCAAGGAGTCCGGTACGGGCGTCAGGGCCGAGGCCGCTGCCACGGCTCGCTCCGCGTACGCGCCCGTCACGAACGAAGTGACCCGGCGGCCCAGCCACTGTGCGGGGACGTCCGGGCCCAGGGCGCTCACGACTCCTGCGACGCCGCCCCCGGGGACGTACGGAGGGGTCACCGGGAAGTACTCGCCGCCCCAGCCGGACCGTATCTGCGTCTCCACGAAGATCGTGTCCGCGTACGCGACGTCGATCAGTACTTCGCCGGGGGCGGGGACCGGGTCCGGGAGGTCGGTCGTGATCAGGACCGACGGGTCGCCGAAGCGTGTCACCTGGGCTGCTCGCACGGGAATCTCCAAAAGGGCAAAAGGGAGGAGGCGGAGCGCCCAGTCTTCGACCTCAAGTTCGGTTGAGGTCAAGAGGAGCCGGTGGCAGGGGCCGGAACCAGCCAGGAGGGCGAGGAAGTGGTGTCCAAGGGGAGGGCGAGAGTCCGGAAAGTGCGTAGGCTCGGGGCATGGGCGAGACGGGTGCGAGGGGTGCCGCGGGTGCGACCGGCGTCACGCGGGCGGTGAGTGGTGCGAGCGTCGTGGGCGCGCCGCGTGAGGCGGGTGCGGTGAGCGCGGCCGGTGGTGTGGCAGGCGCTGCTGGTGCCATGGGGCTGCGTGAGCGCAAGAAGCTGCGCATGTATCAAGACGTCTCGGACGTCGCCATCACGCTCTTCCTGCAGAAGGGCTTCGAGCGGGTCTCCGTCGCCGAGGTCGCCGCCGCCGCTCAGATCTCGAAACCGACCCTCTTTCGGTACTTCTCGTCGAAGGAGGACCTGGTCCTGCACCGGTTCGCCGATCACGAGGACGAGGCCGCGCGGGTGGTCGCCGCGCGGGCGCCGGGGGAGTCCGCCGTCGACGCGCTGCGGCGGCAGTTCCTGGCCGGGATCGAGCGGAGCGACCCCATCACCGGGGTCAACGGGGACCCGCACATCCTCGCCTTCCACCGGCTGCTCTACGGGACCCCTTCGCTGGTCGCGCGGCTGTACGAGTATCTGGAGCGGTCCGAGGACGCCCTCACCGGGGCGCTCGGTGGCGGCCTTGAGGCCAGGCTCGCCGCCGGGCAGATCGTCGCCGTGCAGCGGATCCTCGCGCAGGAGAACTGGCGGCGGATCGCGGACGGCGAGCCGGTCGCCGACGTGCGGCGGGACGCCGTCGTCGCGGCGGAGAGCGCGTTCGCGCGGCTTGAGGCCGGGCTGCCTCGCTGCGTGTGACGCCCGGCGGGTGCCGAGCGACGTCCATTCCGTAGCCAGGTAAAAAGTTTAACTCGGTTACGTTATTCCGTTACCCTTGCTCGAATGACGTCACCCGACCCCCTTCTCATCACCTCCCTCACCCAGGAACGCGCCTACCACGACACCTGCCGCGCCGCCCTCGCCGCGATGGTCGACGGTGCTCAGGAACATGTCTTCACCGGAGAGGACGTATCCGCGTCCGGCGCCGACGCCGAAGTGCTCGGGTATCGGCTCCGCAGCCGGGCCAAGGAGATGCGGGAACTGCCCGAAGGGCCTTTGTTCTTCGGGCGGTTGGACTTCGGGGGAGAGCGTGGCGGCGCCGGTGATCACGCCGGGCAGAGCTATCACGTCGGGCGGCGGAGGATCACCGAGCACCCCTCCGCGCCGCCCCTCGTCGTGGACTGGCGGGCTCCCGTGTCGCGCGCCTTCTACCAGGCGAGCGCCCGCGATCCACAGGGTGTGCGGGTGCGGCGGCGGTTCGGCTGGGCACCGGGGAGCCGCGGCGACTCCACCGACCTCACGGGGCTGGAGGACGAGCGCCTGGAGGTCGAGCGGCGGGAGGGGGAGTACCTGGAGGACGGGCACCTCCCGGATGGGCGCCGTACCGAGACGCCGGACGACCACCGCGTCGGGCCCCCTGGCGGCAGCCGCATCCTCGCGAGCGAGATCGAACGCCCCCGCGTCGGCCCCATGCGCGACATCGCCGCCACCATCCAGCCCGACCAGGACGAACTCGTACGGGCGGATCTCACCGTCTCCGTCTGTGTGCAGGGTGCGCCCGGCACCGGGAAGACGGCCGTCGGGCTGCACCGGGCCGCGTATCTGCTCTACACGTTCCCGCAGCGCGTCCAGCGCGGCGGGCTGCTGATCCTCGGGCCGAACCGCACCTTCCTCTCCTACATCTCGGAGGTGCTGCCCGCGCTCGGCGAGACCGGCGTACGGCAGTCCACGGTCGGGGAGGAGATCGCGCGGCACCCGGTCACGGGCGAGGACGACGAGGCCGCCGCGGTCGTCAAGCACGACGCCCGTATGGCGGGGGTGCTGCGACGGGCCCTCTACGCGCGGGTGAGCTCGGAAGCGGTTGAGGGCGTCAACGGCCTTGCTGTGCCCGACGGTTCGTACCGGTGGCGAGTGCCCGGTGAGGCGCTCGCGCGGATCGTGGCGGGGGTACGGGCCGAGCAACTGCCGTACGCCGTCGGGCGCGAGCGGGTCCGGACGCGGATCGTGCGGTACGTGCGGGAGCGGGCCGAACGGCGTGCCGGGCCCCAGTCCAACGCCTGGGTGCAGAAGATCTCACGGGCGCGGCCCGTCGGCGCGTACGTCGACGCCGTGTGGCCCAGGGCGCGGCCGGAGGAGGTCGTCGCCGAACTGCTCGCCGATCCGGCCGTGTTGGCCGCGGCGGCGGACGGGGTGCTGGACGCGGACGAACAGAAGGCACTGCTGTGGACGCGCCCGCCCCGGTCGTGGAAGTCCGCGCGATGGTCGGCGGCCGACCTCGTCCTCCTCGACGAGGTCGCCGGTCTCGTCGAACACCCGGAAAGCTATGGGCACTTGGTGATCGACGAGGCGCAGGACCTGTCCCCGATGGAGTGCCGGGCGATCGGCCGACGGGCGGTCTACGGCTCGCTCACCGTCCTCGGCGACCTCGCGCAGGGAACCACCCCGTGGGCCGCGCGCGAGTGGGGCGAACTCCTCGGCCACCTCGGCAGACCGGAGGCGGTGGTCGTACCGCTGACCACCGGCTTCCGCGTGCCACAGGCAGTGGTCGAACTGGCCAACCGGGTACTGGCGAAGCTGGACGTCGGAGTTCCGGCGGGCCAATCCCTGCGCAGGGACGGCGAGTTGAGGTTGCTCCCCACGGACGACGTACCCGGCGAGACCGTCGAGGCCGTGCGTCGCGCCCTCTCGTACGAGGGGTCCGTGGGCGTCATCACGGCCGACTCCGACGTCGTACGGGTCCGGGAGGCGCTGGGCGGCGCCGGTATCGAGGCTGCCGGAGTCGACCAACTCGGCGCGCGAGTCACGGTGTTGGGGGCCGGGCTCGCGAAGGGCCTGGAGTACGACCATGTCGTCGCCGTGGAGCCCGCGGCGATCGTGGAGGGGGAGACCCGGGGGCTGCATCGGCTGTACGTCGTGCTCACGCGGGCCGTGTCCCGGCTGGACGTGGTGCATGCGCGGCCGTTGCCGTTCGAGTGAGAGTGAGCACCTTCGGGGGCGCCGGGACCGTCAGGGGCTGCCATGGTCCGCCGGAGGGCGTCGTGCCGGAGTCCGCCGCCACGGACTAGGGGCTGCCGGGCGGATCGGGTTGCCCTCCGGCAACTGACTGGCCCCCTGCCGGTCGCCCCCAGCCGGTTGCCGCGCAGACCGAACCAACAGGCCGACCAGCGGGCCGAACTGCCGGGGCCGAGCTAACGGGGCCGAGCTAACGGGGCCGAGCTAACGGGGCCGAACTACCGGGCCGGCTCGGTCTGCGGTGCGTCCAGTGCCGGGATCAACTGCTTCTCCTCGTACGCCAGATGGGTCTCCAGCTCGGCGGTGAGGCGTTCGACCTCTCGGCGTGCGTGCTGGGGGTCCGCCGAGTCGTCGCCGATGATCCGCTTCAGCTCCGCGGTCAGGGCGGCGATGCGCTCGTGTTCCTTGCGCAGGCGGTCCAGGGCCGGGGCGAGTTCGGGGCGGGTGCCGGCCAGGAACGGGAAGATGCCGAGTTCCTCGCCGGTGTGGTGGTTGTGCAGGCCCGCGCAGAGCGTCAGGCAGTTGACGCGGAGCTGGGCGCCGAGGGTGGGCCCGGATGCGGTGAACTCCTTTCGTATCAGGGCGAGTTCACGGCGGAACGCGTCATGGATGACCTTGAGTCCCTCGCCCATCGAGGAGGCGTTGACGTTCGGCGGGCCGTCGGCGGGGATCTCGTGGAGGGCGATCACCGGGATCACCCGTGTGGTCTTCGACTGATAGTCCGCCCAGCCCGGTTCGGCTTCGACCAGACGGGCGAAGGCATTGTCCCGCTCGGGGCCCGCCAGCGCCTCCGCCGTCGCCTCGTACGTGAACACCCCTGTCTCCACGGTGACTTGAGGGTGCGCTAGGAGATTGTGGAACCAGGCCGGGTGCGTCGGGGCGCCGGCCGCCGAGGCGATGACCAGCACGCTCGCGCCGCCGTCGGGGTAGTAGGCGAGCGGGGTCGTGTGCCGCTTGCCCGAGCGCGCTCCCGTGGTGGTCAGCAGGATCAGCCGGGCTCCTTCGAAATAGCCGCCGACCTGGCCCGCGTTGGTGCGGAACTCTTCGATGACCTGCTGGTTGAAATCGTTGGGCATTGTCTTCTTTCTTCTCGTTTCTTCTTGTTGATTTCTGGATCGAGGCATGGGGAATCGCCACGGGGCGAATTCGGGTACGCCCGTGGTAGCAGTGCGCTGATGGCGAGATGAAGGTGCGCGAATTCCCGGCGCGGTGAACACCGGCAGGGCGAATGCGCACGCGGCGAACGTCGACAGGGCGAACGTCCGCTGGGCATGCGCCTGCGGTGGCACAGGCAGGAAGACGTGCGGATACGTGGTGGCACGCGGCATTCGACGCACGGCACGCGATATGTGGAACGGCAATGCGGAGGCTGTGCCCCGGCGTGGTGTGCGTGGCGCGTGCGGCGCGGCATGGCACTCGTACAGGAAACTCCGTACGAGCGCTCGGCGCGCTTGAATCAGAAAGGGCGGCCCTCTGGCCCGCCCGGGCCTCACTCGGAGGCCGGGAACCCTACTCGCTGTTGGCCCAAGGCCGACCCGGCAGTCACGGAGGAAAGGTTAATGGAATGGGCGCGGCGAGGCAATGCGTGTTTTCAGGCATTGTCCGGTGCTCGTCCGAATGACAAGGCAGCGGACTCCGGGGGCCGTTGACGCCTCACCGGTTCGTGGAGAGGCGGGCGCGTGGCCTGGGTGTGGTGGACCGGCGGGGCCCGTCCGTGGTCGACTCCCTGCCATGAGTCTGTCGGTCGATGTGTACGTGCCCAGAGCGGAGGGCGGCATCGAGGTGCTGGACGTTCCGCCCGAGTCCTCCGACGTGGCCGGCTGGGAGCGGTGGCGTACGGAGGTGTGGGGGTCGGAGCCGGTCCGTTCGCTCGGCGCGCGGTTCTTCCCGCGGCTGGCCACCGAGGACCTGACGGTGGCGCCGGACGAGGTGTCCGACTTCCTCGCCGAGTGCGATCTGCTCCGTACGCATTTGGCGCGGATCGCCGATCACATGGCGGCCGAGCCGGGGACGGGGCCGCGGAAGTCCCACGCCGAGCACGCCGACGACGTGAGCCGCCGCCTGGACAACATCGTGAACGCGGCTCGACGGGCGTTGGGGATCGGTGGCGGGGTCATCATCTGGTAGCGAGCAGCAGGCAGTGGCTCGGCGACCGCTTCCCCTGTGGTCGCCGAGCCACTCGCCGCGCCCCCTGCTTCGTGCCGCGCTACTTCTTGCGGGGCTGGAGGAACCGCAGGAGGTTCCCCGCCGGGTCGCGGAAGGCGCAGTCGCGTACTCCGTACGGCTGGTCCATCGGTTCCTGCAGTACGTCGCCGCCCGCGGCGCGGATCCGCTCGAACAGGGCGTCGCAGTCGTCGGTCCGGAAGATGACGCCTCGCAGGAGGCCCTTGGCCATGAGCTCGGCGACCGCCTGCCGGTCGGCGGGTGTGGCGTTCGGGTCCGCGAGCGGCGGCTCCAGGACGATCTCCACGTCCGGCTGCGAGGGCGAGCCGACGGTCACCCAGCGCATCCCCTCGAATCCGACGTCGTTGCGCACTTCGAGACCGAGCACGTCGCGGTAGAAGGCGAGTGCCTTGTCGTGGTCGTCGACGGCGATGAAGCACTGTGCAAGCTTGAGATCCATGCTCATCACGCTAGTGACCGGCGGCGGGTTTGGCTTCTCCGTTACTGACCGGGAGCGGAGAAGTCGTACGCGGACCAGTCGGTGAGGGCGCGATAGCCGAGGCGCTGGTAGAGGGCGTTGCTGGTCGGGTTGGCCACGTCCGCGAACAGCACGACGTCCTTGGCGCCCGCGGCCAGCGCGGCCCGGCTCACCTCCGCCGACACGGCGGCCGCGTAACCGTGACCGCGCAGGTGGGCGGGGGTGTAGACGACGTCCACCTGGATCTGGCCGCCGATCAGCGGGTTCATGCCCGCGATGGATACGGGGGTGCCGTCCGGGGTCTCCCAGAGCGTGTAGCGCTTGTCGGCGTAGCGGGTCCCGGCCCAGGTGTCGGCGTTGATGGTGACGTCCTCGCCGACGGCCCTGGAGAACTCGCCGCACCAGAAAATGGCCTCGTCGAGGTCCTGCTCGCCCAGGACACGGGCCCGGCCGGCCGGTAGCGGATCCGGTGGGGTGAGGGTGCCGAGGCCGTACAGACGGACCTGTGTGGTGTGGAGTTTCGGGGTCGCGCTGGTGTGCCGCTGCCATGCCTCGGCGAAAGCGGTGGCGGTGCTGTGGTCCGCGCTGACGCGGGAAGGGGCGTGCCCGAGGGCGACCAGGTGGGCGGCGAGGGAGTCGGCCTGCTCGGGCGTGAGCGGGGAGAGGCTCAGCGCGCGGGGCGGGAGGCGGTAGAAGGTGCCACTGACCTCGCCCGCTCGCTCCAGTACGCCGAAGACGGGGGCCTCGGTGCCGAACGAGGCGGCCCCGCGCTTTCGCACTCTCTCCGCCCACGTCAGCTGCATGACATGCGGGCCGGGCCGCGAGCGCAGGAAGTCTCCGGCTCGGGCGAGGAATTCGTCGACGTCTTCGGTGAGGTGCCAGTCATCTGGGCGCATGCCTCATGGTTCCCCAGGGTGACGGTGTGCCCCGTGCTTTTCCGCCAGGGAGGGGTGGCCGGACTTCCGCACGGTTGCTCGGCCCTCCCCGCCGGGAACGCGGTGACCGCCGCCGGGATCGTTGTCCTGAAATCGCCAGCGGGGTCGTGGAGCCCGAGTCGAGGTCGATGCTCGTATACCCGGCGACCTGCGGTTTTGGGGCGGGAGGGATGGAAATGGGAGGGGCTGGTTGCCGTCGCTCTTGAGGAGGCTAGCTGCCGTCGCTCTTGACGGCCTCCGCGATCTGCAGGGCGGCCTCGGCCGGTGTGAGGTGCGTGGTGTCGACGACCTCGGCCTCGTCGTGCAGCCAGGTGCGGGCGGCCTCGGCGTAGGGCTCGACGTATCGGAGCCGGAACGGGGAGTCGGGTCCGAGAACGGTGTCGCCCGCGATGCGTCCACGGAGGGTGGCCTGGTCGGCGTGAAGGACGAAGTGCCGTACGGGAATGGCATGTTGGGCGAGGCCCGTGCTGATCTCGCGCCAGTACTCCTCGACCAGCACGGTCATCGGAATCACCAGAGTGCCGCCGGTGTAGTCGAGTACGCGGCGGGCGGTCTCGACCACGAGAGGCCGCCACGGCGGCCAGTGCTGGAAGTTGTCCGTCCCGGGCCAGGGCAGCGCCGGCGTGATGTCCATGAGCGTCTCGCCGACCTTCTCGGCGTCGAACACCCGTGAGTCCGGGATCAGTTGCTGCACGAGCGCACTGGTCGTCGTCTTGCCCGCGCCATGAGTGCCGTTGAGCCATACGATCATGGGATCCGACGCTAGCGCTGCGCGGCGGACCGCGGGAACGGCACGGCGGAATTCCGGTACGGCTTCGGCGACCTCTGCCGGAACAGTGTCGCGGGTGTCGGCCCTCGGGCTCTGCCGGCAGGTGCAGCCGGTGTCGACCCTCCGGTGAAAACCGTCGCCCCACCCGTCCGCGCCCCAATACGGTGCCCTCATGCCCCATGCACCCGCGCTCCTCGTCCTCGACATGCAGAACGCCGCCGTGGCCATCTCCTACCGGCCGAAGGAGACCGTCACCACGATCGCCCTGCTCCGGGAGCGTGCCAGGGCCGCCGGCGTGCCCGTCATCACGGTCCAGCACGACGGTCCCGGGCTGGAGCCCGGCACGGAAGCGTGGCGGATCGTGCCCGAACTGGTTCCAGGTGAGGGAGAGAAGGTCGTCAGGAAGGGCACCGCCGACGCTTTTCTGGACAGCGACCTCGGCCCGTTCCTCACGGCACTCGGCGTCACCGAGGTGGTCGTGACCGGGTTCGCCACCGAGTTCTGCGTGGACACGACCGCACGGCAGGCGCTCAGCCGTGGGTACGACCTCGTGCTCGTTGCCGACGGGCACACCACCTCCGCCCGCCCGGACGTGGACGGGTTCGTCGCGTCCGACCGTGCCGTCATGCACCACAACGCCATCTACCGGCACATCGGTTTCCCGCCGCGCAGCATCCGCGTCCTGCCCGCGGCCGATGTGGACTTCACAGCCCCGCAGGTTCCTGACCCGGCCTGAATCGCTCCGGTCGTGGCTAGGACACGCTTCGGCCGTGGCGAGTACTCGGTCCGGTCGCGGCGAGTATCCGCTCCCGTCTTTGCGAGCACCCGCCCCGTCCGCGCGGTGGGGCGCATCGAAGGCGCGTCCCGCCTCCCCACGTAACCTCTTCCTGTGCCCGCACCCCGCCTGCATCGCGTCGCCGTCCTTGTGCTGGAGGGTGCGAAGCCGCTCGATGTCGGAATTCCCGCGCAGGTCTTCACGACCCGCGCGAGCATGCCGTACGAGGTGAGGGTGTGCGGAGCGACACCGGGTCTCGTGACCGGCGGTGACGGCCTCGCGTACTCCGTCGCCCACGGCCTCGACGCGCTCGCGTGGGCCGACATCGTCTTCGTCCCCGGCTACCGGTTCCCGGACCGCGACGACCCGCCGCGGGCCGTCGTCGAGGCGCTGATCGCCGCCCACGACCGGGGCGCGCGCCTCGCCGCCATCTCGACGGGCGCCTTCGCGCTCGCCGCCACGGGCCTGCTCGACGGCAGGCGCGCCACGACACACTGGCACTACACGCGGGCACTCATGGCCAGGCATCCGCTCGTCCGGGTCGACGAGAACGTGCTGTTCGTCGACGAGGGCAGCGTGCTCACCTCGGCCGGCGCCGCCTCCGGCATCGACCTGTGCCTGCACATCCTGCGCGGCGACCTCGGAGTGGCCGCGTCCAACCACGCGGCCCGGCGGCTGGTCGCGGCGCCCTACCGCAGCGGCGGCCAGGCCCAGTACGTGCCGCACAGCGTGCCCGAGCCGCTCGGTGAGCGGTTCGCCGTCACCCGCGAGTGGGCGCTGCACCGGCTGGGCGAGCCCCTCACCCTCGACACACTGGCGCGGCAGGCGGGGGTCTCGCCGCGTACGTTCTCCCGGCGCTTCGTCGAGGAGACCGGCTACACGCCGATGCAGTGGGTGATGCGCGCCCGTATCGACCTGGCCCGCGAACTGCTCGAACGCTCGCAGCGCAGTGTCGAACAGATCGCCGCCGACATCGGGCTCGGGACCGGCGCGAACCTGCGTCTGCACTTCCAGCGGATCCTCGGCACGACACCGAGCGAGTACCGGCGCACCTTCACGCGGGGCGAGTGACCCGCCTCGCCAGGGACCGTACGGAGGGCGTGGCGGGGGCGTGGGTGGGGTGCGGCCGGGGTGTGGCGGGATCCTTTTGAACCATGGCGATCCCGCCACTGTCAGCGGCGCCGGAGGCGGGCGAGCCTGGTCCCGAACGGTCTGGAATGGAAGGGACACCACTCATGACTCGCATCGCCATCAACGGATTCGGCCGCATCGGACGCAATGTGCTGCGCGCACTGCTGGAGCGCGACAGCGCCCTGGAGGTCGTCGCCGTCAACGACCTGACGGAGCCCGCGACTCTCGCCCGGCTGCTCGCCTTCGACAGCACGGCCGGCCGGCTCGGGCGGCCGGTGACCGTCGACGGGGACGTCCTCGTCGTCGACGGCCGTCGGATCAAGGTGCTGGCCGAGCGCGAGCCGGCGCAGCTGCCGTGGGCCGAGCTGGGCGTCGACATCGTCCTGGAGGCCACCGGCCGCTTCACCTCGGCGAAGGCCGCCCGGGCCCACCTCGACGCGGGCGCGCGCAAGGTGCTCGTCAGCGCGCCGTCGGACGGCGCCGACGTCACCCTCGCGTTCGGGGTCAACACGGACTCCTACGACCCGGACCTGCACACCATCGTCTCGAACGCCTCCTGCACCACCAACGCGCTCGCGCCGCTGGCCAAGGTGCTCGACGACCTCGCCGGTATCGAGCACGGGTTCATGACGACGGTGCACGCCTACACGCAGGAGCAGAACCTCCAGGACGGCCCGCACCGCGACGCCCGCCGCGCCCGGGCCGCCGGCGTCAACATCGTGCCGACCACGACCGGTGCCGCCAAGGCGATCGGCCAGGTACTGCCGAACCTCGACGGCAAGCTGTCGGGCGACTCGATCCGCGTACCGGTGCCGGTGGGCTCGATCGTCGAACTCAACACGACCGTCGCCCGCGACGTGACGCGCGACGACGTGCTGGCGGCGTACCGCACGGCGGCGGAGGGCCCGCTGGCCGGCGTTCTCGAATACTCGGAGGACGCCCTGGTCTCCTCCGACATCGTGGGCAACCCCGCCTCGTCGATCTTCGACTCGGCCCTCACCCGCGTCGAGGGCCGCCACGTCAAGGTCGTCGCCTGGTACGACAACGAGTGGGGCTTCTCGAACCGAGTGATCGACACACTCGAACTCCTCACCACCCGCTGACCGGAGGCGGGGCCGACACCCCGCCTCCAGCACCTCGCCTCCAGCGACCGTGCCGGCCGACACTCCCGACGGAAGTGCCGACCGGCACTTTCTTTGGCGTCCCGTCCCGGCCGACCGCGGGCACCGCGACGCGACGCTCACCCACGGAACCAGGCCAGCAGGCGCCGTGGCATCGGCCACGACGCGGGGGTTGCGGCCATGGCCCTCGGAGCCGACTCGGCCTTCCTGGCCAGTTGGGCCAGTCGGGCAAGCCGGGCCAGCCGGGCCAGCCGGTATTCGTCGGCTTCCCGGATGAGCTCCTGAGAGCGGAGCCGGTGCAACTCGAAGCGCATGCCGATCGCCCCTCCTCACGCCAAGCACGTCACCCGGCCCCACCGATGCTGTGGGCTGACCCAAGGTGAGGGTCAAAAGAAGAGCCGCGAGTGGCGTGGCGCACTTTTGCAAGCATGTGCTTGCAATAGTTAGCGGGGGTGGTGCAGGGTAGGGGCATGGCATCGCTCAACGTCGGCAATCTCGGTGAGTATCTGCGTGAACAGCGGCGCAACGCGCAGCTGTCCCTGCGGCAGCTCGCCGAGGCCGCCGGGGTGTCCAATCCGTATCTGAGCCAGATCGAGCGCGGGCTGCGCAAGCCGAGCGCGGAGGTGTTGCAGCAGGTCGCCAAGGCCCTGCGGATCTCCGCCGAGACGCTGTACGTCCGTGCCGGGATCCTCGACGCCGAGCGGGACCGGGACGAGGTGGAGACGCGTGCCGTCATCCTCGCCGACCCGACGCTCAACGAGCGGCAGAAGCAGGTGCTGCTCCAGATCTACGAGTCCTTCCGCAAGGAGAACGGGTTCGAGATCGAGGTCGGGATCAAGGCGGTCGAGGAGGCTCTGGGCGTCCCCGGTGCGGCACACGCACCGGATGCGACCGGCCCGACCGGCGTAACGGACGTGACGGATGGCCCGGACACCGTCGTTGACAGGGCCCGCACGGCCGACGGCAGTGATGCCGCACCGAAGAACCCGCACGACCGGCAGGACCCGTACGACCCGAACGATCCGAGTGATCCGCAGGACCCGTACGGCAAGAACGACCCTCACGACCAGCAGTCCTCCGCGAGCTGACCGGGCACGTCATGACGAGCACGGCGTGGCCAGTACGGCATGACCGGGCACGACTTGGAACGGCCCGGCCGGCGGCGGAGTACCGCACCACAAAACCCTCACGCTTCAAGCACTAGCGATTCCGGGAGGACCATCGCCATGGCCATCACCGACGACCTGCGCAAGACCTTCAGCGACCCGACCCCGCTCTACTTCGCCGCCGGCACCGCCGACCTGGCCATTCAGCAGGCCAAGAAGGTGCCCGGCATCGTCGAGCAGCTGCGTGCCGAGGCCCCGGCCCGCATCGACGCCGTACGCGGCATCGACCCGAACGAGGTCCAGGAGAAGGCCACCGCCCGCGCCAAGGAGGCGCAGGAGACCATTCAGACCAAGGTGAACGAGTTCATCGGCACCCTGGACACCGACCTGAAGAAGATCGGTGAGACGGCTCAGGACTTCGCCCTCCGCAGCGTCGGCGTGGCCGCCGAGTACGCCGTGAAGGCCCGCGAGACGTACGAGAAGGTCGCCGAGCGCGGCGAGCAGACCGTGAAGACCTGGCGCGGCGAGGCCGCCGAGGAGATCGAGGAACTGGCCGTGGCCGTCGAGCCGAAGCCGGAGCCCGTCGAGGTCAAGGCCGAGAAGCCCGCCGAGGCCAAGGCCGAGGCCGCCCCGGCGAAGAAGACCGCGGCCAAGAAGGCCCCGGCCGCCCGCAAGACCACCGCGAAGAAGACGACGCCGCCCGCCAAGTAGGCGCGGCGCCGCCGCCGGGTCGACGGCGGCGGGGCGTTATGAGAACGGGTCGGGGACTCCGGGCACTATCGGAGTCCCCGACCCGTTCTGCGGGTACGGTGACCGCGTAGGGACGAGGACTCGAATCGGGTAGGTGGGCCAAGTGCTGTTGACCGCGTTCGGCGGCTTCATGTCGCTGATCTTCCTCGGCATGCTGGTGCTCGCGGTGGTGGCGCTGGTGATGGCGGGCCTGGCACGCGACGACGCGTACCGCGCCGCGAACAAGCAGAGCAAGATGTTCTGGCTGATCATCCTGGGCGTCACGGTGGCCGTGAATCTGCTGGTCCCGATGGTCTTCCTGCAGATCGCCGGCCTCATCGCCACGATCGTCTTCTTCGTCGACGTCCGGCCCGCGCTCAAGCAGGTCTCCGGCGGCGGGGGCGGCCGACGAGGCGGAAGCAGCAGCGACGGCCCGTACGGCCCGTACAACGGCGGACGCTGAGCCCCCACACCCTTCTTGCCGCGCCCCTTTTTTCCTTCGGGGCGCGGCGAGCTGCGTTTCAGGGGCGCGGGGAACTGCGCGGCCGGTCACGGATGACCCGCAGATACTCGACGGCACCCCCAGCCAGATACTCAACGGCATCCCGGCGGAGGCGCGGCTGCTAAGCCACCCGATCCAGCAACAGCCCCGATCAAGCCACCCGGTCCAGCAGCAGCACGGCCACGTCGTCCGTCAGCTCGCCGCCATTGAGGTCCCGCACCTCGTTCACAGCGGCCCGCAGCAGCTCCTCGCCCCGCAGCCCCTGCGCCAACTGGCGGCGGACCATGTCCACCATCCCGTCCTGGCCGAGCCGCTCCCGGCCCTCGCCGGTCCGGCCCTCGATCAGGCCGTCCGTGTAGAGCATCAGACTCCACTCGCCGCCCAGCTCCACCTGCTGGCGCGGCCAGCGGGCGTTCGGCAGCAGACCCAGCGCCGGGCCGCCGTTCTCGTACGGCAGCAGCTCGGCGATGGGAGGAGCCGGATCCCCGGCGCCGTCCGCGCCGACGACGGCGGCCCGTGAGCGGGCCGGGCGCGAGATGAGCGGGGCCGGGTGACCGGCGAGGCACAGACCCGCACGGCGGCCGTCCGGTGCGATGTCCACCGTGCAGAGCGTCGCGAAGATCTCGTCGTTGTCGCGCTCGTGCTCCAGGACCTGCTGGAGCGTGGAGAGCAGCTCGTCGCCGCACAGGCCCGCCAGTGTCAGCGCGCGCCAGGCGATCCGCAGCTCGACGCCGAGCGCGGCCTCGTCGGGGCCGTGACCGCAGACGTCGCCGATCATGGCGTGCACGGTGCCGTCCGGGGTGCGGACGGTGTCGTAGAAGTCGCCGCCGAGCAGCGCGCGCGAGCGGCCGGGCCGGTAGCGCGCGGCGAACCGCAGCGAGGAGCCTTCGAGGAGCGGCGTGGGCAGCAGGCCGCGCTCAAGACGCGCGTTCTCCTGCGCGCGCAGCTTGGACTCGGTGAGCCGGCGCTCGGCCGTGTCGGAACGCTTCCGTTCCACCGCGTACCGGATCGCGCGGCTCAGCAGCCGGCTGTCCAGCTCGTCGCGGAAGAGGTAGTCCTGGGCGCCGACGCGCACCGCCTCGGCGCCGTGCTCGGCGTCCTCGGACGCGGTGAGCGCGAGGACGGCGTGCCGCGGCGCGAGCCGCAGTACGTGCTTGAGCGTGGCCAGCTCGTCCTCCGGCCCGACGTCGGCGGCCGTCCGGCCGCCGGTCGTCAGCGCGAGGTCGAGCAGGATGCACTGGACGTCGTCGGTCAGCAGCCGCTCGGCCTCGGTGAGGTTGCGGGCGGTACGGATACGTATGGGCTTGCCGGCCGAGTCCAGGAGTGTGGGCACGTTCAGCGAGCCGGCCGGGTCGTCCTCGATCACGAGCAGCGTCAGCGGGGCCGTGCCGGTGTGGGCACTGCCGTTGTGGAGGCCGCCGTGGTGGGCGTCGCCTCCGTGACCGGTGTCGCCACCGGGTTCGCGGCTCGTCGAGGGCGGCGCCTGGCCGGGCAGGGCGCCGGGTGCGGGCACGGCCTGAGCCGGTCCGACGGTTGAGGACGCGGCGCGAGCCTGACCACCTTCCACGGCGGGGATCGCTCTCTGCCGCGGTACGGGTACGGGCATCGTCTGGGTTCCTTCCCTCCCCCCGAGGGCATGGCGGACCGAGGGGTCTCGGTCCACCGACGGGGACCATAGCGTCAGCCGCCGCCACAAAGGAATGGCGGAGGCCAGGGCACGTCCAAAACAGCCACCGTCATATGCCGCATCCCGTACCGCAATTGGGCAGGATGCGCCCTTGTCCGGGATGACGTACATCACGCCCCAGGGGTTGCCGGGCCACCCGGAACGTGCCGCGCATCACGTGCGACAGGTCACGCCGATGGCGGCACCAAAGCGACCAAGTGTCACTTGTCGGGACGTACGACCCCGGTGGGCTGGTGGGCGCTCCGGGTCGGGTGCCTGGTCGGGAACGTTCACCCGTCGGCCCCGGCCGGATGTCCGGCCAGGGTTGACCGGCGGTGACGTCGGCGGACCAATGACGTCACGTGCGGACCTGCGATGTCACGGGCGGGCCTATGACGTCACCGCTGGACCGACGCAGGCGCCGGCGGACCGAAGGCGTCACCGGCTGACCGGCCGTGTCGCCGCCGGACCAGTGGCACCGCGCCCGCGGCCCGGTGGCGTCACTGCTCGGGGCGTACGACCCCGAGTATCGGCATCGATCCCGCTCCCGCGATCGTCACCGTGCGCCCTGGCCGGGGCGCGTGGATGATCGCGCCGTCGCCTATGTAGAGGGCGACATGGCTCGCGTCGGAGTTGTAGATGATGAGGTCGCCGGGGCGCATGGCCTCGACGGCGACGCGGTCGAGCTGCTTCCACTGCTCCTGGGACGTCCGCGGGATGCCCTGCCCGGCGGCGGCCCACGCCTGTGAGGTCAGGCCCGAGCAGTCGAAGGTGTTGGGCCCCTCGGCGCCCCATTCGTACGCCTTGCCGATCTGCTTCGTCGCGTACTCCACGGCCTTCTTGCCCTGGGCCGACGCCTTGCCGCTGATCTCGTCGAGGACTCCGGAGCCCAGCCAGGCCGACTGCGCCTTGTACGCGGCCTGCTGCTCCAGCTTCGCCAGGCGCTTCTTCTCTTCCTTCTCCAGCTGCGACTCGAGCTTCTCGGCGGCGGCGATCTGCTTCTTGACCTTCTTCTTGGCCTTCTCCTTCGCCTCGCGGTTGGACTCCAGCTTCTTCCACTGGGCCGCCGCGTCGCGCGCGTACTGCTCCAAGTCCTCCTGGGTGCGCTTCATTTCGGCGAGCAGCCCCTTGGTCGCCTGGGCGCCCTCGCGGATCCGGCCCGCGCCGTCCAGGAACTGCGCCGGGTCGTCGCTGAGCATCAGCTTGGCCTCGTCCGGCAGCCCGCCGCTGCGGTACTGGGCGCGGGCCGCGGCGCCCGCGCGGTCCTTCAGGTGATCCAGCCGTGCCTGTCCCTCGACGATCGAGCGGGCCAGCCCGACGATCTGCGTGGACTGCTCCTCGGCCCGCTCCTCCGCGAGGTTGTACGCGTCCGTGGCGACCGCCGCGTCGTGGTAGAGCGTGTCCAGCTTCTTGCGGACCGCTTCAAGGTCCTTGGTGCTCGCGGGCGTTGAGCTCTGAGGCGGAGTCGGCGTCGGCGTGGGGGGCGGTGTCGGGGCCGCGAAGGCCACTCCCGGCGCGGACAGGATGGTTGCCGCGCAGGCCAGGGCCATGGCCGTAGTGGTCAGGCTCCGCTTGCCGGCTCCCATGGACCAACCCCCAAGTTGATTTACCGTCAGTAACTTACGAAGGCCTCGGGGATCGTGCCATGTCGGCGCGCAATGTGACAGAGGCGGGCATGAACTCCCTCCCGCACACCGCCCGTTCCCCACCCCTCACTGCCCACTCGGCGATGATCTCCCGCGCGTTCCCCGCCAATGTGACGAACGACTCACCGAGATCGTTCCCGCCGAGTTACGGCCCCGCCGGCTCATGTCCGCCGATACAAGTCCCTGGGCCCGGGCGGCCTATGCGCGCGGCGCCAACGCCTCCCAGCGCACGGTCACTTCGCCCTGCCGCCAGCGCGCCGCCCCGTCCGTGACCGGCCAGTCCGCCGTCAGATCACGTACGGCCCGGATCCAGCGCTGACGGGCGCCGTACGAGGCGTACGGCGCCGCGGCGGCCCAGGCCCGGTCGAAATCGCGGAGGAAGGCGTGCACCGGTTCGCCCGGGACATTGCGGTGGATGAGGGCCTTGGGGAGGCGTTCGGCCAGGTCGGACGGGCGGTCCAACGAGCCGAGGCGGGTGGCGAACGTGACCGTCCGCGGGCCCTCGGGGCCGAGCGCGACCCATACGTGCCGGCGGCCGATCTCGTCGCACGTGCCCTCGACGAGGAGCCCGCCCCGCGAGTCGGCGCCCACCGGAGCGAGACGGGCGCACAGCCGCGCCCAGACCTCGGCGACCTCCGCCTCCTCGTACTGCCGCAGCACGTTCGCCGCGCGGATCAGCGACGGCCGCTCCGGCAGGGGGATCTCGAATCCGCCGTGCCGGAATTCCAGCCCCTCCCGTTCGTACGGCTTCGCGGCCGTGACCCGGGCCGGGTCGATCTCCACGCCGACCACGCGGGTGCGGGGGGCGGCGGTGCGGAGGCGGTGGAGGAGCTCCACCGCGGTCCAGGGCGCCGCGCCGTATCCGAGGTCCACCGCCATGGGGGCGTCCGACCTGCGCAGTTCGGCGCCGTGGGTCGTCGCGATCCAGCGGTCCATGCGGCGGAGGCGGTTGGGGTTGGTGGTGCCGCGCGTCACCGTCCCGACGGGGGTCGCTGCGCGGGCTTTCATGGGGGTAAGGGTAGGCGGTGTCTGTGCTGGTGGGGGCGCGCTGGTGTGGGCCCCCTGGGGGCTGCCGCCCCCAGACCCCCGCTATCGGCCTGAACGGCCTCGTCCTCAAACGCCGGACGGGCTGACAACCAGCCTCTCCGGCGTTTGAGGAGCGGGGGTTCGGGGGCGGAGCCCCTGAGTCAGGGACGGGAATGGGTAGGGGCGGCGGGGGCGAGGAAAAGCAGCGCCCACCCGCATCCCCCACGCAACACACCATCGAACGGTTGAGCGACCCCCGGCAATGATTCGGCAAAGAGGAAATGGAGCAGAGTGCTCCGGCGTTCAAGGAGCTGGAGGGCGTTTCACGTCCTCCGTCAGGCATGCCCGCAACACGGTCAGAGCAGGTCCGCAGCAAGGAGGAACGCCACGTGAGCCAGTACGTGAGCAGGCTCGGGCGCCGCTCCCCGGCGGCCCCTTCGAGGCTGAGGCTGCACCGCCGCCCCCGCCGCGTCGCGATGCTCTCCGTGCACACCTCACCACTGCACCAGCCGGGCACCGGCGACGCGGGCGGCATGAACGTCTACATCGTGGAGCTCGCCCAGCGCCTCGCCGCGATCAACATCGAGGTCGAGATCTTCACGCGCGCGACGACCGGGGCCCTGCCGCCCAAGGTGGAACTCGCGCCCGGAGTCCTCGTACGACATGTGGACGCGGGCCCGTACGAGGGGCTCGCCAAGGAGGATCTGCCCGCCCAGCTCTGTGCCTTCACGCACGGGGTGATGCAGGCCTGGGCCGGTCACCGGCCCGGCTACTACGACCTGGTCCACTCGCACTACTGGCTCTCCGGCCACGTCGGCTGGCTGGCCGCCGAGCGCTGGGGCGCCCCCCTGGTGCACGCGATGCACACCATGGCGAAGGTCAAGAACGCCGCCCTGGCCGACGGCGACAGCCCCGAGCCGGCCGCCCGGGTCATCGGCGAGACGCAGATCGTGCGCGCCGCCGACCGCCTCATCGCCAACACCTCCGAAGAGGCCGACGAGCTCGTACGGCACTACGAGGCGGAGCCCGGCAAGGTCGCGGTCGTCCACCCGGGCGTGAACCTGGACCGCTTCCGCCCGGCCGACGGACGCGCCGCCGCGCGCGACCGGCTCGGCCTGCCGCAGGACGCCCTGATACCCCTCTTCGCGGGCCGTATCCAGCCCCTGAAGGCGCCCGACGTGCTGCTGCGCGCGGTCGCCGTCCTCCTGGACGAGCGGCCCGAGCTCCGCTCGAACATCGTCGTGCCCATCGTGGGCGGCCCGAGCGGCAGCGGCCTCGCCAAGCCCGAGGGCCTGCAGAAACTCGCCGCCCGGCTCGGCATCGCCGACGTCGTACGGTTCCGGCCGCCGGTCGGCCAGGAACAGCTCGCCGACTGGTTCCGGGCCGCGTCCGTCCTCGTGATGCCCTCCTACAGCGAGTCCTTCGGGCTCGTCGCCATAGAGGCACAGGCGGCGGGGACGCCGGTGCTCGCGGCGGCGGTGGGCGGTCTGCCCGTCGCGGTGCGGCACAAGGAGACCGGCTTCTTGGTCCCGGGCCACAATCCCGTCGACTACGCGCGCGTGCTGCGCGATTTCGCCGACAACCGGGCGCTCCCGGACCGGATGGGCGCGGCTGCCGCCTGGCACGCCAAGTCCTTCGGCTGGGACACGTCCGCCGCCGCCACGGCGGACGTCTACACGGCGGCGATGCACGAGCACAGGCGTCACGTACGCTCCCACCATGGCTGATGTGGAGAGCGCGGCGGGGACCATCGAGGAGGTCCTGAAGGACGCCGAGATCGAGTGGGAGAGCCCGGAGCCCGGCCACTTCGTGGTGAAGCTGCCCGGCACCCGCAAGCTGTCCACGACGGTCTCGCTGATCGTCGGCAGGCACTCCCTGTCGCTCAACGCCTTCGTCATCCGCCACCCGGACGAGAACGAGCCCGGCGTGCACCGCTGGCTCCTCGAACGCAACCTCAAGCTCTACGGCGTGAGTTACGCGGTCGACCCCCTCGGCGACATCTATGTGGCGGGCAAGCTCCCGCTCGCCGCGGTCACCGCCGACGAGATCGACCGGCTGCTCGGCTCGGTCCTGGAGGCCGCCGACGGCAGCTTCAACACCCTCCTGGAGCTCGGTTTCGCCTCCGCGATCCGCAAGGAGTACGCCTGGCGGGTGTCGCGCGGCGAGTCCACGCGCAACCTCGACGCGTTCAGTCATCTGACTCGACGTTCGACCGACTGACCAACCCGTCTGCGTCAACTCTCCATCAATCAACTGTTGCACGCCTCTTCCCCGGTGCAAGGGGTGTCATGTCATGCTCGCGGCTAACGCACATCTGAACATTTTTCACATCCCTGAAAGTGTCGATCCTTGGAAGGCGGTTCGGGCATGGCGAGGGCGCCCTGGCGTTCCTGTCGGGGAGGAATCGCCTCCCGTGATCGCGATGCGGGGCACAGTCACACCTGTTCCATGCTGGCTACGGAGTGCCCGCACGGCTGCCCGACGGAGCCAGGAGATGCGAACAATTGTCCTGCGGGTCGCTGGTAATGGTGACCTGTCGACGGTAGGCGTTCGTGTGTGTGGTGGTCGTACTACGGTCCGATGTCATGAAGCTGGTGGTGCAGGTGAAGCTGTTGCCGTCGCCGGAGCAGGCGGCGGCGCTGTTGGCGACCTTGCGTACCTGCAACCGGGCCGCCGACCATGTCTCGCAGGTTGCGTTCGGGTCGGGTGTGAAGGATCGCAACGGCCTGCAGAAGCTGGTCTACGCGGACATCAAGACCACGTTCGGGCTGTCGGCGCAGCCCGCGGTGCGGGTGGTGAAGAAGGTCGTCGACGCCTACAGCGCGCTCGCGGCCAGCCTGAAAGCCGGGCGGCTGGGCGGTCCGGGGTCCAAGCGTTACCGCAGCGCCGTCGGCGCGCCGGTCGGCTTCCGGCCGGAAGCCGCGCAGCCGTTCGACGACCGGTGCCTGTCCTGGCAGACGGACGCGCGCACGGTGTCCATCTGGACGGTGGACGGGCGGCTGCGGGGCATTCGCTACACCGGCTCACCGGACCAGCTCAAGACCTTGGCCGAATACCGCAGAGGCGAGAGTGACCTGGTCCGGCGGGGCGGGAAGTGGTTTCTGATCGCGACGTGCGACCTGCCCGATCCGGAGGTGTACGAGCCGGTCGACTGGATCGGTGTGGACCGGGGCATCGTCAACCTCGCAACCACCAGCGACGGCAGCAATTACCAGGGCCGCCGTCTGAACCGTTACCGGCGCTGGCAGGCCCGCAAACGTGCCGAACTCCAGGCCAGGCGCACCCGTTCGGCAACCCGCCGTCTGGGTGCTCGTGCGAAGAAGGAGCAGCGTCATGCCACGGATGTGAACCATCGGATCAGCAAGGAGATCGTGTCCGTCGCGCAACGCACCGGTCGCGGGATCGCCGTTGAGCAGCTCGACGGCATCCGCGAGCGGGTACGGCTTCGCCGCGACCAGCGGGGCACGCTCTCCTCCTGGCCGTTCCATCAGCTGGGACAGCATCTCGCCTACAAGGCCCGCCGGGCCGGGGTGCCGTTCCTGGAAGTAGATCCGGCCTACACCTCGCAGCGCTGCCCGCGCTGCGGGCACACCGAGCGGGCCAACCGGTCCACACGGGACCATTTTTCCTGTCGTCGGTGCGGCCTCGCTGGGCCCGCCGATGTCGTCGCCGGGGTCAACGTGCGCAACCGAGCACGCTCGGCGTGGGTGTTTGTCACCACACCCGTCCCCGCACCGGCCTGAACCCGGCCGGACCGTGGGGAGATGCGACCCGTGACCGTCCCGTCGTAGGGGGCAGTCGGGAGCGCGACAAGGCGTGAACGACCGAGTGGACAAGCTCGGCCGTTCACGGCCGAGAAGGTGACCCACTGGAACATCCGCGTCACCAACGCCCGCGCCGGCCTGACGAGGATCGACGGCCTCGCCCCCTACAGCGCCACCGTCGGCATCAACGAGGTGACGGAGTTCGACCAGATCGACGTACCCGACTTCTCCGGAGACCTGCACTCCCGCCTGGAGCTCTACGGGACCTCGGGGACGGTACGCCCGCGGAACCTGTACGAGGCCCAGCGCGAGCTGGGACCCGGCGATCGCCTCAGCGCGCGCTGAGGCGGTAGCGCCCCGGAGCCACTCCGACCAGCCGCTTGAAGTGCCGCGTCAGATGCGACTGGTCGTAGAAGCCGGTCTCCGCTGCCACCTCGCCCGGCGTACGGCCGTCGAGGAGGAGGCGGCGGGCGCGGTCGACGCGGCGGGACATCAGGTACTGGTGCGGGGCGATCCCGAAGGCACCGCTGAACGCCCGCACCAGGTGCGCGGGGTGCGCGTGCACGAGCCGCGCGGCCTCCTCCAGGTTCACCCCCTGGACGAGCCGCTCGTCGAGGAGTTCGCGCAGGTCGTGGGCGAGGGTGCGGTCGGGCCGAGGTGGCAGGTCCGCCCCTGCCCGCGGGCGCAGATGGCCGCGCAGCCGCTCGCCGATCAGCGTCAGCCTGCTCTCCGCCTCCAGCTCGTCACCGGGGTGGGCGAGGGCGCTGTGCAGCTGCCCGACGCGCGTCCGCAGTACGGGGTCGACGAGGTCCGGGGTGTCTACCGCCGGGCCGATATAGGTCTCGTCGAGCCGGCTGAGGTCCAGGTACAGCACCCGCTTGCGGAAGCCGGACGGCGTGACCGGCGAGCCGTTGTGCGGGACATGCGGCGGGAGCAGCGAGACCGTGTCGTGCGGGGTGCCGTGCTCGTGCCGGTCGAGGTCGTACCGCACAGCCCCCGCGTCGACGATCAGCAGCGTCCACGCGTCATGGACATGCATCGGATACGCGTACTCCGTGAAATGGGCGTGGAACACCTCCACGACACCCGGTACGCGCGGGCGCCAGGCGGAGACCTCACGCTGGGCGACCATGCAAAGAACGTACAAGACGAGGGCGTACGTGGCTCGGCAGTCTCATTGCATGAACGCTGAACCCCTTCCCACGGAGCCCGCCCGCGTTTCCACGGAGCCCGCCCACGTTTCCACGGAACCTGCCCTCGTCGAGCCCGTCCGCTTCGACACCAAGATCGCTGTCCTGCTGCGGGAGGACCTGGAGCCGTGGCAGCGGCTGAACGTGACCGCGTTCCTCGTGAGCGGGATCGGGCCGTCGGTCCCCGAGGTGGTCGGGGAGCCGTACGAGGACGCCGACGGGACCGGCTATCTGCCGATGTTCCGCCAGCCGGTCCTGGTGTTCCAGGGCACGAAGGAGACGCTGACGGCGGCCCACGCGCGCGTGCTGTCCAGGGCCCTGCCCCGCGCGGTCTTCACCTCCGACCTGTTCACCACGGGCAACGACCGCGACAACCGGGCGGCGGTACGGGCCGTACCGACGGCGGAGCTGGACCTGGTGGGGCTCGCCGTGTACGGGCCGCGCAACGCGGTGGACAAGGTGCTCAAGGGGGCGCGGATGCACCCCTGAGGCGTACGGGGGATGTGTGGGGCGGGGCCGGCCTACGCCGCGCTGACCTCGGGCTTGGAGGTGGGGGGAAGAGGTGCCCCGGCGGCATCCGGGCCCTCCGGGTCCTCTGCGGCCTCCGGGTCGTGCAGGTCGTGCTGGTCGTGCAGGTCGTGCGTCGGCAGGTTTCGCATCAGGGCCCAGTACCCGCCACCGGCGACCGTGCCGATGACCGCGCACGCGACCCACAGCCACTCCGCCCCGTACCGGTCGATGACGAGACCGGACATCAGGGGTGCGACGAGGGCGGCGACGGACCAGGACATGGTGTACATGCCCTGGTAGCGGCCGCGGCCGTGGGTGGGGGAGAGGCGGACGACGAGGCTGGTCTGGGTGGGCGCGTTGACGATCTCGGCGAGGGTCCAGACGCAGACCGTGAGCGCGAAGACGCCGACCGAGCCGGCGAAGGCGGTGAGCCCGAACCCGTACCCGGCGAGGAGGGACGAGAGGACGAGAAGCCGCCTCGGGTCCCGGTGCTGGATGAAGCGGGTGACGGGGATCTGGAGGACGACGATGAGGACGCCGTTGACCGCGATCGCCATGCCGTAGTCGGCGGGCGTGAACCCGGCCTCGCCCATCGCCACGGGCAGACCCAGATACCCCTGCTGGAAGACGAGCGCGACGAGGAAGGACAGCCCGACGACGCTCATGAAGCGCCCGTCGCGCAGCACGGTCCCGAGCCCGACCTCGGGTTCGTCGACCCCCTTGGAGACCGGCTCGGGCCGGGACTCGGGCAGCTTCGCGAAGACGAGGATCGCGCAGATCATGGTCATCGCGGCCTCGATGAGGAAGCCGGCGAGGTAGCTGTACTCGGCGATGAACCCGGCCGCCATGGCGGAGACGGCGAACCCCAGGTTGATGGCCCAGTAGTTGAGGGAGAAGGCCCGGACGCGGTCCTCGGGCCGGACGATGTCGGCCATCATCGCCTGCACGGCGGGCCGGGAGGCATTGCTGGCCATCCCGACCAGGAAGGCGACGGCGGCGATCGCGACCGGGTGGTGCACGAAGCCGAGCAGCGCGACGGAGACGGCGGTCGACGACTGCGCGACGAGCAGCGTGGGCCGCCGTCCGAGCCGGTCCGTCATGACGCCCGCGCCGAGGGAGGAGATGACCCCGCCGAGCCCGTGGAGTGCGGCGACCAGTCCGGCGTACGAGGCGGAGTAGCCGCGGTCGAGGGTGAGGTAGAGCGCCATGAAGGTGGCGACGAACGCGCCGAGCCGGTTCACGAGTGTGCTGGTCCACAGCCACCAGAACTCGCGGGGAAGACCGGAGAGCGTCTCGCGCGTGACACGTCTCAGGGCGGCGGCGGTCATGGCGGATCCCCCACGGATGTAAGCGGCTGAAGCGGTAGGCACACATTACGAATGCGGCGCGGGGGAGGGCCAGCCATTTAACAGATCCCGTCAACTGTCCGGCTGCCGAGCGGATGCGTGTCCGGTTGCCGGGCGGGCGCGCAACGGATCAAAGCCTTGGATTACGCTCATGCGCATGGCCGACGCACCGTACAAGCTGATCCTCCTCCGCCACGGCGAGAGCGAATGGAACGCGAAGAACCTGTTCACCGGCTGGGTGGACGTCAACCTCAACGAGAAGGGCGAGAAGGAGGCAGTCCGCGGCGGCGAGCTCCTGAAGGACGCCGACCTTCTCCCGGACGTGGTCCACACCTCGCTCCAGAAGCGCGCGATCCGCACCGCCCAGCTGTCGCTGGAGTCGGCGGACCGCCACTGGATCCCGGTCCACCGCTCCTGGCGCCTGAACGAGCGCCACTACGGTGCGCTGCAGGGCAAGGACAAGGCACAGACCCTCGCGGAGTTCGGCGAGGAGCAGTTCATGCTGTGGCGCCGCTCCTACGACACCCCGCCCCCGCCCCTTGAGGACGGCACGGAGTTCTCCCAGTCGGACGACCCGCGCTACGCGACGATCCCCCCGGAGCTCCGCCCCCGCACGGAGTGCCTCAAGGACGTCGTCGTCCGCATGCTCCCGTACTGGTACGACGGCATCGTCCCCGACCTCCTGGCCGGCCGCACGGTCCTGGTCGCGGCCCACGGCAACAGCCTCCGCGCCCTCGTCAAGCACCTCGACGGAGTCTCCGACGCCGACATCGCAGGCCTCAACATCCCCACGGGCATCCCCCTCGCCTACGAACTCGACGCCGACTTCAAGCCGCTGAACCCGGGCGGAACTTACCTGGACCCGGACGCGGCGGCGGCTGCGATCGAGGCCGTTAAGAATCAGGGCAAGAAGAAGTAAGCACACACCTGAAAGCCCCCGCCCCGCGGTTTCTCCGCGGGGCGGGGGCTTTTGGCGTGGGGAAGGTCCCCGCCGGTCAGGCGCGTAGGGCAGCCGTGTCAGGTCACCCGGCCGTCGCCGGCCTCTCGGTGCATGCCCGTGCACAGGGCCCAGACGACGAAGATGTTGACGGCGACCAGGGCGAGGGCCCACAGGGGGTAGTACGGCACCCACAGGAAGTTGGCGAGTGCGCCCAGGCCGGCCACGAACACTCCGAAGAAGCGCGCCCACAGTGCTCCGGTGAGTACGGCGCAACCCGCGAAGACGATGACGATTCCCAGGATGAGATGGACCCAGCCCCAGCCCGTCAGGCTGAAGTCGAACACGTAGTTGCGTGTCGAGATGAACAGGTCGTCCTCGGCGAGAGCCGCGATTCCCTCGAAGATCGCCATTGCTCCACCGAACATCATCAGCACTGCCGCGAAGACGGTCGTACCGGATGTGGGCCCCTGCCAGGGGTGTGGGTTGGCCGCGTCGGCCGAGTTGGATTGCGTGGCGTAACTGGCCATACCGGCCTCCTCGGGTCGCAGAGCCATCCGGTCCAGTTCCGAGACGACCCGGACTGACTCGATCCCCGGTCTCAGCGTGGCACGACGTCACTCGGTCGGCATTCCGAGGCCGGGGAGCGACTTCGTCGATCTTGGGTTACGGATCAGAGGATCGCGCGATGGGGAGGGCTTGGTCGGCCTCGTGCGAGTGGCTATGGCAGCGAGTCCAAGTCCGCTCGCCCCTGTCTTCTGAGTTCCTGGCGGGTGTGGTTGAAGGAGTGTCGGACGCGTTCGAGTTGGGGTGTCTCCGGCCATCGGCGATGCGATCGTCTCGGGGCACCTAATGCCACCGGCTCGCGTGCCACAGCTGTTCCCTGACGGAGACGACGGCGATGCCGCCGCCGATCAGCGCACTCGCATCAGGTCGAAGGAGCGGGACTGCTCGATGGCTCGCTGCGGCCCACGGAAGTCTGGTGTCGTTGTTCGACCCACTGGCGGAGCTCCTCGTCGCCGACCCGCTCGACCGCTGCGAGCAGTTCCTGCCGGGCCCCTTCGCCACGGTCGGCTTCAGGCAGCAGTTGATACCGATTGATGGCTCGCCGGAGGACCTCACGTGACTGTGCTGCCAGTACATAGCGGGGACCGTGCGCGAACACTTGGCGAAAACCGGTGAAGAACAGGGCCCCGCCGGCGATGAGAGCGGTCAGCCATGCCGGGGCGCCGAGTCCTGCCGCCACCACCGTGGACGACGACGTGGCAAGTGCGCCCAGTTCGCTCAGGCGATACCAACGACGGGCCGAGTCCCGCGTCTTCTCGTAGAAGGCCAGGTCGCCCTGAGCCAGGGCAAGTACGGGGTCGGGGGAGTCAAGCCAGGTGTTGGTATCCGGTGTCCTTCGGCGCATTGCTCCATGGTGTCCTCACGAGGACCTGTATGGAACACGTTGTCGCTCGGAGTGCCAGGGGGCACCCACTGTGCGAGGCGATGCGAGGCGTGGCCCCGTCACCCGCCCGGACTGCGAAAGGCGGGTGACGCGACCGGGCTCTGTCTCCGGAGGGCTCGGGACCCACGGAGAGGGCTTGTCAGGCGTCGGGGATGTCTGCCTTGGCGCGGAGCAGAGTGTCGCGGGTGATCACCACGATCCTCTCGTGGCCACCACGTGAGGCATCGGCGGGGAGGCTGCCGTCAAGCAGGTCGGTCTTGTCGGTTCCGATGACGGCGAAGCTGCCATCGGCGAGTTCGAAGATGTCGGGGCAGGCCTGGCCCCCGACACTTCCCCGCTCGACTGGGGACGCCCCAACGCGGCGAACGATCTTCAAAGTGGTTCGGTCCTTGCCATGATCGAATGGATGCTTGGGCGACCAAGTTACCTCTGTGGCAAGGCAGTTGTGACCCAGAGAAATCCGGCGCGCATTCTTCACCCGGAAGGATGCATATATGCATCACTGATGGCACGAGTTGGTCCGATCCCGATGGCACAGGTTGTCAATTCTTGGGGGGGCATCCGTCAGGGGCGTCTCTCAGGGGTGTCTCTCGGGGGCGTCCCCGACTACCCACCAGTCGTCGCCGTCCGCCTCGGCGTCCTCCAGGGCCGCCACGAGAGCGTCGACCATCCTGCCGAGTTCGGCCTCCTCCGAGTCCGCCACCAGGCTCGCCCTGTGATGCCGGGTCGCCTCCCAGTACTCGCGCATGGCGCGGCTCTGGAAGATGTAGCGGAGGTGGCCGTGCAGGTCGGCCAGGCTGAGCACGCCGAGCTGGTACCCCTGATAGGCATGCTGGTAGAGGGCGTTCGCGAACAGATGCCGACGCTGGGTGTCCGGGTGCAGATCTCCCTCGTACGCGTCGAGCACCGGAAGCAGCGACGGATCCTCGGTGCCCCGCCCGATCAGTCGGTGGTGGTCCCGTCGGTACTCGGTCAGCGTGTCCCGTCGCTGCTTCTCCTGAACGAGGGCTTCGAGCCGTCGTAGCGAGACGTGGATACGGAACGCCATGACGAGTACGCCTGCGACGCGTGCGGCCGCCACGACATGCTCCACCGATACGGCGCCTCGATTCCGACCCCCAACCCTGCGTGTGACCATGTGTTTCCCCGCTTCGGCGCTGCCGGCCGCTCTCGCCGTCCGATTGACACGGCACCCAGCGGCACACGTCCCAGGCTGCCCGTTCGACCAACCCGGCGGCAGTGCGGACAGGCAGCGCACGGAGGTAGCAATCCGCGACAAGCCCCGCTGTCGTGCTTTCCCTGTGCCCCCGAGCGCCGTCAGGAAGTGCCGGTGGGGATGCATAACCCCTTGACGGCGCCCGGCGCAGTCCTCACACGGGGACGGCGCTCCACCGTGATGGAGGCCGTACATACGAAAGGGCCCCGCACCTGAAGTGGGGCCCGTTCGCAGTCGTTCCCGGTCGGTTGTTCGCAGTCGTGCGGCGTACGTGGATCGCAGTCGTGCGTCGTACGTGGATCAGCGGCGCCGACGCGTCACCGTACCGGCGCAGTCAGCCGCACTGGCACGGATTGCCGGACTGGCACCCGCAGCCGCAGCCCGAGCCGCAGCCACAGGCGCCGAAGAGTGGCAGGCTCTTGATCTCGGCGGGCTGCTCGGTCTCGCGGTCCTGGGTCGGGTCGGGCGTGGTGGGGGATTCGGCCATGGGTCCCTCCTCGAAGGCTTGTGCCTACACCCATTGCATGCCCACCTGGTCGGGCGCATCAACGGCGCACAGAGGCTCGCGCGCCCTCACGAGCACTCAATGCGCCTGGCACCCGAAGGGACGCGGGGCCGTATCAAGGTGCGGCTCCGCCGCGTGGGCGCGGCCGGCCCGGGATCACCCGCGCCCGCCCGCGCACCTCATCCCTCGCCCCACCGCCGGAGGCCTACGCCCCTTCCACCTGCGGCGCGGACTGGAGCTCGTCCGCGTGCTCGCCCGTCACCAGGTACACCACGCGGTTGGCCACGGACACCGCGTGGTCGGCGAACCGCTCGTAGTAACGGCCGAGCAGCGTGACGTCCACCGCCGTCTCGATGCCGTGCTTCCACCGGTCGTCCAGCAGGTGCTGGAAGAGCGTGCGGTGGAGGAGGTCCATCGCGTCGTCGTCCTGCTCCAGCTGCAGCGCGAGGTCGACGTCCTTGGTGATGATGACCTCCGCGGCCTTCGCCATCAGGCGCTGCGCGAGCTGGCCCATCTCCAGGATCGTGGCGTGCAGGTCGTGCGGGATCGCACGCTCCGGGAAGCGGAGCCGGGCGAGCTTCGCCACATGCTGGGCGAGGTCGCCGGAACGCTCCAGGTCGGCGGACATCCGGAGCGAGGTGACGACGATCCGCAGGTCGGTGGCCACGGGCTGCTGCCGGGCCAGCAGGGCTATCGCCCGCGCCTCCAGCTCGTGCTGGAGATCGTCGACCTTCTGGTCGCCGGCGATCACGGTCTCCGCCAGCTTCAGGTCGGAGTCGAGGATCGCCGTCGTCGCGCGACCGATCGCCGAGCCGACGAGACGGGCCATCTCGACCAGGCCCTCGCCGATCGAGTCAAGTTCCTCGTGGTACGCGTCCCGCATCAGGATGTCCCTCTCTACGTCTGCATTCGGGGGGTTCAGGGGGCTCTCGAACCCCACGCTCCCACGGTCCGGCCTGAACGCGTCGGTTTCCGCCCCGTCAAATGAACCATCACTGGCCCCCAGGTGAACTCTGGGCGACACCGCCTCTTCTCCCTGGTGGGAGGCGTGCCCATCACCCTCGTACGAAGTGAACCAGCATGGTCTCCAGAGTGAACTCTGGGCGACGAGTGTTCGAGTCCACCCTCGGACGGCTGTGACCGGGGCGTACAGCGTGCCTAACCTGGAGACATGGACGTGAACGCGGCGGTCGCCGCAGCGGCAGCGATCGCCGGTGTACTCACCGGTGTCATCGCCATGCTGGCGTTCCGCTGGAGCGAGCGGGAACAGAAACGCCCCACCCGCACCTCCCTGCACACGGACCCGGTGCTTCCGCCGGGCGTGGACACGGTCCTGTCCGTGCTCCGCTCCTCCGCGGTCGTCCTCGACGAGGCCGACGCCGTGGTCAAGGCCAGCTCGGCAGCGTACGCCCTCGGTCTCGTCCGGGGCGGAAAACTGGCCGTCGAGCCGATGCTCCAGATGGCGCGCGACACCCGCAGGGACGGGGAGATACGGCAGGTCGAGCTGGACCTGCCCCGGCGTGGCACCGGCCGCGGCGAGGCACTCGCCGTGTCCGCCCGGGTGGCGCCGCTCGGCTCCCGGCTCGTACTGCTCCTCGTCGAGGACCTCACCGAGGCCCGCCGCATCGAGGCCGTACGACGCGACTTCGTCGCCAACGTCAGCCATGAGCTCAAGACCCCCGTCGGCGCGCTCTCGCTGCTCTCCGAAGCGGTCATGGGCGCCTCCGACGACCCGGAGGCGGTCGAACGCTTCGCCGGGCGGATGCAGATAGAGGCGACCCGCCTCACCAACCTCGTCCAGGAGCTCATCGACCTCTCCCGGGTCCAGAACGACGACCCGCTGGAGGACGCCGAGCCCGTCCGTATCGACGAGCTGGTCGCCGAGGCGATCGACCGCTGCCGCCACCAGGCCGGCGCGAAGCAGATCACCATGGCCGCCGGCGGTACCGCCGATCTGAGTATCTGGGGCAACCGGGGTCAGCTGGCCGCCGCGCTGGGCAACCTCGTGGAGAACGCCGTCAACTACTCGCCCGCCCGCACCCGGGTCGGCATAGCCGCGCGCAGGGTGACCGCGCCCGGCGGAGACCTCATCGAGATCGCCGTGACCGACCAGGGCATCGGCATCTCCGACAAGGACAAGGAGCGCATCTTCGAGCGCTTCTACCGCGTCGACCCGGCCCGCTCCCGCGCAACCGGCGGTACGGGACTGGGGCTCGCGATCGTCAAGCACGTGGCAGCCTCGCACAGCGGGGAGGTCACGGTGTGGAGTTCCGAGGGTCAGGGCTCCACCTTCACCCTGAGGCTGCCGGAGGCGGGCACTGCCCGCGACCGCGCGGCCGACGACCGGACACCCGGACTCGACGAAGACGACGAGACCGGTCAGACCGACGGGACGACCACCGTCTCATCCCCGTACGAACCGTTTTCTGCCCCGGAGGTCCTTCCGTGACCCGAGTGCTCGTCGTCGAGGACGAGGAGTCCTTCAGCGACGCTCTGTCCTACATGCTCCGCAAGGAGGGCTTCGAGGTCGCCATCGCGACCACCGGGCCCGACGGACTCGACGAGTTCGAGCGCAACGGCGCCGACCTCGTCCTCCTCGACCTGATGCTGCCCGGACTGCCCGGCACCGAGGTGTGCCGCCAGCTGCGCAGCCGATCCAACGTCCCGGTGATCATGGTCACCGCCAAGGACAGCGAGATCGACAAGGTCGTGGGGCTCGAAATAGGAGCCGATGACTATGTCACCAAGCCCTTCTCGTCCCGCGAGCTGGTGGCCCGTATCCGGGCCGTCCTGCGCCGCCGCGGCGAGCCCGAGGAGGTCACCCCGGCGGCCCTGGAGGCCGGTCCGGTCCGTATGGACGTGGACCGCCACGTGGTCACCGTCTCCGGCTCCAAGGTCGACCTCCCCCTCAAGGAGTTCGACCTCCTCGAGATGCTCCTGCGCAACGCGGGCCGCGTACTGACCCGTATGCAGCTCATCGACCGGGTCTGGGGCGCCGACTACGTGGGCGACACCAAGACCCTCGACGTCCACGTCAAGCGCCTCCGCGCCAAGATCGAGCCGGACCCCGGTGCGCCTCGCTACCTGGTCACGGTCCGCGGGCTGGGCTACAAGTTCGAGCCGTAAACCGCGTAGGAGGGGTCCAGAGACCCGCGTACGGAGAGTTTCGAGTAACGACGAAGGGCGGGCCCCCTCCACAGGGGGCCCGCCCTTTCGTCGTACGGGTGTCAGTGGCCCGCGGCCGATTCCGAGGCCGTGGCGCTCGACGAGGCGGCGGTGTCGGAGGGCTCGGAGCCCGCCTCGCCGGTCGCGCCCGACGCGGACCCGGACGGGGAGCCCGAGGGCGACCCGCTCGTCGAGCCGGACGGCGAGCCCGAGGTGGAGGGCTTCGCGGACGGCGTCGTGGGGATCTCGGTCGGGCCCCACTTGGAGAAGTAGCTCTCGGCGGGCACCACGAACGCCTTCAGCGTCACGTCACCGGTCTTGCTGAAGGTGAAGGTGACCGGCTGCGCGTCGCCGTCGTCGAAGGCCTCACGGCTGCTCTCCAGCACGGCGGAGGCGTTGCCCTTGCCGCCGAGGATCACCGAACCGCCGGCCGGGATGGTCAGCGCCCCCGAACCCTTGGCAGGCTTGATCGTGGCGGGCTTGGAGATGCCCTCCACGGCGATGGAGTCGAGCGTCTGGGCGGTGGGGCCCTCGTTGAAGAGGGTCGCGGAGACGACGGCGGGGCCGGTCGACTCCAGCTCGGGCTGGGTGACGACGACGGCACTCTGGATCTTGATGTCACCGACGCTGGTGGCAGCGTTGTCCGGCTTGATCTCCAGCGTCTGGGCCTTGTTGCCGGCACCGCATGCGGCGAGCGAGGCGACCGAGAACGCGATGGCGGCGGCGGCGAGTCCGCCGCGTCGAAGGCTGCTGCTCACGGCGGCGGCAACTCCTTGAACGTGGGCGAAGCAGAGCGGCTCCTGCATAAAGCCGCCCTAAGGGTCTGTCAGCGGCCTTAGGTTACCGAGCCGTTCCCGCGCCACCGCACCCGACCCGCCTCTAGCGGCCGGTGGGTGCGCTCGGGCTCGGTCGAGCCTCCCTTGTCACGGGGCCCGTCACTGGCCGCTCAACACACTCGGCGGTTCCATTGGGCGCACATTGGTCTGCCATTCACATAAGAAGCATCGGTAAGCCCCCCGTCCGGCTCTTGCGGATATCGCGTAAGGAATGCGTGGCGATCCCGGAAATCGATCTTCGGCCCGTGTTCCGTCGATCTTCCGCGGATCTTCCATCCATCCGCGGTCCCTCTTTGGTCGATCTTCGGGCGATCTTCGGGCGATCTTCGGGCGGCTCTCGGGTTCGACTCCCGGCCCGACTCTCCGGTTGATCTCCGACGCGCCTTCGGCCGCCGTGATCAATTCCGGATTCCGCCCGCACTCGACTCCGCTCACCGAACGGAGTAGCGGAACGTGGGCTCTCGGAACCCGACAAATATGGACGTTCGGGCACGCGAGCGGGGTCTCGGGGTGTTGTAACGTGCGCGTTTCCCTCCGCGTGGAGAGCCGCTCCGACCTGCGAATACCGTCCTCCGCTGCCCCTCCGCAGCACGTTCATGTCGCGATTGTCAAGCCCCGAGATATGCCCTGACCTGCGAAAACGCCATTCAGAACACGCAGTTTCCGTGTTACCCTGGATAGCCACGGAAGGGGTACCTGTCACATGACGTTCAAGGTTGGCGACACCGTGGTCTATCCCCATCACGGGGCCGCGCTGATCGAGGCCATCGAAACTCGCCAGATCAAAGGCGTGGACAAGACCTACTTGGTGCTGAAGGTCGCCCAGGGCGACCTGACGGTGCGTGTGCCAGCGGACAATGCGGAGTTCGTCGGCGTGCGTGATGTGGTCGGTCAGGACGGGCTGGACCGGGTCTTCGAGGTGCTGCGCGCGCCGTATGCCGAGGAGCCCACGAACTGGTCGCGTCGTTACAAGGCAAATCTCGAGAAGCTCGCCTCCGGCGATGTCATCAAGGTTGCGGAAGTGGTCCGTGACCTGTGGCGTCGTGAGCGCGAGCGTGGACTCTCCGCCGGCGAGAAGCGCATGCTCGCCAAGGCCCGCCAGATCCTGGTGAGCGAGCTCGCCCTCGCGGAGAACACGAACGAGGACAAGGCCGAGGCACTGCTCGACGAGGTCCTCGCGTCCTGACGCCCGTCCGCGCTCTGATCGCTTTCTGACCAGAGGCGAAACGAGCGGTTCGGCGCAATGAAATGCCGCGGTGCCCGATGACGTATCCATTGTCGCCGGGCGCTGCGGCATGTTCGTACCCGGATACCTTGCTCTCGGCGCTCCCGAACATTCATGGCCGATTTCTCGGCGAACATTCACGGCCCCGATACTTGGCGTGCCGGGCCCGGGCAGCGGCTCGACCGAATGTCACGGAAGGGTCCGGTCAAGGCGTCGCGCCCGGCACTCCCCCAACCTTCGGTCGGGGGTACCACGCCCAGGCCATACCCACGTCGGCCGAGCATACAAACCTGACAGGAACCGATGTCTGACGATTCGCGCCCTACGCCGTCCGGGGCACGTACGGCGGCCGTGATTCCGGCCGCCGGCCGGGGCGTACGCCTTGGTCCGGGCGCCCCCAAAGCGCTCCGCACGCTGAATGGCACCCCCATGCTCATCCACGCGGTACGCGCCATGGCTGCGTCCCGTGCCGTCTCCCTGGTCGTCGTGGTGGCTCCGCCCGACGGGGCCGCCGAGGTGAAGACACTTCTCGACGCGCACGCACTGCCCGAGCGGACCGACTTCCTCGTCGTACCCGGGGGAGAGAGCCGGCAGGAGTCCGTACGGATAGGGCTCGACGCGCTGCCGCCCGGGATCGACATCGTGCTCGTGCACGACGCGGCGCGTCCGCTGGTGCCCGTCGACACGGTCGATGCCGTCATCGAGGCCGTACGGGACGGGGCTCCCGCCGTCGTGCCCGCGCTGCCGCTCGCGGACACCGTCAAGCAGGTCGAGCCCGCGGGGGCGCCCGGGGAGCCCGAGCCCGTGGTCGCCACGCCGGAGCGGGCGCGGCTGCGGGCCGTGCAGACTCCGCAGGGGTTCGACCGCGACACGCTCGTGCGCGCGCACGAGACCGTCACCGAGAACGTCACCGATGACGCGAGCATGGTCGAGCAGCTCGGGCTTCGGGTGGTTGTCGTGCCCGGGCACGAGGAGGCGTTCAAGGTGACGCGTCCTCTGGATCTGGTGCTGGCGGAGGCCGTTCTGGCGCGGCGGAGGTTGAACGATGGTTTCTGAGGGGTTGGGGGCTTCCGGGGGTTTCGAGGGGGCTGTCGTGCTGCCGCTCGTCGGTATCGGTACCGACATTCACGCCTTCGAGGATGGGCGTGAGCTGTGGTGTGCGGGGTTGAAGTGGGAGGGGGAGGGGCCAGGGCTGGCCGGGCACTCCGATGCGGATGTCGTCGCGCATGCCGCCTGCAACGCGCTCTTCTCCGCGGCCGGGATGGGGGATCTCGGGCAGCACTTCGGGACCGGGCGGGCCGAGTGGGCCGGGGCTTCGGGGGTTGTGCTGTTGACGGAGGCGGCGCGGATCGTCCGTGCCGGGGGTTTCACCATCGGGAATGTCGCCGTCCAGGTCGTCGGTCCTCGCCCCAAGATCGGCAAGCGGCGGGACGAGGCGCAGAAGATTCTTTCCGCGGCCGTGGGGGCACCGGTGTCGGTGTCCGGCGCGACCACGGACGGGCTGGGGTTTCCCGGGCGGGATGAGGGGCTGATGGCTGTGGCCACGGCGTTGGTGGCTCGGGTGGGGTGAGGGGTTTTCTTTCGCCCCCGCCGCCCCTACCCGTCCCGTTCCTGGGGGCTGCCGCCCCCAGACCCCCGCTTATCGGCCTGAACGGCCTCGTCCTCAAACGCCGGACGGGCTGAGATGTGCCTGGACTGGGCTGTCGATGTTCAGCCCAGTCCCCGAAGTCTTCAGCCCGGGCCGCGAAATCTTCAGCCCCTCCGGCGTTTGAGGAGCGGGGGTTCGGGGGCGGAGCCCCTGAGTAAGGGACGGGAATGGGTAGGGGCGGCGGGGGCGAGAAAAGGCTCGGGCGGGACCGTCGCGGAGCTGATGTCACGAATCGTGAGCCATGTGTCGGAAGGGTCTCGGGGCACTGGTCGTCGCCCACTACCCTGGAGGGGTGACTATTCGCCTGTACGACACCAGTGCCCGGCAGATCCGTGACTTCACCCCGATCACGCCGGGTTGTGTCTCGATCTACCTCTGTGGCGCCACCGTGCAGGCGGCCCCGCACATCGGGCACATCAGGTCCGGCCTCAACTTCGACATCATGCGCCGCTGGTTCGAGCACCGCGGCTACGACGTGACGTTCATCCGGAACGTCACCGACATCGACGACAAGATCATCAGGAAGGCCGCCGAGCAGAACAGGCCCTGGTGGTCGATCGGTTACGAGAACGAGCGGGCGTTCAACGACGGCTACACGGCACTGGGCTGCCTCCCGCCGACGTACGAGCCGCGCGCCACCGGCCACATCACCGAGATGGTCGAGATGATGCGCACGCTCATCGAGCGCGGGCACGCGTACGAGGCCGAGGGGAACGTGTACTTCGACGTGCGCTCCCTGCCCGGCTATCTGTCGCTGTCCAACCAGGACCTGGACGAGCTGCGCCAGCCCGCCGAGGACGGCGAGACCGGGAAGCGGGACCCGCGGGACTTCGCGATGTGGAAGGCCGTCAAGCCCGGCGAGCCGAGCTGGGAGACGCCCTGGGGCCGGGGCCGGCCCGGCTGGCACCTGGAGTGCAGCGCCATGGCCCACAAGTACCTGGGCCCCGTCTTCGACATCCACGGCGGCGGCATCGACCTGATCTTCCCGCACCACGAGAACGAGATCGCCCAGGCCAGGGGCTTCGGCGACGAGTTCGCGCACTACTGGGTGCACAACTCGTGGGTCACCATGAGCGGCGAGAAGATGTCCAAGTCGCTCGGCAACTCCGTACTCGTGAGCGAGATGGTCAAGGCGTGGCGGCCCATCGTGCTGCGCTACTACCTCGGCACCCCGCACTACCGCTCCACCATCGAGTACAGCGAGGAAGCACTGCGCGAGGCCGAGTCCGCGTTCGCGCGGATCGAGGGCTTCGTGCAGCGGGTGGTGGAGAAGACCGGAGCCGTCGAGCCCGCGGCCGAGGTCCCGCCGGCCTTCGCCGAGGCGATGGACGACGACCTGGGCGTCCCGGGGGCCCTCGCCGTCGTGCACACCACGGTCCGCCAGGGCAACAGCGCGCTGGCCGCCGACGACAAGGAAGCGGCGGTCGCACGGCTGGCCGAGGTCCGCGCCATGCTCGGCGTCCTCGGACTCGACCCGCTCGACCCGCACTGGGCGGGCGAGAGCGACCGCGGCGAGGATCTGCACGGAGTCGTCGACACGCTCGTACGGCTGGTGCTGCAGCAGCGCGAGTCCGCCCGCACCCGTAAGGACTGGGCCACCGCCGACGCCATCCGCGACCAGCTCAACCAGTCCGGGCTCGTGATCGAGGACGGCCCCCAGGGACCGCGCTGGACACTCGGCCCGCGCTGAGCATTTCCTTGATCGATTGTGCCGCTCGGGTGTCCGGGCGGCACACTCGTAGACGCACGACATTTCACAGACGCATACACGACAGACGTACGCACGTACGCCTTCACACAGACAGGTAGGTCATGGCCGCTAACAACCGCCGCATGTCCGGCAAGAAGGGCGCGCAGGTCGGCAGTGGCGGCCAGCGACGCCGGGGCCTGGAAGGCAAGGGCCCGACCCCGCCCGCCGAAGCGCGCAAGAAGCACAAGAAGAACCGCATCGCCAACGCCGTCGCCAAGGCCAACGCGAAGCAGACCGTACGCCGCCCGTCGCCGCGCGGCGGCCGGGGCGGCAAGGGCACATCCGAGATGGTCGTCGGACGCAACTCCGTCGTCGAGGCGCTGCGCGAGGGCGTCCCGGCGTCGATGCTCTACGTCCAGCAGTTCATCGACAACGACGAGCGGGTGCGCGAGGCGCTCCAGCTCGCCGCGGACCGCGGCGGCATCCACCTCATGGAGGCCCCCCGCCCCGAGCTCGACCGCATGACCAACGGCCTCAACCACCAGGGGCTCGTCCTCCAGGTCCCGCCGTACGAGTACGCGCACCCGGAGGACCTCGCGTCCGCCGCGTACGACGAGGGCGTGGACCCGCTGATCGTCGCGCTCGACGGCGTGACCGACCCGCGCAACCTCGGTGCCGTCGTCCGGTCCGTCTCCGCGTTCGGCGGTCACGGTGTCGTCGTGCCCGAGCGCCGGGCGGCCGGCATGACCGCCGGTGCGTGGAAGACGTCCGCGGGCGCCGCCGCCCGTACGCCCGTCGCCCGCGCGTCCAACCTGACCCGGGCGCTCGAGGCGTACAAGAAGGCCGGTCTCGTCGTGGTCGGTCTCGCCGCCGACGGGGAGGCCGAGGTCGGTGACCTGGAGGCCCTCGGCGGTCCCGTCGTCATCGTCGTCGGCAGCGAGGGCAAGGGCCTCTCCCGACTCGTCGGTGAGACCTGCGACTTCAGGGTCCGCATCCCCATGCCGGGTGGCACGGAGTCGCTGAACGCGGGTGTGGCCGCAGGAGTTGTGCTGTACGAGGCCTCGCGCAAGCGGGCCTAGTACGGGCTCGGCCGACGCCGGGTCGTCGTGATCCGCGGTGCGCGGGGGCCGGTCGCCCGGCTCCCCGCGCCCCTTGCGGGGCGGCCCTGGACGCGGGCTCGTTGATCTTGACGGGGTCCGGACAGATCGGGCCGGTCAAAGCAGTGTCCTAAACACACGTCACTCGGTTAGATGAGTGTGGACACCAGAACACCCCGCACACCCACGGGGGACCGCTCGTTGGGATTCGACGACGCTCCCGCGCTGAGCATGGTGAAGGTGCCGAGCGATCCGGCGCAGGTCATCGTCAATCATGCGAGCTTCCGCGTGCAGCTGAACGCCGCCCCGCGGGCCCAGTCCCCGCGCGCCGCGCGGCACTTGAGCTCGGGCGAGGACACCGCGCGCATCCCCGTCGTCGGAACCACCGCAGGCACCCGCCGCCGCGCGCCCGTCGTCTGGAGCGGGAAGTCCGCCCCCGACGACACCGGCGCCACCCGGCTGTTGCAGGCGGTGCGGAGCACGAGTCTGCGGCACGGCGCCCAGGCGCCCGCCGGCGACGGCGGCGCGACCCAGGTCATCCCGCGCGTCGGCGAGGGCGGACCCCCCGGGTTCGACGTCGACGCCACCGTCGAGACACCGACCGTTCGCGGCCCCGAGACCCGCCTCCTGCCGCAGATGCGCAGCGCGGGCAGCGCCTACGACGAGATCGACGAACGCCCGTACGCGGACGGCGAGTTCGAGGACGACTCCTACGACGCCGACGAGTACCGGGACGAGGACGACGGCGCGCTCAAGCGGCACGGTGCCGCCCCCGTGCGCCATGGGTACTACCCCGGCCGCCGGATGAACCTCGGCGTCGTCCTGCTCCCGCTGCGCGTCTTCCTCGGCTTCATCTCCATCTACGCCGGCATGGGCAAGCTCTGCGACCCCGTCTACTTCGACGGCGGCAAGCGCGGCTCCATGGTCAAGTGGCTCAACTCCCTGCACCCCTGGGAACTCGCCGAGCCACTGCGCCAGTTCGCCCTCGAGCACCCCGTCGGCGCCGGACTCCTCATCGCCTTCTTCCAGGTCATCGTCGGCGTCCTCACCGTGCTCGGCCTGTGGCAGCGGGTCGCCGCGGTCGTCGGCGCGCTGCTGTCGGCGGCGCTGCTTCTCACCGTCAGCTGGAAGTCCGTCCCCGCCTACGACGCCCCGGACATCATCTACCTCGCCGCCTGGTCCCCGCTGATCATCGCGGGCGCCCCCGTCTACTCCATCGACGGCCGCCTCGCAGGCGAGGCCTGGCGCACGCTCGGGCCGCGCGCCGACATCTGGGAGCTGCGCAGCCGCGTCCTGCGCCGGGGTGCGCTCGTCACGACCATCGTCGTCGGACTCACCCTGCTCATCGGCTCGTTGCTCGGCGGCGCCGTCCGTGACGCCGACCGCGTGGTCGTCCCCGGCCCCGGCGAGGCCCCGCGCAACGAACTGCCCGGCTCCCCGCTCCCGGAGGAGCCCGGCCAGCGCCGCCACAAGGAGAGCCCCTCGGCGGCCAACTCGCCCACCCAGGGCGCCACTTCCGCGAGTCCCTCGGGCGCGGCGACCACACCGGGCGCGGCCCGCGAGACCGCGGGCGCCGGTGCCGGACAGCCCAGCCAGACGCAGGGCTCAGGCCAGGCCCCGCCCCAGCAGTCGGCCCCGCCGCAGGCCCCCAGCACCAGCGCCGGTCCGTCCTCCTCGGGCGGCACCACCGGCGGTACTGGCTCGGGCGGCGGCTCGGGAAGCGGCGGCGGCTCCGGCTCCGGCGGAAGCACGGGCGGCGGCAGCGGTGGCGGCTCCGGCTCCGGCGGCGGCTCCGGACTCGTGGGCGGCCTGCTGGGCTGACACCGCCCGCCGACAGGGCGGCACGGCCGAGCCGGTACGGAGGCGAAGGACCGTACGACGATGGGGCCCGCACCGATCAGGTGCCGGGCCCCATCGTCGTACGTACGGCGTTCGTGGACCGAGGTAAGCGCCTCAACGACCCAGCGCCGCCAGCTCCTTGGCGGCCTCTGTGAGGTCCTTCGCCGTGTCGATGGCGCGCCAGTAGGCGCCCTGCGGGATCGGGTAGCCGGCCAGGCGGCGTTCGCGGGCCAGGCGGGGGAACGTGGAGCGCTCGTGGTCGCCGAGGTCGGGCAGCAGGGCGGCGAACTCGGGGGAGAAGACGTACACACCCGCGTTGATGCCGTACGCGGTCGGCGGGGACTCGATGAAGTCCGTGATGTGGCCGAAGTCGTCGGTCTCGACGGCGCCCCACGGGATGCGGGGGCGGGCCAGCGCGAGGGTGGCCACCGCGTCGCGCTCGGTGTGGAAGTCCGCCATCTCACGCAGCGAGAAACGGGTCCAGATGTCGCCGTTCGTCGCGTACCAGGGGCGGTCCGGGTGGGGCAGGTGCTTGGCGGCGAACTTGAGGCCGCCGCCGCGGCCCAGGGGCTCCGTCTCGACCACGGTGGTCACGGAGACGGGCAGCTCGGCCGAGTCCAGCCACTGCTGGAGCACCTCGGCGAGATGGCCGCACGAGACGACGACGTCGGTGACGCCCTCCTCGGCGAGCCAGGCCAGCTGGTGGCCGATGATCGGGGTCCCGGTGCCGGGAATCTCGACCATCGGCTTGGGACGGTCGTCGGTGTAGGGACGCAGCCGGGAGCCCTGGCCGCCGGCCAGGACGACGGCTTGAACGGGGCGCGACGCGGCGTTCGGATCGGTCATGACCCGAACTGTACGTGGCGCCCCGCGGGTTTTGCGGGTGGGCGGCTGCGGGGTGCGCGGGGTGGGGATCTGCGGGCCCGTGGGGGTTGAGCACGCAGCTCCCCGCGCCCCTTACGGGGCCCCGTGCGGGGCTCAGGTGTGCTGGGCTGCCACGCCCGTGGCGAAGGACGTGTCGCAGACCGGGCGGGCGAACGACTGGGCTCGGGTCGGGCCGTAGGCGCGGACGGCGGCGCGGCCCAGGGCGCGGGCGATGGACGCACAGTGCTGGGCGAGCGACGGACGGCCGTTCACCGCCTCCTGGAGGTGGGTGAGGGCCACGCCCGGGTTCTTCTCCTGGAGTTCGAGGAGGAGCTTGTCGCGCAGCACGTCCTGCGGGGCGCGGGACGGGGCGCGTCGGGAGACGTCCTCGGCGGATGCGGCGAGCACCGATGTCGAGGAGCTGTCTCCCGACCAGTTGACTCGGGTGACCGCGAGCGTCCCGGAGAGCACCAGGACGACGGGCAGAACGAGGGCGAGAGTACGGCCGATCCGGCGGGCCGGACCGCGGCCGTGCCGTGTCGGTCGGCCGGCGGGACCACGGCCGTGTCGCGTCGAGTGGTTAGTGGAGTGCTTCACGCGAGTGAGGGTAGCGCGGGGTGATGATTTGGCGACATTTAGTAATCAATTCGGGGGACGGGTAAACCGTCGTTTTCGAGTTTGATGTTGACGCACGGGTATCGAAATGCCCGTTCTGCCGGGGTATTTGTCGACAACGAAGAAGGCCCCGCAGCAGCCTGCGGGGCCTTCTTCGTCAACCTGGGTGAAATCTCCGGTCAGTCGGAGAGGCGCTCGCCCGTGGACGTCGAGAACACGTGGGTCTCGCCCGGACGCGGCACGACGTGCAGCGTGGCGCCCTTCTCCGGGACCGCACGGCCGCTGACGCGGACGACCAGGTCCTTGAGGTCGTCGCCGACCTTGGCGCTGCCGTAGACGTAGCCGTCGGCGCCGAGTTCCTCGACGACGTTCACGGTGACGGCGAGGCCGGCCGGGGCGTCCTCGGTGTCCTTCGACAGGGAGGCGGCAGCGGCGCCGTTGTGCTCGACGATGTCGAAGTGCTCCGGACGGACACCGACGGTGACCGTGGTGTCACCCTTGTCGGCGGCGGTCTTGAGGGCCTCGCGGTTGACGGGCACCACGCTGTTGCCGAACTTCACGCCGCCGTCGGTGATCGGGACCTCGACGAGGTTCATCGCCGGGGAGCCGATGAAGCCGGCGACGAAGAGGTTCGCCGGGCGGTCGTACATGTTGCGCGGCGAGTCGACCTGCTGGAGCAGACCGTCCTTGAGCACGGCCACGCGGTCGCCCATGGTCATGGCCTCGACCTGGTCGTGGGTGACGTAGACGGTGGTGATGCCGAGACGGCGCTGCAGCGACGCGATCTGCGTACGGGTCGAGACGCGGAGCTTGGCGTCGAGGTTCGACAGCGGCTCGTCCATGAGGAAGACCTGCGGCTCACGCACGATGGCGCGACCCATGGCGACACGCTGGCGCTGACCACCGGAGAGGGCCTTCGGCTTGCGGGCCAGGTAGTCGGTGAGGTCGAGGATCTTCGCCGCGTCCTCCACCTTCTGGCGGATCTCGGCCTTGTTGATGCCGGCGATCTTGAGCGCGAAGCCCATGTTGTCGGCGACCGTCATGTGCGGGTACAGCGCGTAGTTCTGGAACACCATGGCGATGTCCCGGTCCTTGGGCGGCAGGTGCGTGACGTCGCGGTCACCGATGTGGATCGAGCCGGCGTTCACGTCCTCGAGACCCGCGAGCATCCGCAGGGAGGTGGACTTTCCGCAGCCGGAGGGACCGACGAGGACGAGGAACTCGCCATCCGCGACGTCGAGCTCGAGCTGGTCGACGGCGGGCTTGTCGCCACCCGGGTAAATGCGGGTCGCCTTGTTGAACGAGACAGTGGCCATGGGTCGTAGGCCCCCTTCACCGGCAGGAACGTGCCGGACGATCCGTTGTAAAGGTGGTGTGACCGCTACGGAACGGTCCGTAGTGGTGTAGTCCACATGAGCGGACTGGTTCAGGACGCTACCTCGCGTTCACACGTTCTGTCAGTACTCCGCGAGCGATGAAGTTCGAGGAAATTTTCGACAGGGGCCCGCTGTGACGTGGGTACACTGCACGGGCGTGCCTGCGTGCACGCACCCGGCCCGCCCGTGCGCGGGCCCCGCCTCCTTAGCTCAGATGGCCAGAGCAACGCACTTGTAATGCGTAGGTCGTCGGTTCGAATCCGACAGGGGGCTCCATTGGCAGGGCGGTCCGGTGGTGGGTCAGATGATGCCCGCTCGGATTGCGTAGGAGACCGCGTGGGCGCGGTTTCTGAGGTGTAGGCGCTTCATTACGCCGTAGAGGATGTATTTGACGGTGCGTTCCGAGTAGGAGAGCTTTGTCGCTATTTCGGCTAGTTCTGTGCCTTCGGCGACCAGGCGGAGGACGTCGACCTCGCGGGGGCTGATGCCGGATGCGGTGAGGCCTCGGGGGGCGAGGAGTTCGCGTTGGGCCCAGCGGACCTGTTCCATCAGGGTGCCCTGGAGGGTGGGCGGGAGGCTTCCGCCGCCGTCCGCGATGGTGTGCAGGGTTCGGATGAAGGCCGCCTGGCTGAAGGAGTCGCGCCACAGGACGGCGCGGACGCCTCGGTCGACCGCGGCTGAGACGTCGGCGTGCCATCCCTTGCCCACCACCAGGGCGAACCGGGCGTCCGGTCTGTCGCACAGGCTGCGCAGCAGGTCCAGGGTGGAGGAGTCGGCGACGTCCACGGTGACGACGATGACGTCCGCTTCGCGGAGCTTGTCCGGTGGGACCTCGCGGATGCGGCGGTCGTTGTGGAGATAACTGAGCAGTCCGGCGCGGACGATGGCGTCGGGTGCGTGGATCGCCACGCGCACGGTGTCTGTGAGTACCTGCTGAGGCATTCGCCCCCCATTCGGGAACCCAAGTGGTCCATGCCGTTCAGGAGTTGATGGTGGCATGCGGGGTTGCCTCGTTCCGCTTCCACAGGCCCCTCGTCCGTTAAGGAGGGGGAAATCTGGCACGAGTGGGGCGGGCATGACGGGTGGGGTCAGTGGTGGGCCGTCGTCATCGGAGTGCCTGTGAGTACCGCTGTGACCACCTCTGTGCGGGAGCGCATTCCGGTGCGTGCGAACAGCCGGGACAGGCGGTTGGCGACCGCGTCCTCGCTGAGCCGCAGTGCGCCCGCGATCTGGCGGTTGGTGAGTCCCTCGGCGAGCAGGGTGGCCAGCAGGTTTTCGTTCTCCGCCGTGGCCTGTCGGCGGCCGGGTACGGTCAGCCCGGCCTCGCGCATCGCGGTCCTGGTGTGGAAGCGCCACAGCGTGGCACCCAGCTCGCCGAAGTGTTCGTACGCCTCGTGCAGCAGGGTCGCCGGGGCCGCGTTCGCGCGTACGGCGGCAAGGAGCGTGACCGCCGTTTCGAAGGGCTGGCTGCGGGAGCGGGCCAGGTCGACCGCCTCGTGCAGGTGCTTGCGGGCCTCCGGGGCGTCCGGGCCCAGGATCTTTCCCGACGTGAGCAGGTGCAGGAGGCGGGTCCGGCCGCTGTTCATCTGCTCGGCCGTCCGGTCGAGGCGTTCCAGGCAGGCCGTCGCCCGGTCCGGGTGTCCCGCTTCCGCGTGTACCTCGGCGAGTGAGGCCAGCAGTTCGTCGGTGCCGTAGAAGGAGCCGCGTTCGTCCGCCGCTCGCAGGCCGTGCTGGAGGAGTTGCTCGGCCCGGCCGAGGTCGCCGAGGGTTCGCCGCACCTCGGCCTCGGCGTGGTCCAGGACGTGTTCCAGTGGTCCGTTCACCTGCCCGCGCACGCTGCTGATCAGGCGGTCCGCGCTGGTGGGGCGTCCCTGGGCGAGGAGGATGGCCGCCGTGCGGGCGGGGAGCAGATGGTGTCCGGGGACCACGTTCAGGACCCCGCCGTTGACCAGGAGCCGACGTGCCAGCGCGAGCGCCTCGTCCCACTGTCCGTTGAGGTGGTGCCAGAGGAACCGGTTGTGCTGGGGGAGGAGTTCGAGGCGCATCCTCCGGGTGGACAGCAGGTTCGCCGCACTTCGCAGGTCGCCGATGCCGAGCAGTACGTCGAACGTGGCGATGTTGAACGCGAACGCCTTGCTCGGAGGCAGGTCCGGTTCCTCCGGCAGGGCCAGTGCGTGGGTGAACCGGTCCGGGCGGCCCAGTACGTACTCCGCGACCCTGCGGAACAGTTCCAGCAGCGCGCGGCTGCCCGGGGTGGCCTGCCATACGCGTTCGGTCTGCAGCATGAGGGTCAGGGCCTCCTGCCACTTCTCCAGCTGCCACAGTGCCTGGACGCGGCCGGAGACGGTGGCCATGGCGGACAGCGGCAGTCCCTCCCACCAGAGTGCGGTGCCCATGCGGGACAGCGCCTGCCAGTCCTGTTCGGCCGCCGCCGACGCCACCAGCAGGGTGGCGGCCTCGTGGACGGCCTGTGGGTCGAGGCCCTCGGCGGGGCCGCACACCAGCCACTCGGCCGCCGTCCGGGCCGTACGGAAGTCGCCGCAGCCGGCGGCGGCCTGGCCGGTCCGCAGGATGGCGAGGTCGCGGTCGTACTGCTCCTCGATGAGACGGACGGCTGCCAGGTGCCACCGCATCATTCCCCGTCGTTCGAGGTCGGGGTACAGCGAGCGGGCGGCGGCCGTCAGTTCCTCCACCGCGCGGTCGCGGTCGACCAGGAATCCGGCGTCGGCGATCCGGTCGGGGAGGTAGGTCTGCGCGTCCACCTCTTCGAGGAGCGGGATCGGGAGTGGGGCCGGGAGTTGGGTGGGGAGTGGGGTTGGGAGTGGGGTTTGGTTCTGTGGGGCGGGCCCGGCCGCCCACAGCGCCTCCACCGCGGTCGCGGACAGGTGGCTGCGTTTCACCGGCCCGAGTCGCTCCCGGACGGTGTGGGCCAGCAGCGGTACGCGGAACGTCCAGCCGCGTGGCGCGGAAGCGGGGGTACGTGGCCGGTCGGGCAGTTCGTCGAGGATGCCCTCGTCGATCAGGGTGCGGATGCCTTCGGTCACGGAATCGGCGGGCAGCCCGGTCGATGACGCGACCAGGGCCTCGGCCGGCCGGCCGAGCGGCCACAGGATGCTCAGTGCCGTGGCCACGGTCCCGCAGGGTTCCTCCAGCGCCCGCAGCGCCGCTACGTACCGGTCGTGGTCGGGCAGCAGCGGTACCGGCGCACCGGTGCCGAGGAAGGCCTGGCCGTCGGCGGTGCGTATCGCGTCCTGTGCCGTCCATTCGGCGAGGAGGGCGTCCAGGGCGCCGGGGATACCGCGGCTCAACTCGTGGAGGCGCCGCATCAGGTCGGCGTCGGGTGCCGACCGCAGGCGCTGCGCCACCATGGCGGTGGAGTCTTCGAGGCCGAGGCGCGGCAGGGTGATCGTGTGTGCCGCCCGGTTGTGGGCGAGGCGGTCCATGGCCTGGCCGGGGAGGCTGGGGCCGGGGGATGGGGACTGGGACGGGCGGGCCGGTGCGGTGTGTCGGGCCGCCGTGAGCAGCAGTCGGATGCCGGGCGGGACCCGGTCGAAGTCGACCTCGTCGAGCAGGGCGAGGGATTCGGCGTCGGCGTGGTGGGCGTCGTCGACGAGTACGACCGTGGGGGTCGGCCGGGCCAGCGCGGCGGCGAGTGCTTCGGCCATCGCCGTCCGGTCGTCGTGCTTCATCGCGGAGAGCGCCTCCGCGGCCGGCTTGCGTGTCGGCGTGCGCTTCGTCGCGGTGGACCGGTGGTCCTCCAGGGCCATGACCAGTCGCAGCGCCAGCAGTTGAGGGTGTTCGGCGTCGCCGGGTACGCAGTCGACCGGCAGGACCGCGATCCCTCCCGCGCGCAGTCGCTCGGTGGTGGCGTGCGCGAACACGGTGCGTCCGATGCCCCGTTCGCCGCGGACGAGCAACAGGCGTGGCCCGGCCGGATCGCGGAGGTGGTCGTCGGTCTCGTCCGACTCGGCTGTTCGGCCGAGCAGTTGCCCGTCGGGCCCGTGGAACCGTGCGGCCGTGCCGCCGAAGACCAGCTCGGTGTCTGTCCGAGCAGCCACTCTGTTCACCGCGACCTTCGAGGAATCCCGTACCGGCGGGCGGCGCCCGCCTCGGACCGACCCGACGGACGGGCCTCGGTCCAGCGCCTGCAATCATGGCAAATCCGGTACAAGAAGTTGGCTTGTTCGGTCATTTGGACGACTCCAATTCTCATACAGCGGTTCGGCATGGAGAAACGGGAAAACAGGGAGTCGTCGTGCAGCAGCACCCTTCACCTCTCGTCGGCAGACATGGCGAAGTCGAGGACGTGGCCGAGGCGTTACGCACCACCGGAGGCGCCATCGGAGGCAGCACCGGAGGAACCACGGCAGGCGCCACCGGACGCACCGCCGGTGCCGAGGCCCGGACCCTCCTCGTCACCGGCGGTGCCGGAACCGGCAAGACCGCCGTCGTGGAACAGGCGCGGCAGATCGTGGTCCAGGAGGGCGGCAGGGTCCTGCGGTTCGGCTGGGAATCCGGCGAGGACCCGGTGGGCGGTACCGCCGCTCTCACGGATGCCGTCTGCGGCGTACTCGCCAAGGTCCATGACGGCCGGCTCCCGGCGCGCATCGCCGCGGTGCGCCGGGTGCAGGCGCGGGCCACCGGCCCCGGCGGTGAGGTGGCCCTGCTGTCCACCCTGGGCGAGGTGCTGGCGGACGCGGCCCGTGAGGTCCCCTTCGCCCTGATCCTCGACAACGCCGAGCGGATGCCGGCCCGGACTGCCTCCGCGCTCGGCCTGTTGTTGCGTACGTTCCGGCCGGCGGGCGTGCCGGTGGTGATGGCCGGCCGGCCGATGAGCCCGGGGCACGTCACCGCCGCCCAACTGCCCGCCGCGGCCGACCGGGTGCTCGAACTGCCGCCGCTGTCGTCGGCCGAGGTCGGCGAGCTCGTCGTACGGCGGCTGGGCCGTCCCGTCGAGCCCGACCTGGTGACGGCGGTGCTGGCTGCGCTGGGTCCGCTGGCGGGCAGCCCGGCCGCCGTGCTCTCGGTGCTCGCCTCGCTGGAGGAACGCGGCGGCCTGCTCGAACTCGACGGCCAGGTGTGCCTGACCGTGCCGGAGGGCGGGCTGCGGCTGAGGGCGGACGCCGCGGAACTGGGCCGCCTCTGCTGGCCGGACGCGTCACCGGACGCCGGCACGGTCGCGGCGGCGGCCGTGCTCGCGGCTCTGGTCGACCGGGCCGAGGTACGGCTTGAGGACCTGCACCGCGCGCAGTCGCCGGACGGGCCGCTCGAAGCGGTCGGCCGTACGGTGGACAGGCTGGTCGCGGACCGGGTGGTGACGGTCGGCGAGGACGGCCGGATCACCTTCGCCGTTCCGGCGCTCGCGGCGGCGCTGCGGACGCTGCCCGCCCGCGCCGAGGTCCGGTCGCTGCACGCCGCGATCACCAGGCTGGTGACGGATCGGCTGGGCGCCACCGCGGCGGGGACCCGTCGGCCACGGCTGGCCGGCCATGTGGCGGCGGCCGGCGCGACGCTGGACGACACCCTCGCGGTGCCGCTGCTGTTGGCCGCGGCCGGCAGCAGTGTCAGGTTCAACCAGGCCTGGGCGGTGCGTAGTTACCACTCGGTGCTGCGTCATCTGCCGCCGCACGACCCCAGAACACCCGGCGTGCTCCACGAGTCCGCCGGTCTGAGTCTGGGGCACTCCGACCACATCGGCGTACTGGCGCTCGCCGAGCCGCTGCTCGCCTGCCTCGACGTGCCGCACCGCGACGATCGGGGGGACAGGGACGACCGGGGCGAGCGGGAGGGCCGGGGGGACCGGGACGGTCTGGAATGGGTTACCCGGGCGTGCGCCTTGTCGGCGCTGCACGAGCACCGGTCTCCGTACGCCGAGGACGCCGAGGACGCCGACCCTCGATACCGTGCGGCGCTCGAACGGGTGCCCGTCGGCAGGGAGTTGGCGGCACTCGGCGGACGGTACGGGATCGGTCCGAGCGTGCCGATGACATCCCGGCCGGGGTCCGCCGCGAAGGAGTCCAGTTCCAGTACTGGCCCCGGCTCCGGTTCAGGGTCGGTTCCGTCGGCCGCGGAAGTTCGGCTGGTGGCTGCCGCCGTAGGAAGCAGCGCCGAGTTCGAGCGGGCCAGGCAGGACATGCCGACGGACGCCCTCGGTGAGGCGGCCCTGGACCGGCTGCGGAACGCCGCCGCGTACGGTGATCTGGCGGGCGCTCTTGAGGCCGTGCTCGGTGAGCAGCGGTACGTCGCGGCGGGGGAGAGCACCGCCGTCCGGTACCACTCCATGGTGCGCGACTACCTGACGGGGGACTGGGACAGCGCCCTGTCGTGCGCCCGCCGGATCGAGACGCGGGGCAGGTCAGGCGGCGCGGCCGGTGTCGGACAGTCGGCCCGGGCGCTGGCGGCTGAGATCCAGCTGATGCGCGGGGAGTTGGGACGCGCGAGCGAGTGGCTGGACCTGATCCCGGACTCGGTCTGCCATCCGCTGGTGGCCCGTGCGCGGCTGGGCGTCCGGTACTGGTCGGGGCAGGTGGACGGGGCATCGGTGGAAGGGGCCCTGGAAGCGGCCCGGCACGACGTGCGGCGGGCGCGCGGGAGCGGACTGCTCGCGGGCCTCGACCGGGTGCTGCTGCGGATGCTGTCGATCACCGTGCGGGGCGACAGCCCGGAGGCGACGCGGCGGACGCTGGAGGAGTTGGAGGCGCTGTACGAGGAGGCCGCCTCGCCCATGACGTACGAGGCTGTGCTCGTCGCCCGCGGGATGGTGCACGGCGACGCGGACAGCGCGCTGGCCGCGTACCGGTTGGTGCGGCGGCGGGTCGACCTGCCGTTGAGCGTGGACTGTTGCCAGTGCCTGACCGAAGTCGGCGACGACCCCCAGTCGTGGCTGGACGAGGCGATGCGGAGCGGGCATGTGCTGGGCATGGGGCGGCCTGTCCGCAGCCTGCTCGGCGCTGCGGCGCGGCGGCGGAACGTGTCGATCCCCAGGCGCCGTGCGGCCCGGGCGGGGCTGAACGATCGCGAGGTGCGGCTGATCGGCATGGTGAGCGACGGGTCCACCAACCGGCAGATCGCCGCCCGGCTGGCGTGCAGCGAGAAGACCGTGGAGCAGCGGCTTTCGCGGCTGTTCCAGCGGACGGGCTGCCGTTCGCGGGTGGAGCTGGCCGCGGCCTGGCTGGACGGCAGCCTGGCGCGACAGGGCCTGGTGCCGGGCCACTAGCTCCCCTGCGCGCCTTCGAAGCCCGGCCTCGGTTCCTCCGGGTGACGCCTCTGTTCCTCGGGTGCTCGGCCGCCCAGGAACATGGTGTCGAACGCCCCCACCCCGTGATAGCTGAGCTGAATCGTCGGGCTCTCGTCATAGGGACGGCGTGCCCAGTCGACTCTGGGGTCCCTGCGATCCCTGCGTTCCCTGGGGTCCCGTCGGGCGTTGGGCGGGAGCGGTGCGTGCCGTGGTGTCGTCAGCTGGGGCGTTGGCGGTCGTGGTGTTGCCGGTCGTGGTGTTGTCGGCCGGGCGGACTCGAAGGCCGCCCAGGCCTCGACGGCATGGGCCGGTGTGTTGTCCGCCGGTTCTCCGAAGGTGGATCCGCCGACCCCGGGCGGAAGTTGGGACGGGTACGGATGCGGGTACGGCTGCGGATACGGATGCGGGGTGTGGGCCGGGACCGGGGGTGCTCCGGGACCATACGTCTCCTGCCGGCGCTGTTCGTCCTGCTGGCGGAGCTCGTGCGGGCCGCGGACGTCGTTCTCCCGGGGCGCGGGCTTTCCGCCGCTGTCGCTCGTCACCACCACCGTGACGCCGATGATGATCAGCAGGAGCCCGGGGACGGTCGCGGCGGCGACGCCCTGGTCCATCAGCGACCACGCCATGAGCGCGGCCACCGGGGTCTCCAGCAGGAGAAGGACGCTCATCGTCGTCGCCGATGTCCTGCCGAGGACGAAGTTCAGCGCGCCGAGCCCCAGCAGCTGCGGGAGGATGAGCAGCCCGAGCAGGGACAGTTGTGTGGTCCTGTCGAAACCGGTGAGCGAGATGTCGAACAGCCAGCAGGCGGCGAGGAGTTCGAGTCCGCAGACCAGTGAGGTGACCGTCGAGTACAGGGGTGTGCTGACGTCCGCCCGCGACTTCTCGCTGAGGGCGGCGTATCCGGCCTGGGCGACGGCCCCGGCGAGGGCGAGCAGGTCGCCCAGCAGTGCCGTACGGCTGCCGGACTGGATGTCCACACCGGCGGCAGCGGCGGCTCCGACCACGGCGAGCGTCAGCCCCGCCCATGTCCTGCGGGATGCCCGGACGCCCTGACCCGCGGCGATGAGGGCCTGCCAGACGGGCTGGGTGGCGACGAGCGCGGTGGACATGGCGACCGAGGTCAGCTGCGTACTCGTCATGAAGGCCGCGAAATGGAGGGCGAGTGCCGTGGCCGCGAGGAAGCCGAAGACCATGGGGCGCCACTGCTCGCGGCGCAGCAGCCCGCGTTCGCCGCGTACGACGCGCACCACCTCGCGGCGGCGCAGGATCAGCAGGAACGGCCCGAGGGTGGCGAAGCCCAGGGCGTTGCGCCAGAACGCCATGGCGAGCGGCGACGCGGTGGCTGCGGCGGTGAGCGGGGCGGTGGCGGATATGGAAACCACGGCGACCGCCATCGCGGCAATGGAAAGCGGATCGATTCTGGTTTTCACTCGCGGAACTGACTCCGATTCGAGCATGGGGGTCGCGGAACGGACGGCGCTCGTCATGGGGAAGCCATCGGTCCGCCTCTTGGAGCTACGGACTGTAGGGGACGGTCGGCGCGGCGCCCGCCTTGTTCAAATGCCGCTCAAATACCGCTCAAATGCCGCTGAATGGACGCTCAATGGCCGCTTCATGGGCGGCGGAAATGGCTGCCCGGGGCGGTTGTCCGGCCGGAACAGCGGCGGTTCTCCGAGGGGCCGTAATGCCGGTCGCGGCGATGTTTGCGCTGCTCAGGCACTTGTTGCTCGGAGACGGACGGCCGGGGTCGCCGACTCGTCACCAGTGAGGGGAACTGCCGTCGCCGGAGCGGGAATTCAGAGATCGCCCCGGTTCATGCCCCGCACTCGCCGCGATCTGAATTCGGCCCGTCTGTGCAGTGCGCAGCGGACTGGCGGGCAAAGGACATTGCGCGCGGACGTGTTCGGCGGCGATGGTCATCTCCGTAGGCGATTGACCGCCGAGGCCGCCGCTTTGAGCGATGCCCAGGTCGCGTTGGCGTCGATGCCGACACCCCACCGCGCGGCGGACGGAGGGATCGGACATCGCGTAGGACTCCTGGTGTCGGACCGGGGTCGGACCGGAATGCCGGTCGCGCGGCGGGCCGCCGGATGGCGCGATACCGCGATATCGCGCGCGACCCGTCGGGCAATCCTGAAGAGATGCCGTGGCCGCGAGCTGTGGTGCGGGTCCTTCGTTGCCTTCCGATACAGGGCCCTCTGCCTACGTGTGCCGGTCGGCCCTGCCTACGTGTGCCGGTCGTGGAGCTGACGAGGTGTGCCGCCCCTCCCTGGAGGCCCCGGCCGCCCGCACCCGCCGGGGACGTACTGCGCACGCCGGCCGCCGCCGAGGTCGCCGTGTTCACGGCACTCGACGGCGGCTGGGCGGCCGTGCGGTCGGCCGACGGTGAACCGGTGATCCCCGGTCTTCACCTCGCCCGGAGGGGCCGGGACCGGGACCGGGTCACCCGCTGACCTGGTGGTCCTCCCGTGTGCGCAGGCCCGCCGCCTCCGCGATGACGCGGGCCGTGCGCAGGCCCTCGCGGTGGGCGGATCCGGAGTGTGCGGGACGGCAGCGGCCCAGTTCGGAGGCGTACTCGGCCATGACCGCGCCCGAGTGGTCCGTGGTGAGCACCGTGAGCGGCGCCGGACGGCCGCAGGCGGCCAGGACCGCCTGGAACTCCTTGGCGTTGGCGAAGTCGCAGACCCGGTCCGCCGTGCCGTGCACCAGATGGATGGGCAGCGGCGGGGCGGCGGCGCAGACGGCCATCGGGGAGGGCAGGCCCAGCAGCGGCTCGGGCTGGTTGTAGCGGGCGGCGATGCCGACCACGGCGGCCGGGCGCCAGCCCTCCGGCGGGTCGGGGCGCAGGGCCGTGGCCATCGCGGCCCGGCCGCCGAGCGACCAGCCGACGAGGACGACCTTCGCCGGGTCACGTACGAAGTCCCGGGTGAAGCGGAGGGACGCTTCGAGGTGGGGGCGTCCGCCGTCCGCGGCGTCCGGGTGCCAGTCGGGGACTATGACGGTGGCGCCGAGGCGCGCCACCTCCGCGGCCAGGGCGCCCAGGACGTCCCGCTCGGCCGGGCCGCGCCCGTGCCAGAGCAGAACCGTCGGGGCGTCCGCGGCGGCGGCACGATGGATGTCGAGGAGCTGACCGTCGGAGGAGTAACGGACGGTGTCCATGACTGCGGTGCTCATGGGGTTCCCCTTGTCTCAGCGGCCCGCGACCCGGTCGGCGATACGCGCGATCCGGGACGACTGTGCGGCATGGGTGGTGAGTTCGCGGCGGTCGGCGGCTCGATACGTCGCGTACATGCCGTGTACCCCGAGCCAGCGGAAAGGCTCCGGTTCCCACTTGCGGACCTTGTGTTCGACCCAGGGAAGGGTGGTGAGGTCGGTCGCCCCGGATTGGCCGGAATCCCGCTGGATCAGGTCCCGGAGGGTGCGTGCGGCGAGGTTGGCCGTGGCGACGCCCGAGCCCACATAGCCGCCGGCCCAGCCGAGGCCCGTCGAGCGGTCGAGGGTGACCGTGGCGCACCAGTCGCGCGGGACACCGAGGACGCCCGACCAGGCGTGGGCCACGGCGACGTCGGACAGTTGCGGAAAGAAACGCACCAGGACCTCGCGCAGCGCGCGGACCGTCGATGCCTGCGTACGGCCGTCGTTGTCCGTGCGTGAGCCGAAGCGGTACGGGACCCCGCGGCCACCCAGCGCGATGCGGTCGTCGGCGGTGCGCTGCGCGTACATGTACGCGTGCGCCATGTCACCGAGGGTCTCGCGGCCCTCCCAGCCGACCGACTCCCACTGCTCGGAGGTGAGGGGCTCGGTGGCGATCATCGAGGAGTTCATGGGGAGCCAGGTCCGCCGCTGGCCCTTCAGGGAGGCCGTGAAGCCCTCCGTGCAGCGCAGGACGTAGGGGGCGCGGACCGTGCCGTACGGCGTGACGGCGTGCTTGGGTCTGATCTCGGTGACCGGCGTCGACTCGTGGATCGTGACGCCGAGCGCCTCGACGGCCGCGGCCAGCCCCTTGAGCAGCTTGACGGGGTGCAGGCGGGCGCCGTGCGGGGTCCATGTGGAGCCGACGGCGTCCGCGACCTTGATCCGCTCGGCGGTCTCGCGCGCGCCGTACAGCTCGCGGTCCTTCTCCCCGTACGAGAGCTCCGTCTCGTGGAAAGCCTTCAGGCGGGCCAGCTGGGCCGGGGTGTAGGCGACCTCGAGTACGCCGCCCCGGTGCACGTCCGCGTCGATGTGCTCTTCCTCGGTGACCCGCACGACCTCGGCGACCGTGGCGTTCATGGCCTCCTGGAGGCGTACGGCGGCCTCGTGGCCGTGCAGGCGCGCGTACCGGTCGCGGCCCGCGATGCCGTTGTAGAGCCAGCCGCCGTTGCGGCCGGACGCCCCGTAGCCGCAGAACCGCTGCTCCAGGACCGTGATCCGCAGGAAGGGCGCGGCCTTCTTCAGGTAGTACGCGGTCCACAAACCCGTGTAGCCACCACCTACGATCACCACATCGGCACTCGCGTCCCCGGGGAGGGGCTCACGGGGCGCCGGGAGTCCGTCCTGCGCGTACCAGAACGATATGCCGCCGTTGACTACGGTGCGGGGCCCGTCGGCGGTGCGGGGCGCGTGCGCCGCGCGTGCCGTGTCGGTCGCGCGGTCCGCGTTCTCCGTGCTGCTCATGCGCGGGACGTTAGCTTCTCCGGGTGGCGGGTGTCTCCTTCGGATTCCATGGTTACGTGAGGTGATGGTCATGGTTCGGTATGCGCGGCTGCTGGAGCGGGGCGAGGAGTTCCTGGAGCGGTGGGGGCTGCGGCAGGAGGGGACGCCCATGAGCGGGCAGGTCTCGGTCGTGCTGCCGGTGGTGCGCGAGGACGGCACGCGAGCTGCGCTGAAGCTCCAGGACGTGGACGACGAGACCGTCGGCGAGGGCCTCGCGCTGCGGACCTGGGGCGGCGACGGGGTCGTACGGCTGCTGGAGGACGACGCGGAGACGGGCACGCTGCTGCTCGAACGCCTCGACGAGGGACGGCCGTTGGCCGCCGTGACGGATGTGATGGAAGCCACCCGGATCCTCGCGGAACTGCTGGCCCGGCTCACGGCCGTGCCGGCACCGGAGGAGCTGCGGACGCTCGACGGCGTCGTCGCGGGGATGTTCGAGCGGTTGCCTGCCGTCCTCAAGTCCCTTGAGGGGAACGGTGGGGCCGAGAGCGACCGGCGGCTGCTGGAGGACTGCGCGGCGGCCGTGCGGGAGGTCGCGAGCGAGCCTGGGGACCGGCTGCTGCACTGGGATCTGCACTTCGAGAACGTCCTCGCCGCCGAGCGCGAACCGTGGCTCGTCATCGATCCGAAGCCGTTGGCGGGGGACCCGGGGTTCGAGCTGTTGCCCGCGCTGTGGAACCGGTGTGAGGAGGGGCAGTTGGCGCGGCGCTTCGATCTGCTGACGGAGACGCTGGGCCTTGACCGGGAGCGGGCCCGGGCCTGGACGCTCGGGCGGGTGCTGCAGAACTCGTTGTGGCAGGTGGAGGAGGGGGAGGGGCTGGACGACGAGCAGGTCGCCATTGCTCGGGGGTTGCTTGGGCGTTGAGGGGGCGACCTCGGCCGACCGCTCGGGAAATGCTTTTTGGGTGGCGGCAGCGCCGTCGTAGCCTGCCCGCATGATTCGTACCGCGACTCCCGCAGATGTGCCCGTGATCCACTCCCTGGTCCGTGAACTGGCCGAGTACGAGAAGGCGTTGGATGAGGCCAGGGCCACCGAGGAGCAGCTGCGCGAGGCGCTCTTCGGGGAGCTGCCGGCCGCGTTCGCGCACATCGCGGAGTCGGCGGACGGCGAGCCGGTCGGGTTCGCGCTGTGGTTCCTCAACTTCTCGACGTGGCGCGGCGTGCATGGCATCTACCTGGAGGACCTGTACGTACGGCCGCAGGCGCGGGGCGGTGGCCACGGGAAGGCGCTGCTCGGGGAGCTGGCACGGATCTGTGTCGAGCGGGGGTACGAGCGGCTGGAATGGTCCGTGCTCAACTGGAACAAGCCGTCCATCGACTTCTACGAGGCGTTGGGGGCCCGGCCGCAGGACGAGTGGACGGTGTATCGGCTGACGGACGGGGCGCTTGCGGAGTTGGGGCGGGGCGGCGGGGGCTGAGCGTCGGGGGTTGGGGCGCGGGTCGGAGGGGGTGGAGGTCGGGAGCGGCTTACGGCTCCAGGACCACCTTGCCGATCGTGGCGCGGGTTTCCAGGGCCCGGTGCGCGGCTGCCGCCTGTGAGAGCGGGAAGCGTTGGACGGCCGGGGTGAGGCGGCCCTCGGCGGCCTCGGACAGGGCTCGGAGTTCCAGGGTGCGGATGGGGTTGGGGCCGCCCGTCCTCTGCATCATCACGGGGCCCAGGACCGATTCGGATACTCCCTCGACCAGGTACGGGGTGCCGTCGTGCAGGCCCGCGCCCGACCAGCCGAAGACCAGGTGTTTGGCGTTGGAAGCTGTCAGTAGGGCTACCGATTTGCGGGCCGTGTCGCCGCCCACGCCGTCGAAGACGATCGTGGCCCTGCGGTCGCCGAGGAAGTGCCTCACCTGGTCCGGCCAGTTCGGGTCCTTGTAGTCGACGGCCAGGTCCGCGCCGTTCTTCTCGACCCGTGCCACCTTCTCGGGGCCTCCCGCCAGGCCGATCACGGTGGCGCCCGCGTGCTTCGCGTACTGCACGAGGAGCGTGCCGATGCCGCCAGCCGCGGCGGGGACGACGGCCACGGAGTCCGGGGCCAGGTCGGCGAACTGGACGATCCCCATCGTCGTACGGCCCGTGCCGATCATCGCCACGGCCTCTGCGAAGTCCAGGTTCGCGGGGATCTCGTGGACGCGGTCCACGTCCGTGACGGCCAGTTCGGCGTAGCCGCCCGGGTTGAAGCCCAGGTGGGCCACCACGCGCTTGCCCAGCCAGAGGGCCGCGACGCTCTCGCCGAGGGACTCGACCGTGCCGGCCACCTCGCGGCCGGGGATCGTGGGGAGTGCGGGCAGCTCCGGGAGCGGGCCCTTGATGCCCGCCCGGATCGCCGTGTCCAGGAGGTGTACGCCCGCGGCGGCGACCTGGATACGGACCTGGCCGGGGGCGGGGCGGGGGGCGTCCGTTCGCTCGTACGTGAGGTTCTCGGCCGGGCCGAAGGTGTGGAGGCGGATGGCTTGCATGGGGATCCTTGGGTGGGGAGGAGAGGGGAGGGGCTCTGGGGGTGGGGCTCGGTGCGGCTTGGGGGTGCGTTGCCATCAGCTTTCAACCTCAAGCGTGCTTCAGGTCAAGACTCGACCTGGTGTGGTTGCCCAGCGCCAGCGACACCGCTGCCAGCGCGCTGTTGAACGACACCTCGGAGAGCACGCCCGGCGCCGCTACCTGGTCGCCCGCCAGGTAGACGTCGTTTCCCCGGTCGATGCGGGGGCGGTCGCGCCAGCTCGTACCGGGCAGGTCCACCGCGCCGGTGCGGCCGTTCGCGAGCGCCTCGCGGCGGTACGTCACTCGGTCGCGCCAGGCCGGAAAGGCGAGGTCGAGGAGTTCCTCGGCGCGGGCGATGCCGTTCGCGCGGGACTCGTGCGGGGCGATCGGGATCTGGCCCTGGAGGAGTTGTTCGCCGGCCGGGGCGAGCGTGCGGTCCTGGGCCGTGAACCGCTCGATCCAGCCCGGTGCGTCGAGGTCGGAGACGGCGAACGCGTCGCCCCTGCGGGTACGGACCGCCAGGTCGATCAGGGCCGTCCGGCCGCTCGTCCACGTCAGGGAGCTGTCCCTGAGGAGGGTGCGGGCCGCGTCCAGGGAGGTGGCGACGATGACCGGGCCGTGCTCGGTGGGGAGTTCGCTGACGCGGGCCAGGGTTTCCACTCGTACGCCGAGGTTCCAGGCGCGGGCCGCCATCCTGTCGATCACGCTCGCCCAGCCGCCGCGGGGGTAGTGCGCCTCGGGGGGCAGCTTCGTGGCTCGGCGAAGGCGTTCCTGTACGAACGCGGCGGAGAGGGCGCCCGGGTCGTGGTGGAAGAGGGCGACGGCGGAGTAGTGGGCCGCCGCGGTCGCCCCTTCCTCGCCGGCGATGTCCGTGGCCCAGGTCCTGAAATCCTGGTCCACGGGGGCCTGTTGGGCTGTGCGGCGGAGGAGTTTGAGCATCGCGAACGGTGGGGTGCGGCGGAGTGTGCCCTTGTGGCGGAGGCGTAGGCGGGCGGCCTCCAGGGGTGGGAGCGGGGCGAGTTCGCCGATCAGGTTGCGTTGGCTGAGCCAGGTCCAGTGGGGGCCGCCCTTGTAGAGGGCGTGGGGGCCCTCGTTCGTCCTGTACGGGCCCTCGGTGGTGCGGGCTCGGCCGCCGAGGGTGTGGTGGGCTTCGTACACGGTGACCTTGGCGCCTGCCTCTGCGGCGGTGATGGCCGCGGTGAGGCCGGCGAAGCCGCCGCCGACGACTGTGATGCGGTGCATGGGCTTGGGTCTCCTCTGGTCCGGGGCTGTGTTCCGGGTGCCTGGGTTCGTTGGGCGGTTCCTCTTCTTTTTCTTCTTCTCTATGACTCTTCGGAGGGTTCGGAATGTGACATCGGGGGTGTTTTGGCTGGTCAGGGGGATTGTCGGTGGGTGGGGGCAGGATGGGGGGATGGTGAGGAACGTGGCGAAGGCGGGAGCGGGCGCGGGCGCGAAGGCGGCAGCGAAGGCGGGGGTCAAGGGGGCTCGGCGGCCCGAGGTGCGGTTGCCGCCGCTTGAGCCCTTTGGGGGTGGGGGGCTGGAGCCGGACGGGGACTATGACGGGCTGCGGTTCAGTGACGTCGACTTCGTGGGGCAGGACGGTGGGGGTGCGCGGTTCATGGACTGTGCGCTGGTGGGGTGTGCGGTGGATGAGACCCGGCTGCGGGGGGCACGGGTGCTGGACTCCGTGCTGAGCGGGATTCGGGGGGTGGGTACGGATCTTGGGTCTTCGACCTTTCGGGATGTGGAGGTTGTTGATGCTCGGCTGGGTGGGGTCCAGTTGCACGGGGCCGTGCTGGAGCGGGTCGTTGTGCGTGGGGGGAAGATCGACTACCTGAATCTGCGGGAGGCCCGGCTTCGGGATGTCGTGTTCGAGGGGTGTGTGCTCGTCGAGCCGGACTTCGGGCGTGCTCGGCTGGAGCGGGTGGAGTTCGTGGACTGCGTGCTGAAGGGGGCGGACCTCAGTGGGGCGACGCTCGTGGACGTCGATCTGCGGCGGGCTGCCGAGCTTGGGTTCGCGCGGGGGGTCGACCGGTTGGCGGGGGCCGTGATCAGTCCGGCTCAGCTGATGGATCTGGCGGGGGTGTTCGCGGCGGAGCTGGGGGTTCGGGTGGTGGGGGTGGAGGTTTGAGTGTGTGTGCCGGTGGAGGTCGGGAGCGGGTCGCGGGCCGTGCCGGTACGTCGAGTCCGCCGCGTTCCGGGTATACGGCCGTGGGATTGACGTTCGCCCCCTGACGGAGGAGCCCTATGCGGCGAACTTCGACGCACCGACACGACCCGCTCACGTGCGTCCCCGTCCCCGATTCCGTCCCCGATTTCGTCTCCGGGGGCGGATGGGGAGGGCTTGTGTTGTGGTCCGGTCGGCGGCTTTTGTTTTGGATTTGGGTTCGGGTGTCGGTGGGCACGTTTTGGGCATGGGTGCACACCCTCAGCCCGTCCGGCGTTTGAGGACGAGGCCGTTCAGGCCGACGAGGGGGGTCTGGGGGCGCAGCCCCCAGGGGAGGCACGCTGAGTCAGGGCAACCTGGGGAAGCGGGCCTCAAGACTCCAGATCGCCGGGTTTTCGCGGAGCGCCTCGTGGAGGTCGGTCAGGTCCGCCAGGAGGTCGTGGAGGAAGTCGCGGGCCTCGCGGCGGAGTTCGGCGTGGGAGAAGGTGAGCGGGGGCTCGTCGCCGGGCATCCAGTCGGACTCGATGTCGACCCAGCCGAAGCGGCGCTCGAAGAGCATGCGGTCGGTGGACTCGGTGAAGTCGAGTTCGGCGCGCTGGGGGCGGGAGGCGCGGCTGCCGAGGGGGTCCTTGTCGAGCTGCTCGACGATGTCGCACAGGGCCCACGCGAAGTCGAGTACGGGCACCCATCCCCAGCCTGTGGACAGCTCGCGGTCCGCCTTCGTGTCGGCGAGGTAGACGTCCCCGCAGAAGAGGTCGTGGCGGAGGGCGTGGACGTCCGCGCGGCGGTAGTCGGTCTGCGGGGGGTCCGGGAACCGGGCGGAGAGGGCGTAGCCGATGTCGAGCACGTGGGTGATGGTGTCACGTCGTCTTAGGATCACCGTCGTGCCCCGATCTGTGCCCGTTGGTCCAGCGACCGTCGCCGTTCTGCTCGTGCTCGCCCTCGTCGGCTGTGACGGAGGGGTGCGGGGGACCGCGGGTGCGTCCGGGGTGCGGGATCCGTACTTCCCGAAGGCGGGGAACGGCGGCTACGACGTCACCCACTACGGGCTGACCCTCGACTACGACCCCAAGGCGCGGCGGTTGGTGGGGACGGCGGAGATCACCGCTCGGGCCGAGCAGGACCTCAGTGCGTTCGACCTCGATCTCAAGGGGATGAAGGTCGAGTCGGTGGAGGTGGCGGGTGAGGCCGCGCGCTTCAACCGCAGCGGGGGGCAGGAGTTGGTCGTCCGGCCGCGTGATGATCTCCATGAGGGGGTCGCGTTCACCACGGTTGTCCGTTACTCCGGTTCGCCGCAGACGATCACCGATCCGGACGGTTCGGAGGAGGGCTGGCTGCGGACGGAGGACGGGGCCCTCGGGCTGGGGGAGCCGACCGGGTCGATGGCCTGGTTCCCCGGCAATCACCACCCGAGCGACAAGGCCACGTACGACATCACGGTCACCGTGCCCGAGGGGGTGAAAGCCGTGTCGAACGGGGAGTTGCGGAGTGAGGTGACCAAGCGGGGGCGGACCACGTTCGTCTGGCACGTGGGGGAGCCGATGGCTTCGTACGTGGCGACGGTCGCCGTGGGGGAGTACGAGGTGCGGCGGTCGAAGGGGCCGCACGGGCTGCCGGTGTACGTGGCCGTGGATCCCGGTCAGGCCAAGGAGAGCCGTGAGGTGCTCGGCCGGATTCCCGAGGTCATGAAGTGGGCCGAGCTGAATTTCGGGGCGTATCCCTTCTCGTCGGTGGGGGCCATCGTCGAGCGGGAGGACGACGCCGGGTATGCGCTGGAGACGCAGAACCGGCCCGTGTTCCCCGGCGCCCCGAGTGTCGAGCTGCTCGTCCATGAGCTGGCCCACCAGTGGTACGGCAACTCCGTCACCCCGAAGACCTGGCGGGACATGTGGCTCAACGAGGGCTTCGCCACGTACGCCGAGTGGCTGTGGGCGGAGGACCACGGCGGTGACTCGGTCCAGGACGTTTTCGATGCGCTGTATGAGGGCGACTACTTCGACAGCAAGGAAGACAACGACGCCGTCTGGGACTTCCCGCCCGCGAAGCCGACGGGTGCGGATCGCATCTCCGACAGTCCCGTGTACGAGCGGGGCGGGATGGTTCTGCACAAGATCCGGCAGGCGGTCGGTGACGACAGGTTCTACGACATCGTCCAGGGGTGGGCCGCCACCCGTCGGCATGGCAACGCCGACACGGACGACTTCACGGCGTACGTGGAGAAGAAGGCGCCGGACACGGACTTCTCCCGGATCTGGGCGGACTGGCTTTACGGCGACGGCAAGCCGGGCAAGCCCTGAGAGTCGAGCTCGGGTCAGCTTTTTGCTGTGTTCGTGCGTGTTGTCTGGAACAGGCCGAAGAGTGTCTGGACCGCGCCGATGACCATCATGACCATCCCGGCCTTGCCCAGGGAGACGAACGAGATCTCCACTCCGTCGGCGAACAGTTTCAGGGCCAGGCCGGCCAGGAGGGTCGCGGACCCTTCGGCCAGGTTCTTGGTGGCAGGACTCACTGGTGGCTCCCTTCCCGAGGACGCTCCGATGCACCGGTTGCCTGGGCGCAGGCCCGGAGTGGATGCGTCTCATCGTAGGAACGCCTAGGTCAGCGGGTCGTCGGCCGTGTGGACGAGCTGCCGCTACATCGTTCGAGGGAGTCGGGGGGCACGGGAGTTCGCTGGGCGCTAGCGGAGGATTTTGCGCAGTACCGCGCAGGGGCGGCCCAGTTGGCGGTCCTTGCGGTGGCCGATGGTTTCGTAGCCGATGGTCGTCCAGAAGGCGAGGGCCGCGGGGTTGTTGTCGAGGGCGGCCAGGCGTACGGCGTCCCGGCCCGCCTCGCGGAAGCGGTCCTCGATGTGGGTCGCCAGTTGTCGGCCGTATCCCTTGCCCTGTTCTTCCGCGGCCACCAGGAGCAGGCCGATCCACGGGTCGGGGTCCGTCGGGTCGGGGTGGTGGGCGAGGGTGATCGCCACTGCCGTGAGCTGTCCGGCGCTGCGGGCCAGTAAGACGTCCACGTCCGGGTTCGTCAGGTCGTCGGCGAGTGCTGCCGCCACCTGTTCCGGGCGGATGTCGTGCGGGTCCGGGAAGTCGCCGCTCAGGGCGTAGAACTCGTGGTTCGACGCGTAGAGCGCGGTGAGTTCGGTGAGGAGCGGGCCGGGGAGGTCGTGGTCCGGCGTGAGGGCGAGGGGTTCGATGATCACCCCGGGCAGGTTAGCCGGGTGAGGGTGTGTGGGGGAGTGTGCGGACGCGGGGGAGCCCCCGGTCCGGGTGTGCCGGATCGGGGGCTCCTCCGCTGGGGTTCGGGCGGGGTTCGGCTGTCAGACGTTGACGCCGAAGTCCTGGGCGATGCCCGTCAGGCCGGACGCGTAGCCCTGGCCGACCGCGCGGAACTTCCACTCCGCGCCGTTGCGGTACAGCTCGCCGAAGACCATGGCCGTCTCCGTGGCCGCGTCCTCCGAGAGGTCGTAGCGGGCGATCTCGGTGCCGCCGGCCTGGTTGACGATGCGGATGTACGCGTTGCGGACCTGGCCGAAGTTCTGCGAGCGGGTCTCCGCGTCGTAGATCGAGACCGGGAAGACGATCTTGTCGACGTCGGCCGGGAGGCCGGCCAGGTTGACGTTGATCGCCTCGTCGTCGCCGGCGCCCTCACCCGTGCGGTTGTCGCCGGTGTGGACGATCGTCTGGTCCGGGGTCTGCTTGTTGTTGAAGAAGACGAAGTGGCCGTCCGAGTAGACCTTGCCCGCGGGGTTGACCGCGATGGCCGAGGCGTCCAGGTCGAAGTCGGTACCCGTGGTGCTGCGGACGTCCCAGCCGAGGCCCACGGTGACGGCGGTCAGGCCCGGAGCCTCCTTGGTGAGCGAGACGTTGCCACCCTTGGACAGGCTTACAGCCATTGTTGGGAGTCCTTCCCTCGTTTGACGTACGTACGGGTCGTGCGGTCCTGCGATTGTGCGGTCCTGCGGTCCTGCGCGTCGGGCTTCGTACGGGACGAAGCTACCGGCACCCCTAAGAACGCCGAAGGGGGTCCCCAGGGTTCCGCACCTCTTTACTTTCTTTACCTAGCCTCCCGGAGGGGTGTGGCGACGCGCCGAAAAACGGGTGACGTGGACCGGACAGACAAGGGACCATGGGGGCATGTCCGGTCCCTACGTCATCCGTGGCTCCGTCTCGCTGCCCGAGGCCGAGCTCATGTGGCGTTTCTCGCGGTCCTCCGGGCCGGGCGGGCAGCACGTCAACACCTCCGACTCCCAGGTGGAGCTGCGCTTCGACCTGGCGAAGACGGAGGCGCTGCCGCCGGTGTGGAAGGAGCGCGCCCTCGCCAAGCTGGCCGGGCGGCTCGTCGACGGCGTCGTCAGCGTGCGTTCCTCCGAGCACCGCTCCCAGTGGCGCAACCGCGAGACCGCGGCCGTCCGGCTCGCCTCGCTGCTCGCCGAGGCCACCGCCCCGCCGCCCAGGGCCCGCCGCGCCACCCGGATCCCCCGCGGGATCAACGAGCGCCGGCTCCGTGAGAAGAAGCAGCGCGGAGACATGAAGCGCGGGCGCTCCGGGCGCGACTGGACCTAGGTCCGCCCGCCTGCCGGGTGGGCCTGAGGGCCGCCCGCCGAGCTCAACTGCCGCGTCCTTTGTCACATTCGCCTTGCGCGGTCCGTCTACTCGTCGACGGACCGCGCAAGAGTGCGGAACAGCAGTGGCGGAGGAGATGCGGCGCATGAGTGGAGACGAATTCCTGACGCCGGAAGAAAAGGCTGAAGGAAAGTCAGGAGTCGGGCCGCGAGGCGAAAGCAACGGGCCTGAGAGCGACGGCTCGAACAGCCGCCGGAACGGCCTCGGTAGTGCGGGCGGTACCGAAATTCTCGCCCTGCGGTTCGAAACGCACCGGGCCCGTCTGCGGGCCGTCGCCTACCGCATGCTCGGTTCGCTCGCCGAGGCCGACGACGCCGTTCAGGAGGCCTGGCTCAGGCTCAGCCGGTCGGACGCCGGTGAGATCGTGAACCTGGGCGGCTGGCTCACGACCGCCGTCGGCCGGATCTGTCTCGACATGCTGCGCTCCCGCCGGACGCGCCGCGAGGAGCCGCTGGACGAGCAGCCGGGCGGGCAACCGGGCGTACGGATGCCGGAGCCCGTCCTCGCGCCCGTCAGCGGGGCCGACCCCGAGCAGCAGGCGCTGCTCGCCGACTCGGTGGGCCTCGCCCTGCTCGTCGTACTGGAGACCCTGAGTCCGGCCGAGCGGCTCGCCTTCGTGCTGCACGATCTGTTCGCCGTGCCCTTCGACGAGGTCGCGACCGTGGTGGGGCGTTCGCCCGCCGCGGCCCGTCAGCTCGCCAGCCGGGCGCGGCGTCGGGTGCAGGGCGGCGCGCCCGCGCCCGACGGCGATCCCGACCGGCAGCGGGAGGTCGTGGACGCGTTCCTGGCCGCCGCGCGTGACGGTGACTTCGACGGTCTCGTCGCGGTGCTCGACCCGGATGTGGTGGCACGGTCCGGGGCCGGGGTGACGACCGGCGCGGCGGCCGTGGCGTCCGGCGCGATCACGTTCGGGCGGCTCGCCGCGGTGGGGCGGCACGCCCTCGTCAACGGGGCCGTCGGCGTCGTGGGCGTCATGGAGGGGCGCCTGGTCAGCGTGCTGTCCTTCACAGTCGTACACGGCCGGATCGCGGTGATCGACATCGTCCGGGAGCCGGAACGGCTGGCCGGGCTCGACGTCACCTTCCTGGATGCGTGAGGCCTACCCCAACTGCCGGTACCCGCCCCGGAAGTACGTCAGCGGCCCGCCCTGCGTGTTCGGTGCCGAGGACGTCAGGACGCGGCCGATGACCAGCGTGTGGTCCCCGGCCGTCACCCGCTGTTCGGTACGGCACTCCAGGGTCGCCAGGGCGCCGCCGATCAGCGGGGCCCCGGACACCTCACCGCGTACCCACAGGAGATCCTCGAAGAGGAGACGGTCGGAGATACGGCCCTTCATGGCGAAGCGGCCCGCGATCTGGCGCTGGCTCTCGGCGAGGACGGAGACGGCCCACAGGGGCTGTTCGTCGAGCAGGTCGTCCATGCGGGAGCCCTCGCGCAGGCCGACCATGACGAGGGGCGGGTCCAGGGACACGGACATGAAGGAGGTCGCCGTCATGCCGACGTCCTCGCCGCTCGGCCCCTCCGGGTCCGGCTGCGGCTCGTGCGCGGTCACCAGGACCACACCTGCGGCCAGCCGGGACATGGCGGCGCGGAACTCGTCATTGCTCACCCCCTCAGCATGCACGGACGGGGCGGAAGGAGCGGCAGAGGGAGTGTTCAGCACGGGAAGACGCTATTCTCCGGCGTCCGTGCGACACATCGGGCCATGGGCCGAACCGGGTCCTAGGACCGAGGAAGGAGTGTGACTTGTGCCTCCTATCAGGCGCGCGCACATCTCCCACCAATTTGCGTTCAGTAAACGCACCGCGAAAACACAGAAACTCTACTCAATTGTTCATCTTCACCTGTGACTTGAGTCACAGGTGCCATATTTTGTTGACCCTGTGTACCGAGTGGGCAGCGCGCTGTGATTCAGTGGCGGGGACGCTGCGAGCAGTAGGCGATCAGTGGGACCGGCCGGTGAGCGGCCGGTGAGTGACCAGTAGGCGATCAGCGGTCGATCAGTAGTCGATCAACAGTCGATCAGTAGGCGATGAGTACCGACGAGAAGCCTGGATAACTCTGGAGTTGCTGTCGAGCGTCTCGGGGAGAGCGAGCATGGAGACCGAGTCGGAGCCGTACGTCCGTCTTGCGACCCTGCGGCAGCTGCATCAGGTGATGGCGGACATGAACACGGCCCGCAGCCTGGCCGACACGCTGCAGACCGTCGCCGACGGCGTCGTGACCGGCCTCGGCTACGAACTCGCCTGCGTCAACCTCGTACAGCCGGACGGTGACCTCGTGGTCGCCGCGCTCGCCGGGAACTCCGCCGCCGAGGCGCTCATCACCGGACGCGTAGGCTCCCGCACCTCCTGGGAGCGCCGGCTCACCATGGGCGAGGCGTGGGGCGATCTGCGCTTCATACCGCACACGGAGGGCTGGGTCCTCGACGAGGACGACGTCCCGCAGTGGTACACCGACGGGCCCGCACCACGCTTCGAGGACGAGTGGCACCCCGCCGACCGCCTCTTCGCGCCCATGTACACCCCGGGAGTCCCCGGCGGCTCCTGCGGCGAGCTGATCGGCGTCCTGTCCGTGGACCGGCCGCGCAACGGCCGGCACCCCGGCGCCTGGGGCCGCGAGGCCCTGCAGATGTACGCGTTCCAGGCCGCCATCGCCATCAGCAACGCGCGTCTACGAGCCAATATGCAGCGCGCGCTCGTCCGCCTGGAGCGGGAGCAACAGGCACTGCGCGCCAGCGAGGAGAGCTTCCGGCAGGCCTTCGAGTACGCCCCGTCCGGCATGGCCATCGCCGAGATGGGCGGCGACCAGCACGGCCGGATCCTGCGCACGAACGACGCCCTGTGCCGCCTTCTGGGCCGTCCCGCCTCCTCGATGCGCCGCTACTCCTTCTCCGACCTCGTCCACCCCGAGGACATCGGCACCCTACTGCGGACCTCCGCCGAGGGCGGGCGCGCCGAGCTCAGACTCTGTCGCCGCGACGGCACGTACCTCTGGGTGTCGCTGCGCAACAGCGTGGTCGCGGACGCCACCGACGGGCCGCGGTTCCTGCTCACCCACGTCGAGGACATCGAGGACCGCAAGCGCCGCGAGCTGCAGCTCGCCCACCGGGCCTCGCACGACTCGCTCACCGGCCTGCCCAACTCCGCCGAGCTGCGCTCCCGGCTCGGCGCCCGGCTGTGCGCGCGGCCCGCGGCGATCGAGCCCGGCGTGGTCGACACCATCGACGCCGCGTACGGGTACGGGCCGGCCGAGCACACCGCGGTCGGCGTGTACGACGCGAACGGACACGGCTTCGACTACCGGCCGGGCCCCGAGGCGTTCGACGCCTACGACCACCATGTGCACACGGTCGCCCCGGAGGGCGAGCGGGACGACGGGACGAAGGGGCTCGCGGTCCTCTTCTGCGACCTGGACGGCTTCAAGTCGATCAACGACCGCTTCGGGCACAACGCCGGCGACGCGGTGCTGATCGAGGTGGCTCGGCGGCTCGGCGGCGCGGTGCGCGACGGGGACACGGTCGCGCGGCTCGGCGGCGACGAGTTCGTGGTGCTCGCCGACGGCCTCGGCCGCGCCGACGCGCAGGACCTCGCGGTACGCCTGCGGAACGAGATCATCCAGCCCATCAGGGTCGACGGCCGGGCCATGCGGGTCGGTGCCAGCTTCGGTATCGGGTGGGCACACTGCGGCATGACGGCGGACGAAGTCCTGCAGTCCGCCGACGAGCGGATGTACATAGAGAAACGGTCTCGTCCCAAAGCGCACAGGCGTGCGGGCTGATCCCCAGGTCAGCGATGCGATGCGAGCTGAGTCACCCGTTTGGGGCAGCGGGAGCGGGTAGGCTCGCCTTTCGATCCCCCGTACCGCATCTGTACCGCACCCGCTAGGAGACCTAGGGATGACGCCCGGCAACAACGGCGCGAGCACGCCCGAGGACGACGACCCGTTCGGCTATCTGTACGCCGACGGGCAGGCCGCCGGAGCCCAGCCGCCGAGCGGCGGGGGTGGCTACGGCTACCCCGGCTCGGTCAACAGGGTGCGGCCGGTCGGCGAGCGCCAGTACGGCCAGTCCGCCGCGCCGACCGCCCCCACCGCGCAGTACGGGCAGGTGCCCCAGCAGCAGGGGACGTACGGCCAGCCGAACGGGAACCACTCGGGGCCCGAGGCCTTCACCGGCGGTGAGCCCACCACGTACCAGCCGATGCCCGACCACGGCCACGGCCGTGGTGGCGGTGGCGGTCGGGGCCGCGGTCCCAACACCAAGGGTCTGCTGATCGGTGCCGTCGCCGTCGTGGCGGCCGTCGTGATCGGCATCGGCATCGCGATGCTCGGTGGCGACGACTCGGACGGCGACAAGGGCGGCGAGGCGGCGGGCTCGACCCCGTCGTCCGCCGACAGCGCCGAGCCGAGCAAGGAGGCGTCGAAGCCGGCCGCGGAACCGGCGGACCTGCCGGAGATCGACGCGAAGGCCCTGAAGCTGGGCCCCGGCGTGACGACCGCCTCGGACATCAAGGGAGCCGGGGCCGCGGGCGGTATCTACGTGGCGGGCTTCAACCAGGTCGGCGCTTCGGTCACCTGGAACATGAACGACATCCCCAAGAGCGGCAAGTACACGCTGTTCGTCAACTACGGCGTGCCCGGCAAGGACGCCGACGCCACGCTCACGATCAACGGCAAGGCGCAGACCCGCCCGCTCAACCTGGCGAACTTCTCCAAGGCCGCCGAGGGTGACTACGAGAAGGGCTGGACGGAGACGTGGGCCAACATCCAGCTGAACAAGGGCACCAACGTCATCGGGCTTTCCTGTGAGACGGGAAACAAGTGCGATGTCAATCTGGATCAGCTGCGGCTCGAGAGCGGCTGGAAGTAGGGGCCGAAGCGCGGTGCTCCGCCCGGTCACGGGCGAAGCACCGTCGATGCACTCCAGGAGCGGCCCTCGATATGAGGGCTCGCGGCACTACTGCGCGTAGACCGCGATCGAGTTGACGTCACCGGGGTTGTCCGCGTAGGTGTGCGGCTTCAGTGTGGCCAGCTTGGTGCCCTGCTGGCAGCCAGTGGTGGCGTGCCAGAGTTCCACACGGTAGTTCGTCTGGTTCGAGACGGACCGGTTGATCCGGTTGAGGGCGTAGCAGCCGGGTGTCAGAGAGTTGACCTTCCTCTCACCGGTCCTGTTCTTCCCCGACCATCCGCACGCATACCCTTGCGGGCAGGTGTTCGGATCGGCCGCCGCGGCCGGCGTGGCGAGCGAGCCGCCCAGCAGCAGTCCGGCCACAGCCGTCATCGTCAGACCAGCCCTGATCATGCCCATGACATAGTTCCTTTTTCTTGATCGACAGACTTTCGAATGCTAACCCAGGGCCTGCAGTTGCGCGCGTGAATAAAGTGACGTGAGATCAGACGCGCGGCATGGCCGGGCACTTGGCGGAAGAAGCCTGAAGCGACGAAGTCTTCGAGCTGTTCACCGCGTCTCGACCTGACGCTGGAAAAGGTCCACGGTGACGAGATCCAGCAGTTCCTCGTACGCCGACCGGTCGAACTCCCCCGCCACCGGCGCCAGCACACTCGCCGCGGACAGGGCCACCGCACGGGCCAGCCGCTCCGGCCAGGGCAGCCGTTCCACCAGCCCCGACAGCAGCCCCGCCACCACGGAGTCACCCGCACCCGTGGGATTGCCGTGCACGGCCCGCGGCGGAGCGGCATGCCAGTCCCCGTCCGGCGTACGGGCCAGCAGCCCCTCCGCGCCCAGCGACGCCACGACCGAGTGCGCCCCGCGTCGGCGGGCGTCCCGGGTGGCCTGCGAGGGGTCGTGCGAGCCGGTCAGCTCGGCCAGTTCGTCCGCGTTCGGCTTCACGATGTCGGGCCGTGCGGCGATTCCCCTCCGCAACGGCTCCCCGCTCGTGTCGAGCAGCACCGGAACCGCCAACGCCCGAGCGGTGCGCACGAGTTGGGCATACGCCCCGACCGGCACCCCGGGAGGCAGACTGCCGCACAGGGCCACCGCCGAGGCGGAGCGCAGCAGGACCTCGTACGCCTCCTGGAAGGCGGACCACTCGGCCGGGGTGATCGAGGGGCCCGGCTCGTTGAGTTGAGTCGTGTCACCGGTCGCCGTGTCGGCCACCGCGATCGTGCGACGGGTCGCGCCCGCCACCGGGACCAGCGCGTCCACGACGCCCGCTGTGTGCGTGAGCTGCTCCTGGACGGCCCGCCCGGTCGCACCGCCGACGAAGCCCGTCACGGTGACCTCGTGACCGAGGGCGGCGAGCACCCGGGCCACGTTCAGGCCCTTTCCGCCCGGCCGCTCGATCACCTCGGTGACGCGGTGCGAGGTGTGCGGTCGCAGCCCCCGTACGCGATAGGTGATGTCGAGAGCGGTGTTCAGCGTGACCGTGAGGATCACCTGGTCCGGCCTCCCTCGAAGAGATTCGTCAAGTGGACGCGTGGAACGCGCTTGCCGGTTGGTCCGGAGGCCCGATCATGTCAAAGGGAACGGCGGTCGGCCCAGTCCTGAGGGCCAACCGCCGTACGGCAACACGAGTGTGAATCACCCCAGTTGGGGATCCACCACCCATTCGCCCCGGCGCATCACGCCCTTGAGCTCGAAGTCGGCGTCCAGCACCACCAGGTCCGCGTCCTTGCCCGGCTCCAGCGAGCCCACCCGGTCGTACAGGCCCAGTGACCTGGCCGGATTGGCCGCGATGGCCGAGACGACGTCCTCGATCGGCAGCCGGTCCACGGTCACCGCCCGCTTGAAGGCCCGGTCCAGCGTGAGCGTGGAGCCCGCGATCGAACCGCCCTCCACGAGCCGCGCCACACCCTCGCTGACCTCGACCTCCAGCGGACCGAGCATGTACCGCCCGTCGCCGAAGCCCGCCGCGTCCATCGCGTCCGTGATGAACGCCACTCGCCCGCCGCCCGCGTGATGGAACGCCAGCTGCAGGGAGGCCGGGTGGAGATGGACACCGTCGTTGATCAGCTCGACCGTGATCCGCTCGTCCTCCAGGAGGGCGGCGATCGGACCGGGGGAGCGGTGCCCGAGCGTGGGCATCGCGTTGAAGAGGTGCGTCGCCACGGTCGCGCCCGCGTCGATGGCCTCCACCGTCTGCTCGTACGTGGCGTCCGTGTGGCCGATCGCCGCGATGACGCCGTGCTCGGCGAGGAGGCGTACGGAGTCGATGCCGCCCGGCAGTTCGGTGGCGAGCGTGACCATGCTGGCCCGGCCGCGGGCCGCGTCGATCAGCTTGCGGACCTCCGCCGGGTCCGGGTCGCGCAGCAGTTCCTCGGAGTGGGCGCCCTTGCGGCACGGGGAGATGAACGGGCCCTCGAAGTGGATGCCCGCGAGGTCGCCCTGCTCGGCCAGCTCGGAGAGGAGCCCGGCGCGGTGGGCGAGGCCGTCCATGTCGTCGGTGACGGTGGAGGCGACGAGGGTCGTCGTGCCGTGCAGCCGGTGGGTGTGGATGCCCTTGAGGATCTCCTCGACCGTGCCCGAGGTGAAGGAGGCTCCGCCGCCGCCGTGGTTGTGCATGTCGACGAACCCCGGGACCACCCAGTGGTTTCGCAGGTCCACCGTGGGGGCGCCCACGGGAGCGCTCCCGGCGATCCGTGTGCCCTCGACGATGACGCGGCCGCCGGGCACCGTCCCGGTGGGGAGTACGACGTTGGCGCCCGAGAGGACCACTACGTGCGGGTCGGTCGGGGTTGGTCGCGCAGTTCCCCGCGCCCCTGAAGGGGCGCTGTCGTGCACCCCGGCCAGAGAAGTGCGCTCAGTGGTCATCAGGTGGTTACCTCCGAAGCGGGGTTGGAAGGGGAAGGGGTGCCCAGCAGGTCCCAGGCCAGGAGGCCCGCGCCCAGGCAGCCGGCCGTGTCCCCCAGTGCGGCGGGGACGATGGACGGGAGTTTCTGGAAGGTGACGCGTCGTTCGACCGCGGCTCGTAGCGGTGTGAACAAGGTTTCCCCGGCCTCGGCGAGACCGCCACCGATGATCAGGGTGCGCGGGTCCAGCAGGGTGAGCGCGGTGACGAGCCCGTCGGCCAGCGCGTCCACGGCCTCCTGCCAGACCACCAGGGCCCGGGGGTCCCCGGCCTCGACGGCCTTCGCGCAGTCCGCCGCGTCCGCCTCCCGGTCGCCGGACGCCTCGGCCCAGGCCTCGCTGACCGCCGCGGCGGACGCGAACCGCTCCAGACAGCCGCGCTGGCCGCACGGGCAGGGGGTGCCGCCGGGGCGTACGACGATGTGGCCGATCTCGCCCGCGAAGCCGTGCGCGCCGGCCTCCACGCGGCCGTCGATGCCGATCGCGCCCGCGATGCCGGTGCCGAGCGGCACGAACAGGAAGCGGTCGGCGCCCTGGCCCGCGCCGATCCGGCCCTCCGCGAGTCCGCCGGTGCGCACGTCGTGGCCGAGGGCGACCGGGATGCCGTCCAGCCGTTCGCTGAGCAGAGCCCGCAGGGGTACGTCGCGCCAGCCGAGGTTGGCCGAGTACGCGGCGATGCCCCGGTCGGCGTCCACGATGCCTGGCACGGCGACCCCGACGGCCGCCGCGGGCTCGCCGAAGTGGCGCTCGCCGTGCGCGCGCAGATCGGCGGCGAAGTCGAGGATCGACTCGACGACGGCGTCCGGACCGTGCTCCCGGCCCGTGGCGCGACGGGCCCGGTGAAGCACGGGGGGAGTCCCCCCGGAGGGCGCGGCGTCGACCGCCCCCACGAGGGCGGCCTTCATCCCGGTGCCGCCCACGTCGAGGGCGATGACATGTCTCACGCGTACAGTGTCGCCCCTTACCCCGTGAGAGGTCTAGTCCACTCACGTGGTGTAGACCTTAGAGCGAAATTGCGAATCGAAAGCATGAGATCGCACGTGTGAACCAGCCGTGCGGGACGACAAGGGTGGGGCGACAGCGGTGCAGCGGCGAGTGACAGGTCTGATCGCGGTGGTGTCCGCGCTGGGCATGACGGCGGCCCTCGGTGGTTGCGGCGGTTCCTCCGGCTCCGGGGACGTCACGCTGCGACTGGTCGCGGCCGACTACGGCGACTCCAAGGCGAACAGCTCCCAGAAGTACTGGGACGCGCTGACCAAGGCGTACGAGGCGAAGAACCCCGGGGTCAAGGTCGAGGTGAGCGTCTACTCCTGGAACGAGGTGGACGCCAAGGTCAAGAAGATGGTCGCCGACGGTGACGCACCCGACATGGCGCAGATCGGCGCGTACGCCGACTACGCCGCCAAGGGGCAGCTCTACAAGGCCGATGACCTGCTCTCCATCAACACCCAGGCCGACTTCGTGACCCGGTTCACCGAGGCGGGCGAGATAAACCGGACGCAGTACGGCATGCCGTTCGCCTCCTCGACGCGGCTGCTCTTCTACAACAAGAAGCTCTTCAGCGACGCGGGCCTCACCCCGCCGCGGACCTGGAGCCAGCTCGCCTCCGACGCCGAGGTCCTCAAGTCGCGCGGCGTGAAGTACCCGTACGCGCTGCCGCTGGGCCCCGAGGAGGCGCAGGCCGAGACGATGATGTGGCTGCTGAGCGGCGGTGACGGCTACACCGACACGGTCGGGTCGTACGGCCTCGACTCCGAGCAGAACGTCGCGACCTTCACCTGGCTCAAGGAGAAACTGGTCGACAAGGGGCTCACCGGACCCGTCGCGCCCGCGAATCTCAACCGTGCGGAGGCGTTTGCTGCGTTCACTCGCGGCGAGGTCGGGATGTTGAACGGCCATCCGACGCTGATGCGGATGGCCGCTGCGAAGGGCGTGAAGTACGGCATGGTGCCGATGCCCGGGATCAACGGGCGGTCCAAGTCCACGATGGGCGTCGCCGACTGGATGATGGCGTTCCGGCAGCCCGGGCACGCCGAGCAGGTCGGGGACTTCCTCGACTACGTCTACAGCGAGAAGAACGTGCTCGAGTTCTCGCACGAGTACGACCTGCTGCCGGTGACCACGTCGGCGTCCGAGGCCATGTCCGCGGACGAGTCCGACGCGGATCTCGTCGGTTTCCTCGACGAGTTGCCCAACGCCGAGTTGTATCCCGTGGCCAAGACGTCCTGGGCGTCCGTGAGCGCGGACATCAAGCAGCAGATAGGCAAGGCTGTCAGCCCGAAGGGCAGTCCGGCGGCGATCCTGGGGCAGCTGCAGAGGGCGGCTGCGGCGTCTGAGAACGCGTCCTAGCTCTGTCGGTGGCAGCGGCTACCGTGCCTGGCATGGATGACCAGGAGCTGACCTCCGAGGAGGTTGCCGTTCTCGCGTTGGAGCGGCGGGGGTGGGGTTCGCCGGGGGCCAAGGAGCGGGCGATACGCGAGGAACTCGGGCTGGCGCCCGTTCGCTACTACCAGCTCCTGAACGCCCTCCTGGACGCGCCGCGGGCCCTTGCCCATGACCCCGTCACGGTCAATCGGCTGCGGCGGGTGCGGGACGTGCGGCGGGAGGAGAGGGAGGGCTGAGGGCTTTTCCTCGCCCCCGCCGCCCCTACCCGTCCCGTCCCTGGGGGCTGCCGCCCCCAGACCCCCGCTATCGGCCTGAACGGCCTCGTCCTCAAACGCCGGACGGGCTGAAAGTGTCGGCCCGGGCCGCAATGTATTTAGCCCCTCCGGCGTTTGAGGAGCGGGGGTTCGGGGGCTGGCCCCCGAAAAGGGACGGGAATGGGTAGGGGCGGCGGGGGCGAAAGACTTCCCGGCCGCGGATAGGGTCGGAGCATGGCCAGTCACCCCGAGTCATCGTCGATGCCGACCCCCGTGACCCCGGCGGGCCGAGACGGCCTCGAAGCCATCATCACGCGGCCCACCACCGCACTCCTCGCCTTCGACTTCGACGGCACCCTCGCCCCGATCGTCCCGGACCCGGAACAGGCCCGCGCCCACCCCGACGCCGTACCCGCCCTCGCGGCAATCGCCCCGAAGGTCGCCTCAGTCGCAGTCGTCACGGGACGCCCGGCCGGCGTAGCCGTACGCCACGGCGGCTTCGCCGGAGTCCCCGGCCTGGAGCACCTCGTCGTGCTCGGCCACTACGGGGCGGAACGCTGGGACGCCGTCACCGGCACGGTCCAGGCCCCCGCCCCCCACCCCGGCGTCGCCGAGGCCCGCGCCGAACTCCCCGGCTTCCTGGACTCCATCGGCGCCTGGCAGGGCACCTGGATCGAGGAGAAGGGCAGGGCGGTCGCGGTCCACACCCGCCGCGCCCAGGACCCCCAGGCCGCCTTCGAGGCCCTCCGCGAACCCCTCGCCGAACTCGCCACCCGCCACGGCCTGATCGTCGAACCGGGAAGAATGGTGCTGGAACTGCGCCCGCCCGGCATGGACAAGGGCGTCGCCCTCGGCGAGTACGTACGCGACATCGGCGCCGAGTCGGTCATGTACTGCGGCGACGACCTCGGCGACCTCCCCGCCTTCGCCGCCGTCGAAAAACTCCGCTCCGACGGCACCCCCGGCCTCCTCGTCTGCAGCGGCAGCAACGAGGTAACAGAACTCTCCGACCGAGCAGACCTGGTGGTGGACGGCCCGGAGGGGGTGGTTCGCCTGCTGGCAGCTCTGGCGACGAAGCTGGCCCCCTAGGCTTTTCAGGGGCGCGGGGAACTGCGCAATCTTTTGGCTTTCAGGCCTGATCCGCGGAGCGCAACGCCTCAAGCTGGTCCAAGAACCACTGCGCCGGAGGCAAAGCCGTCGCAGCCACAGCCAACCGCTTGGTCCGCTCGGCCCGTTCCCCCACCGGCATCGTCAACGCCTCGTGCAACGCCCGCGCCGTGCCCGAGACGTCGTACGGGTTCACCACAATCGCGTCCTCGCCCAACTCCTCGTACGCCCCCGCCTCCCGCGAAAGCACCAGCACGCACCCGTCGTCCGAGACGACCGGCACCTCCTTGGCGACGAGGTTCATGCCGTCCCGGATGGGGTTGACGAGGGCCACGTCCGCCAGCCGATAGGAGGCCAGGGAACGGGCGAAGTCGTCCTTGAGGTTCAGCAGGACCGGGGTCCAACCGGGCGTCCCGTACTGGGAGTTGATCTCGTCGGCGACCCGCTGCACCTCGGCCGTGTAGTCGCGGTAGACCGCCAGGTCCTGCCGCGACGGGTACGCGAACGCCACGTGCACCACCCGCTCGCGCCACTCCGGCCGCTCCTCCAGGAGCTCCCGGAACGCGAGCAGTCCGCGCACGATGTTCTTGGACAGCTCGGTCCGGTCGACCCGCACGACCGCCTTGCGGGCGCTGCCGTCCGGAGCCGTGCCGATCTGCTCGCGCAGCACTGCCAGCCGCTCGTCCACGTCCGGCCGGTGCGAGCGCTCGCGCAGGAAGTCCGCGTCGGCCCCGAGACCGTGCACCCCGATCCGCGTACCGGAGGGGATCCCGGGACCCAGGACGGCGTGACAGCAGTCCGTGAACGCGTCCGCCCACCGCTGGGTGAGGAACGCGGCCCGGTCCGCGCCGAGGATCCCGCCGAGGACCTTCGCCGCGATGTCGTCCGGCAGCAGCCGGAAGTAGTCCGGCGGAGCCCACGGCGTGTGCGAGAAGTGCCCGATCCGCAGGTCGGGGCGGAGTTCGCGGAGCATCCGCGGGACCAGGACCAGGTGGTAGTCCTGTACTAGGACCGCGGCACCCTCCGCCGCCTCCTCGGCCAGGGCCTCGGCGAAGGCGTGGTTGTACGTCTCGTACGCCGCCCACTGGCGCCGGAACTCCTTGTCGAAGACCGGCTCCAGCGGTGTCTGGTAGAGCAGGTGGTTGACGAACCACAGCACGGAGTTGGCGATGTCGTTGTACGCGGCGGCGTGGGTGTCGGCGTCGATGTCCAGCATCCGCACGCCGTCCTCGCCCACCCCGCGTCGTACGGCCTCGCGGTCGCCGTCGCCGAGGGCCGAGCACACCCACAGGGCGCCCGCGTCCGGGCCGATCGCGGAGAGCCCGGAGACCAGGCCGCCTCCGCCGCGCTTGGCCGTGAGCGTGCCGGTCTCGTCCAGGGTGTACGAGACCGGGCCGCGATTGGAGGCGACCAGGATGTTGTGGGTGCCGCGGGTGGAGACCATGACACGAAATCTAGCCCCCGCTGTAAACGCTCAAACGTTCCCACCCGCCGCGGGGGCTGATCGCGCCCCGCGGCGGAGCCGCAAATGTCACCGCCCCGCGCCCCCAAAGGCCAAAAGATTGCGCAGTTCCCCGCGCCCCTTGAAAGCGGCCCCCTGCCTACGCGGCCTTCCTCTCCACGTACTCCTCGATCTCTGCCATCGGCGGCCTCTCCTCCATGTCCACCGAGTACGTGCGGGGCTCGAAGCCGTTCTCGCCGCGTTCGAACTGGGTGAGGGAGGGGCGGATCATGTGGCCGCGGGCCAGGCGGAGCTGGGCGGTGCGGTAGATCGCGGCGGACATGCGGCCCAGGGCCTGGCCGTCCTGGTGGCGGTGTTTGCGGACGCCGACGTCGACCTGGGCCAGGGCGTCCAGGCCCACCAGGTGCAGCGCGTCGACCAGCATGCCCAGCTCGACGCCGTATCCGACGGGGAACGGGAGCTGTTCGAGGAGGGAGCGGCGGGCCGCGTACTCCCCGCCCAGCGGCTGGACGAAGCCGGCCAGCTGCGGCCAGTGCATGTTGAGGAGCGGACGGGCCATGAGTTCCGTAACCCGACCCCCCTGACCTGCGGCGGAGCCCAGCGGGCGGTCGTACATCGCCTTGACGAGGTCCACGCCCGGGTCGGTGAGGAGCGGGCCGACGATCCCGGAGACGAAGTCCGCCGAGAACTCCTTGAGGTCCGCGTCGACGAAGGCGACGATGTCCCCGCTGGTGACGAGGAGCGAGCGCCACAGCACCTCGCCCTTGCCGGGGACGGCAGGCAGCCGGGGCAGGATCTCGTCCCGGTGCACGACGAGGGCTCCCGCGTCGGCGGCGACCTCGGAGGTGCGGTCCGTCGAACCCGAGTCGATCACCACGATCTCGTCGACGAGCGGCACCTTCCTGGTCATCAGCTCACGGCGGATGATCGCGACGATCTCGCCGACGGTCTCCTCCTCGTTGAGCGCGGGCAGTACGACACTCACCGTGGAGCCGGTGGCACGCTTCGCGGCGATGAGTTTCTTGAGCGGGCGGTCCTCGACGGACCAGGAGCGCGTGCTCAGCCAGCGCTCGACGTCTTCCAGCACGTGCGGCTCTCCCTTGCGTTCATTGGGATGCGTGTGCCCGGCGCGAGGCACTGTCGGGTGCGTCACTGTCATCTCGCGGTTCGGACGGCTCTCTCCACCATCCAGGCCTTCGGTTACAGTCTTGAACAACGCTGATGACCATCGCATGTCGGGGGTCGTTGCGTGCACAACCAAAACCAGAGCCAGAACCACAACTGAATACCGCTCATCCAGAGGGGCAGAGGGATACGGCCCGTTGAAGCCCCGGCAACCCTCCAGCCGGTCTCGTCCTGATCATCGTCGATCAGCGCAGCGAGGCTCCCGGCTAGGGAAGGTGCCAAATCCGTCTCACGGCGAAGTGCGTCGTGAGGAAGATGAGGAGAAAGGGCCTCGCCTCCATGGCTGCGCAGACAGTTGCAAGCACCACGAACTCCACCCCCGCCGCGAACTCCGTCGACCTCGGCCCGGCCGCCGCGCTTTCCTGCCGTGAATGCGGCCACCGCGTCCCGCTCGGTCCGGTCTTCGCCTGCGAGGAGTGTTTCGGCCCGCTGGAGATCGCGTACGACTTCTCGGCCTATGACGCCGAGGAGCTCCGCAAGCGGATCGAGGCGGGCCCCGCGAACATCTGGCGGTACGCGCCGCTGCTGCCCGTCCCCGCGGACGTGGCCGACAAGCCGAACATCAACCCCGGCTGGACCAAGCTCGTCCAGGCCGACAACCTCGCGCGCGAGCTGGGTGTCGACGCCGGCAAGCTCTTCGTGAAGGACGACTCCGGGAACCCGACGCACTCCTTCAAGGACCGTGTCGTCGCCCAGGCCATCGAGGCCGCCCGCGCCTTCAACTTCACGACCCTCTCCTGCTCCTCCACCGGCAACCTCGCCGGCGCGGTGGGCGCCGCCGCCGCGCGCGCCGGCTTCCGGTCCTGCGTGTTCATCCCGCACGACCTGGAGCAGGGCAAGGTCGTCATGGCCGCGGTCTACGGCGGCGAGCTCGTCGGCATCGAGGGCAACTACGACGACGTGAACCGCTTCTGCTCCGAGCTGATCGGCGACCCGGCGGGCGAGGGCTGGGGCTTCGTCAACGTCAACCTGCGGCCGTACTACGCGGAGGGCTCCAAGACCCTCGCGTACGAGATCTGTGAGCAGCTCGGCTGGCAGCTGCCCGACCAGCTCGTCGTGCCCATCGCCTCCGGCTCGCAGCTCACGAAGATCGACAAGGGTCTGCAGGAGCTGATCAAGCTCGGGCTCGTCGAGGACAAGCCGTACAAGATCTTCGGTGCGCAGGCCGAGGGCTGCTCGCCGGTGTCCGTGGCGTACAAGGCCGGGCACGATGTCGTACGGCCGCAGAAGCCGAACACGATCGCGAAGTCGCTGGCGATCGGAAATCCGGCGGACGGTCCTTATGTTCTCGATATCGCCCGGCGTACGGGTGGGGCCGTGGAGGACGTGAACGACGAGCAGGTGGTCGACGCGATCAAGTTGCTGGCGCGTACCGAGGGGATCTTTGCGGAGACCGCCGGTGGTGTGACGGTGGGGGTGGCGAAGAAGCTGATCGAGAACGGTCTGCTGGATCCGAGTCTGACCACGGTTGTCCTCAATACCGGTGATGGTCTGAAGACCCTGGACGCGGTTGCTTCCGACACGGGGCTGACCGCGACGATCCGGCCGAACCTGGATTCCTTCCGTGAGGCCGGGCTCGGCTAGTCGTTGTTCGCCGAAGACCGCGCAGTTCCCCGCGCCCCTGAATGGGCCACCCACTCCGACGGAGGTCTAACCCCATGAGCGTCAACGTTCGTATCCCCACCATCCTGCGCACCTACACGGGCGGCCAGGCCGAGGTTTCCGCCGAGGGTGGGACTCTCGGTGCGGTCATCGCCGATCTGGAGAAGAACCACGCCGGGATCTCAGCCCGGGTCCTGGACGACCAGGGACAGCTGCGGCGGTTCGTCAACGTGTACGTGAACGACGACGACGTCCGCTTCGAGCAGGGGCTGGAGACGGCGACGCCGGACGGGGCCGGGGTGTCGATCATTCCCGCCGTCGCCGGCGGCTGACCCGTCGGGAGCCGTGCCGAGGGCTGATCATTACCTTCGGTAACTGCCGTCACTGAGAGTTCATCGAATTGCCCCCTCCGTGAGAGAAGCGGAGGGGGCAATTCTGTATGGTTGAGCGCGGTACAGTTGGGGAACCTGCTTCGATCCGCACGCCGGGCGCATTGAGATCCCGCCCGAAGCCCGACAAGAAGTAGCCAAAGTGCCCCGCCTTTTTGAGCCTTTTATGGCATTCATGGGGCCCGACTTGCCCTGAATCTTCGTGAATTCTTCACATATTCCCGATCGGTCGTGCCCGGAATTCTCGTCGGATTGACCTGTTGCAGACGGCAGTTGGACGGATACATTCAGCCGCGGTCGACGCGTTCCGGCGCACACCCCCAACCGTTGGGGGGTGAGGTCTGACCCGGATCCGCGAAGTGCGGGTCTGTGCAAGGGCCAGTAATAGGGGAGTTAGGCATGGCTCAGGGCACCGTCAAATGGTTCAACGCGGAGAAGGGGTACGGCTTCATCGCGGTCGACGGTGGTGCGGATGTTTTCGTCCACTACAGCGCGATTCAGATGGACGGCTACCGCACCCTGGAAGAGGGTCAGCGGGTCGATTTTGAGATCTCGCAAGGCCAGAAGGGGCCGCAGGCGGACATGGTCCGACTGGCGACCGGCTGAAGCACGCGCCGACTTACTGCAGCGACGTTCTTCTTCCGAAGGGCTCGTACCCCACGGGGTGCGGGCCCTTCGGCACGCCCGGGCGCCGGTCCGCGCCGTCCGCGCCCCCTCTTCTCACTCTCTTCCCACCTGCTCCCACCTGCGGATCATCCTGAGCCGCTTGCACTCGCATGGGTCGAGTGCTAATCATTGGCGTTAGCACTCTGAAGGTGAGAGTGATAACGAGGACCGGGTCGGTGAGGCCCGCTGGCCAGGTGGGGCAAGGAACCACGAGGTCGGCAGGCCGTCCGTCGCGGGCGCGGGCGCGGTCCTGGAGATTCCACCCCAGTCCGGGAGGACCACTTCACATGGCCAAGATCATCGCGTTCGACGAGGAGGCACGGCGCGGTCTCGAGCGCGGGATGAACCAGCTCGCCGACGCCGTCAAGGTCACCCTTGGTCCCAAGGGTCGCAACGTCGTCCTCGAGAAGAAGTGGGGCGCCCCCACGATCACCAACGATGGTGTTTCCATCGCCAAGGAGATCGAGCTCGAGGACCCGTACGAGAAGATCGGCGCTGAGCTGGTCAAGGAAGTCGCCAAGAAGACGGACGACGTCGCCGGTGACGGTACGACCACCGCGACCGTTCTGGCGCAGGCGCTGGTCCGCGAGGGCCTTCGCAACGTCGCCGCCGGCGCCAACCCGATGGCTCTCAAGCGCGGTATCGAGAAGGCCGTCGAGGCCGTCTCCGGTGCCCTCCTTGAGCAGGCCAAGGATGTCGAGACCAAGGAGCAGATCGCTTCGACGGCCTCCATCTCCGCCGCCGACACCCAGATCGGCGAGCTCATCGCCGAGGCGATGGACAAGGTCGGCAAGGAAGGCGTCATCACGGTCGAGGAGTCCCAGACCTTCGGTCTGGAGCTCGAGCTCACCGAGGGTATGCGCTTCGACAAGGGCTACATCTCGGCGTACTTCGCCACGGACATGGAGCGTATGGAGGCCGTCCTCGACGACCCCTACATCCTGATCGCCAACTCGAAGATCGCCAACGTCAAGGACCTGCTCCCGCTCCTGGAGAAGGTCATGCAGTCGGGCAAGCCGCTGCTGATCATCGCCGAGGACGTCGAGGGCGAGGCCCTGTCGACCCTGGTCGTCAACAAGATCCGTGGCACCTTCAAGTCCGTCGCCGTCAAGGCCCCGGGCTTCGGTGACCGCCGCAAGGCGATGCTGAACGACATCGCCATCCTCACGGGCGGCGAGGTCATCTCCGAGGAGGTCGGCCTCAAGCTCGAGAACACGGGCCTTGAGCTGCTCGGCCGCGCTCGCAAGATCGTCATCACCAAGGACGAGACGACGATCGTCGACGGCTCGGGTTCGGCGGACCAGGTTGCCGGTCGCGTCAACCAGATCCGTGCCGAGATCGAGAACTCCGACTCGGACTACGACCGCGAGAAGCTCCAGGAGCGCCTGGCGAAGCTGGCCGGCGGCGTGGCCGTCATCAAGGCCGGTGCCGCCACCGAGGTCGAGCTCAAGGAGCGCAAGCACCGCATCGAGGACGCCGTTCGCAACGCGAAGGCGGCCGTCGAGGAGGGCATCGTCGCCGGTGGTGGCGTGGCCCTGCTCCAGGCCTCCTCGGTCTTCGAGAAGCTGGACCTGGAGGGTGACGAGGCGACCGGCGCCAACGCCGTGAAGCTCGCCCTGGAGGCCCCGCTCAAGCAGATCGCCGTCAACGGTGGCCTCGAGGGTGGCGTCATCGTCGAGAAGGTCCGCAACCTTCCCGTCGGCCACGGCCTCAACGCCGCGACCGGTGAGTACGTCGACATGATCGCCGAAGGCATCATCGACCCGGCGAAGGTCACGCGCTCTGCCCTGCAGAACGCCGCGTCCATCGCCGCGCTGTTCCTCACCACCGAGGCCGTCATCGCCGACAAGCCGGAGAAGGCCGCCGCCGGCGGCGCTCCGGGCGGCATGCCGGGCGGTGACATGGACTTCTGAGCCCCTGCGCAAGCAGCCAAGGCTCGGTGGTTCATAGCGGTACGCAGTACTTCGCAGTTCGCATTACGCAGTACTTCGCATTACGCGAACGAGGGCGGCACCCCATTCCAGGGGTGCCGCCCTCGGGCGTTTCCGCCGGTGTTCCGCCGACGTTCCGCCGACGGTGCCGTGATCAGGCGTTCTTGAACGCGTCCCGCAGGCGCATCTCGTTGTGGCCGTTGCCGTCGTAGTCGTCCGAGTACGTCAGCGCCAGACGGCCGTTCGCGGCCAGGGCCACGGCCGGGCCGCCCTGGCCCCCGCCGGTCACCACGTTCATCCGGGTGGGCACGAGCCGGTCGGTCGCGGTCCCGTCCGCGTTGAAGCCGCGGGCCCAGACGTCGTCCTGGCCGGCGTACAGGGTCGCGGGGTTGCCGAGGAACACGTCGAAGGCCTCCTTCCACGCCACGACGAAGCTGCCGTCGTCGGCGACCGCCACGTCGGCGTCGGCCTGATCGGAGATCGGCCGCTTGCTGTCGACGTAGGGGCCGCTTCCGGCGTCGTCCTCGGTGGTCCGCCGGTCGGCCGCCGCGGCGGCGCCCGCCGCCGAGAAGATGCGGTGCTGGATCCGCTGGTCCCGGACCAGGGTGCCGGTGCCGGTGGTGTACTCGTCCGTCCACGCCACCACGAACCGGCCGTCACCGGCCGACGCCAGCGCGGGCCTGGTCTGCTGCCCGTCCGTGAGCGAGTTGGCCACCTTGCGCGCCACGGCGAAGCCGCCCGAGGTGTTCAGCTTCGCCACCCCGATGTTGAGGCCGCCGTTGCCGTCCGCGTCCTCTTCCCAGGCGACGACCATGTTCCCGGCGTCGTCGATCGCCGCGTCGGGCCGACGGTTGGACCCGGCCGCACCGGAGTTGATCGTGCTGACCTGGACGTCCTGGTAGCGCGCGGCACCGGTCGGCGACCAGCTGCTCGCGTACACCTGGTTGAGGGTCGAGCCGTCGGCCGTGCTCTCCCAGGCGACACCGTAGGAACCGTCGCCGGCCACCGCGACCGTCGGCCGCAGCTGGTCACCGTCACCCGAGGCGTGCGGGCGCGGCAGGGTGGTGACCGTGCCGGCCGGGGTGATCCGGCGCACGGCGATGTCGGCGTACTTGTTGCCGTCGTCGTCCTTGGCCCAGACGACGATCGCGTTGCCCTGGTCGTCCACGCCGACGTCGGGCTTCTGGTGCGACCAGGTGGTACCGGTCCCGCTGTTGCTCAGCAGTTGCTCGTCCCAGAGGGGTACGCCGTCCTTGTACATGCGGATGTACACGTCGGTGCCCAGCTCGGTGTCCGAGGCGTCGTGCCGGTCGCCCTGCTCGTACACGACCGCCGTGTAGACGGAGGAGGTGCCACCGGAGGCGACGGCGCTGTAGTGCTGGTCGCCGTTGGCGTTCACGTTGACGCGGGAGTAGTGCTGGGACGTCGAGCCGTACTTCGTGGCGTCGACGTCGACCACGAGGGCGCGGGCCTTGTTGAAGTTGGCGACGAACGCCTGGTAGGTGCCCGCGTCGTCGATGCGCAGGATCGTCTCGTCGTTGGTCTTCAGCGAGCCCGCGGTCCAGTTGTGGGAGCCCGTGTACACGTGCTGGACCTGGGTGCCGTCTTCCTTCTTCCACTCCGTCAGCAGGTACTTGGAGTGCACGGTGCCGCGGTTGCAGGACGAGGTCGCCGTGGCCTTGTAGCGGCAGCCGCCCGGGCGGTTGCCGTAGGCCGGGATGTCGAGACCGGCCAGCTCGTTGATGCCGTTGTTGCCGCCGCCGTCGCTGAGGTCGCGGGCGTTCGCGTCGATGGCACAGCCCTGGATCTTCTTGGCCTCCAGGGCCTCGTAGACGGCCGGGCGGGTGGTGCGCTGGTCGAGCTCGGCCGCCGAGATCCTGATCTTGCCGTCGTTCCGGCAGTCGACCTGGTCGATGAAGGAGGCGAGGATGTCGGCGTTGCCGTAGTGCGTGGCGTCCGAGGCCGTGTCACGCGGGGAGAAGTACGCCTCGACCGGTGAGTTCGGATCGCCCGTGGTGTAGTCGTACGTCGTGTGCAGGCTGTCGCCGGCGTGCTCGACCTGGTCGTCGAAGTGGTTGCGGTACCGGGTGGCGAGGGTCGCGTTGTTCGCCACGACGACCGCGTTGTTGATCTCGCCGTCCTGGCCGCCCGCGAGGTTCTGCGAGCTCTGCCAGACGACGTTCTTGCGGCCGTCGGTGAGCGCGTCGAGCACCATGTACTTGTCGTGGTTGATCGCCCGTGTGTCGCCCGAGCCGTTGCCGAGGCAGCCGTTGCTGCACCGTGTGAGGGTCGAGTCGCCCGTCAGCGGCAGCTGGCTCAGGTCGCCGGAGTTCGCGCCCTCCGCGACGATGCGCAGGGTCACACCCCGCGTCTGCGCGGCGGCGAGCTTCTCCCGCAGGGTCGCGCTGCTGAACAGGAACATCCCCATGTAGAGGGTCGAGTCCGGCGCCGCGAGGTCGATCAGTTCACCGGCGCCGGTGCTGATCGAGAAGTCCTGGGCGCCCGTGGGCCTCGGGTAGTTGAAGACCGAGGTGTAGTTCCCGGAGACGACCGTCTCCGCCTGGGCGGTGGTCGTAGGAGCGAGCAGTGCCGCTCCGAGGGCGAGGGGGACGGCGAGAGCGGCCGTCCACCGTATCTGTCTACCCATCTGTTCCCTTGCGTTCGAGTGGTGTTGATGGCCACCACACTTTATAGATCACTTGATCGATCACGCGCGCGAACAGATCGGCCTTGATCGGGTACGGAGGTGTGGCCGGGATCACGGGGGGTCGGAGGCGGGGAAGTGGAATGTCCTGGTCACCGGGGTGGTTAATGGGGGGAGTGATCCATGCGTATGCACATACCAACGGGGATGCGCATACGTACGCACGGATCCGCAGATCGACCGACCCGCTCGACCACTCCACCCCCACAAGGAGCCCCTACGTGACTGTCGCCCCCTCCGCCTCCCGCGCGGCCGAGATCCTTTCCCGGCCCGTCGCCCTCAACGGCCTGACCGTTCCGAACCGGATCGCGATGGCGCCAATGACCCGGCAGTTCTCGACGGGCGGTGTTCCGGGGGAGGACGTGGCGTCGTACTACGCGCGCCGGGCCGCCGCCGGGGTCGGTCTCATCGTCACCGAGGGCACGTACGTGGGCCATGAGTCGGCCGGGCAGAGCGACGACATCCCCCGCTTCCACGGGGACGAGCAGCTGGCCGGGTGGGCGAAGGTCGCCGAGGCCGTGCACGCGGCGGGCGGGAAGATCGTGCCGCAGCTCTGGCACATCGGGAGTGTGCGCAGGGCCGGTGAGCCGCCGTTCGCGGACGCCCCGTCCGTCAGCCCGTCCGGTATCCACACCGAAGGCGCCAAGGTCACCGGTCAGGCCATGACCCAGCAGGACCTGGACGACGTCATCCAGGCCTTCGCCGAGGCCGCTGCCGCCGCCGAGCGCATCGGCTTCGACGGGGTCGAACTGCACGGCGCGCACGGTTACCTGATCGACCAGTTCCTGTGGGCCGGGACCAACCGTCGCACCGACGCGTACGGCGGCGACCTGGTCGCGCGGACGCAGTTCGCCGCGGAGATCGTGGCCGCGGTGCGTGCCGCCGTCTCGCCGGCCTTCCCGATCATCTTCCGCTTCTCGCAGTGGAAGCAGCAGGCGTACGAGGCACGCCTCGCCGAGACGCCGGAGGAGCTGGAGGCGCTGCTGGCCCCGCTCGTGGCGGCCGGTGTGGACGCCTTCCATGCCTCCACCCGCCGCTACTGGCGCCCGGAGTTCGACGGCTCGGACCTGAACCTGGCCGGCTGGACGAAGAAGCTCACGGGCAGGCCGGTCATCACCGTCGGCTCGGTCGGCCTCGACGGCGACTTCCTCAAGGGTTTCCAGGGCGAGGGCGCCCCGGCCAGGGGCATCGACGACCTGCTGGACCGCCTGGAGAGCGACGAGTTCGACATGGTGGCCGTTGGCCGCGCCCTCCTCCAGGACCCCCAGTGGGCGGCGAAGGTCCTCGACGGCCGCTTCGCCGAGCTGGGGGCGTACGACGCGGCGGCACTGGGCTCACTCAGCTGAGCCGACCAACACGGACGGCTGTTGTACGGCGAGGGCGGCACCCCTTCTTGCGGGGGCGCCGCCCTCGGCGTTGCGCGGGTGGGTCACGCGCTGCGGCCGACCTTCAGCACATGGACATCGTCGGCGAGTGCGCGTACCGCCGCGGAGGCGGTTGCGGGCTTCCAGGAGGTCATGTGTGGCTTCCTTGTCTGCGGTTGGCCATCGCGGCGCGGATGTCGGCCGCGTGGGTGCGTACTGCGGAGGCCGTGAGTGGTGTGGAGTCCGGGGTGGGCCCGGCCTCGCCCCGGCACGGGCCACAGGTGCCGCCCGGCAGGGCCTCCGGGCGGCCCGGTGTGCCGCACTTCGCGCACTCCAGTACGCGGAGGGGTGGGCGTCGCGGCGGAGTCGGCCCCGGTTCCCGTTCCGGGGGGAGCTTCGTGGTGAGGCGGGTGCGGATCAGGGCCGCCGGGTGGTGGATCGGGGTCGGTAGGCCTGCCGTCAGGGACCGGAGTACGTGTTCGTCGCTCGCACCCCTCGCGAACCACTCCGTGAGCAGCGGGGCGAGTTCCGCGCAGGCCGCCTTGGAGAGCGACAGCGATGGTGCGGTGCGGCCTAGCGCCGCGAGCAGGATGTACGCGCGTGAGCGGGTCGGGCCCTGTCTGTCCGACGGCTCCTGTGGCTCCTGCGGTACGTCGCCCCTCGTGAACGCCGCCCACCAGTCGTCGTTCCGCGCCGTCCGCGAGAACCACGTTCGGGTGATCCAGCGGCGGCTGCCCGAGTCGGCCAGGTGTTCGCGACCCCGGCGCAAGTGGCCCGCCCGTTGGAGGTTGTTGAGGGCCGTCCGGAGTGCGCACTGGCCGTACGGGAGCGTCTTGGCCAGCGTCTTTACGGAGATGTCGGCGCCGCCGGGAAGCCGGTCGATGTACGCGGCGACGGCCGCCTCGCGGGGTGGGAGGTGGGCGAAGTCCTGTGCCGTTCGGGGGTGTTGGTCCGGTGCGGCGCGTTTTCCGTAACCCGGATTGGCCATCGGGTGGGGTGGGGTCGCGTGCACGGGCAGGAAGGCAGCACTAAGCTTGGCATCAGCCATGGGATCGAACTTGTCCTTCGATCTCGTAGGTCAAGCCCCCGCGGGTGCCTGCAAGCACCGAGCGGGGGCTGTTCGTTATCCGGGCACGCTAGACCCTTGTGACTGTCCGTGGCAAACCGGTCGCGTCGAGTCAACTCGCAGGGAGGGTGGGTGGGTTGAAGCCCACCGCCCAATCCTCAGAAGCAGGGCTCGAAGCTCGGCGCTTGAGCTTCGGGGCGGCTGATGCCTAGTCCTGCTTGAGGTTCTCGACGAACGCCGACCATGCCTCGGCCCGGAACTTGAGCTTCGGGCCGAGGGGGTTCTTGGAGTCGCGCACGGGGACGTGGGTGGGGTGGCCGGGGGCCACTTCCAGGCAGTCGGCTCCGCTCCCGCCGCTGTACGTCGACTTGCGCCAGGTGTCAGGGGTGTTCCTCATGAGCGTAATCCTGCGCCATCGTCCCGATGAGGGCCAGGGAGCTGTCCGGCGACAGCGCGCAGGCCGTGAGCAGTTCGAAGCTGCGCCGCTGTTGCTTGACGGTGAGGGGGTCGTCTTCCAGTCGGCCGGTTCCGACCGCTTCCAGGAAGAGCAGTGGTGGAGCGTCATCGAAGTCCATCAGCTTGATCGAACCCTCCATCGACGCATGCGCACCGGCTCCGAACGGGATGACCTGCACGATGGCCTGGTTGCGGCGCGCCACGGCGACGACGTGGCGTAGGGCTTCCGCCATCACTTGGCGTCCGCCCGTCACGCGGCGCAGTGCGGCCTCGTCGATCACCACCCACAACAACGGTTCTGTTGGACCGCCGAGGATGCGGGCTCGGTCCATCCGGAGCGCCACCATCTCGTCGAGCTTCGCGTCCGATGCCGTCGGTCGGTACGCACGGAACACGGTCCGCGCATACGCAGGAGTCTGGAGCAGGCCGGGGATCAGCAGCGGCGCGTACTGCCGGATCGCCGTGGCCTGCTCCTCCGCTTCCACCGCGTCGGCGAAGTGCTCCGGATGCTTCGACTTGGCTGCCGCCTTGCAGTTCCGTGCGAAGAAGTCCGCCGTCTCAAGGGCGTCGTCAAGCATGCGCGCGTACTCCGCCTGCATACGACGAGTCCCCGCCTCCAACTGGCCGATGAAGGACCCACTTACGAACAGCCTTTGGCCCAACTGTTCCTGGCTCAGCCCCTTCTTCTCGCGCGCGTGTCTCAGTTCCGCGCCCAGCAGCGCACGGGGTGATGAGGACGGGTCGAGATCCTTCGGCCCTGCCATGCGCAACTCCCTGTCCGACAAGTGGGGTTGTTGGGGCGCCGTCTCTGGCCAGGTTAGAGCTGGGACGGCCACTCTGTGTGGTGAACGTGAACACTCAGAGTGGAGGCAGGGCGCGATGGAGATGACGTCGAGTCAGCGGGTGCGGTCGACGGAGGACGCGGTGGCGTGCCTTCGGGCGGCCCTGGAGGGGGCGGGCATCGCGCTGCCGTCGCTCGGCGTCGACCCGGTGACGGCGGCCACCGGCGAACCGTACGCCCTGGTGGAGCTGGGGCGTTGCAACGTACGGACGGCGGTTCGGCTGGCCGACGCGCTGCGCGGGGCGGCGGGTGGGGACGCGTGAGCCGGGAGTACGCGGTCGACCTGCGCGACGGTCGGGTCGGGCAGGTCATGGGGCGCGAGGGCGGCTACGTACAGTTGCGGCCCGTGGGTGGCGGTCGGGAGTGGGACTGTCCGCCGGAGGCGGTGGGTGAGGCTCCGGTGGGGGAGGTGCTGCGGGCGCGGGTGCGGCGGCTCAACTGGGAGGGGCGGCTGCCGTGAGGGGCTGCCTAGGGGTCCGTCGGCGGGGCTACGACCAACTCCGTGTCCGGGTCGTGGGCGGTCCACGGAGGGCCGGCGACGATGAGGGTGGCCCGGGCCCACGGCTGTTCCCGGAGCATGAACGGCAGTTCCTCCCGCAGCCAGTTGGCCACGTGCTCCCGCTGCTCGGGGGAGTCGCCGTCACGGGCGGACAGCAACCGCTCCTGCTCGTCGAGGTCGCCCTGCATCCACACCGAGGCGTCCAGCCACGGGGCGAGCTCCTCGCGGATGATGCCGGTGCCCTCGACCCAGATGACGTCCGCACCGGCGGGGACGGTGATCGACCCGGGCCGGTCGTGCGTGATCCAGGGGGCAGGGCGGAAGTCCACCGGCTCACCCCGGTGCAGGGGGCGCAGGATGTGCTCGGCGAGCGCGGCGCCCCAGTCGAAGCAGGCGTGGTTCCAGGCGATGTCGTCGGTGTGCACGACGGCGGACTCGGGCACCGCCTTGCGCAGGCGCTCGGCCAGGCTCGTCTTGCCGGCGCCTCCCCGGCCGTCGATCGCGATCACGCGCGGACGTCCGGTGACGTGGGGCGATGCCCCGCGCAGCTGCCGGACGGCGTCGAGCACGGTCACCACCCGCCAGCCGACGGCCTCGGTCTCGCCCGGATGCAGCCGCATAGACAACCCGCCTCACATGTCCCGCCTCACGCGTCCCGCTTTACGCGTTCCGCCTCATCCCGCGTCACACGTCCCGTCTCACACGTCGTACTCGTCCGGGATGCGCATCCCGGGGCCGCCGACCTCCATGCCGCGCGGGGCCGCGCGGTCCTTCGGCTCCTCCCAGGCCTCCTGGCGGCCGAGCGCGGTGAGGTCGAGCCAGGGGTAGCCGTTGTGGAACTCCTCGATGCCGCGGCCGAAGGTCGAGTACGTGTGGAACACCTCGTCGCCCACCCGCAGGAACGCGCTCATGCCCGGCCAGTCGCCGCGCATGCTCTCCGACCAGGGCATTCCGGCCTCGGCGAGCTCGGCCTCGGTGCGGTGGAAGACCTGGACCGGCGCGACGCGGTCGTCGACCGTCGCGTGGAAGTCGTAGTTGAAGTCGCCGTCGGCCGAGGAGTACCAGGGGAACGTCCAGCCCATCCGCTCGCGGTAGGCGGCGAGCTTCGCGTAGGGCGCGCGGCTCACCGCGGCCAACGTCGTGTCGCGGGCGTGCAGTTGGCGCAGTCCGGCGATGCCGTCGGCGGCGGAGGAGCAGCTCGGGCAGCCGGTGTCGCGGGGGTGCTCGGTGCCGTCGGCGTCGATGTCGTACGTCCACATGAAGTGGTGCATGACCAGCTGGGGCCGACCCTCGAACAGGTCGAGCAGGGACACGGTCCCGTCCGGGCCCTCGAAGGCGTACGGCTTGTCGACGCGGACCATCGGCAGGCGCCGCCGGTCGGCGTTCACCCGGTCGCGTGCCCGCGTGAGCTCCTTCTCCTTCGTCAGCAGTTCCTTGCGGGCCGCGAGCCACTCCTCGCGTGACACCACCTCGGGCAGGTTCCCCATCGTCGCCATCGCGGGCCGCCTCCCAGCTGCTATCCGCCTATCCGCTGCTTTCCGCTCTCCGCTTTCTGCTTTCGTCGGACTCAAGCCTCGACGAACACGACCGTCTCGTCGAGCGGAGCCCGGCCCGTACGGGTGTATCCCACTGTGGCGTCCTCGAACCCGATCGACATGCCGCAGAAGAGAGTGAGCTCGTCCGGGGGTGCCAGAAACTCCGCGACGGTCCGGTGGTACTTCGCCCACGCCATCTGCGTACAGCTGTGCAGCCCTTCGGCGCGGAGCAGCAGCATGACCGTCTGCAGATACATGCCGACGTCGGACCACTGCGCCGGGCCCAGATCGCGGTCGATGTAGCAGAACAGGGCCGCGGGCGCGCCGAAGCACTCCCAGTTCGCGGCGGCGGCCCGCTGGCGCGCCTCCAGGTCCTCGCGCGGAATGCCGAGCGAGCCGTAGCGCTGCTCGCCGAAGGCGGAACGGCGTTCCCGGTACGGGGACTTGAGCGCGGGCGGGTACATCTCGTACTCCGGCTCGTCCCAGGGGTCGCCCGCGGCCAGGCGCTCACCGGCGCGCTTCTTGAGCCCGGCCAGCGGACCGTCGGTCAGCACGTAGGCGTGCCACGGCTGGAGGTTCGACGCGGACGGCGACCAGGCCGCCGTGGACAGTACGCGCTCAAGTGCCTGCCTCGGGACACGCCGGTCGGTGAATTCGCGCACCGCCCGTCGGCTCGTGACCGCCTCGTAGACGTCCAAGGCCGTCTACCTCCCATCTGCTCGCCGCTGCTCCACGTCACTTTTTCCGTCTCGACCACGACGGTATCATTCGATACCTTCTCGTGTTTAACTGTCGTCGAGTACGAGCCATCTGCCCCGGCTCTCCGCCCGGGCCACCCGCATCCTTGGAGAAAGCGCATGACCACGCTGCTGCACATCGACTCGTCCGTGCTCCCGGGCGAGGCGTCCTCGTCCCGTTCGGTCGCGGACGCCTTCCGCAAGGCATGGGAGGAGCAGCACCCGGAGGGCAGGGTGATCCACCGCGACCTCGCCGCCCACCCGGTCCCGCACATCACCGCCGCCGCCTGGTCCGCCGGGTTCACGGACCCGTCCGAGCGCACGCCGGAGCAGGCCGCCGCGTTCGGCGAGCGCGTGCGGCTCATGGAGGAGCTGGAGCGTGCGGACGCCGTCCTGATCGGCGCGCCCATGCACAACTACTCGATCCCCTCGACCCTCAAGGCGTGGCTGGACAACGTGTTCCTGCTCGGCCGTACGGCGGGCGAGGCGCCGTCCGCGAAGGGCACGCCGGTCGTCGTCGTGGCCAGCCGCGGTGGCTCATACGCGCCGGGCACCCCGCGCGAGGGCTTCGAGTTCGTGCAGAACTACCTGGAGGTCGTCCTCCAGGGTGCCCTCGGCCTGGACCTCGAATTCATCGTCCCGGAACTCACCATGGCCCCCACCAACCCGGCCATGTCCGAGCTGATTCCCCTGTACGAGGTCTCGCGCGAGCGCGCCTTCGCCGACGCGACCGCCAAGGCGAAGGCACTCGCGGAGCGCCTCGCCGCGTAGTCCGCTCCGCGTACGTGCCGGCGCCCGCGCCTACGCCGCGCCGTCCGCCGCGGGATAGGCGAACCGGGTCAGCAGGTCGGTCAGTTGCTCGGGCTCGCCGGGCTTCAGGCCCGCGACCAGGCTCTCGGCCGGCGCCGCCGCCCCCGCGTGGGCCGCGTCGAAGAGCTCGATGCCCTGGGGCGTGATCTCCACCGCCCGCACCCGTCGGTCCCCCGGAACGGACTTGCGTACGGCGAGACCCTTGCGCTCCAGGTCGTCGACGACCCGCATGATCCCCGCCTTGTCCGTCCCCGTCGCCGCCGCCAGGTCCCGCTGCACGGTGGGGCCGCGGTCGACGAGCACGATCAGCACGGCGAAGTGCCGCAACTCGATGCCGAGCGGCCGAAGCGCCTCCGACATCACCGCCGCCGCCCGCCAGTGCGCCTGCCGCAGCAGCAGACCGAGCGCGAAGGGCGAGGCGTCCCCGGGGCGTTCGGTCGCGCGCGCGGCGGTAGTGGCGGTGGCGGCGGTGGTGTCGGGGTGGGAAGCGTCGGCGGTCATGGGGGCATGTTACCGCTGTTAATTCAATCGATACGGTATCGATTGAAACGATATGCGGCTGCGGGGTGCGCCCCGCGCGAGAATGCGCCAAAATTGCTGACAATTTTGTGGGCGATTCACTCGGTATGGCGGTGGACCAGGCAGGACGTGGTGCTGAGGGGTGGTGGCCGGTTCCCTGTGCTGCGGTTGGAGGGGCACAGGAAGTCTTAAGGAAAGGTTGGTGCACTGGGGTCTCCGTCGGCGCCGAACCGGGCGTTGGCAAACGGTTGTTGACCGTATGAGCCGTGCAGACAGGAGACGGAAGTGCAGCGTAGAGCAGTGGTCATGGGACTCACGGCGGCCGCGGCGGTACCGGCGGTCGGGTTCGCCTCCGGGGCACGGGCCGCGGAGGCCACGCAAGCCACTCGGGCCGGGAGCGGGACCTCCGCGGCGGCCTCGGCAGCCTCGCCCTCGGCAGCCGCGGGCCGCTCCTCCCTCGTCTTCGACCCGGGCGCCTACACCGAGTCCACCATCACCATCAAGGACACCGACGGCGTCGCCCACGAGGTCGTCTACCGCTTCCACAAGGTCGCCTCGTACGTGGCGAAGCCGGTCAACGCGGCGTACCAGTCCCTGAACATCAGCGTCCCGGTGCGGATCGACGGCACGGCCGTCGACGCCACCGACGCGCCGATCCTCCTCGCCAACGCCATCGGCGGTTACATGCCGTCGTCCGTGGCGAACAACACCGGGATCGTCGCGTCCGGCATGGGCGGCGGGACCAGCCGCCAGGCGCTCGCGCTCGCCGCCGGGTACGTCGTCGTGGAGCCGGGCGCCCGCGGCCGGAGCCTGGTCGACGCCGACGGCGTGTACTACGGCACGGCACCGGCCGCCATCGTGGACCTGAAGGCCGCCGTGCGGTACCTGAAGTCCAACAAGGGCCGCGTCCCGGGCAACGTGCACCGGATCGTCTCCTCCGGTGTCAGCGCTGGCGGGGCCCTGTCCTCGCTGCTCGGCGCGTCCGGCGACAGCCCGCTCTACGACCCGTACCTGGAGGCGATCGGCGCGGCCGACGCGAGTGACACGATCTTCGCCGTCGGCGCCTGGTGCCCGATCACCGACCTCGAACACTCCGACACGGCGTACGAGTGGTGCTGGGGCGACAACCCGCTGGGCAGCGGCGCCCAGGTCGACCCGGCCATTTCCCGGGAACTCAAGGCCGCGTACGGCGACTACCTGGCCTCACTCGGGCTGCGGGCGAAGGGCTTCGGCAGGCTCACCGCGCGCAACCTCGACGAGTACCTGCTGAAGACCCATCTGGAGCCGTCGGCCACCCGGTACCTCGCCGCCCTGTCCGACGCGGACCGCGCCGCCTACCTGGCCGCGAACACCTTCATCACCTGGTCCGGCGGCCGGGCGGCCTTCACCTGGGCCGACTTCCTCACCCATGTCGGCGCCCGCAAGAAGAACGCGCCCTCCTTCGACGGCTTCGACCTGGCCACCCCCGAGAACAACCTGTTCGGTACGGGGACCACGAAGGCCCGCCACTTCACGCTCTACAGCCTGCGCCACGAGAACGGCGACAGCGCCCGTCTCGACGCCGACATCCCCGCGAAGCTCGACCTGATGAACCCGATGCACCACCTCGTCGAGGACCTCAACCGGAACCGGTCGAAGCACTGGTGGATACGCCTCGGCACCAAGGACAGCGACACCTCGCTCTCCGTCGCGGGCAACCTCTCCGCCCGCCTGACGACCCTGGGCGACGACGTCGACACCGCCTACTACTGGGACGCCGGCCACGGCGCCGACCAGGACCCGGGCGCCTTCATCAAGTGGATCGCCGAGGTGTCGGGTCACCGGGGCATCGCCGGGAAGTAGGACGACGCGGGCCCAGAGGCCCGGTCGTTCACGGGCGCGGGGTCGCCCGGAAGTCCTGCCGCACCAGGGTCTTGCCGTTCGGCAAGGGATATTCGCGGTGGTCCAGGGCTGCGAACCCCGCATCCGACATCGCTGCGGCCAGCGCCTCGGGGTCGATGTCCGACGACACCGACGCGAGAGCGTCGAACGACGACGAGTGGTTCGTCGAGCTGACGAAGCCTGCCTTGTCGTTGTGCTGGATCACGCACGAGAGCACACCGATGGAGCGGGCATTGGCGGCCGCGAAGGCGACGAACTCCTCGGCGCCCACGTACTCGACGATGAGGTTGGCGATGAGGAGGTCGACGCGCTCGATCCGCACGGAACGGTCGATGCTCGTCTCGATCAGACGGAGGCGATCGCCGAGCCTGTCGCGATACCGGGTCTCGCAGGCGGCGAGGTACTCGGGGTTGATGTCGTACCCGTACACGGCATCCGTGGTCTCCGGGTCGATGACGTCGAGTCCGTTGCCTCCCGCCACTCCCAGCACCCCGATCGCGCGGAACGGGTACGCGGCGAGCTGTTCCCCGGTGATGTCGCGCAGCCGCTGAAGCTGCCCGACGCCCGGGTCGCCCATGTGCTGCTCGTACACGTCGAGGTCGATTCCACGCCAAGGGTGCTCGGGCGTGCCCATCAGAGGTTCCCCATCGGCTCGATGTCGATCTTCACCGGGGTGCCCCAGATTCGCAGCACTTCATAATCGGTGAACTCGTGGACCAACCGGTAGGCCATGCCCGGGCGGGGGCCCCGGCGCTGGGCGGCGAGATAGAGCTCCGCCTCCTGTTTGTCGCGGCGGGGTGTGCCGCAGAGCTGCCAGGTCTGGCCGGTCCACAGCTCGGGGAGCCAGCGCTGCTGGGGCTGGGGCCGGTCGCCCCGCACTCCGTAACGCGACTTCGTGCGTTCCCCGATCTCGTCCGGGGCGGTCGGACGGCCCTGCGGGAACGAGTCGTTGACCTTCGAACGGCGGGCGAGGCGGCGCCGGGTCTCGCAGAGCAGGCACAGGTCCGGGGCGTCCTGGTCGACCGGGCCCGTGGGGTGCTCCGGGCAGCGCGTGGTGGGGGCCGCCGTCGTGACGGTCTCCTCCAGCAGGTCGAGGGCCCGCTTGAGGTCGGCCTTCACCTCGTGCAGCTTCGCGTCCTGCGTGTCGGAGGACAGGGCGTCCCCGTGCTCGCCGAGTACGCGCAGGGCGCGGCCCAGAGCGGTCAGTTGCGCGTGGTTCACGGTTCTCGTACCCCTTCCTGTTCGGCCTCCCTAGACTCCCACGCCCCACTGACATCCAGTTCTGCCCGCATCCGTTCGCACACATCCACCACTGCCTCCTCGTGCGGTACGGCGCCCGCGTCGAACATGGCCATCTGCAGGGCCGGCCCGTGTACCCCGTACCGGTCGAGGTCGGCCTTCAGCGCGGGCTGCACGACGAAGTGGATGTGGCCCGGTACGGCGCCCGCGTGGGACCAGAGGCAGACGTAGACCTGCTCGGGGCGGGTCACCGCGGTGACGGCGGCGGCCACCCGTCGAAGGAGCGGGCCGAGTTCCGCGGACTCGGGCGGTGTCAGGTCGGCGATGTGGAGGACGTGGCGGAGCGGTTTGACGACGAGCGTGCCCAGGCCCAGGGGGCCGACGCAGTGCTCGACGACCCACAGGGCGGTGCGGTGGACCGTCCCGCCCGGGAGGTGCTCGGTGCCGGAGGTGAGCCGGCAGGCCATGCAGGTCGTCCGGTCGGTTCCCGGCTTCTCGGTCACGGGCGTTGCTCCTTCCGGCGGACGGCGGCAAGGGAGCGTGCCGGTCAGTGGAGCGCCGCCGCCAGGGCCGCTCGCAGGTGGCCGTTGCTCTCCTCCAGGAGGCGGGTCGCCGTGGGGCCGTCCACGTTGCCCAGGATGGTGAGGATGGCGTTCTTGACCTCGCCGTCCGTTGCCGCGAGGGCCGCCTCGATCTCCTCGTCGGAGGCGCCGGTGGCGAGCGAGACGATACGGCGGGAGCGGGCGCGCAGCTTCTCGTTCGAGGCGCGGACGTCGACCATCAGGTTCCCGTACGTCTTGCCCAGGCGGATCATCGTGATCGTCGAGAGCATGTTGAGGACGAGCTTCTGTGCCGTGCCCGCCTTCAGACGGGTGGAGCCGGTCAGCAGCTCGGGGCCCACGACCACCTCGATGCCATGGTCGGCCGCCGCCGCGAGGGCGCTGTCCGCGTTGCAGGACAGGCCGACCGTGAGCGCACCGAGCGCCCGCGCGTGCTCCACGGCACCGATCGCGTACGGCGTGCGGCCCGAGGCGGAGACCCCGACGACCACGTCGTCCGCCGTGAGGTCCAGGGCGGAGAGGTCCTCCACGGCCAGCTCCGCCGAGTCCTCCGCGCCCTCGATCGACGTCGTCATCGCCGCCGGGCCGCCCGCGACCAGGCCGACGACCTCGGAGGGGTCGGTGTTGAAGGTGGGCGGACACTCGGACGCGTCCAGCACGCCGAGCCGGCCGGCGGTACCGGCGCCCGCGTAGACGAGCCGTCCGCCGCGCCCCATCCGCTCCGCGATGGCGTCGATCGCCGCCGCGATGCCCGGCAGCTGCGCGGCGACGGCGCCCGGCACGGTCGCGTCCTCCCCGTTCATGAGCTTCGCGATGTCGAGTGTGGGCAACTGATCGATCTCGGACAACTCGGGCCGAAAGGCCTCGGTGGTCAGGCTCTCCAACTCGGCCCGCACATCCCGGTGGTCGGAGGCCGAGGAGTGCGAGGAGCGTGAGGAGTGGGAGTGGGAGTGGGAGTGGGAGTGGGAGTGGGAGGGGGCGTCGGTGGCATCGGCGCTGGAGGTCATGTACGACGGCTCTTTCTGGTACGGGGCGGTTCTGGCGCTGAAGTTTCGTCCGTGGGCTTCAGAGTGCCGGGGCGCCCGGCCTTTGTCCTTCAGGGGCGCGGGGCAGTGACATTCGCGACTCCGCCGCGGGGCGCGACCAGCCCCCGCACACCCGCAGCTACCTACCGGTCTCAGACCGCGGCTATCGCGGCGCGCTCCGGTGACGATGCGCCAACGCCTCGTACGACGCCGACAACGCAGGCGCCGCGGTCTCGTACGTCCGCTGCGCGACCCCGATGAACAGGCAGTCCACCACCAGCAGCTGACTCGTCCGCGAGGACATCGCCGCCGGCCGCAGCTCGCTCTCCCGGGCCGTGGACGTGGTGAGGATGTGATCCGCGTACTGGGTGACAGGGCCGTCCGGACGCCCGGTGATCGCGACCGTCGTGGCCCCGCGCTCGAACGCGACCCGCAGCGGCTCGATGACATCCCCCGTCGACCCGGAGTGCGTGATCGAGATCGCCACGTCCTTGGCGCGCAGCTGCACGGCGTTGGTCACCGCGAGGTGGGGGTCGCTGTGTGCCTGGGCTATGAGACCGATCCGCAGGAGCTTCTGGGTGAGGTCCTGCGCGACGAGACCGGACGCCCCGACGCCGTACACGTCGATACGGCGGGCAGCCGCGAGGGCGCCGACCGCCGCGCCGAGCTGGACCGTGTCCAGCCCCGCCGCCGTGTCGGCGAGCGTCTGCTGTTCGTCGTACGCGAGCTTGGCGACCACGTCCGCGATCGGGTCGTCGACCGCGATGTCGGCAGTCACGGCGGGGGCCCGGCCCGACTGCTGCTGGGCCGCGAGTCCGGCGAGGGCCAGGCGCAGGTCGCGGTAGCCGGGGTAGCCGAGGAGACGGGCCGTACGGACGACCGTCGCCTCGCTCGTACCGGTCAGTTCCGCGAGGCCGGTGACCGTGAGGGCCGCGCAGCCGGCGGGGTCCGCGGCCACGGCCTCGGCGACGCGCTGCATGGAGCGGGTCATCGAAGGGGCGAGCGTGCGCACCTTCGCCGCGAGGGCCGCGGGGGCCGGCGGGGCTTCGCCCGCGAAAATTTCCTTCACTTCGTGGGTCACGTATGAAAGATATTTTCGCCACGGGGGAGGGTCAAGGGGTGGGGTCCGCGTCCGCGGCCGGTGGAGGCCGGTGGGGGCTGGTCGCGCCCGAGCGGCGGAGCCTGAGCCGCATACGTATACAGCCCCGCGCCCCTTACGAGGCACAGGCGGAACCCGGCACCGCGCTGCCCGGGTGGCGCACAATGGACGTATGGATTCTCCGCCCTCTCCCCATCCCATCAGCCCCTTGGAGCAGGCGTTGCACGCGGCGCGGGCGCTCGTGCTTGCCGATCTCGCCGCGGGTGAGGTCGCCGAGCCGGACGTCGTCTCGTTCGTCGAGGAGTCGGTGGTGCAGCGGCGCTGGTGGGTGGAGCAGTGGCCGGAGGGGGTCGACTACGTGGCGGGGCTCGTCGCCCAGGACGTACAGGACGCGCTTCTCGAGCGGTACGGACGGTGGCCGCTGTGTCCCGTCTGCGGTGCCGGTGACCCCCACGCCCTGGAAGTGGAGCCGGAGTTGGGCGCCGACCCGCACTGGGTGTGCCACAAGGCGGGCGTGAAGGTCTCGCCTGTGGGCGCGCTCCAGACGGCCGGCGGCGGGACCGGCGGGGGGACGCCCTCCTCGTGACCGTCTACATCGACCCGCCCGACTGGCCGGGGCACGGCCGCATGTGGTCCCACCTCGTCAGCGACGTCTCGTACGACGAACTGCACGACTTCGCCCGCCGGCTGGGCGCCCCCGCCCGGGCCTTCGAGCGTGATCACTACGACATCCCCTCGCACCGGTACGAGGACGCGGTCGCGGCCGGAGCGGTGGAGGTTCGCAGCCGCGAGGTGGTGCGGCTGCTGCTCGCGTCCGGGCTGCGCAGGCCCAAAGGGCGTGCGGTTCCCGGGAGTTGACGGGCGACCGACGGTGTCCCGCCCTCAGCTGCTCAGCCCCGCAGCTCGTACGCGTACTGCTCCCCGTCCTCTCCCTCCCCGCCCGCCTCGCTCACCCGGGTGAAGCCCGCGCGGGACAGCACGCTCTGGGAGGGGGCGTTGACGCGGTCCACCGTCGCGAACAGGGACGTGACGTCGTCGCGGGAGAGGGCCCAGGCGGACAGCGTGCGCAGGGCCTCGGCGGCGTAGCCGTTGCCGCGGGCGGACTCGGCCAGGTCGTAGCCGACCTCGGCGCGGCCGTCCTCGTCCGGGGCGCCGTGGAAGCCCATGCCGCCGACCGCGCGGCCGTCCTCCCGGCGTACGAGGACGAACAGGCCGAACTCAGGCCGGTGCACCCCGGCCTCGTACGCCTTCGTGACCATTCCGGCGGCGTCCCGGGTGCCCTCGAAGGGGCCGTCCTGCGTCCACTCGAAGCCGCCGGTGCCGCCCGTGCGGAGGTCGGCGGCGGCTGCGGGGGTGACGCCCTGGAGGGTGAGGCGGTCGGAGGGGATGACGAGGTTGTTGTTCCAGCGCCAGTCGGTGAGGGGCGCCCGGCCGGGCAGGTCACCGCGGCCCGTGGCCCACAGGAGCGTGCGCCAGTGGCCGGCGCCGGGCGCCGGTCGGACGTGCGGGAAGATCCGGGTGAGCACCGACTCGCAGAGCGCGGCCGGGGCCTCGTACGGGATGCCCAGGCCCTCGGCGATGTCGTGCGTGTGCGCGAGCACCTCGGTGACGCCCATCGCGGCGAAGCCCTCGCGGTTCGCGCTGCGGAAGGGGTACGGGTGGAAGGCGCGGGCCTCGTGAGGGGCGGCCCGGACGGCTGCCGCGAGCAGGGTGCCGGTCGCCTCGACGACCTGGAGGACGTCCTCGGGGCTCTCGCACTCGTCCATGGAGATCTCGAACGGTACGTAGCGGTCGGTGGGGAGGCCCGCCAACTGCCCCGCGTACGCGATGCAGTCCGACGCGATGTGCTCCGCCGTCTGACGGCAACTCCAGTCCAGGCGGCCCGCCTTGACGCTCCAGTCCCGGTCGGCCACCCGCCGAAGCACCGCCACCGCGTCCGCGACGGCCTCTTCCACCTGATCCCCGCCCATAGCCAGCATGCCGGTGAGAATAGGTGATCAGTTCGCCGAACGAGACTGATTAATCGGCTCGTTGGGGGCTGCGGCAGCAGTGGTTGTGGCAGCCGTGGCTGTGGAGGGCGGGGCTCCGGCGGTCACCACCCGTGAGGCCGTCGTACGTCGGTGCAGGCGCAGCGAGACCGCCGTCACCGCGCCCGCCGTGACCGTCAGGGCCGCGCCCGCCCAGGCCGGGGAGGCGAAGCCGAGGCCCGCGTCGATGACGGCGCCGCCGATCCAGGGGCCGCCGGTGTTGCCGAGGTTGAACGCGGCCGTGGTGGTGGCACCGGCCAGGGTCGGGGCCTTGCCCGCCACGTTGAACATCCTGGCGTTCAGGGCCGGGGCCGTGTAGAAGGCGGAGACGCCGAGGAGGAAGGCGAGGGTGACGGCGGCGACGGCGTACTGCCCGAGCAGCGCCAGCGCGACGAGCAGCACGGACGAGGCCGCGATGCCGGAGAGCAGCACCCCGAAGAGGTGCGCGTCCGCGATCCGGCCGCCGATCATCGTGCCGATCAGCGCCCCGACGCCGAACAGCCCGAGCACCACGGGCACCCAGCTGTCGTCGAGCCCGGACACGTCGGTGAGCAGCGGCGCGAGATAGCTGAACGCGCAGAAGACACCGCCCGCCGCGAACGCGATCAGCGAGATGGAGAGCCAGACCTGCCGGTCGCGGTAGATCCGCAGCTCCCGCCTGAGCTGCGGCTTCTCGTCGGGGAGGGGGATACGGGGGATGAGCGTGGCCACTCCGACCAGCGCGACCGCGGAGGCCGCGCCGACCGCCCAGAACGCCGAACGCCAGCCGAGGCTCTCACCCAGGAAGGCGCCCGCCGGGACACCGAGGACGTTCGCGATGGACAGGCCGCCGATCATCACGGCGAGGGCGCGGGCCCGGGCGTTCACCGGGACCATGGCGATGGCCACGGCAGCGCCGACCGCCCAGAACCCGGCGCACGCCAGCGCGCTCACGACACGGGACGCGAAGAGCACGGCGTAGTTCGGGGCGAGGGCGCCCGCGATCTGGCCGACGCCGAAGACCGCGATGAGCGAGATCAGGGTCGTACGGCGGGGCATCCGGAGCGTCGCCACGGCCAGCAGCGGCGCGCCCACCACCATGCCGACGGCGAAGGCGGATATCAGCAGCCCCGCGCGCGGAATCGACACGTTCATGTCGTCCGCGACGGCCGGCAGCAGCCCGGAGAGCATGAACTCGCTGGTGCCCAGTGCGAAGACGGAGAGCCCGAGGACGTAGACGGCCAGGGGCATACGGGTGCGGGTGGCGGTGCGGGTGGGCGTGGCGGAGCCGGCGCTCGTGGGGACGGGCATATCAGGTGCCAACCTCATGGATGGGCCTGTCATTCCATCGGCTGCCGTTCAGCCCGTCAACAGGCTGAGCTCCGACTCCAGGTTCCGGCGTGCCGGACCCTCCCATTCCCTTGTCCCGTAAGGGGTGTGGAAGAGGCGTGGCAGCTCCAGAAGCTGCCGCAGAATCGCCGCGCGGCCCTCCCGGAAGGCCTCCGGCGGGACGAAGGCGTACTCCTCGCGGACGGCTGCCGTGTAGGCGGCGTACGCGGCCGGGGGCGCCGCCAGGATGGCGAGGTCGGCGTCGCAGAGGACCTGGCCGTTGGGGTCGTCGTCGGCCGGGGCGTGCGTGACGGTCAGGCGGACGAGGCGGGCCACCTCCGCCGTGCCGGCCGCGGAGACACCGGCCTCGGGCAGCGCACGCTCGGCGAGCCGGGCCGACCGCTCCTCGTTCTCGGACCGGTCGGGGAGGTAGACCGCGTCATGGAACCACGCGGCCAGCCGCACCAGGTCCACGTCGTCCGCGTACTTCTCGTGCGCCTCCAGCACATCGATGTGGTCCAGCACCGCCGCCAGATGATCAACCGTGTGATACCGCCGCTGCGGCTCCGACCAACGGGAGATGAGGTTGTCGGCGTAGGGGGCGGGGTCCGGCCGGGCACCGGCGTCGCGGGTCCCTTCCACGGCATGGAACCAGCGGGAGCGCAGGGAGTCGAGGTCGGCCATGGGCCCATTGTCCACCGCGCCCCGGCCCCGTAAGGGGCGCGGGGCTGCATCGGTCTGCGGATCCGCCGCGTGGGCGCGACCAGCCACAACCGGCCCGCAGATTTCCACGACCGTACGATCCCGCCCGCCCCCGCGGAGCCCCTAGCGTGGCTTCATGACTGCCGCAGACACGCACCCCGTACGCGATCCGGAACTCCCCGGCCGCCTCCTGGCCGCAGAACGGGACGCCCTGATCCCCCTCCTCCGCGGACGCCCCGAGCACGACTTCGAGGTCAGGACCTGCTGCCCGGGCTGGACCGTACGACACGTCCTCGCACACTGCTCGGCCGCGCTGTCGAGGGTCGTGGAGAGCCGCTACGAGGAGGACGTGTTCAGCCCCGAGGCGAACGACCGGGACATCGCCGAGCGGTCGGGCCGGTCCATCGCGGAGATCGTCGACGAGCTGGAGCGCGGCATGACCGACGCGGGCCCCGTGATCGCCAAGGCGGGCGGCGCGCTGGACGGGGTCGGACTCGGCGAGTGGGTGCACGCGGGAGACGTACGGGACGCGTGGGGCGAGCCCGGAGCGTACGCGGGTGCCCAAGTCGGCCCCGCGCTCGACCTGTTGGCGTGGATCACCCGTGACCGGCGGCGGCCCGCCCTGCACGCCGACCTCGACGACCGGGACGAGCCGCTGCTGCTCGGCGCGCCCTCGGGCGACCGGCCGCCCGCCCGTTACCTCGGGGACGCGGCCACCCTCGTACGGCTGCACGCGGGGCGCCCGCTGACCGGGACGCGGTACGAGCTGGCGGGGGTGACGGAGGCCGAGCTCGATCTGTTCGGCTGAGCCCCGGCGGATCGGTCCCGGTCCCTCGGTCCGCGGTGTCGAGCGCGTAGGCTGACTATTGGACTAGACCTGTAGCCGCCCGAGGGAAGAGGTCCTATGAGTGAGCGTGCAGTCCTGGAGGTGATCGCCCTCGGTGTCGAGGACGCGGTCGCCGCCGAGGCCGGAGGCGCGGATCGACTGGAGCTGGTCACCGACATGGCCGCCGACGGGCTGACCCCGCCGGTCGAGACCTTCGCGGGGATCAGGGCCGCCGTCGGCATCTCGCTGCGAGTGATGCTGCGCCTGGCCGACGGTTTCGAGGCCGGGGACGTACGAGCACTCGTGCGGGCGGCCCGGGAGCTGCGGGCCGCCGGGGCGGACGAGTTCGTGCTCGGGTTCCTGGACGAGACCGGGGAGCCGGACCTGCCCGCGCTGGAGGCCGTGCTCGACGAGCTGGACGGCTGCCGCTGGACGTTCCACCGGGCGATCGACCGCGCGGCCGACCGCGACGCGCTGCGCAAGAGCCTCGCCGACCTGCCGGGCCTGGACGCGTACCTCACGGCGGGGTCGGCGGAAGGCGTGGACGAGGGTCTGGCCACGCTGCTGGCGGAGGCGGCCCGCAGCGGAGAACAGGGTTACGAGCCGCAGCTCCTGGTCGGCGGCGGCCTCCGCCTCGACCACGTACCGCGCCTGCGGGCCGCCGGCGTCGACGCCTTCCACATCGGGGGAGCGGCCCGGCCCGGCGGCTGGGACGTACCTGTCTCGGCGGAGGCGGTACGGGAGTGGCGGACGGCGCTGGACGCGGCCTGATCCTGAGCGGCGGCACCTCTGCAAAGAGGCAAGTGCACCTTGACACCCCGGAATTGGCAAGGTGTGCTTGCCTCATGCCGCTTCCCGATCTGGACGATCTCATAGCGGAGGTCGACCGCACCTGCGACACCGCGCACCGGGCCGCCACGAGCCAGGAACAGCCGGACTGGCTGGCGCTGTTGACGACGGCGGCGGGCGTCGCGGGTCAACTGCAGGCGCTCGCCGACGACTTGGTCGAGGACTATGTCGAGCACTGCCGGATGCACGGCCACTCGTGGACGGACGTCGGCGCGGCCCTGGGCGTGACCCGGCAGGCGGTCCAGCAGCGTTTCCAGGCCCCGCACAAGCGGTACGGGCCGGAGACGATGACCGACGACCTCCGCCTGGCGATGACCCATGTGAAGCGGGCCGCGGTCCAGCACCGCAACAACTACATCGGCACCGAGCACCTGCTCTGGGGCCTCACCGCCGGGACCAACTCCGCCACCCGGCTTCTCCGCTCGCTCGAAGTGTCACCGGACGACATCCATAGGGCGGTGGGGGCCCGCTTCAGCGTCGGAGCCTCACAGGCCGCCGAGCGCATCGCCTGGACGCCGTACTCCCGCAGGGCGATCGCGATCGCGGAGGAACGCGCCTGCGCGGAGGACGGCGAGGGGGCGGAGGACCGCGAGGGGCCGGAGCCCCTGATCGACTGCCATCACCTGCTCCACGGCCTCGCCCGCACCGGCCGGGGAGTGGCCGCGACGGTGCTGGCGGAGGCGGGCCTGGACCTCTCGACCCTCTGAAGCCCGACCCTCTGAAGCAGGAAGGAAGGGGGAGGGAAGCAGGCGGGAAGCGGGAAGAAGGCAACGAAGCAGGGCGCGAAGCGGGAAACGAAGTAGGAAAACAGGGGGACGGGTCTCGTGACCACAGCCATCGTCGCAGTGATCGGCACTCTGCTGGGCGCCGTCACCGCGGGCGTCATGCAGCACCTCACCACGGTCGCGGCCCGCCGCGACCGCGACCGGCAGGCACTCGCCGCCGCCGTCGCCGCCCTCCTGGGCGCCGCGACCGACCACCGGCGCCACCAGTACCTGAAGCACGTCATGCGCAGGCAGGGTCACGAGGAGACCATGGAGATCCGCGCGGCCCGCTACGAGGCGCGCTCGGAGATGACGAAGGCCCTGACCTCCCTGACCCTCGTCACCGACGACCCGTCGCTCCTCGGTCTCGCCGACACCCTCGTCCAGCGGTCCACCGACATGGGCGAACCGCCCCACGACGACTACGACGCCGTCAACGCCGCGGGCGACCGGGCCAGGGAAGCCCACGCCGCCTTCCAGGCGGCAGCGGCCGAGCGCCTCCGGCGCGCCCGCTCCTGAGGACGTTCACAACGTCCCCGCCCCCTCGGCCAGTTGGGGCGGCAGCGGCGCCGCGTGCGTGACGATCAGGCCCGAGACCGCTCGGGTCAGGGACACGTACAGGCGGCGCAGACCGGTGCGCTCGTCCGGTTCGCCGTCGACGACGGCCCGGGGCTCGTCCAGGACCACGTAGTCGTACTCCAGACCCTTGGCGAGCGAGGCCGGGACCAGGGTGAGCCGGGTGGTCAGGGTCGTCTCCTCGCCGGGGCCCAGATAGGGAAGCCCGGCCGCCGCCAGGGCCTCGGCCAGCAGCGGTACGCGCGCGTCGGCGGCGATGAGCCCGACCGAACCCTCGTTGCGCAGCAACTCCTCGCAGGCGGCGACCACTTCGGTGTCCGAGGTGTCCGCGGTGGCCGGGCGGACCTCGAAGAAGCCCGGGTTCTCGCGGACCGACGCCACCGGGGTCAGGCCCGGCGCGATGTGAGGGAGGAGTCGGGACGCGTACGTGATGACGTCCGTCGGCACACGGAAACCGGCCGTCAGCTCCTCGACGACCGCGTCCCCCTTGCCCAGATGGGTCAGCGCCTCCTCCCAACTCCGGGTCGCCCAGGGCGTCGTGCCCTGTGCCAGGTCCCCGAGCACGGTCGCCGAACCGGTCGTGCAGCGCCGCCCCACCGCCCGGTACTGCATGGGAGAGAGGTCCTGCGCCTCGTCGAGCACCACATGTCCGAGGGAGTGCGTGCGCTGTACGAGGTCGGTGGCCTCGTCGATCAACACGGCGTCCGCGGCGGCCCACTTGGCGGATTTCACCGACCGTACGGGCCTGCTCCAGAGGATCGTCTTCTGCTCGTCCTCGGTGAGGACGCCCTCGGCGTGGGTGGCCAGGAAGTCGGCGTCGGAGAGCAGACGCAGCACGAGTTTCGCGGGCTCGACCGGCGGCCAGAGGCTCTTCACCGCCGCCTTCACCGCGGGGTTGCGGGCCACGGCGTCCTGCACCCGGTCGTCCGGGGCCTCGCCCGACCGCTCCATCTGCACCAGCACGGCGTGCGCGATGCGCTGCGGCAGGGCCTCGCGGGCGGCGCCGTACCGGATGTCCCGGTCGAGCAACTCCCGCACGATGACTTCGAGTTCGTACGCCGGGACGCGCCAGCGCCGTGAACCGCGGACCACCACGACCGGTTCGACGGGCATGGTCACGTGCGAGCGGACGGCCCGGCGCAGCACCTCGGCCATCCGTGCGTCGCCCTTGACGACCGCGGTCGCCGCCTCGTCCCTGCCCCGCACCTCCACATGCGCGACGAGGTCGTCGACCGTGGCCTGCTTGACCTCCAACTCGCCCAGTGCGGGCAGCACTTGCTCGATGTAGTGGAGGAAGGACGCGTTCGGCCCGATGACCAGGGTGCCGGTGCGGGCGAGCCGGTCGCGGTGGGCGTAGAGGAGGTAGGCGACGCGGTGCAGGCCGACCGCCGTCTTCCCGGTGCCCGGACCGCCCTGCACGCAGACCGAGCCGCCGAGACCGGACCGTACGATCTCGTCCTGCTCGGGCTGGATCGTCGCCACGATGTCGCGCATCGGGCCGACGCGCGGGCGCTCGATCTCCTGCTGGAGGAGCTTGCTGGTGGCGGCCGCCTCCGCGGGGTCGGAGAGGTGCTCGTCCTCGTACGCGGTGAGGTCGCCGCCGGTGTACCCGAAGCGGCGGCGCAGCGCGATGTCCAGCGGGTTCTTCTTGGAGGCCCGGTAGAAGGGCTGGGACACCGGGGCACGCCAGTCGATCACCATCGGGTCCCCGTCGGCGTCGTGCACGTGCCGGCGCCCGATGTAGAAGCGCTCGCCCCCCGCGCCCTCCGCCTGGTCGGCGCCCGGGGAGTGCAGATAGTCGAGGCGGCCGAAGAAGAGCGGGGTGTGCGAGAGGTCGGCGAGGGCTTTGACGCGCTCGTCGATCTGGCGCGTGAGGACCTCCGCGTTGACCCAGTTCGCGGTGACGTCCCGGATGTCGAGCGACTCGACGTCCTCGCGCATCGAGCGGAGGGCGGCGCGGGAGTGGGTGAGGTGGGCGCGCTCGCGGGAGAGCGGGTCGTCGGACGGATCGGGGACCGGCATGGCGGAGTCGGGCGGGGTGGACACGGGTGATGCCTCCGGGGCCTGGAGCCTGCTGCGTGGGTGTGCCTCATCGCCGTATGGCGGGGCTGTCGCCGTATGGCCGGGCTGTGTGCCGACCGGTTTCCGTCCGGTCGGCGGCACTCCGCGAGGGAGGCGGGCAAGAGCGGAGATTTTAGGCGAGAGGAGGGGATGGGGGCCAACCATTTATCGCCGCGTCCCCTAGGGGACGCCGTCCCCCTCCCTACGGGGGACGGGTCACTCCGGAGTCGTACGCGCGGGCAACGAAGGTTCGGTCCGCAGGCCGATGAAACCGGAAGGCGAAAATTCCACTATGGATACATGAGCACAGCGACCTTCACCCCAGCCCCCGTCAGTCCCGGCCCACCCCCGGGAGCCACCGCCCTCCAAGGCAGCCACCGCCACCGCCTCGGCGACACCCTCCGAGCCGTAAAGGTCTTCACAAGCGCCGCCCTCAGCGTGATCCTCCTCGGAGAATACGAAGAGGAAGCAGGCATACGCCGCCGGTAGCCGCACCGACGCCCCTCCACGGGCGCGAGGAACGGCGCGCTTTCAGGGGCGCGGAGAACGGCGCAATTTTTTGGCTTTCAGGGGCGCACGTGACGAACCGACCTCGACTACAGCCTTTCAGGGGCGCGAGGAACTGCGCGACCAGCACAGACCAACCCGCACCCTCCCGACACCCTCACCCGCTCAGCTGTCCGCCAGCAACTCATCCGCATCCACAATGCGATACGCATACCCCTGCTCAGCCAGGAACCGCTGTCGATGCGCAGCGAAGTCCTGATCGATCGTGTCCCGAGCCACCACAGAGTAGAAGTGCGCCTGGTGCCCGTCGGCCTTCGGCCGCAGCACCCGCCCGAGCCGCTGCGCCTCCTCCTGCCGGGACCCGAACGTCCCGGACACCTGGATCGCGACCGTCGCCTCCGGCAGGTCGATCGAGAAGTTCGCCACCTTCGACACCACGAGCACACTGATCTCGCCCTGCCGAAACGCCTCGAAGAGCTTCTCGCGCTGCGCGTTGGACGTCTCACCCTTGATGACAGGCGCGTCCAGGTGCTCGCCCAGCTCGTCGAGCTGGTCGATGTACTGCCCGATGACAAGGATCTGCTGCCCGGCGAACCGCCGCACCAGCGCCTCAGTCACCTTCCGCTTCGTCGCGGTCGTCGCGCAGAAGCGGTACTTCTCCTCCGTCTCGGCGGTCGCGTACGCGAGACGCTCGGCGTCCGTGAGATTGACGCGGACCTCCACGCAGTCCGCGGGCGCGATGTACCCCTGCGCCTCGATCTCCTTCCAGGGAGCGTCGAACCGCTTCGGGCCGATCAGCGAGAACACGTCCGACTCACGGCCGTCCTCCCGCACCAGCGTGGCCGTCAGACCGAGCCGCCGGCGTGCCTGGAGGTCCGCGGTGAACTTGAAGACGGGCGCGGGCAGCAGATGCACCTCGTCGTAGACGATCAGACCCCAGTCGCGGGAGTCGAACAGCTCCAGGTGCGGATAGACACCCTTCCGCTTCGTCGTCAGGACCTGGTACGTCGCGATGGTGACCGGCCGGATCTCCTTCCGCGTACCGCTGTACTCCCCGATCTCCTCCTCGGTCAGCGAGGTCCGCTTCACCAGCTCGTGCTTCCACTGCCGGGCGGAGACGGTGTTCGTGACGAGGATCAGGGTCGTGGCCTTCGCCTGGGCCATGGACCCGGCCCCGACCAGCGTCTTTCCGGCGCCACAGGGGAGTACGACCACCCCTGACCCGCCGTGCCAGAAGTTCTCGACCGCCTGCTTCTGGTACGGCCGCAGCGCCCAGCCGTCCTCGGCCAGCTCGATGGGGTGCGCCTCGCCGTCCACGTACCCGGCGAGGTCCTCGGCCGGCCAGCCCAGCCTCAGCAGCGTCTGCTTGATCTGGCCGCGCTCGGAGGGGTGCACGGCGACCGTGTCCGGGTCGATCCGGGCGCCGACCAGCGGAATGACCCGCTTCGAGCGGAGGATCTCCTCCAGCACGGGCCGGTCGGTGGTCGTGAGGACGAGCCCGTGCGCCGGGTCCTTGCTCAGCGTCAGGCGGCCGTAGCGGTCCATCGTCTCGGCGATGTCGACCAGCAGCGCGTGCGGCACCGGATAGCGGCTGTACTGCACGAGCGCGTCGACGACCTGCTCGGCGTCGTGCCCGGCCGCCCGCGCGTTCCACAGCCCGAGCGGCGTCAGCCGGTACGTGTGGATGTGCTCCGGCGCCCGCTCCAGCTCGGCGAAGGGTGCGATGGAACGACGGCACTCGTCGGCCAGCTCGTGGTCGACCTCCAGGAGCAGCGTCTTGTCGGACTGGACGATGAGTGGACCATTCACGCGTGCGTCCCCTTCTGCACAGCTGTGCGGTGTGCACGGCCAAACGTCCAGTGTGCCTGATGCGCGAGCGATCACATCCGGCTCTCGACGGGACGCATGCCAACACCGATCCGCCTTCGAACTTGGTCGACTACGTTGAGCGTATCGACGGCCCTCTCCGTGTCGCGGGTCTGTCGGTACAGATCGGCGGCGAGCTCCAGGTTCTCCAGGGCTTCGATGTTGCAGCCCTGCTGGAGAAGTGCGAACGCGAGATTCTCCAGCTCGCTGGCCAGACCGTGATCGTCCTTGCCCTCGAGGAATGCCTCCAGGGCAAGGGTGTGCAGCCGCACAGCCTTGTTCCACCTGCCCTGCTTCTGGCGTACGAGGGCCATGTTGCCCAAGGCCATCGCCTCACCGCGGCGGTCTCGCAGTTGACGGAAGGTAGTCAGTGCCTCCTGCTGCGCGGTGAGAGCAGCTTCGAACTCTCCGGCAGCGGTCAGGGTGCCGGAGAGGTTGGACAGTTCTACCGATCTCTCATGGGGTGTGAGCAGGCCGTCGGCCAGGTCGAGTGCGCGTTTGTGCAGCTCGATCGCCTGCTCGGCCTTCCCGTCGTCGCGCGTCGCCTTGGCGAGGCTGCCCAGGGCCTGGGCGTAAGCGCGCAGGTCGCCCTGTTTCCGGAAGATCTTCGCGGCCTTCCGGAGGGAGTGGGCAGCCTCCTCCGTGCGTCCCAGCTCGGTCAGTGTCTCGCCGGTGTTGCTTAGTGCCCGCGCCACGCCGATCCGGTCACCGGTGCGCTTGAACAGCTGCGCAGCTTCGGTGTGGGATGCCACCGCCTGTTCGAACCGGCGCTGCTCATGGAGCGAGAGCCCGAGGTTGTTCAGCGCACTGGCCAGGGCTTGGCGCTCCTGCAACCCCTTGCAGATCTTGATGGCCTTGTGGTGCGCGCGAACAGATCTGCGCAGCTTGCGCTTGTCCCGGAGCACCACACCGAGGGCACTCAGCAGAGATGCCTCGTGAAAACGGTCCTTGCGCCGTCGACACGACCGGATGCCCGCGGACAGCACCCGCCCGGCATCCTCGAGGTAGCGCGTCTCCATCAGGATTTTCGACACAGGCACTGCCAGGGCCACACACACCAGATCGTCGCCGGCGTCGTGAGCCCAGAGGGTCGCTGCGACCAGGGTGTGCCGCTCGGCCTCCAGCCACTGCAGTGCCTCGGCTCGGTCTGTGAAGGCGGACTCTGCTGCGGGACGCGTCCTCGCGGGGTGGAAGAGGCTTTCACACGCGAGGGTGGTCATTCTGTGGAAGTGGGCGAGCAGACGCATGAGGGCCTTGCCCCAGGCGCCGTCGTCCGAGACGAGCTGCTCCCGGGCGTAGAGGCGCACGAGACTGTGCTGCTGCCAGCGGCCATACGGATCTCTCGGCTCGACCATGTGCCTGCGGGCCAGGTCCAGCAGAAGCCGTTCGGTTTTCCTGAGGTTCTCGCCGGACAACTCGGCAGTGGCCTCGGTGGAGAAGTCCGGTCCGGGATGCAGGGATATCAGCCGGAAGAGCTTGGCCTGCTCTTTGGTGAGCCTTCGGTAGGACAGTTCGAAGGCCGCGGTTACGGCGCGTTTCTCCCGGCTCAGTACGGAGAGCCTGGAGTGCGCGTCCGCGAGGTCTCGGCGGAGGTGGGACAGGGGCCGGGACGGCACGTCCACGAGGAGGGACGCCAGGATGCGCAGGGCCAGTGGCAGCCCGCCGCACAGCGCGACAAGTCGGCCGGCCTCACTCGCCTCGTCCGCCATCCGCGAGTCGTCGGGCAGAGCGGTGCGGAGGGCGTCGCCCAGCAGCTCTCGTCCCTCGTCGGCGGGCAGCTCCCGCAGGGTCAGCGCCAGAGCGTCCAGGTCCGCCAGGGAGTGCCGTGAGGACACGAGCGTGGCCGTGCTTCCGTCGCTCGGCAAGAGATGGCGGACATGGCGGGTGGCCGGTACGTCGTCTAGGACGACCAAGACCCGTCGCCCGGCAGCGGCCAGTGCGCCAAGTGCAGAACGGTAGACGAGCACGCGTTCCTCCAACCCGGGAGGAATGTGTTCCGGGGGGATGCCAAGTGCTCGCAGGAGGGTGCCGAGCGCCCGCTTCGGCGTCACCCTGCGCTCCGCGTCGTAGCCGTGGAGATCGACGAAGAGGACTCCACCGGGGAACCAGGTTTGGTCATGAAGCGCTCGGTGGGCTGCCTGCAGTACGAGTTCGGTTTTGCCCGTCCCGGCGAGCCCGGTGACCATTACGGTGCCCTCTGCCTCGTTCGCCTCGCCCGGCGTCGCCGGTGCCAAGGCCGCGAGGATCTGAGCGAGTTCGTTGTGGCGCCCCGCGAAGGTCGCAGACCGTCGGGGAAGTCCGGCGAGTGCGGGGTCCGGACGGTTTGGGAGAGTCAGGGTGACGGTTTGCCCCTGGACGACGAGGCTGAATAGGACTCCTCCGCTGATGTGGTTCTCGGTCCCGTCGGTCATTCGCAGGCCTCCTGGTGCCGCGCGAGAGCCCTGTTGAAGGCGATCACCTCAGCGGTGGTGAACCCGCTCCTGGTTTCCTCGGTGACCACGTACCCAACCTCGCGCCAGGCGTGGAAGAACGCGGGGTCGACGCCCATCTCGGCTGCGCGCTCCGCCATGCGCCGCAGCATGTCGTCGAAGTCTTTCTTGGTGATGCGGGTTGGTTTGTCGGCATCGAGATCGAAGAACAGCGGATCGTCCGGTGCTGGCTCGCGGCCGAACTTGTCCCGGAAGGCATTAATTTGGCTTTCCAAGGCCTCCTTCAACTCCTTCCCCTGCGGAGTGTTGGTCGAGATCCAGATCTCGGAACTGCCGTCCGCGTTCCAGATGCGCTCGACGGGACGGTCGGACCGGCGGCGTCCGGCGGCCGTACTGCCGGACGCCTTACTGATCTTCTGCCGCACCGTCTCGCGCACGGACTCACGTCGCTCGGCCCATCGCTCGTCCGGCTCCTTCCGTTGGCTGTCCGTCTCCTCGGCGCGGTCCGTCTCCTCGATGTCGAGATCGGCTGCATTGCTGCGAGCGGCGGCACTCAGGTGCATCCGGGTGCGCATGCCCACCCAGTCCAGTAGATCCGGGGTGATCGCTTGATCCCGTGTTGACACCTCGGGAATGCCCAGCCCGAAGGCCAGGCGCGGTAGAGCGAGACCTGGAGAGCTGGTCCAGATCAGGGCATCTGAGGGGAAAGGCTCAGTGAACGCGGGGACGGCGAAGAGATGCCCGAGGGTTTCGGCGACGGACAACTCCAGCTCGGGGGCGACAAGGAGGATGTCGAGCACCGGCACCAACGGCGACGCCTCGTCCAGGGAAACAGCCCATGCCCAGGCATGTTCGCCCATGTCCTCCAGAAGCTCGCCCGGCTTCGTCATCAGCGCCGCGTACAAGGCGGGAAGTAACACCCCGGAGTCATCTTCGACTGGCAGACCCATGTCATGGAACCGGCGCAGCCCGTCACGGAGAACTGCCTGAGGACTGTCATCGGCCCATGGTTCCTCCCCGTCTTCCCAAAACCGCCGTACGCGCTTCTTCACATCCTCCGGGGGGTCGGGGAGCCGCAGATCCAGAGACGGACCAAGGGCCGCGCGACAGTCCTGGAGGGCCACCTCGGGCAGCAGTCGCCGGGGCAGTTGGCGTTGGTCGAGCCCGGCCGCCTCGAGTCGCCCGGTGAGCGCCAGCATCAGTTCCACGTCGTCTACGGGGAGCCCCAGCTCCTCACTCACCGAGACGGCCTCGCGTATGAAGTGCTGGACTCCTTTGCCGTGCACGGTGCCGCGCAAGAGACGCAGCCACGCGTCGCGTGCGTTGGCGAACTCGAGCTCGTCACGGAACCCCTTGGGCCAGGCCGTTCCCAGGAAGAGGATGTCCAAGGGGTCGATCTCCTGGTGCCAGTCCGGATCGGTTCCTTCCTGCTGCGCGAGTCCCAGCGCCGCGTAACCCCACGCGTAGGCACCGGCCAGGCTGATCTTCCCTGGTGTGTTCGAGCGCAGAAGCCGCCCCAGGGCTTCCTCGCCGCGCGCTCGCGGGTCACCACCGTCCATGACGTCGACCGAGCTGGCTTTCCGCGCCCGCTGTTCCTGCTTCTTCCTCGATGCTTTGCCCACATCGCCCTCCCGGCACAAGGATGGCGCACCGCACCGGACTTGACTGCGGTATCCCTGGACCTCGGCTAGCGGCCGAGAGATCCATGATTTCGAGGGCGAAGGGCGGGTTGGGCAAGTCTCGCCGAAGGATGTGCGGGCGCTCAGGTGCGCGCGCCAGGTCCGATGAACCGGGTGGCGCCCCGTCCTGTCCTACTGGATGTCTATTCATTCCAATGAGTGGTGGGAATTCAGATTTACGGCCGCGGACCCGAAGAATGGCGATCCCCGCAGGTCACTGCCCCAGGTCACCGCCCAGGGAGAGCCACCGTTGTCCGGACCCGGTCACATCCACAGCCATGCCCCGCCGCACGCGCCTCCGCCGGCCTCACCGACTGTTCCGCTGCCCGTCGTGTCCCAGCCGTCCACCACGCTCGGATACGCACTCTTCGCCACCCGCTGGCTGCAGGCTCCGCTGTACTTCGGGCTGGTGGCCGCGCAGGGCGTGTACGTCTACAAGTTCTTCAACGAGCTGTGGAATTTAATTCTCCGGTGCGTGACCGGTCAGGCGAACGAGACGTACGTCATGCTCGCCGTGCTGAAGCTGGTGGACGTCGTCATGATCGCGAACCTGCTGATCATGGTGATCGTCGGGGGGTACGAGACCTTCGTCTCCCGCATCGGTCTCCAGGGCCACCGTGACCAGCCGGAATGGCTCTCGCACGTCAACTCCAACGTCCTGAAGGTGAAGCTCGCCACCGCCATCGTGGGCATCTCCTCCGTCCATCTGCTCCAGATGTTCGTGGACGTGCACCACACCTCGCAGCACGCGCTGCTGTGGGGGACGGTGATCCACATGGCCTTCATCGCCTCGGCGGCGATCCTGGCGTACATGTCGGGGCCGATGGCGGAGCACGGGGACCGCTCGCACAAGGGGCACGGGCCGGTGCAGGGGCAGGGCGGAGCCGACGGTGGCTACTCCGTCTCGGCGTCCGTCCCGGCCGAGTTCTCGACCTCGGCGGCGGCCATGCGTGCCCCGGCCATGGTCCCGAGCCCGGTCCCGGTATCGGTCCCGATTCCGGCCCAGTCGACCGGCTCGTACCTGTCCTCGTCCGAGCCCTACGACGCCTACGACCCCTACGAAACGGGGGCCGAGACCCGGATCCGTGCGGCCCGTTTTCCGTCGCGGAAGCAGTTGGAGGAGTTCGACGAGGATCATCCACGGGACTTCGACCGGGAGGTGCTGGCCCGGCTCGGCAAGCTGGACTTCGTGGCCGCGCGGCGGAACGTGGTCTTCGTGGGGCCGCCCGGCACTGGCAAGACGCATCTCGCCGTGGGCCTCGGTGTGCGGGCCTGCCAGGCGGGGCACCAGGTGCTGTTCGCGACCGCCGCGCAGTGGGCCGCGAGGCTGTCGGAGGCGCGGGCGGCCGGGCGGCTCGCCGAGGAGCTGGCCGCGCTGGACGCCCACCCGCTGCTGATCGTGGACGAGGTCGGCTACACCCCGTTCGACGCGGACACCGCCCACCTCTTCTTCCAGCTCGTCGCGCACCGCTACGAGCGGTCCTCGCTGATCGTGACCGGCGACCGCCCGCTCGGCCGCTGGGACGAGATCTTCGGCGGCGCCGCCCCCGCGATGGTCGACCGCCTCGCGCACCACGCGGAGATCGTCCGCCTCGAAGGGGACAGCTACCGGATGCGCCGGGCTACTTCAGCGTGGGCAGAGTGATGTTGTTGACCAGCGGTCCCTCGACGCTGACCCCCTCGGTGACGAGCGGTTCGACGGCGGCGACCGGGATGGGCAGCGGCAGCGCGGGCTGCGCGGCGGCGGCCTGCGGGGCGAGCACGCCGACGATCGCGGCCGAGGCGAGGAGCGCGGCGGTGGCGGCGGTACGGATCGCGGCACGGCGCGCGGTGTCGGTCGCTGTACGGGTCCGGAGCGTGGAACGCATGGGGTTTCTGAAGCCTTTCTGATGCTGCTGAGCGGGGGTGGGGGCCCTCGGAGGGGACGGGCCGGACTCGGATGCCGAGTCCGGCCCGCGGGGCGTACTGGGTGTGCGGGGGCGCCTCAGAGGGTCAGGCCCCCGCCGAGATCGATACCGATCGCGGCGGCCTGTGACGCGAGTGCGCCGAGCAGCGCGGCGGTACCGATCAGAACGGTGGCGACACGGCGAGCAGTGCGCATGGGACTACCTCCTGGTTGCGCGATCAGGCCGGTGCCTGATCAGGACGTCCAGTGGCTGCCCCGCGACTCGCGCCGCGATGCGGGAGGTCCTCGAAGGTCCCTCATGGGTGGGAAGCGCCCGGCGTGGCGTGCATGAACCGCCGCGTACACCCGGACGAGTGAGACGGGGTGGACCTCCGGCCGGGGGGGCGGGGTGCGGTTTCCGGCCGGGACGGCCTCAAGCGTGCCCCAGCTCTGCCCCAGGCCCGCTTCAGCTCCTGCCCCGGGCCCGTCTCAGGCCTGCTCGTCCGCCAGTTCCGCGACGCCCGTCACCCGGTGCAGCGGATAGGTGCGGACCTCGTCCGCGGTGTGGTCGTACGCCGTCACGAAGCCGCCCTCCACCTTGATCGGGGCGATGACGCGCTGGCTGGCGGAGCCCTCGGCGTTCACGTACCCGATCCAGAGGGTGTCGCCGGTGAGGACGGCGGCCTGCATGGTGGCGAGGGTCTCGGCGGAGGTGGTGCGCGGGAGCGTGCCGTTGCGGCCGGGAGCGGCGGCGGTGGGCTTGTGCGGGGTCGTGGAGGCCAGGTCGCCCGCGCGGATGGCCCGGATCGCGGCGCCCAGCAGGGTGGTGTCGGGGGACGGCGGACCGTCCGGGACCGGCTCGGGCGCCGTGCGCGGGGGCGTGCGATGGGCGTGCGCGCGGGTGATCAGTACGTCGCCCTCGGCGGACTCGGCGGCCGGGGCGAAGCCCATCGAGCGCAGCCCTTCGAGCAGCGTCGCCGGGTCGGCCTGCGCGGCCAGCACCGTGGGCGCGAGGCGGCGCAGACGCAGCCCCTGGGAGCGCTTGTCGGCGATGATCTCGTTCAGCAGGGCGTCGTCGTCGCAGCGGACGTACGCCGACGCCGAGCCGATCCGCAGATGGCCGTGTCTGCGCGCCACGTCGTCGATCAGGTAGGTGAGCGGCTGCGGAACCGGCGTACGGGAGTGCTCGGAGAGGAAGGCGTGCAGGTCCGAGGCCGAGCGGCCCGCGTCAAGGGCCCGGCGGACGGAGCCCGGTGTGAAGCGGTACACCGTCGCCCCGCCCTTCGACTCCACGTCCGCCAGGACGTCCAGCGTGTCCGCCAGCGGCCGTTGCAGCGGGCCCGGGGCCACCGCCGTCAGGTCCGCCTGGAGCAGGACGTGGTCGAGGGGCTCGGGGAGCAGGGGCGCGAGCAGCTTGCCGGCGCGGGAGGCGGCGGAGGCCAGCTCGGCGGCCGAGCGGGGCTGCGGAGGGGGCGCGGGGTGGTGCCTGTGGTGGTGGACGGGGAGCTTGTCTCCCGGGCCGGCGGCCGTCTCCGTCTCAGGGGCGGGTGCGCTCGATGCGGCCCCGATCAGCGCCCGCCCGTGCGCCGACAGCGCCCCCCGCCCGGTGATCCCCAGCGACTCGGCCTCGGACAGCGTCCAGCGGGCGAGCCGGGCCCGCAGGTCGTCCGAGGAGGCGGCCCCGCGCAGCGCGCGCTCCCAGTGGAGGCGGGCGACGAGGGAGTCGGGGGAGGCGGAGGCGCCTTCGGGGAGCGCGGCGAGGAGCGTGAGGACGCGGTGGCGGACCTCGGGGGCGGCCGAGCGGTCGAGGCCCGGGCCCAGCGCCGCGAGGGTGCGCTCCTTGGTGTCCCGGCCGCCGATCACGCCCGCCGTGCGGGTGGCGGACAGCCAGGCCGTGGCCAGCCGTGTCCAGCGTTCGGCCGCCGGGAGCTCCAGCCACTCGTCGTACGCCGGGGTCGCCGCGTATCTCTCGTCGGCCTCGCCGTCCGACGCCAACAGGCCTGCCGCGTAGGCGAGTTCGACCCAGAACGCGGCGACCGGCTCCGGCACGTCCAGGGCCACGGCGGTGCGCTTGAGGTCCCGTACGCTCAGGCCGCCCGCGCGCAGGACGGTCGGACCGCCCTCGTCCCAGTCCTTCAGCAGCTCCTCGATGGTCGCGAGCGAGGTGTACGCCTGGCCGGCCGCCGTCGTGTCCACAACCTGTGGACGGTGCGTGGCGGCGGGCTCGACCGCCGGTGGCAGGGGCCGGGTGTCGCGATGGGCGCGGCCCGCCCGGAGATGGAGGGCGACCTCACGGGGCAGTACGACCGTGCCGGGCGCCGTCGGCAGCAGCAGGCCGCGGTCCAGGAGCCAGCGCAGACGCGAGGCGGGATCGGCGGTCACCTGGCCGTAGGGCGGGCCCCAGACCAGCCGGGACAGGACGTCCAGGGAGTCCGGCGGGGCCGCGGCGAGCAGCTCCGCCATCCGGGCGCGGTCGGTGAACAGGCCGGTCAGGGACGCCACCGCCGACACCGCGTCGTGTGTCGTGGGCAGCCCCGCCGCCGTGAGGATCTCCTGGATCCGGCCCGGGGACATGCCCGAGGTGGCCTCCGCGACCGTCGGGCCGAGGCCCGTCGGGGACGGGTGCTGCGGCGAGGGCGCGAGCAGTTCGCGGGCCGTGCGGACCAGGCGGAGCCGGTCGTCCGGGCCCCACACCAGGGCCTGTTCGCGCAGGGCGGCCAGGGCGTGCGGGAACGCCCCGACGACAGCGGGGTCGTTCTCGTCGCCCGCCAGCAGTGCCAGGAGCGTCTCGCGGTCCGCCGGCTCCGGGGCCACGGCCAGGGCTTCCGCCGTCTGGAGCGTGAACCGGTCCAGGCGCTCCAGGGCGCGGACCACCGAGGCGCGGGTGCCGGCCCGGGTGGCGAGCTGCGTGAGGTCGGTGGGGACGGGCGTGATGAGGTCCGGGCGGGCGCGCAGGAGCGCGGCGAGGGAACCGTCCTCCTTCGCGCGGAGCGCCTCCGCGAGGGACCGCGGGGCCACCTGCTTCTCATCGCTGCTCATCCGCTCAACGGTAGCGGGTGGCGGGCCCGCCAGGGGCCGTGTGCCAGGGCTTCGACGAGTGGGTCGCCGAGCGGGTCGCCGTCATCAGCGCCGCACTCCCTCCGGAAGTCCTCCGCGGCGTTCCCCCGTGAAGGCGGGAACCCGCACCCGCGCGAGCCGACCTGACCCGCGTCCGTGCCCACCCCCCTGCGCTAACGTCGTCCCACGGGGTATTCGACGCACCCGCCCCGGAGGGGACTTCGTGGGTATCGAGAGCGACCAGGTCGTCTACGAGTATCTGAGCCGTGTCGGAGACGTGGCCCAGCAACGGCAGCTGCCGTCGGGCGTCCGCATGCGCCTGGTCTCGGAGCTGCGCAACGAGATCGACCGGCGCCGGGCCAAGGCGACCGTCGACAGTCCGGCCGCGGTCCGCCGCATCCTCGAACGGCTCGGCACCCCCGAGTCGGTCGTCGCCGCAGCGAACGCCGACACCGGCGGAGGCGAGGGCCCGGCCGAACCCCGCGCGGCCGTCCCCACCCAGCGCGCCCAGGAACCCGAGCCGCGGTCCAAGCGCCTGCGCCGGGTCGTCCCCAGGCCGCGCCCCTCAGAGCCGGACGTCCCCGCGACGGCCGACTCCGCGCCCTCGCCGCCGCACCTCGCGAGCACGGAGGAACTCGGGTCGGGGCAGCCCGACTGGTGGCGGGTGGAGAGCAGCCCGTTCGGGTCGGTGGACAGCGTGCCCGGGTTCACGGGCGGCATCGAGATCCCCGAACTGCTCAAGCCGCCGCCCCGGAAGACGGACGAGACGGACGAGCCCGACCCGAAGCCCGCCGCGCCCGTCGTACCCGCGGCCCCCGTCGAGGCGGCCGAGGCGGACACGGAGGCCGGAAAGAAGACCCGCCGTTTCGTCCCCCGGCTGCGCCCCGTCGGCGGCGGCTGGACGAACCCCCTGCTGCTGCTCGCCGCGGCCCTGCTCGTCGCCGGCGCCGTCATCGGCAACCTCGTCATGCTCGGCCTCGGCTGGCTCATCGCCTACCTCTCACGCCGCCTCAGCCCCACCGAGTCGAAGTGGGCCGTCCTCGGCCTCCCCGGCCTGGTCGTCACCGCGGGCGTCGTCTGGCTCTGGGGCCGTACGGAAGGCCGCTGGGGCACACCCATCGCGGACGGCCACATGAACGACGCGGTCGCCGAGACCTGGCCCTGGGTCCTGCGCGGCGCCGCCGTCGCTTCGGCGCTGTACCTGGTGTGGAGGTCGCAGCGGTCCAGATAGCGGCGGTCTAGGTAGCCGTGCCCGAAGCGGCGGCGCCCGAGGCGGTGCCTTCCTGGGCCTTCCGGTCTGTGTGGGCCTTCTGGCCTTCCTGGGCCGGGACTTGCGCATCGCCGCCCCGCCACGGAGCGCCGGGCACCACCAGCGGCGACCCCGTCACCGGATCCGGCACGACCACGCACTCCAGCCCGAAGACCTCCCGTACGAGATCGGCCGTGACGATCTCCGACGGTGGCCCGGAGGCGACGATCTGCCCCTCCTTCATGGCGACGAGGTGGTCGGCGTAGCGGGCGGCCTGGTTGAGGTCGTGCAGGACGACCACGACCGTGCGGCCGCGGTCATGGTTCAACTGCCTTACCAGGTCCAGGACTTCCACCTGGTGCGCGATGTCGAGGTACGTCGTCGGCTCGTCCAGGAGCAGCAGCTCGGTCTCCTGCGCGAGCGCCATCGCGATCCAGACCCGCTGCCGCTGCCCGCCCGACAGCTCGTCCACGGGCCGCTCGGCCAGCGAGGCCACGTCCGTACGCTCCATCGCCTCGGTCACGGCCCGCTCGTCCGCCTCCGACCACTGCTGCCACCAGCTCTGGTGCGGCTGCCGGCCCCGCGAGACGAGGTCCGCGACGGTGATCGCCTCGGGTGCGACCGGCGTCTGCGGCAGCAGCCCGATCTGCTGGGCGATCCGCTTGGTGGGCAGCTTGGCGAGCGAGGTCCCGTCCAGGAGCACGGCCCCGCCCTTCGGCTTCAGCAGCCGCCCGAGTGCGCGCAAAGTGGTCGATTTGCCGCAGGCGTTGGGCCCGACGACGACCGTCACCCGCCCGTCCGGGATCGCGAGATCCAGCTCGCGCACCACCGTGCGGTCCTCGTACGCGAGCGTCAGCTCACGCGCCGACAGCCTGCTCATGCCCTGCCCCTCGTGCCCCTTGGCCATGTCCTGCCTCACGCCTTGCCACCAGAACGGACGGTACGGCTCCGGACGATGAGCCAGATCAGATACGGCGCCCCCACGGCCGCCGTGAACACCCCGACCGGCACCTCGGTCGGCGAGAACAGCTTCCGCCCCAGCAGATCGGCCAGTACGACGATGACGGCACCCAGGAGCGCCGAGCACACGAGCGGGATCTGCGCGGTCCGGGTCATCCGCCGGGCGATCTGCGGAGCCAGCAGCGCCACGAAGTCGACGGGCCCCGCCGCCCCGGTCGCCACCGACGCGAGGACGACCCCGAGTACCACCAGCCCCAGCCGCACCCGGTTCAGCCGCACACCGAGCGCCGTCGCCGTGTCGTCGTCCAGGCCGACGGTCCGCTGCGCCCGGGCCGCCCACGCGACGGCCGGTACGAGGACCAGCAGCGTCCAGCCGAGGGGCGCGGCCTCCGCCCAGCCACGGCCGTTCAGCGAGCCCGTCATCCAGATCTGCGCCTGCTGCGCGACCAGATAGTCGCCCTTCGTCATGAAGAGCGTGGTCACCGAGCGCAGCGCGATCGCGAACCCGATCCCGATGAGCACGAACCGCGTCGCGTGCAGCCCGCCGCGCCAGGCGAAGACGTACACGAGCGCGGCGGCCAACAGCCCGCCCACGACGGACAGATACGGCAGGACCGTGTACGACGTCACCCCGAACGTCATCGCGCCCACCGTCAGCGCGCTCGCGCCCTGGCTGATCCCGATGATGTCCGGGCTGGCGAGCGGATTGCGGGCGACGGTCTGGATCAGCCCGCCCGCGACCCCGAAGGCCGCCCCGACGAGCAGCCCGACCACCAGCCGGGGCGCCCGCAGCGTCCCGACCACCAGCTCGTCCGCCGACGGCCGCCCCGCCAGGACCTTCAGCACCTCACCGGGCGCGACGAAGCTCTCGCCGACACAGAGGTACGCGAGACAGGCCGCCGCGAGCAGCACGGCGAGGCCCGCGCCCACGGCGACCGCGCGCCGGTGCAGCAGGAAGGTGGCCCGCCGGGCGCGGAGCACGGAGTATCCGGCGGAGGCGGTGGTGGTCGCCCTTGAAGCGGTGGAGGTCGCGGTCTTCGCGGCTGTCGGGCTGGTCGTCACGCCGGTACCGCCTTCCTGCGGACGAGCCCGACCAGGAACGGCACCCCGATCAGCGCCGTCATCACACCCGCCGGGACCTCGCTCGGCGGGAACAGCACCCGGCCGACGGTGTCCGAGACGAGCAGCATGGTCGGGCCGAGGAGCGCGGCGAGCGGCAGCACCCACCGGTGGGCGGGCCCCACGATCGCGCGGGCGATGTGCGGCACGGCCAGCCCGATGAAGGCGAGGGGCCCGGCCGCGGCGACCCCGACCCCGGTGAGGACGGTGGCCCCGAGCCCGCCGACGATCCGTACCGTCGCGACCCGCTGCCCCAGCCCCTGCGCGACGTCCTCGCCGAGCGCGAGCGCGTCGAGCCCGCGAGCGACCGACAGTACGAGCACGGCCCCGGCCAGCAGGAACGGCCACACCTGCCCGACGATCTCCGCGTCCCGCCCGGCCAGCGAGCCCACCTGCCAGAAGCGGAACTCGTCCAGCGCGGACGCCTTGGTGGTGAGCACGGCCGTGGTGACCGACACGAGCAGCGCGTTGATCGCGGCGCCGCCGAGCGCGAGCTTCACCGGCGTCGCGCCGCCGCGCCCGCTCGACGCGATCGCGTACACCGCGACCGACGCGATGGCCGCACCCGCGAAGGCGAACCACACATACCCCGTGAGCGTGTGGATCCCCGCGAACGCGATGGCGAGCACGACCCCGACCGAGGCGCCCTGGCTGATGCCGAGGATGCCGGGGTCGGCGATGGGGTTGCGGGTGATCCCTTGGAGGACTGTGCCCGCGAGCGCGAGTCCCGCGCCGACCATCAGGCCGATGAGGGTACGGGGGACGCGCAGGCCGCGTACGACTTCGGCGTCGTCGCTGTGGCCGCCGTTCAGCAGTGCGTCCAGGACGGCGGACGGGGGGATGGCGCGGGCGCCCACGGCCAGGCTGAACAGGATCGCCAGCAGCAGTGCGATGACGGCTGCCGCGAGGGCGACGGCGCGTCTGGCTTGCATGGGCTGGTGCTCCGGGAGTACGTGGCTGATGGCTGGCTGGTTTGGTAAGGCTTGGCTGAGTCTATGTGGCGGTTGTGGGTCGTCGGCTGCGGGTGGGTGGGGGCTGGTCGCGCCCACGCGGCGGAGCCGCAAGTGTCTGCAGCCCCGCGCCCCTAAAAGACTGCGCAGTTCCCCGCGCCCCTCAAGGGGGCGCTCATGCTCACCGGACCATCACGGGAGGGCCACCTTTGCTGGGCACAATGGTCCATATGACTTCTCGTGTACTCACCATCGGCTTCGATCTCGACATGACCCTCATCGACTCCCGGCCCGGTATTCACGCCTGCTACCAGGCACTTTCCGTGCGGACCGGGACGTACATCGATGCCGATCTGACCATCACGAGGCTCGGGCCGCCGCTCGCGGAGGAGCTGGTGAACTGGTTCCCGGCCGAGGAGGTCGAGGCCGTGGCGGACCTCTACCGGGAGATGTACCCCACACACGCCATCGCCCCGACGCCCGCGATGGCCGGCGCCCGTGAGGCCATAGCGGCGGTACGGGAAGCAGGCGGCCGGGCCATCGTCGTCACCGCCAAGTACGAGCCGAATGCAAAGCTGCATCTCAGCCACCTCGGCATCGAGCCCGACGCCGTCATCGGCGGCCTGTGGGCCGAGGGCAAGGCGGAGGCCCTGCGCGAGTACGACGCGGGCGTCTACGTCGGCGACCACACCGGCGACGTACGAGGCGCCCGTGCCGCGAACGCCCTGTCCGTGGCGGTCGCCACGGGCCCGTGCGACGCGGACGAACTACGGGAGGCGGGCGCGGACGTGGTGCTCACGGACCTGACGGAGTTCCCGAGTTGGCTGGCCGGGCACACGAAGGCGCCCCTCTAGGGGCGCGGAACGGCCCTTCAGGAACCTTCGCGCGCCCGCCGCCGCCCACTGGCGATCGACTGGAACACCCCCGCCCCCGCGATGAGGAATCCAACCCCCATCAACATGCTCAGCCCGAACATGTACGTAGGAAAGGGCGTCGTACCCAGCAGCAGTGGGGCAACGGTGACCAGTGTGGCCACCGCACCGACGAAGAACACGATGGCCCCGGCACGGATCAGTCCGTCTCCGGCCGCGGCGGAATTCGTTTGGGTTTTGTCACGCACCCGACCAGGGTAGTTCCCTGCGCGGAGGAACAATCCGGCGACGTCTTGTCAGCAGCCGCCGGACCATTAGCCTTGGTACCGGCGGGTCCGACGACCCGCTGTAGTGCTATACGGACCCGTTTCCCGAGCAGTTTTCAGCCGCACTTTTCAGACGCAGTTTCCCGACGAGTACGAGGACGAGGACAGACGTGCCTACCGGCAAGGTCAAGTGGTTCAACAGCGAGAAGGGCTTCGGCTTTCTCTCCCGCGACGACGGCGGCGACGTCTTCGTTCATTCCTCGGTCCTGCCCGCCGGAGTCGATGTTCTCAAGCCGGGTCAGCGTGTGGAGTTCGGCGTGGTCGCCGGACAGCGCGGTGACCAGGCGCTTTCGGTGACGATCCTGGACCCCACCCCGTCCGTCGCGGCCGCCCAGCGCCGTAAGCCGGACGAACTGGCGTCCATCGTGCAGGACTTGACGACGCTTCTCGAAAACATCACGCCGATGCTGGAAAGGGGCCGCTACCCCGACAAGGCCTCCGGCGCGAAGATCGCGGGCCTGCTCCGCGCGGTGGCGGACCAACTGGACGTCTAGGGACCGGCTTCGCAGGCGCCCGCATCCCGTTGGGGGAGGCGGGCGCCGCCTTTTGGGGCGCCCTGCGCGTTCAGGGAAACGAAAGCGCGTCCGGCGCAAGAGCCGGTACCAGCCCCTCCGCCGCCGCCCGCGTCAACAGCCCCCGAACCGCCGCGTACCCGTCCTCGCCGAGGTCGGCCGTGAACTCGTTCACGTACAGCCCGATGTGCTGGTTCGCGACGGAGACGTCCATCTCCTGGGCGTGTTCCATGACGTACGCCCGAGACGCCTCGGGATCGTCCCAGGCGGCCCGCACCGACGTACGGGCGGACTCGGCGAGCAGCCGCAACGTGTCCTCGCCCAGCGACCGCTTGGCGATGATCGCGCCGAGCGGGATCGGCAGACCCGTCGTCGACTCCCAGTGCTCGCCCATGTCCGCGAGCTTGTGCAGCCCGTAGTTCTGGTACGTGAAGCGCGCCTCGTGGATCACGAGCCCCGCGTCGACCTTGCCGTCCCGCACCGCCGGCATGATCTCGTGGAACGGCATCACGACGATCTCGCCGACCCCGCCGGGCACGATGTCCGCGGTCCACAGGCGGAACAGCAGGTACGCGGTCGACCTCTCGCTCGGCACGGCGACCGTGCGGCCGGTGAGGTCCACGCCGGGCTCCCGGGTCAGCACCAGCGGCCCGCAGCCCCGCCCCAGCGCGCCCCCGCAGGGCAGCAGGGCCCACTCGTCCAGGACGTACGGCAGGACGGCGTACGACACCTTCAGGACGTCGAACTCGCCGCGTTCCGCCATGCCGTTGGTGATGTCGATGTCCGCGAAGGTCACGTCCAGCGCGGGCGCGCCCGGGACGCGGCCGTGGGCCCACGCGTCGAAGACGAAGGTGTCGTTCGGACAGGGCGAGTAAGCGATCTTCAGCGGCTCACCGACGCCGACACTGGCGTCGGTGTCGGCACCGGTCTCGTTCTCATTCTCATTGAGTGCGGTCATGTGGGTTCCAACTCTCCAATGCGGGCGCGAGCTTCCCGAAGGCCCCGGTGAGTGCCGCGAGGGCGTCCCCGATCCGCCAGGCGGCACGGTCGCGGGGCCCGACGGGGTTGGACACGGCACGGAGTTCCAGCACGGGCACGCCGTGCGCGGTGGCCGCCTCCGCGACCCCGAACCCCTCCATCGCCTCGGCGAGCGCCCGTGGATGGCGCCGGCGCAGTTCGGCGGCGCGTGCGGCGCTGCCGGTCACGGTGTTGACGGTGAGAACAGCACCGGTACGCGCTCCGGTGACGGCCGCGACCGCTCGTACGAGTGATTCCGGCGGATGGTGGGTGACGGCGCCGAAGCCCAGTTCGGTGACCGGGACGAATCCGTCCGCGGTCTCGGCGCCGAGATCCGCCGCGGTGATCTCGTCGGCGAGGACGAGCGACCCGACGGGCGCCCCGGGCTGGAAGCCGCCCCCGATACCGGCGGAGACGACCAGGTCGTACGGCCCGGAGGTCTGTGTGTCGGCCGGTTCGTCGGTGTGTTCGTCCAGGGCGGCTGCCGTGAGCGCGGCCGCGGTCGCCGCGGCGGCTGCCGCCGGGCCCACGCCCGCGGCGAGCAGATCGAGGACGAGGGGGCCGCCCTGCGGGGGCGCCACCCGGCTCAGGGTCGCCCCCGGAATCGCGTACTCCCGGGCGCCCGAGGGCGCGAACGCCGCGGCCACCGCGTCCCGTTCGACGAGGACCGCGGTGGCTACGAGGACACGCATGCGCGGCTGATCAGGCGGCTCAAGCGTCGGCGTTCTCGAGCTTGAAGTTCCAGACGCCCGCGAACTTCGAGTCGGCCTTGTTCTGCTGGACGATGCTGATGTTCAGCGTCTTCGGAGCGGGCTGGCCCTGCTGGCTCGCGAAGAGGTCGACGCCCTCGAAGGAGTAGTACGTCTTCTTGAACGGGTCGGTGACGCGCTGACCGTTGATCCACAGGGCCCAGCCCTCGTCCGCGATCTCCGGGTCGACACCGATCCGCAGCGTCTCGCCCTGCGGGACGCTGATCGTGTCGGAGGCCTTCTTGAGGGCGCACTTGCTGGCTTCCGCGCGGCCGATGTTGTCGCCGTCCTTGTAGCACTCGGCCTCGGTGCTGACCGAGTCGTTGCCGATCGTGACGGTGGCCATCGGCGTCGGCTTGTCACAGGCGGACAGGACGAGAAGTCCGGCGGAAACGGCGCCTGCGGCGGCGACGGCGCGGCGGCGGCGCGCGAGGGGACGCTGGGAGCTCATGGCCGAAGGCTATCGGGCGGGTCCGGCGCCCCACCTACGCGGGTGGGGTACGCGGCGCGCCGTCCTCGTCCTCAAGCGCCGGACGGGCTCTGGGGTGGCGGGTCCGTGACGAGAGGTGCGGGCACGTCATGGCTGGTCGCGCAGTTCCCCGCGCCCCTAAAAGATTGCGCAGTTCCCCGCGCCCCTAAAAGCCAAAAGACTGCGCAGTTCCCCGCGCCCCTGAAAACCAAAAGACTGCGCGGTTCCCCGCGCCCCTTCAGGGCCGGGCCCCTCACGCCACCCGCGCGTGCTGTCGACCCCCGCGGCGGGCCGCGCTCAGCAGGCCCCGGACCGTGGTGAGCCAGCCGACGGCGACGATTCCGGCGGCCACGGACATGCCGAGCGTTCCGTAGAGCGGCAGCGCGATGCCGATCGCGCCACCGACCACCCACGCCATCTGCAGGATCGTCTCCGAGCGGGCGAACGCGGACGTCCGGACCAGTTCCGGCACGTCCCGCTGGATCAGCGCGTCCAGCGACAGCTTGGACAGCGCCTGCGCGAACCCGGCGAACGCGGCCAGTATCGCGACGAGGATCACCCCGAAGAACACCGCGGCCGTGATCGCGACTCCGAGCACCACCGCGATCACCGTCACGATGATCAGCTCTGGGGACCGGGTTCTCAGCGCCGCCCCGACCGCCGTGCCGAGCGCGTTGCCCGCGCCCGCCGAGACACCCACTATCCCCAGCGAGACCGCGGCACTCGCACCGGCCAGCGGATGCTCGCGCAGCAGGAACGCGAGGAAGAAGATCAGGAACCCGGAGAGACAGCGCAGCGCCGCGTTCGCGGCGAGCGCGTGCGTGACCGCCGTGCCGACCGTACGCAGCCCCGGGCGCTTCGGCGGTTTCAGGTGCGGCCCGTGCAGGTGCTGCTCGTCCGCGGCGAGCAGGGCCTTGTCCTCGCCCTTGGCAGAGTCGACCTTGTGCGGGAGCTGGAACGACAGGAACGTACCCGCCACGAAGATCACGAAGGCGCCGTAGAGCGGATAGCGCGGCCCGAGCGCCTGCAGCCCGGCCCCGATCGGGGCGGCCACACCGGTGGCGAGGAGGCCGCCCAGCGTGACCCGTGAGTTCGCCTTCACCAGGGAGAAGGCGGGCGGCAGCAGCCGGGGCACCACCGCGCTTCTGACCACGCCGTACGCCTTCGACGCCACCAGGACGCCGAGGGCCGCCGGGTAGAGCTCGATGCTGCCCGTGACGACCGCGCTCGACAGCAGCAGGGCCATGAACGCGCGGGCGATGAACGCGCCGGCCATCGCGGCGCGGCGGCCGTGCGGGAGGCGGTCCAGGAGCGGCCCGATGACCGGGGCGAGGAGTGCGAACGGGGCCATCGTGATCGCGAGGTAGAGCGCCACGCGCCCGCGGGCCTCGTCCGTCGGCACCGAGAAGAAGACCGTGGAGGCGAGTGCGACGGTGATCATCATGTCGCCGGCGCCGTTCACCCCGTGCAGTTCGATCAGCTTGCCGAGGCCCGACTCGCCCGCGCCGTGCGCGTGTGTCGCCTTTCTGATGCCCCTCGCCGTCCCCGTGAACGGCAGGTGCAGGGCACGCCCGACGGAACGGACGGCCCCGCGCACCGGGCCCGATCCGCTCGTTCCTCCGGCCCCGGCCCCACCGATCCCGGTGGCACCATGGGGCGACCTTGCGGCTGCCACTCCGCAATAGTGCCCCGAGAACGGCCCATGTAGCGCGGTTACCGCGCGTATAGGGGCTGAGTGGGCGCTGTGAGTTCGCCGCTGAGCGGCAGGTTCCGGGGGATCGCGGGGCTGCTCCGGAAGGGCGGACCGGCGAGATTTCGCCACCGATTCGCCACCGAACGGCGAAGAACCGCCTGGCGAGTGCCTGGAGCCGGCCGTCGCGGGACCGGGCAAAGCGCCCATCGCGGAACCGGCAAAGGCCACGCCGAGGCGCCGCGAAGAGACCGCGGTGTAGGCCAAGCGCCGACGAGACGGTAGCGTGCGTAGCGCGCCCGCGGCGGTTGTTCTCGGCCGCGCGCCTCTCGGCCATCCCGCAGAATGGATGACGTAGGTGCGCCCGAGTGCGATCGGGCGCGGACGTCGACGCGGCCCTCCGGTCCGCTCCGTCCGCACCCCCGTCGAGGGACGGCGCACTCGTGAGACGGCGTAGGAGAGAAGCGATACCTGTGAGCGCGACAACGCGAAGCCGAACCCCCGACCGTCTGTGCGCCGAGGCCGTCGACCTCGCCCGGGCCGCCGCCGAGGAGGCCGCCGTGCCAGGCGTCGTCGGCGAGCACGCGGGGATGGTCAGCGAAGGGGATCGCGTCGTCACGCACTTCTTCGAGTGCAAGGACCTGGGCTATCGCGGGTGGCGCTGGGCCGTGACCGTGGCGCGGGCCTCGCGGGCGAAGCTCGTCACCCTCGACGAGACGGTTCTGCTGCCGGGACCGGACGCGCTGCAGGCCCCCGAGTGGGTGCCGTGGAGCGAGCGGCTCCGGCCCGGGGACATGGGTCCGGGGGACCTCCTGCCCACGGACGCGGAGGATCTGCGCCTGGAGGCGGGGTTCTCCGGCGAGGACGAGCCCGCGCCGAACTCGCCGATCTCCGAGGAGATGGCCGAGCTCGTGGAGGCGGAGGACGCCGACGTCACGGCCGGGACGCCGGCCGCGCTGCCGGCCGTGCCGACCCGCGGGTCGATCGCCTCCGTCGCCGAGGAGCTCGGGATGCGGCGGGCGCGGGTGCTGTCGCGGTACGGGCTGCATGTCGCCGCCGACCGCTGGGAGGAGTCGTACGGGCCCAAGACGGCGATGGCCCAGGCCGCCCCCGCCACGTGCGTCAGCTGTGGGTTCCTGAATCCCATCGGGGGCTCGCTCGGGCAGGCGTTCGGGCTGTGCGCCAATGAGTTCTCGCCTGCGGACGGGCGTGTGGTGTCTCTGTCGTACGGGTGTGGCGGCCACTCGGAAGCCGCGGTCATGCCCAAACCGCCCCGACCGGCGCCGCCGGTGATCGACGAGACCCGGGTGGACCCCTTCCCCCTGCGCCCCTCACCGGACTCGGGCTCCGTCTCCATCGGCCCGGACGAGCCCACATCAGAGTTCGGCCACTCCTAGGCTGCCGCCGGCTCGCTGTGGGGTGCGGGGTGCCTGTGGTCGGCCGTGGGTGGGCGTGGGGTGTCGAGTGCGGGTGAGTTTCAGTTGAGTGCGCAGTTCCCCGCGCCCCTGGGTGAGTGGGGGTGGGCGTGGGTTCCATGGGTGCGGGTGAGTTTCGGCTGAGTGCGCGGTTCCTCGCGCCCCTGAAGGCGAAAAGCCAGGGGCGCAGCCCCGCTTTTCAGGGGCGCGGGGAACTGCGCGAACGCCCGCACAGGCCCACGGTGAACCCACGACATCCGCCACTCCACCCACCCAGGGGCGCGGGGAACTGCGCGAACGCCCCCACCGGCCGACGCTGAACCCACGACATCCGCCACCCACCCCACCCAGGGGCGCGAGGAACCGCGCAGCCACCCCCAGGCCCCCCGCACCAAGCACCCACCCCCCCGCCGAGCCCCCTGCAAGGGACCCGCACGGTACCTTCGTGCCGCGACCGAGCCACCGCGTGCGGCCGTACAACGTAAGGGAGAGTGACCGTGAGCAAGTTCGTGCGGCCGGCCGCCGAGGGCGCGGACCCGTTCGGGACGGCGCGGCTCCGTCGCGGGGTGCTGGACGCCTGGGCGACGAGCCCGGCGCGGTTCCGCGAGGACGCCAACGCCGAGGAGGACCTGGTCCTCGGCGGATACCGGGACCGGCTGGTGGTCGAGCTCGCGCAGAACGCCGCCGACGCCGCCGCCCGTGCCGGAGTGCCCGGCCGGCTCAGGCTCACCCTCCGCGACGGCGTCCTCGTCGCCGCCAACACCGGCGCCCCGCTGGACGCGACGGGCGTCGAGTCGCTCTCCACGCTGCGCGCCTCCGCCAAGCGGGACGACACCGACAGCGCGGTCGGCCGCTTCGGCGTCGGCTTCGCGGCCGTGCTCGCCGTGACCGACGAACCCGCCCTCGTGGGGCGGCACGGAGGCGTCCGCTGGTCTCTCGTCGAGGCCCGCGAACTCGCCACCGACATCGCCCGCCACAGCCCCGGTCTCGGCGACGAACTGCGGCGCCGAGACGGTCATGTGCCGCTGCTCCGGCTGCCGTTCGCGGCCGAGGGCACCGCCCCGGACTCGTACGACAGCGTCGTGATCCTGCCGCTGCGGGACGCGGCGGCCGAGGATCTCGCCGGGCGGCTCCTCGAAGGTGTCGACGACGCGCTGCTGCTGGCCCTGCCGGGGTTGGAGGAAGTCGTCGTCGAGGGCGGGGACGGGAGCGTACGGACCATCCGGCGCCGCACCGACGCGGAGAGCGGCGATGTGGTCGTCGAGGACTCCCGCGACGGTACGACCCGCTGGCGTACCGTCTCCGCGCACGGCTCCCTGGAGCCCGCGCTGCTCGCCGACCGGCCCGTCGAGGAGCGGCTGCGCCCCCACTGGTCGGTCACCTGGGCCGTCCCGGTCGACGCCGACGGCACCCCGGCCAAGCCCCGCACCAGCCCCGTCGTACACGCGCCCACGCCCAGCGACGAGCCCCTCGGCGTGCCCGCGCTGCTCATCGCCTCGCTCCCGCTCGACACCACCCGCCGGCACGCCGCCCCCGGCCCGCTGACCGACTTCCTGATGCAGCGCGCGGCGGACGCGTACGCCGGACTGCTGGCCGACTGGCGGCCGGTGACCACCGGGATCATCGGTCTCGTGCCGGGCTCGCTCGGCAAGGGTGAGCTCGACGGGACGCTGCGTCAGGCGATCCTCGACCGGCTGCCGCGTACCGCCTTCCTGCCGCCCGCGGTCGAGCCGACCGGCGACGACGAGGACGACTCCGACCTGCCGGAGGCCCTGCGGCCCCGCGACGCAGAGGTCGTGGAGGGGGCGGGCGCCGAGACCGTGCAGGTCCTCGCCGAGGTGCTGCCCAGCCTGCTGCCCGCCGGGCTCGAACGGCGGGCGGAGCTGCGGACGTTGGGCGTCGCGCGTGTGCCGCTGACCGAGGCGATCGACCGGCTCGCCGGACTGGAGAAGGACCCGCGGTGGTGGCGGCGGCTCTACGACAGCCTCGCCGGCGTCGACCCGGACCGGCTGACCGGCCTCCCGGTGCCGCTCGCGGACGGGCGTACGACGATCGGGCCCCGGCAGGTCCTGCTGCCCGCCGCGGACGGTGAGCGGGCCGCCCCCGAGGCCCTCGTGCGCCTCGCCCGCCTCGGCCTCAAGGTCGCCCACCCGGACGCCGCCCATCCGCTCCTGGAGAAGCTGGGCGCCCTGCCCGCCACCCCGCGCGCCGTCCTCACCACCCCGCAGGTCCGCGCGGCCGTCGCCGCCTCCCTCGACGACGACGGCGGCGCCTGGGACGAGGACGCCCCGGACGCCGAGGAGCTGGCCGACACCGTCCTCGCGCTCGTCCGCGACGCGCGCCTCGAACCCGGCGACGAACCCTGGCTCGGCGCCCTCGCCCTCCCCGACGAGGAGGGCGAACTCGCCCCGGCCGGTGAACTCGTCCTGCCCGGCAGCCCGTTCGCCCAGGTGATGCGCGAGGACGAACTCGCCTCCGTGGACTCCGAGTTGGCCGAGCGCTGGGGCGAACAGCCGCTCGCCGCCTGCGGGGTGCTGGCCAACTTCACCCTCGTACGCGCCACGGACGTGGTTCTCGACCCCGACGAACTGGAGCCGCGGGAAGGGGAGTTCGCCGAGCCCGACGACGCGGGGCTCCTCGACGCCGTGGACGTGTGGTGCGAGGACGTGCTGGACCGGCTGCCCGACTCGCCGGTGCCGCCCGTCGCCACGGAGCTCGTCGCCGTACGGGACCTCGACCTGGTGGACGAGGACCGCTGGCCCGAGGCCCTCGCCCTGCTCTCCCGCCCGCCGCTGCGGGACGCCCTCACCCAGCCGGTCCGCATCCTGCTGCCCGACGGGACGCACGAGATCGTCCGCCCGTACACCGCCTGGTGGCTGCGCGGGAACCCGGTTCTCGACGGCCGCCGCCCGGCCGGCCTGCGCGCCGAGGGCGGCGACCCGCTCCTGCACGGCCTGTACGACGCCGCCGACGCCACCGGCTTCAACGACGAGCAGGTCCTGCGAGCCCTCGGCGTCCGCACCTCCGTCGCCGCCCTCCTCGCCGAACCGGGCGGGGCCGCCGAACTCCTCGACCGCCTCGCCGACCCCGACCGCGAGGTCACCTCGGCCCAACTGCACGCCCTCTACAGCGCGTTGGCCGACCTCGACCCCGAACAGGTCACCCTGCCCGACGAGTTGCGGGCCGTGGTGGACGGCCGGGTGACCGTCGTGGACGCGGCCGACGCCGTGGTCGTCGACTCACCCGACCTGCTGCCCTTCACCACCGGCACCCCGCTGCTCCCCGTCAGCCCGTCCCGCGCCGGCGACCTCGCCGAGCTGTTCCAGGTCCGGCGGCTGAGCGAGTCGGTGACCGGCGAGGTCACCAGCGAGGGCGTCGAACACGACGTCCCGGAGTCCGTACGGGTTCTGCTGGGCCCCTCGACCCCCACGACGTACGTCGAGCACGAGGAGCTCTTCGTCGACGACACCGAAATCGACTGGCGCCGCACCCGCGACGGCGTGCTGCACGCCGCCACCGTGGAGGGCGTCGCCGCGGGCCTCGCCTGGGCGGCCGGGCAGTGGCCCCGCCGCTTCGAGGTCGGCGCCCTGCTGGAGGACCCGTCCAGGACGGAGGAACTGGCACGGGACCGCTGGTTCGACTGAGGGGCCGTCGTGCCGGATGTGCGGCAGAGGGCTCCGGGGCCGCTGGTTCGACTGAGGCGCCCGGGGCCACTGATGTGATCTGGGCAACATAGTCACCAGAAGTTCACAACTCGTACAACCATTCGTTCCCCTCGTGGATCTGATCACCGCGAGCCCTCGGGCTCCGCAGTCTCAATGACCGGACCTCGCGTGACATGGCTTCGCCGCGAGGTCCCTCTCCACGTGGGGAACGCATGCGTATTCGTGCCACCCTGGGCGTCGTCACCGGTGCCCTGGCCCTGTCCGTCCTCGCCGTACCGGCCGCCCAGGCCGACGACTCGGCGGGCGACACCAAGATCTCGAACGTCGTGGTCAACGGCGGCAAGGACGTCGTCGGCGGCGCGACCGGGAAGAAGACCTTCACGGTCTCCTTCACCGCCACGGACGACTCGGGCATCGACTGGGCCCAGGCGATCCTGTACCACGGCGCGGACATCGAGTCGTCCGACAGCGGTGCCGTCGCCAACAGCAGCGACCTGCGGGCCACCTGCACCGAGGTCAACGCCACGACCTCGACCTGCAAGTCGAGCTTCACCCTCGAGTCCGGCGCCAACCTGATCAACTCGGTGGCCGGCGGCTGGAAGGTCTGGGCGCTCGCCGCGGGCGTCGACGCCGACTTCGTCCAGAAGGACAACGCCAAGGGCTTCAAGGTCAAGCGCGCCTCCAAGCTGACCGTCAACGCCTCGCCCGAGCCCGTGAAGAAGGGCAAGACCATCACGGTCAAGGGCAACCTGACCCGTGCCAACTGGGACACGGGCCGGTACGCGGGCTACACCTCCCAGTCGGTGAAGCTCCAGTTCAAGAAGAAGGGCACGACGACCTACAAGGACGTCAAGTCGGTCAGGTCCGGCTCGGCCGGCGCCCTGAAGACCACGGTCACGGCCTCGGTCGACGGCTACTACCGCTACAACTTCGCGGGTACGACGACGACTCCGGCGGTCGCGGCCGCGGGTGACTTCATCGACGTGCAGTAGACCCTCGGGTGTGTGGGGGTGAGTGGTGATGATGACCTTGGTCACGTGTACGCAAAAGATTCACCTCGCGTACAACCATTCACCCCCGTCACGCATCTGATCACTCGGGTCAACAGACTCTTGATCACTTCGGCCCCGACGTGAGGACGAATGCCGTCCGGGGCCCTTTCTCCATCAGGGGAACGCATGCGCATACGTGCCACCGTGGCCGCCGTCACCGGCGCCCTGGCTCTCTCCGCCTTCGCCGTTCCGGCCGCGCAGGCCGACGACTCCGCCATCTCGCGCGCGGACGTCGCGAAGGTGCTCGACTCCGCCCACGCCGCCTCCGGCAAGAGCGGCGCCCGTATCGCCGCCGCCGAGGCCGACGCGCCGTACGCCCTCGACGCGAGCTTCTCGAACGTGAAGGTCAACGGCGGCAAGGCGATCGTCGCCGGCACCAGCAAGCAGGTCACCGTCCCGACGACGTTCACGCTGACGCACGCCGCCGACGTGGACATCGCCGCGGCCGACTTCGTCGTCGACCTGGAGATCTACCGCGGTTCCTACGAGTCGCCGGACAACTACCTGTTCGGCGACCTGTACCCGACCTGCACGCCGGTCTCCACCACCGTCGCGTCCTGCAAGGGCACGATCGACGTCCGTCCGGGCGAGGAGGAGCTGCTCAACTCCGACGCCGGTACGTGGAACGCCAACGCCTACGCCATCGCCTTCAACGGCCAGGACCCGTCCGCCGAGGACTTCGACATCACCAAGGTCGGTTACGCCGAGGTCGCCAAGGCCGGCACGACCAAGGTCCAGCGGTTCTCCAAGCTGACCGTCAACGCGTCGCCCGAGCCCGTGAAGAAGGGCAAGACCATCACGGTCAAGGGCAACCTGACGCGGGCCAACTGGGAGACCAACAAGTACGCGGGTTACACCGTCCAGTCGGTGAAGCTCCAGTTCAAGAAGAAGGGCACGTCCACGTACGTGGACGTCAAGACGGTCAAGTCCGGTTCGGCCGGTGCCCTGAAGACCACCGTCAAGGCTGCTGCCGACGGGTACTTCCGCTACAACTTCGCGGGCACGACGACCACCCCGGCCGTCAAGGCCGCGGGCGACTTCATCGACGTGCAGTAGCCGTCCCGCCTCGCCGACCACCGGCCCCATGCCCTGACGGGTGTGGGGCCGGTGGCGTTGGGGCGGGGGTGTGTTGTGGGTGCGGCTCGGTCGGTGTTGAGTGCGCAGTTCCCCGCGCCCCTGAGGTGAGTGGGGTGGGCGTGGGTTGTCGGGTGCGGGTGAGTTTCGGCTGAGTGCGCGGTTCCTCGCGCCCCTAAAGGCGAAAAGCCAGGGGCGCAGCCCCGCTTTTCAGGGGCGCGGGGAACTGCGCGAGTAACACCGACCGAGCCGCACCCGACAACCCACGCCCGCCCTCACCCCCCAGGGGCGCGGGGAACTGCGCGACCAGCACACCCACCCCCTACGCGGGAAAGCGGAGGTCCACCCACCTCCACACGAGCTCCAATGCGGCCGAAGCCACCACCGCGATGCCGACGGCGGCCCACGGCATGGTGGTCCCGACCAGTTTGAGTGCGAAGAACTCCTGGAGCCACGGCACGACGAGCACGATGAGGAACCCGAGCCCCATCGCGGCAACGAGCCCCACCCGCCACCAGGTGTACGGCCGCGCGATGATCGCAAGGACCCACATCGCGATCAGGAACAAGGTCAAGGTCGCCGCACTGGTCTCGGCGTCCAACGCCCCTTCCCCCGTGTAGTGGTGACGAGCGAGCAGATACGTGGCGAACGTGGCGACCGCCGCGACGACCCCGCCCGGAATCGAGTACCGCATCACCCGCCGCACGAAGTGGGGCCGAGCCCGTTCCTTGTTGGGTGCCAGGGCGAGGAAGAACGCCGGAACACCGATGGTCAGCGTCGACAGCAGGGTCAGGTGCCGCGGCAGGAAGGGGTACTCGACCTGCGAGCACACCACCATCACCGCGAGCAGTACCGAGTACACCGTCTTCACGAGGAACAGCGTCGCGACCCGCGTGATGTTCCCGATGACCCGTCGCCCCTCGGCGACGACGGACGGCAGGGTCGCGAAGCTGTTGTTCAGCAGCACGATCTGGGCGACGGCCCGGGTGGCCTCGGACCCGGACCCCATCGCGACCCCGATGTCGGCGTCCTTGAGGGCGAGCACGTCGTTGACGCCGTCGCCGGTCATCGCGACGGTGTGGCCGTGCGACTGGAGGGCGCCCACCATGTCCCGCTTCTGCTGCGGCGTGACGCGCCCGAACACCGTCCCCTCGTCCAGCGCCTCGGCCATCGCCTCCTTCTCGGTGGGCAGCCGTCGCGCGTCCACCGTGGCGCCGGACAGCCCGAGCTTGGCGGCGACCGCGCCGACCGACACCGCGTTGTCGCCGGAGATGACCTTGGCCCGTACGTCCTGCTCCTCGAAGTACCGCAGCGTGTCCGCCGCGTCGGGCCGCAGCCGCTGCTCCAGGACGACGAGCGCGGTCGGCCGGGCGCCCTCCTGGACCAGCGGATCGTCGAGGTCCTTGTCGGCCCGGGCCAGCAGCAGCACCCGCAGCCCCTGCTCGTTGAGCTGCTCGGTCTCGGCGAGCGCCGGGTCCTCGGACGGCAGCAGCACGTCCGGGGCGCCCAGCAGCCACGTACTCGTCCCGCCGTCGCCTTCGTTGAAGGACGCCCCGCTGTACTTGCGCGCGGAGGAGAAGGGCAGCGACTCGACGCAGCGCCAGTCCTTGTCGTCCGGGTAGGCGTCGATGATCGCCTGGAGCGAGGCGTTCGGCCGTGGGTCCGACTCCCCGAGGGCGCCCAGCACTTTACGTACGTACGACTCGTCGCTGCCGCCCAGCGGCCGCAGTTCGGTGACGTCCATGCCGCCCTCGGTCAGCGTGCCCGTCTTGTCGAGGCAGACCGTGTCGACGCGGGCGAGGCCCTCGATGGCTGGAAGCTCCTGGACGAGGCACTGTTTCCGGCCAAGCCGGATGACGCCGATCGCGAAGGCGACGGAGGTGAGGAGGACCAGCCCCTCCGGGACCATGGGCACGATGCCGCCGACGGCGCGGGCGATGGAGGCCTTGAAGTCGTCGTTCTTGACGACGAGTTGGGTGATGGCCAGGCCGATCGCGGCCGGGATCATCATCCACGTCACGTACTTGAGGATCGTGGAGATACCGGTCCGCAGCTCGGAGTGGACGAGCGTGAAGCGGCTCGCCTCCTCGGCGAGCTGCACCGCGTACGCCTCGCGCCCCACCTTCGTCGCGGTGAACGCGCCGCCGCCCGCCACCACGAAGCTGCCCGACATCACCTGGTCGCCGGGCTGTTTGACGACCGGGTCCGCCTCACCGGTGAGCAGCGACTCGTCGATCTCCAGACCGTCGGCCTCGACGCACTCGCCGTCCACGACGATCTTGTCGCCCGGCCCGATCTCGATGAGATCCCCGAGCACGATCTCGGAGGTGCCGACCTCGGCGGCGACCCCGTCCCTGCGGACGGTCGGCCGCGCCTCGCCGATCACCGCCAGCGAGTCCAGGGTCTTCTTCGCACGCAGCTCCTGGATGATGCCGATCCCGGTGTTCGCGAGGATCACATAGCCGAACAGGCTGTCCTGGAACGGCGCGACGAACATCATGATCAGCCAGAGGACGCCGATGATCGCGTTGAACCGGGTGAAGACGTTCGCCCGGACGATGTCGGCCGTGGAGCGACTGCTGCGCACGGGTACGTCGTTGACCTCGCCCCGCGCCACCCGCTCGGCGACCTCGGCCGCGGTGAGGCCCACCGCCCTCGGCGCGGGGGCGGGTATGGGGTGGGGATGCACAGGGTCGAGTTCGGCGCCCGCGTCGATGTGCGTCATGCATCCGACGGTACGGGGGGATATACGGCTTCACCCGCCGAGTGCGGCAAAGATCCGACCAGGGGAGGACCCGGGATGGTGCTGTGGTTGTACGGACCTTCGCGGAAGTTGCTACTCCGTGACCGGTTGCTCAGGCTGTGCCGCTTCGTCCCGCTTGAGTGCCGCTTCGCGGCCCCGTACGTACCAGATGCCGATCAGGCCGAGGCCCGCGCCGGCCAGGCAGGTCCAGAGCCACCACAGGTGTCCGTGGTCGTCGAACCAGTTGTAGAAGGGGAGCTGTGCCAGGAAGAGGACGAACCAGAGGATCGTGCCACCCGTGATGGTGGCGACCACGGGACCCTCCAGGGGCTCCGGCGCCTCGTGTTTCGGGGATCCCGAAAAAAACCCAGCCATGGGGGACAGCTTACGAGGTGATCAGGACCATGCGCGGTCGGTCATGTCTACGCGCGGAGATAGCGCTCTCCGTGACGTATGTTCATACTGAAACTGTTTGCTTCTGGCCACTTCCGTTCGTATGAAACGCCAAATAACGAAACGCCACATGGACATCGGGGATGTCCGCCGGCGATGAGGTCCCCGCATGCCCACCTCGGCCCCCGCCAAGGCCTCCGCGCCCAAGCAGCCGGACCCACGGTCCGGCTCCGGCGCGCTCGACCGCTACTTCCGGATCTCGGAGCGCGACAGCACGCTGTCGCGCGAGATCCGTGGCGGTTTCGCCACCTTCTTCGCGATGGCCTACATCATCGTGCTGAACCCGATCATCCTGGGCAGCGCGAAGGACATGTACGGACACCAGCTGGACAACGGCCAGCTGGTCACCGCGACCGCGCTGACGGCGGCGTTCACCACGCTCCTGATGGGCGTCATCGGCAACGTACCGATCGCGCTCGCCGCCGGTCTCGGCGTGAACACCGTCGTCGCGCTCCAGCTCGCGCCCCGGATGTCCTGGCCGGACGCCATGGGCATGGTGGTGCTCGCGGGATTCGTGGTGATGCTGCTCGTCGCCACCGGTCTGCGTGAGCGCGTGATGAGCGCCGTGCCGCTCGGCCTGCGCAAGGGCATCGCGATCGGTATCGGCCTGTTCATCATGCTGATCGGACTCGTCGACTCGGGCTTCGTCTCGCGCATCCCGGACGCCGCCCAGACGACCGTGCCGCTGCAGCTCGGCGGGACCGGTCACCTCGACGGCTGGCCCGTCCTGGTCTTCGTGCTCGGCACGCTCCTCACGCTCGCGCTCATCGTGCGCAAGGTGCCGGGCGCGATCCTGATCTCGATCGTCGCCATGACCGTCGTCGCGCTCGTCATCGACGCCGTCGCCACGGTGCCCTCCTGGGGTCTGACCACCCCGAAGTGGCCCGGCAACCCGGTCGCCAGCCCCGACTTCGGGCTCGTCGGGCAGGTCAGCCTCTTCGGCGGCTTCGGCAAGGTCGGCGTACTGACCGGTGTGCTGTTCGTCTTCACCGTGCTGCTGTCGTGCTTCTTCGACGCGATGGGCACGATCATGGGCGTCGGCGACGAGGCGAAGCTGACCGACAAGGACGGCAACATGCCGGGCATCAACAAGGTGCTCTTCGTCGACGGCATCGCGGTCGCCGCGGGCGGCGCCACCTCGTCCTCCGCGACCACCTGCTTCGTGGAGTCCACGGCGGGCGTCGGTGAGGGCGCGCGCACCGGTTTCGCGAACGTCGTCACCGGCGCGCTCTTCGGTGTCGCGCTGTTCCTGACCCCCGTCGCCTCGATGGTCCCGTCCCAGGCCGCCACGCCCGCGCTGCTCGCGGTCGGCTTCCTGATCCTGGCCGGCTCGATCCGGCAGATCGACTGGAGCGACCTCACCATCGCGATCCCGGCGTTCGTGACGATGCTGATGATGCCGTTCACGTACTCGATCACGAACGGCATCGGCATGGGCTTCATCACGTTCGTCGTGCTGCGGCTGGCGGCAGGGCGCGGGCGGGACGTACCGGTCGCGATGTACGTGGTGTCTGCGGTGTTCGTCTTCTACTACCTGATGCCGGCGCTGGGCCTGACCTGAGCCCGGATGTACCGGGGGCTCACGTGACCCCGCGGAGCGTTCGGGCTCCCGGGCTCACGTGACCCCGTAGAACTTTTCCGTCTCCTCGACCGCGGTCTGGAACCGCTCGTCGAAGTCGTCGCGTACGAGCGTCCGGACGACGTAGTCCTGGACGCTCATTCCCCGTTTGGCCGCATGGTGCCGGAGCCGATCGAGCAGCTCCCCGTCTATCCGCAGGCTGAGCACACTGGTCCCCATGCGGTCGAGGGTTGCCGTATCCGGCCGCCCCTCGGGTCACTTTCCGGAGCGGTCTCACTCGTATGAGTGATGAAATGCGTCAGTGGCCCGTTTCACGGGCATCAGGCGTGCACTCGGGTGGTCTTTAGCGAGAGTAATGAGTTATTCTAAGGAACATGCCTGACCTGACCCATGGCGACGACGTTGCCGCCGTGAACTCCCTGCGATCCGCCGTGATGCGCCTGTCACGTCGACTCAAGCACCAGCGGGTCGACGAGTCGCTGAGCCCGACCGAGATGTCGGTGCTCGGCACCCTCGCCCGCTGCGGCACGGCCACCCCGGGCGAGCTCGCCCGCAAGGAGCATGTGCAGCCGCCCTCGATGACCCGCATCGTGGCGCTCCTGGAGGCCAAGGGCCTGGTCAAGCTGGAGCCGCACCCCGAGGACCGGCGCCAGAAGGTCGTCACGCAGACCGAGCGGGCCGAGGCCATGCTCGACGAGAGCCGCCGCAAGCGGAACGCGTGGCTGGCCGGACTGGTCGACGGCCTCGATGAGGACGACTGGGCGAAGCTCCGCGAGGCCGCCCCCGTCCTGGAGAAGCTCGCACATCTGTAACCGCGCGCACCGGCACGCCGCGCGCACCGAACCCACCCCCGTCCAAGGAGGCGAACGCCGTTGAGTACGGGACCCGGAGCAGACTCCGCCCCCGCACCTGCCGCCCACAACTCCCCATCCGCTCCCAAGCCCCGCTCCTCGATGTTCAGCTCGCTGAAGATCAGGAACTACCGGCTGTTCTTCACCGGCCAGGTCGTCTCCAACACCGGCACCTGGATGCAGCGCATCGCCCAGGACTGGCTGGTCCTCAGCCTCACCGGCTCCTCCGCCGCCGTCGGATTCACCACGGCCCTGCAGTTCCTGCCGATGCTGCTCTTCGGCCTCTACGGCGGTGTCCTCGTGGACCGCCTCCCCAAGCGCCCGACGCTGCTGGCCACCCAGAGCGCCATGGGCCTCACCGGCCTCGCGCTCGCCTTCCTGACCCTCTCCGGCCACGTCCAGGTCTGGCACGTCTACGTCGCCGCCTTCGCCGTCGGCCTCGCCACGGTGATCGACAACCCGGCCAGGCAGTCCTTCGTCTCCGAGATGGTCGGCCCCGACCAGCTGCAGAACGCGGTCAGCCTCAACTCCGCCAACTTCCAGTCCGCCCGTCTCGTCGGCCCCGCCGTCGCGGGCCTGCTCATCACGAGCGTCGGCACGGGCTGGGCGTTCCTGCTCAACGGCCTGTCGTTCATCGCGCCCCTCGCCGGTCTGCTCCTGATGCGCTCCCGCGAGCTGAACCAGGTCGAGCGCACCCCGCGCGGCAAGGGCCAGCTCCGCGAGGGCCTGCGCTATGTCGCCGGCCGCCCCGACCTGATGTGGCCGATCATCCTCGTCGGCTTCATCGGCACCTTCGGCTTCAACTTCCCGGTCTGGCTCTCGGCCTACGCGGACGACGTCTTCCACGCCGGAGCCGGCGCGTACAGCCTCTTCAACACGCTGATGGCCGTCGGGTCGCTAGCGGGCGCGCTCCTGGCCGCCCGGCGTGGCACGGCCCGGGCACGCGTGCTGGTCGCGGCCGCCGTCGCCTTCGGTGTCCTGGAGATCGTGGCCGCCCTGGCCCCGTCCTACTGGCTGTTCGCCCTCCTCATGGTCCCGATCGGGATCGCCGGCCTGACCGTCAACGTCACGGCGAACACCGCGGTCCAGATGGGCACCGACCCGGCCATGCGCGGCCGGGTCATGGCCCTGTTCATGATGGTCTTCATGGGCGGTACGCCACTGGGGGCGCCCGTGGTCGGCTGGATCACGGACGCCTACGGCCCCCGGATCGGCTTCGCCATCGGCGGAGTGGTCTCGGCCCTCGCCGCGGTCACCGTCGGCCTGGCGCTGGCCCGCGTGGGCGGACTGCGCCTGTCGGTGGGCTGGCACCGCGGCCATCCGCAGGTCCGCTTCGTCCCGAGGGAACGGGCACTGGCGACCGCCGCCTAGACCGACGGGGCCCGGCCCTGTCGGTGGTGGTCCGTGGTGGTCAGTGGCCGCCGGTCGGCCTAGGCGATGGCCCGTATCCGCTCCAGGGCGAGGCGGAAGGCCGTCGGCTCGACCTTCAGCGGCCCGCTGAACGGGTAGTTGAACTCATAGACGATGAGGAGCATGACGCCCACGGTGAGGACGAGGGCGAACGCCACGCCTCCGTGGGCGCGCAGGCTCTCCATCCCGAAGAGGAAGACGAAGCCGATGTTGACCGCGGCGCCGATGAGCAGCACCGCCCACAGCAGGTCCGGCACTCCCGCCGTCGCGGCCTCGTTCACCCGCTCCCGGCGCGCGTCGCCGAGCTGGGCGACCGCTTCGAGCGCGACGTCGTAGCGCGCCTGGTCGGCGAGAGTGTCCGGCTCGGCGGTGTTCACCGTCTCGCGGATCTCGGTGAACAACGTCCAGGCCGGGGCGGCGTCGCGCTGCTCACCCATCAGCGGCCACTCGTCGTCGATCACCGTCCGCGTGTACCGCTCGGTGAGCCCGCCGAGGCGGTCGCCGTCCGGCGCCGGGAGCGTACGGCCGTACCAGGCGATCTGCAGCAGCGCGTTCGTCTCCGTGTACGTGTTCTCGTGGGCCTGCGACCTGGTGTCCCAGACCCCCACCACGACCATCGCGAGCACCACGGCGTAGATCACGCCGATCTCCGCGTACACGAACCCGAGGACGTCGTTGTGCGCCTTCCGCCGCGCGATCGGCACGACGCGGGCGACCACGAAGACGAGGGCCGTCGCCGCGGCCGAACACACCATGATCAGCAAGAGCCCGAGCACCGGCATGTGGACGTCCCCCCCCGTAGACGTGTGCACATCCATGGTGTGGGGCCGTGTGCCGGGTGATCCATTCCCTGGAAGGGTGACGCCATGAGACTCTTCGCCGCCGTGCTGCCCCCGGAGAACGTGACCGCCGAACTCGCCTCGGTGGTCGAGGAGTTGAGGAACCTTCCCGGGGCCGGCCACGGGCTGCGCTGGACGGGCCGGCCCGGCTGGCACTTCACGCTCGCGTTCTACGGAGAGGTCGACGACGAGCTCGTACCGGATCTGTCGGCCCGCCTGGAACGCGTGGCGCGGCGGACGGACCCCTTCTCCCTGTCCCTGCGGGGCGGCGGCCGTTTCGGGGGCCGCGCGTTGTGGGCGGGCGCCGCGGGGGACGTACGGACGTTGCGGCTGCTCGCCGAGCGGGCGGGGGCGGCGGGGCGCAAGGCCGGGGTGGAGCGGGAGGAGCACCGGCGGTACCGGCCGCATCTCACGCTGGCGCGGAGCCGGGAGGAGACGGACTTCACGCCGTATGTGGCTGTGCTGGACGGGTTCGAAGGGCGGGGGTGGACGGTCGGTGAGCTGTGTCTGATGCGGAGTTGGCTGCCTGCCTCGGGGGTGCCGGGGGAGCAGCCGCGGTACGAGGTGTACGGGCGGTGGGCCCTCGGCGGACCCCTCGCCGGGGGTGGCTGAGGGAGGGGCGGTTAGGCTCGGGGGCGTGGACCCGAAGACGCGTAACCGGATCATGGCCGGGGTGCTTGTGATGATGTTCGTTGTGGTGGCGATGGCGGCGGCCGTCGGTAGGTGACCGGCCGCCACCGTTGTTGTGCTGCGGAGGGTTGTGCGGCTGCGGGCCCGTTGTGGCTGTTGCGCAGTTCCCCGCGCCCCTATGGGGGCGCTTCCCTGCCCGGTGCTACCAGGCGAAGGCCTCCGGAGACGGGCCCGGGCCCGGGAAGATTTCGTCCAAGCCGGTCAGCAGGTCGTCGGTCAGGTTCAGTTCGAGGGCGCGCAGGGCTGAGTCCAGTTGCTCGGCGGTGCGGGGGCCGACGATCGGGCCGGTGACGCCGGGGCGGGTGAGGAGCCAGGCCAGGGCGGCCTCGCCGGGCTCGACGCCGTGCTTGTCGAGCAGGTCCTCGTACGACTGGACCTGCGCGCGGATGGCGGTGTCGGCGAGGGCTGCGGCGGCCCGGCCGCTCGCCCGACGCCCGCCCTCGACCTCCTTCTTGATGACCCCGCCGAGCAGACCGCCGTGCAGCGGGGACCACGGGATGACGCCGAGCCCGTACTCCTGCGCGGCCGGAATGACCTCCATCTCGGCGCGGCGCTCGGCGAGGTTGTAGAGGCACTGCTCGCTGACGAGGCCGATGGTGCCGCCGCGCCTGGCGGCGATCTCGTTGGCCTGGGCGATCTTGTAGCCGGGGAAGTTGGAGGACCCGACGTACAGGATCTTGCCCTGCTGTACGAGTACGTCGATGGCCTGCCAGATCTCCTCGAAGGGAGTGCGGCGGTCGACGTGATGGAACTGGTAGATGTCGATGTAGTCGGTCTGGAGCCGCTTGAGGCTGGCGTCGACGGCCCGCCGGATATTGACCGCGGAGAGCTTGTCGTGGTTGGGCCAGGCGTCGCCGTCGGCGGCCATGTTCCCGTACACCTTGGTGGCGAGCACGACCTTGTCGCGCCGCTCGCCGCCCTTGGCGAACCAGTTGCCGATGATCTCTTCGGTACGGCCCTTGTTCTCGCCCCAGCCGTACACGTTGGCGGTGTCGAAGTAGTTGATCCCCGCGTCCAGCGCCGCGTCCATGATCGCGTGGCTGTCGGCCTCGTCGGTCTGCGGACCGAAGTTCATGGTCCCGAGCACGAGTCGGCTGACCTTGAGTCCTGTGCGTCCCAGCTGCGTGTACTTCATGGCTCATAGCCAACGTCGTGGAGTGCGCTCTAGGCAACACCGGTCCGGGGACACGCCCGGCCGGTCATGCGCACACGCGGGGCGGGCGCCCGCCCCGCGTGTGCGCATGGAGGAGCTCGACTCCTAGACCTTGGATCCGGTCTCAGCCGGCCCGGTCCTGCGGACGTGCAGCACGCTGCCGTCCAGGGGCAGTGGTGTGCGGTCCACCAGGGTGAGGCCCGCGTCGGCGAACAGCCGGGCGTAGTGGTCGGCGCGCCGTTCGCGGCCTCCGACGTTGCACATCATGTGCAGGTCCCATGCCGTGGCCAGCGAGGCCGAGCCGTCGGCGGGCAGGACGCGTTCGACGACGAGCAGATCGGCGGTGTCGGTCATCGCACGGGCGCAGTGGCGCAGGATCTCGCGGCAGCGGTCGTCGTCCCAGTCGTGCAGGACGCGCGACAGGACGTACACGTCGGCGCCCGCGGGTACGTCCGCGAAGTCGCCCGCCCTGAAGGCGCACCGCTCCGTGTGGCCGGCCGCGCCGAGGAGGCGGCGGGCGGTCTCGACGGTGTGCGGGCGTTCGAGGAGGACGCCGTGCAGGCGGGGGTGTGCGGAAAGGATTCGTCCGAGCAACTCCCCGTTGCCGCCCGCGATGTCGACCACGGTGGCCCCTTCGGCCGCCGCCGCGGTGAGGACCGGGTGGGCGGGCAGCGGGTCGAACATCCGTGAACCGGCGGCCATCGACCGGTCGAAGAGTTCGGCGAGTTCGGGATCACGGGCGAAGTGGTCGAAGTGGTTCTCGCCGAAGCGCTGCTCGAAGGCGACCTGTCCGGTGCGCACGGTGTGGTCGAGCCCGGCGAAGGACTCGTAGAACGGTCCCCCGTACATCAGCGCCAGCGCCCGCATCGACCCCTCGGCGTCCGCGCGCAGCAGGGTGCCGGTGTCCGTGAGCCGGAAACCGTCGCGGTCCTCGCTCACCACGCCCAGCATGGCGAGATAGCGCAGCAGGGTGGCCAGGTTCGGTGCGGAGGCACCGACGTCCCGCGCCAGTTCGGCCACGCCGACGGCCCGTTTCCCGTCCATCGCGTTCCCGTCCATCGCGTCGGCCACGTCGAGGCGTACGAACGCGGCCAGGGCCTGTGTCGTCCACGCCCCGGTCAGCAGGCGCAGCAGGGTCTCGGCGGGCTGGCGCGCGCGGTGCTCGTCGAGGTGGGCGGCGAGGACGTCACGGTGGTCGCCGGGGACGTACAGCTCCACGCGCCGGTAGCCGGCCTTGGCCTCGGCGGGCGCGGTGAAGTAGAACACCGTGCCGTTCTCGTGCGGGTTGTAGCCGCCGCCGTCCGGCACGGCGCCGTACCGCCCGAAGGCCGCGCACAGGCCGCGCAGCACCAGCGGGTCCGGCGTCTCGACCTCGAAGGCGACATGCGCCTCGTGCTGCCGCTCCCGCTCGTACGCGGCGACCGTGTCGAGGTCCGAGGCCGGCGGCACGGTCAGCGTGAACACCTCGACCCAGCGCCGCGCCCCGTCCCGGCACACCACCGCGGGGCGCAGGATGCCGACGTCGAGCTCCGCCGCACTCCGCTTGTGCCGTACGGCGAGACGCTCGCGCACGATGACACTCGGCCGCGGCGGCGCGTCCGCGACGAGCCCGCAGTCGGCGAGCGTGGCGTCCAGCGCCGCCTCGTCGGGCGGGAAGACGAGCAGCGCCGCGTGCGAGAAGCCGCAGCGCTCCGCCAGGGCCCGCAGCTCCGGGCCGTCGAGCCCGGGAAGCAGGAGCCGGAGCAGCGTGGCGGTGTCCTGTTCCTTGACGAAGTCGACCGTCGCGCGCAGGCGGGACGTATCGCCCGACAATGTCGTGATCATTGCGGGGGGATCCTCATTCCGGGGTTCGGATGCACGCATACGGACGTACGCGTGCCGGTGTTACGCGTGCGGGTGTACGGGGTGTACGGGGTGGACGTGGGTGCGGGGCCGTGGGTGCGGGCTCAGGGGCGCCGGGTTCGGGGAGGTGACGCGGCTATACGCCGACGTAGTGCTCGGCGAACCAGTCCTGGTGGCTGCGTGAGGTGCGCAGCGAGGTGAGGCGGGAGCGGCGCAGGGAGTTGTGGAACAGCGACTCGCCGTCCGCGCCGGACGGGCCGTGCAGCAGCCCGATCATCCAGTGCGAGAACTCCTGCGCACGCCAGATGTGCGTCAGACACCGCGCCGAGTAGGCGTCGAGGCCTTTGGAGTCCCCAACGACGAGGTCGTCGATCAAGGCCTCGGCCAGGACCGCCGCTTCGAGGACCGCCAGATTGGCGCCCTTCGCGGCGGACGGGCTGATCAGACCGGCGGCGTCACCCACGAGGAACAGCGCGCCGTGGCGCAGCGGTTCGAGCACGTCGGACTCCAGGTCGACGACGGAACGCTGCACGATCCGCCCGCGGCGCAGCGGGCCGTACTCCCGTGCCCGCATCCGCAGTTCCAGCTCGTCCCAGATCCGCTCCTCGGACCAGGCGTCGGCCGGGGTGCCGCGCTCGCACTGCAGGTAGTAGCGGGTGACCTCGCTGGTGCGGGCCATGTGCCCGGCGAACCCGCGCTCGTGCGCCGCGTATCCGACGGCGTCCAGACTGGGCGGCGCCTCGGCGAGCAGACCGAGCCAGGTGACGCCGTGATCGCGGTGGTGGCGGACCGTGCCGGCCGGCAGCGAACGCCGGGCCGCGCCGTGCCGCCCGTCGCAGCCGGCCACGTACCGAGCCCGCCACAGCCCGGGCCGCCCGTCGGCCTCACGCACGGCCACTTCCGGCCGCTCACTGTCGGCGTCGCGCACGGCCACGGCCTCGGTGCCGAAACGGATCTGTCCGCCGCGTGCCAGGAACCGCGTCAACAGGTCCGTCACCAGCTCCTGTTGGGGGTAGACGGTGTGCTGCTCCCGCTGCCCGAGCCCGCTGTAGTCCAGCCGGAACCGGCCGTCCTCGGTACGGAACTCGCAGGTGCTGTGCATCTGCCCGCGCCGCCGCAGCCCCTCGGCGAGACCGTGCTCCTCCAGGATCCGCACGGTGTTGGCGGCCAGGAACCCGGCCCGTGCCCGCGTCTGCACCTGCGCGCGCTCGGCCCGCTCCAGGACGACGCAGTCGATCCCCCGGTCCACAAGGACGTTACCGAGCACGAGCCCGGCCGGCCCGGCCCCGAGGACGACCACATCGGTCGCGTTTTCGGCCGGTCGCCGCCGACTCTTCCCGTCTGTCACGGAACCAGATATTAAGTAGCCTAAAACCGGTTGTCTCACCGAAATCACCTGAATGCCTGGATCGAACGGCAAGATCACCACACCGGACAGGTGTGGGGTGTATTGACCCCCAGCGCCGCCCGCGGCACTGCCGGCAGGACTGCGGCATCACTGCATTGCCGCACCTTTCGCGCACCTTCCGCGCACCGTTCGCGGGCCTTCCGCGGCGCCGATATTGGGTACGCCGTTCGGGCATCCACCACTACGGTGTCGGCCCATGAGAACCCCCGGTGCGGATCCGTCACTCTGGCGCGACCGCCGGTTCGTGCTGCTGTTCTCGGCCCGTACGGTCTCGGTGCTGGGGAACGCCTTCGCGCGGGTGGCGCTGGCGTTCGCGGTCCTGGCGCTGCCGGGGGCCGGTCCCGGCCGGCTGTCGCTGGTGCTGGCCTGTCAGGCGCTGCCGCAGCTGGTGTTCATCCTGGTCGGGGGTGTGATCGCGGACCGGGTGTCGCGTTCGCGGCTCATGGTGGTGTCCGACCTCCTCGGGGCCGCCTCCTACGCGGGCCTGGCCGTGATGGTGCTGACCGGGCACGCGCCGCTGACGGCGATGTGCCTCCTTGCCGTCGTGGCGGGGACGGCGACCGCCCTGTTCGCACCGGCGATGACGGGTGTGGTGCCGCTGATCGTGCCCGCGTCGCGGCTCCAACAGGCCAACGGCGTACTGCAGATGGGGACCAACACCTCCATGCTGCTGGGCCTCGCGCTGTCGGGCGTGACCGTCGCGTTCGCCGGCGCAGGCTGGGCACTGGCCCTCAACGCGGCCTCCTTCGCCCTCAGCGCGCTCCTCATCAGGGGGCTGAGGGTGACGGCCCGCCCGAGGAAGGCGTCCTCCGGCTGGGCCGATCTGCGGGACGGCTGGCGGGAGTTCGCCTCCCGGCAGTGGCTGTGGGCCGTGGTCGTCCAGTACGCGTTCGTAGTGGCGGCCCTCAACGCCAACGTCGGCGTGCTCGGTCCCCTGGTGGCCGAGGAGCACTTCGGCGGGGCGCGCGCCTGGTCACTGATCGTCGCCGCGCAGGCGCTGGGCACGATCGCGGGGGCGGGCCTGGCCGCCCGGGTCCGCGTCTCCCGGCCCGTACTCGTGGCGGTCCTGGCCACGTTCCCGGCCGCCGCACCGATCGCCCTGCTCGCGCTGCGTGCGCCTCTCTGGACGGTGGCCCTGGCGATGTTCTGCGCGGGCGTCTCCTCGGACGTCTTCAGCGTCCTGTGGACCACGACCCTCCACCGCGAGATCCCCGAACAGATCATCTCCCGCGTCAGCTCGTACGAATGGCTCGGCTCCCTCGCCTTCGCCCCGCTTGGCCTCCTGGCCGCGGGGCCGCTTGCTTCGGCGGTGGGCACGGGGGTGGCTCTGGCGGGGTGTTCGGCGATTGTGGTGGGGGCTACGGCGCTGGCGCTGCTGTCACCTCAGGTCCGGTCGCTGCGTGCGCCGGAGAGCCACGGGGGTACGGAGGCGGGGGCATCGGCCTCGCCTCGGGAGGCGCCCAGCGCGGCGTCGGAGGGATGAGTTCCCTCGGGAGGGGCCAGGCATTCTGAACACCTCGGCGGGCGCAGGAATCACTTCAGGGACACGCTCAGGGCGTACAGCCTGGTGACCTGTTTCGGGTTGCTGTTGTTGTCGCTGATCAGATAGAGCAGGCGGCGGCCACGGTGTTCCCCCTCGGTGAGGCGGCCGCCGAGGGCCATGCCCTCCACGTTGTCGAGGAGCGGGTTCGGCTGGGTCTGCCCCTCGGGTGCCTTCAGGTCTCCGGAGGGGCAGTCGGCCAGGTCGAGTACGAGCCGCTTGTTCTCGGTGGCGAAGGTGTCGGGGAGTTCGTCGGTCAGGTACTTGACCTTCGTGACGTCCTTCATGCCGGTGAGTGTGACGTCGTAGACGCGGATCGTGTTGCCCATTCCCGCGGCGTACGTGCGCTCCAGTGCGAGCAGCCGGTCGGTGTCGACCGCGACGAGTTCCGCCAGATAGGCGCCCGCGTCGGCCTCGTACGCGTACTGGCCGTCGAGGGCGTACGAGCGGCCCGGTGAGCCTGCGTAGCGCTGGATGCGCAACAGGTTGCGGCCCGCCGAGTCGCCGTCGCCGGCGAGCGGCCCTTCGAGGCCCGTGTAGAGGTGGCGGCCGTCCGACGTGGCGGTCAGGGACTCGACGTTGCGGTTTCCGTCGGCCCGCCCTCCGGACGGGATGCTCCGCCAGGGGCCGGGGACGGGCAGGGTGCCCAGTTCCTTGCCGTCCGCGATCCGGAACCGATGGATCGCCGAGTCCCGCTCCGCGCTGATCAGCACGGTGTCGGTGCCCTTCTCGACGACCAGGCCCTCACCGTCGAAGCCTCGCTTGTACGGGGTGCCGTCCTTGCGTTTGAGGGTCCGGATCCCCTTGCCGCTCTCGGGATCGGGATCAAGGTGGTCGGGTGTGCCGAGCGCGACGTGGAACATCCGGCCCGGGTCGTTGTCGGCCAGCACCCACGCGTGGGCCGGTCCGTCGAGCGTGATCGCGGACAGGCCGTCCAGGCGGGCACGCTGGTACTTCGGGTCGCCGAACTTGCCCAGGGCGTCGGAGACGCTCAGCAGCGACGCGGTCTCCGAGCAGGGCCCGACCGCCTTGTCGGCCGGCCACCAGATCAGGGCCCCCGCCGTCGTGAGAGCCGCGACCACCGCCACCGCGGCGGCCACGAGGTAGCCGCGCCGCCTGCGCCTGGGTGCGGTCGGTGCCCCTTCGGACGGCGGCGGGACGGCCTGCGCGACGTGCTGCCGGTTCTTGACGAAGAGCAGCGAGCCGATCCCGTTGCGGTCCTGCAGTTCGGGCTGCGGCCGCCTCTTGCGCTGCAGACTGGTGCGGACATGGTGGAAGACCCTGCCCAGGGGCAGCACCTCCGGATCGCCCGGGATGCCGTGCCCCAGGATGTTCACGAGTTCACCCGTGAAGGCCGTGCACTCCTCGCCCCGGGGGGACAGCGCCAGTCGGTTCGCGGCGGAGGCCGCCACCACGTACGACCCCTCGACGTCGTTCATGAGGGCCGTGACCTGCAGGGTCCCCACGGCGGACATTCCGTCGAGCGCCCTGCCGCTGTAGCAGCAGTCCAGCACCACGATGCGACGCTTGGCTGAGCCGTTGTCGCGAATGGCGCGGCGCAGCCATTCGTAGGGCACCGCCCCGTCGATCTCCCCGGGTTCCGTTCCGGGAAGCGTCAGATAGAGACCACCGTCCGAGTGGTCGATGAAGCCGTGGCCCGCGTAGTAGACGATCAGTGTGTCCTGCGCGGCTGCGGCTGCCTTGCGGACCGGGCCGATCAGCTCCTGCTGCGTCGCCGGATTGGACACGACCTGGCACGACTCCCGGGGTACGCCCCAGATGCCCGGGTCCGTCAACGCCTCTTCGAGCCGTGTGAGGTTGTTCCGTACGGCCCGCAGCGGATCCAGGGCGGTGTACGCGTCGACCCCGATCAGCACGCAGGCCGAACGCGCTGGATCGATCCGGGAGTTGGTCTCTCCGGTCATCGGTCCCCGTCCCGGTCCTCCAAGGCACGCAGGAGTGCCTCGGCGTCGTCGAGACGGCCGTCGGGGAGAGTGATCTTTACTCCATCGCGCTCGATGACCATCGTCGAACGGGGTGCGTGGCCATGCCGCCATGCCGCGATCGCCACTGCAAGACTGCCGAGCTGCAGCGCGGTGTCCAGGACGACCGCGATGGCCTCGAAGCCGGCCCCCATCGTGTCGGTGTCCGGCTCCTCGGGTCCCGAGCCGACCATCGCGACCTCGACGACCCCCCTCAACTCCCGCTCGTCGCACAGCCACTTGTAGAGGGAACGCCGCTCGGTGTCGTGCCGAGTCCCGCCCATCGTGATCCGGATCTCCATGACGCCCAAGCATCACGTCAGAGGCGGTACGACGGGCCGGAAACATGGCGCGGATACCTCGTCCGGATGGCAGATCGGGCGAGTTGGGGTCCGGCCCGGGGCCACGACCTAGAGTGCGCCCGAACCGCTCACGACTCGGTGATGAGGGCGAGGAAGGCGGACCATGTCATGGGGGTGACCGCGAGGGTGGAGGCGGTGGGGGTTTTGGAGTCGCGGATGTGGATGGTGGTGGGGGTGGCGGGGGCGGTCTGGGCTATGGCTATCTCGACGCATTCGCCCTGGTTACCGCTGTAGCTGCTCTTGGTCCACTGCACAGCGAGCTCTACGCATTCGCCCTCGCTGCCGCTGTAGCTGCTCTTGAACCAGTCGAGGTCTGTGCTCATAGCTCCCGCGCCACCTCTTCGATCAGCTTCGCGGACTCCTCGGGAGTGAGGGCCTGCGCCCGCAGAATGCCATATTTGCCGAACAGGTCTCCCAGGTCGGGCTGTTCGCTCACGAAGTAGCCGCCCCGGTGCCCTTCGAGGTAGGCGAGCTGGAGACGCTCGGTTGTCTCCAGCAGGATCATGGGGCCGTTCAGTCCGGCGTGCGTCTGCCGGTCGTGCGGCATGACCTGAACTTCGACGTGGCGGAGTCGGCCGATGGCGAGGACGTGGTGCAGTTGCTCCTTCAGCGTCGCCGGGCCGCCCAACGGCCGTGTGAGCGTGTTCTGTTCGAGTACGTAGCTGACGCTCGGCGAGGGCTTGCGCTCGAAGAGCTGCTGCCGCTCCAACCGGGATGCGACCCGCTTCTCGATTTCGTCGTCGTCCAGGGTCGGGTAGCGATTGCAGGTGTAGACAGCCCGTGCGTACGCCTCGGTCTGGAGCGAACCCGGGATCAGATGGGTCTGGTACACGTGCAGCGCGGAGGCTTTCCTCTCCTCCGCCAGGTAGTCCTCGGTCCAGGGCCGGAGTCCGCTGTCTCCGAACTCCTTCTCCGCCAACACCAGTAGTGCACCTTGTGCACCCAACACCTGGTCCGCGGTCTCGACCAGCTTGCCCTTGGGCGGTCGCTCGCCACGCTCCACCATGGCCACTTGTGACTTGGAATACCCGACGTGACCGCCGAGCCCTTCCTGCGTCATCCCGGCCCGTTCGCGGTGGAACCGCAGCAGCACACCGAAGGACTCCGACCCGCGTTCACTGGAGTGCACAACGACCTCCCCAAGTGCACAGAGGTGCACGGACCTTGCGTAACCCTGGTCACAGTATGTGACGGCCCGTAAGCATTTGCTCCATGAACCCGAAAACTTCCCCCGGTACCGTCCACGCCTGGATCCCCGCCTCCGGTCACGGACTCCGTCACGCCGGTATCCACTTCGACGCCGTACGCATCGCGGGCGTACTCGCAGAGCAAGTGGCGTACGAGCTGATGCAGTTCACGGACTTTCAGGCGGGCCCGATCGTCCGGGAGGCGACGGGGCACCGGTACATGTACTTCCTGTTGCCCCCGCAAAGTGTCACCGGCTACCGCTGGCCCGCCGGGGCGCGCGCCCTGGGCCGGGACGCGCGGGGATGGGCGTACGTGGGGGTGCCCGCGTTGGGTGGGCTGACCTGGCCGTTGGAGTGGCGGTCGGAGCCGACGGCCGAAGTGCCGTTCGTGGAGGCGGGGTTGCTGCATGAAGTGGTGGGTCGCTTGATCGGTGTTGTACGGTGACCGCGACATCACACTCCGTACGCGTCCGTGTACGGAGCGGTCCCCGGAGGTGCTACCAACACCGACCGAGGACCTTCACTCCTAGTGGATGGACGTCCACCAGAGATGCTTCGGCATGCTATCGCGCCGGTTCGGCGTTACACGAAGGCCTCGCACGACGTCGTACGGCACTCGCGGCTCAACAGTGACGCGAAGGTACTGCTGCTGTACGTACAGGGGCTCCCCGAGTCCGAGGCCGCCGCCCCCAAGCCGCTCAGCGAACACGCGGCCAGGCTGGGGCTGAAGGGCCGGGCCTATCAGAAGGCCAAGCAACTCCTCGCCGACTGCGGTTACTTGCACGAGTGGCGTGAGCAGGGAGCGCGGGGCCGCTGGGTCACGGAACAACTCCTCGCCAATGTCACCCTCACGCGTGACGAGGCGTCCCGGGCCAGAGAGGGAGGGGCGGGCGCGGACGGCGACGACTGCGTACCGAGTGGGCGTCCGCCGACGGTCGGTCGGCCGGGGGAGCGGACGGTCGGTGACTCTCCCCAGACAGAAGACTCGGGAGAGAAAGACCTTCCCCACCCACCACCCCAAGACCGCCGGGCTCCGGATGCCGACGAAGCCGCTGTCGCTATCGGCGAGGAACCCGAACCCGAGGCGGAATCCAGGTCCGAGGCGGGACCCGGGTCCGCCCCCGCTTCTGCCCCCGAACTCGCGGAGGCAGAAGGGGTGTTGCTGTCACTGCGCCACGCGCACCGTGACCTGCTCCTCGGCGTTCGCGAAGCCCGTCTCCTCGCCGACGCGGCAGCGGAGTGGCTGCGACGGGGCGTCTCGGCACCGGACCTCCGCCGCGCCCTGACGACCGGCCTCCCGGCGGACGGCATCCGCTCGGCGGTCGGCTTCCTGCGCCACCGCCTGATCCAGAAGCTCCCGGCGGCGAGGCGTCAGGTGACTCCCACCCCACCGCCCGAGCGGACGGCGATCCCGGCCCGGCGGAGCCTGGTGACCTGCCCCGGCCCCGGCGCCGAACACGTCTTCCGCCCCCGCAACGACGAAACCCACTGCCTCCGTTGCCGCACGGCCGCCGCGTTCGAGGCGACACTCCGACTTCAGCCGCTCTCGGAGCCGTGGCGGACGCGCGTACAGGAGTGTGCGGCCGGTGCGTAGCGCGTCATACGCTGCTGCCGCAGCCCGGAAGGCGGCCTCGGAGAGGAGCAGGGACATGGCGGCATGGAGCGAGATCCTTCAGGAGGCCCGCGAGGCCGTCGGTTTCACCGGGCCCGTGGTTCCGCGCAACCTTGAGGGGATCCGCGCGGCCCTCCGCTCCGACCGGCTGCCGGACCTCGACACCGAGCTGGCGACCCTCTCGGAAGGATCCGCCTTCGAGGCGTTCCTCGACCACTGGTGGACGCAGTCTCTCGCCGACAGGGCCACCGACGCGGACGCCAAGGCCCTTGCCATCGACTTCGCCGACCTGGCGATCGCGCTGCGAGCCAAAGCCGCAGGGGGCAGCGGTACATACACACAGGCCGAAGTCGAGGACATGCTGAAGGGCAAGGCCTCATGAGGCTCACCATCATCTGGGAACCCGCCGCGGCGGCCGGCCTGCGACGCCTCAAGTCGCGCGACGGAGATGCCGTCAAGCCGCTGGTCCAGGCGATCAACTCCCTCGCTCTCCAACCCGAGCCGCCCGAGAGCAGCAAGCTGGGCGGCACCATCTGCGGCGGCTACGGGTGGGTGCGTACCGAGTCACGTACGAGATCGATGGCGCACGAGTGGCGATCAAGGTGCTGATGGTGGGGCGGACGCAGGTGTGACGGTTGCGGGAGCGGCACGTCAGGCCGCCGGACCTACTCCGGCAGGTCGCTGTCCCCGCCCAGGTTCGCTATCACCCGGCGCAGAACGTCGAGCGTGGCCACGTACTCGTCCTCGGTGATCCCGGCATGTGTCTGCTCGTGGGCCCGGAGGTTGCGCTCCTTGGCGCGGATGCGGCCGGCCTCTCCCGCCTCGGTGAGGGTGAGGGCGCCTGCGGTGTCCTCCGTCGTCCAGCCGCGGTCCGCCAGGTCGGCGAAGACCTCGGTGAAGTCGATGCCCTGCTCGTCGTAGCGGGTGAGCTTGGCGGTGAGTTCGGCGCGGGTCCAGTGGGCTGGGGACGCGGCGACGTGGTTGAGGATCCACCAGTGGGGCTGGGTGAGCGACTCCGTCGCCAGCTCCTTGCGGATCCGGCCCACCACCTCACGATGGGCGGCGCCCGTCCAGTAACCGATGGGCTGGGCGGCGAGCTGCTGACGGGGGTACGGGGTGAGCTGCTGTGTGGTCATGGGCCGACCGTAGGAGCTCAAGTTTGGTTGAGGTCAAGAGTGCGCCGAGGTGTCAGCCCCGGGGGAACTCGTCCGTCTTGAGGGTGAGGTCGAGGACCGTGCCTGTCATGTCGACGTCCGCGCCGTAGGCGAGGGAGAGCTTGCTGATGTACTCCCCGTCCCTGGGCTGCGTGAAGAGGTGGCACTTGCCCTGGTACGGATCGGCGATGAGGTAGGCGGGGATCTCGGCGAGGGCGTACGCGGTCCTCTTGGGGCCGTAGTCGTTCTTGGCCCTGTGGGGATCGACGACTTCCGCGATGAACTCGACGTCCTGGTGGTGCCAACGGCCCTCGGCATCCGCTTCGGACCCATCGCGCAGCTTTGCCACGTCCGGGGCGAAGCCGTTCAGATGGCCGGGGAAGTCGATGCGTACGTCCGAGAAGAGCTGGACGCCGTCGCCGAACCTGGCTGTGAGTGTCCTGAGAATGGCGAGAGTGGTTTCCCAGTGGATGTCGAGATGTGGCGCGATATAGATCGCTCCCTCGACGATCTCGCCCTTGTACCCCTCGGGGACGGGCACCTGGTCGAACAGCTTGTCCAGGGTCCGGGCGTTGGCGTCCGACATCGTGGGGCTCCTCCCCGGCCGCCCTCGGGCGAGTTCGGCCATGCAGCCAACGACACGCACGGTGACCAGGCCACGCCCCGATTCGGTCAGTCGCTTTCGGTCTCGTACGACGCGCCCACGTCCCACGCCTGATGCATCGCCTCGGCGAAGGAGGCCGCCAGTTTGTGTTCGCCGGAGGCGTTGGGGTGGGTGCCGTCGTATGTGTCGTGCGTGATGTCGTACGAGGGCGGGACCGAGGCCAGGAGGAGGGGGGACGCGGGCTCGTCCAGGTCCGCGACCGTCTTGGCGAGGAGCTCATTGAAGAGGCCGACCTCGCGGGCGAAGGGCGCGTCCGTCTCCGCCCTGGTGTTCGGGATCACCGGGAGGAGGACCATCGCCACGCGGGGGTTCGCCGAGCGGGCCTCGGCGATGAAGGTGCGGGCGTTCTCCGCCGTCTGGGCGGCGTTCGTGTAGAAGCCCAGGTCGATCAGGCCGAGGGAGACGAGAAGGACGTCCGCGCGTGACTTGCGGACCGCGTCCGCGATCAGCGGGGTCAGGTGGTGCCAGCCCTCGCCCCACCCCGCCAGATGCGCGAGGGGAAAGTCCCGGTCGGCGTACTCGTACGAGTCGGCGGTCTCCGTGGCCTTGTCGTAGAGCGTCTCGCGAGGGCCGACGATCTTGAAGGGGCCGCCGTACGTCGCGCGCAGGTGCTGCCACATCCGGTAACGCCAAGTGTGTTCACCCGCGCTTCCGATGGTCATGGAATCGCCGACGGGCATGAACCTGAGCATCCGCTCATCATGGACGATCAGCGGAAGAGGCAGGGTGTGAGGCTGGACACGCCCGCTGAACCGGCGGCGGGGATGGCAGGCTTGGGGCATGCGTCGCTCGCTTGCGTTCCTTTTCGGGGCCCTCCTCGCCGGGGTGCTCGTCGCGCCCGCCGTTGCCGCCGACAGCGCCGGTTCGGAGGGGGCGGACGGGTTCACGATCAAGGACCCCCGCATCACCGAGTCCAGCGGGCTCGTCGCGTCCCGCGCCCACCCCGGCATCTACTGGACCCACAACGACAGCGACGACGGCGCCTTCCTCTACGCCGTCGACAGCAAGACCGGCGAGACCGTCGCCACGGTCACCATGACGGGCGTCGGCCGGCCCCGGGACGTCGAGGCCATCTCCATGGGCCCGAACGGCCATCTCTACGTCGGCGACATCGGCGACAACCTCGGCGGCACCTGGGACCACGTCTGGATCTACGAGCTGCCCGAGCCGAAGCAGCTCAAGAACCAGACCGTCCGCGCCACGCAGTACGACGTGAAGTACGCCGACGGGGCGCGGGACGCCGAGGCGCTGATGGTCCACCCGAAGACCGGGCGCGTCTACATCGTCTCGAAGAACGAGGACGGGGGAGGGCTGTACGAGGGACCCGCCAAGCTCACCCCCTCCGGCACCAACACCTTCAAGCGCATCGGTGCCATCGACCTCTGGGTCACCGACGGCGCCTTCTCCCCCGACGGCAAGCAGCTCGCCGTACGCGGCTACTTCGGCGGCCTCGCCTACGACTGGAACGGCGGCAAGGTGAAGAAGGAGGGGCGGCTGAGCGTGCCGCTCCAGGGCCAGGGCGAGTCGATGGCGTACACCCCCGACGGATCCACACTGCTGTACGGGAGCGAGGGCTCGGGCAGTTCGGTGGAGCCGGGGAACGTGCCGGGCGGGGGCGGCGGAGACGGCAAGTCGCCTTCCGGGGAAGGCGGTTCGGCCGACGGGGGCGGGGGCGGCGACGGGATGAATGCCGATATCAAGATGGGGGCCGTTGCGTTGGTGGTCGCCCTGGCCGTCATCTACGGGCTCAAGCGGTTGCTGCGGCGCGACTAGCGCTCCTCGGGCCGCAGGGTGGGCGAGGGCCGCCGGACAGTGCGGGCCGGGCCGGTTGTGGCTGGTCGTGCAGTTCTCCGCGCCCACTGAAGGGAGCGCCCTCAGCGGGCGCCCCTGTGCTCCACCAGTGCCTCCAGGCCGTCCAGGATCCGCTCCAGGCCGAAGGTGAAGTGGTCGAAGTCGGGGCCGAAGGCCTCCGCGGAGAGCGCGGCCATCACGGGGTAGCGGCCACCGGCCATGACCTTCTCCAGGACGGGGCCCTGGGCGGCCCAGAACTCGGCGTCGGTCAGGCCCGTCCGGCGTTCCGCCTCCTGCGTGTACAGCTGGGAGCGGGCGGCTCCGATGACGTACGCGTCGATCATGATGACCACCGAGACCAGCTCCGGGTCGCTCAGGCCCATGGGTTTGATCTGGGAGATCACCTTCTCCATGCCGTCGATGGCGCTCGGGCCGAGGACCGGGCGGGACTGGTTGACCTGCAGCAGCCAGGGGTGGCGCTGGTAGAGGGCGAGGCTCTCGCGGCCGAGCGCCTCCAGGGCCGAGCGCCAGTCGTCGCCGAAGGCCGACGTGTCGTCGCCCGGGCGCTGGACGCGGTCCAGCATGAGGTCGAGCAGCTCGCCCTTGCCGGGGACGTACCGGTAGAGGGACATCGTGCCGGTGCCGAGCTCCGTGGAGAGCCGGCGCATCGAGACGGCCTCCAGGCCCTCCGTGTCCGCGATCCGGACCGCCGCTTCCACGATCCGGTCGAGCGTGAGGCCCGGCTTGGGCCCGCGACTGCGGCGGGGGCCCGTGTCCCACAGCAGGTGGAGGGTGCGGACGATGTCTCCGCTCCCGCTGGTCTCCGTGCCGCCCGAGCCGCTTGTCATGGACCCCAGAATAATCCCTTGGACCAAAACTGGGTACGGTGTACTCTCAATGGGGTACGGCGTACTCAGTTTCAGGGATGAGCTTCGGGAATGGGCCTCGGGAATGGGCTTCAGGGGACGGGTTTCAGGGATGGGGGAGTGCTGTGAGCGGATACGCGGTGCGGGCCGAGGGGCTTGAGAAGAGGTACGGGGAGAAGCGGGCCCTCGACGGGTTCGACCTGGCCGTGCGGGAGGGCACGGTGCACGGCCTGCTCGGGCCGAACGGCGCGGGCAAGACGACCGCCGTCCGCATCCTCTCCACGCTGGTGAAGCTGGACGGGGGAAGCGCCCGGGTGGCGGGCCTGGATGTCGCACGGCAGCCGCGTGAGGTCCGGGCCCGGATCGGGCTCACCGGTCAGTACGCGGCGGTGGACGAGGTGCTGACCGGCCGGCAGAACCTGGAGATGTTCGGGCGGCTCTTCCACCTGGGCGGGCGCCGGGCGCGGCTGCGGGCGGGCGAGCTGCTGGAGCAGTTCGACCTGACCGACGCCGCGGACAAGGGAGTCGGGAAGTACAGCGGCGGCATGCGGCGGCGCCTCGACCTCGCCGCGTCGATGATCCTCACCCCGCGCGTGCTGTTCCTGGACGAGCCGACGACCGGCCTCGACCCGCGCGGCCGGGGTGAAGTCTGGGACTCCGTACGGGCGTTGGTCACCGGCGGCACCACCGTGCTGCTGACCACGCAGTATCTGGAGGAGGCCGACAAGCTCGCCTCGCACATCACCGTGATCGACCAGGGGCGGTCCATCGCCGACGACACCCCGGACGGGCTGAAGAGCACGGTGGGCGGCGACCGGATCGAGGTCGTCGTCGCCGAGCGGGCCGACATCGCGCGGGCGGTGAAGGTCGTCGCCCGCGTCTCGGACGGTGAACCGGAGTCGGACGAGACCGAGTTGAGGGTGCACGCGCCCGTGACCGACCGGGTCGCGGCCCTCACCGAGGTGGCCCGCACCCTCCAGGACGAGGGCGTGCGCGTGGAGGACATCGGCCTGCGCAGGCCGAGCCTCGACGACGTGTTCCTGCGCCTGACGGGCCACCGCACGGACGTGCCGAACGAGAAGGAGGCGGCGTGACCACCCTCGACCCGACCGCACAGGTCACCCCCGACTCGTCCACGCAGAGCGACCACGGCCGCGCGTACTGGGCGCTCGCCGACTGCTGGAACGTCGTCCGGCGCGGGCTCACCCACTACCAGCGCCAACCCATCAACATCGCCTGGCAGTTGGGCTTCCCGATCCTGTCCGTGCTGCTGTACGGGTACGTGTTCGGCAGTGCGATGCAGGTGCCGGGCGGCGGCGACTACCGGGACTTCCTGATGCCCGGCATGTTCGTGATGACGATGGCCTTCGGGTTCATCAACACAGCGACACTCGTCGTGTACGACTCCACCAAGGGCGTCATCGACCGGTTCCGCTCCATGCCGATGGCGCCGTCCGCGGTCGTCGCCGGGCGCGGGGTCACCGATCTCATCGTCGCCTGCGCGGAGTTGACGATCCTGATGCTCACCGCGGTCGCCATGGGCTGGCGGCCCGACGGTGGCTTCGGCTTCCTGGGGGCCTTCGCGCTGCTGCTGTGGCTGCGGTTCGCGCTGATCTGGCTCGGGGTGTGGCTCGGGCTGCTCGTACCCAACCCGGAGGCGGCCGGCGGCCTGTTCGCGGTCGCGTTCCCGCTGACGATGATCTCCAGCATCTTCGTCGCCCCGCAGCTCATGCCGGACTGGCTCGGCCATGTGGCGGCCTGGAACCCGATCTCGTCGACGGCCGCGGCGACCCGCGAACTGTTCGGCACACCGGTGGGCAGCGGCGACTCGTGGGTCGAGCAGCACGCACTGCTGATGGCGGGCGTGTGGCCGCTGGTCCTCACGCTGATCTTCGTTCCGCTGGCGGTACGGAGGTTCCAGAAGCTCAGCAAGTAGTGGTTGGTCGCGGTCGGCCTAAGTCTGCGCCAGACGGTCGCAGTTGTGCGGCTACGGGGGGCGCGGCGACGGGGCTTGCGGTGTTCGGGACTCAAGTGTCCCGAACACCGCACACCTCCTTGACGTGTCCACGCAGGATCCCTTCCATGGGGATGTGCGGTGTGGTGGGAGCGCTCCCACCCGTTCCGGGCCCGCGCCTCCCGAGAGGAAGCAGCGACATGTTCCGCAGCTTGCGAAGAGCGCTGTGTGCTGCCGCCGCGGCGCTCCTGTTGATCCTGGCCGGTGTCGGTGCGCAGACGGTCCACGCGGACCCGGCGGCTCCCGAGGACCGGGCGGCCAGGGCGGCGGCCCCCGGAGCGGGCTACTGGCACACCAGCGGCCGGCAGATGATGGACGCGGCCGGCCAGCCCGTACGGATCGCCGGCATCAACTGGTTCGGCTTCGAGACCGCCAACTACACCCCCCACGGCCTCTGGGCGCGCGACTACAAGAGCATGATCGACCAGATGAAGTCGCTGGGCTACAACACCATCCGGCTGCCGTACAGCGACGACCTCTTCAAGAGCGGCACCGTCCCCAACAGCATCGACTTCTCCGGCGGCAAGAACGCCGACCTCCAGGGCCTCGGCTCCCTCCAGATCATGGACAGGATCGTGGCGTACGCGGGTCAGGGCGGCCTCAAGGTCGTACTGGACCGGCATCGTCCGGACGCGGCCGGCCAGTCGGCGCTCTGGTACACCTCCGCGGTCCCGGAGTCGACGTGGATCGCCAACCTCAAGGCGCTGGCGACTCGCTACAAGGGCAACTCCACGGTGGTCGGCATCGACCTCCACAACGAGCCGCACGATCCGGCCTGTTGGGGCTGCGGCGACACGACGAGGGACTGGCGTCTGGCCGCCCAGCGTGCCGGCAACGCGGTCCTCTCCGTCAACCCCGATCTGCTGATCTTCGTGGAGGGCGTGCAGACGTTCAACGGCGTGTCGGGCTGGTGGGGCGGCAACCTGATGGGCGTCGCCCAGTACCCCGTCCAGCTGGACGTCCCGAACCGGGTCGTCTACTCGGCCCACGACTACGCCACGAGCGTCGCCCAGCAGAGCTGGTTCAGCGATCCGTCCTTCCCCGCCAACATGCCCGGCATCTGGGACAAGTACTGGGGCTACATCTTCAAGCAGAACATCGCACCGGTGTGGGTGGGCGAGTTCGGCACGACACTCCAGTCGACGATCGACCAGAAGTGGCTTGCCGCGCTGGTGAGTTACCTCCGGCCGACCGGAACGTATGGCGCCGACAGCATCTCCTGGACCTTCTGGTCCTGGAACCCCAACTCCGGCGACACGGGCGGGATCCTGAAGGACGACTGGACGACCGTGGACACGGTGAAGGACGGATACCTGGCGAGCGTGAAGGCGCCGGGTTTTCCGAGCGGCGGGGGCGATCCGGGTGACCCCGGCGACCCGGGAGGGGGTACGGCGGCCTGCACCGCCGCCTACACCGTCAGCAGCGACTGGGGCGGCGGCTTCAACGCCGAGGTGAAGGTGACCAATTCGGGCACCGTGGCCCTCAAGTCCTGGAAGACCACGTGGACTTGGCCCGGCGCCCAGAAGGTCACCAGCATGTGGAACGCGTCGTACACGCAGAGCGGTTCGACGGTGATCGCGTCGAACGCCGACCACAACGGGGCGCTGGCGGTGGGCGGTTCGGCGAGCTTCGGGTTCGGGGGCGCGCCGGGAGGCGGGGGTGCGCCGACGGTGAGCTGCACGGCGACGTGAGAGGGGCGGGGTGACATAGGCAGGGGCGCCCGGCACGATTGCCGTGCCGGGCGCCCCAGTTGCCGTAAGAACGACGGTTGCAGCGTGTCGCTTAAGGCTTCTCGCTTACAGCTTCTCGATCACGTAGTCGATGCACTTCGTGAGGGACTCGATGTCCGCCGGGTCGATCGCGGGGAACATGGCGACGCGGAGCTGGTTGCGGCCGAGCTTGCGGTAGGGCTCGGTGTCGACGATGCCGTTGGCACGCAGGACCTTGGCGACGGCGGACGCGTCGACGTCGTCGGTGAAGTCGATCGTGCCGATGACCTGCGAGCGCTTGGCCGGGTCGGTGACGAACGGGTTCGCGTACTTGACGTCCTCGGCCCAGCCGTACAGCGTCCGCGCGGAGGTCGCCGTGCGGCGGACCGACCAGTCGAGGCCGCCCTGGCCGTTGATCCACTCCAGCTGGTCGTTCAGCAGGAAGAGGGTCGCGAGGGCCGGGGTGTTGTACGTCTGGTTCTTGCGGGAGTTGTCGATCGCCGTGGGCAGGCTGAAGAACTCCGGGACGTGGCGCCCGCTCGCGTGGACGCGCTCGGCGCGCTCGATGGCGGCCGGGGAGAAGATTGCGATCCACAGGCCGCCGTCCGCGGCGAAGGACTTCTGCGGGGCGAAGTAGTAGACGTCCGTCTCGGCGATGTCGACGGGCAGGCCGCCCGCGCCGCTCGTCGCGTCCACGAGGACGAGGGAGCCCTCGTCGGCGCCCGCGACGCGCTTGACCGGGGCCGCGACACCCGTGGAGGTCTCGTTGTGCGTGAGGGCGTAGACGTCCACGCCCGACTGGGCGAGCGGCTCCGGGTGGGTGCCCGGCTCGGAGGTGATGACGTCCGGGTCGGCGAGCCAGGGGGCGAGCTTGGCGGCCTTCGCGAACTTCGAGCTGAACTCACCGAAGGTGAGGTGCTGCGACTTGTTCTCGATCAGGCCGTGCGTCGCGACGTCCCAGAACGCGGTGGAGCCGCCGTTGCCGAGGACGACCTCGTAGCCCTCGGGGAGCTGGAACAGGTCGCGCACTCCCTCGCGGACCTTCCCCACGAGGTTCTTCACCGGGGCCTGGCGGTGGGACGTCCCCATCAGGGACGTGCCGGTCGCGGCGAGCGCGGTGAGCGACTCCGTACGCACCTTGGAGGGGCCCGCGCCGAAACGGCCGTCGGCGGGCTTGAGGTCAGCGGGGATCTGGATATCAGCCACGACGGGAGCGTATCCGTTTCCGGAAACGTGGGTGAAACGTCGTCCGGCCGGTGAGACGAGGTGTCCATGAGTGTCATGTCAGGGTGCCGGCCACCAGCGCCAGCACGGCGATGAGCAGGGTGAGGGCGCCGCCGAAGGCGATTCCGGCGCGGAGCAGCGCGGCGGGCGCGGAGGCTCCGTCCCAGCGGGCGAGCAGGCCGGCGGTGACAGCGGCCAGCAGGGCGAGCAGGAAGACGGCGAGCAGGGCCAGGGTCAGTAGAGCCAGGTGCGTGGGCGAGGTGGTCATGAGGGCCTCTTCCGTTCCGTGAGCGGGGCGATGGAAGGAAGGTGGCCGAAGTCGCGTACGGCGGCGTTCGGATGGACAAAGATGAACGGGCTTGAACAACGGGGGCGGCGCTGTCCGTGGAGGGGGCCGGAGTGGCGGCGAGTGAGAGCCGACAGGAAGCGCTGGCGGAGCTGAAGGAGCGGCTGCGGACTCTGCGGGTGCGGCGACGGTTGTCGATGACCGCCTTGCCGCTGCGGGCGGGGCTGGGACGCACCACGGTCAGCCAGGCACTGAACGGCACCGGCATGCCCAGCGAGGCGACCGTCGTGGCACTCGCGGCGGCTCTGAAGACGGATGCCGAACCGCTGCTGCGGCTGAGGGCCCGCGCGCTGCCTCCCACCGCGCGTGTCGCGACGGCGGACGACTCGGATTCGTCTGTGGATTCGGCTTCGGTTTCGGATCCGCAGACGCGGTTCGAGAACTGGTACCGGCACTATCTGGAACAGCGCTATGGGCAGCTGTCGGTGATCGGACTGGATCTGTCCCGGCCGGAGCGTGCCTGCTGGCCGCTGGACGCCGCCTATCTCAGCCTGGAACTCGCCACCTCTGTCCGCGGAGTCGAGCCCACCGACAGCCGGGGCGGAATGGGCGCCGGAGGCCGAGGGCTGGAGGTGCGGGTGGAGCGGGCCGAGCAGGCCCTGGCCGGACAGCGGCGAACCCTTGTTCGGGGGCTGGCCGGAAGCGGTAAGACCACCCTGCTGCAGTGGCTCGCCGTGTCCACCGCACGCCGCAGCCTGCCGCCCGAGTTGGCCCACCTGGAGGGGTGCCTGCCGTTCGTCCTGCCGCTGCGGACCCTCGTACGCCGTGGCGAGTTGCCCGCCCCGCACGAATACCTGACCGCGGTCGGCTGCCCGCGCGACAGCGCCCAGCCGTCGAACTGGGCCGACCGCGCGCTGATCGACGGCCGAGCCCTGCTGCTCATCGACGGCCTCGACGAAGTCCCCCAGGCCCAGCGGGCCAAGACCCGGCAGTGGCTGCGCGAACTGCTCGCCGCCTACCCGCAGGCCGCCTATCTGGTGACCACCCGGCCTTCCGCCGTACCCGAGGGCTGGCTCGCAGACAGCGGATTCACCGAACTGACCGTACGGCCCATGAGCACCCGGGACGTGTCGGTGTTCGTCACCCGCTGGCACACCGCGGCCGCCTCCAACGCCACCACCGATCAGGAACGGGCCCACCTGGCCACCCTGGAGGAGACGCTCAAGGACACGGTGCGCTCCCAGCGGGACCTGGCACGCCTGACCACCACACCGCTGCTGTGCGCGCTGGTCTGTGCCCTGCATCGCGACCGGCGGGGCCACCTGCCGCACGGCCGGATGGCGCTGTACGAAGCCGCCCTGTCCATGCTGATGCACCGCCGTGACCGCGAGCGCGACATCGAGGCGCCCGAGGGGCTCAGCCTCACCGAGCACCAGAGCGTCCAGCTCCTACAGCGCCTGGCCTACTGGCTCATCCGCAACGGCCAGACCGAACTCGACCACGACACGGCACGCGCGCTCGTCGACGACGCCCTGCCCGCCATGCCGCACATCGCACAGCAGGCCGATGCCGACGGTGTCCTCACGCACCTGCTCGCCCGCTCCGGGCTGTTACGGCAGCCCACCGCCGAAACCATCGACTTCGTCCACCGCACCTTCCAGGACTACCTCGGCGCCAAAGCCGCCATCGAGGCACGCGACATCCCTCTGCTGGTCCGTCACGCCCATGACGATCAGTGGGAGGACGTCCTGCGTATGGCCGTGGCCCACGCACGTCCCCATGAACGCGCAAGCCTGCTGCGCCGCTTGGTCACCCGCGGCGACCGCACCCCCAAGCACCGCACCCGCTTGCACCTGCTGGCCACGGCCTGCCTGGAACACGCGACCGAGCTCGACCCGGCCGTCCGCGAGGATGTTCAGCAGCGCACGGCTGCTCTCCTGCCTCCGCGGAGCCATGATGAAGCCCTCACCCTGGCCGCGGTCGGCCCGGTCATCCTCGATCTGCTCCCTGGCCCTGAAGGTCTGGAGGACGACGAGGCCGAAGCCGTTGTCACTACGGCCGGCCGCATCGGCGGCGACGCGGCTCTCACGGTCATGAAGAAGTTCCGCGCCAGCGCAGACGTCGGCGTTCAGTCCAGGCTGCATGCCGACTGGAGCCACTTTGACACCGAGGACTACGCCCGCGAAGTCCTTGCCCACATACCAGGCTTCCGCAATATGTCGGTTCGTTCAGCCGAACAACTTGCGGCGCTCCATCACCTGCGCACTCCCCAGGCTGTCACCTTCACCGGAAACTTCACGGGCAGCGAGATTGCCGGCGCGATCAGGCCGGAGGAACTTCAGGTGCTGAGTGTCATTGAGAACTCTGTGCTGGACAACCTGGACTTCCTCCACGCGTACACGTCTCTGACCGACATCTCCTTTCACCAGTGCCCGAACGTCGTGGACCTGACACCACTGGCCGGTACGCCCGTCAGCACCCTCAATCTCTTCGAGTGTGACGTGGCAGGCATTGACGACCTACGGGGCCTGACCCACCTGACAAGCTTGGGCCTCGAATTGGAGCTCCCGCACCGGAACCTCGAAGCACTGCCGGTCGGCGCAGATCTCACGAACCTGTGGCTCGGCGTCAACTCCTGCGAACATCTCCGCACGCTTGAGGGCATCACCCGCTGGCCCCACCTGACCACCCTGAACCTGTGTGGCCCCGTGGACGGCTTCTCCCAGATATCGGCATTGCCCGAGCTCAACTACCTCATGCTGCAGGTCAGCGCCGGCCTGTCCATGCTTGCCGATCTCCCGCCTACCCAACAGATCGAGGAGTTCTGGCTGGGATACTGGAACGCAGACGACGACCTTGCCATCGTGGCCAGGGCGCTTCCCAATCTCAAAAAGCTGACGATCAGCTGCTACAAGCACCGGCAGGTAGACCTCACTCCGCTGCGCGGCATGGCCGACCTCTCCATAACCATCAACCGGGCAGACGAAGTCCTCGGCACCGAGCACTTCCCACTCGGCGCCGTCATCCGAAAGCCCCGCCCGCGTAACTGAACTGCTCGTGCCCGTCCGGCGTTCGCGAAGGCCTCAACTCCCCAGCCGTACCGGCACCATCCCCCGCCCCTGGCGATCGGTGCCGTCGACCGTGAGCATAGGCCGGCCGGGGTTCGCGAACCCGATCAGCGGCCGGTCGACGGCGATCTCACCGCGCCGCCAGGCACCCCACACGTCGACGCCCTTCACCAGCCGGGGTCCGTGAGTAGCGCGGGCCTCGGCGTGCTGGGTGACCGCCTACACGGGGGCGCCGCCCGCCGCTCCACCGTGGCCGGCGGCTTCTCCACGCCCAGCTGGCCGCGAAATCTTCAGCCCCTCCGGCGTTTGAGGAGCGGGGGTTCGGGGGCAGCGCCCCCGAAAAGGGACGGGAATGGGTAGGGGCGGCGGGGGCGAGAAAAGGCTGTGGTCAGGCGCGCGTGCCGCCCACCGGTGGGGCCGGGGTGAAGCGGACCGGGAGGGATGTGAGGCCCCGCAGCCAAGGGGAGGGGCGGCGGGTCAGTGAGGCGGCGGGGACCGCCAGGTCGATGTCCGGGAGGCGGTCCAGGACTACCTCGATGGCTGTGCGGGCGATTACCTCCGCGACCTCCTGGGCCGGGAACGGGCAGCGGTGCTCGCCGTGGCCGAAGGAGAAGTGCGCGCTGTTGCCACCGGTGAGGGCGGAGCTGTGGGTGCGGACCTGTGGATCGTGGTTGGCCGCCTGGAGGCCGAGCAGGAGGAGGTCACCGGCGCGTACGGCCCGGCCCCCGAGCCGTGTGTCGCGGGCGGCCCAGCGTCCGGCCACGTTCTGAGTGGGCGTGTCCTCCCAGAGCACCTCGTTCATGGCCTCGGCGACACTGCGGCGTCCGCCGAAGAGCGAGGCCGCGAATCGCTCGTCCGTGAGCATCAGCCGCAGTGAGTTGCCGATCCAGTCGGCGGTCGGCTGGTGCCCCGCGGCCATCATGACCATCAGGTCCTGGGTGATCTCCTCGTGTGTGAAGCCGCCCGCGGCCCCTCCACCGTGGCCTCCCGCATGCCCCCTTGCCAGCATCCGGCTCACCACGTCGTCCGCGGGCCGCGCCGCCCGGTCCGCCACCAGGTGGGCCATCGCGGCGGCCACGTGCAACTGACCGGCGATGGCGTCCTCGTGGCCGTCGACCATGTCGTTCAGGGCGGCGACGAGCCCGGGGCCCTGTTCGTCGGCGAAGCCGTAGAGGGTGGCGAGGACGCGTACGGGGAGCAGGGCCGCGTAGTCCGCGACCAGGTCCGTCGCGCCCTTGGCGCACACCGCGTCGATCAGTTCGTCGGCGAACCGCTCGGCGAGGGTACGCAGTTCGAAGGCGTCGACGGCCTCCAGGGCGTCGCTGACCATCGCCGCCCGCTCGCGATGGCGTTCGCCGACGGTGTAGAGGATGGACGGCTGGCCGCGGCCGATCAGCGGCAGCAGTGGCCAGTCGTCGGGGACCCGGTCCCACTGGTTCCAGAGGCCGGAGTCGCGGCTGAACAGCACGGGATCCCCGGTGACTTGATGCAGCTCGCGGTAGCCGAGCACGAGCCACGCCGGGATGTCCCCGTCGAGCAGCACCGACGCCACGGCACCGTGCTCGCGCCTCAACTCCCGGTACAGCTCGGTGGGTTCGGCCAGGAACCGGGGCCCGTTGAGGCGCACGGGGGCGGGGTTCACTGGGTCAGCTCCGGCGCCGGAGCGGTGACCGCGGGTGCGGTGACCTGGTCCTGCGGCGTACCGGCGGCGGCGCCCTCGGCCGCGTACGGACTCCTCGCGGACCGCACCCTCTCGATGACCCGCGGGTCCTCGGCGAGGTACAGGCTCTTGATGTGCTCGATGAGGGTGATCAGGACACGCTTGCCGGAGTCGCGGGAGCGTGCGTCGCAGTCGACGAGCGGGATGTGCGGGGCGAGGTCGAGGGCGTCGCGGACCTGTTCGAGCGGGTGGGCGGGGCCGCCGAAGTCGTTGCGGGCGACGATGAACGGCGTACCGAGGCGTTCGAGCCGGTCGATGGCGTACCAGGAGTCGTCGATACGCCGGGTGTCGACGAGGACGACCGCGCCGAGCGCGCCGGTGAAGAGCCGGTCCCAGAGGTACCAGAACCGCTCCTGGCCCGGCGCGCCGAAGAGGTACAGCACGGTGCGGGCGCTGAGCGTGATGCGGCCGAAGTCGAAGGCCACGGTGGTCTGGGACTTGCCGGGCACCGCGCTGACGTCGTCCATCGTCCCGCCGGCCCCCGTGAGCGTCTCCTCGGTACTGAGGGGGCGGATCTCGCTCACCGAGTGGATCATCGTCGTCTTCCCGACGCCGAAACCGCCGACGACCACGATCTTCAGCCCGTTGTCGGCGGACGCCTCCAGGGGCGTACGAGTCTCGGGCGCCTGGTCTTCGGGCGTACGCGTGTCGGACGTACCGGTGTCCGGAGTTCGGACGACGGCGGCGGTCGGTTCAGAGGTTGCGGAGTCCAACGAGCACCTGCTCCAGGATGTCGGGATCGGGGCGGCCGGCGATTTCGGCCCTGCGCGGGTGGCGCGCGCTGACGCGGCCCTCGGCGAGGAGGTCGGAGAGCAGGATCTTCGTGATGCTGACCGGCAGCCGCAGCTCCGCGGCGACCTCCGCGACGGCGGTGGGCCGTTCGGCCAGGCGCAGGATCGCCGCGTGCTCCGACTGCATGCCGGGGACCGCGGCGCTCTCGGCGACGACCAGGGTCACCAGGTCGAACGGGGTTCCGGGCGTGGACCGGCTGCGTCCCTGCGTGACGGTGTAGAGCCGGTCGGGCGCGTCGTCCCTGCCCGGCCGGCTCATGACGTACGTGGCTGCGCGCTCAGTGACGTATGGGGCTGTGAACTCAGTGACGTACGAGGTTGTGAACTCAGGTGTTCGCCCAGCTGTTCCACGAGTTCGGCCATGTTGTGCCCGACGAGCCCCGGGTCCGCCTCCTCGGCCGTGACCAGGGCCAGATGCGCGCCCTCGCCCGCCTCCACGATGAACAGGACCCCGCCGTAGAACTCGGCCATCGCCGACCGTACGCCCCCGGTGCCGTCCCCGAACTCCATGGACGCCCCGTGGGACAGCGACTGGATACCGGCGGCGATGGCGGCGAGCTGGTCGGCCTGGTCGACGGAGAGTTCCGGCGTACGGCACAGCTTCAGGCCGTCCCGCGAGAGCACGAGCGCGTGCCGGGCGCCGGGGGTGCGCGCCAGCATGCCCTGCATGAGCCAGGTCAGCTTCTCCTCGGTGGAGGCGGAGGAGTAGGCGGTGGGGGACGCGGATGCGGCGACGGCGGCCGTTGCCGTGCTGCCGATGGGGCCGGTGGGGCCGGTCATGAAGTGGGGTCGCTTTCCGGGTGGGAGGTGGCAGGGCTCGTACGGGCTTGTACGGGCTCCTCCGCCGACGTCCCTCGGACGGCCTGGCGGAAACTGCTGAAGCGGGCGGCGCGGGTCATCACGTCGTCGGGCGAGGGGCCGGGGGCCTCGCCGGGGACCTCGCCGGGGACCTCCGGGGAGTAGGGAGTGCCGGAGCGGTCGGCACCGTCGGAACCGTCGGAGTCGGCACGGCTGTTGAGCGCGGCCGGGGGTCTGTTGCGGGAGCGCTGGGCCTCCACTTCGGCCTCCGCCTCGGCGAGGGTGCGGCCCCGGTGGCGCTTCGGGAGGCTGACCAGGGGGTCGGCGACCACGGGCTGGAGCGGGGAACCGTGGGCCGGTACGGGTTCCGGGTCCAGGTCGGAGAGGGCGTGCGCGGCGGCGTACGACTGCTGGGGGCGTGGCCAGGGCTGGGGCTGGGGCCAGGACTGCGATGCCGCCGGGTCGGACGCCTCGGGCTCGCGGGCGTGGCGAGCGTCGGGGGCGCGATGAGCACCATGCCCCCCATGGGTTCTGTTGGTCCCATTGGTCTCAGGGGCGTCATGCGTGGCCGGAATCGGGACCCAGGCCACGGCCGGGCCGGGTGCCGAGGCCGAGGCAGAGGCCGGGTGGTTCGTGGTCGGTGCCTGGGGCGTGGCCGGGACGGGAGTGGCGGAAGTGAAGGCCGACGCGGATTCGGATGCGGAAGCCGGTGCGGAAGCCGAAGCGGTGGCCGCAGTCGACGCCGGGTCGGAAGCCGCGTCCGACGCCGACGCAGAGGACGAGGCCCAAGTCGGCGTCGGGGCCACGCCATTATTTGTCGAGGCCGCCGTCGGAGTCGCGGTGGAGGCCCAGGTCGGCGTCGGAGCAGCCTCCGGAGCCGAGCCGGCCGTCGACGTCGGCTTCGTAGCCGACGTCGAGGCCGAAGCAGGCATCGAAGCCGACGTCGAAGAGGAGGCCGACGCCGAGGTCGACGCCGAGGCCGACGTAGGCGTCCAAGCCGGAGCCTGTGTCGCCCTCTCCCTCGGCGTCCCCCTCGGTGTCGCCCTCGGCGTCGGCGTCACGGTCGAGCCCGGGCTCGCGAGGATGTCCTGAGGTATGAGCATCAGGACGCCCGTGCCGCCGCGCGCGGAGGGGCGGAAGGAGACCTTCAGGCCGTACTTGCGGGAGAGGCGGCCGACGACCGCGAGGCCGAGCCGGGTGCCGCTGAGGCCGCCGAGCTCCGCCTCCTCGCCGGAGACGGCGCGTTCGGCGCGGCGCAGCTGCACCTCGCCCATCACCAGCCCGCTGTCCTCCACGGAGACGATGACTCCGGCCGGAACCTCCTCTACGTAGACGTGCACTTCGGCCGTCGGCGGCGAGAAGTTCGCGGCGTTGTCGAGGATTTCGGCGAGTGCGTGCATCACGCCCTCGGCGGCGTGCCCGGCGACGGCGGCCTCGCTCGACGAGTGGACACGTACGCGCTGGTAGCCGCTGATACGGCCCATCGCGCCGCGCAGGATCGATTCCATGACGATGGGCCGCGCCCAGCGGCGGCCCGAGCGCGCGCCCGCGAGGACGGCGACGGAGTCGGCGAGACGGCCCGCCTGTGCGGTGCGGTGGTCGAGGTGGAGGAGGTCGGTGAGGACGTCCTCGTCGGCGTGCCGCTCCTCCATGGCGCGCAGGTCGGCCAGCATGCTCGTGGCCAGGGCCTGCAGTCGGCCCGCGGTGTTGGCGGCTGCCGAGATCGCGGCGGAGCGGTCGGTCCGGGCCTGCCGCAGTTCGTCGGCCACGCGCGCGTGCTCGGCGCCGAGGCGGACGCGCTCCCGGTCGAGTTCGGCGGCCAGGCGGACCTTCTGGTGGGTGTTCTGCTCGGCGAGACGGGCGCGTTCGCGGGTGTGCTCGTCCGTCAGACGCGCGCGTTCACGGGCGGACTCCTCGGTGAGGCGGGCGTGCTCCTGGAGCAGCCGGCCGGCCTCCTGGGACACCGCTTCGAGGCGGCGGACGAGTAATCGCGAGGTCGCCGTGGCACGGCTCGCCAGGGCGACGGCCGCACAGAGCAGTACGACGCCCGCGCTGCCGCCCCAGGCGAGGGGCACACGCACCGACGCGGGGGCCAGGGCGACCGCGGCGCCGACGGCGAGCGCGGCCGGTACGGCGGCCAGGAGCGGGGCGAGCACGACGGCACGCAGGCGTGGTCGTTCGCCTCCGAGGTGCGCTGGGGACGGCCGATCTGGGGTGGGGCGCGCTTGCGGGGTGGGCGCGGTCATGAATCGTGTCCTCGGTCGTGTCCTGGGCGGGATGCGACACCTGGTGCTCAACTGGCGGTCACTATATGGGAGTTCGTGATCGGACCGGGCAGGATTCGTGCCCGCTTTCACAAGTCGTCCCCAATCCGGGGGTCGGCCCTCCTTCGCCTGCCGGGGGTCACTGTCAGTGACGGGGGGCATTCTTGGAGGCATGACGGAAATGGATCTCGGGGAGCTGCGGTCGGAGCTGCGGAAAGCCGTGCGCGGAGAGGTCGCCTTCGACGTGACGGCGAGGGCGCTGACCACCATGGACGCGTCGAACTACCGGCGGGTGCCGCTCGGCGTGGTCGCCCCGAGAGACGCCGACGACGTGGCGGCGGCGCTGTCCGTCTGCTCCCGTCTCCGCGTCCCGGTCGTCGCGCGCGGTGGTGGTACGTCGATCGCGGGACAGGCGACCGGCACGGGTGTGGTGCTGGACTTCACCCGGCACATGAACCGCATCGTGTCCCTGGACGCGCAGGCGCGCACGGCCGTGGTCCAGCCGGGGGTCGTCCTGGACCGCCTCCAGGAGGCCGCCGCGCCGCACGGCCTGCGCTTCGGGCCCGACCCGTCGACCCACAGCCGCTGCACGCTCGGCGGGATGATCGGCAACAACTCGTGCGGGTCGCACTCGGTGGCCTGGGGCACGACGGCCGACAGCCTGCGCGAGCTGTCCGTGGTGACGGCGAGGGGCGAGTTCCTGTCACCGGGCAGGTCCTGGTCGGGCGCTCCGGAGGGGCTGCGGGCCCTGGTGGAGGGCGAGCTGGGGCGGCTGCGCACCGGTTTCCCGGACCTGCCCCGCCGGATCTCGGGGTACGCGCTGGACGCGCTGCTTCCCGAGAAGGGCGCCGACGTCGCCCGCTCCTTCTGCGGCTCCGAGGGCACCCTCGGCGTGCTGACGGAGGCGGTCGTCGCGCTGGTCGAGGCCCCCCGCGCGCGTGCGCTGGCCGTACTGGCCTACGCCGACGAGAGCGCGGCGGCCGAGGCAGCCGCGGGCCTGCTGCCGCACCGGCCGCTGACGGTGGAGGGCATGGCGGCCGATCTCGTACGGGCGGACGCGGGCCTGCCCAGGGGCGGCGCCTGGCTGTTCGTGGAGACGGGCGGCGGGACGGCGGCGGAGGCACGCGCGCGTGCGGACGCGATCGTGCGCGCCGCGGACGTCGTCGACTCCCTCGTGGTCACCGACCCGGCCGGCCAGCGGGCCCTGTGGCGCGTCCGCGAGGACGCGAGCGGCACGGCGACCCGGATGCCGGACGGCACCGAGGCCTGGCCCGGCTGGGAGGACTGCGCGGTGCCCCCGGCCCGACTCGGCCCGTACCTGCGGGACTTCAGAGGGCTGCTGACCTCCCACGGCCTGCGCGGCACGCCGTACGGGCACTTCGGGGACGGCTGCATCCACGTACGTATCGACTTCGATCTCCTCTCCCGCGAGGGCATCGGCCGCTTCCGTCGCTTCTCGGAGGAGCTGGCGGAGCTGGTCGTCGCCCACGGCGGCTCGCTCTCCGGAGAGCACGGCGACGGACAGGCCCGGGCCGAGCTGCTCCCGAAGATGTACGGGGAGGAGATGGTCGCCCTCTTCGAGCGCGCGAAGTCCGTGTGGGACCCGGACGGTCTGCTCAACCCGGGAATGCTGGTCCGGCCCGCCGCCCTGGACGAGAACCTGAGATTCGCCGTGCTCCCGCGCGAGCCGGTGGACGTGGCCTTCGGCTATCCGCACGACGGCGGGGACTTCTCGGCGGCGGTCCGCAGATGCGTGGGCGTCGCCAAGTGCCGCACGGAGACGGCCGGTCCGGGCTCCGGCGTCATGTGCCCCTCCTTCCGTGCGACCGGCGAGGAGGAGCACTCCACACGCGGGCGGGCCCGGCTGCTGCACGAGATGCTCGCGGGCGAGGTCGTCACCGACGGCTGGGCCTCCACGGAGGTCCGGGACGCGCTGGACCTGTGCCTGTCCTGCAAGGGCTGCCGCTCCGACTGCCCGGTCGGCGTCGACATGGCCACGTACAAGGCGGAGTTCCTGCACCACCACTACGAAGGCCGTCGGCGACCGGCCGCGCACTACACGATGGGCTGGCTGCCGGTCTGGCTCGCGACGGTGTCCCGCCTGCGCCTGGCCGGCCCGGTCAACTTCCTCGCTTCGGTACGCCCGTTGGCGGCCCTCGCCAAGCGGCTGGGCGGGATCGCGCCCGAGCGGGAGATTCCGCGGGTGGCGGGGGAGACGTTCACCCGGTGGTGGGGCCGCAGGGCCAGGGCGCAGGCACGGCGAGAGACGCGCGAGCGCGTCGAGTACGAAGAGCATCCGGACGGCGGCCTGCCCAAGACGGTCGTCCTGTGGCCGGACACCTTTACGGAGTACCTGTCGCCGTCCGTCGGAAAGGCGGCGGCTCGGGTCCTGGAGGCGGCGGGGCTGAGAGTGCTGCCGTGGCCGCCGAGGGAGGGGCTGCTGCGGGTGCCAGTCGTGGGCAGGTGGCTTCGGCGGAGGCCGACCGTGGGATTGCGGCCGCTACCGGGCGGGACGCCGGACGACGGAGTGCCGACCGTTCCGAACCCGTCGGCCGTCCCGCGGGCGGCTCCCCATGGCCGGGTCTGCTGCGGCCTGACCTATGTCTCTACGGGCCAACTGGACCGCGCCCGCAAGGTGATGCGCCGCACCCTCGACCTGCTGTATCCGCTCGGGGACCCGGCCTTCCCCGGGGAAGGGCCGCCCATCGTCGTCCTCGAACCGAGCTGTGCAGCCGCCCTGCGTACGGACCTGCCCGAGCTGCTGCCCGACGATCCGCGTGCCCAGCGCGTGGCGTCGGCGGTCCTGACCTTCGCGGAGGCACTCGAACGCCATGCCCCGAACTGGACCCCGCCCCGCCTGGACCGCCCGGTCGTCGGCCAGACCCACTGCCACCAGCACGCGATCCTCGGCGACGCCCCGGACCGCCGCCTGCGCACGGCAGCGGGCCTGACCGGCGAACTCTCCGGCGGCTGCTGCGGGTTGGCCGGCAACTTCGGCTTCGAGAAGGGGCACTACGAAGTGTCGGTGGCCTGCGCGGAGGAACAGCTGCTGCCCGCGGTCCGGGCGGCGGGGGAGGGGCCGGTGGTCCTGGCGGACGGCTTCTCGTGCCGTACCCAACTGGAACAGTTGGAACAGCTCGGAGGCCGCAAGGGCAGACACCTGGCGGAGGTGTTGGCGGAGGGTCTGGACGGCCCTGAGACGTAGGGACCTCGAAACGTAGGGATCGAGACACAAGCGTGTGACACGACGCCGTCAGCGGTCCCGTGGGGGCCGGGAGGGCTGTGCGGCCGTGGCCCGGGACGTGAGTCGGAGTCGGAGGCTGAGGGCGATGCCAACCGCCGCGCAAGCGCAGGTCATCCACCAGGTGGAGTGCCAGCCGCCGGGTGTGGCCCGGAACACCGTTCACGCCCGGCTGCGGAGGATGGCTGCCGAGGACGCGCTCAAGCCCTTCAGTCGGCGCGTCGACCCTGCCGCCCTCGGATACGGGCTGGTGGCGTTCATGTCGCTGACGATGAGCCAGGCCGAGCCCGAGAGCGTCCATGAGGGACTGCTCGCCCTCCCCGAGGTCGTCGAGGTCCACTACACGACCGGCGACGCCGACCTCCTCGCGCACGTCGTCGCCAAGGACACCACCGACCTGCACCGCATCACCAAGGCGATCCTCGCCATCGACGGAGTCGACCGCACCAGCACCGCCATCTCCCTGGCCGAGGTCATCCCCTACCGGCCCCGGTCCCTCCTGCACCGCCTGGCCAACGGATGAAAAGGGTTGGACCGGACGATGCTCGGGCTTGTAGCTTCCAGGCGACCGTGACACCGCCCGAGGAGGTGAGACCCATGAACGCTGTATCGACGTGGGTGCTCCCCCTTCCTGTCACGGCCGGCGATTGACGTAGGTGTCGCCGGGAGCGCCTCAACAAGGCACTCCCGAAAGGCAACACCTATGAACTCTCCACAGTTCACCGCCGAGCCGTCGCCGTCGCCGTCGCCGTCGCCGTCGCCGTCGCCGTCGGATGCGGATCCGTATCCGCATCCGGTCCCGTACGACGTGATCGTCGCCGGATGCGGGCCGACCGGCGCGATGCTGGCCGCCGAACTGCGGCTGCACGATGTGCGGGTACTCGTTCTGGAGAAGGAGACCGAGCCCGCGCCGTTCGTCCGCATCGTCGGTCTGCACATTCGCAGTCTTGAGCTGATGGCGATGCGCGGACTGCTGGACCGCGTTCTCGAACACGGAAGGCGGCGTCCGGCCGCCGGATTCTTCGCCGGCATCAGCAAACCCGCTCCCGAGGGCCTGGACTCCGCGCACGCCTATCTGCTGGGCATCCCGCACCCGGTCATCGTCCGCCTGCTCGAGGAGCATGCGGTCCAACTGGGCGCGCAGGTCCGGCGCGGTTGTGCGGTGGCCAGTTTCGAGCAGGACGACGAGGGCGTGACCGTCGACCTGGCTGACGGCGAGCAACTGCGTGCGCGCTATCTCGTCGGCTGTGACGGCGGGCGCAGTGCGGTGCGCAAACTGCTCGGTGTCGGCTTCCCCGGCGAGCCCTCGCGGACCGAGACGCTGATGGGCGAGATGGAAGTGGGTGTGCCGCAGGAGGAGGTCGCCGCGAAGGTGGCCGAGATCGGCGAGACCAACAAGCGATTCTGGCTGAGGCCCTTCGGCGGAGGGGCGTACAGCGTCGTGGTCCCCGCCGCGGGAGTGGCCGATCGCGCGGAACCGCCCACTCTCCAGGATTTCAAGCAACAGCTGCGGGCCATCGCCGGAACCGATTTCGGCGTGCACTCCCCGCGCTGGTTGTCCCGCTTCGGGGACGCCACGCGGCTGGCCGAGCTCTATCGGGTCGGGCGGGTGCTGCTGGCCGGCGATGCGGCCCACATCCATCCGCCCACCGGCGGACAGGGCCTCAACCTGGGCGTCCAGGACGCGTTCAACCTCGGCTGGAAACTGGCCGCACAGATCCGCGGCTGGGCACCGGAAGCACTGCTGGACACCTACCAGACCGAACGTCGTCCGGTCGCCGAGGACGTACTGGACAACACCCGCGCCCAGATGGAACTGCATTCCACCGAACCGGGCCCGCAGGCCCTGCGCAGGCTGCTCACCGAACTGATGGACATCGACGAGGTGAACCGCCGTCTGATCGAGAAGATCGCCGCGATCGACATCCGCTACGACTTCGGCGACGGACCCGACCTGCTCGGCCGCCGCCTGCGCGACATCGAGGTGAAACAGGGCCACCTCTACGGTCTGCTGCATCGAGGCCGCGGCCTCCTGCTGGACCGCACCGCACGTCTGACCGTCGGCGGCTGGTCGGACCGGGTCGACCACCTCGCGGATCCCACCGCGGTACTGGATGTTCCGTGCGTCCTGCTGCGCCCCGACGGCCACGTCGCCTGGATCGGCGACGACCAACAGGACCTGGACGCGCATCTCTCCCGCTGGTTCGGCAAACCAGCCAACTGATTCCGGCGCCAGGTCACTCAGGACATTTCACAGCAGCGTAAGCCGCAAAACTGTTGTACAGCCCTGACTGGGTCCATTACCCTGGACCGGCAAGTCCATCACGATGCACTGCAACGTACAACAGCTCTCGACCCGAACCTCCCTGGACGGCCCCGTGAACATCCCCAGCGCTGACCGGTCCCCGTCGGTCACCGACCCCACGGCCGCCGTTGCCGGACCGGCCCCCGTATCCGACCCGGGGGCCGGCCCGACGGACAGTTCGACGGGCGCTCCGACGAGTGGCTCGACGGGCGGCCCGCGCGGAATCCGGGCCCTCGGCCCCGTAGGACTCGTGCTCGCCGGAGGCATCTCCGTCCAGTTCGGCGGCGCCCTCGCCGTGACGCTCATGCCGCGCACCGGAGCGCTCGGCGTGGTCACGCTCCGCCTCGTGGTCGCCGCGATCGTGATGCTCGTGGTCTGCCGCCCCAAGCTGCGCGGGCACTTGCGCACCGACTGGGGAACCGTCGTCGTCTTCGGCATCACGATGGCCGCGATGAACGGCCTCTTCTACCAGTCGGTCGCCCGCATCCCACTCGGCCCCGCCGTCACGCTGGAAGTGCTCGGCCCCCTCGTGCTCTCGGTGGTGGCCTCCCGCCGCGCCCTCAACTTCGTCTGGGCCGGCCTCGCCCTCGGCGGCGTCTTCCTCCTCGGCGGCGGAGGCTTCGACAGCCTCGACCCGGTCGGCGTCGCGTTCGCCCTGTCGGCCGGCGCCATGTGGGCCGCGTACATCGTCTTCAGTGCCCGTACGGGCCGTCGCTTCCCGCAGGCCGACGGGCTGGCGCTCGCCATGGCGGTCGCGGCCGTGCTGTTCCTGCCGCTCGGGCTCGTCGAGTCGGGCACGAAGCTGCTGGACCCGACCACGATCGCCCTTGGCTCCGCCGTCGCCGTCCTCTCCTCCGTGCTCCCCTACACCCTCGAACTCCTCGCGCTGCGCCGCCTGCCCGCCTCCACCTTCGCCGTCCTCATGAGCCTCGAACCGGCCGTCGCCTCCATCGCCGGCTTCCTCGTCCTGAGCCAGACCCTCTCCATGACGGAGGCCCTGGCGATCACCCTCGTCATCGCGGCGAGCATGGGGGCCGTACGCACCCAGGTGGGCCGGGGCAGGGCCAAGGGGCTGGACTCCTAGGCACCGCTCGGGCGTCGAGAACCCAGGGCGACACCGGCCGACGGGCTTCTCCCACCTCCCCTCCCAGGCACGCAGGCTTCTCCCGCCTCCCCCCCAGGCACGCATCCGCCATCCCGGTTTCAATAATGCAAGCACGCTTGCTTGTTTCTGTGACCACTGTCATGCTCCTGGGCACACCGCGCCGCACACCGCCGTGCCCGAGGGGAGCGCATCGTGACCGATCCGACGCCCGTGTTCGACGACCTGCGCGACGAGAGCGAGGAACTCGACCGGCTGGTGGGGGAGTTGAGCGAGGACGCCTGGGCGCTCGCGACCCCGGCGGCCGGCTGGACCGTCGCCCATCAGATCGCGCATCTCGCCTGGACCGACCGGTCGGCGCTGCTCGCCGCGACCGACCTGGAGGCCTTCGGGGCGGAGGTGGAGAAGGCGCTCGCCGCCCCGGACCGGTTCGTCGACGAGGGTGCCGAGGAGGGCTCCGGGCTGCCGCCCGCACGGCTGCTCGCCGAGTGGCGCGCGGGGCGTGACGCCCTGCACAAGGTGCTGAGTTCGGCACCCAGGGGAGTGCGCTTCCCCTGGTACGGGCCGCCCATGTCCGGCGCCTCCATGGCGACCGCTCGGCTCATGGAGACCTGGGCCCACGGGCAGGACATCGCCGACGCGTTGCATGTGATGAGGCCACCCACCGACCGGCTGCGGCATGTGGCCCGCATCGGGGTGCGGGCCCGGGACTTCGCCTTCGGGGTACGGGGACTCACCCCACCCGAGGAGGAGTTCCGGGTCGAGCTGACGGCACCCTCGGGCGACGGCGAGCTGTGGACGTACGGCCCCGAGGACGCCGCCCAGCGCGTCACCGGCCCCGCCCTCGACTTCTGCCTGCTGGTCACCCGGCGGGCCCACCGCGCCGACCTCGCCGTACGGGCGCAGGGGGCCGACGCCGACCGCTGGCTCGACATCGCGCAGGCCTTCGCGGGTCCGCCGGGTGGGGGACGCCCCCCGAAGGGAGCCACGGAATGACCGAGGCAGCCCCCAGTCCCAGCCCCCGCCCCAGCCCCGGTGCAAGCCCCCACCCCCACGCCCGCCCCCTCCGCATCGGTAACGCCTCCGGCTTCTACGGCGACCGGTTCGACGCGATGCGCGAGATGCTCACCGGCGGCCCCCTGGACGTGCTGACCGGCGACTATCTCGCCGAGCTGACCATGCTCATCCTCGGCCGCGACCGCCTCAAGAACCCGGCCGGCGGCTACGCGCGCACCTTCCTGCGGCAGTTGGAGGAGTGTCTCGGGCTCGCACACGAGAAGGGCGTACGGATCGTCGCCAACGCCGGCGGCCTCAACCCGGCCGGACTCGCCGACGCCGTGCGGGAGTTGGCCCAGCGGCTCGGCATCCCGGCGCGGGTCGCGCACGTCGAGGGCGACGACCTCACCGCCCGCCACCCCAAGAGCCTCGCCGCGCACGCCTACCTGGGCGGCGAAGGCATCGCCACCTGCCTCCGCGAGGGCGCGGACATCGTCGTCACCGGCCGTGTCACCGACGCCGCCCTGGTCACGGGGCCGGCCGCCGCCCATTTCGGCTGGGCACCGGACGCGTACGACCGGCTCGCGGGTGCCGTCGTCGCCGGGCACGTGCTGGAGTGCGGCACGCAGGCCACCGGCGGCAACTACGCCTTCTTCGCCGAGCACGACCCGGAGCGCCTGCACCACCCGGGCTTCCCCGTCGCCGAGATCCACGAGGACGGCACGAGCGTCATCACCAAGCACGACGGCACCGGCGGCGTCGTCGACCTCGGCACGGTCACCGCCCAGCTCCTGTACGAGACGTCCGGCGCCCGGTACGCGGGCCCCGACGTCACCGCGCGCCTCGACTCGGTCCGGCTCACCCAGGAGGGCCCGGACCGGGTACGCATCGACGGTGTGCGCGGCGAGGCCCCGCCGCCCACCCTCAAGGTCGGGCTCAACCGGCTCGGCGGCTTCCGCAACGAGGTCGTCTTCGTCCTGACCGGGCTCGAGATCGAGAAGAAGGCCGCGCTTGTACGGGCCCAGCTGGAGACCGCGCTCATGGCGGCCAAGTCCCGCCCCGACGACGTCCGTTGGGACCTCGCCCGCACCGACCACACCGACGCCCCCACCGAGGAGACGGCCAGCGCCCTCCTTCGGCTCGTCGTGCGCGACCCCGACCAGGACACCGTGGGCCGGACCCTCAGCGGAGCCGCCGTCGAGCTGGCGCTCGGCAGCTACCCCGGATTCCATGTGTTGGCGCCACCTGGAAAGGGCGCGCCCTATGGGGTCTTCGAGGATGTGTACGTCCCCCATGGCGACGTGGACCATATGGCCGTCCTCCACGACGGCCACCGGATCCATGTGATGCCGGCCCAGGACACCCGCGTACTGGAGCCGCTGGAGGAACCCCCGCTGCCCGACGCGCTACCCGAACCCGCACCCCCGGGACCGACCCGCCGCGCCCCCCTCGGCCTCGTTGCCGGAGCCCGCAGCGGTGACAAGGGCGGCAACGCGAACGTCGGCGTCTGGGCCCGCTCGGACGAGGCCTGGCGCTGGCTGGCGCACACCCTCACCACCGACCGGTTCCGCGAACTCCTTCCGGAAACGGCCGACTTGACCGTCGTACGCCATGTGCTGCCGAACCTGCGCGCCCTCAACTTCGTAGTAGAGGGAGTTCTCGGCGAGGGTGTCGCCGCCCAGCACCGTTTCGATCCGCAGGCCAAGGCGCTCGGCGAATGGCTGCGCTCCCGCCACCTCGACATCCCGGAGGTACTGCTGTGACGGTCCTGGCGTCCGCGCTGGACACCGGCTCCCCGGACTACGCCGCCCACCGCGAGGCCATGCTCGCCAAGCTCACCGAGCTCGGCACGGAGCACGCGAAGGCCCTCGCGGGCGGCGGCGAGAAGTACGTCGCCCGGCACCGCAAGCGCGGCAAACTGCTCGCCCGTGAGCGCATCGAGCTGCTCCTCGACCCCGACACACCGTTCCTGGAGCTGTCGCCGCTCGCCGCCTGGGGGAGCGACTACGCGGTCGGCGCCTCGCTCGTCACCGGCATCGGGGTCGTCGAGGGCGTGGAGTGCCTGATCACGGCGAACGACCCGACCGTGCGCGGCGGCGCCAGCAACCCCTGGAGCCTGAAGAAGGCCCTGAGGGCGAACGACATCGCGCTCGCCAACCGTCTGCCCTGCATCAGCCTCGTCGAGTCCGGCGGCGCGGACCTGCCCTCGCAGAAGGAGATCTTCATCCCCGGGGGTGCCATCTTCCGTGACATCACCCGGCTCTCGGCGGCCGGCATCCCGACCGTCGCCGTCGTCTTCGGGAACTCCACGGCCGGTGGCGCGTACATCCCCGGCATGTCCGACCACGTGATCATGGTCAAGGAGCGGGCGAAGGTCTTCCTCGGCGGTCCGCCGCTGGTCAAGATGGCCACCGGCGAGGAGAGCGACGACGAGTCGCTGGGCGGCGCCGAGATGCACGCGCGCGTGTCGGGCCTCGCCGACTACTTCGCCGTCGACGAGCAGGACGCCCTCAGGCAGGCGCGCCGCGTCGTCGCCCGCCTCAACCACCGCAAGGCGTACGGCGATCCGGGCCCGGCCGTCCCTCCCAAGTACGACGAGGACGAGCTGCTGGGCATCGTGCCCGGGGATCTGCGCACGCCCTTCGACCCGCGGGAGGTCGTCGCGCGCCTCGTCGACGGCTCCGACTTCGACGAGTTCAAGCCGCTGTACGGGAGCAGCCTGGTCACCGGCTGGGCGGCGCTCCACGGCTATCCCGTCGGGGTGCTGGCGAACGCCCAAGGAGTCCTCTTCAGCGAGGAGTCCCAGAAGGCCGCCCAGTTCATCCAGTTGGCCAACCAGCGCGACATCCCGCTCCTCTTCCTGCACAACACCACCGGCTACATGGTCGGCAAGGAGTACGAGCAGGGCGGCATCATCAAGCACGGCGCGATGATGATCAACGCGGTGAGCAACAGCCGCGTACCGCACCTCTCCGTGCTCATGGGCGCGTCGTACGGAGCCGGGCACTACGGCATGTGCGGGCGGGCGTACGACCCGCGCTTCCTCTTCGCCTGGCCCAGCGCCAAGTCCGCCGTCATGGGCCCCCAGCAGCTCGCGGGCGTCCTGTCGATCGTCGCCCGGCAGTCCGCCGCCGCGAAGGGGCAGCCCTACGACGAGGACGCCGACGCCGCCCTGCGTGCCATGGTCGAGCAGCAGATCGAGTCCGAGTCCCTGCCGATGTTCCTGTCCGGGCGGCTGTACGACGACGGGGTCATCGACCCCCGTGACACCCGCACCGTCCTCGGCCTGTGCCTGTCCGCGATCCACACGGCGCCCTACGAGGGCGCACGCGGCGGCTTCGGCGTCTTCCGGATGTGAGAGGTCCCATGATTTCGAGTGTGCTCGTCGCCAACCGGGGCGAGATCGCCTGCCGAGTCTTCCGAACCTGCCGTGAGTTGGACATCCGAACTGTCGCCGTCTACTCGGACGCCGACGAGAACGCCCTCCACACGCGCGTGGCCGACACCGCGGTACGCCTGCCGGGCGCGACGCCCACCGAGACGTATCTGCGCGGCGAACTGATCGTGAAGGCCGCGCTGACGGCCGGCGCGGAGGCCGTGCACCCCGGGTACGGCTTCCTGTCCGAGAACGCCGACTTCGCGCGGGCCGTCCTCGACGCGGGCCTGGTCTGGATCGGCCCGCCGCCCGAGGCGATCGAGGCGATGGCCTCCAAGACCCGCGCCAAGGAGCTGATGGCGGCCGCCGGGGTGCCGTTGCTCGCTCCCCTCGACCCGGACGCGGTGACCGAGGCCGATCTGCCGGTCCTGGTGAAGGCGGCGTCGGGCGGCGGCGGCCGCGGCATGAGGATCGTCCGCGAACTGGCCGACCTGGAAAGCGAGTTGAAGGCCGCGTCCATCGAGGCCCGGAGCGCCTTCGGGGACGGCACGGTCTTCGTCGAGCCCTACGTCGAGCACGGACGCCATGTCGAGGTGCAGATCGTCGCCGACACCCACGGCACCGTGTGGGCGTACGGCACCCGCGACTGCTCCCTCCAGCGCCGCCACCAGAAGGTGATCGAGGAGGCCCCCGCGCCAAGCCTCGCCCCCGGCGTCGAGGAGCGCCTGCACTCCGCGGCGACGGCCGCCGCCCGCACGATCACCTACGCGGGCGCGGGCACCGTCGAGTTCCTCGTCTCCGGGGACGACGTCCACTTCCTGGAGATGAACACCCGCCTCCAGGTCGAACACCCCGTCACCGAGGCCGTGTTCGGCATCGACCTGGTCGCCCTGCAGCTGAGCGTCGCCGAGGGGGAGCGCCTGGACGGCGAACCGCCGCGGCCGTCCGGCCACGCCGTCGAGGCCCGCCTCTACGCCGAGGACCCCGCCCAGAACTGGGCCCCGCAGACCGGCACCCTGCACCGCCTCTCCGTACCCGGCATCCGCCTGGACACCGGCTACGAGGACGGCGACACGATCGGCGTCCACTACGACGCCATGCTCGCCAAGGCCGTCGCGCACGCCCCCACGCGCGCGGAGGCCGTCCGCCGCCTCGCCGGCGCCCTGGAGCGCGCCACGATCCACGGCCCGGTCACCAACCGCGACCTCCTCGTACGCTCCCTGCGCCACGAGGAGTTCACGACGGCCCGCATGGACACGGCCTTCTACGAACGCCACCTGGCCGACCTCACCACGACCGCCCCGGACCCGTACGCACCCTTGGCCGCCGCCCTCGCGGACGCCCACGGCCGCTCCCGGTTCGGCGGCTGGCGCAACCTGCCCTCCCAGCCGCAGACCAAGCGCTACGCCTCGGCGCACGGCGAACACGAGGTCCACTACCGGCACACCCGCGAGGGCCTGACGGCCGACGGCGTCCGCGTGCTGAGCGCCGCCGCGGATCTCGTCGTACTCGAAATCGACGGCGTACGACGGAAGTTCGACGTCACCCGCCACGGCGACCGCGTGTACGTGAACGCCACCGCGCTCACCGCCCTGCCCCGCTTCCCGGACCCCGCCGCCCAGCAGGCCCCCGGCTCCCTCCTCGCCCCCATGCCCGGCACGGTCGCCCGCATCGCCGACGGCCTGACCACCGGCTCCGCCGTGAAGGCCGGAGACCCCCTCATCTGGCTGGAGGCGATGAAGATGGAACACAAGATCACCGCCCCGGCGACAGGCACGCTCACGGCCTTGCACGCGGCTCCGGGCCAGCAGGTCGAGGTGGGCGCGCTGCTGGCGGTCGTCCAACAAGAGGCGCCCCTCTAGGGGCGTCGAGACCGGCCGCTTTCAGGGGCGCGGGGAACTGCGCACCCAGCCACGACGAACCCGCACCCTCCAAACGCCACGACCCCCCTCCCCCTGAGGAGCCCCCAATGACAACGGTCCTCGAAACAGACGAACACAAGGCCCTCCGAGCAGCCGTAGCCGCCCTCGGCACCCGCTACGGCCGCGAATACCTCACCAAGGTCATCGCGGCAGGCGCCCACCCCGACGAACTCTGGTCAGAGGCAGCCAAGCTCGGCTACCTGGGCGTCAACCTCCCCGAGGAATACGGAGGCGGAGGCGGCGGCATCGCCGAACTCTCCATCGTCCTGGAGGAGTTGGGCGCCGCAGGCTGCCCCCTCCTCATGATGGTCGTCTCCCCGGCCATCTGCGGCACGGTGATCGCCCGCTTCGGCACGGACACCCAAAAGCAAGAGTGGCTCCCGGCCCTGGCCGACGGAACCCGCACCATGGCGTTCGGCATCACCGAACCCGACGCCGGCTCCAACAGCCACCGCATCACCACGACGGCCCGCCGGGACGGAACCGACTGGATCCTCAAGGGCCGCAAGGTCTTCATCTCGGGCGTGGACATCGCGGACGCCACCCTCATCGTTGGCCGCGCGGAGGACGCCCGTACGGGCAAGCTCAAGCCCTGCCTGTTCATCGTCCCGCGCGACGCCCCCGGCTTCGAACGCCGCCAGATCGACATGGAACTGCACGGCGCGGAGAAGCAGTTCGAGCTCACCCTCGACGACGTACGCCTGCCCGCCGAGGCTCTCGTCGGAGACGAGGACGCGGGCCTGCTCCAGCTCTTCGCGGGCCTCAACCCCGAGCGCATCATGACCGCCGCCTTCGCGATCGGCATGGGCCGCTACGCCCTCTCCAGGGCCATCACCTACGCCCGCGAACGCACCGTCTGGCGGGACCCGATCGGCGCCCACCAGGCCATCGCGCACCCCCTGGCGCAGGCGCACATCGACCTGGAACTCGCCCGTCTGATGATGCAGAAGGCGGCCTTCCTCTACGACTCCGGGGACGACGCGGGAGCCGGAGAGGCCGCCAACATGGCCAAGTACGCGGCCGGCGAAGCCTGTGTGAAAGCGGTCGACCAGTCCGTGCACACCCTCGGCGGCAACGGCCTGACCGGCGAGTTCGGCCTCGCGTCCCTCATCACCGCGTCCCGCGTGGCCCGGATCGCGCCCGTCAGCCGGGAGATGATCCTCAACTACGTCTCGCACCAGACCCTGGGCCTGCCGAAGTCCTACTAGCACTATCTCCCCTACAGCTTCCGGCCGAGCCTCCGGTTCGACTCCTGAAAGGGCCCGCCATGGTGTTCCGCAGCGAGTACGAAGACGTCCCCGCCGTCGAAGAACCCATCCACGAGGCGGTGCTGGGCCGCGCCGCCTCCCGGGGCGACACGCCCGCGCTGATCGACGGCGTGGACGGGATGACCCTCACCTACGCCCAACTCGACACGTTCCACCGGCGGATCGCCGCCGAGCTCGCCGACCTCGGGGTCGCCAAGGGGGACGTGCTGGCGCTGCACAGCCCCAACACCGTCGCCTTCCCCGTGGCGTTCTTCGCCGCCACGCGCGCGGGGGCGTCGGTCACCACCGTGCATCCGCTCGCCACGGCCGAGGAGTTCGCCAAGCAGCTGCGGGACTGCAAGGCCGAGTGGATCGTCACCGTGTCACCGCTCCTCGACACGGCCCGTACGGCGGCCGAACTCGCGGGCGGCGTACGGGAGATTTTTGTCTGCGACCAGGCACCAGGACACCGCTCGCTGCTCGACATGCTGGGCTCCACGGCCCCCGAGCCGCAGATCGACATCGACCCGGTGGAGGACGTGGCGGCCCTCCCGTACTCCTCCGGGACGACCGGCATCCCCAAGGGCGTGATGCTCACCCACCGGAACATCGCCACCAACCTCGCCCAGCTGTCGCCCACCATGCCGATGGGCCCCGGCGACCGCATCCTCGCGGTCCTGCCGTTCTTCCACATCTACGGGCTCACCGCCCTCATGAACGCGCCCCTCAGGCAGGGCGCCACCGTCGTCGTACTGCCGCGCTTCGACCTGGAGACGTTCCTCGCGGCCATCGAGAAACACCGCATCACCGGCCTGTACGTGGCCCCGCCGATCGTCCTCGCCCTCGCCAAGCACCCGGCCGTCGAGGGCTACGACCTGTCGTCCCTGGAGTACATCATCAGCGCCGCCGCGCCCCTGGACGCCGAGCTGGCGGAGGCCTGTTCGCGCAGGCTGGGACTGCCGCCCGTCGGCCAGGCGTACGGCATGACGGAACTCTCGCCCGGCACGCACGTCGTACCCCGGGACTCCGTGAACCCGCCCCCCGGAAGCGTCGGAAAACTCATCCCCGGCACCGAGATGCGCATCGTTTCCCTCGACGACCCCGGCAAGGACGTCGGCGTCGACGAGCGCGGCGAGATCGTCATCCGCGGACCACAGGTCATGAAGGGCTACCTCGGCCGCCCCGAGGCGACCGCCGCGATGATCGACGAGAACGGCTGGCTGCACACCGGGGACGTCGGGCACGTCGACACGGGCGGCTGGCTGTACGTCGTCGACCGCGTCAAGGAACTCATCAAGTACAAGGGCTTCCAGGTGGCCCCCGCCGAACTGGAGGCCCTCCTGCTCACGCACCCCGGCATCGCCGACGCCGCCGTCATCGGCGTCTACGACAGCGACAACAACGAACGGCCGCACGCGTACGTGGTGCGCCAGCCGGCCGCCGACGGCCTCACCGAGGACGACGTCATGGGGTACGTCGCCGAGCGCGTCGCCCCGTACAAGAAGATCAGGCAGGTCGTCTTCATCGAAGGCGTGCCCAGGGCGGCCTCCGGCAAGATCCTGCGCCGGGAACTGCGAGAACTGCGGGAGCCACGGGAACTGAAGGAGCGCGCATGACGGTGGTACGGCGGGCGCACGAGCGCGGGATCACCACCCTCGCGCTCGACGCGCCCGAGCGGCGCAACGCCCTCTCCGCCCGGCTGGTGGGCGAGCTGGCGGACGCGCTCACGGAGTGCGGCAAGGACGCCGACGTACGCGCCGTCGTCCTCACCCACACCGGCAACACCTTCAGCGCGGGCGCGGACCTGCGCGATCCGCCCGACCCCGACGTCCTGGTCGCCCTGCTCCGCCAGATCGTCGAACTGCCCAGACCCGTCGTCGCCCGCGTCACCGGCCATGTGCGCGCGGGCGGCCTCGGACTGCTCGGCGCCTGTGACATCGCCGTCGCCTCCCAGGAGGCCACGTTCGCCTTCACGGAGGTACGCATCGGGGTCGCCCCCGCCGTGATCTCGCTGCCCCTGCTGCCACGGCTCGACCCGCGCGCGGTGGCCCGCTACTACCTCACGGGGGAGAAGTTCGACGCGGCCGAGGCCGCCCGGATCGGCCTGGTCACGGCGGCGGGCGAGGACGCCGACGACGTACTCGCGCCCGTGCTCGACGGGCTGCGGCGATCCTCCCCACAAGGGCTCGCCGAGACGAAACGGCTGCTCACGGCTAAGGTGCTGGACACCTTCGACCGGGACGCGGCCGACCTCACCGCGCTCTCGGCCCGGCTGTTCTCCTCCGCGCAGGCCCGCGAGGGAATGACCGCCTTCCTCGAACGACGGGATCCTCCATGGGTGCGGTGAACAGTGGCGCCACGACCGGCGGCGTGGTGAACGGCACGCCGCCGGCCGAGCGCGTACCCAAGCAGGACCGCAGCCGGGCCACCCGGCAGCGCCTCCTCGAAGCCGCGGTCGCCTGCCTCGCCGAACACGGCTGGGCCGGCTCCACGGTCTCCGTCGTCGCCGAACGCGCCGGCGTCTCCCGGGGCGCCGCCCAGCACCACTTCCCGACCCGCGAGGACCTCTTCACCGCAGCCGTCGAGTACGTCGCCGAAGAACGCTCCACCGCCCTGCGCGACCTGTTCCCCGACGGCCCCACCAACCGCCACGCGGTCGTCGCCGCCCTCGTCGACCTCTACACGGGCCCGTTGTTCCGAGCCGCCCTCCACCTCTGGGTGGCCGCCTCCAACGAAGAGCAACTCCGCCCCCGCGTAACGGAGTTGGAGTCCCGCGTGGGCCGCGAGACCCACCGCATAGCCATCGAACTCCTCAACGCCGACGAATCCCGCCCCGGCGCCCGGGAAACCGTCCAGGGCTTCCTCGACATGTCCCGAGGCCTGGGCCTCGCCAACCTCCTCACGGACGACGGGGCCCGCCGGGAGGGCGTGGTACGCCAGTGGTCGAAGATTTTGGACGGGGCGCTGGGCTGAGGGCCCTCTCCCTCACGGACTGAGCCGCTCCACCCGCCACGACCCGTCCTCCTGGGTCACATAGCGCAGGCGGTCGTGGAGGCGGTTCTCGCGGCCCTGCCAGAACTCGACCGTCTGGGGCGCGACGCGGAAGCCGCCCCAGTTCGGGGGGACCGGGACCTGCTCGCCCTCGGGGTAGCGGGCGGCCAGTTCGGCGTACGCGGTGTCCAGGTCGGCGCGGGAGGAGATCACCGCGGACTGGGTGCTCGTCCAGGCACCGAGCTGGGAGCCGTGCGGACGGGTGCGGAAGTACGCGGCCGTCTCGTCGCGGCCCGTGCGCCGGGCCGTACCGCTGACGATGACCTGCCGGGCCATCGCATGCCACGGGAAGAGCAGGGAGACGTACGGGTTGGCGGCGAGGTCGCGCGCCTTGCGGGACTCGTAGTTGGTGAAGAAGACGAAACCCTGCTCGTCGTACTGCTTCAGCAGGACCGTGCGGGAGCTGGGCCGCCCCTCGGCGTCCGCGGTGGAGACGACCATGGCGTTCGGCTCGTACAGCAGGCCGTCCCTCGCGGCCAGGGCGAACCAGCGCCCGAACTGCTCCATCGGGTGGTCGGCCAGCTCGGTCTCGTCGATTCCCTCGGCCCGGTAGTGCTTGCGCATCAACGCCGGGTCGAGGACGGGTTCACGGTCGGTCACGCGGTCATCCTGCCGTATTCCGAAAGGCGGCAGAGGAGCTCCCGGCGGGCGTGGCCTTCATCACGCCCTGGCACTCAGTGCCGCGTACTCTCCCCAAAGGTGACACCAAGGGATATCGTCCTGCTTCCGAAACGGTTGGGTGACCGCCATCCGGACGGGGCATCACCGGGGAGACGTACGGACCGCGAGTCCACGAGGCGACCGCGGAACCGGACGGCCACACCCGTCACAGACATATGGTCACGAGCACCCTCGCACACCCCACAAACCATCTGTCGCACACATCATGAGGAGCCGCCTGATGTCCGACTTCGTACCCGGGCTCGAAGGAGTCGTCGCTTTCGAGACGGAGATCGCCGAACCGGACAAGGAGGGCGGCGCCCTGCGGTACCGGGGCGTCGACATCGAGGATCTGGTCGGCCACGTCTCCTTCGGCAACGTCTGGGGACTGCTCGTCGACGGAGCCTTCAACCCCGGCCTGCCGCCCGCCGAGCCGTTCCCGATCCCCGTCCACTCCGGTGACATCCGCGTGGACGTCCAGTCCGCGCTCGCCATGCTGGCGCCCGTGTGGGGCCTGCGCCCCCTCCTCGACATCGACGAGCAGCAGGCCCGCGCGGACCTCGCCCGCGCCGCCGTCATGGCCCTCTCGTACGTCGCCCAGTCCGCCCGCGGCCAGGGCCTGGCCATGGTCCCGCAGCGCGAGATCGACAAGGCCCAGTCCGTCGTCGAACGCTTCATGATCCGCTGGCGCGGCGAGCCCGACCCCAAGCACGTCGCGGCCGTCGACGCCTACTGGACGTCCGCCGCCGAACACGGCATGAACGCGTCCACCTTCACGGCCCGCGTCATCGCCTCCACCGGCGCCGACGTGGCGGCGGCCCTCTCGGGCGCCGTCGGCGCCATGTCCGGCCCCCTGCACGGCGGCGCCCCCTCCCGCGTCCTCGGCATGATCGAGGAGATCGAGCGCACCGGCGACGCCGACGCCTACGTCCGGCAGGCCCTCGACAAGGGCGAGCGGCTGATGGGCTTCGGCCACCGCGTGTACCGCGCCGAGGACCCCCGCGCCCGCGTCCTGCGCCGCACCGCCCGCGAACTCGGCGCCCCCCGCTTCGAGGTCGCCGAGGCCCTGGAGAAGGCGGCCCTGGCGGAACTCCACGCCCGCCGCCCGGACCGCGTCCTCGCCACGAACGTCGAGTTCTGGGCCGCCATCGTCCTCGACTTCGCCGAGGTCCCGGCCCACATGTTCACCTCGATGTTCACCTGTGCCCGCACCGCCGGCTGGTCCGCGCACATCCTGGAACAGAAGCGCACGGGCCGCCTCGTACGGCCCTCCGCCCGCTACGTCGGCCCGGGCACCCGCAACCCGCGCGAGATCGAGGGCTACGAGGACATCGCCCACTGATTTCTCATGTGTACGGGGTCCATGTGCGCACGGCCCATGTGGCGGCTCTCCATGGGGAGCCGCCACACCCGTCTCACGCGGGGACCAGCAGCTCCGCGTGGTGGCGGGCCGCGACCAGCGGATGGGCCCGCAGCTTGCCCTTCAGCTCGTTCCGCCCGTACTCCGCGAAGAGCGGATTCGCCGGGTCGCTCGTCACACCGGGCGCGGCGGACGCGTACGGGAAGGGCAGCGGCTCGATCCGGGCGTCGAGCCGGGGGTTGTAGAAGAAGGGAACGGAGAACCGCTCGGTGGCACCGGCCGGACTGACCACCCGGTGGTTGGTGGCGACGAGATACCCGTCGGTGGCCACCTCCAGCAGCTCACCCAGATTCACCACGAACGCCCCCGGAATCGGCGGCACGTCATGGAACATCCCGTCCTCGCGCTGCACCTGCAACCCGCCGACCTGGTCCTGCAGCAACAGCGTCAGGAACCCGTAGTCCTTGTGCGCCCCGACGCCCTGACCTGCGCCGTCCCCCGCACTGCCCGGATACCGGACCAGCTTCAGATGGGGATGGGCACGCTCACCGAACACGGGCTCGTAGAAACTGGCGGGCGCCCCGATCGCGGTGAGCAGCTCACGCAGGAGCCGCGCCGCGACGGAGCTGAGCCGGTCGATCCACGCCAGGGCGGCGGTCCGCAGCTCCGGCAGCGCGGCGGGCCACTGGTTGGGCCCCTCCAGCCACCAGTACGCGGGCTCACCGGGACCGGGCGTCCGCGCGGGCCGCTCCGCCCCTATGTCGAGCTGGTCACGCCAGTCCCGGCTGCCGCCGGTGCGCTCGTCGCCGGTCCGCGTATAGCCGCGGAAATGGGGCGAGTTGACGTTGTCGATGGCGAGCCGGTCCGCCTCGGGAAGCGCGAAGAACCGACGCATCGCGTCGAGCAGAGCGGCTGTCTCGCCTTCCCCCACCCCGTGCCCCACGAGCTGGAAGAACCCCACGTCGTGCGCGGCGCTGTGCAACTGCGCGTGCAGCAGCGCACGCGCCTGAGGCCCGCGATCGGCCGCGGAAAGATCAATGATCGGAAGCTGCTGATACGCCTGATTCAACGAGTTCGTCTGATGACTCAACGGGCTCGTCTGATTCAACGGGTTCGTCATGGTGTGCGTCCGCATGGGTTACGGGCCCGGGCCGGCCGCCGAGGGTGGGGCGAGGGGCCACAGGTGCCAAGTGAAAGAGCTGAAGGGGGCTGAGGTCAGGCGGAAGGCCGACAGCCCATGCTCGTGACGCGCACGAAGTCCACGTGACGGCGTCGAACGAGCATCGGAAGCATGGCGTAAGAGTACTCCCGCTCGCCCAATACGCCAGTGCCCCACCTCACACACCTGCGAAACGCAGACGACCCGCGAACTCTGGTCCCCTCCGAGGAGGGAGCCGGCCGGACTTACCGGCGAGCTCGCGGGTCGGGTGACTGCTTGAGATTGGGCCGGCTGCACGCTCATCTCACGCGCTGGCGCGGCACCGCACTGAATGTGGTGACGGGCCGCTAGCCCGCAGCCACCTCGCTGGTCCGGGTTTCAGACATGTACCCGATCACCTCCTTTCGGCGTGCGACACACATTAGGAACCGGATCCGCATCCCTCAACCGGTTTTCTGGACGGCGACGGTCCGGAGTCGTACGACCACTGTTGTCGACCCGGCGGCGGTCCAGGCAGCGGCCCGGGCAGTGGTCCCGCCGCAAGACGGACCCGCTGATCGATCCGTACGCCGACGTGCCCGCACACAACGATTTCCTCAATCTTGTGGGAACCAGATGTGGGCTGCGTCACGTTCGAGTTGAATGATTCCTAGTGAGTGATTCGTAATGAGTGAAGTGAGTGATCAGACGCGCGGGCACACCGCGCAGGACACGCCGACACGGCCTGCAGGGGGTGCCAGGTGAGTGCTTCCCGGCGTAGTGGGACCACGGACGAGCTCGGGCCGCAGGAGCCCGAGCGGGACGGGGCCGATCTGCTCGCCGCTCTGCTCGACGGGATGGACGCGGCGCTGTGCGCGTTCGACGCCGACGGAGTGGTGACGCACTGGAACCGGGAGGCGGAGCGGATCCTCGGCTGGACGGCGGCCGAGGCGGTCGGACGGCAGGGGTTCGCCGGCTGGGCCGTACGGCCCGCGGACGCCGAGGAGGTCGAGGGCCGGCTGCTCTCCGCGATGCAGGCGCCCGGACGGCAGGTCCACGAGTTCGCGCTGCTCACCAAGGACGGCGGCCGGGTGCTCGTACGGACCCAGTCGGCCGCGGTGCCGGGTCCCGACGGGAAGCCGGCCGGGGTGTACTGCGCCTTCAGCGAGGTGCATGCGCAGATCGATCTGGAGCGGTCGATCGCGCTGAGCGAGGCGCTGTTCGACGACGCCTCCTGGGGCGTCGTGCTCGTCGACGCCGATCTGCGGCCCGCCGTCGTCAACGCGCACGCGGCGCGTGCGTTCGGCGCGGGGCGTACGGCCGTACTGGGGCGCCCCCTGGGTGAGCTGCTCGCGCAGGGCGTGGAGGAGCTGGAGAGCGCCCTCACGCACGTCCTCGCGGAGGGTGCTCCGCCCGCGCCCGCCGAGATGTGGGTGGCCGTGCGGACCGCCGAGGGCGAGCAGCGGCGGTGCTGGCGCAGCGGCTTCCTGCGGCTCGCCTCCCCGCTCGCGGAGGAACCGGTTCCGCTCGGGGTGGGCTGGCTCTTCCAGGACGTGACCGAGGCCAAGCAGACCGAGCAGGAGGCGGCTCTCCTGCGGTTCAGGACCAACCAGCTGCACCGGGCCGCGCGCGCCGCCGCCGAGTGCGAGGACCCGGCCGAGGCCGCGAGCGTCCACCTCGACTTCGCGCTGGCCGGCTTCGCCGATCACGCGCTGATCGACCGGGTGGCCGGTGGCTCCGTGCCCGACGGCGAGGGTCCGGTGCGGCTCGTACGGGCCGCCGCCACGCCCTCCGGGGCGCCGGGGCCGAGCCTTCCCGCGGGGCGGGCGGGGCTGCCCGTGCGGTATGCCGACGGGCATCCGGCGCTTCAGTGTGTGGAGCGGATCGGGTCCGTGCGGGCCAGTGCGGGGGCTGCGCGGGCGGGGGCCGGGGGGAGTGAGCCGGAGCGGGCGCGTGAGTGGGCCGTTGCGCGGCAGTGGCCCGCGGACTCCGTCCATGCCCTGTGTGCGGTGTTGCGCAGTCGGGGGCGGACGTTGGGTGTCGTCACGTTTCTGCGTGGGGCCAGTCGTACGCAGTTCGAGCGGCTCGATGCCACGTATGCGGAGGATGTCGCGGTTCGGATCGCGACGGTGCTGGATCTTGGGGAGGCGTTGAGGGGGTGACGGGGTTTCTTCGCCCCCGCCGCCCTTACCCATTCCCGTCCCTGACTCAGGGGCTCCGCCCCCGAACCCCCGCATCGCGCTGAACGCGCTCGTCCTCAAACGCCGGACGGGCTGAGTGGGTGGGCGGGGCTGATGGGGGTGGGTGGGGAGATCGGCCTGAACGGCCTCGTCCTCAAACGCCGGACGGGCTGAAAGAAGGTGGCTGGGCGGGCTGGCAGGGGGGCTTTTAGGGGCGCGGGGAACTGCGCGTTCAACCACAGGCGGCCCGCACTCTCCGTACCGCCCTCCCCACGGAACCCCCTCCCACGGAACCCCTCCCGCTCAGGCCGCGCAGCGTTCAGCGGTGGTAGAAGATCCGGTCCCCGTACTCCTCGAACACGCGGCCGTTCCACTCGTGGCCGCCGTCGACGTTGCCCGAGCGCAGGAGCGGGGGCTCGATGCCGCGGTCGGCGAGGGTGCCCGCCGCGGTGGCCATGACCGCCTGGAGAAGGGCGGAGGTCACGACCGTGGAGGCCGGCGCGAACGGTGCCGGGACGGATTCGAGCGTGAGCTCCGCGTCGCCGATCGCGATCTTCGAGTCGAGGACGACGTCGCAGTGGTCCTTGAGATACGTACCCGAGGCGTTCCGGGGCTTCGTCTCTGAGGCGTACGCGACCGACGTGACCCCGATGACCTTGAGGCCCAGCGCGCGGGCGTGCATCGCCATCTCCACGGGGAGGGCGTTGCGCCCGGAGAGGGAGATGATCACGAGTACGTCGCCGGAGCGGGCCGGGCTGGTGTCGAGGACGGCGCTCGCCAGGCCGTCGACCCGTTCCAGCGCGGAGCCCAGCGTCGCCGGCACGACGTCCACCCCGACGGCACCCGGCACGGCGAGCAGGTTCATCAGCGCGAGGCCGCCCGCCCGGTACACCAGGTCCTGCGCGGCCAGCGACGAGTGCCCGGCGCCGAACGCGAAGAGCCGCCCGCCGTCGGCGACCGTGTCGGCGATCAGCGTCCCGGCGGCCTCGACGGCCCCGGCCTCCTCGTCCCGCACCCGCTGCAGCAGGCCGATCGCGGCGTCGAAGAACTGCCCGGCCAGCTTGCTGTCGCCCATGCGCGAAGCCCTCTCTCCCCGTCCACACCGGTCGTGTCGCGGATCACGTTGCGGTCTGGACCAGTGCTGTGTCAATACGGTCGGCAGGGGCGACACTGGGTGCTGAGGGCCCCCGTTCCCGCCCGGCCGAGCTCATGATCCGGCCGTTCGCGCCGGCACTCGTCACCACGCGGTTTCACCTGCGCGGCACGGTTGTCAGTGGGATGCGTCAGAATTGGTGCCAGGGCCAGCGCACACGCCGGTGAGCCACTCAGCCTCCGGCAGAGCTAATCGAGGGGCACGTATGTCCGGACTGATCGACACCACGGAGATGTATCTCCGCACCATCCTCGAGCTGGAGGAGGAAGGTGTGGTCCCCATGCGCGCCCGGATCGCCGAGCGGCTCGACCAGAGCGGGCCGACGGTCAGCCAGACCGTGGCACGCATGGAGCGCGACGGCCTGGTGTCCGTCGCCAGCGACCGGCACCTGGAGCTCACGGACGAGGGCCGCCGCCTCGCGACGCGCGTGATGCGCAAGCACCGCCTCGCCGAGTGTCTGCTCGTCGACGTGATCGGTCTGGAGTGGGAGCAGGTGCACGCCGAGGCCTGCCGCTGGGAGCACGTGATGAGCGAGGCGGTCGAGCGGCGCGTGCTCGAACTGCTGCGCCACCCCACCGAGTCGCCGTACGGCAACCCGATCCCGGGCCTGGAGGAGCTGGGCGAGAAGGACGGGGCGGACCCGTTCCTGGACGCGGGCATGGTCTCGCTGGCCGATCTCGACCCCGGGATCGACGGCAAGACGGTCGTCGTCCGTCGCATCGGTGAGCCGATCCAGACGGACGCGCAGCTGATGTACACGCTGCGGAGGGCGGGCGTGCAGCCCGGGTCCGTCGTCAGCGTGACGGAGTCCGCGGGTGGGGTCCTGGTCGGCAGTGGCGGTGAGGCGGCGGAGCTGGAGTCGGACGTCGCGTCGCACGTTTTCGTCGCCAAGCGGTAGCGCTCCGCTCCGCTTGGGGCGCGTTGTTCGGCCGCGGGGCGGTGAGGGCTTGTCCCGCCCACGCGGCGGAGCCGTCTGTGGAGTCGTTTGCGGAGTCGTGCGCGGAGTCGTGTGGCGATACAGCCCGCGGCGCCTGCCAGGGGCACCGCTCGTGTGCCCTGCCCGTTTGGTGAACCCACCGTCAACTCCCGTAACACACAACCCAGTTGTCCCACCTCGGTGTTCGCTCAGAAATGAAGATTCAGTGTGCGGAATCGCAGCGGTCGGGCCGTTTGCGTGCGAGGCTGTCGCGAGAGGCATATGACCTGAGGGCTCTTGACCGTGGCGGCAGCGGCGCCGGTGCGCGGTCGGGGAGGGGGCGGGAGGATGTGCCGCGGACGTAAGGAGGGCCCCGGCGCCCTGAGGCGCCGGGGCCTGTCCTCCCCTGTGCTGACCCGGAGCCCCGAGCTCCCAGGGTCATTCCCCACGGACCGTTTTCCCCGAGCGGCCCGCCTCCCGTTGAAGATCTCCCCTCGGCGGCGGCGGTCAATCCTTGAGCGAGGTCACTCGAAGGAGGGGTGTTGCCGCCAAGACCCCCATCTTCGAATGCGCATTCGATAGCGTATGGGTGACGGAACCACTACGGATTACGCAGGAAGAACCAGCAGGAGCACCGGTACGACCAGCGGTACGAGTGGACCGGCCGGTTCGTGCGGGACGACCCGGCCGAGCGGATCAAGGGGGGTGCCAACGGATGGTGCGGCGCATCGACGTGAGCGGTGCGGGTGGCGTACGCCTCGCCGCCTGGGAGTTCGCCGACTCTCCCAAGATCGACCCTCCGAGGGGCGACCCCTCCGGGACCGGCACCCCGTCCGGTGAAGCCGGGACCGGGATCACGCCCGGGGAGATCGAGCGTGCGCCCGGCGTGCTGTTACTGCACGGCCTCATGGGCCGTGCATCCCACTGGGCGCCCACCGCCCGCTGGCTCTCCGAGCGGCATCGCGCCGTCGCGCTCGACCAGCGGGGCCACGGCCAGAGCGAAAAGCCGCCCGAGGCCGCCTACACCCGCGGGGCGTACGTCGAGGACGCCGAGGCCGCCCTCGAACAGCTGGACCTCGGCCCGGCCGTCCTCATCGGCCACGCCATGGGCGCCCTGACCGCCTGGCAGCTCGCCGCCAAGCGACCCGACCTCGTGCGCGGCCTGGTCATCTGCGACATGCGGGCCTCGGCGCTGGGAGCCGCCTCGCAGCGCGAGTGGGAGAACTGGTTCAAGGCCTGGCCGGTCCCGTTCGCCACACTCGCCGACGTACGGAAGTGGTTCGGCGAGGACGACCCCTGGGTGGAGCGCCCGAACCCCTCGCGCGGTGAGTTCTACGCCGAGGTGATGGCCGAGTCGCCGGACGGCTGGCGGCCCGTCTTCGAGCCCGAGCAGATGCTCAAGTCCCGCGAGACGTGGGTGTACGACGCGCACTGGGAGGAGCTGACACAGGTCCAGTGCCCCGCTCTCGTCGTCCGCGGCCTCGACGGCGAGCTCGGCCGGGCCGAGTCCCAGGAGATGGTCCGCGTCCTGCCGAACGGGCAGTACGCGGAGGTGGCCGACGCGGGGCATCTCGTCCACTACGACCAGCCGGAGGCGTGGCGCGCGGCCGTCGAGCCCTTCCTGGACGAGGCGCTCCGCTAGGCCGCCTGGATATAGATGGCGCCGTCGTGCCGCGGGTTGTTCGTTCGCCCGCGGCTCGGTGGGGGCTGGTCGCGCAGTTCCCCGCGCCCCCAAAAGACTGCGCAGTTCCCCGCGCCCCTTAAAAGCCAAAAGATTGCGCAGTTCCCCGCGCCCCTAAGGAACGGGGCGCGGGCCCATGTCCAGGTCGGTCAGCCCTTGCTCACCGCCGCCAGGATCTCCGGCAGTTGCCGTGCCGTTCGTGGGGCGGAGAGGTGGAGGCCCGCCAGGGCGATCGCCGCTCCGTAGGCGGTGCCGATCGGGAGGAGCAGCCACGTCCAGCTGTCGCCGTCCGACGAGACGTTCAGCCAGATGGTGAGGGTGATGACGGGCGCGCACAGCAGGGCCGCCGCGATCATGCCGCCGAAGATCGAGAATCCGGCGAGGCTCGCCTGGCCGGGAGCGACGCTCTTGTAGCTCTCCTGCGGGATCGAGTACGGGAAGCGGGCGGAGGACCAGGCGCCGGTCGCCAGCATCGCGCCGAGCAGTGCGAAGGACAGGCCGAACACCTCGGGCAGCGAGCGCCAGTCGCCGAGCAGCGCCGTCGTCAGGACGCACACGAGGGCCGCGTACGGAAGAGTGATCACCAGGAGCGCCAACGCCCGTGCCCGCAGCTCGACATACGCGTCCCGGGTCGACGAGATCGTCATCGCGACCGTCCAGAACGCGGACGTGTCCTGCCCGAACTGGTTGTACATCTGGATGCCGAGCATGCCCGCCGCGAAGCACGCGAAGTAGATCGAGCCGGTGCCCTGCAGCGCGTTGAACACCGGCACGATCAGACCGATCGCGAGCGAGGTCACCCACGCGGCCTTGGTCTTCGGATCCCGCCACACGTACCGCAGGCTGCGCTCCATGACCGTGCCCGTGCGCCCCTCGGGCAGCAGCCGGCCGAGCCCGGAGGAGCGGCCCGCCTTGTCCCGGGAGGGCTCGGCGGCCTGCAGTGTCGAGCCGTCGGGCGAGGTCATCAGCCGGGTCAGACTCCGCTGCCAGAAGGCCAGCAGCACCGCCAGCGCCACCCCGCTCAGGGCGAGCTGGGCGAGACCGACGGCGTACGAGCCCTCGCTGACGGAGTCCACCGCGCCGAGCGCCGACGCGGGCGGTACCCAGCGGATCACGTCGGCGGCCGGGTCCAGCGTGGACATGCCCGACGAATTGAGCTTCTGCGCCCCGAAGTTGACGACCTGCGCGCCCACCGCGATCACCAGACCGCTCAGCACGGCCAGGTCACGGCCCTTGCGGCTGGTCAGCAGCCGGGTGTTGGCGGCCGCGACGGTCCGCGCGAGGGCCACGCACACCAGGAGCGCGAGGACGACCGCGACGACTCCGGTGACGTACGCCGCGGCCCCGTGCGCCATCGCGATCACCGAACCGACGAGCAGGCACAGTGTGAACAGCGGGCCTATGCCGACGAGCGAGGCCACCAGCAACGCCCGTACGAGCGGCTGCGGGCGCAGCGGCAGCATCACCAGGCGGGTCGGGTCGAGGGTCTCGTCGCCGCCGGAGAAGAAGAGCGGCATCACGGCCCAGCCGAGCGCCAGCACGGTGGTGAGCAGCACCGTCACGGTCATCGCGTAGGTGTTGCCGCGCAGCGCGATCAGCCCGATGAGCTGGAGCGCGGCGAACAGCAGCACGATGACGAGCGACGCCACGTACACGGCCCGCCGCCCCGCCGACTGCCGCAGCCCGTTGCGCAGCAGCGACAGCTTGAGGCGTACGACGACGGGGGTGATGGAGGCGGTCGAGGTGGCGGGGGCCTTCGTGGCGGTCGCGGCGCTCATCGGGCGCCGCCGCCCAGCCAGTCGAGGTCGGAGCCGGTGTCGCGGGCGTTCGCCCCGACGAGTTCGAGGAAGGCCTGCTGGAGGGAGGGCGCCTCGCCGCGCACCTCGGTGAGCGGGCCGTGGGCGCGGATGCGGCCCGCGGCCATCACGGCGACCCAGTCGCACAGCGACTCGACGAGCTCCATCACGTGGGAGGAGAAGACGACGGTCGCGCCGGAGGCGGTGTAGCGCTCCAGGACTCCGCGGATCGTCTGCGCGGAGACCGGGTCGACGCCCTCGAACGGCTCGTCCAGGAACAGCACTTCCGGGTTGTGCAGCAGGGCCGCCGCGAGCCCGATCTTCTTGCGCATGCCGGTCGAGTAGTCGACGACGAGTTTGTGCTGGGCGCCGGCGAGGTCGAGCACGTCGAGCAGCTGGGTGGCCCGCTTGTCGACCTCGGCACCGGGCAGTCCGCGCAGCCGCCCCGTGTACGCGAGGAGTTCCCGCCCGGAGAGCCGTTCGAAGAGCCGCAGTCCCTCGGGCAGGACCCCGATCCGGGCCTTGACCTCCACGGGGTCGCGCCACACGTCGTGTCCTACGACCTCAACGGACCCCTGATCGGGCCGCAGCAGCCCGGTCACCATCGACAGAGTCGTGGTCTTGCCCGCCCCGTTGGGCCCGACCAGCCCGATGAACTGCCCCGCGGGCAACTCCAGATCGATCCCCGCGACGGCGACCTGCTCCCCGAACCGCTTCCAAAGCCCCCGCACCCGCACGGCCACCGCGTCGTTCACCCGCACTCCCTCCGTCATGCAGGGCACGATACGGGGGCCGGTGCCCCTTTAGGGGCGCGGGGAACTGCGCAGTCCTTCAGTAGCCAAAACGCCGCCCTACCGACGAGCATCCCGCCCGCAGGCGTAGGCCAAGGGCGAGATCAGCTCCTCCGCGTCCGGCAGCCACCGATTCGCGGGAGTCGGCCGGCAGGCCCACTGCACGGCCCCCCGCGCCCCGAACCGCGTGGGCGGCGCGGCCACATACGTACCTTCGCCCAGCACGTTCAGATCAAGAGAGGCGAGCGGCCACCCGAGCTTGCGCACAAGATCGGGCACCTTCGCGGCGGCACCCGGCAACACGAAGAACTGCATCCGCCGATCCGGCGTACACGTCACAGGGCCGAGCGTCAGCTCCATCCGCCTCATCCGGGCGAGCGCGAGAAAACCCGAGGTCTCGGGGACGTCGATCGCGTCGAACGTCCGCCCCGTGGGCAGCAGGATCGACGCCGAGGGCTGCTTCGCCCACAGCCGACGCGCGACGGTCGCACTGCCCGTGGCCTGCGTCGCCCAGTCCTCGCGCGCCGGATGCGCGCCGGGCAGGGCGCACGAGGGGTCGCCGCACGAGCAGCGCTGCACCCCGTCGGCGGCTTCCAGCCAAGTGCCTGGGAACACGTCCCAATGGCGCTCTTCGGCATAGCGCACGGCGATGTCCTGCAGCGACTCGCCTCGCTGCTTGGGGATCTGGGCGGTCTCGGTGCCTGCGATCGTCTCTTCCACGCTGAACTCAACTCCCCCACCCACCAGGGGTTACGGCTCACCCGCGCGCGGGGGAGGAGCACCGATTCCACACGTGGGGCGCATGGATGCATCTGTGGGGGCGCGCATGGGAGGCGGCAGCGGGTGGTGGGTAGCCACCGGAGGGGCGGGCAGCAGCCTTTACCCCGGCAATCCTCACATGTCTCGCATCTTCGGTATGTCCGCGGGGCATTGATCTTCGAGGCCGGATCTTTTCGCTCCCCGACAGGGGTGCGGGAGGTCCCGGTCACTGAGGACCGTCAACTCGGTGCGTGGGCAGGCACCGCAGCCACAGGGGGTACGCCAATGGCCGCAAGGCCTCTCGTCGCGCGGCAGCCGAACGAACGACTGCAGGCGCTCATCCAGGAAGCGGGCTGTTCCAACGCCGGGCTGGCCCGCCGGGTCAACATGTGCGGCGCGGAGCACGGTCTCGATCTGCGCTACGACAAGACGTCCGTGGCGCGCTGGCTGCGGGGACAGCAGCCGCGTGGCCGGGCGCCCGCGATCATCGCCGAGGCGCTCGGCCGCAAGCTGGGCCGGACCGTCACGATCGACGAGATCGGCATGGCGAACGGCAAGAACCTCGCCTCCGGTGTGGGGCTGCAGTTCTCGCCGACCGTCCTCGGGGCCATCGAGCAGGTCTGCGAGCTGTGGCGCAGCGACGTGGGGCGGCGGGACTTCCTGTCGGGCTCGTCCGTCGCTGCCTCCGCGCTCGTCGAGCCGAGCCGGGACTGGCTGATCTCCTCGCCGGACGCGCAGGTGTCGCGTGCGGCCGGGCCACGGGTCGGGCAGTCCGACGTGGCGGCGGTGAGCGCGATGACCCAGGCGCTGGTCGACCTCGACCACCAGTACGGCAGCGGGCACGTACGCCCGGTCGTCGTGCACTACCTGAACAGCGTCGTCTCCGGACTGCTCGCGGGCTCGTACCGGGAAGCGGTCGGGCGTGAACTCTTCGCGGCGGTCGCACGGTTGACGGAGCTGGCCGGCTACATGGCGGTCGACACCGGGCAGCCGGGGCTCGCGCAGCGGTACTACATCCAGGCGCTGCGGCTCGCGCAGGCGGCGGGCGACCGTGGGTACGGCGGGTACGTGCTCGCCGCGTCCATGAGCCACCTGGCCGCGCAGCTCGGGAATCCGCGGGAGATCGCGCAGTTGGCGCGGGCGGCGCAGGAGGGGGCGCGCGGGCGGGTCACACCGCGCGCGGAGTCGATGTTCCACGCCGCGGAGGCGCGGGGGCACGCGTTGATGGGTGACGCGCGCTCGGCCCAGGCGGCGTCCGGGCGGGCCGTGGCGGCGCTGGAGCAGGCCGATCCGGATTCCGGCGACGACCCGCGGTGGATCGCGCACTTCGACGAGGCGTATCTGGCCGACGAGTTGGCGCATTGTCACCGGGACCTCGGACAGTCGGAGGCAGCCGCGCGATGCGCTCAGGAATCCCTCGCCGGGCACCCCGAGACGCGCGCGAGGCGCCGCGCCATCGGGTACGTACTGCTGGCCACCGCACAGGTCCAGCAGCGCGAGATCGAGCAGGCCTGCCACACGGGTCTACGCGCGGTCGAACTGCTCGGCACGCTGCGCTCCAACCGCGGGGCGGAGTATCTGGACGACCTCCAACAGCGCCTGGAGCCCTACCGGGACGAGCCGGTGGTACGGGAGTTCGGGGCGCGCATGGAGTTGCAGGCGGCGGCCTGATCCGCCGGACGGGCGCGAGGTCTACGCGGGAGTGAACGCGGGGTGAACGGAGGGCTGTGAGGCGAAAGGAGGCATAAACAGCGTCTTGGGGGGCGGATTCGTTACTGCCGCCCCCGGAGACGGCTGTCACGACCTGTGCTGCGTGGCATCGGGTTGTGGGGACCCGGTAGCGTGAACCGACGATTCCGAAGGTCCCCCATTCGTAGGAGTCCCGGTGACGCACAACGGACAGGGCGACGAGCCCTCGGCGCGGCCCGCGCACGAAGGCATCGTGCTGCCGTCCGACGGCGGCGAGCCCCTCCTGCCGGGCCAGACGGGCGACCGCGCCGTTCCGGCGGGCGGTCAGGCCTGGGACCAGCCGTGGGGTCCGGGACCCGCCCAGGGGGCCTCTCCGGAGCCCGGACAGGGTTGGACGCCGACCGGTGAATGGGGTAATGCGGGCCAGGACCAGGGTCAGGGCGCGCAGGCGCCCGGCTGGGGCACGCAGCACACGGGCCAGGGCGGGGCCGCGCCGGCCTCGGACGCGCCCCCGCAGATATCGAGTTGGACCGCCCCTCAGACGCCGGACCCGGGAGCCCAGGCTCCGGCCTGGGACGGGTCGGCCCCAGGCGCAGGTACCGGCGCCGGTGCGCAGGGCGGATACGCCGGGCAGCCGTCGCAGTACGCCGATCCGACGGCCCAGTACGGGGCGCAGGGCACGGCGGGCGGCCCCTGGGGCGGCCCGCAGGCGCCGAACAGTGGCGGCGGCCAGCTTCCGCCGCAGACCGCCGGAGCGGGCTCCGTGCCCCAGCAGGGGTCGGGCGCCGGTGCGCCCCTCCCGCACGAGGGTGCGCCGACGAACGGGTACGGCGCCCCGCAGACTCCGGGTGCGTACGCTCCCGGGAACCCGCAGGCACACGCTCAAGGCCCTGCCGGAGCGCAGGCTCAGGGCCCGTACGCTCCCGGGAACGCGCAGGCACACGGGCAGGGCCCCGCCGGGGCGCAGGCTCCGGGTGGTTACGGCTATCCGCAGGCCCACGGTGGCCAGGCGGCGCCCCAGCCGCAGCCGCAGGGCGGTTCCGCCGAGTCGGGGGCTCCCGGTGGCTACGGCTACCCGCAGGCTCCCGGTGGTCAGACGCCCGCGTCGTACGCCCCCGGTGGTCAGACTGCCGCGCCGCTGCCGCCAGTTGGTGCCGGTGGGGGTGCCGGTGCGATGCCGCCCGTCGCCGCCATGGACGAGGGCGCGACCCAGTACCTGCCGCCGGTTCCCGCCGCGCCGTCCGTCGACGAGGGCGCCACACAGCTCCTTCCCCCGGTGGGTCCCGGTGCGCTGCCGCCCGAGATGCCTCCCGCGGGGGCTGCCCCCGCGGGGATGTCCTCCGACTCCACGCGGTACCTCGGCCGGGTCCGGCCGGACGGGCCGGGACCGGCGTCCGCAGGCAACGGCGCCGGACCCCTGCCTCCCGCCGTCGACCCCGACGCCCAGCCCACGCAGTTCATCGCGCCCGTACCGGCCCAGCCCGGCGCCGCGCAGTACGGGGTGCGCCCGGGCGTACCCGAGGAGCGGCAGCCGCCCGCCGACTTCGACAACCTCTTCCGGGCCGACGCCGGAGGCTCCACGCAGCAGTTGCCCCGAGTCGACCAGCCGCGCGGGAGACAGGGCGCCGCGGCCGGTTTCGGCACCCCGAACCGTCCCGGTGCCCCCGGCGGCCCGGGCGTACCCGAGGGTCCCGCAGGTCGCGGCGGACGCCGAGGCGCGGCGGACGGTGACAACGGCCGCGGTGGCCGCACCCGTTCCCGCGTGCCCGTGATCGCCGCGGTCGGCGTGGGCATCGCCGTACTCGGCATCGGCGCGGGCGCCCTGCTCAGCGGCGGCGGGGGCGACGACGGCGGCGACGACAACAAGACGGTGGCGGCGACCGCGCCCGCCACGGACGACTCGGCCTCCGCGTCCGCCGACCCGGCCAAGGCGCAGGCCGTGGCCCTGGACAAGCTCCTGGCGGACAGCGGCGACAGCCGTGACTCGGTGGTCAAGGCCGTCGGCAACGTACGCAAGTGCGCCAACCTGGGCCAGGCGGCGACCGATCTGCGCAACGCGGCCAAGCAGCGCGACGGCCTGGTCACCAGCCTCGCGGACCTCTCCGTCGACAAGCTGCCCAACAACGCGCAGCTGACCGCCGCGCTCAACAGCGCCTGGAAGGCCTCCTCCGCGGCGGACACCCACTACGCGGCCTGGGCCGACCAGACCGCGGGCAAGAAGGGCTGCCGCAAGGGCCAGGCCCGCAACACGGGCCAGACCGCGGCGGGCAACCGGGAGAGCGGCACCGCGACCACGCAGAAGGCCAAGGCCGCGAAGCTGTGGAACTCCATCGCCCAGACCTACGGACTGACGGAGCGCCAGCCCGGCCAGCTGTGACCGGTCGGGCCGACCACGGCGTCGGCGGAGGTCGGCCCCGGCGCCCGGTGGGTGCCGGCCGGTTCTTCAGGACGTTTCCGTGTTCTCCAGCACCTTCGACACGTTCACGAACCCCTTGCGGGCCGAGACCAGTTGGCCCTTGCGCACCACCTGGAACGACACGTCCGAGTTGACCAGCCGGGGGAAGCCGCTCACCGCGGTCAGATCGTCGAAGCTCCAGCTGAGCGTCGGCGTCAGCCCGCCCGTGTTGATCTTCAGACCGTCGTCGAGCGTCCGCCGGAGCGTGCGCGAGGACACCTCGCCGTCGCCCAGCGACTCGATCGTCTTCTTCAGCACCGTGTAGGCGACCCAGGTCGTCTGCACCCCGGGGTCGGACTCGTCGATCCGGTTGTCGCCGAAGGCCTCCTCGCGGATGACGTCGCGCATCGGCTTCCACCGCTTGTCGCGCGACGCCGGGTACCAGCCGGTGACGTACGAGCCCTCGTACGCGCTGCCCGTCGCGTCGATCACCGACTGGTCGACGCTGCCCAGCACGGACGCCGTCCGCACCGTCGGGTACGCCTCGCGGGCACGCCGGAACGAGTCCATGAAGGTGTCCGTGCGGTCCCCGAGCGCGGGCACCACACACCCCTCCTCCGTCGGATCCGCCGTGACCCGCCGCAGCGCCTGGTCGGCGTGGCCCGAGTACTCCGTGGCGTCCTCGGCGGCCCGCTGGTCGACGGCGGCCTTGTGCCCCGCGGCGCTCAGGCCCGAGTCGAGCAGCACGGGCAGTTCGTCGCCGGCGATCGTGTCGGGGCGTACGAGGGTGACGGGGCCGCAGTTCCTGGCGAGCTGCTGTCCGAGGCCGGCCAGGAGGGCGGGCTGGCCGCCGTTGACCGGGTAGGAGAGCGGGCTGGTGAACTCGTCGTCGGTGACGCCGTACCCGCCGAGATACGGGATGCCGGCCGCCTCCAGCGGGGAGAAGAAGGAGCGGGCGTGCTGGCTGTACGAGCCGACGACCGCGACGACGTTCTCGTCGACCGCCCGGCGGGCGCAGTTCGCGGCGGACACCGTGTCGTTGTGGTCGTTGCAGGTGAGGACCTTCAGCTTGCGGCCGTTGATGCCGCCCTTGGAGTTGATCCAGCGCGCGTACGCCAGTGCCAGGGCGGGCATACCGGGCTTGTTGGTCGCCTTCGTCTCCTCCGGCGCCCATGTCATCACCGTGATCGGGTCGTCCCCGGAACCCCCCGTGGTACCGGGGACGACACCGCATCCGACGGCTATCGACGCACACGCCGCCAACGCGCCCGCGGACAGCACTCTGGCCCTGGCGGGACGGTGGTGGGCGGGGAGGAGGGTGCGGGTGCGTCGCCTGCCGGTCATGGACACGCACGATTCCGTCACATCGCTACGGCAGGTGTGACCCATGGTCAACGCTTGGTGACCAGAAGGTGAACTCCGGGGTGCGGGGCGGGACGAATCGGCGAGAACGTACGATCGGTGACCGTGCAAGGTTCGGAGAACTCTTCCCGTCGCGGGCGTCGCTCATCCACCATGGGCGGCATGCCACTGAACGACATGCCGTGGTGGCGCTGGCGCAGCAATGTGCGCTCCGCGCTGCACATGCTTTCCGACACCGAGTTCCAGCGAGGGGTCTGGCTCGCGGGGGTCGACGGGTACGGGGATGTGACCGACGCCGTCTATCGCCTCGTCGAGGACACCTGGCTGGACAACTGGTCCGCCGAGAAATACGTGGGGACGATCTTCCGGGACTCTCAGGAGGCGGCCCTCGTCGATTCCGCTGTGCTTCGGGTGTTGCGGATCATGCATCAGGTGGGGCCTGATGCTGCCGTCTCCGTCTATCTCGAACATCAGGGGTGGCCCGAGGCCGTGCGGGCTGCTCGGGATGCGCACGTTCGGATGGCGGTGAGCGATGGGGAGGATCCCGATGTGCAGCCTCGGACGCTTGAGGTTCTGCGGATCATGACCCGGTCTGCCTGAGGTTCCGCGCCCCCCTGAGGGGCCCGGCCGGCAGTCCGGCAGGCGGGACGTGTGGTCTGGCTCGGCCCGACTTATGGGACCCTGGCGGGCATGAATGAGCAGTCCGTGACCGAGCAGTACGTCCTTACGCTTTCCTGTCCTGACAAGCAGGGCATCGTGCACGCCGTGTCGAGTTATCTCTTCATGACCGGGTGCAACATCGAGGACAGTCAGCAGTTCGGTGACCATGACACGGGGCTGTTCTTCATGCGGGTCCACTTCTCGGCGGAGTCGCCGGTGACGGTGGAGAAGCTGCGGGCCAGCTTCGCGGCGATCGGTGACTCCTTCCAGATGGAGTGGCAGATCCACCGGGCCGAGGACCGGATGCGGGTCGTGCTGATGGTCAGCAAGTTCGGGCATTGTTTGAATGATCTGCTGTTTCGGGCTCGGATCGGGGCGCTTCCCGTTGAGATCGCGGCCGTGGTTTCCAATCACACGGATTTCGCTGAGCTTGTGGCTTCGTATGATGTGCCGTTTCACCATATTCCGGTCAACAAGGACAACAAGGCGCAGGCCGAGGCGCAGTTGCTGGAGTTGGTGCGGGAGCAGGGTGTCGAGCTGGTTGTGCTCGCTCGGTATATGCAGGTGCTCTCCGATGATCTTTGCAAGCAGTTGAGCGGGCGGATTATTAATATCCATCACTCGTTCCTGCCTAGCTTCAAGGGCGCGAAGCCTTATCACCAGGCGCACGTTCGTGGTGTGAAGCTGATCGGTGCCACCGCGCACTATGTGACGGCCGACCTCGATGAGGGGCCGATCATCGAGCAGGAGGTCGAGCGGGTGGGGCACCAGGTCACGCCGGAGCAGCTTGTCGCTGTGGGGCGGGACGTGGAGTGCCAGGCGCTCGCTCGGGCCGTGAAGTGGCATGCGGAGCGGCGGATTCTGTTGAACGGGCGTCGGACCGTCGTTTTCGACTGAGGCGTTGCGCCTCTGAGGTGTGTTGCGCCTCGCTCTGTCGTGGGGGCGCGGGCCGCGCCGGTACGTCGAGTCCGCCGCGGCGGGGTGTACGGCTGTTGGTTTCCAGCAGAGCCGTTCCTGGAGGAGCCGTATGCGGCGGACTTTCGACGTACCGGCACGGCCCGCGCCCGTTGCGTAGGGCGGGTGCGGTTTGGGGGCTGGGACTTTTCGCGCTACATGCGGCTCAGTGACGCTGCTGCGAAGAGGACGTCTCTGATTGCCTCTCGGTCTCCTACCTGGCCTGCTGCTGCTTCCTCCGGGGAGACGTGGCCTGCTGCCAGTTGGCAGAACTCGACGCCGTCCAGGGCTATGTGGGCTACCTCGTGGTCGGGGGAGGGTAGGGCGCCGGGGGAGTCCAGGGGGATGAGCCATTCGCCGCCGCCCAGGCCCTCGATCTCCAGGCGGAGGCTGCGGCCGGGGGTGCCGGCCGGGACCAGGTGGCGGGTCTGGCCGGGGGTGGCGAGGCCTGCCTGGCGGCGGGCGGCCAGGGCCGTGGGGAGCATGCGGGCGCCCAGGTCGATCATGGCGTGCAGGTGGCGGGGCGACGGCGGTTCGTAGGGGTAGTCGACCGCCTCTGCGATGTCTCCCGCGTGGACCCAGGTCTCGAAGGCGCGGTCCAGCATCGAGTCCCGCAGGGGGAGTTCGAAGGCGCCGTACGAGACCGGGAGGCGGCCGGAGCCGCCGCCCGCGAAGGCGACCGTGCGGACCAGGTTGTGGGCCTGCTCGCGCCACGGGGCCCGTACGGAACGGGTGGGCGGGAAGTGCGAGGTCGTCCAGAAGGCCTCTGTGCGGGCCGCGGGGGTGGGGGTGTCGGCCTGGGCTTCCAGGGGGTCGTCCAGGCCCAGGGTCAGGGCTACCAGGCCGTCGACGGTGAGGAGATGGGCGATCACGCCCGCGACGGTGGTGCGGCGGCTGGTCTGTTCGTCGCCCTCGAACCAGCGCAGGCGTACGGGAGCGTGCCACTCCGCGTCGCCGATGTCCTGCAGGAGGGCGTCCAGGCGGGCCGTCTCCGCGTCGTACGGCGTTGCCCACTCGGGGACCGGGATGCGGGGCGGGCGGCGGTCCAGGCAGCTCTCCAGGACGCGGGTGCGCAGGGTGGGGTCCAGGTCGAGGCTCTCCGGCGGGTGCAGGAGGCCCACCGCGTCGCGCAGGCGCAGAGCTTCGTCCGCGCACGCGCCACAGGTGCCCAGGTGGTCCTCCACCGCTGCCGTCTCCTCGGGGGAGCAGGCCGCCAGGGCCCAGGCGCCGAGCAGGGACTTGAGGACCCGGTGTTCGAGGAAGAGGGGAGCGGGGGCTGGTTCGGGGAGGGGCAGGCCGGTGTCCTCGACCGATGTGCGTGGCATGGGTATGCGCGGGGGTTCGCCGGGGGTGTGGGGTGCGTTGGGGTGAGGGGGTTCTGGGCCCGATGGGCCGCCGGGGCCGTTCTCCGGGGGCGGAGTGTCCCTCTGGGGGCCCGCTTGGGCGTTGTGGTCCTCCGGGTCCGGCTTCTCGCCGTAGCTGTCGTGTGCCTCTGTGCCCGTCATTCGGCACCCCCGGAGCGGCCCGTGTCGTGGGCCGTCGACAGGAGCTGGAGGCCCAGGCGCAGGCGGCGGCGGGCCTCGTCCTCGGTGACGCCGAGGTCTACGGCGGTCTGGCGGTAGTCGCGGCGCTGGAAGTAGGCGAGCTCCAGGGCCGCGCGCAGCGGGGCGGGCATGGACGTGACGATGTAGTCGGCGCGGGCCGCCACCGAGGCGCGGCGGACCTTGCGCTCCAGCTCCTCGGTGCTGCCCGAGTTGTCGTGGGCCAGCGCGGCCGTCTCCGTCGCGCGCAGGCGCTGTACGGCGAGGCGGTGGGTCAGTGTGGCGACCCAGGAGCGCAGGGGGCCCTGCTTGGGGTCGTACGCCTCGGGGTTCTCCCAGACGTGGGCGAAGACCTCGCGGGTGACGCCGTCGGCCGCCCGGTCGTCTCCGAGCACGCGATGGGCGAGGCCGTGCACGAGCGAAGCGAATCGGTCGTAGAGCTCACCGAGCGCGGCCGCCTCCCCGCGTGCGAGCCGCTGTTGCATCTTGCGGTCCCAGCGGGGCGGCGCGTCCTTGTTGGTCATGCGGCCCCTCACCCCCGGTCGTGCGGTGCGCCTGTCCCTGTGTCCACCGGATTCTCCTCTCCGGCTTCCTCCCGAATGTAGTCGGCACCCCTGACAACGCACGCCCCTTTGTGGCAATGCGCGCCCCTCGCGGAGCTGCGGATGGTAGTGCCCCGATCACACTGTGCGTGCGGCTCCTCACGGTGTGCGTGTGTCTGCCGTGGCTTGGCTCGATCAGGATCGACCGTACTAGACCGTTCTCGACCGAAACAGCCCAACTGGGGCACGCTTCGATTCCGCATCCGGTGTTTCATGGAGTGAGGGTGGGGCAGCCGCGCACCAGGGAAGTGACAGGACCACTTCCGGTTCCGTTTCCGGGTCCGACGTCGTCGGGCCGTCAGGGTCCGACAACGTCGAGCGAGGGGCAGGCGCGTGACGCTCAGGGTGACCGACGGCGAGCAGCACGGCTGGGCCGTGATCCGGGTGTCGGGCGAGATGGATCTGGTGACGTCACCGGTGCTGCGGCAGCGCGTGCACGACGCCGTGGCCGACGGGCGGCACAGTGTCGTCCTCGATCTCTCCGGAGTCCTGTTCTGCGACTCCAGTGGTGTGGGGGTGCTGATCGCGAGCCGGCGACTGCTCCGCTCCTGCCAGGGACGCCTCCGCTTGATCCTTCCCGCGCAGGGCGCCGTGGACGGATCCCACGTCAACAGGGTGCTGGGCGCCCTCGGCGTGCGCCGGCTCTTCGACGTGTATCCCGATGTCGGCGCGGCGATCGACGACGAGCCGGACTCCCTTTCGGCGTGATTCGCGTCACGTGCGGGTCGCGGGGAAGGGAAGATCGTCCCGTGACTGCGCGACACGGTTGTCGCGGAATTCCCCCGGTCTTGGCACAAGCGTCGTTTTCCCGCTCCCCGAGGGCCCCGGTCGTCGTACGCTCCCTGCCAGACGTACCCACGTGATGTAAGGCGGCCCGAAAAGACATGGTCAGCACCGAGTACGAGCGAAAGATCGCCGCGCGGTTCGCCACCTTCGATCAGGACGGCAACGGCTATATCGACCGCGAGGACTTCAATGCGGCGACCAAGGCGCTGCTCGCCGAGTTCGGCATCGCGGCCCGGTCCGACAAGGGCCAGGCCCTCTACATCGGCGCGGAGGCCTTCTGGCAGGGCATGGCCGGCATAGCGGACCGGGACGGCGACCAGCGGATCACCCGCGAGGAGTTCGTCGGCGGCGCGGTGAAGCGGCTGCGGGACAACCCCGACCGGTTCGCCGAGATCGCCCGCCCCTTCCTGGACGCGGCGCTCGCCATCGCGGACGGCGACGGGGACGCTGCGGCGACCGTGGACGAGGTCGCGCGTGCCCTCAAGGCCCTCGGCGCGCCCGAGACCGTCGCCGCCGCCGCGGCCGGTGCGCTCGACGCGGACTCCGACGGCCGGGTCACCGAGCCGGAGATCGTGAGCGCCTTCGCCCGCTACTTCACGGTGCCCGAATAACGTTCCCTGAGCTTGTACTTGAGCACCTTCCGCAGGGTGTCGTTGCGCGGAAGGGCGTCCACCAGCTCCAGTTGCTCCGGCAGCTTGTGCACGGACAGTCCTTCCGCGCGTAGATAGGCCGAGACGGCTGAGAGCGTCAACTGCGGCGATTCGGGCTGCTGTTCGATCACCGCGCATACCCGCTCGCCGCGTTCCGCGTCCGGCAGGCCTATCACCGCCACGTCTCCTACCGCCGGGTGGCGGTGCAGCAGATCCTCTATCTCCTTCGCCGAGATGTTCTCTCCCTTGCGGATGATGACGTCCTTCAGGCGGCCCGTCAGGATCAGATGGCCCGAGGGTGTGAGGCGCCCGAGGTCTCCCGTGATCAGGAAGCCGTCCTCGTCGAAGGCCTCCGTGGTCTGCGCGGGGTCCAGGTAGCCCGTGCAGACGGCTTCTCCGCGCAGTCTCACCTCCCCGTCCACGATCCGGATCTCCATGCCCTGTGGGGGCCTTCCCTCGGTCGTCGCGAGGTTCTCCTCGGAGTCGTCGGGCGAGCCCATGGTGATCATCGGGACCTCGGTCATGCCGTATCCGTGGGTCAGTTGGACGCCCATCTCGCGTACGACGGCGTGGTGGACCTCGGGCGGCTTCGGGGCCCCGCCGCCCGCCAGGAGGCGGAGGGTGGGGATGAGTCTGGTGTCCGGCTGCTTGCGCTGTTCGGTCAGGAACATCGAGTAGAACGCCGTCGAGCCGCCCGCCACCGTCACCCCGTGCTTGCGGTAGCCCTCCAGGGCGTCCGGCAGCGCGAACTTCTCGAAGAGGACCGCCGGGAAGCCGTACAGCAGCAGCATGACCAGGTAGTCGGGGCCGCCTATGTGCGCGAAGGGGAACGCGATCGAGCCGATGTCGTCGGCCGACAGGTGCAGCGCGTGGGCGAGGCAGGAGCCGCCGGCGATCAGCGAACGGTCCGTGTGCAGTACGCCCTTGGGGTCGGACGTCGTCCCCGAGGTCCAGTAGATCCAGCGCACGTCCGTGCCGCTGGTGGGGGGTGGGGGCAGCACCGACGGGTTCCCTTCGGGGAGGGAGTCGTACGCCTCGAAGACGCCGGGTGCGTCGATGCGTTCGGCCATCGCCTTGTGGTCGAAGCCGCGCCACTCGCCCGGTACGGCGAAGTGGGCGGCCCCCGACTCCCGTACGGCGAAGGCGACTTCGCGGTCCCGGTAGAAGGGGATCACCGGGGACTGGACCGCGCCCAGCCTGGCCAGGGCCATCGCCAGCAGGACCGTCTCGATACGGGTCGGCAGCTGCCAGGCGACCACCGTGCCGGGGCGTACGCCCAGGTCGTGGAGGCCGGCCGCGGTCCGCTCCGCGCCCGAGCGCAGTTCCTCGAAGGTGAGGGTGCGGTCGTCCTGGAGGAGGACGGGGCGGTCGGGGGTGAGCGCGGCGCGGCGCTCGACGAGTTCCCAGAAGGTGCGGGAGGCGCCCAGTGCGTGTGCGGTGTCCGTCGTCATGGCCCGTACTCCTCACAGCTGACGGGTAGTCAGATTGGCTGGAGAGCGTAGGGCTCGGTGCCTTGTCGGTCCAGGGGTGCGGGGCTAGCCTTCTAGGGGACCTTTAACTGACGGTCCGTCAGATACCCGCAGTTGGCCCGGCGGAGGGGACTCATGACCGAACTGCCCCGCATCATCAGCGTCGACGACCATGTGATCGAGCCCGCGAACCTCTTCGAGACCTGGCTGCCGAAGAAGTACCAGGACCGCGGCCCAAAGCCGCTGACGGCCGGTATCGGCGAACTCGCCTACGTGGCGGGCAAGTACCAGATCACGATGGACCCGGACGGGCCGCCGACCGACTGGTGGATCTACGAGGACCTGAAGTTCCCGTACAAGCGCAACATCGCCGCCGTCGGCTTCGACCGGGATGAAATGACGCTTGAAGGCATCACGCGCGCGGAGATGCGGCCGGGGTGCTGGGATCCCGTCGAGCGGCTCAAGGACATGGACGCGAACCACGTCGAGGGTTCGCTGTGCTTCCCGACCTTCCCGCGGTTCTGCGGGCAGACCTTCGCCGAGGCGCACGACAAGGAGGTCGCGCTGGCCTGCGTGCGCGCGTACAACGACTTCATGGTCGAGGAGTGGTGCGGGGGGAGTGGGGGGCGGCTGATTCCGCTGTGCATCATTCCGCTCTGGGACATCGACCTCGCGGTCGCCGAGATCCGGCACAACGCCGCCCGGGGCGTGCGGGCCGTGACCTTCTCCGAGATCCCCACGCACCTCGGGCTGCCGTCCATCCACTCCGGCTACTGGGACCCGTTCTTCGCGGTCTGCCAGGAGACCGGCACGGTCGTCAACATGCACATCGGCAGCAGCTCCCAGATGCCCGCCGCCTCGCCCGACGCCCCGCCCGCCGTCCAGGCCTCGCTCAGCTTCAACAACGCCATGGCCTCGATGATGGACTTCCTGTTCAGCGGGGTCCTCGTGAAGTTCCCGCAGCTCAAACTCGCCTACTCCGAAGGGCAGATGGGCTGGATCCCGTACGCCCTGGAGCGCGCCGACGACGTGTGGGAGGAGCACCGGGCCTGGGGCGGGGTCAGGGACCTGATCCCCGAGCCGCCCTCCACCTACTACTACCGGCAGATCTTCTGCTGCTTCTTCCGCGACAAGCACGGCGTCGCGTCGCTGGACGTGGTCGGCCGGGACAACGCGACCTTCGAGACCGACTACCCGCACGTCGACTCGACCTTCCCGCACACCAAGGAGGTCGCCCTCGATCACATGAAGGGCCTCGACGACGAGACCGTCTACAAGCTGATGCGCGGCAACGCCATCCGCATGCTCGGCCTGGACCTCGACAAGTAATGGACCTCTCCTGCACGCCCGAGGAGGAGGAGTTCCGCGCGCGCCTGCGGGAGTGGCTCGCGAAGGTCCTCCCCGGGCTGCCCCCGAAACCCTCGCCCGACGACTGGCCCGGCAGACGCGCGTACGACCTCGGCTGGCAGCGCATGCTGTACGACGCCGGGTACGCGGGGCTCCACTGGCCCGCCGACGCGGGGGGCCGCGGGGCCACGCCGACGCAGCACCTGATCTTCCTGGAGGAGACGGAGAACGCGGGCGCGCCCTACGTAGGGGCCAACTTCGTCGGGCTGCTGCACGCCGGGCCCACCATCGCGGCCGAGGGGAACGCCGGGCAGCGGGCGCGCTGGCTGCCGCCCGTGCTGCGCGGCGAGGAGGTGTGGTGCCAGGGGTTCAGCGAGCCGGACGCCGGCTCGGACCTCGCAGCACTGCGCACTCGCGCGCGGCGGGACGGCGACGACTACGTGGTGAGCGGTTCGAAGATCTGGACCTCCCACGCGGAAGTCGCCGACTGGTGCGAGCTGTTGGTGCGGACGGACGCCAAGGCGCCCAAGCACCGGGGGATTTCGTGGCTCGCGATGCCGATGGACGCGCCGGGGATCACGGTACGTCCACTGCGTACGCTCGCGGGTTCGACCGAGTTCGCGGAGGTGTTCCTCGACGACGTGCGGGTGCCCGTCGCCAACCGGGTCGGTGAGGAGAACGACGGCTGGCGCGTGACCATGGTGACGCTGTCGTTCGAGCGCGGGACGGCCTTCGTCGGCGAGGTGGTGGCCTGTCGGCGCGTCCTCGGCGAACTCGCGCGCGAGGCCCGGAAGAACGGCCGCTGGGACGACGCGGTGTTGCGTCGCCGGCTCGGTCGTCTCAATGCCGAGTTCCGTGCGCTCTGGCGGCTCACGCAGTGGAACGTCAGCGAGTCGGAGCGGTCGGACGGAGTGCCGGGCGTCGGGGGTTCGGTTTTCAAACTGAGGTACTCGCGCGCGCGGCAGGACCTGTACGACGCGGCTGCCGACGTACTCGGTCCCGAGGCGCTCGACCTCGACAGCCGGTGGACGCTGGACCGGCTGTCGTCCCTCTCGTACACCATCGCGGCCGGCACCTCGCAGATCCAGCGGAACATCGTGGCCGAACGGATCCTGGGCCTCCCGAAGGGGCGATGACCGTATGGATTTCCAACTCACTGATGATCAACGGGCGTTGCGCGCGGGAGTGCGCGAACTGCTGGACCGGCGCTTCGGGCGGGAGCGGTTGCGGGCCGCCGTGGACGCCCCGGGGCTCGACCGTGCGCTCTGGCGGGAGTTGGGCGAGGCGGGCTTCTTCGCGCTGCGGCTGCCCGAGGCGGAGGGCGGGGTCGGCCTGGGACTTCCGGAGGCCGTGCTGGCCTTCGAGGAGGCCGGCCGGGCCCTGCTGACCGGACCGCTCGTGGCCACGCACCTCGCGGCCGGCGAGATACCCGGAGCGGCCACCGGCGAGAGCGTCGTCGCGGCCGTCGACGGCACGCTCGTCGAGTGGCTGGACGAGGCCGACGTCGTACGCGGCGATGTGACCGGAGCCGTCCCGATGCGCTCGGCGGACCCGCTGACACCACTGCACCGGTTGCCCCGCGCCGCGCCGCCCGACCCGGTGGCCGCGCTGCTGACCGCCGCCGAGCAGTTGGGCTCCGCCGCCCGCACCTGCGAACTGGCCGTGCAACACGCCCGGACCCGTGAGCAGTTCGGGCAGCCGATCGGGGCCTTCCAGGCGGTGAAACACCTGTGCTCCGAGATGCTGGTGCGCGTGGAGGTGGCGCGTGGTGCGGTCTACGCGGCCGCCGTCACGGCCGATCCGCTCGACATCGCGGCGGCCGGACTGCTGGCCGACGAGGCTGCCGAGCTCGGCGCCCGCGACTGCCTCCAGGTGCACGGAGGCATGGGCTTCACATGGGAGTCCGACGTGCACCTTCACCTCAAACGTGCCTGGCTGCGGGCCCGTCGCGGGCAGAGCGCGGCCGAGGCGGAGGAAGTACTCGCGGAGGATCTGCAGGTCGCCGCAGCAGGGCCCCGGACGTGAACTGTGCACGATCATTGCCGTCGATCGTGGCATGACGGAACGGGCCCGAACGGACGGATGTCACTGAACGTGGCATACCGGAATTACCGAGCGTTGATATCGGGTTGTGTCCTATGCGTGACTTGTCACGGCCTGGAGTCGGAGCCGTGCTCCGGTACCTTGTGTGGGATGCGAGTGGTTGTGAGGCCGGGTCATCACGGTGTTGCCCCTGAGGCAGCTCCGGATCCGGCGATGCGCACCGCTCGCGAGGCGGGAAGCAGGACCGTTCCTGCCTGTTCGACTCCCCGTGACGAGCGTCGCACAGTATGCCGCACGCGTACTCCTTCGCGCTGGAATATGCCCGAAGCGCTTGTTGGGGTGACTGTACGTCAACCATGCTGTCTCCTAAGGGAATCACGTTCCGTGAACCCTTTTCTGACCACGATCGTGGCCCTTGCGAGGCGCGAGGCGATGTGTCCGCCGGTTCGGATGGTGTGAGCGGTGCAGGTGCTTCAAGTGCAGCTGGAGATCCGGCCCGACCCCGCAGAGGTGGGGCGGGCCCGGAGGTGGGCCCGTTCGCGGCTCGCGGGGTCCGGGATAGAGGCCGATGAGCCGCTTGCCGAGACGTTGATCCTGCTCGTCTCCGAGCTGGTCACCAACGCGGTGGTGCACACGGGCCGTCCGGCCGTGCTGCGTCTGTCGCTGCCGAGTCTCGTGACCGGGCCCACCGCGGGCGAGCGGGCCGTGGCGGAGGCAGTGGCCACCGTCCGTCTGGAGGTGCTCGACGCCAGCGCCCGGCCACCACGCCCCCGATGCGCGGACGGCGACGAGACCAACGGCCGGGGCCTGGCCCTCGTCGACGGCCTCGCCGACCGCTGGGGCTGGAGCAGCGAGGGCGCGGGCAAGCGCATCTGGTGCGAGGTGGACCGCTGTTCGGCGACGGCAGTGACCGCGGTGACGTGCGACTCGGTTCCGGCTGCTTACCAGGACCTGGCGTTCGAGGTGGTCTGAGCGGGCCGCGCCCCTTCGGGGGTTGAGTGGGGCACGCCTCTGCGGGGTCGGCTTCCGCGGTCGACCGGCCGCGCTGTCAGGGGCGCGGGGCGGTGACATGGCGGCCCCGCCACGGGGCGCGACCAGCCCCCAGTGACCCGCACATGGCATCCGGACCTCCAGGCGGAGCACAGAAGCACAGCGCCCTCGCCCCACTTGTCCCGTGCTGCCCGATGCGCCGTGCCGTGCTTCCGCCCGTGGCGGCACAAAGAGGGGCGTAAGCCGTGAATCCCCGAACAGGTGTTGACGAGTCGTGTCCGTTTGATCACGCTTGTGGTCAGCGATTCGCCGTGAGGGGACGGCGAGGGTTCCGGTGACGGGAGCCCTTGGCGAGCGTGGGTCGCGATCGGCGTCGGCTCCTCCAGGGTCGGGAGCAGGGCGGGTACGCCGGAGCCGGATGGCGGCGCGCGGTGTCGTGCTCGGGGTGAGGTGGGGTCCCTCCCGCCCGGGCGTGACCGAGTGTGGGGGAGGCGCGCCGCCAGCCGACCCTCTGCTGACAGGGTCGACGGAGTGGGCATGGTCGGCAGGGTGTTTCAGAGGATCGCGACGGGTGCCACGGGGGTTCCGGTGGCGCCGACGAACGGTTCGGGCATCGCCGACAGCAGGAACGTATGGCGGGAAAGTTCTCCACAGGCTGTGGACAACTCTTCGAGATTCCAGTTCTGGCCCTGGAGCATGCCCATTTCGACCAGATCGAGAGCGTGCACGGGAAGCCACAAGTCCTCTATTTCCGGAGGAAATATCTCAAAGGTGAGGGTGTCGTTCGCGATGGCGGCCACATCGCGCGCGTGGAACCACTCCGGGGTACGGACGGACAGCCCGGGCGACGGGAACGCGTACGCGTGCTTGTCGCCCGCCAGATAGAGCTGCATCTGCCCGGTGCGTACGAGGACGATGTCGCCCGCGCGGACCTTCGTCCCGGCCAGTTCCTCGGCCGCTTCGAGGTCTTCCGGGGTCACCGTGTGCCCGCCGTCGAGGCGGTCCTTGCCGAGCGCGCGGGCCACGTCCAGGAGGATGCCGCGCGAGACGATGTGGCGGGGCTTGTCGATGCCGCTGAACTCGGCGCCGCCGTGGGCCGTGACGGTGGTCGCCGGGCGGCCGTTGTAGATCTTCCCCGAGTGCGAGACGTGGGTCAGCGCGTCCCAGTGGGTGGCCGCCTGGAGGCCCATGGTCACGGCGTCGTCGCTGCACGCGACCGTGCCGGGCCCGAACAGTTCCTGGTTGATCTGCACCATCGCGTGCAGCGGGTTCACCCGGCCCGGGATCATCCCGGTCTGCACGCCGTCCTCCTTCAGCGGGAGGGCGAGTGGGACGCGACGGCCGGTGCGCACCGTCGCGGCGGCCTCCCGCACCACCTCGTCGGTGATCAGGTTGAGCGTGCCGATCTCGTCGTCGGACCCCCAACGCCCCCAGTTGTTCACGCGCTTGGCGATCTCGTGGAACTCGGCCGGCATCGACATGAGTGCTCCCCGGGGCTTGTCTCCAGGTATCTGACGGGTCGTAGAATCTGAGTCGAATCTAACGGACCGTCAGAAACTGCGGGAAGGGGCCGGGGCGTGGGGAACTTCTTGGCAGGCAAGGTCGTCGCCGTGACCGGGGCGGGCCGGGGCATCGGGCGCGCGGTGGCGCTGGCCGCCGCGGCCGAGGGCGCACGGGTCGTCGTCAACGACTACGGGGTGTCCATAGAGGGCGCGGAGCCGACCAGCGAGATAGCCGAGTCCGTGGTCAAGGAGATCGAGGCGGCCGGCGGCGACGCGATCGCCGTCGCCGACGACATCTCGACGATGGCGGGCGGACAACGGGTCGTGGACACGGCCCTGGAGACGTACGGGCGCATCGACGGAGTCGTGTGCGTGGCCGGGATCCTCCGCGAGCGGATGCTCTTCAACATGTCCGAGGAGGAGTGGGATCCGGTCCTCGCCACCCATCTGAAGGGCACGTTCACCGTCTTCCGGGCCGCCTCCGCCATCATGCGGCGGCAGGGCTCCGGGACGCTCATCGGGTTCACCAGCGGCAACCACCAGGGGTCCGTCTCCCAGGCCAACTACAGCGCCGCGAAGGGCGGGATCATCTCGCTCGTGCGGAGCGCTGCGTTGGGGCTCCACAAGTACGGGGTCACCGCGAACGCGGTCGCACCCGTCGCGCGTACGCGTATGTCCGCGAACGTGCCGATGGAGTTGAAGGAGATCGGCGAGCCCGAGGACGTTGCCGCGCTCGTGGTGTACCTGCTGTCCGAGCGGGCGCGGGAGGAGCGGATCACCGGGCAGGTCTACACGATCGCGGGGCCGAAGATCGCGGTGTGGGCTCAGCCGAGGGAACTCCGTTCGGGGTATGCGGAGGGGTCTTGGACTCCTGAGCGGATTGCGGATTTTCTGCCGGGGACTGTGGGGGTGGATCCGATGCCGTTGCTCGAGCGGGTGGAGGAGATGGCTCGGGCGGCTCGGTCGAAGAAGGTGCCGTAGGGGCTGGGCTGGGTGGTGGGTGCGGGTCCGCTGTGGCTGAGCGCGCAGTTCCCCGCGCCCCTAAAAGCCTAAAAGACTGCGCAGTTCCCCGCGCCCCTGAAGGGGCGCTGTGGTGGGCGGAGGACATGTGGAGTTCGGGGTTACGGCGGAGGATGAGGCGTTTCGGGGCGAGGCGCGGGCGTGGCTCGCGGAGAACGTCTCGGGCGGGGCAGACCGGCGTACCTGGGAGCGTGTGCTCGGTGGAGCCGGGTGGATCGGGCTCGGGTGGGGTGAGGGCGGGTACGGGAATCGGTCGGCCGGGCTCAGTCAGCAGGTTGTCTGGGCTGAGGAGTATGCGCGGTCGGGGGCGCCTCCGCGGTCCGGGCACATCGGGGAGAACTTGCTCGCGCCCACTCTCATCGCTCATGGCGGTGAGGAGCAGAAGGCCCGGTTTCTGCCCGCGATCGCGTCCGGTGACGAGCTCTGGTGCCAGGGGTACAGCGAGCCGGGGGCCGGGTCGGATCTTGCGGGGATTCGTACGGAGGCCGTGCGGGAGGCGGGGACCTACCGGATCAGCGGGCAGAAGATCTGGACCTCGCTCGCCCATGAGGCGGACTGGTGTTTTGTGCTGGCGCGTACGGAAGCGGGGTCGCGGCGGCATCACGGGCTGAGTTTTCTGCTCGTACCGATGGATCAGCCGGGGCGGATCGAGGTGCGGCCGATTCGTCAGATGACGGGGACGAGCGAGTTCAACGAGGTCTTCTTCGACGGGGCGCACGCGCGCGTGGATCACGTCGTCGGGGGCGAGGGCAACGGGTGGCAGGTCGCGATGAGCCTGCTCGGCTTCGAGCGCGGAGTCTCCACGCTCGCCCAGCAGATCGGCTTCGCCCAGGAGTTGGGGCGGGTCGTGGAAGCGGCCGTCTCGACGGGCGCGGTCGACGATCCCGTCGTACGGGACTGTCTTGTGCGCCAGTGGGCCGAGTTGCGTGTCATGCGGTGGAACGCGCTGCGGACGCTGGGGAGTTCGGCGGACCAGGCGCAGGACTGGGGCGCTCCCAGTGTGGCCAAGCTGCTGTGGGGGCGGTGGCATCAGCGGCTCGGGGAGCTGGCGATGCGGGTGCGGGGCGCGGAGGCGGCGGTGGGGCCCGCGGACTGGTCGGCCTCGGCGCCCTACGAACTGGACGCGCTTCAGCACCTGTTCCTGTTCAGCCGGGCCGACACCATCTACGGCGGTTCGGACGAGGTTCAGCGCACGATCATCGCCGAGCGGGTGCTCGGCCTTCCCAGGGAACCGAAGGGTTGAGGTGGGCGCCATGCGGGGTGTGATTTTCGATGGGAAGCAGACCCAGGTGGTCGACGACCTGGAGATACGGGATCCGGGGCCGGGTGAGGTGCTGGTGGCGATCTCCGCGGCGGGGCTGTGCCACAGCGATCTCTCCGTGGTGGACGGGACCATTCCCTTCCCCGTACCTGTGGTCCTCGGGCACGAGGGTGCGGGGGTCGTGGAGGCCGTGGGTGTGGGCGTCACCCATGTCCAGCCCGGGGACCATGTCTCCCTGTCCACACTCGCGAACTGCGGGACCTGCGCCGAGTGCGACCGGGGGCGGCCCACCATGTGCCGCAAGGCCATCGGGATGCCTCAGCGGCCGTTCACGCGGGCGGGGCAGTCGTTGTACCAGTTCGCGTCCAACTCCGCCTTCGCCGAACGGACGTTGGTCAAGGCCGTGCAGGCCGTGCGGATTCCTGAGGACATTCCTTTGACCTCCGCCGCGCTCATCGGGTGCGGGGTGCTGACCGGGGTCGGGGCCGTCCTCAATCGGGCGCGGGTGGATCGCGGGGACACCGTGGTCGTCATCGGTACCGGGGGGATCGGGCTCAATGTGATTCAGGGGGCGCGGATCGCCGGGGCGCTGACCGTGGTGGCCGTGGATTCGAATCCGGCTAAGGAGGGGGTGGCTCGGCGGTTCGGGGCCACGCATTTCTTGTCCTCGACGGAGGGGGTGCGGGAGGTTCTTCCTACCGGGGCCGATCATGCCTTCGAGTGTGTGGGGCGGGTGGAGTTGGTGCGGCAGGCCGTTGATCTGCTTGATCGGCATGGGCAGGCTGTGTTGCTCGGGGTTCCGGCTGCTACGGCCGAGGCGTCGTTCCTTGTCTCGTCGATGTATTTGGACAAGTCGATTCTTGGGTGTCGGTATGGGTCTTCTCGGCCTCAGCGGGATATTGCGTTGTACGCGGAGTTGTATCGCGAGGGGCGGTTGTTGTTGGACGAGTTGGTGACTGAGACGTATCCGGTGGAGGACTTTGAGAAGGCTGCGGCTGATGCGGGGGCCGGGCGGGTTGCTCGGGCTGTTCTTACGTTCTGACGTACGTTGCCGGGGCGGCGGAGGGGTTTTTCGCCCCCGCCGCCCCTACCCATTCCCGTCCCTTTTCAGGGGCTTCGCCCCCGAACCCCCAAAAGATTGCGCAGTTCCCCGCGCCCCTAAAAGGGCGCGGGGAACTGCGCAATCTGCCACAGCCGGGCCGTAGGTCGGTTGGTCAGCGGAAGGTTCTGCGGTAGGTCGTGGGGGTTACGCCCAGGGTTGATTGGAGGTGTTGGCGCATTGATTGGGGGGTGCCGAAGCCTGAGGCGTGGGCGATCTGGTCGATCGAGAGGTCGGTCGACTCCAGGAGGTGGCGGGCTCGTTCGACTCGTTGCTGGGTGAGCCACTGGCCGGCGCTGATGCCGGCCTCCTCGCGGAAGCGGCGGGTGAAGGTGCGTACCGACATGGACTCCTGCTCGGCCATGTCCCGCAACTGGATCGGCTCGTGCAGACGCGCCAGCGCCCACGCACGAGCCGCCGTCGTGGACGCCAACTGCGGCTCGGGAACGGGGCGTTGGATGTACTGGGCCTGCCCTCCGTCCCGGTGCGGCGGCACGACCGTACGGCGGGCCACCTCGTTGGCGACCGCCGTACCGTGATCGCGGCGCACGATGTGGATGCACAGGTCGATCCCGGCCGCGACCCCGGCGGACGTCAGCACGTCGCCGTCGTCGATGAACAGCACGTCCGCGTCCACCCGCACCTTCGGGAAGAGCCGCTGGAAGTGCTCGGCGGACGCCCAGTGCGTGGTCGCCGGGCGGCCGTCGAGGTATCCGGCGGCCGCAAGAACGTACCCGCCCGTGCAGATGGATACGAGCCGCGTGCCCGGCCGGATCAGCGCGAGGGCCGCGGCCAGCTCGTCCGTGAGTACGCCCTCGTCGTGCACCGGGCCGAGCTCGTACGAGGCCGGAATGACGACCGTGTCGGCGGTGGCGAGGGCCTCCGGGCCGTTCTCCACGAGGATGGAGAAGTCCGCCTCCGCCTCGACCCGGCCCGGCGGCCGGATCGAGCAGGTCACCACCTCGTACAGGCGGCGGCCCTCGGCGTCCTTGGCGCGGCCGAAGATCCGCTGCGGGATGCCCAGCTCGAAGGGGAGGAGGCCGTCCAGGGCGAGGACGACGATGCGGTGGCGACGGAAGGGGGTCTGCGTACCCATGGCCCGATTCTAGCTAATGCTGTCCTTCTGGCCACTCGTTCGGAGAGTCCGCAGGCCGGAAGCTCTATGACGTGACACAGACAACAACCGATGCCGCAGGCGTAGAAGCAGTCGGGGACGGATCCGCAGCCGTCGAGGACTCCGGGAGCGGCAAGCGCCGGCGGCGGATACATCGGGCCTGGTTCGTCGCCGCCGTGACGTTCGTGACGATCATCGGGGCCGCGGCCTTCCGTTCGCTGCCGGGGCTGCTGATCGACCCGCTGCATCAGGAGTTCCACTGGTCGCGCGGCACGATCGGGCTCGCGGTCTCCGTCAACCTCGCGCTGTACGGGCTCACGGCGCCGTTCGCCGCCGCGCTGATGGACCGGTTCGGCATCCGCCGGGTGGTTGCCGCCGCCCTGGTCGTGATCGCAGTCGGTTCCGGCGCCACGGTGTGGATGACCACCGCGTGGCAGCTGCTGCTGTGCTGGGGCCTGCTGGTCGGCCTCGGTTCCGGCTCGATGGCCCTTGCCTTCGCCGCCACCGTCACCAACCGCTGGTTCACCGAGCGGCGCGGCCTGGTCACGGGCATCCTCACCGCGGCCTCCGCCTCGGGCCAGCTGATCTTCCTGCCGGTGCTGTCCTGGATCGTCGAGGAGCACGACTGGCGTCCGGCCGCCGTCACCGTCGCCCTGGCGGCCCTCGCGGTCGTCCCCTTCGTCTGGCTGCTGCTGCGCGACCACCCGGCGGACGTGGGCCTGAAGCCGTACGGGGCAACGGAGTTCGTCGAGAAGCCGCCACCCGTGCCCGGCGCGGCACGACGTACGGTGAAGGTCCTCTTCTCAGCCGCGCGCACCGGCCCCTTCTGGCTCCTCGCCGGAACCTTCGCGATCTGCGGAGCCTCGACCAACGGCCTGATCCAGACGCACTTCGTGCCCGCCTCCCACGACCACGGAATGCCGATCACGGCGGCCGCGTCGCTCCTCGCGGTCATCGGCGTCTTCGACGTCATCGGCACGATCGCCTCCGGCTGGTTCACGGACCGCTTCGACCCGCGCCGCCTGCTGGCCGTCTACTACGCCCTGCGAGGCATCTCCCTCCTCTTCCTCCCTCTCCTGCTGGCTCCCTCGGTCCACCCGCCGATGATCTTCTTCATCATCTTCTACGGCCTCGACTGGGTCGCCACGGTCCCGCCCACCATCGCCCTGTGCCGCGAGCACTACGGCGACGACAGCGCCATCGTCTTCGGCTGGGTCCTCGCCTCCCACCAGGTCGGTGCCGCCCTCGTCGCCTTCCTCGGCGGCGTGGCCCGCGACACCTTCGGCTCGTACGACGTCATGTGGTACGCCTCGGGCGCGCTGTGCGCCGCGGCGGCGCTGATGGCGTTGGTGATCCGGAGGCGGCCGGTGGCGGCGCAGACGGTTCTCGCCTGAACAGGTCTCTCGCCTGAACGCGTACGGAGCCGGCGCCCGGCCTCAGTCGGTGAGGCGGCCGAAACGGCCGCGATGGAACAGCAGAGGCGAGCCGTCGTCGCCGTCCGCCGTGCCCAGGGCGTCCACCCTGCCGACCACGATCAGGTGGTCGCCGCCCGTGTGGACGGCGTGGATCGTGCAGTCGATCCAGGCGGGGGCGCCGACCAGGCGCGGTGACCCGGACACCGGGGCCGGGTCGTGGGCCACCCCGGCGAACTTGTCGGCGCCGCTCACCGCGAAGCCGCGGCACAGGTCGCCCTGGTGGGCGCCCAGGACGTTCACGCAGAAGACGCCCGCGCGGGCGATGCGGGGCCAGGTCGTCGACGTACGCGCGACCATGAACGCGATCAGCGGCGGGTCGAGGGACAGCGCGGAGAAGGACTGACACGCGAAACCGGCCGGTCCTGCCGACTCACCCTCACCCGCCGGTGCGGTCACGACGGTCACGCCCGTGGCGAAGTTGCCCAGTACGCGGCGGAATTCGGCCGGGTCGATCGGTGCGCGTTCGTCGTCGCCGACCGCGCGCAGGTCCGGGCGTGGGAGTGGTTCGACCCGGCCCGCGGTGTCCGGGGTTCCAGCCGACCTGAGGTAGCGGACCGCCGCGGCGGCCATCCCTGCGTGTCCCATCACAGTGTCCATTGAAGCTGACGGAGTGTCAGATTGGAAGGGGTTCTCCCGATCGCCGGGCTCAGCAGCCGTGGAACTCCGGTCCCCTGCGCTCCACGAACGACGTCACCCCCTCCTGTGCGTCCGCCGTCGTCATGTTGATCTCCTGTGCGGTGGCCTCGGCGGTGAGGGCGGTGGAGCGGTCGGTGTCCAGGGAGGCGTTCACCAGTTGCTTGGTGAGGGCGATCGAGCGGGTGGGGCCGGTGGCGAGGCGTTCGGCCCAGGTGCGGGCCGTCTTCTCCAACTCCTCGTCCGGTACGACTCTGTTGACGAGCCCCAGGCGTTCCGCGTCCGCGGCCGTCAGGGCGTCGCCGAAGAACATCAGCTCCTTTGCCCGCTGGGGGCCTATCAGGCGGGGGAGGAGGTAGGCGCCGGCGCCGTCCGGGACGAGGCCTCGGCGTACGAACACCTCGATGAATCTTGCCGATTCGGCGGCTATGACCAGGTCGCAGGCGTAGGCGAGGTGGGCGCCTATGCCTGCGGCGGTGCCGTTCACCGCTGCGATCACCGGTTTCTCGCAGTCGAGGATCGCGGTGATCAGGCGTTGGGCGCCGTGGCGGATTACTCGGGCGACGTCTCCGGCCACTCGGTCCGTTGGTGGGCCGCCGCCGCGGAGGTCTGCGCCTGCGCAGAAGCCTTTGCCTGTTGCTGTGATGACCACCGCGCGTATGTCCGGGTTCGCGGAGGCCTCCTCGAACAGCCGGATCAGGTGGTCGCGTTGGTCCGGGGTCAGGGCGTTCATGGCTTCGGGGCGGTTGAGGGTGATCCATGAGATGTGGTTGGTGGTGGTGTGGAGTATCACGGGGTGGTCCGATCTGGTGAGTGGGTGAGTGGGTGAGTGGGTGAGTGGGTGCGGGTGGGTTGTGGCTGGGGTGCGCAGTTCCCCGCGCCCCTAAAAGCCAAAGATTGCGCCGTTCCCCGCGCCCCTGAAAGTGCGGGTGGGGCATCGCTGAGTGCGCGGTTCCTCGCGCCCCTGAAAGACAAAAGACTGCGCCGTTCCCCGCGCCCCTATGAAGTGCGGGTGGGACGTCGCTCGGTGCGCGGTTCCTCGCGCCCCTAAAGGAACCCGGCCCCCTACCCCTCCGGCGGCCGCCCTCCCGGCGAAGGGGGCGTGTCGGGGTTTCCGATCGCAGCACGACCTCTGATGGGCAACCAATGGGTGCTGGATGACACAGCTGCGATCGGATGCCCCGTCGCGGCCCCGACCCACGGCGAACGGCAGGCGCATCTTTTAGGGGCGCGAGGAACCGCGCACCCCAGCCACAACCGACCCGCAGACGAAACTCAGCGGCACACCGCCAACGCATCCAGCGCAACCGCCCCCTGCCCCCGAGGCAGCACCATCAGCGGATTGATGTCCAGCTCGGAAAGCTCCCCGTCCAGTTCGAGGGCCATGCGCTGGACGCGGAGGACGACCTCGACGAGCGCGTCGAGGTCGGCCGGAGGGCGCCCGCGGACGCCGTCGAGAAGCGCCCGCCCGCGGAGCTCGGAAAGCATGGACCGAGCCTGATCCTCCCCGAACGGCGGCACCCGCACCGCACTGTCCCGCAACACCTCCACCAGCACCCCACCCAGCCCCACAGTCACCGTCGGCCCGAACAACGAGTCCTGCGTGACACCCACCACCATCTCGACACCGGGCTCGACCATCTGGCACACCAGCACCCCGTCGAGCGGCACATCCTCGTACCGCGCGATATCGGTTAGGTCGCGATACGCGTCCCGCACCTGGCTCGCCGACGTCAACCCGATCTTCACCAGCCCGAGTTCGGTCTTGTGGGCGAGCTGCGCGCCGGACGCCTTCATCACCACGGGATAGCCGACGAGCCCGGCCGCCCGCACGGACGCCGCGGCACTCGTCACCAACTGCTCCCGCGGCACGCGTATCCCATACGCGCGCAGCAACTGCTTCGCCGCGTGCTCGCTCAACTGCTGCCCCGGCCGCATCAACGCCTGCGCCTTGCGGAACGAGGGAGACGACGTACGCGGCGCCTCGTCGAACGGCGAGCGGTAGAACGACGAGAACCGCGCGTGCTCCAGATGGGCCCGCACAGCCGTGATGCAGTTCGAGAACGTACGGAACGTGGCCACCCGCGACGACCCGAGCAGCGTCTCCCGGTACGCGGCCTCCGTCCCCACCGGCGACCCCCACACCACGCACACCAGCTTGTCGGTCTCCTCCGCCGCGTCCACCAGGTCCTGCGCCAACTTGTCGCTCATCGGCGGGAAGGGCCCGGTGATGGGACAGATCAGCACCCCCACCGCCGGATCGGCGAGGATCGCGTCGATGATCTTCCGCCCGCGCCAGTCGCCCACCGGATGCCCGCCGTTGTCGACGGGGTTGGACACGTCCAGGTACTCGGGGATCCACTCGTGCAACTCGGCCTGCTTGCCGGCCGACAACCTGGGCAGCGACAGCCCCGCCTCCGTCGCGAGATCCGAGAAGTGCGCACCCGTACCCCCCGAGATCGAGTAGACGACGACACCGTCGGCGGACGGGGGCCGGGCACGCGCCAACAACGCGGCCGTGTCCTGGAGTTCGTCGAGCCCGTCGACGCGGATCACCCCGTACTGCCGCATCGCCGCGTCCACCACCGCGTCCGCGCCGGTCAGTTTGCCGGTGTGCGAGGCGGCCGTACGGGCGCCGGTCTCGGTGCGGCCGACCTTGACCGCCACCACCGGCACCCCGCGCCGCGCCGCCCGGTCCGCGGCGAGGAGGAAGGACCGCCCGTCCTTCAGCCCCTCGACGTAGCAGGCGATGGCGCCGACCTCGGGCTGCTCGGCGAAGTAGGAGATGAAGTCGGCGCTCTCCAGGTCGGCCTCGTTGCCGGTGGGCGCCCAGTGGGAGAGCCGTACGCCCAGCTCCTGCATGGTGAAGACGGGGCGCCCCTGGTGCCCGGACTGGGTGATGAGCGCGATGGCCGGCCCGTCCAGATCCTCGCGGAACCGCTCGAAGGCGTTCAGGTTCGTGTTCGGCCCGAGCAGCCGCAGCCCGGACCGCTCCACGGCGGCGGCCAGCCTCGCCTGCGCGGCAGCGCCCTCGGCGCCGGTCTCGGCGAACCCGGAGGCGAAGGCGACCGCGAACTTCACCTTGGTCTCGGCGAGTTCCTCGATCACGGGCAGCGGATCGGAGACCAGCAGCACGGCCAGGTCGACCTCTTCGGGCAGATCCCCGACAGTGGCGACGCACGGAATGCCGAAGACCGACTCGCGCGTCGGATGCACCGGGTGCAGCTGCGCGCCGACCCGCTCGGACCAGGCGAGCAGTTGCCGGGTGATGCCGGTGTTCGGCCGTCCCTCGGCGTCCGAGGCGCCGACGACGGCCACGCGTTCGGGGCGGAAGAAGCGGTCCAGATCGGGTACGCCGGCGTACAGCGGCCGGCCGCTGACGTCGAGGTCGTCGGTGGCGGCGGGCCTGCCGTGCACGGCAGGGGCCGGTTGCTCGCCGCAGGCGATGACTCGGGCCCGGCGGGAGTCGGTGGTGAGGGTGCCGTGGGTTGATCCAAGCATCGGTCCGCCCGCTCCTGTGTGGCTGCCAATAACTGACGCAGTGTCAGATTACTTAACTGACGCCATGTCAGGAACTGGTCTGCACGCAAAGAACTTGTGGCGAGCACAGGGTTTGTACCCGGCAGGTCCTGCCCGGGAACGCGCCCGGTCCGCCGTATCCGGCTCGGCATGCCCGGCTCGGCGCGCCCCGGTCCGGCGTATCCGGGCCGGGGCCGGGCGCACAGGTTCCGCACAGTTCGTGCGCAACCATCAACTGACCACGCTGGTCTAGATGTTGCACATGTCGAAGGAGACACGACCGAGTCCCTTGGGGGAGACATGAGACCCGACTCCGTCCGGCGCGCCCTGCGCCTCGGAGCCTGTGCCGGTGCGATGGCCGGCCTGCTGACGGTGGGCCTGGCCCTTCCGGCAGCCGCCGCCGACGACGAACCGGAGACCGACCAGCTCTGGATCAACTCGCCGTACGAGCAGAGCCTGCCGCTCGGCACGGACGGCGGTGAGCCACCGGCCCGGACGCTCGACCTGGGCCTCTACCACGACAACAGCAACTTCACCGTGACCGACGGCAAGCTCACCGTGGACGTCTCGGGGCTCGCCGGAGTCGCTGAGGTGACCTGGCCGGACGCCTGCACGCCGAGCGGCACGACCGCCGTGTGCGTCGTACCGGACGTGCCCGTCGTCGGGGAGAGCGACAACAAGCAGATCCATCTGGAGGTCAGGGCGGCCGACGGCGCCGCGAGCGGTGCGCAGGGGCGGATCACGTACGAGGCGACCGCGACCGGCGGTCCGGACGGCGTCCTCGTGGCGCCGCAGGACAGTTCCGACACGACGCTCACGGTGGCGTCGGGTCCCGACCTCTCGATCCGTGACGAGGCACCGGTCGGCGAGACCGAGCCGGGGACGACGGAGACGATCCCGTTCGCGCTGTCCAACAAGGGCAACGAGGCGGCGAACGGCTTCACGCTGACGATGTACGCGTCCTACGGGCTCGACTTCGTGTCGACGTACCCCGAGTGCGAGTACACCGACGTCGTTCCGGTCGCGCACGCCACCTGCACGTTCGACGAAGTCCTCGCGCCCGGGGAGTCGTTCGAGCTGCCCGAGCCGCTGGAGGTGGCGATCGCGGAGCACGCGTTCAACGAGCGGCTGGACCTGAGCGTCGAGCCTGGTGGCGGTGCCACCGACCTCTGGAACGACGACAACTACGTGGCGATGCAGATCGGCGCCGCCAACACGGCGGACTTCGCGGTGCGCGGTGCCGCGGTCTCGGGTGCCGCCGGGGACACGGTGACGGCCTCGATCGCCTTCCAGAACAAGGGGCCGGGCTGGGTCGGCAACCTCGGTTCCGGGGACCCGGTGGCCAGCGTCGACCTGCGGGTTCCGCAGGGCACCACGGTCACCGGGGTTCCGTCCGGCTGCTATCCGCGGACGCTGGACGGTGGCTACTACCCGGGGTCCACGGGTGCGCCGCGCTATGTGTGCAACCTGCCGTACTGGGTGTCGGAGAGTGCGGAGCGGTCGTACGCGTTCACGTTGCGCGTGGACACGGTGGTGCCCGGGGCCAGTGGGGCGGTCATTGTTCGGCCGGAGCGGGGGGACGGGTTTCCGTTTGATCCGGATCGTTCGAACAACTTGGCGAGCTTGGTCGTGAACTAGGCGCTTTGCGGGGGCGGGGTGGTGGCTGCGGGCCGGTGGGGGGCCGGTTGCGCAGTTCCCCGCGCCCCTTGGAGGTGTGGTTGAGGTCGGATGCGTTGGTGCGGGTGGGTCGTGTCTAGGTGCGCGGTTCCTCGCGCCCCTAGAAGACACAAGACTGCGCCGTTCCCCGCGTCCCTGAAGGTGCGGGTGGGTCGTGGCTGGGTGCGCGGTTCCTCGCGCCCCTGAAAGGCACAAGACTGCGCCGTTTCCCGCGTCCCTGAAAGTGCGGGTGGGGCGTCGCTGGGTGCGCGGTTCCTCGCGTCCCTGAAAGGCACAAGACTGCGCCGTTCCCCGTGCCCCTTGAAAGCCAAACGACTGCCCGTCCCCGTGCCCCTGAACAGGGGTGCGGGTCAGTGTGTGATTCGGGACGGGAGGCGGCGGTCCGTGTCGCGGGATATTGTTTTGGCGATTTTTTCGGCGTCCAGGGCGAGTTCGCGGAACATGCCGCTGATGGGGTTGGTGAAGCCGGTGAAGTAGAGGCCGGGGGCGTTCTTGGGGGTGCGGGGGCCGTGGACTACCGGGCGGCCGCGGGCGTCCAGGACGTCGAGGTGGCCGACGACGCCCTCCAGGGAGCGCCGGTAGCCGGTGGCGGCGATCACGGTGTCCGGGGCGATGTGGTCGCCGCCCGCGAGGACGACCTTGTCGTCCTCGAAGCCTTCGACCGCGGGCACGACCTCGACGCGCCCCTTGCGGACGGCGTCGATGAGGCCGACGTCCTGTACGGGGATGGCCCCCTCGTTCACACGGGAGTACAGCCCGGTGTCGGGCCGCGGCAGCCCCTGCGCCGACAGGTCCGGCACGCTGACCTTGGCCAGCGGCCCGGCCATCCGGTCGACCAGCCCGACCGGCAGCCGCCGGCAGAGGATCCCGGTGAACTGGGCCGCCCAGCCCGCCGTGGACCGGCGCACGATGTGCGGCGCGGTCCGCACCGAGAGCCGTACGCGCGAGGCGCCGCCCTCCACGAGGTCGACGGCGATCTCGGCGCCGGTGTTGCCGACCCCGACGACCAGGACGTCGCGTCCGGCGTAGGGGCCGGGGTTGCGGTACTCGCCCGCGTGCAGGAGCTCGCCCTTGAAGGCGTCCCGCCCGGGCCAGTCCGGCAGGTGCGGTGTGTGGTTGTAGCCGGTGGCGACGACGACCGCGCTGCCGGTCAGCTCGCGCCCGCCGGTGGCGTGCAGCAGCCAGCCGCCGCCGTCGGCGGAGGGCTCCACGCGGGAGACCTCGACACCCGTGACGATCTCCAGCTGGTGGTACTCGGCGTACTTCTCCAGGTACCGCACCACGTTGTCGCGCGACACCCACCGCCCGAACGAGCGCGGCATCGGCAGCCCCGGCAGGCCTGACAGCCGTCGCGTGGTGTGCAGATGGAGCCGGTCGTAGTGCCGCCGCCAGGACGCCCCGACGCGGTCGGACTTCTCGAGCACGACGGCGCGTACGCCCTGCGCGCGCAGCGCGTGCGCCGCCGCGAGACCGCCCGGGCCGCCGCCGATGACGTACACGGGGCGGTCGGCGGGGGGCTGTGCCGCGGGGTCCGCGGGCGCTGTGGAGTCGGCCATGTGCCAGAGCGTATTCATCTAGTCACTTGATGGGTCTCGGTCAAGCCCGGAATTGGTTGCGGATTGATCACGGCTGTAGGAGGAGTGCGTGGGGCTCGTGGCGTAGGTCGTCTGGTTGTGGGGGCCTGGTGAGACGTGGCTCTTGCGCGTACGGCGTCCGTACGCTGAACTGACGTACCGTCAGATCCCGTTCGGCGGCAGGGGAGTTCATGGACACGATCTGGCTCACCGGGGCGGAATGGGTCGCCGTGCTCCGTATCGGTCTCGGGCTGTGGTGGCTGGAGAGCTGGCGGCACAAGGACAAAAAGGGCTGGTTCGAGCGCGGGACCGGGATCGCGTGGGCGTCGGACGTCGCGGCCAAGCACCGGTGGAACGCGGTGCGCAGCGGGTTCGATGTGGTCGTCGCGCCACGGCCGCGCACGATGGCGTACGTCGTCGTGTACGCGGAACTCGCCCTCGGGCTCGGTCTGGTCGTGGGCTTCCTGACCCCGATCGCCCTGGTCGGCGGGCTGCTCCTCAACCTCCTCTACCTCGTGCTGATGATCCACGACTGGGCCGAGCAGGGGCAGAACGCGATGATGGCGCTGATCTCCCTGGTCGCCCTCTTCGCGATGTCGTGGCAGACGTGGTCGCTGGACAGCGTGGTGGGCTTCTTCTGATGGCCGAGGCACTTCGGGTGGGGGTGTTGTTGTGACCGGGGCGCGGTTCGATCTGCCTGAGGTCGATGCTTTTACGCGGCCGTACTGGGACGCCGCCGCCGAGGGGCGGCTGCTGCTGCGCCGGTGCGGGGCGTGCGGGCGTGCCCACCACTACCCCCGCGAGTTCTGCCCGCGCTGCTGGAGCGAGGACGTCACCTGGGAGCCGGCGAGCGGCCGGGCCACGCTCTACACCTGGTCCGTCGTCCACCGCAACGATCTGCCGCCCTTCGGCTCCCGCACGCCGTACGTCGCCGCCGTCGTCGATCTTGCCGAGGGGCCGCGGATGATGACCGAGGTGGTGGGGTGCGGGGAGGGGGCACTGCGGGTGGGGATGGCGCTGGAGGTGGCCTTCCGCGCGGAGAAGGCGGAGAAGGCGGAAGGGGAGGGGGCGGGCGCCGTCGCGGTTCCTGTGTTCCGGCCTGCTTCCACCTAGTACGGGCGACCGTTGTTGAATGGGACGATGACCGACTTGTACGAGTCCCACGCCGCCCGTCCCTTTCCCGAGCTCCACGGTCACGGTCTGCGGCTGCGGCCGTGGGACGCGGAGGCCGAGTCGGATGTCGAGGCATGGCTGCGGGGGTGTTCCGACCCCGAGTTCAAGCGGTGGAACACGCCGCTCAGGGCGATCGAGGACCTGGACAGTGCTCGGGAGTCGCTGCGGGCGCGTGCCAAGGCGGCTGCGGAAGGTGTCGGGGCCTCCTTCCGTGTCACCGACGCGGAGAGCGACGTGACGCTCGGGCATATCGGGGTCAACGACATCGACCACGTCATACGCGTCGCGCGGGTCGGCTACTGGGTGCTGCCGGAGGCGCGGGGGCGGCAGGTCGCGACGCGGTCGCTGGCGCTGGCCGGGCGGTGGGCGTTCGAGGGGCTCGGGGTGCATCGGCTGGAGCTGGGGCACGCGCTTGGGCACGATGCGTCTTGTCGCGTTGCTGAGCGGTGTGGGTTTCTGTATGAGGGGACGTTGCGGGGGGCGATGTTCGAGGCGGGGCGGCAGGATGCGTTTCGGGATGTGCATCTGCATGCGCGGCTCGCCACGGATTCGGAGGTTGTCGTTTTCTGACGCCCCGGGCGGCGGGGGGCGGGGGCTTGGGTGGGTGTGAAGCTGCGGGTGGGTCGGTGTTGCTCGCGCAGTTCCCCGCGCCCCTAAAAACAGCAGTCCCCCGCGCCCCTGAAAACAGCAGTCCCCCGCGCCCCTGAAAACAGCAGTTCCCCGCGTCCCTAAAGACAAAGCCCAGGGCACCCCCCCCGTCGGGCCTACGGCCAAAGCAGTTCCCGGTGCCACGTGGACTCGGTGCGGCGGTACGCAAGGCGTACATGCCGACGCTGGGGGTCGCCCTGGAAGAACTCGATCTCGTCGGGGGTGAGGACGTACACCGTCCATGAAGGGGCGGGGGCGTCCGGCTCCTGGTGGGCCCGGTGCCAGGCGGCCTGCGAGGCGTGCTCCAACTCCTCGTAGGAGTCGAGGACTTCGCTCTGTCGGCCCACCAGCGCGGAGGCGAGGGCGCCGGTCGAGCGGGCGTGCAGGTCGGCGTGGGCGACCTCGGGCGGGGCGACGGTCACCCGGCCGCGCACCCGGATCTGCCGGCCCTGCACGGGCCAGTAGAAGCCGAGTGCCGCGTACGGCCGGGCCGCCAGCTGCCGTCCCTTCCGGCTGCCCGCGTGCGAGGCGAAGTGCCAGCCCTCCTCGTCGGCGCCGTGCAGCATCACGATCCGCACATCGGGCCTGCCCTCCTCGTCCGCCGTGGCCAGGGACATCGTGTGCGGCTCGGTCTGCCCTGCCTCCACCGCCTCCGCGAACCACTGCTCGAACAGCGGCAGCGGTTCCGCGGGGGCGGTGTCCGGGGTGAAGCGGGGCAGCTCGGTGTCCCAGACCCGCTGGGCCCTCAGCAGCCGTACGAACTCGGAGGGCGGCGGGGAGGAGGAAGACTCGGTGCTCATGGGGCGATTGTCGCGCGGGCCTCCGGCTCAGACCGCCCCGAGGTCCGACGACAGCCAGCGTTCGGGGCGCATCCGGACGATCACCTGGGTGCCGTGCTCCTTCCAGGAGAAGTCGACGTACTCGTCGACCTTGTCGGCCGGGAGGTAGCGAGCCGAGATCTCGTGGAGCTGCTCACGGGTGGCGGGGGTCGTGTCGAGGACCGGTCCCTCGACGGACACGTACCGGATGGTGGGTTCGACCCGGTCGACCATGAGGGAGAACCGGCCCGCCGCGCCGAGCAGTTGGTTCTTGCGGGAGTCCGCCTGGATCAGGATCCAAACGGTGCCGTCGGGCTCGTACTGGTACCAGATCGGCACCGTGAGCGGGGCGCGGCCCGCCCCGGCGTCGACCGCGAACGCGGCGATGTGCGGCTCTTTCAGGAACGTCTCTCGCTCTTCACGGGTCAGGGCCATGCGGGGTCCTCCGGAGTGCGGTCGGTGGTGATTCCCTTTGGCCTTTCAGCGTGTTCTGTCCAGTTGTCTATTCCGGTTCCGCGGGCCGGATACGGGCGTACCCCCCTTCCATGGTGGAGCCAGCACCACCATGGGTTCGGGTGTGGGCTGTCTCGTTGGGGCGGGCGCGCGACGGCATTGTTGAACCCAGTTGATCGCAGGGGTTCACGGCCCCGCCGCCCGGAAGGAAATCCCCATGAAGCCGCAGCTCGCGCAGCAGGCGAAGACGGTGGGCGACGTCGCTCCGGGGCCGTTCGCCTCCTTCGTCCGGTTCGTGGTGTGCGGCGGCGGGATCGGGGTCCTCTCCAGCGGTGCGGTGGCCCTGCTGGCCGGTGCGATGCCGTGGGCGGTGGCGAACGCGGTCATCACCGTCGCCTCGACCGTCCTCTGCACCGAGTTGCACGCCCTCTTCACCTTCGGGACCGGCAAGCGGGCCGGCTGGCGCCAGCACTGGCAGTCCGCCGGGTCGGCCACTGCGGCGTACGCGGTGACCTCCCTCGCGGTGCTGGTCCTGCACCTCGTGCAGTCGTCGCCTGGGATGCTCACCGAGCAGGTCGTCTACCTCAGCGCCTCGGGGCTTGCGGGGATAGGCCGCTTCCTGGTGCTGCGGTTGTTCGTCTTCGCGGGCGGCAGGGACGGGGGCCAGGACCGGGACCGGGCCTTCGTCCGCAAGGCTGCCGCTGCCCGGCGCCGGGTGGTCCCGGTGCCGACACGCCTGCCGAACCGTGTCCTCACCCCCGCGGCGTTCGCGGTCGGATCATGAGCCTCGGAGTAAGAGTCTCGGGTCGTGAGTCGCGAGTCGGGGGTTTCGCCGATTAGTTTCTCCCGTCCTCGCCGTCTACCCGACGACACAGAGACGAGACAGAGTTGACCGATCAGCTCTGCCGGAACCTGGAGGAACCTCATGAGGAAGATCACCGCGGGGCTGTTCATCTCGCTCGACGGCGTCGTCGAGGCGCCCGACCAGTGGCACTTCCCGTACTTCAACGACGAGATGGGCGCGGCCGTCGGTGCGACCTTCGGTACGGCCGACACCATGCTGTTCGGCCGTACGACCTACGACAGCTTCGCCGGGGCGTGGCCCGAGCGGGAGGCCGCCGGCGGTGAGGACGCCGGGTTCGCGAAGCAGCTCGGTGACGTGCGGAAGATCGTCGCTTCCAGGCGGAAGCTCGCGTTCACCTGGCGGAACTCCGAGCAGTTGGAGGGGGACCTCGTGGAGACCGTCACCGCGCTGAAGAACGAGGAGGGCGGGGACATCGCCCTCAGCGGGTCCGTCTCGGTCGTACGGCAGCTTCTGGGCGCGGGGTTGTTGGACGAGCTGCATCTGCTCGTGCATCCGATTGCCGTGCGGAAGGGGATGCGGTTGTTCGAGGAGGGTGACTCCTCGATTCCGCTGAAGTTGATTTCTTCGAAGACGTTTCAGACGGGGGTTGTGAGCCTGGTCTATGGGCCGGAGGGTGTGGCCGGGGCCGGTACGTATGAGGAGGCCAAGGGTCATCTTCCTCAGGGGGAGTAGGGGTAGGGCGGTTGTCGGGTGCGGGTGGGTGGAGTGCTGGTTGCGCAGTTCCCCGCGCCCCTAAAGGCCAAAAGCCAAAAGCCAGGGGCGCCGCCCCGCTTTTCAGGGGCGCGAGGAACCGCGCACCCAGCCCTCACCCACCCGCACCGTCATGACATCCCCCGCCCCAGCACCACCGTCCCCGACGAGCAGAACCAGCCGCCCGTTCCTGAGGCGACCGCCAGGTCGGGGAGGTGGCCGTCGGGGCGGTGGACCTGGCGGGGGCCCGCCTCGCCGCGGAGTTGGCGGACCGCTTCGACGAGGAGGAACAGTCCCCGCATGCCGGGGTGCTGGGCCGACAGGCCACCCCCGTCCGTGTTGACCGGGAAGTCGCCGCCGACGACCTTCAGGCGGCCCTTCGCCACGAACTCACCCCCCTCGCCCTTCTCGCAGAAGCCGAGGTCCTCCAGCGTCACGAGGGTCATGTAGGTGAAGGCGTCGTAGATCTCGGCGAAGTCGATGTCCTGCGGAGCAACTCCCGCCCGCCGGAAGGCGGTTCGGCCGCTCACCGCAGCCGGTGACACCGTGAAGTCGGGCCACTCCGACATCGTCGTGTGGGAGACGTGCTCCCCGGTGCCGAGGACCCGGACGGGAGTCGTACGGCAGTCCTGGACGTACTCCTCGGCCGCGAGCAGGACCGCCGCCCCGCCGTCGGAGCGTATGCAGCAGTGCAGTTTGGTGAAGGGGTCCGCGATCATCGGGCCCGACAGGACGTCGTCGACCGTGATGGGGTCGCGGAACATAGCGTCGGGATTCAGCGCGGCGTTGGCCCGCGCCTGCACGGCCACCGACGCCAACTGCTCCAGTGTCGTGCCGTATTCATACATGTGGCGGCGCGCGGCCATCGCGTACTTGGCGATCAGCGTGTGACCGTACGGGACTTCGAACTGCAGGGGTCCGCGCGCGCCGAACGACAGGTTGCCCGTGCGGCGGCCCGCCTTGATGTCCGCTCGGGCCGTGGACCCGTACACCAGCAGGACCGCGTTGGCGTGCCCGGCGGCGATCGCGTCCGCCGCGTGGCCCGCCATGACCTCCCAGGTGGAGCCGCCGACGGAGGTGGAGTCGACCCAGGTGGGCCGCAGGCCCAGATACTCGGCCACCTCGACCGGCGCCAGCGTGCCGAGCCCCGCCGAGGCGAAGCCGTCGATCACCGTGCGGTCCAGGCCCGAGTCGGCCAGGGCCCGGCGGGCGGCCTGGGCATGGAGCGCGTACGGCGTCGCCTCGTCCACCCGGCCGCAGTCGGAGAGGGACACCCCGACGACCGCCACCTTCCGCTGAGTCATGAATCTGACGGTACATCAGATCCGGTGGGCTTCGGCAGGGTGCAACAGGGCGTCACGCCTCTGTGCATCTGGCCGCCACCGCTCTAACATGACGCGCCGTCAGATGCGAAGGAGTGTGCTGCCCATGGACGCCACCTTCACCGCGGAGCAGGAAGAGATCCGCCGCACCCTCCGTGAGCTCCTCCTCAAACGCTGTGGCCCGGAGGAGGTCAGGACCGCCGTGCAGACTGCGGACGGGTACGACCCCGCCCTCTGGGAAACCCTGGCGCAGCAACTCGGGCTGCCCGGACTCGCGTTGCCCGAGGCGTACGGAGGAGTCGGCTGCTCCGTCACCGAACTCGCCCTCGCCAGTGAGGAGTTGGGGCGGAGTCTTGCCCCCTCACCCCTTCTCGCCACGGCCGTGCTCGGCGCGCCCCTGCTGCTGGCCCTCGGGAGCGAGGATCAGCGGGCCGCGCTGCTGCCCCGTATCTCCTCCGGCGAACTCACCGCCGCCCTCGCGGTGCCGGGCGCGAGCCTGACCACCGCCCTCGGGCTGACCGGCGACAACCGCGGTGACTGGGCGGGCGGCGGACGCGCGGGCGGCGTACAGGCGCGGCAGACCGACGGCGGGTGGCGGCTGTACGGGCAGGCCGACCAGGTGCTCGACGGCCACAGCGCGGGCCTGCTGCTCGTGGCCGCGCACACCGGGGGCTTCGCCCGCTCGCGGACTCTCCTCTTTCTTGTGCGGAGCCCTCTCGAACGGGACGGTTCCGGGAGTGCGGGGGTGACCCGCGTGCGGCTCACCTCCCTCGACGAGACGCGGTCGCAGGCGCGGATCCAACTGCGGGACGTGGAAGCCGAGTTGCTGGGCGACGACGAATCCGCCGATGTGGATGTGGCCGGGGTGCTCGCCGGCGTCGGTGACTCGGCCGCCGCCGTCCTCGCCGCGGAGGCCGTCGGCGCTGCCGACCGCGTACTGGAGCGGACCGTCGAATACGTCAAGCAGCGCGAGCAGTTCGGGCGCGCGATCGGGTCCTTCCAGGCCGTGAAGCACCGGCTCGCCGACCTCTACGTACAGGTGCAGGCGGCACGTTCGGCGGCGTACTACGCGGCCTGGGCGACGGGCGCCGGGGAGGAACGGGTGGGCGGGCTCGCGCTGGCGCAGGCGCTGGAGGCGCTGCGGATCACCTCCTCCGAGGCCGTGCAGCTGCACGGCGGCATCGGGTTCACCTGGGAGCACGAGGCGCATCTGTACTTCAAGCGGGCGGCAGGCGACGAGCTGCTCTTCGGGCCGGTGCACCGGCTGCGGGAGCACGCGGCGGACGCGGCCCGGCTGTTCGGCGGCGGGGAGGTGGCGGTCTGATGGGCGCCGGAGTAGGAGTTCGGATCGTGCAGAGGGTGTCCTCGACACCCGCCTTCGCGAAGGTCGCGCCGCATCTCATCCCCGCAATGGACCGAGCCGTCCACCGGCTCACCCGCGGAAAAGTCCTGCTCAGCGCCCAGATGCTGCCCGGCGTCATCCTGACCGCGCGCGGCGCGAAGAGCGGACTGCCCAGGCGTACGCCACTCGCCTGCATGCCGGAAGGAGGAAAGGGGAGGGAAGGCACGAGCTGGATTCTGATCGGGTCCAACTTCGGGCGTACCGACCACCCCGCCTGGACCGCCAACCTCCTCGCCCATCCCGACGCGGAGGTCAACTGGAAGGGCAGGGACATCCCCGTCACCGCGCAGCTTCTGCGGGGCGAGGAGCGGGACACGGTCTGGAAGGCGCTGCTGGAGTTCTGGCCGCCGTACGCGACGTACCAGGCGCGAGTGGAGCGGGAGATCCGGCTGTTCCGGATCGTCCGGCGCGAGGCACCCGGAACTTCCGGAACTTCCGGAACTTCCGAGAGTTCCGGGAGCGCGACAGGCGGCAGCCCACCTGAGTGAACTGCCGCCTGTGTGACAGGACTTGTGCCTGGAAGACCCGGCGTCCGGCGCGGGGTGCGGCGGACTACTTGGTCGGCTTCTTGCCGGTCACACCCAGATGCACCAACAGGGCGAGGTTCGGCTTCAGTTCGGCCTGCTTCACGCCCCAGGACTGGAAGCCCTTCTGGTGCGAGGCCACCGCCGCGAGCATCGCGACGAGGGAACCCGCCATCGCGGCCGGGCTGACGTCCTTGTCGACCTTGCCCTTCGCCTGAAGCTCCTTGACCGTGTCCGTGAGGGAGTTGTTCACGGAGTTCAGGATCTTCATACGGATCTTGTAGAAACGTTTGTCGCCCTCGGCGGCGCCCAGGTCGACGACTCGGAGGATGGCGTCGTTTTTGCGCCAGAACTCCAGGAAGCCGTCGACGAGTTCCTGTGCGGTCTGCCAGCCGGCCTTGCCGACCCAGGAGCGCCCTTCGAGGAGTTCGGTCAACCCGGCGCCCTCCGCCGCCATTTGCTCTGCAATCTCCAGGACGGCGCCCTCGACGTCCGGGAAGTACTGATAGAAGGTCGCCGGTGAAGTGCCCGCCTTCCGCGCGACGTCGATGACTTTGACGTCGCGGTAGGGCGAGGAGCTGAGCATCTCGCTGAGGCAGTCGAGCAGCTTCTGCCGCGTCGCCTGCCCGCGCCGACCGGCCACACGGCCGTCGACGGTACGCACTTGTCCTGTCATGCCGTCAGCTTACCGAGGGGTGATCGGAGCGCGATTCGGCCGACTGCAAATGGGGTGCGCGGGCCTTCGGAGCGGGCGTGCAGGCGGGGTGCCGCTCGCTCTGCGGGATGCGTGAAAGGCCGTTAGCTTGGCCGCATGGCTGGATCTGAAGGCTCTGCCGCTTTCGCCGAGGGCGTCCCCTGCTGGATCGACGCCCAGCTTCCGGACGTCGAGGCGGGCAAGCGCTTCTACGGCGAGCTGTTCGGGTGGACCTTCGAGCCCTTCGACAAGACGGAGGAGGCGACCGGGCCCTCCACGGGCGCCCCGCGCTCCTCGGTGGCGCCGGGCGACCCGGGCTCACCGGGCTCCCTGGAGTCCCCGGCCCCCGCGGCCTACGCGGGCCCCAGCCCGTACGCGGGCTCCGTACGGGCGCACCTCGACGGCGAGCCCGTGGCGGCCCTCGTGCCGAAGCGGGACGGGCGGATGCCCACCGTGTGGACGGTGTACTTCGCCACCCCGGACGCCGAGGACCTGGCCGAGCGGATCCGGGAGGCGGGCGGCCAGGTGATCACGGCACCGGTGCCGGTGGGCCCGTACGGCACGATGGCGCTCGCCGCCGACCCCGAGAGCGCGGTCTTCGGGCTCTGGGAGGGCGGTACGCTCCCCGGCTTCGGCAGGCGGCACGGGCCCGGCTCCTTCAGCTGGGTCGAGCTGTACGCCCGGGACACGGCCGTCGCCGACTCCTTCTACACCGGTCTCTTCCACGACGCCCTCTTCGGCCCCGGCACCACCCGCGACTTCGGCCGGGTCCTGGTCACCGAGGCCTTCCCGGCCGAGATGCCGCCCCACTTCCTCGTCCACTTCGGGGTGGACGATTGCGAGGCCCTCCTCGGCACGGTCGTGCGGCTCGGCGGACGGGTCCAGACGCCGCCTTTCGACACCTCGTACGGGCGCGTGGCGGTCGTCACGGACAACCAGGGGGCGTCCTTTGCCCTGCTGCAAACTTGAAATTCGCGGTGCTTCGGTACTGAAGGGCGTACGAACGGCGTGCGCAAAGCTGCGAAAGGCGTCGAAAAACACCGGGCGGCGTTGAAAAGCAAGGCGGGCACGGGTCTTTTGTCACGAGACGCGCTGAGACATCCCGATTCGGGCCCGGGTTCGCAACCGGAGCCGCGGCCAGGAAGAATCGGGGTGCGTGCCGCCGGAGAGGCTCGGTGGTGAGACGCTGCGCAGTGGCTGAAGCTGCGGATGGAACGGTGGCTGGAAGCGCGGCCGCGTACGGGGAGGTGGCAGGCAAGTGGTGGATCAGCTGACACAGCACGATCCGCGGCGGATCGGGCCGTTCGAGGTGCTGGGACGGCTGGGAGCCGGCGGCATGGGGCTGGTCTATCTCGCGCGCTCGGCCTCGGGCCGGCGGGTGGCGATCAAGACGGTCAGGACGGAGCTCGCCGAGGACCAGCTGTTCCGGGTCCGCTTCTCGCGCGAGGTGGAGGCGGCCCGCGCCGTCTCCGGCTTCTACACGGCCGCCGTGGTCGACGCCGACGCGCGCGCCGCCGTGCCCTGGCTGGCCACCGCCTATGTGCCCGCGCCCTCCCTCGAAGAGATAGTGACCGAGTGCGGGCCGCTGCCGGCCCAGGCGGTCCGCTGGCTCGCGGCGGGCGTCGCGGAGGCCCTGCAGTCCATCCACGGGGCCGGTCTCGTCCACCGCGACCTGAAACCGTCGAACGTCCTCGTCGTGGAGGACGGGCCGCGCGTCATCGACTTCGGTATCGCCTCCGGGGTGTCGAACACACGTCTGACGATGACCAACGTCGCCGTCGGCACCCCCGCCTACATGTCGCCCGAGCAGGCGAAGGACTCCCGCAGCGTGACCGGCGCGAGCGACGTCTTCTCGCTCGGCTCGATGCTCGTCTTCGCCGCCACCGGCCACGCGCCCTTCCACGGCGCGAACCCCGTCGAGACCGTCTTCATGCTCCTGCGGGAGGGCCCGGACCTCGAAGGCCTCCCGGACGAGCTGCGCCCGCTCATCGAGTCCTGTATGCAGATGGAGGCGACGGGCCGCCCCAACCCGGCCGACCTCCAGGCCCAGCTCGCACCCCACCTCTTCGGCTCCGGCTCCGACGACAGCGGTACGGCGTCCGCGTGGCTGCCCGAGCGGGCCGTGGGCCTGATCGAACAGCGCCGCGGGGGCCGCCCGGCGGCCAAGCCGTCCTCCGGCCGCAGCGGCGGACGTGGCGCCCCCGTGGTGCCGCCCCCGCCGCCCCACGACCCGCCGCCCGTCCCGGTCGGCGCCGGTACGGGCCGGCACGGCGGCGCGCCCGACACCGGGCCCGTACGCCTCGCGGGCGCCCAGGTGCCCATCGGCCCCGGCCCGCGGGTCGCCGACGCCCGCGCCGCCGCCGTGAAGGCACCTCCTCCCGAGGCGGGCCTCGCCGCCTCCTGGTCCCGGGCGCGCCCCGGCGTGAACGGCGCCGACTCCGCCGGGCCCGTCCCGGTACCCGCGCCCGCCCCCGGCCCCGACTCCGCCACCTCCTGGCGGCCGTGGCGCTTCCGCATGTCGAACGACGTCTGGGGCACCCCCGCCGTCGCCGGCGACCTCGTCTACGTCACGTCCTTCGAGGTCCACGCCCTGGACGTGGCCACCGGGCGGCGCCGCTTCAAGACCCGGGACGTCGCCTGGTCCATGGCGGTCGCCGGCGGCCGCGTCCACGCCTCCGACGGCCCCACCCTCTTCGCCCTGGACGCCCGCGAGGGCACCGACCTGTGGCGGCTGCCGACCGACGCCTGGGTGTACTCCCTCAAGGCCGACCGCGGCACGGTCGTCACCGGCACCCGCGGCGGCGGCGTACAGGCCTGGGAGGCCGCCAACGGCCAGAAGCTCTGGGAGATCACCGGCGCCCAGACCGACTTCGAGTCGCCCGAGGCCGGACCCGCCGTCCACGACGGCACGGTCTACGTCTGGAAGGACGCCCGCCTGCGCGCCCTGGAGGCCCGCACCGGCGAGGAGCGCTGGTCGTACCCCATCGGCGACGCGGCCTCCTGCGGCGGCGTGCCCGTCCGCATCACCCAGGCCGACGACGGATACGTGTACGTGTCCGCCGGCACCCGGGTCCTCGCCATCGACGTCGCCGGCGGCCATGTCCGCTGGCACTTCGAGGCGCCCGCCGTCTTCCTCAGCCCGCCGACCTTCGCGCCGGGGCCCGCCGTCACGGGCGGCGGGATCTACCTCGCCGACTACCTCGGCACGGTGTACGCGCTCGACGCCACCGACGGACGCGACCGGTGGCGGATCGCCACGGAGGCCCGGTCCTCCCTCGACCCCGTACTCGTCTCCGCGGGGCACGTCCACGTGGGGTCCGGCAAGGGGCTCTACACCCTCGACGCCGTCACCGGTACGCCCAAGTGGCGCTTCCAGGCGGGCGGCGACGTCGTGGGCGCGCCCGCCGTCGCCGACGGACGCATCCACTTCGGTTCCACCGACCATCTCCTCTACACCCTCAAGGCCGACGACGGGCGCCTGCGCTGGAAGCTCGCGACCGGTGGAGAGATCACCGGAGCCCCCGTCGTGAAGGACGGGGTGGTCTACGCCTGCAGCAAGGACCGATGCGTGTACGCCCTCGACGCGGAAAAGGGAACGGGGACGGCCCGCGCCTGATGGCGGGCCGGGGGTTCGTTTGTGGGTGCGGGTGGGTTGTGGCTGGGGTGCGCAGTTCCCCGCGCCCCTAAAGGCCACAAGATTGCGCCGTTCCCCGCGCCCCTATGAAGTGCGGGTGGGACGTCGCTTGGTGCGCGGTTCCTCGCGCCCCTAAAAGATCAGGGGCGTAAGCCCCTCTCTTAAGTGCCCCCTACCCCTCCGGCTGCCGCCCTCCCGGCGAAGGGGTCGTGTCGGGGTTTCCGATCGCAGCACGACCTCTGATGGGCAACCAAAAGGTGCTGGATGACACAGCTGCGATCGGATGCCCCGTCGCGGCCCCGACCCAACGACGAACGGCAGGCGCATCTTTTAGGGGCGCGAGGAACCGCGCACCCAGCCCTCACCCACCCGCACCATCGAGCGTCGGTACCGCCGGATCCGGTGGAGGTACGTACACGGGCTCCGCCCAGTCCCCTCGCACCCCCCGCCCCCGCCCACGCAGGACGACAGAAGCCAGCAGCAACACCAAACCACCGCCAAAGGCGAGCCCCGTGCCGGGGCCAAGGCCATTCCCCGGCTCGCCGGAGATCACGAGACTGCCCTCGGCCTGACCCACCCGGACCAGCCACACCACGGTGAAGCCGAGGACGATCACGCCGGCCAGAGCCACCAGCAGTCGCGACCGGAGCAGCAGCCCGGCCAGCGTGATCAGCGCGGCGCCCACGAAGGGCAGGAAGAGCGAGGCGAACAGCTCCGCGGGGACATTCGTGACACCGCCTCCGGAGAACAGGTCCCCGAGACGGTAGTGCCGACCGTGACGGCCGTCGTACCAGGCACGGAAGGGGCTCCATACGGCGGCCGTCGCTCCGGCGAGAGCGAGAACGGACCCGAGCAGGTTGCGGACCATGCGCGGACCTCCGTTCCCGGGCTCTCGATGCAGACGCTACGCCCGCTCCCCGACCCCCGCCACGCGACGGCCACACACAGTGACGACCCGGCGCCGACCCGGCGCCGACAGCGGCCCGCCGCGAGAGTCAGCGGGTCCGGAACGCCCCCCGACGGCCGGCGAACAGCCCCGCCTGCGCCTCGCTCGGAAGATTCCCCATCGACACGAGATGCGGCGCGTGCGCCAAGGCAGCCGTCCGAGTCGCCTCCTTAGCCGCCCACACGGCCCGTACGGTCCCCTGTACGGCCTCGGTCGGACAGGACGCGATGACGTCCGCACACCGCACACCGGCGGCGAGCGCCTCACCGGGCGCGGTGACCTCACTGACCAGCCCCACCTCGTACGCCCGCCGCGCGGAAACCCGCTCGGCCGTGCCCATCAGCGCCATCCGGGCGACCTCCCCGAACGGCATCCGCTGCGCCAGCAGGATGGACTCGTACGCGCTGACCATCCCGTACGTCGTATGCGGATCGAAGAACGTGGCCGTCTCGTCGGCGATCACGAAGTCCGCCTCGCCGATGAGGTAGAAGGCGCCCCCGCAGGCCATCCCGTTCACGGCCACGATGACCGGCTTCCACAGGTCGCACGCCTTCGGCCCGATCGCGACGAGCGGATCGTCCACCATGTAGGGGGAGTTGGGCTGCGGAACGTCGGCGTCACGGTCGAGCCCCGTACAGAAGGCCCGCTCACCCGCACCCGTGAGCACGATCGCGCGCACGGAGTCGTCGAACCGGAACTCCCGCCATACAGAAGCCAGTTCGTCCGCCGTGCTCAGATCGATGGCATTGAGTTTTTCCGGCCGGTCGAGGGTGACGACCGCCACCCCCGTGTCCTTGTCGGCGGAGACGCGCAGAGTCATGGCCGCTCCAGTACCCAGCGCGGCAGCGGCCCGCCACCGTCCTCGCGGCCCGCGCCGCCCTCACCCTCCGCGAACACCACCTGCACCTTCGCCCCGATCCGGATCCGCTCCTGGGCAACGGAGTTGATCGGCGCCTCGGGCCCGCTGACGAGGTTCCCCACGAGCCGTATCCGCGGGGCGTCCGCCAGCTCGACGACGATCACGTTGTACGGGGCCCGCGCCGCGTAGTCGGGCAGCAGCGGCGGATGCGGGACGACGTACGACCAGACGCGCCCCTTGCCGCTCATCCTGCGCCACTCGCTGTCGAAGGAGTGGCAGTGCGGGCAGCAGGGCCGGGGCGGGAAGCGGAGTTCGCCGCAGTCGGGCTCTGCGCAGGCCTGGACGCGCAGCTCGCCGCGGGCGGCGTACTCCCAGAAGGGGGCGCCGTCGTCGTCCACGACAGGTGTCAGCATGTCGGCTCCTCGGTTCGGCGGATGCTCGGCCGGTCGGTTGCTCGGAGCACGGTCAGGTCCTCAGGAGCAGGGCGGACGTCGGTACGCCCTCGCCCGCCGTGACCAGGCAGGTGGCCGCGTCCGGAACCTGCGCGGTGCTCGTGCCCCGGAGCTGCTTCACGCCCTCGTTGATGAGGTTGAAGCCATGGACGTACGCCTCCGAGAGGCCCCCGCCGCTCGTGTTCAGCGGCAGTCGTCCGCCGATCTCCAGGGCGCCGCCCTCGGTGAACGCGCCGCCCTCGCCCCGGCCGCAGAAGCCGTAGCCCTCGAGGGAGAGCGGTATGAGGGGGGTGAACGCGTCGTAGATCTGGGCGACGTCGACGTCCTCCGGGGTGAAGTCGGAGTGTTTCCACAGATGTCGGGCCGCGGTCCAGGCCGGGCCGGTCAGCGGGTCGTCGTTCCAGTAGTTGACCATGCCGTGGTGCTGGGCGGGCAGGCCCTGGGCGGCGGAGTGGACGTACACGGGCCGTTGCCGGCAGTCGCGCGCTCGCTCGGCGGAGACGACGACGCAGGCCAACGCCCCATCGGTCTCAAGGCAGTTGTCGAAGAGGCAGAGGGGCTCGCTGATCCACCGCGAGGTCATATACATGTCCCGGGTCAGCGGGCGTTCGTACATCATCGCCGCGGGATTCTGGTTGGCCCGGTTGCGGCAGGCGAGGGCGACGTTGAAGAGGTGGTCGCGGGTGGCCCCGTACTCGTGCAGATAGCGGCGGGTGAGCATGGCGATCTCGTCGGCGGGCCGCAGGAGCCCGAAAGGCCGCGTCCACTGGGCGGGGGTGGGAAGTTGGACGGCCGTGTTCTTCCACGGGCGCGGCCCGCTGCCTCTCTTCCGTGAGCGCCAGGCGACCCCGACCGTCGCCTGCCCGGTGGCCACGGCGGCGGCCAGATGCGCGACGGTGGCGCACGAACCGCCGCCCCCGTAACCGACCTTGCTGAAGAAGGTGAGGTCGCCGAAGCCGACGGCCTTCGCCACCTCCACCTCGTCGGTCTCCTCCATCGTGTAGGAGGCGAGCGCGTCGACCTCGGCGGGGGAGATCCCGGCGTCGTCGAGGGCGGCGAGGATCGCCCGGCAGGCCAACGCCTTCTCGCTCTCCGGGAGTTGCTTGGCGAAGGGGGTCTGCCCGATCCCCACGACGGCCGTGGCGTCCTTGAGTCCTGCCCCTGTCATGGGCGCACCTCCACCGTGGTCCACGAATGCTGACAGGGCGTCAGGCTACAGCTAATCTGACGGGTAGTCAGCTAGTGGGTGTCGACCGTGGGGAGGCTCGCCGTGCGCGGTGACATGGAGTGGGGCACCATTCCCGGGCTGGTGCGGGGGGCGGCCGAGCGGTACGCCGACGTGGAGGCGGTCGTCGAGGGCCGCACCCGGGTCTCGTACGCGGAGTTGGGCGCCCGGGTGGAACGCGCGGCGGCGGCCTGTGTCGCGAACGGCGTCAACCCTGGTGACCGCGTGGCCATCTGGGCGCCCAACACCCTGGACTGGATCGTCTCCTCGCTGGGCGCGGTGTCGGCCGGCGCGGTCCTCGTCCCGCTCAACACCCGCTTCAAGGGCACGGAAGCGGCGTACATCCTCTCCCGGAGCCGGGCGAAGCTGCTGTTCGTGACGGGGACGTTCCTGGGGACGTCGTACGTGGCGTCGCTGCGCCGGGCGGCCGGTGAAGGGCCGGGTTCGGCGGGGCAGGAGCCGGACTCGGGGGCGGATTCCGCGGGTCCGCTCGCCGGGCTCCCGCATCTGGAGCAGGTGGTGGTCCTCTCGGACGACGCCCCGGCCGACTTCCGTACCTGGAAGGACTTCCTGGCCAGCGGGGACGGCGTGGACGCGGCGGACGTACGGGCCAGGGCCTCGGCGGTCGAGTCGTCGTCCCCCTCGGACATCGTCTACACCTCGGGCACGACGGGCCGTCCCAAGGGCGCGGTGATCACCCACGCGCAGACTCTGCGGGCGTACGAGGTGTGGAGCGATCTCGCGGGCCTCCGCGAGGGCGACCGCTATCTGATCGTGAACCCCTTCTTCCACACCTTCGGCTACAAGGCCGGTGTGATCGCCTGTCTGATGCGGGGCGCGACGATGATCCCGCAGCCGGTGTTCAACGTGGACACGGTCCTCGCGAACGTGGCCTCGGAGCGGATCTCCGTCCTGCCGGGCCCGCCCACCCTCCACCAGTCGCTCCTGGACCACCCGGGCCGCGACTCGTACGACCTCTCGCCCCTGCGCCTGGTGGTGACGGGCGCGGCCGTGGTGCCGTTGCGCCTGGTGGAGCGCTTGCGGGAGGAACTCGGGGTCGGCACGGTCCTGACCGCCTACGGCCTCTCCGAGGCGAGCGGAATCGTCTCGATGTGCCGACGCGGGGACGAGCCGGGCGTGATCGCGTCCACGTCGGGCCGCGCGATCCCGGGCACGGAGGTGCGGGTGGTGGACGCGGCGGGCGTCTCCGTCGCCCCCGGCGCCCAGGGCGAGGTCCTGGTCCGCGGCTTCAACGTCATGGGCGGCTACTACGAGGACGCCCGGGCCACCTCCGAGGTCCTCACCCCCGACGGCTGGCTCCGCACGGGCGATGTCGGCGTCCTGGACCCGGCCGGCAACCTCCGGATCACCGACCGCATCAAGGACATGTTCATCGTCGGCGGCTTCAACGCGTACCCGGCGGAGATAGAGCAACTCCTCGGCCTGCACCCGGACGTGGCCGACGTGGCGGTCATCGGCGTACCGGACGCGCGGCTGGGCGAGGTCGGCAGGGCCTACGTCGTGCGGCGGCCGGAAGCCGTGGCGACCGCGGACGACCTCATCGCCTGGGCCCGACGCGAGATGGCCAACTACAAGGTCCCCAGGACGGTCGAGTTCGTGGCCGAACTCCCGCGCAACGCGAGCGGGAAGGTCGTCAAGGGCGAGCTGCGGGCGCGCTGAGGGGCTGGTTCGGGAACGGGAACGGGAGTACGGGCAGACGCGCGGCCGGAGTCGTCCCGGCCGCGCGTCTGCCCGTACTCCCGCTTCCGTTCTCGTCGCGCCCCGGGTTACTCGCGGGCGGACAGCGCATGGGCGGGGGCCGTGCGCAGGGCCTGCCGGGTGGGGAGTTCGACCGTGATGAAGGCCGTGCAGATCACCGTCAGCGCGACGGCGGGGAGCAGCCACACCGGGCCCGCGGGCCACGGCCGGTCCAGGAAGCCGATGCCGAGCAGCGCGAGGGGGATCGCGGACAGCAGCAGGCCGGCGGTGAGTGCGGCGGCCCCGATCACCGCGGCCTCGCGGCGCATCATCGCGAGGATCTGGCGCGGCGTGGTGCCGTTGAGGCGGAGCGTGGCGATCTCGCCCTGCCGCTGGGCGGTGGTGGCGACGAGCTTGTTGGCGATGCTGAGGAGGAGGTAGCCGAGGAGTACGACGATGAGGGCCAGGTTGATCCAGACCGTCGGCGGGGCGTCGCTCAGGCTGTCGCCCGATCCGGTGTCGGTGGGCGCGAGGGCCAGGCCGGGGCGGGCCGCGGCGAGGGCCGTGAGGGCGCGCTGGGCCGCCTCGGTGCCGTCGGTGCGGACGAGGACGCTCTGGTCGAGGCCCGCGGTGGTGTGGCCCGCGGCGAGGTCGTGGGAGAGGGCGATCGGGCCGAAGCCGAGGCCGCGGTCGTAGACGGCGACGACCTTGGGGCTGACCCGGGTGCCGTCCCCGAGGACCAGGGTGATGCGGCTGCCGAGCCCCGAGCCGGGGGAGCGGGCGACCTCGGTGCTGACGGCGACCGTGTCGCCCTTGAGGCGCGCCAGGCTGCCGTCCCGTACGCCGAGGTCGAGGACGCCCGACGCGGCCGGGGTCAGGACCATCGCCGAGCCGGATTCGACGACCGGGTCACCGAACTGCTCGTACTCCCGGATCACGGTGGTGTCGCTGACCGGGGCCGCCGCCTCGACACCGGACGTCCTGGTGACGGCGGCGAGGGTGCCGGCGGGCAGGCCGCCGAGGCCCGGTGCGGTCAGACGCTGCTGGGCGAGGGTGCCGGTGCGGGTGTCCTGCGCGGTGGCGCTCATGACGGTCGTCTGGGCGAGGGTGTAGGTCAGGACGAACACGACCGCCATGGCCAGGGCGCTGACGACCCCCGAGAGCCGCAGCGCGTAGCCGCGGATGTTGGACACCGCGAGCCAGGTCGGCGCCGAGACGCCGGGGCGGAGCCGTCGGCCCGCCGCGTCGCCGATGCCCCGGACCAGCGCGGGTCCCGCCAGGGCCAGACCGATCGCCCCGATGATCCCGGCCATGGAGGTGGCCGTCGCGCCGAGGACCGTACGGCTCAGCAGCGGTACGACGGACAGCGTGGTCGCGGCGACGATCAGCAGCAGACCGAAGCGGGCGCGCATCTTGGACGGCGTGCGGGGTTCGCTGCGGGACTCGGCGACCGCCTCGGTGGCGGGCATGCGCGAGGTGCGCCACGCGGCGCTGCGGGCCGACACCTGCACGGCGAGACCGAGCAGCAGGACGGTGGCGAGCGCGGGCAGCGGGCTGAACGTGAGCGGCAGCGCCTCCGGGATCACCCCGCGGTCGACCAGCATGCTCCGGAACTGTCCGGCCAGCAGATAGCCGAGGCCGACTCCGGGCACGACCGCCACGGCCGCGATGATCGAGGCCTGTCCGGCCGCAAGTCGCCTGATCTGCTTGGGAGTTGCGCCGACGGCCCGCATCAGGGCCAGATCGCGGCGCTGGCCGCCGATCGACACGGCGAGCGCGCTCGCCATCACGAACCCGATGATCAGCATGATGATCCCGCCGAGCGAACTGGCCAGCAGGATCAGCAGGGAGCGGGCGGCGCCCGCGCCGGGAGAGGCGATGTCACCGCGCTCGGAGCCGGTGGAGACGATCAGGCCGGCGGGGGCGTCGGTGTCCGTGCTTGCGCTTGCGTCGGTGCCGGTGTCCGTGTTCTTGGCGGTGCCTTTGCGGGTGTCCTTGATCTTCTCGCGGGCCGCGGCGGCCACCGAGGCCTCGGTGCCGGGCTCGGTGCGCAGGGCGACCAGGTCCACGGTCCCGGCGCGCTCTCCGTCGGCGCGGCCGGACAGCCGTACGGCCGTCGGGTCGGCGAAGAGGATACCGGTGTCCGGTGCGTCGACCAGTGCCGTGACGCGGTAGGCGGCTGCGGCGCGGCCGGCCGCGACGACCTCGACCTTGTCGCCCACCTGTACTCCTGCGGTGGCGGCCGTGGCGCTGTCGAGGGCGACCTCGCCGGTGCCGGCCGGAGCGGATCCGTCGACCTTCGCGTCCACGAGGAGCTTCGTCGAGGACCAGCCGTGCCCGGCGGTCCGCGGGTCCTGGGTCGGTACGACCTGACCGTCGGCGTCGACGAGGGCGGCGGGGAAGCTGATGTCGCCGACCGCCGCGGTGACGCCCGGCAGTTGGGCCAGCTCGTCGACCAGCTCGGCCGGGACCGTGCCGCGCTCCGGGAGGGCGATCGGCAGGTCGGGGCCCGAACTGAAGCTCTGTTCGGTGGAGACCACGACCTCCGCGCCCGCCAGCCGCCCGGCGGGCAGCTGGGAGCGGAACCCGGACTCGGCCAGCACTCCGGTGCCGGTGATCAGGGCCGCTCCGCCGAGGACCGCGCACGCCACCGCCAGCAGGGCGGTGATCCGGTGTCCGGCCATCCGGACCGCGAGATGCAGCATGGTTCTAGACCTCTCCGAGCTTGACGAGACGGTCGGCCAGTTCGGGGGCGGTGGGCTGGTACAGGCGCTCGACCACCCGGCCGTCGGCCATCACCACCGCGTGGTGCGCCTGGGCGGCGGCGGCCGGGTCGTGGGTGACCATCACCACCGTCTGGCGCAGCTCGTCGACGAGTTCGCGCAGCAGGCCGAGCACCTCGTGGGCGCTGCGCAGATCCAGCGCCCCGGTCGGCTCGTCGGCGAACACGACGGCCGGCTTGGCCACCAACGCCCGTACGATCGCGGCCCGTTGCTGCTGGCCACCGGAGAGCTCGGCGGGCCGGTGCGAGAGGCGGTCGCCGAGACCGACCCGGTCGACCAGGGTCCGCAGCCACTCCCGGTCGGGGGCCCGGCCCGCCAGCCGCAGCGGCAGCGTGATGTTGTCGGCGACGCTGAGGGCGGGGACCAGGTTGTAGGACTGGAACACGAACCCGATGTGCTCGCGGCGCAGTTCGGTGCGGCGGGTCTCGTTCAGCCCGGCGATCTCCTGGCCGCCGATCCGGATGCTCCCCGAGGTGGGGGAGTCGAGACCGGCGGCGCAGTGCATGAGCGTGCTCTTGCCGGAGCCCGAGGGCCCCATCACGGCGAGGAACGTGCCGTGTTCCACGGCCAGCGACACGTCGTCGAGGGCGTGGACGCCTCCCGCGTACGTCTTGCTGACGTTCTCCAGCACGATGGCGGGAGCGGTCCGGGTCGCCGCCGGGTGGGCGGCTCCCGCGTGGACGCCGCTCATCGCCGGCCCCGCAGGTGGCGGATGACGAGCGCGGTCACGCACAGCGCGGTGACGGCGCCGCAGGCCAGGTGGACCTGGGTGGAGGCGGCGCCGTAGGAGGCCACCATGTTGCCGACGGTGCTGATGACCAGCACCAGCCACAGCGCCGTACGCACGATGTCGGCCCGCTGCACGCCGGCCCTCGTCCGGTCCGGGGTCTCGGTGCCGCCGGTGAGGCGGTAGGGGTCCATGGTCGTCATCGCTGTTTCTCTCCGAACTCGTCGCGTTCCGGGGGCCTTTGGGCGGTCCCGCTGACATGCTTCGAAGCTACGGATCAGCACCCTGTGCGGCCGAGCCAGCCAGCAGCCCGACTCGGGGTACAGCAGGCTGTACCTCTAGGCTCCTGACCGAGCCCCCGGCCTGTGAGCCAGTGAGTCAGTGAGCCTGTGAGCCGTCAGAACCGCCCGACCGCGCAAAGCCGTTGGCGAAGGTGCGAAGGTGCGAAGGCAAGAGGGGTATGAGGCAAGAGGGGTATGAGGGACGAGAGGGAAGGGAGGGGGCGGATGTCGACCTCGACCCGGCACGGTGAGCCGGTCCACGCGGACCGGCCCGGGATCAGGGCGAGCGCGATCCGGGCCGCCGAGGCCGCGGGCGCCGCGCTCGGCCAGCTCATCGGCGGGCTCGGCACCGCGATGCTCGCGCTTGCCGTGCTGTTCTGGCTGGCCGTCACCGCCGTGACGTCCGTCGTGGGCGTCGGGCTGCTCATGGCCCCCGTCGCGCTGCGCGCCCTGCACTCCCTCGCCGACCGTGAACGCCACCGGCTCGCGCGGTGGGGTCCCGAGATCATCGGCCCCGACCCGGCCCCGACCCGGCTGCGGCTCGCCCTCGTCGACCCGACCACCCGGCGGGAGCTGCGCTGGCTGGCCCGGCACGGCACGCTCGGGCTGCTGCTCGGAGTGATCGCGCTGCTGCTGCCGCTGATGGCCGTACGCGACGGGCTGTTCCCGCTGTACTGGCGCCTCATGCCGGAGAACGCGACCAGTACGTCCGTGGGGCTCGGCCAGGCCCAGGGCTGGCCCGACGCCCTGGCCGTGACCCTGCTGGGGCTCGGCTGGATCGCGATCATCCTGGGCCTCAGCCCCGCGATGGCACGGCTCCAGGCGCGTCCGGGACGCCTTCTCCTCGCGGCCGGACCCGACACCGACCTGTCCCTGCGCGTCGCGGAACTCACCGCCACCCGGGCCGCCGCCCTGGACGCCCACGCCACCGAACTGCGGCGCATCGAGCGGTCGTTGCACGACGGCACCCAGAACCGCCTCGTCACCGTCACCGTGCTGCTCGGCGCCGCCCGCCGCATGGTGGCCCGCGACCCGGCGGGCGCCGACGAACTCCTCGAACGCGCCCAGAGCGCCGCCGAGCAGGCCCTGGCCGAACTGCGCTCGGTCGCCCGGGGCATCCTGCCGCCCGTACTGGCCGACCGCGGCCTCGAAGGCGCGCTCACCGGACTCGCCGCGAGCTGCCCGGTGCCCTGCCGGATCGACGTCGAGGCGCCCGAGCGGTGCGCCGCGTCCGTGGAGGCCAGCGCGTACTTCGTGGTCGCCGAGACGCTGACCAACATCGCCAAGCACAGCGGGGCGAAGAGCGTCACCGTCACGGTCCGCAGCCGCGGCGGCCGGCTGCGGCTGGACATCACCGACGACGGCCGCGGCGGCGCCGACGAGGCGGGCGGCTCCGGGCTCACCGGCATCCGCCGCCGCATCGCGGCCCACGACGGCACCCTCGACCTGGCCAGCCCGCCCGGCGGCCCGACGACTCTCAAGGTGGACATGCCATGCGGATTGTGATCGCCGAGGACGACCCGCTGCTGCGGGAGGGACTTGCCCTGCTGCTGCGCGCCGAGGGCCTCGACGTGGTGGCCACCGCCGGAACCGCCGACGGCATCCTCGACGCCATCGACACCCACAAGCCCGACGTCGCCATCCTCGACGTACGGATGCCGCCGACGCACACCGACGAGGGGATAGTCGCGGCGGTCGAGGCGAGACGCCGCAGGCCCGATCTCGCGGTCCTCGTCCTGTCGGCGTACGTCGAGCAGTCCTTCGCCACGGATCTGCTCGCCGGCGGGGTCACCGGGCTCGGCTACATGCTCAAGGAACGGGTCGGCCGCGTCGAGGAGTTCCTCGACGCGCTCAACCGGGTCGCCGCCGGGGGCACGGCCATCGACCCGGAGGTCGTCGCCCAGCTCTTCACCCGCAGCCGCCAGGACACCCGCCTGGAACGGCTCAGCCCGCGCGAGCGCGATGTGCTCGGGCTGATGGCCGAGGGCCTGGGCAACGGCGCCATCGCCGAACGGCTCGTCGTCACGGACGGCGCCGTCCACAAGCACATCCGCAGCATCTTCGCCAAGCTCGACCTGTCGCCCGCCGACCAGGTCGACCGACGCGTCGCGGCGGTCCTGCGCTACCTCGACGACGCGCGCCGCCGCACCTGACGTACCATCACCACCCCTTGATGCCAGTGGTGTTGGCCGAGGTCGGGGCGGGTCAGGTACAGCAGGCGCTACCGGCACGGTGGGGTGGGCACCCGCTCCGAACGGCCAGGCTGCCGGATCGTGACGCGGGGCCGGAATTCCTAGGTTGGTGATCACACCGCAACGGCGGTACGACGACCGACCCGCAAGGAGCCCGCCCGCATGAAGACGAAGCTCACGTCCCGCATTGTGGCCACGACGCTGGTGACCGCCCTGGCCGGTATCGGACTGACCCTGCCGGCGGCGGGCGCGACGGGGCAGGCGGCGAGCCCGACGCACGACAAGACGCTCAACAAGTACGCCAAGACGCACGACAAGGGTCTTCAGGCGGGCGTGGAGGCGATCCTGAAGACCGGGACCGTCGGTGTCGTGGCCCAGTCGACGGGGCCGCGCGGCTCCCGGTACGCCACCGCCGGGGTGGCAGACAAGGCCACCGGCGCCGCCGCCCGCTCCGGCGACCGGTTCCGGATGGCCAGCGCCAGCAAGACGTTCGTCGCCACGGTCGTACTCCAACTCGTGGGCGAGGGACGCCTGTCGCTCGACGACACGGTGGAGCACTGGCTGCCGGGAGTGGTGTCCGGCAACGGCAACGACGGCAGCAGGATCACCGTGCGGCAGCTGCTCCAGCACACCAGCGGACTGTTCAACTACACCGCGGACCTCCCGGTGCTGGCCAGCGTGGACGAGTACCAGGCCGGCCGCTACACCACCTGGACCCTGGAGCAGCTGGTCGGCATAGCGACGGGGCACGCCCCGGACTTCGAGCCCGGCGCCAAGTGGGCGTACTCCAACACCAATTACATCCTCGCCGGGATGATCATCCAGAAGGTCACCGGGAAGAGCTGGGAGCAGCAGGTCACCAAGCGCATCATCCGCCCGCTGGGCCTGCGCGACACCTCCGCCCCGACGACGGACTCCCGGATCCCCGGCCGCCACCTGCACGGCTACTCCGACTTCGGGAAGACCGGGCCGACGATCGACACCACCCGGTTCAATCCGTCGGCGGCCGGTGCGGCCGGCGCGATGATCGGTACGACGGCCGACCTGACCCGCTTCTACCAGGCGCTCCTGGGCGGCAAGTTGCTGCGCCCGGCACAGCTCGCCGAGATGAAGACGACCGTACGGGCCGCCGACCTCGACCCCGTGTGGCCCGGCGCGCGCTACGGCCTGGGCCTGCTGCAGGTCCCGCTGACCTGCGGCGGCTCCTACTACAGCCACGCCGGCGACTTCCCCGGCTACACCACCCGCAACGGCGTCAGCCCGGACGGCCGCCGGGTCGTGGTCCTGCACGCGACCGGCGACGGCGCCTCCGACCTCTCCACCGAGCAGGCCCAGAACGACCTGATCGACGGCGAACTCTGCGCCTGAGAGCGGGGTGCCCCGGCCGCGACGACCCTCCCTCCGGGGTTGTCGCGGCCTTGTGGTGCCCGCAAGACGCAGCTTTGTGGCGCCCGCAGGACTCGCGGTGCCCGCGGGAAAAGAGTGCTCGGACCTGCAACCTCGATGCGGCCGGAACGTCTGTCCGGGTGGAGGCGCCTCCGAGCCGAGGCCTTCGCCACGGGAAACCACCCGTTGGCGGCGGCCCGTCCGAAACAGCCACGATCGACGATTCGAGGAATCACATGTCCGCAGGTCAGACTGCCCGAGGCGGCCTCCGCTCGCGTCGGCTGCGCATCGCCGTCGCAGTCACCGCTGCCGCCGCCGCGATCGGTATGGGCGGCACGTTCACCGCCCAGGCCAGCGCCGGCAACCCCGCGCCCGCCCCGGAGAAGGTCCAGCAGGTGTGGTACTCCGACGTGTGCGAGGAGCCGGAGCCGGTCGACGCGGTGCCGGACAAGGGCGAACTCCCGAAGCCCGGCTCGTACAAGGACGTCGAGATCGACGACAAGGGCCCGATCGACCTCGGCGACGGGGACTCGGTCGAAGCGGTGCCCGGCAAGGCCGAACTCTCCAAGCCCGGCTCCTACACGGACGTCACCGTCGACGACAAGGGACGGATCGACGTCCGCTCCGGGGGCCCTATCGACGCGGTGCCCGCCGACGGTGACACGTGCGCGGAGCCCGGCCCCGGCGACGACGACCCGGTCGACGCGGTCCCGGGCGACAGCGACGACGTCGCGAAGCCCGACTCCTACAGCGATGCAAAGGTCAGCGCTCCTTCGAAGCGCTGAGGGACGGTGACCCGCGGGCCCGGGGACCCGCGGGTCACCTGGGGAAACGGGGGCGGGGGCTGCTGACCGGCGTCGGGTTGGTCAGCGGTCCGCCTGAGGTGAGGTGGCCGCCGGGCGGATGCCCGGCGGCTCCACCGTCCCTCGGTCCGGGTCCGTCCTGTGGGGTCCGGGCGCCGGGGGTGTCGTACCGGCGGGAGGAGATGCCCGCGGGCGGGCCGCCGCCTTGCGCCTGCTGACCCGGCGGCAGCCAGAGAGCCCCCGATGAGGCCCTGAAGCCCTGAAGTCCTCAAGCCCCGCGTGATCCCGGAGGAGTCGCGATGATCGAGTACGACCCCGGCTCCGGCCTGCCCCCGGATCCCCTCGAACAACGGCTGCGCGACGCCCTGCGGGCCCGGACCGACTCCGTCGGCCTGTCCGATCTGCGGCCCGCGGCCCCGCCGTCCGGTCGTGCCCGGTTCCGGCTGGCTGTCAGTCGTCCTGTCCGCCGCGCTGTTCTGCTGCTCGTGCTGGCCGCCGTGGTGGTCGGTGTCCTGTTCGCGTCGGCGCGCTGGGAAGGGCCGAGGCAGGCTCCTCCCGCGAACGGCCCGTCGGCGCCGCCCACCCCCACCACCCCCGGGTGCGGTGACCGCGTCGCCTGATGGTGGACGGCCTTGACCGAGGAGCGGAACCGGCCAGGGTGACGATGGGGGCCGAGCCCGCCCGGCTCGGCCCCCATCGGGTCTTCTACGGCGCGGAGTTGGCCGACGAGGCCACGGAAACGGCCGTGTCCGGGGCGGGCGCGGGCATCGAGTTGTCGGCCAGGGCCGGGCTCGCGGAGGCCGCGGCGGCGGTGAGTATCAGGGCGATCGTGGTGAGGATCTTCTTGGCTCGGGTCATGCCGGCTCCTGTGGGAGAGGGGACTTCCGGACATCAAGGGACGCTAGCGACAAGCGGGATGCCCGTTCGACGGCATCGAACGGTTCGGGCCACCGATTGGCCCGTACCCAAACCGTGCCCATACCCGTGCCCGTACCAGTCCCCGTACCCGGACAGACTTCGGCCGCGGTGGCTCCCCCTCCGCGCCACCGCGGCCGATCCCCGTCGGGTTGAAAGTCTCTACTTGCCGCCGTCGAGGTCCAGCGCCGGCGGGGAGGGCATGCCGTTGTCCATCGTCCGGATGTCGGCCGGCTCACTGGGCATACCGTTGTCGAGCGTGGTGACCTCGGGGTCCTTGACCGGCGGCGCGGGCATCCCGTTGTCCTGCGTGGTGGCGTCCGAGCCCTTCGCGGGCGGCGTCGGCATCCCGTTGTCGAGCGGAGTCACAACCGGGTCCTTGGCAGGCGGAGTCGGCATGCCGTTGTCCTGCGTGGTGAGGTCCGTTTCCTTCTTCGTCTCGCTCATGGGCCTGAATCCCTCCGTTGTGGTGACGAGTAAGGAACGCCCGCCCAGAAACTCCCCCGAGGGTCGCTGGACGGGCGTTCGGAGCCGCACATTAGCCGTTGGGCTCCTGGTCAGACCGTCTGCCCCCCGACGCGACGGTGTGACACGTACGAGAGTGCCGGGCGGAGATAAACGAATGCTGAACGTCCGCTACTGCCCCGTCACCGGCACCCCGTTCACGCCGCGGTGGCGGGCGTGAGCAGCGCGCGTACCTCCTCGGCCTGCGCGGCACCGCCGTGCTGTTCGTAGAGGTTGAGCGCCTCGCGCCAGCAGACCCTGGCCCGGTCCACCTGCCCCAGCATGGTGAGGGCCCGGCCGAGGAGTGTCAGCACGGTGCCCTGCATGCGGTCGCCGCCGATGCAGCCGAGCGCGAGGGCCTGCTCGGCGTGCTGGGCCGCCTGCGCGGGGCGACGGGCGGCCAGGTGCACCTCGGCGATCCGGAAGTTGGTCGTCCCCTCCCAGAGCCGCTGCCGGTGGCTGCCGAAGACGGACAGGGCGTCGGAGAACTGGCTGAGGGCCTCGGTGTGACGGCCGGCCCTCGTCAGGGCGATACCCAGGGTGAAGTGACCGTTGGCGAGGCGCAGGGTCTGGCCGATCTCCAGGTACGCCGAAAGGGCGCGCTGCGCGATCTCCACCGCCATGGCGATGTTCCCCATGCCCAGGTGCGCCCGCGACAGGTTGCACAGGCTGAGCGCTTCGAGCGGCCGGTTGCCGATCGTGGCGTATCCCTCGATCGCCTGCTCGAAGAACGGCTTGCTGTCCGCGTACTGCTCCTGGTGCATGAGGGTGAGCCCGCGGTCGTTGGCCGCCCAGCTCATGGCCATGGCGTCCTCGGCGGAGGCGGCGAGCTCCATGGCGAGCTGGGCCTGCTCGGCGGCCTGCTGGATGCGGCCGGAGACCAGCAGGACATTGGTGAACGTCGTCCGCGCTCTGCCCTCCGCGTGTGCGTCCCCCGCGGTCCGCGTGGCGTCGCACATCGCCCGCGCGGTCGTCTCGTACTGGTGGGAGTTGGCCCCGGACTCGGTGAGGTCCTTGGCGGCCCACAGCAGGTCCACCGCGCGCCGCAGCCGGTCCGTACCCGCCGACTGCCGTACGCAGGCCAGCAGGGGCGAGGCCTCGTTGTAGAGCCAGTCGAGGGCGGCGCTGCCGTCGGTGAACCGCAGCCCGGGGTACTCCGTCACCTCCAGGTGGTCCACCAGCCGGTCCCCGGGCCGCTCGATTGCGTAGACCCCGGCGGCCGTGGCCAGGTAGAAGTCGAGCATCCGCGACATCGCCGCCGCCCGCTCGCCCGGTGGCTGTTCGTCCCTCTCGGCGCACGCACGCGCGTAGAGGCGTACCAGGTCGTGGTAGCGGTAGCGGCCGGGTGCGGCCGACTCCAGCAGTGAGGTGTCGACGAGGGATTCGAGCAGGTCCTCGGTCTCCTCGACCGGCAGATCGAGCATCGACGCGGCCGCGGCCAGCGAGATGTCCGGACCGTCCGCCAGCCCGAGCAGCCGGAACGCGCGGGCCTGGGCGGGCTCCAGCTGTCCGTAGCCGAGCTCGAAGGTGGCCTTCACGGCCAGGTCGCCCGCCTGGAGTTCGTCCAGCCGGCGTCGTTCGTCGGCGAGCTTCGCGGCGAGGACCGAGACCGTCCAGGTACGCCGGGCCGCCAGGCGGGAGGCGGCGATCCTGATCGCCAGCGGCAGGAATCCGCACGCCGCCACCACGTCCAGCGCCGACTCGCGTTCCGAGGCCACCCGCTCCTCGCCCACGATCTTGGTGAAGAGCTGGAGCGCCTCCTCCGGCGACATGACGTCCAGGTCGACGAGATGGGCCCCGGCCAGGTCGACCATCCGCACCCGCGACGTCACCAGCGCCGCGCACCCCTCCATGCCGGGCAGCAGGGGGCGTACCTGGGCCGCGTCGCGGGCGTTGTCCAGCAGCACCAGGACCCGGCGGCCGTCCAGGGTGGAGCGGTAGAGGGCCGCCCGCTCCTCCAGGGAGTCCGGTATCGCCGCGTCGGCGGTGCCCAGGGCGCGCAGGAAGGAGCCGAGGACCGTCTCGGGCGCGACCGCCCGCGCGCCCGCTCCCTGGAGGTCCACGTAGAGCTGTCCGTCCGGGAAGGCGTTCCGTGCCCGGTGTGCGACATGGACGGCCAGCGTCGTCTTGCCCACGCCGCCGATGCCCGCCAGCGCCGACACCGCCATCACCCGGCCCTCGGACGCCGACGCCGCCGCCAGCACATCGCTCAGCTCGGACACGAAGGACGTCCGGCCGGTGAAGTCCGAGACGGTGGCGGGGAGTTGGGCCGGGCGCACCGGGGCGGCAGCGGTCTCGGCCGCCAGCGGGGCCGAGGGCTCCGCGAGGCCCGGGTCCGCCTGGAGGATGCGCTGCTGGAGTTCCTGCAGACCGGGCCGCGGGTCCACGCCCAGCTCGTCCGCCAGCAGCCGCCGGGTGTCCGCGTAGGCGGCCAGGGCCTCCGCCTGCCGGCCCGAGCGGTACAGCGCCAGCATCAGCAGCTCGCGCAGCCGTTCCCGCAGGGGGTGGGCGGCGGTGAGCGCGGTGAGTTCGGAGATCGCCTCCGCGTGGCAGCCCTGCTCCAGGTCCATGTCCAGCCGGGACTCGATGAGTTGGAGCCGCCACTCCTCCAGACGGGCGCGCTGGGTCTCCGCGTACGGACCCGGAACGCTCGCCAGGACCTCCCCGTCCCACAGGCTCAGCGCCTTGTTCAGCAGGGCGCGCGCATGGCACAGGTCACCCGTCGTCTTCGCCTTCTCCGCGTCGGCCGCCAGCTCCTGGGCCAGCGCGAGGTCCAGCGAAGCGCCCACGCCGGACTCGTCGGTGAGCCGGACGGCGTACCCGCCCGACTCGCTGACCAGCACACCGGGGGAGAGGACCTTCCTCAACCGCGAGGCATACGTCCGCACCGCCGCCAACGCCTGCGAAGGCGGCTCCTCCCCCCACAACGCGTCGATCAGCTCGCCCGCAGTAGCCGTGCGGCCCTCGCGGAGCAACAGGGCCGCCAGCAGGGCACGTTGTTGAGGGGACCCGGTGGGCAAGGAATCCGCCCCACGCCAGGCGCGCACCGGGCCGAGCACGCTGAAGCGGAGCGCCGCCGAATCATCGGGACGCCACTGCTCCGGTACTCGCGGTACACCGTCCATCGCTGCCCCCTGCCGAAACGTCATGACAACCAGGCCAGTTTGCCTTGTTCATGGCGGATGCGTCAGCCGTGGGAGATACCGATCACAGGCCGCCGTGCCGAGTGGCGCAAGCCCTCACAGAGCCCACACCCCCTCCCCGCAACCCCATGACGAGGTTCCCGCATTCCAGAGAGCCGCCGCACGATAGCTGACGGGCCGTCAGATCGGCGCTACCGTAAAACCCATGGAGACCTTCCCGAAGATCATCTCGGTGGACGACCACACGGTGGAGCCCCCCAACGTCTGGCGGGACCGGCTCCCGTCGCAGTACCGGGACCGGGGCCCGCGCATCGTCCGCGCCCCGCTCAAGGAAATGACCTTCCTGGGCGGCAAGTTCGCCCCGGTCATGGGAAACCCGGGGGACGACGGCCCGATCGGCGACTGGTGGGTCTACGAGGACCTGCACCGCCCCCTCACCCGTCTCGACACCGCCGTCGGATACGACAGGGACGAGATCAAACTCGAAGTCATCACGTACGAGCAGATGCGCCCGGGCTCGTACGACGTCCCGCAGCGCCTGGCCGACATGGACGTCAACCACGTCCAGTCCGCCCTCTGTTTCCCCACCTTCCCCCGCTTCTGCGGCCAGACCTTCACCGAGGCCAAGGACCGCGAACTGGGGCTCCTCTCGGTGCGCGCCTACAACGACTGGATGGTCGACGAGTGGTGCGGCCCCGATGCGGCGGGCCGCCTGATACCACTCACCCTCATACCTCTGTGGGACGCGGAACTCGCCGCGCAGGAGGTGCGGCGCAACGCCTCCCGCGGTGTACGGGCCGTCGCCTTCTCCGAGATACCTCCGCACCTCGGACTGCCCTCCGTCCATACGGACGAGTGGGATCCGTTCCTCGCCGCCTGCGACGAGACCGGCACCGTGATCGCCATGCACATCGGGTCGAGCAGCCGGATGCCCTCCACCTCCGCCGACGCCCCGCCGGCCGTCGGCTCCACGATCACCTTCGCCAACTGCTGCTTCTCGATGGTCGACTGGCTGATGAGCGGCAAGTTCGAGCGCTTCCCGAACCTCAAGGTCATGTACGCGGAGGGCCAGATCGGCTGGATCCCGTACATCCTCGAACGCGCGGACGTCGTGTGGGAGGAGAACCGCGGCTGGGGCGGCGTCGCCGACAAGGTCCACCGCCCGCCGTCCGAACTCTTCACCGAGCACGTCTACGGCTGCTTCTTCGACGACGCCTTCGGCCTGAAGAACCTCGACGCGATCGGCGTGGGGAACGTCCTCTACGAGACCGACTACCCCCACTCCGACTCCACCTGGCCCAAGTCGCGGGAGGTCGGCGAGGCGCAGATGGGCCACCTGGACGCAGACGTTGTCGACCGGATCGTACGGCGCAACGCGATCGAACTCCTGGGGCTCACGGAGGACGGACTGTGGGCCGGACCGGGCGGTGCCCGTTGAGCGCCTCCCTCGACGACACAGACCCCAGCAACACGTCCCCCAGCAACACGTCCCGCACCAACACTTCCTCCAGCAACGCGACCTTCACCTACGGGATCCAGCTTCCCGTCCAGTCCCAGAGCACCATGTACGCGGAGGCATGGGAGGCGGACGCGGGTCCCGACGACCTCGTCGAGATCGCCCGTACCGCCGACCGCTCCGGCTTCGACTACGTCGCGAGCTGCGACCACGTCGCCATACCGCGCCGCCTCGCCGCCGCGATGAGCACGGTCTGGTACGACCCGGTCGCCACCCTCGGCTTCCTGGCCGGAGTCACCGAGCGTGTACGGCTGTTGAGCCATGTCGCGGTCGTCGGGCTCCGGCACCCGCTGCTCACCGCCAAGCAGTACGCGACCCTCGACCACCTGAGCGGAGGGCGCCTGATCCTCGGGGTCGGCGCCGGACACGTACAGGAGGAGTTCGAGGTGCTGGGGGTGGACTTCGAGCGGCGTGGGGCCGTGCTCGACGAGTGCGTCGACGCGCTGCGGGCCGCGCTCGGGCCCGATGAATTCCCCACCCACCACGGGAAGTTGTACGACTTCGAAGGGCTTGGGCAGCTTCCCAGGCCCACGCAGGAACGGGTGCCCGTCTGGGTCGGCGGGTCCTCGCCCGCCGCCGTCCGGCGTGCCGCGGTCCGGGGCGACGGGTGGCTGCCGCAGGGGGACCCGCGTGATCGGCTGCCCGAGCAGATCGCCCGGGTTCGACGGCTCCGGGACGAGGCGGGCGTCTCCGAACCCCTCACCGTCGGCGCGATCACCGAGCCGCTGTACGTGGGGGAGCCGGGGTGGAGCGTGGGGCGCCGCACTCTCACCGGGGCCCCCGAGGCGCTCGCCGAGTCGCTGCGCGCGTACCGGGCGATGGGGGTGCACCAGATCCAGGTGCGGTTCCGCAGCCGGAGCCGTACCGAACTCACCGACCAGATGGCCGCGTTCGGGGCCGAGGTCGCCCCGCTGTTGTAGGTCGCTGTTGCGGGTCGCCGTTGTGGGCCGCTCCGGGGAACCTGTCTGACAGCCAGACAGTTCTTTCTTGAAACTTCGAACAACTTCCGCCTGTGCCGCGTATGTAAGGACGTCATGGCTTCGGCGGAAGGACACGCGAAGTGCGATCCCCCCGGCACGTCCGAACTTCCAAGCACAGTGCACAGCACGGCTCCCGGCCCAGCTCCGCGCCCGTCAGCACCACCGTGCCGACGGATCCCTCCCGCAAGCTGTCCGTCGCCCTGGCCTGCGCCGACGGCGACTGGCCGCACGAGGACTGGCCGGCCCCGGACGATCCGTACGTGGGCCGGGTGCTGCGCCTGTCCCCGCCGTACCGCGCGCTCCGGGAACTTTCGTCGGAGGGCGCGGTGGACGTCGTCGTTCTCCGCTGCGAGGACCCGTCGACAGCCTTCGCGGGGCTGTTGAAGGGCATGGGTGCGATGAGCGCCCCCGTGATCGTCCTCAGCCCCCGGCGGGACACGGAGACGGTGGTCGAGGTGTTCCGGGGCGGCGCGGGCTATCTGGTCGAGGGCGACTACTGCACCCACATGCTGTCCTCGGCGGTCATGGCCGCCACGGTCGGCCACACCTACCTCTCGCCGACCGCGTGCGCCGCCCTGCGCGACGCCGCCCGGCGGATACCGGGCGGCGGGGAGACGACGGAGCGGATGCGCGCCCTGCTCTCGCCCCGGGAGCGGGAGATCATGGAACTGCTCTCGACCGGCCTGGGCGCACAGGAGATCGGCCTGAGGTTAGGGCTGAGCGAGAAGACCGTCCGCAACAACCTCAGCAACATCTACGCCAAGCTGGACGCCCGCGGCGGCACGGACGCGGTGCTGCGGTGGCTCGGGGCCCCGTACAGCGACACCCTGGGCCCCCTGGGATCGACCGCGCGCTGAGGGGGGCGGCCGGCGCGGAAGGTGTCCGTGGCGGCGGGCACGGAGAAGCCCCCGCGTGATTCGCGGGGGCCGTTCGTGCCTTGGTGCCGTTGCCGTACGTCATCGCGTTCGCTCCCGATTACGGCGGTCGCGCCCGCTGTGCGGCTGTCGCTCCCGCCTACGGCGCCGGGATCTCGGACAGCGGGATCTCGACGTCCGCCACGTTCGCGCCGCCCTCCTCGAATCCGGGTTCCGTGCGGATGCTGTTCGACGAGTTCTGGATTCCGCTCGCCTCGGGAGTTCCGCACTTCACGTTGCGCAGCCAGAGGCGGCCGTCAGGGGTGCCGTTCTTCAGAAGCTGCGGATAGAAGACGTGCACGCTCGTGCCGCCCTCGCTGGGGGAGAAGAACACCTTCTGGCCGTTCTGCTCCTCCTTGTACGTGGCCTTGAGGAATCCGCTCACATCGGTGCGCTTCTCGGACCACATGAAGAACCCGAGGTGGTCGGCTTTGACGGTGTCGGTCCTGGAGAAGTCGAATCCGGTTCCCGTGTCGTCACGCTTGATGCTGAATTCCGTCGTGTTGAACTTGGCGCCTATCTCGAAGAACGAGTTGCCCAGCTTCGAGTCCGCGGCGGCCGTGAACCCGTCCTCAAGGGTGATGGACCTCGTCACCGAGGCCGACACGCTGAAGTCCTTCGTGGCGGCGGTAGTGGATCCGCAGTTGTCCGTCACGGTGGAAACGCGCTTGTTCGCGCCCAGGCTGTTCCTCTTGACCTGGACGTCGACGAATTCACAGTTGTCCAGCTTCGCGGAGTCCTCCGCGCAGTCCTTGGACACCTCGGAGGGGGTGGCGGCACCCGCCTGGTTCATCAGCGGAACGGCCACCGCGGCGGCCACCACCGGGGCCAGCATGAGGACGATGCGCTTCTTCTTGCTCCGGTGATGTCCCTTGCGGCCGGTGCGTGTCATGGTGCGTCTCCTTGGGGGAAGTGGGGGGAGGGGAGTCGGGTGACGGGGTTCGTCGGCCACGGCTGACCGGGCTGTCGGCGGCCCGTCGGCAGTGGGCGACCGGGCGCCGTCAGCAGTCCGTCAGGACCGGCTTGGCCACCCCGTCCGCGATTCCGGGGGCGCCGGCGGCTCCCGCCAGGACGACCGGCCCCTCGATGACCTCGGGCGCCGCGAAGTTCTGCTCGGGGCTGGGATTGACGGCGAAGCTCCCGGGATCGGCGTCGATCCGTACACGCCATTCGCCTGTCATGCGCTGCATCTTCGGCGTGAACTCCATGTGCAGGACCTTGCCGACCGGGACTTCCCGCGTCTCCGTGTCGCCGGCCGTCACCGACTTGATGGTCAGGTCGGTCGTGCCCTTGTGCTTGAGCCAGGACCCGCTCAGAAAGCCGAAGAGGCCTCCGCCGGCGCCCTGTTGTGTCGCGGTGTACTTGCCCTCGCCCTGGCCGACGGTCGCCTTCCAGGTGATGCTGACCTTCGCCGGGTCGGTGGCGTTCGGCTCGCAGTTCGGGAAGTCGATCGAGGCTTTCTCCTTGGGGCCGTCGAAGGTCTCGAAATTCGTCTCGGCGAAATCGCAGTTGTCGGCCTGGAATCCGTCCGCGAAGGCGCCTCCGAAATCCTCGACCGACCGTTTTTCGCCGCTGACGACCGCGGACCTCTCGCACATCGTCATGATCTGCTCAGGTGTCTTCTCCTCGGCCGCGTTCGCCGAGGGCAGCAGGGTGACGACCGCCGCGCCGGTGGCGAGTGCGGACCCAATGGCGACGAGCCGGATCTTCTTGTTCTTCAAGGCCCTCTTGGCCATGCCTTGCTCCGTCCTTGGGGGCTTCTTTGCCTTGCCGAGAAAGGATTATTGGTCCGCCTCAGCGGGCCCGACAGAGTCAAATGTCCCTACCGGCCGGTTACTTGACGTGTGCATTGCGACACACCACGAAACCTCCGGGGGTTCTCGCCCCCTTGCCTGACGGTGTGTCAGATACGACCATGGGCATGCTCGTCACCCGTGTGACGGCGCGTCAGAAGTGGTTCACGCGTCCGCGTCCCCGAAGGAGAAACCGATGGGCAAGCTCGACGGGCGGGTCGTACTCGTCACCGGCGCCGCACGAGGCCAGGGCGAGCAGGAGGCGCGGCTCTTCGCGGCCGAGGGCGCCAGGGTCGTCGTCGCGGACGTGCTCGACGACCAGGGGGAGAAGCTGGCCAAGGAGCTGGGCGCGCTCCATGTCCACCTGGACGTGAGCCGGGAGGCCGACTGGGCGTCCGCGGTTGCCGCCGCGAAGGAGGCGTACGGGAAGGTCGACGGGCTGGTGAACAACGCGGGCATCCTGCGCTTCAACTCCCTCGTCGACACGCCCCTCGACGAGTTCATGCAGGTCGTGCAGGTGAACCAGGTCGGCGTCTTCCTCGGCATCAAGACCCTGGCCCCCGAGATCGAGGCGGCCGGCGGCGGGACCATCGTCAACACCGCCTCGTACACCGGGGTGACCGGCATGGCGTACGTCGGCGCGTACAGCGCGACCAAGCACGCGATCGTCGGCCTCACGCGTGTGGCCGCGCTGGAGCTGGCTCCCAAGGGCATCCGGGTCAACGCCGTCTGTCCGGGCGCCATCGACACCGCGATGAGCAACCCGGCCCTGCTCGACCCGGCGGCGGACGTCGAGGCGTCCTCGGCCGGTGTGGAGCGGCTCTACCGCAAGCTCGTGCCGATGGGCCGGATCGGGAAGCCCGAGGAGGTGGCCCGGCTCGCCCTCTTCCTCTCCTCGGAGGACTCCTCGTACATCACCGGACAGCCGTTCGTGATCGACGGGGGCTGGCTGGCGGGTGTGAGCGTCATGTGACGGTCCATCAGGTATTGACGCCTCGCGGGCGCGGTGCAACAGTCGGCGGCAGATGGATCTGACGGTTCGTCAGGTTCGGCAGGATGACGGACAGGGGACGGTGAACCTCCTTGGAATTCGGGCTCTTTGTACAGGGATACGTGGGCAAGCGGGCCGAGACCGATCCGCTCGCGGAGCACAAGGCGCTGATGGAGGAGACCGAGTACGTCATCCAGGCGGACAAGTCCGGCTTCAAGTACGCGTGGGCGTCCGAGCACCACTTCCTGGAGGAGTACTCCCACCTCTCCGCGAACGACGTCTTCCTCGGCTATCTCGCGCACGCGACCGACCGCATCCACCTCGGCTCGGGCATCTTCAACCCGCTCGCCCAGGTCAACCACCCGGTGAAGGTCGCCGAGAAGGTCGCCATGCTCGACCATCTCACCGAGAACCGCTTCGAGTTCGGCAGCGGACGCGGCGCCGGCTCGCACGAGATCCTCGGCTTCCTCCCCGGCATCACCGACATGAACTACACCAAGGAGATCTGGGAAGAGACCATCGCCGAGTTCCCCAAGATGTGGCTCCAGGACGAGTACGTCGGCTTCCAGGGCAAGCACTGGCAGCTGCCGCCGCGCAAGGTCCTGCCCAAGCCGTACGGGAAGTCGCACCCCGCGATGTGGTACGCCGCCGGGTCGCCGCCCTCGTACTCCATGGCCGCCCGCAAGGGGCTCGGGGTGCTCGGCTTCAGCGTGCAGAAGGTCTCCGACATGGAGTGGGTCCTTGAGCAGTACAAGACGGCGGTGGTGGAGGCGGAGCCGATCGGGGACTTCGTCAACGACAACGTGATGGTGACGACGACTGCGATCTGCGCGCCCACGCACGACGAGGCGATACGGATCGCCGTGGGCGGCGGTCTGCACTATCTGCCGTCGCTGGTGTTCCGCTACCACGACACGTTCCCCCGGCCCGAGGGGTTCCCCGTGTGGCCGGAGACGCTGCCCGAGTACAACGAGGAGTTCATCGAACTGCTCATCGCCGAGGAGCTGTTGATCTGCGGGGATCCGGACGAGGTGCTCACGCAGTGCAAGCGGTGGGAGCAGGCGGGCGCCGACCAACTCAGTTTTGGTCTGCCGGTCGGTGTGCCCAAGGAGGAGACGCTGCAGACGATCAGGCTGATCGGGGAGCACGTGATTCCGAAGATCGATACGGATCCTGTGCATCGGACCAGCCGTTTCCGGCAGGCCGTGTGAGGGGTTCGTTTTCGGGTGCGGGTTCGCTGTTGCTGGGTGCGCAGTTCCCCGCGCCCCTAAAAGAACAGGGCGCGTCAGTGTGGCGGCAGTTAGTTGAGTGAGCCGGAGAGGGGCGTAAGCATGCTTGACCATCTGATCAAGGGCGCGACCGTCGTGGATGGGTCGGGTGCGCCCTCCTATACCGCTGACGTGGGGATACGGGGCGGGCGGATCGCCGTGATCGGCCAGGTCACCGAGGAAGCCCGTACGAGTGAGGACGCGAGCGGGCTCGTACTCGCGCCCGGGTTCGTGGACCCCCACACCCACTACGACGCGCAGCTGTTCTGGGATCCGTATGCGACGCCCTCGCTCAATCATGGGGTGACGACGGTGGCCGGTGGCAACTGTGGGTTCACGCTTGCGCCGTTGAACCCCGCGCGGCCGGAGGACGCCGACTACACGCGGCGGATGATGTCCAAGGTCGAGGGGATGTCGCTGGTCGCGCTGGAGGAGGGGGCGCCGTGGAGCTGGCATTCCTTCGGGGAGTATCTGGATGCCCTGGAGGGGCGGATCGCGGTCAACGCGGGCTTCATGGTGGGGCATTGCGCGCTCAGGCGGTATGTGATGGGCCCGGATGCCGTCGGAGGGCAGCCCTCGCCCGAGCAGCTGGAGCAGATGCTCGCGCTCTTCCACGAGGCGATGGAGTCCGGTGCCTGGGGGCTCTCCACCACGCAGTCCTCCACCCACTCCGACGGGGACGGGAAGCCCGTCGCCTCGCGGCACGCCAAGCCGGCCGAACTGCTCGCGCTCTCCCGGGCGGTGGGCGATCACGAGGGCACGCAGATCGAGGCCATCGTGGCGGGCTGCCTCGACCAGTTCAGCGACGACGAGATCGATCTGTTCGTGGAGATGAGCGCGGCGGCGGGACGCCCGCTGAACTGGAACGTCCTGACGATCGACGCCGCCGTCCCCGAGCGGGTTCCGCGTCAGCTGGCGGCAAGTGAGCGGGCCCGTAAGGCCGGTGGGCGGATCGTGGCGCTGACGATGCCGATCCTCACGCCGATGAACATGTCGCTGGGGACCTTCTGCGCGCTGAACCTGATACCCGGGTGGGGGGAAGTCCTCGGCCTCCCCGTGCCCGAGCGGATCGCGAAGCTGCGGGACCCCGTGGTCCGTCGCGAGATGCTGCGGCGGGCCGACTCCAAGGAGGCCGGCGTTTTCCGGCGCCTCGCCGACTTCGGGCGGTACGTCATCGGCGACACCTACAGCACGGAGAACGAGGGGCTGACCGGGCGGGTCGTACGGGACATCGCGGCCGAGCGCGGCCAGGAACCCTTCGAGTGCATCATCGAGATCTGCGCCAACGACGGTATGCGTACGGTTCTTTGGCCCATGCCGACCGACAACGACCCCGACTCGTGGTCGCTGCGGCAGGAGACGTGGCGGCACGAGGACGTGATGCTCGGCGGCTCGGACGCGGGCGCCCATCTGGACCGGATGTGCGGTGCGCCGTACACGACCCGGTTCATCGGGGACTGCCTGCGGGGCCGGAAGCTGACGACTCTCGAGCAGGCCGTGAAGATGCTCACGGACGACCCTGCGCGGCTCTTCGGACTGCGTGAGCGCGGACGGATCGCGGAGGGCTTCCATGCGGACCTCGTGCTCTTCGACCCGGACCGCATCGACGCCGGCAAGGCCACCCTGGTGCACGACCTGCCGGGAGACAGCCCGCGCCTCGACTCGAAGGCGATCGGCATAACGGCCGTCTGGGTCAACGGAGTCGAGGCGATACGGGGCGACGTGGTGTCGGGGGCCGTTCCGGGCAAGGTGCTGCGATCGGGCCGGGACACGCGAACGGTGAGCACGAAGTGACGCGACGACGACGGTGACCACGGCGACGGCGGGTGTGGGGGGCCAAGTGACGGACGGGCAGCGGCTGTTCATCGGCGGCTCGTGGGTGGAGCCGGACGGCGGCCACTACGAGGTGATCGACCCGGCGACCGAGGAGGTCGTCGGGCTGGCTCCGGAGGCCTCGCGGGATCAGGTGCACGCGGCGGCAGGCGCGGCCCGCGAGGCCTTCCGGTCATGGTCACGCACGGCACCCGAGGAGCGGGCCGCGGTCCTGCACCGGGCGGCCGAGGAGATCCGGCGCAACCTCGTCCCGTACGCCGAGCTGGCCCAGGCCGAGACCGGGGCCACGACCGGTACCGCGCGCGGGATGCAGGTGGGTGTCGGGGCGGCCCGTTTCCAGCGGTACGCGCGCGTGGAGCCCGTCGAGGAGCCGTTGCCGCCGCAGATCAACGAGGCGGGCCCGTTCGGCAGGGCGGCCGTGATGGGCGCCCTTGCCGTGCGCCAGCCCGTCGGCGTGGTCACCTGCATCACCTCGTACAACAACCCCTGGGCGAACCCGGCCGGCAAGATCGCCCCGGCGCTCGCGATGGGCAACACCGTCGTCGTGAAGCCCGCGCCGCAGGACCCGCTGTCCGTGTACCGGATGGCTCAGGCGCTGGAGGCCGCGGGTGTGCCGCCCGGGGTCGTGAACGTCGTCAGCGGTTCGCGTGCGGAGGTCGGTGAGGCGGCCGTCGACTCGGACGACGTCGACATGGTGAGCTTCACCGGCTCGACCGCCGTCGGGCGGCGTATCGCCGAGGTGTGCGGGCGCGGTATGAAACGGCAGTTGATGGAGCTGGGCGGGAAGGGCGCGGCGGTCGTCTTCGACGACGCGGACCTGGAGTCGGCGGTCCGGGGCATCGGAACCACCTTCTCGTTCTACAGCGGCCAGATCTGCACGGCCCCGACGAGGGTGCTCGCGCAGCGGGCGGTGTACGACCGGCTGGTGGCGCAACTGGCGGCGTACGCAGGGTATTTGAAGGTGGGGGACCCGCGGGCGGAGGACACGGTCGTCGGGCCTGTCATCTCCGCCGCCCACCGGGACCGGATCGAGTCGTACGTCGAACTGGGCCGCAAGGAGGGGGCGCGGGTGGTCTCGGGCGGTGAACGGCCGCCGTCCGACCGGGGGTTCTACGTCGCCCCGACCCTCCTCGCCGACTGCACGCCCGACATGCGGGTCGTCCGCGAGGAGATCTTCGGCCCGGTCGTCGTGGTCCTCCCCTTCGACGACGAGGAGGAGGCCGTCGCCCTTGCCAACGACAGCGACTACGGCCTCATCGACTACGTCTGGTCCGGCGACGTCGCCCGCGCCTTCCGCGTGGCCCGGCAGCTGAGGGCCGGTGGCGTCGGGGTGAACACGGTCGGCCGGAACATGGAGGCGCCGTTCGGCGGCTTCAAGCAGAGCGGGGTGGGCCGAGATGTCGGCTCGTACGCCCTGCACGCGTATTCGGAGCTCCAGTCATTGGTGTGGCCCGGCTGATCCGTTCTCGCCCCCGCCGCCCCTACCCATTCCTGTCCCCTGAGGGCTCCGCCCCCAGACCCCCGCATCGCGCTGAACGCGCTCGTCCTCAAACGCCGGACGGGCTAAGTGGGTGGGGCGGGGCTGACAGGGGTGGGCGGGGAGATCGGCCTGAACGGCCTCGTCCTCAAGCGCCGGACGGGCTGAGTGGGTGGGCGGGGCTGATGGGGGTTGGGTGGGTTGACCGTGAGTGGGCGAGGGCTTGCGGGGTGGAATGCGTACGGGTGAGTCGTGGCTGGGCTGCGCAGTTCCCCGCGCCCCTGAAAACCTAGGGGCGCGGGGAACTGCGCAGTCTTTTGGGGGTTCGGGGGCGGAGCCCCTGATTAAGGGACGGGAATGGGTAGGGGCGGCGGGGGCGAAACCTCCTCCGGACCACAACACCGTAGCGACGTTACGGCAAAGGTAGCGTTGCTACGGAATCGGTGTTAGCGTTGTTTCTGTCAGGGAGCGAAACCCGCTCCCCCGCCACGACAGGAGCACCGTCATGAGCGACCAGAAGCCCACCACCCCCACCCCCACATCCCCCCGCGTCGCGATCGTCACCGGCGGATCCCGCGGTATCGGCCGCGAGACCGCGGAGCGCCTCGCGGCGGACGGCTTCGCGGTCGTCGTGAACTTCGCGGGGAACCAGGCGGAGGCCGACAAGACCGTCGCGGCGATCACAGAGGCGGGCGGACAGGCGCTCGCCTTCCGGGCCGACGTGGCGGACGAGACCGAGGTGGCGGCACTCTTCGACGCCGCGGAGTCGACGTACGGCGGGGTCGACGTGGTCGTCCACGCGGCCGGTGTCATGACACTGGCCCCGCTCGCGGACTTCGACCTCGACGCCCTGGACCGGATGCACCGCACGAACATCCGCGGCACGTTCGTCGTCGACCAGCAGGCCGTGCGCCGGCTGCGCGAGGGCGGCGCGGTCATCAACTTCTCCAGCTCGGTGCTGGCCCTCGCCATCCCCGGCTACAGCGCGTACGCCGCGAGCAAGGGCGCCGTCGAGGCCATGACGCTGATCCTGGCCCGCGAGGTGCGCGGCCGGGACATCACGGTGAACGCGGTGGCCCCCGGCCCGACCGCCACCGCCCTGTTCCTGGACGGCAAGGACGAGGAGACCATCGCGCGGATGGCCGCCCAGCCGCCGCTGGAGCGCCTCGGCACGCCGAACGACATCGCCGGGGTCGTGTCCTTCCTTGCCGGCCCGGCCGGCCGCTGGGTCAACGGCCAGGTGCTCCGCGCCAACGGCGGCATCGCGTAAGCCCCGTCCCTCTCCTCTCCACCTTCCCCCTTCTCTCCTTCCCCTCTCTCCTCAGGAGTTCCGTCATGGGCAAGACGATCGTCATCACGGGTGCCGGTTCGGGATTCGGCGCGCTCGCCGCACGGGCGCTGGCCGACGCCGGTCACACGGTCTACGCGGCGATGCGCGACACGGCAGGGCGTAACGCGAGCCGGGTCGCGGAGGCCGAGGCGTACGCGGCCGAGCACCAAGTGGATCTGCGTACGGTCGAGTTGGACGTCCTCTCGCAGGAGTCCGCGGACGCCGCCGTCGCCAGGGTCCTGTCCGAGGCCGGCGCGCTGGACGTGGTCGTCCACAACGCGGGCCACATGGTGACCGGCCCGACCGAGGCCTTCACCCCGGAGGAGCTGGCCGCGGTGTACGACACGAACGTGCTCGGCACGCAGCGGGTCAACCGCGCAGCGCTGCCCCACCTGCGGGCGCAGGAGCACGGCCTGGTGCTGTGGATCGGCTCGACCTCGACCCGGGGCGGTACCCCGCCCTACCTCGCGCCGTACTTCGCCGCGAAGGCCGCGATGGACGCGCTCGCGGTGTCGTACGCGGCCGAGCTGGCCCGCTTCGGCATAGAGACGACCATCGTCGTGCCCGGCGCCTTCACCTCCGGCACCAACCACTTCGCGACCGGCGGCCACCCCGCCGAGCGGGCGGTCCTGCCCGCGTACGAGGAGCGGTACGCGGGCCTGATGGACCAGGTCGCCCAGCGCCTCGCCGCCCTCGCGCCCGCCGACGCCCCCGCGTCCCTGGTGGCCGACGCGATCGTCGAGGTCGTCGACACCCCGCCCGGCGAGCGGCCGTTCCGGGTCCACGTCGACCCCGCGAACGACGGGTCGGAGGAGGTCAGCCGGGTCGCGGACCGCATCCGCGCCGAGTTCCTGACCCGCATAGGCCTGGACGACCTCCTCGCCCCGCACAGGGCGACCGCGTGAGAGGGGGCCGTACGGCCTCGGAGAGTCAGGGTTCTTCGGGAGGCCGGGTGCCCGCGGGGGGCAAAGTGTCCCCGGGGGACCAGGTGTCCTTCGGTGCTGCCCCTTCGGTTAGCGTCGCTCCCGTGAGTACGAAAGCGCGCATTCTCGAAGTGGCGGCGGCCCTCGTCGCCGAGTCGCCGAACGGGGACGTCTCCACCCGGGCCGTGTGCGAGGCGGCAGGGGTCGGCGCCCCGGCCCTCTACCGCCACTTCGGGGACAAGGAGGGCCTCCTGTCGGCCGTCGTCGACCACGGCTGGGACAAGTACCTCGCGACCAAGCGCGACCGCGCCCCGGGCACGGACCCCGTCCAGGACCTGCGGGACGGTTGGGACACCCACGTCGAGTTCGCCCTGCACAACCCGAACCTGTACCGCCTGATGAATTCACCGGCGATGCGTACGCCCCCGGCGGCTGCCCTGGAGTCCCACCGCATCCTCACCGCTGACCTCCAACGGGCAGCGGAACAGGGCAAGTTGCGCCTCGCCCCCGAGCTGGCCGCCCAGATCATCATGTCCGCCAACGTCGGCGTGGCCCTGATGCTGGTCTCCCGCCCGGCGACGTTCACCGACGGGTCGGTGTCCCGCCGCGTACGGGACTCGGTGCACACCATGGTCTTCACCCCGGACGTGATGACGGCTCCGACGGCCACCCCCGATCCATTGGCTCCCGAGGCGGACGATTCCCGCCTCCCCGCCACGGCGGCCCGTCTCAACGCCCTCCTCCGCCAGGCCCCGGCCCCGGTCCTCAGCCCCGCCGAGGACGCCCTGCTCACCGAGTGGCTGAACCGCCTCTCGAACGCGCCCCGGAGCTAGGCAACTCTCCTCCCTTCCCTCTGCCCGACCCGACGACCCTCTGCCCGACCCGACGACCCCCTGCCGGACCCGACGACCGTCGCGGGAACGCCGGGGCGACTCTCGAACCGGGTCACGAATTCGGCGCCGGCGTGCTTGAATTCCCAGTTCGTACGATCTTTGCGATCTTGACGGGGTGGCCGGGCAGCGTGCTTCCGCTCCGGCGACCGGGGGGACAGGGGACGAGGGCCGATGGACCACGCGACTGAGGTGTTCCAGCCACTGCAGGCGGACGATCCGCCCATGGTGGCCGGCTATCGCCTCGCCGCCCGGCTCGGTGCGGGCGGCATGGGCCGGGTCTACCTCTCGCACACCCAGGGCGGTCGGCCTGTGGCGATCAAGGTGATCCGGCCGGAGCTGGCCGACGACCCGGTCTTCCGGCGGGGGTTCCGCAGGGAGATAAAGGCGGCCCAGCGGGTCCGGGGCGCGTACACCGCGGAGTTGATCGACGGCGACGCGGACGGCGTACCGCCCTGGCTGGCCACGCTGTACGTGCCGGGCCCCTCGCTGGCGGAGGCCGTCGCCCGGCGCGGACCACTGCCGGTGCCCGCGGTGCTGTGGCTGATGGCGGGGGTGGCCGAGGCGCTGCAGGCCATCCATGCCGCGGGAATCGTGCACCGGGACCTGAAGCCGTCCAACGTGCTGCTGGCCGCCGACGGGCCGCGGGTGATCGACTTCGGTATCTCGCTGGCCGCCGGCATCACCTCGCACACCGCCACGGGAGCCACCGTCGGCACGCCCCAGTTCATGGCTCCCGAGCAGGCGTCCGGGGGTGAGGTCACGGCGGCGACCGACGTGTTCGCGCTCGGCCAGACGGCGGCGTTCGCGGCGCTGGGCGAGCCGTTGTACGGGGAGGGCAACTCGGTCGGTGTGCTGTACCGGATCGTGCACTCGGAACCCGACCTGTCCCTGTTGCCCGCGCAGCTCCGTCCGCTGATGGCCCGGTGCCTCGCGGCCGAACCGGGGGAGCGGGCCACTCCGGCGGAGATCGTCGAGTGGTGTCGGCAGCGGCTGGGCCGGGGTGCCGACGCGGGCGCCGGGCCGGCCGTCTGGCGGGAGGTCATGGGACCGGAGGTCACGGTTCCGTCCCCGGTCCCGCACCCGACCCCCGTGCACACGATGCCGTTGCTCCCGCAGCCGCAACTGCAGGGGCGTCCGCAGCCGACGGTGCCGGACGGGCGGCGGGCCCGCCGGCGGCGTACCAGGGTGTTCTCGGCCCTGGTGACGGTGGGTGCGCTGCTGTCGGCGGGCGTGGCATGGACGACCCTGGACATGTCGGACCGGCTCCGCGACCGGAACGCGGCCGGGTCCTCGACGTCCGGCTCGGGGGCGTCCGAACGGTCGTCGGCATCGTCATCGTCATCGGCGTCCGCGCAGTCCTCGGGGTCGGGAAGCGGTGGCCGGACATCAGGAGGCTCGCGCCCCTCCTCGACCGCTTCCGAGTCGCCGAAACCGATCGCGTACCCCTTGGCGATGATGAACGCGACGAAACCCCTGGATCTCAAGGATCCCTACCGCTACCTCAAGGACGCCAAAGACATCAAGGACGACAGGAGCGCCAAGGAACGCAAGGGGGACATCCGCTTCGTCTGCGGGCAGACCTGCGCGCTGGAGAGCGACACGAGTCTGATCGACTGGGTGCCTTCCGAGAAGCCGGGCGCAACCCTGGAATCCTGTCGCGCAACCCTCGCCGACGCCGAGCACAGGCTCCCGCTCGCCATTGTGGCGGCCGGCAGCGAGATCTGCATCGAACACCCCTCCGGAGACATCGCTCTGTTCGTCGTCGACGTGAAGTCGACCGCGCTGCCGGACATCGGTTTCGTGAACGGCGCCCTGACGGTCTGGCGGGGGGCGGCCTAGCAGGTTTCGTCCGGCGTCGGAGGGCGGGGTCCCTCAGTCCGTCAGATCCACCCGCACCGTCAGCAGATTCGTCCCGACCGCTCGGACCGCGGCGCTGTTAGCGCGGGGGAGGGACTTCAGGCGGGTGCGGGCGTCGTCGTCGTGCAGCAGGTGGGCGGTGCCGTGGTGCCACCGGCCCTTGTCGCGGACCCGGACGGTCGGGTTCGCCTGGATGTTGCGTACGTACTGCGACTTGTCGCCGTACTCGGAGACGATCCAGAACTCCTGGCCGACCCGTCGCCCGCCGACCGGAGTCCGTCGCGCTAGCCCCGACTTGCGGCCGGTGGTCTCCAGCAGCGTCTGGAACGGCAGCAGCCTGGACACCGGGTTCACGACCCATCGCTGGATCTTCGTGATGACGCGGAACTTGATCTCGTGGTGGCGCGACATGTCGTTGGGATCCTCGTCCTGGGCGGTTGTCGGCCGAGGCCGTCGGTCGGTAGGTCGGCCGGTCGGTCGGTAGGTCGTGAGGATAGGGCTCGGCCGGGCGGCTCGGAATGCCGGGGTGGCGGCAGTTCGCGCGTTACGGGTTCAGGACGATCTTTCCGGCGACGGTGCCCGACTCGGCCAGGCGCAGGGCCTCGGCGATGCGGGAGAGCGGCAGCTGTGCGGCGATGTGGGCGGTGATCTCACCGCGCTGGAGGGCCGTCAGGACCTGGGTGAGGTCGGCGTGCAGCCGGGTCCGGAACTGGTTCTTGGCCAGGGCCCGTCCGGCCCAGATGTTGAAGAAGTAGGCGCGGCGGCGGTTGGGCAGCGCGTTCCACAGCCAGATCCGGCCCAGCAGCTTGAGTACGGGGAGTTGCTTGGAGCCCTCGTCGTCCCGGGTCGAGGCGCTGCCGTAGGCGACGAGCGTGCCGCCGGGCGCGAGGAGGTGCCAGGAGTCGATCGCGCTGCGCCCGCCGACGTGGTCGAAGACGGCGTCCACTCCGCCGGGGGCGAGCTCACGGACCCGGGCGGGGATGTCCTCGGTGCGGTAGTCGATGGGCGTGACGCCCTGGGCCCGCAGCGCGTCGTGGTGGCGCGCTGACGCCGTGCCGATCACCTTCGCGCCCGCCGCCTGGGCGAGCTGGACCAGGACCGAGCCGACGCCGCCGTTGGCGCCGTGCACCAGGACGGTGTGCCCGGCGCGGACGCGGGCCTTGCGGTGCAGCATCTGCCAGGCGGTGATGCCGTTGACGACCAGCGTCTCGGCCTCCGCCGCGCCGACCCCGTCGGGCACCGGCACGACGTCCGCCGCGTCGACGAGTACGTGGCTGGCCCAGCCGCCGACCTTGACCAGCGCGGCCACCCGGGTGCCGGCCAGGCCCGGCTCGACACCCTCGCCGGTCGCGGCCACGGTCCCGACCAGGTCGTAACCGGGGACGAAGGGGAACGCCGGCTGGTCGTAGTAGCGGCCCCGGCGCATCTGCTGCTCGGCGAAGGAGACGCCGGTCGCCTCCATCCGGATCACGACCTGACCGGGGCCCGCGACGGGCACGGCTCCGTGCCGGATCTCCAGCCCCTCCGGCTCGACCTTGCCCGGCAGCACGACCTCGACGAGTGCTTCGGCGTTCATGACTTCCTCCACTGCGCTCTGTGTTCGGGTTCCGCGTGAGTCACTCGGTGAGCGGCTCCGCGAGCGACTCGGTGAGTTACTCGCTCTCGCTTCTGTTAGAAGTTATAACTTCACGAGAAGGGCGACGTCAAGAGGTTCAGTGATAGCCTCTAACTAAATCTTGAACGTGTAGCCCGCAGGCGTCCCTGCGAGCATCCCCACGAGTCGCGAGCATCCCCACGAGTACGGAAGGCGGCAGGTCATGGCGGAGACCGGCACGACCACCCCGCGAGAGCGCTACCGCGCCCAGGTGCGTACGGAGATCAAGGAACGCGCGTGGGAGCAGATCGCCACGGCGGGCGCGACCGCGCTCTCCCTCAACGCGATCGCCAAGCAGATGGGCATGAGCGGCCCCGCGCTCTACCGGTACTTCGCCGGCCGCGACGAACTGATCACCGAGCTGATCAGGGACGCGTACAGCAGCCTCGCCGACGCCCTCCGGACGGCTGCCGAATCCGGCGCGGACCTCGCCGCGCTCGCGCACGCCCTGCGCGAATGGGCCCTCGCGGACCCCCACCGCTACTTCCTCATCTACGGCACGCCCGTGCCCGGCTACCACGCGCCGGACGACGTCACCGGGATCGCGAAGGGCATCATGGCGACGCTGCTCGACGCCTGCGCCGCACTGCCCTCGGACGGCCCCGCGACCCCGTTCGACACCCACCTCGAAGGCCACCGCCAGTGGGCGGCAGGCCACCCCGCCCCGCCCGCGGCCCTCCACCGGGGCCTGGCCCTCTGGACCCGGCTGCACGGCGTGCTGTCCCTGGAGCTCGCCGGTCACTTCAACGGAATGGGCTTCGACCCCTCGCTGCTGTACGAGGCCGAACTGGACGACCTGCTGAGCCGCTGACCGCGCCGGGCCGGGCAGGCGCCGAACCTCTCCTCCAGTGCCGTCGGTTCGGGAAACCGCCGTGCGGAGAGGCCGGGTGGCCGGATGGGGAGGGCGGCGCGGATTCGCGAGGCTCTTCCCATGACGAAGAAGAGCAAGCGGAACATCGCCCTGACCGCCGTCTCCGGCGTGGTCCTCGGCCTCGCCCTGCCGCTCGCCGCGACCGCTTCGACCGCCCCAACCGCCGTACGTGCCAAGCCCTTTGACTGGACGAAGTGCGAGGGGAGCGGGTTCGGCCCCCGGCAGGAGTGCGCGACCGTCGACGTGCCCATGGACTACGCCGACCCCGAGGGCGAGAAGATCAGTATCGCCGTCTCCCGCATCCGGAGCGAGAAGCCGGCCGTACGCCGCGGGGCCCTGCTGCTGATCCCCGGAGGGCCCGGCGGCAGCAGCCTCGAAGAGCAGTCGGCGAAGGCGCGGACGCTGCCGCGGGAGGTGCGGGAGGCGTACGACCTGGTCGTGTTCGATCCTCGGGGCAACGGGCGGTCCGCACCGGTGAGTTGCGGGTTCGAACGGCAGGACCTTGCCCCGACCACGTTCCGGCCGTGGCCCGCAGGACCGGACGGGTCCGTCGCCGGGAACCTGACCGCGGCCCGGCGGATGGCAGCCGCCTGCGAGCGCAACGGCGGGGAACTGCTGCGGCACATCGACACCGTCGCCAACGCGCATGACGTCGACCGCATCCGGGCGGCGCTCGGCGAGCGGAAGCTGTCCGCCTGGGGCGTCTCGTACGGCTCGTATCTCGGCGCCGTCTACAGCCAGTTGTTCCCGCACCGCACCGACCGGTTCGTCCTCGACAGCAATCTGGACGCCAACGCGGACGCCCACGGCGGCCAGGTCGCCCGTGGCCTGTGGGCCGGGTTCGAGAAGGGTGTCGAGAGCGTCTTCCTTGAGTTCGCCAAGTGGGCCTCGGCGCCCGGGAATCCGTACCGGCTGGCCGATACGGCGGCCGAGGTGCGGCCGATGTTCCTGCGGCTCGCCGCGCGCCTCGACCGCGAGCCGATCCCCTGGCCCGGCGCCAGTCCGGCCGAGCTGAACGGCAATGTGCTGCGGCAGAGCCTGCTCGACGCGTTCTACGACCCCGAAGGCTTCCCGGCCGCGGCCCAGTTGATCCTGGCCGCCCGGAAGGGCGCCGTCCCGCCCGCGCCCGAGCCGCCCCCGGAGGCGCTGCTGCAGAACGGCCTCGCCGTCGCCTCCGCGACCTTCTGCAACGAGGGGAAGTGGCCCGCGTCGGCCGCCCGCTACCAGAAGGAGGTCGACGAGAGCCGCGCCAAGTACCCGCTGACCGCCGGAATGCCGAGGAACGCGACCCTCTGCGCCGCCTGGCCGTATCCGCCGAAGCAGGACCCGGTACGGATCACCGACCGCGGACCCTCCACCGTCCTCATGGTCCAGAACGAGCGCGACCCCGCCGCCCCGCTCGCCGGCGCCCGCGAACTCCGCGCCGCCCTCGGCAAACGCGCCGTCATGGTGACCGTGAACGCCACCGGACACGACGCCTACCTCGGCAACGGCAACGCCTGCGGGGACGCGGCCGTCACCCGCTACCTGGCCACGGGGGAACGGCCCGCCAGGGACACGTACTGCCGATAGGAGCGGAACTGCCGTTGGGAACGGGACTGTTGACCGGAACGTGCCCGCCGACAGACGCCGGTCCCCCACACGTCACTCACGTCCCTCCCCTATCCTCAGGCGAACGCGCCGCCGGGGGAGAGGGAGCACGCATGGACGGGTTGGACCCGGCAGATCCGGGCTGGATCGGCGGTTACCGACTGCTCGGCAGACTCGGTGAAGGCGGCATGGGGCGGGTGTATCTGGCCCGTTCCGAGCGCGGCCGTACGGTCGCGGTCAAGGTCGTCAAGGAGGAGCTGGCCCGCAAGCCGGACTTCAGGCGGCGCTTCGCGCAGGAGGTGAAGGCGGCCCAGCGGGTCGGCGGCGACTGGACGGCACCCGTGCTCGACGCCGACACCGAGGCGCCGACGCCCTGGGTCGCCACCGGCTACGTCGCCGGTCCCTCGCTCGCCGAGGTGGTGGACAAGCAGTACGGACCGCTGCCCCCGAAGTCCGTGCGCGCGCTGGCGATCGGGCTCATCCGCGCGCTCCAGGCCATCCACGGCGCGGGCCTCGTGCACCGCGACCTCAAGCCCTCCAACGTGCTGGTGACGATCGACGGGCCCCGAGTCATCGACTTCGGCATCGCGCGCGCCCTCGACACGGCCGTGCAGTCCGCCGACGGGCTCACCAAGCCCGGGGCCCTCGTGGGGTCCCCGGGCTTCATGGCGCCCGAGCAGGTACGCGGGGAGCGGGTGACGTTCGCGAGCGATGTCTTCTGCCTCGGTGCCGTGCTGGCGTACACCGCGACGGGACGGCTGCCGTTCGGTACAGCCGAGGGCGGGATCCACTCGCTGCTCTTCCGTATCGCGGAGGAGGAGGCGGATCTTGAGGGCGTACCCGAGGCGTGGCAGGGACTGATCGCGGCCTGCCTCGCGAAGGACCCTGCCCAACGGCCCTCCCTGGACACGCTGTTGGCGTCGGCCGAGGAGGTACCGGGTGCACCGGTCGGCCGAGGGGGCAGGGGCGGCGCTTGGCTGCCCGGCGAGGTGCTGGCAGAGCTGGGCAGACACGCCGTACGCCTCCTGGACAGCGAGGACCCGCAGGGCCCCGCGCCGGCGTCGAGTCCCGCGTCCGGGGCGAGCGCCTCTGTGCGGATATCGAGCCCCGCACCGGCATCCGGTCCCATACCGGCATCGAGCCCCGTACCGGGCTTCGGCCCTCCCCTCGCCTACTCCCCGACGGCGCCCTCGTGGCAGAGCCCGCAGCCCGGCAGTCCTCACCCGCACAGCCCGCTGCCCGGCAGCCTCCACCCGCAGAGCCCGTTCCCCGGGGGCCTCCACCCGCACAGCCCGCCCCCGGGGCATCTGCAGGCCCCGCACTTCTCCGCTCCCGCCTACGGCTCCCGTTTGCCCACCCCTCGCTCGACCCGTGGGCTCTCGATCGCCCTGGCCCTCCTGCTCGCCCTCTTCGTCGTGCCGCTGCTGCTGCGGATCGCCGTCCTCGGGGTGGCCTACTCCCGGCTCTCCGCGGCGGCCAGTACGTCCGCCACCGACCTCATCGAGGACTACAAGTACCTGAGCGTCGCGTCGCTGGGGACCGAGGTGCTCACCGTGTTCGTGGGCATCCCGGTGGTGATCGTGTGGGCGTTCTGGTTCCAGCGCAGCCGGGGCAACGCCGAGGCCTTCGCGCCGGGCCACATCCGCCACGCGTCCGGGATGGCGGCCGGTTCGTGGTTCATCCCGGTCGTCAACTTCTACATGCCCAAGCAGATCGGCAACGACATCTGGACGGCGACGACCGGCAGGCCGGCCGGCGCCGGCCGGTGGCTCCTGCACACGTGGTGGTGGTTCTGGCTCGCCTACTTCCTGGCGTACGCGAACGACTCGTGGGCCAGCTGGTACGACAGGGACCTCGCCGTCGCGGCCACGGACACCATCGTCACCTCGCAGGCGGCCAACGTCATCGGCGTCGTGACCGCCGTACTTGCCATCTTCTTCGTGCGACGGCTCACCAACCTCCAGCAGGCCCGCATCGCAGGAGGCGCCTAGCATGCCGAGGCACGCCGGGGAGCCAGGGGCCATCGGGTCCATAGGCGGCTACGAGCTCGTCGACCGGCTGGGCAGCGGCGGCATGGGCGTCGTGTACCTGGCGCGCTCGGTCTCGGGGCGGCAGGTCGCGGTGAAGGTCGTGCACGCGCAGTACGCGCTGGACGAGGAGTTCCGGGCCCGGTTCCGGCAGGAGGTCGCGGCGGCCCGCCGGGTGAGCGGGGCCTTCACCGCCCCGGTGGTCGACGCCGACCCGGACGCCGAACTGCCCTGGATGGCAACTCTGTACGTGCCGGGCCGAACGCTGTCCGAAATGGTGGACAGAGAAGGGCCGTTGGGCGGGCCCGACCTGCGCGCGCTCGCGCTGGGGCTCGTCGAGGCGCTGAGGGACATCCACCAGGCGGGCGTGGTGCACCGGGACCTGAAGCCGAGCAACGTCCTGATGGCCGGGGACGGCCCGCGCGTCATCGACTTCGGCATCTCACGCGCCGCCGACAGCCAGGCCCTCACCGTGACCGGGCGGCTGATCGGTACCCCGCCCTTCATGTCCCCGGAACAGTTCGCCTCGCCCCGGGACGTCACCGCCGCCTCCGACGTCTTCTCGCTCGGCTCGCTCCTGGTGTTCGCGGCCACCGGCAACGGCCCCTTCGACGGCGGCAGCCCGTATGTGACGGGCTACCAGGTGATGAACGAGCCGCCGTCCCTGGACGGAGTCGCGCAGCCGCTGCGGGGCGTCATCGAGCGCTGCCTGGACAAGGACCCGGCCGCCAGGCCTCAACTGGCCGAGCTACAGGGCCTGTTCGGCTCCCTGCCGAACGCGGCCGCCCCTGCCGGGCCGGGCGTGTCACACCTGCCGAGCGTGCCGGGGAACGGGAATGTCCCCCGCGGGCCCGCCGCCACGACGACTTCCGCCACGACGCGTGCCGGCAAGACGCGTGCCGACACGACGACCGCGAAGGGCGGTGCCGCCGGCCGCGGACGCCGGGTACGTCGTCTCCTCGTGCTCGGCGCGGTCCTGGCCGTCGCCGCGGCGGCCGTGCCGGTGTACAACCTGGTGTCGGGTCCGGACGACACCACAGAGGGCGGGCCCGGCGACCGTGCGTCCGGGACCGGCGCCTCCGCCTCGCCCGCGCTGCCCGCCGGCTGGCAGCCCTGGCGGACGGACCTCACCCGAGCGGTGAAGAACGAGTCCGTGGTCACCAACGTCGACAGCGTGGACTCCGGCTGTGTCTCCGGCGGCGCTGCCCTGTACTGCGCGGGGACGGGCTTCACGGTCGCCCGGATCGACGCCGCCTCGGGCCGCGTGAAGTGGCGGTTCGGCAGCAACTCGCAGGCCGCCGAGCGCCCCCTCGGAGTCCGGGACGGGATCGTCTACACGCACGTCCAGCCGAACGAGGACTCCGTGTACTCGACCCAGGAGCTGGTCGGCGTCGACACCGACAGCGGCAAGCGCGTCTGGACCCGCACGATCGACGCGGGCCACCCCGCCGCCGTGTTCGACGGCGGCATCCTGGCGATGTCGGGCGAGGGCGATGAGTTCGTCGCCCTCGACCCGAAGACGGGCGAGGACCTGTGGCGCACCCCGGCCAAGTCGTCGGCCGGCACCGCCTGCGCCCCGACGGTCCTGGGCGGTGCCCCCTACGGAATCTGCGTGAACGAGGACGACCCCTTCAAGGGCGACGCCGGCTTCCTGCGCCTCGCTCCGGCCGACGGTACGGCGCGGGAACCCGCCGAGCTGCCCCTGCTCGCGGAGCCGCTCGGCGCGGTCGGCGGGCAGCCGCTGTTGGCCCTCCGGCAGAGCGAGGAGTCCCAGTCGCAGAACGGCCGGGACGAGCCGTACAGAGCACTGCTGCAGGTGAACCCGGACAACGGCGACGTCATCCGCGTCCCCCTCAAGGACACCCCGCGCGGCCTGCCCGCCCTCGTCGGCACCGCCGTGTACTTCGTCCGCCCCGACGGAACCGTCACCGCGACGGGGGCCGACGACGGCGCCCGCCTGTGGCAGCGGGAGACCCAGATCGAGAACCTGTCGGCGCCGGTCCTGTCCACGAAGTACGACCACCTCTACTTCACCAACCGCTACGGCCGCCTGCTCGCCCTCGACCGCGAAACCGGCACCATCCAGTGGACCACCAACAAGCTGGACGACCCAGGCACCTCAGCCGAGAACCGAATCCCGAGCACGCTACTGGTGAAGGACGCGCTAGTAGCCGTGGCAGGCGACACAGCCTTCTCCACAAGCCCCGACCGCGCCCTTTAGCCTTCAGGGGCGCGGGGAACGGCGCAATCTTTAGGCCCACGGGGACGGGCGCAGCCTTCAGTGGCGCGGGGGAACGGCCAGTCTTTTAGGGGCGCGGGGAACTGCGCAATCTTTTACGCCCACGGGGACGGGCGCAGCCTTCGGGGACGCGGGGGCCGGCCCAGTCTTTTAGGGGCGCGGGGAACTGCGCAATCTTTTACGCCCACGCGGACCGGCCCAGCCTTCAGGGACCCGGGGAACGGCCCAGTCTTTCAGGGGCGCGAGGAACTGCGCGGGCACCCCAATCCGACCGCCACACAACACACACCCTCACCCCCGCCCTCACCCCCGCCCAAGAAAGATCGGATTCGTGAACGCGGCCAACGCCCCAGGCAAAGGCCCGGCCGCAGCCTCATGCCGCACCTCGGCCCGCACATACGCCGCGTACTGAGCAGTCGTACGCCACTCCACCACCCCACCCCCGGACACGGGAAGAACCGCACTCGTGTGCAGCACCCCCTGGTCCGTGACGAAGCGAACCGTGCAGCGCGGCACCCCCGACGCCTCCAGGGTCACGGTGACCGGATCGTCCCGGTCGACCTTCAACCGCCCCCCGATCCCCGCGTGTTCACCCTTGGGGCCGGTCGCGGAGAACGACAGCGACACCTTCTGCGACTCCGCGACGTACGAGCGCCCCGCGCGGATCCCCTCCTGGATCGCCTCGCGGGTCAGATCGTCGGCGAGGACGACGGTCTGCGGCGTCCCGACCGGATCGGGATCCCGGTGGGCGTCACTGTTGCCCATCGCCGGAATCCAGTCCCGGCCGCCCCGCCCCTCCCGCACGGAGGCGACGAGCATGCTGTCCCAGTCGGCCAGCGACACCTCGTCGTCGGGTCCGAACGGCCCGTTCCACACCTCGACGGCGTCCGCCTCGCCGAACCCGAACTTCCAGTTGCAGCCCACGCACGTGGCGTGCGGATGCGCGGGCACGACCAGCCCGCCCGCCTCGCGGATCCGCCGCGCGTACTTGCCGAAGCGGTTGTCGCGCGCCCGGTAGCGCCAGTCGACGAAAGTCCCCGGATCCGTGCCGAGCGCGACGACGTGACCGTTCCTCGTCGTCACCTCCTCGCCCAGCATGATCAGCAGGTCGTCACCGGCCTCCGAGGCCCAATGGGCGTGCGCGGAGTGCGTGTTGTGCTCGGACGAGTTGATGAAGTCCAGGCCCGCCGCCCGCGCGAGGGCCGCGATCTCGGCCGGGGTGCGGCGGCCGTCGGAGTACCAGGAGTGCAGATGGCAGTCGCCCCGGTACCAGGCCCGCCCGCGCCCCTTGGCCCGCGACGGCGGGTACACCGGCTTCACGACCGCGCCCGGCTCGCCGTACGTCAGCGTGATGGTGACCTCGTACGGGAGCCCCTGCGGGGCCACGGTGTACGGGCCCAGCGCGATGTGCCAGGTGCCCTCCTTGACCGGGCCCGGGATGTAGCCCGGCGTCGCGTCGTCGGCGCGGATGAAGAACTCGGTGCGGGCCCCGCCCGACCAGCCGCGGAAGCCCTTGCCGCCCACCTCGGTGCCGCGCTGGTCGAAGATGCCGATGTCGAGCGCGTTGCCCGCGGTGCCCGCCGGTACGGGGGGCTTCTCGTAGGTGTACGCGACCTTGATCTCCCGTACGCCGTCCGGGACTTCGACGGGCAGGTAGACGAAGTCCGGCGAACCGGTGGGCAGGGTGCCGCGGACCGTCCGGGTCTCGGACGCGTCCGCCGCGTCGGCGGCCTCGCTCGGAAAGCTCACGCTCCCCAACGTAAGCGCGGCGGCGGCTCCCGTCACGAACAGCGCGCGTCTGCCGATGCCGTGGTTACCGCTGCGGCCATCGCTGCGGTCTCCGCTGTGGTCGTCCTCGCACATGTCTGCTGCTCCCGGGTCTCGTGAGTGGCTGAGTGGCATGTCGCGGTTCAGGTGCTGCGGGGGGTCGTACGACAACCCTGGTATTCAGCCGTGAACTGCGGTGCAAGGGAAGGGGGTCGGCGGGTTTCGGGTATGGAGCACTCGTAAGAAGCATTCGCGGGAAGCATTCGTGACAAGCGGGCAGAATCCCTACCGGTCGGTATGGACAGTTGGGGCTCGGGCCGGTAGGGAGGTGCCATGCGCATCTCCGTGACGATCTTCCTCACCGACGAGACGATCACCCCCACGCTGCTCGCTCGTGAGCTGGAGGAGCGCGGCTTCGCCGGGCTCTATCTGCCCGAGCACACGCACATACCCGTGGAGCGGGTCACCCCGTACCCGGCGGGCGGTGAGCTGCCGCCCGAGTACGGCCGGACCCTCGACCCCTTCGTCGCACTCGGCCAGGCGGCGGCGGTCGCCGAGTCGCTCGCGCTCGGCACCGGGATCACCCTCGTCGCCCAGCACGACCCGGTCGCCCTCGCCAAACAGATCGCGACCCTCGACCACCTCTCCGGCGGCCGTTTCACCCTCGGCCTCGGCTTCGGCTGGAACGTCGAGGAGGCCGCCGACCACGGTGTCGACTGGCGTACGCGGCGGGAGCTGGTCCGGGACCGGATGGCCCTGATGCGAGCCCTGTGGTCCGCCGAACCGACCGGCTACCAGGGCGAGTTCGGGTCCGTACGGCCCAGCCACGCCCACCCCAAGCCCGTACAGAAGCCGCGCGGACCCGTCGTCGGGCCGCGCACGCTCGTCGGGGGAGCGGCCGGGCCGAAGCTCTTCGCGCACATCAGCGAGTACGCGGACGGCTGGATGCCGATCGGCGGCCGAGGGCTCACGGAGTCCGTCCCCGTGCTGCGGGCCGCCTGGGCCGAGGCCGGCCGCGACCCCGAGGCCCTCCAGCTCGTGCCGTACGCCGTGCTGCCCACCCCCGGCAAGCTCACGCACTACGCGGACCTCGGCATCGAGGAGGTCGTCCTGCAGCTGCCGCCGGCCGGCGAGGGGGACGTACTGCGCGTACTGGACGAATACGCCAAGTACCTGTAGCCGGCCGCTGGTGTGTCACTGGTGCGCCGCTGGGGTGCCGCTCGTGACGTGGCCCATCTGTAACAGGGCCTGATCAATGCGATCGTATGCTCGAAGGATGACGACTTCCGCGACCTCCGGAACCGGGCCCACCGCGAACGCCATGCGTCGCGCCCTCAAACGCGCCCGCGACGGCGTCGCCCTCGACGTCACCGAGGCCGCCGTGCTGCTCCAGGCACGCGGCGCCGACCTGGACGACCTGACCGCGTCCGCCGCCCGGGTGCGTGACGCGGGCCTGGAGGCGGCGGGCCGCCCGGGCGTCATCACGTACTCGAAGAGCGTCTTCATCCCGCTCACCCGGCTCTGCCGGGACAAGTGCCACTACTGCACGTTCGTCACGGTCCCCGGCAAGCTCCGCCGGGCGGGCCACGGGATGTTCATGTCCCCGGACGAGGTCCTCGACATCGCCCGCAAGGGTGCCGAACTGGGCTGCAAGGAAGCCCTGATCACCCTCGGCGACAAGCCCGAGGACCGCTGGCCCGAGGCCCGCGAATGGCTCGACGCGCACGGCTACGACGACACGATCGCGTACGTACGGGCCATCTCGATCCGGATCCTGGAGGAGACGGGCCTGCTGCCCCACCTCAACCCGGGTGTCATGTCGTGGACCGACTTCCAGCGGCTGAAGCCCGTCGCGCCGAGCATGGGCATGATGCTGGAGACGACGGCGACGCGCCTGTGGAGCGAGCCGGGCGGCCCGCACTACGGCTCCCCGGACAAGGAGCCGGCCGTCCGCCTGCGCGTCCTGGAGGACGCGGGCCGCTCGTCGGTCCCCTTCACCAGCGGTGTGCTGATCGGCATCGGCGAGACGTACGAGGAGCGCGCGGACTCCCTCTTCGCGCTGCGGCGCGTGTCGCGCTCCTACCACGGCATCCAGGAACTGATCATCCAGAACTTCCGCGCCAAGCCGGACACGGCGATGCGCGGCATGCCGGACGCCGAGCTCGACGAACTGGTCGCGACGGTCGCGGTCGCCCGCCACATCATGGGCCCCTCCGCCTGCCTCCAGGCACCGCCGAACCTCGTGGACTCCGAGTACGGGCGGCTGATCGGCGCCGGGATCGACGACTGGGGCGGGGTCTCGCCGCTCACCATCGACCACGTCAACCCCGAGCGCCCCTGGCCGCAGATCGACCTGCTGCGCGAGCAGTCGGCGGAGGCGGGCTTCGAACTGCGCGAACGCCTCTGCGTCTACCCGGAGTTCGTGCAGCGCGGCGAGCCGTGGCTGGACCCGCGGCTGCTCCCGCACGTACGGGCGCTCGCCGACCCGGAGACGGGCCTCGCCGTGCCGGACGCGGTCGTGGAGGGCCACCCCTGGCAGGAGCCCGAGGAGGCGTTCACCTCGTCGGGCCGTACGGATCTGCACACCACGATCGACACCGAGGGGCGCACGTCCGACCGGCGCGAGGACTACGACCACGTGTACGGCGACTGGGACGCGCTGCGGGAGGCCGCGGCGCCCGGCATGGTGCCGTCCCGGATCGACACGGACGTACGGGCGGCGCTGGCGACGGCCGCCGACGACCCGACCCGCCTCACCGACGACGAGGCGCTGGCGCTGCTGCACGCGGACGGACCGGCCCTGGACGCGCTCTGCCGGATCGCCGACGACGTCCGCAAGGCGGCGGTCGGCGACGACGTCACGTACATCGTCACGCGGAACATCAACTTCACCAACGTCTGCTACACCGGCTGCCGCTTCTGCGCCTTCGCCCAGCGCCGCACGGACGCCGACGCGTACACGCTCTCCCTGGACCAGGTCGCCGACCGTGCCGAGCAGGCGTGGGACCTGGGGGCCGTCGAGGTCTGCATGCAGGGCGGCATCCACCCCGACCTGCCGGGGACGGCCTACTTCGACATCGCCCGCGCGGTGAAGGAGCGCGTGCCCGGCATGCACGTCCACGCCTTCTCGCCGATGGAGGTCGTGAACGGCGCGACCCGCACCGGCCTGTCGATCCGCGAATGGCTGACCGCGGCCAAGGAGGCGGGCCTCGACTCGATCCCCGGCACGGCCGCCGAGATCCTCGACGACGAGGTCCGCTGGGTCCTCACCAAGGGCAAGCTGCCCACGGCCACCTGGATCGAAGTGATCACGACCGCCCACGAGCTGGGCATCCGCTCCTCGTCCACGATGATGTACGGGCATGTGGACCAGCCCCGCCACTGGCTCGGCCACTTCCGGACGCTCTCCCGGATCCAGCAACAGACCGGCGGCTTCACGGAGTTCGTGACGCTCCCCTTCATCCACACGAACGCGCCGGTGTACCTGGCGGGGATCGCCCGCCCGGGCCCGACGACCCGGGACAACCGCGCGGTGATGGCGATGGCACGGCTCCTCCTGCACCCGCACATCCCCAACATCCAGACCAGCTGGGTGAAGCTGGGGACGGAGGGCGCGGCGGAGATGCTCCGCTCGGGCGCCAACGACCTCGGCGGGACGCTGATGGAGGAGACCATCTCCCGGATGGCGGGCTCGTCGTACGGCTCGTACAAGTCCGTCAAGGAACTGGTCGCCGTGGCGGACGCGGCGGGACGGCCCTCCCGGCCCCGCACCACCCTGTACGGCGAGGTGCCGGAGGAGCGGCAGCGGGCCGCGGCGGCCTCGGACGGGCACCTGCCGGAGCTGCTGCCCGTGCTGGAGTGACGGACGCGGGCGCGCGGGTCCCCGGGCGTGCGGACGCCGGGCCCGGGGCGGGTGGGCCAGGATCGGCCGAGGACCCCGTCGGAGTAAGATGATCCGACCCTCCGACGGGGTGAATCAGAGCTGAGGAGATGCGTACGCGTGCCTGCCCGACGGCTTCCCTCGTGGGTCTGGGTCTCCGGTCTGACCGCGGCTGCTCTGGTGGCGGTGACGTTCCTGGCCGTCAAGGCCGACAAGGGCCCGCAGCCCACGGCCTCGGCCTCGCCGAAGCCCTCCGCCTCGGCGACCGCCAAGCCCTCCACCGGCCCCGACGAGTCCAAGCCGGTCGCGGTGCCGGACGGTTCCGGCACCGGACGGCGCATCGTCTACTCCCTCGACCAGCGCCGCGTATGGCTCGTCGACGCGAGCGACGCGTCCCGGCGCAGCTTCAAGGTGTGGCCCGGGACGGTGAACCCGGCACCCGGCTCGTACACGGTCGGCACCCGACGCGAGGCGAGCACGGGCAGCGACGGTGTGGAGATCGAGAACATCGTCTTCTTCACCGTCAGCTCCGGCACCAACATCGCCTTCTCGAACGCCGTCGACGGCTCTTCCCCGCCGCCGCCCGCGTCCGGCGTACCGACCGGCGGGATCCGGATGCGTGCCGCCGACGGTGACGCGGTCTGGAAGTTCGGCACGGCGGGGACGAAGGTCGCGGTCGTCGACTAGCGGCCGGCGGGACGGGTCCCTACGGCCGGACGCTGCTCTCGGGCGTGGTGTCGACCTGGTCCGGAGCCGTCGACGGTTCGGACGGTGCCAGGGACGGCGGGGCCTGTGTCGGCTTCGGTGTCGGGACGCTGTCGGGGGCGGTCGTGGCGGTGGAGCCGTTCGGGACGCTGGGGCCGGCGCTCGGTGCCGAGTCGCTGGGGTTGCGGCTGGGGCTGGGAGTCGCGGGCTCGGAGGCCGACGGCGACGGGGTGGGCGGTGTCGAGGGGCTGCTCGCGGGCGGCGGGGCGAGCGGGACCGTCGGGGAGGCGGGCACTTCGGACGCGGCCAGGCGGAACGGCAGCGCGATCAGGGCGGCGGCGACGCAGGACAGACCGACCCCGGCCGCGGCGCGCAGCACCCGGCGGCGGGAGGCGTCACGGCGGATCGCCTCGAATCCGCCCGGGGGAGGGGCGAGATAGCCGGAGGCGGGCCGCAGGATGACGGCGAGGGGGTCGTCGGGCTCCAGGTCCGGACCGTCCTCAGAGGGTGTGATCAAGGCTTCTCCTCAGGTGGGCGCGGAGCATTTCTCGGGCCGCGTGGAGGTCGGCCTTGATGGTTCCTTCCTTGCGCCCGGTCAGCGCGGACACCTCCCGGATCGGCATGTCTGCGTAGTAGTGCAGCAGGATCGGTACGCGCAGTCGTTCCGGCAGCGACTGTACGAGCAGGCGCACCGACGGGTCGGCCTGTTCGTTCTGCGGCCGGACGGCCACCTCGTCGCTGACACGGCGTACGGCTCTGCGCTCGCGCTCCAGTTTGCGCCAGTGGTCCCGGACGAGGTTGGCGGCGGTGACGTAGAGGAACCCCCGGGGTTCCGACACGTTCGTCCAGCGGGCCCAGAGCCGGGTGAACGCCTCCGAGGCGATCTCGTGGGCCGTCTCGTCGTCGTCGACCAGGCGGCGGCACCAGCCGGCCAGGCGCGGGTAGAGGGCGGCGAACAGCTCGGACGCTGCCTTCTCGCGGGACCGTTTCAACGCTCTCCATGGTCGTGACGGACTCGTAGGAAGGATCCCGGGCCGTCGGCGTACCGTCCGTCCGTCGACGTACGGTGCCTCGGCCCAGGATCCTGGAGCTACGGGTTATTGCGTGCTGTCGGAGCTCAGCGCGGCGAAGACGATCACGCTGTCGCGGTAGCCGTCACCGGTGCGGGGGCCCCCGCAGGTGATGAGACGCAGTTCGGGACGGCCCACGTTCCCGTAGACCTCCTTCGTCGGGAACTCCGCCTGGGCGACCGTCCGTACGTCGGTGACCGCGAACTCCGCCGCCTTGCCGTTCTCCAGGCGCGCCACGATCCGGTCGCCCCGGCGCAGCCGTGAGAGGTGATGGAAGACGCCGTCACCGTAGGAGCCGACCGTGACATGGCCGAGGATCACCGACGGGCCCACCTGGCCGGGCGTCGGCGAGTGCTCGTACCAGCCCGCCTTGTCGTCCGCCGCGATCGGGGGCACCTCGACGGTGCCGTCCGAGGCCAGCCCGAGCCGCATGAGTGGGGTGTCGACCTGGATGGCCGGGACCTGCAGCCTGACCGGGACCGAACGGCCCAGGGCCTTCGCCGCCTTCGCGGGGGGTTGCGAGTTCCCGGTCTTCTCGGCTCCGGCCCGGTCGTCCGTGGTCCGGTCGTCCGTGGACCGGTCCGCCTTGTCGCCGTTGCAGCTCACGAGCAGCGACGCCATCGCCGCGGTGACGAACGCGCGCCGGGAGAGCGCGCGTCCGGAAGGCATGCGCCCGGAGGGCACGTGCTCGGGGGGCAAGGTCATTCCCCGGTCGCCCGCCGACGACGTACGACGAAGAACGCCGCTCCGCCGACGGCGAACGCCGCGGCAGCGCCCCCGGCGATCATCCCGCTGTCGGATCCGGACTTCGTCGACGTCGACACCTCACCGGTGTCGGGCGCGCCGCTCGGTACGACGGAGACCTCGTCGCCCGGCGCCTGGCTCGGCGCGGCGCTCGGCGCCACCGTCGGGGCCGTCTCGGCGGGCTTGCTCGGAGCCGGCGTCGGGGCCGTGTCGCCCGTGCCCTGGCTCGGGGCGGCGCTCGGCGCCACGGTCGGGGTCGACCCGTCGGCGAACGCGGGCACCGTGCTCGCCAGTACGGCGGTGCAGGCAAGTGCTATGGCGCTGAGGACAGTTCGGCGCATGAATCGCTCTCTTTCGTCGGCCCGCCCGCCCGATGATCCGGCGGACTGGGGTACGGATCGAGCGGAGAGACGAGACAGCGGCGGACCGGGTTGTAAAGAGCAGGCAAAGTCATCGGGCGGTCGGTGTATCGGTCCACGCGTGCAGCTTGTCCGGGTTGACCACGAGCCACAGGTCGGTGATCAGGCCGTCGCGGACGTCGGCGGCGAGGACGGCGATGGTCGTACCGGCGATGGAGACCGTGACGCCGGGGGTGCCGTTGATGTCGTCCTCGACGAGTTCCACGTCCGGCTCCCTGCGCAGGAGGCCGAGGAGGAAGCGCGCCACCTTGTCCGCGCCGGTGATCGGGCGCAGCGCCGCGCGCACCTTGCCGCCTCCGTCGCTGCGCGACTCGACGGCGGGGTCGAGCAGGGCGACCAGCGAGTCGAGGTCACCGGTCTCGCACGCCTCGCGGAACGCGGAGACGACCTGCCGGTGTTCCGTCGTCGTACCGCCGACGGGCCGCCGCTCGGCGAGGCGTCGCCGGGCGGAGGAGGCGAGTTGGCGGCAGGCCGCGGGGGAGCGGCCCACCGTCTCGGCGATCTCGGTGAAGGGCGTGCCGAAGACGTCGTGCAGGACGAAGGCGACGCGTTCCGCGGGCGTGACCGAGTCCAGGACCACGAGCATGCCCATGCTGACCGACTCGTCGAGCGTGATCCGGTCGGCGGGATCGTCCCCGCCCGTCGCGCTCGTCCGCCCCGCCCCGGCCGCGCTCGTCCAGGTGGTGCCGCCCCTGACCGGCTCGGGCAGCCACTCCCCGGTGTAGCGCTCACGGCGGACCCGCGCGGAGGCGAGCTGGTCGAGACAGATCCGCGAGGCGACCCGGGTCAGCCACGCCAGCGGGGTGACGATCGCCCGCTGCTGCGGTTCGGACAGGGCGTACCACCGGGTGTATGTCTCCTGTACGACGTCCTCGGCGTCCTGCACCGAACCGAGCATCCGGTAGCCGAGGTTGAGCAGCCGCCGCCGCTCGGCCATGAGGGAACCGAGACTGGGACCGGGGTCATGGGCGGGGCTGCCCTGCTCGGAACCGGGGCCTTGGCCGGAGCCGGAGCCGGAGCCGGAGGCGGGCGGTGTGGGCATGGGCCGCTCAGCCGCCCTCTCCGGGGCGCCCGTCGCGCCCGTGTCCGCCGTGCCCGTCGTGCGCGACGTGCCGGACGTTCTCGGTGAGCCACTCGTCGAAGGTCTGGGTGCCGCGGGAGCCCGGTCCGGTCGGCAGGTTGCCGCCGCCCTTCATGGCCTTCCCGACGGCGCCGGGGAGCGTGACCGGCACCAGCAGCTTGCGCCGGCCCTCGGCCCGCAGCACCTTGCGGACCATGTCGACGAGTTCCTCGACGCGCGGCCCGGCGAGCTCCGGCGCCATGCCCTGGGGCGGCCCGAGGACGAGCCGTACGAGATGCTGGGCGACCTCGCGGGCCGCCACCGGCTGCGTACGCATGCGGGGCACCATCGCGACCGGGCCCGGCATCCGGTCGAGGACCTGCTGCGGGAACTCCAGGAACTGCGTGGCCCGCATGATCGTCCACGGCGTCGAGCCGTCCTTGGCCACGACCTCCTCCTGCCGCAGCTTCCCCTTGTAGTAGCCGAGGCCGACCCGTTCGAGGCCGACGATCGACAGGGCCACGTGGTGCCGTACGCCCTCCCGGGCCTCGGCGCCCAGGAGGTTCCGGCCGACGCTCTCGAAGAAGGAGATCGCCTTCTTGCCGCTGGTGGTCTGCACGTTGCTGACGTCGACGACGGCCTCCACGCCCTCCATGGCGGCGTCGAGTCCGGCGCCCGAGACGAGGTCCACGCCCCGCGACCTGGCCAGTACCACCGGTTCGTGCCCCGCGGCGACCAGCTCGTCGACCACGTACCGCCCGACCAGCCCGGTCCCGCCCGCTACCGCGATCCGCATGACGGACCTCCTTCTTCCACCGTGTTCCTGTCCGCCCCGGCCCTGTCCATTCTGATCACGTACGCCATCATGTGTCCCCCTGTCGCCGCCCGGGGAGTACGGGCACGAGGAGAGCGGCCGACGACAGCACCAGCAGCGTCAGGGTGACGACGTTGAGGACCTGGTCGCGCGTCCCGTACATGCTGAGATGCTGCATGTGGTAGCTGAGGTGCAGCACGTTGAAGACCAGCCACACCGCGCCCGTGGTCTGCACGAGCCGGGTGTTCCGTACGGAACCCAGGGTGATGGCGGTGAGGATCGCCAGCGCCAGGAACATGGCCCCGGCGTCCTTGGCGAGGTGCTCGTTGTACGGGCCCAGCTGGGGCAGCCAGCTCAGCCCGAAGCCGGGAAAGCTCGCGTGCCACTCCTTCGGCGAGAAGTAGGCCCAGGCGCCTGTGTACAGCGCAGTCACGGCGAGAAAGCCGAGGTTGGCGTACCGGATTTTCGTGTTCATGCCCCTATGACGAGACAGCACACGAAAACGTGAGCCGACGCACCGCGGGGCAGGTCTGCACTGCGAGACCGGCCTGCACCGCCGGACCGGTCAGACGTCGCCCGGGTGGAGGCCGGCGTCGCGGGCGAGGAGGGCCGCCTGGACCCGGTTGTCGCAGTCGAGCTTGGTCAGGATGCGACTGACGTACGTCTTCACGGTGGCCTCGCTCATGTGCAGCCGCCTGCCCGCGTCCGCGTTGGACAGGCCCTCGCCGAGCAGGGCGAGCACATCGCGTTCCCGCGCGGTCAGCCCGTCGAGGCGGTTCCTGGCCTGCTCGGCGCGGGCGGTGGCGCCGGGGGAGGAGAGGGCGTCCACCACATGCCGGGTGGCAGCCGGTGAGAGATAGGCGTTCCCGGCCGCCGCCGCCCGCACCGCGTGGATCAGCTCGTCGGGCGCGGAGTCCTTGAGCAGGAAGCCCGCGCCGCCGTGGCCGAGCGCGCGCAGTACGTTGTCGCGCTCGCCGAACGTGGTGAGGATCAGCACCCGTACGTTCGGTGCGACCCGCCCCAGTTCGGCCAGGGCCGTCAGCCCGTCCATCACCGGCATCTGGATGTCCAGCAGGGCCACGTCGACGGCGGTGCCCCGGGCGTTCTCCACCGCCTCGCGGCCGTTGCCCGCCTCGGCGACCACGTCGATGTCGTCGGCCGAGGTGAGGATCATCCTGATACCGGCCCGGATGAGCGGCTCGTCGTCGGCGACGAGGACCCGGATCACACGGCCTCCTGCGCGGTTCGGTCGGGAGCGGATGGCATGGCCCCGCCATCATGCCCTGATCCGGCCCCGCGGTCATTCAGGAGCCTTGTGGGTCAGCTCTCGTCCTTGAAGGTCTGCTTCTCGACCAGCTTTCCGTCGCGGAAGCAGAACCGGAAGACGGTCGTGGTGTCGTCGGGGTCGTCGGACGCGAAGTGGCGGCAGGTCGCGTCCTTGGGCATCCGGGGGCCCTGGTCCGCCCAGGCCGAGGTCAGTACCGAGTCCTCGTCGGGCAGCTTGTCCTGCACGGCGGTCTCGGAGTCGCCGACCTTCGCCGACTCGTACACCCTCGGCGGGATCGTGGCCTTGTTCATCTCGTCCATCAGCGCGCTCACCCCCCAGATTCCCAGGGCGACAACGCCCACGACGAGGACGACGGCGGTGACGGCGCAGCCGATGGCCACGTTCTTCTTCCTGCTCATGGTGGCGGCGAACTCCCCTTGCGGATCGGACCGGTTGATGACCGCTCCACTGTTGTCCGCGGTGCCGTTGCCGGGCTGCCCCACAAAGTCGTTGTACGGGCCGACGGAGGTCGCGTCGTGGGGGTGGCGGGGCTGGGGTTCGCCGCTTTCGGTGGCGCTGCCGGCGCCCGCGCCCGGGCCCGCGCTGTAGGGCAGCATGCCCGCGATGCGGAAGCCGCCGTCCGCGGTGGGGCCGGTGTGCACCATGCCGCCGATGAGCCGGGCCCGCTCCTGAAGGCCCCTGAGCCCCTGGCCGCCGCTGATCACGGCCGGGGCGTCCGGTGCCCCGGTCGGCGCGGGCCCGTTGGCGACCTCCACCACCAGGCTGTCCGGTTCGTAGCGCAGGGCGAGGGTGATCGGGGCGCCCGGGGCGTGCTTGTGGGCGTTGGTCAGGCCCTCCTGGGCTATGCGGTACGCCGTGTGGCCCGCGGCGGGCGCCAACTGCCGGAAGGCGCCGGACCGGAGCAGCTCCACGGCCGCGCCCGCGGCCCGTGACGACTCGACCAGGCCGTCGATGGCGGCGACCGCGCGGGAGCCGGGACGCCCGCCGTCGGTGTCGGCGGCTTCGGCTGACTCTGTGCGCTCGATGCGCTCGGTGCGCTCTGCGTGTCCGGGCTCGGTGTGCCCTGGCTCGGTGGTGCGCACGTCGGGCCAGTTCCGGTGGTCCTCCCGATCCTCGTGGAGGATGCCGACGGCCTCGCGCAGCTCGCCCATGGCGGTCACGGAGGCGTCCCGCAGGATCCGTACGCCTTCCCGCTGTCGGTCGGTGAGGTCCGGATCGACCTGCAGTGCGCCCGCGTGCACGGCGATCAGGGCGAGCTGGTGGCCGAGGCTGTCGTGCATGTCCCGGGCTATGCGCCCCCGCTCCAGCAGGCGCGCCTGACGGGCCACCATCGTCTGCTCGCGCACGAGTTGGACGTTGTTCCGCTGCAGCGCGTCCAGCAGGGAGTGGCGCTGGGCCCGGTAGCGGGAGGCCAGACCCGGCACGATCGACAACGTCAGGAACAGTCCTGCGCTCAGCCCGAACGTGAAGGCCAGTGGGAGGTCGGAACCCGCGCTGAACTCGCCGCGGAACGACACCGCGGCATGCAGTACGAACGCCCCGCCGAACGCGGCGACCACCCGCCAGGGCTTCAGGATGCGGCTGCCCGCGGACCAGCTCGCGTAGATCAGCAGCGGTGCCGCGCCGGCCAGATCCCCGGCCGCGGCGGCCGAGACGACCAGCACCGTCGCCGGCAGCGAGCGCCGGATCAGCGTCAGCAGGGCAACTCCCGCGAAGACGACGGAGGTCCGTACACCGAACCCGGCCCCCGCGGCGTCGATCAGCCCGGCGAGCCCGCCGAGCACAACGGTGAGTACGGTCTCGCCGGCGATCCGCCCCCGACTCCAGGGCGACGCGGCGGCAAGCCGACGTCGGAGCGGCCATGCGCTGCGGGCGGTCTTCGCTTCGTCCAGTTCCACGGCCCGACGATAGGCAGTGCCGGGGAGCGCCCGCATCATCCCTGCGTCGCGCCACCGAACGACGAAAGTCGACGACCACAGTCGACCAGGGGACGACTACGGCCGGGGCGGTCGCTGTTGAGCGTTGTCGGCGCCGTAGCCGAAGGTCGCTGCGGGCCGCGACTTCCGAGGACTGATCCGGGCCGGCCGTCGCGGCGACGATGGCTCAGCAGGACACAGTGCAGGCGACGAAAACGGGAGACGTCACGTGGACGACATACAACTGCAGGCGCAGGAGCGGTTCAACGTCCGGCAGAAGATGACCCTCATGGCCAACCGGTACGTGGTGACCGTGGCCCGCCCGGACGGCTCCGAGGGCGAGGTCGTCGCCTACGCCCAGCAGAAACGGACCGCGATCAAGGAAGAAATGACCGTCTACTCCGACGAGTCCAAGAAGAGTGTCCTGTTCACCTTCAAGGCCCGCAAGCTCCTCGACGTCGGCGCCACGTACGACGTACGCGACGAGACGGGCATCCCCATCGGCACGTTCCGCAAGGAGTTCGCCGCGTCCTTGCTCCGCTCGACGTGGAGCCTGGACCAACCGGGCACGACACGACTGACCGGCCGCGAGCGAAACAGGGTGGTGGCCGTACTGCGCCGGGTCTGGGAGTTCCTGCCGCTCGTCGATTTCATACCGTTCGCATGGCCGTACCACTTCGACTTCACCGAGGGCGACAAGCGGGCGATGTCGGTCGACAAGAAGTTCGGCCTCCGCGACCGCTACGTACTCGACATGGCGAACCCGGACCTCGACCGCCGCCTGGCCATCGCCCAGGCGGTCGCCCTGGACGCCCTCCAGTCACGCTGACCGGCGGGCGTGGCCGACGAACTCGGTCCAAGCGGTGTGCGTGAAGGCGAGCTGCGAGCCGTGCTTGTCCTTGGAGTCGCGGACGTGGATGGTGGGGTCGGGGACGGCTATCGCGACCTCGACGCAGTCCGGCCCCTCGTTGCTGCTGTAGCTGCTCTTGAACCAATCAAGGGCGGTCATGTCTCTCCCAGTGCCTTCTCGATGAGGATCAGTGACTCCCGGGGAGTGAGAGCCTGGGACCGGATGATCCCATAGCGCATCTCAAGGGGCTGTACCTCTCTGGGATCGCTGATCAGGCGGTTGGAGGTCTGACCCTCCTCGTGAGCCACCGTGTTGCCGTTCTGGAGCTTGAGCAGACGGATCGGTCCGCCCATGCCGGCGTGGTCGTCACGATCCGTGGGCATCACCTGAATCTCGACGTGCCTCAACCTGCCGACCTCCAACAGGCGTTCGAGCTGCTGGCGTAGCACCATTTTGCCCCCGATGGGCCGTCGTAGAGTCACCTCTTCCTGGACGAAAGTGAGCGTCGGCCGGGGGATGCGCTCGAAGACGCTCTGGCGTGCCATACGCGCGCTGACGTGCCGGTCGATCTCGTCCTCCGTGTACGAGGGGCGCCGCATCGTGTAGAGGGACCGTGCGTACCCTTCGGTCTGCAACAGCCCGTGCACGTAATGGTTTGAGTACGCGCCCAGCTCGACCGACTCGTCCTCCAGCTTCGCCAGATCCCGGACCTTCTTTGGGTACCTGGCCTCGGTAACGTCCTTCTTCATCGCCGAGAGCTTGCCGCCCGCGTCGAGGACCTCATCCGCCTTGTCGAGGAACTCGGGCTGGGGAACCCGCCGCCCCCGCTCCACGGACGAGACCATCTCCTCGCCGTACCCGATCGCGGCGCCGAACTCCGACTGCCGCATCCCGGCGGCTTCCCGCCAGGCCTTGATCTGACGCCCGACAGCCTTGAGTACGGCCGTAGCCTCCTCGTCCTCCACAGGTTCACCTCTCCCACGTACGGACCGGACAACCGCGCACCGCATCCGTACCGCACCCGGACAGTCACGCTACGTACCGGCGTTGCCGCTGTTCAGGGTAGATGTACGCGGCCACGCTGAGTGACGTGAACAACGGAACCCATGCCCCCGCTCAACAGGTCGCCGCCGCCCTGCACTTCACGATCCAGCTCTCCTCGACGCGCCGCGGCGCCCGCCTGGCCCGGCTGCTCGCGGAGCGCCAACTCGTGGAGTGGGGGGCCGAGTCCGAGCCCGCGCTGCACGTGGTGGCCGAACTGGCCGCGAACGCCGTACTCCATGGGCGCGTCCCCGGTCGGGACTTCAGGCTGACGCTCCGGCTCGACGAGGCCGGCGTGCTGCGCGTGGAGGTGACCGACGCCCGGGGCGACCGGAACCCGCGTATCAAGGACCCGGCCGGTGACGGTGAGGAGTCGGGGCGCGGCCTGCTGCTGGTGGAGGCGTACGCGGACGGTTGGGGCGTGGTGGACGGGCCGGGGCCGGGCTGCAAGACGGTCTGGGCGGAGGTGACGCCGGATCGTGGACGGCCGTGACCCGGTGGGGCCCGACGCCAAGAAGAAAGAACCGGGAAAACAACCCACCCCACCCGACCCGGCCTGTCGCGCACCGCACCCCCTGGCCCCCGTTGGCCGCTGTCCGCTGATCACTCGGTCGGGTGATCGCGGCCAATTCGGCTGGCGGAGAGGCGGATTGGTCGGGCAGCGTCAGCGCGGACACACAACCGCACACATAAAACGGCCCCCGCCGGGACTGGCATCCCGAACGAGGGCCTGACCACCTAGGAAGAAAGCACCTTCCTGATGACTGAGCAGCACTTTAGCGCGCACGCGCGCACCCGGACCGGCCGTTCCCACCAAGGAGTGGGGCACGTCGACGAGCACCACGACGAGCGGTTCACCGTGGTCGGAAACCACCTCGCCCAGCACTCCGAGCTGTCCCTGACGGCCATCGGTCTGGCGGTCCACATCCACTCGCTCCGCAGCGGCACGCTCGTCGGCATCAAGGCGCTGGCGGGGAAGTTCCCGGAGGGAGAGACGAGGATCGCCTCGGCCCTGCGGGAGCTGGAGACCCACGGCTACCTGGCCCGCACCAAGGAACGCCTTCCATCGGGCCGAATCGTGACGCGCACGATCTCGTACAACAAGCCGAGAACGCACACGGCCCCGCGACCGCCGAAGCCGCACCCTGAACCGACGCGGCCCCCAACCCCACCCCCGGCGGCGCCGACATCACCCCCGCAGCCGGAGCCCCCCGCCCCTGCCCGCGACGTCCTCGCGGGCCTCCGCACCCACGACCCCCGACTCCACCTCAGCGAGCAGGACGTACGCCGCCTCGCCCCCGCGGTGGCCACCTGGCTGGAACGAGGCGTAGCCCCGGACGACGTACAGCGAACGCTCGCCGCAGGGATGCCAAAGGAAGGCGTACGCCACCCAGCGGCCTTCCTGGCCCACCGCCTCACGGCCCTCCTCCCCCCACCCCTCCCGGCCGCCCGCCCAGGGCCACCCCGCCCGTCCCCTCTCCAGAACTGCGACGACTGCGACCGGGCATTCCGAGCCCCGACACCGGGCCGCTGCCGGGGCTGCAGCGTGGCCCACCAGGCCCTGGCGGCAGCGGCGTAGGGAATGGCGTAGGAAATGAACGACGACTACGAACCCCTGATCCCGATGCCCGAGCTCACCCCTGACGCGCTACCTCTTCGAGGCCACGACAAACGCGCAGCGCACCCAGACCCTCGCCCCGCTGCGCGCCTTCGTGCACTCGTGGGCCGTCTTCGTCGCGATCGAACGGCACCCGCAGCGCGCCGCCCGCCTCCACGAACTGGAACGGATCGTGGACGCGGGGGACCAGGAGCCGACCGAGGCCATCGCCGAGATCCGCGCGATCAGGGCGGCGGCCGAGGCGGGCCTGTGACGGAGCTGACGATCAAGACGATGGATGATGGCATGCCGCCCCCGCCACTCCCGTGTGCCCCTGCTAAAACCCAGGCATGGCTTACAGATTCACGGCTCGTGCGATAGCTGCAGAGGTCGACCACGCCAACGACGTCATGCAGGCGGGTGTCGCCGAGGACGACAGCGGCGAGGGCTTCTTGCTCCTGTTCATGAGCAACCTCGGCGAACCGTCTCGCCAGAGCGTGTCGCTCGGCCTCGACACGCACTGCCTGGTGACTCAAGACCAGGGCACGGCCTATGGCTGTGTCCGCGAGGTGTCCCTGTCGGACAACGTGCTCAGTGTGTCGCTGGACCCTGGGTCGTTGGATGACTTGGAGTTGGAGTACGCGGAGATCGAGGCATTGCTCGACGTTCCGGAAGAGGACATCGAACGGCTGCGGGAGGTGCTTGGGCAGGTGCTGGCGTACGGGCGCGAGGATGCCCGTCCTGAACGTGTCGATCTCTAGGCCCGGCCCTCGGTCTCGGCGAATCACGACATTCGAGGGGCCGTAGTCACCCATGGTCGCCTCCGATGACGCCAAGCCGCCCCGGAAATAGGAGCATCACGCCGGCGCGAGCGTGATGGTCACTGCGCGAGTGGGGAAGACTGGACAGATGGCTCACGACCCCGGCGGACTTCTGTTCGTAGCGCTCGGTCTCGTACTTGTCGCCGCCGGATTCGTCTGGCGGGGACGTGTCCTGCGCCCTCTCTCGGTGAAACGGGCCCAGGCCGCCGCGACCCGGGACCGTTCCAGAAACCTGCTGCGTTCTGCGGACATGGCGATCGCCGAAGCGCGCCGCCGGGCCGCCTCCGGCGAACCGGCCATCGTCACAGTCGGGGACGTGACCAGTGTGGCCCGCCGGCACTACGGGCACCTTTCCGTGGAGCGCGAGGAGGCAGCTGCCGCCCTCCGCCTGCGCTATGAAGCCGCCGAGTGCCGGGTGGACTGCATGACCGACGCTTTCAACTGACTGCCTCCTCGGCGAGTGCTTGATGTCAGGGGTGTTGACGCGTTCTTGCTACTTGCCGAAGTACGCGTCGTACACCGTCACCGACGACCTGTTGCCCTGCTTGTCGGTGATGTTGGCCCGGAAGGCGATGGATTTCGTCTTCGCCGGGTTCTTCACCGTGATGCTGCCGTTCTTGACGGGTGTCTTCTTCCAGGTCGTGCCGCCGTCGTAGGAGGCGTACACCGTGAGCGACTTGAGATTGTTGCCCGCTGCCGCGCCCTGGACTGTTACCGGCACCGCCGCCGTCCTGTCGGCGGGAGCCCGGCCCGTCAGGTCCGTCTCTGGAGTGAAACGGGCCGTGGAGATGGGGAGTTGGGTTCGGGTCGTTGACGTCTCGCTACGGAACGTCCAGCTCGCGTCGACGCGGGTGGACGTCGTGGCGAGGGCCGGGTCTCTGCGGACCGACGTCGTCAGGCGGTAGGTCGCCGCGTCGGACGGGACCGTGAAGCCCTCCCCGTTGCCGTCCAGGGCGTCGGAGTTCTCCGTGAGTTTGACGCCGTTTCGGTAGAGGGTTGTGTGGACCGAGTCGTATCTCGTCCAGCCCGCATGCCCGTCGCCGTCCGCGTGCAGGGGCAGTTCGCCGGTGATCGTGTCGCCGTCCCTGGAGATGCCCTCAGCCCGGCTCAGACGCGGGCCCAGTACACCCGCGTTGAAGCGTGTCTCGTACGTGGCTCCGCCCTTGAAGGCTCGAGGCTCGTCGAAGGTGTAGAAGGACTCGGTGGGGGCGGTGCCCTCCTCGTTCGGGGTGCCGTTCTGTTCGAAGGCGATGTCCCACTTGGTGTTGTCCGGCGTGGAGAGGTGGACCGTGCGGGTGCGGGGGAGGTCCAGGGGGTCGGTGATCGGGGAGATGCCGCCGAGCTCCGGGAAGTAGCCGGCCACGAAAAGGCGGCCCTGCTTGCCCGGCGCCGACGCTCCCATGCCGACCTTGATCGTGGCGAGGTCGGCGGGGCGGAGATGCTTGCGGTAACCGGTCGCGAGCTTGCGGGTGTTGCCGCCCAGCATGACGTCGTACTCGGTGTCGGTGCCCTTCTGCCACACGCCGATCCACTGCTGGTTCAGCGAGCCGGTGGTGACCTCCGGGCCCAGATGCGCCGTACGGAGGCTGTCGAACGAGTCGACGTCCACGCCCGTCTCGATGTTGTGGTCCTCACCCGCGTACCAGTACCTCGGCGCCACCCACGTCGGCTTCGCCGCGCTGTCCGGCACGGTGATGTCGACCGGCTTCGCCGTGCGCGCGTCCACCGTCACCGTCATGTCGCCGGTGACGTCCAGCCGAGGCTGGACGAGCCAGTCCGTGCCCGCGCGGGAGTCCTCCGGGTCCTCGGAGATCGTGGTGTCGAAGAGGTAAGTCCCCTTCGGGAGGCGGACCTTGACCGTGCCGGACGCGTCGTGCGGTTCGCGGTAGCTGCCCCGCCCGTCACCGGCGATGCCGGAGAGGTACGACCAGTAGTCGGGCGTCGGCAGCCCGTCCCGGCCCACGAACTTCAGCGTCACGTCGTACGCCTCGGACTCGCGCTTCACCACCGCGGCGGTGCGTACGGACTGGCCTTCGCCCGTCGCCACGACGTACGCCGAGTACGTGCCGTCCAGCGTCCCGCCCAGCCTCGTGTCCGTCGTCAGGTCCACGGAGGCCCTGCCGCCCGCCGGGACGGTCAGCGTCCTCGCCCCGAGTGTGAAGAAATCGGCCGGGGCCGGGTCGCCCTTCGGGTCGGTCGCCGTCACCGCGAGGTCGAGCGTGATGTCCGTCGTACCTAGATTCCTGTACGTGATCTCCTTCGCGATCGGGGTGTCGTCGGTGTGCGGCCACTGCTGCTCGCCGAAGTTCACGGACACCGGCTCGGCGACCACCGTCTGCGCGAGGGCCCGGTCGACTGCCACCCGTCCCGAACCCTGTTGGTACGGCCGGTAGTTGGGGCCACCGAGCGTCGAGGCGGTCAGGGCGCCCTTCAGTTCGGCGTACGTCCAGTCCGGGTGCCGCTGCTTCAGGATCGCGGCGGCGCCCGCGACGTGCGGGGCCGCCATCGACGTACCGGAGATCGTCAGGTAGCCCTCCGGGTTCTGGCCGACCTCCTGCTCGATCACGCTGCCCGGTGCCGCCGCGGCCGTGATGTCGACGCCGGGTGCCGTGACGTCCGGCTTGATGCCGCCGTCGCCTACGCGCGGCCCTCGGCTGGAGAAGTCGGCGAGCCTGTCGTCGCCGTCCACCGCGCCGACGGTGAGCGCGGCCTCCGCGCTGCCGGGGGAGCCGATGGTCTGCTCACCGAACTCGCCGTCGTTGGCCGCCGACACGGCGAAGAGGATGCCCTTGTCGGCGGAGAGCTTGTTGACCGCCGTCTCCAGGGGGTCGAGGCCGGGGGCGTCGCCGCCGCCCAGGCTGAGGTTCACGACGTCGGCGCCCTGCTCGGCGGCCCACTCGATGCCCGCGAGGATGCCGGAGTCGTCGCCGGAACCCTCGTCGTCGAGCACCTTGCCGTTCAGCAGCTCGGCACCGGGCGCGACGCCCTTGAAGGCCCCGGCGGACCCCGCGGGAGACGCCGCGCCCGTACCGGCGGCGATGGACGCGACATGCGTGCCGTGGCCGTACTTGTCGGTCGCGTCGGGGGACGGGGTGAAGTTCCTGGCCGCCACCACCTGGTCCTTGAGGTCCGGGTGGGTCGCGTCGACGCCCGTGTCTAGGACGGCGATCCGGACACCCTTGCCGTCGTACCCGGACGCCCACGCCTTGTCCGCGCCGATCTGGGGGACGGACTTGTCGAGGCTGGCCCTGCGGACACCGTCCAGCCAGATGTGGGCGATGCCGTACGCGGTCCGCAAACTGCCGCCCTGCGCGGGTGCCTCGGTGACCGCCGCCCACAGGCCGGCCGGGTCCCGCGTGCTGACGGCCTCGGCGTTCAGCGACTTCAGCGTGCGGCGGACCTCGGTGTCGTCCGCCGCGCGTACGTCCGCCTTCGCGGTCCTCGCCGTGCCCTCATAGCCGACGATCACCTTCAGTCCCCGCCCGTGGGAGGCCCGGACCGCCTTTCCGCTCAGCTCGGTGACGTCGAAGAGCCGGCGGTCGAGCCTCCCCGAGGCGATCAGCCGCTGTGCGTCGGCCGGTACGACCAGCGAGTGGCCGGACTCGGAATCCGTGAGCGTACGGATCGCGATGTGCTCACGGCCTTCCGCGCGCTCGACGCCGAGGACCCGGCCTTTCGCGTCGACGGCGACCCGGTCACCGGTGATGAGCGTGACGCGATGCGCGACCGGTCCCTTGGCGACTGGTCCCTTGGGGGCCGGTCCCTTGGCGGCCGGGCTCGCCCCGACCGCCGTGGCCTTCCCAGCCCTCCCGGCCTCCCCGGCCGCCGTGGATCCGCCCGCCGACGCCGGGCCGGTCATGCCCGCCGTCAGCGCCACCGTGGCCGCCGCGGCGACCGTGGTGGCGTACGCCCTCTTCATCCGTCTGTTCAAGTCTCCCCCTGGAGATGACAGCAGTTCCCCGCGAACTCCGTTGGCAGGGACGGAAGTTGGTACCTCTTCAGGGACGTGAGTGGTCAGGCGGACAGTTGCGTCCCGGGGGGAAAGTCCATCGCGGGTACCGCTCGGTCCAGGACGGCGGTACCTGAGAGGGACCCGCTCGCGGCCCCCTCCATCGGACGACGGGTGACCGGAGGGTGGATGGCGGGAGACGGATGTGAGGAAGGGGCACCCCGCCTGCCAACTCCTAGGTCATCTCCGGCAGCCTGAGCCAGACTGGGACCCGGACCGGACCAGAAGCGGGACCGGGAGCGGGACCAGAAGCGGGACCAGGAGCGGCAAGGAGGCGGACGGGTGGCGCAGGCAGGGCCGTCGAGGCAGGAGCTGATCCAGCAGGGCAACCGCGCCGGATTCGTCGGCCGGGACACCGAACGGGCCGTGTTCCTGCGGAACTTCGACCTCCGGCCCGGCGACCCAGGACAGCGCTTCCGCTTCCACGTGCACGGCCCCGCGGGCGTCGGAAAGACCTTCCTCGTACAGGAGTTGCGGCACCTGGCACGTGAACGCGGGGCGCTCACCGCGTACGTCGACGAGCACGCCGGCAGCGTCCCGGAGGCACTGTCGGAGATCTGCGGGCAATTCGCCGACCAGGGAAGGCGGTTGAAGGACCTGGAGCGGCGGCTGACCGCCTACCAGGAGCGGCGGCACGAGGCGGAGGCGGCGGCCCTCGCCGCGCTCGCCGGCGGCCCCGCACCGGAGCCGGAGGCGGCGTCGGCCGGCAGCAGGGCCGCGGTGGGGCTGGGCCTCGCCGCCGTGGAGGCGACCCTGCCGGGCGGGGGCCTCCTCACGAGCGCCCTCCCGGCGGACCGGCTCGCGCTGGGTGCCGACCGCCTGCGCGCAGGCCTCGGCGCCCGCTTCCGCAACTCCGACGACATCGAACTCGTGACGTCACCCGAGAAGGTGCTCACGCCCATCCTGCTCCGCGAACTGCGCGCTGCCGCCGCCGCTGCCTCCTCCTCCACCACCTCCGAGTGGATCGTCCTGTTCTTCGACACGTACGAGCGGACAGGCCTGTATCTCGACCCGTGGCTGCACGAGATGATCACGCGCGGCACGGCGGACGGCGGGCTGCCCGCCACCGTCGTCGTGGTCACCGCCGGACAGCGTCGGCTGGACCCCGCCCGCTGGAGCGGCCTGGACTCGGTGGCGGACGTGCCGCTCGCGCCGTTCACCGAGACCGAGTCGCGCCGGCTGCTCGCCGGGAAGGGTGTGGTGGCCGAGCCGGTCGTCGAGGAGGTGCTGCGCCTCACGGGCGGCCTGCCCGTCCTCGTGTCGACGCTCGCGAACAAGCGCCCCGGCGACCCGGACGCCGTGAGCGACCCGAGCGCCACCGCCGTGGAACGGTTCCTGAAGTCGGAACCGGCCGTCCGCCGTAAGGTCGCCGGGATCTGCGCCCTGCCCCGGTGGCTCGACGCCGACGTCTTCCGGGTCCTGGTCGTCGACCGCCCGGACGACGAACTGGACCCGCTGTACGAGTGGTTGACCGGGCTGCCGTTCGTCGGTGAACGCGGGCAGCGGGTGCAGTACCACGACGTCGTACGGGCGCCGATGCTGCGCATGGAGCGGCGCAGGTCCCCTCGCGAGTGGGCCGGGCGGCACCGGCGGCTGGCGGAGGCGTTCGCCCGGTGGGGCGACGACGTGGGGGCCGGCCGGGAGCCCGAGGACCTGTGGGAGGACGAGGAGTGGCGCGGGCTGCGCCTGGAGGAGACGTACCACCTGCTCTGCGCCCGGCCGCCCGCGGCGCTCGGCGAGGCACTGCTGTCGCTGGTGAAGACCTGCCGTGAGGACGCGGTCGCCGGCCGTCGCTGGGCGCGGATGCTCGCGGAGGCGGGCGACGCGACGGACAACGCGGCCCTCAGGGAGTGGGGCCGGGAGCTGGGCGAGGCGCTCGCCGACGACGAGGCCGGGGTGGCGGGAGCGATGGACCTGCTCCTGGCCCGCCCGGGCCTTGACACCGGCGGCCGGGCGGCGGCGCACACACTGCGGGGCAGGGAACTGCGCCACGGCGGGGAGTACGGGCGGGCACTGGAGGAGTACGCCCAGGCGCTCGAACTCGATCCCGGGCTGGCCTGGGCCCACTACGGCCGCGGCTTCACCCACCGGCTGATGAACGACCTCCCGACCGCGCTGGCGGCCTTCGACCGGGCGGACGAACTGGCCCCCGACACCGGGTGGATCATCTCCGAGCGCGCGGAGGCCTACCGGCTCGCGGCCCGTTTCGAGGAGGCCGTCGCCGATTTCGACCGTGCCGTCGCCCTCGACCCGACCAACGACGAGGTCCTGACCGGGCGAGCCGTCTGCCGACAGGCTCTCGGGCGGTACGACGAGGCGCTCGCCGACTTCAACCGTGCGCTGAGCATCGACGGGGAGTACGTGTGGGCACTGGTGCGCAGGGCCCGGCTGCGCCGCACCAGAGGGGAGCCGGACGAGGCGTTCGCCGACTTCGACCGCGCGGTCGCGCTCGCGCCCGACGAGGCCTGGGTCGCGTCGGAGCGGGGTGACGCCTACCGGCGCGCCGACCGCTACGAGGAGGCCGTCACCGAGCTCGGCCGGGCCCTCTCCCTCGAACCGGACTACGCCTCGGCCCTGGCCAGCCGCGGTCAGGCCCTCCACGAACTGGGCAGGTACGAGGAGGCGTTGGCCGACCTCGACCGGGCGGTCGAGCTGGAGCCCGACTACTCCTGGGCGCTGGTGATGCGGGCCCACGCGAAGCACGAACTGGGCGACCGGGCAGGCCTGTTCGAGGACCTGCGGCGAGCCGTGGACACGGATCCCCACGTCGACTGGACCAGTTACGAACTGGGCGTGGCGTACCGCGACGCGGGCCTGTACGAGGAGGCGGTCACCGTCTTTGGCCGCGTACTGGAACGCAGCCCGGACGACCACATCACACTCGCCAGTCTCGGCGGGACCTACCGCGCCATGAAGGACTACCCGGTGGCCCTCCGCCACCTCGACCGCGCCCTGGAACTGAACCCGGACCACGGATGGGCCTACGCCTCACGAGCCCGCGTCGGCCTGGCGACCGGCCGGAGCGAGCGGGCGCTGGCCGACCTGGACCGGTGCGTCGAACTGGGGGTGGAGGAGGACTGGGCACGCCGTTCGGCCGTCGAGCTGCTGATGCTGTGCGACCGCTGGGACGAGGCGTTGGCCCGCCTGGCCGACGCCGACCGGGCGCCGACACCCGACGACGACCTGGACGACTTCCGCGTCGAGGCACACCGGCACGCGGGGCGGTGGACCGAGGCCCGGCAACTGGCCGAGCGGATGCGGGAGGCGGAGCCGATTCCCGGCACCTTCCAACTGGCGGTCACCGTCAGCAGATCCGAGGGACTGCCGGCCGCCGAACCCCTCTGGCGAGAACTGGCCGGGATGATCGAGGAGGGCGGCGGACTGGGCGAGCCCGAGCGTGCCCAGGGCCGCTGCTTCGTCGCCTGCGCCCTCGCCGACTGGCCCGCCGCCGACCAAGGCCTGACCGACTTCCTGGCCATGACCCCCGACTGGGACGACCTGGCCAACCTGGTCGCCGTCCTCACCGACGTACTGGAAAGCCCCGGCTCCGACCGAGCCCGCGTCACCCCCCGCCTGACAGAGGCCACAACGGCCCGCGACGCGATCCGGGCGCGTTATGCCTGATGACGAACACACGCCTCATGACGAACAACGGTGCCGCGCCCCGCCTTTGGGGCGCGGCCCCACTTTTCCAGGGGCGCGGGGAACTGCGCGCCCAGCCACAGCCGACCCGCACCCACAAACCAACCCCCACCCCCGCCCCCTCCGAGGACCGGAACTAGCCCTCGCCCCCCGAGCCGGACGACCCCCCGGCCCGATCCACCGGCAGATGAATCACCACCAGCACAACCCCGCTCAACAAGAAGACCCGCATAGCCGCATCGAGCCCGTTCCAGTCCTCCGACTGCCACATGGAGAACCACTCGCCACCGATGGCGATGAACCCCGCCCCGAAGAGCAGCATCAGCATCAACAGCCCGAGCGTGGAGGTCCGCCGAGCCCGGACATGATCGCGGCGAAGCCACTGGACCGTGCCCAGGATCAGGACGAGCGCGGCGACCGTCTCCCACACGATGATCGCTATGTACGCGGCGTCCTGGAGCCCCTTGGACTCGACGGCCCGCCACATCAGGTCGTCGTCCTTGAACGTGGTGTCCATGGCCAGGACGTGCTGGACGAACTGCTGGTTGGTGCCGAAGTCGGTGATGTTCCCGAACGCCACGAGCGTGATGTAGAGCGCGACCGTGCCGGTGAGCAGGGTCGCGGTGAGCGGAAGCGCGCGTGCTGCGGCCATTCTCAAGTCCTCCCGTTGACTGGTCTGTTGCTCAACGACGGGAGATCGACGCGTATGCCGAGTACGACCGTCGAATAGTCACAGCCATACGCATGACGGAGCGTCAACTGCGGGCGAGCAACCCCGCGAGCAGCACGCACAGCGTCTGGTGAAGGGCGTCCTCGAAGTTCGAGTCCATGAACGCGAAGCTCGGGTCGGCGTCATAGACGGCGCGTACCGCCGGCGCGGGGTGCGTGTGGGTCCACAGACCGCTGGTCAGGAGAATGACCAGGTTGGCGCCCTGTTCGGAGCGTGGTTGATCGAGTTCGGGAAGGACGTGCCGTAGGAACTCGGCCAGTCCGAGCAGACTGTCGCGGGCACCCTCCTTGTACCGGGTCGCGACCTCGACGGAGATGTTGTGCTCCAGCACGCCGGCCTGGGCGCTGAGCAGTTCGCACAGCATGGGCCGGGCGGCGAAGGACGCGGCCAGCCCGGACGCCACGGCTTCGATCCTGGCGTCCAGGGGTTCGCTCGGGTCGACCAGCGAGCGCAGCGGTTCGCCCGCTTCCGCCAGGAAGTCACGGGCGCTCTGGTCGAGCAGGTCGAGCAGCACGGCCTCACGCGTCTCGAAGTAGCGCAGCACGTTGGACTTGGCGAGCCCGACGCGGCGGCTCAGTTCGTTGAGGCTCATCGCGGAGACGGGCATCTCGGCGAGCATCGCCGCGGCGGTCTGCAGGATGCTCTGCCTGCGCACCGAGCGCTGTTCCTCGCTCCTCGCCCGCTGGAAGGTCGTCATGTGCAGAGTCTACAGACTCGCGGTCTTTTGATTACAGACCGCCTTCCTCTTGCGTATAGACCGACAGTCTCTTATGTTTGTGGCACCGCAAAGCCCTCCGGCCGGCGGCCCGACCACCGGGCTGTCCACCGGTCCCGGGCCCGACACGAACAGAGGAAAAGGTCATGTCGAACGTCATGTCGAACAAGGTCGCACTGGTCACCGGCGCCTCGTCCGGTATCGGCGAGTCCACCGCGCTCCAGCTGCGGAAGGCCGGCTTCACCGTCTACGGCGCCGCGCGGCGCGTGGACCGCATGGACGCCCTCGCCGCCGCGGGCGTACACACGCTGGCCCTGGACGTCACCGACGACACCTCGGTGAAGCACGCCGTCAGCAGGATCGCGGCAGAGCAGGGCCGTATCGATGTCCTGGTCAACAACGCCGGGTACGGCTCCTACGGGGCCTTGGAGGACGTGCCCCTGGACGAGGCCCGCGCCCAGATCGAGGTCAACGTCTTCGGCCTGGCCCGCCTCACCCAGCTCGTGCTGCCGCTCATGCGCACCCAGCGCAGCGGCACCATCGTCAACATCAGCTCCATGGGAGGCCGTTTCGCCACCCCGCTGGGGTCCTGGTACCACGCCAGCAAGTTCGCCGTCGAAGGCCTCAGCGACGCGCTCCGCCTCGAACTGAAGCGGTTCGGCATCGACGTCGTCCTCGTCGAACCGGGCTCCATCCGCACGGAATGGGGCGCGATCGCGGCCGACAAGGTCCGCGCCACCTCCGGGCACGGCCCCTACGCGGAACAGGCCAACGCCGTGGCGAAAAGCCTGGGGAGCAGTTCGCAGGAAGGGGCCCGGATGACCTCATCCCCTTCCGTGATCGCGAACGTGGTCACCAAGGCCGTCACCGCTCGCCGCCCCCGCACCCGCTACACCGTCGGCTTCGGCGCCCGCCCCCTCATCCTCCTCAGCCGGCTCCTGCCCGACCGAGCCTTCGACGCCTTCATCAAGCGGGCCTCCGGCGTACCGGCCTGACCCCTCACCCCCCACAGGAGGTCCACTGATGCCCAACCTCCCCGAGGCCCGGCCGCGAGCGCTCATCGTCCTCTCCTCCGCCCGGACTCTGCCCCTGAGCAAACCCGCCGACCACCCAGGAATCCCCACCGGCTTCTTCCTCGTCGAACTCGCCGCGGTCCTGGCCGCGTTCGAGGACGACCACGACTTCATCTTCGCCACTCCCGACGGCAACCCGCCCCAGCTCGACATCAACGGCCTTGCCCTCAACTTCCACGCCGCCGGCCGGCTGGGCAGCGCCACCGCACGCACCACCATCCAACGGGCCGCGAAGCACTCCACCCCCGAGGCGCTACGCGCCAAGAACCCCGGCCTGCTGGAACGTCGCACCGCGGAACTGGCACTTGCCCGGCGGCACCTCGGACGCATCCCGGTCTCCCAGGCCCTGCCCAGAACCGACAGCGAGGCCGCCTCCATCAGGGACGACGTCGTCGCAGGCTTCGACGCCCTGCCGCAGCACCACTACCGCTCGATCCCGGAACTGATACGGCGGCACCGCGACCCGGGCGACGACTTCTCCCTCGACGGCCTCGCGTTCGTCCACATGCCCGGCGGACACGCACCCATGGTCGACTTCCACGACAACCCATGGATGGGGGAGCTGCTGCACACCCTCCGCGAGAGTGCCGTACCGATCTCCCTCATCTGCCACGCGCCCGTCGCGCTGACCTCCGCCCGCCACCGCGTCGATGACGAAGGCACCGTCACGACCGATGAACGGCACCGGTTCAATGGCGCACGCATCACCACGGTTGCCCGCTACGGCGAGCGAATGATGCTGGAACTGCAGTACCCCAAGGTGCCCGGCGAAGCCACCCGCCTGCCCTACTACGTCGATGTCGCACTGGACGCGGACGGTTACGACGTCAGCCTCACCCTGAACCCCTCCGCGGTCAAAGTGGTCTGGGACGAGGAGCACGCTCTGCTGACCGGCAACGGGCCCCAGTCCGTCGACGCCCAGACCGAACATCTGGCCACCATTGTCTCTTCAGGGCGCCCTGATTCCATTTTGCGGCACTGAGAATCTATGAGACGCAATTATCGGCCGCCTAGGGTGCCGCACATGAAGATATTTCTTGGAATTGCCGCCACGTTGGTCGCCACCCTCGCGGTAATCACCGGCCCGACGCCCGCGCACGATGTCAACGCCGCCGAATGCAAGCCTGTCCGGCCCAGCTGCGGAAGCCCCGCGCTTCCGTAACAACGCAACGCAATACATACGCCTGATGGCTCCGAGTGCCCCGCGCACTCGGAGTCATCAGGCTTTTTCGTGCCGTACATAACGTATGCAACGCATGGCCCTTGCCATGCCCCCTTGCCATGCCCCGACTTCTGCCGCTGCGGCGTTCCGCGCCAATAAAGTTGGCACTTCTGTCCTATGGGCGGGCGGCTGCGGATCATAAAGTCGAATCAACCGCGCCGACCGGTCGCGGGAACCGAGAAATCGGTACGACCGATCCCTAGGAGGCCCTCATGGGTGCTGCCCGTCTTCTTACCGACCCGAATGTCCCGGGTGAGCTGTCGCAGCGCGAGCTGCAGCTGATCGACAGTGACTTCGCTGAGCCGCAGACGGACACCGAGGAAGCGAAGTGACCTTCGCGTGAAAGCGGTCGTGGGGGGCTTTCGGGGGCCGACCCCGGAAAGCCCCCCACGGCTGTCCCACGGTTGCCCGCGCATCGGCCGGCATCTCCGCACGACCAGCTCCGCACGACAAGAAAGGACACGCTCGTGACCACCGCAGCCCGGCTTCCCCTGTTTCAGTTCGGAGAGCGCTCCACGTCGCTTTCCGACGCTCTGCCCCGAGCCCTGTCCGCGGCCGACGCGGCGGGGCTGGATGTGGACCTCCAGCCGGCGGCCGAAACCGAGTTCACCGCCTGGCGCTGTGTCCTGCGACGTGACGGCCGCAGGCTCGCCGCAGGCATGGGCAAGGGCCGCAGCCGGACCGCGAAGGTGGGCAGCCTCTACGAAGCGCTGGAACACTATTACGCCCTGCCGTCCGTCCAGAACCCCGGGGAGTTCTTCGCTGTCCGCTCGCACGGGCTGCTGACCGGCGCACTGACAGCCGAGTGGTCCGTCAGTCTGCTGGACCAGTTTCCCGACGCTCCGATCGGCTGCGTGCGCTACGCGATGCTGGACGGCGGCGGGACGGCCGATGTCCCCGCGTACCTTTCATTACCCGCCTACCCGGAGCTGCGCAGCGAGCCGCTGCGCGCACGCATCGGCGACTCGTGGGACTACCCGGGCACCCCGTTGGCCAACTACTCGGTGAACAACGGCTGGGGTGCGGGCGGTGACCTTACCGAAGCCACCGTGCACGGCATCAACGAACTCGTCGAACGTGACGCCCTGTCCCTGCTGCTCGCCCGCCAGTTCCTCGCCCCGCGCCCGGGCCCGCTCACCGTCGTCGACCCGGACACCCTGCCCGACGACACCGCGCTGCTGCTGGAGCAGGCCGAGCGCCAGACCGGCGGCCGGGTTCATGTCCTCGACATGACGACGGACCTCGGGATCCCCTCGTACTTCGCCTACCGCGAACCGCAGACCCCCATGTCGTCCAGGGTCCGCGGCATGGGCACCTCGCTCTCGCGCGAGTACGCGATCACCAGGGCGCTGTTGGAGGTCGTGCAGACCAGGCTCGCGGCAAACATCGCTCCGCCCGTCGATCTGCGGCTGAACCACGATCCCGACGCGTTGCGGCCGTACCCGCGGCTGCACGCCGCCTTCACCGGCGACTTCACCGGGGCATTGCGGCAGGCCGACGTGGTGCCCTACAGCGAGACGACGGCGCCCGAGAACCCGGCAGGCCATCTCGCGCGCCTCCTGCGGCTGCTGGCGGAACGGGGGTACCCGGTCCTGCGCAGAACCGTGGTGGACAACGGCGGGCTCGCGGTTGTCAGCATGGTCGTTCCCGGGCTGGAACGGTTCTTCCTGGTCTCCGAGGCGCACCTGGTGGTCCCTGGCCGGCGGGGACTCGCGGCGCTCTCACGAACACGGTGACCGGACGCGCCCGGAACCCCTACCGGTCGGTGGCCGCCCATCCGCGCGTGCGCTGGATTCTCCCCGCGGTCGCCGTGTCGTCACTGGGCGACGGCATGGCGGAGGTCGCCGTCATCTGGCTCGCCCTGCGACTCGCTCCGCCCGGTGGGGAGGGCTGGTGGGTAGCCGCGGCGGCCGGCGCCTATACGCTGCCCGGCGCCGTCGGAACCCTGGTGCTCGGCCGGTTCGTGCGGCGCCGGGATCCGGTCCTGCTGGCTGCGGGTGATGCCGCTCTGCGTGCCGTCGCGCTCACCGCCGTCGCCGGGACCTATCTGCTGGGCGCGCTCACTCCGGCCCTCTACGTACTCGGGCTGGGGCTTTCCTCGGTGCTGCACGCCTGGGGGCAGGCCGGCCTGTACGGCTGGCTGGCCGGAGAACTCGCGGAGGAAGACCGGCTGGCGGGCAATGCGACGCTGTCGGGCGTTGCCACCGCGGCGGCGCTGGGCGGGCCGTTGCTCGCCGCCGCGCTGCTGGCACGGACCGATGCGGCTCTGGTGCTGGCCCTGGACGGCGGCACGTTCGCGGTACTGGCGGTCGCGCTGCTGGCCGGGCGCAGGCGGGGTCCGTCGCGATCGGTTGTCGCCGAACGTCCCCGGTCACCGGGGCATCCGGCCGCGGCCCTGTCCCTGATCGTCCTCGGCGCCGTGGTGCTGCTGTTCTTCGGCGCGGTGTATGTGATGCTGCCGCTCCTGGCACGGCAGCATCCTGGCGGTGGGTCCACCTTCCTGGCTGTGCTGTATACGGCGTTCACCGTGGGGGCTCTCGTCGGCTCCGGGCTCAGCGGCTTCCTGGACGGCCTCCCGCCGCGGCTGCTCATCGCCGTTCTGACCGGGGCGTTCGCGCTGTCGCTCGCTGTGCTGGGGCTGCCCGTCCCGGAGGTACTGACGGTGGTTTCGTTCGCGGTGTCGGGCCTTCTGTGGTCGATGTACTCCACGGTTTCGATCACCTTGCTCCAGCGCACCGTGGAACCTTCGACCCTGGTCGGCGTGCTTGCCCTGAACTCGTCGGCCCGACTGGTGGCCCTGCCGGTCGGCTACGGACTCGGCGGCCTGCTGGTCTCTCTGACCGGTCTCCGGCCGGCCATTCTGTTGGCGGCACTGTCCGTGGCGGGAGCGGGCTGGGCCATGGCAGCCTGCGCCAGGGATGAGCGCACCCGCGCGATGGTGGAGCAGCGCGATGACGCAACAGCGAGGCCGACGAGGTCAGTGACGTGAAGGCCTGTTCTTCAGATAGACCGCGGGAGTCACGCCGTAGTGTGCTTTGAAGTTCCTGATGAAATGGCTTGCATCGGAGAAATTCCAGCGTGCCGCGATATCGGTTATACGGTCAGTGTTCCCGGATCGTACGAGGTCGTCATGGGCTTTCTGGAGTCGGCGCCGTCGCGCAAAGGCCATCGGTGAATCACCGGACTCCGCAAATAATCGATGGAGCGTTCGTAAGGAAATGCCGAGGGATTTCGCAATCATTCTGGGGGAGAGGTCATGTTGAGCGAGGCTCTTCTCTATGGCGATCTTGACCGCCGCGACCCGTAACGTCCCCGTGTCGTGTGCTGTCGTATCGGATCGCCGAGACAGGATGCCGGCGAATATCGCGCCGCACGATTCCAGGGCGAGATTCTGTGTGTCGAGCGATCCGCTGAGGTGATCACGAGACCTCTCGACAGCCTCCATATAGTGGAGAAGGAATTGCACCTGAGGCAGGTTGCAATCCTCTATCAACGGCTCGTTCATCAGCTTCGCTCGCGCGAGCTGCGGTAGGACGAAGTCTCGCGGAACCTTGATGACCCGGGCCCGGGTTCCCGGAGCGCTGGAGAACAGCAGCGGAGCTCTGGTGTCGCGCATGCAGATCTGACCCGGCTTCACCGAGAAATCGCCTTCGCGGCCGGACCATGACATCTCTCCGGACTCCACCAGGTGGGCCGCGATCGGATCCGTGTCGTCGTCGCACCCGGATATGCCGGACACTGAGTCGGAGTAGATGTCCATCGCCATCAGGCTGCTGTAATTGAGGCCCTTCATCGAGTATCTGAACCCGTTCGGATTCGAGGAGTACGGGATGCGAATCTGCCTGAGGTGGGCGAGAGGGCCGTCTCGCCACTCCGTGAACTTGATCTCGGCACGACGGAGGTCATCGCGTCTGAATCCTGCCGACAGCGAGAATTCGATGACCGGGCTGTGATTCACCGGTGTGTCCTTCGGTTCGGTCCTGTGACAGCTGGTTCCGCTGCGCCGCACGGTAGAAGACCGGCGGTTCCTTAACCGTAGCGGCTCGGTCGCCCGTTCGCAAGAGACCGCCAGTCTGTAGTGCGGTCGCGGAGTCGAGAGGCATTCCTCTCCACACCTGACGCTCCATCAGGTAAACCGGACCCATGACAGAGGACGCGACGCACGAAGACGAAACCCGCAGCCGCACATACGCGGAACTGGCCGCCGTCGGCCCCTACGGAGCCGACCTCGGACACGCCCTGATCACCATGGTCGAGCCGCACCCCGGCCACGAACGCCAGTACAACCGCTGGTACGAGGACGACCACTTCATCGCCGGCGCGATGGCCATGCCGTGGATGTACGCGGGCCGCCGCTGGGTCGCCACCCGGGACCTGCAGCGCCTGCGCTATCCCCAGGCCTCCGCCGTCGCGCAGCCGGTGACGGCAGGGTGCTACATATCCGTCTACTGGATCACCGCGGGCCGCTACGCCGACCACATGCGGTGGACCGTCGGTATCAACAAGCGCCTCAACCGCGACCACCGCGTCTTCCAGGACCGCACTCACGTCTTCACGGCCTTCCAGAACCACTCGGCGACCGTGTACCGCGACGGCGGCCAGGGTCCGCGTGACATCCACGCCCTCGATCACCCCTACGCCGGGCTCGTCGTCCAGGTCGTCGAGGCCCACTCCCCGGCCGAGAGGGAGAGTCTGCTCGCGTGGCTGTGCGAAGACCACCTCCCGAAACGGCTCGCCGACTCGCCCGCGGCGATGGTCGCCGTCTTCACGCCCACGCCGCTGCCCCTGGACCGGATGGCCTACGTCAAACAGGTCGAGGGGGTCGGGACCCGGCTGACACTGCTGTGGTTCCTCGAAGGCGATCCCCGCGACAAGTGGCTCGACCACTTCGCGGACCTGGAGACGGCCGTGGCCGCTTCCGGGCTGGGCGACGTCCAGTTCGTCGCACCGTTCATACCCACGGTGCCCGGGACGGACCGCTACGTGAACGAACTCCGGTGAAAGCGCGGCGCCCCCTTCTCTCCGGTTCCCTTCCCTTCCCTTCCGTCCTCCTCCGAGCGCCCCTACTCTGACGGACCGTCAGATCAACCGCCAGAGCCGGGAGGCCTGCAATGTCACTGCTCCAGGGCAAGACCGTCGTCGTCTCGGGGGTCGGGGCCGGGCTCGGTCACCAGGTCGCGGCGGCCGTCGTGCGGGACGGCGGGAACGCCGTGCTCGGCGCCCGCACCGAGGCCAACCTCGCCAAGTCGGCCGCCGAACTCGACCCGGACGGCGCGCACACGGCGTACCGGGCCACCGACATCACCGACGAGCGCCAGTGCGAGGCGCTCGCCGCGCTCGCGAAGGAGCGGTTCGGGCGGGTCGACGCCGTCGTCCATGTGGCCGCCTGGGACAGCTACTTCGGCGGTCTGGAGGACGCCGACTTCGCCACCTGGCAGTCCGTCCTCGACGTGAACCTGCTCGGCACCCTGCGCATGACCCGCGCCTGCCTGCCCGCCCTGAAGGAGCGCGGCGGATCCGTCGTCGTCATCGGCACGCAGTCGTCCGTCGCCGCCCCGTCCCAGGTGCGGCAGGCTGCGTACGCGGCCTCGAAGGGCGCGCTGACCAGCGCGATGTACTCCATGGCCCGGGAGCTGGGCCCGCACCGGATCCGGGTGAACACCGTGCTGCCAGGCTGGATGTGGGGGCCGCCCGTGGAGGCGTACGTACGGTTCACCGCGCACACCGAGGACGTGCCGGAGGCCGAGGTGCTGGAGCGGCTCACCTCGCGGATGGCGCTGCCGGAGCTGGCCACGGACTCGGACGTGGCGGACGCGGCGGCGTTCCTGGCGTCGGACCGGGCGCGCGCAATCACCGGGCAGTCCTTGCTGGTCAACGCGGGGGAGCTGATGCGGTAGCCCCATCCGGCCTCGTTCATGGACATGAACCGAGGTCAGTGAGCAGAACTATTTTACCTCCTCTTGATAGTACGGGCTGTTGTCGCAGTCATGCCATCGAACCCACGATGAGCGGGCGTCACACGACCCTGGGAGGGGACATATGAACGGTCTCGACTGGGCCGTGCTCATCGGCTACTTCGGTGTGATGGTCGCGATCGGTGTCTGGTCCCACAAACGGGTCGACAACGTCAGCGACTTCTTCACGGCCGGCGGCAAGATGCCGTGGTGGCTGTCGGGCATCTCCCATCACATGTCCGGCTACAGCGCGGTGATGTTCACCGGCTACGCCGCCATCGCCTACACGTACGGCGTCACGTCCTATGTCACCTGGTCCTTCCCCATCGCCATCGGCATCGCGATCGGCGCGAAGCTGTTCGCGCCCCGGCTCAACCGGGTGCGCTCACGGCTGCACGTCGCCTCGCCGCTGGAGTACCTGAAGAACCGCTACAACCTGCCCACCCAGCAGGCGCTCGCCTGGTCCGGTGTGCTGCTGAAGATCGTGGACGTGGGCGCCAAGTGGGCCGCCATCGCGACCCTGTTGTCCGTGTTCACCGGTGTCTCGCTCAACATGGGCATCCTGATCACCGGCGCCGTGACGGCCGTCTACTGCACGGTCGGCGGGCTCTGGGCCGACGCGCTCACCGAACTGGGCCAGTTCATCATCCAGTTCATCGCCGGTATCGCGATGCTCGTTGCCGTCATGGCCGAGCTCAACGGCTTCAGCACGCTGTGGAGCGTCTGGGACGAGCCCGCGCTCGACGGCCACACCAAGCCGCTGGCCGGCCCGTACATGATGGTTTTCCTGATCGCCTATCTCTTCATCAAGACCTTCGAGTACAACGGCGGCATGTGGAACCAGGCCCAGCGCTACATGGCCACGGACTCCGCGAAGTCCGCCACGCGGTCGGCCACCCTGTCCGCCGTGCTGTGGCTGGTCTGGCCGCTCGTGCTGTTCTTCCCCATGTGGGTCGCACCGCTGATCATCAAGACGGACGTGCCGGCCGACTCGTACGCGCTGATGGCCGAACAGTTGCTGCCGCACGGGCTGTTGGGTCTTGTCATCGTCGGGTTCTTCTCCCACACGATGGCGATGTGCTCGTCCGACGCCAACGCGATCGCGGCCGTCGTGACCCGCGACATCATGCCCGCCGTCTCGCGCAAGGTGCGCGAGTGGGACACCCGGATGGGGCTGCTGGCCGCGCGCTGGTCCACGCTGCTCTTCCTCGGCCTCTCGATGGCCATCGCGACGCAGGTCAACTCCGGCTTCTTCGACGACATCATCACCGTCGTCATCAAGTGGGTCGCGGGGCTCATGGGCCCGATCGCCATCCCGCTGATGCTGGGCCTGCTGCCCTGGTTCCGCAAGAGCGGTCCCACGGCCGCGCTGATCAGCTGGGGGCTCGGCCTGTTCACCTTCTGGCTGGTCAACTACCCGATCAGCTGGAACGTCGACGGCGGCGTACCCCTGCAGTACCAGGTGTCCATCCCGCTCGCGGTCTCGCTCGTCCTCTACATCCTCATCGGATACGTGAAGCCGGAGGACACCCCCGAACGCGACGCCCTCATCGCGAAGATCAACAACGACGACGACGGCCGGGGCTCGGCCGCCGCTGCGGTGCCGGCTCCCGCGGGGGCGGCGGACGGAGTGGTGGGCGCACCGGTCAAGGACTGACCGCCCGCCCGTACGACCCTGTCCGCCCGTACGACTGCGAGGGTGGCCGCTTCCTGACGAGCGGCCACCCTTCGCGTCCGCCGAGCCCCGTGGTCAGCCCGCCGGGACCGGTGTGGCGCCCGCCAGGGCCGCGTAGCCGCGTGGGTAGCGGGCCAGCCAGCCCGGGGAGGAGCCCGCCGGGCCGTGCAGGGCCGGGCCCTGGGTCATCTCCATCGCGAAGTCGTCGGCGAGGACGAGCATGGTGGGGCGGCCCTCCAGCTCGGCCAGCCAGGACGGCGGCAGGGCCGTCTCGCCGTGGAGCGAGCCGAGCAGGGCGCCCGTGAGCGCGCCGGTGGCCGCCGAGTCGCCGCCGTGGTTCACCGACAGGCACAGACCGTGGCGGGTGTCCTCGCCGACCAGGGCGCAGTAGACGGCGACCGAGAGCAGCCCCTCCGCCGTACCGCCCCCGGCCAGGTCCTCGACCCTGGCCGGAGTGGGCATGCCCTGCCGTACGGCCCCCAGCGCCTGCTGCAGCGCGTCCGAGACGGGCTGGTGCCCCGGGCGCCCGGCCAGCAGCTGCAGGGCCCGCTGGACGGCCGCGTCGAGGCTCTCACCGCGCGCGAGACCGTGCACGACGACGGCGTACGCCCCCGCCGACAGGTAGGCCGTCGGATGCCCGTGGGTCTGTGCCGCGCACTCCACCGCGAGCTGCATCACCAGCTGCGGCTCCCACCCGACGAGCAGCCCGAAGGGCGCGGAGCGGACCGCTGCCTCGGGGCCCCGCTCGTCGGGGTTCTTGGGGGCGTCCAGCGTCCCCATCATCTCGTCGCCGAGCCCCACCAGACAGGCGCGCGCGGGCTCACGCCGGGCGTACAGCCACTCCTCGCGGGCCAGCCAGCCGTCCTCCTTGCGCCGCTCGTCGGGCCCCCAGTCGCGCTGTGTGGCGGCCCACCGCAGATATGCCCGGTGCAGGTCCGTCGGCGGATGCCAGGCTCCTGTGTCGCGGCGCACCTGGGCCCGTATCAACCCGTCCATGGAGAACAGGGTCAGCTGGGTGAGATGGGAGACGGCACCGCGTCTGCCGTGGCCGAAGGCCAGATCGGTGAGCCCCTGAGCCCCGTGCGCCTCGCGGATCCCCTCCATCGAGCGATCCGCGACGGGCGAGCCCAGCGCGTCCCCGACGGCCGCGCCGAGGAGCGTGCCACGCACCCGGCTGCGGAAGTCCTGCTGTTCGGTACGGCCCCAGACGGCACCGGCTGTCGCACCCACCGAGGCCTCCTACAGATCCCGATCCGATCCCGTGCCGATTCCGTCGGTACGGCCGACAGTCCAGCACTGTAATCGAACGGGAACGGTCGGTTGAAGGTCGGAGCGGTTTGCGAACAGTGTGAGAGCTGATCACATTTGGAGGTCTTGAAAGACGGGAAGTCCGGAAAAGGACCGAGCCCCCTCGGCCAGGACGGCGGGCCGGACGAGAGGGCTCTTTCGTGGTGCTTGTGCAGTTGTTGATGCGGTTGTGCGGAGCAGTTGTTGATCCACTGCTTGTCGGTGCTCTTGCTGCGTTGGTGCTCGTGCTGCGCGAGGCATCCGGTGGTGGGGTCAGACGGTGCCCCGGCTCACCTCTGCCACGAAGGCGTTCCACGAGCCGGCCGCGAAGGCCAGCGTCGGGCCCTCGTGGACCTTGGAGTCGCGGACGGCCAGCGCCGTCAGGACGGGGGACTTGACCTCGACGCACGCGCCGTTGCCCTGGGAGTACGAGGACTTCGTCCACGTATCCGTGGCGCCTTGCTTGATTGCCATTTTCGCTCCGGTAGCCAGTTGCTGAGTTGCTGTCACCGCACTGCGGGTTCGTTCCGGAACCCACGGTTCGGATTGCGCCAAGGTTGTTGCTTCTTGGCGTGATCGACGCTACTCGCCAACATCGGCGTACGAAGCGACTATTCACCCGTCTGGGTGGCATATACCAGCGGAGTCTTCCGTCGAGATACCACGAGGGTGTATTCTCCGGCGCCCTCTCGCCGGGGGTGGTGGAATTCGGCCCAACACCGCCTCGCGCGCCGCCCGGTGACACCCTGTCCCACCGGTGCCACCCTGCCTCTCGGGCCCTGACTCAGGACACCGCCTCGGTGGCGTAGTCCTTGGCGACGTCCGCGATGAACTCCCGGGACTGGTCCGCGTTCAGGGCCTGCGCCCGCAGATGCTCGTACATGACGCTGTACTTCTGGACGTCGTTCGCCTTCTCCAGATACAGGTCGCTGGTGACGCCCTCGATGTAGACCACGCTGGAGTCGGCCGCGTCCGGGAACTCCAGGATCGCGTACTGCCCGCTGACCCCGGGATGGGCGCCCATGGTGAACGGGATGACCTGCACCGTCACATGCGGCACGTGGGACATCTCGACGAGATGCTCCAACTGCTCGATCATCACCTGCTTGTTGCCGACGGTCCGGCGCAGCGCGGCCTCGTCGAGCACGGCCCACAGCCGCAGCGGGTTCTCCAGGTCGGAGATACGTTCCTGTCGTCGCAGCCGTACCTGTACGCGCTTCTCGATGTCGCCGGGAGCCGCCTCCGGGAGCGCGCCCTGGATCAGGGACTCCGCGTACGGACGGGTCTGCAGCAGGCCCGGGACGACCAGCGGGTCGTACACGCGCAGGCTCGCCGCGTCCGTCTCCAGACCGATGTAGACGCTGTACGGGATGTCGCCGAAGGAGTGCCACCAGCCCTGCTGGCGCGAGTCCTTGGCCATCTGCATCAGCGAATCGACGATCCGGACGTCCTCGACCTCGTACACCCCGCACAGATCACGGACGTCGCGCTGGCTGATGCTGCGCCGCCCGTTCTCCAGGCGGCTGATCTTCGACTGCGAGACAAGCAGCCGCTCGGCCACTTCTTCTGCCGTCATGCCCTTGAGCTCGCGGAGCCGGCGCAGCTCCTGGCCCAACCGGCGCCGCCTGACGGTGGGATTGACATTGGACGCCACGGGACGTGCACCTCCGGCTGCGTACTGTCTGTACTTTGCGTATCTGCTGTTGAGCAGATTGCCACCAAGGTGCTTGCTACCGCTGGGAAACAGCGGATATGCCGTGCGTACGCGCCACTTGTCGCCACCTCACGCCACCTTGCGTGGAAGAGTGGTGAGAAGTGTGATGAGACGCGCGGTTGTACGTGGAGATACGGGACGTTGCGATACGTGCGACTTGGTGGCACAAGGGATGACATAGGGACAAGACGTAGGGACGAGACACAGGCGCGACATGCGGACGCGCGGGGCGGCGGGCCGTGTCGTCGTCCGGACGTACGGCCCACCGCCCCGCGCGGCCCAGCGGCTCCCGGACCGGGTCTTGGGGACGTCGGTGCGGCGCTGACGTGCGTGACGCGCGATACGGGCCGCGTGCTGCACGGTGGGTGCTGCGGTTGTCGGATCCTGCTGGTCCTGCTGGTCCTGCGAGTCCTACTGGTCCTGCTGTGCTGCGGTCGTGCCGGCGGGTGCCGTGGGACTGCGGCTCAGTGAGCCACGGCACGCGCCATCGAACCGCGGCGCGGTTGCATCGGGACGCCCCTGGCGGGCTCCGGTGCGGGCCTGGCTCCGGGGGCGGCCTGACGGCCGGCCGGTGCCGGGCTGCGGCGTGGCTGTGCCGCCACACCGTTCTGGACGTCCATCACGGCGTGCGCCACGAGACCGCCCATGGGGTCGTGCCTGATCAGGTCCCGGAGGCGGGAGCGAGACGAACGCCCTTCGTTCCCCGGGTAGAGGTGCTTGCCCAGGCCGACGGCGTGCGCCAGCGCGGCCAGCGCGGCGGTCCGCGGGTCCGGCGGTACGCCGGTGCGGATCGCGCTGTCCAGCCGGGCCCTGATCTCCCGGCTGATCTCCGTGTCCGTCGCCTGATAGCGAGTCGTCGGAAGCACCCCGCACATCTGTCCCGCCACGGCATGCACCATGCCGCACCGCTCCAGATGCGAGAGATAGGTCTGGCGCAGCCCCAGTCGGGGTCCGCCGATCCAGTTCACAGCGCGTACTGGAGCACCCCGCCTGCGGAGTAGTTCCAGCGCACAGTCCAAGGTCGGATCTCCGGTCGGCCGTGGTGCCACCACGGCGATACGATCCCCGTCTGGGGCTATCCGTCCGGCCAGCGCCAGCTCCACTAGCTGCGCTCCGGCCAGACCTAGGTCGAGCGACTGCGGCTGTGCGGTGGTACCCGTGGTCGGGTCCAGCGCCAGCAGCAGAAGCTCCTCCGGAAGTGTTCTGCGGCTCCTGCCCATCCATGCCTCCCCGCGTGGATGAATGACAGGGTGACCCCTCTCACATTGGTCTGTCGAGAGTGCGTGACCGGAATGTAGTGGAACCGATAGGTATGTCGTTCTCGTCTACCACGGGGGTTAAGCCCGCACACAGGACACTGGTACATGGTTCGGACACGGGATGTCCGGGCGTGTGTGCACTGCTTGGCGGGTTCATGGTTCGGTTGGCCGCACGGAGTTGTGGCACATGGAGGAGGCACCGGTGGCGGGCGAGTCCCCCGACAGGTCGAAGCAGCACGAGTCGTCGGCAGAACCGACGTCGGGGAGCAAGGCTCCGGTTCCGGATCCGCGGCTGGCCGTCGCCAGGGAGGCCGTGACGGCGGCTGCCCGGGTGGACACGGCCACGGCGGTGTTCTCGACGAAGCGCGCCGCGGGTTCTTCGGGGTCCGCGGGTTCCGCGGGGTCGGACGGCTCGGAGGGGTCCGCCGCCGGGAGTTCCCAGGGGAGTGACGGTTCTGCGGACCGGGAGTCCGCCGGGAAGGGCCCCGCCAAGGGCACCGAGGGCGGTGACGCGCGTCTGCGGGACGTGGTGGCCGCGTGGGTCGCGACCGCGGACGACGAGGCGCCTGAGGGCGCCTCTGACGCCGATGACATCGATGGCTCCGATGACGCTGAAGGTTCCGGTGCCGCGGAGGGGTCCGACGGTCCGGAATCGGACACGTTGGGTTCGGCCGGTTCTGCCGGGTCGGCCGGTTCTGCCGGGTCGGCCGGTTCGGCCGGGGGTGACGCGGAGGTTCCGGACGGAGCCGAGGGTGCCGCTGGCGAGTCCGGGGCCGACGAGGACGCCGAGTCGGAGGGTGCCGCTGCTGCGGAGGCCCCGGCTGCGGAAGACGCCTCCGGCGAGACCGACGGTGACGACGCGGGGCCCGTTGGTGGCGCCGACGCCGATGCCGAGAGCGAGTCGCAGAGCGAGGCGACCGACGAGGCGAAGGACCAGCCGGAGGACGAGCCGAAGGCTGACGCCGACGCGAAGGCGGACGCGGCGCCCGAGACGGTTGGGTCCGACGAGTCCGACGGTGACGGTTCCCGCGACGGTGACGCGGGCGCGAAGGCTGACGTCGTGTCCGAGGCCGACGCTGCCTCCGGTGCGGACGAACCCGCGGACGAGGTCCCCGCTGAGGCCAAGGCCGACGCCGCGAAGACCGACGCCGTGCCTGAGACCGGCGCTGCTTCCGATGGGGACGAACCCGCTGACGAAGCTCCCGCCGAGGCCAAGGCCGATGCTGCGAAGGCAGACGCCGTGCCCGCCGCCGAGGCCGACGCCGACGCTGACGTGAAGACCGATGCCGAGCCCGACGCGGACTCCGGCTCCGGCTCCGACGACGACCCCAAGCCCCCCGTCGACCAGCCCACCGCCATCTTCAAGATGCCGAAGCGTGCCGTGGATCAGCCCACCACCATGCTCAAGCTGGGCGGCGCCAAGCCGGGTGCCGAGGCCGAAGAGAAGCCCAGGACCGAAGCCGCTTCCGAAGCCGATTCGGGGACGGACAAGGGCACGGCGACCGACCCCGGCAAGGGTGCCGAGCCGGACAAGGGCGCCGACCATGCCGCCGAAGGCAAGCCCGCTCCGGCCTGGGCCGCCAAGCCCTCCGAGTCCTCCGCGCCTTCCGCGTCGCCCTCCGCCGAGCCGGAGGCAGAGCGCACCAGCAAATTCGTAGCTCTCAAGCCGCTCGACGAGCCCGCGCCGCCGAAGGCGCGGCCCCTCGCGCCGCCGGCGGTTCCGCCCGCCGCCGAGACGGCCGCCATCCCGCAGGTCGGCCCCGAGCGGACGACCCAGCAACCCCTGCCGCCGAAGCCCCCGTTGGACCTGCTGGCGGAGCTGACGAACACGCCGGCGCCCCGGCAGACCCCGGTGCGGACGATCGTGCGGCGGGTCAAGATCTGGACGCCGCTGGTGCTGCTGCTGGCCGTGGTGTTTGCAGTCGTACAGGCCGTACGCCCGCTGCCCACCCCCACGCTCGCGCTGACGGCCGACGAGTCGTACGCCTTCGAGGGGAACAAGGTCTCCCTCCCGTGGCCCGGCGAGGGCCAGGGCTGGATGGACGTGAACGGCATCGGCACGGTCGACAAGTTCGGCGAGCAGAAGCCGGTCGCCATCGGCTCGGTCGCCAAGGCCATGACGGCGTACGTGATCCTCAAGGAGCACCCGCTGAAGCCCGGCGAGGACGGCGCGAAGATCCCCGTCGACGCGAAGGCGGAGACGGAGGGCGGCTACGACGCGCAGGGCGAGTCGACGCTCAACACCGTCAAGGAGGGCGACACCCTCACCGAGAAGGACGCCATCGCGGCCATCATGATCCCCTCCGCGAACAACATCGCGAGGCTGCTGGCCCGTTGGGACTCGAACGGTTCGGAGGAGGCGTTCGTCAAGAAGATGAACGACGCCGCCAAGGACCTCGGGATGACCAACACGACGTACACCGACCCCTCGGGCCTCAAGGAGACCACCGTCTCCAGCGCCGAGGACCAGGTGAAGCTCGGCAACGAACTGGTGCGGATGCAGGCGCTGGTGGACATCACCAAGCTGCCGACCTGGGTGGACCCGTCCGGCAAGAAGTGGGACAACTACAACCGCCTCGTGCCGTACAACAACGCCATCGGCATCAAGACCGGCTCCACCACCAAGGCCGGCGGCAACCTGCTCTTCGCCGCCACCCAGGAGGTCGGCGGCGAGAACGTCATCGTCGTCGGCGCGGTCCTCGGCCAGCACAAGCCGCCGATCATCGACACGGTCAACGCGGTCAGCAAGGAGGCGATGATCGCCGCCCAGGAGGCGCTGACCTCGCGGAAGATCCTGAAGAAGGGCGACGTCGTGGGGTACGTGGACGACGGGCTCGGCGGTCACACGCCGGTCGTCGCCACGAAGGACGTCTCCGCGGTGGGCTGGGCCGGACAGACCGTCAAGCTGAAGCTGGGCGAGGACGGCACGACCATCCCGAACGAGGCCAAGGCGGGAACCAAGGTCGGCTCCCTGAGCGTCGGTGACGGCACGAGCGGCAACGCCGTCGAGGTGCCGGTCGCGCTCAAGTCGGACCTCGTCGAACCGGGCTACGGGTCCAAGCTCACCCGCGTGAGCTGACGGACATACGAGCGTAGGGGCGTACGGACGTACGCAACCGCGGCGGCTTGGGGGCGTAATGCTCCCAAGCCATGCCGAAACGGCCGCACCCCGCCGACGGAGTACCGCCCCGGCGCTCCGGGCCGGGGTGCGTGCTAGCGTCGCGAGAAGGGCAAGGTCGCCCGCCGCGGGGCCCGGCCGAGCAGTGAAACAACGGGACACGGGAGTGCCTTCACGTGGCGACAGCGGAGCCGACGCACGCCGACGACGCCGAGCCGGGCCAAGAAGCCGGCCAGCGAATACGCCTGCGTACGCGGAACGTTGAACGCCCCGAACCGGACGAAGCCCGAGACGCCTCTGACGTCTCTGACGTCTCTGAGGCCCCCGGGTCCGCCGAACTCCCCGACGCCTCCGACTCCGGGGACGGCGAGGACGGCGAGGACAGTGGGCGTCGCGCGGACCCCGACGGCGTTCACGAGACCACTCGCCTCCACCGCTTCCTGCGGCACCCCGCGACCCTCGCCACCGCCCTCGCCGGCATCCTGCACGTCATCTGGTTCTTCACGTTCGCGAACAGTGGGGGCGACCTCGCGGCGCAGGACGCGTGGGCCGAGTTCGTCGGGCGGAACCCGGGGTCGGCGTACAACCTGGCCTGGTACGGCGGGATGCACCCGGTCTCGTACAGCGTGGTGTCGCCGTATCTGATGGCCGTGCTCGGCGTGCGTACGACGCTGATGATCGCGGGGACGATCTCCGCCGGGCTGCTCACGCTGATCCTGATGCGCACCAGGGCCGTACGGAACCCGGTGTGGCCGTCGCTCGCCGGAGTGTTCGCGCTGGTGTGCAACGCGGTCTCGGGACGGGTGACCTTCGGCCTCGGCATGGTCTTCGCGCTCGGTGCGACCGCCGTCGTCTTCTGCTGGCCGTACCGCTGGCGCTACAAACGCTGGGCCAAGGCACTGTGCGCCGCGCCCCTCGCCGCGCTCGCGACCGCCGCGTCACCCGTCGCCGGGCTCTTCGTGGGCTTCGTCGCGGTGGCGCTCTTCCTGCAGAAGCGCCGCCCGGGCGCGTACGCGCTGGGCCTCGCGCCCGCCGCCGTCGTGGGCGTCTCCGCCTGGCTGTTCCCCTTCTCCGGTACGCAGCCGATGCTGTTCGCCTCGGTCCTGCTGCCCTTCTCGTACTCGGTGTTCGTCTTCCTCCTCGTCCCCAAGGAGTGGAAGACGGTCCGGATCACGGCGGCGGTGTACGGCCTCTCCGTCCTCCTCGTCTGGCTGATCAGCTCGCAGATCGGCTCCAACATCAGCCGCCTGCCCATGCTCCTGGCGGGCGTCGTGCTGATCGCCGCGCTGCCCTTCACCGTGCCGCGCTCACGCAAGTGGTACGCGATCGTCGTGACCTTCGTCGGCATGAACGCCTGGATCGGCTTCAAGGCCGTCGACGACATAGTGCATACGACGCCCGCGGCCTCCTGGGCCCGCGAACTGGCCCCGCTCGTCAACCAGCTCCAGGTCGCCGGTGCCGAGAAGGGCCGCGTCGAGGTCGTACCGGCCCGCTCCCACCGGGAGGCGTCCGCCCTCGCCCCGTACGTCAACCTCGCCCGCGGCTGGAATCGGCAGGCGGACATGGAGCGCAATCCCCTCTTCTACGACGACACCCTCAACTCCGCGAACTACCACGAGTGGCTGCGGCGCTGGGCCGTCCACTTCGTCGTCGTCCCCAAGGGCGAGCCCGACGGTGACGGCGGTGAGCGGGAGCGGGAGCTCGTGCAGCGCGGGATGCCGTATCTGAAGCAGGTCTGGGGCGACGCCAACTGGCAGCTCTTCCAGGTCACCGACCCCACCCCGATGGCCGACCCGCCCGCCGTCGTCGACCGGGCCGAGCAGGGTGAGCTGACGATCGAGGTGAAGCGGGCGGGGCGGGTGCTCATCCGGATCCCGTACTCGCCGTGGCTCGGGCTCGTCGATGCGGAGGGCAAGAGCGTGAAGCCGCCTCGGGAGACCGAGGAGTCGAAGCGGCTGCGGGAGGATGACGACGAGGTGCCGAAGACGTACGAGAACGTCAACGGGTGTCTGATGGAGACGGAGGAGGACGTCAACGGGGACAAGTGGACTGAGCTTCTCGCTCCGCGGGCCGGTACGTATCGGTTGGCTGCGCCTTATCAGTTGCCCCGGGGGACGGGGTGTCCTGAGGAGATGCGGGAGGCTGTGCGGGGGGCCGGGTGATGCTTGCGCGGGGGTTTGTTGTCGGGTGCGGGTCGGTCGGGTGCTGGTTGCGCAGTTCCCCGCGCCCCTAAAAGCGAAAAGCCTGCGCCGTTCCCCGCGCCCCAAAAAAAGACAAAAGACCGCGCCGTTCCCCGCGCCCCTGAAAGACAAAAGACCAAGGACTACGCCGTTCCCCGCGCCCCTAGAACGGGAACGCCACGTCGCATACCTCGTCCTCTGGGCCCGCCTCGTCCCAGTCTGTGAAGTAGATCTCTCGGCAGGGGCCCGCGTAGGGGAGGCCCTCTTTGGTTAGCCAGGCTTCTACTGCCTCGTAGGCCGCGTGGATTTGGGGGTTCGCCACCTGGGCCTTCGTTATGCGGGTGTAGGCGAGGCGGTGGGCGGGTTCTGGGCGGGCTGTGGTGTTCCAGGCGCGGGCGTGTTTTGTGGCCCAGGTGTGGGCGGCCTCCGGGTCGGCTATGGGGACGCAGGACTCGACGGGGCCGTCGCTCTCCTGGGAGACCTCGGAGTGGTAGACGACGAAGGGCGGGCCTGTCGTGCCGCCGCACTCCTTCGCGGCCGCCTCCAGCCGGCCCAGTGATGCCGGGATCCAGACGGGCAGCTCCTCCACGAGGGTGTGCCGCTTCTCGGTGATGACCCACTGCTCCGGTACGTCCACGGTGTGGACCTCGAATGTCGCGTACAACTCGGAACTCCTTCCGGAAAGGCGTCCACGGAGGTAGTGCGCGAGTGTCCGCTGCCCGGCGAGGCGCGCCTCGACGTCCGCCCAGTAGGCGGTCACGAGGTCCGCGGCAGCCTGCCCGTCGGTCTCCTGCCGCTCCACGACCTCGGCGATCCGGGCGAGCGGCATGTCGAGGCCGCGCAGCAGGAAGACCAGGCGGGCGCGTTCGACCTGGGCGGCGCGGTAGTAGCGGTAGCCGGTCGTGTCGTCGACGTGCGCGGGGCGCAGCAGGCCCAGCCGGTCGTACAGCCGCAGCGCCTTCGGCGAGAGCCGCGCACGGGCGGCGAACGCGCCGATCGTGAGCAGGCCCTCGGCCGGGGGCGACGCGTCGGTCGTGTCGGTCACGGGTTCCACGGGCCCATCCTCCGTCACCGGGCGACTGCCGCCCGGCGGGGAGGACGGTGCTCCTTGCCCCAGGGTCAAGGTCAACCGGTGAACCGGTGGGAGCCGCCGCGTCAGGCGACGAGCGCCTCCACGGCCGCGACGACCTCGGCCGACTCCGGCTCGGTCTGCGGGGAGAAGCGGGCGACCACCGTGCCGTCCCGGCCGATCAGGAACTTCTCGAAGTTCCAGCGGATGTCGCCGCTGTGCCCCTCGCCGTCCGCGAAACCGGTGAGCCGCTCGTACAGCGCGTGCCGCCCGTCGCCGTTCACGTCGACCTTCTCGGTCATCGGGAAGGTCACGCCGTACGTCGCCGAGCAGAACTCCGCGATCTCCTCGGACGTGCCGGGCTCCTGGCCCATGAACTGGTTGCAGGGCACGCCGAGCACGGTGAAGCCCTGGGCCGCGTACCGCTCCTGCAGTCGCTCCAGGCCCCCGTACTGGGGGGTGAGCCCGCACTTGGAGGCCACGTTGACGATGAGCACGGCCTGGCCCTTGTACTGGCCGAGGTCCGCGGAACCGCCCTGCAGGGCATCGATGTCGACGTCGAGAACTGAGTCAGTAGTCATAAACGGATGCTAACTCCGGTCCGAAGGGGCACGGGCGGCGCCCCGGTCCCCCTGGGCCGCGACGAGCACCTCGCCCGCGGGGGTCCGGTAGTAGAGGACCGACCGCCCGGAGCGCCGCCGCTCCACGAGCCGGGCGTCGAGCAGGACCTTCAGGTGGCGGCCGACCGAGCCGAGCCCCTGGCCGGTGACGGCCACCACCTGGCTCGTACTCATCGGGGAGTCGAGCAGGACGAGGACACCCGCCCGCGCCGGCCCCAGCAGCCGGCTGAGGCTCTCGGGGGCGCCCGCGGCCGTCGGCCCGGTGTCCGCGAGCGCGCCTGAGCACGGGTACACGACCGCGTACCGGTCGGGCTCCTCCCACGACACCCAGCCCTGCCGCTGCGGTGTCACGGGTACGAAGAGGAGCTCGGCGCCGGAGATCTCGCGGGGCGGGTACTCGTGGAGGTTGATCTGCAGCCGGTTCTCGCCGAGCCAGCGCATGCCCGGCCGCATCGCGTCGAGGGCCGCCGCCCAGCCGCCCTGGCTCAACTGGGCGGTGCGGGCGACGACATCGGCTTCGAGCACGCGACGGCGACGGGGCCAGTAGGGGCGTACGGCCTCGGTCCACACGTGGGTGAGCAGGTCGGCGGCGCGGTCGGGGAGGTCGTCGCGGTCCTGGAGGATGCGGGGGAGCGGGCCGCGCAGGGCCATGGAGAGGTGGGCGCGGGCGGCCTCGGGGGAGGTGCCGCGTACGCGGGCGACCTCGGTGTCGAAGTCCTCCTCGCCGCGCGGGGTGGGCGTGAGGAAGTCGGCGATCCACTCGGGGCCGAGCCCCGCCCGGACGAGGGCGGCGGTGACGGGATCGGCGGCCAGCCGCCGGTCGTGGTCCGGCAGGTGCGCCTCCAGCCAGGTCCGCTCGCCCGGGTGCGTGGCCGTTCCCGCCCGCAGCGCCTTCAGACAGGCGAACGTCTCGGCGAGCGGCGAGAGCACGAACCGGCTGCCCGCGAGGGTGTCGGCGTTGACCTGCCACCAGCCCATGTCGACGGCCTCCCCGGCATCTGTCCCGTTGTCCGGTGCGCTGTCAGTTTCGCTGTCTGGTTCGCCGTCTTCCGTCGTCGGCTCGGCCGTCTGTTTCGCGCAGGCGCGAAACTCTACCTACTGCTTCGGCGCCGGTCCGAGACTCCGGGCATGCCCATGACGTCGTACCGGTCCCTCTTCCGCACCCCGGAGTTCACCCCTCTCTTTCTGGCCTCCTCGGCGCAGGTGGCCGCCCAGACGATGAGCGGGCTCGCGCTCGGCACGCTGGTCTACCGGGCCACGGACTCGCCGCTGCTGTCGGCGCTGAGCATGTTCGGCCCGTCACTGGCCCAGGTGCTGGGCGCGACCACGCTCCTGTCGGCGGCCGACCGGCTGCCGCCCCGAGCCACGCTGACGGGCACCGCGCTGGCGTTCGCGGCGGGTACGGCGGCACTGGCCGCCCCGCCGCCCCTGTGGGGGATCTTCGCCCTGATCCTCGTACTGGGCCTGGTGGCGTCCCTGGGCGGCGGGGTCCGCTGGGGCCTGCTGAACGAGATCCTGCGCGAGGACGGCTACATCCTCGGCCGCTCGGTCTTCAACATGGCGAACGGGATCACCCAGGTCGTGGGGTTCGCGACGGGCGGCGTACTCATCGCGTTCCTGTCCCCGCGCGGCACGCTCCTCACGGCGGCTGTCCTGTACGCGACGGCCGCCGCGGTGTCCCGCTTCGCCCTGACCGCCCGCCCGCCGAGAGCCACGGGCCGCCCGTCGGTGCGCGAGACCCGGCGCACGAACGCGGCCCTGCTCGCCTCGCGCCCCCGCCGTCACCTGTTCCTGGCCCTGTGGATCCCCAACGGCCTGATCGTCGGCTGCGAGTCCCTCTATGTCTCGTACGCCCCCGACCACGCGGGTCTGCTCTTCGCCTGTGCGGCCCTGGGCATGCTGGCCGGGGACGTGGCGGTGGCCCGGTTCGTGCCGCCGCGCCTGCGCCCGCGACTGGGAGTGCCGCTGCTTCTGCTGCTGGCGGCCCCGTACGTCTTCTTCGTCCTGCGCCCGGGGCCGATCCTGGCGGCGGCCCTCGCCACCCTGGCCTCGGCCGGGTTCGCGGCGAGCCTTCTGCAGCAGGAGCGCCTCATGGCCGTGACCCCGCCCGAACTGTCCGGCCACGCACTGGGGTTGCACTCGTCCGGGATGCTGACGATGCAGGGGGTGGGAGCGGCCCTGGCGGGCGCGACGGCCCAACTGACGTCACCGGGCACGGCGATGACGGTGATCGCGCTGGTGTCGATCGCCGTGACGGTGAGCCTGGCACCGGGGCTGCGCCCCGCACCCCGCGCGGCTAGCGCGCCACGAACTGCGTGAGGATCGCCTGCACTTCGTAGATGTCCACGCCCTTGGTGAAGGTCTTCTCGATCGGCGCCGGGGTGCCGGAGATCCAGATCTTCAGCTCGGCGTCGAGGTCGAAGTGGCCCGCGGTCTCGACGGAGAAGTGGGTGATGCTGCGGTAGGGGACGGAGTGGTACTCCGTCTTCTTGCCGGTGATGCCCTGCTTGTCGACCAGGATGAGACGGCGGTCGGTGAAGAGGATGGTGTCGCGTATCAGCAGGTACGCCGCGTACACCTGCTCGTCCTGCCCGAGCAGCCGCGCGTAGTCGTGCCGGGCCTTCGCCGGATCGATGGTGTGCGCGTTTCCGAACAGCGCCATGGTGTGCCCCCGTTGGATGTGTGGAACCGGACGTGCGGACCGGATCGTGATGTCACAAGATCCTCTCACTGTAGGGCAATCAGGGCATTGATTCACCTGGGGCGAGTGGTGGCGGGAGGCGGCTGTTCCGGGGTGCGGACCTGGCAGTCCGATCCGTGACGCTTCCATTACTCACACCACCCTTGACAGCGTGCGTACTGTTTCGCGACGTTTGAGCCCCGCCGAACAGTTCGAGGCGGGGGCGGGACGCGGAGAGCGCGTCATGGGGGAATGGGGGGCTGCCCGTGCGATCCATGAGCACCATCACGATCCACAGACCCGAGGAACTGAGCCTGCCACTGCGCCGGTCCTGGCACCGCGCGATGGACGAGTCACCGGACTACGCGAACCCCTTCCTGGCACCGGAGTTCGCGGCGGGGATCGGCCGGCACCGCGGCGGGGCGCGGGTGGCGGTCCTGCACGAGGACGGAGAGGCCGTCGGCTTCCTCCCGTACGAGCGCAACGCCTTAGGGGTCGGCCGGGCCATCGGACTCGGTCTCTCCGACGCCCAGGCCCTCGTGCACCGGCCCGGCGTCACCTGGGACACCCGGGAACTGCTGCGGGCCTGCGGTCTCTCCGTCTTCGAGTTCGACCACCTCGTCGAGGAGCAGAAGCCCTTCGGGGCGTACGTCACGGGGACGTTCGCCTCACCGGCCATCGACCTGAAGGACGGCGACGACGCCGGCTACGCGGAGTGGCTGCGCGGCGCCTACCCGGGGCTGGCCAAGACGACGCTGAAGAAGGAACGCCGGCTGGCGCGCGACCTGGGCGAGATGCGGTTCGTCTTCGACGAGCGCGATCCGGCGGCGCTGCGCACGCTCATGCGGTGGAAGTCCGCCCAGTACCGCAGGACGGGACGGATGGACCGGTTCGCGCGGCCGTGGATCGTGGAGCTCGTGGAGCAGCTGTTCCAGGTCCGCGAGGAGCACTTCACCGGTGTGCTGTCCGTGGTGTACGCGGGGGACCGGCCGGTGGCCGCGCACTTCGGGCCGCGGTCGCGCACGGTGTTCGCGCCGTGGTTCACCGCGTACGACCCCGACCTCCAGTACTACTCGCCCGGCCTGATCATGCACCTGCGCATGGCCGAGGCCGCCGGCCGGGACGGTGTGCGGCTCATGGACCTCGGGCGCGGCGACAAGGAGTGGAAGGACTGGCTCAAGACCCGCGAGCTGCGGGTGGGCGAGGGCTTCGCGGTCCGTCCCCACCCGGTGGCCACGGCACACCGGCTGTGGCGCAGGCCGGTGCGCGGGCTGCGGAACACGGTCCTGGCCCATCCACGGCTGCGGGAACCGGCCGACCGGCTGCTGAAGACGGTCGGCACGCTGCGTACGACGGGCCGCATGGGCTCCGGCACGGGTACGGGTACGGGTACGGGTACGGGTTCCGGCCCTGCCCCGCGACGGAACACGGGCGGGCAGCGGGGCGCGAACGCGCAGGGCAACTCGACCCCGAAGCGGAACGCGAGCGCGCAGGGCAATGCGGCCCCCCGGCGGGAGAGGTGACGATGGCGTACGGATCGCGGCTCGCCGCGACGATGGCACGCCGGCTCGGACGCGAGTGCGTCTACACGCCCTCGGCACGCCTGGCCCTCTACCTGGCACTGCGACGCTGGTGCCGGCCTGGCGGGCGGGTGCTGATGTCGCCGGTGAACGACGACGTGATCCTCTTCGTCGTCCTCGCGGCCGGACTTCGCCCGGTACTGGCCCCCGTTTCGGTCTGGGACGGCAACATCGACCCTGCCGCCGTACCCGAGGCCACCTGGCGCAGTGTGGACGCCGTCCTCACCACGAACCTGTACGGCATGCCGGACCGGGTCGTCGAACTGCGCCTGCGCTGCGAGGAGTTGGGGATACCCCTGATCGAGGACGCCGCGCACGCGATCGGCACGCACCTGGACGGGCAGCCGATCGGCACGTTCGGAACGGCGGCGGCCTTCAGCCTCTCCAAGCACGTGGCCGCGATGGCGGGCGGCTTCCTGGCCGTGGAGGACGCGCGCACCCGCCGGGAGCTCGAGCTGCTGCGGGACGACCTCCTGGTCCCGGGCCGCCTGGCCGGCGACCTGGCCACGGCGCTGCGCCCACTGGCCCGTTCGGCCGTCCGCACCCTGCACCTGGTGCGCCCGGCCTGGCGGACCATGCAACGCCTCGGCCTCCTCGAACGCGACGACTTCCGCATGGCCCTGCACGCGCCCCGGCTAGCCGTCAGCGCACTTCAGGCGCCGAGCCTGACCGCGTACGAGCCATGGATACGCGTCGACCTCCACGACTTCCGGACCCGCCACGGAACCCTGGTGCGCGGGCAGTTGAAGCTCCGGATGGCGCTGCTCGACGAGAATCTCACCCGACGGCGAGCAGGCGTCAGCGTCCTCTCCGGCACGGCGTGGGCCTCTCCGGCACTCCGCGACCGCGCGGCACGGGGCGGTCCGCTTCCGCTCTTCCGGGTCCCGCTCCTGGTCCACGACCGCGACGCCCTCGTGCAGCGGTTGGTGAGACACGGGGTGGTCGCGGGCTACATCTACGATCCGCCGCTCGACGACTACGCGGGCGCGGAGTTCGTCGAACCGTCCTCCGACCCGTCGTCCGCCCGCTGGTTCGCCTCCCACGTCCTCCCGGCCGACCCTCTCCTGGCCCGCACCCTCACAGCCGCCCTCACGAAGGAACGGACGAAAACCGCGCACCCACCGACCCCGACCGCAGCCGTCCCGGACACCACACCACCGGCGCCGCTGGGGCAGTGAACGGCCGACGGGCCCGCCGACCGTACGCTCGGGTCTCCCCGGCCCGGCTCAGGGGCGCTCCGTGTCGTACGCCGTCTGGTTCCGTTCGATGTCGGGGTTGTTGTCGACGGCCCACTCGGCCAGTGCCACGGCGGGCTCGATCAACGTCCGGCCCATCGCGGTGAGTTCGTACTCGACGCGCGGCGGGACCTCCGCGAACGCCGTGCGGGTCACGAGGCCGTCGCGCTCCAGGTGCCGGACCGTGCGGGTGAGCATGCGCTGCGAGATGCCGGGGATGCGCTGCTGCAGCTCGGTGAAGCGCAGGCGTTCGCCGTCGAGGGTGGCCACCACCAGCAGCGTCCACTTGTCGCCGATGCGGTCCAGGATGCCCCGGATCGCACGGCCGCCGTCGCCGCGGATGAGACAGGTCCTGCGGTACTTCGACATCGGCGTCCCCTGTTCGCAACGCACACCGGTGTGCCTTTTGTAAGGGTCTCGATAGTCACCGACCATGTGCCTACTTACAAGTGGTAACCATGACGGAGGACGCAGAACATGGAGATCGCCTACTGGATCGTCGCCGGACTCCTCGCCGCCTTCTACCTGTACGCGGGTGGCAAGAAGGTCGCGCAGAGCAAGGAGCGACTGGCGCCCATGATGGGCTGGGTGGACACGGTTCCGATGGGTGCGGTCCGGGCCATCGGCGCCGTCGAGATCCTCGGCGCCGCCGGCCTCGTACTGCCGCCGCTCACCGGGACGGCCCCCGCCCTCGCGATATTCGCCGCGCTCGGCTTCCTCGTACTCCAGATCCTGGCGACCGCGCTGCACCTGTCCCGCGGAGAGACCAAGGAGACCGGCCTCAACGTCAGCCTCATCGCCCTCGCGGGGGTGGCCGCGTGGCTGGCCACGACTTGGTGACGCGGTGAGTTGATGACGTGGTGACGTGGTGAGTCCGTGGTCGGTCCGGGCTCAGTCCAGGGCGCCCGACATCAGACGGTGGACCACCTCGGTCAGCAGGTCGGTGCCCGCGCTGATGTCGGCGTCGTCCGTCAACTCGCCCTCGTTGTGGGAGATTCCCTCGATGCTGGGCACGAAGAGCATGATCGAGGGGGCGATGTCCTTCATGTTCACGGAGTCGTGGCCCGCGATGGTCATCATGGTCTGGTGGCTGAGGCCCAGCTCGTCGGCAGCCTGGGCCGCGAGTTCGACCCCGGCCGCCGGGAAGGCCGCCACACCCCAACCGTGCGTCTGGACCTGCTCGATGGTGACCGAGGCGCGCTCCTCGACGCCGGGGATCGACTCGGCCAGCTTCTTGGCCGCCGCGTCGAGGAGGGCCTCGTCGGGGGAGCGCAGGTCGACGTGCAGGCGTACCTCGCGGGCCACGACCACGGGGGAGTTGGGCAGGATGGTCATCTCGCTCACCGAGGTGTGCAGCGGGATGTCCGTGCTCTCCTCGGCCAGTTCGCGCACCGCCACGACGAGGAGCGAGGCGCCGAGCAGGGCGTCGCGCCGGTCCGCCATGATCGTGGAGCCGGTGTGCGACTGCTCGCCGCGGACCACCACCTGGTACTTGCGGGCCGCCCAAGTGGCTTCCACCAGGCCGATGTTGAGCCCCTTGTTCTCCAGGTCGCGGCCCTGCTCGATGTGGATCTCGGCGTACGAGGCCACGTCCGGCCCGGGGTAGTCGCCGATGGTGCCGATCTCGCGGAGGGCGGCTTCGACGGTGGTGCCCGTCGGGTCGGTCGTCGCGAGGGCGGTCGGGGCCGGCAGCTTCCCCGTGAAGACCGCGCTGCCCATCATGCTCGGCTTGAAGCGCGAGCCCTCCTCGTTGAACCAGTTGACGACGGCCACGTTGTGGCGCGGTGTCGCGTCCGAGTCGCCGTACCGCTGGACGGCCCGGTGCGCTGCGTGCGCCGAGGCGAGGACGCCGTACGCCCCGTCGTAACGGCCGCCGAGCGGCTGGCTGTCCAGGTGCGAGCCGGTGAGGACGTACGGGGCTCCGGGCGTGACGGTGAAGAGGCCGAACTGGTTGCCGACGCCGTCGTAGCGGACCTCGGCGCCGCGGGCGGTGAGCCACTGGTGCAGCCAGGCGCGCTGTTCGCCGTCGGCGGCGGTGGCGGCCTGGCGGTCGACTCCGCCGCCGGGGGTGGCACCGAAGGCCGAGAGGGTCGCGAAGTCCTTCAGGAGGGTGGCGTCGGGGGTGCTCATGATCACGTCCTGTCGGTACGGGAGGGGAGGCGAGGGGGCTTGCTTGGTTGGAGCTGGGCTCAGACGGCCGTGGTCGCCGGGGCGCGGACCGCCGGGTCCTGGATCAGGTGCAGCACGGCCGGGAGTCCGCTCGCGCGGGCCCGACGGAACGCCTCGCGGAAGTCGCGGTCCGAGGTCACCGTCTCGCCGTACGCGCCGTACGAGCGGGCCCACGCCGCGAAGTCCGGGTTGGTCAGTCGCGTGCCCGACGGGCGGCCCGGGTAGGCGCCCTCCTGGTGCTCGCGGATCGTCGCGTAGCAGCCGTTGTCGACGACCAGGGCGACGAAGACGGCGCCGTGGCCGACGGCGGTGGCCAGCTCCTGGCCGTTCATCAGGAAGCAGCCGTCACCCGCGACGGACACGACCTCGCGGCCGGGGAAGGCCAGCGAGGCGGCGACGGCTGCCGGTATGCCCATGCCCATGGCGCCGTTGCGGGGCGCGACGAGCGAGGCGGGGGACCGGTGCGGAAGATAGCGGGCCGGCCAGAGGGCGTGGTTTCCGGCGCCGTAGGTGATGACGGCGTCGGGGGTGAGTTCTTCGCGCAGTACGGCCATTACCGCGGTGAGGTCGACGTAGGTGTCGCCGCCCGAGTCGCCCGAGGTCGTCGGCGCGGGAGTGGGCGCGGGAGTGGTGAAGCGGGCCTGGGCTTCCCGGGCCGCCCTGAACCACGCGACGTCGACATCCGGTGACGCGGACGTGGTGACCAGGTCGAGGACGAAGGTCGGCGCGTGGGCCGACACGAACTGGTCGATGCGGCCGCTGTGGCCCTGCGCGTCGCCGGGCAGGACGAGCACCGTCTCCGAGTCGAGGCCGCGGGTGTATCCGTCGCTGAGCACGTCACCGCGCGGGGCGCCGAGGAAGACGGTCAGGTCCGCCTCGTCCAGCAGCCGGGCCGCGTGGTCGCCGCGGCCGTATCCGAGTGAGCCGACGTAGGCGCCGGTGCCTTCGAGGCCATGCTCAGGGCCGTCTTCCAGGTCGTGGGGGACCGCGTCGTAGGCGCGGAAGTCCGCGAGCACGGGGATCGAGTGCCGTGTCGCCCACCGCATGAGTTCCTGGCCGCTCTCCGCGGTCCACTCCTCGCCCCCGACGACGACGAGGGGCCGCCGCGCGCGCTCGAACCGGCGCACCAGCTCCTTGAGCTCCGCCTCGGCGGCCCGCGGCCGGGCCACCGCGAGCGGCCGGACCCCGCCGGAGGGGCCCGCGGGCAGGGTGAGGACATCCTCGGGAATGCCGATCACCACGGGACCGGGCCGACCGCTCCGCGCCACGTGGACGCTCTCCGCGACGACCCTGGCGGCGGCGGTCGGGTCGTCCAGCGTGACGACCTTCTTCGCCGTACTGCCGAACCACCCGGTCAGGTCGAACTCCTGGAACGCCTCCCGGCCACGGTCGGCCACCGGGATCAGCCCGACGAAGAGGAGCATCGGCGTCGCGTCCTGGTAAGCGGTGTGCACAGCGATGAAGGCGTTGGCCGCGCCCGGACCCCGGGTGACCATCGCGACCCCGGGCAGCCCGGTCAGCCGGCCCTCAGCCAGCGCCATGAAGCCCGCACCGCCCTCGTGCCGGGTCACCACCGTCGAGATCGGCGAGTCGTGCAGGCCGTCGAGCACGTCGAGAAAGGACTCCCCGGGAACGCCGTACACCCGCCGAACGCCCTCGCGCTCCAGCTGCGCGACGATCAGATGGCCGGCGGAGAGGGGGCGCTCTGCGGGGTCTACGGGCTCGGGTGCGACGTTCGCCATCGGGGTCTGTTTCCTTCTCTTGAGGCCGCGGTTGCCCGGCCAGTGTTGCCTCGGAGGCGTCAGGAAACACGGGGCAAAGGCCCCCGGATACGGGCGCGGCGATGTGCAGATGAACAGATCCGGGTAGGCGGACGAGGTCCGTCCCCAGCCTGTTGCGCCACCTGTTGCGCCACCCCACCCCCATGTCCGTAACAAGAAGTTTTCATCCGGGCTTCGAAGCCCCACGTGGCGCATTGGTCATGTGCACAGTCGACGGCCCGTGGCGGTGTGCTTCTGCTTCTTGTGGCGGGCGAAGGGGTCGTTGCACGGTGGGCCGACCCGATGGCGCCCGCTCAGTCCCCAGACGATTCCTCGGATCAGACCTCAGACCGGAGTCCCCATGACCGCTCCCGCTTCCCCGCCGACCCCCGGCAGCCGGCTCGACGCGACGAAGATGCGCAGGATCTCCCTCGCCAGCATGGTCGGCACCACGGTCGAGTGGTACGACCTGTTCCTGTTCGGCACCGCCTCCGCGCTGGTCTTCGGCAAGGTGTTCTTCCCCGAGTTCGACGGGGCCGTCGGCACGATCCTGTCGTTCCTGACCTTCGCCTCCGCCTACCTGGCGCGCATGGTCGGCGCCGTGCTCTTCGGCCACTTCGGCGACCGTCTCGGCCGCAAGTCCATGCTGCTGATCTCCCTGACGGCGATGGGCGTGGCCACCTTCTGCATCGGCCTCGTCCCCGGCTACGACACCCTCGGCGTGGCCGCGCCCCTCCTGCTGCTCGGCCTGCGCGTGGTGCAGGGCCTCGCGCTCGGCGGTGAGTGGGGCGGTGCCGTACTGATGACCGTGGAGCACGCACCGGACGACCGGCGCGGGTTCTTCGGTTCGATGGTCCAGATCGGCGTACCGATCGGGACGCTCCTCGCCAACGGGGCGTTCCTGGTGGTGGCCTCCACGACGAGCAGCGAGGCGCTGTACTCGTGGGGCTGGCGGATCCCCTTCCTGGCCTCGGCGATCCTCGTCGGCATCGGCTTCTACATCCGGCTCCACATCGAGGAGACGCCGTCCTTCCAGGCGGTCCGGCAGGAGGGCGCCAAGGCCAGGATCCCGTTCTTCGCCCTGATGGCCCGCTACTGGCGCCAGGTGCTGCTGGGCGGCGTCGCGACGCTCTCCACCGGCTCGACCTTCACCCTGATGGTGGCCTCCGGCGTCAGCTACGGCACCAACGACCTCGGGCACTCGAAGAACCTGATGCTGTGGGCGGTCATGGTGTCCTGTGCCGTCGCCTTCCTGGCCATCCCCTACTTCGGCAGGCTGTCCGACCGCGTCGGCCGCAAACCCGTCATCTACGCGGGCATCGCGGCCGAGGCCGTACTCGCCTTCCCGTTCTTCTGGCTCCTCGACACCGGCTCGGCGCCCCTCGTCTTTGTCGCCTACACGCTGATGATGGTCGCCTTCTCCGCCAACTACGGCCCCATCGCGACCTTCCTCGCCGAACTCTTCGGCACCCGCGTGCGGTACTCCGGCCTCTCGGTCTCCTACATGCTGTCGGGCCTGCTGGGCTCCGCGGCGACCCCGGCCGTCACCGCGTGGCTGCTGACGGCCACCGGAAGCAGCTCCTCGATCGCCTGGTACGTACTCGGCGCGGCGACCGTGTCCCTGCTGGCCCTGCTCCTCCTCGCGGAGACCCGCTTCGGCGACATCGACGAGCCGGGCCTGGCGTCCCCGCCCGCCCCGCGCCCGATCAAGGCCGTCGCATGAGCACCGCGACGACGGCAGCGAACGGGGGCGGGATCACGCGGATCGAGTCGGCGCCGGGCGTCCCGGCCGCCGTGGGTCCGTACGTCCAGGCGACGTCCGCCGGCGGCTTCGTCTTCACCACCGGCCAGATACCCGCCGCCCCGGGACAGTCGGCCGGCACCTTCGAGGACGACGTGCACGCGACGCTCCGCAACCTCGAAGCCGTGCTCCACGCGGCGGGCTCCGACCTCGACCACGTCGTCAAGGTCAACACCTACCTCAGCTCGCCGGACCAGCTCGCGCCCTACAACCAGGTCTACGAGTCGTACTTCGCAGATCGCCGGGCGGCGCGGACGACGGTGTGTGTGGGGCTGTGGGGCGTAACCCTGGAGATCGACTGTGTCGCGGTGGTCAGGTCGGAGGCGGCGAGGTGAGCGTCACGGCCCCCGATCAAGTAGCCCCCGATCAAGTAGCCCGCGATCAAGTAGCCGCCGACCACGCGGAGTTGCTGGAACGTTTCCGGCACGTCGACCTCCCGACCCTCGGCCACTTCCTCGAAGAAGGCTTCGTCGACCCGGCCGTACGGTGGCTGGGGCAGCCGCGGCGGATGGCCGGTACGGCCGCCACCCTCGCCCTCGACGCCCCGGACGCCGCCGCGGTGAACCGCGCGCTCGTCGCGCTGCGCCCCGGTGAGGTGCTCGTCGTCGACATGGGCGGCGACCACACCCACGCGCCGATCGGTGCCGTCACCATCGCGGCGGCGCGGGCGCGTGGCGCCGCGGGCATCGTCGTCGACGGAGTGGTGACCGACGTGGACGCGCTCACGGATCCGCACTCCGGCCTGCCGGTCCATGCCCGGGGCACCACCTGCCTGACCACCAAGCGACTGGACGGCGGGGGAGGGCGGCACCAGGTGCCCGTGGACATCGGCGGGGTCCGCGTGGCCCCGGGCGACATCGTCCTCGGCGACGCCAACGGCGTGATCGCCCTGCCACCGGCCGCGCTGGCCGCCGCGGTGCACGAGGCGGAACTGTCGGACGCGGCCGAGCCGGAGCTCCTCCGGCGGATCCGGGCGGGCGAGGACCTCCGGACGCTCCTCCACCTCGGCTGACCGACAACGAGACCCCAGCAAGGGATGAAGCACGTGACGGAACACGAGACAAAGCCCGAGTCGAAGTACGAGACGAAGCCCGAGTCGAAGCCCGAGTCGCAATACAAGATCGTCGACCCGGCCACCAACACCCTCGTGCGGCGGTATCCGACATCGGACGACGCCGTCGTAGACCGCGCGGTCTCGTCCGCGGCGGACGAGTTCGCCGACTGGCGGCGACGCCCGGTCAAGGAGCGCGCCGATCTCGTCCTCGCCGTGTCCCGCGAGTTCGAGAAGCGGCGCGACGAACTGGCCGCGATCATCACCCGCGAGATGGGCAAGACCACCCGCGAGGCCCTGGGCGAGGTGGACCTGTCGGCGGCGATCTTCGCGTACTACGCGGAGCACGGCCCCGACTTCGCCGCGGACCAGCGGCTCGACATCCGCGGCGGCGACGACGTGGTCGTACGGTCCGAACCGCTCGGCGCGCTGCTCGGCGTGATGCCGTGGAACTACCCGTACTACCAGGTCGCCCGGTTCGCGGCCCCGAACCTCGTGCTCGGCAACACCGTCGTCCTCAAGCACGCCCCGAGCTGCCCCGAGTCGGCGCAGGCCATCGAGGACATGATGAGGGCGGCCGGGCTCCCGGCAGGCGCGTACATCAACGTGTACGCGACGAACGACCAGGTCGCCCGTGTCATCGCGGACCCGCGGGTCCAGGGCGTCTCGCTCACGGGCTCGGAACGGGCCGGGCGTGCGGTGGGCGAGATCGCGGGCCGCCACCTCAAGAAGTACGTCCTCGAACTCGGCGGCTCCGACCCCTTCGTCGTGTTGCCCGACGCCGACCTGGAGGCCGCCGTCGGCGCGGCCGTCGAGGGCCGGATGGGCAACGCGGGCCAGGCGTGCACCGCCTCGAAGCGGTTCATCGTGGTCGACTCCGTCTACGACCGTTTCCTGGAGGCCTTCACCGAGGCGGTGCGGGCCCTGACCGTCGGCGACCCCACCGACGACGGCGTCTCCTTCGGCCCCCTCTCCTCCGAGGAGGCCGCCCGGACCGTGATCGCGCAGGTGGACGACGCGGTGGAGCGGGGCGCGACGGCGGTCACCGGAGGCAGGCGCCCGGCCCGCGAGGGCGCCTTCGTCGAACCGACCGTCCTCACCGGTGTCACCCCCGGCATGCGCGCGTACCGGGAGGAGATCTTCGGCCCGGTCGCGGTCGTCCACCGCGTCCCCGACACCGCGGCGGCGGTCCGCCTCGCCAACGACACCCCGTACGGCCTCGGCAGTGTCGTGTTCGGCCGCGACCTCGCCGCCGCGAAGGCGGTCGCCGACGCGCTCGACGTCGGCATGGTCTCGATCAACGGCCCCTCCGGAACCCAGGAGGACCTCCCCTTCGGCGGGGTCAAACTGTCAGGCGTGGGGCGGGAGTTGGGCGCGTACGGCATGGCCGAGTTCGTGAACCGGAAGGTCATACGCGTACGGGGAGAGGCGGGATAGGCAGATCAGGTGGGGCGACTCCCTGGTCTCCGCCGGCTGAGGACGAGGCACGATGGAGCCCATGAGCACCCCGCCTCCGACCCCGGACTCGCCGCACTCGGCCCTGCCCCCGCCGGACCCGCACGTCGTCGCTCTGGCGCGCCAGTGTCTGGAGGAGATCGACAGCCTGGTCGACGAGTGGGCCGAGTACGTGGGGCCGGTCCGGGCCTCCTACTCGGAGATGGTCTCGCCGCAGGAGTTCCGTGACAGCGCCTGGCAGGCCTTCGAACTCCTGCTGCGTACGGTGGCGCGGCTGCCGGTGCCGGAGCATGTCGCCGGTGTCTCCGCGCGGGTCGGCGAACAGCGCGCCCGGCAGGGCGTTCCGCTGGACGCGCTGCTGCAGGCCGCCCGTGTGGACTTCAGGGTCGTCTGGGCCGCCCTGGTGCGGCGCGCGGGGGACGAGGGCAGGGCGCAGCTGGTCACCTCCGCCTACTACGTGTGGGAGGCGGTCGAGCACCACGTCACCGGCATCATGACCGCCTACCAGCGCACGGTCCTGGAGATGGGGCGGCGGACGGAGGACGAGCGGCGGCTGTGGTTCGGCCGGCTCCTGGACAGCGGCGGCCGCAATCCCACCGTGGTGCAGGACGCGGCGCGGGCTCTCGGATTCCAGGCGTCCGGGCACTTCCTGTGCGCGGTCGCGCCCGGCGGCGGCGAGGCGTCGCTGCGCGGGGTCGCGAACGCGCTCCGCGTCCTCGGTGCCCCGCTGCAGCAGCAGGCGGTCGCCTCGGACATGGTCCTGGTCGTTCAGCTGAGCTCCCGGCTGACCCGGGAAGCGGTGCTGGCACAGCTTGAGGGGACGCCGTGCGGGGTCTCCTCCGCGGTGGCCGGGCTGACCGAGGTGCCGCGCGCGGTGACACTGGCGACCGCCACGGCCCGCGTGCTGCCGCCCGACGCCACGGAGCCGCACCGGCTGGAGGACAGTTGGCTCGACGTCCTGGTCCACCGGGCCGGCGACCTCGGCCGCGATTTGGCGGCCGACGTGTTCGGCGGGCTGCACACGGGAGTTCCCCCGGTCTCCACGGCGGAGGCGGACCGCCTCCTGGAAACCGTCCAGGTCCACCTGTCGGGCACGGGCTCCATCGCCGACACGGCCGCCGCCCTGTACTGCCACCGCAACACGATCCAGCAGCGCCTCAACCGCTTCGCCGAACTGACCGGCCGCGACCCCAGGCGCCCCGAGGACGCGGCCCTGGTGGTCCTGGCCCTCAGCGCGCACCGCCTGCAACAGATGTGAGGACACACAGCTGTCGGCGCGGTCCGGGTTGGGCGGAACCCGGACCGTGATCCTTCCGTCTTCCTTCGTCGGGCGGGCTGTTCTCCATGAGGGAGGACGCGGCCCCGACAGGAACACTCTGCCCGTTGACCACAATCTCAAAATCTATTAAATCGGCTGAAAATTGAGACACATAACCTGGCGTGATTCTGCGCGAAAAAGAAGCAGAATCACGCTTTCAGTGCGGCGTGGGCCCCGGGCGGGACTCTGGGCCGCGGCGGCTGTCGTGGGCCTCGGATTCCTCATAGCGCTGGAGTTCGCCGCACGCCACTACGGCGAGCCGGGCCCGATCACCAACCAGGCGCGGGAGGCGATATTCGCCCCCAAATCCGGCTTCCTGCTGTACGCCGGTATGGCGCTGATGATGGTGGTACTCACCTGGCGGCAACGGTTCATCGCGCTCGGCGCCGCCATCGGTATCGACCTCGCCTTCTGGCTGGTCCGGTGGGCGGCGGACGCCAAGGTGACCGACGGCCACCCCTTCGGCAACGGCGCGTTGTGGGTGATCCTGGGCGGCGCGGTCATCGCCGTCACCCGCCGCACCGGCCGGGAACGCGCCCTGCTGCTGAAGGGCGTCGGGCTGGCCCTGCTGCTGGTGGCGGGCCGCAAGACCGGCGACACCTGGCTGCTCATCACCTCCAGGACCCGCCCAGGGGTGCTCGACCAGTACGTGGCGACCGCCGATCACGCACTGGGCAACCCGTCGTGGCTGGTGGGCCGGATGGTCGCGGCCACCGGCCCGATCGGCTCCAATCTCCTCAACATCGTCTACGGCCAGCTCGCGGTGGCCGCGGTCGTCGTCGCGCTGTACCAGCTGCGCAACGTGGCGGCCGAGCGCCGCTTCCCGCGCCACCATCTGGTGCGTACGTTCCTGGTGATCGGTCTCCTCGGGCCCGCCACCTACATGATCTTCCCGGTGGTCGGACCGGTCTTCGCCTACGGCACCGGCGTCGAGCACTGGTCGTCGGTCGGCCTGTGGCCGGAGGCGCCGCCCAGCAGCCAATGGGCGGTGGCCGACCTGTGGCCGCGGACCCTGCCGCCGATCAGTACCCCGCACCCCATGCCGTTCGACGAGATCACCCCACGCAACTGCATGCCCAGCCTGCACACGGCATGGGCCACCGCGATCTTCATCCACTCCCGGAAGGGCCCGCGGATCCTGCGATACGCGGGCACGTTCTGGCTGGTGGCCACGCTCGGCGCGACCCTGGGATTCGGCTACCACTACGGCGTGGACCTCATCGCCGGCGTGGTGTTCACCCTCACGATCGAGGCGGCACTGCGCTCGTCCGACCGCGGCTGGGACCGCCCGGGTCTCCAACTGGTCGCCTACGGCACGACTGTCTTCGCCGCACTCCTGCTGTCGTACCGCTACCTGCCGTTGGAGATGGCCAGGCACCCGTGGCTGTACGGACCCCTCCTCATCCTGGCGATGACGTCGGTGATCTACGGCTACGTGAGGGTTGCGGCACTGTGGGAGCCGAGGGCGGCTCCGCCGCGACAGCCGGACCGACAGCCTGAGTTGGTCTGATCTGCTCCGGGCCGGGCTGGTGATGACAGCTGAGCGGTCAGCCGGTCATCATCCTTGCGTGCTGAAGATCCCCGGATACGAACACGGCCCTCTGGTCGAGGGCATCGCCTACCTGGACGATTCGTTGTTCTGGCCGGTGCACCTCGGTACCTGCCTGCGTGGAGAGGACGCGCAACGAGCGGCGTTCGGCGCGGACTGGGACGCGGCCGTCGAGCTGAACCGCAGGCTCTCCGCCGCGCACGCGTGGCCGGTGTTCAGCCTCCCCCTGCGCTCCGGTCACACCATCCATGTCGTCTACCGAAACTTCGAGGGCGACCGAGGGGTGGACTACCTCATTCACCACCCGACCTGGTCCGAGGCGGAAACCCTCGCCGTGGACGACGGTCACTTCATGGGACCCGGTACGGCATGGCCGGAGCTGCTGTCCGCGGCTGGACAGCCGGCAGCGGAGGGCGTCGACGATTCCGACGCCCGCCTCCTGCTCATGTTCCCGACCCTCGGGGACGCGCAACTCCCCGACGACGCGCCCGTTGCCCTGACAGCCGCTCTTACTGCCCTCACCTTGATCGAGGAGCCCGCCGAAGTGGCGAGGATGCTTCTTGAGAAGCAGGGGCAATGGGCGCCTGCGCACTGGAGGTCGGCGGACGGCATCCGGATCAACGACGGCGGCCATTCCTACCGAAACCCTCACAATGCTTTCGCCATGCCCGAGGGACGCCTTCTGGAGATCAGCAACGCACTGAACGGCGAGAAGCACCGGCCTGACCAGATATCCGGCTGAAGCACTGAGCGTCCGTATAGCCGAATAGCCCAATAGCTGAAATCCATTTCCATGGCCCGGCTCGGCTGCGTCAGCATGTGCGGCGTTGGGACGATCCCGAGGCGCTGTGGAGGAACCTGGTGGACGCGGGACACGAGCCGAGCCTGATTCTGCTGTGCGGACTCCCGGGCTCCGGGAAGACAACGCTGGCCAAGCGCCTGGCGGACGAGATTCCGGCCGTACGCCTCTGCCCGGACGAATGGCTGGCGGACCTCGGCATCGACCTGTTCGACGTGCAGGCACGCGACCGCCTTGAGAAGCGGTTCTCCCAGCATGCCCAGGAACTGTTGAAGCTAGGGCAGAGCGTCATCCTGGAGTTCGGCTTCTGGTCACGCACCGAGCGGGACGAGAAACGCCTGGGCGCCCGCGCCCTCGGCGCCCACGTCGAACTGCACTACCTGGCAGCGCCGATCGACGAGTTGTGCCGCCGCCTCGAAGCCCGCAACGAGAAGGGCGAGCGGGGGACGGCCCAGATCACTCGCGAGATGCTTGAGCCGTACGCAGAACTCTTCGAGGCCCCGACCACCGACGAACTCAACCTGTTCGACGAGCCGCTTTTGGGGCGGAGGGGATGACGGGGTCTGCCGGTTCACCGTGCTTCCCCACTCGATCCGGCACGGCTGTGGTGCGACACCGCATGAAGGCATAGAGGCAGAGAAGATGACCCCACAGACCGACGACCGTGACGACCGTGTCGACCACGAACTGATCCAGGCAGCGGCCCACATCGCGGCCACCCGCTGCCGGGGCGACAACCACACCATGGCCGCCGCGGCCCGCACCCGCGACGGCCGGATCGTGACCGCGGTGAACGCCTACCACTTCACCGGAGGCCCCTGCGCGGAGCTGGTCCTGATCGGCACCGCTGCCGCCCAGGGGGCCTACGACCTGGACACCATCGTCGCCGTGGGCGACCGCGACCGAGGCGTCGTGCCCCCGTGCGGCCGCTGCCGCCAGGTCCTTCTCGACTACTTCCCGGCACTCCAGGTCATCGTCGGAACGAACGACGACCTCCGGACGGTACCCGTCACCGCCCTGCTCCCCGAAAGCTACATCTGGGCGGACCACCAGCTCGACGCCGAGGAGAGCACACCAAGCAGCACGAGCTGACATACCAGGGGGGCGCAACCCGGCAGCTCTCGAACGGTCGCCCACTGTCGACGTCTTTCGAGTGACAAACAAATGGCGCAACGGCCGTGACGTTTCTGCATTCCGGCCACTGAGCTGGCACTTTTCGGCCAGTCGGGGTGGAGGGCTCATCAGTTCGGATCGTGTCGCGGCTCGGCGTGATCTTGATCCGATCTAAAGTCGTGCCGCTCGTTCAAGATCACTCTCCATCGAGGCCTGTGTGACCTTCCAATTCCCTTGCGCGGAACCCTTCTTGACGACACTGCTGTCGGCCGGACGCGGTGGAGCCACCCGGTGACAGTGGCTGTTCTCGAAGGCATCGCAGGTTTCGTTCCGCCGCGCACGGTGGCCAACGACGACCTGCCCGTCGCGTGGGGTGTCGACGACGCCTGGGTGCGCAGACGCAGCGGCATCGGCGAGCGACGCTGGGCCGCCCCCGGCGTGGCCACCGGCGATCTCGCACTGGAGGCCGCCCGCAAGGCACTGACCGTCGCCGGTCGTCCGCTGGTGGACGCCGTCGTCGTCGCCACCTCGACCCCCGACCGGCCGATGCCGGCCATGGCACCCCGGCTGGCCACCGGACTCGGCCTCGGCGGGGCGGCAGCGTGGGACGTGTCCGCCGCGTGCAGCGGATTCGTCTACGGGCTCGCCACCGCGGCCGGCGCCCTGGCCTCCGGCTGTGCCGACCGCGTGCTGCTGGTCGCCGCCGAGGTGTACTCGACCCTCATCGCCCCGCAGGACCGTTCCGCCGGAATCGTGTTCGCGGACGGCGCCGCCGCGGCCGTACTGCGGCGCGGAACCGAGGGCGAGCCGGGCAGCCTCGTGGCCTTCGACCTCGGCAGCGACGGCTCAGGCGACACCCTCATCCAGGTGCCCGGCGGCGGCGCACTGGAGCGCGCCCGTCCCGACGACTACGGCCCGGACGACCGCTACTTCCGTATGCAGGGGCGCGAGGTGTTCCAGCACGCGGTCACGCGCATGTCCCAGTCCGCCCGGACCGTACTCAAGCACGCGGACTGGTCGGCCGAGGACGTCGACCACTTCTGCGCCCACCAGGCCAACGCGCGGATCCTGTCCGCCGTCGGGGCCCGCATCCCCGTACCCGCCCACCGGCACATCACCAACATCGAGCGCGTCGGGAACACCGGCGCCGCCTCCATTCCCCTGGCCCTGGCCGACGCCGCGGCCCGCGGCGAACTGCGCGGCGGACAGCGCGTACTGCTGACGGCCTTCGGGGCCGGGCTCACCTGGGGTTCGGCCGCCCTGCTGTGGCCGGAGCTGCCGCCTGTGCCGCATGTGGACGGTGTCGCCTCGCCTGCGTAGGCCGCCCGATCGCCCGATCGTCCGACACCCCGTCTGCCCCTGTCTGTCACCGACTGCCCCTGTCTGCCACCGGGGTGCCCCTGCCTGTCGCCCTCACCCTCCCCCCTCGCCCTCAGACCCCGTCCATCGGCCCATGCCTCCATGTCCCCAAGGCCATCGACCCCGCTACTCCCGTTGAAAGGAACGTCCATGTCCCCCGCCCAGACCGCCGTAACCGCCGTACTGACGCAGAAGTTCGAGGTCAGCCCCGAGAGCATCCGCCCGGAAGCCACCCTGGAAAGTCTCGACCTCGACTCCCTCGCCCTGGCCGAACTCGCCCTGGCGCTCCAGGAGGAGCTGGGTGTCCCCGTGGAGGAGGACGAGGCGGCCAAGCACAGCACGGTCGGTGAGCTCGTCGCCGCGCTGAACGCCAAGCGGGCCTGATGGCGGGCCCGATGACCGCTCCGCCATCCCTGCCAACCCTGCGTTCGCCCGTCTCCGTGACCGGTCTGGGGCTGATCACCCCGGCCGGTGTGGGCCGGGAGTCCACATGGGTGGGGATTCTGCGCGGCCGTTCCGTCGCGACGGCGGACCCCGAACTCAAGGAATGCGCGGTCGACTTCTCCTGCCGCGTTCCGGCGATGACGCCGGAGCAGGCCCGCATCGGCGGCGGCAAGGCCTGGCGCATGGGCCACTTCACCCGGCTCGCCGTACTCGCGGCGCGCGAGGCGGTCTCCGACGCGGGCCTCGACCCCACCGGGTGGGACGGCTCGCGGGTCGCCGTGGTGATCGGTTCGGGTCTGGCCGGCGCCGCGCACCTGGAGGACCAGACCCTCCGCCACCACCACGGAGGACCCGAACTGGTCTCTCCCGCGCTCGTGCCCATGCTGATCCCCAACATGGCGGCGGGCGAGGTGCTGCTGGACCTGGGCGCCCGCGGCCCGTCGCTGGCCACGGAGACCGCGTGCGCCTCCGGGGCCAGCGCCCTGGCCACGGCACGCCAGCTGCTCCTGGCCGGGCTGTGCGACATCGCGATCGCGGGAGGTGCGGAGGCCGCCGTCACCCCGGTGATCACGTCCGGCTTCCAGCGGATGGGGGCGCTCTCGTCCCGCACCGGCGACCCCGGGGCGGCCTCACGGCCCTTCGCCGCGGACCGGGACGGCTTCGTGATCTCCGAGGGCGCCGCCGTACTCGTACTGGAACGGCCGGAGGACGCCCGGGCGCGCGGCCGACGCGCCTACGCCCAGCTCGCGGGCACCGGCCTCACCTCGGACGCGTACCACCCAACTGCCCCGTCCCCCGGCGGAGTTCACGCCGAGACCGCGCTGCGGGCGGCGCTCGCGGAGGCGGACCTGTGTCCCGCGGACGTCGACCACGTCAACGCCCACGGCACCTCGACGCCCCTCAACGACCTGACCGAGGCGGAGATGATCGGCCGCGTGCTCCCGCACCGGCCCAGCGTCACCGCCGCCAAGGGGGTCCTCGGGCACAGTCTCGGTGCCGCGGGCGCGATCGAGGCGGCGCTGACGGCACTGACCATCAGGCACTCCACCGTGCCGCCGATCGCCAACCTCACGCCCGGCAACCTCGCCTTCGACCTGGACTGTGTGACGGGCCAGCCCCGCGCCCAGCGCGTCCGGGCCGCCGTGAGTCAGTCCTTCGGGTTCGGCGGGCACAACGTCGTGCTGCTCTTCACCGAGGAATGACCAATTGACCGTTCACAGCACCATCGTTCACGCGGCCGTCCACATCCCCGAGGGGCGGCAGAGCGTGACCGCGGTGGAAGACCGCTTCCGCGCGGGCAACCCCACCCACCCGCTGTCCCGCGGAGTGCTCCAGCGCATGTACGGGCTGGCCGAGCGCACCGTGGCCGACGACCACGACCAGCCCTCCGACCTGGCGGTCCACGCGGCACGCGACCTGCTGGCGGACACCGGTACCGATCCGGCCGGCATCGACCTGCTCCTGTACGCGGGCATCCTCGCCGACATGGAGGAGCCGGCCACCGCCCACGTCGTCGCCGACAAACTCGGCCTGCGGTGCCCCGTGTTCGACCTGAAGAACGCCTGCAACGGCGTCCTCAACGCGCTGGAGGTCGCCGACGCGTTCATCCGGGCCGGTCAGTACCGCAGGGTGCTGGTGGCCACGGCCGAGGTCAGTACCCGCGAGAGCCGCTGGACGGTGGACGACCCGGCCGACGTGTCGACCGCACTGCCCAGCCTCAGCACCGGCGACATGGGCTCCGCGCTCCTGGTCGAGGCGAGCGACCGGCCGGGCATCCTCGGCTCCCGCTTCTTCGCCAACTCCTGGGGCTGGCAGGCAGCGACACTGCCCAACCCGTACGCGCAACACCGCCGACTCGGCCATCTGCGCATCGACTCCGCGCAGTTGGCGGCCTCGTTCGACGGCCTGCCGGACAAAGTACGGGGAGCACTACGGGAGTTGGACGTCGAGGGCGACGACCTTGACCTCGTCTGTGTCCACCAGCCGTCGGTGCCGTTCACCCGCGTCGTCTGCGACTGGGTCGGCGTCGACCCGAGCCGGATCCTCGCCACCTTCCCCACCCACGGCAACGTGGCGACCAACACCATCCCCCTCCAACTGGCCACCGCCCTCGGCACCGGTCGCCTCCAACGCGGCGACCTGGTCGGCATGTTCGGCTTCGCGAGCGGGGCGAGCGCGGGGGTGGTGGTGTGCCGGTGGTGAAGGGTGGGTGATGTGGGGGGAGTTGGCGCGGGCGGGCGGCTTCGGCGCCGGATACGAACCCGGGTGCCGGATGTGACCCCGGCCGGTGCCGCTTCCTACTCCGTGCCTGACAAGGGCCCAGCCCCAGGCACGCCCCCAGCCCCTGACACGGATCCAGTGCCCGAAGCGGGCCCGGACCCCGTACTCCGTACTCCGTACGTACGAACGCGAAGGCTTCCCCCATGCTCCACACGCCTGCCCCACCCCGCATTGCTCCCCTCTCGCCGTCCGAGTGGCCCCCGGTCCTGCGGTCGCTGCTCGCGGACTCCCACGCGGACGGTCCAGGCCGGGAGAACCTGTTCGGCACCCTCGCCCACCACCCGGCCCTGGCCCACGCCTGGCTCTCCCTCGCGCGCGTACTCACCCACGAGGGAACCCTCGGCCACCGCCGACGTGAACTGGTCGTCCTGCGCACCGCGCACCGGCTCGACGCGGCGTACGTGTACGAGCGGCACCGCACGCCGGCCGCGCAGGCCGGGCTGACGGCGGAGGAGATCGAGGCCACGGCGGCCGACCCGCACACCCATCCCTGGGCGCCGGAGGAACTCGTACTCCTACAGGCATGCGACCTGCTCGCCGCGAACGCCCCAGTCCCCGACGGGCTTTGGGACCGGCTGGCCCGCGCACTACGCCCGGAGCAGCTGGTCGAACTGCTGGTCCTGACGGGCCAGACCGCCACGATGTGCACAGCCCTGAACGTCCTGCGCACCCCCTCCGACCCCGCGCCGTCCGACTCGGCTCCCTCCGACGGCTCCGCGGCCGGACGGCGGCGGCACCTCACCATGCGCCTGGACAGGGAACGCTGCTGCAGCGCGGGCCAGTGCGTCGGTGCGGCGCCGGAGGTGTTCGAGCAGAGCGAGACGGACGGACGCGTCACGCTCCTCGTCCCGGAGCCGGACCAGCGGTACGCGGCCGACGTACGCCTGGCCGCGGACCTGTGCCCCAGCGGTGCCATCACCCTCGTCGACACCCCCTGAACGCCACCAGGAGACAGCGCAGTCCATGACCACCACCGCGTCCCCCACGCCCACACCCATGCCGACGACGGCAGTCAACCTCCCCTCCCCCTACGGGAGTTGCCCGTTCGATCCGCCTCCCGCCTACGTGGCCGCAGCTCGGGAGGGCGCTGTCACCCGTGCCGTACTGCCGGACGGGACGGCGGCCTGGCTGGTGACCGGCTACGAGGAGGTACGGGCGGTCCTGGCCGACCCCAGGTTCAGCGCAGACGCCCGGACTCCGGGTTTCCCCTTCCTCTCTCCCGGTCAGCGTGAACTGGCCACAGCCAAACCGAGCTTCATCCGCATGGACGACCCCGAACACGCGCGGCTGCGCCGCATGGTGACCAAGGACTTCCTGGTCAAACGGATCGAGGAACTGCGCCCCGGTATCCAGGACATCGTCGACAGGGCGGTGGACCGGATGACCGAGGGCCGCACGTCGGCGGACCTGGTGGCCGACTTCGCCCTCCCCGTCCCCTCCCTGGTCATCTGCCTGATGCTCGGGGTGCCGTACGAGGACCACGACCTGTTCCAGTCGCTCAGCCGCACGCTGCTGGACAACAACTCGACACGGGAGCAGGCCGAAGAGGCTCACGGCCGCCTGATGGGCTACCTGGCCGAACTGGCCGAACGCAAACGCCGCCACCCCGAGGACGACATCCTCAGCCGCCTCGCGGCACGCGACGACCTGACCCCCCAGGAGACGGCATCGCTCGGCTTCCTGCTCCTGGTCACCGGCCACGAGAGCACGGCGAACATGACGGCCATCAGCGTCCTGGCCCTACTGCGCCACCCCGACCAGGCGGCCCGCCTCCGCGCCGACCCCGGACTGATCCGCGGAGCCGTCGAGGAACTCCTCCGCCACCTCACGATCATCCACCTGGGCCTGGGCCGCGCGACGACGGAGCCCGTGACGCTGGCCGGCACGACGATCCCCGCCGCCGCCGGCGTCATCTGCATGCTCTCCACCGCCAACCGAGAGGAGCCCCTCTTCACGACCACCACCGGCACCGCCCCGACAACCCTCGACCTCACCCGAGACGCCCGCCGCCACGTCGCCTTCGGCTACGGAACCCACCAGTGCCTGGGCCAGACCCTGGCCCGGGTCGAACTCCAGACCATCCTCACGACCCTGCTGCACCGCCTGCCTGCACTTCGGCTCGCGGTGCCACCGGACCAACTCACGTACAACGAGAACAACATCGTTTATGGGCTTCGGGGTCTGCCGGTGACTTGGTAGGCGTTGGGGCGGCGCAGGTGGCTTGGCTGCGGGCGTGCCTGCCGACTCGTCAGCCATCGGCTGAGGCTCGACATGGTCGGCTGGGGGCTGAGGCCGTATGCGCGCAGGATGGACGTTCGTCGTGCGGGACACGTGGTGCGGAGCCACTGGCCACATGGGCCGGCTGTTCCAGAGGCGCTGGTTGTGCGTGACCGCGCTCGTTGATGTGACCTGATACGTCCTCGTGTGAGCTGATGTGTGCTGACCTGGGTGGAGCTGAGCGGCGGTCGTGCCTGGCTGTGGTGGTTGCTGCCTCCGCCTGCTCCGACGCACAGCTCAGCGCGGTCGCTCTGCCTGGTCGTACTCGGTTGCCTTGAGGCTGGGCCGAAATGTGATCTGCACGGTCGGAACTCCTTGCGCTTGAAGGTAGTGGGACTGGAGGATCACTCAGGATCTTGACCAGGTTCTTTAAAGGGGGGTCATGTACGACAGATACCGCGCCGCGTTTGTGGCGTCAGGCGCCGTCGCGCTCGTGTTCACACTCGGTGCGCTCCCTGGCGCCGCCTACGCGGTCGGCCAGGGGCACGAAGCCCGGGCCGAAGAGACGTCACCGAGCCGGGAGGGCTACTGGCCCTTGGAGGAGGCGCCCGGCGGAATCGCTCCCAATGTGGAGCCCGAGGGTCTGCCGCTGACGTTGAACGGCGATGCGTGGATCTACCACAACGAGGACATCTTCGGAGATCCCGCACTGGTTGACCAGGGCGATCTCAGGCTTGACGGCGACGGTGACTGGGCGGCGACATCCGCGGCACCGGTCGGCGGGGACGGGAGTTTCACTCTCGCTGCCCGCGCTCGCTTGGCCGCAGCCGACGACAGGACACAGACCGTCCTGTCACTCCCGGGCTCCGACGCCGACCGCATCGCGATCCGGTACCGGGCGGCAAGCGGGAAATGGGAAGTCGTGGTGTCCACCGAGGACGAGGCGAATGCTCCGCAGGTGGTCATCACAGAGGAGCAGGCTCTGCCCGATGACCATCCTCAGGGCGTGGGCGACCACTTGGCCGTCGTATTCGACGCCCCTGCTCATGAGCTCCGTTTTTATGTGAACGGGCAGCTGGCCAACACGTCGACTGCCGTGGACACGACCTCGTGGACGGCCTCGGGCGGTCTTCAGGTGGGACGCTCGGCGATCCACGGTGAGTACTTCCAGGGCACCGTGGACGAGGTGCGCGCCTACTCCGGCGCCGCGAACCCGACGATGATCAACCAGATGGCCTCCCTGACGGGCCTCCCTGACCTCTGAGTTCCAGGTGGCCGGCCGGATCCATAGGTCGTGAAGCCCACCCGACAGGCCCGGGTTCTACCGGGGGCCGGTGAGTCGAGTTTCCCCTGTTCAGGAGCGTCAGCCCGCGCGGCTGGTGGTCGCCATTGGCTGCCGGCGACTCCTGTGGCTCGCTGATGCCGAAGGCCCCGGACCATGATCGGTCCGGGGCCTTCGGTCTGGGTGCCCCGGCATGATTCGAACCTGCGACACCAGTGGCATCTCCCAGCTTCCATTTGAATTTTACTAACAAGCATGTCACTAACATTGATGTTAGTCTCTGCGTTGTTTGTTAGGGCTGGAAGGCAACGGCATGGCAGATTTCGTGGGCAGGCGGCACGAGCTCGAGACGCTGGATCGCGAGCTCGGCAAGGTGACGGCCGGGGTCGGTGGGGAGCGACCCGGGCGGTGCGTGATGCTTCGAGGGCGCCGCCGGGTGGGGAAGTCGCGGTTGGTGGAGCGATTCGCCGAGAGGTCCGGTGCGCCGTTCCTCTTCTACGCCGCCACAGGGGCGTCGTCGGGGGTGGACCTGGAGCGGCTCAGCCAGGATGCGCAGTCATCCAGCCTTCCGCTGGCGAATCTACTGTCCGCGGCCCGCCCGGCGAGTTGGGACGCCGCCTTCGATGTACTGGCGGCGGCACTGCCGCACGACCAAGCGAGCGTGGTGGTCATGGATGAGGTGCCCTATTTGATGGACGCGGAGGGCGCCTTCGAGGGCATGCTTCAGCGGGCCTGGGATCGAGTGCTGGAGACGAAACCGGTTCTTCTGGTTCTCATCGGCTCCGACCTGTCGATGATGGAGGCGCTGAACGACTATGGACGCCCGTTCCACCAGCGCGGACGGGAGATGGTGCTGGGTCCGCTCAACCCGGCGGAGGTGGGCGAGATGCTGGGCCTTGATGCCGCCTCCGCCTTCGATGCGGCCTTGATCACCGGTGGACTGCCGCTGATCTGCGCAGAGTGGACGCACGGCGCTGGGATGTGGGAGTTCCTGCAGGCAGCACTCACCGATCCGGTCTCGGCCTTGTTGGTGTCGGCGGAGCGCTCGCTGGCCGCAGAATTCCCCCAGCAGGTCCAAGCCCGCACCGTCCTCTCGGCGATCGGCAGCGGTGAGCGGACGTTCTCCAACATCGCCCGTGCAGCCGGCGGAATCGGGGCGACCCCGCTGCAGCGGTCGCTGGCGATCCTCACGGACAAGCGGGTGATCGCGGCGGAGCTTCCCGTGTCCACGCGACCTTCGAAGGACCGTCGCTACCGGGTCGCGGATCCGTACCTCCGTTTCTGGCTGAAGCTTCTGGGCCCGGCGATGGAGGAGATCGAGCGGGGCCGGGGCGACCTGACGCTGCGGCGCATCCGCGAGAACTGGACCAGCTGGCGCGGCAGGGCCGTTGAACCTCTGGTGCGCGAGGCGCTGGCACGGCTGCTGCCCGACGCGAACCTCCCCGCCGCCCCCGCCATCGGCGGCTACTGGACCCGTACCAACGATGTGGAGATCGACGTCGTGGGAGCGGACCGTGCGCCGATCGCCAAGGAACTGTTGTTCGTCGGCTCGGTGAAGTGGCTGGAGAACTCCCCGTTCGACCGGCATGATCTCGCGGCGCTGCACCGACACCGCGCCGCGCTCACGCCGGCTCCCGTGCCTGTGATCGCGCTCTCGCGCAGCGGGACCGACTGCGCGGGGCTCGACGCCGCGTACGGCCCGGCGGAACTCCTCGCGGCGTGGTCCTCCTGAGCATGCAGGAACAGGTGTGGGTGCCAGGTGTTGATGGCCTGTCGCCCCGACTCGGGTCGGTCGACCCTCCGCCCCACCTCGACGGTGACGTCCTCCCGCTCACGCAAACGGCCCCGGATGATGAGTCCGAGGCCGAGAAATGCCTCCCTGGGCGTGAAACCCCAGGTCAGCGCTATCGCGTTGTGCCCCCGGCAGGATTCGAACCTGCGACACCCGCTTTAGGAGTTCGATCCGGGTCCGCTCCGGCTGCTATCGGCGACTGGTGCGACGGCCGGACGGAGGTGCTGGTGTACGCCCCCGTCCGGCGTCGTTGATGTCAGCTGTGGATGTCAGAAGCTCTCTGATCTGTAGCACTTAGCGGTCATACACGCTGTAGCAGGGGCCGTGAGGGCCTGTGTCGAGCGCATGGGGCTGCTGTACTTGGTTGCTGTACAGCAGGATCCCGACGGGGGTGAGGTCATGGAGCGGGAACAACTTGAACGGCTGCTGGGCGGGGGCGACGAGGCGTCGTCGGCCGCCCTGGCTGCTCTCCGTACTGGCGCTTCTCACGTTGTCTGGGACGGAACAACGTCAACCGAGTCGCTCGCGGCGGTCTACGGGCGCCGACTCCGACACACCCTTCGGAGGGGCATCGAGACCTCCGGCCTGGCGCGAGCAGTGCAACGCCTGGACCTATATGGCCGACCAGTTCGGCTGGGCCAAATCAGGACGGTCGATGGGTCGTGGATCTTCATGCTGTTCCTCGACGAGGACGGCAGTGCGCTCGTGGCATGCACCGGAGTCCGACAAACCCAACCAGGCCCACCACGATCAGACGCTTGCTGAAGCTCTGTACCGCCAACACGCTTTCCAATTGTGGTGGTGGGGCGCTGAGCTGGGTCCAGGGCCGTTCACCTGGGTTCACGGGAGGCTGACCGCTGGTTCATGGGCGGCTCTTGGTCTCGCCTGAACGCCCGTGAACGGGGCTGAATGAGACGGAAACTGAGACGGTGGAGCCTGGTGAGGCGTTCAGACTTCCCATGCTTAATGAGGCGGTCGACGAACTCCGCGTCGTCCACGTGCCCGTGGGCATCGACGGAGATCGGAGCGGCTGGTCACGTCGACGTGACCAGCCATGCAAGCACTTGCTCAGTCAACGGCCCGTCAGTTGACGCCTTGTCCGCTTTGCCCATTCGCCCTCGTCCAAGGGCACAGCCACGCCACTATAGGAGGGTGGCTAACGAACAGACCCACACCAGCCGAGAGACCGCGTCGGCGCAGCTGCTGACCTCAGTGCTTGGCAACCAGCAGATCGATCCCGGCGGTGTTCTCGCCCCGACGCAGTTGCTGGCTGCAGTGCTTGTGCTGCTCCTGGTCTCGGTTCCTGCGTTCATCACGGGCGCGGTCACTGCCACCTCGCCGAGCTGGGTGCCGGGAATGTTCGCGGTTGCCGCGGTCGTCGACGTCCCGCTGACTCTGCTCTTTATCTACCAACTGTTGACCAAGCACCGGCAGAACATCACCAATGACGAGGTGTACGAGCGGGCGGTGTTGCTTGCCCCCCGTGCAAGTCGCGGTCTGGATGAATCGCTGAGTCAGGCAGGTGTCAACACCGCGAGCCTGATCACTGGAACTGCTGCTGCGGACCAGCGAGTGCGCGAATCCTTGGCAGAGGTGGAAGCTGTGGTGAGTGTCCTGCGGGATCGTGCCGCCGGGAACGCCGTGCCACCCGACGTCGAACTGAGCCTGGCAAAGGCACTTATGGCTGAGCGACGGTGGGCGGAGGCGTCGGAGCGCTTCGACCGGTATGTGGACGAGGTGGATGCGGACTGGGAGATTCACTTCGCCCGAGGCGTGGCGCATGCGAATAGCAGGGGAGGGCCTTCATCTGACCTTTCCGCATTGAGGGCGATAAACGAGGCGATTGCTCTAGTTCCGGAGGACGCCGAAGCAAACCTTGTTGCGCGGCTGTTCGCCTATCGAGGAGCGATGGCCAAGCGCCTTGGCAGATATGTACAGGCGGAGGCTGATCTACTGTTGGCCAGACGCTACGCCACGGCCGCCTATGAGATCACCGATATCACCTACAATCTGGCTGCGGTGTATGCCCTGGCCAGTCGCCGCGAGGAAGCGCTCGCGGAACTACGCCAGTTGCACAGCCTTGGCGGCATCAACCTCGTCCGCGGGCATCTGGACGACTATTTCAGAGGGCTGCGCGATGACCCGGACTTTCAGCAGATCACGGGAATTTCCACATCCTGATGTTTCGGGCCAACCGGCCATAATGAATAAATAGCGCATATGGCTGTAATTCTCGAAGTGTGCCGGCGTCTCGGATTTCAACTGGCGCTATCGCGATGCCTCTCCCTGCGTCTTCACTCTTTCTACGAGCGCGGTGAATCCCACATACGGTGAATCGCGCTCTGATTCCGCTCCGCTGTACTCTTCGGCCAGCAACACACTTCCAAACAACCCTGCTCCCACCCGGAGTGGAAGTACACCCTGCTCAAGACGAAACAAGGGATCTAGTTCCCCACGGAAAGCATCGCAGACGAAATTCGCAGCTTTGGTCAATTCGAAGGATAGCTCATACAGAACGTCGGTGTTGAACTGGAATTCCCGAAGTGATTCATCGTATTCCTTCTGGCTCATCTCTCTATGCTTGTGAGCTCTATACATCTCATATATTTCTTCTCGTCCGTCCAATCGATCCATCGCCCTGCGAATGTGCCTAACGGTGTCCAGTAGAGCCAGAGAGTAATTTGCGAAAGAATTCCGGACCCTCGGATATCCCTCCGGCCACTTTCTTGTTGTGAGCCATTCCGACTCGATCGCTAGGGCATCAATATTAGCGCCGACGAGCCTCGGTATCGGTGCGTTGAGTTTGCTGGTGAAGCTGTCCCACTCGTCCAGGTTGGCCTTTGCTACCCAAACCTCGATTATGGCTGAGACTCTGAGCTCTACCTCCTCGCGGCGCCGTTGCGAATCCTATCGATAAGGCTGGAGGAGCTGGGTTTTCGGTCGACACGCTACGCCGAATGAAGGTACTTCACGAAACTGAGCAGCGCGCCGGAAAGACCGGGAGTCGAGTAGGCGAGGTAGACGGCCACCTGACTGTTCTCGATGCGTCCGGCGGTGCCGGTGTACTGGCGCTGAACGCCCACCGTGGCGGTGCCCTTCTTCAGGTCGCCGGTCTCATCGACGACCAGCACCGCGTCGTTGTGGTGCAGTTGCTCGACGACGAAACCGCGGATGTCGTCGCGGACCGCGTCGGCGTCCCATCTGGCCCTGGACAGCAAGTGCTGCATGCCGTCCGGAGTCGCGCCCCCGGCGTGCTCGGCGAGCGTCCAGCAATTCTTGCGTGGCAGCTCCGACAGCAACCCGAGTACCAGCGCCCTCGCCCGGCGCCGTGGTTCCACCCGGGCGAACCGCCCCGCGGCGCGGCCCGTCAGGACCTCGAACCTGTCCTGCCACCGGGCAGGATCTATGCTGTGAACTGCGGCCACCGTCTGATCTTCTGTCTTCACACACTGATGATCACCGGTGGCCGCACCCGTTCCCGGACCAGCCCCAGAGCCTTGGCAAAGTCGCGTGATGTCTCGTTCTGAGAGGATCCTGGCGTGTTCAACTTCGGGATCGAAAGCTACCGGCCTCATTGGCTGAACGGTCGCTCCGCAGTCGCGGCGGGCCAAGGCCAGCAACTGCGCGCGCTCATCGGCCGCCCGTTGACCCATGCCTGGCTGGTCTGGGACGTTCAGGACAACGAGTGGTTCTCCGACTGCCCCGTCCTGCTCGACTTCGCCGGAGAGCAGGTTGAGATCAACCACCAAAAGTTCGACGACCTCTCGATCACCTGGAACACGGTCGACCCCCACCAACCGGTCCTGTGGCCCGACTTCGATCTCCAGTGGCGCCACGACATGCGCCCCGAGCTGCACGCCATCCAGGGCCAGGTCCTTCAGGACGTAGAGCTCCTCGAGTGGATCGGGAGCGACATGGCCCAGGGAACAGTCGCTGTCAGCTTCTGCTTCCCCCACAGTCAACTGACCATCGCCAACGCCCTCGACGAGAACGCGCTGACCTTCGGGCCACCCGAGTCGCGCTACCAGCGTCACTCACTGCGCTAAAGCACCCGCCCCGACACCGGGCACCCTCACGCGACTTTGCCGAGGCCCGGGACCAGCCCGATAGGCAGATCACGATCTACGGCTGGAGTACTAGTACTCCAGTTGCACTTCTCCATATGCCCTGGTCACGGGGCTCATTCTGAGTCTAGTTCGCTGACGCTGGATCAGGTTGGTGGTGGTTCGTGACTCACCCGATCGGGGCGCGTTGAACCGGTTGTGGATATGGGGAGCGATAGTGAAGTCGGTTCGTGGGATACCGAGTTGGAGTCGTTGCTGCTGCGGGTGGGCGAGCGGTTTGGCCGCGTCGAGCCGCGGCGGCGGATGCGGGACTACGTGCGTGGCCTGCTGGGCCCGGTGGGCCGGAAGAACAGCTGGCAGATAGCTGAGCACGCAGGCAATGACACCCCGTATGGGTTGCAGCGACTGCTGTCGTGGTGCCAGTGGGACCCGGACGAGGTCCGCGACGATCTGCGGGACTACGTGGCCGAGCGGCTCGGGCAGACGGACGGCGTTCTGATCGTGGACGACACCGGATTCCTTAAGAAGGGCATCGTCTCCGCCGGGGTGCAAAGGCAGTATTCCGGCACAGCTGGCCGCACGGAGAACTGCCAGATCGGAGTGTTCGCCGCCTACGCCTCTGCGAAGGGCCGGGCCCTGGTGGACCGCGAGCTCTACCTGCCCAAGTCCTGGACGGAGGATTCCGACCGGTGCCGCTCCGCCCGGATCCCGGAGGGCAAGTCCTTCGCGACCAAGCCAGAACTTGCCCGTGCCATGGTCCGGCGGGCACTGGACTCCGCCCTGCCGATCACCTGGGTGACTGCTGATGCGGCCTACGGACAGGAGTGGCACTTCCGGCGGATGCTGGAGGAGGCCGGTGTGGGCTACGTCCTGGCCGTGCCCAAGTCGCAACAGGTCAAGTCTCCAGCGGGAAGCTGGCGCATCGACCATGTCCTGATGGGTGCCCCGGCCGAGGCGTGGGAGCGGATCTCCTGCGGTGACGGTGCGAAGGGGCCGCGGGTCTACGACTGGGCCGCGGCCAAGCTGCCCACCGTGGAGGGTTCGGACCCCGCTCACTTCCGCTGGGTGCTGGCCCGCCGCAGCTTGGCGCGTCCCGGGGAGATCGCGTATTACCTGGCCTTCGCGCCGGCGGACGCCACCGTCCCCGAACTGGTGCGGGTGGCCGGTGCCCGGTGGGCCATCGAGGAGTGCTTCCAGGCAGCGAAGAACGAGTGCGGCCTGGACCAGTACGAAGTCCGCCGTTATCCGGGCTGGTACCGCCACATCACCCTGGCCATGCTCGCGCACGCCTTCCTGGCGGCGATGACAGCCCAGGCCCTCGAAAAGGGGGCCGCAGAAACGGTTCGAGCGGACTCGTTCCCCTCACTGTGGCAGAAGTCCGACGGCTCCTGGACCTTGCCCATCCCCCCTTGGCCCGGCACCGGTCGCCTGCGCGGCGGCTCTACTGGTCCCGCTGGCGCCGACGCCACCAGGCCATCGCCCGCCGCTGCCACTACCAGCGCCGACGCTCCGATCGGGTGAGTCACGAACCACCACCAACCTGATCCAGCGTCAGCGAACTAGACTCAGAATGAGCCCCGTGACCAGGGCATATGGAGAAGTGCAACTGGAGTACTAGAGACTCTTGAAGTGGGTAAGTGCACGATCAGCTTCTTCTGCGAGTGCCGCAGTGGACTCTACCCAAGTAAGTCGCAAAATGTTTGCATCGTTGTTTTTTCGGGTCGCATCGAGAATGTGCTGAAATGACATTTCATGCCGGTCATTGAATAGTTGAAACTTCTTGAGCTCCCACTTCTTGGGTGCGTCTTCTTCGAGTTTGTTGATTGTGTTGATTATTTTCTCTGGAGCTGGTATCCAAGGAAGCGACGAGGCTGTCAAGCGTGGTCGTGAATTTCGCTCTAGCGCCTCCCATTGATAGCGAACCCTGCCAACCCAAGATGACCTTTCATTACGACCCATCGGTTGGATAATTGAGCTAATTAGAGAATTCTGGTTCTCAATCTCATTTGCTAGACCACTCAGGAATGAAGCGACCTCCGAAAATCCGTTCTCGCTCGCCCTGCAGCTCCATTTCTGGTCTTGAGTACTGCGGGAAAACCTATATCGTTCAACTGTCCGCTGGCGCTGAGGCGCCCCGATTACGGAAAAGGAGTTAGCTCGAGTTAGAAGTCTTCGGCTGGCCTGAACAGAGCTCGCAAATTCCTGAGCAAGCTTTCTCATATCTCCTCTCACGGTCGACGGCGCGCCCGGGTAGGCGGCACTGAGAGCCGCGCTATCGAAGTCGTTCGCAATTTGGACGGACAGGGAAATGGCAACCTGTCGCTCCGAATTATTTGCCTCCCTTTTGGAAATCCATCCAAGGAATAGGAGAATAAATGGAGCACCAAAGCACGCGGCGGCGGCGCTGGATGTCATATTGACGAGGAACGGCATTCCGTTCCAAGAATCTGCTACATCAAGGGAGACGCCGAGCCCTATCAGTAGAAACCCGATAATTGGCAGGTAAATGCAGACTCTCCGAGTTTCCGGCGATGCGTCACGCCAGACATTTCTAAACCAATTCATGCCGGTTATCCGTTCGGGCAAGGTGGCAATACTTATAGGTAGGCTACGTGAGACTCATCCCTGGCGCAGATTTTTCTGATAGGTCGGTGGAACGGCTTTGGGCTAGAGCTGCTTTGGGGCGAGTAATCATGGCCCCGTAAGCTTGCGGCGCACCAGGCAGGTAGTGGACCTGCCTGGTAAAGCACGACGTGGGGGCCATGATCTTCGCGGCTCGCGCCGAAGTGGCTGGCTAGAATCGCGGAGCCGACCGCCCCAGCCGCGAGGTACCCCTTCTCTGGCATCAGGTGGCTGCATGCTGTGCACGCGGCCCGGGCCCCGGCCGGGCTGGAGCGGGGCGGAGACAGGAGCGCAGGCCCGGCCGGGGCCCGGGCCGCGCGCGGGGAGCGGAGCGAGCCGCCTTGAACTCGTAGGGAAAGTTGTAACTCAGCTGCTGGCTTTGCGTCGCCATTCGCGCATCCGAGCGTCCCAGTAGATGACGACTTTGCCACCGTCCGGGTCTGCGGCGGCCAGTCCGAGAAGGTCAGCAGTAGCCAGAGCTTGCAACGCGTCGTTGGGCAGGTGGTCGGGCATGACAAAGCTGACGCCGCTCTCTGTATCTTGCACAGTGATCTTGTGAGAGCTGTGCCATCTGGCCTGATCCACGGCGTTGCCAACCGAGGTGCGATGGCGGATGTAGCGCTCTCGGTAAGCCCTTGCCACCTCGAACATCCGCGCTCCAGCCTGAGTGGCCAGTGATTGCATGAATGGCAGCACAGTGGCAGTGACCGTGACGGTCGCTGCCGTCCCCAGCCATTCCGGCATGTGCTGGTCAAGAGTAGTTATGTCTCTGCGGAAGATCTCGTGCTGTGCCACCTGCTTCCAAGCAGGTCCTCTTTGCTTGAGGTGGCTCTGGAGTTCGTTCAGCATGGTCTCGCGCTTGTGACCATTGGGTTCACTAACCCGCGAAGCTTGGTTGAGCCACTCCGTCACGTCGGATGGCTCGGGAGATCCGCTCACCAACCTCAGACAGATAGACAGCAGATCGCCTTGCTCTGCAACTTCTGAAACGGTCCGAGCGGGTTGCCGGTACCGACGCACAACTGGATCCTCAGGGTAGCTATCCGGCCACTGAAGGTCGTCCGGCAGTGTCGTTTCGTCATCACCCATGCCCCAATGCATCTCCCGAGTCTGCCGTTTCGACGGACATCGAGTACGCAACTTCGGAGACTGACAGCAGCAACTTGGGCAGAGTCCATACCGATCAAGCCTTGAGGGTCACCGAGCGCCATAACCTCTGCTGAGATTCGACGCTTGGTCTCCGATGTGCCACAGCGGCGCGCTGTACCGCTCCGGGCGGGAGCTGATCAGCAGTTGGTGCAGGTCCTCGCGCTGGGAGCCGTTGAGGTTCAGGGCCTCGGTGAGGTGGCGGAATGTTGTGTGGGTGACTCCGCGGCGCCGGGCTTCGCCCTCGAACTGGTCGAGTTGGGCCAGCACGGATTGGGGGACCAGGTCCGCGGGTGGCTGGTCCTTGAGCCATGCGGCCTTGTTGCGCTCATAGTCGATCTCTGAGTAGCCGCAGATTTCGCGGCTATGAGCCTCGACCTCGTCCAGGGCCTCGGTCGCCATGATGGCGCGGGCCAGTTGGTTGCGGGTGACGGCGTTGTCCAGGTCGACCTCGTGGACGGTGGGGCCTTCGTCTGTGAGGGCTACGGGTAGTCCGGCGTCCCGCACTTCGCAGGTGCCGCGTACGCCTCGGGCTGTGGCTGCGAGCATTCCGGTGGCCTCGGATGGGTGCCACTCCAGCACGGACCCGACCGGCTCGACATCCTTCGGCGTGAACGTGTGGACAAGGGCACCAAGCATGCCGCGGAGGTCATCGAGTGGTAGTTCGCCGTCCAGGCCGGGACCGGCAACCAGCAGCCGGACAGGCGCATTCACCTGGCAGCAGGCTGCGAGCGTGAGCGCGTCCGCGAGCGGGCTTTTCAGCGTCGGTTCGTCGCCCCGGGCGAGGATGTCGCCCCCCACGTCGAGCAGATCGATCGACTCCGGCGACAAGTGGCCGATCAGCTCTTCGAGTTGGCGCGTGATGCCCTCGGCGCCGTGGTGCGGGTCGATCAGGGCGAAGGTGTGCGGGAGCTCTGCGACGAGCCGGGGGAGTGTGGAGCCCGCGGGTGCGATCGGGCGGGCGTCTGCCGGCACTGTCCAGACTGATGGGGTGAGCTGTTCGAGGCCGGTGAAGTTGTCCGGTCCTCGGGGGCCCGGTACCGGGTCGATGAGGAGGCGGTCCCAGGCGTACGTGAGGATCACCGCCTGGCCTTCGTCGCCGTAGAGGGCGGTGTGGAGCATGGCGGCGGCGACTGCGTCGCCCCCTCCTCCTGCTGCGACGATCAACCTCGTCATGCGGCCAGCGTACGGGGTGGAGGGTTGACCATTCACTCTATAGTGGCTAGAGGCCATAGCCACTTGGACGAGGAGGGTGAATGCCTCAGATCGAGGAGGCTCAGCCGAAGTATCTCCAGATCGCGCACTTCATCCGCGATCAGATCCTTCGGGGAGACCTGCGGCCGGGGGACGAGGTGTCCTCGGAGCGGCAGTTGGCGGCGGACTGGAAGGTGTCCCGGCCCACGGCTGCGCGGTCGTTGGAAGCGCTGAGCCATCAGGGGCTCGTCGAGAAGCGTCAGGGATCGGGCACGTACGTGCGCAGCTTGGAGGTCAACCGGCGGGCGCGTGAGCTGTACGGCCGGGCCCGGCAGACCGGGAAGATCTACACGCCCGGTGAGTACGCGGTGATCACGTCGGCCGGTTGGCTGGATGCGCCGGATCACGTTGCCGAAGCCTTGGGGCTGGTCAAGGACCGTCGGGCCGTGCACAGGCGACAGGTGACCAACAACCATGATGGGCCGATCACCCTGTCTACCTCGTGGTTCGCTCCTGACGTCGGCCAGCGTGCGCCCAAGCTCCTGGAGCCCGAGCGGATCCAGGAGGGGACCCTCATGTACGTCGAGAACATGACGGGCCGCCAGGGCAGCTATGCCGAGGACCGTATGTGCGCGCGGAGCGCCACCGACGAGGAGGCATCAGGCCTTCAACTGGCGGCCGGTTCAGCCGTTCTGATCGTTCACCACGTCGTCTTCGACCTTCAGGACCGGCCGTTGGAGTTCGCCGAAGCCGCCTATCCCCCGCACCGCTGGGCCTTCGAACAGGGCTACCCCCTCACCTGACAGCCCGGCAGTTGCGCCGAACCATTTGCACACTCCAAGTGGCTAATGCCACCATCCATCAAGTGGCTAAGGCCACTTGGACTGGAAGGGGCACGGCGTGACGAGTCAGCGGCCTGACGAGGGCGCGCGGTTAGTTTGCCGGGGATGCCGTGGGTGCGGTTGGAAACGCGTCGGCTCCCGTACGGCTCTGGCGCTCTTCACGGCCAACGACCGCGCTCGTGCCACATCGAAACAGCGCTGCCTCGACTGCGATGGCAGCGGCAAGGAGTGAGCGCGGATGGATGACACCACCGATGGCCGCGACGGTTTCGGTACCGCACGACTCGGGGCGATGATCCTGCACCCGGCGCCGGAGTCCGCACCCCGGGCCCGGAGCTGGTTCCGGAAGTTCATCGCCGCGTACAACCCGGCCTGCCCGATCGACGACTGCACACTGATGGTCTCGGAACTGGTCACCAACGCGATTCTCTACGGACGAGCGGATGAACCCTGGTTGGTGCGCGTCGAGTGGTGCCGCGTGGAGACGTCACTTCGGATCGAGGTGCACAACCCGGGGTTCCCGGCGAATGTGCGACTGCCGCGCCCTGAGGCCAACGACACACACGGGCGCGGCCTGTTCCTGGTCGACGCCATCGCCGACTCGTGGCACTCGGGACCCAGTCGATTCGGCGGGACCGTGGTCTCCGCGGTGGTGGCTAACGCCTGGCCGTCGAACGAAGGCTTCGGCCCACTTCTGCTGCGAGTGTGCAAGTTTCGCTGGTCTGGTTGACCCGTTGGCTTGGTCAATTTCGCCTGATCCTGCTGCATGACGCTCGCCATGGCACGGTCGCCCTGCTCACAGCAGCCGGAGTCGCCCCCGCGTTGATGTTGATACGGAGATCTTGGGCACTCCCAGATCGGCATCGCCGTGCATGCCAAAGGCCCCACCTCCGAAATTTCGGAGGTGGGGCCTTTGACCGTTGTGCCCCCGGCAGGATTCGAACCTGCGACACCCGCTTTAGGAGAGCGGTGCTCTATCCCCTGAGCTACGAAGGCGTGGTGCCGGTTCCTGGGCTCAGGTGGGGGTGGGGGTGTCGTGCGTGTCCCCAGCCCTCCTCCTGATGGCAGGGAGAGGTACCGGGAACAGCGTAGCGGACGAGCGTGGGGGCTGGGCGGGCAGTGGTCCGGGGTGGCCTACGCCTGGGCTCGGAGCCGCGGGGTGTGCGGCGCGGGAGAGCGGGGCCCCGTCCTCGTGGTGTAGCCCGCTACACCACGGTTCGGGAGCGCACTCTCTCGTGGCGGCGGGCCGCCGCCGGGATCGTTGATCTCGGAAGTCGACGGCCCGCGGAGGGCGTTGACGGCCCCGGCGGGAGCCACCTCGCTCGCCCCCCACACCTCGCACCGCCGCCGTACCCCCGCACGCCGCCCACACCCCTCGACGTACGCGACTCTTGGAGACCCCGTGGCCACTTTCCTCTACCGACTCGGCCGGCTGGCCTTTCGAAGGCGTTGGTACGTGACCCTCTTGTGGGTGACAGTCCTCGCCGCCGTCGGATTCGGGGCCGCCAAAGCACCCGCCCCCGACGCGACGAACAGCATGCCGGGTATCGAGTCCCAGAAGGCCTTCGACCTGATGGAAGAACGCTTCCCTGGGACGGAGGCCGACGGCGCGACCGCCCGTATCGTGTTCGTCGCGCCGGATGGGCAGAAGATCACCGCCGCCGATCACCGGAAGGCCGTCGACACGCTGGTCGAGCGGGTGGCCGACGGGCCGCAGGTCGCCAGCGCCGTCGATCCCTTCCAGACCGAGGTCGAGGCCGAGGCCGTCAGCAAGGATGCGACGACCGCCTACGCCACCGTGACCTACAAGACCGCCGCCGACGATCTCACCGACGCCGCCAAGGACCGGCTGGAGAGTGCCATCGAGCAGGCCCGGGACACGGGTCTGACCGTCGAGGTCGGCGGGACCGCGCTGGAGAGCCAGCCGTCGGCGGGCGGCTCGGCGGAGGTGATCGGTGTCGCCATCGCCGCCTTCGTGCTGCTGATCACCTTCGGGTCGCTCGCCGCCGCCGGGCTTCCGCTGCTCACGGCGATCCTCGGCGTCGGAGTCAGCATGGCGTCGATCATGGCGCTGGCCAGTGCGTTCGGGCTGTCGGCCACGACCGGCACCCTCGCCACCATGCTGGGCCTGGCCTGCGGTATCGACTACGCCGTGTTCATCGTCTCCCGCTACCGCGAGGAGCGCGCCAAGGGCCACTCCCCGCAGGAAGCGGCCGGGCTCGCCGCCGGTACCGCCGGATCCGCCGTCGTCTTCGCCGGGCTCACCGTCGTGATCGCGCTGGCGGGGCTCTCGGTGGTCGGCATTCCGATGCTCACCAAGATGGGTCTTGCCGCCGCGGGCGCGGTCGTCGTCGGGGTGCTCATCGCGCTGACCCTCGTCCCGGCCGTCCTCGGTTTCTGGCCCAACGCCGTTCTCTCGCGCAGGGCCCGCCGGAGCGGACGTATCAAGGAGGGCGGCGAGAACAACGGCGGCAGCCGCTGGGCCCGCTTCGTGCTGCGCCGACCCGTCCCCGTCCTGATCGCCTCCGTCGTCGGACTCGGCGCCCTCGCGATACCCGTCATGGACCTCCAGCTGGGCATGCCGGGAGCCGAGGCCAAGCCCACCTCCACCACCGAACGCCGTGCCTACGACGACCTCGCCCAGGGCTTCGGCCCCGGCTTCAACGGGCCCCTCACCGTCGTCGTGGACGCCAGGAACGCCGAGAACCCGAAGACCGCCGTCCGTACGATCGAGAAGAGGATCGGCGCCACCGACGGGATCGTGTCCGTCTCGCCGGCCCGGTTCAACTCCGCCGGTGACACCGCCGTGTTCTCCGCGATCCCGTCCACGGCACCCACCAGCGAGCGGACCGTGGACCTGGTCAAGAGCATCAGGGCCGACCGCCCCGCGACCGAGGCCTCCACCGGCGCGGAGTTCGAGGTCACCGGCACCACCGCACTGAACATCGACGTCGCCCAGAAGACCCAGGACGCGCTGATCCCGTACCTGATCCTGGTCGTGGGCCTGGCCATCCTGCTGCTGATGATCGTCTTCCGGTCCGTCCTCGTCCCGGTCAAGGCGGCCGTCGGCTTCCTCCTCTCCGTGCTCGCGGCCCTCGGTTCCGTCGTCGCGGTCTTCCAGTGGGGCTGGGGCGCCGGACTCCTCGGGGTCGAGACGACCGGCCCGATCATGAGCATGATGCCGATCTTCCTGGTGGGCATCGTCTTCGGACTGGCCATGGACTACGAGGTGTTCCTGGTCGCCCGGATGCGGGAGGCGTACGTCCACGGGGACAGCCCGACCCAGGCGATCCGGACCGGATTCCGGTACAGCGCCCGGGTCGTCGTGGCCGCCGCGCTGATCATGATGGCGGTGTTCTCGGGCTTCGTCGGGGCCGGTGAATCCATGATCAAGATGATCGGCTTCGGGCTCGCCATCGCCGTCCTCTTCGACGCCTTCTTCGTCCGCATGGCCCTCGTCCCGGCCGTCCTCGCCCTCCTCGGCAAGGCCGCCTGGTGGATGCCCCGTTGGCTGGACCGGATCCTGCCCCGTGTGGATGTGGAGGGCGCGGCCCTCAGCCACCGGGCCGCGATCCCGCAGGCCTCGCAGGCCCCGCAGGCCACGAAGGCCACGAAGGATGCGACGCACTCCCAGGCTCCCACCGAAGGATCCGCCGGGGAGGACACAAGGCCGGAGTTCACCTCCGTCTGACCGTCGTCACCCACCGAGGGCCGCCCGTTATGCAAGGGGCGGCCCTCGGCCCGTACGTACCCGCGCACCTCCTACGCACCTACGCACCCGGTGCCGAACCTCGGTCGCCCGGGAACGGTGTCGGCGATCAGTGCTGGCGATCGGTGCCGGCGATCGGTCAACGCCAGTCAGGCGCGCCCGACGCAGGTGACAGCGCACCCTCGATCTTCGTCCGGATCTCCCGCATGACCGCGACGACCCGGGCCTCGTGGTCCGCGTCGAGGCGGGCCACCGGTACCGAGCAGCTGATGGCGTCCGTGGCCGGTGAGTCGTACCGCAGGGCGAAGCCGAAGCCCGCGATGCCGGTCACCGTCTCCTCGCGGTCGATGGAGTGGCCGCGCTCGCGCACCTCGGCCAGGTCGGCGAACAGGGTGGCGCGGTCGGTGTGGGTGTTCTCCGTGAGGGCGGCCAACGGCCCCTCGGGGAGCGGGAGTTCGTCGTCGGGGCGCTCGGCGAGGAGCGCCTTGCCGAGGGCGCCCGCGTGCGCCGGGATCCGGCGGCCGACCCGGCTGATGGTGCGCAGGTACTCGTGGGACTCGCGGGTCGCGAGGTAGACGACGTTCGGGCCGTCCAGCCGGGCCAGGTGGATCGTCTCGCCGAGCGCGTCCGAGGCCTCGTCGAGATAGGGGCGGACCGTGCGGACGTGCGGGTCGCTGTCGAGGTAGCTCGTGCCGGTGTGCAGCGCGCTGATCCCGATGCCGTACAGGGAGCCGGTGGTGTCGGAGCGCACCCAGCCGCGGTCGACGAGGGTCTGCAGCAACTGGTACATGCTGCTGCGCGGTACGCCCAGCTCCTCGGCGAGTTCGTCCAGGCGGGCGGGCCGGTCGCCACGCGCGGCGAGCAGTTCGAGCAGCGCGACGGTACGGGCCGCGGACTTCACCTCGCGGACACCCGAGCCCCCTGCACGGACCCGGGCCCGCGCAGAAGCCCCTTCACTCCGGGCCTCGTCACTCCGAGCCTCTCCGCTCGGTACCCCTCCGCCCCGCACCTCTTCGCTCTCCGGCATGGGGCTCATCGTAAATCCGCGGTGTCGCACCCATTGACCCTGCGCGTTCACCAACTTAGCCTCCATCTTCATACGTAGACGGCATCTGCATATGGAGACAGCGTTCATGACAGGGATCAGCGCGAAGGTCGAAGACACTGTCCAGCGGCTGCGTGACGGCATGGCGGGCGGGGTGCTGTCCTTTCCCCTCACGAGCTTCCACGGCGACGGCGGCCTCGACCTCGACTCGTACCGGACGTATCTGACCGGCCAGTTGGCCGCCGAGGGGGACGCGATCGCCCCGGGCGCGGTCTTCCCTGCGTGCGGCACCGGTGAGTTCTTCTCGCTGGACGAGGACGAGTACCGCGAGGTCGTCCGGGCGACGGTCGAGGTCGCCGACGGCCGGCTGCCGGTGGTGGCGGGCATCGGCTACGGCTGGGCGCAGGCCCGCCGGTTCGCCCGGATCGCCGAGGAGGCGGGTGCCGACGCCCTGCTCGTGCTCCCGCACTATCTGGTCGCCGCCCCGCAGGACGGACTCGTCGAGCAGCTGCGCCGGATCGCCGCCGGCACCTCGCTCCCGCTCATCGCGTATCAGCGAGGCCAGGTCGCCTTCACCGCCGAGGGCCTGCGCCGGATCGCCGGGATCCCGACCGTCGTCGGCCTCAAGGACGGCCACAGCGACCTGGACCGGCTCCAGCGCCTCACCCTCGCCGCGCCCGACGGCTTCCTCTTCTTCAACGGTGCCTCGACCGCCGAGATCCAGGCCCGCGCGTACGCCACCGTCGGCGTCCCCGCCTACTCGTCGGCCGTGCACGCCTTCGCCCCCGAGATCGCGAACGCCTTCTTCAGGGCCCTGCACGCCGACGACCACGCCACAACGACCAAGCTCCTGCGCGACTTCTACGTCCCCCTCATCGACCTGCGCGACCGCGTCCCGGGCTACGCCGTCTCCCTCATCAAGGCAGCAGCCCGCCTACGAAACCTCCCGGTGGGCCCGGCCCGAGCCCCCCTGACGGACCCGACGCCGACCGACATCACGGCCCTGGAAGGGATCCTCACCACGGGCCTCACCTTGGTAGGAGCCCGCTGACCAGGCTCTTTTAGGGGCGCGAGGAACCGCGCACCCAGCCGAAACGAACCCGCACCCGCCAATCCACGCCGCCCCGACCCACCCAGGGGCGCGAGGAACCGCGCACCCAGCCCCCACCCACCCGCACCAGAAATCCACCCAGGCCCGCCCACTCACCCCGGCGGAGCCACCCGCACCAGAAATCCACCAAGCCCGCCCACTCGGCCCGGCGGAGCCACCCGCAACAAGAGCCAACAGTTCAAAGGGGAACTGCCATGCCTCTCCTCGTAGTAGGGATCAGCGTCCTCATCCTGCTGCTCCTCATGACCCGCCTGAAACTCAACGGCTTCGCCGCCCTCCTCCTCGTGGCGATAGGCGTGGCAGTGGTCCGCGGAATACCGGTCGCCGACATCCCGGACGTCCTCTCCACCGGCATCGGCGACCAGATCGGCGACACGATGCTCACCATCGGCCTCGGCGCGATGGTCGGCCGGGTCATGGGCGACTCGGGCGCCGCCCAACGCATCGCGAGCAAGCTGCTGGACGCCTTCGGCCCCCGCTGGGTCCAGGTCGCCATGGTGGTCACGTCCATGCTCATCGGCGTGACCATGTTCTACGAGGTCGCGTTCATCATCATCGTGCCGATCGCGTTCACCCTGGTCAGGGTCACCGGGGCGAACCTGCTCTGGGTCGGCCTGCCGATGTCGATCGCGCTGTCCACGATGCACAGCTTCCTGCCGCCGCACCCGGGCCCCACCGCCGTGGCCGCGACCTTCCACGCGTCCGTCGGCCACACCCTCTTCTACGGCCTCTTCATCGCCGTACCCGCCGGCGCGCTCATCGCGCTCGCCTGGCCGCGGCTGCCGTTCATCAGGCGGATGAACCCGTCCATCCCCAAGGGCCTGGTCAGCGAGCGGGAGTTCGCCGACGAGGAGATGCCCGGCATGGGCTGGTCGCTGTTCGTGGCCCTCTTCCCCGTGGTGCTGATCGCGGGCGCCGCCGTGACCGACATGGCCGCGTCCGGCGAGAGCCCGTTCCTGAACTTCGTCGCGTTCATCGGCTCGGCGCCGATCGCGCTCATGCTGACTCTGCTGCTGGCGATCTGGGCGTTCGGACCGCGGATCGGCCGCAGCATGGAGGAGGTCAGCGCCTCCTGCACCTCCGCCGCCAAGGCGATGGCGATGATCCTGCTGGTCATCGGGGCGGGCGGTGCCTTCAAGAACGTCCTCGTGGAGGGCGGCATCTCCGACTACATCAAGGACGCCACCGACGGCTGGTCCATCTCGCCGATCATCCTGGCGTGGCTCATCGCGGTCATCCTCCGCGTGGCCCTCGGCTCGGCGACGGTCGCCGTCGTCACGGCCTCCGGCGTGGTCCTGCCGCTCCTCGCGGGCAGCGGCGTCCACCCCGAGATCATGGTCCTCGCCGTGTCGTGCGGGTCGATCGCCTTCTCCCACGTCAACGACCCGGGATTCTGGCTGTTCAAGGAGTACTTCAACCTCTCGGTCATCGAGGCGATCAAGGTCCGTACGACTTATACGACGGTGCTCGCGATCATCGGCCTGGGCGGCGTCCTGGCGCTGGAGTGGGCCCTGGACGTCCTCAGCCTGTGAAGCCTTCGACCACCGGCGCCTCAACCGCCCTCACACACAAGGGACTTCGACCCGCATGAGTTTCCAGAGCCAGCCGACCGTCACCCACTTCGCCGTCTACCCCGTCGCCGGCCGTGACTGCATGGAGCTGAACCTCTCCGGTGCCCACGGCCCCTACTTCACCCGCAACGTCGTCGTCCTCAAGGACTCCGAGGGCCGTACGGGACTGGGCGAGGTCCCCGGCGGCGAGAAGATCACCCGGACCCTCCGTGACGCCGAAGCCCTCGTCCTCGGTGCGAAGGTGGGCGACTACAAGCGGGTCCTGCGCGAGATCGGCGCCCGCTTCGCCGACCGCGACTCGGGCGGACGCGGCGCCCAGACCTTCGACCTGCGCACCACCGTCCACGCGGTCACGGCCGTCGAGTCGGCGCTCCTCGACCTCCTCGGGCAGCACCTCGACGTACCGGTCGCGGCCCTCCTGGGCGACGGCCAACAGCGGGACTCCGTACGGGTGTTGGGCTACCTCTTCTACGTCGGCGACCCCGACCGCACCGACCTGGAGTACGTCCGTGAGCCCGACTCGGACGTCGACTGGTACCGCGTCCGGCACGAGGAGGCCCTGACACCGGAGGCGATCGTCCGCCAGGCCGAGGCCGCCTACGACCTCTACGGCTTCCGGGACTTCAAGCTCAAGGGCGGGGTCCTGGCGGGCAAGGAGGAGGTCGACGCCGTGCGCGCGCTCAAGTCCCGCTTCCCCGAAGCCCGTATCACCCTCGACCCGAACGGCGCGTGGTCGCTGCGCGAGGCGATCGAGCTGTGTACGCCGCTGCTGGGCACCCTCGCCTACGCCGAGGACCCCTGCGGGGCGGAGGGCGGCTACTCGGGGCGCGAGATCCTCGCCGAGTTCCGCCGGGCCACCGGCCTGCCGACCGCGACGAACATGATCGCCACGGACTGGCGTCAGATGACCCACGCCCTCGCCCTCCAGTCGGTCTCCATCCCGCTGGCCGACCCGCACTTCTGGACCATGCAGGGCTCGGTGCGGGTGGCCCAGCTGTGCAACGCCATGGGTCTGACCTGGGGCTGCCACTCCAACAACCACTTCGACATCTCGCTCGCCATGGTCACCCACTGCGGTGCCGCGGCCCCCGGCGAATACAACGCCCTCGACACCCACTGGATCTGGCAGGAGGGCCTGGAACGCCTCACGGTCACCCCGCCCCGCATCACCGACGGCGAGATCCGGGTCCCCGACGCCCCCGGCCTGGGCCTCGACCTCGACATGGACCGCCTCCTCGCGGCCCACGACCTCTACAAGGAGAAGACCCTCGGCGCGCGGGACGACGCCACCGGCATGCAATACCTCATCCCCGACTGGCAGTTCGACCCCAAGAGGCCTTGCCTGGTCCGCTAGGACGAGGGCGGGCCCGTCGTGGATGTGCGGGCCGGCCCCCACTCACCCGCAGCTTCACACCCGTACCGAAACCCCCGCCCCCACCCCCGCCTCCTCCCAGCCGTCCTCGCTCTCGTCCCAGCCCTCGTCCCCGCCCACCGACCCCCCACTGGCTATCGGAATCCCCGACAGCACCTCCGCGGGCAGATCGAAGGCGTCCACCAGAGTCATGAGATGGGGAGCGAGCTCCCCGACAAGCGTGTCGACGGCCTTCGGCAGGGCCCGTACGTGATCCGGTGTCAGCCGTCCCTCGGCGAGCAGATCCCCCGTGTGCTCGCCGAGTTGGCGCAGCAGGAACAGCCGGCACAGGCTCCGCATCAGGAAACCGGCCCGGGGGTCCTCCGCCCGGGCCGCCGCGGCGAGGAACGCGTCGGCGGCCTGGAGGCGGGCATGGGCGGAGACCATCTCCAGGGCGGCGTCCGAGGTCGCGTTCCAGCGGCCGACCGGATCGCCCGAGGGGCCCTCGCGCAGGGCGGTGCGCGCCCGGTCCTGCCAGATGCGCTCGGCCTCGGCCAACAGGTCGCGCAGGAAGGGGAGTTCGGTGAGCTCCCGGCCCTCGGGATCGCCGGACTCACCGGCCCGTACGCCCTGGTGGCCGAAGACCATCTCGGAGGCGGCCTTCACCCAGATCACCAGGTTGTCGCCCTCGGCGGTGATGCCGCCCTCGATGTTGAGGGGGAGGTCGGCCAGTCCGTTGGCGGGGAACAGGCCCTGGGCGCCGCAGCGTTCGCGGCACTCGGTGGTGATCGCGCGGGCCTGCCAGGTGATCCAGCCCTTGGCCACGGCCACCTCGCGCTCCACCTCGGCCCGGTCCTCCTCCGCGTGCACGGCGAAACGGCTCACCAGCGAGCGGTGCAGGAACGTCATCGCGTACGCCGTCGCCAGCGCGTGCAGCAGCCGCCCGTGGTGGCTGCGGTGGGCGGCCAGCGGAATGCGGTCGCCCGCCTTCGGCCCGGCCAGGAAGCGGCTGTGGGCGTACCGCACCGCGATGGTCAGCGCGGCCCGTGACATGCCCAGCGTGCCGGCGCTCATGCACAGCTTGCCCATGGTGACGCGGTTGATGGAACGCAGCAGCCGCTTGCGCCTGTTGCCGAGGCTGCTGGCCAGCGTCCCGTCGGCGCCGAGCCGCCCGTGCTCGGCCTCGAGGAGCGCCTCGCGCGGCAGCCACACCCGGTCGAACGAGGTGAGGCAGTGGTCGACCGGGGTGCCGGTGCGCTGGGGGAGCGGCCGGACCCGTACTCCGGGAAGGTGGCCGCTCTCGTCGCTGAGCGGGGTCAGGAAGAGGAAGGTGCCCTGGTCCTCGCCGTCGACGACGAGCCGGGCGGCGACCACCGCCGTCTTGGGGCCGCCGGTCAGGCTGGTGTTGGGCATGAACTTCCGCGCGCCCGGCGTGGGAGTGGTGAGGTGGAAGCCGCCCGTCGCACGGTCGAACACCGCGACCGTCTCCATCGACGCGACATCGTTCCCGTGCTCCAGCTCCGTGCACAGAAACGTTCCTGTACGCCGGAGCGAGGTGAACGCGGACAGGTCCCTGTCCCGGCCGCCGTCGTGGTCGAGGACGCTGCCGAGGAACAGGTTGTAGTGGATGCTCGCGAGCGTGGTCAGCCCGCCGTCCACCGGTCCCGTCCACTCGTGCAGCCCGGCGAGGCGGTACGGATCGGCCGCCAGCTCCACCGGATCACCGGCCGCGTCGTTGAGGAGCCGCAGCCGCTCGTACGAGAGGGCCGTCCGCTCCTCGGGCGGCAGCCCCGGGCGGTACGCGAACTCCTTGCCGGACACGAGCCGACGCCAGGCCCCGTGCACGCGTTCGCGATCGGCGCCCTCGAAGAGCAGCTGGGCCAGCTCGTCGGCGACGGGGTGGGTCTTGGTGAGTGCTGGCACGGCCATCGAACTCCCCTGGGTGTGGGAACCGGTCAGGTACGAACCACTGCGCACCGAAGATACGTACCAACCGGTTTTGTTTTCAAGGTGGCCAAGGGGCGAAGGTGCTTACTGGGGGAGCCTTCGGGGGGCGCTCACGGCGCGGCCGGGGCTTCATTGCAGCTCACACGGGGGCCACGAGTTCGATGTGGGCGAATCCTTGAGAAACCGTTCGGCTGGTTTTATTCTGGGCCGCGAGGTCGCAGCTGCCCGGTACAGACCTCATGGTCTCTTTTCCCGATGTGCGGGATGGTACGGAGGTTGTTCGTGGCGCGGCAAGAGCGGGCCATTCGGACGCGGCGGGCGATTCTCGTCGCGGCGGCCGAGGTGTTCGACGAGGTCGGATACGAAGCGGCGACCATCTCCGACGTCCTCAAGAAGTCGGGCATGACCAAGGGCGCCCTCTACTTCCACTTCACGTCCAAGGAAGAGCTCGCCCAGGCGGTCCTCGCGGCGCAGGTCGAGTCGCTGCCGCGGGTGCCCGAACAGGAGCTGAAGCTCCAGCAGTCGCTGGACGAGGCGCTGTTGCTCGCCTATCTGCTCAAGCGGGACACGGGTGATCCGATCGTCCAGGGCAGCGTGCGGCTGACCGTCGACCAGGGGTCGCCCAAGGACCACCTGAACCGGCGGGTGCCGATGCGGGCCTGGCAGGACCACACCCACGCCCTCTTCCAGGAGGCCAAGGCCAAGGGCGAGGTCCTGCCGCACGCCGATGTGGACTCGCTCGCGAAGCTGTTCGTCGGCGCCTTCACCGGCGTACAGGTGCTGTCGCGGATCATGACCGGCCGCGCGGACCTGGCGGAGCGGGTGGCCGACCTCTACCGGCATCTGATGCCGTCGATCGCGGTGCCCGGCGTGCTCGTCCGGCTGGACTTCACCCCGGAGCGGGCGGCGCGGATCCACCGTGAGGCCATGGAGTTGCGCGAGGCGGAGGCGGCCGAGGGCGAGGGTGAGGGCGACCTGGAGGAGGGGCCGGAGGCGGACATCGCGGCCGGCCCGCAGACCGGGGCAGGTGCCGGTGCCGAGGCCGGGGCGCCCGCGGGGGTCGCGACCGCCGCTCAGTGAAGCGCCCTCGCGTCGGGGGCGCGTCGACGACCGACCGAACGGAGTGCACGGATGGACATGTCTGCTTGCCCTTACGCGCTGGACGTGACGGGGCGCGATCTCGCCTCGGAGGCCGAGAAGCTGCGCTCACGAGGACCGGTGGCCGAGGTGGAACTGCCGGGCGGGGTGGTCGCCTGGGCGGCCGTACGGCAGAAGTACGTGAAGCAACTCCTGCTGGATCCAAGGGTGTCGAAGGACGCCCGGCAGCACTGGCCCGCCTTCGTGGAGGGGCGGATAGGCCCCGAGTGGCCGCTGTATCCATGGGTTGCCAACGAAAACATGCTGTTCGCCTACGGGGATCACCACTCCCGGCTGCGGCGGCTGGTCGCGGGCGCGTTCACCACGCGCCGCAGCGAGGCCCTGCGACCGCGGATCGAGGAGATCACGGCCGGGCTGCTGGACGACCTGGCCGCTGTGCCGGACGGTGAACGGATCGATCTGCGGGCGGAGTTCGCCAAGCTGCTGCCGATGCGTGTCATCTGCGAACTGTTCGGGGTGGCGGAGGAGGCCCGCGAACCCCTGTGCGCCGCGCTGGAGTTGGTGTTCGGCACGGCCGTGTCCGCCGAGCGGATGGCCGCCGCGCAGATCGAGGTCTTCGGGATGCTCGCCGGGCTGGTCGCCGAGAAGCGGGCCGAACCCGGCGGCGATCTGACGTCCGCGCTGATCGAGGCCCACGACCAGGACGCGGACGGCGGGCTCACCGAGGAGGAACTCCTCGGCACCCTCTACCTCATGATCGCCGCAGGCCAGGAGACGACCTGCACGCTCATCACCAACGCCGTCGGGGCCCTGCTCGCCCACCCGGAACAGCTCGCCCACGTCCGCGCCGGCCGGGCCACCTGGATGGACGTGGTGGACGAGACGCTGCGCGTGCACAGCCCGGCGGCGTACTCCCCGATGCGGTTCGCGGTGGACGACATCGCACTGGGGGACCCCGCACCGGCCGATGGCGGGTCCCATGACGCGTCCCATCACGGGTCCGGTGGCGAGTCCGACGGCGTACTGATCCGCAAGGGCGACCCGATCCTGATCTCCTTCGCCGCCGCGTCCGGGGATCCCGAGGCGTACGGGGACGACGTCGCCGTCTTCGACCTGCTGCGCCCGGGCCGCCGCGAGGACCTGGCCTTCGGTTTCGGGGTGCACCGGTGCCTGGGGGCGCCGCTCGCGCGGATCGAGGCGAGCGTGGCCCTGGCGGGGCTGTTCGACCGCTTCCCCGGGCTGACCCCGGCGGCACCGATGGACGGCATCGAGCCGGTGGAGTCCTTCATCGTCAACGGCTACGGGTCGCTGCCCGTGCTCCGAGCCCAGCAGTAGCAGTACCAGGAGCAGCGGCGGGGTCAGGAGTCGTAGCAGTAGCAAAAGGTAATGGCACGACAATAGAAACCGCACGTGCGGTTTGTTATCGTGAAGGCGCCTTTCCGGCACGCCCCTCGCAGCAACGGAGCGCTCTGATGGCCCAGCAGGAACGCGCGGTACGTACGCGCAACGCGTTGATCGAGTCGGCGGCCGAGCTCTTCTGCAAGGACGGCTTCGACGTCGTGTCCCTGTCCACGATCAGCGCCCGGGCCGGGGTCAGCAACGGCGCGCTGCACTTCCACTTCGCCAGCAAGGCGGCCCTGGCCGCGGCGGTGTGGGAGGCGGCGGCGCAGCGGCTCCGGCGGATCACGGTCGAGGGCCGGGCGAGGGGCGAGGCCGCCGCGACCGCCGGCGGTGCCGGGGCCGTCGGTTCCGGCGGGGCCTTGCAGGTGCTGGTCGACACCACGCACGCGCTGCTCCGGGGCCTGCGGCACGACGTGATCCTGCGGGCCGGTTTCGATCTGAGCGAGAGCCCGGTGCCCGTGGCGGCCGGGGCGGATCTGCGGCGGCGGTGGCAGATCTGGGTGGAGGGCGTACTGGCCGAGGCGGCCCGTGAGGGCGCGCTGGCCCGTGATGTGTCGCCGCAGGACGCGGCCCATGCCGTGGTCGCGGCCACCGTGGGCTTCGGGGCCCTGGGCAGCCGGAACGCGCAGTGGCTGTCGCAGTCCATGCTGACCCGCTTCTGGGCGCTGCTGCTGCCGCGGCTCGCCACGGAGGCGGCGCTCAAGGGGCTGGTGCCCTCTGGGCGGCGGGAGGGAACGGCGGGGGCCGAAACCGTGCCCCCGCCGTTCCGCGTCACGGCCCGCTCGGGGGCGTGACGGCGCCGACGCCGACGCCGATGCCGGCGCCGACGTTGAAGGCGCGGGCGCTCGGGCCCCCGCGAGCTTCCTGGCGGGAGCGGCCTCCCTTCAGGGGTGCGGGGCAGAACCGAATTGCGGCTCCTCTCCCACTCTCGGCTTCGCTCGACCGGGGGCATCCCCATCGTGGGCGCGACCAGCCTCCACAGACCCGCACCGTCGCCGTCCCCGCAACCCGTCGCGCGAAGCGCCCCGCCCCCGAGTCGTTGCCCCGCCGGCTAGGCGACCGGAACCCGAGCGAACCGCCCCGCCACGCGAAGATCCCCCTCGATCCGCCCGGCCGTCGCGGCCAGCTCCGGCAGCACCTCACCCAGGCACTGCTCGACGGTCCGCCGGGAGCTGTGCATCGCCACGTTCACGGCCGCCACGACCCGTCCCGTACGATCCCGCACCGGAACCGCGATCGACCGCAGCCCCTCCTCCAACTCCCCGTCCACCAGGGCGTATCCGGCTTCCCGGACGCGATCGAGGGTGGCCGTGAGAGCGTCCGGGTCGGTGACCGTGTGCGGGGTCAGTGCGTGCAGGCCGGTCAGGAACGGGCCCCGCTCCGCCTCGGTGAGGTCGGCGAGCATGACCCGGCCCAGCGAGGTCGCGTAGGCGGGGAAGCGCGTGCCGACGGTGATGTTGACGCTCATGATGCGGCTGGTGGCGACGCGGGCCGTGTACTGGATCTCGGCGCCCGCGAGGACCGCGAGGGACGCCGAGTCGTGCAGCCGGTCGGCGAGTTCGGCGAGGTGCGGGGCCGCGATCTGCGAAAGCGTCGTACGGGAGAGGGGCGGGAAGCCGAGGGCCAGGACGCGCGGTGTCAGCGTGAACGTCCTCCCGTGGGTGGCTACTTGGCCCAGGTGCTCCAAGGTGATCAGGGCTCGCCTGGCCGTCGCCCGTGCGAGCCCGGTGGCCTGTGCGACCTCGGTGAGCGTCAGCTCGGCCCGGCCCTCGCCGAACGCCGTGATCACGGTCAGCCCGCGGGCCAGCGACTCGATGAACTCCCGGCCCAGTTCATGCTTCGAGGCCCCGGTCCAGGTGGCGAGTCCGGCGGGCGGGGCAGGCGCGGCGGGCTGCTGGGCGGGGGCGTCCCGCAGTTCCCGTTCCATCGCGCGCACGGTCGCCCGCAGCCGGGGCAGCAGGGTGTCCCGCAGGGAGTCGGCGGTGTGCCTGCTGGTGTGGCTCACCACGCTCACCACACAGGCGATACGCCCACCGCGATCCCGTACGGGGACGGAGATGGCGACCAGGCCCGGCTCGATCAACTGGTCGTCGAGCGCCCAGCCGCGGGCCGTCGCCTCACGCGTCCGCTCCTCGAACTCCTCGTCCCCGGTGGGGTGTTCGCGGGGCGGCACGGCGGGAAAACCGTGGTCCTCGGGGTCGGCGGCCCGTCGTTCGCGCCAGCGTGTCCAGTCCTCGTCGGTCCACTCCGTGGCGAACAGCGGGCCGGGCGCGGTCCGTTCGGCCGGGAGCAGATCGCCGATGCGGAAGCTCAGCGACATCGCGCGGCGCCGGGTCGCCTGGTGGATGAAGCGGATGCCGTCCTGGTCGCCGACCGCCAGCGACACCGACTCGTCCAGCTCGTCGGCGAGCGCGTCGGCCCGCCCGTCCAGCAGCCGGGGGAGCCGCAGCGCGGCCAGATAGGCGTTGCCCAGCTCCATCAGCCGCGGCGTGAGCACGGCGTCCCGTCCGTCGAGACGTACGTATCCCATGCGGGCCAGCGTCGCCGCGATGCGGTCCACCGTGGATCTGGCGAGGCCGGTGGCCTTCTCCAGGGCGCTGAGACTCGACGTGCCGCCTGCCTCTGTGAGCCTCAGCAGTACGGTGATGCCTCGCATGAGCGGGGCTACTGCCTCGACGGGTGCGACTGCGTCGGGCTTGGCGGGTGTGAGGTGGGTCGGCGTGAGGTGGGTCGGTGGCATGGCTCCCCATTACGGTGTGCGGACCACGGTAATGACTGCGGGGCGCTCCGCGGGAAGGGCCGTGTTGAACGTGCGGGTCGGTCGGGGCTGGGTGCGCGGTTCCTCGCGCCCCTGAAAAACTGGGGCCGCCCCAGTTGCCGGGCGCCCCGCGCCTACGACGCCGCCTGGCGGTCGCGGGTCACGTACACCTGGTGGTTGCCCGTGGCGTCCGTGCCCGCGACTGTGATGCGGATGCCGGTTCTCAGGTCCTTGAAGTACTGGCCGGGGGAGAAGGTCGCGTCGGAGAGTTCGGCGTGGACGTTCGGGCTGCGGGTGCAGCCGCCGCTGTCCTTGGTGGAGTCGATCACCGTGATCGGGCCCCGGCCGGTGTCGACGGTCGCGTCGACCTTGTAGATGAGGACGCCCGATTTGCAGATGGCGTCGTCGTTGCCGGCCTGGGTGCGCAGCTCGACCGCGTACCCCGTCTTCGAGTCGACGGGGACGAAGACCAGTTTGCCGCCGGTGCCTTGCTCGGCCAGCGGGGTCAGCACGTGTTCGGTGGTGCCGGGCGCGGCGGCGCAGCCGACCTGGGAGTCGTCGAGCCAGCCGAGCTTCCACTTGTGCCAGCCCAGCAGGTCGTTGTCGGCCCCCCAGTCCTCGCTCATGATGTCCCAGTGCCCGACCGCGGCGCCCCCGTCCTGGGTGTAGAGGTCGGGCAGCCCGAAGACATGGCCGTTCTCGTGGGGGAGCACGCGGTAGCCGGTCTCGTCGTACGAGCCGGAGCCGTCGTCCTGGCGGCTGTAGACGAAGGACGCGTTCGCCACGGGCACCCCGTCCGCGACCGGTGCCTCCGTGTTGCCCGCGAAGGTCACCGACAGGACCGTGTCGAGGGCGGAGGGGCCGGCGTTCGGGGTCATCAGGACGTTCAGCAGGTCGTACTCCCTGAAGTCCACCTTCGGATCGGCCGCGGCCACGAGGTCCTGGACGAGGTCGCGGTAGCCGGGGTCGAAGGGGGCCCCGCGTTCTATCCCGTACTCCTCGAAGGACTTGGGCATCCGCAGCCAGCCGGGTATCGGGGTTTCGGGGCGGTAGTCGAGGCGGCCGTACGAACTGGTGCGGAACCAGTTGGTGGTCTGCGGGAAGAACTCGCCGAAGCGGTCGAGCGCGCTGCCCTCGCCGGGCGCGTCGGAGAAGTCGACCATGAGGTTCAGGGCGCGGACGGTGCCGGTGGAGCGCGAGTAGCCGGCCGGGGTGGGGATGCCCTCGGACATCTGCACGCCCATCGAGCCGCTGATCATGCAGGGGCCGAGGGGGGAGGAGCGCGCCAGCGCGATGGGTCCCGCGGCCGTGGTGGAGCCGGTCGTCAGATGGCCGGTCCCCGCCGAGGTGCTGACCGCCAGGGTGAGGACGGTGACCGTGGCGAAGGCTGCTGCGCGGCGGCGCGGGGATATCCGACGGCTGGTCGGCTGCATACGGGCGCCCTTCGCTCCAGGCAGCCGGCCGGTGTGGCTGCACCCTGTTCGATCACCCTGTGCCGCCGGATGCGCGGGCGCGCGCTGGAGGAGCCCGATCGTGGGTTTCTTGCTCTCGGGGCCCCCGAAGGGGGTGTGACGCGGGTCACATGAAATCTCTTCGAGGTTGGGAAATAACCGGGGATCGTTTCCCCGTTTAGCCATGTGTCCGAGCGAAACGGGGAGTGGATCCCCGGATCGCACCCACCGGCTCAAGGAGTACGCCGTGGAGACCGCAGTCCGCGTACAGCACAAGGTGACCCGGCCGCGCGCCGACGCCCTGCGCAACCGGGAGCGGATCGTCACCGCCGCCCGCGAGATGTTCGTGGAGTTCGGCCCCGACGTGCCGCTCGACGAGGTCGCTCGCCGGGCCGGCGTCGGCAATGCCACGGTGTACCGCAACTTCCCTGACCGGGACGCACTGGTGCGGGAGGTCGTCTGCTCGGTCATGGACCGTACGTCGGAGGCGGCCGAAGTCGCCCTCGCCGAGACGGGCGACGCGTTCGAGGCGCTCTCGCGCTTCGTGCACGCCTGTGCCGACGAGCGGCTCTCGGCCCTCTGCCCGATGATGTCCAGCACCTTCGACCAGCATCACCCGGACATGGAAGCGGCGCGTGAGCGGATCGAGGAACTGACCGAGCGGCTGATGGCGCGCGCCCGCGAGGCCGGTCAGCTCCGACCCGACGTGGGCGTCGGCGATCTCATGATCGCCGTGGCCCAGCTCAGCAGGCCCCCGGCCGGCACCGGAGCCCTGTGCTTCGATCGGTTCGTCCACCGCCACCTGCAGCTGTTCCTGGACGGTCTGCGGGCCCCGGCCCGATCCGAACTGCCGGGCATGACCGCGACCATGGAGGACCTGCGCAAAGGCTGACCGATGACTTCCGCCCCTTGCGGCGGTCCCTACCAGCGATGACCCGACCAGCACTCGCGTAACCCCACTTACGCACCGAACTCACCGAACCTCCCGGCCGTCACCGACGACGTGCCGCGCCCTCTCACTGCCTTTTTCGATCCGAAGTCCCGAAGTGGGTACCTCCATGTCTGAAACAGCCCAGGCCACCGCCGGTACGGCGCAGGCCCCCGATTCCAACCGCTGGAAAGCGCTGACCTTCATCGCGCTCGCCCAGCTCATGGTCGTGCTCGACGCGACGATCGTGAACATCGCGCTGCCCTCGGCCCAGAAGGACCTGGGTATCTCCGACGGCAACCGGCAGTGGGTCATCACGGCCTACGCCCTCGCCTTCGGCGGACTCCTCCTCTTCGGCGGCCGGATCGCCGACATCTGGGGCCGCAAGCGCACCTTCGTCACCGGCCTCATAGGCTTTGCCGGCGCCTCCGCCCTCGGCGGTGCCGCCACCAACGAGGCGATGCTGCTCGGCTCCCGCGCTCTGCAGGGTGCCTTCGGCGCACTGCTCGCGCCGGCCGCTCTCTCGCTGCTCGCGGTGATGTTCACCGACTCCAAGGAGCGCGCCAAGGCGTTCGGCATCTACGGTGCGATCGCCGGTGGCGGTGGCGCCGTCGGCCTGATCCTCGGCGGCTTCCTCACCGAGTACCTGGACTGGCGCTGGACGTTCTTCGTGAACATCCCGTTCGCGGTCGTCGCCGCCGCCGGTGCGTACTTCGTCATCCGTGAGCCGGCCGGCCGCAACCGCTCGCCGCTCGACATCCCGGGTGTCGTCCTGTCGACCCTCGGTCTGGTCTCGCTCGTCTACGGCTTTACCCGCGCCGAGTCCGAGGGCTGGGGCGACTCCATGACGATCGGCCTGTTCGTCGCGTCGGCGGTGCTCCTCGCGGCCTTCGTCCTCGTCGAGTCCAAGGTCAAGGCCCCGCTGCTGCCCCTGCGCGTCATCACCGAGCGCAACCGTGGGGGTGTCTACCTCTCGCTCGGCCTCGCGATCATCGCGATGTTCGGCCTGTTCCTCTTCCTGACCTACTACCTGCAGATCGTGAAGGGCTACTCGCCGGTCAAGACCGGTTTCGCCTTCCTGCCGATGATCGCGGGCATGATCACGGGCTCCACGCAGATCGGCGCCCGGCTGATGAACCGCCTCCCGGCGCGTCTGCTGATGGGCCCGGGCTTCCTGGTCGCCGCGGCCGGCATGCTGCTGCTGACCCAGATGGAGATCGGCTCCTCGTACGCGGCCCTGCTCCTGCCGGCCATGCTGCTGCTCGGCCTCGGTATGGGTACGGCGTTCATGCCGGCCATGTCCCTGGCCACGCTGGGCGTCGAGCCGCGTGACTCCGGTGTCGCCTCCGCGATGGTCAACACCTCGCAGCAGGTGGGCGGCGCGATCGGTACGGCTCTGCTGAACACGATCGCCGCGTCGGCCACCACGGCGTACGTCAAGGACCACATCGCCGGTGCCACCACCCAGCCCCAGCAGCAGCTCGTCCAGCTGCAGGCCCAGGTGCACGGCTACACCAACGCGATCTGGTTCGCCGTCGGCATCCTCGTCGTCGCCGCGGGAATCGCCTTCACCTTCATCAACGCCGGAAGCCCCGACTCCACGGCGGCCGCGGGCTCCGTCGAAGGTGCCGAGGACGACCTGAAGGTCCCGGTCATCGCCCACTAGGCGCTCCGCTGGGGCGCGGTCACGGACTGCGGGCCCGTCGTGGCCAGGTCGCGCAGTTCCCCGCGCCCCTGAAGGGGCTCGCCCGGACCTGAACGAGGTCACCCACTGACCTCGTACGTATGCAGGGGTGGGGACGCCTTCATACGTACGAACCGGGATCTGCCCCGGCTCCGAGAGCGGTGGAGCCGGGGCAGATCCACGCAGTCTTTCAGGGGCGCGGGGAACGGCGCAGTCTTTAATCTTTTAGGGGCGCGGGGAACTGCGCGACCTAGCCACGGCCAACCCGCACCCAAAAGCGACCCCGGCGGAGCCTTACCGCAGCCAGGGCAGATCCGCCCCCGTACCCTCCGGCTGAAGCCCCTCCGCGATGATCAGCAACGCCTCCCCGAGCGCCTTCTGCTGATCAACCGTGAGCCGGTCGAAGAACGCCTGCCGAACCGCCGCCACATGCCCAGGCGCACTCCGCATCAGAACCTCGTACCCCTCATCCGTCAGCACGGCGAACTGCCCCCGCTTGTCCGAAGGACAGTCCTCCCGCCGCACCCACCCGTTCTTCTCCAGCCGAGCGATCGCATGCGAGAGCCGAGACCTGGTGATCTTCGCCTTCATCGCCAGCTCGGTCATCCGCAGCCGCCGACGCGGCGCCTCGGCGAGACCGACGAGCAGGCCGTAGTAGATGTGAGGCATGCCCGCATCACGCTGCAACTGGCGGTCGAGATGATCGTCAAGAAGGGTGGTGGCATGAATGTACGCACGCCACGTGCGCTGTTCCTCGTCACTGAGCCAGCGCGGCTCGTCAGCGGATGCCGTGTTCATGCATCTACTGTACGAGACCCCTCCTTGAACGTTAAACAAATCGGGAGTATCCTCACTTTGTAGAGGTTGATACTTCAAGCAAGTGCCTCGGTCGGGGTCGAACAGTATCGGCCGAACCGGCCGAACGAGTCCCCAAGGGAGCCGCCGCCATGTCCGCCGCCACCGAGGAACGTGCCGTCGTGGAGCGCATGCCCGCCCTCTACCTCTCCCACGGCGCCCCGCCGCTGGCGGACGACCCGGTCTGGCCCGGCCAGCTCGCCGCCTGGTCCAAGGACCTGCCGCGCCCCAAGGCGATCCTCATGATCTCCGCGCACTGGGAGGAGGCCCCGCTCGCCCTCGGGGCCACCGAGACCGTCCCCCTGGTCTACGACTTCTGGGGCTTCCCCGAGCACTACTACAAGGTGCGGTACGAGGCACCCGGCGCACCCGAACTAGCCGAGTCCGTACGCAAGTTGCTGCGCGCCCCCGGCATGCCCGTCCAGGACATCCCGGACCGCGGCCTGGACCACGGCGCGTACGTCCCGCTGGTGGAGATGTTCCCGGCGGCCGACATCCCGGTCCTCCAGGTCTCGATGCCCACACTCGACCCCGTCCGCCTCATGGAGATCGGCCGCAAGCTGGCGCCCCTGCGCGACGAGGGCGTCCTCATCGTCGGCTCCGGCTTCTTCACCCACAACCTGGCGGCCCTGCGGCAGGGCGGGATCCCCGGCTGGTCGGCGGAGTTCGACGAGTGGGGCCACCGCGCCCTGGACTCGGGCGACGTCGACGGCCTCCTCGACTTCCTCCACAAGTCCCCGGCGGGACAGCTGGCCCACCCGCGCACCGAGCACTTCGCCCCGCTCTTCGTGACGATGGGCGCGGCGGACGCCGCCGGCGAGCTGGACGCCCAGCGCTCGGTGATCGACGGCTTCTGGCTGGGCCTGGCGAAGCGATCGGTGCAGTTCGGCTGAGCCCGGCGGGCCACGGCGTGCGGGCCCCGGGCGAGGCGTCCCGGGCCCCGGCATGGCGCGGAGCCCTCAGAGCTCCTTCTCGTACCAGGCCACATCCCAGTACCGCCCGAACTTCCGGCCCACCTCCCGGTACGTACCGACGTACCGGAACCCGAACCGCTCGTGCAGCCGCACGGACGCCTCGTTGGGCTGGGCGATACCCGCGTAGGCCCGGTGCAGGTCCTCGTCCGCCAGAGCCGCGAACAGGGCCTTGTAGAGCAGCGTGCCGACGCCCCGGCCGCCGGCGTCCGGGGCGAGGTAGATCGTCACCTCCACGGACGTCTCGTACGCGGGCTTCGGCCGGAAAGCGCTGGATGTGGCGTAGCCCAGAATCCGCTGTGAGTCCCCGGCCGTGGCAACCATCAGCCGATGCGGGCCGTCTTCAGGGTGGGAGAGCAGCCAAGGGCGGCGCTCCACCGGAGTGAAGGTCGCTGTGTCGAACGTGATCGGCGTCTCACGCACGTAGTGGTTGTAGATGTCCGTGAGGGCGTCGAGGTCGCTCTCGACTCCCGGCCTGACCTGCACCTCTGTACGTTCCGACGGCATCTGCCCTCCCTCGGTGGCCGCACAGGGTACTGCAAGATCAGAAAAATCGAGTAGCGCGTTGGGAATTCTGTCCGGATTCCAGTCGTTGTTTCCATCGGATGCAGGGCACCCGGGAGGGTGTCCGAGCCACCACCAGAACCACTAGGACCCGCAAGCCCACCATCGCAAGGGAGCACGCATGGCAACCCGTGCCGTCGCCCGTCGTAAGTCCGCCTCAGGCGGAAGCGACGCGGCACGCAGTGTTCGCGTCGTAGGCGGCGAGATCGCCGACCGCGACCTGGTCGGCATGTATCTCGACGAGATCGCGCGCACACCGCTGCTCGATGCCGCCAAGGAAGTGGACCTCTCCCAGACCATCGAGGCGGGCGTCTTCGCCCAGCAGATCCTCGACGGTGAGGTCACCGACACACAGGTGAAGGCCTCCCGCGAGGAGCTCGAAGCGCTGGTCGCCGACGCCGAGCGGGCCAAGGACATCTTCATCCGGTCGAACCTCCGCCTGGTCGTGGCGGTCGCCCGCCGCTACCCGCGCAGCGGCCTGCCGCTCCTGGACCTGATCCAGGAGGGGAACGCGGGCCTGGTCCGAGCCGTCGAGAAGTTCGACTACCGCAAGGGCTTCAAGTTCTCGACGTACGCGACCTGGTGGATCCGTCAGGCCATCACCCGTTCCATCGCCGACCAGTCCCGCACCATCCGCCTCCCCGTCCACCTGGTGGAGGAGCTGGGCCGGATCCGCCGTGTGCAGCGCGAGTTCAACCGCGAGCACGGCCGTGAGCCGGAGCCCGCGGAGATCGCCGCGGAGCTGGACACGAAGCCGGAGCGCGTGGTCGACGTGCTGGACTGGGCCCGTGACCCGGTCTCGCTGAACATGTCGGTGGACGACGACGGCGACACCCAGTTCGGTGACCTGCTGGAGGACACCTCGGCGGTCTCGCCCGAGCAGTCCGTGCTCACGCTGCTGCGCAGCGAGGAGCTGGACGACCTCATCGGCCGCCTCGACCAGCGCACGGCCTCCATCATCAAGATGCGGTACGGCATCGAGGACGGCCGGGAGCGCACGCTCACCGAGGTCGGCAAGGAGCACGGCCTCACGCGCGAGCGCATCCGCCAGATCGAGAAGCACGCGCTGCTGGAACTGAAGAAGCTGGCCCGCGACACGGGCTTCGACGCCGCCGCGTAGGCCGCCACCGGCGGCCGGGTGCTCCGGCCGTCGGCGGCCTGCCCCGCGCGGCGGGTGGCCTCCGGCCGGGGGCGCGTATCGCGCGCCGGGCGGTTGTGACCGGTTTCGCGGGGGCGGGTGTGTACTGTCTGCCGGAAGCGGGCGGGACGCCTCCCGCGCCGACAGCGGGGCCCCTTCCGGGCGGGGCGGTCCGGGCGGTGAAACTCACTGTCGTCGGGAGGATTGGCCTCGCTCCGCCGGGGCAGGCGGTCCTACCGGGCCATGTACCTCGGGCCGTGGTCGGCCGTGCCTTGCGGGGCGGGCGGGTCCGGGCTCGAACGCAGTCGTACAGAAGTCCGTTTACCGCCGCTTCAACACATCGGTCCCGGGGCACAAAACTCCAGGGCCCACAGAGCCGAGTCCCGACGCCCACCCCCCCCGGCGCCGGGACTCTCCCAGAGCCGAGCTCCGGCGCCTCCCCCCCCCTGGCGCCGGGGCTCGGCTCCATCTTTGGGGGGTGCGGGCGCAGGTGCGGGTGCTTGGGCGCGGGAGTGCGGTCAGTGCGGTCGCCTGGGCATGGCTGCCCGGGCCACCCCGGACCTGAACCCCGGGGTGACCCGGGTGGCACATTGTGCCACGCGGGCAAACCCTGCCCTCACGGGTGCCGCCCCAGGGGTTCTGACTCAGGGGCTCCGCCCCCGAACCCCCGCTCCTCAAACGCCGGAGGGGCTGAAAGATTGCGGGGACCTGCCCAGCCTTCAAGGGTGCGGGGGGACATTTAGGGGCGCGGGGAACTGCGCGCCCAGCCGCAGCGGACCCGCACCTTTCGGTCCTGCCCCGCCCACACCCCTCAGCCCGACGCAGTCGCCCTGCTCAGGCGACCCCCCAACTGCCGCACATACTCCACAAGTTCAACCGGCTCATGCACAGTGAACTCGCAGTCCACCATCGCGAGCCGAACCGCCAGCCACTGCACGGCATCCCCGGAGGAACTCCGCAGCAGGCAGCTCCGGTCGTCGACAGGCTCGGGCACCCCGAGCCACCCCGGCAGCCGCGCAGCGATGAACTCCGCGGGGGCGGCGAACGTCACCGCGAACTCGTACGTCTCCTGCCGCCGCTGCATCGACTGCCGCAGATATTCGGCCGCGCTCCCCGTCGGCATCTCGCGCGGCGTGAAACGGGCCCCGGTCGCGAACGGGTCGGTCACCCGGTCGACCCGGAACGTACGCCAGTCCTCGCGGTCGAGGTCGTACGCGACGAGGTACCAGCGGAGGCCGGTCGACACGAGCCGGTACGGCTCGATCCGGCGCCGGCTCTCCGCCCCGTCCTTCGCCCGGTAGGCGAACCGCAGCAACTCCCGCCCCGCGATCGTGGAGGCCATCACGGTCAGTGTCTCGGGCGCGATGCTCGCGCCGTCGCCGCTGGTCAGGGGAGTGGTCGCGGCCTGCAGGGTGGAGACGCGATGCCTCAGACGGCTCGGCAGGACCTGTTCGAGCTTGGCCAGCGCCCGTACGGACGCCTCGTCCACGCCCTCCACGGCGTGCCCCGCACCGGCCCGCAGCCCGACCGCGATCGCCACCGCCTCCTCGTCGTCGAGGACCAGCGGCGGCATGGCCTTCCCGGCGACCAGCCGGTACCCGCCGTCCGCGCCCATCGTCGCCTGCACCGGATAACCGAGCTCCCGCAGCCGGTCCACATCCCGCCGCACGGTCCGCCGCGAGACCCCCAGCCGCTCGGACAACTCCCCACCGGGCCACTCCCGCGGAGTCTGAAGAAGAGACAGCAACTGAAGGAGCCGTGCCGGGGTGTCGGTGCTCATGGGAGTCTCCCTCTCCTGGTTCCTGCTTCCGGGTTCCTGCTTGTTGCCTTCTCGCTTCCTCCGAGGATGCTCCACCACTAGGACATGACCTGACCTACATCCCCCCTACCTTCAAAACATGACCTCTTCCAGCAGCACTCTCGCGTCCCCCCGGCCGGAGGCAGACCGCCGGCGCTGGTTCGCGCTCGCCATCGTGATGACCGCGGCCTTCATGGACCTGGTCGACGTCACGATCGTCAACGTCGCGATCCCGTCGATCCAGCGGGACGAGGGCGCGTCCTTCAGCCACATCCAGTGGATAACGGCCGGCTACGCGCTGGCCTTCGCGGCCGGCCTGATCACCGGCGGCAGGCTCGGTGACATCTACGGCCGCAAGCGGCTGTTCCTCATCGGCATCGGCGGATTCACGCTCGCGTCCGCGCTCTGCGGCTTCGCCGTGAACCCGGACATGCTCGTCGCCTCGCGCATCCTCCAGGGAGCCATGGCCGCGCTGATGGTCCCGCAGGTGCTGTCGATCGTGCACGCCACGTTCCCGGCGCACGAGCGGGGCAAGGTCTTCGGGATGTTCGGCGCGATCGTGGGCCTCGGCGCGGTGTCGGGCCCGATCCTGGGCGCGCTGCTCACCGAGTGGAACCTGTTCGGCCTGGAGTGGCGGCCGATCTTCCTCATCAACCTGCCGGTCGGCATCGCGGGCCTCATCCTGGGCCGGAAGTTCATCACCGAGTCCAAGGCCCCGCACGCCCTCAAGCTCGACCTCGTCGGAGTCGTACTCGTCACCCTCGGTCTGCTGATGCTCCTCTACCCGCTGACCCGCGGCCGTGAGCTCGGCTGGCCGACGTGGGGGTACGTCGTGATGGCCGGCGCCCTCGTGGTCTTCGCGGCGCTGGTGGCGTACGAGAAGAGGAAGGCGGCACGCGACGGTTCCCCGCTCGTCGAGCTCTCCCTCTTCAAGGTGAAGAGCTTCGCCGCGGGCATCGCCGTGCAGACGGTCTTCGGCGTCGGCCTCGGCATCTTCTTCCTGGTCTGGACGCTCTACATGCAGGTGGGCCTCGGCTGGACCGCGCTGCGCGCCGGTCTGACCGGTGTTCCCTTCTCGATCGCGGTCTCGGTGGCGGCGGGCATGTCGGTGCAGAAGCTGGTGCCGAGGTTCGGGCGGAAGGTGCTCCAGGCGGGCGCGCTGATCATGGCGGCCGGTGTCCTGATCTACATCTGGGAGGCCGAGCGGTACGGCATGTCCATCGCCTCCTGGCAGATGGCCCTTCCGCTGGTCGTCATGGGGGCCGGCATGGGCCTGATCGTGGCCCCGCTGACGGACGCGATCCTCTCCGAGGTACCGCGTGAGCACTCCGGTTCGGCGTCCGGCCTGATCAACACGGTTCAGCAGATGGGCAACGCCCTCGGCCTCGGCCTGGTCTCCGTCGTCTTCTTCGGCTCGATGTCCGACCACCTGCCCGGACCCGAGGTGGGGCCCGCCTTCGTCGACGCCTTCCAGAACGCGCTGATCTGGGTCGCCGTCGTGATGACGGCCATCTTCCTGCTGATGTTCGCCCTCCCGAAGCGGCCCGCCCAGCACGTGGAGGGAGCGTCGGGGGAGGAGCAGGAGGGCGTGCGGGCGGCGGCCTCCGAGAACGAGCCGGTGCTCATGCGATGAGGCAGGCCCCCCCGAGCGAGACGTGGGTCGCGCCCGTCCTCCACTACCGGAGGGCGGGCGCACTGCCGTGCCGCTGTCCGGCACAACCGCCTCCGACCACTCCCTGAGACGGCCCGGCCACACCTTGTGCGATACGGTGACGCCATGTCATCGAGGGAACACGACAACCCCCGTGAAGTGGCGGCGCCGGAGGTGGCGCGCTCCTGGCTGCCCGCGCTGTCGGGCCTGTCCCTGGGCGAGCTCTCGGCCCTGGATGGCACCGCTCTGAGGCCGTCGGCCGAGCGCATGCGGTACCAGGTCCGCCATCCCGTGTCGACGATCGTGGGCAGTGAGGGCGGCTGACCGCTGTGCCGATGCGCTTTCACCGCCTCTCCGATTCCGTCCTGAGGTCGCTGAACTCCGTCACCGAGGACGAAGGCGCCGTCGTCTTCCTGCTGGACACGGAAGTGAGCCGTCGGCTGCTGCTGCTGCGGATGATTCTGGACGCCGGTGCCGAGACGCCCCATGGTGACGCCGCCGAGCTGCGCCAGGCGTGGCAACTGCTGGAAACCGCCGAGCGGGCCGACCCGGCGTCGTTCCGCAGGGCGCTTGTCGAACCGCAGGTCGGAGTGTGGGCGGCGACCATGTTGCGCAGGCTGTCCCGGCCGGATCCGCAGGCAGCCCCAGGCGAGGCTCCGTTGCACGTGGAGCTGGGTTTCCTGGGCCAGTTGGCGGCAGCCGTGTTCATGAACGCCGGAGCGGACTTCCGTACGCGCGTGCCGGTGCGGGACGGCCGGGTGTTCCTGCCGGGCCTCGGGCGCGCGAGCGTCGGCGGTGACTCCTGGGGCACGGCCGAGTTGTGGGCACACGACGGTGTGGTCCGGGTCGCCGCCGGCGGTACGACCGTGACCCTCCCGGAGGACACGGAGAGCGACGCCCCGGGCTGGGAGGGGCTGCGAAGGTTCCGTGCCGAGCATGCCGGAGTGGCCATCACCGTCACCCTCGACGATCTGGGACCCTATGTGCCGGTGCCGGCGCTCCGGGCGGCTGGGCGACTGTCCCCAGCGGGGTTCGCGTGCTGGCAGCGGTGGTTCGGGCGCATGTGGCCGGTACTGGTGGATGACCATCCGGCCAGTGCGCGTGCGCTGGCCGCCGGTCTGCGGTCCGTGGTGCCGCTGCCGCGCGGCGAGCGGCTGCGTGCGCGGGCGGCTTCGTCGAGTGACGCGTTCGGATGCGTGCTGTTGTCCGAGCCGGACGAGGACGAGGCGGTCCTCGCGGCGCAACTCGGCGTCGCGGTCGTGCACGAGTTGCGGCACAGCCTTCTCAACGGCCTCATCTTCCTCAGCCCTCTGTTCGAGGAGTGCGACGAACTCTTTCACACCCCCTGGCGCGACGATCCGCGCCCGCTCGGGGGGCTTGTGCACGGGGTGTACGCCTTTTCGGGTGTCGCGCACTACTGGCGCGCCAGAGGTACGGATGGGCTCGCGGGCTTTGAGTTCGCGCTGTGGCGCAGCGCCGTTCGCGTCGCGCTCGAAACGTTGCACGGCCACTCCGCCCTCACTCCGCTGGGCCGCGCGCTGGTCACCGCGCTCGACGAACAGACCGCAGGCTGGCACGAGGAGCCGGTGGGCACACGCGAACAGCGCCTCGCGCACCTCGCAGCCGCCCACCGCCGAGCCAGTTGGCGCGGCCACCACCTGCACTCACCCCAGACGCACACGGGGAAACTGACGACAGCGTGGCGCGAGGGACGACGAGCGGAGGGACTGGGCGGCGCAGGCCCCGAGCCCGAACTGCGCACCGACCCCGACGTCTGTCGGCTTGACACCCTTGCGTTGCTGGCGCGACTCAGTCTGGTCGCTCCCGGCGAGTTCGAGGCCCTGCGCGGGGCGGCGGATCCGGCGGGACGCGTGCCCGGGGCCGTTCGAGCGGATGTCGCTCTGGTGGATGGGGACCCGCGGACGGCGGTCAAGTTGTACGCCGAGGAGCTCACCGGTTCGGGCGCCAGGCCGGCGGCCTGGGCCGGGCTGGGCCTGGCGTTGACCGAGTGTGGCGAGGAGGCTGCCGGGGCCGTACTTGTCGAACACCCCGAACTTGCTGTGGCCGTCAGCCGCTCACTGTCCATCCCGCCCGATCCGGTGGCCCTGGCCCATTGGCTGGCGGGGTAGGCGCCCCGCGCGGTGCCGGTCACAGCGACATCGGGACGATGTCGCAGTCCGTCCGACGGTTCCAGTCGGCCGCCTGGGCTACGGCCGGATGGCCGCTGCCCAGCTTGCGGCTCAGGCGTTCGAGCGTGTCGCCGCGCAGCGTGTCCGCCTCCTCGGTACGGCCCACAGCGCGCAGGTCCATCGCGAGGTTCGCCGCGCAGGCCAGGGTCGATGGGTGGTCCTCGCCGAAGACCTCCCGGAAACGGCGGAGCGTCTCGGTGTCGAGGGTGAGCGCGCGGGCTTCGTCGCCTAGGGCGTGGTGGTCGCTGGCGAGATTGGTGCGGCACACCAGCGTGGAGGGATGTGTCTCGCCGAGCGTAGCCGTGAGCTGCCGCAGCGCCATGGTGTTGACGTACTGTGCGGCTGCCGCGTCCCCTCGCCACCGGTAGGTGATCGCGAGGTTCACGGCGGCCGAAAGGGCGTGCGGATGGTGCTTGCCGTACGTCTCCTCGTACCGACCGCAGATGTCCGTGCCCAGCGCCAACGCCTCGTCCAGGCTGCCCTGGTAGCGCAGATGGATGGTCAGTTCAAGGGTGGCGGCCATGGACTCGGGGTTGCGGTCGCCGTACCGGCGCACGAGCGCGGTGCGGATCTGCTCCGCCGCCGCGGCGGCCTCCTCGTACGCCCCGGCCTTGCGCAGTGCGATGGAGAGTTGACGGACGCACAACAGGGTGAACGGGTTGGTGCTGCCCAGCAGGGCGGCCGCCTGCTCGGTGATCTCGCGGTTATAAGCTAACGCCGACTCATAGTCTCCGAGTTCCCGCAGGTCGCCGATCACTGTCAACCAGTTGTGCAGCGAGCTTACGTGGTCCTGGCCGAAGGTCTGGATGCGGCTGTGCCAGGTTTCCTGGTCCAGTTCCAGGGCGCGGGCGAAGTCGCCCACCAGGCGCAGGCTCACGCCCAGGTTGTGCGCGGCGCGCAGGGTTTCCGGGTCCTCCGGGCCGATCAGCTCCAGATACTGCCGGTGCACGGCCTCCGACAGCTCCAGGGCATCCGCGAACGCGCCGCTTCCCCGGTGGTCGATGGCGACGTTGCCGAGGGCGGCCAGAGTGTCCTGGTGGTGGGGACCCACCGACCTGCGGTAAGCCTCGAGCACTGCCGTGTTGAGGTCAGCCGCCTCCTTGTAACGGCCCATGCTGAACAGCAGGAAACCCAGCTGGCGTGCGACCTGCAGGGTCTGCGAGTGTTCCTCGCCCAGCCGGGCGGACCAAGTGTCGTGGGCGGTGCGGGCAAGCTCCAGGCAGGACTCGTAGTCGCCCCAGCGCTGCAGGTACTTGACCTCGTTGACCACCAGGTTGCGCACCCACGTCTCGTCCGACTGCACGGCTTCGGAGACGATGACGTGGGGATACAACGCGCCGTAGCGGTCCCAACGGAGCGCGTCAGTGGGATCGTTGGGATCGCTTGTCGCCAGCAGCAGATGTGCGCCGCGGCGCATGGTTGCCCGGTCCTCCTGGGTCATCCGGAACTGCAGCGCGACCTGCACCAGTCGGTGCATCTGCAGCGAGTTGGTGCGGTGGTCGAAACGGGCCAGCGAATAGCGGCCGATGTCGCGGATGACCTGCCCGAGCCGAATCGGGTCCTCCAGAGCGGCGTCCAGCTCGGGGGTGATGGAGTCGCGCGGCATGCGCGCGAACAGGGCGCGTGCGATCGGTTCAGGAGCGAAGAAGGAGAACACTTGCAGCAACTGGTACGCCGCCGGGTTCTTGGCCTCCAGTTGGTCCAGGGAGATGTTCCAGGCCGCGATCACCGGAAGCTGGTTGCCCAGGGGCGCGGTACCGCGCAGCAGGTCGACACGCTTCTCTTCGAGCAGGCGCAGGTACTCGTCCACGGGCATGCCGGTCTCGGCGTGCCAGGCCGCGGCCTGCTCGATGGCGAGGGGCAGGTCGCCGAGCGCCTTCGCGAGCCGGTTGGCGTCCGCGTCGCTGATCTCCGGACCGCGTATCCGCAGGAGCTGTTTGCTCTCCTCCCGCGTGAAGACGTCTACCTCCAACGGGCGTGCGAGCGAGGCCCATTGGGGGTTGCGCGAGGTGACGAGGATGTTGCCCGGCCCGCCCGCCGGGAAGAACTGCCGTACGGATTCAGGGCTTTCGGCGTTGTCGAAGACCAGGATCCAGTTGGTGTACGGCACTCCGATGCGCAGCGCCTCCAGGACCGCGGCGACGGTCGAGGAGGCGTCCGAACTGGGCTGCAGGCCCAGTCGGGGGGCCAGTTCCACCATGGACAGCGAAATCTGCGCGGTGCGCTCGGCGGAGATCCACCAGATCACGTCGTATTCGCTCATGCGACGGTAGAGGTACTCGACCGCCAGCAGGCTCTTGCCGACTCCGCCCATGCCGTGCAGCGTGTGGGGCAGTACGGCGGTCGCCTTGTCCCGCAGCAGCCGCCGGTGCAGTGCGTCGAGGAGCGCCCCGCGGCCGGTGAAGTTCGGATTCCTGGGCGGAATGTTCCCCCAGACCGCGGGCGCGTTGCTCGTGCGTGCGCCGCCCACCCTGCTCGCCGGGGCCTGCTGCGGCATCACCGGCCTCCTGTTCCCCTGAGTCGTCGGACTGTAGGTGTCGTCCGGGGTCCGGGCGACGGCCTCGCTGAGTGCTGTGGGTGCGGTGATGCCCTGGTGCCTGGCGCGCTGCTCCTGCTCTCGGTGTGCCCGGAGGGCTGCGTCCACCTCTCCGGCCGACCTCAGGAACGGGCCGGACAGGGCGTGGAGCACGGCGCTCTCCGCCATGAGCCATGGCCTGGACTCGTCGTCGAGAGGCGGGAGTTCGGGCACATCGGCCCCGCGCAGCAACTGGGGCAGCCGCCATAAGTGTTCCCCGTCGGATTTGCCGCGATACCCCACCAGTTCGACGACTCGTATCAGATCGGAGCGGCGTCCGGCGGCCAGTAACTCCTCGCGCACGCCGTCCGCGAACTCGAATGCGACACCAGGGGAGTCCGACGGCCGGACAAGGCCGTGCACCAGCAACTGTGCGAAGTCGGCGAGTGAACTGTCGGGCACCAGCGCGCCCTGCACCTCCCGGATCAGCGGCTGGTCGAGGGGGACCACGGCGAGCAGAGTGGCCAGCGTGAAGACGTTCCAGGTGACCGCGGAGCGGAAGTGCGCCACCCGCGCCGCCGAGTCCTCGGGCGGCTCGCCCTTGCCGGACCCTGCGGGCACGTGCGCACGAGGGAACAACACCGTCAACGGCAGCCATGCCGGCGGTCTCCCGCCCAGCAGGCCGGACCAGGCGTCCAACCAGCGAGGCGCGAGCTCGAGCACGGGGATCGGGACGTCCGGACCGTTGCCGGGAGGGAGCCCGTTCGCGTCGGGGCCCAGCCCTCGCGCGCGCCAGCGCAGCCGGTGGTTCGGCGCCCCCGCGACGGGCGAGCGCAGCAGCACCTGCCAGTGGTGCAACCCCGTCGTGGGCCACGCCGGGTGCGGCAGCAGATGGATCAGCGCGACGGGTCCGGCCTGCCCCCAGCGGCGCAGCAGCGGTTCCACCGCGTGGGTGCGCCACCGTGGGCCCGCGCCGTCGGTGAGGAGGAAGGTCAGCCTACGGGCCGCGCCCTGTCGCGGCAGCGTCGCCGGGTCGGCGTCGTGGCCGTACGGCAGCCGGTGGGTCGTGATCCGTCCAAAGGCGCCCGAGCGGTGCAGCGCCGCGGCGAAGGCGTGCACCGTGTCCTGCCATACGCCCATGGTCGGCCCGGAGTCGGCCACCAGAGCCACATCCCAGGCATGTCCGGATCCGCGCCCTGGCGCCGAACCGGTCCGCGCGAGGGATTCAGCGAGCCCCGGAGGCACGGCAGGAGGGAAGGAACGGACGCGGGAGGGCAGCGGGTCGGCCGGCGCCGGAGCGGGCTGCGCACCCCGTCGTCCTGCGTCCCGGGTCGTTGCACCCGGCGGCTCCTGTCTGCGTCCGGTCACAGTTCCTCCGGAGCGGTCCACTGCCACAGGTCGTTCACGGCCTCCTGCCGGCTCCGTCCCTGGGCCGACACGATCCGCAGGACGCCGTCCGCGGCCAGCTGGAGGGCGTCCAGGAACCGCTCCACGACCGGGCCCTCGGCGCGGGCAGCGCACTCCAGGAACGCGTCCACCACATCCGGCGCGGGCAACCGGCGGGGGCCGTCCACCGGGAAGTGGGTGGCCGCGATGGCGCGCAGGAGGCCGAGGGAGGGCCGGGACGTCCGCAGGATGACGCAGCGGCGCACGAGGTCGAACGGCAGATCCCTGTCGCCCGAAGTCGTGATGACTACGACGGGGAAGGCGTGGCAGCGTACCGCTCCACCGCTTAGCGGCACTGTGACCGAGGGACCGTCGTCCGTCGCCATCCGCACTGCGGCGTCGGAGTCACCGCCGGTCGGGGCACCGGGCAAGGAGAATCCTCCGGCCGACAGCACCGTGCACAGATCCTCCGGCAGAGCGATCTCGGCCCGGTCCAGCCGGTCGACCAGCAGCACGCGCGGCCTGCGATGGGGCAGGAAGGCGGTGCCGAGCGGTCCGAGCCGGGCGTCATCGGCGTACAGGCCCTCCCGGAGCGTGCTCAGGCTGGTGATCTGCCAGCGCAGGACGCGGCCGAGACCGAGTTCGCGGCTGATGCGGAACGCGAGAGAGGACTTGCCGGTGCCGGGTTCGCCCGTGACGAGCAGCGGGCGGCACAGATGCAGGGCCGTGTTGACCTTGTCCACCTCCTGCGGCACCGGCTCCAGTGGCTGCGCGGCAGCGCCGAGCATGACCGAGGCGTACGGATCGTCGGAAGGCGGCGCCGGCAGGTCGGGCCCGCCCCCGAAATCGCGCCAGCCCGGCGGCCTCGGCCACTCCTGTGCGCCGGTGCCGGGACTGCCGGTGCCCCGGTAAAGCCCCCACGACTCGCTGTTCGACGGCATGAGCGGCGTCTCCTCCGGTCGGTGCTCGTGACGACGGGACCTGGCCGGGCCGGCGGCTCACGGTCACCGACCGTCCGGTAACACGGGCTTGCGATCGGGGTCGTCCCACAGGACCGTGAGGTGCCGGCCCATGTGCGCTGCGTTCTCACCGTCGGCGTCGATGGCCGCCTGGCGGCGGTACGCGGCGGCCTTGGCCGGAAACCGCTGCACCCCTTCGCTGAGCAGCGTGCCCAGGACATCCCGGAACTCCTGCGTGGACCGGCCTCCGCGGTGCCAGATCACCACGGGTAGGCCGCTGCGCAGCGCCGCCTGCAGCTCCCGCCGCCCGTTTTCCCGGTCGGGCAGCGGTGGTTCGCTCAGTACCAGGGCGACGAAGCGCTCGTTGTCGCCGAGGCGGGCCTCCAGTCCGCGCAGATGATCGCCGTTCCTGCGGCCCACGTTCATGTACACGGACTCCGCCGCGTCCTCGCCGACCGCGAGCTGCTCCCAGCGGTGGCGCCAGAACCGGTGCCAGGCGCTGTTCTGCAGCCGGTCCAGGCTGCGGATGACGACGGGATAGTCCACCGCGAGTGGCACATGCGGCACCTCGCCGGTGTCTCTGGGCCACCAGTGCACGGGCAGGTTGAGCAACTCGAAGGGGAGTACGAACTCCAGCCACAGATGCGCCGACCGGTCGCCGCCCACGCGCTCGACCTGCCGGATGATCGTGCTCACCGCAGGCTCCAGCCCCTCCGTCGGCACCCGCACCGGTGCGTCGCCCTGCTCCCAGTCCAGGCCGCGTGCATCGGACATGAACGCGTGCGTGAGCGTGTAGAACCCGTTGTCCAGCGGGTCGGGCGTGATGTGGATGGCCAGGTACTCCTGGTGACGCCGGGTGGGAACCGCCGCCAGTTGAGGCTCGGCCCGCTCCTGGTCGAGCCGCCGGGCCAACTCGCACCGCAGGGCCCACTGGCGGTTGCGGGCCAACACCTCGCCGGCGGTACGGGCGTCCATCTGCGCGGTGCTCCGGTCGAGGTAGCGCATCCACGGGGGCAGTCCGCCGGGCGCCGCGTTCTGTCCGGCCACATGGAGGAAGTCGTGCCATGGGGTCCTGGCGTGCGGCGGTGGCGCGGGCAGCCGGGCGTCCGTGGCCGTGCGCACCAGCGCGACCCGCATCGCGTACGACAACGTCAGTGCCCCGAGTGCTGTGCTCAGGAACTGCCAGGAGTTGGTGACCTCGGGGAGGCCGACCAGTGAGTCCACGGCCGACCACTCGTCGGCGAGCTGCTGGACCAGGAGTGCCTGGGGGCAGCTCTGCTCGAGCATCGGCAGTGTCCGCCCCAACCCCGCCAGCCCATCCTCCTCGGCTGTGCAGAACCTGAACAGTTCCTGGAACTGCAGCCTTATGGTGGCCTGCTCCCGCAGCTCCGCGGGGCGGCCCACCGCCTCGCTGACCAGCTCCACCAGTAGCGCCCGGGCCTGGCGGTCCTCCAGGGTGCGCACGTCAAGGAGTGCCGAGACGGTCTCTTCGCGGATCCGTTCACGTATCCGCCGGATAGCCGGGGCCCAGGGCCCGTTGCTCCGAGTCGTCAATGCTGCTGCTCCGATCAGCCGGGGAACCGTGGAGGCGCGAGTGGCTTGGCCCGGCCACTGCGTGCGCCGCCGACGCCGTCGAGCAGGCGCCTGCGGGCGTCCTCGGGTGCCAGGTCCACCAGGTCGATGTACACCACACCGCTCAGCAAGCCGCCCGGGGCGAAGGGCGTCACCCGGACCGGGATGAGTCTGCGGGCCACACCCAACGGGTCCAGGCCCTGTGCCACGTGTGCCTCCAGACGCCCGTACACCGACCCCACGTACGCCGGCGTCAGTACCGCGACGGTCCGCGCGCACTCGGTCACCCCCCTGTCCATGGCGAACTGCCAGTTGCTGCCGGCCACGAAGTCCCACTCCTGGACCAGCACGCTGAAGCCGGCCGCCTCCAGCTCCCAGGCGATCCAGTTGGCCCAGTCACCGTCGGCGGAGGTGTAGGAGACGAAGAAGTCCCGGTGCGGCCCGGAAGACGGACCGCCGACCGAGCCATCGGTCCGGGGCACGGTGGCTGCGCCAGGCGCCCTGAGGGTGGGCTGGTTCTCCTGACCCCGTGCGCTCTCCCATTCGGCCACGAGCCGCTCGACCGTCTCGGTCGTGCGACTGCTGCGGCCCGCCAGCAGTCGCACGGCGGACAGCAGCGCGGATAGTCCGCCCTCCGTGGCCATGCAGAAGCGGACGATCTCGACCACATCGAGGAGCGCGGTGGGCTGCTCCCGTAAGAAGACGCGGCGCCCGATCCCGTCTCCGATCAGCTCGACCAGCAGTGCCCGTGGCTGCCGGTCGACCACCATCGACGAGTCCAGCAGAGCCTCGACCATCTGCGTCTGCCAGCTGTGGTCCGGGCGGGCGGGGCGGCTCAAGTCGTCCCTGTCCACAACACCCCCGAGAAGCTGTGTCCCGCAGTCCAGGATACGGGCGCCGTAACACTGCGTCAGGGCTTCTGCGTGTCTGCATCCGACGGACCAGTGATGCCCGTTTGTGTCTGACTCGCTTCTGAGTCTGTTTACTTTGCGGAAATCTGGGCGTAGCCTCACGCTGAAACCACAGGTTCGGGCACTGAGCGGAGGCGAACGGACATGTACGCACCGGAGCGACAGCAGGAGATCCTCCGACTCGCACGTGACGGCGGCCGTGTGGATGTCGTGTCGCTGGCGGAGGAGTTCCAGGTCACGGCGGAGACGATCCGGCGGGACCTCAAGGCCCTCGACCGGGCGGGACTGCTGCGCCGGGTCCACGGCGGTGCCATCCCGGCCGGGCGGCTCGACTTCGAGCCCGACCTCGCCGAGCGCGAGACCACCGCGGCCGACGAGAAGGACCGCATCGCGAAGGCGGCCGTGGCCGAACTGCCGGACAAGGGCACGATGATCCTCGACGCGGGCACGACCATCGCCCGCCTCGCCGGGGCCCTCCCGCTGGAGGCGACGCTCACCGTCGTGACGCACAGCCTCCCCATCGCGGCCCGCCTCGCCGACCACCCCGGCATGCAGCTGCATCTCATCGGGGGCCGCGTCCGGCACCGTACGCGCGCGGCGGTCGACGCCTGGGCGCTGCGGGCGTACGGGGAGATCCGCGCGGACGTCGTCTTCCTCGCGGCGAACGGCTTCTCCGTCGAGCACGGCCTGACGACCCCCGACCTCGCCGAGGCGGCCGTGAAGCGCGCCGCGCTCTCCGCCGCGCGCCGCGTGGTGCTGCTCGCCGACTCGGCCAAGCACGGCCAGGAACACTTCGCGCGCTTCGGCGACCTCAGTGAAGTGGACCTGTTGATCACCGACAGCGGGCTGAGCCCCGAAGACGCGACCGCCATCGAGCGCGGCGGCACGGAAGTAGTGCGCGCATGATCCTCACCGTCACCCCGAACCCGTCCCTGGACCGTACGTACGAGGTCCCCTCGCTCGACCGCGGCGAGGTCATACGGGCCACCGGCGAGCGCATGGACCCGGGCGGCAAGGGCGTCAACGTCTCGCGGGCCGTCGCCGCGGCCGGCCGGCGCACCGTCGCCGTGCTGCCGCTCGGCGGGGCGCCCGGCGCGCTCGTCGCCGACCTCCTCGACGCCCAGGGCATCGAGGTCGCCCCGGTCCCGGTCGCCGGAGCGACCCGCTCGAACATCGCGCTGGCCGAGGCCGACGGCGTACTGACGAAGATCAACGCACCCGGGCCCGAACTCACCTCCGCCGAGGAGGAGTTGCTCCTGGAGACCGTGCGCGAGCAGTCCGGCGACGCCGACTGGATCGCCTGCTGCGGCAGCCTGCCGCGCGGCCTCGCCCCCTCCTGGTACGCCGAGATCGTCGCCCGTGCCCACCGGGCGGGCGCCCGCATCGCCCTCGACACCTCGGGACCGGCGCTCCTCGCGGCTCTCCGCGAGCGGCCCGACGTCGTCAAGCCCAACGCCGAGGAACTCGCCGAGGCCGTCGGCCGCCCTCTCGCCACGGTCGGCGACGCGGTCAAGGCCGCCGAGGAACTGCGCGAGCTGGGCGCCCGAGCCGTGCTCGCCTCCCTCGGCGCCGACGGGCAGCTGCTCGTCAGCGAGGAGGGCGCGTGGTTCGCGGGCGCGCGCGTCGACGTCGTACGCAGCAATGTGGGCGCGGGCGACTCCTCGCTCGCCGGTTTCCTCATCGCCGGCGGCAGTGGTCCCGGCGCGCTCGCCTCCGCGGTGGCCCATGGCGCTGCCGCCGTCCAGCTTCCGGGCAGCGTGATGCCGAGCCCGGAGGACCTCGACCCGTCCGCGGTGACCGTCACGTCCGAGATCCCCGTGGACCGCGTACTGACGGAGCCGGTGTCATGACCGGCCGCCGACTCCCGCGCACGGGCTCTTCCCGTCCGCGTACGGGCTGCCCACTCCCGCGCACGGACTTCCGCGCAACCCACGAACCGGCCCTGATGCGGCGGGGACTCCCCTTACCCGCCGCAGCCGCCGCCGCACGGAGGCGGGGCCTCCCCGGCCCCGTCCCCGGCCACGGCGCCCTCTCAGCACACCCCGCAATACCCGTAGTACCCGAAGTCCCTGTAACCGTCGCGGTTCTCGACCGCGGCACCCCCGTCCCCACCCTCGCCCACAACGTTCCCCGGGCGATACGCGTGCGAAGGAGCCCGCGATGAGCGAGATGATCACCGCGGACCTGGTCGACCTCGACCTGTCCGCCGATACGAAGGAAGCGGCGGCGCGCGCCCTCGCCGAGCGCATGGTTTCCCTGGGCCGGGTGACCGACCTGGACGGCTTCCTCGCCGACGTCGCCGCCCGTGAGGCCCAGATGCCGACCGGCCTCGACGGCGGCATCGGCATCCCGCACTGCCGCAGCGAGCACGTCACCGAGCCGACGCTGGCCTTCGGGCGCAGCGCGGCCGGGATCGACTTCGGAGCGCCGGACGGCCCGGCCGACCTGATCTTCCTGATCGCCGCCCCGGCCGGCGCGGACGACGCCCACCTCACGATCCTGTCGTCACTGGCCCGCCAGCTGATGAACGCCGAGTTCACCTCGGCACTGCGGTCGGTGGGCGACGCGGCGGGGGCTGCCGCCCTGATCAGCGGCGACGAGCCCGCGACCGCACCTGCACCTGCGGCGGCGACCACGGCCGCGGCTGCCGAGCCGGGTGCCGACGGCTCCTCCGAGGGCTCCGGTGACTCCTCCGCCGACACCGAGACGGCATCCGGGACCGGCCCGGCGCCTGCCTCTGAGCCTGCCCCGGCCACCGCCGGTACGGACGACGAGGGTGCCGCCGAAGGCAAGGGAGGCCGACCGTTCCGTATCGTCGCCGTCACCTCCTGCCCCACCGGTATCGCGCACACCTACATGGCGGCCGAGTCGCTGGAGAACGCGGGCCGTGCCGCCGGTGATGTCGAGGTCGTCGTCGAGACGCAGGGCTCGGCCGGTTTCAGCCGGCTCGACCCGGCCGTCATCGCCGCGGCGGACGGCGTGATCTTCGCGCACGACATGCCCGTACGGGAGAAGGACCGGTTCGCCGGGAAGCCGACCGTGGACGTCGGCGTGAAGGCGGGCATCAACAAGCCCGCCGAGCTGATCGCCCAGGTGCGCGGCAAGGCCGAGCGCGGCGAGGTCACGGCGGCGGCCGCGCCCGGCGGCGGTACGCCGGTGCAGCGGGCCGGCGAGCCCGGTGAGGGCTACGGCACCAAGCTCCGCAAGTGGCTGATGTCCGGCGTGAGTTACATGGTCCCGTTCGTGGCCGCGGGCGGTCTGCTGATCGCGCTCGGGTTCGCGATCGGCGGCTACCAGATCAACGAGGCCAAGCCGGTCACCGAGGTCTTCAACTGGGGCCAGGTCGACAGCTGGGCAGCGCTGCTCTTCCAGATCGGCGGCGTCGCCTTCGGCTTCCTGATCCCCGTCCTCGCCGGTTACATCGCGTACGGCATGGCGGACCGGCCAGGTCTCGTGCCCGGCTTCGTCGGCGGCATGATCTCCGCCAACATCGCCGCGGGCTTCCTCGGCGGTCTGGCCGCGGGTCTGCTGGCCGGTGGTGTCGTCCTCGCCATCCAGCGGATCAAGATCCCACCGGTGCTGCGCGGCATCATGCCGGTGGTCGTGATCCCACTGGTCTCCTCGATCATCGTCGGCTTCCTGATGTTCATCGTCATCGGCAAGCCGATCGCCGAGGCGCAGAAGGCCATGACGGACTGGCTCTCCGGCCTCTCCGGCACCAACGCCGTCCTGCTCGGTGTGCTGCTCGGCCTGATGATGTGCTTCGACCTCGGCGGCCCGGTCAACAAGGTCGCGTACGCCTTCGCCACGGGCGGTATCGCCGTCCAGGACCCGAGCGGGTCCGCGATGAAGATCATGGCGACGGTCATGGCGGCCGGCATGGTCCCGCCGCTGGGCATGGCCCTGGCCACCACGATCCGCAGGAAGCTGTTCACCACGGCGGAGCGGGAGAACGGCAAGGCGGCCTGGGTCCTCGGAGCCTCCTTCATCACCGAGGGCGCGATCCCGTTCGCGGCGGCCGACCCACTGCGGGTCATCCCCGCCTCGATGGCGGGCGGCGCGGTCACCGGCGCCCTGACCATGGCCTTCGGCTCGACCCTGCGCGCCCCGCACGGCGGCATCTGGGTCACCTTCCTGATCGGCAAGCCGTTCCTCTACCTGCTCGCCATCGCCATCGGCACAGCGGTCACGGCAGGCCTGGTCATCGTCCTGAAGGGCATGCGCAGGGCGCCCCTGGACGGCGACGAGGACAAGGCCCCGGAGGCCCCGACGGCCACGCAGAAGAAGGAACCGATAGCAGCCTGAGCGCTCCGCTGAGGAGCGAACACGACGGTGGGCCGGGACTGAGAAGTCCCGGCCCATTTGTCGTGCCCCGTCACCGGGGCGCCGGGTGCCTCTTCAAGCGGTCAAGGCCGACAGCCGCTTTTTAGGGGCGCGGGGAACTGCGCGGCCAGCCACAGCGAACCCGCAGGCTACGACCCAGCCGAACCGAACCCCTGCTAACCGCCGGAGGCAGACGCGCGCCGTTCCATCGCGTCCCGCGCGTCCTCCTCGGACGGGTACACCTCACACATGTGCCGCCCGTCGGGCGTGGCCGTGTGCTCGACCTCCCACAGGGACAGCTCCCGCCCGTCGTGGAGCAGGAACGCGTGCTCGTAGAGCGAGAAGCACATCCCCCGCTCACCGGCCCGGCACGGCCGCCCGAAGGCCTGGGTGATCTGGTGCGCGAACGCCATCCGCAGCAGATCGGCCATGTCCTCGCCCGGCCGGTCCGAGTTCTCCGCGCGCCGCAGCAGCCGCCGCCCGTGATCCGCGGAGTCGTCGGGAACGTACGCGTGCAGCGGCTCGGGGACGTGCGACACCAGCACCAGCGCCGGCAGTTCGAAGTCCGGCGCGTCCGCCGGGAGCGGCAGCCGCCCCGTCGCCGTACGCAGCTCCTCCTCGTCCTCGTACACCTCGTGCTGGGTGTCGCGGCCCGGCGCGGTGTTGTGGACGAGCTCCCAGAGCGTGAGCGCGCTCCCATCGGCCAGCAGCCAGGTGTGCCGGTACGTCTCGCGGTGCAGCCCCGCGCTGTGGTGCGCGGAGTGCAGCGAACTGTCGTGGGCCAGTGCCCGGTCCAGCCGCCGAATCGTCTCGTCCGGCAGCTCGAAGGAGTTCAGGGCACGGCCGAGGAGCCGCGCGAGATGCTCCTCCGGAGACTCGGGCGACTCGGCTGGCTCGTACGCTGCCGTCTCGTACGGAACGCTCAAGGCTTCTCCCGGCGTTGCTGCATGTCACCTTGTGGGTGCATACCGTAGCCCCTCGGGCGGACATCATGTCCGGGAACCGAGAAAACGTACGCACGGAAAACGCCGGGGCCGTGTGAGGAGTTCCCACACGGCCCGTCGAAGCCTCAAAAACCCTTGGTCAGAGGGCACTTCCCGCGTTCCAGGCACTCCATGCCATGTTCCAGCCGTTGAGGCCGTTGTCCGGTGCGACCGTCTTGTCGGGGGAGTTCTTGACGGTCACGACGTCCCCTACGAGCGAGTTGTCGAAGAACCACTTGGCGACCGTGTCGCCGCCCGCGCCCTGCACGTCCGCCATCCCCACGCAGCCGTGGCTGGTGCCCTGCTTCCCGAAGGGCGGATTGCCCTTGTTGTACCAGTAGTTGCCGTGGATGAAGGTCCCCGAGGTCGTCAGCCGCATCGCGTTCGGCACGTCCGCGATGTCGTACTCGCCGCCGTAGCCGACCGTCGACCCGTTCATCCGCGTCTGCCGGAACTTCTCCGAGATCACCATCTGCCCGTTGTACGTGCTGTTGTCCGGGCTGCCCGCCGAGATCGGGATCGTCTTGACGGTCCTGCCGTCACGAACGACCGTCATGGTCTGGGTGTTGACGTCGACCGTGGACACCTGGGAGCGCCCGACCGTGAAGCTCACCGTCTTGTCCTGCACCCCGTAGACACCGTTCGCGCCCTCGACGCCGTCCAGGTCGATCTTCATCGTGACCTTGGAACCGGCCTTCCAGTACGCCTGCGGCCGGAAGTCCAGCCGCTGTGCGCCGAACCAGTGCCCGACCACCTTCTGCCCGCTGCTGGACGTGACGGTGATGTGCGACTGGACGTCCTTCCTGAACTTCCCGTCGCCGATCGCCTTGTCGAAGGTGAACGACACCGGCATCCCGACGCCGACCTTCGCGCCGCCGTCGGGTGTGTACGTCCCGATGAAGCTGTTGTCCGTGGACACCGTCGTGAAGATGGAGTTGGCCGCCGACGGCTTCCCGTCGCCGTCCTTCGCGGTGGCCGATATCTGGTACTTGGTCCCGCGCTCCAGCTGCTCCTTCGGCTTCCAGCTCTTCCCGTTCGCCGCGAGCGTCCCCGGAACGGCCGTCCCCGTGGCCGACTCCTTCATCGCCACCTCGGTCAGCTTTCCGTCGCTGACCTTCACCCCGGTCGAGTTGATCGACGCCGCCGTCGAACCGTCCTTGGCGGAGATGAGGATCTTCGCCGCCGAGGTCCTGGTGTCGCCGTTCTTGTCCTCGGACTTGTTGTCGGCCTTGGCGTCGCCGCCGCACGCGGTGAGGGTCAGGGCGCCGACCATCAGGGCGGCACAGGCCACCAGCGCGCGCCTCGCTGTTGTGTCCGGCGTTGTCACGGGCTGCTCCAGTTCTCGCGGTTGGGGGTGATCCGCTCCGTTCCGTGGAGAAAGATCGGATCCATGGAGAAGGAGGGGAACATCGCCCGCCCGGGTTCCCACAGCCCGCCATCAACACCATCACGTGACAGATTCGGGACAATCGCCTTATGCGGCCGGGGCCTTGGCGGCGGCGGTGGGGGACCCGTCCGCGATGCGCAGCGCCTCGACCAGGTCGCGGTAGAGGGAGTCCGTGGCGAGCAGCTCGTCATGGGTGCCCCGGGCGCGGACACCGCCCGCGTCCATCACCACGATCGTGTCCGCGTCGATCACCGTCGACAGCCGGTGCGCGATCGTCACCACGGCGTGCTCCCGCGCCCGCCGCCGGACACAGTGGTGGACCGCCGACTCCGTGAGCGCGTCGAGCTGTGCCGTCGCCTCGTCGAGCAGCAGCACGTCCGGCTTCCGCAGCAGCGCCCGCGCGAGAGCGATGCGCTGCCGCTCCCCGCCGGAGACGGCCGCGGTCGACAACTCCGTGTCCAGTCCCTCGTCCAGCGACTCCACCTTCTCCGTCAGCCGCACGTCCGCGAGCACCTGGCGCAGTTCCTCCTCGCCCGCCTCCGGCCGGGAGATGAGCAGGTTGTCGCGGATGGTGCCGGGGACGACCGGGGTGTCCTGCTCCACATACGCCAGCCTGGAACGGATCGCCGCGTGGCTGTGCCGGTGGTACGGGACACCGTCCAGCAGCAGCGCCCCCTCCTGCGGCTCCAGGAAACGCAACAGCAGGGAGAAGACCGTGGTCTTGCCCGCCCCGGACGGCCCGACGATCGCGGTGTGCCCACGGGCCGGCACCGCCAGATCCACCCCACGCACGGCAGGCGCCCGCCCGGGACCGTACGACGCCGTGACGCCCTTCAGCTCCAACACCGGGCCGCGCGGATCCCGTACGGGACCGTTCGCGCCCGGCACAGGGGCGCGCGTGTCCGGCACGGGGCGGTTCGCGTCCGATACGGGGCTGAGCGTGTCCGGTACGGGACCGCTCGTCCGCCGCCGGCCCGACGGCTCGGCCCCCGTGTCCGTCACGGGCGGTCGTCCGTCCGTCTCCGCGTCCAGCTCGTCCACCGCGCGGATCCGCTCCGCCGCGGCGATGCCGGACTGCAGCGAGGTGAGGTTCTCCGACAGCTCCGTGATCGGCTCCATGAGCCCGAAGGCGTAGAGCAGGAAGGCGATCAGGCTGGACACCTCCAACTGCCCTTCCCCGACCCGCCAGGCGCCGACGCCGAGGATGAGGATCACCGCGAGCTGGATCCCGGTCCAGGCGATGGTCCACACGGTGGCCTCCAGCCGCACCGCCCGGATGCCGTACTCCGCCGAGGCCCGCGCGTCCGCCGCGATCCGCTCCGCCTGCCGGTCCTCGGCGCCGCTCGCCTTGACCGTACGGATCGCCCGCAGCGTGCCTTCCAGGGTGCCGCCGACCCGGCCCACGTGCTCCTGCGCCCGCTCCTGCGCCCTCGCGATGCCGGGCATCAACAGTGCGAACAGGACGATCACCACCAGCACGGCCGCCACCGTGGTGCCGAGCAGGACCAGGTCCAGAAAGCCCATCAGCACCAGCGTGCCGACCAGCATGACCACGCCGTTGATCAGCCCGATCACACTGGACGAGGCCGCCTCGCGCAGCAGCACCGTGTCCGAGACCGCCCGTGAGACCAGCTCGCCGGGCGGTCGCGCGGTCACCGCGGGGATCGTCGCCCGGAAGTACCGCCGCACCATCGACTCCCGGGCGTCCAGCACCACCCGCTCGCCGAGCGTGCCGAGCAGCACCCACTGCACGCGGTACAGCACCGCACCGACCACCAGCAGTACGAGCAGCGCGACCACCGGGCCACCCAGCGAACTCCCGTCGTTGAGCGCGTCCAGCACCCACTTGGTCACCATCGGCGTGGCCAGGCCCAGCGCCGACGCGGCCAGCGCGAGCAGCAGCCCGACCACCAGCGTCCGCCGGTGCGGCCGGGCGAACGAAGCAAGAACCCGCAGACTCTCCGGAGCAACCATGCTCACGAGTGGAACACCGATGTTCCAAAAGTGTCAACTCTGTTTTATTATGGAACGGCGCTACAGTGTGTGCCCATGGAGACCATGGACACCGCCGCAAGCGTCAGGAGCGGCGCGCGAGGTCGCACGAGGCGAGCCATCCTCGACGCCGCCGCCGCCGTACTGGCCAAGAACTCCGGGGCCTCCCTCGGTGACGTGGCCGCCGCGGCGGGCGTCGGCCGCACCACCGTCCACCGCTACTTCGCGGAGCGCTCCGACCTCCTGAAGGCCCTGGGCGCCGACGTCCTCGAAAAGGTCGCCGCCGCGACCGACCGCAGCCGCCTGGAGGACGGCCCCGCACTCCCCGCCCTGGAACGGCTCTGCCAGGAACTCTTCGAACTCGGCGACGCCCTCACCCTCGTCTTCGACGAGTCACTGGTGGCCACCTGGAACTGGGAGGGCTGGGACGAGGACACCGACGCCGACCGCGCCCTCGCCCGCCTCATCGAACGCGGCCACGCCGAAGGCGCCTTCGACCCCGCCCTGGACGTCGACTGGATCGTCCAGACCCTCTGGTCCCTCCTGTACGTGGCCTGGCAACGAGGCCGCACCGGCGGAACCAAGCACGAGGCCCTGACCCTGTGCCTGCACACCCTCCGAAAGGCGTCCTCCCCGGCGCCCTAGACGCCTTCGGCGTACAACTCCCCGTACGCCGGCCACATCCCTCCCGGTCCCTCCACCGACTCGGCGGCCCGTACCGCCCGGACGATCGCGCGTGTCACCAGGTCCGCGCCGGCGGCGAGGATGTCGTTGAGCGCGAGCGGGTTCTCCTCTGCGAGCGGACGCGCCCCCGTGGCGAGCGCGAACACCGTGTCGCCGTCGTGGAGGAGATGCACCGGCCGGACGGCACGCGCGATGCCGTCGTGCGCCGTGCCCGCCAGCTTCTGGGCCTGCGCCTTCGACAGGTCGGCGTCGGTGGCGACCACCGCGAGGGTGGTGTTCAGCGGAGGAAGGCTGTTCCTCGCCGCGGCCTCGGCCAGCCGCACCCGCGCAGCCTCGTGAACCTTCTCGGCCGGACGGCTCAGAAGCCCCTGGACCAACTCCCCGTACAGCGTCCCTGTCTCCGGCTCCACCACCGATCCCGCCGCGTTGGCCACGACCAGCGCCGCCACCGTGACACCCGATTCGAGCACGGCACTCGCGGTGCCGACCCCTCCCTTCATCATTCCGACGGCCGCCCCGGTCCCGGCGCCCACGGACCCCTCCGGAACGGGTGCGCCCAGTTCGCTCGCCGCCGCGGCCTCCACCGCCTCGCGGCCGGTCGCCGCGTCCGGCCTGGCCCGGAAGTCGCCGCCCCGGCCGAGGTCGAAGACACAGGCCGCCGGCACGACGGGCACCACATGCAGCGGATCGGGCCCGACCCGCACCCCGCGCCCCCGCTCCTCCAGCCAGGCCATCACACCCGTCGCCGAGTCCAGCCCGAACGCGCTGCCACCGGTCAGTACGAGCGCCTCGACCTTCCGCACCACATTGCGCGGATCGAGCGCGTCGGTCTCCTTGGTGCCCGGACCGCCACCGCGCACGTCCACCGCGGCGACCGCGCCGCCTTCCGGGGCGAGGACAACCGTCGTACCGGTGAGCCAACCGTCACCGATCCTCGTGGCGTGCCCCACGCGCAGCCCGGCCACATCCGTCAGAGCGTCAACTGTCATGAGCCCAGTGTCGACCCGACCTACGAGGCAGGCGCGCCGGCCACTCCCTCCTCCCTCTCCTCCTGCGAGGCCATCCGGGCGGTCAGCGTCACCCCCACGACCACCGCGAGCGCGGACACCACACCGGCCGCGAACACGGCCCAGTCACCCAGGAACGTGCACAGGACCACCGCCAACGCTGTGACCGGCAGCACCAGTTGCTGGGCCGTGCCCACCTTGTAGTGGCGGGCGTGCAGCACCCAGACGGTCAGGAGGAACAAGGCCGTCGGAAGGGTCACCGCGGCCGACGCCGCCGGAGTGGAGATGTGCGCCTTGCCGACCGCCTGCTCCACCGCGACCTCCAGCCCGGCACCGATCGCCGCCGCCGACGCGAAGATCACGTAGTGGCCGTACCCCCACAGGAACGCCTTCCTGCTGGAGCTGAGATGGCCGTGGATCGGTACGACGAAGTAGATCCACCACGCGGCGAAGATGATCAGCAGCCCGCCCGAGGCGATCGGGAGGAGCTCGCCCAACGCGTCGTTCTCGTCCACCCCCACCTTCACCGCGATCGTGGCCGCGGCGATGGTCTCGCCGAGGACGATGATCGTGAAGAGCCCGTACCGCTCGGAGATGTGGTGCGGATGCCAGACCGTGCTGAACTCCCTCTCCGCCAGCAGCGGGACGCACATCTCGGCGATCGCCATCACCAGGAACAGCCACGGCCGGCCGGCCTCCGGCAGGAGCACCAGCCCCACCCAGCCGATCTGGCACACCAGGACCCCGCCCGCGTACCGCAACGCCATCCGCCGCTCGGCGCCGTCCGTGTTCCGGGCCACGCGCAGCCACTGCGCGGTCAGCGCCATCCGCATGATCACATAGCCGAGCAGGACCAGCAGGAAGTCGTGGTCCTCGAACGCCTGGGACACCCCGGCGGCCAGCACCAGCACACCGGCGATCTGGATCAGTGTGACGACCCGGTACAGCACGTCGTCGTTGTCGTACGCCGACGCGAACCAGGTGAAGTTCATCCACGCCCACCAGATGGCGAAGAACACCATCGCGTAGTTCAGGACGCCCTCGGCCGCGTGCGCCTCCGCGACGGAGTGCACCAGCTGTACTCCCGCCTGGGCGATGGCCACGACGAAACACAGATCGAAGAACAGCTCCAGCGGCGACGCGACCCGGTGCGCCTCGTCGCGCCCGCGCGCGGTCATCCTGCGCAGCGGCCGAGGTGAGGGGACGTTTCGGGAGCGGCGCGGAGCGGATTCGGAAGAGGCATCGGACGTCATGCGACCAAGCACAGCAGAAACGCCTCAAAAATCCAGAAGCACGCCGAGACCGGCACTGGCACTCCCGACCGTGCCCGCCCCCAGAGCCCGCCCCGAACCCAGAACCGGCCCCGTACCCTGGACGCATGAGCACTACCCCCGCCCAGCCCCCTCGCCCCGACGCCGAACCACGTGACCCCAAGGCCGCGCTGGTCTTCGACGACCCGCTGAGCCAGCCGTCCGCCGACGACACGGACCGCGGCTGGGGCGAGCGGCCCGCCGGCGACAGCGCGGCGGACCTGGCCCGCTTCCTGGACGAGAAGCCGCCCCACCACATCTGACCCCCGCGCCCCCGCCGAGCGGCAGCCGCGACGCGCCCCCGACGCACGGCCGCAAGCAACACACGGACGACTCTCAACACAACCGTCGCCGCGAATACCGCGGCCAGGACCGCGATCGCGGTTACTGCTCGTTGTGTCCGGAGCCGCGCTGGGCCACCAGGGCGTCGCGGATCTCCTTCAGAACCTCCAGCTCGCTCACCTCGATCACTTCCTGCGTACCCTCCTTCGCCTTCTGGCGGGCCGCCTGCTTGGCGAGGTACTTGGACATCGGCAGCACCATCAGGAAGTACACGACGGCCGCGGTGATCAGGAAGGTCAGCGTCGCGCTGAGGACGCTGCCCCACATGATGGGGATACCGCTCGTCGCGGTCCCCGTCGCCTCGTCGAACCGGCAGGGGTCCTTCAGACACGAGCTGTACTGATTGAGGTCCTTGGTGCCGAAGGCGCCGACCAGCGGATTGATCACGCCCTTCACCACGGAGTTGACGATGTTGGTGAAGGCGGCGCCGATGACCACCGCGACAGCCAGATCGACGACGTTCCCGCGCATCAGGAAGGCCTTGAAGCCGTCCCAGACGCCAGGTTCCTTCTTCTTCTCGCTCACCAGGGAGCCCCTCTTCAGCCGCACAAACTGTGGAATCAACAGCTCCGCAACCTACGTCAGGGCCTGGCAGCGCTGTCCAATTCCGTAACTCCAACGAGGGACTTGACAGCCTGACGACAGCCATCCTGGACATGGTCAGCACAGGGTCACCGCCAACCGCGAGGTCGCGCCGGCCCCGGCCAGCAACGTAGCCGTCCGCCGAGGCACGGAAAGCACGACCAACGCCCCACCCTCCGAGACACTGTCCGGCGACTCAGGCACCTTGGCCACCCGCGCACCACGCGCAACCACATGAGCATCACCAGGCCCCACGGCACCCTGCTCAGCCGCGACAACGTCGACCCGGTCCCCGGCCCTGAGCAACCGCACGGTCGCACCATCGGCGATCCGCACAGGCGCCGCGACCATCTCCACGGGCCGCTCCCGCACGACATCCACCACCGGACGCCCCCGAGGCGCGCCCCGAGCCTCCGCATCTCTCTCCCTCGGCCCGGCCGCCACAAGGGCCACCGCGGTCACAGCGAGACCAACCGCCAAGGCCCGCCTCCGATGCCGAACGAGCCGCCGCACCTGATACCGCCCACTCCGCACCCGCACAGGAGCGAAATGCGGCACCTCACAAGTGCCGGGCACATCCGTGCCCAAAGGACGCGGAAACGAGGAGAGCTGCGACACGGGTACCACCACCAGGGCTCGAGAGATCGGCTTGCACCCCCAGCCTGGGCCCTCCCCCAGAATCCCACCGAGCCCAGTGGACAACCCTCAAACTGTGGACAACTCCCTCACCCGAAGGGAAGGTTCCACCCCGACACCCGCAGCCGACGACGCAAAGGAGCGGGCCGTGCCGGTACGTCGAAAGCCCGCCGCATAGAGCTCCTCCAAAACACGGAACCCTCAAAACCCACAGCCGTACACCCGGCACGCGGCGGGCTCGACGTACCGGCACGGCCCGCGCCCCACACGACCACAAGGCACCCGGCGGCCACCTACGGCAACGCAACCCCCGTATCCATCCCACCCAACGCACTCACGCACAGACAATCCCGAGAAGAGTTCACCGGCAGCCCCGCCACCGCATCGAACAAAACCCCCCGCAGCCGATCCACATTCGCCGCGAACACCTTGAACACCTCGTCGTGCGAGACGCCCTCCCCGCTCTCGGCACCCGCGTCGAGATCGGTGACCAGCGTCAACGACGTATAACAAAGCTCCAGTTCACGAGCGAGTGCCGCCTCCGGATGCCCGGTCATCCCCACCACGGACCACCCCTGCGCCCGGTACCAGAGCGACTCCGCACGGGTAGAGAACCGCGGCCCCTCAATAACGACGAGCGTCCCCCCGTCCACAGCCTCCCAGTCCCGCCCCCGAGCAGCCCGAAGAGCGACCTCCCGCCCGGTGGGGCAGTAGGGATCGGCAAGGGACACGTGCACGACGTTCGGCACGTCACCCCCGGGCAACGGCAACCCGTCGAAGTAGGACTGCGCCCGGGACTGCGTACGGTCCACGAACTGGTCGGGCACGAGCAGCGTCCCCGGCCCGTACTCGGGCCGCAGCCCGCCCACCGCACACGGCCCGAGCACCTGACGCGCCCCGACGGACCGCAGCGCCCACAGATTGGCGCGGTAGTTGATGCGATGCGGCGGCAGATGGTGGCCGCGCCCGTGGCGGGGCAGGAAGGCGACCCGGCGCCCGGCGATCTCACCCAGGAACAGGGAGTCGCTGGGCGCTCCGTACGGCGTGTCCACCTGTATCTCGGTCACGTCTTCGAGGAAGGAGTAGAAGCCCGACCCGCCGATGACGCCGATCTCGACGTTCTCCGTGTTCACCATGAACGGCACCCTAACCGGGCCCGGAAACACCGAAGACCCTGTCGTCGTACGACGACAGGGTCTTCGGCGAAGAACGGTGATTCGCGAGAGCGCTACGCGGCGTTGCTGCTGCCGGAGGACGAACTCGAGGACGACGACTTGGAGCCCGACTTCGAGTCCGAGGACGACTTGGAACCCGAGCCCGACGAGGACGAGGAGTCCGAAGAGGACGACGACTTCGAGTCGGACGATCCGGCAGACGACTTCGAGGCCGGCGCCGGGCTGCTGCTCGACGACGAACCGCGGCTGTCGTTGCGGTAGAAACCGGAGCCCTTGAAGACGATGCCGACCGCGGAGAACACCTTCTTCAGGCGTCCGTCGCAGTTGGGGCACACCGTGAGGGCGTCATCGGTGAACTTCTGCACCGCCTCGAGGCCCTCGCCGCATTCGGTGCACTGGTACTGGTAGGTCGGCACTTGTCTTCCTCCTGGCACTCTCACTCAGTGAGTGCTAACGACGGTCCATAGTGACGTATTCCTCGGGATCAGTCCACTGCCACCGGCACTCGGTGACCCACGCCACGTGCGACGGTCCGGCTCACGACCCGGGGCGAGAGGCGTGAACGCAGGGTCACGAGGGTCGCCAGGGCCAGCAGAGTGCCGCCCATCGGGACGAGGAATCCGGCGCCGTCCCACAGGCGGTCCTCCATCTGCCCGGCGACCGTGACGGCGGCAGCCTGCCCGAGCGCGACCGCTCCGGTGAGCCAGGTGAAGGCCTCGGTCCGGGCGCCCGCCGGCACGAGTCCGTCGACCAGCGTGTAGCCGGTGATCAGGGCGGGCGCGATGCACACACCGACGAGGAGACCGATCCCCGCGAGGACGACGACCGACTGGGCGGCCCACAGCCCGGAGGCGGCCACTCCGAGAGCGGCGTAAGCGACGACGAGGCGGCGGCGCGGGGCGACCTTCCAGGCGATCGCGCCGCAGACGACGCCGGAGAGCATGTTGCCCGCGGCGAAGGTCCCGTACAGGACACCGTTGAGCCCGGGCTCGCCGATGGATTCGCTGAACGCGGCGAGCGAGACCTGCATGCCGCCGAACACGGCGCCGATACCGAGGAAGGCCACGATCAGCACCCGCACACCGGGTACGGACAACGCGGAGGCGGGCTTCACGCGCGCGTGCCCGTCGACACCGGCGTCGGCACCCACGGCCGGCTGGGTGCCGCGCTGGGCGGCGAACAGCAGACCGCCGACCAGGGTCAGCGCGGCCTCGGTGAGCAGCCCCGCGGCCGGGTCGACGGCGGTGCACAGCGCGGTGGCGAGCAGCGGCCCGAACACGAAGGTGAGCTCGTCGGTGACGGACTCGAAGGCCGCCGCGGTGGTCATCAGGGGCGAGTCCTGGAGCTTGACGCCCCAGCGGGCCCGCACCATGGGCCCGATCTGCGGCACCGAGGCGCCTGTCGGCACGGCGGCGACGAAGAGCGCCCACAGGGGTGCGTCCGCGAGGGCCAGGGCGGTCAGGGAGAGCCCCGCCAGCGTGTGGACGAGGACGCCGGGCAGCAGCACGGCCCGCTGGCCGTGACGGTCGGCGAGACGGCCGGTGAAGGGCGCGAACAGTGCCAGGGAGACACCGGTCACGGCGGCGACGGCGCCGGCGGCCCCGTACGAGCCGGTGGTGTGCTGGACGAGCAGGACGATGGAGATGGTCAGCATCGCGAACGGCTGCCGCGCGGCGAAGCCGGGAAGCAGGAACGTCCACGCGCCGCGCGTACGCAGCAGCTGTCCGTATCCGGGGCGGGAGGAGACAGGAGTCCCGGGGGACTCCGAGGTGACCGTGGATGCCACGGCCCGTGCCTTTCTGCCGCCTGGTAGCGCGACCCCTTGTACGGGGCTGGAGGCGCCGAGAGCTGTCCTCTTGCGCGGAACTGCGGTAGATGCCGGGCCGCCCGCCAGAGAGGGCACCGCGGCCGCCATACGGTCGCGCCAGCTCTGCGTCAGGCAGAGTTGGTTAGATCAAGATGCGCCTTGATGATACAGGCTCAAGCGGCTCTGCCCCTGTGAAACCTGGCACTCTCCCGTCCGGGACCTGCGAATGCTTGCGAGCCACGAAGCCGAGGCGAGAGGCCGAGGCGCGAAGCCAAGCCACGAAGCCAAGCCGCGAGGTCGAGCCACGAAGCCGAGAGCCCAAGGCGCCGCGCAGCCGAGCCACGAATCCAAGCCACGAAGCCGAGCCGCCAACGCTCACCCCTCCGCCCCGTTCCCACCAGTCCCCAGCCACCCCGCCAGCTTGCCCCCCTGACCCACCGCCCGCAGCCGCTGCTCGGCCGCGTCCCGGACGGGATCGGTGGCCACCACGAGCAGTTCGTCACCGCGCCGCAGCACGGTCGTGGGAAGCGGAACGAACGATTCTCCACCGCGGACGACCAGCGTGACGGCGGCCCCCGCGGGCAGCCGCAGCTCGTTGATCTCGACGCCGTGCATCTTCGACCCCTCCGGGATCGCGACGGACAGCAGATGCCCGCGCAGCCGCTCCAGGGGCGCCGACTCGATCCCCAGGTCGGCGGTCTCCGAGGGGGCCTTGGAGACGCCCAGTTTCCGGGCCATCCAGGGGAGCGTGGGCCCCTGGACGAGGGTGTAGACGACCACAAGGACGAACACGATGTTGAAGATGCGACGGCTTTCCTCGACGCCGCTCACCATCGGGATCGTGGCCAGGATGATGGGCACCGCGCCACGCAGCCCGGCCCACGACATCAGGGCCTGCTCCTGCCAGCGCATGCGGAACGGCGCCAGCGCCACCACGACGCTCAGCGGCCGCGCCACCATGGTCAGCACCAGCCCGATGACGAGCGCGGGCCAGATGTCGTCGCCCATCTCGTGCGGGGTGACCAGCAGCCCGAGCAGCACGAACATGCCGATCTGGGCGATCCAGCCGAGCCCGTCGGCGAAGCCGCGCGTGGCGGGCCAGTGCGGCAGCTTCGCGTTGCCCAGCACCATCGACGCCAGATACACGGCGAGGAAGCCGCTGCCGTGGGCCAGCGCCCCGGCCGCGTACGCCGTGACCGCGATCGCCATCACCGCGATCGGGTAGAGGCCGGAGGCGGGCAACGCCACATGCCGCAGTCCGTACGCCCCCAGGAAGCCCACCGCGAGGCCGATGGCCGCTCCGATGGACAGCTCCAGCGCTATCTCGCCGAGCAGGTGGTACCAGTGCTCCACCGGGCCGGCCATGGAGAACGAGACGACGAGGATGACCACCGGGGCGTCGTTGAAGCCCGACTCGGCCTCCAGGATGCCCGTCACGCGCGCGGGGAGGGGCACTTTCCGCAGCACGGAGAAGACCGCCGCCGCGTCCGTCGAGGACACCACCGCGCCGATGATGAGCGCCTGCCGCCACTCCAGCCCGATCAGGTAGTGGGCCGCTGTCGCGGTGATGCCGACGCTCACCGAGACGCCGACCAGCGCCAGTGAGGAGGCAGCCGGCAGCCCGGGCCTGATCTCCTTCCACTTCGTGCCGAGGCCGCCCTCGGCCAGGATCACGACCAGGGCCGCGTACCCGATGACCTGGGTCAGTTCGGCGCTGTCGAAGTGGATGTCGCCGATGCCGTCCTGGCCCATGGCGACGCCGATGCCCAGGTACACGAGCAGGCTGGGGAGCCCGCTGCGCGACGAGATCCGAACCGCTGCCACCGCGACGAGCAGAACGAGCGAGCATACGAGCAGGAGCTGGTTGAGGTGGTGGACAGTCAGCGGCTGTTCCCTTCTCGCCGTTCCGGGTGGATCACTTTGACCAGTTGGACCGCTTCGGTCGGTTGGATCACCGTGCTGGGTGCAACCGTGGCCGTTCGGCCGGCCCGACGGTTCAACTACTTCGTTACCTTACCTAACTCTTGACGCTTTCTTGACACTCGGCAAGGCAAGATCGAACTCCCGTCCGCCCGGGTACCCGACTCCGCGTCAAGCCCGAGTTGGCCCTGCGCCTATGGTTGCTCCAGCGCTCAGTCAAATGGACAAGCCCGCCTGCCGCTCGCGTGAGGACAGCAAGGACAGCGATGCCCCCCAACACCACCGCATCTTCCGGTCAAAAGCCCGGCAAGTCCGGCAGGAAGAAGGGGCGCAGAGCCCGTCTGATCCTGATCGTCCTGGTTCTGGCCATCATCGGCGGCATCGCCTACGGGTCGTTCTGGAGCATCAGCACCGTCCGCGCCTCCTTCCCCCAGACCAAGGGTTCCATCTCCCTCGACGGTCTGTCGGGCCCGGTGAACGTGAAGCGCGACAGCTACGGGATCCCGCAGATCTACGCCTCGACCGACGAGGACCTGTTCATGGCGCAGGGCTACGTCCAGGCGCAGGACCGGTTCTACGAGATGGACGTACGCCGTCACATGACGGCCGGCAGGCTCTCCGAGATGTTCGGCGAGAGCCAGGTCGACGAGGACGAGTTCCTGCGCACGCTCGGCTGGGACCGGGTCGCGGAGAAGGAGTACAAGACCAAGCTCTCCGCGGAGACGAAGAAGTACCTGCAGGCCTACGCCAAGGGGGTCAACGCGTACCTGAAGGGCAAGGACGGCGCGGACATCTCCCTGGAGTACGCGGCCCTCGGTTTCCGCAACGACTACAAGCCCAAGGACTGGACCCCGGTCGACTCGGTGGCCTGGCTCAAGGCGATGGCCTGGGACCTGCGCGGCAACATGCAGGACGAGATCGACCGCTCCCTGATGACCAGCCGCCTGGGACCGAAGCAGATCGCCGACCTGTACCCGCAGTACCCGTACGACCGGAACAAGCCGATCGTGCAGGAGGGTCAGTACAACAGCGTCACCGGGGACTACCAGCAGGGCAGCGACACCAGTACCGGCACCGGTACCGGCGGTACGCAGTCCTCGGCGGGCACCGGGCTCGCGAACAACGCCGAGGCCCCCTCCGGGCTGCAGAGCCAGCTGTCGGGCCTCTACAAGGTGCTCGACGGCGTCCCTGAGGCCGTCGGCGTGAACGGCAACGGCATCGGCTCGAACTCCTGGGTGGTCAAGGGCACCCACACCATCACCGGCAAGCCGCTGCTCGCCAACGACCCGCACCTGTCGCCCTCGCTGCCGTCCGTCTGGTACCAGATGGGCCTGCACTGCACGGGCATCTCCGAGAAGTGCCAGTACGACGTCTCCGGGTACACCTTCGCGGGCATGCCGGGTGTGGTCATCGGCCACAACAAGAACATCGCCTGGGGCATGACCAACTCCGGGGCCGACGTCACCGACCTGTACCTGGAGAAGCTCACCGGGAACGGCTACGAGTACGACGACAAGGTGAAGGCCTTCACCACCCGCGAGGAGAAGATCAACGTCGCGGGCGGCGATTCCAAGACCATCGTCGTCCGGGAGACCAACAACGGACCGCTGCTGTCCGACCGCAACGACGAGTTGGTGAAGGTCGGCAAGAAGGCCACCGTCGACAGCGCGGCACCCGACCGCGGCGACGGCTACGGCATCTCCCTGCGGTGGACCGCCCTGGACCCGGGCAACTCGATGGACGCCGTGTTCGCGATGAACAAGGCCACCGACTGGACGGAGTTCCGCAAGGCGGCCACGCTCTTCGACGTGCCCTCGCAGAACCTGACCTACGCGGACACCGACGACAACATCGGCTACCAGCTGCCCGGCAGGATCCCGATCCGCGGTGAGGGCGACGGCTCGCTCCCCTCGCCCGGCTGGGACTCCAAGTACCGCTGGACCGGCTACATCAAGCAGGCCGAGCTGCCCTACGAGTACAACCCCAAGCGCGGCTACATCGTGACCGCCAACCAGGCCGTCATCGACAAGGACAAGTACCCCTACACGCTCACCACGGACTGGGGCTACGGAACGCGCAGCCAGCGGATCGCCGACCTCATCGAGTCGAAGATCAAGGGCGGCGGCAAGATCTCGACCGACGACATGCGGCAGATGCAGCTCGACAACAGCAGCGAGATCGCCAAGCTCCTGGTGCCCAAGCTGCTCAAGATCGACGTGGCCGACAAGAACGTCCGTGAGGCGCAGAAGCTCCTGGAGGGCTGGAACTACACCCAGGACGCCGACTCGGCCGCCGCGGCGTACTTCAACGCGACCTGGCGCAACATCCTCAAGCTCGCCTTCGGCAACAAGCTGCCCAAGGAGCTGCGGGTCGAGGGCCAGTGCCTGAACGTCGAGCCGGTGGACTCCACCGGTCCCGCCGACGAGGACCGGCGGGTGCGCGAGTGCGGTCAGCGCGAGGCCGACAGCGCGCAGCCGGACGGCGGCGACCGCTGGTTCGAGGTGGTCCGCAAGATCCTCGACGACGAGGACAACGACTGGTGGTCGGCGCCCGCGACGCGCACCGACCCGGCCGTCGACACCCGTGACGAGCTCTTCAAGCGGGCCCTCACGGACGCCCGCTGGGAGCTGACCGCCAAGCTGGGCAAGGGCATCGACACCTGGAGCTGGGGCCGCCTGCACCGGCTCTACCTGAAGAACCAGACCCTGGGCCTCGAAGGTCCCGGATTCCTGAAGTACATGCTCAACCGCGGCCCGTACAACATGAGCGGCGGCGAGGCGGCGGTGAACGCCACCGGCTGGAACGCCGCGGGCGGCTACACCGTGGTCTGGGTGCCCTCGATGCGCATGGTGGTGAACCTGGAGGACTTCGACAAGTCGAAGTGGATCAACCTCACCGGCGCCTCCGGGCACGCCTACAGCGCCCACTACGTCGACCAGACGGGCAAGTGGATCGACGGCGAGCTGCTGCCCTGGGTCTCCACGGAGCGGGAGGTCGACGCGAAGACGTCGGACACGCTGGTCCTGAAGCCCTGAGCACCACATGAGAACGGCCCTCCACGCGCGCGTGGAGGGCCGTTTCGCGCATCGGGGCCCTGGGGAGCGGTCGGCCGCTACGGAGAGGGCCGGCGGAAGCGGTGCACTCCCGAAGGGGTCACCACCGCGTGCACCGGCCGGTCGTGCGGCTCCTCGGGGACGCGGTCGACCACTTCGGAGTCGTACAGCAGCACCACCAGGGCCGGATCCGCGCCCGCCCGGTCGAGCCGCGCCAGCACCCGGTCGTACGATCCGCCGCCGCGGCCGAGCCGCATCCCGCGCGCGTCGACGGCCAGGCCCGGCAGCAGCACGGCGTCGGCCGTGAGCACGGCGTCCGGGCCCAGACGCTCGCCCGCGGGCTCCAGGAGGGCCATCTTTCCCCGGTGTTGTACGGAGACGAGCGAGCCCTCTCCGGCGTACGCGCCCCAGTCCAGGTCGTTGTCCGTGAGCAGCGCCGGGAGCAGGACGCGCACGCCGCGCGCGTGGAGTGCGTCGAGGAGCGCACGGGTGCCCGGTTCGCTCCCCACGGACACGTAAGCTGCCACCGTGCGCGCGTGCGCCAGTTCGGGCAGCTCCAGGGCGCGGGCGGCGAGTGCGGCCCCGGTCTCCCGCACGTCATCGGCCGTATACCGGCTTCTCACCGTGAGGAACTCTCGCCGCAACACTCGCTTGCCAGACTCGGGTTCGGGTCCCAGGTGACTCATAGGCTTGTTCCGTACCCTTCATAATGCGCTCATATGAGAGCGAATTAACCGGAGCCACAGATTCCATACAAAGGCACCGGATATGGTGTCGGGCATGACTCAGGCACACCCCAGGATCAGCAAGGCTGTCATCCCCGCAGCAGGCCTCGGAACCCGGTTCCTGCCGGCCACCAAAGCCACTCCCAAGGAGATGCTGCCGGTCGTCGACAAGCCGGCGATCCAGTACGTGGTCGAGGAGGCCGCGTCCGCGGGCCTCGATGACGTCCTCATGATCACGGGCCGCAACAAGCGGCCCCTCGAGGACCACTTCGACCGCAACTACGAGCTGGAATCGGCCCTTCAGAAGAAGGGCGACGCCGACCGGCTCGCCAAGGTGCAGGAGTCCAGCGACCTCGCCACCATGCACTACGTCCGCCAGGGCGACCCCAAGGGCCTCGGCCACGCCGTGCTCTGCGCCGCCCCGCACGTCGGCCACGAGCCCTTCGCCGTGCTCCTCGGCGACGACCTGATCGACCCGCGCGACCCGCTGCTCAAGCGCATGGTCGACGTGCAGGAGCAGTACGGCGGCAGTGTGATCGCGCTCATGGAGGTCGCCCCCGAGCAGATCCACCTCTACGGCTGCGCGGCCGTCGACCCCACCGACGACGGTGACGTCGTCAAGGTCCACGACCTGGTCGAGAAGCCGGCCGCCGCCGACGCCCCGAGCAACTACGCGATCATCGGCCGGTACGTCCTCGACCCGCACGTCTTCGACATACTGCGGGAGACCGAGCCCGGCCGCGGCGGCGAGATCCAGCTCACCGACGCCCTCCAGCAGCTCGCCGCCGACGAGAAGGTCGGCGGCCCGGTGCACGGCGTGATCTTCAAGGGCCGCCGTTATGACACCGGTGACCGCGGCGACTACCTGCGTGCCATTGTCAGACTCGCGTGCGAACGTGAAGACCTGGGCCCGGACTTCCGGACCTGGCTTCGCAGTTACGTCACCGAGGAGATGTAAGCAACTTGAGCAGCGCCGCGGCCCGCGTCACCGGCCAGGACCACCTCTGGTCGGTGTCCGAGCACCTGGAGGACATCCTCGCGACCGTCCGCCCCCTCGAAGCCATCGAGCTGCAGCTCCTCGACGCCCAGGGCTGCGTCCTGGTCGAGGACGTCACGGTGCCGGTCTCCCTGCCGCCGTTCGACAACAGCTCGATGGACGGGTACGCGGTCCGGGTCGCCGATGTCGCGGGCGCGAGCGAGGAGTACCCGGCCGTGCTCACGGTCGTCGGTGACGTCGCGGCGGGCGAGTCCGAGCTGCTCCACGTGGGACCCGGCCAGGCCGCCCGCATCATGACGGGCGCCCCGCTGCCGCCCGGCGCCGAAGCCGTCGTCCCCGTGGAGTGGACCGACGGCGGCCTCGGCGAGGGCCCCGTCTCCGGGATGCGCGCCCGCAGCGCGTCCCCCGAGGGCGCCTCCGGCCAGGTCCACGTCCACCGCTCGGCACCGGCACGCGCGCACGTGCGTGCCAAGGGCAGCGACGTGAAGGCCGGCGACCGCGCCCTCTCCGCGGGCACCGTCCTCGGCCCGCCGCAGATCGGCCTGCTCGCCGCGATCGGCCGGGGCACCGTCCGGGTGCGCCCGCGCCCGCGCGTGGTCGTCATGTCCACCGGCAGCGAACTGGTCCAGCCCGACGAGCAGTTGGGCACCGGCCAGATCTACGACTCCAACAGCTTCGCGCTGTGCGCCGCCGCCCGTGACGCCGGCGCGATCGCCTACCGCGTGGGCGCGGTCGCCGACGACGCCGAGACACTCCGTGCCACCATCGAGGACCAGCTCATCCGCGCCGACCTCGTGGTCACCACGGGCGGCGTCAGCGTCGGCGCGTACGACGTCGTCAAGGAGGCCCTGTCCTCGGTCGGCGACGAGGACGAGGCGGGCAGCGGCATCGAGTTCCGCAAGCTCGCCATGCAGCCCGGCAAGCCCCAGGGCTTCGGTTCCATCGGCCCCGACCACACCCCGCTGCTCGCGCTCCCGGGCAACCCCGTGTCGTCGTACGTGTCCTTCGAGCTGTTCGTGCGCCCCGCGATCCGCACCCTGATGGGCGTCGACGACATCCACCGGTCCATGACCAGAGCGACCCTCCGCACGGACAAGGCGCTCACCTCGCCCGCCGGACGCCGTCAGTTCCTGCGCGGACGGTACGCGGACGGGGAGGTCACCCCCGTCGGCGGCGCCGGATCCCACCTGATCGCGGCCCTCGCGCACGCGAACGCGCTGATCGTCGTCCCCGAGTCCGACGAGTCCGTGGAGCCCGGCACCGAGGTCGACGTGGTCCTCCTCGGCTGAAGGCCCCGACTTGGGGGTACCGTGTCGCGCACAACAGGCCCGACCGGGAGCGCCCCAGCCATCATGAGTACGCAGGACCGACTGACCCACATCGACGAGGCGGGTGCCGCCCGCATGGTGGATGTGTCCGAGAAGGACGTGACCGCCCGCACGGCCCGCGCCAGCGGTCGAGTCCTCGTCTCGCCCCGCGTGATCGAGCTGCTGCGCGGCGAGGGGGTCCCCAAGGGCGACGCCCTCGCCACCGCGCGTATCGCGGGCATCATGGGCGCCAAGCGCACACCGGATCTGATCCCGCTCTGTCATCCGTTGTCGGTGTCGGGTGTCAAGCTTGATCTGTCGGTCGCGGACGACGCCGTCGAGATCCTGGCCACCGTGAAGACCACCGACCGCACGGGCGTCGAGATGGAGGCCCTCACCGCGGTCAGCGTCGCGGCTCTCACCGTGATCGACATGGTCAAGGCGGTAGACAAGGGGGCGGTCATCACGGACGTGCGCGTGGAGGAGAAGACGGGCGGCAAGTCGGGCGACTGGAGCCGGGCATGACGGCGGGACCCGAAGGGCCCTCGGGACCCGCGGCACCGGCCGAGCCGCCGATCGGCGGCGCGCTGACCGCTCCGTACAGCGCCCTCGTGGTGACGGCCTCCAACCGCGCGGCGGCGGGTGTCTACGAGGACCGGGGCGGGCCCCTGATCGCGGAGGGGCTCCAGAAGTTCGGCTTCGCGGTCGACGGGCCGTGGGTGGTCCCCGACGGCGACCCCGTCGAGAACGCCCTGCGGGTGGGCGTCCGGGCCGGGTACGACGTCATCGTGACCACCGGCGGCACGGGCATCTCACCCACCGACGGCACCCCGGAGGCCACGCGGAAGGTGATCACGTACGAGGTGCCGGGCATTCCCGAGGCCATCAGGGCGTTCGGAAGGGAGAAGGTGCCCACGGCGGCCCTCTCCCGGGGGCTCGCCGGGGTCGCGGAGGGCACACTGATCGTGAACCTTCCTGGTTCCACCGGCGGGGTGCGGGACGGCCTGGCCGTCCTCGAACCCCTCCTGATCCACGCCGTCGACCAGATCCGCGGCGGCGACCACCCCAGACCCAGCGGCAGTGGGGGTGTGAGCTGAACAGCCCATCCTGGCCGGTCGAGCTGGTGGACGGCGATGTGGTCCTCCGGCCCATAAAGCTGCGCGACCAGCGGGCCTGGCGCGATGTGAACCGCCGTAACCGGGACTGGCTGCGTCCCTGGGAGGCGACCATCCCGCCGCCCACGCCCAGCGGGCCGATCGCCCACCGGCCGACCTATCGCCAGATGGTCCGGCATCTGCGCGCCGAGGCGAACTCGGGGCGGATGCTGCCGTTCGTCATCGAGTACCAGGGGCGGCTCGTCGGTCAGTTGACGGTCGCCGGAATCACCTGGGGCTCGATGTGCTCGGGCCATATCGGCTACTGGGTGGACGAGGCGGTCGCCGGTCGCGGAGTGATGCCGACGGCCGTGGCGCTTGTCTCCGACCACTGCTTCCGAACCGTTGGTCTGCACCGCATCGAGGTCTGTATTCGGCCCGAGAACGGGCCGAGCCGACGGGTCGTGGAGAAACTCGGATTCCGTGACGAAGGCCTTCGTCCACGTTATCTCCACATCGACGGCGCCTGGCGTGACCACCTCGTCTTCGCGCTCACGGCCGAAGAGGTGCCCGAAGGACTGCTCGCCCGCTGGCGCCGGACACGCTCGCGGAACACGTCCGAAAACTCACCGCGGGACACCCCTCGGAACACCGCGTAAATGAAATGGGTGTTCGAAAATGATCGGCGATCGACCATCCTCGGGCATTAATTTCACGCCCCTGGCGGCCTGCTGATCGCATCGGTCACAAAAAAAGCTCGAAATATCAGCCAGATCGTGCGACACACCGGCTCAATTGGCAGATGGCCTCACGCAAACCCCTCTACCGTGTGAGGCGTGAGCAGCAGCGGCCTCATCTACGCAGTCATTGTCGGGGCCTGGGCCGCCTACTTGGTGCCTATGTGGCTCCGTAGGCAGGACGAGCTGAATGAGGCCCGTCCGACGGAACGCTTCAGCACCGCCATCCGGCTTCTGTCCGGCCGGGCGGGCATGGAGCGCCGGTACGCCAAGGACCTGCGGGCGCGCTCCACCGAAGAGGGGGAGCACCACGCCGACCCGGACGGCGTCACCGACTCGGTGGACGTCCGGGCCTTCGCCATGCCTCCGACACGTCGCGAGGCACGGGCCGACGTCGACGACGTACGGGATGCACGAGACGTGCGTGACGGACGGGACGTGCGGGACGAAGCGCGGTCCGAGGGGCAGGCGCAGGCGCAGCCCGCTTCGAAGCAGACGCCGAAGCAGGCGCCGAAACGTGCATCGGAGCGCGCATCGGAACAGGCGGCGCGGCAGGCGTCGAGACAGGTGTCCGCGACGGTGCCGAAGCCCGGCTCCCCGGCCGGCCCCGCCCACCCCGCGGCGAAATCCGGCCGTACGGCGGACGGGCGGCCGGTGCCCCGGCAGGGCGCCAAGCCGTCGTCGAACGGAGCGTCCGCGTCGTCCGTGTCCGCCGCGTCGTCCCCCGCGAGGCGGGCCGCGGCCGCGGAGGCGGCAGCGCGCGCCCGGCGCTCGAAGGTACTCGCGCGCCGACGGCGTACGACGGTCATGCTCTTCATGGCCTTCACGCTCGGCGCGATCGTCGCGGCGGTCGGCGGGCTCGCCTTCCTGTGGGCGCCCGGCGTGCCCGCGGTGATGCTGAGCGTCTACATCGCCTATCTGCGCTCCCAGGAGCGGCGGCGCTTCACCTATGTGATGGACCGCAGGCGGGCCGAGGTCGCGGCGCAGCGGCTGCGGGAGCGGCAGCCCAGGCGCCGGCCGCCCACCGACCCGGGCGCCGCGGACGAGCCGGAGGACGGACCCGAGGCCGACACCGATCCCGGTCTGTCCGCGCTCGCCGCCGACCGCCGTGCCCTCGTCGAGCAGACCGACCACGCCGAGTGGGTCGACCAGCAGCGCGAGCGCCGGAGCGGCCCCTCCGGCGGCGACAGCTGGGACCCCGTCCCGGTGCCGCTGCCGACGTACGTGACCGCCCCGGTCGCCCCCCGCGCCACGTCCGACGTCGACCTGGGCGGACCCGACGCCTGGAGCTCGGCCCGGTCCAGCACGGTCGAACCGAACGCCGACTGTTCGGCGGCCGAGGCGGGGGAGGAGCTCGGCGAGTCCTACGTGGACGACTCGGACGACGGGGACGACGCGTCGGACAGCGCCGCGGACGCCCGGCGCGCGGCCTCGGCCCGGCGCGCCCGTGAACGGGGCCGCACGCCTCTCTTCGACCAGTACGAGGACGGCGACCGGCCGCGCGCGGCCAACGAGTGACGATGTCTCAGAAGTCCCGTCGCGGGCCCGCTCCTGACCAGCGGGTGAGGGCCCGGGAACGGATTTCCAAGCACCCTGACCGGGATGCTAGAGTTTCACTCGTTGCAAGGGCCTGTGGCGCAGTCTGGTAGCGCACCTCGTTCGCATCGAGGGGGTCTGGGGTTCAAATCCCCACAGGTCCACGCACAGATCAGAGCCCCTGCCGGGGAGATCCGGCAGGGGCTTTGGCATGCCCGGTGACAGCACAGTTCGACGGCTGCTTTGCGGGGGCCGGAGTCGGGTCGGTCAAGCGCCTACGAGCGCGGGGGCGAGCTCTCGCCACGGTTCGGTCGGTACCTCGAAGGGGGATTCCATCAGGACCTGGACGCAGACGTGGTCGGCCCCGGCGGCCAGATGTTCGTGCACGCGCCTGAGGATCGCCGCTTCGTCGCCCCACGCGATGAGTGCCTCGGCCAGCCTGTCGGAGCCGCCGCGGACGAGGTCGGTCTCGTCGAAGCCACCCCTCAGCCAGTTGTTGCGGTAGTTCGGCAGACCGGTGTAGATGTCCAGGTGGGCGTGGGCCCGGCGCAGCGCGGTCTCGCGGTCCGAGGTCAGGACGGCGCCCATCTCGACGGCCACGAGTTTGTCCGGCCCCAGAGCCGCCCGTACGTCGGCGGTCTGTTCCGGTGTCACCAGGTAGGGGTGGCTGCCGTCCGCGAGTTCACGGGCCACCTCCAGCATCCGGGGACCGAGGGCGGCGACCAGGACGGGCGGACGTGGTTCGTCGGCCTCCGCGGCGTAGAAGGTCGCTCCCGCCATCGCCGTGAGGTACTCGCGCATGGCGGCGACCGGTTTCGCGTAACTGCCCCCGCGCACCCGCTCCACCAGCGGCCGGTGGCTGACCCCGAGCCCGAGGACGAACCGCCCGCCGTGCGCCGCGGCCAGTGTGCGCGACGCCGCGTTGGCCGCGACCGCGTCGCGGGCCCAGATGTTGGCGATGCCGGTGGCCACCCGCATGCGCCCGGTGGCGGCGAGCAGCAGCCCCGCCTGGGTGAAGGCCTCCCGGCCGTAGGCCTCGCCGAACCACAGCGTGCCCCAGCCCTGGGCGTCGAGTTCGGCCGCGATCTGCCCGGTCGCCGCCGGAGTGAGCGCGTCCAGGCTCGACGTCCAGATCCCCACGCGCCCGAGTCCTGCTTCTTCGGCCACTGTCATGCCGTACCTCTCCTTCCTCTCCTTGTTGCTCAATACGTGACGTCGATACGTGATGTTGACGCCGTGCCGCGGTGACGCCGTGACGTCGATACGTGGCGTTGGTTGGACCCTGTCGGACGGATGTCCGAACCGGCCGCCGGCACCGACGTGCGGGCCAGTCTGACGGGACGGTACGGGCGGGGGCCGTGACCGTGCCGCTCAAGGTTGTTGACCCGGGCGTTCGCTCGGCGGCAGGTCGGTCAGCCGCCCGGTTGGTAGGAGCGGGGAGCGGAGCCGGTCCAGCGCTTGAAGGCGCGGTGGAAGGCGCTCGGTTCCGAGAACCCCAGCCGCTGCGAGATGTCCTCGATGGAGACGGTGCCCGTGGCCAGGGCCGCGATGGCCACGTCTCGCCGCAGCTGGTCACGGATCCGCTGGAACGAGGTGCCCTCCGCCGCCAGCCGGCGGCGCAGGGTCTGCGCGCTCATCGCCAGCCTTGCCGCGACGTCCTGCGGGTCGGGCATCCGGTCCGGCAGCGACTGCCCGAGCAGTCGGCGCACCTGGGCGGCGGCGGTGCTGCCGTAGTCCAGGCGGGCCAGCACATCGCCCGGAGCACGGCGCAGGAAGGCGCGCAGCTCCGCCTCGTCCTGGAGCACCGGTCGGTCGAGGACCGCACGGTCGAAGACGAGGGCGGTGCGGGGGGCCCGGAAGGAGCACGGGGCGCCGTAGAGCAGGTCGTACTCCAGCGCGTGCCGCGGTGCCGGGTGGCTGAACTCCACCCGGATGAGGTTGATCCTGCTGCGGATCAGCCAGCCCGCGAAGCGGTGCGTGACGACGGTGGCGGATTCGGCGAGGTAGTGATCGGGATCGTCGAAGGCCGTCAGATCGAAGACCACCCGCGCCTCGTGGGTCCCCTCCGCCAGCTTCTTCTCCGGAAGCTTCTCCTCCGCAGGCTTCTCCTCCAGGTGGAACCGGGGTCCGCCGGGGAACAGCCGGTAGAAGGCGCTGCCACGTTCCAGCGCGGACCGCAGATCGGGGCTGCAGTGCACCACGGCGTGGCACATCATCGCGAAGGTGCCCACCTTGAGGGGCTGCGGCCCGAGTCCCTGCAACTCGTCGTCGAGCGCCTGCCACACCGCCTTGGTGAGTCGGGCGAACTGCCGGGGCGATACCCGGGCGAGCGGGACCTCCAGCAGCCGCGGCGGGATGGCCGCCTGTTGGAGGAGCGCGGTGATGTCCGCGCCGTGTCGCTCGGCTCCGCGCAGCGAGGCCCGTACGTGGTGGATGGCTACCGAGCGGGTGGGCGCGCCGTGGGCGGGAGCCGCGTCGTACGTGGGAGGCGTCCCGTGCGCGGGAGGCGCGTCGTCCTCGGGAGGTGCGGCCATGACCGCCGATCGTACGGGACTCGGTCGGACACTCCGCCGGGCACCGGGCCGGGCAGTCAGCTGGACACCCGACCCGGCACCCGGCCCGGCGCGCTGGCCGGGCGGCCAGGTCAACGACTGTGAGCGCTGCGGTCATGACGGCCCGTCCGGCCGCCTGCCTACCGTCGGGCCGTGATCAGAGACGGTTATTTCGACGACGTCCACGAGGCGTACCGGAGCGCGTGGCGCGGCTTCGTCGAGCGCGAGGTCGTGCCGAGGCAGGCCGACTGGGAGCGCGCGGGGATCGTCGGCAAGGACGTCTGGCGGCTCGCGGGCAAGCAGAACCTGCTCTGCCCGTGGGCCGATCCCGCCTACGGCGGACTGGGCCTGGCCGACCTGCGGTTCGAGCAGATCATGATCGAGGAACTCGCGAACGCCGCCGAGTCCGGCTTCGCGGTCCCGCTGCGCTCCGGCGTCGTCGCCCCGTACCTGGCCGCGTTCGGTACCGACGAACAGAAGGCCCGCCACCTCACCCGCGCTCGTCGCCACCGAACTACAGGGCCAGGTCGTCGACGACTGCCTGCAGATGTACGGCGGATACGGCTACCTGCGGGAGTCGGTGATCTGCCGCAGGTACGCCGATGCCCGCGTCCAGCGGATCTACGGCGGCACCTCCGAAATCATGAAGGAGATCATCAGCCGCGCCATGGACCTGTGACCCCCGACCGCACTGCCCCTACTTGGAACCTGGCATGCCCGCTACTTCGCGTTGACCATCTGCAAGTGGTAGCCCGTGACCCGGATGTCCGTGCCGGACGCCGGGACCACTGCCATCGTGATCAGGGAGTTCGTACGGGTGAGGCCGCTCGTACTGGTCCGGCCGTCCAGGTAGATGTCCGTGACCGTCGGCAGGTCCTTGATGTCCAGCTGGGTGGCGCAGCGGGGGCCCTCGGCCTTCGGCCAGTTCTGGTAGTCGATGCCGAAGTCGTAGAGGGCCAGCGCGCCGCCGTCGGTGGTCTTCAGGCCGTACGCCGTCTCGGCCGCCGTGAAGCCGGGCTCGTACTCGCCGTCGACGCAGCCGTCGTCGAAGGCGGCGCGGTTCGCGTACGACTTCTTCCAGGCCTTCACGGACGCGGTGTTCACGAAGCTCGCGCCCGCCTTCTTGCCGCCCGTGACGTAGAAGTCCTTGGACAGGTCGCGCAGGTCGTCGAGCTTGACCTTGCCGACGGGGTCCGAGGCCTTGAGGACCGTGACGAAGCCGTCGTCGTCGCGCTTCACGGCCGGCAGCCTGCCGTCGGCCTCGCCGACGGACACCGCCTTCCACTCGGCGCCCTTGTTCTTGTTCTTCTCGTAGTCCTTCACGTGCTCGAAGACCAGGAGACGGCGGCGGTCCTTCTCGATGTCCTCGCCGGTGACCCGGGTGTCGACCATGAAGACCTGCGGCGAACCCTTGCGGGGGATGTAGAAGCGGGCCCCCTCGACCGGGTAGTGGAAGGGCGTCTTGAAGCTCGCCTGCTCCTTCTTCGGCAGGGCCTTGAACTGTGTGAACGTCGCCTGGCTCTGCTGGAGCAGCGCGCCGCCCTCCACCTCGGCCGTCCGGTCCGGGGCCTGCGCCGCGTTGGCCGCGTTGTTGACCTTCGCGTAGTTGAGCAGGACGGCCTGCGCCGACTTGAGGGAGATGACGCCCGCCTCGGCGGAGGAGCCGCCCTTGTCGTCCGTGCCGGACGCCTTGGTTCCGCCGTCGGAGCACGCGGTGAGGGCGAGTGCGAGGGCGGTGAAGGGCACGGCGGCTCGCAGAAGTACGGGCGTGCGGCGGCGCGAAGTCATGGGTCCCCTGTCGTGAAGTGTCATGAGGTGCCGGTGGTGCCGGTGGTGCGGATCCGGCAGTCCGGTGCCCGCCGTGAACCGGGCTGATGATCACGACAGGCTAGTGGCCCCGCCCGCGCCGGGCGGGCGTCCTCACAGAAGCTTCGCGAAGCAGCGGCTGTCCTCGTGGAAGCGGTAGTGGCCGAACTTGACGCACGGCTCGTAGCCGCTGGAGGCGTAGAGGGCGATGGCCTCGGGCTGCTTGTTGCCGGTCTCCAGGACCATGCGGATGCGGCCCGCCGCGCGGGCGTCGTCCTCCAGGGCGGCCAGGATGCGGCGCGCGAGCCCGTTGCCCCGGGCCTCCTCGACCACGTACATCCGCTTCAGCTCGGCGTCGCCGTCCGAGTAGCCCTCGTCGTTCTCGTCCTGGGTACGCCAGCCGCCCGTGGCCACCGGGCGCCCCTGGGCGTCGTACGCCATCAGGTACAGGCCGATCGGCGGCTGGAACATCGACGGATCGAGCGGGGTGACGTCACCCTCGTCCCCGTAGCGCACGGCGTACTCGGCCTGCACCTGGTCGTTGAGCTTGACGGCGTCGGGGTGGTCGAAGGTGACCCGGCGTATATTCATGCTGAGTATCGTACTTCTATGCGGTGGGTGGGATGGTGGCGTGCGGTGCGTCCGCCCCTTCCCATGAAGGGCTCGGCCGGTCGCTGTGCACGTACCAGTGTGCCGGTATCGTGCCCGGGTGCTCACTGTGACCTCTGTGAATGTGAACGGGCTCCGGGCAGCCGCCAAGAAGGGCTTCGTGGAGTGGCTGGCGGAGACGTCCGCCGATGTGCTGTGTCTTCAGGAGGTGCGGGCCGAGCCCGAGCAACTCCCGGAGGGCGTACGGCAGCCCGAGGGGTGGCATGTCGTGCACGCGCCCGCCGCCGCGAAGGGCCGGGCAGGTGTCTCCCTCTATACGCGCCGCGAGCCCGACCGCGTCCAGGTCGGCTTCGGGTCCGCCGAGTTCGACGGCAGCGGTCGGTACGTCGAGGCCGACCTGCCCGGCGTCACCGTCGCCAGCCTGTACCTGCCCTCCGGCGAGGTCGGCACCGAGCGGCAGGACGAGAAGATCCGGTTCATGGACGAGTTCCTCGCCCACCTGAAGAACCTGCGCGAGCGCGCCGCCGCCGACGGACGCGAGGTCGTCGTCTGCGGCGACTGGAACATCGCCCACCAGCAGGCCGACCTCAAGAACTGGCGCGGCAACCAGAAGAACTCCGGCTTCCTGCCGGAGGAGCGCGAGTGGCTCGGCCGCGTCCTCGACGAGACGGACGGCGGGTACGTGGACGTCGTCCGCGCCCTCCACCCGGACGTGGAGGGGCCGTACTCGTGGTGGTCGTACCGGGGGCGTGCCTTCGACAACGACACCGGATGGAGGATCGACTACCAGGTCGCCACGCCCGGTCTCGCGGCCCGGGCCGTCAAGGGGCTTGTGGAGCGGGCGGCCACGCACGACGAGCGGTGGTCCGACCATGCGCCGGTGACTGTTGTGTACGAGTAGTCCCCGCCCCTGTGCGACAGTCCCCGCCCCTGTGCGACTCCGCGCGGCGGCTTCTGAGGGCGGAGGCGCAGGCTCCGGATGCGGTGGTGCACCGGGCGCCGGTTTTCGAGCGTGTGTACGGACGCGTGGGCGGAAAGGCTCTTCCCCATAGGACGGTACTTACCGGTCGGTCGTAGGGGGACGCGTGCGGGGGCAGGAGTGGGGCGGCCACAACGAGCTGAGCGGTGTCGTTCACGGTCCCAGCGTCCAGGCCGCCGTCGTGCACGGCGATGTCCACATCCGTACCGGTGAGACGGCGGAGCAGCAGTTGCCGTGGCAGCTTCCGCCGGCCGTTCGCCTCACCGACCGCACCGCGGAGGTGGAGCGGCTCGAACGCCACCGGACGCTCGCCGCACAGCGGGCCCACCCCGCCCTCGCCACCGTGAGCGGCCTCGGCGGAGTCGGCAAGACCGCGCTGGCCCTGGCCTGGCTGCACGGGTTGCGCACGGACTTCCCGGGCGGCCAGCTGTACGCGGACCTCTGCGCGCAGGCACCGACCGGCCCCGTCGACCCGGCCCATGTGCTGGGCAGTTTCCTGCGCGGGCTCGGTGTTCCGCCGCAGCAGGTGCCGGAGGGTGTCGCCGACCGGTCCGCGCTGTACCGCTCGCTCACCGCCGACCGCCGGATCGTGGTGCTGCTCGACGACGCGGCGACGGCGGCGCAGGTACGGCCGCTGCTGCCGGGCGGGTCCAACGTCACGCTGGTGACCAGCCGTCGGCGGATGTCCGGGCTGGCCCTCGAAGGCGGCTACCAGGTGCATCTGGAACCGCTCGCCCCCGAAGCGGCGGTCGAACTGCTCGCGGCCACCCTCGCCGACGACCGCGTGGCCACCCAGCCGGACGACGCCCGCGCCCTCGTCGGGCTCTGCGCCGGGCTGCCGCTGGCCGTGCGGGTCGCCGGCGCACGGCTCGCGGCCCGGCCGCAGCGCCGGATCACCACGATGGTCCGGGCCCTGACCGCGGAGCACGGGCGACTGGACGCACTCGCCATCGACGGCGACCACGGTGTACGCGCCGCCCTCGACCTCTCCTACCAGGGGCTGCCCGCGGAAGCCGCCCGGCTCTACCGGCTGCTCGGCGTGCACCCGGGGACGGAGTTCGCGGGAGGGGTCGCGGTTGCGGTGCTGGGGTCGGCCGGAGGCGGCAGCGGTGGAGACCTCGGCCCCGGCGGCGCGAGAGCCGATCCCGATGGCGCGAGGGCGGATCCCGATGGCGCGTGGGTCGACCCCGGCGAGCTGCTCGACGTCCTCCACGACGCCAACCTGCTCATCGACATCGGCGAGGACCGCTACCGCTTCCACGATCTCGTACGGCTGCACGCCATGGGGAAGGCCGCGGAGGACGAGTCCGCGGCGGAGCGGGCGGCGGTGTTCCGTCGTATCGCCGACCACTATCTGGCCACCGCGACGCGGGCCGAGCGGGCCATCGATCCTCGGCACCCCTTACGGGAACGTTCCTACGGGCCCGGCCCGGTGGTCACCGAGGACTTCGGCGACGGCACCAGGGCGGCGCTGGACTGGCTGGAGCGGGAGCTGCCCAACCTGATGGCGGTGATACGGCGGGCCAGGAGGACGGGAGAGCGGGACATCAGCTGGCAGCTCGCCGACGCCCTGGGCCCCTTCTTCCTGCGCCGAAAGCACTACGACGCCTGGCACACCTCGCATGCCGAAGGGCTCGCCGCGGCAAGGGAGTTGGGGGACGGTCCGGCCGAGTGCCGGATGCTCACCTCCGGCGGACAGGGCGAACTGGGCAGGGGCGACAACGCCCGCGCCCTGGAGATGTTCGAGGAGGCGGCCCGGCTCTTCGCGGACGCCGGGGACGAGCTGGGATACGCGCGTACGTCGAACTACCGCGGGCTGGCCCATCAGCGGGCGGGCCAACTGGACGAGGCGGCCGAGCTGTTCGAGTGGGCCGCTGTGGAGCTTCCCCGCTGTGGGGACCTCCGGGCCGGCGGGCTCGCCCGGCTCAACGCGGCCGACGTCGAGTTCGCCCGAGGCAGGCTTCCCCGGGCGGCCGAGGGCGCCGCCGAGGCACGTACGACCTTGCTCGCGGTCGACGACTCCTACAACGCGGCGCGTGCCGCCACCCTGTTGGGCAGGATCTGCCTCGGTGACGGCCGGCCCGACGAGGCGGAGCGCTGGCTCTCCGGGGCGCTGGCCGTGCTGCGCGAGGTCGCGGCCCACTACGAGACGGCCCGTGCGCTGGACGCCCTGGGCGAGGTCGCCGAACTGCGCGGACAGCGCGAACTCGCCCAAGGGCACTACCGGGAGGCGCTCGATCTCTACGTCGGCGTGAACCGGCCGGGACCGGCCGAGGGCGTGCGGGAGCGACTGCGGAGGCTCGACGAGGGCGGGGCCACCTCCACCGACGAGGGCGGGGACGCCTCCGGCTCGGGAGACCACGGCTCAGGAGACCGCGGCTGAGGAGCTTCTGAGGGCCGGGGAGTTCTTGAGAGCCGGGGAGTTCCTGAGAGGGGTGTCCCCGGTTGGCGGGCGCCTGCCCCGGCAACCCCTGGCCACGGCGTTCCCGCGTAGGCGATCAGCCAGGCGTGCGCCAGCGAGGCCCAGACGGGCCACGGGTGCAGGGCGGCATGGCGTGCGGTGAGCGTCAGCGTGAGAGGCGGGCGGGCGGCGCCGGAGTCGTACGGCCCGAGCCGCAGCCGGCACACACGAGTCCCCTCGTGGACCGCGACCACCGCGGCGCCCGGGTGGTTGGCGGCTGTCGCGTCGGCCGCCGCGCTTCCAGTGCCTCCCACGACCGTCGCGCCCGGTGCGAGCAGGACGTCCGCCAGTGGCGGCCAGGGACTCGGGGCGGGGAGCGCGACCCGCAGATGCCGGTCCACGAACGGACGGTCGTGACCCGGCAGGGCCAGCGTGACCTCGACGTCGTGGACCGCGGGCGCCCGCAGCCGCTCGTCGAACCACACGACACAGGAAGCGACGAAGGAAGCCGCACAGGGAGCGATGGAGGAAGCGGCGAAGGGAGGGGCGAAGTCATTCATGGGCCTGTGCCCCCGGCTCGTCGCAGCGCACGAAGAACGGCAGCCGGGCCCGCTCCGCGGTGAGTGCCGCGGCCGGTGGGCGCAGCCGGAGTCGGCGGTACAGCAGTGCGCGCATCCGGCGGGCGAACCGGCCCGGCTCCGAGCTGAGCCGGCCCGCGATCCGCGTGTACAGCTCCGAGCGGTAAGCGGCGGAGCTCTGCCGCAGTTGCCTGCGCAGCGGACGGTCCGTACGGATCCGGGGTGCCAGGGAGCGCAGTTCGGCCATCGGCGAGGAGGGGTCCAGCTCCGTGTCAGGGGAGCCGGCCGTCAGGATCCGGGCACCGGTCATCGCGCCGTAGAGCGACACGGAACCGTGGTCGCTCACGATGTAGTCGGCGGCGACGACCGCCCCGCACCACTCCGCGTGCTGGCCGACCAGCCCGACGCCGGACCGGTTCAGCCGGGCGAAGGCGCTGCGGATGTGCCATTCGCTGTGCGCGTTCCAGACGTTGGAGTGCAGCATGACCACGATGCGGAACTCCTCCCGGGGAAGCTCGGCGGCCAGCCGCTCCAGCAGGTCCCACTGCTGCCCGAGGAGCGAGTCGGGTCCCCAGGTGGAGCAGACGAGGACCAGTTCCTGACGGGGCCCGGTGCGCAGGGCCTCCCGGTACAGGGCCCGCGAGGGCAGACTCGCCACCACGCGGTCGTAGCAGGGGTCCCCGACGACCTCCGCCACGGACAGTGCCTCGGGGCACTCGCGGCCGAGGCGTGCCCGGTCGTCCACGTGTGCCAGCACGATGGCCGACGGGACGACCACACCGTCCCTGACCAGCCACTGCCGGCCCAGTCCGTACACCTCGCGCTCAGCCACGGCCCGCCCGCGCCGGTCGCCGGGCGCGGAGACCCGTTTGTTGTACGAGGCGCCGTGCGGGAGCACGATCACCGGGACGTGCAGCTCGTGCAGACCGCCGTAGCTCGCGGCCAGCGCGAGGTCGAACCGGGTGTGCACGGCCTGGCTCCAGGGCACGACCAGCGCCCGGGTGTCCTCGAGGAACGCGTCCACGCCGTGGTTGAAGACATCCGCGGCCGTCGTGAACACGACCTGCACCCTCGGGTCGCCCTCCAACAGCCGGACGGCTTCCAGCAGTCGCCGCGCGGAGGTCACCGTGTGCACCACGGCGAGCACCCTCTTGCGTATCCGGAAGGTGGCCCAGCGCTCGACGTCCAGACGCAAGGGCACCGCCAGACGCCGGTCGGCATCCGGCATCGTCATACTCATACGTACTCCCCCGTCACGCCAACTCCCTTGTTGGCTCAGTGAGTTGAAGCGAGTTGGCTCAGTGAATTGAAGGGGGGCCACCCGCTCGCGGCAGTGCGGCCCCACCGTCCTTGTCTGCCCCGGGGGCTGGACGCCGGGCTTGCAGAAACCTTGCAGTCCCCGTACGGGAGAGCTTGCGGATCACCCGAGGGGGAGTGCGCGGCCTTGGCATGCGCCCCTCACGCGCCTGTGCGCCCCGCTCCGCTCCCTCCGGCCGTTCCGGCAGTGCCCTGACAGTGAGTGGGAGGAAGCGGCTGAACCATCTGGGGGAGATGGTGGACCTCCTTGCGCTGGGGCCTCTCGAACTGTGGCACCAGGGACGTCAGTACACGCTCGGCTCGCTGAAGGAACGGTGCGTCCTCGGGATCCTGCTGTACTCCCGGGGAGATCCGGTCTCCGTTGACACGCTCGTCGAGCGGGTCTGGGACGACGACGACCTGCCCGCGGCTCCCGTGGAGGCGCTGCGCACCTATCTCTCACGGCTGCGCACCAGGCTCCACCGTGCCGTCGGAGACGACGCGCTGGTCGAGCGGACGTCGCCGCGCCGCTACCGGCTGCGCGTCGTGCGCGAGGACGACGTGGACTTCGTACGCCTCGAACAACTGCGTGCGCAGGCCCGTGCGGCGGCCGGGCGGGGCGACACGGAGTACGCGGTCGGTCTGCTGCACGCCGCTCAGGCGCTCTGGCGCGGGGAGCCGTTCGCCGAGTTCACCGGCGCCTGGGCCGCCTCCGCGCGGGCCCGGCTGACCGAGGACCACCGGCGGGTACGCGAGGAACGCATCCGCCTGGAACTGGAGTTGGGCCGCCACGCCGACCTCGTCGGCGAACTCCACGAACTGGTCTCTCTCGACCCGCTGGCCCAACAGGCCGTCGCCGCCCTGATGCTGGCCCTCTATCGCTCCGGGCGCGACGGTGAGGCGCTGGCTCTGTACCGGGAGACCCGTGGCCGACTGGCCGACGAACTGGGCATCGACCCGGGGGCGGACCTGCGGGAACTGCACAACCGGGTCCTCAGACAGGACCCCGGTCTGCGGGAGCCGGCCCCGCGGGATCCGGCGCCCGTCGCCCTGTCGGTCCCTGACGGCTCCGGTGAGGCGTCCGAGCCGGTCCCTGCCGAATCCGGTGAGGACTCCTCCGTACGAGATCCGGGCGCGGGCGGTGAGGTGCGCGATGCGCGACGGCCGACCGCCGCCGCGGACAAAGGGCCCGTGGGAAGCAGCCTGCCCCGTGACACCCGGGACTTCACCGGCCGGGGGAGCGAGCTGGAGGCCATGCTCGCCGCGACCGTCTCGGCCCCCGACGGAAACGGGACAGCCCTGCCTCTCACGGTGGTGCACGGCATGCCCGGAGTAGGCAAGTCGGCGCTGATCATCCATGCCGCGTACCGGATGAGGTCCCGCTACCCCGCAGGACAGTTCTACGTCGACCTGCGCGGCTACAGCGACCAGCCGCCGTACGAACCGGCCGACGCCCTGGCCTTCCTGCTGCACACCGTCGGCGTGCCCGATCCGCTTCCCGAGACCCTCGACGAACGGACCGCGCGCTGGCGGGAGTGGACCGCCTACCACCGCGTCCTCGTGGTGCTGGACAACGCCCGCGACGCCGAGCAGGTAAGGCCGTTGCTGCCCGGCTCGCCGGAGTGCCACGCGATCGTGGCCAGTCGCAATCGGCTCGCCGGCCTCGACGGCGCCATGTCCGTCCCGCTGGACGTGCTGTCCGTGTCGGAGGCGGCCTCGCTCTTCGCCCGGATCGTGGGCGCGGCGAGGGTCTCCGACACCTCCGCACTGCGCCGCGTAGTGGAGTTGTGCAGCTGCCATCCGCTCACGGTCCAGTTGCTCGCGAGCCGGTTCCGGCACCGGGACACCTGGGACCTGGAGTACGTGGCCGACCGGCTGACGCGCGCCGGGGACAGGCTGGACGAATTCGACCAACGGGTCGCCGCCGCCTTCCAGCTCTCCTACTCGGATCTCGACGCCTCCGCGCGGCTGCTCTTCCGCCACCTGGCGCTGCACCCGGGCCCCGACATCACTCTGGAGGCGGCGACCGCGTTGTGCGGGGGCCCCGACACCGAGGAGATCCGCCGCGCGGCGGACGACCTCCTCGACCGGCACCTGCTCAACGAGCCGGTGCGCGACCGCTATCAACTGCACGACCTTGCCCGCGCGTTCGGCGGCCGATTATGCCGCGCCGAGGACTCGCCGACGGCACGGGACGGAGCGCTCCGCCGCCTGATGTCCTACTACCTCACGGCAGCCGACCGCGCCGACCGGCTCGCGTATCCGCGCCGCCGGAGACGGCCCATCGGCCAGGAGCGTTTCTCTCCCCGCGCACCGGACTTCACCAGTGCCGAAATCGGGGCCGGGCCCGAACCCGAGAGCGTTCCTGAGGCCGGCCCCGGGGCCGAGGCCGAAGCGGTCGACGCGTCATCGGCCTGGCTCACCTTGGAGCGTGCGAACCTGCTGGCCGTGGCCCGAACGGCCGCCGCCGACTTTCCGGACTTCGCCCCGCTCTTCCCCCATGTGCTGGCCTATGCGCTGAAGTTGTGGGGTGCCCGGGATCTCACGGCCGAGTTCCACGCCTCCGCCCTGGCCGCCCTCCGCGTCGGGGACGACCGGCAGGCGCTGGCCGAGACCCTGGTGGAGCGAGCGGACGTACTGGCCCAGGAGAACCACGGCGAGGCACTCCACTGTGCTGCTGAGGCACTGTCCCTCTTCGAGGAACTGGACGATGTGCACGGTCGCGCCGACGCTCTCTTCGAGATCGGCCGGGCCCATCTCGCGGCGGGGCGGGGCGAGATGTCCTTGCACGAACTGGACCGCGCTCTCGCGCTCTACCAACAGGTCGGTGACCGCTACGGCGTGGCCGAGAGCCTGAATGTGCAGGGAGCCGCCCTGATCTTCGGAGCCGAGTACGACAGGGCGATGCAGCGCTTCAGGGCCATGCTGGAGATCCACCGGGATCTGCGGAACGCGCACGGCCAGGTGAAGGCCCTGAACAACATGGGCGAGATCTACTTCGCCGAGGGACTGTACGAAGAGGCCCGCAGCCATTACGAGCAGTCCCTGGCGCTGGCCCGCCGCTTCGGTGGGCGCCAGGAGCTGGCCATTTTGGACACGAACCTCGGGACCGTCCATCGCGTCACCGGCAGGCCGGAACTGGCCATGGTCTGCTTCCGACGCGCCCTCGCCAGTCACCGGGCCAGTGAGGACGCCGTCGGTGAAGTGAATGCCCTGAACAGCCTCGGCGCGGCCTGCGCGGAGTCCGGGCGGATGGACGAGGCACTGCGTCACTTCAGCACGGCGGAGCGGGTCTCCCGGCGGATCGACAACCAGTACGAGCGCCAGCGCGCCCTTGTGGGTATCGCCGATACGCAGCGCACGATGGGCCAGTTGGGCGTCGCGCTGGAGACGTACGGGAGTGCTTTGCAGATCGCGGAGAAGTTCGGCTTCCCCCTCGGCTCGGCACATGCGCTGGCCGGCCTGGCCCGAACTCACCTTCACGCGCGGGGAATCGACTCGGCTCGGCCGTACGCCGAGCGTGCGTTGGCGCTCTACCAGAGACTCGGCGCGGCCGTGGAGGCGGAGGAACTGCGCTGTCTCCTCGCCAGTTGGGGAGCCACCGGTTCCTGAACCACGGAGGCTGCCGACGGAGCCTTGATCTCCCCGCGCGCACTCCGGCGAACTCCCGGCGGCCCCCGTACAGCGGTCGGCGACCGGGGTTCCCCACCCACGAGGAGGAGAACCCCGGTCGCCGCACGCTGACCCTCAGTCGTTCGTCACCTGCTTCACCACATGACCTGCTGAGGCTGTGCCAACTGGCCGGACCACATCACCTGCTGGGGCTGCAACTGCTTGCTGGACCACATCACTTGGGTGTCCGCGGCCTGCGTCGTGCTCTGGCGGCCGGTCGCCGTGGCGGGTTCGTCGGCGGCTGACGCCGGCGCCGTGGCCAGGGCAAGGAGCACGGCGGCGGTGCCAAGGATGGGCGATTTGCGACTCAAGGTCGTAGTTCTCCCTATTCGTTCCAGGTGGAGTTCCCGTCGGGGTGACCGGGGCCTCGAACCTACGACCAAACGGCTGTCTCTCGTACCTCAGTTCCCACGCGTCACTCGAAAGGGTGAACTTCGCGGTGTTTGTGGGAAGTTGCGCCGGTTCAAGGTGCTTCGTGCGTGGGTCGGCGTGCCTTCGCTGTGCGAGGCGGAGCCTGCTCCTCGGGCCCGGCTGCGCCTGTCAGCTTCCCCAGCTTCCGGTCCAGGGCCATCGACACCTCCGCGTCCACCACGCTCTTCGCCAGCGGGCGCAGTCGCTTGAGGTCGTCCGTCGTTCGGCCGCCCTGCGTCAGGACCAACTCGGTGAACAGCTCGGCGAGGGCGTCGGCGTGGTCGCGGACGCGGCGGGCCGCGGCCAGGACGTCCGCGAGCGGGATGCCCTCGCGGACGAGTGCCGCCGAGGTGTCCAGGAGGCGCCGGCTCACGTGGACGATCTCGCCGCCGTCCGTGCCGAGGTAGCCCAGGTCGAGCGCGGCCGACAGGTTCTCCGGCGTCGCCTCTTCGCCGAACACGTCCGCCAGTTCCTCCGGCGACAGGCGGACCGGGGTCTCCTCGGTGGGCGCGCCCAGGCCGAGGAGTTCGCCGACGTCGCGGCCGTGGTCGAAGGCTTCGGCGAGTTCGGCGATGCCGTTGAGGGTGTGGCCCCGCTCAAGGAGTGCGGCGATCGTGCGCAGGCGGGCCAGGTGGTCCTCGTCGTACCAGGCGATGCGGCCCTCGCGGCGCGGTGGCGGGATCAGCTTGCGTTCGCGGTAGAAGCGCAGCGTGCGCACGGTGATGCCGGCCTCCCGGGCCAGCTCCTCCATTCGGTACTCCCGCTTGTCCGCCACGCCGGAAGCCTATGTCGTACCGTCGGTAACTTTCCCTTCCCCCGACCCCTACCCATCGGTATGGAGCTGCTCTACGCTCCCATTGCGCCAGTATTCACTGGCGGAGTCGGTAGCGTCGTACGCGGCAATGGAGGCGTCGGGATGACCGAGCACGAGCATGTACGGGTGGCGGTGATCGGCTCCGGATTCGGGGGGCTCGGAGCCGCTGTGCGGTTGCGCCGCGAGGGCGTCACCGACTTCGTCGTCCTGGAGCGGGCCGACAGCGTGGGCGGGACCTGGCGGGACAACAGCTATCCGGGCTGCGCCTGTGACGTGCCGTCGCACCTCTACTCGTTCTCGTTCGCGCCCAATCCCGACTGGCCGCGCACCTTCTCCGGGCAGGAGCACATCCGCGCCTATCTGGAGCACGTCACCGACGTCTTCCGGCTCCGGTCGCATCTTCGGTTCAACTCCGAGGTGAAGCTGATGACTTGGGACGGGGGGCGGCTGCGCTGGGTCATCGAGACCAGCAGTGGGACGCTTACCGCCGACGTCGTCGTGTCCGCCACCGGGCCGCTCTCCGATCCCAAGGTCCCGGACGTCCCCGGCCTCGACACCTTCCCCGGCAAGGTCTTCCACTCGGCCCGCTGGGACCACGACTACGACCTGCGCGGCAAGCGGGTCGCGATGGTCGGTACGGGCGCCTCGGCCATCCAGATCGTGCCGAGCATCCAGCCGGACGTCGCGAAACTCACCGTCTTCCAGCGCACCCCGCCCTGGGTGATGCCCCGCGTCGACCGGGCCATCAGCGGGGCCGAGCGCTGGCTCCACCGGCAGCTGCCCTTCACCTCGCAGGCCCGCCGCGGACTGCTGTGGGGCCTGCGGGAGTTGCAGGTCCAGGCGTTCACCAAGCGCCCCAACGAGCTGGGAATTGTTGAACAGTTGGCCAAGCGGAACATGGGCCGGGCCATCAAGGACCCGGAGCTCAGGGCCAAGTTGACCCCGTCCTACCGCATCGGCTGCAAGCGCATCCTGCTCTCCAGCACGTACTACCCGGCCCTCGCCCAGCCCAATGTGGACGTGGTCGCGAGCGGGCTCAGCGAGGTCCGCGGGTCGACCGTCGTGGCCGCCGACGGGACCGAGGCCGAGGTCGACGCGATCGTCTTCGGCACGGGCTTCCACGTCACCGACATGCCGATCGCCGACCGGGTCGTGGGCGCGGAGGGAAAGACACTCGCCGAGGCTTGGCGGACCGGCATGAAGTCGCTGCGCGGTGCGACGGCGGCAGGCTTCCCCAACTGGATGACGATCATCGGGCCGAACACCGGCCTCGGGAACTCCAGCATGATCCTGATGATCGAGTCCCAGCTCAACTACATGGCCGACTACGTGAGGCAGTTGGAGGTGCTCGGCGGACCGGCCGCCCTCGACGCACGGCCCGGCGCGGTCGACGCCTGGAACCACCGCGTCCAGGAGCGTATGAAGCGCACGGTCTGGAACACCGGCGGCTGCACCAGCTGGTACCTCGACGACAACGGCGTCAACACCACCATCTGGCCCGGCACGACGACGGAGTTCCGCGGTGCGACGCGGCGCGTGGACCTGGGGGAGTACGACCTGTTGCGGCCGCCGCCCGAGCCCGGGACGGCACCGAAGCGCCGTACGAAGAAGACGGTGGAGGCGAGCGCGTGAGCCGGCTGATGCATGTGGCGTCCGGTCCGTACGCGCCGCCCGTTCCCGTGCGCGAGCTGACCGCCGTGTCCGCCGACGGGGCCCGGCTGCACGTCGAGGTGCACGGGGCCGACGGGGCGCCCGCGGTGGTGCTCTCGCACGGCTGGTCGTGCTCGACCGCCTTCTGGGCGGCGCAGATCCGCGACCTCGCCGCCGACCACCGCGTGATCGCGTACGACCAGCGGGGGCACGGACGCAGTCCGGCGAACCCCGTGTGCAGCGCGGACGCGCTCGCCGACGATCTGGAGGCCGTGCTCGCCGCCACGCTCGCGCCCGGGGAGAAGGCCGTTCTGGCCGGGCACTCCATGGGCGGGATGACGCTGATGGCGGCGGCCGGGCGGGACCGGTTCCGGGAGCACGCGGGCGCCGTCCTGCTGTGCAGTACGGGCAGTTCGCGGCTGGTCGCCGAGTCGCTGGTGGTCCCGATGCGGGCCGGGCGGTCGCGGACCTGGCTGACCAGGAAGGTGCTCGGGTCGAAGGCTCCGCTGGGGCCCGTCACGCCGGTCGCCCGGCGGATCCTCAAGTACGCGACGATGGGGCCCGGTTCGGCGCCCGGCATGGTCGAGGCGTGCGCGCGGATCGTGCACGCGTGCCCGCGCAAGGTGCGGTACGCCTGGTCGCATGTGCTCGACACGCTGGATCTCGACCATCGCGTAAGGGAGTTGAGCATGCCGGCCGCGGTCGTCGTCGGCACGGCCGACCGGATGACGCCCGTCGTGCACGCGCGCTCCCTCGTCGCCGCGCTGCCGCACTGCGTCGGTTCCACCGAACTGCCCGGGCTCGGGCACATGACCCCGGTCGAGGCGCCCGCGCTGATCGCCACCCGGATACGGGAACTCGTCTCCGCCTACATAGGCAGTCAACGGATCCAGCAGAAGGAGGGCGCATGAGCAGGGTCAGCCTGGAAGGGCAGGTCGCCGTGGTCACGGGGGCCGCGCGGGGCGTCGGGGAACTCCTCGCCCGCAAGCTCTCCGCCCGCGGTGCCACGGTCGCGCTCGTCGGTCTGGAGCCGGACGCGCTGAAACAGGTCGCCGAGCGGCTGCACGGCGAGAGCGGGCACTGGTACGCCGACGTCACCGACCACGAGGCGATGACGCGGGTCGCGGCGGAGGTGAAGGAGCGGTTCGGGAAGGTCGACATCGTCGTCGCCAACGCCGGGGTCGCCAACGGGGGGCCGTTCGTCGACTCCGACCCGCAGGCGTGGCGGCGGGTGATCGAGGTGAACCTCATCGGATCGGCGATGACCGCGCGCGCGTTCCTGCCCGTACTGATGGAGAGCCGCGGCTATCTGCTGCAGATCGCCTCGCTCGCCGCGATCACGCCCGCGCCGATGATGACCGCGTACTGCGCGTCCAAGTCGGGCGTCGAGGCGTACGCGCACAGCCTGCGGGCCGAAGTCGGGTACAAGGGCGTACGCGTGGGCGTCGGGTATCTGTCGTGGACCGACACCGACATGGTGCGCGGGGCCGATCAGGACGACGTCATGCGGGAGTTGAGGCAGCGGCTGCCGTGGCCCGCGAACAAGACGTATCCGCTCGGACCGGCCGTCGACCGGATCGTGGCCGGGATCGAGCGGCGGTCCAGCCATGTGTACGGGCAGTGGTGGCTGCGCGGGATGCAGGGTGTGCGCGGGTATCTGCCGGGGATCGTCGGGTCGGTGGGGCAGCGGGAGATGCGGCGGTTCGCTCCGCGGGTGGGGCAGGTGTCAAAGGGGCTCGTCGGGGCCGGGGGAGAGGCCGATGAGCAGGCACGGAGCACGCTGGGTCACTGACCGTTACTGATCGAAATGCGCGCTTTGTCGGTCCGTGTGAATCTGGTTGAGCCCCCAATCCCCCACCCACTACGGGAGTGAATCTCATGGGCATGAAGGACCAGTTCCAGGACAAGGCCGCGGAGCTCGAGGAGCAGGCGCGCCGCCGTGCCGACGCCGGCCGCGACGAGGCGAGCGAGCGTGGGCGGCAGCCGCAGGAGCCGCGTGACCCGCGTGAGCGGGCGACGCGTGAGCGGGCTCCGCGGGAGCGTCAGGAGCCGGGGCGGCAGACGCCTGACGAGGCGCAGCGGGCGTCGCGCGATGCGCAGGAGCGGTTCGATCAGGACTACGACATGTGATCGAGCTTGCTGAGCGTGGGGTGTCCTTCTTCGGGAGGGCGCCCCGCGCTTTTGTGTGTCCCGGGTTGGTCGTCGGGTGCGGGTCGGTCGTGGCCGGCTGCGCAGTTCCCCGCGCCCCTAAAGGACTTGGCTGGGCCCCGGTGAAGAAGGCCCCCGCGCCCGTGTGGAGAAGAACGCCCCGGCGGCGTGCTCCCTGAAAGCGAAAGCCCCCGGCGCCGCGCCCCCCGCGCCCGTGAAAGCGAAGGACCTCCATGGCGCCCCCGTCACGAAGGCCTCGGTGGCAGCTTCGGGCGCGTTCTCGTCGGCGTGTTCTCGTACGTCGGTGGGGTTGCCGCCGGGTGGAGGGACAGGAGGTCCAGGGCGAGTTGGACCGCGTCGTCGAGTTGGGCGTGGCGGCCTTCTGCCCAGTCGAGGGGGGTGCGGAGGATTTCGAGGTCGGGGGTGACGCCCTGGTTCTCGATGGACCAGCCGTACGCGTCGAACCAGGCGGCGTTCATGGGGACCGTGATGACGGTTCCGTCGCCGAGGAGGTGGCGGCCGGTCATGCCGACGACGCCGCCCCAGGTGCGCTGGCCCACCACCGGGCCCAGCTTCAGGAGTTTGAAGGCCGCCGTGATCATGTCGCCGTCCGAGGACGTCATTTCGTCGGCCAGGGCCACCACCGGGCCCCGCGGGGCGTTCGACGCGTACGACACCGGCTGGGCGTTGCGGGTCAGGTCCCAGCCCAGGATCGTGCGGGTGAGTTTCTCCACGACCAGTTCGCTGATGTGGCCGCCGGCGTTGCCGCGTACGTCGACGATGAGGGCCGGCCGTGACACCTCCATGCGCAGGTCGCGGTTGAACTGGGCCCAGCCCGAGCCGCCCATGTCCGGGATGTGCAGATAGCCGCAGCGCCCGCCGCTCAACTCCCGTACGACCTCACGGCGTTTGGCGACCCAGTCCTGGTAGCGCAGGGGGCGTTCGTCGACCAGGGGTACCACCGCGACCCGGCGCGAGCGGCCCTCGCCCTCCGCCGGGGTGAACGTCAGCTCGACCGTCGTGCCGCCCGCGCCCGCGAGGAGGGGGAAGGGGCCCGCGACGGGGTTCACCGGGCGGCCGTCCACGTGGGTGAGGACCGCGCCCTCGCGGATGCCCGTACCGGCCAGCGGGGAACGGGCCTTGGAGTCGGAGGAGTCACCCGGGAGGATGCGCTTGACGAGCCAACCCTCGTCGCGCCGCACGAAGTTGGCGCCTAGGAGGCCCTGCGCCCGCTGGTAGTGGGGCGGGCCCTCGTTGCGGCGGGCGGCGGTGACGTACGCGTGCGAGGTGCCCAGTTCGCCCAGGACCTCGCGGAGCAGGTCGGCGAACTCGTCGGGGGAGGCGACCCGTTCGACGAGCGGGCGGTACTGCTCCAGGATCCCGTCCCAGTCGATGCCGCACATGTCGGGGGCCCAGAAGTAGGCGCGGATCAGGCGGCCCGCCTCGGCGTACGCCTGGCGCCACTCCGCGGCCGGGTCCACCTCGTGGAGGATGCGGCGGAGGTCGATCCAGACGGTCGTGTCGCTGTCGCCGGACTCCGTGGAGGGGACCGCGCGCAGGTCGCCCTCGTCCACCACGACCAGCCTGCTGCCGTCGCCGCTGAGCGCGAACCAGTCGAGGTGATCGACCAGTTCGGACTTCTTCGCCTTGGTGATGTTGAAGTACTCCAGCGTCGGACGGCCGCTCGTGTCGTCCGGGTTCGCGAACGTCTCGCCGAGCGCGCCCGAGATCGGCCAGCGCAGCCAGACCAGGCCGCCGCCCGCGACCGGGTACAGCGCCGAGTACTTGGACGCCGTGACCGGGAAGGGCGTCACCCGGCTCTCCAGACCCTCGATCTCGACGGTCACCGTGCCGTCGCCGGGCTCGTCCTCGACCGGATCCAGGCCGCCCGCGGCGGGGCGGCCCTCGGGGTTCACCGCGAACGGGGACGGCGTCGCCGAGGACAGGGGTACGAGGTACGGGCGGCAGCCCAGTGGGAAGGAGAGGTCGCCGGTGTGGACGTCGTACACCGGGTCGAAGCCGCGCCAGGAGAGGAAGGCGAGGAAGCGGCCGTCCCGGGTGAAGACCGGGTTCTCGTCCTCGAAGCGGCCGTTGGTGACGTCGACGATCGTGCGTGCGCCCGGCCCCTCGATCCTGGCCATCTTGATCTGGCGCAGGGTGCGGCCGATGCCCGGGTGCGACCACGTCAGCCAGGCCCCGTCCGGGGAGAAGGCCAGGTCGCGCACGGGCCCGTTGATGGACCGGATGAGCTCGGTGACCTCGCCCGACCCCGACCCCGACCCCGACCCCGTCCGGGAGGTGCCCCCGGACTCCGACTCCTCCGTCGCGTCGAGCAGCAGCAGCCGCCCGTCGTTCGACGCGATCGCGAGGCGCTCGCCCTTCGGGTCCGAGACGAGTTCCAGGACGCGGCCGAGCTCGCCGGAGGCCAGCCGACGAGGCTCGCGTTCGCCGCTGGCGCGCGGCAGATAGGCGATCTCGACGGCGTCCTCGCCCTCCGCGTCCGTCACGTACGCGACCTGCCCGCCCGAGCCGAGCATCTCGGGCAGCCGGACGCGGACGCCCGGGGTGTCCGCGATCGTGCGCGCCGGACCGTCGCGGTGCGTGAGCCAGTACAGGCTGCCGCGGACGACGACCGCGCCGGCCCGGCCCGTCTCGTCCACGGAGATCCCGTCGACGTGCTGCGCGGCCGGCACCTGGTACGTACGGCGTCCGGTGCGCGGGCCGCCGAGGCGTACGTCGAGGCGGCGGGGGAGCGATTCGGGGGACAGGTCGTCGACGATCCACAGGTCGCCCGCGCACTGGTAGACGACCCGGGTGCCGTCGCTGGAGGCGTGCCGGGCGTAGAAGGTGTCGTGGTCGGTGTGGCGGCGCAGGTCGGAGCCGTCGTGCAGACAGGAGTAGAGGTTGCCGATGCCCTCGTGGTCGGAGAGGAAGGCGATACGGCCGCCGACGAACATCGGCGAGTCCAGGTGTCCGTCGAGATCGGCGAGGATGCGCCGCCCGTGCAGCCAGAGGCGGCCGGTGGCGCCGCCGCGGTAGCGCTTCCAGGCGGCGGGCTCGTGCGGGGGCGTGCCGGTGAGCAGCAGGGTCAGGCGCTCGCCCGCGAAGTCCTCGACCGCGATGTTGGAGACCGGGCCCCAGGGGAGCTTGCCGCCGGGGCAGCCGTCGACCGGCACGCTGTAGGCCCAGGTGAAGTACGAGAAGGGCTCGCCGTGCGAGGCGACGGCGAGGATGTCGCCGTCGGGGGACCAGCCGCAGACCTGGGTGTCGGCGTTCCCCCAGTAGGTGAGCCGCCGGGCCGGGCCGCCGTCCACCGGCGCCAGATGGATCTCCGGCACGAGGTTGCGCCAGGTCGTGTACGCGAGGTGCCGGCCGTCGGGCGAGAAGCGCGGGTGGCACACCTTCGTACGGTCGACGGTCAGCCGCCAGGCGCGGCCGGGGGTGTCGAGGGGGGCCACCCACAGGTCGTCCTCGGCCACGAAGCACAGGCGGTCGCCGCTGAGGTGCGGGAAGCGCAGATAGGCGGCGGAGCCGTGGCCCTCCCCGGTCCGCCCGCCCTCCCCGGTCGCCCCGTTCGCCCCGGTCTCCCCGTGGTCCGCGGCCCCTCCTGCCGGGGGCCCGTCTCCGGTCGCGTTCTCGTACTCGTCGCTCACCCACCCATGCTTTTCCGGTGGGCGGGGCCCGGCAACTCGTGGTCCGGCGGAACGGGCGTGCCGCGGCCCGGGCGGAGAGGCCGGTGAGGGATCGGTGAGAGGCCGCGGATGGGGCGCCGGTGAGGGATCGGTGAGAGGCCGGTGAGAAGTCGTGACGCAGCACACGTACGAAACGGTTTCGTTTCGCTTGGGGATGGGGTACCTTCATAGGCGTACGAGATAGTTTCGTTCGAGCGGGAATGGTGAGTGGCATGGCTGAGACAGCAACGACGCGTCGCAGCCGGATCACGCCCGAGCGCGAGGCCGAGCTGTACGAGGCCGTGCTCGAACTGCTCCGGGAGGTCGGTTACGACTCCCTGACCATGGACGCGGTCGCCACCCGCACCCGGTCCAGCAAGGCCACGCTCTACCGCCAGTGGGGCGGCAAGGCCGAACTGGTCGCGAGGGCGATCCGGCATCACAAGCCGGTCGATCTCGCGTCGATCGACACCGGAACCCTGCGAGGCGACTTCCAGGCGCTCACGCACCGCCAGGACGACTGCCAGATGGAACAGGACTCCGCGCTGATGCGGGTCCTCGGCACGGCGGCGCACACGAACCCCGAGCTGCTGGCCGCCCTCCGCGAATGGCTGATCGAGCCGGAGCTCGGGGAGATGCGTCGGGTGGTGCAGCGTGCCGTCGACCGCGGTGAGGTCCGTGCGGACAACCCCGCGATCGACTACGTGCTGCACATGATCATCGGCGCCTTCGTGGCGCGGACGCTGATCGACGAGGAGCCACCGACCCAGGCCTTCGTCGCCTCGTACATCGACGCTGTGGTGATCCCCGCCCTCAGCGCCTGATCCGATCCCTCCATTTCACGAGCCGCCCGCCCCGAGGCTCAACCCCCTTACGCACGACCCCAGTTGCACCTGACGCGACCGCTCACGTCGTCGGGCCGATGACTCACGCCCTGCCATCACCGACCTGACCGGGAGTACGCCCTCGTGGCCACGTTCCTCTACAACCTCGGCCGACTCGCCTTCCGGCGACGGCATTTCGTCGCACTCATATGGGTGGCGCTGCTGACGCTCGCGGGCGTCGGAGCGGCGAGCGCACCCGCCGCCGGAACCACCTCCTTCTCGATTCCCGGCACCGAGGCGCAGAAGGCCTTCGACCTGCTGGAACAGCGGTTCCCCGGCGCCAGCGCCGACGGAGCCACCGGACGCATCGTCTTCAAGGCGCCCGACGGCCAGAAGATGACGGACGCCGACAACAAGGCGACCGTCGCCAAGACCGTCAAGGAGCTGGGCGGCGGCACCGAGGTCGTCTCCGTCACCGACCCGTTCACGACGAACGCCGTGAGCAAGGACGGATCCGTCGCCTACACGTCGGTGAAGTACGAGGTCCCCGGCATGGAGCTCGCGGACTCGACCAGGGAGTCCCTGGAAGCCGCCGGTGACGACGCCCGGGCGGCCGGGCTGACCGTCGACGTCGGAGGTGACGCGCTGGAGGCCGGCGCCGAACCGGGAGCGGCCGGCGAGATCGTCGGCATCGCCATCGCCGCGGTCGTCCTCGTCATCACCCTGGGCTCGATCGTCGCGGCCGGACTGCCACTGCTGACGGCGATCATCGGCGTGGGCATCGGTGTCTCCACCATCACCGTCCTCGCCAAGGCGCTCGACCTCGGCGACACCACCTCCACGCTCGCCCTGATGATCGGCCTCGCGGTCGGCATCGACTACGCGCTGTTCATCGTCTCCCGCTACCGGAACGAACTGGCCGAGGGCCGGGACCGCGAGGAGGCCGCGGGCCGCGCCACCGGTACCGCCGGCTCGGCTGTCGTCTTCGCGGGGCTCACGGTCGTGATCGCCCTGGCGGGCCTCGCGGTCGTCAACGTCCCGATGCTGACCAAGATGGGCCTCGCGGCGGCGGGCACGGTGGTCATCGCCGTCCTCATCGCGCTGACCATGATCCCGGCGATGCTCGGATACGCGGGCAGGAAGATCCGGCCGGCGGGCGAGAAGCGCAAGTCGTCCAAGGAGCACACGTCCTCCGACGCCGCCACCTCACAGAAGCAGGCCAAGCCCAACATGGGCACCCGCTGGGCGAGCTTCGTGATCCGCCGCCCGGTCGCCGTGCTGGTGCTCGGCGTGGTCGGTCTGGGCGCGATCGCCCTCCCCGCCACCCAGCTGGAACTGGGCCTGCCCGACGACGGCTCGCAGCCGACGTCCACGACCCAGCGCCGGGCGTACGACACGCTGTCGGAGGGCTTCGGCCCCGGCTTCAACGGCCCGCTGATGATCGTGGTCGACGCCAAGGACAGCGACGACCCGACGGCCGCCTTCGGTGACGTGGCCGACGGCATCAAGGGCCTCAAGGACGTCGTGACGGTCACCCCGCCGGCGCCCAACAAGGCCGGCGACACCGCGACGATCACCGTGATCCCGAACTCCAAGCCGTCCTCGACACAGACCGAGGACCTGGTCCACGCCATCCGTGACAAGGGTTCCGACTTCAAGGCCGAGACGGACGCGGAGGTACTGGTCACCGGTACCACCGCGATGAACATCGACTTCTCGCAGAAGCTCAACGACGCGCTGGTCCCGTATCTGGCGCTGGTGGTCGGTCTCGCCTTCCTGCTCCTGATCGTGGTCTTCCGCTCCATCCTGGTCCCGCTGAAGGCGGCCCTCGGCTTCCTGCTCAGCGTGCTCGCCGCGCTCGGCGCAGTGGTCGCGGTCTTCCAGTGGGGCTGGTTCTCCGGCCTGATCGGTGTCGAGGAGACCGGTCCGATCATGTCGATGATGCCGATCTTCATGGTGGGCGTGGTCTTCGGTCTCGCGATGGACTACGAGGTGTTCCTCGTGACCCGCATGCGGGAGGCGTACGTCCACGGCGAGACGCCGAGCCAGGCCGTGGTGACCGGTTTCCGGCACAGCGCCCGGGTCGTGGTCGCCGCCGCGATCATCATGATGGCCGTCTTCGGAGGCTTCATCAGCTCCGGCGAGTCCATGATCAAGATGATCGGCTTCGGTCTCGCGATCGCCGTCTTCTTCGACGCCTTCGTCGTCCGTATGGCGATCGTCCCGGCGGTCCTCGCACTGCTCGGCAAGAAGGCCTGGTGGCTGCCGAAGTGGCTGGACCGCGCCCTGCCGAACGTCGACGTCGAGGGCGAGGGCCTGCGGGCCCACGACGACCCGGCGAAGGGCTCGGGCTCCGACGAGGACAGGGAGTTGGTACGCGTCTGACGCGTCGGCTCCTGTGAAGGACCAGCCGGTGAGGGCTCCGTGGGGACGGGCGGCTCTCACCGGCTCTCCGCGTTCGGGCTTCCCGCGTTGTCAGTGGCGCGGTCTAGCGTTGGGGGCATGACGACTCTCTCCGAACGACCCCGTACGGCTCTGATGGTGATCGACGTCCAGAAGGGCGTCGTGGCCGGCGCCCACCAGCGCGACACGGTGGTCGCGAACATCGCCGCCCTCGTCGACACGGCCCGCGCCCAGGGCGCCCCGGTCGTCTGGGTCCAGCACTCCGACGAGGGCCTGGAGAAGGGCAGCGAGGACTGGGAGTACGTCGCCGAGCTGCCCCGCCGGGAATCCGAACCGCTGGTGCACAAGACGTACGGCGACTCCTTCGAGGGCACCGACCTGGAGGAGGTGCTGGCGGCGGCCGGCGTCGGACACCTGGTGGTCACCGGCGCCCAGACGGACGCCTGCATCCGCTCAACGATCCACGGCGCGTTCGTGCGGGGCTACGACGTGACGCTCGTCGGCGACGCCCACACGACGGAGGACCTGAGCCAGTGGGGTGCCCCGCCGCCCGGGCAGGTCATCGCGCACACGAACCTGTACTGGCAGGAGCAGTCGGCGCCGGAGCGCAAGGCCGGGGTGGTGGAGACGAAGGACGTGACGTTCGGCGGCTGAGCCAGGGCCTTCCCGACAATCCCTGGTCCCTAGGGGCGGCGGCCCCGCGTGCTGACCAGCGGCAGGGAGTTGACCACGAACGCCGGGTCCGCCGTCAGGGCCTGGAAGCGCTCCAGTTCGGCGTCCGTGAGTCCCTCCGCCCGCAGCCGGTCGGCCATCTGCTGCGCGTTGACCCGGTGCAGGCCGATGCCCGTACCGCCACCCGCCCACGACTCCGCGTACGTCGTCGCCGTGACGTCCGCGAGACCGGCACCCAGCATCGCGCCGGGCACCCGGCGGCCCCACACGGGGTCGAGGCCCGCCTTCTCCAACTGGGCGCTCAGGGCGGTGTGGACGCGTTCGAAGAGGCCGGCCGCCTCCTCGTCGGGGGCGGCCAGCACCGGGACCCAGGCGGTGTCGAACTCCTCCAGCACCAGCCAGCCGCCCGGCCGCAGCGCTCCGGCGAGCCGCGCCAGGACGTCCAGCCGCTCCGGCAGGTGCTGCAGCACCAGCCGGGCGTGCACGAGGTCGTAACCGTCGGCGGGCAGCGGGTCCTGGACGATGTCGTGCCGCATGAGGCGTACGTGGGGCGGCCGGGGGCGGGACTCGGCCCACCGCAGGTCGAGGTCGGTGATGGTGACCTCGCCGTCCGGGCCGACCTGTTCGCCGAGCCAGTCGCCCAGCGAGCCGCCCCCTCCGCCGACCTCCAGGCACCGCCAGCCCCGGGCGATCCCGGTCAGCTCCACCTGGCGACGGGAGAACGGGTCGTAGCAGGATTCCAGCGCGAAGAAGCGGCCCTTGGCCTGGTCGGCGCTGTTGTCGAACACATAGCGGGACATGGGGAGGCCTCTCCTTCGCGCACGGTGCTTCCTCGCACACGGCGGTTCCATCGTCACCGTCGAGGCGCCCGACGGCACGGCGGCAGGGCGGGACGGGTGACGTGAGCGCGGGGGCTTGCGGGGGCGCGCCGAGGCGGGGGAGTACGCCGTCGTGGAACTCGTTCGCGTGTCCCGTACACCCACCGCTAGCGTGCCGTGCATGACGACGAGCGCAGCTGATGAGTCCGGAGCACACCCCCGTTTCGCCGAAGCCCTGAGCGAGCTGGGTCTCGACGATCTGCACCCGCGGATCCGCCGCTTCCCGGACGGCGCCCGTACCGCCGTCGAGGCCGCCGAGGCGATCGGGTGCGAGCTGAGCCAGATCTGCAAGTCGCTGATCTTCGCGGCGGACGGCGTGCCGATCCTGGTGCTGATGGACGGATCGTCCCGGGTGGACGTCGAGCTCGTCCGCCGGGAGCTGGGCGCCGAGAAGGTCACCCGGGCCAGGGCGGAGCTGGTCAGGGAGACCACGGGGTACGCGATCGGTGGCGTGCCGCCCTTCGGACACCGCACCCGGACCCGTGTCCTGGCGGACCGCTCGCTGCTGGACCACGACACGGTGTGGGCCGCCGCGGGCACCCCGCACACCGTGTTCCCCATGGACCCGAAGACCCTGATCGCCCACGCGGGCGCCACGCTGGTGGACGTCCGCGAGCAGACCGCGTGACCCCGCTCGTCACCGCCGCCGTCCTGCTCGCCGCGGTCACGCACGCGAGCTGGAACGCCATCGCCCACCAGATCACCGACAAGCTCGTCGGCTTCACGCTGATCGCGGGCGGAGGGATGCTGATCGGGCTGGCGATGGTGCCGTTCGTGCCGTTCCCGGCGGCGGGGGCGTGGCCGTATCTGATCGCCTCGGCGGTCATCCACGTCGTGTACTACGTGCTGCTGATGAAGTCCTTCCGGCTCGGCGACTTCGGGCAGGCGTACCCGATCGCGCGCGGCACCGCCCCGCTGGTCGTGACCGCCCTGGCCGCCGTCTTCGCCCACGAGGTCCCCGACGGGTGCGCGGCGTCCGGCATCGCGGTCTCCTGCGCCGGACTGACCGGCGTCGCGCTGTGGGGCCTGCGCGGACGCCGGCCCAACTGGGCGGCGATCGGCGCCGCGCTGGCGACGGGCCTGTCCATCGCCGCGTACACGGTCGTCGACGGCCTCGGCGTACGCGCCTCCGGCTCCTCCCTCTCCTACATCGCCTGGCTGATGGCCGTGGAGGGCGTGGCCGTCCCGGCATACGCCCTGTACCGCTGGCGCGGCGACCTGCTCACCGTCCTACGCCCCTTCGCCGCCGTCGGCCTCCTCGGCGCGGCCCTCTCCGTCGCGGCGTACGGCCTGGTCCTCTGGGCCCAGACGAAGGCGGAACTTGCCCCGATCGCGGCCCTGAGGGAGTCGTCCATCATCGTCGGCGCGGCCATAGGAGCGGTCTTCTTCAAGGAACGGTTCGGCGCGCCGCGAATCGCTGCCGCGGGGCTTTTGGTGGTGGGCATCGGCTTGATGCTCCATGCGGCGTGAGCGTGGGGTGCGGTGGGGTGCGGTGGGGGTGGTTGCGCAGTTCCCCGCGCCCCTGGGTGGGTGAGGCTGGGGTTTCCGTGTCGAGTGCAGGTCGGATCGGCCTGAGTGCGCGGTTCCTCGCGCCCCTGGGTGGGTGGGGGCTGGGGTTTGTGTGTTGAGTGCGGGTCGGATCGGCCTGAGTGCGCGGTTCCTCGCGCCCCTGGGTGGGTGGGGGCTGGGGTTTGTGTGTTGAGTGCGGGTCGGATCGGTCTGGGTGCGCGGTTCCTCGCGCCCCTAAAAGACCTGGGGCACAGCCCGTCTCCAGGACCGGCCTGCAGCGATTCCACTCACCTGGGGGCGCGAGGAACCGCGCACGAAGCGTCTACCGGCCCGCACCTGATTCCACGACGCGAGCCCGACTCACCTGGGGGCGCGAGGAACCGCGCACGAAGCGTCCATCGGCCCGCACCTAATCCACAACGCGAGCCCTGACTCACCCCAGGGGCGCGAGGAACCGCGCACGAAGCGTCTACCGGCCCGCACCCGATTCCACGACGCGAGCCCGACTCACCCAGGGGCGCGAGGAACCGCGCACCAAGCCCGATCCGACCCGAACCAACACAGAACCGCCAGCGGCACCCGGTCACAACGCCGCGCGAACCCCCCGTACAAGCGCCTGCGCCCGCGGATCAGCCGTCACCGTCTTGCTGAAGCCGTTCGTGACGTAGCCGAAGGCGATGCCCGACTCGGGGTCGGCGAAGCCGAGGGAGCCGCCGCGGCCCGGGTGGCCGAAGGAACCGGCGTCCAGGAAGGGCGAGGCCGAGCCGTGGAGCATGTAGCCGAGGCCGAAGCGGGTGTTGATCACCAGCACCCGGTCCGGCCCCGCCGACTCCTCGGCCCGCGCCGCCGCGAGCGTCCCGGGCGTGAACAGCCGCGGCCCGCCGCCCACTTCACCCACCAGGGACGCGTAGAAGCGGGCCAGCCCCTCCGCCGTGGCGATCCCGTTCGTCGCGGGAAGCGAGGCCGCCCGGTACGCCGGGTCGTTCTGGTCAGGGAACGGAGTGATCGCGGCGAAGGCCCGCCGGGTCAGGGAGGCCGGATCGTCGTACGCCTCGGCGACCGACCGCTTCGGACGCGACCGCAGCCCCCCGGCGTTCCCCGGCGCCTCCACGCGGCCGGACCGACCCACCCGGCCCGCCTCCGCGGCGGGCAGCCCGACCCACAGATCCGCGCCCACCGGCCCGGCGATCTCCTCGGCGATCCACTCACCGACGCCACGGCCGGTGACGCGCCGCACCAGCTCGCCGAGCAGCCACCCGTACGTCAGCGCGTGATAGCCGTGATCGGTGCCCGGCTCCCACACGAGGGCCTGGCGCGCGACCGCCTCGGCACCGCGGAGGGGGTCCAGCGCCTCCTCGGGGGTCAACGGCCGGTCCAGGACGGGCAGTCCGGCCCGGTGCGACAACACGTGCCGTACGAGCACCCGCTCCTTGCCCACCGCCTTGAACTCGGGCCAGTACTCGCCCACCGGAGCATCCAGGTCCAGCAGCCCGCGCTGGTGCAGCAGAAGGAGCGCCGCCGCGGCGACACCCTTGGTGGCCGAGCGCACGATCTGGGCGGTGCCGCGCTCCCAGGGCGCTGAGTCCGCCGTACCGTCGACGTCCTTCGTGCCGGCCCACAGGTCCACGACCAGGCGCCCGTCCCGGTAAACGGCGACGGCCGCACCCCGGTCCCCCAGCACCTCGAAGTTCCGTACGAACGCTTCCCTGACCGGCTCGAAGCCCTCGGCCACAGTGCCGTTCACGTCCACGCCCGTGCTCCGTTCTGTTCGCTCCACAGCCAGTGGATGCAACACCCACATACCGCCCGCGATTCCGGTGCCGCGTCAGCCCAACAGAATCGTGACCTCGATGTTGCCGCGTGTCGCGTTCGAGTACGGGCAGACCTGGTGGGCGGCGTCCACGAGCTTGGACGCGACCTCCTGGTCGAGGATGGGCAGCGAGACGCTCAGGGCGACCGCGAGCCCGTACCCGCGCTGCTTGTTGGGGCCGATTCCGACCTTCGCCGCGACCGTCGAACCGGACAGGTCGAAGCCCTCGCGGCGGCCGACCAGGACCAGCGCGTTGTGGAAGCAGGAGCTGAAGCCGGCCGCGAACAGCTGTTCCGGGTTGGTGCCGTCACCGTCGCCGCCGAGCGCCGGCGGCATCGCGACCTTCAGCTCCAGCTGGCCGTCCTGGCTGGTCACATACCCTTCGCGGCCCCCATGCGCGGTGGCCTCGGCCACGTACATGATCTTCGTGGGACGGCTGTCGAGGTCAACAGCGGCGTCGGTCATGGATCGCCTCACCCCCAGGCACGCGAGAACGCGGAATCAGAGTGCAGAAACAGAGTGCACAAACACATCGCACACAATGTATCCATCGATTCCGGCCACTTATTACTTGGGGGTAGAAACCGCCGGTAACATCGCGGTCAGCCGCCGGAGGTCCGCGCGCAGCCGTTCCACCTCGTCCGTCGTCAGCCGCGTCCCGGCCAGCAGCGCCGACGGCACGCACTCCGCGCGCTCCCGCAGCTCCTCGCCCCGCCCGGTGACCGCGACCAGCACCGACCGCTCGTCCAGCGCGGAACGCTCCCGGCGGACGAGTCCGGCCGACTCCAGGCGTTTGAGCAGCGGCGACATGGTCCCGTAGTCGAGCCGCAGGGTCCCGGCCAGCTCCTTGACGGTGAGCTCGCCCCGCTCCCAGAGCACGAGCATGACCAGGTACTGCGGATAGGTGAGCCCGAGCGCTTCGAGGAGCGGCCGGTACGCGCCGGTCACGGCACGCTGGGCCGCGTACAGCGCGAAGCACAACTGGTCGTCGAGCAGCAGCGAGCCGGTCGGCGCGTCTTCGTCAGGCGGACCGCCCGGCGCGCCCTCGCCGGGCGAACCCTCTTCGTTCGTCACGCGCTCATTGTCACGCGCCCATGGTCACCGAGCGCGGGTCGAAGCCGAACGGCAACTCAAGGCGGTGCTCCCGCATCAGTTCGTCGTCCGACAGAAGCTCGCCGGTCCTGCCGTCCGCCGCGATCACGCCGTCGCTGAGGATCAGGGCGCGCGGGCACAGTTCGAGGGCGTACGGCAGATCGTGCGTGACCATCAGCACGGTCACGTCCAACGACCGCAGGATGTCGGCGAGTTCGCGCCGCGAGGCGGGGTCGAGGTTGGACGACGGCTCGTCGAGGACCAGGATCTCCGGCTCCATCGCGAGGACGGTCGCGACCGCCACCCGGCGCCGCTGCCCGAAGGAGAGGTGGTGCGGCGGACGGTCGGCGAAGGCCTCCATCCCGACCCGCTCCAGCGCGGTGCGCACCCGCGCCTCCAGCTCGGGCCCCTTGAGCCCGGCGGCGGCGGGCCCGAAGGCCACGTCCTCGCGCACGCTCGGCATGAACAGCTGGTCGTCCGGGTCCTGGAAGACGATGCCGACCTTCCGCCGGATCTCCGCCATGTGCTTGCGGCCGACGGGCAGCCCGGCCACCGTCACGGTCCCGGCGCCGCCGGTCAGGATGCCGTTGAGGTGCAGCACGAGGGTCGTCTTGCCGGCCCCGTTCGGCCCGAGCAGCGCCACGCGCTCACCCCGGCCGACGGTGAAGTCGACGCCGAAGAGGGCCTGGTGCCCGTCGGGGTAGGCGAAAGCGAGTCCGGAGACTTCAAGCGAAGGTGCGGTCACAGGGGTCACGGAGGAGGTGGTCACAGGGTCCATCCCAACAGGCACACGACGAGGGCGGCGGACGGCAGGGCGAGCGCGTACGACCACTGCGCCCGGGACGCGGTCACCTCGTCGATGACCGGCATCGAACCGGCGTATCCCCGGCTGACCATGGCGAGATGCACCCGCTCCCCGCGTTCGTACGAGCGGATGAAGAGCGCGCCCGCGGACTTCGCGAGGACTCCCCACGATCGGACACCGCGGGCCTCGAAGCCGCGCGACTCCCGCGCGATCTTCATCCGCCGCATCTCGTCCGCGATGACGTCCCCGTAGCGGATCATGAAGGACGCGATCTGTACGAGGAGCGGCGGGAGCTTCAACCGCTGGAGCCCCAGCAGGAGTTCGCGCAGTTCGGTCGTCGAGGCGAGCAGTACGGACGCGGCGACGCCGAGCGTGCCCTTGGCCAGCACGTTCCAGGCGCCCCACAGCCCGTTCACGCTCAACGACAGGCCGAGGACGTCGACCCGCTCGCCCTGCGCCACGAACGGCATCAGCACGGCGAAGGCCACGAACGGCACCTCGATCAGCAGCCGCTTCAGCAGGAAGCCGGCCGGGACGCGGGCCGCGTACGCCACGCCGGCCAGCAGCAGCGCGTACAGCCCGAAGGCCCACATCGCCTCGCGCGGGGTCGAGACGACGACCAGTACGAAGGCGAAGACTGCGGCGAGCTTGGTGTGCGGCGGCAGGGCGTGCACGGGCGAGTGCCCGTGCCGGTAGAGCCGGTGCGCGTGTCCTGCGCCCATGTCAGACGGATTCCCCGACCTGCGAGGGCGAGGTCTCGGACGTACGGCGCTTGCGTACGGCCCAGAAGACGCCGGTGCCCGCGACGACGGTGACGCCCACGCCGATCACGCCCGCGAGGCCGCCGGAGATCCGGGAGTTCGTGAGGCCCTCGACGCCGTAGTCGGCGAGCGGGGAGTCGGCGGCGGCGTGGTCCTCGACCTTGGCGTCGATGCCCTTGTCGGCGGCGACCTTCTCCAGGCCGTCGGGGTTCGCGGAGGCGTAGAAGCTGACGAAGCCCGCGAGGACGAGGGAGGCGGCGAGGCCCGCCAGCCACACCGGGCGGTGGGACCGCGCGGCGACCGGGACGGGCTCGGCGGCGGGCGTGTCCACCAGCTCCCCGCCGACGCGCAGCTTCAGCGGCGCGGTCAGGCCGCGGGCTCCGTACACGAGGTCCGGTCGTACGGCGATGACGGCGCCGACCGTGAGCGCGGTGATCGCGGCTTCACCGATGCCGATCAGGACGTGGACGCCGGCCATGGCGGTGAGGACCTGCCCGATCGGGACGTCCGTGGTGCCACCGATCGCGTAGACGAGAGTGAAGGCCGCGGCGGCGGCCGGCACGGAGAGCACGGCGGCGACGAACGCCGAGACGGTAATGGACCGGCGCTTCCTGGGCAGAAGTTTTACAAGGCCGCGGAAGACGGTGTACGCCACCACCGTCGTGACCACCGCCATGACGGTGATGTTCACGCCGAGCGCGGTGAGCCCGCCGTCCGCGAAGAGGATGCCCTGCATGAGGAGCACGACCGAGACACAGAGGACCCCGGTGAAGGGGCCCACGAGTATCGCGGCCAGCGCGCCTCCGAGCAGATGTCCGCTGGTCCCGGCTGCGACCGGGAAGTTGAGCATCTGCACGGCGAAGATGAAGGCGGCGACGAGACCCGCGAGCGGGGCGGTGCGCTCGTCCAGTTCGCGCCGCGCGCCGCGCAGGCTCACGGCGACCGCCGCCGCGGCGACCACTCCGGTGGCCACCGAGACGGGGGCGTTGATGAAACCGTCGGGGACGTGCATGAGGGCTCCGCTTCCGGGGGCAGGCCGGCTGTCTATAACCGTTCGATGATAGTGGCTTAATGCGAACAGCTTGCAAGAGCGAGGTGACCTCGAATAATCCAGAAGCGCATTTCGGAAAATATGCGACATTGGAGAGGAAGCAGCTCAAACACGGAGCAGCTCACAGAGGGAGCGATCGATGTCCGCCGTCGAGCAGTACGCGCGCGCCCACATCGTGACGGACGCGGCGCAGGATCCGCCCGCCGTTCCGGTGGCCCTTCGATACGACCCAGAGGCCGACCCCCGACGGGTGCACATCATGCTGCCCGGCCATCACGAGTGGGTGTTCGCCCGCGACCTCCTCGAACAGGGGCTACGGGCTCCGGCCGCCGCCGGTGACGTACGCATCTGGCCGTGCGGGCGGGTCCAGGCCGTCATGGAGTTCCACTCGCCGAAGGGAGTGGACGTCGTGCAGTTCGAATCGAAGACGCTGATCCGCTTCCTGCGGCGTACGTACACGGCCACCCCCGTCAGCAGCTGACGGGGCGCCCCTGCCGGGCGCGCCCCGCGCTCCCACGGGGCGCGGGGCCGGTCGCGGGTCTCAGCTGCCCGCCTTCAGCAGCGCCGCCACGATCGGGCCGGCCGTCTCGCCGCCGTGGCCGCCCTGCTGGACGACGCCCGCGGCCGCGAGGTCGCCCTTCCAGGCGGTGAACCAGCCGTTGGGCTTCTTCTGGCCGTCGACCTCCGCGGAGCCGGTCTTGGCGCCGAAGTCCGGGCCGAGACCGGCCATGGCCTCGGCCGCCGTGCCGGCCGCCGCCGTGTACTGGAGGAGCTCCTTGAGCTGGGCCGTCGTGTCGGCGGACAGCGAGCGGGACGCCTTCGCGAGGGTGCGCTTGTCGACCGTCGGAGCCACCAGATAGGGCTGGTGGAAGGTGCCCGTCTTGGCGGTGGCCACGACCGACGCCATGTTCAGCGGGTTCATCCGGACCCCGCCCTGGCCGATCAGCGAGGCCGCCATCTGGGCCTGCGACTGGACCGGCACCGAGCCGTCGAAGGTCGGCACCCCGATGGCCCAGTTGTCCATGCCGAGCCCGAACACCTGCTGGGCCTGCTTGGTCAGGTCGTCGTCGCTCAGCTTCTTGGCCTGACTGATGAAGGCCGTGTTGCAGGAGCGCGCGAAGCTCGCCTTGAACGTGCCGCCCTTGATCTCGAACTTGTCGTCGTTCTGGAACTTCCAGCCGCCGTACGTCGAGAACTTCGGGCAGGGGTGTTCCTTGTTCGTCGACGCGAGGCCCTTGTCGATGAGCAGCGACGCCGTGATGATCTTCATCGTCGAGCCGGGGGCCAGGGAGCCCTGGAAGGCGGTGTTGAAGCCGTGTCCGGCGTTCGCGACGGCCAGGATCTCGCCGGTGGACGGCCGGATGACGACGGCCGAGGACTTCGCCTTCTTGGCCACCTGCTGCTCGGCGGTCGCCTGGAGGCCCGGGCTGAGCGTCGTACGGACCGTGCCCGGGGTGCCCTTGCTCAGCTCCACCAGCGTCTTGTCGGGGGTCTCGTCGGAACCGGACCCCTTGGCGGAACCCTTGGCGTCCTTCGACTCGGACTCGGCGCGGATCACCCGCAGCTCGATGCCCGCCTTGCCGCCCGCCGTCTTGCCGAACTTCTCCCGCAGGCCGTCGAGGACCGTGCCGAGCGAGGGGTACTTGGCGGTGGTCAGCTCGCCGCCGTCCCGGTCGAGCGCCTTCACCGGCGGCGTCCCGGCCTCCCCGGTGACCAGCTTGTCGCCGTCCTTCAGGTCCGGGTGCACGACCTTGGAGTGCCAGTCGACCAGCGGCTTTCCGTCCTTGGCGCGACGGACGACGGTGAGCTCGGACTCGTACGCGAGGGGCTTGGTCAGGCCGCCCTTGTACGCGACCGTGCCCTTGACCGAGAACGGGACGGCGTCACCGGAGCGCTTCTTGGCGGTGAGCGTCACGTCCTTGATGTACGCCTCCTTGCCGTAGCCGGTGAGGAGGGTGCGGGCCGCCGCCGTGTCGTTCGTGGCCGCCGCGGCGGTCGTGACGTCACCGCTCTGCCAGGCCGTGAGGAACGCCGTCGCCGTCGACTTCACCTCCGTCGCCGACAGCGGGCCCTTCTTCACGGGCTTCGCGTCGGAGGACGAGCTCGAGTCGTCGGCCGCGGCCCCACCCCCGTACAGGGCGTAGACGCCGAACCCCGCGCCGCCCACGACAACGGCGATCATCCCGCCGATGACGGCGGGTTTCGTCCTGCCACGCTCAGGCGCGCGCCTTCTGTTCCCCACGGCTTCCGTTCCTTCGCTGCTTCCCCGGATACCTCACGGTCCCCTACAAGAACGAGAGTCACCACCCTAGAGTCCCGCCCTGTGAGGGTGAGTTCGGACACCTGTGAACCGGCGCCCTCCGGGGTTCAGCCCCCCGCCCGAAGGACCTGGGCCACGATCGGTCCTGCCGCGTCGCCGCCGTGGCCGCCCTGCTGCACCATGGCGGCGGCGGCGATGTCGTTCCGGAAACCGGTGAACCAGCTGTCGGACGTCTCCTTGCCGTCGACCTCGGCGGAGCCGGTCTTGGCGCCGATGTCTCCGCCGAGCCCGGACATGGCCTGTGTGGCGGTGCCACCGGGTGCGGTCGCGGTGAGCCGCATCATCTGCTTCAGCTGGGCGGCGGTGCCGCTCGGCAGGCCGCGCGCGGTGGCCAGTTGGCGGTTGTCCAGCTTCGGCGACACGACGAACGGCTGCCGGAACGTGCCCGTGATCGCGGTCGCCGTTACCGACGCCATGTTCAGCGGGTTCATCTGGACCTGGCCCTGGCCGATTGCGTTGGCCGCGCGGTAGGGGCCGGGGGACGCGGGGACGCTGCCGTCGAAGGAGACGATCCCGGTCTTCCAGTTGTCCTTGCCCAGGCCGAACCGCTCCTGGGCCTCCGTCGTGAGCGACTCGTCCGTGAGGGGCTTCTCGTCGGTGCCGTCGATGAGCTTCACGAAGGCCGTGTTGCACGAGCGCATGAAACTGTTGGCGAGCGTGGCGCCCTCGTTGGGCTCCATGCCCTTGAGGTTGGGGAACTTCGTACTCATCCAGACGGCGTCGGGCGGACAGGGCGCCGGGCTGTTCATCGAGGTCACGCCGTTGTCGATGAACATCGCCGCGGTGATGATCTTCATCGTGGAGCCGGGTGCGACCTTGCCCTCGAACGCCGCGTTGAACCCGTCCTCGCGGTGGTTCGCGATCGCCAGCACCTCCCCGGTGCTCGGCTTCACGGCTACCACCGACGACTCCGCGAACCGCTTGACGGCCTTCTCCGCCGCCGCCTGCGCCCCCGCGCTGAAGGTGGTGCGCAGCTTGCCCGCCTCGCCCTTGGCGAGGGTCACCAGCGAGGTGTCTCCCGCCTCCTCGCTCTCGTGCCGGATCGCGAGCTCGATGCCGGGAGTGCCGCCCGCCTTGTCGCCGTACTTGTCGCGCAGCGAGTCCAGGACCGGCCCCAGGGACGGGTACTTCTCCTTGGTCAGGACGACGCCGTCGCGGTCCACGGCCTCGATGGGCGGGCTCGCGGCCTCGCCCGTGACCAGGGTGTCGCCGGTCTTCAGCTCCGGGTGCACGACGGCCGGCTGCCAGTCGACGAGTGCCTTGCCCGTGGTCTTCCCGCGCACGACGGTCAGTTCGCTCTCGTACGCGAGGGGCTTGCTCTTCCCCTCGTACGACACCGTCGCCGCCACCGAGAAGGGCACGGTCGTACCCGCCGGCGTACCGGGAGTGATCTTCACCTTGGTGATGTGCGCCTGGCCGCCGTAGGCGACCAGCAGGGGCCTGGCGGCCTGCGCGTTGTTCGTCTCCGCCGCGGCGGTGGCCGCGTCGCCCTTCTTCCAGGCCGCGAAGAACGCCCTGCTGGCCTCCTCGACCTCGTCCGCCGACGGCGGCCCGGTCTTCTTCTCCGCCGCGGTCCCGGCCGACCCGCCGTCGCCGCTGACCGCACTGACTATGTTGTACGCGCCGTACCCGGCGCCCCCCACCATCACAGCGAACACCCCGCCCACAATGGCGGCCTTGGCCCCGTTGCGCATCGCGCGTCCCCTCCCCGTTCCCCGTCCCCGTGAACCTTTCTGAACGCGTTCAGAAAGGTGTCCATGGTGGCACTGTATGCGGGAGGGGTGACGGCTGGGGCGGCTGTGCCCAGAAGTTGACCGAACAGAGACGGGGGCGGGGCGAGGGTCTTGGCGCGGTTCACATATGTGACCGTCTGGGTCTGCTTGTGTACCGGCGTCCGCCTTGTAGCGGCTCAGTGCCCGACGAAGTGCTCCTGACCTGTGACGAGGGGTCGGGAGCACTGCTGTGTCGGCTCGCCCGCCCGGTCGGACCAGGCCGACGGGTGGTTGAGCTGCTCGCGCCTTGTCAGTTCGGCAATCGCCGGCACGGCCCTTCCAGATGCCCCAGCCAGACGATCTGGTTCAGGTCCGTGACGGTCATCCCGAACGCTGTCTGAGTCGGTTCGCTCACCCGGTCCTCCTTTGCGGATGAGTGGTTGGGCCTGTCAGGCGCCCGCCCCGGATTTTCCAGATGGCCGAGGAGGCAGACGACCGAGCGGGCGAGGTGCTGGGCGTGGGCCACCTGGGCGGGCAGCGTGGGGCCCGCTTCGAGGTTCAGGCGGGTGCGGGCCTCGGCGACCCCGGCATGGGCACGACGCCTGGCGGTGTCATCCTCGGGGAGCCCGAGGCCGGCCTTCTCCACTTCAGGGATCAGCAGCATCAGGTGCCCTCGGTAGAGCAGGGTCAGATGGTTCAGTTCGTCGGCGGTGGGCAGTTCGGCTTTCTCATCGAGCACCAGCGCTGTGGTGGCGTGCATCGTCGCGGTGTCGACCGGAAGCGAGGTGTTCGCCGTCATGAGCGCTTGGCCCCGGGAGCGGGCGTTGGCCGCCGCCACGCCCGCGCTGAGCGCCTCGATGAGGGACACGGGTCGGAGCCACTCCCGGCGGGCGTCCCATTCGCGCCCGCCGTCGACCGGCCGCAACTGCACGTACGGCCCGACGAAGCCCATGACTCTGCCGATCGTCTGCCGCTGGATGTCCTCGACGGTGTCGCCGAGAGCGGGTGCGTACTGCATCCCCGTCACCGGCTCTCCCTCACATACGCACACAGTTGGCGGGCGCACTCCTCGGGCGGCGGCACGTAGGCGCGTACCAGGGCGTCCAGGTCTGCCTCGGTAGCGAGGACAGTTCGCGGCGGTCGCAACGCGTGCGGAGTTCGGATCTGTCGGGTCCGCGGAGGCGGATGGGCCGACTTCCCGATGGCCGACGGGTGTACCTGTGCATGTGCCTCCGGTGGGGCCGACTCGGCACCGGCCCGCTCACGCTTGGTGGCGATACCGGAACCGAACAGGAGCGCTCTCAACCATTCGAGTACCTCTGATGCAAGGCGCATTGTCGATCTCCTCCCCGTTCCCATCTGCTGGTCTCTGTTCGTGAGACAGATGGTGGGGGCGGGCAAGGGCCACAAGTACCCCAGCGAGGGGTAGTCGACTTTCGTCAGGTGGCCGCGCACCATTCCGCGAAGTTCGTGAGGCTCTCCGATTCGGCGCGCTTCAAGCGGCGTAGCGTGGCCGCGTCCTCGCGGACCCAAGGGTGCTCGCGGGTGTGCTGCGGGGCGATCCGGCGTGCGGCCTGCAGAGAATCGAAGGCGTGGTCCACGTGCCCTGACCACAGCTGGGCGCGGGCCAGTTCGATGTAGAACCCGGAGCGCCGCTCGGCCGGCAGATCGGCCGGCGGCTTCCACTCCTGGGCGAGTGTGAGGGCGCGACCGACGTGATCGTCTCCGAGGCTGACCGCGACGGACACCTCGTGGATACGGACGGAGTCGGGGCCGAACGCGGTGCCGTAGTAGACATCCTCGGCTGTCTGCTCCGCGAGGGCGCGAGCCTCGGCGAGGTGGGTTTGCGCGGCCGTGGCATCACAGGCCCGGCCCGCGATGACTGCGGCCCGCATGTGGAGGGCACCCCTCGCCGCTGTCTCGGATGCCGTGCCGGGTGCGGGTGCGGCGTCGATGGCCTGCTCCAGGGCCCGAAGCCCCGTGGCGTGTGCGCGAGCCGCGAAGAACGTCTCTGTCCGTACGTAGGCCACGGCGGCGGCGAGCAGCGGATCTCCGGTTTCGGGGACGGCCCACCGCATGAGTTCGACCAGGCGGGCGGAAAGGTCGCGGGCGCCGAACTTGTAGGCGACAGCATCCGCCGAGCGGTAGGCGTTGACCAGGAGTTCGGCCAGTCCACGCCGCTCGTGGGCAGGGGCGGCGTGATAGGCGCGTGCGAGTTCGGAGAGCAGGTCGGGGAGTTCACGGGCAATGCGTGTGTACTGGGCGGCGAGGCGCCATTGGACAGCTTCGCCGACCGCTGCGCGCAGTTCGCAGAGGGGGCGGACCGGGCCATCTTCCGGGATGTCGTAGGCGGCCAGTGCGGCGGAGAGCGCGGGCAGCGCGTCATGGACGGCGGTATGCGCGGGGCCTCGGTCGGTGTGGAGACGGGCCGGGTCGACGCCAAGGGCGCCCGCGATGGCTTCGAGGGTTGCGCCGGTGACACCGCGCTCACCGCGCTCGATCTTGCGGATGGTGCCGAGGGCGACGCGGGCCGTGTCGGCGAGCTGCTGCTGCGTCATCTTCGGGCGGACGACGCTGCGGTAGTAGGCGATACGCCTGCCTACCCCGCCGCGGGCGGGCGGTGCGGCCATGCGGGCTCCAGTTTCGGTGCGTCTGCTCCGGACGGTACCCGTACGGATACGCAGCGCACACGCGAATTCGCCCAGCAAGTCCCGGGCGAATGCGAGGACCCTTTGTTTCGAGAACCCTTTGTGTGGCCGTCAGTCCGCGATGATCGACGTGAGCTGGGTGAGGCTGTCGATGCGCCAGTCCGCCGCCGCCATCACCTCCGGGGCGTCCGCCCACAGGTGTCCCCAGGGCCCACGGCGGATGTGCGCCGCCCGTAGCCCGACCGCCTTCGCGGGGAAGATGTCGTTGGCCGGGTGGTCGCCGACGTACACCGTCTCTCCCGGCGTTGCCTGCGCCACTTCCAGCACGTGCTGGAAGAACTCCGCCTGTGGCTTGGCCACGCCCCACTCGCCCGACGTCACAATCAGGTCCGCAGGCAGGTCCAGGGCGCGTAGCAGTTCGCCCGCGCGAGCGGTCTGGTTACCCGCAACGACGACGCGGATCCCGAGCTCGCGAAGCCCGGACAACGTGGGACGGACGTCGTCGTAGAGATCCGTCTCGTCGAGCACCTCGCCACGGCCCGCGGCCTCGCGTGCCCGGTACTCGGCGGGGAGATCGATCCCAGGTCTGGCGAGACGCACGGCATCGGCATTGTCCCGGCCCTGGGCGACGACGGCACCGACGAGGGCGGAGAGAGTGTGGCGAGGAATGTCCAACCAGTCGGCCCACGAATTCCAGTAGCGGTCGTCGCGGACGATGGTCTCGCCGACGTCGAGGACGATGGTCGCAATCACCCTGAGAAGCGTACGGCTTCCCGGCGTGCAGTCCGCTGGTGGTTACTGCCACAGAGAGCTCGTGCACCGTATCCGAGCTGCCCGAGGGTGACTGCTGAAAGTCACCAACGATCACGGTGGCGCGGCTGGCCGCTACGCCACCGTGGTGTGTTCGCCCAGCTAGACCCACGTACCCAGGCGCAAGGGTCGCTTGCGTGCTCTCGCCGAGCGGTGTGGACTGCCTGGATGACCAAGGTCCCGTATCTGGTCTCCTGCGTTGCCCCGCCGGCCCGTTCCGTAACGACGGGCATAAGTAAGGCCCAAGCGGCCGGATGGGACGTCTGCCTTGTCGTCTCCCCCTCCGCGCACCCGCTGGTTGGAGCCAGACCTCGCCGATCTCCGTGAACTCACCGGCCATCCGGTATGGCACGAATACAAGCTGCCGGTCGCGGCTGATGTCCTTCCCCCGCCGGACGCGATCCTCGTCGCCCCCGCGACCTTCAACACGCTCAACAAATGGGCGGCCGGTATCTCCGACACTCTTGCCCTCTGCCTGGTCACCGAAGCCATCGGGCTCGAACTGCCACGGTTCGCCCAGCCGTACCTGAACCGTGCCCAAGCGACGCACCCCGCGCTCGGCCGGAGCGTGGCCTTTCTGCGTGAGTGCGAGGTGAATGTTCTGCTCGGAGAAGGCGGGTTCGTGCCGCATGTCCCCAAGCAGGACGACGTAGATGCCTATCTGTGGGACGTGGCTCTGCCCGCTTGATCAGGTTGAACTCGCGGCGTGCGGTTGCCTCTTGTCAGCCGGAGAGCCTGCCGGGCTGTCGTCGGGCCGTCCGGTGTGTGTCGCTCAAGCCGTCTTCTGTTGGTCCTTGAACCACGGGCAGTTGCGTACATCGTTGCGCTTGACGAGGTACTTGCCCACGACCTTTGACCCTGCTGGGCGTCCCTTTACTCCTGGCGCATCTCCCGCGAAGTTGGACAAGGCCGCGTCGGTTTGCGGGGGGATCAGGAACACGTGTACCCAGAAGTAGTTGTTTGCGTCTCCCTTCTCATTTCCGATGCCGAACAGCCCGGTGCGCCAAGTCTTCTCTTCGCCGTCTCCCTCGTTGGCTCTCTGGAGACTCCAGTAGCCATCTACCCCAGGTTCGCCGTCCACGTCCCTGTTGTTGGCCACCCAGATTCCGTACCCCTTGGGGATGTTCCCCTTGCCTGACACTGTCAGGCAGGCGTTGATGGGCAGCTCACCAGTCAAGTTGGGTCCATTTTCGCCGACCTTGGTAACCGTAATGCCTTTCACCGAGACGTTCTTGGCGTCTCCTGAAGCATTCTCGGATCGTGGGCTGGGCCAAGCCAGAACGGCACCTGCTGCCGTCATGACTGCCAAGAGCCCCAGCAGCAGATTGCGCTGCAGCATTGGGTGCGTGCCCGGCCGTAGCCACCGCCATGCGGCAAAGATGGTGGCCGAGCCCACGACCACGGCCGAGGAAGGTCCGAGCCAGTCGGCGGAGTTTGAGTAGTGGTCTGCCAGCAGGCCGGCAACCCCCAGCACGACTCCCGCGACGCTGGCCGCAGTGTTGATCTTTGTGTATCTCGATGTGCTCACGGCGATGTTTCTAGCGTTGTGCGCCTATCAAGGGCTTTAGGGCTGTAAATCTGTGACGCCAGCGTGACGATGCATCTACAGATCGTTACCGCATGTTCTATAAGGCTCGTCCACTGCGCTAGGTGTGCAGGGGCAGCGCGTACCGCCCGCCTGCCTCCTCGGTGGGATGATGTATGCGGCAGTCATAGCGGCCTTCCAATGGCGCTCATTGAGGTTGCTGACGCGTACGTGATTGACCTCGACCCTGAGTAGGTTCAGGGTTGGAAACGGCGCCCTCACGGGCTTTCGCGCGACTTCCTGACGCTGCTCATCGACGACCGCGATGGTCGGTAAGAGGCGGCGGAGCAGCAGGTCAACTGCCCCGCTGGACTCAGGAATTCAGTCATACCCGTGGCTGCCGGCTGTCGACCGGGATGGCCCGGCTGATGTAGATCGTCCAGAATTTCAACGATCAGCCCGAGCTACTGCACACCATGGGCGGCCAGTTGGGAGCTTCGGGGCATGCGACACCCGAGACGAACTTGCGTGTATGCGGTTCCTTGACGTTGCTTTTCCAGTCGGAAGATTTCGCTATACGGAGATTTATAGCGAGCTCGTCGCGATTTGTCGCGCAAGGAACAACATCGTGCACAGGGAAGCGGACGAGCCTTCCGTATCTCAAGCACTGCAGCAACATGTCAAAGCGGTTTAAATTGCCATTCAAGCAATGGGTTGCCTCTGTGATTTCTCAGACCTACTCCAGGCCGAAGATTCGAGTGGCGGCAGACGGGATGCCGTTCCGGGCCGGGCATTGAGCGAGGCACGGAACATCTGACAGAAGAGCTCCGCGAGGCTTTCGCTCACTCCTGCATGTGAGGGGCGTGTACGTCGAAAGAGAGGCGAACGTAACGATAGATGGAACGAGCGTGCTGCGTGCGGAGGTGGAGAGAACTCTCAGTGGCTGGAGTGGTCGGCCCTCCTTGACCTTGCATATAGGGGGTGGTATCAAGTGCACCGCCTGCCGCTTACTTTGGCCTTGCAGGCGGCCCCTTACGTAGAGTGAGTGGCCTTCGGGACGTCCAGTGGAGGCGGGGTTCGTGAGTCGATCGAACGATTCCCAAAAGTGGCCTTTTTGGCTAAATTCTGTCGGGATGGACCCCGCACCTGATCCACCCGCCGATGCTGACTCTTTCGCTGTCGCTTCGCATTATGTGAAATGGTATGAAGGTGAGTATGTCAGAATACGCAATATCTCTAAAGGGAGAGTCGGCAGAGTTATCACTTTGATTGCAACACTCAATGCTGGAATTGCGATTCTTGGTGTAGCTAGTGCCGCCTGGAAATATCCATGGTTTGGGCTCGGGAGTACGGCGCTAGCTGGGGTCGCTGGAATTTTGGCATCAAGAAATAACCTATTCCGAGATCAAGAGCTCTGGCAGTTGCGATCCTCAACTCTCGCGCGGTTGCAGCAACTCAAGCGAGACATGTATTTCCGTAGTGCATCCAGAGAGGATCCCAAACAACTCTCGCGTGAGGTGCTGGAAAGGCTCAATGAAATTCTAGACGACGATCTTAAAGGTTGGTCTGGTGTAAGTCGTTCCGCTCTGACTTCTCCTCAGGGGGGCGAAACGCCTCCGTCGCAGCGCGCCTCAAGCTAGGTTCGTTGTTCCTGGGGGTGATCGCGCTATGCCTCTGGCCTCAAGAACTTTCAAGATCAGGACCAGACGTGGACGGGGACTCGGCACCTTGCCCATTCGTCCTATAAAGGGCCTGTTCGGGTGGGGTGTTTGTGATCCTGAGGGGCCACTCCATTCTGCCGTGGTGCGTAGTCGGGGCAGCGGCCTGGCGCTGTCTGGCAGCCGGTCAGCTCTTGTGCGCAGTTAGAGGCAACTGGAAGTGCCGTCTAGTTCCTGATGGCGCTCTGGTTCGACTAGGACATCGAAGCGTCGTCTCTGAGGTGCATGCCTGTGGTTTCCATGAATTGAGTGAGTGCATCACCTATGGCTCCGCGAGCCTCAGGTCAAGTGGCGAAGTTGGGCCGGAGCTCTCGATCATGACTGCATTCCATGACCATCATTGCGACCCGCTGGCATGCTGCTCTAACTGTCCTAGCAGAACTCGAAACCTCGCTAGGGGTGTGCAACTCGATGACTACCAGAGTGTCATGCAGATTTATCCATGACCCCTGCAGGGATTTCGCTTCGCTTGCATATCTCTTCAAGTGTCGGACGCCAAGATCAGGACGACACATGGACGGGATCCGGTGACACCACTTACAAGGTGCGCAAATCGCCAGGTCAGGCGCTGTGAAGTCGATTTGATCATGAGAGGACTGAAATCTACCGAGGGCGTCAGCCGGGCCATCTCCGGGTCGTATGAGGGTGGCCAACAACAGCCGCCAACGACACCAACAACAACGAGGGCGCGGCAGTCTGCCCCGCCCTCGTTGTGCGTCCACCCAGCTAAACCCAAGTATCAAGCCACATCCGAGACCGCCAACTGTCGATCGGAATCGCCTCGCCCGTATAGATCGGCCAGAAGTAAATGAAGTTCCAGGCGATCAGCAGGACCAAGACCCCCGCCGTGGCCGCGCCGATGACGCGGCGGCGTTCTGTGGAGCCGGGGGGGCCGAGGATGGCGCCGATCATCATGGCGACGGCCAGGCAGAGGAAGGGGAGGAAGACGACGGCGTAGAAGAAGAAGATCGTGCGTTCCTGGTAGAGGAACCAGGGGAGGTAGCCGGCCACTACGCCGCAGGCGATCGCGCCCGCGCGCCAGTCGCGGCGGAAGAGCCAGCGCCACAGGACGTAGAGGACGGCGAAGGCAGCCGCCCACCAGAGCAGGGGGGTGCCGAGGGCGAGGACCTCGCGGGCGCACTTCTCGCCCGCGTCCGTCGGGCAGCCGTCCTTGCCGGGCAGCGGGGACTCGTAGAAGTACGAGACCGGGCGGCCGGTGACGATCCAACTCCACGGGTTCGACTGGTAGGTGTGCGGGGAGTGCAGGCCGACGTGGAAGTCGTACACCTGGGTCTCGTAGTGCCACAGGCTGCGCCACCAGTCGGGGAACAGCCAGGACCAGTCGCTGGTGCGGCCGTCGGCCGTGGCCCAGTCGCGGTAGTAGCCGCCCTTGCCGTCCGTGCCGGAGAGGAACCAGCCCGTCCACGACACGATGTACGTGGCGATCGCCACCGGGACCGTCGAGAGGAACGCCCAGCCCACGTCGTGCTTGAGGACCGCCAGGTGGGGGCGGCGGGCGCCCGCGACCCGGCGGGAGCCGACGTCCCACAGGACCGTCAGCAGACCGAACGCGACGAGGAAGTACAGGCCGTTCCACTTCGTGCCGATGGCCAGGCCGAGCAGCAGTCCCGCCGCCAGGCGCCAGGGGCGGCGGCCCAGGAGCGTTTCCTCCGCGATGCGTGCGTCCGGGCGTACGAGACCGTCGGCGTCCGGTGGGAGCGCGGCGGCGAGGCGTTCTCGGACCTTGTCGCGGTCGATGAGCAGAGCGCCGAAGGCCGCCAGGACGAAGAACATCAGCACCTGGTCGAGCAGCGCGGTGCGGCTCATCACGAAGTGCAGGCCGTCGACGGCCATCAGCGCGCCCGCCAGGCAGCCGAGGAACGTCGAGCGGAAGATGCGGCGGCCGATCCGGCACAGCATCAGCACCGACAGCGTGCCGAGCAGCGCCGTCATGAACCGCCAGCCGAACGGAGTGAACCCGAACATCCACTCGCCGAGCCCGATGACGTACTTGCCGACCGGCGGATGGACCACATAGGCGGCCTCCGTCGGGATCTTGACGTTCCCGCCGTTCTGCAGGATCAGCTCGTTGGCGTTCTTCGCCCAGTTGACCTCGTAACCGCGGTGGATGAGCGCCCAGGCGTCCTTGGCGTAGTACGTCTCGTCGAATATCACCGCCTTCGGGCTGCCCAGGTTCCAGAAGCGCATCACGCCCGCGATCAGCGTGACGAGCAGCGGGCCGCCCCACGCCGACCAGCGGACGAGGCGTTCTGCGGCCTCCCTGCGGAGCCCGATCGCCGCCCACAGCCGTGGGCTGGGCTCGGTGTACGCGGGCACCAGGCGTTCGCGGACATCGCTTCTGGGCGGGGCCGTGTAGCCGAACCGGCGCAGCCGCTGTTGCCACGACGGTCGCTGGTCTTCGACGCCCTGTCCCTGCCGGGTGTCCGTGGAGGACGCGGTACTGGTCACCGCGCCATCGTAGGGAACAGGTCTGTGTGAGTCCCGTGGGCCGCCCCTGCGAGGATGGAACCGTGACAGGAACCCTTGTACTCGCAGGCACGCCCATCGGGGACATCGCGGACGCACCGCCCCGGCTGACGGCCGAGTTGGCGGGGGCCGACGTCATCGCCGCCGAGGACACGCGGCGGCTGCGGCGGCTGACGCAGGCGCTGGACGTACAGCCGTCCGGGCGGGTCGTCTCGTACTTCGAGGGGAACGAGACCGCGCGTACGCCCGAGCTGGTCGAGGCGCTGGTGGGCGGGGCGCGCGTGCTGCTCGTGACGGACGCCGGGATGCCGTCCGTGTCCGACCCCGGGTACCGGCTGGTCGCCGCCGCCGTGGAGAAGGACATCAAGGTCACGGCCGTCCCCGGGCCCTCCGCGGTGCTCACCGCGCTCGCCCTGTCCGGGCTGCCCGTCGACCGGTTCTGCTTCGAGGGATTCCTGCCGCGGAAGGCCGGCGAGCGGCTGTCGCGGCTGCGGGAGAACGAGCACGAGCGGCGCACGCTCGTCTACTTCGAGGCACCGCACCGCCTCGACGACACCCTCGCCGCGATGGCCGAGGTGTTCGGCGCCGAGCGGCGGGCCGCCGTCTGCCGCGAGCTGACCAAGACGTACGAGGAGGTCAAGCGCGGGCCGCTGGACGAACTCGCCGCCTGGGCCGCCGAAGGAGTGCGCGGCGAGATCACCGTCGTCGTGGAGGGCGCCCCGGTGACCGTCGAGTCGCTCGACGCCGAGGAGCTCGTGCGCAGGGTGCGGGTGCGTGAGGAGGCGGGGGAGCGGCGCAAGGAGGCGATCGCCGCCGTCGCCGCCGACGCGGGCCTGCCCAAGCGCGAGGTCTTCGACGCGGTGGTCGCGTCGAAGAACGCGGCGCACCCGAATCCCTGAGAGCCGGCAGCCACAGGAACCCACGGGTGGACCGCCGCGCCCGAAATCCCGAGCGGGCCGGCGTGCTCGAACCCTTGAGCGGGGCCCCGCTGCCGACCCCATGAGCGGGCAAAGGACGATCGCGAAAAGCAAAGCTCAGACCGTGTTCTGAGGGTGCTCCGACAAGGAAAGGCCAAGACGGCTCCAACACTCGACAGGTCTGGTGCGCTTCGGCCTGCGGAAGCGTCCACTGGTTAAAGGACGCACCCGTCCTCGTCCAGCGGACAAGAGGAGCTGGCATGAGTGAGATCGCAGGTCAGACCGGGCAGATCACTGGAGATCCTGGCCACCGCACCACGGCGACCGACATAGTCCACGAGTCGTACTCCTTCGCCTGCATGCGCTGCGGGCACGGCTGGGAGCAGTCGTACGAGATCGAGCACCACCTCGACGCCGAGGGCACCGAATTCGTCATGTACGTGGCCGACGGCCGGGTCGTGCCGTCGCCGCTGAGCCGGCCCAGCTGTCTGAACTGCGACGGCCATGTCGTCCGCATCATGCGCGCGGGACAGGTCTCCTCGGCGCAGAACTCGCTGCGCCACCCGACGCCCGTACGGCCGAGGAAGGCCCCGGACGCCGAGACGACCCCTGAGACGGCGGAGAACGCGGAGCCGTCGGCGGGCGAGGAGCGCCACCACTGGCACCTCTCCGATCTGCTGCACCCGTTCCACCACCGCAAGGCGAGCTGATCCGATCCTCCGGTCCGCCGCCCGATGCCGGGCCCCACATCCAGCGGCCTCCCCCCGCCTCCCGGACTGTGGGGCCTGGCATCGACCTTCCCGAGGCCCCGGGAGACTTCCCGAAACCTCCCGGGGCCTCGGGAGACATCCCGAGACCTCCCGGGGCCCCCTTCGCCGGATCGGGCTTCGTAGGATCGGGGCATGCCTTCCAACGCCGAAGCCCCGCCCCCGCCGACCCCCCTCCGGGTGCCGGTCGCCGACTCGCACACCCACCTCGACATGCAGTCCGGCACGGTCGAGGAGGGCCTCGCCAAGGCCGCGTCGGTCGGTGTGACCACGGTCGTCCAGGTGGGCTGCGACCTGAAGGGCTCGCGCTGGGCCGCCCGGACCGCGCTCGACCACGAGGCCGTCCATGCGACCGTCGCGCTGCACCCGAACGAGGCCCCCCGGATCGTGCACGGCGACCCGGACGGCTGGTCCCGGCAGGGCGCGCGGCAGCCCGGTGGCGACGGCGCGCTGGACGAGGCGCTCGCCGAGATCGACCGGCTGGCGGCCCTTCCCCAGGTCAAGGGCGTCGGCGAGACCGGCCTCGACTACTTCCGCACCGGCCCCGAGGGCAAGGCCGCCCAGGAGAAGTCGTTCCGCGCGCACATCGAGATCGCCAAGCGGCACGGCAAGGCGCTGGTCATCCACGACCGCGACGCCCACGCCGACGTGCTGCGGGTCCTGAAGGAGGAGGGCGCCCCCGAGCGGACCGTCTTCCACTGCTACTCCGGTGACGCCGCCATGGCGGAGATCTGCGCCCGCGCCGGCTACTACATGTCGTTCGCCGGGAACATGACCTTCAAGAACGCCCAGCCGCTGCGCGACGCCCTCGCCGTGGCCCCGCTCGAACTGGTCCTCGTCGAGACCGACGCGCCCTTCCTGACCCCCGCGCCGTACCGCGGACGGCCCAACGCCCCGTATCTCATTCCGGTCACGGTCCGCGCCATGGCCGCAGTACGGGGTCTGGACGAGGACGCGCTGGCGACGGCGATCTCGGCGAACACTGCCCGTGCGTTCGATTTCTGAGCCGTAACGACAGGGCCCGCTCAAGGGGTCCGGCCGGGGGACCCCCGCGACACAGCGTAGTCGTGATGCTTTGGAGAGTGACGAACGCTCCGCTAGGTTCCTCTGGCCCGATCCGGATCGGATCCCTGGAGCGTGTCGTAGTGAGCAATTCGCAGTACGAGACGTATGGCCCGACGTACGAGATCCCTGAGCCGTACGGTCACGGATACCCGGACACATATCGACCCGGGTACGAGGACGTGGGCGGGGGCGGCGGCGAGTACGCCCCCGACGGGTGGCGCGGGCCGGAGGCTCCGACGCTGCCCCGGCAGGTTCCGCCCACGCTGGAGATGCCCCTGCCCGGTGGCCGCGCCGAAGCCCGGCGGGCCGCCCGGCGGCGCCGGAGCGCCGAGCGGCCCGACATGCGCCGACTGCTGCCCCAGGCGCTGGTCGTGGCCTTCCTCGCGGGCGGCACCACCGCCTTCGTCGCCGACGACAAGGCGATCGAGCTGAACGTCGACGGGAAGCCGCGCACGCTGCACACCTTCGCCGACGACGTCACCGAACTCCTCGCCGACGAGGGCGTCGAGATCGGCGCGCACGACATCGTGGCGCCCGGCCCCGGAGCCGCGCTGACCAGCGGGGACGAGGTGGCCGTGCGGTACGGGCGGCCCGTGCGCCTCACCCTCGACGGGCAGCGCAGCAGGGTGTGGACCACGGCCCACACCGTGGAGGGCGCGTTGCGGGAGTTCGGGGTGCGTTCGGAGGGCGCGTACGTGTCCGTGCCGCGCTCCCGGCTCATCGGGCGGGAGGGGCTCGCGCTCGACGTCCGTACCGAGCGGACCGTGACCGTCATGGCGGACGGGCGGGCACGGACGGTCCGCACGAACGCGGCGACCGTCCGCGAGGTCGTGGCCGACGCCGGGGTCACGCTGCACGGGGAGGACACCACGTCCGTGCCGCCCGGGAGCTTTCCGCGGGACGGGCAGACGGTGACCGTCATGCGGATCACCGCCACGCAGGAGGTCCGCGAGGAGCCGATCCCCTTCGAGGTGCGGCGGACGGAGGACCCCGGGCTGTTCCGGGGGACGGAGGTCGTCGAGCGGGCGGGGCGGGCGGGGCTGCGGCGCGTCACGTACGCCCTTCGTACGGTCAACGGGGTGAAGGAGCGGCCTCGGCGGCTCGGGGCCGAGGTGGTGGAGCTGCCGCAGGAGCAGGTGGTGAAGGTGGGGACCAGGCCCCTTCCTACGACCGTGCAGGGGGCGGACGGGCTCAACTGGCAGGGGTTGGCGCACTGTGAGTCGGGCGGGCGGCCCGGGGCGGTCGACGCCTCCGGCACGTACGGGGGGCTGTACCAGTTCGACACCCAGACCTGGCGGAGTCTCGGCGGGGCCGGGCGCCCTCAGGATGCGCCTGCGGCGGAGCAGACGTTCCGTGCGAAGAAGTTGTATGTGCGGCGGGGGGCCAGTCCTTGGCCGCATTGTGGGGGGCGGCTGTAGGGGGAGGGCATTTCCTCGCCCCCGCCGCCCCTACCCATTCCCGTCCCTGACTCAGGGGCTACGCCCCCGAACCCCCAAAAGACTGCGCAGTTCCCCGCGCCCCTGGGTTTTCAGGGGCGCGGGGAACTGCGCAGTCCAGCAACAGCCGACCTCCACCCGACAACCCACCTCACGGGGTCTGGGGCGGAGCCCCAGGGGACGGGAACGGGTAGGGGCGGCGGGGGCGAAAAACATTCGGACGCCATCCCACCCGTACCCTTGGGGCGTGAGCAGCCCCACCTCCGACGCCCTCCTGGGTCCCGCCGACATCCGCGAGCTCGCGGAAGCCCTCGGCGTACGACCCACCAAGCAGCGCGGCCAGAACTTCGTCATCGACGCCAACACCGTGCGCCGCATCGTGAGGACCGCAGGAGTCCGCCCCGAGGACGTGGTCGTCGAGGTCGGCCCGGGCCTCGGCTCCCTGACCCTCGCCCTGCTGGAGGCCGCCGACCGCGTCATCGCCGTCGAGATCGACGACGTCCTCGCGAGCGCGCTCCCCGCGACGATCACCGCCCGCATGCCGACCCGCGCGAACCGCTTCGCGCTCGTCCACTCCGACGCCATGCAGGTGACCGAGCTCCCCGGCCCCGCGCCCACGGCCCTCGTCGCGAACCTCCCCTACAACGTCGCCGTCCCGGTGCTCCTGCACATGCTCGACACCTTCCCCACCATCGAGCGCACGCTCGTGATGGTCCAGGCGGAGGTCGCCGACCGCCTCGCCGCCCCGCCCGGCTCGAAGGTCTACGGCGTGCCGTCCGTGAAGGCGAACTGGTACGCCGACGTCAGGCGGGCCGGTTCCATCGGCCGCAACGTCTTCTGGCCCGCCCCGAACGTCGACAGCGGGCTCGTCTCGCTGGTGCGGCGCGAGGAGCCGGTGAAGACGACCGCGTCCAAGCGCGAGGTCTTCGCCGTCGTGGACGCGGCCTTCGCCCAGCGGCGCAAGACCCTGCGGGCCGCGCTCGCCGGCTGGGCCGGTTCCGCCCCGGCCGCCGAGGCCGCCCTCGTCGCGGCGGGCGTCTCGCCCCAGGCGCGCGGCGAGTCCCTGACGGTGGAAGAGTTCGCACGGATCGCGGAGAGCAAGCAGTGAGCGTGACGGGCACGACGAGCGTGACGGTACGGGTCCCCGCCAAGGTCAATGTGCAGCTCGCCGTCGGCGGCGCCCGCCCCGACGGGTTCCACGACCTGGCCAACGTCTTCCTCGCGGTCGGCCTCTACGACGAGGTCACCGTGACCCCGGCGGACACCCTCCGCGTGACCTGCGAGGGGCCCGACGCCTCCCAAGTGCCCCTGGACCGTACGAACCTGGCGGCCCGCGCGGTGGAGAAGCTCGCCGCGAGGACCGGGCGCGAGGCCCGTGTGCACATCCACATCGCCAAGGACATCCCCGTCGCCGGGGGCATGGCGGGCGGGTCCGCCGACGGCGCGGGCGCGCTCCTCGCGTGCGACACCCTCTGGGGTACGGGGGCATCTCGCGACGAACTCCTCGACATCTGCGCCGAGTTGGGCAGTGACGTGCCGTTCAGCCTGGTCGGCGGTGCGGCGCTCGGGACCGGGCGGGGCGAGAAGCTGCGGGTCCTGGAGGCCGGCGGGACCTTCCACTGGGTGTTCGCCGTCGCCGACGGCGGGTTGTCGACGCCGGCCGTGTACGGGGAGTTCGACCGCCTCAACGAAGGGGTGGAGGTGCCTGAGCCGGTTGCCTCCGACGGACTGCTCGGGGCGTTGGCCAAGGGTGACTCCACGGCTCTCGCCGCCGCCCTCTCCAACGACCTTCAGGCCGCCGCGTTGTCCCTCCGGCCCTCGCTGGCCCTGACGCTGGCCGCCGGTACCTCCGCCGGGGCGCTGGCCGCGCTGGTGTCGGGGTCCGGGCCGACGACCGCGTTCCTCGTGCGTGACGCCGAGGCTGCGGTGAAGGTCGCGGACGCGCTCGTCGCTTCCGGGACGTGCCGCAACGCCCGTGTCGCCGCGGGGCCCGTGCCGGGGGCCGTCGTGGTCTGACGGTCGCTGCGGCAAGTGCCGCCGCCGTTGGCTTGAAAGGGACCCTGGGAAACCGCTTATACAAAGGGAATTACCGGTTTCAGGCTTGCCTGTGTGGGCCGTGTGGAGGTAGTCGGCGGATTCCGCCTGGCCCGGTCGCTTGCATATAAATGCAGGTCAAGTGTTATGCAGGTCACCGTAGTTCAATTCCCTTCTATCTCCCGGCTGGCCCCCTTTCGTCCTGGTCCGCCACTCATCTCGGGCTGGCATTATCGGCCGCCTCCGGTGTCTTGTTACCGGCGGTACTTCCGTGCGTGCGGTCAGGCCGTACGGCGGGCGAGAGGGGTTTCCCCATGGGTCACATGGACCACTTCAGCGCCGGATGGGTCACTCCCGTCCTGTCCTTCGCGATGGCCTGCGTCGGCGCGGCACTCGGACTGCGGTGCACGGTCAGGGCACTTGAGGCGGACGGCGCCTCCAAGCGGAACTGGCTGCTGCTGGCCTCGGTCGCCATCGGCTCCGGGATCTGGACCATGCACTTCGTCGCGATGCTCGGCTTCGGCGTCGACGGCACGCCGATCCGCTACGACGTCCCGCTGACCGTGCTGAGCCTGGTCGTCGCCGTGGTCGTCGTCGGCGCGGGCGTGTTCACCGCCGGCTACGGCCGTTCGCGCGTGCGTGCCGTGCTGCTCGGCGGGCTCGGCACCGGCCTCGGCGTCGCGGCCATGCACTACATCGGCATGGCGGCACTCAACCTGCACGGCACGGTCCGGTACGACCCGGCCCTGGTCATCGCCTCCGTCGCGATCGCCGTCGTCGCCGCGACCGCCGCGCTCACGCTCAGCCTCGTCGTACGCGGGCCGGTCGTCGCCACCGTGGCCGCCCTCGTGATGGGCCTCGCGGTCAGCAGCATGCACTACACCGCCATGTACGCCGTGAGCATCTCCCTCGCGCCGAGCAGCGCGGCCCTGGCCGGCGCCACCGCCACGGAGTTCATCTTCCCCCTCGCCGTCGTCCTCGGCTCCTTCCTCTTCCTGGCCTCCGCGTACGTCGCGCTCTCCCCGACCGGCAAGCGCGCCGAGTCCGCCGTGGCCGCCGAACTCCTGCGCCAGGTGGAGCTCTCCACCGCCTGAGCCGGCCGCCGGGGCGGGCGACCGCAACCGCCCCCGGGCCGGCCGCGCCCCACGTCCCGCCCCTCCCTGAACGAGGTGTCCCCATGCGTGTCCGACGCACGCCCGACCGGTTGCGCCCCCGATCGGTCAGAGCCAAGATCGTCTCCCTGCTCATGCTCCCCATCGTGTCTCTGATGGCCCTGTGGGGCTTCGCCGCGGTGACCACCGCCGCCAGCATCGGCGCCACCGAGCGGGCCAAGGAGGTCAACGCCGAACTCCTCGTCCCCGTCGACGGGTTCGTCACCGCCGTACAGGCCGAGCGGACCGCCGCCCTGCGGTACGCCGCCACCCCCGGCAAGGGCGACCCCGCCGAACTGCGCGCCGCCGGCCGGACCTCCGACGCCGCCGCCAAGAAGCTCCTCGCCGGCGCCAACGCCAGCAGCGCCGACGCCGGACTGCTCGACTCCGCGCTGCCCGGGCGCATCGACCGCCTGGAGACCGACGCGGAAGGCCTCGCCACGCTGCGTGCCGAGGCCTCCGGCGACGGCACGAAGACCACGGACCTCCACACGGCGTACTCCACGACGATCGAGCACGCCTTCGCCGTCTCCGGCGCGCTCACCGGCGAGGAGCGCACGAGCTCCGCCTCCGAGGCCCGGGTCGTCCTCGAACTCGCCCGTGCCCGCGAGGCGTTGGCCCAGGAACAGGCGATCCTCGCCGCCGGCCGGGCCGCCGGAACGCTCACCAAGGACCAGTACGCGCTGTTCGTCGGCGCCGTCGCCACCCAGCGCCAACTGCTCGCGCCCGCCGTCGCCGATCTCCGGCCCGGACACCGGGCCGCGTACAACACCGTTCTGCAGAGCGGGAGTTACGAAAGCCTCCAGGCCATCGAGAACCGGGTGCGCAGCGCCGGGCCCGGCGCCTCGGCCGTGTCGGCGGGCTTCCTCACCCAGTGGGACGGCTCCGCGAAGTCCGTCCTGGACGGGCTGGCCGAGGCCGAGAAGAGCGCCGGAACGGCCGCCGTCTCGCAGGCCAACGCCTTCGGCTGGGACACGCTCGGCGCCTCCGGCGTCGCCGTCGCCCTGGGCCTCGTCGGCGTACTGCTCTCGCTGCTCGTCTCCGTACTCGTCGGACGCGGACTCATCGTCGAACTCCTCGACCTGCGCAACTCCGCCCTCGAAGTGGCCGGCCGCCGACTGCCGCAGGCCATGCGGCGGCTGCACGCCGGGCAGGGCGTCGACATCGACGCCGAGGCACCCATGCGGCGCCTCGCCGGCGGCGAACTCGCCCAGGTCGGCACCGCCCTCACCGCCGTCCAGCGGGCCGCCCTCAAGGCCGCCTCCGAACGCGCCGAACTCCTCAGCGGCATCTCCGGCGTGTACGTCAGCATCGCGCGCCGCAGCCAGGTCCTGCTGCACCGCCAGCTCGATCTGCTGGACGGGATGGAACAGCGCCAGCGCGATCCGGCCGAGCTCCAGGACCTGTACCGGATCGACTACCTCGCCACCCGGATGCGGCGGCACTCCGAGAGCCTGCTCATCCTGTCCGGCATCGCGCCCGGGCGCGGGTGGCGCGATCCGATCCCGCTGTCGGAGGTGCTGCGCGCCGCCGTCGCGGAGATCGAGAACGCCTCCCGCGTACGGATCTGGGCCACGCCCCGCGTCTCCGTCGCGGGCGGGTCGGTCGCCGACGTCATCCATCTTCTCGCCGAGCTCGTCGAGAACGCCTCCGCCTTCTCGCCGCCCAGCACGCAGGTGCAGCTGCGGGCCGCGCGGGTGCGGGGCGGGCTGCTCATCGAGGTCGAGGACAGCGGCTTCGGTATGAAGGAGGACGCGATGGCCGAGGCCAACCGGAAGATCCGGTCCGAGAAGGTCGATCTGCTGGACGCCAAGCAGATCGGGCTGATCGTGGTGAACCGGCTGGCCGAGCGGCAGGGGGTGAGTGTCGAGCTGCGGTCCTCCGGGAGCGGGGGTGTCACGGCGGCCGTGCTCATCCCGGAGAACCTCGTCCGGGACGACATGCCTGTGCATGACCGGGCTCTGGCCGAGTCGGGGGCCGGGGGGCGTTCGCTGGCGCCGGCCTCTGCGCTCGTGCCGCCCCAGCGGAGGCAGTAGGCGTTCTGATGCCAGGGCGTGTGTCGTCTGCGGGTGGGATGTGGCTGGGTGCGCCCACGCGGCGGAGCCGCAAATGTCACAGCCTCGCGCCCCTGAAGGGCTGAGGGAGCCGCCGACTGGACGCGCGGAAGGATCAACCTTTCGGGCGACTACCCTGGAAGGTCGATCGATCCCCCTTGTCAGGAGTGCGATGGCCGTCAATCTGGTCAATGTCGAGGCAGTCAGCAAGGTGTACGGAACCCGTGCGCTGCTCGACGGAGTCTCCCTCGGCGTGTCCGAGGGCGACCGGATCGGGGTGGTCGGCCGCAACGGTGACGGCAAGACCACACTGATCCGGATGCTCGCCAAGCTGGAGGAGGCCGACACCGGGCGGGTCACGCACTCGGGCGGCCTGCACCTCGGTGTGCTCACCCAGCACGACTCCCTCGACCCCGAGGCCACCGTCCGCCACGAGGTCATCCGGGACATGGCTGACCACGAGTGGGCGGGCAACGCCAAGATCAGGGACGTACTCACCGGGCTGTTCGGCGGGCTCGACCTGCCGGGCTTCCCGCAGGGGCTCGACACCGTGATCGGACCGCTCTCCGGCGGTGAGCGGCGGCGGATCGCGCTGGCCAAGCTGCTCATCGAGGAGCAGGACCTGATCATCCTCGACGAGCCCACCAACCACCTGGACGTGGAAGGGATCTCCTGGCTCGCCCAGCATCTGAGCCGGCGCCGGTCCGCGCTCGTCTGCGTCACCCACGACCGGTGGTTCCTCGACCAGGTCTGCACGAGCATGTGGGACGTGCAGAAGGGCGATGTCTACGAGTACGAGGGCGGCTACACCGACTACGTCTTCGCCCGGGCCGAGCGGGAGCGGATCGCCGCCACCGAGGAGGTCAAGCGGCAGAACCTCGTCCGCAAGGAGCTGGCCTGGCTGCGGCGCGGGGCGCCCGCCCGTACGTCCAAGCCGCGCTTCCGTGTCGAGGCCGCCAACGAGCTGATCGCCGATGTGCCGCCGCCCCGGGACAGCAGCGAGCTGATGAAGTTCGCCTCGACCCGGCTCGGCAAGACCGTCTTCGACCTGAAGGACGTCACCGTCCAGGCCGGGCCCAAGGTGCTCCTCAAGCACCTGACCTGGCAGCTCGGACCGGGCGACCGGATCGGTCTCGTCGGTGTGAACGGCGCGGGCAAGACCTCCCTGCTGCGGGCCATGAGGGACGCCGCGCTCTCCGAGGGCGAGACACAGCCCGCCGCCGGACGGGTCGCGGTCGGCAAGACCGTCAAGCTCGCCTACCTCTCCCAGGAGGTCGCCGAGCTCGACCCGACCCTTCGGGTGCTCCAGGCCGTCCAGGCCGTGCGCGACCGCGTGGACCTCGGCAAGGGCCGCGAGATGACCGCGGGCCAGCTCTGCGAGACCTTCGGCTTCAACAAGGAGAAGCAGTGGACGCCGGTCGGGGACCTGAGCGGCGGTGAGCGCCGGCGTCTGCAGTTGCTGCGGCTGCTGATGGACGAGCCGAACGTCCTCTTCCTCGACGAGCCGACGAACGACCTCGACATCGAGACCCTCACGCAGCTGGAGGACGTCCTCGACGGCTGGCCCGGTTCGATGATCGTGATCTCCCACGACCGGTTCTTCATCGAGCGCACGACGGACCGGGTGTTCGCGCTCCTCGGCGACGCGACGCTGCGGATGCTCCCGCGCGGGATCGACGAGTACCTGGAGCGGCGCCACAAGATGGAGGAGGCCGCGGCGGCCTCGGCCCCGGCGCCCGTCCAGTCGGCCGAGAAGTCCGGTGTGTCCGCCGCGGACGCCCGCGCCGCGAAGAAGGAACTCCAGAAGATCGAGCGGCAGCTGGACAAGATCTCCGACAAGGAGAGCCGGCTGCACACCCAAATCGCCGACAACGCCACGGACTTCGGGAAGGTGGCGAAAATGGACGCCGACCTGCGCGAACTGGCCACCGAGCGCGAGGAGTTGGAAATGCGGTGGCTGGAGCTCGCAGACGAGGCGTGAAGGCTCCGTGAAGGAGCATAACGAGGGCATCACGGGCCGGTCCTCCCTTGGGAACAGGGGAGGAACCGGCCCCTTGTTCGAGCGCGTCATGGTGATAGAAAGAGCCGTCCGAGAACACTCTTGGGCAGTCTGACAACCACTGTGAGTGCATCGCCTACTGCGGTGCGTACTGCAGGGCATGGCTAAAAATCAGTGAAGAGGGGGAACGCGCTGATGACTCAGCCGCCCAACCAGCCGCCGCAGGGCGGGTTCGGAGCGCCGCAGGACCAGCCGCCGCAGGGACAGCCGCCACAGGGTGGCTTCGGTCCGCCGCAGGCGCCGCCTGGAGCCACGCCTCCGCCGCCCGCCCAGCCGCCGGGGACTCCGCCGCCTCCGCAGGGCGCGCCGGGGACCCCGCCGCAGCCCGGTTACGGATACCCGCAGCAGCCCGGCCCCTACGCCCAGCCGGGTCCGTACGGCCAGCAGCCGGGGCCGTACACCCAGCCGGGTCCGTACGGTCAGCCGCAGCAGCCGGGGCCGTACGGCCAGCCCGGATACGGGTATCCGCAGCAGCCGCAGTTCCCGGGTGCGCCCGGGACACCGCCGGGCGGTGGCTCCCGCAACCCCTTCAAGGGCAAGCCCGCGGTGATCATCGGGGCGGCGCTGGCCGCGGCGCTCGTCATCGGTGGCACCGTGTGGGCCGTCTCCAGCAGCGGTGACGACTCCAAGAAGGAGCCCGTCGCCGACAAGAGCCAGGACGGCAAGGCCTCCGCCTCGGACGCCCCGGTCAACCCCGGTGACGGCAACGGCGACGGCAACGAGGGCAGCGAGGACCTCAACGAGGGCCGCCAGGCGGGCGAGTCGAAGGTGCTCTGGTACAAGGAGGCGCCCGACGCGCCCGGTTCCGGCGCCGAGGCCCCCGGCCTGTGGGTCACCGACAAGGTCGCCGTGAAGGCCGCCTACAAGCAGGTCTTCGCCTACAACGTCGACGACGGCAAGGTCAGTTGGCCCGCGGTCTCCTTCCCGGAGAAGATCTGCGCGGTGTCCCCGCAGAAGACGTCCGACGACAAGGTCTTCGTGGCGTACAAGGAAGGCACCAAGGACACCGCCGAGTGCAACCAGGTCGTCGAACTCGACCTCGCCACCGGCAAGAAGGGCTGGACGAAGGAGATCCCGGAAGGTGACCTCTTCGACAGCGCCCTGAGCCTCAGCCTGAACATCGTCGGCGACACGCTGATGGTCGGCCGCTCCATGTCCGGCGTCGGCTACGACGTGACCAGCGGCGACAAGCTCTACGACAAGAAGAAGTACGGCGCCTCCTGCTTCCCGTCGGCGTTCACCGGCGGCGACAAGCTGCTCGCCGTCTCGTCCTGCGGGGCCGGCGGCGACGACGAGCACGACGAGGTGCAGGAACTCGACCCGTCCACCGGCAAGGCCAAGTGGACCAAGAAGTTCCCCAAGGGCTGGCGCGTGGAGCGGACCTACTCCGTCGACCCCGTCGTCATCTACCTCACCAACGCCGACAAGAAGCAGTGGAACGTCACTGCGCTGAAGAACGACGGCTCGGTCCGCTCGGAGGTCGACGTCGACGAGTCGTTCGCGCCCGAGTGCGGCTGGGCGATCCTCTCGCGCGACCTCCAGGGCTGCGGGGGTGTCGCGGCCGACGCGAACACCCTCTACCTGCCGACCGAGGCGAAGAGCGGCGCCAACGAGATCGTCGCCATCAGCCTGGAGAGCGGCAAGGAGAGGTGGCGGGTCAAGTCCCCGGCGGACGAGTCGATGATGCCGATGAAGCTGGACGGCGCGAACCTGATCGCCTACGTGCAGCCCTCGTACGACGCGGGCGGGCGGGTCGTCTCCATCCCGACCGGCGGCGGCTCGCACACGCCCAAGAAGCTCCTGCAGAACCCGCAGGGCACCGCGGACATCGAGGACGGCTTCTTCTCGAAGGCCGTCGACTACGTGGACGGGCGCTTCTACCTCTCCACCACTCGCCTGACGGGCAACGACGAGTCCAAGGAGAAGCTGATGCTGGCCTTCGGCAAATGACCGGGCCGGCTCTCCCGCACGGCCAGCACGGCCCGCACGGCCTGTACGCCCTGCCCGCTCGTCCCGTCCGGCCGGACCACGGCCACCAGACCTTCGTCCCCTTCGTATCCGAGGTACACACGTCATGAGTCAGCCGCCGCCCCCGCCGCCCAACCAGCCGCCCCAGGGAGGCGGTTTCGGCGCCCCGCAGGACCCGCCTCCGGGTGGCTTCGGCGCGCCCACCCCGCCGCCGGCCACTCCACCCGCCGGGCCCCCGCAGCAGCCGCAGCCGGGCTACGGCTACCCGCAGGCACCGGGCCAGGCACCGCAGACCCCGCCCCCGGCCGGGCCCCCGTCGGCCCCGCCGCAGCAGCCGTACGGCTACCCGCAGGCGCCCGGCGCGCCCCAGGGAGCCCCGCAGACGCCGCCGACCCAGCCGGGCTACGGCTACCCCGGTCAGCAGCAGCCCGGTTACGGCTACCCGGGCCAGCAGCCCCAGTACGGCTACCAGCAGCCGGGCACCTTGCCGATGCAGCCGCAGGCTCCGTCGGGCGGGCGCAAGGTCAACCCGCAGGTGGCGATCATCGTCTCGGCCGTCGTGGCGATCGCGCTCATCGTCGGCGGCGGTGTCTGGTACGCGAACTCGTCCGGCAAGAGCGACGACAAGGACACCTCCGCGGGCCCCGGCGGCACCGAGGGCAAGGACGACAACAACGGCGGCGACGACGTGGGCGGAGGTGGCGGCAGCACGGAGAAGGTGCCCTCCAGCACCAGCGCCAAGGTCCTCTTCCAGCTGCCCGCGGCGGAGGTCCCCAAGAAGGACGTCTGGAGCGTCGCCGGCTCCTGGCTGACCGACAAGGTGTACGCCAAGTCCGGCCCCAGCGAGGTTGTCGGCTACGACCCGGACACCGGCAAGGAGTCCTGGACGCTGCCGCTGACGGGTCTGACGTGCGCCGGTTCCCCCGAGGTCACCAAGGACGGCGTCGCCGTGGTGGTCGCCGAGGACGCCAAGCGCACCAAGGCGAACCCCTACCCGGAGTGCACCGAGGTCACCGCGTTCAGCCTGAACACCGGCGAGGCGCTCTGGACGAAGTCCGTGGCCCCCAACGGCGGTGAGAAGGCCGCGTTCAAGGAAGTCAGCATCACCGGCACCACGGTCGCGGCCGGCTCCGGCCTCAACGGCGGCGCCGCCTTCGACATCAGCAACGGCAAGATCCTCTGGCAGCCGAAGGTCGGCACCTGCGAGGACGTCGGCTACGCGGGCGGCGAGCAGCTCGTCGCGGTCCGCAAGTGCGGCGACTACGGCAACGAGAAGTACGAGGTCCAGCTCCTGGACCCGAAGGCCGGCACCGTCAAGTGGAGCTACAAGCTCCCCGCGGGCATCGACAACGCCAAGGTCATCTCCACCAAGCCGGTCGTCTTCGGCGTGGACTCCGGCGAGATCACCGCGTCCGGCGCGACGGACGTCTTCTCGCTGGACGAGAGCGGCAAGCTGCGCACCAAGATCACGCTCGAGGACGGCAAGTACGAGCACGACTGCGGTGTGAACAAGATCCACAACTGCCGGTCCATCGCGGTCGGCAACGACCGGCTGTACGTGCCGACCAAGCAGCACGAGGGCGCCGAGCAGTACTCCCGGGTCAACGAGATCGTGTCCTTCTCGCTGGCCACCGGCAAGCCCACGAGCGACCGGGCCGACGCGGGCGACGGCTACGAGATCCTGCCGATCCGGATGGACGGCGGCAACGTCCTCGCGTACAAGAACGGCCCGTACGACAAGGGTTCCCAGGTCGTCTCCCTGGACGGCAAGACCTTCAAGGAGACCAAGCTCCTGGAGACCCCGGCCGAGGCCCAGGTCCGCAGCGCGATCAGCAGCATCGTCCCGAGCAGCTCGGAGATGCGGTACACCGCCGGCCGGCTCTTCATGGCCCAGGAGCTGATCAGCGCGCCGTACTCCGCGGACGACAAGGAGTATGCGGCGATCGGCTTCGGCGCCAAGTAGGCACATGGGCGTCCGGCGGCTGCCCGAGGTCTTCGAGGGATCTCGGGCAGGCCGTACGCCGATCAGACGTTCGCCTGTCGATCACGACTCCGTCCCTGCTCAGGGGCGGGGTCGTTCTCGTACGGCCCATCGCTCGCGAATGCGAGGAATTTCGGAAATCCGGGGCACTTCTCTCCAGTAGGGGAAGCGCAACGTCGAACAAGCGTGTAGCTTCCGGGGGATGGAGAGCCGGGGGGCTCCTATCCATGGGGTACCAGTGGGGATCCTGGGGGGACTGGGGGGTTGGGCTCGATGGGAGTGCGGCTCATGGTGGTCGACGACCACCGACTGCTCGCCGAGGCGTTGGCCTCGGCCTTGAAGCTGCGCGGGCACCGCGTGCTGGCCGCGGCGGCGCCCGCGGCGGGAGCGGCGGAGCTGGTGATCACAAGGGCGCCGGAGGTGTGCCTGATCGGCACGGCGACGCCCGCGGAACCGGGCATATTCGACCCGGTGGTGAGGATCAAGCGGGAGCGCCCGCAGGTCGCGGTGCTGGTCCTCGGACCGGTGCCCAATCCGCGCGGAATCGCCGCCGCGTTCGCCGCCGGGGCGTCCGGATACGTACGGCACGACGAGCGGATAGAGGGTGTCGAGCGGGCCATCATGAAGGCCCGGGCGGGGGAGGCGGCCGTGGCGCCGCAGCTTCTGCAGGGCGCCTTCAGCGAACTGCTCAACCCGGCCGCGCAGCCCGACGACGAGGGCCAGCGGCTCCTCCAGATGCTGACGCCGAGAGAGGTCGAGGTGCTGGTGAGGGTGGCCGACGGCGAGGACACGCGGCTCATCGCGGCGGGCATGGGCATAGCTCCGAGCACCGCGCGGACCCACGTACAGCGCGTACTGATGAAGCTGGGCGTCGGCTCCCGGCTGGAGGCGGCGGCGCTCGCCGCCCGTACGGGGCTGCTGGACCGCGCGGGGCCGATTCCGCACCCGGTGTCGGACGCGGGGTCCGAGGTCTAGGCCCGGTCCCGGTACACGTGTGGGGGCCGGAGTCGCGTGCCGCGGCTCCGGCCCCGTACCCGCGCCCGCCGTGCCCGGCGGTTATTCGGTGGGTCGCTCGGTGTCCAGGTCCGGTGTGGGCGGTGCCGTCGGGCGCAGCCACAGCCAGGCCAGGAAGAACAGGCCGAGCGCCAGCATGCCGAGGCCCGTCCAGAGGTTGATGTTGACGTCCTGGGCCTTGGCGATGTCGGCGTCGGACTCGGTGATGCCGGCGATCGTGACGATGATCCCGTAGACGACGAACAGGCCGCCGATGATGCGGCGGATGTCGAACAGGCGGGCCGCGGTGGCGGACTTGCCCTGCAGTTCGGTGACTTCGCGCTGGAGGTCGCGGTCGGAATAGCCAGAGTGCTCGGACATGGGTGATCAGGCCTCCGGTCGTCAGAAGGAGAAGGGGATGTAGCAGGCGGCGGCCAGGATGATCGCGCCCCAGCCGAGCAGCGCCGGCTTGCGGTACCAGGCGTCGTCGCCCTTGGCCGGCGGCTCCTCCATGCCGGGCGAGCTGGTCCCGTACACCAGGCCCTGGAGTTCCTCCGCGGGCTTCGGCGCGGTGAAGAGCGAGACGGCGAACATGACCACCGCGCCGGCCACGAACCCGGCGATCGCCGAGACGAAGTTGGCGCCCTGGTCGGAGGGGATGCCGATGATGTCCTGCTTGTAGAGGACGAAGTAGTTGATCATCGCGGCCGTGGTGCCCGCGAGCAGCCCCCAGAAGCCGGACTTCATGGACGCGCGCTTCCAGAACATGCCGATGATGAAGACGACGAACATCGGCACGTTGAAGAAGGAGAACAGCGTCTGGAGGTAGCTCATGATGTTCGAGAAGGAGGAGGCGAGGAACGCCGTCCCGATCGACGCCATGACGCCGACCGCCGTGATGAGGCGGCCGAAGCGCACGTAGTACGTGTCCTCCTCGTCGCGCTTCACGTACTTCTGCCAGATGTCCGTGGTGAAGACGGTGTTGAAGGACGAGATGTTGGCCGCCATGCCCGCCATGAAGGCAGCCAGCAGACCGGTCACCGCGATGCCGAGGACACCGTTGGGGAGCAGGTCCTCCATCAGGTACGGGATCGCGTCGTTGTACTGGAGATCTGACCCGGAGGTCCCGATCTTCGGTACGAGCACGGCCGCGACGAGACCCGGGATCATCACCAGGAAGACGATGAAGATCTTCGGGAACGCGGCGATGAGCGGGGTGCGCTGGGCCGCGGAGAGGTTCTTGGCGGACAGGGCGCGCTGCACCTCGGCGAAGTTGGTCGTCCAGTAGCCGAAGGACAGCACGAAGCCGAGGCCGAGCACGATGGTGAGCCAGTTGGCGCCGAGCGGGTTGTCGCTGCCGATGCCGGTGCCGCCCCACGCGGTGGTGAAGTCGGCGCCGTGGGACGCGGTCAGTGAGTCGGTGAGGCCGTCCCAGCCGCCGACCTTCTTCAGCCCGAGCACCGAGAGCGGGATCAGCGCGGCGAGGATCACGAAGAACTGCAGCACCTCGTTGTAGATCGCGGACGACAGACCGCCGAGGGTGATGTAGCCGAGCACGAAGAAGCCCGCGACGACGATCGACACCCACTGCGGCCAGCCGAGCAGCGCCTCGACGACGATCGCGAGCGCGTAGAGGTTCACCCCGGCGATGAGGATCGCGGCGAACGCGAACAGGATCGAGCTGAGCAGATGCGCCCCCCTGTCGAAGCGCAGCAGCAGGAACTCGGGGACGGACCTGACCTTCGAGCCGTAGTAGAAGGGCATCATCACCAGGCCCAGGAAGACCATGGCGGGGATGGCGCCGATCCAGTACCAGTGCACGGTGTAGACGCCGTACTGGGCGCTGTTGGCGGCCATGCCGAGGATCTCGGTCGCGCCCAGGTTGGCGGCGATGAACGCCAGACCGGTCACCCAGGCGGGCAGCGAACGCCCGGACAGGAAGAAGTCGAGGCTGGTCTTCACCGACCGGCGGGCCGCGAAGCCGATGCCGAGCACGACGACGAAGTAGATCGCCAGGATCGTGTAGTCGAGCCAGTTGGTGGGGAGCCGCAGCTCGGCCGCCAGGTGCACGGGCGACGTGGGGGCCGGATATGTGGGAGCTGGATATGTGGGGGTCTGCATTCAGCACTCACTTCACTTCACTTTGGTGTTCTTTGTTTGGTTGTGGTGATGACTGGCGTGGGGATTTGTGGTTTGATGTGTTTGCTTCTGTTGAATGCTTTGATCGGGTACGGATGGGGAGTCCGGCGTGAAGAAGACCTCGACCCGGCTGGCCGACGGTCGTGAGCTCATCTACTACGACTCGCGCGACGACACGGTGCGCGACGCGGTGGACCGGCGCCCGCTCGACCGGACGGTCACCACATCGGAGGTACGCCGCGACCCGCTGCTCGGCGACGCGGTGGCCATCGCCTCCCACCGGCAGGGGCGTACGTACCACCCGCCGGCCGACGAATGCCCGCTCTGCCCCTCCGAGGGCGACCGGCTGAGCGAGATCCCGGACTCCTCGTACGACGTGGCGGTCTTCGAGAACCGCTTTCCGTCGCTGGCCGGGGACTCCGGTCGCTGCGAGGTGGTCTGCTTCACCTCGGACCACGACGCGTCCTTCGCGGATCTGACCGAGGAGCAGGCCGGTCTGGTCCTGGAGGCGTGGACCGACCGCACGGCCGAGCTGTCGCATCTCCCCTCCGTGGAGCAGGTGTTCTGTTTCGAGAACCGCGGCGCCGAGATCGGCGTGACGCTCGGACATCCGCACGGGCAGATCTACGCGTACCCCTTCACGACGCCTCGAACGGCCTTGATGCTGCGGTCACTTGCGGCACACAAGGAGGGGACGGGCGGCGAGAACCTCTTCGACGCCGTGCTGGAGAAGGAACTGGCCGGTGAGCGGATCGTGCTGGAGACCGAGCACTGGGTGGCCTTCGTGCCGTTCGCCGCGCACTGGCCGTACGAGGTGCACCTCTACCCGCGACGCCGCGTGCCGGACCTGCTCGGGCTCGACGAGGAGGCGCGCACAGAGTTCCCCAAGGTCTATCTGGAACTGTTGAGGCGCTTCGACCGGATCTTCGGCGAGGGTGAACCGCGGACGCCGTACATCTCGGCCTGGCACCAGGCGCCGTTCGGCACGCTGGAGGAGTTCGACGGTGTGGTGCGGGACGACTTCGCGCTCCACCTCGAGCTTTTCACCATCCGCCGCACTTCCGGCAAGCTGAAATTCCTCGCGGGTTCCGAGTCCGGCATGAGTGTGTTCATCAACGACGTGCCGCCGGAGGCCGCGGCCCAGCGACTGCGAGAGGTAGCGAGTTCATGAGTGGGAAGTACCTGGTCACCGGCGGTGCGGGCTATGTGGGCAGCGTGGTCGCCCAGCATCTGCTGGAGGCGGGCCACGAGGTGACCGTCCTCGACAACCTCTCCACCGGCTTCCGCGAGGGCGTCCCGGCGGGCGCCGAGTTCATCGAGGGCGACATCCGCGACGCCGCCAAGTGGCTGGACTCCTCGTTCGACGCCGTGCTGCACTTCGCCGCGTTCTCGCAGGTCGGCGAGTCGGTCGTGAAGCCCGAGAAGTACTGGGACAACAACGTCGGCGGCACGATGGCCCTGCTGGCCGCCATGCGCTCGGCGGGCGTCCGCAAGCTGGTCTTCTCCTCCACGGCGGCGACCTACGGCGAGCCGGAGACCACCCCGATCGTCGAGTCCGCCCCGACGTCCCCGACCAACCCGTACGGCGCCTCCAAGCTCGCCGTCGACCACATGATCACCGGCGAGGCGGCCGCGCACGGCCTCGCGGCGGTGTCGCTGCGCTACTTCAACGTGGCGGGCGCGTACGGCACCTGCGGCGAGCGGCACGACCCCGAGTCGCACCTGATCCCGCTGGTCCTCCAGGTCGCCCAGGGCCGCCGCGACGCCATCTCCGTCTACGGCGACGACTACCCGACGCCCGACGGCACCTGCATCCGCGACTACATCCACGTCGCGGACCTGGCGGAGGCCCACCTGCTGGCCGTCGCCGCGGCGCAGCCGGGCGAGCACCTGATCTGCAACCTCGGCAACGGCAACGGCTTCTCGGTCCGCGAGGTCGTCGAGACCGTCCGTCAGGTGACCGGACACCCGATCCCCGAGGTCGCGGCCCCGCGCCGCGCCGGTGACCCGGCGGTCCTCGTCGCCTCCGCGGCCACGGCCCGCGAACGGCTCGGCTGGAACCCGTCCCGCGCGGATCTCGCGGGGATCGTCGCGGACGCGTGGGAGTTCGCGCAGAACATCGCGAAGCAGGGCGTCACCAAGTCGAAGGAGAGCTAGTGGGGGCACAGCAGGCAGCAGAAGGTCAGGTGGCGGAAGGCTTCGAGGCGCTCTACGGGGCTGCCCCCGAGGGCGTCTGGGCGGCGCCCGGCCGGGTCAACCTGATCGGCGAGTACACGGACTTCAACGAGGGCTTCGTGATGCCGCTCGCGCTGCCGCACACCGCGGTGGCGGCGGTCTCGCGCCGCGACGACGGCGTGCTGCGCCTGCACTCGGCCGACATCGAGGGCCCGGTCGTCGAACTGCACGTCGACGAGCTGGCGCCGCTGACGAACACGAGCTGGGCCGCCTATCCGGCGGGTGTCGTCTGGGTCCTGCGCGAGGCCGGTCACGCCGTCACCGGCGCGGACATCCACCTCGCCTCCACGGTCCCGACGGGCGCCGGTCTGTCGTCCTCGGCCGCGCTGGAGGTCGTCACGGCCCTGGCGCTGAACGACCTGTTCGACCTGGGCCTGTCCGGGCCCGAGCTGGCCCGGGTCTCCCAGCGCGCGGAGAACGACTTCGTGGGCGTGCCCTGCGGAATCATGGACCAGACGGCGTCCGCCTGCTCCACCGAGGGCCACGCCCTCCACCTCGACTGCCGTGACCTCTCCATCCGCCAGGTCCCCTTCGACCTGCCCGCCCACGGGCTGCGGCTCCTCGTCGTCGACACCCGCGTGAAGCATGCGCTGGGCGACGGGGAGTACGCGGAGCGGCGGGAGGGGTGCGAGGAGGGGGCGCGGCTGCTCGGCGTCCCGTTCCTGCGGGACGTTCGGTACGAGGACCTGGAGGCGTCCCTCGCGCGTCTGTCGGACGAGCGGGTTCGTCGCTACGTACGCCATGTCGTGTCCGACGACCACCGTGTCGATGAGGTCATCGCCCTGCTGGACGCGGGGGACGTGCGTGGCATCGGGCCGATCCTCACGTCCGGGCACGCTTCCTTGCGCGACGATCTGCGGATCTCCTGCCCGGAGCTGGACCTCGTGGTCGCTACGGCGAACGAGGCCGGGGCGCTTGGCGCTCGCATGACGGGGGGCGGTTTCGGCGGTTCGGCGATCGTCCTGGTGGAGTCCGCCGACGCCGACACGATCACCAAGGCGATCGAGGAGTCCTTCGCGGCGGCGGGCTTCACGGCACCGAGGGTGTTCCCGGCGGTGCCTTCGGAGGGTGCCCGCCGGGTGAGCTGACCTGGGGTTTCTCGCCCCCGCCGCCCCTACCCATTCCCGTCCCTTACTCAGGGGCTCCGCTCCCGAACCCCCGCTCCTCAGACGCCGGAGGGGCTAAAGATTTCGAGGCCCGGGCTGACACATTCAGCCCGTCCGGCGTTTGAGGACGAGCGCGTTCAGCGCGAAAGCGGGGGTCTGGGGGCGGAGTCCCCAGAAGGGATGGGACGGGTAGGGGCGGCGGGGGCGAAGAAATGGGTGGTCAGGGGAGGGGTTTTGTCAGGGTGTATTCCGTGATTCCGGGGGGATAGTTCGGGATCTCGCAGACGACTTCGTAGCCCTGCTTGCGGTAGAAGGCCGGGGCCTGGAAGTCCCACGTCTCCAGGCGCGAGCTGCGGCAACCGCGGGACGTACGGGCCAGATGTTCCGCGTGGGACAGAAGGTGCGAGCCGAGCCCCGCACCACGGTGACGCTCGTCGACCCAGAGATACGTGACGTGCAGCCACCCCGCCCACGTGTGCCCGACCAGACCCCCCGCCACCCCACCGGCCGGATCCAACGCCCACACCTGGAGCGGAACTTCCCGTTCACCAGGGGTTCCGCGCAGAGAACGCAGCACAGGAGACGCAGCCATGTTCGCGTCCCGTAGCCGTGAACGCAGGAATTGACTACGCTCTTTGTCGACTTCTGTCTCAATACGAAACATACGGCTCACCATAAACGCGCTGGCCAATCAGTTCTGCAAATCACCTTCCGCTCCTGCTGCCCGGCCGTACTCTGATGAGCAGCACCGGTGGGGGCCGGTGCTGATCAGGGGGCGAGACAGTCGGGTACGACGCCCGGAGTGGGGGTAGCAGTCCAGCACGGCGGCGGCCGTGCGGCTGCGGCACCCCGTTTTCCGAGCGGAGGAGTTCGGGATCTCCGGGCGCCGTACTCGCGCCGGCCGTCCCCCGAGCAGTGGGGGTTTCAGTGGTTCGCATCCGTGTCCTGGTCGTCGACGACCACCGTATCTTCGCCGAGTCGCTCGCCGCCGCACTGGCCGCCGAGCCCGATGTGGACGTCTCCGCGGCCGGCAGCGGTCCCGCCGCGCTGCGCTGCCTGGAGCGGGCGGCGGCCGAGGGCCGCAGATTCGACGTGCTCCTCGTCGACGCCGACCTGGGCGGGAACGTGCCGGGCGCCCGCCCTGCCGTACCCGTCCACGACAACAACGAAGAGGGCCTGGTCGACGGCATCTCGCTGGTCGCGGGCGTCCGTTCGGGCCAGCCCACCGTCCGTACGGTCGTGCTCGCCGAGAAGGACGACCCGCGTCGCGCGGCGCTCGCCCTGCAGGCCGGTGCCTCGGGCTGGGTCGCCAAGGACTGCTCGCTGTCCCGGCTGCTCACCGTCATCCGGGGCGTGCTCCGGGACGAGACGCATCTGCCGCCCGCGCTGCTCACCGGCGTGCTGCGCGAGCTGACCGCCGCGCGGAAACACCGTACGGAGAGCGAGCGGCTGGTGGAGTCGCTGACTCCGCGGGAGCGGGAAGTGCTGCGGTGCATGGTCGCGGGGCTGGGGCGCAAGGCCGTCGCCGAGCGGCTGTTCCTCTCGCCGCACACCGTCCGTACGCACATGCAGAACGTGCTGGGGAAGCTCGGTGTGCACTCGACCCTCGCCGCCGTGGCGCTCGCGCGCCGGGCCGGGGTCGGCCCCGTCGACCTAGCCGGGGATGTTGTCGAACGGGGCGGTCAGCTGGCGTAGCAGCCCGGCGAGTTCGCCGCGCTGGGCCCTGCTGAGTTCCGCCAGGATCGCGCGCTCCTGGTCGAGGAGTCCGGCCAGTGCCTGGTCCGCTCGGTCGCGGCCGTCCTCGGTGAGGCGTACGAGTACGCCTCGGCGGTCGCTGGGGTCGGGGAGGCGCTCGACGAGGCCCTTTTTTGCGAGCCGGTCGATGCGGTTCGTCATCGTGCCCGAGGTGACGAGTGTCTGGGTGAGCAGTTGGCCGGGGGAGAGTTGGTACGGGGTGCCCGCGCGCCTCAGCGCCGTCAGGACGTCGAACTCCCAGGGTTCCAGGGCGTGCTCGGCGAACGCGATCCTGCGTGCGCGGTCCAGATGCCTGGCGAGCCTGCTCACGCGGCTGAGTACCTCGAGCGGTTCCACGTCGAGGTCAGGGCGCTCCCGGCGCCACGCAGCGACCAGCCGATCGACCTCGTCCTCCATGGCGATCAGTGTAGTGGTTGTGTCGACATGAAGTCTCTTGATGTGAAGTCTCTTGACGTCGAGATAGTTCGGGTGTGAGGCTGGAGTTCCGTCGGGATGTCGGGACGTCGGGTGCGGCGTCGTCGATCGTGACTTCGAGGAGGCCCTCATGCCCGCCACCACCAGCCCCACCTGGGACCCGGGCCAGTATCTGCGCCACGCGGAACATCGCGCCCGGCCCTTCGCCGAGCTTCTCGCCCGGGTGCCGGCGCTGCCCGGCGAGCCGGCCCGGGTCGCCGATCTGGGGTGCGGGCCCGGCAATGTCACCGTCCAGCTCGCCGAGCGGTGGCCGGGCGCGTACATCACGGGGTACGACAACTCCGCGGAGATGCTGGCCAGGACGGTCGAGCATGCCGGGCCCACGGCGGGGGGTGGGCGGCTGGACTTCGCCCACGCGGACCTCACGGACTGGGCGCCGACGGAGACGTACGACCTGATCGTCTCGAATGCGGCGCTGCAGTGGGTGCCGGGGCATCTGGATGCCTTCCCCGGCTGGCTCGATGCGGTGGCCTCCGGCGGGACCTTCGCCTTTCAGGTCCCGAACAACATCGATGCGCCTCTGCATGTGCTGATGCGTGAGCTCGCCGCGTCGGCTCGGTGGAAGGGGCGCCTGGATGGCGTCCTTCGCGACACGGACTCCGTGCATCCGCCGCTCCTGTATCTGGACCGGCTGGCCCGTCTGGGGTGCGCGGTGGATGTCTGGGAGACCACCTATATGCAGCTCCTGGAGGGGGAGGACGCGGTACTCGACTGGTCCAAGGGCACGGGGTTGCGGCCCGCCCTCACCGCCCTCGCGGATGATCCGGAGGCTCGGGACGCCTTCGTGGGGGAGTACCGCGACCTGCTCCGCAAGGCCTATCCGACGGCTCCGTACGGGACGGTTCTTCCGTTTCGGCGGCTGTTCGTGGTTGCTCGGAAGAGGTAGGCGCCTGCGCGTCGTGGGTGGCGGGGCCGTGACGGTATGTCCAGCCCGCCGCGGCGGGGCGTACTGCCCGGCGTAGTCGGGTGGGCGTTTCCAGCGGGAGCCGTATGCGGCGGGCTGAACATACCGACACGACCCCGCCTGGTTGTACGGCCGGTGCGGCACGGTTGTGGGTTGCCGGGGCACCGGCTGTTTTGGGGCGCGGTCGGCCTTCCCCGCTCGGCCGCAGGTGAGCTGTAGCCCTGGCTACGACTTTCGGCGCCCTATCAGGCGCGGCTTCGCTTCCAGGCCGTCCAGGCCGTGCCAGGCCAGGTTTACGAGGTGGGCTGCTACCTCGGCTTTTTTGGGGCGGCGGACGTCGAGCCACCATTGGCCGGTTAGGGCGACCATGCCGACCAGGGCCTGGGCGTAGAGGGGGGCGAGTTTTGGGTCGAAGCCTCGGCGTTTGAACTCGCGGCCCAGGATGTCCTCCACCTGTGTCGCGATGTCCGAGATCAGGGATGCGAAGGAGCCGGTGGACTGGGGGATGGGGGAGTCGCGGACCAGGATGCGGAAGCCGTCCGTGTACTCCTCGATGTAGTCGAGGAGGGCGAAGGCTGCTTGTTCGCAGAGCTCGCGTGGATGGCCTGCCGTTAGTGAGCTTGTTACGCCGTCCAGTAGGCGGCGCATCTCGCGGTCCACCACTACTGCGTACAGGCCCTCCTTGCCGCCGAAGTGCTCGTAGACCACCGGTTTGGAGACGCCGGCCTTGGCCGCGATCTCCTCCACCGATGTCGCCTCGAAGCCCTTCTGGGCGAAGAGGGTGCGGCCGATCTCCAGCAACTGGGCCCGCCGCTCCGCACCGGTCATCCGGGTGCGGCGGGCGCGCCGCGGCTTTTCATTGCTGGGTGTGCTGGAGTCGGCCACGCCGTCAATCATGCCGCGTCGGCGGCCTCCGCCTTGCGTCGGGAGCCCTTCCCGTCCGGGTTGCGGCGGGAATCGATACGTGAGCGTGACGGCCAGCGCACGTCGTACGCCCAGCCGAGCATTTCGAACCAGCGGATCAGGCGGGCCGAGGAGTCCACCTGGCCGCGCTCCACGCCGTGCCTGGCCGAGGTCGGGTCCGCGTGGTGGAGGTTGTGCCAGGACTCGCCGCAGGAGAGGACCGCCAGCCACCACACGTTGCCCGAGCGGTCACGCGACTTGAAGGGGCGCTTGCCCACCGCGTGGCAGATCGAGTTGATCGACCAGGTGACGTGGTGCAGCAGCGCCACCCGGACGAGCGAGCCCCAGAAGAAGCCCGTGAACGCGCCCCACCAGGACATCGTCACCAGGCCGCCGATCAGGGCGGGGAGTGTCAGGGACAGTCCCGCCCACAGGAGGAACTGGCGCGAGATCGTGCGGATCGCCTTGTCCTTGATCAGGTCCGGCGCGTACTTGTCCTGCGGTGTCTGCTCCTCGTCGAACATCCAGGCGATGTGGGCCCACCACAGGCCCTTCATCAGTGCCGGGACCGTCTCCCCGAAGCGCCACGGCGAGTGGGGGTCGCCCTCGGCGTCGGAGAACTTGTGGTGCTTGCGGTGGTCGGCCACCCAGCGGACCAGCGGGCCCTCGACGGCCATCGAGCCCGCGATCGCGAGGGCGATGCGCAGGGGGCGCTTCGCCTTGAAGGCGCCGTGCGTGAAGTAGCGGTGGAAGCCGATCGTGATGCCGTGGCAGCCGAGGTAGTAGAAGAAGACCAGCAGGCCGAGGTCGAGCCAGCTCACGCCCCAGCCCCAGGCCAGCGGCACCGCCGCGAGGACCGCGAGGAAGGGGACGGTGATGAAGAGGAGAAGGGTGATCTGCTCGATCGAGCGCTTCTGCTCGCCGCCCAGCGTGGCGGAGCGGAGTGCGGTGTCGTCGTTGTTCGCCTCGGGGGCGTCATCGATCACATCGGAACTCGTGGTCATGGGAGCGTCCCCTGTGGGGTCGAGGGTTGTGAGAGTGGCCGGTAATCGCGCCTGCCGGGTTGCCGGAAACCGCGCCTACGGTTCCGTAACCTACGGCGTCGTAAGTATGGCAGCGCCTCGCCCGGCGGCAAGAGCCCGAGAGACTGCGCGTCCGTATGGACACCTATCCTTAAGGTCGGTCGGACAGCGCGGTCCGCTCTGTTTCATTCCCGGATGCCCCGTCGCCGATGCGCGCCCGCCGCCCAAGTGACGGGTTCCCCTCCAGACGAGCTTCAACACTGCAAGGAGCCGCACCTGTGAGCAGTGCCGACGACCAGACCACGACAACCGGCAGTGAGCTGCGCGCCGACATCCGCCGCCTGGGCGATCTGCTGGGCGAGACCCTCGTACGTCAGGAGGGGCCCGAGCTTCTGGAACTGGTCGAGAAGGTCCGCCGCCTCACCCGTGAGGACGGTGAAGCCGCCGCCGAGCTGCTGCGCGGCACGGAACTGGAGACCGCGGCCAAGCTGGTCCGCGCCTTCTCGACCTACTTCCACCTGGCCAACGTCACCGAGCAGGTGCACCGAGGCCGCGAGCTGCGCGCCAGGCGGGCCGCCGAGGGCGGACTGCTCGCCCGCACGGCGGACCGGCTCAAGGACGCCGACCCCGAGCACCTGCGCGCGACCGTGCAGCACCTGAACGTTCGCCCGGTCTTCACGGCGCACCCCACCGAGGCGGCCAGGCGCTCCGTCCTCAACAAGCTGCGCCGGATCGCCGCCCTGCTGGAGACCCCCGTCATCGAGGCGGACCGCCGTCGCTACGACACCCGTCTGGCCGAGAACATCGACCTCGTGTGGCAGACGGACGAGCTGCGAGTGGTGCGTCCCGAGCCCGCCGACGAGGCCCGCAACGCCATCTACTACCTGGACGAGCTGCACGCCGGCGCCGTGGGCGACGTGCTGGAGGACCTGACCGCCGAGCTGGAGCGCGTCGGGGTGACGCTGCCCGAGGACACGCGGCCGCTCACCTTCGGTACCTGGATCGGCGGCGACCGCGACGGCAACCCGAACGTGACCCCGCAGGTCACCTGGGACGTCCTGATCCTCCAGCACGAGCACGGCATCAACGACGCCCTGGAGCTGATCGACGAGCTGCGCGGCTTCCTGTCGAACTCCATCCGCTACACCGGGGCCACCGAAGAGCTCCTGGACTCCCTGCGGACCGATCTGGAGCTGCTTCCGGAGATCAGTCCCCGCTACAAGCGCCTCAACGCCGAGGAGCCCTACCGGCTCAAGGCCACCTGCATCCGGCAGAAGCTGGAGAACACCAAGCAGCGCCTCGCCAAGGGCACCGCGCACGAGGACGGCCGGGACTACCTCGGCACCGCCGAGCTGCTCAAGGACCTGACCCTCGTCCAGAGTTCGCTGCGCGAGCACCGGGGCGCGCTGTTCGCCGACGGCCGCATGAACCGTACGATCCGCACGCTCGCCGCCTTCGGCCTCCAGCTCGCCACCATGGACGTACGGGAGCACGCGGACGCCCACCACCAGGCGCTGGGGCAGCTCTTCGACCGGCTCGGCGAGGAGTCGTGGCGGTACGAGGACATGCCGCGCGAGTACCGGCACAAGCTGCTCGCCAAGGAGCTGCGGTCCCGGCGTCCGCTCGGGCCCACCCCGGCACCGCTGGACGCGGCGGGCGAGAAGACCCTCGGTGTCTTCGAGACCGTCAAGCGGGCCCTCGGGGTGTTCGGACCCGAGGTGATCGAGTCGTACATCATCTCGATGTGCCAGGGCGCCGACGACGTGTTCGCCGCGGCGGTGCTGGCCCGCGAGGCCGGGCTCATCGATCTGCACGCCGGCTGGGCGAAGATCGGCATCGTGCCGCTGCTGGAGACCACGGACGAGCTCAAGGCCGCGGACACGATCCTGGAGGACATGCTGTCCGACCCGTCCTACCGGCGGCTCGTGGCGCTGCGGGGCGATGTCCAGGAAGTCATGCTCGGGTACTCCGACTCGTCGAAGTTCGGCGGCATCACGACCTCGCAGTGGGAGATCCACCGGGCGCAGCGGCGGCTGCGTGACGTGGCCCATCGGTACGGCGTACGGCTGCGGCTCTTCCACGGCCGCGGCGGCACGGTGGGTCGTGGCGGCGGCCCCTCGCACGACGCGATCCTCGCTCAGCCGTGGGGCACGCTTGAGGGCGAGATCAAGGTGACCGAGCAGGGCGAGGTCATCTCCGACAAGTACCTCGTGCCGTCGCTCGCGCGGGAGAACCTGGAGCTGACGGTCGCGGCCACGCTGCAGGCCTCGGCCCTGCACACCTCGCCCCGCCAGTCCGACGAGGCGCTCGCCCGCTGGGACGCGGCCATGGACGTGGTCAGCGACGCCGCCCACGCGGCCTACCGCAGGCTGGTCGAGGACCCGGACCTGCCGACGTACTTCCTCGCCTCCACACCGGTGGACCAGCTCGCCGACCTGCACCTGGGCTCGCGGCCCTCCCGCCGCCCCGGCTCGGGCGTCTCGCTCGACGGTCTGCGCGCCATCCCCTGGGTGTTCGGCTGGACGCAGTCGCGGCAGATCGTGCCGGGCTGGTTCGGTGTCGGCTCCGGTCTGAAGGCGCTGCGCGAGGCCGGTCTCGACAGCGTGCTGGACGAGATGCACGAGCAGTGGCACTTCTTCCGCAACTTCCTCTCCAACGTCGAGATGACGCTGGCGAAGACGGACCTGCGGATCGCCGGCCACTACGTGGACACGCTCGTCCCGGACGAGCTGAAGCACGTCTTCGAGACCATCCGGGCCGAGCACGAGCTGACCGTGCGCGAGGTGCTGCGCATCACCGGTGAGCCGGAACTCCTCGACGCCCACCCGGTGTTGAAGCAGACCTTCACCATCCGCGACGCCTACCTGGACCCGATCTCGTACCTCCAGGTCGCCCTGCTGAAGCGGCAGCGCGATGCGGCGGCGGCCGGCGAGGAGCCCGACCCGCTGCTGTCGCGGGCCCTGCTGCTGACGGTCAACGGCGTGGCGGCCGGTCTGCGCAACACGGGCTGACGTGTCGGAAGCGCGGTTCCCCGCGCCCCTTCGGGGCTCGGGGGACCGCGGGCCCGCTGCCCGGCCTCAGAGGGTCAGGAAGGCCGCCGTGAGCAGTGTCAGTCCCGCGCCGCCGAAGGCCCAGGCGAGGCGGGTCAGGCGCAGGCCGCCCGCGACCACCATCGAGGCGAGGAGCAGCGCGCCGCCGAGCGGGGCCCAGGCGTAGAGGAGTCCGCCGGTGCCCGTGCGTACGACCTCGTCGCTGCCGGGCTTCACGGCGACCGTGTAGGTGCGGCCCTTGTCGACCGCGACCTCGCTGTCGAGGACGACCCGGTCGCGGGCGGTGGACCCTTCCGACAGCGGCCGGTACGGGCCTGTGCACCGGTCGTCGGCGCATCGCGCGACCGTCATCGTGCCGCGTTCACGGCCCTTGGTGAGCATCACGTGCTGGGCGGTGCCCCAGGAGGCCCAGACGCCCGCGATCAGGATCAGCGCCGCGACCGTACCCATCGCCGCGAGCTGCCCGAACCGGAGCGCCACGACCGCGTTCTGACGGGAGGCGAGGGCAGGCATGGCGGCGATCTTTGGCCATGACCCTGCGCTCGGTCAACTCCGGTGGGGCTCCGTGGGGGGACAAGTCCCGCGTTGTACGGACCTTTTGTACGGACCTTCCGGCGGCCCGCCGGGTTTCTCAGGAGCAGGCCGGAGCTCTCAGGAGTTGTACGTCGACTGGGCCCGCTCCAGGCCCTCGATCACCAGAGCCTCCACCGCGTCCGACGCACGGTCCACGAAGTAGTCCAGTTCCTTGCGCTCCGTCGCGGAGAAGTCCTTCAGGACGAAGTCGGCGACCTGCATACGGCCCGGCGGGCGGCCGATGCCGAAACGGACGCGGTGGTAGTCCGGGCCCATCGACTTCGTCATCGACTTCAGACCGTTGTGGCCGTTGTCGCCGCCGCCGAGCTTCAGCCGCAGCACGCCGTAGTCGATGTCGAGTTCGTCGTGGACGGCGACGATGTTCGCCGTCGGCACCTTGTAGAAGTCGCGCAGGGCCGTGACCGGGCCGCCCGACAGGTTCATGTACGACATCGGCTTGGCCAGGATCACCCGGCGGTTCGCCGGTCCCGGCGGGCCGATGCGGCCCTCGATCACCTGGGCCTGCGCCTTGCCGGCCCGCTTGAACTTCCCGCCGATCCGCTCGGCGAGGAGGTCGGCCACCATGAAGCCCACGTTGTGGCGGTTCCTGGCGTACTCGGGGCCGGGGTTGCCGAGCCCCACGATCAGCCAGGGGGCGCCTGGTTCCGTGGTCACGTCCGTGTCTCCCATGGGTCCTCGGTCGGCGGGCTGCCCGGATCAGGGATGCGCACCGGCCGCCGCCCCCTCGGGAGCGGCGGCCGGTGCACGGTGATCCGGTGCGGGATCAGGCCTCGGCGGCCTCGTCGGCAGCGGCGTCCTCGGTGGGCTCCTCCGCCTGGGCGGCCAGGACCTGGAGCACGACGGCGTCCTCGTCGATGACCAGCGTGGTGCCCTCGGGCAGCGGGATGTCCTTGGCGGAGATGGAGGCACCGGCCTCCAGGCCCGCGATGGACACGGTGACCGACTCGGGGATGTGCGTGGCCTCGGCCTCGACCGTCAGCGTGCTCAGCACGTGCTCGAGCAGGAAGGCGCCCGGGGCCAGCTCGCCCTCGGTGTGGACGTAGACCTCGACGGTGACCTTCTCGCCGCGCTTCACGGTGAGCAGGTCGACGTGCTCCAGGAAGCCCTTGATGGCGTCGCGCTGGACGGCCTTCGGGATCGCCAGCTCGGTCTTGCCCTCGATGTCCAGGGTGAGCAGGACGTTCGGGGTACGCAGGGCGAGCTGGAGCTCGTGGCCCGGGAGCGTGATGTGGACGGGGTCGGCGCCGTGGCCGTAGACGACCGCGGGAACCTTGTTCTCACGGCGGATGCGGCGGGCGGCACCCTTGCCGAACTCGGTGCGGGTCTCGGCGGCGAGCTTGACGTCGGCCATGGTCACTCCTCGTAGAACAGTTGGGGAAGGTGGTCACCCGGCCAAAACATCGGCCTGCTACGAAGAGCGCGTCGATAACGGACCGCCGCACCAAAGAGTGCGGCCTCCCTCGCCGAGCAACTGTGACAGCTTACGGGGCGGGGAGGCCGTACAAGAAATCGATCTACGCGGCCCCTCGGGACCGGCGGACCTGCTTCTCGTCTACTCGTCGAACAGGCTGGTCACCGAGCCGTCCTCGAAGACCTCGCGCACCGCGTTGGCGATGGTGGGCGCGATCGACAGCACGGTGATCTTGTCGAGCTCCAGCTCGCCCGGGGTGGGCAGCGTGTCCGTGAAGATGAACTCGCTGACCTTGGAGTTCTTCAGCCGGTCGGCGGCCGGACCGGAGAGCACACCGTGCGTGGCCGTCACGATGACGTCCTCCGCGCCGTGCGCGAACAGCGCGTCCGCGGCGGCGCAGATCGTGCCACCGGTGTCGATCATGTCGTCGACCAGGACACAGACCCGGCCCTCGACGTCACCGACGACCTCGTGGACCGTGACCTGGTTCGCGACGTCCTTGTCGCGGCGCTTGTGCACGATCGCCAGGGGCGCGCCCAGGCGGTCGCACCAGCGGTCGGCCACGCGCACGCGGCCGGCGTCCGGCGAGACGACCGTGAGCTTGGAGCGGTCCACCTTGTGGCCCACGTAGTCCGCGAGCAGCGGCAGCGAGAACAGATGATCCACGGGACCGTCGAAGAAGCCCTGGATCTGGTCGGTGTGCAGATCGACCGTCAGAAGACGGTCGGCGCCGGCCGTCTTCATCATGTCGGCGATCAGACGGGCCGAGATCGGTTCACGTCCGCGGTGCTTCTTGTCCTGCCGGGCGTAACCGTAGAACGGCATGATCACGGTGATGCTCCGGGCGGAGGCCCGCTTCAGAGCATCGATCATGATGAGCTGCTCCATGATCCATTTGTTGATCGGAGCGGTGTGGCTCTGGATGAGGAAGCAGTCGGCGCCGCGGGCCGACTCCTCGTAGCGGACGTAGATCTCGCCGTTGGCGAAGTCGAAGGCCTTCGTCGGGACGACCCCGACACCCAGCTGGTGGGCGACCTCCTCGGCAAGCTCGGGGTGGGCGCGGCCGGAGAAGAACATCATCTTCTTCTCGCCGGTCGTCTTGATCCCGGTCACAGCACTGTCTCCTCAGAGGTGTCTCAGCTGGATGTTGAGATGTGTTCTCAGATGCGGTCCCAGCTGGGTGTGCGGGTGTGCATCTATCACGGTACGCCGAGTCCGACCCACCGCTTTCCGGTCAGCTTTCGCCGGCCGACTCCCGGGCAGCCGCCTCCGCCGCCTTCGCGGCAGCGCTTCCGGGACGCTTCCGGGCCACCCAGCCCTCGATATTCCGCTGCTGGCCCCGGGCGACGGCCAGTGAACCGGCCGGCACGTCCTTCGTGATGACGGAGCCCGCGGCGGTGTAGGAACCGTCCCCGACCGTGACAGGCGCCACAAACATGTTGTCCGAACCTGTCTTGCAGTGCGACCCCACCGTGGTGTGGTGCTTCGCCTCGCCGTCGTAGTTCACGAAGACGCTCGCGGCACCGATGTTCGTGTACTCGCCGATCGTCGCGTCGCCCACGTACGAGAGGTGCGGGACCTTCGTGCCCTCGCCGATCGTGGAGTTCTTCGTCTCCACGTACGTACCCACCTTGGACTTCAGTCCGAGGCGGGTGCCGGGGCGGAGATACGCGTACGGACCCACGCTCGCCTGGGGGCCGACCTCGGCGCCGTCGGAGACCGTGTTGTCGATCCGGGCGCCCGCGCCCACCCTGGTGTCCTTCAGGCGGGAGTTGGGGCCGACCTCGGCGCCCTCGGCGAGGTGGGTGGCGCCCTGGAGCTGGGTGGCCGGGTGGACGATCGCGTCCTGCTCGAAGGTGACGGTGACGTCGATCCAGGTGGAGGCCGGGTCGACGACGGTGACGCCGGCGAGCATCGCGCGCTCCAGCAGCCGGTCGTTGAGGATGCGGCGGGCCTCGGAGAGCTGGACGCGGTTGTTGATGCCGGCGATCTCGCGGTGGTCGCCCGCCACGGAGGCGCCGACGCGGTGCCCGGCCTCGCGGAGGATGCCGAGGACGTCGGTCAGGTACTCCTCGCCCTGGCTGTTGTCGGTGCGGACCTTGCCGAGCGCGTCCGCGAGGAGCTGTCCGTCGAAGGCGAAGACACCGGAGTTGATCTCACGGATCGCGCGCTGGGACTCCGAGGCGTCCTTGTGCTCGACGATCGCGGTGACCGCGCCGGAGGCGCCGTCGCGCACGATGCGGCCGTAGCCGGTGGCGTCCGGGACCTCGGCGGTGAGCACGGTGACCGCGTTGCCGTCGGTGGTGTGGTTGGCGGCGAGGTCGCGCAGGGTCGCGCCGCTGAGGAGGGGGGTGTCCCCGCAGACGACCACGACGGTTCCGTCGATGCCGCCGCCCAGCTCTTCCAGGGCCATCCGCACGGCGTGCCCCGTGCCGTTCTGCTCGGCCTGCACGGCGGTCCGTACGCCCGGAGCGGTGTCGGTGAGGTGCGCGGTGACCTTCTCGCGGGCGTGGCCCACGACGACCACCAGGTGCTCGGGCTCCAACTCGCGTGCGGCGGCGAGTACATGGCCGACGAGGGAACGGCCACAGATGTCGTGCAGGACCTTGGGTGTGGCCGACTTCATACGGGTGCCCTCACCCGCTGCAAGAACGACGACGGCTGCCGGGCGGTTGGCGCTCACGGGGATGCCCTTCGGCTTCGGATGGCTGGGGTGCCTTTGGGGAGTGGACATCCGCAGGATACCGGGGCGTTGTGAGGGAGAAATGGGAGCGGGCCCTGACAGTACGGTCGGGGCCCGGTTCGAGTAGGGCTCCCCCGCCAGGACTCGAACCCGGACAGATGGCACCAAAAGCCACAGTGCTGCCAATTACACCACGGGGGATGGAACTCGACGGGACCGGAGATCCGGTCCGGCTGCCGAGTCGACATCCAACACTATGCCGTACCGGGTGCCTTCGGTGCGACGGTACTTCGACGGTGCCGGGGTCGAGCCGGGTGGTACCGGGTGGTGCGGGGCGGGCGTGGGGTGACTCGGGGGCGGCTTGCGCCGGTTCTGGGTTTTCGGCGGATTGCGGATGGTTTCGTGTCTGTTCGATTACGGCGAGTGGTGTAGGCCAGTACGCGAAACTCACCGGAAAAGCGGCGGGGGGCGACCGTAGGCTGGAGGCATGACCACGACGGGGGAAGACCACACCGCGACCCTGACCGGGCCGTGGTGGTGGGCGAGGTGGCGCAGCGCGGTGCTCGACGGGACGCTCGCGCTGGTGTCCGCCGTGGAGTGTGCGATCGAGGGGTATCCCTTCGCGGACGCGGCGGGCGTGCCGGTGCCCGCCGGGATGGTGTTCGGGGCCCTCGCCGGGTCCGTGCTGTTGTTCCGGAGGCGGTGGCCCATCGCCGTGGTGCTGGTGTCGATCGCCATCACACCGGCCCAGATGGGGTTCCTGATGGGGCTCGTCGGGCTCTACACGCTCGCCGCGTCCGAGATGCCCCGGCGGATCATCGGGGCGCTGGCCGGTATGTCGATGGTGGGCATGCTCATCGTCACGTACGTGCGCGCGCACCAGGGGATGGTGCGGGGCGATCTGAGCATGGTGGGCGACTGGTTCGTGCCGTTCGTGTCCATCACCACCTCGCTCGGGATGACCGCGCCGCCGATCCTGCTCGGGCTGTACGTGGGGGCCAGGCGGCGGCTGATGGAGAGTCTGCGGGAGCGGGCCGACTCCCTGGAGCGGGAGTTGCAGCTGCTGGCCGAGCGGGCCGAGGAGCGGGCGGAGTGGGCGCGCAACGAGGAGCGGACCCGGATCGCCCGCGAGATGCACGACGTCGTCGCGCACCGGGTGAGCCTGATGGTCGTGCACGCGGCGGCGCTGCAGGCCGTGGCGCGCAAGGACCCGGAGAAGGCCGTCAAGAACGCCTCGCTCGTGGGCGACATGGGACGGCAGGCGCTGACCGAGCTGCGGGAGATGCTCGGGGTGCTGCGTACGGGCGAGGGCGGTTACGGCGGTTCCTCCGTGCGGATGCAGACCGTGCCGCTCGCCGCGGTGGGGGTCGCGGCCGCCGCCGCGGCGTCCCGGGCCGTGATGGAGGAGGCGGGTGAGGGCCCCTGCCTCGACGACCTCCAGGAGCTGGTGGGGCAGTCCGCCGCCGCGGGGATGGTCGTCGAGCTGTTCGTGGAGGGGGACGCCCGGGGCTACGCGGCCCTGGTTGAGCAGACCGCCTACCGCGTGGTGCAGGAGGCGCTGACCAACGTCCACAAGCACGCGGCGGGGGCGAAGACCCGGGTGCGGGTCGCGCATCGCGGGGCCGAGATCGCCATGCAGGTGGAGAACGGCCCGCCCCCCGAGCCCGGCGCCGCGTCCGACGCACGGCTGCCCAGCGGGGGGAACGGGCTTGTGGGGATGAAGGAGCGGGTCCTGGGGCTCGGCGGCGTGTTCGTGTCCGGCCCGACCGACGCCGGCGGCTTCCGGGTCTCGGCGGTGATTCCGGCCGAGGCGTGAGCCGGTCCGGGGTTGCTTTAGCCGTCCGGGGTTGCTTGAGCCGGTCCGGTGTGGCGTGAGCCGGCTCGGGGTGAGTCCCGCCGCCACGGGGCCTGTCGTGACCGTCCCAGGAAGGCCCGGGCCCGTTCAGCCGGCCGTCAGGCGTACCGGTTCCAGGCCCGAGACGAGCGTGGTCAGGGCCTGGTCGATGGTGGCGCCCAGGTACCAGTCGCCCGTGTGGTCGAGGGTGTAGGTGCGGCCCTCCGCGTCGATGGCGAGCAGGGCTCTGGTGTCGGACTCCTCGCCCAGCGGGGCCACTTCGCTGTCCAGCGCTCTGCCCAGGTCCACGAGCGTACGGGCCATGTGGAGGCCGTGCAGAGGGTCCAGGTGCAGCGGCGTCGGTGCGATCTGGCGGCCGGGGGCCGTGGCGGGGATGTGGAGACCGCCGAACTCCGCCCAGGCCTCCACCGCCGCCGGGAACACGGAGTGCCGGTGACCGGCCGGCGACTCGTGGCTGCGCAGGGTGTCGGCCCAGATCTCGGCCTGCTTTATGTCCCAGCGTCCCGGCTGCCATCCCGCGGCGCGCAGCGCGGCGTCGACCACGGCGGAGAACCGGGTCGAGGTCGGTGTGGGGGAGGGGGAGGTGCGGTCGGTGTGCATCGGACCTTCGCGTTCGTCTGAGCTGCCGCGGTGGTGGTTCGGCGGCTTCTGCAAGGGGCGCTGATGACGCCCTGTGTGGGGGAAGAGGGGTTTGTCAGTCCTCCGGTGCCGTCGGGTCGACGATGCGTACGCCGAAGTGGGCGCTGAGCGCGGTGCAGGAGCCGCAGGGCGGCGCGAAACTGCCGTGCAGCGGGTCGCCGTCCTCGCGGATGCGGCGGGCGGTGAGTTTGGCCTGCTTGAGGGACTTGCGGGCCTCTCCGTTGGTCATGGGTTTCCGGGCGGCCCGTTTGGAACGGTCCGCGTCCACCGCCGTGATGTGGCGGGAGATGAGGATCACTTCGGCGCAGCGGCCGGTGAAGCGGTCACGCTGTCCGCTCGTCAGTGTGTCGAGGAAGTCCCGGACCAGCGGGTGGAGCGGCGGCGGCTGGTCGCCCCGGCCCGCCGTGCCGGTGAGGGTCGCGCCCCGTACGGACAGGGCGGCGGCGATGGTCGGAAGTATGCCGTCCCGGCGGTGGAGGAGTGTGGGAGTGACGGGCGGCTCGGTGTTGCTCCAGCCCACCCTGGGATCACCAGATCTGCCTGTCTGCGTTGAGTTCATCGTCCTGTTTCCTCCCCTTACCGCATCCCCCGGTGCTCGGACAGAGTGCCAAACTCCGTGGCTGGTGCGGAAGCTGGGGCGCCGCGACACGCACGGTCTTCGCCGCACCGTCACGGCCCGATGACGGCAGGTCACGGAACCGGAGCCCCGCTGGCCGGTACGGAACCGGAGGCCCGGTGACCGGTGTCGTTCAACCGCATAGGCTGTCGATATCCGCGATCCTTCAGAACGCCGCAGGGGGCAACCGCCATGACGACAGGTCGGCTCGGGCAGCAAGCCGCGCCGCCGAACGCGGCCTACGCCGGGCAGGTCGTGCACTTCCCGGACCCGGTCCGGGCGGCGCGTCACCCGAGAGGTGTACGTGTCGACGAGCGCGGCTATCCCGACTTCTCGTTCTATGCGCGTGCCGCCGCGGAGATCGCCGAGCCGCCCGAGGGGTTCGGGGTCGACGAACTCCGGCTGACGGACTACGTGTCCGCGAACGCCGCCATGGCCGCGGACGGTCACGACCTGTGGGACACCATCCCGTCCGTCGCCACTCCGCACGGCTGGACCTGGCACCACGTGCCGGGGACCCGGCGGCTGGAGCTCGTACCGGTCGAGGTGAAGGCGCTTCTGCGGCACCACGGCGGACTTGCCACCGCCGCCGTCGACCAGAACAAGCGCGGGACCCGGCCCCTTCAGGAGACGCGGCCCGCGCACTTCGGGCTGCCCAAGGCCGCCGTCGCGGTGACCGAGCAGCAGGTGCTGGGCGTCGAGGAGGACCTCGGCTACCGGCTGCCCGGCGCGTACCGGTCGTTCCTGAAGGCCGCCGGCGGGTGCGCCCCGATGGGGGCCGCGCTCGACGCCGAGCTGGGACTGCTGGTCGACCAGCCGTTCTTCACCGTGCGTGACGAGGCCGCCGTCAACGACCTCGTGTACGTCAACAAATGTCTGCGGGACCACCTCACCAAGGACTACCTGGGCGTCGGTTTCGTCCAGGGCGGTCTGCTCGCCGTGAAGGTCAAGGGCGAGAAGGTCGGGTCCATGTGGTTCTGCGCGTACGACGACGCCCGTGACCAGGATCTGTGGGCGCCCCCGGAGCGTGTGCAGCGGCTGCTGCTGCCCTGCGGGGACGACTTCGACCAGTTCCTGGCCCGGCTCGCGGGCAATCCGCCCGAGCTGGAGACCGTGGCGAATCTGATGGTGGACGGTGGATTCGCGCGGGCTGTGTCGGTGTCCGCGGTGTCTTCGGTGGGGGAGTGAGCGTCCGATGGTGACCTTCGCGCAGGCGCAGGAGCGCGCGGAAGAGTGGATCAACGGGGATGTGCCCGGCTACCAGCACCGCGAGGTGCGGGTCCGGGAGTTCGAACTCGGATTCGTGGTGTGGGCCGAGGACCGCGCCGAAGGACCGCGGTCCGACGGCGGCGCCCAGCGGCTCGTCATCGCCCGCGACAGCGGAGAGGCCACCCTGTGGCCCTCGCTGCCGGTGGGCGAGGTGATCCGCCGGTACGAGGAGGAGTACGGCCTGCCGGACGCGGCACCCGATCCGGCGCCCGCGCCTCCCGCGCGCGTCGACCTCAACCAGACTTCCTTCCTGTTGACGCCGCCCGAGTGGCTCCAGGAGGCGGCGGACCGGATGGGCATTCCGGACCGACGGGACCGGACGTCCGGCGGGTCGTCGAGCGGGTCGTCGGGCGGCGGTTCGCCCCGCTCGTCGGACGGGGCCGGATCTCGGCCCGCCGCCGCTGCCGCCGCCAGTGACGCGGTTCCGCCCGGCGGTTCCGCCGGTCCCGCCCATGGAGGGGCCGGTGCCGGAGGGGCGATTCCCGAGACGTTGCCCGGGCCCGGCGGTGGCCCCGGGGCGTCCTCCGCTCCGGGTGGCGGTACGTCGTGGCCCGCCGCCGGCGGGGAGGCCTCGGGCGGTTCCGGGGTGCCCGCCGACGCGACGCCGTGGGCCGGGACCGACACCAACGCCGACGCGGGCGACGACCGTTCGGTGCCGCTGCCCGCGACCGTGTACGCGCCGCAGATAAGGGACGTCGGGGACGGGGGCGCCGGTGGCAGGCCGTCGGAGCCCGAGGCGGCACCCGAGGCCCAGACCAGGCTGATCTCGGGCGGCAGCCAGCTCCCGAGCACGACCGTCGCGCCCGCGCTGAACGACCCGAACCCGAACCCGAACCCGCCCTCGTTCCCGCAGGGCCCGGGGGCTCCGGCCGGCCCGGGTGGGCCTGGCGGTCCTGGTGCGCAGGGCACCCCGCCTCCGGGGGCGCCTTCTTCGTACGGCTATCCGCAGGGTCCTGGCGCCGGTACGCCACCTCCGGGTGGGCCCGGTGCGCCGGGTGCGCCTGGTACGCCGCCGCCCGGGGCGCCTTCCTCGTACGGCTACCCGCAGGGGCCAGGGGCCGGTACGCCGCCTCCCGGTGCGCCCGGTGCGCAGGGTGGTCCCTCTTACGGCTTCCCGCAGGGTGCCCCGCAGGCGCCCGCCGGGCCCAATCCGCCGCAGCCGCCTCCCGGTTCGGGTGCGGGCGGGCGGTCGTTGCCCCCCAACGCCGGTGACATCGCCGACGCCGCCACCAGCAAGGCGCAGGCTCCGCCGCGCGGTGCCCGTGGTGCGGGTGCGCCCGGTACGCCGCCGCCTCCGGGTGCGCCCGGAACGCCCGGCGCGCGTCCGGGTGGTGCGGCTCCCGCGTCCGGTCCGGGTGCGCCGGCCGGTGGGTACGTACCGACGCAGATGGTCTCGCAGCTCGGCCCCGACGGGCCGGGCGGGCCCGGGACCCCGCAGCCTCCTGGAGCCCCGGGTGCCCCCGGCGCTCCGGGTACCCCGGGCGGGACGCCTCCGGGCGGGGTCCACCACGCGGCGACCATGCTCGCCGACCCGAACCAGCCCGGCGCGCCCAAGCCCCCTGGTGCGCCCGGTACTCCGGGTGCCCCGCAGCCTCCTGGCGCGCCCAACTCCCCCGGCGGTACGCCCGCCGGTGGCGTCCACCACGCCGCGACCATGCTCGCCGGTCCGTCGGTGGGTGGGCCCGGCGCGCCCCAGCCTCCGGGCGCTCCGGGTGCTCCCGGCGCTCCGGGTGGACCGGGAGGTCCTGGCGGGCCAGGTGCCCCCGGCGCCCCCGGCGCCCCTGGCACACCCGGTGGCGTCCACCACGCGGAGACCATGCTGTCCGGTCCCCCGAGCGCAGGCCCGGGCGCGGTCCCGCCGCCCCAGGCGCCTCCCGGGATGCCGCCGGGCGCCCCGGGCATGCCTCCGCCCGGTCAACAGCCCTTCCCCGGGCAGCCGATGCCAGGCCAGTCCATGCCGGGCCAGCAGCCCCCGGCCTACGGCTACCCCCAGCAGGGGCAGCCGACCGTCGGTCCCGGCTACCAGGCGGTCCTGCGCTACCGCGCCCAGGACGGGAGCGAGCAGCAGCTCATCCGGCGTTCCGCGCCGGGCACCCCGCACCCGGAGTGGCAGATCCTGCACGAGCTGCGCGCGATGAACGTGCCGCCGCAGCAGGTGCTGGAGCTCCACACGGAGCTGGAGTCCTGCGAGCTGCCGGGTGCGTACTGCGCCCGGATGATCCGGGAGAGCTGGCCGCAGGCGCGGATCACCAGCATCGCCTCGTACGGCACGGATCACGCGAGCCGTCAGCAGGGCATGGCCCAACTGCTCGCGCACCAGGGCGAGTTGCACCAGGTCGCGGACGGCCCGGCCAGGCCCGGACCCGTACGGGCGCCGCTGCCGCCGGTGCAGCCCGCGCCGCCGATCCCGCCGGAGGCGATCGGGCAGGAGCTGGCGGCGGCCTTCGGACCGGGACTGTTCCGGTTCGACCAGGCGGCCGTGTCCCGGCAGGGTGTGCCGCCGATCGTGGCGCACACGCTGGTGGTGGCCGGACTGCCCCTCGACATGAACCCGTTCTTCTGGGCGCAGGCCCAGCCGGGCCGCCCGGTGCCGACGCTCGCCGAACTGGCGCAGGAGCGTGGCGTCCAGCCGTCCGCGGACGCGGGCTCGTACCTCGTCATGGGCAGCGACTTCGGCAAGGCGATCTGCGTCCAGTACGGGACGGCACACATCGTGGCCGTGCCCGTGGAGGCGGGCCCCGGCGGCGCTTCCGTACCACCGCAGTTCGTGAACACGGGGCTGCCCGAGTTCGCGCGCAGCCTCGCGCTGCTGGGCCGTATGTGGCGTCTTCGCTTCGGTCTCAACCAGGAGCAGGCGGGCCGCTGGACCGTCGACTTCCAGGCGCAGTTGGCCGCGCTCGACCCGGCGGCGCTCGGTTCGCCGGAGAGCTGGTGGTCGGTGCTGCTGGAAGAGATGTGGGACGGCTTGCTGTGACGCGACGTCGACGTGACTGACGTCGGTGTGACAGACGTCGAGTGCTGAGTACGAGAGGGCCGGGCCCGGTCGGTTGACCGGGCCCGGCCCTTTTGCGTCACATTCATGCCCGACTTCTTGCGCGACTCAAGTCCGGAGTGTCGCGTTATGAACGCTTACACCTGATCCGTCAAGATGTGCGGCAAATCATGTCGTACGCCGGAGAGGGGATTCGAGGATGAGCAGCGCATCGGTGTCGCCTCATGGCTTCGAGGCCGTACGGGGGCGCGGTTACCGCCCCGACCAGGTCGAGGCGTACGCCGCGGCGCTCTCCCGGGGGCGCGACGCCGCCTGGGAACGGGCCGCCCGGCTGACCGTCCTGGCCAGGGAGATGGAGACCGAGGCGGACCGGCTGCACGAGGTCGTGGCGGGGCTGGCTCCCCAGACGTACGAGACGCTCGGCGACCGTGCCAGGCGGCTCTTCGAACTGGGCGAGGAGGAGGCCGCGGCCGTCAGCGAGGGCGCGCGGCGGGAGGCCCGGCTGGTCGTGGAGGAGGCCGAGGCGGCGGCCGGGCGACTGCGTGCGGACGCGGGCGCGGAGGCCGACGCGGTGCGCGGTGAGGCCGAGGAGCGGGTCCGGCACCGGCTGCTCGCCGCGCAGGCCGAGGCCGACGAGATGCGGATCGCGGCGCGGCGTGACGTGAAGGAGAACCGCGGTGAGGCGCTCGCCGCGCTGCGCGAGACGCGGCGGCGCAGCGAGGCGCTCCTCGCCGAGCAGGAGAAGGAACACGCCGAGCGCTGGGAGCGGGTCGCGCGCGAGGCGGCCGAACGGGAGGCCGACCTCGACGCGCGCCACGACGAGCGGGCCTCGCGGGCGGTGGAGGAGCTGGCCGAGGCCGAACGGGCCCTCGCCGAGGCCCACGAGTCCACCCGCCACCTCCAGGAGGACGCCGAGGCCCGCGCCGCCGAACTCCTCGCCGAGGCCCGCCTCCACGAGGACCGCATCACCCGCGAGACGGAACGCGTCCTCCGCGAACACGGCGACGAGTGGGACGACGTCAGCGCCCACATGACCCACGTCCGCAACAGCCTCACAGCGCTGACGGGCCGAGCGACGGCCGAGTAACGGGCGGCACGTTGTCACCTGCGGCCCCGATGGGGTGCGGGCTGCGCAGTTCCCCGCGCCCCTAAGAAAGCAGGGGGCACCCCCAGTCTTTTAGGGGCGCGGGGAACGGCGCGAGCAACGCCGACCGACCCGCACCCAACACACAGACCTCAGCGCCTGGTCTTTAGGGGCGCGGGGAACTGCGCAGCCCCACCCCCTCACTCCCGCCGGACGGCCCCCGCAAGAATCCACCCCTCCACAGCCTCGTACTGCTTCCGCTGCTCCTCGGCCGCCCCCCGCCCGGAGGCCACCGTGCCGAGCCAGCCGAACAGGAACCCGAGCGGAATGGAGACGATCCCGGTCGTGGTGAACGGGAACCAGGTGAAGTCATGGCCGGGGAAGGCCGAGATGGGCGACCCGGACACCAGGTTCGTACCGGTCATCAGGACGAGCGTGCTCACCGAGCCGCCGATGAGCGTGCACATCAGCCCGGCCCGGGTGTACCGCCGCCAGAACAGGCTGTAGACGAGTGCCGGCGCTATCGCGGACGCGCCCAGGCAGAACGACAGCGTCACCAGCGGCTGCAGACTGTGGTGCTGGACCAGCGTGGCCAGCAGGATCGCCGGGATGCCGACCGCCGCCGCGGACGCCCGCGCCAGCGTCATCTCCCGGCGCGGCGACAACTGCCTCTTGCCGTGTGCGAAGACGTCATGGGCAAGGGAGTTGGCACAGGCGAGGATCATCCCGGCGACGGAGGCGAGCACGGTCAGGAAGATCGCCGCGGTGACGGTGGTGAACAGCAGGGTCTCGGCCGTCGAGACGTCCGCCCCGAACGCGGCCCGCGCGCCCAGCAGATACGCCGTGTTGCCCTGCGGGTCCTCCGCGGCGATCGCCTCCCGCCCGATCAGCGCCGTCGCCCCGAACCCGACGACCGTGATGATCAGCACGAACAGCGCCACGGCCGGCACCGCCCAGGACATCGAACGGCGCACCTGACGCGCGCTGCCCGCCGTGTACATACGCATGGTGATGTGCGGCAGACAGGCCCCGCCAAGCACCACCGTCAGCTCCGAACTGATCATGTCCAGGCGGGGGTTGGGCCCGCCCGCGAACTGCAGCCCCGAGCTCAGGAACGCGGATCCGGCTCCGCTGCTGCTCGCCGCCTGGTCGAACAGGCCGCCGAAGTTCCAGTCGAACTTGTTCAGGATGAGTACGGCGATGACGGCACCCGAGCCGAGCAGCATCACGATCTTCAGGATCTGGATCAGGGCGGTGCCCTTCATGCCGCCGATCGCCGCGTAGCTGATCATCAGCGCGCCGAGTCCGATGATGCAGCCCGTCTTCAGCCCTTCGCTGGAGAAGCCGAGGATGAACGCCAGCAGGTCGCCGGTTCCGGCGAGTTGGACCAGCATCAGCGGGAGCAGCGCGGCCAGCGTCGCCACGCACGCCGTGATGCGTACCGCCCGGCCCGGCATCCGCCGCGCCAGCGCGTCGCCCATGGTGAACCGGCCCGCGTTGCGCAGGGGTTCGGCCAGCAGGAACATCAGCAGCATCAGGGAGAGGGCCGTGCTGAGGGCGAGTACGACCCCGTCGTACCCGAAGAACGCGATCACGCCGCTCGTGCCGAGCACGGTGGCCGCGGAGATGTAGTCGCCCGCGATGGCCAGGCCGTTGCGCATGGGGGAGAGGGAGCCGTAGCCCGTGTAGAACTCGTCGAGGTCGTCCCGGTCCGGGCCCGTCATCACGCACAGCAACAGCGTGATGGTTGCCACGACCGTGAACGCCACGAGCGACATCGCCTGGGCGGAACTGCTGAAGCCGGTCACCTGCCCGCCCCCGCCCGCTTGGTGTCGAGCTCCGTCTGCTTCCGTATCCGCTCGGCGATCGGGTCCACGCCCCGGCGGGCCGTGTACTCGTACAGCGCGATCGCCACGCAGGTGACGGGCATCTGGAACAGGCCGAGCAGCAGGCCGAGGGGCAGCCCGTCGGCCACCTCCCTCGTCATGAACGAGGGCGCCCACGCGGACAGGACGAGGAACAGCGTGAAGTAGCCGAGCGCGGTCAGCGTCGCCACGCGCCGCTGCCAGCGGTACGCGGTGCGCAGCACCCGCAGGTCGCTGTGGTGCCCGAGAGCGGTGTGGCGATGCCGGTTCGGCTGCCGGGCGGGTTCGGGCTCCGGCTGTCGCGGAGCCCACGGATACGTCGGTTCCGTCGGGTACGTCGAGTAGGACGGTGACGAGTTGTGGGGCGGATGGTGCGGTTGAACGGGGTACGACGGGGACGAGTCGTAGGACATCCCGGTTCTCCTTGCGTGGCTCGGGCCCGGTGCGGACCGCAGGGAGCGGGGGGTGAGCGAGGACGCACGCTACTCGCAGGTAGCAGGACTGCGCGAGGGTTTCACCAAACTGTCTGGTCGGTACGCGCTTACTTCGCTGACCTGGGGTGTTACCCCCGTTAACACGCACACTCGTGCCTCTGTCGACCTCTTGTGATCGAAGTGTGAGCAACTTGAGTGCACAGGTGTCACGTCCGACCCGTTACTCTCCTCGTCGATCAAGGAATCCTCATCAAAAATTTAAGATCGCGGGGGGAGTGCGGCGAGTTGACGACGGCGACGAGCCGGGTCGTCGCCCATCTTGAACAGGACGGAAATTGATGAGTGGTACGACTGATCTCGTGATGCCACGACAGGTGCGCTCGGCCCAACTGCTGTTGTTCGGGCTGGCGTTCGCGGGGCTGGTCGTCATGCTCGCGTTGTCGGGCGGGCTGACGTCCTACGGGATGGGCAACATGATCGCCCCGTGGCTGCTGGTCTGGGTGTGCGCGCTGCTCGCCCTGACGTACGACGGCAGCGCGCGGGGCGGCGTCCGGATCACGACCATCGTGGTGATGGTGTTCGTCCTGGTGGGGTCGTTCAGCCAGGCGTCCGGCGCCGCGGCGCCCGGAGAGTTCCTGGACGCCGCACTGCGTATCGCGCTCGGGGTGCCCGTGGTCGTCCTGCTGTTCCTGCCGGAGACTACGGCCTGGTTCGACCGAGCGAAGTGACGAAGGCCGTCCAGGCGGGGGCGGCGAACGTGATGGCGGGGCCGGCCGGGTTCTTGCTGTCCCGGACGGGAATGCGGGCGGGGAGGGCGGAGTCGTTCACTTCGACGCAGTCACCGCCGCTTTCGCCGCTGTAGCTGGACTTGCGCCAGGCCGCGTACGAGGCGGGGTCGGTGACTTCCAGGCATTGGCCGCTCTCGCCGCCGCTGTGGCTGGACTTGCGCCATGCGGGCAGTACGGAGGCGTCCGGGATGGTGTGCTCACTGCGCTTCATTCTCGTAATCCTCCGCGACTGACCTGATCAGGGCCAGGGATTCTCGGTGCGACAACGCGTCACCCAGCGCATGATCGTAAGCCTCCTGGCACTCGCGCACCACGGTCGGTAGCTCCAACACCCTGCCGGTGTTCAAGCCCTCCACGTAGGCGATGGGCGGGAGATCCGCGAACCACATGAGCGAAACGACCCCCTCCAGAAGCGCGTGCGCGCCGACCGAGAATGGGAGTACGTGCACACGGATTCGGCGCTCCTCGCCCAAACTCAGGATGTGACGGAGTTGTTCGCACATCACTGCCGGGCCGCCGATGGGGCGCCGCAGCACCGCCTCGTCAAGCATCGCCCACAGCATCGGTGAGTGAAAGTCTTCGAGGATGCGCGCGCGTTCGAGCCGGGTGGCGAGGAGCTTGTCGCGCTCCTCATCGCTTTTGGGCGGGTGCCCGGAGCCTAGAACCTCGCGTGCGTAGGCCACTGTCTGGAGTAGGCCCGGCACCAACTTGGGTGCGTACACCCGGATTTCCGTCGCCTGGCCTTCGAACTCAAGGGCTTCCGCGAAGTGCTCCGCCACTCTCCTGCCGTCCAGCGTCGGCAGAAACCGTACGAAGAATCCTCCCGCCTCCAGCACCTGATCCAGTCGTTCTGCGTCCTTCGCATCCGGCCTGCGTCGCCCCGCCTCGATGTGCGCGATGTGCGTGCGTGACATCACCGCACGTTGGCTCAGCTCCTCCTGGGTGAGGCCGGCCGCCTCGCGACGCCGTTTCAGTTCCTCGCCGTACTTCTCCCGTGAACGCGGATTGTCCTCGATCGCCATGTGTGCAACTCCCGTACGTGCAGGTTTGCTTGTCACGCTCCGCTGTCTGTCGAGCGTACCCACGGTGACGCCACTCTGTGTCTGGATCGACACAGACAGTGAAAGGCGGCAGCAGTGGAAGCGACGGACGAGAAGGCCCCCGGCCCGTACATCACCCTCCGGGTCTCCCGGGACAGCGGACGGACCTGGGGCCCGCGCATGACGTACGAGCCCGCGCGAGAGGCCCCGCCGATCGAGTCGCCGACGCGATACCCGCTGTGCCGATGCCCCAAGTGCGGCCCCCTCACTTGAGTTGGCTCCTCAGTCCCCGGGGCTCTTGAGCACCGGGAAGCGGCGCGGCGCCACGAACAGCAGGACCAGGAAGGCGAGTCCGGCCGCGCAGGCCGCTCCGAAGTAGACGGAGTGGACGGCCTCCGCGACCGCTCGGCGCACGTGTTCGCCGGAGGCGCCCGAGTCGAGTGCCTTGGTCACCGAGTCCAGGTCGCCCGCGCCGCCGAGCCGGGCGGCCAGTACCCCGTTGGCGACCGCGCCGAAGAGGGCGGCGCCGATCGTCTGGCCGGTCTGGCGGCAGAAGAGTACGGAGGCTGTCGCCGTACCGCGTTCGTTCCATTCGACGCTCGACTGGACGCCGACGAGCAGCGGGAGTTGGAAGAGACCGAGCGCGCCGCCCAGCAGGAACATCAGGAGCGTCGGCTGCCAGGCCTCGCCGGGGTACGGGAGGAAGGGGAAGGCGAACAGGATCAGCGTGGCCGTGCCGATGCCGAGCATGGCCGTGTTGCGGAAGCCGATGCGACGGTAGACGTGCTGGCTGAGGGCCGCCGAGACCGGCCAGCTCAACGTCCATACGGAGAGCACGAATCCGGCGGTGATCGGGGCGAGGCCGAGCACCGACTGCGCGTACGTCGGGAGGAAGACCGTCGGGGCGACCATCAGGAGGCCCAGCGCGCCCAGTGCCAGGTTCACGGCGGCGATCGTGCGGCGGCGCCAGACCCAGCCGGGGATGATCGGTTCGGCGGCCCGGCGTTCGATGAGGACGAGAGCGGCGATCAGGGCAAGTCCCGTACCGAACAAGGCCATTGAGGGTAGTGAGAGCCACGGCCAGGCCACCCCGCCCTGAACCAGGGCCGTCAGGAGTACGCCGCCGCAGGCGAAGACCGTGAGTGCGCCGGCCCAGTCGATGCGCGGGCGCTCGGAGGACTTCCGTTCGCGCTGCGGCTCGTGGAGGTGGCGGATCAGCAGCCAGAGGGCGACCGCGCCGAGCGGCAGGTTGATGAGGAAGATCCAGCGCCAGTCGGCGTAGGCGGCGAGGACCCCGCCGAGCGCCGGGCCCGCGACCGCCGAGGTGGCCCAGACCGTGGACAGCTTGGCCTGGATCTTGGGGCGTTGTTCCAGCGGGTAGAGGTCGGCGGCGAGGGTCTGGACCGTGCCCTGGAGGGCGCCGCCGCCGAGGCCCTGGACGATCCGGAACGCGATCAGCGCGGCCATGTTCCAGGCCAGCGCGCAGAGCAGGGAGCCGAGGAGGAAGAGGACCGAGCCGGCGATCAGCACCGGCTTGCGGCCGAAGGTGTCGGAGAGTTTGCCGTAGACGGGCAGGGTGACCGTCACGGCGAGCAGATAGCCGGAGAACAGCCACGAGAAGACGGAGAAGCCGCCCAGGTCGCCGACGATCTGCGGGACGGCCGTCGACACGATCGTGGAGTCGAGCGCGGCCAGGCCCATGCAGAGCATGAGGGAGGCGACGACGGCCCGTCGGCCTCGGGCCCCGGCCCGCGCGGCGGGCTCGTCCTCCTTGGCGGCGGTTATCTCGGTGTCTTCCCCCTGGCCCACTGGATTCCTTCCCCCTGCATCTATCTGCCGGAAGCCACTCTCCCACTTGACCCTCACGTCGCGGGAGGGTGGACGCTGACTGGGCTGGTGGGTGGAGGCGTCCCTGACAGGGGGTCCACCGGCAGGTGGAGATCCCCTAGGGGGCTCTCCGTACTACGGCCCGGGGAGGGTTCGTACTGCCGGAGGAGGAGACCGGCCGAACCGCTCCTTAACCTGGCTTTATGCCGCTGGGGGGCGGCGTACCGCACCTGCCGGGGTGGGGTTTACCCCAGCAGAAGACTGCGCTGGGCACCAGCGCGGTGGACCACCCGCCGCCGCCAGACTTATCGCTGTAACCGCACGGCGAGAACGAACACCGTGACGGCGCTGTGTGAACGAACACCGCACGACCTACACGACAACCGCAGATCCCGTCGTCCTCAAGGGCGTCCGACTTAGGAGACATACCGTGACATCGGCTGTAACCATTCCCAGGCACGGCAGCACTGGAGGACGTACGGCCGTCGCGGCACGGGCGCGGCAGGTCGTGAAGGCGTACGGGTCCGGTGAGACCCGCGTCGTCGCCCTCGACCAGGTCGACGTGGACATCGCGCGGGGCCAGTTCACCGCGATCATGGGCCCCTCGGGCTCCGGCAAGTCCACCCTGATGCACTGCCTCGCCGGACTCGACACCGTCTCCTCCGGGCAGATCTACCTGGACGAGACCGAGATCACCGGCCTCAAGGACAAGAAGCTCACGCAGCTCCGCCGGGACCGTATCGGCTTCATCTTCCAGGCGTTCAACCTGCTGCCGACGCTGAGCGCGCTGGAGAACATCACGCTGCCGATGGACATCGCCGGCCGCAAGCCGGACAAGGGCTGGCTCGCCCAGGTCGTGGAGACCGTCGGGCTCAAGGACCGGCTCAAGCACCGGCCCAACCAGCTCTCCGGCGGCCAGCAGCAGCGCGTCGCCGTGGCCCGGGCGCTGGCCGCCAGGCCCGAGATCATCTTCGGTGACGAGCCGACCGGAAACCTCGACTCCCGTGCCGGCGCCGAGGTGCTGGGCTTCCTGCGCCGCTCGGTCGACGAGCTCGGCCAGACCATCGTGATGGTCACGCACGACCCGGTGGCGGCCTCGTACGCGGACCGTGTGCTGTACCTCGCCGACGGCCGGATCGTCGACGAGATGTACCGGCCCACCGCGGACGCCGTCCTGGACCGCATGAAGGACTTCGACGCCCGGGGGCGCACGTCATGACCGTCTTCAAGACCTCGATGCGCAACTTCTTCGCGCACAAGGGACGGATGGCCCTGTCGGCCGTCGCCGTCCTGCTGTCGGTGGCCTTCGTGTGCGGCACGCTCGTCTTCACCGACACGATGAACACGACCTTCGACAAGCTCTTCGCGACCACCGCGTCCGACGTCACGATCTCCCCCAAGGCGGCCAAGGCCGACGACACCCCGCAGAACGGCAAGCCCGAGTCGCTGCCCGCGTCGACCGTCACCCAGGCGCAGAAGGCGCAGGGCGTCAAGTCGGCCGAGGGCGCGGTCAGTTCGATGAACGTGACCGTCGTCAACAGCAAGAACAAGAACATGGGGTCCAGCACCGGCGCCCCGACGATCGCGGGCAACTGGACGAAGAACGACCTGCGTTCGATGGAGATCACCTCCGGACACGCTCCGCGCGGGCCCACCGAGGTGATGGTCGACGCCGACACCGCGGACAAGCACGACCTCAAGATGGGTGACGAGCTGCGCACCATCGCCGTCACCGGTGACTTCAAGGCGAAGATCGTCGGCATTGCCACCTTCAAGGTGACCAACCCCGGTGCCGCCGTCGTCTACTTCGACACCGCCACCGCCCAGCGCGAACTGCTCGGCGCCACCGGCCGGTTCACGCAGATCTACGTCTCGGCGGCGCAGGGCGTCACCGACACACAGCTCAAGCAGAACGTCTCCACGACCCTCGCCGGTGCCGAGAAGGCCACCGGGGCGTACAAGATCCAGACGCAGAAGGAGTTCTCGGACGAGAACCGCGAGGGCATCGGCGAGTTCATGAACGTCATCAAGTACGCCATGCTCGGCTTCGCCGGAATCGCCTTCCTGGTCGGCATCTTCCTGATCATCAACACCTTCTCGATGCTGGTCGCCCAGCGCACCCGTGAGATCGGCCTGATGCGGGCGATCGGTTCCTCCCGCAAGCAGGTCAACCGGTCCGTGCTGGTCGAGGCGCTGTTCCTCGGCGTCATCGGCTCGATCCTGGGTGTCGCCGCGGGTGTCGGAATCGCGATCGGCCTGATGAAGCTCATGTCGATGGCGGGCATGAACCTCTCCACCGCCGACCTGACGGTGAAGACCACGACCCCGGTCATCGGCCTGGTCCTCGGTGTCGTCGTCACGGTGCTCGCCGCCTATCTGCCCGCCCGCCGCGCGGGCAAGGTCTCCCCGATGGCCGCGCTGCGCGACGCCGGTACGCCGGCCGACGGCAAGGCCGGCTGGATCCGGGGGATCATCGGCCTCCTCCTGACGGGTGCCGGCGGAGCCGCGCTCTTCACGGCGGCCGGCGCCGACAAGGCCGCGGACGGCTCGATGATGCTCGGCGCCGGTGTGGTGCTCTCGCTGATCGGGTTCGTCATCATCGGCCCGCTGCTCGCCGGTGTCGTGGTCCGGGCCATCAGCGCGATCCTGCTGCGCGGCTTCGGCCCCGTGGGACGGCTGGCGGAGCGGAACGCGCTGCGCAACCCGCGCCGCACCGGCGCCACCGGCGCGGCCCTGATGATCGGCCTCGCGCTGGTCGCCTGCCTCTCCGTGGTCGGCTCCTCGATGGTGGCCTCCGCGACCGAGGAGCTCGACAAGTCGGTCGGCACGGACTTCATCGTCCAGGGCAACCAGCGGATCGTGCCGCAGGCCCAGAAGGCCATCGAGTCGACGCCGGGCCTGGCGCACGTCACCAGCTACAAGGAGGTCGAGGCCAAGCTGACCTCGCCCGACGGCAAGACCGAGGACAGCGACGTGACGGCCGCGGACCCGACGTACGCGAGCGACCTGCGCCGCGAGACGACCGCCGGTGACCTGTCGGCGGCCTACGGCAAGGACGCGATGGCGCTCGGCTCCGAATACGCCAAGAAGCACGGCGTGAAGGTCGGCGACACGATGACCGTCGCCTTCAAGGGCGGCCAGACCGCCAAACTGAAGGTCGCGGCGATCACGAACGACGACGTGGCCATCGACAAGGGCGCGCGGTACATGAGCATCGCCACGATGGAGAAGTACGTCCCGGCCGACAAGATCCCGCCGAACGACATCATGTTCGCCACGGCCAAGGAGGGCCAGGAGAAGACGGCGTACACGGCCCTGAAGAAGGCCCTGGACCCGTACCCGCAGTACCAGGTCCGTGACCAGACCGACTACAAGCAGGAGCTCAAGGACCAGATCGGCCAGCTGCTGAACATGGTCTACGGCCTGCTGGCCCTCGCGATCATCGTGGCGGTCCTGGGTGTCGTGAACACCCTGGCGCTGTCGGTGGTGGAGCGGACCCGCGAGATCGGCCTGATGCGTGCCATCGGCCTCTCCCGCCGCCAGCTCCGCCGCATGATCCGCCTGGAGTCGGTCGTCATCGCCCTCTTCGGAGCGCTGCTCGGCCTCGGACTGGGCATGGGCTGGGGCGCCACCGCCCAGCAGCTCCTCGCCCTGGAGGGCCTGAAGGTCCTCGAGATCCCCTGGCCGACGATCATCGGCGTCTTCATCGGGTCGGCCTTCGTGGGACTGTTCGCCGCGCTCGTGCCCGCGTTCCGGGCGGGCCGGATGAACGTCCTCAACGCCATCGCGACGGACTAGCCCCGGCAGCGGCGGCCGCCTGCACCGCGGCCGCCGCCATCGCCGCCCCAGAGCCACCGTGGACGGGGGTCACGGGGGAAGAGAGCCCGGCACCGGCGAGTCTTCGGACTCCGCGGGTGCCGGGCTCTGGCGTGTTTTCTCGCCCCCGCCGCCCCTACCCATTCCCGTCCCTTACTCGGGGGCTCCGCCCCCGAACCCCCGCTCCTCAAACGCCGGAGAGGCTGAAAGATTGCCTGGACTGGGCTGAAGACTTCGGGGGCTGGGCCGAACTTCTCTAGCCCAGTCCAAGCACATCTCAGCCCGTCCGGCGTTTGAGGACGAGGCCGTTCAGGCCGATTTCCCCACCCACCCCGGTCAACCCACCCACCCTCATCAGCCCCGCCCACCCATCCAGCCCGTCCGGCGTTTGAGGACGAGCGCGGTAGCGCGATGCGGGGGTCTGGGGGCGGCAGCCCCCAGGGGACGGGACGGGTAGGGGCGGCGGGGGCGAGGAACCCCCGGTGTCCACAGGGGCGGGCGTGGCGGACCCCGGCGTCGTACCCTGGACACCCCCGGCCCGTCAGACGTGTCGGGCGGTTCGCGTTGCCCGCCCACATCACCCACCCCGCGCCACCACACCCTCGGAACCTCGGATGGAAGCCTCTTCATGAGCCTGCACGGTCTGCTCGACGCCGTCGTCAAGGACGCCGCACTCACCGAAGCGGTGAAGGCCGCCGGCGACGGCAACCGTATGCACGTCGACCTGGTGGGCCCGCCCGCGGCCCGCCCGTTCGCCGTGGCGGCCCTGGCCCGAGAGGCGGGCCGCACGGTGCTGGCCGTGACGGCCACGGGCCGGGAGGCCGAGGACCTGGCGGCGGCACTGCGGACGCTGCTCCCGGCCGACGGGATCGTGGAGTACCCGTCCTGGGAGACGCTGCCGCACGAGCGGCTCTCCCCGCGCAGCGACACCGTCGGACGCAGGCTCGCGGTCCTCCGCAGGCTCGCGCACCCGCGCCCCGACGACCCGGAGACCGGCCCGGTCTCCGTCGTGGTCGCCCCCGTCCGCTCGGTCCTCCAGCCGCAGGTCAAGGGCCTGGGCGACCTGGAACCGGTGGCCCTGCGGACCGGCCAGACCGCCGACCTCGGTGACGTCGTGGCGGCCCTGTCGGCAGCGGCGTACGCACGGGTCGAGCTGGTGGAGAAGCGCGGCGAGTTCGCCGTACGCGGCGGGATCCTGGACGTCTTCCCGCCCACCGAGGAGCACCCGCTGCGCGTGGAGTTCTGGGGCGACGACGTCGAGGAGATCCGCTACTTCAAGGTCGCCGACCAGCGGTCCCTCGAGGTCGCCGCGCACGGACTGTGGGCGCCGCCCTGCCGCGAGCTGCTGCTCACGGATGACGTACGGGAGAGGGCGGCCCGGCTGGCCGAGGCCCACCCGGAGCTGGGCGAACTGCTCGGCAAGATCGCCGAGGGAATCGCGGTCGAGGGCATGGAGTCCCTCGCGCCCGTCCTCGTCGACGACATGGAACTGCTCATCGACGTCCTGCCCAAGGGCTCCATGGCCGTCGTCTGCGACCCGGAGCGGGTGCGCACACGCGCCTCGGACCTGGTGGCGACCTCCCAGGAGTTCCTCCAGGCGTCCTGGGCGGCGACCGCGGGCGGCGGCGAGGCCCCGATCGACGTCGACGCCGCGTCCCTGTGGGGCATCGCGGACGTACGGGACCGGGCCCGCGAGCTGGACATGATGTGGTGGTCGGTGTCCCCGTTCGCGGCCGACGCGGAGCTGGACGCGGACACGCTGAAGCTCGGGATGCACGCCCCCGAGACGTACCGCGGCGACACCGCGAAAGCCCTCGCCGACACCAAGGGCTGGCTCGCGGACGGCTGGCGCACGGTGTTCGTCACCGAGGCCCACGGCCCGGCGGCCCGTACGGCCGAGGTGCTCGGCAGCGAGGGCATCGCGGCCCGCCTGGAGTCGGACCTCGCCGAGCTCGTCCCCTCCATCGTCCAGGTGGCCTGCGGTTCCATCGACTACGGATTCGTCGACCCGGCGCTGAAGCTCGCCGTGCTCACGGAGACCGACATCTCCGGGCAGAAGGCCGCCGGCAAGGACGGCGCCCGGATGCCGGCCCGCCGCCGCAAGACGATCGACCCGCTCACTCTCGAAACCGGCGACTACATCGTCCACGAGCAGCACGGCGTCGGCCGCTACATCGAGATGGTCCAGCGGACGGTCCAGGGCGCGACCCGCGAGTACCTGGTGGTCGAGTACGCGCCCGCCAAGCGCGGCCAGCCCGGCGACCGCCTCTACATCCCCACCGACCAGCTGGAACAGATCACCAAGTACGTGGGCGGCGAGGCCCCGACCCTGCACCGGCTCGGCGGCGCCGACTGGACGAAGACCAAGGCGCGCGCGAAGAAGGCGGTCAAGGAGATCGCCGCCGACCTCATCAAGCTGTACTCCGCCCGGATGGCGGCCCCCGGGCACGCCTTCGGCGGCGACACACCGTGGCAGCGTGAGCTGGAGGACGCCTTCCCGTACGTCGAGACGCCCGACCAGCTCACCACCATCGCCGAGGTCAAGGAGGACATGGAGAAGACGGTCCCGATGGACCGCCTGGTCTGTGGCGACGTGGGCTACGGCAAGACGGAGATCGCGGTCCGCGCGGCCTTCAAGGCGGTGCAGGACGGCAAGCAGGTCGCCGTCCTCGTGCCCACCACCCTGCTGGTGCAGCAGCACTTCGGCACGTTCTCCGAGCGCTACTCGCAATTCCCGGTGAACGTACGGGCGTTGAGCCGCTTCCAGACCGACACCGAGGCGAAGGCGACGCTGGAGGGCCTGCGCGAGGGCTCGGTCGACGTCGTCATCGGCACGCACCGGCTCTTCTCCGCGGAGACGAAATTCAAGGACCTCGGCCTCGTCATCGTCGACGAGGAGCAGCGGTTCGGCGTCGAGCACAAGGAACAGCTGAAGAAGCTGCGCGCGAACGTGGACGTACTGACGATGTCCGCGACCCCGATCCCGCGCACCCTGGAGATGGCCGTGACGGGCATCAGGGAGATGTCGACGATCACGACACCCCCGGAGGAGCGCCACCCGGTCCTGACCTTCGTCGGCCCGTACGAGGAGAAGCAGATCGGCGCGGCCGTCCGCCGCGAACTGCTGCGCGAGGGTCAGGTCTTCTACATCCACAACCGTGTCGAGTCCATCGACCGGGCGGCGGCGCGACTGCGCGAGATCATCCCGGAGGCGCGCATCGCGACCGCCCACGGCCAGATGTCCGAGCAGTCCCTGGAGCAGGTCGTCGTCGACTTCTGGGAGAAGAAGTTCGACGTCCTCGTCTCCACGACGATCGTCGAATCGGGCATCGACATCTCGAACGCGAACACCCTGATCGTGGAGCGCGGCGACAACTTCGGCCTCTCCCAACTGCACCAGCTGCGCGGCCGGGTGGGCCGTGGCCGCGAGCGGGGATACGCGTACTTCCTCTACCCGCCGGAGAAGCCCCTGACCGAGACGGCCCACGAGCGTCTCGCGACCATCGCCCAGCACACGGAGATGGGCGCGGGCATGTACGTGGCGATGAAGGACCTGGAGATCCGCGGAGCCGGAAACCTGCTGGGCGGCGAGCAGTCGGGTCACATCGCGGGCGTCGGCTTCGACCTGTACGTACGCATGGTCGGCGAGGCCGTCGCGGACTACCGCGCCTCCCTGGAGGGCGGCGTCGTGGAGGAGCCGGCGCTGGAGGTCAAGATCGAGCTCCCGGTCGACGCGCACGTCCCGCACGACTACGCCCCGGGCGAGCGGCTGCGTCTGCAGGCGTACCGGTCGATCGCCTCCGTGAACTCCGAGGAGGACGTCAAGGCCGTACGCGAGGAACTCGTCGACCGCTACGGCAAGTTGCCCGAGCCCGTGGAGAACCTGCTGCTGGTGGCCGGTCTGCGGATGCTCGCGCGCGCCTGCGGTGTCGGCGAGATCGTCCTCCAGGGCAACAACATCCGCTTCGCACCGGCGGAGTTGAGGGAGTCCCAGGAGCTGCGCCTCAAGCGGCTCTACCCGGGGACCGTCATCAAGCCGGCCGCACACCAGCTGCTGGTGCCCCGCCCGAAGACCGCGAAGGTGGGCGGCAAGCCGCTGGTCGGGCGGGAGTTGCTGGGGTGGACCGGGGAGTTCCTGGCTTCGATTCTGGGGTCGTGACACCCAGGTCGCTCTCCTGAAAGGCGGATCAGGAAAAGGCGGCTCAGGAACTGCCCTGGAACAGCAGGCCGCTCAGGAGGCGGAAGACCTCTTCCGGGTCCTGGTCGCCGACCGGGCCGTCCAGGTTGTGGCTGAGCAGCAGCGTGGCGAAGCCGTGGGCCAGGGACCAGGCGGCCACACCGGCGAGGCGGGCGTCGGTGCCGCGACCCTTCGACGGGACGGCGGAGACGGCGTCGCGCAGGCGCTCGCCCGCGAGGGCGCGGGCCGTCGTCAGCTCCAGGTCGTTCCCGCGCAGCAGCTCCGGCGTGAACATCACCTGGAAGTGGGCCGGGTGCTCGCCGGCGAAGCGGACGTAGCGCACGCCAGCGTCCTTCAGATCCGCGGCCTCCGCGAGCGTGGCCGCCAGCAGTCCGTAGCCCTCCGCCGCGATCGCCGTCAGCAGGCCCGTACGGTCCTTGAAGTGGTGGGCCGGCGCCGCGTGCGAGACACCCGCGCGGCGGGCCAGGTCCCGCAGGCTCAGCGCGGAGGGGCCTTCGGCGGAGATGACGTCGAGCGCGGCCGTCACGATCGCGCGGCGCAGGTCCCCGTGGTGGTAGGCGCGGCGTCCGCCGGACTTGGTGGCTGAGGCTGAGGCTGAGGCTGAGTCCGCGGATGGCTCGGATGGCTCGGATGGCTCCGAAAGTCCGGACGGCTCGGACGGTCCGGACGGTCCGGTGGGCCTGGGGGACCCGGCGGGCCCGGTGGACGGCGGGCGGGTGCTCTTCGTCATGGTCAGCAGCGTACGCCGAATCTAGGCATTGACAAGTTTGGTGGGGTCGGGCAATCTAGTCAGTGTCAAGTTGTCGGACGGTCGGGAACGGGCGAAGGGGGTACGTCATGTCTGTGGACGTGGGCGGGGCGGTGCTGGGCGGCGGTGGGGTCGAGCTCGGCAAGGTGCGGCAGATGTGGCATCTGCTTGAGCCTCTGCATGCCGTGCTCTATTACGCGCCGGAGGTCTTCGAGGAGGCGGCCGGGCTGGGTTTCGACGTCGGGGACCGCTGGCCGAGCTACTTCCCGTTGCGTGCGGCCCCGTTGGGCGCCGTCGGGAGCGAGCGTGTCGCCTCCGCCTTCTGCAGCTTCAGTCCTCGTATGGTCGCCGAGCACATGGATCAGGCGTGGCGGACCGCCGATCCTCGGAAGGTTCTGGAGGCGAGGGAGCAGGGCATCGACCGGGCCTACCGAGCGATATTCGGCGACCGCGTCGACAGCCCCGAGCTTGCCGAAGCCGCCGCGCTCGCCCGCCGCGTGGCCGAGTCGGTGAACACCGCCGGGCGCCCCTTGGCCGCCGCCAACGCCGAGTTGCCCTGGCCGGAAGCTCCGCATCAGCAGTTGTGGCACGCGGCGACGATCCTGCGCGAGCACCGCGGAGACGGACACCTGGCCGCGCTGCTCGTCGCCGGCCTCGACCCCGTCGAGTCGCTCGTGTCGTTCGCGGCGATAGGCGCCGCGTCCGTGGAGCGGTTCGAGAGTCGGGGGTGGAGTGCGGGGGAGTGGGCCGCGGCTCGTGAACGGCTCGTGGGGCGGGGGCTGTTGAACGAGGACGGCACCGCGACGGACGCCGGCCGTGCCCTGCGCCAGGAGGTGGAGCGGCACACCGACGAACTGGCCGCCGCACCCTGGCGGGCGCTGGGTCCGGACGACACCGGTCGACTGGCCGATCTGCTGGGGGAGTTCTGGGTCGCGGTCCTCGGGTCGGGGCTGCTGCCGTCGGAGACGACGTTGGGGATCGGGAAGGTGTGAGAGGGACGCCCGACCAACCGGTCACCACCGATGTCACGCCGGTTGTGCACCACTTGCCCGTTGAAGTCCGATGAAGTCCGTTCGCTGCCTGTTATTGCGCCACCCTTTCGCCAGTACGGTGAGGCCCAGGGAAACCGCCCGCTCGGGGCGGACAGGGGCAAGCTAGAGGGAGGGAGCGCCGTGACGCTCTGGACCAGGGTCGCCGGAGCCGCGGTGCTGCTGCTCGCCGCGACCGGCTGCACCGTGGAGACACCGGGTTCCGCCGGCCCCGAGGACTCGGCTGCGGGCGCGAGCGCCGGTGCGGGCGAGGGCACGGGCGCAGGTGGAGCCGCCCTCACTGCCGTCGACGGACTGACCGTCAAGGGGCGGGCACCCATGACGGGATACGACCGGGACAAGTTCGGCAGCCCCTGGGCCGACACCGACTCGAACGGCTGCGACACCCGCGACGACGTACTCAAACGGGACCTGAAGGAGGTGAAGTTCAGCGACGGCGACTGCCAGGTCAGCTCCGGGAAGCTCGATCCCGACCCGTACACCGACAAGGACGTCACCTTCGTACGAGGGGGCCGCAGCGAGGTCGACATAGACCACCTCGTCGCGCTGTCGGACGCCTGGCAGAAGGGCGCCCAGAAGTGGGACGCGAGCAAGCGGATAGCGCTGGCCAACGACCCGCTGAACCTCCTCGCCGTCGACGCCGGCCGCAACCGCAGCAAGGGCGACGGGGACACGGCGACCTGGCTCCCGCCCCACAAGGCCTACCGCTGCACGTATGTGGCCCGGCAGGTGGCCGTGAAGAAGAAGTACGAGCTGTGGGTCACCGCCGCCGAGAGGGACGCCATGAAGCGGGTGCTGGCCGGCTGCCCGGGCCAGAAGCTCCCCTCCGGGGGGACCTCGACACAGGCGCCGAAGCGGTTCCACGCGGGCTGAGCGGGCCCGGTGGGGTGAGCAGCGGGCTGAGGGGCTGACCAGGTGAGCGGGCTGAGCAGGCCGAGTGGGCTGACTTGGGCGAGCGGGGTGACGCGCGGGGCGTGGTCGGACCCGGGCAGCTAAATCCGTTCCGCACCGGCCGAGTCGCCGCCTACCGTGTCCCGCATGGAGCTGAAGGTATCGAGCCTCGCCGAGCGGCCCGAGATGCACGGCCGGGTGACGGGAATGGCGGACACCTGGCCCGAGTTCCTGCGCAACGACCCCGTCGGCAACGCGCACTACGGCCGCATCGCCACCGAGCTGCCGGAGTACGTGCTGTTCGCCGAGGACGAGCGTGGAGAGGTGGTCGCGCACGCCTACAGCGTGCCGTTCGCCCTCGCGGACGAGGACCGCGGCGAGTTGCCGGCCCGGGGCTGGGACGAGGTGCTGGTGTGGGCGTTCTCCGACCGGCGCCACGGCGTCGCGCCGGACACGGTGAGCGCGATCTCGATCGTCGTCGCCCCGCACGCCCAGGGCACCGGCCTGTCGGCCCGCATGCTCTCCGCGATGCGCGACAACGCCCGGGCCCAGGGCTTCGACGAGGTCGTCGCCCCGGTGCGCCCGAGTGCGAAGCATCTGGAGCCGCGTACGGAGATGGCCGAGTACGCCTTCCGGACGCGCGGCGACGGGCTGCCGCACGACCCGTGGCTCCGGGTCCACGTCCGGGCGGGCGCGCGCATCGAGGCGGTGGCGCCGGCGTCGATGACCGTGGCGGCGTCGCTCGACGAGTGGCGGGCGTGGACGGGGCTGCCCTTCGACGAGGAGGGTCAGGTCGAGGTGCCCGGCGCACTGGTGCCGGTGCACTGCGAGCCGCGCCGCGGGTACGCGGTGTACGTCGAGCCCAACGTGTGGGTGCGGCATGCGCTTTGAGGCGCGCCCTGAAGGCGCGCCCTGAAGGCGCGCCCCATCGGCGTCCGTCTCCGCTCCGTCGGCCCCATCGGGTTCCGTCGGACCGGGCGGTGTTCCGTCAGCCGCCCATCTCGTCCAGGTCCAAGACCTTGCCCGCGGGCTTCTCGGCCGGGACCGGGGTGTCGAAGTCGCCGAAGGTGACCGTGCCCGGGTCGTCGGCGGACTTGCTGACGACCTTCAGCAGGTAGGGCTTGCCCTCGGTGGCGACGTAGAGCGTGTAGGTGTCCTTGCCGTCCTTCTCGTGGAGGACGATCGCCGGGGTGCCGTCGACCGTGGTCGTCTTGCCGCGGGTGGCATCGGAGTTGACGTCCTGGAAGTCCGCGAGCACGGTGTCGAGGTCGCAGAAGCTCGCGATGTCCTTGGCGTCCGAACCGGTCGCGGACATCTTGGTCCACTTGTCGGCCAGCATGGCCACCACTCCGTCGGTCTCCTCCTTGGACGCGCCGTCGCTCTGGGCGCGCAGGAACTTCTCGTCGTACTTCATGTAGAGGGTGTCGCCGGTCTTGACGAGGTCGGCCTTGCCCTGGCCGTTCGCGCTCATCGTGCCCGCGCACTCGCCCTTCCTGTCGAGGGCCATGTCCAGGCCGACGCGGCTGCCGTCGTCCTGGATGTCGCCCTTCATGCGCAGCGACGAGGCGTTCGAGGTGGCCTTCACGGCCTGGTCGGCGATCTCGCCGCCGGTCTGCCCGGCGAACGGGCCCTTCGGCTTGCTGTCCGCCTTCTCCTCCCCGGGCAGACAGCCGGTGAGCGAGACGGCGGCCGTGGCGGCGATGCAGAGAGCGGCAAGTGCGGTGCGACGCATGACAGTTCCTTGAAGTGTCGAGGTGAAGAGAAAAGAAGAGAAGAGAAGAGAAGGGGAGAGGGCGCGTAGGCGCGACAAGCGGTGGAGAGACGGCGCTCGGCGTCAGCCGGTCTTCTTCCAGTCCTTGCAGCCCGTGGTCTTGAAGTACGCGTCGCCGGCGGCGACGCTCACGACAGCCGTGCCGGACACGTTGTTGTTCGCGAGGATCGACTCGATGGAGTGCGCGGCGTCCTTGGTGCGCTCCCAGTAGCAGAGGTCGTCGGTGTTGCCCGTGGACTTGTAGGTGCCTGGGGCGATGTCGACGCCGACTCTGTGCATCCCGCCGTCGCCCTTGACCAGCGCGGCCGGGGTGCCGGTGGCCTTCGTGTCGACGGCCTCCCAGTCCTTGCAGCCGCTCGACTTGAAGAGCTTGTCTCCCGCCGGGATCGTCACGTAGCTGGTGCCGCTGACGTTGTCGTTGGCGAGGATCGAGTCCATCTCGCCCGAGGCGTCCTTGGCGCGCTCCCAGTAACAGAGGCCGCCCGTGTTGCCCGTGGTGCGGTAGGTGCCGGGCTTGACGTCGGTGCCGACCTCGAAGTCGCCGTCGCCCCGGAACGCCGCCTTCTTCTCGGCCTTGCCCGCCTTGACGTCCTTCTTCGTGTCCGCGTCCGCCTTGGTGCCGGACCTGGTGTCGGACTTCGTGCCGGACCCGCGCTCCGCGGAGGCCGCGGAGTCCTTGCCCTTGCCGCCGGAACCGCTGTCCCCGTCGTCCCCCGCGTTCGCCGACACCGCGCCGATGACGACGACGCTCACGACGACCCCCAGCGCGATCTTCCCCTTGGCGCCCATGACAGTCCCCTCCCCCAGAGGTGACGGCCGCCGTTCTCGGCGGTCGTTCACCCGATGGGTCAATCACAGCAGAGCCTGTGAACCGAGTCAACACGGTTCACGTAGAAGTGTGAGTACACGGCCGTGAATGGGTCGTGACCGCATGCGTCGGTATGCTCGACGCCACACACCAGGACAAGGGGAGCCGACGGGTGCAGGAGAACGGGACAGAGGTCACCGCGGCGGGAATCGCCAGACTCGCCGGAGTCGGCCGGGCCGCCGTCAGCAACTGGCGCCGCCGCCACGCCGACTTCCCCAAACCCGTCGGCGGCACCGAGACCAGCCCCTCCTTCGCGCTCACCGAGGTCGAGACCTGGCTGCGCACCCAGGGCAAGCTCGCCGAGGTGCCCCTGCGCGAGCGCGTATGGCAGCAGCTCGCCGGCCACCCGGAGGGCCCGGTCACCGCCCTCGTCCACGTCGGCTGCGCGCTCCTGCTCGTCAACGACCGCCCCACGGTCTGGCTGGAGCTGAGCGCCGGCTCCGACGCGCGCCTCGCCGAACTGCTGCCCGCGCCTCTCGACCAGGTCCTCACCCCACGCTTCGGCCTGGTCCGCAAACGGGCCGTGGACACGCCGACCGCCGCCCAACTCCGCCCGTCCGCCCCCCTGTTGCGCGGCGCCGTCGACCTCGCGGCCGAGCTGGGCGCCCGCAAGGCGTACGAGTTCCTGCTCCGAAGGCACCTCGACGCCAACCCGCGCCAGTACACGCTCACACCGACCGGCCTCGCCGCCCTGATGGCCGATCTCGCGGGCCCCGCCAGGACCGTCCTCGACCCGGCGTGCGGCACCGGCGCCCTGCTGCGCGCGGTGGCCGCCGCCCAGGACACCAAGGGCATCGAGGACCAGCACCTGTACGGCCAGGACAGCGCCCCCGAACTGGCCGCCCTCACCGCACTGCGCCTCGCCCTCCACGCGGAGGCCACCGTGACGACCGTGCGCACCGCTGCCGCCGACAGCCTCCGCGACGACACGTACGGCACCCTCACGGCAGACGCCGTCCTCTGCCATCCGCCGTTCAACGAGCGCAACTGGGGCCACGACGAACTCGCCTACGACCCCCGCTGGGAGTACGGCTTCCCGGCCCGCACCGAGTCCGAACTGGCCTGGGTCCAGCACGCGTTGGCCCGCCTCAAGGAAGGCGGCATCGCCGTCCTCCTGATGCCCCCGGCCGCCGCCTCCCGCCGCTCCGGCCGCCGCATCCGCGCCGACCTGCTGCGCCGCGGTGCCCTGCGCGCGGTGATCGCCCTGCCGCCGGGCGCGGCACCCCCGTACAACCTCCCGCTGCACCTGTGGGTGCTGCGCAGGCCCGCCCTCACGGCGCACCCCGCGCAGCCCGAGGTGCTGCTCGCCGACACCGGTGCGTTCACGGCGGACGGCCGCGGCGGCCTCGACTGGCAGTCCGTGCGCACCGCGGTCCTCGACGCCTGGCGCCCCTTCGACCGCACCGGCACCGCGCCCGAACAGCCGGGGCTCAGCCGCTCGGTGCCGGTCATCGAACTCCTCGACGACGACGTGGACCTGGCCCCGGCCCGCCATCTGCCGCCCCCCGCGGCGGGCGGCGGAGCCGAGCAGCTGGCCGACGTACGGGACCGCCTCGGCGAGTCCCTCCGCCGCACCGGCGACCTCACCCCGCCCGTCGCCGACCCGCGTCCGCCGACCCGCTGGCCGCTCACCACGATCGGCGAACTCGCGCGCGGGGGTGCACTCCAGCTGCGTACGGGCGGAAACGGCGGCCACGCGCGCGTGCGCGTCCTCACCGACCACGACGTCCTCGCCGGAACAGCGCCCTCCGGAACGCTGCCCGAGAGCGACGAGGAACCCGTCCTCACCGAGCCCGGGGACGTCGTCGTCCCCGTGCTCGGCGGCGGCGCCATCGCGCGCGTGGTCGACGAGGCGACCGCGGGCGCCGCCCTCGGCCGCAACCTCGCGCTGCTGCGGCCCGACCCGGCCGCCCTCGACCCGTGGTTCCTCGCCGGCTTCCTGCGCGGCACCGCCAACAACCGCCAGGCCAGCAGCTACGCGTCCACCGCGACCCGCCTCGACGCCCGCCGCCTCCAGGTGCCCCGGCTGCCACTGGACCAGCAGCGCACGTACGGCGAACGGTTCAGGGCGCTCGCCGAGTTCGAGGAGGCGCTACGACTCGCCGGGCGCCTCGGCGAGCAGCTGGTGCGCGGCATGTACGACGGCCTGACGGACGGCACTGTCGAGCCCGGCTGAGACGGTTGGGGCGGACGGAGTGATCAGCACGACAACGGTTCGGTACAACCCGGGAACAGTTGTCCTTGTCGGCCTATACGCTCGGACTTCCAACTCGTAGGTTCGTCCTCCGTCCGTCCTTCGTACTGCCTTCGTCCGTCCTCATCAGGCCTCCAGGAGCAACCATGCAAGGCCACGGCCAGGCGCAGCCGGTGAAGCCGCCACCCTCGACCGGGTTGCTGGTCTTCCTGCGTGTGTTCTTCGTGGTGATCTCGGTGTGCAGCTTCGGCCTGCTCGGCTGGACGATGATGCTGCGCCTGGCACTCGTGACCCGCAAGTCCCTCGACTGGGGTCTGTTCGTGGCCACCCTCGCGGCCGAGATCCTCGGCCTCGTCCTCCTCGGCACGGAGGGTGGCGACGAGATCCACACCCCGGGCGGCTGGCTGGGCCTCGCCCTGCTCCTCGGCTCGCTCGTGGTCGTGATCTCGTACTACCTCTCGGCCGACATCCGCCACTTCCACCAGCTCAGCTACCCGACAGCGGGCTACGCGCAGCATCAGCAGGGCCCGGCGCCCGTGTACGGCTACCCGCAGCAGCAGTCGCCGTACAACTCCGCGACGGGCCCGCACACCCCGGTGCCCCCGAGCACGCAGATACCCCAGACCGGCACGCCGACCCCGACCCCGCCGCCCCAGCCGCAGCGCCCCGCGCCGGCCCGGATCGACCAGGTGCGCGCCGAGCTCGACGAGCTGAGTGACTATCTCCGCAAGCACGAGGACGGCAGGTGACCGTGGCGCCGGGACGTGTGATCACCGGCCGCTACGAACTGTCCACGCTCATCGGGCAGGGCGGCATGGGCCAGGTGTGGACGGCGTACGACCAGCGCCTCGACCGGCGCGTCGCCGTCAAGCTGCTGCGCCCCGACAAGGTCGCGGGCGCGGAGGCCGACGAACTGCGCCGCCGCTTCGTGCGCGAGTGCCGCGTCACCGCCCAGGTCGACCACCCCGGCCTGGTCACCGTCCATGACGCGGGCAGCGAGGGCGAGGAGCTGTTCCTCGTCATGCAGTACGTCGACGGCGCCGACCTCGCCGACCACCTCGCCGAACACGACCCGTACCCGTGGCAGTGGGCCGTCTCGGTCGCCGCCCAGCTGTGCGCCGTGCTGTCCGCGGTGCACGCCGTGCCGATCGTCCACCGCGACCTCAAGCCGCGGAACGTGATGGTCAAGCAGGACGGCACGGTCACCGTCCTCGACCTCGGCGTCGCGTCCGTCATGGACACGGACACCACCCGCCTCACCCACACCGGTTCACCCATCGGCTCGCCCGCCTACATGGCCCCCGAGCAGGCGATGGGCGGCGCGGTCGGCCCGTACACGGATCTGTACGCGCTCGGGGTGCTGCTGCACGAACTCCTCAGCGGAGACGTGCCGTTCTCGGGCTCCACCGCCCTCGGTGTCCTCCACCGCCACCTCTACGAACCGCCCCTCCCGGTCCGCCGGCTGCGCCCCGAGGTCCCGGAGGCGCTCGAAGCGCTCGTGCTGCGGCTGCTCTCCAAGGACCCGCAGCACCGCCCGGACTCCGCGCAGGAGACGTACGAGCAACTGCTGCCCCTGCTTCCCGCGCGCGGGATCCCGTCCGGCGGCCCGCTCGACCCCACGCGCCCCTTCCTGCGCCCGCACGCCCCCTGGCCGGACCGCGCCAGGACCCCCGCGGCCCAGCCTCAGGCCACCCCGGCCGCCGAGAAGCCCGACGTCGCGGGCGCCGTCGACGAGGTCAAGCGCCTCCTCGGCGAGGGCCGCATCACCCAGGCCGTCGACATCCTCGGCGGCATCCTCCCGGCCGCCGCCGCCCAGCACGGCGAGCACTCACCCGTCGTCCGCACCCTGCGCAAGCAGTACGCGGCCACGCTGATGGACGACGGCCAGTACCGCCGAGCCCTGCCCGAACTCCGCCTCCTCGCCGACGAGCGCGCGGCCGAGGCGGGCCAGGCGGATCCGCAGTCCCTGCGCTTCCGCTACGAGGCCGCCCAGTGCCTGGAACAGCTCGGTGAACCGGCGGCCGCCCTCGCCGAGTACCGCGCGCTGCTCCCGTACTACGAGAACCAGTACGTCGCCCAGGACGCCGAGCTCTCCTTCGAGGTCCGCCGCCGCATCGGCCACCTGCTGCTCGCCCTCGGCGACCGCGCCGCCGCCCGCGACACCCTGGCCCGCCTCCAGTACGACGCCGAACGGCTGCGCGGCCCCGGCCATCCGCTGGTCGCCGAGATCAGCCGGACCCTGCAATGGCTGGGACAGGTCCGCGGCTGATCTGCCCCGAAAGGCATTGAGCCCGGGGCCGATCGCACGCCTTCCAGCAGGTTTTGCGCCAGCTTGGCCCAATCTTGTGGTGATCGGGATCAGCGGTTTCCCGAACAGGCAGGCGTGTTGGATACGTTGCGGCGCATGTCCAGACATCGGCATTCGAAGAAGTACAGATACGCGGCGTGGACCACGGCGGGCGCAGCCGTGGTCGCCGGCGCCGGGATCGCGGCACAGACCTCCATGGCGACCACGACGGCCACCGCCTGGCCCGCCCAACGCACGTACACCGGCCGCGCCTTCGACACCTGCGCCGCCCCCTCCCTCGCCGCCATGAAGGCCTGGCACACCGGCTTCTACGGAGCGGCGGCCGTCTACATGGGCGGCAGGAACCGCGGCTGCGCCCAGCCCAACCTCACCGCCTCCTGGGTGAAGTCGGTCAGCACGGTCGGCTGGAAACTCATCCCCCTCTACGTGGGCGCGCAGCCGCCCTGCCAGAAGGGCTCCAGCCCCGAGAAGCTCACCGCCGCAACCGCCGCCTCCCTCGGCGCCGCCGATGCCAAGGACGCCGTCGCCAAGGCCTCGGCCCTCGGTATGAAGGCCGGCAGCCCGGTCTACCTCGACATGGAGGCGTACGACATCACCGACAAGGCGTGCAACGACGCCGTCCTGACATACGTACGCGCCTTCGACAAGGCCCTGCACGCCAAGACGTACCGCACCGGCTACTACGGCTTCAGCAGCTCCAGCGCCAAGGCGATCGCCACCGCGACCAACCGCACCGATCTGCCCGGCAACCTCTGGTACGCCCTGTGGGACAAACAGAACACCACGACCGCCGACTGGCCCTTCGGCGCCGCCCAGTGGACCAACCACAGCCGCGCCCACCAGTACATGGTCAACAGCAAGGAGACCCGCGGCGGCCACACGATCACCGTCGACCGCGACGCCTGGGACGCGCCGGTGGCGATCACCGGCTGAGGCCACTGTGCGGCGTGAGGATGGAGACGGCCCGGGGACGGTGCCCGAAGTCCTGGCGAATCGTTGGGTCGAATGGGTGGCCGAGAGCCGGTCCCCTGCCTACCATCGATCACCGCAAGACTTTGTGCACCGTCGCACAAGCTCCTACAGGAGGTCTCCTTGCACCGCCGCCGTCGCACCGCGTTCCTCCTCTCCGCCGCGCTCGTCACCGCGGCCCCCCTCCTCACCGCCTGCGGCAACGACGCGCATCCCGGTGCCGCGGCCGTCGTCGACGGCGACCGCATCACCGTCTCCCAGCTGGAGAACCGGGTGAACGAGGTACGGTCCGCGCAGCGGGCGGCCACCACGGGCGAAGCGCAGTACGAACAGGCCATCGCCAAGTCCGGCGGCCTCACCCGCGACACCCTGCACGGCATGGTCCTCGACCGCGTCCTGCACCAGGCCGCACAGGACGCCGGCGTGACCGTCACCCGCAAGGAGGTCCAGAGCTTCCGCGGCGAACTGGAGAAGCAGGCGGGCGACTCGAAGGCGCTGGAAGTGGCCTGGCTCCAGCAGTACGGGGTCGCGCCCGAGCGGCTCGACGACAACCTCCGCGTCCAGATCGAGGCCCAGAAGCTCGCCGCCGCACTCGGCACGGACACCAGCCAGCCCGCCTTCTGGAAGGCACTGTCCGAGGCGTCCAAGAAGATGGACGTCGACCTGAACCCGCGCTACGGCGACTGGGACGTGGAGAAGAGCAGCCGCGTCGACGCCAAGCTGCCCTGGCTGCGCGAGGTCACCGCGTCGGGAAGCAAGGAAACGGCGTAGCCGGTCCGGCCCTGGTCCTTCTCCGCTCACGGCACGTGACCTTGATGTCAGTGGCGTGGGTTACGTTCGGTGTGTGAACGCATCCAGCCCGGGGCGCATCGTCCTGCTCACCACCAGCCACCGAGTCGCGCCCGGACTCCTGTCCTGGCCCGCCTGGCAGGCGCTGCACGGCGCCGACCGCGTCCTGTGCGCGGACGGCACGCACCCCCAGCTGCCGTATCTGCGCGAGGCGGGCATCCAGGTCGACGAGTCCGCGCCGACCGCCGAGGACCTGGTCGACGCCTGCGCCGGCGGGCACACGGTCGTCGTCGTGGCCACCGGTGAGGGCGAGCCGCGCCTGACCGACGGCCTGGCCCGGCTGGCCGGTTCGGGGCGAGTCCAGATGCCCGACCTCGAACTGCTCCCCGCGTCGTACGACCTCCCGGGCGCCCGCCTCCTCGACCTCGTCCAGGTCATGGACCGCATCCGCGTCGAGTGCCCGTGGTCGTCCCAGCAGACCCACAAGGGCCTCGCGAAATACGGCATCGAGGAGGCGTACGAACTCGTCGAGGCCATCGAGGAGGGCGACCGCGACGAGCTGCGCGAAGAGCTCGGTGATGTTCTGCTCCAGGTCGTCTTCCACGCCCGGATCGCCGAGGAGGGCGGCCCGGAGGACGATGACGAGCCCTTCTCCATCGACGACGTGGCGGGCGGCATCGTCACCAAGCTCATCCACCGCCACCCGCACGTCTTCGGCGACGAGACCGCCTCGACCCCCGAGGAGGTCAAGGAGCACTGGCTGCGCACCAAGGCCGTCGAGAAGCAGCGGACATCCGTGACCGAGGGCGTCCCGCTCGGCCAGCCGGGCCTCGCACTCGCCGCCAAGCTGGCCTCCCGCGCACGCACGGCGGGCCTTGAGGTGCCTCTGCCCCAGGGCGAGGGCGTCGGCTACGAACTGCTGGCGCTGGCGGTCCGCGCCGAGACGGACGGCGTGGACCCGGAGGCGGCGCTCAGGGCGGCGGCGCGGGCGTACCGGGACGCGATACGGGTGAGTGAGGGCTAGACGAGAGCCGTCGGGTTCCCGTGCCGGGGCTCTCAGTCGGGAGCGCGCGCCGACGGGTTGTGCCAGTGCGGGCGGGGCCGGTTGAGAAGCCATTGGCCCGGGCCGAGCGGGCGGGCCTGTCCCTGGTCGGCGGGCGGCAGATCGTCGCAGAAGACGCGCTCGGGGTCGGCGCCGAGCACGGGGAGGACCTCGGCGGTCGCGTCGACCAGCCTGGGCGGACCGGCCAGATAGATGTCGTGGCGGGCCCAGTTGGCCCGATTGCCCAGTGCCGTCAGCAGCCGGTCGGTGGCCTGGGCCTTCGGCCGGCCGGGCGCGGGCGTTATGACGGTGACGTCGAGGTGCGGCAGCCGCGTGCATAACTCCCCGAGCGCGGCCCGGTCGTAGAGGTACGTGGTGTCCCGGGCGACAACAAAGAGCCGGGCCTCGTCGTACGAGCCCGGCTCCCACGCCAGTTGCTCCAGCAGCGCCTTCACCGGAGCCCAGCCGGTACCCGCGGCGATGAAGGTGACGGGCCGCTCCACCGGCGTCCGCAGCGTTAACCGGCCACCTGGCGTGCCGAGCCGCAGGGTGTCGCCCGCGCGGGTGCGCCGCACGAGCTCGGTGGACAGGACACCGTCCTCGACGAGGCTGACATGTAAGTCGACGGTGTCGTCGGGACGCGGCGCGTTGCCCAGGGAGTAGGGGCGCCAGACGCCCGGGATCCGGGGGCTGTTGACGCTCACGTACTGGCCGGGCAGATGGGGGAGGGGGCGTTGGAGGCGCAGCTTCAGCACGGCGAGGTCGTCCCCGTGCCTGGTGCGGCCGAGCACCTCGGCGTCCCACCAGGGCGGCTCGCCCCGGCTCTCCGCCTCCCACGCGCCGTCCATCATGGCGTCCGCGATCACGGCGTACGCCTCGTCCCAGGCCTTCTCCACCTCCGTGTTCCAGGCCGCCCCCGAGACAGTGGCGAACGCGGCGATCAGGCTCGTGCCCACCGCCGCGTAGTGCTCAGGCCGCGCCAGATACTTCCGGTGGTCCCGCCCCAGCTCCCACAGGTACTCGTGCATCCCCGGCTCCCCCAGCCGCCCCACGACGAGCGTCAACGCGGCGAACAGACGGTCCCGTTGACGTTCCATGTCCTCCGGGAAATCCAGCGGGAACAGGGCGCGGACATCGGGGTGGTGCCAGAAGAGGTGCGAGTAGAAGTACTTGGCCGCGAATTCGGCTCGCCTTTCGACGACCGCGAAACTGGTCCGGAGGAGATCGGGGTCCACGGGCGCGAATGTATGGAGTTTCCGGCTCGTGGGGTCAAGGAGCAGGTGATTCAAGGATGTTCCGGGGCAAACAGCGCAAGCCGTGGAACGGAGCCCGGCTCGGAGAGTGGCGGCGGCGGGCCAAGACGATACCGGGGCGGCTTTCACCACCCCTCCCGATACGGTCGAGGCGTGACGGAAACACCTGCTCAGCCTCCCGCAGGGCAACCTGCCCCGGAACTCTTCACCTGGGAGTTCGCGACCGACCCCTACCCGGCGTACGCCTGGCTCAGGGAGCACGCCCCCGTGCATCGGACGAAACTCCCCAGCGGAGTCGAGGCCTGGCTGGTGACCCGGTACGCGGATGCCAAGCAGGCCCTTGCCGACGGCCGGCTCAGCAAGAACCCCGCCCATCACGACGAGCCCGCGCACGCGAAGGGGAAGACCGGCATCCCCGGCGAGCGCAAGGCCGAGCTGATGACGCACCTCCTCAACATCGACCCGCCGGACCACACCAGGCTCCGGCGGCTCGTCAGCAAGGCGTTCACCCCTCGGCGGGTGGCCGAATTCGCGCCCCGGGTGCAGGAGTTGACCGACCGGCTCATCGACGGGTTCGTGGAGAAGGGAGAGGCCGACCTCATCCACGAGTTCGCGTTCCCGCTCCCCATCTACGCCATCTGCGATCTGCTGGGCGTCCCGCGCGAGGACCAGGACGACTTCCGCGACTGGGCCGGGATGATGATCCGGCACGGCGGAGGGCCGCGCGGGGGCGTGGCGCGGTCCGTGAAGAAGATGCGCGGCTATCTCGCCGAGCTCATCCACCGCAAGCGCGAGGAACTGACGGAGGTGCCCGCGCCGGGCGAGGACCTCCTCTCCGGTCTCATCCGGGCCTCCGACCACGGCGAGCACCTCACCGAGAACGAGGCCGCCGCGATGGCCTTCATCCTCCTGTTCGCCGGTTTCGAGACGACGGTGAACCTCATCGGCAACGGCACGTACGCGCTGCTCACCCACCCCGAGCAGCGGCAACAGCTCCAGGACTCCCTCGCATCCGGCCGCATGGACCTGCTCGCGAGCGGTGTCGAGGAACTGCTCCGCTACGACGGGCCGGTGGAGCTGGCCACCTGGCGGTTCGCCACCGAGCCGCTGAGTATCGGCGGGCAGGACATCGCCGCCGGTGACCCCGTACTCGTCGTGCTCGCCGCCGCCGACCGTGACCCCGCCCGGTTCGACGAGCCCGACACCCTGGACCTCTCCCGCCGTGACAATCAGCACCTCGGTTACGGCCACGGCATCCACTACTGCCTCGGCGCACCCCTCGCCCGGCTGGAGGGCCAGACCGCGCTGGCCACGCTGCTCACCCGCCTCCCTGACCTGCAACTCGCGGGCGATTCGGCTGATTTGCGATGGCGTGGAGGGCTCATCATGCGCGGATTGCGCACGCTTCCGGTGGAGTTCGCCCCTTCCGGGAAGGTCCGTACGGACTAGCGGGTGTGCTTAGCAGACGGGTCGACGGAACATGAGACTCCGTCAAGTTTGTGATCTTCACGTTATCTGCGCTGCATCGACTTGTGACAAGAGTTCGACTGCCTATACGTTCACCCATCAATGCGGCCGGTCCCATTCGCCGCAGCAGTCACAAGCACAGTCATTGGCTGTGCGCTGGGCGCATTCGTCCTTGCTGTCACGCGAAAGGCAACCGCATGCTCTCCGGGAACGGTCGTCACCGTCGCCCCCGTCAGGCTCCGGCTCTCCTCGTCGCGGCGGGCGTCACCGGGTCGGCCATCGCGATCCCTCTGCTCGGCGCGACCGGCGCGAGTGCCGCGAGCGGTACCACCTGGGACGCGGTCGCGGAGTGCGAGAGCGGCGGCTCGTGGAGCGCGAACTCCGGCAACGGGTACTACGGCGGCCTCCAGATGACCCAGGAGACCTGGGAGGACAACGGTGGCCTCGACTACGCGCCGAGCGCCGACCAGGCCAGCCGTTCGCAGCAGATAGCCGTCGCCGAGAAGATCCTCGCGAAGCAGGGCACGAGCGCCTGGGCGACCTGCGGTCTCGTCGCGGGCCTGACGCAGAACTCCGACTCGGACGACACCGACACGGGGGAGGACACTCCCACTCCGCTGTCCGGCCTGGGTATGGGGGACAGCAGCAACGGGACGAAGTCCGACACGTCTGGTTCATCCGGTTCGTCCGACTCGTCCACCGGTAGTGGCGACAGTGCCGACTCACAGGATTCCGACAGCCCCTCCACGGACGTCACCGCAAAGAGTGACGACCCGGACAAGTCGTCCCAGAACGGGGAGGCTTCGGCCGAGAGTTCCGGAACGGAAGACACCGGCTCCGGCCGTCACCGCGGTGACAGTGCCGACGAAGGCGCCACCGACTCCCGCGCGGACGACTCCGCCGGCCGGCACGCCTCGCGCAGCGACAGCGAGTCGCGCGTCGCCGCCGAGGGCTCGTACGCCGTGCGTTCCGGAGACAGTCTCTGGGGGATCGCCGACTCCCTTGGTGTCGAGGGCGGATGGCGGGCGCTCTACGCCGAGAACAAGGAAGCCATCGGTGACGACCCGGACTTCATCATCCCCGGTCAGAGCCTCGATGTGGACGGCCTGCAGACGGCCGACAAGTAGCGGTCCGCGCGGAGGGCCATGTGGTCATCAAGGCGTCGAATCGGGCGAAAAACAGCGGTAGTTCGCGCTGAATGTCCGATTTGGTGAAAGTGAGACATGGATCTCAAGAGCCTGATCGTCTTTGAAATTCGGCGGATCGCGTGTCTACGGTCGTGACCGCTCGCCACTGGTGAGCCCCGACGGTCGCAACGCCGAATCCTGCCAGCGGCCGTACGGGAACAGTCGTCGCGTCAAGCGCCGTAGGCAGGAGCGGGGGACCCAAGGTAAGTGCCGGACCCGGTCGTTGAGGCCAGGTACGGCTTGGGGTTAAGCCGCGTGACAGCAGTGTCACGTGGCCGGGCAACTCACTCGGCCCGAACCCGACAGCTCACCTCGCAGGCGTCGGTGAGGGGATCACTTCATGCTGCTTTCCGGCAAGGGCAAGCACCGCCGCCCGTCCAAGGCCACCCGTATCGCCACGCTCGCCGGTGTCACCACCGCGGCCGTCGCCGTCCCGCTGATGGGCGCCACGGGAGCCTCCGCCGCCACCACCTCCGAGTGGGACGCCGTCGCCCAGTGCGAGTCCGGCGGCGACTGGTCGATCAACACCGGCAACGGCTACTACGGCGGCCTGCAGTTCTCGGCCTCCACCTGGGCCGCGTACGGCGGCTCGGCGTACGCCTCCACCGCCAACCAGGCCTCCAAGGCCCAGCAGATAGCCGTCGCCGAGAAGGTCCTCGCGGGCCAGGGCAAGGGTGCCTGGCCGAGCTGTGGCGTGGGCCTGTCCGGCGCCTCGACCGGTGGTGCCCCGGCTCCCTCGAACTCGGGCAACTCCGGCCAGAGCACCTCGCAGTCGCAGCAGAGCACCAAGTCCTCCGAGGAGCGCGCCTCGCGTTCCCAGGAGCGCTCGACCGCGAAGAAGACCGTCGAGACCCCGACCGGCAAGAAGGTCAAGAAGGGTGACGGCGAGTACAAGGTCGTCAAGGGTGACACCCTCAGCGAGATCGCCGAGAAGAAGAACGTCAAGGGCGGCTGGGCGAAGCTGTACAAGCTGAACGACGACATCGTCGACGACGCCGACTTCATCTTCCCGGGCCAGCAGCTGCACCTCAGCTGACACCCGTCGGCCGCGACCCCCACTTCGATTGTCCGGACGGCACGTCACGTCCCGGCCGAGGCCCCTGGCCGCTCAGCCTCGGCCGGATCTCCGGATGAGCCGGATTCCCGGTCCACAATCGAATCGCGGCTGAACCACAGCGCCCTCACATCCGTGTCCCCCATAGTGGAGGCCTCGTGAGGGCCACCCCCGTCCCCCACGGGCTCCCCGCTCCGGTGCGTGTTCCCCCGTACGCACCGGGGCGGGGCTTTTTCTTTCCCATGCCGCCCCCGAGCTTCCCCCGCTCCTCCCTCTCGCCGCCCTCCCGCTTTGTTCCGTTCGGAAACAATTTACTCTCGGTTCTGTCCAGGAGGCGGTCGAGGGCTGGCCGAACCCCGGCAGCCGGTTAGGCTCATGCCGCGGGGCCACCACAGGTCCGCACCCAACCGGGCCCTCGGCCCGGACAGCTTGCGTCACATCCCAGAAGGAGATGCTCGTGCCGTCCATCGACGTCGTCGTAGCCCGGGAAATCCTGGACTCCCGAGGCAACCCCACGGTCGAGGTCGAGGTCGGCCTCGACGACGGCAGCACGGGTCGTGCCGCCGTTCCGTCCGGCGCCTCCACCGGTGCCTTCGAGGCTGTTGAGCTCCGTGACGGAGACCCCAACCGCTACCTCGGCAAGGGTGTCGAGAAGGCCGTCCTCGCCGTCATCGAGCAGCTCGGCCCGGAGCTCGTCGGCTACGACGCCACCGAGCAGCGCCTCATCGACCAGGCCATGATCGACCTGGACGCCACCGACAACAAGGGCTCGCTCGGCGCCAACGCCATCCTCGGCGTCTCGCTCGCCGTCGCCCACGCCGCGTCCGAGGCGTCCGACCTCCCCCTCTTCCGCTACCTGGGCGGACCGAACGCGCACCTGCTGCCGGTCCCGATGATGAACATCCTCAACGGTGGGTCGCACGCCGACTCCAACGTCGACATCCAGGAGTTCATGATCGCCCCGATCGGCGCGGAGTCCTTCTCCGAGGCCGTGCGCTGGGGCGCCGAGGTCTACCACACCCTCAAGAAGGTCCTGAAGAGCCGCGGCCTGTCCACCGGCCTCGGCGACGAGGGCGGCTTCGCCCCGAACCTCGGCTCCAACCGCGAGGCCCTGGACCTGATCCTCGACGCGATCAAGGAGGCCGGTTACATCCCCGGCCAGCAGGTCGCCCTCGCGCTCGACGTCGCCGCCTCCGAGTTCTACAAGGACGGCAAGTACCTCTTCGAGGGCAAGGAGCGCTCCGCCGCCGAGATGACGGAGTACTACGAGGAGCTCGTCGCGGCCTACCCGCTCGTCTCCATCGAGGACCCGCTGTACGAGGACGACTGGGCCGGCTGGAACGTCATCACCGAGAAGCTGGGCGACAAGGTCCAGATCGTCGGCGACGACCTCTTCGTCACCAACCCGGAGCGCCTCGCCCGTGGCATCGAGGAGGGCTCCGCCAACGCCCTGCTCGTCAAGGTCAACCAGATCGGCTCGCTGACCGAGACCCTGGACGCCGTCGAGATGGCCCAGCGCAACGGCTTCAAGTGCATGATGTCCCACCGCTCCGGCGAGACCGAGGACGTCACCATCGCCGACCTCGCCGTCGCGGTGAACTGCGGCCAGATCAAGACCGGCGCCCCGGCCCGCTCGGACCGTGTCGCCAAGTACAACCAGCTGCTGCGCATCGAGGAGATCCTCGACGACGCGGCGGTGTACGCGGGCCGTTCGGCCTTCCCGCGCTTCAAGGGCTGAGCCCCCTCGGGCTTTGTAGGAAGCGTCGTACGTACGTCCCCGTACTCGGTCCCGTACCGTGTGCGGGGACGTACGCACGTGATGGGCTCGACGGGCTCGGTGTACTCGATTGCTCGACGGGGTTTGTACCGGGGAGGCGGGACAGATGGCCGTGAAGGACCGCGACCGGTTCTCCACCTCGACCAGGCTGCGGCTGCTCGGTGAGCAGACCGCCGCCCGTGTCTACCGCTCGCAGACCAAGCGGCAGGCCCGCCGCTCACGGCTGACCGGCCGGGCGGCACTCCTCGCCCTCGTCCTGTGCACGCTCGTGGTGGCTCTCGCCTATCCCATAAGGCAGTACGTCTCCCAGCGCGCCGAGGTCGCCGACCTCCAGCGCGAGCGGGAACAGGCCCGGCAGCGGGTCGAGCAGCTGCGCGACCTCAAGGCGCGGTGGCAGGACGACGCGTACGCCGAGCAGCGCATCCGGGAGCGGCTCCACTACGTGATGCCGGGCGAGACCGGCTACATCGTGATCGACCCCGATGCCGCGAAGAAGACGCGTACGGATCAGACGGCGGCCGACCGGGCCTGGTACGCCAACGTCTGGGACGGCGTCGACAAGGCCGACGCCGCCGACAGGTGACCCGACAGGTGATCCAGCCGGCGATTCGCCGGTGATCCACTCAGAGAACTGACTAGAGAGACTTACCCACAGGCATGGAAACGCCCCCGCCGCCCACCCCGCGCACCGAGCCCACCGACGCGGACGTCGAGGCCTTCAAGCAGCAGCTCGGGCGACCGCCGCGCGGGTTGCGCGCGATCGCGCACCGCTGTCCGTGCGGGCAGCCGGACGTCGTCGAGACGGCTCCCCGTCTTCCGGACGGGACTCCCTTCCCGACGACGTACTACCTGACGTGTCCGCGGGCTGCCTCCGCCATCGGGACGCTGGAGGCGAACGGGGTCATGAAGGAGATGACCGACCGGCTCGCCACGGATCCCGAGCTGGCTGCCGCGTACCGGGCGGCGCACGAGGACTACATCGCTCGGCGCGACTCCATCGAGGTGCTCGAAGGCTTTCCGAGCGCGGGCGGTATGCCGGACCGGGTGAAGTGCCTCCACGTCCTGGTCGCCCACTCCCTGGCCGCCGGGCCGGGCGTGAACCCCCTGGGCGACGAGGCGCTCGCGCTGCTACCGGAGTGGTGGCGCAAGGGGGCGTGCGTGGTCCCCACCGAGGCGTGATTCCTACCCGTCCCGTTCCCTGGGGGCTGCCGCCCCCAGACCCCCGCTATCGGCCTGAACGGCCTCGTCCTCAAACGCCGGACGGGCTGAGTGTGTCGGCCCGGGCCGCAATGTATTCAGCCCCTCCGGCGTTTGAGGAGCGGGGGTTCGGGGGCTGGCCCCCGAAAAGGGACGGGAATGGGTAGGGGCGGCGGGGGCGAGAAAATGTTTTAGGCGCCCCCGGAGCCACGATCGCAACAGGAGACCACCACTCATGACTCGCGTCGCCGCCATCGACTGCGGTACCAACTCGATCCGGCTGCTCGTCGCGGACGCGGACCCGGCGACGGGGGAACTCGTCGACCTGGACCGCCGGATGACGATCGTCCGGCTGGGACAGGGCGTCGACCGGACGGGGAGACTCGCTCCGGACGCCCTGGAGCGGACCTTCGCGGCCTGCCGCGAGTACGCGACGATCGTCAAGGAACACGGCGCGGAGCGACTCCGCTTCGTGGCCACCTCCGCCTCCCGCGACGCCGAGAACCGCGACGAGTTCGTACGAGGAGTCCTCGACATCCTGGGCGTCGAGCCCGAGGTCATCTCCGGCGACCAGGAGGCGGAGTTCTCGTTCACGGGCGCCACCAAGGAGCTGACAGGCCGCGACGACCTCGCCAAGCCCTACCTCGTGGTGGACATCGGCGGCGGCTCCACGGAGTTCGTCGTGGGCGAGGACCACGTCCGCGCCGCCCGCTCGGTCGACATCGGCTGCGTACGGATAACGGAACGGCACCTCGTGCACGACGGCGTGGTGAGCGACCCGCCGACCCCGGAGCAGGTCGCGGCGATCCGTGCCGACATCGAGGCGGCCCTCGACCTGGCCGAGGAGTCCGTGCCGCTGCGCGAGGCCCGTACGCTCGTCGGGCTCGCCGGATCGGTGACCACCATCGCGGCGATCGCCCTGGACCTCCCGGAGTACGACTCCGAGGCCATCCACCACTCCCGGGTCTCCTACGACCGGGTCCGCGAGATCACCGAGCGGCTGCTGTCGGCCACCCATGCCGAGCGTGCCGCGATCCCCTCGATGCACCCGGGCCGGGTCGACGTCATCGGAGCCGGCGCCCTCGTACTGCTCTCGGTCATGGAGCGGATCGGGGCGGACGAGGTGGTCGTGAGCGAGCACGACATCCTCGACGGGATCGCGTGGTCCGTGGCCTAGGGCGGGCCTGGAGATGGCCTGGAGCGCTCCTCGACTGAGCAGGTCGGATGACGTATGAGCGCTCTGGGAGGCCTCTGAACGGTCTTGGAAACGGCCCCGGGAACGCCCCGTCGGAAAAGTTCGTGAAGTTCTTCACAAGAGAATCGGCCCTGTTGGGCGAGGTTTTCGTCCCTACGGGTCACCCGGGGCCTCCGAGCGGCCCCGGAGCATGATCAACAGGCTGTTTGCCGAGTGCTGCGATCGTATGAAAAAGGGGGCCGGTTCGGAGGGGTCTAACGGCCGGAGCGGCAGCTCACGCGGCATTGACAACGGCCCGCACCAGGCGCTGGTTCCCCTGCCGGACCATGACCTCGATCACGCGGGCCGCGCAGTGTAGCAGAGGGTGTGAAGAAGCTTGTGAAGGGGCGCACGAGCCACCCCCCTGAGGCAGGTGGATACTCGATGGCATGAGCACCACGGAGCGTCCCAGGATCCTCGTAGTAGGCGGTGGGTACGTAGGCCTGTACGCAGCTCGGCGCATTCTCAAGAAGATGCGCTACGGCGAGGCGACCGTCACGGTCGTCGACCCCCGGTCGTACATGACCTACCAGCCCTTCCTCCCCGAAGCAGCCGCCGGCAGCATTTCGCCTCGGCACGTCGTCGTCCCGCTGCGACGCGTGCTGCCCAAGGCGGAAGTTCTGACCGGCCGGGTCACGACCATCGACCAGGACCGCAAGGTCGCCACGATCGCCCCCCTCGTGGGTGAGGCGTACGAGCTGCCTTTCGACTACCTCGTCATCGCGATGGGCGCGGTCTCGCGCACCTTCCCGATCCCCGGCCTCGCCGAGCAGGGCATCGGTATGAAGGGCATCGAGGAGGCCATCGGCCTGCGCAACCACGTGCTCGAGCAGCTGGACAAGGCCGACTCCACGACGGACGAGGAGGTCCGCCGCAAGGCGCTCACCTTCGTCTTCGTCGGCGGTGGCTTCGCGGGCGCGGAGACCATCGGTGAGGTCGAGGACATGGCCCGCGACGCGGCCAAGTACTACAGCAACGTGTCGCGCGAGGACATGCGGTTCATCCTCGTCGACGCCGCGGACAAGATCCTTCCCGAGGTCGGTCCCAAGCTCGGCCAGTACGGCAAGGAGCACCTCGAAGGACGTGGGGTCGAGGTCTACCTCTCCACCTCCATGGACTCCTGCGTCGACGGCCACGTGGTGCTGAAGAACGGCCTCGAGGTCGACTCCAACACCATCGTGTGGACGGCCGGCGTCAAGCCGAACCCGGTGCTCTCCCGCTTCGGTCTGCCGCTCGGTCCCCGTGGCCACGTGGACACCCAGACCACGCTCCAGGTGCAGGGCACGGACTACGTCTGGGCCGCCGGCGACAACGCCCAGGTTCCGGACCTCGTCGGCCGCAAGGCCGGCAACGAGAACGCCTGGTGCCCGCCGAACGCGCAGCACGCGCTGCGGCAGGCCCGCGTCCTCGGCGACAACGTGATCTCCGGTATGCGGGGCTTCCCGCAGAAGGACTACAGCCACGCCAACAAGGGTGCGGTCGCCGGGCTCGGCCTGCACAAGGGCGTCGCGATGATCGTCATGGGCAAGATGAAGATCAAGCTCAAGGGTCGTCTTGCCTGGTACATGCACCGGGGGTACCACGGGCTGGCCATGCCGACGTGGAACCGTAAGATCCGCGTCTTCGCGGACTGGACGCTGGCCATGTTCCTGAAGCGTGAGGTTGTGTCGCTCGGGGCGATGGAGACTCCTCGTGAGGAGTTCTACGAGGCTGCGAAGCCGGCGCCGGCGGTTGCCGCGAAGGCGGAGCCGTCGCCCGCCAAGACCGAGGAGAAGGCCAAGGCCTCCTGACCTCCGGTCACCTGCTCCACCCCGAAGGGGGCCTCCCGCCATCCGTGGTGCGGGAGGCCCCCTTCGGCGTTTTTTGTCTCGCCCCCGCCGCCCCTACCCGTCCCGTCCCTGGGGGCTGCCGCCCCCAGACCCCCGCTTCGGCCTGAACGGCCTCGTCCTCAAACGCCGGACGGGCTGAGATGTCCTGGACTGGGCTATAGAAGTTCAGCCCAGTCCAGGCAAACCTTAGCCCCTCCGGCGTTTGAGGAGCGGGGGTTCGGGGGCTGGCCCCCGAAAAGGGACGGGAATGGGTAGGGGCGGCGGGGGCGACAACTCTTGGGGTTCGAGGCCGGCGGCCCCGCGGGTTGCGTGTTGGGGGCATGTATTTTGCTCAGAAGTAACGCTTTGGCGGGACTGCGCATCGGGCCCGTTGGTGTTTACGTGGTGTTGGAGTCTGTGGGATCCGTCATCACGGAGGTGTGCGTCATGCAGGACGCGGCGCTGCGGCTGAAGGCGCTGATGGAGCAGTTGCTGGGAGCCCCGCTCCCGGTGCGCATTCGCGCCTGGGACGGCTCGGAGGCGGGCCCGCCCGAGAGCCCCGTACTCGTCGTACGGAACCGCCGGGCCCTGCGCCGGCTGCTCTGGAAGCCTGGCGAACTGGGCATGGCCCGCGCCTGGGTGGCCGGGGACCTGACCGTGGACGGCGACCTGTACGCCGTCCTGGACGTCATGGCCGAGCTGGTGTGGGAGCGCGGCGAGGACGCCCGGACCCTCCACGAGGCCCTGCGGGACCCCGACGTGCGGGCCGCCGTCTGGGGGCTCGTACGGATGGCGGGGCCGCCCCTGCCCCCCGCCCCGCCCCGCGAGGAGGTGCGCAGGCGCTCCCACCTGCACACCAAGCGCAGCGACAGACGGGCGATCAGCCACCACTACGACGTCGGGAACGACTTCTACGAGATCGTCCTCGGGCCGTCCATGGTCTACTCCTGCGCCTACTGGGACTCCCCGGACGGCACACTCGAGGACGCCCAGCGCGACAAGCTCGGGCTCGTCGCCCGCAAGCTCGATCTGAAGCCGGGCATGCGGCTGCTCGACGTCGGCTGCGGCTGGGGTTCGATGGCCATACACGCCGCCCGCGAGTACGGCGTGAGCGTCGTCGGCGTCACCCTCTCCCAGGAACAGGCCGCGTACGCCCGCAAGCGCGTCGCGGAGGAGGGGCTCACCGACCGGATCGAGATCCGCGTCCAGGACTACCGCGACGTCACCGACGGCCCGTACGACGCCATCTCCTCCATCGGCATGGCCGAACACGTCGGGAGCGACCGCTATCTGGAGTACGCGCGGGATCTGTTCGCCCTGCTGAAACCGGGCGGACGGCTCCTCAACCACCAGATCGGGCGTCGGCCCCGGCGCGACGAATCGGCGTACGAGATCGACGAGTTCATCGACGCGTACGTCTTCCCGGACGGCGAGCTCGCTCCGATCGGCGGGACCGTGAGCAGTCTGGAGACGGCCGGGTTCGAGGTCCGCGACGTCGAGTCTCTCCGCGAGCACTACGCGCTCACCCTGCGCCGGTGGGTCGCCAACCTGGAGGCGGACTGGCCGAACGCGGTCCGGCTCACCAGCCCCGGCCGGGCCCGGGTCTGGCGGCTCTACATGGCCGCCTCGGCGCTCGCCTTCGAGCGCAACCGCATCGGCGTGAACCAGGTGCTGGCGGTGAAGACCCCGGACACCGGCACCTCGGGGATGCCGCTGCGCGCACGCTCCTGGCGGTAGGACGTACGTGAGTGGGGCCCCGGACGACGCTCGTCCGGGGCCCCACTCACGTACGCACCTCCAGTGACTACTCGCTCTTGATCGCCATCAGCGGGTTCAGCTTCGCCGCGCTGCGCGCCGGCCACATCGCCGCGAGGACGCCGACCAGGCCAGCGATGCAGAGGAAGACGGCGATCCGGCCGAACGGGATCTCCATGGTGTACGTCTTCACCGTGCCTGAGATGCTGTCGCCCGCCACCCAGCCCATGAAGAGGCCGAGACCGATGCCGAGCACCGCACCGAACAGGGAGATGATGATCGCCTCCAGGCGCACCATCTGCTTGACCTTCGCGCGGTCGAGACCGATGGCCCGCATCATGCCGATCTCGTGCTTCCGCTCGAAGACCGACATGGCCAGGGTGTTGATGACACCGAGGACGGCGATCAGGATGGCCATCGCCAGGAGGCCGTAGAGCATGTTCAGCATCAGGTTGATCGCGCCGGCGATCTCGTTGTTGATCGCGTTCTTGTCCTGGATCTTGATGGCGGGGTTGTCGCCCAGGGCCTTGACGATGGCGTCCTCGGCCCGGTCGGAGACACCGTCCTTCATCTTCACCATGACCTGCTGATCGGTGACCTTCGACAGGTGCGGGTCGACCACGGCGAGCGGCGCGAACAGACCGTTGAGCATCTCGTTCTGCTCGTAGACGCCGGCGACCTTCAGCTCGGCCGTCTTGCCGTCGTCGAACTTCACCGGGACGGTGTCACCCGTCTTCAGGCCCTCGTCGTCCGCGGTCTCCTTGTCGACCAGGGTGGAGGCGCCGGTCAGGTTCGCGAGGGAGCCGCTGGTGAAGTCGAGGCTCACCAGCTTGCCGAAGGCCTTCTCGTCGACGCCGGAGACCTCGGTGTACGAGTCGCCGAGCTCGCCGTAGGCCGGGCGCAACGGGCTGCTCGCCTCGACGTCGGGGAGCTTGTCCAGCTTCTCGCGGATCTCGGGGGCCAGCGGCTGGTAGTTCGCCATGGAGACGGTGTAGTCGGCCTTCAGGGAGTCCGCGGCCATCTTGTTGATGGCGCTGCCCATGGAGGTCGCGACCACCGTCATCGCCGTGATGAGGGTCAGGCCGATCATCAGGGCCGAGGCGGTGGAGGCCGTGCGGCGCGGGTTGCGCACCGCGTTGAGCCGGGACAGCTTGCCCGTGACGCCGAACGGCTTCAGGAGCGGGGCCGACGCGGCGATGAACGGGCGCGACAGGAGCGGCGTGAGGACGATGACACCGACGAGGATCACTCCGGCGCCGCCGGCCTTCACGTAGTTGTCGTCCATGAACAGCATGACCGTGCCGAGGGCGACGATGATCGAGCCGATGGTGTTGCGGACGACGAGACCGCGCGTGGTCGGCGTCGCGTGGACGCTGTTCATCGCGGCGACCGGCGGGATCTTCGCGGCGCGGCGGCCCGGCAGCCAGGCGGCCAGCATGGTCACGACCACGCCGATGACCAGCGCGACGACGATCGTGGTCGGGGCGATGACGAGCGGCCCGTCGGGCAGGGACGCGCCCGCGGAGTTCATCAGGGACTCCAGGCCCATGGCCACGCCGATGCCGAGCGTGAAGCCGGTCACCGCGGCCGCCAGGCCCACGAGGAACGCCTCGATGAGCACGGAGCGCGTCACCTGGCGGCGCGAGGCGCCGATGGCGCGCATCAGGGCCAGCTCCTTGGTGCGCTGGGCGACCAGCATGGTGAAGGTGTTGGCGATGATGAAGATGCCGACGAACAGGGCGATGCCCGCGAAGATGAGCAGGACCTGGCTCATCGCACTGGTCTGCTCCTCGATCATCGCCTCCTGGTCGTCGGAGAGCTGGGCACCGGAGAGGGCGACCGTCTCCTTCGGCAGGATCTTCTCGACCGAGCTCTTCAGCGCCGTCTCGGAGGTGCCCGCGGCGGCCTTCACGTCGATCTCGTCGTACTGGCTCTTGCCCAGGACCTTCATGGCGGTGTCGTTGTCGAACACCACCAGGCTGCCGCCCGCGAGGACGCTGCCGTCCTCGGTGTCGAAGACGCCGCTGATCCTCGCCTGCCTCACCGGTCCGTCGGTGGAGTAGCGGACCGTGTCACCGACCTTGTAGCCGGTGCGTCCGGCGGTCCTGGAGTCGAGCGCGATCTCACCGGCGGACTTGGGTGCCGCGCCCTCGGTGAAGTCGTAGCGGGGGTCCTTGCCGTCCTTGCCGGGGTAGTAGTTGGCACCGGAGGTGCCCCAGTCGCCGCCGACGAGCTTGCCGTCCTTGTCGGCGAGCGCGGTGAAGTCCATGACACCGCCGATCGCCGAGTCGGCGCCGGGCAGGTTCTGGGTCTTCTTCAGCAGGGCGTCGGTCAGCCGCGGCGGCTTCTTGGCCTCGCCGTCGTCACCGGACTCGTTGTAGGAACCGCCTTCGGGCTGTATGGCGACCGAGACGTGGTCGAAGCTCTTCGCCGACTTGTTCTTGTAGGCGTTGCCGAAGGTGTCGGTGAAGACCAGGGTGCCGGAGACGAAGGCGACGCCGAGCATGACGGCGAGCACGGTCATCAACAGCCTGGCCTTGTGCGCGAGGACGTTGCGCAGGGCGGTACGGAACATGGGTTTCTGTCCTGGTGGAGGAGGAGGCGGGACGAGACGCGGCGGGGCGCGAGGGCGCGTTGTCGGCTAGCTCGTACGGCCCTTGGCGTCGAAGGCCTTCATCCGGTCGAGGACGCCGTCGGCGGTCGGCGAGAGCATCTCGTCGACGATCCGCCCGTCGGCCAGGAAGATCACGCGGTCCGCGTACGCCGCGGCCACCGGGTCGTGGGTGACCATGACGACGGTCTGCCCCATCTCCCGTACTGAGTTGCGGAGGAAGCCCAGCACCTCGGCACCCGATCGCGAGTCCAGGTTTCCGGTGGGCTCGTCGCCGAAGATGATGTCCGGGCGGGACGCCAGTGCGCGGGCCACGGCGACGCGCTGCTGCTGGCCGCCGGAGAGCTCGGTGGGACGGTGGGAGAGCCGGTCGGCCAGGCCCACCATGCCGATCACCTTGTTCAGCCACTCCTTGTCCGGCTTGCGGCCCGCGATGTCCATCGGAAGAGTGATGTTCTCCAGGGCCGTGAGCGTCGGGAGGAGGTTGAACGCCTGGAAGATGAAGCCGATCTTGTCCCGGCGCAGCTTGGTCAGCTGCTTGTCCTTCAGGGAGCCGAGTTCGGTGTCGCCGATGCGGACCGAGCCGGAGGAGAAGCTGTCCAGGCCGGCCACGCAGTGCATCAGCGTGGACTTGCCGGAGCCGGAGGGACCCATGATCGCGGTGAACTCGGCCTGCCGGAAGTCGACGGAGACCCGGTCCAGGGCGACCACCTGGGTCTCCCCCTGTCCGTAGACCTTGGACAGTTCCGAGGCGCGGGCGGCCACCGTGGTGGCACGGTCGGCGAGGGGCATGGTGGTCACGGGAGGGTGCTCCTGTCGGGACGACGACGAGTGAGGACGACCGTTCCATCGTCTGCCTCGATCGGCGCCGTGTAGTCACCCGCTGTTCTGGTTCCGAAGGCAGTCTTGGGTCGGACCCGGCGAGCCCGTGTCATACCTGGGGATGACGTCCGTCCCTGAGGGGGAATCGGCGACGGTTCGTCAGGTTCCGCTCGTTCGGGCGGTGAAATCACGTCATTCCCCATACGCCGTCAAGCTTCGGCCGAACGGCATTTGGCATGTGCTGATGGCGCGTACCGTGGGCTGATGCACCCTCAGACGTCAATAAAATAAGACAACATCGGGCTGCCCTTCCGCTGTTCGGGGGATCTGTCCCGATAGGCTCGGAACACTCGACGCGGAGCCCATGGCCTGCCCGGATGGTGGAATGCAGACACGGCGAGCTTAAACCTCGCTGCCCCTCGCGGGCGTACCGGTTCAAGTCCGGTTCCGGGCACCTCCGACACTTCCGCTTTTTCCGGCGTATCCCAATGAAGGGTGCATCCTTCATTGAAGACTTCACCTCGCAACCGTTGACAGTGGGTTCTGTCCGTCGGAGACTCACCGTAGTTAATTGGTGAAGTTTGATTCACTGGGCGAACAGAATGAAGGTCGCTCACTTCAGTTTCGTGGCGCGAAGGGGCGAGGCGATGCGTACCACCGTCGGGATCATCGGGGCCGGGCCGGCCGGGCTGCTGCTGGCGCGGCTGTTGCACAACGCGGGGATCGACTCCGTCGTGCTGGAGAGCCGGGACCGGGCCTATGTGGAGCATCGGCAGCGGGCCGGGATCCTGGAGCAGGGGACCGTGGACGTGCTGCGGGCCGCGGGTGCCGGTGAGCGCATGGACCGTGAGGGGCTGCGGCACGACGGCATCGAGCTGCGGTTCGACCGGCGGCGGCACCGGGTCGACTTTCCCGCGCTGACCGGTGGGCGGTCCGTGATGGTCTACGCCCAGACCGAGGTGTGCAAGGACCTCATCGCGCTTCAGCTCAAGGAGGGCGGGCCCCTCCTCTTCGAGGCGGAGGCCCTCGCCGTGGAGGGGGCGGACGGCCCTGCTCCGCGGGTGCGGTTTCGGCATGAAGGGCGTGAGGAGGTGCTGGAGTGCTCCTACGTCGTCGGGTGCGACGGGTTCTGGGGGGTTGCCCGCAAGGCCATTCCCGCCGAGCTCACCCGGGTCTTCGAGCGGACCTACCCGTTCGGGTGGCTCGGGATCCTCGCCGATGTGCCTCCCTCGCACGACGAGCTCGTCTACGCCCGGCACGACCGCGGCTTCGCCCTGCTGTCCATGCGGTCGCCCGTCGTCTCGCGGCTCTACCTCCAGGTGCCCGAGGGCACGGACGCGGAGGAGTGGGGGGATGCCGAGATCTGGGACGAGTTGGAGCGGCGGTTCGAGACCGGGGACGGGTGGCGGCTGGAGCGGGGGCCCATCACCCAGAAGTCCGTCACGCCCATGCGCAGCCATGTGCACGAGCCGATGCGGTACGGGCGGCTCTTCCTGGCCGGTGATGCCGCTCACATCGTGCCGCCCACCGGTGCCAAGGGGCTGAACCTCGCGGTCGGTGACGTCGTCACCTTCGCGCGGGCCCTGGCGTACGAGCAGGAGACCGGGTCGGCGGAGTTGCTCGACGCGTACTCCGAGACCTGTCTGCGGCGGGTGTGGCAGGCCGAGCGGTTCTCGTACGAGATGACGACGCTGCTGCACCGGCCGGCCGACGCGACGCCCTTCGAGGACCGGATCCAGCTCGCCCGGCTGGCGCGGATCGCCGGCTCGCGGGCCGCCGAGCAGGACCTCGCCGAGGGATACACCGGCTTCCCGCTGGAGTGAGACACCCCGGAAGAGGGAACCGGAACAGTGCGTACCGGCGTTGTAACGGTGCGGGGAATGCCGGGTCTCGGCCTGGTGTTCCCGGTCACAAGAGGGGAAAGATCCTCCCCAGGCACTAGAGGCTTTCTTTTGCCTACCCATTACTCTTGAGCCAAGGCCACGCAGGGTGGCCATGGAGGAGTGAAATGAGGAGCAGCAACCCGGTCTTCTCGCGACGGGGGTTCAGCCGCGACAACGGCTACGCGGGCTTCAACACCGCGCCGCAGGCCGGGGGCCCCGCTGTCGGAACGCAGGGGAACCCGTACGCGGGCACCCCGCACGCCCCGCAGGGCGGCAACCCGTACGCGCAGAATCCTTACGCCCCGCAGGACCTCCAGCACGGCGCACCGCCGCAGGCCCCGCCCGCCGCCGGCCGTATGACGATGGACGACGTCGTCACGCGTACGGCCATGACGCTCGGCACGGTCACCGTCGGTGCCGTGCTCGCGTGGGCCCTGCTGCCGGTCACGTCGAGCAGCTTCGGCCTGGCCATCGGCTCCGCGCTCATCGCGATGGTCTTCGCGCTGGTGCAGGCCTTCAAGCGCAAGGCCTCGCCCCCGCTGATCCTGGCGTACGCCGCCTTCGAGGGCGTTTTCCTCGGCGTGATCAGCGAGATGTTCAACAGCCGGTGGAGCGGCGCGCCCTTCCAGGCCGTGCTCGGCACCCTCGCGGTGTCCGGTGCGACCCTGCTCGTCTACAGGGCGGGCTGGATCCGTGTCACCGCCCGGTACGCGCGCATCGGCATGGCCATCGCCATCGCCTTCGTGCTCGTCATGGCGGTCAACCTGCTGCTGGTCGTCTTCGGTGTCGCCGATGACGGCGGGCTGCGGAGCATGGGCCCGCTGGGCGCGATCGTCGGCATTCTCGCGATCGTCCTCGGTGCGTTCTTCCTGACGCTCGACTTCAAGCAGATCGAGGACGGCATCGCCTACGGTGCCCCGCGCGACGAATCCTGGCTGGCCGCGTTCGGCCTCACCATGAGCCTCGTGTGGATCTACCTGGAGATGCTGCGCCTGGTCGCGATCTTCAGCGGCAACGACTAGCAGGCAGAGCAGAACCCGCAGTCGGAAGGGCCCGCGAACCACGGTTCGCGGGCCCTTCCATTGTTTCGTCCGTCATTTTCGGGTGCTGGAGCTGAGCGAAACCGCTCAGAGCAGTTTGCGCGCGGCCCTCCTCAGGTCGTACTCGTGAATGATCGCCTTGGCGTGGCCGTACGCGAGGTTGTGCTCGGCGCGGAGCCAGCTGACCTTCTCCTCGAAACGGAAGAGGGCAGGGCCATCGTCGACAGTGCGCAGCCAGTCGGAGATCTCACGACCGGTGCAATGGGGGATGCGGGCGAGCAGATTGCGATGGGTCTCCTCGGAGAAGACTTGGGACATCGGCGCCTCCGGACGCATGGGATGTAAGCCGGTCCTTCAAGTCACCGTGCCTGAGCGTTGGCCTGTTGGCAACAGTCCAGATGAGGCGCGTAGGGTCGGCGCGTGCTTGATACGACGCCTTTGACGCGGGCCGTGGAACATTTCGCCGACCGGTTGCGGGCCGCTCCGCAGAGCCGGTTGCAACGGGGGGCCGCCGCGGAAGCGCTGGGGCTGGCCAGGGAGTTGGCACTGCGTGCCCAGCGGTTGGAGGATCCCTTGCGGGAGCCTCTGGAGATGCCGGACGCGGGGATGTTCGCCGCGGCGGACCAGATCACTCTGGCTGGGAATGACTTGGCTGTTGTGCTGACCTCTGAGGACGGCGTCGCGGATGCGGTGCGCGTTGTCGAGGAGGCGCAGAAGAGGGCGGGGGTTTGAGGTTCGCCGGCGACTGTCGTTGCGTCGTGGCTGGTTGCGCCCACGCGGCGGAGCCGCGTGATGTCACAGCCCCGCGCCCCTGACGGGGCGCGCGGTTCCCTGCCGCTGAGCGGCTGGAGGGGCTACAGCGAGGCTATGACCCGGTCCGCAAGGACGTAGACGTTCTCGTCCGCGCACTCGAAGGTCAGGGCGTAGGCGCCTGAGACTCCGGAGCCGCCCAGGAGGACCGGCGGGTGGCCGGTGCGCAGGGAGTCCGCGAGGCGTTCGGCGGTTTCGCGGTGGCCCGGGGTCATGCAGAGGGTGGTGCCGTCGGCGAAGACGTAGACGTCGAGCGTGCCGAGGGGGCCGGGGCGGATGTCGGTGAGTTCCGTGCGGGACTCGGCCAACTCCTCCAGGCAGGACACCGTGCGTTCGTGGTCGTTCACGACCGGTGACTGGACCGGTACGAAGTCCGGGTGCGAGGGGTGACGGCGGCGGGCCGCGGCCAGTTCGGGGGAGTCCCCGGCGAACTCGTCGGCGTCGGCGGCGGGCTCGGTCACCGGCTCCAGGTGTTCCAGGCCCGCGAAGTCCGACTGGCGCGGCAGGAACAGATCACTGTCCGGCAGGCCGAGCAGGGTGGGCGAGTCCGAGGCGTCACGCGCCTCCTGAGCGGCCCAGAACGCGCGGGCCTCGGCGAGCTCCCGCTCCCGCTCCTCGGCGAGCGCCTCGGCCACGGCGGCGCGTATCTCGTCCGTGTCCGTGGTCGAGCGCGCCGACGGCACGAGGCCGCGGACGGCCGTGGCCTGGCTCTCGGCGAGCTGGGTGTGCAGGGCCGCCACCTGTCGGCGCAGCGCCAGCAGGGTGCGCAGAACGGCGACGCCCACGGCCGTGGTGGTGGCTGTGGCGAGCAGCAGAGCAAGAAACGTGGTGCTCACTGACGTACTCCCGGTTCAAAGTCGACCCCCGACTTCCTACATCAGCTTGAAGGGCGGACTAACCAGCTGTCAGTGCGTAACGTCACGAAAGGGACAGGACTTTAGGCCTGATGTTTGGTTGCGTAACGGCTCTGACCTGCGTAAATCCCTCTCCGGAGGGAGATAGGTCACATCCTGGGGGAGATTGGATCACAAATCGGCCCGTAGCCCCGGTGGTTGCGGGGTTCCGGGCCGATTCGGTCACGCTGAGTTCAACTGCGGTTACAGCGGCGGTGCTTCGGTTCGGGCGCCGGCGGCTGTGGTGGATCCGGTGACTAGCTCAGGCGCTCGATGACCATCGCCATGCCCTGGCCGCCGCCGACGCACATCGTCTCCAGACCGAACTGCTTGTCGTGGAACTGGAGGGAGTTGATGAGCGTGCCGGTGATGCGGGCGCCGGTCATGCCGAAGGGGTGGCCGACCGCGATCGCGCCGCCGTTCACGTTCAGCTTCTCCAGCGGGATGTTCAGGTCGCGGTAGGAGGGGATCACCTGGGCGGCGAACGCCTCGTTGATCTCGAACAGGTCGATGTCGTCGACGGTCAGGCCGGCGCGGCCCAGGGCCTGCTTCGACGCCTCCACCGGGCCGAGGCCCATGATCTCGGGGGAGAGGCCGGTGACGCCGGTCGAGACGACCCGGGCGAGGGGGGTCAGGCCGAGCTCGCGGGCCTTGGTGTCGCTCATGATGACGACCGCGGCGGCGCCGTCGTTCAGCGGGCAGCAGTTGCCCGCCGTGACGAGTCCGTCCGGGCGGAAGACCGGCTTGAGGCCCTGGACGCCTTCGAGGGTGACGCCGGCGCGGGGGCCGTCGTCCTTGGAGACGACCGTGCCGTCCGGGGTCGTGACCGGGGTGATCTCGCGCTCCCAGAAGCCGTTCTTGATGGCTTCCTCGGCGAGGTTCTGCGAGCGGACGCCGAACTCGTCCATGTCCTGGCGGGTGACGCCCTTGAGACGGGCGAGGTTCTCCGCGGTCTGGCCCATCGCGATGTACGGGTCGGGGACGATGCCGTCCTCGCGCGGGTCGTGCCAGTTCGCGCCCTCGCTGGCGGCGACCTCGGCGGTGCGGGCCTCCGCGTCCGCGAAGAGGGGGTTGTGCGTGTCCGGGAGGCTGTCGGAGTTGCCCTTCACGAACCGGGACACCATCTCCACGCCCGCCGAGATGAAGACGTCGCCCTCGCCCGCCTTGATGGCGTGCAGCGCCATGCGGGTCGTCTGGAGCGAGGAGGAGCAGTAGCGGGTGATGGTGGTGCCCGGGAGGTGGTCCATGCCCATCTGTACGGCGACGATCCGGCCGAGGTTGCTGCCCTGCTCGCCGCCGGGGAGGCCGCAGCCGAGCATCAGGTCCTCGATGTCCCTGGGGTCGAGCTCCGGGACCTTGGCCAGGGCCGCCTGGATGATCGTGGCGGTGATGTCGTCGGGGCGCAGGTCCTTGAGGGAGCCCTTGAAGGCGCGGCCGATGGGGGAGCGGGCGGTCGAGACGATCACGGCTTCGGGCATCTACGGCTCCATTGGCGTATGGCGTAACGGGGGTGTAGGCGGACCTGCCTTGGAAGTTACCCGTACGTATGGGCGAGGTCACGGGTGTGGGTGTGTGACTCGGACCGCATTTGTCTAAGCGCTTGCTTTCCTCGCCCCCGCCGCCCTTACCCGTCCCGTCCCTGGGGGCTGCCGCCCCCAGACCCCCGCTTATCGGCCTGAACGGCCTCGTCCTCAAACGCCGGACGGGCTGATGGCGTCGGCCTGGGCCGCAATGTATTTAGCCTCTCCGGCGTCTGAGGAGCGGGGGTTCGGGGGCGGAGCCCCTGAGTCAGGGACGGGAACGGGTAAGGGCGGCGGGGGCGAGAAAATGCCCGGTCAGGCCGTCGGCTCTCGGGTAGTCGTCGGCGACGGGTCCGTCGCCGGGACGCGGTGGCGGCGGCGGCGTTTGAGGAGGGCCCAGGGGGCACGCGGACCCGTGGGCATGGCCGCGGTGACCTCCGTACCCGCCTCGGACGCGGCCTCCGCAGCAGCCCGGGCCACCGGCAGGAACCCCTCCCGACGGGAGACGTCCGGACGCTCCTCCTCCGCCGGCCACAGGCCGAGCGCCGCGCACACCGTGGGCAGCACGGCCATCGCCGCCGTCGCGTACCCCTCGGCGGACGGGTGGTAGTTGTCGGGCCCGAAGAGCTCCCGCGGATTCGCCGCGAACTCCGGCCCCAGCAGGTCGCCCAGCGACACCGTCCGCCCGCCCTGCTCCACGGTCCCGATGGTCTGGGCGGCCGCGAGCTGCCGCGAGGCCCGCCGCGCCAGCCACCGCAACGGCTGCTGGACCGGCTCGATGGTGCCCAGGTCGGGGCAGGTGCCCACGACCACCTCGGCACCGGCGGTACGCAGCCGCCGTACCGCCGCAGAGAGGTGACGGACCGAGCGCGTCGCCGGCATCCGATGCGTCACGTCGTTCGCGCCGACCATGATCACGCACACGTCGGGGATCCCGTCCGGCTCCCCGAGAACCACCGCGACCTGGCGGTCCAGGTCGTCGGACTGGGCGCCGGGCAGCGCCACGTTCCGCAGCCGCACCGGCCGCTCCGCCACCGCCGCCAGCCCGGAGGCGAGCAGCGCCCCAGGCGTCTGACGGGCCCGGTGCACCCCCTGCCCCGCCGCCGTGGAGTCACCCAGCATCGTCAGGCGCAGCGGTTCCTCGGAGCCGGCGTACACATACCCGTACAGCCCGTCCGCGCTCGGCGGATGGGGGCTGTGGCCGTTCCCCACCTGGCGCTTGGCCAGCTGGACCTCGGCCAGTACCACTCCGACCGTCGCCGCGCCCAGCAGACCGATCCCGCCGCCGCCGTACGCGGCGCCCGCGGCGATCCGGCGTGCCACCCTCGCTCTCGACAAGCTCGTCATGCGTAGCCGCCACCTCCTCTTTGCCGTACACCCACTGCTTGCCCCGTACAGACCGTCGGCCAATCTCAACGAGACGTGAACGCCCAGGAGGGGGCTTAGGCTGACGACACCACCCCAACCACTTCTTTTCAGCTCCGGAGACAACGGTGCAATTCCACGACTCGATGATCAGTCTCGTCGGCAACACCCCGCTGGTGAGGCTCAACAGCGTGACCGCCGGCATCCAGGCGACCGTCCTCGCGAAGGTCGAGTACTTCAACCCCGGCGGTTCCGTGAAGGACCGCATCGCCCTGCGCATGATCGAGGCCGCCGAGAAGAGCGGCGCGCTGCAGCCGGGCGGCACGATCGTCGAGCCGACCAGTGGAAACACCGGTGTGGGCCTTGCCATCGTGGCTCAGCAGAAGGGCTACAAGTGCATCTTCGTGTGCCCCGACAAGGTCAGCACCGACAAGATCAACGTCCTGCGGGCGTACGGCGCCGATGTCGTCGTCTGCCCCACCGCCGTTGATCCCGAGCACCCCGACTCGTACTACAACGTCTCGGACCGGCTCGTGCGGGAGACCCCGGGAGCCTGGAAGCCCGACCAGTACTCCAACCCCGACAATCCCCTCTCGCACTATCACTCCACCGGCCCCGAGCTGTGGGAGCAGACGGCGGGCCGCATCACCCATTTCGTGGCAGGCGTGGGGACCGGCGGCACCATCTCCGGCACCGGGCGGTACCTCAAGGACGCCAGTGACGGGAAGGTCCAGGTCGTCGGCGCCGACCCCGAGGGGTCCGTGTACTCCGGCGGCTCCGGGCGCCCGTACCTCGTGGAGGGCGTCGGCGAGGACTTCTGGCCGACCGCGTACGACCGGACCGTCGCCGACGAGATCGTCGCCGTGTCCGACAAGGACTCCTTCCAGATGACCCGGCGGCTCGCCAAGGAGGAGGGGCTGCTCGTCGGCGGCTCCTGCGGCATGGCCGTCGTGGCCGCGCTGCGCGTCGCCGAGCGGCTCGGCCCCGACGACGTCGTCGTCGTGCTGCTGCCCGACAGCGGGCGCGGCTATCTCAGCAAGATCTTCAACGACGAGTGGATGGCCGACTACGGCTTCCTGGAGGACGAGGGCCCCAGCGCCCGCGTCGCCGACGTCCTGAGCGACAAGGTGCACGGGGCCATCCCGTCCCTCGTCCACATGCACCCGGACGAGACGGTCGGCGAGGCCATCGAGGTGCTGCGCGAGTACGGCGTCTCGCAGATGCCGATCGTCAAGCCCGGCGCCGGTCACCCGGACGTCATGGCGGCGGAGGTCGTCGGGTCCGTCGTCGAGCGCGAGCTGCTCGACGCGCTGTTCACCCAGCGCGCCTCGCTCTCCGACCCGCTGGAGAAGCACATGTCGGCGCCGCTGCCCCAGGTCGGCTCCGGTGAGCCCGTGGGCGACCTGATGACCGTGCTCGGTGGCGCCGACGCGGCGATCGTCCTGGTCGAGGGCAAGCCCACCGGTGTCGTCAGCCGGCAGGACCTGTTGTCCTTCCTGGCCAAGGGTGGACGCCAGTAGGAACGTCCGGTGAACTGCGCACCCCGGAGGGGAACTTCCGGTGTGAGCGATCACGGCGGAACTTCGTGGAAGTGGTACGAGCGCGTCACGTCCGCGCAGCACACGCTTAACACGCGTCCGGCACATTGGTGGATGTCGGCAAGGGCGGGAGCGGCTCCCCGCCCCGGCCGGCACCGAAACGGCGCCAAGGACCTCCGGAGCGGCTCCCGGACCTCCATGGACGCCACGGACGCGTAAGCCCGGCCCTGACCCGGCCCGCGTCCCTCGCGGGGACCGCCGTCGTCCCGCCCCCCGGTATCGGGGGTGCGGCGGTCCCCGCGCAAGCTCGCGAAGGGCCCGGTACCTCTACTGGTACCGGGCCCTTCGACGTTCCCCGTGCTCCCTGAACTCTGTGTACGTCGTACGTGTCGTGCGTGCTGTACGTGTCATGCGTGTCGTGCGGATCCTGTCGTCCCCGTCACTCCTCCCACTCGCTGTCCTGGGAGGACTTGCGGCGGCGGCCGAAGAAGTTCGGTGAGTTGCGTGCGGCCTGGACCACGTTGACCCCCACGATGCCCGCCCAGGCGACCAGGAGGCCGGGCAGTTCCGCGACCCCGCCGCCGATCGCGGACAGGGGGATCGCGAGGACCATCGAGACGATGCCGAAGCCGAAGCGCTCGCCGAAGGAATCGGAGGATCCCTGCGGGGAGCGCGAGCCCCGGGCCACCACCATCTGCTGTTCCGCGAGCTGACGACGTACCCGGCGGTCGACCGCGCCGTCCAGGCGCTGTTCTACCTTTTCCAGGAACGAGTCGACGAGCGCGGACTCGTACTCTTCGCCCAGTTCCTTGCGTGCGTGCAAGGTGGCGTCGAGTTCCTTCTTGAGTTCGGCGTCGCGGGCTTCCATACCGGTCATATCTCAACGGTAGAGAGCCGGGGCCCGGTTGGCACGGGGGTTAGCCCCCCTGTCGCCGTTGGGTTGTTCCCCACCAGGTGGGGCCGCCGGTGACGGGTCCCGCCGCCTCGGGCCCTACTTCGTCAGGCCCTTCTCCTTCGCGTACGCGTTCGCCACGTCCTCGGGGTCCTTCTTGTCCTTGTCGACCTGGCGGTTCAGCTCGGTGAGATCCGCGGTGGTGAGTACGTTGCCCAGCTCGGCCAGGGCCTTGCGGACCGTCGAGTCGGCCTTGCGGTCGGCTATGAGGGGGACGATGTGCTGGCCGGGGATGAGGTTCTTGGGGTCGGTCAGGACGACCCACTTGTTGGCCACGATGTCGGTGTCGGTGGTGAAGAGATTCGCCACGTCCACGTCACCCTTCTTCAGGGCGCCCTTCACCAGCGGCCCGGAGGAGTCGAGGGACTTGAACTCCTTGAACTCCACCCCGTACACGTCCTTCAGGCCCACCGCGCCGACCTCGCGCTTCTTCACCTCGGGCGCGGCGCCGATGACGAGCTTGCCGTTCTCCTTCTTCAGGTCGGCGAGGGAGGACAGGCCGTACTTGTCGGCCGTCTCCCGGGTGACGACGAACGCGTCGGAGTCCTCGGCCATGCCGTACGGCAGCACCTGGAGCCCGGCGGGCAGCGCCATCGCGAGGGCGTTCTGCATCTCGCCCTCCTCCGTCGCCTCCGCCTTGGGGGAGAGGTAGTGCAGGAGGGCGCCCTGGTACTCGGGGAGCAGGTCGATGTCCCCGCCCTTGAGGGCGGGGATGAGGATCTCGCGGGTGCCGAGGTTCGGGCGGACCTTCGTCTTCACACCGGCGGCTTCCAGTACGGCCGCGTAGAGGAAGCCGAGCACCTGGTTCTCGGTGAAGTTGGCGGTGCCGATGGTGACACCGTCCTTGCTGGACCCGCTCCCGCCACCGGCACTGCCCCCGCCGTCGAGCGAGGTGATCCCGCTGCTGCAGGCGGCGAGAGCGGGAACGGACGCGGCGGCGAACAGCCCGCCGAGGAGGGTACGTCGATTCATGGGAGGAAGCTCCTGAGGGGAGTTGCAGAGGTCAGGGGGCGCGCCCCTTCGGGGGTGCGGGGCTGTGACAACGTGCGGGTCCGCCTACGCGGGGCGATGACGGAACAGCACCCGCTGGAGGCCGCTCAGTCCCAGGTCGAGAACGACGGCGACCAGAGCCACAAGCACCGCACCCCCCAGCACCTGCACAAGGTCCCGCTGGGCGAGCCCGTCGAACACGTACCGGCCCAGCCCCCCGAAAGAGACGTACGCCGCGATCGTGGCCGTCGCCACCACCTGGATCAGTGCCAGCCGCAGGCCCGTCATGATCAGCGGGAGCGCGAGGGGCAGTTCGACCTGGAACAGGACCTGGTGCCAGCGCATGCCCTGGCCGCGTGCCGCGTCCTTCACGTCCCGGTCGACGGCGGTCATCCCCGCGTACGTGTTCGTCACGATCGACGGGACCGCGAGGGCGACCAGCGCCACGTACACCGGCCACATCGACAGGCCGCTCGCGAGGAAGACGAGCACGACCAGGCCGACGGTGGGCAGGGCGCGGCCGAAGGACGCGAGGTTGATCGCGAGGAACGCGCCCCGGCCCGTGTGGCCGATCAGCAGGCCGACGGGGAGGGCGATCGCGGCGGCCACGAGGGTGGCGAGGAGGGAGTACTGGAGGTGTTCGGCGAGGCGGTGGCCGATGCCGTCGGGGCCGGTCCACTGCTCGCCGCTGACCAGCCAGTCGCCGAGGTCCTTGAAGAGTTCGTACATGTCAGGCTCGCCGCCTCGTCCACGGGGTGAGTACGTACTGGACGGCCACCAGCAGGGCGTCCGCGACCAGGGCCAGCAGGAGCGTCAGGACGACGCCGGCGATGACCGGGGTCGGGAAGTTGCGCTGGAAACCGTCCGTGAAGAGCTGGCCGAGGCCGCCGTCGCCGATGTACGTGGCCACGGAGACCAGTGAGATCGACATGACCGTGGCGATACGGACGCCCGCCATGATCACGGGGAGTGCGAGGGGGAGTTCGACCGTGAGGAGGGCGCGCAGGGGGCGCGTGCCCATGGCCTTCGCGGCCTCCTTCGTCTTCGCGGGGACCGAGTCGAGGCCTTCGACCGTGTTCCGCAGGAGGACGACGAGGGTGTAGATCGTCAGGCCGACGACCGTGGTGGTGCGGGTCAGGCCGGAGACCGGGAGCAGCAGCACGAACACCGCGATGGACGGGATCGTGAAGAGGACGTTCGACAGGCCGAGGAGCACGCCGCGCAGGGGGCGGATCCGGTGGGCGACCACGGCCAGCGGGAGGGATATCAGCAGGCCGAAGAAGACCGCGGACAGGGCCGCCTGGAGGTGCGAGACGGTCAGGGTGGTGAGGTCGTCGGTGTGGTCGCCTATCCACGACCAGTCGATGGTCACGAGGCCACCCGGGCTTCCGCGTGGGCCTGGCCCGCGTGCTGGTGGATCTCGTCGCGCGAGGTCACACCGGTGAGGGCGCCGTCGGCGTCGACGCGGGCCACGAGTCCGGTCGGGGAGGCGATGGACTCGTTGAGCGCGGCGAGCAGGGAGTCGGTGTCGCGCAGCGGCCGTACGGGGAGTTCGGTGTCCCCGGTGCGCCAGTGCAGGGGCCTGCGGGCCGCGTCGAGGGCCAGTTCCCAGGTGCCGCCCTCGGGGGCCGGGGCCTGGGGTATGTCCTTGAGCGGGGTCAGGGACAGGAGCTTGAGGCCGCGCTCGGCGCCCAGGAAGTCCGCGACGAAGTCGTCAGCCGGGCGGGCCAGCAGCTCGGAGGGGGTCGCGCACTGGACGAGGTGGCCGCCGGTGCGGAAGATCGCGATCTGGTCGCCGAGCCGTACCGCCTCGTCGATGTCGTGCGTGACGAAGACGATGGTCTTGCTCAACTCCTTCTGGAGCCGCAGCAGTTCGTCCTGGAGCTGGGTGCGCACGACCGGGTCGACCGCGCCGAAGGGCTCGTCCATCAGGAGCACCGGCGGGTCGGCGGCGAGCGCGCGGGCCACGCCGACGCGCTGCTGCTGGCCGCCGGAGAGCTGGTGCGGGTAGCGCTTCCCGGACTCGGCGGTCAGACCGACCGTCTCCAGGAGCTCGGCGGCCCGGGCCCGTGCCTTGCGGCGGCCCCAGCCGAGGAGCAGCGGCACGGTCGCGATGTTGTCGAGGACCGTGCGGTGCGGGAAGAGGCCCGACTGCTGGATGACGTAACCGATGGAACGGCGCAGGTCGGCGGCATCCTGGTCCAGCACGTCACGGCCGCCGACCCGGATGGTCCCGGAGGTCGGGTCGACCATGCGGTTGATCATTCGCAGGGTGGTCGTCTTGCCGCAACCGGAAGATCCCACGAGGACGGTCACGCCGCCTTCTGGCATCTCCAGGGAGAGGTCGTGGACCGCTGTGGTGCCGTTCGGGAAGCGCTTGTGGACCGCGTCGAACTGGATCATGAGGTGTCCCTTGCCCGGCTGCATATCGTCATGCAGAGTTCTCTGTATCTGAATAGGTTGTCAACGGTTCGGTGTTAATCGCCGGTTACTTATGACCGTCAGGCAAGATCGAACGTCCGGATTGAGGGGAGTTCGCGCTCTATGTCGTCTCGGGATGTGGACACGCCGGGTGCGGTGACCACCGGCCTCGTGGTGCTGGACGGTTGCAGCACCGGTGTCGCCGACGTCGTACGGCTCGCCGACGGGACCGCACGGCCGGTTCCGGGCACCGAGGCGATGAAACGCGTCGAGGAGTCCTGGGACGCCGCCCGGCGGATCGCCGCGACCGGGCGGGTGTACGGCCGCTCCACCGGAGTCGGCGCCAACCGGAACGAGGACGTGCCGACCGAGGCGGCGGCCGAGCACGGACTGCGTCTGCTGCGCAGCCACGCCGGCGCCATCGGTGAGGAACTGCCCGCCCGGCAGGTCAGGGCGATGCTCGCCGTCCGCGCGAACCAGCTCCTCGCGGGCGGCGCGGGCCTGCGGCCCACCGTCGTCACGGCGCTGTGCGAGGCGCTGGAGGCCGGGGCGTACCCCGTCGTGAACGAGTTCGGCTCGGTGGGCACCGGGGACATCGCGGCGCTCGCGCAGCTGGGGCTGGCGCTGGCCGGGGAGCACCCCTGGCGGGGCGCGGACGCGTCCACCGGTGTGCGCGCGGTCGTGGGCGCGGGTGCCTCGGGGAGCGTGGGCGGCGGCGTGCTCGGCGGGGCGATCGCCGGTGCGGCCACGGGTGCGGTCGCCGGTTCGCCGGAGTCCGTGGGCGCGCCCGAGCCCCAGCCGCTCGACAACAACGACGCCCTCGCGCTGATCAGCAGCAACGCCCTCACCCTCGGACAGGCGGCCCTCGCGCTGCACGAGCTGCGCGGGCTCATCGGGGCCACACAGGTCGTCGCCGCGCTGTCACTGGTCGCGGTGGACGGCTCGTACGAGGCGTACGCGGCGCCCGTGCACGCCGCGCGTCCGCACCGCGGTTCGAGTGAAGTGGCCCGCCGCATGCGGCAGTTGATCGGCGCCGCCGACCACCCGACGCCGCCGCTCGGCCGGATCCAGGACCCGTACGGATTCCGGTGTCTGCCGCAGATCCACGGGCCCGCGCACGACGCGGCCGACGCGCTGGAGGAGGTCCTCGCCGTCGAGATCAACGCGGCGGCCGAGAACCCGCTGATCTGCGCCGAGGACATGGCCGCCTACCACCACGGCGGCTTCTACCAGGCCCAACTCGCCCTGGCCCTGGACCACTTCAGGCTCTCCCTCACCCAGGTGGCCCGTCTTTCGACCTCACGCCTGTCGACCCTCAACGAACCGTCCTACACCCGGCTGCGCCCCTTCCTCGCCGACCACGAGCCCGCCTCCTCCGGCGTGATGATCCTGGAGTACGCCGCCGGCGCCGCCCTCGGTGATCTGCGGGCCTTCTCCGCGCCCGCCTCGCTCGGCCACGCTGTACTCTCCCGGGGCGTCGAGGAGCAGGCCAGCTTCGCCTCGCTCGCCGCACGTCAGACGCTGCGCGCGTGCGATGCGTACCGGCTCGTCGTGGGCTGTGAACTCGTCGCCGCCGTACGGGCGTTGCGGCAGCGCGAGCTGCGGCCTGATCCGGAGCTGCCGGTGGCGCGGGCGCTGGAACTCGCCGAGTCGGTGCTCGACGCGGACCCGACCGACCGGCCGCTCACGGACGACGTGACGGCGGCGGCGGCGCTGCTCGACCGGTTCACGGACATCTGGAGGGGGAGCACGGCATGAGCGTGGACGGGAACATGAGCGTGAATATGGGCATGGACAGTGACATGGACACGGGCATGGGCACGGACATGGAGACGGGCCTGGACGGCGGGGCGGGCACGGACGACGGGAGCGCGGGCGTGACGGACAGTCCTGCCGGGCGGCTGCAGACGCTCTTCGAGGGCCACCGGCTCACCCCCACCCAGCGGCGGATCGCGCACAGCATGGTGCGGCGGGCCGCCGACGTGCCGTTCCTGTCGAGCGTGGAACTCGCGGAGCTGGCCGGGGTCAGCCAGCCGTCCGTCACCCGCTTCGCCGTGGCCCTCGGCTTCGACGGCTATCCGGCGCTGCGCAAGCACCTGCGCGAGGTCACGCCCGCCGAACCCGCGGCGGACACGGGCTCGTACAACGAGTACCAGCAGGCCGTCGAGGCCGAGATCGAGAACCTGCGCCATCTCGCCTCCGTGCTCGCGGACCCGCGTCCCGTGGAGCGGGCGGGGCGGCTGCTCGCCGCCTCACGGCCGCTGCTCGTGCTCGGACTGCGGGCAGCCGCGTCCCAGGCCTACGGCTTCGCCTACTTCGCCGCCAAGGTCCATCCGGACGTACGGCTGCTGCACGAGGGCGGCACGATGGTCCACGACCGGATCGACTCGGCCGTACGCGCCGGGGCCACGACCCTGCTGTGCTTCGCGCTGCCCCGGCATCCGCGGGAGGTCGTGGACACGCTGGCCTACGCGAAGGAGGCCGGGCTGACCGTCGTCACGGTCGCGGACTCGGCGTTCGCGCCGGTCGCCAAGGTGTCCGACCTGCTGCTGCCGGCCGCCGTCGGGACCGGGCTCGCCTTCGACACGGCGTGCGCGCCGATGCTCCTCGGGCGGGTGCTCCTGGAGGCGATGTGCGACGGGCTGCCCCAGGCGCAGGCACGCCTGGAGGAGTTCGACGCGCGGGCCGCCGCCCGGGGCCTGTTCGTCGAGTAGTGGTACCGCGTCACCTTTTTCGGTCCGCTCTCAGACGGGTCTCACTTTTGCTCGCTAACCTGCGTGCCCAAATGAGGCGTCGTCGAGTCGGTGAGGAGCGGATCGTGACGCGCGGAGGGCAGGGACTGGCACGGGTGGCCGTCGTCGTACGGGCCGGGGCGGCACCGTTGTGGTGGCTCGGAGTGATCTCGGCGGGTGTGGGTGTACTGGTGCCCGGGATCACCGGGCGCCGGATCGGGGTGATGGCGGGAGCCGCGCTCTTCCTGATCACCGCGGCCGTGGTGGCCGTGGTACGGCACAAGCGGTACACGGCGCTGGTCGGCGGGGCCGCCCGGGCCGGGAAGCACGACGTGCTCCAGGACCGGGCCGTGACGGTACGGAACTGGCGGCGCGGGCACCGGTGGTGGCTGCTGCTCGCCCTCGCGGGAGCACTGGGCTCGGCGTTCGCCGTACCCGCGGCCGGCGGGATGTTGCTTGCCGGAGCTGGGGCGGGCCTTCGCCTCAAGGCGGCCCGGATCGGCCGGCTCGAACGGGCCGCCGAGTCGCTCGTCTGGGTCCGCGTCGACTGGCTCGGACGCGGGGCAGGCGTTCCGGCGGGCAAGCAGGTCAAGGGCTATCGGGCCACGGGGATCGCCGCGGGCGACGCCGCGCCCGGTGGGGCGCGGCGTCGGGGTGGCGTGCTCGTCTGAGCCTCGGAGCGGGGTCAGACCTCCAGGTCCGCCTCGATCCTCTTCAGTTGATGCCTGGCCATCGCGAGGTTGGAGCGCTTGGCGTCGAGCACCAGGTAGAGGAAGAGACCGTTGCCGCCGCGGCCCTTCATCAGGCGGATCAGGTGGTACTGGTCGGAGAGCGTGATCAGGATGTCCTCGATCTCGCCCTTGAGCCCCAGGTGCTCCATGGTGCGGATCTTGGCGCGTACGACGTCGGTGTTGCCGGCCGCCGCGACCGTGAGGTCGAAGCCCTTGCTGCCGCCGATCGTGCCGAGTGCCATGCCGCTGGTGTAGTCGACGAGAGCGGCTCCGGTCGCGCCCTCGATGGAGGCCAGGGCCTCTTTCAGAGAGGTTTCGGTGTTCGCCATGGTCGTGACTGTCCTTTCGGTTCGGTGAGTCCGGACCGGTGAGTTCGGTCCGGTGGATCCGTGCTCAACGGCTGTCGCCGGTGCTCAGCGGGTCTTGCCTGTCGGCTCGGTGGTGGTGGTGCGCGCGACGCGCGCGGTCCGGGTGCGGGGCGCGGTGGGCTTCGCGGGGGCCCGCGCGGCCGGGGCCGGCCGGCTCTCGACCGCGGCCTCGACGAGCTCCGCGATCCGGGTTCCGGAGCGGCGCCCTTCGAGGTGCAGCCGGCCGACGTTCGCCCGGTCGCCGGCCAGCAGCGTCAGCACGGCGGACGGTCCCGCCGCGTAGGTCGCCAGATAGCCGTGCTCGCCGTGCAGCAGCAGCTCGCGGAAATCGCCCCTTCCGGTCGCGTCCGCCATGCGCAGGGCGACTCCCAGCGCGGCGGCGGTGAGCGCGGCGAGCCCCTCCGGCTCCACGCCCGGGGTGTCCTGGGCCAGTACGAGGCCGTCGACGCTGGCCGCGAGGGCACCCGTCAGCTGGGGCACTCGGGCCCGCAACCGGTGTAGTTCGTCGAGGACTTCGGCCTCGGCCGCCATCAGTTGTCTCCTCTCGGCACGCTGTCGGAGCGCGCGGATCACAAGGCCTCCAAGGCGTCTCTGAGCCGGCGCAGCAGGGCGACGTCGGGATCTGCCGACGCCTGCGCCGCCTCCGCGGCCTGCGCGACCACCGTGGAGACCGGGGACAAGGGGGTTGCGGGTGCTTCCTGCGGTGCCCGGGATCCGTCCGGTCCGGACGAGCCCGGCCCGGATTCGGCCGGCCCGGACCCGGCCGCGACCGGTCCGGACGTGATCGTCGGCGATCGCGTCGTCACGATTCCGGCGGCGGCGAGCCGCCGGAGGTCGACCAGGGTGTGGAAACCCGGACGGCCGAGCACCAGCGAGATGTCCGACGCCGTGCGCTCACCGTCCACCTGGTCGAGGACCGTGCGCTGACGCGGAGGCAGGGCCGAGTCGACGGCACGGCCGGTCCGTACGAGCGGCTCGGTGTCCGTGCCCGGCTCCGGCCAGATGCGGTGCAGGAGATCGCGACGCCGCAGCGTCTCCCGCTCCACCGCGTCCACGGAGACCGGCCGCACGGGCCCGATCCAGTGCGCGACCCCGTATCGGAAGCGCGCCGGACCGCTGCTCGGGCCGAGCGTGAAGAACGCCGCGTCGTACAGAGCTCCCAGGTGGCACAGCTCAAGGGCGCCCGCCGTCAGTCGCCCGCTGTCCACCAGGAACCGTCCGACCCGCCGGTCGGCCCCCGCCTCCGAGACCGCCTCCCACCAGCCGTCCGAGCCCAGCGCGCCGCGGGTGGTGAGCAGCACGTCGAGCCCGGGTGTCGCCGGGCTCTCGGCGTGCACCACCTGGCCCTCGACCAGATACAGCACACCGCGTTCCCGCGTCAGGACGCCGGTGGCGCGCTCCTCGGCGAGACGGCTGAGCATCGGGCTGAGCGTGGGCGGTATGCCGGACCGTGGTTCCGCGCGGTTCGCGGGTCCGCGGTCCGGGGTGGTGCGGTCCGCCGGGACGTGGTCCGTCCCGACGGGGTCCGCCGTGTCGCCGTCGGCTCTTTCGGCGTCGGCTCTGTCGCGGCCGGGCAGGGGGCGTGCCTCCACCGTGGTCACCCCACCACCAGCCGTTCCGCCATCTCGCCCAGGCGTATGCGGGCCAGCGCGAGATTGCCGTCCGAACGACCCAGCCACAGATGCAGGAACACGCTGCTGTCGAATGTCGTACGGACGAAGCGCAGGACGTGGTAGCTGTCCTTGTTGCAGATGATGAGATCTTCGACCGGCGGCTGTCCGCCGGACCAGTCGGCTCCTTCCTCGGGGGCGAAGGCCTTGTGCTCCGCGGCCAGGCGGGCGAGCTCCGCCGCCTCGGCCGCGGTGGCCTCGTGGTCCCCGTTGGGCGAGTCCCCGACCGTGCCAAGAGCCAGTCCGCTGGTCCAGTCGACCACCGAGGCTCCCCGGGCTCCGGGCAGTCTCATGGCCTCCAGCAGGCACTCGTCGATTCCGGGCACGGTGCTACCCTCCCGCCCGTTGTAGTTCGGCTGAGTGACGCCGAAACTACGCAACGTGTGCGCGAGGAGTGATGGTTCTGGCATTTTCCTGAGGAACATGCCAGCGGCTGGCTAGAGTGTGTGGATTTTCCCTTTCAGTCCTCGCTCCTTACACGCAGCACCACCTTGTTCAGCGCCCACAGGCCCACCCCTACGGCCAGCAGCACTCCGGCGCGGATGTAGACGTCCGCGGGACGGTCGGCCAGCGGGCTGGCGAGGATCAGCGCGGTGAGGGCGCCGAGCACCGGAAGCACGGTCGGCGTACGGAAGTGCTGGTGATCGACGGGGTCGCGGCGCAGGACGAGAACCGCGATGTTGACCACGGCGAACACGCACAGGAGCAGGAACGACGTCGTGTCGCCCAGGCCCTCGATCTCGCCCGTGGAGACCAGCCCGATCGCGAGCAGCGTCACGAAGGCGATGCCGACCACGGGTGTGCGACGCGTGGGCAGGACCCGGGCCATACCGCGCGGCAGGATGCGTTCGTTGGCCATGCCGTAGCACAGGCGCGAGGCCATCATGATGTTGATCAGCGCGGAGTTGGTGACGGCGAACAGAGCGATGAGCGCGAAGAGTTTGTGCGGGAAGTCGACACCGCCCGCCTTCACGACCTCCAGCAGCGGGCCGCTCGAACCCTCCAGCACCTTGTAGTCGACCAGCAGCGACGACACCAGCGCCACCAGGACGTAGATGGTGCCCGTGACCGCCACACCGATGAAGATCGCCCGCGGGAAGGTGCGGACGGGATCCTTGGTCTCCTCGGCCATGTTCACCGAGTCCTCGAAGCCGACGAACGCGAAGAAGCCCAGCGCCGTCGCGCCCAACACCCCGGTCATCAGCGCGTATCCGGTGCCGCTCGCCTCGAACTCGCCCAGCCGGGACGGCTCCCCGTCGCCGTTCAGCACGGCCCACGCGCCGATCGCGAGGATGATCACCAGGCCTGTCAGCTCGACCAGCGTCAGCACCACGTTCGTCTTCACGGACTCCGACACGCCCCGCAGGTTCAGGGCGGCCAGCAGCAGGATGAAGCAGATCGCGATCAGCGTCGGCGGCAGCGCGTCGCCCGTCAGCTCCGACAGGTAGTCGCCGCTGAAGGCGCGGGCAGCCGCGCTCGCCGACGACAGGCCCGAGCACATCACCATGAACGCGACGATGAAGGTCAGGAAGGGGACCTTGAACGCCTTCTGCGTGTAGAGCGCCGCTCCGGCCGCCTTCGGATACTTGCCGACCAGTTCGACGTACGACGCGGCCGTCAGGATCGCCACGACGAAGCCGATGGCGAACGGCAGCCACAGCGCCCCGCCGACCTTCCCCGCGACCTTGCCGGTGGTCGCGTAGATGCCGGTCCCGAGGATGTCGCCGATCACGAAGAGGATCAGCAGCTTGGGACCGAGGACCCGCTTGAGCCCCGGCTCCTCGGCGGGCGCCGGAGTGCCCGCGGTGGTTTCTGCGGTGGACAAGAGAACCTCCCCCGATCGGTGACCCGTGCGGGGACTTGTTCCCTGTGCCGCGCGCGGGATGCCGGTCGGGGCCCGTCTCAGAGGTTCATCAGAGCTTCGCCCGGCGGGGGCGCCTCAGAACATGTCCGTCAGCGACCCCGCGTGCGCCCCTCCCGACTCCGCCACGATCTCGTCGAGCGTCTGCGGCCTCCGGACCACGGCGAACCGCACCCCGCCCGCCCCGTCGGGCCCGAAGCCGTAAATCCCGGGCCGCGCGAGGGAGTTGTACGCGTAGTGGTGCGCGAAGTAGTACGCGCCCGTGTCCAACGCGGCCGCGTAGTCGCCCTGTTCGAGCAACGGCATCGACCGCCCCTCCGCCAGCAGGTCGCCCGCGAAGCACGCGGGTCCCGCCACGTCCTGCACCACGTCGGGCCCCGCCTTGGGCCGCCCCTTCGTGTCGTACGCGGCCACCCGCAGCGGCCAGGACTTCGGCGCGTACACCGTGCGGGCCGCCACCTGCACCCCCGCGTGCGTCACCGCGATCGCCCGCCCGCCGGCCGACTTCGCGTACTCGACCCGCGCCAGCACCACCCCGTGCTTGGCGAGCAGCGACCGTCCGAACTCCGTGACCAGCCCGTACCGCCCGTCGAACAGCCCCGGCACGGTCGCCGCGAGCAGTCGCGCGTACTCCTCGTACGTGGGCGTGTGCGCGTCCGACCCGAAGTTCACCGGCAGGCCGCCGCCGATGTCGAGCGTGTCGATCTGCCGCCGCCCGGCCCGCTCGTTGATCTCCTCCGCGAGCCCGTACGTCTCCGTGACCGCGCGGGCCATCAGCTCCAGCGGCATCCCCTGCGAACCGGAGTGCGCGTGCAGCCGGGTCAGCCACGGCCGGTCCAGATACGCCCGCACGACCCACTCGCGCGCCCCGTCGTCCCGCAGTGCGACCCCGAACTTCGAGGTCGCCGTCGCCGTCGACAGCGCACCGATCGAACCTCCGCCGACCTGCGGGTTCACCCGGATCCCGATGGGGGAGCGGGTCGAGGCAGAGCGCACGAGAGCGTCGAGGCGGGCCAGCTCCTGCGGGTTGTCCGCGTTGACCGCGATGCCCAGGGCGAGCGCCTCCCGCAGCTCCGCCGGGGTCTTGGCGGGCGAGTCGAGGACCGTACGGGCCGGTGGGACCCCGGCCGCCCGGGCGAGGGCCAGCTCGCCCGGGCTCGCGACCTCCGCGCCGATGCCCTCCCGGTGCAGCAGCCGCAGCACCGGCACGAGCGGGGTCGCCTTCACCGCGAACGCGTGCAGCACGGGCGTCCCCGGTGCCGTCACCGCGTCGAAGGCCGCCCGCAGGGCCGCCGCGGAGGCCCGGATACCGGTGATGTCGAGGAGCCCGATGATGGGGGTGGCCGGACCGACCAGCCCCTGTTCCACGGCCGCGCGAACGGCCTCGTCCCGCCGCGGGCCCCCGTCCACGGCCGGACCCGGCTCCCCGCCCGGCCCCTCCGAAGTCCCGCCCGGGTCCTTCGGGGTTCCGCCCGGTTCTTCGCCCGTCGAGTCCGCGTCTCCTGTGCCTGTGTATGCCGCCATACATCCAGCCAAACATCCGTGCCGCGCCCGTGCTGGCCCACGAAGGTATTGACTAGTTCTATTCAGGCGATCAGGATGTGAATATCGACTGAATGACCACCACCCGGAGCACTCACCAGCCGCCAGGAGGCAGACCATGTCAGGACCCCGCCCCGTCCGAGCACCGCGCGGTACGGAACTGAGCGCCCTGGGATGGCAGCAGGAAGCCGCACTGCGGATGCTGCAGAACAACCTCGACCCCGAGGTCGCCGAGCACCCCGACAAGCTCGTCGTCTACGGCGGCACCGGCAAGGCGGCCCGCGACTGGCGCTCCTTCGACGCCATGGTCCGTACGCTGCGGACGCTCAAGCAGGACGAGACGATGCTCGTCCAGTCCGGCCGGCCCGTCGGCGTCATGCAGACCCACGAGTGGGCCCCGCGCGTCCTCATCGCCAACTCCAACCTGGTGGGCGACTGGGCGAACTGGGAGGAGTTCCGCCGCCTGGAGGCCCTCGGCCTCACCATGTACGGGCAGATGACGGCCGGCTCCTGGATCTACATCGGCACCCAGGGCATCCTCCAGGGCACCTACGAGACGTTCTCCGCCGTCGCCGCGAAGAAGTTCGGCGGCACCCTCGCGGGCACGATCACCCTCACTGCCGGCCTCGGCGGCATGGGCGGCGCCCAGCCGCTCGCCGTCACCATGAACGACGGCGTCGCGATCTGTATCGACGTCGACCCGCGCGCCATCGAGCGCCGCATCGAGCACCGGTACCTCGACGTGAAGGCCGACTCCCTGGAGCACGCCCTCCAGCTCGCCGTCGAGGCCCGCGACGCCCGCCGCCCGCTCTCCATCGGGCTCCTCGGCAACGCCGCCGAACTGCTCCCGCGCATGCTCGCCGAGGGCGCCCCCATCGACATCGTCACCGACCAGACCTCGGCCCACGACCCGCTCGCCTACCTCCCCGTGGGCGTCGACTTCGACGACATGGCCTCGTACGCCGCGAAGGACCCGGCCGGGTTCACCACCCGTGCCCGCGAGTCCATGGCCCGGCACGTGGAAGCCATGGTCGGCTTCATGGACGCCGGCGCCGAGGTCTTCGACTACGGCAACTCCATCCGGGGTGAGGCCCAACTCGCCGGGTACGAGCGGGCGTTCGCCTTCCCCGGCTTCGTCCCCGCCTACATCCGCCCCCTCTTCTCCGAGGGCAAGGGACCCTTCCGCTGGGCTGCCCTGTCCGGCGAGGCCTCCGACATCCACAAGACGGACAAGGCGATCCTCGACCTCTTCCCGGAGAACGAGTCGCTCCACCGCTGGATCAAGCTGGCCGGCGAGCGCGTCCACTTCCAGGGCCTCCCGGCCCGCATCTGCTGGCTCGGCTACGGCGAGCGGGACAAGGCCGGCGAGCGGTTCAACGACATGGTGGCCAGCGGTGAGCTGCAGGCTCCCCTCGCCATCGGGCGCGACCACCTCGACTGCGGGTCCGTCGCCTCCCCCTACCGGGAGACCGAGGCCATGCTCGACGGCTCCGACGCGATCGCCGACTGGCCGCTGCTGAACGCCATGGTGAACGTGGCGTCCGGGGCGTCCTGGGTGTCCATCCACCACGGTGGTGGCGTGGGGATGGGACGGTCCATCCACGCGGGGCAGGTGTCGGTGGCCGACGGGACGAAGCTTGCCGGTGAGAAGATCCGGCGCGTGCTGACGAACGACCCCGGGATGGGTGTCATTCGGCATGTCGATGCGGGCTACGACATCGCCGAGACCGTGGCCGATGAGCGGGGCGTTCGGGTTCCCATGCGGGAGGGCGAGTGAGCGGCTCTGCTCCTGGGCCCGGCCGGGGGCTCCGCCCCCAGACCCCCGATCGGCCTGAACGGCCTCGTCCTCAAACGCCGGACGGGCTGAAGATGGCTGGACCGGGCTCGAAAGCTCAGCCGCGCCCAACGCCGCCGTCCTTCCACGACATGTGGCGGGAGCTGCAGCCCATCGGGCGGCACCCCGGCTCCGGTGGCTACCGGCGGTTCGCCTGGACCGGGGCCGACCGTGACTGCCGGGACTGGTTCGAGGAGCAGGCCCGGACCCGTGGGCTGAGCTATGAGCTGGACCGGAACGGGAACCAGTGGGCCTGGCTCGGGGACCCCGCCGCGGGGGACGCCGTTGTCACCGGGTCGCATCTCGACTCGGTGCCCGATGGGGGCGCCTTCGACGGGCCCCTCGGTGTCGTGTCGTCCTTCGCCGCGCTGGACGAACTGCGGGGCAGGAACGCGGAGTTCAGCAGGCCGCTCGCCATCGTGAACTTCGGTGATGAGGAAGGGGCCCGCTTCGGGCTGGCCTGTGTGGGGTCCCGGCTCGCGGCCGGAGAACTCACCGTCGAGGCGGCGCGGCAGCTCCGGGACGGTGACGGGGTCAGCCTTCCCCAGGCCATGGAGGCCGCCGGATACGACCCGGACGCCATCGGGGCCGACCCCGAGCGCCTGGCCCGGATCGGCGCGTTCGTCGAACTGCACGTCGAGCAGGGCCGCGCCCTCGACCTCTCCGGAGACCAGGTCGGCATCGCCAGCGCCATCTGGCCGCACGGGCGGTGGCGGTTCGACTTCCGGGGCGAGGCCAACCACGCGGGGACCACCCGGCTCGTGGACCGCCGCGACCCGATGCTGTCGTACGCGGAGACCGTGCTCGCCGCCCGGCGGGAGGCGAGCCTCGCGGGTGCCGTGGCGACCTTCGGCAAGATCGCGGTCGAGCCGAACGGCGTCAACGCCATCCCGTCCCTCGTGCGCGGCTGGCTCGACTCCCGCGCCGCCGACCAGGCGACCCTCGACACGGTCGTGAGCGGCATCGAGAAGGCGGCCCGCGAGTACGCCGACGAGCACGGGGTCCGACTGGACGTCGTCCGGGAGTCGTTCACCCCCGTCGTCGAGTTCGAGCACGCCCTGCGGGACGAGATCGCCCGCATCCTGGGCAGGGAGAAGGAAGCGGACCTCAAGGTCCCCGTCCTCGGCACGGGCGCGGGACACGACGCCGGGATCCTCTCCGGATCGATTCCCACCGCCATGCTGTTCGTACGCAACCCCACCGGCGTCTCGCACTCGCCGGCCGAGTACGCCGCCGAGGACGACTGCGTGGCCGGGGTGACCGCACTCGCCGACGTACTGGAAGGGCTGGCCTGCACGTGAGCGCGCGAGGCACGACCTACTGGCTGGAGCACGCCTGGCTCGACACCTTCGTCGAGCCGGGCGTGGCACTGGACGTGGACTCGGAGGGGCGGATCGCCGCCGTCCGCACGGGCGTCGACGCCCCGCCCCCGGGCGCCGAGATCCTGCGCGGCCTGACCCTTCCCGGTCTCGCCAACGCCCACAGCCACGCCTTCCACCGTGCCCTGCGCGGCACCGTCCAGGTCGGCTCCGGAACCTTCTGGACCTGGCGCGAGATCATGTACTCCTTCGCGGACCGGCTGACCCCGGAGACGTACCACGCGCTCGCCCGCGCGGTGTACGCCGAGATGGCCCTCGCCGGAGTCACGGCCGTCGGCGAGTTCCACTACGTCCACCACGCGCCGGGCGGCACCCGGTACGCAGACCCGAATGCGATGGGCGAAGCCCTCATCGAGGCCGCCGCCGAGGCGGGCATCCGCATCACCCTCCTCGACACCGCCTACCTCGCCGCCGGCCTGCTGAACAAGCGCACCGGGCAGCCCCCGAACCGGCACCAGCTCCGCTTCTCCGACGGCACCGCGGAGGCCTGGGCCGAACGCTGTTCAGTTCTCAAGGACCGGGATCACGCGCGGATCGGGGCCGCCATCCACTCCGTACGGGCCGTGCCCGCGGGGCAGTTGGCGACGGTGGCGCGGTGGGCCGAGGAGCGGCGGGCCCCGCTCCATGTGCACCTGTCCGAGCAGACGGCGGAGAACGACGCCTGCCTGGAGACGCACGGCTGCACGCCGACCCGGCTGCTCGCCGACCACGGGGTGCTCGGCCCGCGCACGACGGGCGTCCACAACACCCACCTCACCGACGAGGACATCGCGCTGCTCGGCGGCTCCACGACCGGCACCTGCATGTGCCCGACCACCGAGCGCGACCTCGCCGACGGCATCGGCCCGGCCGTCGCCCTCCAGCGAGCGGGCTCACCGCTCTCCCTCGGCTCCGACAGCCACGCCGTCATCGACCTGCTCGAAGAGGCGCGCGCCATGGAGCTGAACGAGCGCCTGCGCACCCGCACCCGCGGCCACTGGACGGCGGCGGCACTCCTGCGCGCCGCCTCCGCGGACGGTCACGCGGCCCTGGGCTGGGACGACGCGGGCATCCTCGAAGCCGGCGCGCTCGCCGACTTCACGACGATCGCGCTCGACTCGGTCAGAACAGCGGGGCCGGTGCCACGGCTCGGCGCCGAGACGGCCGTATTCGCGGCGACCGCGGCGGACGTGCGCCACACGGTCGTGGGCGGCCGGCACGTCGTACGCGACGGAGCCCATGCCCTCGTGCCGAACGTGCCGCAGGCCATGGCCGAAGCCGTCGAAGCCCTGCGCGCCTGATCCTCGCGCCCAGCCCGAGCCCGAGCCCCGACAAGGACGCCATGAGTACTGCGAACGGCACGACGACCGTCATCACCAACATCGCCAGTCTGGTCACCAACGATCCCTCCCTCGGTGACGGTTCCCCTCTCGGTCTGATCCAGGACGCGGCCGTCGTCATCGACGGCGACCGCATCGCGTGGACCGGTGATTCAAGAGAAGCACCCGCCACTGACAATCGCGTCGACGCCGGTGGCCGCGCGGTGATCCCGGGCTTCGTCGACTCCCACTCGCACCTCGTCTTCGCGGGCGACCGCACCCAGGAGTTCAACGCCCGGATGTCCGGCCGGGCCTACAGCGCCGGCGGCATCCGTACGACCGTCGCCGCCACCCGGGCGGCGAGCGACGAGGAGCTGGAGCGCAACCTCACCCACTACCTCGCCGAGGCCCTGCGCCAGGGCACGACCACCTTCGAGACGAAGTCCGGCTACGGACTGACGGTCGAGGACGAGGCCCGGGCCCTGCGCATCGCGTCCGCGCACACCGACGAGGTCACCTACCTCGGCGCCCACATCGTCTCCCCGGACTTCGCCGACGACCCCGCCGCATACGTCGCGCTCGTCACCGGCGAGATGCTCGACGCCTGCGCCCCGTACGCCCGTTGGGTCGACGTCTTCTGCGAGAAGGGCGCCTTCGACGGCGACCAGGCCCGCGCGATCCTCACGGCCGGCAAGGCGAAGGGCCTGCACCCGCGCGTCCACGCCAACCAGCTGTCCTACGGCCCCGGCGTCCAGCTCGCGGTCGAACTGGACGCGGCGAGCGCGGACCACTGCACCCACCTCACGGACGCGGACGTCGACGCCCTCGCGAGCGGGGACACCGTGGCGACCCTGCTCCCCGGCGCCGAGTTCTCCACCCGCGCCGAATGGCCGGACGCCCGCCGCCTCCTCGACGCGGGCGCCACCGTCGCCCTCTCCACCGACTGCAACCCGGGCTCGTCCTTCACGTCGTCCGTGCCCTTCTGCATCGCCCTGGCCGTACGGGACATGCGCATGACCCCGGACGAGGCGCTGTGGTCGGCCACCGCGGGCGGGGCCCGGGCGCTGCGCCGCACCGACGTCGGCCGCCTCGCCCCGGGCGCGTACGCCGACCTCGCGTTCCTCGACGCCCCGAGCCATGTCCACCTGGCCTACCGGCCGGGCGTACCGCTGGTCGACCAGGTGTGGCGGCGGGGCGTACGGGTGGTCTGAGGCGGGCCTGAGGCGGCCCCCGGGCGGGCCGGTCGCTCGGCTCGCCTCGGCCGATCAGCCCGCCTTGGCCACTCGACCTGCCTTGCCCTGTGCCGCCCCGTACATCAGCCGCCGCAGCACCGCCTCGGCCGGGCCCCGGCGCCCCGCGCGCTCCAGGGCGTACGCGCCCGCCACCGTGATCAGCCACACGCCGACCGCGAAGAGTGCCATGGTCCAGCTGGACAGGTGTTCGCCGAGGCCGAGCCCCCAGGCGGCCAGCACCGGCGCGAAGAGCAGCGAGTGCGCGAGGTAGCAGGACAGGGACCGCTTGCCGACCGCCGACACCGCCGTTACGACCGTGGCACCGACCCCAACCTCAACACCCGCATCCGCGCCTGCACCCGCCCCCACCCGTGCCCTGCGGCTGCTCCACCAGTGCACGAAGAGCGCGACGGCCGCCACGTAACCGAGCCCGGCGGCGTTGCCGGTGACATCCCGGAGCAGTGTGAGCGCTCCCTCCTCGCTCTGTGCGTCGGCCGGTACGTTCAGGGCGCCGACGTGGGCGAGCGCGGCGGGCAGAGCGCCGAGCCAGCCGACCGCGATGCCGATGACGGCCGTGCGGCGCAACAGGGTCCGATGGCGGCCGGGCTCCTCCAGGACCCGGCGCCGGGCCGCCCAGAAGCCCAGCAGGAAGACGACGTATCCGCCGCCGACCAGAGCCAGCGCGGAGGCCAGGAACGTGACGAACAGCCCGGTCTCCAGCCGGGTATGGGCCGCCGTGAGCCAGTTCCCCTCCTGTGCGGCGTACGCCATGAATCCGGGCTCCGCGCCCGCGTCCCCGAGCGTGCCCAACTCGCCCCGGAGCAGGGCCGATACGACGGGCTGGGCCGCGAAGAACACCATCAGTACGGCGCCGACGCAGATCCACCTCTTCAGCGCACGCTCGCTCCGCCGCAGGAAGACCAGGCCGAGGACGAGGCTCAGCACTCCGTAGTAGCCGACGATGTCGCCCGCCATCAGCAGGGTGGAGTGCAGGAGCCCGATGACGATCAGCCACAGACTGCGCCTGCGCAGGATCCTGGCGGCGCCGCGCTCGGAGTTGCCGGCGGCGGTCTGCCGGAGGAAGAGCTGCATCATCCCGTAGCCGAAGAGGAACGCGAAGAGCGGATAGACCCGCAGGTCCAGCACGATGATCATGGTGAACTGCACGGCGTGGTCGAGCCATGAGCCGTCCGCGGGCTGCCAGCCCGAGGGGCCGCGTCTGGCCGCCCAGAGGTGGAAGGCGGTGTTGGACAGAACGATGAGCAACAGCATGATCCCGCGTGCGAGGTCGGGTGCGAGCGCCCGTTCCTCGGCCCGCACGCCCCCGCGCCGCACCGGCGTCTCTTCGCTCGTGGTCGTCATGCCCCCAAGCTAGGAAGGGCCTGACCTGGGCGATATCGGCCGCCGGTCCACTGCCGACCGACCAAGGATGGCGGCGGTCCGGCGGCGAACAACCAAGGGATGACACCGAGCCGGGGGACCGCGACCAAAGTCGCCGCCGAGCACCCCCTCGGTCGGAAGCCCGGTCATTGGCCGGGCCAGGGAACCCCGGCCAGAAGCCCGCCCAGAGGCTCAGGCAGGCCCCGCCCCCGCCCGCCACGACTGCTCCGTCCGTCCCGTGTCCGGGGCCAGGTCCAGGCCGTCGTCGCCGTACGGCGTCAGCGCGTGGTCCGGGGCGACGGCCGGGCGGATCGTGCCGTCGGCGGTCACCGCGAACCGCAGGTTCACGGCGTTGCGGCCACCGAGTGAGTCGCACTCCCAGATGCCCACGCCGTCGTCGGTCGCGCCGCGGCTGTCCAGACAGAAGTCGGGGTCCGCGTACGACTGCAGCGCACCCCGTTCGGTGTCGACGCGCCAGCGCTGGGTGCCGGACGAGGAACAGGGGGCCGTGATGACGTCCGTGCCCTTCTCCATGTCGCCGTCCCGGATGTCCAGACAGCGGCCGGTGGAGCGGTTCACGACCTGGGCGTAACTGCCGTTCGGAGGCGGCGGCGCCGGGGCGGACGGCGGGCTCGGCGTCGGGTGGGAAGGGTTCGGGGACGCCGACTTCGACGGGCGTGAACTCCTCGTCGGGGACGGGGAGTCGGCGCCGCCCGTGGGGGAGGCGGAGGGTGCCGTCGGGACCGTGGCCGTCACGGTGACCGCCGGCGGGGGCACCGGATTCCCCGCGCTTCCCGCCGTGTCGGGCCCTGAGCCGCCCGAGGAGGGGAGGAAGAGCAGCAGCGGGGCCAGGGCGACCCCGAGTGCCGCGGAGGCCAGCACGAGGCGACGGGAGGGCGGCCAGGCCGCCAGGGACCCCCAAGTGGCCGACTCCGTCTGCGCGGTGGCGCGCGAGCGGGCCGCCGCGCCCGTGCCGTACGCCGTGCCGCCCCACGGCAACAGACCCTCGGCCAGACCCGTGTGCGGGTCGTCCCGCAGCGCGGACAGCTCCTCGTACGCGGTGGCGCAGTGCGCGCACTCGGCCATGTGGGCGCGCAGATCCGTGCTGTGGCGAGGGCTGTCGGGGCGTACCGACTCCTCGATCAGCCGGCGGAAGTCCTGGCAGCGCGGATCGCCGGAGGCGGCGAGATGGCTCTTCAGGAAGGACGCGCGAAGTGCCTGGAGCGCGGGCTCCGTTCCGTACGTCACGTCCTCGCGGGTCAGTCCCAGCAGGCCCGCCGTGCTCTCCTCGGGCTCCCGCTCCACGATCCCGTACCAGGCGAGACCCTGGACCCGGGAGGGGAGCGACCGGAACGCGTCGAGCAGCGGCGGCGTCGGGCCCTCGGGACCGGCGGCGCGCAGCCGCGCGAGCAGTCCGGGGTCGAGGCGGCCGGCCCGTTCGTCCCCGGTCCAGGTGACGGCCACCCGCCCCGCCAGCAGCAGGAGTTGGTGCCGCCAGGGGCCTCCCGGGTCGGAGCCGCGCGCGGTCTCCTGGGCCGCGAGGGCGAACGCCCGGTCCGTCAGTTGCCGCGCCGCGGAGTCCGCGGTGGTGCACAGGCGGGCGTACGCGAGGACCGCCGGCCGGTGGCGCAGGCGCAGTTCGCGCAGTGCCGCGTACGAGGTCTTGGTGTCCGCGCGCAGCAGTTCGGTGAGCCGCGCGTCGGACGCACCCGCGTGCACGCCGCTCCCGCTCCCGTTCCCGGCATCACCATCGACCCCCTGCCCCTCGCCCCGAACCATCCACGTGCCTCCCTGCACCCCCGGGCCTCACCCGCCGGACAACTGACCAACCAGCCAGTTTGGCGGGTGACCATAGTGATGGAAGGTGAACAGTGAAGAAAGGGGTTCCCGTGGGTAACTCGGGGGATCCGAGGGCGCGGACCGGCAGGATCCGCGAACCGAAAGCCACGTCGTCCGCGGGCGGGAAGTCGCGTGATCCGCGGACAACGCACTCGGGGCCGGGCCGGATCATCCGGCCCGGCCCCGAGCGCACATCTACGCGCCCTGTGCGCCGGTACGACCACGCGCCCTGTGTGTCGGTGCGGTGGTCGTGGCGACGGTGGCGGTCGCGGTGACGGTGACCGTCACTCCTCGACGGTCAGTCCCCTCCGCAGCCGCACCAGCGTCCGCGAGAGCAGCCGCGAGACGTGCATCTGCGAGATGCCGAGTTCGTCACCGATCTCGGACTGCGTCATGTTGGCGACGAACCGCAGCGACAGGATCTGCCGGTCGCGCGGCGGGAGTTCGGCGATCAGCGGCTTCAACGACTCGACGTACTCGATGCCTTCGAGCCCGTGGTCCTCGTAGCCGATCCGGTCCGCCAGCGCGCCCTCGGAGTCGTCCTCCTCGGGCTGGGCGTCAAGTGAGCTCGCCGTGTAGGCGTTCGACGCAGCCATGCCCTCGACGACCTCGTCGTTCGACAGGCCCAGACGCTCCGCCAGCTCTCCCACCGTCGGAGCGCGGTCCAGTTGCTGTGCGAGTTCGTCGCCCGCCTTGGCCAGGTCGAGGCGGAGTTCCTGCAGTCGGCGCGGCACCCGCACGGACCATGAGGTGTCGCGGAAGAAGCGCTTGATCTCACCGACGATGGTCGGCATCGCGAAGGTCGGGAACTCGACGCCACGGCTGAGCTCGAAGCGGTCGATCGCCTTGATCAGGCCGATGGTGCCGACCTGGATGATGTCCTCCATCGGCTCACTGCGGGAGCGGAACCGGGAGGCCGCGAACTTCACCAGGGCGAGATTGAGCTCGACCAGTGTGTTGCGTACGTACGAATACTCGTGGGTGCCTTCCTCCAGCGACTCCAGTCGCTCGAAGAGGGTCTTGGACAGGGCCCGTGCGTCCACTGGCCCGACCTCGTCGAAAGGCGGGATCTCCGGAAGTCCGGCGAGGCCGACGTTCTCGTCGGCGGACTCGTCTTCCAGTCGTTCCAGAGGGGGTGTCGACGTCGCCCTCTGGGTCTGCGATGCGTCGAGCCGGGGTGACATGGTGTCCTCCATCGTTCTCGGCATATGGCTGCCGATGCCAATACGTGCACTGCGGTGTGCGGCGCCTCCAAAGCCGGCCGTGTCGAAAACTGTCTCTACTAGCCCTACCCGCTTTCGCGACTCTCTCGCAAGTGTGTTTCATGGTGAAATGTCCGTTTCTTGGCGGTTGTTCGGGTGTTGAAGAGTGCAGGGAAGGCGTAGGGTTCGAGGGCGTATCAACAGCCACGACGGTCGGAAGAGAGACACGGCATGGACCGCGGGACGGTCGGCAGCGCACAGTCGGGCCGGCTTCTGGTCGAGGTGCGGGAAGAGGGCGCTAGCGCCGTCGTGACCCCGGCCGGTGAGTTGGATCACCATACGGCGGATCTACTGCGCGAACCGATCGAGGAATGCCTCGACCGCGGGTTCGCGCGCCTCGTCGTGGACTGCTCACAGCTGGAGTTCTGTGACTCCACGGGGCTGAACGTGCTGCTCGGTGCACGGCTGAAGGCCGAGGCCGCGGGCGGCGGGGTTCATCTGGCGGGCATGCTGCCGGTGGTGTCCCGGGTCTTCGAGATCACCGGGGCGGAGGCAGTCTTCACCCTCCACGACACACTCGAAGAGGCCCTGCGTGAGCCCGGGCCCGACGGGTCCGAGGCCGGTGAACCCGAGGCCGACCCGGGCGATTAGTCGCCCTGGGACGCTCCCGTGAGGCAAAGTTATGCCTCGGTTGTGTCCGTGTGATCAGCGCGTTACCAGAGTCACAGCATCCATGCCGAATAAGTGGGTGTTCTGACGGTTCGGTCGGGCAGGAGACATCCTGAATATGTCAACAGACCGAACGGCAAGCGCGCGGCAGTCCCCGGACGACTCCCGGATCCAGAGTGTCCCTGAGCTTTCCGAATGTCCTGAATGTGCTGAGTACTGAGTCTTGAATCGTGAACTGGTGAATCGGTGAGGTGAAGCGCTGATGAGCACCACCCGGCCTTACCCGCCGGGCGACCGCGGCCCGGAACCGGGCGACGGCGGCGCTTCCGGGACGCCTCCGGGCGGCACGCCCGTCGTGCGTCGGGCCCGTCGGCTGAACTTCGACGGCGCGAGCGGGGTCGTCCCGCTCGCCCGCGACTTCGCCCGTCAGGCGTTGTACGAGTGGGGCTGGCTGCCCGCGGCCACCGCCGACCAGCGGGCCGCGGCCGAGGACGTCCTGCTGGTCGTCTCCGAGCTGGTCACGAACGCCTGTCTGCACGCCGAGGGCCCGGACGAGCTGCTGATCGCCTGCGAGAACAAGGTGCTCCGCGTCGAGGTCTCCGACCGGGGGGCGGGCCAGCCCGCGCCGCGCACCCCGCACCGGGCCGGCCGGCCCGGTGGCCACGGGATGTTCATCGTGCAGCGGCTGTGTCTGGACTGGGGTGTGATCCGTACGAACGGGGTTGCGGGCAAGACGGTCTGGGCGGAGCTCGGGGCGCCGGCCTAGCGCTCGGCCGGGTTCGACGGTCTGGCGTGGCCTGCGCGTTCTTTGTCTGCGGGTGCGTTGTGGCTGAGTGCGCCCCGCGGCGGAGCCGCACATGTCACCGCCCCGCGCCCCTTGCGGGGCGCCTGCCCTTGGGCGTCTCTTGGGTTACCCGCGGTTCGGTTCTTGCCCTTCCCTCACTTGATGCGCGTCGGATCCCCACGGATCCGGCGCGCACTTTGTCTTCCCTCGGCAAGGCCCCGGGCGTACCTTGACGGCCGATCTGATGTGCCGTCAGGAACGCCATCAGGAAAGCCTTCAGGAATGAGGGGACCGTGTCATACCGGATGTACCCGAAACGAACCGCCGCGCTCGCGTCCGCCGCGGCCCTGGCCGGCTCGGCGGTGCTGATGGCCGCCCCCGCTGCCCAGGCCGACGTGGTGGACGTCAACTACCAGTGCAAGACACCCATCGGTGACAAGTCCGCCGTCTCGCCCATCGACATCAAGGGCGTCAAGAGCGGCAGCGGCTACCAGATCACCATGACCTTCGAGAAGGGCGTCTCGTCCAGCCCCGTCGACCTGGGCAAGGGTGCGATGAACCCGAGCGCGGTCATCAAGCTGGGCGGCGCCGAGACCGGCACGCTCGCGGTCAAGGGGCCCGCCAACCCGGCGACCGTGCCCGCCAACACGCCGATCAAGATCACCGACCTCACGGGTACATACACCCCGAAGAAGACCGGCAAGGTCACCTTCACGCCGGGTGTGCTGACCATCAAGGCCCTCGGTACGACGACCACGTGCACGCCCTCCAACAACCCGAAGGCCTCGCTGACTCTGGACGTCACCGCGGCCGGCGGCGGGAGCACGGGGACGACGGGCTCCTCGCAGGACGCCCCCGCGGGAGGCGAGGAACTCCCGCAGACCGGCCCCGAGGACTCCGCGATCGCCCTCGGCACGCTCGGCGGCACGGTCCTGCTCGCGGGCGCGGCCGGAGTGCTGTGGCTGACCCGAAGGAACCAGGCCCACCGCTGACCCACCCGCACGTTTCGTACGACCCGCATGTCTCGTACGACCCGCGCGACCTGCACGACTTGCATGTCCGGCACGACCCGCACAACCCGCACGTCCAGTACGACCGTCCGGAGCCGCCGATGCCGTTCGTACCGCCCGCTGCCCGTGTTCTGTCTCTCGCCGCCGTCGTACTTCTGGCCGTCGCTCCCACCGCCGCGGCCGACGGGGGCTGGTCCGTCGTGCCGTCGGCAGGGGGGCGGGACTCACGGCCGTACTTCTACGCGGAGGGCGCGCCCGGCACGGTTCTGCAGGACACGGTGTCGGTGCTGAACCCGGGCGGGAAGCCGCTCACCGTACGGCTCCGGGGCGCCGACGCCGACAACACGAGGAGCGGCGGATTCTCCGTGCGGGCCAGGGCGACGGACACCGGTGCCTGGATCACCTTCGCCGAGCGGACGGTGCGGATCCCGGCACGCACCCGCGCGGACGTGCCGTTCACCGTGAGCGTCCCGGCGGGCGCCACGCCCGGCGACCACCCCGGCGCGATCGTCGCGAGCGCCGCGGGGCGGACCGCGGCCGTACGCGTCCATCTGCGGGTCGAGGGCCCGACCCTCTCCGCGCTCACCGTCGAGCACGTACGGGTCAGCGGCGGGCGCATCTCGTACGAACTGGTCAACCGCGGCACCACCGTGCTGACCCCGAGACTCGCCGTACGCGCCGAGGGGCTCTTCGGCGAGGTGCTGGACCGGGCCCCGCGCACCCTGCCCGTCGAACTGCTCCCCGGTCGCCGCGTCGCGCTCACCGAACCCTGGCCCGACCGGCCCGCGCTCGACTCCGTCGACGTCGAGGTGGCGGTCACGGCGGCGGGCGGGGCGCACGACGAGGCGGGCGCGTCGGCGCGGTTCGTGCCGTGGGGAGCGGTGGCGGGCACGGCGGCGATCGGGCTCGTGGCGTGTGCGGCCGGAGGCCACTGGTTCGTACGACGTCGTGGGCGGGCGCGGGAGACACCGGACGCCGGACAGCCGCGTACGGAAGCCGAGTTGACGGGAGCGGTGACGTGAGCGCGAAAAGCGGGGTGCGGATTCCGGCGGTGGTCGTGGTGCTCGCGCTCGTTCTGTTCCCCATGGCGGGGGCGACCGCCTCGGCGGCGGAGAAACCGGTGGTCAAGCTGTCCAAGTCCCAGGCGGGGACGGGTGGTTCGATCACGGTGAGCGGTACGGGGTGGCGGCCGAACGCGCTGCTGATGATGCTGATCTGCGGGCAGTCCTCGACCGACCGGGGCGTGATCGGCGGGACCAACTCCTGCGCCAACGCGGACGGCCGGGCCGTCACGACCGACGCTAAGGGCGCCTTCAGCAAGAAGCTGCCGGTCGCCGAGCCGCCCAAGCCGTGCCCCTGCGTGGTGCACGTGGCGACGGTCACCGGGGAGAAGGCGGAGGCGGACGCCCCGTTCCTGGTCGCCGGACACGATGTCGAGCCGCTGCCCAAGCAGGACAGTGCCGGACGGCTCTCGGTGCTCACCGACACCCGGCTCGACGGGTCGAGCGGCCTGCTCGCCTGGTTCGGCGCGCCGCCGTCCCGCAAGCTCGTCTTCACCGTCGGCAACGTCGGCACCACCGCCGTCAAGAACCCTGTCTTCCAAGTCGGCACCTCCCACGGCGTGTTCGCCCCGCAGTGGGAGGAACAGCAGTGGCGCGGCACCATCGGCCCCGGCGAGAAGGAACGGATCACCCTGCCGGTCGAGCTGACGGCCGGTGCGCACGGCGACTACACGGTCTCGCTCAAGTTCGGCGGCAAGGTGCTCGCCGAACAGCCGTGGGGCGTGGGGCGCCCCTGGGGCGTGACGCTCTTCTGGATCCTGGTGTGTGTCGTCGTACCGGCCGCGGTGTTCCGGATCGGAATGGCCGTGGTCGACCGGATGAGGCCGCGCGGTTCCTCCGGGCGTGCCGGGCGCTTCGGCGGCGGCAGGGGAGGGCGGCCGGGACGTCCCGGGCGTGGCGCGCACGGGGTGCGGCGCGGCGGGCTCCGGCTGCCCGAAGTCACCCTGCGCATGCCGAAGTCGATCCTTCCGTCGGCCTCCTCGGAGGAGTCCGAGGCCGACACCACGACACGTACGCGATCCCGTACGAACCCGACCCTGCCCTGGTTCACCCCGGACACCGATCCGGGGGCGGCCGAGGCCGATCCGCTCTCCGCACCGCACGAGAACAGTCCGACGACCCCCACCAGGAAGGGAAACACGTGAGCACGCAACGGAGAGTCCGGCCGGGGCCGAAACGGCCCAGAGGCAGCCGGAGAGCGGGCGCGGCCGGGGTCGCGATGATGCTCGGCGGTGCGGGAGTCCTGCTGGGCGTGGCCGCGGCGCCGGCCCAGGCCGCCGAGGTGTCCTACGCGACCGACTGCGTACCGCCTCCGGCCGCCGGGCTGCCGACGGTCAAGGGCACCACCAAGGTGGAGGTCACCGCGCCGGCCACGGCGAAGGTCGGCGACGAGGTCGAGGTGGTCTGGAAGTTCACGCAGGCCGCGTCGAAGAACCCCGACCTCATCGACCTGCCCGCCAACTCGGTCCAGCCGTCCGGGACCCTCAAGGCGGCCGGCGCGCAGGCCGCGTCCATCGCGATGCAGGGGCCGCGCGAGAACCCGGCGATCCCCAAGGGCGGGGCGATGGTCCTGTCCGACATGAAGGGCAAACTGAAACTGACCACGGCGGGCGAGGTGACGCTGACGCCGGACGCGTACGCCATCAACGTCTTCTCGACGGACACGAAGTGCGCGCCCACGGAGACGGTGAAGCCCGCGGCGACGATCAAGGTCACGGCGGGGGAGGGGACTCCGCCTCCCGGGACGCCCGATCCCACCGAGACCACCAGCCCGCCGCCGAGCGGTGAGCCGACCCCGACCGAGAGCGAGACCGGGGGCAGCGACACGGGCGGGACCACCGGTGGCGGCGGTGAGACCGACTTCACGGGCAAGGAGGTCAAGATCCCCTACGCGTGCAAGACGCCGATCGGCGACAAGAACGCGACCTCTCCCGTGCAGATCAACGCCAAGAAGGACGGCGGGAGTTACGACCTCACCGTGCAGTTCAAGGGCTCCGTGATGGACAGCCCCGCCGACATCCCGGCGGACTCGGTCAAGCCGTCGATGGAGGTCGTGCTCGGCGGTGCCGACAAGGGCACGGTCCATGTCGAGGGGCCGACGAACCCCGAGGCGATCAAGTCCGGGGATCCCATGGTGATCTCCGACATGACCGGCACGTACAAGCCGGGCGCCGACGGGGAGTCGACCCTCTCGCCCGGCGTGCTGACGGTGAAGGCGCTCGGGACGACCACGACGTGCACGCCGGAGAAGTCCGAGGTGTCGTTGACGCTGGACACGTCTGCCCAGCCGGGTGGCGCCGCTGGTGGGAGTGGCTCCGCCGGTGGGACCGGGACGTCGGGGTCCGGTGACTCCGGCGGAGGGCTGGCCGACACCGGGGCCGATGACAGCGGAGGGCTGCGGGCGCTCGGGTTCGTTGCCGGGACCGCGATTCTGCTCGGCGGGGCGGTGTTCACGTTCATGCCCGGACGGAGGGCCTCGCGGCGAGCGCCGTAGGGGTGGCGCTCAGTTCCTCGCGCCCCTAAAAGCCAAAAGACTGCGCAGTTCCCCGCGCCCCAAAATGGGGGCGCGGGGAACTGCGCAGTCAGTCACAACGGACCCGCGGTTGACCTGCCGGACCTCGGCGGAGCGTCTAGCGGACGTCGCCCATCAGGGACTTGACCTTGTTGCGGTACATGTAGACCGCGAAGCCGGCGATGACGGCGAGGGTCGCTTCCAGGGCGACGATGCCCATGCCGTTGAGGTCGACGCCCGCGATGGAGAGCAGGCCCGTCGTGGCGTCGCCGGCGGTGACGGCGAGGAACCAGACGCCCATCATCTGGGAGGCGTACTTCGCGGGAGCCATCTTCGTGGTGACGGAGAGGCCGACCGGGGAGACGGTCAGCTCGCCGACGGTCTGCACGAAGTAGATGGCGACCAGCCACATCGCGGCGGCCTTGTGACCGCCCTCGGCGATCGACAGGGGAGCCAGGAACAGGAAGAACGACGCGCCGACCAGGACCAGACCCGAGGAGAACTTCACGATCGTGCTCGGCTCCTTGCCGGCGCGGTTCAGCGCCAGCCAGGCCCAGGCGAAGACCGGGGCGAGGGCCATGATCAGCACGGGGTTGACCGACTGGTACCAGGAGACCGGGAACTCCCAGCCGAACACGGTGTTCTCGGCCGACGACTCGGCGAAGATCGACAGCGTGGAGCCGCCCTGGTCGTAGATCATCCAGAAGACGGCCGCGGCGATGAAGAACCAGATGTACGCGGACATCTTCGACTGCTCGACACGGTCCAGGGACTTGTCCCGCTTGATACGGGCGATGACCCAGACCGGGATGACCAGGCCGAGAATCGTCAGCGGAACCAGGATCCAGTTCAGCGTGTAGTGGCCGGAGAAGCCGACGACGGCGTAGAAGACGGCGGCGACGGCCAGCCACAGCAGACCCTTGCGCAGCGTCGAGGCCTTCTCGGCGGCGGACAGAGGCGTCGGGACGACGTCGGAGCGCGTGTCGAGGTGGCGGCGGCCGATCAGGAACTGCGCCAGACCCAGCGCCATGCCGAGCGCGGCGAGCGCGAAGCCCAGGTGCCAGTTGACGTTCTCGCCGATGGTGCCGATCACCAGCGGCGCGGCGAAGGCGCCGAGGTTGATGCCGATGTAGAAGACGGTGAAGCCGCCGTCACGGCGCGGGTCGTCCGGGCCGTCGTAGAGGTGGCCGACCATCGTCGAGATGTTGGCCTTCAGCAGACCCGAGCCGATCGCGACGAGGCCGAGACCGGCGTAGAACGTGCCGGACGAGGGCAGCGCCAGCGTCAGGTGGCCGAGCATGATGACCAGGCCGGCGACGGCGACGGTCTTGCGGGGGCCGAGCACGCGGTCCGCGAACCAGCCGCCGGGGAGGGCGAGCAGGTACACGAGCGACAGGTACACCGAGTAGATCGCGGTGGCGGCGGTCGCGCTCAGGTGCAGGCCGCCGGGGGCGACCAGGTACAGCGGGAGGAGTGCCCTCATGCCGTAGTAGGAGAAACGCTCCCACATCTCGGTCATGAAGAGAGTGGCCAGTCCGCGGGGGTGGCCGAAGAAGGTCTTCTCGGAACCGGGGGTGCCCGGAGAGACCGAGTCCTTCGTCAGGCTGGACGCCATGGTCGTTCCTTGCTGGTCGGGACGCGCTGCAGAGCGTCGCGCGCCCGGTGGGGGAGGCGGCCGGCACCGGCGGGGAGGGCCGTCCTGCCCCACGCCCACGGGGAGTCCGCTCCGGATCGTCGGAGCGGAGGACGGCGACCACCGGGATCCACGCCCCACACGCGTCCTCGCGCTCGGGGCCCGGCCACAGGTCATTCCTTTCAAGGCTGGTAGACACCAGCCCGCACACAAAAGAGACCTTCGGCGTCAAGCTCCCGCCAAAGGTCCCTGCGTGGTGCTACAGGCGTCTGGTCACCATAAGGCCCCACGGCATGGCATTGCCGCATATGACATGACTTGAGAGATGGATCACAGGTATGGATGGAACTATGCGCCTGAATCGAAGGCCGTTCATAGATTTACATCCCTAACCCACAGGGTTTCATCTCCCGCGCGGTGCGGGTGAATCACGGGCGGCGATCACCCTGTCTGCACTGGTCCGCAGCGGACTACCATCAGTTCATGACCCGAGTACTGCTCGCCGAGGACGACGCGTCCATCTCGGAACCCCTGGCCCGCGCCCTGCGCCGGGAGGGGTACGAGGTCGAGGTACGCGAAGACGGCCCCACCGCGCTCGACGCCGGCATCCAGGGCGGCATCGATCTGTGTGTGCTCGACCTCGGGCTGCCCGGCATGGACGGCCTGGAGGTGGCCCGGCGGCTGCGCGCCGAGGGGCACACCGTGCCGATCCTCATCCTGACCGCGCGCGCCGACGAGGTGGACACGGTCGTCGGCCTGGACGCCGGAGCCGACGACTACGTCACCAAGCCGTTCCGCCTCGCCGAGCTGCTGGCCCGTGTCCGGGCCCTGCTGCGGCGTGGCGCCGCCGAGCCCCAGCAGCCGCCCGCCACGCACGGGGTGCGCATCGACGTCGAGTCGCACCGGGCCTGGATGGGCGAGGAGGAGCTCCAGCTCACCGCCAAGGAGTTCGACCTGCTGCGGGTGCTCGTCCGGGACGCGGGGCGGGTCGTCACGCGTGACCAGCTCATGCGTGAGGTGTGGGACACGACGTGGTGGTCCTCCACGAAGACCCTCGACATGCACATCTCGTGGTTGCGGAAGAAGCTCGGTGATGACGCGGCGAACCCCCGCTACATCGCGACGGTACGAGGTGTCGGGTTCCGCTTCGAGAAGAGTTAGCTCGTTGCTGTTGGGCTGCGCCTCATCGCCGTTGTGACGTTGGTGAGTGCGCGGCCGCGGGGTGTGTGGCTGGTCGCGCAGTTCCCCGCGCCCCTTACGGGGACGCGGTCCTAGCCCTCATTGATCAGTTGCCCGGAGGGACCTGTGCGTCGCCGTCTCATCAGTTCCACGTTGGCCGTCGTGCTGGTCGTGGTCGCCGTGTTCGGGGTCTCGCTCGTCATCGTCGAGACCCGCACGATCAGCGACAGCGCCCAGGAACGCGTGGAGACCGAGGCGGTGCGGCTGGCGAGCATCGTCGACAGCCGCATCCTCGGTGACGAGCAGATCAGCGCGAAGATCCTCAAGGACCAGGTCGCCGACGACCGGTACGCCCGCATCGAGATCCCGGGCCGCGCCGCCATCCACATCGGCACCAAGTCCACGGGGGACGTCACCACCGCCAGCCGTGAGGGCGAGGAGGGCGAGACGGTCACGGTCCAGGAGCCGCGTTCCGCGGTCACCCGGGAGATCGGCCGTACGCTCCTGCTCATCGCGGCGGTCGCCCTGCTCGCGGTGATCGCCGCCGTGCTCCTCGCGGTACGCCAGGCCAACCGGCTCGCCTCCCCGCTGACCGACCTCGCGGAGACCGCAGAGCGGCTCGGCTCAGGGGATCCGAGGCCGCGCCACAAGCGCTACGGCGTCCCGGAGCTGGACCGCGTCGCGGACGTCCTGGACGGCTCCGCCGAGCGCATCGCCCGCATGCTGACCGCCGAGCGGCGCCTCGCGGCCGACGCCTCCCACCAGCTGCGTACGCCGCTGACCGCGCTGTCCATGCGCCTGGAGGAGATCACCCTCACCGACGACCCGGACATCGTGAAGGAGGAGGCGACCATCGCGCTGGGCCAGGTCGAGCGCCTCACGGACGTGGTCGAACGGCTCCTGACGAACTCCCGGGACCCGCGCACCGGCTCCGCCGTCACCTTCGACCTCGACGAGGTCATCAAGCAGCAGCTCGCGGAGTGGCGCCCGGCCTACCGCAACGCGGGCCGTGCCATCGTCAACTCGGGCAAGCACCGTCTGCAGGCCGTCGGGACGCCCGGGGCCGTGGCCCAGGTCCTCGCCGCACTGATCGAGAACTCCCTGATGCACGGTGGCGGGACGGTCGCCCTGCGCACCCGCGTCATCGGCAACCAGGCTGTGATCGAAGTCACCGACGAGGGGCCCGGTGTTCCGGCCGATCTGGGTGCCCGGATCTTCGAGCGGGCCATCAGCGGCCGGAACTCCACGGGGATCGGGCTCGCCGTGGCCCGTGACCTCGCGGAAGCCGACGGGGGGCGCTTGGAGATGCTCCAGGCCCAGCCTCCGGTGTTCGGGCTGTTCCTGTCGCGTACGCCGCTCAAACGGCCGCAGGACGGCGACAGTGACGGCGAGGAGCAGACGGTCCGCTGAGGCGGCTGTGGCTGGTCACACAGTTCCCTGCACCCCCGCAAGGCCCCTCTACCGCACGCGCTGGACCTGGCGGAACTGGCGGGTCGGGCGGTCCTCGTCCTGCAGGTAGGCCTGGCGCTCCTGGTCGAGGTAGGGCTCCGGGTTCTCCAGGAACGATTCCGCGCTGGCCACGGCCTCACGGGCCGGAGCAGCCCGGAAGACCCAGGTGCGGTAGGACCAGAAGCGGAAGAGCGTCGCGATACCGATGCCGACGAACTTGAAGACGTTGCTGGCGAGGGGGCTGTCCAGCCCGAGCCCGTACGTGGCGGCGTAGAGGAAGCCGTTCTCGATGACGAGGCCGACCGCGCTGAACAGCACGAACAGCGTCAGCTCCTTGGTGCGGCCGCTCTTGTCGCGATCGCGGTACGTGAAGTACCGGAAACCGATGTAGTTCGAGACGATCGCGACGACCGTGGCGATCACACTGGCCCGTACGACCTGAAGATCCGTGGTACTGCGCACCAGGTTGAAGGCGATCAGGTTGACCAGCAGACCGGCTCCGCCGACCGCGCCGAACTTGGCGACTTCCCTGGTCAGCCGGTCGATCCGCATGCGGACAGCGCTGGGCGGCCTGGCATGTGCCCTGCGTTTACCACCTTTGCCCATGGTGTCGCCCAGCCCCCGTCTCGTCGGATACGTCAATTTCGTCAACCTTCGTCGACTCCGCCATGCTAACCAGCGGTTCCCTTCGGTGCCCGGCTTGGACTCGAATATGTGGCCGGGATGTGATGAACATGCGGAACTTCCGATGATCATGCGGGTGACAGGGGTGCCCCGGTATGGCCGATACCCTGGGGGCGTGACGTTCCCGGTAGTCGGCATGGTCGGCGGGGGCCAGCTCGCTCGTATGACACACGAGGCGGGCATCCCGCTCGGCATCAAATTCAAGCTCCTCAGTGACACCCCCCAGGATTCCGCGGCGCAGGTCGTCGGCGATGTCGTCATCGGCGACTACCGCGACCTCGACACGCTGCGGGCCTTCGCGCGGGGCTGCGACGTGATCACTTTCGATCACGAACACGTACCCACCGAGCATCTGCGTGCCCTGGAGGCGGACGGCATTCCCGTGCGCCCCGGGCCCGACGCGCTCGTGCACGCCCAGGACAAGGGCGTGATGCGCGCGAAGCTCGACGAGATCGGCGTGCCGTGCCCGCGGCACCGGATCGTGAGCGATCCGCAGGACGTGGTGGCCTTCGCGGCGGAAGGGCTCCCCGAGGGGGCCGAGGGCGACGGCTTCCCGGTCGTCCTCAAGACCGTCCGCGGCGGCTACGACGGCAAGGGCGTGTGGGTCGTACGGTCCGAGGCGGACGCCGAGGACCCCTTCCGCGCCGGCGTCCCGGTCCTCGCCGAGGAGAAGGTCGACTTCGCACGGGAGCTGGCGGCCAACGTCGTACGGTCGCCGCACGGCCAGGCCGTCGCCTACCCCGTCGTCGAGTCCCAGCAGGTCGACGGGGTCTGCGACACGGTCATCGCGCCCGCGCCCGGCATCTCGGACGAGCTCGCGCTGCGGGCCGAGGAACTGGCCCTGCGCATCGCGAAGGAACTCGGCGTAGTCGGCCACCTCGCGGTCGAGCTCTTCGAGACCCGTGACGGCCGCATCCTCGTGAACGAGCTGGCCATGCGCCCGCACAACTCCGGCCACTGGACCCAGGACGGCGCGATCACGTCCCAGTTCGCCAACCACGTCCGCGCGGTCCTGGACCTCCCCCTCGGCGATCCGCGCCCGCGTGCGAAGTGGACGGTCATGGTGAACGTCCTGGGCGGCGACTACCCCGACATGTACTCCGCGTACCTGCACTGCATGGCCCGCGACCCCCAGCTCAAGATCCACATGTACGGCAAGGACGTGAAGCCCGGCCGCAAGGTGGGCCACGTCAACACCTACGGCGCCGACCTGGACGACGTCCTGGACCGCGCCCGTCACGCAGCCGCCTACCTGAGAGGCACGATCACCGAATGAGCACGTCCGCAGATGCGTCCTCCGAGTCGCCCGTAGTCGGCATCGTCATGGGCTCGGACTCCGACTGGCCCGTCATGGAAGCGGCCGCACAGGCCCTCGACGAGTTCGAGATCGCCTACGAGGTCGACGTGGTCTCCGCACACCGGATGCCGCGCGAGATGATCGCGTACGGCGAGGAGGCGGCCGGGCGCGGCCTCAAGGTGATCATCGCGGGCGCGGGCGGCGCGGCCCATCTGCCGGGCATGCTCGCCTCGGTGAGCCCGCTGCCGGTCATCGGCGTCCCGGTCCCGCTGAAGTACCTCGACGGCATGGACTCCCTGCTCTCCATCGTCCAGATGCCCGCGGGCGTCCCGGTCGCCACGGTCTCGGTCGGCGGCGCACGCAACGCGGGCCTGCTGGCCGCCCGCATCCTCGCCACCCAGGACACCGAACTCCTCGCCCGAATGCGAGAGTTCCAACAGGACCTCAACGACCAGGCCACGGAGAAGGGCAAGCGCCTGCGCTCCAAGGTCGAGGCCGGCGCCGGCAACGGATTCGGATTCGGGAAGTGACACGCATGCCGTCCCTGGAGCGCGCCCGCGCCCTGCTCGCCGACTTCCCCGTCGTCGACGGCCACAACGACCTCCCCTGGGCGCTGCGCGAGCAGGTCCGTTACGACATCGGTGCCCGTGACATCGCCGTCGACCAGAGCGCCCATCTGCACACGGACCTGGCCCGGCTGCGGGCGGGCGGGGTCGGTGCGCAGTTCTGGTCGGTGTACGTGCGCTCCGATCTGCCCGGTGCGGTGACGGCGACGCTCGAACAGATCGACTGTGTACGGCAGTTGATCGCGCGTTACCGCGCCGACCTGCGCGCCGCGCTGACGGCCGCGGACATGGAGACGGCCCGCGGCGAGGGCCGTATCGCCTCGCTGATGGGCGCGGAGGGCGGTCACTCGATCGACAACTCCCTCGCCACGCTGCGCGGGTTGTACGAGCTGGGGGTCCGCTACATGACCCTCACCCACAACGACAACATCGCGTGGGCGGACTCGGCGACCGACAAGCCGTCCGTCGGCGGCCTGTCGCCCTTCGGCCACGAGGTCGTACGGGAGATGAACCGCCTGGGCATGCTCGTGGACCTCTCCCACGTGGCCGCCACGACGATGCGGGACGCGCTGGACACGTCCGTCGCGCCGGTGATCTTCTCCCACTCCTCCTCGCGCGCGATCTGCGACCACCCGCGCAACATCCCGGACGACGTGCTGGAGCGGCTGCCCGCCAACGGCGGTGTGGCGATGGTGACGTTCGTGCCGAAGTTCGTCCTCCAGGCCGCCGTCGACTGGACGGCCGCCGCAGACGAGAACATGCGCGAGCAGGGCTTCCACCACCTCGACACGACCGCCGAGGCGATGAAGGTCCACCGCCTATTCGAGGAGTCCAACCCCCGCCCGGTCGCGACCGTCCCGACGGTCGCCGACCACCTCGACCACATGCGCGAGGTCGCGGGCGTCGACCACATCGGCATCGGCGGCGACTACGACGGCACGGCGTTCACGCCCGACGGCCTCGACGACGTCTCCGGCTACCCGAACCTCATCGCGGAACTCCTGGACCGCGGCTGGTCGTCCACCGACCTCGCCAAGCTGACCTGGCAGAACGCGGTCCGCGTGCTGGGCGCCGCCGAGGACGTGGCCCGCGAGGAGCAGTCCCGCAGGGGCCCGTCGAACGCGACCCTGGAGCAGCTGGACGGCTAGGTAAGGCCAAGTACGGCCAGGCACACGGCGGTCACGCGGGTGCGGGGTTCCCCAGCAGCATGGTCGGGGCGCCCTTCACCCGGGTCAGGAACACGGTCGCCGAGTTGGGCCCCTGCGGCTTCACCTTGCGCCGCAACTCCTCCGGCTCGACGGCGGATCCGCGCTTCTTGACGGTCAGGACACCGACCCCGCGCTCCCGCAGCAGCCCCTTCAACTTCTTCACGCCGAAGGGGAGTTGATCGGTGATCTCGTAGGCGGTGGCGTACGGAGTGGGGTCGAGGGAGTCCGCGGTGATGTAGGCGATGGTCTCGTCGATCAGGCCGCCGCCGTCGAGTTCCTCGGCGACCTCCGCGACTAGGTGCGCCCGGATGACGGCCCCGTCGGGCTCGTACAAGTACCGTCCCAGGGGCCGCACTTGGGGGTCGGGCAGTCCCCGGCCGACGAGGGTCCGCGGCCCGGGCAGCAGGGTCGCGCGTACGGACCCGGCCTCTCCCGTGCCGAACCACAGCACGGCCTCCTTCACGTCCCCGGAGTCCGAGATCCACTCGGCCCCGGCCTCGGCGGGGACGGTCTCGTGCGGAATCCCGGGTGCGATCTTCAGCGCGGCGAGGGGCGCTTCGAGGGCGGTCCGCACGGCCCACGACAGCGGCGGCGAATAGGCCTCGGGATCGAAGACGCGCCCGCGCCCGCCCCGCCGGGCAGGATCCACGAACACGGCGTCGTACGCGGCTGTCGAGACCTCCGTGACATCCGCCTCGCGCACCTCGATCAGCTCGCCGAGCCCGAGCGCGTCGGCGTTCGCCCGCGCGACGGCCGCCGTCAGCGGGTCCCGGTCGACGGCGAGGACCCGGATCCCGGCCCGGGCGAGCGCGATCGCGTCACCGCCGATCCCGCAGCACAGGTCCGCCAGGGACCGCACACCGAGCTCCTGGAAACGCCGGGCCCGGTAGGCGGCGACACTCGCCCGGGTCGACTGCTCCACCCCGTTCGGCGTGAAGTACATCCGCTCCGCGTCCGCCGCGCCGAACTTCGCCACGGCCCGCTGCCGCAACCGCGCCTGCCCGAGCGCCGCCGACACGAGCCCGACGGGATACTCCCGCCGCAGCCGGGTCGCGACGGCCAGCTCCTGAGCGGGTTCGGTGTCCCGCACCTCGTCGAGCAGGGCGCGGCCCTGGTCCGTGAGCAGGGAGGCGAAGGCGGAGAGGGGATCGAGGTCGTTCACCGCCCCATTGTGGGCCAGTCGGTGGACGGGACGCGGTCGCCGGATGTGTCGAGGGCTTGTGAGGGGTGTGACCTGTGAGGATCCGGGTTCATGCGACTTGTACGACAAAATGACGGAAATGATGTCAATGGCGGCTCAGGGGGTGCCCGCTCAAGGGCGCGGGGAACTGCGCGACAAGCCTCCACCGTCCGGCAGGTCGCAATCCGGCCGTCCCGCGCGGCACGCACCGCTCTCGTCCTGCTGACGGTCACCGCACTGGCGGCCGGCTGCGGAGAGGCAACATCCACCACCGCCGAGCCGGCCGCAGGCCAACAGCTCCTGAAGGCCCCAGCGGCCCGGGCCATGGAGGCCTACGCCACCAAACTCCGCCAGGAGCAGCGCGCCCGCGCGACGGCGGCAAAACGGTGGGGCCTGGCCAAGCCCCCTCTGCCCGCACCCCCCGCCCCCAAGAAGAAGCCCGGCATCGGCACCCGTAAAGGCTTCGAGGTGGACGACCACGAAGGCCTGCCACCCGTCTTCACCACGATCCCCACCAAGGACAAGGTCGTCTTCCTCACCATCGACGACGGCGCCGAGAAGGACCCGGCGTTCCTGCGGATGATGAGCGAACTGAAGATCCCGTACACGGCCTTCCTGAGCGACTACCTCGTCAAAGAGGACTACGGCTACTTCAAGAAGATGCAGGACAGGGGCGTGGTCCTGAACAACCACACCCTCAACCACCGCTATATGCCGAACCTCTCCTACGAACGGCAGAAGCAGGAGATCTGCGGGATGCAGGACGTGATCGAGAAGCGCTACGGCAAGCGGCCGACCCTCTTCCGCCCGCCCTTCGGCAGCTACAACGAGAACACCCTGCGCGCGGCCAGGGCCTGCGGCATCAAGGCGGCCCCGCTGTGGAACGAGGAGGTCTTCGTCGACCGCTGGGACTACCGCGAGCTGGACCGGGACCTCCATCCCGGAGACATCGTTCTCAGCCATTTCCGCGGCAAGGAGCACTGGAAGGGCACGATGCCCGACATGGTCCGCCGCTTCCTGAAGCTGGTCACGGACAAGGGGTACGCGGTGGCGCGCATCGAGGACTACCTGTGATGAAGCGGCCGGCCGCCGCCGCGGCACTGCTCGCGGGGCTGGTCTGCCTGGCCGGCTGCGCCCAGTCCGTGGACCCCATCGAGCGGCTGGGCAAGAAGGCCGCGGAGAAGGTACGCACGTACGGGCCCACCGAGCACCCGTACCGCCGCTGGGGTCTGACCGCCCCGCTCGCCCCGGCGCCGAAGCCGCCCGACCGGCGGCCCTCCGCCCGCACCGCGGGGCCGGGTCTGCCGCCCGTCGTCGACCGCGTCGCCACCCGCGACCGGGTCGTCTTCCTGACCTTCGACGACGGTGCCGAGAAGGACCCGGGGTTCGTCGACATGGTCCGTGAACTGCGGCTGCCGGTCACGATGTTCCTCACGGACAGTGTGGTCGGGCCGGGGTACGCCCACTTCGGGCGGCTGCGCGCGGTCGGTGCGAGCGTGCAGAACCACACGCTCGATCACCCGTACCTGCCGGGCCTCCCCTACGCCGGCCAGCGCGCCGAGATCTGCGGCCAGCAGGAGAAGCTCAAGCAGCGCTTCGGAATCCGCCCGCGGCTCTTCCGCCCTCCCTACGGCGACTACAACTCCGACACCGTGCAGGCCGCCGCCGACTGCGGGCTCGCCGCCATCGTCCTCTGGCACGATGCCGACCGCCTCCGCCCGGGCGACATCCTCCACTGCCCCGAGGGCCGGAACGGTACGACCCTCACCCGAACAACCGCCAAGACCCTGAACCGAGCCCAGGACCAGGGCTTCACGGTGGCCCGCCTGGAGGACTACCTCTAGGGATTCTTCGCCCCCGCCGCCCCTACCCATTCCCGTCCCTTACTCAGGGGCTCCGCCCCCGAACCCCCGCTCCTCAAACGCCGGAGGGGCTGAAGATTTCGCGGGCTGGGAGGAAGACTTCGAGGCTGCGCTCAAGGCTCCGGGGCTGCGCGCAACACTTCGGGGCTGGGCCGAAGACTTCGGGGGCCGGCCTGAAGATTTCGGGGCTGGCGGAAGACGTCGGGGGCTGGCGGAAGACTTCGAGGGCTGGGCTGAAGATCTCGGGGCTGGTCTGAACGTGCCGGGGGCAGGGCCGAACTTCTATGGCCCGGTCCAGGCGCATCTCAGCCCGTCCGGCGTTTGAGGACGAGGCCGTTCAGGCCGATTGCGGGGGTCTGGGGGCGGCAGCCCTCAGGGGCGTTCACCCCGGTTCTGGGCGCCGAACACCCCCTGACCGCCGGAGGCAACTGGCACTCCGCTTGACCGAGTGCTAATCGCAGTCATAGTCTCAGGCCTGGCACTCACCGCAGGAGAGTGCCAATAGCGACGGGCAGGTCCGGCACCCGCGACGACGGATCCACCTGGTCGCCACCTCAGACAGTTAACCCCGTGAGATCTCCGAAGGGGGAGGTCGGATCGTGACGACCACCAGCTCCAAGGTTGCCATCAAGCCGCTTGAGGACCGCATTGTGGTCCAGCCGCTCGACGCCGAGCAGACCACGGCCTCTGGCCTGGTCATCCCGGACACCGCCAAGGAGAAGCCCCAGGAGGGCGTCGTCCTGGCCGTCGGCCCGGGCCGCTTCGAGAACGGCGAGCGTCTTCCGCTCGACGTCAAGACCGGCGATGTCGTGCTGTACAGCAAGTACGGCGGCACCGAGGTGAAGTACAACGGCGAGGAGTACCTCGTCCTCTCGGCTCGCGACGTGCTCGCGATCGTCGAGAAGTAATTCACCCGGCACCACCAGCATTCCCGGCATTACCAGCATTGCAGTGAACTGCGCCCCTGGCCCCCGCGACCTTATGAAGCCGGGCGTCGGGGGCGCAGTTCGTTTCACCCACGTTTTCCGAGAGGGCTGAACCGCTCCCATGGCGAAGATCCTGAAGTTCGACGAGGACGCCCGTCGCGCCCTCGAGCGCGGCGTCAACAAGCTTGCCGACACGGTCAAGGTGACGATCGGCCCCAAGGGCCGCAACGTCGTCATCGACAAGAAGTTCGGCGCACCCACCATCACCAACGACGGTGTCACGATCGCCCGCGAGGTCGAGATCGACGACCCGTACGAGAACCTCGGCGCCCAGCTGGTGAAGGAGGTGGCGACCAAGACCAACGACATCGCGGGTGACGGTACGACCACCGCCACCGTGCTGGCCCAGGCGCTCGTCCGCGAGGGCCTGAAGAACGTCGCCGCCGGCGCGTCCCCCGCCCTCCTGAAGAAGGGCATCGACGCGGCCGTCGCCGCGGTCTCCGAGGAGCTCCTCGCGACCGCGCGCCCGATCGACGAGAAGTCCGACATCGCCGCCGTCGCCGGTCTGTCCGCCCAGGACAGCCAGGTCGGCGAGCTCATCGCCGAGGCGATGGACAAGGTCGGCAAGGACGGTGTCATCACCGTCGAGGAGTCCAACGCCTTCGGTCTGGAGCTGGACTTCACCGAGGGCATGGCCTTCGACAAGGGCTACCTGTCGCCGTACTTCGTGACGGACCAGGAGCGCATGGAAGCCGTCCTGGACGACCCGTACATCCTGATCCACCAGGGCAAGATCTCCTCCATCCAGGACATGCTGCCGCTGCTGGAGAAGGTCATCCAGACCAACTCCTCCAAGCCGCTGCTGATCATCGCCGAGGACGTCGAGGGCGAGGCCCTGTCGACCCTGGTCGTGAACAAGATCCGCGGCACGTTCAACGCCGTCGCCGTGAAGGCCCCCGGCTTCGGTGACCGCCGCAAGGCGATGCTCGGTGACATGGCCGCGCTCACCGGCGCCGAGGTCATCGCCGAGGAGGTCGGCCTCAAGCTCGACCAGGTCGGCCTCGACGTGCTGGGCACCGCCCGCCGCGTCACCATCTCGAAGGACGACACGGTCATCGTCGACGGCGGTGGCGACACCGGTGCCGTGGCCGGCCGTGTCAACCAGATCAAGGCCGAGATCGAGAACACCGACTCCGACTGGGACCGCGAGAAGCTCCAGGAGCGCCTCGCGAAGCTGGCCGGCGGCGTGTGCGTCATCAAGGTCGGCGCCGCCACCGAGGTGGAGCTCAAGGAGAAGAAGCACCGCCTTGAGGACGCCATCTCCGCGACCCGCGCCGCGGTCGAGGAGGGCATCGTCTCCGGTGGTGGCTCCGCGCTGGTCCACGCCGTGAAGGTCCTCGAGGGCAACCTCGGCAAGACCGGCGACGAGGCGACGGGTGTCGCGGTCGTCCGCAAGGCCGCCGTCGAGCCGCTGCGCTGGATCGCCGAGAACGCCGGCCTGGAGGGTTACGTCATCACCTCCAAGGTCGCCGAGCTCGACAAGGGCCAGGGCTTCAACGCCGCGACCGGCGAGTACGGCGACCTGGTCAAGCAGGGCGTCATCGACCCGGTCAAGGTCACCCGCTCCGCCCTGGAGAACGCCGCCTCCATCGCCTCCCTGCTCCTCACGACCGAGACCCTGGTCGTCGAGAAGCCGGCCGAGGAAGAGGGCGACGCGGGCCACGGCCACGGTCACGGCCACTCTCACTAGGCGCAAGCCGCTTCCGGGCGGCCCGAGGGGGCGTACGTCCCTTTGAGCGCCCGGCGAAGGCCCGGTTCCCCGTCGCGGGGGACCGGGCCTTCGTGCTGCCGGGCTCTCGTGCCGTCGCCGCCGCACTCGGCCCGGCGCGGTCAGATCTCCAGCTGGTCCAGCACCCCGAGCTGGTCCATCAGCCCCAGCCGGTCGTACTGCCACCACCCCTCGACGATCTTGCCGTCCTCGCGGCACCGGTGAATGGTCATGCCGGTCATGGTGACCTTCTTGCCACTGCCCGGGATCCCCATGAAGTCACCCTTGTGGGTGCCGTTCCAGGTCCAGCGCGTACAGACCCGGTCGCCGTCGGAGATCTGGTCCTCGATGGTGAACATGAAGTCGAACCCGGCCCGCCACATGTCCACCTCGCGGCGCATGGCGTCCATCCCGATCACGTCCTGCTCGTTGGACGGATCGTGGTCGTGGTAGTTCTCCGCGACGGTCTCGTCCCACGACGGCAGCGTGCCCCTCCCGGCGAGCAGTCCGAAGAGATTACGGACGCTGGCCTTGTAGAGCCGCTCGTCCCGCACCACCTCGAGATCCGTGAACGTCGGCATCTCGTCACAGAGCGCCACCATCTCCCGGAAGATCCGGTCGGTCTCCGGAAGGTTCGAGTTCCGCATCGCCACCTCGAACGACGGAAACTCCACGATCTCGATGAAGTGCCCGGCGTTGTGCCGGTCCTTCCCGATCACGTTGTGCGTCGCGGTCCGCTTGCCCTTGGTCTGCTCGACCCAGGTGTCCATGAGCCGGTTCATCTCGTCGATCCGGCTCGTCTTGCAGTCGATCAGCTGTACGAAAGTCATGGCGCCGCCTCCCGGCACTTCGAGTCCGGTTGAATACGCCCATTTTAGTGAAAATCCCCTCCAGCCGTTTTTCGGCCGAAGGGGATTCCACCTGTGTCCGTGCCCGCGCTGTCCGCGCCCTCTACGTGATCCGTGCCGTTGCCTAAGTGCCCGTCCGTGTCACCGCGCACCAGCGGGCTCACTTCGGCCCGTACTTCCGCCCCGTCTTCGAACTGATCCCGCTGAGCAACGCCCGCGGTGTTACCTTCGCGACACCCATCAGGGCCTTGTAGCGCGGATCCGGGATGGACAGCGACTTGCCCCGGGCCAGGTCGGCCAGCGCGGCGGCGACCACCTTGTCGGCGTCCAGCCACATCCAGTTCGGGATGTTGTCCGTGCCCATCCCGGCCCGCTCGTGGAACTCGGTCCGCACGAACCCGGGGCACAGCGCCATCAGCCGGACACCGCTGCCGGACAGGTCCTTCGCCACGCCCTGCGTGAACTGCACGACCCACGCCTTCGACGCCCCGTACGTACCGCGCGGCAAGAACGCGGCCGTGGACGCCACGTTGACGACACCGCCGCGCCCCCGCGCCCGCATGGACTCGGCCGCCGCCGACGTCAGCCGGAGCACCGCCTCGCAGTGCACCTTGAGCATCTTCAGCTCGTCGGCCATCGGTACGTCCAGATAGAGGCCCTTGTTGCCGAAGCCCGCGTTGTTGATCAGCAGGTCGACCGCGTTCTTGCGGTCCGAGAGGCGGGCGGCCACCGCCTCGATGCCCGAGTCCGTCGCCAGATCCGCCGTCAGCACCTCCGCCTCGATGCCGTGCCGGTCGTGCAGTTCCGTCGCCTGCTCGCCGAGCCGCTTCTTGTCACGCGCCACCAGCACGAGGTTGTGCCCGTCGGAGGCGAGCCGCCGCGCGAAGGCGGCACCGATGCCCGCGGTCGATCCCGTAATCAGAGCCGTTGTCATGGCCCAAGATTAGTGACCTGTCTCATGCTGTCCGTGCGCCGAATGACCCGAAAGTGCACCCGTCGGCTGTCCCTTCCCCACAACCTCCACAACGACGAACTGCCCCGTCATCTCCAGGCCTTCGCGATGCGGCGGACGGCGGAGGGATTTGCGCGGAGTGTTCGGGTCGGCGGCGCGTCGGTGCCGAGCTCCGTCAACTCGCCCGACCGGGACGGCGGTCCCGGCTCACCTCGCGTCCTGGCCGTACTTCTCGACGTACTCCCGGGCCTTCTTCAGTGCCTCCGGGTGAAGCGCGTCGCCCGCCTCCAACACCTGTGGCAGCAGGCCCCGTTCGGTCGTGACGGCGCGGAACTGGAGGGCGACGGTCACCTCGTGGTCGGGCCGGTGGACGATCTCGATCGGGTCGCCCGCCCGCAGCTCACCCGGCTCGATCACCCGCAGATACGCACCGGGCGCGCCCTTCGCGGTGAACCGCTTGACCCACCCCTTCTCGCCCAGATGGCCCTGGAAGGTGAGACAGGGAATCCGCCCGGAGGTGACCTCCAGGACAACCTCGGAGCCGACCCGCCAGCGCTCCCCGATCCGCGCGCCGGACACGTCGACGCCCTCCGTCGTGAGGTTCTCCCCGAACATGCCGCTGGCCAGGGGGCGCCCCAGCTCGCGCTCCCAGTCGTCGAGGTCCTCGCGCGCGACGGCGTACACCGCCTGGTGGTCGCCGCCGTGGTGCCGCAGTTCGCACACCGCGTCCCTGGCGAGCCCGCTCGCGCCGACCCCCTTGGGCCCGGGCGCGGACACCCGCACCGGCCCGTCCACCGGCCGCTTGTCGATCCCGGTCACGCCGTCCGCCTGGTCCGTGTAGTCGACGGACTTGGGGCGGCCAAGGTTCAGAGACAGAAGCTTCATGACTGCACGCTAGACGGTACGATCCAAAGCCTCGACGCAATATTCGTCGCCGTATCCAAGATTCGCTTATGCTCGGAGGGTGATCGAGGCCCGTCATCTCCGTGTGCTGCGCGCCGTCGCCGCCACCGGCTCCTTCTCGGCGGCGGGGCGCGAACTGGGCTGCACCCAGCCCGCCGTCAGCCAGCAGATGAAGGCCCTGGAGGCCTCCGTCGGCACGCCCCTGCTGATCCGCACGGGCCGCGAGATGCGTATGACCCAGGCCGGCGAGGCCCTCGTACGGCATGCGGCGGGCATCATCGCCGGGCTGACGGCCGCCGAGGAGGAGGTCGCCGCGATCGCGGGCCTGCGGGCCGGCCGGGTCCGGCTCGTCTCCTTCCCCAGCGGCAGTTCCACGCTCGTACCGGCCGCGCTCGCCGCCCTGCGCGCCGCGCACCCCGGCACCCGCGTCTCCCTGGAGGAGGCCGAGCCGCCGCGCTCGGTCGAGATGCTGCGCGAGGGCGACTGCGACGTCACACTCGCGTTCCGGTACGAGGGCGCGGCGGGCGCCGAGGAGTGGGACGACCTGGTGGTACGGCCCCTGCTCAGGGACCGGCTCGTCGGCCTGGTCCCCGAGGGGCACCGGCTGGCCCGCGCGCGGACGGTCGCCATCGGCGAACTGGCCGACGAGCCGTGGATCGCCGGCTGCCCCCGCTGCCGCGGCCAGCTCGTCGAGGTCTGCGAGCGCGCGGGCTTCACACCGCGTATCGACTTCGCGACCGACGACTACCCGGCCGTGGTCGGCCTGGTCGGAGCGGGCCTGGGGGTCGCGGTCCTGCCGGAGCTCGCCATCGAGTCCGTACGCCCCAAGGGTGCGCGCACGGTGATGGTCGAGCCCGCCCTGCGGCGGGAGATCGTCGCGCTCACGCTGCCGGACCTCGCCCAGGTGCCCGCGGTGGCGGCCACACTGGATCAGCTGGCCCGGGCCGCGGCGCGCTGACCCGCCGGAGAGCCGCGGCGCGCCGACTCCTCGGGACAGTGGCTGACCTGCTGGAAGGCCGGCCTATGGGAGGGCTTGTCTGTCGGAAAGTAGGGGCACGCGCGCGTGCCCGTTCGAAGAAACGTTCCTTCAGTGATGTGACGGAGTGCCTCCGCCGGACGTCGACGCCGACGCCGAGACCAGGCGGTTGCGTGCCCGCCCCATGAGTTCCTCGCGCTCGTCCTCGGTGAGGCCGCCCCACACGCCGTACGGCTCGCGCACCGCCAGTGCGTGCGCCGCGCACTCCGCGCGTACCGGGCACCTCATGCAGACCTCTTTGGCCGAGTTCTCACGAGCGCTCCGTGCCGCACCGCGCTCGCCCTCCGGGTGGAAGAAGAGCGAGCTGTCGACCCCGCGGCAAGCCGCGAGGAGCTGCCAGTCCCACAGATCCGCGTTCGGTCCGGGAAGGCGGGAGAAATCTGCCATTTCGTTGTCCCCTTGTAGCCGTTCTGGGCGGTTACGTGCCCATGACCGTACATCTACGATCTAAGGAGATGAAAATATGACTCATTGCGAATCTAGCCTCAGACACCAGTAAATGGGAAGAAAAGCGGCTAAATGGGGCATAGGTTGTGATGAAACCTTGAGGGTCCGCCGTGGGTGTCTCCACCGTGTCCGCGCCCTCACGTAGAGTGCCGAACGTGGCTCACCGCCCCGTAACTCTTTCGGGTGACCGTCGTTGAGAGTGCGGAGGCGGTTGAAAGAACAAGCGCTCGGGCAAGCGTCCGAGAGCGTCAACCGCACAGGTGACGATTCGTACCAGCCTGGAGGCTCAAGGTGACGCGCATCAGCTGCGGAGGACGGCCATGACATCCGTCCTCGTCTGCGACGACTCCCCGCTTGCCCGAGAGGCGCTCCGCCGTGCGGTGGCGACCGTGCCCGGCGTAGAGCGCGTGACCACGGCGGCCAACGGCGAGGAAGTCCTCCGCCGCTGGGGTGCCGACCGTTCGGATCTGATTCTGATGGACGTACGCATGCCCGGTCTGGGCGGCGTGGAGACGGTCCGGCGGCTGCTGTCCGCCGACCCCGGTGCGCGCATCATCATGCTCACCGTCGCCGAGGACCTGGACGGTGTCGCACTCGCGGTCGCCGCCGGTGCCCGTGGCTATCTCCACAAGGACGCCTCCCGTGCGGAGCTGCGTGCGACCGTCACCCAGGCTCTCGCCGACCCGACCTGGCGGCTCGCGCCGCGCAGACTGCGGTCGGCCGAGATGGGCGCGGCGCCGACACTAACCGCGCGTGAGATCCAGGTCCTGGAAGGCATGAGCCACGGCCGGTCGAACGCGGAGATCGGCCGTGAGCTGTTCCTCTCCGAGGACACCGTCAAGACCCACGCGCGGCGGCTCTTCAAGAAGCTCGGCGCCTCGGACCGCGCGCACGCGGTGGCGCTCGGGTTCCGATGGGGCCTGGTCCGCTAGGTGAACCGCCGCGGGGGTACGGGTGTCCCCGCCCGCCGCACGGCGGGTGGGGCCGGACCCGACGGGGGATCGAAATCGGCCGTTCGGGCGCCCGATCCCCGTTTCCCGGCGGATGCCGCATCCTTGAGGTGTGGAGTTCCTCGGGAACGAGTCGGTCGAGCGGGAGGGGAGGGCGCAGGAGATGAGTTCCGGCGCACCTGCTCATAACGCTTCGGTGCACAACTACGGACGCGGTGCCACGGACAGGACGACGCCAAGGCACCATGGACCGATGCGTGACGACGAGGCGGCCACTGCCCAAGGGGCAATCGGTGCGCTCGTCCATCGCGCGGTCGACGGAGACGAGCAGGCCACGCACGACCTGCTCGCCCATGTCCATCCCCTCGCGATCCGCTACTGCCGCACACGTCTGTCCCGACTGCCGGGTGACGCACGGCACTTCGTGGAGGACCTGGCGCAGGAGGTCTGTGTCGCGGTGCTCCTCGCACTGCCGCGGTACAAGGACACCGGGCGCCCCTTCGAAGCCTTCGTCTTCGCCATCGCCGCGCACAAGGTCGCCGACCTGCAGCGCGCCGCGATGCGCCATCCCGGCTCGACGGCCGTGCCGTCGGACGAGATGCCCGAGCGGCCGGACGACTCGCTCGGCCCCGAGGAGCGTGCCCTCCTCAGCAGCGACGCCGAGTGGGCCAAGAAGCTCATGGCCAACCTCCCCGAGAACCAGCGGGAGCTCCTCCTGCTGAGGATCGCGGTGGGCCTCACGGCCGAGGAGACGGGCCAGATGCTGGGCATGTCACCGGGCGCGGTCCGCGTGGCCCAGCACAGGGCGCTGAGCCGTTTGCGGGCACTGGCGGAGCAGTAGGCGGGCGGACTTCGCGCGCTTTGCGGGGCTTCTGAGTGGGGCCTCTGGGCGGAGCGACGGGTTGGCATTCGGCGGGTGAACCGGTGGGCCGGGGGCACGTGCGGCCGGTGGGCCGGGCTCACGTGCGGCCAGACGGCTGGTGTGCCAGGTCAATGTGCTGCGGTCGCGCGACCGGTGCGCCAGGCCCATGTGCGGTCGGACCGCCGGTGCGCCGGGGCCGGTGATCGCCGGGTGAGCCTCTCGGCAGGGTGGGCTTTCTCATGCGTACGGCAAATTTTTTTCCGCCGTCCCGGGCGAGGCGCGGGGCGGCGACGCGGGGCACGGCCCGCTCAAGGCCCGTGCCCCCGGCGGGCGGGCGCCGGATGAACGCGGCGGTCGTCCTCCACGTACGAAGCTACGAAGCCCAGGGGCACCCGTAACCGTGGAATGAGAGAGCCATGCTTCCCGTTAGCATGGACATCCGCACCGATCAAGGCCATTTGGGGAAGGTGTCATGACTGCAAACGTCGACGGAGTGCCCGAGAAATTCGCGACACTCGGGCTGACCTACGACGACGTGCTGCTGCTGCCGGGCGCATCCGAGGTGCTGCCCAACGCGGTCGACACCTCGTCCCGCATCTCCCGCAACGTGCGCGTGAACATCCCGCTGCTGTCCGCGGCGATGGACAAGGTGACCGAGTCGCGCATGGCGATCGCCATGGCACGGCAGGGCGGTGTCGGCGTACTGCACCGCAACCTGTCCATCGAGGACCAGGTCAACCAGGTCGACCTCGTGAAGCGCTCCGAGTCCGGCATGGTCACCGACCCGATCACGGTGCACCCGGACGCGACGCTCGCCGAGGCCGACGCCCTGTGCGCCAAGTTCCGCATCAGCGGCGTGCCGGTTACCGACGGCAACAAGAAGCTGCTGGGCATCGTCACCAACCGTGACATGGCCTTCGAGACCGACCGCTCCCGTCAGGTGCGCGAGGTCATGACCCCGATGCCCCTGGTCACCGGCAAGGTCGGCATCTCGGGCAACGACGCCATGCAGCTGCTCCGCCGCCACAAGATCGAGAAGCTTCCGCTGGTCGACGACGCGGGCATCCTCAAGGGCCTCATCACGGTCAAGGACTTCGTGAAGGCCGAGAAGTACCCGAGCGCGGCGAAGGACGGCGAGGGTCGTCTCCTCGTCGGTGCCGCCGTCGGCGCGAGCCCCGAGGCCCTGGACCGGGCGCAGGCGCTCGCCGAGGCCGGTGCCGACTTCCTGATCGTCGACACCTCGCACGGGCACAACAGCAACGCCCTCAACTGGATGGCGAAGATCAAGTCGAGCGTCGGCGTCGACGTGATCGGCGGAAACGTCGCCACCCGTGACGGCGCCCAGGCGCTCGTGGACGCCGGTGTCGACGGCGTCAAGGTGGGCGTGGGCCCCGGTTCGATCTGTACCACCCGCGTGGTCGCCGGCATCGGCGTCCCGCAGGTCACCGCCATCTACGAAGCCGCCCTCGCGGCCCGCGCCGCGGGCGTCCCGGTCATCGGTGACGGCGGACTGCAGTACTCCGGAGACATCGGCAAGGCGCTGGCCGCCGGCGCCGACACGGTGATGCTCGGCAGCCTCCTCGCCGGCTGTGAGGAGTCGCCCGGCGAGCTGCTCTTCATCAACGGCAAGCAGTTCAAGTCGTACCGCGGCATGGGCTCGCTCGGGGCCATGCAGTCCCGCGGCCAGGGCAGGTCGTACTCGAAGGACCGCTACTTCCAGGCCGAGGTCGCCTCCGACGACAAGCTCGTGCCCGAGGGCATCGAGGGCCAGGTGCCCTACCGCGGCCCGCTGGCCAACGTCCTGCACCAGCTCGTCGGTGGCCTCCGCCAGACCATGGGCTACGTGGGCGCCGCCTCCATCGACGAGATGGAGACCAAGGGCCGCTTCGTACGGATCACGTCGGCGGGCCTCAAGGAGAGCCACCCGCACGACATCCAGATGACGGTCGAGGCGCCGAACTACAGCCGTAACCAGTAGTCGCCACCCAGCCGACACCCACGACGAGGGCGGTCCCGGAGCATCCGGGACCGCCCTCGTCGTGGGTGTCGGGGATACTGGGAGGCGCAGAAACGAAGAGGGAAAGGCCACACACGTGACTGAGATCGAGATCGGGCGCGGCAAGCGCGGCCGCCGGGCGTACGCCTTCGACGACATCGCCGTCGTCCCGAGCCGCCGTACGCGAGACCCGAAGGAGGTCTCGATCGCCTGGCAGATCGACGCCTACCGCTTCGAGCTGCCGTTCCTGGCCGCCCCCATGGACTCGGTCGTCTCGCCGGCCACCGCCATCCGTATCGGCGAGCTCGGCGGCCTGGGCGTCCTGAACCTCGAAGGCCTCTGGACGAGGTACGAGGACCCGCAGCCGCTCCTCGACGAGATTGCGGAGCTGGACGCGGACACCGCGACCCGCCGTCTCCAGGAGATCTACGCGGCTCCCATCAAGGAGGAGCTGATCGGGCAGCGCATCAAGGAGGTGCGCGACTCGGGCGTGGTCACCGCGGCCGCGCTCTCCCCGCAGCGCACCGCCCAGTTCTCCAAGGCCGTGGTGGACGCGGGTGTCGACATCTTCGTCATCCGCGGTACGACGGTGTCGGCCGAGCACGTGTCCGGTGCCTCCGAGCCGCTGAACCTGAAGCAGTTCATCTACGAGCTGGACGTCCCGGTCATCGTCGGCGGCTGCGCCACGTACACGGCGGCCCTGCACCTGATGCGTACGGGAGCCGCGGGCGTGCTCGTCGGCTTCGGCGGCGGCGCCGCGCACACCACGCGCAACGTGCTGGGCATCCAGGTCCCGATGGCCACCGCGGTCGCCGACGTGGCCGCGGCCCGCCGGGACTACATGGACGAGTCCGGCGGCCGGTACGTGCACGTGATCGCGGACGGCGGTGTCGGCTGGTCCGGCGACCTCCCCAAGGCGATCGCCTGCGGCGCCGACTCCGTGATGATGGGCTCCCCGCTCGCGCGCGCCACCGACGCGCCCGGCCGGGGCCACCACTGGGGCATGGAGGCCGTCAACGACGAGCTGCCGCGCGGCAAGAAGGTCGACCTCGGCACCGTCGGCACCATCGAGGAGGTCCTCGCCGGACCCTCGCACACGCCCGACGGCTCCATGAACTTCTTCGGCGCCCTGCGGCGGGCCATGGCCACGACCGGCTACAGCGAGCTCAAGGAGTTCCAGCGGGTCGAGGTCACGGTGGCGGACTCGCAGCACAAGCGGTAGCCGCACGGCACTTCGAGGGGCCCGGGCCGGGGTGGTCCGGGCCCTTTCGTGTGCCCAACTGGGCCTGGTGGGGCGCGTTTTGTGATGGGGGGCGCGTGGTTGCGTTCGGGACAAATGCGCGTCTGAAGGCCATATCTGGGCGGTAACGTCCCTGTTCGGCGCCCCAGTTGTGTGGGGTGCCCCCTTCCAAGGACATGGTTCCGGACCCCGGCCGTCGGGGCCCGGCCCGAGTTCCGACGTGCTGCCTACCGGGTCAATGGGTGGCGTCGTGGAAGGGGGCGCCCATGGGCCGCCATCGCAAGCCCACCCGCTGGGACCGGATCCGTCTGTGGACGGTGAAGTGCCGGAGGAGGTGGGTCTTGCGAATTTTCGGATGGTGAGCGGCCGCCCCCACACACACTAGGGGCGGACACTCCGTGAACCATCCTGGAGCCTGCCGCAGTGACCGCTGCGGTGGGCTCCTCCTTTTGTGAGCGGCCGCCCCTAAACACACTAGGGGCGGACACTCCGTGAACCATCCTGGAGCCTGCCGCAGTAGCCCCTGCGGTGGGCTCCACCTTTGGTGAGCGGCCGCCCCCATACACAGTAGGGGCGGACACTCCGTGATCCATCCTGGAGCCTGCCGCAGTGTCCCCTGCGGTGGCCTCCACTTTTGTACGGTACCGGCGTGGAGCGCTCCGTGCCACCAACCCCAGAGGCTCGGGACCGCCCCGCACGCCCCCGGTCACAACCTGTGCGCCGCCCCCGTAGGCGTAGCCCCCCGTGTGTCCAGCAGCAGCTGTGCCTTCACCGATAGCCCCTGAAGGTCGTACGTGCGGTGTTGCTGGAGGAGGATCGTCAGGTCCGCGTCGGCTGCCGCCTCGTAGAGGGAGTCCACGCGGGGGACCGGGCGGTCGAGGATGCTCCAGGACGGGACGAGCGGGTCGTGGTAGCTGACGGCGGCGCCGAGTTCCATCAGGCGGGTCGCGATCTCCTTGGCGGGGGAGCCCTGTTGGTCGGCGTGGTCGGGCTTGTAGGTGATGCCGAGGAGGAGCACGCGGGCGCCGCGGGCGGACTTGCCGTGCTCGTTGAGGAGCGTGGCCGCGCGCTGGATGACGTACTGCGGCATGTGGTTGTTGACCTGCTGGGCCAGTTCGACCATGCGCAGGGAGCGGGTCCTCGGGCCCGCGAGGTCCCGGGGGACGGCGTGGCCGCCTACGCCGGGGCCGGGGCGGAAGGCCTGGAAGCCGAACGGCTTGGTCTCGGCGCAGCGGATGACGTCCCACAGGTCGACGCCCAGGTCGTGGCAGAGGACCGCCATCTCGTTGACGAGGGCGATGTTGACGTGCCGGTAGTTGGTCTCCAGGAGCTGCACGGTCTCCGCTTCCCGTGGTCCACGCGCGCGTACGACCTTGTCGGTGAGGCGCCCGTAGAAGGCGGCGGCCGACTCGGTGCAGGCGGGGGTGAGGCCGCCGATGACCTTCGGGGTGTTGGCGGGGGTGTGGTCGCGGTTGCCCGGGTCGACGCGGCTGGGTGAGTACGCGAGGTGGAAGTCGCGGCCCGCGCGGAGACCGGAGCCCTCTTCGAGGAGCGGCCGGAGGAATTCCTCGGTCGTACCCGGGTACACGGGGGACTCCAGGATCACCGTGGTGTGCGGGCGCAGGTGTGCGGCCAGGGTGCGGGCGGCGTCGGCCAGTTGGCCCAGGTCGAGTGCGCCGTCCGCGCCACGCGGGGTCGGCGCGCAGATGACCGCGGTACGGACCCGGCCGAGTTCGGCCGGGTTGGTGGCCGGCCGGAAGCCCGTCGAGAGCATCCGGCGCTGGTCGGCCGCGGCCAGCGGCGCGGGGTCGCCGCACTGGTAGCCGAGTGTGGAGATGCCGGCGCTGACGGCGGCCTGAGCCAGGGGCAGGCCGAACTGGCCGAGACCGATGACGGCGAGATCTGCGGGCATGGCGGTGGGCCGTCCTTCCCAGTAACCGAAGGGGGACAAGGACGCAAGCCCTGTGGACAGAACGGGCGAGCGCAATGTCAGACTAGGAGTAAATATGACCGATTTGCGGGATTGCTCGGCTGTGTTTCTCCGGAAGTCACCGAGAGATATCCACAGGCGGACGGCTGGTGGTGGCCGAAGGCGGGCAACGGGTTGAGAATTTGGGCATGGGGGATGTGAGCCGGGCCTCGCCGGACGGGTGAGCCCGGCGCGACAGACAGCGGGAGGCAACTGTGCGGACAGCGACACTGGGACCGGCGGAGCGCGCCGAGTCACTCGCGGGAATGGCCGAGCACGAACTGGATGTGCTGGTCGTGGGAGCAGGCGTGGTCGGTGCGGGCACGGCACTGGACGCCGTGACCCGCGGTCTGTCCACCGGCCTGGTCGAGGCGCGTGACTGGGCGTCGGGCACGTCGAGCCGGTCGAGCAAGCTGATCCACGGAGGTCTGCGCTATCTGGAGATGCTCGACTTCCCGCTCGTACGGGAGGCGCTGAAGGAGCGCGGGCTGTTGCTGGAGAGGCTCGCGCCGCACCTCGTGAAGCCGGTTCCGTTCCTGTATCCCTTGCAGCACAAGGGCTGGGAGAGGCTGTACGCCGGTTCGGGCGTCGCGCTCTACGACGCGATGTCGATGGCGCGCGGGCACGGGCGCGGACTGCCGATGCACCGTCACCTGTCACGCCGTCACGCGCTGCGTGTCGCCCCCGCCCTGAAGAAGGACGCCCTGGTCGGCGCGCTGCAGTACTACGACGCGCAGATGGACGACGCCCGTTATGTAGCGACCCTGGTGCGCACGGCGGCGGCGTACGGAGCGAAGGTCGCCAACCGCGCGCGTGTGACCGGCTTCCTGCGCGAGGGCGAGCGGGTCGTCGGTGCCAAGGTGCAGGACGTCGAAGGCGGCGGGGAGTACGAGGTCCGCGCCAAGCAGGTCGTCAACGCCACCGGGGTGTGGACGGACGACACCCAGGCGATGGTGGGCGAGAGGGGCCAGTTCCACGTCCGGGCGTCCAAGGGCATCCATCTGGTCGTACCGAAGGACCGGATCACCTCGACGACCGGACTGATCCTGCGTACGGAGAAGTCCGTGCTGTTCGTGATCCCCTGGGGCCGGCACTGGATCATCGGGACGACGGACACCGACTGGGACCTCGACAAGGCGCACCCGGCGGCGTCCAGCGCGGACATCGACTACCTGCTGGAGCATGTGAACTCCGTCCTCGCCGTGCCGCTGACACGTGATGACGTGGAGGGGGTGTACGCGGGGCTGAGGCCGCTGCTCGCCGGCGAGTCGGACGCCACGAGCAAGCTGTCGCGCGAGCACACCGTGGCGCATCCGGTGCCGGGGCTCGTGGTCGTGGCCGGCGGCAAGTACACGACGTACCGGGTGATGGCCAAGGACGCGGTGGACGAGGCGGTGCACGGGCTCGACCAGCGGGTCGCGGAGTGCGTCACCGAGGACATCCCGCTGATCGGTGCCGAGGGGTACCGGGCGCTGTGGAACGCGCGGGCGCGGACCGCCGCGCGGACCGGACTCCATGTGGTGCGCGTGGAGCACCTGTTGAACCGGTACGGATCGCTCGCGGAGGAGCTGCTCGACCTCATCGCCGCGGACGCCTCGCTGGGCGAGCCGCTGCCCGCCGCCGAGGACTATCTGCGCGCCGAGATCGTCTATGCCGCCTCGCACGAGGGGGCACGGCATCTCGACGACGTGCTGACCCGGCGGACACGCATCTCGATCGAGACCTTCGACCGGGGTACGCGCAGCGCGCGGGAGGCCGCTGAGCTCATGGCGCCGGTGCTGGGCTGGGACAAGGACCAGATCGAGCGCGAGGTCGAGCACTACGAGAAGCGGGTGGAGGCGGAGCGGGAGTCGCAGCGGCAGCCGGACGACCTGACGGCCGACGCGGCTCGGCTGGGGGCGCCGGACATCGTGCCGTTGTAGGGGCGGTGGCGGCGGCGCACGTGCGATGGGGCCCGGGAATCCGAGTGGAGGGTTCCCGGGTGTCACTCGAACGAGTGTCCTGAGCTGGGATCTCTGCTCGGAACCCGGTCGTTTCAAGGGGTGCGGGGGCAGAACTCGGCGGCGAGAAGGGCCGGTTCGAGGTCGGGCAGAGGAGGGTCAGGCACACAGGAAGAGTCAGTAGCGTCCTCGGAGGTGGCATGAGGTGCTTCCTCGGCGCTGCTCATCGTGAGGGACGGGCTCGGCCGGGTGACGGGCGGGGCAGGTGAGGGGCGGCGCGGGGAAGGAATGCTTCCGCGAGGGGGCACCCGGGGCGTCGGACGGTGGTCGGGTGGGTGACAATGGAGGCTCTGTCAGGGCGGGTTGCATGAGGGGACGCATGTCGGAGGCGGAGCGCGCGGGAGCATCCCGGCAGGACGAGAGCGATCGTCTTCTCGCCGGGCGATACCGGCTGGGAGGAGTCCTCGGACGCGGCGGCATGGGCACCGTGTGGCGGGCCAAGGACGAGACGCTGGGCCGGACGGTCGCGGTCAAGGAACTGCGGTTGCCGGCGCGGATCGACGAGGACGAGAAGCGGCGGCTGATCACGCGGACCTTCCGTGAGGCCAAGGCCATCGCGCGGATCCGGAACAACGGCGCGGTGACGGTCTATGACGTGATCGACGAGGACAACCGGCCGTGGATCGTGATGGAGCTCGTCGAGGGCAAGTCGCTCGCCGAGGTCATCCGTGAGGACGGGCTGCTCACGCCGAAGCGCGCGGCCGAGGTGGGGCTGGCCATCCTCGACGTGCTGCGTTCGGCGCACCGCGAGGGCATCCTGCACCGGGACGTGAAGCCGTCGAACGTGCTCATCGCCGAGGACGGCCGGGTCGTGCTCACCGACTTCGGCATCGCACAGGTGGAGGGCGACCCGTCCATCACCTCGACCGGCATGCTCGTCGGCGCGCCCTCGTACATCTCGCCCGAGCGTGCGCGAGGGCACAAGCCCGGCCCCGCGGCCGACCTTTGGTCGCTCGGTGGGCTGCTGTACGCGTCGGTGGAAGGCGTGCCGCCGTACGACAAGGGATCCGCCATCGCGACGCTCACCGCGGTGATGACGGAGCCGATGGAGCAGCCGAAGAACGCCGGGCCGCTGGAGAAGGTCATCTACGGGCTGCTCGTCAAGGACCCCGAGCAGCGGCTCGACGACGCCGGGGCCCGGACGATGCTCACCGAGGTCATCCACGCGCCCGAGCCCAAGGACGAGCCGGAGCCGCAGGACGCGACGAAGGTCGTGCCGTTGCCCGAACTGCCGGTGGACGCCCCTGCCAAGAAGAAGAGTTCGGGCGGCAGGTCCGCCGGCGGGAACAAGAAGGGCGAGGAGCCGGTGGAGCGGCTCCGCGGGGCGCTGCGTTCCGTGCGGAAGGGCAAGGGTGCTGCTGCGGCCGCGGCGGCGGGTGCTGCCGCGGTGGTCGGAACCGGGAAGACCGGTGCAGAGAAGACCGGTGCCAAGGCCGGTGCCGGGGAAGCCGCGGGCGCCGAGGCGCCGACCTCGCCGGAGGGGGCGGACGGCAAGGCCGCCAAGGCCTCGAACTCGACCTCGGCTTCAGCCTCGGCCGCTCCTGCGACCTCCTCTTCCCCCTCCTCCTCCGCCCCCGCTTCGCCTTCCTCTTCCCCTGCTGCCTCCCCCGCTGCCGCTGCTTCTGGCTCGGACTCCGAGGCTGTTTCCCGGTCTGCCTCCGTGGGTGCGGCCGGTTCGGCCAAGGGGCGGGCTTCTGCTGCCTCCGAAGTGAACTTCAGTTCGGTGGGCGGGAGTTCGGGTGGTCCCGGGGACACGCATCCGCGGACCGTCGCGCCCAGGGCCTCGCTCACCGATGTGGTGCCCCGGCGGACGTTGGTGATCGTCGCAGTGGTCGTCGTGCTGGCCGTGCTGGGCACGATCCTCGCCGTCACGCTCAGTGGCGGCGACGACTCCGGAGCAAACGAGAACAAGGGCGGCGACGACAAGTCGGCGTCCAGCGGGGCGAGTGCGGGCAGCGATACCAAGCAGGACGAGAACAGCGGTACCGAAAAGGACAACGGAGAGAAGACCGACTCCGCCGGCGGGGACGCGAACACCGGCAGTTCGCCGAGTGCGAGTGCTTCGAGCGGGACCGGCGGTTCGAACGACGACTCCGGCAGCGGTTCGGGAGACGGCGCCGCGGAAACATACAAGAGCGGGCAGGGGTTCTCGATCGGGCTGCCCAAGGGATGGAAGTACGAGTCCACGAGTGCGGCCGGGTCCCGGTTCGCCGGTCCTGACGGGCAGAAGCTGCTGGTCGGGTGGACGACGACGCCCAAGAGCGACCCGGTGGCGGACTGGAAGAACCAAGAGCAGTTCATGCAGCGTCCGCAGTACAAGCGCATCCGAATAGAGAAGGTGGACTACCGCGGCTGGAACACCGCCGACTGGGAGTTCACCTACGTGGACAGTGGGACGCAGTATCGGTCGATAGACCGAGGGTTCGTCGTCAACGACAGCCTCGGATATGGGCTCATGTACACCGCGAAGGGCTCGAAATGGGACACCGAGCTTCGTAAAAACACGTGGCAGACGCTTACGAAGTCGTTCGAACCGAAGTCCTGAGGGGCACGAGATTCCTGAGATCTCGCATCTCCTCACTGTGGGTTGCCTCCGGCACGTATCGTGAGTGGTTGCGGACCGTACGCAGCCACATCTGCAGCCACAACGGGACGCATGGCGAACGGAATTGACCAACCGGGCGGCCGGGGGAGGCATCGTGGACGACTATGCGGGACGGGTACTCGCCGACCGTTACCGTCTGCCGCTGCCGCCGTCGGACGAGTACGAACTCGCCGAGACCCGGGCCTTCGACACGTACAGCGGACAGGAAGTCCTGGTCCGGCAGGTGCCGTTGCCCGAGATCGTCGAGGCGGAGGTGCTCGACGCGGACGGGCTGCCCGACGGGTTCGTGGCCCGGGACGCCGGGGTGCGGCGGGCGTCCGCGCGGACCACACGGCGGCCCACCGAACCGGCGGTGCGGCGGGCGATCGAGGCCGCGCAGGCCGCGGCCCAGATTCCCGACCACCCGCGGCTCGACCAGGTCTTCGACGTGTTCGCCGAGGGCGGGTCGTTGTGGATAGTGAGTGAGATGGTGGCCGCGCGGCCACTGGCGGCGCTGCTCGCGGAGCGACCGCTGAGTCCGTACCGGGCCGCCGAGGTCGCCTCCGATGTGCTGACCGCGCTGCGGGTGCTGCACGGCCACGGCTGGGTGCACCGGAACATCACCGCGCGCACGGTGCTCGTCTGCGACGACGGGCGCGTGATGCTCACGGGGCTTGCCGCGGGGGCCGCGGAGGAGGCGCTGTGCGGGTACGACCCGGTGCCTGCCGCCGACGGTGAGGGCGAGGCGGGCGGCTCCGGAACGGCGGGCGGTGCGCCGGGGCAGACAGGTCAGGCGGGGCAGACAGGTCAGGCTGGTCCGGCAGGCTCGGCCGGGCCTCACAGCCAGGTCGGTCAGCACGGGCAGTCCCAGCAGGGTGGTTCCGGTGGTGTGCCCGGTGCGCGGGTTGCCGGTGGTGGTCGTGCCGCCGTCGAGGCCGTGCCAGGAGGCGGCGGAGCGCTGGCGCCCGTCACTCGGGCACAGGCGTCGGCCGCGGGGCAGCGGGCGCTGGACGCCGGCGGTGATGTGCGGGCCGCGCGGGCCGGTGCCATCGCGGCCTACCGCGCGGGCGCGCGGGCCGCGGCCCGGGTGCAGGAGGAACAGCGGGGCGGCCGGAACGCGGCGTTGCCCGCGCCGAGGTCCCGGCCCGCCGAGGGTGAGGCCGAGGCCGAGGTCGGACAGATCTCCGGGCTCGGAGTGGAGCGCACCTCGCCGCCGGGGCAGATCGCCGACCCGTACGGGGTGGGGCGGACCAGCTCCTGGCACGGCGCGGCGCCGCGTCATGGTGCGCCCGCGCTGGGCGGGAACGGACAGGACCAGCCTCCCGCGTTGCCCGGTGCCGGAAGCAGCGGCAATGGCGGCAACGGGGGCAATGGGGGCGGCGTATCGGGCCACGGTGACGGCAGCGGATACCCCGGGAACGGCAACGGCGTGTCCCACACCGGGACGAGCAACGGCATCGCCGGCCACTTCGCCCACACCTCTGACCCCGCCTACAGCACAGACACCGCCCACGGCACAGACCCCGCCTACAGCTTGGACCCTGCCTACGGCGCAGACCCCGCCCACGCCGCCGGCGCCACCACCGGGGCGCCCACCCAGTGGAGCCGGCTGACCGCCGACCCCGCGCCCGCCACCCATCGGGGCCCCGCCACCGCGCTGGCGGCCGAGCGGGCGCGGCAGGCGCGGATGGCTGTTGTCGGACCGGTCACCGAGCGCTGGGCGCCCGAGCAGGCCGGGCCGGTGCACGAGAACTGGCAGTTGGCGGCGCCGATCGGGCCCGCGACAGACCTGTGGGCGTTGGGGGCGCTGCTCTTCCGGGCCGTTCAGGGGCACGCGCCCTACCCCGAGGAGAACACCGCCGAGCTGGTGCAGCTGGTGTGCGCGGAGCCGCCCGCGTTCGCCGAGGAGTGCGGGCCGCTGCGGCCGGTCGTGGAGTCGTTGCTCCGCCAGGACCCCACCGAGCGGCTGGACTTCGAGGAGCTGCGCGGCTGGCTGCGGTCGCTGGTGCGGTCGGCGCCCGAGCCGGAGGCCGGGACGTACGTGGTGGCCGCGCCGCCCGTGGATCCCAAGCGGCTGCCCGTCGTGCGCCGCCGGGGCGAGCTCGTCCGAAGGCGCCGCGCGGGGCTGCCCGACACCAGCCCGCACGGCCGCCACAAGCGGTCCAAGCGGGAGGCCAAGCCCCGTCGACTCGGCCGCACGCTGCTCCTGCTGATACTGCTGGCCATGGCGGCGGCCGTCGCGTATGCCGTGGCCTTCATGCCCAAGTCCGACAACGCCGGGGAGCGGACCGGTTCCGCGGGGGACATCGCCACTCCGAGCCCGGGACACTCGGCCGACACGGACACCGGCACGGACGGGAACGCGGGCACGGATCCGCAGGACGAGAAGTCTCCGAGCAAGGAGAACAGTCCGACGCAGTCGTCCAGTTCCAGCACGCAGACCACCGGACCCGAGGTCGCGCAGGGCTTCACCCTGCGCAAGGACTCCGAGGGGTTCCGTGTCGCGGTCGCCAACGGCTGGGACCGGACGGGGAAGAACGGCCGCGGCCAGATCGTCTACTCCCAGGGCGACTTCGAGCTCCTGATCGTGCCCGGCCGCGACACGACCAGCCAGTACGGCACTGATCCGATGTCGTACCAGCGTGAGGACGAGCGGGAGTTGCAGCCGTTCCGCGACTCGACGTGGGCCACTTCCAGCGGGATGCGGCGCATAGAGGTGGGCGGACGGACCATGGCCGAGGGGCAGTTCACCTGGCAGGACTCCCAGGGCCGCGAGGTCTTCGTACGCAACCTCGCGATCATCGTCGACGGGCGGTACCACGTGGTGCAGGTGCTCGGTCCGGAGGCCGAGCGGGACGAGGTGACGCGGCTCTACGAGCAGGCGTCGGCGTCCTATCAGGCCACGGGCTGAGACCTGTCAGGCCACGGGCTTGGGCCTGTCAGGCGACGGACTGAGACCTTGTCAGGCCCCGGGGCCGGAGCCTGTCAGACCACTGGCCGGCCTCCGATCGCCGGGCCGTAACCGCTCGTTCACGCTCGGGCGAACCGTCACAGTGCTGTCTCCGTAGGGCCCCGCCGGTTCCCTGGGTGGGGGCCGGTCCTTAGTCTGACCCTGTCAAGAGCATTGCGGGGAAACGTGAATCAGATGCAGGGCCTGCTGTTGTCCGGGCGCTACCGGCTCGTCGACTCCATCGGCAGTGGCGGCATGGGCCGGGTGTGGCGTGCGCACGACGAGGTGCTGCACCGGGCCGTCGCCATCAAGGAGTTGACGGCCGCGCTCTACGTGGCGGACAGCGACCAGCCCGTGCTCCTCGCCCGGACCCGGGCCGAGGCGCGCGCCGCCGCGCGGATCAACCACTCGGCCGTCGTCACCGTGCACGACGTGCTGGAGCACGACGGCCGCCCGTGGATCGTGATGGAGCTGGTCGAGGGTCACTCGCTCGCCGACGCGGTCAAGGAGTCCGGGCGCGTCGAGCCCCGGGAGGCCGCGCGGGTCGGGCTCTGGGTGCTGCGCGCGCTGCGGGCCGCGCACGCCGCGGGCGTACTGCACCGCGACGTCAAGCCCGGCAACGTACTGCTCTCCAACGACCGGCGCGTCCTGCTCACCGACTTCGGGATCGCGCAGGTCGAGGGCGACACGACGATCACGCGCACCGGGGAGATCGTCGGCTCGGTCGACTATCTGGCGCCGGAGCGCGTACGCGGCCACGATCCGGGTCCGTCCTCCGATCTGTGGGCGCTCGGCGCGACGCTCTACACGGCGGTCGAGGGGAGGTCTCCGTTCCGGCGGACGACCCCGCTGACCACCATGCAGGCCGTGGTCGGCGAGGAGCCCGAGGAGCTGACGCACGCCGGCCCGCTCGCGCCCGTCATCGCCGCGCTGCTGCGCAAGGATCCCGCCGAGCGGCCCGGTCCTGAGGAGGCCGAGCAGATGCTCGCCGAGGCCGCGGAGGGGCGCGCACCGAGTTCGGCGCAGGCCTATGTGCCCACGGAACATGTGGCCACCTCACACGAGTCCGGTGAGTCCCCTCAGGCTCCCGAGTCGTCCGTGCCCCAGGGCATGTACGGGCCGGCCCATGCCGCTTACGGGCCGCAGGGCTCGTACGGCGGCCCGCAGGGTGTGCACGGGACCCAGGGAGGACCGGGCACTCCCGGCGCTTCCGGCGGCCATGCCGCCTACGGCAGCCACGGCATGCACGACACCTACGGCAGCCAGGGCCGTCCCGCGCCCGACTCCGTCGCCACCATGAACCAGCCGGCGGTCGCAGGGACGCAGCGCCGCAAGGTCAGCACGCTCGTCCTCGTCGTCATTCTGGCCGCGCTCGTGGGCGGCGGAGGCGTCGCGGCGCTGCTGTACGCGGACGGGTGGGGCAACAGCAGCAACTCCGAGTCCTCGTCCGACCCGTCCTCCTCCGCCCCGTCGCCCTCGGCGAGTGCGACGGACGACGGGAAGGGCAACCAGACCCCGGGCACCGGTACCGGCGGTGTGCCGGACGGCTGGGAGCGCGTCGAAGACCCACAGGGTTTCAGCCTTGTCCTGCCCAAGGGCTGGAAGCGCCAGACCGAGAACACCCAGGTCGACTACACGCCCGACAACGGCGAGCACTTCGTCCGCATCGCCGTCGACGACTCCCCGGACTTCGACACCCCGTACACGCATCTGCTCGACCTGGAGGAGCAGTTGGGGCGGCTGCAGGACTATCGGCGGGTCGGTCTGGAGGAGAACACCTTCCGTGACCGGCCGGGCGCGCTCTGGGACTTCACCTGGACCGCGCTGGCGAAGGACACGGAGTTCCCCGGCCCGCGCCGAGCCAGCGAGCAGGCGTATCTCAGCCGTGAAGGCGTCGAGTACGTGATCTACATGTCCGCGCCGGCGGCCGACTGGGCCACCGCGAAGGAACAGTTCGACACGATCCTGCGCAGCTGGCGGCCCCCGGGCGCCCAGTGACCCCGTACGCCCCGTAGGTACGGCCGGCCCGGCAGGTGACCGCGTACGTCGCTTGTCGGCCACCCGCGCGTCAGCGCCCCGGAAGGCCTTCGTCCGGTGCGGCATGATGGGGCGCATGGTGACCGAGGGGGACAACGTCCGTGTCATCGCGGGCCGTTACCGGCTGGAGGCCAGACTCGGCCGGGGCGGTATGGGCGTCGTATGGCGGGCCACGGACCAGTTGCTCGGCAGGCAGGTCGCGGTCAAGGAACTCGTCCTCGACACCTCGCTCTCGGCGGAGGAGTCCCGGCTGCAGCGCGAGCGGACCCTGCGCGAGGCGCGGGCGATCGCCCAGTTGCGGGACCCGCACATCATCGTCGTGCACGACGTCGTCGAGCAGGACGAACGCCCCTGCATCGTCATGGAGTTGATCGAAGGTGGCTCGCTCGCCGAGCGGATCTCCCGGAGCGGGCCCGTGGACGCGGCCGAGGCGGCCCGGATGGGGATCGACCTGCTCGGCGCGCTGCGCAAGGCGCACGGCGCGGGCGTGCTGCACCGGGACCTGAAGCCCGCGAACGTGCTCCTCACCGCGGAGGGCCGTGTCGTCCTCACCGACTTCGGGATCGCCCAGGTCGCGGGATCGACGACGCTCACCGAGAACGGGTCGTTCGTGGGCTCGCCCGAGTACACCGCGCCCGAGCGGATGTCCGGGGCGAGGACCGGGCCCGAGTCCGACCTGTGGTCGCTCGGCGCGCTGCTCTGCACGGCCCTGAGCGGCGAATCGCCGTTCCACCGCGACTCGTTGGGCGGAGTCCTGCACGCGGTCGTGATCGACGAGATACACCCGCCCGAGGCCGCCGCGCCCCTGCTTCCCGTCGTACGGGGCCTGCTCGAGCGCGATCCCGAGCGCAGGCTCGACGCGGTGGAGGCGGAGCGGCTGCTGCGGGTGTTTCTCGACACGGGCCGGATGCCGCCGGTGCCGCCCGGCTACAGACCGACCCGGCGGGACGCGCCGAGACCGCAGCCGCAGCCACCTCACGCGCCGTCGTCCGAGTCGGACCCGCCCGTGACATCGCCGATGAGGTCCGTCGCCTCCTCGCGCTCCGCCACGCGGAACGTGCTGATCGCGGTCGCGCTCGTCGCCGCGATGGCGGTGGCGGGCGTGTCGGCAGCCGCGCTGCTGATGAACGGCGACGGGGGCGACGGGCCCTTGTCGCCCACGAGTTCCGCGCCCTCGTCCCGGGCGACGACCACCGCTACGACCACCGCCACGATCACTTCGACGACCGGCCCGACGGCGAGCGCGCCCACGAGCCCCGCCACGAGCCCGGCCACCACGAGTCCCGCGCCCCCGAGCGCCGCGCCCACCGGCACGGTGACCCGCCCGGGATCCGGCGGAGCCGCCCCCTCGGGCACGTGAGCCGAGTGGCTCCGTAAAAGGAACAAAAGCGACGCCGCGCGTCACGGGTCTGTGACTGGAAAGCGCCCAGGGTGGCTCCCGAACCGCTTGCCGCGATAGGGATGAACCTATGAGCAACAACGGGGGAGCCCCTTACGGACCCGACGAACCAACGAGTTTCGGCCTGCAACCGCCGCGGCCTCCCGTCGCCGTGCCGCACCCCGGGAACCCGTACGCCGCGCCCACCCAGGTCGTGCCCGACCAGCAGGCGCCGCAGGAGCCGGGCACCGGTCGGCTCATCGCGGGCCGTTACCGGCTGCTCGGCAAGCTCGGGCACGGCGGTATGGGCACCGTGTGGCGGGCGAAGGACGAGACGGTGGACCGGGAGGTCGCCGTCAAGGAGCCGCGCGTACCGGATCACCTTCCCGAACGCGAACGGGCCAACGTCTCCGAGCGAATGCGCCGCGAGGCGCGCGCCGCGGCCCGGCTCGACCACCCGGCCGTCGTGAACGTCCACGATGTCGCGGTCGTGGACGGCCAGCCGTGGATCGTCATGGAGCTCGTACGGGGACGGTCGCTCGGTGACGCCCTCCAGGAGGGCACGATCGGGGCGCGCGAGGCGGCGAGAATCGGCCTGGAGGTGCTCGGCGCGCTGGAGTCCGCGCACGCGGCGGGCATCCTGCACCGCGACGTCAAGCCCGACAACGTCATGCTCGGCACGGGCGACCGGGTCGTCCTCACCGACTTCGGCATCGCCCAGATCGAGGGCGAGACGAACCTGACCGACACCGGCGGCTTCGTCGGCTCGCCCGAATACATCGCGCCGGAGCGGGTGTTGGGGCAGCGCCCGGGTCCGGCCTCGGACCTCTGGTCCCTGGGTGTGGTCCTGTACGCGGCCACGGAGGGCGTGTCGCCGTTCCGCCGCACCAACACGCCCGCGACGCTCCAGTCCGTCCTCAACGCCACGCCGGCCGCGCCCAACGCGGCCACCGGACCGCTGGCCGACGCCATCAACGGCCTCCTCGACAAGGACCCGGCCCGCCGCCCGGACGCCGCGCGGGTGCGCGCGCTCCTGGAGCAGGCCGCGCGTCCGCCCGAGCCCGCGCCCACGCAGGTCGTACGGATGGCGGAGCCCGGCGGCAGCTCGTTCCGTGTCGGCCGCAAGGGGTGGGCCGGGATCGGAGCCGTCGTCGTCGCGGCCGCGCTGGCGGCCTACCTGGTGGTCGCGGACCCGTTCGCGGGGCCACTGCCCGACAACTGGGACAAGAAGGACCTGAAGGCCCTGGGTGCGACGATGGCGGTGCCGGACGGCTACCGGAAGACCGTGCCCAAGCCCGACGCGGCGAAGGACGAACACTGGGTCCAGTTCACCGACTTGAGCGGCAGCCTCTGGATCAGCCTCACCCTGGCCAAGAAGACCGAGGACACCAGCGGCGAAATCGCCGGGTCGGCGGCGGCCGAGATGTACGACGACGACGCGAGCTACCGGCAGAGCGGCAGCTACGGCATGGACATGGACTCCGAGCCCGCTCCCAAGAGCAAGCCCGATACGACGACGTACAAGGACCGGAAAGCGGCCCTCAACACCATCACCTACCGGACCACGGACACCGAGGCGCCCCTTCCGCGCGAGATGCAGGTCCTCTACTACAAGACCAAGTCCGGCGACATGTACAAGCTCATGATCGGTTACCCGGGCGAGGGCGACTTCACCGAGCGCGGGCGCGAGGTCGCGAAGACGGCGATCGCGAACCTGGACATCGACACGCTCTGAGCACGCCGCGCCGGGGAGGCGCTCAGGCTCACGCGGCGAGTCGGCGACGGCATACGGCGAGTCGGTGACGGCATACGGCGAGTCGGTGACGGCATACGGCCCGGTGTTGTGCGGGAACCCCCGTGGTAGCGTCGGTATACAAACTGTATGCGATGTCTTGGGGGTTGCCGTGGCGTCCGGTCGGGAGAAGGCCTACGCGTATCTCAAGGACACGGTGCTGACGGACCCCGAGATGCAGGGGGCCTTCGTGTCGGAGCAGGAGCTCGCCGATCGTATCGGCGTCTCCCGCACCCCGATCCGGGAGGCGCTGCTGCTGCTCGCCGCGGAGGACCTGGTCGAGCTCGTGCCCAAGCGCGGTGCCCGGGTGGCACCGCTGACGGGGCGGGAGGTGCGCGAGCTGATGGAGCTGCGCGGCCTCGTCGAGCGGTACGCGGCCGAGCGGCTCGTCGCGGCCGGGCGGGTGCCCCTGGAGGAGCTGCGCGCCCTGCTGGAACAGCAGCGCGCGCTCACCGGCGCCGAGGAGACCCGGGAGTTCATCGCCGTGGACCACCGGTTCCACGCGTCCCTGGTCTCGGCCGTCGGCAACACCCTGCTGGACCGGCACTACGACGGCCTGCGCAGCCGCCAGGTACGCGCCGGAGTGGTCGCCGTCTTCAACCAGCAGGGACGGCAGAAGGCCGTGCTCGACGAGCACGAGGCCATCGTGGACGCCCTCGCCGCCGGTGACGCGCCGGCCGCCTGCGCGGCCATCGACCACCACCTGGAGTCGACCCTCAAGGTGCTCCTCGACGGCTGAGCCCCCGCCGCCGGGGAACGCTCCCGTGCCCGCCCGGATCAGGGGTACGTGATCACGAGCATCGTCACGCCGTCCGGCGAGGTCCAGGGCCCGTGCGGCATGCCCGGGGGACGGCAGGCGTACATGCCCGCGGTGAAGGTGCGCTCCAGCGTCAGGTCGTACATCGCACCCTCGACGAGATAGACCTCCTCCCACACGTCGTGCCGGGCCACGCCTCCGGCCGAGGTGTCGGTGCCGGGAGCCCAGCGGACGAGCGCGGTGCGCCGGCCGCTCTCGGGGTCCTCGGCCAGCACGCACTCCTCGACGCCGGGTCCGGCACCGGCCGGGGCGAGCCAGGGCCCGTCGGGCCGGTGGAACTCCAGCTCGGGCCCGCTCATCGCCACACCTCGGGTCGCCGGTTCGCCAGTACGGACGTCTTCTCGCGGACCGCGCCGACCTCCTCGACGTCCAGGTCCGTGACCAGCAGCTCCGGATCGGCGCCGAGAGAGGCTCGTACGGTCCCGTCGGGGCCGACCAGCAGGCTGTGTCCGATGCCGGTCGGCGCGGGGCCCGGAGGGGTGCCGGGGTCGGCCTGGCCGACGGCGGCGACCCAGACGGTGGCGTCCAGCGCGCGGGCCCGCACCAGCAGCTGCCACTGGTCGAGCTTGCCGGGGCCGGCTCCCCAGGAGGCCGCCAGCAGGGTGCCCACCGCCCCGGCGTCGGCGTGCGCCCGGAACAGCTCGGGGAAGCGGACGTCGTAGCAGGTGGCAAGGCCCAGCCGGACGCCGTCCACGTCGATCACTGCGGGGCGGGAGCCCGGGGCGACCGTCTCGGACTCGCGGAAGCCGAAGGCGTCGTACAGGTGGATCTTGTCGTACGACTCCTCGACGCCGGGGCCGGTGGCCAGCAGGGTGTTGGCCACCCGGCCCTCGTCGGCCGGGGTGAACATGCCGGCCACGACGACCGTGCCGGTCGCGCGGGCGATCTCGCGTACGCCGTCGGCCCACGGCCCGTCGAGGGGCTGGGCGAGCGGGGCCAGCGGCGTGCCGAAGCAGGCCATCGACGCCTCCGGGAAGACGACGACGCGGGCTCCGGCGTCCGCGGCGCGGCGCGTCCACTCCTCGACGAGGCGCAGGTTCTTGTCGGGGTCGGGGCCGGTGGTGAGCTGGCCGATGGCGATCCGCATGGGGCGGTGCCTCCTTGTCCGGTGGGGGCGTGTGGCTGTTGTCAGCGGGGCAGGGGTACGTCCGCCGCGGCCGGGGGCTTCCGCGCGGCGAGCTCCGCGTCCTCGTCGACGGCGGCCTCGGGATTGCGGCCCAGCAGGACGCCCACCAGGGAGACCGCGCAGGCGAGAGCAATGTAGACGGCCAGCGGTACCCAGCTGTCGTAGGCACTCAGCAGGGTGGTGAACAGCAGCGGGGCGATGGCGCCGCCGATGATCCCGGCCAGGGTGTAGGCCAGCGAGGAGCCGGTGTAGCGCAGCCGGGGCGAGAACTGCTCGGCGATGAAGGCGGCCTGCGGTCCGTAGAGGCAGCAGTGGATCACCAGGGCGACGAGGACTCCGGCGGCGAGCGGCAGCCAGGAGCCGCCGTTGGCCATCGGGAAGAACACGAACGGCCACACCGCGGCGGCCACCGCGGCGACGCCGTACAGCAGGCGCCGGTTGACGCGGTCGGAGAGCGCGCCGGCCAGCGGCATCAGGAAGACCTGGACCGAGGAGCCGATGAGGACGGCCGCGAGGGCGGAGCCGCGCGACATGTCGAGCTCCTGGGTGGCGTACGTCAGCACGAACACGGTGAACATCGCGTACAGCACGTCGGGGCCGACCCGGCACAGGATCGCGGCGGTCAGGGCGCGGGGCTGGGTGGTGAAGACCTCGCGGATGGGGGCCTCGGGGCGGGACTTCTCGGCCTCCATCGCCTTGAAGACCGGGGTCTCCTCCAGCTTGGCCCGGATCCACAGGCCGAAGGCGACCAGGACGCCGGACAGCAGGAAGGCCACACGCCAGCCCCACGACTCGAACTGCGCCTCGGTGAGCAGGGCGCCGAGGGCGGCGAGCACACCGTTGGCGAGCAGGTTGCCCGCGGGCGGGCCCACCTGTGCGGCGGAGGCGTAGAAGCCCCGGCGGCGCGGGTCGCCGAACTCGCTGGACAGCAGCACGGCGCCGCCCCATTCGCCGCCGACGCCGACGCCCTGGGCGAAGCGCAGCACGACCAGCGCGATGGGCGCGGCCACACCGATCGTTCCGTAGGCGGGCAGCAGACCGATCAGGAAGGTCGCCACGCCGATCAGCACAAGCGTGGCGATCAGCACCTTCTTGCGGCCGATCACATCACCGAGGCGGCCGAAGACGAATCCGCCGAGGGGGCGGGAGACGTAGCCGACCGCGTAGGTGGAGAACGCCAGGAGCGTGCCGGTGAGCGGGTCCTCCGACGGGAAGAACAGATCACCGAAGACCAGGGCCGCGGCGGCGGAGTAGACGGCGAAGTCGTACCACTCCAGGGCGGTGCCGGTGAGGCTCGCGACGAAGGCGCGGCGGACGCCGGAGCGCTTCTCCGCGGCCCCGGCGTCGCTCTTCGGGGTGTCGTGCATGGTGCCCATCCTTGCTCGGGGACATCGACCTTCCGGCATACTTCTTGTATACAGGTCGTATGCGCAACCCCTGCGCCGGAAGTTAACCGCGGAGAAATCAGGATCCGCAGACCGTTCCAAGATCCCTGGGAGTGCCCTCATGGCCGTGCTGACCTTCGAACTGCCCGACGGATCGACGCGCGAGGTCGATGTCGTCCAGGTCCTCAACGCCGGGTACGCCGGTCGCAGCCAGGACGACGTCGCCGCGCACGTGGCGGAGCTCGCCGAGCTGGGCGTGCCGGGACCGTCCGTGACGCCGGCGCTCTACCCGGTCTCCCCGTACCTCGCCCAGCAGACCGAGCGGGTCGCGGTGCAGCACGGCCGCACCTCCGGCGAGGCGGAGTGGGCGCTGGTCGTCGCCCAGGGCGGGGAGCTGCTGCTGACCGCGGCATGCGACCACACCGACCGCGATCTGGAGGTGCACGGGGTGGCGTGGAGCAAGAACGCGAGCCCCGACGTCCTCGCCCGCCGCGCCTGGCGGCTGGCCGACGTGGAGTCCCGCATCGACGAGATCACCCTGCGCGCCTGGGTCAGCCACGACGGCGCCGAGACCGAGATCCAGACCGGGACGCTCGCCGAACTCCTCACGCCGGGCTACTGGGTCGACGTCCTGCGGTCCCGCGGCGAGCTGACGCCCGGGACGGTCCTGATCTCCGGCACCATCCCGATGGCTCCCGGCGTCGACCAGTTCGCCGACGGCTGGCGCGTCGAACTGTCCGACCCGGCCGGCGGCGACACCATCGCCCTCGCCTACGACGTCCGGCCCATGCCGCAGCCCATCGGCTGACGCGTCGACCACGGGAGGGCGGGCCGGTGACTCCGGCCCGCCCTCCTCATGCGTGCTGCCTGTCGGGGCTGCCTATGGACGCAGCCCCGACAGCCCTCGCCTCAACAGCCCTCGCCTCAGCCGAGCTTCGCCGTCTGCGCCTTGATCAGATCGGCCGGTACGTCGTAGTCGGAGACCTTCGCGTCGTCGGCGAACGCCGCCATGCTGATCGAGTAGTACGTGGCGATCGTGCTCCCGTGCCGCGCGACCTCCGCGTGCACGACCGGGCTGCCCTCGGAGTCCGCGGTCACCGCGAACGCCAGCGACTCGTCGCCGTTCCCGGAGGCCTTCTCCGCCTCGACCTTCTTGAACTTCTGGGGCTCGTCCTTGGCCGTGGCCGTGAAGCCGCCGCCGCAGCCCTCGATCGCGGCGGAGAGCGAGGACATGGTCTCCTTCGCACCGTCGCCCTCGTACGAGGACAGCGCGACGAGGGTGACGGTCGAACCGAGGGCGTCGGTGATCGAGTTCATCGCGTCCTCCATCTCCTCCTCCGTCATGTCCTCCAGGTCCTTGGTGGGGGACGCGCTCGCCTTGGCCGTCGGGTCCTCCTGGGCCATGCGGTTGACGGCCGCGGCCGAGTCGCCCGGCGCGAAGCCGGTGAGGACGTACGCGACGGGCTTGCACTTCTCGACGTCGACCTTGATCTCCTCCTTGGAGGAGGCGAACTGGTCGGACTGGTCGGCCGGGCCGACCTTGAAGCCCTTGACGTCTGCCGTCGCGATGATGAGCTTCTCCAGCTCACCCTTGGCGAGGGTCTTCGCCGCCGCGGCCTGATCCTTGCCCGCGGCCTTGTCGTCCTTGCCCGATACGGAGTCGGAACCGCTGTCGGAGCAGCCGGTCACCAGGGCGAGCGAGAGGACGGACACAACGGCTGCGGCGCCGGGACGCGGCAGCGCGAGTCTCTTCATTATTCGAATGTTCCTTCGGTGGTATTGCGTTGAAGCTGGGAGTCTGAGGGCGGGTCAAGAAAACGTCAAGCCGGTTCCGGAACGGCATACTGCTCAGCACCGACGGACAACAGGGACGACAGCCGCCGACCCTCCCCGCGGCTTTCCTGTGGAGAGAGGTGACGGGCGTGGGCCTGGATCTCGACGTGCGTGCGCACGCACGCCAGCGGTGGGCGGCGCGCGGTGCCCTGGCGGCCGCCGGCCTCGCCGTACTGCTGCCGATCGGGTTCGCCGGGGCCGCGAGCGTGCTGCTCGTGGTGATCGGGGTGCTCGGTACGGCGATCACGGTCGCCGCGCTCTGGTGGGTACTTACCCTCCGGGGACCGGCCAGGGGCGCGGCCGGGGTGCTCGCCCTCGCGACGCCCGCCGCGGTCGTCTGGCTCTTCGCCGTCGCGAACCTGCTGTGGGTCGTCGTGGTGTCCCTGGCGCTGTGGGGCTCCGCCGTCTGGGCCGGGAAGTTCGCGCTCAGCCTGACCAAGTCGCATGCCGTGCGCGTGTCCGAGCACCGGACCCCCGCCCCCGCCAGGCCCTTCCTCATCATGAATCCGCGCTCCGGCGGCGGAAAGGTCGAGCAGTTCGGGCTGAAGGAGAAGGCCGAGCGGCTCGGCGCGCGCGTCCATCTCCTCGACCCCGAGCAGAAGGAGGACGTCACCGAGCTCGCCCAGCGGGCCGTCGCCGACGGGGCCGACCTGCTCGGCGTCGCGGGCGGGGACGGCACACAGGCGCTGGTCGCCGCGATCGCCGCCGAGCACGACATCCCGTTCCTCGTCGTCTCCGCCGGGACCCGCAACCACTTCGCCATGGACCTCGGACTCGACCGGAACGACCCCGCCACCTGCCTCGACGCGCTCACCGACGCGGGGGTCGAGGTCCGTGTCGACCTCGGCTTCGCCGACGAGCACCCCTTCGTCAACAACGCCTCGTTCGGCGCGTACGCGGTGGTCGTGCAGAGCCCCGAGTACCGGGACGACAAGGTGCGTACGACGCTGGAACTGCTGCCGGAGCTGCTCACCCACCAGCGGGGGCCGCGGCTGACCGCCCGGATCGAGGAGCCGGGCGGGACGACCGCGGGGACTGCCGGGACCGGCGGGAGCGGCGGGAGCGGCGGGACGGATGGTGGGGCGGAGGAGGCCGGGGTGGCCGTCATCGACGCTCCCCAGGCCCTCCTCGTGAGCAACAACCCCTACCGCATGGACGATCCGGCGGGCCTCGGCTACCGCGAGCGGCTGGAGTCCGGTCTGCTCGGCGTCCTCGGCATCAAGGTGGAGAACGCGGCCGAGGCCGCCGGGCTGCTGCTGGGCGTGCACTCCACCGGGCTCACGGTGCTCACGGCCCGCGAAGTGGTCGTCGACGCCGACCTCCCCGAGGTCGAGGTCGGCGTGGACGGCGAGGCCTTCGTCCTGCCGACCCCGGTGCGGTGCCGCATCGAGCCCGGCGCGCTGCGCGTGCGCGTCCCCCGGAACCGGCCGGGCGTGCCGGAGACCAAGCCGCCGATGGACTGGCGCCGGCTGCGCAAACTCGCGGCGGCGGTGGGCCGTACGGCACTCCCCAAGCACCGGGCCCTGCCCAGGAACCAGCCTCTGCCTGAGAACCGGACCCCGCCCACCGCATGACCCACCGCATGCCCCTCCTCATGACCCACCGCAGGACATCGACAAGCTCAGGCCCCGCACGGTACTGATGGGGCATGAGCGATGACGGGGGGCGGTTGATCGGCGGCCGTTACCGGCTGGCCGAGCGCATCGGCTCCGGCGGCATGGGCACCGTATGGCGGGCCGTCGACGAACTCGTGGAGCGGGACGTCGCGGTCAAGGAGCCACGGCTGCCCGGCGATCCGCAGGACGCGGCCCACCAGCGCGCGTACAACCGACTCCAGCGGGAGGCACGCGCGGCGGCGCGCGTGGAACACCCGGCGGCCGTCGCCATCCATGACGTGGTCGTGGAGGACGGACTGCCCTGGATCGTCATGGAGTTGATCCGCGGCGAGTCCCTCCACGAGGTACTCCAGCGCGGCGCGCTCCCGCCCGCCGAGTGCGCCCGCATCGGGCTCGCCGTCGTGGGCGCGCTGAAGGCCGCGCACGCCAAGGGCATCGTGCACCGGGACGTGAAACCGGCCAACGTGCTGCTCGGACAGCACGGCCGCGTCGTGCTCACCGACTTCGGTATCGCCCACATCCAGGGCGAGGAATCCATCACGATGAGCGGGGAGTTCGTCGGCTCCCTCGAATTCATCGCACCCGAGCGGATGTCCGGCCGCGGCGCGGGTCCCGCCGCGGACCTGTGGTCCCTCGGCGTCTGCCTGTACGCGGCTGTAGAGGGCTGGTCCCCTTTCCGGCGTACGACGCTGGAGTCCACCCTCGCCGCGATCCTGTCCGGCGAGCCACCGGAACCCAAGCAGGCGGGGCCACTCGGCGCCCTGATCGTGCAGCTCCTGGCGAAGGACCCGGACGTGAGGCCGGACGCCGACGAGGTGGTCGCCGTGCTGGAGGCGGTGGCGGAACGGTGGCCGGTCGCGGCTCCGGTCGCGCAGGGAGAACTGACGATCCCTCAGGATGCCTCCGCGTTACGGGAGTTCGCGGACGATTCGGGGACCGTGCAGCTCGTCGGGCGTCCCGCCTCGGACGGGGCGCAGGAGAAGCCGAGGTCGTCGGAGAAGCCGAGGTTGCCGGAGCCGTCGGAGCCGCGTGAGCCGTCCGGGCCGCGTGAGTCGTCCGAGTCGTCCGAGGAGCCTGGCTCGCCCGCCCGCTCGGACACGGCCACTTCCTCGGAGGCAGCCACCCCCTCCGATCCCCCCGCCCCGTCGGAGGACACCCGGGCCGAGTCCATCCCCGCAGGCTCCGTACGCCCCAAGCGCAAGCGCTCCACCGCGCGCCTCGTGGCCGTAGCCCTCGCCGGTGCCCTCCTCGTCGCGGGAGGTGTCTGGGCCGGGACCTCGCTCACCGACGAGAGCGCGACCGCCGCAGGGCGCGAGCCGTCGGTGACGTCGAACCAAAGAGCCTCGAACTCGCCGACCACCAGGGACAGTTGGGTTGCCCACGAGGAGCAGGACCTGAACGCCGTTCTCTCCCTCCCCAGGCAGTACGTGCGCTTCCACGAGCAGGGCGGCCCCGACGACCAGCCCCGCATGGCCATCTACGACAACGACGACGTCGTCCAGGTCCGCCTCACCCAGTGGGACGAGGCGCCGCGCTCGCCGATGGGCCAGGCGAAGGACTCGGCCGAGACATGGGCCGGGTACGGGGAGTCGCAGACGCAGTACACGAAGACGTCCTTCCACGGGAACGAGGCCGTGCTCGTCGACACGACCTACGAGACCGAGGGCAGGATGGTCCGCGTCATGGAGCTGATGATCCTCACCGACGACAGCCGGCTGTACGAGCTGCGTGTCGACATGCCGAAGGGGACGGCGGACGAGAAAAGGGGCACGGAGGTGTTCAAGGGAGCACGCGACCGACTGGAGATCGGCGGGTCGAGGAAGTGGTCGCCACGCTCCGATTTTTCGGCCGGTCCCTGATCGTCGCCGGACAACCCCCTGATCAGGCCATTCATTGCCAGTGATCGCTGGCGCTGTGTGTGCACTCGGTGAATCCCTATTACCGCCGGGTACCCAAAGCGGCGGGCCCGGGCATACGCTGCGGGCCATGACCGACTCGCAGGCCCCGGCACAGGCCCCGGAAAAGACCGGCACCAACCCCCTCGCGCCCGCCCCCGAGGGCGCCCGCACGGCTGCTGACGTGGTCACGCCGGAGCTGATCGCACAGCTCACGCGTGGCGTGGTCGGTTCGGGCCGCACCGCCAACCACACGCCGTTCACGGGCGAGAAGCTGGCCGACCTGCCCGAGTCCACCCCCGAGGACGTGGAGCGGGCCTACGAGAAGGCCCGCGCCGCCCAGGCCGTCTGGGCCCAGACCCCGGTCAGGCAGCGCGCCGCCGTCCTCCTGCGCTTCCACGACCTGGTGCTCGCCCGCCAGGCCGAGGTGCTGGACCTCATCCAGCTGGAGACCGGCAAGGCCCGGCTGCACGCCCACGAGGAGGTGCAGGCCGTCGCCGTGGCGGCCCGCCACTACGGCCGCAAGGCCGTCTCCTACCTCAAGCCGAAGCGCCACGCGGGCGCCGTGCCGACCCTCACCAAGGTCACCGAGCTGCGCCACCCCCGGGGCGTCGTCGGCCAGATCGCCCCCTGGAACTACCCGCTGGAACTCTCCGTCGGTGACGCGATCCCCGCCTTCGTCGCGGGCAACGCCGTCGTGATGAAGCCCGACACCGAGACCTGCCTCACCGCCCTGTGGGCCCGCGACCTGCTGATCGAGGCGGGCCTGCCGGCCGACGTCTTCCAGGTCGTCCTGGGCGAGGGACCGGTCGTCGGCCCGGAGGTCGTCAAGCGCGCCGACTACGTCTCGTTCACCGGCTCCACCCGCACGGGCCGCGAGGTCGCCCAGAGCGCGGCTGCCCGCCTGGTCGGGGTCTCCCTCGAACTCGGCGGCAAGAACGCCATGCTGGTCCTGGAGGACGCCGACATCGACAAGGCGGCGGCCGGCGCGGTCCGCGCCTGCTTCTCGTCCGCGGGCCAACTCTGCATCTCCATCGAGCGGTTGTACGTCCACGAGTCGATCGCGGACGCCTTCGTGGAGCGGTTCGCCACGCGCACCAGGGCGATGCGGCTCGGCAAGTCCCTCTCGTACGGCGCCGAGATGGGCTCGCTGGTCGGCGAGCGCCAGCTGGAGACGGTGACCCGGCACGTCGAGGAGGCCGTCTCCAAGGGCGCCAAGCTCGTCGCGGGCGGTGTCGCCCGCCCGGACATCGGCCCGTACTTCTTCGAGCCCACGATCCTGGACGGCGTCGAGGCGCCGATGGCGGTCTGCAACGAGGAGACCTTCGGTCCGGTCGTCTCCATCTACCGCTTCAAGGACGAGGACGAGGCGGTCGAACTCGCCAACTCCACGCCGTACGGCCTCAACTCGTCGGTGTGGACGAAGGACGGCCGCCGCGGCGCCAAGGTCGCGGCCCGCCTGCGCACCGGCACGGTCAACGTCAACGAGGGCTACGCGCCCGCCTACGGCAGCGTTCAGTCCCCGATGGGCGGCATGAAGGACTCCGGCCTCGGCCGCCGCCACGGCTCCGAGGGCATCCTCAAGTACACCGAGGCCCAGACGGTGGCCCAGCAGCGCCTGCTGCCCATGGCCCCCTCCCTCGGCATGGACGACGAGGGCTACGCCCAGTTCATGAGCCGCAGCCTGAGGCTCATGAAGGCATTCCGGTTCCGGTAGGCGCCCCGGGGCGCGGGGCTGCATCGACATGCGGCTCCGCCGCGTGAGCGCGAACAACCACATACAACCCGCACGGACACTCAACGAGGAGCACACGTGCCTCAGGACGCTTACGACTACGACGTCATCGTCGTGGGTTCAGGATTCGGCGGCTCGGTAACGGCCCTTCGCCTGACGGAGAAGGGCTACCGCGTAGGCGTCCTGGAGGCGGGCCGCCGCTTCACCCCCGAGTCCCTCCCCAAGAACTCCTGGGACCTCAAGAACTACCTCTGGGCGCCGAAACTCGGCATGTACGGCATCCAGCGCATCCACCTCCTCGGCAACGTCATGGTCCTGGCGGGCGCAGGCGTCGGCGGCGGCTCGCTCAACTACGCCAACACCCTCTACGTACCGCCGAAGCCGTTCTTCGAGGACCCGCAGTGGAAGGACATCACCGACTGGCAGGAGGAGTTGAAGCCGTACTACGACCAGGCCCAGCGGATGCTCGGCGTACGGCTCAACCCGACCATGACCCCGTCGGACGTCCATCTCAAGGCGGCCGCCCAGCGGATGGGCGTCGGCGACACCTTCCACATGGCGCCGGTCGGTGTCTTCTTCGGTGACGGCGAGGACGCCGACGGAACCGCGAAGGCGAGCCCCGGACAACAGGTCGACGACCCGTACTTCGGCGGGGCGGGGCCGGCCCGCAAGGCATGCGCCGAGTGCGGCGAGTGCATGACGGGCTGCCGGCACGGCGCGAAGAACACCCTCAACGAGAACTACCTGTACCTCGCCGAGAAGGCGGGCGCTGTCGTCCACCCCATGACGACCGTCGTGTCGGTCACGGACGACTCGCAGGGCGGCTACGCCGTCGCGACGCTCCCCACGGACGAGAAACGCAAGGGCGAGGGCCGGACCTTCAAGGCCCGCCGGGTCGTCCTCGCCGCCGGTACGTACGGCACACAGACCCTGCTGCACCGTATGAAGTCGAGTGGCCAACTCCCGTACCTGTCGGGCAGGCTGGGCGAGCTGACCCGTACCAACTCCGAGGCCCTGGTCGGCGCGCAGACCGACAACCGCCGCTACCGGAAGGCCACCGGCGAGGCGAAGGTCGACTTCACGCGCGGAGTCGCGATCACCTCGTCGGTCCACCCGGACGAGAACACCCACATCGAGCCCGTCCGCTACGGCAGGGGCTCCAACTCGATGGGCAGTCTGTCGATCCTCCAAGTCCCTTACACCGAGGGCTCGTCGAGGGTGCTGGGCTGGCTGGTCAACGCGGTGAAGCACCCCACCCTCGTGGCCCGCTCGCTCTCCAACCGCCGCTGGTCGGAGCGGACCATCATCGGCCTGGTGATGCAGTCCCTCGACAACTCCCTGACGACGTACCTGAAGCCGAAGGGCGCGGGCAAGGGCCTGCTGACGGCCAGGCAGGGCCACGGCGCCCCCAACCCCAAGCAGATCAAGGCCGCTTCGGAGTCCGCCTCCGCGATCGCCGCGGAGATCAACGGCTTCGCCGGCTCGAACGTCGGCGAGCTGATGGGCACCCCGCTCACCGCCCACTTCCTGGGCGGCTGCCCGATCGGCGCGTCGGCCGCCGAGGGCGTCATCGACCCGTACCACCGGCTGTACGGCCACCCCGGCATCTCGGTGGTCGACGGCGCCGCGGTCTCGGCGAACCTGGGCGTCAACCCCTCGCTGACGATCACCGCGCAGGCGGAGCGGGCGATGTCCTACTGGCCCAACAAGGGCGAGGCGGACCCGCGTCCGGCGCAGGGCACCGCGTACGAGCGTCTGAAGCCGGTCGAGCCCCTCGCCCCCGCCGTCCCCGCGGACGCCTTCGGCGCACTGCGCCTGCCGTTCCTGGGAATGCCGACGGTGCCACCGAAGAAGTAACCCCGGTCGTACTCCCCGCACTCCCTGCGGCAGACGGCCAGGAAACGACGAAGGACCTGCGCCCCCCTCCGAGCGCAGGTCCTTCGTTTCTTGCGTGAAGCGTTGGTCGCGTGAAGCGAGTTACGCCCTACGCGTCCTAGACGTCGGCAGCAGCCTTGCGGCGGCGGACGACGAACACCGCGCCGGCACCGGCGACGACGGCGGCGCCGCCGACGAGACCGATGGTCGGCAGGGCGGAGCTGGAGCCGGTCTCGGCGAGGTTGCCGGTCGGCAGCTCGGAGACGTTGCCCTGGGGCTTCTTCACCGGGTCCTTGCCGTTGTCACTCGGGTCGGCGGTGCCCGGGTCGGGGTTGGTCGAGCCGGCCTTCAGCACCTCGAAGTCGTACTGCGCCCAGCCCTCGGCGATGCAGTCCTGGCCCTTGATGTTGTCCAGGTAGGCGCCGGAGCCGAAGGAGTACGAGTCACCGGCCGGAGCGCCCTTGTCGACGCTGAAGCGCAGGTCGACCTTCTCGCTCGCCTTCGCCTTCAGGGTCTCGACGTAGAAGAAGTAGTCGCCGGCCCAGCTCTCGTCGCCGATCCGCTCCCACTTGCCGGACTCGGTGTTCTTGAACTCCAGCGTGACGTACGGGCTCAGGAACTTCGCCTCGTCGAGCTCGTAGTTCTCGATCTCGGCGTAGAAGGCGACACCCTTGAGGTCGGCCTTCGACTCGTTGGTGACGACCAGGTTGAAGTTGTGGAAGCCGTCGCCCGCGACGATCTTGCCGGGCAGACCCTTGATGTCCGCGGAGACCTTGGCGTCGCCGTAGTTCTCGTCGAGGTCCTCGCAGTACGGGACGTCCGGGTCGGTCGGGTCCTCGCTCGGCTCGGGCGTCGTGGTCGGCGACCCGGTGGGCGTCGTGGTGGTGCTCGGGGTCGGCGTGCCCGAGGGGATCTCGGTGCTCGGCGGCGTCGTCGTGGGCGTCGGGCTGGGCGTCGTCGTCTCGGTGGTGGACGGCGTCGGGCTCGGCGTCGTGGACGCGGACTCGGTCCCCGTGGGCGTGGGGTCCGTCGCGAAGGCGGCGGGAGCCGACAGCAGCGCGAGCGGAGCTATGACGGCCGTCGTGGCCGCGGCGGCCATGACACGGCGAAGCTTCATGAAGACCTCGGAGAGTCCGGCGTACCGCAGCGTTGCGGCACGAGAGGTTGGGAGGCCTCCGCGTGCGGGGTACGCGGGTACGGCCGTTGGTTCCGCAAGTGAGACCTGTGACTCCTGTAAAGGGTTGTCCCCGAACTCACAGGATTCTTATGTGGGCTGGGTCACAGCAGGCTCGGACTTGTGAACTCCCGTGCCCACGCCATAGAACTGTCCATCGTTTGTCCGTCGAGTAAGTCCGTCCAGTAATCCGTCGAGCAATTCGAAGAACACGTCGATCCGCGGGTCGATCATGGGGGAGAGGCGCGAGCGCCGTGGCCGAGAAGCCGTCGGAGAAGTCACCCGAGGAGCCCGGGAAACCCGGAGAGCCCGGGAAGTCCGGTGAGTCCATACCGGAGGACGTGTGGGCGCAGTTCGTCCAGGACAGCGAGCGGGACATCCACACGTCCGACGCGCCCAAGGAGCCCTCCGCGCGGGCCCGCATGGTGACCGAAAGGCTGCGGCAGCAGGAGGCGCGCGGCGAGCTGCCCCCGGGGTGGCGCACCGGGCCCGCCTGGCAGGAGATGAACGGGCGGGCGGCCCGGCGCCGCAAGGTGTGGACGGTCATCGGCGTCGTGCTCGCGATCGCGCTGGCCGTGGTGGCGATGAAGCCGTCCCTGCTGCCGGGTGACCTGTTCGGCACGGGCACGGACACGGACGAGGGCACGCAGTCGGCGAACCCGCTGCCCGACGAGACCGCGGCCCCGACGAACGCCCCCTCGGCCGCGCCCGGAACGCCCACGCTGGACGAGCCGTTCGCCGGCTCCCCGGCCGTGCGGTACGCCGACGGCGCGGCCGGAATCGTCCTGCCGGAGGCCAAGCCGGTCGGCGCGTTCGGCAAGGACCAGGTGGCCAAGGCCCTGGCACAGACCAAGTCGCTGCTCGTCGACACGAACCTCGACCGCAAGACCCTGCTCGGCGGTACCCCCGAGACCACGCTCGACAAGATCCTCGACCCCAAGCAGCCGGACATGATCGACGACGCGAAGTCCTGGCTCCGCAAGCCCGGCAAGGACAACGACCCGCTCTGGCTCTTCAGCCGCTTCGACCCGGACGAGGTGCGGCTCGTCGGCGACGTGGTCAAGACCCGTGGCCGTACGACCTTCAAGGCGGGCAAGGACGGTGCCGTCGTCATCCACGCCGACTACACCTTCGTCTACCCGCTGGCCCTGGCCGACCCGGACTCCACCGAGGTCTCCCGCACCATCGTCCGCCGCATCCTCGACCTGGAGCTCCTCAATCCGGCGAAGTACGAGGTCACACCGGGCAGGCTCTCGGTGAGCCGCTACGACCAGAATCTCGCCAACTCCGCCTGCGACATCTACGACGGCTTCCTGCACCCGCAGTTCGACTCGGTCGAACCCACGGGCGCCCCGCCGAGCGGGCCCACGACCGACCCGTACGACCGCAGCCAGGAGCTCGACAAGTCCGGGACGGAGGCGTGTGGGACCGTGTCCCGGACATGAGTACGGACATGAGTGGGACATGAGCAAAAGGATCACGCGGACCCTAGTGGCCGCATCGGTCGTCGTCGGCCTCGGGTGCGCCTCGGCGTGCTCGGGCGGCGACGGCAAGGACAAGAAGGCGGCACGGACGTCGGCCACCGGACAGTCGGCCGACACATCGAAGGAGCAGGGCAAAGAGGGGGCCGAGGGCAAGGACCAGGGCCAGGACCAGGCGAAGGGGTCGAGCAAGGGTTCTTCGGTCGCCTCGGACGCGGACGAGCCCCTGACCCGGGCGCAGTTGAAGAAGGCCGCGCTCGCGACGGGTGACGTCAAGGGCTACAAGGTCGAGGGCGCCGGATCCGCCGACCTCCAGGGGGCGTCCTCCCCGGCGGCCCCGGCCAAGTGTCAGCCGGTCGCCGACATGTTCCTGTTCACCACCGACCCGGTCTCACGGACCTCCCTCAGCCGTGGCATCACGGCCAAGGACGAGACGGACGCCTCGGTGACCACGCTCGCGCTCCTCTCGTACGGATCGGGCGAGGCCGACGACGTGCTCGACGGGCTGCGCAAGGCGACGGGGGAGTGCACCGCGTACCAGTACGTCGGCTACAAGTACTCCGGGGTCAAGGAGCTGGCCGATCCGAAGCTGGGCGACGAGTCCGTCGCGTTCCGGCTGGTCGCCTCCATCGAGGGGGCGGAGGTCCCGGCCGCGTACACGGTCGTCCGCGACGGTTCGACGCTGGTCGCCTTCAGCTCGATGAACATGCTGGACGCCGACGAGGTCGAGGTCCCGGCCGAACTCGTCGAGGCGCAGCTCGCCAAGCTCAAGAAGACGACGGCCTGACAGGACGGGACGGAAGGGCACGGCCCGGGACACGGGACCGGCCGCACGGCGTACCGACGACGCACCGACGGTGTACCGACGGCGCACCGACGGCGCACCGGACAGGCGAAGGGCCCCGCGGGACAACCGCGGGGCCCTTCGTGGTCAGCACCGACGTCAGGGCAGCGCCGGTGCCTGCGGGACGGCGCCGGGGGGTGCGCCGTTTACTGGCTTGTCCGCCCGGTCGGCGCCCCGGCGCACCGGGGGAGTGCGCATGGTCTCGACCAATGGCGGTAAGACGATCCAATGCTGCTGTCTGCTCTGGGACTTGGGGTGGTTCCAAACATCGTGCTCGATGGGCCGCGGCCTCCGCAACCGTTTCGACCGCCCTTGCACAGATTCCGCCGGTCGGTTCCGGGCGTCCCCGGAACCGACCTCTCTTGGGTGACCGGGCTGCTGTCCCCTGCCGTCCGGTCACTTCTCTGGAACGAGGTCCCACGGCGCACGTCCGTACGCCTCATCGTTCCAGCGGAGCCACGCGTGGTTCTTCGGGCCCGCCCCTGGCTGACACGGACACCGGGACCAACGAAGCCCGCCGCGGGGCGGTCACGCGCCGTACGGGTGAGAGGACATGCGTACGTGCGTGCACCGGACGTCCGTCGTACGGGGATGTCGTACGCGGATCGGATCCCGGACGTCCTCGGCCTCCCCGGATCTCGGAAGCCGGCTTCAGACGCGGCCCCGGCACAGCTCCAGGAGCGTCATCGCGAGCGAGGTGCCCGGCTTGCCGAGCGCGTCCCTGTAGTGGCCGAGGACGTCCATCTCGCGTGACAGGTTCACGCGGCGGCCTCCGGAGGCGATCCGGGCCTCCTGGATGACCGCCGAGATCGCCATGCGTTCCTGGACGAGGCCGATGATCCGGTCGTCCAGGGCGTCGATGCGTTCGCGGGCGCCGGTGATGACGTCGGCGGCCTCTTCGGTACGGGCGCCGGTCTTGTCCGTGTCGGTGGCTGTGCTCATCTCGGGGGCTCCTCTTCGGGTGGGGTGCCCCGGAGCGGCAAGGCCCGGAAACCGCGAGGCGCCCCGGGCCTTGTCGGCCCGGGGCGCCTGGGAAGTCGCTTGTCAGTTGCTCAAGCAGCACGACCATGGCAGCCGGTGGGCCGGTTGCCATAGGTAAAGACGAAGGTCTCGTGCGTGAGCATGGGAGCAGTATGCCCGGGCGGGCGGTGCCGTCCAACTCGGTTCGAATCCTGAGACATCTTCTTTCGCCCCCGCCGCCCCTACCCATTCCCGTCCCTTTTCAGGGGCTCCGCCCCCGAACCCCCGCTCCTCAAACGCCGGAGGGGCTGGTTGTCAGCCCGTCCGGCGTTTGAGGACGAGGCCGTTCAGGCCGATGGCGGGGGTCTGGGGGCGGCAGCCCCCAGGGACGGGACGGTGGCTCCGGGCGCCCGGTTAGACTCGGGAGCACATCCCTGCTGAACCGCCGGAAGGCAAACCGTGCCAGAAGCGTCCCCCGTCGCCCCCGACACCGTCCTGGTCGTCGACTTCGGTGCGCAGTACGCCCAGCTCATCGCCCGCCGAGTCCGCGAGGCCCGCGTCTACAGCGAGATCGTGCCGAGCACCATGCCGGTCGCGGAGATGCTCGCCAAGAACCCGGCGGCGATCATCCTCTCCGGCGGCCCCTCGTCGGTGTACGCGGAAGGCGCGCCCCGCCTGGACCGCGCGCTCTTCGAGGCCGGCGTCCCGGTCTTCGGCATGTGCTACGGCTTCCAGCTGATGGCGACCACCCTCGGCGGCACGGTCGACAACACGGGCGCCCGCGAGTACGGCCGTACGCCGCTGCACGTCTCCAAGTCGGGCTCGACCCTCTTCGAGGGCACCCCGGACGAGCAGTCGGTGTGGATGTCCCACGGCGACGCGTGCAGCGCGGCCCCGGAGGGCTTCTCGGTCACGGCCTCCACGGACGTCGTCCCGGTCGCCGCCTTCGAGAACGACGAGAAGCGGCTGTACGGGGTCCAGTACCACCCCGAGGTCATGCACTCCACGCACGGCCAGCAGGTGCTCGAACACTTCCTGTACCGGGGCGCGGGCCTGACCCCCTCCTGGACCACCGGCAATGTGATCGAGGAGCAGGTCGCCGCGATCCGCGAGCAGGTCGGCGACAAGCGCGCCATCTGCGGCCTCTCCGGCGGCGTGGACTCCGCGGTCGCCGCGGCCCTCGTCCAGAAGGCCATCGGCACCCAGCTGACCTGCGTGTACGTCGACCACGGTCTGATGCGCCAGGGCGAGACCGAGCAGGTCGAGAAGGACTTCGTGGCCGCGACCGGCGTACAGCTGAAGGTCGTGGACGCGGAGGAGCGCTTCCTCACCGCCCTCAAGGGAGTCAGTGACCCCGAGGAGAAGCGGAAGATCATCGGGCGCGAGTTCATCCGCGTCTTCGAGCAGGCCCAGGCCGAGATCATCGCGGACGAGGGTCCCGAGGTCGCCTTCCTGGTGCAGGGCACGCTCTACCCGGACGTCGTCGAGTCCGGCGGCGGCACCGGCACCGCCAACATCAAGTCCCACCACAACGTGGGCGGGCTGCCGGAAGACCTCGAGTTCAAGCTGATCGAGCCGCTGCGCAAGCTGTTCAAGGACGAGGTCCGGATGGTCGGCCAGGAGCTCGGCCTGCCGGACGAGATCGTCCAGCGCCAGCCGTTCCCGGGCCCCGGCCTCGGCATCCGGATCGTCGGCGAGGTCACCAAGGAGCGGCTCGACCTGCTCCGCGAGGCCGACGCCATTGCCCGCGAGGAGCTGACGGCGGCCGGCCTCGACCGCGACATCTGGCAGTGCCCGGTCGTGCTGCTCGCGGACGTCCGCAGCGTCGGCGTCCAGGGCGACGGCCGGACGTACGGCCACCCGATCGTGCTGCGGCCCGTCTCGTCCGAGGACGCGATGACCGCCGACTGGTCGCGCCTGCCGTACGACGTCCTCGCGAAGATCTCGACACGCATCACGAACGAGGTCGCGGACGTCAACCGGGTCGTCCTCGACGTCACGTCGAAGCCGCCGGGCACCATCGAGTGGGAGTAGCCCCACGGCCCCGGGTGTCCCCGGGGCTCACGTCCGCTTGAGAGTCCGCACCGGCTCTCCGGGCTTCCAGATCTCGACGACCAGATACGTGTCGTCCTCGACGTAGGTCCGTACGACCTCCGTCAGCTCGGTGCGGAAGAGGTGGAACGGCTCCGGCGGTTCCACCTCTTCGGCGTACCGGGCGCGCTCCGCCGGGTCCTCGACCTCGACGGCCCGGCCCGCGATCCGTACGTCGCCGCCCGCCATCTCCGTGCCGGGACCCGGATTGGCCTGGAGGGCGAAGCGCGGGTCGCGGCGCAGGTCCAGTGCCTTGAGCGAGTCGGGCATCATGCCGAGCCACAACTCCCCGTTCAGGAAACGGACTTCGAGTCCCGAGGTGCGTGGCGACCCGTCCTTGCGGAGGGTCGCCACGATGTGGTGCGTGAAGGCCGAGAACCGGTCCTCGACGGTCTTGGCGAGGTCCGGTTCCGCGGCGGTGAACGCTGCCCAGTTCGATGTCCTGCGAGTCGATGTCGTCCGAGTCATACGACGAGTCTGACGCCGATACCCGACATCTTCTGGCGCCTTTCAGGCGGAGGATTCCTCTTCGGGCGGATCGCTCAGATCAGCCCCGCCGAGCGCAGCCGGCGGGCCAGCCGGTCCTTCCGTAACACCTCCAGACGCAGGAAGAGCGCGAACACCGCGGCCATGGTGGCGCTCGCGGCGAGCGAGGCCCTCCAGCCCGCGGGGATCAGCAGCAGCGCCATGAGGGCCGCGCTGGCGGTCATGAAGACGGCCTTGCGGCGCCAGTCCAGGTCGTCGGAGAGCGCGTCGAACTCGATACGGGCCTTGAGCAGGCCGACCGCGGGCGCCACGTCCGGCAGCGGTTTGAGCGTGCCGGGGCGCATGCCCGGAGCGCGGCCGGCGGCGAGGCGGCCGAGGGCGGCCGTGCTGCGTTCGCGGGCCTCGGGGCGGGGGTCGCGGGTCAGGCGGACCTGGAGTGTCTGGCCGAGTCTGTTCGTCTCCTCGTAGCGGAATCCGTACTGCACGGCGATGTAGGTGAGCGCGGCGAGGCGGCGGGGGGATCCACCGAGGTCGTCCAGGACGACCACATCGCGCGTGGCGATCTGTCTGAGCATGCCTGTGACAAGGCGCTCGTTTCTCTTCATGGGCGGGTGGGGGGTGCGGTCGCGGGACGCGGTCCGCGCAGCATAGGGGGGTGACTGCGCACGGGGGGTCCTCCAGGGGGCGTCGGTGCAGGTGCCCGACCGAATAGATTGGCTCCAGACAGGCAGACCAGCGACCCCGTGCAACGGTTGTGCACTCTCTTCACGAACATCTCTGTTCTCCTGCGCTGACCGCCGGTAACTTCCCGCCCGTAAACACGTACGGAGTCCGTACCTCAGGGCTGGAGGACATATGCCCGGGCCCACACCGCCCCTGCCGCTTCCCACCGACCGGCTGCGGTTCGCCATGCCGCCGATGCACGAGTCGCTCGACGACGAACGGCGGCACCGCAAGGAACGCCTCGCGGGCGCGCTGCGGCTCTTCGGCCGGCTCGGGTTCGAGGACGGGGTCTCCGGTCACATCACCGCGCGCGATCCCGAATACAGCAACTGTTTCTGGGTCAACCCGTTCGGAATGCCGTTCAAGCACGTCACGGTCAGTGACCTGGTCATGGCCAACGAGGACGGGCAGGTGATCGAGGGCCGGTATCACGTGAACCAGGCGGCGTTCACCGTGCACGCCCAGGTGCACGCCGCCCGGCCGGACGTCGTCGCGGTCGCCCACTGCCACTCGGTGCACGGCCGCGCGCTGTCCGCGCTCGGCGACCTGCTCGACCCGATCACCCAGGAGAGCTGCGCCTTCTACGAGGACCACGCGCTGTACGACGCGTACTCGGGGGTCGCCGTGGACGCCGAGGAGGGGCGGCGCATCGCCTCCGGGCTCGGCACCCGCAAGGCGCTCGTGCTGCGCAACCACGGGCTGCTGACCGTCGGCGACTCGGTGGACGCGGCGGCCTGGTGGTTCCTGTCGATGGAGCGCTCGTGCCAGGTGCAGCTGACCGCGTGCGCCGCGGGCCGTCCCGTACTCATCGACCACAAGCAGGCGGTCGCGACACGGGAGCAGCTCGGCGGGGATCTGGTGGCGTGGATCAACTACCAGCCGCTGTGGCAGGACATCAGCCGCAGCGAACCCGATCTCCTCAGCTAGCCGGTCTCCCCAGTCGGAAGGCCCCAGTCGGAAGGCCCGAGTCGCCCGTGTCAGAAGTCCCGCAGCACCGCCGCCTTCGTCGTCGCGAACTCCTCGTCCGTCAGCACCCCGTCGCGGTGCAGTTCGCCCAACTCCCTGAGGCGGCGCAGGAGTACGTCGTGGTGGCCCTGCCGGGGCAGCTGCGGTACGGCGTCCTCGGGCGCGGCCGGGAGGCGGGGCGGGTCGCCCTGGGCGTACTCGCCGGACCGGGTGGACGGGTGCGGGAGCCGGGCCATGACCGCGGTGGCGACCAGCGCCGTGAGCAGATCGCGCCGGGCACTGCCCCACAGGTCGAGGGCGAACGGGTCCTTCTCCGGCGGCAGTTTGGAGAACACCGAGTCGCGCGTCACGAAGCGCAGGAACCCGTCCTCGTAACCGGAGTTGGGCAGCCACTCCACCTGGACCAGGTCCGGCAGGTCGATGATGCGCGGGCCCGTCGCACGCTTCACCCGGTCCGAGGTGTCGCTCCAGTCGATACGGACCCGGGTGCCGTCGAAGGACACCGTGCCGTCGCTGGAACGGACCGAAACGGGGACGGGCGGGCCGGGCACGAGGTAGGTTCTGGCCGGTTCCTTGGGAATCTCTTCGAGGAGCAGGGCGCGCCGGATCTCCTCGGCGACGTACTCGGCGACGCCCGAGCGGTCGATGTCCACCACCAGCCGGTACGGGTCCGCGGGCTCCGGCAGGCGGCCACCGGTCGCCTGGAGCAGCGGGTCGGCGCCCTCGCGGAGTCTCAGGCGCAGGCGGCCCCGCTTGCGTTCGGGTTCGTAGGCGACGCCCGCGACCGCTTCGAGGGGCACGGCGATCTCTCCGTACGTCTGCCGGAACAGCGGCACGGAGCGGTGCAGTCCAGGAGTGATCCGGACCGTGCTGCCGTCGAAGGCCCAGGTCCCGTCGCGCTGGATGATCTCGGCCATACGGGAATTCTCGCAGCCGGGTCAACACGGGGGTGGGTGGTTCACCCGCGCTGACCAGACCTGGCGGACGCGCGGGGTGTGGGGTACGGCACAATGCGCTGTCGTCGCGAGGCAGTTGTGCGGCTGCGCAGATGTGCGGGGGTTGACTGTGCGACCGGTGGCCGTGGGGCCGGTGGTCGTGCCGCTGTCCGTGGTGCGGCGGTGGCGTGCGAACGTGGCATTTCGGTAGGGCGTGCGGTCGGTTCGGTGGGGCGTGCGGTAAATGAGGGTTCGACCCAATGGTCTGGAAGGCGGCAACGGGCGTGGCGGTGCAGGAGACTGGACAGGGCGTGGGGCGTGAAGCCGGGCGCGGCGCCGGTCGGAGCGGGCACGAGGGGGGCTGCACCTGCGGGAACTGTCCGCACGGGGCACGCGAGGGGCATCGGCGAGCCGTTGCCGAATTCCTTTCCAAGCGGGACGAATTGGCCTCCGGGCGGGGTCTGCCCGCGGCCGTCGCCTACTCGGCCGGGGCATCCAGGCAGTGGGTCTCGGACGAGCTGACCCAGTCCGCGGACGTCGTCGCGGAGCGCGGGCGGGCCGAGGGCGAGGTCTGGCTCGGCCTGGTGTGGCGGCGAACCGTCATCGCCGTATGGGGAGTTGTCGTCGTCCTGCTCCTGGTGCAGACGTTCACCGCGATCGGGGCGGGCTGGACGGCCGCGCGGACCGCGGGGCTGGTGGCCGCGGTGGTCGTGAGCGCGCTGCTGACCGGGGCCTCGTGGTTCCACCGGGCGCGGGGCGGGGTACTGGCGCCCGTCATCGGCGAGGACAACCGGCTCTCCACCTCACGTGCCGTGGCGGTCGGCTGGGTGCTGTTCGTCGTCTACGCCGTGCTCGTGCTGGCGGGCCGGCTGGCCGGCGCGTCCTCCCCCGACCAGCGCGACTCCCTGATCGCCGGGCTCGACCTCGCACGGGGAGCCGGGATCGTGACCGTGCTCGCCGTCGTGTGCGCGATCGCCGTGCTCGTGCGGCGGGTCGTGGGGCTGCGCGTCCTCGGACAGCGGCTGCAGAAGGTACGGGCCGACCGGCCCCGGGCCGCGGATCTCCTCACCGACGACTCCGGCCGCGGCAGCTTCGCCGACATCCAGTACGTGGTCGTGGGCGCCGTCGCGCTGGTCTTCGCGGCGGTCCGGCTGGCCCGGCGGCCCGAGCAGCTGCCCGATCTGCCGTGGGGGCTGGCCGTGATGGTGCTGGTGTCGGCCGCCACGTACGTCGCCGGGAAGTACGCCGAGGGCGGGCGGCCGGTGATCCTGTCGGTCGTGCGGGCCCGCGAGGCGGGGGACCTGGACGCGCCGATCCGGACCGGCGACGACATCGAGATCCGGGGTGCCGGATTCGTGCCGCCCGGCGCGCAGGGCGCGGACCGGCTGTCGCGGATGGTCGTGCGGATCGGGGCCGTGCATGTGCATGTGCCACTGGTTCCGGTGCCCGGCGGGTTCAGCAACCCGTCCGACGCGGTGCTCACCGTGCCGGTACCGGCGGACGTGGAGCCCGGGCGGGTGGACGTACAGGTCGTCACCGCGGCGGGGCTGGAGACGAACCGGGTGGGGATCGATGTGACGGAGTGACGGCGGCGCCCGGCCCAGGGCTCCCACCCGCCACTCGCATGGACGCCGTAGGGACATCTCCCCGGAGGGCGGCCTGCGGATGCGGATCCTCCGTTCCCGTACAGGCCCAAAAGGGATGTACAGGGGGACCTGGTGAAAATTTGTGCGTCCGCTCTTGAGCGGGAACTTCTCTTCGTACGTATCGTCTGTTGAGGGGTGAACCGTTCGGCGGCGGCGAGAGGCGGCGGAGAGCGATGGCTCACGGCATGCGAATGGACACGCACTCCGGGTACGGGGACGACGGCGGCGGTGACTGGCGGGATACCGCGACGCGCTACGCCCTGCTACCGCTGCGGGTCTTCCTCGGCGTCACCTTCATCTACGCGGGAATCGACAAGCTGACCGACAGCGCCTTCATGCACGACGCCGGGGCCGGGTCCGTCGGCGACCTGATGCGGACGGTGCGCGACTCGTCGGCCATTCCCGCGCTCGTCGATCTCGCCCTGAAGAATCCCGTCGGCTTCGGCTATGCCATCGCCTTCGGTGAGCTCGCGGTGGGTATCGGCACGCTGATCGGCCTCTTCGCTCGTCTCGCCGCGTTCGGCGGCGCCCTGATCTCCCTCAGCCTCTGGCTGACGGTGAGCTGGGCCTCGGACCCGTACTACTACGGCAACGACCTCCCCTACCTGATGGCCTGGCTGCCGATCGTGCTCGCCGGGGCGTCGGTGTTCTCGGTGGACGCGATGATCCGGTCCCGGCGCAGGCGCCGAACGAGCAGCGCCTACTAGGCGCTCCGCCGGACGAAGTGATCAACCCGTGGGCCGGTGGGGCTGGTCGCGCCTCCGCGGCGGAGCCGCATATGTCACAGCCCCGCGCCCCCTTGGGGGCGCGCCTCTTCCTGAGCCTCTCGTGTCGGTAGCGCGCGGCGCCGCCGACGGCGGATTCCGTGGGCCAGGGTGCCCGCCGCGGCTGCCAGGCAGAGGCCGACCGTGACGAGGGGGATCACCACGAACCACGGGGTGTCCCAGGCCTCGCCCGCGTCTCCGGCGTAGACGACGCCCGTGAGGGTGAGGAAGAGGCCCGCGATGAGCCGGCCGGGCTGGAACTCATGACGTGCCACGGGTGACCTCCGCCTGTCCGATGCCGACTTCGAGGGTGAGGTCGAGCGTGCCGCCTGCCTTGGTCTTGTCCGTGCTCTTTCCCGTGGGGGAGAGCGTCACCTGCTTGTGCTTGCCCGGGGCCACGTCCACGTCCTGCTTGTCGTCGCCGGGCAACTGGATGTCGCCGACGCCCACTTCGACGACCAGCTTCACCGTCACGTCCTCGGGCAGGATCACCTTGAGCTGTCCCATCCCCACCTCGGCGTTCGTCGTCACGGTCCGGCCCTCGGCGAGGTCGATCCGGCTGAGGTCGAGCGTGCCGACACCGGTGCCGAGGTTGTAGTGCTCCTGTACGGCGGCGGCCGTGGCCGGTGTCCAGTCCGTACGGACCCAGTGGGTGGTGATGTCCTTCGGCAGTGCCGCCGAGCCCGCCAGGAGGCCCGCCGTGACGATGGCGAGGAAGATCGACCCCGCTCCCGTACGCCCCCGGAATGCGCTGACCGCGATGCCCACACCGAGCACGCCGAGCGCACAGGCCAGGCCGGTCTGCAGGCTGGCGCCCAGTGGGCGGTCGTCCCAGGTCAGGCGGGTGGCGAGCAGGCCCGCGAGGAGGGCGAGCAGGAACACCGAGCCGCCGATCGAGCGGGGGCCGCGCGGCTTGGGCGCCCGGGGCCGTATGTCCCGGCCGTGGCCGCCGCCGTGCGCGATGGTGATCGCCGCCGCGATGTCGCGCTCGCGCACGTCCTTGGGACCCCACAGATAGCCCGTGCCGCCCACATGCGTGCCGTCCTTGACGATGGGCTCGCGCCACCAGGACGGGAACGAGGCAGGGACGGGCGGTGCCTGTGCCTCCGGCGGCGCGTCGGCGACGGCCTGCGCGGCGAGCGGGTCGGGGTCCTCCGTCGCGCGCTGCCGCGACCAGTACCCGGCGCCCGCGAGGAGCAAGGAGAGCGTCGTCGCGAACGTCAGCACGCCGCGGTTGGTCAGCATGGACAGGAACACACCGCAGCCGACCAGGGCGAACAGCACGCCCGCCAGCGCCTGGCCGTCGACCCGGCCGGTGAGGAGCTTGCGCACCTCGTTCTCGTCCTCGTCGTCGTTCGGGACGAAGAGCCAGGCGAAGCCGTAGAAGATGAGGCCGAGGCCGCCGGTCGCCGAGAGCACGGCGAGCACGATCCGGAAGATCACCGGGTCCATGTCACAGTGCCGCCCGAGCCCCGCGCACACGCCGCCCAGCATCTTGTGCCGCGGGTCGCGCCGGAACTTCCGCGGGACCTCGGGCTCACCGGGCTCCCCGGGCGGGACCGGACTTCCCGGCGTCTGCGGCTCCCCGGGTACGCGCGGCTCCTCGCCCGCCGTCGCCCGGGCGCCCGCCGCGGGCACGGTGTCCTGCGGCTCCGCCCCCGGGATTCCGCTCCCGGCCGGGCCGGAGCCGGGTCCCGGACCCGGCGCGGCGTGCTGGTGATCTGTCATGTGTCCATGGTGACGGCCGCGACGGCCTGACGGGAGTCGGTACGACCCTGGCCGAACCCTGAAATCGACCCTGGGCCGGACCCTCAGGCGGTGATCGCCGAGGGGACTCCGCGCAGATTCGGAGGCGACCCCCGAGCAGATTCGGAGGCGACCCCCGAGCCGATTCGAAGATCAGGGGAGTCTAGGGGGTCGACCCTGATGCCCGGCGCCCTCCGGCGTGTGAACATCGATGGCATGCCGGAAGCCGCAACCCTGATCGTCGAGAACCCGCGGCCGCCGCGCAAGCTCTACCGCAGCAGTGACGGACGCTGGCTCGGAGGGGTGGCGCGGGGGCTCGCGGGCCATCTCGGGCTGCCCGTGATCTGGGTGCGCCTGGTCTTCGTCGGACTGATGATGGCGGACGGCCTCGGCGCGTTGCTGTACGCGGCGTTCTGGTTCTTCGTCCCGCTCGGCGTCGGCGGTGTGGACGCCGAGCGGCCCCCCGCCCTCGCCACCGAGACCGCGCCGGACGGCCGCCGCAGACTCGTCGCCCGCAAGCCCGACAAGGGCCAGATCGTCGCGCTGCTCGCCATGGTCGTGGTGGCCCTGATCTTCGTCGGCAATGTGGACCTGAGCGGCGGAGCCAAGGCCTACCTCTGGCCCACCGTCCTCGTGGGCGCGGGCGTCGCCCTGGTCTGGCGCCAGGCGGACAACGCGCGGCGGGCCCGCTGGATGGAGGTCGGCCGCCGCAAGCGCACGATCACCCTGCTCCGCTCCGCGGCCGGCGTCCTGCTCGTCGCCACGGGCGTCTCCGCGATCTTCGTCCTCCAGGGCTCCGCCGCCCACCTCGGATCGGTCCTCCAGGCCGCGCTCGCGGTCCTCGTCGGCATAGCGCTGCTCGCCGGCCCGTATCTCGTCCGCATGACCCAGGACCTCTCCGAGGAGCGCCTGATGCGCATCCGCGCCCAGGAGCGCGCGGAGGTCGCCGCCCACGTCCACGACTCGGTGCTGCACACCCTGACCCTGATACAGCGGAACGCGGAGAACGCGAACGAGGTCCGACGCCTCGCCCGCGCCCAGGAGCGCGACCTGCGCAACTGGCTCTACAAGCCCGAGGGCACCGGCAAGGACGAGGACGACGAACCCGGCACGCTCGCGGAGGCCGTGAAGCGCAACGCCGCCGAGGTGGAGGACAAGCACGGCGTCCCCATCGAGGTCGTGGTCGTCGGCGACTGCCCGCTCGACGACCGGATCGGCGCCCAGATGCAGGCCGCGAGGGAAGCCATGGTGAACGCGGCCAAGTACGGTGGCGAGGGCGGCGCGGTGCAGGTCTTCGCCGAGGTCGAGGGGAGGACCGTCTTCGTGTCGGTTCGGGACCGCGGTCCGGGCTTCGACCTGGATTCGATACCCAACGACCGCATGGGCGTCAGAGAATCGATCATCGGCCGCATGGAGCGCAACGGCGGTACGGCGCGGCTGCGCGCGGTGCCGGACGGCGGCACGGAGGTCGAGCTGGAGATGGAGAGGGCGGAGACATGAGCGACGCGAACGAACCGACCGGAGCGGTCGAGCCGGACGCCGGCACGACCGGCGCGGGCACGGCCGGCGGCCCTGCCGCGGCGACCGGTGCGGCCGGTTCGACCGGAGCCGACACACCGTCCGGGGCCGCCACGGCCAACAACCCTGCGGGCGCCCCCGATCCGGCGGGCTCCGCGCCCGGGCGACGCGTGCGCGTGGTCCTCGTCGACGACCACCGCATGTTCCGTACGGGGGTCCAGGCGGAGATCGGGCAGACCGAGCGGACCGGCGTCGAGGTGGTCGGCGAGGCCGCCGACGTCGACCAGGCCGTCACGGTCATCACGGCGACCCGGCCCGAGGTCGTCCTCCTCGACGTGCACCTGCCGGGCGGCGGCGGGGTCGAAGTCCTGCGGCGCTGCTCGCCGTTGATGGCGGACGCCGAGCAGCCGGTGCGGTTCCTCGCGCTGTCCGTGTCGGACGCCGCGGAGGACGTCATCGGTGTGATCCGCGGCGGCGCCCGTGGCTACGTCACGAAGACGATCACCGGCACGGACCTCGTCGACTCCATCTTCCGCGTCCAGGACGGCGACGCGGTCTTCTCGCCCCGCCTGGCGGGCTTCGTCCTCGACGCCTTCGCCTCCACCGACGCCCCGCCCGTCGACGAGGACCTGGACCGCCTCACCCAGCGCGAGCGCGAGGTCCTGCGTCTCATCGCCCGCGGGTACGCGTACAAGGAGATCGCCAAGCAGCTGTTCATCTCGGTGAAGACGGTCGAGTCCCACGTCTCGGCGGTGCTGAGGAAGCTCCAGCTGTCGAACCGGCACGAGCTGACGCGGTGGGCGACGGCGCGACGGCTGGTCTGACGTCAGGGGCAGGGGGCAGGGGGCAGGGGGCGGGGGAAAGCGGGACCCCGAGGACTGGGATGTCAGCCGCCTTGACCCTCAGCCGCCCTGATCCTCGGCACCAGGAGCGGCGGCTGCCGGTGCTGCCCGGGGCCCCAACACCCGTACGGCCCACCGATAGTGCCGTACAGCCTTTGCCACGCCGATCAGACCGGTCAGCCAGAGGATGAACCCGATCCCCATCACGAGCACCACGTCGCTGTAGGCGTCCCGTCCGGGCCTCGCCTCCGCGACACCCGCGAACGACGTCCACAGCCCGAACGCGCAGACGACGAGCGAGGAGAGCAGCCAGAAGAGGCTCAGCCCGGAGGAGCGCAGGCGGTCGTCGGTGGGCGGATGGCTGTCCAACCGCAGCCAGGCGTCGAGAAGTTGGCTGATATGGCGGTCCCGCCGGACGGCTAGGACGACGGCCACGACGGAGGGCGCCAGCGAGGCCAGACCGAGGACCGCGAAGAGCGGACCCAGGATGAACCCGGTGGGATCGCGTTGCTCCAGTTGCTGCAACGGCAGGACCAGCAGCGCCCATCCGATGATCGCCGCGACCGCCAGCAGCCAGAGCAGCAGCACCCGGTGCACCCCGAGACTGCGTCTGCGCAACTCCTCCAACGCCCGCCCGCGGTCCGCCAGCAGCGCCGACCTGTCCGGCCAGCCGCTGACGTACGCGGGCGGCAGCGGAGGCGGCAGCGTGGGGCCAGGCATCGAATCCTTCGGGAGGGCGACGGCGAACCAGGCGGAACGGGACGGCAGAACGGGGTGGAAGAGAATGAAGCATGCGAGAGAGCGAGGCGAACGGGACCGAGCGGATCGCGACCGTGCGGTGCGGCATGTCGAACAGTGCCACGAGGACGCTACCTCGCCGCTGTACCCGCGCGACGCCCATCCACGCCAGTCCGACGCCCGAACGGCTTGAACTCCCCCGCTCCCTCCACCAATCCCTGCCTGTTCCACCCAACCCTGCCTGTTCGCCTGCCGGCCGGCTCACGCCACGCGCGTGGCCCCCGCGAACGGCATCTCGTCGATCGGCGCCACCCGCACCGGCGCCGACGGATTGGGCGCGTGGACCATCTGCCCGTTGCCCACGTACAGCCCCACATGGCTGATGCCCGAGTAGAAGAACACCAGGTCGCCGGGGCGCAGTTCGGACCGTGACACCCGCTGGCCCGCGTTGATCTGCGCGTACGTGGTGCGGGGCAGTTCGATCCCCGCGGCACGGTACGCGGCCTGCATCAGCCCCGAGCAGTCGAAGGCGTCGGGTCCGGTGGCGCCCCACACGTACGGGCTGCCGAGTTTCCCGTACGCATACGAAATGGCGTTCGCAGCACGGGAGTTGGGGGCAGCGGCCGACGAACCGGTGCTGCCGCCCAGATCGCGCGGGCCCGCGGCGGAACGTGAGGCGCGGGCGGTGTCCGCGTCGTCGGCGCCGATGCGGGCCCGGTCCGAGTCCGAGAGCCGCGACAGCAGATCCCGTGCCTCTCCCAGCTTCCCGGTGACGGTCGTCTTGTGCCGCTTCAGCTCCGCCTGCCGCTCCTTGAGCGAGGTGAGTTCGACGTGCGCGGCCCCGCGCAACTGCTCGATCTCGCGCAGCTGTCGGCGTACGCGCGACACCTTCGAGGCCTGCCTGCTGCCGGCCCGCTCGGCGAACGCGGCCCCGTCCAGGTACTGGTCGGGATCGGAGGAGAGCATGAGCCCGAGCGCGGGGTCGACGCCGCCGTCCCGGTACTGCGCGGCCGCCAGTGAACCGAGCGCGTCCCGCTCCGAGTTGAGCCGTTCCGTCCGGCGCGCGGCCTCGTCCGCCAGGGTGTCCAGGCGGCCCCGCGTCTTCGTCGACTTCTCCTTCGCGCCGTTGTACTTCTCGGTGGCGACCTCCGCCTCCTGGTACAACTTGTCGACCTTCGCCTTGACCTGAGCGGGTGTCAGCTCGGGAGCGGCGGTTCCCGTCCCCTCGAAGCCGGTCGCGCTCGCCGCGCCCGCCAGCGCGATGGTGAAGGCGGTGCGGGCCGTACTGCCGCCGACTGAGCGCTGTCTCGGCTTGCGGTGCGCTGCCACGTGCGATCCACGTCCTTCCGTACGGCCGCCGAGGAGTTGGTGCGTCCCGCGGCGGCGGCCCTCAGGGCCGGTTGCACGTCCGGCGGCGGCCCGCACAGGGGGAGCGGGCCGCCGCCGGACCTTTCTCGGCGGTGGTGTCCGGATGCCGCCCCTGACCCGGGCGGTGGTGGGGAGCCGGTCACCTGGAGAAGGACGCTAAACCTGCGACCGCGGCGGGGGTAACGGCATGTACGGAAGTGGTGGGACTCGGACATGAGCTGACCGGGTACGACCGCGATCCGGGCCCGGGGCCGCCGACTTGACGTGGTGCGGTGACCGATGCGCGGATTGTGGGGAAACGGGGGGCGACCGGGTGCTATGGGCTCCGCCGGAGCCGGGTATTCGAGGCGGGTGTGCGGGCCGGGGGCGGTGTGCGGTGGTACGGAGGCGTTTGGTTAGTGTCCGGAGCCATGGACGTACTCATTCATGTCTTCGTCGCCCTGCACATCATCGGCATCGCGTCCCTCCTCGGCGGCTTCCTCACCCAGCTGAAGGCCATGAGCGACGGCACGGCCCGCTTCAGCCCGGCCATGCTCCACGGCGCGCTGACGATGCTGGTCACCGGCGCGATCCTGGTCGGCCTCAACCAGGCCGACGACCAGACCGTCAACAACATCAAGATCGGCGTGAAGCTCGCCCTGCTGGTCGTGATCCTCGGCCTCGTGTACGTGAAACGGGACGAGGAGAAGGTGGAGAACAGCCTGTTCGGCCTGGTGGGCGGACTGACCACGGCGAACATCTTCATCGCGGTGCTCTGGACCTGAGCGGAAACGGGAGCCTGAGCGGAAACAGGAGAGGGCACACGCGCGTGTGCCCTCTCCCATTTCCACCCAGGTCTACGAAAGGCCCCTCACGAAGCCGAAGCCCCTCACGCCGGGCGCACCACGCTGTGGATCGGCATGTAGTAGATCGACTCCTCGCGGACGTACGCCCCCGGCTTGGGCGCGTGGATCATCATGCCGTCGCCGATGTAGATACCGACGTGGCTGATGTCGTCGTAGAAGAAGACCAGGTCACCGGGTTGGGCGCTGTTCACGGAGACCGTCGTGCCGGCCTTGACCTGGTCCCAGGTGGTGCGCGGGAGGGTGACGCCGGCGGCCTTCCAGGCGGCCTGGGTGAGGCCGGAGCAGTCGTACGAGCCGGGGCCGCTCGCGCCCCAGACGTACGGCTTGCCGATCTGGGCGCGGGCGAAGGCGAGCGCCTTGTCGGCCTTGGCGGTGGAGGCGGTGGAGCCGGACCCGGAGGTCCCTGAGGCGCTCCCGGAGCTCGTGGATGTCCCGGTGTCCTGCGCGGCCTCCTGGCGCCGCCGCTCGGCGTCGGCCGCCTGCTGCCGGGCCAGCTCGTCGGCCTTGCGCTGGGCCTCTTCCTGCTTCTGCCGCTCGATCGCGGCGAGCCGCGCCTTCTCCTCGGTGGTCAGCTTCGAGAGGAGGTCGCGCGCCGTGGCGAGCTTCCGCTGGACGTCCGCCTTGGACGTCTTCAGCGAGCTCTGCGTCCTGGTGAGCGTCTCCAGGCTCTCGGACGCCTCCTGCCGCTTCTCCGTCGTCGCGGTCTGCTGCGTCACGTAGTCGTCGACGGACTGCTTCTGGCGGCTGGTGAGCCGGTCCATCAGCTGGGTCTGGTCGAAGTAGTCCTGCGGGTTGTCCGCGAGGAGGAGGGAGGCGGTGTCGGGGGCGGCGGCCCCGGTGCGGTACTGCGCGGCGGCGAACGTACCGAGCTCCTCGCGCGCGTCGTTGAGCTTCTCCGTGCGGCGCGCCACGTCGTCGAGGAGGGTGTCGACGCGCTTCTTCTGCTTGGTGGTCTTCTCCTTGGCCGCGTTGTACTTCTCGCTGGCCGTCTCCGCCTGGCGGTAGAGGTCGCCGACCTTCTTCTCGACTTCCTCGAGGCTCGGCCTGGGCTCCTCGGAGGGCGACGCGTTCGCCGTCTGGGAGAGGAGGGCCACCGAGGTCAGGGCCGCGGTGGCGATGGCCGGAGTCCGTATGCCCATGGGACTGGGGGGCCGGGACCTGCGGTGTGGCGCCACGAGGGCGTCTCCTTCCGTCGTCCGCCTACCGAGTTAGCTGTCGGGTTCGGGCGGGTGCTCCGGAAGGTTTGCCCTACGGCCCGTTTCCCCGAAGGGAGTTGGACCGATTCACCCCAAGGTCGGTGGGTCCCCGGCTCCGTCGGCCACGAGGGCCTGCCGGACTCGGCGGAGGCCGCTCGGCCCGGCGTGTTCGCCGGTGCGGGTCGTGCGGCCCACATAAAAGTTAGCCAATTCGTGTGGCCCCTGTGAAGTTTGATGTGCGATATGCCCGATACATTTTCGTGACCTTAGCCTTGGACTCGATTCGCGATTGCCAATTCGGATGGTTCTGCCCCGAGTTGTCTACTAGGTGAAGCCCGCCCCACTGCAGCGCCCCTTCAGGGGCGCGGGGAACTGCGCACGCCAACCAAAGCCGACCCGCACCCACGACACACCGCTCCCGAATCCCAGCCGAAGCCGCAGCCAGACCACGTGATCACGGACCGCTGCAAACCCCCACCGGAGGGTGACGAAACTCAAGGCGAGCAGCCACGGAAACCCGCACCCCCGCGGAGCGACCCCGTCGAGTTTCCAAGGTGGCGGCAGGCTGTCAGTGGGGGCGCCTAGACTCGGAGAGCGATGAGCAGCCTCTTTGATGACAGCTTCCTGGCGGACCTCAAGCCCTCACGGGCCCACGAGGAGGAGCCCCCGCCGCCCGAGGACGAGCCCCCGCCGCCGCCGGAGGACCAGGGGCAGGAGTCGGAGCCCGTTCCGGACGATTTGTTCGGCGGCCAGTTCGACGTGCCGCCGAGCCGGGACGGGTACTACCGCGACGGCGCGCCCCGGCCGCACGTGGACCCGGCCGCGCTCCTGGACGGGCTGAACGAGAACCAGCGCGCGGCGGTGGTCCACCACGGCTCGCCGCTGCTCATCGTGGCCGGCGCGGGCTCGGGCAAGACCCGTGTGCTGACGCACCGGATCGCCCACCTGCTGGGCGAGCGCAGGGTGCACCCGGGCCAGATCCTCGCGATCACTTTCACGAACAAGGCCGCGGGCGAGATGAAGGAGCGCGTCGAGCAGCTCGTCGGCCCGCGCGCCAACGCGATGTGGGTGATGACCTTCCACAGCGCCTGCGTACGGATCCTGCGGCGCGAGTCGAAGCAGCTCGGCTTCACCTCCTCCTTCTCGATCTACGACGCCGCAGACAGCAAGCGCCTCATGGCCCTGGTCTGCCGTGACCTGGACCTCGACCCCAAGCGGTTCCCGCCCAAGTCGTTCAGCGCCAAGATCTCGAACCTGAAGAACGAGCTGATCGACGAGGAGGACTTCGCCGCCCAGGCCGCCGACGGCTTCGAGAAGACCCTCGCCCAGGCCTACGCGATGTACCAGTCCCGCCTGCGCGAGGCGAACGCGCTGGACTTCGACGACCTGATCATGACGACGGTCAACCTCCTCCGCGCCTTCCCGGACGTCGCCGAGCACTACCGCCGCCGCTTCCGGCACGTCCTGGTCGACGAGTACCAGGACACGAACCACGCGCAGTACGCACTGGTCCGCGAGCTCGTCGGCACCTCCGAGCACCCCGTGGACGTACCGCCGAGCGCGCACGACCTCCCGCCGGCCGAGCTGTGCGTGGTGGGTGACGCCGACCAGTCGATCTACGCCTTCCGCGGCGCGACCATCCGCAACATCCTCCAGTTCGAGGAGGACTACCCGAACGCGACGACGATCCTGCTGGAGCAGAACTACCGCTCGACGCAGACGATCCTCACCGCCGCGAACGCGGTCATCGAGCGCAACGAGTCGCGCCGCCCCAAGAACCTGTGGACCAACGCGGGCGCGGGCGCGCAGATCACCGGCTATGTGGCCGACACCGAGCACGACGAGGCCCAGTTCGTCGCCGACGAGATCGACCGGCTCACGGACGCGGGCGACGCGAAGGCGGGCGACGTCGCGGTCTTCTACCGTACGAACGCGCAGTCCCGTGTCTTCGAAGAGGTCTTCATCCGTGTCGGCCTGCCCTACAAGGTCGTCGGCGGCGTCCGCTTCTACGAGCGCAAGGAGGTCCGGGACGTCCTCGCGTACCTGCGCGTGCTCGCGAACCCCGAGGACTCCGTACCGATGCGCCGCATTCTCAACGTCCCCAAGCGCGGCATCGGCGACCGCGCCGAGGCGATGATCGACGCGCTCTCCCAGCGCGAGAAGATCAGCTTCGCTCAGGCGCTGCGCCGCGTCGACGAGGCGTACGGCATGGCGTCCCGCTCGACGAACGCCGTCAAGAAGTTCAACACGCTGATGGAGGACCTCCGCACGATCGTCGAGTCGGGCGCAGGCCCGGCGACGGTCCTTGAGGCGGTCCTCGAACGGACCGGCTACCTCGCCGAGTTGCAGGCCTCGACCGACCCGCAGGACGAGACCCGCATCGAGAACCTCCAGGAACTGGCCGCCGTGGCCCTTGAGTTCGAGCAGGAGGCCGGCGAGGGCGAGGCGCCGGGCGGGCTCTCCGCCTTCCTGGAGCGGGTCGCGCTCGTCGCCGACTCCGACCAGATCCCGGACGAGGAGGAGGACGGGTCCGGCGTGATAACGCTGATGACCCTCCACACCGCCAAGGGCCTCGAATTCCCCGTGGTGTTCCTGACCGGCATGGAGGACGGCGTCTTCCCGCACATGCGCGCGCTCGGCCAGGCCAAGGAGCTGGAGGAGGAGCGCCGGCTCGCGTACGTCGGCATCACGCGTGCGCGGGAGCGGCTGTATCTGACCCGGTCGTCGATGCGCAGCGCCTGGGGCCAGCCCTCGTACAACCCGCCGTCGCGGTTCCTGGAGGAGATCCCGGAGGCGCATCTGGAGTGGAAGCGCACGGGCTCCCTGGGCCCGGCGGCCTCCGGTCCGGTCTCCGGCGTGGCGGCCTCCCTGTCCTCCTCGCGCTCCCGCTCGGCGGCCTCGGGCGCGTCCGGCTTCGCCACCCGACGCGGCGCCACGGACAAGCCGGTGGTGTCACTCGCCGTCGGCGACCGCGTCACCCACGACCAGTTCGGCCTCGGCACGGTCGTCGGCGTGAAGGGCACGGGCGCGAACGCGGAGGCGACGGTCGACTTCGGCGAGGAGAAGCCGAAGCGGTTGCTGCTGCGGTACGCACCGGTGGAGAAGCTGTAGCCGTGGGGCCGGGGGGCTCCCCCCTCCGGCCTAGTGGGTCACATCGGGTGGGTCAGGTCGAGGGGCCTGGGCTAAGTCGGGTCGATGCCGTGGCTCCGCAGCCACGGCAGCGGGTCGATCGCCGAGCCACCACCCGGGCGCACCTCGAAGTGGAGGTGCGGACCGGTCGAGTTGCCGGAGTTCCCGGAGTACGCGATCGGGTCCCCGGCCTTCACGACGGCCCCCGAGGCGACCTTGTACGTGGAGAGGTGGCAGTACCACGTCTCCGTACCGTCCTTGGCGGTCACGATGACCATGTTCCCGTACGCGCTGTTCCACTGCGTCCGGACGGTCCCGTCGGTCGCGGCCATCACCGTCGTGCCGTACGAGACGGGGAAGTCGATGCCGGTGTGGACGGACATCCAGTTGATGCCGGCCTGTCCGTAGTAGGCACTGAGCCCGTGCTGCGCGACCGGCAGTGCGAACTTCGGCCGCAGCCGCTCCTTGCGGGCCGCCTCCGCCGCCGCCTTCTGCTTGTCGGCGGCCTGCTGGGCCTTCAAGTCGATACGTTCCTGCGTACGGCTCGCACGGTCGGCGAAGTCGTCCGCGTCGGCCGAGAGGTTCTCGAGCTGGGTGTCCAACTGGTTGTTCGCGGCAGCGGGCTTCACGGCGCCCGCGTCGGGTGCGGCGGCCGTCGTCCGTGCTTCGTCGTTGCTGCTGCTTCCGCCGGTCACGGACGCGGCGGCGATTCCGGCGACGCCCATCACACACGCCGAGGGCACGGCGACCGTCAGCAGGGCGGAACGCTTCGGCGGGGTGCGGCGGCGGGAACGGGGCGCGGAACGGCCGGCCGCACGTGACGCGGAGCGGCCGGCCGGGGCGGCGGTGGCGACGGAGGTGGTCTCCTCGACGTCGTCGGACGGTGCGGATTCGTCGTGGGTGTGGCTGTGGCCATCGGTACCGGAGTCCGCGTCGGCGTCGTCGGAGGGGGTGAACTCGCCTTCCGCGGTGACCTGTTCCTCGTACGGGACCTGCTCGAAGGTACTGGTGGCCTGCTGGTCGTACGACTCGTGCCCGTCGTAGGACTCTTGGTGGTCGTACGACGCCTGCTGGTCGTACGACGTGTTCTGGTCGTACGACGTGTGCTGTTCGGTCGGATACGACTCGTGCTCGGCCTGCGCCTGATGGTGGATCTGAGGCTGGACCTGAGTCTGGTTCTGGTTGTGCTGGTTGTGGTCGCCGCCGTCCGAGTTCCACGCCGTCGCGTCGTACGTGCCGGTCTCGAAGGTCGGCGCGGTCCACTGCTGGGTGGGGTCGACCGGATCGGCCTGGAGCCAGGCGTTCGCGTCCCACTGGCCGCTGGCGTCCGGGCTCCCGGCCTGCGTCGGGATCTCGCCGAGCTGCTGGTAACCGGAGCCCTGCCAGACACCGCTCGTGTCATAGCTGCCGGTCTCGAACGCGGCGTGGTGCTGGGCCGCGTACGGGTCGTAGTTCAGCGTCTGGTGACTGCCGGTGCCCCACTGGGTGGCGTCGTACGAACCCGTGCCCGCGCCGCTGCCGTCGGTTCCGCCGCCGCCGTGGCCGCCACCGTTGCCGGGGAGGTCGCCGAACAGGGGGTCGGTGTCGAAGGTCGTCGTCGCGTAGGCGCCCGTCGTGTCGTAGCCGCCCGTCGCGCCGTACGTGCCGGAGGCGGTGGCGTCAAAACCCGTGGCGGAGTAGCCGTCGTACGTGGTGAAGTCGCCGTACTGGACGCCCTGTTCGCCATAGGACGCGTAATGCGCCGAGGCGGCCTCGGGAGCCGGAGCCGGGGGAGTTGCGGTCCCCGACGGGTGACGGTCGTTCACCAACTTCTCTTTCGCCTCGACGACAGGGGCTGGCAGAGCAGTGCGGCGACTGTACCCGGCGGTACGAGGGCGCGACAATCTTCGGCGGCTTTCCTCCTCTCAGGAAACGGGCATTCGGCCGTCTTTCGGCGGAGGGCGGGCACAGCTTTGGCCTGGCGTTCGATGAATGTTCGAAGAAACGTCGGTTCTCGGAGCCGGTTGAACGGGTTCGACGGCGCCTTCCGGTTGTGCCGGTTGGCTTTTGCGCCGCTTACGCTCCGCCGCTTCCGGTTGGCTCACGCATCCGGGCGCGCCGTCGTGCGTCGGTCACGTCACCGTCAGGCCACCGTCAGGCCGTCGGCGTGGGCGGCGGCCGGGCGGGCCTCCGCCTCCTCGGCGTCCAGGGCCTGCCGGATGCCGGCCGCGACGGCCGGGTGCACGGGGAGGGCGAGATGCCCGATCCCGCTCACCCGCACGTTCTGGACGAGCAGGTCCGGGTGCTCGATGCACGCGGTCTCCAGCGGGTCCATCAACTGGTCGAGGTCGCTCCAGAAGCTCACGAACCGCGTCCGGCAGTGCGGCGCCGGCTGGCACAGCTCGTCGAGCACGCCCGAACCGGGGCGCATCTGGCGGACGATCGGGTGCGCGTTCATCAGTGGGACGACCCGCGTGCCCGAGTGCGGCGTGCCCAGCGTGACGAGGGTCCGGACGCGGACGTCACCACCCAGGCACTGCACGTAGTACCGCGCTATCAGCCCGCCCAGGCTGTGCCCGACGATGTCCACCTCGTGACGGCCGGTGCGCTCGCAGATCTCCTCTATGTGCCGGCCGAGCAACTCGGCGGCGGTCCGGATGTCACAGGTCAGCGGGGAGTAGTTGAGCGACTCGATCTGCTGCCTGCCGTGCTGGGCCAGCGAGCGGCGCAGCATCACGAAGACGGACCGGTTGTCGATGAAGCCGTGCAGCAGGACGACCGGGGGTTTGGTGGGGGTGGGGAGCCGGGTGGTGTCGCCGGTGCCGGTGCCTGTACGTGTGCCTGTGTCGGCCAGGTCGGTCGGGGTCCCGGGTGGGTTCGGGGCCGGGCGGCGCTCCGGAGTGATGCCGGTGGGATAGAGGAGGAGGTGACCCGCGAGGATCGCGATCTCCAGGGCCGTCGCCTTCAGGAGGGCCAGCGAGAGTCCGGCGATTCTGCCGGGGAGCAGGCGCTGGCAGAGCGGAAGAAGGGGCGACACTGCCCTGGTGACCTTCATGGCCGACCTCCCGTCGGCGCACGGGAGGACGACTCCGGCCCCCGTGTGCCCTCGTGAGAAGCCGGTGACGAGGAAGGCGAGGTGCACGTGCGGCGCGTGTGACGCCGGTGGAGCGACGGGCGTGCCCGTCGTCGTGCGATCGCCGATGCGCCGCACCACCTTGCCGCGCGGCTGACGGCGCGGCGGTGCGGCGACCTCGTAGCGGCTCCCCTTGCGCCCGGTCCGGCAGCGGCCCATCGGCCGCCGGCTGCGGCCCATGTGCCGCGTGATGCGGGACCGTGCGCGGCGAACTTGTCCCACCGTGTGATTTCCCCCTCGGTCCACACCGCGAAACTGCCGGTAGCGGGATGGTGGCGATAACGTTCGTTCACCTTCCCCGGCCGTGTCGTGCGGGGTCGCTGTGCCACCGGGGCATATCTGACGTGAGCGCGGTGGCGGCGAGTCGCCGTCCCGGCCCCCGGGTGCTATCAGTCGGTACAGGTCCGAGTGGATCTCCGTGGATCTCGGCGGAGGTCCGTGGAGGCCCACGGGGATCCGCGGAGGTCCGTGGATCATCGCGGGCTGTGCGGGTCGGTAGAACGGTGATCGGTGTAGTCGGTTCATGGAGGCAGTGATGGGTGTGGCAGCCGGTCCGATCCGTGTGGTGGTGGCCAAGCCGGGGCTCGACGGCCACGACCGCGGGGCGAAGGTGATCGCGCGGGCGCTGCGGGACGCGGGGATGGAGGTCATCTACACCGGTCTCCACCAGACGCCCGACCAGATCGTCGACACGGCGATCCAGGAGGATGCCGACGCGATCGGGCTGTCGATCCTGTCCGGCGCGCACAACACGTTGTTCGCCGCGGTGATTCAGCTCCTGAAGGAGCGGGATGCGGAGGACATCAAGGTGTTCGGGGGCGGGATCATTCCGGAGGCGGACATCGCGCCGTTGAAGGAGCTGGGTGTGGCGGAGATCTTTACGCCAGGGGCGACGACGGCGTCGATCGTGGAGTGGGTTCGCGACAACGTGCGGTAGGGCTCCGCCGGGTTGGCGGGGGTTGTTGCGGCTTGGCTTGTGTTGTGGGTGCGGGTTGGTCGGGGTGGAGTGCGCGGTTCCTCGCGCCCCTTGAAGGTGGGAGGGGTGAGGGCGTTGCGAGGTGCTGTGAGTCTCTGCCCTGGTTTCGGCTAGGCCTCGGCGCTTACTCCTCCTCGAGTTCTCTCTGCATCGCCGCTCGTAGGCGCAGGGTTGTGACCAGGCGTTGGAAGGATTCTGCCCAGTAGCTGCCGGCGCCGGGGGCCGCGTTTTCCGGTTCGTCGGGGATGGCGGTGAGGGTTTCGAGGTGGGGGGCCTCCGAAGGGTCGAGGCAGCGTTCGGCCAGGCCCATGACTCCGCTGAAACTCCATGGGTAACTGCCCGCGTCGCGCGCGATGTTGAGGGCGTCGACCACGGCCCGCCCCAAGGGCCCCGACCAGGGCACCGTGCACACGCCGAGCAGCTGGAACGCCTCGGACAGGCCGTGTACGGCTATGAATCCCGCCACCCAGTCGGCCCGCTCGGCGGCCCCCAGCGTGCCGAGCAGCTTGGCGCGCTCGGCGAGCGACACCGCACCCGGTCCGCCCGCCTCCGGTGCGGCGGGAACTCCCAGCAGAGCCCTGGACCAGGAAGGGTCGCGCTGGCGCACCGCGGCCCGGCACCACGCGGCATGCAGCTCGCCCTGCCAGTCGTCCGCCACGGGCAGCGCCACGATCTCCTCCGGCGTACGTCCCCCGAGCCGCCGCGACCACGTGCCGAGCGGGGCCGCCTCGACCAACTGGCCCAGCCACCAGGACCGTTCGCCCCGCCCTGCCGGAGCCTTGGGAACCACTCCGTCCCGCTCCATGCCCGGATCGCACTCGTGCGGCGCCTCGACCGCTATCGTCGGCGTGCCCTGCGTGTGGTCGACGGCCACGCAGGACTGCGCGCGCTCCGCCATCCGTCCGGCGAGCGCCGAACCGGGCAGCGCGGACAGCAACTCCGCCGCCGTGGCCCGCACATTGCGGCTCCGGTCGGCCAACGCCCGCTCCAGGAACGGCTCGTCCGCCGCGTGCAGCCCTGTCCGCAACGAGTCGAGGAACATCAGCCGGTCCTCGGCCCGCTCCGTCGCCCACGTGGTGGCGAGCAGCTCCCGCGCGGCCGTCGCGTCCCGGGCCCGTATCCCCGAGAGGAGCGCGACCCGCTCGGCGAACAGCCCCTCCTCCCACAACTCCCGTATGCGATCGGGCTCCTCGGGCCCGGGCAGAGCCGCCCCGCCGCCCGGCGTCGAGCGCAGCGCGAACCGCCAGTCCGCGTTCAGCCGGGCCAGCCACAGCGCGCGCGGCCCCGCGAACGTCAGCACCGCCGGCCGCAGATCCGTACGCCCCCGGGCCGCGTCCAACAGCGCGGGCAGAGCCTCCGGGCGGGGCGCGAACCCGCGCCGGTTCGCCGTGGCGAGCCATTGCGGGAGCAGCTCCATGAGGTCGGGAGCCGAGCCTCTGCGGCCACCACCGCCGCCGCCCGTCCCGGGTCGGTCGGCGAGCAGCATCGCGAGTCTGCGTGCCGCAGCGGGCGGCAACAGCGGACGTGGATCCGCCGCCGCGGGCTCCACCCGGGCCGCCGCCCGCCCCGGCCGCATCCCGGCCCGCCGCCGCACGGTCTCCACGGCCGCCGCGTCCAGCAGCGCCGTCGGCGCCTCCCGGCCGGCCGGGATCCCCGACGGCGTACGCCGCGCGGTGCCCAGGAGGGCCGCGGTCACGAGCTCCTCCCAGTGGCTCCCACCGGATTCCTCCCAGCGGCTCCCGCCGGACGCGTCCGCGGAGGCCGTGTCCGTGGAAGCCGTGGCGGCCGTGTCGGTGGGAGCGGGGGTCCTGTTCATGTGAGTCCCTTCCATGGATCCACCAGGTCCGTCACGTCGGTCGAGTCGGTCACGTCGGTCGGGTTCGTACGGTCGGTCGGGTCCGTGGGCCGCGAGGAGGCCGGGAGCGGTGTCGTCGTCAGCACAGGGGCACCGCCTCGCCCGGGCCATCCGGCCAGGCCGTGAGGGGCGTGAAGCCGCGGTGGCCGCACTCTCCGAAGACCGTGACCGGTGTGCCGCCGGACAGGGCGACCAGGCGCCACAGGCCCGAGCCGGACCGGGCCGCCGGGGTGAGGGGGAGCGCCAGCTCGCCGTCGGCGTCCGCCAGTTGCCAGGTGTCGCCGTCCGGGGTGGGTATGACGCGGCCGAGTGTCACCGGGTGGGAGTCCAGCCACGGGTCGTCCCGGAGTGCCTCGCCGTACTTGGCCGCCGCCTGCGCCACGCTCACTCCCGGCGGGCGGACCGCCGTGGGCGCCGGAGGCGTGAACTGCTCGCCGAGCGCGGCCCGCAGCTGTCCCGCGCCCGGATACGCGGACACCTCGGCGTCGAGCGCGAGCCCGACCGGCAGGGCCAGTTCGGGTGCGCGGCCGGCCGCCCCGTACGACAGGAGCAGGACCGGGCGCTCCGACTCCGCCCCGTGCAGCCAGATGCGACGGGTGGTGAGGCGGCTGTCCGACGTGTCGTACTGGGCCAGGACCAGCCAGTGGTCGCGGACCGGCGGGCCGTCCGCCGAGCCGGTCAGCCCGATCCGTGAACGGACCGTCGCGGCCAGACCGTCCGGCAGTCGCTCACGGCGCAGCCAGCCCTGGTCGAGGAGATGGATCAGCGCGCACTCCTCCAGCAACCGCACCGGCCAGCCAGGGCCCGACGACGGGATCGCCCCCAACTCCCGCACCCGCGCGGCCAGTCCGGACGCCTGCGCGTCGACCATCCGGGCCGCCGTCTCCTCCCACAGCCCGTACCCCGCCTGCTCCGCCGTGGCCAGGCCGCCCCTGAGTAGATCGGCCAGCCGCTGCTCCAGCTCCGCCGCCCCCGCGGTGATGTGCTCGGCCCGCCGCTCCGCCCTGCGCCGCGCGGCCTCCGGATCACCCGAGCCCGGGGAACCCGCCGCGCTCGCCGCACGTTTGTCGTCCGCGCGCTTCCTCCTCGCCTCCGTCCACTCCTCGGCCCAGTCCGGCACCTGCCCCCGCGGCACCGTGCCGTCCTCGCCCGCCCAGAGCAGCAGCAGCCCCAGCGCGTGCTTGCACGGGAACTTGCGGCTCGGGCAACTGCACTTGTACGCGGGCCCGGTGGAGTCCGCGATGTCGATCACCGTCCGATACGGCCTGCTGCCACTTCCCCTGCACAGCCCCCACACCGTCCCCTCGTCCGTACTGCCCGCCTCCGACCACGGCCCTGCCGCGCCGAGCTTGCTGCCCGCCTTGCGTGACGCGGCGTCAGGCGCCAGTGCCAGCACCTGATCCGCAGTCCAACGCACCCCCTGCTGAGTCATGTCATCGAAGGTAGGTCCCACCACTGACAATCGACCCTGACGAGCGCGTTTTCGCAGGTCAGAGCGATTGTCAGTGGCGTAGTGCACGGTGGAACCAGATCCGAACCGGCCGAGCCGCAAGGGGGACCGCTCCATGTCCGTGTCCGTCGACCAGACGTCCGTCGAACCGAGCCCGCAGCACTCCGCGCACACGAGGGAAGCAGCGGACGGCGAGGCGCTGCGGCCGCACGCCGAGGACGCGTTCGCCGCCGAGCTCGCGGCGCTGGCCGCGCAGGACGACCGCCCGCGCCCGGTCCGCTGGCGGATGTCGCCGTGGGCCGTCGCGACCTATCTGCTCGGCGGCACACTGCCGGACGGCACGGTGATCACTCCGAAGTACGTCGGCCCGCGCCGCATCGTCGAGGTCGCCGTCACCACGCTCGCCACCGACCGGGCCCTGCTCCTGCTCGGCGTGCCCGGCACGGCCAAGACATGGGTCTCCGAGCACCTCGCCGCGGCCGTCAGCGGCGACTCCACGCTCCTCGTGCAGGGCACGGCAGGCACACCGGAGGAGGCGATCCGCTACGGCTGGAACTACGCGCAGCTGCTCGCGAACGGCCCGAGCCGGGACGCGCTGGTGCCCAGCCCGGTCATGCGGGCCATGGCGGAGGGGATGACGGCCCGGGTCGAGGAACTGACCCGCATCCCGGCCGACGTACAGGACTCGCTCATCACGATCCTGTCGGAAAAGACCCTGCCGATACCGGAGTTGGGCTCGGAGGTGCAGGCGGTCCGCGGCTTCAACCTGATCGCCACGGCCAACGACCGCGACCGCGGGGTGAACGACCTGTCGAGCGCTCTGCGCCGCCGCTTCAACACGGTGGTCCTGCCGCTGCCCGAGAGCGCCGACGCCGAGGTCGACATCGTCTCGCGCCGCGTCGACCAGATCGGCCGCTCCCTCGACCTGCCCTCGGTGCCCGACGGAGTCGACGAGATCCGCCGCGTCGTCACGGTCTTCCGCGAGCTGCGCGACGGCATCACCGCCGACGGGCGTACGAAGCTGAAGTCGCCCAGCGGCACGCTGTCCACCGCGGAGGCGATCTCCGTCGTCACCAACGGCCTCGCCCTCGCCGCTCACTTCGGGGACGGCGTCCTGCGCGCGAGCGACGTGGCCGCGGGCATCCTCGGCGCCGTCGTCCGCGACCCGGCGGCCGACCGCGTCATCTGGCAGGAGTACCTGGAAGCGGTCGTCCGCGAGCGCGACGGGTGGAAGGACTTCTACCGCGCCTGCCGGGAGGTGAGCGCGTGAGCGACCGCGACGGGGGGACCGGGCCCCTTCTGCTCGGGGTGCGCCACCACGGGCCCGGCTCGGCCCGGGCCGTACGGGCCGCGCTGGAGGCGGCGGGCCCGCGCACCGTACTCATCGAAGGGCCGCCGGAGGCCGACGCGTTGATCGCGCTGGCCGCCGACGAGGACATGCGGCCGCCCGTCGCCCTTCTCGCGCATGTCGTGGACGAGCCGGGGCGGTCGGCGTTCTGGCCGCTCGCCGAGTTCTCGCCCGAGTGGGTGGCCATCCGCTGGGCCCTGGAGCACGGGGTGCCGGCCCGCTTCATCGACCTCCCGGCCACCCACACGCTGGCATGGGGACGGGAGGAGAGAGAGGACCAGGAGCAGGAGCCATCGGAGAAGGGGGAGCCGGGGGGACTTCCGTCCGAGCCCGCGGAGGCCGTGCGGATCGACCCGCTCGCCGTCCTCGCCGAGACCGCCGGGTACGACGACGCCGAGCGGTGGTGGGAGGACGTGATCGAGCACCGGGGGGCGCGCGACGGGGACGCGTTCGCGCCGTTCGAGGTGCTCGGCGAGGCGATGGGGGCGCTGCGGGAGGCGTTCGGGACCGGGGGACATGAGCGGGACCTCGTGCGGGAGGCGTACATGCGGCTCCAGGTGCGGGCGGCTCAGCGGGAGTTCGGGGACGACGTGGCCGTGGTGTGCGGTGCGTGGCACGTGCCCGCGCTGCGGCAGCGGACCACCGTCGCCGCCGACCGGGCACTGCTGAAGGGGCTGCCCAAGGCCAAGGCCGACATGACCTGGGTGCCCTGGACCCACCGGCGGCTGTCGCGGATGAGTGGCTATGGCGCGGGCATCGACTCACCGGGCTGGTACGGGCACTTGTTCGGCGCCGCCGATCGTCCGATCGAGCGCTGGATGACGAAGGTGGCCCGGCTGCTGCGCGACGAGGACCGGCCCGTCTCGTCCGCGCACGTCATCGAGGCGGTGCGGCTCGCCGACACGCTCGCCGCGATGCGGGGCCGCCCCCTGCCGGGCCTGACCGAGACCACCGACGCCGTACGGGCCGTGATGTGCGAGGGCTCGGACGTGCCGCTCGCGCTCGTGCACGACCGGCTCGTCGTCGGTGACGTCCTGGGCGAGGTGCCCGCGGCAGCACCCGCCGTGCCGCTGCAGCGCGACCTCGACCGCCTCCAGCGGCGGCTGCGGCTCAAACCGGAGGCGCAGGAGCGGGAGTTGGAGCTCGACCTGCGCAAGGAGAACGACGCCGGGCGCAGCAGGCTGCTGCACCGGCTGCGGCTCCTCGGCATCGAGTGGGGCGAGCCGACCGCGTCGCGCGGCAGCACCGGTACGTTCCGGGAGACCTGGCGGCTTCGCTGGGAGCCGGAGCTCGCGGTGCGGGTCGCCGAGGCCGGGGTGTGGGGCACGACCGTGCTCGCCGCCGCGACCGCGAAGGCCGAGGCGGACGCCGTCGGCGCCCGTTCCCTCGCCGATGTCACGGGCCTCGCCGAGCGCTGCCTCCTCGCCGAACTCCCGGACGCGCTCCCGGTGGTGATGCGGATCCTCGCCGACCGCGCCGCCCTGGACGCCGACGTCGGCCACCTCGCCCAGGCGCTCCCGGCCCTGGTCCGCTCCCTCCGCTACGGCGACGTACGCGGCACCGATACGGAGGCCCTGGCCGAGGTCGCCGCGGGGCTCGCCGAGCGCGTCTTCGTAGGGCTGCCACCGGCCTGCGCCGCACTCGACGCGGACGCCGCGGAGGAGATGCGCGGGCATGTGGACGCGGTGCACGGGGCGGTGGGGCTACTGGAGGAAGGGGACGGGGACGGGGAGGGACAAGGGGAAGACTCCGCCTCCCAAGGGGAAAACTCTGCCTCCCGCGCCGGCATACGTGGCCGTTGGCACGGCGTTCTGCGCACACTCTCCGGGCGGGACACGGTTCCCGGGGTCGTCCGGGGGCGGGCCGTGCGGTTGCTGCTGGACGACGGGGCGTTGGGGCAAGAGGAGGCGGCGCGGCTCATGGGGCTCGTGCTGTCGCCGGGTACGGAGCCGGCGGACGCGGCGGCATGGATCGAGGGCTTCGTCGGCGGGGGCTCCGGGGGCGGGATGCTGCTCGTGCACGACGAGCGGCTGCTCGGGCTGGTCGACGCCTGGCTGACCGGGGTGCCGGGGGACGCGTTCACCGACGTACTGCCGTTGCTGAGGCGCACCTTCTCGGCGTACGAGCCCGGAGTGCGCCGAACCCTCGGCGAACTGGTCCGGCGCGGACCGGGAACCTGCGGAAGCGCCACAGCCACCGCCTCGGGCATACCCGGCTTCGCCTCCGACCTCGACACGGCACGAGCCGACGCGGTGCTGCCGGTGCTGCGCCTGCTGCTGGGGCCGGACGAAACGGTGGACGCGGAGGGAGCCGGCGACACCGGCACCAATGGCAGCAGCACCCATAACAACGCCGCCAACGAAAACGGCGCCGATGACAACGACCTTGTGGGGGTGGGCCGATGAGCGCGGGAGCGGTGAACACAGGAGCGACCGGTCAAGTCGAGGCGCCCGAGCCGGGCGGCGTGCCCGATCCGGCCGGCGCCGGCGACGAACGGCTCCGCCGCTGGCGGCTCGTGCTCGGCGGGGAGGACGCGGACGGCACCGGGTGCTCGCTCACCGGGCAGGACGCCGCGATGGACGGGGCGCTCGGCGCGCTGTACGGGAACGGCAAGGAGGGCAGGGCGCGGGCGGGGCGGGAGCGTTCGGCGGGGCTCGGGGCGTCCGCGCCGTCGGTCGCCCGGTGGCTGGGGGACATCCGGACGTACTTCCCGTCCTCCGTCGTCCAGGTCATGCAACGGGACGCCATCGACCGGCTCGGCCTGTCCGCCCTGCTCCTGGAGCCGGAGATGCTGGAGGCGGTGGAGGCGGACGTCCATCTGGTCGGCACGCTCCTCTCGCTCAACAAGGCCATGCCCGAGACGACCAAGGAGACGGCAAGGGCGGTCGTCCGCAAGGTGGTTCAGGACCTGGAGAAGCGGCTGGCGACCCGCACCAGGGCCACGCTCACCGGCGCCCTCGACCGCAGCGCCCGTATCAACCGGCCACGCCACCACGACATCGACTGGAACCGCACGATCTCGGCCAACCTCAAGCACTACCTGCCCGAGTACCGAACGATCGTGCCCGAGCGGCTCATCGGGTACGGGCGTGCGTCGCAGTCCGTGAAGAAGGAGGTCATCCTCTGCATCGACCAGTCGGGTTCGATGGCGGCGTCGGTCGTGTACGCGTCGGTGTTCGGCGCGGTCCTCGCCTCCATGCGGTCCATCAACACCCGGCTCGTGGTCTTCGACACGGCGGTCGTCGACCTCACCGACCAGCTCGACGACCCGGTCGACGTGCTCTTCGGCACACAACTCGGCGGCGGCACGGACATCAACAGGGCACTGGCGTACTGCCAGTCGCAGATCACGCGCCCCGCCGACACCGTAGTCGTCCTCATCAGCGACCTCTACGAAGGCGGCATCCGGAACGAGATGCTCAAGCGGGTCTCGGCCATGAAGGCGTCGGGGGTGCAGTTCGTGACGCTGCTCGCGCTGTCCGACGAGGGGGCTCCCGCGTACGACCGTGAGCACGCGGCGGCGCTCGCGGCGCTGGGCGCACCGGCGTTCGCCTGTACGCCCGACCTCTTCCCGGACGTGATGGCGGCGGCGATCGAGAAGCGCCCGCTGCCGATACCGGACACCGGGAGCCCGGGTCAGTAGAGGCGGCAGCGGGGGCGGACGCGCGGGCGGGGGCGCGGGTGGACGCGGGGGAGCCGAAAGACGACGGATAAAGCGGACATGAGTATCCATCGGTAACAGGGGACTTGCGCGACCTCGGGAGTCCCATGCAAGGATCGGCGGGACTTCAGGGGGCGCGCAGCCTCGTAGCCGCGCCCCATCTCGCTCCACCCCGCTCCGCCTCACCTCACCTCATCTCGCTTCTCCCCATCTCGCTTCTCCTCGTCCCTCCGCACGGGAGGCTCTCCCCGCCTTGGCCCTGTCAGCCGTACTGCCCGATGCCGCTCTGCGCGTGACGCGCACGGCGGCGGGGCGGCGTGCGCTGCAAGTGGCGCTGCTGGTGGGCGGGTTGTTCGTGCTGGGGCTCCTCTGCGGGGAGCAGGCGCGTGCGGCGGACGGGGTCGCGCCGGCCTCGAAGCCCACGGATGTCGTGCGGTCGGTGACGAGTTCGGTCGAGCAGGTGGCGAACTCGGGGTCCGCGAGGGTCTCGTCGTCCACCACGCCGCCATCCGCGGCCACCGCGCCCTCCGACTCCGGCTCCGCCACGGCCTCCAGCTCCGCCACCGCCACCGGCTCCGAACAGCCTCGGCTCCGGCTCCCCAAGGCGATCGCGCCCGCGACCGACGAAGTCCAGCGCGTCGTAAGGCCGGTCACCGAGCCTGTCGTGCGGCCGGTGACCGAGCGCGTCGTGCGGCCGGTCGCCGAGCAGGTGGTGCGCCCGGTCACCGAGCGCGTCATACCGCCGGTCGCCCAGGACGTCGTACGGCCCATCGGTGATCTGGTGGATCAGATCACTGGCGGGGTCACCGGCGGGATCGTCGAGCGGCCGGCCCCGCCGCAGTGGTGGCCGTCGCTGCCTCAGCTGCCCGCGCTGCCGGGGCTTCCCGGGCTGCCGGAGTTGCCCGGGCTGCCGCTGCCGGCGGTTCCGGGGCAGACCCTGCCGGTCGGTACGGCGCCGCAGCAGCCCGGCGGGGCGAAGGACGACCACCGGGCGGCCGAGAAGCAGTCGCGCGACGAGAGCGCGGCGACGCTGTACGGGCCGCGGTTCGCCGTTGGCCTCGCCGCGGCCGGTGACGGCGTACGCCACCACACCGACATCCGGGGCACAGGGGCCGTGCAGGCACCCGTGCACCAGGTTCCCGACGGCGATCCCACGGGTGCGTTGGGGCGTCACTCCGCGGTCGACAACGGGTCGCCGCGGCACGGTGACGGGCAGGCCGTCGCGTTGAACGAGAGGGCCCGGCCGACGCTGGTGCCCGGTGCCGCCGTGGACGTCACCGCGGCCGGGACCCGGGACAGGCACCGGGACATTCCGGCGTTCCCCGGCTAGGACCGGCCTTCCCCCGCTGAGACCTGCCGCGCGGGGGCGGAACAGGTCTGCCCGCGCCCGTCCGGATACCCCTCTGATCTCTCCGGACGCGATCGGCCGGACACACCCCGGACGTGGGCCGCTGCCAAGGCCGTCGGTGCTCGACCCCCCTCACCGACGCGGCGCATCGGCCCCTCCGGACGCCCGGTCCCTCTCCACACCACGTCCCGAATCTCTCGGTCTTCCGAAGGACTGACGTACGCATGCACAAGAACATTCGCCGTTCCATCGTCATAGCCGCCGGGGTCACCGGCGCCTGGGCCCTCGGCTCAGCCGTAGCCAGCGCGGACGAACTGCCCGCCGCGTCCGCCTCCGTACCCGACGCGTCCCTCTCCGTGGACGACGTGGTCGGCACGGTCACCGACACCGTCGACGGGGTGGTCGGAGACGTCCGCACCGACGTCTCGCCGGCCACCGGCACGACCACGGACACCCTCACCGACGTCACCGGCGGCACGACCGCCAAGGCGCAGGACACCGTCGCCGGCACGAAGCCAGCCGCCGCCACGAAGACGAAGGCGGCCGACCAGGCCCGCCGGTACGTCGACGCCGAGCTCCCGGCCGCCCAGAAGCCCCAGGCCAAGGCCGTGGCCGAGACCACCGCGAAGACCGCCGCCGACGCGACCGCCAGGGCCACCGACGCCCAGCCCGACGCCCCCGGCCCCCGCCCCCAAGGCGAGGTCGACTACCTCTTCGGCCCCCTCTCCGCGTTCGCGCCGGAGCTGGAGCAGGCCCTCGCCGCCACGCAGACGAAGCTCGGGGCCACCCGGCGCACCGCAACCGCCGTCCCCTCCGGCGCCCGCGCGAAGGTGCAGCAGACCGTCGCCGCCGCAGGCCGGACCGCCCCCGCCGCCCACGCCACCACGAAGGGCGTGCCCGCCCACCTTCAGAACACGGCCGCCGGCCTCCCCTCCACCGTCCTTGGAGTCCAAGGGACCGTCACCCCGGTCGTCGACGAGACGGCCGCCACCGCGCTGCCGCCCGTCGTCGCCACCGCCGTGCACGGGGTCACGCCGGTCGCCGGGCGGGCCGTCGGCGGGGTCAGCCCCGTCGCCGACCGGGCCGTGACCGGAGTCACCTGGGTCGCCACCGGCGCCGTGAACGGCGTGGTCCCGGTCGCCGGCCAGACCGTCGGCAACTCCACCGGCCTCGCCCACGAAGTGGTGGCCGACGCGGTGGCCGACGTACGCACGTACACCGACGGCGTCACCGGCGACGTGACCCCGTACGCGACGGGCGTCGTCGGGAACATCGGCCCGTACGCGACCGGTGTCGTCGGAGATGTCGCCCCGTACGCCACCGGCGTGGTCGCGGACGTCCCTCCGTACGCCACCGCCGTGGTCACCCAGGTCGCCGACGAGACCGTCGACTCCGTCCTCCCGCCCGTCGTCGCCACGGCGGTGGACGGTGTGGTGCCCGTCGCCGGGCGGGCGGTCGGGGACGCGACCGTGCTCGCCGACGGCGTAGTCGGTGTCGTCGGCGACGTGCGGCCCTTCGCGGACGGTGTCGTCGGTGACGTCCCGCCGCTCGCGTACGGCGTGGTCGGCGAGGTCGACCCGTTCGCGCAGGGTGTCGTCGGGCAGGTCGGACCCTTCGCCGAGGGTGCCGTCGGCGCGGTGCGGCCGGTCGTGGACACGGTCGTCCAGTACGTCCGGCCCGTCGTGGACGGTGTCGGCGGCAGCGCCACGACGCTGGCGTACGGCGTCACCGGCGACGTACGCCCCTTCGCAGAAGGCGTCGTCGGCGAGGTCGCCCCGTTCGCGGCCGACGTGACCGGACAGGTCGGACCCTTCGCGCGGAACGTGACCGGAACCGTCGAGACGGCCGCCACCCCGCTGGCCGAAAACGCCGTCGGCGGAGTCGAGGACATCGCCGAGTCCGTCACCCCGAGCTACCTGCCGACCGCCCAGTACGGGGTCACCCCGGGCCACGCACCGACGCCGGCCGCCCCGTACGGGCAGCACGGCTCCCCCTACGGCGTCTGACCGACGCCCCCGCCGTACGACCGTGCCCGGCGGCCGGGCGTACGGCACCCATCCGACCCCGCAGGGCGACGGCCACGTACGGCCGAAATCCGTCGGTCCGTGCGACCGAAACCCTGCGGTCAGGGCCGGGCGGTCCTCATTGGGGTGGGGACCGGCCGCCCTACGCCCCTTAGATCAGTGTTAGGGGCTGTTCGAGGGGCCTCACCAGGCAAACCCCAGCCTGGTGAGGCCCTTTAAACTGGCAATCTGTGACCGTAATCACCGCCCAGGTGTGATCTGCGATTTACGACCCCACCACGAGCGGGGATAACCTGCGAGGCGGACATGCCGCGTGCCGGCCACCGTGCCCACGCCCTCCTTGTGACCGCGCAGTCACGTTGCCCTTCGCGGCACGCCCACGCAGACAACGAACCGCGAGATACCTGATAGGGACGGACGCGCGTGGACCTGTTCGAGTACCAGGCGAGGGACCTCTTCGCCAAGCACGGTGTACCGGTGCTGGCCGGTGAAGTGATCGACACGCCTGAGGCAGCCCGCGAGGCGACCGAGCGGCTTGGCGGCAAGTCCGTCGTCAAGGCCCAGGTGAAGGTCGGTGGCCGAGGCAAGGCAGGCGGCGTCAAGCTCGCCGCCGACCCTGACGAGGCGGTCGCCCGTGCGACCGACATCCTCGGCATGGACATCAAGGGCCACACGGTCCACAAGGTGATGATCGCCGAGCTGTCCCCGGAGATCGAGGCGGAGTACTACGTCTCGTACCTCCTCGACCGCACCAACCGCACCTTCCTGGCCATGGCCTCGGTGCAGGGCGGCATGGACATCGAGGAGGTCGCGGAGAAGACCCCCGAGGCCCTCGCGAAGGTCCCGGTCAACGCCGTCGAGGGCGTGAACATCGAGAAGGCCCGCGAGATCGTGGCCCTGGCGAAGTTCCCGGCCGAGGTGGCCGAGGGTGTCGCCGAGGCGATGGTGACCCTGTGGGAGACCTTCGTCGCCGAGGACGCGCTCCTCGTCGAGGTCAACCCGCTGGTGAAGACCAAGGACGGCCGCATCCTGGCGCTGGACGGCAAGGTCTCGCTCGACGAGAACGCCGACTTCCGCCAGCCCGGGCACGAGGCGCTCGAGGACAAGGACGCGGCCAACCCGCTGGAGGCCGCCGCCAAGGAGAAGAACCTCAACTACGTCAAGCTCGACGGCGAGGTCGGCATCATCGGCAACGGCGCGGGTCTCGTCATGAGCACCCTCGACGTCGTCGCGTACGCCGGTGAGAACCACGGTGGCGTGAAGCCGGCCAACTTCCTCGACATCGGCGGCGGCGCGTCCGCGGCCGTGATGGCGAACGGCCTGGAGATCATCCTCGGCGACCCGGACGTCAAGTCCGTGTTCGTCAACGTCTTCGGTGGCATCACCGCCTGTGACGAGGTCGCCAACGGCATCGTCCAGGCGCTGCAGCTGCTCGCCGACAAGGGCGAGGAAGTCACCAAGCCGCTGGTCGTCCGTCTCGACGGCAACAACGCGGAGCTGGGTCGCAAGATCCTGTCCGACGCCAACCACCCGCTGGTGCAGCGCGTGGACACCATGGACGGCGCGGCCGACAAGGCCGCCGAGCTGGCCGCGGCCAAGTAAGGGACGAGGGAAAACCACAGCCATGGCTATCTTCCTCAACAAGGACAGCAAGGTCATCGTCCAGGGCATGACCGGCTCCACGGGCATGAAGCACACCAAGCTCATGCTGGCCGACGGCACCAACATCGTCGGTGGCGTCAACCCCCGTAAGGCCGGCACGTCCGTCGACGTCGACGGCACCGAGATCCCGGTATTCGGCACGGTCGCCGAGGCGATCGAGAAGACGGGCGCGAACGTGTCCGTCCTCTTCGTGCCGCCGGCCTTCTCCAAGGCCGCCGTGGTCGAGGCGATCGACGCCGAGATCCCCCTCGCGGTCGTCATCACCGAGGGCATCGCCGTCCACGACTCCGCCGCCTTCTGGGCGTACGCGAAGTCGAAGGGCAACAAGACCCGCATCATCGGCCCGAACTGCCCTGGCCTCATCACGCCGGGCCAGTCCAACGCCGGCATCATCCCGGGCGACATCACGAAGCCGGGCCGTATCGGCCTGGTCTCGAAGTCCGGCACGCTGACGTACCAGATGATGTACGAGCTCCGTGACATCGGCTTCTCGTCGGCCGTCGGCATCGGTGGCGACCCGGTCATCGGTACGACGCACATCGACGCGCTCGCCGCGTTCGAGGCCGACCCCGACACCGACCTGATCGTGATGATCGGTGAGATCGGCGGCGACGCCGAGGAGCGGGCCGCGGACTTCATCGCGAAGAACGTGACCAAGCCGGTCGTCGGCTACGTCGCGGGCTTCACCGCGCCCGAGGGCAAGACCATGGGCCACGCCGGCGCCATCGTCTCCGGCTCCTCCGGCACGGCCGCCGCGAAGAAGGAGGCCCTGGAGGCCGCCGGAGTCAAGGTCGGCAAGACCCCGACCGAGACGGCGAAGCTGGCCCGCGCCATCCTCGCCGGCTGAGCACGGCTCCTGGCCGGCTCCCGGATCAGCCCCGGCGCAGCTTCCGGACGGCTGAATCGCAGCCTGTACGCGGACGGGCCCGCACCCCTGGAGAAGGGGTGCGGGCCCGTCCGCGTAGCCGTCTGCCCGGCGCTTTCTCGTACCCGTGCTCCTTCAGCGGAGTTCCGGGCGGAGCCTCTCCGGACCGTTCTGGAACATCGAGCGGAGCTTGGCGCGGATCTCCTGCTCCTCCTCGGACAACGGACCGGAGCCCGACCGCGGCGGAACCCCGCTGATCGTGGCGGCGGGCGCCTGCGGGGCCTCGTAGTGGTCGGGGGCAGTGCGGAGCGTGAACGCGGTGGACCCGATGAGCAGGACCGTGAAGGCGATGGCCGCGCGGGTCCAGCGGCGGGCGCGGCGCTCGCTTCCCGACCGCACCACGACGGGTTTCGCGGCGGTCCGCAGCGACTCCTTGCTCCCGAGCTCCGTCAGCCTGAGCCGCAGCTCCCCGGGATCCGCCAGCTCGGGCACGCGCGCGGCGACGACCTCACGCGCGTGCAGCAGCCGGCCCGCCGCCGCGGGCGTGCTCGCCTCCGTCTCCGCCGCGGTCTCCGGCAGCCCGATGCCGAGGCCGTCGTAGAGGAGCACCGTGCGGCGGTACGCGGGCGGCAGGCTGAGCAGTACGGAGAGCAGCCGGCGGTCGTCCAGCGCGGCGGGCGGTGGCTCAGGAGTCCGGTGCCGAAGACGCAGCCGGTGCCAGGGGGACATCGCGTACTCGTACGCCGCCGCCCGCACCCAGCCCGCCGGGTCCCGGTCGACCGCCACCTCCGGCCAGCGCTGCCACGCCAGTTGGAAGGCCCGCTCCACGGACTCGCGCGCCAACTCGCGCCGCCCGGTCAGCAGATAGGTCTGCCGTACGAGGGCGGGGGCCGCGAACGCGTAGAGGGCGTCGAAGGCCTGACCGGGAGTCAGAGCGGGCGCGGGGGGCGCGGGTTCGAGGTCGGCCTCCGCCTCGGTCCCGTCCGGATTCTCGGTCCCGTCCGGATTTTCGGCCGGGTTGTCCGTCTGGTTGTCCGTCTGGTTCTCCGCCTCGGTATTCACCTCGGTCCCGTCCTCGGCCTCGGCCTCCGGAAGTGGCGGCGGGCAGGCAGGGGTCTGCGTCACCGGGCGCCCCTTCGTACGTAAAAGTACATAAAAAGTATATTGAGCGACACATCCGTAGTTCGCCTGTTACGAGGAGAAAGCGCGTGTCGTTGGGAGCATGGCGGCGTGACCCAGACGACCGACCGCAGTCCGGACCGCAGCCCTTCCCCGCCGTCCCTGCCGACCTTGCTGACCAAGCCGGCCCTGCTGGCCCGATGGCGCAGGAGGTCACCGGGACTGGCCGCGAGCCTGGTCGGCGGCGCGCTCGCCGCGGGGCTCGGACTGGCGGCGCTCACCGTACTCGTGACGGTCCTTTGGATCAGTTCGCCCTATCCGGACAGCGGTCCTGACGGGGCGTTGCATGTCGCCGCCGGGCTGTGGCTGCTCGCCCACGGCTGCGAACTCGTCCGCACGGACACGCTGTCCGGCGTACCCGCGCCCGTCGGTGTCACCCCGCTGCTCCTGGTCGTACTGCCCGCGTGGCTGCTGCACCGCGCGGGGCGCGACGCGGCGGACGGCGACGAGGAGTCGGCGCCGCCCGCCGTCCGTACGGCCTGCGGCGGAGTCGTCGCGGGCTATCTGACGGTCGGCACGGCCGCGGCTCTGTACGCCTCGGGCGGTGCTCTGCGGCCGTCCTGGGCGTCGGTCGCCGTATGGCTGCCGCTGGTCGCGGTGACCGCGGCGGGGATGGGCGCGTGGACGGCGTACGGGCGCCCGCGGGGGCCGCTGGCGCCGCCCGTGCGCCGGGCCCTTCGAGCCCTGCCCTTCGCCTCCTTCGTGTCCTCCGCCCCCGGGCTCCGGCTCCCGGCCGCCGTGCGCGCGGCGAGTGCGGGTGCGGCGGTGCTCGTTGGGGGCGGGGCCGTGCTGGTCGGCGCCTCACTCGTGTGGCACGGAGGTCTGGCCCGCGTGTCGTTCCTGCATCTCACGGAGAGCTGGTCGGGACGGTTCGCGGTACTGCTGCTGGCCCTGGCCCTCGTGCCGAACGCGGCGGTGTGGGGGGCCGCGTACGCCCTCGGGCCCGGCTTCGTCCTCGGCGCGGGGCACGCGGCCGATCCCCTGATGTCGTCGCCCGGTCCGCTGCTGCCGCCCTTTCCTCTGTTGGCGGCGGTACCGGGCGCCGGTCCCGGCACTCCGGTCAACTGGGCGGCTGGGGCCGTGCCGTTGATGGCGGGCGTGGCGGTGGCGTGGTTCACGGTGCGGGCGGGGGTGCCGGGGCGGATCGACGGGGGAGAGGCGATCGGAGAGGGAGACGGAGAGGGGCAGAGGCAGGGGAAGGGGAAGGGGAAGGCTCGGGTTCCGGTGGCGGCCCACCGTGGTGAGGCCTGGTCACCCGGCCGGACCGCCGGGAACGCGGCCCTCGCGGCCCTCCTCTGCGGACTGGCCCTCGCGATCCTCGCCGCCTTGTCGGGCGGCCCCCTCGGCACGCACGCACTCGCCGACTTCGGCCCGGTCTGGTGGCAGACGGGGCCCGCGGCGGCCGGGTGGACCGTGATGGTGGGCGTGCCGGTCGCCCTGGTTCTGCGCGGCTGGCGGCTGCGGCAGCCGCGGGTACGGGTGCCGCGGGCGCCCCGAGTGCCCCGGGTACGGGCTGTGCGGGGGAGTGGGGTTCGGGGGTGGGCTTCCTGGGTGCGGGGGCCTTGGGGGCGGAGGCGGGGAGTCCAGGAACCGGTGGTTCAGGAAGCGGTGGTTCAGGAACAGGGGGTGCAGGGGAACGGGGTTCAGGAGCATGCGGGCCCGAAGCGTTCGGCCAATGAGCCTGTGGGCGGGGCGACTCCGGTGCCTGAGCCTCTGCTCGCGAAGCCTTCGGCGGATGAGCTTCTGGTCTCGGACCCCTCGGCCCGTGATCCTCTGGGCTCGGCGCCTCTGGGCTCGGCGCCTCCCGGCTCGGCGCCTCCGGGCCGTGAGTCTCGGGTCTCGAACCCTTCGGCCCGTGAGCTTCTGGGATCGACGCCTTCGGGCGCGAAGCTCTCGGCCGATGAGTTTTCGGCCGATGAGTTTTCGGGCCGGGTGACGCCGGCTCATGAGCCGCTTGTCCGGGAGCCGTCGGCCAATGAGCCGCAGGCACACCTTCCGGGTTCCGAGCCGTCAGGAGGCCTGTTCCCGTCCCACGGCCACGAGCGGCGGTCAGGAGCCGAGCTCCCCGATTTCGAGCGGCCAGGAGGGGCACGCCCGGGCGACGAGCCCTCCGAACAGGCCCATCAGCCGGGCTTCGGGCTCTCCGAGCGGGTCCCTCGGACCGAGCTCAAGGCCTCCCAGCAGCCCCCTCGCCCCGCAGCCGGGCCCCCCGAGCCGCCCGCATCCCCCCTCCACTCCCGCCCGGCTCCCGAACTCCCCACCGAACCCCCGCCGTCCCAGGGCACCCCGCGCACCAGCTGGTTCTCGCGTGTCCGACGTCGGCGGCAGCCGGAAGCGCCGCCCGGCACCCCCAGCACCTCCGGGACCCCCGTCACACCCGGCACCCCCGCCGAGAGCCGCCGCGCCACCCCGGACCCCGACTTCGAGCCGTACGACTTCCTGCCCCCCTCCGACTCCTTCGGCTCGCTCTGGCACGACGACGTCTCGCGGGAGGCGCGTTGGGCCGCTCTCAAGCAGGCGTCCGGCCCCACCGATCCCCCGGGTCAGGGGGACCGAACGGCCTGACGCGGGTCAGCGGGCCGCGTCCAGGCGGGCCCGCTGTTCCGCCGTCAGTTCCAGGTCGACCGCCGCCAGGTTCTCGTTCAGCTGGGCCACCGAGGAGCAGCCGACGAGGGGGATCGCCGGGACCTCGCCGTCGATCAGCCATGCCAGGACCACCTGGTTGACCGTCGCGCCGGTCTCCTCGGCGACCGAGCGGAGCGCAGCCAGCCTGGCCGGGGTGCCCGCGTGGTCGAACTCCGGGCCGAGCGGCTTGTCCTCGCGGACGTAACGGCCGGACAGGAGCGGGGTGTAGGCGACGAGCGTGAGGGACGGTTCGGCGCGCAGATAGCTGAGCAGGTCGCCGCCGGTCACACCCTGGTCGCCGTCCGGCGAGAGCTGCCCCGGCAGGTCGGCGCGCTTGCGCAGATAGCTGTGCTGGTACTGCAGGACCTCGTAACCCGGCAGGCCGGCCGCCGCCGCAAGACCGCGGGCCCGCTCCAGGCGCCAGGTCCAGTGGTTGCTCGCGCCGAGCAGCCCGACCGTGCCCTCGGCGACGAGTTCGGCGAAGCCCTCGACGGTCTCCCGCAGGGGTACGGCCGTGTCCTCGATGTGGGCGTACAGCAGGTCGAGCTTAGGGACGCCGAGCCGCTCGCGGCTGCCCTCCACCGCCTCCCGGATCGCCTTGGCGGACAGCCCCTCCGGGTTGTCGGTGTAGCTCGTGCCCGGGGCGAGCGGCCGTGCGCCGAGCTTCGTGGCGATGACGATCTCGTCGCCGATGCCACGGCTGCGCCGCCAGCGGCCGAGCAGCGCCTCGCTCTCGCCGCCCTGCGTGCCGTTGACCCAGAACGCGTAGTTGTCGGACGTGTCGATGAACGTGCCGCCCGCCTCGACGAACCGGTCGAGGATCGCGAACGAGGTCGCCTCGTCCGTGACCGTCCCGAACAGCATCGCGCCGAGGCTGAGGACGCTCACCTCACGGCGGGTCCCGGGGGCCGTTCCGATCGTGCGGTAGCGCATGCGGGTGTCCTCCCCTTACGGCCCGCCGTGCGGCGGGCGTTGAGAGGAGCATGGATTTTGAAGCGCACTCGAAGTCAACCCACGGCCGTACCCCGTACGGAACTCACGGCCGCACCCATGTACGGAACCCACGGTCGTACCCCGTGCGGAACTCAGGGCCGCGCACTCCGTACGTCACCCACGGCCGTGCCCCGTACGCCGTACCCCGTACGGCGCGGGCCGTCAGCCCTGCGTCCCCAGCAACCCCCGCAGCTCCTCCGGCAGCAACTTGTCGCAGGACTTCTTCGCCGTGTTCGTGAGCGAGTCGTTCACGCACGTGTAGTAGTCGCTGTACACGAGCTGTGCCGTGAAGGTGGCCGCGACCATGGCGAGGGCCAGGGACGCGGTGACCAGGCCGCTGATGGCCGCCGTGGTCTGGGGCCTGGCGCCCGAGGTGGGCGGGGCCGGGGTGTTCGGGTCCGACGCGCGCGGAGGCTTGGCGCGCAGCGCGCTGATCGCCCAGTACATGGCCAGCGCGCCGAGCAGCAGCGCCACGTACGGCCAGCTGAAGAGGGCGAAGAAGAACGCCCACATGCCGGACAGCAGCGCGAAGCGGGCGCGGCGCTGGGCGGGGTCCGTCGGGTCCCAGCGCATGCCGGTGCCCGGGCCGCCGGGCCCTTCCGGACCGTTCTGACCGCCGCCGGAGCCGCCGTTGGACCCGCCGTTGGAACCGGGCCGGTCACCGAACCGGCCGCCCTGCGCGGGCCCCGGCTGGCGGTCGCTCCACTGGCTGCCCCAGGGGGAGGAGCCGTCGCCCTGGCCGTCCTGGCCCTCGCCCTGCCCGCCCGCGGGCCGCCGCGGCTGCCAGGGCCGGTCGGGCGTGCCCTCGGGCGGCGGGGCGAAGGGGTTGTCGTCGGCAGGAGGCTGCGGCGGCTCGGGCCGTTGGCCGGAATCGGGCGCACCGGAGCCGCCCGCGCCACCGGAGCCGCCCGGGCCGCCCGAGGAGCCCTGCCCACCTGCGGAACCCTGGCCGCCCGCTGAGCCCTGCCCGCCCTCGGGCACGTCGTCGCTCTCCCGCGGCGGAGTGGGAGAGGGGCGCCGCTCGCGCAGCAGGAGTGGAGGGAGTCGGAGACTGCGGTCCGGCATCAGGTGTGCGTCTTCCCCTTGATGGTCTCTGGCGGCAACGTGTCCACAGAGCTGGTTACGTGTCCGGGGCTCGCGCCCAAGCGTTCGTACCCGTCCCTGGTCAACGTCCCGTGCGCAAAAGGCGTTCCCCTGTGCGCACCGTGTTCCCCGGGCGGATCCTCCCCAGACGCTACCTTCCGGCCACGCCCCCGTCCCGTGGGGGCCGCCCGGTGTGCCGGTATCGTTGCTGACGGTCGGCCGCTTCGTAGACTTCCCCGTATCCGGGGGCTCGATGCATTCGTACGACCGTACAAACGCCGACCGCGGACGCGCTCTCCCCCGAGAACCGCCTCCCAAGAACCGCAAGAGCTCCCCAGAACCCGCAGAACCCCCAGAAACCCCCAAGAACCCCCGAGAAAGGGCCCCGCCGTGGCCAAGGCCAAGCGCCTCGTCGTGCTGGTCTCCGGATCAGGTACGAATCTGCAGGCTCTCCTCGACGCGATCGCGTCGGAGGGGACGGCCGCCTACGGAGCCGAGATCGTCGCGGTCGGCGCGGACCGCGACAACATCGTCGGCCTGGAGCGCGCCGAGAGCGCCGGGCTTCCCACCTTCGTGTGCCGGGTGAAGGATCACGCCACGCGTGACGAGTGGGACAGGGCACTGGCCGAGGCCACCGGCGCGTACGAGCCGGATCTCGTCGTCTCGGCCGGGTTCATGAAGATCGTGGGCAAGGAGTTCCTGGCCCGCTTCGGCGGCCGGATCGTGAACACCCACCCCGCGCTGCTGCCGAGTTTTCCGGGGGCGCACGGCGTTCGCGACGCCCTCGCGTACGGCGCGAGGGTCACCGGGTGCACCGTCCACTTCGTCGACGACGGCGTCGACACCGGCCCGATCATCGCTCAGGGCGTGGTCGAGGTCCGGGACGAGGACGACGAGAGCGCTCTGCACGAGCGCATCAAGGAAGTCGAGCGAAGCCTGCTCGTCGATGTCGTGGGGCGGCTCGCCCGCAACGGCTATCGCATTGAGGGACGAAAGGTAGTTATCCCGTGACCGCCGAAGGTACGCAGGGCACTCAGGGCGCGCAGGACACCAAGCGGGTCATTCGCCGCGCGCTCATCAGCGTCTACGACAAGACCGGTCTCGAAGACCTCGCCCGCGGCCTGCACGCGGCCGGTGTCGAGCTGGTCTCCACCGGCTCCACCGCCGGGAGGATCGCCGCCGCCGGGGTCCCGGTCACCAAGGTCGAGGAGCTCACCGGCTTCCCCGAGTGCCTGGACGGCCGGGTCAAGACGCTGCACCCCCGCGTGCACGCGGGCATCCTCGCCGACCTGCGCCTGGAGTCCCACCGGCAGCAGCTCGACGAGCTGGGTGTGGAGCCGTTCCAGCTGGTCGTCGTGAACCTCTACCCGTTCCGGGAGACCGTCGACTCGGGCGCCACGCCCGACGAGTGCGTCGAGCAGATCGACATCGGCGGCCCCTCGATGGTCCGCGCCGCCGCCAAGAACCACCCGTCCGTGGCCGTCGTCACCAGCCCCGAGCGGTACGCGGACGTGCTGTCCGCCGCCCGCGACGGCGGCTTCGACCTGCACGCCCGCAAGCGGCTCGCCGCCGAGGCGTTCCAGCACACGGCCGCGTACGACGTCGCCGTCGCCTCCTGGTTCGCGAGCTCGTACGCGCCAGCCGACGAGTCGGGCTTCCCCGACTTCATCGGCTCGACCTTCGAGAAGCGCAACACCCTGCGCTACGGAGAGAACCCGCACCAGGGCGCCGCGCTGTACGTCGACGGCACGGGCGGTCTGGCCGACGCCGAGCAGCTGCACGGCAAGGAGATGTCGTACAACAACTTCACGGACACGGACGCCGCGCGCCGTGCAGCGTACGACCACGACGAGCCCTGTGTGGCGATCATCAAGCACGCCAACCCGTGCGGTATCGCGATCGGCGCGAACGTCGCCGAGGCGCACCGCAAGGCGCACGCCTGCGACCCGCTCTCCGCGTTCGGCGGTGTGATCGCCGTCAACCGTCCCGTCTCCAAGGAGATGGCGGAGCAGGTCGCCGACATCTTCACCGAGGTCATCGTCGCGCCCGAGTACGAGGACGGCGCGCTGGAGGCCCTCACCAAGAAGAAGAACATCCGCGTGCTCCGCGCCCACCAGGGCCCGGCCGCCTCCGTCGAGGTCAAGCAGATCGACGGCGGCCGGCTCCTCCAGGTCGCCGACCGCCTCCAGGCCGACGGCGACAACCCCGCCTCCTGGACCCTGGCGACCGGCGACGCCCTGTCGCCCGGCGAGCTGGAGGAACTGGCCTTCGCCTGGCGGGCCTGCCGCGCGGTGAAGTCCAACGCGATCCTCCTCGCCAAGGACGGCGCCTCCGTCGGCGTCGGCATGGGCCAGGTCAACCGCGTCGACTCCGCCAAGCTCGCCGTCGAGCGCGCGGGCACCGAGCGCGCCCGCGGCTCCTTCGCCGCCTCGGACGCCTTCTTCCCCTTCCCCGACGGCCTGGAGATCCTCACCGACGCCGGCGTCAAGGCCGTCGTCCAGCCCGGCGGCTCGGTCCGCGACGAACTGGTCGTCGAGGCCGCCAAGAAGGCGGGCGTCACGATGTACTTCACGGGGACGCGGCACTTCTTCCACTGAGCCGCATGCGCGAGGCGGTCCGCCGGGCAGCCCACCCGGCACACCGGCGGACCGCTGCCCGGCGACCCCTAGAGGGTGTAGACCGTGCAGGTCTCACAGCCCTTGTGCTGGGATCCCTGGTAATTGCCGGTGGAGTTGCTGATGGTGGCCTTCGACGGGTTGTGGAGCCACGACTTCCACGTGCCGTTCGTCTTGACCCGGACCCAGGCGTGGCCCGCGCAGGAACTGCCTGTCTTCTGGGTGTAGACCAGGGTGCGGCTGCTGTAGGCGTCGTACTGGGTCTTGACGCCGTTGCACGTACGCGTCCACGAGTCCGTGGCGGCCGACGCCGGGGAGGCGGCGAACACGGTGACTCCCATGGCGACGGCCCCGAGGAGGGCGCCGGTCTTCAGTCTCGTTCGCACAGCGGGTCCTTCTTCCTCTCGGTGTTCACGTTGAGCCCTACGGGTAGAGGGTGTAGACGTTGGCGCTGCCGCAGTTGCAGTCCTTGTGCTGTGAGGCCTCGATCGCGTAGACGGGGCTTCGCCTCGTCGCCGTCGTGTTGCTGTCGGCCCAGGTGCCCCACGACCCCTGCACCTTGATCCGCACCCAGGCGTGCCCCGCGCAACTGCCGCCGGACTTCTTGGTGGTGGCCACGTGGTCGCTGACGTTGGCGGTGTAGGTGCTGTCGCGGGCGCAGTTGCGCTTCCACGTCTTGCTGTCGGCGGCGGATGCGGGTGCGGCGGCGAGCATCGTCACGCTCATCGCCGCGGCGGCCATCGCGACCCCGTACTTCACTCGGGTCGGTGACATCGTCATGGGTTCTCCCCGTTTCGCATGGACGGTCCGTGCGCTTGCACCTGCAAGCTCGGTGACCAGCGTGAAGGGCTTCCGTCCCACGGGGTACCTATAACTATTCGGGTGGCTCCGGAGAGCGTCGTCAGCAGCGGGCGATCCACCTGTGGGACAGCGGGGCGTACGTGCCTGCCAGGTTTCCCTGGTTTCGCTGGGAGGTGCAGCCTGTGCGGTTGCGGGCGTTCTCGCGGGTGACGTCCGCGCCGACCGGGGTGAAGTCGCGGCCTCTGAAGTACGCGACCGCGCCGAGGCCGTTCTCGTCGTCGCTGCTGTTGTTGAAGATGGACTTCACCGGTTGGCCGCTGGTCCACTCGCAGGTGTCCGGACCCGACAGCCAGTCCGTGTCGTCCTCCTCCCAACTGCACATCTCGCCCGAGCCGTTGGGCTCGCTGAAGAAGCAGACGGAGTCGGCCGGGCAGCGGTGGTAGCCGTAGGTCAGACCCTGGTCGTCCTCCCGTGTCGCGTACACCAGCGCCGTCGTCGCCACGATCAGCGCCGCCGCCGCGAGGGTGCCCACCAGCGCCGGGCGCCACCGACGGCGGGGCCGCAGTCTCGGCAGGCGGGCCGAGCGGGCGGTGCCCGCGGCCCGCTCCACCCGGCGCAGCAGCGAGGCGGTGTCGTGCGCGGCACGCTCCTCGTGCGTACGGGCCAGGCAGTCGGTGACGATCTCCCGCCAGGCGGCGGGGAGTTCGGGGGACAGGCGCAGTTCCTCTGTGCCACGCGCGTACCGCACCGCCGCGTCGCAGCGGGCCTCCGTGGTGCCGCCGGGCAGCGGGAACGTGCCGGTCAGGACGAGGTGGGCCAGTACGCCGAAGGACCAGACGTCGGCGGTCGGGCGGATCTGCGTGCCGCGTTCGCTGACCTCGGACCAGAGGAGTTCCGGCGCGGTGTAGTCGGGGGTGGCGAAGGCGGGCGCGTACGCGTGGGTGCCCTCCATCTCCGCCGCCATGTTGAAGTCGCCGAGGCGGGCCGAACCGTCCTTCATCAGCAGCACGTTGGCGGGCTTGAGGTCCCCGTGCACCCAGCCCGCGTGGTGCAGCTGGTGCAGTCCCTCGCAGACCTGGGCCAGCAGCGCCGGGCCGTGCGGCGGTCGCGGTGAGTGGTCCAGCAGGGTGGCCATGGAGCCCTCGGCCCGTTCCAGTACGAGGACTGTGGCGCCGTCGAGTTCGGGATGGTTCGGGTCGTCGACGGTGAGGGCGTCGTACATCCGGATCAGCCGCGGCGAGCGCAGCCGGCTCAGCAACTCCTGCTCACGGTGGGCCAGTTCCCGCAGGTGGTGGAGTTGGCGCGGGGTGCGGGTGCCGGTGGGCAGGAACTTCAGCGCCGCGTGGCGGGGGAGTGGACCGGTGCCTTGGTCGGCGGGGGTCCCCTCGGCGGGCCGCCTCGCCCCAGCCTCGCCGGACCTCGCCCCGGCCTTGGAGGAGCTGTCCCCGGCCTCGGCGGGCCTCTCGCCGACCTCGGGGGACCTCTTCCCGGTCTCGGCGGGCCGATCCCCGGCCTCGGGCGGCCTTTCCCCGGCCCCAGCAGGCCGGTCCGCCGCCTCACCCCCGTCACCCGCGAGCCTGGCCGCCCCCGCGAGCCTGGCCGCGTACACACTGCCGAACGCGCCGGACGCGAGAGGCTCCCGTACCTCCCAGGGCCCCACCCGGTAGCCCTTCGGGACGGGGACGGTGGGGCCTCCGTTCACTGGCCCACCTCGCTCGGGGTCGCCGCGAGGACGACCAGATCGTCCTCGCGTACCAGGTTGAAACGCAGGGCCAGGGAGACCAGCGACTCCTTCTTGCCGTAGACGCGAGGGCCGGGCTCCGCCGCGTCCGGGCCGGGCCGCAGCCGGAGTTTGACCGCCAGGTAGTCGATGTTCCAGTACACGGAGGAGCGGTTCGCCGCGGGCCAGCCGGGCCGCAGGCGTTCCACGAGCTGGTCGACGGTGGGCAGCGGGGCGTGCGGTTCGCCGCGCAGCCGGGGCTCGCACAGGGCGGTGAGCACGGCGAAGTACCGCTTCGTACGGTCGAGGGTGAACGCCGGTGCCGTGGCGGTGCCGGAGAGCCCGGAGCGGGCCGCGGCGCCGTAGCTGTGGCGCGGCGCCCACACGTCGAAGCTGAGCAGCTCGCCCGCCGCGGGCAGGACGACACGGGAGAACTCGAACGACACGGGCGCGTCCAGGCGGCCCGGCGCGACCTTGATGTGCTCGCCGGCGCCCTCCGGATTCTCGACCACGTAGGTCTGGTCCTCGCTGAGGTTGCTCAGGATCCAGAAGGCCCGGTGCGCGGTGATCTCACCGGCGACCCTGGACACCCCTTCGTGGGCGATCCTCAGTCCGCCGTCCCGCGCGGTTCTGCCGAAGGAGAGCCTCTCACCCGACGCGAGCCTGATCTGGCCGTCGCATCCGTCGGCGGATCCGTCAATGGATCCGCCACCCTGCGGTGGCACCACGATGACGCTGTACATGGAGTCGTCCCCCTCCTCCTGCCTCAACGGAGGCCAGAGTAGGGCGAGTTACTGGGGACATGTCACGGCGGCGCGACGGGGGAGGGCACGGCGACGGCGGCCTCCGGCCCTCCCCCGAGGGGGTCGGAGACCGCCGCGTTCACATGGACCGATACGCCCACCCTGCGGGCGTACGTCCGCGAGCGGTACCTCGGAAGTCTCAGGGTCACTTCTTCTCCGCGGGCGTGTACTCCTTGAGGTAGTGAGCGACGCGGGCGGCGTAGTCGCGGTACTTCGGGGGAACACCGGCCGCGTCGTTCACCTTCTCGTACGACGTCCGGTAGGCGGCCGCGATCAGCACCCGGTGGTCGCCGTCGAGCTTGGGATCGAGCCGCGGCGCGATCCAGCACAGGTATCTGCTCATGGCGGGGATGGACTCGGCGGGGGAGAAGGGCGGCTTCGGGATCGTCTTGGCGGTGACGCCGTCGGACCGGATCCACCAGCGCAGCACCCGCGGGGTCCAACGGGCGATGCCGTACTCGTCGTTGGCGGGGTCGGACAGGCCCGGGTCGAAGTCGCTCTCCACCTTCAGCATGGCGGCGAGGAGTGCCGGGGTGACCTCCTCCTGCACACAGTCGTGCGCGGAGTCGACGATCAGCGGCCGGTAGCCGGCCGGTACGCCCTTGTCGGTACGGAGTTCACCGGCGCCGTACGAGGCCTGGACGACCTTCTCGGTGGCCGGGGCACCGCCCTCGCTCCCCTCCGTTCCGCTCCCGCTGTCGCCCGCCCAGGTGGTGATGCCGTACGCGAGCCCCGAGACGGCGACCGTGGCCGCCGCGGCGGCGAGGACCAGCGTCGAGCGGCGTCCTCCGCGCCGGGCGCGCAGCCTCGGCAGGCGGGGCGAGCGGCTGGTGCCGGCCGCCTCCTCCACCCGTCGCAGCAGCGTCTCCGTGGAGATCCGTTCCGTGTGCGTACGGGCCAGACAGTCCCGCACGATCTCCCGCCAGCCGTCCGGGAGTTGGGGGGACAGCCGCAGCTCGTCGGTGCCGCGCGCGTACCGGACCGCCGCGTCCCGGCGGGCCGAGGGGGTGCCGCCCGGCAGCGGGAACGTGTCGGTGAGGACGAGATGGGCGAGGACACCGAAGGCCCAGATGTCGGCCGAGGGCCTGATCTGGCGACCGCGCTCGCCGATCTCCGACCAGAGGAGTTCGGGCGGGGTGTAGTCGGGGGTGGAGAAGGCGGGCGTGTAGGCGTGGGTGCCCTCCAGCTCGGCGGCCATGTTGAAGTCGGCGAGCCGGGCCGAACCGTCCTTCATCAGCAGCACGTTGGCGGGCTTGAGGTCGCCGTGGACCCAGCCGGCGCTGTGCAGCTGGGCCAGTCCCTCGCAGGTCTGCGCGAGCAGCGCGGGGCCCTGCGGCGGGTGCGGGGAGCGGTCCAGCAGGGTGGCCATGGAGCCCTCGGCCCGTTCCAGTACGAGGACTGTGGCGCCGTCGAGTTCGGGGTGGTCCGGGTCGTCGACGGTGAGGGTCTCGTACATCCGGATGAGCCGCGGGCGCGTGAGTCTTCGGTGCAACTCGACCTCGCGCTCGGCGAGTTCACGCAGATGCGTCAGCTGACGGGGCGTACCCGTGCCGGTGGGCAGGAACTTCAGCGCGGCCGACTTCGGCAGGCCCTCGCGCGGCTGGGCGCACCGGGCCTCGTAGACGCTGCCGAACGCGCCCGTGGCGATCGGGTCCCGCACCTCCCAGGACCCCACCCGGTACCCCTTGGGCACCGAGACCGCGTACGCCTCGGTCACCGCGCCGACCGGCTCGCCGGCCCCGTCAGGACGAGCAGATCGTCCTCCCGTACGAGATCGAAACGCAGGGCGAGGGAGACCAGGGACTCCTTCTTGCCGTTGAGGCGCGGGCCCGTGTCCGCCGTGTCGGGGCCCGGCTTGAGGCGCAGTTTCACGGCGAGGTAGTCGATGTTCCACTGGACCGAGGTGCGGGACGCGGCGGGCCAGTGGGGGCGCAGCCGCTCCACGACCTGGTCGACCGTGGGCAGCGGGGCGTGCGGTTCGCCGCGCAGCCGGGGCTCGCAGAGGGCGGCCAGGACCGCGAAGTACCGCTTGGTGCGGTCGACGGAGAACGCGGGCGTGGTCGTCGCCCCGTCCAGGCCCTCGGGGGAGCGCAGATAGTCGTGGCGGGGTGCCCACACCTCGATGGGCAGCAGGTCGCCCGCCGCCGGGAGCACGATCCGGGAGAACTCGAAGGGGACCGGCGCGTCCAGCCTGCCGGGTCCGACCTTGATGTGCTCGCCCGCGCCCTCCGGGTTCTCCACCACGTACGTCTGGTGGGCCGAGAGGTTGCTCAGTACCCAGAACGCGCCCTGCGCGGTGATCTCCCCGGCCTTCCGGGAGACGCCTTCGTGTGCGATTGCAAGCCCGTTGCCGTTCGCGGAACGGCCGAAGGGCAGCCGCTCACCGGGCGCGAGCCGGATCTGGGGCCTGGTGCGTTTCGCGCCGTGCGTCGCGACACGCGTCCCGCTGTTCGTGCCGCCGTACGTGCCACTGTGCGCGTCGCCGTACGTGCTGCCGTACGCGTTGCCGTATGTGCCGTTGTGTTCGTCCTCCGTGGTCGGCGGAGGTACCACGATGATGCTGTACAAGGCCGTTCTCCCCGTCCCGCTCCCCGTTCCCAGTCCCGTACGCGGTTACCGGATCAGGGTATGGGGACGCGGCAGGGCCGTGTCCCCCCTCAGCGGGGTGAAACACGGCCCTTGGCGTGAATGGCGTGAACGTGCCGTTCCGGAGCCGGAGCCCGGGGGCTCCGGGGTGGGTGCCGCGGAGGCTCCGAGGTCAGTACCGCGGGCGGTTGAACCACGCCGAGGCGGCGCCGTTCACCATCGAGGCGAGGATGATGCCGGCGATGGCGAGGGAGATGAGCCCGCCGAAGGTGCCGGAACCGCCCCCACCCTGCACGGTGTTGACGAGGCCGCCGAGGATCATCAGCGACGCGTACACGATCGTCGTGATGCGGATCCCGCTGCCGCCGTTCTTGAACTTGACGCCGAGGAAGATGGACAGGGCGCCCAGGCCCACCAGCAACGCGGCGACGAAGAAGCCCAGACCGGCGAGGGTGTCGGTGTCGTCACCGCTGCCCACGCCGTTCGACACGTCCTGGACGGCGCCGACGGCGATGCCCGCGATGATGCCGAACAGGATCTGGAGGCCGGCCAGGATGAACAGCAGGACACGCGCGGTCTTCATCAGACCGGGCATCTCCATGGGCATGTGGTTGCCGCCCGGGTAACCGGGATAAGCGGGCTGCTGCGGGTAGCCGTAGCCGGGCTGCTGCGGCGGGGCGCCCTGCGGGTAGCCGTAACCGGGCTGGCCCTGCGGAGGATAGCCGGGCTGGCCCTGGGGAGGCTGGGGCGGGTATCCGGGCTGCTGGCCCTGCGGCGGACCGTATGGGTTGTTCGGGTCGCCAAAACTCATGGCGCTTTCCTCCGTCGTTGCGTAAGTGCGGGGACGACGCGGCACATTTCGGAGGAAAGTTCTACAGATGCGGTTCGTCCCCCCGGTACTGTCCGCGGCACTGTGCCGCTCATCGTCCTTAACACGTCGCTTATTTGTCCAGCCGGATACCGCGTGTGTTGTGCAAGTGCAACATCGCCGATCATGGCCGCGGGCCGGACTGTGACCGGACGGCGACCGGACGGTGACCGGGCGGAGCGTGCCGGGGAGGTCCGCCGGGGAGGCCGGAAGTGGCCGTGGAGGGCCGGATTGGAACCAGGGCCCGGTCATCCGCGAGGATGGGGACATGACCGCCCAGATTCTCGATGGCAAGGCCACCGCAGCCGCGATCAAGTCCGATCTGACCGTCCGCGTGGCGGCCCTGAGGGAGAAGGGCATCACGCCCGGCCTCGGAACCGTCCTGGTGGGCGACGACCCCGGCAGCCAGAAGTACGTCGCGGGCAAGCACCGCGACTGCGCCCAGGTCGGTATCGCCTCCATTCAGCGGGAACTGCCCGCGACCGCCACCCAGGAGGAGATCGAGGCGGTCGTCCGCGAGCTCAACGAGGACCCGGAGTGCACCGGTTACATCGTCCAGCTGCCGCTCCCCAAGGGCATCGACGAGAACCGCATCCTGGAACTGATGGACCCGGACAAGGACGCGGACGGGCTCCACCCGATGAACCTCGGCCGCCTCGTCCTGAACGAGCCGGCCCCGCTGCCCTGCACCCCGAACGGTGTTCTGACCCTCCTGCGCCAGTACGGCGTGGAGATCAAGGGCGCCGAGGTCGTGGTCGTCGGCCGTGGCGTGACGATCGGCCGTCCGATGCCGCTGCTGCTCACCCGCCGCTCCGAGAACGCGACGGTGACGCAGTGCCACACCGGCACCCGCGACCTCGCCTCGCACCTGCGGCGGGCCGACATCATCGTCGCCGCGGCGGGCTCCGCGCACCTGATCCGGCCCGAGGACGTGAAGTCCGGGGCCGCCGTCCTGGACGTCGGTGTCTCCCGCAGCGCCGAGGGCAAGATCGTGGGCGACGTCCACCCCGGCGTCGCCGAGGTCGCCGCCTGGATCTCCCCGAACCCCGGCGGAGTGGGCCCGATGACCCGCGCCCAGCTCCTCGTCAACGTGGTCGAGGCGGCGGAACGCAGTGCCGTCTGACCGGGCCGCCACGGGGCGGGACACCGAGACGGACACGGCGGTGAGCGCGGACACGTCCGCGAAGGGGCATGCCTCGACGAAGGCGGGTGCCTCGGCGAAGGCCGACGGTGCGGGCCAGGGGGCAGAGGGCACAGAGGGCACCCCGGACGTTCAGGACACCGGGTCGCACGGGACGTCCGCCGCTGCCGGGGTATCCGTACCGGAACAGGAGCCGACTGGCGCCGAGCCGGAGACCGGACAGGCACCGGACGCGCAGCCGGACGGCACCGAGCCGAGTGGCGCCGAGTCGAGTGGCGCAGAGTCGCCCGGCGCCGAGCCGCACCCGGCGCACGCCGACGAGAGGGACTCCGGCGAGGCGGACTCCGACGGCGCCCCGGCCGAGGACGCCGAAGCCGGTGTCGACGCGGCCCACGAGGACGAGCCCACCGCCCGGGACGCGGTCAGTGCGCCCGGCCCCGACGGCCGGCCCCGGAGGACCACGCGCCGGTTCCCGCTGTTCACGCGGGACACCGCGCGGCCCGAGGGCGGTGGCAGGGCGGCTCCCCGAGACGCGCCCGCTCCCGCGCGGCAGTGGCCGATCCTCGCGGTCATCGGCACCGTCGGACTCGGTCTGCTGCTGACCGCGCTCGACCTCTTCAAGGTCGGCACCCTGCTGATCGGGGTCGCGCTGCTCGCGGGCGGTGTCATGCGCTGGATGCTGCCCGACGTGGGCATGCTCGCCGTCCGCTCCAGGTTCACGGACCTCGTCACGTACGGCGTCCTGGGCGTGACGATCGTGCTGCTCGCGATGATGGCGCAGCCCAACCCGTTGCTGGAGATCCCGTTCCTGGACGACACGCTGCACTTCACGATCAGGACCTAGCGCTAGCGAGCGCGGCGCCCGTACGACAAAAGCCCGTCCCCTCTTGCCGAGGAGGCGGGCTTCTTCGTGGACGGGAGCGGCGCCCGTCCACTCCCCCGAGCGAGGACGGGCGCCGCCTGGACTCCAGAGTCATGGACGTGCCAACGGCGGTTCAATGCCTGTCAGTCCCCTGTGGCACGGAGGTGACGGTTCCGGTACCTCCCACCCGTCAGGGCCCCGCAGGGCGGCCGACGTGTGCCGTCGAAAACCGTCGTGGGGCCGTCGTGTGGCGTGCGTCCCGCGACGCGTCCCGTGGGAACCAAACCGCCGTCGGTGCCGTCACCCGGTGATAGCGGGGGACATACGAGGGAGACGGCGAGGGGGCGAGGAGAGGGATGAGTGCCTGGCAGCCACTGCCTGCGGATCTTCCGCCGGAGGTGGGGCATTTCGTGGAGCAGCTGCGGCTGCTCAAGGACCGTACGGGGCTCAGCCTGGTCGCCCTGGGCGAGCGCACGGCGTACAGCAAGTCCTCCTGGCACCGCTATCTCAACGCGACGCAGCCCCCGCCCCGGCAGGCGGTCGTCGCCCTGTGCCGGGTCACGGGAACGGACGCCGAACGCTTCTGCGTGCGCTGGGAACTGGCGGTGCGGGCGTGGCCGCGAACGGTGGCTCCGGCGGCGGTGCCTGCGGCGGCCCGGGCAGGCGTGACCGGGGGCGCGGGCATGAGCGCGGGCGCGAACCGGGCGGCGGACGACGGCGGATACGAGGACGACCCCACGGTCCCGTGGTGGGACCTGCTCGCCGAGACACCGGAACCCGAGCCGGAATCGGACCCCGTCCCCGCCCGGCACTCCTGGGCCGCCTCGCACCGACTGCTGCTCTACGCCCTGGTGCTCGTCCTCGTCCTCCTGCTGACCGCGGTGATCGGCGCCGTCACCCTGGCGTGATCACACGTCGGAGTGACGGCCCGAGGGCTCGGGACACAAGGCCTCGGCAGCACCGGTCGCCCACCGCGACCTTCCCCTGCGTACCGATCTTGACGTAGTACTTCCCGCTCAGCCGCTCGAACGTGACGTCCCGCTGGTAGCCGCCGTACGTAACCTTGCCGCCCCGTTACGAGCCGTCGGGGACGTCGTCTGTGTGGCTGAAAGTCTCCTTTCCGACGGTGCCGTCGACGTCCCGGTTTCTCCTCCACTTCCTCCTCCGCTTCCTCGCGCACCTGCCCCCACGTCGTGGCCGACTGCGTCCGCCGTCCGAGGACGCCGTCGGTGTCGTACTCCGCGAAGGGGTGTTTCACGCCGTTCTCGTCCCTCGGTCTGGCGCCGTGACCCAGTTGTTGTAATAGCCGCCGGTGTCGTCCATGACCTGCGGAGAGTCGGCGGATCCGTACGCGGGCGACGTGAGCCGGCCCTCACTCCGAGCGCGGGTTCAGTGTTCGTCGGCACGGTGACCGCGATGAGCGGTCGACGATTCGACCTGCCCATCGTGTGCGTGTGATCCCCCTGGGACCACGAGTGACGCACGAGGTCGCGCATGTGTTCCCCACGTGTCGATGTGTTGACAAGTTCGAGGATTTACGCTGATCGCCACCGACACCAGGGATAACGTGGGCAATCGGGACGCTCCGGGACGTCCCGTGCGCTGACCAGGCGATCCCGTCGGCCGAGAGGGAAGTCGGTGGGACACTGGACCGCAGACCAACGGGCGTGCAACGGTGCATGCCCACAGGCCCGAATGCTCCCGTGCGCCCCCATCCCGGGAACTGAGATCCTTACTGTGCGCATCCCTGTGGGTAGCCAGAACGAGGACTCGGCAGAGGGCTTCACGCGCGGGAAAAGCCAGCATGTACGGGGGGAAAGAGGGGGGTAGCAATGCCTCGTTGGAGGGCCTTGCCGGATGAACTCGATCCGCAGGTCAGGGAGTTCGCCAGCCAGCTGCGCCGGTTGGTCGACCGCGGTGGGCTGAGTGTCGCCGCCGTGGCCGACCGCACCGGGTACAGCAAGACGTCCTGGGAGCGGTATCTGAACGGCCGACTGCTCGCGCCGAAGGGCGCGATCGTGGCTTTGGCCGAGGTGACCGGGACCAATCCCGTCCATCTGACGACGATGTGGGAGCTTGCCGAGAGGGCCTGGAGCCGCTCGGAGATGCGCCACGACATGACCATGGAAGCGATCCGGATCTCCCAGGCGCGTGCCGCGCTCGGCGAGTTCGGGTCGACTCCGGCCAAGGGGGGACGGAACGGGAAGCAGGCGCGCGCCGGGGGTAGCGCGACAGCAGCGCCCACGCCGGGTATCGCGGGACCTGCGGGGGTGGCGCCCACGGTGCCGCCGCAGACTCCTGTGCAGGGGGAGGAGCGGCGGACGCCGCGCGGCGCCGGGGCCGGCAACGGCTCGGGCGGGGCCTCGGGTTCGCGCGGTGGCGGCTGGGGAGCCGTCGCCACGCCTTCGGGGGCGTCCGGGTCGTCCGGAGCGTCCGGGGGGTACGGATACCCCGGGGGTCTGGGTGCGTCGAGTGCCGGCGCGTCCGGCTCCGCCGGTGTGGCCGGTGCGTCCGGGGCGTCGGGCCTCGGCCCGTCGGGTTCCTTCGGGCCGTCCGGTATGGCCGGTCCCGCGGGTGCTGCCGGTTCGGCCGGGGGGCCGCCTCAGGACGCGCGTCCGGGTTCGGGCGGTTCGCCCGACGGGAAGCGGGGGAAGCGGCGGCTCACGATGTTCCTCGCGGGGGTCGTGGGAGCGCTCGTGGTGATAGCCGCGGCCGTGTTCCTCACGGACGGCGGGGGCGACGACACGGCTGGGAGCGACACCACGCCGACGCCGACACCGACCGTCAGCAAGGAGCTGCCGGCCGGTGTCGAGTGCTTCGGCGCGGACTGCGCGGGCAAGGACCCGGAGAACATGGGCTGCGGCGGGACGCTCGCGACGACGGTCGAGAAGGCCGTCGTGGGCACCGCCCAGGTCGAGGTCCGTTACAGCGAGACGTGCGGGGCAGCGTGGGCCCGCATCACCGCTGCCGGGCCCGGCGACGAGGTCCGGATCACGGCGGGCAAGGCAGCCGCCCAGACCGCCGAGGTCGACACGGACACCGACGCCTACACCCCCATGGTCGCCGTGAAGAACGCCACCGCGGCCAAGGCCTGCGCCACCCTGCAGACCTCGGGCGAGGAGGGCTGCACGAAGTAGCTCCACCGAGGCTCACGCTGAACGAGCTTCAACCGGGTGCCCGCCTCACGAGAGGCGGGCACCTGCTTTTTCGGTGGTCCGGGAGGCCATGCCCTTCCAGGGCCGCAGACCCCCTGTCTCCAGGGGCGCGGGGAACTGCGCGACCAGCCCAACCGGCCCCGCACACACCCACAGCCCCAAGCCCACCCAGGCCCGCCGAACCCCACCCGCAACAATTCCCCGTACAAGAGGAATGTCCTCCCTCCGCCGGGGCAGGCGAACCGTACCCCCACGGGAGTCCGGCGCCGTCCGGGAGATTCCCCCCTCCCGGACAACTGGCACCCCCACCAAGGCGGCCGTCGTCCTTCTCTCCCGGAACGACGGCCGCCTTCCCGTGTCCCGCGACCCCGCCGAGCGCCCTGTGGGGTGGGCCACATCGGCCCCGGCCGTCCGGGATCCCGGATGCGCGATAGCCTGACCGCTGGATCTCTCTTGACGCCAAGAGATCGATCATCGACACAGGTGATCGATCATCCCGGCGGCAGGGCAGGGGATCCCGTACCCCGGGGCAGGGACGCCCCACCGTCGTCAGCTGTCATACGGAGAACGCCATGACCCGCACTCCCGTGAACGTCACCGTCACCGGCGCGGCCGGCCAGATCGGTTACGCCCTGCTCTTCCGCATCGCCTCCGGCCAGCTGCTCGGCGCGGACGTGCCGGTCAAGCTGCGTCTCCTGGAGATCACGCCGGCGCTGAAGGCCGCCGAGGGCACCGCCATGGAGCTCGACGACTGCGCCTTCCCGCTCCTCCAGGGCATCGACATCACGGACGACCCGAACGTCGCCTTCGACGGCACGAACGTCGGTCTCCTCGTCGGCGCCCGCCCCCGCACCAAGGGCATGGAGCGCGGCGACCTGCTCTCGGCCAACGGCGGCATCTTCAAGCCCCAGGGCAAGGCCATCAACGACAACGCCGCGGACGACGTCAAGATCCTCGTCGTCGGCAACCCGGCCAACACCAACGCCCTCATCGCCCAGGCCGCCGCCCCGGACGTACCGGCGGAGCGCTTCACCGCGATGACGCGCCTGGACCACAACCGCGCGCTCACGCAGCTCGCGAAGAAGACGGGTTCGACGGTCGCGGACATCAAGCGCCTCACCATCTGGGGCAACCACTCCGCCACCCAGTACCCCGACATCTTCCAGGCCACGATCGCCGGCAAGAACGCCGCCGAGACCGTGAACGACGAGAAGTGGCTGGCCGAGGAGTTCATCCCGACCGTCGCCAAGCGCGGTGCCGCCATCATCGAGGCCCGCGGCGCCTCCTCGGCCGCCTCGGCCGCGAACGCCGCGATCGACCACGTGTACACGTGGGTCAACGGCACGGCGGACGGCGACTGGACCTCGATGGGCATCCCGTCCGACGGTTCGTACGGCGTCCCGGAGGGTCTCATCTCCTCCTTCCCCGTCACCACGAAGGACGGCTCGTACGAGATCGTCCAGGGCCTCGACATCAACGAGTTCTCCCGCGCCCGCATCGACGCGTCGGTGAAGGAGCTGGAGGAGGAGCGCGAGGCGGTCCGCGCCCTCGGCCTCATCTGAGCCGTACCGCACGTCGACCTGAAGGCCGAGCCCCAGGCTTGACCTCAAGCTCGAAGCCCCAAGCCTGAAGCCGCCCCCGGGAGTCCCCGGGGGCGGCTTTTCGCGCACCGCACGTCACCGCGCACCGTGCACCGCTCACCGTTCACCGTTCACCGTTCACCGAGCGGCCGTCCGTCCAGTACCTGCTCCCCCCTGTGCAGCAGGTCCCGGACAGCGCGGCGTACGAGCCCGGCTCCGGCTCAGGCGGTGTCGATCCAGTGGTTCGTGATGGTGGGGCCGCCGGAGCAGCGCAGGCTGGTCGGCGTGGTGACCCTCTTCCAGGCGGACCACTTGTAGTCGCCGTCGGAACACCGGATGCCGAGCCGCCAACTGCCGCCGCCCGCCATGCTGTTGCAGGCACCCCGGGCGAAGGTCGGGCTGGTCTGCTCGCTCCAGCAGGCGCTGGGCGCGGCGCTTGCCGGTGCGCTCATGACTCCCAGGGCGAGCGCGGTTCCGAGTCCGGCACTCGCCAGGGCATGACGAAGACGCATGAGTAACTCCTCAGGGATTCCTCAGGGATGGGGCCCGAGCAGTGGACCTGCCGGGCAGGAAAGAGCTTGCTGGGGCGGGTCGGGCGGGGACAACAGCGTCGGGCCGTCCCGGACAGTTCCGTGCTGTCCGGGCTGGTCAGCGACGTGTCCGGGTTTCCGCGAGCGCTCGTGCGGCCGGTGCGAGGGGGCCTGAAAGGGCCTTTGCCGTGTGACGTGCCTCCGACAAAGATGTCTGGCATGGGCGACCACGGGCACTCAGCGCCGCAGCAGCCGTCACAGCAGACGCCTCCCGACACGCCTCCTGACACACCTGGGCCGACGCCTCAAGGGACGCGGAACGCCGCTGAGTTCGCCGCCCGACTGCGACGGCTCAAGGACCGGTCGGGGCTTTCCTACCGGCAGTTGGAGGAGCGGGCCGCCGAGCGGGGCGAGGTGCTGCCGCGCAGCACCCTGGCCGACGTACTGCGCCATGACGCCCTGCCGCGCCCGGAGATGCTGACGGCGTTCCTCAACGCCTGCGGGGCGGGAGCCGAGACGGAGGCGTGGCTGACGGCGCGGAACCGGATCGCCGAGACGGAGCCGTCCGTGACCCGCCCGGACGAGGGCCAGAGCCCGAACCAGAACCAGAACCAAGCCGAGGACCAGGAACACGAGCAGGCGCACGAGTACGAGCAAGAGCGGGCCCACGCACACGTGCAGCCGCCAGGAGGCCCGGACGCGTCAGCCCCCGGCCCCGAGGCCGGCCCATCACCCCGCCACCGCCGACTGCGTACCCTGATCAGCTCGCGCAGGCGATTATCCGGTGCTGTGCTGGCCCTGCTGGTCCTGGCCGGCGGCGGCTACCTCGCGTCGGCGGCGAGTGACGACGGGGCGGACGGCGACGGAGCCTCGCCCGTCCCGGGCACCTACCAGATCCGCTCCCTCACCTCCTCCCTCTGCATCTCCGAACGGGACGGCGAAGAGACGGGCAGCGTCTACCAGTTCGACTGCGCCCGCGGCCTCCTGGCCTACGCCCTGGAGGACCAGGGGGACGGGGTCTACCGGATCCGCTCGCTCCACCCGGTCTTCGGCTACGGCTGCCTGGGCGTGACCGGCGGCAGCACCCGGGGCGGCGCGCGGCTGGCCGACGACTACTGCGGCCACCGAGGCAACGCCGAACGCTTCCGTCTGAAGGCGGTCGGAGCAGACGGGGCACAAGGGTCACGCGGGCCGCGCGGATACCGCATCATGCCCCTGCACACCGGCTCCTGCGTCTCGGTGCCCGGCGGTTCCAAGAAGAGCTGGGCCCCGGTGCTCCAACTGCCCTGCGGCAAGGACGAGTCGGGCCAGACGTTCCGCTTCGACCCTGTCCCCTCCCCGAGCGCGGTGCCCTCGATCAGCAGCAAGGACGGCTGACGGGCAACGAACGCCGGGCGACCTGCGACGGGCGCTGGTCCGTACGTCAGCCGGGCGGGACCAGCACCTTCTCGAACCAGTAGCTGGCGTGCGCGTTCGCGTCGTACGCCGGGATCTCGACGTACCCGCTCGTGCGGTACATCGCGGCGGCCTCCTTGAGGACCTCGTGCGTGTCGAGGCGTACGACGTGATGCCCGCGCCCGGCCGCCGCTCGTTCCAGTGCGGTCAACAGCCGTCGCCCGAGGCCGAGTCCGCGGGCGTCGGGGTGCACCCAGAGGTGCCGGATCTCGGCCGTGCCGGCATCGAGCGCGCACAGCGCCCCGCAGCCGACGGCACGCTCCTCCTCGTACGCGACGAGGAGGACGGCGATCTGCTCCGGCGGTACGAGGTCCGCGGTGGCGTATCCCTCGGGGAACCGCTCGTCGAGCTCGGCGGCGAAACCGGCCAGGCAGGCGCGGGCGTCGGCCGACCGGGCGTCCACGGCCCTGATGCCGACCCCGGCCAGTCGCAGCAGCCGCTCCGCCACGGTGACGGCCTCCGTGAGCCGCCCCCGCTGCTCCTCGCTCAGCCCGTCGAGCAGGCCCTTTGCGAGTCCGTCGGCGCGCCGGTTCTGCTCCGCCAGCTCCGCCCGCCCGGCCTCCGTGAGCTCCGCGAGGCGCAGCCGGCTGTCCGTCGGGTGCACGCTGACCCGGACGAGCCCCTGGCCCTCCAGCGCGCGCACCATCCGGCTCAAGTACCCGGCGTCCAGGCCGAGTCGGGTCCTCAGCTCCTTCAGTGACGCGCCGGTCCCGATCTCGAACAGCAGGCGCGCCTCGCCGAGCGGACGGTCCTGCCCGAGGTAGTGGTCGTCGAGCACACCGATCCGGCGGGTGAAGTACCGGTTGAAGCGGCGCAGGGTGGTCACGTGCTCCGCGGACACTGACGCTGTCACTGGCTCCATATTTCTTTGACTTTAGTCAAAGGGCTGCCGGGTGTCCATGGAGCGGGCCGAAAATGCCCCTGGTCGCGCCTCGCGTTTCGCGCCACTTAGCCCCATTTCCGGTGATTTTTCAGTGACCCCGCGCACTATCCGTCACTGGTTGTGCATGCAAACCAGGTCGCGGGGCAGGTGCACTCGGCCCGCGAGAGTGACACGCGTGTGACACAGGGGCACGGAACAGGAACGGAAGGCAACACCGAACATGTCGGGACACCAGGCGCAGCAGACGATTCACGTGGGCGGAGAGTGGCGTGCGGCCGCCTCAGGGGCCACGCGCGACATTCTCGACCCGGCGGACGCCAAGACGTTCGCCGTCGTCGCCGAAGGCGGCGTACCGGACACGGACGCCGCCGTCGAGGCCGCCCGGCGCGCCTTCGACCACGGAGAGTGGCCACACACGCCCGTCACCGAGCGGGCCGCGCTCCTGCGCCGCGTCGCCGACCTCCTCGTACGCGACCGCGAATCGCTCGGGCTGCTTGAGAGCCGGGACGCGGGCAAGACCCTGGAGGAGGGGCGCGTCGACATCGACTGTGTCGCCGACGCCTTCCGGTACTTCGCCGATCTCGTCGTCGGAGAGGGCGCCGGACGGGTCGTCGACGCCGGGTCGGACGACATCCACAGCGTCGTCGTGCACGAACCCGTCGGCGTCTGCGCGATGATCACGCCCTGGAACTACCCGTTGCTGCAGGCGAGTTGGAAGGTGGCCCCCGCCCTCGCCGCCGGGAACACGTTCGTCATCAAGCCGAGTGAGATCACTCCGCTGACCACGGTCGCCCTCGTCGAGCTGCTGGTCGAGGCCGGGCTGCCCGAGGGTGTCGCCAACATCGTCACCGGTCCCGGCCACAGCGTCGGCGCCCGGCTCGCCGAGCACCCGGACGTCGACCTCGTGTCGTTCACCGGCGGACTCGTCAGCGGTACGAAGGTCGCGCAGGCCGCCGCCGTCACCGTGAAGAAGGTCGCCCTCGAACTCGGCGGCAAGAACCCCAACGTCGTCTTCGCCGACGCCTGCGCCACGGAGGAAGGGTTCGACACCGCCGTCGACCAGGCCCTCAACGCCGCCTTCATCCACAGCGGGCAGGTGTGCTCCGCCGGTTCCCGGCTCATCATCGAGGAGTCCGTGCGCGAGCGCTTCGTCGCCGAACTGGCGCGGCGGGCCCAGCGGATCCGGCTCGGCCGCGGCACCGAGGACGGCGTCGAGTGCGGACCGCTCGTCTCCGCCGACCAGCGCGAGAAGACCGAGTCGTACGTCGCCGCCGCGCTCGCCGAGGGCGCGGTACTGCGAGCCGGCGGCGCCCGCCCCGAGCCGTCCGCCGAGCGGCCCGCCACCGGTTACTTCTACGAGCCGACCGTCCTCGACCAGTGCCACCGCGACATGCGGGTCGTCCGGGAAGAGGTGTTCGGCCCGGTCCTGACCGTCGAGACCTTCCGTACGGAGGACGAGGCCGTCGCGCTCGCCAACGACACGGAGTACGGGCTCGCGGGCGGCGTCTGGACCGCCGACGCGGGGCGCGCCCGGCGCGTCGCCGGCAGGCTGCGGCACGGCACCGTCTGGATCAACGACTTCCACCCCTACCTCCCGCAGGCGGAGTGGGGCGGCTTCGGCAAGAGCGGTGTGGGACGCGAACTCGGGCCCGCGGGGCTCGCCGAGTACCGCGAGACCAAGCACGTCTACCAGAACCTCGCGCCGAAGCCCGTCCGGTGGTTCGCGGGCTGACCCCCGGCCCCGACCTCCTTCGACCCCCCACCGCACAAGGCACCTTGGAGAGCCACGCCATGCCTGAACACGCCACGCCCCCACCCGCCGCCCCGCCCGAGGAACAGAACACGTACGACTACGTCGTCATAGGCGGCGGCACCGCGGGTTCCGTCATCGCCTCCCGGCTCACCGAGAACCCGGACGTCACCGTCGCCGTCATCGAGGGCGGCCCGAGCGACGTCGGCCGCGACGACGTCCTGACCCTGCGGCGCTGGATGGGCCTGCTCGGCGGGGAGCTGGACTACGACTACCCGACGACCGAGCAGCCGCGCGGCAACTCGCACATCCGGCACAGCCGCGCCCGGGTCCTCGGCGGATGCTCCTCGCACAACACGCTCATCGCGTTCAAGCCGCTGCCGTCCGACTGGGACGAGTGGGAGGCGGCGGGCGCCAAGGGCTGGGGCGCGGTGCCGATGGAGGCGTACTTCCCGAGGCTGCGCAACAACATCGTGCCGGTCGACGAGAAGGACCGGAACGCCATCGCCCGCGACTTCGTGGACGCCGCGCAGTCGGCGCTCGAAGTGCCGCGCGTGGAGGGCTTCAACAAGCAGCCGTTCACCGAGGGCGTCGGCTTCTTCGACCTCGCGTACCACCCGGAGAACAACAAGCGGTCGAGCGCGTCGGTCGCCTACCTGCACCCGTTCATGGACGAACGCCCCAACCTCCACATCCTCCTGGAGACCTGGGCGTACAAGCTGGAGCTGGACGGGACGCGCGCCCGCGGTGTGCACATACGCACCAAGGACGGCGAGGAGGTCCTCGTCCGGGCGCGGAACGAAGTGCTGCTGTGCGCCGGTGCCGTCGACTCGCCGCGGCTGCTCATGCACTCCGGCATCGGGCCGCGCCAGGATCTCGAAGCGCTCGGCATCCCCGTCGTCCACGACCTGCCGGGCGTCGGCGAGAACCTGCTCGACCACCCCGAGTCCGTCATCGTCTGGGAGACGGACGGGCCGATCCCCGAGAACTCCGCGATGGACTCCGACGCGGGCCTGTTCGTGCGGCGCGACCCCGAACACGAGGGTCCGGACCTGATGTTCCACTTCTACCAGGTCCCCTTCACGGACAACCCGGAGCGCATCGGCTACGAACGCCCCGCGCACGGCGTCTCGATGACTCCGAACATCCCCAAGCCGCGCAGCCGCGGCCGCCTCTACCTGACGAGCGCCGACCCGGCCGAGAAGCCCGCCCTCGACTTCCGCTACTTCACGGACGAGGACGACTACGACGGCCGCACGCTCGTCGACGGCATCAAGATCGCCCGCGAGATCGCCAGGTCCGAGCCGCTCGCACACTGGCTCAAGCGCGAGGTCTGCCCGGGACCGGACGTCACGGACGACGAGGAGCTCAGCGCGTACGCCCGGTCGGTGGCGCACACCGTGTACCACCCGGCGGGAACCTGCCGCATGGGCGCGACCGACGACCAACTGGCCGTGGTGGACCCCGAGTTGCGCATCCGTGGCCTCGAAAACATCCGGATCGCCGACGCGTCGGTCTTCCCGACGATGCCCGCCGTGAACCCGATGATCGGGGTGCTCATGGTCGGCGAGAAGTGCGTGGACCTGCTGGGAGGCGGTGCGTGATGAGTAGTAGTAGTACGTCAACCGATGTTCAGGACACGGCTGTTGAGCCCACGGGCGGGAAGCGCGCGGGTGCCGAGCCCGTCTTCGCCGTCGACGGTCTGTGGAAGGTCTTCGGCCCCAAGGCCGACCGCGTCCCCGCCGACCCCGAGCTCGCGGCCCTGACCCCGGCCGAACTCCGGTCCCGTACCGGCTGCACGGCCGCCGTCCGGGACGTGAGCTTCGATGTGCGCAAGGGCGAGGTCTTCGTCGTCATGGGCCTGTCCGGCTCGGGCAAGTCCACCCTCGTACGCTGTCTGACCCGGCTCATCGAGCCGACGGCCGGCTCGATCGTCATCGACGGCGAGGACGTCCGCGCCATGGACAAGACGCGGCTGCGCGAACTGCGCCGCCACCGCGCCGCGATGGTCTTCCAGCACTTCGGCCTCCTGCCGCACCGGACCGTGCTCGACAACGTCGCGTACGGGCTCGAGGTCCAGGGCGTCGGCAGGCGCGAGCGCCGCGAGAAGGCCCAGGAGGTCGTCACCAAGGTCGGCCTCGAAGGCATGGAGCACCGGCGGCCCGGCCAGCTCTCCGGCGGTCAGCAGCAGCGCGTCGGACTGGCGCGGGCGCTGGCGGTGGACCCCGAAGTCCTGCTGTTCGACGAGCCGTTCAGTGCGCTCGACCCGCTGATCCGGCGCGACATGCAGGAGGAGGTCGTCCGGCTCCACCACGAGGAGGGCCGCACGATGGTCTTCATCACCCACGACCTGAACGAGGCCCTGCGCCTGGGTGACCGCATCGCCCTCATGCGCGACGGCCGCGTCGTCCAGCTCGGCACGCCCGAGGAGATCGTGGGCTCGCCCGCCGACGACTACGTACGCGAGTTCGTACGGGACGTGCCGCGCGAGCAGGTCATGACGGTACGGCGGGCCATGCGGGCCGCGTCCGCGCAGGAGGCGGGCGAGGGCCCGGCCCTCGCGCCCCAGGCCACGGTCTCCGAGGCCATCGAGGCGGTCGCGCGCACCGGACAGACCGCCCGCGTGGTCGACCGGGGGCGCTGCCTCGGGGTCGTCGACTCGGACGCGCTGCTGGGAGTGGTGGCGGGGACCGGCGGGCAGTTCGCCGACCCTGACACAGGTTCGGACACCGATGCGGCCACCGGTTCGGAGTCGGGTGCCGGTTCGGCCGAGTCCGTTCGCGACCAGGGCGACGGAACGGCCGAGCCCGCTCGCGAGGGGGTGGCCTGATGGCCACGATCACCGCGACCGCTCCCCGAAGCGGTCTCCCCGGCTTCCTCAAGCACCCCGCCACCGGCAAGCTCCTGCTGCTCGCCGTCGCGGCGGCGGTCCTCGTCCCGCTGGCCAATGCCCGCTGGGCGAGCGGCAGTTGGCCGCACGCCCTCACCGTCGACCTCACCGAACCCCTTGGCAAGGCCAGCGACTGGGTCATCGACAACCGCGACAGCCACCCGCTGTTCCTCTACTTCTTCGGGTACATCTCCAACGCGGTCGTCCTCTCCGTACGCGCCGTCTACCTCGTCCTGCTCGCCGCCGGCTGGGCGGGCGTCACGGCCGCGGCGGCACTGGTCGCCTGGCGGGTCGCGGGGGTGCGGCTGGCGCTCGGCACGGGCGCCGCGTTCCTGGCCTGCGGGCTGCTCGGCATGTGGATCCCCACCATGCAGACGCTCGCGCTCATGGTGGTCGCGGTCCTCGTGTCCGTCGTGCTCGGCGTGCTCCTCGGCCTCGCGGCGGGGCTCTCCGACCGTACGTACCGCGCGCTGCGCCCCGTGCTCGACACCATGCAGGTGTTCCCGGCCTACGCGTACCTCCTGCCGGTCGTCCTCGTCTTCGGCATGGGTGTGCCGGCCGCGGTCCTGGCCACCGTCGTGTACGCGGCCCCGCCGATGGCCCGTCTCACCGCGCTCGGTCTGCGCGGCGCCGACGCCGGGGTGATGGAGGCCGTCGAGTCCCTGGGCACCACGGCCCGGCAGCGGCTCCTCACCGCCCGTATCCCGCTCGCCCGCAAGGAACTGCTCCTCGGCCTCAACCAGACGATCATGATGGCCCTGTCCATGGCCGTCATCGCGTCCGTCATCGGCGCGGCCGGCCTCGGTGACCGCGTCTACCAGGCGCTCGCCTCGGTCGACGTGGGCGCGGCGCTCGCCGCCGGCATCCCGATCGTGCTGCTCGCGGTCGTCCTCGACCGGGTGACGGGAGCGGCGGGAACGGTGACTTCGGCGGGATCCACGGGCGATGGACCCGGCGAACCGAAGTCCCGCTGGACCGGCTGGGCCTACGCGGCCGTCGTGGCCCTCGCCGTCGCGGTCGCCGGACGCCTCACCGGCCGTCTCGACTGGCCCGAGGCCTGGCTCGTGAACATCGCCGAGCCCGTCAACAGGGCTGTCGACTGGATGACGGACCACCTCTACTCCGGCGTCCCCTACGTCGGCGGCACCGCCGACTGGGCGGGCCACTTCACCACCTGGGTCCTGGACCCGATGCGCGACGGCCTGCAGTGGCTGCCCTGGTGGTCGGTCCTGCTGATCGTCGCCGCGCTCGCCTGGCTGATCGGTACCTGGCGCACCGCGCTCACCGCGGTCCTCGCGATGGCCGCGATCGGCGTACTCGGCGTGTGGGGGCCGTCCCTCGACACGCTGTCGCAGGTCCTCGCGGCCGTGGCGGTCACCCTGGTGCTGGGCTTCGCGACCGGCATCGCGGCGGCCAGGAGCGAGCGCTGCGAACGCGTGCTGCGGCCCTTCCTGGACGTCTTCCAGACGATGCCGCAGTTCGTGTACCTCATCCCCGTCGTCGCCCTCTTCGGCGTGGGCCGCGCCCCGGCGGTCGCTGCCGCGGTCGTCTACGCCCTCCCCGCCGTCGTCCGCATCACCACACAGGGCCTGCGCCAGGTCGACCCGGCCGCCATGGAGTCCTCGCGCTCGATGGGCGCCACGGGCTGGCAGCAACTCCGCCAGGTCCAGCTGCCGTTGGCCCGCCCCGCACTGCTGCTCGCGCTCAACCAGGGCGTCGTACTCGTCCTCGCCGTCGTCATCATCGGCGGCCTGGTCGGCGGTGGAGCGCTCGGCTACGACGTCGTGTTCGGCCTCGCCCAGGGCGACTTGGCCACGGGCCTGGTGGCCGGCGCGGCGATCGTCTGCCTCGGCCTGATGCTCGACCGGGTGACCCAGCCGACGGACCGCCGCACGAAGAAGGGAGCCTGAGATGCGTACGCGTATGAGTCGTGCGACCGGTGGTACGCGCATGACGGGCGTGCTGGCAGTCGGTTGCTCCCTGCTGGTGCTGACGACGGCCGGCTGCGGAGCCGCCGACATGACCAAGCAGGCCTCGCCCTTCGCCAACGCGCAGGGGGCCAAGACCGTGACCCTGTCCGTGCAGTCGTGGGTCGGCGCGCAGGCCAACGTGGCCGTCGCGCAGTACCTGTTGGAGCACGAGCTGGGCTATCGCGTCGACACCGTCCAGGTCGACGAGGTCCCCGCGTGGGACGCGCTCAGCCAGGGCCGGGTCGACGCGATCCTGGAGGACTGGGGCCACCCCGAGCAGGAACAGCGGTACGTCAAGGACAAGAAGACGATCGTGAACGGCGGCGGCCTCGGCGTCACCGGGCACATCGGCTGGTTCGTACCGACGTACTTCGCCAAGCAGCACCCCGACGTGACCAACTGGAAGAACCTGAACAAGTACGCCGACCAGCTCCGCACCCCCGAGAGCGGCGGCAAGGGGCAGTTGCTCGACGGCTCACCCTCCTACGTCACGAACGACAAGGCGCTGGTGAAGAACCTGGACCTCGACCTCCAGGTGGTGTTCGCCGGTTCGGAGGCGGCCCAGATCACCCAGATGCGCCAGTTCGCCAAGGAGAAGAAGCCGTTCCTGACCTACTGGTACTCACCCCAGTGGCTCTTCAAGAAGGTCCCCATGACGGAGGTGAAGCTGCCCGCCTACAAGGAGGGCTGCGACGCCGACCCGGAGAAGGTCGCCTGCGCCTATCCGCACACCCCGCTGCAGAAGTACCTGAACACGGACTTCGCGAAGAGCGGCGGCAAGGCGGCGGCCTTCCTGAAGAAGTTCAAGTGGACGACCGAGGACCAGAACGAGGTCTCCCTGATGATCGCCGACCAGAAGCTGACGCCCGAGGAGGCGGCACGGAAGTGGGCCGAGGGACACGAGTCCACGTGGAAGGCGTGGCTGCGGAGCTAGCCGACCGCCGTACGGGCCGTCCAGGCGGCCCTCCCTGTACGGGTGCCGGGTGTCTCCCTGACGAGGGCACCCGGCACTCCCGTATGTCGTAGTGCTGTTTGGGCGCTTGCGCGCTTGCTGTGCCGTTACTTGTACTGTCCGGCCGTGTAGTGGCCGGCCACGAGACGGCAGGTCACGCCGAAGCGGTTCCAGGCGTTGATCACCGTGATGGCGGCGATGAGCTGGGTCAGCTCGGCCTCGTCGAACTGGCGGGCGGCGGCCTCGTACACCTCGTCCGGCACGAAGCCGTCCGTCAGGACCGTCACGGCCTCGGTGAGCGCGAGCGCGGCGAGCTCCTTCTCCGTGTAGAAGTGCCGTGACTCCTCCCACGCGCTGAGCTGGACGATCCGCTCGACGCTCTCGCCCGCCGCGAACGCGTCCTTCGTGTGCATGTCGAGGCAGAACGCGCAGTGGTTGAGCTGCGACGCGCGGATCTTCACCAGCTCCAGCAGCACCGGGTCGACACCCTTCCGGGCGGCCGCGTCCAGCCTGACCATGGCCTTGTAGACCTCGGGGGCGAACTCGGTCCACTGGAGTCGGGGGGTGTGCTCGGGGGCGAGCGGGGTGTCCTGCGGGATGTCGGTGGCGGTGTCTGCGGTGGCCTCGGTGGCGGTGGTGTTCGTCGTCATGATCATGAGCCTACGTCCGGAGTAGCCCAGGAGTATGGTCCATTTCCATGGTGAAATCCTGGGCCACTTTCGGAGTGGATCTGCATGTCGACGTGACGCGCACCGGCTCCGGCCTGCGCAAAGGCCTGACGGACGCGCTGCGGGCCGCGGTGCGCGGCGGACGGCTCGCGCCCGGGACCCGGCTGCCGTCGTCGCGCTCCCTCGCCGCCGATCTGGGCATCGCGCGCAACACCGTCGCCGACGCGTACGCCGACCTCGTGGCCGAGGGCTGGCTCACCGCCCGCCAGGGCTCCGGCACGCGGGTCGCCGAGCGGGCGGTGGTGGCACCGGCCTCCGCCCCGCCCCGGCCGCGTACGCCCGGCGGCCCCGCGTACGACCTCGTGCCCGGCACCCCCGACCTCGCCTCGTTCCCGCGCGCCGAGTGGCTCAAGGCATCCCGCCGAGCCCTCGCGGCGGCCCCGTACGACGCCCTCGGATACGGGGACCCGCGAGGCCGCGTCGAACTGCGCACCGCGCTCGCGAGCTACCTCGCCCGGGCCCGCGGCGTACGCGCCGACCCCGAACGCATCCTCATCTGCTCCGGGTTCGCCCACGGCCTGATGCTGCTCGGCGCGGTCCTGCGACAGCGGGGCGCGGGGGCGCTGGCGATGGAGTCGTACGGACTCGACGTGCACTGGAATCTGGTGGAGCGCGCGGGCTTGCGATCGGTGACCCTGCCGTTCGACGAACTGGGCACGCGGACCGAGGAGTTGACCGGGGGAGAGCTTGGCGGGAGCGGGAGCGGGAGCGGGAGCGGGAGCCGGAGTGCGAGTGCGAGTGGCGGCAAGAGGGGTGGGCCCGGCGGTGTGCGGGCGGTGTTGCTGACCCCCGCCCATCAGTTCCCCATGGGCGTGCCCCTGCATCCCGACCGCCGTGCCGCCGTGGTCGACTGGGCGCGGCGGACGGGCGGGCTGATCCTGGAGGACGACTACGACGGGGAGTTCCGCTACGACCGGCAGCCGGTCGGCGCGCTCCAGGGCCTCGACCCTGACCACGTGGTGTACATGGGCACCGCCAGCAAGGCCCTGGCCCCCGGGCTGCGCCTCGGCTGGCTGGTCCTGCCGCCCGACCTGGCGGCCGAGGTCGCGGCGGCGAAGGGCTACGCGGACTGGTCGTGCGGTGTTCTGGACCAGCTGATCCTGGCGGAGTTCATCACATCGGGCGCGTACGACCGCCATGTGCGCGCCTCCCGCCTCCGCTACCGCCGTCGCCGCGACCACCTCGTCTCGGCCCTGGCCGCCCACGCCCCGTCGGTCACGGCCACCGGCATCGCGGCCGGTTTCCACGCGGTACTCCAACTCCCGCCCGGCACCGAGCAGTCGGTCGTCCGCGCGGCGGTCTGGCAGGGCCTGGCGGTGCACGGCCTGACCCGCTACCGCCACCCGTCCGCCACGGCCCCACCCCTGGACGCACTGGTCGTGGGCTACGGGACGCCCACGGACAGCGGATGGCCGGGAGCGCTGGAGGCACTGATCAGGGCGCTGCCCTAGCGCCGCCCCAGTGCTGCCGGGCGGTGAGCCGCGCGAGGCGCGGCGGCCCCGCGCGGAGCGGAACCGACGACCTGTGGAGCCCTAGGGCGCAACCGACTCCGACTCGTCCACCTCCACCGGCGCCTCCCCGAAGCGGGCCAGCGCCAGCGCCCCGGCCACCGCCACGGCGAAGCCGAGCACGGCCAGCCAGGCCAGCCCCTCGCGCGTACGGTCGCCCAGCCACACCACGCCCACCACCGCGGGACCGATGGTCTCGCCGATGACCAGCCCCGCCGTGGCCGTGGTCACCGAGCCCCGCTGGAGCGCCGAGGTGAGAAGCAGGAACGCCGCGCCTCCGCCCAGCAGCAGGGCGTACGTCGCCGGGTTGGTGAAGAGCGCCGAGGGGGTGAGGCCGTCGATGAGCCGGACCGACACCTCGACCACCCCGAACCCGAACCCTGCACCCAGTCCGAGCGCGAGAGCCCGGGCCCGATCGGGCAGCCGTCCGGCCAGCGCGCCGAGGAGCAGCACGACCACGGCGGTGCCGAGCATCGCGTACTTGAGCGCGGTCGACCCGGCCTTGTCCCCCTCCTCCCCGGACGCGAGCCCGAGCATCGCGAGCCCCGCGCACACCACCGCTACCGCGCCCCATTCCAGCCCGCTCAGCCGCACATGGAGCAGCCATGCCGCGACCACCGCCGTCACGGCGAGGCTCGCGGCGAGCGCCGCCCCCACCGTGTAGATCGGCAGCGACCGCAGAGCCGCGATCTGCAGCACGAACCCGACCCCGTCGAGCGCGAGCCCGGCGAGGTACCGCCACTCGCGCAGCGCCCGCCACAACAAGGCGGCGTCCACACCGGACGAGCCGGAGGCGTCCGCCGTCGGTTCGGCCGCCCGCGCCGCGATCGCCTGCAAGACCGTCGCCGTGCCGAAGCACACCGCCGCGCCGAGGGCACACACCATTCCAAAGAGCACAAAGCGACTCTAGGGGAGGGAGAGTTCAGGAGAGCCGTTTGTACAACCCGCTCACCTGATCTTTAACCTGTCCGGGGCCGGACAAGCGAACCGGCCATGGACGAGCCCGCCGGACGGGCCCAACGGGGGAGAGAACATGGCGGACCAGCGCAGGAAACTGCGTTCGAGCACGGTCGTACTCGGCGGAATGGGCGTCCTCGCCGCGGCCCTCACCTCGTGCGGTTCCGACCCCGACCGCCGCTGCGTGGACCGCGACAGCTACGAGTACGACGGCTACAAGATCGTCGCCGACAAGAACTGCAAGTCGGGCTCCACCTCCTCCTCGTCCGGCAAGAACCGCAAGAGCGGCGGCAGCCGGACCGGCACGATCGACGCCGCCTGGTACTACGACTCCGACGTCAGCGCCGGCTACGCCGACTACGGCACCTTCAGCCGCAGCGAGGCCGTCGACCGGGACGGCTTCGGCTGCTCCGGCTCGGGCAGCGGCGGCGGCTGACCCCGGGAAGTCGGGAGAACCCAGCAACTCCGAGGAACCGGACCGCCGTCATGGAACGCCGCACCACGACCCCCCGCCCCGGCTGGCAGCAGACCGTTGAGGAACAGGGCCTCATCTACCCCCTCACGCGCTACCCGGACGACTCCCTGCGCCCGTACTGGGACGAGTCCGCGTACTACGTCTTCTCCCTCCCCGAGGTCGAGGCACTGGAGGAGGTCGTCGAGGAACTCCACACGATGTGCCTGGCCGCGGCCGAACACATCGTCACCGAGAACCGCCTCACCGACCTCGGCATCACCGACCCGCGAGTCGTGGAGGCAGTCACCGAGGCCTGGCACCGCCGCGCCGAACTCCCGTCCCTGTACGGCCGTTTCGACCTCCGATACGACGGCACGGGCCCGGCGAAGCTCCTGGAGTACAACGCCGACACCCCGACCTCACTCGTCGAGGCCGCCAGCCCCCAGTGGTTCTGGATGGAGGAACGCTTCCCCGGCGCCGACCAGTGGAACTCCCTCCACGAACGCCTCATCGACGCGTGGAAGAAACAGTCCGCCCTCCTCCCGCCCGGCAGCCCCCTCTACTTCGCGCACTCCGCCGCCGACGAACTCGGCGAGGACCTGATGACCGTCGCCTATCTGAAGGAGACCGCGGAACAGGCCGGCCTCGACACCTCCTGGATCGCCATGGAGGAGATCGGCTGGGACCGCCTCTCCGGCCGCTTCGTCGACAAGCAACTCCGCTTCATCCGCAGCTGCTTCAAGCTCTACCCCTGGGAATGGCTCACCACCGACCGCTTCGCCCCGCACGTCCTCGCCACCCTCGACAACGGCGGCGGCACGGGGACCACGATGTGGATCGAGCCGGCCTGGAAGATGCTGCTCAGCAACAAGGCCCTCCTCGCGATCCTCTGGGAGCTGTACCCGGACCACCCCAACCTCCTCCCCGCCTACCTCGACGGCCCACGCGAACTGGCCACCACCCGCGGATACGTGGCCAAGCCCCTGCTCGGCCGCGAGGGCGCCGGAGTCACGGTCCACGAACCGGGCTCCGCTCCCGTCCTCCGCGAAGAACCCTGCTGCTACCAGGAGTTGGCACATCTCCCTTCCTTCGACGGCAACCGCGTCGTCCTCGGAGCCTGGGTCGTCGAGAACGAGTCGGCAGGCCTCGGCATCCGCGAATCCTCCGGCCTGATCACGGACGAGTACGCCCGCTTCCTGCCGCACGTGATCCTGTGACCCCCCGGCTGTCCACCGGCACCGCGCCGGGCGCCCCCGGTCCGGCGAGACCAGAGGGGCCTGCGGGATCAGAGGGGCCTGCGAGACCGGCGAGACCGGAGGGGCCGGTCACACCCCCAGCACACCCCGCAGCTGCGCCAGCCCCCAGTCCAGGTCCTCCTTACTGATCACCAGCGGCGGCGCGATCCGGACCGTGGACCCATGGGTGTCCTTGACCAGCACACCCCGGTCCATCAGCTTCTCGGAGATCTCCCGCCCCGTGCCGTACACCGGGTCGATGTCGATCCCCGCCCACAGCCCGCGCCCCCGCACCTGGGTGATCCGGCCCGAACCGGCCAACTGCCCCAGCTCCCGGTGCAGATGGTCGCCCAGCTCGGTGGCCCGCCGCTGGTACTCGCCCGACCGCAACATCGCGATCACCTCCAGTGCCACCGCACAGGCCAGCGGATTCCCGCCGAACGTCGACCCGTGCTCACCCGGCCGGAACACCCCGAGCACCTCGCGCGACGACACCACCGCCGACACCGGCACGACCCCGCCCCCGAGCGCCTTGCCCAGCACATACATGTCCGGCACGACCCCCTCGTGCTCACACGCGAAGGTCCGCCCCGTCCGCCCGAGGCCCGACTGGATCTCGTCCGCTACGAACAGCACGTTCCGCTCCCGCGTCAGCTCCCGTACGCCCGCGAGATAACCGGCCGGCGGCACCAGCACCCCCGCCTCGCCCTGAATGGGCTCCAGCAGCACGGCCACCGTGTTCTCCGTGACCGCCGCGCGCATCGCCGTCAGATCCCCGTACGGCACGATCTCGAAGCCCGGCGTGTACGGACCGAAGTCCGCCCGCGCCTCGGAATCCGTGGAGAAGCTGATGATCGTCGTCGTACGCCCGTGGAAGTTGTTGCCCGCCACGACGACCTTCGCCATCCCCTCGGGCACGCCCTTGACCCGGTACCCCCACTTTCGGGCGGTCTTCACGGCCGACTCGACCGCCTCCGCGCCCGTGTTCATCGGCAGCACCATCTCCATGCCGCACAACTCGGCCAGCCGCGCGCAGAACTCGGCGAACCTGTCGTGATGGAACGCCCGCGACGTCAACGTCACCCGCTCCAGCTGCGCCTTCGCCGCCTCGATCAGCCGCCTGTTGCCGTGACCGAAATTCAGCGCCGAATACCCGGCCAGCAGATCCAGATAGCGGCGCCCCTCGACATCCGTCATCCAGGCCCCGTCCGCCGTCGCCACGACGACCGGCAGCGGGTGGTAGGTGGGCGCGCTGTGCGCTTCGGCCGAGGCGATCAGTTCTTCGGTGGTGCTCACGGGGTCTCCGTTTCCGGCCGCACAAGGGCTCGTGACCTGCTTCTTTTCCCGCTTCTGTGCCAGAGCTCCGGCCCGCCTCCCTGCCGGCCGTACGACTGCGTGTGGCCCCTTTCCTATCGTCGCTCGCATGGTGGACGCGGGAACCCGGTGAACCGGCGCGCCCGGTACGCTGATCCACGGGCCGTGACTGGCGCGCTGGGATGGGATGGACCATCGGGGAGCGGCCCATGAACTGTGTGCCGTGCGCCTGGGCCGAACCGTGAACGCCGAACGCCCACGTCCGGAGGCCGTCATGCCAGAGCCCCTCTCCAACGAATCCACCGCCTTCCGCAGCGCCCTCGAAGTGATCCGCGCCGTCGAGCCCCGCGTCGCCGACGCCATCGGGCAGGAAGTCGCCGACCAGCGCGAGATGCTCAAGCTGATCGCCTCCGAGAACTACGCCTCCCCGGCCACCCTCCTCGCGATGGGCAACTGGTTCAGCGACAAGTACGCCGAAGGCACCGTCGGCCGCCGCTTCTACGCCGGCTGCCGCAACGTGGACACCGTCGAGGCCCTCGCCGCCGAGCACGCCCGCGAGCTCTTCGGCGCCGAGCACGCCTACGCCCAGCCGCACTCCGGCATCGACGCCAACCTCGTCGCCTTCTGGGCCGTCCTCGCCGCCCGCGTCGAGGCCCCCGCCCTGCAGAAGGCCGGCGTCCGCAACGTCAACGACCTCTCCGACGCCGACTGGGCCGAACTGCGCCAGGCCTTCGGCAACCAGCGCATGCTCGGCATGTCCCTGGACGCCGGCGGCCACCTCACCCACGGCTTCCGCCCGAACATCTCCGGCAAGATGTTCGACCAGCGCTCCTACGGCACCGACCCCGCCACCGGCCTCATCGACTACGAGGCCCTGCGCACCTCCGCCCGTGAGTTCAAGCCCCTGATCATCGTCGCTGGCTACTCCGCCTACCCCCGTCTCGTGAACTTCCGGATCATGCGGGAGATCGCCGACGAGGTCGGCGCCACGCTCATGGTCGACATGGCGCACTTCGCGGGCCTCGTCGCCGGCAAGGTCCTCACCGGCGACTTCGACCCGGTGCCGCACGCCCAGATCGTCACCACGACCACGCACAAGTCGCTGCGCGGCCCGCGCGGCGGCATGGTCCTGTGCGACTCCTCCCTCGCCGACCAGGTCGACCGCGGCTGCCCGATGGTTCTCGGCGGCCCCCTTCCGCACGTCATGGCCGCCAAGGCGGTCGCACTCGCCGAGGCCCGCCGCCCCGAGTTCCGCGACTACGCCCAGGCCGTCGTCGACAACGCCCGCGCTCTCGCCGAGGGCCTGATGCGACGCGGCGCCACGCTGGTCACCGGCGGCACCGACAACCACCTCAACCTCATCGACGTCGCCTCCTCCTACGGCCTCACCGGCCGCCAGGCCGAGTCCGCCCTGCTCGACTCGGGCATCGTCACCAACCGCAACGCCATCCCCGCCGACCCGAACGGCGCCTGGTACACCTCCGGCATCCGCATCGGCACCCCGGCCCTGACCACCCGTGGCCTCGGCGCCACCGAGATGGACGAGATCGCCGGCCTCATCGACCGCGTCCTCGCCACCACGGAGCCCGGCACCACCGCCAAGGGCGCCCCTTCCAAGGCCCAGCACATCCTGGACCCGAAGATCGCCGACGAGATCTCCCACCGGGCGACCGACCTCCTGACCGGCTTCCCGCTCTACCCGGAGATCGACCTCGGCTGAGACCGAGGCCCCGACTCACAAGTCGATCAACTCCTGTCGTGACTCCCGCGGCGGCCCAGGCTCACGCCCGGCCGCCGCGCGGCGTATCAGCAGGGTGCCGCCCGAGCCGAGGGCGAGGCCCGCCGCGAGTCCGGCTATCGCCCACCCCGGGCCGCCCGCGGGACCGGCCGCACCGCCCGTCACGCGCCCCGGACCGAACAACTCCTTCCCCTCCAACTGGTCGTAGACCGACCGCGGTGCCCGATGCCAGCGGATGTCGTCGTCGTTCACGTCGACCGCCGGGTCGCTCCGTATCCAGGGTGTGCCGTCGTCCGCGAGAAACAGCTGGTCCTGGCGCCCCATATAGATGTCGCCCCCGGGCGCACTCTCCGTCTCGGGCCAGCCGCCCACGCCGGTAGTCCCCCAGATCACGGTGGCCCGCACGGCAGGAAAGTCGCCCTCCAGCCACTCCTGCGGAACCTTCTCCGTGTCCGTGGCCGACGGCCCCAACAGCCGCCAGAGCCGCGCGAAGTACGGATCCCCCGAACGCACGCTCGTCGTTCGCCCGCTGCCGTCCCCCGCCATGACCACGGCCAGGTTCGGAACGTCGGGATCCGGCGCCGGGGCCGGCGTCGATGGCGATGGCGATGGCGATGGCGATATTGGGGCCGCGGACGGCACCGCCGCGTGTGCCCGAGGCGCCCCGAGCCCGGCGAGAGCCACGACGACAAGCGCGGCTATGACGCACACGGTTCCGGCAGACACTCCGCCGCCGAGCCAGCCGCCCGGGCCCTCTCTTACCTGCCTGCCCGGACCCGCATCTGCCCGCCCGGCTCGAGGGCGACGGGCCGCACTCATGCCCTGGGGCCTCGTTCCACGGATCCGTAGGCTCCAGATTCGTAGGCCCCGGATGCGTCGGCCCCAGATCCCTAGCCCCGGGAGCAGCATGTCCCGGACCCTCGTTCCCCGGACCCCCGTTCCCCGGATTCGCCCGCCACGGGCCGCCCCCGTTCTTCGGCGCCGCAAACCGAGGTTCGTCCCCAAGTGCCCGCCCCCGACCTTCATGAGCCCTGCCTCACGGCTTCCCCCTCACAAGCCCTGCTCACCGCAACTCGCCCTCCACCCAACTCCTCCTCCGCACAAGGCCCCTCCTCCGACAGGTCCCCCCCCGACACCCCACCCGGAAGTCCCTCTCAAACGCCCCTTGTCAGACGCCCTTCTCAGAAGCCCGGCTCAGACATCCCTCAGCTCCTGTCGAGGACCCGCCTCCCGCACGCGCGCCCGTCGACGGCTCAATTCCCGTACCCCCGGCAACCGCCCGACGACCGGCCGCAGTCCCAGGGCCAGCACAGCCCCGGTCGCCAGCCCAGGTATGGCCCACCACCAGTCGGTGCCGTCGTCCGGCGTCGCCGCCGCGGTCGCCGTGCCGGACTGCTCCGTGGGCCCGGACTCCGGCGCGGGCGCGGCGGCGGCACCCTCCGTCGTCTCCCAGGGCGCCGGATAGATGGCCCCCGCGCCCTCGCCGGGCGACGATTCGCCAAGCACGCCGAGCTTCTTCAACAGCGCTCGCACCGCGGCTGGTTGCCCGGCCCTGTGCCAGTAGCCGTTCATGGACTCCGGAACGTTGGCCGCCGTGTGTATCCAGACGTCCTTGGTGCGTGGTGTCTCCGGATAGACGCGGTCGACCCGCCAGGGCGACACGTCATGGAGCATCCACGTGACGTTGATCTGCCGCCCGCTGCCCACGCCCAGCCCGGGCGGTTCCTTGCGGGTGCCGCTGTCCGGCGCTCCGAGGAGGCGCTGCAACTCCCCGTACTCCTCCTTCGAGTTGTAGAGCGCCGCGCTCTGTCCGCTCTCCGGCGAGACGACCAGCACACTCGTCGGACCACCGGCCGTCGCGGTGGGCGCCCACATCACGACCAGGCCGAGCGCCATCGCCCACACCGAAACCGCCGCCCAGCCCCGGCCCCAGCCCCAGCCCCGGCCCCGGCTCCCCGTCACCCGTGCACGAACCCTGCGCATCCCGACACCCCCCAATCGGTCCCGGTGCGGTCCGTCCGCACCCGCGTGTCACTTCTGGTACACCGCTCGACCCGCCGGGGTTCCCACTCGACACGGACCAAAATTTCGAGGACCCGGGCCCACCCCAGCCCGCTTCGCCCTGCCCCGCCCCACCCCGGCCAACAGGCCCGCTATTCCAGCGACTTCGCGATCTCCACCGCCCGCGCCCTCGACGCCACGCCCTCCAGCCGGAGCGTCATGTCGCCCCCGTGCACCCACAGCAGAGTGGGTCCTGCGGTCCGCGTGGAGTGGATGAACTCCCCGTCCCCGTCCATCAGCCAGAGGCGCAGCAGATGAGGGTCGGAGAACCACAGCGCCGTACGCTCCACGAAGTCTGAGTCCTCGCCCAGCGGCACATACTCCGGCTGCTCCGTCACGAACTTGGTGAAGCCGGGACTCAGCACCGCCGGATACTCGTCCAGCCGGACCGTGTGCCCCTGCTCGCGCCAGCACAGGGTGATCAGGAACCGTCCCTTCGGCTCGCGGGTCACCGTCACCGCTTCCGGGGTTCCCAGGGCAGGGGGTGCGAGGGGCGCGAAACCCGCCCTCCGCTCGGCCTCGGCGAGCGTGAGGGACGGGCCGCCGCAGCCGGGCACCTCGGCCCCCGGTGAAGGCGTCGCCGACGGGTCGTACCGCACCTCCACCCCGCCGAAGTCGAACCACTCGACGACCGCGGCGCGCACCGGAGGCGTGAGCACGAGGACCGCCAGCAGCCCGCACAGCCCCGCGGCCAGCGCACGCCGACGCGCCCGGGCCCAGCGGCGCACGGCCCTCAGCCGCTCCGCGAGGCCCGGGGGCTCGGCCACGGGGACCGGCACGTGCTCGGCGAGTATCTGCTCCAGCACCCGCTCGACCATCGACTCACCGCCCGCCGCCCCGGGCCGGTCCAGCGCCCGCCCGAGCGCCCGCAATTCCTCGGGCAACCGAGAGACACCCTCCCCGCGCCCATTTCCTTGCCCCGCCCGCGGCCCCTGCCCGTCCCGGCCTCCATCCCGGCCCCGATCACCGGAGGACGCCCCCGCGCCCCCCGCCTCGTACGACTCGTCGGAGTCACTCACGCTCATCACCTCCTCCCCGCGCCTTCCGACCTCTCAGGCCGTCCCGGCTTGGACGGCCGTCCAAGCCCTCCGAACCCCCTGAACTCCCCGAACCCCCCGAGTCCGCCAGCCCCTCCCGCGGCTCGAAATCCGGCAGAAGTCTGCCGAGCTTCCGCAGGGCGCGGTTGAGCCGGGATTTCACCGTCCCCCGTGGCCAGCCCAGGGCCTGGGCGGTCTCCGACTCGTCCATCTCCAGCAGATAGCGGTAGGTGACGACCAGGCGGTGGTCCTCGCCCAGTCCTTCCAGGGCGGTGAGCAGGGCCGTCCGGCGCTCGACCTCCAGGGCCGCAGCCGCCGGATCCGCCGATTCCGGTATCAGCGGCTCGGCCTCGACGAGAGCGGCCTCACGGCCGGCCAGCGTCCGCTGGCGCACCGCCGTCCGCACTGTGTTCCTCGTCTCATTGGCGACGATCGAGAGCAGCCATGGCTTGAACGCCGCGCCGTCCCGAAAGCGCCCCAAGGAGCAGTAGGCCTTGAAGAAGGCCTGCTGCACCACGTCCTCCGCGTCCGCACCCGCCCCCAGTGCCGCGGCCGCCCTGAGCGCGAGGCCCGTATGGGCACGCACCAGCTCCGCATACGCCTCCGGCTCTCCGGCGCGCACGCGTGCGATCACCGCGGCCTCATCGACGATGCGGCCCCCCTCCCGCGTCCTCACGCTCTTGTTACACCGCCCGAGGCAGATCGGTTCCCACCCGTGTCACATCTGTTTCCGACCAGTTCCGGAACGGCGCCCGACACCTGAGAGAATGGTGAGCATGGCTTCAGACCGTCCTCGCGTGCTTTCTGGAATCCAGCCCACCGCCGGCTCGTTCCACCTCGGCAATTACCTCGGCGCCGTCCGTCAGTGGGTGGCCCTGCAGGAGTCCCACGACGCGTTCTACATGGTCGTCGACCTGCACGCGATCACCATTCCGCAGGACCCCGCGGACCTCCGCGACAACACCCGGCTCGCCGCGGCCCAGCTGCTGGCCGCCGGTCTCGACCCGGAGCGCTGCACGCTCTTCGTCCAGAGCCATGTCCCAGAGCACGCACAGCTCGCCTGGATCATGAACTGCCTCACCGGCTTCGGCGAGGCGTCCCGCATGACCCAGTTCAAGGACAAGTCCGCCAAGCAGGGCGCCGAGCGCGCCTCGGTCGGCCTCTTCACGTACCCGATCCTCCAGGTCGCGGACATCCTGCTGTACCAGGCCAACGAGGTCCCGGTGGGTGAGGACCAGCGCCAGCACATCGAGCTGACGCGCGACCTCGCCGAGCGCTTCAACGGCCGCTTCGGGCAGACGTTCACCGTTCCGAAGCCGTACATCCTCAAGGAGACGGCGAAGATCTTCGATCTCCAGGACCCGGCGATCAAGATGAGCAAGTCGGCGTCGACTCCGAAGGGCCTCATCAACCTTCTCGACGAGCCGAAGGTCACCGCCAAGAAGGTCAAGAGCGCGGTCACCGACACGGACACGGTGATCAGGTACGACGTCGAGAACAAGCCCGGCGTCAGCAACCTGCTGACCATCTACTCCACCCTCACCGGAACCGGTATCGCGGAACTGGAGCAGAAGTACGTCGGCAAGGGCTACGGTGCGCTGAAGACCGACCTCGCCGAGGTCATGGTCGACTTCGTGATGCCGTTCCGGGAGCGTACCCAGCAGTATCTGGACGACCCGGAGACGCTCGACTCGATCCTGGCCAAGGGGGCCGAGAAGGCCCGCGCCGTCGCCGCGGAGACCCTCTCCCAGACGTACGACAGAGTGGGTTTCCTGCCGGCGAAGCACTGACTGCCGGGACGACGCCCGGAACCACAACCGGGCCGACGACCGGGACAACAGCCAGTACGAGACCAGGACAACACCGGTACGACAACCGGAACGGGGCCGTACGGCCGTACAGTCGATAGCCGAACCGGCAGCAACCCCTGCCCGAGACGTACATAAACACGACGGAACATCAACACAACGACGAACGACAGGAGACGACGTGGGGACCGTAACGATCGGTGTGTCGATCGCGGTCCCGGAGCCACACGGCAGCCTGCTCCAGGAGCGGCGCGCGGGCTTCGGCGACCCCGCGGCTTCCGGCATCCCCACGCACGTCACACTGCTGCCGCCGACCGAGGTCGAGGAGTCGGCGCTGCCCGCGATCGAGGCGCATCTCGTCGAGGTCGCGGCGGCCGGCCGGCCCTTCCTGATGCGCCTGTCGGGCACGGGAACCTTCCGTCCGCTGTCGCCCGTCGTGTTCGTGCAGGTCGTCGAGGGGGCCGAGGCCTGCACCTGGCTGCAGAAGCAGGTCAGGGACGCGTCCGGGCCCGTGGCGCGCGAGCTGCAGTTCCCGTACCACCCGCATGTGACGGTGGCGCACGGCATCGACGACGAGGCGATGGACCGGGCGTTCGAGGAGCTTGCGGAGTACGCGGCCGACTGGCCGTGCACCGGCTTCGCGCTCTACGAACAGGGCGCCGACGGCGTGTGGCGCAGGCTGCGTGACTACGTCTTCGGGGGCGCGGTCGTACCGCCGCAGGCCGCCCGCGCCGAGCGGGGCCCGCTCCCGGCCCGCTGAGCGCACGGTCCGTGGTCGGACAGTCTGTGGTCGGACAGTCCGCGGATCAGACCTTTGTCGCGGATCAGACAGGCCGCGGGCCGGGCGGGCGAGGTGTCCGGCGATCAGGACGACCAGGGGGATCATTGCGCAGGATCGTGACGGGGCTCGCCGTGCTGGGCCTCGCGCTGGCCGGATGCGGTACGGAGGCCGACGGCGACGACGGAGATGACGGCAAGGCGAAGCCGCCCTCGTCCTCCTCACCGGCCACCGGCGGGACGTCCGGGCTGACCTGGGCGTACGACGAAATCCTCGACGCCGGGAGTGACGAAAGCGCCGAGAGCAAGCTGACGGACGTGATCGCGACGGCCGACGACGACGTCTGGGCAGCGGGCACGGTCACCGCCACGGACAGTGCGAATCCGTCACCCGACGACGGCTTCCTGCTCCGCTACGACGGCACGCGCTGGCAGCGGCAGCCGATGCCCGCCGCGCTCGGCTCCACCGTCCACGAGGCCCGTTTCGACTCCCTGGGCCCGGACGGGTTCCTGCTGACGGCCTCGCAGCCGACCCTGGCAGGGCCACGGACGGTCCGCTGGGACGGCACACGCTGGACCGCGCTCCCGGAGCTGCCGGGCGACGGCGGCCGGCTCGTCGACATGAAGGCCTTCGCGGCCGACGACGTCTGGGCCCTGAGCGGCGAGTCGCGGATCCACCACTGGGACGGCACCCGGTGGAGCACCTCGACCCTGCCCGCCAACGTCGTCTCTCTCGACGGCGTCGCGGCCGACGACCTGTGGGCCGTCGGCCACCGCGATACGGGTGACGGCAGTGACGGCGGAGAGTTCACACAGCCCGCGGCCGTGCACTGGGACGGCTCCTCCTGGCAGCTGACGGAGACCCCCGCCTACCGCTTCCCCGAGCCGGTGCCGCCCGAGCCCAGCGCCTCGATCGACGACGTCCTCGCTCTCGCGGCCGACGACGTCCGCGCGTACGGCACGCACAGCTTCAACCACGGCGAGGTGGAGGACGAACCCCAGGAGGAGGCCGTACGGCTCCGCTGGGACGGCTCCGACTGGGCCAAGGCGCCCGACGCCGAGGGGGACTGCGCCGGGCGCGTCCCGATGGCGGTCGACGGCAAGCGTGGACTCTTCCTGGACGGCAACCGGTACGTCGGCACGGACGGTGCCTGTACGAAGATCAAGCGGCCCCGGTTGCCCAGCGAGGGTGGGGTACGGCCGACTTCCCGGCAGTCTCTGTGGCTGTCGGCCGTGGAGGTCGTGCCGGGTACCGACCGGGTTCTTGGCGTTGGGCACGTCCAGGTCAACCAGAGCGGGAATCCGATGAGCAAGTCCGTGATCGTCTCGCTCGAGCGGTAGCGCTCCGCGGGGAGCGGGGCAGTGGCCGGGGCGGTACTTGGAGTGCGGGGTGCCCAGAAGGCAGTCCCCTAGATCGGCAGGCGGCGGAACACCGCCCGCGGTACGTGCCTCAGTGCCGACATGACCACCCGCAGCGCCCCCGGCACCCACACCGTCTCGGAGCGTCGGCGCAGGCCCGTCTCGATGGCCGTGGCGACCGCCTCGGGGGTCGTCGCGAGGGGAGCCTCCGGCAGGCCCGTCGTCATCCTGGTGCGGACGAAGCCGGGGCGTACGACCATCACGTGGACGCCCGTGCCGTGCAGGGCGTCGCCCAGGCCCTGGGCGAAGGCGTCGAGGCCCGCCTTGCTGGAGCCGTAGATGAAGTTGGCGCGGCGGGCGCGCTCGCCGGCCACCGAGGAGAGCACGACCAGGGAGCCGTGGCCCTGGGCCTGGAGGGCCCGCGCGCACACCAGCCCCGACGACACCGCGCCCGTGTAGTTGGTCTGCGCGACACGGACCGCCGAGCCGGGCTCGTTCTCGTCGCGCGACTGGTCGCCGAGGACACCGAAGGCGAGCAGTACGAGGTCGATGTCGCCCTCGGTGAAGACCTTGCCGAGGGCGGTCTCGTGGGCGTCCGGGTCGAGCGCGTCGAAGGCGACCGTACGGACGTCGGCGCCGAGGACGCGCAGGTCGGCGGCGGCCGTCTCCAGTGCGGGCGAGGGCCGGCCGGCGAGCCACACCGTGCGGGTGCGGCGGGCGATCAGCCGCCGCGCGGTGGCCAGCGCGATCTCGGACGTGCCGCCGAGAACGAGCATGGACTGGGGGGCACCGAAGGCGTCCTTCATGAAACCGAACTCCTATGGAGAGAGATTCAGAGAGAGTGGGAAAACCGAACTCATCGAGCGGCTCGCCTCAGAGGCCGAGGCGGCGGGACAGGTCCGAGGTGAAGACGGAACGCGGGTCCAACTCCTCGCGCAGCGCCCGGAAATCGCCCAGCCGCGGATACATCTCCGAGAGCAGCTCGGGCCGCAGCCGGGAGTCCTTGGCCAGGTAGACACGCCCGGCCGCCGCGGTCACCTCCTCGTCCAGCTCGTCCAGGAAGCCGCCGAGCCCCGGCAGGTTCGCTGGGATGTCGAGCGCGAGGGTCCAGCCGGGCATCGGGAAGGACAGCCAGCCCGGATCGCCCTCCCCGAAGCGCTTCAGTACGGCGAGGAAGGAGGGGCAGCGGCGCTGCGAGATGCGGTGCACGATCCGGCGCAGGGCGTCCTCCTGCCCGTACCCGACGACGAACTGGTACTGCACGAAACCACCGCGCCCGTAGACGCGGTTCCAGTGCGGCACGCCGTCGAGCGGGTGGAAGAAGGTGGAGATCCGCTGCAGTTCGCCGCTGCGCGCGCGGGGCGCCCTGCGGTACCAGAGCTCGTTGAAGAGGCCGACCGTCGTCGGGCCGAGCAGTCCCTCGGGCAGCCAGGCGGGGGCGGCGGGCAGGCTGCCGGGACGGAACTCCAGTGGGGCTCTACGCGCGCGCGTGCGGTCCGCCAGCGCCTCCAGGGGTGCGTGATCGCCCCGGGTCAGCACCGAACGCCCCATGGACGCGCCGCGGGCCAGCAGATCGATCCAGGCGACCGAGTAGCGGTAGCGGTGGTCGGTGGCCGTGAGGCGGGCCATCAAGTCGTCCAGGTCCGTGGCGCGTTCCGTGTCGACCGACATCAACGACGTCCGGACGGGCTGCAGCCGGACGGTGGCCGTGAGGATGACACCGGTCAGGCCCATCCCGCCCGCCGTGGCGTCGAAGAGGGGCGTGCCGTGGCTCACCGTACGGATCTCGCCGTCCGCGGTCAGCAGTTCGAAGGAGAGCACATGGCGGGCGAACGAGCCGGACACGTGGTGGTTCTTGCCGTGGATGTCCGCGCCGATCGCCCCGCCGACCGTCACATAGCGCGTCCCGGGCGTCACCGGCACGAACCAGCCCAGTGGCAGCAGGACTTCCATGAGGCGGTGCAACGAGACGCCCGCGTCGCACAGCACGGTCCCGCCGTCGGCGTCGATCGCGTGGACGCGGTCCAGGCCCGTCATGTCGAACACGGCCCCGCCCGCGTTCTGTGCCGCGTCCCCGTACGCCCGTCCCAGGCCCCGTGGGATGCCTCCGCGGGCCCCGCACTCCCGTACGGCCGCCGCGGCCTCCTCGTACGAACGAGGGCGGATCAGACGGGCGGTGGTGGGGGCGGTGCGGCCCCACCCCGTGACGGAAACCGTGTCGGCAGGCATGCACGCGACCGTATCGCCCGAAAGTGACCGGTAGTTCCCTAACATCCTTACTCTCCCCGAAATGGGTGATTAATGGGATGTCGCTCAATATTGCCGGAGTTCCTGCCGTGTTGACGTGAACAGTGAGTCCACATGGACCACCACGACGACCAGCACGACGACCGCCCCGACCTGGACCACCGGATCCTTACGGCCCTCCACGCCCGCGGTGCCACCCCCCGCGTCGCCGCCGCCGCGCGGGCCCTGTCCCTGGCCGGCGAGCACGGCGCGCTGTGGCTCGCGGCGGGCCTCGCCGGAGCGGCCGTCGACCGGGAGCGGCGCGGCGCCTGGCTGCGAGGCACGGCCCTGACCGCGGGCGCGCACCTCGCCAGCATGGGCGTGAAACGGCTCGTACGACGCCCACGCCCACGGCACGTCGAACCGCTGGTCCGCACCGCGGGCCGGCACTCCTTCCCCAGCTCGCACGCCACCTCCGCGGCGGCGGCGGCCGTGGCCTTCGGAGCGCTCGGCGCCCACGTGGTGCCCCCGCTGGCCGCCGCGATGTGCCTCTCGCGGCTGGTCGTCGGCGTCCACTACCCCTCCGACGTGGCCGCGGGCGCGGCGCTCGGCGCGATCACGGCCCGGCTCGGGGCCCGTTGGATGACAGGAGGCCGTGACCATGGCTGAAACGGTCCTCCTGGAGAGCACGCACAAGAAGCACGAGAAACAGCCCGCCCGGGAGAAAAGCGGCCTCCTAAGAGGGCTGATCAGGACCGCCCGTCCGAAACAGTGGGTCAAAAACGTCCTCGTGATCGCCGCCCCGGCCGCGGCCGGTGAGCTCTTCTCGCGTCACGCGCTGACCCAGATCGCGCTGGTCTTCGTGCTGTTCACGGCCTGCGCCGCCGGCGTCTACCTGGTCAACGACGCCCGGGACGCCGACGCCGACCGCGCCCACCCGGTCAAGCGCCACCGGCCGGTCGCCGCCGGACAGGTGCCCGTAGCGGTCGCCTACTCCGTAGGGATCGCGCTCGCCGTCGTCGCTCCGACGGTCGCCGCGTTCCTGTGCTCCCCGCTCACCTCGGCCCTGCTGACCGCCTACCTGGGCATGCAGTTCGCGTACTGCATCAGCCTCAAGCATGTCCTCGTGGTCGACCTCGTCGTGGTGACCACCGGGTTCCTGATGCGGGCCATGATCGGGGGACTCGCGCTCGGGATTCCGCTGTCGCGCTGGTTCCTGATCACGACCGGCTTCGGCGCGCTCTTCATGGTCTCCGCGAAGCGCTACTCCGAAGCCGTGCAGATGGCCGGGAAAGCGGGCGCCACGCGCGCGTTGCTCACCGAATACACCACCGGCTACCTGCGCTTCGTCTGGCAGCTCGCCGCCTCGGTCGCCGTCCTCGGCTACTGCCTGTGGGCCCTGGAGGAGGGCGGCGTACCCCACACCAGCGTCCTGCCCTGGCGGCAGCTGTCGATGGTCGCCTTCATCCTCGCGGTCCTGAGATACGCGGTGTTCGCCGACCGCGGCACCGCCGGCGAACCCGAGGACGTCGTCCTGCGCGACCGCGCGCTCGCCCTCATCGGCGTGGTGTGGCTCGCGATGTACGGCCTGGCGGTGGCCAACTGGTGAGCCACGCACAGCGACTCAAGGCCCCCGGGCCCCAGGCTCAGGCCCAGCCTCACCCACGGCCGAAGTCGCGGGCCCGGCGCCCCGGCGCCCACGAGCTGCTCGGCTTCGCCGCCGTCGGGCTCCTTGCGTACGCCGCCGACCTCGCCCTCTTCGTCTGGCTGCGCGGCCCCGTCGGGCTGGACCCGCTGACCGCCAAGGCCCTGTCGTTCGTGGCGGGCTGCTCGGTCGCGTACGCGGGCAACGCGCTCGGCACCTACCGCCACACGGCGACGGGGGGCCTGCGCCGGTACGCGGTCTTCTTCGCGGTGAACGTCGCCGGCGCCCTCGTCCAGCTGCTGTGCATCCTCATCAGCCACTACGGCCTCGGCTTCACCTCCCCGCGCGCGGACACGGTGTCGGGTTCAGGAATCGGCATGGCGCTCGCCACTGTCCTGCGGTTTTGGGGTACCCGGACATTGGTTTTCCGAGGCGAGGGCAGAGTCGGATCATGGACTGGCTGAAAAAGCTCCCCGGCGTGGGCCCGTTGGTCACACGTCTGATGGCCACGCACGCGTGGCGCTCGTACGAACGGCTGGACCGGGTGAAGTGGACGCGGCTCGCCGCCGCGATGACCTTCATCAGCTTCGTCGCGCTGTTCCCACTGATCACCGTCGCGGCGGCGATCGCCGCCGCGACGCTCGACAAGGAGGGGCAGGACAAGCTGCAGGAGAAGATCGCCGAGCAGGTGCCGGGCATCTCCGACCAGCTCGACATCGGCGGTCTCGTCGACAACGCCGGCACGGTCGGACTCATCGCGGGCGCCCTGCTGCTGTTCACCGGCATCGGCTGGGTCGGCTCGATGCGCGAGTGCCTGCGCGCGGTCTGGGAGCTGCCGGACGAGGAGGACAACCCCTTCCTGAGCAAGCTCAAGGACGCCGGCGTACTCGTCGGTCTCGGCGGCGCCGTGCTCGTCACGCTCGCCGCCTCCACCGTCGCGTCGAGCGCGGTGGGCTGGACGGCCCGGCAGTTCGGCATCGACGAGGACGGCTGGGGCGGGGTGCTGCTGCAGACCGCCGCGTTCGCCGTGGCCGTCCTCGCCGACTTCCTGCTGCTCCTGTACGTCCTGACGCTGCTGCCCGGAGTCCAGCCCGCGCGCCGCCGCCTCGTGGTCGCCGCGCTCATCGGCGCGGCCGGGTTCGAGCTGCTGAAACTGCTGCTCAGCGGCTATATGCAGGGTGTCGCGTCGAAGAGTATGTACGGGGCGTTCGGGGTGCCCATCGCACTGCTCCTGTGGATCAACTTCACCTCGAAGCTGCTGTTGTACTGCGCCGCATGGACGGCGACGGAGCACGAGGAACCGGCCGGGTCCGAAGAGCCGTCCGAGCCCGACGACTCCGCCGCGGCGGACGGACCGGCCGGGTCCGGCGGGTCAGCCGGACCCGGCACGGTCACCGACTCCGGCGGATCCACCGGCACAGGCGTCGGTAAATCCGCAGGCATCGGCAAATCCGCCGGAGTCGGCAAGTCCGCCGGTGTCAGCGGCGGCGGCGCATCAGGTCGGGCAGCGGCCAGCGGCGGTTGATCACGAAGACACCGGCCGCGAGGAGCACGAGGACGCCGCCCGCGATCGCCAGCGCGATACCGACCCCGCTCGAACCGTCCGTCTCGGCCGAGGCCGCGACGGGCTTCGAGGAGTCCTTGCCGTCGCCCGAACCGCCCGCCTCGCCGGAGGCGTTCGCGCCCGGCTGCGCGCCCGTGTCCGCGCTCTTCGGCGGCACAAGTTCGCCCACCGGGTCGACCTTGCCGGACGCCTGGAAGCCCCAGTCGAGGAGCTTCGCGGTCTCCTTGTAGACCTGGTCGTGCTCCTCCTTCTCGGGGTTCATGACCGTGACGAGCAGCACCTTGCCGTCGCGCTCGGCGACACCAGTGAAGGTCGAGCCCGCGTTCGTGGTGTTGCCGTTCTTCACACCTGCGATGCCTTTGTAGGCGTCGAGACCGTAGTCACCGGTGAGCAGCCGGTTGGTGTTCTGGATCTCGAAGGACCCGCGGGTCGTCTTGCCCTTCTTGTTCTTCTTGGTCTCGCCGGGGAACTTCGCGCGGACCGTCGAGCAGTACTCCCGGAAGTCCTTCTTCTGCAGGCCGGAGCGGGCGAACAGGGTCAGGTCGTACGCCGACGACACCTGCCCCTTCTCGTCGTACCCGTCCGGACTGACCACGGTCGTGTCGAGGGCCTGGAGCTCCTCCGCGTGCTCGTTCATGTCCTTGACGGTCTGGTCGACGCCCTTGTTCATCGCGGACAGGACGTGGACCGCGTCGTTGCCGGAGCGAAGGAAGACGCCGAGCCACAGGTCGTGGACCGTGTACGTCTCGTCCTCCTTTATGCCCACCATGCTGGAGCCCGGGCCGATGCCCGCCAGGTCGGACGACACGACCTTGTGCTTCTCCGTCTTCGGGAACTTCGGCAGCAGCGTGTCCGCGAAGAGCATCTTCAGCGTGCTCGCCGGGGGCAGCCGCCAGTGCGCGTTGTGCGAGGCGAGGACATCGCCCGACTCGGCGTCCGCGACGATCCAGGAACGGGCGCTCAGGTCCTTCGGGAGGACCGGGGCACCGGCGCCGAGGTTCGCCTGGGTGCCGGACCGGCCGAGCTGGGCGCCGCCCACGGTCGACATGTCCGCCGGGGGCGTGGCCGAGGGGCTGGTCGACGACTTGCCCGACGGAGAGGACGACGTTGACGGAGTCGCCGACGGAGTCGAGGAGGGCTTGTCGTCCGCGAGGGCCGGCGCGGTGGCGGTCGCGGTGAGCGCGAGCGAGAACGACAACAGGGTGGCGGAGGTGACCAGCAAGGAGGACTTGGCGGTCTTTTTCATGGCGGGCACGGTCGAGAACGTACAGGGCGAGGGGCGTGAAGTCGCGCGGTGCTCCCCGCCGTGGCGCGTATCGCCGCGGTCGTTCCCGCTGTGGTCCTCCCCACCCCGGACGCCGGTGCCGTTCGACGGCGGCGATACTGAACCCATGAAGCTCAGCCGTCCCGTCTCCTGGTTCCTGCTCGCCTTCGGAGTGTGGAGCTGGGTCATCTGGATCACTTTCGTCAAGAACCTGTGGAAGGACGGGAGTGGGCTCGCGTTCGACGACGCGGGCGATCCGACCGGGTACTTCTGGGTGCACCTGACGCTCGCCGTTGTCTCCTTTGTCTTGGGGACGGTCGTCGGGGGCATCGGGTTGCGCGGTGTTCGAGCCTTGCGTCACACGTCATAACGGGGAGTCTCCGCGTGATCATCGTGTTCGTGGTCCTGGTCCTGGCCGTGTTCGGCGGTCTGCACTGGTACGTGTGGCGCCGGATGGTGCGCGACACGACGGCGCGGCCGGGCGTGGCCCGTCGGGTGGGCACGGCCCTGGTCGTCGGCGGGCCGTTCCTCATGTTCGCGGCGATCGCGTCCGAGCGGGGCGGGGCACCGTTCTGGCTGCAGCAGGTGCTGGCCTGGCCGGGGTTCCTGTGGATGGCCTTCTCGCTCTATCTCCTGCTGGGGCTGCTGGTGGGAGAGGTCGTGCGGCCGTTGCTCCGGCGGGTTCTGGAGCGGCGCTCGACGCCGGCGGTGGAGCCGGTGGGCGTACGCGAGAACACACCCGTACGCACGCGAGTGCCAGACCTGGAAGCCGATCCTTCCTCGGAACCCGAGACACTCTCCGAGGCCGAGGCGGGAGCAGAAGCCGGGGCCGAGGCCGGATCCGGAGCCAAGCCCGGGCCCGGGCCCGCCGAGAAGCCGGAGCCCGCGGCCAGCGGTCCCTCGCGTCGCCTCTTCGTCTCGCGCGTGGTCGGCGGGGCCGCTGCCGCCGCGGCGGTGGGGACCGTCGGATACGGGACGTACGGCGTCCTGCGCGGGCCCAAGGTGAAGCGGGTGACCGTACCCCTCGCGAAACTCCCCAGGTCGGCCCACGGATACCGGATCGCCGTCGTCAGCGATGTGCACCTCGGGCCCGTACTGGGACGTGGGTTCGCGCAGAAGGTCGTCGACACGATCAACTCGACGCAGCCCGACCTCATCGCGGTCGTGGGGGACCTCGTCGACGGCAGCGTGAAGGATCTCGGGCCCGCCGCCGCGCCCCTCGCCCAGTTGAAGGCACGGCACGGGTCGTTCTTCGTCACCGGCAATCACGAGTACTTCTCCGGGGCCGAGGAGTGGGTCACGCGCGTACGGGAGTTGGGGCTGCGCCCGCTGGAGAACGCCCGTACGGAACTGGCCGATTTCGATCTCGCCGGGGTCAACGACGTGGCCGGTGAGGACGAGGGGCAGGGGCCCGACTTCGTCAAGGCGCTCGGCGACCGGGACCGGTCGCGGGCATGTGTGTTGCTCGCACACCAGCCGGTGCAGATCCATGACTCCGTCGAACATGGCGTGGATCTTCAGCTCTCGGGGCACACGCACGGCGGCCAGTTGTGGCCGGGCAGCCTCATCGCGGATCAGGCCAATCCGACCCTCGCCGGCCTGGAGCGGTACGGGGACACGCAGTTGTACGTGTCGCGGGGCGCCGGTGCCTGGGGGCCGCCCACGCGGGTGGGCGCGCCGTCCGACATCACGATCGTGGAGCTGGCTTCCCGGCAGGCCTGAGGCGCACACGTCACGCCTGGGAGCGAGCTGGGAAAGCGGCCGGAAACCATCGCTTGGTCAGCTTTCTCCCAACACTCCCCATAAGCCTTCCGTCGCCCGAAACCCCTGTGGTTGAGTGCCTCGCGCCACCGGGGAGTGGCACGAGGAGCCACTGGGGGAGTGGCGGGATCGAGCCACGGGAGCGTGGCTCCAGGAGGGGCGCCGATGCGATCGGTTCGCATACGGATTCTCGCGGTGGTTCTGGTGCTGGTCGCCGTAGGCATCGGCGGCTGGCAGCTGCTGCCGACGGGCGGCGGCGGGTCCATCACCGTCGGTACGACGGACGCGGTGACGGCCCTCGATCCGGCGGGCGCCTACGACGCCGGGTCCTGGGACCTGTTCAGCAACGTCTTCCAGTCGCTGCTGACCTTCGAGCCGGGCGGCGCGGCCCCCGTGCCCGACGCCGCCAGGAGCTGCGCATTCGTCGGTACGGGCCTGACCACGTACCGGTGCACGCTGAAGGAGGGCATCACATTCCCCAGCGGGCGCACGATGACCGCAGAGGACGTGAAGTTCTCCTTCGACCGGGTCAGGTCCATCGACTCGGCCGTGGGACCGGCCCCGTTGTTCGACACGCTGGGTTCGGTGGACGCGGAAGGGCTGACCGTCACCTTCCATCTGTCGTCGCCGGACGCCACGTTCCCGTTCAAGGTCGCCACCGGCGCCGGTTCGATCGTCGACCGCACCCGTTACTCCGGGCACTCGCTGCGTACCGGCAACGGGGTCGACGGCTCGGGACCGTACACGCTGAAGACGTACACGAAGGATCAGCGGGCCGTGCTGACGCCGAACTCCCGCTATCGGGGGGCGGCGCGGAGCAAGGGGGAATCCGCCGTCGTGCGCTACTACGCGACCCCCGCGAAGCTCGACGCCGCCTGGAAGGCCAAGAAGGTCGACGTCGTCGCGCGCACGCTGCCGCCGAAGGTGCTCGCCGGGCTGTCGCCGAGCGATCCCGGCCATCGCGTCACGGAGGCGGCCGGCGCGGAGACACGCAATCTGTACCTCGACGTGCGGGCCGGATCACCGCTCCACGACCGCCGCGTACGGCAGGCGCTGGTCCTGCTGGTCGACCGCGACGAACTGGCCGCCACGACGTACCAGGGCACGGTCGATCCGCTCTACTCGCTGATCCCCGCGGGCATCACCGGGCACACGGACTCCTTCTTCGACGCCTACCCGAAACCCGATCCCGCGCGGGCGAAGGCACTGCTCACCGCCGCCGGAGTGAAGACACCCGTGCGCTTCACCTACGGCTACGCGAAGGGAAGGGACGCGGCCGGCGCGGAAGCCGCCGAGCTCAAACGGCAGTTGGAGCGGGGCGGACTCTTCCAGGTGACGCTCAAGGGCTACGAGTGGACCGACTTCCAGAAGCGGTACGCGGACGGCGAGCTGGACGCGTACGCCGTCGGGTGGGTCGCCGACTTCCCCGACCCGGACAACTTCACCGCGCCGCTGGTCGGCACCGGCGGCAGCATGAAGAACGGCTACAGCAGCAAGGACGTGGACCGGCGGATTCAGGACAGCCGGCAGTACGCGGACCGCAGTCGCACGGAGGGGGACTTCCGGGCGGTCCAGGACGACGTCGCCCGCGATGTTCCGCTCGTTCCGCTGTGGCAGCGCAAGGATTACGTACTGAGCAGCGAGGCCGTGGGCGGCGGACAGTACCTGTCCGACGGCACCGGGGTCTTCCGGCTGTGGAGCCTCGGTCGGATCTGACGCGTTCGCGCGGGGTTGACGATTGCGTCAGTGACGCGATGGGCTCACCCCACGCATACCTTGTGACGAAGGTGTGCGCGGGGTGAGGAGCAAACGTGTTGAGACGCAACTCCTTCCGGCTGCCCCGGCATCCGGCTTCGGTCGGGCTCGCCCGGCGGCGGGTGCGCGACCATCTGTCGAACTGGGGGCACAGCGCGGGGGAGCAGGCCTTCGAGGACGTCGTACTGCTCGTGTCCGAGCTCGCGACGAACGCCGTGCGCCACGGGCCGCTGCTGGAGCGGGAGTTCGAGGTCGCCGTCACCGTGATCGCGGACGGCTCCTGCCTCATAGAGGTCTCCGACGAGAGCCCCGTCCAGCCCCGCCTGCGGGTGGTCGGCGAGTACGACGAGGAGTCCGGCCGAGGCCTGACCCTGGTGGAACACCTCACGTCTGCCTGGGGAGTGTGGAGCCGGGGAAGATACGGCAAGACGGTGTGGGCACTGGTTCCGGCGGCTTAGCCCCCCGAGAAGAGCCGCCCGGACAATCAACCGCAGGCCTTCGCAGGCAACGTAACCGTCACCGCCAGCCCCTCACCCGGCGCCGTCCGCACCACCACCTCACCCCCATGAGCCACGACCACCCCCTGAACGATGGCCATGCCCAGCCCACTGCCCGCACCCCCGCCCGCCCGGAAGAACCGGTCGAAGATGCGCGAGGCGTCGTCCTCCTCAAGACCGGGCCCCTCGTCGGCGACACAAAGACGCACGACCCCGTCGACCCGCTCCAGACCGAGCGTGACCGCGACATCCGCGGGCGTGTGCGTCCGTACGTTCGCCACGAGGTTGCCCAGGATCTGGCGCAGGCCCGACTCGTCGGCGTGTATCAGCAGGGCCCCGTCGGCGCCGACGGTCACCGGCCGTTCGGGCTGCTGGGCCCGCAGATCCTCGGCCGCGTCCCGCACGAGACGGCTCAGGTCGACGTTCTTGAAGCGCAGTTCGGGCTGCTGGTCGAGGCGGGCCAGGGTGAGCAGCTCGTCGACCAGGCGGGCCATGCGGTCGGCCTCGCCGGTCATCCGGTCCCAGGCCCGCTTGCGCTCGCCAGGCTCGCGCAGCATGCCCTTGTCGTACAGCTGGAGGTAGCCGCGGATCGCCGACAGGGGCGTACGCAGTTCGTGGGAGGCGTCCGCGACGAAGCGGCGCAGCTGTGTGGCGCTCCGCTCGCGGGTGCGGTACGCCGACTCGACCTGGTGGAGCATCGAGTTGAGGGCGAGCCGCAGCTGCTCGACCTCCTGGGTGGGGTGGTGGCTGGAGGGCACGCGCCGGGCCAGATCCCCCTCGGCGATCGCCGACGAGGTCTCCACCATGTCCTCCAGGGGCCGCAGCCGGCGGCTCACGCTGAGCATGGTCAGTACGGCGAGGAGCGCCAACAGCAGTGCGCCGAAGGTCAGATCGAGCTTGAGGGCCTTGGCCATGCCCTTGTGCAGGGCGTCCGTCGAGGTGGCCATGAGGATGGTCGTGCCGTCCGTGAGGGAGACGGCCGTGACCCGGTACGGATCGCCGCCCACGCTCACGTCGTGCGGCTCGGCGTCACCGGTGAGGGCGCGGGGGTCGTCCACCGCGTCCGCCAGCTCGTTCTGGTTCTCCGTCGGCTTGAAGCGGCCGATCGTGGTGGCCCGCCCCTCGTCGTCGACCGCCGCGAAGAGGGAGTCCGATTTCGGCGGCCCCTGTGTTTCCGGGACCCTCCCGTCCCGGACGAGTGCAAGCGCGCTCAGGGAGTCGATCTGCCGGGCGGTGAGCTGCGTACTTCCCAATGAGTCCCGTGTTTTGAGGAGTTCCGAGTCGATCTGGTCCAGCAGGTAGTACCGCATGCCCATCAGGCTGACCGCCGTCGCCACGATGATGCCGAGCGCCAGCAGCGCCACGTTGGCCAGCGTCAGCTTGCCGCGCAGCGAGTGGATGCCACGGCTGTGGCAGCGGGAGAAGATCATGCGAGCCCGTATCCGACGCCCCGGCGGGTCGTGATCACCGGGGCGCCGAGGGCGTCGAGCTTGCGGCGCAGATAGCTGATGTACGTCTCGACGACGGTCGACTCGGCCGAGTGCTCGTACTGCCAGACGTGGCGCAGGAGTTGCTCCTTGGGGACGATCCGGCCGCCGTTGCGCACGAGGAAGCGCAGGAGCGCGTACTCCGTGGGGGTGAGCTCGACCGAGCGGCCCGCGCGGTGCACCGAGTACGTCGTCTCGTCCAGCTCCAGGTCCCCGTAGCGCAGGGGCGGGCGCTCGGGGAGGACGTCGGCAGGACGGGTGCGGCGCAGGACCGCGGTGATGCGGGCGATCACCTCGTCGATGTTGAACGGCTTGGTGATGTAGTCGTCGCCGAAGGCGAGCGCGCCGACGATCTCGGCCGGCGCGTCCCTCGCGGTCAGGAACACCAGGGCCAGATCGGGCTGTTTCGCGCGCAGTTCGCGGCCCAGTGCCCGGCCGTCGCCGTCCGGGAGCATCACGTCGAGGAGCGCTGCGTCCGGGCGGGTGCGCTCGGCCAGCGTCAGCGCCTGGCGCACGGTCCCCGCCGTCATCACCTCGAAGCGGTGGTAGCGCAGAGCGATGGCCAGGACGTCCGCGATGCTCGGTTCGTCCTCGACGACCAGGACGGTCGCACCCTCGTGAGCGGTCATGCCCCCAGTATCGGCGCGGGCACTGACAACGGGGCCGGGTCGTGCTTTGGAGTTCCTTGTGAGTCATGGCCGAGTCGTGTCCACCGGTGCGTGCCACCCCGATGCTGAGCCGCAGGACCTGGGGGACCGACCGAAGACCGACTAAGGAGCGTTGAGGCGTGACGACATTGGCACGGTGGTGCTATCGGCACCGGCTGGTGGTCCTGTTGTTGTGGGTGGGGGCGTTGTTGGGGCTCGGCTTCGCGGGATCCGCCGCGGGCACGAACTACGCGGACACCTTCACCCTTCCGAACACGGACTCCACGCGCGCGTACGACCTGATGGAGAAGGCCTTCCCGGAGAGGTCGGGCGACACCGACACGGTGGTGTGGAAGGTCGACGACGGATCCGTACGGGACGATTCCGTACGCTCCCGGATCGAGCCTGCCCTCGAGGAGATCGGGCGCATGAAGGGCGTCGGCGACGTCAGCAGCCCGTACGCCGCCCAGGGGGCCACGCAGATCAGTGAGAACGGGCGGATCGCCTACGCCCAGGTGACCTTCACCGAGCAGGCGAACGGCGTTCCCAAGGAGCTGGTGCAGGACGTCGTCGACACGTCGCAGGACGCCGAACGCGCCGGTCTCCAGGTGGAGCTGGGCGGCCAGGCGATCACCCGCATCCAGGAACCGCCCACCGGTATCGCCGAGATGGTCGGCATCATGGCCGCGGCGGTCGTCCTCTTCCTCGCCTTCGGCTCGCTCTTCGCGATGCTGCTGCCGCTCGTCGTCGCGATCGCGGCCCTCGGAACCGGCCTGATGGCGACCTCGCTCCTCAGTCATGTCACCGACGTGCCCGAAGTGGCCCCGCTGCTCGGCTCGTTGATCGGTCTCGGCGTGGGCATCGACTACGCGCTGTTCATCGTGACGCGGCACCGGCGGGGCATCCTGCGCGGCATGAAGCCCGAGGAGTCCGCCGTCACGGCCCTCAACACCTCGGGCCGTGCCGTGCTGTTCGCGGGCGGCACGGTGTGCATCGCGCTCGCCGGAATGCTCGTGATGAACATGCGCTTCCTGGACGGTGTGGTCGTCGCGACCTCGCTGACCGTCGTGCTCAGCGTCCTCGCCGCGACCACCCTGCTGCCCGCGCTCCTCGGCCTGCTCGGCATGCGCGTCCTCAGCCGCAAGCAGCGGCGCAGGCTCGCCGCGACGGGACCGGAGCCGGCCGAGGCGAGCGGCCTCGCTGCACGCTGGTCCATGTACGTGCAGAAGCGACCGCGCTCGATCGCCGCCGGGGCACTGGTCGTGATGGTGATCCTCGCGCTGCCCGTCCTGTCGATCCGGCTCGGCGCCACCGACCAGGGCAACCACAAGGACTCGACGACGACGCGCCAGGCGTACGACCTGCTCGCCGAGGGCTTCGGGCCCGGCTTCAACGGCCCGCTCCAGGTGGTCGTGGACGGCGGTGACACGGACGCGCTCGTGTCGACGATCCGCTCGACGGAGGGCGTCGCCCAGGTCGCCGCCGCGCCGCCCTCCCAGGGCGTCACGGTGATCCAGGTCGTGCCCACCACGTCACCGCAGTCCGAGAAGACGGACCAGCTGATCGACCGGCTGCGCGACGACGTGATCCCGGAGTCCGGGACCGAGGCCCACGTGGGCGGAGTGACCGCCGTCTTCAAGGACTTCGCGGCCGTCACGGGAGACCGGCTGCCGTACTTCGTCGCGGCGATCATCACCCTCGGCTTCCTGCTGCTGATGGTGGCCTTCCGCTCCCTGGTGGTGCCGCTGACGGCCGCCCTGATGAACCTGATCGCCGCAGCCGCGTCCTTCGGAGTGCTCGTCGCGATCTTCCAGTGGGGCTGGGGCACGGAACTCCTCGGCATCGGCAAGGAGGGGCCGATCACCGCCTTCCTGCCGGTCATCATGCTGTCGCTGCTCTTCGGGCTCTCGATGGACTACCAGGTGTTCCTGGTGAGCCGCATGCACGAGGAGTGGGTGCACACCAAGGACAACGCGCGGGCGGTCCGGGTCGGCCTCGCCGAGACCAGCCGGGTCATCAACTGCGCGGCCCTGATCATGATCTGCGTCTTCTCCGCGTTCGTCCTCAGCGGCGACATGGAAGGCGCGATGGCGGGCATCGGCCTGGCGGCGGCGGTCGCGCTGGACGCGTTCATCCTGCGTACGGCGCTGGTGCCGGCCGCGATGCACCTCCTGGGGAACTCCAACTGGTGGCTGCCCGCCGGTATGGAGAAGCGGCTGCCGCACCTCGCGGTCGAGCCCCGCGAGGAGGAGGTTTCCGAGCCCCACGCGCGCGTGCCCGACGACGCCGACGGCGGTTCGACCGTGATCCACGGCTTCGTCCGCACCCCGGACGGCGCACCCGTCGAAGGCGCCGCGCTGACCCTGCTCTCCAAGGGCGGCCGTCAGCTCGACCGGGTGACGTCGCTGGCCGACGGCTCGTACATCGTCTCGGTGCCCTCCCCCGGCTCGTACCTGCTGGCCGTGACGGCCGCCGAACACCCCTCCCGCGCCCGGCACGTGATGGTCGGCGCCGAACCGCTGGTGTACGACGTGGAGCTGGCGGAGGACGAGGTGGACGCCGTGAACTGACCGCGCGGGGGCGCTATTTCGCGGACTTCTTGGCGGGGTCGGGCAGTGCGTTCGTCATCCCCGGCAGGAAGTCCGTGAACAGCCCGTGGACCTCCCGGACCAGGGGCCGCAGCACCCGGAAGCGCGCCAGCGAGACGCCGAGCGAGGTGAGCCGGGCACCTCGTTCGGCGAGCCGGTAACTGCGCTCGCGGCCCTCCGTGCGGTCGAAGACCCAGTACAGGACGAGACCCATCTGGGAGAGCCACAGCAACTCGGGGAGCACCTCCCGCAGTTCCTCCGGGATCTTCGCCTTGGAGCCCGTCAGCACCTCGCGGCAGACCGCGATGGCCTCCACGCGCGCGTGCTCCGACTCGGCGGAGAACGGGCTGAGCGGGCTGTCCGGATCGGCCGCGTTCTTGAAGAACTGCACCGCGAACTCGTGGTACGGCGTCGCCACGTCCAGCCACGCCTTCAGCACCCCGGCGATCCGCGCCTCCAGGTCCTTCTCCTGGTCCAGGACCTCGCGGACCGCCACCCTGTGCTCGGCGGCGAGCCGGTCGTAGAACCCCTGGATCAGGTGCTCCTTGCCGGCGAAGTAGTAGTACGCGTTGCCTACGGAGACCCCTGCCTCCTTGGCGATGGCCCGCATCGTCGTCTTCTCGTAGCCCCGCTCCTGGAACAGGCGCATCGCCGTCTCCAGGATCAGGGCCCGGGTCTGCTCGCTCTTGGCGGGCGTACGGGACGGCCGGGCGGGGCCCTCCGGCTCCGCGGGGCCGTCCGACTCCGCGGGGCCGTCCGGACGACTGGCACTGTCTTTCGCTGCTGGCACGGGACAGAGCCTAACGAGGCGCGCAGGTGTCGCTGTCGCAGGCGGGTGCGTTGTAGGTCCACCCCGTGGCCGGGGAGTACTGCCATCCGTCGGCCCCGTAGTACGCGCCTCCGCCCCACGCGCCGTGCCTGCGTGCCCACTGGCCCTCGCGCCACTTGGCGGCGGCGAGGACCGCGCCGCGCGCGAGCCGTGCCCCGGCCGGGGTGCTGAACCGGTGGGCCGTCGGGCGGTGCTCGGCGAGCGCCCACAGGGTGACGATCCAGGCGGCGGTGCCCCGGTAGACCTGGCCCGAGTCGCCGATCACGGTGATCTCGTCGAGCGTCGCCGCGTGGTCGAGCCCCGGGAAGCGCCGCATGGCGGCCTCCGAGCCGGCGGGCACCAGCTCCAGGGGCACCAACTGGCGCTGCCGTACGAGCCAGTCGCGCAGGAAGCCGCAGAGCGAGCACTGCGCGTCGTACAGGACGGTGAGCCCGCGGACCGGGACGCGCGCGGCGTCCCGGTCCGGGGTGGCGGCGGTGGCCATCGCGGTCACGCCCCGACCGCCGGCGCGACCCAGTCCTGCGGCGGCACGGGCGGCTGCTGCTCGCGCTCCATGATGCCCCGGCGCCGGATCTTGTTGAGCACGTAGACGTTGCCCAGGTGCATGGCGCCGAGCACCAGAAGCACCACGCCGATCTTCGTCGACAGGGCCTCGAACACCCCGCGGGCGTCGGCGATCTCCTCGTCCTGGCTCAGATAGAGGGCCACGAAGCCCAGGTTCACCAGGTAGAAGCCCACCACCAGCAGGTGGTTGACGGCGTCCGCGAGCTTCTCGTTCCCGTGCAGCACATCCGCCAGAAAGATCCGCCCGTTCTGGCTGAGCGTCCGCGCCACCCAGATGGTCAGCGCCACGCTGACCAGCAGATAGATGACATACGCGACGACCGTGAGGTCCATGTCCCCACCCCTTCTCGACTTCTTGAACGCGTTCAAAACGCGCTGTCGAAGAAGAATGTAGACCTGTTTTTGAACGTGTTCAAGTCAGTTGCGGGGCGTGCGTGTGTGACGTGCGGCTCAGGCCGCGAGGGGGTGAGGGGGAGCCTGGGGGGCCCTGGAGGGTTGGGGTGCGCTCGGTCGGTGCTGGGGGCCGGGGCTCAGCCGATGCGCGCCAGCTCCGGCCGCTTGCCGTAGTCCGTGAAGCCGATGACGTTGCCCCAGGGGTCGGCGATCTCGACGGTCCAGCCGGTGGCCACCGGGAAGGGCTCGTCCAGGGGCTGGATCCCGGCCGCGGTCAGTGCCCGTGCCGTCACCCGCGCGTCCCGCACCTCCAGCCACACGCGGCACGCCGGCCAGGACGGCCCCCGCTGCCCGAGCTCCTCGTCCACGCGCAGCAGCACGCCCGGAGTCTCGTTCCCGACCTTCAGCAGGGCGATCCCCGCCTCGTCCAGGCGGAAGGCCACCGGAAACCCGGCCCGCCCGTAGAAGCCCAGCGCCTCGTCGAGGTTCCCGACGGGCAGCAGCACGTTGTCGAAACCGAGCAGTTCGTACGACTCGTCATCTGACATACCGTCAGAATAGGTCGCCGTCCGCTCAGGGCGAGGGAACCGGCTGCGGCGTCGCGCGCGTGGCGAGCAGCCGCAGCGCCTTCTCCGTCGAGGAGCCGGGCTCCGCCGTGAACGTGACCAGGGTCTGGCCGGGATCCGAGGGCAGCGGCAGCGACTCGTAGTGCAGCCACAGCTCGCCCGCGACCGGGTGGGTGATGTGCTTCACGCCGTAGCACAGGCCCCGTACGTGCTGCTGGTCCCAGCAGCGGCGGAACTGCGCGCTGTGCTCCAGCAGGTCGGCGATCAGCGCGGCGAGGGCAGGGTTGTCGGGGTGCCGGCCCACGTCGGCGCGGAGCGTCGCGGCCATGTACTCGCCTCCCGCCTCCCACTCCGGATACAGCGACCTGGACTGCTCCTCGTCCAGGAAGTACAGCCGGGCCAGATTCCGCTCCCGCGGCTCCAGCGCGGCGAAGTCGTAGGAGACCTGCCCGCCGAGCGTGTTCCAGGCCAGGACGTCCATGGCCACGCTGCACACGTACGCGGGTACGTCGTCCATGGCGTCGATCAGCAGCCGGATGCCCTGCCGGACCTGCTGCGATCCCGTCGTCCCTGCCGTCCCCGTCGTCGGCGTCCGGCGTCCCGGGAGGGTGAGGTCCCGCAGATAGGCGTACTCGGAATCGGTCAGCCGCAGCGCGCGGGCGACGGCGTCCAGGACGGAGTCCGAGATGTTGGGCGTACGGCCCTGCTCGATGCGCGTGTAGTAGTCCACGCTGATCCCCGCCAGCTGGGCGGCCTCCTCGCGCCGCAGGCCGGGCACGCGTCTGCGGTTGACCCCCGCCGGAAGCCCCAGCTCGGCCGGGTCGAGAGCGGCCCGGCGGGCCTTGAGGAACGCGCTGATGTCGGGTTCGGGACGCGTGACCATGCTCCGAGTATCGCCCAGCGCGATCCGTGGGCGTGGCCGTGGCCGATGCCGTCCGCCGGATCCGTGACCGCTTCCTGGTACTGCCAGACCCAGGCTGGACCGGGCCTGGTCCGGATGTGCGGCGGGAGGGAGGGTCGAAAGGTATCCACACAGTCACGTGAAGCAAGCCCACAGCCATGTGAAGCCCACGCCACGTGAAGCCTTTGGAGGCTGGACAACTCATGCAGCGCAGGATTCTGGGCGGCACCGGCATCTCGGTCAGCGAGTACGCGCTCGGCGCGATGATGTTCGGGGAGATCGGCAACCCCGACCACGACGATTCCGTACGGATCATCCACGCGGCCCTGGAAGCGGGCATCAACTTCGTGGACACCGCCGACATCTACAGCACCGGCGAGTCCGAGGAGATCGTCGGCAAGGCCCTCAAGGGGCGCCGCGAGGAGGTCGTCCTCGCCACCAAGTTCCGGCTGCCCATGGGCGACGAGCCCAACCTGGCCGGAGGCTCGCGCCGCTACATCATGCGCGCGGTCGAGGACAGCCTGCGGCGCCTGGACACCGACTACATCGACCTCTACCAGATGCACCGCCCCGACCCGCTCACGGACATCGACGAGACCCTGTCCGCCCTGTCCGACCTCGTACGGTCCGGAAAGGTACGGGTCGTGGGCTCCTCCTCCTTCCCGGCCGACCAGATCGTGGAGGCCCAGTGGACGGCCGAGCGGCGCGGCCACGTCCGGTTCCGTACCGAGCAGCCGCCCTACTCGATCCTGGCCCGCGGGGCGGAGGGCAGCATCCTTCCGGCCGCTCAGCGCTACGGCATGGGCACGCTGACCTGGGGTCCGCTCAGCGCCGGCTGGCTCTCCGGCCGTGACCTCGCGGCCAGCGGGCGGGCCAAGCTGGAGGGCTTCAAGTTCGACCCGGCCCTGCCCGGCAACGCGGCCAAGCTCGCCGCGGTCGCGGACCTCAAGAAGGTCGCCGCCGACGCCGGTCTCCCGCTCCCGCACCTGGCCCTGGCCTTCGTACGCGCCCACCCGGGCGTCACCTCGGCCATCATCGGCCCGCGCACGATGGACCAGCTGACCGACCTGCTGGCTGGTGCCGACGTCACCCTCGACGACGCGACTCTGGACCGCATCGACGAGATCGTCCCGCCCGGCACGGACCTGAACCGGGCCGACAACTACTTCGTCGAGCAGCCCGCGTTGACGGACCCGTCGCTGCGTCGCCGCAGGTAGCGCGGACGGTACGGCCCACAGCGGACGGTACGGCCCGCGGTTCGGCGGGGCCCTGAAACCGGGGCCCCGCCGTCGGCCTTTCCCCCGCGGTGACTGATTGTCAGTGGCGCCTCGTACTGTCGACGGCATGGGAATGGTGACGTTCGTCGACGAGACGACAAGCGGGGACCGCGGTGCGGGCTGGGGGCTGGAGATCGCCGAGGAGCGGCTCGCGCTGCGCGAGTTGATCCGGCGGCGGGTCTTCCAGGAGGTGGCCGAGTTCAACGCGCGTACGCCGGAGGTGTTCCAGGGGCTGGTGCAGCCCAAGGACACCGAGCGCGTGCTGAACGGGTACGCGTTGCGGACGCCCCGGCGGATAGACCCCGAGGTCCAGACCGAGCTGGCGCTCAAGGCCTTCGCGGGGAACGGGTTCCTGGTGCTGGTGGGGGACCGGCAGTTCACCGACCTCGACGAGGAGATCGAGCTGAAGCTCGGCACCGAGGTCACATTCCTGAAGCTCGTGGCGCTGGTGGGTGGCTGATGGCGTCGATGCGATCGCACACGCAGAAGATCCGCAACCAGATCGCCGCGGGGAACATGGGCAAGCTCGCCGACGAGGTACTGAAGGCCGCTGTCGCCAACCACGGCTTCTGGGGTGACGAATGGTGCGAGCTCTTCGACACCCTGCGCGACCTGCCCGTGGAGGAGCGTCGCCGGCTCGCCCACGCGTTCATCGAGTGCTTCGGCTCGCTCGGCACGGAGTCGGAGACCCGGCAGAAGGTGCTGACGCTGCTCGGCATCATCGCCCATGACCTGCCCGAGGACTTCTTTCTTCCCACCGAGCGGCTGGCGGAGCTCCAGTCGCTCGGTGCGCGGCACTCCTACTGGCACGCCACGCGCCTCGACCTCCTGGCGGAGGCGGAGCTCGCGACCGGCCGACAGCTCGCGCCCGCCGTCGTGGCCGTCTTCCGTCGTACGGCCCTGGTCGCCTACCGCTCGGAGCACCTCGTGGAGTTGGTCAAGAAGCTCACCACCCCTGTCCTCAACGTCGGCGAGGCGTGGGCCGATCACGCCATGGAGCAGCTCACCGGCTCGGACGACGACCCCTGGCAGGCCCTGCTCGTCCACGCCCTCTCGGCCACCGCCTCCAAGCCCAGCGCCAAGTGGGACAAGCAGGCCCAGGCCCTCATCGACACCATCGGAGCGGACCGGGTAAGGGAGACCACGCTGTCGTGGCTCGCTCTCGTCGGCCGCCCGCGCACCATCCCGCTGGAACGCCAGACGTACGAGCCGGACATCAACAACGCCTACGACCCCTACAACGCCAACGCCCTGCGCGGACTCGCCTGGCTGCTCTCCCTCCTCCCGCCGCACCCCGACACCGCCCGGGCACTGGGCGCGCTCGTCGAGACCTCCCTCAAGAAGGTCGCCGGAATGGGCCCGCGCAACCCGAAGGTCGCCAACGCGGGCGTCATCGCGCTCTCCCGCGTCGACAGCGAGGCCGCCCTCGCCGAACTCGCCCGCCTGGCCACGCGGGTGACGTACAAGAACACGGCGAAGCTGCTCGACGTGGCGTTGGAGGCGCGCGCCACCGCTCTCGGCCTGAGCCGGGAGGAGATCGAGGAGCTCGCCGTCCCGGCGTACGGACTCACCGAAGTGGGGCGTGCCCGGCACCAGTTCGGGGACGTCACCGCCCTCATCGAGGTCCACGGCACCAAGTCCGTGCTCGGCTGGCGCAACGCGGCGGGCAAGGAGGTCAAGAGTGTGCCCGCCGCGGTGAAGCGGGACCACGCCGAGGAGCTCAAGGAGCTCAAGGCCGCCGCCAAGGACATCGACAAGATGCTCTCGGCGCAGGCGGAGCGGCTGGACCGCCAGTTCCTGGCCCGGCGCACGTGGGCGTACGACGCCTGGCGCGAGCGCTACGTCGACCACCCGCTGGTCGGCACCCTCGCCCGACGCCTCCTGTGGACGGTCGACGGCAGGCCGGTCGGGTTCACCGACGGCGAGCTGCGCACGCTCACCGACGACCCGGTGACCACGGGATCGGAGGTCCAGCTCTGGCACCCCGTGGACCGCGAACCGGCCGAGATCGTCGCCTGGCGCGACTGGCTGGAGCGGCACGAGATCACCCAGCCGTTCAAGCAGGCCCACCGCGAGGTGTACCTGCTCACCGACGCCGAGCGCGCCACGGGCACGTACTCGAACCGTTTCGCGGCACACGTGCTGCGGCAGCACCAGTTCAACTCGCTGGCCGCGATCAGGGGTTGGCGCAACAAGCTCCGGCTCTGCGTCGACGACTCGGCCCCGCCGGCCAGTCGGGAGCTGCCCCAGTGGGGCCTGCGCGCCGAGTACTGGATCGAGGGCGACGGTGAGGAGTACGGCGAAGACACCACGGAGTCCGGCAGCTACCTGCGGCTGCGCACCGACCAGGTCCGCTTCTACCCGATCGACGCCCCGGAGAACTCGGCGCACTGCTACGGCGGCGAGTACAGCATGTGGCTGCGGGACGGACAGGACCCGGTCGAGCCCCTGCCCCTCACCGAGATCCCGCCCCTCGCCCTCTCCGAAATCCTGCGCGACGTCGACCTGTTCGTGGGCGTGGCGAGCGTCGGCAACGACCCGACCTGGCAGGACGGCGGCCCCGGCGGTCGCTTCCAGGAGTACTGGTCGGGATACAGCTTCGGCGAGCTGAACCAGAGCGCCGAGACCCGCCGGGCCCTCCTCGACCGCCTGATCCCCCGGCTCGCGATAGCCGACCGCTGCACCCTGGAGGGCCGCTTCCTCCACGTGAAGGGCGAGCGCCACACGTACAAGATCCACCTCGGCTCGGGCAACATCCTGATGACCCCGAACGACCAGTACCTGTGCATAGTCCCGAAGTCCGCGCCGACGTCTCCCCAGACCGGCTACTTGCCGTACGAGGGAGACCGAACCCTCGCCGTCATCCTCAGCAAGGCGATGATGCTGGCCAAGGACACGGAGATCACGGACCCGACGATCCTCAGCCAGCTGTAGCCGGTACCGGGACGTCGAACGCCGCCCCCGCTATCCGCAGGACGTACGGCAGTTCCGGGGACCGGTCCGTCGGGTTGAGGGCGTAGACGAGAAGGCGGCGGAGGTCCCGGGTGGCGAAGGCGCCGCTCGTGTAACCCGGGACGTGCCCGCTCTTGCCCCAGACGACCGTGCCGTCGGGGAACTCGGTGCGCTGGAGCCCGCCGTAGCTGAACTGCGTGTCACCGGACGCCGCGGCGGGCATCCGGAAGAGGTCCTTCTGCTGGGCCGGCGGGAGGAGACGGCCGCGGTACAGGGCCGTGAAGAAGCGTGCCAGGTCAGGGGCGTTGGAGATCATGCCACCCTCCGCCCAGCCGTACGGGTTCTGGACGCTGACGTCCGTGAGCTCGCCGGAACTCCCCGGCACAGCCACCAGACCGCGGGTGTAGGGCGCCGGGATGGACCAGTCGTCCAGGGCAGGCACGTACGTGTCGCGCAGACGGAGGGGGGTGAGGATGCGGGCGCGGACCTCGGAGCCGTACGTACGGCCCGTCACCTGCTCGATGATCAGGCCCGCGATGAAGTAGTTGATGCCGTTGTATCGCGTGGCCTTGCCCGGCTCCGTCGGCTCGCCGCAGGCCAGCGAGGCGTCCACGGCCTCACGCGGTGACATGTCCTCCGTGGCGCAGGTCATGATCTGCAGACCGCTGGTGTGGCTGAGCAACTGGCCTACGGTGACGGGGAAGTAGCCGGCCGGCAGAAGGCCAGGCATCAACTCCTGCACCGTGTCGTCGAGGGTCAGCCGTCCCTCGGCGGCCAGTTGGAGCAGCACGGTCGACGTGAAGATCTTCGTGACACTGCCGATCCTGAAGTGCGCGTCGGCCGTTGGCACGGACGGCCCGGCCGTACCCGTCCAGCGGCCATCCGTACCGGACATCCGGATCAGCCCACCCGTCACATTCTCATCGGGCAGCCCGGCGAGGGCCGCCCGCAGAGCCTCCTTGTCGAGCCCTCGACCACTCTTGCCGGGCCCCTGGTCACCGCGGGCCACACCGTGCCCGGGGCCCGCGGCCACCGCCGGCACGGTCCCGGCCACCAGCACGGCCGCCACTGCTCCGGCGCTCGCTGCCGTCCTCCAACGCCTCTTGCGCCCACGTAAGTTCGCCATGCCCACCAGCCTCGCCCCACACATCCCTCCCTTCCATCGGGAAGATCCCGGACCCGACCCTGACCTCACCCTGAGCCTGTTCCTGCTCGAGTTCGAGGCCTCCGCGATGGTCCAGTGGGCTCAGTCGGGGCGGTGGGGTATTGCGAGCAGCACGGCCGCCGCGCCTGAGATTGCGACGGCCGTTCTCCGGAGAGTCGTCATCCGATGGCGATGCGAGTCTTCCAGTAGCTTGCGGGGGCGATGATCTCTGTGCCGGATCCTGAGAGGACGACTTTCCCGCCTGCGTAGAAACGGACCGAGCCGTCGGAGCGTACGGTCCAAATGCCGGGGATGGAGTCTCCGTCGGCGTCCGGTTCCGATCAGAAGCGGGATACTGGTGCTGGACCAGCCGACCGCGCCGAAGGTCACGGACGCGGCGGGCAACGCCGGGACGTACGCATACGACGCCCGTGGCCGAGTGAGCGCATGGCGGCTAACTATTGCGTCGATAATTTCAACAATTGCGTTGTCGATGCGAGGGCGTATGGCCGAGGGAATTTGATCGAGGGTTTCGTCGCGGAATTGGTAACCGGTGGAAAGGCCGCGACGCGGGGTGTCAAGGGAGTAGCCGGCACCTGCAGGTGTTTCCTTGCCGGAACGAATATCCTAATGGCTGGTGCTGGAGGGCTCTCCGCGTATCAGGACGTGGCCGGTAGATTCATGCTCGGGGGCCTCGGCGGGGATTTAGTGTAGGGCGAAGGGACCCTGTTCCAAGTGGATCGCGAAACCGGACACTTCGGTATGCTCGACAGTCGGGCAAGTATTCAGGCGTTCTTCCTGCCTGGCGGGAATTTGGATGACTGCATGCGGGATCAGCAGGCAAAGTATGGAGGGTCCTTCATCGAGTGACTGGAAGCTGGGTGTGCTGTGCCCGCAAAGAAGGAGGGGGAGCTTTGGGTGTCGGAGCTGGTTTTCTCGAAGCGTACGAACGTGTGCAGATGAATGCAGGTCTAGGTGAAGGCGCTTCCGCCGTGCGGGACTTGGCGTCATGGAAGGGGTTTGTGGCTGCGTGCGCGGAAGGTTATGACGATGTACTCCACGAGTACTTCCATGACCTGCGTGTGCGTGACGCCATCGAGCGCGGGCTGGTGGCGGAATCGCTTATGGGTGTGGAAGGGTTTGGTGATTTCTGCCGCGCCGTGCGCGCCATCGATGAAATATTTCGTGAGATCGCTACTGTGCCTATCTCGCTGGCTGATCCCAGCGCTTTTTCCTGGTGGCATCATGTGGTGCCAGGAAGGGGTGGTGAAGACTTCGCGGATGACCTTCGGCACCACTTCGGTGTCACGATCCACATCATCGAGGGATAGCGGTATGTGTCTGATCGACGCCCTCGAGGTAGACGGTTGCGTCGAGGTGGAACTCGACGCAACCGCACTTCGCGGCGGCGGCCGGTACGGAGGTCCCCCAGGCGGTCCAGTTGCCGGTGGGACCGAGATCCGAGCCGACGCTGCAGAAGAGGCCGCACGCCGGAACAGGGGAAACCCGTCCTGGGCTGGAACGTTCGACCCATACTTGTGGCTCTTCGAGAAGACTTGGGGGAAGGGCGGGACTGGTGCGACGATTGTTGACGGTCGGGTTCATGCCGAGCGCACTGTTCGTCACCTGCGTATGGGTGTTGGCCCGTGCCGGAAGCTACGACGGCCGCAGCGACTGGGGACCAGCCCTCCCCTCGTCGCCCGGGGACTGGACCGGCACCCTCTTCGGGATCTCGGCCTGCGGCTCTCTGCTCGCCCTGCTGCTGCATCCGTTCCAGGTCAGGGCGGTGCGGGTGCTGGAGGGATACTGGGATCGATGGCCCGCCACCGCAGGTCTCGCGGGCGTTCTCGCGGAGATGCAGCGCCGCCGTCATCTCGCTCTCCGGGCCAAGGCCTCCCGGCCCGGCCCGGTTGCCGCCGACGCCCGTCGTCGCCTCGCGGCGCGCCCGCCGGCGGAAGCACTGCTGCCGACCGCTCTCGGCAACGCCCTGCGCGCGGGGGAGTTGAGCGCGGGCGAACGATACGGCCTGACGACGCTGTCCTCTTGGCCCCGCATCTACATGCAGGTCTCCGACCGGATGGCGCAGGCCTTGCGCTCGACGCGGGACGCCTTGGACACCGCCGTCAACCTCTGCTGGAGCCTCCTCGCGTCAGCCGTGGCCCTGGGCGTCGGACTGTCCGACGAGCCGGGTGCGCGCTGGCTCTGTGTCCCGGTGCTCGTACTCGCGGCCGTCGCGTACAAGGGTGCTGTGATCGCGGCTCAGGCGTACTCCGGGCTGATGCACGTCGTCTTCGACCTGCACCGCTTCGATCTGCTGGACGCGCTGCACCACCGCCTGCCGACGGAGAGAGAAGAGGAGCAGGAGGTCTTCGAACAGGTCTCGCAGCTGTTCGCGGGGCGGGAAGTGCCGGACCTGCCGTACGAGCACGGCACGCGGTGCGCCTCATACGCGGACGATGCTGACGGCACCGCAGAGTCCTAGGACATGCACGGTCAACCCGCCCTTTCCGAGCGGAGGTTGCAGCTCGGAGGTGCTGACCCGGGTGAGCGCCGCGCCCGTCCTGTGTATCCGCACCGGACACGCCCGCGGAACCGTCAGCCGTACATGCCCAGCCACCGCTGTGACATGGACAGTCACCCTCTCGGCAGCCACGCCCGTCAAGTCCGCCCGCAACTCCCCGAGTACCGCCCGCACTGTCAACAACGCTCCTGCGTCGGCGGGCACTATGACCCGCCCGGTCGACAGGACCCTGGACCACCGCGTCGTACGGTCGTCCCGTCCTGCGGACAGCAAGATCGCGACCCCGATCGCGGCGAGTCCGGCCGGCACGACCACGTTCTGTACGGTCTCCCCGCTCAGTCCCGTCGCCAGCCCGGCCAGCGCCACTGCTCCGAGCACAAGCGGCCCGATCAGCGCGTCCGTCGCCACAGCCGACCGCAGGACATTGAGGGCCGCGAGCCCGAGCAGGGCCCACGGCCACCAGGCCGAGGCGACTTCGACGGCGTTACGGGCGCGGTCGGCGGTGTCCCCGACCGTGTAGCAGCCGGCGGCGAGGGCCGCGACTCCGACCCATGTCCGCGCCCGGGGCGCACGCCCACCGCGCTCGCCACCGTCCGCCATGCCCGCTCGCCGTCTCCTGGGTCCTGCGGGCCAGGTGATGGCCAGCGGCGACATGCTAACCAGGGCTGTCTACGGCGCGGATCGGAGGGGGATCAGAAACCAGGGACTCCTGGAGCGCGAGTCTGAGGCCGGGGCGGCAGCGGTGGAAGTTCCGGGAGGTCCGGGAATACTGTGCGCACTTGTTCGTACCAGGCCCGGGCTTCGGTCGATGTGGCGCAATGGATGAGGACGCCTGGGTGCACGCCCTTGGCCGGGCACCTCTCCGGATGCGCGACCGCCACGTTGGACTCCGCGAGGTGCCTTTCGAGTGGGGTCTTGTCACCAGCGGCAGCCTCGGTGCACAGCTCATCGAGCGCGTTGAGCGACCCCTCAGGCAACGTGCCGATCTCGTTAAGGCATCCCGGGCATCGGGCTATGCCCCCAGGGGGCAGAGGCAGCCCTGGGAGGACGACGTCATGCAGCATCCGGCTTCTCCCTACGATCGGTCTACGGATTCCTTGTACATACGACGGATCCACACCGTTTCCGCGATGGTGCAGACGGCCACCAGTCCTGCCGCGATCCACCGCCACAGCACCTGCTTCCCGTCACTGGGAGGAGCGAGCGACGCGGCGATGCCCAGGCCGAGCAGCACAGTTCCCGAGTTGTAGCTGTGCACCGAGTAGAGCGCGAACCTCCGGTACCGGGCGCGCGCCCTTTTGTAGATGGGGAGCAGTTGTTCTCGTAACTCGGCGTCTCCGCTCATGCCGTGCCACATGTCGGAGCGGTCGACCCAGGACTGCTCCAGCTCCTGGTAGGTGAACAGGAACTGTCGGGCGTAATAGCTGAGTTGAATGCTCCCGAGCAGAGTCAGGGCGGTGGTCACGAGCAGCAGGAGCGTGGGGCCGGGCCAGAGGAACTGTTCGTCCGCCCCGGCGACGACTCCCGCGAGGGAGAGCGCGGCGGCGGTCAGCAGCGGCGCGGCGATGAAATGAGCCTCCTTGATGGCTGTGTCGTAGCCCAGGCGCTCGTCGTCGAAGCTCATGCCCGTCTCCCCGCCCCCGAGTAGTCGCACCGATTCGGAGTGTGATGGCGGAACGGGGCATTCAGTAGACCAGGGGGCGCCCCAGAGCAAAGGACCCCCGCCACTCGAAAGTGACGGGGGCCTTCAATTCCGTACTGCGGGCAGATGGGTTCAGAACCGCCGAGTGATCAGCGCCCTCTTCACTTCCTGGATCGCCTTGGTGACCTCGATGCCTCGGGGGCAGGCGTCCGTGCAGTTGAACGTCGTGCGGCAGCGCCAGACGCCGTCCTTGTCGTTCAGGATTTCGAGGCGCTGCTCGCCTGCCTCGTCACGGCTGTCGAAGATGAAGCGGTGGGCGTTCACGATCGCGGCCGGGCCGAAGTACTGGCCGTCGTTCCAGAAGACCGGGCAGGAGGAGGTGCAGGCCGCGCAGAGGATGCACTTCGTCGTGTCGTCGAAGCGCTCGCGGTCCTCCGCCGTCTGGAGGCGTTCCCGGGTCGGCTCGTTCGTGTCCTTCGTGATGAGGAAGGGCATGACGTCGCGGTACGCCTGGAAGAACGGCTCCATGTCCACGACCAGGTCCTTCAGGACCGTCAGGCCCTTGATGGGCTCGACCGTGATGGGCTTCTCGGGGTTGATGTCCTTGATCAGCGTCTTGCAGGCAAGGCGGTTCCTGCCGTTGATCCGCATCGCGTCCGAGCCGCAGATGCCGTGCGCGCAGGACCGGCGGAACGTGAGGGTGCCGTCCACGTCCCACTTGATCTTGTGGAGGGCGTCCAGGACGCGCTCCTTCGGGTCGATCTCCAGCTGGAAGTCTTCCCAGACCGCCTCCGCCGAGACCTCGGGGTTGAAGCGGCGGACGCGGAAGGTGGCCGTGATGTACGGGGAGTCGGCGAAACCGGGCTCGGGGGTGCCGGCCGCGTCCGCCTTGTCCAGGGTGGGGGTAGCCATCAGTACTTACGCTCCATCGGCTGGTAGCGGGTCTGGACGACCGGCTTGTAGTCGAGACGGATGGACTCGGTGCCGTCGTCGCCGACCTCGCGGTACGCCATGGTGTGGCGCATGAAGTTGACGTCGTCGCGGTTCGGGTAGTCCTCGCGGTAGTGACCGCCGCGGGACTCCTTGCGGGCGAGGGCGGAGACCGCCATGACCTCGGCCAGGTCCAGGAGGTTGCCGAGCTCGACGGCCTCCAGCAGGTCGGTGTTGAACCGCTTGCCCTTGTCCTGGATCGAGACGTTCTTGTAGCGCTCGCGCAGCTCCGCGAGCTTCTCCACGGCCGTCTTGATCGTCTGCTCGGTGCGGAACACCATGACGTTGGCGTCCATGGTCTCCTGCAGCTCGCGGCGGATGTCCGCCACGCGCTCGTTGCCCGTCGACGAACGAAGCCGCTCGATCTGCTCGACGACCAGCGACGCCGGGTCCTCGGGCAGCTCGACGTGCGCGGCCACCTTCGAGGAGTACTCCGCCGCGGCGATGCCCGAGCGGCGCCCGAACACGTTGATGTCCAGGAGGGAGTTCGTGCCCAGGCGGTTCGCGCCGTGGACGGACACACACGCGACCTCGCCGGCCGCGTACAGGCCCGGGACGACCGTGGTGTTGTCCGACAGGACCTCACCCTCGACGTTCGTCGGGATGCCGCCCATCGCGTAGTGCGCGGTGGGCTGGATCGGGATCGGGTCCGTGTACGGCTCGATGCCCAGGTACGTACGGGCGAACTCCGTGATGTCGGGCAGCTTGGCGTCCAGCTGCTCCGGCGGGAGGTGCGTGAGGTCGAGGTAGACGTGGTCGGCCTCGGGACCGCAGCCGCGGCCCTCACGGATCTCCGTGTAGATGGAGCGGGACACGACGTCGCGGGACGCGAGGTCCTTCATGACCGGCGCGTACTTCTCCATGAAGCGCTCGCCGTCCTTGTTGCGGAGGATGCCGCCCTCACCGCGGGCGCCCTCCGTCAGCAGGATGCCCATGCGCCAGATGCCGGTCGGGTGGAACTGGAAGAACTCCATGTCCTCCAGCGGCAGTCCGCGACGGTAGACCGCGGCCTGTCCGTCACCGGTCAGCGTGTGCGCGTTCGACGTCACCTTGAAGAACTTGCCGGTGCCGCCGGACGCGTAGATCACGGCCTTCGCCTGGAAGACGTGGATCTCACCGGTCGCCAGTTCGTACGCGACGACGCCGGCCGAGTGCTTGACGCCGTCGATCTCGACGATCAGCTGGTCGAGGACGTAGAACTCGTTGAAGAACTCCACGCCCTCCTTCACGCAGTTCTGGTACAGCGTCTGGAGGATCATGTGGCCGGTGCGGTCCGCGGCGTAGCAGGACCGGCGGACCGGGGCCTCGCCGTGGTTGCGGCTGTGACCGCCGAAGCGGCGCTGGTCGATGGTGCCGTCCGGCGTGCGGTTGAACGGCAGGCCCATCTTCTCCAGGTCGAGGACCGCGTCGATGGCCTCCTTCGCCAGGATCTCGGCGGCGTCCTGGTCGACCAGGTAGTCACCGCCCTTGACCGTGTCGAAGGTGTGCCACTCCCAGTTGTCCTCCTCCACGTTGGCCAGCGCGGCGGCCATGCCGCCCTGCGCGGCGCCCGTGTGGGAGCGGGTGGGGTAGAGCTTCGTGAGCACGGCGGTACGGCTGCGCTTCGTCGCTTCGATCGCGGCGCGCATGCCGGCGCCGCCCGCGCCGACGATGACTGTGTCGTACTTGTGGATCTTCATGATTCTCGTAGCCCCGGATCTAGCGGATGTTCGGGTCGAAGGTGAAGATCACCAGCGTGCCCAGCAGGATGGTGAACACCGTGGCCGTGTAGAGCAGGCCCTTGAGCCACAGCCGGGTGTTCGCGCGCTCCGCGTAGTCGTTGATGACCGTGCGCAGGCCGTTGGCGCCGTGCAGCATCGCCAGCCACAGCATCAGCAGGTCCCACGTCTGCCAGAACGGGGACGCCCAGCGGCCCGCCACGAAGGCGAAGCCGATCTTGGATACGCCGCCGTCGAGGACGAGCTGGATCAGCAGGTGGCCGATGACGAGGACGACGAGGACGATGCCGGACAGCCGCATGAACAGCCATGCGGCCATCTCGAAGTTGCCACGGGTGGACTTCGGGGTCTTCTTCGTCCGCTTGCGCGGGGCCTCGATCAGGGGCGCCGGGTTGTCGACGCCGTAGAGGGACGCGCCCTCGACGGGGCCGATGCCGGAGGCGGCGGTCTTCTCAGTGGTGGACATTGTTGGCGTCAGCTCCCGAAGACTTCACGAGCGGCGTGGCCGAGTACGGGGTACAGGGCCCCGATCATCAGCACGACCCAGATGCCGACCACGGTCCAGAGCATCTGCTTCTGGTAGCGCGGGCCCTTCGACCAGAAGTCGACGGCGATGACGCGCAGGCCGTTGAGGGCGTGGAAGAGGATCGCGGCGACGAGGCCGTACTCCAGCAGTGCCACGATCGGCGTCTTGTAGGTGGCTACGACCTTGTCGTAGTCCTCGGGGGAGACACGCACAAGAGCGGTGTCCAGCACGTGTACGAACAGGAAGAAGAAGATGAGGACGCCGGTGACTCGATGAGCCACCCATGACCACATTCCTTCCCGGCCGCGGTACAGCGTTCCAGCCGGCACGGAAGAACCCTCCGGGAGCGGGGATTGGGGCCGCGCCGGCTTCTGTGTCGGTCGGGCCCGGCCGGGTACGGTCCACCGGCCCTGGCCATCGTAGCGACGTGTTGTCGGAACGTTTACGGGGGGCCTACCGATGTGATCGAACCGGCAGTCATATGGGACACGGACGGGCTACTCCGTAGGGGGTGGGGGTGGCCACCGGGGTGGGGGTTCGGGTGTTTTGCCTGGTTCGGGTTGGTTGTGGCTGGGGTGCGCAGTTCCCCGCGCCCCTAAAAGATCGCGCCGTTCCTCGCGCCCCCAAAGATTGCGCAGTTCCCCGCGCCCCTGGACGCCTGCGGCGATCCCCGCGGCCCGAGACGCCTGCGCAGCTCGTCGCACCCCTGAAAGATTGCGCAGTTCCCCGCGCCCCTAGGCGCCTGCGGCGATCCCCGCGGCCCGAGGGGCCTGCGCCGTTCCTCGCGCCCCTGAAAGATTGCGCAGTTCCCCGCGCGCCCTAAAAGCCTGCGCCGTTCCCCGCGCCCCCAAGAGGCCGCGCCGCGGCCCCGGAAAGACCGCAGCCGTTCCCCGTGCCCCTATGGGATGCCCTAGGAGACCGTGCAGTTTCCTGCTGGGCTGAGGGATCTGGTGAGGCGGCCTCTGGTTAGGCGGCGGAGTTCTTCGGCTGTGAGGGTTCGTTCCTCGTCGGGATCGTTTGTCAATCGTGATCGGATTCCGGCCAGGACCTGGTCGAGGGACTCCTCGGGGGCCGTGTCGTCCAGGCAGATGACGAAGACGTGGCCGAAACGGCTCTCGTAGGCGGCGTGGGCGGCGCTCAGGGCGGTGTGGGCCGCGGAGTACGCGCCTTCCGGGAGGAGCGTGAGGGATTCGCAGGCCAGGGCCTCGGCGAGATCGCCGGGGGTGAGGTCGTACGCCGCCTCGTCGGCCGCGGCCAGCAGGGACTCCAGGTCGGGGTACGGGCGGTGGGCTGCGACGCGGCGGGCCCAGTGGTGGCTGCCGCAGCAGGCGAGGAGGGCGCGCTCGGCCTCCTCGGTGGGCATGCCGTTGAACCCGTCCAGCCCGGTGCGACGGGTGGGAGGGGTGGGACGGGGTCCGGTGGGATCCGGCGCCGAGCGGGTCTGCCCCGGCAGTTCCGAGGGCCCCGAGGGCCCCGAGGGCTCCAAGAGCTCCGAGGGGCCCGACGGGTCGGTCGGTTCGGACGGGTCCGGAATGGCGACGGCCTGGCCGGGGAGGCGGGAAGGACGGTGCGCGGGCAGCGTGGGTTCCTCGGCGGTTCGGTGACGCCCGGACGGGCGCCACGCGTGGTTCGGCAGGGGGTCAAGTGAGAGATGTGTCATCACGCTATCGAGGTGTGACGCGACCTGTCCGACGGATGCCCGAATATCACCCGTAAGAGAGAGTTTAAGAACGGGCGGTGGACGGCGGCCCCGGGTGACTGGGCCTAGGTTCACAGTGAAGGTACAGGTACGAGAGTGATCGCAGGAGGGTGAGTGGTCTGTGGTGAACGGGCGTGGGCACAGGGCTTCGCGGTCCGTGCCGGGCGGCAGGAGGACTCTGCTGGTCGGTGCGGGCGTGGCGGTCGCGGCGGGTGCCGCGCTGACCGTCGGGCTCTGGCCGAGCGGTGACTCCGGCGCGCCCTCGTCCCAGCGGCCCTCCGGAGGGAGAACCGCCCTGGCGCCGACACCGTCCACTTCCCCCACTCCGTCACCCAGTCGGACGTATCCGCTGTCGAAGACTCCGCGGACCATTCCGGCCGTACGGGAGCACACCCCGGCGCGGGGTCCCGGCTGGCGTCCCGCGAAGGGCGGACGGGTCGTCGTGGGCGACGACGCGCTCGCGGACGAGGGGCGGCTGCTCGCCGGGGAGCTGGGCCTGGCCTACGCGGGCTCCGGCGGGGCGCGGGCCGGCGACGTGGAGCTGGGCCTCACCGACGAGGACGCCAACGCCGAGTCGTACACGCTCGCCGTGAAGGACGGGCGGGTGCGGATCAGCGGGACGGCCGAGGCGGGCGTCTTCTACGGCACGCGCACGCTCAAGCAGGAGGTGCGCCAGGGCGGCACGGCACCCGAGGGAGTCGTACGGGACTCGCCGGCCAAGCCGCAGCGCGGGTTCATGCTGGACATCGCGCGCAAGCACTTCACGGCCGGGTGGATCGAGGACCGGATCCGTGAGCTGGGCGACCTGAAGTACAACCAGCTCGGGCTGCACTTCTCCGACGACCAGGGCTTCCGGATCGCCTCCGACTCGCATCCCGAGGTCGTGTCGAAGCAGCATCTGTCGAAGGCGGAGGTGCGGCGCATCCTCGCGCTCGCGGCGAGCCGGCACATCACCGTCGTGCCCGAGATCGACTCGCCCGGCCACTTGGGCGCGGTGCTCGACGCGCACCCCGACCTCCAGCTCCGCAACACGCAGGGCGTCGTCTCGCGGGGCTCGCTCGACATCTCCAAGCCCGGGTCCGCGAAGATCGTGGACGACCTGCTGAACGAGTACGCGGGTCTCTTCCCCGGGCGCTACTGGCATCTCGGCGCCGACGAGTACCGGGCGCTGACGGTGCCGAACCCGGCGGCCTCGTATCCGCAGCTGGCCGCCGCCGCGAAGGACAAGTACGGCTCGGGCGCCGGGATCGCGGACCTCGCGACCGGGTGGCTCAACGACCGCGCCAAGGTGGTGCGCGGGCACGACCGGACCCCGCGGGCCTGGAACGACGGGTTCTTCCCCGGGGGCACCGTGCAGGCCGACGACGACATCCAGGTCGCGTACTGGACGGGCAAGGAGATCGGCGCGCGGCAGCCGGCCGAGTACCTGCGGGCCGGGCGCGAGCTGATCAACTACAACGACGAGTACCTGTACTACGTCCTCGGGCAGCCCAACGCCTTCGTCTACCCGACCGGGCAGCGCATCTACGAGCAGTGGACCCCGCTCGTCGTGCGCGGGACGACGCCGGTGTCACGGGAGTACGACGACCAGATCCTCGGCGGCTACTTCGCCGTCTGGTGCGACCTCTCCGCCTCGCAGACGCAGGACCAGGTGGCGGCGGGGATCCGGATGCCGCTGCGGGCGCTGACACAGAAGCTGTGGGATCCGCGGAAGCCGGGGATGCCGTGGGCGGAGTTCAAGGAGCTCGCGGGGAAGCTGGGCTGACGCCGAGATGGGATGTTGCCCTCGCGGTACGTATGGGACGAGAGGGACGAGTGGTGTGGCCGTGACGGACGTGACGGTCGTGTCGCGTGGACGTCAACACCCAGGTGACGGTATGCAGGACGAAAAGGCCTGGCCTGGATCACGCGCCGGTGTGGTGTAGTTGCGGCGGCTTGCCCGTTTCGGTGGCGAACTGCCGTGCGTGTGTGGTGTATTCACGCTGGCCGAACCGATACACCGGGGGAGCGGGATGGGCTACTGGGGATATTTCGTCGTAGGCAGGAGCGAGCAGCCGCTCGCGGAACTGGAGGCGCTGTCGGGCGCGACGGGCCTGACGCTGCACCAGACGGCGGACGACGGCTGGCAGGTGTGGGAGTACCCGAACGCTCCCGACGACCCTGCCAAGGGTGACGTCGGCAACATGAATGACCTGGCCCAGGAGACGGGCGCGCCCGCGCTGTTCGGGTACGTGATGGACAGCGACTGCGTGGTCGTCGAGGCGGCGGCGCCCGAGAGCGGTGCCTGGACGACCTGCCTGAACAGGGACGCGATGGCCGGGTACCTCGGCGGCAACGAGGACGGGCTCGCCGTCGACGACTTCTTCCTCGAACCGCACGACGCCGTCGGACGAGCTGTCGCCTGGGCCGCCGAATCGGGGCGTCCCGTGCCCGAGGAACCCCTCCTCGACGTGCTCACCTCCGACGCCGATCCGTCGGCCGAGATGCTTTTCTTCCGATTTCTCGACCGGCTCGGCGTTGTCCCCATGTAGATTTCGGCCAACTCGCAGTGTGACGTTCCGGCCACAGTGCACGCAGTAAGGGGAAGTGCGGGCTCCGTTACCAGAGGCGGCCCCACCGAGGGAGGCGTGATGAGCCTGGTGGAACTGATCGCTCAGGCCGACGAGCGTGGTCTTGCGGCGAGCGGGCTGGCGTGTCTGGACCGGTGCGTGCCGCTGTTGGGCGGGGACGACGAGATTCTGCGGCCGTTGTGGGCGAGCCTTGCCGAGAGCGAGGGGTGGGGCGAGGACTGGGGGGAGCGGGTCGAGCAGGCGCGCGCCAAGCTCGATGTGCCCGGGGTTGGTGCGGGTGTTCCGGGTGGCCGGGGGTTTGCCGAGGGGGAGGCCTCCGTGCTCGCTCATCGGATGCTCGGTGCCGTTCCGGTGGACCGGGGGGCCGGGAACCTTCGTGAGTGGGCCGACGCCTGCTCGGTCGCGGCGCTCCAGATCCATCGTCTGCTCGATGCCGCGAGTGATGGTGCGTCTTCTGTGACGGCTCGGCGGGAGGGGCGTACGCAGGACATGTCGCCGCTTGTCGCGGCCGAACTGCGGCGTCAGATCGCCATCTTGGAGGTGCTGTCCGCGCATGGGCCGGCGGGGCTTCGTCAGGCGCTGGCCCTGTCGACGGAGGGTCGCCGCGTTCTCCGTGCGGTCGTCTCGCGCCGGGCGCGTGGGCGAGTTTGAGGGGTTTCGCCCCCGCCGCCCCTACCCATTCCCGTCACTTCCTCAGGGGCTCCGCCCCCGAACCCCCGAAAAGATTGCGCAGTTCCCCGCGCCCCTAGGTTTTTAGGGGCGCGGGGAACTGCGCAGTCCAGCCGCGACTCACCCGCACGCATCCACCCCGCCAGCCCCCTCCCACCCAGCCCGTCCGGCGTTTGAGGACGAGGCCGTTCAGGCCGATCCCCACCCACCCACGTCTCCCCTCCCGTCCACCCAGCCCCTCCGGCGTTTGAGGAGCGGGGGTCTGGGGGCGGAGCCCCCGGTAAGGGACGGGAATGGGTAGGGGCGGCGGGGGCGAAGAAAAAGCCGGGGCCCGCACAACGCAGGCCCCGGCTCTCAGCTGTGCGGCTACGGGGTCAGGAACTGGCCCAGGCGGCCAGCCGTCGGCGTAGCGAGTTGGGCTACGCCGTAGTAGGCCGACTTGGCGACGGAGACGCCGGAGGCCGTCGTCGGGAGGTACAGGAGCGTGCCGTTGCCCGCGTCCTCCCCCTCCGCGCCGATCAGCAGGTGGGCGCGCCCATGGCCCGAGACGTCCGTCAGGGAGACGGACGAGCCCAGCTTGTCGTCCTTCTCCGTGGAGCCGGGGATACCCGCCGTGTCCTGGGAGTAGGACAGCGAACCGGTGCCCGTGAGGCCCGAAGAGGCGCCCTTGAAGAGCCAGATCGCACCCGCGTTGGCACGGTTGGAGGTGCGGGTGATGTCCTCGTTCGGGGCACCCGCGAGGACGTCCGCGTAACCGTCGGCGTTGAAGTCGCCCACGGAGACCGACGTACCCAGCGCGTCCCCGGACTCGTTGGCGCCCGCGACCCCGGTCGTGTCCTGCGTGATCTTCGTCATCCCGGTCGTGGTGAAGCCGGTCGACGTGCCCGGAACCATGGTGACCTGGCCGCCGGAGATCGCGCCGGACTCGGTGGCGTACGGCTGCCCGATGACGATGTCGTCGTAGCCGTTGCCGTTCACGTCGCCCGAGGCGATGGAGCGGCCACCCTTGACGGAGATCGTGGACACCTTCGACAGGCCCAGTGACTTCGAGCCCTTGAACCAGGTGACCCTGCCGACACCGGACGCGTCGCGGTAGTTGAGCGCCACGTCCGCGTAGCCGTCCCGGTTGAAGTCACCGCTCGTGGCGTCCGCGTACGACAGGGCGCCGGAGACGGTGGTGAGGTCACCGGCGACCTCGTGGCCGTCGTTGAAGCGGGCCGCCCAGTTGCCGCCGGTGCCGGTGGCCGCCGTGAAGACGTCCGCCTTGCCGTCGGCGTTGAAGTCGCCGACCGCGACCGTCGCACCGAACCGCGCGCCGGCCGGCTCGTAGTCGTCGCCCAGCGCCATGGTGTCGGCACCGGAGTCGAACTTCGGGCCGTACAGGATCGTTACGGCACCACGGTCCGCGTGGCCGGTCGTGTCGTCCTCGCCGGGCGCGCCGATCGCGAGGTCCGCGTAGCCGTCGGCGTTGATGTCGCCCCAGGCCGTGGCCGTGCCCCACTGGTCGCCGGACTCGGCGGCACCCGGAACACCGGCGCTGCCCTGGTTGAGCTTCACCTTCGAGGCGGAGACGGGGCCGTTGACACCGCCCGGCACGAGCGTGAGCCAGCCGCTGCCCTGCTTGGGCGTCGCGGCGACGACGTCGCTGATGCCGTCACGGTTGAAGTCGGCCGTGGGGATCGCGGAGTTCTTGCCGGGGCTGGAGGCGTACCGGCGGATCTCGCTCAGCTTCGAGTAAAGGTTTTTGCCGGGGCACGCGGTGGCGAAGCCGTCGCGGTGGCCGGAGATCGTGTTCAGCGTGGCCTTCTCGCCCGCCTTCCACACACCCGTGTCGGCTGCGGCGGTCAGCGTGACCTGGCCGCTCGGGTTGCCCCCGTACTGGCCCAGCTTCCACGCGGCGACGCGCGCCACGGACTCCAGCGCGGCGCGGCTCGGCTTGCCCGCGGCCTTCGCCGGAGTGGTGGAGGTGGCGGCAGCGCCCTCGAAGTCACCGAGGACGGCGATGCCCGCCGAGTCACCGTTGAAGCCGTACGTGTGCGCGCCGCGCACCGGCAGGTCGATGCCGCCGCCGCGGCCCTCGAAGATCCGGCCGCACTTGTCGACCAGGAAGTTGTAGCCGAGGTCGTTCCACCCCTCGCTCTGCACGTGGTACGCCATGATGCCGCGGACCAGCGCCGGGGACTCGGCGCAGCTGTAGTCGTTCGTGCCGACCGTGTGGTGCACGAAGACCGCGCTGACCTTGTCGATGTACTCCGGCGGGTCCTTGACCATCGACTCGTCGGCGCCCCACTGGGCACGGGAGACGATCGGCGGCTGCGCCACGGTGGACGGCGGCGGGGACGGGACCGGGTCGGGCGTCGGCGAGGCGGACTCCGACGCGCTCTCCGAGATGCTCTCGGTGGGCGTCGCCGGCGCGCTGGTCGTGGGCTCCGTACCGGTGGAATCCGTCGGCGACGGGGAGTCCGAGGCCGGGTCGGTCGGGGTCGGCGAGTCGGTCGGGTCCTCGGCGACGAACGCGGCGTTCTCCAGGGAGGTGCCGGTCGTCGTGCCGAGCGCCTTGTTCTTCGCCTCGGCCGAGGTCACACCCGGGTCGACCAGGCTGACCTCAAGGCCCTTGGGCAGCGGCGAACTCGTCGAACCGTCGGCCGCGACCACCCGCGCCTCGACACCGTCGCTCGGGCCGACCCACAGCGGATCGGAGGCACCGCGGGCCTCCTTGGCGCCCGGCTCGGCCTTGTCGACCGGGTGCGGCTCCAGATCCAGGTTCTGCCAGCCGGTCCACTCGCCCGTCGCCAGGTCGCGGGTGCGTACCTGGGCGGTGCCGTCCAGCTCGGTCTTCGCGCCGGTCCAGGTGACGCCGAGCAGCGAGAACTGCGCGGTGCTCGTGCGCTCGACCTCGCGCCGGTCCGAGCCGTCGCTCTGCATCGTCAGCTCGTGCACCTTCACGGGCCGCTTGCTGCGCGCGGCGTCCACGGCCGGGTCCGAGCTCGGGTTCGCGACGGCGTACGTCACGGCGCCCGTCCCGCCCAGCACCACGGCCCCTATCGTCAGCCACGCTCTCCGCTTCAGGCTCAGCGGCTTGTACGCATGGGTCGTCCGGCGACTCAAATGCCCCACCCCTAGGAAATCCTCACAAAAAACCCACCCGTCACTGGGGTGGCTTTCTAATTCAGCGGTAAGACGAGGTTAAACATCACCCAACAGGGGTGTGGGGTACGTCACTTCAGGTTCGCGCAGACATCCGAGAGGGTCGGATGGTTGTACGGGTATCGACGACTTGTGGCGTGACCCTTGTCACTGAGGTGACGTGTGATGTTCGCGGCGCCCGCCCCGCTTGGTCCCCCAGAGGCAGATGCGTGAGCGGTGAGCCAGGGGGCGGAAACGGTGGAAAGGGCAAGGCTGTCGGCCGACCTGCGGATGCGGCGGCACGCGGCGGAGTTCGTACGGGACGTCACGGCACGCAGCCGGCTGCCGTTGGACTACTCGGTCGCGAGCCTGCGGGTGGTCGACTTCGTCGTCGACGGGCTGCGCAAGAGCGGCCGGGACCGCGCGGCCGTGGGGCACGTGCTGTTCGGGCTCGGGGTGTACGCCGGTGAGGTGCTCGTCCGCCGGGCCGGTGCCGTGTGGGTCGAATTCGACGAGGGGCGGCGGGAGTTGTTCGGCCAGCCGGTGGGCGTACGGATGCCGGACGGGCGGCTCTGGAATCCCCTGGGCAAGGTCGTGAAGCGGTTCGAGGTCGGGGAGCGGGAGTCGCTGCGGACGTTCTATCTGCAACTGCACGGTCGGGCGCGGCCCGGGCTGCCGGGGTTGCCCGCGCAGCCCGGGTCCACCGAGGCGGGCGGGACCGACGGGACCAGCAGGATTGGTGGGACCGGCGGGACCGGTGATCGTGCTGGCCGTGGAGCCGACCGCAGGACCGCGCATGGAACCGATCGCGGAGCCGTGCGTGATGCCGATCGTGGAACCGCGCGTCGCGCCGGTCGCGGAACCGGTCGTACGGCCGCCGGGTCATCTGACGGGCTGTGACATTTCCGTGCCGTCCGACGCTGATGACCTTGGGGGCGCGCGGGCATGGCGACCCGCGCCGCGCGGTGCGGATCCGGTACGAACTCGGCGTGAACGAGGACACTGTTGGGCCAGGGAGGGGAATCCCACCGCGGGCGGACGTCCGACGGTGAACTCGGCGCGGCCGTCGCACGGGCGCAGGAAGGGGACGAGGCCGCCTTCGCCGTCGCGTACCGGCTCGTGCAGCCCGGACTGCTCGGGTATGTGCGGGGCCTGGTCGGGGACGAGGCGGAGGACGTGGCGTCGGACGCCTGGCTGGAGATCGCCCGGGACCTGGGGCGGTTCCGCGGCGACGGGGCGGGGTTCCGCGGCTGGACCGCGACCATCGCCCGGCACCGGGCCCTCGACCATCTGCGGCGGCTGAAGGTGCGGCCACGGGCGTCCGCGCTGGAACAGGACATGCTCGACCTGCCCGGCCCGCACAGCACGCACGACCAGGCCCTGGAGTCCCTCGCCACGGAGTACGCGCTCGAACTCGTCGCGAGCCTCCCGCGCGACCAGGCCGAGGCCGTACTGCTGCGGGTCGTCGTCGGACTCGACGGCCCCGCCGCCGCGCGCGTCCTCGGCAAACGCCCCGGCGCGGTACGTACCGCCGCGCACCGGGGCCTGAAGCGCCTCGCGAGCCGGCTCGACGCCGAGGGTGTGACGGATGACGGGCCCAGCACGCTGGGGGAGTCGAGATGAACGGCGAGCGGTCCTTGGCCGGCGAGGGTGGATACGGACATGGCTGAACAACGCGGCCCCGACGACCCTTCGCGCCCCCCTGCCGTGAACCCGCCCGACCTCGGCGAACTGCTCGCCGCCGCCGTGCGCGGCGGCGCGGTCGACGCCGACGCCGAGCGGCGGGTCCTCGCCGCGTTCCGGGCGGCGCGGGACGAGGGGGCGCACCGGGCGGCCGCGCGCAACCGGCGGCGGGACGACTGGCGGCCGGAGCGGGAGCGGCGGGGCGGCCGGTCGGTGCGGACGGCCCTGATCGCGTTGGTGGCGAGCCTGACGCTCGGCGGGGTGGCGGTCGCGGCCATCGGCTCGGTGGGCGGCGGAACGGGGGACGAGGGTGCAGAGCGGGGCGGGCCCGTGCCCGCGAGCAGCGCTCCGACCGGCCCGGCCGTCGCCGCGCCGAATCAGTCCGAGCCCGCGCAGGCCGACCGTGGTTTCCGCCGTCCGCCGTCCGCCCGGGACACCGAGGCCCACTGCCGTGCGTACGACTCCGGCAAGAAGAGTGGCAAGGCCCTCGACTCGACCGCCTGGCAGCGACTGATACAAGCCGCGGGCGGCGCGGAGAACGTCGGGGCGTACTGCGCCGAGCAGCTGGCCGAGAAGAAGGAAAAGGAGAAGCAAAAGAAGAAGGAGAAGGGGAACGCCGGGAAGGACAAGCCGAGCAAATCGCCTAAAGCACCCAAGGCGTCCAAGACTCCCGGCGGTGGCGCCACGAAGAAGCCGAAGAGTGCGAAGAGCCCGAAGAGCAAGGCCGACTGACCGAGAGCGGCCGATAAAAGGGTGCAAAGCGGGATGAAACACCAGCCTCACCGTGCCGATGGCAACGGCCGAGGCCGCCACCCCCCACAGGAGAGGCCCCGGCCGTCGCGCGGCACGGGCCGCGCGGCGGCCCGTACTTGCTTCAGCGTCGGAGGTGCGTTTTGTGTCACACCCCACGCCGGGACGGGATAGTTGCACGTTGTACGGACATGGACGGGGAACGGTTTCACGCCGTAACGTGCCTTTCGCGCCGGACTGCGGCAGACCTGAATCCACGAAGGATCCACGACCGCGACCATCGATCGGGCAACCACGATGGTGAGCAACCACGTCCGCGAGAGCGGCGCCGGTTTAGGCGCATGAGGGAGTGCGGTGCTGGGGGACGACGCGGAGCTGACCGCCGCGGTGCTTGCGGCACAGGACGGAGACGAGACCGCGTTCCGGACTGTGTACCGAGCCGTGCATCCACGGCTCCTGGGGTACGTACGGACGCTGGTCGGCGACCCGGACGCGGAGGACGTCACGTCCGAGGCCTGGCTGCAGATCGCCCGTGACCTCGAACGGTTCAGCGGCGACGCCGACCGCTTCCGTGGCTGGGCCGCCCGGATCGCCCGCAACCGCGCACTCGACCACATACGCATGCGTGGCCGCCGCCCCGCGATAGGCGGCGACGAGACCGAGCTCACCGGCAGGGCGGCCGAGTCCGACACCGCCGGTGAGGCCATCGAGGCCCTCGCCACCGGCAGCACCCTCTCCCTCATAGCCCAGCTCCCGCAGGACCAGGCCGAGGCCGTCGTGCTGCGCGTCGTCGTCGGCCTCGACGCGAAGACCGCCGCCGAGACCCTGGGCAAACGGCCGGGCGCCGTCCGCACGGCCGCGCACCGCGGTCTGAAACGGCTCGCGGAGCTGATCGGCGCGGATCCGGAATCGGCCGGATCGCTGAGTTCCGTACCCCCACAAAGACCCCCACACACAGAACCGCGTACCCGCGCGGTGACGTCCGCCGGTGTGACGCATACGCGTTCGCGGACGCAGAAGGACATGTGATGGCCGACGAGCAGTACAGGTGGCTGGACCGCGAAACGGCGGAGCGGCTGCTGCGCGGCGAGCCGCTGCACGCCGTCGACGCCGACAACCGTGACCAGGCCGACCGGCTCACCGAGGCGCTCGAAGCCCTCGACGCGCTGGGCACGCAGACCGCCGAATCCACGCCCGCCGACGCCGAACTCCCCGGCGAGGCAGCCGCGTTGGCCGCCTTCCGCAAAGCACGCACCGGCAAGAACGGCGAACAGGCGACCCTCGGCCCGCGCACCCGTACCCGCTCGGCAGCCTCGGCCACAGCCACTTCCTCCGCGGCCTCCCGGATCTCCTCCGACGCGGGCCTGATCCACCTCGGCCGCCCCGCCGAGCATCGGCGCGTCCCCACCCGCTGGGGTCGCCCGGTGCGATACGGACTCGCCGCCGCGCTGGCCGCGGGGATGATCGGCGGGGCCGCCATGGCCGCGACCTCCGGTGTCCTGCCGTTCGGCGGAGAGGAACCGGAACCCGGCTCGTCCGCGACGGTCTCCGTCAGCCCGGACCGCCCGCTCGTCTCGCCGTCCCCCGAGAAGAAGCCGGGCGGCGGCCCCGACCGGCCGCGGCCCGACAGCAGCGCGGGCGGCCCGACCGGCAAGGGTTCGGCCCCGGACGGAGAGGCGCGCGGCGGTACGGACGCTGGCGCACGGCCCGATCCCGGCGACGACCGGCCCGAGGGGCGGCCCGCCCGGGGGTGGCGCTGGCTCGCCTCGGTCTGCCGCGACCTCCGCGACGGCAAGAACCTCGGCTCCGAGCGCAGACGCGGCCTGGAGGACGCGGCGAACGGCGCCGAGCAGGTGAAGAAGTACTGCCAAGGCATCCTGAAGAACTGGGGCGACCGCGACTCCGGCGACGGCCGGAGCGGCAGCGGGTCGGGCAGGGGCGGGTCGGGCAGGGGCGGCTCCGGCTGGAACAACGACCGCGAGGACAGGGACGGCAGGGACAACGACGACGACGGTGACGAGGACGGGGACGGCTCGCACATAGGCGCGGGCGTGTCCCCGGACGCCGGCGGCACGGTCCGGCCCATGGCCCTCGCCCCGGCCGCCGCCCGGTCCTCGGCGACGCGGACGCCGACACCCGTACGGACCCTGCTCCAGGCACCGAGCACACCGAGCACACCGAGTGCACCGAGCCGGACGCCGGTGCGGACGCCGATTCGAGCGCTCGCCTCCGATGCCGGCGCCCCGACGCGACCCGCAGCGGCCCCCACCTCGGCGCTCTCCACGCCGGACCGGTCCACCCCGGCCCGGTCCACGGGATCCAAGCCCCGCTCCACGGAACCCAGGGCGTCCGCCCCGCGCACCCAGCGGGCGCTCCCCGCGCTCTCGTCATCCTCCTGAACCGCCGCCCGACCTGGGGTTTCCCACCGCTGCCCGGCCGCCGCCGCCCGGGTGTGACGTTTTCAGCCGCGCTGACGCAGTAGTAAGCGAGCCGACTGGTCATCGGCTGTCGCACGAGCCGGGGTTCCCCCCGTACCCACGGCTCAGTGCACAGTGGCGCGGGCGGGACACGTTCCCCCGGTCCCGCCCGCGCCCACGTACTCTTCCCGCCGCCGGTTCCTCACCAGTAGACGACGACCTTGTCGCCGTTCCTCACCTGGGAGAACAGTGCCGCGATCTTCCCTTCGTCCCGTACGTTCACGCAGCCGTGCGAGGCTCCGGAATAGCCCGTCGCCGCGAAGTCCGAGGAGTAGTGGACGGCCTGGCCGCCGCTGAAGAACATCGCGTACGGCATGGGTGAGTCGTAGATCGTCGACACATGGTGGCGCGACTTGAAGTAGACGTTGAAGACACCTTCCCGGGTTGGCGTGTACTGCGAGCCGAAGCGCACGTCCATCGTCGAGACCGTGCGGCCGTCGATCATCCAGCGCAGGGTGCGGCTCGTCTTGCTGATGCACAGCACGCGGCCCGTCAGACAGCGCGGGTCCGGAGTCGCGGCCGGCTGACCGCCCGACGCGTACAGCTCCCACTTGCCCGGCTCGCGCGTCATGTTCAGCAGCCGCTGCCACGTCACGGTGTCCGTCTTCCCGGTCCTCGGCAGGCCCCGCTTGCCCTGGAAGCCCTTCACCGCGGTGACCGTCGAGCCGTCGTACGTCCCGGTCGGACCCTCGAAGAGCCAGGCCACCTGACGCAGCCGGGCCTGCAGTTCCCGTACGTCCCTGCCCCGGTCGCCCTTCGACCACAAGGTCCTGGGGGCGGGCGTGGGCGGCGCGGCGGGCTTCGGCTTCGACGGCTTGGCGTCGTCCGGGGAGGCGTCGTCCGGGGCACCGCCGGGCGTCGCAGACGTACCGGCCGACGGCTTCCCGGCGGGTGTCTGTCCGCCGGGTGTCTCCTCGGCGGGTGGGACGACGGTCTGGACGGTGCATCCGCTCACCGCGACGAGCGCCGCCACTGTCGTCGCCACCGCGCCTGTTCGCCACATGACCGGAATACGCATCCGAACCCCCCGTTGCTCACCGACCCCCGGTGGCGCGTCGTGTCCCCTGAGATGTTTCCCGCGCGTGCCTGGTTGCGAACTACGCGGCATTGTTGGGGGCACAGGCCCGTCCCGGTCCAGTGGGAGGCAGACGTCATGGCGCGCGAGTCGGAGTCCGGACTGCCCATCGAGCCGGTCTACGGGCCGGATGCCCTGGAGGGCTGGGACCCGGCGGAGAAACTGGGCGAACCCGGTGCGTATCCCTACACGCGGGGCGTCTACCCGTCCATGTACACAGGACGGCCGTGGACCATGCGCCAGTACGCCGGGTTCGGTACGGCCGTCGAGTCCAACGCCCGCTACCAGCAGCTGATCGCGAACGGCACGACGGGCCTGTCGGTGGCCTTCGACCTCCCCACCCAGATGGGCCACGACTCCGACGCCCCGATCGCGCACGGCGAGGTCGGCAAGGTGGGCGTGGCGATCGACTCGGTCGAGGACATGCGGGTGCTCTTCGACGGGATCCCGCTGGACCAGGTGTCGACGTCCATGACGATCAACGCGCCCGCCGCGCTCCTGCTGCTGATGTACCAGCTGGTCGGCGAGGAGCAGGGCGTGCCCGCCGACAGGCTCACCGGCACGATCCAGAACGACGTGCTGAAGGAGTACATCGCGCGCGGCACGTACATCTTCCCGCCCAAGCCCTCGCTGCGGCTGATCGCGGACATCTTCAAGTACTGCCGGGCCGAGATCCCGCGCTGGAACACCATCTCGATCTCCGGCTACCACATGGCCGAGGCGGGTGCCTCGCCCGCGCAGGAGATCGCGTTCACTCTCGCCGACGGCATCGAGTACGTGCGCACGGCCGTCGCGTCCGGCATGGACGTCGACGACTTCGCGCCCCGCCTGTCCTTCTTCTTCGTGGCCCGTACGACCTTGCTGGAGGAGGTCGCCAAGTTCCGTGCGGCGCGCCGGATCTGGGCGCGGGTGATGCGCGAGGAGTTCGGGGCCAAGAACCCCAAGTCGCTGATGCTGCGCTTCCACACGCAGACGGCCGGCGTGCAGCTGACCGCGCAGCAGCCGGAGGTGAACCTGGTCCGGGTGGCGGTGCAGGGCCTGGCCGCCGTCCTCGGCGGCACGCAGTCGCTGCACACGAACTCCTTCGACGAGGCGATCGCCCTGCCGACGGACAAGAGCGCCCGCCTGGCGTTGCGCACCCAGCAGGTGCTCGCCTACGAGACGGACGTGACCGCGACCGTCGACCCGTTCGCGGGCTCGTACGTGATCGAGAGGATGACCGACGACGTCGAGGCCGCCGCGGTCGACCTGATGGGCCGGGTCGAGGACCTGGGCGGCGCGGTCGGCGCCATCGAGCACGGCTTCCAGAAGGGGGAGATCGAGCGCAGCGCGTACCGGATCGCTCAGGAGACCGACTCCGGCGAGCGGGTCGTGGTCGGCGTCAACCGCTTCCGGCTCGACGCGGAGGAGCCGTACGAGCCGCTCCGCGTCGACCCGGCGATCGAGGCCCGGCAGGCCGAACGCCTGGTCAGGCTCCGTGCCGAGCGCGACCAGCCGGCGGTGGACCTGGCCCTGGCCGCGCTGAAGAAGGCCGCCGAGGGCGAGGACAACGTCCTCTACCCGATGAAGGACGCGCTGCGGGCCCGGGCGACGGTCGGCGAGGTGTGCAACGCGCTGCGGGAGGTCTGGGGGACCTACGTGCCGAGCGACGCGTTCTGACGCCCGTCCCGGAGCCCGGACCCCCCTCCCGGACGCCCCCTCCCGGACGCCCCTTCCCGAACACGTCTCCCGGACCCGGTTCCGGGCGTCGCGGCGGGGCGGTTCGCCCGGTCCGCGCGGCGGCTGTCCCGCGAGGTGAAACACCCGGGCGGATTGTCGTACCCGCGTGCCACACTTCGTCTCATGCTTGGCGTAATCGACCTCCCCACGTACCTCGCGGGCCTCGTGCTGATCGTCCTGCTGCCCGGGCCCAACTCCCTCTATGTGCTGTCCGTCGCCGCGCGGCGGGGCATCAGGACCGGATACCGGGCCGCCGCGGGCGTCTGGTGCGGGGACGCCGTGCTGATGACGCTGTCGGCGGCCGGCGTCGCATCGCTGCTGCAGGCCAACGCACTGCTGTTCGGGATCGTGAAGTACGCGGGCGCCGGGTATCTGACCTGGCTGGCGGTCGGCATGCTGCGCGCCGCGTGGGGCATGTGGCGCACCCGCAAGGAGCGGACCGAGTCGCAGGAGGTCGCCACCCCGGGCGCCGAGGAGCGGCCCTTCCGGCGGGCGCTCGTCATCAGCCTGTTCAACCCGAAGGCGATCCTGTTCTTCGTCGCCTTCTTCGTGCAGTTCGTCGACCCGGCGTACGCGTACCCCGCGCTGTCCTTCGTCGTGCTCGGCGCCTTCGCCCAGCTGGCGAGCGTCCTCTACCTCAGCGCCCTGATATTCGGCGGTACGAAGCTGGCGGCGGCCTTCCGGCGGCGCAGGCGGCTCTCCGCCGGGGCCACCTCCGCGGCCGGTGCCCTCTTCCTCGGCTTCGCCGTGAAGCTCTCCCTCGCCAGCAGCGTCTAGCCGACGGCCTCCGACCCGGCCCGGTCACCGGCGCCCGGGCCCACGCCCACACCCGCCGCGTACTCCGTGAGCCCCTCCGCGGTCTCGCCCGCCCAGCCCACGTAACCGTCGGGCCGGACGAGGAACACCCCGGTTCCGTACGCCTCGTACGCCGGAATCCGGACCGTGCGGGCCGCGAGTCCGGGCAGGCCGGTGTCCGTGCCCACCGCGAGCAGCGTCCAGTGCGGGCCGCGGAACGCGTCGAAGAGGCGTACGCCGCCGCGGGTGCCGTCCGGAGCGCGGTCGCCCGCGTGGAGGGCGTCCTCGGGCAGGCCATCCCGGGTCTCCCGCACGAGCGAGGAGCCCCGGTAGCCGAGGCCGAGCTGCTGGGTGGCGGTGCCGCGCCGGACCTCACCACGGTGGACGCGGGTGGAGAGACCGAGCATGTGCGCGGCGTTCGGCAGCCGCTCCTCCTCGTACGAGTCGAGGAGGGCCTCGGAGGACTCGGGAACCTCGCCCCGCAGGACGGCCGCGAGCTTCCAGCCGAGGTTGTAGGCGTCCTGGACGCTGGTGTTCATGCCCTGTCCGCCCGCCGGTGAGTGGACGTGCGCCGCGTCGCCCGCGAGGAACACCCGCCCCTGCCGGAAACGGTCCGCCATCGCGGCGCGCGGCCGGAAGTCGGAGGCCCAGCGCACCTCGGTCACATCGTCGGCCGAGAGATGCGTCCGCGTGGCGACCAGCTTCCGGATGCCGTCGAGGGAGAGGTCCGGTTCGGCGGCCGGATCCTCGAAGCCGCCCGCCAGCTGGAAGTCCTCCGTGTGCGGCAGCGGGCAGATCGCCAGGAAGCCCTCGCCGCCGGCGGGCGGGAAGACATGCCAGTTGTCGCGGTCGAGCCCGGTGATGCGCAGGTCCGCCACGATCGCCGGGGCCGGGTCCACCGTCTCCCCGGTCATGCCGATGCCGAGCGCGCGCCGCACGACCGACCGGCCGCCGTCCGCGGCGACGGCGTAGCGGGCCCGGACCGGGGCGCCGGAGGCGAAGGCCGCGGTCACGCCGTCCGCGTCCTGGGAGAGGCCGGTCAGTTCCCGGCCGAAGGCCACGCTCCCGCCCAGCTCCTCCAGGCGCGCGAACAGGATCTGCTGCGTGCGCCACTGCGGCACCATCCACGGGATGCCCGCGTAGGGCTCGGCCTCCGTCGTCTCCGTCGCGTCGAACATCCGGTGCTCGCCCTGCCGGGTCCCGTCCTGCCAGATCATCCCGACGGGATACAGGCCGCCGCCCGCCCGGATCGCGTCCAGCACGCCGAGGTCGTCGAAGACCTCCATGGTCCGCGGCTGGATGCCCTTGCCGCGCGAGCCGGGGAAGAGCTCGCCGGCCCGCTCGACGACGAGGGCGCGCACCCCGCGCCGGGCCAGGTCGACCGCGAGGGCGAGCCCGGTGGGGCCCGCGCCGACGATCAGCACGTCGGTGTCTGCAGTGTCTGCCGTGTCCTTGTGTCCATGCGCTTGCGTGGCCATACCCGTACTCCTTAACGCTGTTAAGTTCGCCGCTCTTCGAGAGTGGCCTTAACGCCGTTAAGCTGTCAAGTGTGAATACGGAACGCCGGGCGCCCCTCGACCGCAAACGGGTCGCGGACACCGCCCTGAAGCTGCTGAACGAGGTGGGCCTGGACGGCCTCAGCCTGCGGGCCATCGCGAAGGAGCTGGACGTCAAGGCGCCCGCTCTGTACTGGCACTTCAAGGACAAGCAGGCGCTGCTCGACGAGATGGCGACCGAGATGTACCGCCGGATGATCGCCGGCACCGCCCTCGACCCGGACGACACCTGGCAGGAGCGGCTGCGCAAGTCCAACCGGGGGCTGCGGGCCTCGCTGCTCGACTACCGGGACGGCGCGAAGGTGTTCAGCGGCTCACGCTTCACCGGCATCGAGCACGCCGGGCAGATGGAGGAGAGCCTGCGGCTGTTCACGGCCGCCGGTTTCACCCTCGGCCGGGCGGTCCGCGCGATCTCGACGACGTACCTCTACACCCTCGGTTTCGTCACCGAGGAACAGGGCGTCGAGCCACTGCCCGGCGAACGCCGAGAGGGCTACGACGTGCAAGAACGCGCCCGCCTGATGGCCGACTATCCCTTGTCGGCGCAGGCGGGCGCGGAGATCTTCGAGAGCTTCGACGAGCACTTCGAGGAGGGCCTGGAACTGGTGATCGCGGGGATCGCGGCGCGATACAGGTCCGGCTGAGGGGCAGTTGCCTAGCCGCGCTCCGCGCGCTTGGCCGCCCGGCTCCGGCGCACGGCACGCGTGACGACCGGCGGCAGCAGGTCGAGGGCGATCCGGCGGGTACGCGACCGCCCGGCACCGCGGGCCGCGGGCCGTGCGGTGGCCGGCGCGGGCGTCTGGACCGGCTCCGGCACGGGCTCCACGTAGTGACGGGAGCGAGGAAAGGGCGGCGGCTTCATGCCCTGGGACCGGGTCCGGATGAGCCGGTGACCCGCGGCCATCTGCACGCTCAGACCGAAGTCGTCCCGCTCCTTGATCATGGCGAGCAGCTTCTCCTGGAGCGGCTCGGGGTCGCCCCAGGTCCCGTACAGCTTCTGGGTGCTCAGACAGATCGGCCGCAGACCGCGGTTGAGCACGGCCTCCCACGCGGCGACCGAGACCCCGGGGGTGTGCTCGGAGCGGAAGTCGTCGAGGACGACGATGCCGCCGGGCAGCAGGATGTCGTGGGCCGCGCCGATGTCGCCGTGGACGTGCTCGTACAGGTGCGAGGCGTCGATGTGGACGAAGCGACAGGTCTTGGGGGAGACCTCCTTGGAGATCACGGAGCTCGGTCCCTGGACGACCGTGGGCAGCGCATCGTGGAAGGAGAGGTAGTTCCGCTCGAAGATCTGCCTCGTCAGTGACGCGTACGACTTCGTCGCCTCGGCCCGGTTGGACTCGTCCGGCGCGTCACCCTCGAACAGGTCGCACACCGTGAACTTCTCGTCGTCCCTCAGATGGTGACCGAGGAGGATCGCGCTCTTGCCCATGTAGACGCCGAGTTCCAGCAGATCGCCACGTATCCCCTCCGTCTCCTGCTGTTGGAGCAGCCAGGTGAAGAGCACCTGGTCCAGCGGCGGAAACCAGCCCGGGACGTCCTTGAGCTCGCCGGGGTGGCTGGGGATCTGCTGTGAGTTGGCCATGTGATGAGTCTTCTCCCTCGGTACGTGGCGAACTTTCGAGAACCTGAATGTCCGGTGAACAGAGCGCGCGCCGCCGCTGGAGGATCCGGCGTCAGCGCGGCTTGGAGAGCATCTTGCGCATGCGGGGTGTCAGCGGGTCCTCGACGAACCGGTTGAGGAGCCAGGCCAGGGCGAGCATCGTCAGAACCGTCAGGGGCAGGGTCGCGTACGCCGGGATGCCGAGCGTCTGGTGGTATGCCTCGATGGCGACCCAGCCCAGGTGCTCGTGCACCAGGTAGAAGGGGTACGTCAGGGCGCCCGCGACGGTCAGCCAGCGCCAGTTCGCCCAGTTCAGCCAGCCCAGGGCGATCACGGCGACGGCGACGAAGCCGAACGTGACGACGAGGACGATGCCGAACGAGGTGCGGTAGGAGAAGAAGTCCGGGTTCGGCGCGTGCCACAGCCCGCGCACCGCCTGGTTCTGGCCGATCAGCCAGCTCACGATCACTATGCCCCAGGCGTACGCGTCGTGCCGGTCGCGGTGGACCAGGTAGAGGCCGATGCCGCCGATGAAGAACGGCGCGTACTCGGGCATCAGGACCAGGTCGAGCAGCGGCTCGTCGGCGGCCTGGGTGAGCCCCGCGGCCAGGGTCCAGCCCGCGCAGAACATGATCACGCGCTGCCGGGTCGCACCCGGCATCACGACGCACAGCGCGAACAGCGCGTAGAAGCGGACCTCCGCCCAGAGCGTCCAGCAGACCCCGAGCACCCGGTCCGCACCGAGCGGCTGCTGCATCATGGTCAGGTTCACCAGCGTGTCGCTCGGCGAAACAGTCTTGTACGCAACAACCGGCAGCGCGAACACCACCGTCACGATGATGATCGCCGCCCAGTAGGACGGCAGCAGCCGGGACGCCCGGGAGGCGAAGAACGAGCGCAGCGGCCTTCCCCAGCCGCTCATGCAGATCACGAAACCGCTGATGACGAAGAAGACCTGCACACCCAGACAGCCGTACGCGAACCACGAGTGCAGCGTCGGGAACTGGGCCTTCGCCGAGGTTCCCCAGGCCTGTGTGACCTCGCCGCCGCGACCGCCGTAGTGGTACGCCGCCACCATCAGCGCGGCGACCAGCCGCAGCCCGTCCAGGGCCCGCAGCCGGTTCTCCCGAGGCCTCTTCACCTGAGGCGGGCTGGGCCTGTCGGCCGCCGGGAGGACGGCACGGACCACCGTGCCCACGGACGTCGTACGTGTGTCCTCGGGAATGTCGGTCACGGGTCCCCTCAACGGCCGTTCTGTGAAGTCGTGCGCAGTGCGGGCCGTGGATTCCGTGACCCGGGGCCTCCGAGGGCCTCAGCTAATTCACAGCACACTAGTCCGACTCACAGCTGGGGCCCGGTTGAAGAACTGATCATTCCCTGACCGGACCCCATGAATTCACCGTCCGTTTGTTCTCAATTCCCGGAGGAACTCAGCGCCCCACTGCTTTCTTCAGGGAACGGGCGCGGCGGGCCACCCGGCGCACGGTCGCGTTGCGCGGAAGGAACGCCAGCTGTGCCGGGACCGCGCCGGGCAGCGCCAGCGAGGTGAGGCGCTTGCGCTTGAAGTACCGCCAGGTGTGCGTGTTCAGATGCTTCGTCAGATAGGCCTCGGCGGCCGGGCGCAGGTCCGGGTAGATCTTCGGCTGCATCGCGTAGCCGACGGCCCGCACGAGGTCGGTCAGGCCCTGCTCGTCCGTGCCCCGGCGCTGCCCGGTGACCGCCTTGCGGTCGGTCAGGTCCGGCAGCAGCGCGTCGACGACCGTCACCGGCACGCGGTTGCTGTTCTCGTACGGCGTCAGCCGGTCGAGCAGGGTGGCGGTGCCGACGCGGGCGACCGGCAGGCCGTACAGCGCGTAAGCGGTGAGCAGTGCCGTGGAGAAGCAGCCGACGACCAGGGCGGGACGCATCCGCTGGTAGAGGACCTCGGCGAGGACCGGGGTGTCGAGCACCGTCAGGTCGGCGCCCAGCCTCTCGGCCTCCTTCTCCAGACCGCGGGTCCAGCGGGCCGGCGCCGAGGGGTGCGGCTTGAACACCACGCGGGTGTGGCCGAGCTCGACGGCGCCCTTCAGCATCCGGACGTGGAGGTCCTCCTCCTGCTCGGGCGTGAGGATGCCGAGCGCGGAGAGGTACTGGCCAAGGAGCAGGGCCGGTTCGTCGACCACCGGCAACGAGTCGCCCGTGTCGACCAGTTCGGCGAGCACCTTCACGAAGGCGTCCGTCGGCACGATCTCCGAGCCCACGCCGAACTCGGTGAGCAGGAGCGGCTGGAGACCCGGGACCAGGTCGAGGTGGAGCAGCCGGTCCACGCGGGTGCCGACCAGCGGGTCGATCTTGTTGCGGGTGGGGCCGTAGCTCATCAGGCCGTCGGCGTACACGGTGACGGGCGCGCCGGTGAAGATCTGCGTGACGCCGAGCGCCGGGTTGACCTGGATCGACTCGACGGCGAGTTCCACCGGATCGTCGCCCAGCCCCCATGCGAGCCGCAGGTGCCGCTCCCAGATCGGGACGTCGTCGAGCCGGGGGGCCCAGCCGCCCGGGTGGAAGGGGGAGATGGTCTCGTTCCACGACACCACGTCGTCGAACCGCTCGCGCAGCCGCTCGAACCCGGGCATCTCGTCCACGCCGGGCGTCGTCTCGGGCGTCGTCGTGTTGTTGCAGACGAGCAGGATGCGGCGGTCCGCGGGCGCGAAACAGTCGGAGTCGAGGGCGGCGGCGAGCGTGGCCGTGCCGTACAGCGTCGACGCCAGGAAGATCTGCGTGGTCACGCGGCGACCCCCGCGGCGGCCGGGCGGCGGCGCAGCCTGCGCAGCCGGGTGGCGCGCTGGACGTCCATGGAGTCGAGGGCCTCGTCGAGGACGTTCTGCGGCATACGGCGCAATGCCGCGGCGCTCATCGACTTCAGTTTCCGTGCCACCTGTGGCTCGAACCTTTCGATTGATCCCAGATGATGGGAAATAATCGCGCAATATGTGCGCACGGCCTTGGGAAGCAGTTTGTCCGCGTCCGGGTCCTGCGCGGTTTCCACGACGACCTGGTCGAACGCGCGAATGAAATCGAGCTGGCGCACATCGCCGATCTGGGTGAGCGAGGACGCCACGCCACGCCGGTAGAACACGCCGAGCAGCCCCACCGTGGCGAACGACTCGGCCTCCCGGTGGAGCTTCCAGATCCACGGCCGGTCCTCGGCCGTGCGCAGCCCGTCGGTGAAGTGCAGCAGGCCCCGCTCGACCAGCCGGCGGTGGTAGATGCCCGCCCACGCGTACGCGTAGTCGACGGAGGTGGACCGGTCGGCGGGCAGGATCGCCTCGCGCGGATTCAGCACGACACCGCGCCTGCCGTGCGGAACGCGGTGGATGGCGCGGGCCCGCGCGGTGCACTGGACATGGTCGGTACGGACGAAGTCGCACCCCAAGTCCTCGATGGCGGCGAGCAGTTGCTCGTAGTAGCCGGGGGCCAGCCAGTCGTCCCCGTCGAGGAACGTGAGATATTCGCCGCTCGCCGCGTCGATTCCCGTGTTGCGCGCGGTGGCCAGCCCTCCGTTCTGCTCGTGTCTGACATGCACCGCGCCCGGGAGCTCGCGCTCCGCGCGCGCGAGAATGTCCGGGGTCTCGTCGCGCGAACAGTCGTCGACGAGAATGAATTCGAAGTCCTCGCGTGCGTTCGCACGCAGACTCCTCAGGGTGTCGGGTGCGTATTGCTGCACGTTGTAGAACGGCACGATGACGGAGAGCTTGACCACCCGTGTGACGTTAGGCGGCGGCCCGGCATTCGTCTTGACCGCCGGTGAGATGCAAGGTGAACGACGCGTGGCGGATTGGTGAATCGGGTCTTTTCCGCTGCCGATCCGAGGCCGATTCGCCATTCGGCGATGTGCTGTTAACCCTTTGTTGCATTCTGGTTGGGCCGCGCATCGGAATCGCTTCCTAGCGTCTTGGACGTGCCAGCAAGTACCTCGAAGTCCCTGCGAGTCGCCGTCCTCGCCGATTCCGACACCCGGTGGAAATGGGGCTCGCTCACCGCGAACCGCATCGCACCGGCCGATTCGGACATCAGGCTCGACGGCTACCTCCTGCGTGGCCGTGCGACCCCCACCGCCCGACAGCTCGAAGAGGTCGGCGTGCGCGCCGACTCCCTCCGGGAGGTCACCGCCGTGGAGTTCCTGCGGGAGATGGCCCGCGCCTCCGAGGGGGCCGAGGGGACTGAAGAAGGGGCGCCCGCGTACGACCTGGTCGTGCTCTCGCTCGTCGGCGGCGCCGTCCAGGCCATGCTGCACGGACTCTCGTACCAGTGGCGGGAGCGCTTCGGACCGGGGCGCGTGAAGCGGCCCGTCGTCGTCACCGGCTATGTCGGGGTCGTCTACGAGAAGCTCGCCGACGGTCTGCTGCTGCGGCACGGCGCGGACCTCGTCCTCGCCAACTCCCGCCAGGACGCGGACCGTTTCACCGCCGTCTACGAGGGAGTGGGCGCCGACGCCTCCTCCGTGACCGAGGTGGCGCTGCCGTTCCTCGGCGGCGCCACCTACGAGAAGCACGACCCGTACACGGTCGTCTTCGCCGCGCAGCCCTCCGTCCCGGAGAGCCGCAAGGACCGTACGTACCTGCTGAACCGGCTGGTGAAGCACGCGAGGCTGCACCCGGACCGCGAGGTCCTGCTGAAGCTGCGCTCCAAGCCGGGCGAGCACACCACACACATCGAGGAGCAGCCCTACCAGCGCCTCGCGGAGCGGATCCCGGGCGGCCTGCCCGCCAACTTCCGCCTCGTGTACGGGCACATGGGCGAGGTCCTCGACCGTACGGACCTGCTGGTCACCATCAGCTCCACGGCGGCCCTGGAGTCCCTGCACCGTCGGATCCCCACCGTCGTCCTCACCGACCTCGGTGTGCGCGAGTCGCTCGGCAACCACCACTTCGTGGGCTCCGGGTGCCTCGCCTCCTGGGACGAACTCGACGCCGGGCACGAGCCGTCGCCCGACGAGCAGTGGGTGAGCCGGCAAGGGGTCGCGGCCGACGGATCGTACGAGACGGCCTTCGACGCGGCCCGTGAGCGCATCGCGAAGCTGCTCGGCCAGGGCGGACTGACCGCCCTCGCGCCCTACTACACCCCCGCCACCGCGCCCGGCTATCTGCCCGGCATCCTCGCCCGCCACCACCTCGGCCCGGACGGCAGCCCGCTGCCCGGCGCCCCCGACGCCGACAAGGAACCGGGCCCCGTGCGGCAGATCGTGCGCCGGGCGGCCCGGGGTGCCTACCGGCACGGGGTGCAGCGGGTGGCGCCCGTCATCCGGCGGATGGGCGAGCTGTGACCGCCCTCCCGACGGATCCGCGAGCCGCGGGCGTCCAGAACCCTCCTCAAGGAGTACAGCCAATGACCAACTCGCAAGCGGGCCAGGCGACAGCGGGCCGGGCGAAGCCGGTGCGCCGGGTGCTCGCGGTGATCCCCGCGCGGGGCGGCTCCAAGGGCGTCCCCGCCAAGAACCTCCTCCCCGTCGGCGGCGTACCCCTGGTGGCCCGCGCGGTGCGCGAGTGCGTCGCGGCCCGGCTCGTGACGGACGTCGTGGTCTCCACCGACGACCAGGCGATCGCCGCCGCCGCCCGCGAGGCAGGCGCCGAGGTCGTGCTCCGCCCCGCCGCCATCGCCGGCGACACCGCCACCTCCGAGGCCGCCGTCCTGCACGCCATGGACGCCCACGAGGCGCTGCACGGCTCCGTCGTCGACGCCGTGCTCCTCGTGCAGTGCACCAGCCCCTTCATCATCCGCGAGGACATCGACGGGGTCGCCGGCGCGGTCGTCGAGAACGGCGCCGACACCGCGCTGACCGTGGCGCCCTTCCACGGGTTCATCTGGCGGGACGCGGACGACGACCCGACCGCCGTCGACACCGAGCGCACCCGGGCCGTCGGCGGCACCACCACCGTCGCCAACACCACGGCCACGGACGGCGGTTACGGCGTCAACCACGACAAGTCCTTCCGCCCGCGCCGCCAGGACCGCCCCCAGGACCTCCTGGAGACCGGCGCCGCCTACGCCATGAACGCGGCGGGGCTGCGCGAGCACAAGCACCGCTTCTTCGGCCGTACGGAACTCGTCCGCACCGACCCCGCCCGGGTCCTGGAGATCGACGACCCGCACGACCTCGCCCGTGCCAGGGCCCTCGCGCCGCTCTTCGACGCGAACCGCCCCGGCACCCTCCCGACCGCCGAAGACATCGACGCGGTCGTCCTCGACTTCGACGGCACCCAGACGGACGACAGGGTGCTGATCGACTCCGAGGGACGGGAGTTCGTCTCCGTGCACCGCGGCGACGGACTCGGCATCGCGGCCCTCCGCAAGAGCGGCCTCACGATGCTGATCCTGTCCTCGGAGAAGAACCCGGTCGTCGCCGCCCGAGCCCGGAAGCTGCAGATCCCGGTGCTCCACGGCATCGACCGGAAAGACCTCGCACTGAAGCAGTGGTGCGAGGAACAGGGCATCGCGCCCGAGCGCGTGCTCTACGTCGGCAACGACGTCAACGACCTCCCGTGCTTCGCCCTCGTGGGCTGGCCCGTGGCGGTCGCGAGCGCCCACGACGTCGTACGCGGCGCCGCGCGCGCGGTCACCACCGTTCCCGGCGGCGACGGCGCGATCCGAGAGATCGCCAGCTGGATCCTCGGCCCTTCTCTCGACTCCCTCGACAAGTAAGGAACTTCTCCACCATGAGCACCAACTCCCGTCTGCGCCAGTTCGGTTCGAAGACCGCCGGCCCGGGTCACCCCGTCTACGTCGTCGGCGAGATCGGCATCAACCACAACGGCGACCTCGAGAACGCCTTCAAGCTGATCGACGCCGCCGCCGAGGCCGGCTGCGACGCCGTGAAGTTCCAGAAGCGCACCCCGGAGATCTGCACCCCGCGCGACCAGTGGGACATCGAGCGCGACACCCCCTGGGGCCGCATGACCTACATCGACTACCGCCACCGCGTGGAGTTCGGCGAGGACGAGTACCGCCAGATCGACGAGTACTCCAAGTCGAAGAACATCGCCTGGTTCGCCTCCCCGTGGGACACCGAGGCCGTCGCCTTCCTGGAGAAGTTCGACGTCCCCGCCCACAAGGTCGCCTCCGCCTCCCTCACGGACGACGAGTTGCTGCGCGCCCTGCGCGCCACCAACCGCACGGTCATCCTCTCCACCGGCATGTCGACGCCGAAGCAGATCCGCCACGCGGTCGAGGTCCTCGGCAGCGACAACATCCTGATGTGCCACGCCACGTCGACCTACCCGGCGCAGGCCGAGGAGCTCAACCTCCGCGTCATCAACACCCTCCAGGCCGAGTTCCCGAACGTCCCGATCGGCTACTCCGGCCACGAGACGGGCCTGCAGACCACCCTCGCCGCGGTCGCCCTGGGCGCCACCTTCGTCGAGCGTCACATCACCCTCGACCGCGCGATGTGGGGCTCCGACCAGGCCGCCTCCGTCGAGCCGCAGGGCCTGACCCGCCTCGTCCGCGACATCCGCACCATCGAGGCCTCCCTCGGCGACGGCGTCAAGAAGGTCTACGAGTCCGAGCTCGGCCCGATGAAGAAGCTGCGCCGCGTCCCGGGCGTCGTCGCCGAGGCCGAGATCGCGGCGGCGGCGGGCGAGCCCGTCGCCGTCTGAGTCACCTCCGAATCCCGATCAGGATCAAGGGAAAGCGACGGTCGTACGTCGATGAGTCCCCGTGCCGGGTCCACCGGCCCCCAGTCACCCGCACCCGCCACACTGGCTTTCGTGGAGAGCCCGGTGCAGCTCCTCAACGTCCTGGAGTGGGCCCACGTCCACGCCCTCAGGACGGCGGCGGAGCCCTCCGGACCCCCGGGTCCGGAGGTGGAGGGCGGGCGGCCACGGCCCGGCGGGGGACTCACCCTTGTCGTGCTCTCGCCCACCGACCCGATGACCCGCGGACAGCTCCGGCGCATGGCCGAGCTGGCGCGCGACGAGGGATACGAGGTGCGCTGGGAGGAGGCGCGGGGCGGTGCGACGGCCCCCTTCCACACGGTCGGGGGGCTCGCCCCACTCCTGCGGCGGGCCGAGCGGATCGTCATGGGCGACCCGTTCTCCCGCTACGTACAACTGCTGCTCACCATCACCCGGGCCCGTGACCTCGTCGTCGTCGACGACGGGACCGCGACGATGGAGTTCGTCTCCCAGCTCGCCAAGGGCGAACGGCTGGTGCGCTGGCACCGGCGCGGCGGTCGTCCCGGGGCCCGGGACCTGGTCTTCGCACCGGTCTCGGCCCGGGCCCGCCGCCGGCTCACACCGGGTGTCGGCCGACGCGTGGAGGTCTTCTCCGCCATGCCGATCACCGAGACGCCCGAGGGCGTCACCATCACGGCCAACGACTTCTCCTGGACCCGCTCCCGGTTCGGCCCGCCCCGGATCACGAAGGGCGCCGACCTAGTCGGAACGTCCCTGGTGGAGACGGGAGTCGTGGACCCCGACCGCTATCTGGAGGCGGTGAAGGGGCTCGCCAGGACCTATGGCGCCACCCGGTACTTCGCCCACCGCCGGGAGAGCCCGGACAAGCTGCACCGGCTCGCGGTCGAGACCGGCCTGGAGATCGTCCGTCCGGACCTCCCCCTGGAACTGATCGCCCGCCGCGGCCCCATCGGCCGTACGATCCTCAGCTTCCCGTCGACCGTGGTGCACACGCTGCCCCTCGCCCTGGTCGGCACGGAGGTCAAGGTCGCCGTCTGCGACATCGACCCGGCCTGGCTCACGGAGAACGCCTCCCCCCGGGCCCAGGGCTTCCTCTCGGGCGTCACGGGCACGGCCCGGGACGTCCACCGGTTGTCTGCCGTCTCGACGGCCACGTGATCCTGTACCCCCGGGGGGTAACTGGTTGCGAGTAGGGTGCGGGCCGCTTGTGGCTGAGTGCGCAGTTCCCCGCGCCCCTGAAGATGCCGGTGTCGAGGTCTGTTCGCGAGGTGCGCGCCGTCCTGGGTTGCTCGCGCAGTTCCCCGCGCCCCTAAAGACAAAAGCAGGGGCGCGGCCCCGCCGTCTCCGCCCCGTCCGCCAGGTGAACAGAACCGGCCACGCCCACGTATGCGTGGTATGCGTAGAGAGCCCTGTCCCGGAGACCCGGGAATGGGCATCGCCGCCCGGAGGTTGTCCCATCAGGAGACCTGGATCACGATCCATTCGGCCACCCAGGACCCACACGGCTGAAAAGCCGGGCGAGTTTACCCATCCCAGTCAATATCTATGCGCCACGCGGCCAGGTTTTCTTCACCGTACGGGTTGAAGTTTTGTTGATCGTGGGTCAGTTGGCCGTCGCGTCGCCCTACCCTTCAGAGGGTGAACCAACTGATGTCCCGAGATTCCGAGGCCGACCAGCCCGGGGAAGCCACGCTTCCCGGCACGCTCCCGGGTGCGCTCGCAGACGCCCTTCCCGGCGCCCTCCCCGGCACGCTGCCCGAGGCACTCCGCACAGAACTCGTGGCCTTCCGCCGCGATCTGCACATGCATCCGGAGCTCGGCAACCAGGAGTTCCGCACCACCGCCGCCATCAAGGCGCGCCTGGAGCGGGCCGGCCTGCACCCCCGCGTGCTCGCCATCGGAACCGGTCTCATCTGTGACATCGGCGACCCGGACCCCGCGCGTCCGATGCTCGCCCTGCGTGCCGACATCGACGCCCTGCCCATCCCGGACACGAAGACCGAGTGCGCGTACCGCTCGACCGTGCCCGACCGGGCCCACGCCTGCGGCCACGACATCCACACCACCGTGGTCCTCGGCGCCGGCCTCGTCCTCGCCCAGCTGCACGAGCAGGGCCTGCTCGACCGGGCCGTGCGCCTGATCTTCCAGCCCGCCGAGGAAGTACTGCCCGGCGGCGCTCCGGACGTCATCGAGTGCGGGGCGCTGGACGGCGTCGGCCGGATCGTCGGGGTGCACTGCGACCCGAAGGTCGACGCGGGCCGGATCGGGCTGCGGCACGGCCCCATCACCTCCGCTTGCGACCGCCTCGAGGTGTCGCTGGACGGGGCCGGCGGGCACACCGCACGCCCCCACCTCACCACCGACCTGGTGACGGCCGCCGCCCGCGTCGTCACGGACGTGCCCGCCCTGGTCGCCCGGCGCGTCGACGCCCGGTCCGGCCTCGCCGTGACCTGGGGCCGGATCGAGTCGGGCCACGCCTGCAACGTCATCCCGCAGCACGCCGAGCTCTCCGGGACCGTACGGTGTCTGGATCTCGCCTCCTGGCGGGCCGCGCCCGATCTGGTGCACGCGGCCATCGACGAGATCGCGAACCTGTACCGGGCCAAGTCGGAGATCAACTACATCCGAGGGGTGCCACCGGTCGTCAACGACCCGGACACCACCGACCTGCTGCGGGACGCCATGGCCGCGCGGCGCGGACTCCACTCCGTGGAGGACACCGAGCAGAGCCTCGGCGGCGAGGACTTCTCCTGGTACCTGGAGCACGTGCCCGGGGCCATGGCCAGGCTCGGAGTGCGCACCCCGGGGGAGCGGACCGTACGGGACCTGCACCAGGGCGACTTCGACGCGGACGAGTCGGCGATCACCGCGGGAGTGGAGCTCTTCACCGCGGCGGCCCTCCTCGACGCCGGGGCCTGAGCGGCGGTCGCGCCCGCTCCCGTCGGCGGGCGCGGCCGGTCCTTCCGGTCGCGCCGCGTACCCCCGCGCAGTACCGTTGTGCACTGTCAAGAACCACTCGTGTCGTCACGCGGACTCCACCGCCCCGGTTGCGGAGCGTGACTGCCGTGGTGGGTGCTGTGTCCCTGTATGCCCCTTTCGGTCCCGGGGTTCACAAGGACGTAACCGGCCATCGGCACGAATGGATAACGGCCAAGCGCTACCCCGTTCCCTCAAGGGTCTACGCGCGTTAATGTGCGCCGAACTCAGCACCCACTGCGGGGCTTGGAGAATGGGGAACTTCAGATGCGTCGGATATCCAGCCTGACCCGCGTCGCGGTGGGGGTCGCGTCGCTGGCACTGGCGGCGACCGCCTGTGGCGGCACCAGCAGCGACAGCAGCAGTAGTGACAGCAGCGAGAGCAAGGGCGGCAAGGGCCTTGCCATCGCGTACGACGTCGGCGGCAAGGGCGACCAGTCCTTCAACGACGCCGCGTACGCCGGTCTGGAGAAGGCGAAGAAGGAGTTCGGCTACCAGACCGCCGACATCGAGCCCACCGACGGTGAGACGGACGCCGACAAGGAACAGCGCCTCGTCTCGCTCGCCAAGCAGGGCTACAACCCGGTCGTCGGTGTCGGCTTCGCGTACGGCCCCGCGCTGGAGGCCGCCGCCAAGAAGTACCCGAAGACCAGCTTCGGCATCGTGGACTCCGTGGTCGAGGGCGACAACGTCGCGTCGCTCGTCTTCGCCGAGCAGGAGGCCTCGTACCTCGCCGGTGTCGCGGCGGCCAAGGCCACCAAGACCAACACGGTCGGCTTCGTCGGCGGTGTGGACATCCCGCTGATCCACAAGTTCGAGGCCGGCTACACGCAGGGCGTCAAGGACACCAAGCCCAGCGTGAAGGTCCTCTCCCAGTACCTGACGCAGACCGCCGAGGAGGGCGGCTTCTCCAGCCCCGACAAGGGCAAGGCCGCCGCCGAGGGCCAGCTGGAGAAGAACGCGGACGTCATCTACCAGGCCGCCGGCCTGTCCGGCCAGGGCGTCATCGAGGCCGCGGCCAAGAAGAAGGTCTGGGCGATCGGTGTCGACTCCGACCAGTACAAGCAGGAGGCGCTGGCCGCGTACAAGGACTACATCCTGACGTCGGCGCTCAAGGACGTCGGCGGCGCGGTGTACTCCCTCGCCAAGTCGGTCGAGGACGGCAAGCCGCTGACCGGTGTCCAGACCTTCGACCTGAAGGTGGACGGCGTCGGCCTCGCCGACAGCAACCCGAAGATGGGCGAGATCGCCGGCCTCACCGACGCGGTGGCCAAGGCCAAGGAGGCCATCATCGGCGGCACCATCAAGGTGAAGACCGAGTAGTCCGGGGGCGGGCCTCCGGGCCCGTCACCGCCTGAACGGGCGAAGCAGTCGAATTCACACAGAGCGGGCGGGCATCCTCGATGCCCGCCCGCTCTGGTGTTCCCCTCGCAGGTCATCCGCCATGGACGGACCTTTGCGGTCGGCAAGCCCGCACCCGGTCCGCGGGAGCCCTCGGGCACAGCCGCATAACAAGGTGGACAGAGGGGGTTCTCTCGCGGGTCTACGCGCGTTAATCTGCGGCGAAGCCAGCGCCGAAGCTGTTCGTCCCGGCGCTTGTACAAGTTTGTACGACAGGAGCACAACACATGCGCCGGGTTCCCCGCATCGCGCTCGCAGGCGCAGCGGCCGCCTCTTTCGCCCTCGTCCTCTCCGCCTGTGGCGGTACCTCGACCTCCTCCGGTTCGTCGGAGTCGAAGGGCGACAAGGGCCTCGCCATCGCGTACGACGTCGGCGGCAGGGGCGACCAGTCCTTCAACGACGCCGCGTACGAGGGCCTGAAGAAGGCGAAGGGCGAGTTCGGCTACGAGACCGCCGACATCGAGCCCACCGACGGTGAGACGGACGCCGACAAGGAGCAGCGGCTCGTCTCGCTGGCCAAGCAGGGCCACAACCCGGTCATCGGCATCGGCTACGCCTACGCGCCGGCCGTCAAGGCGGCTGCCGAGAAGTACCCCGACACCACCTTCGGCATCGTCGACGACTCCACCATCGAGGCGGACAACGTCGCGGACCTGGTCTTCTCCGAGCAGGAGGCCTCGTACCTCGCCGGTGTCGCGGCGGCCAAGGCCACCAAGAGCAACACGGTCGGCTTCGTCGGCGGTGTGGACATCCCGCTGATCCACAAGTTCGGGGCGGGCTTCGCGCAGGGCGTCAAGGACACCAAGCCCGGCGTGAAGGTCCTCTCGCAGTACCTGACGCAGACCGCCGAGGAGGGTGGCTTCTCCAGCCCCGACAAGGGCAAGACGGCCGCCGAGGGCCAGATCGAGAAGAAGGCCGACGTCGTTTACGCGGCGGCCGGCCTGTCGGGTCAGGGTGTCATCGAGGCCGCCTCCGCCAACAAGGTGTGGGCGATCGGTGTCGACTCCGACCAGTACAAGCAGGAAGCTCTGAGCAAGTACAAGGACGCCATCCTCACCTCCGCGACGAAGGACGTCGCCAAGGCGGTGTACAACCTCGCGAAGTCGGTCGAGGACGGCAAGCCCGAGACCGGTATCGTCAGGGGCGACTTGAAGTCCGGTGAGGTCGGCCTCGCGGACTCCAACCCGAAGTTCAAGAGCGACACCGCGATCCAGGAAGCTGTTCAGGCGGCCAAGGAGAAGATCATCGGCGGCGAGATCAAGGTCAAGTCCAGCTGACAGCAGTACCTCAGGAGCAGCTAGGCACTCCGGGGAAGTTCGGACACCGATCTTCCCCGGAGTCGCTCGTAACCGCGGGGTTACGTCCGCTCAACGGGGTACGGGGAGCCTGGCTCCCCGTACCCCGTTCTCGCGGCGCGTCGGCCCCTCATGTTGCCGTAGGGGCGCTACGCGCGTAGACGACCCCCTTTCCCTTCAGGAGAGTGCGCCATCAACGCGTCCAGCAGTCCTCCGGCCGACGCGGTCAACGGATCGGTGACCGCAGTCGAACTCGCCGGGATCACCAAACGGTTCCCCGGCGTCGTGGCCAACCACGACATTCACCTCAGCGTCCGCAAGGGCACGGTCCACGCGCTCGTCGGCGAGAACGGCGCCGGCAAGTCGACGCTGATGAAGATCCTCTACGGCATGCAGAAGCCGGACGAGGGGACCATCGCCGTCGACGGCGACCAGGTCACCTTCTCGTCGCCCGCCGACGCCATCGCCCGCGGCATCGGCATGGTCCACCAGCACTTCATGCTCGCCGACAACCTCACCGTCCTGGAGAACGTCGTCCTGGGCAGTGAGAAGTCGTACGGCATCGGCGCCAAGGCCCGCCGCCGGATCGTGGAGCTCTCCGAGCGCTACGGCCTCGGCGTGCGCCCCGACGCCCTCGTCGAGGAGCTCGGTGTCGCCGACCGCCAGCGCGTGGAGATCCTCAAGGTCCTCTACCGCGGCGCCCGGATCCTCATCCTCGACGAGCCCACCGCGGTCCTCGTGCCGCAGGAGGTCGACGCGCTCTTCGCCAACCTGCGCGAACTCAGGTCCGAGGGCCTGTCGGTCATCTTCATCTCCCACAAGCTGGGCGAGGTCCTGTCGGTCGCCGACGACATCACGGTGATCCGCCGGGGCACGACGGTCGGCACGGCCGTCCCCTCCGAGACCACCCCGCGCCAGCTCGCCGAGCTGATGGTCGGCAGCGAACTGCCCACCCCGGAGACCGCCGAGTCCACGGTCACCGACCGGCCGGTGCTCACCGTCGAGGACCTGCGCCTGGTCGCGCCCGGCGGCAAGGCCCTCCTCGACGACATCAGCTTCACCATCCACGAGGGCGAGATCCTCGGCCTCGCCGGTGTCGAGGGCAACGGCCAGACCGAGCTGATCGAGGCCCTCATCGGCCTCAAGGCGGCCGACTCCGGCACCATCACGCTGGCCGCCGAGGAGATCACCTCCTGGGCCACCCGCAGGCGCCGCGAGCAGGGCATCGGCTACATCCCCGAGGACCGCCACCGCCACGGCCTGCTCCTGGAGGCCCCGCTCTGGGAGAACCGCATCCTCGGCCATGTCACCGAGAAGCCCAACGCGAAGGGCGTCTGGCTCGACATCAAGGGCGCCCAGGACGACACCCGCCGCATCGTCGAGGCGTACGACGTCCGCACGCCCGGCATCGACGTCACCGCCGCCTCGCTGTCCGGCGGCAACCAGCAGAAGCTGATCGTCGGCCGCGAGATGACCCACAAGCCGCGCTTCCTGATCGCCGCCCACCCCACCCGTGGTGTGGACGTCGGCGCGCAGGCCGCGATCTGGGACCACATCCGCGAGGCCCGCCGCGAAGGACTGGCCGTCCTGCTGATCTCCGCCGACCTGGACGAGCTCATCGGCCTCTCCGACACCCTCCGGGTGATCTACAACGGCAAGCTGGTCGCGGACGCCGATCCGGCGACCATCACCCCGGAGGAGCTCGGCTCGGCCATGACCGGCGCCGCCTCCGGACACCTGGAGAACGAAGAGCTCGTGGAACAGCTCGAAGAAGAGCAGACAGAGCTCGAAGAGAAGGCAGCGCTCGAAGAGCCTGCCGAGACGCCGGCGGACGGCCCGGCAGACGCCCCGGAAGACGAGGCCCGCTGATGAAGAAGTTCGACAAGGAGCGACTGCTCCTCGCGGTGGCCGGGCCGGTCATCGCGCTCGTCGTGGCCGTGGCGCTGACCTCGGTCGTGCTGATCGCCTCGGGGAAGAACCCGTTCGAGCCGTACTCGATCATGTTCGAGCAGGCCACGTTCTCCGACATCCAGGTCCTGATCATCAACCAGGCCTCGCTGTACTACATCGCGGCCCTCGCGGTGGCCATCGGCTTCCGGATGAACCTGTTCAACATCGGTGTGGACGGCCAGTACCAGCTCGCCGCCATGATGGCCGCGGTGGTCGGCGCCCACGCGAACCTGCCGGCGGTCCTCCAGGTCCCGCTGCTGCTGCTCACCGCGGTCCTCACCGGCGCCTTCTGGTCCGGCATCGCCGGTGTCCTCAAGGTCACCCGAGGGGTCAGCGAGGTCGTCGCGACGATCATGCTGAACGCGATCGCGACCTCCGTCATCGCCTACTTCTGGCTGCCCAACGTCTTCGGCGTCAAGGTCGGCAACAACAACACCACCGGCGAGATGCACGAGTCCGGCTGGATCCCCGGCTTCGACATGGGCGACGCCGGCGAGATCTACGGCCTCGTCGTCCTCGCCGCCCTGCTCGGCGTCGGCTACTGGGTCGTCCTCAACCGCACCCGCTTCGGCTTCGACCTGCGCGCCTCCGGCGCCTCGGAGACCGCCGCCGCGGCCAGCGGTGTGAACCCCAAGCGCATGGTCCTCACCGCCATGCTGATCTCCGGCGGCCTCGCCGGTCTCGCGGGCCTGCCGATCCTGCTCGGCGACTCGCACACGTACAGCCTGAACTTCCCGACCGGCATCGGCTTCCTCGGTATCGGCATCGCCCTGCTCGGCCGCAACAACCCGACGGGCATCGCCTTCGCGGCCCTCCTGTGGGCCTGGCTGGACAAGGCCTCGCCCGAGCTTGACTTCCACGGGTACGACAAGGAGATCGCGGTCATCATGCAGGGCCTGATCGTGATCGCGGTCGTCGTCTCGTACGAGGCCGTGCGCGAGTGGGGTCTGCGCCGCCAGCAGCGCCGCGTCGGCGCCGAACTCGCGGCGGGCCACGTCCTCGGCGCCACCTCCGACAACTCGAACCAGAAGGAGGTGGCCGGACGATGACCACCGTGACCGACCTCAACCAGCCCTCGCTGCAGCCCACGGCGCCCAAGGGCCGCCGGCTCACGCTCCCCGTCCTTCTGCTGGTCATCGCGGGCGGCCTCGCGCTGACCTCGATCGTGCGCATCATCACCGGCGCCGACGGCATCACCAACGTCAGCCAGATGTCGACCGCGCTCGAACTGGCCGTCCCGATCGGCCTGGCCGGTCTCGGCGGTCTGTGGGCCGAGCGCGCGGGCGTCGTCAACATCGGCCTCGAAGGCATGATGATCCTCGGCACCTGGTTCGGTGCCTGGGCCGGCTACCAGTGGGGCCCGTGGAACGGTGTCCTCATCGGCATCGTCGGCGGCTGCGTCGGCGGTCTGCTGCACGCGATCGTCACGGTCACCTTCAACGTCAACCACATCGTCTCCGGTGTGGCCATCAACATCCTGGCCCTCGGCGCCACCCGCTACCTCGCCCCGCTCGCCTTCGAGGGCGTGCAGGGCGGCTCGGCCAAGCAGTCCCCGCCGGTCGAGTCGATCGGCAACTTCACGGTGCCGGGACTGTCCGAGGCGCTCGTCGACCTCAACGACAAGGGCTGGTTCTTCATCTCGGACCTCGCGGGTCTGCTCGGCGGACTGGTCACCAACGTCTCCTGGCTGACCCTCATCGCCGTCGCGCTGATCCCGGCCACCTGGTGGATCCTGTGGCGCACCGCCTTCGGTCTGCGGCTGCGGTCCTGCGGCGAGAACCCGGTCGCGGCCGAGTCGCTCGGCGTCAACGTCTACAAGTACAAGTACCTGGCCGTGATCATCTCCGGCGGCCTGGCGGGCCTCGGCGGTGTCTTCCTCTCCATCGTCGCCAACCCCTTCTATCTGGAGGGGCAGACCAGTGGCCGCGGCTACATCGGTCTCGCCGCGATGATCTTCGGCAACTGGATGCCGGGCGGACTCGCCCTCGGCGCGGGCCTGTTCGGCTACACCGACAGCCTCAACCTGCGCGGCGGCGCCGAGAACGTCCACGCGCTGCTGCTGCTCGGCGCCATACTGCTGGCCATCGGCGCCATCTGGCTGCTGGTCAGGAAGAAGTACGTGCCCGGTGTGATCACCCTGGCCGTCGGCGTGCTGATGTTCACCTGGTACTCGCTCACCGACGAGGTGCCGAACCAGGTCGTCTCCGCCACGCCGTACGTCATCACGCTGCTCGTCCTCTCCCTGTCCGCACAGCGGCTGCGGATGCCGAAGGCGGACGGCATGCCGTACCGGCGGGGGCAAGGGAAGTGACGTCCGCCGGAACCGGATCCGCGGCCGAGGTCGACTGGGAGGCCCTGCGGGAGGTGGCCCGCGAGGCCATGTCCCGTGCGTACGCCCCCTACTCGGGCTTCCCGGTCGGTGTCGCGGCCCTGGTCGACGACGGCCGGGTGATCTCCGGGTGCAACGTCGAGAACGCCTCGTACGGGCTCGGGCTGTGCGCCGAGTGCGGACTGGTCTCGCAGCTCCACAGCACCGGGGGCGGCCGGCTCACGCATTTCACCTGCGTGGACGGCCGCGGCGAGATCCTGGTCCCGTGCGGCCGCTGCCGCCAGCTGCTGTTCGAGTTCGGCGGCCCCGATCTGATCCTGGAGACGCCGGCCGGGATCCTGCCGCTCTCGGAGATGCTTCCGCAGGCCTTCGGGCCGGGGCACCTCCGCAAGTAATTACGGTCGGCCCCTCCGCGTCGCGTGCCTCCAGGGCACCGGGAGGGGCCGCTGCACTTCGGAAGGAAAGGCCATGGCTTTGTTGTCGATGGATGCCATCTCCGTCATCCGCACCAAGCGCGACCGCGGCGAGCTGAGCGACGAGCAGATCGACTGGGTCATCGACGCGTACACACGCGGCGAGGTCGCCGACTACCAGATGGCCGCCCTGAACATGGCGATCCTGCTCAACGGCATGAACCGCGGCGAGATCGCCCGCTGGACGGCCGCGATGATCGCCTCCGGCGAGCGCATGGACTTCTCGTCCCTGTCCCGCCCGACCGCCGACAAGCACTCCACGGGCGGCGTCGGTGACAAGATCACCCTCCCGCTGGCCCCGCTCGTCGCGGCCTGCGGCGCGGCGGTCCCGCAGCTGTCGGGCCGGGGCCTCGGCCACACCGGCGGCACCCTCGACAAGCTGGAGTCGATCCCGGGCTGGCGCGCCCTCCTCTCGAACGAGGAGATGCTCTCCGTACTCGACGAGGTCGGCGCGGTCATCTGCGCGGCGGGCGACGGTCTGGCCCCGGCGGACAAGAAGCTGTACGCGCTCCGGGACGTGACCGGCACGGTGGAGGCGATCCCCCTGATCGCCTCGTCCATCATGTCGAAGAAGATCGCGGAGGGCACCGGCTCGCTCGTCCTGGACGTGAAGGTGGGCACGGGCGCCTTCATGAAGACGATCGAGGACGCACGCGAACTGGCCTCCACGATGGTCGGATTGGGCACGGACCACGGCGTGAAGACGGTCGCGCTCCTGACGGACATGTCGACGCCCCTGGGCCTGACGGCGGGCAACGCCCTGGAGGTCCGCGAGTCGGTCGAGGTCCTGGCGGGCGGCGGCCCGTCGGACGTCGTGGAACTCACCCTGGCCCTGGCCCGCGAGATGCTCGACGCGGCGGGTGTGAAGGACGCCGACCCCGCGAAGGCTCTGGCCGACGGCTCGGCGATGGACGCCTGGCGCCGCATGATCGCGGCCCAGGGCGGCGACCCGGACGCCCCGCTCCCCACATCGAGGGAACAGCACGTGGTGAAGGCGGCGACCACGGGCGTACTCACCCGCCTGGACGCCTACGACATCGGCATCGCCGCCTGGCGCCTCGGCGCGGGCCGCGCCCGCAAGGAGGACCCGGTCCAGGCGGCGGCAGGCATCGAACTGCACGCCAAGCCGGGCGACACGGTCACGGAGGGCCAGCCCCTGCTGACCCTCCACACGGACACACCCGAGCGCTTCGAGTACGCCCTGGAGGCGGTCGAGGGCTCGTACGACGTGGCGGCCCCGGGCACGGCCTTCACGGCGGCGCCGGTGGTGCTGGAACGTATCGCCTGAGCTGATCCGATCAGACTCGACTCGACTCGTTAGTGAAGGGGACCGGCGTCCGTCGCCGGTCCCCTTCGTCTGTTCACCAGGACCGGGCCCGGCCTCAGCCGAGGGTCGCCGCCACCACCACGAGCACAGGCACCGCCACCATCGTCGACAGCAGGATCGACTCGCGGGCCAGTACCTCGCCGACCCGGTAGCGGGACGCGTACGTGAAGAGGTTCTGGGCGGCCGGTAGGGCCGAGGTGACCACCACGTCGAGCAGGGGGGCGCCGCGGAGGCCGAAGACGCCTGCCGCAAGGGCCCAGGCTGCCAGGGGCTGGCCCACCGATTTCAGGGCTACGGAGAGAAGGACCGGGGTTCGGTCGGGGCCGCGACCGGGCATCGTGCTGCCGCAGAGGGAGATGCCGAAGGCCAGGAGGACGGCCGGGACCGACATGTTGCCGATCAGGGTGAGCGGGTCGAGGACCGGGCCCGGGACCGTCAGGCCGGATGCCGAGACCGCTACGCCGGACAGGGAGCCGATGCCGACGGGGTTGCGGATCGGAGTGGTCACCCGCCGCCACAGGGAGGTCTTCTCGCCCGGGCCGGAGAGGTCGAGGACCGTCAGGGCCACCGGGGTCATCACGATCTGCTGGAAGAGGAGCACGGGGGCCACGAGTGAGGCGTCGCCCAGTACGTACACCGCGATCGGGATGCCGAGATTGCCCGCGTTGACGTAACTGGAGCACAGCGCGCCGATCGTCGTACGGCCCACGCCCCAGCGGCGAACCGCACCGACCGCGACGAACACCCCGGCCACCGCGAACGTACTGATCGCCGTCACCAGCAGCCGGTCGGAGAGGATCACCGACAGGTCGGCCTGTGCGAGCGTGGTGAACAGGAGCGCGGGGGTGGCCACGTGGAACGCGAGCTTGGTCAGCACCTCCCGGCCGTTCTCCCCGAGATGGCCGCGGCGGCCGATCAGATAGCCGACGCCGATGACGACGGCGATCACCGCGAAGCCGTTCAGCACCCCCTGCACGGCACCTCCCCGAGCTCCCGGGGGTGGCCGGGGGCCGCGCGGAGGCGGTCGCGTATTCGGTCGGGGCGCGGTGCGGGCAGGCGGAGGGGCGCCAATTCGTGGGGCATACACCGAACCCTCTTGGGTAGGCCATGCCCAGGTCAATGTGACCTTGCGCTACCTGAACTTCGTGCTCGGTGAGCACGCAGCGATGAGTTCCGCGCCGCCCGCCGGTCTACCGCACGTGGACGCCATGACACCTGCTGTACTCGTACTGCCCGGCCCCGTCACCCGAGACGAGGTGCCGAGGCTCTGCGACGACGTGCGCGCACGGCTCGAAAGCAGCAGAGCCGGCGTCCTGGTCTGCGATGTCGCCGGTCTCGGACCACCAGGTCTGACCACCGTCGACGCGCTCGCCAGGATGCAGCTCGCCGCCCGTCGCGCCGGGGGGCGGATCAGACTGCGCGACCCGGACCCCGCCCTGCGTGCGCTACTCGGTCTTGTCGGCATCCCCTTCGAGGTCGAGGGGCAGCCCGAACAGCGGGAACCACCTCTGCGTGTCGAGGAAGCAGTGGAACCCGGTGATCCGGCCCTCTGAGGTCTCCAGGACCTGCACGGCCCACGCCGTGTAACCGCCCTTCTCCGGGTCCGGCTTGTACTGGGCGAAGCCCGGCAGGCCGTTCACCGCGACCGGCACCAGATGCGAGTTCGCACAGGGCGCGCCGAGGGTCGTCATGAAGCCCGTGATGTCCTCGGGGCCGGACAGCCACAGGTCGAACGGCGGCATCGTCATCACGGCGTCCTCGTGCAGGAGAGCCGTCAGGGCCGTCATGTCGTACCCCTCGAAGGCCGCCACATAGCGTTCCAGGAGCTTCTGCTGCTCCTCGTCGAGCGGGTCGGAGGTGGCGGCCCGGGCCGCGGCGCCGTCGCTCTCGGCGAGCGTCGCACGGGCCCGCTGGAGCGCGCTGTTGACCGAGGCGACCGTGGTGCCGAGCAGCTCGGCGACCTCGCTCGCCTTCCAGGCCAGCACCTCGCGCAGGATGAGCACGGCCCGCTGCTTGGGGGGCAGTTGCTGCAGGGTGGCCATGAAGGCGAGGCGCACCGACTCCTTGGCGACGGCGGCCTCGGCAGGGTCCTCGACCACGGGCAGCACACGCGCGTCAGGCATCGGCTCCAGCCAGGTGTGGTCGGGGCGCGGATTCAGCGCCGCCTGTGTGAGCGGTGTCGATTCCGTCAGATCCATCGGGCGGGCCCGCTTGTTCCCCGCCGACAGCATGTCCAGGCACACGTTCGTCGCGATCCGGTACAGCCACGAGCGCATCGAGGAGCGGCCCTCGAACTTGTCGTAGCTTCTCCAGGCGCGCACGAGCGTGTCCTGGACCGCGTCCTCCGCCTCGAAGGACGAGCCGAGCATGCGGTAGCAGTACCCCGTCAACTCGACCCGGTGCTTCTCGAGGCGGACGTCGAGATCCTCCACCGTCGCCGTTCCGTCGCTCATGGCCAACCCACCCCTGTGGCATGTTCGTCGTCACCTTCACCGCCTCTTTGCGATGCCGGCACTTCGGAAGCTACCGCAGCCCACTGACAATGGCCCCCCGAGATGCAAAAGGTGCAGGTCAGGACAGTTAATGTCCCGACCTGCACCCGTTCGTTCGAAAGTCGACGCGCCATGCCGCCGTGTGTCAGCGATGCACGGCCACCAGCCGCCGCTGCGTCCGGGCCGCGTGCGACCCGACCACCGTGATCGTCACGACCCCGAGGACCGCCAGCAGACCGAGCGCCACCGTCCCGGCCCAGCCGCCGGCGTGGAAGGCGACCGCGCCGAGCGTGCCGCCCGCGCTGGAGCCCAGGTAGTAGGCGGACTGGTAGAGGGCGGAGGCCTGCGCGCGCCCCTCCTTGGCGGTGTGGCTGACCGAGGAGGAGGCGACCGCGTGCCCCGCGAAGAAGCCTGCGGTGATCAGGACCAGGCCGAGCAGGATCAGCGGCAGGGAGTCGGCCAGCGAGACCAGCAGCCCCGCGGTCGTCGTACCGCCCGCCAGATACAGCGCGCCGCGCCGGCCGAGCCGTGCCACCAGCTTCCCGGCGGTCGACGCCGAGACCGTGCCGACCAGGTAGACGAGGAAGATCGAGCCGATGATGCCCTGCGGCAGCGAGAACGGGGCGTCCGTGAGGCGGTAGCCGATCACCGTGTAGACGGCGCCGAACACCGTCATGAACAGCGCGCCGATCGCGTACAGCCTGCACAGCAGCGGGTTCGCGAGGTGACCGCGGACCGTGCGGACCAGCACCGCGGGCCGCAGCGAACCGGCCTTGAAGTGCTTCGGCGCCGGGAGCAGCAGCCGGAAGGCCACCGCGCAGCCCACCGCGATCAGCCCGATGACCCCGAGGGCGACCCGCCAGCCCCACTCCTGCGCGACCCAGCCGGTGATGACCCGGCCGCTCATCCCGCCGACGCTGTTGCCCGCGACGAACAGACCGATCGCGGTGATCAGAGCCTTCGGCCGTACTTCCTCCGCGAGATAGGCCATAGCCGAGACCGGCAGCCCGGCCAGCGCCGCACCCTGCACGGCCCGCAGCGCGACCAGCCAGCCGACCGACGGGGCGAAGGGCACCAGCAGTCCGACGGCCACCGCGATCGCCAGGGACACCGTCATCAACGTACGCCGTCCGAACCGCTCCGAGAGCGCGCTCAGCGGCAGGACGAACAGCGCCAGCGCTCCGGTCGCCGCGGACACCGTCCAGCTCGCCGTGCTCGCCGTGACCCCGAAGTCGCCGGAGATCAGCGGCAGAAGGGCCTGGGTGGAGTAGAGAAGCGCGAAGGTCGCGACACCCGCGAGGAAGAGCGCGAAGCTCATCCGGCGATAGCCGGGCCCGCCGGGGGCCATACGGGAATCGGCGGGAACGACGTCGAGGGGAGCGGCCCCGGTGGAAGTGGCCGGGGCGGGAGCGGCTTCGGTACGAACGGCGGTGGCTGCGGAGGCGTCCACGATCGTGGACGCCCCGGTACTTGCGGAAGGCATGCTTCGAACCTAAAACCGTCCCGCTCATCCGTCCAATGCATGGAATCATCATAATCGTTCCCGTGATGCATCAGCAGAGGTCAGAGCCTCACCTGTCACCGTCCAGTGACACAGAAGACATCGTCGCGATCCTCGCCCCACGCCTCGCGTACTTCGCCGGGGTCGCCCGCACCGAGCACGTCACGCGGGCCGCGCAGGAGATGCAGGTCCCGCAGTCGACCCTGTCCCGGGCGATGGTCCGCCTCGAACACGACCTGGGCGTGGACCTGTTCGCCCGCCGGGGCCGCACGGTCTCACTCACTCCCGCCGGCCGCACCTTCCTGTCCTCCGTCGAACGGGCCCTCGCCGAGATCGAGCGGGCCGCCGACGAGGTGCGCGCCGACGCCGACCCGGCCACCGGCAAGGTCGCCTTCGGCTTCCTGCACACCATGGGCTCCGAGACGGTCCCCGGCCTGATCCGCGCCTTCCGCGCCGACCACCCCCGCGTCCGCTTCAGCCTCGTCCAGAACTACGGCGAGGCGATGATCGAACGCCTGCGCTCCGGCGAACTGGACCTCTGCCTCACGTCCCCCGTCCCGGACGCCCCCGACCTCGTCGCCCGCCGCCTGGACGAGCAGAAACTCCGCCTGGTCGTCCCCGCGGACCATCGGCTCGCCTCCCGCCGCCGCATCCGCCTGGCCGAGGCCGCCGACGAAACCTTCGTCACCCTGGAACCCGGCTACGGCCTCCGCCGCATCACCGACGACCTCTGCCAACAGGCGGGCTTCCGCCCCCGGGTCGCCTTCGAGGGCGAGGAGGCGGAGACCCTCCGGGGCCTGGTGGCGGCGGGCCTGGGAGTGGCCCTCCTGCCTCCACCGGCCGTACCCCGCCCAGGAGTTGTGGAACTGACGGTCACGGCTCCAAGAGCGGCAAGAGAAATCGGCGTGGCATGGCTGGACGGCCACCCCGACACGCCTCCCGTGGCGGCCTTCAAGAAGTTCCTACTGTCCAAGAGGGGCACCTTGCTCCCCGACTGAGGTCGCTTCTCGGCTGAGCCCCACGAGGGCACGCCTTCTTTCAGGGGCGCGGGGAACCGCGCAGCCAAGCCCCGACCGACCCGCACCCACCACACCCCGGGCAACTAACGCCGAAGAGACCGCCCAAACCCAGAAGCAAGCGGCATCCGCAACCCCAAAGGAGGCGGAGCCGCGAGCGCGTCCTCCACGGGCCGGGCGAAAGCCCGCCCGAACAACGCCCCCATCACGAAATCCTCGGCCAGCGCGTACACCTCGTCCCGAAAGGCGTGCAACGCATGCCCGTCGGAATGCACCTCGAACCGACACACATCCCGGTTCGCCTTCTTCGCCCGGGACGCCAGCCGGAACGACAACTCGGGATCGGTCCGCTCGTCGTTCGTGCCGTGCACGATCAGCACCCGCCGCCCCACAAGCTGCTTCACCGGTTCGGGCGGTGCGGCGACATCCTCCTCGGGCAGCCAAGGGGACAACGCCAGCACGGAGTTGACGGCGGAGTGCCCGCCCGAGTGCAGGGCGGCCCGTCCGCCCATGTCCACGCCCGCGAGACACACGGGAACGTCCCCGTACCGCCGTACGACCTCGTCGGCGGCCCACGAGGCGTCCCGCGCCTGATCCGCCTGCGTGCCGTTCCAGCCCCGGAACCGGTAGTGCACCACGTGCACGACCAGGCCGTCGTCCCGCCCGGCGCGGGTCAGCCGGCGCCCCAACGCCCGTACGGACGCGGTCGCCAGCATCGGTGAGGGTCTGCGGGCCGAGGCCTCCTCGCCGCCCGGCAGCAGCAGCACCACGCCGCTCACCGCCGTCGGTTCCGTTCCGAGTGCCCGCCCGAGCCGGGCCGTGCGAACCGGCGTCGCTTGCTGTGCCATGACAGAACAGTGTCAGAAGCGATGGTGTACGCCATCCGTCCGCACGGTCACCGTTGCGTATCGACGGTTCCGCCCAACAGGAGATCTACGCGCGTAGGCGGTAGAGTGCGGAGATGACGAGCCAGACCAAGAACAACCCGAGCTCGGAGCAGATCCGCCGGGCGCCGAAGGTCCTGCTGCACGATCACCTCGACGGTGGCCTGCGCCCCGGGACGATCGTCGACCTGGCCCGCGAGTCGGGCTATAAAAACCTCCCCGAGACGGATCCCGACAAGCTCGGCGTCTGGTTCCGCGAGGCCGCCGACTCCGGTTCCCTGGAGCGGTACTTGGAGACCTTCGCGCACACCTGTGCCGTCATGCAGACCCGCGAGGCGCTCGTCCGCGTGGCCGCCGAGTGCGCCGAGGACCTCGCCGAGGACGGCGTCGTCTACGCCGAGGTGCGGTACGCGCCCGAGCAGCACCTCGAAGCCGGGCTCACCCTCGAAGAGGTCGTCGAGGCCGTCAACGAGGGCTTCCGGGAGGGCGAGCGGCTGGCCCGCGAGAACGGCCACCGAATCCGTGTCGGCGCCCTGCTGACCGCCATGCGGCACGCGGCCCGTTCCCTGGAGATCGCCGAACTCGCCAACCGCTACCGCGACCTGGGTGTCGTCGGCTTCGACATCGCGGGCGCGGAGGCGGGCTTCCCGCCCACCCGGCACCTGGACGCCTTCGAGTATCTGAAGCGGGAGAACAACCACTTCACGATCCACGCGGGCGAGGCCTTCGGGCTCCCGTCCATCTGGCAGGCCCTCCAGTGGTGCGGCGCCGACCGGCTCGGCCACGGCGTGCGCATCATCGACGACATCCAGGTCCACGAGGACGGCTCGGTGAAGCTCGGCCGCCTCGCCTCGTACGTACGCGACAAGCGCATCCCGCTGGAGCTGTGCCCCAGTTCCAACCTCCAGACGGGCGCCGCCGACTCGTACGCCGAGCACCCCATCGGGCTGCTGCGGCGGCTGCACTTCCGGGCGACGGTGAACACCGACAACCGTCTGATGTCCGGCACCAGCATGACCCGGGAATTCGAGCACCTTGTCGACGCTTTCGGCTATTCGCTCGACGACATGCAGTGGTTCACAGTCAATGCGATGAAATCAGCATTCATTCCTTTCGATGAACGACTGGCCATGATCAATGACGTCATCAAGCCCGGTTATGCCGAGCTGAAGTCCGAATGGCTGTTCCAGCAGACCGCTTCCACCAGCGGTTCTGTGCGCGAAGAGGGCTGACGAAGAAGGACGGGAAGCGGCCGGGTGATGACGACTCGGCCGCTTTTCGATGTTTGCGGGGCGAGCTCGCACGTGATTACCGTTTCGGACCGCTCAAATCCCCGTCACAGCATGCAAGGACGAAGATGAAGCAGTCTGCTGCCAAGACCCTCGGTGTCGCCGCTCTCGGTGCCGCCTTCGCCGCCGCCGGCGCGGGTGCTGCCAACGCGGCCCCTGCCGCGCCTGCGGTCCCGGACGCCACCTCGGCGCTCTCCACCGTCTCCAGCGTGCTGCCGGTGGACGGGGTCACCAAGACCCTGCCCGGCTCGGGCGAGTCGCTCGCCCAGGGTCAGAACGCGCTCGGCAGTGGCCTCGCCGCCGCCCAGCCGGCCGTCGCGAACCTCCTCGCCGAGGGTCCGGCCGCGCCGGTCGCCGGTCTGCTCGGGGGCCTGCCGCTCCAGGGCCTGCCCACGCACGGCCTGCCGGTGAACGGGATTCCGCTGGGCTGAGTCCGGCACCTGAGCGCCACCCCTTTCGCGCCGATGGGGCGCACCCGGACCGGGTGCGCCCCATCGGCGTTCGTACTGGTGCGTCACCAGGCCGTACGCGCCGCCTTGCCCTCGGAGGGGAAGAGGATCCACAGCGCTATGTAGAGCAGGAACTGCGGGCCCGGCAGCAGGCAGGACACCAGGAAGATCACCCGCATCGTGGTCGCGGAGGTGCCGAAGCGCCGAGCCAGCGCTGCGCACACTCCGCCGATCATCCGGCCGTTGGTGGGGCGGGCAAGGCGGTTCATGAACGGCTCCTTCGTGAGCGTCGGTCCGAGGCCTCCCGTGTGGCTGCCTCATCTGTCGTCAACGCTACGGAGACGAAGGGTGCAAAGCGTCGCTCTAGGGGGCGATCCCGACCCTGGGAATCGTCGGGGTCCGACCCTGAGTCGCCTCCTCGGCCGCCTGCTTGCGGCGGAGGGCGGCGGCGACCTGGCGCCGGGTCGCCGCCCGGCGGCGCAGTACGGCCCGGGCGCCGGGCACCACGGCGACATGGGCCAGCGCCACGCCCACGGTGTTCAGGAGCAGCGAGTCGACGTCCACGACCTGTCCGGGCACCCCGGTCTGCAGGAGCTCGATGCCCAGTGAGAGCAGGGCGCCGGCGGCGACCGTACGCATCAGGGACAGCAGCGGGGAGACGGCGAGCCTGCCGCCCGCCAGTGGCAGCAGCACTCCGAGCGGGGCGAGCAGCAGCAGGCCCTTGCCGATGTTGCGGGCGGCGGCCTCGGGGCCCAGCGCCAGATCGGCCCGGATGCTCGCGAACGGACGCAGATTCGCGGCGCTCACCCACGGCACGTCCAGGGGCCGCAGCGTCACCCAGGCAACAAGCGCGAGATGTGCGACGAGGAGGACACCCCCCGCCGCACGAACGCGGATCACGGCGCTGCTGCCGTTCGAGCCTTGACGCTGCACGATCCCCAAGACGCGGCCACCGGCAGGATCGGTTCCGTGTGACGGCGGCGCTTGGCCCGCACGGGTGAGGCGTGCGCCACAGACGGGGTCCGGCCCGGGCCCGGCCGAGGGCTTCCCGGGAGGGCTCAGGCCCCCTCGGCCTCCGTCTGCGGCGGGGTCTCCGAGCCGGGGCGGGAGCGCACCGACTCCGTGCACTCGTACCGGCGCGGGGCGTCCGTGCCGGGCCCGCCGAGCGTCACCGAGTCGCCGTCCGAGGCGGCCGCCGAGTCGCTGAACGTGCAGATGACCTGGGCCAGCGCGTACGGCGTCAGATCCGCGGGCGGGGTGCTCAGGCGCAGCGTGTCGTCCGGTTCGCCGCGGCCCGGGCCGCTCACCGTGAGGCCCTGCGGCACGTCCGTCGTGTAGTTCGCCTGCTTCTCGGCGTCCGACGGGGACTCGGAGAGCTCGTCCAGGAGCGCCTGAGCGGCCCGTACACGGTCCGTCGCCGCGGGCCCGGCCTCGATGCGCACGGTCCGGTCCACCGGCGCCAGCTGCGAGGAGCAGAGCAGGAAGACCTGGACGAGGATCCCGCGCGAGGACTGCGTACCGATGTCGGGCTCGTTGAGCGTGCACGGCACCCGGGAGGGCGCGGGACCGAAGTCGGTCGGCACCTCCGTCGCCCGGATCCCGCACCCGGCGAGCGTCACGGCGAGCAACGGCACGGCGAGCGCGAGACGAGCCGCACGCGTCACGCGTACGCGCCCTTCGTGGGCCGCACGCGTCCGGCGTACGCCCCATGTGTGGCGTTCGGACATCACGCGCCCCTCTCGGTGCGGTCGTCGGCGACGGCCGCACCCGGGCCCGCGGGGTTGTCGGGGTCCTCGACCTCCGAGGCGTCGCGCGGCAGACGCAGGGTGAAGACCGCGCCGCCCTTGGGCGAGTTGGCCGCGGTGATCTCGCCGCCGTGGATATGGGCGTTCTCCAGGGCGATCGACAGGCCGAGGCCGCTGCCCTCCGAACGCGGCCGGGAGGCGCTCGCCTTGTAGAAGCGGTCGAAGACGTGCGGCAGGACGTCCTCGGGGATGCCGGGACCGTGGTCCTGGACCTCGATGACCAGGTCGTTGCCCTCGTCGCGCACGCTCACGCGCACCGGGGAGCCGCCGTGCTTGAGGGCGTTGCCGATGAGGTTCGCCATGATCACGTCCAGCCGGCGCGGGTCGACGCGCGCCATGAGACCGCGCTCGGCGTCCAGGTCCACCGCGTCCAGCCAGGCCCGCGCGTCGATGCACGCGGTGATCTGGTCCACGATGTCGACGTTGTCGAGGACGAGCCGGGCCGTGCCCGCGTCGAAGCGGGTCACCTCCATGAGGTTCTCCACGAGGTTGTTCAGCCGCCGGGTCTCGCTGACGACGAGCCGGACGGCGGGCTCGATCATCGGGTCGACGCTGCCGGTCTCCGCGTCGAGCTCCTCCTCCAGCACCTCGGTCACGGCCGTGATCGCGGTCAGCGGCGTCCGCAGCTCGTGCGACATGTCCGCCACGAACCGCCGGGACGCCTGCTCACGGGCGCTCATGTCCTCGACCCGTTTCTCCAGCGACTCCGCCGTGCGGTTGAACGTCCGTGACAGATCCGCGAGTTCGTCCGTGCCCGACACCCGCAGCCGGGTGTCCAGCTTGCCCTCGCCGAGCCGCCGGGCCGCGGTGCCCAGCCGGTGCACCGGCTTCAGTACGGTCGTCGCGGCGGCCTGCGCGAGCAGCGCCGAGCCGATCAGCGCCAGCCCGGTCGCGATCCCCAGCGACCAGGCCAGGGAGTTGAGGTCCTTCGCCTCCGGCTCCAGCGACTTGAGCATGTATCCGGTGGGCCCGCCGCCGATCACCTTCGCGCCGCCCACGAGATACGGCTTGTCGCCCTGGACTATCCGCTGCCAGTACAGGTGGTACGTGTACTTGTTGTTCGAGGAGATCTCCTGCTCCTTGTTCACCGCCTTCTGGAGGGACTTCGGTACGTCCTCCAGCGTGAAGGTGTCCAGGTCGGAGTTCCCGCGGACCGTCCTGCCGCTCTCGTCCTCGGCGATCAGCAGCACGCTGAAGCGCTGGCTGCTGTTCGCCATCTGCCCGGCGGCGCGCTGCAGTTCGCCCTGCGTGGGATGCGGCCGCAGCGCGCTGGCGCGGGTCTGCATCGCCTGCTGGAAGTCGCCGAGCACCGCGTCCTGCGTACGGGTGAGCACCGCCTCGCGGTTCAGCCAGTACGCGATCCCGGACGCCGACACGGCGGCGGTGAGCGCGACGAGCCCGAACACCACGACCAGACGCAGCCGCAGGCTCGTGAAGCGCAGACCCGCCAGTATCGTCTTGCGCGCCGCGGCCCAGCCGCGGAGCTTGTCCTGCGGTTTTGTCACTGAGGACTGTCCAGCCGGTAGCCGACTCCCCGAACCGTACGGATCAGGGTGGGGGAGGACGGCACGTCCTCCACCTTCGCGCGCAGCCGCTGCACACACGCGTCGACGAGCCGTGAGTCGCCGAGGTAGTCGTGCTCCCACACCAGCCGCAGCAACTGCTGCCGGGACAGCGCCTGCCCCGGCCGCCGGCTCAGTTCCAGGAGCAGCCGCAGCTCGGTGGGCGTCAGCTGCAGATCCTCGCCGTTCTTCGTCACGGTCATCGCCGCACGGTCGATGACCAGCGAACCGAAGGTCGCCGCGTCGTTCGCCTCGCGCTCGCCGCGGCGCAGCACGGCCCGGATACGGGCGTCGAGCACACGCCCCTGCACGGGTTTCACCACGTAGTCGTCGGCGCCGGACTCCAGCCCGACCACCACGTCGATGTCGTCACTGCGCGCGGTCAGCAGAATGATCGGCAGCTGGTCCGTACGCCGGATGCGGCGGCACACCTCGAATCCGTCGATGCCCGGCAGCATCACATCGAGGACGATCAGATCGGGCCGTTGCTCGCGCAACAGCTTCAGACCGTCCTCGCCGGTGGCAGCGGTGGCCACCCGGTGTCCCTGGCGCGTCAGAGAGAGCTCCAGGGCCGTCCGGATGGCGTCGTCGTCCTCGATCAGCAACAGGGAAGGCACGGACGTCATTCTGTCCCATGACATGGGCGTGTATCGACTGTTGGAGCGCTCCCACACATGTCCCGCGTACGAGTGGGGGTCCGTGTGCCGGATGAGTAGCCGTACGACGCTTCTCTGTGATCGGTCTGTGGGCCGGCTGGGGCAAGCCCCTGTGACAGGTCTGTGACAGTCGGCGGACACCGTCATGAAGTGGCCCCGGCAAGCTTTTGGTCACAGGCAAGGAAGCACCACAGCGAAGTACCGAAGAACCGGAACTCCACGACGGGGGGCGCGAGATGAACACGCTGCACAGCACCAGTACTGGCGCAGTTGTCACGCGGCTCCACGACGTCACGAGGAGCACGGAGAAGTCCGGTGCCGTGAGCGGGCGGGGGTGCGCTCGCGGCACCGGGCGTCAGCACACCGGGTACATGACGGTGGTTGACGCACATGCGGGGGGAAGCGGTACGGGGGTTGCCCACGGGGGAACGGGGGCAGCGTACGGGGAGGTCACGGGGGAGCGTCGCTCGGTGTCGGAGGCGGAGTTCACCGCCTACGTCCAGGAACGCCGCGCCTCCCTGTACGCAACCGCCTACCACCTGACCGGTGACCGCTTCGAGGCCGAGGACCTGCTGCAGAGCGCGTTGTTCTCGACCTACCGGGCGTGGGACCGGATCAGCGACAAGGCCGCGGTCGGGGGCTACCTCCGCCGCACCATGACCAATCTGCACATCAGCGCGTGGCGTCGCCGCAAGCTGAACGAGTACCCGACCGAGGAGCTGCCGGAGACGGCCGGCGACACGGACGCGATGCGCGGCACCGAGCTGCGCGCCGTCCTGTGGCAGGCGCTGGCCCGGCTGCCCGAACTCCAGCGCACCATGCTGGTCCTCCGTTACTACGAGGGCCGCACGGACCCGGAGATCGCGGAGATCCTCGACATCAGTGTCGGCACGGTGAAGTCCAGCATCTGGCGGTCGCTCCGCCGGCTGCGCGAGGACCAGGTCCTCAGCTTCGGCCGTGACGAGGAAGAGTCCTTCGGGGAGCTTGTCGCCTGAAGGGTGTGGGGGGATGCCCGTCACTCCGGGGGGAGGTAGCGGGCAGGGTGTTCGTCACTCCGGGGGGAGGCGGCGGACAGCACGGGGGAGCAGTACCGGGGGGAACCAACGGGGTCACGGGGGACCACGGGGGAAAACGAGAGCGGGTCCAGGCAGACCGGGGGGTCTGACTGGGCCTTCTTTCGTGTGCGCCGATGCCTGCGCCGACGCATGTGCCGAGGTGTGTGCCGTCGCGTGCGTATTCGTGTGCGCGCTTGTCGCGGTGCCCGCTACGGCGCTTGTTGCGGAGTCGTCGGGCGTGGTGCCGGGGAGTGTCCGGCGGACGCGGCGGCCAGCCGGTCCAGGGCCTCGTCCTTGTCGCAGGGGTGCGCGCCGAGCGCGGCCTGCCGGGTCACGATCGACCGCTCGGCCCGCATCAGCCGCCAGCCGCGACGCAGCAGGAACGGCACGGACTTGCGCCCCTCCCGCAGATCCCGCAGGAACCGCCGCCGGAACGTGGCCACCGCTCCCCGGTTCAGGCACAGCGCGTCGGCCAGCACCCCGGCCTCACGGCACCGCGCCACGATCTCCGCGGCGAAGATGCCCTCCGCGATGAAGGCGGACGCCCCCGCGATGTCCACGGTCTCCTCGCCCGTACGCGCGCTGAGGGAGATGTCGTACATCGGAACGTTCGTACGTCCCGTCCGGCACAGCTCCGATATCGCCGCGACGGCGGCGTCCGCGTCCCAGGACAGCGGGTGGTCCCAGTCGATGTCCGAACTCCCCGCCACCTGCGGCAGTGTCGGGTCGTCGCCCTCTTTGTAGAAGTCGTCGAGCCGCAGGACCGGAAGGCCGGAGTGGGCCGCGACCAGGGACTTGCCGGAGCCCGAGGGGCCGCACAGCAGCACGACGCGGGCGGTTGTCGCGGAATTCGGGAGATGTGAACTCACGAGACACCAGTCTGACGCATCGAGCGCCCCCGGCCGACCCCGCGGGTCGCCTTTGGAACGGGCATCACACCTCAACTACCCTTCGTGTCGACCTGATTACTTTGCGCAGCAGAAGGTGGCAGCAGTCATGGCACGATTCCCGGCCTACCAGAACCCGACCGCCCGGCGCGCGTTGCTGGCCCTCACGACCGCGGGCATCGCGGTGGGCGTGGGAGCGACCTCGGCGGCCGCGGACACCGAACCCGTCGTCGACGTGGTCCGCACCCGGCCCACCTCGCTGGGCAACGTCAACCCGCAGGCGGGCGTCCAGGCCCTGACTGGGACCGTCGGTTACGTGACCGGCCCGGTCGCCGGTCTGAAGCCCAACCCGCTGGCCGGCACGGGTGTCGACCCCCTCGACAACGGGCTCGCCACCCAGGTCGCCGACTTCCCGCCGCTGGCCACGACCATGCTGACGGCCCCGGTCGCCCAGGCCCAGTCGCTGGGCGCCGTTCCGGTACTGGGACAGGTGACGGGCCTGCTGCACTGAGCCGTACAACTCCCCGCAGTGCGACGGCGAGTCGTGCGAAGGCCGAAGAGAGAGCCGCGCCTCCCCCGGACGGTGGGGAAGCGCGGCTCTCCCGTCTTCGGCGCCCGCCGTCGGTACGGCGGACGCGGTGGCCGTCAGTAGGACGAGCCGGAGGCGCCCAGTGCGCCCGTCGGGTGCCAGACCGTCTTCGTTTCGAGGAAGGCGGTGAGGCGCTCGATGCCCGGTGCCGCAAAGTAATCCACAGCCTGTGGACGGATGACCCGCTTGAGGTTGTCCGCGGCCGCGACCTCCAGTTCCTTCGCGAGTACGTCGTCCGCGCCCGCCAGGTCGATCGCGTTGACGTCCTGGTGCGCGGCCAGCGGGGTCGCGATCTCCGCCGTCTTCCCGGAGAGGATGTTGACGACCCCGCCCGGAACGTCGGAGGTGGCCAGCACCTCGCCCAGTGACAGCGCCGGGAGGGGGGAGTTCTCGCTCGCGATCACGATCACCGTGTTGCCGGTCGCGATCACCGGGGCGATCACCGAGACCAGCCCGAGGAACGACGACTCCTGGGGTGCCAGGACCGTCACCACACCCGTCGGCTCGGGGGTGGAGAGGTTGAAGTACGGGCCCGCGACCGGGTTGCCGCCGCCCACGACCTGGGCGATCTTGTCGGTCCAGCCCGCGTACCAGACCCAGCGGTCGATCGCCGCGTCGACGACCACCGCGGCCTTGGACTTCGAGAGTCCCTCCGAGTCCGCGACCTCTCGTACGAACTGGTCCCTGCGGCCCTCCAGCATCTCCGCGACGCGGTAGAGGACCTGGCCGCGGTTGTACGCCGTCGCGCCGGACCAGCCGCCGAAGGCCTTGCGGGCGGCGACGACCGCGTCACGGGCGTCCTTGCGGGAGGAGAGCGGCGCGTTGGCCAGCCACTCGCCCTTGGAGTCCGTCACCTCGTACACCCGGCCGCTCTCGCTGCGGGGGAACTTGCCCCCGACGTACAGCTTGTAGGTCTTGAAGACGCTCAGGCGCTGCTGCTCCGCCTTTTCGGTGTTCTTGGGCTTCTCGGTGTTCTTGGGCTTCTCAGACATCGAGGTACGCCTCCAGGCCGTGACGGCCGCCCTCGCGGCCGAAGCCCGACTCCTTGTAACCGCCGAACGGTGACGTGGGGTCGAACTTGTTGAACGTGTTGGACCAGATCACGCCCGCGCGCAGCTTGTTCGCGACGGCCAGGATCCGGGAGCCCTTCTCCGTCCAGATGCCCGCGGAGAGGCCGTACTGGCTGTTGTTGGCCTTGGCGACCGCCTCGTCGGGCGTGCGGAAGGAGAGGACGGACAGGACCGGGCCGAAGATCTCGTCGCGGGCGATGGTGTGCGCCTGGGTGACGTTCGTGAAGAGCGTCGGGGCGAACCAGTAGCCGGAGGAGGGGAGTTCACAGGCCGGGGACCAGCGCTCGGCGCCCTCTGCCTCGCCCTGCTCGACGAGGGAGGTGATGCGCGAGAGCTGCTCGGCGGAGTTGATCGCGCCGATGTCCGTGTTCTTGTCGAGCGGGTCGCCGAGGCGCAGGGTCGACAGGCGCCGCTTCAGGGAGTCCAGCAACTCGTCCTGGATCGACTCCTGGACGAGGAGGCGGGAGCCCGCGCAGCAGACCTGGCCCTGGTTGAAGAAGATGCCGGAGACGATGCCCTCGACGGCCTGGTCGATGGGGGCGTCGTCGAAGACGATGTTCGCGCCCTTGCCGCCCAGTTCGAGCGTGACCTTCTTCCTGGTGCCCGCCACCTGGCGCGCGATCGCCTTGCCTACGGCCGTGGAGCCGGTGAAGGCCACCTTGTTCACGTCCGGGTGCTCGACGAGTGCCGCGCCCGTGTCGCCGTATCCCGGAAGGATGTTGACGACGCCCTTGGGCAGGCCCGCCTGGCGGCAGATGTCCGCGAAGAAGAGGGCGGAGAGGGGGGTCGTCTCGGCGGGCTTCAGGACGACCGTGTTGCCGGTCGCCAGCGCCGGGGCGATCTTCCACGCCAGCATCAGGAGCGGGAAGTTCCAGGGGATGACCTGGCCCGCGACGCCCAGCGGACGGGGGTTCGCGCCGAAGCCCGCGTGGTCGAGCTTGTCGGCCCAGCCCGCGTAGTAGAAGAAGTGCGCGGCGACCAGGGGGAGGTCCGCGTCGCGGGTCTCCTTGATCGGCTTGCCGTTGTCCAGCGTCTCCAGGACGGCCAGTTCGCGGCTGCGCTCCTGGATGATGCGGGCGATGCGGAAGAGGTACTTGGCGCGCTCGGAACCGGGGAGCGCGGACCACTTCCCGAAGGCCCTGCGGGCCGCCTTCACCGCGCGGTCGACGTCCGCCTCGCCCGCCTGGGCGATCTCGGAGAGGACCTCTTCGGTGGAGGGGGAGACGGTCTTGAAGACCTTGCCGTCCGCCGCCTCCACGAACTCGCCGTCGATGAACAGGCCGTAGGAAGGCGCGATGTCGACGACCGAGCGGGACTCGGGAGCCGGTGCGTACTCAAATGCGGATGCCATGTGGATCAGTCCACCGTCACGTAGTCGGGGCCGGAGTAACGGCCGGTGGCCAGCTTCTGCCGCTGCATCAGCAGATCGTTCAGGAGCGAGGACGCGCCGAAGCGGAACCAGTGGTTGTCCAGCCAGTCCTCGCCCGCGGTCTCGTTGACCACGACCAGGAACTTGATGGCGTCCTTGCTGGTACGGATACCGCCCGCGGGCTTCACGCCGACCTGCACGCCGGTCTGCGCGCGGAAGTCGCGGACCGCCTCCAGCATCAACAGGGTGTTCGCGGGAGTGGCGTTGACGGCGACCTTGCCGGTGGACGTCTTGATGAAGTCCGCCCCCGCCAGCATGCCGAGCCAGCTCGCGCGGCGGATGTTGTCGTACGTCGACAGCTCGCCCGTCTCGAAGATGACCTTGAGGCGGGCCGCCCCGGAGGCCTCCTTCACGGCGACGATCTCCTCGTACACCTTCGCGTAGTTGCCGCCGAGGAACGCTCCGCGGTCGATGACCATGTCGATCTCGTCGGCGCCCGCGGCGACGGCGTCCCGCACGTCGGCCAGCTTCACGTCCAGCGCGGCGCGGCCGGCCGGGAAGGCGGTGGCGACCGAGGCGACCTTCACGCCGGAGCCGGCGACGGCCTCCTTGGCGGTGGCCACCATGTCGGGATAGACGCAGACGGCGGCTGTCGACGGGGCCGTGCGGTCCGTGGGGTCGGGGCGGACGGCCTTGGCGCCGAGCGCCCGGACCTTGCCCGGGGTGTCCGCGCCTTCCAGCGTCGTCAGGTCGACCATCGAGATCGCGAGGTCGATGGCGTACGCCTTCGCGGTGGTCTTGATGGAACGAGTGCCGAGGGAGGCGGCGCGGGCCTCCAGGCCGACCGCGTCCACGCCGGGGAGACCGTGGAGGAAGCGGCGCAGTGTGCTGTCGGACGCGGTCACGTCTGTGAGTGCGTGTGCTGCGGGTGCAGTGGTGGGCATGGTCACCAGACGAGCATATCTACGCGCGTAGCGGCTGTACAGCCCTGGGGATGGGTGGGGGTGCGGGTGGGTGGGGGTTGGGATTTCGCCCCCGCCGCCCCTACCCGATCCCGTCACTTTCTCGGGGGCTCCGCCCCCGAACCCCCGCTCCTCAAACGCCGGAGGGGCTGAAATACCCGGCGGAGGGGCTGAAAGGGCATGTGCCGACGGGGCTGGAAGCCGTGCGACGGAGCTGGGATGCCGAGTGTGGGAGGGGCTGGAAATCGATCCTCGGTGGCGTCGGGCAGAATCGGGGTATGACGACGCCCGACCAGCAGCCGACCGTGCCGGAGACGCCGGATCCTCAGTTCAAGGATCGGGTCTATCGGTCGCCCTCCGGTATCGCGGGTGGGGTGCTGTTGCTCGCGATCGCGGGGTGGCTCGGGATCGATGCGCTGGTCACGGGTGAGGGGCGGGCGCCGTGGGTGGCGCTGGCCGCGTTGCTTTTTCTGGTTCCGCTGGTGCTCGCGTTCACCGTGCGGCCGGCCGTGTACGCCAACGAGCAGCGGCTGCGCATCCGTAACCCCTTCCGGGTGATCGCGCTGCCCTGGGTGACGGTCGAGTCGTTCCGGTCGGGCTACTCGAACGAGGTGCTCGACAAGGCCGGCGCCAAGTACCAGGTGTGGGCCGTGCCCGTCTCGCTGCGGGGCCGCAAGCGGGCGGCGCGGCGAGAGGCGCGCGGGGAGGCCCGCGGGGCCGCGGCGGCGGCCCGTGGCGGTCAGCAGCATGCCGCGGCGGTGGCCACCGGACCTGTGCGCTCCGCGGGCGACCAGATCATGGAGGAGCTGCGCGAGCTGCTGGAGGCCCGGGGCAAGGATCCGCGGGCGCAGGGCGAGGTCTCGGTGCGGTGGGCGTACGAGATCGTGGCGCCCGCGGCGGCGGGGGCCGTCCTGCTGGCGATTCTGCTGGCCATCGGCTGAGGCAGGGTGAAGTCGGCTGACGTCGGCCGGCCCGGCGAGGTTGCCGGGGTGAGGCCGTCGAGATCGCGCTCCTGCTCTCTCCCGCTCTCTCGTGATCTCTCCGGCTCTCTCGTGATCTCTTGTGATTTCTTGAGCCTTCTCCTCGCTTTTCGTGGTCTGACGTCCCCGCCCGTTTGAGGCGATGGGCGCGTCCGGCCGTACGAGAGGGCGGCATTTCGGTGGGGGCGGAAGCGGTCCGGTGGCCCGGGCAGGGGCGTTCGGTCGCTACTGTCACCACCTGTGCCGGCGCCGGTGTCATCACCGGCGTTCCCACGCGATCCAGGAGTGCATGTGTCGTACGACGAGCCGCTGCGACTGCCCGTGGCCGCGATACCCAACGGCTGCCGGGACTGGACGGCCGGGCGGGCCGGTGTCTGGTCGGCCGCGCTGCCTCCGCGCTGGTCGTTCCTGGGGGTGCGCAGGTCGGTCGCGGCAGCCTTGTCCACCTTCGCGCTGTGCGCGGGCGCCTGGGCGGCGATGCTCGGCGGACTGTGGCCGTTCGTCGCGGCCGGGTTCGCGGTGTACGTCCTGTGGGTGCTCGCACGGCCCGAGCTGGTCTGGGCCGGGGCACCCGCCCTGCTGCTGGCGCTCGCGTTGGAGGCGCGGTCGCTGCCGTGGGTCGTGACCGCCGTCGTGGCGTTCGTCGTGGTGGTCACCTGGGCCGCCGTCGCCGTACGCCTTCGGGCCCGGAGCGGTCAGCTCGAACGGGCGCTGGAGGCCGCCGGGGACACCACGGCACGCACCCCGGACGCGGACGCAGTGCTCCGGCGTGGCCGTTTCCTGCTCCCGGTCGGCCTCACGGTGCTCGGGCTCGGCGTGCTCACCGGCGCCACCGCGGGCCTGTGGGGCACGCCCGACGACCAGCGGGGCTCCTGGGTCGTGGCCATCTACCTGGCCGGGCTCGCCGTGACCGCCCTGGCCTCGGCGTGGCTGGGCCGCCACCGGGCCCTCGCCCTGCGCCGGACCCCCGCGCCCGTACTGCGCGTCCTCGTGCGCGACGACGCGCAGGGCACCACGGAGGTGTACGCGGCGGACGACCTCGCCGCGGTGCGCCCGCTCTTCACGGTGGACCTGACGTCGTACGACGGTGAGGAGCCGGACGAGGACGAGGACGACGACGAGGACGACGCGGACGGCGAAGCGGGCGACGAGGAACTGGAGCGGCTCCTCGACGCGGTCGACGACGACACCCCCGGGCCGGTCCGCGAGGCCGTCCTCTACGGCGCCCCCTTCGACGGCGCCGAACTCGTGGTCGTCAGCGCCGACGAGGACCCGGACCAGCCGCCGCTCACGGAGTGGTCGACGGGACCGGTCCGGCCGCTGTCGCCGAGCGCGGGCATGAGACGGGCCGCCAAGGAGAAGGCCCGCGAGGAGCAGAGCCGCCAACTGGAGGAACAGGCGAGGGAGTTGGTCGTCGACCGGCCGCCCGTCCCGGTCCGCCGCTGGCGTGCGGGCTGGCTCGACTGGCTGGCCGCGGCGCTGCTCGTGCTCTGGGGTGCCTGGTTCGTCGGGCTGTGGCTCTCCGAGTCCGGAGCGCCCCTGTGGAAGCTGGCACTCCTCGGCGTACTCGGCCTCTACGGAGTCGTACGCGTCCCCATGAAGCTCGCCTGGCGCATCACCGCCGACCGCTCGGGGCTGTGGGTCACCGGGCTGCGCGGCCCCCGGCACGTCCCCTGGGACGACTTCCGCTCCGTACGCCGTCAGTCCTTCGAACTGAAGCTCCGCTGGCGGGGCGACAACTGGTCGGTCGCGGCGCCACGCTGGGCGTGGTTCGAGCGACGCCAGGGCCTGGTCCATCCCTACGACGCCCTGGCGGCCGAACTCACCGCCATGCGTACGGACCCCGCACTGCGGCCCACCGGAGAGAGCACCGCACCCGAACGGGGGCGCCCGCTCTGGCCGTTGGTGCTGGTGCTCGGAGTGGTGTGGGCGGCGGTACTGGTGGTGTGGGGCTGAGGCCGCGGTGACCGACCGGCAACCCTCGCGGGGGCCGGCGGCGACCTGAGGGTGAAATCCCGTCCCCCACCAAGGGAGTTCACCGTGCACAGACACTTGGCGCGTCTGGTCACCGTTCTCGCCGCCCTGGTCGCATTGGTCGCCTCGCCCCTCACGTCGGCGTCCCCGGCGAAGGCCGCCGACCAGTGGAACCCGCCCGCGAACCTCGTACAGCCGCTGGGCGAGGTGTGGAACCACGTCTCGACCACCTACCCGGACCTCTACGGCTTCCGCAACTACGGCTGGGACCAGGTCATGGCCAACCGGGGAAGCATCAACTACTGCGTCCGCTGGGAGTCCGACGCACCGGTCAGCACCGATCTGCGCGACCGGATCCACGCCGCCCTGAAGAAGCAGTTCGGCAAGTGGACGGCCGCCATGGTGGACAACGGCACGGGCCACAACGCCTGGCCGTACACCAGCGTGCCGGTCAACATCGTCGGCTGGGCGGTGAAGAACCGCTCGACCCTCCAGTGGACCGACAACTCCGTCGACATCTACACCGGCCTCGACGGCGGCGGCGCCCCGCAGTGCGCGCCCGACTGCGGCCGCTTCTTCCACCAGGACGGCAACTACTCCCGCTGTCCGGGCGGCGCGGCCCGCCACTACGACCAGTCCCTCTGGCTCACCAAGGGCTTCCAGGGCGGCGCCGGCGGCGACTGGGGCCAGCGCGTCGGCCAGGAGTACTTCACCGGCGCCCTGGCGCAGGAGAACATCCACATCTACCTGCACGAGGTCGGCCACACCTTCGGCCTCGACGACTTCTACGACTGGACCCCGACCGGCCAGTGCTGCTTCCTCATGAAGGCGGGCAGCGCCGCGCAGATCACGGAGTTCGACAAGTGGATGTACCGGGACTTCTGGCGCCACTTGAAGAGCAGGTACGGCCTGTGACGGCTGCTGCCTGAGAGAGGCGTCCCGACGGGTGCGCGCTCAACTGCGCACACCCGTCGGGTCGTTGGACCCCCTGGCCGTTCAGATGCCCGCGGCCACCGACAGGTCCCGCTTGATCGTCGTCAGGAGTTCCGTCGCCTTCGCGCGGGCCGCCGGGAGGTTGTCGTGGGTGCCGACCGGGACCACGACCTCCAGGTAGCACTTCAGCTTCGGCTCCGTACCGCTGGGGCGGACGATGACGCGGGCGCCGTCCAGCGTGTAGCGCAGGCCGTCGGTGGGCGGGAGCGTGTCCGTGCCCTTCGTCAGGTCCTCGGCCTTGGTGACTGACAGGCCCGCGAGCCGTGTGGGCGGCTGCTCGCGCAGACGGCGCATCGCGTCCGAGATGAGGGACAGGTCGTCCACGCGGACCGAGAGCTGGTCCGTGGCGTGCAGGCCGTGCTCGACCGCGAGGTCGTCGAGGAGATCGAGGAGCGTACGGCCCTCGGACCTGAGCCCCGAGGCCAGTTCCGTGATCAGCAGGGCGGCCGTGATGCCGTCCTTGTCCCGTACGCCCTCGGGGTCGACGCAGTAGCCCAGCGCCTCCTCGTAGCCGTACCGCAGGCCCTCCACGCGGGCGATCCACTTGAAGCCCGTCAGCGTCTCCTCGTACGGCAGTCCCGCCTTCTCGGCGATCCGGCCGAGCAGGGAGGACGAGACGATCGACTCCGCGAACGTGCCCCGCGCGCCCCGGCGGACGAGGTGCTCGGCGAGGAGCGCGCCCACCTCGTCGCCGCGCAGCATGCGCCAGGCCCCGCCGTCCTTGACGGCCGCCGCGCACCGGTCCGCGTCCGGGTCGTTCGCGATGATCAGGTCCGGGTCCGTCTCACGGGCCTTCGCGAAGGCCAGGTCCATCGCGCCGGGCTCTTCCGGGTTGGGGAAGGCGACGGTCGGGAAGTCCGGGTCGGGCTCGGCCTGTTCGGCGACGAGGACCGGCTCCGGGAAACCGGCCCGGGCGAACGCCGCCAGCAGTGTCTCCTTGCCGACGCCGTGCATCGCCGTGTAGACCGTGCGGGCCGTACGCGGGGAGCCGGCGGCCAGTACCTCGTCCGTACGGGCCAGATAGGCGTCCAGGACACCGTCGTCGAGGGTCTCCCAGCCGCTGTCCGGGCGGGGGACGTCGGCCAGGCTCGTGATCGCGGCGATCTCCGCGGCGATCTCTGCGTCCGCCGGGGGCACGATCTGGGAGCCGTCGCCGAGGTAGACCTTGTAGCCGTTGTCGCGCGGCGGGTTGTGGCTGGCCGTGACCTCCACGCCCGCCACCGCGCCCAAGTGCCTTATGGCGTACGCGAGTACGGGCGTGGGGAGGGGGCGGGGGAGTACGGCGGCGCGCAGGCCCGCGCCCGTCATGACCGCCGCCGTGTCGCGGGCGAAGTCGGCGGACTTGTGGCGGGCGTCGTAGCCGATGACGACGAGGCCGCCGGTCTGGCCCTTGGACTTGAGATACGCGGCGAGGCCCGCGGCGGCGCGGATGACGACCGCGCGGTTCATGCGCATCGGGCCGGCGCCGAGTTCGCCGCGCAGGCCGGCCGTGCCGAACTGGAGGGTGCCGCTGAAGCGTGCGGTGAGCTCCGCCGTGTCCTCGGCGTCGATCAGCTTGGCGAGTTCCTCACGGGTTTCCGCGTCGGGGTCCTCGGCCAGCCATGCCTTGGCCCGGGCGGTGAGTCCGTCCTGCACGTCGGGTCAACCTCTCTCTTTGCCTTTTGTCCTGTGGTGCCGCGTAGCCGTCCCGTCCCTGGGGGCTCCGCCCCCAGACCCCCTTATCGGCCTGAACGGCCTCGTCCTCAAACGCCGGACGGGCTGATGGTGGGCCCGGGCTGCGAAATCTTCAGCCCCTCCGGCGTTTGAGGAGCGGGGGTTCGGGGGCAGCGCCCCCGAAAGGGACGGGAATGGGTAGGGGCGGCGGGGGCGAAGAAACCTACAGGCGGTCCAGAACCTGGGTCAGCAGCGCACCCATGTGGGTGGCGGAGTCGCGGCCCGCCTGGAGGACCTCCTCGTGGTTGAGGGGCTCGCCGGTCATCCCGGCGGCGAGGTTGGTGACGAGGGAGATGCCGAGCACCTCCGCACCGGCCTCACGCGCCGCGATGGCCTCGAGGGTCGTCGACATCCCCACCAGGTCCGCCCCGATGACCCGCGCCATCCGAATCTCCGCAGGCGTCTCATAGTGCGGCCCGGGGAACTGCGCGTACACCCCCTCTTCGAGGGTCGCGTCGATCTCCTTGCACAGCGCGCGCAGCCGCGGCGAGTACAGATCCGTCAGATCGACGAAGTTCGCGCCGACGATCGGAGACGCCGCCGTCAGGTTGATGTGGTCGCTGATGAGGACCGGCTGCCCGGGCCGCATGCCCTCGCGGAGCCCCCCGCAGCCGTTGGTCAGCACGATCGTCTTGCAGCCGGCGGCCACGGCGGTACGGACGCCGTGCGCGACGGCGGCGACACCGCGGCCCTCGTAGAAGTGGGTGCGGCCCAGGAACACGAGCGCGCGCTTGTCGCCGATCTCGTACGAGCGGACCTTGCCGCCGTGTCCCTCGACCGCCGGCGGCGGGAAGCCGGGCAGCTCGGTGACCTGGAACTCGGCCGCGGGGTCGCCGAGGGCGTCCACGGCGGGTGCCCAGCCGGAGCCCATCACGAGGGCGACGTCGTGGGTCTCGGCGCCCGTCAGTTCCCGTACGCGCACGGCGGCGGCGTCGGCGGCGGCGTACGGGTCGCCCTGGATGTCGTCCGGAAGAAGAGATGCGTTCACGCGCACGAGGGTAGCCGGTCCGGGCCTACGCGCGTAGATGGTGATGGTCACGGGATTGCGATCGTTGTCTTGTTGTTTCCGCCGAAGATCCCGGAGGCCGTGCGAGGAAGGGGCGGGCGTGGGGCCCCGCCCGCGGGGAGCCCGTGCGTCAGCAGGGGCGCTTGCGCAGCTCCATCACATAGTCGTGCGGGGCGCCCGCGGATTCCGCCGCGTCGGCGATCTCGCCGAGGTAGCGGGCCGAGGGGAGCCCTCCCTCGTAGCCGTTGAGGACGTAGACCCATGCGGCCTCCTCGCCCTCCAGCGTGTGGATCCGTACCCGCATCCGCCGGTAGACGTCCAGGCCGACGCCCTCCCAGCGGTCCATGGACTCCTCGTCCGGGGGTGCGATGTCGTACAGGGCGACGAAGACCTGCGAGCGCGGGGCCTCCACGATGGTGGCCAGCGCGCCCTCCCAGCCCATGTGCTCGCCGCCGAACGTCAGCCGCCAGCCGTTCAGCCATCCCGTGGCGCGCAGCGGGGAGTGCGGAGCGCGGCGCGTCATGAGCCGCGGGTCGAGATTGCCGGCGTACGCGGCGTAGAGCGACATGGATCGAGGGTACGGCAGCGAACGCGTACGCCTCTCCCGTAACCGGAGCACCCGGATTCCGCACTCGGATTCCGTACCCGCGCCGCCCGGATCCGGTGATCCTCGCCCCGTCGGCGGCCCCCGGGCGGAAGCACCTTGAAGCGTGCGGGACAATGGAGTACGTGACTCGGATCGTGATCATTGGTGGCGGACCCGGCGGATACGAGGCGGCCCTGGTGGCAGCCCAGCTCGGCGCGGAGGTGACCGTCGTCGACTGCGACGGTCTGGGCGGGGCGTCGGTGCTCACCGACTGCGTCCCGTCGAAGACCCTGATCGCGACGGCGGAGGTGATGACCACCTTCGACTCGTCGTACGAGGAGCTGGGGATCATCGTCGCCGATGACACTCCTCACATCGACACGCCCGCGCGGGTCGTCGGTGTCGACCTCGGGAAGGTCAACCGCCGTGTGAAGCGGCTCGCGCTCGCCCAGTCGCACGACATCACCGCCTCCGTGACGCGCGCCGGTGCCCGTGTACTGCGGGGCCGCGGGCGGCTCGAAGGCATGCAGGCCCTGGACGGCTCGCGCAAGGTCGTCGTACGGGCCGCGGACGGCAGCGAGGAGACGCTCGTCGCCGACGCCGTGCTCATCGCCACCGGCGGACACCCCCGCGAGCTGCCCGACGCGCAGCCGGACGGGGAGCGGATCCTCAACTGGACGCAGGTCTACGACCTCGACGAGCTGCCCGAGGAGCTCATCGTCGTCGGCTCCGGTGTCACCGGTGCCGAGTTCGCCGGCGCCTACCAGGCCCTCGGCTCGCGCGTCACGCTCGTCTCCAGCCGCGACCGCGTGCTGCCGGGCGAGGACCCGGACGCGGCGGCCGTCCTGGAGGACGTGTTCCGGCGGCGCGGGATGAACGTCATGGCCCGCTCGCGCGCCGCGTCCGCCAAGCGCGTCGGCGACCGCGTCGAGGTGACGCTCGCCGACGGCCGGGTCATCACCGGCTCGCACTGTCTGATGGCCGTCGGAGCCATCCCGAACAGCGACGGCATGGGTCTCGAAGAGGCCGGGGTCAAGGTCCGGGAGTCCGGCCACATCTGGACCGACAAGGTCTCCAGGACCACCGCCCCCGGCGTGTACGCCGCCGGTGACGTGACCGGCATCTTCGCGCTGGCCTCCGTGGCCGCCATGCAGGGCCGTATCGCGATGTACCACTTCCTCGGCGACGCGGTCGCCCCGCTGAACCTCAAGACGGTCTCGTCGAACGTCTTCACCGACCCCGAGATCGCCACCGTCGGCTACTCCCAGGCGGACGTCGACGGCGGCGTGATCGACGCCCGGGTCGTCAAGCTGCCCCTGCTGCGCAATCCGCGCGCCAAGATGCAGGGCATCCGCGACGGCTTCGTCAAGATCTTCTGCCGTCCGGGCACCGGGATCGTCGTCGGCGGTGTGGTCGTCTCGCCGCGCGCCTCGGAACTCATCCATCCGATCTCGCTCGCGGTCGACAACAACCTGACCGTCGAACAGATCGCGAACGCCTTCACCGTGTACCCGTCCCTGTCGGGTTCGATCGCCGAGGTGGCCCGGCAGCTGCACACCCGGAAGACCGAGGGTGAATCCTGACGGTGAAGGACGGTTCCCCGCTGGTCACGGGGATCGTCGGGCCTTTGGTGACGGTGAGTCGCCGCCCATTCGTGCGGCATAGGCGCCGTGATTAGGCGCGTATACCACTTCGTGCCCTGCGGTGCGAACAACTTCTGTTATTCGGCGCAAACTGCTGAAAGCAGACGGTCGTTGGGGTTACTGTCAGTTTCGTGTTCGCTGCAGAACGTCGCCAATTGATCCTCGAAATGGTGCGAGCGAATGGGGCCGTGTCGCTCCGTGAGCTCGCCCGCGTCGTCCAGACCTCCGAAGTGACCGTACGGCGGGACGTGCGCGCACTGGAGGCAGAAGGACTCCTCGACCGCCGGCATGGCGGTGCGGTATTGCCGGGCGGGTTCACGCGGGAGTCCGGCTTTCCGCAGAAATCTCATCTCGCGACCGCCGAGAAGACGGCCATCGCCGATCTCGCCGCAAGTCTCGTCGAAGAGGGCGAGGCCATTGTGGTGGGGGCGGGAACCACGACACAGGAGCTGGCCCGCCGGCTCGCGCGGGTCCCCGGTCTGACCGTCGTCACCAACTCCCTGCTGGTGGCCCAGGCGCTGGCCCACGCCAACCGCGTGGAGGTCGTGATGACCGGCGGCACCCTGCGCGGTTCCAACTACGCCCTGGTCGGCAGCGGGGCCGAGCAGTCCCTCCAGGGGCTGCGGGTCTCCCGGGCCTTCCTGTCGGGGAGCGGACTGACCGCCGAGCGCGGCCTGTCCACCTCCAACATGCTGTCGGCGTCCGTCGACCGCGCGCTGGTGCAGGCGGCCGCCGAGGTCGTCGTCCTCGCCGACCACACCAAGCTCGGCACCGACACGATGTTCCAGACCGTGCCGACCGACGTGATCACCCGGCTCGTCACCGACGAGCCGCCCGCCCACGACGACCGCGCGGGCACCGAGCTGCAGGCCCTGGCGGATCAGGGCGTACAGATCGCGGTGGCCGGAGCCGGTGGTTCGGGCGGGGATACGGTCCCGGCGGGGCGTCAGCCGCCACGCCGGGACGTGCCGCTCCCCGGCCCCAGGCGTGGCCAGGTCCCCGGCGGAGGCCCGCAGTTGCGCAGCGCGGCCGCGGTTCTGGGGGAACAGCCCCAGAGCGAGCGGGCGCGGGTCGCGGACCTGCGCCGACGCTGACGGGCGGTCGGCCGCCCGGCCCGGATCCTGACGGACGACGGTCCAGTTCGTACGTCGGGAAGCGCGGCCACGGCAGAACGTAGGTCGGTGGTACGTACGTGTCGGGGCGTCAGGCCTTGAGGCCCCGTAGCGTCAGTGTCAGCAGGCGGTCGGCCAGCTCCGGATCGTCCGGGGTCTCCTCGGCCGCCAGCGCGATGGCGTTGGTCAGCTGGAGCAGGTCGCCGATGGAGACATCGGAGCGCACCGCGCCCGCCAGCTGCGCACGGGCGAGCAGGGCGCTGCCCGCCTCACGCATCGGACCACTGCACCGGGCGAGCTCCGACGCGTCGTCGTGCGAGGCCGCCATGAGCGCCCGCGCCAGACCGCGGTACTCACTCGCATGAGTGATGATGGCGCGCAGCCACGTCACGAGCGCCGTGCACGGCTGCGGGTCGTCCAGCAGTTCGCGTGAGAGGTCGAGGAGATCGCTCACCGCGTCCGAGAAGACCGAGCTCAGCAGTGCCTGGCGGTTCGGGAAGTGCCGGTACAGGGTGCCGATGCCCACTCCGGCCCTTCTGGCCACGTCCTCCAGAGAGGCGTCCGCGCCGAACTCGGCGAATGCCGTCCGGGCCTCGGAGATCAGTCGCTCGTGGTTGCGGCGGGCGTCGGCGCGCATGCCTGCCGGCGGCTTGGCCATGTGAATCACCTCGCCTCTCCTGCGTGCCGGGGGTGGGACGTGGTTGCCCGATCCCAACTCGTCTGCCCCATTGTTGTTGTTCGGGGGGTGCGGATGCGTTGTGGCTTTGCGCAGTTCCCCGCGCCCCTGACGGGGCGCTTGCCCTTGACCGGGCTCTCAAGCCGAGGCGCCCGGCGGACAGGGTGAACCTGTTCGTCGGGCGCCTTGAGGCTGTGCGGGCGGGTCAGTCCTTGATTTCGCAGATGAGGGCGCCGGAGGTGACCGAGGCGCCGACCTCGGCGGACAGGGCCTTGACCGTGCCGGAGCGGTGGGCGTTGAGGGGCTGTTCCATCTTCATGGCCTCCAGGACGACGACGAGGTCGCCCTCCTTGACCTCCTGGCCCTCCTCGACGGCGACCTTGACGATGGTGCCCTGCATCGGCGAGGCGAGGGTGTCGCCGGAGGCGGCCGGGCCGGACTTCTTGGCCGCGCGGCGCTTGGGCTTGGCGCCGGCCGCGAGGCCCGTGCGGGCCAGCGACATGCCGAGGGAGACCGGCAGGGAGACCTCCAGCCGCTTGCCGCCGACCTCGACGACGACCGTCTCGCGGCCCGGCTCGTCCTCCACCTCGGTGTCCGCGGGAGCCGCGAAGGGCTTGATCTCGTTGACGAACTCGGTCTCGATCCAGCGGGTGTGGACCGTGAACGCGTCGCTGGAGCCGGTCAGTTCGGGGGCGAACGCCGGGTCCTTCACGACCGCGCGGTGGAAGGGGATCGCGGTCGCCATGCCCTCGACGTTGAACTCGGCCAGCGCGCGGGCAGCCCGCTGCAGGGCCTGCTCACGGGTGGCGCCGGTGACGATCAGCTTGGCGAGCAGGGAGTCCCAGGCCGGGCCGATGACGCTGCCGGTCTCCACGCCCGCGTCCAGGCGCACACCCGGACCCGACGGCGGGGCGAACACGGTCACCGTGCCGGGAGCGGGCAGGAAGCCCCGGCCCGGGTCCTCGCCGTTGATGCGGAACTCGAAGGAGTGGCCGCGCAGTTCCGGGTCGCCGTAGCCGAGTTCCTCGCCGTCGGCGATGCGGAACATCTCGCGTACGAGGTCGATGCCGGCGACCTCCTCGGTGACCGGGTGCTCCACCTGGAGGCGGGTGTTGACCTCCAGGAAGGAGATCGTGCCGTCCGTGCCGACCAGGAACTCCACGGTCCCGGCGCCGACATAGCCGGCCTCCTTGAGGATGGCCTTCGAGGAGGAGTACAGCTCGGCGACCTGCTCGTCCGACAGGAAGGGCGCGGGCGCCTCCTCGACCAGCTTCTGGTGGCGGCGCTGCAGCGAGCAGTCACGCGTCGAGACGACGACCACGTTGCCGTGGGAGTCGGCCAGGCACTGGGTCTCCACGTGCCGCGGCTTGTCGAGGTAGCGCTCCACGAAGCACTCCCCGCGGCCGAACGCGGCCACCGCCTCGCGCACCGCCGAGTCGTACAGCTCGGGGACCTCTTCGAGGGTGCGGGCGACCTTCAGGCCGCGACCGCCGCCGCCGAAGGCCGCCTTGATGGCGATCGGCAGGCCGTGCTCCTCGGCGAAGGCGACGACCTCGTCCGAGCCCGAGACCGGGTCGGGCGTGCCGGCGACCAGCGGGGCACCGGCGCGCTGCGCGATGTGCCGGGCCGCCACCTTGTCGCCCAGGTCGCGAATCGCCTGCGGCGGCGGGCCGATCCAGATCAGCCCGGCGTCCAGGACGGCCTGGGCGAAGTCGGCGTTCTCGGAAAGGAAGCCGTAGCCGGGGTGGATGGCGTCAGCGCCGGAGTCCTTGGCGGCCTGCAGCACCTTGGCCATGTCGAGGTAGCTGGTCGCGGGGGTGTCACCGCCCAGCGCGAACGCCTCGTCCGCGGCCCGCACATGCAGTGCGTCCCGGTCCGGCTCGGCGTACACCGCCACGCTCGCGATACCGGCGTCTCGGCACGCCCGGGCGACACGAACAGCGATTTCGCCACGGTTGGCGATCAACACCTTGCGCACGTTGGCTCCCTCTCCTTGAAACAAGCCGAGTTTAGGGACTGCCGACACGACGTATCGACCCGTCCCCGGTGGTGAGCTTGCCCACACGGAGCGTGATACGAGGCCCGCTCGTCCGCGAAATCCCTTGTCGCACCGCGGTACGCAGGGGGCTTCCCAAGAACCCTAGCCCTCCGATGTGGTCAAGGTCTCTGTGAGAGCGTGCTGCGCCCCACTCCGTTTCTTTGTGGAGTCCCTACGAATGGCCCAACGAATCTTTGCCCTCCGTAGATCCCTTGTCCCGCGGTTTACCCGTTAGTAGCGTGCAGGCTGTCTCGAACGTACTTGAGGTAACAGCAGTTTTGGTCGAGCGGCAGTCGGAAGTGGGTGGGGACCGGTGGTGCGCAGACCGGTGGCATGGGTGACCGCGATCGTGCTCTTCGCGGAGGCGATAGGCATCGCGTTGGTCAACTGGTTCATGGGGATAGTTGTCGACCGGCAGGACATGTCCCTGGCCGGGCTCGACTCGGACGTGATGTCCACGTCCTCGAAGGTCGCCGGCCTGCTCTTCGGCCTCTACTTCGCGCTCTGCGGTGTCGTCGCGCTGCGCGTGGCCCTGCGCGACCGCGCCCCCGCGGGCGTCGGCCGCATCCTGCTGTTCAGCGCGGCGGTGGTGCACGCCCTGCTCGGCGCGTTCACGGTGGGCCTGGTGGGCTGGGGCGCGTTCGCCTTCATGATGGTCGTGCTCGGACTGATCGTGCTCATCTTCATGACGTACGACCGTCGCGAGGGCACCGTTTCCGACGCCGGGCCGGACGACGCCAAGCCGGACGGCGGAGCGACGGGCGGTGGCGCCGCGAACGGCGGTGCCGCGGGCGGGAGCAACGGCGGGACGCCGGTCATCCCGCCTCCGGCGCCCTCGGCTTCCTGACTCCCCTGTTCCCTTACTCCCCGACCGCTCGTCCCGCCCCGCGCGTCACTTCTCGCGCGGGGTCCACAACTCCGTGATGCCGACGCCCAGTTCGGCCAGCAGGCGGCGTACCAACGGCAGCGAGATCCCGATGACGTTGCCGTGGTCGCCGTCGATGCCGTCGATGAACGGGGCCGAGCGGCCGTCGAGCGTGAACGCCCCCGCGACATGGAGGGGCTCGCCCGAGGCGACGTACGCGGCGATCTCCGCGTCGCTCGGCTCGCCGAAGCGGACCACGGTGGAGGCGACCCCCGAGGTGTGGCGCCCGGCCGTCGTGTCCCATACGCAGTGCCCGGTCTGGAGCGTGCCGGCGCGGCCTCGCATGGCCTTCCAGCGCGCGGTCGCCTCCTCGGCGTCGGCGGGCTTGCCGAGCGCCTCGCCGTCCAGGTCGAGCACCGAGTCGCAGCCGATCACCAGGGCGCCCTTGACCTCCGGCCGCGCCGCGACCACGGAGGCCTTCGCCTCGGCCAGCGCGAGTGCCAGTTCGGCGGGGGTCGGGGCGGTCACGGCGTCCTCGTCGACCCCGCTGACGATGACCTCGGGGGTGAGTCCGGCCTGGCGCAGCAGTCCGAGCCGGGCGGGGGACTGGGAGGCGAGGACGAGTCGGCGGCGTGGCTGATCAGTCATGCGGCCAGGGTATCGGCGGGGCCGGGGCGGCTCACATCACGCCGAGCACGATCATCGCGAGCACCGCGGCCAGCGCCAGGAGAACGCCCAGCCGCCGCAACATGTCCTGCATGTCACGCAGTTCCTTGGGCGGCTCGTTCTCCGGGTCGGACCACAACATTCCACGATCGTGACTCCGCCGCGGGCGCGGGCGCCTGAGTACGCGTACTCATTTTGAGTAAAAGGGTCTGGGGTTCCATTAGGGCCTGCCTCCCTGCTACCGTTCGGGGCATCACTAAAGGGACTCCGATTCCATTAGGGAACGGGTCCTGATCCCCTCAGGGAGGGATGTGCCGTGTTCACCACCGCCTGGACCGCCTCGCCCCAGCTGCCCAGCACGGGCTTCACGCCCAACTGGTCGCAGGAGGGCTTCTGGCGTCAGTCCCTGCGTCAGGTCGTCCGCCTCGGCGCGGGCGGCGACCGGGTCCGTATCCGCCTCTCGAACGCGTACGGGACCTCGCCGCTCCGGATCGCGGGCGCGACCCTCGCTCGTACGGCCCGGGGAGCCGCCGTGCGGCCGGACTCGGTCCGGCGGCTCACCTTCGCGGGGGCCGCCTCCGCCGAGGTGCCCGCGCGCGGGGAGATCATCGGCGACACGGCCGAACTCGCCCTGGAATCAGGCGAATCGGTGACGGTCACCCTCCATCTGGACGCCGTCACCGGGCCCGCCACCTTCCACGCGCAGGCCTTCACCACCAGCTACCGGGGCGCGGGAGACCTCCTGGAGGACACCGGGGGCGAGGCCTTCGACGAGGTCAGCGAGTCCTGGTACTTCCTGTCCGGCGTCGACGTCTCGGCGGGCCGTACGGACGCCGTGGCCTTGTTCGGCGACTCGATCACCGACGGGTTCGGGTCCACGCCCGGCGCGAACCGGCGCTGGTCCGACGCCCTCGCCGAGCGCACGGGACGGCCCGTCCTCAACGCCGGCATCGGCGGGAACCTGCTGCTCAACGACTCGGCCTGGTACGGGGAGAAGGGCGTCCGGCGCGTGGAGCGGGACGTGTTCGCGCTCGTGGGCGTCGACACACTCGTCGTTCTGCTGGGGCTCAACGACATCGGCTTCAGCGAGACGGACGAACAGCCCACGTATCGGCCCGCGCCGCTCGTGGAGGTGGGTGAACTCGTCGCGGGGCACCGGGAGTTGATACGGCAGGCCCGGGAGCGGGGGGTGCGGGCCGTGGGCGCGACCCTGCTTCCCTTCGGCGGGTCCGATCACTGGGGGGAGCGGGCGGCGAAGGTGAGTCACGAGCTGAACGAGTGGATTCGTTGCTCGGGCGAGTACGACGCGGTCGTCGATCTCCACCGGGCGCTGGGGGATCCCGACTCGCCTGATGTGCTGCGTGGGGCGTACGACTTCGGCGATCACCTGCACCCGAACGATGCCGGGTACGTGGTGATGGCCGAAGCCGTCGCCGCCGTGCTAACCGGGCCAGAAGGTGCGGGCCCATGCCTGCGGGCCCGGCTGGGGTAGGCGCCTCTGGGCCACTCGGGACGGGTCGGACCAGGCCGGCCGGTCCTGGGGTGCGCCGGGCGGGGATGTCGCCGCCGCCGCGGCGCGGGCCTGGACCACCGCCAGTGCGGCGGCCAGCTCCTCGGGGGTCGGATTGCCCCGTACGACCTTGATCATGATCGTTCCCGCTCTCGGCTCTTGATTTTGGACACTCTCGACCGGCGTCCTACAGGGGGATGTTGCCGTGCTTCTTCGGCGGCAGGGACTCCCGCTTCGTACGCAGCGAGCGCAGGCCGCGTACGACGTGGGAGCGGGTGTCGGACGGCAGGATCACGCCGTCGATGTATCCGCGCTCGGCTGCCGTGTAGGGGTTGAGGAGCGTGTCCTCGTACTCCTGGATCAGGCGGGCCCGGGTGGCCTCCTGCTCGTCGGCGGGGGCCGCGGCGATGGTGCGGCGGTGCAGGATGTTCACCGCGCCCTGCGCGCCCATCACGGCGATCTGGGCCGTCGGCCAGGCGAGGTTGAGGTCGGCGCCCAGGTGCTTGGAGCCCATGACGTCGTACGCGCCGCCGAAGGCCTTGCGGGTGATGACCGTGATCAGCGGGACGGTGGCCTCCGCGTACGCGTAGATCAGCTTCGCGCCGCGGCGGATGATGCCGTAGTGCTCCTGGTCCACGCCCGGGAGGAAGCCGGGGACGTCCACGAACGTGATGACGGGGACGTTGAAGGCGTCGCAGGTGCGGACGAAGCGGGCCGCCTTCTCGCTCGCGTCGATGTCGAGGCAGCCCGCGAACTGCATCGGCTGGTTGGCGACGATGCCCACCGGATGGCCCTCGACCCGGCCGAAGCCGGTGAGGATGTTCGGCGCGAACAGCGGCTGGGTCTCGAAGAACTCGGCGTCGTCCAGGACGTGTTCGATCACCGTGTGCATGTCGTACGGCTGGTTCGCGCTGTCCGGGATCAGCGTGTCCAGCTCGCGGTCCTCGTCCGTCAGGGCCAGGTCCGCCTCCTCCGGGAAGGCGGGCGGCTCACTGAGGTTGTTCGACGGGAGGTAGGACAGCAGCGACTTGACGTACTCGATCGCGTCCTTCTCGTCGCCCGCCATGTGATGGGCCACGCCCGACACCGCGTTGTGGGTGCGCGCGCCGCCCAGTTCCTCGAAGCCGACGTCCTCGCCGGTGACCGTCTTGATGACGTCCGGGCCGGTGATGAACATGTGCGAGGTCTGGTCGACCATCACCGTGAAGTCGGTGATCGCGGGGGAGTAGACCGCGCCGCCCGCGCACGGGCCGACGACCAGGCTGATCTGCGGGATGACCCCCGAGGCATGGGTGTTGCGGCGGAAGATCTCGCCGTACATGCCGAGCGCCGACACGCCCTCCTGGATGCGGGCGCCGCCCGAGTCGTTGATGCCGATGACCGGACAGCCGGTCTTCAGCGCGAAGTCCATCACCTTCATGATCTTCTGGCCGTAGACCTCACCGAGCGCGCCGCCGAAGACCGTGAAGTCCTGGGAGAACACGGCCACCGGGCGGCCGTCCACCGTGCCGTAGCCGGTCACGACCCCGTCGCCGTACGGGCGGTTGTCCGCCAGGCCGAAGTCCGTCGAGCGGTGCTGCGCGAACTCGTCGAACTCCACGAAGGAGCCCTCGTCCAGCAGCAGCTCGATCCGCTCACGAGCCGTCAACTTGCCCTTGGCGTGCTGCTTTTCGACGGCACGTGCCGAGCCGGCGTGCGTCGCCTCGTCGATGCGGCGCCGCAGATCCGCGAGCTTGCCCGCGGTGGTGTGGATGTCGATCTCATGCTGCTGTTCCGGCTCGGACATCGGGATGCGGCTCCCTGCGTGCTCAGTGGGGACGTGAGGGTGAGGTGACACGAGGTGTTTCGGACGTGCTGAACGGTGCTGGGCGGTGCTCAGCAGGGGGGTTGGCTACTCATCCGTAGCGTAGTGGCGTGCCTACCGTTCGGCAGTGCGGCGTTTACCACACCTAGGGTGGGTTGCATGACGCCGCGAGACGACTCAGACGCGAACAGCAATCGGTGGTCCGACCTGGACCGTCCCCCGCTCAACGCCGTGGCCCTGCGCCGCGCGCTCGTGCGCAACGGGGGGCACGAGGGGCTCTGGCGCGCTGTCGACGTCGTGCAGCACACCGGCTCCACCAACTCCGACCTGGTCGCCCTCGCCACGGAGGGAAAGGCGGAGGAGGGGGCGATCCTCGTCGCCGAGGAGCAGGACGCCGGGCGCGGGCGCCTGGACCGCCGGTGGACGGCACCTCCCCGCTCGGGCCTCTTCTTCTCCGTCCTGCTGAAACCGACCGGGGTGCCGGTCGAGCGCTGGGGCTGGCTCCCGCTGCTCGCCGGGGTCGCGACGGCCACCGCGCTGTCCCGCGCCGCCGGGGTCGACACAGCACTCAAGTGGCCCAACGACCTGCTGGTCACGGTGGACGGCCAGGAACGCAAGACCGGCGGCATCCTCGCCGAGCGCGCCGGGCCCGACGCGGTCGTCGTCGGCATCGGCATCAACGTCACGCTCCGCGAGGACGAGCTGCCCGTGCCGGGCGCGGGTTCGCTGATCCTCGCGGGAGCGACGACCACGGACCGTGACACGATCCTGCGGGCCGTCCTCCGGTCCCTCGGCCAGTGGTACGAGAAGTGGCGCAGCGTGGGCGGCGACCCGGCCAGGTCCGGCCTCCAGGACACGTACGCCGCCGGCTGCGCCACGCTCGGCCGGGTCGTACGGGCCGAACTGCCCGGCGACAAGTCGATCACCGGGGAGGCGGTGGCCGTGGACGGCGACGGACGGCTCGTCCTCGCCACGGCGGAGGGCGTGCAGCAGCCCGTGGGGGCGGGGGACATCGTGCATCTGCGTCCGGCGGGGGACACGGGCGGCACGGGAGACGCGGGGGACCGGTGACGGACGTGCCCACAGGGGCGCGCGGGACACTTCGTGCCTGTCGTGCCTGGTGGTGAGCAAGGAGCGCGTACGAGCCGTACGAGTGGGGGCGGGCCGCCGGACCTACGCGGGAGGAGTGGGCCTCGGGCCGTCCGGCCTCGGCGGTCGGGAGTGAGCCAGAGCACACCTGCCGTAGAGTTGAGGCCGGTCGATACCTGACCGCGGCAGATCGGAAGGGCAGCAGGCGTGACCGTCGACGACACGGGCTCCGGCACGGGTGACACCGCCTCCGACGGTGAGCCGGGGCGTACCACCGGGTCTGTCGCCGACACGGCGGCCGCACGCATCGATCGGGCCGAGGCGCACGCGCGGGTGGAGGAACAGAACCGAGTGGACGCGCAGGACGGCCGAACGGACCGGGCGGAAACGCCGGACCGGACGGAGACGCCGGATGGGGCGTCGAGGGCGCCCGAGGCGTCGGATCAGGCAGATCAGCAGGCAGGTCACCGGGCGGATCAGGTAGAGGCGTCGGGCGGGACGTCGGCTGCGGGCCGGGCGGAGAACTCGGGCCGGGTGGAGACCTCCGGTCGGACGGACGGTGGCGGCCGGGGTGAGGTTGTGGGCCGGGGTGACGGGGCCGACCGTGCGGAGGCGCAGGCTGCTGCCTCCGAGGAGGATCCGCTGGCCCTGCGTCTCGAACAGCTCATCCTCGGCGCCGAGCGCCGCTACACCCCCTTCCAGGCCGCCCGCAGCGCGGGCGTCTCCGTGGAGCTGGCCACCCGTTTCTGGCGGGCCATGGGCTTCGCGGACATCGGCCAGGCCAAGGCGCTCACGGAGGCCGACGTACTGGCTCTGCGCCGCCTCTCCGGTCTGGTCGAGGCGGGGCTGCTCAGCGAGGCGATGGCGGTCCAGGTCGCCCGTTCGACCGGGCAGACCACCGCGCGGCTGGCCGAGTGGCAGATCGACTCCTTCCTGGAGGGCCTGACCGAGCCCCCGGAACCGGGCATGACGCGCACCGAGGTCACGTACCCCCTCGTCGAGCTGCTCCTGCCCGAGCTGGAGGAGTTCCTCGTCTACGTCTGGCGGCGCCAGCTCGCCGCCGCGACCGGCCGTGTCGTGCAGGCCGCGGACGACGAGGAGATGGTCGACCGGCGGCTGGCCGTCGGCTTCGCCGACCTCGTCGGCTTCACACGGCTGACCCGGCGCATGGAGGAGGAGGAACTCGGCGAACTCGTCGAGGCCTTCGAGACCACCGCGGCGGACCTGGTGGCCGCGCACGGCGGGCGTCTGATCAAGACCCTGGGCGACGAGGTGCTGTACGCGGCCGACGACGCGGGCCTCGCCGCCGAGATCGCGCTGCGTCTGATCGAGACCATGGCCGGCGACGAGACGATGCCCGAGCTGCGCGTCGGTATCGCCTTCGGCACGGTGACGACCCGTATGGGCGATGTCTTCGGTACGACCGTCAACCTCGCGTCCCGGCTGACCTCGATAGCGCCGAAGGACGCCGTCCTGGTCGACGGGGCGTTCGCCGAGGAACTGACCCGGACCGGCGACGCGCCCGTCTCCGAGGCCGCTGCCGCCGACGAGGCCGCCGCCGCGGAGAAGGAGGGCGAGGAGCCGCCGTCGTACCGCTTCGCGCTTCAGCCGATGTGGCAGCGGGCGGTGCGGGGGCTGGGTGTGGTCGAGCCGTGGCAGCTCAGGCGTCGGAGCAGCTAGCCGCTGCCGGCCCGTCCCTTCTTACCTTCCTTCCTACCTGTTGTTTCCGTCGAAGCACAGGCCCACGACCGGGACGCACAGGCCCTTGCCCGGGCGGGCGGGGTCCTGTGGTGCGCCCGGGGACGTCGGATTCGGTGCCGGGGCCGAAGGCGTGGCGGCGGGGGGTCGAGGTGCCGCCGGTTGCTGTCCTGCTCGGGTCGGCGGGGTGGCGGTGATGGGGCGGCGGGTGTCCTGGAGGGCGTCGGAGGGGTTGGGGGCCGCGTTGCGGGGGCCGCCGCCTGCCGGTCCTGGGATTCCGGCTGGTCCTGGGGCTTGGTTTTGCGCTCCTGGGGTGGACCGCCCGTTGGGCCCGTAGGGCTGGTTTGGCTTGCTCTGCCCGTCCAGCCCGTTCTGTTCGGGAGTTGACGTGGCCCCCGAGGGCCCCATCGCGGCCGTGCCTGAAGGGGACGCGCCTGCGATGGGTGGTGCGGCTACGGGTACCGCCCCCGCGTCGTCCTGAGCCGGGTTGTCCGTCGAGCTGGCCCCGCTCGGGTCGATGTCCGTGGCCTCCACGCCGGTGTCTCCGCCGGTGGGCTGGGGTGCCATGCGGAGGAGGCTCAGGGCTCCTGCGGCCAGGGCGAGGCCGCCCACCGCGAAGAGGATGCGGCGGGGGCGGGGTTTGCGGTGGCGGCCCCGGGGGCGGGCGAGGACCGGTTCCGGTGGTGCCGTCTCCGGTGTGACCGTTCCTGGCTTCGTTGCCGTGTCCGGCATGTGTTTCCCCTCCCCGACGCGAGGGCGCTCCCCGGCGCGCTGTCGCGGTGCGCAGGTTATGCGCGGCCTGGGGTGGTTGGGGGTGGGTTGGGCGGGCCATCACCCGAACGGGGAGTCTCCGACGGTTGGGGGGTGGTTGTGGGTCGCCGGGGGTTTGTTTCGCCCCCGCCGCCCCTACCCATTCCCGTCCCTTACTCAGGGGCTCCGCCCCCGAACCCCCGCTCCTCAAACGCCGGAGGGGCTGGATTGTTCGCGGCCCGGGCCGACAACTTCAGCCCGTCCGGCGTTTGAGGACGAGGCCGTTCAGGCCGATCGCGGGGGTCTGGGGGCGGCAGCCCCCAGGGACGGGACGGGTAGGGGAGGCGGGGGCGAGGAACTACTCCCCAGGCCACTCCGGTCGGCGCTTCTCGTTGAAGGCCGCGACCCCCTCCGCCCGGTCGCCCGAGAAGGCGACCGAGCGCCACGCGGCGTCCTCGATCTCCAGACCGGCGCGGAGATCGAGCCCGTGCCCGAGCCGAAGCGCCCGCTTGGCGGCCCGCAGCCCGACGGGCGAGTTGACGGCGATACGGCCCGCAAGAGCCAGCCCCTCCGCACGGGCCTCCCCCGCGGGGACCAGGACGTCGATCAGACCGAGGTCCGCCGCCTCCGCCGCCTCCACCCGCCGCGCCGAGAAGATCAGCTCAGCAGCCCGCGCCGCACCGACCCGCCGCGGCAGCAACTGCGTACCCCCGCCCCCGGGAATGACCCCGACGGACACCTCGGGCAGTCCGACCACCGCCGTACCGTCCGCCACGATCAGATCGCAGGCCAGGGCCAGCTCGAAACCGCCGCCCAGCGCGAACCCGTGCACGGCGGCGACGGTGGGCATCGGCAGATCGAGTACGCCGGTGTACGCGGCACGCGCGAGCGGGCGCTGACGGACCAGCTCGGCGTCCGTGAGGGAGTTGCGCTCCTTGAGGTCGGCGCCGACGCAGAAGGCCCGCTCGTGGGTAGAGGTGAGGACGACCGCCCGGACGTCCCGGTCGGCGGCCAGCGCCTCGCACGCGGCGGCGATCGAGCGGGCCATGTCCGTCGACACGGCGTTCATGGCCTTGGGCCGGTCCAGGACGAGCTCGGCGACGTACGACGACGTATGGCGTCGCACCACGACGTACTCCCCGAACCGCTGATCCGCGCCTTGCTCGGAGCCTTGCTCGGACATGAGACTCTCCCGGTTCACGATCCACGTTAACGGCGGTTAACTTCCTGCGTCCCGATCATTCCAGCCGCCCGCCCCGAGGGAAAGTCCCGCCCCGGACCCCTGTTCGCCGCATCAATGTCCCAAATCATTACAAACATACCTAACCTGGAGTGATGGGCGGTGACGATGTGCGGTTGAGGGCCGTGGTGACGCTGGCGCAGGGCATGGCCGCCGCGCACGCCCCACGGGAGTCGTGGCGCGCGGCGGCGGCCGGAGCCTGCCGGGCGCTGGGCGGGAGCTTCGCCGCGCTGTCCGTGTGGGAGCGGGAGCTCGGGCGGCTGCGGGTCCTGGCGAACGTGGGGGACCGGGCCCGGGACGAGGAGGAGTTCCCGGAGGACGAGGCCTATCCCGTGAACCAGTTCCCGGAGATCACGGAGTTCCTGCACGAGCGCTGGGTCGGCGGCGGCGGACCCAACGCCTGGGTGGAGACGGCCGACGGACCGGCCGCGGGGCACGCCGAGTACTGCCATCAGCGCGTCGCCGCCCTGCGCAGGCGTGGCCGCGGGTGCTGTGTCGTCGCGCCGATCGTGATGCACGGGCGCGCCTGGGGCGAGTTGTACGTCGCCCGGCCGGCCGGAGCCCCCGTCTTCGACCGCGCCGACGCCGATTTCGCGACCGTCCTCGCCTCCGTGGTCGCCGCCGGGATCGCGCAGACCGAACGCCTGGAGGAGGCCCGCCGCCTCGCCTTCACCGACGCCCTCACCGGGCTCGCGAACCGCCGTGCCGTGGACATGCGGCTTGACGAGGCCATCGAACGCCACCGCGCCGAGGGCGTGGTCGTGAGCCTCGTCGTCTGCGACCTCAACGGCCTCAAGCGCGTCAACGACACCCGGGGCCACGCCGTCGGCGACCGGCTCCTGGAGCGCTTCGGGTCCGTTCTCTCGCTGTGCGGCGCGATGCTGCCCGGCACGCTCGCCGCCCGCCTCGGCGGCGACGAGTTCTGCCTGCTGGCCGTGGGCCCGGCCGCCGACGAGGTCGTCCGCGTCGCCGACGAACTGTGCCGCCGCGCCGCCGAGTTGGAGCTCGGCGAGGGGGTCGCGTGCGGTGTCGCGTCGACCGAGGACCCGCTCGGTCCCGTCCGCTCCGCCCGGCGGCTCTTCCGGCTCGCCGACGCGGCCCAGTACCGCGCCAAGGCCGTACGCTCCGCGAAGCCCGTCGTCGCGGGCCGCGAGGGGCCGGACGATCCGGTTGTCCGCCTCGCCGACGCGCCCCCGCCCGCGGCGGCCGAGCGACGGCGGTTCCGTGGTCGTCGGTAGGGCCGCCCTCGTCCGTCCGGCCTTGTGAAGCCCTGCGGGGCCCTGTGTGTAAGGACCCAACCCGCCACCCACTAGTGACACCAAGGCATTCACTGCGTACGCTCCTGAATATGGATATGCACACTGTGGTGGTGGGGACGACGGGTGTCACCGCGTCCGACGTTCTCGCCGTGGCGCGCGGCGGCGCCCGGGTCGAGCTCTCCGACGAGGCGGTGTCCGCGCTCGCCGCGGCCCGCGAGATCGTGGAAGCGCTGGCGGCCAAACCGGAGCCCGTGTACGGGGTCTCCACCGGCTTCGGAGCCCTCGCGACCCGGCACATCAGCCCGGAACTGCGGGCCCAGCTGCAGCGCAACATCGTGCGGTCGCACGCCGCCGGAATGGGCCCGCACGTCGAGCGCGAGGTCGTCCGCGCCCTGATGTTCCTGCGGCTCAAGACCGTCTGCTCGGGCCATACCGGCGTCCGCCCGTCCGTTGCGCAGACCATGGCCGACATCCTGAACGCCGGTATCACCCCGGTCGTCCACGAGTTCGGCTCCCTCGGCTGCTCCGGCGACCTCGCGCCGCTCTCCCACTGCGCCCTGACGCTCATGGGTGAGGGGGACGCCGAGGGTCCGGACGGAACGATTCGCCCCGCCGGTGAACTCCTCGCCGCGCACGGCATCGAGCCCGTCGAGCTGCGCGAGAAGGAGGGCCTGGCGCTTCTCAACGGCACCGACGGCATGCTCGGCATGCTGGTCATGGCGCTCGCCGACCTCGACACCCTCTACAAGTCCGCCGACATCACCGCGGCCCTCTCCCTCGAAGCCCTCCTCGGCACCGACCGGGTCCTCGCCCCCGAACTGCACGCCATCCGCCCCCACCCGGGCCAGGGCGCCAGCGCCGCCAACATGCTGGCCGTGCTGAAGGGTTCGGAGCTGACCGGGCACCACCAGGACGACGCCCCCCGCGTCCAGGACGCTTACTCCGTGCGCTGCGCCCCGCAGGTCGCGGGCGCCGGCCGCGACACCATGACCCACGCCCGGCTGGTCGCCGACCGCGAACTCGCCTCCGCGGTCGACAACCCCGTCGTCCTGCCCGACGGCCGGGTCGAGTCGAACGGCAACTTCCACGGCGCTCCGGTCGCGTACGTGCTGGACTTCCTCGCCATCGCCGCCGCCGACCTCGGTTCGATCACCGAGCGCCGCACGGACCGGCTCCTCGACAAGAACCGCTCGCACGGCCTGCCGCCGTTCCTCGCGGACGACGCCGGGGTCGACTCCGGCCTGATGATCGCCCAGTACACGCAGGCCGCCCTGGTCAGCGAGATGAAGCGGCTCGCCGTCCCGGCCTCCGCCGACTCCATCCCGTCCTCCGCCATGCAGGAGGACCACGTCTCGATGGGCTGGTCGGCCGCCCGCAAGCTCCGTACGGCCGTCGACAACCTGACCCGGATCGTCGCCATCGAGCTGTACGCCGCCACGCGCGCCATCGAGCTGCGCGCCGGTCTCACCCCCGCCCCCGCCTCGCAGGCCGCGATCGCCGCCGCCCGTGCCGCCGGAGTCGCGGGCCCGGGCCCCGACCGCTTCCTCTCGCCGGACCTGGCGGCCGCGGACGCGTTCGTGCGCGGCGGCCACCTGGTCGAGGCCGTCGAACCCGTGACGGGCCCGCTGGCATAGGGATTTCCGGGGTTCCATCAGTTGTACGAGGTGGGGGCGCCGGGGCGTCGCGACGCCCCCACCGAAAACTGTGCTAGGGTTCCTAACGAAACGTTTTTGGTACCCATTAACTTTGTGCGCCTGAAAGGAATCCTCTCTCAGGCGCGTTTTGTTTTTCCGGTCATTTCCGGATGGGAGCCACCTATCTTGGAGAAATGACATGGCTACTGGCACCGTGAAGTGGTTCAACGCGGAAAAGGGCTTCGGCTTCATCGAGCAGGACGGCGGCGGCGCCGACGTCTTCGCCCACTACTCGAACATCGCCACCTCGGGCTTCCGTGAGCTGCAGGAGGGCCAGAAGGTCTCCTTCGACGTCACGCAGGGTCAGAAGGGCCCGCAGGCGGAGAACATCGTCCCCGCCTAATTCCGGGACGCGTAACACGCGAGCCGGGGCCCGCACCTTCGGGTGCGGGCCCCGGCTTGTGCTGTCCGTGTGTCCTTGAACACGGAATACCCGTGAGGCCCAGGAAGGAATTCCAGATCCAGCATGACTCGATCCGAACGTCCTGAACGACCCGCCGGCCAACGCCCGGCGAATTCCCGGGGTTCCCGTGGCTCTCGTGGCACACGCGGCGGAGCCCCTGCGGCTTCCGCCAACGGCGGCGCAAGGAACGTACGCAAGAAGCCGTCCCAGCAGTCGACGGCGCCGCGGGAGTTCACCCTGCCGCAGACGCTGACGCCCGCGCTGCCCGCCGTCGAGTCCTTCGACGCGCTGGACATGCCGGCCGCGCTGACCAAGACCCTCACCGCGCAGGGGGTCATCGAGCCGTTCCCGATCCAGGGCGCGACGCTCCCCAACTCCCTCGCCGGGCGCGACATCCTCGGCCGGGGCCGCACCGGCTCCGGCAAGACCCTCGCCTTCGGCCTCGCGCTGCTCGCCCGCACGGCCGGCCGGCGTGCCGAGCCCAAGGCGCCGCTCGCGCTCGTCCTCGTGCCCACGCGCGAGCTCGCGCAGCAGGTCACCGACGCGCTCACGCCGTACGCCACGGCCGTGAACCTGCGGCTCGCGACCGTCGTCGGCGGGCTCTCCATCGGCAAGCAGTCCGGTCTGCTGAGGCGCGGCGCCGAGGTGCTCGTGGCCACGCCCGGGCGTCTCAAGGACCTGATAGACCGGGGCGACTGCACCCTCGCCCAGGTCGGCATCACCGTCCTCGACGAGGCCGACCAGATGGCCGACATGGGCTTCATGCCCCAGGTCACGGCGCTCCTCAACCAGGTCGAGCCGGACGGGCAGCGCATGCTGTTCTCGGCGACCCTGGACAAGAACATCGACAAGCTCGTGCGGATGTTCCTCACGGACCCCGTCGTGCACTCCGTCGACCCCTCCGCGGGCGCGGTGACGACGATGGAGCACCACGTGCTGCACGTCGCCGACGAGACCGACAAGAAGGCCGTCGCCATGCGGATCGCCGCGCGCGACGGGCGCGTGATCCTCTTCGTCGACACCAAGCGCGCCGCCGACCGCTTCGCCAAGCGGCTGCTGGCGAGTGGTGTGCGGGCCTCCGCGCTGCACGGCGGGCGCTCGCAGCCGCAGCGGAACCGGACGCTCGACCAGTTCAAGACCGGGCTGGTGACCGCGCTCGTCGCCACGAACGTCGCGGCCCGCGGGATCCACGTCGACGATCTCGATCTCGTCGTCAACGTCGACCCGCCGGTCGACCACAAGGACTATCTCCACCGGGGCGGGCGCACCGCTCGCGCGGGGGAGTCCGGGAGCGTCGTCACGCTCGTCCTGCCCGAGCAGAAGCGGGAGATGACCCGGCTGATGGCCGACGCCGGCATCAGCCCGCGGACGGCCCGGATCAAGTCGAGCGACGAAGAGCTCGTACGGATCACGGGGGCCCGGGAGCCGTCCGGGGTTCCTGTCGTCATTCCCGTGCCGGAGCCGGTTGCCGCGCAGGCGAAGTCGCCGTCCCGGCCTCGGCGGGGTGGCAGCGGGCGTGGGGCGCCCGCCGGAGCGCGCTCCGGCGCCGGCGCAGGCACCGGTGGGGGTTCGCGGGGGCGCGGCGGTGCGGGTTCGCGGGCGCGTGGAGGCCAGGGCGGCGGCGGGCGTCGGTCCGCCTGACAGCCCGGGCCCTTACGGGGCCTGGCTCCCTGCGCCCCTTGAAGGCGCAGCTCACGCGCGCCCCTTAAAGCGCGCTGATCGCCACGTCGTTGGTGATCGTGAAGAAGAAGCGGGCCTCCGTCGGAGGGCCTGAGCTCGTGGGCAGGGTTGTGCTCGGGTGTTTGTCCGTGGCCTTGCGCTCGACGATGTCGCCGAGGATCCGGCCGACGCGTACGGGCTCGTCGGCCGCGGAAGGGCGCAGGAAGAGGTCCCACAGCGGCTTGTCGGCGTCCGTGGGGCGGGGCAGGGACGTGATGACGGCCCGGAAGCTCCGCTCCCCCATGGGCGTCGCCGAGGTTTCGAAGTCGTACGGCCTCCCGTCGCGGGAGACACCGAGCAGAGCCGCGCCCTCGCCGAGTACGGCCCCGTGGAGGGTGCCCTCCACGGTCAGGGAGCCGGTGTCGGTCCGCAGGGCGGTGGCTTCCGCGTGGGCCGGGCGGCGGAAGGTCCGCAGGGCCAGGTAGCCGTCCTTGGTCGCGTACGGAATCCACCAGGCGAAGGCCCCGCCCGGTGTGGACGGTGTGGGTCTCGCCGTCAGCAGACCGCGCTGCTCGACCAGTCCTGCCTTGAGCCGACGGCGTGCGCCGTCCTCCGTGCGTTCGACATGCAGGTCCCAACGGCCTTCCGCCAGGGTGACCCGGCGATGGGACAGGTTGGCCGTCCAGGGCGACTTCGGGTCGGCCGGGCGCTCCAGCGGGACGCGCGTCTCGTCGTCGCCGTGCCGGTGACGCAGTACCAGCGTCAGGTCCTCGCCGGACACCCCCGACGCGTTCACCTTGATCCGTACGCCACCGTCGGCGTCGGTCGTGCAGCGGCCCTTCGGGCGCAGGGCGCGTGGGCGGGCGTCCGCGGACGGTGGGGCGGCGGGCGGGGTCGTGGGGGGCGCTTCCAAAGGGCGTGAGCTCTGGGGCAGCAGCGCCCCGAGCGCGCGGCGTACGCGGCGCGTGACCTTCGTCGCCGTCGAGGTGCGGGCCTCGCGCAGTTCGGCGAACAGTCGCTCGTACTGGTCCGCGATCCGGCGGGGAGCGAACCGCTGGACGGACTCCCTGGCGGCCTCGCCCATGAGCCGGCGCTGGTCCGTGTCCTCGATCAGCTTCAGCAGGCCGGCCGCGAACGCGTCCGCGTCTCCCCGCGGTACGAGCAGTCCGTCGGAGCCGTCGGTGATGATCTCGCCCGGGCCGTGCGGACAGTCGGTCGCCACCACCGGGACACCGGCGTGCATGGCCTCCAGGATCGTCATGCCGAAGGACTCCCAGTCCGAACTCACGGCGGCGACGGAGGCCTTGGCCCACTCCGTCTCCATCGTCGTGTGGGGTCCCATGAGGAAGACGTGGTCGTTCAGGCGGTGGGCGTCGACGGCCGCGCGGAGGGTGGCGCGTTCCGGGCCCTGGCCGTAGATCCGCAGCTGCCACTCCGGGCGTACCGCGACGACCTTGGCGAAGGCCTCGATGAGCAGGTCGTAGCGCTTGACCGGCATCAGCCGGCCCGCGGCGACCACCAACGGGGCCTGTACGTCGGAGCGTTCGGCCTTCGGGCGGGGCGCGGCGTTCGGGATGTCGGTGATCCGTGTCCGCAGGCGGGGCAGACGTTCGCGGTGGTCGACCGCGTCCTGGGCGGAGACGGTGACGAACGCGTCCAGGTGCGGGAAGGCCTCGTTCTGCGCGGTGCGTACGTCCGGGACGTGGTTGTCGTACGACAGGTGCTCCTGTCCGACGCGCAGATAGCGGCGTGAGCCGTGCCGGGCCAGGAAGACCACCAGTGCCGGGCGGGTCGCGACGACGACGTCCGCGTCCGTGCCTTCGAGGAAGTCGCGCAGCCGCTCGTCCGAGAGCTCGGTGTAGCGGTGGGCGAGGACCTCGGCGGGAGGTACGACCGTGGAGGGGCGCGCCATGAGCGGGTTCTTGCCGTCGTACGTCGGCGCGTCCGAGCGCTCGTCGACGAGCGGGACGAGGCGGACCTTGCGGTTCACCCCGAGCAGGGGGCTGTCCTCGCTGCGGAAGACCGAGACGATCTCCACCTCGTGCCGTGCGGCCAGCGCACCGGCGAGGTTGAGCGTCGAGCGCACCGTGCCGCCGATGGCATAGGCGTTGTGCAGCAGGAAGACGATCTTCACGTGGGCCACTCCCTGTTCACGCGGTATGGAGACGCGACAGGGAGTGCGTACGTGAACCCCACGGACTGTAAACGGGTCCGCCCCTCTCTCGCCGGTCTTCCTTCGAGGATGCCGCGAAATGGCTGAAAGGGGGCGGATATCGCTGTGCCGGGGCGTGTGACCCCGGGCGGCGGGGCCCTCAGTACAAGGTCATACGTTCCCTGCGCACCGAATACACCACGAACCCGGCGCCCAGGCTGAGGAACAGGGTGCCGCCGACCACGTACGGCGTCGTGTCGAAGCTTCCCGTGTCGGCCAGTTGGGTGCGGACGGCGGCCTCGGCCGCGCTCTCCTCGGACGCCTCGGCCTCGGCCTTGGCCTCGTCCCCGGCCTTGGTCTGCAGGGCCGTGGTCGTCGCTGTCTGTGTTCTGTGTTCTGCCGTCCCGTCCCCGGTCGCATTGGCGGACGGGACGAACCACAGGGCGCCCAGCAGGGTCCCCGCGGCGGTGGCGGTCAGCAACGATCGACGTGCGGACACGGAATATCGATCCCCTTGTGACGCTGGCGAATTGGCCGTGTGGGGAGATGTTAGTGAAAGGTGCGGGTCACGGGAAAGTCACGGTGGTGAAGAGCCTTACGCTCCGACCTATGAGCACTCCTGAGACATCACGTTATGTACGGTTGCGCGTCGAATTGGTCGTCGAGGTCGACGACGAGGGCGCGCTCACCAAGGCGGCGCTGGGGCGCATCGCCGAGGATCCAGAGATCCCGGGCGACGAGCGGGCGCACGCCGAGAGCACAGTGACGGAAGACACTGCCGAGGCCCTGGCGTACCTCGTCGACCCGTTCGACCTGGTCAGCGGTGTGGCCGGGGTCGAGCTCGCGCAGGCCTCCTGGAGCACCGAACAGATCGACTACGACCCCGATTCGCCGGACTGGGACCTCGACGAGGATGATGAGGCCGGAGACGAGGAAGAAGTGGTCGGCTGAGGCGGCTTGGGAGAATCGTGACCCCGGGCGGCAACCGCCACCCGGGGTTCTGTCGTCTCAAGGGGCGCAGTGACCGACACCCGCACCAGTCGTAACGGCCGCACTCGGTCGGATCGAGGACGATCCGACGTGGGCCGAAAACGATCGACGTGGTGTGCCCCACACCTGGGAAGGGTGTGGAACGGGACGAACCGGTCGTAGCGTTTACAGGTGTTACGGGGACTCTCGGGGTTTTGGGGATTCGGCAACGATGGAGAAGCGTGTGATGACGGACAGTAAGCGGCGCAAGGGCCTCACGGTCGCGTCCGCACTGCTCGGCGGGGTGCTGGTGCTCTCTGCGTGCAGCGGAGGCGGCAGCGACGACCCCAAGGGCGAAGGCGGTGACAGCACCTCGCAGGCCAAGGTCGACGAGGCGGCGGCCAAGAAGTCCTCCGAGGCCCAGATCAAGATCACGCCCAAGGACGGCTCCGACAACGCCTCCATCAACAGCGCCGCGGCCGTCACTGTGACCAAGGGCACGCTGACCGACGTGACCATGAAGACGGCGGCCGGCGCGGCTGTCGCGGGTGAGATATCCGCGGACAAGAAGAGCTGGAAGCCCAGCGCCCAGCTCGAGCGCGCCACCGCCTACAAGATCGCCGCGACGGCCAAGGACTCCGACGGCCGCGCCGCCCACGAGAACGCGTCGTTCACGACGGTCTCGCCGGCCAACAGCTTCATCGGCAACTTCACGCCCGAGGACGGTTCCACCGTCGGCGTCGGCATGCCGGTCTCGATCAACTTCGACAAGGCCATCACCAACAAGGCCGACGTCCAGAAGGGGATCACCGTCTCCTCCAGCAGCGGCCAGGAGGTCGTCGGCCACTGGTTCAACGCCAACCGGCTCGACTTCCGCCCCGAGGAGTACTGGAAGGGCAACTCGACCGTCACGCTCAAGCTGAACCTCGACGGTGTCGAGGGCGCCGACGGCGTCTACGGCGTGCAGCAGAAGACGGTCACCTTCAAGATCGGCCGCAACCAGGTCTCGATCGTCGACGCGCAGACCAAGACGATGAAGGTCACGCAGGACGGCAAGACCATCCGGACGATCCCGATCTCCGCGGGTTCGCCCGAGAACAAGACGTACCAGGGCCAGATGGTGATCTCCGAGAAGTTCAAGGAGACCCGGATGAACGGCGCGACCGTGGGCTTCACGGACGACGACGGCAAGGGCGAGTACGACATCAAGGACGTCCCGAACGCGATGCGTCTGTCGAACTCCGGCACCTTCATCCACGGCAACTACTGGGGCGCCAAGTCCATCTTCGGCAGCGTCAACACCAGCCACGGCTGCGTCGGCCTGTCGGACACGAAGGGCGCCAACGACCCGAACACGCCGGGCGGCTGGTTCTTCAGCCACTCGATCGTCGGTGACGTCGTGGACGTGCGGAACACCGGTGACAAGACCATCGCCCCGGACAACGGCCTCAACGGCTGGAACCTGGACTGGGCGGCGTGGAAGGCCGGTTCGGCCGTCTGACCGACCCGAACGTTCTCCGTCCCGAGGGCGGTTGTCCGTACGACTCGTACGGGCAACCGCCCTCGGCGTTCTCACAGGGTTCCGCGGCGGCGCACAGTGTTCTCATCCTTCTCTTATGCGGGCCTTATCCCGCCATCACGCGGTGTCCCTAGCTTTCGGCCATGTTCTTCACCTACCTGAGGCGCGAACTGCGCCGCCGCAGAAAGGCGGCGCTCGTCGTCGCCTCCGGACTCGCCCTGGGCATCGCCCTGGTCATCGTGGTCAGTTCCGTGTCGTCCGGCATGGAGAAGGCGCAGGGCAAGGTCCTCCAGTCGCTCTACGGGCTGGGCACGGACATGACGGTCACCAAGGCGGCCCAGGCACAGTCGAGCACGGGCGAGCGCCCGCGCTTCCAGTTCGACGCCCGGGGCAGCGACTCCGACGAAGAACAGAGCAGCGACCGCGTCATGGTGCAGGGCTTCCAGACCCTGGCCACGAGCACGGTCTCCAAGGTCGGCGACCAGAAGGGTGTCTCGGACGTCGTCGGGGGGCTCAGCCTCCAAGTCGTCAAGGTCAGCGGCCAGTTCCGCCAGGGCCAGTTCCAGCAGGACCAGCAGAGCGGCGGCGGCAACCAGCAGGGCGGCGGCCAGCCCGGCGCCCAGCAGTCGCCGGAGGGCCGGGTCGAGGGCGGCGGCGCCGACTTCGACGTCAACAACTACTCCGTCTACGGCACGGACGTCACCAAGCCCGCGCTCGGCCCGCTGACCTCCTCGAAGATCACCAGCGGCCGGACCTTCAAGTCCTCCGAGACCAACGCCAAGGTCGTCGTCGCCGACAAGTCGTACGCCAAGGAGAAGAAGCTCGTCCTCGGTGACACGGTCACCATCAAGAGCGTCAAGTACAAGGTCATCGGCATCGCGACGCCGGACAGCGGTGACGCGGCGGCCAACCTCTACATCCCGCTCAAGCAGGCGCAGACGCTCAGCGACTCCAAGAACAAGGTCACCACGATCTACGTCAAGGCGTCCGACTCGCAGCAGATCAGCGCGGTCAAGTCGACCATCCAGAAGAACATCTCGGGTACGACCGTCACGACCTCCGCCGACCTCGCCGACACGGTCTCCGGCTCCCTCTCCACGGCCTCCGACCTCGCCTCCAACGTCGGCAAGTGGCTCTCGATCGCGGTGCTCGTGGCCGCGTTCCTGGTCGCGGGCCTGCTCACCTCCTCGGCCGTCTCCCGCCGCGTGAGGGAGTTCGGCACCCTCAAGGCGCTCGGCTGGAAGTCCGGCCGCGTCACCCGGCAGGTCGTCGGCGAGGCCGTCGTCAACGGTCTGGTCGGCGGCACCCTCGGTATCGCGCTCGGCCTCGGCGGCGCCTACGTCGTCACCGCGATCAGCCCGACGCTCCAGGCCGAGGTCGGCTCCACGAGCGGGGCGGCCGGTCCCGGCGGCGGTGGCCCGGGCGGCGGCATGGGCGGACCCGCCCGCGAGACGGCGTCCAAGGCCCTCGACGTGGCGCTCACCGCGCCCGTCGCCCTCAGCACGATCGCCCTCGCGGTCGGCCTCGCCGTCACCGGCGGCCTGATCGCGGGCGCCTTCGGCGGCTGGCGCGCCTCCCGGCTGCGACCGGCGGACGCCCTGCGCCGCGTCGAATAGCCGGCCGCCTCGGGCGCCCGCCCGGCCGCGCGTCGCGGCGGGCGCCAACCCCCTTACGCATCCCAGGAGTTGCACCATGTACGAACTCAGAGGCGTCACCAAGCGCTACAAGCGGGGCAAGGAGTCCGTCGACGCGCTCGACGGGGTCGACCTGACGATCGGGGACGGTGACCGGCTCGTCATCCAGGGCCCCACCGGCGGCGGCAAGTCCACCCTGCTGCAGATGCTCGGCGGACTCGACCGGCCCACCTCCGGAAGCGTCGAACTCGACGGTACGGATCTCGCCAGGCTGTCCGAGAGCAAGCTCACCAAGGTACGCAGCGAGAACATCGGATTCGTCTTCCAGAGCTTCAACCTCATTCCCACGCTCACCGCCCAGGAGAACGTGGAAACCGCCCTCGTACCCCTGAAGCTGAAGGTGAAGGACCGGCGCGAACGGGCCGCCGCGGCACTGGATTCCGTGGGGCTCGCCGAGCGGCTCGGGCATCTGCCGGCCGAACTGTCCGGCGGTCAGCAGCAGCGCGTCGCGATCGCCCGTGCCCTGGTCAAGCAGCCCAAGGTGCTCCTCGCCGACGAACCGACCGGAAACCTCGACGAGTCCATGCGCGACGAGATCATGGACGTACTCGAAACCATGTGGAAGGAGCACGGGCTCACTTTCATCATGGTTACGCACGATTCGGCGATCGCGAAAAAGGCCCCCCGGCTCGCCACGATCCGCAAGGGAAAGATCACCGTGAAGGAAAACGCGAACTCATAACAGCCGTCTCACTATTGAGCGCCTGTTCACCCCCCGGCATACTGAGTATTCCGGGGGGTTACGCGCGAGCATGCGTACGGGACATCCCCTGGCCGGATGAACGGGGATTCATCCCGGACCTGCATCTCCAGGGGGAGACTTGCGCAGACAAGTGAAAAGAGCGTGCGTGGCCACGATCGCCGCGGCGGCAGCCGTGGCCCTGGCGGCGGGCATGACCAGCCCGGCGTCGGCGGAGGCCGGGCCCACGGCCGCCGACTCGGCCGTGCCGACCACGCCCAAGCACCGCATCACCCTGATCACCGGCGACCGTGTGGTCGTCGACGCCAAGGGCCGCGTCGTCGGCCTGGAGCGCGCCAAGGGCCGCGAGGGGATACCCGTCCAGATCCGCACGACCGGCGGGCACACGCTCGTCGTGCCGGCCGACGCCGCGCGGCTGATCGCCTCCGGCAAGCTCGACCAGCGGCTCTTCGACGTCACCGAGCTCAACAAGTCGGCCAACCGCAAGGCCCAGAAGCAGGGCCTCAAGCTGATCGTCGGCTACCGCGGCGCGGCAGCGGCGGCCAAGGCCGACGTCCGTGACGCCGGCGACACCAAGGTCCGCCGGACCCTCAAGTCACTGAACGCGGACGCGGTCCTGACGCCGAAGACCGACGCGAGCGACCTCTGGGACGCGGTCACCGACAAGCAGGGCGGCAACGCGCGCACCGCGTCCGGCATCGCCCATGTGTGGCTCGACGGCGTCCGCAAGGCCAGCCTCGACAAGTCCGTCAAGCAGATCGGCGCCGACAAGGCCTGGGCCGCCGGGTTCGACGGCAAGGGCGTCAAGATCGCCGTCCTCGACACGGGTGTCGACACGACCCACCCGGACCTCAAGGACCAGGTCGTCGCCGAGAAGAACTTCTCCGCCGCTCCGGACGCGACCGACAAGTACGGCCACGGCACGCACGTCGCGTCCATCGCGGCCGGTACGGGCGCCAAGTCCGCGGGCAAGTACAAGGGCGTCGCACCGGGCGCCCAGCTGCTCAACGGCAAGGTCCTCGACGACAACGGTTTCGGCGACGACTCCGGCATCCTCGCCGGCATGGACTGGGCGGCCGAGCAGGGCGCCGACGTCGTGAACCTCAGCCTGGGCGGCGGTGACACCGCGGAGATCGACCCGCTCGAGGCCCAGGTGAACAAGCTGTCGGCCGAGAAGGGCATCCTCTTCGCGATAGCCGCCGGCAACTCCGGCCAGTTCGGCGAGCAGACGGTCGGCTCCCCGGGCAGCGCGGCGGCCGCACTCACCGTCGGCGCCGTGAACGACAGCGACAAGCTGGCCGACTTCTCCAGCACCGGACCCGGCCTCGACGGCGCCATCAAGCCCGATGTGACCGCACCCGGCGTGGACACCACCGCCGCCTCGGCCAAGGGCAGCATCATCGCCCAGGAGGTCGGCGAGAACCCCGCCGGCTACGTCACCATCTCGGGTACGTCGATGGCGACCCCGCATGTCGCGGGCGCCGCCGCCATCCTCAAGCAGCAGCACCCGGACTGGAAGTACACCGAGCTCAAGGCCGCGCTGACCGGCTCCGCCAAGGGCGGCAAGTACACGCCGTTCCAGCAGGGTTCGGGCCGCATCCAGGTCGACAAGGCCATCAAGCAGACCGTGATCGCCGAACCGTCGTCCGTGAGCTTCGGCATCCAGCAGTGGCCGCACACCGACGACACCCCGGTCACCGAGAAGATCACGTACAGGAACCTCGGCACGGCCGACGTCACGCTGAGCCTCTCCGCGACCGCCACCAACCCGAAGGGCCAGGCCGCTCCGGCCGGCTTCTTCACCCTCGGCGCCAAGACGGTGACCGTCCCGGCGGGCGGCGGCACGGCCTCCGTCGACCTCACGGTCAACTCCAAGCTGGGCGGCACGGTCGACGGCGCCTACTCCGCGTACGTGACCGCGACCGGCGGCGGCCAGAGCGTCCGCACGGCGGCTGCGGTGCAGCGGGAGGTGGAATCGTACGACGTCAAGCTCACGCACATCGGCAAGGACGGCCAGCCCGCGCCGAACTACCTCACCGACCTGATCGGCTACTCGGGCCTGGGCAAGGACCGGGGCTTCCCCGCGCCGGAGAGCTCCGGCACGGTGACCGTGCGGGTACCCAAGGGCACGTACCTGCTGGACTCCTGGCTGGCGAAGGACTTCGTCACCCTCGAAGGCGGCCTCGACTGGCTGCTCCAGCCGAAGCTGAACGTCACCAAGAACCTCTCGGTGACCCTCGACGCCCGTAAGACCAAGGCGGCCGACATCACGGTGCCGGACGCGAACGCGAAGCCGCTGTCCGCGATGGTCTCGTACATGTACGCGCCTGCCGGGTTCGGTCTCGGCGTGGGCCTCGAATCGTTCGCCGACCTGCGCCTGGCGCACGTCGGCGGGGACGTCACGGGTCTGACCCAGACCTGGGGCGGCCAGTGGGCCAAGGGAGCCGACGCCGAGTACGACGTGGCGACCACGGCCAAGGTCAAGCGGTTCCAGGGCGACAAGGTCCGGCACTTCAAGGCCGGCGAGTTCGCCACGGTCAAGAACAACCTCGGTGCCTCCACCTCCGGCAAGACCGGTGCGCTCATCCCGGTCGGCGAGCTGCCCGAGGACTTCACCGTGGGCGTCCCCGTCGAGCAGAAGCTCCAGGCACCCCGGACGGTGTACGTCTCGACGGGCGAGAAGATCAAGTGGGGCTTCGAGTTCGAGCAGTACGGCGCCAAGGACGAGAACGGCGACCCGACCCTCGAAGCCTTCTACACGCTGGGCAACCCGCAGACCTTCAAGGCCGGCAAGAAGTACGAGAAGACGTTCAACACGGCCGTCTTCGGGCCGCGCGTCAGCTCGTCCTACGGTCTCTTCCGCGACGGCAACGACATCTACGGCTACCTGCCGCTGTTCGCCGACGGCCAGACGCACGCGGGCCAGTCGCTCTTCTCCTCGGTGTCCACCACGCTGTACCGCAACGGCACCAAGGTCGGCTCGCACGACGACCCGCTGCTCGGTTCGAAGGCGTTCACGGTCCCGTCCGCGGAGGCCGAGTACAAGCTGACCACCTCGGTCAAGCGGAGCGTCAAGGTTGCGGCGGCCTCCACCCGCATCGACGCCAGCTGGACCTTCCGCTCCAAGAAGGTCACCAGCGCCAAGCTGCCCACCTCCTCCGTCCGCTTCAACGCGGCCGTCGGACTGGACAGCAAGGCACCGGCCGACAAGAAGGTCTCCGTCCCGGTGACCGTCCAGGGCTCGGCCGCCGGCAAGAACCTCAAGTCGCTGTCGGTGTACGTGTCCTACGACTACGGCCAGACCTGGAAGAAGGTCACCGTCAAGAACGGCAAGATCGGCGTGACGAACCCGGCCAAGGGCAAGGGCATCTCGTTCCACGCGAAGATCACCGACAAGAAGAACAACAAGTCGACGATCTCGATCTACAACGCGTACTACGGGAAGTGAGCCGGCGGGGTCGGTCCTCAGGACCGACCCTCAAGGCTGGTCCTGAGGTTCGCTGAACGCTGACTGATGCGAACGGCCCGTCGGAAGTGCAGCTTCCGCGGGCCGTCCGTGTTTGTGTGGGGGCATGACAGCGCACACCGTTGAGTACATCCGGTACCGCATTCCCGAGCAGCAGTCGGCGGGGTTCCTCGCCGCCTACACCCGGGCCGCCGCCCAGCTCGCCGCGGCCCCGCAGTGTGTCGACTACGAACTGGCGCGCTGCGAGGAGGACTTCGAGCACTTCGTGCTGCGCATCACCTGGACCTCCACCGAGGACCACATCGAGGGCTTCCGCAAGTCCGAGCTCTTCGAGGAGTTCCTCGCCGAGATCCGGCCGTACATCAGCTCCATCGAGGAGATGCGGCACTACAAACCGACGACGGTACGGGGTACGGGGGCGTCCGTGCCCACCCTGTACGTCTGGGCCGGGGGTGCCGAGGCCTTCGACCGGCTCACCGAGGTCTTCTACGACAAGGTCCTCAAGGACGACGTCCTCGCGCCCGTCTTCGAGGGGCTCGCTCCCGAGCACGCGGCGCATGTCGCGCTGTGGCTCGGGGAGGTGTTCGGGGGGCCGGCCGGGTACTCCGAGACGCAGGGTGGGCACGGGCACATGGTCGCGAAGCATCTCGGGAAGGGGATCACGGAGGTGCAGCGGCGGCGGTGGGTGAACCTTCTTCAGGACGCGGCGGATGATGCGGGGCTTCCGTCCGACGCCGAGTTCCGCTCGGCGTTCGTGGCGTACGCGGAGTGGGGGACTCGGCTTGCCGTCTACTTCTCGGGCCCGGACGCGGTGCCTCCGGCGGAGCAGCCGGTTCCCAAGTGGACGTGGGGCTCGGCACCGCCGTACCAGGGCTGACATCCGACCGGGTTTTTCTCGCCCCCGCCGCCCCTACCCATTCCCGTCCCTTACTCGGGGGCTCCGCCCCCGAACCCCCGCTCCTCAAACGCCGGAGAGGCTGGATTTTCGTGGCCTGGGTCGACACCTTCAGCCCGTCCGGCGTTTGAGGACGAGGCCGTTCAGGCCGAAAGCGGGGGTCTGGGGGCGGCAGCCCCCAGGGACGGGACGGGTAGGGGCGGCGGGGGCGAAAAAACCTACGACTGGGGCGTCGACGTGCCCGCGCGGGTCGCGTCCGTGCCCCAGCTTGCCAGGAGGCGGAGGGCGTCGGCGGAGGGGGAACCCGGTTCGGCGTGGTAGGTGATCATGGATTGTTCGTCGTCGTCGACGAGTCGGAAGGACTCGAAGGAGAGGGTCAGCTCGCCCACCAGGGGGTGATGCAGACGCTTCACGCCGTGGCTCTTCTCCTTGACGTCGTGCGTAGCCCAGAGCCGACGGAACTCCTCGCTCTTCACGGACAGCTCACCCACCAGCGCGGACAGCCGCGGATCGTCAGGGTGGCACCCCGCGTCCATCCGCAGAAAACTCACCATGTCGGAAGCCTTCTGCTCCCACTCCACGAACAGCTCGCGATACTCGGGCTTGAGGAACACCATCCGCGCCCAGTTCCGCTCCTGCGGCGGCACCTCCGCCCAGTCCCCGAAGACGGCCGCGGCCATCCGGTTCCAGACGAGAATCTCCGACCGCCGCCCCACGACATACGCGGGCACCCCGTCGAACGTGTCGATCAGCTCCCGCAGAGCGACCCGCACCTGCTGCGGCCGGACCGACGGCTTCTTCTTGTGCTGCTTCGGCTTCGCGAGATGCGTGAGATGCGCGTGCTCGGCCCCGGTCAGCCGCAGAGCGCGCGCGATCGAGTCGAGCACCTCCGCGGACACGTTCCGCCCGTTGCCCTGCTCAAGCCGTGTGTAGTACGCCACGGACACCCCGGCCAGCTGCGCCAGCTCCTCGCGGCGCAGCCCGGGCACCCGGCGATGCCGCCCGAAGTCCGGCAGCCCCACGTCCTCCGGCTTCAGCCGGGCCCGGCGCGTGCGCAGGAACTCGCTGAGCTCGGCACGCCGGTCCAGCGGCCGCCCCGCGGGCTCCTGAGAGGGCTGTTCATCCATACGTCCAGTATTCATGGTCGTACGCATACGAACCTGCCCCCATCAGTAGTAGGACCAGCGAACGTACGCAAAGCCGTGGTCTGGGTGACTTCCCGGACGAGGAGCAGGCTGGAGGCCGTGCCCGGCCGGAAGGCAGGCCGGGCGCAGAAACCCCTCCTTAGGAGAACCCCCGGCATGACCACTGTCGCCGCATACGCCGCTCCCGCCGCCAAGGCTCCGCTGGAGCGCACGACCATCGAGCGTCGCCCGGTCGGCGAGCACGACGTTCTGATCGAGATCAAGTTCGCCGGCATCTGTCACTCCGACATCCACCAGGCCCGCGAGGGCTGGGGCGAGGCCATCTTCCCGATGGTCCCCGGCCACGAGATCGCCGGCATCGTCACCGAGGTCGGCACGGGCGTCACCAAGTTCGCCGTCGGCGACCGCGTGGGCGTGGGCTGCATGGTCGACTCCTGCCGCGAGTGCGAGAACTGCAAGGCGGGCCTGGAGCAGTACTGCACCCAGGGCAACGTCGGCACGTACAACGCCGTCGGCAAGGACGGCGAGCCCACCTACGGCGGCTACTCGACGCACATCGTCGTCGACGAGGCCTTCACCGTCCGTATCCCCGAGGGCCTGGCCCTCGACGAGGCCGCGCCGCTGCTGTGCGCCGGCATCACCACGTACTCCCCGCTCAAGCACTGGAACGCCGGTCCCGGCAAGAAGGTCGCCGTCCTCGGCATGGGCGGTCTCGGCCACATGGGCGTCAAGATCGCGCACGCCCTCGGTGCCGAGGTGACCGTTCTCTCGCAGTCCCTGCGCAAGAAGGACGACGGGCTGAAGCTGGGCGCCGACCACTACTACGCGACCAGCGACCCGAAGACCTTCCAGGAGCTGCGCGGTTCCTTCGACCTGATCCTGTCCACCGTGTCCGCCCCGCTGGACCTGGACACCTTCCTGTCCCTCCTCAAGACGGACGGCGCCTTCGTGAACGTGGGCGCGCCCGAGGAGCCGGTCTCCCTGAACCTCTTCTCGGTGATCGGTGGCCGTAAGACCCTTGCGGGCTCCGGGATCGGTGGCATTCAGGAGACCCAGGAGATGCTGGACTTCTGTGCCGAGCACGGGTTCGGGGCGGAGATCGAGCTGATCAGCGCGAGCGAGATCAACGAGGCGTACGAGCGGGTGCTCAACAGTGATGTGCGGTATCGGTTCGTGATCGACGCCGCGACGATCTAGCGCTGCGTTTTAGCTCCGCGTTTTAGCTCCGCTGGGGTGGGGGTGGGGTTCGGGTGCGGGTTTGTTGTGGCTGGGCGCGCAGTTCCCCGCGCCCCTAGAGGACGGGGCTTCGCCCCTGTCCCCGGCCCTTTCCTCCGGCCAGGAGCCATAGCAAGTACGGGCCCCCCACCAACGCCGTCAATGCCCCCACTGGGATCTCCAGCGGGGGCATCAGCGTGCGGGCCGCCACGTCGGCCGCTACCAGGATCACCGAACCCGTCAACGCCGATGCCGCCAGCGGGAGTTGGGGGGTGCGGGTCAGGCGGCGGGCCAGTTGGGGGGCCGTCAGGGCTACGAAGCCGATGGGGCCCGCCGCTCCCGTGGCGGTTGCCGCGAGGATCACGCCGAGGACGGTCAGGGCGAGCTGGGTCCGGTGTACGCGGACGCCCAGTGCGGAGGCCGTGTCGGGGTCGAGGCCGAGCGGTCGCAGGGCTCGGTTCGCCCACACCAGGGCGGGCAGGGAGAGGAGGAGTACCCCGGCGAGGGGTACCGCCTGTTCCCAGCCGCGGCCGTTGAGGCTGCCGGTCAGCCACAGCTTGACCTGCTCGGCCGCGCCCAGCTCGCTCTCCGTGAGATACAGCTGGACGACCGCGGAGAGGGCCACCCCGATGCCGACCCCGGTCAGCACGAACCGGCTGGGCTGCATGCCGTGCCGCCAGGCCAGTACGTACACGAGCGCCGCGGCCCCCAGACCGCCCGCGACGGAGACCGCCGGGAGCGCGCCGGGGGAGGCGACCGTTCCCGTGGCGAGCGCCAGGACCGTCGCGGCGGCGGCCCCGTGACCGACGCCGATGACGTCCGGGCTGGCCAGCGGATTGCGGGTCACGGTCTGGACGAGTGCCCCGGAGAGCCCGTACGCGGCGCCGACCAGCGCGCCGAGCACGATCCGCGGGACGCGCAGCTCCCCGACGATCAGGTCGTACGGGCCACCGTGGCCGCGCAGGACCCGCCAGACCTCGCCCGGCGACACGTACGTCTGCCCGACGCACGCCGCGAGCACCATCACGCCGGCCAGTACGAGCAGGAGTACGGCGACGACTGCCGCCGAGCGGCGGTGCAGGAGCAGGGAGAAGGAGCGGCGGCGGAGGACCGACAGGCCTGCCGAGTGGGGGTAGATGGGGTCCGAGGACGGGTCCGGGGACGGGGACTGTTTTGGGGGCGTCGGCTGTTCGGACGGGCGCCGCGATGCCGTTGTCATGAAGCCGCCCCCTTTCGGCGTACGAGAACGACCAGGACCGGCACGCCCACGAGGGCCGTCATCACTCCGGCCGGTACCTCCGTGGGGGCGCGGACCACCCGTCCCGCGACGTCCGCCGCGAGCAGCAGGGCCGCCCCGAGCAGGGCGGAGAGCGGCAGGGTCCAGCGGTGGCCGCCCGAGACGAGGCGGCGGGCCAGGTGCGGTACGGCGAGGCCGATGAAGGCGATCGGCCCGGCGGCGGCCACGGCGGCGGCGGTCAGGACGGTCGCGCCGAGTGCCGCGCAGACCCGTACGCGCTGGACCTTGTGGCCCAGCGCACGCGCGGTGTCGTCGCCGAGGGCGAGCGCGTCCAGGCCGCGGGCGCAGCCGAGCACCAGCAGCGCGCCCGCGACGAGGAAGGGCAGCATCTGCTCGACCGTCCCCGCGTCGCGTCCGCTGAGCGCGCCCACCTGCCAGAACCTGAACTGGTCCAGCGTCGCCGAACTCGACGTCAGGACCACGGTGGTGGCCCCGCCGACCATCGCGGACAGCGCGGTCCCGGCGAGCGCGAGCTTGACCGGCGAGGCGCCGCCCCGGCCGCGCGAGGCGACGGCGTACACCAGGCAGGCGGCGACGACCGCGCCCACGAAGGCGAACCAGACGTAGCCGCCGAAGCCGTTCGCCAGTCCGCCCGTGATCGCGAACACCACGCCGGCCGCGGCGCCCTGGCTCAGCCCGAGGATTCCGGGGTCGGCCAGCGGATTGCGGGTGACGGCCTGCAGCGCCGCCCCCGCGACGCCGAGCGCGGCCCCCGCGGTGAGCCCGACGGCGGTTCGGGGCAGCCGCAGCGACCGTACGACCAACGCGTCCCGCGAGCCTCCGCCGTGAAGCAGCGCGTCGAGCACGGCGGACAGCGGAACCTGCCGGGTGCCGACGGCGAGGCTGAGGGCCACCGCGACGAGGGTGAGGAGGAGGGCGACCACCAGCCAGGAGGCGCGTACGGAGGCGCGGGAGCTGCGTACGGAGGCGCCGGAGGTGCGTACGGTCGCGGTGCGCGCGGTCACTTGCTCTCGGACCTACTTGCCGAGTGACTCGGTGAGCTGCTTCACGACCAGATCGGCCGCCGTGGGGCCCGCGTTGAGGTACCAGGGGTCGTCGTCGACCTTGACGGCGTGTCCGGCCTCGACGGCCTTCATCGACTTCCAGAGGGGCCCGGCGAGGACGCTGCCGGCGTCGGTCTTGTCCTGCGCGCCCTGCACGGAGTAGAAGATCCAGTCGCCGTCCGCCACATCGATGCTCTCGGCGCCGATGTCCTCCGAAATGGCCTTGAACTGCTGGGACTTGGGCCGCCCGATCCCCATGTCGACGGCGATCGAACCGGTGAAGGAGGAGACGCCGAACATCCGGGTCCGGTCGGGCGTGAACCGCAGCATGGAGACGGCGGTGTTCTTCCCGTCGACCTTCGTGCCCGCCGCGGCTGCCTCGTCCGCGTGCTCGTCGAGGAGCTTCTGCGCCTGCTCGCCCTTGCCGACCGCGTCGCCGACGAGCAGCAGGTCCCGCTTCCAGTTGATGCCGTTGCCCGCGGTGATCACGGTCGGGGCGATCTTCGACAGCTTGGGGTAGAGGTCGCCGAGCGAGTCGTTGGCGAGGATGAGATCGGGCTTGGCGGTGGCCAGCGTTTCGAGGTTGGGCGCGGCCCGGGTCCCCGCGTCGGTCATCTTCGCGAGCTGCTTCTTGTACTGGGGGAAGGCGTCGGCGAGGTAGTCCGGTACGAGTCCGGCGTTGTCGGCGCGGGTGGTGGCGGTCGGCAGGACCCCCAGGGTGAGTACGTCGTCCAGCTGCCCGGTGCTGAGCACGGCTATCCGCTTCGGCGCGGCCTCGATCTCCGTCTTGCCCTTGAAGTGGCTGACGGTACGGGGGAATTCGCCGTCGGCCGCCTTCGTACCCATGCCGTCGGCGAGGGCGCTGGGCGCGGCGGAGGGGCCCTCGGAGGCGCCGGCGACGGGGTTGCGGGCGCCCTTGCCGCCGGCCGCGTCGCCCGCACTGTTCTTGCCGCTGTCCGACGACGCGCATCCGGCCATCAGTCCGCCGACCACGGTCACTGCCAGGACGGCGTTCAATCCCGATGTGCGCACGACTCTCTCCGATTTTTCGATCTATAAGGCAAGGCTTACCTTATCCCGCCTTCCGGAGTGGCCACTTCCGGGGCTGCGCGTGCGTCGCGGGGGCGCCTAGCGTGGAAGGGATACGCGAGGAAAGGTTGTACGCACGATGACTGTCGAGCTGAACCACACGATCGTCGCCGCCCACGACAAGAAGACCTCGGCCCGGTTCCTCGCCGGCATCCTCGGCCTGGAGGTGAGCCCGCAGTACGGCCCGTTCATCCCGGTCCGGATCCCGAACGGCGTGACCCTCGACTACATGGACGCGACCGGGCCCATCCCGCCCCAGCACTACGCGTTCCTGGTCTCGGAGGACGACTTCGACACGATCTTCGCCCGCATCCGGGACGCGGGTCTGACCTACTGGGCGGACCCCTTCCACCGCCACGTCGACGAGATCAACACGAACGACGGTGGCCGCGGCACGTACTTCGACGACCCGAACGGCCACAACCTGGAGATTCTTACGCGGCCTTATGGGAGTGGGGGGCTGGGGTAGGGGACGTCAGTGGACGGTCTTCGCCGCCCACAGCACGGCCTCGCCGGACTTGATCACGACGTTGCCGTCGGCCTGGAGGACCAGGACCGCTCCCGGGTGGCCGAACGTCTGCGAGGCCCACACGGGTTTCCCGGCGCTGTTGTGGACCACCAGATTGCCGTCGTCCTGGAAGCGGGCGGTGTTGCCGGTGCCGGAGGTCGCGGCGGCCCAGAGGGGGCGGTCCTGCTTGTCGGTGATCACGAGGTTGCCGTCCCGCTGCATGACCAGCTTCGTCTTGGTGGTCTGCACGGACTCTCCGACGCCCAGGTCGTACACGGCCTCCAGGATCCTGCGTACCGGGCTCGCCGGCTTCACCGGCTTCGTGGCCTCGGCCGACGCCGAGGGTCGTGTCTTCGCGCCGCCGGAGGAGTCGTCCGACGCGTCGGAACCCGAACCGGAGCCGCGCATACCGGCGTACGCGGCGACCGAGACGGCAGCCACGGCGACGACGGCCGCCGCGGTGACGGCGACGACCTGCCAGAGGGGGCGCCGGCGTCTCTCGGGCGTGCCGGGGGCGGCCGCCAGGACGGTGCTGCCCCGGGTCGGCCCGCCTGCCGGGTGACCGGGGCCGGGAGCCATGAGGGGCTGGGTCTGCTGGTGGTGCGGGAGGTATGGCTGCGGGTGGGTCTGTGAGCCGGGCGTGAGGTCGGGGCGCGGGTCGACGAGGGTGTGTGTCGGCTGCTCGTGCGCCGTCAGCTCCGTGGCGAGGGCCGGTGGGCGGACGTCCGGCCAGTCGCCGGTACGGGCGCCGATCTGCTCCAGGCGCTTGCCCAGCTCGGCCGCGGTGGGGCGGTCGCCCGGGGCCTTGGCCAGACATGAGGCGAGTACGGGGACCAGGGTCGGCGGAACGCCCTGGAGGTCGGGCGCCTCGTGGACGGCCCGGTAGACCAGGGCGGCCATGGCCACGTTCTCCTGCGGGCGTGCGAACGGGCCGTGGCCGGTGGCGGCGTACACCAGGACGGCGGCCAGCGAGAACACGTCGGCGGGCTCGGCCGGCACACCACCGACGGCCTGGTCCGGCGCGAGAAAGCCGGGCGAACCGAGCACTCCGCCGACCTGGGTGTGCCGGGGGTCGTCGGCGGCCCGGGCGATGCCGAAGTCGATCAGCCGCGGACGGTCGCGGGCCAGCAGGACGTTGCCCGGCTTCACGTCCCGGTGCGTGAGGTCGGCCTGGTGCACCGACTGCAGCGCGCCGCACAGTTCGGCGGCGAGCGAGAGGACCGCGGCCTCGGGCAGCGGCCCGTGCCGTGCCACCCATTCGTCGAGCGACGGCGCCGGTACGTACTCGGTGGCCAGCCACTGCGGACGCTGGCCCGGCGGGCTGTAGTCCACGACGGTCACCGTCCACGGCGAGCGCACCCGGTCGCTGTTGCGTATCTCGCGCGCGAACCGCTCCTCGAACCCCGGATCACTGCTGAGATCCTCACGGATCGTCTTCAGCGCCAGCAGACGCCCGGACGGCGTACGGGACAGGAACACCTGCCCCATGCCTCCCGCTCCGAGCCGGCTCAGTAGCGGGTAGCCGCCGATGGACGACGGATCCGAAGGCTGAAGGTTCTTCATGAAAGCTGCACCCCAGGGATCGGCCTCGCCGCTCCAACAACGCGTCGCGGCCTGGTAGTTGAATCGAGGAGCAGCGTAGTTGGCGGGGCGCGCGGAGGTGGGCCGAGTGAGCGTGTTGGGCCGGGTCTGTGCCGCGTTTGTGTCGGGCTTGTGGCGTGTCGGGGCGTGGCCGCCGTCCGGTGGGCGGGCTGCTCAGGGGTGGCCCACGATGCCCACGACCGCTGCCGACAGCCGCAGCACCTCCGCAGTGAGGCCGCCCGCTTCGAACGTACCGGTGACCTTCGCGGCGAGTTCGTCGAGACGTTCGTCGATGCGTTTGTCGATGCGTTCGTCGAGGCGCTCGCCCGGCGGCTCGTAGAACGCGTAGAGGGCGCCGCCCGGGGTCAAGAGGTGGGTGGCGAGGGCCAGTTCGGCGCGGGCGGGGCCGGTCCAGAACAGGTTGACGTTGATCGCGAAGATCTTGTCGAAGCGCCGGCCGGCGAGACCCGCGGCCGTCAGGCCGGGCTCGGTGAAGGCGGCCGTGGCGATCGTGGCCCGCCCGTCCCTGACCGAGTCCGCGTTGCGCCGTACGGCTCGTGCCGTGGCCGTCGCGGAACGGTCGACGGCCGTGATCGTGCCGGCGGTGAGCAGCGGACAGACCAGCCCGACCGCGACCCCGCCACCACAGCCGATCTCCAACAGCCGGTCGTCGGCCCGCACATCCAGCGCGGCAACCGCCTGCCTGATCCGCTCCGGTACTGCTGTGCCTGTCACGGGCGACGAGTGTAGGTCCACAACTTGGGCCGAAATGCCCCGTACGGGAGGGGAGTTGTGTTCGATAGCCTGCCCGGGCCGACGGCCGGGTGCTCGGGTCCTTGGGCGCGTGATCGTGTCGAAGTATCGATGTGCGGCCGTGGCAGCTGAGCGGTCGTCATGGGGGCGTGGCATGCGAGCGGTCGTCGTGGGAGCGGGTATCGGGGGACTGGCGGCGACGTTGAGCCTGCGCCGGGCCGGTCACGAGGTCACGCTGGTCGAGCAGGCGGCACGGTTCACCGAGATCGGTGCCGGGATCCAGCTCGCGCCCAACGCCACGCGTCTGCTGCGCCGGCTGGGCCTCCTCGACGCGATCGCCGCACAGGCCGCCCGCCCCTCCCACGTGAGCTTCCGCACCTGGTCCGACGGGGCCGAGATCTGCCGTTACGCGCTGGGCCGTGCGGCCGAGGACGCGTTCGGAGCGCCCTACCTGCTGCTCCACCGGGCCGATCTGCATCAGGCCCTGGCCGCCGCGGTGCCGCCGGCGTCGGTGCGCCTGAACAGCGTCGTCGTGGGCATCGACCAGGACGACGAGTCCGCCACCGTGACCACGGCGAGCGGCGAGCGCCTGCGCGCGGACCTGGTCGTGGCCGCCGACGGGATACGGTCGGCGGCCCGTCAGTGGCTCTTCGGCGCGGACGAGGCGGTCTTCTCCGGGACCGCCGCCTACCGGGCGCTGCTCCCGGCCCACGAGGTGGCCGATCTGGACCTGCCCGACCTCGGCATCTGGCTCGGTCCGGGCCGGCACTTCGTCCACTACTGGGTGCGTCGTGGGGAGCTGCTCAACGTCGTGGCCGTCGTCACGGCGGAGGCCAGGGCGGAGGCCAGGACGGAGGCCAAGGCGGAGGCCGAGACGGCGGCGGCCGAGTCGTGGACGGCTCGGGCGGAACCGGGCGAGCAGCTGCGCGAGTTCGACGGCTGGGACTCGCGGGTGCTCGACGTCCTCGAACGCGCGGGGCAGGTGTTCCGCTACGGCATCCATACGCGGGTGCCGCTCGCGCGGTGGAACATCGGCAGGGTGACCCTGCTGGGCGACAGCGCCCACGCGATGGTCCCGTTCCAGGCCCAGGGCGCGGCGCAGGCGATCATGGACGCGGCCGTACTCGGCGACGTCCTCACGGGCGCGACCCCGGCCGAGGTGCCCGACGCGCTCGACCGATACGTACGCCGGCGCCTGGCCACCGCCACCACCATGCAGGCCAACTCCGCGCGGGCGGGCGACGACTTCCACCTGCCGGACGGCCCCGAGGCCCAGGCACGGAACGCCCGCATGTCGGCGTACGCGGCCGAGCACGTCTTCCTGCCCCAGGCGACGGGGTGGGCGGTGGACGTCCTTGACGATCGGCGTTCTTGAGGATCGGCGATCGGCGTCCTTGACGAGCGACCACTATCGCGGGGTTGGGCCGGGGCTAGGCCGTCGTCGTCGGCATCATGACGTGCTGCTTGACGAGTTCGTACGACCTCAGCCGGTCGGCCAGTGAGTAGACGGGCGTTACGAGCATGAGTTCGTCCGCGCCGGTCAGGTCCACCAGGTCTGTCAGCTGTTTCGCGACGGTCTCGGGTGAGCCCTGGGCCTGGTGGGCGCGGAAGCCGGCCAGGAGCTGTGCCTCTTCCGCGGTGAACGAGTGGGCCGCTGCCTCCTCGCGCGTGGGGAAGGGGATGCCGCCTCGTCCCTTGAGGAGTCCGGCCTTGATGACGTCCATCGGGCCGACGAGCCGCGCCGCCTCCTCGTCCGTCTCGGCGCACACCGTCTCCACGCAGACCAGCACGCGCGGGCTCGCGCACCAGCGGGACGGGGAGAAGTGCTCGCGGTAGTGGGCGAGCGCGGCCAGGGTGTTGTCGGGACGGATGTGATGGGCGAAGGCGATCGGCAGTCCGAGTTCCGCGGCGAGCGCGGCACCGGCCGTGCTGGAGGACAGCAGCCATGGCTCCGGGAGCGGGTCCAGCCCGACCTCGTCCACCAGGAGACGCAGCGTCGACGACACGTCGTCGCGGTACTCGTCGTCCGTCGCCGGACCGGCCCCGCGCCGCAGGGCCCGCGCCGTGGATTCGTCGAACGTACCCGGGCCCCGGCCGATGCCCAGGTCGATCCGGCCCCCGTGCAGCGCGGCCAGCGTGCCGAACTGCTCCGCCAGCATGATCGGGGCGTGGTTCGGTGCGAGGACACCCCCGGAGCCGAGCCGGATGGACGCCGTCAACGCGGCGGCGTGGGCGGTCAGTACGACGGGCGGGAACGCTCCGATGGCCGGGGAATGGTGGTGCTCGGCGTACCAGAGCCGCAGATAACCGAGTTCTTCGACGCGTCGGGCGAACTCGGTGGTGTCTCGCAACGTGTCCTCGGCCGGAGTACCCGTCTGAACCATGGCCACTTCGAGCGCGCTGAGCGGAACGGTGATCATTGGGCCAGTATAGAAATCGTCCGTCACCTCCAACTTCCTTTGTACGTACGGTGGATCGGCCGCGTTGCCGACGGCTGCTGTGCCGACGGCCGACAGCCGACGGCCGGTGGGGTCGGTGGCCGGCGGGTTCGGCCGGTGAGGCCGTGGGGCGGTCAGACGGACGGGGCGGCGAAGTAGTGGCCCTTGTCGAGGTCGTCGAGGAGCCCGGGTCCGGTCGGCTGCCACCCCAGCAGTTCGCGGGTGTACGCACTGGAGACGGGGCTGTCCATGGCGAGGAAGGCGGCCAGCCAGGTGAAGTGCCCGGCCGCGTCGTCGGGGGAGACCGAGGCCACGGGCAGCCCGAGGTGCCGCCCGATCATCTCGGCGACGGCTCGTATCGGCACGCCCTGGTCCGCGATCGCGTGCAGCGTGGAGCCGGCCGGGGCGCTCTCCAGCGCGAGGCGGAAGAGGTGCGCGGCGTCGGACCGGTGCACGGCGGGCCAGCGGTTGGCGCCGTCGCCGATGTAGCCCGAGACGCCCTTCTCGCGGGCGATGCTCACCACGGTGGCCATGAAGCCGTGGTCCCCGTCGCCGTGCACGGTCGGAGGAAGCCGTACGACGGACGAGCGGACGCCGCGGTCCGCGAGGGCGGCCGTGGCGTGCGCGTTGGCCAGCCGCTTGGCGGGACCGGCGGCCCAGTGGCCGCCTACCGGGCCGGACGCCTGACCGTCCTGCTCGGTGGCGACCTGCCCCGGCGCCAGCCCGAGCGTCCCGGACGCGATGACGAACGGGCGGTCGGATCCGGATAGCACCTCGCCGAACGTGTCGATGGCGCGCCGGTCCGCGTCGGCCGCGTCCTCGAAGCCGCCGCTGAACGCGATGTCGTGCTTGAAGGCGAGGTGGATGACGCCGTCGGACTCGGCAGCCGCCTCGCGCAGGGTGTCGAGATCGTCGAGCGTGCCGCGGCGCACCTCGGCGCCGGCCTCGGCGAGAGCGGCGGCCGAGGCGTCCGAGCGGGCGAGCCCGACGACCTGGTGGCCGGCCCCGATGAGCTCCGGAACAACGGCCGAACCGATCCAGCCGGACGCGCCGGTGACGAACACACGCATGAGGAGAACCTCCGGGTAGGTCGACAGCCCTGGCCGCGAGCACACGGAATGCGCGGGATGCGCGGGATGTGCGCCCTGTGCGGCGACGAACGAGCCGACGATGTCAGTGACTGACATCAACCGTACACCTGATGTCAGTCACTGTCATCGCGTACGATCGGGGGTATGAGTCGATGGCAGCCGGACGCGCGCGGGCGGCTTGAGAAGGCGGCGCTGGACCTCTACAGCGAGCGCGGGTACGAGCAGACGACCGCCGCGCAGATCGCCGAGCGGGCCGGGCTGACCGAGCGGACGTTCTTCCGGCACTACGCCGACAAGCGCGAGGTCCTCTTCGGGGGGTCGCAGGCGCTGGAGCAGGCCTTCGTGGACACGCTCGCCGACATCCCGCACGTGGCCGCACCGATCGACGCGATGGCCACGACGCTGGAAACCGTCGCCGCCTTCTTCCTGGAGCGCCACGAGCACTCCCGGCGGCGCCAGGCCGTCATCGTGGCCAACGCGGAACTGCGCGAGCGCGAACTGATCAAGCTCGCGTCCCTGTCCGCGGCACTCGCCACCACACTCCGCCACCGCGGCGTCAAGGACCCGGCCGCGACCCTCACCGCGGAGGCGGGCATAACCGTCTTCAAGGTCGGCTTCGAACGCTGGGTCGCCGACGACGGGGACCGCCCCCTGGCGGACTTCCTGCGCGAATCACTCGACGAACTCAAGGTGGTGACGGGGGGCGGGTGAGCGTGGGCGGTCCTACTCCGCTTCGCCCGAAGGCTCAGGCGCTTCTGCCTGCTCGGGCTCGCCACGGCCGATCGTCATGGACCACCGCACCGACGAGGGCGCCTGAACGGAGACGGTGCCCTTCTTCTCCACTCCCGCGACGCTGACCTGGTTGTAAGTGCTGGTGCTGGTGCTGGTGCTGGTGCTTGCTTCGCTGTCGACGCATTCCAGCGTGAAGCCGACATTCACCGGCTTCACGGAGACCTCGATCTCCCCTTTGCCCTGGCACCGGACGGCGATGATCAGGGCATCACCTTTCTCGCCCTCGCCGAACTCGAAGGTGCCGCCACCACGGGTCTCACCGTGACGGGCGACGACGGTCTCGGAGTCGTCCAACTCGGGTGTCTTCACCGGGTCGGAGTCCGCGTCCGCGCTCGCGTTCGGGTCCGAGTCCGCGTTCGGGTCCGAGTCTCGTTCAGGGCTGGGGGAGGAGGCGGTTGCCGTTGTGCCGGGAGGAGCAGGCTCCGGAGTACTTGCGACGTCCGTCTCCTGATCGGACGTACAGGCAACTGCAAGCGCCAGCACGGCCATTGCGAGGCTCGATGCGATCAGCGGCGAGGCCGCTCTCGGAATTCGTATGACGGTTCCCCCCTGGTCGGACGAGCGGGGGCAACCGGTCGCGATGCCGCCGCCCGCGGTCACCTGATCTTGCAGCGCGTCACGTCGGCGAACAAGATCCCAGCGAAAACGCTGAGGGGAACGTGAGGTTCAGCTTCTGTCCGAGGCGGCCCACGCCACGTTCCAGGCGTGAGGGGGCGCGCCCTGGTCAAGGGCGCGCCCCCTGCGCACGGCTGGACCCGCTGCCTACTTGGCGCCGTTGGCGGCGAACGTCCAAACGGCACGGCTGCCCGGGCCGACGACGAGGTTCGAGTGGCCGATCTGTTCCACGTGCCGGTCCTTCACGGGCCGGTTGAGCGAGAACTCGAACTGCCGCAGCCCCGCCTGATCGCGTGGGACGGTGGTGAACCGGATCGTGGTGCCGCCACGCGACGCGACGACGCCACCGTCGCCCAGGGTCCGGACGGCGAACCCGCCGGCCCGCAGCAGCGGCACGTTGTCGGCGAGGTCGCCTTCGGTGACCGCGAGGTGGACGGAGGTCACGTCACGCATCAGATGGGTGCGGTAGTCGTCGGACAGGTAGCGCTCCCGGCCGACGTCACCGGGGAAGCTCGCCGGCTCGGTCTTGCCGCGCGGGTCGGCGAAGTACTCCGGCCGGTACTCCATCGCCCAGGCCCCGAACGCGTCGTACTCCGTGGTGGTGAGGATGGCGTCGAACCACGGCACGGGAACACCGTCACCGAAGTCACGCGTCTGGAGGAACTCGACCGGGTCGGCGACGCCCTCGTCCTTCAGCCGCTCGGTGACCGTCGCCAGGTCTCCCGCCCGCTCGGTCGAGAGGCCGAGCCCGGCGGAGCCGAGGGTGCCGTCCTGGCCGGCGATGTCACCGACTCCGAACAGTTCGAGGTAGGTCTCGCGACCCATCAGATAGCGGCCGGTCCAGGTCTGTCCGCCGGTACCGGTCGTCGTACGGACCTGGAAGTTGGCGAAGTCCCGCAGGTAGTCGGAGTGCTCGATGGCGTCGGCGGTCTCCCGGTCGAAGACTCCGTAGGAGTGGTTGTAGAACAGCAACTGCCGATCGCGCGCCGACGGGCCGTTCCCCTCGGCCTGCGCGATCCCCACACCACCCCCGACCGCACCGGCGAGGGCCACAGCGAACACGATGATCAACCGTAATGTCCGACGAATCAGCATGCGGGGGATCGTAGGGCGGGGAGTACACGGCTGCCGCCCATTTCGGACGAGGCCGAAATGACCGAAGCGTGACGTGGGCCGAGGCGCCGCTTCCCTGGCATCTGGCATGTATCTGGCATCTTGCGGCCGGCATCGGTGGCACCCCGAGTGGGCTGGAGACTGGAGACCGGAAACGCCGCTACCGGCGGGCCTGCGCTGCCGGCTGACCCATGGGCGGCCGTTCGGCCGCCGTCGACCGCTTGGCAAGTGCCTGGTCACGTACGCAGGTTGGCCAGTAGCTCGTCAGCGGCAGGGTAGGGGCGCTCCTGGGGCAGCAGCCGGGCCGCGGAGTCCAGGTCGCCGCCACTGACGAGCGCGTGGATCTCGTGGGCGAGCGGAGTCACGTCGCTGATACCGACCGTCCACTCGTCCGCGTAACGCCGCACGGCCTCACCGCAGAGCCCGAGTTGGAGCGAACGGTACGCCAGGGGCCGCAGGTGCAGATCACGCTCGGGGTCCCACTGGACGCGGGCCGGGGCCTGCTTGACCTGTCGCTGCCAGGTGGCACGGTCGGCGTGCACTCCACGTACGTAACTCGACAGGCACGCGTGCCGCAGCGCCCACTCGAAGCCGTCGCGGGTGATCTCGACCGCCAGAACGGTCTCCTGATCCGCCTTTGCGCCCCAGCCGCAGCGGTACATCATCCACAGGAACGACGGCTTGATCCACGTCATCCGATCCCGTTTCCACACCGGAGGGAAACGCCCCTCCCGGGCAGCGGGTTGGCCGATGTGCGGGGAGTACGCCTGGTAGACGGTGACCGTGGATGCTGTGTGGACCGCCCGGATTCTGCGGTGGGGTTCTTCCATGGCCTACAGCGTGGGGTCGGCTGGTGCGGAAGGCCAACGGTTTTCGACCGCCGGTCCCTTGGGGGAGAGCCGGTCGCAGTGTGGCCTGAGCTACTGGTGCGACCGGCCGCCTGAAGGCGCGGGGCGCGTCGCCGGCTTGAGGGCGCAACCTCGGTTCAGCGACGTGGGATTACGAGCCGAGCCGCCAGTCCGTCCTTCCCCACGGCCCAACAGCGCGCATCGGCCGAGCAGTTGATACCCAGCAGGAGGGTGCGGTCGAAGCGGGACCAGGTTCGGCCGCCGTCGGTTGTGACGTCGCTTCCGTCCGGACCGACCGCGATCGCGGTGTTCCTGTGGCCGGGTATCCACGTGACGCCGTTCTTGAACCCGGTGGGAGTGCCGCCGAGCGCCCACGAGGCGCCGCCGTCGGACGTACGGGCGACCGCACCCACGTCGATGTTGTTGCGGGGGTCGAAGTTGCCACCCGCGGCCAGGCCGTCCCTGAGGTTCCGGAAGGACAGGGAGGCGATGTTTGTCGCAGCGCCGGGTAGGGGCGTTTTGGAGGCCGTCCAGGTCCTGCCGCCGTCGCGAGTATGGAACACATGCGGATTGTCGCCGCCACCGCTCACGCCGGTCGTCCCGAACCAGGCGTCATGTCGGCCCCTAGTGACCAGACACGTGCCCGTCGCCAGGGCGCCCGTGCCAGGCGCGGTGTCGGGCATCCCGCCCGCCGGCGCCGGGTGCCAACTGCGACCGCCGTCAACCGTTTCCAGCAGGGGAACTTGGTGCCTATGGCATCGCCCACGGCCAGACCGCGACGGTGGTCGAAGAAGGCCATGCAGGAGAAGAACGCCTCCGGATCCGCGGCACGGAACACCTGCCGCCAGGTGGCCCCGCCGTCAGCCGTGCGGTAGATGCGTACGGGTTCTCCCGTGGCTTGGTTGTTCAGCGCCAGCACAAGCGCGTGGTCGCGGTCGATTGCCTCGACGTCGCGGAACTCCTCGATCTCTCCCCCTGGAGGAGTCTCGTGGCGGTCTGAACGAAGCGCCACGAGGGCGACGTCGCCGGGTGGCCTGTCACTGGAGGGGTACTGGTCCTGCCGAGTCGAGGTCGCTGCTGCTCGCGAGTGTGTGGATCCCGCTGCGAGGGGATGGCATCCTTCCTCCGCGGGTGTCTGCCGGTCGCTCTCAAGGAGGAGTGGTCGCACGGCACGTACGCCTGGCACGACTTGGCCGAACTCGCGAAAGGAGACCGGCAGAGTGGAGTTCGCCTTCGCGGGCCGGGTGATGGAATGGCGCGGGCCGTCGCCGTACTACTTCGTTCCTGTGCCGGATGAGGAGTCCGCCGACATCCGCGAGGTGGCCGCGATGGCTTCGTACGGCTGGGGCGTGATTCCTGTTGAGGCACGGATCGGTGAAGTCGTCTTCGGTACGTCGCTCTTCCCCAAGGACGGCCACTACCTGCTGCCGCTCAAGGCCGCTGTCCGCAAGGGGCAGGGCATCTCGGCAGGGGACCACGTTGCCGTGGAGATCTCGGTCCGCCTCTAGCCCCGAACGCCGAGCCTGAAGACTGACGGCGCGGCACCGTCGAAGGCAGCCGCACTGTCCGGACCCCGGACCGCCCCGAACCATCCCGGACCGTCCGGTCCCCCGGATCGCCACCCCGGAAAGCCGCTTGCCATTCTCCGGACGCGCGGCGAAGCATGATCACCACCGTTGACCTCGTACACGTGCCATGCGCACAATCTGCGGGCCCGCGAAGGCCGTTGGCGAACGGGGAGGCCCATCATGTGTGGAGATCGCGGGCACCGCGAGACCATCGCTGCGATCGCGCGAAATCCCGCCGCGCCTGCCGACGTCCTGACCCGGCTCCTGTCCGAGGAGGCCGACGCGGCCCGGAACGCGTTCGCCTGGCGCGCTCTGCCAGACGAGGTGGTCGACGCCATCGTCGCGCACCCCGACCGAAGGCTGCGGGCCCTGCTCACCGAGAACATCTCGGTACCGGCGGAACAGCGCGCCAGACTCGTGGACGATCCCGATCCACGCGTCCGTCTCTGTCTGGCCGTCGGACCCAACTGGTTCCGAGTCCCCACGCCGCCGCTGCCCCTGTCCACCCAGCAGCGCCTGCTCGCCGATCCGGATCCGAAGGTCCGCCGAAACGCGGCCTTCTGCCGCGACACGGCTCCGAGCCTGGTCGCAGGGCTCGCCGACCACCAGGACGCGGACTTTCGACGGGCGGCCTGCCGCGAGTGGGCCCTGCTGTCCGAGGGCACCCGAAGCCGTCTGCTCCACGACGCCGATGACACCGTCCGCCGGGCGGCCATGATCGAGGCCTGCCGCGAGGACGCGGCCTGCACGGATTTTCTTCTCGACGTGGGAATCGAGAGCCTCGACAGGTGGGAGGTGATCCGTTACGGCGCCATGAGCGCAGCGACCGCCGAACAACTCGCAGCAAGCACCAACGAGTGGGACAAGCAGGAGCTGGCGGCCAACCTCAATGTCCCCATCGACATCGTCCGGTCGTTGGCGAACGACGACGCGCACGGCGTACGGCTGGCGGTGTCGGTACGCCCCGAACTGACGGAGACCGAACGCGCCGCCATCGACGTCACCATCAGCTCGTCCGACCGGCTCGACCCCGTCGAATGGGTTCGCCTCTGCACCGATCCCGATGTCCTGCGCCAATGCGCCAACTCGGCCAACACCCTCCTACGGCGCAGCGCCACCTACAGCCCGCGCCTGCCTGCCGACGCCATCGACCTGCTCTCCAAGGACGACGACCACCCCGTACGACTCCTGCTGTGCGAGAACCAACCGACCGTCGACGGCGAAGTGGTGCTGCAGACCTATCTGGACTGCAAGGTCATCACCAGGGGCGCCCTGCAAGCCCACCGGAACTTTCCGCGCGCGGGCAACGCGCAACGTTTCGCCGACGACCCGGATCCGGAGAAACGACGGCTGGTGGGGCTGGACCTGGAAGCGCCCGTCGACGCACTGGTCCGGCTGCTCGCCGACCCCGACCGTCTTGTACGCGCCATGGCAGCCGCGCACCCCGCCCTCCCGGTCGATCTCATCCTCGAAAGCTGCGAGAACCCGGACACCTCCACCGACGCCCTAACCAACCCGAGCCTTCCTGCGAAAGCCATGCACGGATACCTGGACGAGGCGGGCGTCCCTCGCTGAAGCAAACAGACCGGCAGTAACGATGCCGCGTGCCCCACCCCCGGCCGTGGCGGCCGGTTGGACGGGCGCGGAATCGCCCGGAACCCTCGTGCGTTGAGGACAGTGGGTAAGGGATGCCGGTGGTGTGCGAGCCGATGACCCCGAGTGACCGAGCTGACAGATACAGACATTGGAAGGGGCCGTGATGGCTGCGCAGACGCAGAGGGCCGTACTGGCGGGCGGATGCTTCTGGGGGATGGAGGAGCTGATCCGCCGGCTTCCGGGCGTGACGGGGACCCGGGTCGGATACACCGGCGGTGACGTGCCGAACGCGACGTACCGTAACCACGGCACGCACGCGGAGGCCATCGAGATCGTCTTCGACCCCGAGAAGACAGACTTCCGCGCGCTCCTGGAGTTCTTCTTCCAGATCCACGACCCGAGCACCAAGAACCGCCAGGGCAACGACATCGGCCTAAGCTACCGCTCGGCGATCTACTACGTGGACGACGAGCAGAAGCGGATCGCCGAGGACACCATCGCGGACGTGGACGCCTCCGGACTGTGGCCCGGCAAGGTCGTCACCGAGGTGGAGCCGGTCGGCCCCTTCTGGGAGGCCGAGCCCGAGCACCAGGACTACCTGCAGCGTTACCCGGACGGCTACACCTGCCACTTCCCGCGCCCCGGATGGCGCCTGCCCGCCCGCACGGAGGGCTGACCGCGAGGCGGCCCGGCTGGGAAGGCTGAGGTCCTGACGGGCCCAGGCTTCCCAGCCGGGCCGCGCTTGCGTTCGCGGGGCCGGAGCACCCCGCTTGCGATCCGGCACCCTTCACCCGCCCACCACCTGGCCGGCGGGTCGTCGGGCCGCCTCGGTCGTTCCACCGGTCACCGCCCCGACCGGCGGTCCGCACTCAGTGCGGCAACGTAGCCGGGCTCCCCCCGTTCGCCTCGTACCCGCCCACCGCCAGTGCCCGGTACACCGCGTAGTCCGCGGCCGGGTCGGACGTCAGGGTCCAGGGGAGGGCCCCCACGTGGCCGTCGACGTGGATCAGCTGGGTCATCGCCTCCGACCAGCGTTCGCTGCGGACCAGGAAGAAGACCAGCAGGTGGCGGACGTGGGCGAGCATCGGGTCGTCGGGGCGGGCCGAGTGGACCGCGTAGAGGGCGCCGTGGACCGCCTTCGTCACGACCTCGCTCTGGTAGAAGCTGCTGACCAGGTTCACCTCGGGGAGGTGCTCGAAGACGGCGAAGAGGGGCATCGCGGCCAGGAGGGAGCCCTTGGGAGCCCGGGCAGCCGCCGCCTCCGCGAAGGAGTACGCCACCTCGCGCGAGCCGTGCCACTTCTCGCACCAGTAGTGCAGCGCCGCCAGATGGGCCCCCATGTGCGCGGGCGCGCGGTCCAGGATCTTCAGCCAGACCTTCTCGAACTCCGCCTGGGGATAGGCGAGTCCACGGCCCACGGAGAGCTCTATGACGTACGGGATCGGGTCGCCCGGAGACAGCAGCGCGGCCTCACCGCAGGCCGCCCTCGCCTCCTCCATGATGATCCGGAACTCGTCCGTCCCCGGCGACGACGTACGCCACGCCTGTTGCACCAGGAACTCCGCGTGCACCGCGGCGCCGCCCGCGTCCTTGGGATTCTCGGCCCGCCACACCCGCAGCCACTGCCCGCCGGGGGAGTCGCTCACCCCGCCGGGGCGCTGCTGCAGCTCCAGCGACGCGGCGCCCGCGAAGGCCTGCACGCGCTGCCAGCGCCGCTCGCCCTCGATCTCGGTGCCGGCCAGGAGCTGCGACGCCGCCCGGTAGTCCTGGGTGCGCTGCACCAGGTCCAGGACCTCCAGCAGGTCCTGGTCGGGGCCGGGCATGCGGATGTCCAGCTCCTCCTGGCGAAGGAAGCCGTAGTTCGCCGGGTCGGCCGCGTCCGGGTCGCCCGGGGCGACCTGCTGGATACCACCACCGGCACGCCTGCGCAGAAGGGTCGGCCAGAGGATGAGGCTCACCATGAGCATCGCCATCAGGACCCAGAGAATCTCCATGCCTCAAGCGAACCAGACTCGTCCGACAATTGGCGAACCTGGTCACCGCTCCTGTGGAAAACGGTCGGCACCTCCTGTGGAAAACCGCCGGACACGGCCCCGCCTCGGCCCCACCCCGGCTTCCCCCGGCCGCCGCCTGGCTCGCGACTGACCCACGCCAGACCCGCGTCGGACCCGCCACTAGACCCGCGTATGCCCCGCGTCAGACCCGCGCCCACCCACTGGCCCCCCACTGCCCCGGCCTACCGCCCCGGCCCACAGCCGGGCCCCCTGCCGTCACTTTCCCCGCGAGCGCATTACCCTCGGTGCCCATGAGCGACAGGCACATCAGCCAGCACTTCGAAACCGTGGCGATCCACGCGGGCAACACCGCCGATCCCCTCACCGGCGCGGTCGTCCCGCCGATCTACCAGGTTTCGACCTACAAGCAGGACGGCGTCGGAGGTCTGCGCGGCGGCTACGAGTACAGCCGCAGCGCCAACCCCACCAGGACCGCCCTGGAGGAGAACCTCGCCGCCCTGGAGGGCGGTCGCCGCGGGCTCGCGTTCGCGTCCGGACTGGCGGCCGAGGACTGCCTGTTGCGTACGCTGCTCAGCCCGGGCGACCACGTGGTCATCCCCAATGACGCGTACGGCGGTACGTTCCGCCTCTTCGCGAAGGTCGTCTCCCGGTGGGGCGTGGAGTGGTCGGTCGCCGACACCAGCGACCCCGCGGCCGTACGGGCCGCCATCACCCCGAAGACCAAGGCCGTCTGGGTCGAGACCCCCTCCAACCCCCTTCTCGGCATCACCGACATCGCCGCGCTCTCGCAGGTCGCGCGCGAGGCCGGCGCGAAGCTGGTCGTCGACAACACCTTCGCCAGCCCTTACCTCCAGCAGCCGCTCGCGCTCGGCGCGGACGTCGTCGTGCACTCGCTGACCAAGTACATGGGCGGCCACTCGGACGTCGTCGGCGGCGCGCTCGTGGTCGCCGACCAGGCTCTCGGCGAGGAGCTCGCCTACCACCAGAACGCGATGGGCGCGGTCGCCGGGCCCATGGACGCCTGGCTGGTGCTGCGCGGCATCAAGACGCTCGCCGTCCGCATGGACCGGCACAGCGAGAACGCCACGCAGGTCGCGGAGATGCTCACCCGGCACGCGCGCGTGACGCGCGTTCTGTACCCGGGCCTCCCGGAGCACCCCGGTCACGAGATCGCCGCCAAGCAGATGAAGTCGTTCGGCGGCATGGTCTCCTTCCAGGTCGAGGGCGGCGAGGAGGCGGCCGTCGAGGTCTGCAACCGCGCCAAGGTGTTCACGCTGGGCGAGTCCCTGGGCGGCGTCGAGTCCCTGATCGAGCACCCGGGGCGCATGACGCACGCGTCCGTGGCCGGCTCCCTCCTGGAGGTCCCCGCCGACCTCGTACGCCTCTCCGTAGGCATCGAGAACATCGACGACCTCCTCCAGGACCTCAAGCAGGCCCTGGGCTAGTCACCGACGGGCTCACCGGCCGGGCGAACAGGTCACCCGACAACAGGTCACCCGGCAACGGGTCACCCGGTCGACGGGCCCACCGGCCGCTGGTGGGCTCACCAGCCGGTCAGCGGTGGAGTCGTCTCCGACGGCGGCTCCACCCACGGCTGGACCAGCGACGCCCACACCACGAAGGCCACGGCCGCCGCGAACAGCAGCAGCCAGAACAGCCGCCGCGCCGCCCTCCTGCGGCGCAGCATCCGGCCGCCCCGGCGCAGAGCCTCCCCGTACAGATCGGGTGGTACGGGCGGCTGCGGCTCCTCCAGGATCCGGCGGACGTCCGCCTCCCTGCGGCTCATCGAGCTCATGACGGGGCCACCTTCGCGATCACCGGAGCGGTCTCCCTCGGCGGATGCAGCAGCGTCGCCATGGCCCGCGCGCAGATGGCCCGTACGCGCTCCGTGGGCAGCCCCAGCAGCGCCGCGGCCTGCTCCTCGGCGACGCCCTCGTACATGCGCAGCACGAGGATCAGCCGCTCCTGGGGCGTGAGGCAGTGCAGGACGCTGTCGGGATTCCGGTGACTCCGGGGGTGTGTCCAGCCCAGGCCGCCGTACTGATGCCACGCCCCGCGCGCGAAGCGCACGGCGAGCTGCTGCCGGGTCCGGTCGTACGGGTCCTCGCCGCGCAGCCGGTCCCAGGAGGCGTATGTATGGGCGAGGGCGGCCGTGAGCAGGCGCCGCGCGCGTGGGTTGTCGTCCGGGGGCTCCGCCGTGAGCAGTGTGGCGGCATGCAGCAGCCGCCCTGCCGCGCCCGCGACGAACGCCTCGAACTCCCGGGCCCGGCGGGCGTTCTGGGACGCCTGCCGCTCTCGCACCGCGCCTCCCGGCTGGGGGAAACCGGGCCCTGGAGACGTACGCCGAGGACAGCCGCGTACGACAGGACCCGGTCTCATATGAGGCCAGGCGCGGGTCCCCGGTCAAGAGGCCGGGGCCGATGCGGTGCGCGCGGGGTGTTTCAGGAGGGCTCCGGTGCCTCCGCGGAGGGGGATGCGGCCATGCGGGCGGAGAGCGCGAGGTTGAACCGGGTGAGCAGCGTGCAGAAGGCCTCGCGCTCCTCCGGGGCCCACTCCTGGGTCAGCTCCGCCATCAACTGGCGCCTCGAGGACCGCACTTCCTCCAGGCGGGAGAGCCCGCGCGGCGACAGCTGGAGCACCACGGCACGTCCGTCCTCCGGGTGGGAGGTGCGCTTGACGAGCCCGGTGTCGACGAGCGGGGCGACCTGCCGGGTGACCGTCGACGAGTCGATGCCCATGCTCGCGGCGAGTGCCTTGACGCCCATCGGCCCCTCCTTGTCGAGGCGGTTGAGCAGCAGGTATGCGGCACGGTCCATGGAGTTGCGCACCTGGCCGACCCCGCCGAGCCGGGTCTGTTCGGCACGGCGGGCGAACACCGCCACCTCGTGCTGCAGCGATTCGAGAAGACCGGTGTCACCGACGGTCGTCATGTCCATCGACATTTCAGGTGTTGTGGGCATGGCCGGAGGCTCTATTCATGCGTGGGGCTGGGTTGGGGGACAGAGTACGCGGACGGGGGGCGGGCCGTACCTGCGCTGAGCAAACCGGTCTCGGACGTTGGTCACAGCCGGTGTGGCGCCACGTGAACTGCGAGACTGGTGGTCATGAGCTACCGCACGGCTGACTCCTTGCCGCTGGTGACCCTCGACGATGTACGCGGCGCCCAGAAGATGCTCGCGGGCGTGGCGCGGATGACCGCCATGGAGGGCAGCAGGTACCTGTCCCGGCTGGTGGGCGCGCCGGTCCACTTCAAATGCGAGAACCTCCAGCGGACGGGTTCGTTCAAGCTGCGCGGCGCGTACGTGCGGATCGCCGGGCTGAGCCCCGAGGAGCGGGCCGCCGGCGTGGTCGCGGCGAGCGCGGGGAACCACGCGCAGGGCGTCGCCCTCGCCTCCTCCCTCCTGGGTGTGCGCTCCACGGTGTTCATGCCCAAGGGCGCCCCGCTGCCGAAGGTCGCGGCGACCCGGCACTACGGCGCCGAGGTGCGCGCCCACGGCACGGTGGTCGACGAGACGCTGGCCGCCGCGCAGGAGTACGCGGCCGAGACGGGCGCCGTCTTCATCCACCCCTTCGACCACCCCGACATCATCGCCGGGCAGGGCACGGTCGGCCTGGAGATCCTGGAGCAGTGCCCCGAGGTGCGCACGATCGTCGTCGGGATCGGCGGCGGCGGTCTCGCCGCGGGCATCGCGGTCGCCGTGAAGGCGCTGCGGCCGGACGTACGGATCGTGGGCGTGCAGGCGGCGGGCGCCGCCGCGTACCCGCCCTCGCTGGCGGCCGGCCGGCCGCTGTCCATCGAGAACCCCGCGACGATGGCCGACGGCATCAAGGTCGGGCGGCCGGGAGACGTGCCGTTCGGGATCATCGGCGACCTGGTGGACGAGGTCCGTACGGTCTCCGAGAACGATCTGTCCAGTGCGCTGCTGCTCTGCCTGGAGCGGGCCAAGCTGGTCGTCGAGCCGGCCGGCGCGAGTCCCGTGGCGGCGCTGCTGAGCGAGCCGGGGGCCTTCGAGGGCCCGGTCGTGGCGCTGCTGTCCGGCGGGAACGTGGACCCGCTGCTGATGCAGCGCATCCTGCGCCACGGCATGGCGGCGGGCGGCCGCTACCTGGCGGTCACGCTGCGGCTGACGGACCGTCCCGGTGCTCTGGCCACACTTCTCGGGGTGTTGTCAGTGGTGGACGCTAACGTCCTCGATGTGAGTCACGTACGGACCGATCCACGGCTCGGGCTCACGGAGGTGGAGGTCGAGCTGCACCTGGAGACCAAGGGACCGGAGCACTGTGCCGAGGTGAACTCCGCGCTGCGGAAGGCGGGTTACACGGTCATCGACTGAGGTCGTCACTCGGTCGTCGGCTGAGGTCGGTTCGGCTGTCGCCCCGGTTGGAAAATTCCGTTGAGAAACGCGATACATCGCGTTATGGTGTGTCTCTGGTCACAGGTCCGCCTCGTCGCCGATCCGCTCGTCGGACGGGGCAAACCTGAGAAAAATAGCCTCTCTTCTGCGCAATCCCCAACCACTTTTCGGAGACTCATATGCCAGGCGCCATCTACGCCGAAGGCCTGGTGAAGACCTTCGGCGACGTAAGGGCTCTGGACGGCGTCGACCTCGATGTCCCGGAGGGCACCGTTCTCGGCCTGCTCGGGCCGAACGGCGCGGGAAAGACCACCACGGTCCGCTGCCTCACCACCCTGCTCCGGCCCGACAGCGGCAAGGCCGTCGTCGCGGGCATCGACGTGCTGAAGCAGCCGAACGAGGTGCGGCGCTCGATCGGCCTGTCCGGCCAGTTCGCCGCGGTCGACGAATACCTGACGGGCCGCGAGAACCTCCACATGGTCGGCCAGCTCTACCAGATGCGGTCGAAGCAGGCCAAGGTCCGCGCGGTCGAGCTGCTCGAGCAGTTCCACCTCACGGACGCCGCCGACCGCCCCGCCAAGACGTACTCCGGCGGTATGCGCCGCCGGCTCGACCTCGCGGCGGCGCTCGTCGTCTCGCCGCCGGTCATGTTCATGGACGAGCCGACGACCGGCCTCGACCCGCGCAACCGCCAGCAGTTGTGGGAGGTCATCAAGGACCTGGTCTCGGGCGGTACGACACTGCTGCTCACCACCCAGTACCTCGAAGAGGCCGACCACCTCGCGCACGAGATCGCCGTGGTCGACCAGGGCCGCGTCATCGCCCGGGGAACCGCCGACCAGCTCAAGGCCCGCACCGGCGGCGAGCGCGTCGAGGTCGTCGTGCACGAGCGCGAGCACATCGAGACGGCGTCCGAGGTGCTGCGCGGCTTCGGCAAGGGCGACACCACCGTCGAGCAGCACACCCGCAAGCTGACCGTCCCCGTCACCGGTGGCGCGAAGCTCCTCGCGGAGGTCATCCGTGAGCTGGACACCCGTGGTATCGAGATCGACGACATCGGTCTGCGCCGCCCCACCCTCGACGACGTCTTCCTCTCGCTGACCGGGCACCACGCCGAGGCGGAGGAGCAGGAGAACGGCACGGACGAGGACGCCAAGGGCCGCAAGGGCAAGAAGGACAACAAGGAGGCCGCCAAGTGAGCGCCGTCACCGACGCCGTGCGGACCGCTGCCCCGGGAGGCTCGTTCGGCCAGTCCGTCCGGGACTCCCTGGTCGTGGCCAAGCGGAACCTGATTCGGATGACCCGAATTCCCGAAATGATCCTGTTTGGCCTGATCCAGCCAGTGATGTTCGTGGTGCTGTTCACGTACGTCTTCGGCGGCTCGATGCAGATCGGCGACACCACCAATCCGGACGTCTACAAGAACTTCCTGATGGCCGGCATCTTCGCGCAGACCGTCACCTTCGCCACCGCGGGCGCCGGGGCGGGCATCGCGGACGACATGCACAAGGGCCTCATCGACCGGTTCCGCTCGCTGCCCATGGCGCGCGGTGCGGTGCTGACCGGCCGTACCGTCGCGGACCTCGTCCAGACGGCCCTGACGCTGCTCGTCCTCGCGATGGTCGCGCTGCTCGTCGGCTGGCGTCCCGGCTCCATGGAGCCGACCAACTTCGGGAAGATCATGGGCGGTTTCGGCCTGCTCCTGCTGCTCGGGTACGCGTTCACCTGGATCGGCGCGCTGATCGGGCTGTCCGTGCGCACCCCGGAGGCGGCGACCTCGGGTGGTCTGATCTGGCTCTTTCCGGTGACGTTCCTGTCCAACGCGTTCGTGGACTCCAGCAAGATGACGCCCTGGCTGCGCCACATCGCCGACTGGAACCCGTTCAGCGCGACCGTTCAGGCCTGCCGCAAGCTCTTCGGCGACCCAGGCCTGTCCACGTCCGGCGCCTGGCCCATGCAGCACCCGGTCTGGGCCTCGCTCATCTACTCGATCCTGATCGTCGTCATCTTCCGGACGCTGGCGGTACGGAAGTACCGCTCGGCGTCTGCCTGAGACGCGGCGCGCCCGCCCGGAACATGAACATGGTGAAGCCCCCGGACCAATGGGCACCGGGGGCTCACCAGGGGCGACGCGCTGGACGGGTCGCGAGGCGCGGGCAGCGCGCGACGCGACGCGGGAGGAACTACGCGGCGTACGGCTTGGCCTCCAGGATCTTCACCGAGGCCAGCTTGCCGTTCGGCAGTTCGTACTCGGCGTCCTGGCCGATCTTCTTGCCGTTCACGCCGGAGCCCAGCGGGGACTGCGGCGAGTACGTCTCGATGTCCGTGCTCGCGTACTCACGCGAGGCGAGCAGGAACGTGAGCGTGTCGTCCTTGTCGCCGTCGAAGGCGATGGTCACGACCATGCCGGGCGCGACCGCGCCGTCGGCCGCCGGGGCCTCGCCCACCTTGGCGTTCTCCAGGAGCTGGGTCAGCTGGCGCACACGGAGCTCCTGCTTGCCCTGCTCCTCCTTGGCCGCGTGGTACCCGCCGTTCTCGCGCAGATCGCCCTCCTCGCGCGCAGCCGCGATCTTGGCGGCGATCTCCGTGCGCGCAGGACCAGACAGGTGATCCAGCTCGGCCTTGAGCTGGTTGTACGCCTCCTGGGTCAGCCAGGTGACGTTCTCGCTGGTCTGGGTCACAGGTGCTCCTCGTAGGTACTGGGAATACAAAGCATCGCCCTACCCAGAAGAATGTTCCTTCACGGGTGGGCGAAACCACGAGCCTAACAATTCACGGCCCAAAGGGGGAGGACATAAGCCATCAGTAATACGTCAACGCAGGTCAGCGGCTAGTTGTCCAGGGTGACATCCGTCAGCCGCGGGACGGGACTCAGTCCGTGTGGCAGCCGAGGAGCTCCGCGGTCGTGCCGGGGGCCGTGGTGCGCAGGGTGACGACCTTGTCGATGCGGCTGGAGTCCTGGTCGAAGCGGAAGTCCGCGCGGCCCACCTCGGCGCCGCTCTCGGCCTGCGAGCGGATCGTGCAGTAGCCGCTCGCGTCCGCGTCCTTGCGGACCTCCAGGTGCACCTTCACCGAGGTGTCCGAGAGGTCGTAGGTGATGATCTCGGCGCTGATCTTGTTGCCGCCGACGTAGTAGTACGCGAAATAGCCGACCAGGGCGAGCAGGGCCGCCCCCAGCACCGCACCGATGATCCTGAGCCTGCGGTCGGCGCGTCCGTCCGTCGAGCGGCCGTACCGGCCCTCGGGCAGCTGCACCGTACTCATGATCGTCCTCTCCGGGGCGAGCGGGCGGGGTTCGGGGCCCGGAATTATTCGCCCCCCGATTCGGTCACTATAGAAGCGCCGATCGCGCCGTTTCACACAGGGGCGCCGACTTACGAGGATTGAGTCTTGACTGACCAGCTGCGACTGATGGCCGTCCACGCCCACCCCGACGACGAGTCGTCGAAGGGCGCGGCCACCATGGCGAAGTACGTGTCCGAGGGGGTGGACGTGCTGGTCGTGACCTGCACGGGCGGGGAGCGCGGCTCCATCCTCAATCCGAAGCTTCAGGGGGACAAGTACGTCGAGGAGCACATCCACGAGGTACGCAAGAAGGAGATGGACGAGGCCCGCGAGATCCTCGGCGTCAAGCAGGAGTGGCTCGGTTTCGTGGACTCGGGCCTGCCCGAGGGCGACCCGCTGCCGCCGCTGCCCGAGGGCTGCTTCGCCCTGGAGGACGTCGACAAGGCGGCCGGTGAGCTGGTCCGCAAGATCCGCGCCTTCCGTCCGCAGGTGATCACCACCTACGACGAGAACGGCGGGTATCCGCACCCGGACCACATCATGACCCACAAGATCTCGATGGTGGCGTTCGAGGGCGCGGCCGACACCGAGAAGTACCCGGAGTCGGAGTTCGGCCCGGCCTTCCAGCCGCAGAAGCTCTACTACAACCAGGGCTTCAACCGCCCGCGCACCGAGGCGCTGCACAACGCGATGCTGGAGCGCGGCCTGGAGTCGCCGTACGGGGACTGGCTCAAGCGCTGGGACGAGTTCGAGCGCACCGAGCGGATCCTGACGACGCACGTCCCGTGCGCCGACTTCTACGAGATCCGCGACAAGGCCCTCATCGCCCACGCCACGCAGATCGACCCCGATGGCGGCTGGTTCCGGATCCCGATGGACCTCCAGCGCAAGGTCTGGCCGACCGAGGAGTACGAGCTGGCGAAGTCCCTCGTCGATACCTCCCTCCCCGAGGACGACCTCTTCGCGGGCATCCGCGACAATGCCTGACATGAGCGCAAGCCTGGCACTGACACACCTCGTCCCCCTCGCCAAGGAGGTCGACGAGAACAAGGTCACCCCCGGTGTCCTCGGCTTCATCGTCTTCGCGGTGATGGCCCTGGCCGTGTGGGGGCTGATGAAGTCCATGAACCGGCAGCTGGGAAGGGTCGACTTCACGGAGGAGACCGACCCGAAGGCGACCACCCCCGAGCCGGAACCGGCCGGTCCGGCCGGCTCCGGGGGGAAGACCTCGCCCGCCAAGGGCTGAGGGTCCTGGGTGGTTGAGTCGACAGCATGACTCCATGACACCCATTGGGTATCATGGAGTCATGCTGTATGTGACTCCTGCCCTCACGCCGAAGGACCGGCAGGTTCTCGACGAGGTGGACGCGCTGCGCGAGGGACTGCGGCTCCAGGTGCGGCAGTCCCCGGCCAAGTGGACCGAAGGGCTGCGCAGGACCCTGACGGCCCAGGCCATCGCCGGGTCCAACACCATCGAGGGCTACAAGGTCGACTCCACCGACGTCGAGGATCTGATCGACGGAGAGGAGGAAGTCGCCACCTCGGCGGAGAACAAGGCGGAGACGCTCGCCTACCAGCACGCCATGACGTACATCCAGTCGCTCCATGACGCCCCCGACTTCGCCTACTCCAAGTCTCTGCTCAACGGCCTGCACTGGATGCTGCAGGGCCATCACCACCCGGCGCGGCTCGCCGGCCAGTGGCGCAGGCGCGGAGTCTGGATCAACGAACCGGGTGACCCGGAGTCCGCCGCGTACGTCGCACCGGACGCTGAAGCCCTCCCCGGACTCATGGAAGAGCTGGTGAACTGGCTCAACGAGGGTGACCGCGACACTCATGTCCTGGTTCGGGCGGCCATGGCGCACTTCAATCTGGTCAAGATCCACCCGTGGTCCGACGGAAACGGTCGGATGTCACGTTCGCTGCAGACGCTGCTGATCGCCCGGGGCGGCGTACTGGCTCCGGAGTTCTCCTCCATCGAGGCGTGGCTGGGCAAGCCGGGCAACACCTGGGAGTACTACAAGGTCCTGAAGCGGGTCGGCGGTCCCGACTGGAGCCCCGAGGCGGACGCCTCGCCCTGGATGCGCTTCAACCTCCTTGCCTACCACCAGCAGTCCCAGTCGGTGAAGCACCGCATCGACCGGTCCAACCGTGCATGGATCGACCTCGCCGACCACGCCGAGCGCAATGGAATCGACGAACGTCAGGTCACCGCCCTTCACGACGCGGCCCTGGCCGGGCGCGTACGTCGGGCCCGCTATCAGCGTGCCGAGAACCTCAGCAACCAGCAGGCCGTTCGGGACATCCGGGCGTTGTCCGAGGCGGGACTCCTGGAATCCGTCGGCAACACCAAGGCCCGCTACTACGTGCCGGGCCCTGACTTCCCCGCCGACGTACTGGAGCGCGTCCGGCAGCCGATCCGCCTTGTGGACCCCTACGACGACTGACACCTCTCAGCGGGAGTGATCCGCCAGCGAGAGGAGCAGGTGCGCCGACTCGGGGCGCAGATGGTCGGAGTGGGCGCCCGCGGGGCCGTTCCCCCGTGTGAAGACGTCGCTCGCGTCGACGCTGACGAAGCGGTGATCGAGAGTGTCGCGACCGTACGCCTTGTCGGCCGGAAGCATCCGGATCGACGAGACGGGTGCGGGCGCCGTCCCGATTCCCGCATACCCGATGCCGGCCAGTTTCTCGGCACGTAGGTGCCAGAAGCCGGTGGCACGGTCGTGCTGGGAGTACGTGGCCACCACCGGGCCCCGCAACGGTGCCTCGGCGAGCGCGGTGAAGGTCGTGGCGAAGGCGTCGCGCGGGGCCGCCATCTGCAACAGCAGCATCGAGTCGACCGTGAAGGGCCGGCCCGGCGGCTCCGGGGCGCTCCAGCCCAGGGTGACCGGGGCGTCCGCGGCCCACTGCACCGCCTCGCACAGGAAACGGCATCCGAAGGAGTGGCCGACGAGGTGCAGGTACTGACCCTCGCGGTTGGCGAGGGCCGGTGCGGCTGACGGGTCCCCGCGGTGGGCGTCCAGGTAGCCCAGCAACCGGCCGATGACGCGGGCCGCGTGACCGTTGCCCGTACTCATGGCGTGTGCCCGGTCGCGGATGCGCCGGTACCCGCCCAGGGACGGCAGCGAGCGGGAGGGCCAGCGGACGAGGACCGTCCAGGGTCTCCAGGGGCGGAGGCCGGGGTACAGCCCGTCGTGGGAGTACGTGTGGCTGCGGTCGTACTGGGCGGCGGTCAGGTCCAGGAGCCGGGTGACCGCCCTGAGCGCGGACTCCGGCCCGGTCTGCCAGCCGTGGACGTAGACCACAAGGTCCGTGGCCCAGTCCGGCGGGCACAGTTCCTCGGCGAAATGGTCGTCCAGACGGTCAGCGGGGACAGGGCGCGGGCCGGTCGGTGTGTTCTCCATCAGCCAGCCGTCGGTGTCCAGATCCACCGTGTGCACGGGATGCGCCGCGTACGTCGGACCGCTCATACGGCGATCTCCCGGCCGCTCTCGGCGGCCTTCTCCGCGGCCCGCTCCAGGCGGGTGTCCATGCCGCAGTGCAGCGCGTACGCGAAGCCCAGCGGGTTGAGCAGTTTGTCTGCGAAGTGGCGGGCCACCGCGTGGGCGATCTCCCCGGCTGTTTCCGTGCCGCGCAGATAACGGGTCAGGAACTCCAGCGCGTACTCCGCCGCGAAGCGCTGCGGCATCTCGATCTGCGGGCCGAGAACGCCGCGCGCGCCCGCGTGGATCAGGGCACGGCCCAGGAACGCCAGGTCGCCGCCGCCCTCGGGCACTCCCGCGTGGCAGGCGTTGAGCAGGACGAACGGCTGGAACGGGCTGTCCTCGCCGAAGCGTCGTCGGCGTTCGCGCACGGTCTGGGCATCGATGGCGGTCTGGTCGCTCAACTTCACGGCCAGGCAGGCCGGTTGGGAGCCGTTGGGTACGAAGTGGCCGTGGCACCAGAAGTACATCAGGTGCTCGTCCAGGCCGTGATCCGCGAGCGCCCGCACCAGTTCGGCACGCGTGGTGCGCTCCACGAAACGCGTGTTCCTGGCGAGAACGGTGGCGACTTCTGCGGCCTTGGTACGGCCCTGGCGGTCGACCCGTGTGTCGTGGTTGAGGCTGACGGAGGGCACGGCGGGGGGCTCGTGGCGGCCGGCCAACCAGGGGTAGGCGCCGCCGGTCTGCTCGATCTGGTGGCGGTGGCCGAGGAAGTGGGCGAGGAGCGCGGCCGGGTCCTCGTCGTCCTGGTCCGGCGGCGCCTCTTCCTCCGGCCGGAGGCACACCATCGGCCACGGTATGTACAGCTCCGAGTCGAAGCGGACACGCAGGCCCTCGCGAGCGGAGAGCGCCTCGGCCAGGTACGTACGGAAACGGCGGACGCGTGGGTCGGTGCCGCCCAGCAGCGTTTCGAACAACAGCTCCGAGCCCGAGAGCGTCAGTTCTTCGAGGATGGCGTGGAGTTCGGCGGGTGGGCGCGTGCCCAGGTCCACGAGGGCGGCGTAGGGCTGCTCGGGGGTGTCGGGTGCGGGGCGGCCGTCGTCCGTCAACGGGCGGAAGTCGACCAGGAGTTCCTTCCAGAGTCTGCACAGGCGAGCCGCGGCCGTTCGCACCTCGGTGGGGCGCGCGGTCAGGTCTGCGCGGTGTTCGGTGCCGTAGAGGGACGGTACGGCGGGCCCGTACAGCCGTGCCCTGATGCGGTCACCGGCCAGGATGTCGAGGCAGACCGTGATGTCCGGGCCCCGGGTGAGCTCGTCGGGCAGGGTGGTGAAGCCCTGGCTCGGATCCTGGACTACGCGGACCCGGAGTTCCGTGGCCATGCCGGTCACCGCCCCCGCAAGGAGGTCGCGTGCGGTGCCGCGAGGTCGGCCGGGTGGTCGGTGTCGAGGATTTCCAGCTCCGTTTCGACCTGCTGGAGGACGGTGCCGGTGCGTTCCAGGGCGATGGTGAAGCGGATGACGTGGATGCCGGACCGGTGGGCCGTGAGGGCGAACTCGGCGCCGTGGACCTCGTGCGGGGACGCGCGCAGAAGGGCGGTGGGCGGTTCGACGGAGGCGGGGGTCAGGGGGAGAGCCACCACGGTCAGCCACGGGCGGTCGTCGTGGGAAGAGGCCCACGGGTGGCCCGCTTCCGGGGTGACGCGCAGGAGGATCCGGGCGGTGGCGTGGGTGGCGGGCGAGTCGTCGAGGAGCGTCAGCCTGGTGCGACAGCGTGGAGCGGTGGGCGACGGCGTGCCGGTGGTCAGGTACTTGGCGAGAGGTTTGTGCCCGCGGGGATCGGAGACGGCCACGGTGTCGCGGGCGTAGAAGGGGATGGCAGGGCGGGAACCCTCGGACGTGGTGCGCCAGAACGTCCTGATGTCCTCGACGAGTCGCTCCCGGCCGTGGATGACCTGGGAGAGATTCCGCGTCAGGTCGGCCAGCGTGGTGACCTTGTCGGGCAACAGGCGTCGGGCACGGACCGCTTGGGCCCAGGCGAGGCCGCCCTGGTCGTCCAGGGTGGTGAAGAGGGTTTTGGCGAGGGCCCGATCGGGCTCATCCCGAGACGGCCTGGTCCGCAGGGCGCATTCGAGCAGGGACCACGCCTGGCCGAGATCGCAGCCGAGCTCGGTGAACTCGGCCGCTGTGGACCGTAGCTCGGGCACCTGCCATTGGTCCGGTGTGAGAAGAGCCAGCCGGTGGCGGGTCCACGCCGCTCCCAGTTGGTCGTCGCAGGTCCGGAAGTGGTCCGCGGAGGCCAGCAGAGCCACCCGGGCGTCCGCGGTGTGGCCCAGCCGTGCGTGCCCCAGGCCCAGGAGGTGGCACGTCCACCCCATACCGCGGACGTCCTCGGCCTGTTCGTGCGCGGTGAGCGCCCGCTGGGCGGCGATGAGGGCCGCCTCGGCCTCACCGCGCAGGAGGAGCAGCCGGATCCGCTCGGTGGCCGCCCAGTTCAGCCCACGTATGTCGCCCGAGGTGCGCAGCGCCTGAGTGGCCTGCCCCAGCAGATGGTCCGCCTTGCTCACGTGGCTCATCAGCAGGGAGGCACGGGCGTGGTGCAGGAGTGCCCAGCCGCGGCCACGGACGCAACTGGTCAGTCGATACGTCTCCGCGGCCTCTTCGAGTTCCGTTTCGGCTGCCAGCGGCCTGCCCTGGTCGCACAGCGTCGCACCGCGGATCATGGACAGCCAGGCGGAGTCGGCCGCATGTGTCTCCGGTGCGCTGTCCAACTTCTCCAGGGTGCGGTCCAGCTCGCCCGAGCGGTACAAGGCGTCCGCCTGCCCCAGGACGGCCTGTTGAGGGGTCTCCTCGACCTGTCCGCTCCGGAACGTCTGTGGCGTACCGAGAGCGCGGTACAGCAGACTCAGACGGCGCCGCGTGAGATCCCCCGACGCCCGATGGAGCGCCACGAGGCGGTGGGCGTCTCCGCGGACGGCGAGCAGAGTGGCGAGCGCGTCGGCGAGGTCATGGCGGTTGCCCAGAAGGTAACGGTGCCGATCGAGCAGACCCATGAACTCGTCGACGTGCTCCGCGAGTTCGCCAGGCGTGAATCTGGTCTCCCAATGGCCGCCCGGCACCTCCCTGCCGTCCAGCAGGCGTGCCACACCGAGAGCGCTGTGCGTGGCCGCCTTCTCCACGGCCGCCTGCACGCGGGCGGTGAGCAGAGCCCCGTCGGTCTGCGGCATACGCAGGAGCGCGGCGGCCGCCACCGGTGACGGCAGTACCAGGTGTCCGTCTCGCGGCTCCAGCAGAAGCTCGTACGACCGGAGGCTGCTCAGAATGTGCGGTACGTCCGACGGATCGGCGTCCTCGGGGAGGAGCGCCTCGACCGTGAGAGCGGTGAACGGTGCGCTGCCCTCCTCCTGCGCCGCGAGCCGCAGCAGCATGTCCGCCACGGCGGGGTCGAGCAGGTCCGCCGCGAGCGTGAGCAACTCGCCCGGCCCTTTGACCGGGACCGGCGTTGTTCCTTCCAGCCCGGCGAGCACGGCGCCGGCGACTCGTGACCAGAGCGGCAACCCCCGTGCTGCCGAGACCAGCCTGCGGTGCTCGGGGTTCGGGCTGAAGCCGGCCCACCGCGCGGCCGCGACGCCCTGGGCCAGCTGCACGGAGTCGCGAGCACTCAGCGGCCGTACTCTGTGCAGATACACCCCCAGGTCGGCCCACCGGGCCTTCTGGCGCGAGGTGATGATCACCAGGTTGGTGCCCTGGTGGAGCACTTCGAGGAGTTCGGCGCCCAGTGTGGGGTGCACTCCGTCCAGGACCAGCACCGAACCCTGGATGTGCTCCTGGCACTGGTCCCGCAGCTCACGGGCGAACTCTCGCTCGTCTCCGGTCCGGTCGGCCGTCAGGGCTGCCTCGACAACCGGCCGTCGGGGGGCCCGGTGCTCGGCGAGGAGCCGAAGCAGCGTCGGCTCCGCTCGCGCCCGGTCGCCCAGCGACAGCCAGTGCGCGTGACGAAGACCGAGCCGTTCCACCAGCGCGGCCGCCAGTGCCGACTTCCCGACACCGGCCGGTCCGTGCAGGACCACCGCCTTCGGGTTCTCGTCGCTCGTCCCGGGCTCCGACCACCGGTTCAGCCGCGCGGCGAGCGCGTCGACCTCCAGGTCCCGCCCCACGAACGGCACCGGTACCCCCGGCGGCGGCGTGGGCCCGCGCAGCACGTCCTCCATCGATGCCCCCCCAACACCCTTACGTTCCCAGGAAGTCGAGCCTCCATCCACGCGAACGGAAGTCCGGCCCGATCACCCCCGCCGAGCCGAAACCGCCACCCCCATCACCTCCCGCGCATGCCGGTTCGGGACCATGCCGAGGCGCCAGGCCTGCCAGCCGGCCTCCAGGTCGGCTCCCCGTTCCAGGAGCAGCTGGTACGCCTCGATGTAGTCGTCGAGTCTTCCGTCGCGGGTGGGGTGGCCGGTGCGGGAGAGCTGGGTGAGTTCCTCCTGGGCGACCGCCGTGCCGACCTCCACGCCGCCCGGGGAGGCGTAGGGGAGGAGTGTGCAGCGAAGGAAGCGGGACCAGTCCTCGCCTCGGCGGTCGCCGTAGGAGGCGAAGAGGGACGCGGCCTCGTCGCAGAGGGTGAGGGCCGGCTGGGTGCGGGCGTTGCCGGCGTCGACGACCGCCAGTTCCAGGCAGGTCCAAGCCTCGCCGTGGGCGACGCCGATCCGCTGGAAGTCGGCCCGCGCGTCGACCAGGAGCTGGCGGGCGAAGCCCGAGTTCCGCAGGGAACCGGTCTGGGCGGCACGCTGGTCGCGGGTCACCCGGGCCGAGTGGTGGCGGGCGCAGGCGAGTCCGTACACGTCTCGGATGCGGGAGAACATCGTCCGGGAGCGTTCCAGTTCACGGACCGCCTGGTCGAGGTTGCCGGTCTCCTCCAGGGCCTGGCCGAGGTAGTAGACCGTCCAGGCCTCGCCCCGCGAGTCCTCGTTGTCGCGGTGGCGGGAGGCAGCCTGGCGCAGGCCGTCCACCGCGGAGGACGGGTCGCCGTCGACCAGGCGGGCCCGGGCGAGCTGGGTGAGGGCCCAGGCCTCGCCGCGGGCGTCGCGCGTGCGGCCGTAGAGGTCGAGGGCCTCGCGGAGCTCGGACTCGGCGCGCGGTACGTCGCCCATGCGCAGGCCCAGCTGGCCGAGCTGGAAGTGGGCCCACGCCTCGCCGTGCACGGACTCGCCCTCGCGGTGCAGGACCAGGGCCTGGGTCAGGAGGTCGAGCGCCTCGCGCAGTCTCGCGCGGTCCCGTTCCACGGCCGCCAGCGCGTGCATCGTCCAGGCGCGGTCCGCCGAGAGCTCGGGGGAGGCCTGGAGGTCCATGGCCTCCTGGAGCTTCGCCGCCGCCTCCGTGAGATTGCCCTGGTGGTGGAGGGTGATCCCGAGCGAGCAGAGCGCCCGTGCCGCGCCCGCGTCGTGGTGCGCCTCGAAGTAGAGGTCGACCACGGAGGCCAGTTGCGTACGCGCCTTGTCCAGCTCGCCGAGCTGGCGGGCCGCGATGCCCGTACGCCACTGGACCGAGCGCACCAGCAGCCCCTGGTCGACGGCCTGCGTCAACTCGCTGATCTCGCCCAGGCGGTAGAGGTCGCCGCGCAGCAGGCAGTAGTCGCACAGCGCGCCCAGGAGGTTGAGCACCGTCGCCTGGTTGACGCCCTCCGCGTGCCGCAGGGCCGCCGTGATGAAGCTCGACTCGTCGTCCAGCCAGCGCAGGGCCGCGTCCAGCGAGGTGAAGCCGTGCGGGCCGAACTGGTCGGCGCGGGTGGACGTCTTGCCGTCGACCAGGCGGATCACCGAGTCCGCGAGCTCGGCGTAGTTCGCGATGAGACGTTCCTGCGCGGCCGTGCGCTCGGACGGCTCCTCCTCGTCGAGGAGGCGGGCCTGCGCGAAGGCGCGTACGAGGTCGTGCAGGCGGTAACGGCTGCCGCGCACATGGTCGATGAGGCCCGCGCGGGAGAGGGCCTCCAGGTGCCGGGTCGCCTCCGGCTCGTCCGTCGCGAGCAGGGCGGCAGCCGCGGCGGCGCCCAGCGAGGCACGGCCCGCCAGCGCGAGCCGGCGCAGCAGGCGCCGGCCCGTGTCCGACTGGTCGGTGTAGCGCAGCCACAGCACCCGCTCGACCGGCTCGACCGGACCGTACGCCGCCAGGTCGGTGGCGAGCCGGCTGGGTGTGCGCGGGCCCAGCGACGAGCCCGCGATGCGCAGCGCCAGCGGGAGGCCGCCGCACAACTCCCGTACCCGGTCGGTCGATTCGGCGTCGTACGGGGCCGTGCTGTCCTGTGCCGCCGCCTTCAGGAGCTCCTCGGCGCCGGGCGCGGTCAGCGGTTCCACCGCCAACTGGTGGACCCAGGCGGGGAGATCGGCGGGCAGGTCGAGGGGCTTGCGGGCGGTGACCACGACGAGGCTGTCGGAGCGCTCGGGCACGAGCGTGCGCACCTGCTCCACATCGCTCGCGTCGTTGAGCACGATCGTCACCGGGAGGCCGGTCAGATGCTTGTGGTAGAGCTCGGAAAGCCGCCTGACCTGCTGGTCCTGTGAGGAACGCTCACGGAAGAGCAGCTGCTCGCGGGGCGCGCCGAGCCGGTTGAGCAGGTGCAGCAGCGCGTCGCGGGTCGTCAGCGGCGACTCCTCCGGGCTGTCGCCGCGCAGGTCCACCACACAGGCGCCGCGGAACTGGTCCTTGAGTTCGTGCGCCGCCCGGACGGCGAGGGTGCTGCGGCCGGAGCCGGGCGCGCCGTACAGCACGACCACCGTCGGTCTGGTCTCCGTGCTCGCCCGGGCCGCGTGCACCCACTGCGCGACCCGCAACAGCTCCTGCCGACGGCCCGCGAACGGACCGACCGGTTCGGGAAGTTGACCGAACGACTGCTCCAGGACACTCCGTCTGCGGGCCGCCGCGCTCTTGTCCGTACGCCGCAGCTGGGGCGCCCCCTTCTTCGCGCCGGTGGACGCGATGAGGACGCGCTGCTGGTCGAAGAACGGCCGGATGCCGCGCACTTCCAGGGCGGTCAGCCACGCCAGGCGCAGCTGTTCGGGGCCGCCGGGCTGGCCGAGGGCCCCCGCCCGGCGGCTCGCGGCCGGCAGATGGGAGGCCGTCACCTTCGCCACCGTGGCCGCGGCGCCCGCGATGCCGACGACCGCGCCGGCGCCCACCGCGATGCCCGCGCCCGTGCCGAGCGCCAGGTCCGCGACGCAGGCCGCGAGTGCGGCAACGGCGGCCACCAGCAGGGGAGTTCCGGCGCCTTCGCGGGCGTACCGCTGGCCGAAGGTCAGCCGGCCCGCCTCCGCCTCGTCCAGCGCCGAGGTGAACGCCTCGTACTCCTCCGTGGCGGTCTGCTCCATCGTGTCCAGAGCGGCCCGTGCCCGCGACAGCAGCGCGCCCCCGTCGGCCCGCCCGCCCGAACGCCGGACCTCCTCCTCCACGGCCCGCACCAACAGCCGTTCGGCCTCCGCCCGATGGCTGTCCCGCATATCGCGTCCCCCTCCGCCGGTAACGGCTTTCTTGGTCAAGTGTCCTGCGGATGGGCGGGGAAGGCGAGAGAATCAGCCTCTGTCATGTCCACGCCCAACTGAAATGCGTCGGACCCATCACCTACCCCCGGCGCGCACGGGTGATCCGCATTGCCCACCGGGTACTGCGGCAGGATGGACCCCATGCCGAACCGACTGGCCCATGAGACGTCTCCCTACCTCCTCCAGCACGCCGACAACCCCGTCGACTGGTGGCCCTGGTCGGCCGACGCCTTCGAGGAGGCGCGCAAGAGCGGCAAACCCGTGCTGCTGAGCGTCGGATACAGCAGCTGTCACTGGTGCCACGTCATGGCGCACGAGTCGTTCGAGGACCAGGAGACCGCCGACTACCTCAACGCGCACTTCGTGAGCGTCAAGGTCGACCGGGAGGAGCGGCCCGACGTCGACGCCGTCTACATGGAGGCCGTACAGGCGGCGACCGGGCAGGGCGGCTGGCCCATGACGGTCTTCCTCACGCCCGACGCCGAGCCGTTCTACTTCGGCACCTACTTCCCGCCCGCGCCCCGGCAGGGCAGCCCCTCCTTCCGGCAGGTCCTCGAAGGCGTGCACAGCGCGTGGACCGACCGGCGGGACGAGGTCGCGGAGGTCGCCGAGAAGATCGTGCGGGACCTGGCGGGCCGGGAGATCGCGTTCGGCGACACCCAGGTGCCCGGCGAGGAGGATCTCGCGGGTGCACTGCTCGGCCTCACCCGGGACTACGACGCGGGCCACGGCGGCTTCGGCGGCGCGCCCAAGTTCCCGCCGTCGATGGCGATCGAGTTCCTGCTGCGGCACCACGCCCGCACCGGCGCCGAGGGCGCGCTGCAGATGGCCGCCGACACCTGCGAGCGGATGGCCCGCGGTGGCATCTACGACCAGCTCGCCGGCGGCTTCGCCCGCTACTCCGTCGACCGCGAGTGGGTCGTGCCCCACTTCGAGAAGATGCTGTACGACAACGCCCTGCTGTGCCGGGTGTACGCGCACCTGTGGCGGTCCACCGGCTCCGACCTCGCCCGCCGCGTCGCCCTGGAGACGGCCGACTTCATGGTCCGCGAACTCCGTACGAACGAGGGCGGGTTCGCCTCCGCACTCGACGCCGACAGCGACGACGGCACCGGGAAGCACGTCGAGGGCGCGTACTACGTCTGGACGCCCGCGCAGCTCCGCGAGGTCCTCGGCGAGCAGGACGCCGAACTCGCCGCCGACTACTTCGGCGTGACCCAGGAGGGCACCTTCGAGGAGGGCGCCTCCGTCCTCCAGCTCCCGCAGAGCGAGGGCGTGTTCGACGCGGAGAGGATCGCCTCCATCCGCGCCCGTCTCCTCGAAGCACGCGGCGAACGACCCGCCCCCGGCCGGGACGACAAGGTCGTGGCCGCCTGGAATGGGCTTGCCGTCGCCGCCCTCGCCGAGACCGGCGCGTACTTCGACCGCCCCGACCTGATCGAGGCGGCACTCGGCGCGGCCGACCTCCTCGTACGGCTCCATCTGGACGAGCACGCCCGGCTCGCCCGTACCAGCAAGGACGGTCGGGTCGGTGCCAACGCGGGTGTGCTGGAGGACTACGCGGACGTCTCGGAGGGCTTCCTCGCGCTCGCCTCGGTGACCGGCGAGGGCGTCTGGCTGGAATTCGCCGGTTTCCTGCTCGACCACGTCCTCGTGCAGTTCACCGACGAGGAGTCAGGAACGCTGTACGACACGGCCGCCGACGCCGAGAAGCTCATCCGCCGCCCGCAGGACCCGACCGACAACGCCACGCCTTCCGGCTGGAGCGCGGCGGCCGGTGCTCTGCTGAGCTACGCCGCCCAGACCGGCGCCGAGCCCCACCGGGCCGCCGCGGAGCGGGCGTTGGGCGTCGTCAAGGCGCTCGGCCCGCGCGCCCCGCGCTTCATCGGCTGGGGTCTCGCCACCGCCGAGGCGCTGCTCGACGGGCCCCGTGAGGTCGCTGTGGTCGGACCGGTCGACGATCCCGCGACCAAGGAGCTCCACCGGGCCGCCCTTCTCGCCACCGCGCCCGGCGCGGTCGTCGCCGTGGGCGCTCCGGACAGTGACGAACTGCCTTTGCTCGCGGAACGATTGCTTGTGAGCGGTGAACCAACCGCGTATGTCTGCCGTAACTTCACATGTGACGCTCCGACGACCGATGTCGACCGTCTTCGGGAGGCCCTCAAGCGCTGAGCGGTGAAAGCACCTGCTCAGTGGGGGTTAATGTGTGCACGTGTTCGGATACGTCCTACAAGTCGACTGACCATTCCGAAACACGCTATTTATCAGAACACCTCCCGGACTTCACAGAACCCCCATAGTCTCTGTCCCGGACACGACAGGAGTGACTCGCTGTCGTGACAGGGGGTTATGGGGATCCTGGGGGGATCTGTTGCTTACGTCTGTGCTCATTGCTGCCGTTTCGCTTGCCCTTTTCGGGATGGCTGCCTTCACTTTGTGGTGGCAGATGCACGCGTGGCGCACGCCCGAAGTGCTCGCGTCCACCCGGTTCAGCAGTCCTGACGGGGGTGAACACCTGTCGTTCTCGCTGCTGCTGCCGGCGAGACACGAGCAGGCGGTGCTCGACCACACCATCCAGCGACTGCTGGAATCCAGCCACACCGACTTCGAGATCATCGTGATCGTCGGCCACGACGACCCGGAGACCACCGAGGTGGCCTGCGAGGCCGCGGAGCGCGACCCGCGCGTACGCGTCGTCGTCGACACCCACGAGAAGAAGAACAAACCGAGGGCCATGAACACGGCGTTGCCGCACTGTCGCGGTGACGTCGTCGGAGTCTTCGACGCCGAGGACCAGGTCCACCCGGAGCTGCTCGCGCACGTCGACCACGCCTTCCGGTCGACCGACGCCGATGTCGTCCAGGGTGGCGTCCAGCTCATCAACTTCAACTCCAGCTGGTACAGCCTGCGCAACTGCCTGGAGTACTTCTTCTGGTTCCGCTCGCGGCTCCACCTACACGCGCAGAAGGGTTTCATTCCGCTCGGCGGCAACACCGTCTTCGTCCGCACGGACGTCCTGCGGGCCGCCGACGGCTGGGACCCCGACTGCCTCGCCGAGGACTGCGACCTGGGCGTGCGGCTCTCCAGCATCGGCAAGAAGGTCGTCGTCGCGTACGACTCCGACATGGTGACCAAGGAGGAGACGCCCGGCAGCCTGATGTCGCTGCTCAAGCAGCGCACCCGGTGGAACCAGGGCTTCCTCCAGGTCTACCGGAAGAGGGACTGGAAGCAGCTGCCCGGCTTCGGCCAGCGGCTGCTCGCCCGCTACACGCTGATGACGCCGTATCTCCAGGCGATCTCCGGCGTGATCATCCCGCTCAACGTGGCCGTCGCGCTCTTCCTCGACGTCCCGGTCGGTATCGCCTTCATCACCTTCCTGCCAGCCGTCACCGCCTTCGTCACCTTCGTCTTCGAGCTCGTCGGACTGCACGACTTCGGCAAGCAGTACGGGCTTCGCGTCCGATTCGTCCACTACCTCAAGCTCATCGTCGGCGGCCCCTTCTACCAGGTGCTCCTCGCCGGGGCGGCCGTCCGTGCCGTGTGGCGTGAGCAACAGGGCCGCAACGACTGGGAGTTGACCAGTCATGTCGGCGCACATCTCACCGATGTCGGGGCCGCCCGCCCCCTCGAAGCCACTGAAGCCACCGTTGCCGCGGCCGTAGCGTCCCGCGGGTCCCGAGAGGACGTTCCTGCGTGACCTCCACCCTTCCCGCGGTGACCACCCCAACGGTCCCCGCGCAGCGGACACCTGTCCCCAAGACCGGTTCGACCCCTCGAACGACCCCGCTCCCGTCCCGTCTGCGCACCTCGCGCGCCGACCTGATCCTGTGCGGCGTACTCCTCGTGGTCGTCATGACCGTGCAGGGCTGGAACATCGCCGACTACCCCGCGCTCAGCGACGACGAGGGCACCTACCTCGCCCAGGCCTGGTCCGTCCAGCAGGGCAACGGGCTCGCCCACTACACCTACTGGTACGACCACCCGCCGCTCGGCTGGATACAGATAGCCCTGCTGACCTGGATACCGTCCCTGATCAGCCCCGAGTCGATGACGGTCGGCTCGATGCGGATCGTGATGCTCCTGGTCAGCGCCATCAGCGCGGTCCTCGTCTACGTACTGGCCCGCCGCCTGTGGCTGCCCCGCTGGGCGGCCGGGCTCGCGATGCTGCTCTTCGGGCTCTCGCCGCTGTCGGTGGTCCTCCAGCGGGAGATCTTCCTCGACAACATCGCGGTGATGTGGACGCTGGTCGCGTTCTGCCTCGCCGCCTCCCCGAGCCGCCACCTCTGGCACCACTTCGGAGCGGGCCTCGCCGCCGCCGCGGCCGTCCTCACCAAAGAGACGATGATCTTCGTCCTGCCCGCGGTGATGATCACGATGTGGCGCCACAGCCACCGGGACACCCGCAAGTTCGCCCTCACCGGAGCCATCACGGCCTGCGTGCTCATCGGCATGTCGTACCCGCTCTTCGCCCTCCTCAAGGGCGAACTCTTCCCCGGCGGCGGACACGTCTCGCTCTGGGACGGCCTCGAATACCAGCTGACCAGGCCCGGTTCGGGATTCATCCTCGACCAGGGCTCCGGCTCGTACGGCGTCCTGCAGTCCTGGCTCTACTACGACCGTGTGCTGCCCCTCGGCGGCCTCGCGGGCGCGCTGCTCCTCCTGGTCACCTGGCGCTGGTCGGTGACCGCCCGCGCCCTGGCCGGACCCGCGTTCACCGTCGCCATCCTCGCGCTGGTCGCCCTGCGCCCGACCGGCTACCTGCCCGCGATGTACGTCATCCAGGCCCTGCCGTTCCTCGCGCTCGTCCTCGCCGGAGGCGCCGCGAGCGTCGCGCACGGGGTGCTGCGCAGATGGCGGAGCACCGACGAGAGGGAGTTCGTCACCCGCGCCCGGTACGCGGTCGCGGCACTGCTCGTCGCGGCCTCGGCGGCGTACGTCGTGCCGCGCTGGTACGACGGCGACCGCACCGCCGTCACCGCCGACGCCAACGCCCCCTACCGGGCGGCCTCCAAGTGGCTGGCCACCGAGGTCGACCGCCCCGAGGACACCCGCGTCCTCGTCGACGACGCGCTCTGGCTCGACCTCGTGCACGCCGGTTACGAGCCCGGACTCGGCGTCATCTGGTTCTACAAGGCCGACCTCGACCCCGCGGTGACCAAGACGATGCCGCGCGGCTGGCGCGACATCGACTACGTCGTCGCCTCCCCGACCGTGCGGCGCGACGCGGCCGATCTCCCCAACGTCAAGCAGGCGATGAAGCATTCGACCCCCGTCGCCACCTTCGGCAAGGGCCCGGACAGGATCGAGATCCGGCAGGTCAGGGGCGGTTCCACGGCAAGCACGACGGACACGGCCGACACCGCCGACGAGGCGACCACCGGAGGCGACCGATGACGTACGAGTCCACCGTCCCGGGGGAGTTGCACGACCCGGCCCTGCGCGAGACCGCCACCGTCCCCGAACCCGGCGCCGTCACCATCGTCGTGCCGACCTTCAACGAGTCCGCGAACATCCGGGAGTTGCTCCACCGGATCACCGAGTCGGTGCCCTCGCGGCTGCCCTGCGAGGTCGTCTTCGTGGACGACTCCACCGACGACACACCCGAAGTCATCCGGGACGCCGCGCGGGACTGCCCGTACCCGGTGACCGTGCTGCACCGCGAGGCACCGGTCGGCGGGCTCGGCGGCGCGGTCGTCGAGGGCATCCGGGCCGCGAGCTCCGACTGGATCGTCGTCATGGACGGCGACCTCCAGCATCCCCCGTCCCTGGTCCCGGAGTTGGTGGCCGCGGGCGAGCGCGAGCACGCCGGACTCGTCGTCGCCTCCCGCTACATCAAGGGCGGCAGCCGGGCCGGACTCGCGGGCGGCTACCGCATCGCCGTCTCACGCGGCGCGACCCTGCTGACGAAGACGCTGTTCCCGCGCCGCCTGCACGGCATCAGCGACCCGATGAGCGGCTTCTTCGCCATCCGCCGCAGCGCGGTCACCGCCGACGTCCTCAAGCCGCTCGGCTACAAGATCCTCCTCGAAATGGCCGTACGCGCCCGCCCGCGCCAGGTCACCGAGGTGCCGTTCGTCTTCCAGGACCGGTTCGCGGGCGAGTCCAAGTCGACCGCGCAGGAGGGCATCCGCTTCCTGCGGCACCTCGCAGGGCTGCGCACCGCCTCGCCGGTCGCCCGCATGGTCGTCTTCGGGCTGATCGGCGCGACCGGCTTCCTGCCGAACCTCGCCGCGCTGTGGGCCCTCACCTCCGTCGGGATGCACTACCTGCCCGCCGAGATCGTCGCCAACCAGTTCGGCGTCGCCTGGAACTTCCTGCTCATCGAGCACCTCTGCTTCCGGGACCGCAGACAGCACCGGCGCTGGTGGGACCGCTCGGGCCGGTTCGCGCTGCTGGCCAACGCCGACCTGGTGCTGCGCATCCCGCTCATCGCGCTGTTCGTGGGCCAGCTCGGGATGTCCGTCCTCGGCGCCACCGCGCTCGCCCTGGTGACCACCTTCGTCCTGCGGTTCGCGGGCACGGAGGCCCTGGTCTATCTGCCGCGGAAGGGAGGGCGCGCAGGAAACACGACGGCCGCCGAGACGGGCCGTCAAGCAGGGAGCCGCACAGCAAGGAGATCCAGCTGATGTTCAGTAGACCCGCTCCGAAGTTCAGAAGACCCGCCCGCTCGGGACGACCCGTCCGCCCTCGCCGCCGTACCGCCCTGCTGGCCGTGGGCGCCCTCACCTCGGGGCTGCTCCTCATCGCCCCGCAGCCCGCCTCGGCCGCCAACCTCGTGAAGAACCCCGGCTTCGAGACCGCGGGCACGGCCGACATGCCGTACTGCTGGGAGAAGTCCGGCTGGGGCGACAACGACTTCACCTTCTCCACCGTGGCCGATGCCCACTCCGGCTCCAAGGCCATGAAGGTCGAGCTGACCCGCCGCACCGAGGGCGACCGCAAGGCGCTGATCACCGAGTCCGCCGAGTGCGCGCCGGTCGTCAGCGTCGGCAAGCAGTACGACCTCGGGCTCTGGTACAAGTCGACGACCCCGGACACCTCGCTCACCCTCTTCCGGCACGACACGACCGCCGGCTGGCAGTACTGGACCGACCTCAAGACCCTGCCGATCAGCGGCGGTTGGTCCGAGGCCACGGTCCGTACGCCCGAGGTCCCCGCGGGCACCGACCGCATCACCTGGGGCGTCTCCGTCTACGGCACCGGCGCGGTGACCACCGACGACTACACGATGGACCAGGTCGCCGACCCGATCCCGGACCCCGTGTGCACCGGCACGGCCGAGGAGTGCGCCAACGGCAAGTGGGACGTGCTGCCCACGCAGAACCCGGTCCGCTCCATGCACTCCGTCGTCCTCAACAACGGCAAGGTGCTGCTGATCGCCGGCTCCGGCAACAGCGAGGAGATGTTCAACGCGGGCACGTTCACCAGCGCGGTCTACGACCCGGTGAACGGCACGTACAAGCAGATCCCCACGCCCAAGGACATGTTCTGCGCCGGGCACGTGCAGTTGCAGGACGGCCGGGTCCTCGTGATGAGCGGCAACAAGGGCTACCCGTCCGCCGACGGCACGATCGGCTACCAGGGCTACAAGGACTCGTACATCTTCGACCCGGTCACCGAGACGTACAGCAAGACGAACGACATGAACGACGGGCACTGGTACCCGTCGGCGACGATCCTCGGCAACGGTGACGTGATCTCCTTCGGCGGGCTGAAGGAGGACTCCTCGGGGTCCGTGACGGCCGAGCGCTGGTCGGCCGCCGAGAACAAGTGGCTGCCGCTGTGGCAGGTCAACCAGACCTGGTCGTACTGGGGTCTGTACCCGTCGATGGTCCTGATGCAGGACGGCCGCCTCTTCTACACGGGCAGCCACACCTTCGGCAACAACATCCCCGGCACCGGTTCGGCGATCTACGACTACGACGCCAACACCACCACCGAGGTGCCCGGCCTGCAGAGCAAGGACGAGCGCGACCAGTCGGCGAGCGTGCTGCTGCCCCCGGCCCAGGACCAGAAGGTCCTCACCATCGGCGGCGGCAACATCGACTCGAACCCCGACGCGAACCGGCTCACCGACATCATCGACCTCAAGTCCGCCAACCCCGCGTACGTCGCCGGACCGCCGCTCCCGCAGGGCACCGTCGACCTGGGCAACGGCAAGATCCCGCAGACCGGCAACCAGGGCAAGATGTACGTCTCCGCCGTGCTGCTGCCCGACGGGAAGGTCCTGGAGACCGGCGGCGCCCTGCACAACCGCGCCAACCCGGTCTACGAGTCGTCGATCTTCGACCCGGCGACGGAGACCTTCGACCCGGTGGCCGCCGACCCCGAGGCCCGCGGCTACCACTCCTCCGCGTTCCTGCTCCCCGACGGCCGCGTCATGGCCACCGGCGACAACCCGGGCAACGGCTCCTGGAACCACAACGTGTCGATCTACACCCCGCCGTACCTCCTCAAGGGCACCCGTCCGACGATCACTTCGGTGATCGACAACGAGTGGACGTACGGCGACACGCAGCGCATCACGGTCGACCGGCCCATCGCCAAGGCGGAGCTGATCCGCCCGGCCGCGGTGACGCACTCCTCCGACCCGAACCAGCGCTTCGTGGACCTGCCGCTCTCCGTCGACGGCAACAACGTCGACCTGAACGTGACGAGCAACCCCAACCTGGCCCCGCCCGGCTGGTACATGCTCTTCGCGGTCGACGCCAACGGTGTGCCCTCGGTGGCGAAGTGGGTCCACCTCCAGGGCCCGTCGGCCATGGCGGCGGCCGCCTCCGACACGCCCTCGGCGCACGAGCACTCCTTCGCGGACTCCCTCGAAGGCAAGGTCAAGAAGCCCGGCAAGAAGCGCGCCTCGGCCAAGGTCAGCCCGACCGTGGCCGGCTGCGACCGCCACTACGGCTCCGCCAACGTCTGTGTCCCGACGGTCTTCCCCGACGAGGTCAAGAAGACGACGGCGGCCCGCTGCGCCTGGCTGAAGGAGAACGACTACGGCCGCCTCAAGATCAACGGCAAGGACGACCCGCTGCGTCTGGACCGCAACAAGGACGGGGTGGCGTGCGGGAAGGGTGATGTGACGAGGCGCTGAGCTCGCTTTGTGAGCCAGTGAGTTCGTGAGCTCGTGATACGGAGTTGCCCCCGCCCCTTCCCAGGGGCGGGGGCAACTGCCTTCTTCCGCCGACTACTCGGTCCGCGGCACGAGCCCGTGCTCCAGGACGTCCAGGGCGCGGTCGACCAGGCCGGCGAAGTCGTCCTTGTGGTCGTGCTGGGCCCAGTAGAGGGACACCTCCATCAGACCGCCGATGAGGGACATCGCGAAGACGCGTACCTCGAAGCTGTCGGGGCCCCGGCCGGTTCGCTCGCCGATGACCTGGCAGAGCAGGTGGCTCGTGACCGACATGCTCTCCATCATCCGCGAGCGCACGGCGGGCACCTCGGCCATCAGCCTGGTCCGCAGCCGGGTGACCTCTGCGTCCTCGGCCATCCCGAGACCCACGGCCTTCCCCAGTACGTACCGGAGCGAGTCCATGGGCGGCTCGTCCGCCGGCCGTGCCCGCAGCTCCGCCTCCAGCAGCGGGTCGTACTCGTCCGTGAGGACGATGTCCTCCTTGGTCGGGAAGTAGCGGAAGACCGTGGACGGCGACACCTCGGCGAGCTCGGCGATCTGCTCGATCGTCGTGGCGTCGTACCCCTGCTCCTCGATGAGCCGGTAGGTCGCGTCACGGATCGCCGTCCGTGTCTTGATCTTCTTCCGCTCACGAAGTCCCAGCTGGGGGCGGTCGGCGGGGATGGAGCTGCGTGCGGCCGTCATGGGGCTCATTGTCGGCCATCGGCCGGGCCCGGGGCCATGCGCGGGGTCATCTCCGGAGTGGGCTTCGGGGTCGTGTCCGGAGTCGGCTTACCCTTCGCGGACCCCGTGACGTCCCGCGACTTGGTGTTCGGTCCGGTGTTCGACTCTGTGTTCGGCAGGAACGCCCCCGCGAGCAGCGCCGCCACCAGCGAGGCGATCCCGCACACCAGCAGGACGAGGCCCATGCCATGGACGTACGCCGAGTTCGCGGAGGTCACCAGGTCGGCGGCGCCCGCGCGGTCGCCGACGATATGGGCCGCGACCACGGACTCCCGGGCCGTGTCCGCCGCGCCCTCGGGCAGCCCGGTCACGTCGAGCCGGTCGCGGAACGCGCTCGCCAGCAGACTGCCGAGCAGCGCGATACCGATCGCCCCGCCGACCTGCCGCAGGGTCATGAGCAGCCCGGAGCCGCTGCCCGCCCGTTCGGCGGGGAGGGTGGCGAGCGCCCCGTCCATCGCGGGGACGACGGCGAAGCCGAAGCCGAGGCCCGCGACCGACAGCCACAGTGCGGTGAAGCCGTACCCGGACTCGACCGTCGTACGACTGCCGAGGAGCGCGGCGAAGGCCAGCACCACCAGACCGGCGCACACCACGCCACGCGACCCGAACCGCTCGACGACCGGCTGGGCCGCCCTCGCCGCGACCATCAGCCCGCCCATCATCGGCAGCATCCGTACGCCCGTACCGAGGGCGTCGTTGCCGAGGACGGCCTGCAGATACTGCGGGAGCACGAACATCAGGCCGGACAGGACGAACATCACGAGCGTCGCCGCGACCGCGTTGAGCAGGAAGCCGCGGTGCCCGAGCAGCGACATGTCGAGCATGGGGCGTACGGACCGGCGCTCGCGCACCACGAGCGCCGCCAGCAGGACGACGGACCCGGCGATCAGGGCGAGCACGAGCGGGTCGCCCCAGCCGCGGTTGGGCGCCTCGATGATCGCGTAGATCAGCGCGCCGAGCCCGGCCGCGGTGAGCGCGGTGGAGACGGCGTCGACCTTGGGGGAGGACGGGTCGCGGGTCTCCGGCAGCAGGAAGAGACAGGCGGCGATGCCGATCGCGGCCATCGGGACGTTGATCAGGAAGACCGAGCCCCACCAGAAGTGGTCAAGCAGCCAGCCGCCGATGATCGGGCCGAGCGGCATGCCGAGCGCGGACGCGGCCGAGATGATGCCGACCGCCTTGGTGCGCTCGGTGGGCGGGAAGAGCGAGGGCAGGACGGACAGGGCGAGCGGCATCACCAGCGCGCCGCCCACGCCCATCACCGCACGGGCGACGACGACCCAGGTCACATCGCCGGCCAGGGCGCCGACCAGCGAACCGGCGAGGAAGACGCCGAGCCCGACCATCAGCATCCGGCGGCGCCCGAACCGGTCGCCGAGCAGGCCGGCCGGGAGCATCAGCGCCGCGAAGACGACGACGTACGCGTCCGCCATCCACTGCTGCTCACCGGTGCTCGCGCCGAGCTGCCCGGCCATCGTCGGCAGCGCCACGTTGAGGATCGTCATGTCGAAGCCGAGTACGAGCATGCTCGCGACCAGGGCGCCGAGGGCCCACCAGCGACGGGGGTCGAGGTGTGTCTCGGGAGGTGGAGTGACAGTAACCATGAAATGAGAGTAACTCTCAAAAGATGGTCGCTGTCAATATGTGGGAACGCGAAAGGGCCCCACCGCGCGATGCGGTGGGGCCCTTTCGTCGAGTGCCGGCCGGGGCTATCCGTGCTGGTAGGCCACCATCGAGATGCCGATGTAGTGCGTGGCGAACGCCGCGAGCGTGAGGGAGTGGAAGACCTCGTGGAAGCCGAACCAGCGCGGTGACGGGTCGGGGCGCTTGAGCGCGTAGATCACACCGCCCGCGCTGTAGAGCAGTCCGCCGACGATCACGAGGACCAGTACGGCGATGCCGCCCGCCCGCATGAAGTCGGGCAGGAAGAAGACGGCCGCCCAGCCCATCGCGATGTAGCACGGGGTGTAGAGCCAGCGCGGGGCGCCGATCCAGAACACGCGGAAGGCGATGCCCGCGACGGCCGCGCCCCAGATGCCCCAGAGCAGCCACTGCCCCTTGGCCTCGGGCAGCAGCAGCATCGTCAGTGGTGTGTACGAGCCCGCGATGATCAGGAAGATGTTCGCGTGGTCGAGTCTGCGCAGCACACCGTCCATGCGTGGTGTCCAGGTGCCCCGGTGGTAGATCGCGCTGACGCCGAACAGCAGGCACGCCGTGAGCGCGAAGATCGCGCAGGCGATACGGGCGCGGGTCGAGTCGGCGAGAGCGGTCAGGACGAGGCCGGAGACCAGGACGGCCGGGAACATCCCGGCGTGCAGCCAGCCGCGAAGCCTCGGCTTCACCGGATGCGGCAGGGAGAGCGCTTCGGCGACGCGGTCTACGACCGGCGTGTCCGAGGGCGCGTCGGGGACGGACGCAGTCATGAAGGGCATCGTACCTACGGAACCGTAAGTTACGCATCAGTCCGGCCGTATGAAGGGCGCCAAGTGGCCATGGTCTCACCGGCGTACGAGCCGGGGTTCCACCGGCGCGCGAGGTGAGCGGCTGGTGAGTGGCCGGTGGGAGGGGAAGGGCCTGGGTGAATGACCGGGTAAATGACCGGCAATAAGTGGTGATGCTCACGCTGCTCACGTGTGAGGCCCTCTGGACATATGCGCGGACCCGTCGGATGATCAAATGAGTGCGGTCGGCACCGGATGAGCGCCTAAGCGTCACCACGTGAAGCATCCGGGTCGCAGCCCCCACGGGGCATCAACAACCAAAACCCCTCATCTAGGAGCAATCGTGGCGCGCGACATCGCGGCTCCCTCAACCGTTCCCACCAATCACCAGGAACTGATCTCGTGGGTCAACGAGATCGTCGAACTGACGCAGCCGGACAGCGTGGTCTGGTGTGACGGCTCAGAGGCCGAATACGAGCGACTGAGCGAGGAGCTCGTCCGCAAGGGCACCTTCAAGAAGCTCGACCCGATCAAGCGCCCCAACTCCTACTACGCCGCCTCGGACCCGACCGATGTCGCCCGGGTAGAGGACCGGACGTTCATCTGCTCCGAGAAGGAGCAGGACGCGGGCCCGACGAACCACTGGAAGGCCCCCGCGGAGATGCGGGAGATCTTCCAGGGCACGGGCACCGGCGAGGACGCCAAGGGCGGCGTCTTCCGCGGCTCGATGAAGGGCCGGACGATGTACGTCGTCCCGTTCTGCATGGGCCCGCTCGGCTCCGACCTCTCCGCGATCGGCGTCGAGATCACCGACTCGGCGTACGTCGCCGTGTCGATGCGCACCATGACCCGCATGGGGCAGCCCGTGCTGGACGAGCTCGGCTCCGACGGCTTCTTCGTGCGTGCTGTGCACACGCTCGGGGCGCCGCTGGAGGCGGGCGAGGCGGACGTGCCGTGGCCGTGCAACTCCACGAAGTACATCTCGCACTTCCCGGAGACCCGCGAGATCTGGTCGTACGGCTCCGGCTACGGCGGCAACGCGCTGCTCGGCAAGAAGTGCTACGCCCTGCGCATCGCGTCCGTGATGGCGCGCGACGAGGGCTGGCTCGCCGAGCACATGCTGATCCTCAAACTGACGCCCCCGCAGGGCGAGTCGAAGTACGTGGCGGCGGCCTTCCCGTCGGCCTGCGGCAAGACCAACCTCGCGATGCTGGAGCCGACGGTCGGCGGCTGGACCGTCGAGACGATCGGCGACGACATCGCCTGGATGCGGTTCGGCGAGGACGGCCGTCTCTACGCCATCAACCCCGAGGCCGGTTTCTTCGGCGTCGCGCCCGGCACCGGTGAGCACACCAACGCCAACGCGATGAAGACGCTGTGGGGCAACTCCGTCTTCACCAACGTCGCGCTGACCGACGACAACGACATCTGGTGGGAGGGCATGACGGAGGAGACTCCGGCCCACCTGACGGACTGGAAGGGCAACGACTGGACCCCGGAGTCGGGGACCCCGGCGGCCCACCCCAACGCCCGCTTCACCGTGCCGGCCGCGCAGTGCCCGATCATCGCGCCGGAGTGGGAGGACCCGAAGGGCGTGCCGATCTCGGCGATCCTCTTCGGCGGCCGTCGTGCCACGGCGGTCCCGCTGGTGACGGAGTCCTTCGACTGGAACCACGGCGTGTTCCTCGGCGCGAACGTGGCGTCGGAGAAGACCGCCGCCGCCGAGGGCAAGGTCGGCGAGCTGCGCCGCGACCCCTTCGCCATGCTCCCCTTCTGTGGCTACAACATGGGCGACTACATGGGCCACTGGATCGACGTGGCCAAGGACAAGGACGCCTCCAAGCTCCCGAAGATCTACTACGTCAACTGGTTCCGCAAGAACGACGAGGGCAAGTTCGTCTGGCCCGGCTTCGGTGAGAACAGCCGCGTCCTGAAGTGGATCGTGGACCGCCTCGACGGCAAGGCGGAGGGCGTCGAGACCCCCATCGGCATCCTGCCGACGAAGGCGGCCCTCGACACGAACGGACTCGAACTCTCCGACTCCGACCTCGACTTCCTCCTCACGGTCGACAACGAGGTCTGGCGCGAGGAGGCCGCGCTGGTTCCGGAACACCTCAACACCTTCGGCGACCACACACCGACGGAGCTGTGGGACGAGTACCGGGCCCTGGTGAAGCGCCTGGGCTGAGGCCGACTTGGCCCGACTCGGGCGGACGGTTGCTCGGTCTGCCGTCCGCCCAGGCCTGGCCGACCCCGGCTTGCCCTGACGCCCACCGCCTGAACTCCGCGGCCGGCCCCGAGTTGCCCTGACCTGCGACGTGGTTGGGGCCGGCCGCGGTGGCATTCTCCTCGCCCCCGCCGCCCCTACCCGTCCCGTCCCTGGGGGCTGCCGCCCCCAGACCCCCGCATCGCGCTGCCGCGCTCGTCCTCAAACGCCGGACGGGCTGAGAGGTGGGTGGGGGCTGGCGGGGTGGGTGGGTTGAACGGGGGTGGGCGGTAGATCGGCCTGAACGGCCTCGTCCTCAAACGCCGGACGGGCTGAGATGTGCCTGGACTGGGCTATAGAGGTGCGGCCCGGCCCGTGAGGTCTTCAACTCAGCTCCGAAGTCTCAAGCTCAGCCCGCAAGGTCTTCAACTCAGCCCCGAAGTCTCGAGCTCAGCCCGTGAGGTCTTCAGCTCAGCCCCGAAGTCTCGAGCGCAGCCCCCGAAGTCTTCAGCCCGGCCCGCGAAGTCCTCGGCCCGGCCCGCGAACTCTTCAGCCCAGTCCAGGCAATCTTTAGCCCCTCCGGCGTTTGAGGAGCGGGGGTTCGGGGGCGGAGCCCCTGAGTAAGGGACGGGAATGGGTAGGGGCGGCGGGGGCGAGAAAAGACCCTACGAGCGGTCCTCCAAATAGCGGGTGTGGGATTCCTGGCGGCGGGCTTCCGCTTCGTGGAGGGTGGTTGCCAGGGACTGGGCCTCGCTGTGGAGCACGGAGAGCTGGCGCTCCAGGTGGCGTTCCGGTGGTTCCGTGCCCGGGGCCAGGCGCGTCCACCACCGCGTCCGTACGAACGTGTCGACCGCCTCAGGGATGTCCTGCCGTACGGCCCGGGACAGGGCATGCACCCCCTCCGGGTCCTGGGCCAGGATCTCGGCGACCCAGCCGGGGTCCAGCAGGGCGGTCAGGAGGTCCGTCAGCTCGGTCAGGTGGCCTGCCGCGGCCGGTGGGAGCTCGATGTCCGCGAGGTAGGCGCGCAGCTTGCCGTAGTCCTCCCGCAACTCCTCCAGTTGGGCCGAGGGGTCCGGGAAGTCCGGCGGCGGGGGCCGTTCCGGGGGTGCCAGTAGTGCGCCCGCGCCGTACAGACCCGCCACCACCACCGGCCAGTACGGGCCCGCCACCCCCGCGAACGTCAGCGCCAGGCCGACGACCCCGCACGCGCTGCCGGTGAGGTTCTTGCGGGACTCCAGGTAGCCGAGGAGCTTGTTGCTGTTATTGGTAGCCACGGATCTCCTCGAAGGCGCCGTCGAGCGAACCCTTCTGGGCGTCGAAGAGCCGGCCACCGGTCAGTTCGGCGATGTGTTCCAGTTCGCCCCGGTCGGAGTCGCCGAAGAGGATCGGGAAGACCGGGATCTCCCGTTCGGCTTGCGGCAGTTCGCCGTAGAAGCCGTCGAAGGCCGCCGGGCTCGCCCCCGCCGTGTTCTCGCCGTCCGTCATCAGCACGATCGACGTGAACGTGTCGTCGTCGGCGCCCAGATGCTCGTACGCCTTCTCCAGTGAGGTGTAGATCGCGGTGTCCCCGTCGGCGGTGAGCGCCTTGGTGTCGCGGCGGATTCCGTCGAGTCCCGACCGTGGGTTCTCGGGCCGCACCACATGCGTCCGTATGCTCTTGACCTTCGAGCCGAACGGCATCAGCGTCACCTCCTCCCGGTCGCGGAAGTCGCTGGTCAGATCGGTGAGCGCCTTCTTCAGACGGTCGAGCCGCCCGTCGTCTCCCATCGAGCCCGAGGTGTCCAGGACGTACACGGTCCGGGAGGGCCTGCGCAGTTTGTTCTCGTACGCGTCCAGGAGGCCGTCTGCCACTGAACGGCTGCCCGGGAAGGGGAGTTCGCGTCGGCGTGTGGTGTTCAGGCCCGTCGCGGGTGGGACCGAGGCGACCACCGGGCGGCGCAGCGTGCGGTCGGTGATCAGCCGCTGAGTTGCCGGTGCGCGCAGCGCCTCGGTGAGGCGGCGGACGTCGTCACGGACCGCCTGGCTCGTGGACGCGAGCGAGGAGAGCGGATAGTCGGCGGTGACCACGCCGTCGCGCGGCCGGATCACCGTGAGGTCCTTGCGCGCCTTCAGCACCGACTCGTAGTTGAGCAGCGCGTCGACGTCACCGCGCCGGTCGTACGCCTCCGCCAGCCAGCCCGACGAACCGGACGTCAGCTTCTGTCCCTTGAAGAACTCCGCCAGCCTGGGCGTCGCCTGCTTCACGTCCCCGTCCGTCAGCGCGGACTGGGCGTCGGAGAGGCCCGACGCCACCGAAACGAGCGTGGAGAAACCGGAGTTGGAGCGGGACGGGTCGGTCATCCCGTACGTCAGGTCGCCGTCCGCCACCGCCTTCTCGATGTCCGCCCAGGTGACGTTCTCCGGCTTCCAGCCCAGCGCTCGTACGGTGGCGGTCTTCACGCCTATGGCCACCGGGCTGGACATGACCGGGGTCTCCGACACGATCTGCTGCGCGGCGGTGGGGTTGAGGCGGAGGTAGTCGTTGGAGGAGAGCCAGATCGCGTCGTACGTGCCCTTCGCCTTGTCCTTGCCCAGGAGGTTCACCGCGTCGAGGGTGCCCATGTAGGTGGGGCGGACCTTGATGCCGGTGTCCTGCTGGATCCGGTCCAGCACGCTCTTCATGTCTGAGAGTTCGCTGGAGGCGAGGATGCGGAGGGTGCCGGGCTCCGGCTTGGTGGAGGGGCCTGGCTCTTCCGTTGCCGATGTGCATCCTGCCGTCAGCAGTACCAGTGCGATCGCGGCTGCGGCCCGGTGGGTCGTCTGTGCCCACCCGTTCCGCCCTGCGGACGCCTGCCCACAGACGACGGACGGCGGGCCTCGAAGGTGTCCCATCTCATGCGAGGCCCCCGTCCAGCGCCGCGCGCGAGCGGCTGCGGTCCAAGTACGCGCTCGCGTGCTGGAGTTCAGCCGTCAAGGACTCCACCGTCGCCGCCATGGACTCCGTGGCCTGGGCCTTGTACGTGTCGATGGTGTCGAGGGTCTGGTAGATCTGCTGGAAGGCCGAGCGGAGCGTCTCCGCGCCGACCGCCGGGTCGGCGGCGATGCGCTGGATCTCGCCGGACTGCGTGGCGAGCATCTCCGCGTTGCCGCGGATGAGGTCCTCGGTCGTGCCGCGCAGGGCGTTGACCTGCTCGACGACCTTGCGCTGGTTGTCGAGGGCGGAGGCGAGCATCACGGAGATGCGCAGCGCGGAGACGGTCGTGGTGGCCGCGCGGTCGACGCCCTTGATCAGCTCGTCGTTGTTGCGCCGGACCACGTCCATCGCCAGATAGCCCTGGGCGCACACCGCGAGCTGGGTGAGCAGGTCCTGGTGCTTCTGCCGGACGGGGAAGAGGACGTCCGCGCGCAGGGTGTCCGCCTGGGCGGGGTCGGTCGCCTCCACGCCCGCGATGTGGCCCTCGACCGCCGCGTCCAGGGCCTCCGTCAGGACCACGTACTCCTGGAGCTTGCCCATCGAGTCCCAGAGGCGGACGCGTTCGGTCTGCAACGCGGCGTTGTCGCGGCGCAGTTCGTCCTGGCCGCCGCGGAGCGAGCCGACGATCTTGTTCAACGTGCCCTGCGCGGAGGCGTACTTGGCGACGTGGTCGCGGAGCTTGTTGCCGCCGGGGAGCCGGGACAGCAGCTTGCGGGCCTTGCCGCCGGGCAGGTCCCGCGGGTCCAGGTCCTCGACCGTACGCCGCAGTTCGACGAGTGAGGACGAGACGCGGGACTGGGCGTCCTCGCCGTTGGCGGGCAGGCTGCGGATCGTGCGCTCCAGCATGCGGTTCGACTGGGCGGCGGCGCCGCGCATCTCACCGGAGCCGAGGCCGACGATCTCCCCGATCTTCCCCGCGAACTCGGGGGAGCGGGCGTCGAGCGCGGCGAGCCCGTCGACGTACTCGGCGGCCTTGCGCGCCATGTCGGTGCGGACCGACTCGTCGACCGGCACGAGTCCGCCGGCCTTCTCCTTCGGCACGGCCGCGACGGCCTGCGGAGGGGTCAGGACAAAGGTGTCTTCGGTGTTGCTCACTTGCTGTTCCCCCTAGCCCCGCGCCCGGCGCGCCATCTCGTGCAGCACCTTGGAGGCGGGCACGGGCGACTGCCGGACACCGGTCAGCTTCTGGTTGAGATACGTGGTGTGGGCGGCGGTGGCCGCCGTGAACTCGGCGCTCGTGCCCTGCGGCCGGAACCCGTGCCGTACCGCGAGCTTCCGCAACTCCTTGTCCGTGCCGAGGAGTTCACCGAGCGCCCGGCCCTCGTCCGTGAGAGGGACGACGGTGTGGTCGCTGTTCGCGGTGGTGTCGGGGTAGAGGACGGTCAGGTCGCCCACCTCCTGGCCCTGCGCGAGCAGCGAGGCGACCTGCGACTCGTACACGAGGACCAGCGGGTTGCCTACGCCGCTGATGAAGTCCCTGAACGCCGCGTCCGAACTGGTCTGTTGGGCGCCCTGGACGCTGATCAGCTTGCGCATCAGGGGTGCCGTGCGGTTCACGGCCGCGGTGCCGTCGGCGACCCGGCCGCCGTCGGCGACGTACGAGGCGGCGGCGAGGTAGAGCGCGCCGGAGTTCGAACTGGTGGGATCCGTGGTGGAGATGAAGAGCGTGCCGCTCAACTCCCCGTGCCGCTCGGCCCCCTTGAGCTGCTGCCAGGTCCGGTCGGCACCGGCGGCCTTGAGGTAGGCGGCCATCCTGAACGTGCCGTTGCCCTTGGCCGGCAGCGTCGCGAGCCCGTTGTCGGCCAGCACCCCGGCGGCGCTTCGGTGCGCCACGACCACGAGGGGCGAGTAGAAGGGGCGCGGCAGGGGCTGCCGTACGTCGTACTTGGCGGCCAGCTCGTCGGCGGGGGCCTGGCTGGACGGGAAGGCGAAGTCGTACCCCTTGAGGTCGAGTCCCTCCATGGCCCAGGACCCGGAGGTCTCCGTCTTCAGGGTGTAGCCCTTGGCAGCGAGGGCCTTCACCACATCCGGATCGGCGAAGAACTCCGCCTTCTCCGATCCGATCACTCCCAGCACGGTCTTCGTTGCCGTGCTCTTGTCCTGCTCTTCGCGGCCCGCGACGACGGCTGCTGCAACTCCGCCGATCAGGAACACCGCCAGGACGATGGCGACTATTCGTCTCACACCCGGAGCCTGCTCCCGGAACCCAACATTCCCCGGCGCTCTGGGTGAACAGGGAGTGGCCGACCCATCCCAGTACGCAACCGGAGCGGTGTGATCCGGCTAGGGGCGGGCCAGGGGCGCCCCTAGGGGCGCGGGGAACGGCGCGAGCAGCCCCCACCGACCCGCACGTTCATCATCGGGCGTCCAGCGGAGCGCAATGGCACCCGGCCCGCGCGTCACTGCGGGCGCACGCGGACCGGGGCCGATCGAGGGAGCCCGAAGGCTCAACGGGAGACGCGAGCCCGGAGGCTCAAAAGGAGCCCCGAACCCGGACGCTCAGTGGGTGGTGAGTGCGCGGCGGGCCTCGGTGGCCGCCGTGTGCACGTCCATGCGCTCGGCGGCCAGGATCGCGGCAGCCGTGTCCGCGCGGGACGCCGCGACGACGAGGGCGCGGCCCGCGAGGGCGTGCGCCCGCTCGTGCAGCGCCGCGACCTGGGCGGACTCGGCGGTGGTACCGGCACCGGTCACCGACGCGCGGACCGGCGAACGGCCCCCGCGAAGACGCGCGACCTGAGCGTCCATGCGCTCGGCGGCGACGTCGAGCTCGGCGGACGGTTCGATCCCGCGCAGCTCGTCGGTCACGGCCAGCAGTGCCGCGAGGTGACCGGCGAGCTGGATGTCCAGCTCCTCTTCGCGCGACCGATGGGGAAAGTCGGCGGTGCCGGCCATCGTGTGGACCGACTTGGTGCGGATCGGTTCGTACATGGGAGATGGCCTCCTGTGCTCTGACAGGAAACCATCCTAGCTTGGATTTCGTCTAAAGTTGAGCCGGTTCAGAAAAGCGAGCCGTTTGACCACGGAGCGTGACTGATTGGGCGTCAGGGCTGGCCGTATCCGTCCAGGAAGTTCCCGATCCGGGTCACGGCGTCCGTCAGGTCCCGGGCCGTGGGCAGGGTGACGACCCGGAAGTGATCGGGCTCCGGCCAGTTGAAGCCCGTCCCCTGCACCACCATGATCTTCTCGGTCCGCAGCAGGTCCAGCACCATCTGCCGGTCGTCCTTGATCTTGAAGACCTTCGGATCGAGACGCGGGAAGAGATAGAGGGCACCCTTCGGCTTCACGCACGTCACGCCGGGAATCTGGGTCAGCAGCGCGTGCGCCACGTCCCGCTGTTCCCGCAGCCGCCCGCCGGGAAGCACGAGCTCGTTGATCGTCTGCCGCCCGCTCAGCGCGGCGACCACACCGTGCTGACCCGGCATGTTCGCGCACAGTCGCATGTTCGCGAGGATGGTCAGCCCCTCGATGTACGAGTCGGCGTGCGCCCGCGGCCCCGAGATCGACATCCACCCGACCCGGTACCCGGCAACGCGGTACGCCTTCGACATGCCGTTGAAGGTGAGCGTCAGCAGGTCGGGGGCGACCTTGGCGGTCGGCGTGTGCGTGGCCTCGTCGTACAGGATCTTGTCGTAGATCTCGTCCGAGCAGACCAGCAGGTTGTGGCGGCGGGCGATGTCGGTCAGCCCGCGCAGCATCGCCTCGTCGTAGACCGCGCCCGTCGGGTTGTTCGGGTTGATGATCACGATCGCCTTGGTGCGGTCGGTGACCTTCCGCTCCACGTCGGCCAGATCGGGCATCCAGTCGGACTGCTCGTCGCACCGGTAGTGCACGGCCGTACCACCGGACAGCGACACGGCGGCGGTCCACAGGGGGTAGTCGGGCGCCGGTACGAGCACCTCGTCGCCGTCGTCCAGCAGCCCCTGCATCGCCATCACGATCAGCTCGGAGACGCCGTTGCCGATGAAGACGTGCTCGACGTCGGTCTCGATGCCGAGGGTCTGGTTGTGCATGACGACGGCCCGGCGCGCCGCGAGCAGGCCCTTGGCGTCGCCGTACCCGTGTGCCGACGAGACGTTGCGGAGGATGTCCTCCAGGATCTCGGGCGGACACTCGAACCCGAACGCGGCCGGATTCCCCGTGTTCAGCTTGAGAATGCGATGCCCGGCCGCTTCCAGCCGCATCGCCTCCTCGAGCACCGGGCCCCGGATCTCGTAACAGACGTTGGCGAGCTTGGTCGACTGGATCACCTGCATGTCCGTGAGCTTACGGCCGGGTAACGCTTCCCGCGGCGTGTTTTCCACCACGTGAGACGGGTGGTTTGAGTGGTTATCGCCGGTAGCTGTCCCGTCGGCCTCTCCCGTCCCTACAATGCGCGGCCATGTCGAGGCCACCTGAGAACGAAAACGGGGTGTCCGGCGCGAACGCCGCGAACAACGCGGCCGGCGCGCCGGACACCCATGGTGCGCATCGGGAAGGCGACGAGCCCGTGGTCCCGCCGATCGTGTACCACCCGCAGGTCGAAGAGATCCCGGCGTACGACGAGTACGCCGACCCGGCGACTGCCCACGGCTGGCAGAACGCGTACGACGAGACCCGTGAGCTGCCACCCGTGCCAGCCGGAGCGGAAGATCGCCGCCGGGTCGGTGGCGGCCGTCCGGGCGACGGCCATCGGGCCGGCGGTCGTCGTTCCCGGCGGAAGCCCCGAGCCTTGACGTCACGGCGTGCGGTGGTCGTCGCCGGGGCGGTGGGCGCGGTGTCCCTGGCCGCCGTGATGGCCGGGTTCTCCTTCGGGCCGTCGGACGGCGGAGCGCGGGACAACGAGGACCGCACGAGCCCGACGGCCGGGGATCCCGCGTCGCCCACGGACGCCAAGTCCTCGGGCGGAGCCCCCGCCGCACGGTCGTCCGACGGCGGGGAGTCGTCTCGCACAGGGGACCCGAGCAGTTCGGCGAGCCTCGCCCCGACGGGCGACGAGACCGAGAACCCCTCGGCCAAGTCCCCCGCCACCCCTTCGGCCCCCTCCACCCCCACCGCCACCACGAACCCGAGGGGCCCGGGCAACTCCGACGGCAAGCCGGGGCGCGGCCAGGGTGGCACCAAGGGGCCCAAGTAACCGTCCTCCGGCCCCAGTGACCGCCGCCCGGCCCGAGCAGCCGCCGGACGAGGAGCCACGTGGCCGCCGGGCTCGGCAGGCCGACCTGCTCGGCACCGGCCGGTCCGCCCCCGAGCCGGCCGGACCGCCGCGCGGCTCCCGGGGGGCGACCCCGTTCACGTTCACCGTGCCGGGGGATGGGCAGGAGCAGTCCGGGAATGCGAGGGAATCCGCCAACGCCGCGCCTGAAGCGGCTCCTTGCCCGCACCCCCCTCTCGCTTCACAATGTGCATGACAGACGTATGGGCGGCCGGAAATTCTCCGGCCGCCCGAGTCACGATGAGGGGACCCCCACATGAGAAAGCCTCTCGGCGCCGCGCTCTTCGCCCTGGTGATAGCCGGGGCGGGCGCGGCACCCGCGGTCGCGGCGCCCGAACCCGCGACCGGCGTGGACACGGACACCGCCACCTCGGTGGTCAGGGACGCCGTCACGTCCACGACGGCGGCCGTGTCCAGGATCACCGCGCCGACCGTCCAGGCCGTCAACTTCGCCGGCACCGTCTCGCTCAGCAACTGCTCGGGCTCCGTTGTCCGCTTCCCGGACTCGGAGGACAACGACCCGGCGATGGTCATGTCCAACGGCCACTGTCTGGAGACCGGCTTCCCCGCGGCCGGTGAGGTCATCGTCGACCAGGCCTCCAGCCGCACCTTCGGCCTGCTCAACGCCGCGGGCACCCGGGTCGCCACCCTGCGAGCCAGCAAGATCGCGTACGCGACGATGACCGACACGGACGTCTCGCTGTACCAGCTCACCACCACGTACGCGCAGATCAAGAGCTCGTACAACATCAGCCCGTTGACGATGAACGACACGCACCCGGTCGCCGGGACCGCCATCACGGTCGTCTCGGGCTACTGGAAGCGGACGTACGCCTGCAACGTCGACGGCTTCGCCTACCGCCTCAAGGAAGGCGCCTGGACCTGGAAGGACTCGGTCCGCTACACCTCGGCCTGCCAGACCATCGGCGGCACCTCGGGCTCGCCCGTCGTCGACAACGCCACCGGCAACGTCGTCGCCGTCAACAACACCGGCAACGAGGACGGCGGTCGCTGCACCGACAACAACCCCTGTGAGGTCGACGAGAGCGGCAACGTGACCGTCCGCGCGGGCATCAACTACGCCCAGGAGACCTACCAGATCCCGGCGTGCTTCGGCGTCGACAACAAGCTCGACCTGAGTGCGAGCGGCTGCACCCTGCCCAAGCCGTGATCTCGCGGCGGGCGGTCACGGAGCAGTTCCGCGCACCGCCCGCCCCGCGAGCACGTCCGTCCGCCGCCCGTCCTCCACGACGAACCGCCCGTCGATCAGGACGTACGGAATGCCCGTGGGAAGTACGCGAGGATCCTCGAAGGTCGACCCCGCAGCCACCGTGGCCGGATCGAAGAGCACCAGATCGGCCCGGTACCCCTCGCGGACCAGCCCCCGGTCGGGCAGCCGGAGCCGGGCGGCAGGCCGTGACGTCAGATGGGCGACGCACTCCTCCAGCCCGAGAACGCCCAACTCCCGCACATACCGCCCGAGATAATGCGGGAACGTGCCGTACGCGCGCGGGTGTGGCTTGTCACCGCGCAGGATGCCGTCCGAGCCGCCGGTGTGGACGCGGTGCCGCATGATCGCCTGCACGTTCTCCTCGTGCCCGACGTGCTGGAGGATCGTCGAGCCGAGCCCGTCATCGAGGAGCAGCCGCCGAGCGGTGACCCAGGGAGCCTCGCCCCGCGAGTCGGCCGACTCCTGAACCGTCCGGCCCACATACTCGGCGAGCGCCGGATCGGCCACCCCCGAGATCTCAATGGTGTCCCACTCGATGGGAACGCCATGACACCCGTCCGCACCCACCACCTCCATGTGATGGCGGATCTTCTCCGCGGTCCCCTCCTCCCGCAGCCGGGCGAGAATCGCCTCGGGACCGCCCTCACTGGCCCAACTGGGCAGCATGGCCACGAGAGTCGTACACCCGGGCGTGTACGGATAGGTGTCCAGACTGATGTCGGCCCCACCGGCCAGCGCGTCATCGACGAGCGCCAGCAACTCGGGCCCCCTGCCCTTGTTCACACCGAAGTTCATGGTGGCGTGGGCCAGATGAAGAGAGCAGCCGGCCTCGCGCGTCAGCTCGACCATCTCCCGGTACGCGTCCAGAGCCCCGGCCCCGTACGACCGATGATGCGGGCAGTAGTAACCCCCGTACTCAGCCACCACCCGGCACAGCTCGGTGAGTTCGGAGTCCTTGGCGTACATACCCGGGGTATAGGTGAGCCCCGACGACATGCCGACCGCGCCCTGCCGCATGCCCTCGGCGACCAACTGCCGCATCCGGTCCAGTTCCCGTGGCGTCGCCTCGCGATCGTCCCAACCAAGGGCAAGCATCCGAACAGAGCCCTGAGGAATCAGATAGGCGGCATTGACGGCGATGCCCTCGCCGCCGAAACCATGATCCAACCGATCCAGATACTCGCCCACGGACCGCCAGGTGAAGTCGATGTCGTCCCCGTAGCCGTTCCACCCGGTGATGGCCCTGCGGACCTCGGCGAGGGTTCGGTCGTCGACGGGGGCGTACGACAGCCCGTCCTGCCCGATGACCTCCAGCGTCACGCCCTGGGCGACCTTCGCGCTGTGGTCGGGGTCCCGGAGCAGGGCCAGATCGCTGTGGGCGTGCATGTCGATGAAGCCGGGGGAGAGGACGAGCCCCTCGGCGTCCAGAACCCGGCGGGCCACGGGCCGCAGGCACCCGGCAGCAGCGGCCTCCTGCACGATGGCCGTGATCCTGCCGCCCTCGATGCCCACGTCGGCCCGGTAGGAGGGGCCTCCGCTCCCGTCGACAACCTCCACGTCACGCACTACGAGGTCCATCATGGCGGGCTCCTAGAAGTAGGTGCGGATGTAGTCGACGACCGTCCCGTCCTGCTCCACCACCGGAATCAGCTCCCACTTGTCGAAGGACGTACAGGGATGCGAGAGCCCCATCCCCACCCAGTCACCGACCTGAAGCTCGACCCCTTCGTCCGTACGAATCCAGGCGTGCTGATCGGACAGCCCGGTGACGGTGATGCCGTCCGCAGGCCGCTCCCCGCCGTCGGCACGCACCACCTGAGCCTCGGGCAGATCAAGGTCGTAAGCGGCATCCCGCTTGCCCGCGTTGACGAAGGCCTGCTCGACCGACGGACGGGAAACAACCTGGGCCCAGAGCCGGAACGCAGGCTGCAAGGAACCCTCCTCGGGAACCCGGTTGAACGGAGTGATCTTCCGGTAGTGCCCGTCATCGTGCGAGACATAAGCACCGGACCGCAGCAACTTCAGCACAGGCAAGGAGAGTTCAGGAATCCCGGCAAAAACATCGGCAACGGCATCGAACCAGGCGCTGCCCCCCGCACTGACCACGATCTCTTCGACCCCGTCGAACCGACCGTCCTTGTCGAAATCGACGGCCAACGAGACAAGCCGCCGCAGCCACCCCCGCACCCGCTCCGAATCGGCGTCCGGAACTTCCCCCTCGTACCCGGCAACACCCACCAACCGCAAGGTGTCCACACCGGCGACGGCATCCGCGACGGCGGAGCACTCTTCCTCCGTCCGCACCCCGGTCCGAGCCCCCTCACCGGCAGCCAGCTCGACAACGACGTCCACGGGCCGACGAGAACCCCGCAACGCGGAGTCCATCAACTCCACCCCCCGCACGGAGTCGACGTAACAAACAAAACGAAACCCGGGATCATCGGCGAGCTGCAGCGAAACCCACTCCAAAGCAGAGGCATCCACCACCTCATTCGCCAGGAAAACCCGCTGGACTCCGAAGGCTCGCGCGACCCGCACCTGATGAGGCACGGCCAGAGTGATCCCCCAGGCCCCATGCTCGATCTGCCGCTGAAAAAGCTGGGGAGCCATGGAGGTCTTGCCGTGCGGGGCGAAGGAGAGCCCGTGCCGGACCGAATACGTCTCCATGAGCCGCAGATTGTGATCGAGCCGCTCGGCGGACAGGGCGAGCACCGGAGTGGTGAACCCACCACTGAACAGATTGCGGCGCTGAGCGGCCAGCTCACCGACCGTGAGCCCGTCGGCATCGGGCGGGAGCCCCTTGAACCGGTGGTCGACACGTTCGTCCGCGAGCGCGGCAAGACGCTCCGCACCGGTACCGGAATCGGCGGCCATGAAGCCTCCCAAATATTCGCCGTTGCACTCCTTGCAACAGTCATTGCGTGTCGCGCTTACTGCTGTCTAACATCTCGGCCAACGCCGGGTCAACGAAGCCGCCGAGACCCACAAAGGCCAAGGAGCCCAAGCCATCGTGACCCCCACCGGACCCGCCCCCACGGCCGCCGCGCCCGCCGTGGATGTAGTCGCCCTCGGCGAGTCCATGGTCACGTTCCTTCCCTCCCGCGCGGGCCGTCTGGCGGACGTGCCCTCCTTCGACCGGGCGATCGGCGGCGCGGAGTCCAACGTGGCCTGCGCACTGGCCGCCGCCGGCCACACCGCGAAGTGGGTCAGCCGGGTGGGCGCCGACGGCTTCGGCGACCACCTGACCGAGGCGATCGGCGCGTACGGCGTCGACACCTCCGCCGTACAACGCGACCCCACCCGCCCCACCGGCATCTACTTCCGCACGGCGAGCGACCGTTCCACCGACGCCCACGAGGTGGCGTACTACCGCACAGGCTCCGCGGCCTCGGCCATGTCCAAGGCAACCGCCGACATGGCGGCCATCCACTCGGGCCGAATCCTCCACCTCTCCGGCATCACGGCGGCCCTCTCCCCCGACTGCCGGTCCCTCCTGACCGCCCTCACGGCACCGGCCCCCCACCGCCCCCTGATCTCGTTCGACGTCAACTACCGCGCAGGCCTCTGGCCCACCCCCTCCCAAGCAGGGGCCACCCTCCTCGAACTCGCCCGCGGAGCAGACCTCGTATTCGTCGGCGAGGACGAGGCGGAGGAGGCCTGGGGCATCACGGGCGGCCCCACCGCGATCCGCGCCGCACTCCCGGAGCCCCGCGTACTGGTGGTCAAGGCCGGCAGCCAAGGCGCCACGGCGTTCGAGGCAGCACTCCCCACGCAACCGCACCCGCCCACGGACGCGAGGGGGCGTGTCGGGGGGTGTCCGCCCGCAGCGGCTGGCGTGTCAACTCGTAGCCCTTTTCAGGCAACCGATTCCACGCCGGACCGAGGACGGATACCCCCCGACATGCACCCGACCCCGCTCCAGAACGAGAGCGAACGCACCACGGAACGGCACCCGCACACCCCACGCCAGAGCGACGGAACCACCGCGCACCACCCAACCGACACGATCACCTTCGTCCCCGCCCTACAGGTGGACGTAGTAGCCCCAGTAGGAGCAGGCGACGCCTTCGCGGCAGGCTTCCTGTCGGCGACACTCCGCGGGCTCCCCCCGAGGACCCGCCTCCGCCACGGCCACCTCATGGCCGCCGCCACGCTCACCGACCCCGGAGACCTCGGCGCACCCCCCACCCGCGACCACGCCGACCGCCTCGCCGCCCTGGACGACGACGCGTGGGGGACACTTCGACTCGGCCCCGGCTGGACGCACCCCGCAGACCGGGCCCAGGAGGAGGTACCCACCCCATGAGCCAGACCGTCGACAGAGCGCTGTCCATTCTGCCGCTCCTAGCCGAAGGCCCCGCCGACCTGGGCCAGGTCGCCGACCGCCTGGGTGTCCACAAGTCCACAGCCCTGCGCCTCCTGCGCACGCTCCACGAACACGGCCTCGTCTACCGCCAGTCCGACCAGCGCTACCGCCTCGGCGCCCGCCTCTTCGCCCTGGCCCAGGAGGCCGTGGAGAACCTCGACGTACGGGAGATCGCCCACCCCCACCTCGTACGCCTCAACGAGCAGTGCGGCCACACGGTCCACCTCGCCGTGCACGAGGAGGGCGAGGTCCTCTACATCGACAAGGTCGAGAGCCGCTACCCGGTCCGCATGTACTCGCGCATCGGCAAACCGGTGGCCATCACGGTCGCCGCGGTGGCGAAACTGCTCCTCGCGGACCTCCCGGAACCCGAGCGCCAAACCCTGGCGGACAAACTCGACTACCCGATGTACACATCCCGCTCGACCCCCAACGCCCCAGCGTTCCTCAGGGAGTTGGAGAAGGTACGGGACCAGGGCTGGGCCACGGACCTGGGCGGCCACGAAGAGTCCATCAACTGCGTGGCGGCCCCCATCCGGGGCACGGACGGCCGAGTCGTCGCAGCCATGTCCGTCTCCGCCCCGAACGTGGTCGTCACCGCCGACGAACTCCTCACACTGCTCCCACTGGTGCGCCGTACCGCGGCGGCAATCAGTGGCGAGTACTCAGGCAAGACCCCGACGAAGGAAACCAGCTCATGACCGACAAGATCGCCCTCACCCCCAAGACCCACACCGCCCCGCCCGCCAAGTTCTCGCACGGCGTCAAGAAGGGGAACATCCTCCAGGTGGCGGGCCAGGTCGGCTTCCTGCCCGCGGTCGAGGGCGAGCCCCCCACGCCCGCGGGCCCGACCCTGCGGGAGCAGACCCTCCAGACCCTCGCCAACGTGAAGGCCATCCTCGAAGAGGGCGGCGCCTCCTGGGACGACGCGATGATGATCCGCGTCTACCTCACGGACGTGGACCACTTCGCGGAGATGAACGCGATCTACAACGCGTACTTCGAGGAGCAGGGCCTGTCGGCACCCCCCGCGGCCCGCACAACGGTGTACGTGGGCCTCCCCGCAGGCTTGCTGATCGAAATCGACGCGCTGGCAGTACTGGCCTAAAAGCCACAACGCACCCCACGCACCCCCCCCACAAAGCCCCCCACAACACCCGCACCGGCACCCGCACCCGCCAAGTCATCAAGGTCCGGCGCCCACCCCAGGGCGCCGCACCGCGATCCCCCCTGCCCGAAAGCTCCATGCCCTTAAGAAGAGGCCCCCCCATGTCGTCCCTGCTAGCAGCCACACCCACCCCAGAAGCGCCACCCCACACAGGCGGCCTGCTCCTCCTCATGGACGGCACCGCGGGCCTCCTGACGGTCGCGGCCCTCGGCATAGTCCTGCTCCTCGTCCTGATCATCAAGGTCAGGCTGCAGCCGTTCGTAGCGCTGCTGGCGGTGTCCATAGCCGTCGGCCTCTCGGCCGGCCTCTCCGTCACGGAACTCTTCGGCACGGTCCAGCGGTCGACCTCGGTCTCGATGATCGAGTCGGGCATGGGCGGCATCCTCGGCCATGTCGCGATCATCATCGGCCTCGGCACGATGCTCGGCGCGATCCTGGAGGTGTCGGGCGGCGCGGAGGCGCTCTCGGCCCGCCTGCTCAACCTGTTCGGCGAGAAGCGCGCCCCACTGGCCATGGGCCTGACGGGCCTCATCTTCGGCATCCCGGTCTTCTTCGACGTAGGCATCTTCGTCCTGGCGCCGATCGTGTACGCGGCGGCCAAGCGCTCCGGCAAGTCGATCCTGCTCTACTGCATGCCGCTTCTCGCGGGCCTGTCGATGACGCACGCGTTCCTGCCACCGCACCCGGGCCCGGTCGCCGCGGCGGGTCTGTTCAAGGTGGACCTGGGCTGGGTCATCCTGATGGGCATCATCGTCGGCATCCCCGCCGTGCTCGCGGCGTGGGCGTACGCGGCCTGGATAGGCAAGCGCCTCTTCGTCCCCGTACCGCAGGACATGGTCGAGGCCGCGGACGAGGCGAAGGCGGCGGTCGCCGCGGAACGCGCGGCACGCCGTGCGGCAGTCGGAGGACCCACGGACGGCGCAACCACAACCACAACCACGGGCAAGAGCACAGTCCCGACCCAAAGCACAGGCTCAGGCACAGGTGCGGGCACAGGCACAGGCGCGGGCTCCGGCTCGGTAGCCGTCGCCGAAGGCCCGTCCGGGTCCCCCGCCGAGCAGCCGCCCTCCCTCTCCACGGTCTTCCTCATCATCGGTACGCCGCTGCTGCTGATCCTCGCCGCGACGTTCTCCTCCATCGCCCTGGACCCGTCGACGTTCCGCTCGGTCATCGAGTTCTTCGGGCACCCCTTCGTGGCGCTGACGATCGCGCTGCTCATGGCGTACTACCTGTTGGGCATCCGGCGCGGCTGGTCACGCAAGTCGCTGGAGACGGTGTCGACGGCGTCCCTGAAGCCGGTCGGCAACATCCTGCTGGTGGTCGGCGCGGGCGGCGTCTTCGGCGCCGTACTGAAGGGCTCGGGCATCGCGGACGCGCTGGCCGACACGTTCAACGACGTGGGCCTGCCCATCATCGTGCTGGCCTGGCTGATCTCCGTGGTGCTGCGGGTCGCCCAGGGTTCGGCGACGGTCGCCATCGTCACCACGGCCGGCATCGTCGTCCCGCTGGTCGAGGGCCAGGACCTCTCGCAGGCCCATCTGGCGCTGATCATCATGGCGATCTCGGCCGGTTCGATCTTCGCCTCGCACGTCAACGACGGAGGCTTCTGGATCGTCGCCAAGTACTTCGGCATCTCCGAACGGGACACCCTCAAGTCCTGGACTGTCCTGGAAACGGTCCTGTCGGTGGCGGGCTTCGCGGTGGCTGCGCTGCTGAGCATCTTCATATAGCGGGACGAAGCGGAGCCCGACTGTTCTCGACACAGGATCGTCGACCATACTGCCCGCTGTGGAGCAGCGCATAGGACCCAACATCCAGCCCCTGCAAGGCGCCGCGGTCGACCCGGCGTTCGTGCCCGGCATCACGGGCCCGCGCCCCGCCGAGCCGAAGGACGCCGAGCCGACGGAGGCCGTCTCCGAGGAGACGGCCTCGGAGGAGGAGACGGCCCCCGAGAAGCGGAAGCCTGCCAAGCAGACGGACCTCAAGAAGGAAGCCGCGGAGGAGGCCCCCTCCGACGACGAGCCTTCCACCGACGAGCCCTCCGGCGAGGACTCCTCCAGCGAGAAGCCGGAGGAGCGGGAGGAACCGGCGGCGGAGCCCGAGGAGGCTCCCGAGGGCGGCCCCGTCTTCGAGGCCTCCGACCGCCGCGCGAAGATCGTCGCCGACCACAGTGGCGTACGGCTGAGCCTGGACGACCAGGAGGCCGAGTTCCGCTGGGAGGAGATCGGCGCGGTCGAGACCGAGTCGCCGCGCTTCGGGAAGCGGTTCACCATCACGGTGCACACCCCCGACCGCCGCTGGTACCCGATCGAGATCGAGGCGTCGGCCAGGTCCCGCTTCAAGGAGTGGGAGACCCAGCTGGACGAGGTCCTGGACACGTACTTCGAGGACGCCGAAGAGGGCGAGGTCGAGACCGAAGCCGAGGCCGAAGTCGAGACCGAGGTCAAAGCTGATGCCGAGGTAGAGGCCGAAGCGGAAGCCGAAGCGGAGGCCAAGGCCGAGGCGGCGCCCGAGGAGAAGAAGACCCCATAAAGGCACGCGGGGAACTGCGCGACAGGCCACAACGGCCCCGCAGTTCCCCACGCACCTCAACCGAACTCACTCAACTGCAGTACTGCGCTTCCTTCCCGATGGACCGGTACATGCAGTCGGAGTTCTCCAACAGCTGCAGCACGGCGTCGCGGTTCCGCGCGGTCTCCCGCTCGATCACCTCGTCGGGCGGGTAGAACCCGCCCCCGCCGCTGGACCCCGGATACATCTCGAACGTATAGGCGAAGATCTTCTGACTGCCCCACAGGTAGTCGTCGATCGACCCGTCGGTGATGTAGAGGTCGCTGGACTGCTCGGGCGTGTAGCCGTTGCTGGCGGCCATCTTCTGACCGACCGTGGCGAAGGCGTTGCGGTCGTCGACCGTCATCCCGGTCGTGGTGTCCGCGTTGGTGTAGCCGAAGGGCCACAGCACCAGCTCGCTGTACGTGTGGAAGTCCACGCCCGCCCTGATCTGCTGCTTGCCGCCCACGACCCGGCTGCGTACGAAGTCGGCGACGACCTTCACCTCGGGCGCGGACTCGGCCGCGGTGCCCCGGTAGGTCTCGGAGGACGTCGAGCCCGACGAGCCGCCGCAGCAGCCCCAGCGGTAGTTCCAGTTGCGGTTCAGGTCGGTGCCGACGTACGAACTGCCGGTGTTGGGCTGGCGGTTCTTGCGCCACGAGCGGTAGGCGCCGGACGCGATGTCGTACTCGCCGCCGTCCGGGTTGAGGTCCGGGACGATCCAGATCTCGCGGTTGTTCACCATGTTCGTGACGCGGGAGTCGGAGCCGTACCCGGCGCCCAGCTCACGCAGCAGATAGAGCGCCATCTCCACGGTGAGGTGCTCACGCGCGTGCTGGTGGTGGGTGAACAGGACCTCGGGCTCGGCCTCGTCGGTCGCGACGTTGTCGCTGATCTTGATGGCGACGATGTCCCGGCCCTGGTACGACTTCCCGATCACGCGCTTGCTCATGATGCTCGGGTAGGCGGCCAGGCGCTGGTTGATCTCCGTGTTCATCTCGGCGTAGTTGTGATAGCGAGAGTCGGCGGAGGGGAAGTCGAGGACGCCCACGTCCGCGGCGCTGGAGCGGTCGGGGGCGGAGCCGAGGGCCGTGACCTCGTAGCCGAGCTGCCGCAGCTTCTTCGCCTGGGCCGCGCGACCCGAGACGACGACGGTCTCCTCGTCGGCCTCGTCGATCGACACGCCCGCCTGGGAGATCGCCGTACGGGTGGCCGAGGTGCTGCCGTGGACATGGACCTCGTACTGACGGATGTCCTCCGTGTCGGAGGCGGGAGCCGCCCCGGAGGCGCCGTTCGCGCTGGTCGTGGCGGCGATGGGGGCCGCGAGAGCCAGGGCGAGCAGGGTGGCGAGGGCGGCCGTGCGCCGGCCGCGTCTGCCGGGTGAGGGGGGTGCGGCGGGTGTTCCGCCGCCCTTGATGCGAAGTCGCATTGATTCTCCTAGTTTCTCCAGAAATTCCGGGATCACCGGAAGTGTGGGGAGTGGAGCGGGGGGTGGATCGGTGCGACGTGCCGGGGCTGTCCGCCGAATGAGCCGACAGGACCCCGTGTGCGGGTGTGGCGCTCATCGTGGGGCTATGGCATGTTCGGGTCAAGACCAGACCGAAACCCGCCACCCCGAACCGGCCGAAACGAGACGGTCGTGCCCCGAGCCCCGTCCCCCGAGCATCGGTCGACACGCGTGCATGCCGACCGCGCCCCTCCAGGGGCGCGGGGAACTGCGCACGAAGCCCCCACCAACCCGCCGCTTCGAACCGACCCCAAGCCCCCGCCAACCCGCTGCTTAGGCCAGGCCCCAAGCCCCACCAACCCACCGCTTTGACCCGGCCCCAAGCGGAGCGCCCGCGCACGCCGGGCGGCACAGGGCGCACAAGCCGGGCGCAATGCATATATGCGGCCCGGCAGTGTACGCGCCCGCACCCCACACGTCGCGGACCCACCCAAAGTGCACCCACGGGTGTGACGCGCGCGTGCGAAGCCGAGCCGCAGCCGGAAAACTGAGAACCAGCACAAGAGGAGCCGCTCACTCCGGCTCCCGTCTCACACCCAGAGGACTGGCTGATCATGGGCGGATCAGCGCCGCGAAGGGTCCATCAGCCACCGGTCGAGACGACCAGCTTCGTCGACCGGCGGGACGAACTGGCCGAGGGGCGACGGCTGTTGGCCACCGCACGGCTGGTCACGCTGACCGGCCCCGGAGGCGTCGGCAAGACGCGGCTGGCCGGGCGGATCGCCGCCCGGGTCGAGCGCGCGTTCCCCGACGGCGTGCGCTTCGCACACCTCGCCGGCCTGCAGGACCCGGAGCTCGTCCCGCTCGCCGCGGCCGACGCGCTCGGCCTGCACGACCACTCCGAACAGCCGCCCCTGGACACGCTGGTCGAGCAACTGCGCGACCGCCGACTGCTTCTCGTCCTCGACAACTGCGAGCATCTGCTGTCCGCCTGCGCGGAGTTGGCAGCCGCGTTGCTGCACGGCACGACCGGCGTCCGCGTCCTCGCGACGAGCCGCCACCGTCTGGCACTCACGGAGGAACACCTCCTGGACGTACGTCCCCTGCCGGTGCCCGATCCGGACTCGGACCTCTCGGCCGCCGCGACCTACCCGGCCCTGGCGCTCTTCGCCGACCGGGCCGCCGCCGTCGCCCCCGGCTTCGAACTCACCCCCGACAACCGGGCGGCCGTGGCCCGCCTCTGTCGCCGCCTCGACGGCCTGCCCCTCGCCATCGAGCTCGCGGCCGTCCGGATGCGCGTCCTCGGGGTCGACCAGCTCGTGGCCCGGCTCGACGACCGCTACCGCCTCCTCACGACCGGCAGCCCGGCCGTCCTGCCCCGCCACCAGACACTGCGCGCGGCGGTCGACTGGAGCCACGAACTCTGCACGGAGGCCGAGCAGTTGGTGTGGGCCCGGGCCTCGGTCTTCGCGGGGAGCTTCGACCTGGAGGCGGCGGAGGCGGTGTGCGCGGACGGGGCCCCGGACCCGGACACGGACGGGAGCGCAGCCGAACGCCACGGAAAGGCCGAAGGCGACCGCGAGCCCGAAGGCGACAGCGAGCCCGAGGGCGATCGCGAGCCCGAGGGCGTACACCCCCAGGACGTCCTCGAAGCCGTGGCCGGTCTGGTGGACAAGTCCGTGCTGTGCAGGGAAGGCGGCCCGGGCACGGCCAGATACCGCCTGCTCGACACGCTTCGGCACTACGGGCTCGACAAGCTGCGGCAGCGGCCCGGGGAGGAGTCGGCCGCCCGGCGTCGGCAGCGGGACTGGGCCCAGGAGGTGGCCGCGGAGTGCGAGCGCAGGTGGTTCGGGCCGGGGCAGCGGGAGATCGTGGCCCGGCTGCGGGCCGACCAGGACAACCTGCGGGCCGCCCTGGAGTTCAGCCTCACCGTGCCGGGCGAGGCCCGGGCCGGACTCGGGCTCGCCGGGACCCTCTGGTTCTACTGGCACGCCTGCGGAGCGCCCCGCGAGGGCCGGTACTGGCTGGACCGCGCACTCGACGCGCACCCCGAGCCCACCCGGGAGCGCGCCAGGGCGCTCTGGGTCGCGGGCCTGCTCGCCGGCTGCCCCGAGGACCTCACCCGGGGCCGCCACCGCGCCGAGGACGCCCGTGCGCTCGCCCGCCGCCTCGGCGACCCGGCCGAGGTCGCGCACGCCGAGTACCTGCTCGGCCTGATGGCCCTGTTCGGCGACGACCTGCCCGCCGCCCTCGAGCACTACGAGGCCGCCGTGGCCCGCAACCCCGTCGACGGCCAGCTCCCCAGCCTCGCCGTCCTCGACCAGGTCGAACTGGCCGCCAGCCTCGCCTTCCTGGGCCACACCGACCGGGCCGTCCAGGTCTGCGAGGACGCCCACCGCCTCTGCGAGGAGCACGGCGAGGAGTGGGTCCGCTCGTACGTCCTGCGCGTCCTCGCCCTCGCGTACGCGGAGCGGAAGGAGTGGGACCGCGCGGAGCCGCACGCCTGTGACGCCCTGCGCCGCAAGCTCGCCGTGCACGACGTCATCGGTATCGGCCTCACCCTCGACCTGCTGGTGGTCATCACGGCCGCGCGCGGCGCCCACGAACGCGCCGCCGTCCTGCTCGGCGGCGCCGACCGCGTCTGGGCCGGCATCGACGGCAACCGCTTCGGCTCCGCGACGTACAACTCCGCGCGCAAGGAGAGCGAGACGCGGGTACGGGCCGCCGTCGGACCGGGGCTCTTCGACCGGGCGTACCGGCGTGGCGGCGGGCTCGGGCTCACCGCGATCGTCTCGTACGCCCTCCAGGAGACCGGGAGAGCGGTCGTCCCCGGCCCCCGCCGGGCCGACGGCGGCCCTGCCCCGGACCCCGTCCGCGGGGACCCCCGTCTCGCGTCGCTCACCCGGCGCGAGAGGGAGGTCGCCGAACTCGTCGCCGACGGGCTCGCCAACCAGCAGATCGCCGACCGCCTGGTGATCGCCCGCCGCACCGCGGAAGGCCACGTGGAACGAATCCTCGGCAAGCTCGGCTTCAGCAACCGCAGCCAGATCGCGGCGTGGGTCTCGGCACGCCGCTGAACCCCGGTTCCCGGGGCCGGCCCGGGCGGGGCGGGGTGCCACAACGCCCGCCCGCAGCCGGGTGATTCGCAGCCGGCCGGGCAGCCCGCCCACGGCCGGGCGGATACGCCAGACCCTCAACCAGGTGGATACGACAGAAGGGGAACCCTCGTGACTGCCGACCCAACCCAACCGGCCGACCCAACCAAGCCGACCGAAGCAACCGAGCCGGCCGGCCCAACCAAACCGGCTGACCCGAGCAAGCCGGCCGAACCAACCATGTCGGCCAAGCCGTCCCGCTCGGCTCAACCAGCCCCGCCCCCAGGGACGTTCGACCACCGCATGGCGGTCTTCGGCTCCGACGACGCGTTCGTCGCGGCGGCGCTCCCCTTCCTGGCGGAGGGCCTGGCCGCCCCGGACGAACCGCCGCCCGTGGCCATCGCCGACCCCGGGAGGCTCGCCCTCCTGCGGGACGCGCTGGGCACGGACGCGAAGAGCGTCACCTTCGTGCCGCACACCGAGTGGTACACGGGCTCGGCGGCCAACGCCGTTGCCCAGAGCGCCGGTTACCTCGCCGCGAACGCGGGACCCGGCGGCCGTATCCACCTCCTCATGGAGCCGCACTGGGCCGGCCGCGCCGGGCGTTCGGCGCGCGAGACCACCGAGTGGATCCGCTACGAGTCGCTCGCCAACCTCCTCTTCGCGCCGTTCGCGACGACTGCCCTGTGCGCGTACGACACCCGTACCGCGGGCCCCGCGATCATCGACGCCGCCCGCCGAGCGCACCCCGACACCCCGGTGTACGAGCAACCGGCTCGCCTGGTCCACGAGTTGGACTCCGTCCCCCTGCCCCCACCGCCACCGGACGCCGAGCGCCTCACCGCCCCGGACCGCGACACCCTCCGCGAGCGGGCCCGGGCACGCAGGCTCGCCCCCGAGGACGCAGACCTGTTCGCGACGGCGGTCACCGAGGCGGCGACCCCGTACGCACCCCTGATCCCCGCCTCATCCCTCCCCGAGGTCCTGCTCTGGGGCGAGGCGCCCGCCTGTGTCTGCGAGCTGCGCGTCCCCGAGCGGATCACCGACCCGCTCGCGGGCTTCGTCCCGCCGCAGGCCGAGGGTCCGGCGCCGGGCCAGGGCCTGTGGTTCACCCGCCAGGTCTGCGCGTACGTGGACATCCGGGAGGCGGAGCCCGGCGAGGGCTCACTGATCCGGGTCCAGTACGCGTAGGACACCGGGGCCGCATGGTTCCCGTACGAGCGCGTACGGCGAAGGCACCCGCATGCTCCTGCCCCATAACCGGTGCGAACGCACGTTTTCAGGTAGGTATTCAGGTAGTCCTCCCCGTGTCGACGAGCCGCGGGGAGCCGAAGCTTTGGACATGCTGGAACTCTCCGGAGGACATCTTCCGGATCCCGACGCCGCGTACGGCTGGTACCCCCAACCACCCTTGGGGGCGGGCCACTCGAGCGTCGTGTACGACCCCCGTCCCGTCGCGGCGGCCGAGGCGCGCGCGGAGGTCAGGCGGCGGCTGGAGGGCTGGGGGCTCGCGGAACAGAGCGACACGGCGGAGCTCCTCGTCAGCGAACTCGTCACCAACTCCCTGATACACGCGGCGAGTCGCCTCCGCCTCACCCTCTCGGCCGCGCACGGAGTCCTGCGCTGCGAGGTCTCCGAGGCGGGCCGCCGCCCCGCGGAGGTGCCCCGGGAGGGCGCCGTGGCGGGCACCGCGGTGGGCGGCTGCGGGATGTTCCTGGTGGATGCGCTCGCGAGGCGCTGGGGCTGCCACCAGGACGGGCCGGGCCGGACCCTCTGGTTCGAGCTCGGCACGTGCGGGTCCGACGGCTGTGGTCGGCGACAGCCGTAGTGCCCCGCGAGTTCCGGACGAACCGTTGTCAACCTCCGGAACCACAGCCCGGGCCCCGGTGGCACGCGCTGCCGCCGGGGCCCGCCCGAACACCTTCTCGTCCCTGTGCACACTCCTCACCTGTGCACATCGGGTGGGGATCGCCGCACGCCCTCTTGTGCGCCCGTTCTCTTTACGCTTTCTTGATCCGCATGGCTGACACCTCTGGGAACGCGGACACCACTGGAAGCACGGCCACGGGGAACACGGGAGAGACGGGGAAGGCCCTCTCCGGTCCCCGCAAGTCCAGTTGGAAATACATCGGCCCCGGCATCGTGGTGGCCGCGACGGGTGTCGGCGCCGGCGACCTCGTCGCCACGCTCATCGCGGGCTCGAACTTCGGCTACACGCTCCTGTGGGCCGCCGTCATCGGCTGTCTCGTCAAGATCTCGCTGGCCGAGGCGGCGGGCCGCTGGCACCTGTCCACCGGCCGCACGCTCTTCGACGGCTGGGCGAGCCTGGGCCGCTGGACGTCGTGGTTCTTCGTCGTGTACGTCGTGATCTGGGGCTTCGTCTACGGAGCCGCGGCCATGTCCTCGTCGGGCCTGCCGCTGCAGGCGCTCTTCCCGGACGTCATGGACCTCGAATGGTGGGCCGTCCTGACGGGTCTGGTCGGCCTGGTCTTCGTCTGGTTCAACAAGTACGAGGTCTTCGAGAAGGTCATGACCGTCCTGGTCGGCGTGATGTTCGTCGTCACGGTCTACCTGGCGATCCGCGTCACCCCGAACCTCGGCGACGCCTTCGCGGGCCTGCTCCCGGTCCTTCCCGACGAGAAGGACTCGATCCTCAACACGCTCGGTCTGATCGGCGGTGTGGGCGGCACGATCACGCTGGCCGCGTACGGCTACTGGGTCAACGCGAAGGGCTGGACGAACACCGGCTGGATGAAGGTGATGCGCCTGGACAACCGCGTCGCGTACATCACCACCGGCATCTTCGTCATCTCGATGCTCTTCGTCGGCGCGGAACTGCTCCACTCCTCCAACGTGGCCATCGCGAGCGGTGACAAGGGCCTCATCCAGCTCGGCGACATCCTGGAGGACGAGTACGGAACGGCGACCGCCAAGTTCTTCCTCATCGGTTTCTTCGCCACGTCCTTCACATCCCTGATCGGCGTCTGGCACGGCGTGAGCCTGATGTTCGCGGACTTCGTGGAGCGCTACCGCAAGGACAGGGCAGACCGCGCGACCGGCGAAGGAAAGCCCCCGGCCGGAAAGACGACGTCCGGCGAGGGGCCGACGTCGAGCGAGGGGTCGGTGTCGGGCGAGGGGTCGGCGCCCAGCGAGGGGTCGACATCCGGCGAGGAGGTGGCCTCCGGCGCCCGCGAGCGCTCCTGGCCCTTCCGCGCCTACCTCCTCTGGCTGACCTTCCCGCCCATCGTCCTGCTCTTCCAGGGCGAGCCCTTCCGCCTGATCATCCTGTACGGAGTCCTGGGCGCGGCCTTCCTCCCCTTCCTCGCCCTCACCCTGGTCTGGCTCCTCAACTCCTCCCGCACCCCCACGGAATGGCGCAACGGAATCCTCAGCAACTCCATGCTGACGATCGCGGGCCTGATCTTCGTCATCCTGTGCGTGAAGCAGATCTGGGACCAGCCCTGGTCGGAGTTCTTCTAGCCGCGGCCGTGCCCGGGCGGACACACGGAAGCGCCGCCGCCGGATCGGCGGCGGCGCTGGCCCGTTGACGAGCCGGACGTACTCCAGACGTACCTACGGAAGCCCGTGCACGTGCGGCCCCACCGCGTTCGACCAGGCGTTGCCGGCCGTCGCGTCCCAGTTTGTTGACCAGGTCATCGCGCCGCGCAGGTCCGGGTAGGTCCTGGAGGGCTTGAAGGAGCCGCAGTTGGTGGCCTTGGTGAGGCAGTCGAGGGCGTTGTTCACGATGGTGGGGGAGACGTAGCCGCTGCCCGCGCCCCTCGTCGAGGCCGGCAGGCCTAGGCCCACCTGGGACGGGGCGAGGCCGCCCTCCAGCTGGATGCAGGCGAGGGCGGTGAGGAAGTCCACCGAGCCCTGGGAGTACACCTTGCCGTCGCAGCCGAGCATCGAACCGCTGTTGTAGTACTGCATGTTGACGACCGTGAGGATGTCCTTGATGTTCAGGGCCGTCTGGAAGTAGCCGTTCGACGTCGACTGCATGTCGATCGTCTGCGGGGCCATCGTGATGATCAGCGAGGAGCCCGCCTTCGAGGACAGCGACCGCAGCGCCTGCGTCATGTACGTGGCGTTGATGCCGTTCTCCAGGTCGATGTCGACGCCGTCGAAGCCGTACGTCTGCATCAGGGAGTGGACGGAGTTGGCGAAGTTCGTCGCGGAGGCGGAGTCGTTCACCGAGATCGTGCCGCGCTCGCCGCCGATCGAGATGATCACCTTCTTGCCCGCGGCCTGCTTGGCCCGGACGTCGGCCTTGAACTGGTCGACGGTGTAGCCGCCGAGGCCCGCCGAGTCGAGGTTGAAGGCCACCGCGCCGGGAGTGGTCGTGGCGTCGGCGAAGGCCACCGCGATGATGTCGTACTGGGACTGGACGTCGGAGATCTTCTGGACGGCCGCGCCGTTGTTGAAGTTCTGCCAGTAGCCGGTCACCGCGTGCTTGGGCAGCGCGGTCCCGCCGCCCGAGTTCGCCTTGGTCGTCCCGGTGACCGCCGTCGACTTCACCGACTCACCGGCCGAGTTCGTCGCGGTGACCTGGAAGGAGTACGAGGTGGAGGCGGCGAGGCCGGTGACCGTCGCCGAGGTGCCGCTCACTGCGAGCACCTTCGTACCGGCGCGGTAGACGTTGTAGCCGGTCGCGCCCGAGACCGTGTTCCAGGCGAGGGAGACGGAGGAGGAGGTCGTGGACGCCACGTTCAGACCGGCCGGTGTCGAGGGGACGACCGGATCGGGGTCGCCGCCCCCGCCCCCGTCGGGCCCGAACACGGACACGTCGTCGGCGAAGTAGGCCGCCTGTCCGTACCAGCCGTGCGTGTAGACGGTCACGGACGTCGTGGACGAGCCCGTCGTGAAGGACGTCGTCAGCTGCTTCCAGGAGGAGGAGTCCGGGGTCCAGGTCGACACGTCCGTCGTACCCGTGCCGCTCGCCCCGAGGTACGCGTACCCGCCCTGCACCCACGCGCTCAGCGTGTACGTCGAGTTGGGCTTCACCGCCACGGTCTGGCTGCACCGGGCGTTGTCCTGCCCGGCGGGCGTGGCCTTGAGGGCGGACGCACCGCCGTGCACGGGGGAGGAGACGGCGGCGCCGCTGCCCGCCGAGCAGGTCCAGTTGGAGAGCCCCGACTCGTAGCCGGCGTTCTTGGTGTTGTTGACGTCGGCGGCCGAGGCCTGGCCGGCTCCGGCGAGGGAGAGGACGGACGCCGCGAGCGCGGTGGCGAGGGCTGCCGCCCAGGTCCGTCTGCGTCTGGGCATGCCTGGTACGCGGTCCACTGGGGCCTCCGGTGGGGGAGTGGGAGTCAAAAGTGGGGGACGACTACGGTGGCCACCGCTGGAGGTCCAAGGTGGTCCAGACCAATCCGGTTGTCAAGACCTCTGACGGAGGTCAACGCCCTTGCCGTACCGTCGAGTTGAGGCATATGCGCCTCACTCTGTGTGGATCACCTACGCACCTTGTGTGAGGTGATCTCGCGGATCCGGTGTTGAGCGGCCCATGCCGTGGATAAGGTGCAGTTGCAGAAGGGCGCACAGTGACAAATTCGCGTTCTTCCGTGAAGGTTTGATGGCGAAATCAGGGGCGATCTGAGGCGGTGGTTGACCACCCCGCCGCAGTGAACGGGGTGGTGTGCAGCGTGCCGACCGCGATAGCCGTCACCAGTTCCGATCTGGTGCTCCCACCGCACGACCGGCAGACCCCGCCCGCCGCCGTCCAGCCCCTCGAAAGCCTCGAAAGCTCCCTCACGGGAATGCACGCGCTCATCGAGCAGCACGGGTATGTGATCGCGCTGTACCCGGCCTCCACGCCGGGTGACGTCACCCGGCGGCTGCACGCCGTGCGCTCCGTCCTGGAGAGCGACCGCATCGCGCTGCTCGGTCTGGACCTGCCGCCGCTCGGACTCGCCCTGCTCGCCCAGCAGTTGCGCCAGCTCTCCGTCTGCGACTTCAGCCCCGGCGTGCTCGCCTCCTCCGCGCGGCTGCTCGCCCACTACATCTACGCGGGTGCGCTGCTCGGCTCGGTCGCCAAGCTGGATCGCATCCCCGTCTCCCTGAAGTCGCACGCCAAGTCATGGGTGCCGGGCGCCCAGTTCGCCGTACTGGCCAATCCGCGGCCCCAACTGGTCCGCGTCGGCCAGGAGGAGCTCACCGGGCCCGAGTTCGGGACACGGATGCTCGTCGCGGCCGGACAGCTGCCCGCCGAGTGGCTCACCGGGACGCTCGCGCCCGCCTGGCGCGTCCAGGGCGTCACGACCGTGCCCCTGCCCGCCGAGTCCACCCGCTGGTGGGGCACGGGCAAGGTCGCCGAGTTCGCCACCGGGCTCTACGACGTGTCCGTGCTGTACCAACTCGTCTCGTCCGTACGGCGCGAGGAGTGTCACTGGTGCGGTCTTGAACTCATCGGCGACCGCTGCGGATTCTGTGCGGCGCCTTTGCCACCGCCCCAGGAGCTTCCGAGGGCCACGGTGCGGGCAGCTTCTTCGGTACGTGCCCTGCCCCGAGGGGCTTCGTAAACCACGTCAGTCATGTACGTACACCTGAATAACGGTGCACAACAGGCACGTTGAACGAGACACGTAGAACGAGCTACGTAGAACGAGATACGAGGCACACGCAGCACCAGGCACGCAGAACGAAGCACCAAGCACCAGGCACAACCGCTCGACCCCGCTGTCCCCGCCCCCCGATCGAGGTTGTCCGCGTCATGAATTCACGCCAGCGCCGCGGCGTCATCCTGCTGGTCCTCTCGGCCCTGTGCGCCCTGGGCGCCTTCGCCGGAGTGCTCTCGGTGATCCGCGACGTGAACTCGAAGGTCGGCCCCGAGGTCGCGGCGTACCGGCTGAAGGACGACGTCGCGCCCTACCGGGAGCTGACCTCCGACCAGTTCGAGAAGGTCTCGATGCCCGAGCGGTGGCTTTCGTCCACCGCCGTCACCAATCTCTCCGAGATCCGCGGCAAGATCGCGGTGACCCGGCTGGAGAAGGGCTCGCTGCTCCAGAGGGACATGATCGTGAACCGGCCCGAGCTGGAGGCCGGCCAGCAGGAGATCGCGATCATGATCGACGCGGCGACCGGTGTGGCGGGCAAGATCAACCCGGGCTCACGGGTCAACATCTACGCCACGTTCAAGGACGAGACCGACAACGGCAAGGACCAGTCGAAGGTCATCGTCGAGAACGCCCGCGTCATCGACGTCGGCAAGCTGACCGCCCTCGACCCGGGCCAGTCCAGCAACGACCGCCGCCGCACCGCGAACGAGGCGGTCCCGATCACCTTCGCCCTCGACACCGCCGACGCCCAACGCGTGGCGTACGCCGAGTCGTTCGCCGAACACGTCCGCCTGGCGCTGGTCGCGGGCGGCACCGACGCCACCGTCGCCCCCGGCGACCGCACGTACACCCTCGACGAGGACAAGTAGGAGGCCGTGATGCGCTCAGCCCCCACGTGGCCAGGCCGAGGGACGGACAAGCCGGACCGAGGGACGGACAGGCCGGGCCGACAGCCGGGCGGTCCGGGCCGGGAGTCCGACAGGCCGCGCCGAGAGCCCGCCGCACCAGGCCGAGGGACCGGCCGATGACCATCCGTATCCTGCCCGCCGTCGGCGACATCGACTCGGCCCGCGCGCTCACCACGCTGCTGAGCCAGCTCGCCGACGCCGAACCCGCGCCGCCCGTCGCGGACACCACGGCCCTGCTGGACACCCTGGCCCGCCTCGCCGCCGAGTCCCTGGACGAGCTGCCCGAGGTCGTCCTCGTCCACGAGCGGATCGGCCCGGTCCCGGCGCTCGACGTCATCCGCGACCTGGTGCTGAGCTTCCCGGCCGTCGGCGTCGTCCTCATCACCGCCGACACCAGCACCAACGTGCTCACCGCCGCCATGGACTCCGGCGCCCGCGGCATCATCGGCCTGCCCCTCGGCTACGACGCCCTCGCCGAACGCGTCCACGCCGCAGCCGCCTGGTCCATGGGCATGCGACGCCATCTCGGCAGCGGCACACCCGAGCTCTACACCGGCCCGGGCGGCCGGATCGTCACGGTCACCGGCGCGAAGGGCGGCGTCGGCGCCACCGTCGCCGCGGTCCAACTCGCCCTGGCCGCCCAGGCGTCGGGCCACTCGGTCGCCCTGCTCGACCTGGACCTCCAGTCGGGGGACGTGGCCTCGTACCTGGACGTGCAGTTCCGCCGCTCCATCGCCGACCTCGCCGGGATCAGCGACATCAACCCACGCGTGCTCCAGGACGCCGTCTACACCCACGACACCGGACTCGGACTCCTCCTCGCCCCCGCCGAGGGCGAACGCGGCGAGGAGATCACCGACCGGGTGGCCCGCCAGGTACTCGCCGCCCTGCGCTCCCGCTACGAGGTCGTGGTCGTCGACTGCGGCGCCCAGCTGAACGCCGCGAACGCGGCGGCCGTCGAACTGGCCGACCAGGCCCTGCTGTTGGTGACTCCCGACGTGGTCGCCGTCCGCGCCGCCAAACGCATGGTCCGCATGTGGGACCGCCTCCAGATCCGCAAGGCCGAGGAGACGCTGACCGTCGTCAACCGCTTCTCCCGCGGTACGGAGATACAGCCCTCCCTCGTCGAACGCGTCACCGGCACGAAGGTCGCCCGTTCCACGGTGCCCGCCGCCTTCAAGGAGCTCCAGTCGGTGGTGGACGCGGGGCGGATGCAGGACCTGGACGCCCGCTCCACGGTCAAGCAGGCGCTGTGGGCCCTGGCGGGCGAGCTGGATCTGGTGGTCCAGCAGGAGGGCGGTGGCGGCGGCCGGCGTCGTAAGACGTCCTCGGACCGGGGAGCCCTGGCCCTGCGCCGCAAGGGCGGCGACCGAGGAGCGGTCACCCTCGAATTCGCCGGGATGTTCCCCATCCTGCTGGTCGTGATGACGATCCTCTGGCAGTGCGTGCTGTACGGCTACACGTACTCCCTCGCGGGGAACGCGGCGGACGAGGCGGCGCGGGCCGCCACCGCGGCCAACTCGGTGACTCCGGGGGCGTACGCCGGTGCCTGCGCGGACGCGGGAAGCGAGCACCTCCCGGACTCCTGGCAGGGCGCGACCATCAACTGCGGTGAGGACGGCACGGTCATGCGGGCCACGGTCACCGCCCAGGTCCCGCTGTTCTTCCCGGGCTTCGACGCGGGCTGGCAGGTCCAGGCCGAGGCGGGCGCGGCCCTGGAAGGGGAGGACGACTGATGAGCGTGCTCCGCAGGATGTGGCGCAGAGCCCGGGACGACCGAGGCGTCTCCATGCTGGAGTTCGCCGGATTCCTGCCCGTCCTGCTGCTCATCGGGATGGCCACCATCCAGCTGGGCCTCGTCGGATACGCCGCCAACCAGGCGGGCTCCGGAGCCCGGGCCGCCGCGCGGGTCGCCTCGCAGGACGGGGCGGGGGAGGCGGCCGGCCAAGCCGCCATGAGCGACTGGCTGGACGCGAACGTATCCGCACCCAAGGGCGGCGACACGACCACCGCCACCGTGACCGTGCAGGTCCCGCTCCTCCTCCCGTTCGTGGGCGAGGGCTGGACCGTGACCAAACGCGCCACGATGCCCAATGACAACGACGACTGAACCCGTGCCGAACCGACCTCCCCCGGAAGGGAGTTGAAGACATGAGCCTCAGGGCCCGTATCGCCGCCCCCGAAGAGGGCGGATCAGGCCGCGAGGACGGCCACCTCGTCGCCGTCTACCGTGCCAAGCTGCTCGAAGAGATCGACCTCGCCGAGATGTCGAGCCTCGCCGCGGCCGAGCGGCGGATGCGGCTGGAGCGCGTGCTCGGGCACATCATCAGCCGCGAGGGCCCGGTCCTGTCGTCGGCCGAGCGCTCCCAGCTGATCAGAAGGGTCGTCGACGAGGCGCTGGGCCTCGGCGTCCTCGAACCGCTCCTCGCCGACGCGTCGATCACCGAGATCATGGTCAACGGACCGGACTCGATCTTCGTGGAGCGGGCCGGACGCGTGGAGCAGCTCCCGATCCGGTTCGCCTCGAACGAGCAGCTGATGCAGACCATCGAGCGCATAGTCTCGACGGTCAACCGCCGCGTGGACGAGTCGAATCCGATGGTCGACGCCCGCCTGCCCACCGGCGAGCGCGTCAACGTCATCATCCCGCCGCTCGCCCTCACCGGCCCGACCCTCACGATCCGCCGCTTCCCCCGCGCGTACACCCTCCCGGAGCTGATCGGCCTCGGCTCGCTCGACGAGCAGATGCTGATGCTGCTCGCCGCGTTCGTCCGGGCCCGCTTCAACGTGATCGTCAGCGGGGGTACGGGCTCCGGCAAGACCACGCTCCTGAACGCGCTCTCCGGCCTCGTCCCGTCCCACGAGCGCATCATCACCATCGAGGACTCCGCCGAACTCCAGCTCCAGCAGGAGCATGTGATCCGCCTGGAATCCCGCCCCCCGAACGTGGAGGGCAAGGGCCAGATCACCATCCGCGACCTGGTCCGCAACTCCCTGCGTATGCGCCCCGACCGCATCATCGTCGGTGAGGTCCGCGGCGGCGAGACCCTCGACATGCTCCAGGCCATGTCGACGGGCCACGACGGCTCGCTGGCGACCGTCCACTCGAACTCCGCCGAGGACGCCCTGATGAGGCTCCAGACCCTGGGCTCGATGTCCGAGGTCCAGATCCCCTTCGAGGCGCTCAAGGACCAGATCAACTCCGCGGTCGACGTCGTCGTCCAGCTCACCCGCCACGCCGACGGCTCCCGCAAGGTCACCGAGATCGCCCTGCTCGTCTCGCACGGCCGCGAACAGTTCCGTGTCGTCCCGGTCACCCGCTTCGTGCCCCGCCCGACGGGCCCCGACCGCGTCGTCCACGGCCACTTCGAGCACCTGCCGCTGCCCCGCGCGGTCGCCGAGAAGCTGTACGTCGCCAACGAGCCCCTGCCGCCCGCCTTCGGGGTCGCGGAGGCCTTCGACGTCCTCAACACGAGGCAGGCCATCGGATGACCGGACGGACACGCGGCCGGATGCCCCGCACCACCGGGACCGACAACAAGACTGAGAGGAGCGAGCCGTGAACAACCAGGCCCTGCTCGCCCTCGGCGGCACCGTCCTGTGCGGCACACTCGCCGTCGCGGGCGTGCACACGTACGCGTCGGGACGCGCCCAGCGCCAGGCCCTCGTCGACCGTCTCTCCGGCGGCGGCCCGCTGCGCACCGCGGCCGGCCGCGCCCGCCGCTTCGCCGCCGTCGACCGCCGGCTGCGCCGCACCCGCCTCGGCCGCACGATCCAGCTGCGCCTCTCGGCGACGGGACTCGACCTGACCGCGGGCGAGTTCTTCACGTACGTCGCCGCCGTGGTCGTCGGCCTCTGGCTGATCGCCGCCGCCGCGCTGGCCCCCTTCTTCGGTCCCATCGCGGGCCTGGCGGGCGTCTGGAGCGCGGCGATCTTCCTCAACTGGCAGCGCCAGAAGCGCATCGAGGCCTTCATCAATCAACTCCCGGACGTGGCCCGGCTGCTGGCCAACGCGGCGGCGGCCGGCCTCGCCCTGCGCACGGCCCTCGCGATGGCGGCGGAGGAGCTGGAGGCGCCGGCGGGCGAGGAACTGGCGCGGGTGGCCGACCAGTTGACCATGGGCCGCTCGGTCGACGACGCCCTCGGCGAACTGGCCGAACGCCTCCCGTCCCGCGAACTGGTCGTCCTCGTCACGACCCTCGTCCTGTCCAACAAGGCGGGCGGCTCGGTCGTCAACTCACTGCGGAACCTCACCCAGACCCTGGAGGACCGCAAGGAGACCCGCCGCGAGGTCCGCACCATGCTCTCCGAGGTCAACGCGACCGCCTTCACGGTCCCCCTCCTCGGCGTCGGCTCGCTCCTCCTCATCAACTCCTCGAACGAGGGCGCCCTCGCCAAGGTGACCGGCTCCCCGCTCGGCCAGACCCTGGTGCTCATCGCCATGGGCCTCTACACCATCGGCTTCTTCGTCATCCGCCGCCTCGGCAAGATCGAAGTATGAGGAGGAGGGGATTACGTTGCTGGCCTTGCTCCTTGCCGCACTGACCGGCCTCGCCGTCGGGGGCATGCTCCTCGGCATCCGCATGTACCGCGCGGAGGCCAAGCTCCCCGGCGACATGGCGCTCGCCCTGGAGGTCGGCGCCACCCGCGTCTCGAAGACCGACTCGGCCGTCGACCGCCTCGGCATGCGGTTCGCCCCGCTCGTCCTGCGGCTGATGGGCCCCCGCCGCGTCGACGCCAAGCGCCGCCGCATCGACATGGCGGGCAACCCCGGCGGCCTGACCCTGAACCGCTACGCGGCCCGCCGGGCGGTGTACGGGGTCTTCGGCGTCCTGCTCTTCCTGATCTTCCTCACCAACGGGCAGCTCCTCTTCGCCCTGATGGCCCTCGCCTTCGGCCTGCTCGCCGCCGACGCCCTCATCTGGCAGGCGATCCGCGAACGCAAGGAGGTCATCGACCGCACCCTCCCGGACTTCCTGGACGTCCTGGCGGTCGTGGTCTCGGCGGGCCTCGGCTTCCGCCAGGCCCTGGACCGCGTCGCGGACCACTACGAGGGCCCGTGGGCGGACGAACTGCGCATCACCCTGCGCCAGATGGACATGGGCGTCAGCCGCCGCCAGGCCTTCGACGAACTGCGCAAGCGCAACTCCTCCGAACAGGTCGCCCAGTTCGTCTCCGCGCTCCAGCAGGGAGAGGAACTGGGCTCCCCGATCGCGGACACCCTCATCCAGCTCGCCACGGACATGCGCCGCACCGACGCCCAGAACTCCCGCCGCCGCGCCGCCAAGACGATCCCCAAGGCCACCATGGTCACCCTGGTCTTCATGCTCCCGGCCACGATGATCCTCATCGCCACAGGCATGTTCCTGGGCTCCGGCTCGAACTTCGGCTCGATCCTGGGGCGCTGAGAGATGACGGGGATGTGGAAGCGCGCGCGCCGGGCAGCGCCCCGCAAGGGGCGTTGTCAGGGGCGCGGGGAACTGCGCACCCAGCAACGACCGACCCGCACCCAACGACCAACCGTTCCCCCAGGCGGCTCAGCCAGGTGGGCGTGGGCCACAGGCTACTTCGCAGACGACGCGGCAGCGCCCGGCAGCGTCCGCCTCCAGCTCAACGCCCTCCAGGCCCTCTGCCGCCAGGCGTTCGCGGTCAGGCTCACCCTGATCGCGATCGGCGCCCCCTTCGCGACGGCCAACGCGACGGACGGCCCGCCCCGATACGGCGTCCTCGCCGCCGCGGTCCTCGGCGTCATGGGCTCGTACGCCATGCTCAGGGACTGGGACCGCTTCGCCCCCCGCCTCCTCGCCCACCCCACCCTCATGGCGGTGGACCTGGTCTTCGGCGCGATACTCCTGCTGACCGCGTCCCCCGCCTCCCCCCTCGCGTACGCGGCCGTCTGCACCCCGCTCCTGGCGGGCCTGCTGTACGGCTGGCGCGGCTCCGGCGTCTTCACGGGGCTCCAGCTCGTCGTGCTGCTCACGGTGTTCAGAGCCTGGGAACACCGTCCGGGCGCCGGCGCCAGTACCCTCCTGGTCGCCGGTTTCTGCATCGCGGCGGGCATCGTCGGGGTCACCCTGCGCAACCTGATGTTCCGTTTCGGCACGGCCAGCCAGGCCCTCGCCGAGGCCAACTCCCGGCTGGCCGTGGCGGAGGCGGTCGAGTCCGAACGGGCCCGCCTCGCCCGCGAGATGCACGACTCCGTGGCGAAGACCCTGCACGGTCTGGCCCTGGCCGCCGAGGCCCTCGCGGTCGCTGCCGACCACGACACGGACCCACGCGCCCTCAAGTCCCAGGCCACGGCGGTGGCGGGCGCGGCCCGTCGCGCGGCGGCGGAGTCCCGCGACCTCCTGACGGACCTCCGCCACCACACGGCACTGTCGACCCCGCCCATGGACCTCGGAACGGAACTGACGACGAGGGCGGCGGACTTCACCGGCCGTACGGGCATCAGGGCGAGCGTCGGTTACCAGGCGCCCCCCACGCTCGTACTCCCGCCCGAGGCGTCCCGCCACCTCCTGGCGATCCTCTCGGAGGCACTGGAGAACACGCACCGCCACGCGACGGGGGCGACCCGGGTGGACGTGACCCTCCGGGCCTCGCCCTCCGCCCTCCACCTGACCGTGCGGGACGACGGAACCGGCACGTCCGTATCCCTCGATGACGTACAACACCTGGCGAAATCCGGCCACTTCGGTCTGCTGGGCATGCTGGAGCGCGCGGCCTCGATGGGCGCGGGCCTCCAACTGCACCGAGCCGAGCAGGGCGGCACGGAGGTCAAGGTCGACCTTCCGCTGGTCACCGCCCTGCCGGTATCCCCCTCACACACTCCTCAAGAGGAGGCCGCACATGCCTGACCAGGCACTTCCCGGCCCGCCCCTACGAGTGCTCGTGGCCGACGACAACCCCGTCGTCCGGGCGGGCCTGGCGGCCCTGCTCGACGCCCACCCCGACATCCGGGTCACGGCCCGGGCGTCGAACGGTGCGGAGGCGCTCACGGCCGCGACCCGCCACCGTCCCGACGTGATCCTGCTGGACGTCCGCATGCCGGGCACGGACGGCCTCACGGCACTGCCTTCGCTGGCCGGGCTGGCTCCCGTGATGATGCTGACGTACAGCCGTGAACCCGAGGTGGTGGCCCGGGCGTTGCGCCTGGGAGCCGCCGGTTACCTCGTGCACGGCGAGTTCACCACGGACGAACTGATCACCGCCGTCCGCGACTTGAGTGACGGAAGGGCCACCTTCACGGCCTCCGCCGCCGAGGCCGCCGCCGTGTCGGATTCGCTCGGTGTTTCGTACGAACCGAACGAAAACTCTTCGCATCTGCAATCGGTTGTGGCACAGTCGTCGAAGGCTCGACCCGCCTCCGCGACGGGACTTCACCGCCGCGGCGGCAACCCACTGGAATTCGGGCTGAGTTCACGGGAGGTGGAGGTCATGGATCTCATCGCGGCCGGCATGAACAACCGGCAGATCGCCGCCACGTGCTTCATCAGCGAGAAGACCGTGAAGAACCACATCAATCGCATCTTCGCAAAGCTGCACAGTTCAACGCGCAGCGAAGCGATCGCCCACTGGCTGGGCACGGCCCACGGGGGGTGGAACCGGTGACTCCGAACTCGGGAAGTTGGGTCCCTGGACCCACCCGGAGTAGGCGTGTTCTCACGTACGGTGCGCGGGAAGGTAGTGGTTTTGGGTGGGAGGGAAGGGATCACTGTGACCAAGAGCCTGCGTTCGGAGACGTCCATGAGGACGAAGCGAGCGGTTCGGGGGTGGGTCCGCACCGTGGCCTCCCGAACACGAGGACGGGACCGGGACGCGGGAGCGGGCTTCGTGGAGTACGCGGGCCTGATGATCCTGATCGCGGGAATCTTCACGCTGATCGACGGGCTGGGGCTCGACGGCCTGATCTCGGGTGCGATCCTCACAGCAGTCACCAGCGTCGTCGGGGGCTGACCCCCGCCCGTCTGCGAAGCGACCGAGGGTCGACTCTCCCCATCTACATCTGGCTGACGGGGATTCTGCTCTTCGCCGCGTTCGCGTTCTTCGCATTCGCTCAAGCGGCGTCCGCCCGGAACGGAGCTCAATCCGCGGCGGACGCCGCTGCGTTGGCTGCCGCGCAGGACGCCCGTGACGAGCTGATGGAAGGCCTCGGAACCGCCATCGGCGCGGACGACAATTGGCTGGACTGGCTCGACGGCGACCAGTTCGAGGGCGTCGGAGCCACGGCCGCGGCACAGCAACTGGCCGGCGAGAACGACTCGACCGTCCAGGGCGGTGCTCAACCGACCACCATCGGCGGCTTTCCCGGGTTCCAGGTGACCATCGAGACGAACTACACGGTGGGCGACTCGATCATTCCGGGCACGGAGACCACGCACGCCAACGCGGATGCCACGGCCGTCATCGAACCGCGGTGTGATTTCCCCGTGGACGCCGATCCCGCGGAGCTCGTCACGCTCGACTGCGACGGCGAAGTGGTGAACATCGACCCCGAAGATTTCGATTTGGACGACCTTCCGGACGCGTCCGTGCTGTTCTCTGTGCAACTGGCCGAGTGAAAGGAAGCCGTACCGATGAACATTCGGCGCACCACGAAGGGCCGCACGGTAATGACCGCGGTGGCGATCACGACTGGGCTGGTCCTCACGGTGGCCGGCTGCGGCGGCGGGGGAGACGACGGCGGTTCGGACAAGAAGACGTCGTCCTCGTCGCCTGCCAAGAACGATGACGGGGGCGACGACAAGGAGCAGTCTCAGGCCCCTCCCGCCAAGGAGGCGCTGGCGGAGGTCAAGGCCGGTGGTCTGACCCTGGCCGTCACGTCGGCCGTCCGCGACGACGGCGGCTTCGTCACCGTCGAGGGAACGGTGACGAACGGCAGCGGCAAGCCCTGGGTCGCCGCGGACTGGCGGGGCGACGAGAGCGAACTGGCCAAGAACGGCGGGTCGATCGCCGGCGCGAGCCTGGTCGACCAGACGGGCAAGAAGAAGTACCTCGTCCTGCGCGACACGGAAGGGCGCTGCCTGTGCACCCGGTTCACCGGGGGTGTGCTGTCGGGTGACACCGCGGACTGGTTCGCCCAGTTCCCCGCCCCACCCGAGGACACCACCAAGGTCTCCTTCCAGGTCGGCTCCATGCCCCCCGCCGCCGTCGAACTCTCCGAGGGCGAGTGACAATGTCCCTCACCCTCCGCACGACCGCGATCACCTTCACCGCCCTCACCACCCTCGTCTTCCTGACGCCGCTCACCCCGGCCCAGGCGGACGACGAGGACCCGAGTGCTCCGCCGGGCAGTGTGAGCAGTTCCCCACCCCCCGAAGTGGACGCGAACAGCCCGGGGCTGAAGCTCGCCGACGGCGCCACGCTCGCGCCCGCCCGGGTGCTGGACATCAAGTCGGTCGTCGAGGACCTCGGTGGCGAGGAACGCCGCGTGGACACCAACGAGGACGTGACGTTCGCGCTCCAGGCGGAGGTCCTCTTCCCGAAGGACAGCTCGAAGCTGAACCCCGAGGCACGTTCCCGCATCCAGGCGATCGCGGACGAGATCAAGGCCCAGAACGCCACGAACGTCCGCGTCTTCGGCTTCACCGACAACCTCGGCTCGTACGCCCACGGCCTGACCCTCTCCAAGAACCGCGCCGAGGTCGTCCACGAGGAACTGGCCTCCGCCCTCGGCGACACGAACGTCACCTTCGCGGTACGCGGCTACAGCGAGGACTACCCGATCGCGGACAACACCTCGGAACAGGGCCGCCGCAAGAACCGCCGTGTGGAGGTCACCTTCCCGAAGGGCGAGAATTAGCCCCCGGGCCCGGGTAGGAAGGCCCCATGACTGCACTAGGTGCCGTGTTCCGGCCTCAGCTGCCCCCAGAACGTCTGCGCGCGATGGTCCGTACGGCGGAGGACGCGGGGCTGGAGGAGCTGTGGCTGTGGGAGGACTGTTTTCTGGAAGGGGGGATCTCCGCGGCGGCGGCAGCGCTGGCCTGGTCGGAACGGCTGCGGGTGGGAGTGGGGCTGCTTCCCGTGCCGCTGCGGAACGTGGCCGTGACGGCGATGGAGACCGCCACCCTGCACCGGCTCTTCCCGGGCCGGGCGATCGTGGGCGTCGGTCACGGCGTACAGGACTGGATGGGGCAGGTCGGAGCGCGGGCCGAGTCGCCCGTGACGCTGCTGCGTGAGTACCTCGTGGCGTTGCGGGCACTGCTGCGGGGCGAGCGGGTGACCACGGACGGCCGGTACGTGAAGCTCGACGACGTCGCCCTCGACTGGCCCCCGCAGACACCGGTGGAGATCCTCGCGGGAGCCACCGGCCCGCGTACGCTCCGGCTCTCGGGCGAGTTCGCGGACGGCACCATCCTCACCTCCAGTACGTCCCCGGAGGGCGTGCGCAAGGCGCGCCAACTCATCGACGAGGGGTGGAAGTCGGGCTCCCGCGACGGCACGCACGAGGTCGTCGTCTACCTCCTCACCGCCACCGGCCCGGACGCCGCCGACCGCCTCCGCGCCGAGCTGGAGGCGGACGGCGTGGCAACCGTCCCGGACCTCGGAGTCGCCGGGAACGCGGAAGCCGTCGCCAAGGCCGTCCAGCGTCTCGCGGACGCCGGCGCCGACACCGTGATCCTCCAGCCGACCGCCGACGAACCGGACCCCGAGGGCTTCGTACGCTTCACCGCCGAGGACGTACGCCCCCTGGTCCCGTAGGAGGCCCGAGCCGTCGCCGCTCATGCCGGGGCCGCCTGTCGGTCCCCGCTGCCAGATCCCTCGGCATGAGCGAAACCGCACACGCACAGCCCGGAATTCGGTCGCGGCAACGAACCCCGCCTGCCACCATCGCCCGATGAGCCCGACCACCCCCTCGACCCCGTCCACGCCCTCCACTCCACCCGCGTCCTCCAGCCCCTCCTTCGAAGAACTCGTCGCCGAGGCCGCAGCCGCTCCCACCGAGGGCTGGGACTTCTCGTGGTTCGAGGGGCGGGCCACCGAGGATCGGCCCTCCTGGGGATACGCGCGGGCGATGGGCGAGCGGCTGGCCACGGCGGAGGCCGCTCTCGACATCCAGACCGGTGGGGGCGAAGTCCTGGCGTCGGCACGGGAGTTGCCGCGGCTGACCGTCGCCACCGAGGGCTGGCCGCCGAACGTGGCCAAGGCCACCGCCCTGCTCCACCCGCGCGGCGCGGTGGTCGTCGCCTCCCCGGAGGACGCCCCGCTGCCGTTCGCCGACGCGGCGTTCGACCTCGTCGTGAGCAGGCACCCGGTGACGCCGCACTGGACGGAGATCGCCCGCGTCCTCGCCCCCGGAGGCACCTACTTCGCCCAGCACGTGGGCCCCAGCAGCGCGTACGAAGTCGTCGAGTACTTCCTCGGCCCGCAGCCGGAGGCCAACCGCAACGCCCGCCATCCGGACAGCGAGCGCGCCGGAGCCGAGGCAGCCGGTCTTGAGGTCGTCGATCTGCGCGCGGAGAGGCTGCGGATGGAGTTCCACGACATCGGGGCCGTCGTGCACTTCCTGCGGAAGGTGGTGTGGATGGTGCCCGGCTTCACCGTGGACCAGTACCGGACCCGGCTCCTGGACCTGCACGAGCGAATCGTGGCCGACGGCCCGTTCGTGGCCCACAGCTCCCGCCACCTCGTCGAGGCCCGCCGGCCGTAGAGCGCGCGGCGAGTGTGGCGAGTGTGGCCGGCATGGAGAGCGTGGCGAGCGTGGCGCGAACAAGTCCCCGAGAGCCGGGCCGAGTTGACGTCCGCCGGTTACGCGTGCGCGCCCGCCGTCACCTTCCCCACCACCAGCTCCGGCCCGGCCTCCAGCACTTCACCGACCCGCTCCACCTGTTTCCCCAGCTCCCGCTCCTGCGCCCGGGTCAGCCGGTCCAGCGGCTCCACCGTCACCGTCGTCCGCTTCCCCTGCCGCCGCTGGTGCCAGACCCCCGCCACCACACCGTCGACGAGCAGCACCGGAAAGTTCCCCGCCTGCCCGCCCGCCAGGGCCCGCTGGTACGCCGCGCCGGGGAACATCCGCTCGCGGGGCTGCGCGGCGATGGCGTACGCGTCGAAGTAGGGGAGCAGCCGCACCCCGCGTACGGCCTCCGTCGGGAAGTCCGTGTCGCCCGTCACCACCCAGGCCGGCGCCCCCTCGAAGTCGACCTCCTCGATCCCGCCCGAGGAGGCCAGCGAGGCGAAGAGGTCGGCGGCCCAACCCCTGGGCGCGGCGGCCCACTTGGCGAAGTGCTGCGGCGTCGCGGGACCGTACGCGTGCAAATAGTGGCGTACGAGCGTGGCGAGCGCCTCGTCCGCGGGGAGCGGGTCGAAGTGCGGCGGGCGGGTGTAGGCCGCCTTGCGGCCGCGGTTGGGGGCGAAGCACAGCGCGCCCGACTGGCCCGCGCGATGCATGACCTGACGCCAGCGCGGCCACTTGCCCTGGAACGCCTCCATCACCAGGTCACCGGCCCAGGGGCCGGTGCGGGCCACGACCTCCTCGGACAGCTCGTCGATGGTCAGCTGCCGCCCGTCGAGGGCGTCACCGATCGCGGCGACGACCTGATCCTCCTGGCCGGGCGTCATCCGCACGCTCGGCGGGGCGCTCGCGGTGCCGGGCACGGCGGTCAGCGCGGCGCTCCAGAAGGGGAGTTCGGTGGCGGCGAGGAGATGGATCGTGCCGCGCGGCCCGTACGTCTTCACCAGACTCCGGTCGTCACTTCGGTCCTCCCACAGCGCCGCGCGCACGTCCTGGCGGGTCGCGCCGTCGAGCCGCAGGCCGACGGAGAGCTCGGCCGCCGACAGGACCTGCGCGTGCGTGGCGAGCAGCGTGGAGACGACCTCCGCGACAGGCGTGCCGGCCGGCGCGGGAGCCCTCAGCAGTTGCCGCTCATAGCGCCGCGCGCTCGCCTCGTCCCATGTGATCCTCGATGTCATGGCGGCGACGGTAGACCCGAATTAGGTCAGATCCTGTCCGCTGCCCCGGTCTTGGGAGGAGTCGACCATGTCGAAGGGCAAGGGGCCCTACAGCTGTGGCCTGGACGCGGCCGTGGACGTCGTGGGCGGCAAGTGGAAGCCGATGATCCTCTGGGAGCTGCACGTGGGCGGCACCCTGCGCTTCGGGGAGCTGCGCCGGAACATCGGGGGCGGGCACTCCCCGGGAATCAGCGAGAAGGTGCTGAGCCAGCAGCTGCGCGAGCTGGAGGCGGACGGAGTGGTGCACCGGGAGGTGTACGGCGAGGTGCCGCCCCGCGTGGAGTACTCGCTCACCGAGCTGGGCAAGGCGCTGAACACCGCACTCCTGCCACTGGGCGAATGGGGTGATCTGCACATGAAGGAAATTGTCGCCCGTAAACACCCAGGCCTGAGCAAAGAGCCTCCGGTCGCCGCCCAGTCCGGGTGAGGCCCCTCACGAAAATCCCGGAAACGCTCACAGAGTTTCCACATCGTTACCCCGGATGGTCCGTCGCACCTCTCCGGCTCACGTAAATTCGAAGCAAGGTAATTCGCGTGAGCAAATCTGCGCGGGACGGTACCGCGCGGAGGAGGGGGCCGCGCGGTGCCCTGCCGACAGTGCCGGGGGGCGCGTTCGGAAGTTCCGTGCCGGGGCTCCGGTCCGGCCGGGGTCGCGGACCGGCGGCGGTCGCGAATCCATCCTTGGCGTCAAGTGGACGTTCCCGAGGGCTTCACCCTTGGGGCGTACGTCCGAGGCGGATGGCCCAGTGCCCCAGAACCGCTCGGAAACCCCCTGGTTCCCTCCGGATTCGGCTCCGCCGCCTTGGAATCCGCTGTGATTCGGCCATGTTCTGCCCTTGAATGAACGCTTCCGCACCCACCCAGGCGTTGTCGGGCGACTGCGGAGAGTAGTTGTGGCACGCCGATGCACGCAGCATCACTTACGAAGGGTTATGGTGGAAACCCCCCTCGGGCCGGTCCGTCTCCCCCCCACGGACCGGCCCGTTTTTTGTGCGCTCACACGCCCCGGCGTACGCCCCTGAGGTGCCGTCGTCGACGCTGTCGCCCGTGCGGTCGTCCCGCACGGCCCGCCCTCGCCCCGTACCGCCCGGAGAGCGGGCCCGGAGAGCAGAAGGCCTTGCACCCCAAGGGGGAGAGGCGCTCCAGCAGCGGTAGGGTGTCGCCCTCGGGGGACCGTTATCTGCACGGAGGGGCTGACGAAAACGTGAACCTGCGCGACAACCTGCGCCGCTTGCTGGTCAGGTTCTATGCACGCAGGGTGGAAGGCCACCTTGACCACGACCAGGTGCCCAAGCACATCGGGGTCATCATGGACGGCAACCGGCGCTGGGCGAAGGCGGCGGGCAGCACCGCCGCCCAGGGACACCGGGCCGGGGCCGACAAGATCGAGGAATTCCTCGGCTGGTGCTCCGAGACCGACGTCGAGGTCGTCACCCTCTGGCTGTTGTCCACGGACAACTTCGACCGCCCGGAGGAAGAGCTCGTACCGCTGCTCGGCATCATCGAGAACGTCGTGAGCTCGCTCGCCGCCGACGGCCGCTGGCGCGTGCACCACGTCGGCACGCCGGACATCCTGCCCTCCCGGATGCAGACCGTCCTGAAGGAGGCCGAGGAGTCCACCGCGCACGTCGACGGAATACTCGTGAACTGCGCCATCGGCTACGGCGGACGCCAGGAGATCGCCGACGCCGTGCGCTCGATGATCCTCGACCACGCCGAGAAGGGCACCTCGATGGAGGAGCTCGCCGACCAGGTCGACACCGACATGATCGGCAAGCACCTCTACACCAGCGCCCAGCCCGACCCCGACCTCGTGATCCGTACGAGCGGTGAGCAGCGGCTGTCCGGGTTCATGCTCTGGCAGACGGCCCACTCCGAGTACTACTTCTGTGAGGTCTTCTGGCCGGCCTTCCGCAAGGTCGACTTCCTGCGCGCCATGCGTGACTACGCGGCGCGACACAGGCGCTACGGCGGCTGAGATTTCGGGTGGCCCCGCTCGCAGGGGGCGCCATCAGGGACGTACGTCATCTGGTGTTAACGAACGCGCCGTCATCGCTCTTGGCATGGCATCGCGCGTTCGAGGGCATAAGCCTTGCAGGTCGACACCCGAACCACGGGTGTCGTATCTCAGCGGACGGCACGGGGCCGTCCGCCCGGGAGGCCCTTTGCACCAGCCCGACCGTGCGGTCAGTACGGACGAAGCGGAGAGGGCCGGTAGTCGGCCCGTGCATCGCGGCCGGACACCGGTCCAGCTCTCCTCCGTCGCTCCCCGACCTCATCCGAGGGGGTACGTCCTTCCGTGGTGACCAGCACAAAGCGCCGTATGCCAGACCGGCGCACCTATGTTCTCGACACCAGCGTCCTGCTGGCCGACCCGCACGCCATGAACCGCTTCGACGAGCACGAAGTAGTGCTTCCGATCGTCGTGGTCACGGAATTGGAGGCCAAGCGGCACCATCCCGAACTCGGCTACTTCGCCCGGCAGGCCCTGCGCCTGCTGGACGACTACCGAGTGAAGTACGGCCGTCTCGATGCCCCCATCCCCACCGGGGAACTGGGCGGGACCGTACGTGTCGAGCTCAATCACTCGGACCCCAGCGTGCTGCCCAGCGGCTATCGCCTGGGGGACAACGACTCCCGCATCCTCGCGGTCGCCCGCAATCTGCAGGCCGAGGGGTTCGACGTCACAGTCGTGTCGAAGGACCTGCCGCTCAGGATCAAGGCCTCCTCGGTCGGGCTTCTGGCCGAGGAGTACCGGGCCGAGCTCGCCATCACGGGCTCCTCCGGCTGGACCGGAATGTCCGAACTGACGCTCTCGGGCGAGCAGGTGGACCTCCTCTTCGACCAGGAGACCCTGTACGTCCCGGAGGCGTCCGACTTCCCGGTCCACACGGGCCTGATGATCCAGTCCGAGCGTGGCAAGGCCCTGGGACGCGTGACGGCCGAGGGCAACGTCCGGCTCGTACGGGGTGATCGGGAGGCCTTCGGCATCAAGGGCCGCAGCGCGGAGCAGCGCATCGCGCTGGATCTGCTGCTCGACCCGGACGTCGGGATCGTCTCGATGGGCGGCCGGGCCGGCACCGGAAAGTCGGCGCTCGCCCTGTGCGCGGGCCTGGAGGCCGTGCTCGAACGGCGCCAGCACCAGAAGGTGATGGTCTTCCGTCCGCTCTACGCGGTCGGTGGGCAGGAGCTCGGCTATCTGCCCGGCTCCGAGTCCGAGAAGATGGGCCCCTGGGCGCAGGCGGTCTTCGACACGCTCTCCGCGGTCACCAGCCGCGAGGTCATCGAAGAGGTCACCGCACGCGGAATGCTGGAGGTCCTGCCGCTCACGCACATCCGGGGCCGCTCCCTCCACGACGCGTTCGTGATCGTGGACGAGGCCCAATCCCTGGAACGGAACGTCCTGTTGACCGTTCTGTCCCGAATCGGCGCGAATTCACGGGTGATCCTGACTCATGACGTGGCCCAGCGGGACAACCTCAGGGTCGGCCGGTACGACGGAGTCGTGGCCGTCGTGGAGAAGCTGAAGGGCCACCCGCTCTTCGCGCACGTCACACTCACCAGGTCCGAGCGATCCCAGATTGCGGCGCTTGTGACCGAAATGCTGGAGGACGGGCACATCTGATCCCACCTGCCACCACCTGTGGCGTCTGTCCAACGGGTGGTGGCTACACGGTAATTGACGCCGTCCGGCAAAGGCTGAAGAGCCTAGCCGGGCGGCGTCTTGGCGCGTGCTCGTTTCCGGAAAACTCCTGGGGCAAACGAGGTGTGAGCTTTCACACCCGGCACAGAATTGCCCTCCGGCGTCGGGGTGCGGCAGAGTCTCACTCCTGTCAGGCCCCGCATACGACACACCTGTGCCCCCAGCGGTACGGCACCACAGAAGTATCCAGAACTCCATAACGCCGTCGTATGCCGCCCGAGCACCACGCGGCGCTCCCCTCGCGGGAGTTGCCCATCGGGCCCGCGCCTCCCGTGACCCCGCAGTTGGGAGGCCAGCGTCAAGGGCACGATTGCGTCCGCGAGGGTCACCTGTAGCGGGCGATGCTGGAAGGAAACCGTGTGAGCCGGATTTCGGTCCGGGGATTCGCAGTGGCCTCGGCCACCGCGGTCACCGCTGTCGGCGCTGTCACCGGTGTTGCCTCGGGCAACACCGCGTCCTCGAGCGACGACGCGGAGGCAACGGCAGCAGGCGCGACGCTTCTCGCGGACATACCCGCGGGTGCGCAGGCGCAGGTGCAGACCGCATCCCTGACTCAGCAGGCCGACTCGCAGGCCATCGCGGCCGACGCGACCGCCAAGAAGGACGCCGAGGAGTCTGCGCGCAAGCAGGCCGCCAAGGACGCCGTCGCCAAGCAGAAGGCCGCGGAGAAGGCCGAGCAGGAGGCGAAGGAGCGGAAGGAAGCCCTCAAGGTTGCCAGCCGTTCCGCCACGCGTGACGCGTCCAGCTTCCCGACGCAGTCCTCGTACAGCGTCGCGGAGATCCAGGCGATGGCGCGCCAGATCGTCCCGGCGGACCAGTTCCAGTGCTTCAGCACCATCGTGGACCACGAGTCCAGCTGGAACTACCGGGCGGACAACCCCACCTCGGACGCCTACGGCCTGATGCAGGCGCTGCCCGGCTCCAAGATGTCCTCCGCCGGCGCGGACTGGGCGACCAACCCGGCCACCCAGATCAAGTGGGGCCTCGGCTACATGAACGACCGCTACGGCAGCCCGTGCGAAGCCTGGAACTTCTGGCAGGCCAACAACTACTACTAGGCCGACAGCCACTCGGTCCTCTCAACCTTTTCGGAGCCCCTCACCGTCCTACGGTGAGGGGCTTCTGCCATGTACGGTCGATGCCGACGACTCCAGGGGGGAGTGGTGGGGCACGACGGGGAAAAGGGACGGATCATGTCGAGAGTGCCAGGGTGGCTCGGCCGGCTCGGCGCCGGACTCACCGAAATGGGCGACCGGTTGAACGCCCGCCGCGCGCAGGCCGAGAAGGACGACGACTTCGGCGAGGGCGACGACTTCGGCCGGAGCAACGGCATCGACCAGAACGGCAAGGACGGCGCCGAAGCTCGGGTCGCGTCCACCGCCAACGGGACCGGCACACCGCCCCGGCCTCCCTCCCCTCCCTCGGACACTCTCGTGGCCGCCCCGGCCCCCGCCGCCCGCCCCGACCCGGCCGCGGCCGTCCCCTGGGGCATGCGGGTCGCCGCCGAGGCAGGCTGGCGGCTGCTCGTACTCGCGGGCACCGTCTGGGTGTTGATGCGCGTCATCAGCGCCGTGCAGCTCGTCGTCCTCGCCTTCGTCGCCGCGCTGCTCATCACCGCGCTGCTCCAGCCCACCGTGGCGCGGCTGCGGCGGTACGGGGTGCCGCGCGGGCTCGCCACCGCGCTGACCGCGACCCTCGGCTTCGTGGTCATGGGGCTCGTCGGATGGTTCGTGGTCTGGCAGGTCATGGAGAACATCGACAACCTCTCCGACCAGATCCAGGACGGCATCGACGAGTTGCAGCGCTGGCTGCTCAACAGCCCGTTCCACGTCACCGAGGACCAGATCAAGGACATCGCCAAGAGCCTGCGCGAGGCCGTCGGCGCCAACACGGACGAGATCACGTCGGCGGGCCTGGAAGGCGTCACCGTCATCGTCGAGGCCCTCACCGGCATCCTCCTCACGATGTTCTCCACGCTCTTCCTCCTCTACGACGGCAAGCGCATCTGGCAGTGGACGCTCAAGCTGGTGCCGGCGGCGGCGCGGCCCGGGGTGGCGGGGGCGGGCCCGCGTGCCTGGCGCACGCTCACGGCCTATGTCCGCGGGACGGTGATAGTCGCGTTGATCGACGCCATCTTCATCGGCCTGGGCATCTTCTTCCTGGACGTCCCGATGGCTGTCCCGCTGGCCGTCTTCATTTTCCTGTTCGCGTTCATCCCGCTGGTCGGTGCCGTCGTCTCGGGCGCGCTGGCGGTGGTGGTCGCGCTGGTGACACAGGGCGTCTTCACCGCGGTCATGGCGCTGCTCGTCGTGCTCGCCGTCCAGCAGATCGAGGGCCACATCCTCCAGCCGTTCATCCTCGGCCGGGCGGTTCGGGTCCATCCGCTCGCCGTCGTCCTCTCCGTCGCGGCGGGCGGGATGGTCGCGGGCATCGGCGGCGCGGTCGTCGCGGTACCGCTCGTCGCCGTCACCAACACGGTGGTCGGTTACCTGCGTTCGTACTCCCAGGAGCCGGCGTTGCGTACGTCGCCGGTGCCGCGGGGGGCGACGGCGACGGGGGTGGCCCCGGTGGAACACCGCCCACCGTCGTAGGCCACCCCCGCCCCTAGGTTTTCAGGGGCGCGGGGAACTGCGCAGTCCAGCCACGACTCACCCGCACGCATCCCACCCCGCAAGCCCCCGCCCACCCAGCCCCTCCGGCGTTTGAGGAGCGGGGGTTCGGGGGCGGAGCCCCTGAGTAAGGGACGACGGTGAAGGCCGGCGGAGCTACTCCGCCAGGATCGCCTCCGCGTCGAGGGTGACCCCCACGGCCTGGACGACCGAAGCGATCTTGAACGCTTCCTGAACGGTCTCCCGGTCGACACCCGCCTTGCGAAGCACCCGCTCATGGGAGTCAAGACACCGCCCACACGCATTGATCGCGGACACGGCGAGCGACCACAACTCGAAGTCGACCTTCTCCACCCCAGGGTCGCCGATCACGTTCATACGGAGACCGGCCCGCAGGTTCCCGTACTCCGGATCGGAGAGCAGATGCCGCGTGCGGTGGAAGACGTTGTTCACCGCCATGACGGCCGCGGCGGTCTTGGCCGCCGTGTACGCCTCCGGAGAGAGCTTCGCGTTGGCCTCCTCCTCCAGCTCACGCAGCACACGGGGTGACCGCGAGGCGATGGCGCAGGCGAGCACCGTCCCCCACAACTGCTGCTGGGGAAGCCCGGAGTCGCCGATCACCGAACCGAGGTTCAGCCGAAGGTCCTTGGCGTAGTCCGGAATCGCGGACTTCAGCGCGTCGAGCGACATCGGTCACTGGCTCCTCTTGGGCACAGAGAAAGGTCGCTTTGTGACCTTTGGCTCTCGTTCGGACGTCGCCAAGCCTGCCATGGAGTAACTGCTCAGTCACCTTCTGGCCGCTGAGCGAGCACTCCATGGGGCCACACCGTGGGCCTCCTCCGTGGGCCTACTCCGTCCGCAGCCCGTCCGGCCGCATCAACCGCAGCAGCGGCGGCACGCTGAGGGCCGTCACCACGAGGACGACCGCCGAGCCGATGCCCGTCATGGCCAGGACGCTCAGCCAGTCCACGGTCACCTTGGTGTCCGTCATCTTCAGCAGGACCGCGCCCAGGGTGAGGCCCACCACCGAGGCGAGGAGCAGGCCGAGGGCGACCGGGATCGCGGTCTGCCACAGCACCGACAGGCTCAGTGTGCGGCGCCGGGTGCCGAAGGCGACGAGGACCGACAGGAGCTTCTTGCGCTCGCGCAGCTGCTCCAGCTGTGAGACGAGCAGGCTCGCCCCGATGAGCGCGAGAACGCAGGCCGCTCCGACGAACAGCCCGGTACGGATGGAGCCGAAGGTCTCGGAGCGCTCGCTAGCCGAGTACGACCAGGGGCTCGCGAGCGGGTCCACCTTCGCCGCGGCGTTGCGTACGAGTTCGCGGACGTCCGGGACCGCCAGGTCGAGCTGGAGGTAGATCTGCCCGTCGAGGGTCGAGGCCGCCGCGGTGGGCAGCGCGCTCGGGGTGAACAGGAAACCGCCCCGCTCCCAGCCCTTCGGGTCGTTGCGCGTGCCGGCCTTCTTGATGTCCCGCGGCACCGTCCAGGCGACCTCCTTGCCCTTCTCGGAGTCGCTGTAGGAGGGGTCGATGTAGAGCTTTCCGCCAGGTGCGGCGAGCTTCGGGGTGTCCGTGTCGTACTCGGCGCCGCGCACGGCGAAGACGTCACCCTCGCGGCACGAGGGCAGCTTCGCCACCTCGCGCAGGGAGGCGCAGTCGCCGACGGTCAGCCCCGCGGACTTCTCGGGGTCCTTCCTGCCCTCGCCCAGCCAGCCGTCGGAGAGCGCCATGGCCTCGCGCACACCGCGGGTCCCGGCGAGGGATTCCCTGGCGTCGGCGAGTGAGGCGGTCCTCGGTACGGACATCTGCATCTGGGCGCGCGAGAGGTCGTTGCCGGTGGACTCCGTGTAGTCGCTCTGGACTCCGGCGAACAGCATCTGCAGGGCGATCGCACCGGCCACCGCCACCGCGATGCCGTTCACCATGCGGGCCGCCGTACCGCTGCTCAACTGGAGCCTGCGGACCGCCAGTTGCCAGGAGACCGAGCCCGAGTTCAGCCGCGCCACGACGGCCTCCACGATCCACGGCAGCAGCGCGGTGATGCCGACGAGGAGCAGGATGACGCCCCCGGTCACCATGTACTCGTTGAAGTTCCCGTTCTCGGTGCCCTTCCCGATCATCGGGACGAGCAGGCCGATACCGCCCAGCGGCAGCAGCAGTCGCCACCACAGGCGGCGTCGCGCGGGCCTGGCCGTGCGCACCACGCCGAGCGGCTCGATGACCACACCGCGCAGGGCGAGCAGCGTCACCGCGACCGCGGCGGCCGGGACCGCGACGGCGATCAGGACGGCGAGTACGGGCGTCGGGTTGAGGTAGCTCGGGAAGACGCTGAAGCCGAAGATCTCGACGGAGCCCGCGATCTGGCGGCCGATCAGGAAGAAGCCGGTGCCGAAGAGCAGCCCGAGCACCGCCCCGGAGAGCGCCTCGCCCGCGGCGATCCGGCGGGTCATCCGGCTGTCCGCGCCGACCAGCCGCAGCGCCGCGAGCCTGCGGTCGCGCCGCTCGCCGCCGAAGCGTACGGCCGCGGCGATGAAGACGCCGACCGGCATCAGCAGCACCACGAAGACCGTGAGGACGAGCAGCAGGAGGACCGGGTCCATCTCCTCCGAGGGCGGCGCCTCGCCCTGGAAGGTGTCGATACGCGTGACGTTGGGGCCGCCGTGGTACCGGGCCAGGTTGTCGCCGCCCGAGTAGAAGGCGAGTTCGGCCGAACCGATGAGGCCCGGCTCGCTGATCGTGCCGGTGATCCGCTCCGGCAGCCGCTCGCGCAGCAGCTTGGCGTCCTTGGACTCCAGCAGCTTCTTGAGCGCGGGGGAGACGACCATCTCGCCCGGCGCGGGGAACTTCTTCAGCCCCGGCGGCAGCGGTGCCCGCAGACCCTCGGGCTCCAGCTGGCGGCCGCGGATGTCCTGGGTGCGGAACTCGGTGTCGACGTTCGCGACGAGCACGGTTTTGTCGGATTTGGCCGGCTCGGAGTCGCTGTACACGACGTCCATGCGCGAGTACTCGCGGTCGGACCGTGCCTGCATCGCGTTCGGTATCGCGGTGGTGAGCAGCAGCAGCGCCACCCCGAGACCGACGCCCACGCCCGTGAGCAGGACGCGCACCCAGCCTTCACGGCCTCCGGTGAACGCGAACTTGGCGCCCATGGCCAGGTCCTTCGACCACTGGCGTGCACTCATACGACGCGCTCCATGTCCCGGGACTTGCCGTCGCGTACGACGATCTCGCGGTCCGAGTAGGCGGCGACGCGGGCCTCGTGGGTGACGAGGACGACGGCGGCGTTGGCGGAGCGGGCGGCGTCGGTGAGCAGCTCCATCACGCGTTCGCCGTTGAGGGAGTCGAGGGCGCCGGTGGGCTCGTCGGCGAAGAGCACGCGCGGGTCGGTGACCAGGGCGCGGGCGACGGCGACGCGCTGGCCCTGGCCGCCGGAGACCTCGCCGGGCCGCTTGGCCTTGAGGTCGTCGACCTCCAGCTGTTCCATCCGGGCCAGGGCGGTGCGCTCGGCCTCCTTGCGGGAGGCACCGTTCAGCCGCAGCGGCAGAGCCACGTTCTCCACGCAGGTCAGCTCCGGTACGAGCTGGCCGAACTGGAAGACGAAGCCGAACTGGGAGCGGCGCAGCGCGCTGCGCTGGGCGTCGTTCATCGTCGCCATCTCCTGGCCGCCGTACATGATCGAGCCCGAGTCGGGCGTCACGATGCCGGCCAGGCAGTGCAGGAGGGTCGACTTGCCGGAGCCCGAGGGGCCCATCACGGCGACGACCTCACCGGGGTGGATGTTGAACCCGGCGCCGTCCAGGGCGTTGGTGGGGCCGTACGCCTTGCGCAGGTCGTGGGCCACGAGCAGGGAGCCTGCGGGGGTCATCGAGTCACCGCCTCTGCGAGCTTGCCGAGGCGCGCGGCGGTGAGTTCCAGCCAGCGCAGGTCGGCTTCGAGATGGAAGAGTGCGTGGTCGCAGATCAGCTGGTCGGCGAGGTCGCCCTTGCGCTTGCGGTCGGTGAGCATCCGCATCATGCGCAGGTGCTCCGCGCGCTGGGTGTCGAGGATCCCGGACGCGTCGCGGTGCGTCAGGAGGGCGAGGACGACCTTCGTGTAGAGGGTCGACTGGAGGTAGGGCTCGGGCTTCTCCGGTGTGGCGAGCCACCGCTGGACGTCGGTGACGCCCGCCTCGGTGATCGCGTACCGCTTGCGCTCGGGGCCGTCGCCCGCCTCTATCCCGTCGACCTCCACGAGGCCGTTCTTCAGCAGCCGGGACATCGTCGAATAGACCTGGCCGTAGTGGAGCGGCCGGTCGTGACCGAACTTCTCGTCGAAGGCCCGCTTGAGGTCGTAACCGTGGCGGGGCCCGGACTCCAGGAGTCCTAGGAGCGTGTGACCGATGGACATGCGGAGCACTGTACACAGGGCGTATACACCGCGTGTATACGCACCGTGGATAGCTGCGTTCGAGGCGTACGGATTCGCAGGTCAGGCTTGATTGTCACGGTTCTGTCACTGGGGTGGCGGACCTTTCTTCGCCCCCGCCGCCCCTACCCATTCCCGTCCCTTTTCAGGGGCTCCGCCCCCGAACCCCCGTGCGCAGTTCCCCGCGCCCCCAAAAATGGGGGCGCGGGGAACTGCGCGGCCGGCGACAGCTGACCCGCACCTATATCCCAGCCGCGGCAGCGCCCCCGTGGGCACCTACTCCTCGGGCTCCCCGGAAGCGGGAGGCCGCCCCCGTCGGGGAATCGGCCCCGCCCCGCCCGGCAGGCGCCCCGTCTCCGCCAGGGCCCTCCGCAGGAGGAACTCGATCTGCGCGTTGGCGGAGCGCAGCTCGTCGCCGGCCCACCGCGCGAGCGCCTCGTACACGAGCGGATCCAGCCGCAACAGCACCTGCTTGCGCTGCTGCTGAGGCCGCCGCTGGGGGGAAGCCCCCTCGGAAGGTGAGGTCACTGGTAGAGGGATCCCGTGTTGAGGACGGGCTGCGGGGCGCGGTCGCCGCACAGGACCACCAGCAGGTTCGACACCATCGCGGCCTTCCGTTCGGAGTCCAGCTCGACGATGTCCCGCTCGGTGATCCGGGCGAGCGCGTCCTCGACCATGCCGACCGCACCGTCCACGATCTGCCGCCGCGCGGCGACGACCGCACCCGCCTGCTGCCGCTGGAGCATCGCCGAGGCGATCTCGGGAGCGTACGCGAGATGCGTGAAGCGGGACTCGATGATCTGCACACCCGCGGCCTCCACGCGCGCGTGCAGTTCGACGGCGAGCTTCTCGGTGATCTCCTCCGCGTTGCCCCGCAGCGACAGACCGTCCTCGTCATGGGCGTCGTACGGGTACTCGATGGCGATGTGCCGCACCGCCGCCTCGGTCTGGGTGGCGACGAACTCCAGGAAGTCGTCCACCTCGAAGCTCGCCTGCGCGGTGTCCTCGACCTTCCACACCACGACCGCGGCGAGCTCGATCGGGTTGCCGTAGGCGTCGTTGACCTTGAGGACGGCCGTCTCGTGGTTGCGTACCCGCGTCGAGATCTTCGTACGGGACGTCAGCGGGTTCACCCAGCGCAGGCCGTCCTCGCGAATCGTTCCGCGGTAGCGGCCGAAGAGCTGGACGACGCGGGCCTCGCCCGGCGCCACCATGTTGAGACCGCACATGGCGACGAAGGCCGCGAGGCCGATCAGGATGCCGGACACGATCAGCGCGGCCTTGCCGCCGGTGGAGCCCACCGCGGTGGCGCTGACGACCATTCCGGCGCCCGCCAGCAGTCCGACCAGTCCGAGCAGCAGCGCGAGCCCGCCGCCGATGCTGTGCGCGACGGACTCCCGGACGCGTGGTGCGGGCATCTCGGGAACGTCGGCGATGTGTGGTGTGTCGTGCGTGGACATGGGTGATCCCCCGTTTCGTGGTGCGGTGATTCGTGGTGCCGGGGCTCGTCGTGCGAGCGCCTAGCTTCACACTATCTAAGTGATATCACTTTACCCGTCACAGCAACCTTCTACGCATCCGAATCGTCGGTTCCATAGGGACAGGTGGTGACAGGTGCTGATTGTCACGTCCGCAAAAGACGGGATCGACCGTCCTATGTCCCCACGCGCGGTGTTAGTTTGCTGAGCTGACCTGACCGGTGAACCTGTGAGACACGAGAGACGGAAGCGGAGCGGATCGGACCCATGGGACGAGCGGAAGAAAGACGAGCGCGGCAGCGCGGCGGCGGCCACCGCGCCGCGCCGAAGCGCTCGTCCAGAGCCGGCGCCAAGGGTGGTGCCACGGCCGGTGCCAAGGCCGATACGAAGGCCGGTGCGAAGAGCGGCATACGTCGCCTCTTCACCTGGAAGAAGCTCCTCGGTACGTTCTTCGGCCTCTGTCTCCTCGGGATGGCGGCCTTCATCGGTCTGTACCTGATGATCGACGTTCCCAAGGGCAACGCCGCCGCGGTCCAGCAGAGCAACATCTACAAGTACAGCGACGGCAAGACGCTCGCCCGCGACGGCGCCGTCAACCGCGAGCTCGTCGACCTGGACCAGGTCTCCAAGGGCGTCCGGATGACCTTCGTCGCCGCCGAGAACAAGTCCTTCTACGAGGACGCCGGCGTCGACCTGAAGGGCACGGCCCGCGGTCTGCTCAACACCCTCTCCGGCAAGGGCAAGCAGGGTGGCTCGACGATCACCCAGCAGTACGTCAAGAACTACTACCTGACGCAGGACCAGACCGTCACGCGCAAGCTGAAGGAACTGGTCATCTCCCTGAAGGTGGACCGCCAGGAGTCCAAGGACGACATCCTCGCGGGCTACATCAACACCAGCTACTACGGCCGCAACTCGTGGGGCATCCAGGCCGCCGCGCAGGCGTACTACCGCGTCGACGCGGACGAGCTGTCCGTAGGGCAGGGCGCGTACCTCGCCGCGCTGCTCCAGGCGCCGAGCCAGTACGACTGGGCGGTCGCGAGCAAGACCAGCAAGAAGCTGGTCACCGCCCGCTGGAACTACGTCCTGGACAACATGGTCGAAGAGGGCTGGCTGAGCTCCGCCAAGCGCGACGGCATGAAGTTCCCCGTGCCGAAGGACCCCCAGGGCGCGCCCGGTCTGCAGGGCCAGGCCGGCTACCTGGTGGAGGCCGCCGACACCGCGCTGAAGAAGCAGCTCGTCGCGCAGGGCACGGCCGCCGACATGGACGAGGCCGAGACCATGGTCAAGGCCGGCGGCTGGACCATCACCCTGAACATCGACAAGAAGAAGCAGGCCCAGCTGGAGAAGTCCGTCAAGAGCCAGCTGACCGGCAAGCTGGACGCCGAGAAGCGGGACATCGACGCCGACGTCCAGGCCGGTGCCGTCTCCGTCGACCCGAAGACCGGCAAGGTCGTCGCGATGTACGGCGGCGTGGACTACGTGAAGCACTACACGAACAACGCGACGCGCCGCGACTACCAGCCCGCCTCCACCTTCAAGCCGCTGATCCTGGCCGCGGCCGTCGACAAGGACGCCGAGACGCAGGACGGCACGCCGGTCACGGCGAAGACGATCTACGACGGCACCAGCAAGCGTCCTGTCGTCGACGACGGCAAGAAGGTCGGCTTCGCCCCGCCGAACGAGGACGACGTCGACTACGGGGACGTCACCGTCCAGACCGCGATGAACAAGTCCATCAACTCCGTCTTCGCCCAGCTGGGCGTCGACGTCGGCATGGACCAGGTCATGAAGACCGCGGGCGAACTCGGCATGGACGTCGAGGGCGCCAAGTCGGTGCCCGCCCAGACCCTCGGCACGATGGGCGCGAGCCCGCTGGAGATGGCGGGCGTCTACGCGACGCTCGACAACCACGGCAAGAAGGTCACCCCGGCCCTCGTGAAGTCCGTCGAGCACAAGGACCGCGCGGTCAAGTTCTCGGACGCCATCGGCGAGCAGGTCATCAGCCGCGAGGCCGCCGACACGGTCACCTCGGTGCTGACCGGCGTGGTCGACGACGGTACGGCCAAGACGTCCGTACGCGACAACCCGGCCCGTGACGGCCAACAGGTCGCGGGCAAGACCGGTACCTCCGACTGCAACAAGTCGGCCTGGTTCACCGGCTACACGCCCAAGCTCGTCACCTCGGTGGGCGTCTTCGGCGAGGCGGCCAAGGCGGGCACCACCCGCTGCGGCAAGGAGAAGCCGGTCAAGGTCAAGGCGTTCAGCCAGGTCACGCTGCAGGGCGCGGCCGGCGGCGGCCGGGTCAACGGCGGTGGCTTCCCGGCCCAGATATGGGCGACGTACACCTTCGGCGCGATGGGCGGTGTCTCCAAGTTCGACCTGGAAACCGACCAGGGCGCGGCCGTCCAGCCGACGGACACACCGACGACCACTCAGCCGCCGGCGACCCCGTCCGACGAGCCGACCACCGAGGACCCGACGACGAAGCCGCCGACGACCAGTGCGCCGCCGGAGAGCAGTCCCGAGGAGACCCCGACCGAGAGCGATCCTCCGACGCCGACGACCAGCGCACCGTCACCACCGGACGGCATAGAACTGCCGACGGACCCGGACGACCCGCAGTCGGATCCGTAACCGGCGATCACGAGTTCCCCGCGCCCCTTGAAGGGGGCGCGGGGAACCAGTAGCGGCCCTCAGTCCCCGTTGACCGAGTGGGCGATCCGGTCACCGATCTCCTTGTCGATGTTCCGCCAGTACTGCAGCGCACGCTCCAGCACGGGCCGGGACACGTCGGCCTGCAGATGCCCGCTGACGTTCGACACCAGCCGTTCACGCTGGTCGTCGTCGAGGACCTGCCGGACCATCGTCCCCGCCTGCCCCCAGTCGTCGTCCTCCCGGTGCGGCTTGTATGCCTCGCGCACCAGCTCCCCGGCCGTCTGCCAGCTAGCAGGGTCGCCGAACTGCCCGTAGTCGGCCGCGGGTCCGCCGTAGGAGTTGGGCGCGTACGGGCGGGCCGCGTTGGACGCCTCGTACCGCATGGGGCCGTCCTTGGCGTACGAGTTGACCGGTGAGTGCGGCCGGTTGGGCGGCAGCTGCGCGTAGTTGGGGCCGATCCGGTACCGGTGGGTGTCCGGGTACGAGAACAGCCGGCCCAGCAGCATCTTGTCCGGCGAGGGGCCGATGCCCGGCACCAGGTTGGACGGTTCGAAGGCGGCCTGCTCGATGTGGATGAAGTAGTCCTCGGGGTTCCTGTCGAGGGTCATCCGGCCGACGTCGATCAGCGGGTAGTCGGCGTGCGGCCAGACCTTCGTCAGGTCGAACGGGTTGAAGCGGTAGTCCGCCGCGTCCTCGAACGGCATGATCTGGACCTTGAGCGTCCAGCTCGGCGCGTTCCCGGACTCGATCGACTCGTACAGGTCCCGGCGGTGCTTGTCCGCGTCCGAACCGGCGAGCTCGTCGGCCTCGTCCTGGGTGAGGAAGTCGATGCCCTGGTCGGTCTTGAAGTGGTACTTCACCCAGAACCGCTCACCGGCGCCGTTGATCCACATGTAGGTGTGGGACGAGTAGCCGTTCATGTGGCGGTACGTCTTGGGGATGCCGCGGTCGCCCATCAGCCAGGTCACCTGGTGGGCCGACTCGGGCGAGAGCGTCCAGAAGTCCCACTGCATGTCGTTGCTGCGCAGCCCGGTCGCCGGGTGGCGTTTCTGCGAGCGGATGAAGTCCTGGAACTTGATCGTGTCACGGACGAAGAAGACCGGGGTGTTGTTGCCCACCAGGTCGTAATTGCCGTGCTCGGTATAGAACTTGAGCGCGAAACCGCGGGGGTCGCGCCACGTGTCTGGCGAGCCCTGCTCACCGGCGACGGTCGAGAAGCGCGCCAGCATCTCCGTGCGCTTCCCGGGCTGGAATAGATCGGCCTTGGTGAACTGGCTGACGTCATTGGTGACTTCGAAGAATCCGTACGCGCCACTGCCCTTGGCGTGCACCACCCGCTCGGGGACCCGCTCCCGGTTGAACTGGGCCATCTTCTCGATGAGGTAGTGGTCCTGGAGCAGGATCGGGCCGTCGGGACCGACGGTGAGCGAGTGTTCGTCGCTCTCCACCGGAATTCCTGCGTTGTTCGTGGTGTACGGAGCCTTCTGGGGTGCCTGCGTCACGAGCGTCCTCCCGTCGAGAAGAGAGTCGTTAGGTCGCTTCGGCCACCCCAGCAGTCAACTCCGCCGACGGGATGTCGGCAACATTTGGACGCGGTCCAATTCCGGTTCGATTCTCACCCGGCTGCCGGGGGGCGCGTCCCCCCTGGGTACCCCTCGATCAGGGATCGACTCAGCCGTGGTTCAACTCGAACCAGACCACCTTTCCCGTGCTGAGCCGGGTCGCGCCCCACCGCCTGGCCAGCTTGTTCACCAGGTAGAGCCCGCGACCGCCCTCGTCCGTGGCCCGCGCCTGCCGCAGCCGCGGCAACTGCGGCACGTCGTCACCGACCTCGCAGCGCAGCACGTCCGTACGGAGCAGACGCAGCGTGACCGGCCGTGACGTGTAGCGCACGGCGTTCGTCACGACCTCGCTGACGAGCAGCTCGAGGGAGTCCGTGAGCTCCTCCAGGCCCCAGCGGGAGAGCGCCTTGCGGGCCAGCCGACGGGCCCGGCCGGGCGCTGCGTCCTCGGGGTCCAGATGCCAGAACGCGACATCGCTCGGCGCGATCCCGTCGAAGCGGGCGGCGAGCAGCGCGATGTCGTCGTCCCGGTCGCCCGGGCCGAGCATGTCGAGCACCTCGTCGCACAGCGCCTCGAGGGGCGGCGGATGGTCGGCGCCGGTCAGCTGCGCGGTGGCGGCGAGCTTCTCGCGCAGCTGTTCTATACCGGTCCAGACGTCACGCAGCCGCGACTCGACCAGACCGTCGGTGTAGAGCAGCAGGGTGGCACCGGCGGGCGCGTCCAGCTCGACCGCCTCGAAGTCCACCCCGCCCACACCGATCGGGGCGCCCGGCGGTACGCGCAGGACCTCGGCCCGGCCGCCCAGGTGGAGCAGGACGGGCGGGGGATGGCCCGCGTTGGCGATGGTGATGCGGTGCGCGACCGGGTCGTACACCGCGTACAGGCAGGTCGCCATGCGGTCGGTGCCGAGGCGCTGGGCCTGCTCGTCCAGGTGGTGCAGGACCTCCTGCGGCGGCAGGTCGAGCCCGGCGAGGGTCTGCGCGGTCGTCCGCAGCTGGCCCATGATGGCCGCCGAGGTCATGGAGTGGCCCATGACGTCACCGACGACGAGGGCGACCCGGCTGCCGGGCAGCGGAATCGCGTCGTACCAGTCGCCGCCGACCCGGGCGGTCTCCGCGGCGGGCAGATACCGGGACGCCAGCCGCACACCGGTCGGGCGCGGCAGCGTCTCGGGCAGCATCGTGCGCTGCAGCTCGTCAGCGATGTACGCCTCGCGCCCGTACAGCACGGCCTTGTCGATGCCGAGCGCGCTGTGCGTGGCGAGCTGGGCCGCGACGAGCAGGTCGTCGGTCTCGAAGGCGGGCCGGTCCGGGCGGCGCAGGAACAGCGCGGCGCCGATCACCCGGCGGCGGCCCCGCAGCGGGGCGAGGATCGCGCGCTGGCCGCCGGGGACGGTCAGGTCCTCGCCGATCAGCTCGGGCAGCGCGGCCCGGGCGGCGGGCGCGTCCGCGAAGACGGGCCGGACACCGCGCAGCACCTCGTTCAGCGCGCCACCGGGCCGTACGGTGCACAGCTCGGCGGTGATCCCGAGGTCGGGCTCGGGCTGGAGCGCGGGCAGCAGGAAGCCCTCGGTGTCCCGGTCCTCGGGGATCCGGTCCGTGCGCCGCAGCCGCAGTACGACGGGCCCGGTGGGCCGCTCGTCACCGACGGGCAGCGGGTCGCGCAGATAGACGAGGATCGCGTCCGAGAAGGTCGGCACGGTGGCCCTGCACAGGCCCATCACGATCTCGTCGAGGTCGATGCCGCGGGCGATCCGCCGGGTGGCGGCCCCCACGAAGCGCAGCCGGTCGCCGTCCCGGCGCATGGGCATGGGAGTGCCCGGCGCGGGCCCCTGCCCCGTACGCCGCTCCTTGCCGCTCTGGACCACGGACGCCTCGGCACCCGACTGGGCCGGGATGCTCTCGGGCGCGGGCCGCGGGCGATGCGGATCCGGCTCGGTCACGGACGGCTGGGAATGCTCGGATCCCGAGCCGCTGGGCGCGTCCGTCGGGCCGTGGCCGCCGGAGGGCGCGGGCGGGCCCTGGCTGCCGGCCGGGGTCCCGGACGCGGCGGGCGTGCCCGTGGCGGCGGCGAGGGCGCCCGAGGGCGTGGGGGAGCCGGTCGGGCACTGGCCGTCGGAAGCGGGCGCACCCGGGGTCCCGGGCGAGGCGGGGGCCTCGGCCGGCCGTCCCTGTGCGGGTAAACCGGTGGAACCCTGCGCCGGAGGCTCCGGGGTACGCAGAAGCGCCCCGCGGGGGTCCGCGGGGGCGGTGGGCCGGGCAGCGCTTGGCTGGCGGCGCTCGTGGGAGGTGGGGTGCTCCGTCACGCGTGTCGAATCCATCCGTCCGGTGCTGCGCGCCGTGCGTGCAGTTCGTCCCGCAGAAATCCCGATACCCGGAATGCGTGCCCCAGGAACGGAATAACCGCGTGGTCAGACAGCCTCTCAGAAGAGGGGCCGTCGGGCACCGGCGGGAACAGCCCGTCCGGCCGTCTCCTGACCGTACCGCTGTGGCCCTCGTACCCCTCGCTCACGTCCTGCCGCCCCTCGGTGACGTTCGGTCAAGCCCAGCGTGTGCTCCGGGAGTTGTCGCCTCGCGCCCGCCCGCCACCCGACCACCACTCCTCAACGACGGTGCTGCGCACCGACCGTGACTGTTCGTTGCGGAGGACGATCCTACGGTTCTACCACGGGGGCACATCAAGGGTCTCACGTGGACACGTGCGCGGGCGTACGATCCCAGTCGTCCGGAAGAGAGGGTACGGACCAGGACGGATCCGGGCGCCAGTGCTGCCAGCCGTCCGAGAACGGCGGGCCCCAGGCGCGGATCACCTCCACGGCGGCCCGGCCGGCCTCCCGCACCCGCGCGGCCAGTTGGGCGTCCATCAGGCCGTCCCGCTGGGCCTGCGCGAACTCGTCCTCGTCGCGCCAGTCCCAAGTCCGGTCAGGGTTCACCGAGATGTCGAGGAAGTGGTCCTCGGAGTCCACCCCGCCGGCCCATCTGGCCAGCGGTTCCTCCAAGTTGACGTACCAGTTCTTGAACTGCCAGCCCGGCTCCCAGAACAGCCACACCGACCACGGCTCACCGGGCCGGGCCAGCTTCAGCACACCGGTGCCGAACCAGTGGCCGCGCTGCACGGTCCGCGGCTTGGTGTAACGGGACTCCAGCGGCTCCACGTGCACGGGCGTGCCGTCGGCGAGGACGGGCTTCACGCACTCCGTCCCGGGGGCCAGCCACACGGCGAGCAGCTCCTCGTCGTCCCGCACGACCGTCGCGGGGCGCACGATGTGGAAGCGCTCGCCGGCGTTCTCCCGGTAACGCCACAGGATGCGACTCCCGGGGTTCCAGTACGCCGCCGACCCGCCCGCTTCCACGTGTGTCACCGCTCCACCCTCTGCCATGAACAGATATTAGGTGCCCATGGCATACGACGCTGCGGCGCGCGTCACGGTTCGCGCGCCGGGCCGAATGACGTTACGGGCGCGTCATCCGCAGGACATCCAGGGCCTCGTCCAGCTGCTCCCGGGTGAGATCACCACGCTCGACGTAGCCCGACTCCAGGACGACCTCACGGATGGTCTTCCGCTCGGCGAGGGCCTTCTTGGCGACCTTCGCGGCCTCCTCGTACCCGATGTACTTGTTCAGCGGCGTCACGACGGACGGCGACGACTCGGCGTACTCCCGCGCCCGCTCACGGTTGGCGGTGATCCCGTCGACGGTCCGGTCGGCGAGCAGCCGCGAGACGTTCGCGAGGAGCCGGATCGACTCCAGTACGTTCCTGGCGATGACCGGCAGCATCACGTTGAGCTCGAAGTTCCCGGAGGCTCCGGCGGTGGCGATCGTCGCGTCGTTGCCGGTCACCTGCGCGGCGACCATCAGTACGGCCTCGGGAATGACCGGATTCACCTTGCCGGGCATGATCGACGAACCGGGCTGGAGGTCGGGAAGGCTGATCTCGGCCAGACCGGTGCGGGGCCCGGAGGCCATCCACCGAAGATCGTTCGCGATCTTCGTCAGCCCGACCGCGATGGTCCGCAGCTGCCCACTGGTCTCGACGATCCCGTCCCGGGCCCCCTGCGCCTCGAAGTGGTCGCGCGCCTCGGTGAGCGGCAGCCCGGTGCTCCGCGCGACCTCGGCGATCACGGCGGCGGAGAAGCCGGGCGGGGTGTTGATCCCGGTCCCCACGGCGGTCCCCCCGAGCGGCAGCTCGGCGAGCCGCGGCAGGGAGGCCTGAAGCCGCTCGACCCCGTACCGCACCTGGGCGGCATACCCGCCGAACTCCTGCCCGAGCGTCACCGGCGTCGCGTCCATCAGATGCGTACGCCCGGACTTCACGACGTCGGCGAACTCCTCGGACTTGCGGGTGAGCGCGTCCGCGAGGTGCTCAAGGGCGGGGACGAGATCGCGGGTGACGGCGGCGGTCGCGGCGATGTGGATGGACGAGGGGAAGACGTCGTTGCTGGACTGGGAGGCGTTCACGTGGTCGTTCGGGTGTACGTCCCTGCCGAGCCGTTCCGTCGCCAGCGTGGCGATGACCTCGTTCGTGTTCATGTTGGACGAGGTGCCGGACCCTGTCTGAAAAACGTCTACGGGGAAATGCTCGTCCCACTTCCCGTCCACGACCTCCGCGGCCGCCTCCTGGATGGCCTCCGCGACGTCCTTGTCGAGCACCCCGAGCCCGGCGTTCACCTTGGCCGCGGCCGCCTTGATCCTGGCGAGGGCCTCGATGTGCGCCCTCTCGATCCGCTGCCCGGAGATGGGGAAGTTCTCGACGGCGCGCTGGGTCTGCGCCCGCCATTTCGCGTCCGCGGGCACGCGGACCTCACCCATGGAGTCGTGTTCGATCCGGTAGTCGCTCATGAGACGTACAGCGCCCCCGCCGCCCCTACCCATTCCCGTCCCCTGGGGGCTGCCGCCCCCAGACCCCCGCATCGGCCTAACGGCCTCGTCCTCAAACGCCGGACGGGCTGGATTTCTGCGGCCCGGGCCGACACATTCAGCCTGTCCGGCGTTTGAGGACGAGCGCGTTCAGCGCGATACGGGGGTTCGGGGGCGGAGCCCCTGAGTAAGGGACGGGAATGGGTAGGGGCGGCGGGGGCGAAAAAACTCCCGCAGCGCCCCCGGGCTAACCCAGCCCAGGCCCCCGCACAGGAATCGACGTGAACGTCGGAGCAGGCGCCGGGTCCTTGAAGAAGTCGTTGCCCTTGTCGTCAACGACGATGAACGCCGGGAAGTCCTCGACCTCGATCTTCCACACGGCCTCCATCCCGAGCTCCTCGTACTCGACGACCTCGACCTTCTTGATGCAGTCCTGCGCAAGCCGCGCGGCGGGGCCCCCGATGGAGCCGAGATAGAAACCACCGTGGGCGTCACAAGCGTTGGTGACCTGTGCGGACCGGTTGCCCTTGGCCAGCATCACCTTGGACCCACCCGCCGCCTGGAACTGCTCCACGTACGAGTCCATCCGCCCGGCGGTGGTGGGCCCGAACGACCCGGACGCGTACCCCTCGGGAGTCTTGGCCGGCCCCGCGTAGTACACGGGGTGGTCCTTCAGGTACTGCGGCATCTCCTCGCCCGCGTCCAACCGCTCCTTGATCTTGGCGTGCGCGATGTCCCGCGCCACGACGAGCGGCCCGGAGAGGGACAGACGGGTCTTCACCGGGAACTTGGTGAGCTCGGCGAGGATGTCGTCCATGGGCTGGTTCAGGTCGATCTTGACGACGTCCGACGCCTCGTCGAGGTGCTCGTCCGTGGTCTCCGGCAGGAACCGCGCCGGGTCGGTCTCCAGCTGCTCCAGGAAGACGCCCTCAGCGGTGATCTTCGCGACGGCCTGCCGGTCGGCGGAGCAGGACACGGCGATGGCGACCGGGCAGGACGCCCCGTGCCGCGGCAGCCGCACCACACGCACGTCGTGGCAGAAGTACTTGCCGCCGAACTGCGCGCCGATCCCGATCCGCTGCGTCAGCTCGAAGACCTTCTCCTCCAGCTCCTTGTCCCGGAAGCCGTGCCCGAGCTCGGAGCCCTCGGCGGGGATCTCGTCCAGGTAGTGCGCGGAGGCGTACTTCGCGGTCTTCAGGGCGTACTCCGCGCTCGTCCCGCCGACGACGATCGCCAGGTGGTACGGCGGGCACGCGGCCGTGCCCAGCGAACGGATCTTCTCCTCCAGGAACTTCATCATGGAGGCCTCGTTCAGGACGGCCTTCGTCTCCTGGTAGAGGAACGACTTGTTGGCAGAGCCGCCGCCCTTGGCCATGAAGAGGAACTTGTAGGCGCCGCCGTCGGTCGCGTACAGCTCGATCTGGGCCGGCAGGTTCGACCCGGTGTTCTTCTCGTCCCACATGGTGAGCGGGGCCATCTGCGAGTACCGCAGGTTGAGGTTCAGGTAGGCGTCGTAGATGCCGCGGCTCAGCGCGGCCTCGTCGCCGCCCTCGGTGAGCACGTTCTGCCCGCGTTTGCCCATGACGATCGCCGTGCCGGTGTCCTGGCACATGGGCAGCACGCCCGCGGCGGCGATGTTCGCGTTCTTCAGGAGGTCCAGCGCGACGAACTTGTCGTTGCCCGACGCCTCGGGGTCGTCGATGATCCGCCGCAGCTGGGCGAGGTGCGCCGGCCGCAGATAGTGCTGGATGTCGTGGATGGCCTCGGCGGCGAGCGCGCGCAGAGCCTCCGGCTCCACCTTGAGGAACGTGCGCCCGTCGGCCTCGAAGGTGGAGACACCCTCGGAGGTCACCAGCCGGTAGGGGGTGGTGTCCTCTCCCTGGGGGAGCAGATCGGTGTACGCGAACTCAGGCATCTCGCCAAATCCTTCATCGACAGACAGCGGCCGGCCTCCGTTGGCGGGCGCACACCAGCGTAGAACCTGCTACCGACACCAAGCTTGTGAGGTAAGGCTCAGTTCGCCGTCCACACCCTCTAGTCGCGATCTATCGCGTTTGGGTACGCTGCTGTCGTGGACCTAGAGAAGCGCACCTCACCCGCACCCGACCTTCGGAAGCAGACCGACCTCCGGGCGTCCGACGCCGACCGCGACCGGACGGCGGACATCCTGCGCGAGGCCCTCGCCGAGGGCCGCCTCACCGCGGAGGAGCACTCCGAGCGGGTCGAGGACGTCTTCCGCGCGAAGACCGTCGGCGAGCTGGAACCCCTCGTGGCGGACCTGCCGGTGGCCCACCGGTCCCGCCCGGCGGCGGCGTTCGCCCCGGCGCCGAACCGCCCCACCCCGGGCACGGTCCCCCCGGTCGCCGAGGAGAACGTGGTGGCGGTGTTCAGCGCGGCCGTCCGCAAGGGCCGCTGGCGCATCGGCCGCCGCACGCACGCGTACGCGATCTTCGGCAGCGTGGAGATAGACCTCAGCGAGGCGGTCTTCGAGCACCAGCAGGTCGTGATCAAGGCGATAGCGGTCTTCGGCAACGTCGAGATCCGGGTCCCGGAGAACGTGTCGCTGCGCGGCAACGGCGGCGGGGTCCTCGGCAACTTCGAGGTGGACACGCTCGATTCGGCCGACCACGACGCACCCGTGGTGTACGTGGACGGACTGGCCGTACTGGGAAATATCGAGGCAAAACCCAAGCGGGGCAAGCTGATCGAGGACATCCTCGACCGGGTCGGGGACCGGGTGAACGCCAAGTTGCGCAAACACCTCGGGCATTGACGGTCGCGAATTTCCCGGCGAGCGGAGGGTATTGGTCCAGTAGTGACGGTCCAGTGCCGGTCGGGATCTCCCGCGCTTCGGAACTGAGTGCATAGGCGCGCGTACAGCGGGTAGGCCTTGCTGCATCGTCTCTCGCTCGCGAAGCCGTCGTCAGGAGTAGACCGTGCTGCATCCGCCGCATCAGTCCCTGCAGGTCGCCGCCGTTCCGCCCCAGCCGGCACCGGTGCGCGACAGGGACCAGGACGCCCCTTGGCACACGGAGGCCGTGTGCCGCCGCGACGAGGCCGGGCTGTTCTTCGCGCCCTCGAAAGAACCCACCGCGGCCCGGCTGTCCCGGGAGGAGGCGGCCAAGAGGGTCTGCGCACGCTGTCCGGTGATGGTTGAATGCCGCGAGCACGCACTGCTGCAACCCGAGCCGTACGGGGTGTGGGGCGGCCTCACCGCCGCCGAGCGCCGCGTGGTCCTGGCCCGGCGCCGCCGCCGCGACCTCGAACTGCAGAAGGCGGCCCGCGCCACCGGCCCGATAGCCGCGGCCGGCTGACACTCACACCGATGGGGCGCCCCTCCGCACAAGGGGCGCCCCATCGGCGTACAAGAATCAGCCGTTGTCGTACGCGCCGGCCAGGTTGCGCCCCTTCAGGGACGCGGGGAACTGCGCAACAGCCCCCACGGACCCGCAGCCGCCCAAGGACCCGCAGCCACCGACGGTCCGCATCGCACGCTCGACCAGCGAACTACCTCGACCAGCGAACTACTTCGCGCGGTCGAAGTCGATCGCGCTGTACGCCCGCAGCTTCGCCAGCCGGTGCTCCGAGTTGATCTGCCGCACCGTCCCCGACTTGGACCGCATCACGATCGAGTCGGTCGTCGCGGTCTCGGGCCGATAGCGGACCCCCCGCAGCAGCTCACCGTCGGTGATCCCGGTCGCGACGAAGAAGACGTTCTCGCCGGAGACCAGGTCGTCGGTGAACAGGACCCGGTCGAGGTCGTGGCCCGCGTCGACGGCCCGGGCGCGCTCCTCGTCGTCCTTGGGCCACAACTTGCCCTGGATCGTGCCGCCCAGGCACTTCACCGCACAGGCGGAGATGATGCCCTCGGGCGTACCGCCGATGCCGAGCAGCAGGTCGATGCCCGTGCCCTCGCGCAGCGCCAGGATCGAGCCCGCGACATCGCCGTCGGAGATGAGCTTGATGCGCGCGCCGGTCTCCCGGATCTCCTTGATGATGCCGTCGTGGCGCGGCCGGTCGAGGATGACGACCGTGACGTCCTCGGGCGTGACGCGCTTGGCCTTGGCGACCCGGCGGATGTTCACGGACACGGGCGCGTTGATGTCGACGAAGTCGGCGGCCTCGGGGCCGGTGACGAGCTTGTCCATGTAGAAGACCGCGGACGGGTCGAACATGGTGCCGCGGTCGGCGGCGGCCAGCACCGCGATCGCGTTCGTCATGCCCTTCGCGGTGAGCGTGGTGCCGTCGATCGGGTCGACGGCGATGTCGCACTCGGGGCCCGTCCCGTCTCCGACGCGCTCCCCGTTGTAGAGCATCGGGGCCTCGTCCTTCTCCCCTTCGCCGATGACGACGACGCCGTTCATCGAGACGGTGGAGACGAGGGTCCGCATGGCCCGTACGGCAGCGCCGTCGGCGCCGTTCTTGTCGCCGCGGCCGACCCAGCGGCCCGCGGCCATGGCGGCGGCTTCGGTGACCCGGACGAGCTCAAGGGCGAGGTTTCGGTCGGGGGCCTCGGACGGGACCTCGAGTTCGGACGGCAAGTGATGCTCGGTCATCGGAGCGCACCTTTCTGATACGAGACAAAAACTGCGCCCGTAGGGCGTCCTTGGAAGGGCGGTGGTGGGAGACGGGTGGGCGGCCGGTGAGGGTTCGGGCCGACTCTATCCTCAGTCCGACAAAATGAGCAGGGGGGCCCACGGATGAGCAGACCAGTACACCTGCGACGATGGGGGCGTGGCAGGTATGAAAGGCAAGCAGTCGGTCCGGGACATGGTGTTGTCCCTGGGCCTGATCGGCATAGTCGCGGGCTTCATCTACGTCTTCATTCCCAATGACGACTCGGAGCCCCCTCTCAAGCGGGTCGACTACCGCGTGGAACTCCTCACGGCACGCCGCGCAGCCGCCTATCCGGTGGCGGCACCCGAGGGTCTGTCCAAGCAGTGGAAGGCCACGTCGGTGCGGTTCCAGGGCGCCGACTTCGACGCGTGGCACCTCGGCTTCCACGACCCCGACGGTGAGTACGTGGCGATCGAGCAGTCCACTCAGAAGCCCGTCACGTTCATCGACGATGCGAGCCAGGGCGCCGAGGAGACGAACACGACGCAGCGCATCGGTGAGCGCTCCTGGCAGCGGTACGAGGGCGCGAAGTACGACGCCCTCGTCCTCCGGGAGAAGGGCTCCACGACGGTCGTGACCGGTACGGCGTCCTTCGCGCAGCTGACGAAGATGGCGCAGGCCCTGAAGACGGAGTAGGTCCCGCACGCATGACGACGGCCCCCGGCAGGAATGCCGGGGGCCGTCGTCATGTGTACGGGCGGGGCTCAGACCGTCGTGATGACCTGGTCGGCCTCGAGGCGCGGGGAGCGCGGGAACCAGGCGTTCTCGCCCGGCTTGCCGATGTTGACCACCATCAGCGGGGTGTGGTCGTCGTCCAGGAACTCCTTCTGGACGCCCGCGAAGTCGAAGCCCGTCATCGGACCGGCGGCCAGGCCGGCGGCACGGACACCGATGATGAAGTACGCGGCCTGCAGCGCGGCGTTGACGGTGGCGGCACCCTCGCGGACCGGGCGCTCGGCGAAGAAGACGTCCTTGGCCTGCGGGAAGTGCGGGAAGAGGTGCGGGAGTTCCTCGTGGAACTCGTTGTCCGCGGAGAGGATCGCGACGAGCGGCGCGGTGGCCGTCTTCGGCTGGTTGCCCTCCGACATGTGCTGCACCAGGCGCTCGCGGGCCTCGGCGGAGCGGACCAGGGTGATGCGCAGCGGGGACTGGTTGAAGGCGGTCGGGCCGAACTTGACCAGGTCGTAGATCGCCTGCACCTGCTCCTCGGAGACGGGCTCGTCGGTGAAGGCGTTCGCGGTGCGGGCCTCGCGGAAGAGCAGGTCCTGAGCGGTGGGGTCGAGGACGAGGGACATGAATCAACCTTTTCGGGGGAGTGCGTCGAACCCTGTGGGGGATCGCCTTGCACTCCCGAAGGTACGTCGATGAAGTTTAGGATTCAACCAAAACTGGAGCATGGTGATCCGGTTCACAGGCCGCGGGGGTTGGTGATGCGGATGTGAACGTGAGCGGGAAGGGTGTTTTCGGGAGGGGGCTTCCTGCGCTACTCGGTGTCGGAGCCGGTGTCGGAGCGGTTGCCGGACCCCTCGGCTTCCTCTCCCTCCTCCGCCCCCGCGAGAGCCGCGTCGAGGCGGGCGCGGGCGCCGTCCAGCCACCGCCGGCACACCTTCGCCAACTCCTCGCCCCGCTCCCACAGGGCGAGCGACTCCTCAAGTGTCGTACCGCCCGCCTCCAGGCGTCGTACGACCTCGATGAGCTCGTCCCGTGCCTGCTCGTACCCGAGCGCCTCGTCCGTCCTGCTGGTCATGCGCCCACCCTAGGGTCTTGCTCAGACATCGACTCGTACCGTGAACTCGCCCTCGGCGACCCGCGCCCGCAGGGACTCCTCCGCCGTCACCTCGTCCGGGGACCGGACCGCGTAGCCGTCGGACTTCTGCAGCACCGCGTATCCCCGCTTGAGGGTCGCCGCGGGGGAGAGGGCCACCACGCGTGCGTGCGTGTGCGTCAGCTCCGAGTCGGCACGGTCGAGGAGGTGCCCGAGCGTGCGGCGACCGCGGTCGAGCAGCGAGGCGACATGGTCCGCGCGCTCGTCGACCATCCGGTGCGGATCCTCTATCGAGGGGCGGGCCAGCGCGTGGGCGAGGCCCCTCTCCTCCCGGTCGATGAGGGACTGGACGCTGCGGCGGGCGCGGTCCCGCAGGAACTGGACGCGCTCGTACTCCTCGCCGACGTCCGGGACGACCTTCTTCGCCGCGTCGGTGGGGGTGGAGGCACGCAGGTCGGCCACATGGTCGAGCAGCGGGTTGTCGGGTTCGTGCCCGATGGCCGACACGACCGGTGTACGGCAGGACGCGACCGCCCGTACGAGCTGCTCGTCCGAGAACGGGAGCAGGTCCTCCACGCTGCCGCCGCCGCGCGCCACGATGATCACGTCCACGTCGTCGAGCCCGTCCAGTTCCTTCACGGCCTGGACGACCTGGGGGACCGCGTGGACGCCCTGCACGGCGACATTGCGCACCTCGAAGCGGACGGCGGGCCAGCGGTGGCGCGCGTTCTCCAGCACGTCCCGCTCGGCCGCGGAGGCACGGCCGCAGACGAGCCCGATGAGCTGGGGCAGAAAGGGCAGCGGCTTCTTGCGCTCGGCCGCGAACAGCCCCTCGGCGGCGAGGGACTTCTTCAACTGCTCCAGCCGGGCGAGCAGTTCACCCACACCCACGGGCTTTATCTCGGCGGCCCGCAACGACAGCTGCCCCCGCGGCGCGTACCACTCGGGCTTCGCGAGTACGACGACACGGGCGCCCTCGCTCACCACGTCGGCGACCGAGTCGAACACCTGGCGGTAGCAGGTCACGCTCACCGAGATGTCGTACGACGGATCACGCAGCGTCAGAAACACGACCCCCGCCCCCGGCCGCCGCGACAACTGGGTGATCTGCCCCTCCACCCACACCGCCCCGAGCCGGTCGATCCATCCCCCGATGAGCCGCGACACCTCACCGACGGGGATGGGGGCGTCCGAGGACGTATTGAGAGCCATACGCCGAGCGTAGCCGCAGGCTGTGACAGAGCGGCCGTGAGTCTGGGCGAGTTGGGCGGGCGCGGATTGGCCGGGGCTGAGAGCGCAGTTCCCCGCGCCCCTTTTTAGGGGCGCGGGGAACTGCGCAATCTTTTGGGGGTTCGGGGGCGAAGCCCCTGAAAAGGGAAGGGAATGGGTAGGGGCGGCGGGGGCGAAATCCTCGGGTCAGCCGGCCGCAGGGGCCCGCCCCCGCTGAACCACCAACACCACCGCCCCAATAACGAGCCACACCGCCCCCACCACCTGCGCAGTCCCAGACGCCTCCACGATCACGGCCACAGTGATCGCCGCCCCCACAACAGGCATCAGCACATGCCGCCACCACACCACAGCCCCACCCAGCCGCCGCACGGCGAACCACCCGACCACACTCGCGTGCAACAGCGTGAACGCGGTCAACGCCCCGATGTCGACCACCGACACCAGATGGTCCATCCCGTCGTCACGCCGAGCGGCCCACACCGCGGCCACCATCGTGATGACGGCGGCACAGAGCAGCGCCACCCGAGGCGTCCCGGAGTCGGTCCGGGACAGAACCCGCGGCAGCCGCCGGTCCCGGGACATCGCGAACAGCAGCCGCCCGGCCGCCGCTTGCCCGGCCAGCGCCGCGAAGGCCGCCCCGATCGCCTTGCTGACGGCCACCAGGTCGTGCAGCCACGTCCCGACGGAGACGTCCACGGCGTCGTAGAACGCCGACCCCTGCTTGACCGGATCGGCGGCGAGCTCCGCGGACGACAGCGGTTCGAGCAGGGCGATGAGATACGTCTGCGCGATGAACAGCACGCCGGCGAGGGCGAGACAGAACAGCACGGCCCTGGCCACCTTCTCCGAACTCCCGGTCACCTCCTCGGCGAAGGAGGCGATGGCGTCGAAGCCGAGATAGGAGAGCACCGCGATCGACACGGCCCCGACGACGGCGGACAGCGCGAACGCCCCCTGGGAGCCGTCCCCCGACAGCGGCGACAGCCACCCCCGCTCGGCCCCGTCGCGCGCGAGGACGACGACCGCCGACACGACGAAGACAAGGAGGACCACGATCTCCATCGCGAGCACCAGGAAACCGACGCGCGCGGCGGCCCGTACGCCCCACAGGTTGAGCAGTGTCGTGACGACGACGGCGAGCGCGGTCCACACCCACCGGGAGACCTCCGGGACCAGGGAGTTCATCGCGATCCCGGAGAAGAGGTACGCCACCGCGGGGATGAGGAGGTAGTCCAGCATCGCCATCCAGCCGGCGACGAACCCCGCCTCCTTTCCGAGCGCCGCGCGCGCGTAGGCGAACACCGAACCCGCCTGGGGGACCACGCGCACCATCTGGGCGTAGCTGAAAGCGGTGAACGCCATCGCGACCGTGGCGACGACGTAGACCAGCGCGACCGCCCCGTGCGACTTGGCGTCGAGGGTCCCGAAGATGCCGACCGGCGCCATGGGGGCGATGAACAGCAGCCCGTAGACGACCAGATCACGGAAGCCGAGATCGCGCCGCAGTCCGTGTCCGCCGTGTTCGTCGTCGGCCCGCGCGGCCGAGGTCTCCGTGCCGGACATCCGTACCTCCCGAGAGTCGCGCCTTGTCCCACCCCTCCCAGCTCCCCAGCTGCCCGACCAGTCTCCCCAAGGCGGCGATCTTTGACGCGCCGGGCGCGGCCTTACGATGGGATGCATGACTGCTTCGACTGGCCGCCGTGTCCTCCTCGCCGCCCCCCGTGGCTACTGCGCGGGAGTCGACCGTGCCGTGATCGCCGTCGAGAAGGCCCTTGAGCAGTACGGGGCCCCGATCTATGTCCGCCACGAAATCGTCCACAACAAGTACGTCGTGCAGACCCTGGAGAAGAAGGGCGCGATCTTCGTCGAACGGACGGCGGAGGTCCCCGAGGGGTCCATCGTCATGTTCTCGGCGCACGGCGTCGCCCCGGTCGTCCACGACGAGGCCGCGGCGGGCAAGCTCGCCACGATCGACGCGACCTGCCCGCTGGTCACCAAGGTCCACAAGGAAGCCGTCCGCTTCGCCAAGGAGGACTACGACATCCTCCTGATCGGGCACGAGGGCCACGAGGAGGTCATCGGCACGTCCGGCGAGGCGCCCGAGCACATCACGCTCGTCGACGGCCCCGAGGACGTCGCCAAGGTCGAGGTGCGCGACCCCTCCAAGGTGGTCTGGCTCTCCCAGACCACGCTGTCGGTCGACGAGACCATGGAGACGGTCGACGCCCTCAAGAACAAGTTCCCGCAGCTCATCTCCCCGCCCAGCGACGACATCTGCTACGCCACGCAGAACCGCCAGATCGCGGTGAAGAAGCTCGCCGAGGACGCCCAGCTGGTGATCGTGGTGGGCTCGAAGAACTCCTCGAACTCGATCCGCATGGTCGAGGTCGCCCTGGACGCCGGCGCCGCCGCCGCGCACCTGGTGGACTTCGCCGCCGAGATCGACGAGGCCTGGCTGGAGGGCGTCACCACGGTGGGCCTGACCTCCGGCGCCTCGGTCCCGGACGTACTGGTGGACGGCGTCCTGGAGTGGCTGGCCGAGCGCGGCTACGGGGACGTGGAGACGGTGAAGACGGCCGACGAGTCCATCACGTTCTCCCTCCCCAAGGAACTCCGCCGTGACCTGCGCGCGGAGGCCGCCGCCCTGGTGGCGGACCGCACCGGTGGCACCCCCTCGGCGGAGTGACTGTCCGTCGTACGACGTAACGTAGAGCCATGCAGATCTTCGGTGTGGACATCGGCGGCTCAGGGATCAAGGGCGCTCCCGTGGACCTGGACGTGGGCGACCTGGCGGAGGAGCGCTACAAGGTGCTCACGCCGCACCCCGCGACCCCGGACGCGGTGGCGGACGGCGTGAAGGAGGTCGTCGGCCACTTCGGCTGGACGGGCCCGGTCGGGATCACCTTCCCGGGCGTGGTCACCGGCGGCGCCACCATCCGCACGGCCGCCAACGTGGACAAGGACTGGATCGACACGGACGCCCGCGCCCTGCTCGGCGACCGGCTGGGCGGACTGCCGGTGACGGTGCTGAACGACGCGGACGCGGCGGGCGTCGCCGAGATGCAGTTCGGCGCGGGCCAGGGCCGCCAGGGCACGGTCTTCCTGCTCACGTTCGGTACGGGGATCGGCAGCGCCCTCTTCGTGGACGGCATCCTCGTGCCGAACACGGAGCTGGGCCACCTGGAGCTGAACGGCCACGACGCGGAGAAGCACGCGTCCACCAAGGCCAAGGAGGACCACGACCTCTCCTGGGAGCACTGGGCCCACCGCGTCCAGAAGTACCTCGCCCATGTGGAGATGCTCTTCTCGCCCGAGCTCTTCATCATCGGCGGCGGCGTCAGCCGCAAGTCCCACAAGTTCCTGCCCCTGATCGAGGGCATCAAGGCGGAGATCGTCCCGGCCCAGCTGCAGAACAACGCGGGGATCGTGGGGGCGGCGATGAGCGCGGCGAAGGCGGGCTAGCGGACCGACCTGCCCGGGCGGTCCCTGGTCTCAGGCGGCTGCCCGGCGCCGCTGCGCCGCGCGACGGCTCATCATCCGCACCTTGCGCACGGTGACGATGATCCCGGCGACCAGCGTGCCCCCGTACAGCCATCCCGCGTGCAGCGCGAGAGCGGTGACCAGCCCCATCACCCGCCCGAAGATCCCCCCGTCACTGTCGGCGATCGGCAGCAGTCCGACGGCGAAGGCGATCGGTACGGCGACGACCGCCGTGACGAGGTCGGCCCGCCGCACCCACACCGCCGTCAACGCGCACACCGGCAGGAACAGCACCCCGTAGACGACGAGCGAGGACCCGAACAGCAGCGCGTCCAGACAGGCCAGCGCGAACATCACCGCGGCACAGAACAGCCCGCTGCCCAGCCCGGTGAGCCGGGGGTTGGGGAACCGGCGTACGGCCTGCACCAGAGGTGACCCGGCCGTCGCGGGCCTCGGGACACCGGCCCCGGGCTGCCGGGCCGTGCGGGTCCCACCCCGTCCGGCCTGCGGGGGGAGGGGCGCGCCGCGTCGCTGCGGCGGTGACTGAGGGGGACGAGTTCTGTGTTGCTCCACAGGTCCAACTTAGGTCGGGTTATGTGCGGAATAGGCCCTGGGACACGCGCTTTGGCCGACCTTGAGCAAGCGTTCGATACGTCGCCGGTGCGGGGCGCGGAACGCCGTAGACTGGTGGATCGTCTGGATCGTCCTCCACCCTTACGTACGGGAAGTCGCAACGTGTCGCTCACGATCGGAATCGTCGGTCTGCCGAATGTCGGCAAGTCGACCCTGTTCAACGCCCTGACCAAGAACGACGTGCTGGCGGCCAACTACCCGTTCGCCACGATCGAGCCGAACGTCGGCGTGGTCGGCGTCCCCGACGCCCGGCTGACCAAGCTGGCGGAGATCTTCGGCTCTCAGAAGATCCTCCCGGCCACGGTCGACTTCGTGGACATCGCGGGCATCGTGCGCGGCGCGAGCGAGGGCGAGGGCCTCGGCAACAAGTTCCTCGCGAACATCCGTGAGTCGGACGCGATCTGCCAGGTCATCCGCGCCTTCAAGGACGAGAACGTCGTGCACGTGGACGGCAAGGTCTCGCCGAAGGACGACATCGAGACGATCAACACCGAGCTGATCCTCGCCGACCTGCAGACCATCGAGAAGGTCCTGCCGCGCCTCCAGAAGGAGTCGCGGATCAAGAAGGACGTCGTGGCGAAGGTGGCGGCGGTCGAGGCGGCCAAGGAGATCCTGGACGGCGGCCAGACCCTCTTCGCCGCGGGCATCAAGCAGGACTCGGACCAGGAGGCCCTCCTCCACGACCTGCACCTGCTCACCGTCAAGCCGTTCCTGTACGTCTTCAACGTCGACGAGGACGAGCTGACCGACGACGCCTTCAAGGCCGAGCAGAGCGCGCTCGTCGCCCCCGCCGAGGCGATCTTCCTCAACGCCAAGCTGGAGGCGGACCTCGCCGAGCTGGACGACGAGGAGGCCCTCGAGCTCCTCCAGTCCGTCGGAGTCGAGGAGCCCGGCCTCGCCACGCTCGCCCACGTCGGCTTCAACACCCTCGGCCTGCAGACCTACCTCACCGCCGGCCCCAAGGAATCCCGAGCCTGGACCATCAAGAAGGGCGCCACCGCCCCCGAGGCCGCCGGAGTCATCCACACCGACTTCCAGAAGGGCTTCATCAAGGCGGAGGTCATCTCCTTCGAGGACCTCGTCGAAACGGGCTCAGTGGCCGAGGCCCGAGCCAAGGGCAAGGCCCGCATGGAGGGCAAGGAGTATGTGATGCAGGACGGGGATGTTGTGGAGTTCAGGTTCAACGTGTAGCCGCTGACATATCATCACGTCGCTGATCTGGTAAACGTGCAGGTCAGGAGGGGTCCGACTCTTCGGGGTCGGGCCCCTGGTGTTTTCCCGTGCCGGGATCGTGCCGGGATGGGATGAGGGCGCCTGTGCCGGGTCGTGCGGTGCCGGGCCGGCTGTTCCACCGGACTGCCTGGAACGGTTCGGATCGGCATCACGGGCAGAATGCACTCGTGCCGCCTTTCACCCAGACTCGCTTCCGGCTGCCGCGTGGCGCTCGTGCTGACGCCGCGCTGGCTTCGGGGACGTTCGTGTTGGTGGCGATCGCCGAGGGGCAGCGGCTGCGCGGCGGCGAGGGCTCGATGCCCTCGGTGATCGTGTCCTGGCTGCTGATCGTCGCGGTGTGCGGCGCGCTCTTGTTCCGGCGCCGCGCCCCGGTGGCGGTGGGCTGGTTCACGGTGCTGGCCACCGGCGTCTACTACGTGCTGAGTGCCGTCGACGGGCCGCTGGTCCTGGTTCCGATCGTGGCGTTGTACGTCATCGCGTCCCAGGGACGCATGCAGGCGGCCATCGCCATGGCGGCGGCGATGGTGATCGGCGTCGGCGTCGGCGCCCTCATGCCCGAGAGCGATGTCACGGGTACGGCGGTGTTCATGCTCACCGGATGGCTGGTCGCTGTCGTGGCGCTCGGCAGTGTGCGGCACGGCCGGGTGGCGTACGCCGAGGAGGAGGCGCGGCTGCGGGCGACCGAGGAACGGCTGCGCATCGCCCGCGAGTTGCACGATGTGATCGGGCACAACATCTCGATGATCAACGTGCAGTCGGGCGCGGCGCTGCACCGGCTGAAGAAGGACCCCGCGCAGGCCGAGGCGGCCCTGAGCGCCATCAAGGCGGGGAGTCGGGAGACCTTGCAGGAGCTGAGGGCCACCCTCGACGTGCTTCGCCGGGTCGACGAGGACGCACCCAGGGCACCCGCGCCGGGTCTGGCCCGGGTGGACGCGCTGGTGGCCTCGGCAGAGCTCGCGGGGCTCGCGGTGCGGATCGAACGGACCGGAGGTGAGCGCGCCTTGCCCGCCCCGGTCGACCTGGCCGCGTACCGGATCATGCAGGAGTCGCTCACCAACGCCGCCCGGCACAGCGGTGCCGAGCACGTCGCGATCCGGATCGCCTACGGGGACCGGGATCTGACGGTGGCCGTCGAGGACGACGGCCGGGGCTCGGCAGCCCGCCCCGCCAGGCCGGGCGGCGGCAGCGGCATCGCCGGCATGACGGAGCGGGCGCGGGCCTTGGGGGGCGAACTGGTCGCGGGCCCACGGCCCGAAGGCGGATTCGCGGTGCGGGCCCGGCTACCGTACGGGACCGCAGGACAGCCGACGGAGTGGAGCAGCCGATGATCAGGGTCCTGCTGGTGGATGACCACTGGCTGGTCCGGGCAGGGTTCCGGTCGGTCCTGGAGGACGAGTACGACATAGAGGTGGTGGGCGAGGCCTCCGACGGGCGAGCCGCGGTCTCGGCCTGCCGCGAGCTGAAGCCGGACGTGGTGCTGATGGACATCCGGATGCCGGAGATGGACGGTCTGGACGCCACCGTGGTCATCACGGAGGACGAGCGGCTGGCGGCGGTGAAGGTGGTCATCCTGACGACCTTCGATCTCGACGACTACGTGTACGGGGCGCTGCGTGCCGGGGCGACCGGCTTCCTGGTGAAGGACACCGAGCCGGAGGAACTGCTGCACGCGGTGCGGGTCGCCGCGCGAGGCGATGCCCTGATCAGCCCGTCGGTCACCCGGCGGCTCATCGCCGAATTCGCGAGCCGGGTCAAGGGCCCTCGGCCGGACCCCCGGCTCGATGTGCTCACCGACCGGGAGCGCGAGGTCATGCAGCTGGTGGCCGCGGGGCTGACGAACGACGAGATCGCCGAGCGGCTGGTGCTGCAGGTGTCGACGGCGAAGACGCACGTCAGCCGCGTTCTGACGAAGCTGGGTGCACGGGACAGATCGCAGCTCGTGGTGATGGCGTACGAGTCCGGCCTGGTCAGCCCCGGCTGGCTGGAGGACTAGGAGGCAGGCCCGCCCTGGTCGGCCGGCTGCCGGTGGACGCCCCCTACCTCCGGGGTACCGCGTCGCATACATCTCCCGAGGTACGTCCGGTGTCGTCCCGGGACTGACGATTTCGACCCGGCCGCACGCGCACGATCAGGGGCATGGACGCACCTCCCTCTCCCGGACGGGTCACGACCACGCTCGTCGGCGCGCTCGTCGGCGCTGCCGCCGGAATTCTGCTGGTCTCGGCTGCCGGGGCCCTGGCCTTGGAGATCGACGGCGTGTTCGCCATCCCGGCGATCGGCGTACCCGCCCTGTGCGGCGCTGTGGTGGGTGCGTTCGTCATGCCTGGCAACTCACGCTGGAATCAGAGGTAGTCACCATGTCTCCCACCCGCGGCACACCCGCACCCCTTGCCCCACCCGCACCGCCAGGCCGACGGGTCGAAGCAGGCGTCGGCCGGTTCGGCGCCGTGGCCGGCTGGGCCCAGCGTCATCGCTGGGCCGCCCTGCTGATCTGGGTGGCCGTCCTGGCCGCCGTCACTCTGGGCTCGACGGCCGCAGGCTCCGCGTACAAGAACGACTTCGCGCTGCCGGGCACCGACTCGCAGACGGCCACGGACCTGTTCACGAAGCACGGTTCCGGCCAGGCCGGGGACAGCGTCGACATCGTCCTCAAGGACAGCCAGGGCATCGACCGGTCCAAGGCTGCCGTGGAGAAGACGCTGGCCGAGGTCGAGCAGCTGCCGGGCGTCGCCGAGATACGCAGCCCGTACGTCGACGCCTCCGCCGTGTCCAAGGACGGCACGATCGGCTACGCCACCGTCACTCTCGACGGCAAGGCCGAGGCCGTGCCCAAAGAGGAGGTCGCCAAGATCATCGATACCGCCAAGGGCGTCGAGTCGGACGATCTCCAGGTCGAACTCGGCGGCGAGGCCGTGCGCGGCGCCGAGGACAAGGGAAGCCCGACCGCGGAACTCGCCGGCATCGTCGCCGCCCTGGTCATCCTCGGACTGCTCTTCGGTTCCCTGGTGGCCGCCGCCGTGCCGCTGATCACCGCTCTCTTCGCGGTCGGCTCCGCCCTCGGCCTCATCGTCCTCGCCTCGCACGTCCTCACCGTCGCCGACTTCACCCCGCCCATCACGATGCTCGTCGGACTCGGCGTCGGTATCGACTACGCCCTGCTGATCTTCTACCGCTACCGGCAGGAACTCACCGACGGCGCCGAGCCGTCCGAGGCCGGCCGTAAGGCCCTGGACGCCGCAGGCCGTACGGTGTTCTTCGCCGGCTGCACGGTGATCATCGCCCTGCTGGGCCTGGTCGTGCTCGGTCTCGGCTCGCTGCAGGGAGTGGCCCTCGCCCTGGCACTGACCGTGCTGACCACCATGGCCGCCTCGCTGATCCTGCTGCCCGCACTCCTTGCGGTCTTCGGCAAGCGCATCCAGCGCCATGTGCTCAAGCACGCGGCCAGGACCGCCGCCAAGGGCAAGGCCGAAGGACGCCGCTGGAGGGCGCTGGCCTCGGCGGTACAGCGCCGGCCGTTGCCGGCCCTGGTGGCCGCAACCATCGCCCTGCTGGCCCTGTCCGCACCGGCGCTCGGCATGCGGCTCGGCTTCGCCGACGCGGGCAACGACCCGAAGGCGACGACCTCGAGGCAGGCGTACGACCTGCTCGCCGAAGGCTTCGGCCCGGGCTTCAACGGCCCGCTGGTCGTCCTGGCCCAGGGAGACGAAGCGGCCGGAAAGGCTGTGTCGTCCGCGCTGGCCGGGACCGAGGGCGTCGAGGCGGCAAGCCCCGCGATGTCTTCCGAGGACGGTGCCCTGTCCACCGTGATCGTCTATCCCGAGACGTCACCGCAGTCCGAGGGCACCGCCGACCTCGTACACCGTCTGCGCGAGGACGTGGCCCCGGAACTGGAGCGGACCACCGGTGCCACGGTCCTGGTCGGCGGCGCCGTCGCGGCCTCCCAGGACTTCTCGGAGATGGTCTCCAAGCGGATGCCGCTCTTCGTGGCGGTGGTCGTCGGACTGTCGTCCCTGCTGCTCATGCTGGTCTTCCGGTCCGTCCTGATCCCGCTCAAGGCGGCCCTGCTGAACCTGATCTCGATCACCGCCGCGCTCGGCGCGATGACTCTGGTGTTCCAGCACGGCCTGTTCGGAGTGGAGCCGGGTCCGGTCGAGGCGTTCCTGCCCGTGCTGATCTTCGCGATCGTGTTCGGGCTCTCCATGGACTACGAGGTGTTCCTCGTCTCGCGGATGCACGAGGAGTGGGAACGTACGAAGGACCACTCGCTCGCGGTACGGGAGGGGCTCGCCTCCACCGGCAAGGTGATCACGGCGGCCGGAGCCATCATGATCTTCGTGTTCGGCGCCTTCATGCTGAGCGCCGACCGGATGCTCCAGGAGTTCGGCCTGGGTCTCGCCGTGGCGATCCTCCTTGACGCGCTGGTCATCCGGTGCCTGATGGTCCCGGCCATCATGCAGTTGTTCGGCAAGTGGGCCTGGTGGTTGCCCGCCTGGCTCGATCGCCTGCTGCCCGAGGTGACGCTCGAAGCGCCGCGGGACGGGGCGCCTGCGGGCGGGGGACAGACCGCGTCCTGACGGGCGGATCCCACTGATCGGCGCCGTACGTCGATCAGGCGCCGCCGACTCCACGCGCCGCGCCCGGGCGGCTCCCTCCGGGCCGGCGTGTGGACCCGGGCGTACGCCCTCGGCGCCCCGGCCGTCCGGCGGGTGTCCCGACATCCCGCCCGTAGGCGACCCCTTGCCCTACGGGGCCACGTCCCGCACAGGAGGGCGGCCGCACATGACCTGGCTCGCGATCATGCCGGCGGTGCGGCCGGGGTGCTGGGGATCGCGGCGAGCGTGCTCCGGAGGCTCGGGCCGCGGAGCGGGCGGCCGGGCCGGCGCACGGTCGGTGCCCTGGCGACGATCGTGGTCGCGGCCGGTGCGTTCGCTGTGATCGCCGCCGCGCACACCGTGCCCACCCCGATCACCACCGCCGCGCGGATCCAGGCCGGGGTGGCGGTCGGGGCCGCTGCCCGGTGTTGAGCGTGGGCGCGGGCGCCGCCCACGGCCGCGCGTCGGTTCCCGGACGGGCCGGGATGGAGCACTGCGGCGAGACCGGTCCGACCCCCGACCCCCGGCCCGCTCGGCACGCTCGCCAGCCTCGCCGCGGCAGTCCTCACCGGGTTCGGGCTGCTGCAGCGCGCCTACGCCGACGGCCCGCCGGAAACCACCACGGCGAACGTCACCATCACCGATCCGATGGCCGCCGTCGTGATCGGTGTCGCACTCCTCGGGGAGGCCCCCGCGCTGACCGGCGTGATCACACTCGCCCCGCGACCTGCACGCCGCTCCCGCGCCCGTCGCGGCCTCCCGGCCCGGCAGTCCCGCGCGCGCCTTTCCCTCCGGCCTCCCGGCCGACGGCGCACCGCCGTCGCCGCGGACACCTCCGTCGGACGTGACGTCGCGGCCCACTGGTACCGCGGTACCACCGGGCCCCCGAAGAGTCGCCCGGGGTCCCAGGGAATCCGTCCTGCCCGCCCCTAGCTTCGAAAGCGGAGGTCACGACCGTCCGTGGCCGGTATCGAAGGAAAGAAGGGTGACCTCGATGATCGAAGCACGGGAGCTGACCAAGCGGTACGGCGACAAGACGGTCGTCGACAATCTGAGCTTCACCGTGAAGCCCGGTGAGGTGACGGGCTTCCTCGGGCCCAACGGCGCCGGCAAGTCCACGACCATGCGCATGGTCGTCGGACTGGACTCGCCCGACGGAGGCTCGGTCACCGTGAACGGCCGCCCCTACGCCCGGCATCCGGCGCCCCTGCACGAGATCGGCAGCCTGCTGGAGGCCAAGTCCGTCCATCCGGGGCGCACCGCGTTCAACCACCTGATGGCGCTCGCGTACACCCACGGCATCGCCCGCGGCCGGGTGGACGAGGTCATCGAGCTGGCGGGGCTGACCAGCGTGGCCGGCAAGCGGGTGGGCGCGTTCTCCCTCGGTATGGGCCAGCGGCTCGGCATCGCCGCGGCCCTGCTCGGCGACCCGGCGATCGTCATGCTCGACGAGCCCGTCAACGGGCTCGACCCCGAGGGCGTGCTGTGGGTCCGCAACCTCCTGCGGCGGCTGGCCGACGAAGGCCGCGCCGTGATGCTCTCCTCGCATCTGATGAGCGAGACCGCGCAGATCGCCGACCATCTGGTGATCATCGGACGCGGCCGGCTGCTCGTCGACACCACGGTCGACGACTTCATCAGGGACGCCGGCAGCGGAGGGGTGAAGGTCGCCACCGCCGACACCGCCGGGCTGCGCTCACTGCTGGTCGGCCCCGATGTCACGATCACGTCCTCCTCCAGGGACGAGCTCATGGTCCACGGACGTGATGCCCGGGAGATCGGCGCCATCGCCGCCGCGCACGGGCTGGCACTCCACGAACTCACCCCGCAGGCCGTCTCCCTGGAGCAGGCGTTCATGGACCTCACCCGGGACGCCGTCGAGTACCAGAGCGCCCCGGCCGACACCGCACGAAAGGCGGCATGATGACTGTCACCGACCTGTCCGCGGCCCCGCCCCGCACGATCGTGCGCAAGGTGACCGGCCCACGCGTCCTGCGCTCGGAGTGGGCCAAGTTCTGGACTCTGCGCTCCAGTTGGATCACCCTCGGCGTCGCCGTGTTCCTGCTCGTGCTCTTCGGGACGATCGCCGCCCACACCTACAGCCCCCAGGAGGCCGCGGACGGCGGCGGACCGCTCGGTCCCGACGCGGGCAGCACCGACGCCGTGAGCCTGGCCCTGACCGGCGTGACCTTCGGGTCGCTGGCCATCGGTGTGCTCGGTGTGCTGCTCTCCGCAGGCGAGTACGGCACCGGCATGATCCGCTCCACGCTCACCGCGGTCCCGCGACGGCTGCCGGTCCTGTGGGCCAAGGCCGCCGTGATCGCGCCCGTCGTCCTGGTCCTTGCCGGCCTGGGCGTCCTGGCCGCGTTCCTGCTCGGAGCACCGGGCCTGGACGGCGAGAGCATCGCTCTGTCCCTGGGCGACGACGGTGTGCTGCGCAGCCTGGCCGGTGCCGGCGTCTACCTCGCCCTGGTAGCCGTGTTCGGAGTGGCCCTGGGCATGCTGATCCGCTCCTCCGCCGGGGCCATCGCGACCCTGGTCGGCATCCTGCTGATCCTGCCCGGCCTGGCCGGGCTGCTGCCGGACTCGCTGTACGACACGCTCAGCCCGTACTTCCCCAGCACCGCGGGCCAGGCCGTCTACGCCGTCCAGCAGTCCTCCGACGCGCTCTCGCCCGGGGCAGGGCTCGCCGTCTTCGCCGGCTGGGTGGCCCTGGCCCTCGCGGGGGCGGCGTACCGGCTCGCCAGTACCGACGCCTGATCGGGTACCGGACAATGGTGGTCATGAGCCCGCACCACGCGGCAGCCGCCACGGCGACCGGCCCGGCGGCGGCGACGCCCTCCGAGCTCGACGCGGCGTGGGCCCACCCGTTCCTGGACCGGCTGCTGGGCGACCGAAGGCGCCGGCCGGGGCTGCTCGGCCGGTACCCGTGGCTGCTCGACACCGCGATCGTGCTGCTCATCCTGGCCATCTCCCTGCCCAGCCTGATCCACAACGACACGGCCCCGACGTCCCCCTTCGGCGACACCGAACCCGGACCCCAGCTGTCGACCGGCGTCCTGTGCCTCCTGGTCGCCGCGCACCTCGTTCCCCTGTTCTGGCGCCGCAGGGCCCCCATGGCCACGTTCCTCGTGATTTCGTTCGTGTCCGTCGCGCAGTGGTCGCTGGGAGTGTGGCTCCCCACCGGGATCGCCGGACTCGTCGCCCTGTACACCCTGGCCCGCTACGGATCCGTACGGGTGCTGGGCTGGGCCGTCGCGCTGGCGGCCGTCGAACTGCTGCTGGCCGCCTTCGTACTGGTCCCCGGCAAGGCCGATCACCCCATGATCGGCGGCTTCTTCCTGCTGGGCACGACGACGGCGGCCGTCGCCATCGGCCTGGCACTCCGTATCCTCCGGATGTACCTGGCGGCTCTGGAGGACCGTGCCAGACGGCTGGAGATCGAGCAGGAGCAGCGCGTCCGGCTCACCGCCGCCGCCGAGCGCTCCCGGGTCGCCCGGGAGATGCACGACATCGTCGGCCACAACCTCTCGGTCATGGTCAGCGTCGCCGACGGCGCCGCGACCCTCGCCGCCAACCGGAGCGAGCGGTCCGCCGAGGCGCTGCGCGTCCTCGGCGACACCGGCCGCCAGGCCATGAGCGAACTGCGCCGGGTGCTGGGAGTGCTGCGGGAGGAGCAGGAGGGCGAACGTCTGCTCGCCCCGCAACCCGGGATCCGTGACCTGGACCCCCTCGTCTCACGGGTGCGCACGGCCGGGCTGTCCGTGACGTACCGGACCGTGGGGGATCTCGACGCCCTGGGCAGCGGCGTACAGCTCACCGTGTACCGCGTCGTCCAGGAGTCCTTGACCAACACCCTCAAACACGCGGGGACCGGCACGTCCGCCGAGGTCACCATCGCGGTCGAGTCGGGACAGGTACGGATCAGGGTCGCCGACACGGGCGTACCGCCGGGGGCACCTGCGCGCGCGAGGCCGGGAGGAGTCGACGACAATCCCGGCCACGGCCTCGTCGGCATCCGCCAGCGGGCCGCCATGTACGGCGGGACCGTCGTCCTGGGGCCGGGCGACACCGGCCACGGCTGGACTGTGGATGTCGTGCTCGACGTACCGCCGGGAGAACAGCTGTCATGACCACCGTGCTCATCGCCGACGACCAGCCCCTCCAGCGCATGGGCGTGCGCATGCTCATCGAGGGGACGCCGGGCCTGCATGGGGTCGGCGAGGCCGAGCACGGCGCCGAGGCCGTCCGCATGGCCGCCGAACTCCGTCCGGACGTCGTCCTCATGGACATCCGCATGCCCGGCATGGACGGCCTGGAGGCCACCCGCCGCATCGTCGCCGCCGGCGGCCGCACCCGCATCCTCATCGTGACCACCTTCGACCTCGACGAGTACGCCTACGAAGGCCTGCGGGCCGGCGCCAGCGGCTTCCTGCTCAAGGACGCCCGCCCCGAGGAACTCGTCGCCGGCATCCGCGCGGTCGCCACCGGCGACGCCGTCGTGGCCCCGCGTCTGACCCGTCGGCTGCTGGATGCCTACGCCCACCAGGTCCTCGCGCCGGCCGACGCGCCGGCCCCGGACGATCCCCGGCTGCGGACCCTCAGCGACCGCGAACGAGAGGTCCTTGTCGCCGTCGCCCAGGGCTGGACGAACACGGAGATCGCCGAGCACCTCGTCCTCACCGAGTCCACGGTCAAGAAGCACGTCGGCCGCGTCCTCGCCAAGATCGGCGCCCGCGACCGCATCCAGGCCGTGATCATGGCGTACGACGCCGGGCTGGTCAGGGCCAAGCCGCAGGGACCGCCGGACCTCTAGCGCGGCGGGACCGGGCGGTCGTAGATGTTCTTCGGGGTGACGATCTCGGTGATCTTCTGGGCGAGGACCGAGGACGGCTCCTTGCCCTCGTAGGAGATGTCGGTGTTGAGGAGGACCACCAGGGTGGCCTTCTTCGACGGCAGGTAGACGGTCACGCTCTCGTAGCCGGGGATGGAGCCGTTGTGGCCGATCCAGCCGTCGGACTCGAAGATGCCGAGGCCGTAGTTCGTGCCGGGGAAGCCGGTCGGCAGGGTCTTGAGCCGCTCCTTCTGGGTCTGCGGGCTGAGCAGTGTCCCGGTGGCGACGATCTTGGCCCAGCGGCGCAGGTCGTGCAGGTTCGAGATCATCGCCCCGGCCGCCCAGGCCCAGCTGGGGTTCCAGTCCGTGGAGTCCTCGACATCGCCGCTCAGCGTCTGGTTGGTGTAGCCGCGCGGGTGCGGCTCGGGGAACTCGGCGTCCAGGGGGAACAGCGTGTGGCGCAGGTGGGCCGGGCGGAGCACCCGCTTGTCGATGAAGTCGACGAGGTTGTGCCCGCTGACCTTCTCGATCACCAGGCCGAGAAGGACGAGGTTGCTGTTGGAGTACTGGAACTGCTTGCCCGGCTTGAAGGTGTTCTTGTGCTTGAAGCCGTACGCGAGCAGTTCCCGCGGGGTGAACGAGCGGCTCGGGTCGCTCAGCAGATCGTGCTCGAAGTCCGCGTCGGCGCTGTACGGGAACAGGCCGCTGCGCATCTCGGCGAGATGGCGCAGCGTGATCCGCTTGCCGCCCGGCACGCCATGGATGTACTTGGAGATCGGGTCGTCCAGGCGGATCCGTCCGTCGTCGACGAGCTGGAGCAGCGCGGTGACCGTGAAGGTCTTGGTCTCGCTGCCGATCCGAATGTACGGGTCGGTGGTCATCGGCCGGCCGGTGGCGGTGTCGGCTACCCCGGTCGCGCGTACGTAGCTTCCCTTGCCCGGCATCCACAGTCCGACGACGACACCGGGGATGTCGGCCTTCCGGCGGACGTCCGCGATGGCCTTGTCCAGCCGGGCGGTCAGCTTGGGATCGAGACCGTTCGACGGGCACTCGTCCTTGTCGTGCCGGTCGCCGCCGCGCCCGTTGACGCCGTGCGGGCCGGCGCCATGCGGGCCGCCGCCGTGCGGGTCGGCGCAGTGCCGGTTGCCGTCGTACGGGCCGCCGCCGTGCCGGTCGACGCCCGCGGCGTTGACCGCCGTGGCCGGAATCGCTGTCATCGGCGCCAGCACCGACGCCACGAGGAGCGCCGCGGTGAACAGCCGGCGGGAGGGGGTACGTCGCATGTGGGGGCGTCTCTTCCAGGTCAGGGGTTCGGACGGCAACGTCACCATCCGGACCCCGGGCGGAGGCCCCCGGTCCGGTAATCGTTCCGGCGAGTCCACTCGTTCGGCGCCAACCGGGATTCCGGGGCGGCGGCCTCCGGCCTCGGCACGGGTCCCCGCGGGCTTCAGACGGGGCCGGTCCGATCCGGGGTCGGCTCCCTTCGTGTCGGCGCGGGTGCCGGTGCCGGATCCGGTGTGGGTGTGGGTGAGGGCGCGGGTGTGGGAGTGGGGGGAGAGGGCGTCGGCCGGCGAGGAGCCGGTGTCGTCGGGGGAGTGGGTGGCGGAGGGGCCGGCTCGGCGAGGGTGTCGAGGATCGCTCTGCGGACCGCCGCGATCCTGGGGTCCCGGCGGTATCCGTTGTGCCGCTCCAGGGGCCAGAAGACGGGCTGGGCGCGGGTGCGCGCATGCGACCGCTCGGCGTCGGGGTCCATCGGCGCCACCCCGTCCTTCCACTCCTGGTCCACACCGCCGACGCCGGTCGGGCCGGCCAGCAGGTCGGTCTCGCGGTGGATGCTGACCCACGTCCTGAGCAGGCGAGTCCTGTCCGGGGTGCCGCCGTCCTCGCCGTCGTCGCCGTCGTCGCCGTCCTCGTTGTGGACCAGGGCGTCGAGGGACTCGGCCGTGACATAGCCGGGGTAGTGGCGGGCGAACACCGCGCCGATCGGGCTTCCCGTGGTCAACAGGCCGATGCGTGGACGCAGTTCGGGCGGAATCTGCCACAGCGCGGCCACGGCGATCACCGACCCCATGGACTGTGCGTGCAGCAGTATCCGCGTACGGCTGTCGGAGTCCAGCAGATGCTCGATGCGGTGGACGAGTTCGGGAACGGTCCGTACGGTCCAGGCCGCCGGGGCGAAAGGGTGCGCGGCGCGCGGCCAGAACACGCCGAAGGCCCAGGCGATGCCCGTGTTCCTGCGCATCTCGGGACGGAGCGCGACGGCCCGTACGGCGAGCACCGCGACCGCCACGAGGGCGATCAGGGCGAGGGCGCCGAGGGTGGTGAGTTGCTTGACCGTGTCGTTCGTGGTCCGGCGGACGCTCGTCGTCAGGGAACCGTCGCCCACCCAGTTCGCCAGATACAGGGTGAGGACCAGGGCCACGATGAGGGAGGCCAGCGCGGCGAGGCCCTGGTCGTACCAGTTCAGGCCGTCCTCTCCCACGTTCCGCGCCCAGTTGATCTCGCTGCGGTGCTTCCTGTCCTCCTTCTCCTCCGCCGGATGTGCCGGGGCCGCAGGCCTGCGCCTCCACAGTTTCCACAGGGCGTTGGCCACGGCCGCGAGCCCGCCCAGCACCACCACCAGCGGGAAGGCCGCGGCGATCACCCGCACCGCCCTGGGGAGTTCGGTGGCGTACGGGTCGCCGTCCGGGGTGAGCCAGCCCTGTACCCACAGGGAGAACGCCGCCGTGTAGAGCCACCCGATGAAGCAGGCCATCACCGCGACCACGGGCCCCAACAGCCCGTAGAGGGACGTCCTTTCCGCACGGTCACGGTCCCTGAGGCACATCACCAGACAGGCGACGATCATCAGCAGCACGCCGACGCCCTGGGCGATCACGACGTCGTTGGCCTCCTCGCCCATTCCCGGCAGCATCCGTGAACTCCCGCGCGCCGCCCGCCAGTCCCGCTCGGGGAGCGCGCAGTAGAGCATGGCGGAGACCGTCACCCCGAGACACACGCCGAGGGTGGTCCGCCGGTGATTGGGCGGCCAAAGCCTCGACCACTGCACGCTTCTGAACCAGGGCCCGTCGGCGACCATCAGCGCCGCCAGCACCAGAATCAGCACGAACAGCACCAGACCGACGACCGTGCCGTCCCGGCGCAGGTCGTACTGGAGCCCCGGCACGATCACCAGCATCGCGACGGTGAGCAGACCCGCACACCGATGCTGTGAAGTGAGGCCCTCGGCGCGCCAGTTGTACTCCCAGAAGCCGCGCACCTCCAGTGGCCGCCGCACCTTGCCGGTCCCCCGCGCCTGCCGTTTGTCCTCCCGGTCCAGGCGCCGGTACTCCTCGCCCTCCACGGTCTTCAGGACCGGCCGGTACTCCTTCTTGGCGTCCCGCGCGCTGAACGCCATCACCGCTCCGACGAGCAGCGGCACCACGGCCGCGAGCGTCAGTCCGATTCCCGTGCCCACGTCCCGTGCCGCCTCGACCAACGGGTTCTCCGCACCGCAGGCGGAGTGCGCGGGCGCCCCGCACTGCCACACGACCTGGTCCATGGCGGCCTGCCCGAACACGCCCACCAGCATCACCGTCAGCGACAGTCCGAGCAGCCGGGCCCCGAAGTCGTACAGCCAGCCCGACACCCTGCTGTGCCGCGGCAGCCGGGGCTGCATCCACGTCACCAGGTTGATCAGCAGAAAGGGCAGCAGGAGCAGCCACATCGCCCGGCCCGCGCCGCCGATCGTGAGCCGGTTCCAGTCGTAGACCTGCCGTTCGACGAGCGGCTCGGTGTCGTCCTCCGCCACCGTTCCGTACCAGCCGGCGGCCTCGTCCCCGCTGATCCGGTGGACGACCGGCGGCTCCAGTGCCTCCGCGCGGTCCACCGGGCCGATACCGGGCACGACCAGCTCGACCAGGCGCGTCTCCCGGGCCTGTGATCCGTTGTCCATGGCAGATCACAGTGAGGTCATGGGCGCACGATCACAATGCGTAAAAAGTACGAGACCGAGAGTGGTCACCGTGATTCCGCTTCGGCCGGCCGCGGGGTGGGAACCGGGCGGAGCCTTCCGTGCGTTGAGGAGTACACGAGGAAAGCCAGGAGGTTCTCATGGCGTACGGGCCGTACGGCGTGGCTGTTCCCGCGCCGGCGTCGCGCGGTGAGCGGGTCAAGAACGCGGCCCTGCTGGTGGGCGGCTGGGTCGCCCTGCTCTGGGTGCTCGAAGCCATCGACGTGGCGAGCGGGCACGCCCTGGACACGTTCGGCATCACGCCGCGCGAGTTCGGCGAGCTGCGGGACATCGTGCCCGCCGCCTTCGTGCACTTCGGCTGGGACCATCTCGCCGCGAACAGCGTGCCGTTGCTCCTCCTCGGCTTCCTGGCCGCGCTGTCCGGGATCCGCCGCTTCCTCGCCGTCGTCACCGTGACGATCCTCGTCAGCGGCCTGGGCGTGTGGCTCACCGCGTCCGAACACTCCATAACCGCGGGCGCGTCCGGCGTCGTCTTCGGTCTCTTCGGCTATCTGCTGGTCCGCGGCTTCGTGGACCGCCGGATCGGTGACGTGGTCATAGGCCTCGTCGTCGGCGCGGTCTACGGCTCGATCCTGTGGGGCGTACTGCCGACGACGGCCGGAGTCAGCTGGCAGGGGCATCTCTTCGGCCTCATCGGCGGGATGGCCTCGGCGTTCGTGTTCCGCCGTCCTCGCGAGGCCCGCGCATAGCCGAGGTGCCTCGGCGGACCGGGCCGGCGCTCGGCCCGCTCCTCGTCCGGCCCGACTGTCGGTCCCCCGTGGAAGGATGTCCGCTCATCGCGGCGTACGGCACACGAGGGGCGTCATGGCGGAGGGTGAGGGGGCGGTCGACAGCCCCGTACCGGTGGGGCGGAAGACCCGTACGGTCGTCGGACGGGGCGAGCGGCTGCGCGGGCTCGCGCGAGGAGTGCTCGACGATCACGCGCGGGCCGTCGACCAGGTGCGTACGGCCCTCGCTCCGGTCCTCGCCGAGCTGGTCGCCCAGGAGCTGGAGGGCATCCCGGTCTCGCGCCTGAAGGACGTCACCGAGGGGCGGCTCAGGCTCGGGGCCCTAGAGGCGGCGGGGCTCGGCTCGGTGCGCGGCGTGTTCGACGCGAGCCGGTACGAGCTGCGGCAGATACCGGGCGTCGGAGCCCAGACCGCCGACCAGGCACTCGCCGCCGCGCGGCAGATCGCCCGCGCGGTCGAGGAGACCGTGTCCGTACGGATCGACGTCGACCACCCCGAACCGCGGACCACTGCCCTCGTCATCGCGCTGCGCCGGCTCGTCGAGGCCGGACCCGAACTGCGGCGGGCCGTGGACGCGGCCACGGAGCTCGACCGCGGCTTCAAGACGCTTCTGGAGGCGGCCCGTCCGGCCACCGGGCGGCTGCGGATGGCCCTCACGGGCAGGGCCAGGCGTGAGCGCGCCCTCGCCGCCGTCGCGGAACTCCGCGCGCTGACGGGCGACGCCGTGGCCAAGGGCGTACCGATGCTGCTCACGCAGGCATCCACCGACCTGCTGCGGGAGTCCGCGTCCGACGCCGAGGCGTGGGTGGACTTCGAGCTGCGGGCCCCGGAGTACTACAGCCAGCTCGCCGAGATCGCCGGGAGCGCGCCCGACGTCGAGGCCGCTGAGGGGTTCCTGCCTGCCGAGGTCGCGGACCGGGTGCACGCGCAGGGGCTCGACGACACCCACCGGCGGGTCTCGCTCCGCGGATACCAGTCGTTCGGTGCGCGGTTCGCGCTCGCCCAGCGCCGGGTGGTCCTCGGTGACGAGATGGGGCTCGGCAAGACCGTCCAGGCCATCGCCGTGCTCGCGCATCTCGCGGCCGACGGTCACAAGCACTTCCTGGTGGTGTGCCCGGCGAGCGTACTGATCAACTGGACGCGCGAGATCCGCTCCCGCAGCACCCTGCGCGCGGTGCCCGTGCACGGCCCCGACCGGCAGGACGCGTACGCCGAGTGGCGCGAGCGCGGCGGCGTCGCGGTTACCACCTTCGACGTGCTGCACAGCCTGCCGGATCCGGCGAAGGGGGAGAAGGGCGGGAAGGGTGCGAGGGGCCCGGCCGGGATGCCCGCCGTCCTCACCGCCCCCGCCGCGCTCGTCGTCGACGAGGCCCACTACGTCAAGAACCCCGACGCCCGTCGCTCACGGGCCGTCGCACGCTGGACCGACCGGTGCGAGCGCGTCCTGTTCCTCACGGGTACGCCGATGGAGAACCGTGTCGAGGAGTTCCGCACCCTCGTCCGCTACCTCCAGCCCGAGCTGGTGCCGAAGATCCAGGGCAGCGACGCCGTCGCGGGCCCGCACACGTTCCGCAGGTCCGTCGCCCCCGCCTATCTGCGGCGCAACCAGCAGGACGTACTCACCGAACTGCCCGCGCTCGTCCAGGTCGACGAGTGGGAGGAGTTCAGCGCCGCCGACCAGGACGCCTATCGCGAGGCGGTCGCCGCCGGGAACTTCATGGCGATGCGCAGAGCCGCGTACGTGCACGCCGAGAAGTCCGCGAAGCTCCAGCGGCTGCGCGAACTCGTCGCGGAAGCCGCCGTGAACGACCTGAAGGTGGTCGTCTTCTCCTACTTCCGGGACGTCCTCGCCACCGTCCAACAGGCCGTCGGGGAAGGGGCGTTGGGGCCACTGGCCGGCGGAGTGCCCGCCACCCGGCGGCAGCAGCTCGTCGACGAGTTCACGGCTGCACCCGGGCATGCCGTGCTGCTCTGCCAGATCGAGGCCGGCGGTGTTGGCCTCAACCTCCAGGCCGCGTCCGTCGTGATCCTCTGCGAGCCGCAGGTCAAGCCGACCCTGGAGCACCAGGCCGTCGCCCGCGCCCACCGCATGGGCCAGGTCCGCTCGGTCCAGGTGCACCGGCTGCTCGCCACGGACAGCGTGGACGACCGGCTGCTGCGGATCCTGGAGAGCAAGTCCCGCCTCTTCGACGCGTACGCCCGTCGCAGTGATGTCGCCGAGGCGACGCCGGATGCGGTCGATGTGTCGGACGGGACGATTGCCCGGCGGATTGTGGAGGAGGAGCAGGAGAGGTTGGCGGGGCGCCCCGCGGAGCGCCCCGCGGGGTGAAGAGGGGGGTCGGTGGAGGGCGTTATTCGAGTGCGGGCCGGTCGTGGTGGGAGTGCGCGGTTCCCCGCGCCCCTAGAAGATGAAAGACAGGGGTGCGGCCCCGTATTTCAGGGGCCGGGGGACTGCCCACTCAGCCACACAACACCACCCCGCACCCGAGTCACCACCCGAGGTCCCTACGAATGCGCGAGCCCCGTTTTCAGGCCCGCCCCGCACAGGGGCACGACAGCTGTGCGCGCGCCAAGCGCCCCCTCCCGTACGGCCGCCCAGCAGGCCACCCCCGTCGACTCCACGTACAGGCCCTGCGAGGCCAGGTCGCTCTGGGCGTGGCGGAGTTGGTCCTCCGTCACGGTGAGGAAGGTGCCGCCGGACTCCCGGACCGCGCGCAGGATCTGCCGGGCCCGCGGCGGCCGGGGGATCGCGATGCCCTCGGCGAACGTGGGGGCCGCCGGGGTGACTCCGGCCAGGTCGTCGGCGCCCTCGTGCCAGGCGTGGGCGAGCGGGGCGACGGCGGCGGACTGGACCGCGTACAGGGCGGGCCTGCGGTCGATCATTCCCGCCGCGTGCAGCTCGGCGATCGCGAGGGACGCGCCGAGGAGGAGCGTGCCGTTGCCGACGGGCACGACGATCACGTCGGGGAGCCGGCCGCCGAGGTCCTCCCACAGCTCGTGGACGTACGTCTTCGTGCCGTGCAGGAAGTACGGGTTGAAGACGTGCGAGGCGTAGAACGTGCCGTCCTCGTCCGCCGCCTCCCGGGCCGCCTGAGCGGCTGCCTCACGGTCGCCCGGGACGACTTCGAGGCGGGCCCCGTGCGCCCCGATCTGCTCCAGCTTCTTCGCGGACGTGCCGTCGGGTACGTAGACCGTGCAGGGCAGTTGGGCCCTGGCGCAGTAGGCGGCGACCGCCGTGCCCGCGTTGCCGCTGCTGTCCGCCACGACCCGGTCCGGTCGCAGCCGCAGGGCCAGCTCGGCGAGCAGGACGGCCCCGCGGTCCTTGAAGGAGAGCGTCGGCATCAGGAAGTCCAGCTTGGCCGAGACGCCGTCCTTGAGCGGGACCAGCGGGGTGCGGCCCTCGCCGAGCGACACCGACGGGGACGACAGGGGCAGGCACTCCGCGTACCGCCAGAGTGAATTCACCCTGCCCGCGAGGGACTTGAGGGAGGCGGGCGTGGGCGCGAAGTCCAGGTCGAGCGGGCCGCGGCAGACCGGACAGCACCACGCGAGCGAACCCGTGGGGACGCGCGTGCCGTCCACCGGGCAGAAACAATCCGGCAATGGAGTCATGTCGGCAGGTTAGATGCACCGGTTGGTGACGGAGTGTCATGACTGGCATATGGCACCTGCGTTACGTCTGTGCAGGGCTCTTGTGCAATTCCTGTGGAAGCCGCAATCTTTCGGCTGAGCGCAGGGCCGAAGTGACCAGTTCTTGACATGGCCCTGTCGTCTTCACGTGCGTACGACCGCACCACCCCCCACCACCAGCGCACCACCGATGAGGAGGATCCTCAGATGGCAGTGATGCGTCATGCCCGGCGAAGACTCGCCGGTATCACCGGATTCACCGGTATCAGCCGATTCACCGGTATCGCGGGCATCGGTACGGCGGCCCTCGTCGCCGGTCTCGTCTCCGCCCTGCCGGCGCAGGCGGCCGCAGGCCCCGAAGGCCGGATCCAGTACGCCGGCGCACCCGGCACGATCGCGAACAGCTACATCGTGACGCTCCACCCGGACGCCGCCACGTCCGGCTCGGCGGAGGGCAGGGCCCTCGCGAAGGAGTACGGCGCCACGATCGAGCGTACGTACAAGAAGGCGCTGAACGGTTACGCCGTCGAGGCCACCGAGGCCGAGGCGAAGCGGTTCGCCGCCGACCCGGCCGTCGCCTCCGTCGTCCAGAACCGCGTCTTCTCCATCGAGACGACCCAGCCCAACCCGCCCTCCTGGGGCCTCGACCGCATCGACCAGGCGGCCCTCCCGCTCAACCAGAGCTACACCTACGACGACACCGCCGGCGAGGGCGTCACCGCCTACGTCATCGACACCGGTGTCCGCATCACACACACCGACTTCGGCGGCCGGGCCTCCTACGGCTACGACGCCGTCGACAACGACAACACCGCCCAGGACGGCCACGGCCACGGCACGCATGTCGCGGGCACGGTCGCCGGCACGTCGTACGGCGTCGCCAAGAAGGCGAAGATCGTCGGCGTCCGTGTCCTCAACAACGCGGGCTCCGGCACCACCGCCCAGGTCGTCGCGGGCATCGACTGGGTGACGACCAACGCCGTCAAGCCAGCCGTCGCCAACATGAGCCTCGGCGGGACCGTCGACACCGCGATCGACACCGCCGTACGCAACTCCATAACCTCCGGCGTCACCTACGCCGTCGCGGCCGGCAACGAGACGACCAACGCCTCGACCCGCTCGCCCGCCCGTGTCACCGAGGCCATCACCGTCGGCGCCACCACCAGCTCCGACGCCAAGGCCAGCTACTCCAACTACGGCACGGTCCTCGACCTCTTCGCCCCCGGCTCCTCCATCACCTCCGCCTGGGGCACGGGCGACACCGCGACCAACACCATCTCCGGTACGTCGATGGCGACCCCGCATGTCGCCGGGGCCGCCGCGCTCTATCTGGCCGACAACCCGACCGCGACGCCCGCCGCCGTGCAGACCGCGCTGGTCAACTCCGCCACCACCGGGGTCGTCACCAGCCCCGGTACGGGTTCGCCCAACCGGCTGCTGAAGGTCGGTGGCGGCGGTACCACTCCGCCTCCGACGGGTGACCTCTTCGAGAACACCGCGGACTACGCGATCGCCGACAACTCCACCGCGAACTCGCCTGTCACGGTGACCGGCGTCACCGGCAACGCGCCCGCCGCGCTGAGCGTGCCCGTGAACATCGTCCACACCTACATCGGTGACCTCCAGGTCCAGCTGATCGCTCCCGACGGGACGGCCTACACGCTGAAGGCGTACGGGACCGGGGGCTCGACGGACAACATCAACACCACGTACACGGTGAACGCCTCGTCCGAGGCAGCCAACGGGACGTGGACCCTCCGCGTCAGCGACAACGCGTCACTGGACACCGGGTACATCAACTCTTGGGGGCTGCAGTTCTGACGGTCGGTTCTGACAATCAGTTCTGACCGTCCGTTCTGATCGTCCGCAGCCAGTCCTTCTCCTCGCCCTCGCGGCATGCCATCGGGTCCTCGACCTGGGCTGCTGCGGGGGCGGGGTGCGTTGGGGCTGGTGGCGCGGGGAGTTTTTTCGCCCCCGCCGCCCCTACCCATTCCCGTCCCTTTTCAGGGGCTCCGCCCCCAAACCCCCGCTCCTCAAACGCCGGAGGGGCTAACAGATTGCGCAGTTCCCCGCGCCCCTATTCAGGGGCGCGGGGAACTGCGCACTCAGACACAACCAACCCGCACGCATTCCACCCCGCAAGCCCCCGCCCCCCGAGCCCGTCCGGCGTTTGAGGACGAGCGCGGCAGCGCGATGCGGGGGCCTGGGGGCGCAGCCCCCAGAAAGGGACGGGAATGGGTAGGGGCGGCGGGGGCGAAGAAAAGCATGGGGATCCGGGGCCGGCCCCGGTGACCGAATCGGCGGGATCGTTCCCCGCGTTCCGTCGTCGGCCGGGGCGTGCTTACGATGCGGCCTGTCGTACGTGAGTCCGCACCACCCGGACCCAGCACTTGGACGAGGAGCACGGTACTAGTGGAGATACCCCCGCCCTCCGGGCCCCAGCCCCCGCAGGGTCAGCCTCAGGGGCAACCCCAGGGGCCGTACCAGCCGCCGGGCCAGCCGCAGGGCCCGTACGGCGCGTACCCGGGCGGGCCGCAAGGCCAGGGACCGGTCCCGGGACCGGGCCCGGGACCGGGTCCGTACGGCTATCAGCCCTGGGGGCAGGGCTACTCCCCGTACAACACCCCGGCCCCGGTCAACGGCCTGGCCATAGCCGCACTCGTGCTCGGCATCCTGTGCTTCCTCCCCCTCGTAGGCCTGATCCTCGGCTTCTTCGCGCTGGCGCAGATCAAGAGGAAGGGAGAGCGCGGCAAGGGCATGGCCATCGCCGGGATGATCCTGTCGGGCATCGGCGCAGCGATCCTCGCCCTCGCGCTCGCCACCGGCGGAGCGGCCGAGTTCTGGGACGGCTTCCAGGAGGGGGCGCGCGAGGCGAGCGAGAACGGCGCGACCTTCTCCGTGGACGAGGGGGAGTGCTTCGATACGCCGGGCGGCTCGCTGGAAGGCATGGCGTACGACGTGGACACGGTGTCCTGCGACGAGGAGCACGACGGCGAGGTCTTCGCGAACTTCAGGATGGCTAGCGGCAGTTACCCCGGTGACAGCGCGATCACCGAGGCAGCCGACGACAAGTGCTACACACTCCAGTACGCCTACGCCATGGACACCTGGGCCATCCCGGAGAACGTCGACATCTACTACTTCACACCGACCCGGGACAGCTGGAGCCTCGGCGACCGCGAGATCAGCTGCCTGTTCGGCAACGTGGACGAGAAGGGCGGCCTGACCGGCTCGCTGCGCCAGGACGAGACGACCCTCGACGCCGACCAGCTCACCTATCTGAAGGCGGCCCAGGTCCTCAACAAGGCCATGGAGTCGGCGCCAGAGGAGGAGTACGTCGAGGACGACCTGCCCGGCCACAAGGAGTGGGCGACCAGGGTCTCGGCCGCGATCACCGAGCAACTCGGAATGCTGCGCGGCCACGACTGGCCCGCCGACGCGAAGGATCCGGTCGCCGCGCTGGTCAAGGACCTGGACAAGGCGCGGGGGGAGTGGTCGGCAGCGGCGAAGGCCACCGACGCGGACGTCTTCTACGGGCACTACGACAAGGCGCTGGAACTCACCGACGCCAAGAAGGCGGTCACCACGCGCAAGGCTCTGGGCCTCGCCTCGGCGCCGCCGGAGTCGTACGAGAGCGGCGGCGGTGAGGACGGCGGTACGGGAGGCAGCTCAGGAGGCAGCGGCGCAGAGGTGTGACGGCGGCCGTAGCGGGGAGAAAGTGCCTGCGTAAAGCCTTGAGCGGCCGCAAGTCATCACATCGAGTGATTCTCTGGCCTTCGCTTGCCTGACACAACCCACGGTTGCCACCCTGTAGCTGTCTGTACAACCTGACGGGAGTGGCCAGTGACATTCGGTGAGCAGCCGGCGTATCTGCGCGTCGCAGGTGATCTTCGCAAGAAGATCGTCGACGGATCGCTGCCACCGCACACACGGCTCCCGTCACAGGCCAGAATCCGCGAGGAGTACGGCGTCTCGGACACGGTCGCGCTCGAGGCCCGCAAGGTGCTGATGGCCGAGGGTCTGGTCGAGGGGCGCTCCGGGTCCGGTACGTATGTGCGCGAGCGTCCGGTGCCGCGCCGCGTCGCCCGCTCCGGGTACCGGCCGGACAGTGGGGCGACACCGTTCCGCCAGGAGCAGGCGGACGTCTCCGCTCGCGGTACGTGGGAGTCGCACAGCGCGCAGGCCGAGGCGAGCGGCGCCATCGCCGAGCGACTCGGTCTCCAGGCCGGCGACCGGGTGATGTGCACGAAGTACGTCTTCCGGGACGCGGGCGAGGCGATGATGCTCTCCACCTCCTGGGAGCCCCTCGCCGTCACGGGCCGCACGCCCGTGATGCTCCCCGAGGAGGGCCCCTTGGGCGGCATGGGCGTCGTCGAGCGCATGGCCGCCATCGACGTGATCGTGGACAACGTCACGGAGGAGGTGGGCGCCCGTCCCGGCCTCGCCGAGGAACTGTCGGCACTGGGGGGTGTGCCCGGGCACGTGGTGGTCGTCATCCAGCGGACGTACTACGCCTCGGGGCGGCCGGTGGAGACGGCGGACGTGGTGGTGCCGGCGGACCGGTATCGCATCGCCTACCACTTGCCGGTGAAGTAGGGCGTAGCCGCCGTCCATGACTTGGGTCGGTTGCTGGTGGTCGGATGCCGGCGACCGGTGACCGGCTGCTGGTTGGCGGGCGGTGCGGTGGAATCCGGTCGTTCTCTTGAGGGGTGTTCGGCGCGGTCTCCGTGCTGTCGGCGGGAGCCCGAGGGGGATGAGGGGGCGTGTCCGTGAGGATGCGCCCCCTCAGTGCTGGCCGATTGCGTACCTCTCGGGCATCTCGCGCATACCTCTTTGTGAAAAGCCGTATTCGCTGCGTGAAGGTTAGGCGTAGGCTCGGGCATATGCGGATTGCGGTTTCCTTATGTGGCGGGGCAGGACGCGAGCCGGGGGCGGGGAGCGGAGGGGCGCGATGAACGACGGCACCATCACACTTCCCTGGCTCGTCATACGACAGGACGACAACGGCAATCGCTACCGCGTCGGCAGGTACGCGACGAGGGCCGAGGCCCAGAAGATCGCGGACAGCCTCGACGACCGTGGGCACAAGCAGCTCTACTGGGTCGAGCGGATCGGGCAGAACGGCTCGAAGTGACGCGTGTGGGTGTGTTCGTGGGGCTCCCGTAGGCTCCGGCGCATGACCGAACGGATCGTGGTGGTCGGAGCCGCCGTGCTGAGCGACGGGTGTCTCCTTGCCGCGCGTCGCAGTGCGCCCGCGGAGTTGGCCGGGCGGTGGGAGTTGCCCGGGGGGAAGGTGGAGGCCGGGGAGACTTCCGAGGGGGCGCTCGTGCGGGAGCTTCGGGAGGAGCTCGGGGTTGAGTCCGAGGTGCTTGACCGTGTTCCGGGTGAGTGGCCTTTGCGGTCGCCTTACGTTCTCCAGGTCTGGACTGTGCGGCTCCTGGCGGACTCGCCTGCGCCCAAGCCGCTCCAGGACCACGATGAGCTCCGCTGGTTGAGCCCGGATGAGCTGTGGGATGTGGAGTGGCTGGAGCAGGATGTGGCCGCCGTGATGGAGGTTGCGCGGGGGGTTTGGGGGAGTGGGGCGGCTGGGGGGTAGTGGCCTTTGTTTCGCCCCCGCCGCCCCTGCCCATTCCCGTCCCTTTTCGGGGGCCAGCCCCCGAACCCCCGCTCCTCAAACGCCGGAGGGGCTGGATTGTTCGCGGCCCGGGCCGACAACTTCAGCCCGTCCGGCGTTTGAGGACGAGGCCGTTCAGGCCGATAGCGGGGGTCTGGGGGCGCAGCCCCCAGGGGACGGGAACGGGTAGGGGCGGCGGGGGCGAAGGAAAAGGTGTGACCATCACAACTTCGCGCACTCGAGTCTGCGGGGTGCGGGACGCACACCGTACGTGGGACGCTCGGGCTCGCGAGGCGCATGTGGCGGCTGAGACGAGCGCCGAGTACGCCGTTCGCGCCACAGTGCGCCCTCGCGCACGGTACTCCGCCCGGGATATCGGGTATGTGCCCATTAACCCCATGAAACCGGACATGGTCCGCTTCTGGCCTGGGAGTGATCTGCGTGATCCACACCGAGGGCGATATCGCCGAGTGGACCTTTCCCGCGGATCCAGGCGCCGTCAGGACCGCCCGAACCGTCGTCCGGGGCCAGCTCCATGCCTGGGACCTCGACTCCCTCGGAGACGTGACCGCGCTGTTGGTCAGCGAACTGGTCACCAACTCCCTGCGGCACGCCACGGGTCCCATCGGGGTTCGCCTCGTACGCCCCTCGGAGCCGATGGACGTTCTGCTCGTCGAGGTCTCCGACCCCCTCCCGGACCCACCGCAGGAACGCGACGCGGAGCCCGAGGACGAAAGCGGCCGAGGGCTTCAGCTCGTGGCGAACTCCTCCCGCCGCTGGGGCACCAGACCAGGCGGTAAGGGCAAGACGGTGTGGTTCGAACTGGCACTCCCGAGCTGACCGGTAGCCATTCCAGCCGACCGCTGGCCGATCCGCAGCCGCTCGACAGCCAATCGCGACTCCCCGTGCAGCCGCCCCGCGCACCCGCCCAGGGGCCACCCCGCCCCCACTCCACAACCAATCCCAAGCCATTCCGCAGCCGTTCCGCAGGGCATGCGCAGCCATCGCGCAGCCGATCGGCGGCCGTTCCCCAGCCCTCCCCCGGCCGGCCCCAAGCACCCCCCGAACAACCCCCGACCCCTCGGACACACGAGCCACCCCCAAGTCCGTGGTTCGACGGGGTCCCACATGGTTAGAAGACTGGGAGTGTTTGTCGCGGCCGGTCCTAAAAGCATCGGGACCGTGCTGTGATCGTGAACACCGTGTTGTGCGGCACCGTAGTGCTGGATACTGCGGGCAGCCGCCTCCGGTGACCGGTGCCGGACGCGGTGAGCTGGAGGGGACGGTTCGCGTGAGCGAGATACCAGCGAAGGCCACGGAGTCCGAGGACCCGTCGGGCGGCGCGATGGCTGATGCGACGACAGGCGATGGCGCGTTGCCGGTGCCGGACGAGGCGCGGCGCGCGGGGCACGGCGGAATATCCGGTGTGCCCGTCGAGGCGCCGGGCGAGGTGCCCGGCGAGGTCGTGTGGCAGAGCAGTCCGCCCGGATCGATCTACGACTACATCAAGGTCGCCTCGTTCTCCATCGGCCCCGACGGCCTCGTCGACCAGTGGAGTCTGCGCGCCGAGCAGCTCTTCGGCATCCCGACCGAGCGCGCGGTCGGCATGGACCCCATCGAGGCCTTCGTCGCCGAGGACAAGCGCGAGCTGGGCCAGCGGAAGATGGCCGAAGTCCTCGACGGCAGGGAGTGGACCGGTGTGGTCCCCTTCCGGCTGCCCGACCCCGAGGGCACCGGTCTGGCCGCCGAAGGACTCGCCGAGGTCTACGTCATGCCGACGCGGACCGAGGAGGGCGAGCGGGCCGCCGTCTGCATCGTCGTGGACGTACGCATTCTGCGCCGGATCGAGACCGATCTTGCCGCCTCGCAGGCCATTTTCGGCCAATCTCCTTTCGGTTTCCTGCTGATCGACCCGGACCTGCGCATCCGCCGTGCCAACGAGCGGTTCGCCTCGGTCTTCGGCGGCACCGTCGAGGACCATCGCGGACGCACCGTCAAGGACTATCTGGCCCCGGGCGAGGCCGAGCGGGTCTCCGCGATCCTGCGGCGGGTCCTGGAGACCGGCGACATGGTCAACGAGCTGCTGGTCAGCGGCACCGTGCCCGGTTCCAGCGAGCGCCGCCACTGGTCCATCAACCTCTATCGCGTGCACAGCGGTTCGGGCCGTCCGATAGGCATCGCCTGGCTGGGCACCGACATCACCGCACGCCGCGCCGCGGCCCGCGAGGCCGCGCAGGCACGGCGCAATCTCGCCCTTCTGAACGAGGCGGGCGCACGCATAGGCAACTCGCTCGACCTGGAGACCACGGCCCGCGAACTCCTCGACGTGGCCGTCCCCGGCTTCTGCGACCTCGCCTCCGTCGACCTCTACCAGGGCCTCCTGGCCGGCGACGAGACCCCGCCAGGACTTGCCGACGGCAGCGCCGAGCTGCGCCGCGTCGCCTACGCCAGCGCCGTCTCGGACGCGCCCTACATCAGCGGTCCGGAGCCCGTGAACGTCGGCGCGGTCCACCACTACGCCTTCAACTCGCCCTTCGCGGACGCCCTGCGCACCGCCCGCCTGCAGAGCGTCGCCGCCGAGGAGGGCGGCCTGATCCAGTCCACGCTCGCGGTGCCGATGGTCGCCCACGACACGGTCGTAGGACTGGTCCAGTTCTCGCGTACGAAGGGGAGCGAGCCGTTCGGCGAACGCGACAGCTCCCTCGCGGTCGAACTGGCCTCGCGCGCCGCGGTCTGTATCGACAACGCCCGCCTCTACCGACGGGAGCACGAGCGCGCCCTGATCCTGCAGCGCTCCCTGCTCCCCCCGGGCGACCCGGAGGCATCCGGCCTGGACATCGCCTGCCGCTACCTTCCCGGGAACGCGGCCACGGAGGTCGGCGGCGACTGGTTCGACGTCATCGAACTCCCCGGCCACCGCACGGCGTTGGTCATCGGCGACGTGATGGGCCGCGGTCTGCGCGCGGCCGTCGCGATGGGTGAACTCCGCACGGCCGTACGCACCTTGGCGCTGCTCGACCTCGAACCGGCCGAGGTCCTCTCGGCGTTGGACGAGATCGCCCGCGGTCTGGGAACGCCCGGCGGAGTCCAGCAGTCTACGCGCGGTGCGCGCCAGTCCCGGGACGCCGACCTCTCCGAGGTCTACCTCGCCACCTGTGTGTACGCGGTCTACGACTCCGTCACCCGCCGCTGCACCTTCGCCAACGCGGGCCATCTCCCGCCGGTCATCGTGGAACCGGGCGAGAGCGCGCTCATGCTCGACGTACCGCCGGGGATGCCGCTCGGTGTCGGCGGCGAGCCGTTCGAGGAGGTGGAGGTGGAGCTGCCGGAGGGCGCCCTTCTGGCGCTCTACACCGACGGACTGGTCGAATCCCGCGACCACCCCCTGGACGAGGGCCTACAGGCCTTCGTGGGCGCCCTCACGGACCCCTCCAGCCCCCTGGAGGACGTCTGCGACCACATTCTCAACACGCTCGACACGCATCACGGCGAGGACGACATCGCCCTGCTCATGGCTCGTGTCCAGGGGCTGCCGTCCGAGTCCGTCGGCGACTGGACGCTGCCGCGCGAGCCGCGCAGCGTGGGCCGCGCGCGGGAGTACGCCCGGGGCCAGCTCCTCAGCTGGGACCTCGAACCCCTCGTCGACACGGCCGAGTTGCTCGTCAGCGAACTCGTCACCAACGCCCTGCGCTACGGCGAGGGCGAGATCCGCCTGCGTCTCCTCCTCGACCGCACCCTGGTCTGCGAGGTCTGGGACGCCGGCCTGGTGCAGCCCCGCCGCCGCCGCGCCCGCGACACGGACGAGGGCGGCCGGGGCCTCCAGCTCGTCGGACTCCTCAGCGACGCCTGGGGCTCCCGCCGCACACCCCGCGGCAAGACGGTCTGGTTCGAACTCCCCCTGCCCAACGGCACGACAGGCCTCACGGACCCGGCAGAGGCTCTGCTGAGCCTGTTCTGACCCCGACCGGGTCCTGCCCCGGGGCCCCCGGGTTCCGTCCCTACACCGTCCCGGACGGCCGCCTGCGGATCTTGTCGCCCAGCCACACCAGCGGATCGTACTTACGGTCAACGGCCCTTTCCTTCAAGGGAATCAGCGCGTTGTCCGTGATTTTGATGCCCTCGGGGCAGACCTCCGTGCAGCACTTGGTGATGTTGCAGTAGCCGAGGCCGTGCTCGTCCTGGGCGGTCTTCTTGCGGTCAAGGCCGTTCTCGTCGGCCGCGTCCAGGGGGTGCATGTCCAGCTCCGCCACCCGCATCAGGAAGCGTGGGCCCGCGAACGCCGTCTTGTTCTCCTCGTGGTCGCGGACGACATGGCAGGTGTCCTGGCACAGGAAGCACTCGATGCACTTGCGGAACTCCTGCGAGCGGTCCACGTCCTCCTGCATCATCCGGTACTCACCGGGACCGAGGTCCTCCGGCGGCACGAACGCGGGCACCTCCCGCGCCTTCATGTAGTTGAAGCCGACGTCCGTCACCAGGTCCCGTACGACCGGGAACGCCCGCAGCGGGGTCACGGTGATCGTCTCCTCGCGGGTGAACACCGACATCCGCGTCATGCACAACAGCCGTGGGCGTCCGTTGATCTCCGCCGAGCACGAACCGCACTTGCCCGCCTTGCAGTTCCAGCGGACGGCCAGATCGGGCGCCTGCGTCGCCTGGATGCGGTGGATGATGTCGAGCACCACCTCGCCGTCGTTGACCTCGATCCCGAAGTCCTCCAGGCCGCCGCCCTCGGCATCCCCGCGCCACACCTTGAAGCGGGCCTCATAGCTGCTCACTCGTAGAGCTCCTCTTCGGCGAGGTACTTGACCAGCTCCTCCTTGTCGAAGAGGGCCAGCAGGTCGGGGCGGATGGGTTCGGTGGTCTCGCGGACCAGGTCGATCTGCCCGCGCACGGGGTCGGTCGCCGCCAACCCGCCCGTGGGATCGACCAGTTGGCAGAGCAGGTTCACGCGCCGCCACGCCCGGTCCATCGTCGGATGGTCCTCCCGCGTGTGGCCGCCCCGCGACTCCGTCCGCTCCAGCGCGGCCCGTGCCACGCACTCGCTGACGAGCAGCATGTTCCGCAGGTCCAGCGCGAGGTGCCAGCCGGGGTTGAACTGCCGGTGCCCCTCGACCCCGGCCCGCCGGGCCCGTACACGCAGGTCGGCGAGTTTCTCCAGGGCCGCCTCCATCTCCGCCTCACGACGGATGATGCCGACGAGGTCGTTCATCGTCTGCTGGAGTTCCTGATGGAGCGTGTACGGGTTCTCCGGCGGCCGGCCGTTCTCGGCGCCGGGTTCGGGGCCCTCGGCGGAGAAGGGCCGCAGGGCCTCCGCGGCGGCGGTGTCCACCTGGACGTCGTCCACCAGGGGGCGTGCCCCGGTGAGCCCCGTGGCGTACTGGGCCGCATGCAGACCGGCCCGCCGCCCGAACACCAGCAGGTCGGAAAGCGAGTTGCCGCCGAGCCGGTTGGAGCCGTGCATGCCGCCGGCGACCTCCCCGGCCGCGAAGAGCCCGGGCACGCCACGCGCCGACGCGCTGTCCGACTCGACCGCGATCCCGCCCATCACGTAGTGACAGGTGGGCCCGACCTCCATCGCCTCGGCGGTGATGTCGACGTCCGCGAGTTCCTTGAACTGGTGGTACATGGAGGGCAGTCGGCGCCTGATGACCTCGGCGGGCATACGCGTCGACACGTCCAGGAAGACGCCTCCGTGCGGGGAGCCGCGGCCGGCCTTCACCTCGGAGTTGATGGCCCGCGCCACCTCGTCCCGGGGGAGCAGCTCAGGGGGCCGGCGGTTGTGGTCCGGGTCCTCGTACCACCGGTCGCCCTCCTCCTCCGACTGCGCGTACTTCTCCTTGAAGACGTCGGGGATGTAGTCGAACATGAACCGCTTGCCCTCGGAGTTCCTCAGAACCCCGCCGTCCCCGCGCACGGACTCCGTGACGAGGATGCCCTTCACGGACGGCGGCCAGACCATGCCCGTCGGGTGGAACTGCACGAACTCCATGTTCAGCAGCGGCGCACCCGCGAGCAGCGCCAGCGCGTGCCCGTCACCCGTGTACTCCCACGAGTTCGACGTCACCTTGAAGGACTTGCCGATGCCGCCGGTGGAGACGACCACCGAAGGGGCCTCAAGGACGAAGAAACGGCCGGACTCGCGCTCGTAGCAGAAGGCGCCGGAGACCCGGCTGCCGTCCTTGAGGATCCGGGTGACCGTGCACTCCTGGTAGACCTTCAGACGGGACTCGTAGTCACCGGTCTCCTTGAAGTCCTCCTGCTGGAGGGACACGATCTTCTGCTGGAGGGTCCGGATCAGTTCCAGGCCCGTACGGTCGCCGACGTGCGCGAGCCGTGGGTACTCGTGGCCGCCGAAGTTGCGCTGCGAGATGCGCCCGTCCTTCGTGCGGTCGAAGAGGGCGCCCCAGGTCTCCAGCTCCCAGACCCGGTCCGGGGCCTCCTGCGCGTGCAGCTCTGCCATCCGCCACTGGTTGAGGAACTTGCCGCCGCGCATGGTGTCGCGGAAGTGGACCTGCCAGTTGTCGCCGGAGTTCACGTTGCCCATGGCCGCCGCGATGCCGCCCTCGGCCATCACCGTGTGCGCCTTGCCGAACAGCGACTTGCAGATCACGGCCGTACGCGCCCCGCGCTCGCGCGCCTCGATGGCGGCCCTGAGGCCGGCGCCCCCGGCACCGACCACGACGACGTCCCACTCCTGCCGGTCGACCACGGACATCAGAAGAACCTCGGATCATCGAAAGCGCCGGAGGCGACCAGGTACACGTAGAAGTCCGCGAGCGCCACGCTGATCAACGACGCCCAGGCGAGCTGCATATGACGGTTGTTCAGCTTCCCCACGAACTTCCACGCCTTGTAGCGCACCGGGTGCTTGGAGAAGTGCTTGAGCTTGCCGCCGACGATGTGCCGGCAGGAGTGGCAGGAGAGGGTGTACGCCCAGATCAGCGTGATGTTGACCAGGAACACGAGCGTGCCGAGCCCCATGTGGCCCCACTCGTAGTGCTCGTCACGGAAGGAGAGCACGGTGTCGTACGTGAGGATCCCGGCGACCGGCACCGCCGCGTAGAAGAAGTAGCGGTGGATGTTCTGGAAGATCAGCGGGAAACGGGTCTCGCCGGTGTACTTCTTGTGCGGCTCGGCGACCGCGCAGGCCGGCGGCGAGGCCCAGAAGCCGCGGTAGTAGGCCTTGCGGTAGTAGTAGCAGGTCAGCCGGAAGCCGAGCGGGAAGATCAGGATGAGCAGCGCGGGGGACAGGCCCCACCAGCTGCCGAAGATCTCCCAGTTCGGGCCGCTCCGCATCGGCTCGCAGTTCTCCGCCAGACAGGGCGAGTAGAACGGCGAGACGTACGGGGCCGCGTAGTAGTCGCTGTTCGCGAATGCCCGCCAGGTCGAGTAGACGACGAAGGCCAGCAGCCCGGCCGCGGTGACGGCGGGCGCCAGCCACCAGCGGTCGGTCCGCAGATGCGGGGCGTCGATCGCGGCGCGCGTACGGGTCCGTACGCCGCCGCTGTTCATTTGGGGTTCCGTACCAGTGGCCAACTTCAGACTCCGGTCGGGGGATCAGGGTGCGTGGCGGTCGCGGGCGCCGAGACCCTCGTCGTCGGAGTCCGTCCACAGGGTGTTGTCGTACGGGGTGTCGGGGATGGACACGAGGTCGGGGCGCCGCGGTTTGCCGAGGCCGGGTGCGGCCTCGCGGAGCAGCGCGACGCTCTCTCGGAGGTGGTCGGCGTCGGTGCGCACTCTGCGCATCTCCAGGCCGCCGCCACCCATCTGCTGTTCCAGACGCTTCACGGACCTCACCAGGTCGTCGAGACAGCGCTGGACTGACGTCAGGTCATCGTGCACGGACATGACTTGCCCTCACTTCCGCGGACCTCCGGCCCAAGGCGGCAACGTTCATGCGCCTGCGAGTGTCGCGCGTCACATCGGCCCCTGTGAAGGGATCTGCATGGATTACCGGATCGTGTCGCTCTCCGCACGCCCTGCGTGCGCCCCCGGCCGGGAGGGGCGCGCCCGGTGTCGCGGGAGCCGTTGGGCCGCACGGGTGGGCTTCCGTGGGCCGGTCGCCGTGTCGCCGCCCGGAGGCGGCGACTCTCCCCTTCAGTGGGGCGATAGATCAGATCAACTCCATTATACCGCCAATAGTGATCTAGATCACAGCGCCTGATCTGCCCTGTCCTGCCTTGCCCTGTCCGCACTGCTCATCGTGATCAGCACCGCCCCGGAGGTACCAGTCATGTCCCACGACGGCGTCGGACCCCGCGCGGTGATGCGCTCGGTCGCGTTCCTCACGGCGGGCGTGCTCGCGGTGCCCGCCCTGGCCGGATGCAGCGAGAAGGACCCGGCGGGCAAGCCCACCGCGGGTCAGGAGATCGCCCCCGCGGAGCGCGGCCAGATCGCGGACGGCGGCACCCTGCGCTGGGCCGTGGACGCACTCCCGGAGACCCTCAACGCCTTCCAGGCCGACGCGGACGCCGCCACCTCCAAGGTCGCCGGCGCCGTGCTGCCCTCCATGTACCGGCTCGACGCGAACGGCCGGCCGCAGCGCAACCCCGACTACCTGGAGTCCGCGAAGGTCGTCGACCGCGAGCCCAGACAGGTCGTGCTCTACAAGCTCAACCAGCAGGCCGTCTGGAGCGACGGCCGGGAGATCGGCGCCGCCGACTTCGCCGCCCAGTGGCGCGCCCTGTCCGGCAAGGACACCGCGTTCTGGACGGCCCGCAACGCCGGCTACGACCGCATCGAGAAGATCGAACGCGGTGCCAACGACCTGGAGGTGCGGGTCACCTTCAGCAAGCCGTACGCCGACTGGCAGTCGCTCTTCTCGCCGCTGTACCCGAAGGACGTCATGGGCACCCCGGACGCCTTCAACGACGGCGCCCGCCGCAAGCTGAAGGTCACCGCGGGTCCCTTCGCCCTCGACACCGTCGACAAGGACTCCGGTGAGGTCAGGCTGAAGCGCAACCCGCGCTGGTGGGGCCGCCCCGCCAAGCTCTCCGAGCTGGTCCTGCGCGCCGTACCGCGGGACAAGCGCACCGCCGCGCTCGCCGAGGGCAAGGTCGACCTGGCCGAGATCGGCTCCTCCGAGGCCCACCGCATCACGCTCGCCGCCCGCGACAAGGGCAAGGGCAACGGGGCGCCGCTCGCCCACGGCCCCGGCGCCGCCCTCACGCCCGGCAAGTCGCTGCGCTCCTGGGCCATCGCGCACGGCTCCGACGAGGAGGCGGCCGACGAGGAGATCCTGGCCCGCAAGAAGCGGGGCAAGGCCGTCGCGGAGTACGCGGACGAGCAGTCGTCCCTGCGCGGCTTCGAGGTCCGCAAGTCCCTCGAACCCGCCTTCACCCAGCTCGCGTTGAACGGCGAGGAGGGGCCGCTCGCCGACGAGCGGGTCCGCCGGGCCGTGGCCCGCGCCCTCGACCGGGAGGAGCTCGCCCGGGTCGTCCTGAAGCCGCTCGGCCTGCCCGCCGAACCCGTCGGCAGCCATCTCGCGCTCTCCGGACAGCAGGCGTACGCCGACAACAGCGGAGCGCTCGGCGGCCAGGACACCAAGGAGGCGCGGGCCCTGCTGGCCGACGCCGGATGGGTGTCCGGCGGTCCCGTCAGGGAGGAGCAGAAGGAGAAGAAGGCGGCCGGCGCCGGGGCCTCCAAGGAACCGGCCGGCTCGGAGGCGTCCGAGGCGTCGCAGACCCCCGCGGGCTCGGACTCGGATGCGGACTCGGACACCGACGAAGGCTCGGGCAGCTCCGAGGACTCCGGCAGCTCGGGCAGCTCCAGCACTTCCGACGGCTCGGACGGCTCCACGACTTCTGGCAGCTCCGACAGCTCCGACAGTTCCAGCAGCTCGGACAGTTCCGACAGTTCCGACAGCTCCGGGGACGACGGTACGTACATCGTCGGTGAGGACGGGAAGCCGGGTGACGACAAGCCCGGCGAGAACCGCGCCCCTGCCCTGCTCGTGCCCGCGCCCCTGGCCGAACTGCAGCGGGTCGCGCTCCTCGACCAGGCGTACGTCCTGGGCGTGCACAGCCAGGCCGAGAAGGCGCAGAAGGCCAAGAAGCAGAAGGCCGGGAAGAAGCAGCGGATCGGCAAGAAGCAGCAGGCCGAGACGGAGAACCAGCGGAAGAAGGACGGGCCGGGCACGTCCGGCAAGGTGGAGAAGAACCTCGCCCACGAGGGCAGGACGCAGTTCCAGCACGGCGGCGCCCCCGGGGCGTACGCGCCGAAGGGCACGGCGGCCCCTGGGCGTGTCGCTGCCGGACCGCTGGCCAAGAACGGCAAGCCGCTGACGCTGCGCTTCGTGCTCCCGTCCGGCCCCGGCTCCCAGTCGCTGCGGGCGGTCGGCGAGCGGATCGCGCGGATGCTGGAAGGCATCGGCATCCGTACGGAGATCTCCAAGGTCGCCGACGAGAGCTACTTCAAGGACCACATCGCCTCGGGCCAGTACGACCTGGCGCTGTACTCCTGGCCCGCGTCCGCGTTCCCCGCGACCGACGCCCGCCCGATCTACTCCAAGCCGGTTCCGGCCGCGGACGGCTCCCTGAACGTCGAGCAGAACTACACCCGGGTCGGCACCGACCAGGTCGACCAGCTCTTCGACCAGGCCATCGCCGAACTCGACCCCGGCGAGTCCCGCTCCCTGGTCCGCAAGGCGGACGCCCGCATCTGGGCCGCCGCCGGCTCGATCCCCCTCTACCAGCGCCCCCAGCTCACCGCGGCCCGGACCAACCTCGCCAACGCGGGCGCCTTCGGCTTCCAGACCCCTCTCTACGAGGACATGGGCTTCCTGAAGAAGGGCGCAAAGCCGCAGGTGAGCCCGTCGTCCTGAGTGAGGTCGCGCCCCGGAAGGGGCGCGGGGAACCGCGCACCGGGCCCTGACGGCCCGCACTGTGAGAACCGGCCTGCCCGGCCCGCGGAGGCCCCAGCGGCAGCGTGCACGTACGATGGGGTAAGGCCGTGGCACGTTTCAGCCCGGCAGGGCCCCGCGCAGCGGAGGCCGTTCACTCACTCCGGGAGAAGCGCCTCAATATGGCCACGCGCCACGACATCCGCAACGTCGCCATCGTCGCCCACGTCGACCATGGCAAGACCACCCTGGTCGACGCCATGCTCAAGCAGGCCGGTGCCTTCGCCGCGCACGCCGCCGAGTCGCTCGACGACCGCATGATGGACAGCAACGACCTGGAGCGTGAGAAGGGCATCACGATCCTGGCCAAGAACACGGCCGTCAAGTACCACCCGAAGGATGGCAGCGATGTCATCACCATCAACATCATCGACACCCCGGGCCACGCCGACTTCGGTGGCGAGGTCGAGCGCGGTCTGTCGATGGTGGACGCGGTGGTGCTGCTCGTCGACGCGTCCGAGGGCCCGCTGCCCCAGACCCGCTTCGTGCTGCGCAAGGCGCTCCAGCAGCGTCTGCCGGTCATCCTGTGCATCAACAAGACCGACCGCCCGGACTCCCGGATCGACGAGGTCGTCAACGAGACGTACGACCTCTTCCTGGACCTGGAGGCGGACGAGGAGCAGATCGAGTTCCCCATCGTCTACGCGTGTGCGCGTGACGGTGTGGCCTCGCTGACCAAGCCCGAGGACGGCACCGTCCCGGCCGACAGCGACAGCCTGGAGCCGTTCTTCTCCACGATCCTCTCGCACGTGCCGGCTCCGCAGTACGACACGGAGGCCCCTCTCCAGGCGCACGTCACCAACCTGGACGCGGACAACTTCCTCGGCCGTATCGCGCTGCTCCGCGTCGAGCAGGGCGAGCTGCGCAAGGGCCAGACCGTCACGTGGATCAAGCGTGACGGCACGATGTCCAGCGTGCGCATCACCGAGCTGCTGATGACCGAGGCGCTCACCCGCAAGCCCGCCGAGATGGCGGGCCCCGGTGACATCTGTGCCGTCGCCGGTATCCCGGACATCATGATCGGTGAGACCCTCGCCGACCCCGAGAACCCGATCGCGCTGCCGCTCATCACGGTCGACGAGCCGGCGATCTCCATGACCATCGGCACCAACACCTCGCCGCTGGTCGGCCGTGGCGGCACCGGCAAGGGCGCCTCCGCGAAGGCCGCCGTCAAGGACCGCAAGGTCACCGCCCGCCAGGTCAAGGACCGTCTGGACCGCGAGCTGATCGGTAACGTCTCGCTGCGGGTCCTGGACACCGAGCGCCCCGACGCCTGGGAGGTCCAGGGCCGCGGTGAGCTGGCGCTGGCCATCCTGGTCGAGCAGATGCGCCGCGAGGGCTTCGAGCTGACCATCGGCAAGCCGCAGGTCGTCACGCAGGTCATCGACGGCAAGGTGCACGAGCCGGTCGAGCGCATGACGATCGACGTCCCCGAGGAGCACATGGGCGCGGTCACGCAGCTCATGGGCGTCCGCAAGGGCCGGATGGACAACATGTCCAACCACGGCTCGGGCTGGGTCCGTCTGGAGTTCGTCGTACCGTCCCGCGGCCTCATCGGCTTCCGTACGGAGTTCCTGACCGGCACGCGCGGCACCGGCATCGCGCACTCCATCCACGAGGGTCACGAGCCCTGGTTCGGCGTGCTGACGACCCGTAACAACGGCTCCCTGGTCGCCGACCGCGCCGGCGCCGTCACCGCCTTCGCGATGACGAACCTCCAGGAGCGCGGCGTACTGTTCACCGACCCCGGCACCGAGGTGTACGAGGGCATGATCGTCGGCGAGAACTCGCGCTCCGACGACATGGACGTGAACATCACCAAGGAGAAGAAGCTCACCAACATGCGGTCGGCCGCGGCCGACTCGTTCGAGGCGATCGTCCCGCCGCGCAAGCTCTCCCTGGAGCAGTCCCTGGAGTTCTGCCGCGACGACGAGTGCGTCGAGGTCACCCCGGAGTCGGTCCGCATCCGCAAGGTGAACCTGGACGCCCGCACGCGCGCCCGCTCCGCGAGCCGCGCCAAGCACGGCTGACGCCCTCTCAGGGCTTCTGAACGCCCGGTTCTCCGTACACAGTCGGGGAGCCGGGCCTTCGGCGTACCCGGGCGCCGAAACCGTGTCAGTTCGGGCAACGGTGCAGTGGAAGCGGCGGCGTTCGCATATCGGGCATTGCCCAATCAAGTTTCGGACACGTAAACGAAATTTTCGTCAATCATGTCTGATTTGCCGGACTCTCATCTCACCTGTCAAGCGCGACCAGGTGTCAATCTTTGCAATTTTTGCTCAAAATTTCGACGGTAGGGAGATCCCTATGTCTTCCGCCCTTGACGCGCGTTGACCCACTTGGTGAAAGTTCCCTGAAACCACAGAACCTGCCGGTATCTGTGCTGCGCTCAACTCTCCATCCCCCGGGGGAAGAACAAAGATGACCAGTCCAACCAAGGCCGAGGGCTCCGGGCCGTCGGCGGCCTTGGACCCCGAGCTCGCGTCGAAACCCGAGCCGGTCGAGGCGGAGAAGCTCGAGGGCCGCTCCCCCGGGCAGTTGATGTGGCATCGCTTCAAGCGAGACCGTACCGGAGTCATCTCCGCGTGCGTGGTGATTTTTTTCTTCGCGATAGCCGCACTGGCTCCGGTCATCTCGGCGCTGTACGGGAAGGATCCGTACACGCTCTACGCGCAGGAGCCCGACTACCCCTTCCTGCTCGACGACTTCGCCATGCCCACCGGCTCCTTCGGGGGAATGTCCGGTGACTTCTGGTTCGGAGTCGAGCCCAAGCTCGGGCGCGACGTGTTCACGATGCTGCTGTACGGCATGCGGACGTCGCTCTACATGGCCGTGCTGGTCACGGTGTTCAGCGTTCTGACGGGCGTTGTCATCGGCATGGTCAGCGGCTACTTCGGCGGCAAGGTCGACTACTGGCTGGGCCGGATCACCGACTTCTTCCTGGCGTTCCCGCAGCAGCTGTTCTTCATCGCCTTCATGCCCGTGGTCACGGCGCTGTTCGTCTCACCGACGGACGAGACCCCGGTCTATCTGCGGGCCGTCGCGATCATCCTGGTGATGTGGTTCCTCGGCTGGATGGGCATGGCCCGTCTGGTGCGCAGCTCCGTACTCTCCCTGCGGGAGCGGGAGTTCGTCGAGGCGGCCAAGGTCTCGGGAGCCTCTCCGGCGCGCATCGTGCGCAAGGAGATCCTGCCGAACATCGTCACGCCGATCCTCGTGCAGGGCACCTACATGCTGCCCAGCTCGATCCTCTCCATCGCCTTCCTCTCGTACGTCGGTGTGGGCTTCGTCGAGCCGACGCCGGACTGGGGCCGGATGTTCGCCATCGGCTCCGAGATCTATGAGCAGGACCCGATGTTCATGTTCTTCCCGGGCGTGGCGATGGTGGTCTTCGTGCTCGCCTTCAACCTTCTCGGCGACTCCGTCCGGGACGCTTTCGACCCCAAGACCGGACGCTAACCGTCCATTGGTGGTGGGGGGACTGCCACCCCCGTTCCGGGTGACCGGACCGTCAGGCAGTACTCGTGGACAACTATCGACAGGTAGGTGCATCGGCATCATGAAGCCCATCAGAACGCGCACCGTGCGCGCTATAGCCGTCGCCATCACAGCGGGGTCGCTGGCGCTGACCGGCTGCTCCAGTGACAGCGGCAAGGACAACTCCAAGGACAACTCCAAGTCCAAGGACGACGCCGCCGCGCAGTCGACACCTGTCGCATACGGTGACGCCCAGGCGTCGAACGGTCCGGCCGAAGCGGTGGCGGGGGCCAAGACCGGCGGCACCATCAACGTCTACCAGCAGTCCGACCTGACCCACATGGACCCGGGCCAGATCTACGTCAGCGACGCCGGCCAGTTCGCCAACCTGGTGCACCGCGGTCTGACGAACTTCCAGGAGGACGACAAGGGCAACCTGACGGTCGTCGGTGACGTCGCCACCGACTCCGGCAAGTCGTCCGAGGGCGGCAAGACCTGGACGTACACGCTCAAGGACGGCATCAAGGACGAGGACGGCAACGTCATCACGTCCGCCGACGTCCGCCACACCATCGAGCGGCAGTACGCCAAGTTCATCTTCGACGGCCCGACCTACGTCCAGAACTGGCTCTCGGGTGCCGAGTACCGCAAGGCGCTGCCGGACGGCCCGTACAAGGGCAAGCACCTGCCGGACTCCGTCCTGGAGACCCCGGACGCCAAGACCGTCGTCTTCCACTTCAAGACGGCCCAGCCCGACCTCCCGCAGGCCCTCGCCATGGCCGGCTACGCCATCGTGCCCGAGAAGCAGGACACGAAGGAGAAGTACGACAAGGCCCCGGCCTCCCTCGGCCCGTACAAGGTCGCCGAGTACAAGGCCGGCAAGTCGGTGACGCTGGTCAAGAACACCCAGTGGGACCCGAAGACGGACTCGGTGCGCCACCAGTACGTCGACGGCTACAACTTCAGCAACACCATCGACCAGGCCAGCCAGACCAAGCGTCTGATCGCCGACCAGGGCGAGGCCAAGAACGCCATCCAGTTCACGGACTCGGTGGACCCGGCCCAGCTGTCCACGGTCATCGGCAACGCGGCGGCGAAGAAGCGCACCATCCAGGGCTACCAGCCCTACGTGTGGCAGCTCTCCTTCAACCTCGACAGCGCCAAGATGAAGGACAAGAAGGTCCGCGACGCGATCACCTACGCGATCCCGAACCAGTCCATGGTCCAGGCGGACGGCGGCCGTTACGGCGGCGAGGTGGCCGGCGGTCTGATGGCGCCGACCCTGCCGGGCTTCGACCCGACGTACGACCCGTTCGGCAAGCTGAAGAAGCCCAACGGTGACCCGGCGAAGGCCAAGGCGCTGCTGAAGGAGGCGGGCTTCAAGGAGGGCACCAAGCTCAGCTACGCCTACTCCAACACCCCGCGTGGCCAGGCCCAGATGGTCATCATCAAGGACGCGCTGAACAAGCTCGGCTTCGACGTCCAGGCCAAGGAGATCGACCGCGCGACCTTCTACGAGCAGGTCGGCAAGCTCAAGAACCCGTACGACCTCTACATGACCGGCTGGGGCCAGGACTGGCCGTCGCCGGGCACGGTCATCACCCCGGTCTACGACGGCACGCAGGTCGCCGACGGTTCGCCGAACTACTCGCACATCAACGACAAGCAGGTCAACGCCCTCATCCAGAAGGCCGTGACGCAGGAGCCCGAGGAAGCCGCCAAGACCTGGGAAGAGGCTCACCACCGCATCGTGGAGGAGATCAACCCCGGTGCCCCGGTGTACTACTCGAAGCAGATCCAGCTCTACGGTTCGAACATCGGCGGTGCCCGGTACAGCACGGAGTCGAGCTACATCGACATCAACGACCTGTACCTGAAGAAGCCGTAATCCCTCAGCTCGGCTGATCCGTGGGGGTGTGCGCCAGGCGGAGCGCACCCCCACGGACGGTATCCCCCTCCTGCCGCCGCGTTTCGAAGAGAGCACCCACCCGCCATGCTTCAGTTCCTCATCCGCAGGCTGAGCGGCGCCGTCGTGATCATGTTCCTGATCGGCGCCTTCACGTTCTTCCTGTTCTATACGATCCCCCAGGACTTCGCGCAGCTGTCCTGCGGCAAGAACTGTTCCCCCGAGAACATCGCGGTCATCCGCGAGAACCTCGGCCTCGACAAGCCCATCACCACCCAGTTCTGGGAATTCATGATGGGCATCGTGTCCGGCCGGGACTTCCCGCAGGGACACTGTGCCGCCCCGTGCCTGGGTGTCTCCTTCGACAGCGGCGACTTCGTCTGGGACTCGATCATGGACCGCTTCCCGCTGACGCTCTCGCTGACCCTCGGCGGCCTGGTGATCTTCCTGCTCTTCGGCCTCGGTACGGGTCTGCTCGCAGCCTGGAAGCGCGGTACCGCCGTCGACAAGGCCGTCAGCGGCTCCTCGATGGTCCTCAGCTCGTTCCAGATCTACTTCCTGGGTCCCATCGTCCTCAGCCTCCTCGTCTACAACACCGGCTGGCTGGAGAACCCCAAGTACGTGTCGTTCACGGACGACCCGGGCGGCTGGTTCATGGGCATGCTGATCCCCTGGGCCGTGATGGCCACGATCTTCACCGCCCAGTACACGCGTATGGCGCGCTCGACCATGATCGAGCAGCTGCAGGAGGAGCACGTCCGCACCGCCCGCGCCAAGGGCATGCGGCAGCGGTACGTCTTCTTCCGCTACGCCTGGCGTGGTTCACTCATCCCGATCGTCACGATCATCGGCATGGACCTCAGCGCGCTGCTCTCGGGCGCGGTGGTCACGGAGTTCACCTTCGACCTGGCCGGGATCGGGCGTCTCGCGGTCGAGGGCTCGCTGACCAAGGACCTTCCGCTGACGATGGGCGTCATGCTGTTCGGGGCCTTCTTCATCCTGATCCTGAACATCGTCGTGGACCTCGCCTACGCCTACATCGACCCGCGCGTGCGCCTCGCCTAGGAGAAATACCGTGACCACACTGACCAAGACCGAAGGCGCGAAGGCCCCGAGCGGGCCGGAGTCCTTCCTCTCGGTCCGCGACCTGCGGGTGCGGTTCTCCACCGAGGACGGCATTGTGAAGGCGGTCGACGGGCTCTCCTTCGACGTCGAACGAGGCAAGACGCTCGGCATCGTGGGCGAGTCGGGCTCCGGCAAGTCCGTCACCAACCTGACCGTCCTCGGCCTGCACAACCCGAAGACCTCCACCGTCGAGGGCGAGATCGTCCTGGACGGCAAGGAACTGGTCACCGCGACCGAGAAGGAGATGGAGAAGCTCCGCGGCAACAAGGTCGCGATGATCTTCCAGGACCCGCTGACCGCGCTCTCGCCGTACTACACGGTGGGCCGGCAGATCGCGGAACCGTTCATGAAGCACACCGGCGCCTCCAAGAAGGAGGCGAAGGTGCGGGCCATCGAGATGCTCGACAAGGTCGGCATTCCGCAGCCCGCCACGCGCTTCAACGACTATCCGCACCAGTTCTCCGGCGGTATGCGCCAGCGCGCGATGATCGCCATGGCGCTGATCTGCGACCCCGACCTGCTGATCGCGGACGAGCCGACCACGGCCCTGGACGTGACCGTCCAGGCGCAGATCCTCGACCTGCTCAAGGACCTCCAGCAGGAGTTCGGCTCGGCGATCATCTTCATCACCCACGACCTCGGCGTCATCTCCAAGATGGCCGACGACCTGCTGGTGATGTACTCGGGGCGGGCCGTGGAACGCGGCACCGTCCGCGAGGTGCTGCGCAACCCCCAGCACCCCTACACCTGGGGCCTGCTGAGCTCCATGCCGCGACTCGGCGGCGACACCGCGCAGGCGCTCACGCCGATCCCCGGCTCCCCGCCCAGCCTGCTGAACCCGCCGTCGGGCTGCCCCTTCCACCCGCGCTGCGGCTTCACCGCCGAGGTCGGCGGGACCCGCTGCACCGACGAGCGGCCGCAGCTGCCCGAGGGCCGGGGCTCCGCCTGTCATCTCGACGCGGCGCAGAAGTCGACCTTTTTCATCGAGCAGATCAAACCCCGGCTGGGCTAGGGAGAACGAGACATGAGCGACAAACTCACCCTGCCGAAGCCGCAGGGCCCCGTCGACGGAGTCGGCGAACCGCTGCTCTCCGTCGAGGGCCTGACCAAGCACTTCCCGATCTACGGCGGATTCCCGATCAAGCGCAAGGTCGGAGCCGTGCAGGCGGTCGACGGGGTCGACCTCACCGTCGGCGTCGGCGAGAGCGTCGGCCTGGTCGGCGAGTCCGGCTGCGGCAAGTCGACGACGGGCCGGCTCATCACCCGCCTCCTGGAGCCGACCGCCGGAAAGATCACGTACGCGGGGCAGGACATCACGCACGCCTCGCGCAAGGAGATCGCGCCCGTACGGTCCGAGATCCAGATGATCTTCCAGGACCCGTACTCCTCGCTGAACCCGCGGCAGACCGTCGGCACGATCATCAAGTCGCCGATGGAGGTCAACGGGATCAACCCGAAGGGCGGCCGGGAGACGCGCGTACGGGAACTTCTGGAACTGGTCGGTCTCAACCCGGAGCACTACAACCGCTTCCCGCACGAGTTCTCCGGCGGCCAGCGTCAGCGCATCGGTGTGGCCCGTGCCCTGGCCCTGAACCCGAAGCTGATCGTCGCGGACGAGCCGGTCTCCGCGCTGGACGTGTCGATCCAGGCGCAGGTGGTGAACCTCCTCCAGAAGGTCCAGGAGGAGATGGGCATCGCCTTCCTCTTCATCGCCCACGACCTGGCGATCGTGCGGCACTTCTCGCAGCGGCTCGCGGTGATGTACCTCGGCAAGGTGGTGGAGGTCGGGGACCGGGACTCCATCTACAACCGGCCGCGGCATCCCTACACGCATGCTCTGCTGTCGGCTGTTCCGGAGGTCACGCTCGACGACGAGGTCGAGGACCGGGAGCGGATCCGGCTCTCCGGTGACGTGCCCTCGCCGATTCATCCGCCGAGTGGTTGCCGGTTCCGTACGCGTTGCTGGAAGGCGCAGGACAAGTGCGCGAGCGAGGAGCCGCCGCTGGTCCAGATCTCCGGCAACCGTGAGGGCCACCTGACGGCCTGCCACTTCCCGGAGGACCCGTCGACGGAGGCCCGCGACGAGGACATCGTCCTGGACCCGGCGTTGGCGGCGCTTGAGCAGGACGTCACGAAGGACTGAGGTTCCTCGCCCCCGCCGCCCCTACCCATTCCCGTCCCCTGGGGCTCCGCCCCAGACCCCGTGGGGTTGTGATTTCGGGTGCGGGCCGGCTGTGGCTGGACTGCGCAGTTCCCCGCGCCCCTAAAAACCTAGGGGCGCGGGGAACTGCGCAATCTTTTCGGGAGTTCGGCGGCTGGCCCTCGAAAGGGACGGGAATGGGTAGGGGCGGCGGGGGCGAAAATCAGGTCGGGAGGAGACAGTTGAGTCGGGAGAAGCAATTGGGGCCGGGGATTCACAGCATCACCTTCGACTGCACGGGAGACCCGTACGACCTCGGGCTGTTCTGGAGCGCGCTGCTCGGCCGGCCACTGGCCGACGACGACAAGCCCGGTGACCCGGAGGCCTTGATCGAGGACCCCGCCGGCGGCCCGAGGCTGCTCTTCGTCCGCGTCCCGGAAGGCAAGAAGGCCAAGAACCGCATCCACTTCGACCTCAAGCCGAAGGGCCGCACCCGCGAGGAGGAGGTCGAGCGCGCGATCGCCCTGGGCGCCCGCGTGACGAACGACCTCCGCCGCCCGGACGGCGGCGGCTGGGTCACCATGGAGGACCCGGAGGGGAACGAATTCTGCGTGGAGCGCGGGGAGTTGGGCTGACTCGTCAGCCTTCGTCGTTGCCGGCCTTGCCGTAGCGCCGGAAGGCCCCGGTCTCCACGGTCCACGGGCCGAACGGCACCGAGTCCCCGAAAATGTACGGATCCTTCTGCTGGTAGCGGTTCTTGCAGGGCTCCGAGTGCACCTCGATGGTGCCGGTGCGGGGGTCGACGATCATGTAGTGGCCAATGCCCATGGCCGGGTACTCGGTGAGCTTCACGGCGTAGTCGTTGTCCGGGTTTGAGGGGGAGACCACCTCGACAACCGCCAGCACCTGTGTGGCGTCGACAGCGAGTCCCTCTTCGTCGAATACGGCCTCAGGGATGACGAGGGCATCGGGACGCCGCATGCGACCGATTGCCGGGTGCTCGATTTCTGGGCCGGTGGCGCAGACATACCCGGGATGAGTGGCGGGGAGCTGCGCGTCGAGCTGCCTGCGGATGCGGTGGATTGCTCCCTCACGCCGCTTCGAGGGGCTCATCATCGCGAGAAACGGACCAGAAGGCCCGATCTCCACACTCCATGAGCCTTCAAGGTGCTCGGCGTACTCCGTGAGCTCCTCGGCGATCACGCGCATCTTCGCGTAGTCCATGAACCCAGGGTAGGCGTCAGGCCGCGATCCCTGGGCCCTCGGAGGGCTGGGGCCCAGGAACCGTGTCCCCGCCCTCCGGGTAATGGCAAGCAGTCAGATGCCCCACCCCGTTCCCCTCGACCCGCACCAGCGCCGGCACCTCCGCCGCGCACCTCTCCGTCGCCTTCCAGCAGCGTGTGCGGAAGCGGCAGCCCGACGGCGGGTTGAGCGGGGAGGGCACGTCCCCGGTCAGGCGGATGCGTGTCCGGGACGGGGCGTCCGATGACGTCGCCTCCGGGACCGCGGAGAGGAGCGCCCGCGTGTACGGGTGCCGCGGATTCTCGTACAGGTCGTCGCGGTCGGCCGTCTCGACGATGCGGCCGAGGTACATCACGGCGACGCGCTGCGAGAAGTGGCGGACGATCGCCAGGTCGTGGGCGATGAAGACGAACGCGATGCCCAGGTCCTTCTGCAGGGTCTGGAGGAGGTTCACCACCTGGGCCTGGATCGACACGTCCAGCGCCGACACCGGCTCGTCCGCGACGATCAGCTTCGGGTTGAGAGCCAACGCCCTCGCCACACCGATGCGCTGACGCTGGCCGCCGGAGAACTCGTGCGGGAAGCGGTTGTAGTGCTCCGGGTTGAGGCCGACGATCTCCAGGAGTTCACGGGCACGCGCCTCTCGGCCCCCCTTCGGGTCGATGCCGTTGATCTCCATGGGGCCGGAGACGATCTTCCCGACCGTGTGCCGCGGGTTCAGCGAGGCGTACGGGTCCTGGAAGATCATCTGGATCTCGGAGCGGATCGGCGCAAGTTCCCTGCGGCGGGCATGGGTTATGTCCTGGCCCGCGTACGTGATCCTTCCGGCGGTCGGCTCCAGGAGGCGGGTGATGAGCCGGCCCGTGGTCGACTTGCCGCAGCCGGACTCGCCGACCAGGCCCAGGCTCTCGCCCTCGGCCACCCGGAGGTCGAGCCCGTCCACCGCCTGCACCGCGCCCACCGTACGGCGGACGGGGAAGCCGCCCCGTACCGGGAAGTGCTTGGTGAGCCCGGTGACGTCCAGGAGGGGGGCCGGGGCCGGGTCCGTGCCGCTCATGATCGTGAAATCCCTTCTCTCGTAAGCCGGTTGGAGGTGTGCGTCAGTTGGGCTGGGGCGTCGCGTAGTCGACGAAGAACTCCCTGCGCTGATCGGCAGTCAGGTGGCAGGCCGTGCCGCGGCCGCCGCCGTTGATCTCCAGCGGTGGGCTGTCCGTGGCGCACAGCCCGCCGTGGACCTTCTCGGCGAACGCGCACCGCGGGTGGAAGCGGCAGCCGGTCGGCGGGTTGAGGAGGGACGGCGGCAGGCCGGGGATCGGCGACAGCGGCACGTCGACCGGGCCGTCGAGGCTCGGCATCGAACCCAGCAGGCCCCAGGTGTACGGGTGTTGGGGTGTCCGCAGCACCTGGTTCCGCGTGCCCCGCTCCACACAGCGTCCGCCGTACATCACCAGCACGTCGTCGGCGATGTTGGCGATGACGCCCAGGTCGTGGGTGATGAAGACGATCGCCGTGCCGAACTCCTGCTGGAGGTCCTTGAGGAGGTCCATGATCTGGGCCTGGACCGTCACGTCCAGGGCCGTGGTCGGTTCGTCCGCGATCAGCAGCTCAGGGTCGCAGACCAACGCCATGGCGATCATCGCGCGCTGGCGCATACCGCCCGAGAACTGGTGCGGATAGTCGTCCACGCGGAGGTCGGGCTGCGGGATGCCGACCCGTCGGAGCATCTCGACCGACCGGGCCCGGGCCTCGTGCCGGGACGCCCCGGTGTGTTTTCGGTACGTCTCGCCGATCTGTTTGCCGACCGTGTGGAAGGGCGAGAGCGAGGCCAGCGCGTCCTGGAAGATCATGGACATGGTGTTGCCGCGCAGCCGCTCCAGCTCCCGCTCGCTCGCGGTCAGCAGGTCCTTGCCGTCGAGCAGGATCTCGCCGTCCACGTCGGTGTGTTCGCGGTCGTGCAGGCCGAGGATCGCCAGGTTGGTGACGGACTTGCCCGAGCCGGACTCGCCCACGATGCCGAGCGTGCTGCCCTGGGCCAGGTCGAAGGAGAGCCCGTCGACGGCCCTGACGACGCCGTCCTCGGTGGAGAAGGCGACGCGCAGGTCGCGTACGGAGAGGAAGGGCGTGTTCATGAGGGGGGTCGTCCTCTCCTAGGCGAGCCGGATCCGCGGGTCGATGAGGGCGTAGACGGCGTCGACGACGATGTTGGCGACGACGATCGCGGCGGCCGCGGTGAGGACGACACCGAGCAGCAGCGGAAGGTCGTTGTCCCGTACGGCCTTGATGGACAGCGCGCCTATGCCGTGCAGTCCGAACGTCTCCTCGGTGATGATCGCGCCGCCGAGGAGATAGCCGATGTCGAGGCCGAGGATCGTGACGATCGGCCCCATCGCACCCCGCCAGGCGAACCGGAAGAAGACCGTCCGGCGGGACAGGCCCTTGGCACGGGCCGTGCGTACGTAGTCCTCGCTGAGGGTCTCCACCAGCTGGGAGCGGGTCATCCGCGTGTAGTTGGCCGTGAAGATCAGCGCGAGGACCAGCCACGGCAGCAGCAGCCCCTTGAACCACCCGCCCGGATCCTGGGTGAACCCCGCGCTGTCCTGCGGCCGGGGGAGGAGATGCCACTCGTCGGAGAGGTAGTACATCGCGACCACACCGACGATGTAGATCTGCAGCGACGAGCCGATCAGGGAGGCGGAGGACGCGATCTTGTCCAGCGCCTTGCCCTGCTTGACGGCCGCGATCATGCCCGTACCGACGCCGAAGACCACGAACACCACCGCGCTGCCGATGGAGAGCGAGAGCGTCGTCGGGAAGCGGTCGGTGATCAGGCCGAGCACCGGCTCGTGGTTGGTGAACGAGTAGCCGAGACACGGCGCGGGACAGTGCCCGAGCCCCGTGTAGTCCCGGCCGGCGAACACGCCCACGAGCCAGTGCCAGTACTGGACCGGCAGCGGATCGGAGATCCCGAGGTTGTGCCGGACCAGCGCGAGCGTCTGGGGCGTGCACAGCTTGCCGCAGGCGGCCCGGGCGGGGTCCCGCGGGGCGACGTAGAAGAGCACGAAGGTCAGGGCGCTGATGATCAACAGGATCAGCAGCGCGCCGAGCGTCCGACGGACGAGGAAGCGGAACATGGCGATGCGATTCCCTGGTGGCCGATTGCCGGTTGCCGGTGGTCTCAGGCCTTGGCGTACAGCTTGTAGAGGATGAACGCCGAGAACAGCGGGTCGAACTCGCCCCCGCCCACCTTGTCCCCGTACAGGTAGTAGCGGCGCTGGTAGGTCTCGGGGATGATCGGCGCCTCCTTCTCCATGATCTGCCGGTCCAGTGCGGCCCAGGCGGCGTTGGCCTTCGTCGGGTCGGCGATGACCGCGTCCTTCTTGATGGCCGCGTTCACCCAGGGCACGTTCAGCTGGGAGACGTTGTTGGCGCCGTTGGCGATCGTGGTGCCGTCGAAGAGGGGCTGGAGGAGGGTGTAGCCGGTGGGCCAGTCGGGGGCCCAGCCGAACCACATCACGTCGAACTGGTTGTCTATCTGCTGGACCTGGTCGTAGTAGCTGGTCGACTCGACGGGCTTCACGACCGGGTCGAAGCCCGCCTGCTTCAGCGCGTCCGCGATGACGACCTTGGTCTTGTCGTACGCGTCGCTCGCGCCCTGCGGGTAGGTGTAGACGATCTTCTGGCCGAGCTTTCCGGCCTCCTTGAGCAGGGCCTTCGCCTTCGCCGTGTCGCCCTGCGGCTTGGCCAGCTTGCCGTAGATGTCGAACTTCACGCGGCCCGCGATGTCGGGGGAGAGGACGGTGGTCGCGTACTCGCCCGCGGACGGGCCGCCGTAGATCCGGCGGATCTGCTCCAGCGGCCAGGCGTAGTTGAGCGCCTGACGCACCTTCACGTCGGTGATCCGCTTGCAGTTGATGGCGTAGTAGTAGAGGCCGGTCAGCAGGCCGTCGACGGTACGGGCCTTCAGGTCGGCCGTGCCGAGCACCTTCTGGATTCGCTCGGCCGGCACCCCGCTGTACGCCATGACCGCGAACTGGTCGTTCCCGGAGTCGGCGATCAGCCGGTCCGTGGCCTGGAGCCCCTCCGGTCCGAACTCGAAGACGAAGGAGTCCGGGTAGGCGTTGCGGATCGGGTCCGTCGCCGGGTCCCAGTGCGTGTTGCGCACCAGCGTCAGGGACTTGTCGACCGAGTGCTGCTTGATCCGGTACGGGCCGCAGGAGACCGGGTCCTTGTCGTACTTCTCCTTGGTGTCGTGCTTGACGGGCACGGCGCCGTAGGAGTGCATCGCCAGCGTCCAGTTGAGGTCCGGGCGGGCCGTCTTCAGATGGAAGGTGATGGTCTTCTTCGCGGTGTCCGTGACGACCGAGCTGAGGTGCTTGCCGCCGTACGGGCCCTTGTAGACCGAGCGGAAGTCGTTCGTGCCGGTCAGCGCGGACTGGAGGTAGGTGGCCCCCTCGGTGGTGAAGCTCGCGAAGCCGCGCTCGATGCCGTGGCGCACGTCCTCCACGGTGAGCTCGCTGCCGTCCTCCCACTTCAGCCCGTCCTTCAGGGTGAAGGTCCAGGTCTTGCCGTCGTCGGACATGGTGCCGGTGTCGGTGGCGAGGTCGCCTACCAGCTTCATGGCGCCGCCGGAGGCGATCTTGTAGCCGGTCAGACAGCGGATGTAGAGGTTGCCGACCGTGGAGTTCCACGAGTAGTAGATCCGCTGCGGGTCGAGGTGGGAGAAGTCGTCCGGCCCGATCGGGTGGATCGTCCCGCCCTTGCGTGCCCCGGTGACCTCGGGGGCGGGGCCCTTGGAGTCGTCCGCCGTGCCGATGCTGACCGCGGAGTACTTGGCGGTGCTCGTGGAGCCGCCGCCGCCCGTGCCGCCACCGCCTCCGCCGCTGCTGCAGGCCGAGAGAACCATGGAGCCGCCTGCCGCGACCGAGGTGGCGATGACGAAGTTTCTGCGCGAGATAGACATGCGTGTCCTGCCTGAATGAGGGAGAGGGGGCGCCCCTGTCGTTTGGGGGCGCGGGGCTGTGTCGATGTGCGGCTCCGCCGCGTGGGCGCGACGAGCCGCGACGAACCCGCAGGTCGAAGCCGGCCTGTCCGGCGGAGCCGTCGGCTATCGGCGGCGGGTCTTCGGATCCAGCGCGTCCCGGACGGAGTCGCCGAGCAGGTTGAAGGCGATCACGAAGATCACCATCGTCAGGCCGGGGAAGAGCATGTACGTGATGTCGTTCTGATAGACCTGCGCCCCGCGCTGGATCATCACGCCCCAGTCGGGAGTCGGGTCGCTGAGCCCCACGCCGAGGAAGGCGAGCGCCGCCTCCGTGGTGACGTACATCGGCAGCGCGAGGGTCGCCTGGATGAGGATCGGCGTCCACAGGTTCGGCAGCAGCTCCTTGAAGATGATCCGGGCCGGCGACGCACCGGTCACCTTGGACGCCTCCACGAACTCCCGCTCGCGCAGGGCCAGTACCTCGCCGCGCAGCAGCCGGGCGATCGGCGCCCAGCCGAACGCGGTCATCACCGAGATCAGGCTGACCACCGTGAGCCAGGTCGGGGTGGCGTCCTCCGGCGAGACGAGGATCGAGATCATCACGGGCCAGAAGGCGATGAAGAAGAGCGTGGAGGGGAAGGCCAGCAGGATGTCGATGACCCGGCCGACCAGGTAGTCGGTGCGGCCGCCGAGATAGCCGGCCGTGAGCCCGACGACGATGCCCAGGAAGGTGACCAGCAGGGTCGTCACCGTGGCGATCAGCAGCGAGTTGCGGATGCCGTAGAGCAGCAGCGTGAAGACGTCCCGCCCGAGCTGCGGTTCGACGCCGAACCAGAAGTCGCCGCTGATGCCGCCGTTGGGCCGGACGGGGAAACCGAAGTCGTTGAGCAGACCCGCCGTGTTCTGGCCGTAGGTCGTGTACGGATCCTTGCCGTACAGCTTGGCGATCAGCGGGGCGCCGACTCCGGCGACGAAGAAGACCAGCACCACGTAGGCCGAGACCACACCCGTACGGTCGCGCTTGAAGCGCAGCCAGGCGAGCCGGCCGGGGGAGCGGCTGTCACCGCCTCGGGGCGGGGTCTTCGGCGCCATGGGTACGGCGTCTTCGGCCACCACCATGGGTGCGGTCGTGGCAGAGGGTGTAGGCGAGGTCATCGTGCTCCTGGCCCGAACTGTCATGCGGGTCTGCAGGATGCGACCCACGGGCTAGCGCGACCATTTCAACGCCATTCAGGCAGCGTCAATGAAACGTTGACGGCTTTGATCTGGTCTTTTGCCGCTTGACCCGAGGCTGGCCGCCCGCTTGGCGTGGCTTGGTACTGCCATGACCAAAGCGAGGTCCGATATGCGGTTCGCCATGTTTCGGCATACGTGCATTCGGAGGGTGTTCCCACTCGTAAGAGTGGGATGAATGGGCGTCACGTCCTTTATGCCCCGATATTGGGCGCTGAAGGCACAGCGCTCCCGCGCCGGAGCCGCAGCGCACGGAAAGTGCACTGGAAGCGCACTGAAGAGGAGGCACTCCATGCGTGGAGCCACGCACGCCAGATGGGCCGCATGCGCGGTGGCGGTAGCTCTCGCCGCGACGGCCTGCGGGGACGACGGGGGCGGCGACAGCGGCGGCGGCGACGGCTCCGGGATCGTGAGCTCCTCGTGGGGAGACCCGCAGAACCCCCTGGAGCCGGCCAACACCAACGAGGTGCAGGGCGGCAAGGTCCTCGACATGCTCTTCCGCGGTCTCAAGCGCTACGACGCCAAGACCGGCAAGGCCAACGACATGCTCGCCGAGAAGATCGAGACCTCGGACTCGCAGAACTTCACCGTCACCGTCAAGACCGGCTGGAAGTTCAGCAACGGCGAGGCCGTCGACGCCAAGTCGTTCGTGGACGCCTGGAACTACGGCGCCAGCCTCAAGAACAACCAGAAGAACGCGTACTTCTTCGGGTACATCGACGGCTACGACAAGACGCACCCGGAGGACGGCAGCAAGCAGACGGCCGACACCCTCTCCGGCCTCAAGGTCACCGGGCCCAACACCTTCACGGTCAAGCTCAACCAGAAGTTCTCGACCTTCCCCGACACCCTTGGCTACGCGGCCTTCTCCCCGCTGCCGCAGGCGTTCTTCGACGACCACGCGGGCTGGCTGAGCAAGCCGGTCGGCAACGGCCCGTACACCATCGACTCGTACGCCAAGGGCTCGGTGATGAAGATGCGCGAGTGGGTGGACTACCCGGGCGACGACAAGGCGCAGAACGGCGGGGTGGACCTCAAGGTCTACACCGACAACAACACCGCCTACACGGACCTGATGGCCGGCAACCTCGACCTCGTCGACGACGTGCCCGCCTCCCAGCTCAAGAACGCCAAGAGCGACCTCGGCGACCGGTACATCAACACACCCGCCGGCATCATCCAGACCCTCGCCTTCCCGTTCTACGACAAGGCCTGGGACAAGGCCGGCATGGAGAAGGTCCGCACGGGCCTGTCCCGGGCCATCGACCGCGACCAGATCACCGAGACCATCTTCCAGAAGACGCGCACGCCCGCCAGTGACTGGACCTCGCCCGTCCTCGGCGAGGCCGGCGGCTTCAAGGAGGGGCTGTGCGGTGACGCCTGCGAGTACGACCCCGAAGAGGCCAAGAAGCTGATCGAGGAGGGCGGCGGGCTGCCCGGCGGCCAGGTCAAGATCTCGTACAACGCGGACACGGGCTCCCACAAGGAGTGGGTGGACGCCGTCTGCAACTCCGTCAACAACGCGCTGGACAACGACAAGGCCTGCGTCGGCAACCCGATCGGCACCTTCGCCGACTTCCGCAACCAGATCACCCAGTCCAAGATGTCGGGCCCCTTCCGGGCCGGCTGGCAGATGGACTACCCGCTGATCCAGAACTTCCTGCAGCCGCTGTACTACACCAACGCCTCGTCCAACGACGGCAAGTGGACCAACGCCGACTTCGACAAGCTCGTCAACGAGGCCAACGCGGAGACCGACCAGGCCAAGGCCGTCAGCCTCTTCCAGCAGGCCGAGGAGGTCCTGCGGGACGACATGGGCGCCATCCCGCTCTGGTACCAGAACGGCAGCGCCGGCTACTCGGAGCGGCTCTCCAACGTGGCGCTCAACCAGTTCAGCGTCCCCGTCTACAACGAGATCAAGGTCAGCTGAGCCGCGGGGGCACCCGTCGACACACGGGTGCCCCCGCCTACCTCCGGAGCCCTCATGGGACGGTATGTGATCCGGCGCCTGCTGCAGATGATCCCGGTCTTCTTCGGCGCCACCCTGTTGATCTTCCTGATGGTGAACGTGATGGGCGACCCCATCGCGGGCCTGTGCGGCGACCGGCAGTGCGACCCCGCCACGGCCACCCAGCTGCGCAAGGAGTTCGGCCTCGACAAGCCCCTGTGGCAGCAATACGTGACCTACATGGGCAACGTCTTCACCGGCGACTTCGGCACCGCGTTCAACGGTCAGGAGGTCACCGAACTGATGGCGAGCGCCTTCCCGGTCACCATCCGGCTCACGATCGTGGCGATCCTCTTCGAGATCGTCATCGGCATCGCACTCGGCGTCGTCACCGGACTGCGCCGCGGCCGTCCCGTCGACACCGGCGTCCTGCTGGCCACCCTCGTCGTCATCTCCGTGCCGACCTTCGTCACCGGTCTGCTGCTCCAGCTGCTGCTGGGCGTCGAATGGGGCTGGATCAGTCCGTCCGTCTCCCCGGAGGCCCCCTTCGACGAGCTGATCGTGCCGGGCCTGGTGCTCGCGTCCGTCTCCCTCGCGTACGTGACCCGGCTGACCCGCACCTCCATCGCGGAGAACCGGCGCGCCGACTACGTCCGTACGGCCGTCGCCAAGGGGCTGCCCCGGCGGCGGGTCATCACCCGGCATCTGCTGCGCAACTCGCTGATCCCGGTGGTCACCTTCATCGGCACCGACATCGGCGCGCTGATGGGCGGCGCGATCGTCACCGAGCGCATCTTCAACATCCACGGCGTCGGCTTCCAGCTCTACCAGGGCATCCTGCGCCAGAACACCCAGACCGTCGTCGGCTTCGTGACCGTCCTGGTCCTCGTCTTCCTGGTGGCCAACCTGCTGGTCGACCTCCTGTACGCCGTACTCGACCCGAGGATCCGCTATGCCTGAACCGATGCCGCGGGAACCTCACCTGTCGGGCGGCGGGCGTGCCCCGGAGGACGGTGCCATCGCCGCCACGGGCATGGGCGGCACCATGGACCTGGCCACGGCGGAAGGCGAGACCCTGGAGAAGACTCCGGGCGGGCCGGACGGCACGGGCCCCTCCGAGAAGCCGCGCTCCCTCTGGTCCGACGCCTGGCGCGACCTGCGCCGCAACCCCGTCTTCATCATCTCGGCGCTCATCATCCTGTTCCTGGTCTTCATCTCCCTGTGGCCGGGGGTGATCGCCACCCAGAACCCGCTCAAGTGCGACCTCGCCAAGGCCCAGGAGGGCTCCCAGCCGGGACACCCCTTCGGCTTCAACGGCCAGGGCTGCGACGTCTACACCCGCACGGTGTACGGGGCCCGGGTCTCCGTCACCGTCGGTGTGTGCGCCTCGCTCGGGGTCGCGATCCTCGGCTCGGTGCTCGGCGGGCTCGCCGGGTTCTTCGGCGGGTCGGGGGACGCGGTCCTGTCCCGGATCACCGACATCTTCTTCGCGATCCCCGTCGTCCTCGGCGGTCTGGTCCTGCTGTCCGTCGTCACCAGCTCCACGGTCTGGCCGGTGATCGGGTTCATGGTGCTGCTGGGCTGGCCGCAGATCTCCCGTATCGCCCGCGGCTCCGTCATCACCACCAAGCAGAACGACTACGTCCAGGCGGCCCGGGCGCTCGGCGCCTCCAACTCCCGGATGATGCTGCGGCACATCACGCCCAACGCCATCGCCCCGGTCATCGTCGTGGCGACCATCGCGCTCGGTACGTACATCTCGCTGGAGGCGACCCTCTCGTACCTCGGCGTCGGGCTGAAGCCGCCCACCGTGAGCTGGGGCATCGACATCTCCTCGGCGTCCCAGTACATCCGCACGGCCCCGCACGCGCTCCTGTGGCCGGCCGGGGCCCTCGCCGTCACCGTCCTCGCGTTCATCATGCTCGGCGACGCGGTGCGCGACGCCCTCGACCCGAAGCTGAGGTGACCGCCGTGCTGCTCGAAGTGCGCGATCTGCACGTGGAGTTCAGAACCAGGGACGGCGTGGCCAAGGCCGTCAACGGCGTCTCCTACAGCGTGGACGAGGGCGAGACGCTCGCCGTGCTCGGCGAGTCCGGCTCCGGCAAGTCCGTGACCGCCCAGGCGATCATGGGCATCCTCGACACCCCGCCCGGGAAGATCACCGCGGGCGAGATCCTCTTCCAGGGCGAGGACCTCCTGAAGTTCAAGGAGGAGGAGCGGCGCAAGGTCCGCGGCGCCCGGATGGCGATGATCTTCCAGGACGCGCTGTCGTCCCTGAACCCGGTGCTGAGCGTCGGCGCCCAGCTCGGCGAGATGTTCACCGTCCACCAGGGCATGTCCAGGAAGGCCGCCAAGGCCAAGGCGATCGAGCTGATGGAGCGGGTGCGCATCCCGGCCGCGGCGGCCCGCGTCGGCGACTACCCGCACCAGTTCTCCGGCGGCATGCGCCAGCGCATCATGATCGCCATGGCCCTGGCCCTCGAACCGGACCTGATCATCGCCGACGAACCCACCACCGCCCTCGACGTCACCGTCCAGGCCCAGGTCATGGACCTCCTCGCCGAGCTCCAGCGCGAACTCAACATGGGGCTCATCCTCATCACCCACGACCTCGGCGTGGTCGCGGACGTCGCCGACCGGATCGCCGTGATGTACGCGGGCCGGATCGTCGAGTCCGCCCCGGTCCACGACATCTACAAGGCCCCCGCGCACCCCTACACGAAGGGCCTCCTGGAGTCGATCCCGCGGCTCGACCAGAAGGGCAAGGAGCTGTACGCCATCAAGGGCCTGCCACCGAACCTCATGCACATCCCGCCCGGCTGCGCCTTCAACCCGCGCTGCCCGCTGGCCCAGGACGTCTGCCGGACCGACGTACCGCCGCTGTACGACGTGACCGAGGCGGGCACCGACCGCGTGAGCGCCTGCCACTTCTGGAGGGAGTGCCTCCATGGCTGAGCCGATCCTCCAGGTGCGGGGCCTGGTCAAGCACTACCCGCTCACCCAGGGCATCGTCTTCAGGAAGCAGATCGGCGCGGTGAAGGCCGTCGACGGCGTCGACTTCGAACTCGCCGCGGGCGAGACCCTCGGCATCGTCGGCGAGTCCGGCTGCGGCAAGTCCACGGTTGCCAAGATGCTGGTCAACCTGGAGAAGCCGACGGCCGGCGAGATCGCGTACAAGGGCGAGGACGTCACCAGGCTCTCCGGCCGCGCGCTGAAGGCCGTCCGCCGCAACATCCAGATGGTCTTCCAGGACCCGTACACCTCGCTCAACCCGCGCATGACCGTCGGCGACATCATCGGGGAGCCCTACGAGATCCACCCCGAGGTCGCGCCGAAGGGCGACCGGCGCCGGAAGGTCCAGGACCTGCTGGACGTGGTCGGGCTCAACCCGGAGTACATCAACCGCTATCCGCACCAGTTCTCCGGCGGCCAGCGCCAGCGCATCGGCATCGCGCGCGGTCTGGCCCTGCGCCCCGAGATCATCGTCGCGGACGAGCCGGTGTCCGCCCTGGACGTGTCGGTGCAGGCCCAGGTCATCAACCTGATGGACCGGCTCCAGACCGAGTTCGACCTGTCGTACGTGTTCATCGCGCACGACCTCTCGATCGTGCGGCACATCTCCGACCGGGTCGGGGTGATGTACCTCGGGCGGATCGTGGAGATCGGCAAGGACGCCGAGATCTACGACCACCCGACGCATCCCTATACACAGGCCCTGCTGTCCGCCGTGCCCGTCCCGGACCCCGAGGCCCGCGAGCACCGGGAGCGGATCATCCTCTTCGGCGACGTCCCCTCGCCGGCGAACATCCCCTCCGGCTGCCGCTTCCGCACCCGCTGCTGGAAGGCCAAGGAGCGCTGCGCCCTGGAGGTCCCGCTGCTCGCGGTCCCCGCGGAGTTCCGGCACGAGGCGGCCGGTCCGGCGGCCCACGACTCGGCGTGCCACTTCGCGGAGGAGAAGCAGGTGGTCCCACCGGAGGAGCCGTCGGACGACGTGAAATAGCATGACAAATGCGCATCAACTTCGTTAACACGCAGGCAACTTCGCCGACCCGATACCGATATACGGACGCGTCAGTCTGAACAGCGTACGGCCGTGCGGGTGCCGTAGACCGGCCGGGGCGCGCCATGTCTCCCCGGCCGGTCGCATGTCCGCGGCGGGGTCGCTACGGCAGGTTCAGGGACCGCTTCAGGAAGTCCACCTGGAGCAGCAGCAGATTCTCCGCGACCTGCTCCTGCGGGGTCATGTGCGTGACCCCCGACAGCGGCAGCACCTCGTGCGGACGGCCCGCGGCCAGCAGCGCGGAGGACAGCCGCAGGGAGTGCGCGACCACCACGTTGTCGTCGGCGAGACCGTGCACGATCATCATCGGCCGGGCCGGCTCGGCGGCCTCCACCAGACCGTCGTCGTCGATCAGCGAGTTCGCCGCGTACACCTCCGGCTGGGTGTTCGGGTCGCCCAGATACCGCTCGGTGTAGTGGGTGTCGTACAGCCGCTGGTCCGTCACTGGTGCGCCCACCACACCCGCGTGGAAGACGTCCGGGCGGCGCAGCACCGCGAGCCCCGCGAGATAACCGCCGAACGACCAGCCGCGGATCGCCACCCGGTCCAGGTCCAGCGGGAAGCGTTCGGCGAGCGCCCGGAGCGCGTGGATCTGGTCGTCGAGGACGACCGCCGCGAGATCGTCCTTGATCGACTTCTCCCAGGCCGGCGAACGGCCCGGCATGCCCCGCCCGTCCGCGACGATCACGGCGAACCCCTGGTCGGCGAACCACTGAGGGGCCAGATACGCGTTGTGCGCGGCCAGCACCCGCTGCCCGTGCGGTCCGCCGTACGGGTCCATCAGCACCGGCAGCGGGCCGTCGGTGTAGTCCGTGGGGAGCAGAACGGCGCACGGCACACGGCGCTCGCCCGCCTCCGTGAGCGTCACGCGCGGGCTCAGCCCGGGGTGTTCGGCGTACGAGGTCACGGTCGCCGCGGACTTGCCGTCGCGCAGCACCTGCACCTGGGCGCCCGGCCGGTTGGGCACGGCCGACACGAGCACGGTCACACCGCCCGCGCGGACCGCCGAGTGGACACCTGGTTCCTGCGAAATCCGTTCCACACCAAGGTCGTTGACGCGGTAGACGTGCACCTCGCCGATCTCGGGGGAGGCCGCCGCCGCACCGGCCGACGCGGCGACCAGTACGTCGTCGTCCGACACGTCCAGCACCGCTCGCACATGCAACTGCGGTCCCGTCAGCGGGCGTTCACCGACCGCGAGCACGCGTGCCCCGCCCTCGTCGGCGATCCGCACGAGCTGTCCGCTCGGGCTCCAGCTCGGCACCCCGGGGAAAAGATCAAGCCATTGTGGATCTTCGTCCGCGTGCACCATCCGGGTCGCCCCGGTGTCCGGGTCGACGGCCAGATAGAGCTGGCTCGCCTGGTCGCGCGCCTGGACCAGCAGCAGCGGTGCTCCGGCCGCCGACCAGTGCACCCGCGCGAGGTAGGGGTAGCGCGCCCGGTCCCATGCGACCTCCGTGCGCGCCCCCTGGAGGCCGACCACGAAGAGCCGCACCTCGGCGTTGTCCGTCCCGGCCGCCGGATACGCGACCTGCTGCGGATCCCGCTCGGGATGCGCCGGATCGGAGATCCACCAGCGGCGTACGGGGGCGTCGTCGGCCCGGGCGACCAGCAGCCGGTCCGACTCCGGCGACCACCAGAAACCACGCGAACGGCCCATCTCCTCGGCCGCGATGAACTCGGCGAGACCGTAGGTGACCGTGTCGGACTCCGGCTCCACGAGCGCCCTGTCGTCCTCCCCCTCGGCGCCGACGACCCTCAGGGCGCCCCCGGAGACGTACGCGACGAGTCGTCCGTCGGGGGAGGGGCGGGGGTCCAACACCGGCCCCGGAACCCGCAGTTCACGTGCCGTGCCCGCCCGCAGCTCCGCGGTGAACAGCCGCCCCGACAGGGCGAAGGACGCCAGCTCCACGGCCGCGTCGGTGGCATAGCCGACGATGCCCGCCCCGCCCTCGCGGCTGCGCTCGCGCCGGGCCCGCTCGGCCGCCGACAACCGCTCCGAGGAGCCTCCGAGCAGCGCCCCCGGATCCGCGGCGGGGCGTTCCTCGCCGCCCGCCAGGTCGAGGACCCACAGCTGGTTCGCCCGGTCCGTACCGGACGAGGACCGCAGGTACACGACACGGGAACCGTCGGGCGCCACGGTGAAAGCACGGGGCGCGCCGAGCGTGAAGCGCAGGGTGCGCGCCTGCCGGCGCGGGAAGGAGAGAGGCTCGGTCGTCATGCTCCGACCATATTGGCCATGCGCCCCCTTGTGCGGCCGTGCGCCGATCAATGCGCACGTACGAATAGTTATGATCACTACTGCTGCGTGGGTATCAACCTGCTGGCCGTTGTACGGATTTACTGCCCCCATCATCCGACCCCCCGCGTCCCTGGGATCCTTGGAGGTGAGCCGCCGTGGCACTCTCGATTTCGGCGGTGGTGCTGCTGGCGATCATCGTCTTCATCCTGATCAAGAAATCAGGGCTGAAGGCGCCTCACGCCATCGTGTGTGTCCTGTTCGGCTTCTACCTGGCCAGCTCGACGATCGCACCGACGATCAACGATCTGACCACGAACATCGCGGGCATGATCGGAGACATCAAGTTCTGACCCACGCCTCGTAGGGTTCTGCCCCACGCCTCGTAGGGTGGGGTCCATGACGGAACTGCCCTCCCGGCGTCTTCTCCTGGTGCACGCGCACCCGGACGACGAGGCGATCAACAACGGCGCGACCATGGCCAGGTACGCGGCCGAGGGCGCCCACGTCACGCTCGTGACCTGCACCCTCGGTCAGCGGGGCGAGGTCATCCCGCCCGGCCTCGCCCCTCTGTCGGGCGAGGCCCTCGGAGAGCACCGCCGGGCCGAGCTCGCCGCGGCGATGCGCGAACTCGGGGTGAGCGACTTCCGCTCCCTCGGCGGCCCGGGCCGCTACCACGACTCCGGGATGATGGGCCTGCCCGACAACGACGACCCGCGCTGCTTCTGGCAGGCGGACGTCGACGAGGCGGCCACGGACCTCGTCCGCGTGATCCGCGAGGTGCGCCCCCAGGTGCTCGTGACCTACGACACGAACGGCGGCTACGGCCACCCGGACCACATCCAGGCCCACCGCGTCGCCATGCGCGCCGCCGACCTGGCCGCGGAGCCCGGCTTCGGTCCGGAGCTCGGCGAACCGTGGACGATCGCAAAGATCTACTGGAACCGCGTACCGCGCCCGGTCGCCGAGGAGGGCTTCGCCCGCCTGAAGGACGTCCTCGACGAACTGCCGTTCCCCGCCTCCGCCGCCGTCGACGACGTGCCGGGCGTGGTGGACGACTCCCTGATCACCACGGAGATCGACGGCACCCCCTTCGCCGCGGCCAAGGCCGCCGCGATGCGGGCGCACGCCACCCAGATCGAGGTCGTCGAGCCCTGGTTCGCGCTCTCCAACCAGCTCGCGCAGCCGCTGTTCGTCGTGGAGTACTACGAGTTGGTGCGTGGCGAGCGCGAAGGACCGGCGCGGGAGACGGACCTGTTCGCCGGGACGGCCGAAAAGGATGAGGGTGTCCGATGAGTCGTCGTGGATGTCCGACACGTAATGAAGTGAGTGGCTGATGAGTACGGCGAACAGGCCGGGTGCGGGCAGCATGCTCGCCGAGCCCCCGCGAGCGCCCTCGGCCGGACGGATCCTCGTCCACCTGGGGCTCTTCGTGCTGGGTGCCGTGGTCGGGGCGGCCGGCGGACTGGTCCAGTCGGGCCTGTTCCCCGGCGGGCTGCTGCTCGCGCTGGCCGGCGCGGCGGGGCTCTTCGTCGGCGGGGGACGGGCGACCGGTGGCCGGGGCGGGGCCGTCGCACCCGCGGCCGGCTGGATGATCGCGGTCGTCCTGCTCACCGCGAGCAGGCCGGAGGGAGACTTCCTCTTCGCCGCGGGAGCGGGCTCCTACCTCTTCCTGCTCGGCGGAATGGCCGTGGCTGTGATGTGTGCCACCCTTGGCCCGGGGCGGCAACCAGGTGGGCCCGCCGCCCGACTTGGCAAGTGACGTACCACTTCGCCACAGTGCGCAGGTGCAAGTCCGGTGTGGGTTTCCCCTACGGCCGAAGGTTGCGGGCGACAAGTGGCCAGTATGGTGGTGCGCGCCGCCGAGCCGCCCGAATCGAGGTCGAGTACACGGGCGGTGGAGCCAACCAGGAGAACCTGCCTTGAGTCGTGAAACTGACAGTCCGTCCTCCGGGCCCAACGGGCGCGGCGGAACCGCATACCCGTCGGGGACTCCGCCGTACGGAACGCCCAAGGCTTCCGACGGCGCCGCCGACAACGGACGTTCCGCCGGTGACCGGCCGGAACAGCCCAAGACCGAGACCACGCTGACGACGCGGATCCGCATCAACATCCCCGGATCCCGGCCCATTCCGCCGGTCGTCGTGCGCACACCCGTCGGAAGCGGTGAGACCTCCGACAGCACGAGTGTGCCCACACCGGCCCCTGTCGACACCGGGCCGAGCACCGGCGTGGGCGGGCCCGTGGACTCCGACACCGGGTCCCACCCCATGCCCACGGCCGCCGCCGAGGACAAGACCAGCGACTGGTTCGCGCCCCGCAAGTCCGGTGCGCCCAAGGGCGGTCCGGGCGGTGGCGGCACCAACGGCGCCGGTACGCCCGGCGCTTCGGGTGCTCCGGCCCCCGGCACGGGAGTTGGCGCTTCCGGTGCCCCCGCCGCACGGCCCTCCGGCTCAGGTGCGCCCAAGGGCGCCGGTGCCGGTGGTGCGGCCAGGCCCGGTGGCTCCCGGCCAGGCGGCACCAACGGCGCGGGACTGGCCGGCGCGGGCGGTACCGGGCCCGTGGCCCCCGGCCACGGCGGCGGTACCGGTTCCTTCGACGTGTCCGCGGCACTGGCGGCGGGGCCGCTGGGCAGCGGCCCCGGCAGCTCGCCGTATCCGACGGACGGCACGGGCGACGGCGGCGGTGAGCCGCGGCGCGACGGGCTTCCCTACTTCTCCGGCGGCGGCCAGGGCGGACCTTCGGGCCCGACCGGCGGGCCGGTCACCGGCGACGGCCAGCTGAATCCGCCCGGCACTGTGCGCGGCGGAGCCCCGGGCGGACCCGGTGGTCCCGGTCTCCCCGGTGGTCCGGGCGGCCCCGGTGCACCCGGCGGTCCGCGTGTCCGTGGTGGCATGGGCGACCAGAACGGCCAGGGTGCCGCCGCGTTCCACGGCGCTTCCGGCGGACCGGCTGGCCCCGGCGGCCCCGGAGCCCCGGACGGCTCGGGCTTCCCCGGCCCCAACGGCGCCCAGAACGGCTCCGGCTTCCCCGGCGGACCTGGTGGGCCCGGTGGCCCCGGCGGTCAGGCCGGCCCTGGTCAGGGTGGCCCCGGCGGCCCTCCCGCCTCCGGCTTCCCCGGCGGCAAGGGCGCCCAGCACGGCTCGTCCTTCACCGGAGGACCCGGCGGCGGGATGAGCGACGACACCGCGATCCTCACCCCGCAGAAGCCCGCCCCCGAACCCGGTACGCCGGGCTACGGCGGCCCCGGTGAGAACGTCTCCGGACACACGCTGACCAGCGGCATCCCCGTCGTACCGCCCGCCCCGAACTCCCCGTTCGGGCCCGGCGCACACACCGACGGACCGCTGCCGCACCAGCCCCCGAAGCTGCCCGAACCCGTCTCGCCGGCGGCGCCCGCGGCCTCGCGGACCAAGAAGAAAAAGGGCCGCAACAAGCTGGTGCTCCTGGTCACCGGCGTGGTGACCCTGGGCGGCATCGCGTACGGCGCCGGACTGCTGATGAACCACTCCGACGTGCCCAAGGGCACCACCGTGCTCGGCGTCGACATCGGCGGCGGCACCCGTGACGAGGCCGTCAAGAAGCTCGACGACGCCTTCAAGGCGCGGGCCGCCAAGCCGCTGCAGCTCTCGGTCGAGGGCGACACCGTCGCGCTCAGGCCGGACCAGGCCGGTCTCCAGCTCGACAGCCAGGCGACGGTACGGTCCGCGGCGGGCAGCGACTACAACCCCGTCTCGGTGATCGGCTCGCTGTTCGGCAACCATCGCGTGGTCGACCCCGCGATGCCCGTCGACGAGGAGAAGCTGACGGCCGCCCTGGAGCGCGCCGCGGGCGGCTCCGGCTCGGCGACCGAGGGCACGATCAAGTTCCAGTCGGGCAAGGCCGTCGCCGTCTACGGCAAGGCGGGCAAGGGCATCGACACCGGACAGTCGACGGAGGCCGTCGAGGAGGCGTACCGCGCCCAGGTGGAGACCGGTAAGGCGGCGACCGTCAAGGTTCCCACCACGGCCAAGGAGCCCAAGGTCACCAAGGCCGAGGTCGACCGCATGATGAAGGCGTTCGCGCAGCCGGCGATGTCGGCCAACGTGACGATCAAGGCCGGCGGGGTGGAGCTCCCGTTCAGCCCGGAGAACTCCCTGTGGAAGTTCCTCGGAGTCAAGGCCAACGCCCAGGGGAAGCTGGTCGAGTACTACGACCTGGAAGCGCTGAAGGAGTTGTACGGCGGCGCCTTCGACGGCGTGCTGATCACCCGGGGCAACGGCAAGAAGACCCCCGTCACACCTCAGGACGTGGTCGGCGCGATGCGTCCGGCGCTCCTCGGCAAGACGGCGGCGGACCGTGTCGGAGTGATCGAGACCAACCCCAGCTAGTCGCGGACTGGTTGAAGGGGGCACCCGGTGATGGCCGGGTGTCCCCTTGTCTCGTTCCGGCGACCGGCTCATCGTGGCCCGAGTGGCCCGCGCCGGGCGGGCGTCGAAGGGGCGGGTGCCGGTATGGGCTGGGAGTTCACGGACGACCGGGGGATCACGTTACGGCGCATCGGGCGGCCCGAGAGGGTGGCCGCGTACGTCCGCGCGGGCGCGGCTCTGTGGGATCTGGGGGTGCGGCCCGTCGGCGTGTACGGATCAGGCCACGACGGCGACGAGCCCGACCGCGCCAAGTCCGGCGCCCTGGCCGACGTCCCCTACCTGGGCGCGGGCAGGGGACTCGACGACGGCGCCATTCGTTCCGTACGGCCCGACATCGTCGTCGACGTCACGTACGACCGGGACAAGCCGTACGCCGTCACGGAGGCGGCGGCGAAACGGGCCGGCGCACCCGTCCTCGCCCTCGCGGTCGGCGGCGACACCTCGCTGCCCAACATCCTGGCGCGCTTCGACCAGCTGGCGGTGGCCCTCGGCGGCGAACCGGCGGGCGGGGACAGCGAGTTGGCCGCCGCGGAGGACGCCGTGCGGTCCGCCGCCTCCGTTCCGCTGAAGGTGCTCGCGCTGTCGGCCGCCGGAGCCCGCCAGGTGCATCTCGCCCGGCCCGGGACCTGGCCCGAGCTGCGTCATCTGGCCGAGCTGGGCGTGGAGTTGGTCGAGCCCGGCGACGGGGGCGCGAACTGGGCCACGACCACCTGGGAGCGTGCCCTCGGCCTCGCCCCCGACCTGGTCCTCGCGGACGCCCGCGCGAACGCCGTACCGGCGGGGGAGCTGGAGTCCGTGCCCGCCTGGGAGGCCCTCACCGCGACCGCGACCGTGGAGCCCTGGAACCCCGAACTGCCGTGCAGCGCCCACGCGTACGCCGCTTTCCTCCGCTCGGTGGCGGACGCGCTGGAGGTGCTGGGGGACAAGAGGTGAGCTTCGTGTGACCCCCTGACCGCCTCGGCCGGTCGCCTCCGCGTACCCGCACATGACATCTGTCATCCGGGAGTCACGACGGCCGACACTGCCGGGCGGGGCCCGTCTCCCGCCACGCTGGGTCACATGACAGCGACTGCGACAGCGGAGGCCACCGGCTCGGTGGTCGGGTTCGATCAGGTGACCAAGACCTACGGAAGCGTACGGGCCGTGGACGGGCTCACGCTGGCCCTGCACCCGGGCGAGACCGTGGCCCTGCTGGGGCCGAACGGCGCGGGCAAGTCGACCACGCTCGACCTGCTGCTCGGCCTGAAGCACCCGGACAGCGGCTCGGTGCGGGTGTTCGGCGGCAGCCCGCGGGACGCCATCGTCGGCGGGCGCGTCGGCGCGATGCTGCAGAGCGGCGGGCTGATGGACGAGGTCACGGTCGGCGAACTGGTGCGGCTGGCCTGCGACCTGCACCCGAAGCCGTTCCCCGTGTCGGACGTGCTCGCCCGCGCGAGCCTCACACAGATGGCGGACCGCAAGGTCAACAAGCTCTCGGGCGGCCAGCAGCAGCGCGTGCGCTTCGCGCTCGCCACGGCCGGGGACAGCGACCTCATCGTGCTCGACGAGCCGACGACCGGCATGGACGTCTCCGCGCGCCAGGCCTTCTGGGCCACCATGCGCGAGCAGGCCGACCAGGGGCGCACGGTCCTGTTCGCCACGCACTACCTGGAGGAGGCCGACGCCATCGCCGACCGCGTGCTCGTCCTGCACCGGGGTCGGCTGCTCGCGGACGGCACCGCCGCCGAGATCAAGGCGAAGGCCGGCGCCCGGCGGATCGCGTTCGACCTGGAGGGGCCGATCGACGAGCCCGCGCTGCGCGACCTGCCGTTCCTCACCTCGCTCGACGTGTCCGGCCACACGGTCCGCATCCAGTCCTCCGACGCCGACGCGACCGTCCACGCCCTGTACGGGCTCGGTGTATACCCCCGCAACCTCGAAGTGGCCGGGCTCGGTCTGGAGCAGGCCTTCGTCGCCATCACCGCCGCCGAGGAGGCGCGCACCTCATGAACGCCACGAACCCCGTCAAGGCCATGACCCCCGCGAGGGCCAGGAACGGCATGTCCGGCATGAACGGCCTGATCAGGCTGGAGATCATCCGCGCCCTGCGCAACCGCAAGTTCCTGTTCTTCTCGGTGATCTACCCCTCGGCCCTGTTCCTGCTGATCGCGGGCAGCGCCGACAGCACCACGAAGGTCGACGGCACCGGGCTCACCCTGCCGACCTTCTTCATGGTCTCCATGGCGTCCTTCGGCGCCCTGACCGCCGTCCTCATGGGCAACAGCGAGCGCATCGCCAAGGAGCGTGAGAGCGGCTGGGTACGGCAGTTGCGGCTCACCACCCTGCCCGGACGCGGCTATGTCCTCGCGAAGACCGCGAGCGCCGCCGTGATCAGCCTGCCGTCGATCGTCGTCGTCTTCGTGGTCGCGGCGGCCGTGAAGGACGTACGCCTGGACGCCTGGCAGTGGCTCGCGCTCACCGGCGCGATCTGGGCGGGCAGCCTCGTCTTCGCCGCGCTCGGCGTCGCCATCGGCTACATGGCGAGCGGTGACGCGGTCCGCCCGATCACGATGATCGTGTACTTCGGCCTGTCCATGCTGGGCGGACTGTGGATGCCCACGACGACCTTCCCGGACTGGCTGCAGGACATCGCGAAGTGGCTGCCCACGCACGCGTACGCTGCCCTCGGGCAGGCCATCGAACAGAGCCGGGCCCCGCACGCGCAGGACCTCGCCATCCTCGCCGTCTCCTTCGTCCTGTTCGCGGGCGGCGCGGCCTGGCTGTACAGGAAGGACACGCTGAAGGCGTGAGCGGTGTGGAGATCGGCATCGGGCAGCGCCCCACGAACCGGAGGCAGCGGGCGGTCAAGCTCCTCTGGACCAGCATCTGGCTCGCCTATCTGAGCGCGCCCGTGAGCGACCTGCTGCACGGCGGGCACAGCGACGGAGTCCGGGTCCTCGGCGCCATCGGCCTGGTGGCCTTCGTCGTCTGGTACTTCGCCCTGATCTTCCGCGCCGGACGCGGTGAGACGAACGGTGTGGTGCTCGGCTCACTGGCCGTGCTCGCGGCCCAGTCCTCGATCCTCTCGCTCACCCTCGGCCGCGAGTGGCTCGTCCTGTTCGTGTACGTGTCGGTCGCGTCCGGCGCGGCACTGCCCCCGCGGCTGGCACGGCTGACCGTCCCGGGCGTGTCCGCGCTGATGACGGTGATCGCCCTCTCCGTACCGGAGGGGAACGAGTACCTGGCCTCGCTGCTCCTCCCGGCACTCCTCGGCGGTTTCGCGATGGTCGGCGTCCGCACCCTGATCCGTACGACGATCGAGCTGCGCGAGGCCCGCGCCACCGTCGCCCAGCTCGCCGCCAACGAGGAACGGCTGCGGCTCGCCCGCGATCTGCACGACCTGCTCGGCCACTCGCTCTCGCTGATCACGCTGAAGAGCGAGCTCGCGGGCCGGATGCTGCCCGACCACCCCGACAAGGCGGCCCAGCAGGTCGCCGACATCGAGAACGTCAGCCGGCAGGCCATGGTCGACGTCCGGGAGGCGGTCACCGGCTACCGGCGGCCCCGGCTGACCGGCGAACTCGCGGGTGTACGGGTCGCCCTCACGGCGGCGGGCATCACGGCCGAACTGCCGGCCGAACCGGACCTCACGGGCGTCGCCTCGGAGACCGAGTCCGCACTGGCCTGGGCGCTGCGCGAGGCGGTCACCAACGTCGTACGCCACAGCGGGGCCCGGCGCTGCACGGTCGAGCTGGTGCGGCGCCAGACGCTGGAGGGGCCGGTGCTGGAGCTGACCGTGGAGGACGACGGCGGCGGGGCGGCCGGCGGTCCCGGCAACGGGCTGACCGGACTGCGGGAGCGGCTGGAGAAGGTGGGCGGGGAGCTGGAGGCGGGAAGCGCACGGCACGGTTTCCGGCTGCTGGCCCGAGTACCGGTGGGCACGGCGGCCGTAGGATCCGGGGCATGAGCCGAACGATCAAGGTCCTGCTCGCCGAGGACCAGTCGATGGTCCGCGAGGCACTGGCCGCCCTGCTCGGCCTCGAACCGGACATCGACGTGGTGGCACAGGTCGCCCGCGGCGACGAGGTGCTGGCCGCCGTACGCGCGCACGACGTGGACGTCGCCCTCCTGGACATCGAGATGCCGGGCGCCACCGGCATCGAGGCGGCGGCCGAACTCCACCGGGAGTTCCCCGAGCTCAAGCTGGTCATCCTCACGACCTTCGGCCGCCCCGGCTACCTCCGCAGCGCCATGGAGGCGGGCGCCGACGCCTTCCTGGTCAAGGACGCCCCCGCCGCCCAGCTCGCCGCGGCGATACGCAAGGTCCTCACCGGCGAACGCGTCATCGACCCCGCACTCGCCGCGGCTGCCCTGGCCGAGGGCGCCAACCCCCTGACCGACCGCGAACGCGAGGTACTCCGCGCCGCGGCCGACGGCTCCACCAACGCCGACCTGGCAACGACCCTCCACCTCTCCCACGGCACGGTCCGCAACTACCTCTCCACAGCCATCCAGAAACTGGCGGCCCGGAACAGGGCGGAGGCGGTCACGATCGCGCGGGAGAAGGGCTGGCTGTAGGGCCCGTCAGGCATCTCAGTTGAGCATGGCCCGCGCGGCCCGGGCCTGCCGCCGAACCCGATCGGCGGCAGGCTCGTCAACGGCGGCCACGACCTCCGCGTACGCGTCGAGTTCCAACGCCCCCGTAAGGAAATCCCCCCGCTCGACGAGCAACTGCGCCCGGTCGTACCGAAGACGAGCGGGATGGGACGGCAGCAACAGAGAAAGCTCGACGGCCCACAGCGCGACATCGGACCGCTCCGGCCGCGCGGCGGCCCAGGCACGAATGTTGTTGAGGATGCGCAGGACGACGTCCAGCGGATCGGCGGGCGACAGCATCGAAGGATCCAGCGGCGCCCCCGTCGCACCGGCCACCAGCAACTCGGCATCGGTCCCGGTCAGCACCCGGCCACCGTCGAAGGGATCGACGAGAACCTGCTGCTGGAAGAAAGCACTGAGCGAAGCTCCTTGAGGGGCGGTGGTCGGGTGACGGGTGGGAGGACCGAAGCCCACGACGAAGTGCCCCGGCAGCGCGACCCCGTACACCGGGGCCCCCGCCCGCCGCGCGACCTCCATCCACACCACCGACAGAAGGATCGGCAGCCCGCGCCGCCGTCGCAGGACCTCGTGCAGCAGCGAGGAGTCGAGCCGCTGATAGTCACCGGGCGTGCCCCGGAACCCGCAGCGGTCACCGAGGTGCTCGGCGAGTGCTGTGGCCCAGGACCGCGGCCCGCCGGGCCGGAACGGCAGCTCCCCGGCCAGCCGGTCCAGCTCGATCTGCGCCGCGTCCATGCCGGTCTCGTCCAGCTCCCCGTCCGCCTGGGCGCCCACCAGCAGACACAACGCCGACAGATCGGGCCGCTCGGCCCGCGCCTCGTCGCCGAACCGCCGCCGCCACTCGGCGCTCCGCTCGGGCCCGGGAGGATGAAGAGGACGCATAGCTGCCTCGTGCCCTTTCACACCGATCGATACCGCTCTGTGGCTCCGCCACGGATTTCGCCGCCGGGGAGGCGGCCGACGTGTTCGTCGGCACCCGCGGAGGCCCCGCCGTCCGTTGCCGTGGGCCCGAGGTAGTGGTGGTACGCGTGATGCGCCGCGAAGCCCATCCGCGCGTACAGGGCCCGGGCGCCCGCGTTGTCGGCCTCCACCTGGAGCCAGGCCGCCGAGGCGCCCTCGGACAGCGCCCGGCGGGCCAGGGCCGTCATGACCGTGGTGGCGAGACCCTGGCGGCGCAGGGACGGGTCGACCTCCACCGCCGCGAAACCGGCCCAGCGTCCGTCGATCACACAGCGGCCGATCGCCGCGGGTATGCCCGGTTCGGCGCCCGGCACGGTCGCGAACCACACCGAGGGGCCGCTGCCCAGCACCTGCAGGGCCACCTCGCTCACGCCCTTGCGCTGGTAGCGGCCGAGCCAGGCCTCGTCCGCCTCGCGCGCCAGCGCGACGGTCCGGTCGGGGCCGGGGTCCGGGAGATCACCGATCGGGGCCAGAGCGCCGATCCACATCTCCGCGGTCACCTCGCGCACCCACCCCCGCGCCTCCAGCTCCGCGCACAGCAGCTCCTGCGTGCCCGCCGCTCCGGTCGCGGTCTGCACATACGCGGGCAGCCCCCGGGCCGCGTACCACTCCTGTACGAGCGACAGTGTCTCGTCCAACGGGACGCCCGGGTCGCCGAGGGGAAGCACCGAGTTGGCGCGCCGGGTGAACCCCGCGGCGGCCCGCAGCTCCCACTCGCCGAGCCGCTCGCGCTCGACCGGTTGCCAGGCCCGGGCGGCGACCCGCGCCAGTTCCTCGTACGAGGCGGCGGGGCCCTTCCGCCGAGCGGGCGCGGCGGGCACGACCTTGCCCGCCACCAGCGCCGATTCCGGAATACGGACGCTCTCCCCCGACCGTCGTGTGATCAGCAGCACACCGTCGTCCCATGATGTGAGAACGCCAACCGTGTCGGTGAACTTCTCACCCTCAGGAGGGTCTTCGCGCAACCGTCTCACCGAGACGCGTTTCCCCACGTCAGCGGGGGTAACACGGACTTCGAGACGGAAGTGTGCGGAGAATTCCACAGCTCAGTCCAACCCTCCTGTTCGGATCATGCCCAAGAACGGAGATACTAGGTGCGGGCATCGACGACGCCGCGCTCCCGCGCGCCAGGTGGCGGAGCCTGAAGACGGCTCGCCAGCGCCCTATCGAGGAGGAACGACAGCGTGACCTACGTCATCGCGCAGCCTTGTGTCGACGTCAAGGACAAGGCGTGCATCGAGGAGTGCCCGGTCGACTGCATCTACGAGGGCTCCCGGTCCTTGTACATCCACCCGGACGAATGCGTCGACTGTGGTGCCTGTGAGCCGGTCTGCCCGGTCGAGGCGATCTTCTACGAGGACGACACTCCCGAGGAGTGGAAGGACTACTACAAGGCGAACGTCGAGTTCTTCGACGAGCTCGGCTCGCCCGGCGGTGCCAGCAAGCTGGGACTCATCGAGCGCGACCACCCCTTCGTCGCAGCGCTGCCGCCGCAGAACCAGTAAGCGCCGGTACGTACGCCGGGGGCCCCGCCCAGCGACGCCGGGGCCCCGCCCGGCGGTAGAAGCGCCGCCTCGGTCCCGTACGGCCTGCCGCCGTACGGGACCGAGGCGTTTGCCGTACGTGCCACCCGTCCGTGCGGACGCCCGCGTCCGTACGAGAAAGTGAGCCAGAACCCGTGTCCGCAGTCTCCGACCGGCTTCCCACCTTCCCCTGGGACAAGCTGGAGCCCTTCAAGGCGACGGCCGCCGCTCACCCGGGCGGCATCGTCGACCTGTCCGTCGGCACCCCGGTCGACCCGGTGCCCGACCTGATCCAGAAAGCCCTGGTCGCGGCGGCCGACTCGCCCGGCTATCCCACGGTGTGGGGCACGCCGGAGCTGCGGGACGCGCTGGTGAGCTGGTGCGAGCGACGGCTGGGCGCACGGGACTTCACCCACCGCAACGTCCTGCCGGTGGTCGGTTCCAAGGAACTGGTGGCCTGGCTGCCCACGCAGCTGGGCCTCGGCCCCGGCGACCGGGTCGCCTACCCGCGCCTGGCGTACCCGACGTACGAGGTGGGCGCACGCCTGGCCCGCGCGGACCATGTCTCGTACGACGACCCCACGGACCTGGACCCCACCGGCGTCAAGCTCCTGTGGCTCAACTCCCCGTCGAACCCGACCGGCCGGGTGCTCTCCCTCCCGGAGCTCACCCGGATCGTGGCCTGGGCGCGCGAGCACGGCATCCTCGTCTTCGCCGACGAGTGCTACATCGAGCTGGGCTGGGAGGCCGACCCGGTCTCGGTCCTGCACCCAGAGGTGTGCGGCGGCTCGTACGAGGGGATCGTGTCGGTCCACTCGCTCTCGAAGCGGTCCAATCTGGCGGGCTACCGCTCGGCGTTCCTGGCCGGTGACTCCGCGGTCCTCGGCGACCTGCTCCAGATCCGCAAGCACGGCGGAATGATGACCTCGGCGCCCACCCAGGCCGCGACGGTGGCCGCCCTCTCCGACGACACCCACGTCCAGGAACAGCGCGCCCGCTACACGGCCCGCCGCACCGCCCTGCGCGACGCCCTCCTGGCCCACGGCTTCCGCATCGAACACAGCGAGGCCAGCCTCTACCTCTGGGCCACCAGGGACGAGCCCTGCTGGGACACGGTCGCCCACCTCGCCGACCTGGGCATCCTCGTGGCCCCGGGCGACTTCTACGGCCCGGCGGGCGACAGGTTCGTCCGCGTGGCACTGACGGCGACGGACGAACGGGTACAGGCAGCGGTGGCCCGCTTGGCGCCCCTTTAGAGGCACAAGCGAAGGGGTCCAGGGAACTCCCTGGACCCCTTCCCCGTAAAGCCCCCGGGGGGCTTAGCCGAGCGGCAGGCCCTGAAGCGGCAGCTGCTCCGCCCCGGGCAGCCCACCACCGGTGGCCCCCGCGGTGTCACCCAGCACGCCACCCGCGGTCCCGGCGACATCCCCGGCCGTCTTCTGCGCGGCGGGAGTCGTGGTCTTGACGGCCTTGCCGCCGGTCTTGCCCGCGGTCGGCACGGCCTTCTTGACGGCCTTGCTGCCCGCGTCACCCGCGAGCCCGGTGGCGTTCTGCGCGGCGCCGTCGACGGTGGTGCCCGCGTTGTCCAGCGCGGTCAGCCCGCCGAGGTCGGGGGTGGCCGGCAGTTCGGCCGCGCTCGCGGAGCCGGCCGCACCGACCCCGGCTGCCGCTCCCGCTGCGACGAGCAGCGCGGCACGGGCGATCCGGCGGGTCAGGGGGAGGGACATGATGCTCCTTTGACGGAAGAGAACGGTGAAATGTCGTCCCGCGCCCGGCAGTTGACCGGCTGGCTGTCGGTCTTCCGTCGATCGACCGGCTGTTGATCGTTCCGGGCTCGGACGCAGTGACTACCGCTCGAAGTCCGCGAAGGTTGCGGTGGCCCAACGTAAAGAGTTGGCAATGCGTCGCATTATCGGCTGTGGAGAAACCCGGGCAAAGAACGCCCGGTGGGAAAGTCTGCCGAATCGCTACGGCCCTTTGATCCCAAGGGATTTGGCGGATTCGCCAGAGGCGCCGGAAGGGCCGGAGGAAATACCTGGCCGGCCGTCGACATGCCGCGCCGGGCATGCCCCCAACGGGTGACGGCCCGTACTACTGACCGGTGACGATTCGGACTTCGCCCGTGGAGTTCCACGCGCCCGAGTCGTCGCGCCACTCGCTGCGGGTGCTCCCGGCCGTCCACGCCCGGCCCGCGTACGAGACGCGCTCGACGTGCAGCGCCGACGAGTTGGCCACCGCCCAGTGCGCCAGGGCCCAGCCGCGCCGCCGCTCCCCGCCCTGCGCTGCCGGGGTCTTCGGGACGGTCACGGTCACGGTGCGCGTGCCGCCGGGGCCGTTCGAGGCGGTGGATGAGGTCGACGGCACGGCCGTCGAGGCCGACGGGGAGGCCGAGGGCGTGGCGGCCACCTCGGCGCCCGTCTCCTGGAACGCGTCGCGCCCGAAGTCCCGTACGAGCGCGGCACGCACCGCGTCCGGGCCCTCGGGCGGTGTGCTCGGACGGCCCTCGCAGGTGAAGGTGGCGGCGGCGCGCCCGGTCAGGGCCGCGGCGAGGAGCGTGGCGTCCGGCTCGTGCTTCGCGTACGCCTCCGGGAAGCCGCTGCGCTGGACGCGCTGCGCGGCGACGGTGAGCGGCAGGTCCGTGTAGTCCGGCACCTTCTCCAGGTGCTCGTAGAACTCGCCCGCCGCGTACGCCGGGTCCAGGATCTCCTTCTCGGTGCCCCAGCCCTGTGACGGCCGCTGCTGGAACAGGCCCAGGGAGTCACGGTCGCCATGGCTGATGTTGCGCAGGGCGGACTCCTGGAGGGCCGTCGCGAGGGCGATGGTGACGGCCCGCTCGGGCACTCCGCGGTTGGTGCCGACGGCCGTGATCGTCGCCGCGTTCACCGCCTGCTCCGCCGTGAACTGGTACGACGCCCCGTCGCCCTTGCCGGAGACGACCGTGCACTTCGGTTCTCCGGTGCTCCCTGTCAGGTACTGCACGGCGAGATAGCCGGCGAGGGCGAGCAGCACGGCGAAGGCGGCTCCGGAACGGAGGAGACGGCCACGGCGTACGGACCTGGCGGAGGTGGGGGACGGCTCTGGCACGCGTACAAGGTACTGGAGAGTACTGTCGGCCATCTGTGGGACTGTGGACAAGCCAGTGACGGCAGAGGTATCAGGCCACCGACAGGGCCGGGACACGGGCCGCGTTAGGGTCGACGGCATGGCCGACACCCAACTTGACCTCGCCCTGGACGCCGCCCGGCTCACCGCGCAGCTCGTCGACTTCCCCTCCGAGAGCGGCACCGAGAAGCCCCTCGCGGACGCGATCGAGGGCGTGCTGAGGGCCCTGCCGCACCTGACGGTCGAGCGGTACGGCAACAACGTCGTGGCGCGTACGAACCTGGGCCGGGCCGAGCGCGTGATCCTGGCCGGCCACATCGACACGGTCCCGATCGCCGACAACGTGCCCTCGCGCCTCGACGAGGACGGCGTGCTGTGGGGCTGCGGCACCTGCGACATGAAGTCAGGCGTCGCCGTCCAGCTGCGGATCGCGGCCACGGTCCCGGCCCCCAACCGCGACCTCACCTTCGTCTTCTACGACAACGAAGAGGTCGCCGCACACCTCAACGGGCTGAAGCATGTCTCCGAGGCACACCCTGAGTGGCTGGAGGGCGACTTCGCGGTCCTCCTGGAGCCGTCCGACGGGCAGGTCGAGGGCGGCTGCCAGGGAACCCTGCGCGTGCTGCTTCGCACAAAGGGCGAGCGGGCCCACTCCGCGCGCAGCTGGATGGGCTCCAACGCCATCCACGCCGCCGCCCCGATCCTCGCGCGCCTCGCCGCCTACGAGCCGCGCTACCCGGTCATCGACGGCCTGGAGTACCGCGAGGGCCTCAACGCCGTCGGTATCTCGGGCGGGGTGGCGGGCAACGTCATCCCCGACGAGTGCGTGGTGACCGTCAACTTCCGTTACGCGCCCGACCGCACGGAGGCCGAAGCGCTGGCCCACGTCCACGAGGTCTTCGCCGACTGCGGCGTCGAGGAGTTCGTGGTCGACGACCACAGCGGCGCGGCGCTGCCGGGCCTCTCCCACCCCGCTGCCGCCGCCTTCATCGAGGCCGTCGGGGGCACCCCCCAGCCCAAGTACGGCTGGACGGACGTCTCCCGCTTCAGCGCGCTCGGCGTTCCGGCCGTCAACTACGGCCCCGGGAACCCGCATCTGGCACACAAGCGGGACGAAAGGGTGGAAACCGCGAAGATCCTCGCGGGCGAGGAGCGGCTGAGGGCGTGGCTGACCGCATGACCCGTATCTGACGGCGGTTCATGGCGGACATGTCGGCGTCCCCCCTCCGTAACCCGCGTAGATCTACGCTGGGGTGGAACGACCCGCACGCGTGAAGGGAGCGGACATGGCTACTGGCAACCCGGAGGGCAAGAAGCGGCCACCGGAGGAGCAGCGGCTGGGCCCCGTGCTGCGCAGGCGGGGGCAGGTGCAGGCGAGCACGACCGACCAGCGGCTGCTGGACGCCGGCGGGCCCTCGGACTGGGTCCACACCGATCCCTGGCGGGTGCTGCGCATCCAGTCGGAGTTCATCGAGGGCTTCGGCACGCTGGCCGAACTGCCGCCCGCGATCAGTGTGTTCGGCTCGGCTCGGACGAAGGCGGACTCTGCGGAGTACGAGGCCGGGGTCGCGCTCGGGCGCGGGCTGGTCGAGGCGGGGTTCGCCGTCATCACGGGCGGTGGCCCAGGCGCCATGGAGGCCGCCAACAAGGGCGCCTGCGAGGCCAAGGGCATCTCCGTCGGGCTCGGCATCGAGCTGCCCTTCGAGCAGGGGCTCAACCAGTACGTCGACATCGGGCTCAACTTCCGGTACTTCTTCGTCCGCAAGATGATGTTCGTCAAGTACGCCCAGGGCTTCGTGGTCCTCCCCGGCGGCCTCGGCACCCTCGACGAACTCTTCGAGGCCCTCACCCTCGTCCAGACCCAGAAGGTCACCCGCTTTCCGATCGTCCTCTTCGGCACGGAGTACTGGGGCGGGCTGGTCGACTGGCTCAAGAACACCCTGATCGCCCAGGGCAAGGCCTCGGAGAAGGACCTCCTCCTCTTCCACCTCACGGACGACGTGGACGAGGCGGTGGCACTGGTTTCGAAGGAGGCGGGGAGGTAGGGGGGCTTTTCCCTCGCCCCCGCCGCCCCTACCCGTCCCGTCCCCTGGGGGCTGCCGCCCCCAGACCCCCGCATCGCGCTACCGCGCTCGTCCTCAAACGCCGGACGGGCTGGGTGGGCGGGGGCTGGCGGGGTGGGTGGGTTGACCGGGGTGGGTGGGAGATCGGCCTGAACGGCCTCGTCCTCAAACGCCGGACGGGCTGACTGTGTCGGCCCGGGCTGCGGAAAATCCAGCCCCTCCGGCGCTTGAGGAGCGGGGGTTCGGGGGCGGAGCCCCTGAAAAGGGACGGGAATGGGTAGGGGCGGCGGGGGCGAAAAAAGCCCTACGCCAGCCCCCGCCGGGCGACGGCCGGCGGGCGGTGGCCGGCGATCGACGCGACCATGTCCAGGACCTGCCGCGTCTCGGCGACCTCGTGGACCCGGTACACCTGCGCCCCCAGCCACGCCGACACGGCGGTGGTCGCGAGCGTCCCCACCACCCGCTCCTTCACCGGCCGATCGAGCGTCTCCCCCACAAAGTCCTTGTTGGACAGGGACACCAGCACGGGCCAACCCGTATCCACCATCTCCCCGAGCCGCCGCGTCGCCTCAAGACTGTGCCGCGTGTTCTTCCCGAAGTCGTGCCCGGGATCGATGAGCACGGACTCCCGAGGCACCCCCACCGCCACGGCCCGCTCGGCCAGCGCCACGGTCACCCGCAGGATGTCGGCCATGACGTCGTCGTAGGCGATGCGGTGGGGACGGGTCCGGGGCTGGGTCTCCCCGGCGTGCGTACACACGAGCCCCACCCCGTACCGCCCGGCGACCTCCGCGAGCAGCGGATCGACCCCGCCCCACGCGTCGTTGAGCAGATCCGCACCCACGTCGCACACGGCCTCGCCCACCTCGTGCCGCCAGGTGTCGACGCTGATGATCACGTCGGGGAACCGGCGCCGCACCTCGGCGACGAAGCCGACCGTCCGCCGCGCCTCCTCCTCGGCGGTGACCTCCTCGCCCGGCCCGGCCTTGACCCCGCCGATGTCGACGATGGCGGCGCCCTCGGACACCGCCTGCTCCACGCGCGCGAGCGCGGGCTCGTCGCGGAAGGTGGCGCCCTGGTCGTAGAAGGAGTCGGGGGTCCGGTTCACGATCGCCATGATCACCGGCTCGTGCGCCTCGAACTCGCGCCTGCCCAGCCTGAGCATCCCCTGTGACCTCTCCCAGTAGTTGGCAACGGATGTCGCCGTTCCGCCGCCTGCGACCCTAACTGTCAGAGTCGCATGGCACGATCGGAGCCTGATACTTTCCGCGCCGACGCGCCCGCGTCGGCACCAGAGTGTGGGGACCTCAGCGATGTTCATGTTCTTGTTCCTGGTCGTCGCCCTCGTCGTGGTGGTCGGCGCGGTGACTCTCTCCGTGGTGGGCGGCGGTGAGAGCGGCGCCCTTCCCGAGACCCCGCCGGAGCGGCTCCAGGACCCGCTGCCCCTGGACCGCCCCCTGCACCGCGGTGACGTGGAGGCCCTGCGCTTCCCGCTCACGATGCGCGGCTACCGCATGGCGGACGTGGACGACGCCCTGGGCCGCCTCGGTGCCGAGCTGGCCGAGCGGGACGCCCGGATCTCCGACCTGGAGGCCGCGCTGGCCGGAGCGGCCCACGCGGCCCGGTCCACCTCCCTGGAGAAGCCCGCCGAGGAGGACCACCGGTGAGCGACGCCCTGAAGGGCTCGGACGGCGCCCTGCGCTGCCCCTGGGCCCTGTCCACCGAGGACTACGTGGCGTACCACGACGAGGAGTGGGGCCGCCCGGTCCACGGCGACGACGCGCTGTACGAGCGGCTGTGCCTGGAGGCCTTCCAGTCAGGTCTCTCCTGGATCACGATTCTGCGCCGCCGCGAGGGCTTCCGTACCGCCTTCGCGGGCTTCAAGATCTCCGAGGTCGCCACGTTCACGGACGCCGACAAGGAGCGCCTCCTCGCCGACCCCGGCATCATCCGCAACCGCGCCAAGATCGAGGCGACGGTGGCCAACGCGCGCGTGCTCACGGAGTGGGCGCCGGGCGAGCTGGACGAACTGATCTGGTCCTTCGCTCCCGACCCGGCGACCCGCCCGGCCCCGAAGGCCCTCGCCGACGTCCCCGCGGTCACCGACGAGTCGAAGGCCCTCTCCAAGGCCCTCAAGAAGCAAGACATCCGCTTCGTCGGCCCGACCACGGCCTACGCCTTGATGCAGGCGTGCGGCCTGGTCAACGACCACCTGGCGGATTGCGTGGCCAGAGACGCCGCCCTTTAGGGGCGTGGGGAACTGCGCGACGGCGCCCACCGGCCCGCAGCTCCCCACAAACGGTCACCGCCCCAGATACTTCGGCTTCTCCTTGTTGACGAACGCCTGCACAGCGATCACGTGATCCTCGGAAGACCCGGCCCGAGTCTGCAGCTCGTCCTCCTTCTCCAGGGTCTCCTCCAGCGAGTGGGTCAGCCCGAACGCAAGAGACTCCTTGAGCGCGGCGTACGCCAAGGTCGGCCCCTCGGCCAAACCCCGAGCCACCTTCACCGCCTCGGCGGCCAGGTCGGCGGACGGCACGATCCGGTTGGCGATCCCCAGCTCGTACGCCTCCTGGGCGGTGATGCTGCGCGGAAAGAGCAGCAGATCCGCGGCCCGCGAGGGCCCGACGACCCGGGGCAGCGTCCACGAGATCCCGGAGTCGGCGGTCAACGCGACCCCGGCGAACGACGTGTTGAAGGCGGCGGTGTCGGCGACGATCCGATAGTCCGCCGCGAGGGCGAAACCGAAGCCGGCGCCGGCCGCGACCCCGTTGACGGCTGCCACGACCGGCTTCGCCGCTCCGGTCAGGGCCCGCACGATCGGGTTGTAGTGCTCCTGGACGGTGCTCATGACACCCCCGCCCGAGCCGGACTCGCGCGCCGCCATCAGCCCGCCGATGTGCTCCTTGAGGTCCTGGCCCACGCAGAAGGCCCGGTCACCGGCGGCGGTGAGCAGCACGGCCCGTACGGAGTCGTCACCCGCGGCTGCCTGTGCCGCCTCGCGGAAGGCGACCTTGGTCTCGATGTTCATCGCGTTCATCGCCTCGGGGCGGTTGATCGTGATCGTCGCGAGTCCGTCGCTCACCTCGTAGAGCACGGTGTCGGCCATGGGGGTCCCCTCCGGTTCGCGGCTCCGTCGTACCCGTCGGTACGTCCTGGTCTGAGGACAGCATGGCGGAGATCATGAGCGGCGGCGGGGTTCGGACATGTGACCTGCGTCAAAGAATTCCGGCGTCCGAAAGTCCATGCAGCGGCGCGGCAGCGGCGCAGTATCGCAGCCACTTCGGCGAATTGAGTGGTTTTGCTCAAGCGCGTTGCGCAAGCGATGCCGACTGATGTTGGTCATCGGGTCCTGAGATGCGGGATAATGGCCTGGAAGCAATGTGTTCGATGCCGGTGACGCGTGTCCGACGAGAGGATGCGTGCCCTTCAGTGGGGCCGTCGGCGACGATGAGCTGGTTTCAGGAAGGGGAACGAGCATGGCGGCCATGAAGCCGCGGACGGGCGATGGCCCGCTCGAGGTGACCAAGGAGGGGCGGGGCATCGTCATGCGCGTTCCGCTCGAAGGCGGCGGTCGGCTCGTCGTCGAGCTGACCCCTGACGAGGCCGACGCGCTCGGCGACGCCCTCAAGAAGGTCGTCGGCTGACGCGGAACGCGACCATACCTGTCCACTGCCCCGGCATCCAAAGTGATGCCGGGGCAGTGGGTTTTCAGGGGTACGACGGTGACGTACGCCATGTGTGTTCGCGCAGGTCAGCAGGGGTTTTGGGGTGGTCGGGCGAGGGTGCGGATCAGCGTTTGACCGCGCACAGCAGGCCGTCGCCGACCGGCAGGAGCGAGGGAATCAGCTCCTGGCTCTCGCGGACCGTGCGCAGCAGTTCGCGCAGCCGCAGGACCTCCGTGGGCTGCGGGCCCGACTCCACGGTCCGGCCGTTCGCGAAGACACCCTCGAAGACGACCAGGCCACCGGGCCTGAGCAGGCGCAACGATTCAGCGAGGTAGTCGAGGCTCTCGAGACGGTCGCCGTCGCAGAAGACGAGGTCGTAGCCGGCGTCCGCGAGCCGGGGCAGGACGTCCAGCGCGCGGCCCGGGATGAAGCGGGCCCGGTTGCTCGCGAAGCCGCACGCGCGGAAGGCCTGGCGGGCGAACTGCTGGTGCTCCGGCTCCGGATCCACGGTCGTCAGTACACCGTCCGGCCGCATGCCGTGCAGAAGATGCATTCCGGAGACCCCGGTCCCGGTGCCGATCTCCGCGACAGCCTTGGCGTCCACGGTGGCGGCGAGCAGTCGCAGCGCGGCGCCCGTCCCGGGCGACACAGAGCGCAGCCCTGCGTCCCGGGCCCGGTCCCGGGCCCAGTGCAGTGCTTCGTCCTCGGCGACAAAGGCGTCGGCGAACGCCCAGCTCGTCAGCCGGTTGCCGGTAATGGCCCTCTCCTGTCCCCGTGGTTGCCTGGGCGTGACTGTATCCGTTGCCGCCGGGAACCCGCAGATGGGACCAGGCGTTTAGAGGGGGTGGAGAACTACGCGGGGGTAGCAGATGGATCAGGACACCGAGCAAGTGCTGACGCAGCCATATGAGCGCGTATCAATTTCTCGTAAAACCGCTTATCCGGAGCTAACGGGCGAGGTGGCTATGGTAGGGGCTCCACCGGACACCACCAGAGCCGACAGGGGAGGTGCGGCTGCGCCTGTGGATCGGGGAGGGGTGCTGAGGCGCCTGCTCAGATCGGCGGGTGAGCCGAAATCTGTGAACGACACCGCTGACCGTTTCCGCACCGCTGACTCCGCTCAGACCGCGACCTTCACGTCCGACGCGGACTCGCAGGCGTGGACTCCGCCCACCTGGGAGGAGATCGTCAGCACGCACAGCGCCAGGGTCTACCGTCTCGCCTACCGCCTGACGGGCAACCAGCACGACGCCGAGGACCTGACCCAGGAAGTCTTCGTCCGGGTCTTCCGTTCCCTGTCGACGTACACGCCGGGCACCTTCGAGGGCTGGCTCCACCGCATCACCACCAACCTCTTCCTGGACATGGTCCGCCGCAAGCAGCGCATCCGTTTCGACGCCCTCGGCGACGACGCGGCCGAGCGCCTGCCCAGCCGCGAGCCCTCCCCGCAGCAGGTCTTCAACGACACGCACTTCGACGCGGACGTCCAGCAGGCCCTCGACACCCTCGCCCCGGAGTTCCGCGCCGCGGTCGTCCTGTGCGACATCGAAGGCCTTTCGTACGAGGAGATCGCCGCGACCCTGGGCGTCAAGCTCGGCACGGTCCGCAGCCGCATCCACCGCGGCCGCTCCCAGCTGCGCAAGGCGCTCGCCCACCGCTCGCCCGAGGCCCGTGCCGAGCGCCGCGGTTTCGCGGTCACCGGAGTGCCCGCTCTGGGAGGAGGGGGCGCGAGCGCGTGAGTGGATCACGGCTTAATCCTGCCGACCGGCCCCTTACCGAGCAGCACCTCGGAGACCGTCTCTCCGCCCTCGTGGACGGCGAGCTCGGTCACGAGGCGCGCGAGCGTGTCCTCGCACACCTCGCCACGTGCGCGAAGTGCAAAGCCGAGGCCGACGAGCAGCGACGACTGAAGAACGTGTTCGCGGAGGTCGCTCCGCCGCCCCCCTCGGAGAGTTTCCTGGCCCGTCTGCAGGGGCTCCCCGGAGGAGGTGACCCGGACAGCGACGGATCGCCGCTGGGCGGGGGAGGGTTCGGCACGTCCGGAGTCTTCGGCATGAAGCCGGACTCCTTCGGCTATGTGCCGTCCGGCCCCCACGCCGCCGTGCTGCCCTCCGAGCAGCGCGGGTTCCGCATCCATGACATAAGCCGGCGTGAGGCCGAGCGTTCGGCCTCAAGGGGACTGCGCTTCGCGGCAGCCGCCGCCGGTGCCGTGTCGCTCGCCGCGATCGCGCTCGGCGGAGTGTCGACCGGCATGCCGACGGACACCACGGACGCGCGCGGCGGGTCGGGCTCCGGAAGCAATGTGACCCCGATGCGGACGGCGAACGTGGGCGGGGCGACCAACCCCGACTCGCAGCGCCGCCGGTCCCTCACACCGCTGCTCGCACAGGGACAGCGCTCCTTCACCGGGGAGGGCGGCGCGCAGACCGAGATGTCCGCGCCGCTGCTGCCCGGGGTGCCCGCGCCCCTGACCCCCTCACCCGCCGAGCAGGACGCGCGCACGCTGCACGCGCTGACCACCCCCGTGGTGGCCGGTGCCGCGGCTATGTCCCCGCTCATACGCCCCTTCAGCCCCGCCCCACCGGTTGCGCTGACCGCCTTCTCGACGGCGTCGGAGCTGGAGACGTCCCTGCTGCCGCTCGTGCAGCCGTCCGACCCGTCCGCCTCACCCTCGCCTTCCTCCCCCGGCTGAACCGGCCCTCTGCGCGGCGGCCCGTGAACCTGGTTGAATCCAGGGATGGGCCGCGCCCGCGGTGAGAAATCCGGGCTCGGAGTGGACAAACCGCGGTGACCGCCGACGTGCCGAGCCGCGGGTCAGGTGTGGGGAGAGCATGGACGAGGGGAAGCCCACGAAGCCGAAGTGGTGGAGCCGGCCCCGGACCCACGTGCCGGAATCCGCTCCGGTGGACCCGGTTTCCGCGGGGGACGGCACGAGTGGGTTCCACGGGGGCGACATGGACGGCGACTTCGAGCTGGAGAAGCCCGCGGTTGGCGGCGCCTCAGGCGCCTTGGCCGCACCAGGCGCCCCGGGGGGTTCCGGTGCCGCTGGTGCTTCGGGTGCCCCGGGTGGCTCTGGTGCCTCGGACGGCGTGGGCGTTTCCGGCGGTGCGAGTGCGGGTGCGGTTGCAGGTACGACCGGCGCCGCGAACGCCCTGGGCGGCGACGCCCCGACCGGTTCCGCCGTGGCGCCGAGCCGTGTGCCGGACCCGACACCGACCGAAGTCCCGGGCCAGACACCTAGCCGGGTGCCGGACCAGACGCCGAACCGCGTGCCGGACCAGACACCCAGTCGGGTCCCGGACCAGACACCGGGCCCGGCTTCGAGCGAGGTGCCGGCCGACGTGAGCGGTGGCGCCGACGTGCCCGGTGGGCGGCCCGAGTCTCTGGGCGAGCGGCCCAGGCCTCTGCACGACCCGGATCCCTACAGCACGCCGCCCTACGGCGGGCCCGGTCCCTGGGCGCCCGCGCCCCCGGTCCAGCACCCGGCGACGACTCCCACGCACGGCACGGCCGTTCATGCGGTGACTCCGCCCCAGGGCACCCCGGCAGGAGCCGGTCCCGAGGACTCCGTCCCGCGGCCGGCCGCCACCCAGGGCATCCTCGGACCGGCGCTGCCCTCCGGCTACCACCAGGCGGCGGCTCCCCTCCACGGCACTCCCGACCACGGCCCCACCGACCACAGCGCCCCCGCGCCGGCCCCGGCGCCCCACCCCTTCGCCCCGCACGTCCCTGGACAGCACGCCTCGGCCCCGCATGTCCCGGCCGCCGCCGCCCCCGTGCCCCAGGCCGACGCTCAGGCCCAGCCGCCGCACACGCATCCCCAGACCCACCCCCAGGCACCCCACACCCCCTGGCAGAACTACGACCCGTGGGCCGCCGCGCCCCTCCAGCAGAACGGGGCGGCCGTCGAGAGCACGACCGGGCGGCGTCGGCGTACCCGGCGGGGGCTGGTCCTCGGGGCCGCGCTCCTCGCCCTCGTGTCCGGCGGTGTCGGCGGGGCCGTAGGGGCGTATCTGGAGCGCAACGGCGGGATCGACGACGTCGTGCTGCCGCAGGCCGGGACCGAGGCCAAGGGACGGGCCGCGGACAGCGTGGCCGGGATCGCGGCCAGCGCGCTGCCCAGCGTGGTGACCCTGCATGTGAGCGGGTCGGAGTCGCAGGGCACCGGCACCGGGTTCGTGCTCGACCAGCGCGGCCACATCCTCACCAACAACCACGTCGTCGACCCGGCGGACGGCAGTGGCGAGATAACCGTGACCTTCAGCGGCGGCCAGACCGCCAAGGCCAAGGTCGTCGGTCACGACAGCGGCTACGACCTCGCCGTCGTGAAGGTGAGCGGTGTCCGCGGCCTCAAACCACTGGCCCTCGGCAACTCCGACAACGTCCAGGTCGGCGACCCGGTCGTGGCCATCGGTGCCCCCTTCGACCTGGAGAACACCGTCACCGCGGGCATCATCAGTGCCAAGGAGCGCCCCATCACGGCGGGCGGCGAAGAGGGCGACGGCAGCGACATCTCGTACGTGGACGCGCTGCAGACGGACGCCCCGATAAACCCCGGCAACTCGGGCGGTCCGCTGGTCGACTCCAAGGCCCGGGTCATCGGCATCAATAGCGCCATCCGCTCCGCCGACAGCGGCTCGGACCTGGAGGGCGGCCAGTCCGGCTCGATCGGCCTCGGGTTCGCCATCCCCATCAACCAGGGCAAGCGCGTCGCCGAGGAGCTCATCAACACCGGCAAGGCCACCCACCCGGTGATCGGCGTGACGCTCGACATGGACTACAGCGGCGACGGCGCCCGCGTCGGCACCAAGGGCAACGACGGCAGTGCCCCGGTCAACCGGGACGGCCCCGGCGACCGGGCCGGCATCAAGCCCGGCGACGTCATCACCGAGGTCGACGGGCAGCGCGTGCACTCCGGCGAGGAGCTCATCGTCAAGACCCGGTCCCACCGCCCCGGCGACCGCCTGGAGCTGACGCTGGAGCGCGACGGCAAGGAGAAGAAGGTCACGCTCGTCCTCGGTTCCGCCGACGGCGACTGACACAACGATTGCGCGGGGCAACCGACAGGAACTTCACAGGAAGCGGGCCGCACCCCGGCCCCATCAGGCAAACATCCTGGAAAACCCGGTGTGTACACGCGGTCGGAGGGCCCCGGACAGTACCGGACAGACAGGATCGCCGGGTACCGTGGACCCGGCCCGGACCACGGAAAGACCTGCCGAGGGCCGAGGACATCGCAAGGAGCTGAAGGTGTTCAATGACATAGGACCGCTCGAGCTCGTGACGCTCGTTGTCCTTGCCGTGCTCGTCTTCGGCCCTGAGAAGCTCCCGAAGATGATTCAGGACGTCACGCGCACCATCCGCAAGATCCGTGACTTCTCGGAGAGCGCCAAGGCGGACATCCGCGAGGAACTCGGCCCGGAGTTCAAGGACTTCGAGTTCGAGGACCTCAACCCCAAGACGTTCATCCGCAAGCAGCTGGACAACGACGAGCTGGGGCTCAAGGAGATCCGCAACGGCTTCGACCTGAAGAAGGAGATGGCCGACGTCACGGACGCCGTGCACGGCCGCGACTCCGAGTCCTCCGCCTCCTCGTCGTCGTCCTCCTCGTCCGGTTCCACCGGCGGCACCGTCGACATGACGAAGAAGCGCGAGAAGCTCGATCAGGACGAGCGCCCGCCGTTCGACGCCGACGCGACCTGAGCCGGTCCCGGGCGCTCGGCTGCCCGGCTGACCGGCCCTGACCTGGGCCGACTCCGGCCGCTCTGAACGGCCGGGGCCAAGGCGTACGCCCGCGGCCCGTCGACGTGCGGCACGCCCGCCGTCCGGAATGCGCTTCAGCCGGGTCGCCGACACCCCTTTTCTCCGTACGCCGCCTGCGTTCTGCCTGCTCAAAGGGTGCCTGATCTGACGCGTACGCGACCCATGAGCCGACCGGTTTCCCGGGTCGTCGCGGACCTGTGGCTATCCTGCCTAGTTGTTGTGCGGACCGGAAGGACGCCCGAAGGGGGGCGGGCCGCCCGGTTCGACTAGAGCGAGGAGGCGTCCGGGCGATGGAGACGACAAGTCGGGTAGGCGCGCAGGCGCCGGCTGCGGAGGGCGGACAACAGGTCCCCTCCGCCCGGCGCACGGTCGACGGCTACCTGCTGGCGCCCTTCCCGTGGTACGGCCTCGACGAGGCCTTCACGGGACCGCGCTGGCTGATGCAGGTCGGTGCTTCGGCCGACGGAGCCATTGAGCACGGATCGATCGGGCACGGCGACGAGCCCTCGGTACGCGGCGAGACCACGGAGGACAAGGAGCGGTTCGCGGTCGTGGTGACCGTGGCGGCCAGCCCGGTGCGGCGCAGCGCCGACGGCACGGGGCTGCTGGAGGCCACCTCGGTGTCCTCGGCGGCCTGGCTCGCGGGGGTCGGGCTGCTGTCCTTCACCTGGCCCGGGCAGATGGACCACACGCTGCGGGACGACTGGCTGGACCAGCAGACCGAGACGGCGTGGGTCCTCGCGGACGATCTCGACGGCACCGACTGGTCCACGCTCTCGCTTCCCGTGGACGGTGTTCCGACGCCGTTCCACTACCGCGAGTCCGAGTTCGGGTGGGTGCTCGCGGGGTCCACGCAGGAGGGGGTCCACCTGGGGGCGTACGGGCGGGGGATGAGCGCGTACGGGCTGGGCTTCGCCGTGATCAAGGACATCGCCACGTACGCCTAGGCGGCGGGCTGAGCGAGGAGGGCACCGTCTGTTGGCGGTGCCCTCCTTGGTGTCGTTCGTCTGCTGCGGGCCGGTGCGTATAGGTGCGGGTTGGTCATCGCCGAGTGCGCGGTTCCCCGCGCCCCTAAATGAGACGGGCCCGCTTTTAGGGGCGCGGGGAACCGCGCACCCAGCCACAGACCATCCGCAGCCGCTCCACGAGAAGCGGCTGCAGGGCCGTGGGCGACGTCCTAGAACTTGTTCCGCGGGGTGATGCCCAAGGACATGCCCGACAGGCCCCTCTGGCGGCCGCCCAGCTTGCCCGCGATGGCTCGTAGGGCCGAGCCCGCGGGGGAGTCGGGGTCGGAGAGGACGACCGGCTTGCCCTCGTCGCCGCCCTCGCGGAGGCGGAGGTCGATGGGGATGGAGCCGAGGACCGGGACGGTGGCGCCGGTGGTGCGGGTCAGGCCGTCGGCGACCGACTGGCCGCCGCCCGTGCCGAAGATGTCGACCATCTCGTCGCAGTGCGGGCACGGCATGCCCGACATGTTCTCGACGACGCCCACGATCTTCTGGTGGGTCTGGACGGCGATCGAGCCGGCCCGCTCGGCGACCTCGGCGGCGGCCTGCTGAGGCGTCGTCACGACCAGGATCTCCGCGTTCGGGACGAGCTGCGCGACCGAGATCGCGATGTCGCCCGTACCCGGCGGGAGGTCCAGGAGCAGGACGTCCAGGTCGCCCCAGTAGACGTCCGCGAGGAACTGCTGGAGGGCGCGGTGGAGCATCGGGCCGCGCCACACGACGGGCGCGTTGCCCGGGGTGAACATGCCGATCGAGATGACCTTCACGCCATGCGAGGACGGCGGCATGATCATGTTCTCGACCTGGGTCGGGTGGCCGTCGGCACCGAGCATGCGGGGCACGGAGTGGCCGTAGATGTCGGCGTCCACGACACCGACCTTGAGGCCGTCCGCGGCCATCGCCGCCGCGAGGTTGACCGTCACGGACGACTTGCCGACGCCGCCCTTGCCGGAGGCGACCGCGTACACGCGCGTCAGCGAGCCCGGCTTGGCGAACGGGACCTCCCGTTCGCCCTGGCCGCCGCGCAGCGCGGACGCCAGTTCCTTGCGCTGTTCGTCGCCCATCACGTCCAGCGTCACGTCGACGTGGGTGACGCCCTCGACCGCCGCGACGGCGTCCGTGACGTTCTTCGTGATGGTCTCGCGCATCGGGCAGCCGGAGACAGTGAGGTAGACGGTGACCGCGACAGCACCGTCCGCACCGATCTCCACCGACTTGACCATTCCGAGCTCGGTGATCGGGCGATGGATCTCGGGGTCGTTCACTGTCGCCAGTGCTTCACGCACCGCGTCTTCCGTAGCCATGGGTCGATGGTACGGCGCTTCGCACCGGCCCCGGAAAGCCTGTCACCGGTCGTCTACGTCACGTCCCCGAGGGTGTTCTGCCGGGAATACGACACGAGCGTCGCCGCGGGCCTCCGGACGCCGCTCGTCCAGCTCCTTGACCAGGTCCTCCAGCTCCGAGCGGATCCAGTCACGGGTGGCGACCTCGCCGAGGCCCACGCGCAGCGCGGCGATCTCCCGCGTCAGGTACTCGGTGTCCGCGATGGACCGCTCGTTCTGCTTGCGGTCCTGTTCGAGGTTGACCCGGTCGCGGTCGTCCTGCCGGTTCTGCGCGAGGAGGATCAGCGGGGCGGCGTACGAGGCCTGGAGCGAGAGCATCAGGGTCAGGAAGATGAACGGGTAGTTGTCGAAGCGCAGGTCACGCGGCGCGGACACGTTCCACACCACCCACAGGATGATGACGACCGTCATCCAGACGATGAACCGCCCGGTGCCGAGGAAACGGGCGATCCGCTCGGACAGCCGGCCGAAGGCCTCCGGGTCGTACTCGGGCAGGAATCGGCGCCGAGGCGGCTGCGGCTGGTCGAGCCGCGTGCGCGGCCGGCCGGCGGCGGTCGCCCCGGTGGCGGCCCGTTCGCGGGCGGCCTCGCGCTCAGGAGCCATCAGAAGCCCCCTCACCGGCCGTCTCCGCCGGTGTCTCCCCGTCCAGGTGGAACTCCGTCTCGCGCCAGTCCTCGGGCAGCATGTGGTCGAGCACGTCGTCCACGGTGACCGCGCCGAGCAGCGAGCCGCTCTCGTCGACGACGGGCGCCGCGACCATGTCGTACGCCGCGAAGAAGCCCGCCACGACGGGCAGTACGGCCTCGGGGTCCAGCGGCTGCAGATCGTCGTCGATCATCGAGCCGACGAGCGTGTACGGGGGATCGCGCAGCAGCCGCTGGAAGTGGACCGTGCCCAGGTACTTGCCGGTGGGCGTCTCGTCCGGCGGGCGGCACACGTACACCTGGGCGGCCAGCGCGGGGGAGAGGTCGGGGTTGCGTACCCGCGCGAGCGCGTCCGCGACCGTCGCGTCGGGACGCAGCACGATCGGCTCGGTCGTCATCAGCCCGCCCGCCGTGCGCTCCTCGTACGCCATCAGCCGCCGTACGTCCGCCGCGTCGTCCGGACGCATCAGCGCCAGCAGACGCTCCTTGTCCTCCTCCGGCAGCTCGGCGAGCAGGTCGGCCGCGTCGTCGGGGTCCATCGCCTCCAGGACGTCAGCGGCGCGCTCCTCCTTGAGCTTGCCGAGGATCTCGATCTGGTCGTCCTCGGGGAGTTCCTCCAGGACGTCCGCGAGCCGGTCGTCGTCCAGGGCCGCCGCGACCTCCGCGCGCCGCTTGGGGGACAGGTGGTGCAGCACGTTCGCGAGGTCGGCGGGGCGCAGCTGCTCGAAGGTGGCGAGGAGGTTCTCGGCGCCCTGCCCGTGCTCCTCCAGCGAGAACCCGGTGACGGCCGACCACTCGACGGTCAGCGTCTCGCCCCTGGCCCGCCGGAAGGCGCTGCCCGTGCGCCCCTTCCGTACGAAGACCCGGTCGATCTCCCAGTCGCGACGGGCGGGCAACTGCTGGATGGAGATGTCGAGGACGGTGACCTCCTCCTCCGTCTCGACGAGCGTGACCCGCCGGTCGAGCAGCTCCCCGATGACCAGCCGCTCGGTGGGCCGCTGCTCGAAGCGGCGGACGTTGAGGACACCGGTGGTGATGACCTGACCCGACTCGATGCCGGTCACGCGCGTCATGGGCAGGAAGATGCGGCGGCGGGTGGACAGTTCGACGACGAGGCCGAGCAGCCGAGGGGGCCGCCTGCCGACGCGCAGCATGGCGACCAGGTCGCGCACCCGGCCCACCTGGTCGCCGTTCGGGTCGAAGACGGCGATGCCGGAGAGGTGCGAGACGAAGATCCTGGGGGCGCCTGCCGCCATGCCCGCGCCTCCTTCTCCGTACGGGCTCCACTACGGGCGTTTTGCTGTGTCATGTCCGCTCGGGTGGGCTTCAGGCTAGCCCGTCCCGGTCGGATACGCCCTGGTGAGCGGTGCGGACGGACCCACTCCGAGTGGCGTGGGGAGCCCCGGTACGCTGCGGTACGCCGTTGAGGTCACCCGTATGAGAGGCAGCGCCACCTGTGACTGCGATTCCCCAGGGACGTACCCGTAGGGCCGCGTTGGCGAGCGCCGTGTGTGCGCTGGTCGTGACGGGGACAGGGGTGACGGGGTGCGGCGGTGACGACCCGGACGCGGGCACGAACGGGGTGGGGAAACTGCCCCCGGCCAAGATCCAGAGCAGAACGCAGTCGGCCGCCAAGGCCGCGGAGACGGTACGGCTGTCCGGTGCCGTGATCAGCGGCAAGCGCACCTACAAGCTGGACATGCAGCTGAAGGGTGACGGCGGCACCGGCTCGGTCACTTCGAAGGGAGTGACGTTCCAGCTGCTGCGGGTCGACGAGCACCTCTTCATCAAGGCCGACGCGGACTTCTGGGACCACCAGGACGGCAAGAGCGACGACGGTACGTCCGACGCGACGGCCGCGGGCAAGCTCGAGGGCAAGTACGTGAAGGTCCCCAAGGGCGACCCCGCCTACAAGCAGCTCAGCGTCTTCACCGACAAGGACGTCCTCCTCGACGGCCTCCTCACCCTCCAGGGCGAGCTCGCCACCGAAGGCCACCACGAGCAGCGCGGACTCCGCACGATCCGCATCACCGGCGACAAGGGCTCCGGCGGCGAACTGGACGTCTCCCTGGAAGGCAAGCCGTACCCCCTCCTCCTCGTCCGCGCAGGCGGCGCCGGAACCCTCCGCCTGACGGACTGGGGCAAGGGGTTCGCCTTGGAGGCCCCGGACAAGGACGACACGGTGGACTACGGACAGCAGCTGCCCTCGTCCTGAGGGGGGTTGGGGGCGGTGCGGGTCGTTCGTGCCGGAGTGCGCGGTTCCTCGCGCCCCTAAAAGCGGGGCCGGGCCCTTTCAGGGGCGCGAGGAACCGCGCACCCAGCCACGACTCACCCGCACCCGAAATCCGACCCGAGCCCCGCTCCCCGCGGAGCGCTCAGCGCTTGCGCTTCTTGAAAAGCAGCCGCGGCAACCCCGCAGGAATCGCCCGCCGCGTAGTCGCAGACGTAGGCGACGGCACAGCAGCGAGCGACCCGTCCGGCAGCGACGCAGTCGCCCCCGTCGGCGCGAGCCGAACCACCCGGCACTCCCGGGCCCACCGCCCGGTCATGGCCTCGCCATCGGGCGCGTTCAGCCGCTTGCCCTTCAGCTCGCCGACGGCCGCGTCCCACTCCTCGGACCCGGGAGCGAGCTCCACCACCTTCGCGGACCAGGAGACAAGACGACCGCCCTTGTCCTTGCTGCGGACGGTGACGACGGCCTCGCCCCCGTCCACGAGTCCGGGCAACGGCTGCTCACCGGGCCCGTCGCCGACCAGGCACACGGCCCCGTCGTGCCACACGTGCCACAGCGCCTGGGAGGACGCACCGTCCGCCGACCCGGCCCCCTGGGCGGGAAGCCCCCGCACCCAGACGAGCCCGGACTTCTTCGTGGCCTCCTCGACGAGGGCCTGGTCGAGCAGCTGATCCGTCATGGGGGTCAGCCTAGTGCCGGGCCCCTCGGGGCAGGTCAGAGCCAGCCGTTGCGCTTCAGGGTCCGGTGGATGCCCAGGCAGAGCACCACGGTGATACCCATGATCACCGGGTAGCCGTACTTCCAGTGCAGCTCCGGCATGTGGTCGAAGTTCATGCCGTACACACCGCACACCATCGTCGGCACGGCGATGATCGCCGCCCAGGACGTGATCTTGCGCATGTCCTCGTTCTGCGCGACGGAGGCCTGCGCGAGGTTGGCCTGGAGGATCGAGTTGAGCAGCTCGTCGAAGCCGACGACCTGCTCCTGGACCCGCGCGAGGTGGTCGGCGACATCGCGGAAGTACTTCTGGATGTCGGGGTCGACCAGCCGCATCGGCCGCTCGCTCAGCAGCTGCATGGGCCGCATCAGCGGCGACACCGCGCGCTTGAACTCCAGCACCTCGCGCTTGAGCTGGTAGATCCGCGCCGAGTCCACGCCGCGCGACACCCCGCCCCGGGGACCGGGCGAGAACACCTCGGTCTCGACCTCGTCTACGTCGTCCTGGAGGGCGTCCGCGACCGCCACGTACCCGTCGACGACGTGGTCGGCGATGGCGTGCAGCACGGCCGAGGGGCCCTTGGTGAGCAGCTCGGGGTCGTCCTGCAGCCGGTGCCGCAGCGCCCGCAGCGAGCCCTGGCCGCCGTGCCGGACGGTGATGAAGAAGTCCCGTCCCGTGAAGCACATCACCTCGCCGGTCTCGACGACCTCGCTGGTGGCGGTGAGCTCGTCGTGCTCGACGTAGTGGATGGTCTTGAAGACGGCGAACAGGGTGTCGTCGTACCGCTCCAGCTTGGGCCGCTGGTGGGCGTGGACGGCGTCCTCGACGGCCAGCGGGTGCAGCCCGAACTCGGCGGCCACACCGGCGAATTCGGCCTCGGTCGGCTCGTGCAGGCCGATCCAGGCGAACCCGCCGTCCCGCCGCGCCTGACGGATCGCCGCACGCGGGGTGAGGCCCTCGTCGGACGGGAGGCGGACGCCGTCGCGGTAGACCGCGCAGTCCACGACGGCCGAACTGGCCCCGGCCGCGCGGGTGGTGTCGTACGCGCCGCCGTCCTTGCGCAGCGAGGGACGGACCGCGGCACGCAGGTCACGAATCATCGACATGGCTGGCTCCTTCGCGGAACGAGAGCCGCCGGCAACGGTTGAGACTGCCCGGAATGGGGACGTCCTGGGTGCGGATGTTTGGCACGTCCACAAAGCGGGGAGCACCGCACCGTCGCGGTGGCAGCTTCGCTACTGATACAGATCAGAAAAATTCAGACAGATCAGGAAAAACGAAGTGCTCTTCCGTTGTGCACCGGAGGCCAGGACGCGAGTGCGAGAGGTGGCAGCCAGTAGAGCGTGAGCTCTGGAGCTGAGAGGGACTCAGCAGCCGGAAGAGCGGGTGGTACTGCACGGTCGACTTCGATCCATGGAGCCCCACCTCCTCCGGCCGGTCCCCCGTAGGGGAGGTCCATCCCCCGTAGGGGAGTCTCATGCGTCGAGACTGTCGAGACTTGGGTCGGGACTCGAGAGCGACGCTTCTGCGTGCTGCCCCGACCAGCGGCCAAGACTATCAGCCGACTGAAGTGTCAAGCCGTCGCTTTGCCCGTCACTGACGAGTTCTATGCTCGGCGCATGGCTGATGTTCTTCCTCTGGTCGAGGCCCGGTTGCGTACCGCGCTGGGCGAACCGGACGCGCGCGCCGCGGTGACCTTCCTCGGCACGGACCGCATCGAGGTGCTCCGCTTCAGCGACGCGGAAGCCGGCAAGGGGATCGTCCGCTACGCCACGCTCGGCATGTCCGCCCAGCCGATGGCCGACCCGATGTCGGTCGTCGCCGACCCGGTCGCGGGCCCGCGCGCCGAGCTGGTCCTCTCCGTACGGGCCGGGACCGCCGATACCGACAAGGTGCTCCGCCCGCTCGCCGTACTGGCCGCGTCCCCGCAGGTCGAGGGCCTGGTCGTGGCCCCGGGCGCCTCGCTCGACGTGGGCGAGCCGCTGTGGCCGGGCGCCCCCTTCACCTCCGTACTGGTCGCCGAGGCGGGCGGCCTGATCGAGGACCTGGAGCTCGACGCACCTCTCGATCCCGTACGTTTCCTGCCGCTGCTCCCCATGACGCCGAACGAGGCCGCGTGGAAGCGGGTGCACGGCGCGGGGGCCCTCCAGGAGCGCTGGCTCACGAGCGGGACGGACCTGCGCGATCCCTCACGCACGTCCGTCCCGCTGGACTGATCCGGGCGGCCCGGGGGTGAGTAACGTCACCAACCCGTGGCCGGAATCCGTCAGTTGGCAAAAACGGCGACACTGTCCTCGGTCGCGTGCCGCGTCTCCAGTTCCTCGGCCTCGTGTGTGAGGGACTTCCGGCGTACGAGGACGACGACCGCACCCAGCACCGCGGTGACCGCCGCGACCACGAACGGGATGTGGATGTCGGTCCACCCCTCGATCCGGGGCGCGAAGAAGGGGGCGGCGGCGGCCGCGAACCAGCGGACGAAGTTGTAGCCGGCGCTCGCCACCGGGCGCGGGGCGTCCGAGACGCCGAGCGCGAGCTCCGTGTACACGGTGTTGTTCACGCCGATGAAGGCGCCGGAGAGGATCGTGCAGACGACGGCCGTGGTGTGGCTGCCGTAGCCGAGGACGAGCACGTCGGCCGCGAGCAGCACCAGCGAACCGCCGAGCACCTTGAGAGACCCGAACCGTGCCTGCAGACGCGGCGCCACGAGCACCGAGAACACCGCGAGCAGCAGCCCCCAGGCGAAGAAGACCGCGCCGGACCTGTACGGGCTCATGTTCAGCACGAACGGCGTGAAGGCCAGCACGGTGAAGAACGTGTAGTTGTAGAAGAACGCGGAGGCCGCCACCGACGCGAGCCCGCCGTGGCCGAGCGCCTTGATCGGGTCGAGCAGGCCGGTCTTGCGCGCGGGCTTCGGCTGCTCCTTGAGGAACGCCGTGATGCACAGGAACCCGATCGCCATCAGGACCGCGGTGCCGAAGAACGGATAGCGCCAGCTGGCGTCCCCGAGCAGTGCGCCCAGCAGGGGCCCGCAGGCCATGCCGAGGCCCAGGGCGGACTCGTAGAGCAGGATCGCCGCGGCGCTGCCGCCGGCCGCCGCGCCGACGATGACGGCGAGGGCCGTCGAGACGAACAGGGCGTTGCCGAGGCCCCAGCCCGCGCGGAATCCGACGAGTTCGCCGACCGAACCGGAGGTGCCGGACAGGCCCGCGAAGACCACGACCAGGGCGAGGCCGAGGAGCAGGGTCCTGCGGCCGCCGATACGGCTGGAGACGAACCCCGTGACCAGCATCGCGACGGCCGTGATCAGGAAGTACGAGGTGAAGAGGAGTGAGACCTGGCCCGCGGTGGCGTCCAGGCCCTTGGCGATGGAGGGCAGGATCGGGTCGACGAGGCCGATGCCCATGAAGGCGACGACGGATGCCCCGGCGGTCGCCCAGACCGCCTTCGGCTGACGCAGGAGGCCGCCGGCACCCGCGTCGAACGTGTCCCCCTCGGCGGGACCTCCTGTGTGCTCTGCCGTACCGCTGTTCATGCCGGCTCCTTCACTCCTCGCATCGGGATCGTTGGCGTATACACATAATAAGTTAGCTCGACTAATAAATGCAAGCTACATCTTGTTTCGGGGGGTGATCCGAGGTGAGGGGAAGGTGACCGGCGCACGCCGGACGGGTGATCGTCCTTGACTCAACCAAATACGGGGAGGACCGTTGGGCCTTATGAGGGGCGAACCCAGTTGCCCGAAGTGTGGTGGCCGGGTCAGGGCTCCCGGCCTCTTTGCCGACTCCTGGCAGTGCGATGTGCACGGCATCGTGCATCCGCTGCAGCCCGTGATCCCGCCCAGCGTCGAAGCCCTCGGCGTGGTCGTGCACCGTGCGCGCGTACCGGTGTGGATGCCGTGGCCGCTGCCCGTCGGCTGGCTCTTCACGGGTGCCGCGTTCGCCGGTGACGACCGCAGTGGCGGTCGCGCCACGGCGGTGGCCTGCTCCGGGCCGGGGCCGCTCGGTGGCATAGGGGAGCTGGTGCTCATCGCCGAGGAACTCGGGGTCGGGCTCGGCGCGCGGTACGCGGGGATCGACGGGCCCGATCCGGGGCCGTACATGAGCGTCGAGAAGCCCGCCCAGGCGAAGCTGCTCGCCGCGGGGCGACCGACGCCGTTGTGGCATGTCGCCGGGACGCCCGACGACCGGGCCGTCTTCGCGGGGGAGGCGCGGGGGTTGTGGCTGTGGGCCGTTGTGTGGCCCGAGCAGTCGGGGTTGCTGATGTACGACGAGCTGGTGCTCACGGATTTGCGCGATGCGGGGGCGGAAGTGGATCTGCTGCCCTGCGGGGCGTTGTCGCCGCGCATTCTTGAGCCGTAGCGCTCCGCCGGCGGGGTGGGCGGCTACGGGGGCGGGGTGTCCGTGGTCTGCCGGGTGCGAGTTGGGTGTGGTGGGGTGCGCCCACGCGGCGGAGCCGCAAATCGATACAGCCCCGCGCCCCTGAAAGCATGTAGGGGGTGACCCCGCACTTTGGGTGTGACAGGAGTCGTCCCTGGGGCCGTTATCCTTGAGCGGTCCGTCTTGTTCCGTTCATGTCTGGAGTTCGTGTCGTGCGCATCGATCTGCACTGCCACTCCACGGCGTCCGACGGTACGGACACCCCTGCCGAGCTGGTGCGCAACGCCGGCGCCGCCGGGCTCGACGTCGTCGCGCTGACCGATCACGACACCACGCGCGGGTACGCGGAGGCCGTCGCGGCCCTGCCCGCCGGGCTGACGTTGGTGACCGGGGCCGAGCTCTCCTGCCGTCTCGACGGGGTGGGGCTGCACATGCTGGCGTACCTCTTCGATCCCGAGGAGCCCGAGTTGCTGCGCGAGCGCGAGCTCGTACGCGACGACCGGGTGCCGCGGGCCCGGGCGATGGTCGGCAACCTCCAGGAACTGGGCGTGCCGGTGACGTGGGAGCAGGTGGAGCGGATCGCGGCCGGCGGTTCCGTGGGCCGGCCGCACATCGCCACCGCGCTGGTCGAGCTGGGCCTCGTGGGCAGCGTCTCCGAAGCGTTCACGACCGATTGGCTCGCCGACGGCGGGCGCGCCTATGTCGAGAAGCACGAGTCCGATCCCTTCGAGATGATCCGGCTCGTCAAGGCCGCCGGTGGCGTGACCGTCTTCGCGCATCCCGCCGCCGCCAAGCGCGGGCGGACCGTGCCGGAGTCCGCGATCGCCGAGCTCGCGGCGGCCGGGCTCGACGGCATCGAGGTCGACCACATGGACCACGAACCGGCCACCCGGGCCCGACTGCGGGGCCTCGCGGGCGAGTTGGGGCTGCTGCCGACCGGCTCTTCCGACTACCACGGCAGTCGGAAGACGTGTGTGCTCGGGGAGTTCACGACGGATCCCGAGATCTACGGGGAGATCACCCGGCGGGCCACCGGCGCGTTTCCCGTGCCGGGGGCCGGCGGGGGCGCCGAGCGGTAGGCGATGCGGGCCGGGTCCGGCTCGGGGCCGGCTCGGTTCCAGCTTGGACTCGGCTCGGGTTCGGCTCGGGTCCGGCTTTGGTCCGGCCCTGGTTCACGCTTGGGTCCTGCCCGGTTCAGGCTCGGGGCTGGCTCGGGTCGCTTTGAGAGCGCCTGCGCCTCAGGCTGCACCCCACCCTCCGGGCTACGCGACGCCTGCCCACAGCCGCAGGGGTGGTGCGGCCTGTCCTCGTTGTTGTTGTTCCACTCCCTCGTCCCGTCGTCCCTCTTCTCGCAAGGCTCACCGTGTTCGACCTCGCCGTTTTCGGCTCTCTCTTCCTCACCCTCTTCGTCATCATGGATCCCCCCGGGATCACGCCGATCTTTCTCGCGCTGACGGCCGGACGGCCTGCCAAGGTGCAGAAGCGGATGGCGTTCCAGGCCGTCTGCGTGGCCGGCGGAGTCATCGCCGTCTTCGGGCTGCTCGGGCACCAGATCCTCAACTACCTGCATGTGTCGGTCCCCGCGCTGATGATCGCGGGCGGGCTGCTGCTCCTGCTCATCGCCCTCGACCTGCTCACGGGCAAGACGGACGAGCCCAAGCAGACGAAGGACGTCAACGTCGCCCTCGTACCGCTGGGCATGCCGTTGCTCGCCGGGCCGGGCGCGATCGTGTCCGTCATCCTGGCCGTGCAGAAGGCGGACGGCGTCGCCTCGCAGGTGTCGGTGTGGGCCGCGATCGTCGCCATCCATGTCGTGCTGTGGGTGGTGATGCGGTACTCGCTGCTGATCATCCGGGTCATCAAGGACGGCGGTGTCGTGCTGGTGACGCGGCTCGCGGGCATGATGCTCTCCGCGATCGCCGTGCAGCAGATCATCAACGGCGTCACACAGGTCATCCAGAGCAGCTGAAGACCCTCGTGCGGGCGCCCTCCGCGGCGCCGCACAACGCAGAACCCCCGTACGGCGTCGGTGCCGTACGGGGGTTCTGAAGTCTGTCTGTCCGTCAGTGGGTCAGTCAGTCGTCGTCTGTCGAGCGTCCGATGTTATGAGGCCGAGGTGTTGGCCGGGCGGATCCAGAGGCGCTGCCCGATGGCTGCTGCCTGCTGAACGATCCTGTTGACGGAGGCGGCGTCCACGACGGTGCTGTCCACGGGGGTTCCGTCGACGTCGTCAAGGCGCATGATTTCGAAGCGCACAGGCTTCTCCCTTCGTCTGGTCATCCTCCTGAGGAGAACTACTTGGTTACATAGGGATCCAACGGCATGCGTGTTACAAACATTCCCTACGCTAAAGAAATTTTTCGAACGGCTAACTACCGACTGGTATCCGACCGGCATCCAAGCCAGCTTTGAGATCGATTTCCGGACCGGTTGTGTTCGTCCCGTGACCGCCTGCGACAATGAGGCGCATATGAATGACGACCTCGATCCAGCGGTGCTCGGTGCGCGTATCGACCGCACGAACGAGCTGCTCCAGCGCATGCTCGCCGAGGTGGCGAAGACGCCGTCGACTCATGCGATCTTCGTCGACGCGGGGTATCTCTACGCGGCCGCGGGCCGGCTCGTCGCCGGGACGGAGGACCGCCGGGCCTTCGATCTGGACGCCGAGGGACTCATCGAGGCGCTCATCGACCGGGCCCGCACGATCTTCGCGGACAGCAGGCTGCTGCGCGTCTACTGGTACGACGGGGCGCGGCGCCGCATCCACACCGCGGAGCAGCAGTCCATCGCCGAGCTGCCCGACGTGAAGGTCCGCCTCGGCAACCTCAACGCCAACAACCAGCAGAAGGGCGTCGACTCCCTGATCCGTACCGATCTGGAGTCACTGGCCCGGCATCGCGCCATCAGCGACGCGGCGCTCATCGGCGGCGACGAGGACCTGGTCTCGGCGGTCGAGGCGGCGCAGGGGTACGGGGCCCGCGTGCACCTGTGGGGGATCGAGGCGCCGGAGGGGCGCAACCAGGCGGAGCCGCTGCTCTGGGAGGTCGACAGCCAGCGCACGTTCGACCTGGAGTTCTTCAAGCCGTACGTCGCCCGGCGGACCTCCGCCTCGTACGACACGTCGGCGGCGGGCCGGCCCACGCGCGAGGACGTGCGGTTCGTGGGCGCGCAGATCGCCGCGAAGTGGCTTTCCGCGCGGGGGCGCGAGGCGCTGTCGGAGCTGCTGCCCGGGCATCCGTACCTGCCCGGCCCCGTCGACCAGGATCTGCTTGTGGAGGCGGAGGGGCTGCTGCAGTACTCGCTGCGGGGGCAGGCGGACCTGCGGAGGTCGTTGCGGGACGGGTTCTGGGAGCACTTGCAGGGGCAGTACTAGCCCGTCACCAGCCCGTCTGCTGTTTCCGGTCCCAGAACGCGGCCAGCGCCTCCGCCGTCTCCCGCGGGCGGTCCGAGTTCGGTGAGTGCTCGGCCCCGTGGACGATCGTGCGGTGCGCGTCGAGGCGTACGGCCATGTCGTCGAGGAGCGGCACGGGCCAGGTGTCGTCGCGTTCGCCCGACAGGACATGGACGGGCAGCCCGACGGCGGCCAGCTCGGCCACGCGGTCGGGCTCCTCGCACAACTGGCGTCCCGCGGCGATGAGTTGGGCCGGGCTGTTGCCGAGCCAGCGCCGCTTCAGGTCGTCCTGGTCGTCGAGGCCGGCGTCCAGATCGCCCTCGGCGTCCTCCGGCGGCTCAAGGGCCTGGATGGCTTCCCACACCTCACCCATGTCCATCACGGCGAGCGCGTCCCGCAGGAGCTTCACGCGCTGCTGCTGGGAGGGGGAGATCTCGGCGGGCCCGGACGCCATCAGGGTGAGCGAACGGAAACGGGACGGATCCAGCAGCACGGCCGCCCGGGCGACCTGCCCGCCGAAGGAGTGGCCCACGAGGTGGACGCGCTCCTGCGGGCTGGCGGTCAGGGCGTCGATCTGGGCGAGGACGTCCTGCGCCAACTCGGCCTGCGCGTAAGGCGTTTCGTCATCCGTCGGGCCCGGCGACTCGTACTGGCCCCGCCCGTCCACGGCGACGGTCCGGTACCCGGCCGCGGCCAGCGGTTCGTGCAGCGAGATGAAGTCCTCCTTGCTGCCGGTGAAGCCCGGCAGCAGGAGCGCGGTGCCCTTCTCGGGGCTGCCCGCCTCGATCACGGCAAACTCCCCGCGCGCGGTGACGAGCCGATACGCACGGGCTCCGGACGGCGGGACGAAGGTGGCGGGCCTGCTCATGAGGAGGAGGCTATCCGGGGAACCTTTCGGCTGGCATGCCGGGCGGCGACCGGGGGCTGTCGGGCCGGTCACATGGGGCTGTGGCTGTGTGCGGGGGTGCCGAGGGTGGGGCCGTGAGCGTGAGGGGGAGCGCCGAGGGTGGGGCTGTGACTGTGCACGGGGGTGTCGACGGTGGGCCCGCGATCGTGTGCGGGCACGCCGGCGACGGGCCCGCGATCGTGTGGGGGTGCGCCGACGATGAGCCCGTGACTGTGCACGGGAGTGCCGGAGACGCGCCCACGACCGCGCGCGGGAACGCCGAGGGTGGGGCCGTGACCGTGTGGGGGAGTGCCGACGGTGGCCCGCGGATGTGCGGGGGAGTGTCGACGACGGGCCCTGGTGACTGTGCACGGAAGCGCCGACGACGCGCCCACGGCCGCGCGCGGGAGCGCCGACGACGGGGCCGTGACTGTGCACGGAGGTGCCGACGGTGGGCAGCACACGATCGTGTGCGGGCAGGCCGACGACGGGCCCGTGATCGTGTGGCGGGCACGCCGACAATGAGGCCCGCCCATGACCGTGCACGGGCACGCCAACAACGCGCCCGCGATCGTGCAGGCCGGGGAACGCCGACGGCGACCCGCGCCCCCGCCCGGAAACGCCGACGGCCCGGCCCCGCCGAAGCGGGACCGGGCCGTCAGGTGTGAGCGTCAGCTCTCCGTCGGCTCGGCGGTTGCTGCCGTCTTCCGTGCACGGCGGCGGGGCGTGGCCTCGGGGGCGTCCGCGTCTGCCACGGTGGCCGCAGTCTTGCGGGTGCGGCGCGGCTTGGCCGGGGCCTCGGCATCGGTGGCCTGGGCCGGGATGTCGGCCTCGGCGACCGCGACCTTGCGGGCGCGGCGGCGGGGCTTCGCCTCGGCAGCCTCGGTCGCCTCCGCGGTGTCCACGGCGGCCTCTGCGGCTGCCGCGGTCTTGCGGGTGCGGCGCGGCTTCGTCGCCGTGGCCGCCGGTGCCTCGACCGTCGTGCCCTCGGCGGTGTCCACCGCGACCTCGGCGGCCTTGCGCGTACGCCGACGCGGCTTGGCCTCCGCGACGGGCGCCTCGTCCACCGGAGCGGTCTCCGCGACCGTGGCGGCCGTGACGGCCTTACGGGTGGTGCGGCGGCGCGGCTTGGCCTCGGCCTCCTCGGCCACCTGGGCCGGGATGGCGGCTTCGACGGCCTCGACGGCTGCGGCGACCTCGTCGGACGCTGCGGCCTTACGAGTGCGGCGGCGCGGCTTGGCCTCCGCGGCCTCGGCGGTGTCCAGGACGGCCTCCGCGGCTGCCGTGGTCGTCGCCTTGCGCGTGCGGCGCGGCTTGGCCTCGACGGCCTCCACCGGCTCGACAGCGGCTTCCACCACGACCTCGGGGGCCTGGGCGGTCTTCCGCGTACGGCGGCGCGGCTTCGTCTCGGCGACCTCCGCCGCCTCGACGACAGTGCCCTCGGCGGTGTCCACCGCGGTCTCGGCAGCCGTGCCGGCCGCGGCGGACTTGCGGGTCCGGCGGCGCGGCCTGGTCTCGGACGCCGGCTCGGACACCTCGACCGCCTCGGCGGCGGGAGCCGTGGGGGCCTCCTCGACGACGGCGGCCTCGGGCTGAGCGGCCTCCGCGGTCCGGCGCGAACGGCGGCGACGCGACCTGGGCTCCGCGACGACCGGCTCGGCCGACGCGATCGGCTCGGCGGCCTCCGCCACCGTGCCCTCGGCCGTGGCGACGGCCGTCTCGGCCGCCTCCGACCCACCACCGGAACGCGTACGACGACGGCGACGCGGCGTGCGCGGCTCCGTGGCCGCGCCGGCCGGCGCCGACTCCGTGATCTCCGGGGCGGTCTGCTGCGTGGTCTGCTGCTCCGCGCCGTCGAGCGGCGTGCCGTTACGGGTGCGGCGACGGCGACGCGGCGTACGAGCCGGACGCTCGCGGTCCCGCTCGGCGACCGGGGCGGAGGCCGAGGCCGGGGCGCCGGAACGGCCGCCGCGGCCGCGCGGGCCACGCCCGCCGGTCTCGCCGAGGTCCTCGACCGCCTCGGCCGAGAGACCGGCGCGGGTGCGCTCGCCACGCGGCAGGACGCCCTTGGTGCCCGCCGGGATGTTCAGCTCTTCGTAGAGGCGCGGGGACGTGGAGTACGTCTCCGGCGGGTCGCTCAGACCGAGGTCCAGCGCCTTGTTGATGAGCTGCCAGCGCGGGATGTCGTCCCAGTCGACGAGGGTGATCGCGATGCCTTTGGCCCCCGCGCGGCCCGTACGGCCGATGCGGTGCAGGTACGTCTTCTCGTCCTCGGGGGACTGGTAGTTGATGACGTGCGTGACGCCCTCGACGTCGATGCCGCGCGCGGCCACGTCGGTGCAGACGAGCACGTCCACCTTGCCGTTGCGGAAGGCGCGCAGCGCCTGCTCGCGGGCGCCCTGGCCGAGGTCGCCGTGGACCGCGCCGGAGGCGAAACCGCGCTGCTGCAGCTGGTCGGCGAGGTCCGCCGCCGTCCGCTTGGTGCGGCAGAAGACCATCACGAGACCGCGGCCGTCGGCCTGCAGTATCCGCGAGACCATCTCCGGCTTGTCCATGTTGTGCGCGCGGTAGACGAACTGCTTGGTGTTGCGGACCGTCTGGCCCTCGTCGTCCGGCGCCGTGGCGCGGATGTGCGTGGGCTGCGACATGTAGCGGCGCGCGAGGCCGATGACCGCGCCCGGCATGGTCGCCGAGAACAGCATCGTCTGACGGCGGGCCGGCAGCATGTTGATGATCTTCTCGACGTCGGGCAGGAAGCCCAGGTCGAGCATCTCGTCGGCCTCGTCGAGAACGAGGGACTTGATGTGCTTGAGGTCGAGCTTCCGCTGGCCCGCGAGGTCCAGCAGCCGGCCCGGGGTGCCGACGATCACGTCGACGCCCTTCTTGAGGGCCTCGACCTGCGGCTCGTACGCCCGGCCGCCGTAGATGGCCAGAACGCGTACGTTACGGACCTTGCCGGCCGTCAGCAGGTCGTTCGTGACCTGCGTGCACAGCTCGCGCGTCGGGACGACGACGAGGGCCTGCGGGGCGTCGGTGAGCTGCTCGGGCTTGGCCCGGCCCGCCTCGACGTCCGCGGGAACGGTCACGCGCTCGAGGAGCGGAAGGCCGAAGCCCAGCGTCTTGCCGGTGCCGGTCTTGGCCTGGCCGATGACGTCCGTGCCGGTCAGGGCAACGGGGAGCGTCATCTCCTGGATGGGGAAGGGACTGGTGATGCCGACGGCCTCAAGGGCTTCGGCCGTCTCGGGAAGAATCCCAAGGTCTCGGAAAGTAGTCAGGGTGCTGCCTCTTCTGTGTACGCGGTGCGAGGCGAGCGCGGGGGTCGTGTCGGGACCGTGCCGGGGACGTCGGCCGCTCTTGACCAGCGGGCCGGGTGGCATGGGACCACTGCCGACGCTCGAGCTCTCGTACCGCTGAGGGTTCCCTCCGGGTGTCGTACGCAATGTGCCGTACCGACGTGGAGGGCTGTCTGGTCGGAGCCGATCGGGCCACCGACCGGGCATCCTCATTCGTGCGGCCCGTCGAGTTACGTAGATCAACTCAGCGAGCGCATTACCACCATACCCCGGAATCGCGCATATGCGATGGCCGATTTGGTCACGTAGTCGTCGTCACACTGATTGACCAGGGCCTTCCGTCGTACGGTGGGCGGGCTATTGTGCGCTTCATGACGACGCCTGACAACGCTTCCGACGCATCTGCCGCTCACACCGGAGTCGCCGCCCAGGACTGGGCCAAGGCCTCCGTCGACCCCCAGTACCGCGCCGCGGTCGTGGACCTGATCGGAGCGCTGGCGTACGGGGAGCTGGCGGCGTTCGAGCGCCTCGCGGAGGACGCGAAGCTGGCGCCGACGCTCGCGGACAAGGCGGAGCTGGCGAAGATGGCGTCGGCGGAGTTCCACCACTTCGAGCAGTTGCGGGACCGGCTCACGGAGATCGGGGCGGAGCCGACGCAGGCCATGGAGCCGTTCGTCGCCGCGCTCGACGGTTTCCACAAGCAGACCGCGCCCTCGGACTGGCTGGAAGGGCTCGTCAAGGCGTATGTCGGCGACTCGATCGCCAGTGACTTCTACCGGGAGGTCGCCGCCCGGCTCGACTCCGATACGCGGGGGCTCGTACTGGCCGTCCTCGACGACACCGGGCACGCGTCGTTCGCCGTCGAGAAGGTGCGGGCCGCCATCGACGCGGATCCGCGTGTGGGCGGTCGACTCGCCCTGTGGGCGCGGCGGTTGATGGGCGAGGCGTTGTCGCAGTCCCAGCGGGTCGTCGCCGACCGGGACGCCTTGTCGACGATGCTCGTCGGTGGGGTGGCCGACGGGTTCGACCTCGCCGAGGTGGGGCGGATGTTCTCCCGGATCACCGAGGCGCACACCAAGCGGATGGCCGCGCTGGGGCTGGCCGCCTAGCCTTTTGGCGCCGGTTCGTTTCAGCGGTCGCCCGCCGAATCGGAACCCTTGGAGTCGTCGCTCACACCGTCGCCGAGTGGCGGCCGAGTCTTCCCGCGGGGCGCAGGAGCAGGGAGACGGAGGCCGCCGAGACGGCCACCGCGCCGAGCATCACGGGCAGGAAGCCGACGGATCCCAGGGCGGTGTGGGTGAGGAAGGCGCCGAAGAGGCCTCCCGCGATGCCTGTCCCGAGGACGAGGCGGCGAGCGGGCAGGCGGTGCGGCAGGCGATACGCGGCGGCCCAGGCCAGTGCCAGACCGAGAATCGCGGAGCCGAGCGCTTCCAAGAACATCAGTGGGTCCCTCCCGCACGGCTGTGTGCACTTCGGTCGTAGCCCGTCATACCCGTGACCTGCGGAATGCAATCCTCCTCTGTGAGCGAGTTGTGCTCCATCCGTGAAGCACGGACACCAGGGGCGAGAGTGTGGAAAAGGGGATGGAAGAGGGAATGGAAAAGGGGCTCGACGGCAACTGCCGTCGAGCCCCTTCTCGTCGCCTTACAGCGCGCTGAAGCCCACCTTGCGGGTCGTCGGCTCGCCGAGCTCCACGTAGGCGAGGCGGTCCGCCGGAACCAGGACCTTGCGGCCGTGGTCGTCCACGAGGCTGAGCAGCTGCGACTTGCCGGCCAGCGCCTCGGACACCGCGCGCTCGACCTCTTCCGGGGTCTGACCGCTCTCCAGAACGATCTCGCGGGGCGCGTGCTGCACGCCGATCTTGACCTCCACGGCTATGTCCCTCCGACGGTCACTGATGTGCGCGTTCGTCCGCGCCGTACGCAGCACACATTAGCCCGGTGAGGGGACGTACATGCTCCGCCCGAGAACGCCAGGAGCGAACATCCGGTGGGAACAAAGTGGCGGTCAGTGGTGCTCGCTGCCGTGCAGCGGGAAACCGGCGATGCCCCGCCATGCCAGCGAGGTCAGCAGCTGGACCGCCTGGTCGCGCGGCACGCTGCGGTCGCTGTGCAGCCAGGAGCGGGCCACCACCTGGGCGAGTCCGCCGAGACCCGAGGCCAGCAGCATCGACTCGGCCTTGGACAGGCCGGTGTCCTCCGCGATGACCTCGCAGATCGCCTCCGCGCACTCGAACGTGACCTTGTCGACCCGCTCGCGCACCGCCGGCTCGTTCGTCAGGTCCGACTCGAAGACCAGGCGGAACGCGCCGCCGTCGTCCTCCACGTACGCGAAGTACGCGTCCATGGTCGCGCGCACCCGCAGCTTGTTGTCCGTGGTGGACGCCAGGGCGGCCCGTACGGCCTGCAGCAGTGACTCGCAGTGCTGGTCCAGCAGCGCGAGGTAGAGGTCGAGCTTGCCGGGAAAGTGCTGGTAGAGCACCGGCTTGCTGACGCCCGCGCGTTCGGCGATGTCGTCCATCGCGGCCGCGTGATATCCCTGCGCGACAAACACTTCCTGGGCAGCGCCGAGGAGCTGGTTGCGTCGGGCACGGCGCGGCAGGCGTGTGCCCCGCGGGCGCGCCGCCTCTGTCTGCTCGATGGCTGTCACGCCGCCTCCCAAAATCGTCCACATTGCGGTGAGCGCCGCGCGGCCATCGTACTTTTCGGTAACCGTGGTGTGCGCGGTGCGAGCGCAGAATTTCACGGACCGGACGCCGGTGATAACCCTGCATAACCCTTCATCAATGGGCATACCGGGCGGTCGTGTCTTCTCCGACGCCGTCCCGGTTCGCCTCACCTCGGCTCAGCGGTAGTCGTCCTCGTCGAGTTCGACGACTCTCGCCTGTTCGGCGAGGTCCGCCTCGTCGGCGCTGTCCTTGTCCGCGTCGGTCAGTGGTTCGTCGCGGTGGGGGGCCAGGTCCGCGTGCTGTTCGGCCGCGTCGGCTTCGGGGGCCTCGACACCGATCTCGGTGTCGTCGGATTCCTCGATGGTCTCGGGGTCGGTGGGGTCGACGGTCATGTGTCCTCTTCCCGAGTGGGTGCGAGTGCGCTCTCGTGCGAGTAACGAGTGCCCTCGTCTATGAAGCGTATGAGAGTCGAGATCGGGACGCTATGCGATCGCGCCGCCGTCCGGCCGCCGTCCGGCCGCCGTCCGGCCGCGGTCCGGCTGTGGTCCGGTCGTGGTCCGGTCGTGGTTCGGACGGCGAACGGTCGCCGTCCGATCTGTTCCTCGGTCGTCGCGCGGGCGCCGTCCGGCCCGTCGTGCGACACCGGACCCTGTGACTGCGAACACACGATCCAGCGCGTGATCGTCTCGTAACATTGCCGCATGTCTTCGACCGAACTGCCGTCCGTACTGGCCACTTCCGTCGCTCCGAAGGTCGGGACCGTCAGGGTGGCCGAGGGGGAGCGGCTGCGCACGGTCGGGCTCCCCGGGATCACGCTGACGGTCCGGTCGAGACCACCGGTGCGGGAGGGACTGCCGCCCGCGCTGTACGTGCACGGGCTGGGCGGTTCCTCGCAGAACTGGTCGGCGCTGATGCCCCTCCTGGACGGCCTCGTGGACAGCGAGGCCGTCGATCTGCCGGGCTTCGGCGACTCGCCGCCGCCGGACGACGGCGACTACTCGGTGACCGGGCACGCGCGCGCGGTCATCCGCTTTCTCGACGCGGCCGAGCGCGGTCCCGTGCACCTCTTCGGGAACTCGCTGGGCGGCGCCGTCACCACGCGCGTCGCGGCCGTACGGCCCGATCTCGTCCGCACGCTCACCCTTGTCTCACCGGCGCTCCCGGAGATCCGGGTGCAGCGCTCGGCCGTACCGACGGCGCTGCTCGCCCTGCCCGGAGTGGCGGGTCTGTTCACCAGGTTCACCAAGGACTGGTCGGCCGAGCAGCGCGTACGAGGGGTCACGGCGCTCTGTTACGGCGACCCCGGCATGGTCACTCCCGAGGGATTCCGCAACGCGGTCGAGGAGATGGAGCGACGGCTCGCCCTCCCCTACTTCTGGGACGCCATGGCACGTTCGGCACGCGGCATCGTGAACGCGTACACGCTGGGTGGCCAGCACGGACTGTGGCGCCAGGCCGAGCGGGTGCTCGCGCCGACGCTCCTCGTCTACGGGGGGCGCGACCAACTCGTCTCGTACCGTATGGCCCAGCGCGCGGCACGCGCCTTTCGCGACTCGCGGTTGCTGACGTTGCCTGACGCGGGACATGTGGCGATGATGGAGTACCCGGAGACCGTGGCCACGGCCTTCCGCGAACTCCTCGCGGACACCGGCGAGTTGGCCGACACCGGCCCTACCAGCGCGAGGAGCTGAGGCGGGACGTGGGACGTCACAGCCGCCGCGGGCCGGCCCCCAAGGGCGACACCGCCGACATACACGTGGTTCCAGCTGCCCGGTCGGAACCGGAGCCGGTGAAGAAGAAACGGACCGGGCGCCGACGGGGGTCCGCTGAACAGCAAGCTCCTCAGCCGCCGAGGGGCGGGACGCCGTCCCAGGGCGTGCCCCGGCTGCCCGAGGGCTGGGCACCCCGAGGGCCTGAGGGCGTACAAGGCGTGCAGGGGCAGGGAGTTCCGCGGTCAGGGGGCGGGATGCCTCCGGGTGGAGCACCGGGCCGAGGCCCGGGTAGGGCTTCGGGATTCGCGGGTGGCGCGCCGACGGGGGGACCTCCGCGGTTCTCCGGCGGCCCGTCGGCAGGAGGACCGGCCGGTGGGGGAGCGCCCACCGGGAGGCTTCCCGACGGCACGCCCGCGTACGGGTTTCCGCGCCTTCCCGACGGGACTCCGGCACACGGATTTCCGCGTATGCAGGGCGGGGGGACGCCGGACGGGCGGACACAGGGCGGGCGGACGCAGGACGGCACGCCCGATCGTGGGGTTCCGCGCCCTCAGGACGGCACGCCTGCCTATGGCTTTCCGAGGCCGCAGGACGGCACCCCAGCCCACGGCTTTCCGCGGTTGCCCGACGGGACTCCGGCGCACGGGTTTCCCCGGCTGCCCGACGGGACTCCGGTCCGTGGCACGCCGCGTTACCCCGACGGCACTCCCGCTCACGGCGTACCGCGAGTCCGTGGTGGGCACCCCGAGCAGCGCGAAACCGGCGGTGCGTGGGGCGAGTTGAGGGGCGGGCCGCAGGCATCCCCGCAGGGGCCTCCCGGGGCGGCGCGGCCCGGGCCCGGACAAGGTCAGGGCGGGGCGCCGGGCCGGCCCGGTCCGACGGTTCCCCGGCAGCGGTTCGCGCCGCCCCGGTCGGGAGCCGGCGGCCCCAGGCAGGCCTACGTGGACGCCTTCGACCAGGGCGACGGCTCCTTCGCGCCCCGTTCCGGCGCCGCGGCGACACTTCGCGCGGACCCCTACGCCTCCGTCACCGTCTGGGACGACGAGGTCGAGCACAAGGTGGCCCCGGGCGGGCACAAGGGGCCCCCGGGCGATCAGGAACCCCCGGACGCGCGGCCCGAGAAGGCCAGGGGAGGCAAGGGCCGGGCCTTCACCGGCATCGCGGCAGCCGCCGTCACCACCGTCCTGGCCGTCGTCGTGGCCGGGCAGGTCACCGGCGGACGTGAGGACGACTCCGTACGCCCGCAGTCGGCGAGTGGCGGGGACCGCGGGGCCAAGGACTCGACGTCGCGCACCGACGGCCGGCCGGTCCCGTCCGCGTCGGCGGGTGCGGACGCGGGTCAGGGTGCGGTCACGCTGTCGTACTCCCAGCAGATGGCGAAGAAGTATCCGCTGGCGGCCGATCTCAAGGGCTCCGGGGAGTTCGACGCGGTTTCCGGGTTCGACAAGGCGCCGGGGACCGGGCGGAAGTACACCTACCGCGTCGACGTCGAGAAGGGCCTCGGCCTCGACGGTGGGCTCTTCGCGGAGGCCGTGCAGAAGACCCTGAACGACGACCGGAGTTGGGCCCACGACGGCGGTCGTACCTTCGAGCGGGTCTCCTCCGGGAAGTCCGACTTCGTCATCACCCTGGCAAGTCCGGGGACGACGGCGTTCTGGTGTGCCAAGTCGGGCCTCGACACCACCGAGGACAACGTCTCCTGCGACTCGGCCTCCACCGAACGCGTGATGATCAACGCATACCGATGGGCCCAGGGTTCCGAGACGTACGGCGACAAGATGTACGCCTACCGCCAGATGCTGATCAACCACGAGATCGGCCACCGGCTCGGCTTCGGCCATGTGAGCTGCAGCGTGGACGGCGCGCTCGCCCCCGTCATGCAGCAGCAGACCAAGTTCCTCGACCACGACGGAATCCGCTGCCGGCCCAACCCCTGGGCGTTCCCCGGGAAATGACGCCCTTCTCGGGGAACTGACGCCTCTCCCCGGGAGCTGGCGGCCTTTCGCCGGAAACCGGCGGGCCGTGACATGACGAAACGTGTTCGGTTGATCTCTTAGCGCGACGGAACGCGACCCGCACGGGAAAGTTACGACCGTTCACCCCTTTTGGTGGCGCGATGGACAACCGTCCATCGCGCCACCGTCATGTCCGCATACGTTCGTCCCGCTGCGAGCCGCCGGGTCAACGGCGGCTCCCCATACGGGAGATCGGGGGTGCGCTCGTGCGCATCGGACTGCTTACGGAGGGTGGCTATCCGTATGTGAGCGGTGACGCCAGGCTCTGGTGCGACCGGCTCGTGCGCGGGCTCGGGCAGCACGAGTTCGACATCTACGCGCTCAGCCGCAGCGAGCAACAGGAGGACGAGGGCTGGATCGAGCTCCCGCCCCAGGTCAGCCGCGTACGCACCGCACCGCTGTGGACCGCCGAGGACGACGGTGTCGGATACGGGCGACGGGCGCGGCGGCGGTTTGCCGAGTGTTACGAGGAGCTGGCGGCGGCCGTGTGCGCCGGGGACGCGCCTGTGGGATCCGCCGCGTTCGAGGGATCGGCCGGGGCTGTCGGGGCGGTCGGGTCTGTTGGGTCTGCGGTGGCAGCCGGATCCGCCGGGGTGGCTGGGGTAGCTGGGGGTGGAGGAGCGGCCGGGGGCGCTTCCGCGGGCGCCTCCGCGGCTGTGGCGGACCGTTTCGGCAATGCGCTGTACGGGCTCGCGGAACTCGCCCGGGACGAGGGCGGACTGGTCGGCGCCCTGCGCTCCGAGACCGCTGTGCGCGCCCTGGAGCGCGCATGCCGCGCGCCCGGCGCACTTCGTGCCGCACGCGGCGCACGCGTACCGGATCTGCTCACCGTCGCCGCCCAGGTGGAGCGCACGCTGAGACCGCTGTCCCTCGACTGGTACGAGGACGACGGGCTCGGCTCGGTCGACCTGTGCCACGCCACGTCCGGCGGCGCGGCGGCCCTGCCCGGGCTGCTGGCGCGGCACTTCGCGGGCGTGCCCCTGCTCGTCACCGAGTACGGCGTGCAGTTGCGGGCGCACTATCTGGGCGCGCGGGAGGATCTGGAGGGCCGTGCGGCCTCGTCCTCGGCGCGGGCCCTGCTCGCCGCGTTCCATGGTCGGCTCGCCGCCGAGGCGTACCGGCAGGCCGAGATCATCACGCCCGGCAACACACACGCCCGCCGCTGGCAGGAACGCTGCGGCGCCGACCGCGCCAGGATCCGTACGGTCTATCCCGGCATGGAGGCGTCCCGCTTCTCGGACGTGGGCGAGAGCGCCGAGGCCGCCGACGCGGACACCCTGGTGTGGGTCGGGCGCATCGAGCCCGCCAAGGACCTGATCTCGCTGCTGCACGCCTTCGCGGAGATCCGCAAGGACGAGCCGAAGACGCGCCTGCGGATCGTCGGCGCACCGGCCGAGGGGCTGGAGGGCGCGACCTACCTGGCGCACTGCAAGGCACTCGCCGCGCAGCTCTTCCCGGACGAGGCGGACGGCGTGCACACCGTCGGCGACAACCCCGTCTCCTTCGAGGAGATCGGCGGACCGGAGGTACCGACCCTCCCGGAGGCGTACGAGGCGGGCGCCGTCGTCGTCCTGTCGAGCGTCGTCGAGGGCTTCCCGATCAGCCTCGTCGAGGCGATGTTCTGCGGACGCGCCACGGTGTCCACCGATGTCGGCGCTGTCGTGGAGGTCATCGGCGGTACGGGTCTCGTGGTGCCGCCGCGCAATCCACGGGCGCTCGCCGAGGCGTGTGTCTCCCTGCTGCGCGACCCGGAGCGACGTGCGCGCCTCGGCGCGGCGGCACGCGCGCGGGCGCTCGAACTGTTCACCGTCGAGCAGAACATCACGGCATTTCACGGCATTTACCTGGAGATCATCGCGCGCTGTCCGGTCCGGCGGGTCCTCGTCGACGCCTCGGGCGAACCCCTGCCGTTCGCCATACCGGCCGAGATCCATGTACCGGGGCGGTGGGCCGACTCCGGCACCCGACTGGTCGCGGGCAGACCCGGGCCGGGATGGGCCGCGGGACCACCGGTCCGGGGTGTCCCACTCGGGTCCGCCTCTGAGGGCGCTTCCGGTGAGCCCGTCCCTGCGGGGGAGGGGGCGCGGTGAACGGACGACGACGGACGGGGCGCGCGGACGCCACCCGGGCGCCGGGGAGCCCCGAGACGTGGGACGCAAGGTCCGAGGAGTGGCTGACGGGCGCCGAGGAGCCGGGGACGATCCCGGACGCCGAGGTGGGCGAGACGCGGGTCGTCGACGTCCAGCCGGGAGAAGTCCGCGTGGTGGACGTGCAGTTGGGGGAGTCGAGGGTGGCGGATGCCCGGCCCGAGGCGTCGAGCGCGGCGGATGCCCGGCGCGGGTGGGATGCCGAGTCCCGTGATGTTGCCGGTGCCGCTTCCCGTGCCGGTGCCGGTGTGGGGGCGGCCGTGGCTCCGGTCTCCGGCCGGAAGCCGTCGGCTCACGTGGGCGAGGCCGCGTCCGCCGTCCGCGGGGATTCCGCCTACGGGAGCGAGTCGGCAGGCTCCGACCGTGTGGCGTCCGCCTACGCCAGGGGAGGCGCTGCCGGGGACCGCAAGCCCTCCGCCCGGCGCGGTGCCGTCGACCCCGTGAAGGCCCTGATGCACCGCCACCGCGAACTGTGCGAGCGCGCGGTGGACCCGCTGGAGATCGCAGCCGGGCTGGAGGCACACGGTGTGACCGACCGGACCGCCACGCGCTTCCGGCACCGGGACGTGTTCTCGCTCGCCGAAGAGATGTACGCGCGCGTGCCCCGCGCCGGCGACCCGGCCCCTCAGTCCGAGGCGCCGGACACCCCCGGGGTGCGCGCCGACTGGGCTCTGCTCACCCTGCTGCCGGGCGCCCTGTGCGCGGCGACCGTCACCGGGCTCCGGCTCACGGAGGGACGGCCGCGTCTCGCGGTGGCCGTCGTGGGCGTGTTCGCCATTTCGATGGGCCTGCGCGCCGCCGTACGCCGCGGCCCTCTGCGCGCCGCCCGCGCGTGGCACCCGACCACGTCCACACGCGCATGGACGTGCGGACTCCTCGCCTACGCACTCCTCGGCGACGGCCTGCTCGCCGCGGGCATCGAGGGCGGCCCCACCGGACCGCCCACCGGAGGCTCCGACAGCCCCTGGCCGATTGCCCTCGCGTCCCTCCTCGCCCTCACTCTTGCCGTCGTCCCGGCGGCCTGGTGCGCACACCTCTTCGCCGTACGCGCCCGGCGCCGACTCGCCACCAGTCGAGGCCTGGAGGAGTTCGCCTCCTCCGTGAGGCCCCTGCTCCTGGGCGTGTTCGGACTGTTCCTCTGCGCCCTGGGCGGCCTGCTCGCCGGCAGCGGGGCATGGCTGGGCGAGCCCCCCGCGTACGCCGCGGCCGGTGCCCTCGGCGCGCTTCTGCTGCTCGCCCGGCTCCTCACCGTGCACGGCTTCACGCACGCCCCCGCCGTCATCCTCGCGGCCGCGGGCACGGCCGAGGCGCTGGCGCTGGTGAGCGTCTTCGCCGGCCGCCTGCCCGGCTGCTCGCTGCTGGCCCGGCCCGTCGAGAACGTGGCCGCCGCCTGGGGGCCGGGATCCGTCCCCGCCCTCGTGTGCGGGGGCGCGGCACTCGTCCTCCTGATCCACGCGACCAGGACCCTCACCCGGGCCTCGGCCCACGCGGCACACGGAGACACACCGTGAACCGCCCCCGGCGCCCGGCCTCCGTGCCGAGCGCCCTTCCCGCGGGGCCGACACCGCGGGCCTTCCGTACGACCCACGGCAACACCCTGAAGGAGAACGCCAGATGATCACCCTCCGCATCGGAGAATCCGCCCCGGGAGCCGCCCGATGAGGGTGCTGCTGATCGGAGCCAACGGATACCTGGGCCGCTTCGTCGCCGACCGTCTGCTCGCCGACCCCGCCGTGCAGCTCACCGCCCTCGGCCGGGGCGACGACGCGGACGTGCGCTTCGACCTCGCCAGCGGCAGCCCGGGCGCGCTCACCCGCTTCCTGGACGCGGTGCACCCCGGCGTCGTCGTCAACTGCGCCGGAGCCACCCGCGGCGGCGCCCGCGAGCTGACCCGGCACAACACCGTCGCCGTCGCCACCGTCTGCGAAGCCCTGCGCCGCAGCGGCTGCGGAGCGCGCCTCGTGCAGATCGGCTGCGGCGCGGAGTACGGCCCCAGCCAGCCCGGCTCCTCCACGGCCGAGGACGCAGTGCCCCGCCCCGGCGGCCCGTACGGCGTCAGCAAGCTCGCCGCCACCGAACTGGTCCTCGGGTCCGGCCTCGACGCCGTCGTCCTGCGCGTGTTCTCGCCCGCCGGACCCGGCACCCCGGCCGGCTCGCCCCTCGGCCGCCTCGCCGAGGCCATGCGCCGCGCCATGCAGTCCGGCGACGGCGAACTCAAACTCGGTGGCCTCGGCGTCCAACGCGACTTCATCGACGTACGCGACGTCGCCCGTGCCGTCCATGCCGCCTCCCTCTCCGCCGCACAGGGCGTCATCAACATCGGATCCGGTCGTGCCGTACGCCTCCGCGACGCCGCCTCCGTCCTCGCACGCGTCGCCGGCTACGGCGGTGCCCTGCACGAACTCGACGGACCGCCCGTCCCGGTCAGGCCGTCCATCGGCCACCCCCGCTCCGAGACCGAGCACACGGCCCCGACCGCCTACCCCTACCCGGACGGCTGCGGCAGTTGGCAGCAGGCCGACGTGCGCACCGCACGCGACCGGCTCGGCTGGCGTCCCCGGATCAACCTCGAGGAATCCCTCGCCGACATCTGGATGGAGGCGGCATGCCGCATCTGACCAGCACCGCAACGGGCACCGCGAGCACCGATTTACGGGCCGGCTTCGGCATCCCTGGCTATGCGCACCCCCTTGTCGCCCCGGTCGAGTGGGGCGAACTCACCCGCCCCGGAACCCCCTTGCACTGGGTCGTCCTGAACGTCGCCGACGGCCCCGGCACCCGCCCCGACCCCCGCTGCCTGGAGGCGGCCGGCCGCCTGCGCAACGCGGGCGTCCGGGTCCTGGGCCACCTGGATGTGACGTACGGCGCACGAGCCTTCGGTGAGCTCGTCTCCGACGCACACCGCTATCGCGACTGGTACCAGGTCGACGGCTTCCTCCTGGACCGCTGTCCCACGGAGCGGACAGCGCTGCCCGAGATCCGTCGCACGGCCACCACCCTGCGCGCGCTCTTCGGCGAGAGCCACAAGGGCCATATCGTCCTGGGCCACGGCACCCACCCGTATCCCGGATATGCCGAGACCGCCGACCAGTTGGTGACCTTCGCCGGGCCGTGGAGCGATTACCGCTGGTCGCAGGTGGCCGAGTGGACCGCCGAGTACCCGCCCGAGCGCTTCTGCCACTTCGTGCACAGCGTGCCCCGCGGCCATCTCGACGAGGCCCTGCGCATCGCCCGCTGGCAGGGCGCCTCGACGATCTACTTCACCGACCGCACGGATCGCGGGGGTTCGGCCGATCCCTGGGAGAGCATGCCCGGCTACTGGGACGAGATCGTCTCGCGGGTCGGAACGGGTGTCTCGGAATGAAGAAGGGCGTGGCAGTGTTACGGGGAGAACAACTGTAGTGATTGACCGACCAACGGAGTCCCCGTGTCGCTGCCACCCCTGGTCGAGCCAGCTGCTGAGCTCACCGTAGACGAGGTCCGCAGGTACTCCCGCCACCTGATCATCCCCGACGTGGGCATGGACGGGCAGAAGCGGCTGAAGAACGCCAAGGTGCTCTGTGTGGGCGCCGGCGGCCTGGGCTCGCCGGCGCTGATGTACCTGGCCGCCGCCGGCGTGGGCACGCTCGGCATCGTGGAGTTCGACGAGGTCGACGAGTCGAACCTGCAGCGCCAGATCATCCACAGCCAGGCGGACATCGGCCGCTCCAAGGCCGAGTCGGCCCGAGACAGCGTGCTGGGCATCAACCCGTACGTGAACGTGGTCCTTCACGAAGAGCGGCTCGAGGCCGAGAACGTGATGGACATCTTCAGCCAGTACGACCTGATCGTCGACGGCACGGACAACTTCGCGACCCGCTACCTGGTCAACGACGCGTGCGTGCTGCTCAACAAGCCGTACGTGTGGGGCTCGATCTACCGCTTCGACGGCCAGGCCTCGGTCTTCTGGTCCGAGCACGGACCCTGCTACCGCTGCCTCTACCCGGAGCCCCCGCCGCCGGGCATGGTCCCCTCCTGCGCCGAGGGCGGCGTCCTCGGTGTGCTGTGCGCGTCCATCGGTTCCATCCAGGTCAACGAGGCCATCAAGCTCCTCGCGGGCATCGGTGAGCCGCTCCTCGGCCGCCTGATGATCTACGACGCCCTGGAGATGCAGTACCGCCAGGTCAAGGTCCGCAAGGACCCGAACTGCGCGGTCTGCGGCGAGAACCCCACCGTCACCGAGCTCATCGACTACGAGGCCTTCTGCGGCGTCGTCTCCGAAGAGGCCCAGGAAGCGGCCGCCGGCTCGACGATCACTCCCAAGCAGCTCAAGGAGTGGATCGACGACGGCGAGAACATCGAGATCATCGACGTCCGCGAGATCAACGAGTACGAGATCGTCTCGATCCCCGGCGCCAAGCTGATCCCGAAGAACGAGTTCCTCATGGGCACCGCCCTGGAGACCCTCCCGCAGGACAAGAAGATCGTCCTGCACTGCAAGACGGGTGTCCGCAGTGCGGAGGTCCTCGCGGTCCTCAAGTCGGCCGGATTCGCGGACGCCGTGCACGTGGGCGGTGGCGTGATCGGCTGGGTCAACCAGATCGAGCCGGAGAAGCCGGTGTACTAGGCGTACGCCTTCTTCGGAGGAAGGGCTCGGCACCAGGTGTGCCGGGCCCTTTTCCATTGCCCCGAGCAGGACCGCCCTGGGCGTGACTGCCCCGGACCGGACCTCCCTGGTCGGGGCTGCCCGGCCGGCTACTCGCAGACCTTGCCGTCGTCCGGCACCTTCCCGTCCAGCAGGTAGTCGTTCACCGTGCTGTCGACACAGTCGCTCCCGCTCCCGTACGCCCCGTGTCCCTCGCCCTTCCAGGTGAGCTGCACACCGACGCCCTTGCCCAGCTCGTCGGCCATCTTGCGGGCACCCTCGTACGGCGTCGCCGGGTCGCCGGTGTTGCCCACCACCAGGACGGGCTCCGCGCCGGGCGCGGACACCTCCGCCGTCTCGTGCTGTCCGGCCACCGGCCAGTCGTGGCACCAGCCCGCCGTGTCCCAGCCCATCGAGTCGCCGAAGACGGGCGAGATCTTCCGGAACTCGGGGAGCAGCGCCTTCGCCTCCTCGGGCGTCGGCCGCTCCTTGTCGTCCAAGCACGATATGACCCGTTGTGAATGCGTCGTCGTGCCGTAGCGCCCCGACGCGTCACGGTCGTTGTAGCCGTCCGCCTGCGCGAGCAGTTCCGTACCGTCGCCGTCCTCGGCCGCTTCGAGCGCGCTGGTGAGCGCGGGCCAGGACGACTTGCTGTAGAGCGGGTAGATGACGCCCGTGAGGGCCAGCTGCTGGGTGAGGTCGCGGCCGCTCGTCGTCGGCAGCGGCTCGGAGTCGATCCGCTGCAGCAGATCCACGATCTTCTGGGAGCCCTCCTGCGGGTCCTGGCCCGTCGACTTGAGGTAGTCCTCCAGGGCGCGCTGGAAGCCCCTGGCCTGGTTCTTGGCGTGGCCCACCGTGCCGGCGGTCGGGTCGACGACCGCGTCGAGGAGCAGACGCCCCACGTTCTTGGGGAACAAGTGGGCGTACACGCCGCCCAGTTCCGTGCCGTACGAGATGCCGAAGTAGTGCAGCTTCTGGTCGCCGAGGACATGGCGCATCAGGTCCATGTCCCGGGCCGTGTCGGTCGTCGAGACATGCTCCATGAGCTTGCCCGCCGACTTCTCGCAGCCCTTGCCGAAGTCGGCCGCGTCCTTGAAGAACGTGGTCTCCTCGGCGGAGGTGTCCGGAGTGGTGTCGACCGACTCGGCCGTCTGGATCTCCTTGTTGTCGCGGCAGCGCACGCCCTCGCTGGCCGCGACGCCGCGCGGGTCCCAGCTCACCAGGTCGTACTTCTTGTGGAGCGCGGCGAACGTCGGTCCGTACGGCGGCAGATAGTCGACGCCCGAGCCGCCCGGGCCGCCGAAGTTGAACAGCAGCGAGCCGATGCGCTCGTCCGAGGAGCCGCTCGACTCGCTGCGGATCAGCGCTATGCCGATGGTCTCGCCCGTCGGCTTCGACCAGTCCAGCGGCACCTTGAGCGTCGCGCACCGCCAGTCGTCGCCCGGCGCGGGGCCCGTCGCCGTGGCCTTGCAGCCCTCCCAGTCGAGCTTCTGTGAAGTGAGGGAAGCGGGCAGCCCGGTGGTGTCGGAGGGGGCCGCGGCAGGCGGCCTTCCGTCGTCCTTGCTCTCGTCCCCGTCGTTCCCGGACGAGCCGCTGCAGCCGGCCACCAGCAACGCGGCGGCGGCCACAGCCGTCCACCGTGCGATACGCGCCATGAACACTTCCCCCCTCGCGGGCGTCGTCCGCCGGATGTCGCGGATGACAGTCAGGCAATAGTAGGCAGAAGGCCGCGAGCGCCGTGATGCCCTGTGGATAACCGTCTGACCTGCTATTTCACGAGCAGACCTTGCCGTTCGGCGGAACCTTGCCGTTCAGCAGGTAGCCGTTCACGGCGTCGCGCACGCACTTGTTTCCGCTGTCGTACGACCCGTGCCCCTGGCCCTTGTACGTCAGCTCCACCCCGACGCCCTTGCCCAGCGAATCCACCATCTTGCGGGCGCCCTCGTAGGGCGTCGCCGGGTCGCCGGTGTTCCCGACCACGAGGATCGGCGCCGAGCCCGGCGCACTGACGTCCGGGTGGTCGGCGGCGCCCGCCACCGCCCAGTCGGTGCAGCCGACCAGGCCCCACGCCAGATAGTCGCCGAAGAGGGGCGAGGCCTCGCGGAACTCCGGAAGCTTCGCCTGCACATCTGCGGTGGTGTAGCGGGGCTTGTCGTCGGCGCAGTTGATGGAGACGTTGGCGGCGGCGATGTTGCTGTACTCGCCGTCCTGGTTGCGCCCGTTCATCGAGTCGGCCAGCAGCATCAGCACCCTGCCGTCACCGTCGTACGCCTGCTGGAGTCCCTCGGTCAGGTACTCCCAGAAGTCCTTCGAGTACAGGGACTGCGCGATGCCGCTGGTGGCGGCGGTCTGGGTCAGCTGACGGGGGAAGACGCCCGGGATGGGCTTGCTGTCGAGGTCCTTCAGCAGTTTGGCGATCCGGTCCTTGACGTCCTGGGCGCTGTCGCCGAGCGGGCAGTCCTCCGTCTTCGACGTGCAGTCCTCGGCGAAGTTGTCGAGCGCGAGCTGGAAGCCCTTGGCCTGCCCGAGCGACCCCTGCTCCGAGTTCTGCGTCGGGTCCACGACCGCGTCGAAAACAGCCCGCCCCACCTTCTTGGGGAACAAGTGGGCGTACACACCGCCCAGTTCCGTGCCGTACGAGATGCCGAAGTAGTGCAGCTTGTCGTCGCCGAGGACCTGCCGCATCAGGTCCATGTCGCGGGCCGCGTCAGTGGTGCGTACGTACGGGAGGGTCTTGCCGGAGTTCTTCTCGCAGGCCGCGTTGAACCCCTTGGTGTTGTCCAGGAGGGTTTTCTGCTCGGCCGTGTCGTCGGGGGTGGCGTCCTGCTGGAAGTACTCGTCGAGCTGTTCGTTGCTCTCGCACTTCACGCCCGCGCTGCGACCGACGCCCCGGGGGTCGAAGCTGACCAGGTCGTAGCGGGTGCGCAGTTGCTCGTAGTCCTTGCCGAACGCGGGGAGCGTGGTGACGCCCGAGCCGCCGGGGCCGCCGAAGTTGAAGATCAGTGAGCCGATGCGCTTGTCCTTGGCGCCGCTCGCCTCCGCGCGGATCAGCGCGAGCCCGATCGTGTCCCCTTTGGGCTTGTCCCAGTCGAGAGGTGCCTTCAGGGTCGCGCATTTCCACGTGTCACCGTCCGGCAGGGGCGACGGGGCGTCTCCGCCGCCCTCGGCCTCGGAGGGCTCCGGGCAGTCCTTCCAGCTCAGCTTCTGCGCCGACAGGTCCTCGTCCTTGGAGTCACCGTCGCCGCCGCAGCCGGCGAGGGCCGCCGACAGCAGAACGGCGGTCGTGGTCAGGGCGGCGGCCCGCAGCGGGGAAGGGTTCGGCATGCTCCCATCCTGAGGTCGCCCGGGGCGGGGCGCTCGGGGCACGGGCCGTGCGGGTGAGAGCCCCTACGCCCTTCTGCGGAGCGCTTTCTCGTGTCCCAGGGGGCAGCTCAGGGGCGCCCAGAGGCACCTCAGGGGTCAGAGCGCGCCCTTGCGCGTGAGGTGGTTGAAGAACAGCCACCCCGGCAGCACGGGCAGCCACAGCGTGAGCAGCCGGTACAGGAGGACGGCGGGCGCCGCGACCTCGCTGGGGAGCCCGACGGCGATCAGACCGACCGTCAGGGTCGCCTCGACCGCGCCCACGCCACCGGGGGTGGGAGCGGCGGAGCCGAGCGCGTTTCCGGCGAGGAAGACCACGGCGACGCTGGCGATGCTCAGGGAGGGCATGCCCTCGGTCCCGAAGGCCCTGACCGACGCGTCGAGGCACATCACGAAGCAGGCCGTCAGCAGAAGCATGCCGCCGATGCCGGTGAGGAGCTTCTGCGGCCGCTGCAGCACATCCAGCATGCGCGGCACGACACCCGCGAACAGCGACCTCACGCGCGTGACGACGAATTTCCGCAGGAACGGCACCGAGGTCACCACGAGGACGAGGACCGCCACGGTCAGCAGACCTGCGATGACGGTCCTGGACGGCGACAAGGAGGGCGTCTTTTCGGTACCGGTCAGATAGCCGAAGGAGAGCAGCATCAGGATGTGGCAGCCGAGCCCGAACAGCTGCGACGCGCCGACACTCGCCACCGCGAGCCCCGGCCGTACCCCCGAGCGCTGGAGGAACCGCGTGTTGAGGGCGACACCGCCCACCGCCGCGGGCGCCACGATCTTCACGAAGGACCCGGCGACCTGCGCGGCCACGGTCCGCATGAACGGCACCCGCTCGGGCACGAAGCCCAGCAGGCTCATGGCCGCCGCGAAGTAGCTCAGCATCGAGAAGAGCACGGCGGCGGCGACCCAGCCCCACTCCGCTTCGTCGAAGAGCGTGCCGAACTCGATGTGCGTGAGCTGCGTCAGCAGGAAGTACGCGCCGAACGCGCCCGCGATGAAACTGATCAGCGTGCGCGGCCGGATGCGCTCCAGACGGGCCGGTTCGACCGGTGCCTGCGGCCTGATCAGGAGCACCTGGTGACGGATCTGGGTGAGCAGATCCTCCTCGCGCGCCTCCTCCAGGGCGTCGTCGATGGCGCGCTTCTCGGCCCGCTGTTCGGCGCGTACGGCCTTCTTGTCGGGCTTCTCCAGGACGGGCCTGGTCGCCTCGGGGGTGTGCTCGTGCTCCTCGGCGCGGGCCAGCTTGGCCTGCCGGGAGGCTTCCAGGACGGCCTCGCGCTCGCGCTCCGACCGCTCCCGGGCCAGCTTCCGCAGCGTCGCGCGGTGGGAGCGCGTGAGCGCGATGGGCTGCAGCATGGGCAGACAGTCCGCGACCGCGTCCGGGCCGAGCACCCCGACGGCCGAGGCCACCGCGCGCTCCGCGCCGACCCGCAGGCCGAGCGTGGTCACCAGCTGGGCGACGTCCATGCGCAGCAGTAGCTCACCGGCCGCGATCTCGCCGTTGCGCAGGTCCGTGAGGATCACCGTGCCGGAACGATCCACCAGGATCGCGTCGCCGGCGAGTCTGCGGTGCGCGATGCGCCGGGACTGCAGCGCCTGCACCTGGTGCCAGGTGTCCCGGAGCAGGTCGTCGGTGATGTCCTCGTCCGGCAGCGAGTCGAGCGTGCGCCCACCTGTGTGCTCGTAGACCAGCATCACGGCGTCGGGGCCGAGCTCGGACGTCGCGATCAGCTTGGGCGCGTTGGCTCCGGCCGCGATGGCCGCGTACGCGAGGAGGGCCTCCTGCTCCAGGGCCTGGCGCAGTGACTGGAGGCTGCGGCGCGTGGTGATGCCGCGCAGCGTCAGACGGCGCCACACGCGGTAGAAGAAGCCCTGCGCCTGCTGTTCGCGGTCGACCACCGTGACGTCCAGCGGTGGACCGTCCTGGAGCGTCACGAAGTACCGGCGGCCACGGTCGCCGTCCAGGGCCTCGGGAGTCTCGTCCCGGGCCGCGCTCACCGGGTGGAAGCCGACGTGCCGCAGGCCCGCCATCAGGGTCCGTCCCGTGGGCCGTACGTTCGGCGAGCCGACCGCGTACAGCGTCCCGTACGCCACGCTCCAGCCGATCAGCACGGTCAGGATGATCGAGAACGGGGTCGTGTAGCCGGTGACCAGCATGGAGAAGGCGTCGAGCATCAGCACGACCCACAGCACCGCGCGCCAGCGTGGCCGGCGCGACATGCCGACGGCCGTCATGTACGCGATCACCGGCGCGAGATAGCCGTGCACCGGGTCGGTGAGGGCGTGGATGTCGCCGGGGGAGGGCTGGGTGAGCGCCTTCTGGATCGAGTCCGGTGCGGCCTTGGCGACCCACAGGTCTGTGGCGAGTGTCACTCCGTGTGCGAGGACGGCGGCCAGCACGCCGTCGGCGATGCGCAGCCCGTCGCGTTTGATCAGCCGCTCGATGGCGAACGCGACCGGCACCAACAGGATCGCGATGCTCGACGCGAGCCCCGCGATCTTGATCAGCAGGTCGGGTGCCTCGTCGGTGCCCTTGTTGATGTCCTGGGCCAGCCCCGACGTCGTGCCGTGCGCGAACGCGGCGATCGCCAGCAACAGGGCGATCGCGAGCACGCCCACCAGGAGACGCATCAGGTCGGAAGGGCGGTGCACGCGCGCGGGGAGCAACGGTTCGTCGCCTTCGACCTCTTCGCTGTGGGCGTCGTCGTCGGCGCAGTCCGCCGCCTCGTCGCCCCCCTCCTTGTGCGCGTCCGCCTGTCCGTCGGCTCGCCCGCCGGGGTCCGTCTTCTTGGTCAGATCGGTCTTCTCGGACGCGTTCGCAGTGCGCTCGTCCGAGTCGTCGCCGGTGTTCGGGCGCGACGAAACCTCAGAGGTGCCCTCCGCGTCTTCGGGGTGCACGCCCTGCTGTTTCATCGTCTCTTCTTGATCTCGTATCACCAGTAACCGCCCGCACGATGGTGGCATGCCCCGCCGACACAGGGGGGCATCAGGGTGCAATGCGGGGTCGCACAGTCTGCCTGAAGCGCTGCTCCGGGGCGAGGGATACGCACAGTCGCCACCGCGTCACGATGTCGGTGCTCTGGGGCAGGATGGGCCGGATGAGCGAGCAGAGCCTTCCGGCGGACGCCCTGCCGGAGTACGCGGAGCGGGTCCTCGACGTCGCCGAACTGATCCCGCCCGGGCGTGTCATGACGTACGGAGATGTCGCCGAGTGGCTGGAGGAGGGCGGACCCCGACAGGTCGGCCGCGTCATGGCCCTCTACGGAGGAGCCGTTCCCTGGTGGCGGGTCATACGCGCGGACGGCGTGCTGCTCCCCGGCCACGAGCTGGAGGCGCTGGGCCACTACCGCGCCGAGGGAACGCCCCTGAAGGAGGCGAGCAGGGCCTCCGAGGGCCATCTCCCGCGCGTCGACATGAAACGGGCGCGGTGGGACGGCGGCGGGCGCACGGAGGGTCACACCTGACAGCTTCCGGCATCGAGCTGTCAGGAGGGGTACCGATGGCCCGTACGGGGGAAGCGGGGCACGCCCGTGACATGCCGTACGTTCGTGAGGCGGGAGGCGCGTGTGCCTGGTGGGAACAAGAGGAAGCGCTGCTTCCACCACATCCACCGGCGTAGCGTCGACGGCGCGCATCCCGTTCATCCCGCGGCCACCGCCCTCACCGCGCGAGGGGCCCTCCACCCGTCGCCCCACCAACACCGCTGAACGACGGCGTTCCGCGTCGACAGAGACAGAACCAAGCACACCCACCAGGACCGGCGAACCACGTGAGCTCCTCTTTCTCCACCAGGCGCCTGTCGCACCCCCAGGGGCGACAGGGGGCCCGTGGCGCTTACCGGCTGGTGCGTACCCCGCCGGCCAGGGTGGCTCCCCCTCTGCTGGACGCAGCACAGCGTGCGGCGGTTGACCACGAGCACGGCCCGCTGCTCGTCCTCGCAGGTCCGGGCACCGGCAAGACGACCACACTCGTGGAGTCCGTCGCGGCGCGCATCGCGCGCGGCACGGACCCCGAGCGGATCCTGGTGCTCACCTTCAGCCGCAAGGCCGCCGTCGAACTGCGCGACCGCATGGCGCTGCGCATAGGAGCGGCCCGCGCGCCCCAGGCGACGACCTTCCACTCCTTCTGCTACGCCCTGGTCCGCGCCCACCAGGACAGCGACCTGTTCGTGGAGCCGCTGCGGCTGCTCTCCGGCCCCGAACAGGACGTGGCGGTACGGGAACTGCTCGCGGGCCAGCCCGGCCTTGAGCGGCTCGGCCTCGCCCATGTGCGCTGGCCGGACGAGCTCCGCGCCTGCCTGACCACGCGCGGCTTCGCCGACGAGGTCCGCGCGGTCCTCGCCCGCAGCCGCGAACTGGGCCTCGGTCCCGACGCCCTCCAGGCCTTCGCCCGGCGCATCGGACGCCCCGACTGGCTCGCCGCCTCCGCCTTCCTCGCCGAGTACCTCGACGTCCTCGACATGCAAGGAGTCCTCGACTACGCGGAACTGGTGCACCGCGCGGTGCTGCTCGCCCGGCGCCCCGAGGTCGCCGAGCGCCTGGCCGCGCGGTACGACGCCGTCTTCGTGGACGAGTACCAGGACACCGATCCGGCACAGGTACGGCTGCTGCACGCGCTCGCGGGCGACGGCCGCACCCTCGTGGCCTTCGGCGACCCCGACCAGTCGATCTACACGTTCCGGGGCGCCGACGTGAACGGCATCCTCCAGTTCCCGGACGCCTTCCCGCGCGCGGACGGTACATCGGCACCGATGGAGGTCCTGAGGACCTCACGCAGGTCCGGCGCCGGCCTCCTGGCGGCCACCCGGCTGCTGACCCAGCGCATGCCCCTGACCCGCCTCCCCGCGGAGAAGGTACGCGCCCACAGGGAGCTGGCCCCCGTGCGGGGCGGCGGCACCGTCGAGGTCCACACGTACCCGACGCCCGGCACGGAGCTGGACAACATCGCGGACATCCTGCGCCGCGCGCACCTGGAGGACGGCGTCCCCTGGAACGAGATGGCCGTCCTGGTGCGCGCGGGCTCCCGCACCATCCCGACGATCCGCCGCACCCTCACCGCGGCCGGCGTCCCCCTCGACATCGACGGCGACGACCTGGCCCTGCGGCACGAACCGGCCGTGTCGCCGCTCCTGACGGCACTCAGGGCGGTGGCTGCGGCGGAGACCTCGGGGGCCGTGGGTACGGCGGGGAGCTCGGAGGCTGCGGGTGCGGCGGCAGACGCACAGGCTGACGAGGACGTACGGGCTGGCGAGGGTGTACAGGCCGACGACGAAGTGCGTCCCGACGAGGGCGTACGAGCTGAGGCGGATGAATCCGCGGAGGCGGACCACCAGGGCACACCCTCCGAAGGTGCCGGCGCACCGGTCGAGGAAGCGGGCGCGCCCGACGAGGAGCCGGATGGCCCCGCCGACCCCGCCGACCCCGCCGAGGAACCCGCCCCGGACGCGCCCTCTCCGGACAGGCCCTGGCTCGACACCGAGACCGCGCTCAGCCTCCTCGCGTCCCCGCTGGCCGGCATGGACGCCGCCGATCTGCGCCGCCTGGGCCGCGCCCTGCGCGAGGAGGAGCGCGCCGCGGGCAACCATGTGCCGCCGCCCTCCGACGAGTTGCTGGCGCGAGCGCTGGCCGAGCCGGAGCGGCTGGTGGCCCACGATCCGTCGTACGCGCGCGGGGCCCAGCGTCTGGGCGCCCTGCTGCGGAAGGCGCGGGAGCGCCTCGCGGGCGGCGGTACGGCCGAGGAGGCCCTCTGGGAGCTGTGGGACGGCACGCCCTGGCCGCAGCGCCTGGAGCGGGCCGCCCGGCGCGGCGGCGCGGCCGGTCGCAACGCGGACCGCGACCTCGACGCCGTGTGCGCGCTGTTCGCCACCGCCTCCCGCGCGGAGGAACGCACCGGAGGCCGCGGCGCCCTCAACTTCCTGGAGGAGATCGACGCCGAGGACATTGCCGCCGACACGCTCACCCGCAGGGCTGTACGCCCCGACGCCGTACGCTTGATGACCGCGCACCGCTCCAAGGGGCTGGAGTGGCGCCTCGTGGTCGTCGCGGGTGTCCAGGAGGGGCTGTGGCCCGACCTGCGCCGCCGCGGTTCCCTCCTGGAGGCCGACCGCATCGGACGCGACGGCCTCGCGGAGCCGCTGACCCCGGGAGCGCTCCTCTCCGAAGAGCGCCGTTTGTTCTATGTGGCCGCCACGCGCGCGCGTGAGCGCCTCGTCGTCACCGCTGTGAAGGCCCCGGCCGACGACGGCGACCAGCCCTCGCGCTTCATCACCGAACTCGGCGTGGAGCCCAAGGACACGACGGGCCGTCCCCGCCGCCCCCTGTCCGTCGCCGCGCTCGTCGCCGAACTGCGCGCCACGACGGTCGACCCGCGCGTCTCGGACCGGCTCAGGGAGGCCGCGGCCCGCCGGCTGGCCAGGCTCGCCGCGCTCGGTGACGAGGACGGCCGCCCCCTCGTGCCGTCCGCCCACCCCTACCGCTGGTGGGGCATGTACGAGCCGACCGAGAGCAAGGTGCCGCTGCGCGACCGCGACCACCCCGTGGTGCTGTCCGGAAGCGCCCTCGACCAGCTCGCCAACACCTGCGCCCTGCAGTGGTTCCTGGGCCGTGAGGTGAAGGCCGACGCCCCAGCGACCGTCGCCCAGGGCTTCGGCAACGTGGTGCACGTCCTGGCCGACGAGGTCGCCTCCGGCCGCACCCCCGCGGACCTCGCCGTCCTCATGGAGCGCCTCGACTCCGTGTGGGACGCGCTCGCCTTCGACGCGCCCTGGAAGTCGGCGCAGGAGAAGGAGCACGCGCGCGTGGCGCTCGAACGCTTCCTGAAGTGGCACGTCGATTCCAATGGCGCCCGCGCGGGCCGTACACCCGTGGCGAGCGAGCACGACTTCGACGTCACCCTCGAAGCGGGCTCCTACGAAGTACGCATCCGCGGTTCCATGGACCGCGTCGAGCAGGACGCCGAAGGCCGCGCCTACGTAGTCGACTTCAAGACCGGCAAACAGGCACCGAGCGCGGCCGAGGTCGCCCACCACCCGCAGCTCGCCGTCTACCAGCTCGCCGTCCGCGAAGGCGCGGTCGACGAGGCCTTCGAGGGTGAACGCCCCGACGCGGGCGGCGCCGAACTCGTCCAACTCCGTCAGGGCGCCCCCAAGAAGGACGGCGGCGAGACCCTGCCCAAGGTGCAGGCCCAGCAGCCGCTGGAGGGGGAGTGGGTCGGCGACCTCCTCGCCACCGCAGCGGGCAAGGTCCTCGACGAACGGTTCACCCCGACGACCGGCCAGCACTGCACCCACTGCGCGTTCCGGGCCTCGTGCAGCGCGCGACCGGAAGGGCGACACGTGGTCGAGTGAGCCGGAAGGGCAGCAGGTGGTCGAGTGACAGGCATGGTCCGGTGGGTGAAGGGCGCGGTCGGGTGACGGCCACGGTCGAGTGACAGGGCGCGGGCCCCGGAGGGCGCGCCAGCATCCGCCGTACCGGAGGCTCCGCCGTTCGAAGGGCTCCCGCCGTACACGAAGTGACGTACCGCACCACGCGTGCTGACCAGCGCATCCTCCGGCCCGGCCACCGATTCGGCACCGGCTGTCAGTGGGCCCGGCTAGCCTCTCTGACGTGCCAGCCCGTATCTCTGACCCCGAGCAGCTCAAGGAGCTCCTCGGCATCCCGTTCACCCCGGAGCAGACGGCCTGCATCACCGCACCGCCCGCCCCGCAGGTGATCGTGGCAGGCGCCGGCTCCGGCAAGACCACGGTGATGGCCGCCCGCGTGGTGTGGCTGGTCGGCACCGGACAGGTCGCGCCCGAGCAGGTCCTCGGCCTGACCTTCACCAACAAGGCGGCGGGCGAACTCGCCGAGCGCGTACGGAAAGCACTCATCAGGGCGGGTGTCACCGACCCGGACGTGATCGACCCGGACAACCCGCCCGGCGAACCGGTCATCTCGACCTACCACGCCTTCGCGGGCCGCCTGCTGACCGACCACGGACTGCGCATCGGGCTCGAACCCACCGCGCGTCTCCTCGCCTACGCGACCCGCTACCAGCTCGCCGCGCGCGTCCTGCGCGAGGCACCGGGGCCCTACCCCGCGCTCACCCGCTCCTTCCCCGACCTGGTCAGCGACCTCCTCACGCTCGACGGCGAGCTCGCCGAACACCTCGTACACCCCCAGGACCTGCGGGCCTACGACGCCGCTCTGCTGCGGGACCTGGAGAGCGTCAAGCTCACCAACGCCGACCTGCGCAAGGTCCCCGAGACGGCCGCCGCCCGGCGTGAACTGGCCGAACTGGTGAGCCGCTACAGGGCCGCCAAACGCGAGCGCGACCTCCTCGACTTCGGCGACCAGATCGCCCTCTCCGCGACCCTTGCCAGCACGCGCCCCGAGGTCGGCGGAATCCTGCGCGACGAGTTCCGAGTGGTGCTGCTCGACGAGTACCAGGACACCTCCGTGGCCCAGCGCATCCTCCTGGCGGGCCTGTTCGGCAGCGGCACGGGCCATCCCGTGACCGCCGTCGGCGACCCCTGCCAGGCGATCTACGGCTGGCGCGGCGCCTCCGTCGCCAACCTCGACGACTTCCCCGAGCACTTCGCCCACGCCGACGGCCGTCCCGCGACCCGCCAGTCGCTCAGCGAGAACCGCCGCAGCGGCGGCCGTCTCCTCGACCTCGCCAACGGCCTCGCCGAGCCCCTGCGCGCCCTGCACGCGGGCGTGGAGGCCCTGCGCCCGGCCCCGGGAGCCGAGCGGGACGGCATGGTGCGCTGCGCCCTCCTGCGCACCCACGCAGAGGAGATGGACTGGCTCGCCGACTCCATCGCCCATCTCGTACGCACCGGAAAGGCGCCCGGCGAGATCGCCGTCCTGTGCCGCACGGCGACCGACTTCGCCGAGATCCAGGGCGCCCTCGTCGCCCGCGACATCCCCGTGGAGGTCGTCGGCCTCTCCGGGCTGCTGCATCTGCCCGAGGTCGCCGACCTGGTCGCCGTCTGCGAGGTCCTCCAGGACCCGGGCGCCAACGCCTCGCTGGTCCGCCTGCTCACCGGCCCGCGCTGGCGCATCGGCGCCCGCGACCTTGCCCTCCTGGGACGCAGGGCCCGTCTTCTCGTGTCGCACGCGCGCGTGGGGGCCGACGACGACCCCGACCGGCGGCTCGCCGCCGCGGTCGAGGGCATCGACCCGGCCGAGATCATCTCGCTCGCGGACGCCCTCGACACGTTCCTGGAGACACCCCTCGGAGGCCACGGGGACGACGACGGACTGCCCTTCTCCGCCGACGCCCGCGTACGGTTCGCACGTCTCGCCACCGAACTGCGCGACCTGCGCCGCTCGCTCTCCGACCCGCTCATGGACGTCCTGCACCGGGTCCTCGCCACCACCGGCCTGGAGGTGGAGCTCTCCGCCTCCCCGCACGCCCTGGCCGCCCGCCGCCGCGAGACCCTCTCCAACTTCCTGGACATCGCCGCGTCCTTCGCCGCCAACGACGGCGAGGCCTCCCTCCTCGCCTTTCTCGGCTTCCTGCGCACCGCCGCCCAGTACGAGAAGGGCCTCGACAACGCCCTGCCGGGCGGCGAGAACACCGTCAAGGTGCTCACCGCGCACAAGTCCAAGGGCCTGGAGTGGGACGTCGTCGCGGTCCCGGGCCTCGTCACCGGTACCTTCCCCAGCAGCCAGGGCCGCGAGAAGTGGACCGCACAGGGCAAGGTCCTGCCGCACGAGCTCCGCGGTGACGCCGACACCCTGCCGGACATCGGCGCCTGGGACTCCCGCAGCATGAAGGCCTTCCACGAGGCCATGAAGGAGCACCAGCACACCGAGGAACTCCGCCTCGGGTACGTCACGTTCACCCGCCCCCGCTCCCTGCTGCTCGGCTCGGGCCACTGGTGGGGCCCCTCCCAGAAGAAGCCCCGCGGCCCCTCCGACTTCCTGCAGTCCCTGTACGACCACTGCGCGGCCGGGCACGGCGAGATCGAGGCCTGGGCGGATGAACCCGAGGAGACCGAGGAGAACCCCGCGCTCCACGAGGCCGGCGGCGACCACGCCTGGCCGCTCCCGCTCGACGACGCGGCCATGGCCCGCCGCCGCGCGGCCGCCCAGACGGTCCTGGCCCACCTGGAGTCCGGCCACTCCCACGAGACGGCCCACCCCTCGTCCCACGACGCCCCGGAGTCGTACGACGACCCGGACTGGCCGCCTCCGCCCGAGGACGACGAGCCGCCGTACGACGAGCCCCCCTACGGGGACGAGCCGCCTTACGACGAGCCCCCTTATGCGGAGGACGACTTCCCGAATGAGCCCCCCTACGGGGACGACGATTTCGCGGACGCTCCCTACGGAGAGACGTCACTCAGGAAGACGCCCCGCGGGGACGGCCCCCACGAAGAGACCGATCTCACAGACGGGGCAGCCCGCGGAGACGGGGACTCGTGGACCACGAACCGCCCCAGGGTTCCGCACCCCACCCAGTCCCCGGACGCGCACTCCACCCGCTCCCCGGACGCACGCCCGCACCCTCCGGAGACGCCGCGCCCCGCCTCCGAGACCAGGCACCTCACCCCGGAGGAAGCCCGCACCGTCGCCTCCTGGGACCGTGACCTGGACGCCCTCACCGGCGAGCTCCTGCGCGCCCGCGAAGGCGTCACGGACGTCACCCTGCCGGCCTCCCTGACCGCCTCCCAGCTGCTGAGCCTGGCCGCCGACCCGGACGCCTTCGCACAGGAACTGGCGCGCCCCATGCCACGCCCGCCCCAGCCGGCCGCCCGCCGCGGCACCCGCTTCCACGCCTGGGTCGAAGCCCGCTTCGAAGAGCTGCGGCTGCCGATGCTGGAACCGGAGGAACTGCCCGGCAGCGAGGCCGAGATCGCCGACGAACGCGACCTGGAAGCCCTCAAGGACGCCTTCGAACGCACCCCGTACGCCCACCGCACCCCCTACCGCGTCGAGGCACCCTTCCAACTCGAGATCGCCGGACGCGTCGTACGGGGCCGCATCGACGCCGTCTACAAAGAAGACGACGGCGACGGGACGACGTACGAGATCGTCGACTGGAAGACCAACCGCGCCCGCAACGCCGACCCCCTCCAGCTCGCCCTCTACCGGCTCGCCTGGGCCGAGCAGCACGGCGTACCCCTGGAATCCGTACGGGCCGCCTTCCTGTACGTGCGCAGCGGCGAGGTCGTACGGCCCGAGAGCCTGCCCGACCGGGCCGCACTGGAGCGGCTCCTCCTCGAAGAACCACCCGATGGGGTCCCCGAGGAACCGCCGGACCAGCACGCGCGCGTGGACGGCTAGGCTCGTGACCATGAGCAAGACTCCGGACAGCGCCGTCCGCGCGTACATCGAGCAGCACCGCGCCGCCTTCCTCGACGACCTCGCCGAGTGGCTGCGCATCCCGTCCGTGTCGGCCCAGCCCGAACACGCCGCGGACGTACGGCGCAGCGCCGACTGGCTCGCCGCCAAACTCCAGGAGACCGGCTTCCCGACCTGCGAGGTCTGGGCGACACCCGGAGCCCCGGCCGTCTTCGCCGAGTGGCCCTCCGACGACCCGCAGGCACCCACGGTCCTCGTCTACGGACACCACGACGTACAGCCCGCGGCCCGCGAGGACGGCTGGGACAGCGACCCCTTCGAGCCCGTCGTCCGCGGAAACCGCCTCCACGCGCGCGGGGCCGCCGACGACAAGGGCCAGGTGTTCTTCCACACACTCGGCGTCCGCGCCCACCTCGCCGCCACCGGCCGCACCGCCCCCGCCGTCCACCTGAAACTGCTCATCGAGGGCGAGGAGGAGTCCGGCTCCCCGTACTTCCGCGCACTCGTCGAAGAGCGGAAGGACCGGCTGGCCGCCGACGCCGTGATCGTCTCCGACACCAGCATGTGGTCCGAGACCACCCCCACGGTGTGCACCGGCATGCGCGGCCTCGCCGAGTGCGAGATCACGCTGTACGGGCCCGACCAGGACATACACTCCGGCGCCTTCGGCGGTGCCGTACCCAATCCGGCCACCGCGGTCGCCCGCCTCGTCGCCGCCCTGCACGACGAGCACGCGCGCGTGACGATCCCCGGCTTCTACGAAGGCATCGCCGAACTCACCGACCGCGAGCGCGAACTCTTCGCCGAACTGCCCTTCGACGAGGCGGAGTGGCTGCGCACCGCCAGGTCGACGGCCACCCACGGAGAGGCCGGACAGACCACCCTGGAGCGCATCTGGGCCCGCCCGACCGCCGAGGTCAACGGCATCGGCGGCGGCTACCAGGGTCCCGGCAGCAAGACGATCATCCCGTCCTCGGCCATGGTGAAGCTCTCGTTCCGGCTCGTCGCCGGACAGGACCCCGACCACATCGAGAAGATCGTCCGCGCCTGGACCGCCGAGCGGTTGCCCGCCGGAATCCGCCACGAGATCACCTTCGCCGCCGCCACCCGCCCCTGCCTCACACCGCTCGACCACCCGGCGCTGAAGTCCGTCGCACGCGCCATGGGCCGCGCCTTCGAGCAGGAGATCCGCTTCACCCGCGAGGGAGGATCAGGGCCCGCCGCGGACCTCCAGGACGTCCTCGCCGCACCGGTGCTGTTCCTCGGCATCTCGGTCCCGTCCGACGGCTGGCACGCCCCCAACGAGAAGGTCGAACTAGACCTGCTCCTCAAGGGCGTCGAAACCACCGCCTACCTGTGGGGCGACCTGGCCGAGAACTGGCGCGATGCACACTGAAGAAGCCCCGTCGCACACGTCCTGCCGTACAGCCGCTGAACCACCCGCCGAAACAACCGTTCCACCGGGGGAGTTGGAAGCACCCGTGACCACCTGGACCGACCACACCGCCGACCGTCCCATCTCGCTCACCGCCCCGAGCGGCATCGACCGGGCCGCCCACCACCGGCTCGACGAGGCCTGGCTCGCCGCGGCGTGGAGCCACCCCACCACCCGCGCCTTCGTGGTCTCCGGCGGCCAGGTCCTCATCGACGAGACGGCGGACGGCACCACCGAGCTCGTCATGACCCCGTCCTTCGAAGCGCCCCTCACCGAAGCACACCGCTACTTCCTGGGCACCGACGACGACGGCGTCAGCTACTTCGCACTCCAGAAGGACGCCCTTCCGGGCCGTATGGACCAGTCCGCGCGCGCGGCCGGCCTGCGCGAGGCCGGCCTGCTCCTCTCACAGCGCGACGCGGGCCTGATGGTGCACGCGGTCGCCCTGGAGAACTGGCAGCGCCTGCACCGCTTCTGCTCCCGCTGCGGCGAACGTACGGTGATCGCGGCGGCCGGTCACATCCGCCGCTGCCCCGCCTGCGGCGCCGAGCACTACCCGCGCACGGACCCCGCCGTGATCATGGCCGTCACCGACCACGAGGACCGCATCCTCCTCGGCCGGCAGGTCCACTGGCCCGAAGGCCGCTTCTCCACCCTCGCCGGATTCGTCGAGCCCGGTGAGTCCATCGAGCAGTCGGTCCGCCGCGAGGTCTTCGAGGAGGCCGGTGTCACCGTCGGCGAGGTCGAGTACATCGCCAGCCAGCCCTGGCCCTTCCCCTCCAGCCTCATGCTGGGCTTCATGGCCCGCGCCACCTCGGCGGAGATCAACGTCGACGGCGAGGAGATCCAGGAAGCCCGCTGGTTCTCCCGCGAAGACCTGCGGGCCGCCTTCGAGTCCGGGGAGGTCCTGCCTCCGTACGGCATCTCGATTGCGGCCCGCCTGATCGAGCTCTGGTACGGCAAGCCCCTGCCGACGCGCGGAGCAGCCGCCTGAGGCACGTACCGGCTACGCGCCGATCTTCTGCTTGACCTGCGCCAGCGAAGGGTTCGTCAGCGTCGAACCGTCCGGGAAGAGGACGGTGGGAACCGTCTGGTTCCCGCCGTTCGCCTTCTCCACGAAGGCCGCCGACGCCGGGTCCTGCTCGATGTTGATCTCGTTGTACGTGATGCCCTCGCGGTCCATCTGGCCCTTCAACCGGCGGCAGTAGCCACACCACGTGGTGCTGTACATCGTCACAGTGCCCAGCATGTCTCTCATGCTCCTTCGCTGCAGGGAGTGCGTCTTCGCAGTGATGGAACGTACGCGACCTGGCCGCCATTCCCGTACGGGGCAGGGGAGAGAGCCGGTACACACGGCGGAGGACGGCCCCGGCGGGCACCGGCGAAAAGGGGCGGTGCCGTCGACGCCGGCCGGGTGCCTTCCGCGCTGGGCCGAGCCGGGCGCCTGCCGCATTAGTACGACTGCGAGCGCCTCCCTGTGGACAACCGGCGCACCCGTCTCCGCCGACCTGGCAGCATGGCGGGGTGACAGCAGCAACGCATTCCACCCTCTTCCCGCAGGCCCCTGACACGGCCGACGCGGTACTGGAAGGGCTCGACCCCGAGCAGCGCGAGGTCGCCACCGCCCTGCACGGCCCGGTGTGCGTGCTGGCCGGAGCCGGTACGGGCAAGACCCGCGCCATCACCCACCGCATCGCCTACGGGGTGCGCGCGGGGATCCTCCAGCCCTCCAGCGTGCTCGCCGTCACCTTCACCAACCGCGCCGCCGGAGAGATGCGCGGCCGGCTCCGCCAGCTCGGCGCCTCCGGAGTCCAGGCCCGCACCTTCCACTCCGCCGCCCTGCGCCAGCTGCAGTACTTCTGGCCGAAAGCCGTCGGAGGCAGCCTGCCCCGGATCGTCGACCGCAAGATCCAGCTCGTCGCCGACGCCGCGGCCACCTGCCGCGTCCGCCTCGACCGCGGCGAACTGCGGGACGTCACCGCCGAGATCGAATGGTCCAAGGTCACCCAGACCGTCCCCTCCGACTACGCCGCCGCCGCGGCCAAGGCCGGCCGCGAAGCCCCCCGCGACCGCGCCGAGATCGCCCAGCTCTACGCCGCGTACGAGGACCTCAAGCGCGACCGCAGCGTCATCGACTTCGAGGACGTCCTGCTGCTGACCGTCGCCATCCTCCAGGACCAGCACGACATCGCCGAAGCGGTCCGCGCCCAGTACCAGCACTTCGTGGTCGACGAGTACCAGGACGTCAGCCCCCTCCAGCAGCGCCTCCTCGAACTGTGGCTCGGCGAGCGCGACAGCCTCTGCGTCGTCGGCGACGCCAGCCAGACCATCTACTCCTTCACCGGCGCGACCCCCGACCACCTCCTCGACTTCCGCACCCGCCACCCCGGAGCCACGGTCGTCAAACTCGTCCGGGACTACCGCTCCACCCCCCAGGTCGTCCACCTCGCCAACGGCCTGCTCGCCCAGGCCCGCGGCCGTGCCGCCGACCACCGCCTGGAGCTGATCTCCCAGCGCACCGCGGGCCCCGAACCCGGCTACACCGAGTACACCGACGAGCCCGCCGAGGCCGAAGGCGCCGCCCGACGCATCCGCGACCTCATCGCCTCCGGCATCCCCGCGAGCGAGATCGCGATCCTCTTCCGTACGAACTCGCAGTCCGAGATCTACGAACAGGCCCTCGCCGACGTCGCGGTGCCCTATCAACTGCGCGGAGCCGAGCGCTTCTTCGACCGGCCCGAGGTGAAGAGAGCCATCCACGCCCTGCGCGGTGCGGCCCGCTTCGGGGGCAACGACTCACTCCTCGACGACGCCCCGGACCTGCCCTCGCTGGTGCGAGCCGTCCTCTCGGGAGACGGCTGGACCCACCAGCCCCCCGCGGGCTCCGGAGCCGTCAGAGAGCGCTGGGAGTCCCTCGCCGCCCTCGCCCACCTGGCCCAGGACTTCGCCACCGCCAAGCCCGACGCCACCCTCGGCGACCTCGTGGCCGAGCTCGACGAACGCGCCGGCGCCCAGCACGCCCCCACCGTCCAGGGCGTCACCCTCGCCTCCCTCCACTCCGCCAAGGGCCTGGAGTGGGACGTCGTGTTCCTGGTCGGCGTCGCCGAAGGCATGATGCCGATCACCTACGCGAAGACCGACGAACAGATCGAGGAGGAACGCCGCCTCCTCTACGTCGGCGTCACCCGGGCCAGAGAGCACCTCTCCGTCTCCTGGGCACTGTCCCGCTCACCCGGCGGCCGGCCCAACCGGCGCCCCAGCCGCTTCCTCGACGGACTGCGCCCCGGCTCCGTCACCACGGCGAACCGCGGCGGCGCGGCAGGTCCCCTCGGCTCGGGCGGCATCGAGAGGGGCGTTCCCGGCAGCGCCCCCGGCGTCACCCGACGGGCCAACCGCACCCCCGCCCGCTGCCGGGTCTGCGGCCGCACCCTCAACGACGCCGGCGAGATGAAACTGATGCGCTGCGAGGACTGCCCGTCCGACATGGACGAAGGCCTCTACGAGCGGTTGCGCGACTGGCGGGCGGTCCAGGCGCAGCGCAGCGGGCAGCCGGACTTCTGCGTCTTCACGGACAAGACCCTGATGGCCATCGCGGAAGCGGTGCCGTCCACTCCGGTCGAGCTGTCCCGCATCCCAGGGGTCCGCGCCCGCAAGCTCAACCGCTACGGGGCCGACGTACTCGCCATCTGTGCAGGTCAGGAAGTTGAGGACGGTGGGGACGAGGACTGATTCAAACTCGTCGAAAAAATAGTTTGCGCATGCCCCAGCAATCCCCATAGGTTCTAAAGCACGGAAACGGCGGCCTTCTCGAAGGCCCTGGTTCCGTGCTGTACTTAATAACCGACGGACCGGCTCGCCCGGTCCCAGAGACGCCGAGAGGAGGCGATTCCAGTGATCAGCATCAACAGCAGCTCCGTCAGCACCGCCAAATTGACCGATCGCTCGGTCGTCTCCACGTGCCTGCTCGGCTTCTCGAACCTGGGCACCGGTCTGTCCGGCATCGCTGCCGTCCGGCCCGTGTCCTCCGTGTCTCTCTCGGGTCTCCCTGTCCGTGAGCGCAATGAGCGACCGATGAAGGCACTGGAAGCAGTAGAGGCACAGGCGCAGGCCTATGCCTTTGCGGCCACCGGTGCCGGAGCCACCGCCAAGCAGACGCACCACACGATGTGGGCCTTCCGTGGGCCTGAACCCTGGAGTGATCCAGCCTGATCGACGATCAGGCCGGCGCCTTCAGGGCCGCGGAACCCCACCCGGGATCCGCGGCCCTTCTGTTTGTCCCCGAACAGGGACGACAGAGCGAAGGGGCCTCGGGACAAGAAAAGAACCCGGTACCAGCCGCCAACCGGCCGACCCGGCCGGCACGACCAGACGAGGAAGACCAACCGTGCAACTCGAAGCGCACGCCCCGTCCGTACCGCCTTCCGAAACGATCTCCCCGCCCGGCCTCACGGAGGACTCCACCTTGATCCCGCTCACTGCGCTCACCGCGCTCGACGACGCCATCGAGAACCTCGGCGTACCCGTCCCCTGCCGTTCCTACGACCCGGAGGTCTTCTTCGCCGAGTCGCCGGCCGACGTCGAGTACGCCAAGTCCCTCTGCCGCACCTGCCCGCTGGTCGAGGCCTGCCTCGCCGGCGCCAAGGAGCGGCGTGAGCCCTGGGGCGTCTGGGGCGGCGAGCTCTTCGTCCAGGGTGTCGTTGTCGCCCGGAAGCGGCCGCGTGGCCGCCCGCGCAAGAACCCGGTCTCGGCATGAACACCCTAGGAACGATCGATCGCCCCCTGACGCACGACCCCAAGAAGCAGGTCCCGATGAAGCCGTCCACCAGCGAGCCCGCCGGCTCCGCGATCCCAGACTTCACCTCCACCGGCGCGAACGACACGCGCCAGAACAGGACCCGAGAGATGCAACTCATCCCAGAAGCCCTGGCTCGTGCGCATATGCACGAGCGGCTGCATGAGGCGGAGCAGGAACGCCGGGCGATGCGCCTGGTGACCGCCCGTCGCATGCAGCGCCGTGCCGAGCGCGCCTCACGCCGCGCCCGCCGCGCACTGGCCATGGCGGTCATGCAGTAGAGCCGTTTTCGCAACGGCAACAGAAGCAACAACTGATGCGGGGGCCGGTCCGAACGGACCGGCCCCCGCGGTGCGTTGCGCCTCACCAACCGCGGACCCCGGAGTTATCGTCACCACGTGACGAGTCTTCCCGGGGACAGTGACAGCGGCGGCTCCACCCCGGAGCCCCGGCCCATCGCGTGCGCCCGCTGCGGCACCACGTCAGAGGACCCGCCACTCACCTGGACCTTCTCCGTGGAGAACGGCACCCGCCACTACATCTGCGACACCTGCGCCCGGGCCAACCTCAGGGCGATCGAGGGACGACTGGACTCGGCTTGGTGGTGAGCTCCGGAGTCAGTCCGCCGGGGCGGGTCGGCCTCAGTCACCTGACCCACGGCTCGGCCAGGAGAACGACTCGATCAGCCTCGACATCGAACCCGAGCACCGGATGGCCACAGTCGCCCTCCGGATCCATCAGCACCGGCTTGCCCAACTGTCGCCCGATCTCCCGAAGGAAGCCACAGAACACATCAAGTCGCTCCTGGCCCTGCAACTCCCGTAGGTCGATGTCGAAGTCGACTTCATCGGCAGCATGGAAACGAAAGATCGCCAGCACATCGGCCGTCGGCCAGACACGTAGTTCCGGGCACTCGGCATCCGCCGGGCGGGACAGCACGGCCTCCGCGCGGGGCACAGGAAGCACCGTCTTGCCTTCGGAGTACTGGCGCTTCCATCCCCTCTCCACTGCAAGATCGAGGACCGCCTGCCAGTCCTCCACCGAGGCACCGGGAACACGCACGTCAGGCAGCGCCCCCATCAAGTCCGGGTCGAAGAAGCAGCTCACGTCGTCCCACGGCAGATCAGCCACCTCGACATGCTGACCGGCTCCCCAACCTGACGCACCTCCGTTTCCTTGGCCAAGGGCATAGGGGCACCCCGCCCAAGGAACGGCACCCCAAACTCACGCCCCAGCCGCCGAGTCCTCCTCCGTCAGGGGCTCGTCGTCGTCCAGTACGAACCCCGGCAGCCACTCCTCCAGTTCGTCCCGCAGTCGTACTGTCGCGCCCAGTTGGCACAGCACGCCGATGGTGCTCAAGGTCACTCGGTGGATGAGGAGGTACGCCGGGGGCAGGTTGAGTTGTTTGCCGAGTTGGTGGGCGGGGGAGCGGGGGTCGGCGATGCGGGCCGCCTGGCTGCGCATCCAGCCGCGGGTGAAGGTGAACTCGTCGGCCTGGGCCGGCTCGATGATGGGGAGCAGGTAGTCGAGAACGGCGTCCGGGTCGAGCTCTATGGACTCCTTGACGAAGCCCTCCTCGCGGAGCAGGTCGTAGACCGCCTCGGCGTCGCCGTCGAGGGTCATGCGGAGTGAGTCGCCGATCGTCGCAGGAAGGCCGCCCGGCAGGCGGTCCACCGTGCCGAAGTCCAGGACGCCCAGCCGCCAGCCGCCCTTGCCTCCGGAGCCCTCGGCGGCTTCGGCGTCCTCGGGGTCGTCCGGCAGGAGACGGAAGTTGCCCGGGTGCGGGTCGGCGTGCAGCAGGCCGGTGCGGGACGGGCCCGAGAAGAGGAAGCGGGCCAGGAGCTGGCCTGCCCGGTCGCGCTGCTCCTGCGTACCGTCGGTGATCACCTCGGACAGGGGGATCCCGTCGATCCACTCCGTCACCAGGACCTGCTCGCACTGGTGGACCACGGCCGGCACCAGTACATCCGGGTCGTCCGCGAACTCCTCCGCGTGCGCCCGCTGTGCCTGCGCCTCCAGGGCGTAGTCGAGCTCCTCGGACACCCGGTCGCGCAGCTCCGCGATGAGCGGCTTGATGTCCATGCCGGGAATCAACGGTCCCAGCAGGCGGGCAAAACGGCTCAGCTGGTTCAGATCGGACAGCAGGGCCTCGCCCGCCCCGGGGTACTGCACCTTGACCGCGACCTCCCGGCCGTCGTGCCACACCGCCCGGTGCACCTGGCCGATCGAGGCCGCCGCGGCGGGCTTGTCCTCGAACTCCAGGAACAGGTCGTGCCAGTCCTCGCCGAGCCGCTCCGCCAGCACGGAGTGCACCGTGCGGGTCGGCATCGGCGGGGCCGCCTCCTGGAGCTTCGTCAGCGCCGCGCGGTAGGGGCCCGCGACCTCCTCGGGCAGCGCCGACTCGAAGACGGACATGGCCTGTCCGAACTTCATGGCTCCGCCCTTGAGCTCGCCGAGCACCTTGAAAAGCTGCTCCGCCGTGCGCTGTTGCAGCTCGCGACCCACGAGCTCGGCGGACTTGCCGCCGATTCGTTTGCCGAGTCCCCAGGTCGCCCGCCCGGCGAAGCCGAGCGGTAGTGCGGCGAGCTTGGCGGTTCGGGTGACCGCCTTCCGGGGAAGATCAGACATGCGCCCTCCAAGTACCGGACAGCCGTGCCGCGTGCGGCTGTTGCCCGGCCATTGTCTCGTGCGGCCCTTCGTCGTCCGAGGTCTGCTCCCCCTTAGCTTTCTCCGCGGCCCCGCAGCGGCATGCGGGATGCTCCCACACCGGCGTCGCGTGCCAGTCGAGACCAGGCACCGAGACCTCCCATCGGGCCCCCGCACTCGACGGCAGCTCCCCGTCCAGAAACGCGAGCGCATGCCCCGCGGCCAGCCCGGCGACCGCGGTGGACAGCGCCAGATCGCACGCCGGCACGTGACGGGACTGGGCGGAACGCCACTGTGCCAGCAGGCGTGGCCAGGTCGGGTCCCGGTCGGTGCGTCCCAGATCCAGGCAGCCCGCACAGGCCGTGTCGCCCGGCAGGACGAGTGGGCCGACGACCCCCGTGCCCTCCACCACCCCGGCGTACAGATGGGGTGTTCCGGAGTCGATCAGCGGCTCGGCGGCCGACGGGTCGGGCGCGTGGATGGCGAGGCCGTCCCGGGGGGTGACGATCACGAGGGAGAGGCCCGGATCCTCTTCTTCGGGAGCGGGGCGTGCGCTGCCACGCCGGGGCGGACAGTTCGGGGCCGCACGGCGCACCGCACGGCGTGCGGCCTCGTCCCTGCGCTCACCGATGGATTCGACGGGCAGCCCGCCCGGAGCCACGTCCCACGGCTCGACGCAGCCGCCGTCCTGCACGTCGACCTGGCCCACGCCCGCTCCCGCCAGCGCCGCGGCCAGCACCACTCCGACCCGGCCCGCGCCCCGCACCTGCACGCGAAGTGAGCGGCGGGCCGCCAGCCGGCGCATGGCCTCGCCCGGTTCGGGTGTGACCAGGGAGAGCGATGCGGCGTCGGGCCGCAATCGGTCCAGGACCGCCGGTTTCTTGCGCAAGGCGTCGGCGGCCGGACCGCCGCCCGTCGCGTCGTCCAGCAGTCCCGCCCGGGCCAGTCGCTCCACCAGACCGTCGACATGGCCGTCGGGCAGACCCATGCGGCGCCCCTCGTCGCGTAACAGAGGCAGGCCGCGGGTGCCGTCGAACAAGGTCAGGAGGCTGCCCGTCGCCGTGTCCATCGGGCCGAGCACCATCGCGTGTGCGGGTGCCATCCCGAACTGCGCGGTGTTGAGATCCCGCCAACCGCGCCGCAGCGCGGGTTTCACCATCGGATGCATGCCCGACCCCCGTACGTCCCCGTTGCGCCGGCGGATGTTCGTCCTGCTCCGCCGGTCGAATGTCAGCATGCCCGCATTGCCCGGCGCGTGCCGAAAGTTGTCCACAGGCGGTGGATATTCGTCGTACAAATCGAGCGCGTGGGGTGCGGTTCGGCATCGATGCGTCCCGGAGGCGGGACTTCCCCCGTGTGCAACGGGTAACGTCGGGGCGTGCCCGCCGACCCACTGCACCGCGCCGGAAACCCACAGCGCAGCACGACGAGCCAGCCGCCAAGCGGCTCGGGGGCGAGCGCGATCGAGGTCCGCAGGAGCGCGCGACGGCGCAGAACGGTCTCCGCGTACCGTGAAGGCGATCGCACCGTCGTGCTCATCCCCGCCCGCATGTCCGAGGCGGAGGAGCAGCGCTGGGTGAGCGTCATGCTCGACAAACTGGCCGCCCAGGAGAACAAGCGGGTCCTCGGCGACACGGAGCTGTCCGAGCGGGCCGCGCGCCTCTCCGATCTGTACTTCGACGGCCGGGCCCGGCCCACTTCGGTCCGCTGGGTCACCAATCAGAACACCCGCTGGGGCTCGTGCACCCCCGCCGAGGGCAGTATCCGTCTTTCGCACCGGCTGCAGGGCATGCCCGAATACGTCGTCGACTACGTCCTCGTCCATGAACTCGCGCATCTGCTGGTTCCCGGCCACGGTCCCGACTTCTGGCGGCTCCTGGAGGCCTATCCGCGGACCGAGCGGGCCCGCGGCTACCTCGAAGGGGTGGTCGCCGCCGACCGGCTGCCCCACCTGCCCGCCGCCCGCGACGAGTGACGTCGGCCCGACGCCCGTCCGGTGCTGAAGGCCTGCTCGGACCGCTCGAAGCAGGGATTCTGTACCGGGTCTGTACCGGCTTGGTCCGCGGCCGGATTTTGCCGTTAGCCTGACGCGACGCACTCGCATTCGGGATGGGGGACGGTCGTTACGCATGGCCAGGGAATTCCAACGCGGCCACAAGGCCAAGATCAGTGACCTCACCGCGGGCACCGATCTGTACGTAGGTGTGCAGATCACCGGCCCCGGACTGACCTTCGACATCAGCTGCTTCGGTCTGGACGCCGACGAAAAGCTTTCGGACGACCGGTTCTTCGTCTTCTTCAACCAGCCGAAGACCCCCGAAGAGTCCATCCAGCTTCTCGGTGCGCAGGCGGGCGACACGGAGTCCTTCCGCGTCACGCTCGACAGGATCCCGTCGCAGATCCAGAAGCTGTCCTTCACGGCGACGATCGACGGCGCCGGACAGATGTCGCAGGTCGCCCCCGGGTACCTCCGCATCGTCGCGGGCGGCGAGGAGGTGGCGCGCTACTCCTTCAACGGTGGCGAGTTCTCCACCGAACGCGCCGTGATGCTGGGCGACTTCTACCTCAAGGACGTATGGCGGTTCGCCGCGGTCGGACAGGGCTTCGACGGCGGGCTCGACGCGCTGCTGAAGAACTTCGGCGGCGAGGTCGCCGAGGAGGAGCCCGCGGCTCCGGCACCGGGGGCCGCCGCGCCCTCGTTCGCGCCGCCCGCCCAGGGCGCCGCACCGCCCGCGTTCGGCGCGCCGGCAGGCCCCACCGTGCCGGCTCCAGCGCCGGCTCCGCAGCCTGCCGCCCATTTCGCACCGCCCCAGGGAGCCACGCCACCGCCGGCCCCCGCGCCTTCGGTGCACGCGGCGCCGACCATCATCGCGCCCATGACCCCGCCCGGCGGCGCCCCGGTACCGCCTCCGGCTCCCGCCCCGGCGCCCTACGGGCAGCCCGGCCAGCAGCAGGCTCCGTACGGTCAGGCCCCCGGCCAGACCGCACCCCTGCCGCCCGGCTACGGACAGCCCCAGGCACCTCAGGCGCCCCAGGCTCCCGTTCCGCCCCCGGGCTACGGCCAGCCGACCCCGCCTCCGGGCTACGGTCAGCAGCCGCCGTTCGGCCAGGTGCCCGGTCAGCCCGGCGCGCCGGGTGCGCCCGCCGCCTACGGAGTGCCTCAGGGTGCTCCCCCGGGAGGCGCCGGTGTCACCGCGGCGCTGCAGGCGTACAAGGAGACGCCCACCGGGCAGCGCTGGACCCAGCAGAACAAGAAGATGGTCCGTGTCGACCTCGGCATGGGCGGTGACCAGGCCGTACTGGCCCGCCAGGGCAGCATGGTGCTCTACCAGGGCAAGGTCGACTTCAGCTACAAGGGCGCCGGATTCTCCGGGCGGATCGTGGGCAACGCGACCGGCCAGGAGATGCAGCTCATGCGCTGTTCGGGCCGCGGCCAGGTCTTCCTCGCGGAGAACGGCGCCATGCTGCACCCCATCGAGCTGCAGGGTGACGCCGTCTGCGTCTCCGCGGAGAACGTCCTCGCCTTCGACGAGACGCTGCAGTACGAGGTGCGCCGCGTCGAAGGACACGGCATCCCCGGCGGAGCGCTGTTCACGATGCAGTTCCAGGGGACCGGCACCGTCGTCGTGAAGACGCGCGGGGTGCCCGTCGTCCTGCCCGTGACGCCGACGACGTTCGCCGACTGCAACGCCGTCGTCGCCTGGTCCGCCGCCTCCCAGGTGATCGTCTCCAGCCAGGTGCGGATGCGCCGCAACGCCTATCCGGGCGACACCGGCGAGAGCGTGAACCTCCAGTTCCGCGGCGCGCCCGGCAATTTCATCGTCGTCCAGCCGTACGAGGTCTGAGGGAGCCCGTCCTATGAACCAGCAGCTCGCGGGCTTCGCCCCGGCACCCGTTGCCGCACGCATGGAGAACCACGGCAACCACATGCTCAAGGTCGCCATGCAGACCGGAAACGACCTCCTCGCGCGCGTGGGGTCGATGGTCGCCTACGAAGGCTTCGTCCAGTACGAGCCCAATCCGCCGGCCGTACGCCAGATCGCCAAGGACTGGATGACCGGCGAGGGCGCACCCCTGATGAAGTGCTCCGGAGACGGTCTGCTGTACCTCTCCGACTACGGGGCGAACGTCGTCGTCATCAACCTCAACGGCGACGCGATCTCCGTCAACGCCACCAACCTGCTCGCCTTCGACGCGCACCTCACCTGGGGTGTCGAGCGGGTCAAGGGGCTGGCGAAGTTCGCCGGACAGGGCCTGTGGAACACCAAGATCTCGGGGCAGGGCTGGGTCGCCCTTACCTCCCGGGGCAAGCCCATCGTCGTCGACTGCGGCGGCGGCGAGGACGAGACGTACGTCGACCCGGACGCGCTCGTCGCCTGGTCCCCGAACCTCAAGGTGAAGGGCAAGCGCAGCTTCAAGGCGCAGTCCCTGATCGGGCGGGGCAGCGGCGAGGCCTTCCAGATGGCCTTCTCCGGACAGGGCATCGTCGTCGTCCAGCCCAGCGAGGACAGCACCGACCGCCTCCGGGTACGGGGCTGAGGGGGAGCACACACACCATGCAGAGCCCGCTTTTCGCCTACAACGACCAGCAGTCCCAGGAGCGCTACAGCCTGCAGAACAAGCAGATGCTGCGCGTCGTCCTGGAGGGCCACGACGACATGCTGGCCCGCAAGGGCACCATGGTCGCGTACCAGGGTCTTGTGGAGTTCGACGCCGAGTACCAGAACTCCGGTCAGCAGCGTTCGCGCGCGGCCACCGGAGAGGGCCTCGACCTGATGCGCTGCCACGGGCAGGGCACCGTCTACCTGGCCAACCTCGCCCAGCACATCCATGTGGTGGACGTGGACCAGGACGGCCTCACCGTGGACAGCAGCTACGTCCTCGCGATGGACTCCTCGCTGCACCACGAGGTGATCGCCGTGGACAGCCAGTACGGGATCTCCGGCTCCGGCAAGTACCAGCTCAACATCACCGGGCGCGGCAAGGTCGCCCTGATGACGTCGGGCATGCCGCTGATGCTTCAGGTCACGCCGGACCGGTACGTCAACTGCGACGCCGACGCGATCGTCGCCTGGTCCACGAGTCTGCGCGTCCAGATGCAGGCCCAGACCCACTCCTCAGGCGTGTTCCGGCGCCGCGGCAACACCGGTGAGGGCTGGGAGCTCAGCTTCATGGGCCAGGGATACGCGCTCGTCCAGCCCAGCGAGTTGCTGCCGCCGCAGAACGCGGCGATCGGGTCTGGCGTTGCCGCCCAGTACGGGATGGGGCAGCAGGGGGCCCGGGGGCAGAACCAGGGCAACGCCTGGAGTTAGGACCTTTCGCTCGGCATTCTTCGGAGTGCCCCGCGAAGGGGCTGGGGCCGGTGGTCGGCTGCGGGCCCGCCGTGGCTGGGCGCGCAGTTCCCCGCGCCCCTGAAGGGACGCGTGTGTAAGGGGCGGTCGCCATTGCGGCCGCCCCTTACACGTGCCTCTTCAGAGCCTCGCTCGTGTTGCTGCCAGGAGGCGTACGACCGAGTCGTCCGCCACCTTCGCCACCTCGTCGTACGGGAACCAGCGCAGGTCGAGGGACTCGTCGCTGATCTCCTGGACGGCGCCCGGCTCGGCCACGACCGCGTACTGCACGTCGAAGTGGCAGTGACAGGGCGGCGGGATGGGATGCCGGTCCAGGCGTACGGGACCGCCCGGGAGCAGGGTCAGGCCCGCGATACCCGACTCCTCCGTGGCCTCGCGCAGGGCCGCGGCCTCCAGGGTGGCGTCGCCGGGTTCGCAGTGACCACCCATTTGGAGCCACATCCGCAGCTTTTTGTGAAGCGTCAGCAGCACCCTGCCGTGCCCGGGATCGATCACCAGGGCGCTCGCCGTGACGTGCCCGGCCGTGCAGGCCTTCCACATGCCGTCCTGATGCGCCTCCAGATGGTCGAGGTAGGCCTGGCGCAGCTCCTCCTGGCCCTCGATGCCCTTCAGGACCAGGACGGCGTCGTCGTACAGGCTCACTTGTCGTCGTCGCCCTTTTCCTCGCCCTTTTCCCGGCCCTTTTCGTCGTCCTTGGGCTCGTCCTTCGTGAGGTTCGGCTTCTCGGACGGGCCGCTCGCGGCCTCGCCGAGCATCTTGTCGAGCTCGGAGAAGTCCAGCTGCTCGCGGTGCACGAAGCCGTCCGGGTCGTCCAGGTCGGAGGCGGTCGGCAGCATGTCCGGGTGCGCCCAGAGGCCGTCGCGGCCGTCGACACCGCGCGCGTCCGTGAGCGAGGCCCACAGGCGCGAGGCGTCCCGCAGGCGGCGCGGGCGCAGCTCCAGGCCGATCAGCGTGGCGAACGTCTGCTCGGCGGGGCCGCCCGTCGCACGGCGGCGGCGCAGCGTCTCCCGGAGCGCGTCGGCGGACGACAGACGCGGCTTCGCGGCCGAGTGGACCACCGCGTCCACCCAGCCCTCGACGAGCGCGAGAGCCGTCTCCAGGCGGGCCAGGGCGGCCTTCTGCTCGGGTGTGTCCTCCGGCTGGAACATGCCCTGCTGGAGTGCCTGCTGCAGCTCTTCCGGGTTCTGCGGGTCGAACTGGCCGACCACGTCCTCCAGCTTCGCCGTGTCGACCTTGATCCCGCGCGCGTACCCCTCGACCGCGCCGAAGAGGTGCGAGCGCAGCCACGGCACGTGGGCGAAGAGCCGCTGGTGGGCGGCCTCGCGCAGGGCGAGGTAGAGCCGCACCTCCTCCTGGGGGACGCTCAGGTCCTTGCCGAACGACTCGATGTTCAGCGGCAGCAGCGCGGCCTTGCCGACCGGGCCGAGCGGCAGGCCGATGTCGGTCGAGCCGACGACCTCGCCCGCGAGTACGCCGACGGCCTGCCCGATCTGCGTACCGAACATGGCGCCGCCCATGGAGCGCATCATCCCCAGGAGCGGGCCCGCCATGGCCTGCATCTCCTCGGGCAGTACGTCGCCCATCGCTGCGCCGACCCGCTCGGCGACCGGGTCGACGAGCTCCTTCCACACCGGCAGGGTCGCCTCGACCCACTCCGCGCGGCTCCAGGCCACGGCGGAGCCGGCGCCGGACGGCAGCGACGTCGCGTCGTCCAGCCACAGGTCGGCCAGGCGCACGGCCTCGTCGACCTGGGTGCGCTCGGCGGGGCCGATGCTCGCGTCCTTGGTGCCGTCCGGAGTGCCCTGGGACACCGTCTGGCGGGCGATCTGCTTGGCCATGTCCCAGTTCACCGGCCCGCCCTCGTACGAGAGCATCTGGCCGAGCTGCTGGAACGCGGCGCCCAGGTCGTTGGGGTTCAGCGAACCGAACATGGCTGCGAGCGGGTTGTCGCCACCCGGTCCTCCGGGCCCGAAACCGAACGGGTTGGCAGGTCCCTGACCACCACCGCTCTGCTGGTCCTTCTTCTTGCCCTCGTCGCCGTCGTCCGGCTCCTCCGGCGGAAGGCCGAATCCGAATGGGGTGTCACTCACGGGATTCCTCGGCTGTTAAGGCCGCCGGTTCGCTCCGACGGCGGCTGCCCTACATCACCACCCAGCGTAGACACCACAACCGGTTCGGGCCTCGGTGCTTCGCCGACACAGCGGCTGCGGCAGGATGGATGCCACCTGGTACGTACGCGTCACGCGCGTTCTTACTGAAGACAACCGCTGGAGACGCCCGGTGAGTTCCCCAGATCCACAGGTTCGCGCAGCGCGAAACCCTTCAACCAATCCGGCCGTACGCGGCCCCGTCGTCGCGATCACCGGCGCCGCGGCCGGAATCGGCGCGATGCTCACCGAGCGGCTCGCCGCCAGCGACGAGATCAAGCAGGTCATCGCCATCGACGAGCGGCGCGGGGAGTGCGCCGCCGCGCAGTGGCACATTCTGGATGTCCGGGATCCGGCGATCGCCGAGAAGCTGCGCGGCGCGGACGTCGTGGTGCACCTCGCGCTCGATCTCGACCTGGAGACGGATCCGGCCGCCCGTACGGCCTACAACGTGCGGGGGACACAGACCGTGCTGACGGCCGCCGCGGCGGCCGGTGTGCATCGCGTCGTCCTGTGCACCTCGGCGATGGTCTACGGAGCCCTGCCCGACAACGAACTGCCCCTCTCCGAAGACGCCGAACTGCAGGCGACCGCGGAGGCCACGGGTGTGGGGGACCTCCTGGAGGTCGAGCGGCTCGCGCGGCGGGCGCCGCGTGCGCATCCCGGGCTCAACGTCACCGTCGTACGGCCTGCCGTGCTGGTCGGAGGCACCGACACGGCCCTCACGCGGTACTTCGAGTCGCCCCGGTTGCTGGTCGTCGCCGGGTCTCGGCCCGCCTGGCAGTTCTGTCATGTCGAGGACCTGTGCGGGGCTCTGGAGTACGCCGTTCTTGAGAAGGTCGAGGGGGAGCTGGCCGTCGGGTGCGAGGGGTGGCTGGAGCAGGAGGAGGTCGAGGAGCTCAGCGGGATCCGGCGGATGGAGTTGCCGTCGGCCGTTGCGCTGGGGGCCGCGGCTCGGCTGCACCGGATCGGGCTCACGCCGTCTCCGGCGGGGGATCTCGCCTACACGATGTATCCCTGGGTGGTGAGTGGGAGCCGGCTGCATGATGCCGGGTGGCGGCCGCAGTGGACCAATGAGGAGGTCCTTGCGGAGCTGCTCGAGGAGGTTGCCGGGCGGCACACTCTGGCCGGGCGGCGGCTTGGGCGGAAGGACGCGACTGCCGCGGGGGCTGCGGGGGCGACTGTTGCTCTGTTGGGTACGGCTGCGTTGGTGCGGCGGGCTCGGAAGGCTCGGCGGCGGATTTGAGGCGGTGGGGCGGTGGCGTGGGGTTTTTCGCCCCCGCCGCCCCTTCCCATTCCCGTCCCTTTCTGGGGGCTCCGCCCCCAGGCCCCCGTATCGCGCTGAACGCGCTCGTCCTCAAGCGCCGGACGGGCTGGATGGGTGGGCGGGGCTGACCGGGGGTGGGTGGGCATCGGCCTGGACGGCCTCGTCCTCAAACGCCGGACGGGCTGAGTCCCTGTAGGAGGCTCCAATGATGCACGCGCGCGTGCGGTGGAAAACCCGTATTCCGTGGGGTTGCCGGGGTGGGGCACGATGGGGGTATGGCAGCCATGAATGATCATCCCGGTGAGCAGGTCGGTCAGGAGCCCATCAAGTTGCTGGCGATTCGGGAGACCGCTCTCTCCTTGGACGAGGTTTTCCGGGCTGTGGGGGACGATGCGTCCGGGGGGACCGCGCTGTTCGTGGGGACCGTGCGGAATCATGACGGGGGAGCCGATGTCGACGCGCTCGGGTACTCGTGCCATCCGAGTGCCGAGGCGGAGATGCGGAGGGTCGCCGAGAAGGTCGTCGCCGAGTATCCGGTGCGGGCGCTCGCCGCGGTGCACCGAGTCGGTGACCTTCGGGTGGGTGACCTCGCGGTGGTCGTCGCCGTTTCGTGTCCACATCGGGGTGAGGCGTTCGAGGCCTGCCGGAAGTTGATCGACGATCTCAAGCACGAGGTTCCGATTTGGAAACACCAGACGTTTTCCGACGGTACGGAGGAGTGGGTCGGGGCCTGTTGAGGTCACACTGGTCACCTGAGACTCAGGTGCCACTCCTGTCCGCCGTTCCGGTTGCGTAACCAGACCCCTGCCGTGAGCGTTGAACATGCGGATGGTTAATCTGCTGATCAGTCAGTTGCGGTCGCTCATGGGGTTGGGAGGTCGGCATGGCGGCGCTCGCCTGGTTGCTGATTCCGCTTTTGGCCGCGATCGGCGCCGGACTCTGGGGCAGTTGGGCCGGACGGAACCGAAAGACCCTCGGGGACGGCACCGAGCTCGCGGGCTACACACGCTTCCGCGAGGCCATGGAGAAGTCGGAGAACCCGGAGAAGTCGGAGCAATTGCACACGGATGCCTGACCTGCCCGGATTCCCCGGACGGACGGCCCTGACGGTGCGCTGACAGACCGGTCCCGTACTGTCGTTCCATGCCACGCCGCACCGCGACGATGCTCGCCTCCACCCTGATGCTGATCGCGCTCCTGTGCGCGGGAGTCTTCATCAATGTGCCGTATTCGGAGATGTCACCGGGTCCGACGGTGAACACACTCGGTCAGCACGACGGCGAGCCGGTGCTCCAGATCTCAGGTCGCAAGACCTACGCGACGACCGGGCATCTGAACATGACCACCGTCCGGGTCACCAGCGCCGACTACAAGATGAACCTCGTCGAGGCCGTGTACGGGTGGCTGGCCCACGACAACAAGGTCGTTCCGCACGACACGCTCTATCCGAACGGCAAGACGGAGGAGCAGTCGACGCAGGAGAACGCCGAGGAGTTCAGCCAGTCCCAGGAGAGCGCCAAGGTCGCGGCCCTCAAGGAACTGAAGATCCCGGTGAAGTCCTGGGTGATCGTCTCCACCGTCGTCAAGGACACCCCCGCCGAGGGCCGGCTGCACGCCGGTGACGTCATCAAGGCCGTCGACGGTACGACGGTGAAGGCGCCCGACGACGTCGCGAAGCTGGTCACCAAGCACAAGCCCGGTGAGAAGGTCGTCTTCACGATCGTGCCCGCCAAGGAACAGGCCGCCGCCGAGAAGGAGGACAGGACGGCGACCAAAACCGAGGAGATCACGATCACCACAGCCAAGTCCGACGACTCCGGCGAGCAGCGCGCGATCGTCGGCATCTCGGCCGGGACCGACCACACGCTGCCGTTCACCATCGACATCAAGCTCGCCGACGTCGGCGGCCCCAGCGCCGGCCTGATGTTCGCCCTCGGCATCGTCGACAAGCTGACGCCGGGCAACCTCACCGGCGGCAAGTTCGTCGCCGGCACCGGAACCATCACCGACGACGGCACGGTCGGCCCGATCGGCGGCATCGAGATGAAGACGGTCGGCGCCCGCGACAAGGGCGCCCAGTACTTCCTGACGCCCAAGGACAACTGCGCGGCCGCCTCCCGCGACGTCCCCGACGGGCTCACGCTCGTCAAGGTCGACACCATCGACGACGCGATGAGCGCCCTCAAGGACATCCGCGGCGGCAACACGGCCGACCTGCCGAAGTGCACCAAGAGTTAGGGCACCCGGCGGGCCGGCCCGCTCCGCGCTACTCCGCGAACGTCGCCGTCAGGGCGTCGGCCAGGCCCGGCACGAGGTCCGAGCCGGTGAGGACGTCCGTCGCCGCGTCCTTCTCGCGCAGTCGCAGCGCCGACTCGCGCTTCCCGCCGCGCAGTACCGCGACGGTCATCCGGACCTCCTGGCGCTCCGGGTGCTCGGCGACCCACTTCGCCAGCCGCTTCTCGTCGAGGCCGTCCGGTACGGACGCCTCCGCGGACGGCGGGAGCATCAGCCGCTCCACGGACAGGGCGCAGCCGACCACCGCGTCCGGCCAGGCGATGGTGCCGAGGAACTCGTCCAGCGGGCTGCCCGCGGGGAGTTCGTCCTGCTCAATCGGGGTAAGGGTGCCCTCTGGGGCGTCTTCGGTCAGACCGAGGCGCTCGGCGAGCCCCGGTTCCTGGGAGCGCAGCCGGCCGGTGTCGACCAGGGCGAAGAGACGGGCGGGCTGGTCCCAGCCGAGCCCCGCTACGTACTCGTCGATCTCGAGGACGGCACGGGTGAGTGGCCCGGCCGCCATGGGTGTGCCTGAGGAGGCGGTGTTGGACATGGTCACAATCCTGCCTCGTTCGGCCCCCGAAGCGGGAACCGAGTAAAGCATCAGTAAGTTGCATAGATGTGGCCCGGCGTTTGCGGGGCCCCCAGATACCAACAGCGAACTTCGAGGTGCGCACCTTGGCTTTCCAGATGCCGGACCGCGGCGGAGGCCCGACGGGGCCACGGATCAGAGTGGGCCGACCGTCCCGGCGCGTCCGGACCCTGCTCATGACACTGGGCGTACTGGCCGTGCTGGCCATGGCCTTCGTCATGTTCGCGGGGTTCTGGACGGACTGGCTCTGGTATCGGTCGGTCAAGTATTCGTCCGTCTTCACGACCACCCTGTGGACCAAGATCGGCCTGTTCTTCGTCTTCGGACTGCTGATGGCCACGGCCGTCGGCGTGAACATCTGGCTGGCCCACCGGCTGAGGCCGCCACTGAGCGCCATGTCGATGGAGCAACAGAACCTCGACCGCTACCGCATGGGCGTGGCCCCGTACAAGAAGTGGATTCTGCTCGGGATCACCGCCCTGGTCGGGCTGATCGCGGGCGCCTCCGCGGCGGGCCAGTGGCGTACGTGGCTGCTGTGGGTGAACGGAGTGCCCTTCAACCAGAAGGACCCCCAGTTCCACCTGGACATCGCCTTCTACGCCTTCGACCTTCCCTGGTACCGCTTCCTGCTGGGCTTCGGATTCGCTGCCGCGATCCTTTCGGTGATCGCCGCCGCGCTGACCCACTACCTGTACGGCGGGCTGCGCATCACCAGCCCCGGAGCGCGCGCCACGGCCGCGGCCACCGGGCATCTCTCGGTGCTGCTCGGCCTCTTCGTCGCCCTGAAGGCGGTCGCGTACTGGCTCGACCGGTACGGCCTCGCGGTGAAGTCCAGTGACTTCAAGGCGACGGACAACTGGACGGGCCTGAGGTACGTCGACGCGAACGCGTATCTGCCCGCCAAGACGATCCTGTTCTGCATCGCCGTCATCTGCGCCCTGCTGTTCTTCGCCACGCTGTGGCGGCGCACCTGGCAGCTGCCCGTCATCGGCTTCGGCCTGATGGTGCTCTCGGCGATCCTGATCGGCGGTCTGTATCCGGCGATCGTCCAGAAGTTCCAGGTCCAGCCGAACGAGCAGGCCAAGGAAGCGCCGTACGTCGACAAGAACATCAAGGCGACGCGCGAGGCCTACGGCATCGACGACGCCAAGGTGACGGACTACTCGGGCAAGGGCGGCACCGAGAACGCCCAGCAGATCCGCAAGGACGCCGACTCGGCCGCCAGCTACCGGCTGATCGACCCGAACGTCGTCTCGCCGGCCTTCCAGCAGCTCCAGCAGGAGCGCAAGTACTACCAGTTCCCCTCCACGCTCGACGTCGACCGGTACACGGACGCCGACGGCAAGGAGCAGGACACCGTCATCGGTCTGCGCGAGCTGAACCTGAACGGCATCCCGAAGAGCAACTGGATCAACGACCACTTCACGTACACCCACGGCTACGGCGCGGTCGCGGCCAGGGGCACGGCGACCGGTTCCGATCCGCCGGGTTCCCCGGACTTCTCGGAGTCGGGGCTGCCGACCACCGGTGACCTCGGCAAGTACGAGCAGCGGATCTACTACGGGGAGAAGACCGAGCAGTACTCCATCGTGGGCGGCCCGCAGAAGGAGCTCGACTACGAGGAGAACGGCGAGAAGACCACCAGCTACAAGGGCAAGAGCGGCGTCAACCTCGCCAACCCGATCAACCGCGCCGCGTACGCGGTGGCGTTCGGCGAGCCGCAGATGTTCTATTCGGGCGCGATCGGCGAGGGTTCCCGGATCCTCTACAACCGCACGCCCAAGGAGCGCGTCGAGGCCGTGGCCCCGTGGCTGACCATCGACGGCGACGCCTATCCGGCGATCGTGGACGGCAAGATCCAGTGGATCGTCGACGCCTACACGACGACCAACGGGTACCCCTACGCGTCCCGTACGACGCTGGGGGACACCACCGCGGACTCGCTGACCGACAACCAGCGGGCGGTGGTGGCGCAGCAGAACCGCGTCAACTACATCCGCAACTCGGTGAAGGCGACCGTCGACGCGTACGACGGCTCGGTCAAGCTCTACCAGTGGGACACCAAGGACCCGGTCCTCAAGACCTGGATGAAGGCGTTCCCCGACACGGTGAAGCCGAAGACCGACATCAGCGATTCGCTGATGGAGCACCTGCGCTACCCGCAGGACCTGTTCAAGGTCCAGCGCGAGCTGCTCACCCGCTACCACGTCACCGACGCCGCCCAGTTCTACAGCGGCAGTGACGCCTGGCAGGTGCCGGACGACCCGACCAACAAGGACAGCAGTGCGGTCCCGCCGTACTACCTGAGCCTGAAGATGCCGGGACAGAACGCGCAGCAGTTCTCGCTGACCACGACCTTCACGCCCAACGGGCGCCCGAACCTGGGGGCGTTCATGGCGGTGGACGCGGACGCGGCCAGTAAGGACTACGGCACGATAAGGCTGTTGAGAGTGACCTCCACGGTGAGAGGTCCACAACAGGTGCAGAGCGAGCTCAACAGCAACGCCGACGTCGCCGAGTTCGTCCGCAACCTCAGAGGCACGGACTCCGACATCGAGTACGGAAACCTGCTGACCGTGCCACTCAACGGCGGGTTCCTGTACATCGAGCCGGTGTACGCGCGCGGCGGCACGTCCAACTACCCGCTGCTGAGAAAGGTGGGCGTCGCCTACGGCGACCAGACCGTCTTCAAGGACACCCTCGCCGAAGGGCTGAACACGGTCTTCGGAGTGGACGGCGAGGAGACCACGGAGCCACCACCCAAGGACGGTGAGACCCCGAAGCCACCGACGACGGGCGACACCGACCTGGCGAAGGCCATCGCCGACGCCGAGGACGCCTACAAGGCCGGCGAGGAAGCGCTCAAGAAGGGCGACTGGGACGCGTACGGCAAGGCCCAGGAAGACCTTCAGGACGCGATCCAGCGGGCCTCCGAGGCCGAGCAGAAGGCCAGCTCGGCCAGTGGTGCCAACAGCGATGCGGACAAGGAAAAGAGCGGTCAACAGGACGGTGACCAGGGCAGTTGAGTCGACCCACCCCGCGCCGTGGTACGGTTGCAACACAACGGCGCGGGGTGGAGCAGTTCGGTAGCTCGCTGGGCTCATAACCCAGAGGTCGCAGGTTCAAATCCTGTCCCCGCTACTGAAGTAGAAGGACCCGGATCCTCAAAGGATCCGGGTCCTTCTGCGTGCGCGGACCCAGTTCGGCCCGGTTCGGGCCGAGTTCGGACCGTGCGGGGATCGCGTGCGTGTACCCATCGCTCATCAGTGCTGCTGAAGCGAAGGCTGCGCCATCCGCCTGGAGTTGGGAAATCTGTGTTTCACTTGTCTCTCTGTGGGCATGTCGACAAAACGCTGAAGTGACCTCACTGGCTGCGGTATACCAGGTGTACCCAGGTTGCAGGTGGTGCGACGATGGACGTTATGGGGGACAAGGCAACTCTGTTGGAGACAGGGCGGTTTGTGCAGCCTTCCGACCGGGACGAGACCGGCGAGGCTGCGGAGGAGGCTCGTCGACGACTCGCCGCGGAGGCGGGCGACGTCGAGGCGATGAGCGTTCTCGGAGCCATGCTGCTCCGCCGCGGTGATCTCGACGGGGCCGAGCCTCAGCTGCGCGCTGCCACGGCGGCCGGTGACCGGGCCGCCGCCAACAACCTGGGTGTCCTCCTGCATCAGCGCGGATACGCCGAGGAGGCGGCCGGCTGGTGGCGGATCGCCGCCGTCGCCGGATCCGCTGCCGCCGCGCACGCGCTGGGCCGCCACCACCGCGAGCGCGGGGACGAGCCCGCCGCCGAGTACTGGCTGCGGCAGTCCGCCGAGCAGGGACACGCCCTCGGCGCGTACGCGCTCGCCGACCTCCTGGAGCACCGTGGTGATGCCGGTGCCGTGGACTGGATGCGGGCCGCCGCCGAGCGGGGGCACCGCGAGGCTGCGTACCGGCTCGCGCGGACGCTGGACCGCAAGGCCGTGCAGGCGGGCGAGGACGACGGTGACAACGGTGTCGCGGCGACCATCGCCGCGCAGGCCGAGCAGTGGTACCGGCAGGCTGCCGCGCGCGGTCACCGGCGGGCCGCGCTGCACCTCGGCGCGATCCTGGAGAGGCGCGGGGAGCTCAAGGAGGCCGGGCGCTGGTACCTGACCTCCGCCAAGGACGGCGAGGCGCGGGCCGCCTGCGCGCTCGGGTTCCTGCTGCGGGACGCGGGCGACACCGAGAGCGCCGCCGTGTGGTGGCTGCGGGCCGCCCAGGACGGCGACGGGAACGCCGCCAACGCGCTGGGCGCGCTGCACGCCGAGCGGGGCGAGACCCAGACCGCCGAGCGGTGGTACCGGGCCGCGATGGATGCCGGCGATGTGAACGGCGCGTACAACCTCGGGCTGCTCTGCGCCGAGCAGGCGCGGACCGCGCAGGCCGAGCAGTGGTACCGGCGCGCGGCGTACGCGGGGCACCGGGAGGCCGCGAACGCGCTGGCCATCCTGCTGCTGCAGGTCGGTGACGCGTCCGGGGCCGAGCCGTGGTTCTCCAAGGCCGCGGAGGCCGGGAGCGTGGACGCCGCCTTCAACCTCGGGATCCTGCACGCCGGGCGGGGCGAGGACGCGGCGGCCCTGCGGTGGTACGAGCGGGCCGCTGCCGCCGGGCACACCGAGGCCGCGCTGCAGGTGGGGATCGCGCGCCTTCGGGACGGGGACGAGCGGGCCGCCGAGCGGCACCTTCGGTGTGCCGCGGGTGGGGGGAGCGCGGAGGCGGCCTATCGGCTGGCCACCGTGCTCGACGCGCGGCGGCCGCCTGCGCCCGCGCACGAGTTGGGGGAGCCGGCCACCGAGAAGAGTGAGTGCGAGGAGTGGTACGAGCGGGCTGCCTCCCAGGGGCATCGGCGGGCTCAGGTGCGGGTGGGGATGCTCGCCTCTGCGCGCGGGGATGTGGTGGACGCGGCTCGGTGGTATCGGGAGGCTGCGGAGGCGGGGTCTCGGAACGGGGCGTTCAATCTTGGGCTGTTGCTTGCCCGGGAGGGGAGTGAGCCGGAGGCTGCTCTGTGGTGGACTCGGGCTGCTGATGCGGGGCATGGGCGGGCGGCTTTGCGGCTTGCCCTCGTCTACGCGCGTCGGGGGGAGTTGGCGGAGGGGCAGCGGTGGGCTGATCGGGCCGTGTCGCTCGGGCCCGAGGAGGTGTCCGAGCGGGCGGCTCGGTTGCGGGATGCGTTGCGGCAGGAGTTGTCGGCGTGACGGCGGGGCGGGGGTGAGTTTTTCGCCCCCGCCGCCCCTTCCTATTCCCGTCCCTTACTCAGGGGCTCCGCCCCCGAACCCCCGGATCGCGCTGAACGCGCTCGTCCTCAAACGCCGGACGGGCTGATGGGGGTGGGTGGGGGATCGGCCTGAACGGCCTCGTCCTCAAGCGCCGGACGGGCTGAGAGTGTCGGCCTGGGCTGCGAAGGCGCCCCATCAGGGGCGGGGAACTGCGCGCCCAGCCACGCACCACCCGCACCCACACATCAGGCAAGCGACCCTCCACATCAGCCCCTCCGGCGTTTGCGGAGTGGGGATCCGGGGGCGCGAGGAACTGATTTGCACTGGTCGGCGCCGGTGACGTACTGTTCAGACATCGCCGCGGGGTGGAGCAGCTCGGTAGCTCGCTGGGCTCATAACCCAGAGGTCGCAGGTTCAAATCCTGTCCCCGCTACTGAAGACCGAAGGCCCGGAACCAATGGTTCCGGGCCTTCGGTGTGTTCGGAGGCAAGAGCAAGGGCGCGAGAGATGTTGAAAGCCCCGGCCTTCTTGTGGCCGGGGCTTCGAGGGGTGTTGAGGTAGGTCGTCAGGCCGTCGTGCAGTTCGGGCATACGCCTCTGTATGTGACCTCGACGCCCGAGACCGTGAAGCCGAAGCGCTCGGAGTCGGGGAGGTCCGCCAGTGGGTTGCCGCCCGGGTGGACGTCCTTGATCGCGCCGCACTGGGCGCAGACCAGGTGGTGGTGCGGACTGTGCGCGTTCGGGTCGTACCGCTTCGCGCGCTTGTCCGTGGCGACTTCCAGCACCTCGCCGAGCGAGACCAGCTCACCCAGCGTGTTGTAGACGGTCGCCCTGGAGATCTCGGGCAGCTTGGCCACGGCCCTGGCGTGGACCTCGTCGGCCGTCAGATGGACGTGATCGCCGTCGAGGACCTCGGCCACGACGCGCCGCTGCGCGGTCATGCGCCAGCCGCGTCCGCGCAGTCGTTCCAACAGGTCGCTCATACCACCAAGCCTAACAGCAAGGAGGCCCAGTTTCCGAACAGGTGTGACTTTGGAGCACTCCTTGACTTAGACATTGTCTATTGTAGGATCGAGTTCGGCTTTGGCTGAGGGACAGGACCAGCGGAGTCGGCAGGGATCGGCAAGGAATTACGCAGGAGGCGCACGTGACTCAGGGACCGCTTACGACGGAAGCCGGCGCGCCGGTGGCCGACAACCAGAACAGCGAGACCGCGGGGATCGGCGGACCTGTTCTCGTCCAGGACCAGCTCCTCCTGGAGAAGCTCGCGCACTTCAACCGCGAGCGCATCCCGGAGCGTGTGGTGCACGCCCGTGGCGCCGGCGCCTACGGCACCTTCACGGTCACCGCCGATGTCAGCCGGTACACGCGCGCCCACTTCCTCTCCGAGGTCGGCAGGCGGACCGAGACCTTCCTGCGCTTCTCGACCGTGGCCGGCAACCTCGGTTCGGCCGACGCCGTCCGTGACCCGCGTGGCTGGGCGCTGAAGTTCTACACCGAAGAGGGCAACTACGACCTCGTCGGCAACAACACCCCGGTGTTCTTCATCAAGGACGCCATCAAGTTCCCCGACTTCATCCACACGCAGAAGCGCGACCCGTACACGGGCTCCCAGGAGGCCGACAACGTCTGGGACTTCTGGGGGCTCAGCCCGGAGAGCACCCACCAGGTGACCTGGCTCTTCGGTGACCGCGGCATCCCCGCCTCGTACCGCCACATGAACGGCTACGGCTCGCACACCTACCAGTGGAACAACGAGGCCGGCGAGGTCTTCTGGGTCAAGTACCACTTCAAGACCGACCAGGGCATCAAGAACCTGACGACCGAGGAGGCCGTGAACGTCTCCGGTCTCGACCCCGACTCGCACCAGCGCGATCTGCGCGAGTCGATCGAGCGCGGCGACTTCCCGACCTGGACCGTGCAGGTGCAGATCATGCCGGCGGCCGACGCGGCGACGTACCGCTTCAATCCGTTCGACCTCACCAAGGTGTGGCCGCACGAGGACTACCCGCCCATCGAGATCGGCAGGCTGGAGCTCAACCGCAACCCGGAGAACGTCTTCGCCGAGGTCGAGCAGTCCGTCTTCAGCCCCGCGCACTTCGTGCCCGGCATCGGGCCCTCGCCCGACAAGATGCTCCAGGGCCGCCTGTTCGCGTACGGCGACGCCCACCGTTACCGCGTCGGCGTCAACGCCGACCACCTGCCGGTGAACCGTCCGCACGCCACCGAGGCGCGTACGCACTCACGTGACGGTTTCCTGTACGACGGCCGCCACAAGGGTGCCAAGAACTACGAGCCGAACAGCTTCGGCGGCCCGTTCCAGACGGATCGGCCGCTCTGGCAGGCGACCGCGAACTTCACGGCCGGCACCGGCAATCACGAGGCCCCGGTCCACTCCGAGGACGACGACTTCGTGCAGGCGGGCAACCTCTACCGCCTGATGTCCGAGGGCGAGAAGGGCCGTCTGATCGACAACCTCGCGGGCTTCATCGCGAAGGTCTCGCGCGACGACATCGCCGAGCGCGCGATCGACAACTTCCGTCAGGCCGACGGAGACTTCGGCAAGCGGCTGGAAGCCGCGGTCCAGGCCCTGCGCGGCTGACGCCAGCACTGGAACGCTTGTCGTCGAAGAGCGGGCCGGATCTCCCGTACCGGAGATCCGGCTCGTTCGCTTTCCGGGTGGTCAGGTCTCCAACTGTGCTCAAGGAGAGCCGGGTTGAAGCAGAGTCGGGTTGAAGGAGAGCCGGGTCGGAGTAGAGCCGCTCAGGCCGGGGCGTGCTGTCGCAGGGGTGCCCAGCAGCGGATGATGTCGCGGACCGAGACGATGCCGACCGGCTCGCCGCGGTCGAGGACGACGAGGTGGCGGAAACCGCCGTGGGTCATGGCGAGCGACGCCTCCTCCAGCGTCCAGGTCGGGGCGGCGAACACCACGTCGGTGGTCGTGTGGGCGTGGGCCCGCTCGGCGTCCGGGCTCTGGCCCAGGCCTACGGAGTTGAGGATGTCGCGCTCGGTGAGAATGCCGAGCCCGCCTTCGTCGGGGTCGAGAACCACGGCCGCGCCCACGCGGCGTGCGGACATCAGCGCGGCGGCCTGCCGGAGGGTGTGAGCGGGTCCGATGGTGAGGACCACCGTGCTCATGGCGTCGCGGACGAGCATGGACGGAGCCACCTCCTACGAATCCGTTAGTTAACGGATTCACAAGTTCACAAGTGGGGGGACTCTCAGAGTCGCAGTTAAAGAGACGGTCAACAAGAGGGCGCGTGCAGGCGATATTTGGGGCGCTTTCTCGTCTGCCGGTGCCTCAACTGCCCCCGGGCGCCTCAGTAGCGCTGGTTCAGATAACCCAGCAGCTCGTCGTGGAGGATGCCGTTCGAAGCGGCCGCGTTTCCGCTGTGCGGGCCCGGGCGGCCGTCGAGGCCGGTGAAGGAGCCGCCCGCCTCGGTCACGACGATCGCGGTCGCCGCCATGTCCCACAGCGACAGTTCGGGCTCCGCGCAGATGTCGACCGAGCCCTCGGCGACCATCATGTACGGCCAGAAGTCGCCGTACGCGCGTGTGCGCCACACCTCGCGGGTCAGGTCGAGGAAGCCGTCGAGCAGGCTGCGCTCCTCCCAGCCGCTCAGCGAGGAGTACGCGAAGGACGCGTCCCGCATGCGCGAGACCTGGGAGACCTTGAGCCGGGACGCGGACGACAGGCTGCGGCCGGTGAACGCGCCGTGCCCCTTCGCCGCCCACCAGCGGCGGCTCAGCGCGGGTGCGGAGACCACGCCGACGACCGGCTGATAGCCGCCCTCGCTCGCCTCCATCAGTGCGATGAGCGTCGCCCAGACGGGCACGCCGCGTACGTAGTTCTTGGTGCCGTCGATCGGGTCGATCACCCAGCGGCGGGGGCCCGTGCCCTCGACGCCGTACTCCTCGCCGAGGATCGCGTCCCGCGGCCGTGCCCGTTGGAGGTGGCCGCGGATCAGCTCCTCGGCGGCCTTGTCGGCCTCGCTCACCGGGGTCATGTCCGGCTTGGTCTCGACCTTGAGGTCGAGCGCCTTGAACCGGTCCATCGTCGCGGCGTCGGCGGCGTCCGCCAGGACATGGGCGAGGCGCAGGTCATCGCGATAGTCGGGCATGAGCGAACCGTATCTTCCGGGTCGCTCCGCGGGGAACGGGGGGAGACCGGGGGTTGTGTTACAGGTGCGGGTCGGATGTCGCCGGTCGCGCCCCGCTGTGGACGGTCGCACCCCGCGACGAGCCGCGGTTCGGCGCAGCCGCGCGCCCCTCGGCGGTGCTTGGCGCCCCCTGGTCGTGTCGCGAACCCTTGACAGTGCCTCCGTGCGCGTCAACTCTGAAGCGCAGAGCCGATCGCCCCAGGGAGGCGACGATGCCTGCAGCGCGGGAATCCCTACTGGACGCCGCCTACACGGCGCTCGGACGCCGTCCGTGGTCCGCCGTGCGGATGGTCGACGTGGCCGCCGCGGCCGGGGTTTCCCGGCAGACCCTCTACAACGAGTTCGGCAGCAAGGACGGCCTCGCGCGTGCGCTCGTACGGCGGGAGGCCGACGCGTATCTCGCGGGGGTCGAGCGGGCTCTGGTGAGCCGTACGGAGCCTCGGGAGCGGTTGGCCGCGGCGGCGGAGTGGACGGTGTCGGCGGCCCGGGGCAACGCGCTGGTGCGGGCGATGCTCACGGGGTGCTGGGCGGAGCGGCTGCCCTCGCCCACCCTGTCCGCGGTGCCGTCCTCGTCGGCCGTGCCCGCTCAGCGCAGGGCCGATGGGCCGTTGCCGTCGCCGGGGGACTTCGTGGGACTGGTGCGGGACAGGGCCGTCGCGTCGCTGGCCGTGCCGGGGGCGTCGAAGTCCGAGGCCTCGGAGCTGGCCCGGGCCTGTGAACTCGTGGTGCGGCTGGGGGTGTCGTGCGTGCTTGCCCCTGCCGGGGAGGGCGGTACGGCGGGGATGGTTCGGGATGCTTTAACGACTGTGCGGTCGGTGAGTTGAGCGCGGCTGCGGGTGGGCGGGCACGGACCGATCAGTGATCGGTGGCCAGTGACCGGTGGTCCTAGTGGGACGAGCCCGACAGCTGCAGGCCGATGACTCCTATGATCACCAGGGAGATCGAGATGATCTTCAGGGTGGAGACCAGGTCGTCGAGGAAGATCATGCCGTAGATGGCGGTGCCGGCGGCGCCGATGCCGGTCCAGACCGCGTACGCCGGGCCCACGTCGAGCTTCTTGAGGGACAGGGTGAGCAGGCCGAAGCTGCCCAGGGCGAAGATGCAGAAGGCCACCGTGGGCCAGAGTCTCGTGAAGCCGTGGGAGAGCTTGAGGCAGACGGCGAAACCCGTCTCCAGGAGCCCCGCAACGACAACCAGCAGCCACGCCATGTGATGCCCTCCCACGCTCCGTGACCGCTTCGTCTCGCTTGCATCCCGCTTGGTGCGATTATGCCTTTACCGTCGCAGCGGGGATGCAAACAACACTGAGGTCAAACGGAGATCGGTCGGGATCGCTCCGAGATCGGCCGGAGGTCAGCCGGAGGTCAGTCCCCCTCGCGCCGCTCGCGCGTGGAGAGCAGCCGGCGCAGCGAGTAGAGGCGCGCCGGATCCGCGTGCCCCTCGGCCACCCACGCGTCCAGTGCGCAGTCCGGTTCGTCATGGCTGCACGCGCGCGGGCAGCCCTCGGTACCGGGCTCCAGGTCCGGGAAGGCCTTGATGACCCGGGACGGGTCCACATGGTGCAGGCCGAAGGACCGTACGCCCGGCGTGTCGACGACCCAGCCGTCGTTGTCGGGCAGGGGGATCGCCCGCGCCGACGTCGTGGTGTGCCGGCCGCGGCCGGTGACCGCGTTGACCACGCCCGTCGAGCGCCGCCGCTCCCGCGACACGAGCGCGTTGACCAGCGTGGTCTTGCCGACGCCCGAGTGGCCCACGAACGCCGTGATCTTGCCGTCCAGCTGCTTGTGCACGCGGTCCAGCGCCTCGCCGCTCTCCAGCTCCTGACGGCTCGTCACGACGTACGGGACGCCCAACGCCCCGTACATCTCCAGGAGTTCGTCCGGCGGGGCCAGGTCCGACTTCGTCAGGACCAGCAGGGGGTCCAGACCGCCGTCGTACGCCGCCACCAGACAGCGGTCGATGAGGCGCGGGCGGGGCTCGGGGTCGGCCAGGGCCGTGACGATGGCCAGCTGGTCGGCGTTGGCGACGACCACACGCTCGTACGGATCGTCGTCGTCGGCCGTGCGGCGCAGCACGGAGGTGCGCGGCTCGATGCGGACGATGCGGGCGAGGGTGTCCTTCTCGCCGGACAGGTCGCCGACGATGGCCACCCGGTCGCCGACGACCGCGGCCTTGCGGCCCAGTTCGCGGGCCTTCATCGCCATGACGACCCGGTCGTCCACCAGACAGGTCAGACGGCCCCGGTCGACGGTGACGACCATGCCCTCGACCGCCTCCTCGTGCTTGGGGCGGATGTTCGTACGAGGCCGGTTGCCCTTGCGGTTCGGGCGCTGGCGGATGTCGTCCTCGTCGGTGTGCTTGCCGTAACGGCGCATGATCCTGGTCCGCCCGTCAGTTCCCGAGCATTCCGGTCCACAGATCGGGGAAGTCCGGCAGGGTCTTCGCCGTCGTCGCCACGTTCTCGATCTGTACGCCGTCGACCGCGAGACCGATGATCGCGCCCGCGGTGGCCATGCGGTGGTCGTCGTACGTGTGGAAGACCCCGCCGTGCAGCGCGCGCGGGCGGATGTGGAGGCCGTCCGCGGTCTCGGTGACGTCGCCGCCCAGTTCGTTGATCTCCTTGGTGAGCGCGGCCAGCCGGTCCGTCTCGTGCAGACGCAGATGGGCCACGCCGCGGAGGGTGGAGGGGGAGTCGGCGAGGGCCGCGACCGCCGCGATGCCCGGGGTCAGCTCGCCGACCTCGCCCAGGTCCACGTCGATGCCGTGGATCGAGCCGGAGCCGGTGAACTCCAGGCCCCGGTCGGTCAGTTCGCAGGAACCGCCCATCTCGGTGAAGATCTCACGCAGCTTGTCGCCGGGCTGGGTGGTGCGCAGCGGCCAGTCCGGGATGACGACCCTGCCGCCGGTGACCAGGGCGGACGCCAGGAACGGCTGGGCGTTCGACAGGTCCGGCTCGACGGTGAGGTCGCGGCCGAGGAGCGCGCCCGGCGTGACCCGCCAGACGTTCGGCTCGCCGCCCGACTCCGGGGTGTCCACCTGGGCGCCGATCGAGCGCAGCATGTCGACGGTCATCCGGATGTGCGGCATGGAAGGGAGCCTGGAGCCCGTGTGCCGTACCTCCACGCCCTGGTTGAAGCGCGGGCCGGACAGCAGCAGCGCCGACACGAACTGGGACGACGAGGACGCGTCGATCTCCACCGGGCCGCCCTCCAGCGCCCCGGAGCCGTGCACGGTCAGCGGCAGCGCGCCGCGGCTGTCGTCGTCGATCCGGGCGCCGAGGGCACGCAGCGCGTCGATCACTCCGTGCAGGGGGCGCTCGTACGAACGCGGGTCGCCGTCGAAGCGGATGGGGCCGTCCGCGAGGGCGGCGACCGGGGGCAGGAAGCGCATCACCGTGCCGGCGTTGCCGACGTCGACCGTCGCCGGGCCGTGCAGGCCCGAGGGGATGACACGCCAGGCCTCGCCGGAGCCGTCAGGGCCGACGCCCTCCTCGATGCCCACGCCCATCGCACGCAGGGCGCCGGCCATCAGGAGGGTGTCGCGGGAGCGGAGGGGGCGGCGCAGCCAGCCGGGCTCCGCCGCGAGGGCGGCGAGGACGAGGGCGCGGTTGGTGACCGACTTGGACCCGGGCACGTGGACCGTCGCGTCGACGGCTCCGCTCGCGTGCGGGGCGGGCCAGAGGGCGGTGTGTGCGGCGTTAACGGGCATGCCCTCACTTTAATGGGGGTTCGCTCTGCTGGGTTTGGCCGGGAAAGTGGGTCGTGGAGTTGGGTGCGGGTGCGTTGTGGCTGGTCGCGCAGTTCCCCGCGCCCCTGAAGACCCCCCTCCGGGGGAGCCTTCACAAACCCAGCAGCCACCTGCCCCCGCCCATCAGGGAGCACAGCGACACCGCGTGGAACAGGAACAGCCACAGGCCCGCCGGGACGTGGGTCAGGCGGGAGAGCTGGTCGGCGTCCGAGTCGCCGGCTCCGCCGCGGCTGCGCTTCATCTGGAGTTCGAAGGCCGGGCGGACGCCGCCGAGGAGGAGGAACCAGACGACGGCGTAGGCGAAGGCGGCCTGGACCTGGGGGCCGGCCAGCCAGGAGACCACCACGAAGGTGCCGCCGGTGAGGAGGACCGTGAGGGCGCCGTACGCGTTGCGGATCATCACCAGCATCGCCACGAGGAGCAGGGTGGCCAGCCACAGCAGGGCCGTGATGTGGCCCGCGGCCAGCAGCGCGGCGCCGCCGAGGCCGAGCAGCGGGGGAGCGGTGTAGCCGGAGGCCGCCGTGAGGATCATGCCGAGGCCGGTCGGTTTGCCGCGGCTGACGGTGAGGCCGCTGGTGTCGGAGTGCAGCCGGATGCCGCTGAGGCTGCGACCGGTGAGCAGTGCCACCAGACCGTGGCCGCCCTCGTGCGCGATGGTGATGGCGTTGCGCGAGAGCCGCCAGACGTTGTGCGGGACGATCACGGCCAGTGCCGCGACCATCGTGGCTATGACCACCCAGGTGTCCGGGTCGGGCTGGCTCCCGAAAACCTCGTCCCAGAGGGAGGCCAGCGAGGTGGCGGCGATGCTGTCCATTGTGGGGTTGGGCTCCCTCGGGTCGTATGGAATCTGGCAGTGTTGCACGTATGTGCGGACGGTATGCAGCGAGTCGTGGACCCGAGGATCTCGCAGGAATCTTTGAGATCGAGAAGTGGGAGCCGGAGGAGGCTCTGGCCCCCGACTTCAACGTGGCTCCCACCAAAGAGGTCTACGCGGTCCTGGACCGTCCTCTTAAGGACGCGGCAGACCCGAAGCCGGTTCGGCAGCTGCGCACGCTGAAGTGGGGCCTCGTCCCGTCCTGGTCGAAGACCCCCGAGGGCGGTGCCCGGATGATCAACGCCCGGGCCGAGACCGTCCACGAGAAGCCCTCGTACCGGCGGGCCTTCGCCACCCGGCGCTGCATCATCCCCGCCGACGGCTATTACGAGTGGGTGACCGCTTCCGGCGAGCGCGAGCTGGAGGTCGAGGGCAAGAAGAAGCGGCCCCGCAAGCAGCCGTACTTCGTGCTCCCCGCCGACGGGTCCGTCTTCGCGATGGCCGGGCTCTACGAGTTCTGGCGGGACAAGACGCTGCCCGACGACCATCCGCGGGCCTGGTGGGTGACGTGCTCCGTCATCACCACGGAGGCCGAGACCTCGCCGCTCGCCGTCGGACCGGAGGAGGGGCCGCGCGCGCTGGCCGACATCCACCCGCGCATGCCCCTGATGCTCACCCCGGACCGCTGGGACTCCTGGCTCGACCCGTCCCGTACGGACGTCGAGGACCTGCGCTCCCTGCTCGAGCCTCCCCCGGAGGGGCTGATGCGGGCGTACCCCGTCTCCACGGCCGTGAGCAATGTCCGCAACAACGGGCCGGAGCTGCTGAAGGAGCTGGAGGGGCCCGAAGAGGGCACACTCTTCTGACGTGACGGATCAGACGGGCCTGACGGGCCTGACGGGCCAGAAGGAACAGATGGGTCATATGGGTCACCTGGCGGAGATCGTCGAGACCATCGACACCGACGCGGGTACGGCCCGCGTCACCTGGCACCGGGCGAGGAAGGCGCGGCTGGTGCTGGCCGTGAGCCATGGCGCCGGCGGCGGGATCGAGGCGCGGGACCTGCGGGCGCTCGCCGCGGAGCTGCCCGGGCACGGTGTGAGCGTGGCCCTCGTCGAGCAGCCCTGGCGGGTGGCGGGCAAGAAGCTCGCGCCCGCGCCGAAGACGCTGGACGTGGGATGGCGGGGCGTCTGGCCCCTCCTGGCGAAGCCCGGTCTGCCCGTGATCGCGGGCGGACGCAGCGCCGGAGCCCGCGTCGCCTGCCGCACGGCCACCGAACTCGGCGCCCACGCCGTCCTCGCACTCAGCTTCCCCCTCCACCCGCCGGGCAAGCCGGAGAAGTCCCGCGCCGATGAACTGCTCGGGGCCGGGGTGCCCACGCTCGTCGTCCAGGGCGGCAACGACCCGTTCGGCAGACCGGAGGAGTTCCCGGAGGGTCCGTACGAGTCCCCGGAGAACGCGTACGAGATGGTCGAGGTGCCGTACGGCGATCATGGCTTCGCCGTGCCGAAGCGGGCCCCTCTCGACCAGGACCAGGCCCTGAAGATCATCACCGATGGCGTACTGAAATGGACCTCGTCACTCGGGTGACGAGTGGACCCCATCACTCGGGTGACCCCCGGGAATGCTGAGCCCCGGGCCACTGTTGTGCGGATCAGACGGCACGACACGTGCTGTGAGAAGTCGCATGAGAGGAAGTCCGCCGCATGGGTTCGACCATCTGCCCGAGCCGTAGCAGCAGCGCTGACCTGGAGTGGTCGGTTCTGCATGCGGCAAAGACCACCCCTATTCGGGCGGCGGCCGGGCCGGATCGTCGTCTATCCTCCGATTCTGGTGGGTCCGGTTTCGGTCCTGCCCAGACTCTGGAGGAGGTGGGTCCGGTCACAGGGACCGACGCAGGGACCGAACACGGCCAGGCGGAGCAGCCCGAGGGCCCGGGCAGCGGCGAGTCGACCGCCGAGCGCAGTGCGCGCTTCGAGCGGGACGCGCTGGAGTTCCTCGACCAGATGTACTCGGCCGCGCTGCGCATGACGCGGAACCCGGCCGACGCCGAGGACCTGGTGCAGGAGACGTACGCGAAGGCGTACGCGTCCTTCCACCAGTTCCGTGAGGGCACCAACCTCAAGGCGTGGCTGTACAGGATCCTCACCAACACCTTCATCAACTCGTACCGCAAGAAGCAGCGCGAGCCCCAGCGGTCGGCCGCCGAGGAGATCGAGGACTGGCAGCTGGCGCGCGCCGAGTCGCACATGTCGACGGGTCTGCGCTCCGCCGAGTCGCAGGCGCTCGACCACCTGCCCGACTCGGACGTGAAGTCGGCGCTGCAGGCGATCCCGGAGGAATTCCGTATCGCCGTCTATCTCGCTGACGTAGAGGGCTTTGCGTACAAGGAGATCGCGGACATCATGGGGACACCCATCGGTACGGTGATGTCCCGGCTGCACCGGGGCCGCCGCCAGTTGCGCGGCATGCTCGAGGACTACGCGAAGGACCGCGGCCTGGTCCCGGCGGGCGCCGGGGAGTCGGACGGAACGAAAGGCTCGGGCTCATGAGCTGCGGAGAGCCGCACGAGACGGACTGCAGTGAAGTACTCGATCATCTCTACGAGTTCCTCGACCGGGAGATGCCGGATGCCGACTGCACCAAGTTCGAGGTGCACTTCGAGGAGTGCTCCCCGTGCTTGGAGAAGTACGGCCTCGAGCAGGCCGTGAAGAAGCTGGTCAAGCGGTGCTGCGGCCATGACGACGTGCCGACCGACCTTCGGGCGAAGGTCATGGGCCGTATCGAGCTGATCCGCTCGGGCGAGACCGTGCCCGAGCACGATGTCGCCGTCGCCGACATCCGGGGCGCGGCCACCGAGGGCTGACACCCTCCTCGGTGCCTATGCGTCTCGCCAGGCTCTCTCCGCCCACGCTCTCTACGCGCTGCCGGTCCTGATACCGGCTCCGCTCGCCACGCTGCCCGCGGCCGGACCGGGTCGACCGGTCCGGCCGCGGGCAGTGGTGTGAGACGTCCGGGTCGTTTTCAGACCTCCAGGCCGTTCTCGATCCGCTTCAGGCTGTGCCTGGCCAGCGCCAGGTTGCTGCGGTTGCGGTCGAGCGCGAGGTAGAGGAACAGTGTGCCGCTGCTGCTGCCGAGCGGGCGGATCAGGTGGTACTGCTGGCCCAGCGTGATCAGGATGTCCTCGATGGTGTCGTCCATGGCCAGCGACGCCAGCGTGCGCATCTTCGAGCGCACCACCTCGGTGTTGCCCGCGGCGGCCAGCTCCAGGTCGAGCGACGGGCCCCCGCCGAGCGTGCCGAGCGACATTCCGCTTTCGTAGTCGACGAGGGCGATGCCGATGGCCCCGTCCACGGTCATGGCTTCCTTGAGCGCGGTCTCGATGTTCACGTTGCCCCAATTCCTCAGTGACGCTGACGGTCGTTGCTCGTACAACTACGATCGAACACAAGTGGCTTGTGCGTCACAAAACATCAAATTTGTTACCTGTTGCGTTAGTTGATGTTCAAAGTACTGTGCGACGTTCGGACGTGAAGGGGGAAACGGGGAAATGACAACGGCCGTTGAAGCCTCCCTGGCCCGGCTCCTCGACTCCCCGGGGGTCACGGGTGTCGCCCTGGTCGACGCGGTCACGGGCCTCACCTACGGGGTGGCCGGCGACGCCGAGGAGGCCGCGGGCGGTGCGGAGTGTGCCGAACTCGCCGCGCTCATCGCCGAACGGCTCGGACGGGCGGGCGCCGAGGGGGAGTTGGAGAGCGTGATCACGACCAGCGCGCGGCGCCACCAGGTGCTGCTCGCGGTGACACGGCCGGCCGGCGACCCCCTGCTGCTGGCGGCGGGCATGGACCGGGAGCGGGCCAACCTGGCGCTCGCCACGCGGAGTCTGGGCGACCGCGTCGCAGAGGTGCTCGCATGACGGGAGCCCCGGCGCGCAATCTGCCCGCGCTTCTGCAGGGGCTGCACGAGGAGGGCTTCACCGGCACGGTGCGGGTCTCCGGCGCCCCGGGCGGAACGATTCATCTGAGGGACGGTCTGATCGGCGCGGTCGAGACACCGGGCGCGCCGACCGCCACCTCGGTCCTGCTCACACCGGGCCGGATCGACGACGAGGCCTGGCTGGCCGCGTGTGCGGCGGAGCGTGATGTGGACCGGCTGGGCGGGCAGTTGGTGGCCGCGGGCCTGATCGGCGCCGCCGAACTGGAGGTCGTGTGCACCGCGGCCGTGTTTGACGCGGCCTTCGCCATGGCGCTCGGCCCGCCCGGTAGTTGGACACTGAGCGACCCGGAACCCACCCTCCTCGCCGTGCCGGGCGTGGAACCGCGGCGGCTGACCGAGGAGACCACCCGGCGCATGGCACAGCTCTCCGGCCCGTGGGGGGCGCCGGGAGAACTCGCGCGTGTGCGGCCCACACCGGTTCCGGGCCCCGGGCCCGGCCGCTGGCTGTCGCACCGCCTTCAGGCCGCGCTGAACACCGTCAACGGGCGCCGTACGGCCCGGGACATCGCCTTCACGCTCGGCCGCGGGCTGTACGCGGTCATGCTGGACCTGACCCGCCTGGAAGCTCTGGAACTCGTCCGGTGGGAGGCGGGCAGGGAACCCGGCGCCAGGCCGAGCACCGCGCCGCGCGTACTGCCCGAACGTCGCTCCGCGACACCGCAGCCGTCGAGGTCGGGCGGCGGGTCAGGGGCAGGGTCGGGGTCAGCGTCCGGGTTCGGGTCGCAGTCCAGGGCCGAACCGCTGCCGAGGCGCAGGCCCGGCGGTGCGTCGAGGGTGGGAGAGGGCCCGGCACGGGAGGGTCCGGCGGGCCAATGGCCCGCGGAGGGAAGCAATGCTTTTGCCGCAGGGACGGACGGGGGGACGGGGGGGTAGTGAGTTCACGCCGACGTCGGGCAGCGATGCGCCGACGGAGCACGGAGGCCGAAGCGAGGCGGGCCGCGAAACGGCGGACACGAGCACCGGACGCGGACGCCCCACAGGCGCGGTCCGGACGCTCCGCCGAATCCGGCACTCCATCGCAGGTTCCACAGGCACCGCACGTTCCACAGACACCGCAGGACCAAGAGGTGCCCCAGGCGCAACAGGTCCCGCAGGTGCAACAGGTCTCACAAGCACCGCCGTCGCGACCGTTATCCCCGGTCGGCAGACCGCCGCTGCCCGTGCGGGGCGCCGCGGCCTCGTCGTCCGGGGCCGACGGGGACACCGCCGGTGAATCTCCGGGGGCGCAGCCGTTCGTGCTCCCCATGCTCTCGCCCGAGGACCTGGCCGCCGACCAACCCTCGGTCGACATGCTGCGCCGTGTCCGCCGGGGCCTGACGGGACTGCCGGAATCCGACTGACCCCTTGGCACGTGCCACTTGGACCGTACCAGGACTGCATATGCCCTTAGCAAGGAGCTCGTCATGAGTGAACAGCCGCCGCCCAGTCCCCTGACGGAGATCCTGACCTCGCTGCGCGACCGGGTGATGGGGATATCCCAGAGCGTTCTGTCCACGGCGGACGGCCTCCTCGTCGTCCACGACTCGGACTCCGTCCACCCCGAGTCCGTCGCCGCGCTGGCCGCCGCGACGCTCGGGGTGGGGCGGCGGATGGCGGACCAGGCGGGCGTCGGCGCGCTCCGCGAGGTGGTGGCGAGGTGCGGCTCCGGGCACGTCATCGTGATGGCGGTCGGCGACCGGGCTCTGCTGACCGTCATGGGGGACGACGGTCTCGACATCCCCGCGTTCCAGCGCGAGTCACCGGCGACGGTGGAACAGCTGAGCCGGGCGCTGGCGGCCGATGTGGCGCACTGATGGCTTCTTCGACGAGGCGCTGAAGGCGTTCTGACAGTGCTCTGACGGCGTTCTGGCGGTGCTCTCAAGGCGTTCTGGCGTTGCACTCAAGGCGGACGCCCTGACGGCGCAGCGCCCCGCGCGTACCCGGCTCACTCGAACGGGCGAATCGTTCCATGCTTCGCCCGAGCCGTGCCCGGCCGTCCTATCGTCCATGTCCCAAGGCCTGTACGGGGCTTGTGGTCCCAGGGCCGGTACGGGGCCTGTGCCGGAGCCGCCCCGCCCGGTCGGCCGACAGGGGCCGGGCCACAGGGAAGGGGACGCCATGCGGCCGGTTTCGCCGTGGGCGCGTGTCTACGTCGTCTGCACCGCGCTCGGAGCGGCGTGCTGTGCTCTTCCGCTGCCGGCCACGCACGCCCCGTGGGGTGCGGTGGTGCTCTTCGCGGCGCTCTGCGCGGGGTGCGAAGGGCTCGCCGGAAGCCGGTTCGCGGCGGGCCGCACACCCGAGGGCGCGGGGGTGGCCGGGGAACCGGGCGGTTCCCCCAGGTGGCACACGCCCGTGATCCTCGCCGCGGCCTTTCTGCTGCCGCCTCCGGCCGCGGCGCTCGTGGCCCTGCCGGGGGCGCTGCTGACCCGGGTCGAGCAGCGTCCGCGGTGGCTGCGCCGGGTGTGGCGGGCCGGGCAGCTCGCGCTCGCGGCGTGGGCCGCCTCCTGGGTGCACTGGGCGCTGGACGGGCGGGACGCGGTCCTCTCGTCCCACTTCCCGTACGTCCTCGTGACCGCCGGCGCGGCCGTCGTGGCGTTCTGCCTGGTGCTGACCGTGCTCGACGGCGGGATCCTGGTGCTCGCCGAGCGGGTGCCCGTACGGAGTGCCTGGCGCGGCCTCTTCCTCCGCTCGCTCGCGCCCGTCGCCGTGCACGGGCTCGCCGGGCTGATGATGGCGGTGCTCTGGCGCAGTCCGTACGGGCCGGTCTCCGCGCTGCTCGTGCTGTTGCCGATGTACGTGTCGTGGTGGGTGTTCGCCCAGTACCACCGGGAACGCGCCGCCCACCAGGCGACCATCCGGGCGCTCGTGCAGGCCGTCGACATCAAGGACGGGTACACGCGCGGGCACAGCGAGCGGGTGGGGCAGGCGTCGATGGTGATCGCGCGCGAACTGGGCATGGACGACGAGCGGGCCGAGGTGCTCAGGTTCGCCGGGATCCTCCACGACGTCGGCAAACTCGGGGTCCCCACGCGGCTGTTGCGCAAGGACGGGCCGCTGACGCCCGAGGAGCGGCGGGTGATCGAGCTGCATCCCGAGTACGGGCACGAGATGGTGCGCGGGATCGGGTTCCTGGGGGAGGCCAGGTCGGCGATCCTCCACCACCACGAGCGGCTGGACGGGAGTGGGTATCCGTACGGGCTCAAGGGGGGCCAGATCCCGGAGTTCGCGCGGGTGGTGGCGGTGGCGGACGCCTTCGACGCGATGACGTCCACCCGGTCGTACCGGCGGGCGCGGCCTGTGCCGGCCGCGCTGGAGGAGTTGGAGCGGTGTGCGGGGGCGCAGTTCGATCCGCGGATGGTGGAGGCGCTCGTGCGGGGGCTTGCCCGGAGGGGGTGGCATCCCGTGGTGACGGCGGACGAAACGCCGCTGCGCGGCGAGCCTCACCCACCCGCTCCGCCCGTTTCCAGCACGCCACCAGGTCAACGCAAAAGCCTCGACGGAACCAGACCATGAGGGCCCCCGGCAACACCGCGCCCTCACAAGCCACCGACCACCACGCCCACCGCCGGGCACCCGCGCCCCATTCCGCCCGCCGGGCACCCGCGCCCCACTCCGCTCGCCGGGCACCCGCGCCCCATTCCGCCCGCCGAGCGCCCGCGCCCCACTCCGCTCGCCGGGCACCCGCGCCCCACTCCGCCTGCCGAGCAGCCGCCCCCCACTCCGCCCGCCGAGCGCCCGCGCCCCACTCCACCCGCCGAGCGCCCGCGCCCCACTCCGCCCGCCGAGCAGCCGCCTCCCCCTCCACCCGCCGAGCGCCTGCGCCCCACTCCACCCGCCGAGCGCCCGCGCCCCACTCCACCCGCCGAGCACCCGCCCCCCACTCCACCCGCCGAGTCCCCGTCCGCGCGGTCCGTCGGAGGTCCCCGTGAACCCGTCGCGCCCCCCGTCCGTGCTCACCCTCGCCCGTGCCACCGCCGCCCTCCTCGCGGGCGGCGCCCTCGTCGCCACCCTCTGGCACGGCCTCGACGAGCGCGGGGTGGCTCTCGCGTTCGGGGTGCTGATCGCCGTTGGGGAGCTGGGGCGGTGGGGTGGGGCCGAGCAGCGGGAGTCGGCGCCGCTCGGGGCGGCCGGGGCGCTGGCGTACGCGCTGCTGGGGGAGAACGGCGGGCAGAGCACCCACCACGGGGTTCTGCAGACCGTCGCCGTCGTCGTGGCGGCGTCGCTGGTGGGGTGCGTGCCTCACGTGGCCAAGGGGCACGGGCCCACCGCCGACCACCTCACCCGGCGCGTCCTGACCGTCGCCTTCGCCGCAGTCTGCTTCCAACCTCTCTACAACCAGGGCAGGTTGAGGGAGTGGGCCGAGGACGGACCCACGTACGCGGCCCTCGTCGTCGCGCTGCTTGTGCTGAGCGCGCTGTGGGACGCCGTACTGGCCGCCGCCATGGCGCACGCGCGGACGCGCTGGCCGTTCGGGCCGCTGCTGCGGGACGAGCTGCGGGGCACGCTCGGCATCGGGTCGGCGGTCTGCGCGACCGGTGCCGTGATGGCGCTCGCGGTCGCCGTCGCCGGCCTGTGGGCGCTGCCCGTGTTCTCCCTGCCGCTGCTGCTCACCCAGCTGTCCTTCCGGCGGTACGCGGCCGTGCGGACCACCTACCGCCAGACCATCGCCTCCCTCGCCCGGGCCACCGAGATCGCCGGCTACACCCCGGCGGGGCATGCCAGACGCGTGGCCGCGCTCAGCCGGGCCGTCGGCCGTGAGCTGGGGCTTTCCGAGCCCGAACTGACCGTTCTGGAGTACGCCGCCCTGATGCACGACATCGGTCAGCTGTCCCTCGTCGATCCCGTTCCCGCGGGGGCCACGGCCTCCCTCGCCCCCGACGACCAGCGGCGCATCGCCCTGCTCGGCGGCGCCGTGGTGCGCCAGACCGGAGTGGACGCCGAGGTCGCCGTGGTGGTGGAGCGCCAGGCGGACCCGTACCGCGAACAGCCGGTCAGCGCCAGAATCGTACGGGCGGTCAACGCGTACGAGGAGAAAGCCCGGGAAGCAGGTCCCGGCGGGCCCCTCAAGGCGTTGGAGGAGCTGAGGCTCGGCACCGCCCGGGACTATCAGCCCGAGGTGGTGGAGTCGCTGGCCAGGGTGCTGGCGAGGGGCAGTCTTATGCTGCCCCTGGCTGGGTAACCCATGGGTAATGAGCGCCCGTCCGACCGTCCGTGGTTGGATGCGAGGAAGAGGACATCAGGGGGCACAGTCCAGCCCGAGGCTGCACGCTCTTCAACGAACTGGCAGGCGGGAATCGTGAGGATCTTCGGCAAGGGACGGCACCGGCCCTCCGCCTCATGGCGGCAGGCCACCGACCGTGCGTTCACGCTGATCGGCGACGGCCGGTACGAGGACGCGGGAGCGCTGCTGACGCGCGCCGCGGACCTGGAGCCCTGGCTGTCCGAGTCCTGGTTCAACCTCGCGCTCCTGCACAAGTTCCGGCACGACTGGGAGCAGGCGCGGGCGGCCGGTCTCAGGGCCGTGGCACTGCTCGACCGGGAGACCGGGGCCCCTGATTGGTGGAACGTCGGCATCGCGGCCACCGCCCTTCAGGACTGGCCGCTCGCGCGGCGCGCCTGGCAGGCCTACGGACTGCGGGTGCCCGGCGGTGCCACCGCATCGGGCGAACCGATGGGCATGGACCTCGGCAGCGCGGCCGTACGGCTGTCGCCCGAGGGCGAGGCCGAGGTCGTGTGGGGGCGGCGGCTGGACCCCGCCCGCATCGAGGTCCTCTCCATTCCGCTGCCGTCCTCCGGGCGGCGCTGGGGCGAGGTCGTGCTGCACGACGGGGTTCCGCACGGTGAGCGGACGACCGCCGCCGGCCACTCCTACCCCGTGTTCGACGAGATCGAGCTGTGGGCGCCCTCTCCCGTGCCGACCTGGGTGGTGCTCCTGGAGGCGGAGACCGAGGACGACCGGAACGCCCTGGAGCGGCTGGCGGCAGACGCCGGGTTCGCCGCGGAGGACTGGTCGTCGTCCGTTCGGCTGCTCTGCCGGATGTGTTCCGAGTCCCGGATGCCGTCCGACGAGGGGGACGGAGAGCATCTCGATCCGCACGACCACAGTGAGCCGGGGCATCCGGGGCCCCTCGGGCACCGGACCGACGGGCAGCTGTGGGTGCCCGAGCGGGAGTGCGGGCTCGCCGCCCCCGCGTCGTTGGTGCGGGGGTTGCTGGACGGGTGGGTTGCCGACAGCCCGGATTCCAGGGACTGGCGGGATCTTGAAGAGGTTTGTTAGGGGCAGCGTCGGGGGTTTGTAGGTGGCGGCTTGCCGTGGCTGGTCGCGCAGTTCCCCGCGCCCCTAAAGGGGCGCCCCCTGTCGGGGGGCGTGCCACCGTACCCTGTTCAGCATCACAACCCTGTTTTCCGAGGAAGGCTTACGTCGGTCATGGCGCAGCAGGACACCGATCAGCAGCACGTGGGCGTGCTCCCCGTGGACGACGAGGGCTTCGTCATCGACAGCGAGGACGACGCGGGGGAGCGTGAGGCGGCCTATCGCGGGCGCGGCAGCTCGCGGCCCATCACGGTCGTCGGGAACCCCGTACTGCACAAGGAGTGCAAGGACGTCACGGAGTTCGGCGACGACCTCGCCAAGCTGGTCGACGACATGTTCGCCAGCCAGCACACCGCCGAGGGTGTGGGCCTGGCCGCCAACCAGGTCGGCGTCGACCTGAAGGTCTTCGTCTACGACTGCCCGGACGACGAGGGCAAGCGGCACGTGGGCGTGGTCTGCAACCCCGTGCTCGTCGAGCTGCCCGCCGAGCGGCGCCAGCTGGACGAGAGCAACGAGGGCTGCCTCTCCGTGCCGACCGCGTACGCGCCGCTGGCCCGGCCCGACTACGCCGAGGTCACCGGGCAGGACGAGAAGGGCAACCCGATCAAGGTGCGCGGCACCGGCTACTTCGCGCGCTGCCTGCAGCACGAGACGGACCACCTGTACGGGTACCTCTACATCGACCGGCTCTCCAAGCGCGAGCGCAAGGACGCGCTGCGGCAGATGGCCGAGAACGAGCCGCGGTACCCCGTCGTCGCGAACGACTGAACCACCGCCGCATCACGCGTACCGGCGCACGTTCAGGCGGCCTGTGTGCCCCTGAACGTGCGCCGGTACGCGTTCGGGGTCGTCCCGAGCGAGCGGACGAACTGGTGGCGCAGCGCGGCCGCGGTCCCGAATCCCGTGCGGTCCGCGATGAAGTCCATGGTCTCGTCCGTGGCCTCCAGCAACTCCTGTGCCAGCAGCACCCGTTGACGCAGCAGCCAGCGGTACGGGGTCGTGCCCGTCTCCTGCTGGAAGCGGCGGGCGAAGGTGCGCGGCGACATGTGCGCGCGAGCGGCGAGCTGTTCGACGGTCACCTCCTCGTCGAGGTGGCGCTCCATCCAGGCGAGCACCTCGCCGACCGTGTCGCACTGTGAGCGCGGCAGTGGCCGCTCGATGTACTGGGCCTGGCCGCCGTCCCGGTGCGGCGGCACCACCATACGGCGGGCGATGGCGTTGGCGACCTCGGGCCCGTGCGCCTCACGCACGATGTGCAGACAGGCGTCGATGCCCGCGGCGGTGCCGGCGGAGGTGATCACCGGGCCCTCGTCGACGTACAGGACGTCCGGCTCGACGTGGATGCGCGGATACCGCTGGGCGAGTTCCTCGGCGTGCCGCCAGTGCGCGGCGCACCGCCGCCCGTCGAGGAGTCCCGCGGCGGCGAGCACGAACACTCCGGAGCAGACGCTGAGCACCCGGGCGCCCCGATCGACGCCCCGTCGCAGGGCGTCGAGCAGCTCCGGCGGATACTCCCGGGTCGCATAGGTGTTCCCGGCCGGTACGGCGATCAGGTCGGCGCTCTCCAGCCGTTCGAGCCCGTGCTCGGTGTGCACGGAGAAGCCGGCGTGCGTGCGAAGCGTCGACCCCTCGGCGGAGGCGACCGCGAAGTCGTACACGGGCAGGCCCTGGTCGCTGCGGTCGAGGCCGAACACCTCGCAGACCACACCGAGTTCGAAGGGATGCACGCCGTTGAGCAGGACGACGGCCACGTTGGTGAGCATGCTGCCAGTGTGCATCAGATCTGGCAGGAAATCGAGGGTGTGCGGCAGTACTGCCACTCACGGTAAGGAGCATTCGGCGCGACAGTGGTGTCCATGGAAACGACACAGCTGGAAGGCCTGATCTCAATGCTCTTCGTCCTCGGAATCCTGGTCCTGCTCGTCCTCCCCTCGGTGATCGGCATCGTGCGCGACCGGCGCATCGACCGTCAGCTCAGGGAGGCCGAGCAGGGACACCGCAAGGATCAGAAGTCCTCGTCGAAGCCGACCGAACCCTCCACGGCCACCTGGTACGCCGAGGGCCGGCGCTCGAAGAAGTTGGTCAGCTCCTGAACACCCTGCAGCTCCATGAAGGAGAACGGGTTCTCGGAGCCGTACACCGGAGCGAAGCCGAGGCGCGCCAGGCGCTGGTCGGCGACACACTCCAGGTACTGCCTCATCGAGTCGGTGTTCATGCCCGGAAGGCCGTCACCGCACAGGTCGCGCGCGAACTGCAGCTCGGCCTCGACGGCCTCCCGGAGCATGTCGGTGACCTGCTCCTGGAGCAGGTCGTCGAAGAGCTCCGGCTCCTCCTTGCGGACGGTGTCCACGACCTCGAAGGCGAAGCTCATGTGCATCGACTCGTCGCGGAACACCCAGTTGGTGCCCGTCGCCAGACCGTGCAGCAGACCCCGGCTGCGGAACCAGTAGACGTACGCGAAGGCACCGTAGAAGAACAGCCCCTCGATGCACGCGGCGAAGCAGATGAGGTTCAGCAGGAAACGGCGGCGGTCGGCCTTCGTCTCCAGCCGGTCCAGCTTCTCGACCTCGTTGATCCACTTGAAGCAGAACTCGGCCTTCTCGCGGATGGACGGGATGGACTCCACCGCGTCGAAGGCCGCGGCCCTGTCCTCCGGGTCGGGGAGGTAGGTGTCCAGCAGCGTCAGATAGAACTGGACGTGCACGGCCTCCTCGAAGAGCTGACGGCTCAAGTACAGCCGCGCCTCGGGGGAGTTGATGTGCTTGTAGAGCGTCAGCACCAGGTTGTTCGACACGATCGAGTCGCCCGTCGCGAAGAACGCGACCAGCCGGCCGATCATGTGCTGCTCGCCCGGTGACAGCTTCGCCAGATCGGTGACGTCCGAGTGGAGGTCGACCTCCTCGACGGTCCAGGTGTTCTTGATCGCGTCCCGGTAGCGCTCGTAGAAGTCCGGGTAGCGCATGGGACGCAGGGTCAGCTCGAAGCCCGGGTCGAGCAGGTTCTTCTGCGCCTTTTCGGTGTTCTCGGGAGCGGTGGTCATTACTGGCAGGCCTCGCAGGACTCGGGGTTCTCAAGGGAGCAGGCGACGGCGTCCTCGTCGGGAGTCGCGGGAGTCGCCTGTACGGGGATGGGGGCGGCCGCGGCAGCGGAGGAGCCCGCGGCACGGGCGATGCGCGTCGCCGGGCGCGAGCGCAGGTAGTACGTCGTCTTCAGCCCCGACTTCCAGGCGTACGCGTACATCGAGGAGAGCTTGCCGATGGTCGGTGTCTCCAGGAACAGGTTCAGCGACTGGGACTGGTCCAGGAACGGGGTCCGGGCGGCGGCCATGTCGATCAGGTCGCGCTGCGGGATCTCCCACGCCGTGCGGTACAGATCGCGCACGTCCTGCGGCACCCAGGTGAATCCCTGCACAGAGCCGTTCGACTCGCGCAGCGCCTCCCGGGTCTGCGCGTCCCACACGCCGAGCTTCTTCAGCTCCGCCACCAGGTAGGAGTTGACCTGGAGGAACTCGCCGGAGAGGGTCTCGCGCTTGAAGAGGTTGGAGACCTGCGGCTCGATGCACTCGTAGACGCCCGCGATGGACGCGATCGTCGCGGTGGGCGCGATCGCGAGCAGCAGCGAGTTGCGCATGCCGACCGAGGTGATCCGCTCCCGCAGCGCGGCCCAGCGCTCCGGCCAGTTCAGTTCCACGTCGTAGTGGTCGGGGTGCAGCACGCCCTGCGCCGTACGGGTCTTCTCCCAGGCGGGCAGCGGGCCGTTGCGCTCGGCGAGGTCGGCGGACGCCTCGTACGCGGCGAGCATGACGCGCTCGGCGATCTTGGTGGAGAGCGCCTTGGCCTCGGCGGAGTCGAAGGGCAGCCGCAGCTTGAAGAAGACGTCCTGCAGACCCATCGCGCCCAGGCCCACCGGCCGCCACTTGGCGTTGGAGCGGCCCGCCTGCTCGGTCGGGTAGAAGTTGATGTCGACGACCCGGTCGAGGAAGGTGACGGCGGTACGGACGGTCGCGTCCAGCCGCTCCCAGTCGATGTCACCGGTGGCCGTGTCCACGAACGCGCCGAGGTTGACCGACCCGAGGTTGCAGACCGCCGTCTCCCCGTCGTCCGTGACCTCCAGGATCTCCGTGCAGAGGTTGGAGGAGTGGACCGTGTGGCCGGGCAGCGCGGTCTGGTTGGCCGTGCGGTTGGCGGCGTCCTTGAAGGTCATCCAGCCGTTGCCGGTCTGCGCGAGGGTGCGCATCATGCGGCCGTACAGGTCGCGGGCCGGGATGGTCTTCTTGGCGAGGCCCTGGTCCTCCGCCTTGCGGTAGGCGGCGTCGAACTCCTCGCCCCACAGGTCGACCAGCTCGGGCACGTCGGCCGGCGAGAACAGCGACCACACGCGGTCCTCGTTCACCCGGCGCATGAACTCGTCCGGGATCCAGTGCGCGAGGTTCAGGTTGTGCGTACGCCGGGCGTCCTCACCGGTGTTGTCGCGCAGCTCCAGGAACTCCTCGATGTCGGAGTGCCACGTCTCCAGGTAGACCGCCGCCGCGCCCTTGCGCCGGCCGCCCTGGTTCACTGCCGCGACCGAGGCGTCGAGCGTCTTCAGGAACGGGACGATGCCGTTGGAGTGCCCGTTCGTGCCGCGGATCAGCGAACCCCTGGAACGGACCCGGGAGTACGCGATGCCGATGCCGCCCGCGTGCTTCGAGAGCCGGGCCACCTGGTGGTAGCGGTCGTAGATGGAGTCCAGCTCGTCCAGCGGGGAGTCGAGGAGGTAGCAGGACGACATCTGGGGGTGCCGCGTACCGGAGTTGAAGAGCGTGGGGGAGGACGGCAGGTAGTCGAGGCGGCTCATCAGCCGGTACAGCGCGGCCACTTCGTCGAGGGCGCGGGTCGTGTCGTCCTCGGCGAGGCCGCTCGCCACGCGCAGCATGAAGTGCTGGGGCGTCTCGATGACGGACCGCGTGATCGGGTGCCGCAGCAGATACCGGCTGTGCAGCGTGCGCAGGCCGAAGTAGCCGAAGCGGTCGTCGCCCTCGAGGTCGATCAGCGCGTCCAGACGGGCCGCGTGGGTCCGTACGAACTCGGCGGTGCGGTCGGCGATCAGGCCCTCGCGGTGGCCGACCGCGACGGACTCGGAGAAGGACCTGACCCCCTGTGAGGCGGCCTCCTCGGCGATGCCGATCGTCAGCAGGCGGGCGGCCAGCTTCGAGTACACGGGGTCCTCGGAGATGAGGCCCGCGGCCGACTCCGTGGCCAGCTCGCGCAGCTCCGCGGTGATCCCGTCGGCCCCCACGGAGGACCGGCCGCGCAGCGCGGCGGCGGCGACCCTGCCGGGATCGGCGTCGGGAAGGTCGGCGGTGAGGTCGGTCAGGGTCCGCAGCAACACGGTTCCCGGTCCGTCGGCCTCGGCCCTGTCCTGCTGGTACTGGGGCGCTTTCGCTGAGACCGGATCGGCTGGCGCGATGGTCACGTGGGGCTCTCCCTCGCTCGGCACGGGGCCTGCGGGGAGGGGGGATCGGGGCACACGGGGGTACACGCTCTGCGCAGCGGTACGCCGCGTCCACCGGCCCACTCCGCGAGGCCCGGACGTCATGGCACCCGGGCCGGGCGGCCTGGGCACGCTGTCGGCAGGTCCTCGGACTGACCAGGCGCACGGCTCTCCTCTGGGGACAGACATGCACAAGTACACCGTTGCGGGACAGTTCCGGATTCGCACCGGATTCCCCTGCGGCGACAGCGAGCATGAGCATACATCTTGTGCCGGGCTCGGGAAGCACCCCCACATGTTGTGTCGTGTCGGCTTCGGAGGGTGTCAGAGTGTCAACTCGTAGGTGAGCAGCATGATGTCGTCGAGGTCCGGGATCGGGTTCCAGTCGCGGTCGGGGGCGCGGGTGAAGCCGAGGCGTCCGTAGATGCGATGGGCGCTGTGCATGGTGCGCTGGGTGGAGAGCACGACGCGTACGCAGCCGTCCGTGGCCCGGGCGCGGTCGACACAGGCGCGTACGAGAGCCTCGCCCGCCCCGTGTCCGCGGGCCTCCGTGGCGACCGCCAGCATCCGTATCTCGGCCTCGCCCTCGCGCGCGATGTCGGCCATCGGCCCGCCGGACGGGACGAAGGTCACGCCGCCGACGACCCGCTCGCCCGTGCCCGTCCCCAGGACGGCCACGAGTACGTCGGCGGCGGCGGCCCGCTTCGCCACGTCCCGCAGCTCGCCCAGATACTCGTCGCTCTCCCCGAAGTCGAGGAGCCCGTCCCCCAGATAGGCCTGCGCGGTGATCTCGCCCACAGCCTCGTACTCCTCGGGCCTCGCCCGCCTGATCACGATGTCCATGCCTGGCAGTGTGCCCGAGGGGTACGGCGTGGAGCGCCGAGTTTTTCCCGCACCCCGGCCGGGGGCATCCAGCCGGGGTCGTCCAAGGGGGCTCAGCCCACGGCCGGCCACTGCGGGAGGGTCGTGACGAAGTCCTTCGTGAAGTCGCGTGGGCCCGGGCCGAGGGCCACGCGGCCGGTGTGGCGGGTGCGGGCGGTCAGGGCGGGCGACTCGGTGTAGTAGTTCCGCTGGGCGGCCGAGGGGACGAACACGGTCTGGCCGCGGGTGAGTTCGCTGGAGCACTCGACGACGACGGCTCCCTCCGCGAGCGTCACGAACGACTCGTCCGCGCACACGCCCACGGCGAGCGGGTCGTGCAGCGGGCAGGTGTCGCCTCCGCCGTGGCGGCGGTAGGAGTCGATGTAGACCCGCAGCAGCCGGGCCGCGAGCGCCGCGCCCTCCCCGGCCGCCTCCAGCGCGGCGAGGTCGGCGGGGCCGAAGAGCCAGCGGTGCGAGGCGTCCAGGTCGACCATGGTGAACGGGATGCCGGAGGAGAGCACCACCTCGGCGGCGTCCGGGTCCGCCCACATGTTGAACTCGGCGACCGGGGTGATGTTTCCGGGCACCTGCGCGTTGCCGCCCATGAACACGAACTTCTTCACACGGCGGGCGAAGGCCGGGTCCTCCAGGAGCGCGATCGCCACGTTGGTGAGCGGGCCGGTCGCGCACACGGTCAGCTCGCCCTCGTGCTCCCGGGAGAGCCGCAGCAGCGCCTGTGCGGAGGACTCCGTCGGGTGTGCGGCGGTCGAGTCGGGCAGCGTCTCGTGGCCGAGGCCCGCGGGGCCGTGGAAGTGGTCTGCGGCCGTGTACGGGAGGCGGGTCAGCGGGCGGCCCGCTCCGCGGTGGACCGGGACGTCCGTGTCGATGCGGAGGGCTCTCGCCAGGGCGCGGGCGTTGCGGTACGTCTGCTCGACGGGGAGGTTGCCGCCCACGGAGGTGTAGGCCCTGAGGTCCCACCTGCCCGTGCCGAGCAGGTACTGGAGGGCCACGGCGTCGTCTATCCCGGGATCACTGTCAAGGACGATCGGATCGCGAACGGTCACACGGACCAGCGTAACGGCGGACTCCCGTGCCGCCAGGGGCAGTTGTCGCCCCCGCCGCCCTTACCCATTCCCGTCCCTTTCGGGGGCCAGCCCCCGAACCCCCGCTCCTCAAACGCCGGAGAGGCTGCTGAGGGTGGGTGGGGTTTGCGGGGTGGGATGTGTGCGGGTGAGTCGTGGCTGGGTGCGCAGTTCCCCGCGCCCCTTTTAGGGGCGCGGGGAACTGCGCAATCTTTTGGGGGTTCGGGGGCGGAGCCCCTGAGTAAGGGACGGGAATGGGTAAGGGCGGCGGGGGCGATAAAGCCCGGCCGCCCCCGCCCGCGGGGCTAGTGCCCGGCCCCCGCCGTCGCCGACGGCAGCTCGACCTGGACGCCCTTGTCGCCCGCGTCGGCCGTGTAGTCCTCGGGGGACGTCTCGTCGATGCCGTCAGGGGCCTTGAAGGCCCTGAGGGCGAAGGTCAGCACGACCGTCACGACCACGTTCAGGACGAACGCCGTCAGACCGATGTACCCGATCTCCCCGATCCCGGGAATCTCCTTGGCGGAACCACCGAAGTGCTTCTGGGTCGGCGAGGCGACACCGTACGCGGCGACGGTCCCGTACAGCATGCCGACCGCCCACCCGCCGAGCAGTGCCCAGCGGTGGAACCACCGGGTGAACAGCCCACCGACCAGCGCGGGGAACGTCTGCAGGATCCAGATCCCGCCCAGCAGCTGGAAGTTGATGGCCACCGTCTTGTCCATGGTGAGGACGAAGACCAGCGCACCCACCTTCACGAGCAGCGAGACCAGCTTGGAGACCTTGGTCTCCTGGGCCGGCGTCGCGTCGGGCCGGATGAAGTCCTTGTAGATGTTGCGGGTGAAGAGGTTCGCCGCGGCGATGGACATGATCGCCGCAGGCACCAGCGCACCGATACCGATCGCCGCGAAGGCAACTCCCGCGAACCACGCCGGGAACATGTCCTCGAAGAGCTGCGGGATCGCCAACTGCCCGTTGCTGACCTTGACTCCGGCCGCGATCGCCATGAAGCCGAGCAGCGCGAGCAGGCCCAGCATCAGCGAGTACAGCGGCAGGATCGTGGTGTTGCGCCGGATCACCTCACGGCTGCGCGAGGACAGCGTGGCCGTGATCGAGTGCGGGTACATGAAGAGGGCCAGGGCGGAGCCCAACGCCAGCGTGGCGTACGTCCATTGGCCCGCCTCGCCCGGTGCCAGCGCACCACGCGGCGCGCCCGTCGCCGGGTTGGTCTGGCTGTAGGCCTCGCCCGCCTTGGCGAAGATCTCGTCGAAGCCGCCCAGCTTGATCGGGATGTAGATGATCGCCACCGCGATGACGATGTAGATCAGCGTGTCCTTCACGAACGCGATCAGGGCGGGCGCGCGGAGACCGGACGAGTACGTGTACGCGGCCAGCACACCGAAGGCGATGAGCAGCGGCAGGTCCTTGACGAACCAGTTGGTGTCCTCGCCGCCGCCGACGCCCATCACGTCCAGGACGGCCTGGATGCCGACCAGTTGGAGCGCGATGTACGGCATCGTCGCGAGGATGCCCGTCACCGCGACGGCCAGCGACAGCCCCTTCGAGCCGAAGCGTCCGCGCACGAAGTCGGACGTCGTCACGTACCCGTGCTTGTGCGAGACCGACCAAAGGCGCGGCAGGAACGTGAAGATCAGCGGGTAGACGAGGATCGTGTACGGCACGGCGAAGAAGCCGGCCGCGCCCGCCGCGTAGATCGCCGCCGGGACCGCCACGAACGTATACGCCGTGTAGAGGTCACCGCCGAGCAGGAACCAGGTGACCCAGGTGCCGAACGACCGTCCGCCCAGGCCCCATTCGTCGAGACTGTCGGTCTCGGCCCGGCGCCAGCGAGCGGCCAGGAAGCCCATGACCGTGACGGCCGCGAAGAAGAAGATGAAGACGGCGAGTGCCACGCCGTTCACGCCGTCGTTCATGCGGACGCGCCCTCCTTCTGGGACTTGCGGGCGCGCTGGTCACGGTTCCACAGCTTGTACGCGATCAGCGTGAGCGCGGTCGAGATGAACACCCACAGCATCTGGTACCAGTAGAAGAACGGGATGCCGATGAAGGCCGGGTCGACCTTCGCGTACGAGCCCACCCAGAGCATCGCCACGAACGGCGCGACCAGGCAGACGGCGATCACCACGCGGACCGGTGTGACGACAGGTGGTGTCACGACCGGCGGGGTCACCGCCGGCGTTTTCCCCTCGGGCGCTCTTGGCGCATCCGGCGCTTCAGACATACGACGGCTCCGTCCCCTTGCTGATCACCTGTGCAACGCGCAGGAAATCTAAGGGACGGTTCCGCTTTATGGAACCCCTGTCCGCATAACGGATACGACGTTCCGCTCACTGCTGCTCACCGCCGCTCGCTGCCGAGCGCGGGGGCCCGACAGCGAGCGGCCATCGCGCTCAGCAGCAGCGGAAGCCCTGCCGGGGATCCTCCTCCTGACGGTCCGTGCGCATCCGCTCGAACTCCCGCCGCGACGGCACGGCCGCGTCGGGGTGCCCCTTGCGTACATGCGTGACATAGCGGTCGTACGCCGACTCGTCGGTGAGCTCCCGTACGTACCAGCGCACGCCCCTGACCGCCCGGCTAGCCGCCCGGTGCAGCGCCGACCGCATCGCGGGCCTCCTCCTTCTCCTCCTTGGTCGGGATCAGCCCGGCCGGGGCGACGATCTTCGACTCGACGTACGGCGACTCGCTGAGCGTGGAGAGCGCGGGACGGCGTACGTGCCGGATGCACACCCTCGTGGCGTCCGCGATCACGATGACGATGAGCAGGGCGAGGACCGCCGCCAGGACGCCGTCGACTGTGGAGTTCGTGACGATCGTGTGCATGTCGTCCATGCTCTTGGCCGGTGCGATGAGCTCGCCCCGGTCGATGCCGTCCTGGTAGACCGAGCGCTGCTTGAAGAAGCCGACGCGCGGGTCGCTGGAGAAGACCTTCTGCCAGCTCGCGGTGAGCGTCACCGTGGCGTCCCAGGCGAGCGGAATCCCCGTGATCCAGGCCCACTTGAGGCGTCCGGACTTCACCAGCAGGGTCGTGCAGACGGCCAGGGCGACCGCCGCGAGGAGTTGGTTGGAGATGCCGAAGATCGGGAACAGCTGGTTGATCCCGCCGAGCGGTTCATGGACGCCGACCCACAGGAAGTAGCCCCAGAGGCCGCAGACGATGCCGCTCGTGATGACCAGTCCGGGCTTCCAGCTCACATTCTTGAAGGGTTTGTAGAGATTGCCGAGCGTGTCCTGGAGCATGAAGCGGCCCACGCGGGTGCCCGCGTCGAGCGCGGTCAGGATGAACAGCGCCTCGAACATGATCGCGAAGTGATACCAGAACGCGCGCAGACCGCCCCCGGTGACCTCGGAGAAGATCTCCGAGACGCCGATCGCGAGGGTGGGCGCGCCACCGGTCCGCGACAGCAGGGACGCCTCCTCGACGTTCTTCGCCGCGGCGGCCAGGTCCTCGGGGGATATCTGGTACCCCCAACTCCCCACCACCTGCGAGGCGTTCTGGACCGTGTCCCCGATGACACCGGCCGGCGCGTTCATCGCGAAGTACAGGCCCGGGTCGATGATGGACGCCGCGATCAGCGCCATCACGGCGACGGACGACTCCATGAGCATGGAGCCGTACCCGATCATCCGGACCTGCGTCTCCTTCTGGATCATCTTCGGCGTCGTACCGGAGGCGATGAGGGAGTGGAAGCCGGACAGGGCCCCGCACGCGATGGTGATGAAGACGAACGGGAAGAGCGAACCGGCGAAGACCGGCCCGTCCCCGCGCGTGGCGAAGTCCGTGACCGGGTCCATCTTCAGCGTCGGCATCGAGATGATGACGCCGATAGCCAGCAGCGCGATGGTGCCGATCTTCATGAAGGTGGAGAGGTAGTCGCGGGGCGCGAGCAGCATCCACACCGGCAGGATCGACGCGACGAAGCCGTACGCCACCAGCCAGATCACCAGCGTCGAGGGCGCGAGCGTGAACGTGTCGGCCCACGAGGACTCGGCGACCCAGCGCCCCGCGACCAGCGCGAGCAGCAGCAGGGCGACACCGATCAGCGAGACCTCGCTGACCCGGCCGGGCCGCAGGACCCGTAGGTAGAAGCCCATCAGCAGGGCGATCGGGATCGTCATCGCGATGGAGAAGGTGCCCCACGGAGACTGGGCGAGCGCGTTCACGATGACCAGCGCGAGCACCCCGAGCAGGATGATCATGATGGCGAAGGCGGCGAGCAGGGCCGCCGCGCCGCCGAACGGGCCGATCTCCTCGCGTGCCATCTGTCCGAGGGACCTGCCGTCCCGGCGGGTGGAGAAGAACAGGACGACCATGTCCTGGACCGCTCCCGCGAAGATCACGCCGACGATGATCCAGATGGTGCCGGGCAGATATCCCATCTGCGCGGCCAGTACGGGTCCGACCAGGGGTCCGGCCCCCGCGATCGCCGCGAAGTGGTGGCCGAGCAGGACGCGCCGGTCGGTGGGGTGGAAGTCGATGCCGTTGTCGAGCCGCTCGGCGGGCGTGGCCCGGGTCCTGTCGACCTTCAGGACCTTGTAGGCGATGAACTTCGAGTAGAAGCGATAGGCGATGGCGTACGAGCCGAGGGCGGCGGCCACCATCCAGACGGCCGACACCTCCTCGCCCCGGGACAACGCGAGGACGGACCAACCGGCCGCGCACACCAGCGCGACGACGGTCCAGATGACGATGGTTTGCGGACTTGCCTTGCGAGGGCTTTCAGGAGATGCCGTCTGTGGGCTGTCGGTGCGCACGGGTCGTCCTCCCGTCCATGGGTGACGGGAGGACGGTAGAACAGGAAGAGGACCAGCGCTACACCATGCGCACCAGTCTGTGTGCGCCGGGTGAACTCCCTCGGCCTGGTTGGTGCGTCCTGGTTGGTGCCTGGGCCGGTGTGCATTGTGCGGGTGGGTGGGGCCGGAGTGCGCGGTTCCCCGCGCCCCTGAAAGCAGGGGGTTACGCCTGGCCTTTGTCTTTTGTTTTTAGGGGCGCGGGGAACTGCGCACTCCGGCCACGACTCACCCGCAGCCGCTCACCCACCCCTACTCCACAGGCCTCTTGAGCCGAGCAACGAACTTGTACCGGTCCCCCCGGTACACCGACCGCACCCACTCCACCGGCAACCCACCCCGGTCCAACGAGTGCCGGGACAGCATCAGCATCGGCAACCCCACATCCGTACCGAGAAGCCCCGCCTCCCGAGGAGTCGCCAGCGACGTCTCGATCGTCTCCTCGGCCTCGGCGAGATGAACGTCGTAGACCTCGGCCAACGCCGTATACAGCGAGGTGTACTTCACGAGCGACCGCCGCAGCGCGGGAAACCGCTTCGCGGAGAGATGCGTCGTCTCGATCGCCATCGGCTCCCCGCTGGCGAGCCGCAGCCGCTCGATGCGCAGCACCCGCCCGCCGGCGGTGATGTCGAGCAGCTCGGCGAGCGTGTCGTCCGCGGTGATGTAGCCGATGTCCAGGAGCTGCGAGGTGGGTTCGAGGCCCTGGGCCCTCATGTCCTCGGTGTACGAGGTGAGTTGGAGCGCCTGCGAGACCTTCGGCTTGGCGACGAACGTGCCCTTGCCCTGGATGCGCTCCAGGCGCCCCTCGACGACCAGTTCCTGGAGGGCCTGCCGCACGGTCGTGCGCGAGGTGTCGAACTCGGCGGCGAGGGTGCGCTCGGGCGGTACGGGTGTGCCGGGCGGCAGCGTCTCCGTCATGTCGAGCAGATGCTTCTTGAGGCGGTAGTACTTGGGCACGCGCGCGGTACGGATGGGTGCCCCACCCTCGTTCTCCGCACTGCTGACGTCGGTGCTCATACTCTGCCTTCCCGGCTCCAGGTGCCGATGGGCCGACGTGCGCGTCGGCCGCGGCTCACATCGTGGCACGGCTTCCCGTGCGAGTGTCCCCCCGCACGCTGCGTGATCCTCTCTATATACAGTCGGGGTCTCTTTTGGTCTAGTCCAAAGGGTCGGAGAGCGGTTGCTGCGGGCGCTCCGCAGGGGCTGCCGAGGTGCCCGTCGAGGCATGCCCGTTCTGTTCCCCGTGTAGTGAAAGGTCCCTGCATATGTAGGTCGCGTAACGGACGGCCGGGGGCGGCTTTTCAGCCCTTGACACCCCTCTAGGTCTAGGCCAAGCTCCCCCCTACTGGTCTAAACCATTGAGGACCAGGTCCCAGCCCCACGGGCAGTACTCGTCGTAAGTCACGCGGTGGGCAGGGGGGTTGCTGGCATCCCTGAGGAGGGTGACGTGAAGCGCAAGCTCATTGCGGCTGTCGGTGTCGCGGGCATGTTGATGTCTGTCGCGGCGTGTGGCGGCGACGACGGTGACGGTGGCGAGAAGACGGGGGCCGACGGTTTCAAGGGGCAGACCCTGACCGTCTGGGCCATGGACGGCTCGACGCCGCCCGGCTGGACCAAGGACCTCACGGCCGCCTTCGAGAAGCAGACGAAGGCCAAGCTGAAGTTCGAGACCCAGCAGTGGAACGGCATCCAGCAGAAGATCACCACCTCGCTCTCCGAGGACAACCCGCCGGACGTCCTGGAGGTCGGCAACACCCAGACCCCGGCGTACGCGGCCACCGGCGGTCTCGCCGACCTGTCGGACCTCAAGTCGGAGATAGGCGCCGACTGGACCGAGGCCCTCAACGCGTCCTCCGTCTTCGACGGCAAGCAGTACGCGGCCCCGTGGTACTTCGCCAACCGTGTCGTCGTCTACAACAAGAAGGTCTGGGCCGACGCGGGCATCAAGGACACCCCCAAGACGCGGGCCGAGTTCTTCGACGCCCTCAAGACCATCGACAAGAAGACCGACGCCGAGCCGCTCTACCTGCCCGGCCAGAACTGGTACTTCTTCGACGGTCTGACCATCGGCCAGGGCGCAGACCTGGTGAAGAAGGACGGCGACAAGTACGTCTCCAACCTCGCGGACCCGAAGGTCGGCAAGGCCATGGAGATCTACAAGGAGTACCAGGCCTTCTCCAAGGCCCCCAAGGACAAGGACGAGGCGACCCCGCAGCAGGCCGAGGTCTTCGCCAAGGGCAACGTCGGTGCCTTCATCGGCATGGGCTGGGAGGCCGGCACGGCCATCGCCGCCAACAAGAAGATCGAGAAGGACATCGGCTACTTCACCATCCCCGGTGAGACGGCCGACAAGCCCGAGGGCGTCTTCCTCGGCGGCTCCAACTTCGCGGTCGCCGCGGGCAGCAAGAAGCAGGAGCTCGCCAAGGAGTTCCTGAAGCTCGCGCTGTCCGACAAGTTCGAGGGCGCGCTCGCCAAGGAGAACGGCGTCATCCCGAACAAGGAGTCGCTGCAGACCAACCTGTCGGCCAACCCCGCCGCGGTGGCCGCCGCCCCGGCCGCGGCCGGCGGTGGCACCACGCCGCTGATCCCCGAGTGGGCCGCGGTGGAGAACGACCCGAACCCGATCAAGAGCTACATGACCGCGGTTCTGAAGGGCAAGTCGCCCGCCGAGGCCGCCAAGCAGGTCGAGGCCGAGATCAACAAGCGGCTCGCACAGAGCAGCTGATCACCAGCGCGCCGGGGGCGGCCCCTTCCGTCCCCGGCGCGCCGGCGTATCGAACGATCTGCGACTCCCGAACCTGGAAGAGATGGCGAGCATGTCAGTGCAGACCGAACGCACGGACACAGGCACGGCCGCGGCGCCCGGTGTCCGTAAAACCGACGTAACCCCGCCCGGCGACACGGGCCCGGCGAGACGGCGCGGCGGCGCGTCCGCCCCGTATCTGCTCCTGCTGCCCGCCCTGCTCGCCACGGTGATCCTGCTCGGCTGGCCGCTGGTCAAGAACGGCGTGCTGTCGTTCCAGAACCTCAACCCGCGCCAGCTGATCCTGCACCTCACCGAGTGGCGGGGGTTCGACAACTACACGGAGGTCCTGAGCGGTTCGGACTTCTGGAAGGTCGTCCAGCGGACGGTCGTCTTCACCGCCGTGAACGTCGCCCTCATCATGCTGCTCGGCACGCTCGTCGGCCTGCTCCTCGCCCGCCTCGGCAAGCGCATGCGGCTGGTGCTGATGCTCGGCCTGGTGCTGGCCTGGGCGATGCCGGTGGTCGCCGCGACCACGGTCTACCAGTGGCTGTTCGCCCAGCGCTTCGGCGTCGTCAACTGGCTGCTCGCCAAGGCGGGCTGGACGTCGATGGCCGACTACAACTGGTTCGGCACCCAGCTCTCCACCTTCTCCGTGATCACCCTGCTGATCGTCTGGCAGTCGATCCCGTTCGTGGCGATCAACCTGTACGCCGCCACGACCACCATCCCGAAAGAGCTGTACGAGGCCGCCTCGATCGACGGGGCCGGCACGTGGAAGAGCTTCACCTCGGTGACCTTTCCCTTCATGCGGCCGTTCCTGTGGGCGACGACCTTCCTCGAGGTCATCTGGGTGTTCAAGGCGTTCCCGCAGATCTTCGCCATCAACAGGGGCGGTCCCGACCGGCTCACCGAGACCCTGCCGATCTACGCGTTCGTCGAGGGCCCCGGCAACCAGCACTACGGGATGGGAGCGGCGATCTCGTTCCTGACGATCCTCATCCTGCTCGGCCTGACGGCCTACTACCTGCGTACCGTTCTCAAGCAAGAGGAGGACGAGCTGTGAAGCGCTCCCTGATGGCCCGGCTGTGGCCCAACGCGACGGCCCTCGTGCTCTTCGTGGTCTTCGCGTTCCCCGTCTACTGGATGTTCGCGACCTCGCTGAAGCCGACCAACGACATCATCGCGGACGACCCGGTCTTCGTGCCGACGAACATCACCTTCGACCACTTCCAGAAGGCGCTCGACGCCGACCACTTCTGGACGCTCGTCGGCAACTCCCTGACGGTGACCGTCCTCGCGGTGGTCTTCTCCCTCGTCATCGCGCTGCTCGCGTCCTTCGCGCTGGCCCGGATGCGGTTCAAGGGCCGTCGCGGATTCATCCTGACCTTCATGATCGCGCAGATGGCGCCCTGGGAGGTCATGGTCATCGCGATCTACATCATCGTGCGTGACGCCGACCTGCTGAACAGCCTCGTCCCGCTCACCGTCTTCTACATGATCATGGTGCTGCCCTTCACCGTCCTGACGCTGCGCGGTTACGTCGCCGCCGTGCCGAAGGAGCTGGAGGAGTCGGCGATGGTGGACGGCTGCACCCGCAGGCAGGCCTTCGTGAAGGTCATCTTCCCGCTGCTCGCCCCGGGACTGATGGCGACCTCGCTCTTCGGCTTCATCACGGCGTGGAACGAGTTCCCGCTGGTCCTGATCCTCAACAAGGACGCCGAGAAGCAGACGCTCCCGCTGTGGCTCTCCAGCTTCCAGACGACGTTCGGCGACGACTGGGGGGCGACCATGGCCGCGGCCTCGCTCTTCGCCGTCCCGATCCTGGTCCTCTTCGTCTTCCTCCAGCGCAAGGCCGTCAGCGGACTCACCTCCGGCGCGGTGAAGGGATAACGCCCCCGATGACCACCATCGCCTCCGGCACGGACACGCTGACCCGTGACGCCCTCGCCGTCCTGCAGCCCGGATTCACCGGGACCTCGGCCCCTTCCTGGCTGCTGCGGCGGCTGGGCGAAGGCCTCGCCTCCGTCGGCCTGTTCGGCCGCAACATCGCCACGCCCGCCCAAGTGGCCGCCCTGACCGCCCAGTTGCGCGCGGAACGCGACGACGTCCTGGTCGCCATCGACGAGGAGGGCGGTGACGTCACCCGCCTGGAGGTCCGTACGGGATCCTCCTTCCCCGGCAACCACGCGCTGGGCGCGGTCGACGACACCGCACTGACCGAGGCGGTCGCCCACGAGCTGGGCCGCCGCCTGGCCGCCTGCGGAGTGAACCTCAACTGGGCGCCGTCCGCCGACATCAACTCCAACGTCGACAACCCCGTCATCGGCGTACGGTCCTTCGGCGCCGACACCTCACTGGTGGCCCGGCACACGGCCGCGTACGTCTCCGGGCTGCAGTCCGCCGGGGTCGCCGCCTGCACCAAGCACTTCCCGGGGCACGGCGACACGGCGGTCGACTCGCACCACGCGATGCCGCGCATCGACGCGGAGCTTTCGGTCCTGGAGTCCCGCGAACTGGTGCCGTTCCGCGCGGCCATCGAGGCGGGCACGCGTGCCGTGATGAGCGCGCACATCCTGGTCCCGGCCCTGGACCCCGTCCACCCCGCGACCCTCTCGCGCCGCATCCTCACCGGCCTGCTCCGCGAGGAACTGGGCTACGACGGCCTGATCGTCACCGACGGCATGGAGATGCAGGCCATCTCGGCGACCTACGGCATCGAACGCGGCAGCGTCCTCGCGATCGCCGCCGGCGCCGACGCCATCTGCGTGGGCGGCGGCCTCTCCGACGAGCCGACGGTCCTGCGCCTGCGCGACGCCCTCGTCGCGGCGGTCCGCTCGGGCGAACTCCCCGAGGAACGCCTGGCGGACGCGGCGACCCGGGTGAGGGCACTGGCGGCCTGGACGGCCTCGACACAGACGACGCCTTCAACACCTTCGTCCGCACTTTCGTCAGCAGGTTCTGCAGCGGGGTCCGATGCGAGCACCGACGTCGGGCTGGTGGCGGCCCGGCGCGCGCTGAAGGTCACGCGCGGAGCGCACTTCGCACCGGTCACCGAGGCTCCGTACGTCGCCGCCTTCACGCCCGTCGCGAATATCGCCGTCGGTGACGAGACCCCCTGGGGCGTCGCCGCCGAACTGCGGCGCCTGTTGCCGGGCGCCGAGACCGGAAGCTTCACGGGGGAGCGGGCCGGGGCCGAGGCCCTCGCGGCGGCCGGCTCCCGCCGCGTGGTCGCGGTGGTGCGCGACGCCCACCGCCACACCTGGATGGCCGAGGCCCTCGACATCCTGCTCGCCGCCCGCCCCGACACCGTCGTGGTCGAGATGGGCGTCCCGCAGTCACCGCCCCGGGGCGCTCTCCACATCGCCACACACGGCGCGGCCCGCGTCTGCGGCCTCGCGGCGGCGGAGGCCATCGCGGGGGCGTGATCCGCTGGGGCCCGAGCCGACGGAACGAAGGCCCGGGTCACCCTGCGAATGACGGTGCCGGGTCCACCACGAGGGGACCCGGCACCTTCGTATTCGCGAGCACTGGTGCGTAGCCGTGGCTACCAGTGCGCATTCGTATCGTGAAGCGAGTCGGCTAAATGCCCTGCCAGTCCGGCTTGTTGGCGTACGTGTGCCGGAAGTAGTCCGCGAGCTTCAGCTTGGACGCGGCCGCCTCGTCCACGACGACCGTGGCATGCGGGTGCAACTGGAGTGCCGACGCCGGGCACACCGCGGCGACGGGCCCCTCGACGGTCGCCGCCACGGCATCGGCCTTGCCCTCACCCGTGGCGAGCAGCACCAGATGCCGGGCCTCCAGAATCGTCCCGATCCCCTGGGTGATCACGTGATGCGGCACCTGCTCGATGTCGCCCTCGAAGAACCGCGCGTTGTCCACCCGCGTCTGCTCGGTCAGGGTTTTGATCCGCGTACGCGAGGCGAGCGACGAGCACGGCTCGTTGAACCCTATGTGCCCGTCGGTCCCGATCCCGAGGAGCTGCAGATCGACCCCGCCGGCCTCGGCGAGCGCCTTGTCGTACGCCTCGCACGCGGCCCGCACGTCCTCAGCGGTCCCGTCAGGTCCTATGAACGCGTCGACGTCCAACCCCAACGGCTTCAGCACCTCGCGCCGCAGCACCGACCGGTACGACTCGGGATGCTCGGCCGGCAGTCCCACGTACTCGTCGAGCTGCGCGACCCGCGCCCGCGAGGCGTCCACGGCACCGGAATCCACCTTCGCCGCCAGCGCCTGGTAGATGGGCAGCGGCGTCGAGCCGGTGGCCACCCCGAGCAGCGCGTCGGGCTTGTGCCGGAGCAGCTCCGCCATGGCCTCGGCAATGAGCTCGCCACCCGCCTTGGCGTCCGAAACGATGACAACTTCCACGCTGGGCCTGCCGTTCTGAAAGGTGAAGGGGACACAACCGAACATGTGGTATAGACCAATCTAGCAGAACGGCCCTCCCAGGTCGCCCCTCAACCGCCCTCGACCGCCCCGCCCCAGACCGCCCGCACAACGGCATGCGAACGTCGCCCCGATCGCCCGCACCCTAGAGACGTGCCGACAAGCCGCACCCGAGAGACGCGTCGACAGGCCGCACCCGCGAACCGTGCCGACAGGACGCACCTGGAGGCGCGTAGACGAGCCGTACCCGAGAGACACGTCGACGAGCTGCACCGGGAAGCACGTCAACGGACCGCACCCGAGTGGCACCCCGACCGACGGCACCCGACCGACGGCACCGATCGCCCGCCCGACCGACGGCACCCCGACCCACGCCCCCAACCGGCACCCCGACCCACGGCAGGCGCCCGCCCCCCACCCCGAGCGGGCGCCGCGCGCCCCGGGGGAGTGGAATGGAACCTGCGCACGCGCAGCCAAGCCCCGCCACCCCCTCCCGCGGACGCAGCTCCGCCCGCCACGCAACAGCCCCAGGAGGAACGCCATGACCGCCACCCCGCCGGACCCCCAGTCCGACGCGCAGCCGGCACCCGTCGAGTCCGACCGCCCGGGCCGGATCATGGCCCGCGAGATGGCCGAGCAGCCCGCCGTCCTACGGCGGATCCTGGAGGAGGGCGCCCCGCGCATCCAGGACGTGGCCCAGCGGGTGGCCGCCCGCAAGCCCCGCTTCGTACTGCTCACCGCCCGGGGGACCTCCGACAACGCGGCCCTCTACGCCAAGTACCTCCTGGAGATCCGCCTCGGCCTGCCATGCGGCCTCGCCTCCATGTCGACCACGACGGCCTACGGCGCCAGCCCTGATCTCACCGACGTCCTGATGATCACGGTCAGCCAGTCCGGCGGCTCCCCGGACCTGGTGGCCTCGACCCGGGCCGCCCGCGAGGCCGGTGCCATCACGCTCGCGGTGACCAACAACCCGGACTCACCCCTGGCCGCCGTCTCCGAATACCACCTCGACATCATGGCCGGGCCGGAGAAGGCACTCCCCGCCACCAAGACCTACACCGCCTCCCTCCTCGCCCTCTATCTCTTCGTCGAAGGACTGCGCGGCGGCGACGGCGCCCAGGCCAAGGTGCTCCCCGACCTCGCCGAGCAACTGCTCGCCCGCCAGGACGAGATCCGCACCCTCGCCTCGCGCTACCGCTTCGCCGAGCGCATGGTGATCACCTCCCGCGGCTACGGCTACCCCACCGCCAAGGAAGCCGCCCTCAAGCTCATGGAGACCAGCTACATCCCCGCCCTCTCCTACTCCGGCGCGGACCTGCTGCACGGCCCGCTCGCCATGGTCGACAACATCTCCCCGGTCATCGCGGTCGTCACCGACGGCAGGGGCGGCGAGGCACTCCAGCCCGTGCTCGACCGGCTGCGCGGACGCGGCGCCGACCTCGTCGTCATCGGCCCCCGCCGCCAGGTCGAACAGGCCTCCGCCGGCTTCGTCCTGCCCACCGAGGGCGTGGCCGAAGAGGTCCAGCCGATCCTGGAGATCCTCCCGCTCCAACTCCTCGCCTATGAGGTCACCATCGCCCGCGGCCAGGACCCGGACGCACCCCGCGCCCTCGCGAAGGTCACGGAAACCCGCTGATCCCGAGCTGCCCCCCCCCGGCGGATCCCAAGCCCCCCGGCGGATCCCGAGCCGCCTGGCCGACCCGAAGCCGCCCCGCCGATCCGAAGACGCCCCGCCCGGCCCGGGGCGTCCGCCCGGCCCGGGTCGCCCGGACGGCCCGGGTCGCCCGGACGGCCGAGGGCTCAGGTCAGCGATCCCCCCGTCGCATCCATCCAGTGCCCGGTCACCCACCGCCCCTGGTCCGAGGCGAGGAACGCCACCACGTCGGCGATGTCGGCGGTCTCGCCCACTCTGCCGAGCGCCGATACCGCCGCGGCATTCGCCCATCCGTCGGCGCTGCCGTGCAGCAGCTCGGCCGTGTTGTCGGTGTCGACGATGCCCGGCGCCAGCGAGTTCACGGTGATGCCGCGGGCGCCCAGCACCTTGGACAGGTCCCGGGAGAAGACGTCCAGGGCGCCCTTCGTCATCGCGTAGGCGATCAGGTGGGGGAAGACCGCGGTCCGTGCCAGCCCCGAGGAGATGTTGACGACCCGGCCGCCGTCACGCAGGCGCTCCAGGCCGTGCCGGACGACGAAGAACGGCGCCTTCACATTCACCGCGAAGACCTGGTCGTACGTCTCCTCGTCGATCTCCTCTATCGGTGGCGTCGAACCGATCCCTGCGTTGTTCACCAGGATGTCCACCCCGTCCGCGTGCCGGTCGAACTCCTCCCACAGGGCCGCCGCGTCCCCCGGCAGCCCGAGCTCCGCGCGGATCGCGAACGCCGAGCCGCCGGCCGCCTCGATCGTCGCCACCGTCTCCTTCGCGGCCGCCTCGTTCCTGCCGTAGTGCACCCCAACCCGCGCCCCGTCGCGTCCGAGCCGCTCGGCGATCCCGCGTCCGATACCCCTGCTCGCCCCCGTGACGAGTGCCGTCCTGCCCGTGAGCACGCCCATGCCGGCGCCCCCTTCCCATTTGGCTAGTGGTCGCTACAAAAAGACCGTACAACGAGCCGCGGACATTTCTCTAGCATCCGCTATACAATTCACTCCATGGTGAGCAGCCACGACATCAAGGACGCCGCCGGCCGGGCCTCGAAGCCTCGCGGCCGTCCCCGCTCCTTCGATCGCGAGACCGCGCTGGAGAAGGCGATCCTCGCCTTCTGGGAGCACGGGTACGAGGCGACCTCCGTCTCGGACCTCACCCAGGTCATGGGCATCGGCGCCCCCAGCCTCTACGCGGCCTTCGGCGACAAGCGCTCGCTCTTCGGCGAGGTCGTACGGGAGTACGGCGAGAGGTACGGCTCGTTCGGCGGCCGTGCCCTCGCCGAGGAGCCGACGGCCCGGGCCGCGGTCGAGCGGATGCTGCGCGAGGCCGCCGGGGAGTACACGGAGCCGGGGCGCCCGCGCGGCTGCCTGGTCGTCCACGCGGCCACCAACTGCACCACCCCGGAGGTGGAGGAGTCCCTCCGTGAGCGGCGCAACGCGAACATCACCGCCATCGAGAGCCGCATAAGGTCCGGCATCGCCGCAGGTGAGCTGCCCGCGGGCACGGACGCGGCAGCCCTGGCCCGGCACACCGGCGCCATGATCCAGGGCATGTCCCAGCAGGCACGCGACGGCGCCACCAAGGAAGAACTGGAGGCGCTCGCCGAACTTGCCATGCGAATCTGGCCCCGCTCGTGAACCGCTCGGGGATAGGCTGCGTGGTGGATGTAGGACGTGAGTTGTTGGATAAAGAGACAACAACAAACATCCGCCAACGCATGGACAGTCGAGAGTGGTCTAGTCCACAATCGTACAAAGCTTGAGAACGCAACTTGATGATCAAGCCGTCCGTATGACCAAGCCTCCGTCTTCCCCGCACAGGAAGACGGACCGAGGAGCCGGCGCTCTCTGCCCTGACTGCACCGGATCCTCATCCTTCGGCCGAACGGGACCGCACAGCCCGTGGCCGATGTTGCTCCGGGCTGCGGTGCCGGGAGGGTTGAGGGTCCCTCTCAGGCGCCGCGGCCCGCGGGTGTTTCCGGGCCCGTGCGGGTGGCCGATTTCGGAGCATGTCGTACCCGGCGGGTACGCTCGCACACGTGCCCTCCATGAACGACCTCGTCCGCCAGCACACCGCCCTCGGTGACTCCGACCTCGAGTGGCTGCACCTGCTGGTCTCGGAGTGGCAGCTGCTCTCCGACCTCTCCTTCGCGGACCTCGTCCTGTGGGTTCCCACCCGTGACGGCACCCGCTATGTCTCGGTCGCCCAGATGAGGCCCAACACCGGCCCCACCTCGTACCAGGACGACATGGTCGGCCACCTCGTCCCGCGCGGTCGCCGCCCCATGCTGGACGCGGCCCTGGACGAGGGCCGGATCGTGCGCGAGGGCGACCCGGAGTGGCGCGAGGAGGTTCCCGTACGGGTCGAGTCGATCCCCGTGCGCAGGGAGGGGCGCGTCCTGGGCGTCATCGCCCGCAACACCAACCTCCTCACCGTGCGCACGCCCTCGCGGCTCGAACTCACCTATCTGCAGAGCGCGTCCGACCTCGCACAGATGATCGCGGCGGGCTCCTTCCCGTTCCCCAACCAGCAGGTCGACATGGACGCCTCGCCACGAGTGGGCGACGGCCTGATCCGGCTGGACGCGGAGGGCATCGTCCAGTACGCGTCACCGAACGCGCTGTCGGCGTACCACCGTCTCGGCCTCGCCGCCGACCTGGTCGGCCACCACCTCGGCAAGACCACGGCCGAACTCGCCCCGTCCCGCGGCCCGGTGGACGAGGCGCTGGCCAAGGTCGCCAGCGGCTGGGCGCCCCGCGAGTTCGAGATCGAGAGCCCCGACGGCGTCATCCAGCTGCGCGCCATCCCGCTCAAACCCAAGGGCACGCGGGTCGGTTCGCTCGTACTCCTGCGTGATGTGACCGAACTGCGGCGCCGCGAGCGGGAGTTGATCACCAAGGACGCGACCATCCGGGAGATCCACCACCGGGTGAAGAACAACCTCCAGACGGTCGCGGCCCTGCTCCGCCTCCAGGCCCGCCGTATCGAGTCCGACCGGGGCCGTGAGGCGCTCGAAGAGGCCGTGCGCCGGGTCGGGTCGATCGCCATCGTGCACGAGACGCTCTCCCAGAACCTGGACGAGCGCGTGGAGTTCGACGAGATCGCCGACCGGGTGCTCGCCATGGTCGCCGAGATCTCCCCGGGCAAGGTCGTCGGCCGGCGCACCGGGCGCTTCGGCATACTCGACGCCGAGGTCGCGACCCCGCTCTCCATGGTCCTCACGGAGATCCTGCAGAACGCGCTGGAGCACGGCTTCCGGGAGGGCGACCGCGGCACGGTCGAGGTGTCCGCGGTCCGCGGCGGCAGCACCAAGGAGGCCCGCCTCCTGGTCACCGTCCAGGACGACGGCATCGGTCTGCCCGAGGGCTTCGACCCGCACCGCTCGGGCAATCTGGGCCTGCAGATCGTACGGACGCTGGTGGAGGGGGAGTTGGGCGGAACCTTCGACATGGTCCGCGCCCCCGAGCGCGGAACGCAGGTCGTGCTGGACATTCCCGTGGTCCCCCACAAGTGACGCACAGGCAATCCGCACCATTACTCCACCAACACGCTGCGTAATCGTCACGAGTTGCCGGGAGAGGCCGACGGTCGCCGGGCATCCCACGAAGACGCAGCCGCAAACAGCAATGAGCCCCGGACCGTTTCCGGTCCGGGGCTCATCGTGTTCGTTGCTATCTGCGCATCGGGGGTACTGCGCGCTGCGGCTCGGGGGCGGGATATGCGTACTCGCTGTACGCGCCGCCAAGCTCAGGGCCGTGTGGGGTGGGTTGTCAGGCGGATGCCTGGCGAGCCCGGTTGCGGGCGGCGCGGCGCTTCATGGCGCGGCGCTCGTCCTCGCTGAGACCACCCCAGACGCCGGAGTCCTGGCCGGACTCGAGCGCCCACTGCAGGCACTGCTCCATGACGGGGCAGCGACGGCAGACGGCCTTGGCTTCCTCGATCTGCAGCAGCGCAGGACCGGTGTTGCCGATGGGGAAGAAGAGCTCGGGGTCTTCCTCGCGGCAAACGGCGTTGTGACGCCAGTCCATGGCTGCTACCTCTCCTTGGTATTACATGCACGTTGCTTGTGAATGTGAACGCTTTCACGAATCCCTCAACAAGTGAAGGGCCGACTACCAGACGGACTGGTGTGGTCCTGTGAATTGAGGAGGGGTTCCGGCGCTCTGTGGGGGCGATGTTGCGGCCCGTCCCGAGCGCCACAAAGAGACTCGCAAACCTCAGCGGCGGATACAACCCCTACCGGAAAGTTTTTTTTGATTCCTCGGTGTCGACTAGGTCACAGCCGTACTTCCATGGGGTGGATCCTGGCCTAAACGTTCGAGTGGAAGGACTTTAGCCCGTTCCGCTCACACAATCACACGCAGTGCACGACGAACGCCTGTGAACGTCACGCTCGTACGCAGTCCAAGGTGGTCGCCGTCCATCTGGAGGGGGAGTGGGACCTTCGAATGCAAGGTGAAGTCGGTCAGGTCGTGCAGGGACACCGCATGCTTCCCGTGGGGTCCGCGTTCGGGGGACGAAGTGAGCAACTGGGTGCCATACCGGGCAACCGCGGTCGTCGACATGCGGCTGAGACCGAGTACGTCGAGCCCGGTATCGAACGAGGCCTTAGGTGACGCGTACACCGGGCGATTGCCCAGATACGTCCACGGAGAGGTGTTGCAGACTATCGACAGCACCAAATCGGCCACCGGGTCGGCATCTGGCCGTTCCAGGGTGATCGTGCCGTGCCGGCGGTGGGTCTCCCCGAAGAACTGGCGCATCGCCTGGCGCAGGTAGAGGGAGTGCGTGGACCGCTTGCCGCGCTCGCGGTGCTGTTCGACGCGGCCGACCACACCGGCGTCGAAGCCGAGGCCCGCGTTGAAGGTGAACCAGCGGGCGGGGACGCCTTCGTCCTCACTGCCCGGGGTGCCCGCGGCGAGGCCGAGGCCCACCGTGCGCTGCCGGCCCTCGCGCAACGCGTCCAGGAGGGCGCCGGTGGCCTCCACGGGCTCGTTCGGCAGGCCGAGGGCGCGCGCGAAGACGTTGGTGGAGCCGCCGGGGACGACGGCGAGGCCGGGCAGCCGGTCGGGGTCGGGGCCGCCGTGCAGCAGACCGTTCACGACCTCGTTGACCGTGCCGTCGCCGCCGAGGGCCACGACCAGTTCTATGTCCTTGCTCTCCGCGGCCTGCCGGCCGAGGTCCCTGGCGTGCCCGCGGTACTCGGTGGTGACCGCTTCGAGCTTCATCTCACTCGCCAAGGCGTGGATCAAGACGTCACGCGTGCGCGCGCTGGTGGTGGTTGCTGCCGGATTGACCACGAGAAGTGCGCGCATGCGATGCAGCGTACCTACCGCGTGGTACTCGGCCCATACCGAGGTAAGGATCAGGTGTGAGGGGCACCACACAGCGGGTTCCCGGGGGTGCCCCGGGGCCGTTGGCGGGTACGGGGTGAGGGCTACCCTTCAGGGGTGAGTTCTGAGCAGAAGTCGACCCCGGACACCTCCGACGCCGAACCCCGGCCCACGCGGCTGACCGTCGCGGCGGCGCTCGCCGCGCTGGAGGGGCTCGCTCTCGTGGTCGGCGGCGGCTACATGCTGGTGATGGGTCTCACGGGGCACCCGGACGACCGCAGCCAGGCCGTCACGGGGGGCGTGACGCTGATCGTGCTCGCGTTGCTTCCGCTGCTGGCCGCGCGCGGGCTGTTGCTGCGGCGCGGGTGGAGCCGGGGGCCGGCGATCATCACGCAGATCATGGCGCTGCCCGTCGCGTACAACCTGCTTCAGGCCGACAGTCTCGCCATTCCCGGGGGGATCGCCCTCGCGGTGGTGGCGGTCGCGGCGCTGGTGCTGATCGTGAATCCGGAGACGACCAGGGCCCTGGGGATCACCGGGCCGGGTGGCGTACGGGAGTCGAAGTAGTCCCAACGGGTACGCCGGTGGTCCTGGGTGCGTCGAGGGCGTACCGGGTCCGCGGGCCGTCCGTGGCTGATCGCGCAGTTCTCCGCGTCGCTTGAAACGCGTGGTTTCCCCGCGCCGTTTGAAAGAAGACCGCATGGTGCCCGCGCCCCTGTTGCAGGGGCGCGGCCTGTTACTCCTCCACCAGGAGCTTTTCCCGGAGCTGGGCCAGGGTGCGGGCCAGCAGCCTGGAGACGTGCATCTGGGAGATGCCGACCTCCTGGGCGATCTGGGACTGGGTCATGTTGGCGAAGAAGCGAAGGAGGAGGATCCGCTTCTCGCGCGGTGGGAGGTCCTCCAGCAGAGGCTTGAGGGACTCGCGGTACTCGACGCCCTCCAGCGCCTCGTCCTCGGCGCCCAGGGTGTCCGCGACCGCCGGGGACTCGTCGTCCGTGTCGGGGACGTCCAGGGACAGCGTGGAGTACGCGTTGGCCGACTCCAGGCCCTCCAGGACCTCCTCCTCCGAGATGCCCAGCTTCTCGGCCAGCTCGTGGACCGTGGGGGAGCGGCCGTGCAGCTGCGAGAGCTCCGCGGTCGCCGTGGTGAGAGCGAGCCGCAGCTCCTGCAGCCGGCGCGGCACACGCACCGCCCAGCCCTTGTCGCGGAAGTGCCGCTTGATCTCGCCGACCACCGTCGGAGTCGCGTACGTCGAGAACTCGACGCCGCGCTCCGGGTCGAAGCGGTCGACCGACTTGATCAGGCCGATGGTGGCGACCTGAGTGAGGTCGTCCAGCGGCTCACCGCGGTTGCGGAAGCGGCGCGCGAGGTGCTCCACGAGCGGCAGGTGCATCCTCACCAGCCGGTTGCGCAGCTCCGCGTACTCCGGGCCGCTGGGGTCCAGCTTGCGCAGCTCGATGAACCTGGCCCGCGCCCCGGCGCGGTCGTGGGGGTCGTGCTGCGTACCCGACGCGCCGCTGTCGGCATTTCGTTCGTGCTCGTGCTGCTCGCTCATGATCCCGCCCGTCACCCGCCGCCGCCCTTCCGAGGACGTCCCCCCAGACTCCGTCCGGGGGGACCCCCGCTGCGCGGCAACGTCTGGATCCTGTCGCCCGTCACTGTCGGAGAGCGCCTCGCGCCCGTCCTTGCCGACCGGCTCTTCCCGCTGAGGCGCTTCTTCGGCCGCCGCGGAGGCGATGTCCTCCGGATGCGGCCGGGCCTGCTGCTCGGGGATGCCGTCGACACCTTCCGCCAGACGCCGAGGCCCGCTCGGGCCGTCCTCGCCCTTGCCGGGAAGTTCCCGTGTGCCGCGCTCTTCGTCCCGCACCGGCCCGTCCCCGTTCCTCACGCCGGCCCGGGTCCCGCGCCGCGCTGTTTGTAGAGGCTGATCGAAACGGTTTTGTCGTCGGCCACCGAGGAGGACACCTTGCCGGCGAGGGCCGACAGCACGGTCCAGGCGAAGGTGTCCCGCGCGGGGGCATGGCCGTCGGTGGTCGGGGCCGAGACGGTCACCTCGAGCGAGTCGTCGATCAGGCGGAAGACACAGCTGAGCACGGAGCCCGGCACCGCCTGTTGCAACAGGATCGCGCACGCCTCGTCCACGGCGATGCGCAAGTCCTCGATCTCGTCGAGGGTGAAGTCCAAACGCGCCGCGAGGCCGGCCGTGGCCGTGCGCAGCACCGACAGGTAGGCACCCGCAGCCGGCAGCCGGACTTCCACGAAGTCCTGGGTCGCGGGCTCGCCTGCGATCTGGGACACCCTCACCTCCAAGGTGGTACAAGCTCTTTCGGGGGCCCGAGGGTCGCCCCCCGGGGTAACGCGCAACGTGGTTCAGCGGTGACGCTATCGCGCTCTCAGGTTTCCTGTCCCCGGGACCCCAACCCCTTGCTGTCACTCATAGTAAACCTATGGATACGCACAGTGGCTAGGGGTCTGCGGGCCCAATTGGGAAGAGCGCGCGCCGGGTTGACGTACCCAACGGTCAGAGGGTCGAACCGTCCGGATCCCCCGTCACACGAGTACGTGGTCGACGAAGCACCAGCGCCAGTTCTCTCCGGGCTCGAACGTGCGCATGATCGGGTGTCCCGTCTTCTTGAAGTGCTCTGTCGAGTGCCGCAGCGGCGACGAGTCGCAGCAGCCCACGTCTCCGCAGATGAGACACAGTCGCAACTGCACGGGGTGCGAGCCGGCCGCCAGACACTCCAGGCAGGTCTCGCTCAGCGGCTCGGGTTCTGGATGCGGCAGCGCGTCGGCGTGCGTGCACTGTTTCATGATTGCCAGATTACGTCGGGCGTGCGGGAATCCGCGCGGAAACGAAGGCGGGCCGAAGCTGATGCATGTGATGCCCCTCCTCCTGCTGGTCGCGGGCAGCGCCGTGGTCGCCGGCGCGGCCCGCCGTACCCCGGTGCCCGCGCCACTGATGCTGGTCGCCGCGGGCCTGATCGTCTCGTACCTGCCCGGGGTCCCCGAATACACCCTCGACCCCGACGTGGTGCTCCCGCTCGTGCTGCCCCCGCTGCTCTACACGGCGGCCACGGACAGCTCGTACCTCGATCTGCGGGCACAACTCAGGCCGGTCGCACTGCTGTCGGTCGGGTACGTGCTCTTCGCGACGCTCGTCGTCGGCTGGGCCGCCTACATGATCGTGCCGGACCTGTCGCTGACCGCGGCACTGGTGCTCGGCGCGGTCGTGGCGCCGCCGGACGCGGTGGCGGCCACGGCGGTGGCGCGCCGGGTGGGGCTGCCCTCCAGGGTCACCACGATCCTCCAGGGCGAGTCCCTGGTGAACGACGCGACCGCGATCACCGCCTACCGGGTGGCCATCGCCGCGGCCGTCGGTGAGGGCGCGACCTGGGCGGGCGGCATCGGCGAGTTCCTGCTCGCGGCGATCGGCGGCATCGGCATCGGAGTTGTCCTGATGGTGCCGCTGCACTGGCTGCGCACGCACCTGAAGGAGGCCCTTCTCCAGAACTCCCTGTCGCTGCTGATCCCGTTCTTCGCGTACGCGGTCGCCGAGCAGGTGCACGCCTCCGGAGTGCTCGCCGTGGTCGTCGTCGCGCTCTACCTGGGGCACCGCAACTGGGAGGTCGACTTCGCGACCCGCCTCCAGGAGGAGGCGGTGTGGAAGATGGTCGCGTTCATCCTGGAGTCGGCGGTCTTCGCACTGATCGGCCTGCAGCTCCCGATCGTCCTCAAGGGCCTCGACGAGTACGAGGGAGTGAGCGCCGCCTGGTATGCGGTGGCCGTCTTCCTGGTCGTCGTCGTGTCCCGCTTCGTGTGGGTGTATCCCGCGACCTTCCTGCCGCGCATCCTGTCCAAACGGATCCGGGAACGGGAGGACGACCCCACCTGGAAGGGTCCCTTCATCATCAGCTGGGCGGGGATGAGGGGCGTGGTCTCGCTCGCCATCGCCTTTTCGATCCCGCTCACCGCGGAGGGCGGGGAGGACTTCCCGGGCCGCAATCTGATCCTCTTCCTGACCTTCACGACGGTGATCGGCACGCTGGTCGTGCAGGGGCTGACACTGCCCCCGCTGGTCCGGCTGCTGAAACTGCCCGAGCGGGACACGCAGGCCGAGACGCTCGCGGAGGCGAACGCCCAGGCGCAGGCGTCCCGGACCGCGGAACGCCTCCTGGACGAACTCCTCGACGACGAGCGCAACGCGCTGCCGCCGCCGCTCGCCGACCGGCTCCGCTCGGTCCTGGAGCGTCGCCGCAATGCCGTGTGGGAGCGGCTCGGGACGGTGAACCCCGTGACCGGGGAGACCGCCGACGACACCTACCGGCGGCTGTCGCGCGAGATGATCGGCGCCGAGCGGGAGATGTTCGTGAGACTCCGCGACGGCCGCTACATCGACGACGAGATGCTCCGGACACTGCTGCGACGCCTGGACCTGGAGGAAGCGGCGGCGTTCCGCGAGGCGACGTAGGTCCGGGACGGAGGTCAGGGGACCAGGGGTCTAGGCGGCGGTCCGGGAGTGAGGGCTGCCGGTGACGACCGCCGCGATCGTCGTCCCGCGCGCGAACGCGCCCTCCTCCACGAGGGCGACAAGTCCGTACAGCAACTTGGCGACATAGAGACGCTCCACGGGCAGGCCGTGGCGCTGCTCGAAGTCGTCGGCGAACGCTTCGAGTTCGGGTGGCGTACGGGCGTAACCGCCGAAGTGGAAGCGGTCGTCGAGCGACCAGTCGCCGCGCGGGCCGCCGAAGGCTTCGTCCTGGAGCGTACGTATCTCCGCGTCGAGGAAGCCGCCCTTCAGGACGGGTATGCCGAGGGCGCGCCTGCCCGGGCCGAGGCCGGCGGCCAGGCCCGCGAAGGTGCCGCCCGTGCCGCAGGCGACCGCGGCCACGTCGACACCGCCGTGGTCGCGCAGCTCCTCGCCCAGGGTCCGGCAGCCCAGCACGGCAAGGGAGTTGCTGCCGCCCTCCGGGATCACGTACGCGTCCTCGGCGGCGCACACGCGAAGGAGCGCGGCCAGCGTCTTCGGCTCGCTCTTGCGGCGGTACGTCGATCTGTCGACGAAGTGGAATCGCATGCCGTCGGCCGCGCACTGGGCCAGGGACGGGTTGAGCGGGCGGTCGGCGAGCTCCTGGCCGCGGACCACGCCGACGGTGGGCAGGCCCAGCAGGCGGCCCGCGGCGGCGGTGGCCCGCAGATGGTTGGAGTACGCGCCGCCGAAGGTGAGGACCGTGCGGCCCGCCGCCGCCCGCAGGTTCGGGGCCAGCTTGCGCCATTTGTTGCCGACCAGCTCCGGGTGGATCAGATCGTCCCGCTTGAGCAGCAGCCGGACACCGCGCCGCGCGAACCGCTCGTCCACGGCCTCCCGCACCGGGGACGGCAGCCGTGGCCGCAGGGCGCCCAGGCCGAGCACTTCGGGGGTATCGGGGCTGATCACCCACCCATTGTCGGACACGCGTCCGAGCGCAGCAGGACGGCGGCGGCACGGGCCCGCCACGAGCGCGCTACTTCAGTCGTTCGTGGATACGGTCCCGCATGGCCGCCATCGTGAAGCCGCGGGGGTCGATCTTGCCCGGCTGCCATTCGAGGTGGCCGATGACCGAACGTGCCGTCCAGCCGTGGTGGCGGCAGACCGCCGCCGCGGCGCGCTCGATGGCGTCGAGCTGGGCTTCGGGCCAGGGATCCTCGCCGTCGCCGAGGTTCTCGCACTCGAAGCCGTAGAAGTGGCGGTTTCCGTCGGTGTTCGCCTCGTTGTCCGGTGGGAGGGCCTTCTCCGCGATGACCGCGCGCAGGACGTCGTCGTCGCCCAGGCCCGCGTGGTTGGAACGGCCGTAGCCGACGAGGTGGACTCTGCCGTCCTTGGTGATGACACCGTGGCACAGCGGACCGGGCAGGCCGCTGTAGCCGTCACGGCAGAGCTCGACCGTGTGCTGGCTCCCCGACGTCACCGTGTGGTGGATCATCACGCCGTGGACCGGGCCCCACGGGCCCTTGTGATTGCGGTTGTGATGCTCCCAGTCGCCGACCTCGACGACGGTGATCCCTTCCGCCTTGAGCCGGCTCAGAAAGCTGCCCGCGGACATGGGTGGGGCCATGACCGCCTCCTTACAGGCCGCGACGGCCACCCTGCGCGGCCGTCTCGTACCGCTGCTTGTACCCGGATCTCCCCGGCCGGAGCCACTTCTTCGCACGGCGTGCGAGCCGATCCGGTCAGCGGGTCAGCGGTACGCGCGGACCGTCTCAGGCGCGCAGAAAGCCGTCCCCGTGCGTCGCGATGTGGCTCTCCACGGCCTGGAGGGCCTGCTGCGTGGCCTGCGGGGAGCCGCTGCCGCGCCGCTCCGCGAGGTAGGCCGCGCCGAGGCTCTTCAGCAGATCGCCGCCGGCCCGCTGTGCCTGGACGTCGTCGAGCTTCTGCTTGCCCTGCGTGAGGCCGCGCTGTGCTTGTTCCTTGGCGCGGTCCAGGAAGCCTGCCATTGCCTTCTCCTCGTCGTTCGTTTCGTCGTTCGTCCGTTTTGCCGGTTCAACGGGCGGCCCGATCTTGAAGTTCCCGATCGGGAAGCGATCGGAAAGCAGTCGGGAGGCAATCGGGAATCAGGGAATCAGTCGGAGGCAATCGGGAAGCGGCGGGAGGATCCACGTCGCCGGGCCGACTGGTTGCCAGGACATGTCGGGCCGGGCGGGGCCCTCCGTTATGCCCCGCTTTCGAAGATCCATTCCCCCTCTTTCGTGTAATAGCACCGGCACGGTCCGTGATGGAAGTGTTCTCGGTGCAGCTCATTGCACGATGGGGAGGGCAATTTCATGTCGGTAGGCGAAGAGATCCGCGCGGACCAGGATCAGCCGCAGAAGAGTCTCGGCACATCCGCGGCGCGGAACCTGGCCACGACCACCAAGTCCGCGCCACAGATGCAGGAGATCAGCTCACGATGGCTGCTGCGCATGCTGCCGTGGGTGAACGTGCAGGGCGGCACATACCGCGTGAACCGCAGGCTCAGCTATTCGGTGGGCGACGGTCGCGTGACGTTCGTGAAGACCGGTGACCGAGTCCAGGTCATCCCCGCGGAGCTCGGCGAACTGCCGGCACTGCGGACATACGAGGACCCGGAGGTGCTTGCCGAGCTCGCACAGCGCTGCCAGCAGCGGGAGTTCGACCCGGGCGACGTCCTCGCCTCCTTCGGCAGCCAGGCCGACGAGGTGTTCCTGCTCGCACACGGCAAGGTCGAGAAGATCGGCACGGGTCCGTACGGGGACGACGCTGTCCTCGGAGTTCTCGCCGACGGCGCCTACTTCGGAGAGCAGGCGATCACCGACCCGGAGGCGATCTGGGAGTACACGGCCCGCGCGGTCACGGCCTGTACGGTCCTCGCGCTGCCCCGCCAGGACCTCGACCAGATCGCCGAGCGCTCCGAATCCCTGCGCGAGCACCTTCAGCAACTGCGCGCGATTCCCACGCAGCGCGCCAACAACTACGGCGAGAAGGAGATCGACCTCGCCGCCGGCCACACCGGAGAACAGGCCATCCCGGGGACGTACGTCGACTACGACGCGGCACCGCGCGAGTACGAACTCAGCGTCGCCCAGACCGTGCTGCGCATCCACACGCGCGTGGCCGACCTCTACAACCAGCCGATGAATCAGACCGAGCAGCAGTTGCGGCTCACGGTCGAGGCGCTGAAGGAGCGCCAGGAGCACGAGCTCATCAACAACCGGGAGTTCGGGCTGCTCAACAACTGCGAGTACGACCAGCGGTTGCAGCCGCACGACGGCGTGCCCAGCCCGGACGACCTGGACGAGCTGCTCACCAGGCGGCGCGGCACCAAGCTGCTGCTCGCCCACCCGCGCGCGATCTCCGCGTTCGGCCGCGAGCTCAACAAGCGGGGGCTCGTCCCGGAGACCCTCGACATGGGCGGCAACCGCATTCCCACCTGGCGCGGCGTGCCGATCTTCCCGTGCAACAAGATCCCGGTCACCGAGGCCCGCACGACCTCGATCATCGCCATGCGTACGGGCGAGGCCGACCAGGGCGTCATCGGGCTCCAGCAGGCCGGCATCCCGGACGAGATCGAGCCGAGCCTGTCCGTGCGGTTCATGGGCATCAGCGAGCAGGCGATCATGTCCTACCTGGTGACGACGTACTACTCGGCCGCGGTCCTGGTGCCCGACGCGCTCGGGGTCCTGGAGAACGTCGAGATCGGCCGCTGGAGGTGACGTCCCGTACGGCGCGTGCCGTGTCCCCGTCCGCCGGTGGGGGCAGACCGAGGGGGTACGCGCCCGTCGCCGACGGGCCGAAGGGGTACGCGCCCGGCGCCGGCGGAAGCGCCACCGTCCGCGTACTCCGCGACGCGGATCCATGGGTGAGCTCATGACGGAGACGCAGCAGAGCCCGCTGCCGGCCGTGGAAGGACCGGAAGCGCGGGGAGAGCCGGTGCCCGGTGGCGTGCCCGGCGGGCGGCGGGGTTCGCCCGACGGGCAGGAGGCCGCCGGGATCCTGGAGCGGTCCCGGGCGTCGGTCGACCCCGAACTGCGCCGGGTCATCGAGACGTTGCCCGGTCCGTTGCGCCGGATCGCGCTTTACCACTTCGGGTGGGAGCACGCGGACGGCAGCTCCGCGGCGGGCAACTCGGGCAAGGCGATCCGGCCCGCGCTCGTGCTGGCCGCGGTCCGGGCGCTCGGCGGACAGCAGGAGGCTGCCGTACGGGCCGCCGCCGCGGTGGAGTTGGTGCACAACTTCACCCTGCTGCACGACGACGTGATGGACCGGGACACCACTCGCAGGCACCGGCCCACCGCGTGGGCGGTGTTCGGGGACGCCGACGCGGTGCTCGCGGGGGACTCCCTGCAGGCGCTGGCCCACCGGTTGCTCGCCGAGGATCCGCATCCGGCGTCCTCGGCGGCGGCAGCGCGGCTCGCGAGCTGTGTCGTCGAACTGTGCGCGGGCCAGCACACGGACACCGCGATGGAGCGTCGAGGTCCCGACGACGTCACGCTCGACGAGGTGCTCGCCATGGCCGAGGCGAAGACGGGGGCGCTGCTCGGCTGCGCGTGCGCGCTCGGGGCGCTGTATGCGGGGGCCGGAGAGGAGGACGTCGACGCTCTGGACGCGTTCGGGCGGGAGGCCGGGCTCGCCTTCCAGCTCATCGACGACGTGATCGGCATCTGGGGGGACCCGAGCCGCACCGGCAAGCCGGCCGGGGCGGACCTCATGGCCCGCAAGAAGTCCCTCCCCGTGGTCGCGGCGCTCGCCTCCGGCACACCGGCCGCGGCCGAACTGGCCGAGCTGTACCGGGTTCCGTACCGCGACGGCGATCTGGAGCGTACGGTCCTCGCCGTCGAGCGGGCGGGCGGGCGTGACTGGGCCCAGGTCCAGGCCGCCGACCGGATGGCCAGGTCCCTGCAGCACCTGTCCCGGGCCGTTCCGGATCCGGAGGCGGCGGGAGGGCTTCTGTCGCTGGCGGAGTACGTGACGCGGCGGAGCACGTGAGTTGGGGCCGTCGAGGGGAGCGACGGGTGAGGTGAGTGAGACGGGCGCCATGGGCGAGGCGGGCGCGACGAGTGAAGGGTGACCGAAGGGTGGCGCGTATGTAGAGATCGGGCGGCCGATGCCGTGCGGTGCCCGCGGGGACGCGGCAGCCGAAGCCGTACGGCGTCGGAATCGGGGGGGCAGAGGAGGGGCGGGGGACAGAGGGGGCAGGGGGCGGGGACGGTTGAGGAGGGCTGAAGAAGGCTGAGGGACGTGCGGGAGGCGCCGCCCGGGTGGGATGGCTCGGCTGGGCGCGGTGGATGAGGCCGTGCGGCGGGTGGGCTGTCGGTGCCTGGGGGTGGGGGGCGCCTGACCTGGCTCGATCGGACCCCGATCTGGCTCGACCCGATCCGGCTAGGTGCGGCGGGGCGTGGCTCCGCCTGGTTGGTCTGGCTGGGCCGTCTCGGCTCGGGGTGGCAGGCGTGTGCTGCCTGGCCGGTCTGGCTGGGCCCGACTTGGTTCGGTGCGCGGGGCGTGGCTCCGCCTGGTTGGTCTGGCTAGGACCGTCTCGGTTCGGCGTGGCAGGCGTGTGCTGCCTGGCCGGTCTGGCTGGGCCCGACTTGGTTGGGCGTGGCGGGGCGTGGAGCCGCCTGGTCGGTCTGGCTGGGACCGGCTCGGTGAGGTGCGGCACGCCGGGCCAGGCCGAGCGGCAGGCGGCCCCCCTCCAGCCCTGCCGCCTCCGCACCGCTTGCCTCCACACCGCCGGTCTCCGCCCCCGGCCTCCCCCCACACCTCACTTCCGCCACTCCACCCTGAGCGGTACGGCGTTCGTCGGCCGTAATGGGTACGAGACTCCGGGGCCCTCTTCGCCGCGCGGTGCCTGACAACGCGGTGAGGCGGAGGGGTTCCGGTTCCGGCGGGCCCCGCGCATCCCCACGGTGTGCGGGGCCCGTCGCCTTCTGCCGAAGTGATCGCTAGGCTGCAACGGCCGAGTGGGCATGGGTAGTTGAGCCAAAGGGGCGGGCTATGGGCGTGGCGATCCGCAGAGCGGGCGAGGACGACCGGGAGGCCGTGACACGGCTGCTCGACGAGGCCTTTCAGAAGGACCCGGTGAGCAGTTGGATCTTTCCCGACGCGGAACACCGGCGGCGGACGCATCCGCTGCTGATGGGCGCCTTCGTCGACGGCGTGCTCGCCGAGGGGTACGTGGACGTCACGGAGGACGGTTCGGCCTGTGCGCTGTGGCTTCCGATGCCCGCGGAGCCCGCCGAGGAGGACGAGGACGGGCCCGCCCAACTGCGCGAGGACGTCGATCCCGAGAACGAACGGGTCGAACTGATAGGCAGGTTGACCGCCGGGATCCACCCGGAGGGGCAGGCCCACGAGTACCTCTGGATGATCGCCGTCTCTCCGGGCCGGCAGGGGGAGGGGCTCGGTTCGGCCCTTGTCCAGCATGTGCTGGACCGGTGTGACGGTGAAGGTGTGGCCACGTATCTGGAGGCGAGCAGTGAGCGCAGCCGGAGGCTCTATGAGCGGCTCGGGTTCGAGTTCACGGGGAGCGCCCTTGAGCTTCCGAGCGGGCCGCTGATGTGGCCGATGTGGCGCGAACCGCTCCGTGGGGAGGCCGGTTCGTAGTCCGCGGGCCGCGGGCCGGTGGGGGCTGGGCGCCCAGTTCCCGCGCCCAGCTGACGGGGTGGCCCCCGCCGACACCTTGTCCGCTCAGTCGGCCGGCTCCGGCACGATCGTCGCGACGATCCGTTCCACCAGCCCGTCCGGGACGGTCACTCCCGGCAGTACGCCCTCCAGGACGCCCGGCAGGGTCAGGTGTTCCAGGATCAGGCCGAGCATGGCGAGATACAGGACCGTGACCGTCTCGTCGCCGCCGGGGAGGCCTGCCCCGCGGTGGAACTCCATGCCGTATTCGAGGTCGGCGCGGATCGTCTTCGTGTAGGAGGCGCGGAGTTCGGGGCGGCGCGTGGCCTCCAGGCGCATCTCCAGCAGGGCCAGATAGCCCGTGCGGTCCCGTTGGGCGCGGGCCATGAGGTCGTGCATGAACGCCGTGACCAGGGCACGGTTTTTGGGGGCCTTCATGAGCTCGGCCAGGACCTCGGGGTCCGGGGCGAGGCGTTCGTGGAGGTGGGCGTCGATCTGGCGGAGCAGGTCGTCGCGGCCGGTGAAGTAGTTCGAGGCGGTGCCCACCGGAACCCCGGCCTCACCGTCCACCGCGCGGAACGTCAGCCCGCGTGCCCCTTCGCGCGCCAGCACCTCCACCCCGGCGTCGACCAGGGCGGCCCGGCGCTCCGGATTGCTCGCCATGCGGAATCCCCTCTCTCACTTGAGCCCCGTACGGGAGATCCTCGGAAATCTCCTTGCAACCACTACAGGTGAAGCACTATGAATGGAGTGGTTCACGCATCCTACGGAAAGAGACCGGCTTGCGAAAGCTCACGTATTTCATCGCCTGCTCGATCGACGGCTTCATCGGCGACCCGAGCGGCGACGCACAGATGATGGTGGAGATGGTCGACGAGGAGTTCTTCGACTTCCTCAAGACTGAATACCCGGAGACGTTGCCGACCCACGGCCGCCAAGCGACGGGTACGGACCACCTGGCGAACCAGAAGTACGACACGATCATCCAGGGCCGCGCCAGCTACGACATCGCGCTGGAGATCGGCGTCACCAGCCCGTACGCCCATATGCGCGAGTACGTCGCCTCGCGCAGCCTGAAGGAGTCGCCCGACCCCCACGTCGAGATCATCTCCGACGACCTGGTCGGCAAGGTCCGCGAGCTCAAGGCGGAGGACGGCGATCTCGGTATCTACCTGTGCGGCGGTTCGCGGCTCGCGGGGGAGCTGGTCGACGAGATCGACGAGATCATCGTCAAGACGTACCCGATCGTGCTCGGCTCCGGCATGCCGATGTTCGGCTCCGGGTTCGCCATCGGCGAGTTCACGCTCGGCGAGGTGCGTACGTTCAAGAACGGGGCGATCGTGCGGACGTACAGCAGGAAGCGCTGATTCCGGGGCGGGTTCGTCGCCCGCCTGTCGGGGCGCGGCCTCCCGCAATACCCTGGGGACATGACCAGCGATGAGTATGTCTGTCCGGTCTGCAAGCAGGCCGTGGACACGGTCGTGCGTCGGCACAAGACCCTCGGGGTCTTCGTGCCCCTGTGGGGCGCGGGCCCCTGCCAGAACCCCCAGTGCGCGGAGTACGAGGAGGGGGAGGCCGAGAAGGCCGAGGCCGAGTCGGAGCGCGTCCTGGCGAGCGAGCCCGAGACGCCCCAGGCGGCAGCAGGCCAGGGGCCTGCGGACCAGGCGTCCGTGGAGCGGGATTCCTGAGTGCGGCGGCACGCGAGAAATCGCGCGAAAGTTTTTTCCGCGACCTTGTAGAGAACCGCGGCCCGGCTCCGACGTCCCCTGTGAGAGCCGCCCGGAGCGGGTGGCCCGAACCGAAGGAGCGGACTCATGAAGTACCTCGTGATGATCCAGGGCACGCAGGCCGACTACGAGGCGCAGAGCGGCAAGGGCTCCTCCGACGCCCCCGTCTGGACCGAGAAGGACGTCCAGACCATGTACGCGCACATGGGCGCGATCAACAACGACCTCGCCGAGACCGGGGAGATCGTCGACGCCAACGGTCTGTCGGAGCCCGCGAAGGCCCGGTTCGTCGAGCGGGGCCCGGACGGGAAGCCCGTGATCACCGACGGACCGTACAGCGAGACCAAGGAAGTGCTCGCCGGGTACTGGGTCCTGGACTGCGCCAGCCTGGAGCGGGTCACGGAGATCGCCGCCCGCGTGCTCGACTGCCCCGTCCCCGAGGGCACGAAGCAGTACCCGCTGGTCATCCGCCCGATCCCCGACTTCAGTGGGGACGTGTGAGCCGTCCCCCCAGACGCCCCTCGGGACGTACGAGCGAGGTCGAGGACCTGCTGCGCCGCCACGCGCCGCAGGTCCTCGGCGCGCTCGTGCGCCGGTACGGGCACTTCGACGCCGCCGAGGACGCCGTGCAGGAGGCGCTCCTCGCGGCGGCCGGACAGTGGCCGGACGCCGGGGTGCCCGAGAATCCGCGCGGCTGGCTGATCAAGGTCGCGTCGCGGCGGCTCACGGACGTGCTGCGCAGTGAGGAGGCGCGCCGGCTGCGCGAGGAGCGGGCGGCGGCGCTCACTCCGCGCGACGCGTTCACGGCGCCGCCGCCCGGCGCCGACCGGGCCCCGTCCGAGGACGACACCCTCACGCTTCTTTTCCTCTGCTGCCATCCCGAACTGACCCAGCCCGCGCGGATCGCGCTCACGCTGCGGGCGGTCGGCGGTCTGACGACGGCCGAGATCGCCCGTGCGCATCTGATGCCCGAGGCGAGCATGGCGCAGCGGATCAGCCGGGCCAAGCAGAAGGTGAAGGGCACGAGCTTCGGCCGCCCCGAGAACTGGGAGGAGCGGCTGCCGGCGGTCCTGCACGTCCTGTACCTGATCTTCAACGAGGGGTACACGGCCACATCCGGCGCGGCGCTCCAGCGGGCCGAACTCGCGGGCGAGGCCATCCGGTTGACCCGTACGGTGTACGCCCTGCTGCCCGGCCACTGCGAGGTGACGGGTCTGCTGGCGCTCATGCTCCTCACCGACGCCCGCCGCGCCGCGCGCACCGGACCGCATGGTGAACTGGTGCCGCTCGATGAGCAGGATCGATCGCTGTGGGACAAGACGGCGATCGACGAGGGCGTGGGCCTCGTGACGCAGGCGCTGGCCCAACCGCGGCTGGGTCCCTACCAGTTGAGGGCCGCGATCGCCGCCGTCCACGACGAGGCCGCCTCGCCCGAGGACACCGACTGGCGGGAGATCCTCGGCCTCTACGACATCCTCGTCCGGCTGGTCCCCGGCCCCATGGAACGCCTCAACCGCACGGTGGCCGTCGCGATGGTCCACGGCCCGGAGGCCGGTCTCGACGAACTCGAATCCCTGGAAGAGGAGTTGTCGACGGGTCACCGCCTCGACGCGGTCCGCGCCCATCTCCTGGAACGGGCTGGCGACACCGAGGCCGCCCGCACCGCCTACGAGTCGGCCGCCGCCAAGACCCTCAGCCGCCCGGAACAGCGCTACCTACGGGCGCGCGCGTCCCGCCTGGCGACCTGAAGCCGGTCGCTGCCACTCAAGACGGGGGTTCGGACGCCCGTATGCGCGTGGGCCGCGTGTACATCTTCGCCACGCAGGCCGGGATCGCCGCCCCCTCGTCGTGCGGCCGGGCCCGGTACGCGCTCGGCGACTCGCCCACCAGCTCGGTGAAGCGGGAGCTGAACGACCCCAGCGACGTACACCCGACGGCTATGCAGACCTCCGTCACCGTCAGATCGCCGCGCCGCAGCAGCGCCTTCGCACGCTCGATGCGGCGCGTCATGAGATAGCTGTACGGAGTCTCACCGAAGGCCGACCGGAAGCTGCGCTGGAAGTGGCCCGCCGACATCAGCGCCGTACGCGCGAGCGCGGGCACGTCCAGCGGCTCGGCATACTCGCGGTCCATCCGGTCGCGCGCCTTGCGCAGCCGGACCAGATCTTCCGGATTCATGCCCTTCAGCATGCCACGGCCCACCGACAGAGCCCCCGACAGGGAAACGAGGAAGGGGCCCGGCCAAGGTATCGGCCGGGCCCCTCCACCGCGAAAACTGAAGGCGTTGGGTCACGCCTTCTTGGTCTCCCAGAAGATCTTGTCGATCTGGGCGATGTAGTCCAGCGCCTTCTGGCCCGTGGCCGGGTCGGTCGAGCCCTTGGCGGCCGAGAGGGCCTTGAGGGCGTCGTTGACCAGCTGGTGCAGCTCCGGGTACTTCTCGAAGTGCGGGGGCTTGAAGTAGTCGCTCCAGAGCACCGAGACGTGGTGCTTGGCGAGCTCGGCGCGCTGCTCCTTGATGACGGTGGCGCGGGCCTGGAAGTGCGGGTCGTCGTTGGCGGCCATCTTTTCCTGCACGGCCTTCACCGACTCCGCCTCGATGCGGGCCTGGGCCGGGTCGTACACACCGCAGGGCAGGTCGCAGTGTGCGCTGACCTTGACCTTGGGGGCAAACAGGCGGGAGAGCATTGAGCTGTCCTTCCTCGTGATCGTCTTCTCAGGTGGGACATTACTCCGTGAGGGACGGGTTTTCGCGAGTGCCCCCATGGGCTTAGGACAAAAGTCCAGGGTGAGACTGGGACTCGTGGAGGATAGGACCGGGGAGGTGCCGGTGATGCCGGAGCTGTCGCAGGAGACCGAGCGTGGAAGGGCTGCCCTGCCCTTCGGTACGGCCGAGGTGACGGGGCCGTCCATGGTGCCCACACTGCAGCACGGGGATCTCCTCGTCGTGCAGTACGGGGCCCGGGTCAGGCCCGGTGACGTGGTCGTACTGCGTCATCCGTTCCAGCAGGACCTGCTGGTCGTCAAGCGCGCGGCCGAGCGGCGCGAGGGCGGCTGGTGGGTGCTCGGCGACAACGCGTACGCGGGCGGGGACAGTACCGACTACGGGACCGTGCCCGAGGAGCTCGTCCTCGGGAAGGTGCGGTTCCGGTACCGGCCGCTCAAAAAGGATCAGCGCTCGCCGTTCGCGGTCGCGCGCTGGGTGCTGTCGGCCGCCAGGCCGGTGCTCTCCGACCGGTCCGCCTCCAGGCGTTTGCGGGCCCGGTAGGCGGCGACGTTCGCCCGGGTCGCGCAGCGGTCCGAGCAGTAGCGCCGGGAGCGGTTCGTCGAGGTGTCGAGGTAGGCGTTGCGGCACGGCGCTGCCTCGCACAGGCCCAGGCGGTCCACGCCGTACTCGGTGAGGTGGAAGGCCAGGCCCATCGCGGCGGTCGCGGCGTACCCCGCGGTCGCGTTCGACGGGTGGTCCGCCAGGTGCATGTGCCACAGCGGGCGGCCGTCGTCGTCCCGGAAATCGTGGCCGGAGATCTGCGGGCTCACCGGGAACTCCAGGAGCAGTGAGTTCAACAGGTCCACGGCGAGCGTCTCGTCGCCGCCGTCGGCCGCCTCGAACACCGCGCGCAGCCGGGCCCGTACGCCGCGGAAGCGGGTCACGTCCGCGTCCGTGGCGCGGCGGGCCGCCTGTGAGTTGCCGCCGAAGAGATCGCGGACGGCCTCGACCGAGGTGAGCGCGTCCTTGCCCCGGGCCGGTTCCTCGCTGTTGACGAGTCGCACGGCGTAGTCCGAGTAATAGGCCAGTTCCACTTGTAGTCCTTACGGAGGCACTCTATCGTCGTGGTGCGGACAGGTAATGGCTAATTGCACTTCCAGGGTATTACACACTGGAGGGGAGAGGGGTATCCATGACGACCGACATCGGAGCCGACTGGGCTGCCTGGCAGGAGAGCTGGGACCGGCAGCAGGAGTGGTACATGCCGGACCGTGAGGAGCGCTTCAGGGTCATGCTCGACATGGTCGAGGCCCTCGTGGGCCCCGAGCCGCGCGTCCTGGATCTCGCGTGCGGTACGGGAAGTATCACGGCCCGCCTCTTCGAAAGGTTCCCGAAGGCCGTCAGTACCGGCGTCGACCTCGATCCCGCGCTCCTGACCATCGCCGAGGGCACCTTCCGCGGTGACGACCGGGTCACCTTCGTCACGGCCGACCTCAAGGATCCCGACTGGGCGGCGAAGCTGCCGTACGACTCGTACGACGCCGTGCTCACGGCCACCGCCCTTCACTGGCTGCACCGGGAGCCCCTCGCGGTTCTGTACGGTCAGGTCGCGGAACTCGTCCGTGACGGTGGGGTGTTCATGAACGCGGACCACATGATCGACGAGGCGACTCCGCGGATCAACGCTGCGGACCGGGCTCAGCGGCATGCCCGTATGGACGAGGCCAAGGCCGCCGGCGTTCTCGACTGGGCCGACTGGTGGCAGCTCGCCGCGCAGGACCCCGTCCTCGCCGGGCCTACGGCTCGGCGCTTCGAGATCTATGGCGAGCATGCGGAGGGGGATACGCCGTCTGGCGAGTGGCATGCGCGGGTGTTGCGCGAAGCGGGGTTCGCGGAGGCCCGCGAGGTGTGGCGTTCGCCGTCTGATGCGTTGGTGCTGGCTCTCAAGTAGCGGGCTTTTCTCGCCCCCGCCGCCCCTACCCATTCCCGTCCCTTTTCAGGGGCTCCGCCCCCGAACCCCCGTATCGCGCTGAACGCGCTCGTCCTCAAACGCCGGACGGGCTGATGGGGGTGGGGGGTGACCTTGGGTGGGTGGGGAAATCGGCCTGAACGGCCTTGTCCTCAAACGCCGGACGGGCTGAGTGGGCGGGCCCGGGCTGATGGGGGTGCGTGGGTTGACCGTGGGTTGGGAAATCGGCCTGAACGGCCTCGTCCTCAAACGCCGGACGGGCTGAAGTGTGCGGGGCTGGGCTGGAAGGTGAACGCTGGGTGGGCCGGACGCTGGGGCTCGGCCTTGCTTTTCAGGGGCGCGGGGAACTGCGCACTCAGCCCCCGCCGACCCGCAGACGAGACACCGCCCGGCACCAGCAGACGAGACAACGCCCGGCACTCGCAGACGGGACACCGCCCGGCGCAGGCCGAACGCGGAGGGGCGGTACGGGAAATCCGTACCGCCCCTCCGTACACCTGCCGAACCGCCGGAGGCTAGAGCACCTTCGAGAGGAACGACTGTGTCCGTTCCTGCTGTGGGTTCGTCAGTACGTCCCGCGGGTTGCCGGACTCGACGACCACGCCCTCGTCCATGAAGACCAGGGAGTCGCCGACCTCTCGGGCGAAGCCCATCTCGTGGGTGACGACGATCATCGTCATGCCGGACTCGGCGAGGTCGCGCATGACGTCGAGGACGTCGCCGACGAGCTCGGGGTCGAGGGCCGAGGTCGGCTCGTCGAAGAGCATCAGTTTCGGGTCCATCGCCAACGCCCGGGCGATGGCTACCCGCTGCTGCTGGCCGCCGGAGAGCTGCGAGGGGTAGTTGCCCGCCTTGTCGGCGAGACCGACCCGCTCCAGGAGCTGCGCCGCGCGCTCCCGCGCCTGCCCCTTGCTGACGCCCTTGACCTGGATCGGCGCCTCCATGACGTTCTCCGTCGCCGTCATGTGCGGGAACAGGTTGAAGCGCTGGAACACCATGCCGATGTCCCGCCGCTTCAGCGCGACCTCGCTGTCCTTGAGCTCGTACAGCTTGTCGCCGCGCTGGCGGTAGCCGACCAGCTCACCGTCCACGTACAGGCGCCCGGCGTTGACCTTCTCCAGGTGGTTGATGCACCGCAGGAACGTCGACTTGCCGGAGCCGGAGGGGCCGATGAGGCAGAAGACCTCACTGGGCTTCACTTCGAGGTCGATGCCCTTGAGGACCTCGACCGGGCCGAACGACTTGTGGACGCCCTCGGCCTTCACCATCGGTGTACCGGAGTCCACCTTGGTCACGTTGGCGGTCATGCGCTTGCTCCTCCGCCCGAGCGGTTGGACAGTGACAGCATGTTCGCCCTGATCTTCTGGAACGGCGTGGCCGGCAGTGAACGGCTCGAACCACGGGCGTAGTACCGCTCGATGTAGTACTGCCCGACGCTGAGCACCGAGGTCAGGACCAGGTACCAGGCGGCGGCCAGGAAGTACATCTCCACCGGTGCGCCCGAGGACTGGCCGATGTCCTGGGCGTACCGGAACAGTTCGGCGAACTGGACCACCGACACCAGCGAGGTCGTCTTCAGCATGTTGATGACCTCGTTGCCCGTGGGGGGCACGATCACGCGCATCGCCTGCGGGATCACGATCCGCCGCAGGGTCTTGCTGTGGCTCATGCCCAGGGCGTGCGAGGCCTCGGTCTGGCCCTCGTCGACCGACAGGAGACCCGCGCGGCAGATCTCCGCCATGTACGCGGCCTCGTTCAGACCGAGTCCCAGGAGCGCCGTCAAGAGCGGCGTCATGAAGCTCGACCAGTAGTCCTTGTAGATCGGACCGAGGTTGATGTACTGGAAGACCAGGCCCAGGTTGAACCAGACGACGAGCTGCACCAGGACCGGGGTGCCGCGGAAGAACCAGATGTAGAACCAGGCGATCGACGAGGTCACCGGGTTCCTCGACAGGCGCATCACCGCGAGGAGGATGCCGCCCGCGATGCCGATCACCATCGAGAGGACGGTGAGGAGCATCGTCTGGCCGACGCCCTTGAGGATCCGGTCGTCGAGGAAGTAGTCCGGTACGGCGCCCCAGTTGATCTTGCCCTGGGCGAACGCGTAGATGATCGAGACGAAGATCGCGATCGCGATGATGGCCGAGACGTACCGCCCGTAGTGGCGGACCGGAATGGCCTTGATGGCCTCCGGTCCGCCCGGGGGAGTGTCCTCGGGGCCGGCCGACTTGTCGATGTCAACAGTCACGGATGTTGCCTTTCAGTGCCGCTGGGTACGCGGTCACTTGCCGCCGTTGAGGGTGGCTTCCTTGACGGCGCCCGCCTCGACGCCCCACTTCGCGATGATCTTGTCGTACTCGCCGTTCTTGATGATCGCGTCGAGCGCGGCCTTCAGGGCGTCCCGCAGCTCGGTGTTCGACTTGGCGATGGCGATGCCGTACGGAGCGGCCTCGACCTGCTCGCCGACGACCACGAAGTCCTTGCCGCCGCCGGAGGTCTTCGCCGCGTACGCCGCGACCGGGAAGTCCGAGGAACCGGCGTCGGCGCCGCCGGCGCGCAGCCGGGTCTGGGCCTGCTGGTCGTTGTCGAAGGCCTCGATGGAGAGCTTCTTGCCGGCCGGACACTTCTTGGCCTGGTCCTTGGCCAGGTCGTTCGAGACGGTGTTGCGCTGCACGACGATCTTCTTGCCGCAGAGGTCGTCCCAGGTCTTGATGCCCTGGTCGTCGCCCTGCTTGGTGTAGATCGAGACGCCCGCGGTGAAGTAGTCGATGAAGTCGACGCCCTCGCCGACCTTCTTGCCGGTGTCGGCGTCGATGCCCTCCTGGCGGTCCTTCGTGTCCGTCATCGCCGACATCGCGATGTCGTACCGCTTGGAGCGCAGGCCGGTGAGCAGGGTGTCGAACGTGCCGTTCTCGAACTCGAACTTCACGCCGAGCTGCTTGCCCATGGCGTCGGCGAGGTCGGGGTCGATGCCCACGGTCTTGCCGGAGTCGTCCTTGAACTCGACGGGCGCGTACGCGATGTCCGAGCCGACCTTGATGACGCCCTTGTCGCGGACGGCCTTGGGCAGCTGGTCGGCGAGCGGGGCCGCGCTGGAGTCAGCGGTGTCCGAGCTGCCGCTGTCCTTCTCCTTGGTCTGGTCACCGCAGCCGGTGAGCAGCAGGGCGCCTGCGACCGCGATCGCACCGACCGCGGCTATCCGGGACTGCACGGCGGTCGTACGACGGGTGGAGCTTGCGGTCATGGTGGGTTCCTCCGGCGGGTGGGTGGTGTTGCCGATGGGTCGGCAGTAGCCGATGGGTCGACGAGAACACACACCTTCGGGTGTCGCGACCTCGTGTGATTACGGCATCTTGCCATTCGGACTCGCGCCTTCAGGGTGCCTGCCATGTCAAAATCGGATAACGGGTGACCCCCGAACCGGACCGAGTCGGTCCGTCGAAGCCGGATCTTGTGCGGAAAACCCCCCGTCATGGCCGGAAGATCTTCGGTGTACTGGGCGAAACGGGCGACCGCTTCTCCGCGTACGCGGTGCTTCGGTGCGCATCGGTGGATTGTTCGCGAAATGGGCGCGTTCGGCATATTCGGTCATGAGTCCTGTCACCGGTATGTGACCTTCGCTCTCCGGTATCCGGCCTGCATCCGACCTGTATCCGTCCGGCGTTCGGCCCGTATCCGGCTCACGGTCCTCCGGTATGTGACCTTCCGCCGTCGACGTGTGACCTTCGCGCCATGGACTCGTCTGTGATGCGGTCCGTCGGGTAAGAAGGTTCCTTACACCCCTCATCCGGGGCTCAGGGCGCGTGTGCGGCGCGCCCGTCGCGTATGACCCGTACGTATACGTACGTAACCGTCATCTGGGACATATGCGGTGCCCGCCCACTCCTCACCCGGAGCGGAACCCTCAACCATTAAGACTTAAGGGGTAAAACAAAGTGGCAGCGGAGATCGTCAATCCTCGCAGCGACAGCAGTACGGATCAGGAAGGCGGGGCGGAGCCCCTCGATTCCTTCGACCCGGCATTCGCGCTGCACCGCGGCGGCAAGATGGCCGTGCAGGCCACGGTGCCCGTCCGTGACAAGGACGACCTGTCCCTGGCGTACACGCCCGGCGTCGCGAAGGTCTGCACGGCCATCGCGGAGAAGCCGGAACTCGTCCACGACTACACATGGAAGTCGTCCGTGGTCGCCGTCGTGACCGACGGCACCGCCGTGCTCGGGCTCGGTGACATCGGACCCGAGGCCTCCCTCCCCGTGATGGAGGGCAAGGCGATCCTGTTCAAGCAGTTCGGCGGGGTCGACGCCGTGCCGATCGCGCTCGCCTGCACCGGCGTCGACGAGATCGTCGAGACCGTGGTGCGGCTCGCGCCGTCCTTCGGCGGCGTGAACCTGGAGGACATCTCGGCGCCCCGGTGCTTCGAGATCGAGCGGCAGCTTCAGGAGCGGCTCGACATTCCCGTCTTCCACGACGACCAGCACGGCACGGCCGTCGTCACGCTGGCGGCCCTGCGGAACGCCGCGCGGCTGACCGGGCGGAGCCTCGGGCAGCTGCGGGCCGTCATCTCGGGCGCGGGTGCGGCCGGGGTCGCCATCGCCAAGTTCCTGCTCGAGGCGGGGCTCGGGGATGTCGCGGTCGCCGACCGCAAGGGCATCGTGTCGACGGACCGGGACGACCTGACGCCGGTCAAGCGGGAACTGGCCGCCATGACCAACAAGGCGGGGCTGTCCGGCTCGCTGGAGTCCGCGCTCGCCGGGGCCGACGTCTTCATCGGCGTCTCCGGCGGTACGGTGCCGGAGCCGGCCGTGGCGTCCATGGCCGAGGGCGCGTTCGTTTTCGCCATGGCGAACCCGAATCCCGAGGTGCACCCCGATGTCGCCCACAAGTACGCGGCGGTCGTCGCCACCGGGCGGTCGGACTACCCGAACCAGATCAACAACGTGCTGGCGTTCCCCGGGATCTTCGCGGGGGCGCTTCAGGTGCGGGCCTCTCGGATCACCGAGGGGATGAAGATCGCTGCGGCTGAGGCGTTGGCTTCGGTCGTCGGGGACGACCTTGCCGCGGACTACGTGATTCCGTCGCCGTTCGACGAGCGGGTTGCTCCCGCCGTCACGGCGGCGGTCGCTGCGGCGGCTCGGGCTGAGGGTGTGGCTCGCCGGTAGGTCGTTGGTGTTTGTGGTTGGTGCTTGAGGTTCGGGTCCCGTCCTGGTGGGCGGGGCCCGAATTTTTTGTGCGTGGAGATTTTTTACTTCGGGGTTCGGCCGGGTGGGTGAGTACGTGGGGGTGGATGAGTGGGTGCGGGTTGGTCGGGGCTGGGCGCGCAGTTCCCCGCGCCCCTTAAAGCGGGGCTGCGCCCCTGCTTTTGCCCCCACCGGCCCGTACGCACAGTCAGTCGAAACCCACCCACCCGGCGGGACACGCGTCACACGGGGACGTGGTTCCGTCCGGAGGGCGGTGGAGCCTAGGGTCGGGGGCATGTTCGCTGCCTACGCTGCTCGTATTGACCGGGACCAGCCGTTGAACGGCCTTGAGTTGGGGGAGCGGCCCGCTCCCGCGGCACGGGACGGCTGGACGACCGTGAACGTCAGGGCCGCCTCCCTGAACCACCACGACCTCTGGTCGCTGCGTGGCGTGGGGCTCGCCGAGGACAAGCTGCCGATGATCCTCGGCTGCGATGCCGCCGGCGTCGACGAGGACGGCAACGAGGTCGTACTGCACTCCGTCATCGGGCAGACGGGACACGGGGTCGGCCCCAAGGAGCCGCGCTCCATCCTCACCGAGCGGTACCAGGGGACCTTCGCCGAGCAGGTATCGGTGCCTTCGTGGAACGTCCTGCCCAAGCCCAAGGAGCTCTCCTTCGAAGAGGCGGCCTGCCTGCCCACCGCGTGGCTGACGGCGTACCGCATGCTCTTCACCAACGCCGGTGTACGCCCCGGTGACTCGGTTCTCGTGCAGGGTGCCGGAGGCGGTGTCGCCACCGCCGCGATCGCGCTCGGGAAGGCGGCGGGGCTGCGGGTCTTCGCGACCAGCCGCGACGAGGCCAAGCGCAAGCGGGCCCTCGAGCTGGGCGCCGTGGAGGCCGTGGAGTCCGGGGCGCGGCTGCCGCAGCGCGTGGACGCCGTCATCGAGACGGTCGGCGCCGCCACCTGGTCCCACTCCGTCAAGTCCCTCAAGCCCGGCGGCACCCTGGTCATCTCGGGTGCCACCAGCGGCGACCGCCCCTCGCACGCCGAACTGACCCGGATCTTCTTCCTCGAACTCAAGGTCGTCGGCTCCACGATGGGCACGAAGGACGAGCTGGAGGACCTGCTCTCCTTCTGTGCCGCCACCGGTGTCCGTCCCGTCATCGACGAGGTCCTTCCGCTGGACCGGGCCCGGGAGGGCTTCGAGCGGATGGAGTCCGGTGAGCTCTTCGGCAAGGTCGTTCTGACCACCCCCTGATGCCGTTCCTGGGCCTGGGCGCGGGTCTTGCGCGCCCTTGGCTTCGCACGCCCTTGGGTGTCAACTGCGGTTGACATTCGAGGGTGTGTCAATCTAAGTTGACATCATGACCGAAGCAACGGATCTCGCCGAGCGCGCGGGCGACCGCGATCCGCGGATCGGGCTGCGGGCCGTCTCCGCGTTGCGGCGGCTGCTGGAGCAGCTCGAAGCGGTTCAGGTGCGCAGTGCGCGCAATCAGGGTTGGTCGTGGCAGGAGATCGCCGCGGAACTGGGTGTCAGCAGGCAGGCCGTGCACAAGAAGTACGGGAGGCAGTGATGTTCGAACGGTTCACCAAAGACGCCCGGGCGGTGGTGCTCGGCGCGGTCGACCACGCCGAGCGGCTGCACGCGGAGACGGTCGAGGAACAGCACGTACTGCTGGCCCTGCTCGACCGTGAGGCCAGCCGCGGGTCGTTCGCCCTCATGTCGCTGGGCCTCGCGGACCGCAAGGAGTCCGTCGAACAGGCACTGGCCGAGGCCCGGCGTCGCGGCGGGCTCTCCCGCGCCGACGCGGACGCGCTCTCCGGGCTGGGCATCGACGTCTCGGAGATCGTCTCCCGGGTCGAAGAAGCCCATGGTGAGGGTGCGCTGCGGTCCGGCAGGACGGGCGCCGGGCGGGGGAGGGGTTGGTGGTCCGGGCTCGTCGGCGGGCATCGACCTTTCGCTCAGGGGGCCAAGGACCTTCTCACGGAGTCCCTGCGGATGGCTCTCGCCCAGCGGGACCGGTACATCGGCGACGAGCACCTCCTCCTCGCCCTCACCGCCCGCCCCGGCGTCCCCGCGGAGGTCCTGGCCGACCACGGGGTGACATACGCGTCGCTGCGGCGGGTGTTGTACGGCGGGGGAGAGGCGAAGGCGGGCTGAGGGGGGCTGACCTTCGCTGTCGGCTGGGTGGGCCGCCACCGGATGGGGCCGGCCCGTGGTGGCCCCGCTCGCCCGGCCCGTCGTATGGGCGCGGCGGTGGGGCCGCCGAACTGGCCATGCTGGGTTCGTCCGGTGCCGAATTGGCCATGGCGGGTGGTCCGGTGCAGGACGACCACGTTGGGCCCCGCCCGTCGTAGGAGCCGGTGGTGGTGGCGGTGCCGGTGGGCCCACCGCCGGAGCCTGCCGGGGAGGGCGCCCTGGAGTTGATGCGCGCCCCCGCCCCGGCAGGCCTCCGCTCAGCCCTTGGGTGTCCGCAGCGCCGCCCCTATGTGCGCCGCCGCCGTCGACAAGTGGCGTCGGGCGTCGCGCAGTTGCTCCTCCGTCACGCCGTGGTCGCGGGCCGCGTCGCGGATGTCGTCGCGGAAGCGGTCCAGGAGGCGGTCGAGGTCGCGGGCGGGGTCGCCCGTGGAGTCCTCGTGGGCCCAGGAGGGTTCGTACTCGGCGGGGAAGTCCTCAGGAGTGACCGTGTAGTCGGGCTCCTTCGTCGCAGAGCCTGACCCAGCCCCGGTGGCTGCCCCAGTGCTTGCCCCGGCTGCTGCTCCCGTCCCCTGCCCCTTTCCTGTTCCCGGTCGGCCGAAGCCGAAGTCCTTACCGAACTCCTTGCCGAAGTCCTTTCCGAACTCGCCGAATTCCTTGGCCAGTTCGGTGATGCCCTCGCGCACGCCCGTGGGCCAGTCGCCCCGGGTGAAGTGGTCCTGCACCTGGTCCTGGACGCGCTTGGCGATGCGCTGGAGCTCCTCCTGGGCCTGCGCCCGCGCCCGCTCCTGAGCCTCCTTGGCCTGGTGGCGCGCCCGCTGGGCATCCTCGCGGGCCCGCCGGCTCTCGTCCTTGGCGCGCCGGGCCTGCTCCTTCCACTCCTGCTTGACGCGGCGCATCTCCTCCTTCGCGATGCGCCACGCCTCCTTGTCGCCGTAGTCCGTGAAGTCCCCGTGGGCGCCCTCGTGTTCCGTGCGCTCGCCCTTGGCGCCCGCTCCCGTGGAACTCCGCCGCGCCTCGCTCGCCGCCGCCCGCATCTCCCGGCGCAGATCACCCGCCGCGCCGCGCACATCGGCACGGATCTCCGCTGCGAGCTCGGCCACCGACTCGCGGATCTCCAGCTCCAGATCGACCAGTTCACCGCTGCGGTCGGCCAGCTCGGCACGGCCCGCGTCCGTGATCGCGTACACCTTCCGGCCGCCCTCGGTGGTGTGGGTGACCAGGCCCTCGGCCTCCAGCTTGGACAGCCGGGGGTACACGGTGCCGGCCGACGGCGCGTACAGCCCCTGGAAGCGCTCCTCCAGGAGGCGGATCACCTCGTAACCGTGGCGCGGTGCCTCGTCCAGGAGCTTCAGCAGGTAGAGCCGCAGGCGGCCATGGGCAAAGACGGGAGCCATGTCAGAGCCCCTTCTCGTGGGTCGGGTCGTCGGTGACGCCGGTGTCGGAATGCTCGGCAGGAGTGGGGCCGGAGTCGGGGGCCGCGGCGGGGGTCGCGCCCGAAGTGAGGGACTCGGCGGGACCGTCCGCCGGTGGGGCGGCCGGTCCGGCACCGACGCGAGGGCCGGGCACCGTGTCCTCGGGCACCGCGCTGTGCCCCTTGCCGTGCTCGGACCCGGCTCCAACAGGAACCGCGTCCTCCGGCTCATCCTCTCCGAAGTCCGTCCCCTTCTTGAAATCCACTCCCTCGTCCCATGGTTCGTCCTCCGAAGGGGGCCGTCGCAGCAGGGCGATGGAGCCCGAGACGGTCGTCGCCTTCAACTTGCCGTTCCCCGCGCCCAGCCTTCCCGTGATCTTCTTGGCGCCCCACTGGCCGCCGACCCTGAGGTCCTCGAAGGCGCTGGAGACCGTGCCGCTCGCCGAGTCCACCTGGACCTCCGCGTCGGCCGGATGAGGCAGGCGGATCGCGATCTCGCCGGAGATGCTGGTCAGGCTGATGTCGCTGGGCCGCCCCGCCGGGTCGAGGTCGACGATCACGGAACCGCTGACCGACTCGACCCGCACGGAGGGGCTGGAGCCCTCGATGACGGTCAGGTCGCCCGAGACGGAGTTGAGCCGGAGGTCGCCGGTGAGGGCCTGCGCCTCCACGTTCCCCGACACCGTGTCCGCGCGCACCGGGCCGGAGAGCCCCACGAGTGTCGTGTCGCCGGAGATGCCCTTCACGACCGCGCGCCCGTCGACCCCGGAGATCACGGCGGTGGCGCTGACGACGCCGACCTCGACGCGCGTACGTGCCGGAACGGCCAGGGAGACCACCGCACTGCGGCGCCAGCCCTTGCGGTCGAGCCATTTGAGGAAGCCCTTCCAGGGCAGGTCCTCATAGGCGACCGTGAGCGTGCCGTCCTCGTGGGTCACCACCAGAGGTGGTCCCTCTATCGAGGACACTTCGAGCCTGGTGGAACCCTCGTCGACCCCCACGACGTTCACCGTTCCATTGGCGATGCGCACATGGAGGGCCGACACCGGTTCGTCGAACGTGAGCTTGCCGGGCTCTGTGACGGACCACTCGGACATGGTGCTGACCTCCTCGGCCGGGGCGGGACACGACACGCCATATCGCGTCTTCCAATTGACACGATATATCGCGGATCCGCGAAGTCAAGGCACTCGTTCTGGTGATCTGAGGGATATCGGCCGGTACAAAACCCAATAATCTGGGCGCATGCCACCCCATGAGTCGCAGCCTCCGCAGCCTCCCCAAGCGCCCGCGCCTCCCGACCGGGCGGCCGGGGCCCTGTTGCTCTGCCGCGCGGAACCCGAGGCCGTCGGCCCCGTCGCCCGACTGCTGCGCGAGCGCATGCTGCTCGCCCGGGCCGGCCCGCGGTGGAGCGTGCTGGTTCCCGAGGGGAAGCCCTGGCTGCACGGCGGCGAGCCGGTCGGCCGCGTCCTCACCGGCTGGGCCACCGCTCTGGCCGTCGGTGCCCCCTGGCCCGTACTCGCCCTGTGGTGGAACGCCGACCACAGCGGCTGCATCCTCGCCTCGGGCTTCCGCCGCCCGGTCGGCTACGAGTGGCTCGCCAACGGCACACCCGTGGGCGAGGGCGAGGCCATGCGCGCCCTCGCCGCGCGTCTCGGCCTCGACCCTGTCCTGGACCTGCAGTCCCTCGACGGCCTCACGGAACCCGACCTCGATGCCGACGGCCGGGCCCGCCTGCTCGGCCTGCTCGCCGTTCTCACGCGCGCGGGTGTCGCCCTCCCCGCCGGGCTCACCCCGGGCGAACCCGCCGGCCGCCTCCGTGAGGCGGCCCGTGCCCAGCCCGACGCGCAGCCTCTCGAATGGTCCGGTTGGCGCCACGCCGTCCGCGCGGAACTCGATGTCGTCGAGCGGGGATCACTCGGTCCCTGGCTGCCCTGGGCCGGCACCCCGAGAGCCCGCGCCCTGGCGCTCGCCCAGGTGACGGCCGGCCTGCCGCTCACCTCCTGGGGCGTGCGCCGACGCAGCGGCGGCTGGATCGCGGCGGGGGCGCTCCTGGTGGCGCACGGGGCGCTCGGACTGGCGTACGACCTCATGCGCCCGCGCGACTGACCCGCGGCGGGCGCCGAAAGGACCCGGCTCCAACCACGAACAGGGCCTCGCTCGAACCCTGACCGGGCTTTACACCAACCCCGACCAGGCCCTACTCCTCGTCCTCCTCGTCGTCCAAGCGGGCCAGCCAGGTGGCCAGTCGTTCCACCGGGACCTCGAAGTCCGGGTTGAGGTCGACGAACGTGCGCAGCTGTTCGGCGAGCCACTCGAAGGTGACCTCTTCCTGGCCGCGCCGCTTCTCCAGTTCCTCGATGCCGCGGTCGGTGAAGTACATGGGGCGTTCTCCTGCGTGCGTCCGTGTTTCGCTTCCGGGCCCAGCCTATGTACTGGCCGCCGGATCCGGTCGCCGGGAGCCGTCGCCGGCAGGTGCCTCTCGCATAGGTGCCCCTCGCACATTTCCCAGGTCGGGAGTTAGCCTTCTCCTTCCCTGCGGTAGGGGAGCTTCACAGTTGGCAAAGGGAAACCGGCAGCGAACGGACGGGGGCGCCGTGGGTGGAGGGATCGAACGGATACGGCTCGACGACGGGACCGTCGTCTGGGCGAGGGTCAGTGCGGCGGACGAGGCCGCGCTGGACGGGCACGGATATCAGGACACCGGGGTCGGGGACCGGATCGTCGACATGGCGGGCGGACTGGCGGACGCGGTCGGTGGCGTCGTGCGCTCCCTGCGCGCCGGTCTCGACACCCCGGCACCGGTCGAGGTGGCCGTGAGCTTCGGCATCGAACTGTCGGCGCAGGCAGGCAGGATCGTAGGAGCCATCGCGGGAGGCGGTGGCCAGGCTTCCCTTTCCGTGTCCCTGACCTGGACCGAGCCCGCGGGGCAGACGGGCGCGCCGGGTGCGGGGCAGGGAGACGGCGGCGACGGGCAGTCCGGATCCTCGGCCTCCGGCACCGGATGAGCGCCCTTGAGGAGATGGTGCGCCCCTCGCTCGCGCGCATCGTGGCCCCGGGCGACGGGTATGCACCGGACCGTGAGGAGTACTGGGGCAGCGGTTTCTTCATAGCACCCGGCTGGCTGCTGACCTGCGCCCATGTCGTGGGAAAGGGGGGAGCGGCCGTGTGGCGAAGTGGCAACGCCGTCGGCGTGACCTGGCAGGGCGGCAAGACCACCGGCGAGGTGGTGCTCGCCAAACCGCGGCCCGAGGAGCCCGACGGGGCGCGTGGCAGCTGGCGGTTCCCTGACATCGCGCTCGTCAGGGTGCGGGGCGCGGAAGACGCGCCGTGCGTCTGGCTGAGCGACCGGGCGCCGACCATCCCCGCCCAGGTCAGCCTGCACGGCTGGTCACGGCAGACCGGGGACATCGGTATGCGGCACGGCGTCGGAGAGGCATCGGCCCTGGACGGCAAGGCGCTGCTCCTCACCGGCCAGGAACTGGTCGAGGGGGTCTCGGGCGGGCCCGTGGTCGACCTGCGGCACGGCGCCGTCATCGGCATGAACAAGGGGCGCGGCCGGCACGAGGGAGCCGCCGTCCCCATCACCGCGCTGCGCGAGCTGTACGACGTGCGCGGCGGCGAGATCCTGCACACCGTCATGGGGGAGCACGACCTCCACCACCTCGGCCGCTTCAACGACCCGGCGGCGGGCGCGGACTGGACCAGGACCCAGACCCGGCTGCGCGCTCCCGGTGCCCATGATTTCGACCCCGGACTGCGCGTCCGTCTCTACGGCCACTTCGCCCATCTCCCGCCGCCCGGCGGCCCGGGCGAGGTCATGCACCTCGTCCACGAGGTCAAGTCCCGTGTGGTGCAGGAGGACTACCGCTCGCCCATCGAGCACGACCCGCGCACCTGGCGCGAGGGCGCCGGACTCCTGCACGGCCTGCGGAACCCGGGTGGCCACGGCGGCAGACCCGAACTCGCCCTTGACGCCGTCCTGTTGTACGCGGCCAAGGTGGCCGGGCAGGCCGCCCTCGACCACCCCGCCGACGTGGACCGCGACCGGCTGCGCGACTTCACCGCCTGGATCACCGAGCAGGCGACCCTCTACGCACGCCAAGCCATCCGCGAGGACATCGACGCCCTCCTGGGCCGCCTGTCCGAGGAGGGCCTCCGGACACCGACGGCCGTCGCCATGGTGGCCGGGCCGACGTCGACGAGGGCGTCGGCCGGAGCACCTGCCCGGGCCCGGGCCGACGTCCTCGTCGACGTCGGGGAGCCCGTCTACGGGGAGCGGTATCCCCTGAGCGTCAAACTCCTCTACGACGGCCAGGACGTCACCCCGCTCTACAGCAACGACCAGGGGGTGCGCCGCGACGAACTGCACCAGTACCTGAGGGAACCGCTGGCGGAGGCCCTGCGCCTGGGTGACCGCGGCGAACACCTGGCCTCGGTCGAGGCCTTCCTGCCGCGCCGGCTGTTCGACGTACCGCTCGACGACTGGCGGATCGGCCCCGATGACGACTGGGACGACGCCGACCTCTTCGACGAACAGTCCATGCCGCTCGGACTGCGCAGGGTCGTCGTCATCCGCGACCGTCGGCGCAACGCCCGGCCGGCCAGCCCCGAATGGCGTCGCAGATGGGCGGGCGTGGCGAACCGGCCGCTGTCCGCCGGGGCGCTGAGGGGCGAGGCGACGGCACAGGGGCACCCGGAGGCGGGACGCCCGGAGGGCAGGATGGCTGCGTACGGCCGGCTCTCGGGCATGCACGACGCGTGCGTTCCCGTCCACTGCGGTCCGGTCGGCAGCGGACCCGGCCTCGACGCCATGGCCGCCGCGCTCGCCGCCGGGCACCCCCTGGTGCTGTGGCGCAGGGACGGCCACGACCACGACGAGTGCCGCGAGTTCCACGTGCAGGCCGGGCAGTTGCTGGGCCTGGCGGGCGGGGCCGAGGGGCTGCACCGGCAGGTGCGCGAGCTCAGGATCCGGGTGTCGGATCCCGACACGGCGGAGGGTCTCGTGGGCGACATCGCTGTACTGTTCGATCCGCCGGATCGTCCGCCACACGGAACGGAACCCATGCAACCGCCCCTCATGGCAGCCCCCGACACGTGAATCGACTCCCAACTCCCTTGCCTCGCACGGATGTTCGCTGACCGGATTCGACATCGGACGAACAGGAAGCTCGGCAGGCCCGGCACACCGGCGGTAACGTCGTACATCGAACAGCCGGGACCCGCTGCATGATCACCAGAGCCGGGAGGAGCCCATGGTGAACGACTGGCGGATCTACCGCGGGGTGGGTCAGCCGCACGACGGTGTGCGGCAGTTACCCCCGCCGCCCCCTTGGCGGGACTTCGCGGCGGCACCCGACCGACCCGAGTCCGGACCGGACGACCCCAGCAGTGCCCGCCGGCTCGGCGTACGGCGGCGCCTCGTGGAGAACTACGCGCCCCGGCCCGCCGAGGTCGACGCCGTCAACGCGGCCCTCTATCTGCGCCGCCCCCTCCTCGTCACAGGCAACCCGGGCACCGGCAAGTCCACCCTCGCCTACGCCGTGGCACACGAACTGGGCCTCGGCCGCGTACTGCGCTGGCCCGTTGTCAGCCGCACCACACTCCAGGACGGCCTGTACCGCTACGACGCCATCGGCCGCCTCCAGGACGTCCAGCTGGAGCGCGCCCAGGGCGCCACCGCGGCGCCCGCGGCAGCCCCGTCCGGCATCGGATCGTACGTACGACTCGGCCCCCTCGGCACCGCGCTGCTGCCCGCCGAAGTACCCCGTGTCCTGCTGATCGACGAACTCGACAAGAGCGACCTCGACCTGCCCAACGACCTGCTGAACACGCTGGAGGAGGGCGAGTTCGCCATCCCCGAGCTGGAGCGCGTGGCCGACCGCGAACCCGTCGTCGAGGTCCTCACCCACGACGGCCGCCGCGTGCCCGTGCACGGCGGACGTGTCGCCTGCACCGCCTTCCCGCTGATCATCCTGACGTCCAACGGGGAACGGGACTTCCCCGCTCCCCTTCTACGGCGCTGCATCCAGCTGGAGCTCGAACCGCCCGGCGAGGAGCAGCTCACCGCCATGGTCGAGGCACACCTCGGCGGCGAGAGCGTCGAGCAGGGCCGCGACCTCATCGACCGGTTCCTCGACCGGGAGCCCGGCGAGGTCGTCGCCGCCGACCAACTGCTCAACGCCCTCTTCCTCACCCAGCACACCCCCCACGCGGAGCGCCTCACCCGCGAGCGGATCGCGGACCTGCTCATGCACCCACTCGACCGCTCGCGGTGAGCCGGATGCACGGGATGCATCTGGAGGACCTGATCGGCCGGCTGCGCCGGGGCGGTCTCGACCCGACCGCCGAAGAGGTGGCCGACGCCGTCTGGCTGTCCCGGTGGCTCGACCCGGCGCCGCCCCGCGCCGGGCAGGAACGCAGGCCGGCCGACCCGTCGGCCCCGCCAGAGAACGGGACGGGGCCGACGATCCGCCCACCGGGGGACCACACCCCCGGGACCGGCCAGGAACCCGGCACGGACACCTCGCTCGGCGCCGTCCCCCTGCACACGGCGGGCGGCGGTGCCGGTCCAGGGACCGACGGCGTCCGGCAGGTCTTCCCGGTGCGCGCCCCGGCGGCCACCGCGCTGCCGGGCCTGCTGGGCCTCGAACAGGCGCTGCGCGCCCTGGGCCGCTACCGCGGACCCGCCGCCCCGCCCCGGGACGGAGCGATCGACGAGGACGCGACCGCCGACCACGCCGCCGCCAGCGGAGTCCTGGTACCCGTCCGCCGCCCGGGCCGCCGCCGGCGCTGCGACATCCAGCTCCTGATGGACACCGGCCCCGCGATGGCCGTCTGGGGGCAACTGGTCGAGGAACTGCGCCAGGCCTGCCAGCAGTCCGGCGCCTTCGGCAGCGTCCGGGTCCACCATCTGTACGCGGGCGACGGCGGCGTCCCGCTCATCGGCACCACCGCAGGACCCCGCCACCACACCCGGCTGCGCTCGGCCGACGAGTTCCACGACCCCACGGGCCGCTGGCTCACCCTCGTCATCAGCGACTGCGTGGGACCCCTGTGGCAGAACGGCAGCGCACAGCGGCTCCTCCACGGCTGGCCCCGCACCTCGCCGCTCGCCGTCGTCCAGCCGCTGCCGCCCCGGCTCTGGGGCCGCACCGCACTGCCCGCCGAACCGGGGCTCCTGATCAGGCAGGCGGAGACCGGCGGACGCACCACCTTCCTGCCCGACGAGGAACCCTGGGACGAACCGGCCGCCGGAGCCCGCCCCGTGCCGGTGCTCCAGCCGACCCCCGAGGCCTTCGAGGCCTTCTCCCGCCTCCTGTCCGGCACCGGCCCCACCAGCGAACGGGCCTGGGCCGCCTGGACCACCCCCGCCCCCGCCCAGGCGGAGAACGTGCCCGCAGGGCCCCCCGCCCCACGCGGCGACGAGGAACTCCTGCGCGCCTTCCGGGCCGGCGCCTCGCCCGGCGCGGTCCGCCTGGCCGTGTACCTCGCCGCGGCCCCGCTCACCCTGCCCGTCATGCAACTCGTCCAGCGGGCCATGCTCCCCGACACCGGACCCATGGAACTGGCCGAAGTCCTCCTGGGCGGCCTGCTCAGGCAACTGCCCGGCACCGAACGGCAGCCCTGCTTCGTCTACCCCGGCCGCGTCCAGGACCTGCTGCTCGGCTCGCTCGACCAGGACACCGCCGGACTGGTCCTCAAACACTGCTCCGCCTACGTGGAACGCCACTTCGGCAAGGGCACCCGCAACTTCGCCGCGTTCGCCGCCGCCCGCCTCGCCGACCACGACACGACCGTCACCGCGACCGGCGTCAGCGACGGCGAGGGCCGGCCGGACGACCGCGGCGATGTCGAGGCCGAACTGTTCGCCCGCATCCCCGCCCGCGTCCTGCGCTTCTACCTCCCCGACCTGGAGACGCCCGTCCCCCTCGCCGAGGCCGAGCGGCTCCTCGGCCAGTGGCAGGCCATGGCCGACCCGACCGTCCTGCGCCGCGCGAAGGAACAGGCCGAAGCAGCCGTACGCCAGGGCGGCGCCGCCCTCCCCGACGCCGTACGCGCCCATGTGCTCCTCGGCCGTGTCCTGCGGGCGGAGGCCGGCACCGCAGCCGCGCGCACCGGCGACCGCCGCGCGGAACTCCTGACCGCCGCCGTCGCCGAGTTCGCCCGCGCCCACCGCACGGCACCGGCCGGCAGCCCCCACCGCAGCGAGGCCGCACTGGAACTCGCCGCGTCCCGGCACGAGTTGTGGCGCCTCAGCGCGGACACCGCACACCTCACCGCCGCACTCGACGTCCTCGGCGAGCCGTCGGACCCGGACGGCCCCTGGCCCGAACCCCTGCGCAGGGCGCGGCTGCTGCGCCGCGGACGACTGCTGCTCGACCTGGACCGGCCCGGCGAGGCGGTCCCCGAACTCCGCGAAGGATGCGCCCTGTTGGACAGCGAGGGCGCCCCCGACGCCGTACGCGGCCCGGCCCTGCTGGATCTCGCCCGCGCCCTGCACGCCTCCGGGGCCGACGGATCCGAGGCCCACGACGCCCTCGTACGTGCCGAACGCGCCGCGGCCGACGACCCGGCCCTCCGTCTGTCCTGCCTGGCCGCCCGGGCCGCCTTCCACGACGCCGCGGGCGACCACCCGGCGGCCGACGAGGCATACGAGACGGCAGCTATGCTCGCCCCGCCGGACAGCGTCCGGCGCTGCGAACTCCTCACCGTCTGGGGCGAGTCACTCCTCCGGCGCGCCTCCCGGCCGGACGGCGCCGGCATCGTCGACCGCGCCGAGAACGTCCTGCGCGAGGCCCTCAAGGCCCTGCCCGCCCGGTCCGACCAGCGCGGCAGACTCCAGGGGCTCATCGGGAGCGCGCTGGCACAACGGTTCCGGCACCTGGGCTTCCTGCCGGACCTGTACGAGAGCCGGCATCTGCTGGGGCAGGCGGTGCGGGCCGCCGTCTCCGACGGCGTACAGGCCGAGTCCTGGCTCCAGTTGGGGCGGGTGCGCCTGGAACTGTGGCACCGCGCCGGGGCGCCCGTCCTGGCCGACGCGCTCCAGGCGTACGAGGCCGCGGAGCGCGAGGCCCGGCGGGCGCACGGCGACGACCCCGGCTCGGTGACGGCCGCCCGTGCGCTGCACGGCCGCGCCGCCGTCCTCGCCCTCATGGGGCGGCCCGCCGCGGCCGGCGAGGCCTACCGGGCGGCCCGCGACCAGTGGCAGCGGCTCGTCGGAGTACTCACCGAAGTCGACTGGGACGACGTCGAGTCGACCCGCGGAGCGGCGGAGGAACTCGCCGCGAGAACGGCTCCGCCGAGCGGGCGGCGACCGTTGCCGGACGACGAGTGGAGCCGCGCCTCGCCGCCCTGGTACCCCTGGTCCGAGGAGCGGCTCAACCGTGCGGCGCATGACCGGAGTTGATCGGTAAGGGTTTCTGATTCCCACGCGTCGGGAAGAACTGGGCAGCCGTTGCGGCCGTGCGGGGCGGGCGTCGGCAGGGAGGAGCCGAGGGTGGGGGAGCAGAGGAATCGGGCGGCCGACCCTGGCCGGGACACCGGACGGACGGTGGCCCTGCCCGACCTCACCGACGTCGACCTGCGGACATTGCGTGCCATGGATGATCCGGGGCTCATCGCGGCTGTTGATCAGGTGCTGGGCAGCTCCCGTGAGTTCGGCGAGGTCTGGCACACCACCAGTGATCCGGCTCACGTGCGACGAGAGCTTGCTGTGCGTTCGTTTTCGGTCGGATGCGTGGAGTCCGCACGGGGTGGGGCAAGGCTGGGATGACTCCGTCGTCCGTTACCTCTGAGGTCTTTGCAGAGTTGGCGAGGACCCAACCTTCGCCGGCCGGCACGGCGGCACTGCGTGCCGGACTCCACGCGCGTCGACTGCTGCTTCTCAAGTCGCTACTCGTCCTGGTCGAACGGCGAAGCACCCTGCTGTCCCCTGCTGTGCGCCAACGCTTCAAGAGCGACTGGGCGCTGCTCGAACGTGCGGAGCGAACCGACGCCGCAGCGGTCCGTGACGTCGTCGACTACCCGATGATCGGGGCATGGCTTTCCGCGGCGCTCGCCGCGTCCGATGGCCCTGCCTTCGAAAGGCATCTGGCCCACCTGGGCGGCGTCGCTGTCGCCGCCGCCGTCCGTGCAGGTTGCCAGGTCAGCGGCACGCTGACCCTGCCGACAGGCACCTTGACACTGCCTGGCCTCGGTATGCTCCGCTGTCTGTCGGGCAGCGCCCGCCTGAGCAGCCACGCCGGGCTGATGCGGATCACGGACGGCGCGGGCGATGGAGTAGAACTGCCGAGCCCTGCAGCCCGGCACCGGCTGGGTACACCGCGCCCGCTCGGTGACGGGCCGGGCTGGTCCGCGTTGCGCGTACTGCCCGGCAGCGCGGTCGTACTGGACGACTTGGACCCCTACCGGGTGTTGTCGCCCGGGATCGGCCCTGCGGCGTTACCCGCGGCCGAGCGGCCGCTCTCCGCCTACAGGCTCTGGGCGCAGCGCTGGCGCGAGGCTCATGAGCTGCTCTCCGCGACCCACTCCGGGCGTGCTGCCGAGACCATGGCGGTGCTGCGCACCGTGGTGCCTCTGGCACTGTCGGAAAGCGCTGGCGGTGCCGCGATGAGCGCCACACTCCGGGCCGCTCCCGGTGCTGTACTCGCTCAATTGCCTGCCGACGCACCGCAGTTGACGGAGGTCCTGGTGCACGAGGCCCATCACAACAAGCTGTCTTCCCTCCATGAACTCATACCCCTGTTCCGTCCGGACGGGGGCACCCTGCACCGCGTGGGATGGCGGCCGGATCCGCGCCCCATCCCGGGGGTTCTTCAGGGGGCGTACGCGCATCTGGCTCTCACCGACCTCTGGTGGCGGGCATGGAATGGGCCTTCCACCCCCAGAGAGTGGCGGCAGCGGGCCGCGGAGCAGTTCGAGTCGTATCGCGGGAGGGTCAGCGAGGCCTTGTCCATCCTGCTTGAATCCGATGAACTGACCTTTGCAGGAGGGGAGTTCGCCCGGGAGATGGGCAGGCATCATGCGAGTCTCGGCGTGGCGGCCCGGATCCGCGGGTGACACTGGGTGCAAGATCGGTCGCGTTCGGTACGTGAATGAGTGCGACACAGCGGGAGCAGGGAGCTTGGGATGGCGGAACAGCGGCGGTCGGGCGGGGAGAGCGCGGCAGACCGCGGCTCAGCGGCACCGGAGCACTTCCTGGTGGTCTTCCCGGGCTACCACCGCTCGTGGGCGGCGTGGATCGCGCAGTGCCTGGAACGGCACGGCAACCGGGCTACCCAGCAGCGCTGGGACCCGCCTCGTGAGGTCCCGCTCGAGGACTCGCTCGGTGACCTGTTGCTGTCCAGCGGACGCGTACTTCTCGTCCTCAACGACTGGTTCTTCGAGCTCGGCCCGCGCCCCGCGGGCGAGTGGAACGACGTCCTGCGCGGCTTTGTCGCCGCGCACGCCGACCGCTTCGCCGCGGTCAACCTCACCAACCGCCCGCTGCTCCCGGCCACCGCGGTCCTCGAACCGGCCAGTATGTGGGGACTGAGCGAGGAGGCGGCCGAGGAACGTTTGCTGAGCCGACTCGGCCTGGAGCGGCGTCGTACCACGAGGGCGGCACCCACCCGGCTCCGCTATCCGGAGACACGCGCCGAGATCTGGGGAGAGGTCCCGCGCCGCAACCCGCGGTTCACGGGCCGCGACGATCTCCTCACCAACCTCCACCAACGTCTCGCCGACGCCGAGCGCGGCGCCGCCGCCTGCACACTGCTTGGCATGTCCGGAATCGGCAAGACTCAGCTGGCCGCCGAGTACGCCCACCGCTTCAGCCCTGACTACGACATGGTGTGGTGGATCAACTCCGACGATCGCAACATTCAGCGTGACCGCTTCGGCGAACTTGCCGTGGAACTCGGTCTGCGCAGCGGCAGTGAGCCGGGCGAGCGCATTCGTGCCGTGCGGGACGCCCTGCGGCGCGGGGAGCCGCACTCCCGCTGGCTTCTGATCTTCGACGGCTGGGACGACACCGACGACATCGACGCCCTGCTCCCGCAGGGACCCGGACACGTACTGGTCACTTCCCGCAACCGCGGCTGGAGCGAGCACACGGAAATCCTCGAGATCCCCGCCTTCCTGCGCGCGGAGTCCACCGGTTACCTGATGCGCCGAGCCCCGCACATCACCGCGGACGAGGCCGACGAGGTGGCCATCGAATTCGGTGACGTACCGCTGCCGCTCGTACAGGCCGCCTCCTGGCTCGGCGAGTCAGGCATGGAAGTGCCCGAGTATCTGCGGATGGTCCGCGAACGCAAGCTGTCTACCGTCGACGAACCCGCCACTGGCGAGGGTTTCCCGCAGTCGTCCATGACCTCCTGGTCGATACTGCTCAACCGGCTGCGTCGTTCGCAGCCACAGGCCATCGACGTGCTGAGCCTGTGTACGTCGTTCGCACCCGGACGCATCCCGCTCGGCCTCATTCGCGCCTACCCGCAGGCCGATCTCCCTGAGGAACTGCGGTGGATGGCCACCGACCTGCCCGCCTGGACCCGGGCCCTGGACACGCTGGTCAACTACTCGGTGCTCACCCGCGAGACCCGCGGCCCGGCGGGTGCGGAGATGGGCCCGCACCAGGAGTCCGTGCACATGCACCGTCTGGTCCACGACATCGTTTCCAAACTGGCCAGTGAAGACAGCCGCGCCAACCACCGGAGGGCCGTCCGTACCCTCCTCGCGGAGGCCGACCCGGGCAACCCCGTGGACAGCAGGAACTGGCCTCGATACGCGGAACTGCTTCCGCACCTGGAACCGTCCGGCGCGCTGGGCAGCACCACGCCCCGGGTCCAAGAGGCGGTCCTCAACTGCCTGCGCTACTGCCTGCGCAGCGGGGAGTTCAAGGCCGGACTGGATCTGGCTCAGCGGATCCACGACCGCTGGGACCGTTCCATGGATCGGCTGGCCCAGCCCATGCTCGACCTGATCAACCAAGAGGGCCACATTCTGCGGGCCAGCGGCAGGTTCCGCGATGCGTACGAACTGGACCGTGGCGTCCTGGAGAAGCTGCAGACCGCGCCGCAGCGCAATGAACTCGGCGAGCTGACTGCGAAGGGCGCTGTGGCCACGAGTTTGCGTCACCTCGGTCGGTACGAGGAGGCGTACGAGCTGCAGCGCGAGGTCCTTGACGGAATCGGCCGACTGCTCGGGCAGGACGAGCTGCCCACCCTCGTCGCCCGGCACAACCTCGGCGTCGGGCTCCGGCTCCTCGGCAGGTACACGGACGCGTACGAACTCGACCTGGAGACCCTCGCCAGGCGTGAGAGCGTCCTGCGCGCCCGGCACATCAACACCCTCAGCTCGGGCAATGCGGTCACTCACAGTCTGCGTCTCCTCGGCCGCTACCGTGACGCGCTCGCGCGCCAGGAGCCGGTCGTCAGGCTCCACGTTCAGGTGCTCGGTGCGCAGCATCCGCAGACCCTGGAGGCACGAGCCCAACTGACCATGTGCCGCCGCCGCGAGGGCGGCCACACGCAGGACGTCGGGCCTTCGATGACCAGCCTCCTGGAACAGATGGTGCAGTTGAACGGTCGGGAGCACCACCGCACGCTGTCCTTCCTGACCAACTACGGCAACTTCCTGCGGGAGCACGGTGACCTGAGCCAGGCCCGCGATCTGATCGCGGAGGCGGAGGCCGGCTACCGGGCCCTCCTCGGCCCCGCACACCCTGTCGCGACCGGCATGCTCACCAACACCGGTCTGGTCATGCAGGCAGCCGGCGAACGCGCCGAGGCCATGTCGATGTTCGAGTCCGCGATGGCCGGTCTCACCGCCACGCTCGGCCCGGACCACCCCTGGGTGCTGGGCTGTGCGTTGAACGCCGCGAGCGCGCGCAACTTCAACGGCCGCATTGCCGACGCCGTCGACCTGAGCCGCGACACCCTGCGCCGGTCCCGGCACTCACTGGGGGAGCAGCACCCGCTCACCCTCTCCTGCCAGGTGGCGCTCTCCGCGGACCTGCGTGCGGCACGGGAGCAGGAGGAGGCGGGGAAGCTGGAGGAGGACGGTCTTCTCTCGCTCACCCGCACGCTGGGAGCTCAGCACCCGCACACCATCTCGGCCCGCCAGCGCACCCGGCCCTACTGGGACTTCGAGCCCTACCTGGGCTGACGAACACCCGGCCGGTGTCACCCCGGTCGCGCCCGACAGCGGAAAAGGCCCGGCCCCGAGTCCTGAGACTCGGGGCCGGGCCCTTGTTCGCGTACGTGCTGAACGACGCGTTCGAAGCCGTCAGGCCTCGAACACCTCCCGCACCAACTGCTCCTGCTCAGCCTGGTGCCGCTTGGCCGAGCCGACCGCCGGCGACGAGGACGCCGGGCGGGAGATCCGCCGCAGCCGCTCCCCGTGAGGAACGTCCGCGCCGACCGCCAGGTCCAGGTGGTCGATCAGGTTGAGGGCGATGAACGGCCAGGCACCCTGGTTCGCCGGCTCCTCCTGGGCCCACAGGTACTTCTCGGCGTTCGGGTACTTGGCGATCTCCGCCTGGAGCTCGGCACCCGGGAGCGGGTACAGGCGCTCGATGCGGATGATGGCCGTGTCCGTCGAGCCGCGCTTGGTGCGCTCCGCGTCGAGGTCGTAGTAGACCTTGCCCGCGGTGAAGACGACCTTGCGGACGGCGGACGGGTCTACCGAGGCGTCGCCGATGACCGGACGGAAGCCGCCCGTCGTGAACTCCTCCGCCTTCGACGCGGCCGCCTTGAGGCGGAGCATCGACTTCGGGGTGAAGACCACCAGCGGCTTGTGGTGCGGGTTGTGCACCTGCCACCGCAGGAGGTGGAAGTAGTTCGACGGGAGGGTCGGCATCGCGACCGTCATGTTGTTCTGCGCGCAGATCTGGAGGAAGCGCTCGGGGCGTGCGGACGAGTGGTCCGGGCCCTGGCCCTCGTAACCGTGCGGGAGGAGCAGGGTGACGCCGGACGTCTGGCCCCACTTCTGCTCCGCCGACGAGATGAACTCGTCCACGACCGTCTGGGCGCCGTTGACGAAGTCGCCGAACTGCGCCTCCCACATGACCAGGGACTCGGGCCTCGCGAGCGAGTAGCCGTACTCGAAGCCCATCGCCGCGTACTCGCTCAGGAGCGAGTCGTAGATGTTGTAACGGGCCTGGTCCTCGGACATGTACTGGAGCGGGGTGAAGTCCTCGCCCGTCTCGCGGTCGATGAGGACCGCGTGGCGCTGGCCGAACGTGCCGCGGCGGGAGTCCTGGCCCGAGAGGCGCACCGGGGTGCCCTCGAGGAGCAGGGAGCCGATGGCCAGCGTCTCGCCCATGCCCCAGTCGATCGTGCCGTCCTCGACCATGGCCGCGCGGCGCTGCAGCTGGGGCAGCAGACGCGGGTGGACGGTGACGCGCTCGGGGATGTTGACCTGGGACTCGGCGATGCGCTTGACGACCTCCTGGGAGACCGCCGTGGTGACGGTCACCGGGAACTCGGGCTGCGCGTCCGGGACATGGGCCTCGGCCGGAGCGTTCGTCGCCTCGCGGACCTCCGTGAAGACCTTCTCCAGCTGGCCCTGGTAGTCCTGCAGCGCCTGCTCGGCCTCTTCCAGCGTGATGTCGCCGCGACCGATGAGGGACTCGGTGTAGAGCTTGCGCACCGAGCGCTTCTTGTCGATCAGGTCGTACATCAGCGGCTGGGTGAAGGCCGGGTTGTCCGACTCGTTGTGACCGCGGCGGCGGTAGCAGATGAGGTCGATCACCACGTCCTTGTTGAACGCCTGACGGAACTCGAAGGCCAGCCGCGCGACGCGGACCACGGCCTCCGGGTCGTCGCCGTTCACGTGGAAGATCGGGGCCTCGATCATGCGGGCCACGTCGGTCGAGTACATGGAGGAGCGCGAGGACTCGGGCGCCGCCGTGAAGCCGACCTGGTTGTTGATGACCACGTGGACCGTGCCGCCGGTGCGGTAGCCGCGCAGCTGCGACATGTTCAGGGTCTCCGCGACCACGCCCTGGCCCGCGAAGGCCGCGTCGCCGTGCAGGGCGACGGGCAGGACCGTGAAGTCCGTGCCGCCCTTGTTGATGACGTCCTGCTTGGCGCGGACGACACCCTCCAGGACCGGGTCGACCGCCTCCAGGTGCGAGGGGTTGGCGGCCAGCGAGACCTTGATCTGCTCGCCGTCCAGACCGGTGAACACGCCCTCGGCGCCCAGGTGGTACTTCACGTCGCCGGAGCCGTGCATCGACTTCGGGTCGAGGTTGCCCTCGAACTCGCGGAAGATCTGCGCGTACGACTTGCCGACGATGTTCGCCAGGACGTTCAGGCGGCCGCGGTGGGCCATGCCGATGACGACCTCGTCCAGGCGGGACTCGGCAGCCGAGTCCAGCACCGCGTCGAGCAGCGGGATGACGGACTCGCCGCCCTCCAGGGAGAACCGCTTCTGGCCGACGTACTTCGTCTGCAGGAAGGTCTCGAAGGCCTCGGCAGCGTTCAGCCGGCGCAGGATGCGCAGCTGCTCCTCGCGCTCGGGCTTGGTGTTCGAGCGCTCGATGCGGTCCTGGATCCACTTGCGCTGCTTCGGGTCCTGGATGTGCATGAACTCGACGCCGGTGGTGCGGCAGTACGAGTCGCGCAGGACGCCGAGGATGTCGCGCAGCTTCATCATCGACTTGCCGGCGAAGCCGCCGACGGCGAACTCGCGCTCCAGGTCCCACAGCGTGAGCCCGTGCTCGGTGATGTCCAGGTCGGGGTGCTTGCGCTGCTTGTACTCCAGCGGGTCGGTGTCGGCCATGACGTGGCCGCGGACCCGGTAGGAGTGGATCAGCTCGAAGACACGCGCGGCCTTCGTGACGTCGTCGTCGTGCGAGGCGTCGATGTCCTTGAGCCAGCGGACCGGCTCGTACGGAATGCGCAGGGCCTCGAAGATCTCGTCGTAGAAGCCGTTCTCGCCGAGGAGGTAGTTCGCGACGATGCGGAGGAACTCGCCCGACGCGGCGCCCTGGATCACGCGGTGGTCGTAGGTCGACGTGAGCGTCATGACCTTCGAGATGCCGAGCTTGTTCAGGGTGTCCTGGGACGTGCCCTGGAACTCCGCCGGGTAGTCCATCGAGCCGACGCCCATGATGACCGACTGACCGGGCATCAGACGCGGGACCGAGTGGACGGTGCCGAGGCCGCCGGGGTTGGTCAGGGAGACCGTGACACCGGTGAAGTCGTCCATCGTCAGCTTGCCGTCACGGGCGCGGCGGACGATGTCCTCGTAGGCCTGCCAGAACTCGAAGAAGTTCAGCGTCTCGGCCTTCTTGATGCCCGCGACGACCAGCTGGCGGTCGCCGTTGGGCTTCACCAGGTCGATGGCGAGGCCGAAGTTGATGTGCTCCGGCTTGACCAGCGTCGGCTTGCCGTCCTTCTCCACGAAGGAGTAGTTCATCGACGGCATGGCCTTGATGGCCTGCACCATCGCGTAGCCGATGAGGTGGGTGAAGGAGATCTTCCCGCCCCGGGCACGCTTCAGGTGGTTGTTGATGACGATGCGGTTGTCGAAGAGCAGCTTCACCGGGACCGCGCGCACGGACGTGGCCGTGGGCACCTCGATGGAGGCGTTCATGTTCTTCGCGACCGCGGCACTCGGGCCGCGCAGCGTCACGTACTCCGGACCCTCTGGGGACTCCGACGCGGGCTCCGCCTTCGCTGCGGCCGGCTTGGCCGCGGCGGGCTTCGCCGGAGCCGCGGCAGGAGCAGCGGCGGCGGGCTTCGCCGGCGCGGCGGCTGCCGGCTTCGGCGCCGCGGGTGCGGCCGGGGCCGGAGCGGCCTGGGCCGGAGCCGCGGGCGCCGCAGGGGCGGCCGGAGCGACCGTGGTGGTCCCCGCGGCCCCCGCGGCCGCGGTACCCGACGGGGCCGAGGCGGCGACGCCGCCCGGCTTGTAGTCGGCGAAGAAGTCCCACCAGGCTCGGTCTACCGAATTCGGGTCCTGGAGGTACTGCTGATAGATCTCGTCGACGAGCCACTCATTGGGACCGAACGCAGCAGCGGGGTTCTTCTTCCCGGCTTGGTCCTCTGTCGAGGTGCTCGAGTTACTGGGGGACTGTGGCGACACGGCGGCAACCGCCCTCTTCCGCTTCACAAGGTGATGGACAGCGGGAATAAAGGCTACGCCTCCCGGACCGCGTAGGTCAGGCCGGGCCTGGTCATCGTCGCGTAAGTCACATCGAAAAGCGTGTTTCGGTGGTGGAAATGGCGGGAAACAAGCGAGGTTCCGATGCGGAACCGACACGTCGGGTCAGGACTGCGACCTCGAAAGGCCGAGCCTCCGTACGAGGACCGCGCGATGACACGTGTCCTGCTGCCCGATCACACGATTCACTCATGGATCTTGGGCTCTAGATTTGAACCCTACGTCAATCTGTCAAGCGAAGGCACGCCCGGAAGAGTGACCTGGATCCGGCAGCCACGCGGGGATTCGGCCACACCGATCCGGCCGCCGTGCAGATCCACCGCCCAGCGGGCGATCGCGAGCCCCAGGCCCGTACCGCCGTCGCTGCCGGGACCGTGCGGGGCGACCACACCGCCGCGGTTGAACCTCTCGAAGACCCGGTGCCACTCCGAACGCGGGATGCCGGGACCCTCGTCCAGGACCTCCAGGTCCAGCGACTCGTGTCCCTCGCCGCGCCGGGCCTTCACGGTGACGCGGCCGTGCGGCGGGCTGTGCTTGACCGCGTTGTCGATGAGGTTGGCGACGACCTGGTGTATCCGCTCCGGGTCCGCGTGCGCGGTCAGCTCGGGCGGCGAGACGTCCAGGTGCAGATGGACGTCCGTGCGCGTGTGACTGCCGGAGCCGGAAGCGATGCCCGCGCGCGCCGAGGCGACCATGTTGGCCTCCTTCAGTACGCCGGACAGGTACGGCCACACCTCGAAGCGCCGCTTGCGCAGCGGTACGACGCCGTTGTCCAGGCGGGAGAGGTCGAGAAGCGTCTCCACGAGCCGCCCCAGCCGCTCCGTCTGCTTGAGGGCCGTACGCATCGTCTCGGGGTCGGCGGCGGAGACTCCGTCCACCACGTTCTCCAGGACCGCGCGCAGTCCGGCGATGGGCGTGCGCAGCTCGTGGGAGACGTTCGCCACGAGTTCCTTGCGCTGGCGCTCCTGGGCCTCCAGGTCGTCGGCCATGCGGTTGATCGTCTGGGCCAGGTCGCCCAGCTCGTCGCGGCGGTCGGCGCCCCTGACGCGGCGGGTGTAGTCGCCGTGCGAGATGCCCCGCGCCACGGTGTTCATCTCGTCCAGCGGCGATGTCAGCGAGTGCGCCACGAACTGGGTGATCAGCAGCGTCGCGATCACCGAGAAGACCGTGATGAAGCGCAGCTCCGTCTCGGTGCGCACCGCGATCATCAGCAGACCGGTGGTGATGAAGACAGAGACGACGACCAGGGCGCCGAGCTTCGTCTTGATCGAGAAGGGACGCATCTCGCCCCAGGTGTCCGTCGCCGATCCCAGCGCGGAAGCGGTACCGGCGGCCGGCGTCGCCGCGGAGGCGGGGGCCGTCCCGGAAGCCGCACTTGAATCGGGCACCGGACTCAGCCCGGACACCGAGCCCGAGCCGGTGCCGGCGTCGACACCGGTGCCGCCACCGGAGTGGGGCGGTGAATCCGAGCCGGGGCCGACGAACGCGCCCGTACCCGAGCCGGTGTGCGACCCCGCGTCCGAGCCCGAATGCGGCCCCGCAGCCGAGCGCCTGCCCGAGCCCGGGCGTCTGCCGAACGGCGAACGGGATCCCGCACCCGCCAGCACACTCCTGCGCCACGCACCGATACTGCTCATCACTTCCGCCCCCTCAACCAGGGTGCCCGACTCTAGGGCGTCGGGGTCTCCAGCGCGTAGCCCACGCCATGAACCGTACGGATGCGCTCGGCGCCGATCTTCCGGCGCAGCGCCTTGATGTGGCTGTCCACGGTGCGGGTGCCGGACGCGTCGGCCCAGTCCCACACCTCGGCCAGCAGCTGCTCGCGCGAGAGCACCGCACGTGGCGTGTTCGCCAGACAGACCAGCAGGTCGAACTCCGTGGGCGTGAGATGCACGTCCTCGGAGCGCACCCGGACCCGGCGCTGCGCGTGGTCGATCTCCAGCTCGCCGAGCCGCAGGATGCCCGAGCGCGGCGTCGACGCGGCCAGCGCGGCGCGCTCCACGCGTCGTAGCAGTACGTGCACGCGCGCGGCCAGCTCGCGCATCGAGAACGGCTTCGTCATGTAGTCGTCGGCGCCCACGCCGAGCCCGACCAGCATGTCCGTCTCGTCGTCGCGCGCGGTGAGCATCAGCACCGGCACCGGACGCGCCGCCTGTACTCGGCGGCAGACCTCCAGGCCGTCGAAGCCGGGCAGCATGATGTCGAGGATCAGCAGGTCGGGCTGCCATGCCTCGGCCGTGTCGACGGCGGCCGGCCCGTCACCCGCCGTTTGCACGAGGAATCCCTCGGCACGCAGGCGAGCGGCGATGGCGTCCACGATCGTCGGATCGTCCTCGATCACCAGCACGCGGCGCTGAGCGCCCGGCGTGGCCGCCGTGCCGTTCTGGGAGGTGTGTGTCTGCTCCATCGCCCGCCCCTGAGTGTGCTTTCCGGAACCAGTGGGGTGATTCCATGACTGCGCTTGACGCTTGAATGATCGGCGTCAGGTCAGCAGGGTACGGGCAGTGACCGCCGCTCGGCTATCCAGGCCCGACCGCGAGATGCACGACGTCCGGAACGCCCCGGGCAACCGGGATCTCTTCGGTACGCACCTGTCGGAACCCGGCATTCCCCAAGGTTCTTGCGAAATCAGGCGAGGGCTTGGCCGACCAGACGGCCAGTACCCCACCGGGCCTCAACACCCTTGCGCACGCGGCGAGTCCGGCCGCCGAGTAGAGGTTTTCGTTGCCCTCTGTGACGGTCCACTCGGGTCCGTTGTCGATGTCGAGGCACAGCGCGTCGTACGTGTCGGACGTCTCATTGACGTATGCGACGAGATCCGCCTCGATGATCTCCGTGCGCGGGTCCGCGAGCGCCGGCGCCGAAAGCCCGGTGAGCGGTCCGGAACGGTGCCAGTCGATGATGGCCCGCTCCCGTTCGACGACGGCGATCCGGCCCCAGCGCGGCTCGTCGGCCGCGTGTGCGAGCGAGAAGCCGACGCCCAGGCCGCCGATCAGGACGTCGGGCCCCGGCCGCCCGTCCAGCGCGCCGAGCGCGGCCTCGACCAGCCGTCTCTCCGAGCGTCCGTCGGAGGTGTCCATGAGGAAACAGCCGTTGGCGATGATCTGCAGCAGCCCGCCGTGGCGGCGGAGCACGACCTCGCCGTACGGCCCCTCGCGACGGTCGATGACTTCGGGAGCGCCGTAGGAAGCGTCATGGGAAGCGTCGTGAGCGGTGTCGTGCGAGGTGGTCATGCGGTCATCCTGGCAAGTTCCCCCAGGGCGAGCAGCTGATTTCCGCCGGGCCGCCGAGTTGCGCCGGGGCCGGGCCCGACCGTGAGAGATGGCTGTGAATCGGCCCTTCCGTGGTCCCCGTCACAGACAGCCCGGTCGTGCGAAGCTGAGTGTGGGGGTGACGGAAGGAGCCTCCACGGTGAAAAGGCCTGTGACGAGCGGCGCGGAGACGACGAACCCCGCCGCGTCCTCCGCCTCCGCTGAATCCTCCGGCCCCGCTGCCTCCACCGACTCCACCGCCGATCGGGACGCCGCTCCCGCCGCCGGGCTCGACGGCATCCCGCGACAGCGGCCCCTCGCCGTCTCCGCCGAGGGCGTGCACGTCGCCGTCGCCGAGAGCGTGCCCGCCGATGTGGGGACCTCGCCCGCCGCTGACGGGAGCGCCCGGCCCCTGCTCGCCGGGCTTCGCCGCGTCCGGCCCTGGCGGCTGTTCCCCACGCCCACCGGGACCCCCTTCACCTTCGGGTACGCGGTCGTCCTCGCGGTGACCTCTCTCGTCGCCGAGTACGCGGACCCCGGCCTGGTGGACCGGGTGCTCCAGGCGTCCAGCACCGATGTGGCCCATCTGGCGCAGTCGCCGGTGCGTGTGCTGGTCGCCAGTGCGCTGTGGATCGCGGGGGGCCTCACGTCGGCGTACGTGATCGCCTTTCTGCTGGTGCTCACCGCGCTGGAGCGGCGGATCGGTGGGTGGCGTACGGCAGGCGTCTTCCTGCTGGGACACAGCCTGGCGACGCTGGCCACCGAGATACCCGTCGGCCTCTCCGTCCTCGCCGGGCATCTGCCCGAGAGCTCGCTCCACCGCTACGACTACGGCATCAGCTTCGGCGTCGCCACGAGCGTCGGCGCGCTGGCCGGGCTGCTGAGGCCCTGGCTGCGCTGGACCGTGCTCGCGGTGTTCGGCTGGATGGTCGTCGGTGACCTGATCGCGTTCACGGATCCGATGACGAACTGGGGACACACGATGGCGCTGGCCATAGGGGTGGCCACCTGGCCGCTGCTGCGCCGGGTCGGCCCGCCGGGTCAGCTCCAGGACGACGACCGGGACCACGGAGCCCCCTCGTAAGGCACGGGCCTGCCCGTGAACGCGTCCAGGAGGATGCGGTCGCCGACCGGCCGGTCCAGCTTCACCGTCACCTTCTTCGCACGCAGCTCCTTTGTGCAGAGACCGTCGGAGGGGTTGCGGATCCAGGCGGAGAACACCACGTTGTCCGCGCTCTCCAGCACGTCGACGCCGGGGCCGTCGTCGCAGGACCCGTGGTGGGCGCGCAGCACGACGGTCCGGCCGTCCCGCGACACCGTGTTCAGTCCGGCGAGCTCCCACAGGTCATCCGTCAGGTTCGGTAGGGGCTTGACCGGGGGCTTCGGGAGCTTCGAGGCGACGACCGCGACGCGCTTGAGCGGCGTGTCGTAGCCCTTGATCGTGAAGTGCCAGGCGGGGACCGTGGCCGACCCCTGGCTGGTCCGGATCGCCATCTCCCCGAGCCGCGCACCGGTCACGGTGAGCCGGGGCCCCGGACCGGCCGCACCGGAACCCCCGCCGATCTGCTCGTACGCCGCCCGCGCGGAGACGACCGGAACGGCCAGCGAGCCGCCACCGCGCCAGCGGACCTCCCCCTTCTTCGGCGGGGCGCCGGGAAGGGAACCGCGGATCTCGAGGTTCTGACTCTGGTACGCCTGCTTGTCGGCGTCGCTGTGGAAGGCACCCTCGGGCAGCTGGACCGGATCCCCCAGCGGGAAGTAGCCCTCACGCCACACCCGCGCCGCCGCCGAGCCCTCCCAGGCGTCGGAGACCTGACGTGCGCGTTCCGTGGCACGTGCCGGGTCGTGTGTACCGGCATCGCCGTACTTGTCCCCGCAGGAGGTGACTCCGACGGCCGCAGTGGCGAACAGGGTCAGGCCGACGAGCAATCGACGCAGGTGTGCGGTCCGCATGATGCCCCCGAGGCAGACGACTGGAACGGATGAGGAATCCGACGCTGCACCTGTGACGCACCGGCCGGGCGAGACGTTCACCGGGGTTCACCGCCCCGATCGCTCACAGCGAACAGCGCCTGGGGAACAATTGAAGGCTCACATGCATTGAGTCGGCATAGCTCAACTTGAATGCCGAAGGGGAGATCATGACTTTGACGTCCGAACCGCTCACTCTGCCCGTGCTGCCGCTCGACGACGAGGTCGTGCTGCCCGGCATGGTGGTGCCCCTGGACCTCAACGACGCCGACGTACGCGCCGCGGTGGAGGCCGCACAGGCCGCCGCGCGCTCCAGTGGAGGAAGCAAGCCGAGGGTGCTGCTTGTTCCGCGGATCGACGGGACGTACGCGAACACGGGCGTGCTCGGCACGGTCGAGCAGGTCGGACGCCTCGCCGACGGTGACCCCGGCGCCCTGATCCGCGGGCGCGGCCGGGTGCGCGTGGGCGCCGGTACGACCGGCCCCGGAGCCGCTCTGTGGGTGGAGGGCGTCCAGGTCGAGGAGACCGTGCCCGACCCGCTGCCCGGCGCCGTGACCGAGCTGGTCAAGGAGTACAAGGCGCTGGCCACCAACTGGCTGAAGAAGCGTGCCGCCTGGCAGGTCGTGGACCGCGTCCAGGCCATTGACGACGTGTCCGCGCTCGCCGACAACTCCGGCTACTCGCCGTTCCTCACGACCGCCCAGAAGGTCGAGCTGCTTGAGACCGCCGACCCGGTGGCCCGGCTGAAGCTCGCCACCGAGCAGTTGCGCGAGCACCTCGCCGAGCAGGATGTCGCCGAGTCCATCGCCAAGGACGTACAGGAAGGCGTGGACAAGCAGCAGCGGGAGTTCCTGCTGCGGCGCCAGCTGGAGGCCGTCCGCAAGGAGCTGCGCGAGCTGAACGGCGAGGCGGAGGGCGAGGAGTCCGACGACTACCGGACCCGCGTCGAGGCCGCCGACCTCCCCGAGAAGGTCCGCGAGGCCGCGCTCAAGGAGGTCGAGAAGCTGGAGCGCTCCAGCGACCAGTCCCCCGAGGGCTCCTGGATCCGCACCTGGCTCGACACCGTCCTGGAGCTCCCCTGGAACGAGCGCACCGAGGACGAGTACGACATCCAGGGCGCCAAGGCGATCCTGGACGCCGAGCACGCCGGTCTGGAGGACGTGAAGGAGCGGATCACCGAGTACCTGGCCGTGCGCAAGCGGCGCAACGACCGGGGCCTGGGTGTCGTCGGCGGGCGGCGCGGCGGTGCCGTGCTCGCGCTCGTCGGACCTCCCGGCGTCGGCAAGACCAGCCTCGGCGAGTCCGTCGCGCACGCCATGGGCCGCAAGTTCGTCCGGGTCGCCCTCGGCGGCGTACGGGACGAGGCGGAGATCCGCGGACACCGGCGTACGTACGTCGGCGCGCTGCCCGGCCGGGTCGTGCGGGCCATCAAGGAGGCCGGGTCCATGAACCCGGTGGTCCTGCTGGACGAGATCGACAAGGTGGGCTCCGACTTCCGCGGCGACCCGGCCGCGGCCCTGCTCGAAGTCCTCGACCCGGCACAGAACCACACCTTCCGCGACCACTACCTGGAGGTCGAACTCGACCTGAGCGACGTGGTGTTCCTCGCCACGGCCAACGTGCTCGAAGCCATCCCGGAGGCACTGCTCGACCGTATGGAGCTCGTGCGGCTCGACGGCTACACCGAGGACGAGAAGGTCGTCATCGCCAGGGACCACCTGCTGCCGCGTCAGCTGGAGCGGGCCGGGCTGGAGAAGGCCGAAGTCACCCTGGACGAGAGCGCGTTGCGCAAGCTGGCCGGCGAGTACACGCGGGAGGCGGGCGTCCGCAACCTGGAGCGGTCCGTCGCACGGCTGCTCCGCAAGGTCGCGGCGCAGCACGAACTCGGCGAGCGGGAACTGCCGTTCACGGTCGGCGCCGACGATCTGCGCGCGCTGATCGGACGGCCGCACCACGTGCCCGAGTCCGCCACGGACCCGGCCGACCGCCGCACGGCGGTGCCCGGCGTGGCGACAGGCCTCGCGGTCACGGGCGCGGGCGGTGACGTCCTCTTCGTGGAGGCGTCGCTGGCCGACCCGGAGACGGGTGCGTCGGGTCTGACCCTCACCGGACAGCTCGGTGACGTCATGAAGGAGTCGGCGCAGATCGCGCTCTCCTTCCTGAGGAGTCACGGAGCCGAACTCGAACTGCCCGTGGGTGACCTGAAGGACCGGGGTGCGCACATCCACTTCCCGGCCGGCGCGGTCCCCAAGGACGGCCCGAGCGCCGGTGTCACCATGACGACGGCCCTCGCCTCGCTCCTGTCGGGCCGGCTGGTCCGTACGGACGTGGCCATGACGGGTGAGGTCTCGCTCACCGGCCGGGTGCTCCCGATCGGCGGAGTGAAGCAGAAGCTGCTCGCCGCGCACCGGGCCGGGGTCACGACCGTGATCATCCCGAAGCGCAACGAGGCCGACCTGGACGACGTCCCGGCCGAGGTCCTGGAGAAGCTCGACGTCCACGCCGTCACGGACGTCCGCCAGGTCCTCGAACTGGCCCTCGCCCCGGCGACGAACGGCGCGGCGACGGAGGTTCCGGTGGCGGCGTGACGGACGTCCACCGGTAACGCAAGGCCCGGGTCCCTCTTTCTGAGGGGCTCGGGCCTTCCGCGTACGTACGTCTTCCGAGTACGGATGCGCGGGGCATTGCCGTGCGCGGGTCAGCCGTTGGCCAGGGCCACCACCCTGTCCAGAGCTCCGTTGAACTTGTTGTGGTCGCCGACCGTCGGGCCGGACGAGGTGTACTGCCACATCGTGTAGTAGCTCCAGCCAGCCGGGAGTGTGCCCACCGCCGAGGCGTAGCGCGCGATCCAGAGCGGGTTGGCGGTGGCGAAGCCGGCGTAGTTGCCGGTGCACTCGGTCCACCAGCTGGTGGCCGTGTAGATGACGGCGTCGCGGCCGGTGCGGGCCTTGTACTGGTTCAGGAAGTCGCGGATCCAGGTGACCATCGCGCTCTGCGTCTTGCCGAAGCAGGCCGCGCCGTACGGGTTCCACTCGATGTCGAGGGCGCCCGGCAGGGTCCTGCCGTCCTTGGACCAGCCGCCGCCGTGGTCGACGAAGTAGTTGGCCTGGGCGGCTCCGCCCGTCGTGTCGGGGGTCGCGAAGTGGTACGCGCCACGGATCATGCCGACGTTGTACGAGCCGTTGTACTGCTGGGTGAAGTAGGGGTTCGTGTAGTACGTCCCCTCGGTGGCCTTGACGTAGGCCCACTTGACCCCGCTGGTCCACAGGGTCGACCAGGCGACGTTGCCCTGGTGGCTGCTGACGTCCACGCCCTCCGTCTGCGTGGCGTCACCGGGGGTCGGCAGACCGCCCTGGCCGTCGTGCGGGATCACGCCCATCCCCATGTGGGCGGAGCCGCGGGGCGGGACGTCGGCCGCCTGGGCCGGGAGCGGGAGGGTGAGGAGGAGCGAGGCGAGGGAGAAGAGGGCTGCGAGCAGTAATCGGGATCTGTGCACGGGCATTGCGTGCCTCCGAAGGCTCGACGTGCTTGGGGGTGCGGGAACGTACGGGATCGTGCGGGTGCATGCAGGTACGTGCGGGAACGTGCTTCGAGGCGCGGGCTCGAAGCGTGTTCGATGTGGGTAGTGGCGTGGGCATGCCATTGGGTGCCTGTCAGCGACGCTACGCGCCGCGACGGCCGGGCGGAAAGAGGGGCCGGAGGCTGCCGTTGGTCTATTCCTGCGAAATACTGGCCCAGCTGCGGCAATGGCGGTCTTTGGCGGAAACTTTCACGATCGGGAAACCGGGTCATGGGTGCTGACGTGCACGAGGGCGGAAACGGCGAGGGGCACCGGACGGAATCCGGCGCCCCGGGGAGTGGTGTGGACCAGGAGTTCCTTGCCCTGGAACGCGAGCTGACCGTTCTGCTGCGGCGTGCCCGCGCCTCCTCCGGTGAGATGGTCCGTGAGGTCCATCCCGACCTGGAGTCCTCCGCGTACGGCCTGCTCGTACGGCTGGAGGAACTCGGCCGACAGCGGGCGACGGAGCTTGCCGCGTACATCGGTGTCGGCAAGGCCACGATGTCGCGGCAGTTGCGGGCGCTGGAGGAGATGGGCGTGGTCGCCCGGGAGCCGGATCCCGCGGACGGGCGGGCCTGGCTCGTTCATCTCACGGAGGAGGGGCGGGTGCGGTTTCGTGCCGTGCGGGATGCGCGGCGGGCGCGGTATGTGCGGGAGCTGGCCAGCTGGGACCGGAAGGAAGTGGCTGAGCTGGCGAGGTTGTTGCACAGGCTGAACCGGGGGGTTGAGGGCTAGATGGGTTCCCACCCGGGGTTGTTCGGTGGCTGCGGGCCTGCTGTGGCTGTGCGCAGTTCCCCGCGCCCCTAAAGGGGCACGCCCTGGCCGCCGCGAGCCTGAAGGGGCAGCCCCGATCGGCTCACAACCTCGCGCAGACCACTGCCGGTTGACCGGCACCTCGCGCAGGCCACCGCCGATTGCCGACACCCCGCGCGGGCCCACCCCCGGTCGGCTACAACTCCACGTACGCCACCGTCGCGTCGTCATGCCGTTTCGAGCGGCGCAGGAATGTGCGTTCCGTGTCCGCCAGTTCCAGTGCTCGTACGCGGTCGATCAGGGACTGGCCGCCCTCCTTTCGGATCAGGGTGAACAGGGCTGTCCAGTCGCCCTCGTGGAACTTGTCCGTCCAGCGGGTCGCGCCGTCGGTGAGGGCGGCCAGGGCTCGGACGTCGGCGCGGGGGAGGGTGCCCGTCACCGCTCGGGATGCCACCGAGGGGTCCGCCGCCGCGGTGAAGAAGCCGCCCTCCTTGTTGCGGAGGGTGGCGTCCGTGGCGGTGTGGGAGGTCAGGGTGGCGCGGGGGACCCGGGAGAGGCGGTCGTCGAGGAGCGGGGTGACCTCGCCCGCGGGGGATTCCACGAGGAGAGCCGAGTCCGAGAGGACCAGGTACTCGACGGACTCCGGGGACCAGCGGGCCAGGACGACGGTTGCCTGTGGGGTGCGTGGGTGAGAAAGGTCACAGGTGGCTCGATGGGCGTCGGCGGTACGCAGGATGGCTTGCGCGAGCACCTCGCTCAGCGTCAGATCTCGCCGTGAAACGGACAGTTCGTGCAGGGATCCGCCCAGCCGGGCCGTGAACCAGGGGACGGAATGCAGACAGGCGTAGTCGGCGGCCGGCGGCGTCACACCGTCCAGGACGACGAGCGAACCGCCCTGTCCGGAGGCGGGAAGTCCGAGCGACGCGTAGTCCTCGTCGGGGCGGGCCGGGTCACCGGCGACCGAGATCAGTTCCGAGCGCATTCGGCCAGTCTGCACGAGGCCTTCACAAGCTTCGCCAAAGGCTGGCAACCGTCATCGAACTGCCCCTGACGGGCAGGTCAGGCGCCTGTTTTGAGGTGGAATCACCGACTCCGATGAAGCGTGGTGGCGCATCTTGCCATCGGTCGCTGTGGACGTCCAACCGGCCCGCCGCGCAAGGGTGTCGCACGCGCCACGGGAACTTGCCGGTCCGCTCCTCGGGGATGTTCACTCCTTCGTGTGGCGGGTCAGGCGATGCGCGACCACTGCCCACCGGCACTGGGAGGGTCGGGAGCCGTACCGGGACGACACGCGAGTTGACGGACAGTCACCCGGGCCCATGGGGACACGAGTCAAGAATGCGAGCACCGGTGCAGAAAATGCGGCCTCGGCGCAAAGGCAGGCAGTCGGCCTCGGGTGAAGCCTCCGGGCACACGCCGAACTCGCCTACCGCACAGAACATCCCGGACCCCGCGGGCCGCGGTCGCCCCGCGCACGTACGCAGTCGGCTGATCATCGCCGTCGCCGTCGTGGCCGCCGCGATCGCCGGAGCCGGTACCCCGTCCGTGATCTCCGCGTCGAGCGACCTGAACGACTCGCAGAACCTGGTGACGCTCGCCGGACGCACCCAGGACGCGCTGGCCCTCGCCCACTCGCTCTCCGACGAGCGCGACGAGGTCACCTCCTACATCGCGGCCGGCCGCCCCGACGGCAAGGGCCCCTCCGAGAGCCGCAGCGCCCGCGTCGACCGGCAGGTCGACGAACTCCGCGCGGAAGCCGTCGAGGCCGACGCCCCCGCGGCGTTCCGCGAGACGCTCGACAACATCGCCACCGTGCGCCGAGCCGCGCTCACCGGGAAGAACACCGCTCTCGAAGCGCATCAGGCGTACTCCGCCGCCCTCACCGACCTCCACGGCCTCGCCGAGGAACTGGCCGAGCAGCTCCCGCCCCGCGCGGGCTCCGGCGCGCACGCCCTCGCCGACCTCGACACCGCAGTCCAGCAGGCCGCCGCGACCCGCGGCCTCCTCCTCGCGGCCCTGAACGTCCCCACCTCCACGCAGACCGGGACCGACCCGATCACGGGCCTGCCCACGACGAGCACCACGTCGACCGCCGCGGACACCAAGCAGCGCAACGCGCTCACGGCCGCCGCCATGCAGTCCAACGTCCGTGAGCAGGCGGCGATCACCGGCTTCCGCGAGACCGCGCCGAAGACCGACCGCGCCTCGTACGACTCCACGGTGACCGGCGCCGAGGTCAACACCGCCGACAAGTACCTCGCGAGCCTGGCGACCCGGCCCACCCTCTCCGACTCCCAACTCGACACCGACACAAAGAAGCTGGACGCCGCGCTCTCCGCCCGCGTCGAGCAGATGCGCGGCGTCGAGGCCTCCCTCAACACCCAACGGGCCAAGGAGCTCGCCCAGTTGAGGGACGACGACGTCACCGCGCTGGAGATCCGCATCGCGATCCTCGGCGCCCTGATGCTGCTCGCCGTCGGCGTCGCCACGGGCATGGCCCGCTCGCTCACCCGCCCGCTCTCCGTCCTGCGCCGCGGCTCGGCCCGCCTCGCCGCCGAACCGGCCACCCAGGAACCGGTCAAGTTCACCGGCCGCAACGACGAGTTCGCCCAGGTCGTACGCTCCGTCAACGCGCTCCACGCGCACGCCCTCGCGGCCCACGAGCGGATGGCGACGCTGGAGGACGACCGCAAGCACCTCATCGGCAAGCGCCAGAAGATGGCCGACGAGCGCGACCGCCTCCGCTCCGAACTCGCGGACGCCGTCGCCCACTTGGAGCAGGTCCGCAGCAGCATCCACGGCACCTTCGTCAACCTCGCCCTGCGCACCCTCGGCCTCGTCGAGCGCCAACTCGGCGTCATCGAGGGCCTGGAGGAGCGCGAGCAGGACCCCGACCGTCTCGCCACCCTCTTCAGGCTCGACCACTTCGCCACCGTCATGCGCCGCCACAGCGAGAACCTGCTGGTCCTCGCGGGCGCCGACCACGGCCACCAGCACCCCGGCCCGGTCCCGCTCGTCGACGTCGTACGCGCCGCCGTCAGCGAGATCGAGCGCTACGAGCGGGTACGGATCGCCGCGCTGCCGCCGCACGCGCACCTCGCCGGGTTCGCAGCCGACGACATCAGCCACCTGGTGGCCGAACTCCTGGAGAACGCCTCGTCGTTCTCGCCGCCCGACATGCCCGTAGAGGTCTCCGGCTGGCTCCTGGAGAGCGGCGAGGTCATGCTCTCCGTCCAGGACGAGGGCATCGGCATGACCGGCGACCGGCTCACCCAGCTCAACGCCCGCCTCGCGGACTTCGACCCCGAGGACGCGTACGACCAGGAGAGCGGCGAAGGACTCGGGCTCGGCCTGTACGTGGTCGCCCGGCTCGCCCACCGGCACGGCGTACGTGTGCAGTTGCGCGAGCAGAAGCAGGGCGGCATCACGGCGGTCGTCGTCCTGCCCAAGTCCCTGCTCGCCGCCGCGCCCGCCGTCGCCGTCCCCTCTGCGACCACCGCCCGCACGGCGGGCGGCGCCCCCGCGCTCTCCCTCCCGGGCGCGGACGCCGAGGTCAACTCCAATGTCCTGTACGCCCGTTCGGACCGCGACCCGCTGATCGCCGCGGCGGAGGAGACCTTGCGGGAGGCCGACGAGGCGCCCCTCGTCGACGGTCCCGTACACGAGGACGACGCAGCCGGCACAGGCGACCAAGCCGACGCGGACGCGAGCCCGCAGGCCGGCACCGAGGAGGAGCAGTCCTCCGAGCCCGCCGTCACCGGCCCCGAGACGACCATGGTGCTCATGGCGCCGGTACCTCCGGCCGAGGACCTCTCCGAGCCCGCAGAGGCCGAGGCGCGCGAACCCGAGGCCGCCACCCCGTCCATCACGCTCCCCGCCCAGACGAGTTCCGACCCGTACGCCATCGGTCCGGACGCCCACGAGCGCGTCCCGGACGCGCCGAACCAGGCCCAGCCGCAGCCGGCGTACGACCCGCAGACAGCACAGGCACCGCAGACAGCACAGGCCGCACAGGAATCGCACGCATCGCAGGAACCGGACGAGCCGGTCACCGACAAGGGGCTGCCCAAGAGGACCCCCAAGATCTCCGCGCCCGCCCCGGCGGCGAGGCCGCGCAACGCGTCCGTGGACGCCGAGGCCCTGCGGCGCAGGCTCGGCGGATTCCACCGGGGCGCGAACCACGGCCGCCGTGACGTCGAAGCGGAGATCGCCGAACAGACGTCGGGGCTGCAGCAGCCCGCCGCACATGCCGTAGAAACCAAGGGGGACACAGTCGAGGAGGCAAGCAGTTGACCGCGCCCAGTACCTTCGGACTGAGCAGTGAAGCCCGCAATCTGCACTGGCTGCTGACGAACCTCGTCGAGGAGGTGCCGGGGCTCCTGTCCGTCGCGGTGGTCTCCTCCGACGGCCTGTTGCTGCTCTCCTCCGACCCCGGGAGAAACGCCCAGGCCCGTCGCGCCACGGAGAAGCGCACGAGCCCCAAAGGCTCGGCGGCGGACCTGGCCACCATCGTGTCCGGCATCGGCAGCCTCGCCATCGGCGCCGCCAAGCTGATGGACGGCGGCGGCGTCAAGCAGACGATGGTCGCGATGGAGGACGGCGGCCTGTTCGTCATGTCGATCAGCGACGGCTCGCTGCTCGGTGTGCACGGCGCCCCGGACTGCGACATGAGCGTCGTCGCGTACCACATGGCGCTCTTCGTGGGCCGCGCCGGACACGTCATGACCCCCGAACTCCGCAGCGAACTGCGGCAGTCGATCGAGGCCACGACGATGGAGGCGGCCAAGTGAACGACGTGAGCGGCACGCCCAGACTCCCGGTCCGCGGCGGCGACCGCAAACCCGCCCGTGTACGCCCCTACTCGCTCACCGGCGGCCGTACGCGCTTCGGGCACGTCCTGCTCGTCGAGACGTTCGTGGCGGCGCTCGAAGCCTCGCCGGAGCGCCCGGAACTGGAGAATGGTTCACTCTCCACCCGGGTGATGCCCGAGATGCGGGCCATCGTCGAACTCTGCCGCCGGATGCGCACGGTGGCCGAGGTCGCCGCCCTGCTGAAGATGCCGCTCGGTGTGGTCCGGGTGCTCCTCAGCGACCTGGCGGACCAGGGAAAGATCCGTGTGTACGGAACAGGTCACGGCCCGGGACAGCCGGACCGCGCTCTGCTGGAAAGGGTGCTGAGTGGACTCCGTCGTCTCTGACGCCTCACGCGTCTCAGATGCCTACCGAAACTCCGGGTCTCCCCAACTCGTCGAGCCCGACGAGGAGTTGAAGGCCTGGCAGCAGGACCGTACGCGCGCCCCGATCGCCACGAAGATAGTGGTGGCCGGCGGCTTCGGCGTCGGCAAGACCACCCTCGTCACGGCCGTCTCGGAGATCACGCCTCTCCAGACGGAGGCGCTGATGACCGAGGCGAGCGAGGACACCGACGACCTCAGCTCGACCCCGGAGAAGGTGACCACCACGGTGGCCATGGACTTCGGCCGCATCACGCTCGACGACGACCTGGTCCTGTACCTGTTCGGCACGCCGGGACAGCAGCGGTTCTGGTTCATGTGGGACGACCTGGTGCGCGGGGCGATCGGCGCGGTGGTCCTCGCCGACACGCGCCGCCTGAAGGACTGCTTCCCGGCCCTCGACTACTTCGAGAGCTGCGGGCTGCCGTACGTCGTCGCCGTCAACCACTTCGACGGCAGCGAGAAGTACGAGCCGGAGGATGTCCGCGAGGCCCTCACGATTCCCCCGCACATACCTGTCATGATCATGGACGCGCGCAGCAGGTTCTCGGCCATCGAGACCCTGCTGGCCCTCGTCGGCCACGCACTCGAAGTCAGCCCGGAGTAACCGGAACAAGCCACCGGAACAACCGGATCAGGACACCGGGTCAACACACCGGATCAAGTCGTACGCAGAGAAGGACAGGCATGCGGAAGATACTCGTCGTCGGAGCCGGCCAGTCCGGACTCCAGCTCGCCCTCGGACTCCAGTCGAACGGGTACGAGGTCACCCTGATGTCCAACCGGACGGCGGACGAGATCCGTACGGGCCGCGTGATGTCGACGCAGTGCATGTTCCACACGGCGTTGCAGCACGAGCGCGATCTCCAGGTGAACTTCTGGGAGTCCCAGGCCCCGAAGATCCAAGGACTCGGCGTCTCGGTCGCAGCCCCCGGCTCGCACGACCCCGGCCCGACCCAGCGCGTGATCGACTGGGTCGGCAAGCTCGACGGGTACGCCCAGTCCGTCGACCAGCGCGTCAAGATGGCCGGCTGGATGGAGACGTTCGCCCAGCGCGGCGGCCAACTGGTCATCCACGGCGCGGCGGTCGGCGACCTCGACTACTTCTCCCGTACGTACGACCTGGTCCTCGTCTCGGCAGGCAAGGGCGAACTGGTGTCGATGTTCGGCCGCGACGCCTCCCGCTCCCCGTACACGGAGCCGCAGCGCGCGCTGGCCGTCGCGTACGTCCACGGCCTGGGCCCGCGCCCGGAGCACCCGGACTACGACGCGGTCCGCTGCAACCTCGTCCCCGGCGTGGGCGAACTCTTCGTCATGCCCACCCTCACCACCTCCGGCCGGGCGGACATCCTCTTCTGGGAGGGCATACCCGGCGGCCCGCTGGACGCCTTCCAGGGCGTCAAGGACCCGGCCGAACACCTCTCCCTGACCCTGGAACTCATGGAGCGGTTCACGCCGTGGGAGTACGCGCGGGCCACCAAGGTCGAACTCACCGACGCGGGCGGCACGTTGTCCGGACGCTACGCGCCCACGGTCCGCAACCCGATAGGCCGGCTGCCCGGCGGCGGCCTGGTCCTCGGCGTCGCCGACGTCGTCGTCGCCAACGACCCGATCACCGGCCAGGGCTCCAACTCGGCCTCGAAGTGCGCCGCTTCGTACCTCGACTCGATCCTCTCGCACGGCGAGAAGGAGTTCGACGAGACGTGGATGCGGGACACCTTCGAGCACTACTGGGACACGGCCCAGCACGTGACCAAGTGGACGAACGCGATGCTCGGCCCACCCCCGGAGCACGTCCTCAACCTGATCGGCGCGGCAGGCCAACTCCCCCCGGTCGCCGACCGCTTCGCGAACGGCTTCAACGACCCGTCGGACTTCGAGAACTTCTTCTATGACCCGGAGAAGACGGGCGCGTACTTGGCGTCGGTGGCCGGGGCCTGACGGGACAGTCGCACCGCCCCTCGACGCGTGCGTACTTGGCCGGCTACCAGCGCAACTCCCCGTTCTCGTCCTGGAGAGTTCCCGTGGGGCCGTCCGCGTCGAGGGTGGCCAGGCGTACGACAGTTCTGGCGCTCTCTTCCACCGGCCTTCCGATTCCGAGGGCCGCGGTCATGTCGGTGGCGGTGGTGCCGGGCTCAAGGGCGTTGAACTTGATGCCCGGCTGGGACTTGGCGTACTGGACCGTGAGCATGGTCGTGGCCGACTTGGACGCCGAATAGAGCGCCAGCGGCACGTTGAACTCCGGCCGGTCGGGGTTGTTCACCGCCCAGAACGACCCGAGGCTGCTCGAAACGTTCACCACGGTGGGGTTCGAGGACTTGCGCAGCAGGGGAAGTGCCGCCTCCGTGACGCGCACGACTCCCACCGTGTTGGTGTCGAACACCCGTACCGCCTCGGGGCCGTTGACGGTATCGCTCCCGAGGATGCCGGCGTTGTTCACGAGCACGTCGAGCCGGCCCTCGGCCGAGTCGATCGTCGCCAGCGCGCTGCTGACCGACGCGTCGTCGGTCACGTCGAGCTGCACGAATCGCGCGCCGAGCGTGGCCGCCGCCTTCTCACCTCGCTCGACGTCACGCGCGCCTATGTAGACGACATGGCCCAACTCCAGAAGCTGTCTGGCTGTCTCGAAGCCGATGCCCTTGTTGGCCCCGGTGATCAGTGTGACGGTCATGCCGTTCCTCCAGAATCAAGTGGCCGGAGTGGGCTGTCGCCGACGTCCGGACTGTTCCTCGCGTGCTGGTGCTGGTGCTGGTGCTGGTGCTGATCGGGCCGGTCAGCCGGTCAGCTGGCGGCGCATTTCGGCGGCGTCGTGCAGGGCGGTCATATGCACGAACCGCCCGTCGCGGACCTGGTAGATGGCGTACTCGACGATCTCGAACGAGGCGCCGGTGGGGGCCACGCCGAGCCACTCCTTCACCGGAGTACCCGTGTTGATCAGGCGCGCGGCCAGCCGGTCGCCGTCGAAGAGCAGTTCCTTGAGCTCCCAGTGGAGGTCGGGAACCGCGTCCACATCCCGCCTCTGAACCGCGAGAAGGTCGTCCCGGGTGGCGGGCTCACCGTTCAGCGTGGTCCGGTCGTCGATGAACTCGTCCATGCCGTCGAACTTGTGGGCGTTGAGCTGCTCGACATAGCGCAGGTAGAACGCGCGCAGATCACTGTCGGACATCGGATGGCCTCTCTGTGTGGCGGCGGCGCGCGACCTCCCCTGACTTCTGTATCGATCGCCGCAGAAGTCGACGATAGCACTTCCGTAGCGATCGATGCGGAAGAGGTAGACTGCGGGGGTGGAGACGAAACAGAGCGGCGCCAAACAGGGCGGTCCCATCGGGCGACCGCGAGGGTTCGATGCCGACGAGGCTCTCGAACGGGCCATGCTGGTCTTCTGGGAGCACGGCTACGAGGGGGCCAGCCTGGCCCACCTGACGCATGCGATGGGTATCTCCACCACCAGCATGTACGCGGCCTTCGGCAACAAGGAGGCGCTGTTCCGCAAGGCCCTGGAGCGCTACACCGAAGGCCCGAGCGCCTATCTGCCCCGGGCCCTGGAGGAGCCGACCGCCCTCGGCGTCGCCACCGCGATCCTGGCCGGCACCGTTCGGACCACCACCCGCCCGGCCCAGCCCAACGGCTGCCTGGGCGTCCAGAGCGCCCTGACCGTCAGCGACGCCGGCAGAGAGGTCCGCGACCTGCTCGTCGCCTGGCGCGACGACGGCTACTCCCTCATCCGGGAGAGGTTCCAGCGAGCTGTCGACGACGGCGACCTGCCCCCGGAGACGGACCCCGGGCTACTGGCCCGCTACCTCACCGCCCTGGGGTACGGCATCGCCGTGCAGGCCGCGAGCGGTGTGGGCCGCGACGAACTCCAGGAGATGGCCGACGCGGCGCTGCGCAACTGGCCGCTCTCCTGAGACCTGCGCCTGGGCTCTCACCCCGGCTGCGGGTCGCTCGTTGCTGATCGCGCAGTCTCCCGCACCCCCTCAGGGGTACTTGAAGGGGAGCTGTAGCCCTCGTCCGAACCGTCCGTCGCGCCCTCGGGAAGCTCTGGCGGCGTGTAACTCGGCAGTGACTCCTCGTCGGTGTCCGGGCGGACCGCGCCCAGGATCGGGTTGGCGGCGATGGGGGACACCTTGACCGTCGCCCCCGGCCTCGGAGCCTGGACGACCATGCCATCACCCAGGTACATGGCGACATGGGTGGCCTCGGGGAAGTAGACGACCAGGTCCCCCGGACGCAGCTCGCTCAGTTCGACGTGCGGCAACTGGGCCCACTGCTCCTGGCTGGTACGGGGGATGGCGCGGCCCGCGCTGCTCCAGGCCTCCGACGTGAGACCGGAACAGTCGTACGTGTCCGGCCCCTCGGCGCCCCACTCGTACGGCTTGCCGATCTGCTCCACGGCATGGCGCAGCGCCTCATCGCCTTCGCGGGAGGGAGGCCGCGCACTGCTCAACGCGCCCGACGTCACGAGCTCGTCCTGTGCTTCGGCCACGCCCGCCTTCTCCAACTCGGCCACCCGCGCGAGCTGTTCGGCGCTCAGCGAGACGAGCAGCTCCTCGACGTCCTTCAGCCGCTTGCCCACCAGGTCGCGGTCCTTCTTCTGCCGTTCGGCGAGGGTGAGTTGCTCGTCGAGCGCGCGGCGGGCTTCCCGCGCCAGCCCGTCGGTCCTGCGCTCGTCCACCGCCAGCCGGTCGACCGTTCCGGCGCGCTCCAGCGAGACCTGCCGGATCACCTGGCCCTGGTCGAGGGCGTGTTGAGGATCGCGGGCGAGCAATAGCCGTACGTACGAGGAGATCTCGCTCGTGCCCTGGTACTGCTGCCGGGCGAGCCGTCCCGCGGCGCCGCGACTGCCCTGGAGGGAGAGCCGGGCCGCGGAGAGGCGCCCGTTTAGCTTCGCGACCTCGGCCCGCTGCCGCTTCAGCTTCTCCTCGGTCGCGTTGTACGTCTCGGTCGCCTCCTCGGCCTCCCGGTACAGCCGCTGGAGGTCGGTCAGCAACTCGGCGACGGACGGCTCGCCCTCCGGTACGGAACCCGGTGCCGAGCTCTCGCCGGGCTCGGCCACCGGACTCCCGCCGGGCTCGGGCACCGCCGCCGCGGGGCCGGGTGCGAGGACGGCGCCGGCCGCGATCGCCGCTGTACAGACCAGCCGCAGAAGCCTTCCTGACACGTCATCACCTCCGGTGCGGGGCGCGGCCCTTCCGCTCCTCCACATCGCGAGCATCAGACGCGCGCGCGAGCCCCGCGCGGCGAGCGTGGGCGATCCGGCCCAACGAGGTCACTCGTCGGTGTCGTCCGACTTGCCGTCCGGCGTGGCGTCTGGCTTGATGCGCGCCGCGGTGTCGGGCTTCGGCTCCGGCTTGGACCACGGCCACCGCAGCCTGCCGCCGCTCGTGTCATCGGGGTCGTACTGGTACTTCCACCCCTGATGCAGTGCGAGCCGCCTGCTGGTCCCCGCCTGCACCCGCCGGTAGACGAGCACGGTCGGCGGACCACCGGCGCTGTCCGGGACCGGGACCCGGTACACCTTCGGCGGGTGTCCGGTCGCACCGAGCAGGACCGGCAGCACCCGGCCGTCCAGGGGGCCGCCTTCGAAGGGGGTGTCTTCGCTCTTCACGCAGCCAGTGTCACAGCAGGTGGGCCGCGTCGCTCACCACGGGCAGCACCGCCCGGGCGAAGGTGCCCATCGGGCCGTCCGCGGGCTCCATCGCCAGCGCGGCCCGTACGGCACCGGCCGTCTGGGCGTCGCGCCCCGCGGTCGCCACCAGACACGCGACGAACTGCTCGACGAGCCAGTCCCGCAGCTCGTCGAGCGGCGGTTCCTTCTCTTCATCCAGCCAGATCAGGGAGGCGGCCTCGACCGCCGTGATCCACATCCGGACGGTCATCCGCAGCCGGGGCGCCGGCCCTTCGACCTCCAGATGAACCAGGATGTGCTCGGCGGCGGCCCGCCGTACCCCGTCCACGATGGCCGTGGTCCGGGACGTCTCGACGACGCTTCCGCCCTGCAACAGCGCGCTGAATCCGGCGTCGTGCTCGTCCACGAAGGCGAGATAGCGGTCCAGGGCGTTGGCGAGCCGCCGGGTGAGCGGGCCCTCCGGGGGTTCGGCGAAGCAGTGCTCCAGCTCTTCCGCGGCGGACCTCAGTGCGGCCTCGTACAACTGCTGCTTGCCGCCGGGGAAGTACCGGTACACCAGTGGGCGTGAGACGCCGGCTGCCTCCGCCACGTCGTCCAGGGAGACCTCCTCGGGGGCCCGGGCCGCGAACAACGACAGCGCCGCGTCGAGCAGTTGGCTCCGCCGTTCCTCGACACCGAGTCGCCGGTACGCGCGTGTAGGAACCTCCGAGGTCATGCCCCGCAGCGTAACCTTTCCCGCCCGCACCGCCCCATTCCCGGGGGCTCCGCCCCCAGACCCCCGCTATCGCGCTGAACGCGCTCGTCCTCAAACGCCGGACGGGCTGGGTGGGTGGGAGCTGGCGTGGGTGGGTGGGTTGACCGGGGTGGATGGGAGATCGGCCTGAACGGCCTCGTCCTCAAGCGCCGGACGGGCTGAGTGGGTGGGGGGTGCCGGAGGTGGGTGGGTTGATCGTGGGTGGGTGGGGTATCGGCCCGCACGGCCTTGTCCTCAAGCGCCGGACGGGCTGGGGGTGCGGGGCTGGCGGGGTGGGTTGGCTCGCCTTGGGCGGGTGGGGTATCGGCCTGAACGGCCTCGTCCTCAAACGCCGGACGGGCTGAATAGCTGGTCGGCGCTGATGGGGGTGGGGGCCTGACCGGCATGTTTGCAAGAGTTGCTGCGAGCGGCGCGGCGGGCCCTGGTCGAGTGGATGATGCGGGAGTCGGCCATGGACGCTGTTGTGCTTGGTTGAGCGGATGGTCCGGGAGGCGGCCACGGACGCTGCGCATGGTCGAGGGGATTGTGCGGGAGCTGGCCACGGACCCTGCGCATGGCCGAGCGGATGATCCGGGAGCCGGCCACGGACGCTGCGCATGGCCGAGGGGATGATGCAGGAGGCGGCCACGGACGCTGCGCATGGCCGAGGGGATGATGCAGGAGGCGGCCACGGACGCTGCGCATGGCCGAGCGGATGATGCAGGAGCCGGCCACGGACCCTGCGCATGGCCGAGCGGATGATGCAGGAGCCGGCCACAGACGCTGCGCAGGGTTGAGGGGATGATCCGGGAGCCGGCAACGCGACGCTGCGCTTCCGGGACCGGGGCGGGCGGGGGGCGGTGGTCAACGGGTTTCGCGTCGGGCTCGGATGCTCAGGGTGATGGCGGAGACGAGGAACCAGAAGGCGCCGAAGGCCGAGTATCCGGTGATGCTGGACAGGCTGCTCGTGTCCGAGGCGGACATGGCGGCGAAGGAGGCGCCGGCGAGGACGGAGAGGCCGCCGCTGATGACCATGGGCCACTGGGCGCCGACGGTGCGCCGGCGGCGGATCGCCACGACGAGCTGGATCGCTCCGGAGAGGAGGGCCCAGATGCCGAACACGAGCAGGGCCGTCCCGATGGTGGAGAAGACGGCGATGATCATCCCGGCGCCAGCCGCCAGGCCGAGAGCCATGTTGATCGTGCCGACGCGGTCCGTGGAGCCGGCGGTGGCGGCCATCCGACGCTCCAGGACCGTGGCGACGACGTCCCACAGGGGATAGACGACGAGCAGCACGGCCGCGATCGCGGTGGGCTTGTCCGGGGACACGAGTGAGGCGGAGGTCGTGGCGACGAGGGCCACCCAGACCAGGGAGAAGGCGACCCGGATCAGGTAGAGGGATCGGAGGCCGGAGAGCGTCGGCGAGGGTGTGGTCGTGCTCGGAGTCGCAGCGGTCTGAGTCATCGGGTGTCCCGTTTGTGATCGTGACGGTGTGAGGCGGTCGCCTCGACGAGGAGTCTCGGCGGCCTCGGGAGGGGCCGCGTACTTCGAACGAAGTAGTTCTGCCATCCACTTCGAATCGAACGATTTCCGCCGCCGACCCCACCCGGACCGGGCCCTCCGTCTACTTCATTCGAAGTACACGGCCGCAGCGCACGTGGACGAGAATCAAGCCATGGCCAAGGCGCACAACAACCAGGACGGGCCCGTGGCACCCCTGTGGGTCCGCCGCCCCGAGGCCCTGCACCTCATCGCCTACTCCCTGGCCGCGCTGGTCTTCACAGGCCAGATCGTGGCGGTGATCCTGCGAGGGTCGGACTGGCAGACGGCCCTCTCCGTACTCCTCGCCGGTGGCGGTGTCGCCCTCTCCTGGCGGAGGCCGTGGGCAGGGCTGGTCGTGACGAGTGCGGCGTCCTTCGCCGTCACAGCGGTGGGCCACGACCCCCTCTCGGTGTGGATGATGGCCGTGCTCGTACTGTTCTCGGTCACCGTCAGGGGCAAGCAGCCGCTGGTCGGAACCGGCATCGTGGCGGCGTTCTTCCTGGGCGCGTTCATGACGCTGGGAGGATTCCGTGGCGGCGCGATCGTGGGAGCCGCCGCACTCTTCTCGGCCATAGCGGGAGGCGCGACCGGGGCCGCGCTGCGCATCCACCGGGAGCACTGGCTCACCCTGGAGGAGCGGGCCGAGAGCGCCATCGCCACCCGCGAGATCGAAGCCACCCGACGCGTGACCGAGGAACGGCTCCGCATCGCCCGGGATCTCCACGACGTCATCGGCCACCAGGTCGCGATGCTGAGCATGCATCTCGGAGCGGCGGAGATCGGGCTGCCCGAAGAGGCCGAGTCCTCCCGGCAGGCCCTCGTCTCGGCCAGGTCCAGCGCCCGTACCGTCGTCGTCGAAACGCAACGGATCCTCGCGCTCCTCCGCCTCGGAGACGACATCCCCGAAGACGAGGCGCTCCGGCCGACCCCGGCCCTCAGCGGCCTGGAAGGCCTTGTCGCCTCTTTCGAGAGCATCGGCCTCGACGTCCGCCCCTCCATCGACATCCCCACCGATTTCGTCGAGCCCAGCGTCGGCGTGACGGTCTACCGGGTGGTCCAGGAAGCACTCACGAACGCCTACCGGCATGGAGAGGGGCCGGCAACGGTGGACGTACGCGAGCGCGACGGCAGGATCTGCGTCACCGTGGAGAACGGCGTCGGCCACACACCGCACGGCTCCAGCCCAGGCAGCGGACTCGGACTCGTGGGGATGCGCGAACGCGTCGAGTCGTCCAGCGGGAGGCTGACCATCGACAGTGACAACGGGCGATTCCGGGTCCATGCGGAGTTCAGCCCACTGGGAGCCGTCGTCCGATGACACGGATTCTGATCGTCGACGACCAGCAAGAGATCAGGGCCGGCATCAAAGCGATGCTCCGGCTCGACCCGAGCCTTGTCGTCACCGGCGACCTCTCCGACGGACTCCAGGTCGTCCCCTACCTCCGGGACCACCCCGTCGACCTGGTCCTCATGGACATCCGGATGCCCGGCATCGACGGCGTCGAGGCCACCCGCCGGATCCGCAAGGAGCACCCACCCGAAGAGCTGCGGGTGATCGTGCTGACCACCTTCGACCAGGACGACATCGTTCTCGCCGCACTCCGCGCGGGTGCCAACGGCTTCCTGAGCAAGACCGTGAGCCCCGCCGAACTCGTAGCCGGAATCACCGAGGTCGTCGGCGGCGGCGGTGCGCTCTCGGCCGCCGCGACGGCCGCGCTCATCGGCCACATGACCGACAGCCCGCCCCCGGTGATCGACCAGGAACTGCTACGCCGCTTCGACGCCCTGACACCCAGGGAGCGGGACGTGGTCGTCCTCGTCGCGAGCGGCCTGGGCAACGACGAGATCGCGGCCCAGCTGTCCGTATCGCCGTTCACCGTGAAGACACACGCGGTACGAGCCATGACAAAGGTCGGCGCACGCGACCGAGCCCAACTGGTCTCCTTCGCCTTCCGGGCCGGCCTCTACCCCTGAGCCACAGCCGCAGCGGGGCACGTACCAGCGAGACGACGGACGTGACCGCAGCCGGCGTCGTGACCGAGGGGACGGGGCGGGGGTGTCCGCCCGCAGCGGCTGGCGTGTCAACTCGGGTGCCCTTGAAAGCGACCTATTTCGCGCCAGACCGAGGACGGATACCCCCGCCCCGGCCCCGCCCCACGACAAACGGCCGCCCGACCCACAACGCACAACCCGCAGCCCGCGACGGGACAGCACCCCCACCCACCCAGGGGCGCGGGGAACTGCGCAACCAGCACCCCACCCACCCGCACCCAACAACCGCCCCCGCACCGGCCCCCGCACCGGCCCCCGCCCCCGCCCCCTCAGGCCAGCAACCCCGAAGACCTCCAAAGCCGCCGCCCAGCCCCCCGCAACACCCCAATGTCATCCAGAAAGTCGGTCAACCGCTTGGCCCCCGTCTGCATGACCTCCCGCCGATGCCCACTGGCCTTCACCTGAGCCATGGCCTCCCGCCGGTCAAGCCCCACGTTCTCGTACACATCGGGATTGACGAAGGCCACCGAGAACACCCGAGCGAACTCCCCGGACGTAACCCGAGTGAACTCCTGCGACCACCGAGGCGCGGTAACCATCTGCCGACGGAGTTCCTCCCGCGCGTACCGCACATGCCGCGCCTCCTCCACCACATGGATCCGCGTCACCCCCCGGACCAACGTCTGCACCCGCTCGTCCGGAAACGTCAACCGCTGCATCCAGTCGAGCACCTCCTCACCGAGCAGCGTCGCCGTGAACGACCCCGGCGTGGTCGAAACGGTCTTGAAGAACCGCCCGAGGTTCTGATGGGCCCGGCTCACCGGATACCAAGGCGTCCCACCGGACGAGATCAGCCGCGCGAACATCTTCGAGTGCCGGCACTCGTCCTCGATCTCGGTCAGCGCATACCGCACATGCGCACTGGTGGCCGCCTTGTCATAGATGTGCCGCACCAGCAGCTGCATGAGGATGATCTCGAACCAGATCCCCAGCGAAGCGAGCGCCGCGGCCTCGTGCCGGGACAGCAGAATCCGCTGCTCCTCACTCATCCGCTTCCACAGCGGAGTGTCGTACAGCGACACCAACTCCGGCGGCCAGAACCACTTCCCCTCCTCGAAGGGCGCGTCCCAGTCCAACTCCTTGTCCGGGTCGAACGAGTGCTTCGCGGAGGAGTCGAGCAGCCGCTCGGCCACCTGCTCCCGGTCCTTGAGCAGACCGAGCGCATCGCGCAGCACCTCGGCCTCCGTAACGGTCGTCATGGCTGTGCCCACCTCGTCGTACGGGAAGAAACCTCAGGGTTACCGCCGGTCACTCCTTATGAGACTGCTTGTCAGCAAGGCCGTCAATCCCTCGCGCGCAACTTGTTGACCCGTCGTCTACTACGTAGGAGCCTGCGAGACATGGCCACCTACGACCTGTACGCCAAGGACCCCGGAGCCCCCCTCTGGCAGGTGCCCGCAACCGGCGCGGCACGGTTCAGCTGGGAGTACGACGAAGGGCGCGACCGTCTGCTGGCCCTCTACCAGAAGGGCAAGGACAAGCAGTGGGACGGCCGGAAACGGATCGACTGGGACCTGGAAGTGGACCCGTACGATCCGCTCGGCACCCCCGACGAGTCGATCTCGATCTACGGCACGCCCTACTGGGCGAGGATGAACGACCGCGACAAGGGCGAACTCCGCAAGCACTTCGCCTCATGGCAGTTCAGCCAGTTCCTGCACGGCGAGCAGGGAGCCATGGTCTGCGCGGCCCGCATCGTCGAATCGGTCCCCGACCTGGACGCCAAGCTCTACTCCGCGACCCAGACCATGGACGAGGCCAGGCACGCGGAGATCTACGCCCGCTTCCTCCACGAGAAGATCGGGATGCTGTACCCGGTCAACGACAACCTCCAGTCACTGCTCGGGGACACCCTCCGCGACTCCCGCTGGGACATGCCCTACCTCGGCATGCAGGTGCTCATCGAGGGCCTGGCGCTGGCCGCGTTCGGCATGATCAGGGACACCACGGACAAGCCGCTGCCCAAGCAGATCCTCGCGTACGTGATGCAGGACGAGGCCCGCCACGTGGCCTTCGGCCGGATGGCGCTGCGCGACTACTACAAGCAGCTCACCGACGCCGAGCTCCGCGAACGCGAGGAGTTCGTCATCGAGGGCTGCTACCTGATGCGCGACCGGCTGCGCGGAGTGGAGGTCCTGGAGAACTTCGGCATCCCCAAAGCGGAGGCGGAGGAGTACAGCGAGCGGTCCGAATTCCTCGCGCTGTTCCGCCAGTTGCTGTTCTCCCGGATCGTCCCCTGCGTCAAGGACATCGGCCTGTGGGGCAAACGCCTCCAGCAGGCCTACGTCGACATGGGCGTCTTCGACATGGGCAACTCCAACCTCGACCTCCTCATGGCGCAGGACGAGGAACTGGCCGAGAAGCTGGACGCGGAACGCTTCGCCGCGGAGGAAATGGCACGAGTCGCGGAGGTAGAGGAGGCCATCGAGGCCGGATCGAAGCCCTAGCCCGGGCGGTCAACACTCCTCCGGCTCTAAACCGGGCACTCCACATCCGGCAGGGCCCGCTCCGACGCCCCGAGGACAGGCGCAGCCTCCCCGGCAGGGAACGACGTCCGCAGCGTGAACGCGTACGCAGTCGCCCCGTGCGCCCGCAGATGCAACAGCCGCTCCTCCGCCTCGGCGACCGTCGGCCGGTGCCCGGCCGGCACCCACCACAGAGCCGTCATCGCCTCCTGGATCCGCTCGAACCATTCATTGCGGCGGGTGAGCAGCTCACGGTGCTGTCCCTGGTACATGAACGCGGTCAGGGCGTTGGTGTCCCGCCACACCGTCAGGTTGATGATCAGCCAGTCGTCGCCGAAGACGGACGTGTCCGTCGCGTTGCCGGAGTCGCTCTGCAGACGCCAGACGAAACCGTCCGCGGCGTCGGCGACGGCGTTCACCGGGTCGAGGGCGTCGACGAAGTCCTTCAACTGCGGGGAGTCCAGCGGGGCTTTGAGTCGGGAGATATTCACCTGGGCGAGTTCGTACGCGGCTGCGGGCTGAGTCATGTACCGAACGGTAGGTCGGGAGACGGGAGCGCAACACCCCCCGTCTCACGGAGTGAGCACCGCCTCCATGACATCCCGAGCGATCGGCGCCGCATCCCCGCCCCCGCTGATGTCCCCCCGTTCGGCCTCCGCGTCCTCGACGACGACCGCGACGGCCACGGCCGGCTCCATCGCGTTGTCCGCCTTCGCCCAGGAGATGAACCAGGCATACGGCGTACCGGAGTTGTGGATGCCGTGCTGGGCGGTGCCGGACTTGCCGCCGACGGTGGCGCCGGGGATGGCGGCGTTCTTGCCGGTGCCCCGCTCCACCACGTCCGTCATCAGCTCGCGCAGCTGTACGGCGGTGGCGGGGTTCATGGCCTGGCGGAGGGTGCGCTGCGCGGTGGCCGACATGGTGTCGCCGTCGTCGGTGGTCGTCCGCTCCACCAAGTGGGGCGTCCGCACCGAGCCGTTGTTCGCGACGGCCCCGGCGACCATCGCCATCTGCAGTGGCGTAGCCCGGGTGTTGTACTGGCCGATGGAGGAGAGCGCGAGCTGCGCCTGGTCCACCCGGGTGTCGAAGGTGCTGGGGGAGACCCGGAAGGGGATCCTCAACTGCCGGTCGTTGAAGCCGAATCCGGCCGCCCCGGCCCGCATGCCGGCCACCCCCACGTCCACGCCCAGCTTGGCGAAGACGGTGTTGCACGACCAGGTGAAGGCGTACCGCAGGGACGCGTCCGCGCACCCCTCGACCTCGTTCGTCAGCCGGACCGAGCTGCCCGGCAGCCGGTACGGGTCGGAGGACTTCGTGGGCTCGTCGACGTCCTCCACCACGCCCGCGTCGAGGGCCGCCGCCGCGGTGACCACCTTGAAGGTCGAGCCGGGCGGATAGGTCTGCCGCACGGCCCGGTTGAGCATCGGCTTGTTGGCCGCCTGGTTCAGCCGCGTCCAGGCCCGGGCCACCCCCGAGTCCGTACCGGAGAGCTCCTCGGGGTTGTAGGAGGGGGTGGAGACCAGCGCCAGGATCCGCCCGGTGGACGGTTCGAGCGCGGCCACCGCGCCCCGCCGGTCGCCGAGCCCCGCGTACGCCGCCTCCTGCGCGGCCGGGTTGAGGGTCGTGACGACGTGACCGCCGGGGTTGCGGGCCCGCGTGAGGTCGTTCCACAGGGGGAGCGGCGACAGCAGCGGATCGGTGCCCGCCAGGACGTCGTCCTCTGCGCCCTCCAGCAGATTCGTCCCGTACACCTGCGAGGCGAAGCCGGTGACGGGCGCGTACAACGGGCCGTTGCTGTACGTCCGTTCGTAGCGGAACTGCTCCCCGGAGTCCTTGGAGCCGGTGACGGGCTTGCCGCCGACGAGGATGTCGCCGCGCGGCTGGCCGTAACGGGCGATCGTGTGGCGGCGGTTGGCCGGGTTCTCGTCGTAGGAGCGGGCCTGGACGAGCTGGATGCGGGTGGCGTTGACGAGGAGGGCGATCAGGAGCAGGGCGCAGAAGGCGGCGGCGTGCCGGATGTACCGGGTCATGGGCCGGCCGTTCCCGGTCATGGCGTGACCCCTCCTTCGATCCCGTCGGCCGCCGAAGCCGAAGCCGAAGCCGCAGTCGAAGCCGCCGTCAGCGTCGCCGTCCCGGACCGGTCGCGTGCCGAGTCGCTGAGGCGCATCAGCAGGGCCACGATGATCCAGTTGGTGACGACCGACGAGCCGCCCTGCGCCAGGAAGGGCATCGCCATGCCGGTCAGCGGGATCAGCCCCGTCACGCCGCCCGCGATCACGAAGACCTGGAGGGCGACGATCGAGGCGAGTCCGACGGCGAGCAGCCGGCCGAAGGGGTCGCGCAGGGCGAGGCCCGCCCGGTAGCCGCGCTCGACCAGCAGCCCGTACAGCAGGAAGATCGCGGAGAGGCCGGCCAGGCCCAGTTCCTCGCCGGCCGTGGCCAGGATGAAGTCCGACTTGGCGGCGAAGCCGATGAGGACGGAGTGGCCGAGGCCGAGTCCCGTGCCGAGCATCCCGCCGGCGGCGAACGAGAAGAGCGACTGGGCGAGTTGGTTCGGGCCGCGGCCCGCCTCGATCGACGCGAACGGGTGCAGCCAGTCCTCGACCCTGCTGTGCACATGCGGTTCGAGCCAGCCGACGGCGACCGCCCCGCACGCCGCGAGCAGCAGGCCCACCGCGATCCAGCCGGTGCGGCCCGTGGCGACGTACAGCAGGATCACGAACAGGCCGAAGAAGAGCAGCGAGGTGCCGAGGTCCCGCTCCAGGACCAGCACGCCGACGCTCAGCAGCCAGATCGCGACGATCGGGCCGAGGACCCGCCCGGTGGGCAGTTGGAGCAGCCAGATGCGACGGCCGGTGTACGCGAGGGCGTTGCGGTTCGCCGCGAGGTACCCGGCGAAGAACACCGCGAGCAGGACCTTCGCGAACTCGCCCGGCTGGATGGAGAATCCGGCGACCCTGACCCAGATCCGGGCGCCGTTCACGGAGGGGAAGAAGATCGGCAGGACGAGGAGGACCAGCGCGCTCACTACGGACACGTACGTGTAGCGCTGGAGCACCCGGTGGTCGCGCAGCAGCACGACGACCGCGATGAACAGGCCCATGCCCAGCGTCGACCAGACGAGTTGTGTCGGGGCCGCCGGGTCCTCCGGGGTCTCCAGGTCGAGCCGGTAGATGAGCACCAGGCCCAGTCCGTTGAGCAGGACGCCGATCGGCAGCAGCAGCGGATCGGCGTACGGGGCCCGCAGCCGCACCGCGAGATGCGCGAGGAGCGCGAGTACGCCGAGCCCGGCGCCGTAGCCGACGGCGCCGGGCGGTACCGATCCGGTCCGGGCGACACCGACGTCGCAGTAGCCGTACACGGAGAGCAGGACGGCCAGGACGATGAGGGTGAACTCGATGCCACGGCGCCGGGGGAGGGGGACGACGGGAGCCGGCGGGTCCGCCTGCGCTGTCGTTCCGGGCGAGAGCATGTCCGGAACGTAGCAAGCGAAACAGTCCATGTCCCGCTATAGGGGGTCAAACGGGCTTCTTGGGTGCACCTCGGCAGCCCCTTCAGGGGCGCCGGGCTTTCAGCACCAGCGGGGCGCCGGACCGATGTTGTCGATGAAGCGGGCCGTCGCCCAGGCCCAGGTGCCGTCCGCGAGGAGGTACCAGAGGTGGTTGCCCTGGACGTTCTCGCCGCTCGTCTTGCAGAAGATGGAGACCTTCTGGTTGTAGCCGACGAAGCCGACGATGGCGCTGCCGCGGGTCGGCCTGTCGCGGAGGTTCAGTCCGCCGGGCGCGGTGACGACGCCCTTGTAGAGCTTGTGGTGACTGCCGTTGTTGTGGTGGCCCCAGTCGTCGTTGGCGAGAGCGGGGCTCGCGGCTCCGACGACGAGGGCGCCGCCGGCGGCGGCTATGCCGATGCGGGTGAGAGCGGTACGCAGTGACATTGCTGGCTCCTCCAGAAAGGGGGACAGAGCTGACTTATCGCCACATTATGAGCGCTCTGTGTGGCGCGCCCGCCACGCTGGGCCATCAGAGACAAGCAACCGCTCACCCCGAGCCCCGTCAGGGGCGCGGGTCTGTGTCGACATGCGGCTCCGCCGCGGGGCGCGACCAGCCACGATGCACCCGCGGCGGCCAACTCCATCCGCACCCCCGAGCTCTGTCTCCCCGTCCCCCATCCCCCGTCCCCCGGGGCTCAACGCAACGTCAGAGTGGCGACAGCCCCACCGTCCGCCGCGTTCGCGAACCCCAGCCGCGCCCCCAACACCCCCGCCTGCCCCAGCGCGATGGTCAGCCCCAGCCCATGCCCCTTGGAGCCCCCCTCCGTCCGGAACCGCTGCGGTCCGTGCTCGACGAGGTACGCCGGAAAGCCGTCACCGTGGTCCCGCACGGTGACGAGCGGCCCGTCGACCGTCAGCGACACCGGCGCCCGCCCGTGCTTGTGCGCGTTGGCGACGAGATTGCCCAACACCCGCTCCAGACGCCGCCGGTCGGTCTCCACGACCGCGTCCCGTACGACCCGGACCTCGGTGTCGGTGCCGGACGCCCGGACCACCCGCTCGGCCACCTCCGCGAGCCGCACCGCGTCCACGTCCAGCCGCTCGCTGCGTGTGTCGAGCCGGGAGATCTCCAACAGGTCCTCGGTGAGCGTGCGCAGCGCGGCGACCCGGTCGCGGACCAGCTCGGTCGGGCGGCCGGGCGGCAGCAGCTCGGCCGCCGCGTGCAGCCCGGTCAGCGGGGTCCGCAGCTCGTGGGCGACGTCAGCGGTGAAGCGCTGCTCGCTCTGCAGCTTGCCCTGCAGCGAGGACGCCATCGTGTCCAGCGCGCCCGCGACCGCGGCCACCTCGTCCTGCGGGCGCGTCGGGTCCTCGGCCCGCGGATCGTTCACCCGCGCGTCCAGGTCGCCCGCGCTGATCCGCCGCGCCACCTGGGCCGTACCGTGCAGCCGCCGCGTCACGCGGGTCACCGCGAACGCGCCCACCAGCAGCGTCACGCCGATCGCCAGCGCCGAGGAGCCGAGGATCGCCCGGTCGAGGCCGTCGATCGTGCGGACCCCTTGCGAGTAGTCGACCCGCACGGCGAGCGCGTGCCCGCCGCTCGCGGGGCCGGCCGCCCACATCGTGGGGTGCGGGTCGTCGCTGCCGACCATCGTGCCGCGGTCCCCGCCCTCGGCGAGCGTGCGCAGCTCGACGGGCAGGCCCGCCAGGTCGACGCCCGCGCCGTGCGGCAGCCGGTCGCCCGCCTCGTACGCCTCCGTCGCCTCGGTGAGCCGGTCGAGCGCGCGGTCGCGGGCCTCGCCGACGGTCTGGTTGGTCACCGAGACATGCACGAGGACGCCGAGGAGTGCGGCCAGACCGCAGCACATCACGGCGATGAAGGCGGCGGCCTTCCAGGTGAGGGTGGCCGTCCAGTGGCGCAGGCGCCGCATCCCGGTGGGCGGCCCGGCCGGCCGCGGGCGCCTCACCGGGAGTCCGCGGCCGGGGAACGCGTGGGGGCGGGGCCGCTGGGCGTGGCGCTCGACCCCACCCGCAGGATCTCGTCCTTCGCCGCGAGCATCGCCTTCTGGCGGCGGTCCCAGGACCACACCGTGCGGTACTCGTAGCCCGCCAGCGTCGACGGCGAACGGATGATCACGTCATGGTTCGCGATCTGGACGCTGAGCGTGCTGTCCGTCGTGGCCATGACCTCGACCAGCCGGTGACCGATGAAGGTGTACGCGCGCACGCCCAGCTGGTTCGAGGGCATCCGCACGCCGAGCACCATGTCGTCCCGGCCGTCGCCGGTGATGTCGCGGTAGTACGGGCGCAGGACCGGGCATTTCCGGCCACGCTCGCCGCTCTTGCCGCACTCCTTCGTGCGCTCGGCCGTCTCGGCGTACGAGGCCCCGTCGTCGGTGTAGAGATCCGGATGGCGGGCGATCTCCGCGCGGAAGACGGTGACCGGGTCGACCTTGCGGATGTCGTCGCCCGGCGCGGTGACGCCCTGGACGGTCTCGGTGTCCGCCTCGCCGTAGTCGAGGGCGGGGGAGGCGGCGGGCGGGACCTCCGGCCACAGCCGGGTCGGGCCCACGGCGGTGGACGTCGGGCCCGACCCGCGCAGATCGCCCGGGTCGCCGCAGCCCGCGAGCAGCAGGGCGGCGACGGGCAGCGCGAGCGCCGCGCGCGCGAGGCGGCGGGAGCCCGCGGGGCGGTTGTGGATCACTGCGCTCCTGCGTCAGGGCCGCTCGCCCGGTGCGAGATCGGCGTGGACCGAGGTGGTGCCGGGATGGTGCCGCGGTCCCCGGCCATGGCCGATTGCCGCCGCCCGTACACCCTATTCGTACGGAAGTCCTTTTTGTTCACAGGTCATCGGTGGGAACAAGCTACTCGGCGAGCTCTTCGAGGAGCCGGGCCGTGTCGAGCCCGGCGTGCAGGTAGTCCACGAACAACTCGTTGTGCAGCGCCCACGGGGAACGGCGTGAACGGATCAGGTGAATGGCGTCCTCGGCGGTGCTGCCCGCGCGGATCAGGGCGTGGGCGACGACCAGGCCCGAGCGGTTGTAGCCGTGGTAGCAGCGCACCAGGACGCGCCGGCCGGCTTCCCGCGCCTCGTCCGCAGTCCGCGCGAGCCGCATCACACCGGCCAGCTGGGTGCCGTCCAGCGGTCCGTCGGGGATCGGCCACACATGGTGTTCCACGCCCGGGTCGGGGCCGTGGCCGGGTAGTCGCAGCAGGGTCAGTACCAGGTCGAACTCGTCTCGTACGACGGCGAACTCCGGTTGTCCCGACCGGCCCGTGTACTCGTGCCCGCCCATCCACAGGCCGGGCACGATCTCGCTCCACGGGCTGTCCGGGGCCGGCGCATTGGATTGCTTCCCGCGATCCCGCAACGGCGCCTCCCCCTCCACTGTCCCCAAAGGTAACCGGCTTCTTGCCCCTGGAGCACCCCGCCTGTTCCCATGGTCGTGGGGTGATGGTGCATGAGCGGACTGCGCGTCATACCGACCTGGCGCCACGGCCAGGAGCGGCTCTACGTCTGTTTCACCGACGGCAGGAACGTCGCCTGGTACGACAGGGAGGCGGCCAGGGTCAACCTGCTCAGCGAGGAGCGGCGCGAGGACGTGCTCGACGTGCTCGGGCCGTTCCTGACCGGCGAGGTGACGGTGGGTCCGCCCCCTGTGCCCACGCCCGCGGAGCTCGCGCGGCTGTCCCTCCACCCGGACGACGACCTCGCGCCGAACCGGCCCGGCGAGGCGCTCCAGATCGCCCTCGACCGCGAACCGGCCGCCCCGCGCCGGATGCGCCCCGATCCACGCCGGCGCGCGCTCGCGGCGGAGCAGGCGGTGGGGGAGGCCCTGGACCGGCTGGACGGGGCGGGCTGGCACACCCTGCACTCGGTCCCGCTCCCCGGCGGCGACCGCATCCACCATCTCGTCATCGGCCCCGGCGGCCTCTTCGCCGTACGCGCCCTCTACACCCGCAAACAGCGGGTCCTGGTGGCGGACCCGATGGTCACGGTGGGCCGCCGCGAGCCGCACCCACTGCTGCGCGCCGTACGGGCCGACGCCGACCGAGCCTCGTACGCCCTGACCGCCGAGGTCCGCCCGGTCCTGGCCGTCTTCGCCCCGTCCTCCCTCGACATCATGGCCCCCCTGAGGGAGGCCCGCGTGCTCACCGACATGGACCTCGCGACGCTGACCCGCCTCGGCGGAACCCTCAAACCGGCGGACGTCGAGGCGCTGCACGCGATGGCCCGCGACCGGCACACGTGGACGCGGGTGTGAGGACCCCCAGGACCGTCGCGGCGGCCCGAACCAAGTGATCAGGGCAGCGGTGTGAAGTAGCGGTCGAGTGCCCAGTTGCCGATGTGCCGCCCGATCCGGTTGCCGACGACGTCGGCGGTGCGGAAGTGGATCCCGCTCCAGATCCGGGCGTTGATCACATCACGGTTGTAGTCGGCGGACCTCGTGTACGTACGGGTGGTGCCCGTCACCGCCGACGAGACGCGGAGGTCGATGTCACCGCCGGTCAGCCGGTCCAGTACGGCCATGACGGCTCCGTCGTTGGCGCAGTGGCCGCCGATGAACTCCGGGTACGGGGGTGTGGTGAGCAGCGGCTCCCACGACGGGTCGGCCTCGGTGGCGGGGTTGCCGTCGGTGTCGGCCAGCCGGATCGCGGTGATCGGACGCCACAGGGCGTGGGTGAACTTGGAGTTCCACGTGGTGATCGTCGCGTCGGCACTGGCCGTGTTGGCGGCGGCGAACAACCGGGCCGCCTCGACGATGTCCAGTCCGTGCCGTGCCGTGTGGTCGCGGTAGGCGGCCTGGAGCTGCTGCGGCAGGGGGTCGGAGAAGAAGCGTGCGGTCTCCGTCTGACGGGCCGTCCGCCCAGGGCTGTTCCTCGCACCCATCGACTTCACCTCGGCGAAGTCCCGGGTGTACCTCTTCGACGTCAGCGCGGGCGGCGGCCCGGGCATGAACCGGTCCGGCGAGTCGAAGAGCATCGGCCGCAGCTTCCCGAGCCACGGGTTCACGAAGGGGCCGAAGCCGGGCGGGGTCGGGCGCCAGACGCCGGGGGCGGGCTTCTTGTCGTACGTCACCGGGTTGTCGCGCCCGTCGTTCTCACGCAGCTCGACGATCCGCGCGGCGGCGCGTTCCCCGAAGCGGACGCCCCGGTCCTCGGCCTTCCCGTCGGGGATCCTCGCGAGCGACGCGCTGTAGGCGGTGTCGATCCGGGCCTTCGAGGCGGGGAAGTACGTCAGGAGGACCCGGCGGGCGGCAGCCGCCGCGGCCGCCTCGGAGGAGGCGCCGCGGGGACCCCGTACATGCCACTTGTACGGGGTGTAGCGGCCCTCGATGCCGACGACCGCGTTGTAGACGGCGGCCGAGACGAAGCCGTACCAGAGGAACGGTTCGGCCGTCGGGCGCCGGGCGTCCAGGCTGACCACGGCGGCGGCGGTCTCGCTCCAGTCGGTGATCACCTCGGCGCCCGGGACCCGTGCCGAGGCCCGGTCCGGGGAGGCCGTGGCGGCCGTGGGTGCCCAGGGGAGGGCGCCGAGGGCGAGAGCCGTCAGCCCGACGACGAGTGAGCGGCGGACGGTACGGGAGGGCGGTTGTCCTTGCATGGTGCTCCTTTGTTGTGAGGTCCCCCCTCGTCTTCGGTGTGAGTCCCCTCTCGGCCCGCCGTTCTCAGGGCAGTGGGCCGGCGCGCTCCGGGTCGAGCAGCGGGGCCAGCAGGTCGCCGTGGTCCCGCAGGCGCGGCGCGATGTCCGGGGCCAGGAAGGTGAGCGGGCGGGCTGACCGGCACTCCTCGACCTCGGCCCATGTCACCGGCGCCGACACCGTGGGCTCGGCCCGGGCCCGCAGGGTGTAGGGGGTCGCGGTCGTCTTCCGGGCCGCGTTCTGGCTCCAGTCGACGAAGACCTTGCCGGGGCGCAGGCTGCGCGTCATCCGGTGCACGACGAGCCGGGGGAGCGCCTTCTCCGCCTCCATCGCGAGCTCCTTGGCGTACTCCGTCGTCCGGCCGGAGGGCGTCGGTTGCAGCGCCGCCAGCAGATGCAGGCCCTTCGACCCGGACGTCTTGGCGTACGCCTCGATCCCGTCCGCCGCGAGCCGCTCCCGCAGCCAGAGCGCCACCTTGCAGCACTCGACGACGCTTGCGGGCGCCCCCGGGTCGAGGTCGAACACGAGCCGGTCGGCCTCGCCCGGCGCCTCGATCAGCCACTGGGGGGTGTGGAACTCGGTCACGAGGTTCGCCGCCCACACGAGGCTCGGGAGGTCCTGGACCAGCACCATGCGGGCCGGTCCCTCCGACCGCGGGACCTCGGCCGTGGTGACCCACTCGGGCGTACCCGGCGGCACGTTCTTGGCGAAGAAGACCTGGCCGTCGGGCCCGTCCGGGTAGCGCAGGAACGACAGCGGCCGGTCGCGGAGGTGGGGCAGCAGGACCTCGGCGGTCGTCGCGTAGTAGTGCAGCAGCTCGCCCTTGGTGAAGCCGGTCGCCGGATGGAGGACCTTCTCCAGATTGCTCAGCGCGAGCCGTCGCCCCTCCACCTCGGTGATCGGCGTCATAGGATGACAATCCCACGATTTCATCCTGAAACATCAGATCTCACCCTCAACCGATCGGAAAGGTGCTGCACGTGCGATCCATATGGAACGGCGCCATCTCCTTCGGCCTGGTCAGCATCCCGATCAAGCTCGTGAACGCCACCGAGAGCCACTCCATCTCCTTCCGCCAGATCCATCTGGAGGACGGTGGCCGCATCCGCTACCGCAAGGTGTGCGAGCTGGAGGAGCGCGAGGTGTCGTCGCCGGAGATCGGCAAGGCGTACGAGGACGCGGACGGGTCGATGATCCCGATCACGGACGAGGACCTGGCGTCCCTGCCCATTCCGACCGCACGGACGATCGAGATCGTGGCCTTCGTGCCGGCCGACCGGATCGATCCGCTCCAGATGGACACGGCGTACTACCTGGCGGCGAACGGGGTGCCGGCGGCCAAGCCGTACACGTTGCTGCGGGAGGCGCTGAAGCGCAGCCAGAAGGTCGCCATCGCGAAGTTCGCCCTGCGTGGGCGGGAGCGGCTCGGGATGCTGCGGGTCGTCGACGACGTCATCGCGATGCACGGGCTGCTGTGGCCGGACGAGATCCGTACGCCCGAGAGTGTCGCGCCCGACTCCAGTGTCACCGTGCGGGACAAGGAGCTCGATCTCGCGGACGCGTTGATGGACACCCTTGGCGAGGTCGACCTCAACGACCTCCACGACGACTATCGCGAGGCCGTCGAGGAACTCATCGCGGCGAAGGCCTCCGGCGAGAAAATGCCGGCCGCGGCCTCCGCGGAGAAGGGCGGCGGCAAGGTCATCGACCTCATGGCAGCCCTGGAGAGCAGCGTCCGCCAGGCCAAGGTCGCCCGCGGCGAGGACGCCGCCGACTCCGCAGCCGACGTCAAGCCCCTCCGCAAGGGCCCCGCCCGCAAGGCCTCCCCCAAACCGGCGTCCACCAAGAAGCCGACAGCCAAAAAAGCCGCGGCCAAGAAAACAGCGGCAGCAAAGAAGACGACGACGGACGCCACGAAGAAAACAGCCACGAAAAAGGCGACCCCGGCCAAGAAGACACCCCCACGCAAGCGGGCCTCGGCCTGACGGCGGCCGGGGGTGGGTGGGGCTGGGGCTTGCTTGACGAGTGCGGGCCCACTGCGGCTGGCCGCGCAGTTCCCCGCGCCCCTAAAAGCGAATGCCCGAGCCCGGTTCGCCAGGTACAGGCCGGCCTGTGTTGCCCGCGCAGTTCCCCGCGCCCCTATTCAGGGGCGCGGGGAACTGCGCAGTCTTTTAGGGGCGCGGGGAACTGCGCGGCCAGCAACAGCCAACCCCCGCAGATGAACAACAACCTTCATCGCACCCCGTGCCGCATCTCCCGCGGACTGACCCCGTACCGCTGCTTGAACGCCGTGCTCAAGGCACTCGCCGACGAGAACCCCGACGCATACGCCAGATCCGTGATCGTCATGTGCTCACACTCCCCGCACTGAAGCCGATCCCGCACAAGCCGCAACCGCTCCTCGCGGATCAACTCCCGCGGCGTCGTCCCCACCCGCTGCAACGCCAGCTGGATCTGCCGCAACGACCACCCGAGCGCCCGCGCCATCGACGTCCCGGTGAGCCCGGGATCCGCCGCGTGTTCCCGGACATGACGACGTACGACTGCCTCGACCTCCGTGAGATGCCCGGAGGAGTCGGGCCGGTCGTCCCCGACGGTGATCATGCAGAGCAGCTCGACGATCCGGTCGGACACGGCGTTGAACTCGGTCGTCGTCAGACTGTCCCGCTCCGCCGACAGGCTCTCGATCATGGAGCCGACGACCCGCCCCAGCCCGGTCGTCAGATCGATACCGGTCGCCAGGGGGGACTTACGGTTCAGCCGCCCGTCGATCTCACGGGCCGGTATGGAGAAGATGATCCCCCGCAACGACGCGTCGTGGAGCAACTGGAACGGCGCCCCGAGCGTCATGAGGCTCCCCGCGCCGGGCGTGAGCCGCGCCTCCTGGTCGTCCTGACGCAGCACCAGCTCCCCGGAGAGCGGGAGCAGAAACCGGTAGTCGGGATCGGGCTCCTGCCGCACGAGCCGCGGCGTACGGACGTACTCGATCTTGTCGCAACTCCAGTCGACGATCTGGTACGTGTCGGTGCCCTGCCGGATCATCTCGCCGCGGAACGTCTCGGGGCTCGCGTATCTGAAGTCCATCCGGGTCTGGTACGACCCGACATGCTCGCTCCAGAAGTCGGTCCGCTCACGCGGATCCACCTCACCGGTCGTCTGCGACTCCACGATGTAGGTTCCCGCGGGCAATGCGCTTCCTCCGCCCAGAGTGTGCCCGGCCGTAGCCGACGTGCCTGATCAACTGGCCCTCTGGCCACGGCAGTTACGGCTCGTAAGCGTAGTGCACACATTCCGTTTATGGGGTCCCGGTGGAACAGGTGAGTGGCAGACGACACCCGCACGTACTCAGTGGCGTGCGAAGCCATCCGTGCGCCCCGCGTGCCACGGTGCGCCCCACGGCAACTTCCTTGCGCGCGCGGGAAAGTGAGTGCGCCCGCGCGCGACTACCGTCGGGCGCCGCGTCCCCCATCTCCCCACGCCCCTCATCGCTTACACCCACCACACCCACTCCACTCGCCACACCCACCCCCCAATCACCAACCTCCCCGCCTTTGAGAACTTCGAGGACTTCATGAAGGAACAGATACCGGAGGCGGTGTTCTGGTGCGTGGCCGTCGGCCTGCTCGCCGTCACCGTGCTGCTGGTGCGCCAGCGCGGGATCACCGCGCGGCTGCGCCGACGCACCACCGAGCTGGCCGACGACGTGCGCACCCGGGAGGAGGAGGTGCGGCACCTGGTCGCCGTACGCCTCCCCGCGCTGGCGGACCACGGCCCCCAGCAGCCGCTGGCCGGCGTGGGCCTGCTCGACGCGAGACTCTCCGGCAGCGGCTTCGCGAAGTCCCTCGACCACGTCCTGGAGCGGTTCGCCACCGCCGTGGAGCACGCCCAGGCCCGCGCCGACCAGTCCGCGAAGGCCGCCCTGAAGTCGTCGATGCGCTCGATCCAGGCGCTGGCCAACGAGCAGCAGGTCGCCATCTCCGACATGCAGGACCGCCACGACCGCCCCGACGTGCTGCGCGACCTGCTCGAGATCGACCACGCCAACGCCCAGTTCGGCCGCCGCGCCCAGGCCATCGCCGTACTGTGCGGATCCTGGCCGGGCCGCCAGCGCTCCACGTCCGCGCTGATCGAGGTCGTCCGCGGTGCCACCTCCCGCATCCGTGACTACCGGCGCGTACAGATCCACGGCCAGGCCGACATCGCCGTCGAGAGCCGGGCCGTCGAGCCGGTCGTGCTCACCATCGCCGAGCTGCTCGACAACGCGGCCCGCCACTCACAGCCCAACACCAAGGTCGAGGTCAACGTCCAGTCCGTGCACAACGGCGCCTGCGTGATCATCGACGACGCGGGTGTGGGCATGGACGCCCACGCGACCGAGCGGGCCGCCGCCCTGCTGTCCGGGCGGCACGCGGTGGACGTCACCCGGCTCGACGACCCGCCCCAGTTCGGGTTCGCCGTCATCGGCGTGCTCGCCGCGCGTTACGGGTTCAGCGTCTCCGCCGACACCCGCTCCCCGTACGGAGGCGTCCGTGCCGTCGTGTTCGTGCCGTCCGCCCTGCTCACGCACCGGGACACCGCGGAGGAGCTGCCGCCCGTGACCGCACCGCCCGCCCGCGCCGCCTCCGCCCGTACGCAGGCCGCGTCGGCCCGTACGACCGAGTCCGCCCGCACCACCGCGTCCGGCCGTACGCCCGTGTCCGCCGGCACGTCCGAAGCGGCACCCGCGCCGTCCTCCGCCTCTTCCTCCCGCTCCGCCCCCTCCGTCTCCTCCGCCGACGAGCCGGTGCCCGGCCGGTCCGCCGGGCTGCCGTTGCCCGCCGAGACGGGGGCCGTGGCCGCCACGGCGACCACGGCCGGTGGGCTGCCCAAGCGGCGCCGGCGCGCCCAGGCGCAGGCGGAGCCCGCCGCCGTGACGCAGGAGCCGCCCGCGCCCCTGGACGATCCCGGTGACCGCTCGGCCGAGGAGACCGCCCGCCGCATGGGTGCGTTCGCCCGCGGCACGCTCCACGGCCGTGCCGCCCAGGACACCACCCCCCACGAAGACGAAGGGAACATCCAAGGATGATCGAGCCCACCACGAACAACGAGTTGGGCTGGATGCTCGATGAGGTCCTGAAGGTCCCCGAGGCGCGCCACGCGATTCTGCTCTCTGCCGACGGCATGCTCAGGGCCCACTCCGCGGACATCGGCAGGGACGACGCCGAACGGCTCGCCGCGGGGCTCTCCGGCGTCCAGTCGATCAGCCGCAGCACCGCCGAGTTCTGCGGCAGCCCGCACACTCCCTGGCGCCAGACCCTCATCGAGTTCGCGCACGGTTACGTCTTTCTCGTGGCCGCCGGCGAGGGCGCCTACCTCGCGGTGTCGACCACCGAGCACGTGGACATGGAGGCCGTCACGTACCGCATGCACAAGCTCGTCGACCGGCTCGGCAAGGAACTGACCAGTCCGGCGCGTCGGGACGCCGGCAGCCCGGCATGACACCGCCCAGGCGTCCCGGAGGGAAGCTGGTGCGGCCGTACGTCGTCACGGACGGCCGCTCCCACCCGACCCGCAACACCCTGGACCTGGTCACGCTGCTGATCGCCGCCGACGATCTGCCGCTGACCGGACTGAGCCCCGAGAAGCGGGCGTTGATGGAGCTGTGCCGGCCCGGCGCGCTGTCGGTCGCCGAGGTGGCCGGACATCTGGCGCTGCCGGTCAGCGTCACCAAGGTGCTGATCGCCGACCTCATGGACAGCGGCCACGTCGTCACCCGCGCCCCCATCCCGTCCGCCCGGCCGTCCGAGACCCGCATCCTCCAGGAGGTCCTCGATGGGCTCCGCGCCCGCCTCTGAAGACAGCCCCGCCGGGGGCGTCCACCTGCCGAGCGGTGTGCAGACCGCCGTCAAGGTCCTGATCGTGGGGCACTTCGCGGTCGGCAAGACCACCTTCGTCGGCGCGCTGTCCGAGATCCGGCCGCTGCGCACGGAGGAGGTCATGACCCAGGCGGGCGCCCTCGTCGACGACCTGGCGGGCACGAAGGACAAGACAACCACCACCGTCGCCCTCGACTTCGGCCGCCTCACCCTCAACGACTCCCTCGTGCTGTACCTCTTCGGCACCCCCGGGCAGCAGCGCTTCACCGAGCTGTGGCAGGACATGACCCGCGGCGCGCTCGGCGCGCTCGTCCTCGCCGACACGCGCCGCCTCGGCCAGTCCTTCGACGTCATGGGCGTCCTGGAGGAACTGGGCCTGCCGTACGCCGTCGCCCTCAACGACTTCGACGACGCCTCCGCCGAGCACGACCTGGAAGAGGTCCGCGAGGCCCTCGACCTGCTCCCCGAAACACCCCTCGTACGGTGCGACGCCCGCGACCGGATCTCCTCCACGCACGCGCTGATCGCCCTCGTCGAGTACCTCCTCACCCGCAACGCCGGCAGAGCCGACGGCGGTGCCGACAGTGCCGGCAGCGCCGGCGACAGTGAACTGGAGCACGCGTGACCTCCCCCGAAGCCCCCGGCCCCGTCTCCGCGCCACCTGAGGGCTGCCCCTTCCACCACCCCATGTACGGCCCCGAGTTCGCCGCCGACCCCGGTGCCCTCTACGGGAAGCTGCGGGCGCACGGCAACACCGCGCCCGTCGAACTCGCGCCCGGCGTGCGCGCCACCCTCGTCACCGGGTACGAGGCCGCGCTGCACGTCCTGCGCAGCCCCGAGACGTTCTCCAAGGACCCCCGCCGCTGGCGCGACCTGGCCGACGGGACCGTCGCGCCGGACAGCCCGGTCGTGCCGATGATGATGTACCGGCCGAACGCGCTGTTCACCGACGGCGAGGAGCACCGCAGGCTCCGCGGCGCCATCACCGACAGCCTGGCCCGCGTCGAGCCCAACACCCTGCGCGGATACGTCGAGCGCAGCGCCGACACGCTGATCGACCTGATCGCGCCGCGCGGCGAGGCCGACCTGCTCGGTGAGTACGCCCAGGTCCTGCCGCTGCTCGTCTTCAACCGGCTCTTCGGCTGCCCGCCCGACCTCGGTGAGCGGCTCGTCGAGGGCATGTCCGGGATCTTCGACGGCGTCGACGCGGAGAAGGCCAACGAGCTGCTCACCGTGACCCTGCTCGACCTCATCGCGCTCAAGCGGGCCCGGCCGGGGCAGGACATGACGTCCTGGATGATGGCCCACCCGGCCGCCCTCACCGACGAGGAGATGATCCACGAGCTCGTCGTCCTCATGGGCGCGGGCACCGAGCCCCAGCAGAACCTGATCTCCAACGGGCTGCGGCTGCTGCTCTCCGACGACCGGTTCGCGGGCAGCCTCGGCGGTGGCAGCCTGCCCGTCGAGGACGCGCTCGACGAGGTCCTGTGGACCGATCCGCCGATGGCCAACTACGCGGTGCACTACCCGATTCGGGACGTCGTGTACGAGGGGACGCTGCTGCGCGCCGGTGATCCCGTCGTCATCAGCCTCGCCGCCGCGAACACGGATCCGGCGCTGACGAACGACCAACGTGCGGGCAATCGGGCCCACTTGGCGTGGAGCGCCGGGCCGCACAACTGCCCCGCGCAGAGTCCGGCCCGGTTGATCGCGGCGGTTGCGGTCGAGAAGCTGCTCGACCGGTTGCCCGATGTCGAGCTCGCGGTACCGGTGGGGGAGCTGGAGTGGCGGCCCGGGCCGTTCCACCGGGCGTTGGCCTCGCTGCCGGTGCGGTTTCCTGTGGCGCCGGTGAGTGGGGAGGCGGGGGCCGGCCGGGAGGGGGGTGTGCGGCGGCCGGGGCTGCCCGCGTTCGCCGCCGGCGGGCAGCCGGAGCCGCCTGCGCCCGCGCCGGTCCGCGCGGAGGGTGCGTGGGCGCGGCTTCGGGCGTGGTGGCGTGGGGAGTAGGTAGGGGCTCGCTTTTATCTGCGGGTGGGGGGGGCTGGCTGCAGGTGGAGGCTCGTTTTCGCCTGAAGGTGGGTGGGGGCCGGCTGCGCGGTTCCTCGCGCCCCTGGGGTGATTGGGGCTGAGCCCCGCCTCCTGGGTGAGGGGCCGCGTCGGAATGTCCGCCCGCAGCGGAAGCCGCACCCCCCGTTCACCCCGGTGCCCGCACCTCACGTCACCGTAAGCTGCGGCCACACATCCCGCCACGTCCCCTCCGGCCGCTACCCCACGGGTGTGCGGTCCGGAGAGGGCCGCCTTTCAAACGGGCCTGGGCACAGGTGTCTTCAGGGGCGCGGGGAACTGCGCGGGCAACAAGGACGGACCCGCACGTGCCAATCGGGCCTGGGCACAGGCGCCTTTAGGGGCGCGGGGAACTGCGCGAGCAACAAGGACGGACCGTCACGTGCCAAACGGACCTGGGCACAGGTGCTTTCAGGGGCGCGGGGAACTGCGCGGGCAACGGAAACCGACCTGCACATGGCAAACCACCCCAGGCACCGGTGCCTTCAGGGCGACCCCACCCGTCAGCCAGCCGCGCTCAACCGCACCGGCAGAGACCGATGACCGTTGGAGATGAAGGACGCCACCGGACTCAACTCACCATCAGGCACGGCAAGTTCAAGGCGCGGATACCGCTCGAAGAGTGCAGGCAACGCAATGCGAGCCTCCATCCGCCCCAGCGGCGCGCCAAGGCAGAAATGCACCCCATGACCGAAGGCAAGGTGCTCCTTGCCCACCCGGGTGACATCGAAGAGGTCGGCATCAGCCCCGTGATCCGCGGGGTTGCGCCCGGCGGCAGCGTAGGCCGCAAGGATCGCCTCCCCCTTGCCGATCACCACCCCCTCGGGCCCGCCCAGCTCCCCGACCGCAAGGTCCTCCACGGCGTACCGCAACGGCAGGCTGGCCACGGGCGCCTGGACCCGAAGCGTCTCCTCGATGACGTCGTCCCAGGTGGCCCGCCCGGCCCGGACATGGGCGAGCTGCTCGGGATGGGTCAGCAGCGCGTGAATCGCGTTGTCGATGAGGTTGACCGTGGTCTCGTGCCCCGCACTGATCATCAACACCAGCGTGTCGAGCAGCTCCTGCTCGCTCAGCCGAGTGTCACCCTCGTCGTCGCGCGCGGCGATGAGCGCGGAGGTGAGGTCGTCGCCGGGCGACTCCCGCTTGGCGGCGACGAGTTCACCGAGGGCCGCGTACAGCCTCGTATAGATGTCCGTGACCTCCTCCGGCGTGGCGGCGGTGTTGAAGATGCCGTCCACGACGGCACGCAACTCCGCGCCCTTCTCCTCGGGCAGCCCGAACAACTCGCTGATCACCTGGATCGGCAGCGGATAGCAGAACTCCTCGCGCAGATCGACGACCTCGCTCCGCCGCCCGGCCTCGTCGATACGGTCGAGCAGGGTCTTGGTGATCTCCTCGATACGCGGCTGGAGCGCGGCCGTCCGGCGGGCGGTGAACGCCTTCGACACCAGGGTCCGCAGGCGTTTGTGCTCTCCGCCGTACGCAGTGAACATGTTCTGCACGGCGACCCAGGTGAACAGTGGCCACTCCGGGGAGATCTCCCCGTTGATCCACACCGGCCAGTGCTGCCGCGGGTCCTTCGACACCCGTGGATCGGTGAGCAGCTTCTTGAGCAGGTCCGTACTACTGACCGCCCAGGCCTCCACACCGTCGGGGAGTTCGACCCGGGTCACCGGACCCTGTTCGCGTATCCGTGTCGCCTCGCCGTGGATGTCGCGACCGGACGGGTCGATGACGATGGAGCCCTGCTCTGACATGGGAGCCTCCAGTATCTGAAACGCGAACTGCTCGAACACCAATACGGCGGGTGACGTTACGCGGCCGTAGGGTTCGCGAACGAGAGCGCGCGGGACGTGCTGCGCATGTCGACAAGTTCCCTACGCGTACTGGCAAGTTGGTGAATCGGGTCCGCCCTAGGGTCGTGCTTCCCGGGCGAGAGGCGGTGAGAGCCGGACCATGCCGAGCAGCGATGCCCCCAGATGGCTGCGGCCCCTCGGACCGGACGTGCGGACGCTACCGGCCGGCGAGTGGTGGGACGCGGTGCGGGTTCCGCTGGCCACGGGCCTGAGCATCCTCGAACACCTCGGGCCCCGCACGGGAGCCGTCATCGAGGACGGCTACGGCGGCAGCGGCATCCTCTACTGGCTCGTCCCGCCCGGCGAGGCCGCCGACTGGGACCTCCCACCGGCCCAGATCCTCGGCCCCGGCTCCCACGTGGCCATCCCACCGCGCCACCGTACATACGCCCCCGGTCTGCACTGGCGGGTGCCGCCGACCAGGACCAGGCACTGGACGGACCCGGCCGGCCTCCACGCCGCCCTGCGCGCCACCCTGTCCTGAACGACTTCCGGCGTCCGCCCCTGGGCGTCCGCCCGGGCCGCGACCTCACCCCCGCACTGTCCTGCCGCGGGGATCTTGACGTCGTTGAGTTACCGGTAACATCATGGTTCTCGCAGCGCTGCCGCCGGTGTCCGGGCCGGCTCGTCGCCCACGGGAGCGTGGGCCGTCCACTGGAGTCCCGCTTGAGTGACCACGTGACAGGTCCGACGACCGTGCGACCGGTCGCGAGCGTCCCGAAGCATGCCCAAGTGGCCCCGGACAAGCCCGTGTTCAGCCCGGCGGCCGTGGTCGCCTCCTGCGTCGGCTTCGTCCTCATCGGTGCGCTCCAGGCGCTGTACGGTCCCGCGATCCCCGCCTTCCGCGAGGAGTTCGGGCTCTCGCCCTCGGCCGCCGGACTGGGGCTCAGCGCCCACTTCGTCGGCGGGGTCGCGGGTGTCCTCCTCTTCGACCGGCTGTACGGGCGGCTCGGCAACCGGCAGATCCTCGGCGCCTCGTATCTGCTGATGGGCGTCGGAGCGGCAGGCTTCGCGCTGGCGCCGAACTGGCCGCTCGCCCTGGCCGCCGCCCTGCTCGCCGGGCTGGGCTTCGGCGGCATCGACTACGGGCTCAACCAGCTGTTCGCCGTCGGCTTCGGCCATCGCTCGACCGCCATGCTCAACATCCTCAACGCACACTTCGGCATCGGCGCGATCCTCGGCCCGGCCCTGATCGGCCTGGTCGGCTCCGAGCACTATCCGGCGGTCTTCCTCGTCTTCGCCGCCGCCAACCTGCCGCTGCTGCTGTGCCTCAAGGGCGTACGCGACCATGTGCCGCACCCCGCCACCGGCGGTACCGAGGCCGGTCGTGGCGGGCGGGTGCTCGGCCGCAGCCTCGGGTCCGTGCTCGCCGTCTTCGTCACCCTCTACGTCCTGCACGTGGGCATCGAGGCGGGCGTCGGCGGCTGGGAACCCACCCACCTGGAGACAGTCGGTTACGGCGCCGGGGTCGCCGCCACCGCGACCTCCGTGTACTGGCTGATGATGACCGTCGGCCGCTTTCTCGTGGCACCGATCGCGCTGCGCTACTCCGCCCAGACCATCATCACCGTCTCCTGCGCCGGCATGACGGTCTGCCTGCTGCTGGCCGCCGTACCGGGGCTCGCCCCCTACGCGTACGCCGGTGTCGGGCTGTTCATCGCGCCGATCTTCCCCACCGGGCTGCCCTGGCTCAACAGGGCGGCCCCGAAGGCCCGCAGGGCCGGAGCGGTGGTCATCGCCGCGTCCATGGTCGGCGGGGTCGCGGCCGGACCCGCGCTCGGCAAGGCCATCGAGTGGTCCGGCGTCCGCGCGGTGCCCCTCCTGCTGGGTGCGGTCTCGGCGCTGTGCCTGGCGGCGACGGTGTGGCTGATCCGCGCGACGCGGACTGTCGACACCGACACCGACACCGACACCGACACCGACACGGACGCCGATGCTGATGCCGATGTCCGCTGACTAAGACTCCCCGGTCCGGCCCGGCCGGTCCCCGCCCGAACTCCCTGCCCGAACTCCGTTGAACCGAAAGGAAGTTCACGCATGTCAGCTCTGACGACGTCGTCCGACGGTTTCCTCCTCCACGGCGAGCCGTTCCGCATCATCTCCGGCGCGATGCACTACTTCCGCATCCACCCCGACCAGTGGACCGACCGGCTCCGAAAGGCCCGCCTGATGGGCCTCAACACGGTGGAGACGTACGTACCGTGGAACCTCCACCAGCCGGAGCCCGGCACCCTCGTCCTCGACGGCTTCCTCGACCTGCCGCGCTTTCTGCGCCTCGCCCGCTCCGAGGGACTGCACGTCCTGCTGCGCCCCGGCCCGTACATCTGCGCCGAGTGGGACGGCGGCGGCCTGCCCTCCTGGCTGACCACCGACCCCGACATCCGGCTGCGCAGCAGCGACCCCCGCTTCACGGACGCGCTCGACCGCTATCTCGACCTGCTGCTGCCCCCGATCGTGCCCCAACTGGCCGCGAACGGCGGCCCGGTGATCGCCGTACAGGTGGAGAACGAGTACGGGGCGTACGGCGACGACACCGCGTATCTCGAACACCTCGCCCAGTCCCTGCGCTCGCGCGGCATCGACGAACTCCTCTTCACCTGCGACCAGGCCAACCCCGGGCACCTGGCGGCCGGCAGCCTGCCCGGTGTCCTCGCCACCGCCACCTTCGGCAGCAGAGTCGAGTCCTCCTTGCAGCAGCTGCGCGCGCACCAGCCCGAAGGGCCCCTGATGTGCGCGGAGTTCTGGATCGGCTGGTTCGACCACTGGGGCGAGCCGCACCACGTGCGGGATGCCGAGGACGCCGCCGCCGACCTCGACCGGCTGCTCTCCGCGGGCGCCTCCGTGAACATCTACATGTTCCACGGCGGCACCAACTTCGGCTTCACCAACGGCGCGAACCACGACCACGCGTACGAGCCGATCGTGACGTCGTACGACTACGACGCCGCCCTCACCGAGTCCGGCGACCCCGGCCCCAAGTACCACGCCTTCCGCGAGGTGATCGCCCGCCACGCCCCCGTCCCCGACGAGCCGGTCCCCGCGCCGTCCCGCAAACTCCCGCTCACCACGGTGGAGTTGGACCGTCGGGCCGCGCTGCTCCCGCACGCGACAGCCCTGGCCAAGCCCGTACGCGTCGACGCCGACCCGGTGACGGCGGAGGAGCTGGGCCTGAGGTCGGGCTACGTCCTCTACCGCACCACGGTCCCGGACCACGGCGACGGCGTACTGCATTTCACGGGCGGTGTCGGCGATCGCGCCCAGGTCTTCGTGGACGGCGCCCCCGTCGGCATACTCGAACGTGAACGCCATGAGGAGGCCCTGCCCGTGCGCGTTCCGCGGGCCGGTGCCTCGCTCGACGTGCTCGTGGAGAACATGGGCGGTGTCAACTACGGCCCGCGCATCGGCGCGCCGAAGGGGCTGCTCGGCCCGGTCACCTTCAAGGGCACGGCCCTGCAGGGCTGGGACTGCCATCCGCTGGCACTCGACAACCTGCGCTCCGTGCCCTTCGCCCCGGCGTCCGAGGCGCCCGATGACGCCGGTCCCGCCTTCCACCACGGCACCTTCGAGGTCCACGCGCCCGCCGACACGTTCCTCTCCCTGCCCGGCTGGACCAAGGGCCAGGCCTGGGTCAACGGCTTCCACCTCGGCCGCTACTGGAACCGCGGCCCGCAGCGCACGCTGTACGTCCCGGCGCCCGTACTGCGCCGCGGCACCAACGAACTGGTCCTGCTGGAGCTCCAGGCCACGACCGGCCCGCGCGCGCTCCTCACCGACACCCCCGACCTCGGCCCGGTGAAGCCCTGATGCCGCACCACCTGCGCGTTCCCGCATCCGCCGTACCCCCGTTAGCAGGCCATCTCCCCTTCACCGACGCCCCCGGCGTCCCCGACCCGATCGAGGTCACCAGCCGCTACCTCACCCGCGGGGGCCGCCCGTGGTTCCCGGTCTCCGGCGAGTTCCACTACACCCGTTACCCGGCCCGGGACTGGGAGGAGGAACTCCTGAAGATGAAGGCGGGCGGGGTGACGGCCGTCGCCAGCTACGTCATCTGGATCCACCACGAGGAGGCCGAGGGCCGCCTCCGCTTCGACGGGGACAGGGACCTGCGGCGTTTCGCCGAACTCTGCGGCCGCCACGGCCTGGACTTCATCCCGCGCATCGGCCCCTGGTCCCACGCGGAGGTGCGCAACGGCGGCCTCCCCGACTGGCTGCTGGCCCGAGCCTGCACCCCGCGCACGGACGATCCGGCCTACCTGGCCCCCGTAGGCACCTGGTTCGGGGCGATCGCCGGGCAGTTGCGCGGGCTCGACCGCGCGCACGGCGGCCCCATCGTCGCGATCCAGATCGAGAACGAGCTCTATGACCAGCCCGGCCATCTGCTGACGTTGAAGCGCATGGCACAGGAGGCCGGGCTGAGCGCCCCGCTCTGGACGTCGACGGCGTGGGGCGGGGTCCGACTCCCGCCCGACGAACTGCTTCCGCTCTACGGTGGCTACCCCGAGACCTTCTGGACGGAGGCGGACGGCGGCTGGCCCGACACCTGCCGCAAGCACTTCTTCTTCACCCACCAGCGCGACGACGAGGGCATCGGCGCGGACCTGCGACCGGCCGTCGTACGCGGCGGTGAACCGGCACCCACGGACCGATTCCCGTGGGCCACCTGTGAGTTGGGCGGCGGCATGGCGGTCGCCTATCACCGTCGCCCGTACGTCGACACGGCCGACGTGGGCGCCCTCGGCCTCACCAAGATCGGCTGCGGCTCGGTGTGGCAGGGCTACTACATGTTCCACGGCGGTACGAATCCACCGGGCGAGCTGACATCCCTTCAGGAGTCCCACGCCACCGGCTATCCCAACGACCTGCCGGTCCTCACGTACGACTTCCAGGCCCCGCTGGGGGAGTACGGGCAGTACCGGCCCTCGTACGACGAACTCCGGCTCCAGCACCTGATGCTGGCCGACTTCGGCCATCTGATCGCGCCCATGGAGTCCGTGCTTCCCGAGCGGCGGCCGGCCGGGCAGTACGACCGGGAGACGCTCAGGTGGGCGGTCCGCGCGGACGGGCAGTCCGGTTTCCTCTTCGTCAACAACCATCAGCCCCATGAGCCGCTGCCGGACCATCCGGACACGTCGTTCACGGTGGAGTTCCCTGACGCCGGTGAACTGACGTTTCCCAGTACGCCGGTGACGATCCCTCAAGGAGCCTATTTCTGCTGGCCGTTGCGACTCGACGTGGCCGGACTGCGGCTCGACTGGGCCACCGCCCAGCCCGTCTGCACGGTCGACGCGGACGGTCGTACAGTCCTGGTGCTGGCCGCCGTCGACGGGATCGCCCCCGAACTGGCCCTGGACGCAAGCACGTTGAGGTCGGTCTACGCACCGACGCGGCGGGTCTCCTCGGTCGGTGGCCGCGTCCTGATCAACGGGCTGCGGCCCGGCACCGACGCCCTCGTCGAGGTCATCACGACGGACGGCAACCGGGTCGGCCTCCTGGTCCTGGACGCGGCGACGGCCCGTACCGCCTACCGGGGTGTCGCGTGGGGAACGGAGCGGCTGGTGCTCTGCGCCGACGGTGTCGTCTTCGACGAGCGGGCGGGGGACGGCCGAGGGCAGGGGGATGGGCGGGGGGACGGACAGGAGGAGGGCCGGGGGCAGGGCGAGGTGCGGGTGCACGGTCGGCCGGCCGGGGAACCGTCGCTCGCGGTGCTGCCCGCACCGGAGCGGGCGCCGGTGGTGACGGAGGCGAGTGGGGTGGGGGCGGCGACTGGGCTGACCGGGGCCGTCGTTCGGGAAACGGCGGACGGGGTGCTCACGCGCTACACCGTGCAGGGCGGAGGCCGCCACGCCGTCGTGGAGGCGTCGGCGACGCTGGTCCGGGCCGCCGCGGGACCGGCGCCCGAGCCGGTGACGGGCGTGCTGGGCCGGGCGAGCGCGCCGGCGGACAAGTACTTCGACACGGCGACGGCCGCCGAGTACGCCGTCGCCCTGCCGGACGGCCTTCCGATCCCGGGCACCCTCCTGCGCGTCCACTGGACCGGAGACGTGGCGCGGGCGTACGTGGGGGACACACTCGTGGCGGACCAGTTCGCGGCGGGGCGGGTCTGGGACATCGCCCTGGACCGGCTCCCCGCGGACGCCCTCCGCGAGGAGGGTCTGCGGCTGCGGGTGCTGCCCCGGCACGCGGACGCCCGGGTGTACGTGGCGGCGGAGGCGGCCGCTTCCGAGGCAGCGGAGACGAGTGGGGACGGGGGAGCGGAGGCGGCGCGTACGAGCGGGGCCGGGGGAGCGGTGCCGGCGCGGATCGGGCGGGTCGAGTGGGTGACGGGGCGTACGTGGGTGATGCGGGCGGGCTGAGCCCCCGAGGCCCGGCCGCCGGGTCCCGCTCCCTCCCGGCGGCCTATCCTGTGGGCCAGCCGGGCGGGGCACGACCGCCGGGACGAACCCGAAGGACATCACCCGTCATGACCCGAAGTGCCGGTGACGGCGCGCCGCCCCAAGGCCCTCCCAAGGACCTCCCCAAGGGCCGCAGCCGCCGCAACTTCGCGGGGGCGCGACCGGTGATGGACGACGTGGCGCGCCTGGCCGGTGTCTCCAAGCAGACCGTCTCCCGCGTACTGAACGACAACCCGTCCGTACGCCCCGAGACCCGCGAGGCGGTCCGGACGGCCATGCGCACGCTCGGCTACCGCCCGAGCCGCAGCGCACGCTCCCTGGCGAGCGGCAGAACGCGCATGCTGGGCGTGATCTCCTTCGACGCGGCGCGGTTCGGCCCCGCCTCGATCCTGACGGCGATCAACACGGCGGCCCAGGAGGCCGGTTACCTGGTGAGTTCCATCGCGCTGGACACGGCGGACCGGGCCACCGTCGTACGGGCCGTGGACACACTGTCGGCCGAGGGCGCGGACGGTGTGATCGCCATCGCCCCCCAGCGCTGGGTGGGCAGGGCGCTGGCGGAGGCCCAACTGGACACCCCGCTCATGGTGTTGGAGAACGACCTGGGCAAGGACGCGTCCTTCGTCACGGCGGACAACCGGGCGGGCGCGCGCAAGGCCACCGAACACCTGCTGGCGCTGGGCCACGCGACGGTCTGGCACATCGCGGGCCCCACGGGCTGGCTGTCGGCGGACAGACGGGTCGAGGCCTGGCGGGCCACGCTGGAGGCGGCGGGGGCCGAGGTCCACGAGCCCCTCATCGGCGACTGGAGCGCCGACTCGGGCTACGAACTGGGCCGCCAACTGGCCGTCCGGCCCGAGGTCACCGCGATCTTCGCCTCCAACGACCAGATGGCGCTGGGCCTGCTGCGTGCCCTGTACGAGGCGGGCCGCCGCGTCCCCGACGACGTCAGCGTCGTCGGCTACGACGACATCCCCGAGGCCGCACACCTGCTGCCCCCGCTCACCACGGTCCGCACCGACTTCCCCGAGATCGGCACCCGTTCCCTGCACCTGCTCCTGTCCCAGCTGGACGGCCCGCCCGAGCCGGCCGTCGGCCGCGTCGTACCGGTCGAACTGATCGTCCGGAGGAGCACGGGACCGGCCCCGGGCCGTTGACCTGTGCCCAGGCAGTCCGGGCAGCCCGGCCACGGCTGAGCGCGGCCGGCCGTCGGCCTCGTACGAAGGCCATGGAGCTCGTACGCGGGTCATGGAACTCGTATGCAGACCATGGAAGCTCGTACGCAGGTCATTGAGCTCGCATGCAGGTCATGGAGAAGGAAAATCTGTGCCGATCCGGTGAGTGGCCGGGCACCTCGGCGGGATACAAAGGACACATGCCGGAGCACGAGACCCCAGCCGGGGCCATGGACGATGTCGACGCGGTGACCCATGCGGTGCTGACCGCCTCCCGCCTCCTCGTCGCGGTCTCGGCGCGCTCGCTCGCCGAGGTCGAGGAGCGCGTGACGCTGCCGCAGGTGCGGATGCTGATGGTGCTCGCCACGCGCGGTGCCACCAAGCTGGTCACGCTCGCCGAGCTGCTCCAGGTCGCGCCGTCCACCGCCATGCGCATGATCGACCGGCTCATCGCCGCCGGGCTGGCCGACCGCCGGACCAACCCCACCAACCGCCGCGAGACCCTGCTGCAGCTCACGGAGGAGGGACGGCACACGGTCGCGAACGTGACCGCCCGTCGGCGCGCCGAGATCTCCGCGATCGTCGAACGCCTCACCCCGAAGCAGCGTGAGGGACTCGTCGAGGCGCTGACGGCGTTCAACGAGGCGGGCGGCGAGCCCCTGGCCCCGGCGCTGGACGACGCGGAGCCGTACCCCCTGGGCTGGGTGGACATGCCGGCGACGCACGACGCCTGAGCCCTTCCCTCTGACGGGTCCTCGGGGTCACCCGACGCTCGGGCTGGGAGCCGGCGTCGGGGAGCTCGTGTTCACATCCAGCCCCGGAGGCTCGTTGAGGACGAGGACGGGCGAGCCCGGCTGCGGCGCCGGCGGTGTCGTGTCGTCCTTGGGGAGCTTCGGCGGGGTGGTCTGCTGGAAGTTGACCTGGTCGTAGTTGACGAGGTCGGTCTTCTCCAGCACGGTGATGTGGTCGAGGACGGTGTCGTTGGCCAGGTCGGCCAGCTGCCGGATCATGCTGTTCTGGGTACTGGCCCGGATCTTGGCGATGGTCGGGAAGATCTGCCCGTGCGTCACCCGCATGATGTTCACCGCGGTGGTGTCGAACTGCTTGCCGGTGCTCCCGTCCACGGTCGCCACGAACTGCTGCTGTTGCGGGCTGGCCTGGTTGGGCAGGGTGATGCCCAGCTCGGGAGCGATGTTCCGGCACATCTCGTCGAGCCCGGAGTGCCCCGCGACCAGATGCTCCCCGGCCTCCTTCATCTCCGGCGTCGTCCCCCGCTCCATGGCCATCAGCCCCAGCGGGTGCTCCCACAGCCCCGCCGCCCGAACCTTGATGACGAAGTCCCGGTCGGCCTCCGTCAGCGGCCCGTACCGGGTGTTGGCGATGATCCGCGCCTGGTCGGTCGTCGTCTTCTCTATCCCGACGAGGGCGGGGTAGGCCAGCGCGGTGAGCGTCACGGCCAGCCCACCGATCACGAATACGGTTCCTGCCGTGCGTTGCGTTACACGCATGCGTGCCTCCTGGGTGAACGGCCTGGTCCTCAGGAGGTACGGATGAGAAGCACAATGCAATCATTGCTCAGTATAAATTTTGCACTCTGCCGAACTCGGGACTCTCGGGCTCTCGGACTCTCGGGCTCGCATTCTTCGCACCATCGGCGCAGACGGGTCATACCCCTCAGTACGCCCCTAGGGTGGCCGAGCGTGGGAACGACCCACACCGCCTCTGCTCGGGAGAGGGCGCCATGTCACGCCTGCGCCACGCCAGATGGTCGATTTCATTGATCATGATGTTGGTCGCCGCGATCCAACTGGGCTCGATGCCCACGGCTTCCAGCCACAGCGACCACGGCGGCCACAGCGGTGACGGCGGTGACGGCCGAATGGTCGAGCCGCGCAAGAGGTTGGACGGCCTGACCGGACGAGATGTGATGGCCGAGGGCTGGTATCGGACGTTCACCCTGCCTGCGACAGAAAATCCGTGGTTCGGCAAGGGCGAACGGTGCGTGGAACTCGGACGCACCGGAAAGGTCCTCCTGGTCATTGGCAACGGACCCCCGCAGAACTGCACGGTGAAACAAGGGACGGCGGTGTTCGTCCTCGGACTCATGACTGTCTGCGACGACGTCGAGGAGCCCCCGTACTACGCCGTGGGCGAAGCCGCCCAACGCAAGTGCGCCTGGACCGACCTCCGGACCACCACCGAGTCGGTGCGGCTCACCGTGGACGGCGGCAAAGCCATCGACCTCCAGAAGCGACGCTTCGCAATATGCGCACCCCAGCAGGCGGTTCAACTGCGGCCGGACAATTTCCTGGAGGTACCCGCACAGCCCGTGACCTTCACCGCCTGCGGGTGGGTCGCATGGCTGACAGAGCTCGCACCGGGCCGACACGTCCTCAACTCACGAGCAACGTACGTCGACGGCTCCGCGCCGCATGTATGGGCGCCCGTCATCAACGTGGTCCGCAAGAACCACAACTGAGGACAGTCGCCGTCGCCGAATTCGCTGTACTCCGAGATCCGCGACGCGCTGTCAACGTCCTGTCAGTGACCCATGGCACGATCGCGAACATGACATCGATCGACGAGCCGTTAGTTCTGGAGACGGCCGCCAAGTACGGCGTTCCGGTCCCCGTCGCACAGGAGTTGCTGGCCCGGACCCGGCCGTGCCTCTACCTGGTGCCGTACGAGCAACTGCCCGCGTCCCGGCGGGAGAACGCCCGCCCCGCCGCACGAACGGGCGGACTCCCCGCACTGCCGGACGGCCTGGACTGGCCCGAACCGCGATACCCACTCGTACTGAGCGTCGACTGCGCGGCCCTGCCTCACGACATCCTGGACATCGAACTGCCCGCCGACGGCCACCTGTTGCTGTTCACCGAGATCGAGTACCCGCCGGAGTCGTCCGCGGTGCTCCACGTCCCTGCCGGAGCACACACCACGGAGCGCTCGGCCACGTATGACCTCAACGGTGAGACCGAGCAGGTCAGGGTCTACGAACCACACACCCTGTATCCGGTGCCCGGCCTGACCCTCGAGGGTGACGCGGAAGGAGGCCCGCAGACCCGCGCGTTCCTGGACGAAGACGGAGCGAAGGACGGAGCCGAGGACGCGCTGGACAGTTTCGAGGCAGCCGTCCTCGACATGGCCTTCGGCGGACCTCGCCCCGGCGTCTGCGTACAACTCGGCGGGTTCTCCGACTCGTGGGACATGGCACCGGACGTGGGCGATCTCGTACTCTTCGCGCAACTGGCCGGGCAGGCGATCGACGACAACGTATTCACCATGAACCTGATCGTGGGCACACGGGAGGACGTCGCCGCCCGACGGTATACCGGCCTCCAGTACGACCAGCAGTGCTGAGCTGGGCCTGCGTCGCTCCGGACGGTCTCGCGCGGGTACCGGGATACCGGGATCACTCCTGGATGGAGGCCATGCCCATCGGCGCGTAGCGGTCTCCTGCCGCGGCTCGGACCGGAACCGCGGCGCTCAGCCTGGCGACGGTCGCGGGGGCGAGGTCGATGCCGGCGGCGAAGTTCCGTTCGAGCCAGGTGCGCCGCTTCGTACCGGGAACAGCCGTGACTCTGTCCCACTCCGCTCTGTCGACATGGCTCAACGCGGGGGTCGACCCGACCGAGGTCGCCGAACGGGCGGGCAACAGTGTCGAGGTCCTGTTGGGCCGCTACGCCAAGTGCATTGACGGGCGGCAGGAGATCGCCAACCGGAAGATCGAGGAGCTGTTGCGCGAGTACGAGTGAAGCCGGGAGGTGTGCCTTGTCGCTGGCCCGCATCCCTGTCAGGCTCCTGAGCGCGCTTTCAGGGACTGGCGGAAGTCGAGGTAGGAGAGCGCTATGACCAGAAGCGGAACAATGATCCATAGCAGGGCGTAGCGGAGCCAGCCTTCGGTCAGAGTAGCGACAAGAACCACTGCGACGACGCTTCCGACGAAGCCGAAGAACTGCCGGTAGGAGCGGAAGGCACCGACCATGGCCGCGTGGCTTGCGGCAGGATCGTCTTCTTCGGCGAACGCGGTGCGCATGGGGTGGCTGTCGCCCTCACGTCTGGCTCGCTGCCAGGCGAAGAACCAGCGTCCGAGCACGTAGAGGACGAACGTTCCCAGGAAGATCCACCACTCGGTGGCATTGTCGGGCAGTGAGCGCGCCAGTGTCATGGGCACCGCATTCCCCGGGCTCGGGGGAGTAGACGGTTCCGCGTTCGCGCTGGAGGCGACGCTGCGTGCTGCTCTTGGATAATGGGGCAGTTGACCAGGGACGATGCTCCAAGATCCTGTCCATGAATAGTCCACAGACGCCGACATAGGGCCGCTCAGGGTGGCATTCGGCTGCGTAGGGCTGTAGATACGCGAAGACCCCGGCCTCAGCGTTTCCGCTGGTGACGGGGTCTTTGGGCACCGTATGAAGAGTGCCCCCGGCAGGATTCGAACCTGCGCACACGGCTCCGGAGGCCGTTGCTCTATCCCCTGAGCTACGGGGGCGTGTCGGGCGCGGTGTTTGCGGCGACGGGTAGAACCCTACCAGCTCTTTCGGGGTCGTCATGAACGGGTTTTGGGGGTGGGGGAGGGGGTGTCGAGGGCCGTTCCGATCTTGGGTGGCGGGTGGGTTACGGGCCGGTTCGGGATCCCCCGCGCGGGGTGGAAGTGGGGAAAAGCCGGACGCGGCCCCACGTGCCGACCTACCCTCAAGTTGTGCCAGGCGCGTCGGGTCGGGTGCTTGTTGTAGACGACAACAAGGTCATCCGGCAACTGATCAGGGTCAATCTCGAGCTGGAGGGTCTCGAGGTCGTGACCGCGGCCGACGGTGTCGAGTGCCTGGACGTCATCCACCAGGTCCGTCCCGATGTGGTCACCCTCGATGTGGTCATGCCCCGGCTCGACGGACTGCGTACCGCCGCCCGGCTCCGTGCCGATCCGCGGACCCGTAACCTCCCCCTCGCCATCGTGAGCGCCTGCAGCCAGTACGAGGTCGAGAACGGCCTCGATGTCGGCGTCGACGCCTTCCTCGCCAAGCCCTTCGAGCCCGCCGAACTGGTCCGACTTGTACGCCAGTTGTTGGAGCGGCGAGAGGCTCCGGCCACCAGCGCCTCTTTTGAGGGTGCCGAGAGCGTCTGTGGTTCCGGCGAGACCGAGCGCGCCGGCCGCACCGGCAGCTGAGGCGACGACGACCGAGGTCCCCCACCCGAGACCGTCGAGACCGTTACGACCATCCGTCATCCGTCATCCGTCATCCGTCATGCGTCATCCACCTGCCACCTGCTGTCGCCCGACGGCCTCAGGGGCGTGGTGACATGTCCGCCCGCAGTGGATGGCGCCTCCACCCCACCGTCCACATCCCGGACCCTCCCCCAAACCAGTTCGCCTGCCCACCCCCCTCCTCCCCTACGCTTGTCCCGTGACCCCCGTCGAGCTCTCCCGTACCGTTCTGCGTGCCGTGCGCCGTGCGGTGGACGCGGGTGAGCTCGTCGCGCCGGTGCCGGAGCGGGCCCAGGTCGCGCCCCCGGGGCCCGGCGGACGCGGGGACTACGCCACGAACGTCGCCCTGCAGCTGGCCCGCCCCGCCGGCCGTCCGCCGCAGGAGGTCGCCCGGATCCTGCGGGCGCATCTCGCGGACGCGGAAGGCGTGGCCGGTGTCGACATCACCGGGCCCGGCTTCCTCAACATCGCCCTCGACGGGAGCGGAGCGCAGGCCCTCGTCGCCGAGATTCTGCGGCGGGGTGCGCGGTACGGGTTCGTCGACGAGCCCACCGGGGACGTCGTACAGCTCCACCACCCCCGCGAAGTACGCGCCGCCGTCACCGCTCAGGCCGTCGCCCGGATCCTGCGCTCCCAGGGCGCCCTCGTCCGTACTTCCTGCGCGGACGAGCCCGACCCGGCCTGGGCAGCCGTCCTCGGTGTCAGCGTCGACGCCCACGGCACCCCCGCCGCGCCGGCGCCTCTCAAGGTCAACGTCCGGCCCGTACCGGCCGTCCAGGATCCCACTCCTCTCGGCCGCGACGCCGCCCGCTGGGCGCTGCTGCACCCCGCGTCGCACGACCACCCCCGTATCACCGCGGACCACCTCGTCCAGCGGGAGACCAACCCCCTCTTCAGGGTCCGGTACGCCCACGCCCGCACCCGGGCCCTCACCCGCAACGCCGCCGCCCTCGGCTTCACCAGCGCCCCCGGCGACGTACAGGACAACGCGACACACCTCGTCGACGCCCTCGCCGCCCACCCCCCCACCCTCGCCACCGCGGCCCGCCACCGTGCCCCCGACCGTCTCGCTCGGCATCTCGTCGTCACCGCCGATGCGGTGCTCGGCATCCAGCACGCCGTGCTTCCGCTGGGTGACGAGAAACCCTCGGCCGCCCACCGTGCCCGGCTCGCGCTTGCCGAAGCCGCCGGGACGGTGCTGGCCGGCGGCCTGTCCCTGCTCGGCATCGACGCCCCAGAACATCTCTAGATGTCTCCAGAATCTCTGAGAAAGCCCATACAGCCATGAGCCGTTCCGCACACCCCGCCGGGCCCCGTCACGCCGATGTCTGGCCCGAGGGCCACTACTCCGCCCCGCCCGCCGACCTGAACGCCCTCGACGCGAAGGTCTGGGCCCAGACCGTCACGCGTACGGACACCGGTGAGGTCAGCGTCGGGGGGATCGGCGTCGCCGCGCTCGCCGAGGAGTTCGGTACCCCCGCCTACTTCGTCGACGAGACGGACTTCCGGGCGCGGGCGCGTGCCTGGCGTACCGCGTTTGGGCATGACGCCGACGTGTTCTACGCCGGGAAGGCGTTCCTGTCCCGCGCCATCGTGCGCTGGTTGCACGAGGAGGGGCTCAACCTCGACGTCTGCTCCGGGGGCGAGCTCACCACCGCCCTCTCCGCCGGGATGCCCGCCGACCGCATCGCCTTCCACGGCAACAACAAGTCGACGGACGAGATCACCCAGGCCATCGAGAGTGGTGTGGGGCGGATCGTTCTCGACTCCTTCCAGGAGATCGTGCGCGTTGCCCATATCGCCCAGTCACTCGGGACGCGGCAGCGCGTGCAGATCCGGGTGACCGTCGGCGTCGAGGCACACACGCACGAGTTCATCGCCACCGCGCACGAGGACCAGAAGTTCGGCGTCGCGCTCGCGGACGGACAGGCCGCCGAGGCCGTACGGCGTGCGCTGACCCTCGACGGGCTCGAACTGATCGGCATCCACTCCCACATCGGCTCGCAGATCTTCGACATGGCGGGCTTCGAAGTCGCCGCCCGTCGTGTCGTGGCCCTCCTGGCCGCCGTCCGTGACGAGCACGGCGTCGAGCTTCCCGAGATCGACCTCGGTGGCGGCCTCGGCATCGCCTACACCAGCGACGACGACCCCCGCGAGCCGCACGAGATCGCCAAGGCCCTCGGTGAGATCGTCACGCGCGAGTGCGAGGCCGCCAAGCTGCGGACGCCCCGGATCTCCGTCGAGCCCGGGCGCGCCATCGTCGGGCCCACCGCCTTCACGCTCTACGAGGTCGGCACCATCAAGCCCCTCGAAGGACTGCGTACGTACGTCTCCGTCGACGGCGGCATGTCCGACAACATCCGCACCGCGCTGTACGACGCCGAGTACAGCGTCGCCCTCGTCTCCCGTACGAGCGACGCAGAACCCATGCTCGTACGCGTCGTCGGCAAGCACTGCGAGAGCGGCGACATCGTCGTGAAGGACGCCTTCCTGCCCTCCGACCTCGCGCCCGGCGACCTCATCGCGGTGCCGGCCACCGGTGCGTACTGCCGCTCGATGGCGAGCAACTACAACCACGCCCTGCGCCCGCCTGTCGTCGCGGTCCGCGACGGTGAGGCGCGCGTGATCGTCCGCCGCGAGACGGAGGAGGACCTCCTGCGTCTCGACGTCGGCTGACAGGAATGACGGCACAATGCTGAGCGGGGCGGAAGATCTCCCGTCTGCCGCCCTCGCGCAAATGAAATAGACATCTCACGATCCGGACGAGGGATAGAAACCCCCGTCCGGTGAGTGAGACTGGTCCCACCGTGACGGTATGAGGAAACGAGGTCGGATGATGCGTACGCGTCCGCTGAAGGTGGCGCTGCTGGGCTGTGGGGTTGTCGGCTCAGAGGTGGCGCGCATCATGACGACGCACGCCGACGATCTCGCCGCCAGGATCGGTGCCCCTGTCGAGCTTGCCGGTGTCGCCGTGCGGCGGCCCTCCAAGGTGCGCGAAGGCATCGACCCCGCCCTCGTCACCACGGACGCGACCGCGCTCGTCAAGCGCGGGGACATCGACGTCGTCGTCGAGGTCATCGGCGGTATCGAGCCCGCGCGCGCCCTCATCACCACCGCCTTCGAGCACGGCGCGTCCGTCGTCTCCGCGAACAAGGCGCTCCTCGCCCAGGACGGCGCCGCGCTGCACGCCCTCGCCGAGGAGCAGGGCAGGGACCTCTACTACGAGGCCGCCGTCGCCGGTGCCATCCCGCTGATCCGCCCGCTGCGCGAGTCCCTCGCCGGCGACAAGGTCAACCGGGTGCTCGGCATCGTCAACGGGACGACGAACTTCATCCTCGACAAGATGGACTCGACCGGCGCCGGGTATCAGGAAGCCCTCGACGAGGCCACCGCGCTCGGATACGCCGAGGCCGACCCCACCGCCGACGTCGAGGGCTTCGACGCCGCCGCCAAGGCCGCCATCCTCGCCGGGATCGCCTTCCACACGCGCGTGCGTCTCGACGACGTCTACCGCGAGGGCATGACCGAGGTCACCGCCGCCGACTTCGCCTCGGCGACGCGGATGGGCTGCACCATCAAGCTGCTCGCCATCTGTGAGCGGGCCGCCGACGGGGGATCGGTCACCGCGCGCGTGCACCCCGCCATGATTCCGCTGAGCCACCCGCTCGCCTCCGTGCGCGGCGCGTACAACGCCGTGTTCGTCGAGTCGGACGCCGCCGGGCAGCTCATGTTCTACGGGCCGGGCGCCGGTGGTGCGCCGACCGCCTCCGCCGTCCTCGGTGACCTGGTCGCCGTCTGCCGCAACAAGCTCAGCGGTGCGACCGGGCCCGGCGACTCGGCGTACACCCAGCTGCCCGTGAGCCCCATGGGCGAGGTCGTGACCCGCTATCACATCAGCCTCGATGTGGCGGACAAACCGGGTGTTCTCGCCCAGGTTGCGACCGTTTTCGCCGAGCACGGTGTCTCGATCGATACCGTTCGGCAGCAAGGCCGACAGGACGGAGGCGGCGAGGCCTCTCTCGTCGTCGTCACGCACCGCGCGTCCGACGCGTCCCTCAACGGGACCGTCGAGGCGTTGCGCAACCTCGACACCGTGCGGGGTGTCGCCAGCATCATGCGGGTTGAAGGAGAGTAACGAGCAATGACCCACCAGTGGCGCGGAATCATCGAGGAGTACCGGGACCGGCTGCCGGTATCCGACACCACGCCGGTCGTGACGCTGCGCGAGGGCGGTACGCCGCTCGTGCCGGCGCAGGTGCTCTCCGAGCGCACGGGCTGCGAGGTCCACCTCAAGGTCGAGGGTGCGAACCCCACCGGGTCCTTCAAGGACCGCGGCATGACCATGGCCATCACGCGGGCCAAGGAGGAGGGCGCGAAGGCCGTCATCTGCGCCTCGACGGGCAACACGTCGGCGTCCGCCGCCGCGTATGCCGTACGGGCCGGAATGGTGTGTGCCGTTCTTGTACCGCAGGGCAAGATCGCGCTCGGCAAGATGGGCCAGGCCCTCGTGCACGGCGCGAAGATCCTCCAGGTCGACGGCAACTTCGACGACTGCCTCACGCTGGCGCGCAGCCTCTCCGACAACTACCCGGTGGCGCTGGTCAATTCGGTGAACCCGGTGCGTATCGAGGGGCAGAAGACCGCCGCCTTCGAGATCGTGGACATGCTGGGCGACGCCCCCGACATCCACGTCCTTCCGGTGGGCAACGCGGGCAACATCACCGCGTACTGGAAGGGGTACACCGAGTACGCCGCCGACAAGATCGCCCGGCAGACCCCGCGCATGTGGGGCTTCCAGGCGTCCGGTTCCGCGCCCATCGTGCGCGGTGAGGTCGTCAAGGACCCCTCGACGATCGCCACCGCGATCCGTATCGGCAACCCGGCCTCGTGGAAGTTCGCGCTGGCCGCGCGGGACGAGTCGGGCGGCTTCATCGACGAGGTGACGGACCGTGAGATCCTGCGCGCCTACCGCCTGTTGGCCGCTCAGGAGGGCGTCTTCGTCGAGCCCGCCTCCGCGGCCTCGGTCGCCGGTCTGCTCAAGGCCGCCGAGCAGGGCAAGGTCGACCCGGGCCAGCGCATCGTCTGCACGGTGACCGGAAACGGCCTCAAGGACCCCGACTGGGCCGTCGCGGGCGCACCGCAGCCGGTCACCGTCCCGGTCGACGCGGCGACGGCCGCCGAGCGCCTCGGCCTGGCGTAATCCGACACGAACGCCGGGGCGCCCCGCGGCGGTTCCGGCCCCGGACCCGCCGCGAAACCGTGGCGAATCCGGCGTACACCCAGTACCGCCCGACAGGGGGTGCACGGGGGGCTTACGACACGCATCGTGCGCCTCCTGTGCGCCCTATGTCGCCACAGAACCTTCCTTCGATAGGCTGTACCGAACCCGCCCGCCGCATATGCCGCGGTGCCGCGCCGTCCCTGCGGCCTTTGGGTCTTCCGCATTTTCCGTATGTCTCGCAGGATTTCGACAATCTCGCAGCTCAAGCTCAAGGAGAGTCATCGAGCGATGGCCGGTCCAGCGTTCCGCGCCGCCGCCGTCCGGGTGCGCGTCCCCGCCACCAGTGCCAACCTCGGCCCGGGCTTCGACGCCTTCGGTCTGTCACTGGGGTTGTACGACGACGTGGTCGTCCGGGTGGCCGACTCCGGACTGAACATCGACATCGCAGGCGAGGGCAGCGAGACGCTCCCACGCGACGAGAGTCATCTGCTCGTACGTTCCCTGCGCACCGCCTTCGATCTGCTCGGCGGACAGCCGCGCGGTCTTGAGATCGTCTGCGCCAACCGCATCCCGCACGGCAGGGGCCTCGGCTCCTCGTCGGCGGCCATCTGCGCCGGCATCGTGGCCGCACGCGCTGTGACCATAGGCGGCGACAGCAAGCTCGACGACGAGGCACTTCTGGAGCTCGCGACGGAGATCGAGGGCCACCCCGACAACGTCGCGGCGTGTCTGCTCGGCGGTTTCACGCTGTCCTGGATGGAGGGCGGATCAGCGCGCGCCATCAGGATGGAACCCGCCGATTCCATCGTTCCGGTGGTTTTCGTACCGGCGAAACCGGTCCTCACCGAGACCGCCCGGGGACTGCTCCCGCGCTCCGTTCCGCACGTCGACGCCGCCGCCAACGCGGGCCGCGCCGCACTGCTTGTCGAGGCCCTGACCAGGCGCCCCGAGCTGCTGCTGCCCGCCACCGAGGACCGACTGCACCAGGAGTACCGAGCCCCGGCCATGCCGGAGAGCGCGGCTCTGGTGGAGCGGCTGCGGGCCGACGGAATTCCCGCGGTGATCTCCGGCGCCGGGCCCACCGTGCTCGCGCTCGCCGCCGACACCGCGGCCGACAAGGTCGCACGACTGGCGGGAGAGGGCTGGGCGGCCAACCGGCTGGGCCTCGACGCCACGGGGGCGAGCGTGCTGCCGCTTGCTCCGTGACACACGGTCGCCGGATTTCGAGAGGGGGAATGTTTGTTGGATCCGGTAGTGTTAACCTCAAGTCTGCACCCGACCCCACCATGGCGAGGTGCTTCACGTCCCCGTCCGGGACAACCATTCTTCCGGGAGCCCCCCAAATCGCTTTGTGCCATGCATTGGGTGCTACGCGCTGAGCGGTGCTGAGCACGCTCCGGAACCGGCGTGACCGAGCCGATGGACACGGAACCTCAGTGCCCCGGCCCCGGGAATCGCCATCCCAGAAATTCCCTCCGCCTTTTGGCGGACCACCGCCCCGGCACGGTCCACACAGCAAGGACCACTGCCGGACAGCACAACCGGTCGCCGAGCCAGACAGGCCGACGTCCGCTCCAGGGAAGGACCCTTCGTGAGCGACACCACCGATCTGATGGGCGCACGTGTCGAGGAGACCGCTGCCGCGCCCGCCACGGACGCCTCCGCGCCTGCCACCGGTGCCGGCTCCCGTCGGCGCCGCGGTACCGGCCTCGAGGGCATGGTGCTGGCCGAGCTGCAGCAGGTCGCATCCGGCCTCGGCATCAGGGGCACCGCGCGGATGCGCAAGAGCCAGCTGATCGAGGTCATCAAGGAGGCGCAGGCGGGCGGGGGTGCTCCGGCCAAGGCCGAGGCCGCCACCGAGACCAAGCCGAAGCGCCGGGCCACCTCGAAGGCTCGTACGGGCGACGACGCCGCTCCCGCCGACAAGAAGGCGGAGGCCAAGGCCGAGAAGGCCGTGGCACAGCAGCAGATCGAGATCCCCGGCCAGCCCGCGAGTGACGACGCCCCGGCCGAGCGCCGCCGGCGCCGCGCGACCTCCGAGGCCGGCAGCCCCGAGACGGTCACCGCCGAGGCGAAGAGCGAGCCGAAGGCCGAGACGCCCGCCCAGTCCCAGGGCGAGGCCAAGGGCGACGCCGGTGACGGTGGCGAGGGCCGTCAGGGCCGTCGCGACCGCCGTGACCGTGGCGAGCGCGGCGAGCGCGGCGACCGTGACCGTGGAGGCCGCGACCGCGACCGCCGTGGCAAGGGCGACGAGCAGCAGCAGGGCGGCGGCCAGGGTGGTCAGGGCGGCGGCAACCAGCAGCGCCAGGACCGCCAGGACCGCCAGGACCGTCAGGGCGGTCAGCAGCAGGGCGGCGGTCGTCAGGACCGCCAGGACCGCCAGCGTGACAACGGGCCCCAGGACGACGACGACTTCGAGGGTGGCCGCCGCGGTCGCCGTGGCCGTTACCGGGACCGCCGTGGTCGGCGTGGCCGCGACGAGTTCGGCGCCAACGAGCCGCAGCTCGCCGACGACGACGTCCTGATCCCCGTCGCGGGCATCCTGGACATCCTCGACAACTACGCGTTCATTCGCACGTCGGGCTACCTGCCCGGCCCGAACGACGTGTACGTCTCCCTGGCCCAGGTCCGCAAGAACGGTCTGCGCAAGGGTGACCACGTCACCGGTGCGGTCCGTCAGCCCAAGGACGGCGAGCGCCGCGAGAAGTTCAACGCGCTGGTCCGCCTCGACTCGGCGAACGGCATGGCCGCCGAATCCGGGCGCGGGCGGCCGGAGTTCAACAAGCTGACGCCCCTTTACCCGCAGGACCGGCTCCGTCTGGAGACCGACCCGGGTGTGCTGACGACCCGCATCATCGACCTCGTCGCGCCCATCGGTAAGGGGCAGCGCGGTCTGATCGTGGCCCCGCCGAAGACCGGCAAGACCATGATCATGCAGGCGATCGCCAACGCGATCACGCACAACAACCCCGAGTGCCACCTGATGGTCGTCCTGGTCGACGAGCGTCCGGAAGAGGTCACCGACATGCAGCGGTCGGTGAAGGGCGAGGTCATCTCCTCGACCTTCGACCGTCCGGCCGAGGACCACACCACGGTCGCCGAGCTCGCCATCGAGCGTGCGAAGCGTCTGGTGGAGCTGGGTCACGACGTCGTCGTACTGCTCGACTCGATCACGCGTCTGGGCCGTGCGTACAACCTCGCCGCGCCCGCCTCCGGCCGCATCCTGTCCGGTGGTGTCGACTCGACCGCGCTCTACCCGCCGAAGCGCTTCTTCGGTGCCGCGCGCAACATCGAGGACGGCGGCTCGCTGACGATCCTGGCCACCGCGCTCGTCGACACCGGCTCGCGCATGGACGAGGTCATCTTCGAGGAGTTCAAGGGCACCGGCAACGCCGAGCTCAAGCTCGACCGGAAGCTCGCCGACAAGCGCATCTTCCCCGCGGTGGACGTCGACGCGTCCGGTACCCGTAAGGAAGAGATCCTGCTCGGCAGCGACGAGTTGGCGATCACCTGGAAGCTGCGCCGAGTGCTGCACGCGCTCGACCAGCAGCAGGCGATCGAGCTGCTCTTGGACAAGATGAAGCAGACGAAGTCGAACGCCGAGTTCCTGCTGCAGATCCAGAAGACGACGCCGATGCCGGGCAACGGCAACGACTGACGGATCAGCGGCCGGCCGGGCCGGTACCGCGAAGGGCCACCCCTTGTACGTAGAGGGGTGGCCCTTCGCGTTGACCGCCGCGTTGACCTTCCGAGTCGCCGGAGCCCCGGTGAAATGGGCGGTGAAGAGACCTTCGCCACAGATGTGAGGAGCGCCACGTGCTCGCGGAATCACGCCGTCCGCCGTCGAAAGCCCAGGTGAGCGCTCGACGGTCCGACCCGCCCCTCACCCAGCGTGTTCGGTGATCCACAGCGCGGTCACAGCGCCTCGTGCAACCCTTTTTTCGGTTTCAACGTCTGACCGGACGGGTCCTGACAGAGACGTCGCGGCAGATGACCACGCCTGACCCTGACCGCAGGGGGTAACCGAACGTACGAGGACTGAGGAGCACATGTCTGCCGAGAGCATGCCGGAACCCGGTACACCGGAGGATTCCGGTTCGAGCGCCCCGCGCCGCCGCGCCAAGGGCAGCCGCCGCAAGCCGCGGAGCACGCGCCACAAGGCGCTCGTCATCACGGCCTGGGCCGCCGCCGGCGTCGTCGTGCTGGGCGGTACCGGCCTCGGGTTCATGTACTTCAAGCTCAACGACAACATCAAGAGCGTCGACATCAACCAGGCACTCGGCACCGACCGGCCCCTGGACGTCGACAACGGCTCGCAGGACATCCTCGTACTCGGCTCCGACACCCGCTCCGGCGGCAACAAGAAGCTCGGCGGGGGCGTCGACGACGGCAGCGCCCGCTCGGACACCGCGATGATCGTGCACGTCTACGAGGGCCACAAGAAGGCCAGCGTGGTCTCCATACCCCGCGACACCCTCGTCGACCGGCCCGAGTGCACCGACAGCAAGGGCGTCGAGCACGACGCCGGGTCCCAGGTGATGTTCAACTCCGCGTACTCGACCGGTGGCGCCGCCTGTGCCGTGAAGACCGTCGAGTCGATGACCGGCATCCGCATGGACCACTACATCGAGGTCGACTTCAGCGGCTTCCAGAAGCTCATCGACGAACTCGGCGGCGTCAAGGTCACCACGACCAAGAGCATCCGGGACGAGGAGAGCCACCTCGACCTCAAGGCCGGCACGCACCAGCTCACCGGCAAGCAGGCGCTCGGTCTGGTCCGCACCCGGCACGGCGTGGGCGACGGCTCCGACCTCGGCCGGATCCAGCTCCAGCAGGCGTTCATCAAGGCCCTGGTCGAGCAGGTCAAGGACATCGGCGTACTGACCAGCCCGAAGAAGCTGTTCGACCTCGCCGACACCGCGACCAAGACCGTCACCACCGACACCGACCTAGACTCGGTCAAGGACCTGGCCTCGTTCGCCAACGGCCTCAAGGGCATCAGCCCGTCCAACATGAACATGGTGACTATGCCGGTCCAGTACGACCCGGCCGACGGCAACCGCGTCCTCGTCCTCAAGGCCAAGTCCCAGCAGGTCTGGGACGCCCTGAAGAACGACCGACCGATCCCGAAGTCCGCGACCAAGGGCGCGGCCACGGGCGCCGCGAAGGGCGTCGTGAGCTAGGCGATCCACCGGGGTCGGGGCGCGCGGGGAATACAGAACGCGAACCCCCGGTTTTGGGGGATGGCCCCAGTCCTGGCAGACTGGTACGTCGGCCCCGGTTCACGCTCCGCAGCCCGCGGCAGCGACCCGGCGCCCTCCCGAAACTAGGAGACACCTTGAAGCGCGACATCCACCCCGAGTACGTCGAGACGCAGGTCAGCTGCACCTGTGGCGCGTCGTTCACCACCCGCAGCACGATCTCCAGCGGCACCGTCCGCGCCGAGGTCTGCTCCGAGTGCCACCCGTTCTACACGGGCAAGCAGAAGATCCTCGACACCGGTGGCCGCGTGGCCCGCTTCGAGGCCCGCTTCGGCAAGGCCAAGGCTGCTGCTGACAGCAAGTAGCGAGCCCACAGCGCCGGTCTTCGGTGCCTCCGTCCAGGGGGCGCTGGGACCGGCGCTTTGCGGTGCAGCCCCTATTCGTCGTAGTACCTACGTCCCCGCGCCCGTCATGGAGCGGGGGACAGTCCATTGGAGCCGGAGATGTTCGAGGCGGTCGAGGAACTGATCGGTGAGCACGCCGATCTGGAGAAGAAGCTCGCTGACCCGTCGGTCCACGCCGACCAGGCCAACGCGCGCAAGCTCAACAAGCGCTACGCCGAGCTCACCCCGATCGTCGCGACGTACCGTTCCTGGAAGCAGACCGGGGAAGACATCGAGACGGCGAAGGAGTTCGTCGCCGACGACCCGGACTTCGCGGCCGAGGTCAAGGAGCTGGAGAAGCAGCGCGAGGAACTGACGGAGAAGCTGCGGCTGCTCCTCGTCCCGCGCGACCCCAGCGACGACAAGGACGTCATCCTGGAGATCAAGGCGGGCGCGGGCGGCGACGAGTCGGCCCTGTTCGCCGGTGACCTGCTGCGCATGTATCTCCGGTACGCCGAGCGCGTCGGCTGGAAGACCGAGATCATCGACTCCACCGAGTCCGAGCTGGGCGGCTACAAGGACGTCCAGGTCGCCGTGAAGACCAAGGGCGGCCAGGGCGCCACCGAGCCCGGCCAGGGTGTCTGGGCCCGGATGAAGTACGAGGGCGGGGTGCACCGCGTGCAGCGGGTGCCCTCGACCGAGTCGCAGGGCCGTATCCACACCTCCGCCGCCGGTGTGCTCGTCACGCCCGAGGCCGAGGAGGTCGACGTCGAGATCCACGCGAACGACCTGCGGATCGACGTCTACCGCTCCTCCGGGCCCGGCGGACAGTCCGTCAACACCACCGACTCCGCCGTGCGCATCACGCACATTCCCACCGGAGTCGTCGCCTCCTGCCAGAACGAGAAGAGCCAGCTGCAGAACAAGGAGCAGGCGATGCGTATCCTGCGCTCCAGGCTGCTCGCCGCGGCACAGGAGGAGGCGGAGCGGGAGGCCGCGGACGCCCGCCGCAGCCAGGTCCGCACCGTCGACCGCTCCGAGAAGATCCGTACGTACAACTTCCCGGAGAACCGCATCTCGGACCACCGGGTCGGCTTCAAGGCGTACAACTTGGACCAGGTGCTCGACGGTGATCTGGACGCGGTGATCCAGGCGTGCGTCGACGCCGACTCCGCCGCCAAGCTCGCCGCGGCGTAAGGCACGCAGAAGTACCAGCGCAGTACACATCCGCTCGACGGACAACAGCACAGCTCCCGGAGGACCAGCGTGAACCTGCTGCTCGCGGAAGTGGCTCAGGCCACCCAGCGGCTGGCCGACGCCGGCGTGCCCTCGCCGCGCAACGACGCCGAGGAACTCGCCGCGTTCGTGCACGGCGTGAAGCGGGGCGAGCTGCACACCGTCAAGGACGCGGACTTCGACGCCCGGTACTGGGAGGTGATCGCGCGCCGCGAGGCCCGCGAGCCGCTCCAGCACATCACCGGACGGGCCTACTTCCGCTACCTGGAACTCCAGGTCGGGCCAGGGGTGTTCGTGCCCCGGCCCGAGACGGAGTCCGTGGTCGGCTGGGCCATAGACGCCGTACGCGCGATGGACGTCGTCGAGCCCCTGATCGTCGACCTGTGCACCGGCTCGGGCGCCATCGCGCTCGCCCTCGCGCAGGAGGTGCCGCGCTCGCGCGTCCACGCCGTCGAACTGTCCGAGGACGCCCTGCGGTGGACCCGTAAGAACGTCGAGGGATCCAGGGTCGACCTGCGCCAGGGCAACGCCCTGGACGCGTTCCGCGACCTCGACGGCCAGGTCGACCTCGTGATCTCCAACCCGCCGTACATCCCGCTGACCGAATGGGAGTACGTCGCTCCGGAGGCCCGGGACTACGATCCCGAACTCGCCCTGTTCTCCGGGGAGGACGGCCTCGACCTCATCCGCGGTCTGGAGCGCACCGCGCACCGGCTGCTGCGGCCCGGCGGTGTCGTCGTCATCGAGCACGCCGACACCCAGGGCGGGCAGGTGCCGTGGATCTTCACCGAGGAGCGGGGCTGGGCCGACGCCGCGGACCACCCCGACCTCAACAACCGGCCGCGGTTCGCGACCGCCCGCAGGGCGACGCCATGACAGCGGCGACTTCTTGCGTGGACGACGTGGAAATCGTTAGATGCGCGGCCAACGGGGCCCGCGTGTTCGAGGAGGCTTGCTGATATGGCACGGCGATACGACACCAACGACGCGACCGACCGCTCGACGGGTCTGCGCGAGGCCGCGTCCGCCGTCCGCCGCGGCGAGCTCGTGGTGCTGCCGACCGACACCGTGTACGGGATCGGCGCCGACGCGTTCAGCTCGGAGGCCGTGACCGACCTGCTGGAGGCCAAGGGCCGCGGCCGGAACATGCCCACGCCCGTCCTCATCGGCTCCCCGAACACGCTGCACGGCCTGGTCACCGACTTCTCCGAGATGGCGTGGGAGCTCGTCGACGCGTTCTGGCCGGGTGCGCTCACGCTCGTCGCCAAGCACCAGCCGTCCCTCCAGTGGGACCTGGGGGACACCCGTGGCACGGTCGCCGTACGCATGCCGCTGCACCCGGTCGCCATCGAGCTGCTGACCGAGGTCGGTCCGATGGCCGTCTCCTCCGCGAACCTGACCGGCCACCCGGCCCCCGAGGACTGTGACGCCGCGCAGGAGATGCTCGGCGACTCAGTCTCCGTCTACCTGGACGGCGGGCCGACCCCCGGCAACGTCCCGTCGTCGATCGTCGACGTCACGGGCAAGGTGCCGGTGCTCCTGCGGGCGGGAGCCCTGTCCGCGGAGGAGCTGCGAAAGGTCGTCCCCGACCTCGAGGTGGCGAATTGACAGCCCCTGACGCGGGGCGTGGCATAGGTACGGGGACGGGGTACACGGGGGCTTACGGCGACGGGGCCTCGGGGGACTCCTCTTTTCGCATCCTCCACGTCAGCACCGGCAATGTGTGCCGCTCGCCGATCACCGAGCGGCTGACCCGTCATGCCCTGGCGGACCGGCTCGGCGACCCCCTGTGGGGCGGCCTGATCGTGGAGAGCGCCGGCACCTGGGGTCATGAGGGCGCGCCCATGGAGGCCAACGCGGAGACGGTCCTCGCGGACTTCGGCGCGGACGCCTCCGGCTTCGTCGGCCGTGAGCTGCTGGACGAGCACGTCATCAGGGCCGACCTCGTCCTCACGGCCACCCGCGACCACCGCGCCCAGGTCATCTCCATGGGCCACTCGGCGGGCCTGCGCACCTTCACCCTGAAGGAGTTCACCCGCCTGGTCCGCGCCATAGACCCTGCCACCCTCCCTCCCCTGGAGGACGGCATGGTCGAACGCGCCCGGGCCCTGGTCCGCGCCGCGGCGGCTCTACGCGGGTGGCTCCTGGCCCCGACAGCGGAAGCGGACGAGGTGTACGACCCGTACGGGGCGCCCCTGCCGTTCTTCCGCTCGGTGGGGGACGAGATCAATCAGGCGCTGGATCCGGTGGTGACGGCGCTGACGGGTGTGCCCGCGCGCGCCTGACCGATCCGGGCGACCTCCGGCGGACGGAGTCCGGCGCAGCGGCTCGAAGCCCGGGAGGCCCGCCAGGGCCGAGCGGTGCGAGAGGCGCGTGAAGGAGGGGCCCCGCTCGGGCGTAACACCGGGCGCGGGTGGGGTCACGGTTCTACATTGGACTTAGCGTTCCCCTGTCGAGGTCCGGAGTCCGCCATGCCGGTCGCACACACGCTTGAAGGTCCGCTGTCGGTCGACGTGCTCGGCCGACAGGATCCGGAGCTGGCCGAGATCCTGCTCGGGGAGCTGGAGCGGCAGTCGACGACGCTGCAGCTCATCGCCGCCGAGAACTTCACCTCGCCCGCCGTGCTGGCGGCGCTGGGCTCGCCGCTCGCCAACAAGTACGCCGAGGGATATCCCGGCGCCCGGCACCACGGCGGCTGCGAGATCGTCGACGTGGCCGAGCGCATCGCCGTGGAGCGCGCAAAGGCCCTGTTCGGCGCCGATCACGCCAACGTGCAGTCCCACTCCGGGAGTTCGGCCGTCCTGGCCGCGTACGCCGCCCTGCTGCGCCCGGGAGACACCGTCCTCGCGATGGGTCTGCCGCACGGCGGCCACCTCACGCACGGGTCGCCCGCGAACTTCTCCGGCCGCTGGTTCGACTTCGTCGGCTACGGCGTCGACCCCGAGAGCGGGCTCATCGACCACGAGCAGGTGCGCACCCTGGCCCGTACGCACCGGCCGAAGGCCATCGTGTGCGGGTCGATCTCGTATCCCCGGCACATCGACTACGCCGCCTTCCGCGAGGTCGCGGACGAGGTCGGCGCCTATCTCATCGCGGACGCGGCCCATCCCATCGGGCTCGTCGCCGGGGGAGCGGCGCCCAGTCCGGTCCCGTACGCCGATGTCGTGTGCGCGACCACGCACAAGGTGCTGCGGGGCCCGCGCGGCGGCATGCTGCTGTGCGGGAGCGAACTGGCCGAGCGGGTGGACCGGGCGGTGTTCCCCTTCACACAGGGCGGCGCGCAGATGCACACCATCGCCGCCAAGGCCGTCGCGTTCGGTGAGGCGGCAACACCGGCGTTCACCGCGTACGCCCATCAGGTGGTGGCGAATGCGCGGGTCCTGGCGCAGGGCCTGGCCGCGGAGGGGCTGGCGGTCACCACCGGCGGCACCGACACCCATCTGCTCACCGTCGACCCGGCACCGCTCGGGGTGGACGGGCGCACCGCCCGCGGCCGTCTCGCCGCGGCCGGAATGGTCCTCGACACCTGTGCCCTGCCCCATCCCGACGTGCGAGGACTGCGTCTGGGCACGGCCGCCCTCACCACCCAGGGGATGGGCGAGGCAGAGACCGCACGCATCGCGGTGCTGTTCGCGACGGCCCTGCGGGACGAGTCCGCCGGGCGTGAAGTGCGTGAAGAAGTGCGGGATCTGACCGGAAGATTTCCGCCCTATCCCGCCCACTGAGGGGTAGCCGATCACCGGTGCACAGCCACTCGTGCAACCATCGGCTCTACCCGGAAGTCCCCAACCGTATGCGCACGAAGCTAGGGTGTGGGGCTGAGATGGCCAGCGAGATCTGTGGGGAAGCCTGTGCGTGAATACCTCCTGACGCTCTGCATCACGGCCGCGGTGACGTACCTGCTGACCGGGCCGGTGCGGAAGTTCGCGATCGTGGCCGGAGCGATGCCGGAGATCCGGGCACGTGACGTGCACCGGGAACCCACACCGCGCCTGGGCGGCATCGCGATGTTCTTCGGGCTGTGCGCCGGCCTGCTGGTCGCCGACCACCTGACGAACCTCAGTGAGGTCTTCGAGAACTCCAACGAGCCGCGGGCCCTGCTCTCCGGCGCGGCCCTGATCTGGCTGATCGGCGTCCTGGACGACAAGTTCGAGATCGACGCCCTCATCAAGCTCGGCGGCCAGATGATCGCCGCGGGCGTCATGGTCATGCAGGGTCTGACGATCCTGTGGCTGCCGATCCCCGGCGTCGGCTCGGTCTCGCTGACCCAGTGGCAGGGCACGCTGCTGACCGTCGCGCTCGTCGTGATCACCATCAACGCCGTGAACTTCGCCGACGGCCTCGACGGCCTCGCCGCCGGCATGGTGTGCATCGCGTCCGCCGCGTTCTTCATGTACGGCTACCGCATCTGGTACGGCTACGGGCTGGAGTCCGCCGCCCCCGCCACCCTCTTCTCCGCGATCCTCATGGGCATGTGCCTCGGCTTCCTGCCGCACAACATGCATCCCGCGCGGATCTTCATGGGCGACTCGGGCTCGATGCTCATCGGCCTGGTGCTGGCGGCCGGTGCCATCTCCATCACCGGGCAGGTCGACCCGGACGCGATGAACCTCTTCGCCGGGTCCGAGAAGGAGGCCGTGCACCAGACGGTGCCCGTCTACATCCCGCTCCTGCTGCCGCTGACGATCATCGCCGTCCCGGCGGCCGACCTGGTGCTCGCCATCGTGCGGCGCACCTGGCGCGGTCAGTCCCCGTTCGCCGCCGACCGCGGGCATCTGCACCACCGCCTGCTGGACATCGGGCACTCGCACAGCCGGGCCGTGCTCATCATGTACTTCTGGTCGGCCCTGGTCGCCTTCGGAGCCCTGGCCTACTCGGTGAACTCCGGGGCCATGTGGATCGTGCTCGGCATCATGGCGCTCAGCGCGGTGGGCCTGGTCCTGCTCCTGCTGCCGCGCTTCACACCGCGCGCCCCGCGCTGGGCCGAGCACTTCGTGCCGCCGCGCTACCGCCGCCGCAGGGCCGCGCAGCTGTCGGCGGAGGCCTCGACCGAGTCGGCCGAGTCGACCGAGGTCGCGTACGCCACAGGTGACGGGGCGAACGACGGGGCACCCGTCGGAGCCGGCGACGGCGTCGACGGTGAACGTGAGGAACGCCGCACTCCGGTTGTCGCCGGTGTCTCAGGAGTCAATGGGGCGACGGCTGTTGGACCCCGTTCGCGCCTCCTGGATGGGCGCAAAGCCGGAACGTCCCGCTGACGCGAGGTAAGAATCGTGCAAGAAGCGCCGCGACGGCGGCGCTCGTAAACCGCCCCAATATCAGACAAGTTGGCCGCCTGAGTGCACAGACGTGCAGTTTCACTCTCATGTGTGACGCCGAGCACACCAACCAGGTAAAGACCTCATCAAATAGTTTGTGATACGGTTCACGAGAACCCGGGACAGAGCCGAAGGACCGCAGTGCGACGGTCCATTGGCGGTGAGGTTCTCTCTCTGTCCGGGACTACGCTCGTCCATGACGACACCTGCCCCCTTGAGCAAGCGGAGTTGCCGCCATGCCCTCCAATGACGTCCGGATCCTTCTCCAGGCCGCTGTGCCCACAGCTGCCGTCGGCGCGATCGCCGCCGTCGTCAGTGCCGTGGTCGCCGGTGGCAAGGGAGCGATCGGGGCGGGCTTCGCGACGCTGGTCGTGATCCTCTTCATGGGCATCGGGCTGTACGTCCTGCAGCGCACCGCCAAATCGCTTCCGCACCTTTTCCAGGCGATGGGTCTGATGCTCTATACGGCACAGATTCTGCTGCTGTTCATCTTCGTCGCCGCCTTCAAGAACACGACGCTGTTCAATCCCAAGGCTTTCGCGATCACGCTGGTCGCCGCCACGCTCGCGTGGATCGGGGCCCAGGCGCGTGCCCACATGAAGGCCAAGATCCTCTATGTCGAACCCGACTCCTCGAAGGGCGACAAGCCCGAAAAGACGGGGCACTCGTCGTGAGGGGTAGGGCCGGGATAAGCGCGGGTGGGAGATCCTGCTATCGTCCGGTGCCAACTGCGGCATCGCGGGCGCGGGCATATGAGCTGACGCCTGCTCTAGCGCGAGGCTCGATGCCCTCCAGCCGCCCCCACATCCGTTACACCAGTCCAGTGCCGAACCGCGGCTGCGCGCCGCGCCGACACAACGAGGTTGCCGTACCCATGCGTCACGCCGAAGGAGCCCGTGGTGAGTGCTGACCAGACCCAGCTCGCCTTTGAGTGGAACTGTCGGATCATGTCCGACAACGGCTGCGGCTTCCCGGCACCGGGCCTGCACTCGTTCCTGTTCAAGCCGATCGTCACGGTCGGTGGGTTCGAGTTCAACAAGGTGATGCTGCTCGCGCTCATCACCACGCTCCTGGTCGTCACCTTCTTCACGCTTGCCTTCGGCAAGGCGAAGGTGGTCCCGGGCAAGCTGCAGATGATCGGCGAGGCGGGCTACGACTTCGTACGCCGCGGAATCGTCTACGAGACCATCGGCAAGAAGGAGGGGGAGAAGTTCGTCCCCTTCATGGTCTCGCTGTTCTTCTTCATCTGGATCATGAACATCTGGTCCGTGATCCCGCTGGCACAGTTCCCGGTGTCCTCGGTCATCGCCTACCCGATGGTGCTGGCCGCCATCGTCTACGTGGTGTGGGTCTCGCTGACCTTCAAGAAGCACGGTTTCGTCGGCTTCTTCAAGAACGTCACCGGCTACGACAAGTCGCTCGGCCCGGTCCTGCCGCTGGTCATGGTCATCGAGTTCTTCTCGAACCTTCTGGTCCGCCCCTTCACGCACGCGGTGCGACTGTTCGCCAACATGTTCGCCGGTCACCTGATGCTGGTGATGTTCACCGTCGCCTCCTGGTACCTGCTCAACAGCTGGATGGTTCCGGCCGCCGGTGTGTCCTTCGTGATGGCCGTTGCCATGGTCGGCTTCGAGCTCTTCGTCCAGGCCGTCCAGGCATACGTGTTCGTGCTGCTGGCCTGCACCTACGTTCAGGGCGCTCTCGCAGAGCACCACTGAGCCCTCACCACCCCCAGCCCCAGAACGTCCGGTGGCCAACCCCCGCCGGTCCATGAAAGAGAAGGAAGAATCAGCATGGCTGCCCTTGAGACCCTCGCCGCTGTCGAAGGCAACATCGGTTCCATCGGTTACGGCCTCGCCGCCATCGGCCCCGGCGTCGGCGTCGGCATCATCTTCGGCAACGGCACCCAGGCGCTGGCCCGCCAGCCCGAAGCGGCCGGCCTGATCCGTGCCAACCAGATCCTCGGTTTCGCGTTCTGTGAGGCGCTTGCCCTCATCGGCATCGTCATGCCGTTCGTCTACTAGACCGACGCATCGACGATAGAAACCTTTCAAGGAAAGGCACTGATGTGATCGCCAACCTGGTACAGCTGGCGGCCGAGGAGAAGCAGAACCCGCTTGTCCCGCCGGGCCCCGAGCTGCTTGTCGGCACCATCGCCTTCGCCATCGTGTTCTTCTTCTTCTGGAAGAAGCTCCTCCCGAACATCAACAAGGTTCTGGAAGAGCGCCGCGCGGCGATCGAAGGCGGTATCGAAGAGGCCGACGCCATGAAGGTCGAGGCCCAGAGCGTGCTGGAGCAGTACAAGGCTCAGCTCGCCGAGGCTCGGCACGAGGCCGCGCGTCTGCGCCAGGAGGCGCAGGAGCAGGGCGCCACGCTCATCGCCGAGATGCGTGCGGAAGGCCAGCGGCAGCGCGAGGAGATCATCGCCGCCGGTCACTCGCAGATCGCGGCAGACCGCAAGGCCGCGTCGTCGGCGCTGCGCCAGGACGTGGGCCAGCTGGCCACCGAACTGGCCGGCAAGCTCGTCGGTGAGTCCCTCGAGGACCACGCCCGGCAGAGCCGCACGATCGACCGGTTCCTCGACGGTCTCGACGAGTCCGCTTCGAAGGCCGAGGCGTCGCGATGAACGGAGCGAGCCGCGAGGCCCTGGCCGCCGCACGAGAGCGTCTCGACGCGCTGACGGACAACACGTCCGTGGACGCGACGCTGCTCGCCGACGAGCTGGCCGCCGTCACCGCGCTGCTCGACCGCGAGGTGTCACTGCGTCGGGTCCTCACCGACCCGGCGCAGGCCGGAGAGGCGAAGGCCGAACTGGCCGGGCGTCTGTTCGGCACCCAGGTCGGCGGTCCGACCGCCGATCTGGTGGCCGGTCTGGTGCGCTCCCGCTGGTCGCGGTCGCGTGACCTGGTCGACTCCATCGAGGAGCTGGCCGACACCGCCGACCTCACGGCGGCGCAGCAGGCGGGCACGCTCGACGAGGTCGAGGACGAGCTGTTCCGGTTCGGCCGGATCGTCTCTTCGAACACCGGACTGCGTGCCGCACTGACCGACCGCGGCGCCACGACCGCGGCCAAGAGCGAGCTGCTGCGCAGCCTGCTCGGCGGCCGGGCCAAGGCGACGACCGAGCGTCTGGTCACGCGCCTTGTGACCGCGCCCCGGGGACGTAGCCTGGAGTCGGGACTCGAGTCCCTGTCCAAGCTCGCCGCCGAGCGTCGTAGCCGCATGGTCGCCGTCGTCACCTCGGCGGTTCCGCTGAGCGACCCGCAGAAGCAGCGCCTGGGTGCCGCCCTCGCGAAGCTCTACGGCCGCCAGATGCACCTCAACCTCGACGTGGACCCCGAGGTCCTCGGCGGGATCCGGGTGCAGGTCGGCGACGAGGTCATCAACGGCTCCATCGCGGACCGGCTGGAAGACGTCGGCCGCCGCATGGCGAGCTAGCGGCAGCAACTCAATACACGTACGTAAACAGTTACACGCAGTAATACGGCCCTGGTTGGGCCGTGCAGAGGATTCCTGGGGGCTGACCCCAGACCCCCCAAGAAAACTTCGGGCCCAACAAGGAGAGCAGGGAACCCAGATGGCGGAGCTCACGATCCGGCCGGAGGAGATCCGGGATGCGCTGGAGAACTTTGTCCAGTCGTACAAGCCGGACGCGGCCTCGCGCGAGGAGGTCGGTACGGTCACCCTTGCCGGCGACGGCATCGCGAAGGTCGAGGGCCTTCCCTCGGCCATGGCCAACGAACTGCTGAAGTTCGAGGACGGCACCCTCGGCCTCGCGCTCAACCTGGAAGAGCGCGAGATCGGTGCGGTCATCCTCGGAGAGTTCAGCGGTATCGAGGAGGGGCAGCCGGTCACCCGTACCGGCGAGGTCCTGTCCGTGGCCGTCGGCGAGGGCTACCTCGGCCGCGTTGTCGACCCGCTCGGCACCCCGATCGACGGTCTCGGCGAGATCGAGACGTCCGGCCGCCGCGCCCTCGAGCTGCAGGCCCCGGGCGTCATGGTCCGTAAGTCGGTGCACGAGCCGATGGAGACCGGCTACAAGGCCGTCGACGCGATGACCCCGATCGGCCGTGGCCAGCGTCAGCTGATCATCGGTGACCGTCAGACCGGCAAGACCGCCCTGGCCGTCGACACGATCATCAACCAGCGCGACAACTGGCGCACCGGCGACCCGAACAAGCAGGTCCGCTGCGTGTACGTCGCCATCGGCCAGAAGGGCTCGACCATCGCCTCCGTGCGTGGCGCCCTCGAAGAGGCCGGCGCGCTGGAGTACACGACCATCGTCGCCGCCCCGGCGTCCGACCCGGCCGGCTTCAAGTACCTTGCGCCGTACACCGGTTCGGCCATCGGCCAGCAGTGGATGTACGAGGGCAAGCACGTCCTCATCATCTTCGACGACCTCTCGAAGCAGGCCGACGCCTACCGCGCCGTGTCCCTGCTGCTCCGCCGTCCGCCGGGGCGCGAGGCCTACCCCGGTGACGTCTTCTACCTGCACTCCCGTCTGCTGGAGCGCTGCGCGAAGCTCTCCGACGAGATGGGCGCGGGCTCGATGACCGGTCTGCCGATCGTCGAGACGAAGGCCAACGACGTCTCGGCGTTCATCCCGACCAACGTCATCTCCATCACCGACGGCCAGTGCTTCCTGGAGTCGGACCTGTTCAACGCCGGTCAGCGCCCCGCGCTGAACGTCGGTATCTCCGTCTCCCGAGTCGGTGGTTCCGCACAGCACAAGGCGATGAAGCAGGTTTCCGGCCGTCTGCGCGTCGACCTCGCCCAGTTCCGTGAGCTGGAGGCGTTCGCCGCCTTCGGTTCCGACCTGGACGCCGCGTCGAAGTCGCAGCTGGAGCGCGGTCAGCGGATGGTCGAGCTGCTCAAGCAGGCTCAGTACCAGCCGATGGCCACCGAGGACCAGGTCGTCTCCGTGTGGGCCGGTACCACCGGCAAGATGGACGATGTTCCGGTCAACGACATCCGCCGCTTCGAGAAGGAGCTGCTTGAGTACCTGCACCGCAAGGAGCAGGGCCTCATGACCTCCATCAAGGAGGGCGGCAAGATGTCCGACGACACCCTGCAGGCCATCGCCGACGCGATCGCGGACTTCAAGAAGCAGTTCGAGACGTCGGACGGCAAGCTGCTCGGCGAGGACACCCCTGCCGCTGCGGGCAAGTGACGACGGAAGGGACCTGACTCATGGGAGCCCAGCTCCGGGTCTACAAGCGTCGCATCAAATCCGTCACCGCGACCAAGAAGATCACCAAGGCGATGGAGATGATCGCCGCCTCGCGCGTCGTCAAGGCGCAGCGCAAGGTGGCGGCCTCCACGCCGTACGCGACCGAGCTCACCCGGGCGGTCACGGCGGTCGGCACGGGCTCGAACACCCAGCACCCGCTGACCACCGAGGCCGAGGCGCCGACGCGTTCCGCTGTGCTGCTCCTGTCGAGCGACCGCGGCCTCGCCGGGGCCTTCAACTCCAACGCCATCAAGGCCGCCGAGAAGCTGACGGCACGTCTTGAGGCGGAGGGCAAGGAGGTCGACACGTACATCGTCGGCCGCCGCGGTCTGGCCCACTACAACTTCCGGGAGCGCAAGGTCTCGGAGTCGTGGTCGGGCTTCACCGACGAGCCCACGTACGCGGACGCCAAGAAGGTCGCCGTTCCGCTCATCGAGGCCATCGAGAAGGAGACGGCGGACGGCGGCGTGGACGAACTCCACATCGTCTACACCGAGTTCGTCTCGATGATGACGCAGACGGCGGTCGACAGCCGACTGCTGCCGCTCAGCCTCGAAGAGGTCGCGGAGGAGTCCACGTCCAAGGGCGAGATCCTTCCGCTGTACGACTTCGAGCCGTCGGCGGAGGACGTCCTCGACGCCCTTCTGCCCCGGTACGTCGAGAGCCGTATCTACAACGCGCTGCTCCAGTCGGCCGCCTCCAAGCATGCCGCCACGCGCCGCGCGATGAAGTCGGCGACCGACAACGCGGGAGACCTGATCACTTCACTCTCCCGATCTGCCAATGCGGCCCGCCAGGCCGAAATCACCCAGGAAATCAGCGAGATCGTCGGTGGCACCGCAGCCCTGGCCGACGCGACCGCGGGGAGTGACAGGTAATGACGACGACAGTTGAGACGGCCGTTGCCACGGGCCGCGTCGCCCGGGTCATCGGCCCGGTCGTCGACGTGGAATTCCCCGTCGACGCCATGCCGGAGATCTACAACGCCCTTCACGTCGAGGTGGCCGACCCGGCCAACGCCGGCGAGAAGAAGACGCTGACCCTTGAGGTCGCCCAGCACCTGGGTGACGGTCTGGTCCGCACCATCTCCATGCAGCCCACCGACGGTCTGGTCCGCCAGGCCGCGGTGACCGACACGGGCACGGGCATCTCCGTCCCGGTCGGTGACTTCACCAAGGGCAAGGTGTTCAACACCCTCGGCGAGGTGCTGAACTCCGACGAGACCTACACGGGCGACCGGTGGTCCATCCACCGCAAGGCCCCCGCGTTCGACCAGCTCGAGCCGAAGACCGAGATGTTCGAGACGGGCCTGAAGGTCGTCGACCTTCTCACCCCGTACGTCAAGGGCGGCAAGATCGGTCTGTTCGGTGGTGCCGGTGTCGGCAAGACCGTGCTGATCCAGGAAATGATCATGCGTGTCGCCAACCTCCACGAGGGCGTCTCCGTCTTCGCGGGCGTCGGTGAGCGCACCCGTGAGGGCAACGACCTCATCGCGGAGATGGAAGAGTCGGGCGTTCTGGACAAGACCGCTCTTGTCTTCGGTCAGATGGACGAGCCCCCGGGCACCCGTCTGCGCGTGGCCCTTGCCGGTCTGACCATGGCGGAGTACTTCCGCGATGTGCAGAAGCAGGACGTGCTGTTCTTCATCGACAACATCTTCCGCTTCACCCAGGCCGGTTCCGAGGTCTCGACCCTGCTCGGCCGTATGCCCTCCGCGGTGGGTTACCAGCCGACCCTGGCCGACGAGATGGGTCTCCTCCAGGAGCGCATCACCTCGACCCGTGGTCACTCGATCACCTCGATGCAGGCGATCTACGTCCCCGCGGACGACCTGACCGACCCGGCCCCGGCGACCACGTTCGCCCACCTCGACGCGACGACGGTTCTCTCCCGTCCGATCTCCGAGAAGGGCATCTACCCGGCCGTGGACCCGCTGGACTCCACGTCCCGCATCCTGGACCCGCGGTACATCGCGCAGGAGCACTACGACGCCGCGATGCGCGTCAAGACGGTCCTGCAGAAGTACAAGGACCTTCAGGACATCATCGCGATCCTCGGTATCGACGAACTGGGCGAGGAGGACAAGCTCGTCGTCCACCGTGCCCGTCGCGTGGAGCGCTTCCTGTCCCAGAACACCCACGCCGCCAAGCAGTTCACCGGCGTGGACGGTTCGGACGTTCCGCTGGACGAGTCGATCGCGGCCTTCAACTCGATCTGCGACGGCGAGTACGACCACTTCCCGGAGCAGGCGTTCTTCATGTGCGGTGGCCTGGAGGACCTCAAGGCCAAGGCCAAGGAGCTCGGCGTCTCCTGAACCTCGTGTTCTCGGTGAGGGGGCGGGCTCGCGCCTCGCGGGGTGCGTCCCGTCCCCTTCACCACGCCCACTAGACTTTGACCCAACACCCGGCAGCGAAAGCCGGGTGGTGACCCGAGGAGCCCACCTTGGCTGCTGAGCTGCACGTCGAGCTCGTCGCCGCGGACCGCAGTGTCTGGTCCGGCGAGGCCACCCTGGTCGTCGCGCGTACCGCGTCCGGCGACATCGGCGTCATGCCCGGCCACCAGCCGCTGCTCGGTGTGCTGGAGTCGGGCCCGGTGACCATCCGTACGAGTGATGGTGGAACTGTCGTCGCCGCGGTGCACGGCGGTTTCATCTCGTTCGCGGACAACAAGCTGTCGCTGCTGGCCGAGATCGCCGAGCTGTCGGACGAGATCGATGTCCAGCGTGCGGAGCGGGAGCTCGAGCGAGCGAAGGCGGAGGGCGATGCCTCCGCCGAGCGTCGCGCGGACGTCCGTCTGCGAGCGGCGTCGACGCACTGAAACCAGCGCGCGACGAGATGTGACTCAGCCGCGGCCAGGACCGGAGCTTGCTCCGGACCGGGTCGCGGCTGAGGCGATGCGGGTGCTTTTTTCCTTTCCGTTACCTAGGAGACGAGGAGGTCGGTGTCGATGGTCCTCGCTCTGACTGTGTGCGGGTTGGTAGTCGTGCTGGTGGCGGTGGCACTCTTCGTGTTCCATCTGCGCCGCCGGCTGATCCAGCGCTCCGGAGGTACGTTCGACTGCAGCCTCCGCTGGGACGCCCCGGAGAAGAGCGACACCAGCGGAAAAGGCTGGGGCTACGGCATCGCCCGCTACAACGGCGACCGCATCGAGTGGTTCCGCATCTTCTCGTACGCTCCCCGCCCGCGCCGTGTCCTTGAGCGCTCGGCGATCGAGGTGGCCGGCCGCCGCACCCCGGACGGCGAGGAGGAGCTGGCCCTGCTCGCCGACCAGATCATCCTCGCCTGCGTCCATCGCGGTACACGCCTTGAGCTGGCCATGAGCGAGGACGCGCTGACCGGGTTTCTCGCGTGGCTTGAAGCAGCCCCGCCCGGACAACGAGTGAACGTGGCGTAGCCACGTTCACTCGTTGGTTGGGGGTCCCCCCGGACGAAGTCTGGGGGAGCGTCAATGTCGCCTGATGTCTAGCTCCAGCTCTTGGTACTGACGGTCGCTAGTTCAGGCCGCCGTTGATCGCGTTCACCAGCTCTCCGTTGCTGGTGTCGCCGCTGAACTCCCAGAAGAACGCGCCGCCCAGGCCCTGGTTCTTGGCCCAGGTCATCTTCGAGCCGATGGTGGCCGGGGTGTCGTAGCTCCACCAGTTGTTGCCGCAGTAGGCGTAGGCCGTACCGGCGATGGTGCCGGTGGCCGGGCAGGAGTTCTTGAGGACCTTGTAGTCCTCGATTCCGGCCTCGTACGTACCCGGTGCCGCGCCGGTCGCCGAGCCGCCGGGAGTGGACTGGGTCACGCCGGTCCAGCCGCGCCCGTAGAACCCGATGCCGAGCAGCAGCTTCTTCGCGGGTACGCCCTTGCTCTTGAGCTTGGCGATCGCGTCGGCCGAGTTGAAGCCCGCCGCCGGGATGCCCGCGTACGAGGTCAGCGGCGAGTGCGGGGCGGTCGGACCGTCCGCGTCGAAGGCGCCGAAGTAGTCGTACGTCATCACGTTGTACCAGTCGAGGGACGCCGAGGCGCCGCCGTAGTCGGCCGCGTCGATCTTGCCCCCGGAGGAGCCGTCGGCGGTGATGGCCGCGGTGACCAGGTAGTTGGAGCCGAACTCGGTGCGCAGCGCCTGGCTGAGCGTCTTGAACGAGCTGAAGCCGGACGTGTCACAGGTCAGACCGCAGGCGTTCGGGTACTCCCAGTCGATGTCGATGCCGTCGAAGACATCGGCCCAGCGCGGGTCCTCGACAACGGCCTTGCAGGAGGCGGCGAACGCGGCCGGGTTGGCGGCGGCCTGCGTGAAGCCGCCGGAGTAGGTCCAGCCGCCGAAGGAGTACAGCACCTTGATGTGCGGGTACTTGGCCTTCAGCTGGCGGAGCTGGTTGAAGTTGCCGCGCAGCGGCTGGTCCCAGGTGTCGGCGGTGCCGCTGACGGACTGGTCGGCGGTGTAGGCCTTGTCGTAGGCGGCGTAGGTGTCGTCGACGACGCACTTGCCGTCCTTGACGTTGCCGAACGCGTAGTTGATGTGCGTGATCTTCGACGCGGAGCCGGAGGTCACCAGGTTCTTGACGTGGTAGTTGCGGCCGTAGACGCCCCACTCGGTGAAGTAGCCGAGCTTGACCTTGTCGCCGGTGGGCGGCTCGGTGGTGCCGCCGGTCGTGCGCACGGCGACCGCACCGCTGGCCGGACCGGTCTGGTCGGCGGTGTCACGCGCCTGGACGGTGTAGGAGTAGTCGGTGCCCGCGGTCAGACCGGTGTTCGTGTACGAGGTGGTCGTGACGGTGGCGACCTTGGTGCCGTCGCGCAGGACGTCGTAGTTCTTGATGCCCTTGTCGTCGGTGGCCGCGCTCCAGGACAGCTTCACCGAGGTGTTGGTGATGTCGGAGGCGGTGGGGGTGCCGGGGGCCGAGGGGGCGGAGTCGCCGGGGACACTGCCGCCGTCACAACTGCCGCCGTTCAGCTTGCAGTTGGCGGGGGAGCCGGTGCCGGAGCCGTTGAAGCCGAAGGAGACGGAGGCGCCGGGGGCGAGGCTGCCGTTCCAGGACTTGTTCTTGGCGGTCCAGTGGGTGCCGGAGCTGGTGACGTCGGCGTCCCAGGCGGAGGTGACCGAGGTGCCCGAGGGGAAGTCCCACTCGACGTTCCAGGAACTGATGGTCGTGGTCCCGGTGTTCTTGACGGTCCACTTGCCTTCGAAGCCGGATCCCCAGTCCTGGGTCTTGGCGTAGGTGGCGGTCGCCGACGTGGCGGCGGAGGCGGGGCTCGCGAGCCCTACCAGGGCGGCGAACGGCAACAACAGGGTGGTGAGCCCGGCCACGGCTCTCTGTCCGAGTCTGTGTCTGAGGCGCATCCGCGTCTCCTATGGGGAGTTTGATGATGTGCGCAGGACAATAGAAAGGTCTGGACCATAGGTCAATAGGTCCAGACCACTGCGGGGGTGCCGGGCGGCTACTTGTTACAAGCGCCGGCCGGCGTGCGCCGCCGCTCGCGGAGGCTTGTCGGCTACACGCCCAACTCCTGTGCCAGGACCGCCGCTTGGACCCGGCTGCGCAGTTCGAGCTTGCCCAGCAGGCGGCTGACGTGCGTCTTCACGGTCGCCTCCGCCATGTCGAGACGTACACCGATCTCCGCGTTGGACAGGCCTTCCCCGAGGCAGGACAGCACCTCCCGCTCCCGTCGCGTCAGCGCGTCGAGGACGGACGGGTCGGCCGTCGGCTCGCGTACGGGCTTCGCCGCGAACTCGGAGATCAGCCGACGGGTCACCGCGGGCGCGATCAGGCCCTCGCCGCGCGCCACCGTCCGCACGGCGTCGAGGAGTTGACGCGCCTCGGTGTTCTTCAGCAGGAAGCCGGCGGCGCCCGCGCGCAGCGCGCCGAAGACGTACTCGTCCAGGTCGAACGTGGTCAGTACGAGCACGTCGGCGAGGCGCTCGGCGACGACCTGACGGGTGGCGGAGACGCCGTCGAGACGGGGCATCTGAATGTCCATCAGAACGAGGTCGGGCCGCAGTTCCCGGGCCAGGGCCACCGCCTGCTCGCCGTCCGCCGCCTCGCCGACCACCTCGATGTCGGGGGCGCTGCGCAGGATGAGGACGAGACCGGCGCGTACGGCGGACTGGTCCTCGGCGACGAGCACACGGATCATTCGGTTTCTCCTTCGGTGATCGGGAGGGTGGCGCGTACGGTCCAGGTCTTGCCGTCGGCGGAGGCCGGGTCACCGACGGGTCCCGCCTCGAACGTGCCGTGCAGCAGGGCGACCCGCTCGCGCATCCCTATCAGGCCGGCGCCCGAGCCGGGGGCGCGCGGGCCGTCGTCCCGGGCACCGCCGTAGGGGCTGGTCACCCGCACGTCCAGGGAGTGGTCGCGCTGGGCGAGGGCGACGGTGACCCGGCCGGGGGAGGCGTGCTTGAGGGCGTTGGTCAGGCACTCCTGCACGATGCGGTAGGCGGCCAGTTCGACCGGGGCGGGGAGCGCCGTGTGCGTGCAGTCCAGGTCCACGTCGAGGCCGTTGGCGCGGGCCTGGTCCACCAGCGCGCCGAGTCCGTCGAGGGTGGGCGCGGCGACCGCCTCCGTGTCGCCGCTGCTGTCGCGCAGGATGCCGATCAGGCGGCGCATCTCGGCGAGCCCCTCGACGCTGTTCTCGCGGATCACGCCGAGGGCCTGCTTCGAGGTGTCGGGGTCGTCCAGCGAGAGCGCGGCCGTGGAGTGGATGGCGATCGCGGACAGGTGGTTGGCGACCATGTCGTGCAACTCGCGTGCCATGCGCGCCCGTTCGGCGGTGACGGCCTGGGTGCGGTCCATCTCGGCGAGCAGGGCGGTCTGTTCGGCGCGGAGGCGGGCCGCTTCGGCGGCGTCGCGGTGGTTGCGCACGATCCAGCCGGTGGCGGCCGGTGCCAGCGACACGATGCCGACGCCCGCACCGATGAGTAGGGCCTCCGGCTGACGCCAGATCGCCACGGGTGCGATCGTTCCGGCCACCGTGAGCAGCCCGGTGATCCACGGGATGCGCCGGGCGGAAGCGGGCGGCCCGTACAGCACCGCCGCGTACACGAGGTCGGTGAACATCACGACGGTGGCCAGGCTGCCCCGCGTGAAGAGGTCCGCGACCAAAGCGACCGTGCCGACGAGCAGGGCCGTGCGCGGCATGGTCCTGCGCAGCAGCTCGCAGCCCGTCATCACGACGAGCGGGATCAGCAGTGCCCGGCTGTCGGACCACAGGACGATCGGCTCGTCGGCCGGCCGGGTGCCAAGACCGACCGCGTACAGGAACAGCCCGCCGAGCAGTCCCGCGGCCGCGATCCGCACGTCGTCTCGGTGGGGGCGGGGGAGTCGTACGGCCATGACTCCATCCAACACGGAGTGCGCCGCCGATGCCTGATCCCGGGGGACGGTCCTCGGCTACATCGAAGGATGCAGTGCCGTTTCGTCACTGGCGACGACGATCGCGGCCCGGGGCGACGGGAGCCTGGAAGGGTGACCGAGAGGAGCGAGTCGTGATCGTCACGCTGATCGTCGTATGCGAGGTCGGCTTCTGGGTGCTGCTGGCCGCGGGCCTCGCCTTCCGCTATCTGTTCAAGATGCCCCGCATGGGGCTGGCTCTGCTGTTGTGCGAGCCGCTGCTGGAGGTCGTGCTGCTGGTCGTCACCGCGATGGACCTGAAGGACGGGGCGGAGCCGAGCTGGAAGCACGGGCTGGCCGCGCTGTACATCGGCTACACCGTGGGGCATGGCCACCGGACGGTGAAGTGGCTCGACGGGCATGCGGCTCATCGGCTCGGGGGTGCGGCTCGGCCCGTCGGGCCGCCGCGGTACGGGATGGCTCGGGCCCGGCACGAGGGCAAGGTGTGGATGGGGTCCGTGGTCGCGGCGGGGGTTGCGACCGGGTTGTTGCAGGTCGCCATCTGGTACGTCGGGGATTCGGGGAGTACGGGGTCGTTGGAGAGCTGGCGGTATGTGGCTTGGCGGGCGGCCGGGATTCACGGGGTGATCGCGTTGACTTACCTGATCTGGCCCAAGAAGGCGCCGGAGGGCTCCGCCGGGGAGGGGGCGTCGGTGGAGCGGAGCCTCACCAAGAAGTGAGGCTCCGCCGGGGGGTGGGGGAGAACGTGGCTCGTTCGCTGCGGGTGGGTCGGTGCTGGTCGCGCAGTTCCCCGCGCCCCTAAAAGCCAAAAGCCAAAAGACTGCGCAGTTCCCCGCGCCCCTGAATCGTCCCCGGTGCCCCCTGAAACGTACTCAGCGTTCGCCTCCCGGGACCCAGAGGACGTCGCCCGTCTCCTTGTTTGCCGCTCTTGCCAGGATGAAGAGCAAGTCCGACAGGCGGTTCAGGTAGGTCGCCGTCAGGGGGTTCATGATCTGGTCGTGGGTCTCCAGCGCCGCCCAGGTCGAGCGTTCGGCGCGGCGGACCACCGTGCACGCCTGGTGGAGGAGGGCCGCGCCCGGGGTGCCGCCGGGGAGGATGAAGGAGCGGAGCTTCTCCAGTTGTTCGTTGAAGTGGTCGCAGTCCGCCTCCAGCTTGTCGATGTAGAACTGCTCGACCCGCAGGGGAGGGAACTCGGGGTTCTCGGCGACCGGCGTGGAGAGGTCCGCGCCCACGTCGAAGAGGTCGTTCTGGACGCGGGTGAGGACCTTGACGATCTCCTCGTCGAGGGCGCCGAGGGCGATCGCCGTGCCGATGGCCGCGTTCGCCTCGTTGGCGTCGGCGTACGCCGAGATCCGCGGGTCGGTCTTGGCGACCCGGCTCATGTCGCCCAGGTTCGTCGTGCCCCGGTCGCCGGTCCTGGTGTAGATGCGCGTCAGATTGACCATGCGGCCAGCGTAGTTACGCCCCGGCCTTCCGGAACACTCGTGTGCCCACCGTCACGGCGAGTCCCGCGAGACCGACGGCCACCAGGACGCCGTACGCCATGGAGGCGGTCGCGTACGAGCCGACGTACGCGTCCCGCATCGCGTCCACCAGATAGCGGAAGGGCATGACGTGCGAGAGGGCGTCCAGCCAGCCGGGCGCCAGGGACATGGGGAGCATGAGGCCGGACAGGAGCATGGACGGCATGGTCAGCGCGTTGATCGTCGGGCCGAACGTGTGGGCCGAGCTGAGGCGCATGGCCAGCGCGTACGACAGCGAGGCCAGCGAGACGGTGAGCAGCGCGACGAACGCGAAGCCGATCAGGATGCCTGCCAGCGGTGCGCGCAGGCCCATCGCCAGGGCGGCCAGGACCAGCAGGACCGCCTGGAAGACGAAGACCGCCGTGTCGCGCAGCACCCGGCCGAGCAGGAGTGCGAGCCGGCTGACCGGGGTGACGCGCATCCGCTCCACGACCCCGTGGCCTTTCTCGACGATGATCATGAATCCGGCGAACGCGGCCCCGAACAGACCGAGTTGGAGCAGCAGTCCGGGGACCAGGACCTGCCAGGAGCTCCCGCCGCCGCCCAGCGGCAGATCGGTGAGCAGCGGGCCGAAGAAGAGCAGGTACAGCAGCGGCATCAGTACGCCGAAGAGCATCGCGAACCTGGAGCGCAGGGTCTGGCGCATGTAGCGCCCGAAGATCAGCGCGGTGTCCTGGAGAAGCACGGTCGTCACGTCCTGGATGGATGGGAGGGATGGGCGGTCAGACGGCTACGGGGGTGGAGTCCGCGGGCGCGGGGCCGCGGCCCGTGATGGCGAGGAACGTGTCCTGGAGCGTCGCGTCGATCGACCCTCCGTACCGGAGCTTGAGCGCGCTCGGCGTGCCCTCCGCCACCACGACGCCCTGGTCGACGACCACGAGCCGGTCCGCGAGCGCGTCCGCCTCGTCGAGGTAGTGGGTGGTGAGGAAGACGGTCGTGCCGTGGTCGTCCCGCAGTCGTCGGACCAGGTCCCAGAGGTCCGCCCGGCTCGCCGGGTCGAGGCCCGTGGTCGGCTCGTCGAGGAACAGCACCTTCGGGCGGTGGGTGAGGCCGAGCGCGATGTCGAGACGCCGGCGCTGGCCGCCGGAGAGCGCCGACGTCTTCCGGTCGAGGAGGTCGGTGAGGCCCAGGTCGCGGGCCAACTCCTCGGCCCGCTCCGCCGCCTGAACCCTGGTCAGGCGGTAGAGCCGCCCCTGCGTGACGAGTTCCTCGCGTACGGAGATCTGGGGGTCGACCCCGCCCGACTGCGCCACGTACCCGCACGCGAGGCGGACGCCCTCCGGGTCGGTGGCCAGGTCGTGGCCCGCGACGGTGGCGGCACCGCCGGTCGGGGCCAGCAGGGTCGTGAGCATCCGGAGCGTGGTGGTCTTGCCCGCTCCGTTGGGGCCGAGGAAACCGAGGATCTCGCCCGCCCGGACGGTGAGGTCGATGCCGCGGACCGCCTCGACGGGGCCGCGTCTGGTCTGGAAGGTCCGGGCGAGGCCGGCCGTGCTGATGATGGGCATGCGCCAAGAAAAACAGAGGGACTTAAATTTTGCAATGCCACCAAAATTTCAGAGAGACCAGAAATCATCGGTCCGGCCTACGATGAAGCCATGGCAGAGGGGCTCAGGGAGCGGAAGAAGCGCGAGACCAGGCAGCGCATCTCGGACATCGCCACGGGACTGTTCCTGGAGCACGGCTTCGTGACGGTGACCATGGCCGAGGTCGCGGACGCGGCCGACGTCTCCGTGAACACCGTCTACAACTACTTCCCGGCCAAGGAGGACCTCTTCTTCGACCGCAGCAGGGGAGTCGTCGACCGGCTCTCGCGCTGGGTGCGAGGCCGGCGCGTCGGCGAGTCGGCAGCCGTCGCCGTCCTGCGCGAGCTGCGCGAGGAGGTCGAGGCGGTCTCGCCCCGGGTCGGACTGATGGAGGGGTACGACCGCTTCATGCGGGTCATCCATGACGCGCCCGCCCTCAGGTCCCGCCTGTGGAGCCTTCAGCAGGAGGTCCACGACGACCTGGAGGCGGCGCTGCGCGAGGAGACGGGCGCCGATCCGGACGATCCGACTCCGGGTCTGATGGCCGGGCAGATCGGCTGGCTCCACCAGACGGTCATGAGCAACATCAGCCGCGAGATGATGGCGCGCCGCGATCCGGCCGACGTGTCCCGGGAAGTGCTGACCCTCCTCGACGGCATGGAGGACCTTTTGAGCGAGAAGGTCCTCAACTACGCCGTACGGGCGGCGGAATGAGCCGCTCGGTGTGATGTCCGTCCTATGAGACGTGACGCGCGTTACTTACCGGTCACACAGCGCCTGACGAGCGCTAGGGTCCGCCGAAGAGGCAACCCGACAGCGTGTTACCCGGGTTGTCCCGCGATGGTCAACGCCGGGAAAACGCAGCAGGGGAGTCGGACAGTGGCAGGGAAGCTCGCCGTCATCGGGGCCGGACTCATGGGTTCAGGTATCGCCCAGGTCTCCGCACAGGCCGGCTGGGACGTCGTCCTGCGCGATGTCACCGACGAGGCGTTGACCCGTGGCACCGACGGCATCAAGGCCTCGTACGACAAGTTCGTGAGCAAGGGGAAGCTTGACGCCGGCGCGGCCGAGCAGGCGCTGGGCCGTATCACCACGACGACCGACCTGGACGCGGTCGCGGACGCCGACATCGTCGTCGAGGCCGTCTTCGAGAAGCTGGAAGTCAAGCACGAGATCTTCCGTACGCTCGACAAGCTGGTGAAGGACGAGACCGTACTCGCCTCCAACACCTCCGCCATCCCGATCACCAAGATCGCGGCGGCCACCGAGCGCCCGGAGCGGGTCGTCGGCGTCCACTTCTTCTCGCCGGTCCCGATGATGCAGCTCTGCGAGCTCGTCCGCGGCTACAAGACGAGCGACGAAACCCTCGCCACCGCGCGGGAGTTCGCCGAGTCGGTCGGCAAGACCTGCATCGTCGTCAACCGTGACGTCGCCGGCTTCGTGACCACCCGGCTCATCTCGGCGCTCGTCGTCGAGGCGGCCAAGCTGTACGAGTCGGGCGTGGCGACCGCCGAGGACATCGACCTCGCCTGCAAGCTGGGCTTCGGTCACGCGATGGGTCCTCTCGCCACCGCCGACCTCACGGGTGTCGACATCCTTCTGCACGCGACCAGCAACATCTACACCGAGTCCCAGGACGAGAAGTTCGCCCCGCCGGAGCTGATGCGCCGGATGGTTGACGCCGGTGACATCGGCCGTAAGAGCGGGCAAGGCTTCTACACGTACTGATACACGTACTGACTCTGTGGTGATCTTCGACCGGTCACTCCTCGGAGTGAATTCGGTATCGGTTCGCTTACAGAGGGCAACTTCTGCCCCGGTACGGCAGTCAGTCCTGGCAACACAGGACACGACGAAGACGCAGCGTACGAAAACGCACTCTCGGGGAGCGCATATGTACATCAGGGGCGACCACGCCGAGCTGGTCGTCGGGGGCCGCCTCGACGTCCGCAGCGCGGCGGACGCCCGTACGGTCCTGCACTCGGCAGTCGACGACGGCGTCGGCGACCTGGTGCTCGACCTGTCAGAGCTGGACTCCTGGGACGCCACCGGGCTCGGTGTCATCATGGGGGCCCACCGGCGGGCGGGGCGGTGCGGCCGGAGGCTTGTGCTGCGCGGCGTCCCGCCGCAGATGCAGCGACTGCTGGTGGCCACCCGGCTCCACCGGATCCTGGCGATCGAGGGCGGCATCGGCGTCGAGTCGCTGCCCCGGGTGTGACCCCGCGCCCCTCCCGGGCGTGACCCCCGCCGCCACTGGATGTGACCCGGCACCGCTCCTGGATGTGACTCGGCGTCACTGTCGCAAACGGCGAAGATCCGGTAGGAAGCGATCGTACGAAACGTATGTCGCGAACAATCCTCACGAAGCTGTGACGTCTCGGACGGCGCGGTACCCCGTGTGTTCGTAGATACTGTGCGAAGGTTTAGGGTTCGGCTGCCCGCGTCTTGACGAACCCGTGAGCGGGCACCGGACCAGAAGCGACAGCGCAGTGTGCAGCAAGGCCGGGAGGGGCTCGGCACACCACGCTTTTGGGGGGCTTGGACCTATGGACCCGATGAACCGGGGACCCGAAGAGTACGGCCAGGACGACGACGGCTCGGCGCCACGACAGCGCCCGCCGCGCGATCCTCTGACGTCCGACTTCGGTCAGCACACGCCAGCACTGGCCCGCACCGTCCAACTCGTGTCGGGCGACCATCTGCTCACCGTCAATCCCGTCGACGGCAGCGAGATCGAGCTCTGCCCACCGGGCGAGCGACCGCCGCGGCCCACGAAGTACAGCGCAGCCGACCGGGCCGAGCTGGCCCGCTCGACACGACCTCCCGTACCACCCGGGGCCGCACTGCCCAGACTGCCGCTCCTGGAGCGGCAGGAGGAGCGTGAGCGGCTTGTACGCCTGCTCGCGCGCGGGCGCTCGGTCCGGCTCACCGGACCCTCGGGCTCGGGCCGCACCGTGCTCCTGGACGCCGTCGCCGACGACTGCGCGGACCTCGCCCCGGACGGCGTGGTGCGCCTCAGCGGCCACCGCCGTTCCCCGGACGATCTCCTGCACGACCTCTTCGCCGCCGTCTTCAACGCTCCGCTGCACCGGCCGGAGCGCGAGGAGCTGCTCGCACTCGTCCACGAGATCGGCGCTGTCGTCGTCCTGGACGACGTGGAATTCGGCGCCGGCGCGCTCGACGAACTGCTCGACGCGACCCCCGAGTGCGCCTTCCTGATCTCCGCGACACCGGACGTTCCCGCGCCGTCGACCGACTCGCTCCTCGAAGAGGTCTTCCTCGGCGGCCTCGGCCGCGGCGGCGGTCTCGAACTGCTGGAGCGCGCCGTCGGCCGCGTCCTGACCGAGGACGAGGCGAACTGGGCGGGAGACCTCTGGTTCGAGTCCGAGGGGCTGCCGCTGCGCTTCGTGCAGGCCGGTGCGCTGCTGCGGCAGCGCGACCAGCTGCGCGCCGACCCGAACGCCTTCGACGAGTTCGGCTACTACGAGGACGCGCCCGTGGACGCGCCCTTCGACGCCGAGGACGGCCACGACGTACCGCTGCCGTCGCTCGCCGAGGGCGCCGCCCCGGCCGCGCTCCTCGCGACCCGGCTCAGCGAGTCGGCGCGCGCCACGCTGCGCTTCGCCGTCGCGCTGGACGGCGAGGTGCCGCACCAGGCGCATCTGCCGGCACTGGTGGGGGACACGCACGCGGACGCCGCGCTCGCCGAGCTCGTCGGCTGCGCGCTCGTCACCCCGGTCGGCTCGCACTACCGGCTCGCGGCGGGCGTACAGACCCAGCTGGAGGCCGCCGGATACGCCTCCGACGCCGAGGAGAAGGCACGCTCCGCCGCGGAGCACTACGCCTGGTGGGCGGGGCATCCGTCGGTCACCCCGGAGCGGGTCGCCGCCGAGGCGGACGCCGTGCTCGCCGCGCTGACCGCCCTGGCACCCCTCACGGAGCCGCCGGTCGAGGACGAGGAGAGCGCGACTGCCGTACGGCTGGCGCGCACGGCCGCGCCCGCGTTCGCCGCGGGGCTGCACTGGAGCGCCTGGGAGCGTGCGCTGCGCTCGGGCGCCGAGGCGGCCCGGCTGTCCGGCGAGGTCTCGGATCAGGCCTATTTCCACCACGAGCTGGGCGTCCTCGCGCTCTGCGCCGGGCAGTTCGACCGGGCCCGCACCGAGTTGGAGGCGTCCATCGGGCTGCGCGGCGCCCTCGCCGAGAAGCGCGGCACCGTCGCCGGCCGCCGCGCCCTCGCCCTGGTCGCGGACCGCACCGGCACCACACCGCCCGCCGGGATCGGTGCGACGGCGGGCGAGGAGGTGCCCGACGCGCGGTACGAGGAGTCGGCGTCGCCGCCCGGTGGCGTACCGTCCGGATTCACTCCGGTCCCCTCGCTCCAGCCGTCGGGCGAGCCCGCGACGGTCATCAGCCGCAGCGGTTCCGCCTCCGCGGCGAAGCCGGGCCGCGTCAAGGGCCTGGTCAACGGCACCCGGCGCAACCTCGCGGCGGCGGGCGCGGGCGCGCTCCTCGCCGCAGTGCTCGGCACGGTGGTGACGCTCGGCGCGACCTCCAACCCGGACGACAACATCCCGTCGGAGCAGGTCGGCCCCAACCCGTCGGCCAGCGCGGGCGACGACGGCAACGGACTCGGCGCGGACCGGCCGAACAAGGGCGGCGACGCGGACTCGACGAGCCGTCCCACCGACCCGGGCGACGACGGGATCATCGGGACCTCGGACGACCCGGCGCCGACTTCGAGCACGAAGCCCTCGGACGACCCGACCGGGACGAAGGAACCGAGCACCAGCAAGCCCACGACGAAGCCGCCGACCTCGCCCAAGCCGCCGACTTCGCCGAAGCCGCCGACCAGTCCGACGCCGACACCCACGCCGACTCCGACACCGACCGACCCCGATCCGACCGGTGAGCCGAGCGAGACTCCGCCGACCACACCGGAGACCTCCGACTCGGCCAGCGGCCCGGCCTCCAGCCCGGCCGAGAGCAGCAGCGCCGCGAGCAGCCCGGCGGACGGCGGCTCGCCGACGATCTGACACCCGGGGTACGACACCCGCGTACGGCACCACCGACAGTGGGCCGGGTCCTCCACCAAGGACCCGGCCCACTGTCGTGCCGTAGGGAAGAACCTCGTGGCCGTCAGAACAGCCGCAGCTTGTCGTCCTCGATGCCGCGCAGCGCGTTGTAGTCGAGGACCGTGCAGCCGATGCCCCGGTCGGTGGCGAGGACGCGGGCCTGGGGCTTGATCTCCTGGGCCGCGAAGATGCCGCGGACCGGTGCGAGGTGCGGGTCGCGGTTCAACAGCTCCAGATAGCGCGTGAGTTGCTCCACGCCGTCGATCTCGCCGCGCCGCTTGATCTCCACGGCGACGGTCTGGCCGGCGCCGTCACGGCACAGGATGTCGACCGGGCCGATCGCCGTCATGTACTCGCGGCGGATCAGCGAGTAGCCCTCGCCGAGGGTGTCGATGCGGTCGGCGAGGAGCTCCTGAAGGTGCGCCTCCACGCCGTCCTTGATCAGGCCGGGGTCCACACCGAGTTCGTGCGAGGAGTCGTGGAGGACCTCCTCCATCGTGATGATGAGCTTCTCGCCCGCCTTGTTGATGACGGTCCAGACACCCGCTGTGCCTTCATCGTCTCCCGAACCCTCCTTCAGCGTGCAGGGCGGCGACATCCAGTTGAGGGGCTTGTAGGCCCGGTCGTCCGCATGGATCGAGACACTGCCGTCGGCCTTCACAAGGATCAGGCGGGGGGCCGACGGGAGATGGGCGGTGAGCCGGCCCGCGTAGTCAACGGAGCAGCGGGCAATGACGAGACGCATGGTCGGCAACGCTACTCGACCGGCAAGGGTCGGCGCGATCCGCCCATGGGCCCGCTTGACCGCAACTCTTCCTGTCGCCCCTGTTTCCCCGGATAAGCCCTGTTCGAAAGTGGCTGGTTGTGAGCAGGTTGAGTCTCCCCTGGTTTCTCAATGTCCTGGTGCGGCCACGAACAGTTGCCTACCGTATAAACGGGAGGTCGCGACGCGTGTACTCAGCGTGTTCGGCGTCGCGCTCTCCTTCCCTGTCCGTCAACCCCCTCTGCCGAGGGGGTGCGAGAGGAGAACCCATGTCGCTGGACGTCTCACCGGCCCTACTCGAAAAGGCCGAGCGAGGCGAGGTCGACGAAGCGGAATTCGTCGACTGCGTCCGGATTTCCCTGCCCTACGCATGGGAGATGATCAGCTCCCTGGTGGCTCAGCTGAAGGTGGACGGCGGCAACTTCGCCGACAACCAGACGCCTCCGCCGGACGAGCAGGCGCGCGGCCAGCTGCTGCGTGCGCTCGCGAGTGACGCGATACGCGGTGCGCTGCAGCGGCACTTCGGGGTGCGCCTGGCCTTCCAGAACTGCCACCGCGTGGCGGTGTTCCCGCTGGACGGCTCGGTGGACGACACCTTGACCCGTTTCACCTCGGTGCGCAGTCAGCTGCTGAACCAGTCGCCGGAGTTCCGGGACTGCTGAGGCAGTGATGCCGCACGGCTTGCCGCTCCGTACGCGGGAGGTGCTTTTGTACTGGGGCGGCAAGCTCCCCGCGGCGCACACCGGTTGGGCCCGGACAGGGGTCTGTTCCGGTCGGATACGGGCCTGTTGACACCGAACGAGGCCCAACCCCCGGAATGCGTACGCCAGTTCGGCCCCGACCGCCCACGGGCTCGCCCCCGGCCGCACACGGGCCCGGGCTCGGCAGGACGCACTCCGGTTCGGCCTGGACGTACCCCGGTTCGGTCCGCACGCACTGCGGTTCGGCCTGGACGCGCTCCCGTTCGGCCCGGTCGCATCCCGGCTCGGCCGGGACGCGGTTCTCTTCGGCTCGGCCCGGGCGGGGCCCCGCTCACCGCAGCCGCGGCAGCACCTCGCCCCCCAGCCGCCGTACGTTCTCCTCGGTCGCCGCCAGGTCGCCCGAGCCCTCCGTGAGCAACGCGAAGCGCGTGATGCCCGTGCGCTCGGAGGTCGCCGCGAGGCGGTCGGCGCACAGGCGGGGCGTGCCCACCGGGTGCAGACCGCAGAGCAGTTCGGTGTAGGCCACCGGGTCCCGCATCGAGCGGGCCCGGCCGTCTACGGTCACATGGGCGTCGAGGCCCTGCTTCAGCCAGCCCGGCATGGCCTTCAGCAGCATCTCGACCGCGTCCGTGCGCCGGTCCGCGACCTGGGCGATACCGGCCGAGACATGGGCCGCGTCCGCGATCGCCTCGGGCGAGTACCCCGCGTCGCGCGCGCACGTACGCCACAGCGTGACCATCTCCGCCTTCTCCTCGTCCCCGACATGCATCCCCAGGAGCATCGGCAGCCCGCGCTCGGCGGCCAGCCGGACACTCGCCGGTGAGGTGCAGGCGACGACGACCTCGGGGCTCTCGCCGCCCGTCAGGGCCTCCGACGGCCTTGGCACGACAGGGACTTCACGGAAAGCGAAGCGTTCCGAGCCGCCCGCGACGGACGGCTCACGCAGCCACCGCACCAGCAGATCGAGTGATTCCGGGAACCCCTTCTCGTACGCGTCGAGGCCCGTCCCGAAGACCTCCAGGTCCACCCACGGTCCGCCGCGCCCCAGCCCGAGCGAGAAGCGCCCGCCGGACGTCACGTGGAGCAGCGCGGCCTGCTCGCCGAGCGCCACGGGGTGCACGGTGGGCAGCACGCTGACCGCCGTGCCGACCCGGATCCGACGGGTGCGGCCGAGCAGTAACGCCGCGAGCGTGATGGCCGACGGGCACGTCCCGTACGGCACGAAGTGGTGCTCGGCCAGCCATACGGCGTCGAGCCCCGCCTCCTCGGCGACCTCGGCGGACCGCACCGCGCGGTGCAGTGCCTCCCCCTGGCCCTGGCCCGGGAACTGGGCCGCCAGTACAAAACTTCCTACGCGCATCGCACTCCTGCCTCCTTGTGCCGACGCGGCTCCCCCACATCGCATAACCGTCTGACACGTGCCAAGGACACGGCTTGGCGGGGAGATTGGCGGATTGTCTGCAGAATGAGCCGGCCGTGCGGGGGATCTGTGGGGGTTGGTGACGTACGCGTACCCCTGGGTGCTCCGCGTAGGCTGGACACAGCCCGTGCTCCCTGTATAGCTCCGTGAGGTGTCCTGTGTCCCCGCGTCGCAACCGTCCCAAGGGTGCCGGTGACTCCGGCCGGAGCCCGGACGGAGATCCCTCCGACCGTTACGGAGGCTGGCAGTCGACGGAGAGCTGGCAGGGCGAGGCGTGGAGCGTGCGGCACGTGGCGGGCGCGAGTGCCCAGGGCAAGACGTACCGCTGCCCCGGCTGCGACCAGCAGATTCCCTCCGGCGTCCCGCACGTGGTGGCCTGGCCCGAGCACTCCGGTGTGGACGAGCGGCGGCACTGGCACAAGGCCTGCTGGAACGCGAAGGACCGCCGCACCACACGGGTGCAGCGGTCCCGGAACGCCCCGAGGTTCTAGACCTTCGAACGAAGATCCGTACGTTTTCTACGCCCTAGACATCCCGCTTCTCCAGCAGCGCGTACGCCCCGGCGATCGCCGCCGCGGTCACGCCGACGAGGAGGAGGAGCTGGGAACTGCCGTTCCCGTTGTCCGAGTCGATCTGGAAGATCCGGGCGAGCGCGTTCGGAGCGTTGTACTCCATCATCTTCTCGCCGATCGTCCGCATGCTCTCGGACATCAGCAGGAACGCGGGCAGGATCGCGGGCACCAGCACCACACCGAGCATCGTGGTGATCGCGCCGGCGGAGTGCCGCAGCATCGAGCCCACAGCGAGCGCGAGGACGCCGAGCAGCGACACGTAGAGCGCGCCCAGCAGGACGGTCCCGCCCCACTCGTTGTCCGACGATCCGCCGTGCATGCCCGACGTGATCAGGCCGACCACTCCGATGGAGAGGGCCGACACGACGAACGCGACGACGAAGAAGATCATCAGCTTGGCGGTGAGCACCCGGTAGCGCTGGGGCGACGCCGTGAACGTCGTACGGATCATGCCCGTGCCGTACTCCGACGAGACCACGAGCACGCCCAGCGTGATCAGACAGATCTGCCCGAGGATCAGGCCGAAGAAGGCGGGGATCGTGTACGGGACGTCCGTGAAGTCCTCGTTGGTGGTCTGGGCGGCGACCAGGAAGCCGATGCCGACGACCAGCAGCACGAAGACACCGAGCGTCCACATCGTGGAGCGCACCGACTTGATCTTCGTCCACTCGGAGGTGAGCGCGTGACCGAGGTGCGTACGCGTGATCGGAATCGGCGAGGTGTACGAAGTCCCGGGCGCGCCCTGCCAGTTGGGGGCAGGGGCGCCCTGCTGCTGCATCTGGTGCTGGGGCGTGCTCATCGGGCGTCCTCGGGCTTGGTCAGGTCGGGGGCGGCGGAGGAGGGCTGCGCCGGGGCGGCGGTCGCGGGCGCGGCACCGGCCGGCTGGGCGTACGGGTTGGGCTCTCCGGCTCCGGGCGCGGCCGGGGCGCCGTACGGGCCCGAGGGCGCTCCGGCGGGCGGCTGCGCCTGCGGCATCGCGAACGGCTGGCCGCCCTGCTGGGGCGGCGGCGGGGCGTACCAGCCCGGCTGGCCCTGACCCGGCACCGGCATCTGCTGCGGCGGCATCGCGCCCGGCGGCAGCTCCTGCTCGAAGCCCGCGCGCTGGTCGATGGTGGAGCGGTAGTCGACGGCGCCCTGCGTCATCCGCATGTACGCCTCCTCCAGCGAGGCCTGGTGCGGGGAGAGCTCCCACAGGCGTACGTCGGCGCTGTGCGCGAGGTCGCTGATCCGGGGGAGCGGCAGGCCCATGACACGCAATGCGCCGTCCTGCTCGGGCAGCACCTGGCCGCCCGCCTCGGTCAGCGCCGCCGTCAGCTTCTCGCGCTGCTGGGGCTCGGTCTCGGGCGTACGCACGCGGGCGAAGTCGGCCGAGTTGTGCGAGATGAAGTCGCGGACGCTCATGTCGGCGAGCAGCTGGCCGCGGCCGATCACGATGAGGTGGTCGGCGGTGAGCGCCATCTCGCTCATGAGGTGGGAGGAGACGAAGACGGTCCGGCCCTCGGCGGCCAGCGACTTCATCAGGTTCCGCACCCAGAGGATGCCCTCGGGGTCGAGGCCGTTGACCGGCTCGTCGAAGAGCAGCACCTGGGGGTCGCCGAGGAGCGCGGCGGCGATGCCGAGCCGCTGGCCCATGCCGAGCGAGAAGCCCTTGGAGCGCTTTCGCGCCACGTCCTGGAGGCCGACGACACCCAGCACCTCGTCCACGCGGCGGGCCGGGATGCCGGACAGCTGGGCGAGGCACAGGAGGTGGTTGCGGGCGTGCCGGCCACCGTGCACGGCCTTGGCGTCGAGGAGCGCGCCGACCTGGCGGGGGGCGTTGGGCAGCTTGCGGTAGGGGTAGCCGCCGATCGTGACCTGACCGGAGCTGGGGTTGTCGAGCCCGAGGATCATGCGCATGGTCGTCGACTTGCCCGACCCGTTGGGCCCGAGGAAGCCGGTGACGGAACCCGGCCTTACCTGGAAGGAAAGGTTGTACACGGCTGTCTTGTCGCCATAGCGCTTCGTCAGGCCGACTGCCTCGATCATTCTCCGCACCCATCGAATGGTTCAGGACGTCGGGGCACACGCCCCCGTAAGGGTTAGGAGGATAGCCGGGCGCTGACGGTTCCCCCCAAAGCTGAGCAAAATCGTGGGCCCTACGCGTCCCTCTTCTTCAGCAGCACATATCCGCCCACCACCGCCACCAGCACCCACAGGACCATGATTCCCAGGCCGCCCCACGGGCCGTACGGCACATCGTCGTCGATCGGGGTGACGACCTGCATGATCTTGCTGCCCGCCTGGTCCGGGAGGTACTGGCCGAACTTCTTGGTGGCGTCGACGTTGCCGAGGATGGCGGAGATCAGGAAGAAGAAGGGCATCAGGATGCCGAGGGAGAGCATCGGGCTGCGCAGCATCGTGGCGACGCCCATGGAGAAGAGGGCGATGAGGGTCATGTAGAGGCCGCCGCCGATGACCGCGCGCAGGACACCCGGGTCGCCGATCGATGCCCGGTGCGAGCCGAGCATCGCCTGGCCGAGGAAGAAGGCGACGAAGCTGGTGGCGAGGGCGACGACGAAGGCGAGTCCGGTCGCCACCGCGATCTTGCTGAAGAGGAACGTGCCGCGCTGCGGCACCGCGGCGAGCGAGGTGCGGATCATGCCGGTGCTGTACTCGTTGGAGACCACCAGCACGCCGAACACGATCATCGCCAGCTGACCGAGGCTCATCCCCGCGAAGCTGATGAACGTCGGGTCGAAGGAGAGCCGGTCCTTCGTGCTCAGGTCGTCGAACTCGTTCTTCGACAGCAGCGAGATCAGCACACCGAGCGCGACGGTGACCACCGCGGCGAGAGAGAGCGTCCACACCGTGGACGCCACCGACCGGATCTTGGTCCACTCGGATCGGACGACCTGGGTCGCGGCCATGGATTCAGCCCTTCTTCCAGTCGTTGCCCCACTGCGGTGCCTGCGGCTGACCGACCGGCGGAGCCGCGGCCGGCACGGGCCCGGCGAGTCCCGGGTCCGAGTGCGCGTGGTACTCCACCGACTCCGCCGTCAGCTGCATGAACGCCTCTTCCAGCGAGGCCTGTTGGGGGCTCAGCTCATGCAGCACGATCTGGTGCTGGGCCGCGAGCTCTCCGATGTGCTCCGACCTCGAGCCGTCCACTTCGAGCGCCTCGCCGCCGGACTCGACGACGGTGATCCCGGCCCCGTGCAGCACGTCGAGCAACCGCTCCCGCTGGGGCGACCGGATCCGTACGTACGAGCGTGAGTTCTGCCGGATGAAGTCGGCCATGGAGGTGTCGGCGAGCAGCCGGCCCTGGCCGATCACGACGAGGTGGTCGGCGGTCAGCGCCATCTCGCTCATCAGATGCGAGGAGACGAAGACCGTACGGCCCTGGGCGGCCAGCGACTTCATCAGGTTGCGGATCCAGTGGATGCCCTCGGGGTCGAGCCCGTTGACCGGCTCGTCGAACATCAGGATCCGGGGGTCGCCGAGCAGCGCGCCCGCGATACCGAGCCGCTGCCCCATGCCGAGCGAGAAGCCCTTGGCCTTCTTCTTCGCCACCGCGGTGAGGCCCACCGTGTCGAGGACCTCGTGCACCCGCGCCCGCGGGATCCCGTTGCTCTGCGCGAGGCACAGGAGATGGTTGAAGGCGCTGCGACCGCCATGCATGGCCTTGGCGTCGAGCAGGGCACCGATGTACTTCAGCGGATCCTTGAGACGGTCGTAGTGCTGCCCGTCGATCCGCACATCACCCGCGGTCGGCCGGTCGAGCCCGAGCAGCATCCGCATCGTCGTGGACTTCCCGGCCCCGTTCGGCCCCAGAAACCCGGTCACGATCCCCGGCCGCACGGTGAACGTCAGATGGTTCACGGCCATCTTCTCGCCGTACCGCTTGGTAAGCCCTTCGAGCTCGATCATGGGGCCACGCTAAAACGCGACAAAGCCCCCTGCCACTTCAGTGACAGGGGGCTCTATGTCTTTATGCGGCCGCGCCCCGTCAAGGGGCGCGAGGAACTGCGCGACCAGCCGCAACCGGCCCGCAGCTCTCCCACAACCCATCCCTACCGGGACTGCTGCGCCGGAACCCCACGGGAGATCGGCTCGTCCTCGGCCGGCGACCCGGCGGCGGCCACGGCCGCACCGGTCAGCGTCGCGAGCATCTCGCGGACGTTCGTCAGCTGAGCGTTGATCGAGTCGCGACGGTTCGTGAGAGCCGCCAGCTCCCGCTCGGATTCCGAACGGATCCGGTCCGCCTTGGCGTTCGCGTCGGCCACGATGTCCTCGGCCTGGCGCTGAGCCGTCTCCACCGTCTGACGGGCGCGGCGCTCGGCGTCCGTACGCAGCTTCTCGGCCTCCAGGCGGAGCTGCTCCGCGCGGTGCTCGATCTCCGCGAGACGCTTCTCGGCCTTGGCCTGACGCGAGGCCAGGTCGCGCTCGGACTGCTCCCGGCGCTTGGCGAGGTTCGTCTCGAAGTCGGCGGCGGCCTGAGCGGCCTTCGCACGGGTCTCCTCGAAGAGGGCGTCCGCCTCCTCGCGCTTGGACTGCGCGTCCTTCTGAGCCTCGGTGCGCAGCTGGGAAGCGTCGGACTTGGCCTTCTCGACGATCCGGACGCCCTCGTCCTCCGCCTTGGCCTTGCGGTCCGCAGCGAACGATTCTGCGTCGTTACGCACCTGCTGGGCCGCCGACTCGGCGAGCTCACGGTGCTGTTCCGCCGCGCGACGGGCCTCTTCGCGCAGGTCCTTCGCCTCCTCCTCGGCGAGGCGGAGGATCTTCTCGACGCGCGCGCCGAGACCCGCGTACGACGGCTCTGCGTCGCTGACCTGGGCCTGGGCGTTCTGCGTTTCGAGATGGAGTTCCTCGATGCGCTTTTCCAGAGCAGTGATACGGGCCAGAGCGCTGTCACGGTCGGAGACGAGCTTCGAGATGCGTTCGTCCACCTGAGCGCGGTCGTACCCACGCCGCACAAGCTCGAAGCCGTAGGGGGAAGTGTCGCTCATGGGGTTCCTGTCGAATGAGACCGGTGAGGTGATAGGTGGAATCCTAGGGGTCAAGACGGTGTGTCATCGAGCAGTAGCCCGATTGATATGGAGAATGACACCCTTTTTAGTGGCTAACAGCCGGACCGCTTGCCAGAGACGATGCCGAAGGCCTCTGGCAAGCACGGAAGTTGGCCATTTGGCTAGCCCTCCGACGGCTTGCCACCCGAACGAGTCGCACCGGCCGCAGCGGCAGCCTTGACGCCACCGTCCTTGCCACTCGACGGGGCCTCAAACGACTCCAACGCCTCAAGGACGTCCTGGACACGGGAGATCTCGGCATTGATGTCCTCGCGGCGCCGGACCAGCACCTCCAGCTCGCGCTTGCCCTCCTCGACCGCGGCCCGCGCCTCGCGCACGGCCTCGGATCTGATCGCCTCGGCCTCGGAGATGAGCGCGGCCTTCTTCTGCTCGGCCTCCTTGAGGAGCCCCTCCGCCTTCTTCACGGCGGCGATCCGGACCTTGCCCGCCTCGGAGTTGGCCTCCGACACCAGGTCCTTGGCCTTCGACTCGGCTTCCCTCAGCTGGTCCTCGGCGGCCTTGATGAGCGCGTCGCAGCGGTCGCCCGCCGCTTTCATCGTCTCCGCGGACTCCCGGCGGGCCCGGTCGTGCAGATCCTCGATCTCGCCGGTGATCCGGTCACGCAGCTCCTCGGCACGCTCTCTTATGGCGGTGGCGTCCCGGCGGGCACCGACCAGCAGCTCGTCCGCGTCCGTCCGGGCCCGCTCCACCAGCGAGTTGCCCTCGACGGTCGCCTCGGAGACCAGCCGCTCCGCCTCGTTGCGGGCGGCGCCGACCATCGTGTCGGCGTGCCCCTCGGCATCCGCGGTGGTCTTGTGCGCCGTCTGCTGGGCCTCCGTGATCAGCTTGTCGGCCTCGGCGGCCGTCTCCGTGATCAGCGTGTCGACCTGCTCGGCCGCCTCGGAGCGCCGCTTGTTGGCTTCCTTGCGCGCCTTGTCCAGGGTGTCGTCGGCCTCGTCGCGTGCGTTCGACATGAGCCGGTCGGCCTCGGCGGCGGCCTCGTTCTTGACGCGGGCCGCCTCCGACCTGACCCGCTCGGCGTGCTGCTGCGCGGAACCGACCGTCTCGGCCGCCTCGGCGCGCAGCCGCTCCGCGTCGCCCGTCGCGTCCGAGATCAGCTTCTCGGCCTTCGCCACGGACTCCGAACGGACCCGCTCCGCCTCCGCATTGGTCTCCGCCGTGAGCCGCTCCGCCTCCGACGTCACCTCGGTGATGAGGGTGTCGGCCTGCGTCGCCGCGTCCGACCGGATGCGGTTGGCGTCCTCGCGGGCCTCGGCCCGCGCCCGTGAGGCGTCCTGCTCGGCCGCCGCGACGGTGTCCGAAGCCTCCGTACGGGCCCGCTGGACGAACTCCGAGGCATCCGAGCGCAGCCGCTCGGACTCGGTGATCGCCTCCGAAACCGTGCGCTCCGCAAGGGACTTGGCGGCCTCCGCCTCGTCGTGGGCCTCGCGCCGGAGGCGGTTGCCGTCCTCGGCGGCCCGCTCCCGCTCCGCGTACGCGTCGGCGCGGACCCGGTCGGCCTCCTGCTGTGCCTCCGTACGCGTGCGCTCCGCCACGTGCTCGGCGGTGCTGCGCAGGCCCGTGATCTCCTCCTGGGCCTGCTCGTGCAGCCCGGCGACGGAGTCCCGTACCTGCTGTGCGGTCTGCTCGGCGGCCGACACCATCTCGGTCGCCCGGCGGTCCGCCTCCTCGACCAGCCGTACGGCCTCGGTCTGGGCCTCCTCCACGCGGTTGCGCGCCGAGGCCAGCAGCTCCTCGCTCTGCTCGCGGGCCCGCTCCCGCTCCTGGTCGGCCTCCTGCCGGGCGGCGCCGAGGAGCTCCTCGGCCTCGCGGCGGCGCCTGGCGGCCTCCTCCTGGGCGGCGGACAGCGCCTCGGCGGCCTCCGTGGCGAGCCGCTCGGCGGCGGCCTGCGCCTCCGTCCGTACGCGGTCCGCGGTGTCCTGTGCCTCCGACTTCAGCCGCTCGGCCTCCGCCGCGGCCTCCGAACGCAGCCGTACGGCGATGGACTCGCCCTCGGCACGCGACGCGGACGCGTCGGAAGCGGCCTCGTCGCGCAGCCGCTCGGCCTCCGCCTCGGCCTGCGCCTGGAGTGTCCGGATCCGCTCGGCGGCCTCGCCGCGCAGCCGGTCGATCTCCTCGGCGGCCTCACGGCGGATCCGCTCGCCCTCGGCGCGCGCGTCGGTCAGCGCCTGCTCGGCGGAGGCGAGGCGCTCCTCGGCCTCCGTGTGCAGCCGGGTCAGCCCCTCGGCGGCCTCGGCCTGGCGGGCCGCTATGGCCCGCTCGGTGTCCTCGTGCAGTTCACGGGCGGCGCGCTCGGCCTCCGCGATGATGCCCTCGGACTGCTCGACGGCCTCCGCCCGGTGCCGCTCGGCCTCCGCGCGGGTGCGCTCCAGGGTTTCCTCGGCCTGCCGGCGCAGCGTCGTGGCGCGCTCGATGGCCTCGGTGCGGACCCGCTGGCTGTCCGTCGTCGCGTTCGACCGCTGGTCGTCCGCGTCGGCCTTCGCCTTGGCGAGCAGCTCCTCGGCGGTCTTGGCCGCCTCCTCGATCTGCTGGACGGCCTCACGCCGGGCCTCGGAACGGATCCGCTCGCCCTCGGCGTTGGCGTCCGCGCGCAGCTGCTCGGCGTCGCCGCGCAGGCGGCGCGCCTCCTCCTGCAGCTCGACCGTCTTGGCGCGGTACTCCTTGGTGTCGTCCTTCGCCGTGCCCTTGAGCTGCTCGGCGATGTCGTGCGCCTCGGCGCGCAGCCGGTCCGCCTCCGCCTCGGCGCCGGCGCGGATCCGCTCGGCCTCCTCGGACGCGGCCTTGGTGGTCGACTTGGCTTCCTCGGACGCCTTGTTCAGGACGTCCTCGGCCGTACGGGCCGCCTTGGCGAGCTGGGAGGCGGTCTCCTCGGCGGTGAGGCTGCGGGCGTTCTCCTCGGCCTCCGCGACGATCTTCTCGGCGGCGGTCTTGGCGTCCGCGACGACCTGCTCGGCCTCGGCCTTGGTGGTCTCGGCCTCCTTGGTGGCCTCGCTGACCAGCCGGGCGACCTGCTCCTTCGCCGTACGCGTGCGCTGCTCGTTCGCCGACTCCGCGCCGGCGAGCGCCTTGGCGGCGGCCTCCTTCGCCTCGGCGAGGACCTTCTCCGCCTCGGCCCGCGCCTCGCGCAGCGCCGCCTCGGCCTCGCTGGCGCGCTGCTCGGCGGCCCGGCTCAGCTCGCCCGCCTGACGGCGCGCGCTGTCCGACTCGGTGGCGGTCGAACTGCGCAGCTGCTCGGCGTGGTCGGTGGCCTCCTGGGCCTGCGTCGACGCCGCGTTCAGCAGCCGCTCCGCGTCGGTACGGGCCCGGCGCAGCAGCGCCTCGGCCTCCGCGCGTGCCTGCTCCGCGTCGGCCTGCAGCCGCTGACGGGCCTCCGCGGCGACCCGCTCGGCCTCCGCGCGGGCGGCGGCCAGGGCCTGCTCGGCCTCGCCACGGGACTCGTCGACCAGCCGGCGGGCCTGCTGCTCGCTGCGGGCGCGCAGCTGCTCGGCCCACGCCACGTTCTCGTTGACGTGCGACTCGACGCTCTGCCGGCGCTCGGAGAGCTCCTGGTCGAGCTGCTGGCGACGGGTGACCGCCTCCTGGTGCAGCTCCGCCTGGAGGCGGGCGGCCTGCTCGGCGTGCTCCTGGAGGATCCGCTGCGTCTGCGCGCGGGCCTGGCTCAGCTCCCGCTCGGCGTCCTGGCGCAGCTGATCGGCCTGGATCTGCGCGTTACGGAGCATCTGCTCGGCCTGATAGCCGATGTCGGCGCTGTCGTAGGCAGGCCGGGTCGCCAGACTGCGGCGCGCCTCGTGCAGCTTGGCGCGCAGCACCTCGACCTGATAGCCGAGGTCCTCGGCGTGCTGGACGGCCTTCTCCCGCTCGGTCTTCAGCCGTTCCATCTCGGCCTCGAACCGAGAGAGGTGGTCGACGTCAGCCGCCGGCTCTCGCTCCTGGCGTTCGTAGCCCCGCACTGCGCGGTCCCATCCGTCCCCTGGTCGCAAGTCTCTCCAAACGAGCACCGTCCATCCGCCGAACGGGGCCCCCGGGGAATGGTGTCAGATCAACGGCGGAGCACACGCTGCTGCCCCGCCACTCGCCCCCGAAACCTGGACCCCGGCCCTCGGATCCTGACGATGAGGATCCGGACCGCCCCGTAGAAGCGGCGGCCGTCCCCAACCCTACCGGCCCTTATGTACGCGGGTCAGTGCTCAGGTGACTCAACGGGCGCCGATGTGACCAGTTCTGTCAGGACGCCGTGGCAATCCTTCGGGTGCAGAAAGGTGATGCGCGACCCCATCGAACCCCTGCGCGGCTCGTCGTACAGCACGCGTACGCCCTTGTCGCCGATGGCGGCCGCGTCCGCGTCCACATCCGCCGTACCGAAAGCGATGTGGTGCACGCCCTCACCGTTCTTGGCCAGCCACTTCCCGACGGCGGAGTCCTCGCGGGTGGGTTCCAGGAGCTGGAGATAGGAGGCGCCCCCGTCGGACGTCTCATTGATCTTGAGCATGGCCTCGCGCACGCCCTGCTCCTCGTTGACCTCGGTGTGGAAGACCTCGAAGCCGTACGTCGCCCGGTAGAACTCGACAGTCCTGTCGAGGTCGAAACAGGCGATCCCGATGTGGTCGATTCGCGTCAGCATGGTGTCAGTGCAGCGCTCCCGGGGCGGTTACGCAACGTGCGCGCGATCACACACCGCGCCGGATGACGGGGGGCGTACCGCTCAGTACATTTTCAGTAAACCCTCGTTCACTCCTCAGCTGTGCAAGCTGGAAGGGGATCGCTCCTCATGTCTGGAACGAACAGCACCACCTCCGTCATCGTCGCGGGTGCCCGCACCCCGATGGGACGGCTGCTGGGCTCTCTGAAGTCCTTCTCCGGAGCCGACCTCGGTGGTTTCGCGATCAAGGCCGCCCTCGACCGTGCGGGCATCGGCGGCGACCAGGTGCAGTACGTGATCATGGGCCAGGTGCTCCAGGCCGGGGCAGGGCAGATCCCGGCACGCCAGGCCGCGGTCAAGGCGGGCATCCCGATGAGCGTCCCGGCGCTCACGATCAACAAGGTCTGTCTCTCGGGTCTCGACGCAATCGCGCTCGCCGACCAACTGATCCGCGCCGGAGAGTTCGACGTGATCGTCGCGGGCGGCCAGGAATCCATGACCAACGCCCCCCACCTGCTCCCGAAGTCCCGGGAGGGCTACAAGTACGGCGCGATCGAGATGCTCGACGCGATGGCGTACGACGGGCTGACCGACGCCTTCGAGAACATCGCCATGGGCGAGTCGACCGAGAAGCACAACACACGCCTGGGCATCCTGCGGCCCGAGCAGGACGACTTCTCGGCCCTCTCGCACCAGCGGGCCGCCGCCGCGCAGAAGAACGGCCTCTTCGAGGCCGAGATCACCCCGGTCGAGATTCCCCAGCGCAAGGGCGAGCCGGTCGTCTTCAGCAAGGACGAGGGCATCCGCGGCGAGACGACCACCGAGTCGCTCGGCAAGCTGCGGCCCGCGTTCGCGAAGGACGGCACCATCACGGCCGGCTCGGCCTCCCAGATCTCCGACGGGGCCGCCGCCGTCGTCGTCATGAGCAAGGCCAAGGCGCTGGAGCTCGGACTGGACTGGATCGCGGAGATCGGCGCCCACGGAAACGTCGCGGGACCCGACAACTCTTTGCAGTCGCAGCCGTCGAACGCGATCCAGCACGCCCTCAAGAAGGAGGGCATCGGCGTGGAGGATCTTGACCTGATCGAGATCAACGAAGCCTTCGCCGCCGTCGCGGTCCAGTCAATGAAGGACCTGGGCGTGTCCACGGAAAAGGTGAACGTCAACGGCGGTGCCATCGCCCTCGGCCACCCGATCGGCATGTCCGGCGCCCGGCTCGTACTGCACCTCGCCCTCGAACTGAAGCGGCGGGGCGGCGGAGTGGGCGCGGCGGCGCTGTGCGGTGGCGGCGGGCAGGGTGACGCACTGATCGTGCGGGTACCCAAGGCCTGACGCGTTTTCCCGCTCGATGAACGGAGCTGTGATGCAGGACGTCGCCTCGCTGGTGACCCAGGCCAGGGAAGGCCGGCCGCGGGCCGTGGCCCGGCTGATCTCCCTGGTGGAGGGGGCGTCCCCGCAGCTCCGCGAGGTCATGGCCGCGCTGGCGCCGCTCGCGGGCAACGCGTACGTCGTGGGGCTCACGGGCTCGCCCGGTGTCGGCAAGTCGACGTGCACGTCGGCGCTCGTGACGGCCTACCGGCGGCAGGGGAAGCGGGTCGGTGTCCTCGCCGTCGACCCGTCCTCGCCCTTCTCGGGCGGTGCGCTTCTCGGGGACCGGGTGCGGATGTCGGACCACGCGTCCGACCCCGGGGTCTACATCCGCTCCATGGCGACGCGGGGGCACCTCGGCGGGCTCGCCTGGGCCGCCCCGCAGGCCATCCGGGTGCTGGACGCGGCCGGGTGCGACGTCGTCCTCGTGGAGACCGTCGGCGTCGGGCAGTCCGAGGTCGAGATCGCTTCGCAGGCCGACACGAGTGTGGTGCTGCTGGCTCCCGGCATGGGCGACGGCATCCAGGCAGCCAAGGCGGGGATCCTGGAGATCGGTGACGTGTACGTGGTCAACAAGGCCGACCGGGACGGGGCGGACGCGACCGCCCGTGAGCTGAACCACATGCTGGGGCTCGGGGAGTCCCGGGGGCCCGGGGACTGGCGGCCTCCCATCGTGAAGACGGTCGCTGCGCGGGAGGAAGGGATCGACGAGGTCGTCGAGGCGCTGGAGAAGCATCGGGCGTGGATGGAGGAGCGGGGAGTTCTCGCGGAGCGGCGGCTCGCCCGGGCCTCCCGCGAGGTCGAGACGATCGCCGTCACGGCCCTCCGCGAACGGATCGCCGACCTCCACGGAGACCGCCGCCTCAGCGCCCTCGCGGAACGAATCGTCGCGGGCGACCTGGACCCGTACCGGGCGGCGGACTCCTTGGTGGAGGGCCTGACAGAGGGCTGACCCGGGGGTTCCTCGCCCCCGCCGCCCCTACCCGTCCCGTCCCTGGGGGCTGCCGCCCCCAGACCCCCGCATCGGCCTGAACGGCCTCGTCCTCAAACGCCGGACGGGCTGAAAGTGTCGGCCCGGCCGCAGAAAATCTAGCCCCTCCGGCGTTTGAGGAGCGGGGGTTCGGGGGCTGGCCCCCGAAAAGGGACGGGAATGGGTAGGGGCGGCGGGGGCGAGGAAAAGGCCTGTTGGTGGACCGGGGACGCTGGTAGCTTCGGGAGCGTGTTTCTCCTCTTGGCGTAGGGCCCGCTCCGGCCCGCGATCGGCAGCGCGGTAGGCGCAGTCGTCGCGGAGCACAGGCGTCCCCGTCGCCCGGGCGCCCGCCCACCCCGGCGGCGCCCTCTTTCTGAGGAACCCTTCGCATGTCTGCGTCTTCAACGCGGCCCTCGTACGCCGCGGTACTACGCACGCCCCACGCCACCCGCACCTTCACAGCCGCCCTGGTGGGCAGGCTGTCGTACGGCATGGTCTCGCTGGCCGTGCTGCTGGCGGTGAGCCGGGCCACCGGCTCGTACGCCGTGGCCGGCATCATCATGGCGCTCTTCGGCGCCGCGAGTGTCTTTCTGTCGCCCCTGCGGGCCGCCCTGGTGGACCGCCACGGCCCGCGCCGCGCACTGCTGCCGATGGCCGCGCTCTACGCGGGCCTGCTCGGCACACTCGCCGCGGCGACCTGGCGCCCCGGCGCACCCGCGGCCGTCCTGGGCACGGTCGCCGTCGCGGCAGGCGCCTGCACCCCGCCCCTCGGCCCCACCATGCGCGCCGTCTGGGGCGAACTCGTCACCGACAGGCGGCTGTTGCAGCGGGCGTACAGCCTGGACGGCGTCGCCGAGGAACTGCTGTTCGTCTCGGGGCCGCTGCTGGTGGGCGTGCTCGTAGGGTTCGCGCCCCCGGCCGCGGGGGTCGCCGTCAGCGCACTGCTGGTGGGCATCGGCACGCTGGCGTTCGTCACCTCACCCGCGGTGAAGGGCGTTGCCGTACGGGCATCCCGCGTCCGGGCCAGGAGGAGGATCGGGCGCGGGATCGTCCAGCCCGTCGTCGTGGCCGCGGGCGTCGGGCTCTCGCTCGGCGCCGTCGACCTTCTCGTGCTGGCCTTCGCCGAGCAGCGGGGCCACGGGGACGACACCGTGGCGTGGATCTTCGCCGCGCTGTCGGCCGGGAGCGCCGTGGGCGGGCTGCTGTACGGCGCGGTCGAATGGCGCACCGGAACCCGGGTGCGACTGCCGGCGTTGGCGGCGGGCCTCGGCCTCTCCCTGGCCTTCGCCGGGCTCGCCCCGGGCCTCGCCACGCTCACCGGCGCCGTCGTGTGCGCCGGGTTCTTCGTCGCCCCGGCGCTGACCACCGCGTATCTGGTGGCCGACGAGTCCGCCGCGCCGGGCGCCCGGGTCCAGGCCGGTGCCTGGGTCAACACCGCGGTGAACGCGGGCATTTCGACGGGCGCGGCAGCCGCGGGACTCCTGGTGGGCCGCCTGCCCGTGGAGGCCGGATTCGCCCTGGCCGGCGGGGCGGCACTGCTCGCGGCAGCCGCCGTCGCAGTCACCGTCGCCGTGGGAACCCGATATCCCCGCGCACGCCCGGAGAAGCAGGAGCAGCAACAGGAGCAGGAGCAGGGGCACGCGCAGGAGGCCGGCACGGCGTAACAGGCCCGCGAACGCCGGTAAGGGCACCCGGTGCCGGGTGCCCTTACCTGTGGTTCTTGTTGTTCTGTAGTCCCTGGGGGAGGGACGTCAGTCGTTCGAGCGGTCCGCCGTGATCTTGCCGGAGTCGGGGTTGACCCTCCAGTCGCTGCCGGTGCCGTTCGCGGCGGTGGTGTCGACCTCCCAGGCCTTGTCCGTGCTCTCCTCGTCGAGGTCGACGGAGGTCACCGTGCCCTTGGCGGCGCCGGCCTCCGCGGCCTCGGCGGCGGTGACGGAGCTGCCCTTGAGGGCGGCCCGGATCTGCGCGGTCTCGGCGGCGTCGTCACCGTCGTCGTCCCGGTCGACGTGGGAGCCGACGACCTTGCCGGTGGCGGGGTCGACCTGCACGCTGTGCCAGGCGCCGCCGTTGGTGAGGATGTCCACGTCCCACACGTGCTTGGTGCCCTCGTCGTCCAGGTCGGCCGAGACCGCCGTACCGGCCGTGTTCTTCAGCGCCGCCTTGATCGCGTCGGCGGCGTCGACCTGCGCGACCTTGGCGTCGGCGGCGTTCTCGGCCTTGTCCTCGGCGTCCTCGCCGGTGTCCTTCGCGGCGTTGTCCTCGGCCGCGTCGGCCTTGTCCTCCGCCTTGTCGTCCGCGTCGTTGTCGTCGGTGTCGTTCACATTGGCGTCGTCGTCACGGCCCGTGTCGTCGTTCGACACCTGCACGTTGGACTTCTTCGCCGGCGCCTCTTCGTCACCCGAGACCGCGATGGCGGTCGCGGTGCCGCCGCCGATCAGGGCCGCTGCCGCGATGGTGGCGATGACGATGTTGCGCTTCATGGGATTCCTCCAGAATGCGACTGGTTGCAACCAGTAACGGATGGTGTCGCCGGTTGCAGTGGCTTGTTCTGCCTTGTCTGCTGTCGACGGGAACCAATCTGGCCGACCGACGCTGAAGCGGACCTGAAGGCTCCTGAAGGCTTCTTCAGGTTCGGTTTGCGACCCTTGGCCCATGCGCCTGTTGATCGTGGAGGACGAAAAGCGGCTGGCCCTGTCGCTCGCCAAGGGCCTGACGGCCGAGGGCTACGCCGTGGACGTGGTCCACGACGGCCTGGAAGGGCTGCACATGGCCGGCGAGGGCTCGTACGACCTCGTCATCCTCGACATCATGCTGCCCGGCATGAACGGCTACCGCGTGTGCGGCGCCCTGCGCGCCGCGGGACACGACGTGCCGATCCTGATGCTGACGGCCAAGGACGGCGAGTACGACGAGGCCGAGGGTCTCGACACGGGCGCCGACGACTATCTGACCAAGCCGTTCTCGTACGTCGTCCTCGTCGCCCGGGTGAAGGCGCTCCTGCGGCGGCGCGGCCCGTCGGGCGGGGCCTCGCCCGTGCACGAGATCGGGCACCTGAAGGTCGACACCGCGGCCCGGCGCGTGTTCCTCGCGGACGACGAGATCACCCTGACCACCAAGGAGTTCTCCGTCCTCGAGCAGCTCGTCGTGCGGGCCGGGGAGGTCGTGTCGAAGGCCGACATCCTGGAGCACGTCTGGGACTTCGCGTACGAGGGCGACCCGAACATCGTCGAGGTCTACATCAGCACCCTGCGCCGCAAGCTCGGCCCGGAGCTGATCAGGACCGTACGCGGGGCCGGATACAGACTGGAGGCACGGGCATGAGGCGGCGGATGCGATCGGTACGGGCCCGCGCCACGCTGGCCGCGACCCTCGTCGTCGCCATAGCCCTGGTCGCCGCGGGCGCCGCCGTGCTGCTCGCGCTGCGGGCCAGCCTCATCGGCCAGGCGGACGCCGAGGCCGACTCGGTGGCCCGCAACGCCGCCTCGGCGCTGTCGCACGGGCTTGCGTACAACGATCTCGACCTGCCGGACGGTGACGAGAACCCTGTCGAGGTCCTGGACCGGAAGGGGAAGGCCGTCGCCTCCGGCGAGGACGTCGAGGGCATGAGCGTGGCCGCCAAGTCCTCGGACCGGCTGAACTCCGTCGCCAATGACGACGCCGGCGACACGGACGAGGGACTGGCCGACGAGGAGGACGCTCTCGAAGCCGGCGACATGGCCGACGAGACTTGGTACGGCGAGGGCACCGCGACCGTCGAGGGGGAGACGGCCGACTACCGGTTCGCCGGGGTCGACGTGGTCACGAAGGGAGGCGTCCCGCTCACCGTCTATGCGGGCGCTCCGCTCTCCGCCGAACAGAACGCCGTCGGTACGGCGTTGACGGCCATGCTGATCGGCCTGCCGCTGCTGCTGGTGACGAGCAGCGGGGTGACGTATCTCGTCACCAGGCGGGCCCTGCGCCCCGTGGAGGGGATCCGGGCCGAGATGGCCGCCATCACCGCCTCCGAGGACCTCTCGCGGCGCGTCCCCGAGCCCGCCACCCACGACGAGGTCGCACGCCTGGCCCGTACGACGAACGAGACGCTCGCCGCTCTGGAGGCCTCGGTGGAGCGCCAGCGCGCGTTCGTCGCCGACGCCTCGCACGAGCTGCGCAGCCCCATCGCCTCGCTGCGTACCCAGCTCGAAGTGGGCGCCGCGCACCCGGAGTTGCTGGACGTGGAGGGGGCCGTCGAGGACACCGTACGGCTGCAGCGGCTGGCCGCCGATCTGCTGCTGCTCGCCCGGCTGGACGCGGGGGAGCGGTCGGCGGACGCGCCCCTGGACCTGGCGGCGCTCGTCCGCGAGGAGGCGGGCCAGCGGGTCGGGGACCGGGTCGAGGTGTCCGTGGACGCCGAGTCCGTCGAGGTGGCCGGGTCGCGCGGGCAGTTGGCGCGCGTGCTGGGCAATCTGCTGGACAACGCGCAGCGGCACACCCGGACGTCGGTCGCCGTGACCGTGCGGCGCTCGGGGGAGTGGGCGGTCGTCGGGGTCGCCGACGACGGTGAGGGCGTGCCCGCGGACGAGCGCGAGCGGGTCTTCGAGCGGTTCGTACGGCTCGACGAGGCCCGTACCCGCGACGACGGCGGTGCCGGTCTCGGCCTCGCCATCGCCCGCGATGTCGCCGTCCGGCACGGTGGATCACTCACCGTCCGGGACACGCCGACAGGCGGAGCCCTGTTCGAACTCCGCCTGCCCTTGGACCGGTCGGCCCGGCCGACTCAGCCGGTCTAGCCGGCCGAGTCAGCCGGTCTGCTCGGCCGCCAGGTCGGTCGGATCGGTCAGTGGTCGGTCCGGTCGATCAGGTCGTACGTCACGAACGCCCCCGCTGCCCCCGCAGGTGCTCCGCGATCGGGGTCAGGGACTTGTGGAGCTCTTCCAGGGCCTCCGGCGAGAGGAGGTCGATGAAGTGCCGCCGCACGGACGCCACATGATGGGGCGCGACCTTCCTCATCGTCTCCAGGCCGTGGTCCGTGAGCACGGCGTACAGCCCACGGCGGTCGGACTCGCAGTTCTCGCGCCTGACCAGGTCCGCGTTCTCCATGCGGGTGATCTGGTGGGAGAGGCGGCTCTTGGACTGGAGGGTGGCGGACGCGAGGTCGCTCATCCGCATCCGTTTGCCCTCCGACTCGGAGAGGTTCACCAGGATCTCGTAGTCGTTCATCGTCAGGCCGAACGGTTGGAGGTCCTTCTCGAGCTGATACGTCAACAGCCTGTTGACCTCCAGGTGGGTGCGCCAGGCGCACTGCTCCGCATCGGTCAGCCAGCGAGTGGCCGTCTCGGTCTCCATGTATGAATTCTACCTAAGATGTTGAAAAGCGAACTAGTGAGGGTGGCGTGACGGCGCGCACACGTTCGACGTCACACTCCGCAGACTACCGCTCACAGCCCGAAGCGACGCTGGAGGTCTCCCAGCTGTCCGGGAAGGCGCGGTGCGCCGGCTTGCTGTCCCTGGTGGCCGGGTGCCCCGCCGCCACCCGGCACTCCGGGCTCGTGCGGGACCGCGCCCGCGGCCTGCTCCGCCATCAGGGCCTCGCTGGACTGGAGCAGCACCGTGCCGGCCCCCACGAACTCGAACTGGTGCTCCTCCCCGGAGGCCCCGCCCAGGCCCGTCAGCGCACGTAGACCGCCCATCAGGCCTGTCATGTACCCGTGGTCGTAGTGGTGGCACGGCGAGGGGCAGTCGGCCCAGCCGACCAGGGCCTGCGGGTCGACCCGGATCGGGGGTTCCATGAACACCACGGGGCCGTTCGACGCGGCCACGAACTTGCCCGTTCCGATCAGCGTGAGAAAGCCCGGCACGATCGACTGCTTGAGCGCGAGACTTGGCTGAAAAGCGAGGAGATTGCCCGAGCGAATGGTCAGATTGCCCTCCTCCAGATCGAAGGAGTTCACGTCGAAGGCCCGGTCGGCGAGGAGCATCTTGCCCGAGCCGGAGGCCACGACCCAGTCGCTCGCGTGCAACGGCGAATGAAAACTCGTCCGCACCAGCCGGTCCAGACGGCCGTGCCCGATGCCGTTGAACTCCATCGAGCCGTAGTAGGCGATCATCTTGCCCTTCTGCAGGAACCACTCGCTCCCCTTGAGTTCCACGCAGAAGGTGTACGCGTTCACGTTGTCGTCGACCGGCAGCGTCGACGGGTCGTGGATCACGGGGCCCGTGCCCGGGTAGGTGGTCACAGCTTCTCCTCCGACGCCTGCACGTACACCGCACCGCTTCCGCTGAGCTCCAGCTGGAACGCCTCGCCCGAGCCGCGGCCCACCAGATCGCGCAGACCGAGCGCGCTGGAGAGCTTGTTGCGTACGTCCCCGTGGTGGGCGACGTACGCCTGCGGGTCGACATGCACCGGGCGCTGCGGGCTGATCGGCACCTCGATGACCCCGCCGTGCGCCATGACGGCGACGCTGCCGTGCCCCTTGAGGGTCGTGGTGAACAGCCCCTGACCCGTCATCTGGCCGCGCACCATGCCCATGACCCCGCCCTGCGAGCCCATGAACATCGTGCCCTGCGTCAGCGTGCCGTCGAAGGCGAGCAGCCGGTCCGCCTCCACGTACAGGGTCTCGCCCGTCAGGCCGATCACCTGGATGTGGTGGCCGCCGTGCCCGAACAGGACCGTGCCGGAGCCCTCGACGGTCATCAGCGGGGTCGCCTCGTCGGCCACCCGCCGTCCGATCATCGACATGAGGCCGCCCTGGCCGCCCTGCATGTTGGGGGTGAAGGACACCTCGCCCTTGTAGGCGAGCATCGCGCCGCGCTGGCTGAACAGCCGCTGCCCCGGCATGACCGTGGCCTCGATCATCTTCGAGTTGATCTCACGGAAGGGCATGTCACACATCTCCCGCGATCGAGTTGCGCTCACTGGGCTGCACGTACACGACGCCGTCGCCCTCGAAGCGGATCTGGAAGGCCTCGCCGCCGCCCTCGCCCATGAACGTGCGGAACGTCACACCGGACTGGAAGGACTGCCGCAGATTGCCCTGATGGGCGATGTACGCCCCCGGGTCGACGGTCAGCGGGTACTGCGAGCTCACCCGCAGCACCACGGCCGGACCGTCCGACATGATCGCCGCCTGGCCGTGCCCCTCGATGGTCGTCGTGAAGAGCCCGTTGCCCTGCGAGGCTCCCCTGAGCCCCGTGAAGGACGTGCCCGTGCGCAGGCCGGAGTCGGTCGCGAGCAGATTGCTCGACTCGACGAAGAGTTTGTCGCCCTGGAGGTTCACGAGGTTGATCTCGCTGGCCCGGTCGGCGAACCAGCAGGTCCCCTGCCCCTTCACCTCCATGAGGGTCATCTGCTCACCGGTGATCCGGCGCGTCACCATGCCGCGGATACCCTCGCCACCGCCGCTGAGCTTCTTGAAGGCCATCTGACCGTCGTACGCCACCATCGAACCGTTCTTCGCCTTCACGGCGTCGCCGGTCATGTCGACGGCCAGCACCTTGCTGCCTTGGAGTCGGAACATCGCCACGGGGACGACGGTAGCCGTCGGGCCTGGTCGCCGAACAGATCCTTCGGGATGATCCGTCCCTGAAAAGACCCCGGGGTCCGGTCGGCCGGGTTCCGTGGGTCCGGACCCCGAGGCCGGACGGCAGGGGTCAGGATGCTTCAATGGGAAAGCTTGTGCGTGCGTTCACAAAGCTTCGGCGCGGCACCGGCACCCCTTCCGAATCCACCCCAGACTCCTCCCACCGAAGGTGACTCGTGGACATCAAGACCGCCTCCGCCCTCCGTCGTCTCCGTCTGGTCTCGGCCCCCGAGGCCGTTTCCTTCCTTCTGCTGCTGGTCTGCTCGGTGCTGAAGCGGACGACGGACTTCAACGCGGTGCCCGTGATGGGCATGGTCCACGGCATCCTCTTCATCCTGTACCTGATCTTCTGGGCCGACGCCTGGAACCGTGCCAAGTGGGGCCTGAAGACCGCGGCCCTCTACTTCGTGCTTTCCGTGCTGCCGACCGGCGGTTTCTTCGCCGAGCGCAAGCTCAAGCGTGAGGCGGAGAGCGCGCTGATCGCGTCCCGCGCCCGGAACGAAGGGATCGTCAACGCATGATCGTCGCCTTCTCCGTGACGCCGTTGGGTGTCGGTGAGGACGTGGGGGAGTACGTCGCCGACGCCGTGCGGGTTGTGCGGGAGTCGGGGCTGCCCAATCGCACCGATGCGATGTTCACCTCGATCGAGGGGGAGTGGGACGAGGTGATGGACGTCGTTCGGCGGGCCGTCGCTGTGGTGGAGGAGCGGGCGCCTCGGGTTTCGCTCGTCCTCAAGGCTGACATTCGGCCTGGGGTTACTGATGGGCTGACGTCCAAGGTGGACACGGTGGAGCGGCACCTGTCGGCTTAGCGGTGCCGCTGCCGCGGTGGGTGTGTGGGGTGCGGGTGGGTCTGTGCTGGGTGCGCAGTTCCCCGCGCCCCTAGAAGATCCGGTGCCTAGGTCTGTTTGCCGTGTGCGGGTCGGTTTTCGTTGCCCGCGCAGTTCCTCGCGCCCCTGAAACGACCGGTGCTCGGGGCTGTTCGTCGCGTGAGCAACCCCCGCCCACCCGCAGGTGAATAGGCAAAGCCCGACCCCCCTCTACCCCCCCAACTGGACCCCCTCCGTTCGACACGCCGACTAAAAGCCACTTTTGTGTGGGTATCGGCTCGTTCGATCACTGGAGGGCGCTGTGCGGCCGGAGGGCTACGACTACGACACCCACAGCCAACTGGCCGGACCGCTCACGGAGCCGTCCGGCACCGCGTACCGGGTGCAGTACACCAAGCTCCTGTCGCGCGAGCCACACCGAATACGAGCCGTCCTGCTCATGACGCTCGCCCCGCTGCTCACGGGGCTGCTCCTCGTCTACCTGGTCTGGCCGACCCACTGGGTCGCCAGAGAGGGTGGCACCCGCTGGCTCGTCGGCCTCGACATCGCGATGCTCATATCCATCGGCCTGATCGAGCTGTTCATGGTCGTCAACGTGGTCTCCATCGCCCACGCGACCATGGTGGCGAGGGACCCGATACCCGTCTTCCCTGAGCCCGGCACCCGGGTCGCCTTCCTCACCACGTACGTCCCGGGCAAAGAACCCCTCTCCATGGTCCGTGCCACCCTCGAAGGCGCGGTCCGCGTCACCCACCCCGGCCTCCTTGACGTCTGGCTCCTCGACGAGGGAGACGACGAACAGGCCAAGGCACTCTGCGTCGAACTGGGCGTACGCCACTTCACCCGCCACGGCGTCCCCGAGTGGAACAGGGCCAAGGGCGTCCACAAGGCCCGTACGAAGCACGGGAACTACAACGCGTGGATCGCGATGCACGGCGGGGAGTACGACTTCTTCGCCTCCGTCGACACCGACCACATCCCGCTCCCCGAGTTCCTGGAGCGGATGATGGGCTACTTCCGAGACCCGGACGTCGCGTTCGTCGTCGGCCCGCAGGTGTACGGCAACTACACCACTCCGGTCACCAAGGCGGCCGAGTCCCAGCAGTTCCTGTTCCACGCGCTGATCCAGCGGGCCGGCAACCGCTACCGCGCCCCCATGTTCGTCGGCACCAACAACGTCGTACGGATCGCGGCCGTCAGACAGGTCGGCGGGCTGTACGACTCCATCACCGAGGACATGGCCACCGGGTTCGAACTGCACCGGCACAAGAACCCGCGGACCGGTCACCACTGGCAGTCGGTCTACACACCCGACGTGCTGGCCGTGGGGGAGGGCCCCGAGTCCTGGACCGACTTCTTCACCCAGCAGATGCGCTGGTCGCGCGGCACGTACGAGACGCTGTTCAAGCAGTACTGGAAGGCACCGTTCACGATGCCGCCCGGCCGGCTGTTCTCGTACACGATGATGCTCGTCTACTACCCGATGACGGCCGTCAACTGGCTGCTGGGCATCCTCAGTTGCGTCCTGTTCCTGTGGTTCGGCGCGTCCGGCACGCAGGTCGCCGCCTCCATGTGGCTGATGCTCTACAGCGACGCCGCCGCCCTCCAGATCGGCCTCTATCTCTGGAACCGGCGGCACAACGTCTCCCCGCACGAACCGGAGGGCTCGGGAGGCCTCGCCGGCATGGCGATGTCGGCGCTCTCCGCGCCGATCTACCTCAAGTCGCTCGGCGCGGCCGTGGTCCGCCGACCCAGCCGTTTCGTGGTCACCCCGAAGGGCGGCGGCGCCAGCCCCGACCGGGTGCTGACGTTCCGGATCCACCTGTTCTGGGCGGCCGTCCTGACGGCCTCGCTGGTGGCGTCGTTCGTCCTCGGACACACGCACGCGGCCATGCGCACCTGGGCCGTTCTCGCCCTGGCCATCTCCCTCGCCCCGGTCGGCGTGTGGCTCGGCACCCGGTACCAGGCACGCCGTGCCCGGCAGCGCGTCGCCACCCCCGCCGTCGCCCGCGTCCCGGACGGCGAGCCGGCACCCGCGCCGGTCTTCAGCGCCGGCGCCACGCTTCCCAGTGGCTCGCTCCCCAGCGGGACGGTCTCCAGCGGTACGACAGGAGGTAACTAGGCCATGGCCTACCGCCCTTCGAAGAAGACCCAGAAGAGGCTGCTCGGCATAGGCGGCGTCGCGCTGCTCGCCGGACTCAACGCCCCGGCCGCGATCGGCTTCGCCTCGGAGCAGTACTACGAGTACAAGATCGCGCAGCCCGGCTACAAGGCGAAGTACGGCTCGTGGAAGCACCTGGACATCCCCAAGAAGTTCCGCACCAACGCCATCCACGCGGCGCTCCTGCACACCGGCAAGGTGCTGATCGTCGCGGGCTCCGGCAATGAGCAGAAGAAGTTCGACAAGGGTTCCTTCGACACGATCCTGTGGGACCCGAGGACCGACACCTTCAAGAAGATCCCCACCCCGGACGACTTCTTCTGCGCCGGACATGCCCAACTCCCCAGCGGCAGAATGCTGGTGGCCGGCGGCACCGCCCGCTACGAGCTGCTCGACGGCGAGGTCGACCGGGCCGGCGGCGGCATGCGCGTGAAGAACGAGAACCCCGACAAGCCGGTCGTCCTCAAGAAGGGCACCCGGTTCCGCTCGCCGACCGGTGTGGAGTACGTCAGCAGGTTCGACGTCACCGTCCCCAAGGCCAAGCGCACGCAGGAGATCACCTACAACAGGGCCGGTGTGATGCAGCCCTGGAAGACGAAGGTCACCGCGAGCGAGGCCCGGGTCTTCGTCGAGGCCACCGAGGTGGGGCCCCGGTCGGTCACGGCCAAGCAGGCCCAGTACGAGATCCTCGGCCTGAAGGGGAAGGAGGCGGCCAACACGTACGGCCTCTCCGAGAAGATCACCATGGACAAGCAGGACTTCCAGGGGATCAAGGCCGCGTACGAGTTCGACCCGACGGCGGAGAAGTACGTGCCCGTCGCGCCGATGGGCAAGGCCCGCTGGTATCCGACGCTGGTCGGTCTGCAGGACGGGCGGGTGCTGGCGGTCTCCGGGCTCGACGACGTCGGGGTGATCGACCCGGGCGACAACGAGATCTACGACCCGAAGACCAAGAAGTGGACCCCGGGCCCCAAGCACTACTTCCCCACCTATCCCGCCCTCTTCCTCACCAAGGGCGGCAAGCTCTTCTACCCGGCCTCCAACGCCGGTTACGGGCCCGCCACCATGGGGCGCGAACCCGGCCTGTGGGATCTGAAGACCAACAAGTTCGAGAAGGTGCCGGGGCTGAGCGACACCGACCAGACGGAGACGTCGGCGTCCCTGCTGCTGCCCCCGGCCCAGGATCAGAAGGTGATGATCCTCGGCGGCGGAGGCGTCGGCGAGTCCAAGAAGGCGACCTCGCGCACGGCGGTCATCGACCTCAAGAAGGACAACCCCGCCTTCGAGAACGGCCCCGACCTCCCCCAGGGCACCCGCTACCTGAACAGCGTGATCATGCCGGACGACTCGGTGTTCACGTCCAACGGCTCCTCGGACTACCGCGGGCGCAGCGCCAGCAACATCCTCAAGGCGCAGTTCTACGACCCCAAGTCCAACTCGTTCCGTTCGGCCGCCTCGCCCAGGGTCGGCCGCAACTACCACTCGGAGGCGCTGCTGCTGCCCGACGGCCGGGTCGCCACGTTCGGCTCCGACCCGCTCTTCGACGACCAGCAGAACACCAAGCTCGGCCACTTCGAGCAGCGCATGGAGATCTACACCCCGCCCACCCTGCACAAGAACGCCAAGACCCGTCCCGTACTCGGCGACGGTCCGCAGGAGGTCGACGGCGAGGGCCGCGCCACCTTCGCCACCCGGAATCCGGACCGGATCGTGAACGCCCGTCTGATGCGGCCCAGCGCGGTCACCCACACCACGGACGTCGAGCAGCGGTCCATCGCGCTCGGGCTCACGAAGACGAAGGACTCGGTCACCGTGGACGTACCGAAGGACCGGACGCTGGTGCCGCCCGGCTGGTACATGCTCTTCGTGACGGACACGGACGGGACTCCGTCCGAGGCGAAGTGGGTCCAGGTCAGGTGAAGCGGTCCGACAGGTGAAACCGCCTGCTACACACTGGAGTTGCGGGCCAGCGCCAGTGCGTAGTCCGCCCACCACTGGCCCGCCGACGGGCCCCCGCGGCACTGTCCGTCCGATTCCCCGGGCCGCTTGATCCACAGGTAGGCGTCCACGAGCGGGTCGCCGGTGTCCTTGGTGGGCGGGGTGCCGAGCGCCCGGCCCGGCGGGTTGCACCAGGCCTGGGAGGGGTCGCCGCCCAGCGGGCCGTTGCCGTTGCGGCTGGTGTCCACGACGAAGTGCTTGCCGCCGAGGTCCTCCGAGAGCCGGCGGCCGTACTCCTTCGTCGTCTCGTCCGTCTGGAAGTTGGAGACGTTCAGGGCGAACCCGTCGGCGTTCGCGACGCCCGCGCGCTTGAGGGGCTCGACCAGCTTCCACGACTCCCGGATCCAGGCCGGGTTGCCCGCGTCGAGGTACACCTTCGTCCGCGGCTGCCGCTTCAGCCGCACGATCGCCTCGGAGAGCATCTGCTCGCGCTCGGCGTGGTACTCGCCCGGGGTGCAGCCGTCCACGATGTGCGCGACCGCGTCCGGCTCCAGCACCACCAGGGCCTGGCTGTCGCCGATGGCCCGCGCGAACCGGTCGATCCAGTCCCGGTAGGCGTCCGCGCCGTACGCCCCGCCCGCCGAGTGCTGTCCGCAGTCGCGGTGCGGGATGTCGTACGCGACGAAGACCGCGGTACGCCCCTCCCGGGCCGCCGCCGCGGTCGCCTCCCTGATCTTCGGCTCGGGTCGCTCGGCGGAGGGCCAGATCGCCGCGGGCCGGTCCGCGATGAGCTTGAGGAGCCGGGCGTCGCGCTCGCGCCCCTGCTGCTCCCACCGCTGCACCTGCTGGGCCGCGGGGCTCGCCGGGTCGACCCAGAACGGGGAACCGGCGGCGGGGCTCGCCTGTGCGGACGTCTCACGGGCGGCGGTGGTCGTGTCGGCGTCGGGCGCGGACGAGCAGCCCGCCGCGAGTCCGAGCACGGCGAGCGCCGCGAGGGTACGGGTACGGGTCTGCCGGAACATCCTGCCCCCTTGGGCGAAGGTGACGGTCAGTGACGATGTCCGACTATCGTGACATAACGGACTTGACCGGCAAGGGTGCGACACCGTGGGCCGCCGCCTCCTGTAGGGCTGCTGCCGGGTTCCTGTCGGGGCGTCAGGCGCCGCCCGACGCCAGCGCGATGCCCAGTGGCGTCCTCTCGTACAGCACCTGGTGTCCGTACCGGCGCGAGACGAGCAGGCCCGCGTCGCGCAGCGCCGACAGATGCGCCGACACCGACGAGGGTGCGAGACCGAGGCGGTGTGCGAGGACCGTCGTGGTGGCGGGGTCGTCGAGCGCGGTCAGGACGGCGGCCCGGCCGCGGCCGAGGATCCGCACGAGCGCCTCGGGCGTACGGTCGGACGGCTCGGCCCACAGGCCCCCGATGCCGCGCGCCGGGTAGACCAGTGTCGGCTGCCAGGGCGGTTCGAAGCCGCTCACCACGTTCGGCCAGGAGAAGACGCTGGGCATCAACACCAGTCCCTGGCCGCCGAGTTCGCGTACGTGTTCGCCCTTCACGTCGATCGTGAGCGTGCCCGCGTCCCAGGCGAGCCGCCGGTCCAGCTCGGACAGCAGCTCGCCCAGGCCCACCTCGGCGAGGCGGCGCGAGTGGAAGACCACGTCGGCCTCCAGGAGGGCGCGCAGCCTTGGCCAGTCGGGCTCGACCAGGGCACGCCAGGCCGCCGCCAGCAGGTCGGTCAGCTCCTGGATCATGCGGACCGGGTCGGCCAGCAGGGCGCGCCCGCGCGGGGATTCGAGGGCGCCCGGGGTGTCCGCGAGCGCCAGCGCGGTGTCCTCGCGGGCCGCCTCGGGGTCGGCACCGCGGACCGCCGCGATCTCCTCGTCGAACGTGGCCGAGGGGCCGAGCGGCGGAGGCCCCAGCCAGTCCGGGGTGTGCCCGCGCTGGGGCATCAACAGCCACAGGAGTGTGAGGTCGAGCTCCGCGGCGGCCGACCGCGTACGACGGAGCCAGTGCGCGTGATACCCGTGCCGCTCGGGGCGGTTGAGGGTACGGACCGCCTCCTGGGTCTCCCACAGAGGGGACACCGCGAAGCGGCACCGGAGGAGGTCGTCCTCACCGAAGCGCAGATGGAACGGCACGGACCCTCCCACCGCGGTCGATCCCGAAGATTCGGCTGACACCGAAACTCTACGGCGGACGCCCCGCTCACGGGCACGCTGCGGGACATGCCGGAAGAGAACAGGGGCACCACGACGCTGCCCACCCCCGAGAGGACCGGTTACGGTCCCGTCTTCGCCGTACGCGAGTTCCGTGCCGTGTTCCTCGCCCACGCCCTCTCGCTGCTCGGCGTCGTCGTCAGCGAGATCGCGCTGACCGTGCTCGTGTACGGGCTGACGGGATCGCCGCTCCTCAGCGCGCTGGTGTTCGCGCTGGGCTTCCTCCCCTATCTCGTGGGCGGCACGCTGCTGTCCGGGGTTGCCGACCGCTTTCCGCCGCGGCGGGTACTCGTCGTCTGCGACCTGGTGTGCGCCGGGTGCGCGGCACTGATGGCCCTGCCGGCCACACCCGTCGCCGCGCTGCTCGTCCTGCGGTGCGTCATCGCGGCCGTGTCACCGGTGTTCAGCGGCACACGGATGGCCACGCTGACCGACATCCTCGGCGACGGCGACCTGTTCGTGCTCGGCCGCTCCCTGCTGCGGATCGTGTCGCAGAGCGCCGTCCTCGTGGGCTTCGGCCTCGGCGGTGTCCTGCTCACCGTGGTCTCGCCGCGCGGGGCACTGGCCGTCACGCTGGGCACTTTCCTCGCCTCGGCGCTGCTCCTGCGGCTGGGCACGCGGCGCCGGTCGGCCCGGGCCGGGGGCGGGGCGCTCGTGCGGTACTCGCTCTCCGGCGCCCGGCAGGTCCTCGCCGACCGCCGGATCCGGGCGCTGCTGCTCCTCCTGTGGGTGCCGCCGATGTTCGTCGTGGCGCCCGAGGCACTGGCCGCCGCGTACGCGGACGAGGCCGGGGTCGGCACGGCCTGGATCGGGCTGCTGATGTGCGCGATGCCGGTCGGGACGATCGCGGGGGAGCTGTACGCAGGCGCCGCCCTGTCGCCCGCGGCCCGCTCCCGGATCGTGCTGCCCCTGGCGGGCGCCGGACTCCTGCCGCTCCTCCTCTACCCCTTCCATCCCGGCCTCGGCTGGATCCTGCTCGCGCTGGTGCTCGCCGGGTCGGCGGGCGCGTACACCCTCGGGCTCGACCGCTGGTTCGTGGACGCCGTGCCCGAGGAGCTGCGCGGGCGTGCCATGACCGTGCACACGGCCGGGCTGATGACGATCCAGGGCGTGGGCATGGCGCTCGCCGGTGCGGCCGCCGAGTTCTGGGCGGTCAGCACGGTCGTGGGCGGCGTCGGCGTGCTGGGGACCGTGTGTTGCGTGCTCCTGGCGGTGGAGGTGCGGCGTACGGGAGGGGCCGGAGAAGCCGAGGGGAAGGGGGCGGCCGAGTGGCCGGGAAAGGGACCGGGAAGGAGACCGGGCAAGGCCTTGGAAAAGGGGGCGAATATCGATACGCGAGACGGGGCTGACCACGATATGACCGGCCGGTAGGGTCTTTGCCGTGCCGAAGCCGCTCAGTCTTGCCTTCGATCCCATCGCCCGTGCCGACGAGCACTGGAAGCAACGCTGGGGATCCGTGCCGTCCATGGGCGCGATCACCTCCATCATGCGCGCGCACCAGATCCTCCTCGCCGAGGTCGACGCGGTCGTCAAGCCGTACGAGCTGACGTTCGCGCGCTACGAGGCCCTGGTGCTGCTCACCTTCTCCAAGGCCGGCGAGCTGCCGATGTCCAAGATCGGCGAACGGCTGATGGTGCACCCGACGTCGGTGACCAACACCGTGGACCGGCTCGCCCGCTCCGGCCTCGTCGACAAGCGCCCCAATCCCAACGACGGCCGCGGCACCCTCGCCTCCATCACCGACAAGGGCCGCGAGGTGTGCGACGCCGCCACCCGCGACCTGATGTCGATGGACTTCGGCCTCGGCGTGTACGACGCCGAGGAGTGCCGGGAGATCTTCGCGATGCTGCGTCCGCTGCGGGTGGCGGCGAACGACTTCGACGAGGAGTGACGGGGAACGGACGAGCAGGGGACCGGGGCCGTACGGGGCCGGGGGTGCCCGAAGATCGTGCGAAACCGGTGGTTACGCTCGTAGCCATGAAAAAGAGCGTGCTGACCCGCTACCGCGTCATGGCCTACGTCACCGGTGTCCTGCTGGTCCTGTTGGTCCTCGGGATGATCGGCAAGTACGTGCTCGACCTGGACGGCGCCGCGGACTTCACGCGTGTCGTCAGCGTCGCGCACGGCTGGCTGTACGTCGTCTACCTGGTCTTCGCCTTCGACCTGGGCTCCAAGGCCAAGTGGCCGGTCCCGAAGCTGCTGTGGGTGCTGCTCGCGGGCACCGTCCCCACGGCCGCCTTCTTCGTGGAGCGCAAGGTCAGCCGCGAGCTGGAGTCCAAGGTCACGGAGGACGCGGGCGCGGTCGCCAAGGCGTGATGCCGTTCTAGGCGCTCTCACTGTCCCCACCGCCACGGGTGCGATCTGTGGCGGTTTGCCGTCGACGTCTACTAGGGCGTCCTAGTAATTTTGATGGTATGGACGCTGACGCCATCGAGGAGGGCCGCCGTCGCTGGCAGGCCCGGTACGACGCCTCGCACAAGCGTGAGGCCGCCGGGGGTTTGGGGGCGAAGCCCCCAAGGGATTGGACACGCACGACGCTCTCCGGGGATGCGGTGGAGCCCGTGTACGGGCCTCGGCCCGGGGACGAGTACGACGGGTTCGAGCGGATCGGCTGGCCCGGGGAGTACCCCTTCACGCGCGGGCTCCACTCGACCGGCTACCGAGGGCGGACGTGGACCATCCGGCAGTTCGCAGGGTTCGGGAACGCCGGGCAGACCAACGAGCGGTACAAGAAGATCCTCGCCGACGGCGGGGGCGGGCTCTCCGTGGCCTTCGACATGCCCACGCTCATGGGGCGCGACTCCGACGATCCGCGCTCGCTCGGCGAGGTCGGCCACTGCGGGGTCGCGGTCGACTCCGCGGCCGACATGGAGGCCCTGTTCCAGGACATCCCGCTGGGTGACGTGACGACGTCGATGACGATCAGCGGACCTGCCGTCCCGGTCTTCTGCATGTACCTGGTGGCCGCCGAGCGGCAGGGCGTGGACCCGGCCGTACTCAACGGCACGCTCCAGACCGACATCTTCAAGGAGTACATCGCGCAGAAGGAGTGGCTCTTCCGGCCCGAGCCCCATCTGCGCCTCATCGGCGACCTGATGGAGTACTGCGCCTCGTCCATCCCCGCGTACAAGCCGCTGTCCGTCTCCGGCTACCACATCCGCGAGGCCGGCTCCACGGCCGCGCAGGAGCTGGCGTACACGCTGGCGGACGGGTTCGGGTACGTGGAGCTGGGGCTGTCGCGCGGGCTCGACGTCGACGTGTTCGCGCCCGGACTGTCGTTCTTCTTCGACGCGCACGTCGACTTCTTCGAGGAGATCGCCAAGTTCCGGGCCGCGCGGCGGATCTGGGCGCGGTGGATGCGGGACGTGTACGGGGCGCGGACCGAGAAGGCGCAGTGGCTGCGCTTCCACACGCAGACGGCGGGCGTCTCGCTGACGGCCCAGCAGCCGTACAACAACGTCGTCCGTACGGCCGTCGAGGCGCTCGCGGCGGTGCTCGGCGGCACGAACTCCCTCCACACGAACGCCCTCGACGAGACGCTCGCCCTGCCGTCCGAGCGGGCCGCGGAGATCGCCCTGCGTACGCAGCAGGTGCTCATGGAGGAGACCGGCGTCGCCAACGTCGCGGATCCGCTGGGCGGTTCCTGGTACGTCGAGCAGCTGACCGACCGGATCGAGGCGGACGCGGAGCGGATCTTCGAGCAGATCAGGGAGCGGGGGGTGCGGGCTCATCCCGACGGGGTGCATCCGATCGGGCCCGTCACGTCCGGGATTCTGCGGGGGATCGAGGACGGGTGGTTCACCGGGGAGATCGCCGAGTCGGCGTTCCGGTACCAGCGGGGTGTGGAGAAGGGGGAGAAGCGGGTTGTGGGCGTCAACGTCCACCGGGGCTCTGTCACCGGTGACTTGGAGATCCTGCGGGTCGGGCATGAGGTGGAGGGGGAGCAGGTGCGGGTGCTTGCGGGGCGGCGGGCGGGGCGCTCGGAGGCGGCTGTGCGTGCCGCTGTCGCCGCGATGCTCGCCGCCGCGCGGGACGGGTCGAACATGATCGCCCCGATGCTCGACGCGGTACGGGCCGAGGCCACCCTCGGCGAAATCTGCGACGCCCTCCGGGAGGAGTGGGGGGAGTACACGGAACCGGCGGGGTTCTAGCCGTTTTTCCTCGCCCCCGCCGCCCCTACCCATTCCCGTCCCTTACTCGGGGGCTTCGCCCCCGAACCCCCGAACCCCCGAACCCCCGAAAAGATTGCGCAGTTCCCCGCGCCCCTAAAAGGTCAAGTGTCCGAGGTGGCCGCGCCCGACAAGCCCAGGAGCAGGACCCGGGTGAAGTCGTGGACCCACGTCGGAGTGACAGGTTCGGCGCAGACCAGGGTTCGGTGGACCACCGCGCCGGCGACCATGTCGAAGATGAGGTCGACCGTGCGGGCGGCGGCCGAGGGGTCGGACTCCGGAGGGAGTTCGCCGCGGACCTGGGCCCGTCGGCGCCCTTCGACGACCAACCGCTTCTGACGGTCGACGACGGACGCCCGGATCCGCTCCCGCAGCGCGTCGTCCCGCGTCGACTCGGCGAGGACGGCCATGAGCCCGCTCTTCGCCTCGGGGCGGGCGAGGATCGCCGCGAACTGGAGGACGACGCCCTCGATGTCGGCCGAGAGGCTTCCCCGGTCGGGCAGCTCCAGCTCGTCGAAGAGCGCCGCCACCGCGTCGACCACGAGCTCGTTCTTGCCCGCCCACCGCCGGTAGAGGGTCGTTTTCGCGACCCCCGCACGCGTCGCCACGTCCCCCAGCGTCAGCTTGGACCAGCCCAGTTCGACGAGAGCCGCCCGCGTCGCCGCCAGGATCGCGGCGTCCGCGGCGGCGCTGCGGGGACGCCCGGTACGAGGGGCGGAGGTGCGGCTCTGCATGCCGGTGACCATATCCGGGGACTCTGAGTATGGGGATTCCGTGGAGCCGTGAGGGAGATCACCGAAATGCGTCTGCCGCGATTCCCCGGAGGCAGTTACGCTACGACCCGTAGCGAAAGCTCGTGCGCGAGCGACAACCGCGCGGCGCCAGGTGGGGACCCGGCGCCAGGACCGACGTTGACCAGTACTGGACCATGCAAGCGGCCGGCTTTCACAACGCTTTTCACGCAGGCGCGCGGAGGGGGGAGGATAGACGCATGCAGCCACGGAACATGTCCATGAGCGGAGTCGTCGACCTCGCCGCGGTGAAGGCGGCCCAAGAGGCCAAGGCGAAGGCGGAGCAGGCGCGTGCGGAAGCGGCGCGGCAGGGCGGCGGAGCCGTCTCCGCGGTGTCGCCGTCGAGTCTCGTCATCGACGTCGACGAGGCGGGTTTTGAGCGGGACGTCCTGCAGCGCTCCACCGAGGTGCCGGTCGTCATCGACTTCTGGGCCGAGTGGTGCGAGCCGTGCAAGCAGCTCAGCCCGCTCCTGGAGCGGCTCACCGCCGAGTACAACGGCCGGTTCGTCCTCGCCAAGATCGACGTCGACGCGAATCAGATGTTGATGCAGCAGTTCGGGATCCAGGGGATCCCGGCGGTGTTCGCGGTGGTGGCCGGTCAGGCCCTGCCGCTCTTCCAGGGCGCCGCCCCCGAGGCCCAGATCCGGGGCACCCTCGACCAGCTCGTGCAGGTCGCCGAGGAGCGCTTCGGTCTGACGGGCCTGACCGTCGACCCGGACGGCGAGCAGGGTGCGCAGGGCGGGCAGCCCGTGGAGGCCCAGGTCCCGGCCGGTCCGTACGACGCGCTGCTCGAAGCCGCCGTACAGGCCCTGGACGCGGGCGACTTCGGCGGCGCGGTGCAGGCGTACAAGAACGTACTGAGTGACGACCCGGGCAACACGGAGGCCAAGCTGGGCCTGGCCCAGGCCGAGTTGCTCCAGCGGGTGCAGGGCGCCGACCCGCAGCAGGTGCGCAAGGAGGCCGCCGACAACCCCGGTGACGTGCAGGCGCAGATCGCCGCCGCCGACCTGGACCTGGTGGGCGGCCATGTCGAGGACGCCTTCGGGCGGCTCGTCGACGCGGTGGCGCGTACAGCGGGTGACGACCGGGACGCGGCGCGCGTGCGGCTGCTCGAGCTCTTCGAGGTGGTGGGCGCCGACGACCCGCGTGTCGCCGCGGCGCGCCGGGCGCTGGCCCGGGCCCTGTTCTGACCAGTCGCTAAACGTCGGGACCCGTGGTGCCCGAGTGAAGAATTTGGCGACAGAGCGATACTGCGGCCGCGTTTTACCAAAACTTGGTAAACGCGGCCGCTGTTACTGCGAGTAAGTCATGGGCGGTGATCTGTCGGATTCCGTCCAAGGTTCGATCACTTTGTCACCACCCTTGGTGCCACCCAGAGTTGTCGGCCGATACCGACGGGTCGTTGTTCGGTTATCCGGCCGTTACTAGCCAGTAACGAACCCCCTTGTGCGGGCGGCGAGAATGCACCACGATCGGCGACGCTCGGTCCATTCCCCTTCCCCGACAGCCAATCGGGTCAGCGGGTTTCCTTGGGTCCCCACCGAGTAGGGACGGCGGCAGTGGCGCCGGCCCTTGGGCAGGGGGGTCTTCGCCGTTCGGTGGAGCCTGTCCGGCAGGTTGTGCGTGAAGTGTTCAGGCGCGACCAGTGGTTGTCGCTCGGGGGTGATCGCCGGTGATTCGGGTGCGTTCCGCGCCTCCGGGTTGGGGCGCTCTCCTTCCCGAGGACGTAGCACTTCTCCCATCCCTGCCCGGCTGAGCCGCCGTCTGGGGGCAGCCAGGGCCGGAGATGTACGTCCGAGAAGGAGGAAATATGGAGTCCCAGGTGCGTGGCGGGACCAGATGGAAGCGGTTCGCGGTAGTCATGGTGCCCAGCGTGGCCGCGACCGCCGCGATAGGTGTCGCCCTGGCTCAGGGTGCTCTCGCCGCGTCGTTCAGCGTGTCGGGTCAGTCGTTCAAGGTGACGGCGGACCGGCTCGATGGTGTTGGTTTCTCGCAGTACGGGGCCATCGACCAGGGCTACACGCTCAAGGGTGAGAAGACGGCGCACCCGGTTGCGGTGTCGGCGTTCAAGAGCGCCAAGATCACCAACATGTGCCAGTCCGTGGTCACCCCGGACATCCCGTTGATCGGTTCCGTCAGCCTGACGCTGAAGGCCGGCGGCGGCAGCACGCCGGTCGAGGCCGAGAACCTCTACATCGACGTCGAGGATCTGCAGGCCAACGCGACCTTCCGCAACATCGACATCGGTGTTGCCGCCGGAGACGCCACCAAGGGTCCCGGCATGAAGGGCGGCAAGGAGCAGGCGAACCCCTACGGTTTCGCCCAGCAGGCCGAGTCGGCCACGCTGACCGATGTGAAGCAGACGGCGTGGGCGACCACCGCCGGCACCTTCAAGCTCAGCGGCCTGAAGATGTCGCTGTCCAAGGGTGTCAAGGAGTGCTACTAGGCACTCCGTGGGCGGGTGAGGGAGCCTGCGCTGCCTCACCCGCCCGTCCCTTTTCGTAGTACGTGAAACCCTCAGCAACGCCGTTCCAGGGAGCTGTTTTCCATGAGCGCCGAGACTCCTGCCGCGCGCGGTCAATTCCACATCTGGCGGCTGCGGTTCCGTGCCTGGCGGGGCGGCCGGCCGTTCTGGGCGGGCCTGTTCATCCTGATCGCCGGATTCCCGATCGCATACCTTCCGTACGCGAATCTGCAGATCGGGCATCTCACGCTCGCCATGGCGACGACCGCGGGTGCGGGGTCCCTCATCATCGGCGTGCTCCTGGGTGTTCTCGGAATCAGCCTCTGGTACCAGAAGCACATCCGGACCTTCGCCGGTGTCGCGGCGATCCTGCTGGGCCTGGTGTCACTGCCGGTGTCCAACTTCGGAGGCTTCTTCGTCGGCTTCCTGCTGTCCCTGGTGGGCGGCGGAATGGCCGTGGCCTGGGCCCCGGGCGAGGAGCCCGCCGCGCGCCCGGCCGAGACGGACCGTACGGACAAGGGAGACGCCCCGGAGGCCGCACTGGCCAACGGTGCGAGCGAGCCGAACGATCTGTCAGGAACGAGCCCGACCAACGGGGCGAACGGGAGGCACAGTGCCGGCTGACGAGGTCCAATACGCGGGCCCCGCGGGGGAGTCCCGTGAGAGAACCGGGCCGCGGCACGCAGCCCCCAAGAAGCCGTTGTTCACCAGGTTGCACGTGCCCGCGGGCAAGGCGATAGCCATCGCGTCGATGCCGACGGCCATCCTCATGGGGATGGGCTTCACGCCGACGCTCGCCCGGGCCGAGGACAAGCCGTCGGCGAAGAATCTGACGATCGACGAGTACAAGGACTGCGTCGACGCGTTGGAGGAGGAGACCGAAGAGGCCAAGGACGACGCGTCCCCCACGCCGTCGCCCTCCGCCTCGACGAGCGCTCCCGCGGACGACGACAAGGACGAGCCGAGCGCCTCGGACCCGTCGGGTTCGGACACGCCGGGCTCGGGCTCTTCGTCGGATTCAGGTTCCGACGACAAGCCCGAACCGACGCCGTCCGCCTCGGAGTCCAAGGCGCCCGCCGAGAACACCGAGCCGACGCCGACGCCCACCCCCTCGGCGTCCGAGTCGAAGAACCCGCTCGACCCCCTGGGTCTCGGCGAGGCGATCAAGGACATCTTCACCCCCGACGAGGAGGAGACGGCGACCCCGACCCCGACTCCCTCCGCGTCGACCCCCGCGGCCGAGAAGCCCGCCGAGACGTCGACGGACAAGGCCGAGGACCCGGTCAAGGACACGGTGGAGAAGGCCGAGGACACGGTCAAGGACGTCACCGACGCGGCGACGGACGCGGCCGAGGACACCGCGGACAAGGCGGAGGAGGCGGCCGACGACGCCACCGCGTCGCCGACCCCCAGCCCGTCCGCGAGCTCCACCACCGACCCGGACGACTGCCCGGCCGCCACGGACGACGAGGGCGGTGTCGAGCAGGGCATTCCCGCCCTGGCCGACGACCCCTGGCAGCTGGAGGCCAGTTCGCTCCTGCTCAAGGGCGCCGACTACCAGGGCATCGTCAAGGTGAAGACGGCCAGCGGCAAGGTCAAGGAGGTCCTCAAGTACGTGATCTCCGACGGCACCGACATCGGCGACCTGCACCAGACGGTCACCGACAAGCAGGCCGGCAAGACCTACCACGTGCAGGCGGGCAAGGGCACCACGTCCACCATCCGCGAGGGCAAGACGGTCATGTACACGGAGAGCATCTCCGGCAACCTGCTCGGCCTGATCCCGATCACGTTCGACCCGGAGCACCCGCCGCCGCTGAACATCCCGCTGATCTACTTCACGAAGGTGAAGGTCATACAGGCCGCCCAGTTCGGCGGGACGCTGACCGTCCCGGGCATGCACCAGTTCACGACCGACTGACCAGACTGACCAGACTGACCCGGACGCGACGGACGGGCCGTACACGGCCCGCCGAGCGCCCACCGGAGCCCACATACCTCCGGGAGCCGCAAAACACGCTGAGGGCGCCCCCTGCGCGGCAGGGGGCGCCCTCAGCGGCGTACAGCGGCCGGTATGCCGGTACGGGCCGACAAGGCCGCACAAGCGGCACAGGCGCCCGTACCGGCCAACGAGCGGCCGTACGGGCGGAATCAGCCGCCCAGGTGGTGCACGCGGACCATGTTGGTGGTGCCGGGGACGCCGGGGGGCGAGCCGGCGGTCATCACGACGATGTCGCCCTCGGTGAACCGGTTGAGCTTGCGCAGCTCCTGGTCGACCAGGTCGACCATCTCGTCGGTGCTGTTCACGAACGGCACGACGTAGGACTCGACGCCCCAGCTCAGCGCGAGCTGGTTGCGGGTGCCCTCCTCCGTGGTGAAGGCCACGATCGGCTGCTCGGCGCGGTAGCGGGAGAGCCGGCGGGCCGTGTCACCGGAGTTGGTGAAGGCCACCAGGCCCTTGCCGCCCAGGAAGTCCGCGATCTCGCACGCGGCACGGGCCACCGAACCACCCTGCGTACGCGGCTTCTTGCCGGGCACCAGCGGCTGCAGGCCCTTGGAGAGCAGCTCCTGCTCGGCCGCGACGACGATCTTCGACATCGTCTTCACGGTCTCGATCGGGTACGCGCCCACGCTGGACTCGGCCGACAGCATGACCGCGTCCGCGCCGTCCAGGATCGCGTTGGCGACGTCGGACGCCTCGGCGCGCGTGGGGCGGGAGTTGGTGATCATCGACTCCATCATCTGGGTCGCCACGATCACCGGCTTGGCGTTGCGCCGGCACAGCTCCACGAGGCGCTTCTGCACCATCGGGACCTTCTCCAGCGGGTACTCGACGGCGAGGTCACCACGGGCCACCATCACACCGTCGAAGGCCGCGACGACGGCCTCCATGTTCTCCACCGCCTGGGGCTTCTCCACCTTGGCGATGACGGGGACCCGGCGGCCCTCCTCGTCCATGATCTTGTGCACGTCGTTCACGTCGTGGGCGTCGCGCACGAAGGACAGCGCCACCAGGTCGCAGCCCATCCGCAGGGCGAAGCGCAGGTCCTCGACGTCCTTCTCGGACAGCGCCGGCACGTTCACGGCCGTGCCGGGCAGGTTGATGCCCTTGTGGTCCGAGATGACACCGCCCTCGATGACGATCGTCCTGACCTGGGGGCCCTCGACGGCGACGACCCGCAGCTCGACGTTGCCGTCGTTGATCAGGACCTGGTCGCCCTTGGAGACATCGCCCGGCAGACCCTTGTACGTGGTGCCGCAGATCGACTTGTCGCCCGGGACGTCCTCGGTCGTGATGGTGAACTCGTCACCCCGCTCCAGCTCCACGGGACCCTCGGCGAAGGTCTCCAGCCGGATCTTGGGGCCCTGCAGGTCGGCGAGCACGCCGATGGCGCGGCCCGTCTCCAGGGCGGCGGCCCGGACCCGCTCGTAACGGCCCTGGTGCTCGGCATGGGAGCCGTGGCTGAAGTTGAATCGGGCCACGCTCATGCCGGCCTCGATCAGCGAGACGAGCTGCTCGTGGGAGTCGACGGCGGGGCCCAGTGTGCAGACGATTTTGGAACGGCGCATGGGGCGATCCTATCGGTTTGTTTCGCTACGGAATATTCCGTCTGGTGGAAGATACAAATGGGCGGGTACGCGCTCAGGCGTGGACCTGGCCGGCTTCCTCGGTGCTCTCTTCGAGCGGCTCGTCGGCTGCTCCCCGGCGGCTCCTCAGGCGTTCCCGTTCCTCACGAGTGCGTAGGTCTGGTCGGCGATCTCCAGTTCCTCGTCGGTCGGTACGACGGCCACCGCGACCCGCGCGCCCTCGGGCGAGATCAGGCGCGGCTCGCCGGACCGTACGGCGTTCAGCTCGTCGTCGACCGCCAGGCCCAGCGCCTGAAGGCCCGCGATCGCGGCCTCGCGCACGGGGGCGGCGTTCTCACCGACGCCCGCCGTGAAGGCCACCGCGTCGACATGGCCGAGCACCGCGTAGTACGCGCCGATGTACTTCTTGAGTCTGTGTATGTAGATGTCGAAGGCGAGCTGGGCCTGTGCGGCGTCCTCGGTGCCTTCGTCGATGCGGCGGCGGATCTCCCGCATGTCGTTGTCGCCGCACAGGCCGATCAGACCGCTCCTCTTGTTGAGAAGAGTGTCGATCTCGTCCGTGGACATCCCGCCAACACGCATCAAATGGAAGATGACCGCGGGATCCATGTCACCGGAGCGCGTACCCATCACGAGCCCCTCCAAGGGCGTCAGCCCCATGGAGGTGTCCACGCACCGGCCCTTCTCGACCGCCGACGCCGAGGCGCCGTTGCCGAGGTGCAGCACGATCACGTTCACCTCCTCCGGTGACTTGCCGAGCAACTCGGCGGTCGCGCGGGACACGTACGCGTGCGAGGTGCCGTGGAAGCCGTACCGGCGGATGCGGTACTCGTCGGCGGTCTTCACGTCGATCGCGTAGCGGGCCGCGGCCTCCGGCATCGTCGTGTGGAAGGCCGTGTCGAAGACGGCGACCTGCGGGAGGTCCGGGCGCAGGGCCTGCGCGGTACGGATTCCCGTGAGGTTGGCCGGGTTGTGCAGGGGCGCCACCGGGATGAGGCGCTCGATCTCGGCGAGGACGGCGTCGTCGATGACGGTCGGCTCGGTGAAGGTCTTGCCGCCGTGTACGACCCGGTGGCCGATCGCGGCCAGTTCGGGGGAGTCCAGACCGAGCCCGTCCTTGGCCAGCTCCTCGGCGACGGCCTTCAGGGCGGCGTCGTGGTCTGCGATCGGCCCGGTCGTCTCGCGGGTCTCGCCGGTGGCGAGGGGCGTGTGCTTCAGCCGGGAGGTCTCCTCGCCGATGCGCTCGACGAGCCCGACCGCCAGCCGGCTGCTGTCGCTCATGTCGAGCAGCTGGTACTTCACCGACGAGGAGCCGGAGTTGAGGACGAGGACGCGGGTGGCGGTCACTGGGCGGAGGCCTTCTGTGTCGGGGACGTGGAGGGGGCGGGGGCCTGCTGGGCGGCCTGGGCCTGGATCGCCGTGATGGCGACGGTGTTCACGATGTCCCCGACCAGGGCGCCGCGGGACAGGTCGTTGACCGGCTTGCGCAGGCCCTGGAGGACCGGCCCGACGGCGATCGCGCCGGCCGAACGCTGCACGGCCTTGTACGTGTTGTTGCCGGTGTTGAGGTCCGGGAAGATCAGCACGGACGCCTGTCCCGCGACCTCCGACCCCGGCAGCTTGGTGGCCGCGACGGTCGGCTCCACGGCGGCGTCGTACTGGATCGGCCCCTCGATCTTCAGGTCGTCGCGGCGCGAGCGGACCAGCTCGGTGGCCGTGCGCACCTTGTCGACGTCCGCGCCCGAGCCGGACGTGCCGGTCGAGTACGACAGCATCGCGATCCGCGGCTCGACCCCGAACTGCTCGGCGGTGGCGGCCGACTGGATGGCGATGTCGGCCAACTGCTCGGCGTTCGGGTCGGGGTTGACCGCGCAGTCGCCGTACACGAGGACCTTGTCGGCCAGGCACATGAAGAAGACCGAGGAGACGATGGAAGCGTCGGGCTTGGTCTTGATGATCTCGAAGGCCGGGCGGATGGTGGCCGCCGTGGAGTGCACGGACCCGGACACCATGCCGTCGGCGAGGCCCTCCTGGACCATCAGCGTGCCGAAGTAGTTCACGTCCGACACGACGTCGTACGCGAGCTCGACGGACACGCCCTTGTGGGCCCGGAGCTGGGCGTACTTCTCGGCGAAGCGGTCGCGCAGCTCGGAGGTCTGCGGGTCGATCAGCTGGGCGCCCCCGAGGTCGACGCCGAGGTCGGCCGCCTTCTTGCGGATCTGGTCGACCGGGCCGAGCAGCGTGAGGTCGCAGACACCGCGGCGCAGCAGCACCTCGGCGGCGTGCAGGACGCGGGCCTCGGTGCCCTCGGGCAGCACGACGCGCCGCTTGTCGGAGCGGGCCTGCTCCAGCAGCTTGTGCTCGAACATCATCGGCGTGACCCGGCCGCTGCTGGGCGCCGAGACCCGCGTCAGCAGGCCGCCGGTGTCGACGTACCGCTCGAAGAGGCCGAGGGCCCGCTCCGCCTTGCGGGGTGTCGCCGCGTTCAACTTCCCTTCCATGCCGAAGAGTTCGGACGCGGTGAGGAAGGAGCCGGTCTCGACCGCGACCACCGGGGTGCCGGGCGCGAGGCGGGCGGCGAGGGTCAGGACGAGGTCGCTCGGCCGCTCGTTCAGAGTGAGCAGGACGCCCGCGATGGGCGGGGTGCCGGCGCTGTGCGCGGCGAGGGCGCCCACCACGAGGTCGGCGCGGTCGCCGGGCGTGACGACCATGCAGCCCGGGGTCAGCGCGCCCAGGAAGTTCGGCAGCATGGCACCGCCGAAGACGAAGTTCAGCGCGTCGCGGGCGAGCCCCGAGTCGTCGCCGAGGAGCACCTTGCCGCCGAGGGCGTGGGTGATCTGGGCGACCGTCGGCGCGGAGAGCGCGGGCTCGTCCGGCAGCACGTAACACGGCACGGGGAGGCGGTTGTCGAGCCGCTCGTGTATCTCGGCGCGGTCGGCAGGGGTGACCCGGTTCACCACCATCGCGAGTACGTCGCAGCCGAGGCCGTCGTAGGCGCGGAACGCGTTGCGGGTCTCCGCGAGCACCGACTCCGAGGTCTGGTTGCGGCCGCCCACGACCGGGATCACGGCGGCGCCGAACTCGTTCGCCAGCCGGGCGTTGAGCGCGAGCTCGTCGGGGAACTGCGTGTCCGCGTAGTCCGTACCGAGCACGAGGACGACGTCGTAGTCGCGGGCCACCCGGTGGAAGCGTTCGACGAGCTGCGAGATCAGCTCGTCGGAGCCCTGCTCGGCCTGGAGCGCGGACGCCTCGTGGTAGTCCATGCCATAGACCGTCGCCGGGTCCTGGGCCAGCCGGTAGCGGGCCCGCAGCAGCTCGAAGAGACGGTCGGGCCCGTCGTGGACGAGGGGGCGGAACACCCCCACCCGGTCGACCTGGCGGGTCAGGAGCTCCATGACTCCCAGCTCGATGACCTGGCGGCCGTCTCCTCGGTCGATCCCGGTCACGTACACGCTGCGCGTCACGCGTGCTCTCCGTTTCCTCCGATAGCGGTAAAAAGACAGCCGTTATCATCGGCTGTGCCCTCTTGACAATACCTCCGGGCCTGGTTAGGACGCCCGTCACGGCAGGGGCGGACGGCGGCTCCGCCGAGGGGGAGCGGGGGCTTGAGGGGCGCGCCGAGGGCGTGCGCAGGCGCGAAGGGCGCGGACAGCGCCCCCCTGTCGCCCATGAAACAATCGGACTGGCTCTCAGGTACCACAGGAGAAACAGCCCAACAGCGAGCAGGAGACACAGCACGATGCGCATCGGAGTTCTCACCGCAGGCGGCGACTGCCCGGGGCTGAACGCAGTGATCCGGTCGGTCGTGCACCGAGCCGTCACGAACTACGGAGACGAGGTCATCGGCTTCGAGGACGGTTACGCGGGACTGCTCGAAGGCCACTACCGGGGCCTCGACCTGGACGCCGTCAGCGGCATCCTCGCCCGCGGCGGCACCATCCTCGGCTCCTCCCGCCTCCAGCGCGACCGGCTCCGCGAGGCCTGCGAGAACGCGCAGGACATGGCCCGCGAGTTCGGCATCGACGTGCTGATCCCGATCGGCGGCGAGGGCACCCTGACGGCGGCGCGCATGCTGTCGGACGCGGGCCTGCCGGTGGTCGGCGTCCCCAAGACGATCGACAACGACATCTCCTCGACGGACCGCACCTTCGGGTTCGACACCGCGGTCGGTGTCGCCACCGAGGCGATGGACCGCCTCAAGACGACCGCCGAGTCCCACCAGCGGGTGATGGTCGTCGAGGTCATGGGCCGGCACGCCGGCTGGATCGCCCTGGAGTCCGGCATGGCCGCCGGCGCCCACGGCATCTGCCTGCCCGAGCGGGCCTTCGACCCGGCCGACCTGGTCAAGATGGTCGAGGAACGCTTCGCGCGCGGCAAGAAGTTCGCCGTCATCTGTGTCGCCGAGGGCGCCCACCCCGCCGAGGGCACCATGGACTACGGCCACGGAGCGATCGACCAGTTCGGCCACGAGCGCTTCCAGGGCATCGGCACGGCGCTCGCCTACGAACTGGAGCGCCGCCTCGGCAAGGAGGCCAAGCCGGTCATCCTCGGCCACATCCAGCGCGGCGGCACACCGACCGCGTACGACCGGGTGCTGGCGACGCGCTTCGGATGGCACGCGGTCGAGGCCGCGCACCGCTCCGACTTCGGCCGGATGACCGCGCTGCGCGGCACGGACGTGGTGATGGTCCCGCTGGCGGAGGCGACCACCGAACTCAAGACGGTCCCGAAGGACCGGATGGACGAGGCGGAGTCGGTCTTCTAGAGGGCCGGTTGTTCGGGGCGGGCTTCGGCGGGGAGGTCCGGGCGGTCGCAGCTGACCTGCCCGGGCGGTCGTTGCGGGGCTGCCCGGACGGTCCTTTCGGGTCTGCCCGGATGGTCGTCATGGGTTTGCCGGGCGGTCCTTTCGGGTCTGCCCGTACGGTCCTTTCGGGTCTGCCCGGACGGTCGTCATGGCTCTGCCCGGATGGTCGTCATGGGTCTGCCGGGCGGTCGGGACGGGTCGGCCCGACCGGGGCTTCGCGGCAGCCGCTGTCAGCCGCTTTCACCCTCTGTCCGCCGCTTTCAGCTGCTGTCAGGCGCTGTTGCGCTGGACCACCGACCAGAAGCGGTCGACGATCCGGTCCAGGAAGTCCCGGCCCGCGTCGTCGGCCTCGCCGGCTGCCGCCCCGCCGCTCCAGCTCAGCGTGGCCACCATCTGCCCCTGGTACTCGGTGTGCAGGGCCCGCAGCACATCACCCACGAGCCGCCGGTCCAGCGGCAGCAGCTTGCCCACCGGGCGTACGTATGCCTGCCAGCGGGTCGTCACCGCGTTGCGCAGCATCTCCGCCAGCTTCGTCTCGTGGCCGGTGACCGTGACGAGGTCGGCCAGGGAGAGGTCCAGTATCTCGGCGAGCGCCGAGGACTGACGCTCGTTGCCGCGCCACTCGTCCGCCTCCTCCATCCGTACGTACGCGAGGAGTTCGAGCCCCACGGCGCGCGCGACGTCCTCGGTCGCGAGACCGCGCGCGATCCGGTGCTCGCGCAACGTCCGCGGCGCGCCGATGAGATCGCCCGGCGAGCACCACAACACGCCCGCGAGCGCGGTGAGTTCGGTGTTGCTCGGTGCGGCTATGCCGCGCTCCCAGGCGACGACCAGGTCCGGGGTCACATAGGGGAGCCCGAACGAGGCCTGCATGCCGTACGCGACATGCTCGGGCCCCATGCGCAGGGCGAGACGCAGCTTGCGGGCGGCCGGGGCGTCGAAGGGCGGGGTGGGCTGTTGGGCCGACGGTTGGTGCACGCGCACAACGTATGGGCGCGGGGCTGCGGTGACTACGGTCTGTTCGGCCAGGATTACGGATCGTGCGAACCTACGGTTTCGGATGTCTGACCGAGATCTGTTCGGGGTGGCCGAAGATCAGCTGGTGGCCGGGTGGTGTGGAGATCAGGATGTCGGGCATGGGCTCGTGCGGACGAGCCGGACGGACGGATTGAGGGTGGCAAGCGCCGTGAGCAGGATCGAAGGGCATATTCGCGAGCGACTGCTGGCGCCGAACTTCTGGCATCTGGCGACCGTGGGCGCGGACGGGGCGCCGCAGATCTCGCCAATGTGGGCGGACCTCGAAGACGAGTACGTCATGGTCAACACGTCAATGGGCCGCGTGAAGGAGGAGAATCTTCGGCGCAATCCGTTCGTTTCTCTGTCCCATCACGACACCGAGAACCCCTACGACCGGGTGGAGATTCGGGGGCAGGTCATCCGCTTCGTCGAGGGCGAGGTGGCCGAGCGGGCCATGGACCGGCTCACTCAGAAGTACATCGGCGAGGACCGGTATCCGTGGCTGCTGCCGGGAGAGCGGCGCGTGATGATCCTGATCCAGCCGACGCGGGTGCGGCATGTGGTGGGCGTGGAGAAGTTCCGACCCGGGGTGCTTCCCGAGACTGCCGAGGCTTCCGAGGCTCCCTAGGTTTCCGAACCCGCCGGGTGACGCCGGCGCGTCTTCCGTTCGATGCGGGTCTGCCCGTCCCGTTGTCAGTGCCGACTGACAGGATCCATGGACCAAGTCGGCCCAGGGGAAGGCGAGTTCAATGAAGGTGCTGGTCGATGACGAGGTGCATGTCGACTACGGGCAGATCTTCGTGGAGAGCGGCGAGGGCGACTGCGACCTGCATGACGCCTTCGCCGGGCAGGAGGGCGTCGGGCTCTGTGGGGCCGGGACGGACGGGTCGCTGCTTCTGCTGACCGGTCTGTGGATCGGCGGCGTCGACCTCACCGCCGAGTTGCATGACGGCCGGCCCGAGCTGGACGAGACGTGGGAAGAGATTGTCGAGGTCCCGTTCCGGCCGGTGTCGCAGGAGACGACACTGCGGCAGTGGAACGGGAAGGACTGGTGGGAGCTGGGCCTGGAGCAGCGCGACTACCGCGTGCGGTACTCCGCCTCCGGCATGGACGACGGCCGGAGCAAGAACGTCCGAGAGGACGACGAGCCCCCGACGGACGACCGCTACCTCCTCCAGTTCTGGCCCGCCCCGCCTGAACCGGCCCGACTCCTCAAGCAGACCAGCCGCACAGCCGCGAGCTGGCACGAATTCGCCACTTCGCCGGTGGGCTGACCGCTTGAAGGCGAAGGCCCGTCACCCCTTGACCGCCCCACCCAGCGCGAACCCCCCGCCCAACCGCCTCGCCACCAACACGTACAACAAAACCACCGGTGTCGAGTAGATGATCGAGAACGCGGCCAGTTGCCCGTACACGACCGTTCCCCGGTTTCCGAAGAAGTCGTTGATGCTGACCGATGCCGGCATCTGGTCGGGGGTCAGCAGGAGCATGAAGGGGACGAAGAAGTTGCCCCACATCATGACGAACGAGAAGACGGTGACCACCGCGACGCCGGGGCCCATCAGGGGGAGCACGATCCGCAGGAGGGACTGGAAGGAGGACGCGCCGTCCGTCCAGGCCGCCTCCTCCAGTTCCTTCGGTACGCCGTCCATGAAGTTCTTCATCAGCCAGATGGCGAAGGGCAGTTGGGACGCGGCGAAGAAGAAGATCGTGCCCTGCATCGTGTCGATGAGGTCGACCTGGACGAACAGGGCGTACACGGGAACCATGATCGCGGTGATCGGCAGGCTCGTCGCGAAGAGGATCGTCAGGAGGAAGGGGCGGTTCAGGCGGGAGCGGAAACGGGACAGCGGGTAGGCGGCCAGGGCCGCGCAGACCACCGTCAGCAGTGTCGCCCCGCCGCACAGGATCAGGCTGTTGAGGAGGGGCGTGAACGTGATGTCCGGCTTCAGGACGGCGTCGAAGTTGTCGAGGGTGACGCCGTCGGGGACCTTCACCTTCAGGTCGGCCTTCGGGTCCACCGAGGAGAGGAGGACCCAGGCGAGGGGAAGGACGAACGCGGCCGCCGCGAAGAGGAGGCCCGCGTCGGCGGCGTAGCGGCGGCTGTTGCGGCGGGTCGCCAGGGTCGTACTGCCGGGCATGTCAGACCTCCGTCCGCAGCAGGCGCATATAGACCAGGGAGAAGAGCGAGCCGACCACCAGAAGGAGCAGGGCCACGGCCGTTCCGTAGCCGATCATGCTTTTCTGGAAGGCCTGTTCGTACATGAAGAGCGGGAGCGTCTGGCTGCGGTTTCCCGGGCCGCCTCTCGTCATCACCCAGATCAGACCGAAGACCGAGAGGGTCTGCAGGGTGTTCAGCATCAGGTTCGTACCGATGGAACGGCGGATCATCGGCAGCGTGATGTGCCACATCCGCCGCCAGCCGCCCGCGCCGTCCACCTCCGCGGCCTCCGTGATCTCCTTCGGGATCTCGTTCAGGGCCGCCGAGTAGACGAGCATCGAGAAGGCCGTCCCCCGCCAGACGTTCGCGAAGGACACCGCGAGGATCGGAAGCGTGAACAGCCAGTTCTGGGACGGGAGATGGAGCCAGTCAAGGACGGCGTTCAGCGTGCCCTCGCGGCGGAAGAAGGCGTACAGCAGGAATCCCGCCACGACCTCCGGCAGCACCCAGGCGGCGATCACGATGCCGCCGGTGACCGTACGGACCGGCTTCGACGCCCGCTGCATCAGTACGGCCAGGGTCAGGCCCAGCGTGTTCTGGCCGATCAGCGAACTCAGCACCGTGAACACCAGCGTCAGCCATACGGCGTTGAGGAACGCGTCGTCCTTGAACGCGGCCCGGAAGTTGTCGAAGCCGATGAACGACGACTCGGCCTGGCCGGTGAGCTGGAGATCCGTGAAGGCGATGTACGCGCAGTACGCGATGGGGCCGGCGAGGAACAGGACCAGAAGGACGACGGCGGGGGAGAGCGGCAGCACGCGCGTCAACGCACGGCGGACATCGCGGCGGCCGGCGGACGTGGGCGGCGGCAGGGCGGTCGGGCCCGGCGCGGTCTTCACCACGCCGGGGCCCGCCGGAGGTGCGGAGGTCATGAGCGGCTGATCATTTCTCACTCGCCCCCTGGTGCGGCCGGGCCCAAGTGCTTCCGAGCCCCGGTCATTTCTCGATGACCTGGTTGTCCGTGGCCGTCTTCAGCTCCTCGTCGTACCCCTTCGCCGCCTCCTCGACCGAGCTGTCGCCCGTCGTCACGCCCTCCATCGCCTCCTGGATGGCCGTCGAGACCTTCGGGTACGCGGGATACGCGGGGCGGTAGTGCGTGCTGGCCACCAGGTCCGTGAAGAACTTGATGCCGGGCTGCGCCTTCACATACGCCGGGTCCTCCGCCACGTCCGTGCGCACCGAGATGCCGGAGTTGGCGATGTACCACTTCTGGGCGTTCTCCTTCGTCTGCATCGTCTTGATGAACTCGAAGGCCAGGTCGGGGTTGCCCGCCTTGCTCGGGATCGCCCAGGTCCAGCCGCCCGACATGCTCACCTTGCTCGGCGCCTGGCCGGTCTGCGTCGGCATGTACGCGAGGCCCAGCTTCTCGGACCACTCCGGCCATTCGTGGCCGCTGCCCTCCAGCCAGTCCTGCGGGAGCCAGGAGCCGTCGAGGTTGATGCCGAGCTTGCCCTCGGGGAGGAACTCGCCGCGGACCCTGGTCGCGATGTTGGGGTCGAGGGCGTCCGAGACGTCCGGGCCGAGCTTCTCCTTGAAGACCGTCTCGACGAATTCGAGAGAGTCCTTGAAGCCCTGGCTCCCCGTGATCCACTTCTTGGACGCCGGGTCGTAGAGGGGACTCTCGTTGGCCCCGCTGGCCGTCCCGTAGAGGAGCATCTCGAAGCCCTGCATGGTGGCCGCTTCACCCGCGGGCTTGCCCGTGTAGATGTTCATGGGGATGACGCCGGGGACCTTCGCCTTGATCGCGCGGGCCGCGTCGAGGATGTCCGCCCAGTTCGTCGGCTGCCAGTCGGCGGGGAGCCCGGCCTTCTTGAATATCGCCTTGTCGAACCAGAGGCCCCGGGTGTCGGTGCCGTCCGGGACGCCGTACGTCTTCCCGTCCTGGGCCTGCGCCGCCTCCTTCGCCGTGTCGATGAACTGGCTCCAGTCGTCCCACTTGGCGAGGTACGGGTCCAGCGGCTTGAGGTATCCGCTCGTGATGTCGGAGTTGATGAGGAACGTGTCCTCGTAGACCAGGTCAGGGGCCGTCTTCGGCGAGCGGAGCATCTGCTGGAGCTTCGTGTAGTACTCCGAGTCCGGGGCCTTGATCGGGACGAGTTCCACCCTCTTGCCGGGGTTGGCCTTCTCGAACTGGTCCTTGATGTCGGCGAGATACGTGTCCATCACCTTGATGGAGTTGTCCGTCGACTGTTTGAAGGAGATCTTCACCGTGTCCGGATCGCTTCCGGATTCGCTGCCACAGGCACTGAGTGCGGTGGCGGTGAGCAGAGTGGCGAGGAGAAGTGGAACGGCTGTGGGGCGCACGGGTACAACCTCCTGCTGGCCGACGTCTTTGTGGCCGGGTTGGGCTGCACGAGAACCTAAGAGGGCTGGTCCAGCCAGGTCAATGACTTTGCATGATCAGTCCGCCACAGTGCGTACGGTCGCGCACACTCAAGGTACTGCCGAGCCGCCCCCGCGGCGGGGTGTCGGGCGCCGGGAGGAGAGCGCGAAATGCCGGAACAGGACGTGACAGTAGGCCAGTTGATGCTGGCCGAGTACCAGAGCGTAAAGGACGAGCAGAAGGCACGTATCGGGTTCCGCGACAACCTGCTGTACGTGACGCTCGCGGTCGTGGCCGCCGTGGCCGCCGCCTCCGCACAGTCCGGACAGACCTCCATGCTGCTGGCGCTTCCGCCCGTGTGCGTCGTCCTCGGGTGGACCTACCTCGTCAACGACGAGAAGATCTCGGCGATCGGGGCCTATGTGCGGGGCGACTTGGGCCCTCGGCTGGCCGGCCTCGCACAGATCGAGCGGTCGTCGGCCTTCGGCTGGGAGACCGCGCACCGCACCGACACCCGCCGCACATCACGCAAGACCATCCAGTGCGGGGTCGACCTACTGGCCTTCTGCGCGGTGCCGTTGGCGGGCCTCGTCGTGTACTGGGCCGGCGGGCAGGTCGGCTGGGGACTGCTGGTGCTGTCCGTGCTCGAAGCACTGGTGGTGGTCGGGCTCGCGGTCCAAGTGGTGCTGTACGCCGGGGTGTTCGGCTCGGGGCGGCGATGACTGGCGTACCTGATGACTGACGTACCTCTTGGGTACGAGGACCCCGTCCGGCTAGCCCTTCACCCACCGGTACTGCAGCTCCGGTCTCCCCACCTGCCCGTACTGAGGGCTGCGCCCCGCTCGCCCCGCGTCCACCAGATGCTCCAGATAGCGCCGGGCCGTGATCCGGGAGATGCCGACGGCCTCGGCGACGCCCGTCGCGGTCAGGCCCTCGTCGGAGTCGCGCAGGGCCCGGGTGACCCGCTCCAGGGTGGGTGCGCTGAGCCCTTTGGGCAGGGCCGCCGGCCCGGGGGCCCGGAGGGTGGCGAGGGCGCGGTCGACCTCGTCCTGGCCGCTGGCCTCGCCGGCCGCCGCGTGGAACTCGGCGTAGCGCACCAGGCGGTCACGGAGGGTGGCGAAAGTGAACGGTTTCAGTACGTACTGCACCACTCCGAGCGACACCCCCTCCCGCACCACCGTCAGGTCGCGCGCCGAGGTCACCGCGATGACGTCCGCGTGATGCCCGGCGGCGCGCAGCGAGCGGGCCAGCTGCAGGCCGTGCACGTCCGGCAGGTGGAGGTCCAGGAGGAGCAGGTCCACGGGCATACGGTCCAGCGCCCGGCGGGCCTCCGCGCCCGTGTGGGCCTTGCCGACGGCCGTGAAACCGGGCACCCGCCCCACGTACAGGACATGCGCGTCCGCCGCGACGGGGTCGTCCTCGACGACCAGGACGCGGATGTCCCGCGAGGGGGAAGGCGTGCTCATACGGTGCCTCCGTGCGGCGTCGGCTCGGGCGCGGGCTCATGCGTGAACCCAGGACCGCCGCCGGACCCGTCCCCAGACCCGTCCACGGCCCCTGACCCGGACTCGGGCCCGGCGTGGACCTTAGTCCTCCCACGCGCCGCCGTCGGCAGCGGCAGCCGCACCTCGAAGGACGCGCCGCCGCCCGGGGCCTCCGTCACGGTCAGTGTCCCGTCGTGCCGGGCCACCGCCTGCCGTACGAGGGCCAGGCCCAGCCCCCGCCCGCCGGGCCCCGCGGGCTTGGTGGACCAGCCGCGCTGGAAGACCGCCTCCGCGTGGGCCGGGTCCACGCCCGTACCGGTGTCGACGACCCGCAGGACCAGCCCCTCCGCGTCCGCGATGGCCGTGACCGTGACCCGGGCGCCGACCGAGCCCTGCGCCGCGTCCACGGCGTTGTCGATCAGGTTGCCGAGGACCGTCACCAGGTCACGGGAGGGCAGGGACTCCGGGAGCAGGCCGTCGTCGATGCTGCTGTCCTCGGAGACCAGCAGCTCGACGCCGCGCTCGTTCGCCTGGGCCGTCTTGCCCAGGAGCAGCGCGGCCAGCACCGGCTCGCTGACCGCCGCGACGACCTGGTCGGTCAGAGCCTGGGCCAGCTCCAGCTCGGCCGTGGCGAAGTCGACGGCCTCCTCGGCGCGGTCCAGCTCGATGAGGGAGACGACGGTGTGGAGGCGGTTCGCCGCCTCGTGCGCCTGCGAGCGCAGGGCCGTGGTGAAACCGCGCTCGGAGTCCAACTCGCCCATCAGGGACTGCAGTTCGGTCACATCGCGCAGTGTCACGACCGTGCCCCGGCGCTCGCCGCCCGACACCGGCGAGGTGTTCACGACGAGCACCCGCGAGTCGGTCAGATGCACCTCGTCCACGCGCGGCTCACCGGACAGCAGGGCCCCCGTCAGAGGCGTCGGCAGACCGATGTCCGCCACCGAACGGCCCACCACGTCGTCGGTCACATCGAGCAGCTCGCGCCCACCGTCGTTGATCAGCGCCACGCGGAACTGCCCGTCCAGCATCAGCAGCCCCTCGCGCACGGCGTGCAGCGCGGCCTCGTGGTAGTCGTGCATCCGGCTGAGCTCGGCCGCGTTCATCCCGTGCGTGGAGCGGCGCAGCCGGGCGTTTATGACGTACGTACCCACGGCCCCCAGGGCCAGGGCAGCCGCCGCGACGCCGAACAGGGCCTGCACCTGGCCCTCGACCCGCTGACTGATCTCGTCGACCTTGATACCCGCGCTGACCAGGCCGACGATGCGGTCGTTGTCGTATATCGGCGTGACGGCCCGCACGGACTCGCCGAGGGTGCCCGTGTACGTCTCGGTGAAGGGATGACCGAGGAGCGCCCGCTGCGTGTTGCCGAGGAAGTGCTTGCCGATCAGGTCCTTGTTGGGGTGGGTCCAGCGGATGCCGTCCGGATTCATGATCGTGACGAAGTCCACCTGGGCGTCACGCTGCACCGACGTCGCGTACGGCTGCAGCGTCTTCGTCGGATCGTCCGTACGGATGGCCTCCCGCACGGACGGCGAGTCCGCGACCGACCGGGCCACCGCCATGGCCTGGCGGCCCGCCGCGTCCTCCGCCTGACTCCGGTCACTGATGTAGGTGAAGAGCGCACAGCCCGCGACCACGACCGCGACAAGCACAGCCTGCATGGCGAACAGCTGACCTGCCAGGCTGCGGGGGCGTGGAGCACGGGGGAGGCGCATGGAAACAGTCTGCCCCTCCGGATCAGCATGAACTAAATGAACGGAAGGGTGACCGGCCTCACAAGGCGGGAGATAGTCACCGACAACCCCCGGACGTGAGCCGCACGCCGGATGATGCCGACGACGTCGTCAAGGAGGGCAGCCGTGACCAGTACATCGAATACGGCACCTGCCGCTCCCGCTGCCAAGCGGGACCGCACCCACTACCTGTACATCGCGGTGATCGCCGCCGTGGCCGCCGGCATCGCCGTGGGCCTGATCGCTCCCGACTTCGCGGTCGAGCTGAAGCCCATCGGTACCGGCTTCGTGAACCTGATCAAGATGATGATCTCGCCGATCATCTTCTGCACGATCGTGCTGGGCATCGGCTCGGTACGGAAGGCCGCCAAGGTCGGCGCGGTGGGCGGCATCGCGCTCGGCTACTTCGTGGTCATGTCGTTCGTCGCCCTCGCCATCGGCCTGGTCGTCGGCAACATCCTGGAGCCCGGCACGGGCCTCGCGGTGACCGACGCGATCAAGGACGCCGGCCAGGGCCAGGTCACCGAGGCCAAGAACACCGAGGAGTTCCTGCTCGGGATCATCCCGACGACGATCGTCTCCGCCTTCACCGGCGGCGAGGTCCTGCAGACCCTGCTCGTCGCGCTGCTCGCCGGCTTCGCGCTCCAGGCCATGGGTTCCTCCGGTGCGCCGATTCTGCGCGGCGTCGAGCACATCCAGCGCCTCGTCTTCCGCATCCTCGCCATGGTGATGTGGGCGGCGCCCATCGGTGCGTTCGGCGCGATGGCGGCGGTCACCGGCTCGGCGGGTCTGGACGCGCTCAAGAGCCTCGCCGTCCTGATGCTCGGCTTCTACGTCACCTGTTTCCTCTTCGTCTTCATCGTGCTCGGCACGATGCTGCGGATCGTCGCGGGTCTCAACATCCTCACGCTCTTCAGGTACCTGGGCCGTGAGTTCCTGCTGATCCTGTCGACCTCCTCCTCCGAGTCCGCGCTGCCGCGGCTCATCGCGAAGATGGAGCACCTGGGTGTCAGCAAGCCGGTCGTCGGCATCACCGTCCCGACCGGTTACTCCTTCAACCTCGACGGCACCATGATCTACATGACCATGGCCTCGCTGTTCATCGCCGACGCCATGGGTACGCCGATGTCGGTGAGCGAGCAGATTCCGCTGCTCCTCTTCCTGCTGGTCGCCTCCAAGGGCGCGGCGGGTGTCACCGGAGCGGGTCTGGCCACCCTGGCGGGCGGCCTCGCGTCCCACAAGCCGGCCCTGGTGGACGGCATCGGCCTGATCGTCGGCATCGACCGCTTCATGAGCGAGGCCCGCGCCCTGACGAACTTCGCCGGCAACGCCGTCGCCACGGTTCTGATCGGTACGTGGACCAAGGAGATCGACAAGGGCCGCGTCGACCAGGTGCTCGCGGGTCAGCTGCCCTTCGACGAGACGACCCTCCTGGACGACGGCCACGGTTCCGCTCCCGCCCCGGCGGAGGTCCCGGACCAGCCGGAGGACAAGACCCTGGCGAAGGCCTAGCCCCCGGGCCCGGGCCCCGTCCCAGAACTCCGGGCGGCTGGGTGCATCCCCCGTCGCTCAGCCGCCCGGTCGCTCCGCTCACCCCGCAGCACCCCGGCCACCGGCCGGTGGCCCCGGTCCTCCCCGACCGGGCCCACCGGCCGGTGGCTTTTGGGCGGGCGGGAGTGGGTCGCAGGGTGCGGGTGGGTTGCGGCCGGGTGCGCAGTTCCCCGCGCCCCTAAGGGCGCAGACGGCCCAGGCGCGCCCCGCCCCGCAAGGGGCGCGGGGAACGCCGCGCCCAGCCCAAGAGGGCCGAGACATACGCACCGGCCTTGACGCACGCCCCCTCAGGGGCGCGGGGAACGCCGCGACTCCAGCGACGACGGACCGAGGCGTACGTACGGGCCTCGGCGCATGCCCCCTCAGGGGCGCGGGGAACTGCGCGACCTCAGCGACGACGGACCTAGATGTACGTACGGGCCTCGGCGCATGCCCCCTCAGGGGCGCGGGGAACTGCGCGACCTCAGCGACGACGGACCTAGATGTACGTACGGGCCTCGGCGCATGCCCCCTCAGGGGCGCGGGGAACTGCGCGACCTCAGCCACGACGGACCTAGACGTACGTACCGGCCTCGACACACCCTCCCCAGGGGCGCGGGGAACTGCGCGACCCAGCCCACCACGGCCTCAGCCATGCCCACCGGCCCCGCGGCCCCGGACGGGCCCCTCCGCGGCGCAAGCCGCCGCCCACGGTTCCCGCGGGGTCACCCACTTACCTCCCGCTCAGTACCTGACCAAATAGTGCGTACTTGTGGGGAGTTGGGCCCGAGACCAGCATGGTCGGCATGACGAATGACCTTGAAAAGACCCCCGTAACCGTCCTCGGCCTGGGCGCCATGGGCCAGGCCCTGGCCGCCGCGTTCCTGAAGGCGGGCCACCCCACCACCGTCTGGAACCGTTCCCCCGGCAAGGGCGACGAGCTGGTCGCAAGGGGCGCCGCAAGGGCGACCAGCGCCCGCGAAGCCGTACGCGCGGCCGACCTGGTCGTCGTCTGCGTGGTCGACCACGACGCGGTCGGTGCCGTCCTCGACTCGGTCGCGGACGAGCTGCCGGGCCGGGTGCTGGTCAACCTCACCTCGGACACCCCGGAACGCGCCCGCCGGACCGGCGCCTGGGCGCAGGAACACGGCATCGACTACCTCGACGGCTCGATCATGGTGCCGGTCGACCTGATCGGACAGCCGCCCGCGCTGATCTTCTACAGCGGCCCGCGAGCCGCGTACGACAAGCACGAGACGGCACTGAAGGCGCTCGGAGGCAAGCCCGCCCACCTCGGCGAGGACCAGGGCCTGGCCGCCGTCTACGACCTTGCGCTGCTCGACTACTTCTACGGTTCGATCTCCGGCCTGCTGCACGCGTACGCGCTCGCCGGTGCCGACGGGGTGCGCGCCGCCGACCTCGCCCCCTACCTGGACACCATCACCGCCTTCATGCCGTCCCTGGCCGCGGAGGCCGCCCAGCACGTCGACGCGGGCAGCCACCCGGGCGAGGCGGCGAACCTCGGGATGATGGCGTCCGGCGTGGGCCACATCCTGGAGTGGGCCGAGCACCGCGGCCTCGACGTGAGCACCCTCCGCCCGATCAAGGAGGTCTACGACAAGGCCGTCGCCCTCGGCCACGCCGCCGACAGCTGGACGAGCACGATCGAGGTCGTACGCGGCAACGCGGCAGGCACGCCACGTGGCGACCGGGCGAGCCAAACCCTTTGAGCTGTCCGTGAGTTCGGGCCACCCGGACGGGGTGGGCGGATCGACACGCCCTCAGGAGCCCGCCCCCGCCTCCAGCCGCGCCACCTCCTCGGCCGTCAGCTCCAGATCCGCCGCGCCCGCCGAGTCCCGTACCGTCTCGGGCCGGCTGGCGCCCGGGATGGGGACGATCACCGGCGAGCGAGCCAACAGCCAGGCCAGACAGACCTGTTGAGGACTGACACCCCGCTCACGAGCCACCGCGTGGAAGGCATCAAAGCCGGTGCCAGTGCCCAGGCCGGTGGCGTGACCAGGGGCGTCGGACGCCGTCTGCGACGGCCCGTCCAGCGAGCTCCGCGATATCCCGCCCAGCGGACTCCACGGCAGGAAGGCGAGTCCCAGCTCGGCGCAGAGCCGCAGTTCGGGCTCGCTGTCCCGGACGGCGGGGGAGTGCCGGTTCTGGACCGAGACCAGCCGGTCGCCGAGGAGGGCGTAGGCCAGGCGGATCTGGCCGACATCGGTGTTGGAAATGCCCGCGTAGCGGATCTTGCCCGCGTCGAGCAGGTCGCGAAGCGCGCCCACCGACTCCTCGAAGGGGACGGCGGGGTCGGGCTTGTGGAGCTGGTAGAGGCCGATGGCCTCGACGCCCAGCCGCTTGAGCGAGGCCTCCGCCGCCGACTTCAGGTGCCGGGGAGACCCCGTCACCGTCCAGCTCCCGTCGGCCGGTCTGCCGCGTCCGCCCTTGGTGGTCACCAGGACGTCGGCCGTGTCGCCGCCGTACGTGGCGAGGGCGCGGGCCACGAGACGCTCGTTGTGCCCGGGCTCGTCACCGGGCAGGTGGTACGAGTCGGCCGTGTCCAGGAGAGTGACGCCCGCGTCCAGGGCGGCGTGCACCGTGGCCATGGCCCGCCCCTCGTCCGGCCGGCCCTCGATGGACAACGGCATGGCACCGAGCCCAACGGCACTCACCCGCAGGCCGCCAACTGTGCGGTGGCGCATGTCAGTTCACCTTCCCGAGCGTCTCCGCCACCGCACGCGGCAGCCATTCCCGCGCCTTGCCGAAGGCGAACCCGAGCTGTGTGGCCCGCGCGTTGTCCATCCCGTACGAACGCGCGAAGGAGAACGGCGAGAACTCCCCGATCTCGACGGCCCTGAACACGGCCCTGAACACGGCCCGGAAATCGGCCTGGAACGCGGTCCGCCCGCCCCGGAGGTGCTCCGCCAGCGCCTCGCACAACTCCCCGGTGGTGAGCACCCCGTGGGACGCGGCGTTCACCGGCCCGGTGAACTCCTGGCCCGCCGCCCACGCCAGGAAGTCGGCGATCTCCTCCACGTGGATGTACGTCGCCGGGTGGTTCGTGGCGGGGACGGCGATCGTCTCGCCCGCGCGGATCCGCTCGGCGTAGTGGTCGAGCCGTCCGGTGAAGTCGTCGTCCCCGCCCAGCACATGGGCGACGCGCACGGTCACGTACGGAAATTCGGGGTCGGCCGCGAAGACCGCCTCGGCCTGCCGCTTGCCCTCGCCGTAGTGGGTGTCGAGGAACTCCGGGTCGTCCCAGGGGAGTTCGAGATCGACGGGGACCGTACGCGGGTTCACGGCGTCCTCGCGTACGAGTTCCGCCGAGTCCTCGTACTCGTACACCTCGACCGTCGAGGTCATCACGTACCGCCGGGTGCGTCCCGCGAAGACCCGGCGGGCGATCTCCGCCTGCCTCGGCGTGTAGCAGACCTGGTCGACCACGACGTCGAAGGTCCGTGAACCGAGCGCTTTCTCAAGGGAATTCTCGTCATTGCGGTCGGCGACGAGATGAATCGTTCCCGGGGGAGGCGGCGACGAGCCGCGATTGATGACGGTGACCCTGTCTCCCGCGGCCGTCAGCCTGGCTATGAGCCGCTTGCCGAAATAGCGGTTTCCGCCAATGACACACACCTCGCGCACGGCGCGCCTCCCGTAATGCCCTTCACCGCGGTCCTGTTCCGTGGACCCTGTGGTCATAATTCTTCCGGCGTACGAGTGAGGTCTGAAGGGGGAGTCATGGGAGATCCGGCCGCGATACCGAAGGAACCACGGCATCTGCGAGCCGCCGCCAACGAAACGTCGGCGGCCTTCGACGCCCTGGACCGGCAGATCCTGGAGCTGCTCCAGAGCGACGGCCGGATCAGGCTGAGCGAGCTGGGCCGCCGGGTCCGGCTGTCCCCGGCGGCGGTCGCGGAACGCGTCCGTCGGCTGGAGTCCGTCGGTGCCGTCACCGGCTACGGCGCCCATGTCGCGCCGTCCCGCCTCGGCTACGGCATGCAGGCCTTCATCCGCGTCAATCCGCACGGCGGCTACACGCTGAAGCACCCGCGGACCCTGGAGCTGCTCGCCCGCCCCGAGATCACCGAGGCCCACCACGTCGTCGGCGAGGACTGCTGGATCCTCAAGGTCGCGGTCGAGGACACCCTCCACCTGGAGGAGGTCCTGGAACAGACCTCGGCGCTCGGCCGTACGACGACGTCGATCCTCCTGTCGTCCCCGGTGGAGCGGAAGCCGCTGCTGCCTCCGGCGTTGCCTTGACGCCGGGGTCAAGGATTACGTTCGTACGCATGCGAATCGGCGAGCTGGCGGCGCGGGCCGGGACCACCACGCGGACCCTCAGGTACTACGAGTCGCGGGGGCTGCTGCCCGCGCGGCGGGGGAGCAACGGGTACCGCACCTACGACGAGGGCGACCTGAAGCTCCTGCGGCAGATCAGGACGCTGCAGGACTTCGGGTTCGACCTGGAGGAGACGCGGCCCTTCGTGGAGTGTCTGCGGGCCGGGCATCCGGAGGGCGACTCCTGCCCTGCGTCGCTCGCCGTGTACCGGCGCAAGCTGGACGAACTCGACGCGCTGATCGGTGAGTTGGGGGCTGTACGCGCGCATGTCGGCGAGCAGCTGGCGCGGGCGGAAGCGTCGAGGGACGAGCTGGCGGCCGGGGCGGAGGTTCCGGGCGGTCCGGAGCCCGTGTGTGAGCTGGGAGGGACCTTCAAGTGATCAAGGCAGCGGGTGTGGCGGAAGTGACGGACGCCGACTTCGAGGCGGAGGTGATCGGGGCGGAGCTGCCCGTGCTGGTGGAGTTCACCGCCGACTGGTGCCCGCCGTGCCGGCAGATCGCGCCGGTGCTGAGCGCCGTCGCCGCCGAGGAGCGCGACCGGCTCAAGGTGGTGCAGCTGGACGTGGACACGAACCCGGAGACCACGAACGCGTACGGGGTGCTGTCGATGCCCACGCTCATCGTGTTCCGCGACGGGCAGCCGGTGAAGTCGATGGTGGGCGCGCGGCCCAAGCGACGGCTGCTGGAGGAACTGGCCGACGTGCTGTAGCCGGCCAGTCGGCCGACAGCCGCGTCCGCCGGTATCCATCGGCCGAAACTCCCGGGCCAACAAGAAATCCCCCGCGGCCAATTGCCTGCGGGGGATTTCTCTGCGTATATTGAATGGTTCGCGACTTCAAGGAAGTTGGTCGCGAAGAAGTTCACTAGGCGCAGTATATCCGGCCGGGAGCGGAATTGTCAAACAGGGGATCACACACAGAATTCACCGACGATGAATTGAGGCAGGAGCAGGAATTCATCGACGGTCTGTACGCGCGCGTGGACGCCCTGCGCGGCGGCACCGAGGCCTCGGTGACGGACGCGCTCGCGCAGGGCAGCACGCCGATGCAGGCCCGCCTGGAGCGGGACATCCTCGTCGCCGAGCGCTCGGGCCTGCTCTCCGCGCTCAACGCGGTGGACGGCTCGCTCTGCTTCGGCCGTATCGACCTGACCACGGGACTCACCCACCACATCGGCCGTATCGGCATCCGCGCCGACGACACCGAGCACACCCCGATCCTGATCGACTGGCGGGCCCCGGTCGCCCGCCCCTTCTACCTCGCCACCGGCCACACCCCGATGGGCCTGCGCCGCCGTCGGCACATCACCACCGAGGGCCGCTCGGTCGCCGCCCTGCACGACGAGATCCTCGACCTGGGGGACCAGCAGCGCACCGGGCACGAGGACCCGACCGGCGACGCCGTGCTGCTCGCCGCCCTCAACTCCGCGCGCACCGGCCGCATGAGCGACATCGTGCAGACCATCCAGGCCGAGCAGGACCGCATCATCCGCGCCCCGCACCGCGGAGTGATGGTGGTGGAGGGCGGCCCGGGCACCGGCAAGACCGCCGTGGCGCTCCACCGGGCGGCCTATCTCCTCTACGAACACCGGGAGTTGCTCGCCAAGCGTGCCGTCCTGATCGTCGGCCCGAACCCCGCCTTCCTCGGCTACATCGGCGAGGTCCTGCCCTCGCTCGGCGAGACGGGCGTGCTGCTCGCGACCGTCGGCGAGCTGTACCCCGGTGTGAGGGCGACCGCGTCCGACACCCCCGAGGCCGCCGCCGTGAAGGGCCGCGCCGAGATGGCCGACGTCCTGGCAGCCGTCGTACGCGACCGGCAGGCGCTGCCCGACCCGGTGATCGCCATCGAGCACGACCGGGACATCCTGATGCTCGACGCCGGTCTCGTACGCGTCGCCCGTGACCGCACCCGCGAGGTGAACCTGCCGCACAACGCGGCCCGGGAGCACTTCGAGGGCCACATCCTCAACACCCTCACCGACATGCTCGCCGAGCGGATCGGCACGGACCCCTTCGACGGCACGAACCTGCTCGACCCGAGCGACGTCACCCAGATCCGCGACGAGCTGGCCGAGAACCGCGAAGTCTGGGCCGCCATCGACCAGTTGTGGCCGCGTATCACCCCGCGTCGGCTGATCGCGGACTTCCTGGCGGAACCCGACGCGTACGTGTCCGAGGCGGACGCGAACGCCATCCGCCGTACGGTGACCCGGGCCTGGACCACCGGCGACGTCCCTCTTCTCGACGAGGCTGCCGAACTCCTCGGCGAGGACGACCGGTTGGCGAAGGCGGCGGCGGAGCGGGAGCGCAACCAGCAAGTCGCTTACGCCCAGGGCGTGTTGGACGTCTCCTACGCCTCGAGGACGTACGAGTTCGAGGACAAGGACGACGAGGACGCGGAGGTGCTGTCCGCGCACGACATCATCGACGCCGAGCGGATGGCCGAGCGCCACGAGGAGGACGACCACCGCAGCGCCGCCGAACGGGCTGCGGCCGACCGGACCTGGGCCTTCGGGCACATCATCGTCGACGAGGCGCAGGAGCTGTCGCCGATGGCGTGGCGCCTGCTGATGCGCCGCAGCCCCACGCGGTCCATGACGCTCGTCGGCGACCCGGCCCAGACGGCCGACGCGGCGGGCGTCGGCTCCTGGTCGGACATCCTCCACCCCTACGTCCAGGACCGCTGGGAGCACACCCGCCTCGCGGTCAACTACCGCACCCCGTCCGAGATCATGGACGTCGCGGCGGCCGTCCCGCGGGCCGAGAACGCGGCCTTCGAGCCGCCGAGTTCGGTCCGCTCGACCGGTGTACGCCCCCTGGTCCGCGAGGCCGCCGACGTCGCCGAACTGCCCGGCGCCGTGGAGAAGGCCGTCGCGGAGCTGGCTCCCGCGGAGGGGCGGCTCGCGGTGATCGCCCCTCGCGACCTGCATGCGGCTCTGGCCGCGCGGCTCGACGGGGTTACGGCCGGGGCGGAGCCCGACCTCACCCGTGCGGTCGTGCTGCTTGACCCCCGCCAGTCGAAGGGCCTGGAATTCGACGCGGTCCTCGTCGTCGAGCCGGGCCGCTACGGCACGAGTGACCTGTATGTGGCCCTGACGCGGGCCACGCAGGCGTTGGGGATCGTGCACACGGGGGAGCTGCCGCAGCCCCTGGCGAAGGCGCTGAGCTCCTAAGGCCTTCTCCGCCCCCGCCGCCCCTACCCATTCCCGTCCCTGACTCAGGGGCTCCGCCCCCGAACCCCCAAAAGATTGCGCAGTTCCCCGCGCCCCTAAAAAGGGGCGCGGGGAACTGCGCAATCAGCGGCAGCGAACCTGCACTCGTACCACTCCGCAAGCCTCCGTCCACCCAACCTGTCCGGCGCCTGAGGACGCGGCCGTCCAGGCTGATGCCCCCCGGCACCCCACTCAGCCCGTCCGGCGTTTGAGGACGAGGCCGTCAGGCCGATTTCCCCACCCGCCCACGGTCAACCCATCCACCCCCCAGCAGCCCCCTCCCCCCCAGCCCCTCCGGCGTTTGAGGAGCGGGGGTTCGGGGGCGGAGCCCCTGAGTAAGTGACGGGAATGGGTAGGGGCGGCGGGGGCGAGAAAAAGCTAAGCCGGCCGCAGCCACACCGTTGCCAGTGGTGGCAGTGTGAGGCGGATGCTGGCCGGGCGGCCGTGCCACGGCTGGGCGTCGGGCTTGACGGGGTCGGGGTTCGTCACGTCGGCCCCGCCGTAGCGACCGCCGTCCGTGTTCAGGGCCTCGTGCCACGCAGGCACATCATCCGGAACCCCGAGTCGATACTCGTGCCGGACCACCGGCGAGAAGTTGGACACCGCCAGCAACGGCGACCCGTCCGCCGCGTGACGCAGGAACGCGAAGACGTTGTCCTCGACCGCATCCCCCGCGATCCACGCGAACCCGGAGGGATCGATGTCCCGCTCCCAGAGCGCAGGAGCATGCCGGTACACGGTGTTCAGGTCCCGGACGAGGTCCCGCACACCCTGGTGATCGGCGGCGGCCCCGTACGACGGATCGAGGAGCCACCAGTCGGGCCCGTGCGCCTCGGACCACTCCGCGCCCTGCGCGAACTCCTGCCCCATGAAGAGGAGTTGCTTGCCGGGATGCGCCCACATGAAGCCGAGATAGGCCCGCAGAGTGGCCCGCTGTTGCCACCAGTCACCCGGCATCTTGGACACCAACGACCGCTTCCCGTGGACGACTTCGTCGTGGGAGATCGGCAGGACGTAGTTCTCGCTGTACGCGTACACCATGGAGAACGTCATCTCGTGGTGGTGATACTTGCGATGGACCGGCTCGTGCGCGGCATAGCGGAGCGAGTCGTGCATCCACCCCATGTTCCACTTCAGCCCGAAGCCGAGCCCCCCGAAGCCGCCGGGCCCGATGTGGTGGGTGGCCCGCGTGACGCCGTCCCACGCCGTTGACTCCTCGGCGATCGTGACGACCCCCGGCTCGCGCCGGTACAGGGTCGCGTTCATCTCCTGGAGGAAGGCCACCGCGTCGAGGTTCTCGCGCCCGCCGTGGGCGTTGGGCGTCCACTGCCCGGGCTCGCGCGAGTAGTCGAGGTAGAGCATGGAAGCCACCGCGTCGACCCGCAGGCCGTCGATGTGGAACTCCTCGCACCAGTACACCGCGTTGGCGACGAGGAAGTTGCGCACCTCCCGGCGTCCGTAGTCGAACTCCAGGGTTCCCCAGTCGGGGTGCGCGGCCCGCAGCGGATCCTCGTGCTCGTACAGGGGCCGGCCGTCGAACTCGGCCAGCGCCCAGTCGTCCCGCGGGAAGTGCGCGGGCACCCAGTCCATGATCACGCCGATCCCGGCCCGGTGCAGCGCGTCGACGAGGTACTTGAAGTCGTCAGGCGTGCCGAGCCTGGCCGTGGGCGCGTAGAAGCCGGTGACCTGGTAGCCCCACGAGCCGCCGAAGGGGTGCTCCGCCACCGGCATCAGCTCCACATGAGTGAAGCCCAGGTCCGAGACGTACACCGGCAGTTGCTCGGCCAGCTGACGGTACGTCAACCCCGGTCGCCAGGACGCCAGATGGACCTCGTACACGGAGAAGGGCGCCTCATGGGCCGGTGGGTCGGAGGCCCGCCGTGCCATCCACTCCCCGTCCTGCCACTCGTGACGCGAGGCGTGCACGATGGAGGAGGTGGCGGGCGGGATCTCCGTACGGCGTGCCATCGGGTCGGCCCGCATCGTCTTGGAACCGTCGGGCCGGGTGATCTCGAACTTGTAGAGCTCGCCCTCGCCGATCCCGGGAACGAACAGCTCCCACACCCCGGAGGAGCCGAGCGACCGCATCGGGAAGGCCGTGGCGTCCCAGAAGTTGAAGGACCCGGCGACCCGCACGCCACGGGCATTGGGCGCCCACACGGTGAAACGGGTGCCGCTCACGCCCTCGTGCACCATCGGCTCGGCGCCGAGCGCCTTCCACAGCTGTTCGTGCCGCCCCTCGCCGAACAGATGCAGATCGAACTCGCCGATCGTCGGCAGGAACCGGTACGCGTCCTCGGTGTCCTGAACCGTCCCCTCGTACTCCACGAGCAGCCGGTACGCGGGCACCTCCCGCAACGGCAGCACGGCCGAGAAGAACCCCTCGCCGTCGTCGTTCAGCTCGGCCCGCAGCTCCTCGGTGACGACCGTCACCGACAGCGCGTACGGCCGCAGCACCCGGAAGACCACACCGCCGGGCACGGGATGGGCCCCGAGCACGGAGTGCGGCTCGTGATGCGCGCCCCCGAGCAGCCGCTCCCGGTCACCCCGGTCCAGCACGGCCAACGGCCGCACATCCGGCACGGCAGGCTCCACCACGGCCGGCTCCACGTCCCGTACGGGCGCGGCAGCCTCTACCTCTACGGGTTCCACATCGCGTACGGGCTCCGCGTCCTGCATGGTCGGCTCCACATCGTGTACCGGCTCCGCGGGGTCCGCGACCGCGGGCTCGGTCTTCGCCTTCGCCTTGGCGGCGGCCTTGCCATTACTGGCCTTGTCCTTCGCGCTCTTCGGCTTCTTGGCGGGCGGGTTCGGGCGGGGCGTCACGGGTGGAGCCTCCTCGGCGGAGTCGACGGTGGTGAAAAGGCGGGCGGGGCGGGCGGGACGGACGGAACGTGAGGGACGTAAGGGCGCCTACGACGACCCGGAGAGGGCCAGGCGGCGGACCGCCTCCATCGGCACGGGCAGCCAGTCGGGCCGGTGCCGCGCCTCGTACACGACCTCGTAGATCGCCTTGTCGGTCTCGTACGCGCGCAGCAGCACCGGATCCGTACGCGGATCACGCCCGCCCGCCTCCGCGTACCCGGAGCAGTAGGCCGCCCGGCAGGTGTCGGCCCAGCCGGGCACGACGGGTGCGTGCGAGTGCGCCGCGTAGTCGAAGGAGCGGAGCATCCCGGCCACGTCCCGCGCGGTCGGCTGCGGCATCCGCCGCTCGGCGAGCGGCTTGGACGGTTCGCCCTCGAAGTCGATCAGCGACCATTCACCGGACGGCGACCGCAGACACTGCCCGAGGTGCAGGTCACCGTGGATCCGCTGGGCCGTCCACGTCTCGCCCTCGCCCGCCAGATCGGCGAGCGCCTCGAAGGCGGTGTGCAGCCCGGGCGCGTACGGCCGCAGCGCGGGCACCGCCTGGGCGGCAGCCTCCAGCCGCTCGGTCATACCGTCCACGAGCAGTTCCATCTGTCCGCGCCCCATGGTCACCGTGGGCAGCGCCCGCGCCAGCGCCATGTGCACCTCGGCGGTGGCCCGCCCCAGCGCCCGCGCCTCACCGCTGAAGTCCTCGCCCTTGGCGAGCTCCCGCAGCGCGAGCTCCCAGCCGTCCGCCGCACCCTGGACGAAGGGCTGCAGCACACCCAGTACGTACGTCTCGTCGGCCAGGTCCGCGAGCAGCCATCCGGCGGGCGCCGGAACCCGGGGGCAGCCTTCGCGGGACAGCACCAGCGGCAGCTCCAGGTCGGGGTTGTCCCCCGGCACGATCCGCCGCAACAGCTTCAGGATGAACGTATCTCCGTAGACGATCGAGGAGTTCGACTGCTCGGCCGTCACCAGCCGCGGCACCAGACCGTCCCGGATCTCCTGCCGCATGTCCCGCTCGAAGCGCAGGTCGCCGACGCGCGCCCGCGACCGCAGCGCCTCCAGGAGCACATCGGCGGGCCGTGCGTCGTGCAGAGCCTCGTACACGGTCCGTCCGGCCAGCGGTCCCTCGGTCGGACGGCCGATCAGCGCGGGCGCCAGCCGTGGCGGCAGTGTCTCGCGCACACCGATCAGGAGCTGGTAGCAGTCGGCCGGATGCGTGGCGGCACTCTGCGTCGGTACGAGCGGCTGGTGCGCCCGCACGAGCAGATGCAGCAGCCCCAGCTTCGCGTCCAACGGCAGCACCTCTGTCGCCGCCACCAGCGAGAACCCGGTGACGGGACGGCCCTTACCCGCGAACCACCGCTGCCGTGGCAGCCACTCGCGAAGCAGCGGATCGAGGGACGCAAGGAGGCCTGGACTCGTCGAAGCGGAGTGCACGGAGCGGGTGACGGCTTCCGACATGGCGTCGCGTCCTTTCCCCAGGACCCGGAAACCGGGTGAGTCGGGGTGTTACTGATGCGTGCCCAGGGCGGGGCGGGAGAAACCGCCCCGCCCCTGTTCTACTCCTACCTGCTTCTTCTCCCTGTTTCTAGGCCATGTCCTTGCGGAGTCGGAACCAGTAGAAGCCGTGTCCGGCGAGGGTGAGGAGGTAGGGGAGTTCGCCGATGGCGGGGAAGCGGACGCCGCCGATGAGTTCGACGGGGTGGCGTCCGCTGAAGGCCTGGAGGTCCAGTTCGGTGGGCTGGGCGAAGCGGGAGAAGTTGTGGACGCACAGGACGAGGTCGTCGCCGTGTTCGCGCAGGAAGGCGATGACGGCGGGGTTGGAGGAGGGCAGTTCGGTGTAGGAGCCGAGGCCGAAGGCGGGGTTCTGCTTGCGGATCTCGATCATCCGCCGGGTCCAGTGCAGCAGCGACGAGGGCGAGCTCATGGAGGCTTCGACGTTGGTGACCTGGTAGCCGTAGACCGGGTCCATGATCGTCGGCAGGTAGAGGCGTCCCGGGTCGCAGGAGGAGAATCCCGCGTTGCGGTCCGGGGTCCACTGCATGGGGGTGCGGACCGCGTCGCGGTCGCCGAGCCAGATGTTGTCGCCCATGCCGATCTCGTCGCCGTAGTAGAGGATCGGCGAGCCGGGCAGCGACAGCAGCAGCGCGGTGAAGAGTTCGATCTGGTTGCGGTCGTTGTCCAGCAGGGTGGCGAGCCGCCGTCGGATGCCGATGTTGGCGCGCATGCGCGGGTCCTTGGCGTACTCCGCGTACATGTAGTCGCGTTCCTCGTCGGTGACCATTTCGAGGGTGAGTTCGTCGTGGTTGCGCAGGAAGATGCCCCACTGGCAGCCCGACGGGATCGCCGGCGTCTTCGCCAGGATTTCCGAGACCGGGTAGCGGGACTCCCGCCGCACGGCCATGAAGATGCGCGGCATGACGGGGAAGTGGAAGGCCATGTGGCATTCGTCGCCGCCGGCGCTGTAGTCGCCGAAGTAGTCGACGACGTCCTCGGGCCATTGGTTGGCCTCGGCGAGGAGGACGGTGTCGGGGTAGTGGGCGTCGATCTCGGCCCGCACCCGCTTCAGGACCTCGTGGGTGGCGGGCAGGTTCTCGCAGTCGGTGCCCTCCTCCGCGAACAGATACGGCACCGCATCCAGGCGGAAGCCGTCGATGCCCAGGTCCAGCCAGAACCGCAGCGCGGAGACGATCTCCTCCTGCACCGCCGGGTTCTCGAAGTTGAGGTCGGGCTGGTGGGAGAAGAAGCGGTGCCAGTAGTACTGCTTGCGGACGGGGTCGAAGGTCCAGTTGGAGGCTTCGGTGTCGACGAAGATGATGCGGGCGTCGGGGTATTGCTTGTCGTCGTCGGCCCACATGTAGTAGTCGCCGTAGGGCCCGTCTGGGTCGTTGCGGGACTGCTGGAACCAGGGGTGCTGGTCGCTGGTGTGGTTCATGACGAAGTCGATGATGACGCGCATGCCGCGTTGGTGGGCGGCGTCGACGAACTCGACGAAGTCGGCGAGGTCACCGAATTCGGGGAGGACGGCGGTGTAGTCGGAGACGTCGTAGCCGCCGTCGCGGAGCGGGGATTTGAAGAAGGGGGGGAGCCAGAGGCAGTCGACGCCGAGCCATTGCAGGTAGTCGAGTTTGGCGGTGAGGCCTTTGAGGTCGCCGATGCCGTCGCCGTTGCTGTCCTGGAAGGAGCGGACGAGGACTTCGTAGAAGACGGCGCGTTTGAACCATTCGGGGTCCCGGTCTTTTTGCGGGGTGTCTTCGAAGGTGTCCGGGACGGGCTCGTTGACGATCATGGTGTGGGTGACCCTCCGGTTGGCGGTGAGGACGGTCGCAGGACGGTCAGTACGTGCGCGGGCTGGTGCCCGGGCGCTAGGCGTACGTAGTTGGTCCTGCCCCAGTGGTAGGTCTCGCCGGTGAGCTCGTCGCGCACCGGGAACGACTCGTGCCAGTCGAGGCCGAGTCGTGGCATGTCCAACGAGACCGTGGCCTCCTGGGTGTGGTGAGGGTCGAGGTTCACGACCACCAGAACCGTGTTCGATCCGCTGCGTTTCGAGTACGCGATCACCGCCTCTTTGTCCGCCTGGTGGAAGTGCAGGTCGCGCAGTTGCCTCAGGGCCGGACTGCGGCGCCTGACCGCGTTGAGTTCGGCAATCAGAGGCGCGATGCTACGACCCTCGCGCTCCGCCGACTCCCAGTCTCGCGGACGTAGTTGGTACTTCTCCGAGTCCAGGTATTCTTCGCTCCCGTTCCGCACCGGGACGTTCTCGCACAGCTCGAATCCGCTGTAGGCACCCCAGGCCGGCGACAGGGTCGCGGCGAGCACGGCCCGCAGTTCGAAGGCGGGCCGACCGCCCTGCTGGAGGAATTCGTGCAGGATGTCGGGGGTGTTGGCGAAGAAGTTGGGCCGCATATAGGCGGCCGCCTCGCCCGACAGCTCGGTGAGGTATTCGGTCAGTTCTTCCTTGGTGTTGCGCCAGGTGAAATACGTGTACGACTGCTGGAAACCGATCGCGCCGAGCGTGTGCATCATCGCGGGGCGGGTGAACGCCTCTGCCAGGAAGATGACATCGGGGTCGGTGCGGTTGATGTCATCGATCACCTGCTCCCAGAAGATGACCGGTTTTGTATGGGGGTTGTCCACACGGAAGATCCGCACCCCGTGACTCATCCAGAACCGCAGCACCCTGAGCGTCTCCTGGACCAGACCTGGCATGTCCTTGTCGAAGGCGATCGGGTAGATGTCCTGGTACTTCTTCGGGGGGTTCTCGGCGTACGCGATCGTGCCGTCCGAGCGGTGGTGGAACCACTCCGGGTGCTTCTCCACCCACGGGTGGTCCGGCGAGCACTGGAGCGCGAAGTCCAGGGCGATCTCCATGCCCAGGCTCTCGGCCCGGCGTACGAAGGCGTCGAAGTCGTCGATCGTGCCGAGGTCGGGGTGGACGGCGTCGTGCCCGCCCTCCGGTGAGCCGATCGCCCAGGGCACCCCGACGTCGTCCGGGGACGCGTCGAGCGTGTTGTTGGGGCCCTTGCGGAAGGTCGCGCCGATGGGGTGGATCGGTGGCAGGTACACCACGTCGAAGCCCATCTCCGCGATCGCGGGCAGCCGTCGCGCGGCGGTCCGGAACGTGCCGCTGACCGGCGGCTTGCCGGGCTCCACGACCGCGCCCTCCGAGCGCGGGAAGAACTCGTACCAGGAGCCGTACAGCGCCCGCTCCCGCTCCACCAGCAGGGTCAGCCGCTCGGCGGACGAGACCAGTTCGCGCAGGGGGTGGCGCGCGAGGACGTGGTCCACGTCGGGCGTGAGCGCGGCGGCGAGGCGGGCCGCGGCGGGCCGGTCGGTGTCGCGCAGGGCCTCCACGGCCGCGAGGATCGCGTCACGGCGGCCCTTGCTCTTCGGTACGCCGGTCGCGGCACGCTCGTACAGCAGCGCGCCCTCCTCCAGGACCAGCTCGGTGTCCATGCCCGCCGGGATCTTGATCTGCGCGTGGTGGCGCCAGGTGGTGATCGGGTCGCCCCAGGCCTCCACGGTGTAGGTCCAGCGGCCCGGCCTCGGTACGGAGACGGTGGCGCCCCAGCGGTCGGTGCCGGGGGCCAGCTCGCGCATCGGGGTCCAGGGGCCCGAACGGCCTTCCTGATCACGCAGGACGACGTTCGCGGCGACCGCGTCGTGGCCCTCGCGGAAGACCGTCGCGGAGATCTCGAAGGGCTCGCCCACCACGGCCTTCGCGGGGCGGCGCCCGCCCTGCACGAGGGGGCGCACGTCCAGCACGGGGATGCGCCCGATCAGAGGGCCGCTTCCCGGGGCCGGGGCGAGCGCGGGGGCGGACGTGCGGCGGGCGGTGCTCTTGGGGGCGGTGGTCGACGGCCGCGGCTGCTTGGCGGGCTTGGGCGGCTTGGACGGTTTCGCCGACTCTGCGGATTGCAGTGAGTCTCCCGATGGCACCGATGTCACCGATTCTGCCGATGGCGCTGATTCTGCCGGTTGCTGTGCTTTTGCCGGTTGTGGTGACTCTGCCGGTGTCGCCGGTGTGGCCGGCTCCTCCGGTGTTGCCGGCGCCTCCGGTTTCGCCGACTCGGCGGGTGTCGCCGACTTTGTCGACTTTGCGGGCTTGGGCGTCTTGGGAGTCTTGGCCGGCTTGGTGGCCGACTCGACGGTCCTTGCCTTCGGCGGCTGTGGCCGGTCGGCTTTCTCTCCCTGGTCGGGAGGCTCGGTGGTGCTGGGCGTCGGGGGTGGTGACGGCTGGTGGTGCATGGCGGGCATGACCGCTCCTGTCCGCGTCAACGTGGGTGGGCGGATGAGGGTGTGGGGAGGTTGGTCCTGCTGGGCGTACCGGTGGAGCCTTCCCACTCTTTTCGGGTGGGCAATCCGGCACTTTGTTAACTACTCGCGCGTATGTCTACACACAAGACCGGCCTCGTCCGGTGAGAATCCGCCAAGGATCCGTAAAGGATCGGTTGGGGATTCGCGGGACGAGGCCGGTCGGTGAATACGCAAATACTTAGGGGTTGTCGACTTGCAGGAGCTTGTTCGGTGAGCCGAGCCCCGCGTTGGACATCTTCCCGGAAGCTGCCTGCTCGACAAGAGCCTTGCTGACATCTGCGGGTGTCGCCCAGGCGTGGTCGGCCAGATGGAGCGCGGCCGCACCTGCCGCGTGCGGTGACGCCATCGACGTACCGGAGAAGGTCGCCCTGCCCGTGTCGCTCGCGTTGGAGGCGGAGGTGACGTCCACGCCGGGGGCGAACAGATCGAGCCGCGCGCCCCAGTTGGAGAAGTCCGCCCTCGCGTCCTTCTTGTCGCTCGCGCCGACCGTGATCGCCTCCTTGACACGGGCCGGTGAGTAGAGGCTCGCCGGGAGGCCGTCGTTGCCGGCCGCGACCGCGTAGGTGACGCCGGAGGCGATGGAGTTGCGGACCGCGGCGTCCAGTTGCGGGTCCGCGAGCCCGCCCAGGCTCATATTGGCGACGGCCGGCTTCCGGGCGTTCTTGGTCACCCAGTCGATGCCCGCGATGACCTGCGAAAGCGTGCCGGCGCCGTTGTCGTCGAGGACGCGGACGGCGACGACCTTCGCCTGTTTCGCGACGCCGTATGTCGTGCCCGCGATCGTGCCCGCCACGTGCGTGCCGTGGCCCTGGCCGTCCTGGGCGACGGCGTCGTTGTCGACGAAGTCCCAGCCGTTGCTCGCCCGGCCGCCGAAGTCCTTGTGGGTGATGCGTACGCCGGTGTCGATGACGTACGCCGTCACGCCCTGTTTTTTTTTTTTTTTTTTTTTTTTTTTTTTTTTTTTTTTTTTTTTTTTTTTTTTTTTTTTTTTTTTTTTTTTTTTTTTTTTTTTTTTTTTTTTTTTTTTTTTTTTTTTTTTTTTTTTTTTTTTTTTTTTTTTAAAAAAAAAAAAAAAAAAAAAAAAAAAAAAAAAAAAAAAAAAAAAAAAAAAAAAAAACAGCCCGCGGACTCCGGCCAGGTGTAGCTGCTGTCCAGCGGCAGGTCCTGCTGGTCGATGCGGTCGAGGCCCCACGGCGGGTCCGACTGCCGGTGCTCGACGGCCACGGTGGCGTCCCGCGAGACCGAGGCCACCCGGGAGTCGGCGGCCAGGCGCCTGGCCTGCCTCTCGTCGACCTTCACCGCATAGCCGTTGAGCGCGGTGCTGTAGGTGTGGCTTATTTTCGCTCCGTACTTGGTGGCGACGGCCTTGCCCGCCTTCGACGGAGCCTTCGTTCCCCCCTTGAGCGTCACTATGTAGCTGCCGCTGACGGAACCCGTTCCGCCCGCGCCGGATATCTGCCCCTCGGGGGCGGCGTGTGCGGGCAGGGTGATGGCCGAAAGCACCGCGGCCGTCATGACCGCGGTAAGGCCTCCCGCCCAGTGCAGCCGCCGCTCGCGCGTCACTGCCATGGTGTGAGTTCCCCTCCTCGACTCGGCGTGCTCCGGCCGGTGGTGCGCGCGGGCCCGATGGGGCTCTGGCGGGCCTCGCGAGTTCCCCGTACGGGTCCTGCGAGGCCGTGGCCGGATCGCCACTTGGCAGCCTCTCGTGCGGTGTGAAGCGCCACAAGGTCGTACGAGGGGGCGGAATCGGCCATATCGCCCGTGGCGGACATGTAAAGGTTGCGGCGATTTCCGGCCCTTCCACGGGGGGCGCGGGGCCCTGCCGCCGAAGGCTCCACCGCGCGGGCGTGATCAGTGCCGATCGGCCCCCGGTCGCAGTACCGCACATCCCGCGGAGCACTTCGCGCCGTAGTTGCGGAGGCGCCCTCGCCGCTACCGTCATGGGTGACAAAGTGCGCACAGCGACGTGCGTCCGCCGGTTCGCCCTGATCCGCCCGCCCATAGCAACGCCGATACGCCGTCCTGGTAAGTCCTCCGTGAAGGTGGAAGCTCGTGAAGGCCATCCGCAGATTCACCGTGCGTCCCGTACTCCCCGAAGCCCTTCACCCCCTCAGTGATCTGGCGCGCAATCTGCGCTGGTCCTGGCACGCCGAGACCCGTGACCTCTTCCAGTCCGTGGACCCCGAACACTGGGCCGCCTCCGAATGCGATCCCGTACGCCTCCTCGGGAGCGTCTCGACCGAACGGCTGGCCGAGCTGGCCGAGGACCGGCGCTTCCTGCGGCGGCTCGCCGCGGCCGCCGACGACCTCAAGGACTATGTGGGCGGGGAACGCTGGTACCAGTCCCAGACCTCCGAACTCCCCGCCGCCATCGCCTACTTCTCACCCGAGTTCGGCATCACGGCCGCCCTGCCGCAGTACTCCGGCGGCCTCGGCATCCTCGCCGGGGACCATCTCAAGGCGGCCAGCGACCTCGGCGTACCCCTGATCGGTGTCGGACTCCTCTACCGGCACGGCTACTTCCGGCAGTCGCTGTCCCGGGACGGCTGGCAGCAGGAGCACTATCCGGTCCTGGACCCGAACGAACTGCCCGTCTCCCTGCTGCGCGAGCCCGACGGCACCCCCTCGCAGGTGTCCCTGGCCCTCCCCGGCGGGAAGTCCCTCCACGCCCGGGTCTGGCTGGCCCAGGTCGGCCGGGTGCCGCTGCTGATGCTCGACTCGGACATAGAGGAGAACGACCTCGGCGAGCGGGGCGTGACGGACCGGCTCTACGGCGGCGGCAGTGAGCACCGGCTGCTCCAGGAGATGCTGCTCGGTATCGGCGGGGTGCGTGCCGTTCGTACGTACTGCCGGCTGACGGGTCACGCGCAGCCCGAGGTGTTCCATACGAACGAGGGTCATGCGGGATTTCTTGGCCTGGAACGAATTCACGAACTGTCTTATGAGGACCTGGATTTCGACGCCGCACTCGAAGCGGTCCGGGCGGGCACGGTCTTCACGACCCACACCCCCGTGCCCGCCGGAATCGACCGCTTCGACCGGGAACTGGTGGCCCGGCACTTCGGCCCGGACGCGGAACTCCCGCGCATTGACGTCGAACGCATTCTGCGATTGGGAATGGAGACGTATCCGGGCGGCGAACCGAACCTCTTCAACATGGCGGTGATGGGCCTGCGGCTGGGCCAACGCGCCAACGGGGTGTCGCTGCTGCACGGACAGGTCAGCCGGGAGATGTTCTCCGGGCTCTGGCCGGGCTTCGACCCGGACGAGGTCCCGATCACCTCCGTCACGAACGGCGTGCACGCGCCGACCTGGGTGGCCCCCGAGGTCTTCCGCCTCGGCGCCCGCCAGATCGGGGCGCAGCGCACGGAGGATGCGATGACGGTCGGCGCCTCGGACCGCTGGGACGCAGTCGCCGAGATTCCCGACCAGGACATCTACGACCTGCGCCGCGTGCTGCGCGAGCAGTTGGTGACGGAGGTACGGGAGCGGCTGCACGCGTCCTGGCGGCAGCGCGGCGCGGGCACGGCCGAACTGGGCTGGATCGACGGCGTGCTGGACCCGGACGTCCTGACGATCGGCTTCGCGCGTCGCGTCCCCTCCTACAAGCGCCTGACGCTGATGCTGAGGGACCGGGACCGCCTGATGGACCTGCTCCTGCACCCCGAACGGCCGATCCAGATCGTGGTGGCGGGCAAGGCGCACCCGGCGGACGACGGGGGGAAGAGGCTGGTCCAGGAACTGGTCCGGTTCGCCGACGACCCGCGTGTACGCCACCGGATCGTCTTCCTCCCCGACTACGGCATGGCGATGGCGCAGAAGCTCTACCCCGGCTGCGACATCTGGCTCAACAACCCCCTCCGTCCCCTGGAGGCCTGCGGCACGTCGGGCATGAAGGCAGCGCTCAACGGCTGCCTCAACCTCTCCGTCCTGGACGGCTGGTGGGACGAGTGGTTCCAGCCGGACTTCGGCTGGGCGATCCCCACGGCGGACGGCACGGCGGTGGACGACGACCGCCGGGACGAGCTGGAGGCGTCGGCGCTCTACGAGCTCCTGGAGCAGCGGGTGGCCCCGCGCTTCTACGAGCGCGGCCAGGCGGGCCTGCCCGACCGCTGGATCGAGATGGTCCGCCAGACCCTGACCCACCTGGGCCCGAAGGTCCTGGCCGGCCGCATGGTCCGCGAGTACGTGGAACGCCTCTACACCCCGGCGGCCCACGCCCACCGCGCCATGTCCCCTTCCTCCGCAAGGGAGTTGGCGGTGTGGAAGTCCCGGGTGCGGGGGGCGTGGCCGCACGTCACGGTCGACCACGTGGAGACGTCGGCGGGGACTCCGACAGCCGAACTCGGCACCACGCTCTCCCTGCGCGTCCGCGTCGCCCTGGGCGACCTGGCCCCGGACGACGTCGAGGTCCAGGCGGTCTCGGGCCGCGTCGACTCGGAGGACGGCATCACGGACGGCACGACCGCCCCCCTGAAACCGGCGGGCGGCCCCGACCTGGACGGCCGCTGGCTCTACGAAGGCCCCCTGTCCCTGGACCGCACGGGCCCGTTCGGCTACACGGTCCGCATCCTGCCCACGCATCGACTGCTGGCGTCGAGTGCGGAGTTGGGGTTGGTGGCGGTTCCTTCGGAGGAGTTGGGGGAGGGGGCGGGGGTTTTGATGCGGTGAAGTCGCCTGCGCTCAGGGCCGGTTGAGGTGCGGAAGAGGGGGCGGGGGACCCTCGCGCCTCGGTGATCGGAGCTGGTCTAGGGTTGTCGCTCGGGTCCGGAGTGGCAGGGGCAGGGGTGCCGCGGACCCGGTCGGCGATCGGTGGGGGTTGGGCCAGTGGTGAGCGGTGCGCGGCGTGCCATGAAGGCTGTTGTGCTGGTGATCGGCACGACAGTTGTGCTGTCGGCGTGCGGCGGGTCGGGGGACGGGGAGTCGAAGTCCTCCGCCGGTGGTCAAGGGCCGCTCACCAAGGCCCAGTTGACCGACGTGCTGCCCGAGGGTGCCGACCTGCCCGGCTTCAGTGCGGAGCGGCAGAGCCTTCGGCTGCTGGAGGCCAAGGATGTTGTGACGACAGGTCAGGCGGCCTGTCGTCCCCTCGCGGACATGATGAGCGTGAGTCCCCGGCTTCCCCGGCGGGCCATGGTCTGGGCGACGATCGAGGCGGACGGTGCCCCCGCGTCGGCCCCGCCCGGGACCCTGACCCTGACGAGCCACGACGGCGACACCGCCGCGCAGTGGATGACCGGGCTGAAGAGAGCCGTCGCCGACTGCACCCGGTTCACCGCCACGTCGAAGCGCGGCTGGACGTACGACTTCACCGTCGCCTCCGTTCCCCTGGAGCGGATGGGAGACGACAGGGTCGGCTATCGGATCACCAATGTGCTCGACCCGAGCGGGGGCGGCAACGTGATGTCCGTCGTCCGCACCGGCACCACCCTGGCCACGTACCTCCTGCCGCCGTCGAAGAACGGCAAGCCGCGGCCCGTGCCGGAATCCGTCGCCATCGCGCAGGAGAAGAGAATCCGGGCCGCGGCGGACTAGACGAACGACCCTGCCGACGTCGGCCTCGGCGGAATCCGTCGCCCCCCCCGCTACCTCAGAAAGTCGCCCTTCGGGTCCTCGCACATCTTCCGCAGCACCACCCCGCACCGCCGTGCGTAAGCATGCTGCAATCCCCGGGTCGCCGCCCCGCCCGCCTTCGCGTACCACTTCGCCGGGCGGCTGAAGGCGGTTATCGTCAGCCAGACCGTGCCGTCGCCCGTGCGGTCGACGATGAAGGCTTCCTCGCCGGATTCGGGGTGGCCGGGGAGGGTGCCGTAGGCCCAGCCGGCTCGGCGGGGTTCTTCGACCGTCCAGACGATGCGGCAGGGGGCCTGGAGCAGGCCGAGGCCGACCGTGACGTCGACGCCGGGGGCCGCCTGCGGGGCGTCCGTGGTGATCTTGACGCCCACGGCTCTGTGGAGGTCCCAGGTCAGGACCGCCTGGGAGGCGGATTTGAAGACCTCCTGGCCCTCGCCGATGCGGCTGCGGACGTGCAGGGGATGGAAGCCGGGTGGGCACCGGCCGTCGCGGGTCGCACCCACGTCCTCGTACGTGTAGGGCATGGGAACCAAGAGTAGGGCGGTACCCGGGAATGCCTTCGTTCCGGGTACCGCCCATGCTCAACTATTCGACAGTCAGGCCACGTTCACCGCGGACCAGGCCGCCGCCACCGCCTTGTACTCCGTGCTCGCCGTGCCGCCGTACAGCGCCGACGCCGCGCTGAGCGTCGCCGTACGGGCGCCCGCGTACTTCGTCGTCGACGTCATGTACTCGGTGAGCGCCTTGTACCAGATCTTGACCGCCTTGTCGCGGCCGATGCCGGTGATCGTCGAGCCGTTGGAGGTCGGGGAGTTGTAGCTGACGCCGTTGATCGTCTTGGCGCCGCTGCCCTCCGAGAGGAGGTAGAAGAAGTGGTTCGCCGGGCCCGAGGAGTAGTGGACGTCGATGCCGCCCAGGCTGGAGGACCAGCTGTCCTTGGACGCGCCGTCCTTGCTCGGCTTGTCCATGTAGCGCAGCGGGGTGCCGTTGCCGTTGATGTCGATCTTCTCGCCGATGAGGTAGTCGCCGACGTCGGACGCGTTGGCCGCGTAGAACTCCACCGCCGAGCCGAAGATGTCGGAGGTCGCCTCGTTCAGGCCGCCCGACTCACCGCTGTAGACCAGGCCCGCCGTGTTGGAGGTGACGCCGTGGGTCATCTCGTGGCCCGCCACGTCGAGCGAGGTCAGCGGCTTGGTGTTGCCCGAGCCGTCGCCGTACGTCATGCAGAAGCAGCTGTCGCTCCAGAAGGCGTTGACGTACGCGTTCCCGTAGTGGACGCGGGAGTAGGCGGCGACGCCGTTGTTCTTGATGCCGTTGCGGCCGAGCACGTTCTTGTAGAAGTCCCAGGTGGCCTGGGCGCCGAAGTGCGCGTCCACGGCCGCGGTCTGGGTGTTGGAGGCCGCGCCCGTGCCCCAGGTGTCGTCCGCGTCGGTGAAGAGGGTGCCGGTGCCGGACGTACCCCGGTTGAGGTTGTACGTCTTGTGGGCGCCGCGGCCGGTGTCGTTCAGCTGGTACGTCGAGCCCGACAGCGAGGTGCCGATGGTGACCTTGCCGGAGTACTGGCTGTTGCCGGTGCCGGTCTGGATCGCCTCCCACTCGTACAGCTTCTTGCCCGTCTGCGCGTCGGTGACGACGTGCAGCTGCTGCGGGGTGCCGTCGTGCTGGAAGCCGCCGACGACCGTCTCGTAGGCGAGGGTCGGCTTGCCGTCGGCCGCCCAGACGACCTTGCGGGGCGCCTTGTCGGCCGCGGACTTGGTGCTGCCCTCGGCCTTCGCCGCCTTCAACGCCTGCTTCTCGGCGGTGGACTTGGCGATGTCCGGGGTGACGTCGGAGACCTTGATGGCGGCCTTGGTCGCCTTGGTCACGCCCTGGGTCTTGCCGGCCTTGGTCTCGTGGACGACCAAGTCGCCGCCGAGGACCGGGAGTCCGGCGTACGTGCGCTCGTACCGGGTGTGCGTCGTGCCGTCGGCGTCCTTGACGACGTCTCTGACGACGAGCTTCTCCTCGGCGCCGAGACCTATCTCGTCGGCCGTGTCCGCCGTGGCGGCGTCGGCCTTCTGGATGAGGCTCGTACGGGCTGCCGCGGTCAGCTGGACCGGCGCCGCGGCGAGGGTCGACCCGCCGGACTGCTCGGCCGGGGACTGGGCGGAGGCACCGGTGGTCAGACCGGTGGTGAGCAGGGCTCCGGCGGCGACGGCGGTGGCGATGGCCAGAGTGGTGCGCTTGTGACGCGCGTAGAGGGGGGTCACGCAAGCTCCTTCGTGGGGGGTGTCCGACTGGCATGGGGGACCGGTCGGGCGGTTGTGAAGTTGCGGTGCGGGTGTGCCGTAAGCGGTGATGCGGGGTGAACGTTGCCAGTTGAGTCCTGTACATGTCAGCGGGGCGAATAAAGGTTGGCCGGAAATCGTCCGCTGCCCGAAGATCCGCGTACGGATTGCGGACTTGATCGCCCGCAAAGGCCTGGCAAAAGATGGGGAGGCCCTCGCAAGGCCGGGGCAATGACATGGCAATGGCACGGCAAAAGAGCCGCCGCCCCGGGGAGTTGGATCCCCGGGACGGCGCCCTGTGGGCGTGAGCCTGGGTGAGTTCGTATGGCCTCGGCTCACCCGGATCGGTTACGCCTGCGGGAAGGTGATCTTCCAGCCATTGATCCTGCCGGTGTCCTGCGCAGCCTGGTCCTGGACCTTCAACTGCCAGGTGCCGTTGGCGACTTCGGAGGACGCGTTCACCGTGTACGGCTCGGTGACGTTGTCCGCCGAGTCCGAGGAGCTGAAGGGCTTGAGGCGGTAGCTCGTGCCGTCCGGTGCCACCAGGTCGACCACGAGGTCACCGCGCCACGTGTGCGTGATGTTCGGGGTGACGACCAGGTTGGTGGGAGCGTTGCCGGCCTGGCCGGTGACCGCGATCGACGACGTCACCGCCGCTCCGTTGTCCGGAATCGATACGACCGTCGTGCTCTCGAACGACGTGCCGCCGCCCCCGCCGCCGGGCCGGGCGCCGACGTTGATGCCGGCCCACGCGTTCTGCACCGCCGTGTACTCGGCGCTCGTGGTGCCGTACAGCTCACCCGCGACCGCGAGCGTGCCGGTGCGGGCCGCCGCGTAGTTGGTCGTCGAGGTGAACTTCGTGGTGAGCGCCTTGAACCAGATCAGCGCGGCCTTCTCGCGGCCGATCCCGGTCACCGGCAGACCGTCGGAGGTCGGCGAGTCGTACGAGACGCCGTTGACGGTCTTGGCGCCACTGCCCTCCGAGAGGAGGTAGAAGAAGTGGTTCGCCGGGCCCGAGGAGTAGTGGACGTCGATCGAGCCGATGCCCGAGTACCAACTGTCCTTGGACGCGCCGTCCTTGCTCGGCTTGTCCATGTAACGCAGCGGCGTCCCGTTGCCGTTGATGTCGATCTTCTCGCCGACCAGGTAGTCGCCGACGTCGGAGGTGTTGCCGGCGTAGAACTCGACGGCCGCCGCGAAGATGTCGGAGGTCGCCTCGTTCAGGCCGCCCGACTCACCGCTGTACACCAGGCCCGCCGTGTTGGAGGTGACGCCGTGCGTCATCTCGTGCGCGGCCACGTCGATCGACGTGAGCGGCTTGGCGTTGCCCGAGCCGTCGCCGTACGTCATGCAGAAGCAGGAGTCCTGCCAGAAGGCGTTGACGTAGTTGTTGCCGTAGTGGACGCGGGAGTACGCGCCGACCCCGTCACCGCGGATACCGCTGCGGCCCTGCACGTTCTTGTAGTAGTCCCAGGTCAGCGCGGCCCCGTAGTGGGCGTCCGCGCCCGCCGTCTCCAGGTTCGACGCGGCCCCGTTGCCCCAGACGTCGTCGGCGCCGGAGAAGAGCGTGCCGGTGCCCGACGTACCGCGGTTGAGGTTGTTCGTCTTGTGGTTGCCGCGCGTCGTGTCCGTGAGGTTGTACGTCGACCCGGACTGGGCGCTGCCGAGGGTCACCGAGCCGCTGTACTGGGTGTTGCCGGTGCCGGTCTCGACGGCCTGGTACTCGTAGAGCTTCTTGCCGGTGGCCGCGTCCGTGATGACGTGCAGCTCGTTCGGGGTGCCGTCGTGCTGCAGACCGCCCACGACCGTCTCGTACGCGAGGCTCGGCGTGCCGTCGGCCGCCCAGATCACCTTGCGCGCGCCGTCCGCCTCGGTATTCTTCGAGCCCTCCGCCGAGGCGGCCTTCAGGGCCTGCTTCTCGGCGACCGCCGGCTTCACCGCGGCGCTGGTGGTCAGGCCCTTGAGCTGGGCCTTCACCGCACGCGTAACGCCTTCGGTCTTGCCCGACTTGGCGGTGTCGACGACCAGGTCGCCGCCGAGGACCGGGAGTCCGGCGTACGTGCGCTCGTACCGCGTGTGAACGGTGCCGTCGGCGTCCTTGACGACGTCGCGGACGACGAGCTTCTCCTTTGCGCCCAGGCCGAGTTCCTTCGCCGTGTCCGCCTTCGCCGAGTCGGCGTCGCGGATCAGCGCCGCGCGCTGGGCGGGGGAGAGCTTGACGGCCAGCGAGCCCTTGTCGAGCTTGCCCGGGGCGGGTTTGGTGTCGGCGGTGGCGGCGCCCGTCTGGACGGCCGCGGCCAGCAGGGCGGCGACGGCGACGAGCGCGCCGGCGGCGGCCTTGCGCCGGGTGGAACGGGAGGCGAACGCGGAACGGGAGTTGCCCACGGTCTCAGAGGTGCCTGCGGTGTGGGAGGTGCGTCTGTGGGAGGTGCGTCTCAACACGGACTCCTTCTGCGTGGCCGCGGATCGCGGATCGCGCGGCCAGGGGGGACCGGACGGTTGGGATCCGTCCGGGCAGAACAAGGCGGAACGCGGAACCACTTGCATGGGGCACGTGCGGGCGTGCGTGGGGGTCCACCACGGCACAGCGGTTCTTGTGAGGTTGCTGTGCAGCGGTCGTGGGAAGAGTGGCAGGAGATTGCGCTCTCTGTCAGGTGCGCATCAACAAGTTGGCCGGAAACGGTTCGTTGTCCGGGTGGTCATGTTCGGTATACGGACTCGTTGTCGGGTGGACGCCCAGGCGGACCAGGGCTCACGCGGACTCAGGCCCGCGCAGCACCAGGCGCGCGAAAGACCGGGCTCACGAAGGCCGTTGGTCGGGAAGCCCCGGCCGCTCGCCGTGCCACGAGTGCCACAGGGCCGCGTACGCGCCGTCGGCGGCCACCAGGCTGTCGTGGGTGCCCAGTTCGGTCAGGCGGCCGTCCTCCATCACGGCGACCCGGTCGGCGTCGTGGGCGGTGTGCAGGCGGTGGGCGATGGCGATGACGGTGCGGCCTTCGAGGACGGCGGCGAGCGCGCGCTCGGTGTGGCGGGCGGTCGCCGGGTCGAGCAGTGCCGTGGCCTCGTCGAGGATCAGTGTGTGGGGGTCGGCCAACACGACCCGGGCCAGGGCCAGTTGCTGGGCCCGGGAGCCGTCCGCCCGGTGCGGACTGTCGGGGCCGAGCTCCGTGCCGAGGCCGTCCGGCAGCTCCCGGACCCAGTCGTCGGCGCCGACCGCCGCGAGCGCCGCCCACAACTCGGCGTCACCGGCCGACGGTTCGGCGATGAGCAGGTTGTCGCGGACCGTGCCGAGGAAGATGTGGTGCTCCTGGGTGACGAGCACGATCTGCCGCCGCAGCTGCTCCGGGTCGAGGTCGACGATCGGCACCCCGCCCACCGTCACCGAGCCGGAGCGCGGCGCGTCGATGCCCGCCAGCAGCCGGCTCAGGGTGGTCTTCCCGGCGCCGGAGGGCCCGACCACGGCCAGCCGCTCGCCGGGCCGCACGGTCAGATCCACCCCGCGCAGGACCTCGCCCCCGCGGTCGTACGAGTAGCGCACGTCCGTCACGTCGATCCGGTCGTCCGCCGGGGCCGGGGAGCCGGACGGGACGGCCCGCGGCGCCCGGCCGAGGCCCTCCACCCGGGCGAACGAGGCGCCGCTGGCCTGCAGTTGCTCCACCCGCATCAGGACCTGGTCGAGCGGCGTTTCCAGCTGCCGCAGATACAGGGCCGCCGCGATCACGGCGCCCAGGCTCACCGTGCCCCGCTCGTGCAGGGCTCCGCCGACCAGCAGCACGACGGACACGGGGAGCACGAACGAGATCTCCACGGTCACGAAGAACACGGTCCGCAGGTACAGCGTGTACAACCGGGTGCGCCGGGACGTCTCCAGCGCGTCCCGGCTCGCGGCGATCCGCCGCCGCTGGAGTCCGAACGCCTCGACCGTGCGCCCGCCGGACGCGGTCGCCGTGAGGATCTCGGCGACCTCCGACGTGGCGGCCCCCTCGGCGAGATAGCCGGTGCGCGCCCGGCGCAGATACCAGCGCAGCGCCAGCCAGATACCGGCCTGGGCCAGCACCGCACAGGCGCCGAGCAGCGGGTCGAGCGCGAAGACCGCGCCGAGGAGGAACAGACACTGGACCGAGGAGATCAGCAGCTCGGGACCGGCGTCGCGCAAAGTCGTACCCACCGCCGAGACGTCCGCGGTGCCCCGGGCCGTCAGATCGCCCGTGCCCGCCCGCTCCACGACGGAGGCGGGCAGGGTCAGCGTCCGGTCGACGAACTCCTCGCGCACCCGCGCCAGCGTCCGCTCCCCGAACCGGTACCCCACGTACCGGGCACCGCGAGCCAGCAGCAACTGCCCCAGCGCGCACACCAGGATGACCAGCGCGAGGCGGTCCACGACGGCCACTCCGCCACCGGCCCGGACCTCGTCGATGATGCGGCCGAGCAGCCACGGACCGACCAGACCGGCAGCGGCGGCCAGCGCGTTCAGGGCGAGTACGACGGCGAAGGCGCGGCCGTCCGCGCGGATCAGCCGGCCCGCGGCCCTGCGTACGTCGGCCGGTTCGGCGACCGGCAGCTGCGCGGTCATCGCACGGCCTCCTCTGCGTCCAGATCCGATGCCGCGGCCGGGCCCGATGCCGCATCCAGGTCCGACTCGTCGGCGTCCGCATGGTCCACGCCGCCCACGCCGCCCACGCCGTCCGTGTCATCCGTGTCGTCCGCGTCGCGGGCCACCAGCGCGCGGTAGCCCGGCTCCCCGTCGAGGAGTTCCTGATGGCCGCCGACGGCCGCGACCTTGCCGTCGACCAGGTAGTACACGGTGTCCACCTGGTCGAGGACGAGCGGCGAGGTGCTGGTCACGACGGTCGTACGGCCCGAGCGCGCGGCGCGCAGCCGGGCGGCGACGGCGGCCTCGGTGTGCGCGTCCAGTGCCGAGGTGGGCTCGACCGCGAGCAGCACCTCGGGGTCGGCGAGCAGCGCCCGCACCAGGCGTACGCGCTGCCGCTGGCCTCCGGAGAGACTGCGGCCCTGCGCGTCGACGGCCGAGTCGAGCCCGTCCGGCAGCCCGAGCACGACGTCGTCGGCCACGGCCGCGTGCACCGCCCGGGTGATGGTCTCCTCGTCGGGGTCCCCGCGGCCGGAGACCAGATCGCGCAGGGTGCCCGCGAACAGGTCGGCCTCGTTGTCCGCGACCAGGATGCGCGCCCGGACCTGCGGCAGGGCGACCGCGTCGAGACGTACGCCGCCCCAGGTCACCGCCGACGCGGTGTACCGGCCGAGCCGGTCGACCACGGCGGCGGACTCCGCAGGACGGGCGCCGACCAGCGCGGTCAGCCTGCCGGGTGCCACCCGGACACCGGACCGGGGATCGTGCAGCACGGAGGGTTCGGCCGGCGCGTCCACGGAGGCGCGGCCCGTCTCCATCGGCTCCAGGGACAGGAACCGTACGACGCGCCGGGCGGCCACCACACCCCGGCTGAGCTGGTAGCCGCACTCGACGAAGAAGGCCACCGGTGCCACCAGGACCGCGACATAGCCGTACACGGACACCAACTCGCCGATGGTGATGGACCCTTGAGCGGCGAGCCGGGCCGCCAGCCACGTAACGACGGCCAGGAACACGGTCGGCAGCCCGACGCCGAGTGCCTGGATCCAGCTCGTCACCGACCCGACCCGGTACCCCTGAACCCGCAGCCGCTGCGAGTCACGGCGGAAGGCGTCGGCGAACAGCCCTTTGCCACCAAGGCCGTTGAGGACCCGCAGCCCGCCCGCGAGGTCGCCGATCCGCGCCGTCAGCACGCTCTGCCGCTCGCGGTACTCCGTCTCCGCGCCCCGCAGCCGACCCATCAGCGGGCCGACGAGTACGACTATCACCGGCACCCCGAGCAGTACCACCGCGGCCAGCGGCAGCGAGATCGACAGCAGCAGTCCGGCCACGACGGCGTAGGCGACGGCCGCGCCGACGCCCGGGCCGACCACCGTCAGGGACTGGCTGATCGTCTGCACGTCACCGACACCGATGGTGACGACCTCCCCGGCTCCCGTCCGCCGCGACAGCGTGGCACCCAGCCGGGTGGCCTGCCCCACCACGAGCTTGACCGACCGGAAGTTGGCGTCCATCCGGAGCCTGGTCATCGTGCGGTGCCGCATGATGCTCAGCCAGGAGTTGAACACCCCGAGGCCCAGCAGCGCGGCGGACCAGCCGGCCAGCGCCGCCTGGTCGCCCGGTTCGAGGCCGTCGTCGATCGCGCGGGACAGCAGATACGGCGTCAGCGCCATCAGCACCATCCAGACGGTGCCCAGCAGCGCCCCCGCGGCGGCCCGGCCCGGCTGCCTGGCGACCAGCCACCAGAGATAGCGCGCGCCACCGCGACAGTCGGGTGTCCCCGGATCCTCGTACGCGTCAACCATTCGACCCTCTTTTTGCGCTCGGTTCGCTTCCGGGGCGCCAAAGCCTGTGCCGAGGCTTCGGCTCACTCGCTGGGGTGGGACAGGGCCTAGACCAGGCTGTCCCGCCACGCCTGATGCAGGTCCGCGAACCTGCCCGTGTCCGCGACGAGTTGGGCGGGGCTGCCGTCCTCGACGATGCGGCCGTGCTCCATGACCAGCACCCGGTCGGCGATCTCGACGGTCGACAGGCGGTGCGCGATGACGACGGCCGTCCGGCCGCGCAGGACCGTGTCCATCGCGCGCTGGACCGCCCGCTCGCCCGGCACGTCCAGCGAACTGGTGGCCTCGTCGAGGATCAGGACCGCCGGATCGGCGAGCAACGCCCGCGCGAACGCCACGAGTTGACGCTGACCGGCCGAGATTCGGCCACCCCTCTTGCGTACGTCCGTGTCGTAGCCGTCCGGCAGGGCGCTGATGAAGTCGTGGGCGCCGATGGCCTTCGCGGCCCGCTCGATGTCCTCGCGAGAGGCGTCCGGGCGGCCGATGGCGATGTTCTCCGCGACCGTGCCGGAGAAGAGGAAGGCCTCCTGCGTCACCATCACCACCCCGCGGCGCAGTTCGCGCACCGACAGCTCGCGCAGGTCGACGCCGTCGAGGAGGACCCGGCCGTCCGTGGGGTCGTAGAAACGGGCCAGGAGCTTGGCGAGCGTCGACTTGCCCGCGCCCGTGGAGCCGACCACGGCGACGGTCTGGCCCGCCGGGAGGGTCAGCGAGAAGGTCGGGAGCACCTCGCCGCCGGTGCGGTACGCGAAGCGGACGTCGGTGAACTCGACCTCGCGGCCCGGGTGTTCGGAGACGAGCTCCGGCAGTGAACGCGCCCGCGCGGGCTCCGGCACGGAGGGAACCTGGGCGAGCAGACCCGCGATCTTCTCCAGTGACGCGGCTGCCGACTGGTACGAGTTGAGGAACATGCCGAGCCGGTCTATCGGGTCGTACAGCCGGCGCAGGTACAGCACCGCGGCGGCCAGCACGCCCAGCGCCAGCGAGCCCGAGGCCACCCGGTAGGCGCCCCACAGCACGATGCCCGCCACCGCCGTGTTGGCGACGAGCCGGGAGCCGATGACATAGCGGGCCATCTCCAGGATGGCGTCGCCGTTGACGCGTTCGTGGTGGCTGTTGAGTACGTGGAAGTCCGCGTCGTTGACCGCCTCGCGGCGGAACGCGCGCACCGGCCGGATGCCGTTCATCGTCTCCGCGAACTTCACGATGACGGCGGCGATGGCGGTCGAGCGGACGCTGTAGATCGCTCCGGCGCGGCGCCGGTAGAGCCGGATGAGGAGGTACAGCGGCACGAACGAGGCCACGGCGACCGAGCCGAGGCCCAGGTCGAGCCAGAGCAGCAGCGCCGAGATGTAGACGAACGACAGGATGACGGTGATGAGCTCCTGGAGGCCCTCGCTGAGCAGTTCGCGCAGCGACTCGACGTCCGTCGTGGAGCGCGAGATGAGCCGGCCCGAGGTGTAGCGCTCGTGGAAGTCGACGCTGAGCGCCTGCGCGTGCCGGAAGATCCTGCCGCGCAGGTCGAGCAGGACGTCCTGGTTGACGCGGGCGGAGGTGCGGACGAAGCCGTACTGGAGCGTGCCGGCCGCCACCGACGCCAGCACGTAGGCGACCGCCACGGCGATCAGCGGACCGTGGTCGTCGCCGCGGAAGGCCGGTACGGCACGGTCGATGGCGTACGCCACGAGGAGCGGGCCCGCCTGCACGGCCGCCTGCTGGAGCAGCAGCAGGACCGCGGCGAGGACGACGCGGGCCTTCATCGGCGCGAGCAGGGAGCGCAGGAGGCCGGCCGTCGCGCGCGCGGGAGCGGGCAGGGAGTCGCGGTCGAAGGGGTCGCCGTGCTTGGGCGGAGGTGCCGGCCGGTCCTCTTCGTCGGTCGGCGCGGTGGTCGTGGGCGCCGTCATCGCTTGTCCCCCTCGAACGTCGCTGTCGTCGTCGCTGTCGCCGTCTCTTGTGTCGTCTCTGTTGTCTCCGCCGCCCCGGACATCAGCCAGGCGTACTCCGCGCTCGTACGCAGCAGTTCGTGGTGCGTGCCGACGGCGGTGATACGGCCCTCGGAGAGCAGAGCCACCCGGTCGGCGAGCATGACCGTGGACGGGCGGTGGGCCACGACGAGGGCGGTCGTATCGGCGAGGACGCGGCGCAGGGCCGCCTCGACCAGGGCCTCCGTGTGCACGTCCAGGGCCGACAAGGGGTCGTCCAGGACGAGGAAGCGGGGTCTGCCGACCACGGCCCGGGCCAGGGCGAGGCGTTGGCGCTGGCCGCCGGAGAGGCTGAGGCCCTGCTCGCCGACCTGTGTGTCCGTGTCCTGGGGGAGCGTGTGGACGAAGTCCGCCTGTGCGACGGCCAGGGCGCGGTTCAGCTCGGTCTCGCCCGCGTGGGCCTCGGCGCCCATGAGGACGTTCTCCCCCACGCTCGCGGAGAAGAGGGTCGGCTCCTCGAAGGCGACCGCCACGAGTGCGCGGAGCGTCTCCCGGGGCATCTCCGTGATGTCCACGCCGTCCAGGGTGATCCGGCCCGCCGTGACCTCGTGCAGCCGGGGGACCAGCGCGGTGAGCGTCGTCTTTCCGGTGCCGGTCCCGCCGACGAGGGCCATGGTCTCGCCGGAGCGGATGTGGAGGTCGATGCGGTCGAGTACGGGAGCGGAGCCGGCCGGGGCGTCGGGGTAGCGGAACTGGACGGCGTGGAAACGGAGTCCGCCGGTGGCGGTGGCGGTGGCGGCGCTGGAGGCCGTGCCGGAGCCTGTGGCTGAGTCGGTGCTGGAGCCCGTGGCTGAACTGGTGCCCACGGACTCCGGTTCCGCGTCCATCACCTCGAAGTACCGCTCCGTCGCGGTCGCCGCCTCCTGGCTCATCGCCAGCAGGAAGCCGATCGACTCGATGGGCCAGCGGAGCGCGAGAGCCGTGGACAGGAAGGCGACCAGCGTGCCGGTGGACAGTTCGCCGTCGGCCACCTGCACCGTCCCGAGCACGAGCGCCGCGCCGATGGCGAGTTCGGGCAGGATCGTGATCGCGGCGAAGATCCAGGCGAGCAGGCGCGCCTTGGCGAGCTCCGTGCCGCGCAGGGTGCGGGAGAGGTCCCGGAAGGCGAGGGCCTGACTGCGGTGGCGCCCGAAGCCCTTGATGATCCGGATGCCGAGCACGCTCTCCTCGACCAGCGTCGTCAGATCACCGACCTGGTCCTGTGCCCGCCGCGCCACCTTCGAGTACTGCTTCTCGAAGAGCCAGCAGACGATCATCACGGGCACTGCGGGCGCGAGCAGCACCAGCCCGAGCGTCCACTCCTGGGCCAGCATGATGACGAAGCCGATCAGAATCGTCACGCCGTTGACCAGCAGGAACGTCAGCGGGAAGGCGAGGAACATGCGCAGCAGCATCAGATCCGTCGTGCCGCGCGACAGCAACTGCCCCGAGGGCCAGCGGTCGTGGAACGCCACCGGCAGCCGCTGCAGATGCCGGTACAGATCCGCCCGCATCGACGCCTCGACCCCGGCGAGCGGGCGGGCCACCAGCCACCGCCGCAGCCCGAACAGCACCGCCTCGGCGAGCCCGAGCAGCAGCAGGTACAGCGCGCCGAGCCACACCCCGCCCGTGTCGCGGTCGGCCACCGGCCCGTCCACGATCCACTTCAGTACGAGCGGAATCACCAGCCCCGTGCACGAGGCGAGGACCGCGACGACGGCCGCCGTGAAGAGCCGGACACGCACGGGCCGCACGTACGGCCACAGGCGCAGCAGGCTTCGTACGGCGGAACGGCTCCTGGCCGGTTCGGTTTCTGTGGCTTCCTCGGCAGGGGTGTCGGCGGCGGGCGCGGGTGTAGTGGGCATCAACGCGAGCCTACGGATCGGCACTGACAACGCCCACCGAGTTTTGGCCGGTCCGGGATCCGCCGCTGGTCCTACGACCTGCGTGTTCGACGGGTCGTACGCATGGGCGGGCGGGTCGTACGCGCGGGGCGGGCAGGCGGTGCGCGTCGGGAGGCCACGTCGTACGCACGATGCAGGCCGGGTCGTACGACGGCATCAACCGATCGGTTGATGCGAGTTCGAGCGCGACGGCCGATGTGGCGGACCCCGCCCCGGCGGGACGCTCGGAGCATGTCATCCACACCCGTGATCGAAGTCACCGATCTGCGCAAGTCCTACGGCGGCAGGCCAGCCGTCGACGGCGTCTCCTTCACCGTCGAGGAGGGCGAGATCTTCGGCGTCCTCGGCCCGAACGGCGCGGGCAAGACCACCACCGTCGAATGCGTCGAGGGTCTGCGCGTGCCCGACGCGGGCCGTGTCCGGGTGACCGGCCTCGACCCCGTCACCGAGCACGCGGCCACCCGCCAGGTGCTCGGCGCGCAGCTCCAGGAGAGCGAACTGCAGGCCAAGATCACCGTCCGGGAGGCCCTGGAGCTGTACGCCGCCTTCTACACCCGCCCGCTCGACTGGCGGCCCCTCGCCGAACGCCTGGGCCTCACCGACAAGCTCACCACCCGGTTCGCCAAGCTCTCCGGCGGCCAGAAGCAGCGTCTGTTCATCGCGCTCGCCCTCATCGGCAACCCCCGGATCGTCGTCCTCGACGAACTGACCACCGGCCTCGATCCACGGGCCCGCCGCGACACCTGGGAGCTCATCGAGGACATCCGGGCGAACGGCGTCACCGTCCTGCTCGTCACGCACTTCATGGAGGAGGCGCAACGGCTCTGCGACCGGATCGCCGTGATCGACAAGGGCCGGGTGGCCGCGCTCGACACCCCGGCCGGCCTGATCCGCCGCTCGGCCGGTGCCACCGTCATCAGCTTCACGCCGTCCGCCCAGCTCGACGACCGCGACCTGAACGCGCTCCCCGAGCTCGCCTCGGTCGAGTACAAGGACGGCCGCGTCACCCTGTCCGGCACCGACGAGACCGTCAACGCCGTCATCACCCTCCTCGCCCGCAACCACGTCACGGCCCATCAACTCCGCGTAACCGACGCCACGCTGGACGACGCGTTCCTCGACCTCACGAAGGACGCCACCACGGACGCCACCACGGACGCGAACAAGGACGGCACCCCGGACTCGACCAAGGACGCCACGAAGGAGGCAGCGGCATGAGCACGGCCCTCGGCACCACCACCCGCGGCGCCACCGCCCTCGTCAACCCCGCCGTACTGAAGAGCGAGGTCCGCCTCTTCCGCAGGGAGCCCGGCAGCCTCTTCTGGATCCTCGGGTTCCCGACCCTGCTGCTGGTGATCCTCGGCTCGATCCCCGCCTTCCGGCAGGCCGACCCGGACTTCGGCGGACTGCGCCCGGTCGACGCCTACGTCCCGGTGAGCGTGCTGCTCGGCCTGACCGTCGGCGGTCTGCAGGCGATGCCGCAGATCCTCACCGGCTACCGCGAGCGCGGCATCCTGCGCCGGATGTCCACCACCCCGGTCCGGCCCGCCGCCCTGCTGTCCGCGCAGATGCTGCTGTACGGCGGGGCCGCCCTGACGTCGTCCCTGCTCGCCCTCGCGGTCGGCCGCCTCGCCTTCGACGTACGACTGCCCGAGCAGCCCTTCGGATACGCGCTGGCCCTGGTCCTGGCCGTGCTGGCGGCCCTCGCCCTCGGCGCGGTGATCTCGGCGCTGTCCCGGACGACGAAGATCGCGGGCGCCATCGGGTCGGCCGTGTTCTTCCCGGCGATGTTCTGCGCGGGTGTGTGGATGCCGGTGCAGACCATGCCCGACGTACTGGCCCGGGTCGTCGGCTACACACCGTTCGGCGCGGCGGCCGAGGCCCTCAACCAGGCGGCGGCGGGCGACTGGCCCGGCTGGGGCCACCTGGGTGTGCTCGTGGTCTGGACGGTGCTGCTGACGGCCGGCGCCTCGCGCTGGTTCCGCTGGGAGTAGGGGAGAAGACCCGTGCAGACTGGGGAGATGACCGAGGCGGACCAGCGAATCGAGCACCGTTGGGACCAGCTCCACACCTGGGGTCCCTACGGACTGCTCCTTGTCTCCACCGTCCTTGCGGTCCTCGCCGGCGAGCTCATGGAGGGTCCCGCCGAGTGGTACGCGACCGGGGCGCTGGTGGTCGCCGCGGTGGCGCTCCAGCTGTGGCACGGGCCCCGCCGTGGCCGCCGGACCCCGTCCCGCAGCGGGACCGTCTACTACGTCCTGCGCTGGGTGATCTCCTTCGCCCTCACCTGGCTGAACCCGTTCTTCGCCTTCTACGCGTCCACCGGCTACTTCGACTCGGACGAACTGATGTCCGGAACACGTCGGCACCGGCTCGGCCTCTTGGCCACCGTCGTCGTGGTGGCGGGCGCGCAGGCCGGCGGGCTGCCGTTCCACAGCCCGATCCAGTGGGTGCTGTTCGGCGTGATGCTGGTCGCGAACAGCGCCCTGCTGATGGCGGTCGGCCATCTCACCCAGCAGGAGGAGCAGCGCTCCCGCGACCGGGCCGTCACCATCGCCGAACTCGAACGCACCAACACGGCGTTGCAGCAGGCCCTCGACGAGAACGCCGCCCTGCACGCCCAACTCCTCGTCCAGGCGAGGGAGGCCGGGGTCGCCGACGAACGCCGCCGCCTCGCCGCCGAGATCCACGACACCATCGCCCAGGGCCTGACCGGAATCATCGCCCAGCTCCAGGTCGTCGGGAGCGCCCCCGACCTGGCCACCGCCCGCATCCATCTCGACCGTGCCTCGGACCTGGCCCGGCACAGCCTCGGCGAGGCCCGCCGCTCCGTGCAGAACCTCGCCCCCGTGGCCCTGGAGAACGACGGACTGCCCGAGGCCCTGAAGAAGACGGTCGCCGAATGGGGCGAACGGACGGGCGTACGGGCCGAGTTCACGGTCACCGGTACCGCCGAGCAGCTCCACGAGGAGATCTCGGCGACCCTCCTGCGCATCGCCCAGGAGGCCCTGTCCAACGCCTCCCGGCACGCCCACGCCACCCGCCTCGGCCTCACCCTGACCTTCCTCGGCGACGAGGTGATCCTGGACATCCGCGACGACGGCTGCGGCTTCGACCCGCTCGCCCTCCCCGCCCGCTCCACCGCCGCCGGGTTCGGCCTCGACGGCATGCGCGCCCGCGCCGAACGCGTCGCGGGCGCCCTCACGGTCGAGTCCGAACCGGGCCACGGCACGGCCCTCTCCGCTCGCGTACCGTTGGTACGCCATGACAGATGACGCGACGGCCGACGGCACGGAAGACAGCAGGGCAGAGGGCACGATCTCCCTCCTCGTCGTGGACGACCATCCCGTCGTACGGGACGGTCTGCGCGGCATGTTCGAGTCCGCGCCCGGGTTCCGCGTACTGGGAGAGGCGTCCAACGGCGTCGAGGCGGTCGAGCAGGCCGCCGCGCTCGACCCCGACGTGATCCTGATGGACCTGCGCATGCCGGGCGGCGGCGGTGTCGAGGCCATCGCGCACCTCACCCGCGCGGGCGCCCGCGCCAAGGTCCTCGTCCTGACGACGTACGACACCGACTCCGACACGCTCCCCGCGATCGAGGCGGGCGCGACGGGCTACCTCCTCAAGGACGCACCCCGCGACGAACTGTTCACCGCCGTACGCGCGGCCGCCCAGGGCCGTACGGTCCTCTCCCCGGCCGTGGCCTCCCGCCTGGTCTCAGCGGTCCGCACCCCCCGGGCCCCCGGCAACGAGCCCCTCTCCACCCGCGAACGCGAGGTCCTGGCCTTGGTCGCCAAAGGCACCTCGAACCGCGAGATCGCCCGCGAACTCTTCATCAGCGAGGCGACGGTGAAGACCCACCTCACCCACCTGTACGCGAAGCTGGGCGTCAAGGACCGAGCGGCGGCGGTGGCGACGGCGTACGACCGCGGAATCCTGGGCTGACCCGCCCGCCCACGCCGCCCCACTTCGCAGCCCGACTACGCGGTCGGGTACGGGAGCAGACCGTCCGCGATCTTCTCCCACGACGCCTTCAGCTCGGCCAGCAACTCCGGCCTGTCCGGGGCGAGGTCGGCCTGCTCGCGGGAGTCGGCGGCGAGGTTGTAGAGGTGGTCATCGCCGGTCTCGTCCCGGTAGTACTTCCAGTCGCCGCGCCGCAGGGCCCGGTTGGCCCGGACCCGCCAGAACAGGTCCCGCTCGGGTACGTCCTCGTCCCGCAGCAGGTATCCGGCGAGGCTCCTGCCGTCCAGCGGGTACGCCGGGTCGGGCCGGGCCCCGCCCAGTTCCAGCAGCGTGGCTGTCCAGTCGGGGGAGAAGTTCGGCTCGTGGCTGACCTGGCGGCCGTCGATCCGGGCGGGCCAGCGCACGATGGCCGGCACCCGGATACCGCCCTCCAGGAGCACGAACTTCTCTCCGCTGAGCGGCCAGTTGTAGGAGTAGCGCTCCCCGCCGTTGTCGCTGGCGAACAGCACCAGCGTGTTCTCCTCCTGCCCGGACCTGCGCAGCGCCGCGAGCACCTCGCCGACGGCCGCGTCCAGGCTCTCGACCATCTGCGTGTACTTCTCGACCGAGCCGCCGTCGTAGTGGTTGAGCGCCCTGGAGACCTCCGCCTGGCTCTTCGCGGCCCGGATCTTCGCGGCGATCTCGGCACCGGTCTCCGCGTCGTCCTCCGCGAGCCAGGGCCAGTGCGGGGTCGTGAAGTTGAGGTTCAGCAGCCACGGCCTGTCGTGGTCCCGGCCGACGTACTCCACGGCCCGTTCGGTGAGGACCTCGGTGTAGTAGCGCAGGTCCTGGTACTCGGCGTCACCCTCGTAGAGGTCGTAGGTGCCCAGCTGGCCGAGCTTGGAGAAGTACTCCAGTACGCCGCCGAAGTTGCCGAAGAACTCGTCCCAGCCGGACTTGGTGGGGCTGTAGTCGGGCAGCCAGCCGCAGTGCCACTTGCCGATCAGCGCGGTCGAGTAGCCCGCCTTCTTCAACTGGGAGGCGAGCGTGGGGTGGTTCAGATCGAGCCCCTGGGCCTTGTTCGCGATCGGCTCGGCAAGACCGCCCGGCGTCCGGCCCGGATAGCGCCCCGTGTAGAGGCTGAACCGCGTCGGCGAGCAGGTCGCGGACCCGGAGTACGCGTCGGTGAACCGCACCCCCTGCCGGGCCAGCCGGTCGAGGTGGGGTGTCCTGATGTGCGGGGCGCCGTAGGAGGAGAGATCGGCCCAGCCGAGGTCGTCGCCGAGGATGACCAGGAGGTTGGGGCGTTTGCCGGAGGCGGCGGGGCGCGACTTGAAGGGGCGTTCGGCGGGCGTGGCCTCGGCGGCGGTGGCCGTACTGGCGACGGCGGTCACGGCACCGCCACCGACGAGACCACCGAAGGCGCGGCGGGATATTTCAGGCATGCGGAATCCTTGCGGGGAGAGAGGGAGTGGTTTCAGTGTGATCAGCCGGTCACCCTCATGGCCAGGAATCCCGCGCGGAGTTCACGGTCCTGAAACGTTGTCTCAGCCGGCCCCCTTCACCCGGCCACCCTCAACCCGCCACCTTCAGCAACATCACCGCCCGCGCCGGCACAGTGATCGCCGCCCCCGCCCGATGCACCACCCCCGGCACCTCCCCCTGCTCCTCCCGCGACGTGTCGACGACGACCTCGTACCGCTCCGCCCACGGCGCCCCCGGCAGGACGAAGCTCGCGGGCCGGTCCCCCGCGTGCAGGACGGCCAGGAAGCTGTCGTCGGTCACCGGCACGCCCCGCGCGTCCCGGCCGGGGATGTCCCGCCCGGAGAGGTACATGCCGAGCGTCGCCGCGGGCGCGTACCAGTCCCGTTCCGTCATCTCCGCGCCGCGGGCCGTGAACCAGGCCAGGTCGCGCAGCCCGTCGGCGGAGTGGGCGCGGCCGGAGAAGAAGGCCCGCCGCCGCAGGACGGGATGGGCGTGGCGGAGGGCGATCAGGCGGGCGGTCAGGTCGAAGAGGGCCCGCCAGTCGGGGTCGTCGAGCAGGGTCCAGTCGATCCAGCTGATCTCGTTGTCCTGGCAGTACGCGTTGTTGTTGCCCCCCTGGGTCCGCCCGAGCTCGTCCCCCGCGACCAGCATCGGCACACCGGTGGACAGCAGCAGGGTGGTGACCAGGTTGCGCAGCTGACGGCGCCGCAGGCCCCGTACGCGGGCGTCCTCCGTCTCGCCCTCCGTGCCGCAGTTCCAGGCGCGGTTGTCGTCCGTGCCGTCCCGGTTGCCCTCTCCGTTGGCCTCGTTGTGCTTGCGCTCGTACGACACCAGGTCCCGCAGGGTGAAGCCGTCGTGGGCCGTCACGAAGTTCACCGAGGCGTACGGCCGCCGCCCGCCCCACGCGTACAGGTCGCTGGACCCCGACAGCCGGTAGCCGAGATCCCGTACGTCCGGCAGCGCTCCGCGCCAGAAGTCCCGTACGGCGTTGCGGTAGCGGTCGTTCCACTCGGTCCACAGGGGCGGGAAGGCGCCCACCTGATAGCCGCCGGAGCCGACGTCCCACGGCTCGGCGATCAGCTTCACCCGGCGCAGCACCGGGTCCTGGGCGATGACGGCCAGGAACGGCGACAGCATGTCGACGTCGTGCATGGAACGGGCCAGCGCCGCCGCCAGGTCGAACCGGAAGCCGTCCACCCCCATCTCCGTCACCCAGTAGCGCAGTGAGTCCGTGATCAGTCGCAGGACGTGCGGCTGTACGACGTGGAGCGTGTTTCCGCAGCCCGTGTAGTCCGTGTAGCGGCGCGCGTCGCTCTGCAGGCGGTAGTAGCCCCTGTTGTCGATGCCGCGCAGCGACAGCGTCGGGCCCAGCTCGCCCGCCTCCGCCGTGTGGTTGTAGACCACGTCGAGGATGACCTCGATACCGGCGGCGTGCAGCGCGCGCACCATGCTCTTGAACTCGCCGACCTGCTGGCCGGTCGTCCCCGAGGCCGCGTACCCGGCGTGCGGCGCGAAGTAGCCGATCGAGTTGTAGCCCCAGTAGTTCTTCATGCCCCGGCGCAGCAGATGGTCCTCGTGCGCGAACTGGTGCACCGGCAGCAGCTCCACCGCCGTCACACCCAGTTTGGTCAGGTGCTCGATCGCCGCAGGGTGCGCCAACCCCGCGTACGTGCCCCGCAGTTCCTCCGGGATGTCCGGGTGCAGCTTCGTGAAGCCGCGCACGTGCAGCTCGTAGATGACCGAGTCCGCCCAGGGCGTCTTCGGGCGGCGGTCGTCCGTCCACTCGTCGTCGGGCGCGTCGTCGTGGACGACGACACCCTTGGGGACGTACGGAGCGGAGTCCCGGTCGTCGCGCACGGTGTCCGCGACCTGCTGCTGGGGCCAGTCGCGCACATGCCCGTACACCTCCGGCGGCAGCGTGAAGTCGCCGTCCACGGCACGGGCGTACGGATCGAGGAGCAACTTCGCCGGGTTCCAGCGGGCGCCGGTCCACGGGTCCCAGCGACCGTGCACCCGGAAGCCGTACCGCTGCCCGGGCCGTACGCCGGGCACGAAGCCGTGCCAGATCTCGTGGGTCAGCTCGGTGAGCGGCACCCGGATCTCGGTGCCCGCTCCCGTGCCGTCCACGTCACCCGCGTCGCCGTCGTAGTCGAACAGGCACAGCTCGACGGACTCCGCACCGCCCGCCCACAGCGCGAAGTTGGTGCCCGAGACACCGTCGGGACCGGTCCGGAAACGCGCCCCGAGCGGGGTCGGCGCACCGGGCCACACGGGGACGGCCGGCGCGACGCGCGGACTGCCGTTCAGCACGGGAGCGGGCTGCGCGGGCAGCCCGACATCCGGGGCGCGCCCCTCCTGCACTGCCTCCTGCTCGGCTGCGCTCGACACCTCACGGCCTCCTGCGGCTCGATGGGAGCGACGCGCGGAGATGCCCATGGCGTCCCGGCCACGGCTCCCCGTCGCGTCGTCCTTCCCACTGTTCTGCCCAGCGCCGGGCTCGCACTCACGTTTCCCCAGGAGAGGGCTGACCGGCCTCGGGCGGATGAGGCGTCCCCCACTTCCCCGGGGCCGGTCGGTCGTTGGGCCCCACGTGATGCACGCACAGACGCGCGCGGCGCGCGCAGGGGCCGCGCTGGCCGCCGTACTGACATGGGCAGGGCTGCTGGCCGGAGCCGCGGGATGCACCTCGCACGGTGTGGACAGGGTGCTCGGCAAGCCCCGTTCGCCCGAGAACACGATCCGCGTCTCGCCGGACGACGGCAGCAAGGCCGTACGCCCCGAGGAGAGTCTGCGGGTACGGGTGCCGGCCGGACGCCTGGAGTCGGTGAAGGTCGTCAGGTCCCAGGACGCGCAGGACTTCCCGGTGCCGGGCCGGATCGCCGAGGACGGCATGACCTGGCGCCCCGACGACCCGAAACTCGCCCTGGCCGCCAAGTACTCGGTCGACGTGGTCGCGCTCGACGGCCACGGCAGGCGGGTGGCCCGGCACGCGACGTTCACGACGTCCGTCCCCGACGAGCGGTTCATCGGATACGTCATGCCCGAGAACCGCTCCACGGTCGGCACCGGAATGATCGTTTCGCTGGACTTCAACCGGGTGATCGAGAACCGCGCGGCGGTCGAGCGCGCCGTCCGTGTGACCTCCGTGCCGGAGGTGGAGATCGCCCCGCACTGGTTCGGCGAGAAGCGCCTGGACTTCCGGCCCGAGGAGTACTGGAAGCCGGGCACGAAGGTCACCGTCGCACTGCGGCTGCGCGACGTCGAGGCGGCCCCGGGCGTGTACGGACTGCAGTACAAGACCTTCTCGTTCACGGTCGGCCGCAGCCAGGTCAGCCTCGTCGACGCCGCCGCCCACACCATGGAGGTGCGCCGCGACGGCGAGGTCCTCTCCACCGTGCCGATCACCGCGGGCGCCCCCAAGAGCACGACGTACAACGGGAAGATGGTGGTCACCGAGATGCTGGAGGTGACCCGGATGAACGGCGCGACGGTCGGCTTCACCGACGCCGACGGCAAGGGCGAGTACGACATCCCCGACGTGCCGCACGCGCTGCGCCTCACCACCTCCGGGACCTTCCTGCACGGCAACTACTGGGCGCAGGGCGTCTTCGGCACCGCCAATGTCAGCCACGGCTGCGTGGGCCTGCGCGATGTGAAGGGCGGCAGCTCCGCGACCCCGGCGGGCTGGTTCTTCGACCGCAGCCTCATCGGTGACGTCGTCGAAGTCGTCAACAGCAATGACAAGAAGGTCGCTCCTGACAACGGCCTCGGCGGGTGGAACATGGGATGGAAGGCATGGAAGGCGGGCTCCGCCGTGAAGTAGCCGGACACCGGGGTGGTGGAGCAGACGGACATAGGGGTACGGACAAGACGTACGCCGGTGGTCCCGCGGGCTGTTGAAGTTGGGACTGAACGGTGACAATCCCAGGAGGTCAACGCTCCTGGCGGTGTGATTAATTAGCGCGATACACGCGTGGGACGCGGCTGTGAGCTGCGGGCTCCCGCCATGGGCCCAGGCGTCACGGGGCGACCAACGATGGGTAGTGCGGGCCTTGATCAGGCCGTGCGAGGGGAGAACGAACTTGAACGGGCGACCGATATCGGGGGCGTCGGTTGGCGCGCGGACACGGCGTGGGAAGGGGGCCCTGGCGCTGGCGCTGGGCACCCTGATGCTCGTCGTGACCGCATGCGGCGGGGGAGGGGACTCGGACTCCGGGTCCGGCTCGGGGAAGGGCGGGGACAAGGATTCCGGCCAGGCGGACACCAAGGTCTCGCAGGCGGTCGTGACCGTGGCACCGAAGGACGGCGCCGACGGTGTGAAGACCAGCGGCGCGCTCAAGGTGACCGCCGCCAAGGGCAAGCTGACCGAGGTCGAGGTCGAGGACACCAAGGGCAACCCGGTCGAGGGGAAGATCACCGACGGGGGCGCGACCTGGACGCCCGACACGCACCTCGCCGCGTCCACCAAGTACAAGGTCCACGCGGTGGCCAAGGACTCCGAGGGCCGTGAGTCGGCGGAGGAGTCCGCGTTCACCACGCTGACCCCGAAGAACACGTTCGTCGGCATCTTCACGCCGGAGGACGGCTCGAAGGTCGGCGTCGGGACGACCTTCTCGGTCAACTTCACGCGGGGGATCACGCACCCCGAGGACGTCGAGAAGGCGATCGACATCAAGACCGAGCCGGCGGTCGACGTCGAGGGCCACTGGTTCGGCAACGACCGCCTCGACTTCCGCCCCGAGAAGTACTGGAAGCCCGGTACGAAGGTCACCGTGAAGCTCAACCTCGACGGCGTCGAGGGCCGGCCCGGTGTCTACGGCGAGCAGGCCAAGACCGTGAAGTTCACGATCGGCCGCAGCCAGGTCTCCACCGTCGACGTCAAGACCAAGAAGATGACCGTCAGGCGCGACGGCAAGGTCATCAAGACCATCCCGGTCACGACGGGCAAGCCCGGCTACGAGACCTGGAACGGCCAGATGGTCATCACCGAGCGCCTCCGGGTGACCCGGATGAACGGCGAGACGGTCGGCTACGGCGGCGAGTACGACATCAAGGACGTGCCGGACGCCATGCGGCTGACCACGTCGGGCACCTTCATCCACGGCAACTACTGGGGCGGCGACGCCTTCGGCAACTACAACGCCAGCCACGGCTGCATCGGCCTGCGCGACCAGCGCGGCGGCGGCGACCGCGGCGCGCCCGCCGCGTGGTTCTTCGACCGCTCGATCGTCGGAGACGTGGTGGTCGTGAAGAACTCCAACGACCGGATCGTGTCCCCGGACAACGGGCTCAACGGCTGGAACATGTCGTGGGAGAAGTGGAAGGCGTGACGGTACGGGCCCGGGGGCGGCACTGACCACGCTTCCCCCGGCCCGCCCTGTCGCGGCCTGTACGGCCCCGGTGTGCTGCTCCTCTGTGACGCAGCACACCGGGGCCGTCGCCGTTAGCCCCCGTTAACCTGCCTTCATGACTGTGCATCTCGAAGTCGCCGAAGGTGTCGGCACGATCCGTCTCGACCGCCCGCCCATGAACGCGCTGGACGTCGCCACGCAGGACCGCCTCAAGGAGCTCGCCGAGGAGGCCGCGCGCCGCGAGGACGTGCGCGCCGTCATCCTCTACGGCGGCGAGAAGGTGTTCGCGGCGGGCGCGGACATCAAGGAGATGCAGGCCATGGACCACGCGGCGATGGTCGTACGGTCCCGTGCCCTGCAGGACTCCTTCACCGCCGTGACCCGCATCCCCAAGCCGGTCGTCGCCGCGGTCACGGGTTACGCGCTGGGCGGGGGCTGCGAGTTGGCGCTCTGCGCCGACTTCCGCATCGCCGCGGACAACGCCAAGCTGGGCCAGCCGGAGATCCTGCTCGGGCTGATCCCGGGCGCGGGCGGCACCCAGCGCCTGTCCCGCCTGATCGGCCCCTCCAAAGCCAAGGACCTCATCTTCACCGGCCGCATGGTCAAGGCCGACGAGGCCCTGTCGCTCGGCCTGGTCGACCGGGTCGTACCGGCCGACGAGGTGTACGCCCAGGCGCACGCGTGGGCCGCGAAACTGGCCCAGGGCCCGGCGCTCGCGCTGCGCGCCGCCAAGGAGTCCGTCGACGCGGGTCTGGAGACGGACATCGAGACCGGGCTCGCCATCGAACGCAACTGGTTCGCGGGGCTGTTCGCCACCGAGGACCGGGAGCGGGGGATGAAGAGCTTCGTCGAGGAGGGGCCGGGCAAGGCGAAGTTCCTCTGACTTCCTCTGACCGGGGTCCGTGGCGTGGAGGCGTAGGTGTCCGTGGGTGTCTGCGGGCGCCTGAGGCAAGGGGTTGCGGGTGCCGTGAAAGTCACCCGCCGAATTCCGCTGATCCACTTGCAGTTGACGCGATGTCTTACCCGCGTCCCTCGAAGGGGCGGTTTATCCGAGCCTTAAAGCAACCTTAAGGCTTCCTTGTCGAGGGCTGCGGGCGATTGCCCCGAACGGGACTGTTCTCGCAGGCCAGACGGGCTGCGGTCGCCTCCGAACTGCCAACGGCATATGCCGATCGAATCGTGCGGAATGGGGGGTTCCGGGGGGCGTATTCCTCCGGAACGCCCCCAACGGGGCCTCTGGGCGGCCATGATGGGGGCATGGCGGGGCTGGAGGGTATCGAACAGCCGCGGCGGCACGGGAGTGCGACCGCGGCGCGCTGGTCGCCCGCGGTCGAGGACGAACACGCGCTCAAGGCGCTGGAGTTGTTCGGCAATCCGACCGAGGGGGAGGTGCCGTTGCCTTCCCGGCCCGAGTCCGCCGCCGCCGCGCGCCGGCTGACCCAGGTCGTGGTTCTGCGCCACTGGGGGCTCTCGCCGAAGATGACCGAGGACGCGGTCCTACTGGTCTCGGAGCTGGTGGGCAACGCCGTGCGGCACACCGGTGCGCGGGTGTTCGGGCTCCGTATGCGGCGCCGCCGGGGCTGGATCCGGGTCGAGGTCCGGGACCCCTCCCGTGGGCTCCCCTGCCTCATGCCGGTCCAGGAAATGGACGTGAGCGGCCGAGGCCTCTTCCTCGTCGACAAACTCTCCGACCGCTGGGGCGTGGATCTCCTGCCTCGCGGCAAGACGACATGGTTCGAAATGAGGGTGGCGGACCGGTAGGGGTTTTTCGCCCCCGCCGCCCCTACCCATTCCCGTCCCTTTCTGGGGGCTGCGCCCCGGGCCCCCGCTGGGTGGGTGGGGTGATCGGGATGGGATGTGTGCGGGTTGGTCGTGGCTGGGCTGCGCAGTTCCTCGCGCCCCTAAAAGATTGCGCAGTTCCCCGCGCCCCTATTCAGGGGCGCGGGGAACTGCGCAATCTTTTGGCGGGGGTTCGGGGGCGGAGCCCCTGAGTAAGGGACGGGAATGGGTAGGGGCGGCGGGGGCGAAATCCGCACGAGAGCGAAAATGGTGCGCGTGCCCCCGCCCGCTGAGAAGGCCGAGGCAACGCCCGTCGACGGCACGCCGCCGTACGAGTGAAGATCCACGGCCCGCCCCCGCAGAACCGAGATCGTGCTCCTCATGATCACAACTCGCCTGCGGCGCCGGGCCGCTGCCGTCGTCCTGTCCCTCTCGGCCGTCTTCGCGACGTCCGCAGCGACGCTCCCCGCCGACACCACGACGAAGGCACCCACGGCCTTCGCCACGAAGGCCGCCGCCCCCACCTGTCCCCAGTTCGCCGACCCCGTCCACGCCGCCGCGGACCGCCGCGTGGACGTCGGCCGCATCACGCCCGAGCCCGTCTGGCGCAAGACCTGCGGCACGCTCTACCGCAGCGACGGCCGCGGCCCCTCGGTCGTCTTCGAGCAGGGCCTCCACCCGAAGGACGTCCTCAACGGCCAGTACGACATCGAGCAGTACGTCCTGGTCAACCAGCCCTCCCCGTACGTCTCCACGACGTACGACCACGACCTCTACAAGACGTGGTGGAAGAGCGGCTTCAACTACTACATCGACGCCCCCGGCGGCGTGGACGTCAACAAGACCATCGGCGACACCCACAAGTGGGCCGACCAGGTCGAGGTCGCCTTCCCCGGAGGCATCGAGCGGAAGTACATCATCGGCGTCTGCCCGGTCGACAAGAAGACCAAGACCGAGATCATGAGCGACTGCGAGAGCAACCCGCACTACGAGCCCTGGCACTGAACCCGAGCACGGGGCACGGCTACTGAGTCCCGGCCCGCCCCAAGCGCCCCAAGCGCCTCAAACCGGCCCGCCGCCCCCGCCCTAGCGGGCGATCAACAGCGCCTCCGCCCCGACCGGGCGGAACCCGGCCGCCTGGAAGGCCCGCACGCTGCGGGCGTTCCCGGCGGCCTGCTGCGCCCAGACCGGCTCGCCCCCGCTCAGATGCCGGGCGGCCACCGCGAGCGCGCGCCCCAGCCCCCGGTGCCGTACTCCCTCGGCCACCTCGATCGCGGCCTCCGGCCGACCCGCGACCCCGCGCCCCAGGACGAGTACGCCCCCGTCGGCGGCCCACACCCGCACGTCGTCCCGGCGCTCGCGGGCCCGGGCGACCCGGGGATGGCCGGGATCGTCGAGTTCCGTCAGCCTCAGCGGCGGCGGGCCCGGCAGCGGCGCGGCGACCGTCAGCAGGTCGATCGTGTCCGTCGTACGCCCCGTACGTTCCATGAATGCCGACAGGAACCGCGGGTTCATGGTCGCGGCGAGCGGATCGCAGTCGGCGGCGGCCAGTGTTTCGCGCACCCAGCCCTCCCCCTCGTCGGTGAAGACGACGGAGTGCGCGGTGAAGGCGATGACCCCGGCGTCCCGGTGGGCGTGCTGCGGCACGACGGTCGTACCGCCGTCAGGAGGCGGGAAGACTCCTCGCGCCGCCGCGTCGAGAATGTCCCGCAGAGTGCCGGCCACCGCGCCGCCCTTCTCTCGCCCGTCCCTCGCCCGTCCCTCGCCCGTCCCTTGAGTCTCCACCCACTGGAAGGCCCAGACTCCACCCCATGATCGACGACGGCACCGGACTGCTCACCATCGGGCAGCTCTCCCGGAGCACCGGACTGCCGGTGCGCACCATCCGCTACTGGTCGGACGCGGGCGCCCTGCCGCCCGTGACCCGCTCCGAGGGCGGCTACCGGCTGTACGACGCCGGGGCCGTGGCCCGCCTCGAACTCATCCGGACGCTGCGGGAGTTGGGCCTCGGCCTGGACGACGTACGCCGGGTGGTGGCCGGTGAGACGACGGTCGCGGAGGTGGCGGCCACGCATGTGGCGGCCCTCGACGCGCAGATCAGGTCGCTGAAGGTAACCCGGGCGGTGCTGTCGACCGTGGCGCGACGCGGTTCGACCGCGGAGGAGACGACCCTGATGAACAGACTGGCGCGGCTGTCGGCCGCGGAGCGCAAGCACATCGTCGACGACTTCATGGCGGAGACCTTCGACGGCCTCGACACCGCGGACCCCGACATCCGTACCCGGCTGCGCTTCGGCGTGCCCGACCTGCCCGACGACCACAGGACCGAGCAGGTGGACGCGTGGGTCGAGCTCGCCGAGCTGATGCAGGACACGGGCTTCCGCGCGCGGATGCGGAGCATGGTCGAGTTCAACGCCGCGGACCGGGGGCCCGACGTGCCGGCCGGTACGTCCCTGTGGTTGATGAGCCGCCTGGTGCAGCTGGCCGGAGAGGCACGGGAGCGGGGCATCGCGCCGGACGCCCCGGAGGCCGCCACGGTCCTGACCGAGGTGCTCGGCGACGCCGACAGGACCGTCGTACTGGACCGCATGGTGTCGGCGGGCCAGGCAGAGGCCGCCCGCTTCCGGGAACTGCTGGCGCTCGTACGGGGCACCGAGCCGCTGCCCACGCACCGGGAGGCGTTCGCGTGGGTGGTCGCCGCGCTGCGCGCTCGGTCGGGCAGTTAATCTGACCTCGGCAAGTACGGCACATCAGAAGGGGCGGGTCCGGTGGCGGACATCGAGGAAGCACGCAAGGCGTTCGAGCGCATCGACGTGGACGGGGACGGCTACGTCACCGCCGCCGAGTTCAAGAAGGCCCTGGCCCAGGGCGGCGACTGGAACGTCACCGAGTCGGTGGCCGAGGCCGTGATCGCCTCCCAGGACCTCAACGGCGACAAGCTGCTGTCGTTCGACGAGTTCTGGTCCCACCTGAACAAGTAGCCGAACGCGAGGATCGCGAGCATCGCGAGGGGCGCTCCCGCCGGACGGGCAGGGGCGCCCCTCGCGTCGTGCGGTGCGCGACCTCTGTCCCACGCGATGATGGCCGGGACGGCGGTTTCCGGCCGTTCGAAACGCTCTGCGGCCTTTCGGGTGATGCCCGGAATAGCCCGCTTGCCCCGGAGGTTGGTGCTCCACATCGGAGTCATCGACCCCCGGAAGGGCGCGCGAGTCATGAAGATCGGCATCATCGGAGCGGGCAACATCGGCGGCAACCTCACCCGGCGGCTCACGGCCCTCGGCCATGACGTCTCCGTCGCCAACTCCCGGGGTCCGGAGACCCTCACGGCACTGGCCGAGGAGACCGGCGCGACGCCCGTCCCGGTCGAGGAGGCGGCACGCGGCGCCGAGCTCGTCGTCGTCACGGTCCCCCTGAAGGTGGTCCCGAACCTGCCGTCCGGGCTCTTCGACGAGGCCGCCGACGGAGCCGTCGTCGTCGACACCGGCAACTACTACCCGCGGCAGCGGGACGGCAAGATCGCCGGGATCGAGGACGAGGGCTTGACGGAGAGCCGCTGGACGGCCCAGCAGCTCGGCCACACGGTCGTCAAGGCCTTCAACGGCACGTACGCCCAGGACCTACTCGACCGCCACCGCCCGGCCGGCGCCCCGGACCGCATGGCCCTCCCGGTGGCCGCCGACGACGCGTCCGCCAAGCAGGTCGTCCGCGACCTCATTGACGAACTCGGCTTCGACACGGTCGACGCGGGCACCCTCGACGACTCCTGGCGCCAGCAGCCCGGCACCCCGGTCTACGGCCTCCAGGAAGGCGTGGACGCGGTGACGAAGGCCCTGTCGGAGGCACCGCGGGAACGCTCGGCGGACTTCCGGGCGTAGGGCCCCGGCGGCAGCGCTCGGCGGACTTCCTTCCGGGCGTAGGGCTACGACGGCAGCGCTCCGGAGCCCGCGCTCAGACGATCTGCAGGGGCACGTGCGGCCCGTCCGGCAACTCGACCTCGACCGGGTCACCGGGCCGCACCACCCCACCCGTGACGACGACACTCATGATCCCGGCCCGGAACCGGACGGTCCCGTCCTCGTCCCGCCCGACGACCTGCTTCATCAGCCCCTTCTGGAAGCCGTCGATCTGCGCACAGGGATTCCGCAGCCCGGTGACCTCCACGACGGCCTCGTCCCCGACCCGCAACCGGGTCCCGGTCGGCAGCCCGAGCAGGTCGATCCCCCGGGTGGTGACGTTCTCCCCGAGCTCCCCGGCCGCGACCTCGAACCCGGCCTCCCGCACCTCGTCGAACAACTCCTCATGAATGAGGTGCACCTGCCGCAGATTCACCTGAGAAGGATCCTTCTCCATCCGGAACCGATGCTTCACCGTCACCCCGGCATGCACATCCCCCTCCACCCCGAGCCCGGCAAGCAACGTAATGCCGTCCCGATTCGGCTTGGAGAACGAATACTTACCGCTGCTGCTGACCGCAGCCACTGTCCCACCCATGCCCGGCAGCCTACGGTGTCGCCCATTCCCGCAGGTCGGCGAGGGTGTCGAACTGTGCCACGTTCTTGTCCAGCGGGTCGTCCGTGTACTGGTGGAAGCGCCACTTCGCCTGGATGCGTGGCTTGCCCGCGGTCACGTAGTCGGCGATCCAGAGACCGTCACCGGCATACGAGGTCGTGTCGACATTCAGCCAGTAATTCCGGTTGCAATAGAGCACGACCCGGTTGTTCGGCCGGAGTTCCTTCACCTTGCGGATGAAGCGGTCCTTTTCGGCGTTGGTCGCGTGGGTGCCGTCGCCTGTTGTTTCCCAGTCGACGGCGAGGATGTCGCCGGCTTTTTCGGGGGCCTTGCTGACGAAGTACTCGGCCTGGGCCGTGAGGTTGCCCGGCCAGAGGAAGTGGTAGAAGCCGACGACGCAGCCGGCGTCACGGGCCCGCTTCGTCTGTGCGCTCAGCTTCGGGTTGACGTACGTGCGGCCCTCGGTGGCCTTGACGAAGACGAAGGACACGCCTTCGGTGCTGTACGTGGACGACTGGTAGCCGCTGACGTCGATGCCGCGCAGCATGTGGTTCCTCCGTGCGGTGGGGGGCGGGTGCAGGTGTTGCCTGTGGGGGGCAACTTCCTTTGCTCTTCCCCCACTTCGCCCGTCCCATCCTCAGCACTCGATGATGTTCACCGCGAGCCCGCCGCGGGCCGTCTCCTTGTACTTGACGCTCATGTCCGCGCCCGTTTCCTTCATCGTCTTGATGACCTTGTCGAGGGACACCTTGTGGGAGCCGTCGCCGCGCATGGCCATCCTGGCCGCCGTGACGGCCTTGACCGCGGCCATGCCGTTGCGTTCGATGCAGGGGATCTGGACGAGGCCGCCGACCGGGTCGCAGGTGAGGCCGAGGTTGTGCTCCATGCCGATCTCCGCGGCGTTCTCGACCTGTTCGGGGGAGCCGCCGAGGACCTCGGCCAGCGCGCCCGCCGCCATCGAGCAGGCAGAGCCGACCTCGCCCTGGCAGCCGACCTCGGCGCCGGAGATCGACGCGTTCTCCTTGAAGAGCATGCCGATCGCGCCGGCCGCGAGCATGAAGCGGACCACGCCCTCCTCGTCGGCGCCGGGCACGAAGTTGATGTAGTAGTGCAGGACCGCCGGGATGATGCCGGCCGCGCCGTTCGTCGGGGCGGTCACGACGCGCCCGCCCGCCGCGTTCTCCTCGTTCACCGCCATCGCGTACAGCGTGATCCACTCCATCGCGTGGGCCAACGGATCGCCCTCGGCGCGCAGTTGACGGGCCGACATGGCCGCGCGACGGCGCACCTTGAGGCCGCCGGGCAGGATGCCCTCGCGGGACATGCCGCGCGAGACGCACGCCTGCATCACCCGCCAGATGGCGATGAGCCCCTCGCGGATCTCGTCCTCGGTGCGCCAGGCCCGCTCGTTCTCCAGCATCAGGGCGGAGATCGACAGGCCCGTCTCGCGGGTGAGCCGCAGCAGCTCGTCGCCCGTGCGGAAGGGGTACTTGAGGACCGTGTCGTCCAGCTTGATGCGGTCCGCGCCCACCGCGTCCTCGTCGACGACGAACCCGCCGCCGACCGAGTAGTACGTCTTCGACAGCAGCTCGGCGCCCGAGGCGTCGTGCGCCCACAGCGTCATGCCGTTCGCGTGGTACGGGAGCGTCTTGCGGCGGTGCAGGACCAGATCGTCGTCGAAGGAGAAGTCGATCTCGTGCTCGTCGAGCAGGTTGATCCGCCCCGAGGACTTGATGCCCTCCACCCGTTCGTCGGCCCCCTCCACGTCCACCGTGCGCGGTGAGGCGCCCTCCAGGCCGAGCAGCACCGCCTTGGGGGTGCCGTGGCCGTGGCCGGTCGCGCCCAGTGAGCCGTACAGCTCGGCGCGCACCGAGGTCACCGAGGACAGGACGTCCTCGGTGCGCAGCCGGCGGGCGAACATCCGCGCGGCACGCATCGGGCCGACCGTGTGGGAGCTGGACGGGCCGATGCCGATCGAGAACAGGTCGAAGACCGAGATGGCCACGGGAACTCCTCAAAGCGGGGGTGGTGCGGAAGAACGAAAGGCGCGAAGCGAAGCGCTGCGACCAGAGCGGTGGTGGTGGGTGTCGGGCGGTCGGGGCACCACGCACACCTTCCAGTGTGCGCGGTGCCCCGGTGAAACGGGACTACTGGCCCAGACCGGGGTACAGCGGGTGCTTCTCGGCCAGTGCGGACACCCGGGCCTTCAGTGCCTGCGCGTCGGCCTCCCCGAAGGTCGCGGGGGCCTTCAGCGCCTCGGCGATGACGTCCGCGACCTCGGCGAAGTCCTCGGCGGTGAAGCCGCGGGTGGCGAGGGCGGGCGTGCCGATCCGCAGGCCGGAGGTGACCATGGGCGGGCGCGGGTCGTTCGGGACGGCGTTGCGGTTGACCGTGATGCCGACCTCGTGGAGACGGTCCTCGGCCTGCTGGCCGTCCAGCTCCGAGTCGCGCAGGTCGACCAGGATCAGGTGGACGTCCGTACCGCCGGAGAGGACGTTCACGCCGGCCGCGCGCGCGTCGGGCGCGGTGAGCCGCTCGGCGAGGATCTGCGCGCCCTCGACCGTACGGCGCTGGCGCTCCTTGAAGTCCTCCGAGGCCGCGACCTTGAAGGAGACGGCCTTGGCCGCGATCACGTGCTCCAGGGGGCCGCCCTGGAAGCCCGGGAAGACGGACGAGTTGAGCTTCTTCGCGAAGGCCTTCTTGGCGAGGATGATCCCGCCGCGGGGGCCGCCCAGCGTCTTGTGGGTGGTGGAGGTGACCACGTCCGCGTGCTCCACCGGGTTCGGGTGGAGACCGGCCGCGACCAGACCCGCGAAGTGCGCCATGTCGACCCACAGGTAGGCCTCGACCTCGTCCGCGATACGGCGGAACTCGGCGAAGTCCAGCTGCCGCGGGTACGCCGACCAGCCCGCGATGATCACCTTCGGGCGGTGCTCCTTGGCGAGCCGCTCGACCTCGGCCATGTCGACCAGGCCGGCCTCGTCCACGTGGTAGGCGACCACGTTGAACTGCTTGCCGGAGAAGTTGAGCCGCATCCCGTGGGTCAGGTGGCCGCCGTGGGCCAGGTCCAGGCCGAGGATGGTGTCGCCGGGCTGGGCCAGCGCGAAGAGCGCGGCCTGGTTGGCGGAGGCGCCCGAGTGGGGCTGGACGTTGGCGTACTCGGCGCCGAACAGCTCCTTGACCCGGTCGATGGCGATCTGCTCGGCGACGTCGACGTGCTCGCAGCCGCCGTAGTAGCGGCGGCCGGGGTAGCCCTCGGCGTACTTGTTGGTGAGGACCGAGCCCTGGGCCTCCATGACGGCGACCGGGGCGAAGTTCTCCGAGGCGATCATTTCGAGGGTGGACTGCTGACGGTTGAGCTCGGCGTCGACGGCGGCGGCGATGTCCGGGTCGAGCTCGTGGAGGGACTGGTTCAGAAGCGACATCGGTCAGGAGTCCTTAGCTGCCGGAGAATTCGGTGTACTCGTCCGCGGAGAGCAGGTCCTTCGGCTCCTCCGCGACCCGTACCTTGAACAGCCAGCCGCCCTCGAACGGGGCGGTGTTCACCAGCGCGGGGTCGTCCACGACGTCCTGGTTGATCTCGGTGATCTCACCGGAGACGGGCGAGTACAGATCGCTCACGGACTTGGTCGACTCCAGTTCGCCGCAGGTCTCGCCCGCGGTCACCGTGTCACCGACCTCCGGGAGCTGGACGTACACCACATCGCCGAGCGCGTTGGCCGCGTGCTCCGTGATGCCGACCGTCGAGACGCCGTCCTCGGCGCCCGACAGCCACTCGTGCTCCTTGCTGTAGCGCAGCTGCTGGGGGTTGCTCATGGCCTGAATTCTCCTGTACGCGGGGGAGTGCTGATGCAGGGGGACTGGGGGTGACCTGGGCGGATGTGCTCAGGGTCACTTCATGACGCTCGCGGACCAGGGTTCACTGTCCGGCGCTCGCCGTACCAGGGTCTACTTCTGGCGCTTGTAGAACGGCAGCGCCACGACCTCGTACGGCTCGTGGCTGCCCCGGATGTCCACGCCGACACCGGGCGAGCCGGGTGCGGAGTGCGCGGCGTCGACGTACGCCATCGCGATCGGCTTGCCCAGGGTGGGTGAGGGTGCGCCGGAGGTGACCTCGCCGACGACCTTGCCGTCGGCGACGACCGGGTATCCGGCGCGCGGCACGCGGCGGCCCTCGGCGATCAGGCCGACGAGGACGCGCGGGGGCTGCGACTCGGCGCGGGCGGCGGCCTCGGTCAGCGCCTCGCGCCCCACGAAGTCGCCCTCCTTCTCGAACTTCACGACCCGTCCGAGCCCCGCGTCGAAGGGGGTGAGCGCGGTGCTCAGCTCATGCCCGTACAGCGGCATGCCCGCCTCCAGGCGCAGGGTGTCCCGGCAGGAGAGGCCGCAGGGGACGAGCCCGACCGCGGTGCCCGCGTCGGTCAGCGCCTGCCACAGCTTCTCGGCGTCGGCCGGGGCCACGAACAGCTCGAAGCCGTCCTCGCCGGTGTAGCCGGTGCGCGCGATCAGCGCCGGGACGCCCGCGACCGTGCCGGGCAGGCCGGCGTAGTACTTCAGGCCGTCCAGGTCGGCGTCGGTGAGGGACTTGAGGATGCCGGGGGACTCGGGTCCCTGGATGGCGAGCAGGGCGTACGCGTCACGGTCGTCGCGGACCTCGGCGTCGAAGCCCGCGGCCCGCTCCACGAGCGCGTCCAGGACGGTCTGGGCGTTGGAGGCGTTGGCGACGACCATGTACGTGGTCTCGGCGAGCCGGTAGACGATCAGGTCGTCGAGGATGCCGCCGTCGGCCCGGCAGATCATCGTGTAGCGGGCCCGGCCGGGCTTCACGCCCCCGATGTTGCCGACCAGCGCGAAGTCGAGCAGCGCGGCGGCCTGGGGTCCGGTGACGGTGATCTCGCCCATGTGGGAGAGGTCGAAGAGACCGGCCCTCGTCCGTACGGCGAGGTGCTCGTCGCGCTCGGAGCCGTATCGCAGGGGCATGTCCCAGCCGGCGAAATCGGTCATCGTCGCGCCGAGCGAACGATGGAGGGCGTCGAGCGCGGTATGGCGCGGTTCAACGGGGGCGTTACTGCTCACGGTGGGGCTCCCAAGGCATGACGGCGAGGTCGTTCCTCCCCATCTGTCATCGGAACCTGAGAGGTTCGCCGTGACCACCGGTCGAGCGGACGGTCACTGACTTGCACCTTGGGTGGAGCCGAAGCCCTGGTGACAGGGGGACGGCCCGCTTTTCAGATGTGCCTCGCCCGCGCGGTAACGGTGCCTGAGAGATTCAAGGGAGGGACTTGCTCCTTCGGCGCCCGGACCACGTACGCAAAAAACGTGTCCGGAACTCTCCCGCGCGGATTCAAGCGGCCGGTATGCAGTTGGCGGGCACATCATTGCACGCATCGGAGCGGCGCGGCAGGGGACTCTTCGCGAGGGGGCGGTGTACGGCGTCGCGGCCCGGCATCACGGCGTCCGCACAGGGTCCACAGGCATCCACAGCGATCTGTGACGGGGCTGTGGCAGGACGAGAACAGAAATGAGGAGACCAGCGCATTACCTTCTCTTTACACTCGACGGGGATGGGTCTCCCGACCCCATGGGGAGGACGATCAGGGTGAACAGGACCACGGCGTACGCCACGAGCGCGGCCATCGCGCTGCCCAAGCAGCCCACTGCCCCGGCCGGGGAGGCGTGCGGCCCGCTTCCGGCGCCCGTCGTCCGCGATCTGCGGGAGCGCGCGGGACACAGCCCGCACGGTCTGCGCTTCGGCAGGGCCGACCTGGTGGTGGTCACGGGCCTGCCCGGCAGCGGCAAGTCGACCCTGATGCGCCGGGCGGTGACGGGCCGCCGCATCGACTCCCAGGACACCCGCGACCGCTGGGACGGCCGCCTGGCCCGCTTCCTGCCGTACGCGGTCTACCGGCCCCTGGTCCGCGCCGCGCACTACGCGGGCCTGCGCCGGGCCCTGAGGTCCGGCGAGGGGGTCGTGGTGCACGACTGCGGGACACAGGCCTGGGTGCGCAGCTGGCTGGCCCGGGACGCCCGGCGGCGCGGCGGCGCCCTGCACCTGCTGCTGCTCGACGTGGACCCGGGCACGGCCCTGGACGGCCAGCGCGAGCGCGGCCGCGGCGTCTCTCGGTACGCGTTCGCGCGGCACCGCGGCGCGTTCGGCCGGCTGCTGCGTTCCGTGGAGAAGGGCGACCTGCCGGAGGGCTGCGGTTCGGCGGTGCTCATCGACCGGGCGGCGGCGGACGTGCTGCGGCGGGTCGACTTCGGCGACTGAGGTCCCGGTGACCGGACGGACTGCGGCGGGTGAGGGCGCGTACGCGTAATCTCGACAGCCGCAGACGGCGGTTCGAGCAGGCGGTAGAGAGATGGACTTCCCGGCACACGACATTCCGGTGCAAGCGCACCCACACCCCCATGTCGGCTGGCCCGGCAACGAGTTGGAGGAGGTACTGGCCGCCTCCCTCGGTGCGGCGGCGTCCCCTTCGGCGGGGGCCCGGATCGTGGAGGTCATGGGCCGCAGCTTCATCTGGGTGCCGCTGCCCGAGGGCGGCGGCCCGCACAGCGGCCCGCTCGACCTGCCCACGATCGAGCTCGGCGGCCAGGCGTACGTGCCGGTCTTCTCCTCGGAGCAGCAGTTCCGCCAGGTCGTCGGCGACCACATGTCGTACACGGTGGCGCCCGCCGTCGAGTTCGCGCGCGGTCTGCCGCCGCAGGTGGGCATCGTGGTGAACCCGGACGGCACGGTCGGGGTGCCGGTGCCGCCGCTCGCCGTGGCCGAGCTGTGCCGGGCCGGGCGCACCGAGCTGGACGGGTCGGCGAGCGGCGGCCGGGTGCGGCTCTTCCAGCCGGACTGGCAGCACGACCCGGTGGACTTCCTGGCCGCCGCCTCCGCGGAGTTCGCCGCGACCGGTGTGGTCCTGAGCGCCCGCCGCTGTCTGGCGAGCATCGAGGGCGCCGACCCCGTGATGTTCGTCGGCGTCGAGCTGGCCCACTGGCACGACGACGCCCGCACCCTCCCCCTGGACGCCTTGGGCCGGGCCCTCGGCCGGGTCCCGGTGCCGCACCCGGTGAACCTCGTCTTCCTGGACGTGGCCCAGGACCCGGTGGGCGACTGGCTACGGGCCCAGGTGCGGCCGTTCTACACCGTGGCCCACTGAGGCGCGCCCGGCCGCACACGACCCGCAGGCAGGGGATTACGGAAAGTCCCGAGCTCTCAACAGCTTTCCCGGCGGAGCGCAACGGTGCTGTCGGGATCGCCACTTAAGCTGGTTTCATGGCTCGGTCGGGGTGGTGCCATGTTCAAGCGAGCACGGCGCCCCGTCGAATGGACCTGTATGTCAGGGATGTCACGAAGGGGCGGTAGAAGGTGAGCGCGTCGGGCACGGCCGCGGCCGGGCAGGTCGAGCACATGCTGCGCCAAGTGACGCCCGGGCGTTACGACGCCTACGAGGCGCTGCTGCGCGCCCTCGCGACCCCGTCGTCCGGCCAGGTCTGGATGCTGCTCTGGCACGGCCAGTCGGGCTCGCCCGACGCCCAGTACGGGAACATGGAGGTCGGCGGCTTCGGTTACGCGCCCTGTGTGACCTCCGCCCAGGAGCTCTCGGCGAGCGGCTGGAACCGTTCGTACGAGGTGGTCGACGGGCTCGACGTGGCCCGCACCCTCTACCCCGACCACTACGGCCTCTGGCTGAACCCGCACGCGCCGGGCGGCGGTGTCGGCATCCCCTGGCTGGATCTGCGCCGTATCGCGACCGGCCTGGAGCGGCAGCCCGCGGGCCCGCTGCGGCTGTCCGAACCGGGCATCGAGATCCCGCAGTTCTACGCCCTGCTCACGCAGAACGCGCACCGGACCACCGCCGTCAGATCGCTCCGCCGCGCCTGGGTGCAGCCCGCGCTCGGGGCGCCGTACCTCGCCATCGGGCTCGATGTGTACGACACCAGCCCGCCCGCCGTGGACTCGGTGCGGGCGATGATGCAGCAGTCCATCGGCGCGGTGCCGGACGGACTGCCGGTGTCGACGGTCGCGATGTCCGACGAGTACGACCCGGTGGCCCTGTGGCTGCGGATCAACGCGCGGCCGTTCTACGATCGTGAGGCCCACGCGGCGCCCGCCCAGGCGCCGGCCGCCGGCGGATACGGATTCCCGGGCACCTACTGAGACGAATCGAACCACCTGAGACGATCCGGTCGAAGCACCCGGGCGAACCACCTGAGACGATCCGGGTCCGGTCGAGTCCAACCTGTGGAGCATCGGCTCTCTCTCCCGCACCACCCCTGGGTGGAATGTCCCGATCTACGCGGGTAAATGGGCTGCGAGGCCCCTTTCGCACCAAAACTCCCGCGTCCGACCCCCGTTACCCGGCGTTCGGATAACGGAACCCTCCTGACAGCATCACGTTTGCGCATCCATTCACCGTCAGGTCTGGCAACAGATCGCCGAGGCGTTGAAGACTCCCGGTCCAGGGGGTTTATCCCCCGTGTTCGACGGACTGATCACGCCGCTACAGCGGCAAGTGTGGGCCGGCTACCGCCGGTTGAGAGGGGTCCCTGCCACGATGACGGCACCATTGCACGAGCCGACGGCCGAAGCCGCCCCGAGCGCGGCCGAGGAGGCGGCGCTCGTAGCCGGCTCCGCCGAGGCGAAGGCGGTACAGGGTCGTTCCCTCGGCCGCATCGCCTGGGAGCGCCTGAAGCGGGACAAGCTCGCCCTGACGGGCGGCGTCATCGTTCTCGTGCTGATCGCGATCGCGCTGCTCGCTCCCGTGATCACGAACCTGGTCGGGCAGGACCCCGAGACCCACCACGAGGACCTGATCGATCCGCTCTTCTCGACCCCCACCGGGTCCTTCGGTGGAATCAGCGGAGACCACCTTCTCGGCGTCGAACCGGTCAGCGGCCGCGACATCTTCGCCCGGATCGTCTACGGCGCCCGCATCTCGCTGCTCGTCGGCTTCCTGTCGGCCCTGGTGGCCGTGGTGCTCGGTACCGTGCTCGGCGTTCTCGCCGGCTACTTCGGCGGCTGGGTCGACGCCCTCATCAGCCGCGTGATGGACGGCCTGCTGGCCTTCCCGCAGCTGCTCTTCATCATCGCGCTGGTCTCGGTCATGCCGAACGAGATGCTGGGTCTGACGGGTACCGGCGTGCGCCTGTTCGTCATGATCCTGGTGATCGGCTTCTTCGGCTGGCCCTATGTGGGACGCGTGGTGCGCGGTCAGACGCTGTCCCTGCGTGAGCGCGAGTACGTGGAGGCCGCGCGCAGCCTCGGGGCCGGGCGGTTCTACATCCTGTTCAAGGAGCTGCTGCCCAACCTCGTCGCGCCCATCATCGTGTACACGACGATGATGATCCCGACCAACATCCTCACCGAGGCGGCGCTCAGCTTCCTGGGCGTGGGCGTCAAGCCGCCCACCGCCTCCTGGGGACAGATGCTCTCCTCCGCGATCGACTACTACGACTCGGACCCTATGTACATGGTGATCCCGGGTGTAGCGATCTTCATCACCGTGCTCTCCTTCAACCTCTTCGGCGACGGCGTACGCGATGCGCTCGACCCGAAGGGTTCCCGCTGAACTGCCGTACCCCCAGGGCCCCGTCATCTGTCGACGGGCCGCTACATATCGGAGGATCCGAGTGAGTACCCAACGCACCACAGGGCGGCGCAAGCAGGCCGCGGCCGCCGCAGCCGTGGTCGCTGCGCTGCTGTCCACGGCGGCGTGCGGCGGCGGCGGCAGCGACGACGACGGCGGCGGCTCGAAGAACGGCGCGGCCGGCTTCAACGCAGCCAACAACAAGGTCGCGCAGGCCTCCCTCGTCAAGAAGGGCGGCGAGCTGAAGTTCGCGGGCGCCCAGGACGCCGACTCGTGGGACACCACGCGCGGCTACTACGGCTTCGCCTGGAACTTCATGCGGTACTACAGCCGCACGCTGGTGACCGGCAAGGCGGAGCCCGGTGCCAAGGGCGCCGAGGTCACCCCCGACCTCGCCACCAGCACGGCGAAGATCTCCGACGACGGCAAGACCTACACGTACACGCTGCGTGACGGGGTCACCTGGGAGGATGGCAAGCCCATCACCTCCAAGGACGTCAAGTACGGCATCGAGCGCGTCTGGGCGCAGGACGTCCTGTCCGGCGGTCCGGTCTACCTGAAGGACGTCCTCGACCCCAAGGGTGAGTACCCGGGTCCGTACAAGGACAAGTCCAAGGACAAGCTCGGTCTGAAGGCCATCGAGACGCCGGACGACAAGACCATCGTCTTCAAGCTGCCCGAGGCCAACTCGGACTTCGAGGACATCCTCGGCCTGACCTCGGCCTCCCCGGTCCGCCAGGACAAGGACACCAAGTCGAAGTACGGCCTGAAGCCCTTCTCCTCCGGCCCGTACAAGTTCGAGTCGTACACGCCGAACAAGAAGCTGGTCCTGGTCCGCAACGAGAACTGGAAGCAGTCCTCGGACCCGGTCCGCAAGGCGTACCCGGACAAGATCTCGCTGACGCTGTTCACCAACGCCAATGACATGGACCAGCGTCTGATCAACGGCGACTACGACCTGGACATCGGCCAGACCGGTCTGTCCCCGCAGGGCCGCACCACCGCCCTGAAGCAGCACAAGGCCAACCTGGACAACCCGGTCTCCGGCTACATCCGCTACGCGGTCTTCCCGCAGAGCGTCAAGCCGTTCGACAACGAGCACTGCCGCAAGGCCGTGATCTACGGCGCCGACCACGAGTCGCTGCAGACCGCTCGTGGTGGCCCGGTCGCCGGTGGCGACATCGGCACCAACATGCTGCCGCCGTCCGTCCCCGGTTCCGAGGGTCAGAAGTACGACCCGTACGAGTCGGCCACGACGAACAAGAACGGCAACGTCGCCAAGGCCAAGGAAGAGCTCAAGGCCTGCGGTCAGCCGAACGGCTTCAAGACCACCATCGCGGTCCGTAACAACAAGCCGGTCGAGGTCGCCACGGCCGAGTCCCTCCAGGCCTCGCTGAAGAAGGTCGGCATCACCGTCGACATCGACCAGTTCGACGGTGCCCAGACCACCGGCATCATCGGTAGCCCCGCCAACGTGAAGAAGAAGGGCTACGGCATCATCATCATGGGCTGGGGCCCGGACTTCCCGACCGTCCAGGGCTACGGCATGCCGCTGTGGGACAGCAAGTACATCCTCGAGAGCGGCAACAACAACTTCGCCCTGATCAAGGACAAGTCGATCGACGGTCTCTTCGACGACTACGTCAAGGAGCTCGACGAGGCGAAGAAGGTCGAGATCTCCACGGAGATCAACCACAAGGTCTCGGAGGGCGCGTACTACCTGCCCTTCGTCTTCGAGAAGTTCATCAACTGGCGCTCCAGCCGGCTCGCGAACGTCTACACGACCGACAACTACAGCGGTCAGTACGACTTCGTGAACCTCGGCCTGAAGAAGTAACACCGACCGGCGCACCCGCCATACGGCACGAAAGGCAGGTGAAGGCCGGCGCGGCGTGACCCGCGGGCCACCGGAAGACCTCCGGTGGCCCGCGGCACCGCCGCCGGGCCGAGAGCAGTGCTCGCATACCTCATCAGGCGGCTCTTCGCCGCCGCAGTGATGCTGGTGGTCATCATTCTGGTGGTCTTCGGCATCTTCTTCCTCGTCCCCCGCTGGGCGGGCGTGGACCCGGCCACGATGTTCGTGGGCAAGCAGGCCGACCCCGCGGCGATCGAGGCCGTGCGGCAGAAGCTCGGTCTGGCAGACCCGATCTTCGTCCAGGTCTGGGAGTTCTTCAAAGGCCTCTTCGTCGGGCGCACCTACGCGGCCGGCGGCGACGTCACGAACTGCGCGGCCCCCTGCTTCGGCTACTCCTTCCGCAACGAGCAGGCCATCTGGCCGGTACTCACCGACCGCTTCCCAGTGACCCTGGCTCTCGCGCTCGGTGCCGCCATCCTGTGGCTGATCTTCGGTGTCGCGGCGGGCGTGCTCTCCGCGCTCAAGCGCGGTTCCCTCTGGGACCGTGGCGCGATGATCGTCGCCCTCGGCGGCGTCTCGCTCCCCATCTACTTCACCGGCCTGCTGTCGCTCGCGATCTTCAGTTACGGACTGGGCTGGATCGACGCCCAGTACGTACCCATCGAGGAGAGCTTCACCGGCTGGTTCGGCGGCATGATCCTGCCCTGGGTCACGCTGGCCTTCCTCTACGCGGCGATGTACGCCCGAATCACCAGAGCCACCATGCTGGAGGTCCTGGGCGAGGACTACATCCGCACGGCCCGCGCCAAGGGCCTGACCGAACCCGTCGTCATCGGCAAGCACGCGATGCGGTCCACCATGACGCCGATCCTCACCATGCTCGGCATGGACCTCGGCGCCCTGATCGGCGGCGCGATCCTCACCGAGACCACGTTCAGCCTTCCCGGCCTCGGGCAGGCGGTTCTCAAGGCGATCAGCGACAAGGACCTGCCCGTCATCCTGGGCGTCACGCTGATCACCTCGCTCGCGGTGATCGTCGCGAACCTCCTGGTGGACCTGCTGTACGCCGTGATCGACCCCCGCGTGAGGCTCTCATGACCGAACTCAGCAAGAGCGGAGCCGCGGTGGGCGAGCCCGTCAAGGACTCGCCCGCTCCCTCCGCCTTCCTCGAAGTCCGCGACCTGAAGGTGCACTTCCCGACCGACGACGGCCTGGTCAAGTCCGTCGACGGGCTCAGCTTCACGCTGGAGAAGGGCAAGACCCTCGGCATCGTGGGCGAGTCGGGCTCCGGCAAGTCGGTGACCTCGCTCGGCATCATGGGCCTGCACACCGCGGGTCAGTACGGCAAGCGCAAGGCGCAGATCTCCGGCGAGATCTGGCTCGACGGCACGGAACTGCTCTCCGCCGACCCCGACTACGTGCGCAAGCTGCGTGGCCGCGAGATGGCGATGATCTTCCAGGACCCGCTGTCGGCGCTGCACCCGTACTACACGATCGGCCAGCAGATCGTGGAGGCCTACCGGATCCACCACAAGGTCGACAAGAAGGTGGCACGCAGGCGCGCCATCGAGATGCTCGACCGGGTCGGCATCCCCCAGCCGGACAAGCGGGTGGACAGCTATCCGCACGAGTTCTCCGGCGGTATGCGCCAGCGCGCGATGATCGCGATGTCGCTGGTCAACAACCCCGAGCTGCTGATCGCCGACGAGCCGACGACCGCCCTGGACGTGACCGTCCAGGCGCAGATCCTCGACCTCATCCGGGACCTGCAGCAGGAGTTCGGCTCCGCGGTCATCATCATCACCCACGACCTGGGCGTCGTCGCCGAGCTCTCCGACGACATCCTGGTGATGTACGGCGGCCGTTGCATCGAGCGGGGCCCGGCCGAGAAGGTCTTCTACGAGCCCAGGCACCCCTACACCTGGGGCCTGCTCGGCTCCATGCCGCGCCTGGACCGTGAGCAGACCGAGCGGCTGATCCCGGTCAAGGGCTCCCCGCCCTCGCTGATCAACATCCCGTCGGGCTGCGCCTTCAACCCGCGCTGCTCGTACGCGGACGTCCCCAAGGACAACGTCACCCGCACGGTCCGCCCCGAGCTGACCGAGGTCGGCAGCCAGCACTGGGCCGCCTGCCACATGACGCATGAGCAGCGGGAACGGATCTGGACCGAAGAGATTGCGCCGAAGCTGTGAGTGACAAAGCAGAGGACAAACCCGTGGCCATCCCCGCGCAGAGCGACGGCACGGCGACGCTCACCAAGGACGCCGCCCCCGGCGAGACGCTCCTGAAGGTGACCGGCCTGCAGAAGCACTTCCCGATCCGCAAGGGCCTGCTCCAGCGGCAGGTCGGCGCGGTGCGGGCGGTCGACGGCATCGACTTCGAGGTCAAGTCCGGCGAGACGCTCGGTGTCGTGGGCGAGTCGGGCTGCGGCAAGTCGACCATGGGCCGGCTGATCACTCGGCTGCTCGAACCGACGGCGGGCAAGGTCGAGTTCGAGGGCAAGGACATCACGCACCTCAGCGTCGCGGGCATGCGCCCGATGCGCCGTGACGTCCAGATGATCTTCCAGGACCCGTACTCGTCGCTGAACCCGCGCCACACGATCGGCACGATCATCAGCGCCCCCTTCAAGCTCCAGGGCGTCTCGCCCGAGGGCGGCATCAAGAAGGAGGTCCAGCGGCTGCTGTCGGTGGTCGGTCTCAACCCCGAGCACTACAACCGCTACCCGCACGAGTTCTCCGGCGGCCAGCGCCAGCGCATCGGCATCGCCCGCGCGCTCGCGCTCAACCCGAAGATGGTCGTGGCGGACGAGCCGGTCTCCGCGCTCGACGTGTCGATCCAGGCGCAGGTGGTGAACCTGCTGGACGACCTCCAGCAGGAACTGGGCCTCACGTACGTGATCATCGCGCACGACCTGTCCGTCGTACGCCATGTCTCGGACCGTATCGCCGTGATGTACCTCGGCAAGATCGTCGAGCTGGCCGACCGCGAGTCGCTGTACAAGGCGCCGATGCACCCGTACACCAAGGCGCTGATGTCGGCGGTGCCGATCCCGGACCCCCGGCGCAGGTCGGCCAAGAGCGAGCGCATCCTGCTCAAGGGCGATGTGCCCTCGCCGATCTCGCCGCCGAGCGGATGCCGCTTCCACACGCGGTGCTGGAAGGCCACGCAGATCTGCACGACCACCGAGCCGCCGCTCCTGGAGCTGAAGCCCGGTCAGCAGGTGGCCTGCCACCACCCGGAGAACTTCGAGGACCAGGCCCCGCAGGACACCGTGCTGCTGACCGCCGCGAAGGAAGCGGCGGAGCTGGTGGCCGACGAGGTGCTCGCGGAGTCCGCGGCCACGTCGGCGGCGGTCGCGGCCGAGGTGGCGGCTGTCACGGAGACGCCGGCCGTCAAGGAGTCCCCGGCGGTTTCCAAGGAGGCTCCGGCCTCTACGGAGGCACCGGCGAAGGGCGCTGCCGGCGAGGCCGCTCCCGAGGCCGACGAAGCCTCCGCGGGTGACGCTCCCGCCAAGGAGTAGTAAGTATCACCGAGCCCCTGCCTTGCAATGGAAGGCAGGGGCTCAGTGCTGGGCGAGAATGTTCGGGTGATCCAGGAACTCTTCACCCCGTCCGTCCAGCACACACTCGACCTGGTCGGCATCTTCGTCTTCGCGATCTCCGGTGCCCTGCTGGCCGTCCGCAAGAACTTCGACGTCTTCGGCATCGCCGTCCTCGCCGAGGTCACCGCGCTGGGCGGCGGGCTGTTCCGCGACCTGGTCATCGGAGCCGTGCCGCCCGCGGCCTTCACGGATCTGGGCTACTTCCTCACCCCGCTGCTCGCCGCCCTCCTGGTCTTCTTCCTCCACCCCGAGGTGGAGCGGATCCAGCTCGGGGTGAACATCTTCGACGCGGCCGGACTCGGCCTCTTCTGCGTCGCGGGCACGACGAAGGCGTACGAGTACGGACTCGGCCTCACCGCCTCGGCGACCCTCGGACTCGCGACCGCGGTCGGCGGCGGTGTACTGCGGGACGTCCTCGCCAACGAGGTCCCCTCGCTGCTGCGCTGGGACCGCGACCTCTACGCCGTGCCCGCCATCGTCGGCAGCGCGATGGTCGCCCTGTGCATCCGCTACGACGCCCTGAACACCTTCACCTCCGCGCTCGCCGTCGTCACGGCCTTCGTGCTGCGGCTGCTCGCGATGCGGTACCACTGGCGCGCGCCCCGGGCGTGGCACCGGCGCTCGACGGCGGTCGAGGTGGCGGAGTGAGGGGGGGAGTGAGGGGCCTGAACCGGCGTGAGGCGGGCCACGGGGCGTTTCACGTGATCGAAACAGAAAAAGCTACTGCTTAGTAATCAACTGTTGTACCGTTCAGGCATGTCAGAAGCAGCTTCCGTGCACGCGGTAAAGGCCAGGATCGGCGACAGCGAGTTCGACCGCGACACCGCGGTCACCCGTCGCGCACCCGGCGTCTACGACATCGACCTGTCCGCCGGCTGGACGATCATCAGCGCCGTCAACGGCGGCTACCTGCTCGCCGTCCTCGGCCGCGCGCTCGCCGACGCCCTGCCGCACGCCGACCCGTTCACGATCTCCGCGCACTACCTCACCGCGTCCCAGCCGGGCCCGGCGGTCGTCCGCACCGACGTCGTACGCACCGGCCGCACCCTCTCCACCGGCCAGGCGTCCCTGTTCCAGTACGACGACCAGGGCCGCGAGGTCGAGCGGATCCGCGTGCTCGCCTCCTACGGGGACCTCGACAGCCTGCCCGACGACGTCCGTACGACGGCCCGCCCGCCCGCGATTCCGCCCATGGACCAGTGCTTCGGACCCGAGGACGGACCCGCCCCCGTCTCCGGCAGCTCCGCCATCGCCGACCGGCTGATGCTCAAGCTCGACCCCGCCACCCTGGGCTGGGCCCTGGGATCGCCGTCCGGCAAGGGCGAGATGCGGTCCTGGTTCGGCCTCGCCGACGGCCGCGACCCGGACCCCCTCTCGCTGCTCCTCGCGGTGGACGCGCTGCCGCCGACCGCCTTCGAACTCGGCCTGTCCGGCTGGGTGCCGACCGTCGAGCTGACCGTGCACGTCCGCTGCCGTCCGGCCCCGGGCCCCCTCCGCGTCTCCATCACCACCCGTAACCTCGCCGGAGGCTTCCTGGAGGAGGACGCCGAGGTGTGGGACAGCGCGGACCGACTCGTGGCCCAGTCACGTCAGCTGGCGAGGGTGCGGCTCGGCTGATCCGTACGCGGCCGGCTGCCTCCCGGCCTCTGTCACGGACCTGTACCAGCGCGGGAGTTGGGCCGAGCGGATGTAAGTGCAGGTCAGGGCGGGTTTTTTGAGGCGGTCTTTGCGCCGGCCACAGGCGGGCCACAGCGCGGGCCCAAGCGGGGCCCAGGGACGGTTGGTTGCATGCGGCTCTCAGATTCCGCTCATCCAAACGGGAGTTGCCCTCATGAAGCCTGTCCGCATGACGCGCGTACGTCACGTCCCCGCCATCGCCCTGCTGGCGCTGTCGCCGCTCCTGCTGACGGCCTGCGGCTCCGGCGACTCCTCGTCGTCCTCGGGCAATGGCAACGGCAACGGCGGCTCGGGGCAGCAGAGTTGCCAGGCGCCGTCGGGCGCGCCGAGCGGTGCCCCGTCGGGGATGCCGAGCGGAGCGCCGTCCGGGGGGTCTTCGGGAGCGCCCTCGGGGGCACCGTCGGGTGCCGCCACGGGGAAGGCCCCGTCGGGCGCACCCTCCGGGATGCCGTCGGGGGCGGCGAGTGGCGGTCCGGGCCAGGGTGGCGGTCCCGGCGGGGGCCAGGGAGGCGGCCCGGGCGGAGGCTGCGGGACCGGCGGCCAGCAGGGGCAGGGGCAGCAGGCCCAGGGCTGACCCGCTCGCGGCCGGTGGTGAAGGGCGCGAAGGGCGCGAGGGGCGCGTACGGCACTGTCGTACGCGCCCCTCGCGCGTGCGGGCCGAGTCGTGCCGCGGGGCGTCAGCCCAGCCAGTGACGGCGGCCGATGCTGATCAGCCGCATCCGCCGGGTGGCCACCCGGGCGACCTGGTCCTGTTCCTCGGGGGCGGCCTCCAGGAACGTACTGGCGGTCATCAGCATCTGGTCGACGTACAGGCCGGCGAGCATCAGCAGGTCGTCGTCGCTCCAGCCGGCGGACTCGGGCTGCTTGGCCAGTTCGGCCTTCACCTCGTCGGCGAACCGGGCCATCTGCTCCGCGATCGCCGACCGGACCTTCTGCACGCCGCCGTTGCGCTCACGGGCGATGAACCGGATGTGCGCGGGGTGCTCGCGCACATGACGGGCGATCAGGGCGACGGCACGGTCTATGCGTTCGTCGCTGTCGCCGGAGGCCGACACCGTGCCGGCGATCATCGGGTGCAGGCTGCCCAGCGCCTCCTCGACCAGGGCGACTCCGAGATCCGCGGTCGAGTGGAAGTGCCGGTAGAAGGCGGTCGGGGCGACGCCGACGGCCCGGGTGACCTCGCGCAGACCCAGACTGCTGAGGCTCTGCTCCTCCAGCAGGCTCAACGCGGCGTCCAGGAACGCCTGTCGGGTCTTCTGCTTCTGGGCCTGCCGGATGCCGAGGGTGTGACTCATGCCATGTAGTTAACAACTGTTCTCTGTAATGGGAAAGTCGTACGGCGCGCTAGACTAAGGAGTCAGTGAACAACTGTAACCACAAGCGTTCACCGAGTTGTCGGGTCCCGGAAACATCCGGGGACATTCGCCCCCGTACGGAGCTGTGCGGAGCGGACACGGCGGCTCGCCGGACTCACCACGAGAGGCATCTCATGCTGTTCCTCGTCGCAGCGCTCCTGCTGCTGGGCCTCATGCTCGGCACCGTGGCCCACGCCCCGCTGTCCTTCACCCTCGTCGCCGCCGCCGTCATCGGCGTGTGGCTGGCCGTCTTCGCGGTCCGCGAGCGCCAAGGCCGGCGCCGCGAGACGTCGAGCTGAATCAGCTCAACCGGCCGAAGCCCTCAACCACCCACGCCCCCCTGACTGTTCGACTGCCTGTTGGGAGCAGACACATGGAACTCACCACCGCCGCCCCGCGGCGCCGGAGCACCGTCCGTGACGCCGACGGCATGGCCGTCGCGTCGTTCATCCTCGGCCTCGTCGGCCTGCTGGCCCTGAACATCTTCCTCGGCCCCATCTCCATCGCCCTCGCCTCGGCATCCCTCTACCGCGGCACCACCCGCCGAGGCCGAGCCATCCTCGGCCTCGGCCTGGGAATCGCCGACCTCCTGGTCCTACTGGCGTTCATGTCGGCGGACAGCACGTTGTCTTGGAGCTTCTGAGGCTGACGGCCCACTACTGCTGTGGGCAGGCGTTCCGCAGGGCGATGGGGGTCCCCCCGCTCGAGCGAAGCCGAGAGTGGGGGAGGGTGGGCACAGCCCTAGGCTCCGGGTGCCTGGCCAAGAGGGGCTGAGGGAGAGCCCCGGTAGGGCACCCCGGCGTGCGCCCCGCAAACAACCCCCACCCGACCAGCCCATCAGACAGCGGGCCCTAGAATCGGGCCTACCATGGCATACCTCGACCACGCCGCGACCACCCCGATGCTCCCGGAGGCGGTCGAGGCAATGACCGCGCAGTTCTCCGTCACCGGCAACGCATCCTCCCTGCACGCCGCCGGCCGCCGCGCCCGCCGGACGGTCGAGGAAGGCCGCGAAACCCTCGCGGACGCCCTGGGCGCCCGCCCGAGCGAGGTGGTCTTCACCTCCGGCGGCACCGAGGCCGACAACCTCGCCGTGAAGGGCCTGTACTGGTCCCGCCGCGACGCGGACCCGGCCCGCACCCGGGTCCTCGCGAGCCCAGTGGAGCACCACGCCGTCCTCGACGCGGTCCACTGGCTCGGCGAGCACGAGGGCGCAACGGTCGAGTACCTCCCCGTCGACCGCTACGGCCGCGTCGACCCCGAAGCCCTCCGCGAGGCCATCGCACGCAACCCCGACGACGTCGCCCTCGCGACCGTCATGTGGGCGAACAACGAGATCGGCACGGTCATGCCGGTCCGCGAACTGGCCGATGTGGCAGGGGAGTTCGACGTTCCGCTGCACGCCGACGCCGTCCAGGCCTTCGGCCAGGTCCCCGTCGACTTCGGCGCCTCGGGCCTCGCCGCGATGACCGTCTCGGGCCACAAGATCGGCGGCCCGTACGGCATCGGGGCGCTGCTGCTGGGCCGTGAGTACAGCCCCGTACCGGTCCTGCACGGCGGGGGCCAGGAGCGGCACGTACGCTCCGGGACCCTGGACGTGCCCGCCGTCGCCGCGTTCGCCGTGGCGGGGCGGACCGCCGCCGAGCAGCGCGAGTGGTTCGTCCGCGAGATCGGCGGGCTGCGCGACGACCTGGTCGACGCCGTCCTCCAGGCCGTGCCGGACGCGATCCTCGGCGGCGACCCGGCGAGCGGGGGTCGCCTGCCGGCCAACGCCCACTTCACGTTCCCGGGCTGCGAGGGGGACTCGCTGCTCCTGCTGCTCGATGCGCAGGGCATCGAGTGCTCCACGGGCTCCGCGTGCACGGCGGGCGTGGCCCAGCCGAGCCACGTACTCCTCGCCACGGGCACCGACCCCGACCTCGCACGTGGCACCCTCCGCTTCTCCCTCGGCCACACCTCGACGGAGACGGACGTCGAGGCGGTCGCGAAGGCGATCGGTCCGGCGGTGGAGAGGGCCCGGACGGCGGGGCTGAGCTGAGCTGAGCGCTCCGCTGGATGTGCGGTTCTTCTCGGGTGCGGGCCGTTCGTAGCCGCGGGCCTGCCGTGGCTGAGCGCGCAGTTCCCCGCGCCCCTGAAGGGGCGCCGAGCCAGCCCGTCTCCGCGCGACCGTCTACGCGCTGCGCGTGGACGGCTCGGGCGACGGCGAGGCCGACTGCTCGGCCGCCTTGCGGACGAGGGGTATGTAGCGGCCCCAGTCCCAGTGCGGACCCGGGTCCGTGTGGTCCGTGCCCGGGACCTCGACGTGGCCGATGATGTGCTTCCGGTCGACCGGAATGTCGTACCGGGCGCAGATGCGGGCCGTCAGACGAGCCGAGGCCTCGTACATCGCGTCCGTGAAGTCCTTCGGGCGGTCCACGAAGCCCTCGTGCTCGATGCCGACGCTCCGCTCGTTGAAATCGCGGTTGCCCGCGTGGAACGCGACGTCCAGTTCGCGGATCATCTGTGTGACGCGGCCGTCCTGGCGGACGATGTAGTGCGTGGCGGCGCCGTGCGCGGGGTTCTGGAAGACCTTCACCGCGCTCGCGTAACTGCCCTGTGTGACATGGATGATCACGCGGTCTATACCGAAGTCGTCGGGCCGGTCGGCCATACGCCAGTTCGACGAGGAGGCCGCCACCCAGCGCGCGCCCCGGAAGTCGACCTCGCCCTCCGTGCGCGGCTTCTCCACGCTCGGCAGCCGCCACCACATGCGCCTCAGATCGTCCCCTGCCAGCACGGCCGTGCCCACGGCCGCCGCGGTGGCCACGGCCCCGCCGACGAGCAGCGCACGGCGCCCGATGCGCCGGTCCGAGTCCTTCGCCGTATCCCCACCCTGATCGTGCATGTCTAGTCGAACGGATACTCGTGGGCTCCGGTTCCCACGGACCCGTACCCTGGAAGGGTTATGACTGAGACCTCGCAGCGCCCCCTTCGCGTACTGGCCGCCATGTCCGGTGGTGTGGACTCCGCCGTCGCCGCCGCCCGTGCCGCGGAAGCAGGGCATGACGTGACCGGTGTCCACCTCGCCCTCTCGGCGAACCCGCAATCGTTCCGCACGGGCGCGCGTGGCTGTTGCACCATCGAGGATTCGCGCGACGCCCGCCGCGCCGCGGACGTCATCGGCATCCCGTTCTACGTGTGGGACCTCGCCGAGCGCTTCCGCGAGGACGTGGTCGAGGACTTCGTCGCGGAGTACGAGGCCGGCCGCACCCCGAACCCCTGCCTTCGCTGCAACGAGAAGATCAAGTTCGCGGCCCTGCTCGACAAGGCCCTCGCCCTCGGCTTCGACGCGGTCTGCACGGGCCACTACGCCAAGGTGATCGTGAACGACGACGGCACGCGCGAGCTGCACCGCGCCTCGGACATGGCCAAGGACCAGTCGTACGTCCTCGGTGTGCTGGACGACCGTCAGCTCGCGCACGCGCTCTTCCCGCTCGGCGACACGCTCACCACGAAGGACGAGATCCGCGCGGAGGCCGAGCAGCGGGGCCTCGCCGTCGCCAAGAAGCCGGACTCGCACGACATCTGCTTCATCGCCGACGGCGACACCCAGGGCTTCCTCGCGAACCGCCTCGGCAAGGCGGAGGGCGACATCGTCGACGAGACCGGCACGGTTCTCGGCAGCCACGAGGGCGCGTTCGGCTTCACGATCGGCCAGCGCAAGGGCCTGCGCATCGGCACCCCGGCCCCCGACGGCAAGCCGCGGTACGTGCTCGACATCTCGCCCGTGGACAACACCGTGACGGTCGGCCCGGCGGCCGCCCTGGACGTCTTGGCCCTGACCGCCGTCAAGCCCCGCTGGTGCGGTGCCGCTCCGGCAGGCCCGGGCACGTACACGGCCCAGCTCCGCGCCCACGGCGGCGAGACCACGGTCACCGCCGAACTCGTCGACGGCGAGCTCCAGGTCCGCTTCACCGAGCCCGTCCGCGGCGTCGCCCCCGGCCAGGCGATCGTCCTCTACGACGACACGCGTGTGGTGGGCTCGGCGACGATCACGACGACCACGCGCGCGGCGACCGCACTGGCCTGAGGCACCCCGGCACCGCCCGGCACGGCTGTGCGGCTACAGGGCTACACGGCGAAGAACTCCGCCAGCGCCGGTGCCAGGACCCCGGGATCCACCACGTGGGTCTGGCCCTCCAACACGCGGTACGTCCCGTCCGGCGCCGCCTCCGCGGTGGCCCGGGCGGACTCGCGCATCCACTCGGGGCTCGCGCCGCCCGCCAGGGCCAGAACGGGCACCGGGACGGAGGCGAGGCGCTTGCGGGGCACCAGTCCGTCGCCCATCACGGCGTTGTCGTACGCGAGGGTCGGGGCGACCGCCTCCAGGGCCGGCCACACCGCGGAGTGCCGCATGCCCCTGATGACCTCGGGGGGCGCCCCGGTCAGGGCGATGAACAGCTCCACCGCGTCTCCGCGCCGGTCCTGCGCCAGCAGCTGGGTGAGGCGCTCCGTGTACTCCGCGCGCTGTTTTTCGCCCCCCTCGTAGACGGCGAACGGCGGCTCGTAGACAGCCACTTTGCGGACCGGGAGCCCGCTCGCCGCCGCCTCCACGACCAGTGCGGCGCCCGACGACATGCCGTACAGGCCCGCGCTGCCGTCGCCCGTGGCCTCGATGAGGGCCGCGATGTCCTCGACCTCCCGGGCCACCTCGAAGGGCCCTGTGTCACCGCTCTCGCCGCGGCCCCTGCGGTCGTACACGACCGCGCTGAACCGGTCCGACAGGAGCGAGGCCAGGGGCGCGTCGGAAGCGCCCGTGGCCATGGCCCCGGTCACGAAGATGACCGCCGGGCCCTCACCACTGACTTCGTACGCGATGGGAGTGCCATCGCGCGAGATCGTCTTCTTCTCCATGCCTGTGAGGACTGCCGGGCGGCCCGGAACTCATCGGTGGGACGTGGGTCCGTTCGGAGACGGGGTCAAACGGCTTCTACTTCGTAGAAGCACAGGTGGTCCTTGATCTCGGCGACCTCCGGCTTCGGGTCGGGGTAGCTCCAGACGAGGTCGGGAGCGTCCGGCAGCGACCAGTAGGACGCGTCACCCTTGAAGGGGCAGTGGGTGCGGGTCTCCGACGGGGTCAGCAGATCCAGACGTACGTCCTCCGCGGGGAGGTAGTAGCGCACGGGCAGGCCCGTCTCGCGCAGCAGCAGCGGGCGTGTGCTCTCGGCGAGCACCTGTCCGCCGTGCACTACACGGACGTGCTCGGTGCCCTGCTCGATGGTGATGCGGTGGCCTTGGGTCACGGCTTTTGGGCCTCCTCAGGTAGCGGTCTCGCCCGGTACAGCGCAGGCTGCTGTCGTGTTCTTCCCCCTCGTCCCCGGCATTTCGTCCGTCTCCTCTCTCTGACTCTCTTTGACTGCTCTCCGGCGGAGGTCCTCATGGGAGCCACGCGACTGACCCGCAACCGCACGACCCTCGCCCACCAGGTGCGATACGCCCTGCGGTATCCCGAGAGGGTCCCCGCGCACGCGCGCCGGGTCACGCGTGACGCCTGGCTGCGGCTGCGGTACGGCCACGACCACATCGCGTACTACCGGGCCGTGATGGCCTCGGACACCGCGCGCGGCGCCGAGTCGGCGGTGGGGCACAACCCGTCACGCGACCGGTGGACACAGATCGGCCGGATGCAGTTCGACTACCTGGTGGGGCACGGGCTGAAGCCGGAGCACCGGATGCTGGAGATCGGCTGCGGGAACCTGCGCGCCGGGCGGCTCTTCATCGACCACCTGGAGAGCGGCCACTACTACGGGATCGACATCTCGCCGGACATCCTCATCGCGGCCCAGGACACCCTCGTACGGGAGGGTCTACAGGACCGGCTGCCGCATCTGACACTCACCGACGACCTGACGTTCGCGTTCCTGCCGGACGCGCACTTCGACGTGGTGCACGCGCACAGCGTGTTCTCGCACTCGCCGCCGCACCTCATCGAGGAGTGCTTCGCGCACGTCGGCCGGATCCTCGCGCCCGGCGGCTTCTTCGACTTCACCTTCGACCGGACCGAGGGCAGGGAACACCAGGTCCTGCACGAGGACTTCTACTACCGCACGGAGACCCTCGTCGCACTCGCCGCGACCCACGGCCTGTCGGCCCGCTTCATGGACGACTGGGAGGCCCTGCCGCACCGCCAGTCGAGGATGCGCGTGACGGCGATGCCGGATCCGGTGCCGTGATTCGCGATGACGGGCCCTGACGTGGGATCCGGCCCGTGATCCGCGATCAGGCTCGTGACGTGGGCTCCGGCTCGTGATGTCGGTGCCGGGTCGTAGCGTGGAGCCATGAATATCTGCGTCTTCCTCTCGGCCGCCGACCTCGACGAGCGCTACACCCGCCCCGCCCGCGAGTTCGCCGAACTGCTCGGCAAGGGCGGGCACACGCTCGTGTGGGGCGGTTCGGACGTCGGGCTCATGAAGGTGGTCGCCGACGGCGTGCAGGAGGCCGGAGGGCGGCTGCTGGGCGTCTCCGTGGAGTTCCTGGCGGCCAAGGCGCGCCCTGGCGCCGACGAGATGGTCATCGCGGGCGACCTCGCCGAGCGCAAGGCCCTGCTCCTGGAGAAGGCCGACGCCGTAGTGATCATGGTCGGCGGCACGGGCACGCTCGACGAGGCGACGGAGATCCTGGAGCTGAAGAAGCACGGGCACACCGACAAGCCGGTCGTCCTGCTCAACACCGCGGGCTTCTACGACGGCCTCAAGGAGCAGTTCCGCCGCATGGAGGACGAGGGCTTCCTGCCGCTGCCCCTCACGGAGCTCGTGTTCTTCGCCGAGGAGCCCGTCGGGGCGCTGGCCTACCTGGAGGAGAGCCAGGGCACGCAGTGAGCCGTCGGCAGCGGCCACAGGGCCCGGTGGGGGAGGGACACGCGCGTGCGAGCATGGCGGGCATGCCTACTCATCTGATCACCGGGGCCGGTTCCGGCATCGGCGCGGCCGTCGCCCGCCGCCTCCACGCGCGCGGGGACGAACTCGTCCTGCACGCGCGCGACGCGGGCCGCGCGAAGGAGCTGGCCGCCGAATTCCCCGGGGCCCGGACCCTCGTCGGCGACCTCGCGGACCCCGACCGGCTCTCCTGGGCGTTCTCGCACCAGACGCTGCCCGACCGAGTGGACTCGCTCCTGCACGTGGCGGGTGTGGTCGACCTCGGGCCGGTCGGCGAGCTGACCCCCAAGACGTGGCGTCACCAGCTCGACGTGAACCTGATCGCGCCCGCCGAGCTGACCCGCCACTTCCTGCCCCAACTCCGCGTCACCCAGGGCCATGTGATCTTCGTCAACTCCGGCGCCGGCCTGAGCGCCTCCGCCGGCTGGTCCGCGTACGCAGCCTCCAAGCACGGTCTGAAGGCCCTGGCCGACTCCCTGCGCAACGAGGAGCACGCGAACGGCGTCCGCGTCACGACCGTCTATCCCGGCCGCACGGCGAGCCCCATGCAGGCCAAGGTCCACCAGCAGGAGGGCAAGGAGTACGACGCCTCGAAGTGGATCGACCCCGAGTCCGTCGCGACGAGCATCCTCATGGCCCTCGACCTGCCCCGGGACGCGGAGATCAACGACATGACGGTACGCCCCGGCCGCTGACCGGGATCCGAACCCGGGTACGGACACGGACACGGCCCCGGACCCGCACCTGAGCCTGGACCCGAGCGCAAGCCCGAGCCCGAACACGGACTGTGGCGTCCCGTCCCGCGGGCATTCCGTAGGCTGCCCGGGTGAGCGAAAACAGCGAGTTCAGGCCCGGCCCCGCGACCGGTGTCGGGTCGATGCCGGGCGGGGACGCCCGGGAGGCCGCCAAGACCGTGGCCGGGACCTTCGAGGGCCCCGAGACGGGCATGCCGTTCCTGGCGGAACTGCCGGCGCGCGGCCCCGGCGCCGACATGATCGGGCGGACCGCCGGGATGCTCGCCGAGCTGTACGCGCGCGTGGAGCCCAGCGGCTGGCGGCTCGGGGACCGGCCGGGCCGGGACACCAAGCGGGCCAGGTCCTGGCTCGGCGAAGACCTCGACGCCATGGAGGAGTTCACCCAGGGCTACCAGGGCCCGCTGAAGGTCCAGGCGGTCGGCCCCTGGACGCTCGCCGCCGCGCTGGAACTGCGCAACGGCGAGGTGGCGCTCTCCGACCCCGGCGCCTGTCGCGACCTCGCCGGATCGCTCGCCGAGGGACTGCGCGAACACCTCGCCGAGGTACGCCGTCGCGTGCCCGGCGCGGACGTCGTCCTGCAGCTCGACGAACCGTCCCTCTTCGCCGTACTGAGCGGCCGGGTGAGGTCCGCGAGCGGCTACCGCACCCACCGGGCCGTCGACCGGCAGCTCGTCGAGGCCGCGTTGAGGGACGTCGTCGCAGTGCAGGCCGGCGGCCCGGTCGTCGTGCACTCGTGCGCCCCCGACGTCCCGTTCGCGCTGCTGCGCAGAGCCGGAGCCAGCGCCGTCTCCTTCGACTTCGCTCTCCTCACCGAGCGTGACGACGACACGATCGGGGAAGCAGTGGAAGGGGGGACCAAGCTCTTCGCCGGTGTCGTCCCGGGGACGGATGCCGCATTGTCAGACCCTGCCGGTAGCGTCATGGGTGTCAGGACGCTGTGGCGCAGGCTGGGGCTGAATCCGGGGCTTCTCACGGACGCGGTCACACTCACCCCGTCGTGCGGACTCGCGGGCGCTTCCCCCGAGTACGCGCGCCGGGCACTCGCCCACTGCGCCCGGGCGGCGAGATCCCTCGCGGACAACCCAGAGTAACGGGAGGACGACACGGTGGCCGGCGACAAGGACGCACAATTGGCCTCGGCTGCGGGGCCCGTGCCCGCCGAGGCTCGGGAGAAGCACGCGCAGCTCGCTGAGCAGATCGAGGAGCACCGCTTCCGGTACTACGTGAAGGACGCGCCGGTCGTCAGCGACGCCGACTTCGACAAACTCCTGCGCGCCCTGGAGGCGTTGGAGGACGAGCATCCCGAGCTGCGCACCCCCGACTCACCGACCCAGAAGGTCGCGGGGGCGTACGAGACGGAGTTCACGGCCGTCCAGCACCGCTCACGCATGCTCTCCCTCGACAACGCCTTCGACGACGAGGAGCTGGCCGGCTGGGCGGACCGCGTCGCCAAGGAGGTCGGCACCTCCGACCACCACTTCCTGTGCGAGCTGAAGGTCGACGGCCTCGCGGTCAACCTCACGTACGAGCACGGCCGTCTCACGCGCGCGGCGACCCGCGGCGACGGCCGCACGGGCGAGGACATCACGCCCAACGTCCGTACGATCACGGAGATCCCCGACCGTCTCCACGGCGACCGCATCCCGGACCTCGTGGAGATCCGCGGCGAGGTCTACTTCCCGATGGAGAAGTTCGAGGAGCTCAACGCCCGTCTGGTGGAGGCGGGCGACAAGCCCTTCGCCAACCCGCGCAACGCGGCGGCGGGTTCACTCCGCCAGAAGGACCCCCGGATCACCGCGACCAGGCCGCTGCACATGGTCGTCCACGGCATCGGCGCCCTTGAGGGCTTCGACGGCATGAGCCGCCTCTCCCAGGCGTACGAACTGCTGCACGCGTGGGGCCTGCCGACGACCCGCTACGGCAAGGTGGTCGACGACCTGGACGGCGTACGGGAGTTCATCGCCTTCTACGGAGAGAACCGCCACTCCGTGGAGCACGAGATCGACGGCGTCGTCGTCAAGCTCGACGAGATCCCCCTCCAGGGCCGCCTCGGCTCGACCTCCCGCGCGCCCCGCTGGGCGATCGCCTGGAAGTACGCGCCGGAGGAGGTCAACACCAAGCTGGTCAACATCCGCGTGGGCGTGGGCCGCACGGGCCGCGTCACTCCGTACGCGCAGGTGGAGCCCGTCACGGTGGCCGGCTCCGAGGTCGAGTTCGCCACGCTGCACAACCAGGACGTGGTGAAGGCCAAGGGCGTCCTCATCGGCGACACCGTGGTGCTCCGCAAGGCCGGAGACGTCATCCCGGAGATCCTCGGCCCGGTCGTCGACCTGCGGGACGGCAGCGAGCGGGAGTTCGTGATGCCCGCCGAGTGCCCCGAGTGCGGCACCCCGCTGGCGCCCGCCAAGGAGGGCGACATCGACCTCCGCTGCCCGAACGGCCAGACCTGCCCGGCCCAGCTGCGCGAGCGCCTCTTCTACCTCGGCGGTCGCAAGTGCCTGGACATCGAGAACTTCGGTTACGTCGCAGCCGCCGCGCTCACCAAGCCCCTGGAGCCCGCCGAGCCGCCCCTGAGGGACGAGGGCGACCTCTTCGACCTCACCATCGAGCAGTTGCTGCCCATCAAGGCGTACGTCCTCGACCAGGACAGTGGACTGCCCAAGCGGGACCCGAAGACCGGCGAGGAGAAGATCGCCACGGTCTTCGCCAACCAGGAGGGCGCCCCGAAGAAGAACGCCCTCGCGATGCTGGAGTTCATCGCGGCCGCCAAGGAGCGTCCGCTGGCCCGGATCATCACCGGCCTGTCCATCCGGCACGTGGGGCCGGTCGCGGCCGAGGCCCTGGCCCGTGAGTTCCGCTCGATCGACCGCATCCAGCAGGCCACGGAGGAGGAGCTGGCCGCCGTGGAGGGCGTCGGGCCCACCATCGCCGCCTCCCTGAAGCAGTGGTTCACGGTGGACTGGCACCAGGAGATCCTCCGCAAGTGGAAGGCCGCGGGCGTCCGCATGGAGGAGGAGAGCTCCGGCGAGGACGAGGGACCCCGTCCGCTCGAAGGGCTCACGGTCGTCGTCACCGGCACCCTGGAACATCACACCCGCGACGGAGCGAAAGAGGCACTCCAGAGCCGGGGAGCAAAAGTGACCGGTTCGGTTTCGAAGAAGACGGCTTTTGTTGTCGTGGGTGACAATCCTGGATCGAAGTACGACAAGGCAATGCAGCTCAAAGTGCCAGTTCTGAACGAGGAGGGCTTCGCCGTCCTGCTCGAACAAGGACCGGAGGCAGCGGCCGAAGTCGCGCTTCCGATCGAGGAGTAGCGGTTGAAGACCACCCGTTCGGCGCATACCAGATGCATACGGGTGGCCGGGTCGCATTCGGGCAACCGTCGACGACCGCTGCCCGTGGAAGCCTTCTGCGGCCTACTGTTGAGGTGTGCGCCTGCCGTGCCCAGCTGCGGTTGGGGCATCCCCTGCTCTTCAGGAGCTCTGGGGAAGGGTTGTCAGACGCGGTGCCGTTGAGGGATTAGTCGGGCATCGGGCCGCGTGGCGTGGGCACCGCCGGCTGTGAGAGGGACGGGAATGGAACCGACCGAGAGCGCCGCCCCGGACTCACGGCTGCGCCCACGCTGGGCGACCGGCGTGCGGCGATGGGGGCACCCCTTGCTGGAGCGAAGCCGGGGGCTCGGAGCGGGTCTCAGGGTCGCGCGGCCGACCGGGCGTCCGGGCGGGCAGGTGCGCGCCGCCGGACAGTACAGCTCGGCGGCCGGGAACGGCCCGGGCCGCCTCACCTCCGTCCCCGGATCCCCGTCCCACATCCCGGGCCACGAGTCCGAGAAGCAGACGTCCTGGCCCGCGCTGCCCGCGGCGGTCATCACCTCGGCCGCGTTCGTCCTGGGCGCGGGCTTCTACCGGGCGTTCACCGGGAACCACGCGCTCTTTCCGTCCGGTTCCACCGGCTGGGCGCTCGCGGTCCTGGTCGGCGTCATCGTCGGCCACCTGGTCGCGCTCGGCCGTTCCCGCTGGTGGGGCGGTACGGGCTCCGGCGCGGCCCTTACCCTCGCCGTGCTGCTGCTGTACGGCTGGGTACCGGCCGGGATGGTCAGCCTCACGGTCGTCGTCCTCGTCGGCATAGCCCGTCGTCATCGCTGGCGGCAGGGCGTGCTGCACGGCGCTGTGGACATCCTCGGCATCGGCGCCGGGGCGCTGGTGCTCGCCGTGTTCGGCCGCGTGCCGTCCGTCGAGACGCCCTGGAAACCGGAGACTTGGACGGTTTACACGGCTCCTTCGGTGGTGTTGGTGGCCGGGGCGTATCTCGTGGTCTCCCGCGCGCTGCTCTGGTACCTCCACGCGCCGCGTACGGCCGGACTGCCGACCGTGGCCCGTACGGCCCTGGTCAGACAGGGGCTGGTCGCCGTCGCGCTGCTCGGCATCGCCCCGCTGATCTGCGTCGTCGCGATCGCCCTCCCCGTCCTGCTGCCGCTCTTCTCGGTCCCGCTCATCGCTCTCGACTCCACGCTCTGGATAGCGCGGGCGCGGGCCGAGGAGCAACTGCGTGACCCCCTCACCGGACTGCCCAACCGGCAGTGGCTGCTCGAACGGACCTGGCGGGCGCTGGACGACGCCGAACGAATCGGCGCACGTTCCGCACTGATGCTGATCGACCTCGATCGCTTCAGGGCTGTGAATGACACCCTCGGCCACCTCGCCGGAGACCGCCTGCTGTTGCAGATAGCGGACCGGCTGCGGGTGGCGCTGCCGCGCGGGGCGGAGGCCGCGCGGCTCGGCGGGGACGAGTTCGCCGTCTTACTGCCCATCGTCGACTCGACGACGTCCGCGGCACGGGTGGCCCGCAATCTCGTGGCCGCGCTCGGGTCACCGCTCGACCTCGACGGGCTCACGCTCGTCCTGGAGGCCAGCGCCGGGCTCGCCGTCTTCCCCGATCACGCGCTGGACGCGGAGGGGCTGCTGCGACGGGCGGACGTCGCGATGTACCAGGCGAAGCGCGACCGCACGGGCGTGGAGGTGTACGAGTCCAAGCGGGACTCCAACACCCCCGACCGGCTCGGACTGCTGGGGGACCTGCGGCGGGCGCTCGACGCGGGAGACGTCGAACTGCACTACCAGCCCAAGGTCCGTTTCGACGGACAGGTGGCAGGGCTTGAGGCGCTCGTGCGGTGGGTGCACCCCGAGCGCGGGAAGGTGCCGCCGGACGAGTTCATAGCCATCGCCGAGTCGTCCGGGCTGATGCCGCATCTCACCGAGTACGTGCTGGAGACGGCGCTCGCCCAGGTGGCGCGGTGGCGGGCCCGGGGGCTGCGGGTCCCGGTCGCCGTCAATGTGTCACCGCGGGACGTCCACACGCCCGGGTTCGCCGGAGCGGTCGCCGCGCGGCTCGCCCGGCACGGGGTCCCCGCGGGGGCGCTTCAGCTGGAGATAACGGAACACGTGCTGCTGGAGGACCCGCAGCGGGCCGCGGACACCCTGGCGGGGCTGACCGGGCACGGCGTGAAGATGTCGCTCGACGACTTCGGGACCGGGTATTCGTCGCTGGTGCATCTGCGGCGGCTGCCCGTGAGCGAGCTGAAGATCGACCGGTCCTTCGTGGCGCGGCTCGCCGTGGACACCGAGGACGCCGAGATCGTGCGGTGCACCATCGATCTCGCCCACTCGCTCGGGCTGTTGGTCGTCGCCGAGGGTGTCGAGGACGACGAGACGTGGGAGCGGCTCCGGGACCTCGGGTGCGACGCGGTCCAGGGGTGGCTCGTCGCGGCGGCGATGCCTCCGGAGGAGGCCACGGCGTGGCTGCTGGCGCGCGGGTCCCGGGGGTGGCAGCGGCCCAAGGCGGCCCTGCCCGCGGCGTTGCCTGCGGCAGCTGACGAGTAGTCGGGTGCGGGTCGGTGGTTTTTGCTTTCCCGCCCGCACCACCCGTTTCTGGCACACCTGACATGTGAACGTTTCCCGCTGGGGTCCTGACCGTCGGCGGCCGTCCGTCCCGCCTCCGCGGCGGTGCCCGGGAAACCGATGTACGGGGATCTCCGTGTGACCCATAGGATTGGGCCAAACCACACACACTCACCCCTGAGGATCGCTGCATGCCTGGCATCACGCGCGAGGAGGTCGCCCACCTCGCCCGGCTGGCGCGTCTGGAGCTGAAGGGCGAAGAGCTCGACCACTTCGCCGGCCAGCTCGACGACATCATCGGCGCGGTCGCCCGCGTCAGCGAGGTCGCCGACCAAGACGTACCGCCGACCTCCCACCCGCTGCCGCTGACGAACGTCATGCGCGCGGACGAGGTCCGTCCGTCGCTCACCCCCGCGCAGGCGCTCTCCGGCGCCCCGGCCCAGGAGCAGCAGCGTTTCAAGGTGCCGCAGATCCTGGGGGAGGACTAATCACCATGACGGACAGCAACGTCAACATCATCAAGCTCACCGCCGCGGAGATCGCGTCCAAGATCGCCGCGGGCGAGCTCACCGCCGTCGAGGTCACCGAGGCGCACCTCGCGCGCATCGAGGCCGTCGACGAGAAGGTGCACGCCTTCCTGCACGTCGACCGGGACGGGGCGCTCGCGCAGGCCCGTGCCGTCGACGAGAAGCGCGCGAAGGGCGAGAAGCTCGGCCCGCTCGCCGGCGTCCCCCTCGCGCTCAAGGACATCTTCACCACCGAGGGCATCCCGACCACCGTCGGCTCGAAGATCCTCGAAGGCTGGATCCCGCCGTACGACGCGACGCTCACCAAGCGGCTGAAGGCCGCCGACGTCGTCATTCTCGGCAAGACCAACATGGACGAGTTCGCCATGGGGTCCAGCACCGAGAACAGCGCCTACGGGCCGACCGGGAACCCGTGGGACCTCACCCGCATCCCCGGCGGCTCCGGCGGCGGTTCGTCCGCAGCCCTCGCCTCCTACCAGGCGCCCCTCGCCATCGGCACGGACACCGGCGGCTCCATCCGCCAGCCCGCCTCCGTCACCGGCACGGTCGGCGTGAAGCCGACGTACGGCGCCGTCTCGCGGTACGGCATGGTCGCGTTCTCGTCCTCCCTCGACCAGGGCGGGCCCTGCGCCCGTACGGTCCTCGACGCCGCGCTCCTCCACGAGGTCATCGCCGGGCACGACCCCCTCGACTCCACCTCCATCGACGCGCCCGTACCGGCCGTCGTCGAGGCCGCCCGCAACGGCAGCGTCGAAGGCATGCGCGTCGGTGTCGTCAAGCAGTTCCGCGGCGAGGGCTACCAGGCCGGTGTCGTGCAGCGCTTCGACGAGTCCGTCTCGCTCCTCAAGGAGCTGGGCGCCGAGATCGTCGAGCTGGACTGCCCGTCCTTCGACCTGGCCCTTTCGGCGTACTACCTCATCGCCCCGTCCGAGTGTTCGAGCAACCTCGCCCGCTTCGACGGCCTGCGTTACGGCCTGCGCGTAGGTGACGACGGCACGCACTCCGCGGAGGAGGTCACCGCCCTCACCCGTGAGGCGGGCTTCGGCGACGAGGTCAAGCGCCGCATCATGCTCGGCACGTACGCGCTCAGCTCCGGCTACTACGACGCGTACTACGGCAGCGCCCAGAAGGTCCGTACGCTCATCACGCGCGACTTCGAGAAGGCGTTCGAGCAGGTGGACGTGATCGTGTCGCCCACCACGCCGACCACCGCCTTCCCGATCGGCGAGCGCGCCGACGACCCGATGGCGATGTACCTCGCCGACCTGTGCACCATCCCGACGAACCTCGCGGGCAACGCCGCGATGTCGCTGCCCTGCGGTCTCGCGCCGGAGGACAACCTGCCCGTGGGCCTGCAGATCATCGCCCCCGCGATGCAGGACGACCGCCTCTACAAGGTCGGTGCTGCTGTCGAGGCCGCGTTCGTGGAACGCTGGGGGCACCCGCTGATCGAGGAGGCTCCGTCGTTGTGAGTGCCACGGCCAACAAGGCAAAGAACTTCAAGAAGTCGAAGAAGGGGCTGTACCTGTCGCTCGGCAGTACAGCGTTCGGCGCGATCAGCGTCGCCAAGCAGGCCAAGCTGGCCCGCAGCGACGGGGACACCCTGAGGCTCATCGACGCCGCCGTTTCCGCCGCCGCCATCGTCACCGGCCTTGCGATCATCTACCGGGAGCTCAAGCGCCTCGGTGACGACGACGTCCTGCTGGGCTGAGAGGGAAAGTTTCACCGTGACTGTCACGACTGACCTGGTGTCGTACGAGGACGCGCTGGCGTCGTACGACCCCGTCATGGGCCTCGAAGTCCATGTCGAACTCGGCACCAAGACCAAGATGTTCTGCGGCTGTTCCACCGAGCTGGGCGCCGAGCCCAACTCGCAGACCTGCCCGACCTGCCTCGGCATGCCCGGCGCGCTGCCGGCCGTCAACGCGATCGGCGTCGAGTCCGCGATCAAGATCGGTCTCGCGCTGCACTGCGAGATCGCCGAGTGGTGCCGCTTCGCCCGGAAGAACTACTTCTATCCGGACATGCCGAAGAACTTCCAGACCTCCCAGTACGACGAGCCGATCGCCTTCAACGGCTATCTGGACGTCCAGCTGGAGGACGGCGAGGTCTTCCGCGTGGAGATCGAGCGCGCCCACATGGAGGAGGACACCGGCAAGTCGCTGCACGTCGGCGGCGCGACCGGCCGAATCCACGGCGCCTCGCACTCGCTCCTCGACTACAACCGCGCCGGCATCCCCCTCATCGAGATCGTCACCAAGCCGATCGAGGGCGCCGGGGAGCGTGCTCCCGAGGTCGCCAAGGCGTACGTCGCCGAGCTGCGCGAGCTCATCAAGGCGCTCGGTGTCTCCGAAGCCCGCATGGAGCAGGGTCAGATGCGCTGCGACGTGAACCTGTCGCTGCGCCCGCACGGCCGCGAGAAGTTCGGTACCCGGAGCGAGACCAAGAACGTCAACTCGCTGCGGTCCGTCGAGCGCGCCGCCCGCTTCGAGATCCAGCGGCACGCCGCGGTGCTGAACTCCGGCGGAACGATCATCCAGGAGACCCGCCACTTCCACGAGGACACCGGGTCCACGACCTCGGGCCGCGTGAAGGAGGAGGCGGAGGACTACCGGTACTTCCCGGAGCCCGACCTGGTTCCCGTCGCCCCGTCCCGCGAGTGGGTCGAGGAGCTGCGCGCGGGCCTGCCCGAGCAGCCGCTGGCCCGGCGCAACCGGCTGCGCGAGGAGTGGAGCATCACCGCCCACGACATGCAGTCGATCCTCAACGCCGGTGCGATCGACTCCATCGTCGCCACCATCGCGGCGGGCGCCGACGCGGCCTCCGCCCGCAAGTGGTGGATGGGCGAACTGGCGCGTACGGCCAACGAGTCGGGTGTGTCCCTGGACGCGCTGGACATCACGCCCGAGCAGGTCGCCCGGGTGACCGCCCTGGTCAACGAGGGTTCCCTCAACGACAAGCTGGCCCGCCAGGTCATCGAGGGCGTCCTCAAGGGCGAGGGCACCCCGGACGAGGTCGTCGAGAAGCGCGGTCTGAAGGTCGTCTCCGACGAGGGCGCCCTGACGACGGCCGTCGAGGAGGCCATCGCAGGCAACGCAGCCATCGCGGACAAGATCCGCGGGGGCAAGGTCGCCGCGGTCGGCGCCCTGGTGGGCGCGGTCATGAAGGCCACGCGCGGGCAGGCCGACGCGGCCCGCGTCAAGGAGCTCATCCTGGAGAAGCTGGGCGTCGAGGGCTGAGCCCTCGCTCCTTCTCCGGCGAAGGGGGCGTGCATCTGAGTTTCAGGTGCACGCCCCCTTCGGCGTTCGTCGCCTCGCGGGCTGCGCCTGTGGCGGGGCGCTCACCGAGGGCACGAACTGAACGCCGTAGGGGTCCCGTGCGTACAACTCTCTGAGGCCGCTCACTCCTACCGCGTGTAGGGCGATCGGGGGGTGCATCGGGACCGATGTACCCCCCATTGGCGTGTCTGCGGGGGTCGTGCGGGGCGACAGAGTTCATTGGATTGTCGTGTGAACTGCCTCGCATTCCTGTGAGTAAGCCCACGAATGAGGCCAACGATCACTTTCGACTGTAAGAGTGATAACGAATTGGTCATGCGTTCTTTGCGGGCAGTTCCCGATAAAGATCCACAAAACACCCAGGGGAGCTCGTCCGTGGCAGCTCTAGCACGTTGGTGTGTCCAGCACCGCCTCGTCGCCGTACTTCTCTGGCTCCTCGCCTTCGGCGGGATCACCGCCGCCGCCGCCGTCACCGGAACCGCGTACTCGAACGACTACGAGGCGCCCGGCACCGAATCGGGCCGCGCCAGCCAGCTCCTCCAGGACGGCTTCCCCGGCCTCGGCGGCGACAGCGACACCGTTGTCTGGCACACCACCGCCGGCACGGTCCGTGCCGCGGACGTCGAGCAGACCATGAGCCACACCCTCGACAAGATCGCCGACCTGCCCGGGGTGGCCGACGTCGCCAGCCCGTACAAGGGCCACGGCGCGGGCCAGATCAGCGGCGACGGACATACGGCCTACGCCACCGTGACCTTCGACGACCCGGCCGAGGACATCGACCAGGGCGAGGCCACGGCCGTCGTCGACACCGCGAAGGCCGCCGGGACCGACGGACTCCAGGTGGAGATGGGCGGCCAGGCCGTCGCCCTCACCGAGTCGTCCGGCGGCCACATCGCCGAGGTCGTCGGCGTGATCGTCGCCGCCGTGGTCCTCTTCCTCGCCTTCGGCTCCCTCGCGGCCTCGCTGCTGCCCATCGCCACGGCCCTGGTCAGCGTCGGCACCGCGTACGCCGGGATCGCGCTCCTCGGACACGCGATGACCGTCGCCGACTTCGCGCCGATGCTCGGCATGCTGATCGGACTCGGCGTCGGCATCGACTACGCGCTGTTCATCGTCACCAGACACCGACGCGGCCTGAAACGCGGACTCTCCGTGGAGGAGGCCGCACGGAACGCTGTGGCCACCACCGGACGTGCGGTCGTCTTCGCGGGCGCCACCGTCTGTATCGCCCTGCTCGGCATGCTCATACTGCGGCTCGGCTTCCTCAACGGCGTCGCGATCGCCGCCTCCCTCACCGTGGTCCTCACCGTCGCGGCCTCCGTGACCCTGCTGCCCGCGCTCCTCTCCTTCATCGGCATGCGCGCCCTGAGCCGCCGTGAGCGCCGCCGCCTGGAGGAGCACGGCCCCCAGCCGGAGATCCCCACCGGGCTCGCCGCCCGCTGGTCCGCCTTCGTCGAGAAGCACCCCAAGCTTCTGGGCGGTGTCGCCGTGGCCGTCATCGCCCTGCTCGCGATCCCGACCTTCTCCCTGCACCTGGGCACCTCCGACCAGGGCAACAACCCGGAGACGGCCACCACGCGGCAGGCGTACGACCTGCTCGCCGACGGCTTCGGACCCGGACTGAACGGGCCGCTGACCCTCGTCACACACGTCGGCGGGGCCCAGGACCGGGTCGCCCTCGACAACCTCGACGCCACGCTCAGGGCGACCGAGGGCGTCCGGACGGCGACCCCGGTGACGTACAACAACGCGGGCGACACCGCCTACCTCAGCGTCGTGCCGACGTCCTCGCCGCAGTCCGAGCGGACCAGCGACCTCGTCGACCGGCTGCGTGACGACGTGCTGCCGCGGGCCGAGGCCGGGACCACGCTCGATCTGCAGGTCGGCGGCATGACCGCCGGGTACGACGACTTCGCCGACGTCATCGTCGGCAAGCTGCCCCTCTTCGTGGGCGTGGTCATCGGCCTCGGCTGCGTCCTGCTGCTGCTCGCCTTCCGCTCCATCGGCATCCCCCTGAAGGCCGCCGCGATGAACATCGCGGCCGTCACCGCCTCCTTCGGAGTCGTCGTCGCGATCTTCCAGTGGGGCTGGGGCAGCGAACTGCTGGGCCTCGGCCGCGCCGGCCCGATCGAGCCCTTCCTGCCCGTGATCATGGTCTCCGTGCTCTTCGGGCTCTCCATGGACTACCAGGTGTTCCTGGTCAGCAGGATGTACGAGGAGTGGCTGGAGACCGGCGACAACCGGCGGGCCGTCCGCGTGGGCCTCGCCGAGACCGGCCGGGTGATCAACTCCGCCGCCGTGATCATGATCTCGGTCTTCCTGGCCTTCGTCCTCAGCGGCGACCGCGTCATCGCGATGTTCGGCATAGCGCTCGCCGCGGCCGTCGCCCTCGACGCCTTCGTGCTGCGTACGCTCCTGGTGCCGGCCCTGATGCACATGCTGGGCGGCGCCAACTGGTGGCTGCCCCGCTGGCTCGACCGGCGCCTGCCGCGCATCAGCATCGAGCCGCCGGAAACCCGTACCGTCGACGCCGAGGGCCGTGCGAGGATCCCGAGGGCGCGCGAGGACGCGCTCGTGGAGGTACTCGTGAAGGAGCAGCAGCAGGATGTACGCGATATCCCTGGGTGACGACGGCGCCGAACTGCGGCCCCTGGAGCCGTGGCACGCGGAGGAGTTCCTGGCGCACCTCGACCGGGGACGCGAGTTCATCGGGCAGCACATTCCGTTCGGGACCAAGGCCGTCGACGTCGACTCCGCGAGGGAGCTCCTTCAGGCGTACGCCGACAAGCGCGCCACCGACAGCGGCAGCCTGCACGGGCTGTGGCTGGAGGGGAAGCTGATCGGCGGTGTGCTGTTCCTCCACTTCGACGCCGAGCGGGGCACCTGCGAGGTCGGCTGCTGGCTGGAGCCGGAAGGCGCGGGACGCGGACTGGTCACGCGCGCCATGCGGATCCTCATCGACTGGGCGGTCGAGGAGCGGGGCATCCACCGCGTCGAGTGGCAGGCGTCGTCCGCCAACGAACCGAGCATCAACGTGGCGCGGCGCCTCGGCATGAACCGCGACGGGGTGCTCAGGGAGAGCTTCCCGTACCGGGGCGTACGCCAGAACCTGGAAGTGTGGTCGGTGCTCGCGCCCGAGTGGCGTGCCGCACGCGCGCGTGCCTGGAAATGACGTCCCGACCGCGCTCGGGGCGGTGGATTACGGGCGCCGGGTAGGGCGAAAAGCCGCCCGGCGCGTGAGGATCTTGGGATCTTTAAGAAATTCTCAGACAGCGTCCGTACGGTGCGGAGCATGGGAACCAAGACAGAGGACGAAGCCGGAGCCAAGACCGGCACCGAGGCACAGCGCGACGAGGAGGCCGTGAAGCTCAGCAAGGGCGAGGAGACGGCCGCGATCGGGGAGGTCGAGGAGGCCGAGGCCGCCGAGACGGCCGACGACCAGGCCGACTCCGAGGTCCTCGGTGAGGACGAGGACGACGAGGCCGTGGTCGCGGCCGAGCGCGGTTCCGGCGTGGGCATGGGTGCCGCAGCCGTCGTGTCCGCCGGACTCGGCGTCGTGTCGCTGACCGGCAGCTGGGTCGGCACCATCGCGCAGGCGCGCGACGGGCTGTTCGGCCAGCTGGAGACCGCGCAGAGCGCCGGTGTGGCCGAGCAGATCAAGCAGGTCTACTCCGACTCCTGGAACGCCAACGCGCTGGTCGCCGGGATCTTCGCGCTGACCGCGCTGATCGTCGGCGTCGTGGTGCTGGCCCGGCCCGCGTTCGGCAACCCCGACCGGATTCCGGCGCAGGCCCCGTGGGTCAAGTCGGTCGCCTGGGCGGGTGTCTCGCTCGGTGTCATCGGCCTCCTGCTGGCCGTGCTCAAGTACTCGAACATCCTGCTCGACATGCCGTCCCCGAGCTGACGAAACCGCACGTCTGAGGGGCCTTAGGCCCGCCGTAGGCAATCCACGGCGGGACTAAGGCCCTTCGTGCGCTCAAGATGCGGAACTCTCCCGATGTGGCGCACCCCCCTTGGAGACGAAGGTTGAGGCATCGCAACAGAGCGAAGCCGGAAACAACACTTCACGAGGGGTACGAGATGTTCGAGTACGAGCTCCAGCAGATCCGCACCGCGGAGATGATCCGCGAGGCCGACAACTACCGACTGGTCCGCGAGGCCGTCCGCAGCCGCCGCGCCGCCAGGCGCGAGGCCGCACGATCCGGCCGCGACGAAGCCGAGGGGCGGGTGCATAGCCGGCACCACCGCGGGTCCCGGTCCGCCCGCGTCGCGTGAGCACCGGGGCGGGTGAGGGCGGCCACACGGGGGTGGGCCGCCCTCACCGGGACGGCGCCACTGTGACCGCCCTCCCGACCACGAACACCTCCTCCGGAACCACGGGCCCGTCCGCTGCCGCGGGCGGGCCCGAGGTTTTGAGAGGGGCGGACGGGGTGGCCGGGGCCGGGGCCGTGGGTGCGGCTGAGGTTGTGGGCAAGCCCGAGAGCACGGGCAGGACCGGAGGGGTGGGTGGCTCGGGGATCATGGGCACGTCCGAGGTTGTGGGGGATCCTGAGGTTGCGGGCGGGCTGGAGGCCGGGGACAGGTTCGGAGCGGTCGGTGGACCCGAGGCCGTGGGCACGTCCGAGTTCGTGGGCGGGACCGAGGCCGTGAGCAGGCTCGTAGCCGTGGGCAGGTCCGAGGTCGTGGGCGGGCCCGAGGGCGCGGGCAAGCCCGAGGGCGCGGGCAAGCCCGAGGGCATGGGCAGGTCCGCGGTCCCCGGTGGGCTCGCGGCCCGGGCCAGGTCCGAGGCCCCGCACCGGGCCGAAGCTGCGGCCAGGCCCGCGATAACCAGTGCCGTTGTGTCAGAGGGCTGTGCGATGCTCGGCGTTGTGGAGACCAGGTCCGTCAGTCCGGTGTTCGTCGGCAGGGTCGACGAGCTGGGCGTGCTGAACGACGCGCTCGCCCGTGCTGCCGCGGGCGAGCCGCAGGCGTTGCTGCTCGGTGGTGAGGCGGGGGTCGGAAAGACCCGGCTCATCGAGGAGTTCGCCACCGCGGCCTGCCGCGAGGGTGCCGTCGTGGCGCTCGGTGGATGCGTCGAGATCGGCGCCGACGGCCTGCCCTTCGCGCCCTTCTCCACCGCGCTGCGCGCCCTGCGCCGCCACCTGCCCGACGAGCTGGCCGCCGCGGCCGCGGGGCAGGAGGAGGAACTGGCCCGGCTGCTGCCCGAGTTGGGCGACACCTCACGCGGGCGGCACGACGAGGACGGCATGGCCCGCCTCTTCGAACTCACCGTCCGGCTGCTGGAGCGCGTCGCCGCCGACCGCCCGGTCGTCGTCCTCCTGGAGGACCTGCACTGGGCCGACGCCTCGACCCGCCACCTCCTCGCCTACCTCTTCCGCACGCTCCGCAGCGGCCGGCTCCTCGTCGTCGCCACCTACCGCGCCGACGACATCCACCGCCGCCACCCCCTGCGCCCACTCCTCGCCGAACTCGACCGGCTGCGCACCGTCCGCCGTATCGAACTCGGCCGTTTCAGCCGCGCCGAGGTCGGCCGCCAGATCGCCGGAATCATCGCCACCGAACCCGACCAGACCCGGGTCGACGAGATCTTCACGCGCTCCGACGGCAACGCCTTCTTCGTCGAGGAACTGGCCGTGGCCGCCAATGACGGCTGCCGCACCGGCCTCACCGACTCCCTGCGCGATCTGCTCCTCGTCCGCGTCGAGAGCCTGCCCGAAGGATCCCAGCGGGTCGCCCGGATCGTCGCCGAGGGCGGCTCCACCGTGGAGTACCGGCTGCTCGCCGCCGTGGCCCGGCTCTCCGAGGACGACCTCATCGAGGCACTACGGGCCGCCGTCGGCGCCAACATCCTGCTCGCGACGCCCGACGGTGACGGCTACCGCTTCCGCCACTCCCTCGTGCGCGAGGCCGTCGGCGACGACCTGCTGCCCGGCGAACGCTCCCGCCTCAACCGCCGCTACGCGGAAGCGCTGGAGGCCGACCCCACGCTCGTCCCGGCCGACGAGCGCGCCGCCCGCCTGGCCAGCCACTGGTACCACGCACACGACGCGGCCAAGGCCCTCCCCGCCGTCCTCGACGCGTCCGTCGCGGCCCGCCGCCGGCACGCCTACTCGGAGCAACTGCGGCTCCTGGAGCGCGCGATGGAGCTCTGGGACACGGCCCCCGACTCCGTACGCGCCGAACTGCGGCCCGTCGACTACACCGAGGTCTATCCGCCGTGCGGCTGCGACCCGGCCACCACGCCGCTGCGCTACCTCGACCTGATGGCCGAGGCCGCCGTCGCGGGCCGGTTCTGCGGCGAGCGCGAGCGTGCCCTGAAGATCACCAAGCGCGCTCTGCACCTCCTGGAGGACGAGGACGATCCGCTCCGCGCGGCCTGGTTCTGGATCCAGCGCTCCCGTCTCATCGAGGCGGTGGCCCGAGGCGACGGGTGGAAGGAACTCGCCACCGCCCAGGAGCTGGTGCGAGGGCTGCCGCCGTCCGAGGTGCACGCCGACGTCCTCGCCAATGTCGCCAACTGGTCGATGATGCACAGGCCGGGACCGGAAGCCCTCCAGGCCGCCGAGCGCGCCGTGGAGTACGCCCGGATGGTGGGCGCCCGCGACATCGAGCTGAACGCGCGCCTCACCCTGGGCGGCCTCCTCGTCGAGTCGGGCGACATCGAGGCGGGGCTCGCCGAGGTGCACGAGGTCAAGGAGCGGGCTGGAGAGATCGGCGCCGCCTATGTCGTGGGCCGCGCCCACGTGAACCTGCCCTCCCACCTGGAAGGCATCGGCCGCTCCCAGGACGCCGTCCGGATCCTTGAGGAAGGCGTCCAACTCGCCCGCAAACTCGGCCTGTTGGACACCGAAGCCTGGGTGTGGGGCAATCTCGCCGAATCCCTCTTCTCGCTCGGCCGCTGGGACGAGGCCGGTGCGGCCGGGTTCAACTCCGACCGCGTGGGCCAGAGCGCCAAGCCCCGCGGCTTCCGCACCACCCTCCACGCCCATCTCGCGCGCGCCCGGGGCGACCTCCCCGAGGCCGGCCGCCAACTGGCCGCCGCGCGGGAGCACTTCGGCACCCACGACACCGTGCCCCAGCACGCGCTGCCGCTGACCACCCTCGCGATCGGCATAGCCGCCGCCGAGGGCCGCCTCCTCGACGCCCGTGCCGAACTGGACGAGGCCCTGTGCACCGGCTTCCCGCCGGGCACCCAGCGCTACGCCTGGCCCCTGCTGCTCGCCGCCGCGACCGCGGAGGCCGACGCCCGCGGACTGCCCCTCGCCGAACAGGGCCGCCCCGACGTCCTGGAACGCCTGCGCAAGGCCGCCAAGTCCCTCGCCACGAACGTGCCCGTCTGGCAGGCCCACGAGCACTGGGTACGAGCCGAACTGCTGCGCGCCGAGGGCCGGGACACCCCGGACGAGTGGTCCGAAGCCGTCACCGCCTTCGAACCCCTTGAGCGCCCGTACGACCTCGCCCGGGTGCGGCACCGGCTCGCGGAGTCCCTGCTCGCCTCCGGAGGCGGTGAGGAGGAACGGGACCGCGCCACGGAACTGCTGCGACTTGCTCGCGCCGTGGCCGACCACCTCGCCGCGCGCCCGCTCGCCGATGCCGTCGCCCTGCTCGCCCAGCGCGCACGCCTCACCCTCGCCCGGGCTCCGGAGCGGTCCGCCCCCGCTCCCGCCGACCCGGTCGAGGCGCTCGGCCTGACCAGCCGCGAGCGCGACGTCCTCCGTCTGGTCGCCGCCGGGCGCACCAACCGCCAGATCGCCGAGGAGCTCTTCATCTCCCCGAAGACGGCCAGCGTCCATGTCTCCAACATCCTCGGCAAGCTCAGTGTCTCCGGCCGCGGCGAGGCGGCAGCGCTCGCGCACCGGATGCGGCTGTTCCCGCCGCACCAGGCCGGCGCCCGGACGGCCGGGTGAGATCCACGCGGACAGGGGTACGCAGACGGACCCACCCCGTGGGATCCATCCCATGGGATGCACCCCGTGGGATCCACGCCGTGAGGTCTACGCTGTAAGAGACCCCGGGCCGAGGGAGGCACCGTGTTCAACATGATCGACGAGCTCTTCGCACCAGGCCGCAAGCACACCGACGAGGAACGCAAGCGGCTGGAACTGACCCGCGTGGACCTGAACGACGGGGACCCCGGACGAGGCCCGATAGACCTCGCCTCCGGCAAGGTGGTCGTCCGCCTGCCGACACAGACCGGGGATGAGCCCGAGGCCCAGACCGAAACCCGGGTCGAGACCGAGGCCGAGTCGGACCCGGCCGCGACTCCGGACCACTCTCCGCCCGGAGGTCAGGCCCCAGCTCCACAGCGGGCCGCGGCTCAGGCTCAGGCCCCAGCGCCGAACCAGGCCCCCGCCCCAGCTCCGGACCCAGCCGCGGCCCCGGCCCCCGAGGAAGCCCCCGAATAGCTGTCCCTGCCGCGGGCGTCCTACGTGACCTCCAGTTCCAGAATCTTGTCGTCTCCCGACTCCGGGGTCCCCCGGCCGTCCGTCTCGCTCGTCATCAGCCACAGCTTGTTGCCGCCCGCCGAGACCACCGTGCGCAGGCGGCCGTAGTCGCCCTCCAGGAAGGCCTGGGGCTCCGCCGACTCCTCCGTGCCGTTGAGCGGGATGCGCCACAGCCGCTTGCCGCGCAGCCCCGCCATCCAGATCGAGCCCTCCGCGTAGGCGATGCCGCTGGGGGAGGCCTCGTCGGTGCTCCACTGGTCGATCGGGTTGTGGTACTTGGAGTCGTCGGACTGGCCCTCCGCCTCCGGCCAGCCGTAGTTGTCGCCCGGCTTGATGTGGTTCAGCTCGTCCCAGGTGTCCTGGCCGAACTCGGAGGCGAACAGCCGCTGCTTGGAGTCCCAGGCAAGGCCCTGGACATTGCGGTGGCCGTACGAATAGACCGGTGAGTTGAACGGGTTGCCCGGGGCCGGCTCGCCCTCCGGGGTCAGCCGGAGGATCTTGCCGCCGGTGGACTTCTTGTCCTGCGCGAGCTCGGTGACGTAGGTCTCGCCCGTGCCCACGTACAGCATCTTGTCCGGGCCGAAGGCGATCCGGCCGCCGTTGTGGTTGGTGCCCTTGGGGATGCCCCGGAACACCGTGTCGGGTGCGCCCAGCTGGTCACCGGCCGGCTTCTTCGCGTCGTACAGCATGCGCACGATGCGGTTGTCGGAGTCCGAGGTGAAGTACGCGTAGACCATGTGGTCCGACGCGTACGAAGGAGAAAGAGCCAGGCCCATCAGGCCGCCCTCGCCGGCGGGGGCCACTCCGGGCACGGAGCCCAGCTCGGTCTTCTTGCCTGTCTTCTCATCGACCCGGGTGATCGTCCCCTCGTCCCGCGAGGACACCAGGAGGCCGCCCTCGGGCAGCGGCGCCAGGCCCCAGGGGCTCTTCAGACCCTCGGTGACGGTCCGCACGACCTTCACGGAGCCCTTGGCGGGCGGGGTCTCCTCGGCCGACGGCCCGGAGGCCGGGGCCGAGGCGCCGGGCTCCGAGCTGCCCGGAGACGTGCTCCCGCCGCCGCCCGACTCCTCCCCGTCCCCCGAGGAGCACCCGGCCGTCACCAGGAGCGTGGCCGCGGCCAACATGGCCGTCACAGCTCGACGTTGCACGATCTGGATCCCTTCGACGCGGCAGGTTCTACTTTTCATACACCGCTCGCGCCTCATGGGTTCCCGATCACCGAATACCGAAGCGACGGACCCCGATACGCCGGACCCCGCGCGAACCGTGCCGTTCAGTCCCAGAGGCCTCCGGCCGGTGCCGGGCGGGGCTCACTCAGCTCCAGGATCCCGGAGGACCCTCTCAGTCCCAGGATCCCCGTGCCGAAGGCAGTCCCGCCACCTCCGCCAGATCCTCCGTCGTCAGACGCAGTCCGGCCGCCCCCGCGTTCTCCGCGGCCCAGCACTCCCGTTTGGTCCCCGGCACCGGCACCACGTGCCGCCCCCGCGCGAGCACCCACGCGAGCGCCACCTGCGCGGGAGTGACGTCCGCTCCCTGCGCCGAGTGCCGGGCCGCTATGCGCCGCAGACCGGCGACTATCGGCTGGTTCGCGGCCATCATCTCGGCGGTGAAGCGGGGGTGCCGGGCCCGTACGTCGTCGGGCTCGAAGCCCTCGCCGGGGGTGAGCGTCCCGGTCAGGAAGCCGTTGCCGAGCGGCATCGCCGCCAGGAAGCCGACGCCGCGCGCCTCGCACCACGGCAGCAGACCCTCCAGCGCCTCCGGCGACCACACCGACAGCTCGGCCTCCACCGTGCTCACCGGGAAGACCTGCTGCACCCGCTCCAGCTGGCGGATCGTTCCGTCGTGCAGCCGGGCTCCCGAACGGCGGTGGGAACGCGCACCCACCGCGCACAGCCCGAGCGCCCGCACCTTGCCGGCCGAGACGAGGTCCGCCATCGCGCCCCATGTCTCCTCGACCGGTATCTCCGGGTCCGCGCGGTGCAGTTGGTACAGGTCGATGACATCGGTCTGGAGGCGGCGCAGCGAGGCGTCGCACGCCCGCTTCACATAGCCGGGGCGGCCGTTGGCCACGATGTGCTGTTCGCCCACCAGGAGGCCGACCTTGGTCGACACGAACGCCTCGGAGCGCCGCTCCTTCAGTGCCCGCCCCACCAGCAGCTCGTTGGTGAACGGCCCGTACATGTCGGCTGTGTCCAGGAGCGTTGCGCCCCGGTCGAGGGCCGTGTGCACGGTCCGCAGCGACTCGTCGCCCCGCTGCCGCGAACCCGAGTACGCCCAGCTCATCGGCATGCACCCGAGGCCGACAGCCCCCACCTCGAGCGCCGCCGCCCCGATCGTCCTGCGCTCCACCTGGCCGTGCCCTCCATTTCCTGGCACCCCAAACTAACCTCTGCGTCCCCAGGTGCTTCGCATAGCCTCCTGACCATGACGTACGAAGTGTGGCTTCCGTTTCACCCGGACGAACTCGACGGCCTCCCCGACGGCCCCAACTACCTCTACTGGAACGGTGAGCAGGACTATCCCGCCGACCCCGCGGACTGCTCCTTCTATGTCGTGCCCTACATGAAGGGCGGCGACGTCTCGGTGCGCCCCCTGGCCGAAATGACGTCCGTCCAGGTCGTGCAGACCCTGTCCGCCGGTATCGACCACGTACAGCCGGGCCTGCAACTGCTTCCCGGGGGCGTGCAGTTGTGCAACGCACGCGGGGTGCACGACGCGAGCACCGCCGAACTCACCCTCACCCTGATCCTCTCCTCGCTGCGAGGCATCCCCGACTTCGTCCGTGGGCAGGACAGCGAGGAGTGGCGGTCCGGATTCCGTCCCGCGCTCGCGGACAAGTCCGTACTGATCGTCGGCTACGGAGCGGTCGGTTCGGCCATCGAGGACCGGCTTGTTCCCTTCGAGCTCGCGCGGGTGGCGCGCGTCGCGCGCTCCGCACGCGAGACGGCGCGCGGTCCAGTGCATCCGATCACCGCCCTGCCCGAACTACTCCCGGAGGCCGATGTGGTGGTGCTCATCACGCCCCTCACCGAGCAGACGAAAGGCCTGGCGGGGGCCGAGTTCCTGGCCCGGATGAAGGACGGCGCCCTGCTCGTGAACGTCTCCCGCGGCGGAGTCGTCGACACCAAGGCGCTCCTCGCCGAGCTGGAGAGCGGCCGGATCACGGCCGCCCTGGACGTCACCGATCCCGAACCGCTGCCCCCGGGGCACCCCTTGTGGCATGCGCCGGGCGTCCTCATCAGCCCCCACGTGGGCGGCCCGACCTCCGCGTTCTTCCCGCGCGCCAAGCGGCTCCTGGGCGACCAGTTGAACCGTTTTGTGAACCGGGAGCCGCTGCGGAACGTGGTCCTTACGACGGGCTCCTAGTCCTCCTCCACCCTCGGCCGCGCCCGAGCGGGGACCCCGCCGGGCACCCTCCGCAGTCCTTCGAATGCGGCACGTGTCCGTATTCCCGCTGGTCGTCACGGAGCGTAGAGAGACTATGTCCCTGAGTGACGAGACTGGTGTATCGTCCCGACAGGGGCTGCGCCGCGCACGTTCGGCGCCGGGGAGCGACAGACAGCAAGAGCGAGGGGGGCGACGGGCGATGCACGGCCTATGGACCAACGATCCGACGCGGCGGGGCCGCCGACGGCGACCCTGGCGCGTACCGACGCACAGACGCGGTCACAGCGGCCACCACCACCGAAGGCCCGGCGGTCGCAGGAGGCACGCACATCCGGCACGCCGGGACCAGAGGGACTCGGGGGCGGCACGGTCCGGAGAGACACAGTGAGCTCCCCGGCGGCGCTGCTCGCCCGTCGTCCGGTCTCCGGGGGCGGAGTGGGTGTCGTACCGCAACTCGTGCTGGCCCTGGTGTGCGCGGGATACGCCGTCGGTTCCGCGCTCGGCTGGGGCTCACCACGACTCGCCCTGATCATGGGCGACTTCGGGCTGAGTGCGGCGGCCGCCACCGCGGCCGTCTCCTGCTTCCTCTGCGCCCGCACCCGGCGCAGCCGCTTTCGACCCGCATGGCTGCTCTTCGCGCTCTCCTCCGCCATGGCGGCGGCGGGCAACCTCGTCTGGGGCTGGTACGAGGTCGTCCTGGAAGCCCCGGTGCCCAGCCCGAGCTACGCCGACCTGTTCTTCCTGTGCTTCGCCCCACCGGCCATCGTGGGACTGCTGGTGCTCGCCAAACGGCCGGTGAGCAAGGCCGGCTGGGTCTGTCTGGGCCTGGACGCCTGGCTGATCGGCGGCTCGCTGCTCACGCTCTCCTGGAGCCTCGCGCTCGCCCAGGCGGCGAAGGCGGAGGGTCCGAGCGTCCCGCACACCGCGCTCTCGCTCGCGTATCCGCTGCTGGACATCGCCCTGGTGAGCATGGTGCTCGCACTGCACTTCAGGCGCTCGGCCGTGAACCGCTCCGCGGTGAACACCGCGATCGGCGCCCTGGCCCTGACGGTCATGTGCGACGCCCTGTTCACCTCACCCCTGATGCACAACGACTACCGCTCCGGGCAACTGCTCGACGCGGGCTGGTTCGCCGGATCACTACTGCTCGCGTACGCCCCCTGGGTGGGGCAACGACGCGGACACACGGAAGAAGAGGGGCACACGCGCGTGGTGTACGGCTACGTGCCCGGGCCCCAACAGGGACAAGCGGCACACGTGCCCCTCCAGGAAGGAGGTCACAGTCGGTATCCGGCCAGCCGGCCCATCAGCAGTTCACTGGCGGCACTCACTCCCTACCTGGCCGCCGCCGTCTGCACACTGGGCATCCTCTACAACGTGCTCAACGGTCGCAGCGTCGACCGCGTGGTGCTCGTCACCGGCGGCACGGTCGTGCTCGCCCTCGTCGTGCGCCAGGGCATCATGCTCCTCGACAACATCACCCTCACCCAGGAACTGGCCCAGAAGGAGAACCACTTCCGCTCCCTGGTGCAGGGTTCCAGCGACGTCATCATGATCGCCGCCCCGAACGGCATCCTCCGGTACGTCAGCCCGGCCGCGGCCGGGGTCTACGGCCGGCCCGCCGAGGAACTCGTCGGCTCCGAGCTCGCCTCGCTGATCCACCCGGAGGACCTGGGCTGCGTGGTGCACGAGGTGCGCCGCTTCCTCGCCGCCAGCCCCGGCGAGGAACCCACCACCCGCATCGAGTGCCGCTTCAAGTCCGGCAGCGGGGGAGGCTCCGGCGGTGGAGGAGGCTGGCTCAACGTCGAGTCGACCGTCAACCGCCACCACGGCGGCCTCATCTTCAACAGCCGTGACGTGACCGAACGGGTCCGCCTCCAGGCACAGCTGCAGCACAACGCCGAGCACGACCCGCTCACCGACCTGCCCAACCGCGCCCTGTTCACCAAGCGCGTCGGACAGGCGCTTTCCGGCCGCCGTTCCTCCGACCGCGGCACCGCCGTCCTCTTCATCGACCTCGACGGCTTCAAGGCCGTCAACGACACCATCGGGCACCAGGCGGGCGACGAACTGCTCGTCCAGGCCGCCCGCAGACTCCAGGACGCCGTCCGCAAGAGCGACACCGCCTCCCGGCTCGGCGGCGACGAGTTCGCGGCCCTGATCGTCGGCGACGGCGGCCGCGACCGCACCGCGCGCGAGCACCAGATCTTCGAACTCGCCGACCGGCTGCGCGTGACCCTCTCGCAGCCGTACACCATCGACGGCAACGATGTCCGGGTCGCCGCCTCCATCGGTGTCGCCTTCTCCGAGCCCGGCCTCGGCGCGGGCGAGCTGCTGCGCAACGCGGACCTCGCGATGTACCGAGCGAAGGCCGCGGGCAAGGGCCGCGTCGAGCTGTACGCGCCCCAGATGCAGCAGGACGTCGTACGGAAGGCCCAGCTCGCCACCCGGCTGCGGGCCGCCCTGCACGACGGCGAGTTCGCGCTGCTGCACCAGCCCGTGGTGTCCCTCGACACCGGCCGGATCACGGCGGTCGCGGCCCAGGCGCGCTGGCGCTCGGCCCAGGGCGTGCTGTTCACCCCCGCCGAATTCCTGCGCGTCGCCGAGGACAGCGACCGCACCGCCGAGCTGGGCCGCTGGATGCTGGAGGAGGCCGTCGAGCAGGCAGCTGAGCGTGCCGCCACGGGGCTCGCCGTGCCCGTCGCCGTCCGGATGACCGCCCGCCGGCTCCTCGACCGGTCCATGCCCCTCGGCTCCGTCGAGGCCCTGCTGACCCGGCACGGCCTGCCGTCCGGCGCCCTGGTCATCGAACTGGCCGAAACCGATCCCAAGATCTCCCTCGACGAGCTGGAGCGCCGCCTCAACGCACTCAGGCGGCTGGGCGTCCGGATCGCCCTGGACGGCTTCGGCAACGGCTACGCCACGATCACCGCACTGCGCCGCCTCCCCGTCGACGTACTGAAACTGGACCGCGGTCTGGTCGAGGGCGTCGTCGAGTCCGCCCGGCTCCACAAGATCACCAGCGGGCTGCTGCGTATCGCGAACGACCTGGGCCTGCAGACCGTGGCCGCCGGTGTGGACCTGCCCGAGCAGGTCATCGCCCTGCGCTCGATGGGCTGCACCCATGGACAGGGCAACGCGTTCTCCGGACCGCTGGACGAGTACCGACTGCGCCGCGCCCTGGCGGCCGGCGCCTACCCCGTGCCCCACGGTCCCGTCGAACCGATCTTCGTGGGAGGTGGCAGCAGCGGTGTCTACGCAGGTGGGAGTACCAGTGCGTACGTGGCCGGAGTGTCCTCGGCCGCGTACGGAACCGGTACGGCCCTCCGCTCACATGATGAGACTCCCGTCCCACCCACTTGACACGCACTGCGTGCCGGGGGGAGGGTCTGTGCCATGCGCACCCGAATTCTCGTACTTGGAAAGCGCGTCGGCTGAGCTGGGAAGCACCGGATCGATGACCCGGAACTCCCAGCGACCGCACCCGGCGCGCTCCCCTCGCTTGCCTCACGGCACGAGGGGTTTTTTGTTGCACAGGTGCAGGCCGAGCAGCAACTGAACACCGCACAAACCTCGCAAAAACCCTCAGCATCGAGAAGAGAATGCCGATGACCGAGCAGGCCACCGGGGCCCACCACCCGCAGCCGCGGCCCCGTTCCGGAGGACAGCAGTCCGCCCCCGAGCAGGTGACGGGAGCGCAGTCCCTCATCCGTTCTCTCGAGGAGGTCGGGGCCGAGACGGTATTCGGCATTCCCGGCGGTGCGATCCTTCCGGCCTACGACCCGCTGATGGACTCCCGGCGGGTGCGCCACGTGCTCGTCCGCCACGAGCAGGGCGCGGGCCACGCTGCCACCGGTTACGCGCAGGCCACCGGCAAGGTCGGCGTCTGCATGGCGACCAGCGGCCCGGGCGCCACCAACCTGGTGACGCCGATCGCCGACGCGCACATGGACTCGGTGCCGCTCGTGGCGATCACCGGCCAGGTCGCGTCCAAGGCGATCGGCACGGACGCCTTCCAGGAGGCGGACATCGTCGGCATCACGATGCCGATCACCAAGCACAACTTCCTCGTCACCAAGGCCGAGGACATCCCGCGGACGATCGCGGAGGCCTTCCACATCGCCTCCACCGGCCGCCCGGGCCCCGTCCTCGTCGACATCGCCAAGGACGCACTCCAGGCGCGCACCACCTTCCAGTGGCCGCCCGCCCAGGACCTGCCCGGCTACCGCCCGGTGACCAAGCCGCACGCCAAGCAGATCCGCGAGGCCGCCCGGCTGATCACCCAGGCCAAGCGGCCCGTCCTGTACGTCGGCGGCGGCGTCCTCAAGGCCGGTGCCACCGCCGAGCTGAAGGTCCTCGCAGAACTCACCGGAGCGCCCGTCACCACCACACTGATGGCGCTCGGCGCATTCCCCGACAGTCACGAGCTGCACGTGGGAATGCCGGGCATGCACGGTGCGGTCACCGCCGTCACCGCGCTGCAGAAGGCCGACCTGATCGTCGCCCTCGGAGCCCGCTTCGACGACCGCGTCACCGGCAAGCTGGACAGCTTCGCCCCGTACGCCAAGATCGTCCACGCCGACATCGACCCGGCCGAGATCGGCAAGAACCGTGCCGCCGACGTGCCGATCGTCGGTGACGCCCGCGAGGTCCTCGCCGACCTGGTGCAGGCGGTGCAGAAGGAGCACAGCGAGGGACACCGGGGCGACTACACCGCCTGGTGGAAGGACCTCAACCGCTGGCGCGAGACGTACCCCCTGGGCTACGACCAGCCGGACAACGGCTCGCTCTCGCCCCAGCAGGTCATCGAGCGGGTCGGACAGCTCGCCCCCGAAGGCACGATCTTCGCGGCGGGCGTCGGCCAGCACCAGATGTGGGCCGCGCACTACATCCAGTACGAGAAGCCCGCGACCTGGCTGAACTCCGGTGGCGCCGGGACGATGGGCTACGCGGTTCCGGCCGCGATGGGTGCCAAGGCCGGCGCACCGGACCGTACGGTCTGGGCGATCGACGGCGACGGCTGCTTCCAGATGACCAATCAGGAGCTCACCACCTGCGCCCTGAACAACATCCCGATCAAGGTCGCCATCATCAACAACGGCGCCCTCGGGATGGTCCGCCAGTGGCAGACCCTCTTCTACAACCAGCGGTACTCCAACACCGTGCTGCACTCCGGCCCCGAGGCGGACGGAAAGCAGCCGAGCGCCGGCACCCGCGTCCCCGACTTCGTCAAGCTGTCGGAGGCCATGGGCTGTTACGCGATCCGCTGCGAGTCCCCGGACGACCTCGACAAGTGCATCGAAGAGGCGAACTCGATCAACGACCGTCCCGTCGTGATCGACTTCATCGTCCACGAGGACGCCATGGTGTGGCCGATGGTCGCCGCCGGCACCTCCAACGACGAGGTCATGTTCGCCCGGGACGTCCGCCCCGACTTCGGCGACAACGAAGACGACTGAGAGAGAGCCGAGTCAGACCCATGAGCAAGCACACCCTCTCCGTCCTCGTCGAGAACAAGCCCGGTGTCCTCGCCCGGATCACCGCCCTGTTCTCCCGGCGCGGATTCAACATCGACTCCCTCGCCGTCGGCGTCACCGAGCACCCCGACATCTCCCGCATCACGATCGTGGTGAACGTGATCGAGGAACTCCCCCTCGAACAGGTCACCAAGCAGCTCAACAAGCTCGTCAACGTGCTGAAGATCGTCGAACTGGAGCCGGGTTCCGCGGTTCAGCGCGAACTCGTTCTGGTGAAGGTGCGCGCCGACAACGAGACGCGCTCCCAGATCGTCGAGATCGTCCAGCTGTTCCGCGCCAAGACCGTGGACGTCTCCCCGGAGGCCGTCACCATCGAGGCCACCGGCGGCAGCGAGAAGCTGGAGGCCATGCTCAAGATGCTGGAGCCGTTCGGCATCAAGGAGCTCGTCCAGTCCGGCACGATCGCCATCGGCCGCGGCGCCCGGTCCATCACCGACCGTTCGCTGCGCGCCCTCGACCGGTCCGCGTAGGCCTTGTACGACGTCACGTACGGCTCGTACGTGACGTCGTACGCGCCCGTATTCCGAGACCCCGAAACGTCCCTTCCCCCTCCCGCCGTACGGTGGGACGCAACACCCAGCACACATAGGAGAGAACCCAGTGGCCGAGCTGTTCTACGACGACGACGCCGACCTGTCCATCATCCAGGGCCGCAAGGTCGCGGTCATCGGCTACGGCAGCCAGGGCCACGCCCACGCGCTGTCGCTCCGTGACTCGGGTGTCGACGTCCGGGTCGGTCTGCACGAGGGCTCCAAGTCCAAGGCGAAGGCCGAGGAGCAGGGCCTGCGCGTGGTGACCCCGTCGGAGGCCGCCGCCGAGGCCGACGTCATCATGATCCTCGTCCCGGACCCGATCCAGGCCCAGGTGTACGAGGAGTCCATCAAGGACAACCTCAACGACGGCGACGCGCTGTTCTTCGGCCACGGCCTGAACATCCGCTTCGGCTTCATCAAGCCCCCGGCCGGCATCGACGTCTGCATGGTCGCCCCGAAGGGCCCGGGCCACCTGGTCCGCCGCCAGTACGAGGAGGGCCGCGGCGTTCCGTGTATCGCGGCCGTCGAGCAGGACGCGACCGGCAACGGCTTCCCGCTGGCGCTCTCGTACGCCAAGGGCATCGGTGGCACGCGTGCGGGCGTCATCAAGACGACCTTCACCGAGGAGACCGAGACCGACCTGTTCGGTGAGCAGGCCGTTCTCTGCGGTGGTACGGCCGCGCTGGTCAAGGCCGGTTTCGAGACGCTGACCGAGGCCGGCTACCAGCCGGAGATCGCGTACTTCGAGTGCCTCCACGAGCTGAAGCTGATCGTGGACCTCATGTACGAGGGCGGCCTGGAGAAGATGCGCTGGTCGGTCTCCGAGACCGCCGAGTGGGGCGACTACATCACCGGCCCCCGCATCATCACGGACGCCACCAAGGCCGAGATGAAGAAGGTCCTGGGCGAGATCCAGGACGGCACGTTCGCCCAGCAGTGGATGGACGAGTACCACGGCGGTCTGAAGAAGTACAACGAGTACAAGCAGCAGGACGCCGAGTCTCTCCTGGAGACCACCGGCAAGGAGCTGCGCAAGCTGATGTCGTGGGTCAACGACGACGAGTGACTCCGTCGGTTCGGCCGTGGTGTCGGGGGTGCCCGGTACCACGGCCTGACCGCCTGCCTCGGGCCACGCCTCGGGGCTCCGCCCCGGACCCCGCTCCTCAAACGCCGGAGGGGCTGGATTTCCACGTGCGGGTGATCCTTCTGCGGAGGCGTAAGAACAGCACCGCGTCGCCACTAGACTGCTCCACTAAATACGCGTCGGGCCCACAGCGTCGTGCGTCTTCCACGCGGCAACCCCTCCACCGCATGCGGCCGTCGGGACGGCCGTCCGCATTGGACCTGTGAGGACTCACGTGAGCTCGAAACCTGTCGTACTCATCGCTGAAGAGCTGTCGCCCGCGACCGTCGACGCCCTGGGCCCGGACTTCGAGATCCGGCATGCGAACGGCGCGGACCGCGCCGAACTGCTGCCCGCCATCGCCGACGTCGACGCGATCCTGATCCGTTCCGCGACGAAGGTCGATGCCGAGGCCATCGCCGCCGCGAGCAAGCTGAAGGTCGTCGCACGAGCCGGCGTCGGCCTGGACAACGTCGACGTGTCCGCCGCCACCAAGGCCGGCGTGATGGTCGTCAACGCCCCCACCTCGAACATCGTGACCGCCGCCGAGCTGGCCTGTGGTCTGCTCCTGGCCTCCGCGCGTCACATCCCGCAGGCCAACACCGCGCTCAAGAACGGTGAGTGGAAGCGCTCCAAGTACACCGGCGTCGAGCTCGCGGAGAAGACCCTCGGTGTCGTGGGTCTGGGCCGCATCGGTGCCCTCGTCGCCCAGCGCATGTCGGCCTTCGGCATGAAGGTCGTCGCCTACGACCCGTACGTACAGCCCGCGCGAGCCGCGCAGATGGGCGTCAAGGTCCTGTCGCTGGACGAGCTGCTCGAAGTCTCCGACTTCATCACCGTGCACCTGCCCAAGACGCCCGAGACCGTCGGTCTCATCGGCGACGAGGCGCTGCACAAGGTCAAGCCGTCGGTGCGGATCGTCAACGCCGCGCGCGGCGGGATCGTCGACGAGGCCGCGCTGTACTCCGCGCTCAAGGAGGGCCGCGTCGCCGGCGCCGGTCTCGACGTGTACGCGAAGGAGCCCTGCACGGACTCCCCGCTCTTCGAGCTCGACGAGGTCGTCTGCACCCCGCACCTCGGTGCCTCCACGGACGAGGCGCAGGAGAAGGCCGGTATCTCCGTCGCCCGCTCGGTGCGCCTCGCGCTCGCCGGTGAGCTGGTCCCGGACGCGGTGAACGTCCAGGGCGGCGTCATCGCCGAGGACGTCAAGCCGGGTCTGCCGCTCGCCGAGAAGCTCGGCCGCATCTTCACCGCCCTCGCGGGCGAGGTCGCGGTCCGCCTCGACGTCGAGGTGTACGGCGAGATCACCCAGCACGACGTCAAGGTGCTCGAACTCTCCGCGCTCAAGGGCGTGTTCGAGGACGTCGTCGACGAGACCGTGTCGTACGTGAACGCCCCGCTGTTCGCGCAGGAGCGCGGTGTCGAGGTGCGGCTGACCACGAGCTCGGAGTCCTCGGACCACCGGAACGTGGTGACCGTGCGCGGCACCCTCGGTGACGGCCAGGAGGTCTCGGTCTCCGGCACGCTCGCCGGGCCCAAGCACCACCAGAAGATCGTCGCGGTCGGCGAGTACGACGTGGACTTGGCGCTCGCCGACCACATGGTCGTCCTCAACTACACCGACCGCCCCGGTGTCGTCGGCACCCTCGGCCGGATCCTCGGCGAGGCGGGCATCAACATCGCGGGCATGCAGGTCGCCCGTGCGGATGTGGGTGGCGAGGCGCTTGCCGTGCTTACCGTGGACGACACGGTTCCGCAGACTGTGTTGACGGAGCTGGCGGAGGAGATCGGAGCCACTCAGGCTCGGTCGGTCAACCTGGTCTGAGGCTGCCCAACCCCCTGGGGGCTGCCGCCCCCAGGCCCCCGCTTCGGCCTAACGGCCTTGTCCTCAAACGCCGGACGGGCTGAGAGGGTTCTCGGCTGCGGGTTGGTGTGGCTGGTCGCCTTAAAAGATTGCGCAGTTCCCCGCGCCCCTTAAAAGGGGCGCGGGGAACTGCGCAATCTTTTGGGGGTTCGGGGGCGGAGCCCCTGAGTCAGGGACGGGAATGGGTAGGGGCGGCGGGGGCGACCCTGGTGTTCAGACGCAGACCCTTTCCGGCTCGGCGGACTCCGTCTCCCGGACGCGGACCTGGCGCAGGCTCACCGCCGCCAGCACCGCCGCGCAAAGCAAGAGCAGCGCACCCGCGACCCCGGCCGCCTGCATCCCACTGGTGAAGGCTTCGCGGGCCGCGCTCACCAGGGCGTCGCCCGCGCGGCCCGGCAACTGCGGGGCCACGGCAAGGGCCGCGCCGAGCGTCTCGTGCGCCGCGGCGGGAGCCGCGTCCGGGATGTCATGGCGGTACACCGCGGTGCCGATGGAACCGAGGAGCGCCATCCCGAGCGCGCCACCGAACTCCGCTCCGGTCTCCAGGACCGAGGACGCGGTGCCCGCCTTCTCCACCGGTACCGTGCCCAGCGCCAGGTCCATCATCTGGGACATCACGGTGACGATCCCGGCGGCGATGACTCCGGCCCCGGCGAGGACCAGCCACAGCGAGTCCGTACCGGCTGCCGTCAGCATCCCGTAACCGCAGGCCGCGAGGACGAAGCCGCCGGAGACGACGTACGCCCGGTTGACTCCCCGCTGGACCAGCTGCGCGGCGACCGGCGCGGCGACGCCGACCAGCACGGTGGGCAGCAGGCCCCACAGCGCGGCCTCCATGGAGCTCTTGCCGAGCACCGACTGCAGGTACTGCGTGGTGAAGAGCGCCGAGCCCATCATCCCGAACGAGGACAGCAGGTTCAGCGAGACGGCGGGTGCGAAGCCTCGACCGCGGAAGAGCGAGGGCGGGATCATCGGCGACTCGATCGTGCGCTGGCGGTGGACGAAGAGTGCGGCGAAGAGCAGACCGATGGTCACCGACAGGACGTAACGGACGTTCCAGCCCTCCGAGGGGATCTCCTTGAGGCCGTAGATCACCGGCAGGACGGCGGCCATGGACAGTGGCACGCTCAGCAGGTCGAAGCGGCCCGGCGACGGGTTCTTCGACTCGGGGAGCAGGATCGGGCCGAGGATCAGCAGGAGCACCATCGCGGGCAGGTTCACCAGGAAGACCGAGCCCCACCAGAAGTGCTCCACGAGGACGCCGCTCATGACCGAGCCGAGGGCGACGCCGGCCGTCATGACCCCGGACCACAGGCCGATCGCCTTGGAGCGCTGGGCCTGGTCCGTGAAGAGCGTACGGATGATCGCCAGCGTGGACGGCATCAGCGTCGCGCCGCCGATGCCGAGCACCGCGCGGGCCGCGATCAGTGTCTCGGCACTGTCGGCGTACGCCGCGACCAGCGAGGCCGCGCCGAACGCGGCGGCGCCGACCAGGAGCAGCCTGCGGCGGCCGATGCGGTCGCCGAGCGAGCCCATCGTCATCAGCAGCCCGGCGAGCACGAACGCGTACATGTCGAAGATCCACAGCTGCTGGGTGCCGGTCGGCTCCAGGTCCGCGCTGATCTGCGGGATCGCGAAGTAGAGGACCGAGACATCCATGGAGACCAGGAGCAGCGGCAGCATCAGGACACCGAGTGCGGTCCATTCGCGGCGTCCGGCACGGGTGGGAGCGCCCGAGTCGCCCGAGCCGCCCGGGGTGCCGGAGGCGGGCGGAGTGGACGGAGGGACCGGGTCGGGCGCGCTGGGATTCGTCATGTCGAGGAATGTACGGGCGTCTTAAACGCTTGTCTAGTACGCGCGTATAAAACTGGCGTCCAATACGTTCGTCTTATACGTCGGTCTGGGACGCTTGTCTGTCGCGGAGGTACGCTGAGCCGCATGGGACACCGTGAGGATCTGCTCGAAGGCGCCAAGCGCTGCCTGCTGGAGAAGGGCTTCGTGCGCACGACGGCCCGCGACATCGTCAAGGAGTCGGGGACGAACCTGGCGTCGATCGGCTACCACTACGGGTCGAAGGACGCGCTGCTCGCGGAGGCGTACGTCTCCATCGTCGAGGGGTTGTCCGACGACTTCGACGCGGGCGGGAGCGCCACGGCGACTACGGAGCCGGGGTCCCTGGAGCGGTTCCAGGAGGTGTGGTCGAACGTCGTCGGGACCATGCAGAGGCCCGGTTCGGTGTGGCATCTCAGCATGGAGATCGTGGTCATGGGAGACAAGGTGCCCGGCGTGCGCGACCACTTGGCCAAGGCCCAGCGCGAAGGGGCGCGCGGCATCATCCCGCTGCTGATGGGCGGGCTGGAGGAGGATGTGCCGGAGCGGGACGTCGACACGCTGGGCAAGTTCTACATGACCCTGATGATGGGGCTCATCGCGCAGTGGACCTTCGATCCCGAGACCGCCGCCAGTGCGGAGGAACTCACCGAGGGGTTGCGGCGGGTGATCGCGGCGGCGGCGGTGCCGGAGTCGTCCTGACGATCCTGCCCTCGCGCATCTCCGCCACGCGGTCGCAGAAGTGGCGTACGAGTGCCATGTCGTGGCAGATGAACAGGTAGCCGAGGCCGAGGCGTTCCTGCAGCTCGGCCAGCAGGTTGAGGATGCCCGCGCGCAGGGACGGGTCCAGCGCGGAGACCGGTTCGTCGAGCACCAGGAGTTTCGGCTCGCACGCCAACGCTCGGGCTATACCCGCGCGTTGGCACTGACCGCCGGAGAGTTCGTGCGGTCGCCGGTCGCCGAGCGACCGGTCGAGGCCGACCTGCTCCAGCAACTCGGCCACGCGCTCGGGGCCGGTCGTCCGGTCCCAACTCCCCTGTACGCGCAGGGGTTCCGCGATCGCGTCGCGGATGCGGTGGCGGGGGCCGAGTGATCCGTACGGGTCCTGGAACACGGGCTGCATCGCCGGTCTGAGCGGGCGCAGCTGCTTCTCGCTCAGCGCTGTCAACTCGTGGCCGTCGAACCATACTTCGCCGCTGGTCGGGCGCCGCAGCTGTAGTACGGCCATGGCTGTGGAGGACTTGCCGCAGCCCGAGGGGCCGATCAGGCCGAGGGTTTCGCCCGCGGCGATGTCGAAGGAGACGTGGTCCACGGTGGTGCGGGGGCCGTGGTGGACGACCAGGTCGCGTACGTCCAGCAGAGGGTTCACACCGGCTCCAGGAACAACTCGGCGGAATTGGCAGGGAGTTTGCGCCAGTGGTGGCAGGCCACGGTGCGGTTGTTGTGCGTCTCCGGCTCGGGGTGGGCCGTAGCGCACCGGGTCGCGTCCGCCAGGGGGCAGCGGGGGGCGAAGGCGCAGCCTGGGGGGAGGTTGGTGGGGTTGGGTGGGGTGCCTGGGATTGAGGGGAGTCTGTGTCTGCGGGTTCGTTGTGGCTGGTCGCGCAGTCCCCCGCGCCCCTGACGGGGCGCCGATGCCAGCAGGCCCGCCGTGTACGGCGCCCGCGGGCGGGTGAACACCTCATCCACCGGGCCCTCCTCCGCCAGGCGGCCCGCGTACATGACCAGTACTCGGTCGGCGTGGTCGCGGACCATGGGGAGGTCGTGGGTGATCAGGACCAGGGTCGTGCCTGTGGCCTCGGTGCGGTGGGTCAGGAGGTCGAGGAGCCGGCGCTGGGTCTCCGGGTCCTGGGCCGTGGTCGGTTCGTCGGCGATCACGAGGGCGGGGGAGTGGAGCAACGCCATGGCGATGACGGCCCGTTGGCGCATACCGCCCGAGAACTCGTGCGGGTAGGCCCGCGTCCGGTCCGCGGGAATGCCGACCTCCTCCAGCGCGGCCACCGCCCGGGCCCGCGCCTCCTTGCGGGAGACTCCGTCCACGGACCGTACGGCGGCAGCGAGTTGGTCGGCGACCCGGTGCACGGGGGAGAGCGCCGAGAGTGCGTCCTGCGGGACCAGGGCGAGTTGGCGTCCCCAGAGTGCGGCGCGTACGGAACGAGGGGCGCCCACCAGCTCGTACGGTCCCATCTGGATGCTGCCCGTCACCGATGCCTGCCGTGGCGGCATGCCCAGCAGGGCGCGGGCCGTCAGGGACTTGCCCGCGCCCGACTCGCCCACCACGGCGAGGACTTCACCCTTGCGCACGTCGAAGGAGAGGCCCCGTACGGCTTCGACCGCGCCGAAGGAGACGTGCAGGTCCCGGACGGAAACGAGGACTTCAGGGTTCAACGGACCGGCTCCTTGCGGGGGCGGAGGACGGAGAGGGTGGGGGTGGCACGGGAGCGGGGACGGGGTGGCGCGGTCGTTCTGCTGGGGCCGGCCTCCGCGTACGCCGCCGACGACACCGCGAGGCCCGCCAGCATGGCCAGGGCGACCGCCGGGGACAGGGCCGCCCACGGGGCGCGTTCCACGTACGCCCGTGATTCGTCCAGGAGGAGGCCCCACTCCGGTGCGGGTGGCTGGGCGCCGAGGCCGAGGAAGCCGAGGGAGGCCAGGGCCAGGGCGATGCCGGGGAGGCGCAGAAGGGCGTGGCGGGTGACCGGGGCCGCCACCGAGGGCAGGACGTGACGGGTGAGGATCCACAACGGGCTTGCCCCGATGGCGCGTTGGGCCAGCAGGAACGTCGACGCGCGGACCTCCTGCACCAGTGCCGCCGCGTGCGACGCCAGGGCGGGCCAGGAGAGCAGGGCCACGGCCAGCGCGGCACCGCCCGTGCCGGGGCCCACGACGGCCGCGACCAGGATTCCGGCGATCACCGGCGGCAGCGCGTTGGCGATGTCCGAGGCGCCCGACGTCAGAGCCGGAAGGAAGCCGAGTGCGAGTGCGAGGACGAGGCCCGCCAGACAGACCGCGGTCGCCGTGCCGATCGTCGACGCCGCACCGTGCCCGAGTCGCGCCAGCACATCACGGCCGAGCCCGTCCGTGCCGAGGGGGTACGCCCAGGAGGGCGCTTGGAGGCGGGCGGTGGTGTTCACCGTGTACGGGTCGCGCAGCAGGCCCCAGCCGACGCAGGTCAGCAGCGTGATTCCGAGCGTCAGCGGGACGGCCGGGTGCGCGCGGATCGGGCGGGCCGCGGGCAGCGTCAGTCCGGCGTCGCGCAGGGCGGGGCCCAGAAGCCGGCGCCGTACGAGGGCCGCCGCCGCGCCTGTGACCAGGCCGAGGGCGAGCAGGGCGAGGACCGATCCCTGAAGCAGCGGAAGGTCCTGCGACTTGGCCGCCCCCAGCGCCGTACGACCGATGCCCGGTACCGCGAACACCGTCTCCACGGCGACCGCCCCGCCGGTCAGGCCGACGGCGACCATTCCGAACTGCGGTACCAGCGGCGGGAGTACGCGGCGCAGGGCGGCGGCCGAGATGCGTGACCTGCTGACTCCGGCGCCCCGCCACAGCTCCACCCAGCGCTCGTCGAGGACGGGTGGCAGTGCGTCCGCGACCAGGCGGCCGAGCAGTCCGCCCGCGGGAACGCCGAGTGCGACGGCTGGCAGCACCATGTACTGCGGGCCCTGCCAGCCGGAGGTCGGCAGCATGCCCAGCCAGACCCCGCACACCAGCAACGCGACCGTGGCCAGCAGGAATTCGGGCAGTGCGGCGAGCATCGCGGCGAACGCGCCGGCCGAGCCCCGGCCCCGTACGAGAACCGGAGCGACGACCGCGCAGGTCACCAGGAGCGCGACCCCGAGCGCCGCGCCCATCAGGGCGAGCGAGACCTGGAGTCCGGAGACGACCGACGGTAGGACCTCGGTGCCCGACACCCAGGACGTGCCGAGGTCGCCGTGTGGCAGGCCGGAGAGCCAACTCCCCAGCAGGGAAAGGGGACCCGCGTCCAGGCCGAGGTCGGCGCGGATCGAGGCCAGGGCCTCCGGCGTGCCCTCCTGTTCGGCCGAGCGGGCGCGCAGCACGGTGAGGGCGGGGTCGCGGCCGGAGAGCCAGGGGAGCAGTCCGACGGCGGCGAGCACCGCGGCGAGACAGCCGAGCCGGGTGAGAGCGGCCCGGCCGCCAGGAGTGAACAGGCGTGCCATGAACGTCACTTGACGTACGTGTCCGCGGTGATCAGAGCCCGCTCGCGCGGGTCGTGCTCGACGTCCACGACACCCGCCGCGTCGCCCTGGATCACGCGCTCGTGCAGCATCGGGATCGCGGCGTCGGTGGCCAGCACCGCGGCCTCCGCGTCGATGACCGCTTGGCGGCGCGCGTCACCGGTCTTCGTCCCGGCGGCCTTCTCCAGGGCGGCGTCGACCTTCTTGTCGGACAGCTGCGAGATGTTGAAGGAACCCTTCGACCCGAAGTCGCTGTAGAGGTACGCGGCCGGATCGCCCGAGTCGAGGACCGTCGCCCGGGACAGGACGAACGCGTCGAACTCGCCCGCCAGCGCGTCGGATTCGATGTTCGCGTACTCGCGGACGTCCAACTTCACCTTGAACCCGGCCTTCTGGAGCTGCTGTTGCAGCGTCTGGGCGACCTCGGGCAGCTCGGCGCGGTCGGTGAACGTGCCGATCGTGATCGTCTTGCCTTTCGGGTCAACGGACTTGGCTCGCTCCACCGGCTTCCTGAGGTCGGCGGCCCAAGGGAGGGCCGGGCCCAGCAGGCCCTTCGCGATGTCGGCGCGGCCCTCGTACACGCCCTTGACGATCGACTCGGTGTCGAGGGCCTCGCGGGCGGCGGCCCTGAGGGTGGCGTCCTTGAAAGGACCGCTCCCGGTGTTCAGGTACAGCGTGTTGGTGCGCGGCATCGGCACCTCGGTGACCAGGTCCTTGTCGAGCAGCGCGGCCTGCGACACCGGTACCGCCTCGACGACGTCGGCCTCGCCGCTGCGCAGGGTGGCCGCGCGGGCGGTGCCGTCGGGCACGAACTTCACATCGATACCGGGGGACTTGGCCGCGCTGCCCCAGTAGTCGTCGTAGCGGTCGAGGGTCGCGGACGACGTGCCGTTCACCTTCGTCAGCTCGAAGGGGCCGGTGCCCGCGCCGACCGGGCTGACCGTCTTCCCGCGGTACGCCTTCGCCGCCAGGATCGACAGCTGCGGCGAGCTCAGCCGCTGCGGGACGAGCGGGTCCTCGGTGCCGGTGGTGACGGCGACCGAGTCGCCGTCGGCCTTCACCGTCAGGTCGACGCCGTCGAGGATGCGCGGCTTGGGGGAGGCGGTCGCGGCCTTCGTGAGCGACCGGACGACGGACTCGGCGGTGAGCTTCGTACCGTCGTGGAAAGTGACGCCGTCCCGTATCTCGAAGGTCCAAGTCCGGCCGTTCTGCTGCCACTTGGTGGCGAGAGCGGGCTCGGAGTCGCCGTCCGCGTCGAGTGTCACCAGCGTCTCGGCGGTCGACCAGCGCGACAGCTTGAACGCGTCGTCGGACAGCGGCGACAGCCCGGAGCGCGGCGGATTCATCATCGCCACGCGTACGCGCTTGCCGTCGCCGCCCGCGGAGTCGTCCGAGGCGGATTCCGAGAAGCACCCGGTGAGCAGCAGGGTGGAGGCCGCGGTGACCGCGGAGAGGGGGAGAAGGCGGGCGGGCAGGCGCACGGAACACTCCGGGTAAAGGGGTGGTCAATGGAGACGTGCGCCGACCGTAGCATGATGATAATCGTTTTCAGTAATGGTCTCCGCTGCCGCGGTGCTCGCCGACGACGTGGTCGAGGGCGGCTGCGGCGTCGGCGGTGATGTGTGTGGGCCGGCAGGTCGCGTCGGTCCACGGCCGGCCGCCCGACACCCACACGCTCCGGACGTCGTCGAGCCCGTTCGCGCCGCCGATGTCGGCGTGCGGCGAGTCCCCGATCACCCAGGCCCCGCGCAGGGACGCCCCCACGGCGGCTGCCGCCGCACGGAAGATCTCCGGCGCGGGCTTCTTGCATCCGACCGCCTCGGAGACCACCCATCCGTGGACGATCTCGTCCAACCCGGTGCCCCGGATCTTCGTTTCCTGCTGCTCGACACGGCCGTTGGTGACGATCACACACGTCCATCCGGCGTCGACGGCCCGGGCGAGCGCGTCGCGGGTGGCCCCAGCCAGGACGACGCGATCGGCCGCGCCCCGGTCGAGGAAGTCCCGCACTGCGGCCCCGGACACGGCCGCCGCGTACCGCTCGGTCAGGGCCCGGGCGACGTCCTGCCTCGGCGTATAGCCGCTGGCGTCGACGGACATCAGCCACGCGAGGTCGTCGACGGGGAGCGAGTTCTCGTCGAGGAAGACCGAGGCCGCTTCCCGGAAGGCGGTGTCGCGGTCGACCAGGGTGTTGTCGAGGTCGATCATCAGGAGAGGCATGGTCAGGAGTATGGCTTGGCTCAGATCCAAGGTTTCAAAGATCCAAAGGCCCGAGATGAGCAGAAGGAGTTCGACATGTCCGTGGCGGACGCCGAGGTGGACGTACTGATCGTCGGTGGCGGGCCGGTCGGGCTCACCGCTCGGGCGTTGCTGGAGCGCTGGGGCGTGCGGGTGTCGCTGGTCGAGAAGCACGGCGAGTTGTCTCCCTTTCCACGGTCCCGGCTGGTCAACGTGCGTTCGATGGAGATCTACCGTGGGCTCGGGCTCGCCGACGAGATCACGGTCGGCGCCTTCGGACCGGAGTACGGCCGCATCCGCTTCCGGGACACCCTGCACGACCCCGACTTCGCCACGGCGGCGATGGTCGGGATCAACGCGCCGATCCCCGAAAGCCCCGTGACCGGCGCCGTCACCTCGCAGGATCGGCTGGAACCCACCCTGCTCGCCGCGGCAGACGCAGAGATGCGGTTCGGGGCCGAGCTCGTCGACCTCACCGAAGAAGCCGACAGCGTCGTCGCCGTACTCCTCGACCGCCGAAGCGGTGAGGAGACCCGCGTCCGTGCCCGCTATGTACTCGCCGCCGACGGCGCGAACTCCACCGTCAGGCAGCGGCTGGGAATCGGCACCGCCGGCCCCGGGGCTCTGGCGGCCGTCACCACCGTCGTGTTCGACGCCGACCTCGACGGCTGGTGCGCCGATCAGCCCGCCGGGGTCTACTTCACCGCGCACGGATCCTTCCTCCCGCTCTACCCCGAAGGCGGCTGGGCCTGGCTCGGCCCCACACCGGAAGACGCCGAGCGCACCGACTGGCCGGGCCTCGTCTCGCGTGCCCTCGGACCCGACGCCGGCGTACGAGCCGGTGTGTCCCGGGTGCAGCACTGGGTGATGAACGCCTTCGTCGCCGAGCGCTTCCGGCACGGCCGGATCCTGCTGGCCGGCGATGCCGCGCACGCGATCCCGATCGTCGGCGGCCTGGGCATGAACACCGGCATCGCCGATGTCCACAACCTGTGCTGGAAGCTGGCGGGCGTTCTCCAAGGGTGGGCCGGGCCAAGCCTGTTGGACACGTACGAGACGGAGCGGCACCCCGTCGCCCACCGGACTCTCCGCCAGGCTGTGGCCAACAGCAAGCTCATGTTCGAAGCGCAGAGTCTGCGCCACGAGCAGCTCCAGGCCGGTGAAGCGGCGCCGGTCCGGGTCGAACTGCCCTGGTCTGACCGGTACTTCGCCCAACTCGGGCTCGTGCTCGGCGTCGCCTACTGCTCCGACGCCGTCCTCACCGACGGCAGCACCCCGCCCGAGCCGTCCCACACGGACCCCGAGCCGTCGGATACAGGCCCCGAGCCGTCCGGCACAGGCACGGACTACGTCCCCACCGCAGAGCCCGGCCATCGCATGCCGCACCTCTGGCTCACACCCGACCGCTCCACGCTCGACTCCTTTGGCGAATGGTTCACCCTGCTCACCCCGGACCCCGCCGCCTGGGAGCAACAGACCACCGCACCAGGGGTGTTGCACATCGAGCGTCTTCCCGACGAGCACGCCGATGTCTGCGGCCTGGGCCCCCAGGGAGCGCTGCTCGTCCGACCCGACGGCCACATCGGTGCCCGCTGGCGGGACCGTGCACCGAGCGACACCACCCTCCACCAGGCGCTCACCGCAATCGGCGGGTCTCCGCGATCGAGCCGGTGACAACAAGGGTGTGTCAGACGGCTGTTGCAGACTGTCGGCCATGAACGCACTGGACGAATATCGTGTGGCGGCCCGCAAGCGGGGCGTGCCCGAGGACCTCCTCGACAGGGCGCTGCGGCTTGCCCGCCCGCGCCTGGAGCTGCGGTCGATGGAGGGCTCCGACGCTCCGGTCGTCGGACAGTACGGGGGCCATCCCCGGCTTCCCCCGGACATCGAATGGACCGGCTTCCCGGCATTCGTCGCGTCGGTCGACTGCGCCGCCGTTCCGGTCGGCGAACTGGACATTCAGCTCCCGGAGGACGGGCACTTACTGTTCTTCGCCAACAACAGCGAGCCGAGCTACGTCCCCGGGCCCACCCAGGAAGGCCGGGTGGTGTACGTCCCGGCCGGAACGCCGACGACGGAACGGGTTCCGTCCGACGAGGACGCGCCCTACACGTTCGAGCAACACCCCCTTCGAGGCCGGCTCGACCGCTTCATGCCGGACACCAACCACGAGATCGCCGACCAGGAGACGGTGCGGCTCATCCACCCCTACCTGCTGGATTACTGGGAAGAGACCACGACCGGCGAACTCACCCTCGGCGGATACGCGTCCGTGATACATCACGACCCGGCACCCTGGCCCGTCACCGACGACGAAGCGTTCGTCATGCTGGCGCGCGCGGATTTCACGTTCGTGGACACGCCCCTCAGTTGCGCCGCGTCCTGGCTGATCCGCCCCCGGGATCTGGCGGAACGGAACTTCGACGACGTGCGGCTCGATTCCCAGTCGTACATGTGACCGAGGCGCTGCGCCTAGAGCCGCTGCGCCTTGAGCCCCATGTGCAGGAGCAGGCGGTCCTCGCCGTCGTCCAGGTCGAGGCCTGTGAGTTGTTCGACGCGGGAGAGGCGGTAGTAGAGCGTCTGGCGGTGGATGCCCAGTTCGGCGGCGGTGCGGCCGGCCTGGCCCGCGCAGTCGAGGAACACCTCGGCGGTGTGGGCGAGTTCGCGGTGGGAGGGGGCCAGGAGCGGACGTACGGCGGGGTCGTGGGAGGCGGTCGGCGGCAGCGTGGTGAGGAGACGGTACGGGCCGATGGACGACCAGTGCGCGACGGGGCCCAGCCGCGGTTCGGCCAGCGCCGCGCGGGCGGCGGCCGACGCCTCCTGCCAGGCGGTGGCCAGGTCGGCGAGACCGGAGTGCGGGACGGCGATCCCGGCCACGACCGGGCCGGAGCGGGGGCCGCGCGGTTCCGGTGCGTGTCCGGCAGGCCGCCCCGCTCCCTCTGTCCGCCCCGCTGCCCCTGTTGTCCGTCCGGCTCCCGCCGCCCCGTCGCCCGCCCGCGCGGCCTCGGCCTCGCCCGGACGGTCCGGTGGCTGGGGCGTCTCGGTGTCGATGTCCTGGCCCTGTCCGCCCTTGTCCGGCGGCCGGGCCGGACCCCGGCCCTGGGTGCCACCGGTCTGCCGGTGAGCTGCGGCGGGGCCGGGCTCGGCCGGTGAGGAACGGGGGCGCCCAGATCCCCGTACCCCCTCCGCCCTCTCCAGCAGGCGGGCCGCCGCCGTGGTCGCCGGGGTGAGGACCTCCGGTGAGCGCAGGCGGACCAGGAGGGCCAGGCTCTGGGCGGTGGGGCCCCAGGGGAGGGCGCAGACGGCGGTGGCGGACGGGATGGTGCGGACCGACGGGGCGTCGTCGGGGTGGGACGAGGGCCAGGGGGCCACGCAGACCATCGTGTGGAGGCCCTCGCCGCGGGCGCCGAGCTCCGTGTGGAATTCGGCCAGAGCCATGTCGCGCTGCCAGCCGCTCTCGGCGGTGAGGACCGCGCGGAGTTCCCGGCTGAGGTCCGCGCCCGCCTGGGCCTCGTCCGCCAGGAGGGCGCCGATGCGCGGGGTGACCTCCATCGCCGCGGAGAGCTGCTGGTCGGTGGGACCCGGATCGTCGGACAGCAGCCACACGTATCCGAGGACCACACCCCGATGGCGTACGGGGAGGCAGACGCGGCCCCGGTACACGCCCGCCTCCGGGGTGGGCGGGATACGGACCGGCGCCGTCGCGCGGGCGATGCCGAAGCCCTCGAACCAGGTGCGGACCGCCGAGGTCGAGCGGCGCGTGAGGATCGAGCGGGCGCGTACGGGGTCCAGTGCGGAGGCGTCCAGCTCGCCCTCGCTGTCGTACGCGCCGAAGGCGATCAGCTCGAAGTCGCGGTTCTCCAGCGTCGCGGGGGCGCCGAGGAGCTCCGAGATCTCGTCCACCAGCTCCTGGTATTCGCCCTTGGGATCCGATGTCACCCGGGCATTCTCCATCATTTCTCCGCGCCTTCATACATCTGTCTGAGATCCGGGGCACGGATGCGTGACAGCTGTCGATGGCCGACGATCGGAGGGATCCTTAGGTTTCACGGTGGTTCTTCGTGCCGTACCGGGACGCCGTACAACGGTGGGTACGGCCTTCCGCCGGCCTTGTTGTGGAGGTGCCCCGTGCTGGGTCCTGTGATTCTCGCCGCCTCGCGCAGCGACCGGATGCGTCGTCTGATCTCGGCGGCCCCGGTGACCAAGCCGGTCGTCGACCGCTTCATCCCCGGCGAGACCGTCGACCAGGTCGTACCGATCATCCAGGACCTCACGGCCAAGGGCCTCGAGGTCACCATGGACGTGGTCGGCGAGGACATCACCACGCCGGAGCAGGCCACACTCGCCCGTGACGCGTACCTGGAGCTGATCGACCGCCTCAAGCGGCTGGAGCTCGGAGAACGCGCCGAGATGTCGGTGAAGCTGTCCCTCTTCGGGCAGGCGCTCCCCGGTGGCCACGAGCTCGCCCTCGCGAACGTCCGACCCGTCGTCGAGGCCGCCGCCGCCATCGGCACGACCGTCACGCTCGACGCCGAGGACCACACCACCCTCGACTCGATGTTCGCCATCCACGAGGAGCTGCGGAAGGACTTCCCTGAGACCGGCTGCGTCATCCAGGCCTACCTCTTCCGCACCGAGGCCGACGCCCGCCGTCTCGCCGACAGCGGCAGCCGCGTACGGCTCGTGAAGGGCGCGTACAAGGAGCCCGCCGAGGTCGCGTACCAGCAGAAGGCCGAGATCGACAAGGCGTACGTCCGCATCCTGCGCATCCTGATGGAGGGCGAGGGGTACCCGATGATCGGGTCCCACGACCCGCGCCTCATCTCCATCGCCCAGGAGCTGGCCCGGCGCGCCGGCCGCAAGCCCGACGAGTACGAGTTCCAGATGCTGTACGGGATCAGGAGCGACGAGCACCTGCGGCTCGCCGCCGAAGGCCACCGCATGCGCGTCTACACCGCGTACGGCACCGACTGGTACGGCTACTTCATGCGGCGCCTCGCCGAGAAGCCCGCCAACCTCCTCTTCTTCGCACGCTCGACCCTCACCAAGAGCTGAGAACAAGACACAAGGCACAAGGCACAAGACACAAGACGCTGAGAACCAGAACCGAGAACCAGGGCTCGAGCCCGGAGAACACCGCTCACTAAGGAGTTACGGAAGCCATGGACGCCGTCACCCAGGTCCCCACCCCCGTCAACGAGCCGGTGCACGGCTATGCCCCCGGCTCTCCCGAGCGCGCCCGGCTGGAGTCCAAGCTCAAGGAGCTCGCCGAGAACCCGGTCGACCTGCCGATGACCATCGGCGGCGAGAAGCGGATGGGCGGCGGCGACCGTTTCGACGTCGTACAGCCGCACAACCACAAGGCCCGCCTCGGCACGTACGCGAACGCCACCCAGCAGGACGCCCAGGACGCGATCGACGCGGCCCTCGCCGCCGCGCCCGCCTGGCGCGCGATGTCCTTCGACGACCGCGCCGCGATCATCCTGCGCGCCGCCGAGCTGCTGGCCGGCCCGTGGCGCGAGACGCTCGCCGCCTCGACGATGCTCGGTCAGTCGAAGACCGCCCAGCAGGCCGAGATCGACTGTCCCTGCGAGCTGGTCGACTTCTGGCGCTTCAACGTCAAGTACGCCCGCGACCTGCTCGCCGAGCAGCCCCCGGCCAACTCGCCGGGCGTCTGGAACCGCCTCGACCACCGCCCGCTCGAAGGCTTCGTCTACGCGATCACGCCCTTCAACTTCACCGCGATCGCGGGCAACCTGCCGACCGCGCCCGCGCTGATGGGCAACGTGGTCGTGTGGAAGCCGTCGCCGACGCAGACCCACGCGGCCGTTCTCCTCATGCAGCTGCTGGAGGAGGCGGGTCTCCCCAAGGGCGTCATCAACCTCGTCACCGGTGACGGCATCGCGGTCTCCGAGGTCGCCCTGGAGCACCGCGACCTCGCCGGCATCCACTTCACCGGCTCGACCAAGACCTTCCAGTACCTGTGGAAGACGGTCGGCAACAACATCGAGAAGTACCGCACCTACCCGCGCATGGTCGGCGAGACCGGCGGCAAGGACTTCGTCGTCGCGCACCCGAGCGCCGACCGCGCGGTCCTGAAGACGGCCCTGACCCGCGGCTCCTTCGAGTACCAGGGCCAGAAGTGCAGCGCCTCCTCGCGCGCGTACGTCCCGGCCTCCATCTGGAACTCCGGCTTCAAGGAGGAGTTCGCGGCCGAGATCGACGGCATCACCATGGGTGACGTCACCGACCTGTCGAACTTCATCGGCGCCGTCATCGACGAGCGCTCCTTCGCCAAGAACAAGGCGGCGATCGACCGGGCGCACGCCGACCCGACCTGCACGGTCGTCGCGGGCGGCACCTACGACGACTCCGTCGGCTACTTCGTCCGCCCGACCGTCGTCGAGTGCACGGACCCGGCGAACGAGGTCTTCACGACGGAGTACTTCGGCCCGTTCCTCGCGGTGCACGTGTACGACGACAGCACGGCCGACGGGTACGACGAGATGCTGGCCCAGATGGAGTCGGTGTCGGACTACGCGCTCACCGGCTCGGTCATCGCGGGCGACCGCGCGGCCGCCGCGTACACGATGGAGAAGCTCCGCTACGCCGCGGGCAACTTCTACATCAACGACAAGTCGACCGGTGCCGTCGTCGGCCAGCAGCCCTTCGGCGGCGGGCGCGCGTCCGGCACCAACGACAAGGCGGGCGCCCCGCAGAACCTGATGCGCTGGACCCTGACCCGCGCCATCAAGGAGACCCTGGTCCCGCCGACCGACTACCCGTACCCGCACATGGGCTGAGATCTGCCCGCACCCGCTCGGGCTGAGATCCGCCCCCACTCGGGCCGGGGACCTGCCCGCACCTGACCGGGACGCCCCCGCACACGGGCCGGCGTCCCACTGAACCGCCCCCGCCCCGGAAGCATCCCCTCCGGGCCGGGGGCGGCGTGCGTCGTGCCGACGTGCCGTGGCCCTGCCTCCGCGCGGAGGCAGGGCCACGGCAGGGACGTGCGGTGTCAGCGGTCGCAGCTCGTGCGGCCCGGGTACCAGTGGCAGGCCAGCGCGGCGAAGCCGCCGTCCGCCACGACGGGCACGTTGAGCGAGGCGCCGCCGCGGACGACGTGCGGTTCGCGGACCAGGCCCGAGGGGCCGTCGGTCACGGTCTCGACGAGCCACTTGCCCGTGCCCAGCCGCATGGGTACGTCCACGCTCCGGGCCGCTCCCACGAACGTGCCGCCGATGAACCAGCGGCCGTCGGGCGCACGGCGGGCCATGACCGAGGAGCGGCCGGGATCGCCGGTCAGCAGCCTGGTCTCCTCCCAGCCGGTGGGCAGTTGCTCCAGGTAGCGGCGGGCCTCCGGGCGGGCTTCGTACGACTCCGGGGTGCCGGCGAGGTTCTGGATGCCGGACTCGTAGAGGACGGTCAGGCCCAACTCACCCGCGTCCGAGCCGACGTTGGGGCGGAAGGGGCGGTGAAAGGCGCCCGGGGTGAAGTCCATGGAGCCGATGACGTTGCGGGTGTAGGGGAGTGAGGCCAGCTGCTCGGGCGTGTTGTTGCGCTTCTCCTCGCCGCCGACGCCCTCCAGCGTCATGACGTGCGGCCAGGTGCGCTGGATGCCCTTGGGGATCGTGGAGCCGTGGAAGTTGACCATCAGGTGGTGCTTCGCGGTGGCCGGCAGGATCTCGTCGTACCAGGCCATCCGCTCCTGGGACTCCGAGTCCATGAAATCGATCTTCACGCCCTTGACGCCCCAACGCTCCAGTGTGGAGAGCCACTTCTCCCGTTCGACGGGGTCGACGAGGAGCGAGTAGTGGAGCCAGACCTGGATCCCGACGCCGCGTTCCTTGCCGTAACGCACCAGCTCGGGCATCCAGTTGTTCGTCTGCCAGTCGGGGTCGATGACGTCCCACTCGCCGGGCTTGTAGTACCAGCCCGCGTCGACGACCTCGTACGGCCAGTCGCGCTCGGCCGCGTAGTCGACGTACTTCTTCTGCGCCTCCAGGCTCTGCCCGGCCTCCTTGCCGCCGGCGAGCCAGGTCCACAGGGCCGGGCCCGGTTTGATCCAGGAGGTGTCGCGGACACGGGACTTGGGGGCGAGGTCGTCGGTGAACGTCGACTCCGTGACCGTCGGCAGATCGCCGGTGACCACCGCGCGCCAGGGCGTGGTGAGCTTGCCGGACACCTGGACCGGCTCGTCGTTCCACGGGCTCACACCGAACGTGGGGGAGCCGGCGGCGTGCGTGAGGTGGGAGCCGGCGTAGCTGCCGGTCAGGTCCGACTCGGCGACCAGGGCGTAGCCGCCGTCCGTCTTGAAGAGGGCCTGCATCGAGTACGTGCCCGCCGGTACCGCGGACACCGACTGGTAGCGGACGAAGGGGAGTTCGTTGTCCCGGCGGTAGGCGCTGATGACGGGCTCGGCAGTGGTGGGGAAGGTGAACGCGGAGGCCTCGCGTACGACGTCGCCGTGATCGTCCGGCAGGACGTAGCGATACGCGACGCCGTCCGCGGCGACGCGGGTCAGCAGGTCGATCCGCGCGCCGTCCGCCGTACGGAAACGGAAGCGGGACTCGGTCATACGGACAACCCGCTTGTGCGCCTTGCCCGTTGGGACGATGTAGCGCTCCGAGATCGAGCGGTCGGAGCGGCCCGTGAGGGTCAAGTCTCGGGAGAAGTCGGCCTGTTCGGTGACGAGGCCGACGGGGGACGGTTCGAGGACCGTACGGCCGGCCCGTCTGACCGCCAATGTCGGGCTGCCGTCGGCCGGGTCGAGGGAGACCACGGCCGTGGGGGAGCCGTGCGGACCGCGCACCTCCCAGGACGCGGGGCGGGCGGGCGCCTCGGCACGGGCCGGAAGCGTCGCCGCGGTAGCGGCGAGGAGTGCGGAACAGAGCGTCAACACGATGGTGCGGGCCCGGGGTTGGACCGCCATGTGGAACCCCTCCTGTCGCAGTCATCCGATGACTGGTCGATAAATGTGAGAGTGGAGGGGGTATTGGGGCATGTCAAGGAATCTGGCAGCATCAGACATCGGATTGCTGATGCGTCATTCAGTAAGGATGGATCACTCCGGGCGGTGCGAGGTTCACTCCGGGAGACTCAGGACGATCTTGCCCTTGGTGTGCCCTGCCTCCCCGAGCTCATGAGCCTTCGCCGCCTCCGCGAACGGCAGGACCGCGTCCACGTGGATGCGCACCCGGCCGCCCGCCAGCAGCGAGGCGATCTTCGCCAGCCGCATGCCGGACGGTTCCACCCGCACGACCGCGAAACGCATCCCGCGCGCCTCCACGTCCTCCGCCGACAGACCCGTGTCCCCGGGGAGGGCGGACAGCAACAGGCCTCCCGGGCGCAGGGTGTTGAGGGTGCGCGGACCGTAGTCGCCGCCGATCAGGTCGAGGGCGACGTCCATGTCCCGTACGGCCGTGGCGAAGTCCGTGGCCGTGTGGTCGACCGGCTCGTCCACGCCCAGGTCGCGCAGGAACTCGTGCTTGTCGGCGCGGGCCGTGCCGACGACGTACGCGCCCTCCGCCTTGGCGATCTGCACCGCCGCGTGACCTACCCCGCCCCCTGCCGCGTGGACCAACACCCGGGTGCCAGGGCCCACTTGGGCGAGGCCGACCAGTGCCTGCCAGGCGGTGAGGGTCGCCGTGGGGGCGCCCGCCGCGTGGACGTGGTCCAGGGTCGACGGCTTGGCCGCGAACTGGTCGGCGGGGGCGGCCACGTACTCCGCGTACCCGCCGCCCAGGACCTTGCCGAAGACCTCGTCACCGGGCCGGAACCTGGTGACGCCCGCCCCGGTCGCCTCCACCACACCGGAGACGTCGTTGCCGAGGACGAACGGCGGTTCCCCGAAGAGCGGCGCCGCGCCCGAACGCACCAGCCGGTCAACGGCGTTGACACCCGCCGCGCGCACCCGCAGCAGAACCTCCCCCGGACCGGCGACGGGCCGCTCCCGTTCCTCGATCTCCAGAACCTCAGGACCGCCGAAGCGGTGCTGGGTGATCACACGCGTACGCGGAAGTGCGGTGGTCATCGGGTCTCCCTCCCGAAGCCGGATTCACGGACCGCTCGGCACTCATCGTGCTCCCGCGGCCCGTCTTCCGCAGCCCGCGGAATCAGGACGAATGCCGAGGCGATGGCCATCCGGTACAGAGGCGACGGCCATCCGATACTGGGGCGATGACCATCCGACTGCGCACCGCCCACACGGCGGACCTCACCCCCGCCGAACTCCGCGCCGTCCGCACGCTCCTGGACGACGCCTTCGAGGGGGACTTCTCCGACGAGGACTGGGACCACGGGCTCGGCGGGATGCACGCCCTCGTGCACGACGGGACCGGACTCGCCGCCCACGGCTCGGTGGTCATGCGCAGGGTCCTGCACCGGGGCCGCTCCCTGCGCACGGGGTACGTCGAGGCGGTCGCCGTCCGCGCGGACGTACGCCGGACCGGCCTCGGCGGGCAGATCATGGCCGCCCTGGAAGGGGTCGTCGACCGCGCGTACGCCCTCGGCGCGCTCTCCGCGAGCGACGCGGGCGCCGCCCTCTACGCGGCCCGTGGCTGGCAGGTCTGGCCGGGCCGGATCTCCGCCCTCGGCCCGGACGGCATCGTGCACCTCCCCGACGAGGAGGGCACCACCTTCTTCCGCCCCGCCTCCGCCGGCCCCCTCGACCCGTCCCACGGCCTGGTCTTCGACTGGCGCGACGGCGATGTCCTCTAGAGACGTCCTCCAGAGGGGCAAATGTAAAAAGCGCAGGTCAGCTCGGTGTGGCCCAATCCGCCGTCTCAGATAGTAGGAAGTCCGACTAACTGTGGAGACAGATGCGCGGTCCTCGCCTAGCTTTGTAGGAGCCGAACGTCTCGCTAGACCAAGCGAATGGCGGTCGTGAGCCGGAGCCCTGGCAGGCAACCCCTGCGGCACCGCTCCCCGCCCCACCCGGCGTCTCGTAATCCCTCATCGCACTTCCGGCGGCCGCTGCCGGAGGCAAGGAGTCGATTCATCATGGCCGAGACGACCGTCCGCCGAGTCCGTCACGTGTCCCGTTCGACCGAGTCCGACCGCAAGAACGCCGCCGCCGCGCTCCAGCGCGCCCTCGACCGCAGGGACAACGGCGGCTCGACCGGGCACTGAGCCCGGTCCGGCCTTCTCGAAAACCAGCCAGTCTTCTTCGGAACAAGCCGGGAGCCGCGCCCGCACGAGGTGCGGCGCGGGGCCTCACGCCCCGCGCCGCACCTCGAAGTAGTCGACGCGTTCGCCGCTCTGCGCCAGCGCCGACACCTTGAGCTTCGGGGCCGCTCCCGCCTGTGCCTCCACGGAGAGGAAGGAGTAGCCGGTGTACCGCACCCTCGACCACTCCACGGTGTCGGGGTTCTGGTCCCGCGACTTCGTCCAGTGGTACGTCTTCACGGACTCGCGGTCGGCGATCTTCCCCTCGTAGCTGTCCTTCACCCCGGCGGGGAAGTGGTAGAGGCTCTTGCCCGCCCCGCCCGCCGTGACGTACACGATCCCGTCCTTCGTCGGATCGGTCGACGCGCCGACGGGCACCCGCCTGCCCACCTTGCCGCCCTTGATGGCGTCGGTCCGCTCGTAGACGTGGTTGTGCCCGTTGATCACCAGGTCCACCTGGTGCTTGGTGAACAGCGGCAGCCAGGCGTCGCGCACCCCGCCGTCCGAGGCGTGGGTCGACGTCGAGTACGTGCAGTGGTGGAAGAAGACCACGATGAAGTCGACCTGCTTGCGCAGTTCACCGAGCCGCCTGTCGAGCCAGGCGGTCTGCTTGCCGTCCGAGTAGCCCTTGTTGGCGGGGATCTCGTACGACACGTCGTTCGCGTCGAGCGCCACGACCCCGACGTTGCCGTACGTGAACGAGTAGACGCCCGGGGAGTTCTTCGCGTCGAAGCCGTTGTCCGGGAGGGCCCAGCGCGCGGACTGCCCGCCGTAGCCGTTCGGGGAGTACCACGCCTCCATGTCGTGGTTGCCGGTCGTCACCATCCACGGGACGGACCTGGCCACCGGCTCGGTCTGCTTGAGGAACAGGTCCCAGGTGGTGGGGGCGTAGTAGTCCGACTTCTCGCCGTGGCCCGTGTCGTCGGCGTAGCAGATGTCCCCCGCGTGCAGATGGAAGGACGGCTCCCGGCCGAGGATCAGCCGGTCGTTGGCGAGCGCGTCCGGGGTCACGCCCTGGTCGCCGAACGCGGTGAACACGAACGTCTCGGGGCGGGCGGGCGCCGTGGTGAACGAGCCGACCGTGGAATGCCGCTCCTTGGTCGCCGGGTCGAAGCCCTCATGACCGACGCCGTAGTAGTACGTCGTGCCGGGGCGCAGGCCGTCGAGCGCCGCGTGCAGGTAGTACTGCTCCACCGCGAGCCGCTGCCCCTCCACCTCCGGGGTGTGCAGGTCGCGGACCTCGGCCTCGATCTTCCGGCTCAGCTCCCACGGCTTCAGCCCCACGCGCACGTACGGCTTCTTCACCGGGAGCGGCACCTGCCACGAGATCCGCATCTGGGTCTTCGGGTCGGCGCCGAAGGCGAGGTGGCGGCCGAAGGGGGTGACGACCGAGCCGTTCACCCGGCCTGTGCCGGTGGGCGTGGAAGTGGCGGAAAAGGGCGAGGCCGTCCGGCTCGCCGTGTCCGTGCCGGAGCCCGAACCGGAGCAGCCGGTCAGCAGCCCGCCGGCCACCGCGCCCGCGGTCACCAGGGCGCGGCGCCGCGAGTACTTCGTCCGCAGGTACTCGTACTGCTCCGCCATGCTCATCCGGCGTGCGAGCTGCGGCGGGATGCCGACGTCGGGAGTGTCCATGCTGGTGAACTTCCCAGCGTGTCCCAACAACCGCCATACGTACGGGTGAACGGGGGACGACGGATTGATGCGCGGTCATCCGGTCGTGTCCGTATCGCGGACTCCCCATGTCATCCCGTGGGACGAGGAGTAGGGTGCCGACATGTCTCGCAGCCTCAATCTCGCAGTGATCCCCGGTGACGGCATCGGTCAGGAAGTCGTGGCCCAAGGCCTGAAGGTCCTCTCGGCCGTCCTCCCGCAGGATGTGAAGCTGGAGACCAAGGAGTTCGACTTCGGCGCCAAGCGTTACCACGCGACCGGTGAGACCCTCACCGAGGCCGACCTGGACGCCCTGAAGAAGCACGACGCCATCCTGCTCGGCGCGATCGGTGACCCGAGCGTGCCGTCCGGTGTCCTGGAGCGCGGTTTCCTGCTCAAGCTCCGCTTCGCCTTCGACCACCACGTCAACCTGCGTCCGTCGAAGCTCCTTCCGGGTGTCGCCACCCCGCTCGCCGGCCAGCCGGAGATCGACTTCGTCGTGGTCCGCGAGGGCACCGAGGGCCCGTACACGGGCAACGGCGGCACGATCCGCAAGGGCACCGAGCACGAGGTCGCCACCGAGGTCTCCGTGAACACGGCCTTCGGTGTGGAGCGCGTCGTCCGTGACGCCTTCGCCCGCGCCCAGGCCCGCCCGCGCAAGAAGCTCACGCTGGTCCACAAGAACAACGTGCTGACCTTCGCGGGTCACCTGTGGACGAACGTCTTCAACAAGGTGGCCGAGGAGTTCCCCGAGGTCACCACGGACTACATCCACGTGGACGCCGCGACGATCTACCTCGTCACGGACCCCGCCCGCTTCGACGTGATCGTCACCGACAACCTCTTCGGCGACATCATCACCGACCTCGCCGCGGCCGTCTCCGGCGGCATCGGCGTCGCCGCCTCCGGCAACATCAACCCGAGCGGCGAGTTCCCGTCCATGTTCGAGCCCGTCCACGGCTCGGCCCCGGACATCGCAGGTCAGGGCAAGGCCGACCCCAGCGCCACCGTCCTGTCCGTCGCCCTCCTGCTGCGCCACCTCGGCCACGAGTCCGAGGCCGCGCGCATCGAGGACGCCGTCTCCGCCGACCTCGCGGAGCGCGTCGGCAAGCCCGCCCGCAGCACCGAGGAAATCGGCGACGCGCTCGCCGTACGAGTAGCCGGCTGACCCGCCGCGCCACTCGAAACTCTCGAAGCCGCCGGGTCTCTCAAGCACCCGGCGGCTTTTCTATGTCCCCGCCGGGTGTCACCATCATCCTCTGGGTCGCATTCACGCCCTTTTCGTCCATGGCCCCGCACGCGCGATAATCGAACGCGGAGCCGCGGAATGAGGGAATGCTCGGACGTCCTAACACCGGCCACTGGCAGGTACAGGCGTGAGCGCGGCCCGTCACACACGAAACCGGTGAAGGACAACCACTCATGACGACGCCCACGATCGAGCTCAAGCCCTCGGCCTCGCCACTCTCCGGAGCGGAGCGCGAGGCCATCCTCGCCAGCCCCGGGTTCGGCCGCCACTTCACCGACCACATGGTGACGATCAAGTGGACCGAGGGCCGCGGCTGGCACGACGGCCAGCTCACGCCGTACGGACCGCTCTCCCTCGACCCGGCGACCAACGTCCTGCACTACGCGCAGGAGATCTTCGAGGGCCTGAAGGCCTACCGGCAGCCCGACGGCTCCGTCGCCACCTTCCGCCCGGACCGCAACGCCCTGCGCTTCCAGGCCTCCGCCCGTCGCCTTGCGATGCCCGAGCTGCCGGTCGAGACGTTCATCGAGGCGTGCGACGCGCTGGTCCAGCAGGACAAGGCATGGGTGCCCGCGCACGGCGGCGAGGAGTCGCTCTACCTGCGCCCGTTCATGATCGCGAGCGAGGTCGGCCTGGGCGTGAAGCCCGCCAACGAGTACCTCTTCCTGGTCATCGCGTCCCCGGCCGGCGCGTACTTCCCGGGCGGCGTGAAGCCCGTCTCGATCTGGCTCTCCGAGGACCGTGTGCGCGCCGTCCCCGGCGGCATGGGCGACGCCAAGACCGGCGGCAACTACGCCGCGTCCCTGCTCGCCCAGGCCGAGGCCGCCTCGAAGGGCTGTGACCAGGTCTGCTACCTCGACGCCGTCGAGCACACGTGGGTCGAGGAACTGGGCGGCATGAACCTGTACTTCGTGTACGGGGACAAGATCGTCACGCCCACCCTGACGGGCTCCATCCTGGAGGGCGTCACCCGCGACTCGCTCCTCTCGGTCGCCCGTGACCTCGGCTACGAGTCCGAGGAGGCCCGCGTCTCCATCGACCAGTGGCAGCGCGACGCCGAGAACGGCACCCTGACCGAGGTCTTCGCCTGCGGCACTGCGGCCGTCATCACCCCCGTCGGCACGGTCAAGCGCTCCTCCGCCGAGTGGCAGCAGTCCGGCGGCGAGCCCGGCGAGGTCACCCTCAAGCTCCGCCAGGCCCTCCTCGACATCCAGCGGGGCGTGACGAAGGACCAGCACGGCTGGATGCACAACCTGGGCTGAGCCTCCGGCTCGGTAGTCACGTTGCATGAGGCCCGCCCCCTGTGCCGGGGGCGGGCCTTTCGCGCTACTGGGAGACCGAGGCCCGCTGGGTGTCCGTCCCGGACGGTTCGGAAGGCACCGGCGGCTGAGGTGCCCGTGTCCTTGCCGTCAGAGCCAGATACGCGATGCCTCCCACCAGCCCCGACAGCAGGAAACTGCAGTCCACCCCGCCGGTCAGCGTCAGCAGCGGGCCCTCGTACGACGGGAGGGACACCGCGAGGAGGCCGGTGGTGGCGCCCAGGGTCCACGACAGCGTGGCCGGGATGTTCCAGCCGGCCGAGTACCAGTAGATCCCGCCCCTGGAACGGCGGTTGAAGACCTGGAGGGCGTCCGGGTCGTACACCCCGCGGCAGCGTACGAAGCCGATCAGTGTGATGACCGCCCATGGTGTGCCGACCGCCGTGAGGAGCAGTACGAAGGACGTCATCGCGTCCTGGGCGCTCGACGCGTAGTGGCCGACGAAGACGCAGGCCGTGGCGACGACGGCGACGGTGTACGTGGCCCGGGTGCGGGAGGCGCGCGGGAGGATCGCGTCGAGGTCGAGGCCCATGGAGTAGAGCATCAGACCCGCGTTGCCGATGGATCCGGCGGAGGCGGCGAGCAGGAGCGGGACGAGGTACCAGCCGGGGGCGGCGGAGACCAGCGGGCCCGCGTAGTCGAGGGCCGCGCCGGCCGCGTACGCCGTGAAGGTGCCGAAGAGCTGAGGGATCAGGAGCCCGGCGGTCAGGCCCAGCCAGGTCGCGTGCAGGACCGTACGGGAGGAGTGCCGGGCGGGTGAGATGTAACGCGTGTAGTCGCCGAGCAGCGTGATGAACGCGACCGGGCCCGAGAGACCCGCGGCCACCGCCGCCAGCAGCCACGTCGGCCAGAAGCCGCCGAGCAGATAGCCGCCCGCCTCCGGCAGTGCGGAGGTCGTGAAGTGCGGCGCGTACGCGAACACCCCGAGGACCAGCAGGGCCGTCATGCCCACGGCCAGGATCCGGGACATGCGGAGCAGCACGCGATAGCCGTACACCGCGCCCGCGACGGTGGCCGCCGAGAGCAGGGCGTAGACCAGCGCGTACGAGAGGTCGGAGGCAGGCAGTCCGAACAGGCGGTGCAGTACGCCGACCATCACGTCGCCGCCGATCCACACGGTCAGGGCCGTGTAGCCGAGGGCGAGCAGGAGCCCGACGACCGAGCCGACGAGCCGGCCGCGGACGCCGAACTGGGCGCCGGACGACGTCGAGAGGTTCGTCGCCGTGCGCAGGGAGACCAGCGCGAGCGGAGCCGTGAGGGCCGTGCCCACCAGCGTGCCCACGACGACCGATGTGACGGACGACCACCAGTCCAGCCCGAAGGACGGCGGTAGCCAGCCGAAGATGATCACGCCGAGACAGAGGTTCGAGCCGAGCAGGATCGAGACCAGGTCCCGGGGGCCGCTCGTCCGCTCCTCCTCCGGGATGGTGTCGACTCCGTGTTGTTCCACCGGCATGGCAGGTCCCCTTCGATCGGCCCCTTGCGCCCCGCACTTTAGAGCGACGTTCAATGTGCCGGGTTCCGAATCGTGCGTCAATGGTTCCGTTCCATGAAGCCCATGATTAGAGTGATGCTCTAAATCGTGTGGACGCAAGGAGGTGTCGTGACGTGAGACTGACCCCCACGGAACGTGACCGGCTGCTCCTGTTCGGGGCCGCCGAGCTGGCCCGTGCCCGTCGGGCGCGCGGCCTCAGGCTCAACGTGCCGGAGGCGACCGCGCTCATCGCGGACACCGTCTGCGAGGCCGCGCGGGACGGGCGACGGCTCGCCGAGGCCATCGAGGCGGCCCGCGCGGTGCTCGGCCCTGACGACGTGCTGCCGGGTGTCGCCGACGTCGTGACCGAGGTGCATGTCGAGGCCGTCTTCGACGACGGCTCGCGACTCGCGGTCGTGGCCGACCCCATCGGCGGCGGGCTGGGGGACCGGGCCCCCGGGGCGCTGCTGCCGGGGCCCGCGCACGCCGAGCCCGATCCCGAGGCGGTCGTGCGGCTCACGGTCACCAACACCGCCACCGTTCCTGTCTCCGTCACCTCCCACTTCCACTTCTTCGAGGCCAACCCGCGGCTCGACTTCCCGCGCGCGGACGCCTACGGGATGCGGCTCGCCGTGCCCGCCGGGTCGTCGGTGCGGTTCGGGCCGGGCGAGCGCGTCGAGGTCGGGCTCGTACCCGTCGGGGGCGAGCGGATCGCGATCGGGTTCGCCGGGCTCGTGGACGGCCCGCTGGACGCGCCGGGCGCGAAGGAGGAGGCCCTGCACAGGGCCGCCGCCTGCGGATATCTGGGAGCCGAGGCTCCCGGCGACGGGTTTCAGGGGAAGGGAGCGACACGATGAATCCGTACGAGTACGCCGCCACCCACGGCCCCCGGGCCGGCGACCGCGTCCGCCTCGGCGACTCGGGGCTCACCATCCGCGTCGAGTCCGACGCCCAGAAGTACGGCGACGAGTTCCTCGCCGGGTTCGGCAAGACCGCGCGCGACGGACTGCACCTCAAGGCCGCCGCCGTCCGCGAGACCTGTGACGTCGTCATCAGCAACGTCGTGGTCATCGACGCGGCGCAGGGGATCCGGAAGGTCTCCATCGGCATCCGCGAGGGGCGGATCTGCTCCATCGGCCGGGCCGGGAACCCCGACACCCTCGACGGCGTCGACGTCGTGGTCGGCACGGGTACGTCCATCGTCTCCGGGGAAGGGCTGATCGCCACCGCCGGAGCCGTCGACACGCACGTCCACCTGCTTTCGCCGCGCGTCATGGAGGCCTCACTCGCGTCCGGCGTGACGACGATCGTCGGGCAGGAGTTCGGGCCGGTCTGGGGCGTCGGCGTCAACTCGCCCTGGGCGCTGCGGCACGCGTTCAACGCGTTCGACGCGTGGCCGGTCAACATCGGCTTCCTGGGCCGGGGTTCCTCCTCGCACGAGGCGCCGCTCGTCGAGGCCCTGGCCGAGGGCGGGGCGTCCGGCTTCAAGGTGCACGAGGACATGGGCGCCCACACCCGTGCGCTCGACACGGCCCTCCGGGTCGCCGAGGAGCACGACGTCCAAGTCGCCCTGCACAGCGACGGGTTGAACGAGTGTCTGTCCGTCGAGGACACCCTGCGCGTCCTCGAGGGCCGCACCATCCACGCCTTCCACATCGAGGGCTGCGGCGGCGGTCACGTACCGAACGTGCTGAAAATGGCGGGAGTCCCGAACGTCATCGGCTCCTCCACCAACCCCACCCTGCCCTTCGGCCGGGACGCCGTCGCCGAGCACTACGGGATGATCGTCTCCGTCCACGACCTCAAGACCGACCTGCCCGGCGACGCGGCGATGGCCCGCGACCGGATACGGGCCGGGACGATGGGCGCCGAGGACGTCCTGCACGACCTGGGCGCGATCGGCATCACCTCGTCGGACGCACAGGGGATGGGGCGTGCGGGGGAGACCGTGCGCCGGACCTTCGCCATGGCCGGGAAGATGAAGGCGGAGCTGGGGCCGATCGAGGGGGACCACTCCGGCGACTCGGGTGACGACAACGCGCGCGTCCTGCGCTACATCGCCAAGCTCACCATCAACCCCGCCATCGCGCACGGCCTCGCCCACGAGGTCGGCTCCATCGAGACCGGCAAGCTCGCCGACATCGTGCTGTGGCGCCCCGAGTTCTTCGGCGCGAAACCGCAGCTCGTGCTGAAGTCCGGCTTCCCGGCGTACGGAGTCGTCGGCGACCCGAACGCGGCGACCGACACCTGCGAACCGCTCGTCCTCGGACCGCAGTTCGGGGCGCATGGCAGCACACCCGCGGACATCTCGGTCGCCTTCGTGGCACAGGCAGCGCTCGACCAGGGCAACGACACCATGCCAACACGCCGCCGCCGCGTGGCCGTTCGCGGCACCCGCGGTATCGGTCCGGCCGACCTGCGCCTCAACTCCCGTACGGGCACGGTCGATGTGGACCAGCGCACCGGCCTGGTCACGCTCGACGGCGACCCGTTGCGCTCCGAGCCGGCCGACTCGGTCTCCCTCAACCGCCTGTACTTCCTGTGAGAAACCCGATGAGGCCCGACGAGAACCCCGAGGACCCGATGAGGACCCCGATGAACAAGGCTGCCGCCGACGGCTTCCGCATGCCCGCCGAGTGGACCCCGCACGAGCGCACCTGGATGGCGTGGCCGGGCCCCAATGTCACCTTCGACGACCCGGGCGGCCTCGCCGGGTCGCGCGCGGCGTGGGCGGCGGTGGCCCGTACGGTCCGGCGCTTCGAACCGGTGACCGTGGTGTGCGGTCCCGGGCAGTCCCCGGCGGCCCGGGAGCTCCTCGGCCCGGACATCGACACCGTCGAGCGGGAACTCGACGACGCCTGGATGCGCGACATCGGCCCCACCTTCCTCACCGACGGGAAGGGCGAACTCGCCGCCGTGGACTGGACGTTCAACGGCTGGGGCGCCCAGGACTGGGCCCGCTGGGAACACGACGCCAAGATCGGGGCGTACGTGTCGGACCTGGCCGGGGCACGGACGTACACCTCGAAGCTCGTCAACGAGGGCGGCGCGATCCACGTGGACGGCGAGGGCACGGTGCTGCTCACCGAGACCGTGCAGCTCGGCCCCGAGCGGAACCCTGGCTGGACGAGGGAGCAGGTGGAGGCGGAGATCCACGCCCAGCTCGGCACCCGCAGGGCGATCTGGCTGCCGCGCGGACTGACCGGCGACTATCCCCCGTACGGATACGGGACGCTCGGCCATGTCGACATCGTCGCCGCCTTCGCCCGGCCCGGAGTCGTCGTCGCGCACTCCCAGCCGGACCCGGCGCACCCCGACCACGAGGTGTCGAAGGAGATCATCGGGCTGCTCAGGGCGCAGACCGACGCACGGGGCCGCCGGATCGAGGTCGTCGAGGTCCCGGCCCCGACGGTCCTGGAGGCGGACGGCCACTGGGCCGACTACTCCTACATCAACCACTACCTCTGCAACGGCGGAGTCGTGCTCTGCGGCTTCGACGACCCGCGCGACGAGATCGCGGCCGGGATCTTCCGGCGGCTGTTCCCCGACCGGACGGTCACGCTGGTGGACGCCCGGGCGATCTTTGCGGGCGGCGGCGGCATCCACTGCATCACGCAACAGCAGCCGAGGGTCTGATGGCGACAGGAACGGTCAGGTAGAACGTACGGGTGAACGTACTGTTTTGTGCCGCCTGCGGGCGTCGGCTGACCGAGCCCGTCCGGCCGCTCGACGAGATGCCCGAGTACCCCGGCTGGGACGGCAAGCCCGACGCGGAGGGGCGGCGGCACGGTCCGGCGAGTGTCCAGCGCGGCACGTATGTAATCGATCCGCAGCCGTTCGGGGCGCCCTTCGAGCCGTACGAGGGAGACGAGGACGCGTACGACGGGATCGTGCCCGGCGGGATGTGGATGTCCGACGAGCGGGGCTCGCTCGTGTCCGCCGGGCCGCGCGGCACCTACGTGCTGCACCCGCTCGACGTCGTCGAGCTGGACTTCCACCCCGACATGTCCCGCCTGGGGGGCTGCTGCGGCGCGAGCCCCTTCGAGGGCGTCAACCGCGTCTGCTCCTGCGGCGCCGAGATCGCTGTCGAGGCCAGTGACTGCTCGGGCGGCTACGAGACCCGGCTCGTCCCGGACGCCGTCCGTGTGGAGGCCGTCGCGTGACGACCCGTCGCCGCAACACCGCCCCGCCCCGCGAGGACGTCCTCGCCGTGGCGATGGACATGATCGCCGAGAGCGGTCTGGAGAAGCTCACCATGGCGGCGCTCGGCCGCGAGGTCGGCATGAGCAGCGGTCACCTCCTCTACTACTTCCACTCCAAGGACGAGCTGCTGCTGCGCACCCTGGAGTGGAGCGAGGGGCGCCTCGGCGCGGAGCGCGGCCGGCTGCTCACCCGGGCGGCCCCGGCGCGCGAGCGCCTCGACGCGTACGTCGACCTGTACGTGCCCGACGGCCACCGCGACCCGCACTGGACCCTCTGGCTGGAGGTCTGGAACCGCTCGCAGAACGCCGACGAGGACGCCCGCGAGCGACAGGCCGCGATCGAGGGCGCCTGGCACCGCGACCTGGTGGCGCTGCTGGCGGAGGGGGTCTCGCGCGGGGAGTTCCGCCCGGTGGACCCGGACCGTTTCGCGTCCCGGCTGAGGGCCCTCCTCGACGGCTTCTCCATCCATGTGGCGATCGGGCTGCGGGGCACGGACCGGGGCCAGATCCTCGGCCACGTACGGGAGTTCCTGGACGAGACGCTGGCGCGCTCGGACACCTGAGCAGCCGTCCAGGTTGTACTCAATTCGGCTGATTGACCCCGTGTCAGTGGTGAGTTTGTATCCCTGTGGGCCCCTGGCATCGGGCCGGGGGAGATGCGACCAACGGGACACACGGGGGGAACCATGACCAACGCAAGGAGTCTCGCGCTCTGCGCCGCCCTGGCCGCCGCACTGACCGGCGTGGCCCTGCCGGCCACCGCGTCCGCCGCACCGCCCGTTCCGGGCACCGAGAAGGTCAGCGTGGCGCCCGACGGGGCCGACGGCGACCGCGGATCGGTCGTCGGCGGCATGAGCGCGAACGGCCGCTATGTGGCCTTCCGCTCGCAGGCCGCCAACCTCGTCGCGGGCGACACCAACGACGCGACCGACGCCTTCGTGCGCGACCTCAGGACCGGCGTCACCAGCAGGGTCAGCACCGCCGCCGACGGCAGTCAGAGCGACGGGAACGTCGAGGACGTCTCGCTGAGCGCCGACGGCCGCCATCTGGCGTTCAGTTCGACCGCGACCGACCTGGTGCCCGGAGACACCGGTGGCCGCTGGCACGTCTATGTGAAGGACCTCCGCACCGGGGCCGTCGAGCGTCTCGACGACAAGCAGGCGCCCGGCTACGACACCGGGCGCCAGCCCGCGATCAGTGCGGACGGCCGCTATGTCGCCTTCGCCGCGAGCCGTTCGGAGGGCTCCTCGGAGCACGACCAGCACGCCCGGGTCTACCGCGTCGACCGCACGACCGGCACCGCCGTCCGGGTCAGCCAGGCGCCCGATCCCGGGCGGTGGCGATCGGTCACGAACCTGTCGATCAGCGCGGACGGCACACGTGTCGGCTACCAGTTCTTCGTCCCGTTCCCGACGAGCGGGGACTGGAGCGACATCTACGTCCGTGACGTACCCAGCGGCGAGCTGTGGCAGGCGGACAAGGCACCGGACGGTGTCGTCCCGGACGCCCAGTCCGAGTACCCGAGTGTCAGCGCCGACGGCCGTTACGTCCTCTTCCGCTCGCTCGACTCCCGGCTCACCCCGGGCGACACCAACAACGGCCAGAACATGTTCGTCCGCGACCTGAAGACCGGATCGATCCGACGGGTCGACGCCGCCGACCCGGGCGGGTCCACCGTGTCCGGTGCCCTCAGCGCCGACAACCGCCACCTCGCCTTCGGCTCGGTCGACTCCGGGGACCCCGACCACACACAGCGTGTGTACGTACGAGACCTGCGCACCGGCGCCACCACCCTCGCCAGCGTCGACACCGCCGGGGGCAAGAACGACGAGTCCGCGACCGGTCCGGTGATCGACGCGCACGGCCGCAGTGTCGCCTTCGACTCCTACTCGGCCGATCTGGTGCCGGGCGACACCTGGGACAGCCAGCACACGTTCGTACGCCACCTGCGGTGATCAGTACGCGACAGCCGAGGTGATCAACCGAGTGCTCGCATCCTGAGACGGACGGTGAGCATGGAGGCGGTATGTGCCAGACTGCCTCCGTGCTCTCGTTCGCCATGATTATTGGCAGCAGGCGCGCCGGTCCGCAGTGACCGCACCGTACGACCACGTACGGGCGGCCACCGTCGTCCTGACCCGCGCGCAGACCTCTCGCACCCGCGAGAGGTTTTTCTGTTTCCTGGCCCACCTTCAGCCGGGACCGGAGCGCGAGAGACCATGGACGGTGGAGCCGGTCATTCCGGTAGACCGAATCCGATACAGGAGCCTCAAGAGATGACGGACGCAACCGACGAGAATCGCGACTCCTCCCGTCGCGGCCCCTCCCGAGTCGACGACACCTTCCACGTCTTCGACACGACGCTGCGCGACGGTGCGCAGCGAGAGGGCATCAACCTCACCGTCGCGGACAAGCTGGCCATCGCACGGCACCTGGACGACTTCGGCGTGGGCTTCATCGAGGGCGGCTGGCCGGGGGCCAACCCGCGCGACACCGAGTTCTTCGCCCGCGCCCAGCAGGAGATCGACTTCAGGCACGCCCAGCTCGTCGCCTTCGGCGCCACCCGCCGGGCCGGCGGCAAGGCGAGCGAGGACCCGCAGGTCAAGGCGCTCGTCGCGTCGGGCGCGCCCGTCGTCACGCTCGTCGCCAAGTCCCACGACCGGCATGTCGAGCTGGCGCTGCGCACCACCCTCGAAGAGAACCTGGAGATGGTCCGCGACACCGTCTCCTACCTCCGCTCCCAGGACCGGCGCGTCTTCGTCGACTGCGAGCACTTCTTCGACGGCTACCGCGCCAACCCGCAGTACGCGAAGGCCGTCGTCCGGGCCGCCTCGGAGGCCGGCGCCGACGTGGTGGTGCTGTGCGACACCAACGGCGGCATGCTGCCCGCCCAGGTCCAGGCCGTCGTCGCCACCGTCCTCGCCGACACCGGCGCACGTCTTGGCATCCACGCCCAGGACGACACCGGCTGCGCCGTCGCCAACACCCTCGCCGCCGTCGACGCGGGCGCGACCCACGTCCAGTGCACGGCGAACGGCTACGGCGAGCGCGTCGGCAACTCCAACCTGTTCCCCGTGGTCGCCGCGCTTGAGCTCAAGTACGGCATGAAGGTCCTCCCCGAGGGCGCGCTCTCCGAGATGACCCGCATCTCGCACGCGATCGCCGAGGTCGTGAACCTGACCCCGTCCACGCACCAGCCGTACGTAGGTGTCTCGGCCTTCGCCCACAAGGGCGGCCTGCACGCGTCGGCCATCAAGGTCGACCCGGCGCTGTACCAGCACATCGACCCCGAGCAGGTCGGCAACACCATGCGGATGCTGGTGTCCGACATGGCCGGCCGCGCCTCCATCGAGCTCAAGGGCAAGGAGCTCGGCGTCGACCTGGGCGGCGACCGCGAGCTGATCGGGCGGGTCGTCGAGCGGGTCAAGGCGCGCGAGCTCCAGGGCTACACCTACGAGGCCGCGGACGCCTCCTTCGAGCTCATGCTCCGGGAGGAGATCGACGGCAAGGCCCGCAAGTACTTCGAGGTCGAGTCCTGGCGCGCCATCGTCGAGGACCGCCCCGACGGCAGCCACGCCAACGAGGCCACGGTCAAGCTCTTCGCCAAGGGCGAGCGCATCGTCGCCACCGCCGAGGGCAACGGGCCGGTCAACGCCCTCGACCGTTCCCTGCGCGTGGCCCTGGAGAAGATCTACCCCCAGCTCGCCAAGCTGGAGCTCGTCGACTACAAGGTCCGCATCCTGGAGGGCAAGCACGGCACCCAGTCCACGACGCGGGTCCTCATCTCCACCTCCGACGGTACGGGGGAGTGGTCGACGGTGGGCGTCGCGGAGAACGTGATCGCGGCGTCTTGGCAGGCGCTGGAGGACGCGTACACGTACGGTCTGCTGCGCGCGGGCGTCGAACCGGCCGAGTAGCCACCTCAGGGTTTCTCGCCCCCGCCGCCCCTACCCATCCCGTCCCTGGGGGCTGCCGCCCCCAGACCCCCGCATCGGCCTGAACGGCCTCGTCCTCAAACGCCGGACGGGCTGAAGTTGTCGGCCCGGGCTGCGAAATCTTCAGCCCCTCCGGCGTTTGAGGAGCGGGGGTTCGGGGGCGGAGCCCCTGAGTAAGGGACGGGAATGGGTAGGGGCGGCGGGGGCGAAAATCACCCCCGTCCCCCTACCGCAGCTGCCACTTCTGATTGGCAGCCCCCGTGCAGCTCCAGATCTGCCCCCGCGCCCCGTTCGCCGACGAGTTGTCGCTCACGTCAAGGCACTTGTTCGCGGCCGTATTGACGACGTCACCGGTCGAGGCGTTGTACGACCACCGCTGCGCCCCCGAGCCGTTGCAGTCGTAGAGCTGGACCTTCGCCCCGTCGGCGACGGACGCGCCGGTGACGTCGAGGCACTTCCCGAGGGAACGGACCGAACCGTCCGCGGCGAGCGTCCAGTTCTGCGCGGTCGAGCCGTTGCAGTCGTAGAGCTGGACCGCCGTGCCGTTGGCCGACGAACCGCCCGCCACGTCGAGGCACTTGCCCGCGAGCCCCACGAACGACCCGGCCTGCTCGCCGCCGCCCGACTGGGTGCCGGACCAGGTGAAGGTCGCGGACGTCTTGCCGGGGAGCGAGTAAGTGGCGTGCTGGGAGCCCCAGTTTATGGTCACGGTCTTCGCCGCGCTCGAGTCGTTGTACGCGATCAGGGCCTTCGAACCGTCCGTGTTGCGCCACGCCACGTTCGGCACGGACGAGCTCGCCGTGGAGGCGATGCGCTGGGCTCCGGGACGTACGAACTTCGTCAGGTGGCCCATCGTGTAGTACTCGACGGTGTAGTCGACCTGGCCGTGCCGGGAGTCCCCGTTGTGCACGGTTATCAGACCGTCGCAGGTGCCGCAGCCGCCGTTGTGCGGGCCGCGGTTCTGGTCCACGGCGAGCGACCACTTGGTCACCGACTTCGCCCAGTTACGGGTGTAGTCGATGATGTTCATCATGTCCTCGCGCTGCTGGTTGGCGATCCAGGTGCCGCCCGAGTGCTCGGTGCCGAAGGCGTCCAGCTGCGGATACTGGTTGTGCACGGTGGTCTGCTTGGCGACGTCGCCGCCGTAGCCGTGCCAGGCGATCCCGCCGAAGTTCGGGTGCGAGCGCACCGCCGCGTCGTCGACGGTCTGGGCGGCGTACGCGTCGTACGTGTCCCAGTTCCAGTCGTGCGCCAGCACCTTCGTGGACAGGCCCGCGCCCTGGAGCTTGGGCAGCAGCTCGCTCTTGGTGAAGTACGCGAGGCCGGCGCCGTTCCAGCTCATCGAGGGGTAGCCGGAGCAACAGGTCGGCTCGTTCTGGGCGGTGACGTAGTTGACCGGGACGCCCTGGTCGCGCCACGCCTGGAGGTACTTCACGAAGTAGTTGGCGTACGCCCCGTAGTTCTCGGCCTTCAGCCAGCCGCCGTTGAGCTGTCCGTTGTCCTTCATCCAGGCGGGCGCGGTCCACGGCGAGGCCATCAGTGTGAGGGACGGATTGAGCTGTCTGGCCTGCCGGGTGAGCGGCAGCACGTCCTGGAGGTCGTGGGCGATCGAGAACTCGGAGAGGTCCGGGTCGGTCTGCCCGGCCGGCACGTCGTCGTACGTGTAGCCGAAGCGGGCCAGGTCCGAGCCGCCCATCGGGTTGCGGAGCAGGGAGAGCCCGATGCCCTCGGTGGGGGAGAACAGCTTGCGCATGGTCGCGTCACGGGTCGCCTGGGTCAGGGCGCCGCTGCCGTCCATCAGCCAGGCCGCGGTGTCCGTGAAGGACGCGCCGCCGCCGGAGAACGACTGGTAGCGGGTGTTCTCGTCCACGGAGATGTTCTCGCCGCTGCCACCGCTGCCGGCCTGGAACGCGAAGGGGGTCTGCGCCTGCAGACCCCGCACGACATTCCGGCCGCCGGAGTCGTTCGTCGTGGTGAGCCAGGCCGTGACCTGCTCACCCGCGGCCTGCGCGGGCGTGGCACCGACGGTGGTCAGCCCTGCGGTGGTGAGCAGCCCGGCGAGGAGGAGCCGGGCCACCCGGAGGGGTCTTCTGGGGGTGCTCATGGTGCGCCGCCCTTCTGGAGGTGGGGGATGTGGGCGTGCGAGGCGTGAGTAAATGACGGCTTCGAACGGGCGTCAAGGGGGTGCGCGTTCAGTTTCTGAAGGAGCAACGGCCCTGATCCGGCCGGGATTTGGGTCTGTACCGCTTCTGACGTGAAGTCTTGACGGCTAGGCGGGGCATCAGTTAACTCACGCCGTGAGGTAAGTCCTGAGAGGTCAAGTCATAACAGCTGCACCAGAGCCGAGGGAAGGTCCATGCGAAGAACCGCCCTGCTCGTCTCCGCCACCCTGCTGACCGGGCTGCTTCCGTTCGCCGTGGCGGGCCCCGCCTCCGGGGCGGACGATCCCGCCCCCGTGCCCGTCGACAACTTCGAGGGCGAGATCCCGTTCGCGAACCCGCCCGCCGAGGGCATCTTCACCTGGGGCAGCGACACCGACGACCCGCCCACGCTGGAGCTCGCCGCCCGGGACGACGCGCCGCAGGGCGAGAAGGTCCTCTCCGGTACGTACGACATCAGCGGCTACGGCGGTTTCACGCACGACTTCGCCTTCGCCGAGCCGGCCCACGACTGGTCCGCGAGCAAGGGCATCCGCTTCTGGTGGGACGGCCGGAACAACGGCAAGAAGGTCAACTTCGAGCTCAAGGACGGCGGCGCCAACGGCGAGGCCTCCGAGCTGTGGACCACGTCCTTCACCGACGACTGGACCGGCTGGAAACAGCTGGAGATCCCCTTCACCGACTTCACCTACCGCACGGACTACCAGCCCGTCGGAGGCATCGACCAGGTCCTCGGCCTCACCGAGATGTGGGGCTACGCGCTCACGCTCCCGGTCGGCGTCCAGGACCAATTTGCCATGGACGGCGTGGAGTTGTACGGCAAGGCCGACCAGTCCCTGCGCGCCAACGTCGTCACCGACGCCGCCGTGTACCCCGTCGAGGAGGGCCGCTCGGCCGCCGTGAAGATCACGGTCGCCACCACCGGCTCCGCGCCCATCGACGAGCCGGTCACCGTCGCGTACGAGACGGCGGGCGGCACCGGTGAGTCCGGCAAGGACTACACCCCGGTCAAGGGCGAGCTGACCTTCCCGGCGGGCACGGCCTCCGGCGCCTCGCGGACCGTCACCGTGGCGACCCTGCGCGACAAGGCGGGCGAGAACGCCGAGACCGTCCCGCTGAAGCTGACGGTCACCGGCGCCAAGGCGCCCGCCGAGAACCCGCAGGTCGTGATCGACGCCCACGGACTCCCGTACCTGGACGCGAAGTTGCCGGTGAAGAAGCGGGTCGCCGATCTGCTCTCCCGGATGTCCCTCGCGGAGAAGGCCGGCCAGATGACCCAGGCCGAGCGCGGCGCGCTCACCACGCCGGGTGACATCGCGGCCTACGACCTCGGCTCGCTGCTCTCCGGCGGCGGTTCCACACCGACGCCGAACACGCCCGAGGCCTGGGCGAAGATGATCGACGGCTTCCAACTCCGGGCACAGGCAACCCGGTTCCAGATCCCGCTCATCTACGGCGTGGACGCCGTGCACGGCCACAACAACCTCGTCGGCGCCACGATCATGCCGCACAACATCGGCATCGGCGCGACGCGCGATCCCCAAGTCGCCTACGAGGCGGGGAAGGTGACCGCCGCCGAGGTTCGGGCCACCGGCATCCCGTGGGACTTCGCACCCTGCCTGTGCGTGACGCGCGACGAGCGCTGGGGGCGGACCTACGAGTCGTTCGGTGAGGACCCGGCGCTCGTCGAGTCCATGGAGACCGTCATCCAGGGCCTCCAAGGGGCGCCCAGCGGCAAGGACTTGAAGAGGAACGACAAGGTCCTCGCCACCGCCAAGCACTTCGTCGCCGACGGCGGCACCGAGTACGGCTCGTCCACGACCGGCACGTACACCATCGACCAGGGCATCACCAAGGTCACCCGGAAGGAGCTGGAAGCCGTCCACCTCGCGCCCTATCAGGACGCCGTGGACCGGGGCGTCGGCACGGTCATGCCCTCGTACTCCTCGCTCGACATCCTCGGCGACTCCGAGGGCCCGGTGAAGATGCACGCGGACGCCGCGATGATCAACGGCGTGCTCAAGGACCGCATGGGCTTCGACGGCTTCGTGATCAGCGACTGGCAGGCCATCGACCAGATCCCCGGCGACTACGCGAGCGACGTCCGTACGTCCGTCAACGCGGGCCTCGACATGATCATGGTCCCGTACGCGTACAAGGACTTCCACAAGACGCTGTCGGACGAGGTGACCGCCGGCCGGATCTCCGGGAAGCGGATCGACGACGCCGTGTCCCGGATCCTCACCCAGAAGTTCAAGCTGGGCCTCTTCGAGAAGCCGTACGCCGACACGAGCGGGGCCGCGGCGATCGGCTCGGCCGAGCACCGGGCCGTGGCCCGCGAGGCGGCGGCCGAGTCCCAGGTCCTGCTGAAGAACGCGGGCGGCGTGCTGCCGCTGAAGAAGTCGCAGAAGGTCTACGTCGCCGGGTCCAACGCCGACGACATCGGCAACCAGGCCGGCGGCTGGACCATCACCTGGCAGGGTTCCTCCGGGAAGATCACGGACGGGACGACGATCCTGGAGGGCATGCGGAAGGCCGGGAGCGCGGTCACGTACTCCAAGGACGCTTCGGCGCCGACGGACGGCCATGACGTGGGTGTCGTGGTCGTCGGCGAGACGCCGTACGCCGAGGGCATCGGCGATGTCGGCAACGGCAACGACCTGGTGTTCTCCGCCGCGGACCGGGCCGCCGTCGACAAGGTGTGCGGCGCCATGAAGTGCGCGGTGCTGATCGTCTCCGGGCGGCCTCAGCTCGTCGGCGACCAGCTCGGCGACATCGACGCGCTGGTCGCGTCCTGGCTGCCGGGCACCGAGGGCGACGGCGTCGCGGACGTGCTGTACGGGAAGCGGGCCTTCACCGGTCAGCTGCCGCTCACCTGGCCGAAGTCGGAGGCCCAGCTGCCGATCAACGTCGGCGACGCCTCGTACGATCCGCAGTTCCCGTACGGATGGGGCCTGACCACGCTGACCTCGGTACCCGGCGGGGGCACCAGTGCCCTGAAGGCCCTTGCCGTCGCGGCCGCCGTGGCCGAGAAGGCCGGGTCCGAGACGGCCGGGCGCGCCATCGTCACCAAGGCGCGGCTGCTCGTCCAGCAGAAGATGGGGCAGACGATCACGGCGGCGAGCGCGAAGCCCTTCGCCGACGCCGATCACCTGCTGCTGACCGGCCGCTACGCGCAGGCGGTGGCGAAGCTGACGGCGGCGTACCGGGCCGTCTGACCCCGCTGGACCGTTTACACGCCAGGTCCGGTGGGCGGCGAATGTGCCGCCCACCGGACCTGAGGTTCGTTTTCGGTCACGCAGGAGTAGCTTCGAAGGTATGAAGGCCGCACAGACCCTCAGGCTAGGACTCTCCGTACTCCTGATCGCGTTCGCGGCCTTGGCGGTGCTGTCCGTCGGGGCCACGGGCGCCCACGCCGCGACGGACGTCTCGACGGTCGCCGACGCCCTGAAGAAGAGCCCCGTGTACGTCGACCCGTCGATGTCCGGGCAACTGTCGTCGGCCGACGCCGACGCCCTCGCCGAGAAGATCGAGAGGGCCGACAAGCCGGTCTTCGTCGCCGTACTCCCCTCGGACTTCCCGAAGCAGGACCTCTTCCGGAACCTGCGCACCGCGACCGGCATCACCGGCCTGTACGCGATCCGGCTCGGCGACGCGTTCGACGCGAGGGCCGACTCCTCGGTCCTGTCGCAGGACGCCACGAAGAACCTCGTCACCAGCGTCCGGGGCGAGGACACGAAGACCCAGCTCGACGACTTCACCGACCGGGCCCTCGCCAACGTCGGCGGTTCGGCGCCCAGCGGCTGGAGCGAGGGCGGGGGCGGCGTGGACACGGGCGCCCTGATCGGGGCCGGCGCGGTGATCGTGGCGGGCGGCGCCGGCGCGTACACCCTCGTGCGCCGCAACCGCCGCCGGAAGGAGGCGGAGCGACAGGCCGCGCTCGACAAGCTGCGCGTCGTCGTCGACGAGGACATCACCGCCTTCGGCGAGGAGCTCGACCGGCTCGACTTCCACCCCGCGGAGGCGGGCGCGGACGACGCGATGCGCGCCGACTACGAGCGCGCCCTCGACTCCTACGACAAGGCGAAGTCCTTCATGGCCGCGGCCACCCGCCCCGAGGAGGTGCGTGCGGTCACCCAGTCCCTGGAGGACGGGCGCTTCTCGCTCGCCGTGCTCGCCGCACGCCGCGAGCACCGGCCCGTCCCCGAGCGCCGGGCCCCCTGCTTCTTCGACCCGCGCCACGGCCCGTCGGTCGCCGACGTCACCTGGACGCCGTCGGGCGGGGCATCCCGCGAGGTGCCCGTCTGCGCCGCCGACGAGGTCCGTCTCGCCGAGGGCCACGACCCCGCCGTCCGCGAGGTCGACACGGACTCCGGCCGCCGCCCCTACTGGGAGGCGGGCCCGGCGTACGGCCCCTGGGCGGGCGGCTACTTCGGCGGCGGCATCCTGCCCGGCCTCCTTGTCGGCACGCTGCTCGGCTCCATGATGGCCAGCCCGTCGTACGCGGCCGACTACGGCTCCGGGTACGGGAACTTCGGCGGCGGAGGGTACGAGGGCGGGGACGTGTCCGGCGCCGACTTCGACTCCGGTGACTTCGGCGGCGGCTTCGGAGGCGGTGACTTCGGGGGCGGCGGGGACTTCGGAGGGGGTTTCTGAACTCCGGCCCAACTCCGGCTCACGGCCGAGTCGTTCATCCTTCGGTGGTGCGGAGCCCTTCGGTGTGCGGAGTCCTTCGGAGGTCCGGAGCCCTTCGCAGGTGCGGACACAGGCCCGGCGCTGAGCAGCGCCGGGCCTGTGGAGGTCGTACGGGAGATGGAGCGGGCGTCAGAGAGTCGCTGCCGCTGCCGTGATGGCCGAGGCGAAGGTCGAGACCTCGGAGTAGACGCCGGGCGCGTTGGGCCGGGCGCAGCCGATGCCCCAGCTCACGATGCCGACCTGGATCCACGCGTTGGCGCTGTCCCGGCGGAACATCGGGCCGCCGGAGTCACCCTGGCAGGTGTCGACACCGCCGGCCGCGTATCCGGCGCAGATCTCGTCACCCGCGACGAGGCCGCTGTAGCCGCTGTAGGTGCGGCAGGTGGCGTCGCTGACGAACGGCACGGTCGCCTTGAGCATGTACCGCTGCTGGGCGCCGCCCTCGGAGGCCGAGCCCCAGCCGGCGACGGTGAAGGTGCCGGTGTTGTACTGCGTGGTGGTGGCGATCTTCAGGGTGGCCTGGGTGGTGATGGGCGAGGCGAGCTTGATGAGCGCCCAGTCCTTGCCGTTGCCGTTGTAGCCGGGGGCCCGGTACACGTAGGTGGACCTGACCTGGACCCGGCCGGTGGTCGACTGGAGGTCCACGACACCGGCGGTGGCCGTGATGCTGGTGTTGGCGCCGGTGCCGCTCACACAGTGCGCGGCGGTGAGCACGATCTGCTGGGTGAGCAGGGAGCCGCCACAGCCCATCGAGAGCCGGACCATGAACGGGAACTCGCCCTGCGCGGCGCGGGTTCCGCCGACCACGGGCGCGGGGGCGGCCTGGGCGTTGGACACGGGCTGAAGGCTGACGACCGCGAGGGCGGCCGCACCGGCGACCGCGCATCTCTTGAGGGCCTTGATGAGGTTCTTCAACGTGATGCCTTCCGTGGGGGGTTGACATGCGAGCTGGTGGAACCGGATGCGGGTGCGGCAGAAATGGCAGGCACATGCCAAGGAATGCGACAAATAATCGCGTTTGCTGGCATGAGCCGGTCAATTTCTGTTGAGGGATTATGTGAACGCTGTGAGCGCCGCCACAAGGGGTGAAATTCGGCCGCCCCTATCCGGTCAGGCCGATTCCCGTGCCCCGCTCAGGCCGAGTCCGTGGTCCGGTCAGGCCGAACTCCCGGCCCCCGGTACGACCAGTCCCGTCTCGTACGCCATGACCACCGCCTGGGTCCGGTCGCGCAGCCCGAGCTTCGAGAGCACCCGGCTGACGTGCGTCTTCACCGTCTCCTCGCCCACGTGCAGACGCCCCGCGAGCTCGGGATTGGACAGCCCCTCGGCGAGCAGCCGCAGCACCTCCGACTCGCGCGGAGTGAGGACCGCGAGCGCGTCCCGGCGCGGCGCCCTGGGCTTCAGCCGGGCGAACTCCGCGATCAGCCGGCGCGTGACCCCGGGCGCCAGCAGGGCCTCCCCGGCCGCGACCACACGTACGGCGTCGAAGAGCCGCTCCGCCGTGACGTCCTTGAGGAGGAACCCGCTCGCTCCGGCGATGAGGGCGTCGTACACGTGCTCGTCGAGGTCGAAGGTGGTGAGGATCAGCACGCGGGGCGGCTGTGCGGGCCCGGCGTCGCCCATCAGCTCCGCGGTCGCCTGGATGCCGTCCGACACCGGCATCCGTACGTCCATCAGCACCACGTCGGGCCGCTGCTCGCGGCAGACGCGGACCGCCTCCGCGCCGTCCCGCGCGGTGCCCACGACGGTGAAGTCCGGCTGGGTGGCGAGGAGTCCGGCGTATCCGGCGCGCACGACCTCGTGGTCGTCGGCCACGACGATTCGGACGGGGTGGGGTTGGGTCGGTACGTCGGCCGCCGTCGCGGCGTTCGTCTCGGCGACCGCTTCGGGTGCGTCTCCGGGAGTGGCTTCGGGGGGCGTCATGCGAGGGCCTCCGCCCGTACGGGGAGGCGTGCCTCGACCAGGAAGCCGCCGCCGGGTGCGGGGCCGGTGCGCAGGGTGCCGCCCACGGTGGCCGCGCGTTCGTGCATGCCGAGGAGGCCGTGTCCCACGCGGTCACGGGCGGCGGCGGGGTCTGTCGGGTGCGCGGGGTGCCCGGGGCCGTTGTCGCGTACGCGGAGCTCCAAGTCGTCCGTCCCGTACCGGAGTTCTACGTCGACGGCGGCACCCGGCGCGTGTCGGCGGGCGTTCGTCAGGGCCTCCTGGACGATGCGGTAGGCGGTGACCTCGATGCCCGGGTCGAGCGGGGTGACCGTGCCGCTGACGATCAGCCGGGTACGGGTGCCCGCGGCGTCCCGGGAGTCGTCGACCAGCTCCATCAGCTGGCGCAGGCCCGGCTGGGGGCGTCGGGTGACCCCCACGTCCGCGTCCTCGCGCAGGACTCCGAGCAGCCGCCGCATCTCCATCAGCGCGGCCCGTGCGGTGTCCCCGATGGCGAGCAGCCGGGTGGCGCCGTCGGCGGGCAGCCCCTGGGTGGTCAGCCGGGCGGTCTCGGCCTGTACGGCGATCATCGAGATGTGGTGGGCGACGACATCGTGCAACTCCCTTGCGATACGGGCCCGTTCACCCCGTGCCGCGTGTTCGAGCAGGGTGTCGGCGAAGGCCCGTTCCGTGGCGCTGTGCGCCTGCGCGGCCGTCCGTACGTGCCGGGTGATGCCCGTGGCTGCCGCGGCGGAGGCGAGCGTGGCGACCAGGACGGCCACGACGCGGACGGTGGAGTCGGCGGGGTCGCCTGCGGCGGCGAGCGCGAGACCGACGTACGGCAGCACGAGCACGCCGCTGAGCAGGGGCGTTCCCGCCCGGCCCAGCGCATGGACGGTGACCAGCTGGGCCGCCGCCCCCGCGAGGGTGAGGGCGCGGAAGGGTTCCAGGGCCAGGACACAGGCGGTCGTGAGCGCGATAGCCGCGGTGCCGCGGATCGGCGCCCCGCGCTCCGGCACGAGGACGAACCCCACGGGCAGCGTGGTGCACAGCGCGAGCAGAAGGGCGAGTGCGAGATTCCCGCGCAGCCCGGCAGCGCGGACCAGGATCTCGACGGAGGCGAGCACCGCGAGACCGACGGAGAGCACGACGGGGGAGAGGGGCCCGGAACCGACCGCGCCTACGGCACCGGCGGAGAACAGGGTCGAGGAGCGGGGGCGCGAGGCGGGGGAGAGGCGGCGCATCGCTCGGCCGAGAGCGGGTACGCCACGGCCGGGGGCGGGTGTGCCGTGGCCGATGGCCGGTACGCCGTGATCGAGGGCGTCTGTGCCGCAGCGGTCGAGGGTGTCTGCGCCGCCGCGGTCGCGTGAGCGCGTGTCTGCGCGGGAGGCGGCGGCCCGGCGCAGCCCAGACGGCCAAGGTCGATGCAGCCCCGACGGCCAAGGTCGCCGCAGCCCCGACTGCCGGGGTGGGCGCAACCCCACCGGCCATGGCTGAGGCAACCCCAACGACCAAGCCGGACAAGGGTGTTCCGCGGGCCCGGGGACCGCCCGCCCCGCCGTCACCTTGTCCGCGTCGCCCGCGTCGCCCGCGTCGCCCGCGTCGCGCGCCTCGCCCACCTCGTCCACGTCCGCCATTCTGCCGCCGCCCGCGCCGGACCGCGTCCCCCAGGTCAGCAGTGCTGTGTCCCTCGCGCGGGGGATGCCGTCCCCCGGGCCAGGGGCGGCGAAGACTGCTCCCGGGCGGGACGACTCCGCACGCCACGGTCCCTAGCCTCGCTGGCATGGACGCAACCATCGAAGTCCGGGACCTTCGCAAGAGGTTCGGGCAGACCGTCGCCGTGGACGGGCTCTCCTTCACGGTCGAACCGGGCCAGGTCACCGGCTTCGTCGGCCCCAACGGGGCAGGCAAGTCGACGACCATGCGGACCGTACTCGGCCTGGACGCCCCCGACGCGGGCCACGCCCTCATCGGCGGGCGCCCCTACCACGCCCTGCGCACCCCGCTGTTGGAGGTCGGCGCGCTCCTCGACGCCGCCGCGCTGCACCCGGCCCGCCGTGGCCGCGACCATCTGCGCTGGCTGGCCCACTCGCACGGCCTGCCCATGCGCCGGGTCGACGCGGTCCTCGAACAGGTCGGCATGGAACAGCCGGCCCGCCGCAGGGCGGGCGGCTACTCGCTCGGCATGCGCCAGCGCCTCGGCATCGCCGCCGCGCTCCTCGGCGACCCGCCCGTGCTCCTCTTCGACGAACCGGTCAACGGCCTCGACCCCGAGGGCATCCAGTGGATCCGCGGCCTGCTGCGCCGACTGGCCGCCGAGGGCCGGGCGATCCTCGTCTCCAGCCATCTCATGAGCGAACTCGAGGACACCGCCGACCACTTGGTCGTCATCGGCCGAGGCCGCCTGATCGCCGACACGGCCGTCGCCGACCTGCTGGCCGCCGCGTCCGGCGACCGAGTGGCCCTGCGTACGAGTGCGCGTACGGAGGCGATGGAACTGCTCGCCCACAAGGGCGGCACGGTCGCGGTGACCGGCCGCGACACCCTCACCGTCACCGGTCTGCCGCCGGAACGGATCGTGGCGCTCCTCACCGAGGCCGGGATCGCGTTCGCGGAGGTGGGCTCGCACCGGGCCACCCTGGAAGAGGCGTACATGGAACTGACCCGGGACTCCACGGAGTTCGTCTCCACGGAGTTCGTCTCGGTGGACGGCGAGGGCGCGCGATGACGTCCTCCTCGACACCGCCCTCACCCGCGCCCTCACCCACTCCCTCGACACCTCCGGCGCCCGTGCCGAGGACCCCGTACAGGTCCCAACTCCAGCCGGGGCGGGACGGATTCGTCCGGCTGCTGCGCGCGGAGTGGAGCAAGTTCTGGACCGTACGGAGCTGGCTGCTGGTTCTCGTGCTGGCCGCCGCCGCGACGGTCGTGATCTCGCAGCTCGGCGCGAGCGGCTCCGTCACCGACTCCAACGGCCAGGTCCGTATCGTCTCCGCTCCCGACGGCACCCGTGTGGACGACACCTTCCGCTTCGTCCACCGGCCGCTCGCCGGGGACGGCAGTGTCACGGTCCGGGTGTCCGGCCTCGAGGGACGCGAGGGCAGGTCCCCGGAGCCGTGGGCGAAGGCAGGCGTCATGGTCAAGTCGAGTACGAAGCAAGGCAGTTCGTATGTGGCCCTGATGGTGACCCCGGACCACGGCGTCCGTATGCAGTGGGACTTCACCCACGACGAGCAGGGCTCGTCCTCCGGTGCGCGCTGGCTCAGGCTGACCCGCTCGGGCCCGGAGCTGACGGGCTACGAGTCGCCGGACGGCCGTGAGTGGACGAAGATCGCGACCGTCCGACCGGCGGACCTGCCGAAGTCGGCCCGGGCGGGACTCTTCGTCGCCACCCCGCCGCACACCACCCTGCGCCGCTCCTTCGGCGGCACCTCCGCGACCGCGGGCGTCGCGACCGCGACGGCGGACTTCGACCACGTGGAACTGCGCGGCAGCGCCGCCGACCCGTCCTGGACCAGCACCGACGTGGGCGCCCCCGACCCGGACGACCCGGACCTCCCGGCGTCGGGCCCGGCCCGGCCGATCCCCGGCAGTACGAAGGTCACCGGCGCCGGTGCCTTCACGGTCACCGGGCAGGGCGACATCGCCCCGGACCAGACCGGCGCCGACACCGTCCAGATGAGCTTCCAGGGCGTCTGGGTGGGTGTCCTGTTCATGGTGGCGCTCGGCGCGCTCTTCATCACCGCCGAGTACAAGCGCGGCATGATCCGTACGACGTTCACGGCGAGTCCGCGCCGGGAAAAGGTGCTGGCGGCGAAGGTCCTGGTGATCGGGGGAGTGACGTTCGCCGCGGGGCTCGTGGCGGTGGCCGTGGCGTTCCCGCTCGCCCAGGACACGCTGCGCTCCAACGGCTTCAAGCCGCCCGCGTTCCCGGATCTGTCGATGCTGGAGGGGGCGGCCCCGCGGGCGGTCGTCGGCAGCGCGCTCCTGCTGTCCCTGGTCGCGGTCCTCGCCCTGGCCGTGGGCACGCTGCTCCGCAGCAGCGCGGGCGCGATCACCGCGGTGGTGGTCCTGGTGATCCTGCCGCAGATCCTGGCGTTCGCCCTCCCGCTGCCGGCCGCCGAGTGGCTGCTGCGGCTGACCCCGGCGGCGGCCTTCGCGATCCAGCAGGGCGTCACCCGCTATCCGCAGGTGGACAGCAACTGCCTGCCGGAGAGCGGCTGTTATCCGTTGGCACCCTGGAACGGCCTTGCGGTGCTGGGTGCTTACGTGGTGGTGGCGCTGGCCCTCGCGGTCTGGCGCCTGCGCAGGAGGGACGCGTGAGCCGCCGGAGGGCGCTCCGCCCGCTGCACGCCGAGTGGACGAAACTCCGTACGCTGCACAGCAGTTGGTGGCTGCTGGCGGCGACCGCGGTCCTCACGCTCGCGGTCGGCGCGGCCTCGGTGTCCGCCGTCGGCACCGGAGCGTGCCCGTCGGCTGCCGACTGCCACGAGGACACGGTGAAACTGAGTCTGACGGGCGTCTGGCTGGGCCAGGCGACGGCCCTCGTCCTCGGCGCGCTGTCGATGGGAGCGGAGTACGGCACGGGCACGATCCGCACGACACTGACGGCGATGCCGCACCGGATGTCGCTGCTGGCGTCGAAGGCGGCGGTCCTGGCCGCCATGACGGCGGCGGCGGGAACGGCGGCGGTCCTGGGTTCCCTCTACGCGGGCCGGCTGATCCTCCCCGGCAACGGCTTCACTCCGGAGGCGGGCTACCCGCTCCCGTCCCTGGCCGACGGCCCCACGCTCCGAGCCGCCTTCGGTTCGGTCCTCTGCCTGACCCTGACAGCCCTGCTCGGCCTCGGCCTCGCGGCCCTGCTGAGGGACAGCACGGGTGCCATCACGACGGGCCTCGGCCTGCTGTACGCGGTCCCGCTCCTGGCCGACATCCTGGGCGACCCGAGCTGGCAGAACCGTCTCGAACGCTGGGCCCCGATGCCGGCGGGCCTCGCCATCCAGGCCACCCGAGACCTCGCCCGCCTCCCCATCGGCCCATGGCCGGGCCTCGGGGTGCTGGCGGCGTACGCACTCGGGTTGCTGCTGGTGGCGGGGGCGGCCTTCAGGGCGCGGGACGCGTAAAGCCTTGGTGGCAAAGCCAGTTGAACGGCTCAGCGTCAAAGCCAGTTGAACGGCTCAGCGGTTCAGTCGGCCAGATCCGGCAGCGCCAGCCATTCCTTCCACGACAGGTCCCGCCCGATGAACCGCGGACGCTCGAAGGGCCATGCCTCACCGATCCAGCGCGGCACGAGCTCGTCGAGATCCCGCTCCAGAGCGGTCCCCACCTGCTCGTCGACGACCCACCAGGAGATCTCGGCATCGGCGCCGGCCTTCTCCGGCGGATCGATGTAGACGCACCCGTACTCGACGCTCTCCGCCTCGTCGAACAACACGTAGTTGAACGACTCGTGAGCGGCGATCTCGGCCTCGTGCCGCTCCAGGTCGGCCAGGTTCGCCTCGTACGTGATCGTGGCGGCGGGCCATCCCCAGGCCTCCCCGAAGATGGACCACAGCCGCTCCCGGGACCCCATCACCGTCGGGTAGTCGATCGCGGCGTCGCTCCCGGTGATCGGCCGCAGATGGAGCCCGCCGGGCACGTCGACGTGCGGCGGATGGACGAAGTCAGCGGGCAGCCAGGTCATGCCCGGAGGCTAACCGGCTGCCCGCCGACCCGCACCGGGTTATTCCGTGTGCTGTCCGAGGGGGCGTCCGTTGCCGTCGGAGTGGAGGCCATCCGCGTGGGCGTCGGAGCTCACGCGGACCGCGAAGACCCCTGTTCGCCGAGCGGCCCCTCCCACCGCCAGGGCGAGCCCCACCAGCACGACACTCACCCACACCGGCGAGCGGTACCCAAGCCCCGCCGCGATCGCGAGCCCGCCCAGCCACGGCCCGAGCGCCCCGCCCACGTTGAACGCGGCCGTGGCGAAACCGCCGGCCAGGGTCGGCGCGCCGGCCGCCTCGTACAGCACCCGGGAGATCAGCGTGGACCCGACGCCGAACGACAACACGCCCTGTACGAAGGCGAGTACGACCGCCGCCACCGGGTTCCCGGCGGTCAGACCGAGGAGGCCCCACCCGACGAGCAGGGCCACTCCGCCCCCGACGAGGACCCGGCCGGGCCGGGCATCGGCGATCCGCCCGGCGACGGCGACCCCGACGAACGACCCGAACCCGAAGAGCGCGAGCACGAGGGGCACCCAGGTCTCTCCGAGCCGGGCGACGGAGGTGACGATCGGTGCGAGATAGGTGAAGGTGCAGAAGGTGGCCCCGTTCACCAACGCCCCGAGAAGCAGGGCCACTTGGAGCCGGGGCGCGCGAAGTGCCCGCACCTCGTCGCGCACACTCGCGTGTGCCGCCTCGGACACCCCGCCCGGCACGGACCGTACGATCGCGAAGAGGGCGGGCACGGACAGGACGACCACGGCCCAGAAGGCGGCCCGCCACCCCCACAGCTGCCCGAGGACGGCACCTCCCGGCACCCCCGCCACACAGGCGACGGTGACCCCGCCGAGCAGCACGGACGTGGCCCGCCCCTTGGCATCGGCGTCGACCATCGCCACGGCCGTCACCACGGCGACCGCGAGGAACCCGGCGTTGGCGAGCGCGCCCACGACCCGGGTGACCAGCAGCACGGCGAAGCTGTCGGTGACCGCACCGACGACATGAACCACCAGGAAGACGCCCAGAAACCCCAGCAACGCCGCACGCCGGGACCAGCGTCGCGCGAGGACGGCCATGAGCGGCGCCCCCACGACCATCCCGGCGGCGAACGCCGAGGTCAGCGACCCGGCCGCCGGTACCGACACCCCCATCTCCCGCGCGATGTCCGGCACCAGCCCGGACAACATGAACTCGGAGGTCCCCTGTGCGAAGACAGCGAGCCCCAACAGATACAGACCGAACGGCATGACAGAACTCCGCACACCCGAAAACGAACATGACAGGCTGCACGGCGTTCCGGTGACGGGCACGGTGACGGTGACGGTGACGGTGAATGCGACTGTGGCGACAGGGACAGCGACAGCGGCAACAGCAACGGCAGGAGCGGGTACGCGCTTGACCGCGACGCTTCAGCCGGACATCCCGAGCAGCCACCGGAAAGCCGGTGGCCGGAGTCTTGACGCCTCGGGGCTGGACATGGGGGCGAGGCTAGCGACGCCCGACCGTCCCGGTCCACTCAATTGCCGGAGAACCTCTCCGCGAGGTCGCGATGCCAGTCCGCGGCCTGCTTCGCCTGAGCGCCGCTGATGGTCGATCCGGGCATGAGACCCAGGCGTTCGACCATCTCCGCGAGCCGCAGATGCTCTCGCCCCGCGTACTCACGGCAGGCGAGACACGTGACGCGATCCGGACGAGGAGAGGTCATCGCGTACGGCACCCGCAGCCCGCACCCCGTGTCGACAACACTCGGCAGGTCACCGACCAGCCCGAACGTGGCCGCCAGCACATTGCGGACAGCGGCGTCACCCCGGGCGACCTTCGCCTCGACATGGATGTGCGGATCATGACCGTGCTCGCCCACGTCTCCTCCTCAGGAACCCGACTCACGAACCGGCCTCACGAACCGGCCTCACGAACCCGCCTCACGTCTCCTCCTCACGACCCCGCCGAAGCCGGCTCGTCGAAGATCCACCGTCCCGAATGCCCCGGCGGAAGGGCCAGATCGTCGCGCACCGCGGAGTAGTACCGCTCCCGGGCCGCCCGTTGGCGGGCCAACAGGGCCGACCAGGCTTCGGGGTCGTGGACCCGGGTGTCCAGGAAGCGTTCCATCTCGATGACCAGGACGACCCACTCGCGCGCCCGCTCCACCACGTCCGGCGAGCCGAGCATCAGGAGCGCCTCGCCGACCGGATCGCGGGCTTCGAGGGCCGACGCCAGCTGGGGCGCCGCCTCCTCGGGGGAGAGGGGGTGCGGATGCGGGTCGTTGCCGAGGTGGGCGGAGACCCGGTAGGTCAGGGTCACGCTCTTCTTCAGGACGCGGGCGTAGTCGGAGTACACGGTGAGGCGTCGTTCCTCCCAGCGTGCCGTCCGCTCGCGCCGGAACCGGACCTGGTCCCCGCGCACGATCGCCAGGTACGAGCCGAGGGCGCCGACGACCACGCCTATCAGGGCGGGGAGTTGCTGTATGAACGCGGACACCGGCGCACAGTAACGCCAGAGTCCCGTACGGCCAACCGGCCCTTGTAGGACAAGAACTGTCCTAGTCCCGTCCTACGGTCTCCCCATGGACGGGACCTCCAGCAGCTCCGGCACCTCCCAGGCTTCCGGCACGCCCGCGGGCCCCAACACCCTCGCCGGCGTGGAGATCAGGGCCTTCAAGGACGTGGCGGACCTCGAAGCCTGGATGTCCGCCAACCCCGGGCTCCGCGGCGGCATCTGGCTGAAGATCGCCAAGAAGGGTTCCGGCCTGCCGTCGGTCACCATCACCGAGGCCCTGGACGTGGCCCTCTGCCACGGCTGGATCGACGGTCAGCGGCGGGGCCTCGACGACTCGTACTACCTGCAGAAGTACACCCCGCGCAGGCCCGGCAGCCTCTGGTCGATGGTCAATGTGCGCAAGGTCGAGGCCCTCACCGCGGCCGGCCGGATGCGGCCCCCGGGGCTCGCGGAGGTCGCGGCGGCGAAGGCGGACGGCCGCTGGGAGGCGGCGTACGAGTCGCAGCGGAACACCACGGTCCCGGACGACCTGGTCGCCGCCCTGGACCGCAGCCCGCGCGCGAAGGCCTTCTTCGAGGGGCTCGGCAGGACGGACCAGTACCTCGTCGTCCTGGGCCTGCTGAAGGCGAGGACGCCGGAGGTCAGGGCGGCCCGGCTGGAGAAGGCGGTCGCGGGGCTGGAGTCGGGGCGCCGGGCGCGGTGAGGCCCCGATACGCCTGAGCGCCCGCCTCCCACTCCCAGGGAATCCAGGGGAGCCGGACGACGGGCGCGCTCAGAGGGCAACCGGAGGTCAGTCAGTTGCGGGAAAGTACCTGAACCCGATCAGGCGGCGTTCTTGATCGCCGAGATGTCGAAGTTGAGCTTGATCTTGTCGGAGACGAGCACGCCACCGGTCTCCAGCGCCGCGTTCCAGGTGAGGCCCCACTCGGAGCGCAGGATCTCGGCCTTGCCCTCGAAACCGACGCGCTCGTTGCCGAACGGGTCCTTCGCGGCGCCGTTGAACTCCAGGTCGATGGAGAGCTGCCGGGTGGTGCCGAGGATCGTCAGGTCACCGGTGATGCGGTAGTCGTCGCCACCGAGGGCCTCGGCCTTGGTGGAGCGGAACGTCATCGTCGGGAACTCGTCCGTCTTGAAGAAGTCCGCGCTCTTCAGGTGACCGTCACGGTCGGCGGAACCGGTGTCGATGCTCTCCATCTTGACGTCGAAGGAAGCCGTCGACTGCGACGGGTCGGCACCGTCGAGGTGCAGGCTGCCGGAGAAGTCCTGGAAGCCGCCCTTGACGTTCGTCACCATGGCGTGACGGGCGACGAAGCCGAGCGTCGTGTGGGACGGGTCGATCGTGTACTCGCCGGTGAGCGCGGCAAGGTCGGGGTTCACGGCGGCGGGCGCCGCGGTGGTGCTGTCGGTCTTGTCCTTGCTGCCGAAGAGACCCATGACTAACTCCTTGAGGGGACGAGCCCGGCCCTGCGCCGAAGCTGTTTAACGTTCAACGACATCGACCATAGACCTATTCCTTACGGGTTTCAACTGAATGCATGGCGTGTCGCGCCGATTACACCCGGTTGCCATTGGTCTACTCCTAAGATCACCCGTTGCCCCTCTGGTGGGCACACGGACACCTCGGGCACCATCGCCAGGCATGACCCCCACCCGCCGTACGTTCCTCCTGGCAGCGGCGCTCACGGCGAGCCCGGTGCTCATGCCCACCACGTCCGCACACGCGGCCCCCGACGACGAGTACGACAGCCTGCGCCTCCGCTGGCTGGAGATCGCCCTCGGCGCCGGCTACGACCCGACCGCCGAGCCGTACGCCGCCCGTCTCGCCGAGACCGGCGAGCTGGCCCGCGGCTTCCGGCAGACCATGGCCCCGACCGCGACCTCCCTCTGGCCCGGTTACCCCTATGACCCGCCGACAGGCATCACCCAGAGCTACAGCCGCCTCTGGACGATGACGCAGGCGTACGTCCAGGAGGGCACCGGCTCCACCGGCGACACGGGCCTGCGCACGGACATCCTCCGCGGCCTCGACCACCTCTCCGCCACCGTCTACAACCCCTCCACCACCCGCTACGGCAACTGGTGGGAGTGGCAGATCGGCAGCCCACGCCTCCTCATGGACATCGTGGCCGCCCTCCACGGCGAACTCACCGCCGCGCGGATCGCCGCCGCCTGCGCGGCCGTCGACCACTTCGTCCCCGACTCGATGCTCCGCGACTACTCGGGCACCTCGACCGGCGCCAACCGCGTCGACCTGTGCCGCTCGGTCGCCCTGCGCGGCATCCTCGGCCGCGCCCCCGAGAAGATCGCACTCGCCCGGGACGCACTCTCACCGGTCTTCCCGTACGTCACGAAGGGGGACGGGCTGTACGCCGACGGGTCGTTCGTCCAGCACACCTGGGTCGCCTACTCGGGAACGTACGGACAGGTCCTGCTCGACGGACTCGGCCGCCTCTTCGCGCTGCTGGCCGGTTCGACGTGGGAGGTGACTGATGCCGACCGGCAGATCATTCTCGACAGCGTGGAAGGCGCCTACGCGCCCCTGATCCACGACGGACTGATGATGGACAGCGTCAACGGGCGTGCCATCAGCCGCGGTTACCTCAAGAGCGACGACCGCCACATCATGCGCAGCGACCACTTCCACGGGCAGGGCCTGATCGCCGCGATCGCGCTCCTCGCCCAGGGTGCGAGCGCGGCGGAGCGCGAGCGCTGGCACGCGAGCGTCAAGGGCTGGATCGAACGGGACACCGTCACACCCCTCCTGACGGCACCCCAGTTCGGCGTCGGCGACCTCGCCCGGCTGCACGCGGTCGCCGACTCGGCGGTCGAGGCCGCGCCCGAACCGGTCGGCCACCGCCTCTTCGCCGCCATGGACCGGGCCGTCCACCGCCGCCCCGGCTTCACCGCGAACATCGCCATGGCGAGCGACCGGATCGCGTACTACGAGTGCGGCAACGGCGAGAACCCGCGCGGCTGGCACACGGGCGCCGGAATGCTCTATTGGTGGGCTGGTGGTCCCAGTGACCAGTACACGGACTGGTACTGGCCGACCGTCGACTGGTACCGGCTCCCCGGCACGACCGTGTCCACCAAGCGGCTCGCGGACAGGGCGGGCGGCGAGTGGGGCGAGCCCAAGCCCGCCGTGCGCTGGGTCGGAGGTGTGACGGACGGGGAGTTCGCGGCCGTCGGACAGCATCTGAAGGGGCTCGGGTCGACCCTGGAGGCCCGCAAGTCCTGGTTCTGCCTCGCGGACACGATCGTCTGCCTGGGCGCGGGCATCACGGCCACCGACGGCGTCCCGGTCGAGACGGTCGTCGACAACCGCAACCTGGGGGAGGGCGGCACCCAGACCTTCGTACGGGGTCCCGGGTGGGCGCACCTCGAAGGCCACGGCGGCTGGGTGGTCCTGGACCGGTCCGCCCTGCACACCCTCCGCGAGGACCGCACCGGCGCCTGGTCCGACATCAACACCACCAGCACCACCGAGGCCCGGACCCGCCGCTGGCAGACCCTGTGGCTCGACCACGGCACGGACCCGGTGGACGCCACGTACGCGTACGCCGTCCTGCCCGGAGCCTCGCGCCGCACGGTCGCCGCCCGCGCGGCCGACCCCCACCGGCTGTCGGTCCTCGCCAACGACTCCGGTCGCCAGGCCGTGTCCGTGCCCTCCCTGGGCCTGACCGCCGCCAACTTCTGGCAGGCGGGCAGTGCGGGCCCGCTCACCGCCTCGGCCCCCGCGAGCGTGCTGGTCCGCCGCCGCGCCCGCACCGCTACCCTCTCCGTCAGCGAACCCCCGCGCACCGGAGAGGCCCTGGACATCGTCTGGGACCGTCCCGTACGCCGGGTCGTGCGCGCCGATCCCGGCGTCGAGGTACTCGCCACCGGACGCCGTCTGCGCGTCCGTGTCACTCCGGGGACGGCATGCGCCACGCATGAATGTGAGGTGACTCTCAGCTGACGGCTTTGTGCGACCCCTACAAGCCACACGCCCCCTGAGCAGTCGGATCGCCTGCATGCGGTCATGGTTCTGTTCAGGGCTACCAGTAAAACGGGCCGGAGACTGTACGGAGTCGACGGCCCGCTTTCCTTGGTGGGCTTCGTAAGGTCGCTACATGACCGTTTTGGACGAGACCGGATCCTCGGCAGGCGAACCCACCGACGCCCGCGGGCGCGTGGCCGAACTGCACGCGATCCGTGCGGAGGCTCTTCGCGGACCCAGTGACAAGGCGACCGCGGCGCAGCACGCCAAGGGCAAGCTGACCTCCCGGGAGCGGATCGAGCTTCTGCTGGACGCCGGCTCGTTCAACGAGGTCGAGCAGCTGCGCCGCCACCGGGCGACCGGCTTCGGCCTGGAGGCCAAGAAGCCGTACACGGACGGTGTGATCACCGGCTGGGGCACGGTCGAGGGCCGCACGGTCTTCGTGTACGCGCACGACTTCCGGATCTTCGGCGGCGCGCTGGGCGAGGCCCACGCCACGAAGATCCACAAGATCATGGACATGGCCATCGCGGCCGGTGCCCCGCTGGTCTCGCTCAACGACGGTGCGGGTGCCCGCATCCAGGAGGGCGTGTCCGCGCTCGCCGGCTACGGCGGCATCTTCCAGCGCAACACCCGCGCCTCGGGCGTCATCCCGCAGATCTCCGTGATGCTCGGCCCGTGCGCGGGCGGCGCGGCCTACAGCCCGGCCCTGACGGACTTCGTGTTCATGGTCCGCGAGACCTCGCAGATGTTCATCACGGGCCCCGACGTCGTCAAGGCGGTCACCGGCGAGGAGATCACCCAGAACGGCCTGGGCGGCGCCGACGTGCACGCCGAGACCTCGGGCGTCGCGCACTTCGCGTACGACGACGAGGAGAGCTGCATCCACGAGGTGCGCTACCTCCTGTCGATGCTCCCGCAGAACAACCGCGAGAACCCGCCTCACGCCGACTCCGAGGACCCCGCCGAGCGGCGTTCGGACGTGCTCCTCGACCTGGTCCCGGCGGACGGCAACCGTCCGTACGACATGACCAAGGTCATCGAGGAGCTCGTCGACGACGGCGACTACCTGGAGATCCACGAGCGCTGGGCCCGCAACATCATCTGCGCGCTGGCCCGGCTCGACGGCCAGGTGGTGGGCATCGTCGCCAACCAGCCGCAGAGCCTGGCCGGGGTGCTGGACATCGAGGCGTCGGAGAAAGCTGCGCGTTTCGTCCAGATGTGCGACGCTTTTAACATCCCGATCGTGACGCTTCTGGACGTACCGGGGTTCCTCCCCGGTGTCGACCAGGAGCACGGCGGCATCATCCGCCACGGCGCGAAGCTCCTCTACGCCTACTGCAACGCGACCGTGCCGCGGATCTCACTGATCCTCAGGAAGGCCTACGGCGGCGCGTACATCGTCATGGACAGCCAGTCCATCGGTGCCGACCTCACCTACGCGTGGCCCACCAACGAGATCGCCGTGATGGGCGCCGAGGGCGCCGCCAACGTCATCTTCCGCCGGCAGATCGCCGACGCCGAGGACCCCGAGGCGATGCGAGTCCGCATGGTCAAGGAGTACAAGGCCGAGCTGATGCACCCCTACTACGCGGCCGAACGCGGTCTGGTCGACGACGTCATCGACCCCGCCGAGACCCGCGAGGTACTCATCCGCTCCCTCGCGATGCTTCGCACGAAGCACGCCGACCTGCCCTCCCGCAAGCACGGAAACCCGCCGCAGTAGTAACTCGGCGGACCCACCGCGGCAACCCCGCGGACCCCTCTCTCACGGAGACTCACCCACATGGACATCCCTGATATTCGCGTCGAGAAGGGCCACGCCGAGCCCGAGGAAGTCGCCGCCATCACGGCCATCCTCCTGGCCCGCGCCGCCTCCGCCCCGGCCGCGGCCCCGACCCACCGAGGCCGCGCGAAGGCCGGCTGGCGCCGGCTGGAGCGAGAGCCGGGCTTCCGCGCTCCGCACAGCTGGCACGGCTAGGCTGCGCCGCTGCACCGCCCAGGCGTATGAGAAGGGCCCCCTCCCGGCGGAGGGGGCCCTTTCTCGTGCGCCTGGAGGCTGGGGCCCGTAGGCCTGGACGCCTGGGCGAGGGCCGTTCGTAGGGTGCGGGGTGCCTGGGGTTGCTCGCGCAGTTCCCCGCGCCCCTTAGAAGCTCCTGGGTGCCCCGTGTCTTTTAGGGGCGCGGGGAACTGCGCGACCAGCACAACACCCACCCGCAGCCGAAAACCGACGAGCACATACTCATCCGCAGCCGAAACCGACCAGCACCCACCCATCCGCAGCCGGAAGCGCAGACGGCTCTGGCAACACAAAAGTGGGCCCCTCCCAAATGGAAGGGGCCCACTTTTCGATTCGGCTGAGCGCCGCAGGCCTACCGCAGGCCTACCGCAGGCGGGCCATCAGGGCATGCTCCACCAGCGTGATGAGCGCCGACTTGGCGTCCGCGCGGTGGCGGGCGTCCGTGGTGATGATCGGGGTGTCGGGCCCGATCTGGAGCGCCTCCCGGACCTCGTCCGGGTTGTACGGCTGGTTGCCGTCGAAGCCGTTCAGGGCGATCACGAACGGCAGCCCGCTGTTCTCGAAGTAGTCGACCGCGGGGAAGCAGTCGGCGAGACGGCGGGTGTCGACCAGGACGATCGCACCGATCGCGCCGCGTACCAGGTCGTCCCACATGAACCAGAAACGGTCCTGGCCGGGCGTACCGAACAGGTACAGGATCAGGTCCTGGTCCAGGGTGATACGGCCGAAGTCCATGGCCACCGTGGTGGTGGTCTTGTCTCCCGTGTGGGTGAGGTCGTCGATGCCCGCCGAAGCGGACGTCATCACGGCCTCGGTACGCAGCGGGTTGATCTCCGAGACGGCCCCGACGAACGTGGTCTTGCCCACGCCGAAGCCGCCCGCCACCACGATCTTCGCGGACGTGGTGGAGCGGGAAGGCCCTCCGCTAGAGCTTGCGAAGTCCACTGAGCACCCTTTCGAGCAAAGTCACGTCTGGCTGACCGCCGGCGTTCTCGTCGCCGCCGGGCTGATGGATGGCGACCAGGCCCGCCTCCGCCAAGTCGGCGACGAGGATCCTGGCCACGCCGAGAGGGATCGTCAGGAGGGCCGAGATTTCGGCCACCGACTTGATCTCCCGGCAGAGGTTGCAGATCCGCTGATGCTCGGGCAGCTGGCCCTGCATCTGGTGCGGCTGCGCGGTGGTGTGCACCAGTGCCTCGATGGCGAGCTGATACCGAGGCCTGGTGCGGCCGCCCGTCATGGCGTAGGGGCGGACCAGCGGGTTGCTGGCGCCCCCCGCGGGCGACGGTTCGGGGGAGCGTCGCTGCGGCTGCACGGGCTGGATGCGCGGCGCCGGCGGCTGGTCGTACGGGGAGGGCCCGGGACCCTGGGGTGCGTAGGGCTGCTGGCGCCGCGGAGACGGTGCGGAGGGGAAGTTGTACCGGTTCGGCGAGTCGTTGCCGCCCTGGCCCTGGCCGGGGCCATAGGACCAGTTGCCCGAAGACGAACCGCCTGGGGGTGTTGCCACTTTCTCCTCCTCCGACTGTGCCGGGCCCATCAATGTGGAGCCGCGTCCCGAAACCTTACGGCCACGGGACGCCAAAACGCATCGCTTGTCTGCTAGTTGAGAAGGCTCCCCTGGAGCTCCGCACGCAGATCAGGCGTCAGAACCGTACCGGCACGGTCCACCAGAAGGGCCATCTCGTACCCGACGAGACCGATGTCCGCTTCCGGATGTGCGAGTACTGCGAGCGACGATCCATCGGAAATGGACATGATGAAGAGGAATCCCCGCTCCATCTCCACAACCGTCTGATTCACGCTCCCGCCCTCGAAGATGCGGGACGCGCCCGCGGTCAGCGAGGTGAGACCCGACGCGACGGCCGCCAGCTGGTCGGCACGGTCACGCGGGAACCCTTCGGACATCGCCAGAAGGAGTCCGTCGGCGGAGACCACCACCGTGTGCGACACCCCGGGGGTGTTGTCCACGAAGTTGGTGATCAACCAGTTCAGGTTCTGTGCCGCCTGGCTCATCGGGCTCACACTAACGCTCCTGGTTGTAGGTGCTGTCAGGACCGAAGCCCTGGCCGTTCGTTTCGCTTCCTGCGTTACGCCCCCTCTGGACACCGCGGCGCAGGTTGCTCAGCCTGCCCCGGACGTCCTCGGGTGCGCGGGAGACCTGGGGGCCGCCCTGGGGGGTCGATTCCGCGGTGCCCTCGACCAGATTGGCCTTGGGTACACGCCTCGGCAGGCCGGAGGAGGTGACCCCGCCCGCCTTGGGCTTCTTCAGCTGCTCGGCGCGCTGCCACATCTGGTCGTTGTTCGACCGCCAGTCGCCCTTGCCGCCGCTGGAGTTGCCGTCGTTGCCGCCGCCGAACGGAGCCGGCGATTCCTGGCCCACGGACTGCTGGCCGCCCGCGCTCGCGGTGGATCCGCGGCGGGGAAGCCCGGCGTCGGTGGATCCGCGGCGCGGAAGCCCGGCGTCGGTCAGCGCGTGGGCGGCGGGAGAGGCCGTTCCCGGACGCTCGAAGCCTACGCGGTCCTGCTCGGCCACCTCAGCGGCCTGCGCGGGTTCCGCTTCGGGAGCGTACTCGGAACGGTAGCCGTTCTGGTACGAGTCCTGCTGCGGCCAGTCGTCCTGGTAGGACTGCTCTTCGAAGGCCGAGAAGCTGTCCCGCGCGGGAGCGTGGGCCGGCTGGGGCTCGTCCTGGACCGGTTCCGCATAGGGGGTTTCCGGGTACCCGCCGCCTGCCGGGAAGTACGTCTCGTCGTACGACGCCTGCTGCGGCTCCTCGTACGGCGTCTGCTGGTCGTACGCGGGCGCGTCGCTGTACGCGGCGGCTCCGTTGTCGTACGCGGCAGCCCCGTTGTCGAAGGCCTGCTGACCGTTGTCGTAGGCCTGCTGCGGGTCGAACTCGCCGTTGAACGACGGGGAAGCGCCCTCCAGCTCGCCGTGCGTCTGGGCCTCCAGGGCCGCCCTGCGCTCCTCACGCATCAGCGAACGGCCCACGGGGTCCAGCTCGCGTATGTCGTCCGGGACCTCGGTGTAGCGGCTGTCGTCGAAGCCCAGCTCCGCGGCCGTACGCATCGGCTGGCCGCCGCTCTGGAACTCCTCGCCGCCGAACGGCTGCTGCTCCGGGATGATCTGCGAGACGGTGAACTCGTCGCGCTGCGGTGCCGTCTCGCCGCCACCACCGTGCGTGATGATGTCGGGGAGCATGACGAGCGAGGTCGTACCGGCCTGCTCGCCCGAGGGGCGCAGCTGGACGCGGATGCCGTGCCGGTCGGACAGCCGGCCGACCACGAACAGACCCATGCGCTGCGAGATCGCGGCGTCGACGGTCGGCGGGTTGGCCAGCTTGTGGTTGATGTCCGCGAAGTCCTCGGCGGTGAGGCCGATGCCCTTGTCGTGGATCTCGACCATGATGCGGCCGTCCGGGAGACGGGTCGCGGTGACGCGGACCTTGGTCTGCGGCGAGGAGAACGTGGTGGCGTTCTCCAGGAGCTCGGCGAGCAGGTGCACGAGGTCGGTGACCGCGCGGCCGTGGATCTCGGCCTCCGGTACGCCCGACAGCTCGATGCGCTCGTACTGCTCCACCTCGGAGGAGGCGGCGCGCAGCACGTCGACCAGCGGGACCGGCTGGTCCCAGCGGCGGCCCGGCTCCTCGCCTGCGAGGACCAGGAGGTTCTCGCCGTTGCGGCGCATACGGGTCGCGAGGTGGTCCAGGCGGAAGAGGTTCTCCAGCTGGTCCGGGTCGGCCTCGTTGTTCTCCAGCTCGGTGATCAGGGTCAGCTGGCCCTCGATCAGCGACTGGTTGCGGCGCGACAGGTTGGTGAAGATCGCGTTGATGTTTCCACGGAGCAGGGCCTGCTCGGCGGCCAGTCGTACGGCCTCACGGTGGACCTGGTCGAAGGCGCGGGCGACTTCGCCGATCTCGTCCGTGGTGGTGATCGGGATCGGGGTGACCCGGGTGTCGACACGGCCCGGGTCGGTGCGCGAGAGCTGGTCGACCAGCATCGGCAGCCGCTGCTCGGCGACACCGAAGGCCGCGTTGCGCAGCTGGCGCATCGAGCGGCTCATCTGGCGGGCCATGAGGCCGGCGATGATGAAGGCGGCGAGCAGGGCCACGATGACGATGGCGCCGTTGACGAAGGCGTCGCGCTGGGCGTCGGTGGCGATGTCGCCCGCGTCGCCCACCGCTCGGTTGATGAGCTCCTGCTCGACCTCGCTGTAGCCGTCGAACTTGAGGGTGGAGGCCGCCATCCAGGTCTCGGGCGTGATGCCCTGCTGGGCCAGCTCGGCGGGCTTGGCACCGGTGGCGATGGCCTGGATCATGCCGGTCATCGAGGGCGGAGCATTGTAGGTGCCGCCGGCCGCCTCGGTCTTGCTCTTGGCCTCGGCGCCGAGCTTCTTGCCCTCCGCCTCCTTCTCGGCCATGACCTGCTTGAGACGCGCGGCGTCCTGCGCCGTACCGCCGGAGACGTACTCCTGGACGGCCACGTTCTCGAGGTAGGCGTACGACGTGAAGGCCGTGACCTGCTGCCTGAAGATCTTCTCGTTGCTGCTGGGCTTGACCAGGAGGTGCATGCCGATCGAGCGCTGCAGCGAGGCGGCGCCCTTGGACAGGGCGACGGCGTACACGGTGCGGCCGTAGCTCGTGATGTTGCCCGTGCCGAGGCCCAGCTCGTTCGAGAACTCCATGAGGAGGTGCTCGACGGTGACGTAGCCCTCTTCGGTCTTCGTCGGGTCCATCGCGGTGGTGAAGGCGGCCTTGCGGACCTGGGTCAGCGTGGGCTCGGCCTGCTCCACCAGGTTCAGCCGGCGCTCCAGGCCCTGGCCGGCCGGCATCCCGACGACTTCCTTGTGGAACGCGTCCTGCTTCTGGTCCGTGAAGGCACGGGCCTGCTTGACCGTCGCGTTGTCGCGGTCGCCCTCCAGCAGCGGCTGGGCGGAGACGTCACGCTCGTTGAGGAGCGCCTCGGCGTACTGCCCGGCCGCGTCGACGATCTTGGCGACCTTCTCCGCGTCCTGGGCCTCCTGCCAGGTGTCGATGGAGCTCTTCACCTGGAAGCCGCCCATGACGAGCCCGACGATCACGGGTATGAGGAGAATGGCGTTCAGCCTGGTGGGCACGCGCCAGTTGCGCGGGGACAGGCGACCGCCGCTCTTCGCGGGTGGGGCCGCCGGCTCCGAGCCGGACACATGTGCGGGTGCCGCTCCGCGCGGCGGCGGGGTGAAGTTGCCCCGTGCCGACGGCTCGGGACCGTTCTTGCTACGCCTCACTCGACCAACAACCTCTCGGCGTGTGCACCTTCGTCGTGCCGCGTGTGTCTTCCGGCCCTTACTACTGGGCAGTTCTGGCATTCCAGCACGTCAGGGTGTGCTCGTCCAAACACTCGGAACCAAGGATTCCGAGTGATGTAAGCCCTAGATAAAACGGTCATAAAGAGCGAGCCCCGCCAAAAGGCGGGGCCTTTGTGAGCACAGCGGCATCAGACGACCGCGACGCGTGTCGGTACCACTCGATATCTCTGTCGAAACGTTATGAACACCAAGGCCGACCGTGTCAAACGACACAGCCGGCTCCAGTGCGTCTACGACAACTGCCGTACGGCGTTGCCAACTTGTGTGCCAGGCCCGCCAGGACATAGCCCGCTGCACGCTCCCTAGCGGAGGCGAGCCATCAGGGCGTGCTCGACCAGGGTGATCAACGCGCTCTTGGCGTCCGCGCGGTGGCGGGCGTCCGTCGTGATGATCGGGGCGTCCGGGCCGATCTGCAGGGCCTCGCGGACCTCGTCGGGCGTGTACGGCTGGTGTCCGTCGAAGCCGTTCAGGGCTATGACGAACGGCAGGCCGCTGTTCTCGAAGTAGTCGACCGCGGGGAAGCAGTCGGCGAGACGACGGGTGTCCACGAGCACGACGGCGCCGATCGCGCCGCGTACCAGGTCGTCCCACATGAACCAGAAACGGTCCTGTCCGGGCGTACCGAACAGGTACAGGATCAGGTCCTGGTCCAGGGTGATACGGCCGAAGTCCATGGCGACGGTGGTCGTCGTCTTGTCCCCGGTGTGGGTGAGGTCGTCGATACCCGCCGAGGCGGACGTCATGACGGCCTCGGTGCGCAGCGGGTTGATCTCGGAGACGGCACCCACGAACGTGGTCTTGCCGACGCCGAAACCACCCGCCACCACGATCTTCGCGGAGGTGGTCGCCCGACCTCCGTCAGAGCTTGCGAAGTCCACTGAGCACCCTTTCGAGCAGTGTCACGTCCGGGGCGCCGCCATTGCTCTCGTCGCCACCCGGCTGGTGGATCGCGACGAGTCCGGCCTCCGCGAGGTCCGCGACGAGAATCCGTGCCACGCCCAGGGGCATGGACAGCAGTGCCGACACCTCGGCCACCGACTTCACCTCACGGCAGAGGTGGCAGATCCGCTGGTGCTCCGGGAGCAGCCCCATCAGCTGCGCCGGGTCGGCCGTGGTGCTGATCAGTGCCTCTATGGCGAGCTGGTAGCGCGGCCGGGTCCGGCCGCCGGTCATCGCGTACGGACGTACCAGCGGCTGGTCGCCCTCATCCTCGTACGGCTGTGCGTACGGATCATGAGAGGCGGTGGGCGGGGTCATTGATCCTCCGGGCGGGACAGCAGGTCGGTCAGTCGTGCCGTCTGACGGGGCCGGTGGGGGGAGGGCGGCCGACGGATTGTGCGGACGTTCGGTGAAATTCGGACGTACCTAAAAACCTGGCTAGTGGAGCAGGCTGCCCTGGAGCTCGGCCCGCAGATCCGGCGTGAGCACCGCACCCGCACGGTCGACGAGCAGAGCCATCTCGTATCCGACAAGGCCGATGTCGCAGTCCGGGTGGGAGAGGACCGCGAGGGACGATCCGTCCGAGACCGACATCAGGAAGAGGAAGCCGCGTTCCATCTCGACGACCGTCTGGGCGACGGTGCCACCCTCGAAGATCCGGGAGGCACCGGCCGTGAGTGAAGTGAGTCCGGAGGCGACGGCCGCGAGCTGGTCGGCGCGGTCGCGCGGAAAGCCCTCGGACATCGCCAGAAGGAGTCCGTCGGCGGAAACGACGACGGTGTGGGACACCCCGGGGGTGTTGTCAACGAAGTTGGTGATCAACCAGTTGAGGTTCTGTGCCGCCTGGCTCATCTGGCTCAACTAACGCTCCTGCTGGTGAGTGGGGCTGGGGAAGCTGCCGGTCTGGCCGGTACCGGCCTGCCGACCTTGCTGGATGCCCCTACGAAGATTGGTCAGCCGGCCGCGTACGTCATCGGGCGCACGCGAGACCTGCGGACCGGTTTGGTGCTGTTGCTGCTGAGCCGTCCCCGCGACGAGGTTCGCGCGGGGGACCCGGCGCGGCAGACCCGAGACGGTCACGCCACCCGCGGAGGGCTGGCGTACCCGCTCGGCCTGCCGGCCGAGTTCGTCATTGGGGGTGGTCCGCCAGGAGGCGGACCCTGATGCGGCGGACCCGGATGCTGCCGGCGCCGGACGCTGAGGTGCCGCGGGAGCAGCCTGTACGGGCTGCTGCGGTGCCTGCTCTCCGTTGCCGGCCTGGGCCGCCTGGGCCTGGTTGAACCAGTTGGTCTCCAGGGTGTCGTACAGCGGCGTACGCCCGTCACCGGGACCCGTCGCCGGCGGCAGCGCCTCGGGCTCCGGGGGGAGCGCGGGACGCCGACGCGACTGCGGACGCTGGGGGCGGGAGCCGTTGGTGCCGTTCGTGCCATTGGCACCGGGACGCTCGAACTGTCCGGTACCGCCGCCCTGCCGCTCGCCGTGGTTCGGCGCCGGGAACTGACCGGTGTGGTTCTGAACGTCCTGCCCGGGCGTCGCGTACTGACCGGTGGAACCACCGTCGTAGCCGGGCATCGAGAACTGGCCGGTGGAGGCGGGGTCCTGGCGGTTGTACTGGCCGCCCGCGGACGGGTTCTGGCCCGCGCCGGAAGGATTCGGCGCAGTGTTCGGCGTACCGAAGACGTCCGGGCGGACGAACTGTCCGTTGCTCTGCGGCGCACCCGCGCCGGAGCGCGGGGCGTCGTAGTCCGGCCGCGGGTACTCGCCCGTGGAACCGGCACCCTGACGGTCGTCGATCCGCGGCAGCTGCGAGGTGGCGTCCGGCTCCTCGTGGCCGCGCGGGGCGTCCATCGAGGAACGCGGCACCGGCGGCTGCGCGTTGTCGTCGCTCCAGCTGGGCACCCGCGGCTGCGGGTTGCCGCCGGGCAGCTCGGCACGCGGACCACCGCGCGGCGGCAGCTGCGGCTGCTGGGGCGCACGACGGCCCTGGTCGCCACCGGTCGGACGCTGCGGGGGCACGGAGCTGCGGTTGTTGCCGCCCATCGTGTCCTGGCGTCCACCGCCGAACGCGTCCTGGCGACCGCCACCGAAGGCGTCCTGCCGGCCGGAGTCGTTGTTGCCGAAGTCGTTGAAGGCCTGCGGGGCACCGGCACCGGCCGGGGCCGGCCTGCCCTGCGGGGGCTGCTGGGGACCGCGTGATCCGCCGGGCCCGCCCTGTCCGCCCGGGCGACCGCCCGCGTCCGGCCTGGGCAGCGCGGCACGCGCACCGGTGGTGCCGGCACCGACCTGGCCGCGCTGCGGAGGCGCGTTGAGCCGTCCGCCGTTGCCGCCGCCGGGAGCACCCGCGCCGAGGGCGGGACCGCCTGCGGCGCCGCCCCGACGGGCCGCCGCGACACCGGCCGCGGCCTGCGCGGCGGCGGGGCCGCCGCCGTTGGGCATGCCCTGCATGCCCTGGCCCTGCTTGTTGCCCGGAACCTTCTTGCCGCCCTGGGCGACATCGACGGGCAGCATGACCAGCGCGGTCGTACCACCGGAGTCGGACGGACGCAGCTGGATCCGGATGCCGTGGCGCTGGGACAGCCGGCCGACCACGAACAGACCCATGCGGCGCGAGACCGAGACGTCCACGGTGGGCGGCGAGGCGAGCCGCTCGTTGATCGCCGCGAGGTCCTCGGGCGAGAGGCCGATACCGGTGTCGTGGATCTCGATCAGCACGCGGCCGTCGGGCAGCGCGTGACCGGTGACCTTGACCTTGGTCTGCGGGGAGGAGAACGACGTGGCGTTCTCCAGCAGCTCGGCGAGCAGGTGCACGAGGTCGTTGACCACGCGGCCGGCGACCTCGGTGGTGGGCACGGCCGACAGCTCGATGCGCTCGTACTGCTCCACCTCGGAGGCGGCGGCACGGAGCACGTCGACCAGCGGGACCGGACGGGTCCAGCGGCGGCCGGGCTCTTCACCGGCGAGGACCAGGAGGTTCTCACCGTTACGGCGCATGCGGGTCGCGAGGTGGTCGAGCTTGAACAGCGAGGACAGCTGGTCCGGGTCGGCCTCGCGGGACTCCAGTTCGGAGATGAGCGAGAGCTGACGCTGGATGAGGCCCTGGGAACGGCGCGAGAGGTTGGTGAACATCGCGTTGACGTTGCCTCGCAGGAGGGCCTGCTCGGCGGCGAGTCGTACGGCCTCGCGGTGCACGTCGTCGAAGGCCGCGGCCACCTGGCCGATCTCGTCCTTGGAGTGCACACCGACCGACTCGACGGACGTGTCGACGTCCTGCGGGTCGGACTCGGAGAGCTGCTTGACGAGCTCGGGCAGCCGGTCCTGGGCGACCTTCGTCGCGGTGTCCTGGAGGCGGCGCAGCGAGCGGATCATGGAGCGGGCCACCACGAAGGCGCCGACCAGCGAGACACCGAGCACCAGCAGGATCAGCGCACCGGAGATGATCGCTTCCTGCTCGGCCTCGTTGCGCAGCTCGCGGGCCTTCTGCTCCATCTCGTTGAGCAGCGTCAGCTCGATGTTCGACATCTGCTGGTACCTGGCGGAGTCGGCGTCGACCCAGTCCAGGTACGAGCGCTTGTCGCGCAGCTGGAGACCGTTCTCCCGCTTGAGCACGCGCTCCGCGTAGTCGTCGGCTTCCTTGATGGTCGGGCTCGGCTCGTCGAGCGCCTTGGTGAGCTTGGCGGCGTTGCCCTCGTAGATGCTGGCGAAGCTGGTGAGTTCGGCCTTCTGGTTCTCGAAGGCCGAGAGGCCGTACTGCCGGTCGTTCTCGGAGAGGTCGCCGTACGTGGCGTCGGTGGCCGGCAGGGCCGCGGCGATGACCGCGCGCTGGATGGACGCGTACTCCTTGGCGGTGGAGAAGGCCGCCAGGGCGCGCGTGCGCTGGATCATCTCCGGGTTGCTGGTCGCCTGGGCCATGTCCTGGGAGAGGCCGAGCAGCTGCTCGATCAGCCGGTGGTAGGCCTCGACCGACTGGGAGGAGTTGTTCCCGTCCTGGAAGGCGTTGTTGCGGATGCCGCTCAGGGTGTTCAGCTGGGTGGCGATGGCCACCACGTTGTCCCGGACGCCGTCGAGGTTCTCGCCGTTGCCCGCGTCGTCGAGCTCGTGGGTGCCGTCCATGAAGGCGGCGCGCGCACGGTCCGTCTTGTCGCGGACGCCCTTGACGGTGAAGTCGGACGCCTTGGTGCCGTTGGCGAGCGGACCGGCCGACTTGTCGCGCTCCTCCTGGAGTGCGACGGCGAGCTGGGTCGCCTGCTTGGTCATGTCGGTCAGCAGCTTCATGTTCTCGAGCTGCTGGATCTCGTCCATCGTGTCGCTGATGCGCAGGGCGCCCAGCGAGGTGGCCGCGACCACGGGCAGCGCGAGCAGCGACACCAGGCGCGTGGAGATGCGCCAGTTGCGCAGAGCTATTCGCGAGCCGGGGCCACTGGGGTTGCTCGCCTTGGGCGGCGCGGTCGGCGGTGCGCCGGGGCCACCGGTCACCGCGGTCGGACCGCCCTTGCCCTGGGCGCCCTTGGGCGCACCTGGGCGCGAGGAGCGGTCACCGCCGTCGCCGGCCCCTGCCGGTCCTTGGTTCTGGGCGTGCTGGGGCGAGGAACCGGTGCCGGTCCCGCCGTGCGGCTCCGGCTCCGCCGAAGCGCTGCCATCCCTCTTGAAACGTCCCTGCACTAGCGTCGCAACCTCTGGACCAGGCGCCTCTCCGCGTGAACGGCGAGACGGTGTCGGCGTCTTGGGAGCGCCCTGAACGCGCCCCCAGGTGTGGTCGTGAGTGACCGGCGCAGGCCCCCCTCCCCGCCGCCACTCGGCGCTGCGTTCGCGCCCCTTGCGCGCCGGTTCGATCCCGCGGCGGTTCCGTGGAATTCCAGCACAGTGCCGGATCTCCAACAAGGCCCATGGGTCATGCTGTGACCATCGTGACACCTAGTGAAGGCGGTGTTACGGCACGTGGAAAGCGATTCCGTTTATATCGGACACAGGTGCACGAGTCATTCGCCTCCGAGCGGTGCCCCAGTCGCCATGATCAGGAGTGGAATAGGGTCTTCGGTGGGGCAATGTCCGTTTCGGCGACGGAAGTTGAGAGTCCGGATTGACCGGATTGCCTACCTGTGAGTGAGGAAACTCACACGACGATCACGTCGTCTTCACGCGTTCCGCAGGGAGGCGCATGTTTAGCCTGACGCTTTACAGGGATGGCAAATCCGACAACCCGCGCCCGAGCGGCGGTTATTGAAGCCGCCCGGCGCCCGTACCGACAGGGTCCGAAACCGCAGATGAAGACGACGATGATGTTCCTCAACATAGCCAACCCGCGACGCACGACGCTGGCGCACCTCGAGGACGCCGAAGAGCTGCGTACGCCGGAGCAGCAGGAGCACTCCGTCGAGCTCCCCGCCCAGACCGCCAACCCCCGCCGCACGATCCTGATGGACGCCCCGGTCGCAGCCCTGACGGTGGACGCCCCGGTCGCGGCCCTGGCGGCGGAGTAGCCCTCCCACACCCGCCACAGAGCAGTTCCGCGAGGTCGCGCCCCTCTCCCGCGTTAGCCTGGAGCCTCAGACTCCAGCCAGCTCAGTGAGGGGCGCAGGCATCTCGTGCGCATCGCCAGGTTCTCCATCGACGGCAACGTCGCGTTCGGCGCGGTCGAGGGCGAGAGCCCTCCTGGGTCGACCGACGGGCTCGTGCTCGACATCATCAAGGGCCATCCGTTCACGGACTTCGAGCTCTCCGGCACGAAGGTCCCGCTGAACAAGGTCCGGCTCCTGCCGCCCATGCTCCCCAACAAGGTCGTGGCCTTCGGCCGCAACTACGCGGAGCACGCCAGGGAAATGGGCAACGAGGTGCCCGACGCCCCGTTCGCCTTCTTCAAGCCCTCCACCTCGGTGATCGGCCCCGGCGACGAGATCGCGTACCCCTCCTTCTCGAACGAGGTGCACCACGAGGCCGAGCTGGCCGTGGTCATCGGCCGGATGTGCCGGGAGGTCCCGCGCGAGCGCGTCAAGGACGTCATCCTCGGCTACACCTGCGCCAACGACGTCACCGCACGCGACGTCCAGAAGCGCGAGAAGCAGTGGGCCCGGGCCAAGGGCTTCGACTCCTCCTGCCCGCTCGGCCCCTGGGTGGAGACGGACCTCGACCCGTCCGACCTGACCATCATGTGCACGGTCAACGGCCAACAGCGCCAGCTCGGCCGTACCAGCGAGATGATCCACTCCGTCGAGGACCTGATCGTCAACATCACCGAGGCCATGACGCTGCTCCCCGGCGACGTGATCCTCACGGGCACCCCCGCGGGGGTCGGCCCCCTCACCGTCGGCGACGAGGTCGCCGTCACCATCGAAGGCATCGGCACTCTCACCAACAAGGTTGTCAAGCGTGGCTAGCGCACCCGGCTCCCCCGTACGCGTCCGTTTCTGCCCTTCGCCCACCGGTAACCCCCACGTGGGCCTGGTCCGCACCGCCCTGTTCAACTGGGCGTTCGCCCGGCACAACGAGGGCACCCTGGTCTTCCGCATCGAGGACACCGACGCGGCCCGCGACTCCGAGGAGTCGTACGGGCAGCTGCTCGACTCGATGCGCTGGCTGGGCTTCGACTGGGACGAGGGCCCCGAGGTCGGCGGCCCGCACGAGCCGTACCGCCAGTCGCAGCGGATGGACATCTACCGCGATGTGGCCGCCAAGCTCCTGGAAGCCGGCCGCGCCTACCACTGCTACTGCTCCACGGAGGAGCTGGACGCCCGCCGCGAGGCAGCCCGCGCCGCCGGCAAGCCGTCCGGCTACGACGGCCACTGCCGCGACCTGACCGCCGAGCAGAAGGCCGCGTACGAGGCCGAGGGCCGCACCCCCATCGTCCGCTTCCGCATGCCGGACGAGACGATCACCTTCACGGACGTGGTCCGCGGCGAGCTGACCTTCACCCCGGAGAACGTGCCGGACTACGGGATCGTACGAGCCAACGGAGCCCCGCTCTACACGCTCGTGAACCCGGTCGACGACGCCCTGATGGAGATCACCCACGTCCTGCGCGGCGAGGACCTGCTCTCCTCCACCCCGCGCCAGATCGCCCTCTACAAGGCGCTGACCGAGCTGGGCATCGCGAAGCAGATCCCCGCCTTCGGCCACCTGCCGTACGTGATGGGCGAGGGCAACAAGAAGCTCTCCAAGCGCGACCCGCAGGCGTCGCTCAACCTCTACCGGGAGCGCGGCTTCCTCCCCGAGGGCCTGCTCAACTACCTCTCCCTGCTCGGCTGGTCGCTCTCCGCCGACCAGGACATCTTCACGATGGACGAGATGGTCGCGGCCTTCGACGTGACGGACGTGAACCCGAACCCGGCCCGCTTCGACCTCAAGAAGGCCGAGGCGATCAACGCCGACCACATCCGCCTCCTGGATGTGAAGGACTTCGCCGAGCGCTGCGCCCCCTGGCTGAAGGCCCCCTTCGCGCCCTGGGCGCCGGAGGACTTCGACCAGTCCGCGTGGGACGCGATCGCCCCGCACGCCCAGACCCGCCTCAAGGTCCTCTCCGAGATCACGGACAACGTCGACTTCCTGTTCCTGGCGGAGCCGGCCTTCGACGAGGCGTCCTGGACGAAGGCCATGAAGGAGGGCAGCGACGCGCTGCTCCGCACGGCCCGCGAGAAGCTGGACGCCGCCGACTGGTCCTCGCCCGAGTCCCTGAAGGAGGCCGTCCTGGCCGCAGGCGAGGCCCACGGCCTCAAGCTCGGCAAGGCCCAGGCCCCGGTCCGCGTCGCCGTCACCGGCCGCACGATCGGCCTGCCGCTCTTCGAGTCCCTGGAGATCCTGGGCAAGGAGAAGACGCTGGCCCGTATCGACGCGGCGCTGGCGAAGCTGACCGCCCAGGCGTGACGAGCGAGAGGGGCGGCGTCCGGTTCGGACGCCGCCCCTCTGGCGTACACGGAGTCGACACCCGGAGTTCACCCCTGCGGTCAACTCCCGCTCTCCCGACGGACATTGGATGTTTCGGGCGCACATGATGCGCGTGTTCACCATGTTTCAGGGGAGGGGAACGTGACCCGTTCACGAGGACGTTCACGAAGACTTGTGGGAATGGCCCTTGGCGGGGCGATGGCGCTGTCGGGGGCCGTACTGACCGTGCCGGCCGAAGCCGCGCCGAACGCCGACACCCCGGTCGCCACCACGCAGTTGAACAAGATCAACCCGGTCGACGTCCGGTACGGCTGGGTGGGGGCCTCCGGATTCCAGTACGCGCTGGGCAACGCGGGCAACCTCCAGTGGGCCGATTTCCCCGGCGTCACGCCGCCGGCGCACGCGGGCCCCGAGGACCTGGCCACCGGCACCGACGTCCAGACCACCGGGAACACCGGCACCGTCACCCAGAAGCACCGCTCCACCGGCACGACCGCCACCGTCACGATCCCGGCGGACCACCGCTTCCGGGCCGCGTCCGGCTGGAGCGTGCTCACCCAGGACGCCGCGGACGCCCTGCACGTCCTGCGGGCCGGCCCCGACGGCACGACCACCGACCTCCCGGTCACCGGCCTGCCGCCCGGCGCCCAGCCCACCAACACCTATGTGACCGGCGGCTCGGTCCGCCGCCTCGCCGTCGTCTACGCCGTGGACGGCATCTCCTCGGTGGGCTTCGTCGACCTCGCGGACGGCACCTTCCGTACGTACGTCACGGGCATCGGCACCGGCCGGTCGATCACCTTCAACGACAGCTGGCTCGTGGCGAACGGCAAGGCGATCCGGGTGGACTCGGCACCCGGCAGCGAACCCGCCACGGTCACCTTCCCGGCCAAGCCCCTCGCGGTCGTCGGCGACCAACTCCTCAGCGGCGACCCGGACTTCGTCTCCTCGCCCGACGACGAGGTGCTCACCGCCACATCGCTCGTCACCGGCGCCAGGCGCGTGGTCCTCGCCGACGCGGACGGCGCCTTCCGCGCCACCCCGGACGGCGGCCTGCTCGCCACGGCCGGCCCCTCGGGCAGCGACTTCCACGTGCACCGCGTCCTGCCCACCGCCGACGGGAACGTCTCGGCCCAGCAGGTCTTCACCGTGCCGCCGACCAGGGCCACGGTCGACGGCCTGATGGTCGCGGGCGGCGAACTCCTGATGTTCGGCAACGCCACCGTCAACGCCGGCTGGGACGCCGCGTACGCAGTGCCGCTGGACCCCACGGGCAGGCCCACCGGAACCCAGGTCCGCCGCAGCCCGTACGTCGGCTCCTCGCCGTGCCTCGGCGGCGACGCCGCCTGCCCCCAGCTGGAGGCCCTCGGCGACGGCCGCTTCGCCTACCTCTACACCGGCACGGACGGCAAGGAGTCCGTGCACGTCGCCGGACTCGGCACCGACACCTACAGCGCCGAACCCACCGGCTCCTCCGCCGGCCGCATCGGCACGGGCACCGGCCGCTACGTCCTCTACAACGGAGGAACCCCCGCCACCCAGAAGATCGCCGACTTCCCCCGCGGAGCCGACGGCGAGACCGCGCTGGACCGCCCCCGCGGCGCCGCCGCGATCTGGGGCCAGCGCCTGTGGACCCCCGGCACCACCCAGGGCAGCGTCGTCGCGTACGACCTCAAGGCCGAGCGGAACGTCGCCACCGTGAACACCGGCGCCCCCTGCACCCCCAGCGAGATCCAGGCCGTCAACGCCTGGCTCTACTGGTCCTGCGGCAGCGCCGGACCCGCCGGTGTCTACGACCGGGCCGCGGGCCGGAACATCACGGTCCCGGCAGGCCCGTCCCGGCTCGCCGACGGCTACCTCGTACGGGAGAACCGCACCACCCACGAGCTGCTGCTCACGGACTTCCACACCGGGACGGCGACCACCCGGGCCGCGGCCGTACTGCCCACCGCTGACCAGAACACCGGCGGCAACACCGGCCGCTGGGCCGTCGACCGCTTCGGCGGCAACGTCGCGTACCTCACCGCCCAGGGCCAGGTGGCGCTCGTCACCGCGGGCGTCCCCACCTCGCCGCTCGCGCAGATGGAGGCCCAGACCGACGCCGCCGCGGGCCCCACGACCCAGGACCCCTGGCAGCCCGTCTGGCAGTTGAGCAAGCCCTCGACCTGGACCCTGACCCTGACCAACGCGAGCGGCAACGTCGTGCGCAACCTCACCGGTGATTCCAAAGCTGCCGCCGTCCGCGCCTCCTGGGACGGCCGCTGGGGCGACGGCAACCGGGCCGCGGGAACGTACACCTGGCGCCTGACCGCCAAGCCCCGCGACGGCCAGGGCCCCGACCTGGCACTGACCGGCACGACCACGGTCAACTAGGAGACGCGCCCACCGGCACCGAGTTACGGTCGGACCATGACGATCAGAGCCGTGGTCTGGGACGTGGACGACACGATCTTCGACTACACCACGGCCGACCGGGCCGGCATGCGCGGACATCTCACCGCCGAAGGCCTGCTCGACGGGTACGCATCCGTCGAGCAGGCCCTCGACCACTGGCGCGACCTCACCGACCAGCAGTGGGCGAGGTACGCGGCGGGGGAGGTGGACTGGGAGCAGGGCCGCCGGGACCGGGTGCGGGCCTTTCTGGACAAGCCCCTCACCGACCCGGAGGCGGAGGACTGGTTCCTCCGGTATCTCGGGCACTACGAGTCGGCCTGGGCGCTCTTCCCGGACGTCCTGCCCGTCCTCGACACCCTGGCCGGCAGCCACCGTCACTCCGTGCTGTCCAACTCCAGCATCCGGGTCCAGGACCACAAGCTGCGCGTTCTCGGCGTACGGGACCGGTTCGAGTCCGTGCTGTGCGCGGCCGAACTGGGTGTCTCGAAGCCCGCGGCGGAGGCGTTCCACGCGGCCTGCGAGGCGCTGGAGCTGCCGCCGCACGAGGTCGCGTACGTCGGGGACCACCCGGAGATCGACGGACAGGGCGCGGCCGACGCCGGAATGTTCTCGGTCTGGATCGACCGCGGGGGAGTGAGAGCCGTCACGGCCCTGGACCCCGACGCCGCACCGGGCGGGGCGCCGGATCGGCTCACCGGCCTGCGCCGGATCGCCTCGCTGGCCGAACTCCCTGCGATCCTCGGGCCCGATACCCGTTTTGGAGCGCCGTCCACCTTCAGGTAATGTTCTTCTTGCGCCGCCGGAGAGCGGGCCGAAAGGCCGGACCGGAGGCGCACGCTAAAGCAGGATCCCTGCGGGGGTTTGTGCTTCAGTGGCCTATGGTGTAATTGGCAGCACGACGGTTTCTGGTTCCGTTAGTCTAGGTTCGAGTCCTGGTAGGCCAGCTCGCAGAGCTCATCTGCAACCGCGGAGGTCAACTCCGCAAAGCCCCCGTTGTGTAGCGGCCTAGCACGCTGCCCTCTCACGGCAGTAGCGCCGGTTCGAATCCGGTCGGGGGTACAGATCCTTCCCAGGGAGACAGTCCGGGTCGCACCCGCTGATTCTCATGCAGGATCGCTAGGGCCCCCGTTGTGTAGCGGCCTAGCACGCCGCCCTCTCAAGGCGGTAGCGCCGGTTCGAATCCGGTCGGGGGTACGAACTGGTATGAACCACATTGGTCTATGGTGTAATTGGCAACACTACGGTTTCTGGTACCGTCATTCTAGGTTCGAGTCCTGGTAGACCAGCTCGGATCTGCGGAAACGCAAGATCCTGGGCCCCCGTTGTGTAGCGGCCTAGCACGCCGCCCTCTCAAGGCGGTAGCGCCGGTTCGAATCCGGTCGGGGGTACGTCATCGAAGAAGCCCTCCCCAACATGGGGAGGGCTTCTTCGCGTTGGGCTTCTTCGTGTTGAGCGCCGGGTCGACGTCAACTCCTGTCGGTCGCTGCGGCGTTGAAGCGACCGTCGGGAGGAAGTCGGATCGGGCGTCAGCCCGCGACGCACGTCAGCCGGTGCGGCGCAGGGCCTCCGAGAGGCGGGTGGCCGCGTCGATGATCGCCTGGGCGTGCATCCGGCCGGGGTGACGCGTGAGGCGCTCGATCGGCCCGGAGACCGAGACGGCGGCGACCACGCGGTTCGACGGCCCGCGCACCGGTGCCGAGACGGACGCGACGCCCGGCTCGCGCTCGCCGATCGACTGGGCCCAGCCCCGGCGCCGTACCCCCGACAGGGCCGTCGCCGTGAAGCGGGCGCCCTGGAGGCCGCGGTGCAGACGCTCCGGCTCCTCCCAGGCCATCAGGATCTGGGCCGAGGAGCCGGCTTTCATGGTGAGAGTCGAGCCGACCGGGACCGTGTCCCTGAGGCCCGACAGGCGCTCCGCCGCGGCGACGCAGATGCGCATGTCGCCCTGGCGGCGGTAGAGCTGCGCGCTCTCGCCCGTGATGTCGCGGAGGTGGGTGAGCACCGGGCCCGCCGTAGCGAGGAGGCGGTCCTCGCCCGCGGCCGCGGCCAGCTCGGCGAGGCGGGGGCCGAGAATGAAGCGGCCCTGCATGTCGCGCGCCACCATCCGGTGGTGTTCAAGTGCCACGGCGAGGCGATGTGCCGTGGGTCGTGCCAGCCCGGTTGCCGCGACCAGCCCTGCGAGGGTGGCCGGACCGGACTCCAGGGCGCTCAGGACAAGGGCTGCCTTGTCCAGAACGCCGACGCCGCTACTGTTGTCCATGAAACGATACTCGCGTCTCACTCTGTGAAACGCAAGTTCAATTTTCCGTGGAACGCGCCACCCTGGTAGGTACAGCGGCCCGCGGACCAACGGGCCCGGCGGAGGGCGCCCGGTACGAGGGGTACGGGCGCGCCGCATCGGAAATCTCTAGTTGGGCCGGCGCCACACAGGCCGGCCGGAGGGAAAGCGATGGGTAGGACACTCGCGGAGAAGGTCTGGGACGACCACGTCGTCCGGCGCGCGGAGGGCGAGCCCGACCTTCTCTTCATCGATCTGCACCTGCTGCACGAGGTGACCAGCCCCCAGGCCTTCGACGGTCTCCGTCAGGCGGGGCGCCCGGTGCGCCGTCTCGACCTCACCATCGCGACCGAGGATCACAACACCCCGACCCTCGACATCGACAAGCCCATCGCGGACCCGGTCTCCCGCGTCCAGCTGGAGACGCTGCGCAAGAACGCCGCCGAGTTCGGTGTGCGCCTGCACTCGCTGGGCGACGTCGAGCAGGGTGTCGTGCACGTCGTGGGCCCGCAGCTGGGTCTGACCCAGCCCGGCACCACGGTCGTCTGCGGTGACTCCCACACCTCCACGCACGGCGCCTTCGGCGCGCTCGCGTTCGGCATCGGCACCTCCCAGGTCGAGCACGTGCTGGCCACCCAGACGCTGCCGCTGGCCCGCCCCAAGACCATGGCCATCACGGTCGACGGCGAACTGCCCGAGGACGTCACGGCCAAGGACCTGATCCTGGCGATCATCACCAAGATCGGTACGGGCGGCGGCCAGGGCTACATCCTGGAGTACCGCGGCTCCGCCATCGAGAAACTCTCGATGGAGGCCCGCATGACCATCTGCAACATGTCGATCGAGGCCGGCGCCCGCGCGGGCATGATCGCCCCGGACGAGACCACCTTCGCGTACATCAAGGGCCGCGCCCACGCGCCCGAGGGCGAGGACTGGGACGCCGCCGTCGAGTACTGGAAGACCCTGAAGACGGACGAGGACGCGGAATTCGACGCCGAGGTCGTCATTGACGGTGCCTCCCTCGCGCCGTTCGTCACCTGGGGCACCAACCCCGGCCAGGGAGCGCCGCTTTCGGCGTCCGTCCCCGACCCGGCTTCGTACGAAGACGCTTCGGAGCGCCACGCCGCCGAAAAGGCCCTGGAATACATGGGGTTGGAGGCCGGTCAGCCGCTGCGGGACATCAAGGTGGACACCGTCTTCGTAGGTTCGTGCACCAACGGCCGTATCGAGGACCTGCGCGCGGCGGCCTCGATCGTCGAGGGCCGCAAAGTCGCCGACGGCGTACGGATGCTGGTGGTCCCCGGCTCCGCGCGCGTCGGTCTGCAGGCCGTCTCCGAGGGCCTGGACCTGGTCTTCAAGGAGGCCGGCGCCGAATGGCGGCACGCGGGCTGCTCGATGTGTCTGGGCATGAACCCGGACCAGCTGGCCCCCGGTGAGCGCTCCGCGTCCACCTCCAACCGCAACTTCGAGGGCAGGCAGGGCAAGGGCGGCCGTACGCACCTGGTCTCGCCGCAGGTCGCCGCCGCCACCGCCGTGCTGGGCCATCTGGCCTCTCCCGCCGACCTGTCCGACGCCCCTGTGCCCGCTGGAGTCTGAGAGTCATGGAAGCATTCACCACGCACACCGGCCGGGCCGTCCCGCTGCGCCGCAGCAACGTGGACACCGACCAGATCATCCCTGCTCACTGGCTCAAGAAGGTGACCAGGGACGGTTTTGAGGACGGGCTCTTCGAGGCCTGGCGCAAGGACCCCTCCTTCGTCCTCAACCAGCCCGAGCGCACCGGCGCCACGGTCCTGGTCGCCGGACCCGACTTCGGTACGGGCTCCTCGCGCGAGCACGCCGTCTGGGCGCTGCAGAACTACGGCTTCAAGGCCGTCATCTCGTCCCGTTTCGCGGACATCTTCCGCGGCAACTCGCTCAAGAACGGCCTGCTCACAGTGGTTCTGGAGCAGAAGATCGTGGACGCGCTGCAGGAGCTCACCGAGAAGGACCCCGAGGCCCCGGTCACGGTCGACCTGGAGGCCCGTGAGGTGCGTGCCGAGGGCATCACGGCCGCCTTCGAGCTCGACGAGAACGCCCGCTGGCGGCTGCTGAACGGGCTGGACGACATCTCCATCACCCTGCAGAACGAGGCGGACATCTCCGCGTACGAGTCCAAGCGGCCCTCGCACAAGCCGCGGACCGTGCAGGTGTGATCGCCTTCGGGGCTCCGAACCCCTTCGGAACCGATCGGAGTCGCACCCCACAAGGCTGATTCCAGCCAGCGCAACAGGCCTCTGTACCCCCAATCGTGGACGGTTGGGGGTACATCTGTGTCTGCCTCCGGAAGGGGTGTTCAGGACTTTGCGATTGGCCTCAACTGCCCTTGTTTCAAGGGGCTTTGATGGGGTAGCCGACTCTCGGCAGAGCCTTGTGGGGAGGTGCGCAGGAGGCCCTCGGGAGGCGGTAGTTACCCCCTGCGCAGGCGACAACTCGCCCCAGATGGCACAATCTGTGCATGGAACACGACGGCCAACTCGAGCTCTATGCGGCAGTCGCGTCCCAACTCAAGGAAGCGCACACAAGGGTGCGCGCACTGCAAGTCCCGGAGGGCGTACGGATGGCGCTGACCCGGAAGCTGCTGGTCATTACGGCCGTGGCCAAGCACGATCTCGCCGATGCGACAAGGCGGCTGGAGCGGTTCACGACGGACCTCGACGAGGGCCGAATCCCCGAAGAGGAACGCTGAAGAACTTCGCAACAGCCCCAGTTCGTTGCGGCACAAGGGTGATTAGCCCGTTTCGTGTTTGATTTGCGGTATATATCTGCCTAACGTGCGAAAAAGCTTGAACACTTTCGTTCTGGCAATGTCTCCGAAGGGGAAGACGTGAACAAGGCGCAGCTCGTAGAAGCGATTGCCGACAAGGTCGGCGGGCGTCAGCAGGCCGCGGAAGCGGTCGACGCCGTACTGGACGCCATCGTGCGTGCAGTTGTCAGCGGGGACCGGGTGTCGGTCACCGGCTTCGGTTCCTTCGAGAAGGTGGACCGTCCGGCCCGTTACGCCCGCAACCCGCAGACCGGGGAGCGCGTTCGGGTCAAGAAGACCTCGGTGCCGCGCTTCCGTGCGGGCCAGGGCTTCAAGGACCTGGTGAGCGGCTCGAAGAAGCTGCCGCGCGGTGGCGAGGTCGCGGTCAAGAAGGCCCCGAAGGGCAGCCTGTCCGGCGGTGCTTCCGCGACGGTCAAGAAGGCCGCCGCCAAGAAGGCCACCGCGAAGAAGGCCGCGGCGAAGAAGACCACCGCCAAGAGGACCGTCGCGAAGAAGACGACGGCCAAGAAGACCACGGCGACGGCCAAGAAGACGACCGCCAAGAAGACCTCGGCGGCCGCCAAGAAGACCACGGCCAAGAAGACCACCGCGAAGAAGGCGGCGGCCAAGAAGGCCCCGGCGAAGAAGGCCGCGGCGAAGAAGGCGCCGGCCAAGAAGTCGGCGGCCCGCAAGACCACCGCCAAGAAGGCCACCGCCCGCAGGTAGACAGGGGCGCTGGGATACTCACGCGCCGGGCCGGGCTCCCTCTGGGGAGCCCGGCCCGCGGCGTGTTCAGAACGTTTGCAGTGTGATGAGTGTGATGCGCCGGGACTTGTCCTCGCCGTCCCCGCCCTCGACCTCGATCCGCACGCGTTGACCCGGGCGGAGCAGTCGGAGGCCGCCTCTGTCGAACGCCGGGGCGTCGAAGGGGACGGGGGTGCCGTCGTCCAGCAGTACCTGGCCTGTGCGGGTTTCTGGGTCGTATGTGTACGCGGTCGCCTGCATGGGGGAAGGGTATGCGGTTTGTTCGGGGGAGGAGCCGCGGGCGGCAACAGCCCCGCGCTCCTGAAAGGCCGGTTACGCCGCTTTGAGGCGTTCCACCGCCGCCGCCGTGCGCGGGCCCACGCCCAGTGCCAATGCCGCTCGGAGATCCGCGCCCGTGTCCACGTCCTGGCGTACGGAGGGCACGTCGGGCAGGAGGAGTTCCGCGGCGCCCGAGGCGCGGTGGCGGGAGCGGGAATCGGGGCCGAATGCGGGGAGCAATTCGCGGTTCGGGGACGCGGCCAGGAGAGTGGTGCCGATTCCGGCGGCGTCCGGGAGGAAAGCGCGGGGGAATTCGGCTGCCGCGTCGAGGACCCGGGCCAATTCAAGAGTGCGCAGGGCGGGCAGATCGGCGTTCAGGGCCGCCAGCGGACTTCGCGGGCTTCTGGTGCGTACGACCGAGGCGGCGTGCGCCAGGGCGGCGTTGAGGCCGCCCCCGGGCTCGTCCGGGACGATGCGGGCGCCCAGGGCCGCCAGCTCGCGTCCGGCCAGCACATCACCCGTGACTACGGCCACATCCCCGACCGCCGGGCAGGCCAGCGCCGCGGCCACCGTGTCCTGCGCGAACGCCAGGGCGAGCCCCGGGCGCAGACCGTCGGCCGCGGTGTCCGAGAGCCTGCTCTTCGCCCGCGACAGGGCTTTCAGGGGTATGACCAAGGTCCACTGCACGTGCGCTCCGTCCCTCCCTCGTCGCGCCCATTCTGACCCGGGCACCCTGGCGGGCCGGTGGCCGGGGCGTACGGTGTTCTCGACAGACAGGCGGCCTGGAGCGACACTTGTGCGGCCCCCCAGGCCACAGGAGGAAGGTGTACGCGTGTCCCGCCGCAGAATCGGCTTCTGGTACCGCTTCGCAGCGGTTCTCTGCAAACCGCCGCTGATGGTTCTGATCAAGCGGGACTGGCGCGGAATGGAGAACATTCCTGCCGAGGGCGGATTTATCACCGCGGTGAACCACAATTCCCACGTGGATCCGTTCGCGTACGGGCACTTTCAGTACAACACGGGTCGGGTTCCGCGATTCCTCGCCAAGAGCAGTCTTTTCAAGAAGGGCTTCGTCGGGGCGGCCATGCGCGGGACCGGGCAGATCCCGGTGTACCGCGAGAGCACCGACGCGCTCAGCGCGTATCGCGCCGCGATCGACGCCGTGGAGCGCGGGGAGTGCGTCGCGTTCTATCCCGAGGCCACCCTGACCCGCGACCCCGACCTGTGGCCGATGACCGGCAAGACGGGTGCCGCGCGGGTCGCGCTGCAGACCAGGTGCCCGGTGATTCCGGTGGCCCAGTGGGGCGCCAACCACCTGCTGGCCCCGTACGCCAAGAAGCCCGACCTCTGGCCGCGCAAGACGCATCAGGTGCTCGCGGGCCCGCCCGTGGACCTCTCGCGCTTCTACGACAAGGAGATGACCCCCGACCTCCTGAAGGAGGCGACCGAGGTCATCATGGCCGCGATCACCGCGCAGCTGGAGCTGATCCGCGGCGAGAAGGCGCCCGCGACGCCGTACGACCCGCGCCAGGTGCGGATCGAGCAGCGGCGCAGGACGCGGGGCAAGGAAGAGGCGCGGGTGCAGGAAGAGCAGGAAACCGCTGCGCAGGAGAAGACGGCGCAGGGAAACACCGCGCCGGAGAACGCCGTGCGGGAAATGACCGAGGTTGAGCACGAAAAGGGGCACGGCAAGTGACGACATCCGGCAAGCCCGTCAAGGCGGCCGTCTTCGGGACCGGATCGTGGGGCACGGCCTTCGGCATGGTGCTCGCCGACGCCGGGTGCGACGTGACGCTGTGGGGACGGCGGGCCGAGCTCGCCGAAGCGGTCAACTCCACCCACACGAACCCCGACTACCTGCCGGGCATCGAACTGCCGGAGAACCTGCGGGCCACCACGGACGCCGCCGAGGCCGCCCACGACGCCGACTTCACGGTGCTCGCCGTGCCCTCCCAGACGCTGCGCGGAAACCTCGCGGACTGGGCGCCGCTGCTCGCCCCCGGCACGGTCCTCGTCTCCCTGATGAAGGGCGTCGAACTCGGCTCCGCCATGCGGATGAGCGAGGTCGTCGAGGACGTCTCGAAGGTCGGCGCCGACCGGATCGCCGTGGTCACCGGGCCCAACCTCGCCCGTGAGATCGCCGCCCGCATGCCGGCCGCCGCCGTGGTCGCGTGCAGCGACGAGGCGGTGGCCCAGCGACTCCAGGCCGCCTGCCACACGCCGTACTTCCGCCCCTACACCAACACCGACGTGGTCGGCTGCGAACTGGGCGGCGCCGTCAAGAACGTCATCGGTCTCGCCGTCGGCATCGCGGACGGCATGGGGCTCGGCGACAACGCCAAGGGGTCCCTGATCACACGGGGGTTGGCGGAGACGACCCGGCTCGGACTCGCCATGGGCGCCGACCCGCTGACGTTCTCCGGGCTCGCGGGCCTGGGCGACCTCGTGGCGACCTGCTCCTCGCCGCTCTCGCGCAACCACACCTTCGGCACCAACCTCGGCAAGGGCATGACCCTCCAGGAGACCATCGCGGTCACCAAGCAGACCGCCGAGGGCGTCAAGTCCTGTGAATCCGTACTGGACTTGGCGCGCCGGCACGGCGTCGACATGCCCATCACGGAGACCGTCGTCGACATCGTCCACGACGGCAAGCCCCCGGTCGTCGCCCTCAAGGAAATGATGTCGCGCAGCGCCAAGCCCGAACGACGCTGAGCTACCCCCGTCCACTCGGCGCGCCCCTTCGGCTCATTCGCGGGCCGAGGCGCGCTGACTCAGGGCCTTACCAACGGGTACTCTCAACGCGATATGAGCACTGAGAACCTTCCCCAGAGCCCTGAGCAGCAGCCGCCTCGCAAGCCGCGCGTGGCCGTCGTCTTCGGCGGGCGCAGCTCCGAACACGGGATCTCCATGGTCACCGCCGGAGCCGTACTGCGGGCCATCGACCGGACCAAGTACGACGTCCTGCCGATCGGAATCACCCGGGAAGGCCGCTGGGTGCTCACCGCGGACGAACCGGAGCGCATGGCGATCACCGAGCGTCGTACGCCCGACGTCGAGGAACTCGCCGAGTCGAGCGAGGGCGGCGTGATCCTGCCCGTCGACCCCGCCAACCGCGAAGTCGTCTACAGCGAGCCCGGATCGGTCCCCAAGGCGCTCGGCGAGGTCGATGTCGTCTTCCCGATGCTGCACGGCCCGTACGGCGAGGACGGCACCCTCCAGGGCCTCCTGGAGCTCTCCGGTGTCCCGTACGTCGGCTCGGGCGTGCTCGCCTCGGCCGTCGGCCAGGACAAGGAGTACATGAAGCGGGTCTTCATCTCCTTCGGGCTGCCGGTCGGCCCGTACGTGGTGATCCGCCCCCGCGAGTGGGAGCTCGACGAGTCGACGGCCCGCAAGAAGATCATCGACTTCGCGGGGGAGCACGGCTGGCCGCTCTTCGTGAAGCCCGCGCGCGCGGGGTCCTCGATCGGCATCACCAAGGTCGACGACCTGTCCGGCCTCGACGAGGCGATCGCGGCGGCCCGGCAGCACGACCCGAAGTTCCTCGTGGAGGCGCTGCTGCGCGGCCGCGAGATCGAGTGCGGGGTCCTGGAGTTCGAGGACGGCCCGCGTGCCTCCGTACCGGCCGAGATCCCGCCGGTGCAGTCGCACGACTACTACGACTTCGAGGCGAAGTACATCGACTCGACGCCCGGTCTCGTGCCCGCCCCGCTGACCCCCGAACAGACCGCCGAGGTCAGGCGCCTGGCCGTCGAGGCCTTCGACGCCGCCTCCTGCGAGGGCCTGGTCCGCGCGGACTTCTTCCTCACCGAGGACGGCACCTTCGTCATCAACGAGATCAACACCATGCCCGGCTTCACGCCCATCTCCATGTACCCGCAGATGTGGGAGGCGACGGGAGTGCCGTACCCGGAACTGGTCGACCGCCTGATCCAGGCGGCACTGCGCAGGTCCACGGGCCTGCGCTGAGGTTATTGGTTTCTACGGGCGCGGGGCTCCGACCGGGGCCGTCTCAGTCGGCGATCCCCTTGGGGATCGCCTTCTTGATGGCCCCCGCCACGTCGACGAGCACAGAGGCGGTGTCCCGCCCCTCAGGCACGGTCACCTCGACATACGCCAGACGCTGGGCGGAGGTGAAGCGGGTCGACCCGTCGTCCCGCTTCTCCATCAGCCAGCCCACCCCGTTCACCCCGCCGCCGACCGCGTCGGGGTCACCGCCCTCGGCGACCTTGGGGTCGACCATCTTGGGCGGCCGCTGTACACCACAGCGCAGTATGATCGCCGGGCTTCCCCAGCCCGCGGTCAGCGCGGACCGGGGCTCGGGATCCTCCCGGTCGAGTCCGTCCACCTTCGCCGGCAGCGACTTGTCCAGGTTCTGACACAGCTCGGTGGCCTTCGTGCCCGGACTGGGAACCGCGGTCCGGGTGTTGTCGTCTGCTGAGGAGCAGCCTGTGGCCGCGATCAGCAGAACGAGGGCGGGCAGCCCGGGATAAGAGAAGCGCCGGTGACGGAAGAAGTCCACCGGCCAAGGGTAGACGGGGGCTACAGGTGCACGACCGGGCAGGTCAGCGTACGCGTGATGCCGTCCACTTGCTGGACCTTCGCGACCACCATGCGGCCGAGATCGTCCACTGTGTCGGCCTGGGCCCGCACGATCACGTCGTACGGTCCTGTCACATCCTCGGCCTGGATCACCCCTTGTATCTTGCTGATCATTTCGGCGACGGTCGACGCTTTGCCGACCTCCGTCTGGATCAGGATGTACGCCTGTACCACGGAACCTCCAGGGCGGCCACGAGGATCATGTGGGGAAAAGGAACGCCACGGTATCGCGTCGCCGCGCGCCGCGGGGAGACCCGCGGGGGCAGGGGCCCCCGCGAAGGGGTGCACGGACCGCACAGGTTGACGGTCGAAACGACCGTACCCAGGTCGGAGGCGGCCCGCGACCGGGCGGACGCAGCAACAAAAGGAGACGTACAACGATGAAGGGCACCGTGGGCGAGTTGGGGGAGTTCGGGCTCATCAAGGAGCTCACCTCACGGCTCACCACCACTCCGGCGGTACGCGTCGGGCCGGGCGACGACGCCGCCGTGGTGGCCGCCCCCGACCGCAGGGTCGTGGCGAGCACCGACATCCTCCTGGAGGGTCGGCACTTCCGTCGCGACTGGTCCACGGCGTACGACGTCGGTCGCAAGGCGGCCGCGCAGAACCTCGCGGACATCGCCGCGATGGGCGCCGTGCCGACCGCGCTGCTGCTCGGCCTGGTCGTCCCGGCCGAACTTCCGGCCACCTGGCCGTCCGAGCTGATGGACGGCATCCGCGACGAGTGCCAGGTCGCCGGCGCGGCCGTGGTCGGCGGCGATGTCGTACGCGGCGACACGATCACCGTGGCGATCACCGCGCTCGGCGATCTGCGCAACCACGAGCCGGTCACGCGCGCGGGCGCCCAGCCCGGTGACGTGGTGGCCGTGACGGGCTGGCTGGGCTGGTCCGCGGCCGGGCACGCCGTGCTCTCCCGCGGCTTCCGCTCGCCGCGCGCCTTCGTCGAGGCCCACCGGCGTCCCGAACCGCCGTACCACGCGGGCCCCGCCGCCGCCGGGCTCGGCGCGACCTCGATGACGGACGTCAGCGACGGGCTGATCGCCGACCTCGGGCACATCGCCGAGGCCAGCAAGGTGCGCATCGACGTCCGCTCCGGCGCCGTCGACATCCCCACTCAGATGAACGACATCGGTCAGGCCGTCGGCGTCGACCCGCTCCAGTGGGTGCTCACCGGGGGCGAGGACCACGCGATCGTGGCGACCTTCCCGCCGGACGTGAAACTGCCCGCCCGCTGGAAGGTGATCGGCGAGGTCCTCAACCCGTCGGCGCTGCCACAGGTCACCGTCGATGGGGCGCCCTGGACCAGCAAGGGCGGCTGGGACCACTTCGCGGACATCGAGTCATGAGTGCCTCGTCCCGTGCGAGCGCCCCGCCCAGGGTCCTGACGGTCGCGGGTTCCGACTCCGGTGGCGGCGCCGGGATCCAGGCCGACCTGAAGACGATGCTCGCGCTCGGCGTGCACGGCATGAGCGTGCTCACCGCCGTCACCGCGCAGAACTCCCTCGGCGTACAAGGCGCTTGGGAACTGCCGGTGGAGGCGGTGCGCGCGCAGTACCGCAGTGTGGTCGACGACATCGGCGTCGACGCGGTGAAGACAGGCATGCTCTCCTCGGCCGAACTCGTCGAGACCGTCGCCGAGTTGATCGGCGGCACGGCCGTGCCCTCCGTCGTCGACCCGGTCGGTGTCTCCAAGCACGGCGACTCGCTGCTCGCCGCGTCCGCGCTGGATTCCGTACGCACGAAGCTGCTGCCCGTCGCGACGGTGGCGACGCCGAACCTCGACGAGGTGGCCCAGCTGACGGGTGTGGAGGTCGAGTCGGAGGACGGGATGCGGCGAGCGGCGGCGGCCGTGCTGGCGTACGGGCCGACGTGGGTGCTGATCAAGGGCGGCCACCTCAGCGGCGACGCCGTCGATTTCCTCACGGACGGCTCGGAGGAGCACTGGCTGAGGGCGCCCCGGTTCGACAACCGGCACACACATGGCACGGGGTGCACCCTCGCGAGCGCCATCGCTTCGGGGCTGGCGAAGGGGCAGTCGGTGCCGGAGGCGGTCACGGCGGCGAAGGAGTACGTCACCGGGGCGATCGCGGCCGGCTTCGCGCTGGGCGCCGGGATCGGGCCGGTGGATCATGGGTGGCGGCTCGGGACGGGCGGGGCGTAAACGCTTGCGCAATCGTTTACGTCGTTGATTGCGGACACAGCAAAAAGCCGGTCCACCGTGAAGTGGACCGGCTTTGAGCAGCGAACCAGCAGTGGCCGCGCGCTAGCAGATCGTCAGCGCGAGACCTTGCCGGCCTTGATGCACGAGGTGCAAGCGTTCACGCGCTTCGGCGTCCCGCCCACTACGGTACGAACGCGCTGGATGTTCGGGTTCCAGCGACGGGGCGTACGGCGGTGAGAGTGCGAGATGTTGTTGCCGAAGCCCGGCCCCTTGCCGCAGACGTCGCAGTTGGCAGCCACGGGTCACTCCAAAGACTTCAGATGCTCTTACGGATGATCCCGGCATGCCGGGATCAAGATCTAGGATCTGAGTGGCGGTGCCAGGAGGAAGGCCCGATCGGATCGGGCAACCGGAGCAGCATACAACGACTGCGTCCGTACAACGAAACTACCATGGCTGGCCCGGGGACCTGGCCCGGCCCTCTTCCGGTGGGGACCTGACCGGGGTCTACGCTGCGTCGGACGTTCGGCTGCTCAAGGAGGCGCAGGTGCCGCAGGTGCCGCAGAGACTGGACGCGTCCGCGGTGCGTGCATGGTGCGGCTTCGCGCTGCGGGCGCTCGGCCGCGCGCGCGAGGAGATCGACGCGATCAACGTGTATCCCGTGGCGGACGGGGACACCGGCACCAATCTGTACCTGACGGTGGAGTCGGCGACCGCGGCGGTCGAGGCCGTCTTCGCGGGTCACGCCGCTCTTGCGGGCGGCAAGGAAGCTCCAGGTGGGCCGGAAGCCTTGGATGGCCGGGAAGCCCTGGACGGGCACGAAGCCGTCACTGGGCAGGCGGTCTCTCCAGGCCGGGCGCCCGAGGGGCCCGCCCTCGCCGACGCGGTCCACGCGATGGCGCACGGCGCGCTCATAGGGGCCCGGGGGAACTCCGGGACGATCCTCGCGCAGCTCCTGAGGGGCATGGCCCAGGTGCTCGCCGCCGACAGTGACGCGACACACACCGACGGGCAGGGCCTGCGGCTCGCCCTCCGGCGTGCGGCCGACTCGGCTCGGCAGGCCGTCGTGCACCCGGTCGAGGGCACGGTCCTCACGGTCGCCTCGGCCGCCGCCGACGCGGCCTCCGGCGCCGAGGGCGACTGCGGGGCGGTCGCGCGTGCGGCGTACGAGGGCGCGCGTGCGGCGCTCGCGGCGACTCCCGGGCAGCTGGCGGTCCTGGAGCGGGCAGGGGTGGTCGACGCGGGCGGACGCGGGCTCGTGGCCGTACTGGGCGCGCTGGTGGAGACGTTCACGGGCGAGGCGCCCGCCGCGGCGGCGGTGCCGGTTCTCGCGGGGCACGCGCGCGTGGGGGCGGATTCGGGTGCGACGGGGCTCCACGCGCGCGTGGACGCCGCCGTGACGGAACCTCTCGGAGAGCTCGGAGAGGTGGGGGAGTGCGCGGACGGAACCCCCGCTCCTGAAGAGGGCGGGCCCGCCTTCGAGGTGATCTACCTCCTGGAGGCGGAGGACGCGGCGGTGGCGCGGCTGAGGGACCGGCTCGACGCGCTCGGCGACTCGCTCGTCGTGGTCGGCGGGGACGGTCTGTGGAACGTCCATGTGCACGTCGACGACGCCGGCGCGGCCGTGGAGGCGGGCGTCGAGGCCGGGCGGCCGTACCGGATCCGGATCACGCACTTCGGGCTCGACGACGCGCACACGACGGGCGCCGGGAGCCGGCCGGTCCGGGAGCGGGTCGAGCGCGCGGTCGTCGCCGTCGTCCCCGGAGAGGGCCTCGCGGGGCTCTACGCCGAGGCAGGGGCCACCACCGTGCTCGCGCGCCCCGGGGAGCCGCCCGCCAGCGGTGAGCTCGTCGAGGCCGTACGGCGGGCCCACGCGCGCGAGGTGGTGCTGTTGCCGAACGACGCCGAGCTGCGCCACACCGCCGCCGCGGCGGCCGAGCAGGCCCGCGCCGAGGGCGTGCGGGTCGCGCTGATCCCCACCCGGTCCGCGGTGCAGGGCATCGCGGCACTGGCCGTGCACGAGCCCGGGCGGCGCTTCGACGAGGACGTCGTCGCGATGACCTCGGCCGCCGGTGCGACCCGGTACGCCGAGGTCGAGGTCGCGGAACGCCAGTCCTGGACGATGGCCGGCATCTGCCAGGCCGGCGACATCCTCGGCCTCATCGAGGGCGACGTCGCCGTGATCGGCTCCGACGTCACGGCCACCGCCGAGGCGGTCCTGAACCGCATGCTCGCGGCGGGCGGCGAGATGGTCACCCTGGTCCTCGGCGACGAGGCCCCCGACACGATCGCGGCCCACCTCGAATCCCGCGTCCGTGAGTCCTACCTGGCCGTGGACACGGTCGTGTACAGGGGCGGCCGGCAGGGGGCCCTGCTGCTGATCGGCGTGGAGTAGGCGGCCTTCCGCACCCCGAAAGGGGCGCGGGCCTCTGGCGTGTGCCGCTCCGCAGCGTGGGCGCGACCAGCCACAGGGGGCCCGCAGACAAGGACCGGCCCCCAAGCGGAGCCCTACGCCGTCGACTCCGTCGCCCGCAACAACCGCTCCGCCTCGGCCCGCCGGGCCACCACCGTCTCGTCCGAGCCGTCCCCCTCGGCATACGCGGCGAGGACCTCACGCGCGCGTGCCGCCGCCCAGCCGGGGTGTTCGAGGTCCGCCTCCAGCCACCCGGCGGCGAGTTGGGCGCCGGTACGGCTGTGCAGGGCGTCCTCGCCGAGGGAGAGGAAGCCCGCGACGGCCAGCGTGACGTGGGCCAGGGCCTCTTCGAACAGGGCGTAGATCGCCTCGTCGTCGGCGTCGTCGGGCGCGGAGCGGGCGACCAGGTCGCCGAACTGCCGGTGCGTCTGGGCGAGTTCGGCGACGAGCTGCTCGCGCGCCTCGTCGTCCTCGCGCGCCTCGTCCTCGCACACGCGGACCGCTTCGCCCATCAACTCACGTGCAGTGTCGAGCCCCGAGCCCTCCTCGCGGACCGCGAGCCACGCCCGCGCCCGCAGGGAGCGGATCAGCCCGTGGACGTTGCCGAGGGACCGCCAGAGGTCACCGGCGCGCGCGTAGGCCTGCTCCGCCTCGGGGAGCAGCTCCGCGTGGCCGAGGGCCTCCGCGGCGAGATGGGCGAGCATCGCGTGGTCGTGCTGCTCGGGCCAGTGCCGGGCGATCTCGGCCGCCTGGAGCCAGTGTTCGGCGGCCTCGCGGTGTTCGCCGAGTTCGGTGAGACAGTCGCCGAGCCACCAGTGGGTCTGCACGATCGCCCCGTCGCCGTGCGTCTGCGCGCTCAGCTCGGGCAGCGCCGACTCCAGGACCTCCGCGGCCTCGGCCCAGCGCCCCTGCCGCAGCAGGAAGCCACCGAGCTGATGTCTGGCCCAGGCGCCGAGCGTGGGCCCCTCGCCGCCCTCGTCGGCCCAGTGCGACGCCTCCAGGGCGTGGTCGGCGGCGGGCCCGAACTGCCCGGTGGCGCCGAGTATCTCGGCCAGCTGGAGGTGCAGTTGGGCGTGACCGGTCGGCTCCAGGAAATCCGCGCCGTGCTCCAGCGCTGCCCGGGCCGCGCGCTCGGCCGCCTCGGCGTCGCCCAGGTGACGTGCGATCCCGGTGAGCCGGGCCTCGTACTCCACCGCGAACCACGGCAGCCCGGCCGCCACGAACGCCTCCGAGCCCCGCGTGAGCAGCTCCGCCGCCCTCTCCGCGTCCCCGGCGTGCGCCGCGAGCTCGCCGAGCATGGCCTGCGCCTCGGCGGCCCGGGAGGCGACCAGGACGTTGTTTCCGGCCTCCGGCTCGGCTAGGGCAAGCAGCTCCCGTGCGGCCGTCTCCGCGGCGGCCAGGGCCTCGGTACCGTCTCCCGCCCCGTTCGTCTCCGCCGCCTCGTGCACCCGCTGCAGCAGGATGCGCGCCCGTCCCACCAGCACCGAGGCGGCCTGCTGGACACCGGTCCCGCCCTCCGCGTAGAGGGCGAGCACCCGCTCGTACGGCTCCGAGACCGCGGCCAGCGCCTCGCGGGTCCGGCCGGAGAGGGCCAGTACGTACGCTCCACGCGCGCGTGCCGCCAGGGCCTCGCCCGGGTCGCCCGCGGTCTCGTACAGCTCGGCGGCGCGGGCGAACAGTTCCACGCCCTCGGGGCCGAGGCCCATCGCCTCGTGGTCGGCCAGCTCCGCGCGGTCGCGGGGAGTCAGGTCCTCGTCGTCGGCCGCCTCCGCGACCGCGGCCCAGGCCGCGACGGAATCCGGGTGCAGGGCGGCCGACAGCCGGCGTGCCTCGGCGAGCAGCGCGGCCAGGTCCGGCCCGGCGTCGGCGGTGGCATCCGTGGACGGGGCGGGCGCGGGCCGCACGGGAGCGGCCACGGTCGGTGTCGCGCGTATGCCCAGGGGCAGCCGCTCCACCAGCGGCGACTGGTCCATGCGCTCCCGGACGCGTCCGCTCACGTACGCCGTGCCGTTGCGCTCGTCGAAGCGGCCCGCCAGCGAAAGGGCCTCCACGCGCGCGTGGGCGGCGAGTTCGGCCGCGGTCCAGGTGCGGCCGGCCGGTCCGGGCACGGTCTGCGCGCCGAGCCCGAGCGAGGTCAGCCGGTCCGTCAGCAGGGCGACCACGGCCAGGAAGTCCATCCGGCTGCGCGGTTCCCCGGCGTCCGTGAAGTAGGCGGGACGTTCCGCCAGCAGCTCCAGGGCCCGTGCCTCGTTGCCGGTGAGCGCGCAGAACTCCACATGGTCCGCGTACGCGCCGCGCATGCTCTCCATGGGGCGTACGAGCCGGAAACCGCGCAGATGGTGGGCCCGCGCCTCGTCCAGACGGCCCAGCCGCAGCAGGGGCAGCAGCGAGGACGCGAGGACCGCGTGCGGCTCGTGGGCGCAGGTGTACTCGCCCTCCAGGACGGGCCGCCACAGCTCCAGGGCCTCGGCCTCGGAGCCCTGCTCGGCCCGCCACCAGCCCTGGTCGTGCAGTTCGCAGGCGTGGCAGTCGGCCATGCTGTCCCGGTCCGCGGCCAGCCACGCGGTGTACGCCCGCTCGGCCCGCGCCAGGTCCCCGATGGACCGCGCCACCGTGAACTCGGTGCTGCGGACCGCCCGTTCGGAGTGACCGGCGAGGCGGTAGCGGTGCTCCATCTCGCCGAGCCACTTCTCGATGGAGGCGAGCGGCACGTGCGGCTGGCCGACCATTCCGGAGGACACCCACTTGAAGACCCAGTGCAGGGAGTGGGTCTCGTACTCGTCGAAGTCCTCGGGTCGTTCGTCCCACATGCGCAGCAGGCGCGCGAAGGGGACGAACATCCGGTCCTTCTCGGAGCTGTAGTTGTAGACCTTCAGCTGGTGGCCGAGCGCCTCGATCACGGCGAGCGGGATGTTCAGCTTCTCGGCCTTGGCGAGCAGGAGTTCCGCGCGCGCGTTGCGGGCCGGGCCCTCCGGCTGCTCGTAGTTCTCCTGCATCGCCCGGCGCAGCGCGTCGAAGTCCATGTTTTCACCGGTCCGGCTCATCGGGGGCCCTCCTCCGGGGTGTCGCTGTGGGTGGCCCACTCCAGGAGGCCGATGAACGCCCGGTTCAGAAGAGCCGAGTCCGCCGGTCGCAGCGGGCGCTGCGCCATCAGCAGGGCCTGGCCGTAGAGGGACTCCGTCGCCGTCCCGATCAGCTCCCGGTCGTCGAGCGAACTGATCTTCCGGATCAGCGGGTTGAGGTGGTTGAGCACCAGCCGCGCGCGCGGGGCGCTGCCCCGCAGCGAGCCGAGAATGCCGGCCCACAGGTCGTCGGCCTGCTCCTCGGCCTCCGCGCGCGCCTGTTCGTGGCGGGCCGCCCGGTCGTCCAGGTGCAGCGCGGGCACGGAGAGGGGATGGAAGGCCCGCAGGACCACATCGCACCCCAGGGGGTCGAGTTTGGCCCGCGCGGCCCCCAGAAAGGCGGACAGGGCCAGCTCCACCGCCGGGTCGACCGAGTCCAGATGCGCGGTCACCGTGTCGGCGTCCAGCTCCGCCACGACCGTCCCGGGCCGCACCGAGGGCAGCGCCTCGACCAGCTCGCTGTCGTACGTGTAGCCGCCGTTGACCACGCCCACGCCCTGCGCGGACGCGATCGGCGCGACCTGGCGGTACTCCTCCACGGACCGCGTGAAGTGCACCACCGGGTGCCGCTGGGCGAACTCCTCCAGGGACAGCTGCCCGTCGGTCGTCTCGAAGGGCAGCCACGGCAGCATCGTGCGCAGCATCTCGCTGTCGTGCCGCGCCAGGGACTTCACGCCCAGGTGGTGCACCGACAGGAAGGCCGCGAGCCGCTCGGGGTCACCGGCCGCGAGCCCCGTCAGCCAGGCCCTGATCCGCTCGCCCAGCGCCTCCCGTACGCCCGCCAGCGCCTCGTCCTCGTACAGCGCCTCCCGGGACGCGGTCGGCCGCAGGCTGTCCGTGTCGAGGACGCAGCGCACGAAGAACGCCCAGTCGGGCAGCAGCTGTTCGGCCCGCTCGGTGAGCAGCATGCCCTTCAGGTGCACGCGATGACCGGCGCGCTGGGCGGGACTGACCGCGGACGGCAGCACGTACGCCACCCCGCGTATCCCCGCGAGCGGCACATCCAGGTCGATCGAGTCCAGCGGCGTGAACCCGAACAGGTCGTGGCAGTGCCGCCCCAGGGCCACCCTTCGGGAGACGGGGCTCGGATACGCGCGGTCCCAGGGCGCCGGAAGGTCCGTGACCGCCTCGTCGCCCACCCGTACGTCGTACGGAAGCAGCGATCCGAAGTCCCGGGCCAGCGAGCGGACCCGCTCCTCGGACAGCCAGTCGGCGGCGCCCGGACGCGCCACCAGGTACACGGTCGTACCCGGCTCGGGGCGGGCCTCGTGAGGCAGCGTACGGACCGTGTACGAGCCGTCGTCGGCCGCCGTCCACTCCACGGGCGGTGCGTCCGGCGTACGGGCGCTGCGGCTGACCACCCGGATGCGCTCGGCGACCACGAAGCAGGCGAGCAGGCCGATGCCGAACTGGCCTAGGAAGTCGGAGCGCGCCGACTCCAGGCCCTCCGCCCGCTTGGAGCTGCGGCCGATGGTCGCCAGGAGGCTGTGCACGTCCGTCTCGGTGAGCCCGATCCCGGAGTCCTCCACACGAAGGGCACCGCCCGGGCCGCCCTCGACGAACAGCCGCACCAGGGCAGGCGCGTCGGGCTGCTCGGCACGCCGGGCGGTGATCGCGTCCACGGCGTTCTGCAGCAGCTCGCGCAGATAGACCTTGGGGCTGGAGTAGAGGTGGTGGGAGAGAAGGTCCACGAGGCCGCGCAGGTCGACCTGGAACGTATGGGGTGACTGGGAGCCTTGAGCTGACTGTGAGATCTGGGAGTCCATCGTCGCTGCGCCGGTGGGGGGACGTGCGACGGCGCGGGGTCGGGCGGTCCCAAGAGGAGGTGACCGCGAACAGGGCCGGAGCCGGACATCCTAGGCCCCGAACCAGCCGTCTGACCAGCGGATTTCCAGGACGTATACGGCATTGTCAGTGCGGTGGTGTGCAATGGATCTCGTGCCCGCGCTCGAAGAACCACTGAAGAAGGTGCTCGGACCCGCCACCGCGAAGGTGATGGCCGAGCACCTCGGCCTGCACACCGTCGGCGACCTCCTGCACCACTATCCCCGCAGGTACGAGGAGCGCGGCCAGCTCACCCACCTCGCAGACCTGCCCCTGGACGAGCATGCGACGGTGGTCGCCCAGGTCGCCGACGCCCGCCTGCTCACCTTCTCCTCGCCCAAGGCCCCCCGGGGCAAGGGCCAGCGCCTCGAAGTGACCATCACGGACGGCAGCGGCCAGCTCAAGCTGGTCTTCTTCGGCAACGGCGTGCACAAGCCCCACAAGGAGCTCCTGCCCGGCACCCGCGCGCTGTTCGCGGGCAAGGTATCCGTCTTCAACCGCCGCCTCCAACTGGCCCACCCGGCATACGAGCTGCTGCGCGGCGAGGACGTGTCCGAGACGGTGGACACCTGGGCGGGCGCCCTCATCCCGCTCTATCCCGCCACCGCCAAGCTGGAGTCCTGGAAGATCGCCAAGGCGGTCCAGACGGTGCTGCCGAGCGCCCAGGAGGCCACCGATCCGCTGCCGGAGTCCCTGCGGGCCGGCCGCGGTCTGGTCCCCCTCCCCGAGGCCCTGCTGAAGATCCACCGCCCGCACACCAAGGCGGACATCGAGGACGCCCGCTCCCGCCTGAAGTGGGACGAGGCCTTCGTCCTCCAGGTGGCCCTGGCCCGCCGCCGTCACGCGGACGCCCAACTGCCCGCCGTGGCAAGGAAGCCCAAGAAGGACGGCCTGCTGACCGCCTTCGACGCCAAGCTGCCCTTCACCCTCACCGAGGGCCAGCAGAAGGTCTCCAAGGAGATCTTCGACGACCTGGCCACCGAGCATCCGATGCACCGGCTGCTGCAGGGCGAGGTGGGCAGCGGCAAGACGATGGTGGCCCTGCGCGCCATGCTCGCCGTCGTCGACGCGGGCGGTCAGGCGGCGATGCTCGCGCCCACCGAGGTGCTCGCCCAGCAGCACCACCGGTCGATCACCGAGATGATGGGGGAGCTGGCCGAGGGCGGCATGCTCGGTGGCGTCGAGCACTCCACCAAGGTGGTGCTGCTCACCGGATCCATGGGGGCGGCGGCGCGGCGGGAGGCACTGCTCCACCTGGTCACCGGCGAGGCCGGGATCGTCATCGGCACGCATGCGCTGATCGAGGACAAGGTGCAGTTCCACGACCTGGGCCTGGTCGTGGTGGACGAGCAGCACCGGTTCGGCGTCGAGCAGCGAGACGCCCTGCGCGGCAAGGGCAAACAGCCCCCGCACCTCCTCGTGATGACGGCCACCCCGATCCCGCGCACGGTCGCGATGACCGTCTTCGGCGACCTGGAGACGTCCGTCCTGGACCAGCTCCCCGCCGGCCGCTCACCCATCGCCAGCCATGTCGTCCCGGCCGCCGACAAACCCCACTTCCTCTCGCGCGCGTGGGAGCGCGTGCGAGAGGAAGTGTCCAACGGCCATCAGGCGTACGTGGTCTGCCCGCGGATCGGTGACGAGGACGACGACCCGAAGAAGTCCAAGAAGAAGCCGTCCCCGGAGGACGAGGCCGAGAAGCGCCCGCCCCTCGCGGTCCTCGATGTCGCCGACCAGCTGGCCAAGGGCCCGCTCCAGGGCCTCAAGGTCGAGGTCCTGCACGGCCGTATGCCCCCGGACGACAAGGACGCCGTGATGCGCCGCTTCGCCGCGGGGGAGACGGACGTGCTGGTCGCCACGACGGTCATCGAGGTCGGGGTGAACGTCCCGAACGCCACCGCGATGGTGATCATGGACGCCGACCGTTTCGGCGTCTCCCAGCTCCACCAGCTGCGCGGCCGCGTCGGCCGTGGCTCCGCCCCGGGCCTCTGCCTCCTGGTCACCGAGATGGCCGAGGCCAGCCCCGCCCGCCAGCGGCTGACCGCGGTCGCCTCCACCCTCGACGGCTTCGAGCTCTCCCGCATCGACCTCGAACAGCGCCGAGAGGGCGATGTCCTCGGCCAGGCCCAGTCCGGCGCCCGCACCTCACTGCGGATGCTCGCCGTCATCGACGACGAGGAGATCATCGCCGAGGCCCGCGAGGAGGCCTCCGCGGTCGTCGCGTCCGACCCGGACCTGGAACACCTCCCCGGCCTGCGCACAGCCCTCCAGGCCTTGCTGGACGAGGAAAGGGAGCAGTACTTGGAGAAGGGCTGAGGACACGGGCGCGCCCCGTCGGCTGCGTCCCGATGTCTGAGCCCCTGGCTGCGCTTCCATGGCCGGGCTCCCATGGCCGCGCCCCAAAGGGGCGCGGGGAACTGCGCACTCCAGCCCTACCCACCCGCACCTACCCAGAACACGAACACCCCCACCCCGCAGCCCAGAAAACGCACCCCCCACCCCCGCCTGCAAGACTGGGGTCCGTGACCGTCCCCTCCCGCAAGGACCCCAGATGACCCGCGTGATCGCCGGCACGGCCGGCGGACGACGCCTGGCAGTCCCACCGGGCACCGGCACGAGGCCCACCTCGGACCGGGCCCGCGAGGGCCTGTTCTCCACCTGGCAGTCCCTGCTCGGCGGCCCCCTGGAAGGCGACCGCGTCCTCGACCTGTACGCGGGCTCCGGCGCCGTCGGTCTGGAGGCGCTGAGCCGCGGCGCCGGCCACACCCTCCTCGTGGAGGCAGACGCCCGCGCGGCCCGCACCATCCGGGAGAACGTGAAGGCGCTGGGTCTCCCGGGCGCCGAGGTCAGGCCGGGCAAAGCGGAACAGATCATCCGCACGGCGGCGCCGGCAGCCCCGTACGACCTCGTCTTTCTCGATCCTCCGTACGCCGTCACGGACGACGATCTTCGGGAGATCCTGCTCACACTCCGCTCCGGGGGCTGGCTCGCGGGCGAAGCGCTCGTCACCGTTGAACGCAGTACTAGAGGCGGCGAATTCCGGTGGCCCGACGGCTTCGAGGCATTGAGGTCCCGTCGCTACGGCGAGGGAACGTTTTGGTACGGTCGCGCCGCCTCTACGTGCGAAGACGCACGATGACCGGACCGGAGAGCGAGGGATCTCAAGTGCGCCGCGCCGTCTGTCCCGGGTCGTTCGACCCGATTACCAACGGACATCTCGACATCATCGCCCGAGCCTCCAAGCTGTACGACGTCGTGCACGTCGCGGTGATGATCAACCAGTCCAAGAGGGGCCTGTTCGAGATCGAGGAGCGGATCGACCTGATCCGCCAGGTCACCGCGGAGTTCGGCAACGTCGAGGTGGAGTCCTTCCACGGCCTCCTCGTCGACTTCTGCAAGGAGCGCGACATCCCGGCCATCGTCAAGGGCCTGCGCGCGGTCAGCGACTTCGACTACGAGCTGCAGATGGCCCAGATGAACAACGGCCTCTCCGGCGTCGAGACCCTCTTCGTCCCGACCAACCCCACCTACAGCTTCCTGTCCTCCTCGCTGGTCAAGGAGGTCGCGACCTGGGGCGGCGACGTCGCCCACCTGGTGCCGCCGATCGTCCTGGAAGCCCTCAGGGAGCGTCTGAAGAAGGACTGACGGCGCTCCGGAAACCTGACAGTGCGTCACCCGGTGTCGGGAGGGGCGGGTGTGGTCGTACAGTCGATGCGTCCGTCTCCATCACAGCTGTAGAGAGTGGCGAGCACACGGTGGACGTGCAGAAGAAGCTCGATGAGATCGTCTCGGCGGTCGGCAGCGCCCGTTCCATGCCCATGTCGGCCTCGTGCGTGGTCAACCGCGCCGAGCTCCTCTCCCTGCTCGAAGAGGTGCGCCAGGCGCTGCCCGGCTCCCTCGCCCAGGCCCAGGAGCTGATCGGCGGCCGGGAGCAGATGGTCGAGCAGGCCCGCCTGGAGGCCGAGCGGATCATCGAGTCCGCGCACGCCGAGCGCGGCAGCCTGATCTCCGACACCGAGGTCGCCCGCCGCTCGCAGAACGAGGCGGACCGCATCCTCTCCGAGGCCCGCAAGGAAGCCGAGGACGTCCGCGCCGAGGCCGACGAGTACGTCGACTCCAAGCTCGCCAACTTCGAGGTCGTCCTCACCAAGACCCTCGGCTCCGTCGGCCGAGGCCGCGAGAAGCTCCTGGGCACGGGCCCCGGCACCGACGAGCAGGGCTACGAGGACGAGGACGCTCCCGAGCGCAGCCACGACCCGGAGACCCTGCGCCGCAACGCCGACGAGTACGTCGACGTCAAGCTCGGCGCCTTCGAGGCCGTGCTCGCCAAGACCCTGGACGCCGTCGGCCGCGGCCGTCAGAAGCTGCACGGCCGGATCGCCAGCGACGACCTCGGCGACCTGGGCGGCTTCGCCGAGGACGGCAACGCGCAGCACACCACCGACGCCGAGTACCTGGACGGCCTCTCGGACCTCTCCGAGCGCCCCGCCCAGCCGGCCGCCGTCCAGCCCCAGGCCCCGGCGGTCCCGGCCCAGCAGCAGTACGCCCAGCAGGACGCGTACGCCTACCAGCAGCAGACCGCCGATCCGTACGGCTACCAGCAGCAGTACGCGCAGCAGGACGGATACGGCTACCAGCAGCAGACCGCCGATCCGTACGCCGCCTATCCGCAGCAGCAGGGCTACGACCAGCAGGCCGCGTACGACCCGAACATGCAGCAGGCGTACGGCCAGTCCCCGCAGGCTCCCCAGCCGCAGCAGGCACAGGCCAACGCCCTCGACGAGACCAGCCTCTTCGACACCACCATGATCAGCGCGGAGCAGCTCAGGGCGTACGAACAGGGGCGCTGAGGCCGGATTGGGCCGAGAGCGAAAGGTCCAGTACCCTGGTTCTTCGGTCGCGTGTACGTCCGCGATCAACGCTGCCCGGGAAGCACCGAAGGGCGGCGCCCCACAGAGTTTCAAGATCGAAAGCAGGAATGGCCCTGAACGCCCGCCTCGACCACCGCAACCCTCTCGTGTTCGACACACACGAGCTGGGGCGGCGTCCTGGCGCGCTGCAGCGCCTGACCCGTGAGATCGACGCTCCCAAGGATTTCGGTATCCAGGGAGTCATCGGAGTGCCGGAAGGCGCCCCGGTGAAGCTCGGACTCCGCCTTGAGTCGGTCATGGAAGGTGTGCTTGTCACAGGCACCGCCCGTGCACAGGCCAAGGGGGAGTGCGTAAGGTGTCTGGAGCCGGTCGAGCAGCAGCTCGAAGCGGATTTCCAGGAGATGTTCTCGTACCCTGACGCCGACGACCGGGGCCGTGTGAAAGCGGAGCCGGCCGACGACGCCGAGGACGACGAGGACACGCTCTTCATCGAGGACGGCTTGTTCGACCTCGAACCCGTGCTGCGTGATGCGGTGGTGCTCGCACTGCCGATGCAGCCGGTGTGCCAGGACGACTGCCCCGGCCTGTGCTCCCAGTGCGGAGCCCGGCTCGCGGACGACCCGGACCACCACCACGACGCCGTCGACATCCGTTGGGCGGCACTGCAGGGACTCGCCGGTTCACTCGAAGACGGCGAGAAGGACGAAATGGGTGGCGAAGCGCCTCGATCGGCGCGCGCCAACGAGAAGCAGGAGAAGTAGCCGTGGCTGTTCCGAAGCGGAAGATGTCGCGCAGCAACACGCGCCACCGCCGGTCGCAGTGGAAGGCTGCGGTCCCCACCCTGGTTGCGTGCGAGCGCTGCCACGAGCCCAAGCAGCAGCACATCGCCTGCCCTGCTTGCGGCACCTACAACAAGCGCCAGGTCCTCGAGGTCTGAGCGGCTGGTGAGAGGCTTCATGTCTGACGCCAAGGCGGACGTAAACGCCAAGAAAAAGGCGGACAACACAGCCTCGTCCCACACGCTTCTGGAAGGGCGGCTCGGGTACAAGCTCGAGTCCGCCCTTCTGGTGCGTGCACTGACCCACCGTTCGTACGCGTACGAGAACGGCGGTCTGCCCACGAACGAGCGCCTGGAGTTCCTCGGGGACTCCGTGCTCGGCCTCGTGGTCACGGACACGCTGTACCGAACCCACCCCGACCTGCCTGAAGGCCAACTGGCCAAGCTGCGGGCCGCGGTGGTCAACTCGCGTGCGCTTGCGGAGGTGGGCCGCGGGCTCGAACTCGGCTCCTTCATCCGGCTCGGCCGGGGCGAAGAGGGCACGGGCGGCCGGGACAAGGCATCCATCCTCGCCGACACCCTTGAAGCGGTGATCGGCGCTGTCTATCTCGACCAGGGTCTCGATGCGGCGGGCGAACTCGTCCACCGTCTCTTCGACCCGCTGATCGAGAAATCCTCGAATCTGGGAGCGGGCCTGGACTGGAAGACCAGTCTCCAGGAGCTCACGGCGACCGAGGGGCTCGGCGTGCCCGAGTACCTGGTCTCCGAGACCGGCCCGGACCACGAGAAGACCTTCACTGCTGCTGCCCGCGTCGGAGGCGTCTCGTACGGCACCGGCACCGGCCGCAGCAAGAAGGAGGCGGAGCAGCAGGCCGCGGAGTCCGCGTGGCGTGCGATCCGCTCCGCCGCGGACGAACGCGCGAAGGTGGCGAAGGCCACGGCGGAGGCCGAGGCGTCCGCAGCGGCCAAGGCTTCCGTGGAGGCCGAGGCTGTCGCGGCAGCCGAAGCCTCCGCAGCGGCTGAGAAGGCCGCCGCAGCCGAGGAGGCCGTCGAGGCCTCCTCGACGGCGGCATCCGACACCGCTTCCGCCTGACCGATCCGCAGTTCAGTGCTGTGACCGATCGCCCGTCCCCCGTTCGAGGGGGCGGGCGATCGTGCTCGGGGGCGCCGACGGTACGCTGCGGGCGCGCGGCCCCGGTCCGGGGCGCCCGAGTCATCGGCCCACGCATCCGGAGGAGACGCCGTGCCCGAACTGCCCGAGGTCGAGGTCGTACGACGGGGCCTCGAACGCTGGGTCAGCGGACGCATCGTCGCCGACGTCCAGGTGCTGCACCCGCGTGCGGTGCGCCGGCACATCGCGGGCGGTGAGGACTTCGGGGCCCGGCTCAAGGGGCACCGGATCGGGCTGCCCCAGCGTCGCGGCAAGTACCTCTGGCTGCCGCTCGCCGACTCCCCGAGCGCCGTTCTCGCACACCTCGGGATGAGCGGGCAGCTCCTCGTCCAGCCGCAGGACGCCGCCGACGAGAAGCATCTGCGCATCCGCGTCCGGTTCGAGGACGCCCTCCACACCGAGCTCCGTTTCGTCGACCAACGGACCTTCGGCGGGCTGTCGTTGCACGAGACCACCCCCGACGGGCTGCCCGACGTCATCGCGCACATCGCCCGCGACCCGCTGGACCCGCTGTTCGACGACGACGCGTTCCACGAGGCGCTGCGGCGTCGGCGTACGACCGTCAAACGCGCCCTGCTGGACCAGTCGTTGATCAGCGGCGTCGGCAACATCTATGCGGACGAGGCGCTTTGGCGTGCGCGGCTGCACTACGAGCGCCCCACCACCGGGTTCACGCGCCCGCGCACGGCCGAACTCCTGTGCCACGTACGGGATGTGATGAACGCGGCCCTCGCCGTCGGCGGCACCAGCTTCGACAGCCTCTACGTCAACGTGAACGGGGAGTCGGGTTACTTCGACCGCTCGCTCGACGCGTACGGCAGGGAGGGCGAGCCGTGCCGGCGCTGCGGCACCCTGATGCGGCGCAGGCCCTGGATGAACCGGTCCAGCTACTTCTGCCCCCGCTGTCAGCGTCCGCCGCGCGCCGTGTCGTAGCGCTCGCGCGCTCCCAGTACGTCGTCCATGTGTCCCTGCACGAAGTGGATGAGGGACAGCAGCCGCTCGGCGACCTCGCGGCCCAGCGGCGTCAGTTCGTAGTCCACCCGCGGCGGGTTCGTCGGCTGGGCCTCGCGGTGCACCAGGCCGTCGCGCTCCAGCGCGTGCAGGGTCTGGGACAGCATCTTCTCGCTGACGCCGTCCACGCGCCGGCGCAGTTCGTTGAAACGGAACGAGCCCTCGTACAGCGCCCCCAGCGTGAGCGCGCCCCAGCGCCCCGTGACGTGCTCCAGCGTGCCCCGGGACGGGCACGCCTTGGAGAACACGTCGAACTCGAAGTCCGGTCGCTCCGTCAGGTCCATCCGCCCAGAATACTCGGCGCAGCGCAAACCGAAGAGGGGGCGCTAACTTTTCGCTAGCGCCCCCTCTTTCGGTTCTGCGCGGCTAGTAGCCGAAGTCCTGCGTCCACCAGGGGCCGCCCGACGCGAAGTGCGCGCCGACGCCCAGGGTCTTGAAGTCGCAGTTCAGGATGTTCGCGCGGTGGCCGGGGCTGTTCATCCAGGCCTCCATCACCGCGGCGGCGTCGGCCTGGCCGCGGGCGATGTTCTCCCCGCCGAGGTTCGTGATGCCGAGCTTCTCCGCGCGGTCCCAGGGGGAGGCCCCGCTCGGGTCCGTGTGGTCGAAGAAGCCCCGCGCGGCCATGTCCTCGCTGAAGGACTCGGCCAGCGCCGCCAGCGTGCTGGACGCGGTCACCGGGCTGCAGCCGGCCTTCGCCCGCTCCTCGTTGACCAGCGACAACACCTCGGCCTCGGCCTTGGACGCGGTGGACACCGCCTTCGACGGAGCCGTCTCGGGTGCCTTCTTCTCCGGCGCCTTCGTGGTCGGCTCGGTCTTCGGCTTCTCCTTGACGGGAGCCTTCGTCGACGGCTTCGCGGAGGGGGTCTTCTTCTCGGTCTTCTCCGGGGCCTTCGTCGGCGAGACCGTCGGAGACGCGGAACGCTCCAGGTCACGGCTGGTGCCGGAGTCCTCGCGGTCGTCCGTGGTGCCGTCCGTGCCGCCCTGCGTCTGCACGTCGCTCGGCGAGTCCTGGGCGCGGACCTTGTCCGCGTTGCCGCCGCCTATCGAGAGGCTGTCGCTGCCCGGGATCAGCCCGGAGGCGACCGCGACGGCACCCATCGCGACAGCGGCCGAGACACCGAGCAGACCGGTGCGTACGGGCGTCACGGTCTTCTTGCGGCGGCGGTGGCCGCGACCGGCACCGCCGTCCGGCGCATAGCCGGTCGTGGCGTGGGTGGCGGGATCCGCGGCGAAGAGGTAGGTGTCGCTCTTCGAGTAGAAGTCGCCGGTCTCGTGTATGCCGCCAGGCGAGTCGTACATGCCCGCGGTCGCGTAGGGGCTGCCGTTCAGGTAGTCCCCGGCGGTCAGGTTGTCACCCGCGGTCGCGTAGTCGCCCTCACCCGCGTAATCACCCGAGTCTGCCGCCGCGTAACCGCCCGCGTATGTATCGTACGTTTGTGTGACCCCGGTGGCGCGGCCTGTGGCGGCGCGGCCGGCGGCGGAGCGTCGGTGGCGTCCCATCTCCTGGCCTTCCTCATCCTTGCGGTCAACGTTCCTCACCCGAACGAGTGAGGCTCATTGGGTCGGGACGGTACCCCATGGCGCAAGGGGAGGAAGTGCTCCGAGGGCATTTGGCCGGTTAGCGTGCAGCCATGAGCGAGCATGTAAGGCTGGTCGCGTGGGTACGCGGACGGGTCCAGGGTGTGGGTTTCCGCTGGTACACACGGGCTAAGGCGCTGGAGATCGGCAGCCTGAGTGGTTTTGCTCTCAATTTGGGCGACGGACGGGTCCAGGTGGTCTCCGAAGGCCCTCGGGCCGAATGCCAGCGACTCCTCGACTGGCTCCAGGGGGACGACACGCCCGGACGCGTCGACGGAGTCACTGAGATCTGGGACACGCCCCGCGGCGGCTACGACGGCTTCGCCATCCGGTGAGATCCACTCCGCTCCACCGGTTGCAACACCCCTGGCGGCGGGCGCGGGGCGTGCGCCGGGCACCTGCCACAGGCAGAAAGCGCCTGGTGGTTGCCAAGAATCGCTTGTCGTGGCAGGCTCCGCGAGTAAGGATGATCTCTACGCCCCCAGGGCCCCGAAACAGTGGCCGCGCCGCCCGTTCTGAAGCCGCGCGCCCCGGGTTGGCCCCCAATACGGGGCGTGATCGTGTTGACCGTCAAACTTTTTGGTGAGACGCTGAAAGTCCCCGCGCACCTTAGCTGTTTGGCATGTAAGAGCGGCAGTAAAAACTCGTCAGTGCCAAGCATCGCGGGTGCGATTCCCTCACGACCCACACCGCTTCCGGTCGGTCACTCAGTGTGGAGGACCATCCATCATGGCAAAGGCGCTTCTCGGTTACGTCGGCGGTTCCGACCCGCGACTCATTGCCGAGATGCGACGGCTCCAGCAGCGCGTCCAGGACCTGGAATCCGAGCTCGTACGGATCCAGGCCGAGAACGACGCGCTCGCGGCTGCCGCTTCTCACGACTTCGACAGCATCGACGTACCCCAGGCGGAGCCTGCGCTCACCTGATCACTGAATCGCATCGTCGCCACCAGTGAACAGGCTGCCCGTGTCAGCCGCTGACAGAGTTGCAAGGGACGCTTCGGCGTCCCTTCTTTCTTGCCCCCGCGCACTCTTTCACTGTCTTTAACGTTTGGTGTGCCCTGCACGTTCAAGGGTGAAACCGCGCGTTCATGGAGTGAGACCCACCCGGAAGGTAGAGTCCGGCTGCGTGCACCTCAAGGCCCTGACCCTGCGCGGGTTCAAATCGTTCGCCTCGGCGACCACGCTGCGGTTCGAGCCGGGCATCACCTGTGTCGTGGGCCCCAACGGCTCGGGCAAGTCCAATGTCGTGGACGCCCTCAGCTGGGTCATGGGCGAGCAGGGAGCCAAGTCACTGCGCGGCGGCAAGATGGAGGACGTCATCTTCGCCGGCACCACCGGGCGGCCCCCGCTCGGCCGCGCCGAGGTGTCCCTGACCATCGACAACTCCGACGGGGCCCTGCCCATCGAGTACGCCGAGGTCACCATCACGCGGATCATGTTCCGCAACGGCGGCAGCGAGTACCAGATCAACGGCGACACCTGCCGGTTGCTGGACATCCAGGAGCTGTTGTCCGACTCCGGCATCGGCCGCGAGATGCACGTCATCGTCGGACAGGGCCAGCTCGACTCCGTCCTGCACGCCGATCCGATGGGCCGCCGCGCCTTCATCGAGGAGGCCGCGGGCGTCCTCAAGCACCGCAAGCGCAAGGAGAAGGCGCTGCGGAAGCTGGACGCGATGCAGGCCAACCTCGCGCGCGTGCAGGACCTCACGGACGAACTCCGGCGCCAGTTGAAGCCGCTGGGCCGGCAGGCCGCCGTCGCCCGCCGGGCCGCCGTGATCCAGGCCGACCTCCGCGACGCCCGCCTCCGGCTGCTCGCCGACGATCTCGTACGGCTCCGGGGCGCGCTCCAGGCCGAGGTCGCCGACGAGGCCGCGCTCAAGGAACGCAAGGAGTCGGCGGAGGCCGAGCTGAAGAAGGCGCTCCAGCGCGAGGCGATGCTGGAGGACGAGGTGCGGCGGCTTACCCCGCGCCTGCAGCGAGCACAGCAGACCTGGTACGAGCTGTCACAGCTGGCCGAGCGGGTGCGCGGCACGGTCTCCCTGGCGGACGCGCGGGTCAAGAGCGCGACCGCCCAGCCGCCGGAGGAGCGGCGCGGGCGCGACCCCGAGGACATGGAGCGCGAGGCCGCCCGGATCCGTGAGCAGGAGGCCGAGCTCGAAGCGGCTCTGGAAGCGGCCGAGCGGGCCCTGGAGGACACCGTCTCCCACCGGGCCGACCTCGAGCGCGAACTGGCGGTGGAGGAGCGGCGCCTGAAGGACGTGGCCCGCGCCATCGCGGACCGCCGTGAGGGCCTGGCCCGGCTGAACGGGCAGGTCAACGCGGCCCGTTCGCGCGCCGCCTCCGCCCAGGCGGAGATCGACCGGCTCGCCTCCGCCCGCGACGAGGCCCAGGAGCGGGCCGTCGCCGCCCAGGAGGAGTACGAGCAGCTCAAGGCCGAGGTCGACGGGCTGGACGCGGGCGACGAGGAACTCTCCGAGCAGCACGAGACGGCCAAGCGCGCCCTCGCCGACGCCGAGTCCGCCCTGACCGAGGCCCGCGAGGCGGCCACCGCGGCCGAACGCAAGCGCGCCGCCACGCAGGCCCGCCACGAGGCCCTGTCCCTGGGGCTGCGCCGGAAGGACGGTACGGGGGCACTGCTCGTGGCGAAGGACCGGCTGACGGGGCTGCTGGGTCCGGCGGCGGAACTGCTCTCCGTCACACCGGGCCACGAGGTCCCGGTCGCGGCCGCCTTCGGCGCGGCGGCGGACGCCATCGCGGTGACCAGCCCGTCCGCCGCGGCGGACGCCATCCGCCTGCTGCGCAAGCAGGACGGGGGACGGGCGGCGCTGTTGCTTGCGGGGGCGCCGGACGGTGCCGCGGCCGGGGGAGCGTTCGGCAGCACCGGCGACGTAACCGGCGGGCCGTCCGGGGCGTTCGGGCCGTCTGGGCAGTCCGGTGCGGACGGGCAGCGCGGCGCGGACCGTCAGTCCGGCACGGGCGGGCAGTCCGGCGCGGGCGTCGGTAGGACGTCCTCCGGAGGAGATGCCGAGCGCGGTGGTCCAACGTTCGCCGCCGATCTCGTGCGTGGGCCCTCCGATCTCATGCCTGCCGTACGGCGGCTGTTGCGGGGGATCGTCGTGGTCGGGACGCTGGAGGACGCGGAGGATCTCGTCTACTCCCGGCCCGAGCTGACCGCGGTGACCGCCGAGGGGGATCTGCTCGGGGCGCACTTCGCCCAGGGCGGTTCCGCCGGGGCGCCGAGCCTGCTCGAAGTGCAGGCCTCCGTCGACGAGGCGGCGGCCGAGCTGGAAGAACTGGGCGTGCTGTGCGAGGAGTTGACCGAGCAGCAGCACCGGGCCGCTGAGCTGCGCCGGGAACGGACCGCTCTCGTCGAGGAGTTGGGCGAGCGGCGGCGGGCCGGTGAGCGGGAGAAGTCCCAGGTCGCCCAGCAGCTCGGTCGGTTGGCCGGGCAGGCGCGGGGCGCCGCCGGAGAGGCCGAGCGGAGCACCGCGGCGGCCGCCCGCGCACAGGAAGCCCTCGAACGGGCCGTCCAGGAGGCGGAGGAGCTGGCCGAACGGCTCGCCGTCGCCGAGGAGATGCCGTTCGAGGAGGAGCCCGACACCTCCGTACGGGACCGGCTCGCGGCCGACGGGGCCAACGCCCGGCAGACCGAGATGGAGGCCCGGCTCCAGACGCGTACGCACGAGGAGCGGGTCAAGGGGCTTGCCGGGCGGGCCGATTCGCTGGACCGGGCCGCGCGGGCCGAACGCGAGGCACGCGCGCGTGCCGAGCAGCGCAAGGCACGGCTGCGGCACGAGGCCGCCGTCGCCGGGGCCGTCGCCTCCGGTGCGCGGCAGCTGCTCGCGCACGTCGAGGTCTCGCTCGCCCGGGCGGACGAGGAGCGTACGGCCGCGGAGCGCGCCAAGGCGCGGCGGGAGCAGGACCTCGTCGTCGCCCGCAACGAGGGCCGCGACCTCAAGGCCGAGCTCGACAAGCTCACGGACTCGGTGCACCGCGGCGAGGTCCTCGGGGCCGAGAAGCGGATGCGGATCGAGCAGCTGGAGGCCAAGGCGCTGGAGGAGCTGGGGGTCGAACCGGCCGGGCTGATCGCGGACTTCGGGCCCGACCAGCTCGTACCGCCCTCGCTGCCCGCCGAGGGCGAGGAGCTGCCGGACGATCCGGAGCATCCGCGCAACCAGCCCCGGCGCTTCCACCGTGCCGAGCAGGAGAAGCGGCTCAAGTCCGCCGAACGGGCCTACCAGCAGCTGGGCAAGGTCAATCCGCTTGCCCTGGAGGAGTTCTCCGCGCTGGAGGAGCGCCACAAGTTCCTCAGCGAGCAGCTGGAGGACCTGAAGAAGACGCGTGCCGATCTTCTTCAGGTGGTGAAGGAGGTCGACGAGCGGGTCGAGCAGGTCTTCACCCAGGCGTTCTGGGACACGGCGCGGGAGTTCGAAGGGGTCTTCAGCCGGTTGTTCCCGGGTGGGGACGGGCGGCTGATCCTGACCGATCCCGACAACATGCTCACCACGGGTGTCGATGTGGAGGCACGGCCGCCGGGGAAGAAGGTCAAGCGGCTGTCGCTGCTGTCCGGTGGCGAGCGGTCGCTGACCGCCGTGGCCATGCTCGTGTCGATCTTCAAGGCGCGGCCCAGTCCGTTCTATGTGATGGACGAGGTCGAGGCGGCGCTGGACGACACGAACCTTCAGCGGCTGATCCGGATCATGCAGGAGCTGCAGGAGGCTTCGCAGTTGATCGTGATCACGCATCAGAAGCGGACGATGGAAGTCGCCGACGCGTTGTACGGCGTGTCCATGCAGGGGGACGGCGTGTCGAAGGTCATCAGCCAGAGGCTGCGCTGACCTTCGGACGGGCCCTCGCGCCGGTGCGGGTTCGTTGTGGTTTGTCGCGCCCACGCGGCGGAGCCGCACATGTCACGGCCCCGCGTCCCTGGCCAGGAGCCTTTAAGAGGCCGTTTCTCTTTCTTTAAGAGTTGAACACAACTACGCCATATGCTGCCTCGAAACTCACAGGTACCCGCCTATTGACTTCGGAACTTGAAGGCATAGGGTCGACGGCGTTGCTTTTACCTTCAGGTGGTGGGCGGCGTAAACGTGTGCGCCACTGGAAACACCGTCCTGGAGGGCTCGCCCCCACCCCCGGCAGTGAGGCCGGTGGCCCGAGGAGTTACACGTGACCAGCTCAGCGCAGCCGCTCAAGTCAGGAGCCCGTGAGGCTCATCCCGAACATCTCGGGCACGTCATCTTCATCGCGGCGGCGGCCGCGATGGGCGGTTTCCTCTTCGGTTACGACAGTGCCGTGATCAACGGCGCCGTCGAGGCCATCCGGGACCGCTACGACATCGGTTCTGCGGCCCTGGCCCAGGTCATCGCCATCGCGCTGATCGGCTGTGCGATCGGCGCCGCCACCGCGGGCCGGATCGCCGACCGCATCGGCCGTATCCGCTGCATGCAGATCTCGGCCGTGCTGTTCATCGTCAGCGCCGTCGGGTCGGCGCTGCCCTTCGCCCTGTACGACCTGGCCTTCTGGCGGGTCATCGGCGGCTTCGCCATCGGTATGGCCTCGGTCATCGGCCCGGCCTACATCGCCGAGGTCGCCCCCGCCGCGTACCGCGGACGGCTCGGCTCCTTCCAGCAGGCCGCGATCGTCATCGGCATCGCCATCTCGCAGCTGGTCAACTGGGGCATCCTGAACGCCGCCGGCGGCGACCAGCGCGGCAAGCTCGTAAAAAAAAAAAAAAAAAAAAAAAAAAAAAAAAAAAAAAAAAAAAAAAAAAAAAAAAAAAAAAAAAAAAAAAAAAAAAAAAAAAAAAAAAAAAAAAAAAAAAAATGGGGCTCGAAGCCTGGCAGGTCATGCTCGGTGTCATGGTCATCCCGGCCGTCCTCTACGGCCTGCTCTCCTTCGCGATCCCCGAGTCGCCGCGCTTCCTGATCTCGGCCGGCAAGGACGCGCGCGCCCGCGAGGTGCTGCGCGAGGTCGAGGGCGACCACGTCGACCTGGACGCCCGCGTCGCCGAGATCGAGCACGCCATGAAGAGCGAGCACAAGTCGGTCTTCAAGGACCTGCTGGGCGGGACCTTCTTCTTCAAGCCGATCGTCTGGATCGGCATCGGCCTCTCGGTCTTCCAGCAGTTCGTCGGCATCAACGTCGCGTTCTACTACTCCTCGACCCTGTGGCAGTCGGTCGGCGTCGACCCGTCCGAGTCGTTCTTCTACTCGTTCACGACGTCGATCATCAACATCGTCGGCACCGTGATCGCCATGATCTTCGTCGACCGGATCGGCCGTAAGCCGCTCGCGCTCATCGGTTCCGTGGGCATGGTCATCGGGCTCGGCCTGGAGGCCTGGGCCTTCTCCTTCGACCTCGTCGACGGCAAGCTGCCGGCCACCCAGGGCTGGGTCGCCCTGATCGCCGCCCATGTGTTCGTGCTCTTCTTCGCCCTCTCCTGGGGTGTCGTCGTCTGGGTCTTCCTCGGTGAGATGTTCCCGAACAAGATCCGCGCCGCCGCCCTCGGTGTCGCCGCCTCCGCACAGTGGATCGCCAACTGGGCCATCACCGCGAGCTTCCCGTCGCTGGCCGACTGGAACCTCTCCATGACCTACGTGATCTACACGGTCTTCGCCGCGCTCTCCATCCCGTTCGTGCTCAAGTTCGTGACGGAGACGAAGGGCAAGACCCTGGAGGAGATGGGCTAGCCCCGTCCGTCCGGCGAGGCCTCCGCGAATCGCGGGTCCTCGCCGGCTCCCCGAACTCGGGGAGAAGGGCCAAGTCCCCGCTGCCCCTCTCCCCGTACCCGTAAGGCGTACTGCCCCGGCTCGGTCCCCGAGGATCCCTCCCAGGATCTAGAGGCCCTTGAGCCGGGGCAGTACGTTCTCGCAGAACAGATGCATGCTGCGCCAGCCCTCGTCGATCGGCATCCCGCCGGACAGCGGATGCAGTACGTAGCTGTCGAGGCCCTGCGCCAGACACTCGTCCGGAGTAACGATCCGGTAGACACCCTCGGCGCGCAGCTCGTCGACCGTCGTGGCCGCCGACCGCACCGCCGAGCGGATGTCGGACGACTGCCAGGAGGCGTACGTCCTCGCCTCGTGCAGGAAGTGCTCGCCGTGCTCGGCCCACACACGGTCCGGGTCCTCGGCCAGGTGCAGGAGAGGGGTGACCGCCGAGGGCATCATGGTCCAGCCCTCCTTGCCGTACTCGACCAGCCGCTCCTTGTAGTAGGCCTCCAGCTCCGGCAGATGCGCGCTCGGGAAGAACGGCAGTCCGAGCCGGGCCGCCCGGCGGGCCGCCGCCTCGGAGGAGCCGCCGACCAGCAGCAGGGGGTGCGGATCCGAGAAGGGGCGCGGCGTGACCCGTACCGTACGGCCCCGGTACTCGAACTCCTCGCCGGTCCACGCCTTCAGCAGCGTCTCCAGGAGCTCGTCCTGGAGACGGCCGCGCCGCTTCCACTCCACGTCGAAGATCGCGTACTCCTCGGGGCGGTAGCCGATCCCCGCGACCGTGATCAGCCGGCCGCCGCTCAGCAGGTCGAGCACGGCGATGTCCTCGGCCAGCCGCAGAGGGTCGTGCAGCGGGCCGATGATCGCCGAGACGGTGACCGCGATGCGCCGGGTCGCGCCGAAGACCGCGCCCGCGAAGGTGAACGGCGAGGGCAGCCAGTTGTTGTCGACACCGTGGTGCTCCTCGGTCTGCACGGTGGTCATCCCGCGGTCGTCGGCATAGGCCGCCATCTCCAGCGCGGCCTTGTAGCGGGCGCTGAGCGAGGCGGGAGTCGCGCCGGGCTCAACGAGGTTGAAACGTACGACCGTTGCGGGCATGGGAAAGTCCCCCTTCGCCGAGCCGGGTGGGGTGCCGGTGATGTCGGTGCAGGGGGACGGTAGCTGACGGATCGTCAGACGGCCAGAGTGGTGGGCCGGTTGTCCGGCTCCGGATCGGGCGGGCTCCGCACCACGGAGGGGCGGATGGTCATCGAATACCAGTTCGAACCTTTGCCTTGGGCGGCTTATGTCCTTCGGAGGAAAGTACAAGCAGTAGCCGTCAGGGGCCCATGGCCGATACTGGACGCGTTATGGAAATCGTCATCCTTGCTGTAGTCATCGCCGTGGTCGTGATCGGCGCGCTCGGCGGGCTCGTCATCGGCAGCCGCAGGCGCAAGCAGCTGCCCCCGTCGCCCCCCGCCGCCCCCGACATCACCGCTCCGCCGGCCGAGCCGCATATCGGCGACGAGGCCGAGACGCCGCGCGACGAACCGCGCCGCACCATAGAGGAGGTGGATCTTCCGGACGCCTCGGCGTCCGCGCCGGTCGCCGTCGACGAGCCGGCGCCGGTGGCCGAAGCGCCCCCGGTCGAGGTCCCGGAGCCGACCGCGGGCCGCCTGGTCCGCCTGCGCGCCCGCCTCTCCCGCTCACAGAACGCGCTCGGCAAGGGGCTGCTCACGCTCCTCTCGCGCGAGCACCTCGACGAGGACACCTGGGAGGAGATCGAGGACACGCTGCTCACCGCCGATGTCGGTGTGCAGCCTACCCAGGAGCTGGTCGAGCGGCTGCGCGAGCGGGTGCGGGTGCTCGGCACGCGCACTCCCGACGAGCTGCGGACCCTGCTGCGCGAGGAACTGCTCACCCTCCTCGTGCCCGACTTCGACCGCACCGTGAACACCGAGTCCGGTCTCGACACCCCGGGCATCGTGATGGTCGTCGGGGTCAACGGCACCGGCAAGACCACCACCACCGGCAAGCTCGCGCGCGTGCTCGTCGCCGACGGCAAGCACGTCGTGCTCGGCGCGGCCGACACCTTCCGCGCCGCCGCCGCCGACCAGCTGCAGACCTGGGGCGAGCGCGTCGGCGCCCGCACCGTGCGCGGCCCCGAGGGCGGCGACCCCGCGTCCATCGCCTTCGATGCCGTCAAGGAGGGCATCCAGGAGGGCGCGGACGTCGTACTCATCGACACCGCGGGCCGGCTGCACACCAAGACCGGTCTCATGGACGAGCTCGGCAAGGTCAAGCGCGTCGTCGAGAAGCACGCCCCGCTGGACGAGGTGCTGCTCGTCCTGGACGCCACCACCGGCCAGAACGGCCTGGTCCAGGCCCGGGTCTTCGCCGAGGTCGTCGACATCACCGGCATCGTCCTGACCAAGCTCGACGGCACGGCCAAGGGCGGCATCGTCATCGCCGTCCAGCGCGAACTGGGCGTCCCCGTCAAGCTCGTCGGCCTCGGCGAGGGCGCGGACGACCTGGCCCCGTTCGAGCCGGAGGCGTTCGTGGATGCCCTTATCGGAGAGTGACGTCCCGTACGAGAGGTACGTACGCGAGGAAGGGCCCCACCGCATGGTGCAGATGCGATGGGGCCCTTCCGTTTCGGTAGGTCTGGTTCGGTAGGTCTATGTCGGCAGGTCGGCAGGCTATGCGCGCGAGCGATGCGCCACGTACGCCAGCGTCCCCAGCAACAGTCGTGCCGCGGGCGGCTTCGTGGCCGAGTCGAGGGCGGGGGAGCGGAGCCAGTGGACCGGGCCGAGGCCGGCGCGGTCGGAGGGCGGGGCCGTGATGTACGTGCCGGGGCCCAGGCCGTGCAGGTCGAGCGCGGCGTCGTCCCAGCCCATGCGGTAGAGCAGCTCGGGCAGTTCGGCCGCGGCGCCGGGGGCGACGAAGAAGTGGGCGCGGCCGTCCGGGGTGGCGGCCACGGGGCCCACCGGGAGCCCCATGCGTTCGAGCCGGACCAGGGCGCGGCGGCCGGCCGGCTCGGCGACCTCGATGATGTCGAAGGCGCGGCCCACGGGAAGCATCACCGCGGCGCCGGGGAACTCGCCCCAGGCCTGCGTCACTTCGTCGAGCGTGGCACCCGCCGGGACGACGGGGGCGAAGTCCAGAGGATGCGCGCCCGGTGCCCGGCAGTCGGCCCGGCCGCACGAGCAGGTCCCCGCGGCGGTCCGGGCGCCGGGCGCCACGTCCCAGCCCCACAGTCCGGTGAACTCGGCCACGGCCGTGCACTCCGAGGAGCGGCCGCGGCGACGAGAGCCGGACCGGATTTCGCGGATGCCGCCGATCGTGAAGCCCATGCCCCCTCCAACGGGTCCAGCGCGCAGGTGGTTACGTGACGGAACGGAACCGTAACTCTGCGTTCCCAACGCTGTGCGGTTCATGCGGCGCCCGGTGGTGTCACGGGTGGTGCGTCCGGCTTCGCGCGCCCCGATGTGCAACGCTCCGCCCACTCCCGGCCGTCATGTGTCAAGTGAATCGCGTACAGGCCGCCGGGAGTTCATTCGAAGGGGTGGCGAATGGTGGCGTTTCCGGGATCGCCATGGCTGGACGGGTGATCGTAGGATTACCGTGAGTGCACGGGTCCTGGGGACGCATGCACTCGTGGGTATGCCGGAGGCAACTCGGCTTCTCGTTCGATGGGTGAGAACCACCGGACGGACGACCATATGTACCGGCATTCTGGTAGGGCTTGGCGCACACAGCGCACAAGTGGGTTCAGGGATGGGGGCGTTCCAGTGGGCGGCAACGGCGGAGGCGGGACGACTGCTGACAAGCGCCCCAATGAGCTGTTGGGCTCGTGGTTCGTGCGCAGCGGTTGGTCCAAGGGCGAGCTGGCGCGTCAAGTGAACCGCAGAGCACGCCAGTTGGGAGCCAACCACATCTCGACGGACACCTCGCGCGTCCGCCGCTGGCTGGACGGCGAGAATCCCCGCGAGCCCATCCCGCGCATCCTCTCCGAGCTGTTCTCCGAGCGTTTCGGCTGTGTCGTCGCCGTCGAGGACCTGGGCCTGCGCGCCGCGCACCAGTCACCGTCCGTGTCCGGCGTCGACCTGCCCTGGACGGGTCCGCAGACCGTCGCCCTGATCGGTGAGTTCTCGCGCAGCGACCTGATGCTGGCGCGGCGCGGATTCCTCGGCACGTCACTGGCGCTCTCCGCGGGCCCCTCGCTGATCGAGCCCATGCAGCGCTGGCTGGTGCCCAGCCCCGTCACCCCCCGTGAGCAGCCCGAGTCCCCCGCCGCCCTGCGCCGCCCCGGCCGGCTCTCCCAGCCCGAGCTGGACCTCCTCGAATCCACCACGGTCATGTTCCGCCAGTGGGACGCCCAGTGCGGCGGCGGCCTGCGTCGCAAGGCCGTCGTCGGCCAGCTGCACGAGGTGACCGACCTCCTCCAGGAGCCACAGCCCGAGGCCACCACCCGGCGCCTGTTCAAGGTCGCCGCCGAGCTGGCCGAGCTGGCGGGCTGGATGAGCTACGACGTCGGGCTCCAGCCGACCGCCCAGAAGTACTTCGTCCTCGCCCTGCACGCCGCCAAGGAGGCCGCCGACAAACCGCTCGGCTCGTACGTCCTCTCCAGCATGAGCCGCCAGATGATCCACCTCGGCCGGCCCGACGACGCTCTGGAACTGATCCACCTCGCGCAGTACGGAAGCCGCGACTGCGCGAGCCCACGGACCCAGTCCATGCTGTATGCGATGGAGGCCCGGGCCTACGCCAACATGGGGCAGCCCGGAAAGTGCAAGCGAGCCGTCCGGATGGCCGAGGACACGTTCGGTGACGCGCTCGAGTTCGACGAGCCCGATCCCGACTGGATCCGCTTCTTCTCCGAGGCCGAGCTGCACGGCGAGAACTCCCACTCCTTCCGCGACCTGGCCTATGTCGCGGGCCGCAGCCCCACGTACGCCTCGCTGGCCGAGCCCGTCATGCAGAAGGCCGTCGACCTCTTCGAGAAGGACGCCGAGCACCAGCGTTCGTACGCACTCAACCTCGTCGGGATGGGCACGGTGCACCTCCTGAGGCAGGAGCCCGAGCAGAGCACGGTCCTGGTGCGCGCGGCCCTGAAGGTCGCCAAGAAGGTGCGCTCCGAGAGGGTCAACACTCGTATCCGAAAAACCGTCGACACGGCTGTACGCGATTTCGGCGATCTCGCCGCCGTGGTGGACCTGACCGAGCAACTCGCCATCGATCTGCCCGAGACCGCCGAGGCGGTCTGACCCCAGTACCCCGGCCGCGGCCGCCGTCCTTAACAGCCCGACTCGGCTCCCCCATGCCAGGTCATCGGACGGCCGACCGCGGCCGGTTCCATACCTTCGATGAAGGTTGCGCCACGATAACGATCGCGCGGACCGACATCAGCCAGTTCATCGACGCGTAACACACAGGACCTCTTCGTCACGGCGGCGAAACATCGAGGGGTGCCGGTCGAAACCGCGCTGCGCCAATCTCTGGCGCATAACCGGCCCACCCCTCATAACCGCTCATGGCTTCGCCCGCACGGGGCCGTACCAAACGACGAGGAGACGCCGATGGCACCAGCCATCACGCTTGCCGCAGACGCTCCCACGCTGTCTGCCGCCAACACCGGGTTCATGCTCATCTGTTCCGCCCTGGTGCTGATCATGACTCCCGGACTCGCCTTCTTCTACGGAGGCATGGTCCGGGTCAAGAGCACCCTGAACATGTTGATGATGAGCTTCATCAGCATGGGGATCGTCACCATCCTGTGGGTGCTCTACGGCTTCTCCCTCGCCTTCGGCACCGACTCGGGCAGCATCATCGGCTGGTCATCGGACTACGTGGGCCTGAGTGGGATCGGCATCACGCAGCTCTGGGACGGTTACACCATCCCGATCTACGTCTTCGCCGTTTTCCAGCTGATGTTCGCGATCATCACGCCCGCCCTGATCAGCGGCGCGGTCGCGGACCGTGTGAAGTTCACGGGCTGGGCGCTCTTCGTCGCCCTGTGGGCCACGGTCGTCTACTTCCCGGTCGCGCACTGGGTCTGGGGCGCGGGCGGCTGGGCCTTCGAGCTCGGCGTCATCGACTTCGCCGGTGGTACGGCGGTCCACATCAACGCGGGTGCCGCGGCGCTCGGCGTGATCCTCGTGATCGGCAAGCGCGTCGGCTTCAAGAGGGACCCGATGCGCCCGCACAGCCTGCCGCTGGTCATGCTCGGCGCCGGTCTGCTGTGGTTCGGCTGGTTCGGATTCAACGCCGGCTCCTGGCTCGGCAACGACGACGGCGTCGGCGCGCTGATGTTCATCAACACGCAGATCGCCACCGCCGCGGCCATGCTGGCCTGGCTCGCCTACGAGAAGATCCGCCACGGCGCGTTCACCACGCTGGGTGCCGCCTCCGGCGCGGTCGCCGGTCTGGTCGCCATCACCCCGTCGGGTGGTGCCGTGTCCCCGCTCGGCGCGATCGCCGTCGGTGTCGTCGCCGGTCTGCTCTGTGCCATGGCCGTCGGCCTCAAGTACAAGTTCGGCTACGACGACTCGCTCGACGTCGTCGGTGTCCACCTCGTCGGCGGTGTCGTCGGCTCCCTGCTGATCGGCTTCCTCGCCACCGGCGGCGGCCAGTCCGACGTCGCGGGCCTCTTCTACGGCGGCGGCCTCGACCAGTTCTGGAAGCAGTGCGCCGGTGTCTTCGCGGTCCTCGCCTACTCCCTCGTGGCCTCCGCGGTGCTCGCCTTCCTGATCGACAAGACGATCGGGATGCGCGTCTCCGAGGACGACGAGATCGCGGGCATCGACCAGGCCGAGCACGCCGAGACCGCATACGACTTCAGCGGTGGCGGCGGCGGTGCGGCCTTCAGCTCCGCACCCTCCCCGGCCCAGGGCACTCCCGCCAAGAAGGTGGACGCATGAAGCTCATCACCGCCGTCGTGAAGCCCCACCGGCTCGACGAGATCAAGGAGGCCCTCCAGGCCTTCGGAGTTCACGGTCTGACGGTCACCGAGGCGAGCGGCTACGGTCGTCAGCGGGGTCACACCGAGGTCTACCGCGGTGCCGAGTACACCGTCGACCTCGTCCCCAAGATCCGCATCGAGGTGCTGGTCGAGGACGACGACGCCGAGCAGCTGCTCGACGTCATCGTCAAGGCGGCCCGTACCGGCAAGATCGGCGACGGCAAGGTCTGGTCCGTCCCGGTCGAGACGGCGGTCCGGGTCCGGACCGGCGAGCGCGGACCCGACGCGCTGTAGGCAGAACAAGAACAGGAGCCACTGGGTGACGAGTACGGACGTGCGTACGGAAGCAGAGGACTCGGGACCCAGCGGCTATGCGGCGGCCCGGCTGCGCCTCCTCCAGGAGGGGGCGCGGTCCGGGCCGCCGCGCCGTGCGGCCCTCGCCGAACTGACCGACGACTGGCTGTCCGGTCTGTTCGACGCGGGCGCCGACAAGCTGCGCGGCATCTCGCTCGTCGCCGTCGGCGGCTACGGCCGCGGAGAGCTCTCCCCGCGCAGCGACCTCGACCTGCTGCTCCTGCACGACGGCAGCGCCGACCCCGGCGCGGTGGCCTCCCTGGCCGACCGCATCTGGTACCCGATCTGGGACCTCGGCCTCGACCTCGACCACTCCGTCCGTACGCCCGCCGAGGCACGCAAGACCGCGGGCGAGGACCTGAAGGTCCAGCTCGGACTGCTGGACGCCCGGCACCTCGCCGGCGACCTCGGCCTCACCGCCGGGCTGCGCACGGCCGTCCTCGCCGACTGGCGCAACCAGGCGCCGAAACGTCTCCCCGAACTCCAGGAACTCTGCGCCGAGCGCGCCGAACGCCAGGGCGAGCTGCAGTTCCTCCTCGAACCCGACCTCAAGGAGGCCCGCGGCGGCCTGCGCGACGCCACCGCGCTGCGCGCCGTCGCCGCCTCCTGGCTCGCCGACGCCCCGCGCGAGGGCCTCGCCGACGCCCGCAGGCGGCTCCTCGACGTCCGTGACGCCCTGCACCTCGCCACCGGCCGCGCCACCGACCGCCTCTCCCTCCAGGAGCAGGACCAGGTCGCCGCCGAACTCGGCCTGCTCGACGCCGACACACTCCTGCGCCAGGTGTACGAGGCCGCCCGCGTCGTCTCGTACGCCAGTGATGTCACCTGGCGCGAGGTGGGGCGCGTGCTGCGGTCGCGTGCCGTCCGGCCGCGGCTGCGCGCCATGCTGGGCGGCGGCAAGCCGACCGCCGAGCGTTCACCGCTGGCCGAGGGCGTCGTCGAGCAGGACGGCGAGGTCGTCCTCGCCCGTGCCGCCCGCCCCGACCGCGACCCCGTGCTGCCGCTGCGCGCCGCCGCCGCTGCCGCCCAGGCGGGCCTGCCCCTCTCCCTGCACGCCGTGCGCCGCATGGCCGCCGGGGTCCGCCCGCTGCCCACGCCCTGGCCCGCCGAGGCCCGCGAGCAGCTCGTCACGCTGCTCGGCTCGGGCCCCTCGACCATCGAGGTCTGGGAGGCCCTGGAGGCGGAGGGCCTGATCACCCGGCTGCTGCCCGACTGGGAGCGCGTCCGCTGCCGCCCGCAGCGCAACGCCGTCCACATCTGGACCGTCGACCGCCACCTGATCGAGACGGCCGTCCGCGCCGCGGAGTTCACCCGCCGCGTCCACCGCCCCGACCTGCTGCTGGTCTCCGCCCTGCTGCACGACATCGGCAAGGGCTGGCCCGGTGACCACTCCGTGGCCGGCGAGATCATCGCGAAGGACGTGGCCGCCCGGATCGGCTTCGACCGCACGGACGTGGCCGTGCTCGCCACCCTCGTACGCCATCACCTGCTGCTCGTCGAGACGGCGACCCGGCGCGACCTGGAGGACCCGGCGACCGTGCGCTCGGTCGCCGAGGCGGTCGGCTCGCAGGGCACGCTGGAACTGCTGCACGCGCTGACCGAGGCGGACGCGCTGGCCACCGGGCCCGCCGCCTGGTCCTCGTGGCGCGCCTCCCTCGTCACCGACCTGGTCAAGCGGGTCTCCGCCGTGCTCGCCGGGGACACCCCCGAGGAGCCCGAGGCCGCCGCGCCCACCGCCGAGCAGGAGCGGCTCGCCATCGAGGCGTTCCGCACCGGCGGACCCGTGCTCTCGCTGCGCGCCCAGACCGAGCCGCCGACCGAGCCGCCCACCGAGGAGCCGTCCGGTGACCCGGAGCCCCTCGGTGTGGAACTGCTCATCGCGGTGCCGGACCAGGAAGGCGTCCTGCCGGCCGTCGCGGGCGTGCTCGCCATGCACCGGCTCACCGTGCGGACGGCGGAGCTGCGGGCGCTGGACCTGCCCGACGGCGTCTCCGGCTCCGTGCTGCTCCTCGACTGGCGGGTCGCCGCCGAGTACGGCTCACTGCCGCAGGCCGCCCGCCTGCGCGCCGATCTCGTACGGGCCCTCGACGGGTCCCTCGACATCACCGGACGCCTCGCCGAGCGGGACGCCGCGTATCCGCGCCGGCGGGGGATCGTGGCACCGCCCGCCCGGGTGTCCGTGGCCGCCGCGGCCTCCCGGCTCGCCACGGTCATCGAGGTGCGTGCGCATGACGCGCCTGGGCTGCTGCACCGGATCGGGCGGGCGCTGGAGGACGCGCAGGTGCGGGTCCGTAGCGCGCACGTCTCGACGCTGGGGGCGAACGCGGTGGACGCGTTCTATGTGACGGGGCCCGAGGGGGCGCCCCTGCCGGGGGAGCAGGCGGCTTCGGTTGCCCGGGCGTTGGAGGACACCTTGCGGGAGTGAGCGTTCCGCCGGGAGGTGGTTCGACGGCTGTGGGCCGGCCGCGGTCGGCCCACAGCCGGTCGGCCGCGGCCGGTCGCGCCCACGCGGCGGAGCCGCACGATGTCACGCCTTGCGCCCCTTAAAGGGCCCTGTGTCCGGAACCTGTGACGGGGTGGAGACCCTTCCTGGCGCGGACAGATACCCTGGAGGGCGGACCTGCCCCCCTGCCCCCTACTTGAGGATTCGCGACCGCCGTGTTCGACACTCTCTCCGATCGCCTCGCAGCGACATTCAAGAACCTTCGCGGCAAGGGGCGCCTGTCCGAGGCGGACATCGACGCCACCGCGCGCGAGATCCGTATCGCCCTGCTGGAAGCGGATGTCGCGCTGCCGGTCGTGCGGGCCTTCATCAAGCAGGTCAAGGAGAGGGCCCTCGGGGCCGAGGTGTCGCAGGCACTGAACCCCGCCCAGCAGGTCATCAAGATCGTCAACGAGGAGCTCGTCGGCATCCTCGGCGGCGAGACCCGTCGGCTGCGCTTCGCCAAGCAGCCGCCGACCGTGATCATGCTCGCGGGTCTGCAGGGTGCCGGTAAGACCACGCTCGCCGGAAAGCTCGGCAAGTGGCTCCAGGGCCAGGGGCACGCCCCGCTGCTGGTCGCCTGCGACCTCCAGCGCCCGAACGCGGTGACCCAGCTGAGCGTCGTCGCCGAGCGTGCCGGGGTCGGCGTCTACGCCCCTCAGCCGGGCAACGGCGTCGGTGACCCGGTCCAGGTCGCCAAGGACTCCATCGAGTACGCGAAGCAGAAGCAGCACGACGTCGTCATCGTCGACACCGCCGGCCGCCTCGGTATCGACCAGGAGCTGATGCAGCAGGCCGCGGACATCCGCGACGCGGTCTCGCCGGACGAGATCCTCTTCGTCGTCGACGCGATGGTCGGTCAGGACGCGGTCAACACCGCCGAGGCCTTCCGTGACGGCGTCGGCTTCGACGGCGTGGTCCTCTCGAAGCTCGACGGCGACGCCCGTGGTGGTGCCGCGCTCTCCATCGCGCACGTCACCGGCCGCCAGGTCATGTTCGCGTCGAACGGCGAGAAGCTGGACGACTTCGACGCGTTCCACCCGGACCGCATGGCGTCCCGCATCCTCGGCATGGGCGACATGCTCACGCTGATCGAGAAGGCCGAGCAGACCTTCTCGCAGCAAGAGGCCGAGCAGATGGCCGAGAAGCTGGCCTCCAAGAAGGGCCAGGACTTCACGCTCGACGACTTCCTGGCCCAGATGGAGCAGGTCAGGAAGATGGGCTCCATCTCCAAGCTGCTCGGCATGCTCCCCGGCATGGGCCAGATCAAGGACCAGATCAACAACCTCGACGAGCGTGACGTCGACCGTACGGCCGCCATCATCAAGTCGATGACCCCGGGCGAGCGCCAGGAGCCGACGATCATCAACGGCTCGCGCCGTGCCCGTATCGCCAAGGGTTCCGGTGTCGAGGTCAGCGCGGTCAAGGGCCTGGTCGAGCGGTTCTTCGAGGCCCGCAAGATGATGTCCCGCATGGCCCAGGGCGGCGGCATGCCGGGGATGCCCGGGATGCCGGGCACGGGTGGCGGCGCCGGCCGCTCGAAGAAGCAGCCCAAGAAGGCCAAGGGCAAGCAGCGCTCCGGCAACCCGATGAAGCGCAAGCAGCAGGAGGAAGAGGCAGCCGCGCGCCGCGACGCCGCGGGCCAGGCCGGTGGCGCCTTCGGCCTCCCGGGCGGCCAGCAGCCGCAGGACTTCGAGCTCCCGGACGAGTTCAAGAAGTTCATGGGCTGACGACTTTTCGGTACGAGGCTGGGGGCGCCCTTCTTTGGAAGGGCGCCCCCAGCCTCGTTGTGTGCCGGGTGCAGGGTGCCGGGCGTATCAGGCCTCCGGCCCTGGGCTTCTGTGGTCGCTGCCGGCCCTCTGCGCGCATGCTGGGGCGGCTTTCGTGTCGTAACGTCCGGATATGAGCAGCAATCCCGTGCCGCCGCGCAAGGCCCCCGACCGGCCGTGGCGCTCCGAGGGCACTCCGGAGGAGGAGCCGCCGAAGCCGTCGCCCGGTGGTGGGAGGCGGATGCGCGGCGGCTGGTGGGGCCTGGCCCTCACCGCCCTGGTCGTCTTCCTCGCCGCCTACCTCGGGCTGTCCGTCTTCAACGAGGGCGACGAACCGACGATCTCGTACACGGAATTCAGCAAGCAGGTCGACGACGACAACGTCACCAAGATCTACTCCAAGGGTGACGCCATCCAGGGCCAGCTCAAGAAGGCGCAGGACAACCCCGGGGGCGACGGGAAGTACACCAAGTTCAAGACCCAGCGCCCGGTCTTCGCCGACGACAAGCTCTGGGAACAGCTGGACAGGCACGACGTCACCGTGACGGCCGAGCCGGTGGTCCAGCAGCGCAGCCTCCTGTCGAACCTGCTGATCTCGCTGGCACCGATGCTGCTCCTGGTCGTCCTGTGGATCTTCATCGCCCGGCGGATGAGGACGGGCCTCGGCGGCGCGGGCGGCATGCTCGGCCGCAAGACGCCGCCCAAGCCGGTCGAACTGCAGCCCGGCGCCGAGCGCACGACGTTCGCGGACGTGGCGGGTATCGACGAGGTCGAGGGCGAGCTCAACGACGTGGTCGACTTCCTGAAGAACCCGGACGCCTACCGCAGGATGGGCGCGAAGATGCCGCGCGGGGTGCTGCTCGCCGGTGCGCCCGGCACGGGCAAGACGCTGCTCGCGCGGGCGGTCGCGGGGGAGGCGGGCGTGCCGTTCTTCTCGGCCTCCGCCTCCGAGTTCATCGAGATGATCGTGGGTGTCGGCGCCTCGCGGGTGCGGGAGCTGTTCGCCGAGGCCCGCAAGGTGGCTCCGTCGATCATCTTCATCGACGAGATCGACACCATCGGGCGGGCGCGGGGCGCCGGTTCCGGCATGGGCGGCCATGACGAGCGCGAGCAGACGCTGAACCAGATCCTCACCGAGATGGACGGCTTCTCCGGCTCCGAGGGCGTGATCGTCATCGCGGCGACCAACCGGGCCGACGTCCTGGACCCCGCGCTGACCCGGCCCGGCCGCTTCGACCGGGTCGTCAACGTCTCGCCTCCCGACCGGGCCGGCCGCGAGGCGATCCTGGAGATCCACACCCGGGAGATCCCGCTCGCGCCGGACGTCGACCTCGGCCAGATCGCCCGTACGACGCCGGGCATGACCGGTGCGGAACTGGCCAACCTCGCGAACGAGGGGGCGCTGCTGGCCGTGAAGCGCAAGCAGTCCCAGGTCACCCGGAGCGACCTCTCCGAGGCGCTGGAGAAGGTGCAGCTGGGTGCGGAACGGCCGCTCGTGATGCCCGAGGAGGAGCGGCGGCGCACCGCCTACCACGAGAGCGGGCACGCCCTCCTCGGCATGCTGCATCCGGGCGCCGATCCGGTCCGCAAGGTCACCATCGTGCCGCGCGGGCGGGCGCTGGGTGTCACGCTCTCCACCCCTGACGCCGATCGGTACGCGTACACGGAGGAGTATCTGCGGGGGCGGATCATCGGGGCGCTGGGTGGCATGGCGGCGGAGCATGTCGTCTTCGACGTGGTCACCACCGGTGCCGAGAACGATCTGGAGCAGGTCACCAACATCGCCCGGGGCATGGTCGCGCGCTGGGGCATGAGCGAACGCGTCGGCCGCCTTTCCGCGCTTCCGGGCGACGCCCAGCAGGCGTACGGGCTCTCCGCCGCGCCGGAGACCCTCGACACGATCGAGCACGAGATGCGGCGGATCGTGGACGAGTGCTACGAGGAGGCGTGCGGCATGCTCCGCGCCCACCGGTCCCAGCTCGATGCCCTCGCGGCGGCGCTCCTGGAGAACGAGACGCTGGAGGAGACGGACGCGTACCGCATCGCGGGCATCACCCGCCTGTCGAAGGATGCCTGAGTCCGACTTTCCTCGCCCCCGCCGCCCCTACCCATTCCCGTCCCTTTTCAGAGGCTCCGCCCCCGAACCCCCGCTCCTCAAACGCCGGAGGGGCTGGAGGAGCGGCTGCTTGGTGTTGGGTGCGGGGTGCCTGTGGCGGGGTGCGCGGTTCCCCGCGCCCCTTTCGGGGCGCCCTTGTCGCTCGGTCCTTTCAGCCCGGGTCGGCATTATCAGCCCGTCCGGCGTTTGAGGACGAGCGCGTTCAGCGCGATTCGGGGGTCTGGGGGCGGAGCCCCCAGGGGACGGGAATGGGTAGGGGCGGCGGGGGCGAAGGGAGTTCGGGTCAGGGCGTGCTCGCGATCAGGTAGCGGAAGATGTTCGGCATCCACACCGTGCCGTCACACCGCTGGTGTGGATGCAGCGCCTCGCGGAGCTCCTTGTCGACCTGAGCCTGATCCGTGGCCGCGACGGCAGCGTCGAACAGCCCCGTGGAGAGCAACCCCCGCACCGCGGCGTCCACATCGGCATACCCGAAGGGACAGGAAACCCGCCCGGACCCGTCGGGCCGAAGCCCCGCACGCTGAGCGACCTCCTCCAGATCGTCCCGAAGGGCAGGCCGCCAACTACCCGCCCCCCGAAGCGGATCCGCCAGCTTGGTGGCGACCCGCAGCACAGAGGCGGTGGCACACCGCTCCGGCGGCCCCCACCCCGCGATCACCACAGGAACCCCCCGCCCCACAAGCGGGCGCGCCCCCGCCAGCGACTCGACCAGCCCTTCGGAGTCCCCGCCCACACACCCGATCGGCTCGAAGGCCGTCACCAGGTTGTACGCGGACGGCTCCGGGTCACCCGAGCCGGACGCGAGGTCTGCAGGCTCCCCGTCGACGAGCCGGGTCCCGGCACGCGCACGCGTGCCCCACGCCTGAGGCAGTAACCGCTCCCGCGCGAGAGCCAGCCGCTCGGGCGCGCCGGCATCGACACCGGTGACCCCGGCGCCTCGGGAGGCCGCTATGAGCAGCGCGAGACCGGATCCGCAGCCGAGCCCCAACAACCGGGTGGCAGAGCCCACTTCGAGCCGCTGGTACACGGCCTCGTAGAGCGGGACGAGCATCCGCTCCTGAATCTCGGCCCAGTCACGCGCGCGTGCCCACGGATCCACCCGGGGCACAGTCCCCGCGTGAGGTTGGTGATGCCGCACGAGCGTAGGTGTCATCGAAAGCGCCCCAATCCGCCGAGAGTTGCTTCTTGTGCCCCGTTTCTCCGCCCCCGTGCAGTGCGCGCGCACTCCGCCCCCGTATGCCAGGTAACTCCGCGCTCGTCGTGGCGTCCAGGGGTTACGGAGCCCGGTTTGCGTGCCACCGGCGCGCGCCGTAAAAATTCACATACCGGCAACATGTGCCCGTACCATCGCGCCATGGCAAAGCCACCCGTTCTCACACCCAGGGCCGACGATTTCCCGCGCTGGTACCAGGATCTGATCAACAAGGCCGAGCTGGCCGACAACGGTCCGGTGCGCGGCACGATGGTCATCCGGCCGTACGGCTACGGGCTGTGGGAGCGGATGCAGCAGGAGATGGACGCCCGGATCAAGGAGGCGGGTGCCCAGAACGCGTACTTCCCGCTCTTCATCCCGCAGTCGTACCTGACCAAGGAGGCCGAGCACGTCGAGGGCTTCGCGCCCGAGCTCGCCGTCGTCACGCACGCCGGCGGCAAGGAGCTGGAGGAGCCGGTCGTCGTCCGCCCCACCTCCGAGACGATCGTCAACGACTACTTCTCCAAGTGGATCCAGAGCTACCGCGACCTCCCACTGCTGATCAACCAGTGGGCGAACGTGGTCCGTTGGGAGATGCGCCCGCGCGTGTTCCTCCGTACGACGGAATTCCTGTGGCAGGAGGGACACACGGCCCACGCCACGTACGAGGACGCCCGGGACTACGCCGCGCACATCCACGAGAAGGTGTACGCCGACTTCATGGTGAACGTCCTGGGCATCGACGTGGTGCTGGGGCGGAAGACGCCGAGTGAGCGGTTCGCCGGGGCCGTCAACACCCTCACGCTGGAAGCGATGATGGGTGACGGCAAGGCCCTGCAGATGGGCACCAGCCATGAGTTGGGCCAGAACTTCGCCAAAGCCTTCAACACCCGGTACCTGTCCAAGGAAGGCCGGCAGGAGCTCGTCTGGCAGACCTCCTGGGGGTCCTCGACCCGCATGGTGGGTGGCCTGATCATGTCGCACGGCGATGACAGTGGGTTGCGGGTGCCGCCGCGCCTCGCCCCCGTACAGGCCGTGGTCCTCGCCATCAAGGGCGACGATGCGGTTCTGGCCAAGGTCCACGAGATCGGCGACCGGCTGAAGGCGGCGGGCGTACGGGTCCGGGTCGACGACCGCACGGACGTCCCGTTCGGCCGCCGAGCCGTCGACTGGGAACTCAAGGGCGTGCCCGTACGTATCGAGGTCGGCCCCCGTGACCTGGAGAACGGCACCGCGATGCTGGCCCGCCGCATCCCCGGCGGAAAGGAGCCGGTGGCGATCGACTCCCTCGTACAGTTGCTGCCCGCCGTACTCGAAGAGGACCAGGCCCTGTTGCTGACGCAGTCGCGCGAGCGGCGGGAGTCCCGGACGTCCGAGGTGTCGACGATCGGGGAGGCCGTCGAGGCCGCCGTCGCCGGCGGCTGGGCGCGCATCCCCTGGGCCAACCTCGGGGAAGAGGGCGAGGCCGAGCTCGCGGCGCACGCGGTGACCGTACGCTGTCTGGTCGCGGAAGACGGGTCGGTGCCCGGGAGCGACGACGCACCCGGTAACGTCGCCGTCGTGGCCCGCGCCTACTGAGCCCCGGCATTCCGCCGCGAGAAGGACCGAAACGCCTCTTGCGCATCTGATGACCGCAGGTGCCCCGGCGCGCGGACACCGTCTACAGGCCGCGGCGTACGAGTCACTACGTACCGGCTAGGTGTGAACTGCGAGGCTTCTCCGCAGATCAGCGCACCCGCCCTCGTCAGGACGCATCAGCGGCAACTGACGGGTACGTGCAAATTATTTGGGATGCCCCGGAATAGGAACACAGAGGCACCCCGGCTCGTTGTCATTACGTGAGCACGACACCACCTGTTCTCGCCGCAGAGCTGGCAGGGGCGTGGGCCGACATTCAGCGGCACCACCCCGAGCTGCCAGATCTTGCCGCGCCAGAGTCCCTGATCGGAGAGTCGTCGTCCGCCTGCGGGCACGAGCTCTCCTTCGAACGACTGCTTCACGAAGCAGTCCACGGCATCGCCGCCGCCCGAGGTGTCCGAGACACCTCCCGCGCCGGCCGGTACCACAACCGCAGATTCCTCGCGATCGCCGAGGAGCTGGGCCTGGACCACCCCGAGGAGCCGCATCCCAGCAGTGGCTTCTCGCTGGTCACGCTCAACCCCGAGGCGAAGCGGCGCTACCGCCCGACGATCGAGCGGCTGCAGCGCGCCCTCAAGGCGCACACGGTCGCGACCGCCGCGGACACGGCCCGCAGCTTCCGGGGCCCGGCCGCCCGGCACGGCTCCTCCGGAGGAGGCGTGCGCGTGAAGGCCGTGTGCGACTGCGGGCGCAACGTCCGCGTCGTCCCGTCGGTCCTCGCCCAGGCGCCGATCGTGTGCGGAGGGTGCGGGAAGCCGTTCCGTATCCCGGAGGTGGTCGGCGCCGCAGCGGGGTGAGCGGACAGTCGTCGTAGCGGCGGGCCGTCGTGCCGCCGGGGTGTGCGGGAGAGCGCAGTGGCATCTCGTGGGTGCCGGATTGCGCAGCGGCCCACCTCGACGGCGACACCCGCGGGGCCCGATCGTGCCGCGGGCCGGTCATGCGCTGCCCGGGTCGAGGCCCCGGTCAGGGTGTGGCAGAATGGCCAGCTGTACTCGACAGCCGCACAGGACCCCTCTCTCCTCCGGCTGACGCGTCCATCGGGCACTCGGGTACCGCAACCCCACGCGGCAATTTCGTCGTGCCCAACCACGTCAAGACCAGGAGACACCACTCCAGTGGCAGTCAAGATCAAGCTGAAGCGTCTGGGCAAGATCCGTTCGCCTCACTACCGCATTGTCGTCGCCGACTCCCGTACCCGCCGTGACGGCAGGGCCATCGAGGAGATCGGTCTGTACCACCCGGTGCAGAACCCCTCGCGCATCGAGGTCGACTCCGAGCGTGCGCAGTACTGGCTGGGTGTCGGCGCGCAGCCGACCGAGCCCGTGCTCGCCATTCTCAAGCTGACCGGCGACTGGCAGAAGCACAAGGGCCTGCCCGCCCCGGCGCCGCTGCTCGTGGCCGAGCCGAAGGCCGCGCGCCCGCTGTTCGACGCCCTGGGCGGCGACGACACGGGCAAGGGTGAGGCCATCACCCAGAAGAAGAAGGCTGAGAAGAAGGACGAGGCTTCCGCCGAGTCCGCGTCGACCGAGGCCTGAGCATGCTCGAGGAGGCTCTCGAGCACCTCGTGAAGGGCATCGTCGACAACCCGGACGATGTGCAGGTCGCCTCGCGCAACCTGCGTCGCGGACGCGTTCTCGAGGTCCGGGTGCACCCCGACGACCTCGGTAAGGTGATCGGCCGCAACGGCCGCACCGCACGCGCCCTGCGCACCGTCGTGGGCGCCATCGGCGGCCGCGGCGTCCGTGTCGACCTCGTCGACGTGGACCACGTCCGCTGATGTAGAACGCAGCACCGGCTCGGGCCGGGGAGGGCCATTGGGCCGTCCCCGGCCCGTAGTCGTCTACGCGGCAATGCCGTAGCCACACGACAGGAGATCAGGCAAGTGCAGCTGGTAGTCGCGCGGGTGGGCCGCGCCCATGGCATCAAGGGCGAGGTCACCGTCGAGGTACGTACCGACGAGCCGGAGCTGCGGCTCGGGCCCGGTGCCGTCCTGGCCACGGACCCCGCCTCGGCCGGTCCGCTGACCATCGAGACGGGGCGGGTGCACAGCGGCCGTCTCCTGCTGCGCTTCGAGGGCGTACGCGACCGCAACGGCGCCGAGGCGCTGCGCAACACCCTGCTGATCGCCGAGGTCGACCCGGACGACAAGCCCGAGGACCCGGACGAGTACTACGACCACCAGCTCATGGACCTGGACGTCGTCCTTGAGGACGGCACCGAGGTCGGACGGATCACCGAGATCTCGCACCTGCCCTCGCAGGACCTCTTCGTGGTCGAGCGGGCCGACGGGACCGAGGTGCTGATCCCGTTCGTCGAGGAGATCGTCGTCGAGATCGACCTGGAGAAGCAGCGGGCGGTCATCGACCCGCCGCCCGGCCTGATCGACGACCGGGCCGAGATCGCCTCCTCCAGGGATGCCGATGACGCCTCCTCCGGAGATGCCGAAAACACCTCCGCGGGAGACGAGGCGTGATGCGGCTCGACGTCCTCACGATCTTCCCCGAGTACCTGGAACCCCTGAACGTCTCGCTCGTCGGCAAGGCACGCGCGCGTGGACAGCTGAATGTGCACGTGCATGATCTTCGGCAGTGGACGTACGACCGGCACAACACGGTCGACGACACCCCGTACGGCGGCGGCCCCGGCATGGTCATGAAGACCGACCCCTGGGGCGACGCGCTGGACTCCGTCCTCGCGGACGGCTACGAGACGGGCTCCCACGGGCCCGTCCTGGTCGTCCCCACACCCAGCGGACGTCCGTTCAATCAGGAGCTGGCCGTCGAGCTCTCCGAGCGCCCCTGGCTGGTCTTCACACCCGCCCGCTACGAGGGCATCGACCGCCGTGTCATCGACGAGTACGCGACCCGTATGCCCGTCTACGAGGTGTCCATCGGCGACTACGTGCTGGCCGGCGGCGAGGCGGCCGTCCTGGTCGTCACGGAGGCCGTGGCCCGGCTGCTGCCCGGTGTCCTCGGAAACGCCGAGTCGCACCGGGACGACTCCTTCGCGCCCGGAGCCATGGCCAACCTCCTGGAGGGGCCCGTCTACACGAAGCCGCCCCAGTGGCGCGACCGTGGGATCCCGGACGTGCTGCTCAGCGGCCACCACGGGAAGATCGCCCGCTGGCGGCGGGACGAGGCACTGAAGCGCACGACGGCCAACAGGCCGGACCTCATCGAGCGTTGCGACCCCGCGGCCTTCGACAAGAAGGACCGCGAGATGCTCTCCATCCTCGGCTGGCAGCCCGGCCCCGACGGCCGATTTTGGCGCAGGCCAGAGGCCGTGGAAGAATAGGCGGCTGCTGTACGTCGTCCGGCGTGCGCCCCTGCCACAGGGGGACACGACGCCCGCCCCGACCCGCACGGCCTCCCTTTTGAACACCGACTTCCGTTGATGACCTGTGGCATCGGCGAAGAAAGCAGACGATCATGTCTCACCTGCTCGACTCAGTCGACTCCGCGTCGCTGCGCAGCGACGTCCCGGCCTTCCGCCCGGGTGACACCGTCAACGTCCACGTCCGCGTCATCGAGGGCAACCGCTCCCGTGTGCAGCAGTTCAAGGGCGTAGTCATCCGTCGCCAGGGCGCCGGTGTCCGCGAGACCTTCACGGTCCGCAAGGTCTCGTTCTCCGTCGGCGTCGAGCGCACCTTCCCGGTGCACACCCCGATCGTCGAGAAGATCGAGCTCGTCACCCGCGGTGACGTGCGTCGCGCGAAGCTCTACTACCTCCGTGACCTGCGCGGCAAGGCCGCGAAGATCAAGGAGAAGCGCGACAACTGAGAGCTCGCGCCAGGCTCCGTATGAGGGCCGGATAGCATCTGGCCCCGATGGACGCCGAAGCACAGCACACGGAGCGCGACCGCTCCTCCCACCCCGCCGGATCCGAGGAGATCTCGGACACAGAGGGGACGGAGGAACGGTCGCGTTTCGCGTTGGTGGACCGGGCCGCGGACCGGGTGCCCGGTGGCCGGATCACCCTGACCGTGCTGTTCTGTCTGTTTTTTCTGCTGCTGCTCAGCCGCTTCGTGATCCAGCCGTTCGAGATTCCCAGTGGCTCGATGGAGCCCGGATTGAGGATCGGGGACCGCGTTCTCGTAAATAAGTTGGCGTACCGTTTCGGTGCTGAGCCGAGGCGCGGTGACGTCGTCGTGTTCGACGGCACCGGTTACTTCGGCGACGCCGACTACATCAAGCGTGTCGTCGGCGTGGGGGGAGACCATGTGGTCTGCTGCGACAGGCAGGGGAGGATCGAGGTGAACGGCCGGTCGGTCGACGAGTCGACGTTTCTGTTCCCGGGCGACAAGCCGTCAGAGGTGTCCTTCGACGTCGCGGTGCCCGACGGCACTCTGTTCGTCCTCGGTGACCACCGCGGTGACTCCAGCGACTCCCGCGACCACCTGGGCTCCCCGGGCGGCGGCATGATCCCCGTCGACGACGTGATCGGCAGAGCCGACTGGATCGCCTGGCCCCTCGGCCACTGGACCGGCCTGGAGCACGCCGACGACTACGCGCGCGTGCCCGCCGCCGCGGGACGTGGCGCCCCGGCGTCGAGCGGGCCGAGCGCCGCGGACGGTGTTCATGGGTAACCGCGGCAAGCCCCGCAGCGCCCACAGCGCCGCCGAGGACCTCCTGCCCACCGGTACCCGGCGTACCGGCGGCCCCGTCATGCCCGGCCGGGCCGAGCGGCGCAAGCTCGCCCGCAGGGTCAAGCGGCGCAGACAGCGCTCGGCGATCAAGGAGATACCCCTTCTGATAGGGGTCGCTCTGCTCATCGCGCTCGTCCTGAAGACGTTCCTCGTCCAGGCCTTCGTGATCCCGTCGGGCTCCATGGAGCAGACGATCCGGATCGGCGACCGCGTCCTGGTCGACAAGCTCACGCCGTGGTTCGGCTCCAAGCCCGAGCGCGGCGACGTCGTCGTGTTCAAGGACCCCGGCGGCTGGCTGGAGGACGAACAGCCGGTGGCGAAGGCGGACGACCCCATCGTCGTCAAGCAGGTCAAGGAGGTGCTGACCTTCATCGGCCTGCTGCCCTCCGACAACGAACGGGACCTGATCAAGCGGGTCGTCGCGGTCGGCGGCGACACCGTCAAGTGCTGCGACACCCAGGGCCGGGTGACCGTCAACGGCATGCCGCTCAACGAGCCCTACATCAACCCCGGCGACAAACCCTCCTCGCTCAACTTCGAGGTCAAGGTGCCCGAGGGGCGCCTGTGGGTGATGGGCGACCACCGCTCCAACTCCGCCGACTCCCGCTACCACCGCACCGAGAAGTACAACGGCACCATCTCCGAGGACGTCGTGGGCCGCGCCATGGTCATCGCCTGGCCCATCGGGCACTGGACCCAGCTCAACGAGCCGGAAACGTACGCCTCCGTGCCCGACGCGCCCGGTGGGGCGGGCGTTGTGCTCGGCGCGTCGCATAGGGTGGCCACCGCGGATCGATACGGATTGATCCCGCTCCCGACCCCTGCGGAACTCCCGCTCGTTATGGGAGTGGTGGGCCTGCGTCGCATCCGTCGCAGGCGGCGACACGGAGTGAGGAGTGGATGTGGGGGATTTGGCGGTCGGCGCACGGTCCGGACACGAGGGCCCCGAGGAGCGACCGGAACGACCCGGAGAGTCGGTCCCCCCGGCCGTAGAGGACGACGTGACCGCCGGAAGTGACAACGCCGGTGACTCCGGCGGCGACGGCGGCAGAGACGCGCGGGACGGCGACGGAGCCGCCCCGCAGCCGAAGAAACCGCGGTCCTTCTGGAAAGAACTCCCGCTGCTCATCGGCATCGCGCTCGTTCTCGCGCTGCTGATCAAGACCTTCCTGGTGCAGGCCTTCTCGATCCCCTCGGACTCGATGCAGAACACCCTTCAGCAGGGTGACCGCGTCCTGGTCGACAAGCTCACCCCGTGGTTCGGTTCGGAGCCCGAGCGCGGCGAGGTCGTCGTCTTCCACGACCCCGACAAGTGGCTGGCGGGCGAGCCGACCCCGAACCCGAACGCGATCCAGAAGGGCCTCAGTTGGATCGGCCTGATGCCGTCCGCCGAGGAGAAGGACCTGATCAAGCGCGTCATCGGCGTCGCCGGCGACACGGTCGAGTGCAAGGGCACCGGCCCGCTGAAGGTCAACGGCAAGGCGCTGAACGAGACTTCCTACGTGTACCCGGGCAACACCCCGTGCACCGTGGACGACCTCGGCGGGCAGTTCAAGGTGAAGGTGCCCGAAGGCAAAATCTGGGTCATGGGTGACCACCGGCAGAACTCGCTGGACTCCCGTTACCACCAGCAGGACAAGTACAAGGGCTTCGTGCCCGTGGACAGCGTCGTGGGCCGCGCCATCGTCGTCGCCTGGCCGCCCACCCGCTGGTCGACGCTGCCGGTGCCGGACACCTTCGACCAGAACCTCAGCGCCGCCGCTCCGGGCGCGCTCGGGCTCGCGGGCGCGGTGCCGCTGGTGCTGTGGCGCAGGCGCCGTCTCACCGTCGGGAACACCAGGGTTTCTGGGCCGGGTACCGCCGGGTAGGGTGCCGTCCCAGATCGCCGATCTTCCGCGGCCCGCACCTGGGCCGAGGGGTCGATTCTCCGAGTTGGGGGAGCACTGGGATGAGCGGGACAAGTCGTACGGACGAGGGCCATGGGCGGCTCGGCAGCAAGCTGTCGGGATTCGCCATGGCCCTCGGCTGTGTGCTCTTCCTCGGCGGTTTCGCCTGGGGCGCGATCGTCTACCAGCCCTACACCGTGCCGACGGACTCGATGTCCCCGACCATCACGGCCGGCGACCGGGTGCTCGCCGAGCGGATCGACGGCTCCGACGTCGAGCGTGGTGACGTCGTCGTCTTCAAGCAGGCCAGCTGGGGCAACATGCCCATGGTCAAGCGCGTCGTCGCCGTGGGCGGGGACACCGTCGCCTGCTGCACGCAGAACAAGCTGACCGTCAACGGCAAGAAGATCGACGAACCGTATCTCCCCAAGGGCAGCGCGGCCGAGGCGACCACGATCCCGGCCATCAAGGTCCCCGAAGGCAGGCTCTTCCTGCTCGGCGACGAGCGCAGCGGCTCCCTCGACTCCACCGCCCACCTCACGGAGGCCGGCAGCGGCACGGTGCCGCGCAGCTCGGTGGACGCCCGCGTCGACGCCGTGGCCTGGCCCATGAACGGCATGCTGGCCCGGCCCACCAACTTCGAGACCCTCGGCGCCATCTCAGAGCCGGGGCCCCTGCGCCTGGTCCTCACAGCGATCGTGGTCGGCGCGGTACTCGTCCTTGGCGGCGGGGCGTACGGCCCGATCGCCAAGCGGGCGGAGCGTCGGCGCCGCCGCACGGGGACGAGGGAGCAGGCCCTTGCAGGCTGAGGCGCCGCAGGGAGCGGGCGAGCGGTCGGCCACGGAGTCCGGAAGCGGAGGCGAACAGCCGGTTCCCGGGCCCGGAAGCACGTGTGAGCCGTCGGCTGCCGAGTCCGTGAGCATGGGCGAGCCGTCGACCGTCGAGTCCGTAAGCGCGGGCGAGCGGCCGGTCCCGGGGCCCGACGAACTCGGGGAGCTGCGAAAGGTCGCCCGGGTGGTGCTGCTCGACCCGCAGGACCGCATCCTGCTGCTCCACGGCCACGAACCCGAGGATCCGTCGGACAACTGGTGGTTCACACCGGGCGGCGGCGTGGAGGGCGACGAGACGCGGGAAGAGGCCGCCCGGAGGGAACTCGTGGAGGAGACCGGCATCACCGAGGTCGAGCTGGGCCCGGTGCTGTGGCGGCGGACCTGTTCGTTCCCGTTCGCGGGGCGCCGCTGGGACCAGGAGGAGTGGTACTACCTGGCCCGGACGACACAGACGGCGACCGAGGCCACGGGACTGACCGAGCTGGAACGGCGCAGTGTCGCCGGAGCGCGCTGGTGGACGTGCCAGGAACTTAACCAGGCACATGAGACGGTGTATCCGACCAGACTCGCCGAGCTGCTGCGCAGGCTGCTCGACGAAGGGCCCCCGGCCGGTCCCGAGACCCTCGACACGGAAATCGTCTAGGGGCTCGCGGGGCTGGCGCACAATAGGGGGACGCACGGCTGAAGGGGAACATGCCATGAGCGCCGAGGACCTCGAGAAGTACGAGACCGAGATGGAGCTGAAGCTCTACCGGGAGTACCGCGATGTCGTCGGTCTGTTCAAATACGTGATCGAGACCGAACGGCGCTTCTACCTCACCAACGACTACGAGATGCAGGTGCACTCGGTTCAGGGTGAGGTGTTTTTCGAGGTGTCCATGGCGGATGCCTGGGTGTGGGACATGTACCGGCCCGCTCGGTTCGTGAAGCAGGTGCGCGTCCTCACATTCAAGGACGTGAACATCGAGGAGCTCAACAAGAGCGATCTCGAACTGCCGAGCAGCTGAGCGATCACGGTCGACGGCCGGTCGGAGGTGGGTACGGCCACTCGTGTGGGTGACTGAGTTGTCCACAACCGAGTGGTCGTCCACCAAGATCCAATAGCTGGCCGCGGCGGGCTCAGTGTGGGTGCCGGAGGTGGTGCCCACATGAAGACGTCCAAGGCACGCAACGCACTGGGGAAGTACGGCGAGGATCTGGCCGCACGGCGGCTGACCGAGTCGGGAATGACGGTCCTGCGGCGCAACTGGCGCTCGGGCAGGGCCGGCGAGATCGACATCGTGGCCCGGGACGGCGACGCGCTGGTCGTCTGCGAGGTCAAGACCCGCCGCACGGGATCCTTCGAGCACCCGATGGCCGCCGTCACCCCGGTCAAGGCGCAGCGGCTGCGCGGCCTCGCCGAGCGCTGGCTGCAGGAACACGGAGGAGCGCCACCCGGCGGTGTCCGCATCGACGTCGTCGGCGTCCTGCTGCCCGACCGCGGCGCCCCCGTCGTGGAGCACGTGCGGGGGGTGGCCTGATGGGATTCGCGCGTACGTGCTCGGTGGCCCTCGTCGGTGTGGAGGGCGTCGTCGTCGAGGTCCAGGCGGACCTGGAGCCCGGGGTCGCGGCGTTCACGCTGGTCGGCCTGCCCGACAAGAGCCTGACGGAGAGCAAGGACCGGGTGCGGGCGGCCGTGGTCAACTCCGGCGGCGAGTGGCCGCAGAAGAAGCTCACGGTGGGCCTCAGCCCGGCCTCGGTGCCCAAGAGCGGCAGCGGATTCGACCTGGCCATCGCTTGCGCGGCACTCGGGGCCTCCGAGCGCATCGACCCACGGGTGCTCTCCGACATCGTGATGATCGGCGAGCTCGGCCTGGACGGGCGGGTCCGGCCCGTCCGGGGTGTGCTGCCGGCCGTGCTGGCCGCGGCGGACGCGGGATACGAGCAGGTGGTGGTGCCGGAATGCGCCGCCGCCGAGGCCTCGCTGGTGCCCGGGGTGTCCGTGCTAGGCGTCCGCAGTCTCCGGCAGCTGATCGCCGTCCTCACGGACGAACCGGTGCCCGACGAGGAGCCCGACGAGCAGGGCCGCCCGGATCCGCTGCTCGCGGGCCTGCGCATGCCGGGGACGGGCGCGGCCACGGGCATGCACAGCATGGGCGCCATGCAGCACGACCACGGACACGACCTCGCCGACGTCGTGGGCCAGCACTCGGCACGGACGGCGGTGGAGGTCGCCGCGGCCGGCGGGCACCACCTGTTCCTCGAAGGTCCACCGGGGGCGGGCAAGACGATGCTCGCCGAGCGACTTCCGGCCATCCTGCCGAGGCTCACCCGTGGCGAGTCCCTGGAGGTCACAGCCGTCCACTCGGTCGCGGGCCTGCTGCCACCGGGCAAACCGCTGGTCGACGTCGCGCCCTACTGCGCACCGCACCATTCGGCGACCATGCAGGCGCTCGTCGGAGGCGGCCAGGGAATCGCACGGCCGGGCGCGGTGTCGCTCTCCCACCGGGGAGTGCTCTTCCTCGACGAGACCCCCGAGTTCAGCAGCCACGCCCTCGACGCCCTGCGCCAGCCCCTGGAATCGGGGCACGTGGTGATCGCGCGCAGCGCCGGAGTCGTGCGCTTCCCTGCCCGGTTCCTCATGGTGCTCGCGGCGAATCCATGTCCTTGTGGCCGCTTCTCGCAGCGCGACAGTTTGTGCGAGTGCCCGTCCTCCGCGATCCGCCGCTACCAGGCGAGGCTCTCCGGACCGCTGCTCGACCGGGTCGACCTGAGGGTCGAGGTGGACCGCGTCACCCGGTCCGAGCTCACGGAGAGGGGCGCGCGGGGCGAATCCACCGAGACGGTCGCCGACCGGGTACGGGCAGCCAGGGAGCGGGCCGCGGCCCGGCTTACGGACACTCCCTGGCGGACCAACAGCGAAGTGCCGGGGCGGGAGCTGCGCAGCCGTTGGTACGCCTCCCCGGGAGCCATGGACGACGCCGAGCGCAGTCTGGAGCGCGGCGTGCTCACCGCGCGCGGACTCGACCGTGTCCTGCGCGTCGCCTGGACCGTCGCGGACCTGGTGGGACACGACCGGCCCGACGTGACGGACGTGGCTCTCGCCCTGCAACTGCGCACCGGGGTCCCCCGGGGGGTGCCCATGGCGATCGGGGCGCTGCCGTGAGCGGGGACAGCAGGGGCAGGAGCGGCGGAGGGGATGGCAGGGACAGCAGAGATCGCAGGGACAGTGGGGATGGCAGGGACGGCGGGGACGACTCGCGGCTCCACCGGGCCTTCCTCGCGCGTGTCGTCGAACCGGGGGACGAGGTCTGCGGGCGGTGGCTGCGCGAGCTCGGGACTGCGGAGGTGGTCCGGCGGCTCATCGGAGACGGGCAGCAGTTGCCGGGTGTCACGGACAAGCGATGGGCGGGGCTGAGGGCCCGGGCCGAGTGGGCCGACCCGGAGCGGGACCTCGCCGTGGCACGGGACGCCGGGACACGGTTCGTCTGCCCGGGGGACGCCGAATGGCCCGCCCAGCTGGACGACCTCGGGGACGCGCGGCCCACCGGTCTGTGGGTGCGAGGGCGGCCCAGCCTGCGGATATGGGCGCTGCGCTCGGTCGCGGTCGTGGGCGCACGGGCCTGCACCGAGTACGGCGCTCACATGGCGTCAGTACTCGGTGCGGGGCTCGCCGAGCGGGGGTGGGTCGTGGTGTCCGGGGGTGCCTACGGGGTGGACGGCGCGACACACCGTGGTGCGCTCGGCGCGGGCGGGGCCACCGTCGCAGTCCTCGCCTGCGGGGTCGACCGGCCCTATCCGCGTGGGCACACACAACTGATCACGCGGATTGCCGAACAGGGACTCGTCGTGGGCGAGTTGCCACCCGGCGACCATCCGACACCGAGCAGATTCATCCTCCGCAACAGGGTCATCGCTGCGTTGACCCGCGGCACGGTGGTCGTGGAGGCGGCGTACCGGAGCGGCGCCCTGGTCACCGCGCGGGCCGCTCAGCGGTTGGGCCGGTACGCGATAGGGGTACCGGGCCCGGCCACCAGCGCGCTCTCGGCAGGGGTGCACGAACTGCTGCGCGGGGACGCGGCGCTGGTCACGGACGCCGCGGAAGTGGCGGAGCTGGTCGGCGACATGGGCGAGCTGGCGCCGGACCGGCGTGGGCCGGTGCTGCCGCGCGACCTCCTGGACCCCGCCGCCGCCCGAGTGCTGGCCGCCCTGCCGGCCCACGGGACCGCATCGCCCCAGGACACCGCCAGGGGCGCCGGCACGACGGCGGACGACGCGGTCGCGAGACTGTACGAACTCCGCTCACTTGGGTTCGTCGAACGACACGGCGACGGCTGGAAGTTGACACGCCAGGCCACTATCTCCGTCGACACGGACCGGGGGCGATGCTGACCGAGAGTGTTCGGCCGTCCGGGCGACACCCCGAAACCCTTGGCAGTTCCCGTAGTTGGCGCTCCACGGCGATTACGCACGGCGACGATCGTGCCCCTGAGGGGCGCCCAGCGGAACGTATCTGCGCACGGTGGATCCCTCGCCCTTCGCACACTGCGACGCTCCAGTCACGCTACGCTCACGAGGATTCCGACTCAGACAGGCAACTCGACATCAGACCGACAGCTCACTCAGGCACCCCCAGTTCACGGCAGAACGGCACAAGGCGACGAATGCCCCAGCACACCTCCGGGTCTGACCGGGCGGCTGTTCCCCCCGCTGCCCGCGGCGGCGTGCGGCCGCCCGCCCCCTCGACGCTCGACGAGCTGTGGAGGTCGTACAAGACCACGGGCGACGAGCGACTGCGCGAGCAGCTGATCCTGCACTACTCGCCGCTGGTGAAGTACGTCGCGGGCCGGGTGAGCGTGGGCCTGCCGCCCAATGTGGAGCAGGCGGACTTCGTCTCGTCGGGAGTGTTCGGGCTGATCGACGCCATCGAGAAGTTCGACATCGAGCGGGAGATCAAGTTCGAGACGTACGCGATCACGCGGATCCGGGGCGCGATGATCGACGAGCTGAGGGCGCTGGACTGGATCCCGCGGTCCGTGCGGCAGAAGGCACGCAACGTCGAGCGGGCCTACGCGACGCTGGAGGCCCGGCTGCGGCGTACGCCGTCGGAGTGCGAGGTGGCCGGCGAGATGGGCATCGCGGTCGACGAACTGCATGCGGTGTTCAGCCAGTTGTCGCTGGCGAACGTGGTGGCCCTGGAGGAGCTGCTGCATGTCGGCGGTGAGGGCGGCGACCGGCTGAGCCTGATGGACACCCTTGAGGACACCGCGGCCGACAACCCCGTGGAGGTCGCCGAGGACCGGGAACTGCGGCGCTTCCTGGCACGTGCCATCAACACGCTGCCCGAGCGGGAGAAGACCGTCGTCACGCTCTACTACTACGAGGGGCTCACGCTCGCCGAGATCGGCAACGTCCTCGGTGTGACGGAGAGCCGGGTCAGCCAGATCCACACCAAGTCCGTCCTCCAGCTGCGCGCCAAGCTGGCGAGCTTCGGCCGCTGACCTCGTTTCCTCGGACGCTGCAGACGGATGCCGTCGGCCGTAACGCCTCTGAAGTGGGACTTCTTTCGGCCGGGGAGCCAAGGATCAAGCCCTGACGGGCGAGAGTCTCCCCTCTTGGGCGGGGCATCCGTAAAGTGGGAGCGTGCCAAGGATTCGAGCGGCCTCCGTGGCCGAGCACCGGTCGATGCAGCGAGCCGCCCTGCTGGACGCGGCACGGTCACTGCTGTCCGAGGGCGGGACGGAGGCGCTGACGTTCCCGGCACTCGCCGAGCGGACGGGTCTCGCGCGGTCCTCCGTGTACGAGTACTTCCGGTCGCGGGCGGCCGTCGTCGAAGAGCTCTGCGAGGTCGACTTCCCGGTATGGGCGGCCGAGGTCGAGGCGGCGATGGCGCTGGCCGGGACGCCCGAGGGCAAGGTCGAGGCATACGTCCGCCAGCAGCTGGGTCTCGTCGGCGACCGGCGTCACCGGGCCGTCGTGGCGATCTCCGCGAGCGAGCTCGACGCAGGTGCGCGTGAGAAGATCCGCGCGGCTCACGGGGGACTCGTCGCGATGATCGTCGAGGCGCTCCGGGACATCGGGCACGAGCAGCCCCGGATGGCCGCGATGCTCCTCCAGGGGATCGTGGACGCGGCCGTGCGCCGGATCGAGATCGGTGCGGCCGAGGATCCCGTTGTGATCACCGACGCCGCGGTGGCGATGGCCCTGCGGGGCGTTCAGGGCTGAGTCCCTCCGGCGTCTACCGGCTGGAGTCGCGTCAGTGTCCGCCGGTCCGCGTGTCTCTCAGGTGTGTCGGTCGGTGTCGATTCGGTGGGATGCCGTTCGTATGGGACTGGAGGAGCCCTTCTCTCTGGGAGGGCGGCGCCCCTTTCGAGACCTACGCCCGGAGGTTGTCATGTCGTTCACCGACGAAGAGATCGCCTACATGCGGTCGCAGCCGCTCGCCCGCGTCGCGACGCTGTCTCCCGACGGCCGGCAGCCCGATGTGGTCCCGCTCGCCTTCGAGTACGACGGCACGCACTTCTGGGTCGGCGGCAGCGGCCCGTCGGTCGCCGGGACCCGCAAGTTCCGCAACATCCGGGCCGGCCACCACGAGGTGGCCCTCGTCATCGACGACCTGGTGTCCCTCGATCCGTTCATCGCGCGAGGCGTCCGGGTCTACGGCACCGCCGAAGAGCCTGTCGAGCGTGTGGGGATGGTCGGCCCGGGGCTCTATACGCGCATCACGCCGACCGTCTCCTGGAGCTGGAACATGGCGGGCCGTCCGGTGGGCGCGGAGTGGTACCCGTCGCGGCGGTCGGTCCATGAGGTGCCGCCGAGTGGTCAGCCGAACCCGAACCCGAACCCGAACCCGAACCCGGACCTGAGCCAGGGCCAGGGCTAGGGCACGGCTCGCACCTCGGGCTCGGGCACTCCGATGACCGGCAGCAGCCGGGACGGTCCCCGGCCGAGCAGCCACGGCGGGAGCAGGGACAGGGGATCCAGGTAGGCGTCGGCCCGGCGCAGTCCCCAGTGCAGGCAGGACGCCGGGCAGTGGGAGCCCGTCGGTTCCAGTACGCCGATCACCTCGCCCGCCGCCACCTCCGTGCCCTTCTTCGCCGTCGCCCGCACCGGCTCGTAGGTCGTGCGCAGGGGTGGGTCGCCCGTGCCGTTCAGTTCCACCGAGACGACTCCGCGGCCCGCGACCCGGCCCGCGAAGGAGATGCGGCCGGGGGCCACGGCACGGACCGGGGCGCCGGGGGCGGCGGTGAGGTCGACCCCGCGATGGCCCCGGCCGTAGGTGGTGGCCGGGGGTTCCCAGCCGCGTATCACCGACGGACGCAGGCCCACCGGCCAGGCGCGGCCGACCGCGGGCACCGGTGTGTCGGCGGGCGGAGACGGAGGCGAACTGCCGCCGGAACCGCCGCCAAGGCCGCCAAGGCCTCCGCCAGGGCCACCGCCCGGATCCCCGTCGAGAGCGGTCGCCGCGGGGAGCGCGGCGACCACCGCGGCCACCATCAGAGCCAGCAGCAGCGCCGGCCACGTACGCATCGATCGGTCTTCTCGCATGCGAGAACGGTCCCGTGCGCGACGGAAAAAAGTGGATCATGGCCAGGATCTGTGGAGTACCGGCCGGTTGTGGACAGCGGCGTCACCCGGCACCTCGCGGGTCCCGTACACTTCTTGTGGCGATCCGGGTCACCGGGTCGACTTCGCACGCCCCGACACCAGGCCCTCAAACAGCCGGTGTCAGCGCCTCTCGGTCCCTAGCGGCAAGGCGCATCGCGGGCGTCAGGCGCGAGTGCCGTCCGGCACGCGCGGCACAACCGAGAAACTCAAGGAGAACGGCCATGGCCGTCGTCACGATGCGGGAGCTGCTGGAAAGCGGCGTCCACTTCGGTCACCAGACCCGTCGTTGGAACCCGAAGATGAAGCGATTCATCTTCACGGAGCGCAACGGCATCTACATCATCGACCTGCTCCAGTCGCTGTCGTACATCGACCGCGCCTACGAGTTCGTCAAGGAGACCGTCGCCCACGGCGGCACGGTCATGTTCGTCGGTACGAAGAAGCAGGCGCAGGAGGCCATCGCCGAGCAGGCGACCCGCGTCGGCATGCCCTACGTCAACCAGCGCTGGCTGGGCGGCATGCTCACCAACTTCTCCACCGTCTACAAGCGTCTGCAGCGCCTCAAGGAGCTTGAGCAGATCGACTTCGAGGACGTCGCCGCGTCCGGTCTCACCAAGAAGGAGCTTCTCGTGCTCTCGCGCGAGAAGGCCAAGCTGGAGAAGACCCTCGGTGGTATCCGCGAGATGTCCAAGGTTCCCAGCGCCGTCTGGATCGTGGACACCAAGAAGGAGCACATCGCGGTCGGCGAGGCCCGGAAGCTCAACATCCCGGTCGTCGCGATCCTCGACACGAACTGCGACCCCGACGAGGTCGACTACAAGATCCCGGGCAACGACGACGCGATCCGTTCCGTCACCCTGCTCACCCGCGTGATCGCCGACGCGGTCGCCGAGGGCCTCATCTCCCGTTCCGGTGCCGGCAAGGCCGCCGAGGGTGACAAGGCCGCGGGCGAGCCGCTCGCCGCCTGGGAGCGCGACCTGCTCGAGGGTGGCGAGAAGAAGGCCGACGAGACCACCGCCGAGGCTCCCGCCGAGGCGCCTGCTGCTGAGGCCCCTGCCGCCGAGGAGGCCCCCGCGGCCGCCGAGGCCGAGGCGCCGGCCGCTGCCGAGGCTCCCGTCGCCGAGGTCCCCGCCGCTGCCGAGGCCGAGGCTGAGAAGCCGGCCGAGGCCGAGCAGGCCTGACGAACCAGCGTCACGGTTGAGTGACGGCGGGCGGTGCCGAAGGCGCCGCCCGCCGTTCACCCCCAGCCCGTAGATCTTCGGTGGACGCCCGCCCGATCAGCGGCGGACGCCGACTTCGAGACTTCGAACTCCGAGAAGAGATTCACAGATCATGGCGAACTACACCGCCGCTGACGTCAAGAAGCTCCGTGAGCTCACCGGCGCCGGCATGATGGACTGCAAGAAGGCGCTCGACGAGGCCGACGGCAACGTCGACAAGGCCGTCGAGGCGCTGCGCATCAAGGGCCAGAAGGGCGTCGCCAAGCGCGAGGGCCGCTCCGCCGAGAACGGCGCCGTGGTCTCCATCATCGCCGACGACAACACCTCCGGCGTCCTGGTCGAGCTGAAGTGCGAGACGGACTTCGTCGCCAAGGGCGAGAAGTTCCAGGCCGTCGCCAACACGATCGCCGAGCACGTCACCAAGACCTCCCCGGCCGACCTCGAGGCGCTGCTCGCGTCCGAGATCGAGGCCGGCAAGACGGTCCAGGCGTACGTCGACGAGGCCAACGCCAACCTGGGCGAGAAGATCGTCCTGGACCGCTTCGCGCAGTTCTCCGGCGCCTACGTCGGCTCGTACATGCACCGCACCATGCCCGACCTGCCCCCGCAGATCGGTGTTCTGGTCGAGCTGGACAAGCCGGACGCCGACCTCGCCAAGGGCATCGCGCAGCACATCGCCGCCTTCGCGCCGAAGTACCTCTCCCGTGAGGACGTTCCGGCCGACGTCGTCGAGTCCGAGCGTCGCGTCGCCGAGGAGACCACCCGCGCCGAGGGCAAGCCCGAGGCCGCCCTCCCGAAGATCGTCGAGGGTCGGGTCAACGGCTTCTTCAAGGAAGCCACCCTTCTCGGTCAGCCGTACGCGCTCGACCAGAAGAAGTCCGTCCAGAAGATCCTTGACGAGGCCGGTGTCACCCTGAAGCGTTTCGTACGCATCAAGGTCGGCATCTGAGTCCGTACCGCGATCGACGCGCGACCCCGATAGGGTCGACAGCAGTCATCCGCGTACGCCGTCACGCGCGTGCGTGACGGTCGACAGCAGATCTGACGAGGAGGCCATTGCCGCGCATGGGTTGCCACCAACACCCCACCGGCAATGGCCTTCTTTGTATGTGCGACACGTAGAAGAGGCGAGATCTCCATGACCACCACCAAGGTCGACAAGGACGAAAAGAGCGACACCGGCAAGGGCGCCGGCCGCTTCCTGCTGAAGCTTTCCGGCGAGGCTTTCGCCGGTGGCGGGGCACTCGGCGTCGACCCCGACGTGGTGCACAAAATGGCCCGGGAGATCGCCGCGGTGGTCCGCGGCGGTGCCCAGATCGCCGTCGTCATCGGCGGCGGCAACTTCTTCCGCGGCGCCGAGCTCCAGCAGCGCGGCATGGACCGGGCCCGCTCCGACTACATGGGCATGCTCGGCACCGTCATGAACTGCCTGGCCCTCCAGGACTTCCTGGAGAAGGAGGGCATCGACTCGCGCGTGCAGACCGCCATCACCATGGGGCAGGTCGCCGAGCCGTACATCCCGCTGCGGGCCGTGCGGCACCTGGAGAAGGGCCGTGTGGTCATCTTCGGCGCGGGCATGGGCATGCCGTACTTCTCCACCGACACCACCGCCGCCCAGCGCGCCCTGGAGATCGACGCCGAGGCCCTGCTGATGGGCAAGAACGGTGTGGACGGGGTCTACGACTCCGACCCGAAGACCAACCCCGAAGCGGTCAAGTTCGACTCGCTCAGCTACGGCGAGGTCATCACCCGCGACCTCAAGGTCGCCGACATGACCGCGATCACCCTGTGCCGCGACAACAAGCTCCCGATCCTCGTCTTCGAGCTTCTTGCCGAGGGCAATATCGCGCGGGCGGTCAAGGGTGAGAAGATCGGCACGCTTGTGGGTGACCAGGGCAGTCGGGCCTGACCGGGGGATGGACAATGTCCTGCCGGTCGGGAACCGTGCAGGAATAAGACGCGACGCAGCCGGCCGCCTACCCGCCAAGGAACCGCAGCCGGGCCTACTCAAGACACGCAGGAGCAAGTGGTGATCGAAGAGACCCTCCTCGAGGCCGAGGAGAAGATGGAGAAGGCCGTCGTGGTCGCCAAGGAGGACTTCGCCGCGATCCGCACCGGCCGTGCGCACCCGGCGATGTTCAACAAGATCGTGGCGGACTACTACGGCGCGCTGACGCCGATCAACCAACTGGCCTCGTTCTCGGTGCCCGAGCCGCGCATGGCCGTGGTGACCCCGTTCGACAAGAGCGCGCTGCGCAACATCGAGCAGGCGATCCGTGACTCCGACCTCGGCGTCAACCCGAGCAACGACGGCAATATCATCCGGGTGGTGTTCCCCGAGCTGACGGAGGAGCGCCGCAAGGACTACATCAAGGTCGCCCGCACCAAGGCCGAGGACTCCAAGATCTCGATCCGCTCCGTGCGCCGCAAGGCCAAGGACGGCATCGACAAGATGATCAAGGACGGCGAGGTCGGCGAGGACGAGGGCCGCCGTGCGGAGAAGGAGCTCGACGACACCACCGCGAAGTACGTCGCCCAGGTGGACGAGCTGCTCAAGCACAAGGAAGCAGAGCTGCTCGAGGTCTGATGAACGACTCTTCCTGGGGGGCGCCGCCAGAAGCCGGGTACTGGGGGCCGTCCGACCAGGGGCCTGTCCAGGGGGCTGCCCCGGCGGGTCCCGCCTACGATGCGCACAACGCGCAGCAGACTCGCCCCATGCCCATCGTGCCCGACGTACCCGCGCATGGCGGAGACCAGGATGACGACCGGGGGGCTGCTCGGACGGGCGGCCCCCTGTTCCGCGACGAGACGCCTCGGACGCCGCCGCACCAGGATCCGTCCTCGCAGGTGCCGTCCCACCAGTCGCAGAATCCGCAGGAGCCCATGTCCAGCGCCGCACAGCCCGCACCCGCGCCGCAGAAGAAGAGCGCGGGCCGCGACCTGGGCGCTGCCATAGGGGTCGGGGTCGGGCTCGGTGCGGTCATCGTCGCGTCGCTGTTCGTCGTCAAGGCCGCCTTCGTCGGAGTGATAACGGTCGCCGTCGTGGTCGGCCTGTGGGAGCTCACGTCACGGCTCGCGGAGCAGAAGGGCATCAGGGCGCCGCTCGTGCCGCTGGCGGTCGGCGGTGCCGCGATGGTGATCGCCGGATACGTCCGGGGCGCCGAGGGTGCCTGGGTGGCGATGGCGCTCACCGCGCTCGCGGTCCTGGTCTGGCGGATGACGGAACCGCCCGAGGGCTACCTCAAGGACGTCACCGCGGGAGTCTTCGCCGCCTTCTACATCCCGTTCCTCGCCACGTTCGTGGCGATGATGCTCACCGCGGACGACGGTGCGCGGCGGGTGCTGACGTTCCTGCTGCTGGCCGTGGTCAGCGACACGGGCGCGTACGCCGTCGGCTGGCGCTTCGGCAAGCACAAGCTCGCCCCGCGCATCAGCCCCGGCAAGACCCGCGAGGGCCTGCTGGGTGCGCTCGCCTTCGCCATGGTGGCGGGTGCGCTGTGCATGCAGTTCCTCATCGACGACGGCACCTGGTGGCAGGGCCTGATCATCGGCCTCGCGGTCGCGGCCAGCGCCACGCTCGGCGACCTCGGCGAGTCGATGATCAAGCGTGACCTGGGCATCAAGGACATGGGCACATTGCTGCCGGGGCACGGCGGCATCATGGACCGCCTGGACTCGCTCCTGCCTACGGCTCCTGTGGTGTGGCTGTTGCTCGTGTTGTTCGTCGGTAGCTGATACCGAGGCTCAGGGCCTGCGGTCTGCGGTTTTGCGGTACGAGGGGCTCGTCGTCCAACTGGACGGCGAGCCCCTCCCGTATGTCTGCCGGATGTCCGGGCCACTCCAACGCTCGAACGGCAGAGGCGCGGTCTGTGCGTCTGTGCCGCCGTCAGTCCGTGCCGTAGTCGTGCGGTCGGCCCTCCTGCCAGTCCACCCACTGCGGATCGTCCAGGAGCTCCCACGCGTCCGGCAGGCCCGCGCGGCGCAGGAACTCGATCAGGTCGGCGTCGCTGTGCGCGAGGCCGGCGCCCCGGGCGCGGATCGACACCCGGCGGCCGCCGGTGCCCGCCGCGCGATGCACGACGATGGGCGCGGTGCTCTCGCCTTCGGGTGGCGACTGTTCGCGGTTCACAGTGCACCGCGGGCGGTGTCTGTATCGGTGTCGGGCGTGGGCGTGGGCGTGGCGGAGGTGGAGGCAGCGGCGCTGGTGTCGTCGGTGCGGCGCAGTCGCCGGACCAGCCGATCGCGGTCGCTGCGCCGAGGATCCGGATGAGACACGTATTCGTACACAAGTTCGAGTGTAGGTCCAGGTGTGGCCTATAGGACAGTGCTCCGCGTCCTGCGGCACCGGACTTGGGTCGTCGGTGGCCAAAGTCCACGTGCCCGCCCGAGGTCGTGGCCTGCGGGATCGGTAGGTTTGTCGCACCGCTTAAGGAGATGTGTGATGCCGGACCGCCGTAGAGCTCTGTATGTGACCGATCTCGCCTATCAGGCGCGGGGGCGGCGTTACTGCGACGAGGACATCTTCCTGACCTCCCGACTGCGCGACGACTTCGACGTCGCCCTGTGCCACCCGCTGGACGCCGCCGCGCTGATGGACGCCTTCGATGTCGTCGTGGTCCGCAACAGCGGGCCCGTGCTGCACTACCAGAAGGAGTACGACGCCTTCCGGGAGCAGGCCGTGGCCCGTGACATCCGGGTCTACAACCCGCTGACCGGCCGAGGCGACATGGCCGGCAAGCAGTACCTGCTGGACCTGACCGCAACCGGATACCCGGTCATCCCCACCGTCGACCGGCCCGAGGACCTGCATCTGCTGCCCGAGACCGGCCAGTACGCGGTCAAGCCGAAGGTGGGCGCGGACTCCATAGGCCTGTCCTTCGTGCCCCGGGAGGAGCTCGGCGGCCTCGCGTACGGCGACATCCTGGTCCAGCCGCGCATCGACTTCCGCTACGAAGTGTCCTTCTACTACGTCGACGACACCTTCCAGTACGCCCTCCACGCCCCCGATCCCGAGCGGCGCTGGGTCCTCGATCCCTACGAGCCCACCGACGCCGACCTGGCCTTCGCCCGGCGCTTCATCGACTGGAACACCCTCGACCACGGCATCCAGCGCGTGGACGCCTGCCGCACGCAGGAAGGCGCGCTGCTCCTCGTCGAGCTGGAGGACCTCAACCCGTACCTCTCCCTGGAACTGGTCTCCGACGGGACCCGTGACTCCTTCGTGGCGAGCATGACGGCATCGGTCCACCGGCTCCTGGATGCCCAGCCCCGCGGCTGAGACGGCCGGGGGCACAAGTCACACGAATCGATCTGCGACACTGGTACAGCCATGCCTAAGCCCGGAGAACTCACTTTCGTTGCCCCCCGCGGAGCCAAGAAGCCGCCGCGGCACCTTGCCGATCTCACGCCTGCCGAGCGTAAAGAGGCGGTTGCCGCGGTCGGTGAGAAGCCGTTTCGTGCCAAGCAGCTGTCGCAGCACTACTTCGCGCGGTACGCGCACGACCCGGAGCAGTGGACCGACATCCCCGCCGGATCGCGCGCCAAGCTGCAGGAAGCGCTGCTTCCTGAGCTGATGACGGTCGTGCGGCATCTCTCCACGGATGAGAACACCACCCGCAAGACCCTCTGGCGGCTCTTCGACGGCACGCTCGTCGAGTCCGTGCTGATGCGCTACCCGGACCGGGTCACCATGTGCATCAGCTCGCAGGCGGGCTGCGGGATGAACTGCCCGTTCTGTGCGACCGGGCAGGCCGGTCTCGACCGGAACCTGTCCAGCGCCGAGATCGTGCACCAGATCGTGGACGGGATGCGGGCGCTGCGGGACGGCGAGATTCCCGGTGGGCCGGCTCGGCTCAGCAACATCGTCTTCATGGGCATGGGCGAGCCGCTGGCCAACTACAAGCGGGTCGTCCAGTCCATCCGGGCCCTCACCGACCCCGAGCCGGACGGGCTCGGGCTGTCGCAGCGGGGGATCACCGTCTCCACGGTCGGCCTCGTCCCCGCCATCAACCGGTTCGCCGACGAGGGCTTCAAGTGCCGCCTCGCCATCTCCCTGCACGCACCGGACGACGAGCTGCGTGACACGCTCGTGCCCGTGAACACGCGGTGGAAGGTTCGGGAAGTGCTGGACGCCGGCTGGGAGTACGCGGCGAAGTCGGGGCGCCGGCTCTCCATCGAGTACGCGCTCATCCGGGACATCAACGACCAGGCGTGGCGTGGTGACCGGCTCGGGCGGCTGCTCAAGGGCAAGCCCGTGCACGTGAACCTGATTCCGCTGAACCCGACACCCGGCTCGAAGTGGACCGCCTCGCGGCCCGAGGACGAGAAGGCGTTCGTCGAGGCGATCGCCGCCCATGGTGTGCCCGTCACCGTCCGGGACACCCGTGGCCAGGAGATCGACGGGGCCTGCGGGCAGCTCGCGGCGACCGAGCGGTAGTCTGGCGGACGTACGTACATCTTCATATTCCGACAGGGGAGCGCCACAGCGCTGAGAGTGCGGGACAGCCCGCAGACCCTCTGAACCTTGCCCAGGTCATTCTGGGTAGGAAGTTCGGTCACTACTCAAGCTGTTGCGCCCTGCCCGGGAACCGATCGAGGTCCCGGGCAGGGCCGCGTCTCTTCCTGGTCAGCCCCAGGAGGAATCCAGTGAGCACCACCAGGAAGTTCACGGCCGTGGTCGCGGTCACCGGGCTCGGCCTCGCCGCGCTCGCCGCGTGCGGTTCGTCCGACTCCGGCGACGAGGGCTCCGGGTCCAAGACCGTCACCCTCGTCAGCCATGACTCCTTCGCCTACACCAAGGCCGTACTGAAGGACTTCGAGAAGGAGTCCGGCTACAAGGTCAAGGTCCTCAAGGACGGCGACGCAGGTACGGCCGTCAACAAGGCCATCCTCACCAAGGACAACCCGCAGGGAGACGTCTTCTTCGGTGTCGACAACACGCTGCTGTCGCGGGCGCTCGACAACGGGCTGTTCCAGTCCTACGAGGCCAAGGGATCGAGCCTGATCCTGCCGCAGTACCGGGTCGACCAGGACAAGCACCGCGTCACGCCCATCGACTCCGGTGACATCTGCGTCAACTACGACAAGGCGTACTTCAGCAAGCACAAGCTGGCCCCGCCGACGTCCTTCGACGACCTGATCAAGCCCGAGTACAAGAACCTGCTGGTCACCGAGAACGCCTCGACGTCCTCGCCCGGCCTCGGATTCCTGCTCGGGACGGCCGCGAAGTACGGCGACGCCGGCTGGCAGGACTACTGGAAGAAGCTCAAGGCCAACGGCGTGAAGGTCGTCGACGGCTGGGAGCAGGCCTACAACGTGGAGTTCTCCGGGTCCGCCGGCGGCAAGAAGGCCAAGGGCGACCGGCCGCTCGTCGTCTCGTACGCCTCGTCGCCGCCCGCCGAGGTCATCTACGCCGACCCGAAGCCGAAGACCGCGCCGACCGGGGTCGCGGACGGCACCTGCTTCCGCCAGGTCGAGTACGCGGGCCTGCTGAGCAATGCGAAGAACAGCAAGGGCGGCAAGGCGCTCATCGACTTTCTGATCTCCAAGCCGTTCCAGGACGACATGCCGCTCAACATGTTCGTCTACCCGGTCCGTGAGGCCGCCCAGGTGCCGCCGGAGTTCACGAAGTTCGGCCCGGCCGTCGAGAACCCCGAGACCCTCGACCCCGCCAAGATCGCCGACAACCGTGACGAGTGGGTCAAGTCATGGACCTCGCTCGTACTGAAGTAGAGCCCCGCGCCGGGGCGGAGCCGCCCGCGCGCCGGAGTCCGAGCTCCCGTCCACGCCCCCGCACGCGCCCGCGTACGGGGAGCGTGGCGCGGCTCGCTCTCATGGCCGTGCCCGTCGCGTTCTTCGGGCTCTTCTTCGCCTACCCGGTCGCGGCGATCACGGCCCGCGGGCTGAAGATCGACGGGGTCTGGCGGTTCGGGCGGATCGGCGACGTGCTCGCGCAGTCCGACATCCGGCACGTTCTGTGGTTCACGACCTGGCAGGCGCTCGCCTCGACCGCGCTCACGCTGCTGATCGCGCTCCCCGGCGCGTATGTGTTCGCGCGCTTCGATTTCAGGGGCAAGCAGGTCCTGCGGGCAGTCGTCACCGTGCCGTTCGTACTGCCGACCGTGGTCGTCGGCACGGCCTTCCTGGCGCTCCTCGGCCGCGGCGGGCTCCTGGACGAGCTGTGGGGCGTACGGCTCGACACGACCGTGTGGGCGATCCTGCTCGCGCACGTCTTCTTCAACTACGCGGTCGTCGTCCGCACGGTCGGCGGCCTCTGGTCGCAGCTCGATCCGCGGCAGGAGGAGGCCGCGCGGGTGCTCGGCGCCTCACGGTTCGCAGCCTGGCGCAGGGTGACGCTTCCGGCGCTCGGCCCGGCGGTCGCCGCCGCCGCGCTCATGGTTTTCCTCTTCACCTTCACCTCGTTCGGTGTGGTGCAGATCCTCGGCGGCCCCACCTTCTCGACGCTCGAAGTCGAGATCTACCGGCAGACCTCGGAGATCTTCGACCTCTCGACGGCCGCCGTCCTCACCCTCGTCCAGTTCGTGGCGGTCGGCGCGATCCTCGCCGTCCACGCGTGGACGGTACGGCGGCGGGAGACGGCTCTTCGCCTGGTCGACGCCTCCGTGACGGCACGACGGCCGCGAGGCGCCGGGCAGTGGGCGCTGCTCGCCGGAGTCCTCGCCACCATCGCCGTCCTGCTGGTGCTGCCGCTGGCCGTGCTGGTCGAGCGGTCCCTCGACGCCCCCGGATTCGGTTACTACAAGGCGCTGACCAGCGACGAGGGCGGTATCTTCCTGGTCCCGCCGATCGAGGCCATCGGCAACTCGCTGCAGTACGCCCTTGCCGCCACCGCCATCGCCCTGCTGATCGGCGGACTCGCGGCTGCCGCCCTCACCCGCCGGGACGCCGGCCGTCTCGTTCGCGGCTTCGACGCCCTGCTGATGCTGCCGCTCGGTGTCTCCGCCGTGACCGTAGGGTTCGGCTTCCTCATCGCGCTCGACAAGCCTCCGCTGGACCTCCGGAGCACCTGGATCCTCGTACCGCTGGCGCAGGCGCTGGTGGGCGTCCCCTTCGTCGTACGGACCATGCTGCCCGTGCTGCGGGCGGTGGACGGACGTCTGCGCGAGGCGGCGGCGGTGCTCGGGGCCTCGCCGTGGCGGGTGTGGCGCGAGGTCGATCTGCCGATGGTGCGGCGGGCGCTGCTGATCGCGGCCGGGTTCGCCTTCGCCGTGTCGCTGGGCGAGTTCGGCGCGACCGTCTTCATCGCGCGGCCCGACAACCCGACGCTGCCGGTCGCCGTGGCGCGGCTGCTCGGGCGGGCCGGGGAGCTCAACTACGGGCAGGCCATGGCACTTTCGACGATCTTGATGGTGGTGTGCGCGGTGGCGCTGCTCGTTCTCGAACGCCTTCGCACCGACCGGACCGGGGAGTTCTGACCATGCGCGACGCAAAGCTCGAACTCGTCGGCGCGACCGTACGGTTCGGTGGGCGGGCCGTGCTCGACTCCGTCGGGCTCGAGGTCGCCGAGCACGAGATCGTGAGCGTGCTCGGGCCCAGCGGCAGCGGCAAGTCGACCCTGCTGCGGGCCGTCGCGGGGCTCCAACCACTGGACGAGGGACGGGTGTTCCTGGACGGCCGCGACCTCCACGGCGTGCCCGCGCACAAGCGGGGCGTCGGCCTGATGTTCCAGGACCACCAGCTGTTCCCGCAGCGCGACGTGGGCGGCAACGTGGCCTTCGGGCTGCGGATGCACGGCGAGTCGAAGGTCCAACAGGCAGCACGTGTAGGGGAGTTGTTGGATCTCGTGGGGCTGCCCGGCGCCCGTGGGCGGGCCGTCGCCTCCCTCTCCGGTGGTGAGCAGCAGCGCGTCGCACTCGCCCGGGCCCTCGCGCCCCGCCCCCGGCTGCTCATGCTCGACGAACCCCTCGGTCAGCTGGACCGCTCGCTGCGTGAGCGGCTGGTGGTCGAACTCCGCGAACTGTTCGGCGAGTTGGGCACGACCGTGCTCGCGGTCACCCACGACCAGGGGGAGGCGTTCGCGCTCGCCGACCGGGTCGTCGTGATGCGGGACGGCCGGATCGCCCAGTCCGGTACGCCACTTGAGGTCTGGCAGCGCCCGGCCGACGCGTTCGTGGCCCGCTTCCTCGGCTTCGAGAACGTGACCGCGGCGACCGTCAGCGGGGAGGCCGCGAACACGCCCTGGGGCAAGCTGCCGGTGCCCTCGGACGCCCGGCAGGGCGAGGTCGACCTGCTCGTCAGGCCCGCGGGCGTACGCCTCGCACCGGCGGCCGAGGGGCTGCGCTGCACGGTGGCCGCGCGGACGTTCCGGGGCACGCATGTCGCCGTACGCCTGCAGCCCGAGGGCGCGCCGTGGCTGGAGGCGGCGTGTGCGCTGCGGGACGCGCCGGATACGGGGGACGAGGTCGGGGTGGCGTTCGACGCGGCGGAAATTGTCGTACTCGGGGGACCCCGCCGGCCCTAGGGTGCGGCTCATGACGCTACTCGGGCATGACCGCTACTGCGGCGAAATCGTCGGGCAGACCGCGCTGTTGAGGTCGCACCTCGCCGGAGCCGATCTCGGTGCGACCGTACCGACCTGTCCCGACTGGACGCTGCGGCAGCTTGCCGTGCATGTGGGTGAGGCGCATCGCTGGGCCGAGCACATCGTGCGGACGCGGGCGACGAAGAACGTGCCGGTCGAGGACGTGGCCGACGTCGGAGGGCCCGAGAGCGACGAACCCGCCGCCCTGGACGCCTGGCTTGCGGAGGGCGCCGAGCAGGCCGCCGAGACCTTTCGCGCCGCCGGGGCCGACACCGCCGCCTGGTCCTGGGCCTGGGAGCACACGGCCGGGTTCTGGGCGCGGCGCATGACCCACGAGACGGTGGTTCATCGGGCCGACGCGGCGATCGCCGCGGGCGTGACGTACGAGGTGGCGCCCGAGTTCGCCGCCGACGCGATCGACGAGTGGCTGCAGATTGTGCGGTTCGCGCAGGAGAAGTATCCGAGCGATGCCGCGCGGGAGCTGCGTGGGGTGGGGCGCAGTATCCATCTCCATGCCACCGACGCCGAGCCCGGGCTGGAGGCCGAGTGGCTCATCGAGTTCGAGGACGAGGGGATCGGCTGGCGGCGGGGGCATGAGAAGGCGACCGTTGCGTTGCGGGGGCCGCTTACCGAGGTGATGCTCGCCTTTTATCGGCGGATGGCGCCGGATGGTGGGGAGTTGGAGGTGCTGGGGGAGCGGGAGTTGCTGGACTTCTGGTTGGAGCGGGCGACGTTCGGCTAGCCGCCGGTTGGTTGATGAGTCTGCGGGTCGGTCTGGGTGCCCGCGCAGTTCCTCGCGCCCCTGAAAAGCGTTGGTCGAGGCTCGTTTGCCAGGTGCGGGTCGGTCGTGGGTGCCCGCGCAGTTCCCCGCGCCCCTAAAAGATTGCGCAGTTCCCCGCGCCCCTGGACGCGCGGGGCTGCGCCCGCGCTTCCAGGCGCGCGGAGAACGGGCGTGGCCCGCCCCCTCGTTACGGGGGCGGGCCACGTCTGGTGGAGCTGGGTCAATCGGGTGGTGCTCAGTGGGTGTTCGTCGCGCCGCGGCGGCGGAGGGCGAACATGACGCCGGCGCCGGCCGCCACGAGCGCGGCCGCTATTCCGGCGATGGCACCGGTGTTGGAGCTGGAGCCGGTCTCGGCGAGGTTCGAGTCGCCGCCCGCGGGGGACGGGATGCTGCCGCCGGCCGGGGTGCTCTCCGACTCCGAGGGCTCCGAAGGCTCCGAGGGCGCCGGGGACTCGGGCTTCGCGGTGACCGGCGAGGAGGGCTCGTCGGACGGGGACGGGGTGGCCGAAGGCGTCGACGGCTCCTCGGACTTGCAGGCCTCGGACGGCGTGACGAGGTTCGGCTTGATGTCCTCGTCGACCTGCTTGCCGGCCTTGACGTGGATCCGGTACTCCGCGTTCGGCTTCCAGTCCTCCGAGAAGTCGATGGTCACGCCCTCACGGGAGCCCTTGACCTCCTGGGTGCCGACGAGCTTCTCGTCCGCGCCGTTGGACTCCAGGAAGACCGTGACCGTGGCCGAGACGCCGGTCGGGTCCTTGTCGGTGACGCTGATGACGCCCTTGGCGCCGTCGCACTTGGCGACGGCCGAGAACTCACTGATGTTGCAGGCGAGCGCGTTGCCGGCGAGGCCGAGCGTGAGCGCGGCCGAGGCGGAGGCAACTCCGAGAATGCGCACGGAACGTGCGGTACGGCGAGATATGGACACGATTGCCCTTCACGGGATGCACAAACGAGGGGGGTGGGGGATTGGCTGCGAAGAAACAGCAATCCCAGACGCCTCACAGGTTTATTGGCCCACGTCTCGGGTTGTCAATCCGTCTGTCCGTCTTGACCCCCGGCTTTAGCTTTCATTTACATGCGCCAACCGGATGAGCGCCTCCGGTGCCTCCTCGATCCGGTCGACCAGCGCGATCCGGGACTCCATCGAGCGGTCACGGGCGAGGGCCTGGAGCAGCGGCCAGGTGGGCAGTCGCTCGGTCCAGTGTGCGCGGTTCACCAGCACCATCGGGGTGGGTTCGCCGCGGGACTCGTAGTAGTTGGGGGTCGCGTTGTCGAAGATCTCCTGGACCGTGCCGGCGGCGCCGGGCAGGAACACCACACCCGCGTTCGAACGGGCCAGCAGGCCGTCCTCGCGCGTGGCGTTGGCGAAGTACTTGGCGATGTGCGAGGCAAAGGCGTTCGGCGGCTCGTGCCCGTAGAACCAAGTGGGGATGCCGACAGAGGTGTTGCCCTTCGGCCAGCGCGTACGCACCTCGAAGGCGGCGCGCGCCCAGTCGGTCACCGACGGAACGAACGACGGTGACTTCGCGAGGAGTTCGCACGCCTCGTGCAGCATGGTGTCGTCGTACGGGGCCGCGTACGCGCCGAGGTTCGCCGCCTCCATCGCGCCGGGGCCGCCCCCGGTCGCCACCGTGAACCCGGCGCGCGCGAGCTCACGGCCCAGCCGGGCGGCGCCGTCGTACGCGTCCGTGCCGCGCCCGAGCGCGTGGCCGCCCATCACGCCCACCACCCGCGTGCCGCGCAGGAGTTCGTCGAGGGCGTCGGAGATCGCGTCGTCGTGGACGGAGCGCAGCATCGACGCGTAGATGTCGCCGTCGGCCTTCGTCTGCTGGAACCAGGCGTACGCGAGGGCGTCCGGCGTCTCCTCGTACCCCTTGTCGAGCGAGGCGAACAGCTCGTCGGGACGGTAGAGATGACCGCGGTACGGGTCGAAGGGCAGGCCGGGGAGCGGCGGGAAGACCAGGGCGCCGTCGGCACGGACCTTCGCCGCGGCGCTCTCCCGCATCGGGCAGCCGAGGAAGACGGCTCCGGTGGCGTCGCTCGCCAGCAACTCCCTTGTACGGTCCGTCAGATCGACGCACTGGACACGGAAGCCGGCGAGGGTGCCGCGGGACGAGACGACTGCGTCGAACTCCTCCAGCGTCTCGATCTCACGGTCGTTGTGGTGGGCCGCATGGGCGGGGCTCGTCTGCACCCGCCCATGCTAAGCACGGCCGGTTCAGCCCTGAATCGCCGCCGGGTCCATCCACATGATCTCCCAGGTGTGGCCGTCCGGGTCGTCGAAGGCGCGGCCGTACATCTGGCCGTAGTCCTGGGTCTCGCCGCTCGCCGAACCGCCCGACGCGATCGCCTTGTCGACGAGCTCGTCCACCTTCTCGCGGCTCTCGGCGCTCAGACAGATCAGCACCTCGCTGGTCTTCGTCGAGTCCGCGATCTCCTTCTTCGTGAAGTCGGCGTAGCGCTGCTTGTTCAGCAGCATCGCGACGATCGTGTCGCTGATCACGACGGACGCGCAGTTCTCGTCCGAGAACTGCGGGTTGATCGTGTAGCCGAGCTCCGTGAAGAACTTCTTGGAGGCGTCGACGTCGTTCACAGCCAGGTTCACGAAGATCATCTGCTGGTACATATCCGGTCTCTCCCGTCGCGTGATGTGCTGTTCGGAGGGGTAGACCGGGGGGCCGTCGAAAAGTCATCGGCGTCCCGCGAACTTTTTCGGGAGAGTTCTCCGGGCAGCCGTCAGCGGGTCAGGGGCAGTGCGGCCAGCTCCGCGACCGCCCAGGTCAGCGGGCCGAAGACGGCGAGCAGGGCGCCCGTGCGGAGGGCGGCGGCGCTGCGCAGCGCCGTGGCGGGCGCTCCGTGCCGCAGCAGGGCGGCCGTGGTGTCGGCGCGTGCGCTCCTCGCCTCCACCGCGGCGGTCAGGAGCGTCGCGACGGCGCATCCCACGACGAGCAGCGCGCCCAGCGTGGTGAGCGGCCCCACGTCGGGGCGCGCACGGCCGTAGAGCACGGCCATGGCGTACACCCCTGACGCCACCGCGCACACCACACCGAGCGGGCGCCCGATGCGGGCCGCCTCCTCCATGAGTACGCGTCCGGCGAGCAGCCGCAGGGCGCCCGGCCGGACCGCCTGGAGCAGCCTGCCGCAGAGGTGCGTGATGGCGGGCCCGGCCAGCGCGAGACCGAACGCGGTGAGCGCCCAGCCGACCAGCACACCGAGGGGCCCGACGTGGAAGCCGCCCGGCAGCTCGGGTCCCGCGAGGGCCGGGGACGTACGGCCTGCGTACGTCTCCACGGCGAGCCCGGCCGCGAGGACCGCGGCGCCCCAGGGGAGACCGGAAGGGGTGGGGAGGGGGGCCGGGGGGTGGTGGGGGTCCAGCGGGTCCAGGGGGTGGCGGGTGGTGTGGCCGGGGCGGTCGGAGAGCCCGGGGCCGGCGGGGCTCTCGGGATGCTGTGCGGCGGCGCGGTGGTCAGGTGCGTCGTGACCGTTGTGCGCGGGTGAGTCGGCGGTGGCGTGGGTTGCGTGGGTGGCGGAGGGCTGCTCGCCGCCGGGGCGGCCCTCGACCCTCGCGCGGGCGCGCGCGCCGGAGCGGCGGGGCACGTCGAGCGCCGCGGCGCTGGTGGACGCCTCGGGGCTGCCGTGCCCGGCGCGCGCGGTGCGGCCGGTGGTGTCCTGCCCGGCGCCACCCTGGCCCTCGGAGCTGCCCCGGCCCCCGGAACCGTCCTGGCCCCCGGCCCCGTGCGAGCCCTCCGAGCGCGGGCCCGCCTTCGCCTCCGTACGTGTCTCCGTGCGCGTCCCGAACCGCCCGTACGCGCCGAAGCCGACGCGCTCGACGGAGCGGCCGTATCCGCCGAAGCCGCTCAGCCGGCCAGGCCGTCCGCCCGTCGTGAGGCTGGGCCTCGGGCCGCGCGGCCGGAGCACCGCCGCGCTGGCCGCCGAGGCGATGATCGGTACGAGGGCCAGCAGGGTGAGCGCGGCCGGGAGGGGCAGCGGCTCGTCCGCGGCGAGGAGGTCGGCGGCGTCGCCGTCGAAGGGGAGGCCGGTCAGGTCGCCGCGGAGGTGGAGGAAGAAGAGCAGGGCGACCATCGAGCCGAGCGTGCAGGACACGGCGGTGGAGATCGCCGCGAGGGCCGTCAGGCGGGCGGGGCCGAGGCCGAGCGCCGACAGCCCCTGCCGGGGGCGGGTCGCCGGGTCGGTCCGGGCGACCGCCACCGCGAACTGCACGGTCGCGGCGAGCGGCGCGACGCACCAGGCCAGCCGCAGCACGGCCGTACCGGATGCGTCCGGGTGCCCCATCGCGTACCCCAGGGTGCACAGGAGCAGGAATCCCGTGCCCGCCGACGCCGCCGCGACCAGGAGTCTGCGGAGCTGGACGGCGGGGCGGGCCCCGCGCGCTAGACGGAGAGCGAGCACGCGGCCCGGCCTTCCACGCTGTCGGACACCGGCGGCAGATGCACGGTGTTCACGCGCCGCCCGTCGAGCAGCGACACCGTGCGGTCGGCGAGGGCCGCGGTGTCCGCGTCGTGCGTGGCCAGTACGACGGTGATCCCGTGCGAACGGGCCGCCGTCGTGAGCGTACGCAGCACATGGGCCCGGTCGGCGCGGTGCAGCGGGGCGGTGGGCTCGTCGGCGAAGAGCACGGTCGGTGCGGGGGCCAGGGCGCGGGCGATGGCCACGCGCTGTCGCTCGGCGTGGAGCAGCGCGTGCGGGCGTTTGCGGGCGCAGCCGCCGATGTCGAGGCGGTCCAGCCACTCCAGGGCGGCGGTCTTGGCGCGGCGACGCGAGACACCGCGGAGCATCAGGGGCAGGGCCGCGTTCTCCCAGGCGTTCAGCTCAGGGACCAGGACCGGCGTCGGGTCGATCCAGGCGAACCGGTCGCGGCGCAGCCGCTCGCGGGTCCCCGGACCCATGGTGTGCACGGGCGTGCTGTTGAACCAGACCTCGCCCTGCTGCGCCCGCAACTGCCCGGACAGGCACTGCAGCAGGGTCGTCTTGCCGCTGCCACGCGGGCCGCCGACGGCGAGGATCTCTCCCTCGCGAACCCCGAGCGAGACGCCGGTGAGCGCGGGCGAGCCGTTGTGCTTGACGTGCAGGGCGCGTGCCCACAGCACGTCGTTGTCCGGCGGAGCCACCATGGCGTACACCTCGGTTCAGATCAGAAATGCCGTGCGGAGTCCCCCTTCCGGGGGAACGAAGGCAGGGCCGATCGGTCACTGGGCACGCTAGGTAGTCGGGGCCGGGAGGCCGGACAGCACGCGGCCCCGGAGCGCCCATTCTCACTCGAACGGGCGGCACCGGGGCCGGTGTTGATCACAGATTCAGCTCATCGGAGCCACTGGGGGTTCGGCGGGATCAGAGCTTCGCCCACGCCTCCGTCAGCACCTGGCGGACGATCCCCTCGATCTCGTCGAAGGTCGACTGGTCGGAGATCAGCGGCGGCGAGAGCTGGATGACCGGGTCACCGCGGTCGTCGGCGCGGCAGTAGAGGCCGTACTCGAAGAGCTTCTTGGAGACGAAGCCGTAGAGCACGCGCTCCGACTCCTCGTCCGTGAAGGTCTCCTTGGTGGCCTTGTCCTTCACCAGCTCGATGCCGTAGAAGAAGCCGTTGCCGCGGACGTCGCCGACGATCGGCAGGTCGTGCAGCTTCTGGAGGGTGGAGAGGAACGCCCCCTCGTTGTCCAGCACGTGCTGCGTGAGGTTCTCGCGCTCGAACAGGTCGAGGTTGGCGAGGCCCACGGCCGCCGACACCGGGTGGCCGCCGAAGGTGTAGCCGTGCAGGAAGGTGTTGTCGCCCTTGTAGAACGGCTCGGCGAGGCGGTCCGAGATGATGCACGCGCCGATCGGGGAGTAGCCCGAGGTCATGCCCTTGGCGCAGGTGATCATGTCCGGTACGTAGTCGAACTTGTCGCAGGCGAACATCGTGCCCAGGCGGCCGAAGGCGCAGATGACCTCGTCGGAGACGAGCAGCACGTCGTACTGGTCGCAGATCTCGCGGACCCGCTGGAAGTAGCCGGGCGGCGGCGGGAAGCAGCCGCCGGCGTTCTGCACGGGCTCCAGGAAGACGGCGGCGACCGTCTCCGGGCCCTCGAAGAGGATCTGCTCCTCGATCTGGTCGGCGGCCCAGCGGCCGAAGGCCTCGGGGGAGACGCCGGAGCCCTGGTCGAGGAAGGCGGGGGCACGGTAGATGTTCGTGTTCGGGACCTTGTGGGCGCCCGGGACCAGCGGCTCGAACGGGGCCTTCAGGGCCGGCAGGCCCGTGATGGACAGGGCGCCCTGCGGGGTGCCGTGGTAGGCGACCGCGCGCGAGATGACCTTGTACTTGGTCGGCTTGCCCTGCAGCTTGAAGTACTGCTTGGCGAGCTTCCAGGCGGTCTCGACGGCCTCGCCGCCACCCGTGGTGAAGAAGACCTTGTTCAGGTCGCCCGGCGCGTAGTTCGCGAGGCGCTCCGCGAGCTCGACGGCCTTGGGGTGGGCGTACGACCAGATCGGGAAGAAGGCGAGCTCCTGCGCCTGCTTCATCGCCGTCTCGGCCAGCTCCCGGCGGCCGTGGCCCGCCTGGACCACGAACAGCCCCGCGAGACCGTCGAGGTAGCGCTTGCCCTTGTCGTCGTAGATGTAGGTGCCCTCGCCACGGACGATCGTGGGGACGGGAGCGTTCTCGTACGAGGACATGCGGGTGAAGTGCATCCACAGGTGGTCGTACGCGGTTCGGCTGAGGTCCTTGGTGGTCACGGCTATCGGGTTCCCCACATGTAGGTCTGCTTCTTGAGCTTGAGGTAGACGAAGCTTTCGGTGGAGCGCACGCCGGGCAGGGCCCGTATGCGTTTGTTGATGACGTCCAGCAGGTGGTCGTCGTCCTCGCAGACGATCTCGGCGAGGATGTCGAACGAACCCGCGGTCATCACCACGTACTCGACTTCCGACATGGCGGTCAGCGCGTCCGCCACGGGCTCCAGGTCGCCGTCCACGTTGACGCCCACCATCGCCTGTCTGCGGAAACCCACGGTGAGCGGGTCCGTGACGGCGACGATCTGCATCACGCCCTGGTCGAGCAGCTTCTGTACGCGCTGGCGCACGGCCGCCTCGGAGAGACCGACGGCCTTGCCGATCGCGGCGTAGGGCCTCCGGCCGTCTTCCTGGAGTTGCTCGATGATGGCGAGGGAGACGCTGTCCAGCGGGGGAGTGGTGTTCCCCGACCGGGTGTCTCGGGAGCCCTTTGGCTCTGCGCTGCGACTGGACACGTGCTCACTGTGCATGAGGCATCAGCAGTTCCGCAAGAGTTGATTGATGAAATTCGTTGTCTGCGCGGCCTACATGTGCGGATTTCGCAGTTCTGAGGCGATCGGGGGTGTTGAAAACGTGGGTCGCGGGACTAGGGTGGATGTCTCAGTGATTGGACATCTGACTGGAGGGCCGGCAGTGAGCACCGAGCTGCGTCGTCTGCGCAATTACATCGACGGAGAATTCCGCGATGCCGCCGATGGACGGACCACCGACGTGGTCAACCCCGCGACGGGCGAGGCCTACGCCACCGCGCCGCTGTCCGGACAGGCCGACGTCGACGCCGCGATGGCCGCAGCCGCCGCGGCCTTCCCGGCCTGGCGCGACCAGACCCCGGCCGAGCGCCAGAAGGCCCTGCTCAAGATCGCGGACGCCTTCGAGGAGCGCGCCGAGGAGCTGATCGCGGCCGAGGTGGAGAACACCGGCAAGCCCATCGGCCTGACCCGGTCCGAGGAAATCCCGCCCATGGTCGACCAGATCCGCTTCTTCGCGGGCGCGGCGCGCATGCTGGAGGGCCGCGCGGCCGGTGAGTACATGGAGGGCCTGACCTCGATCGTCCGCCGCGAGCCGGTCGGCGTATGCGCGCAGGTCGCGCCGTGGAACTACCCGATGATGATGGCCGTGTGGAAGTTCGCTCCCGCGCTCGCGGCCGGCAACACGGTCGTCCTCAAGCCGTCGGACACCACTCCCGCCTCCACGGTCCTGATCGCCGAGATCATCGGCTCGATTGTCCCCAAGGGCGTCTTCAACGTCATCTGCGGCGACCGGGACAGCGGCCGTGCGATGGTCGAGCACCCGGTGCCCGCCATGGCGTCGATCACCGGTTCCGTGCGCGCGGGCATCTCGGTCGCCGAGTCCGCCGCCAAGGACGTCAAGCGGGTCCACCTGGAGCTGGGCGGCAAGGCGCCGGTCGTCGTCTTCGAGGACACCGACATGGCCAAGGCCGTCGAGGACATCTCGGTCGCGGGCTTCTTCAACGCGGGCCAGGACTGTACGGCCGCCACCCGCGTCCTCGTCCAGGAGTCCATCCACGACGAGTTCGTGGCCGCGCTCGCCAAGGCCGCCGCCGACACGAAGACCGGCATGCCGGACGACGAGGACGTGCTGTACGGGCCGCTCAACAACCCGAACCAGCTCAAGCAGGTCACCGGCTTCATCGAGCGGCTGCCCGCCCACGCCAAGGTCGAGGCGGGCGGCCACCGCGTCGGCGACAAGGGCTACTTCTACGCCCCGACCGTGGTCTCGGGGCTGAAGCAGGACGACGAGATCATCCAGAACGAGGTCTTCGGCCCGGTCATCACCGTCCAGTCCTTCTCGGACGAGGCGCAGGCCGTCGAGTGGGCGAACGGCGTCGAGTACGCCCTCGCCTCCTCCGTCTGGACCAAGGACCACTCGCGTGCGATGCGCCTGGCCAAGGTCCTCGACTTCGGCTGCGTCTGGATCAACACGCACATCCCGCTGGTCGCGGAGATGCCCCACGGCGGCTTCAAGAAGTCCGGCTACGGCAAGGACCTTTCGGCGTACGGGTTCGACGACTACACGCGGATCAAGCATGTGATGACGTCCATCGAGGGCTGATGGGCTGACGAGTTGACGGTCCGCGACTGACGTAGTGAACGGCACGGCCCCGGGCGGGAGTTGATCCGCTCGGGGCCGTGCCGTGTCGGTCGCCTGGGTGGCTGGTCGCCTGGGTGCTTGGCGCGTACGAGTCAGACGGTCCCCGTGAGTACGAGTCCGGCGACGCTCAGCTCCGCGTCGGAACCCTTTCCGCTCTTGTCGCCCTTCTCGTTCTTCTGCACCTCGCGACCGCCGCAGTCCGGGGGCCAGGGCCGGTCGCCCTTGCCGGGCGGCTCGTCGGGCGGGGCCGGGAAGTCGACGCCGATGTCCTCCAGGATGTGATCGCAGGCCTTCACGGCCTTCCGGAACTCCTTCGAGACCGGGTCGGGGCGGCTCGTCCGTTCGCCCGCGTCGATCCGTACGCGTACGCCGTCGCCGTCGTCCGCCGTGTAGATGACGATGTCGGGGAAGTCCTCCAGGCCGTTGTCGCGCACGCACTCGGTGAACTCGCGGGAGGCCTTGTCCTGGCGCGTCCAGTCGGTCGAACCGTCCGGGTCGTCGTCCTTCGGGGGTTCCGACGACGATCCGCCGCTCGACGGTGCGGACGGGTCGGCCGCTACGGCCTGGCCCGCGTACACCCCGCCGAGTGTGACGGCGGTGATCAGGGCGCAGGCCGCGGCCAGCCGGCGGTGCCCTTTCGTCGTGCTTCGCATGTGGATCCTCCTGGGTGCGTCTCTGGAGTTCGCTGAAGTTCGTTGGAGTTCTCTGGAGTGGGTCTCCTCGAATCACCTCAGCGCGTGGGCGGTTACGGCGCGGGAACGGGTGCTCTTACCGCCCTGTTACCGCGCGGCGGGCACGCTTGCCGCAGGGTTCGCAGCAGCCGGAGACGCAGCCGGAGATGCCGATGCGCGTATTGGTGGTCGACGACCACGAGGAGCTCGCCGAGACCGTCGCGGCGGGACTGCGCAGAGAGGGTATGGCCGTCGACATCGCGCTGGACGGCCATGCGGCGCTGGAGCGGGCCACGGTCAACGGCTACGACGTCGTCGTACTCGACCGTGATCTGCCCGGGCTGCACGGAGACCGGGTCTGCCGGGCCCTGGCCGAGGGGGGCAGCCGGGCGCGGGTGCTGATGCTGACCGCGTCCGGCACGGTCGCCGACCGGGTGGCGGGGCTCGGGATGGGCGCCGACGACTACCTGCCGAAGCCCTTCGCGTTCACCGAACTGGTCGCGCGGATACGGGCGTTGGGGCGCCGGGCCCAACCTGCGCTGCCGCCGGTCCTGGTCCACGGCGATCTGCGGCTCGACCCGGCGCGGCGGGTGGCGTCCCGCGACGGCCGCCAACTCCCGCTCAGTCCCAAGGAGTTCGCGGTCCTGGAGCTGCTGATGGGGGCGGGCGGGGCCGTCGTCTCCGCCGAGGAGTTGCTGGAGCGGGCCTGGGACGAGGCCGCCGATCCGTTCACCCAGACCGTGAAGGTGACGGTCAGTCGGCTGCGGCGCAAGCTCGGGGAACCGCCGTTGATCGAGACGGTGGCGCAGGCCGGGTACCGGGTATGAGCGTGCGTGGAGCGAAGGGCATGCGCGGGCTGCGGGGCGTCCGGGGGCCGCAGAGCATCCGGTGGCGGCTGACGTTGGTCTACAGCGGGCTGTTCGTGGTGGCGGGGGCGGTGCTGCTGGCCCTCACGTACGCCCTCATGTCCGAGCGCGGCGAGCAGGTGTCGGTGACCAGGCCCGACGTGCCTCCGGCGGGAGCGGGGGCGCCCGCGGTCCAGGGGTACGTACGAGAGCAGCTGGTCGCCCAGCGCAGCGACCAGCTCCATCAGCTCTTCGTCGAGTCGGGGGTCGCGCTCGGTGTCATGGCGCTTGCCTCGCTCGTGCTCGGGTGGCTGGTGGCCGGGCGGGTGCTCGCGCCTCTGCGGAGCATGACCGGGGCGGTGCGGCGGATCTCCGCGGACGCCCTGCACCGACGGCTCGCGGTGGCCGGGCCGGACGACGAACTCAAGGACCTCGCCGACACGTTCGACGATCTGCTCGCCCGGCTCGAAGGCGCCTTCGAGGCGCAGCGACGGTTCGTGGCCAACGCGTCTCACGAGTTGCGTACGCCGCTCACCCTTCAGCAGGCCGTCATCGATGTCGCCCTCGCCGATCCCGGGGCCGATGCCGGGACCCTGCGGGCCGCCTGTCTTCGGGTGCGGGCCGCCGGGCAGGAGCAGGAGCGGTTGATCGAGGCGTTGTTGACGTTGGCGTGCAGTCAACGGGGGGTGCCGGAGCGGGAGTTCGTCGATCTGTCCGTGGTGGCGGGCGGGTTGTTGCCCGACGGTGGGCCCCGGGTGTCCGCCGAGCTCTCGCCCGCGGCGCTTGTCGGGGATCCGCAGTTGATCGGGCGGCTGGTGAGCAACCTCGTCGAGAACGCCGTGCGCCACAACGTGCCGTCGGGGGAGGGGGGTTGGGTCTCCGTCTGGACCGGGGTCATCGATGGGCGGGCCTCCTTGCGGGTCGTGAACAGTGGGCCTGTGGTGCCGGGGGATCAGGTGGGTGTGCTGTTCGAGCCGTTTCGGAGGGTGGGGGTCGAGCGGGTTCGGTCTCGCGCTCGGTCGCGGGAGGGGTCCGGGCTGGGGTTGTCGATCGTGGCGGCGATCGCGGCGGCCCACGGGGGTGTGGTGGAGGCGCGGGCCCGGGGGGAGGGCGGGCTGTGGGTGGAGGTGGTGTTTCCGCCCCCGCCGCCCCTTCCCGTCCCAACCCTGGGGGCTGCCGCCCCCAGCCCCCCGCTGCCGGCCTGAACGGCCTTGTCCTCAAGCGCCGGACGGGCTGGGTGGATGGGGGCTGGTGTGGGTGGGTGGGTTGACCGGAGTGGGGTGGGGGATCGGCCTGGACGGTCTCGTCCTCAAGCGCCGGACGGGCTGAGTGGGGTGCAGGGAGGGATCGGTCTGGACGGCCTCGTCCTCAGGCGCCGGACGGGCTGGGTGGGTGGGGGCTTGCGGGGTGGGATGCGTGCGGGTGCGTTGTGGCTGGGCTGCGCAGTTCCCCGCGCCCCTGAAAACCTAGGGGCGCGGGGAACTGCGCAGTCTTTTGGGGGTTCGGGGGCGAAGCCCCTGAGTAAGGGACGGGAATGGGTAGGGGCGGCGGGGGCGACACTGTGTCGTGCCCAAGACGGACCGCTCGACGCAGCGTCCATTGCCCGCCCGGCAGGGCAAACGGCATGCTGCCAACGTGCCAGCGAACCCGAACCAGAGACCCCGAATCTCCCGGCGCAGCCTGCTGCGCACCCTCGGCACGGGCGCAGCCACCGCACTGGCCGCCGGCTGCGGCGTACCGGCGGCGTACGTCGCGCCCTCGGACCGGTCGAGAAGCGACCTGTCGGCCACGGACAAGCGCCTGACCTGGGCGAACTGGCCGCTCTACATCGACACGGACGACGAGGACGAGTCGAGGCGCCCCACCCTGGACGCCTTCGAGAAGCGCACCGGGATCCAGGTCACGTACACCGAGGAGATCAACGACAACGACGAGTTCTTCGGGAAGGTCAGCCCGTCCCTGATGAACCATCAGGAGACCGGCCGGGACCTGATGGTGATCAGCGACTGGATGTGCGCGCGGTTCGTACGCCTGGGCTGGGTCCAGGAGATGGACAGATCCAGGCAGCCGAATGTCACCAAGTACCTGGACCCGCAACTGCGTTCACCGGCCTTCGACCCGGGCCGGAGGCACACCGTGCCGTGGCAGTCGGGGATCACGGGCATCGCGTACAACCGCCGAAAGGTCGGCCGCGAGATCAGGCACGTCTCCGACCTGTGGGCGGACGACCTCAAGGGCCGCGTCACGCTCCTCTCCGGTCTCGACGAGGCGTTCGCGCTGCTCATGCAGGGCAACGGCGTGGACATCACCAAGTGGACCGCGGACGACTTCCACACGATGTGCGAGCAGGTCGAGAAACTCGTTCGCACGGACCACATCCGCCGCTTCACCGGCAACGACTACATCAAGGACCTGTCGAGCGGCGACGTACTGGCCTGCCAGGCGTACAGCGGTGACGTGATCCAGCTTCAGGCCGACGACCCCGACATCGAGTTCGTCGTCCCGGAGGAGGGCGCCGAGCTCTGGTCCGAGTCCCTGATGATCCCGAACCTCGCCCGCCACAAGGCGAACGCGGAGACACTCGTCGACTACTACTACGAGCCGTCCGTCGCCGCCGAACTCGCCGCGTGGGTCAACTACGTCTGTCCCGTCCCGGCCGCCCAGGACATCCTCGCCTCCGCCAAGGACGAGGAGACCGCCGCCCTCGCCGAGGACCCGCTCATCTTCCCCGACACCGCCATGCGCAAGCGGCTCGCCATCGCACGCGACATCACGTCGAAGGAACGTACGGACTTCGCGAAGCGGTGGAACGCGATCGCGGGGTTGTAGTCGCACGTGCGATCGGCTGTGCCGAGGATTTTCAGTTGGCACAGAAGAGGGATGGTTGACACCAAGATCACTCAGTGCCCTCGGCTCTCTGTGATCGCCTGGAGGGCGTCGTCTCTCGGTGTCCGCCCGACGGCGAGGTGGCGGCGCTGTTCAGGCAGCGGTCGAGGAGTGCGTGCATGCGGGGGACGGGGAGAGACGGGTTGGCCGCGGCGCCCTCTGCGGTGCGCGAGTCAGCGAGGAGGGCCTCCAGGGCTTCCGGCGTCAGGCTCGGGTTGGTCGCGGCCGCCCGGCGTACCGACTCGTCGGGGTCTTCCACCGGGGGTTCGGGCAGGGTGGGGTCGGCTGCGGCCAGGGCCCGTACGTCGGGATCCGGGTGGCCGATGAGGTGGGCCCGGCCGGTGCGGGGGAACGCGGGCAGGGTCAGCAGGTGCGGGCGGTGGGCCGGGCGGGTGACGAAGACGTCCAGGAGGAGGCGGGGCGGAGCCAGGGGGTGGTGGCAGGCCAGCAGGATCCGTACCTCCTCGTCCGGGTCCTGTGCGAGTGTCGCGGCGAGGTCCGCGGGCAGGCCGGGGAAGCGCGCCGCGACCCGGCGGAGCACCGGTTCCTCGGACGCCGCGCAGGCGGCGAACCAGTCGGGCGACGGCTCGCCGGTCGGCTCGGTGATCGGGCAGGTGCAGTCCGGGCCGTGCCCGACGACCCTGTCGATCGCCCAGTACTCGGGCCAGGTGCGCGGGAAGGGGTGGAGGCTTGCGCGCATCCGCACGTCCTGGTCCGGGTCCTCCCCCAGCTCCGCCACCAGGTCCGGTCCCAGGTCGGGCCGGGCTGCGACCAACTCGCGGATTTCCGCCTCGGGGTGGCGGGCGAGCCGGGCGACGGCGTCGGCCGGGATGTGGGGATTCCAGGTCAGGGAGTGCACCGTGCCTTCCGCGAAGCACTGCTCGACGAGCGCGGGGGACAGGGCACACCTGCCGAACACGAAAGGCCTGCCGCGGGAGCCGTAGGACGCCAGCCTGGCCTCCACCCGTTCCGGATCCAGCACCCAGCTGTGCTCCTGCGCCGCCTTCCGTACCGCGGGGTCGGGGTCGTCGAGCAGGGCCTCCCGCTGCGCGGCGGTGAGCGACTGCCACTCCCAGGTGGCGCGTTCACGGAGCTGGGGGTGCTCGTGCCCGGCCATGGAGCGGAGGAAGGACAGAGGGATCTGCTGGGAGGAAATGAGCTCCCCGACGATCTCGTTCGCGGTGAGGGTGCCGTCTTCGCCCCCGTCTCGGGCGGTCAGGAGGGTGACGAGGATGTCGTCCGGCAGTGGTCGGACCCATCGCGGGCGGAGATGGGCAGGGGTGCCGCCGGCGAGCCACCCGCGGACGATCCCCGACGGGTCCGTCGCCAAGGGGGCGAGTCGTGCGGGGTCGATGTGCCGGTTCCGCGCGAGCGCGCGGCGGATGACTCTGTCCGGGTGGTTCAGGGCCGCGTCGATGACGGCGTCGGGCAGGTCACGACCCGCGCACATCAGCAGACCGGCCTCACCGGCCGCTGAGTCCACCAGGCGTATCAGAACGTCGGAGGGCGCTGCCGGATTGAAGGCGATGCCGCGCAGCCACGGCACGTGCAGGGAGTCGGACACCGCGTCATCCTGCCAGCTCACCTCCTGAACAGGGGCGCCCGGCGGCTACCTCGTCGGCGCCTACCGGCGTCCCCGTCCGCGGGGCTTTGGACCACGTGGCACGGCGTTGCTCATCATGCGCACGTCGGCCATACGCGACACACCGCCAGGCTCCGCATCCACCCCCGCCGTGGAACGCACGGTGGGCTGAGCCTGAGGGCATGGGCATGGGCATGGGCATGGGCTGAGCTCCGGGCCAAGGGCAGGTGAACGTGAGCCGTTCGCCAGAGTTGATCGATGCCGCGAAGTGCCGTCCCGGCGTGGCTCGGCTTCGAGGATGCTGTCGCCGGCCGACCTCACCGTCCGCTGTCCAAGGCGACGGGAGCAACGGCGAAGGCGCCTCTCCGTGTCGCCCAGTTAAGGGGTCGGCGGGAGACTTGAACGTCCAGGCGCTGCCGCTCATGCAGTCCGGGTCCAGGGCTGCATGAGTGAGGGATCCGCAGGTCAGGTCAACGTCGACATCCATGCTGATGGCGACGGCGACGGCGACGAAGCGCCTGAACGGGTATCGGGTGGGCCCGCACGCTGTGGCGGCGCTGTCGACACCTGCCGGGGCACGAAGGTGCCTGCCTCCTCAGCGCCCGCCGAGCTGCTTGAGCACCTGGGCGGCGACCTTCTTGCCGCCGTCGGTCAGTTCGCGGGTCGTGGCGAGACCGGCGACTCCGGCGCCGATGATGATCACGTCGAGGCCCTCGGTACCGTCGCCGCCCCCGCTGCCGCCGCTGTCCTTCTCCTTCGTGCAGGCGGTGAGGACTGCGGTCGTGACTCCCGCGGCGGCAGCGGTGAGAATGCCGCGTCGGCTCGGCGGGCGGAATCGGTGTTCCATGGTGCCTCGGCTCTCTGCGCGTGATCACTGTGTGTGACTCACGATTGCCGGCCCCGCAGTCCAACCGGAATCCGCCGACCGGGGGTTGGCCCCCCGCCGGTCAGGGGTCGACCGGGTCGGAGCCTCACGACGCTTGTCGGCACCGCTGCACGTCAGGATCGTTCAGCGGTGCCAACCAAGAAGCCTGGTTGTTCACTGAAGCGGATTACCGGAGCGGTTTACCGGAGCGGTTCACCGGAGTGGTTCGTCCAGGCCGGTCAGAGGCCCGCACGCGTGAACGTCACATGCGTCACGCCGCTCGGCGAGGAAGTGGCCTCGACCTCGTAGTCCTTCTCGGGGCCCTCCAGGCCGTCCCAGAGGCGTACGCCTCGGCCCAGCAGGATCGGGGTCACCACGACGTGCAGGCGGTCGATGAGTCCGGCGGCGAAGAAGTCGCGGACCACGGTGGGGCCACCGCCGATGCGTACGTCCTGGCCGTCCGCGGCCTCGCGGGCCTTCTCCAGCGCTTCGGCGGGTGAAGCGTCGAGGAAGTGGAACGTCGTGCCGCCCTCCATCTCGATCGACGGGCGCGGGTGATGCGTGAGGATGAAGGTCGGTGTGTGGAACGGCGGGTTGGGACCCCACCACCCCTTCCAGTCCGGGTCCTCGTGCCATCCGGGGTAGCCGAACTTCCCGGCGCCCATGATCTCGGCGCCGATCCCGGGGTCGAACTGCCGGGCGAAGGCGTCGTCGAGGCCGCTGGTTCCGCCGGGCCGGCCGGTCATCTCGTGCCAGAACCGGGTGGTGAACATCCACTGGTGCAGCCTTTCGCCGGCGTGGCCGAACGGCGCGTCACGGCTCAGGCCCTCGCCGGTACCGAAGCCGTCGAGTGAGATGGAGAAGTTGTGGACGCGGGCGAGTGACATGGTCGGCGACACCTTTCCCTTGTTCCGGCGATCGATGGTGGTCGCCATGGTGGCGGACGACCGACGCCAAACCCTTCCAGGTCGCATAGATCATCTCAATCCATGTCGAACCTGGCTCACCGCAGCACGGCCGCGCCGGGCCCGCGAACGCCCCAACTTCCTTTGTGGAAAAGGCCATTGACATCGCCGCGCGCTGTGTAGACCGTGTGATGACACGCGTCTCATTGTGTGTGAGTCCGCCTCGGGTGAGGCATGGACACGGGGGTGTCATGGGGAACGCACGCAGGCTGCCCATGCTGGTGGCGGTCGTGGTGGGGCTGGTGCTGCTCGCGGCCGTCGGCGTGGTGGTGAGCGCGTCCGTCGGCGGTTCGGACGACGACTGCGACGTACGGCTGGAGGTGAACTCCTCGACGGAGAAGGGCGATCTGCTCTCCGACCTGGCCGAGGACTACAACGACTCCGGGCGTGAGCTCGCGGGCGGGAAGTGCGCCCGAGTGGCGGTGTCGGAGACGAGTTCCGGCGTCGCCAAGGACGCACTCGCCCAGGGATGGGACGAGCGGCGCGACGGCGCGCCCGAACCACAGGTGTGGACGCCGTCCTCCTCGCTGTGGCTGACACTGCTCCAGCGTGACGCGACCGCCGCCGACCGCAAGCTGCTCACCGACGAGAAGCCGCGCTCGCTCGCCACCAGCCCGCTGGCGATCGCCATGCCCCGGCCCATGGCGGAGGCGCTCGGCTGGCCGGAGAAGAAGATCGGCTGGCGGGACGTGCTGACCCTGACGCAGAAGGGCTGGGCCTCGGTCGGTCGGCCCGAGTGGGGCCGCTTCAGCCTGGGCAAGGACAACCCGCACACCTCCACCTCGGGCCTGGGCGCGACCGTGGCCACCTTCTACGCCGCCACCGGCCGCTCCAGCGACCTGACCGTGGACGACGTCGAGGACGCGAAGACCCGGCGGTTCGTGGCGGGGGTCGAGTCGGGCGTCCTGCACTACGCCTCCGACGCGACCGCGTACATGGCCAACCTCGCCGAGGCGGACGCCGACGGGCAGGCCCTGTCGTACGCCAGCGCCGTCGCCGTACAGGAACAGCTGATCCACCTCTACAACCAGGGCAGCCCCACGGGCGAGACCGAGAAGATCGGCAAGGGGAAGAAGCCGCAGGTGCCCCTGGTGGCCGTCCACCCGGCCGACGGCACTCTCATGTTCGACCACCCCTTCGCGGTGCTGCCCTCGGCGTCCAAGGACCAGCGGGCCGCGGCCGCCGACTTCCGTGCCTTCCTGCTGGAGGACGCTCAGCAGCGCCGCTTCCAGCAGACCGGATTCCGCGACCACGAGGGCAACGCCGGCAGTGAACTCGCCCGCTCGGTCAGCCTGTCCGAGCAGAGCGAGGGGAACCTGTCACTGATCGACCCGCCCGCGGACGACGTGCTGGCGGCGGTCCTGGACAGCTGGGACGAGCTGCGCAAGAAGGCCCGGGTGCTGCTCGTCATGGACGTCTCCGGGTCGATGACCCAGACCGCGGGCGGCGGACAGAGCCGGATGGAGGCGGCCAAGAAGGCCGCCGCCGACACGCTCGACCTCTACCACCCCGACGACGAGGTCGGCCTGTGGGCGTTCTCCACCGAGACCGACGACCACCCCGAGCCGTACCGGGAGATCGTGCCGCCGCGCCCCGTCCGTGACAACGAGAAGCGGCTCACCGAGGCCATCAACGGGCTCAACGCCGAAGGCGGCACCGCCCTCTACACCACCGTGCGCGCCGCCCAGAAGGAGATGCTGGCCGCCCTGGACCCCGACCGCATCAACGCCGTCGTCGTCCTGACCGACGGCCGGAACGAGTACCCGCCCGACAACGACCTCGACGCACTTCTGCGCGACCTCGACGCCAGTCAACTGGAGCGCTCCGTACGCGTCTTCACCGTCGCCTTCAGCGGCCAGGCCGACTTCGGCACGCTCACGAAGATCGCCGGCGCCACCAAGGCCACCTCCTACGACGCCCGCGACCCGGCGGTCATCGACAAGGTGATGGTCTCCGTCATCAGCAACTTCTGACCCGGCACAGCACTCGAAGACGGGCTCGACCCCATGGGCGGCACCGACAGACCAGACCCCATGGGCAGTACAGACAGAGAGGACACGATGGGCAGCCGTCTCCTTCCCGCCGCCGCGGTCGCGCTGTTCGCCGTCGCGGGCAGCGTCACGGCTCTCCTCGCCGGTGCCCCGGCCGCCGCCGCGCTGCCCGTCGGCGCGGGCGTCGGCGGCATCGTGTGGGGGACGCACGCCCTCACCGGCCGTCTCACCCGCCCGTCACCGTCGGCATCCGCGAGGCCCACGACCGGCCGGGCGGACGCCCGGGACGCGGACCGGCCGACGGGCACGCTGTCCGACCCGCTCTCCGGCCACCTGCCCGAACCGCCCGCCGACGCCGCCCGATGGCTGACCCGCGCGTCGGCGGCCGCCGACCGGCTGCAGCACCAGTGCCGGCAGAGCCCCAACGCCTCGCTCTGGCCGACGCTGGCAACGGCGGCGACCTCCGTACGGGCCGCGGCCGACCGGCTGACGGCGGCGGCCGAGGCGGTCCGCGTCATCGACACAAGTGGCGGAAGTGGCACAGGCGGTACAAGCGGCACACCCGCCGACCACCAGGCCCTGCGGCGCGACCAGAAGCGCCTGGAGGGAGAGGCCCGGGCCCTCCCCGACGGCCCGCTGCGGCGGGCCAAACAGGACGCCGCCCGTGCCACGGGCGAACGCGCCGCCACCCTGAAGCGCCTCGCCGAACTGCGCCAGCTCCTGATCACCACCATGGAGGCCACCACCCTGCGCCTGGAAGCCGCGGCGGAGCGTGGCGCCATGCTGCTGTCCCTCCAGGCCGCGACGGACGCCTCCGCCGCCCCTCCGGACCTCACCGCCCTCGACCACGAGCTCGACGCCGTACAGACCGGACTCGACACACTCGACGAGATCACCCGCTCCCTGCACGGCACGGCCGAGGAGCGGCCGGAGTGAGACGGCCGCGCCTGCGCGGACGAGGCCGCCTCGCCTTCATGATGACGTGGTCCCTGGTCGTCGTACCGATCCTGGTCGTCCTGGGGTCCCGCAGCCACGGAACGTCATGGGTGGTCGTCGTCGTCCTCCTTGCGATCGTCTCGGGCGCCATGGGCCTGGCGATCGGCCACTCCTGGGTCCGCACGTACATGGCGGACCCCGCACCGCGGGAGCTCCTGACCGCGGCGCCCGGGCTCACGGCAGCCGCTCTGCTCCTCGCGGCACCGGGGCTGGCTCCCTGGGCCCTCCACGATCTGGCCGGTGAGCCGACGCGGGTCCGCGTCATCGAGGTCGAGCCGGTCAGCGACAGCCAGGGCGAGGACAGCGGACTCACCCACTACCGCATCGCGGACGCGGCGACCGAGCGTGACCTCGGCCGCATGCGGTTCGGTCCGCGGACACGCGTACCCGCCGGCGCCGTCATCTCCGTCTCCGTGATCCCGGACGGCTGGTCGCCGCCCATCGCCACCGAACGCCTGAAGGACGCCGATTCCCTCGCCACCACATTCACCGTCCTCGCCACCGTCCATGTCCTTACCTGCGCCGCCACGGCAGCTGCCTGGCCCCGCGAGACCCAGAGCTGAGCGCCCGGGGCCGCCCGGGCCGGATCCTCAGCTCCCCGTTCCGAACGCCGCCCCCACGATCCGTTCCGCCACCGGGTTCATCTCCTCGCTCTTCGCGTCGGTCGCGTTCACGGAGAACACGAGGGTGCGTGACAGATTCCGAGTGGCGGCGATCACCGTGTTGTAGCCGGGCCGGGCACCGGACTTGGCCCAGATGACGGTGTCGTCGTCGAGCTCGAACTGCTGGAGGCCCGCGCTCATCGTCGCGTTCGGTACGTCCGGGAGCGTGAACATCTCCTGCTCCAGCAGGGGTTGGGGCACCAGCCGGCCGCGGAACAGCGCGAAGAGCAGGCGCTCCAGGTCCTCCGTCGTGGAGATCATGTCGCCCGCGGCCCACCGGTCCGACATGTTCCACTCGGTGGCGTCCACCAGCCTGCCGTCCGCGAGGATCTGGTAGCCGCGGTTGTGCGGGCCGTGGATGCGCGGGTCGGGCCCGCCGGGGAAGGACGTGTGACGCATCCCGGCCGGGCGCAGGACCCGTACGGCCGCCTGGTGTTCGTACGTGTCGCCCGTGACCTTCTCGATGAGCAGGCCGAGCACGGTGTAGTCGATGTTGGCGTACTGCTGCCGCTTGCCCGGGCAGAAGGCGGGGCCGGCGGCGACGGACGAGGCCACGACCGCCTCAGGGGTCAGCGTCTCGAACCGCCGCTCGTACCCCTCACCGTTCACGTCACCCAGCGTCGCTCCCGGCTTCAGCCCGCTGGTGAAGGTCAGCAACTGCCGTACGGTGATGGGCTTGAACGCCTTCGAGAGGAGGCCGGGGAGGTAGGTCTGGACGGGTCGGTCCAGGTCGATCCTGCCTTCGGCGGCGAGCTGCAGCACGACGGCCGCGGTGACCACCTTGGTGGTCGAACCGGCCCTGAAGCGCCCGTGTTCCAGAGCCTTGCGGCCACTCGGCAGGTCGTGCACCCCGGCGCTGCCCCGCCAGATGCCGGCCTTGCCCCCGACGCGTACGAGCGCGGCCGTCGTGTCCTTGTCCGGAATTCCCTTCAGCGCTTCGCGTAAGGCCTTGTCGGTCTTGGGGCTCACGGTCTCCTGTACGACCGCCGTGGGGGAGGGGGCGGCGAGCGCGGTCCCTGCCAGGGGCCCCGCGGTGAGGCCCAGGACGACGAGGGCGGCACAGGCGGTACGGAGACGGACATGCATCGGCTGACTCCCAGGGGTGGTCGGTGACCTTCATCCTCCGGTCGTACGCCGTCGCCGCGGATCCTCTCCGAGGAGGGGGCCGACCCTGGCCGTGACCCTCATCAACTGCCGTGCAGGGCAAGGGTGTTGTCAGGGATTGCCCTTAGGGCGGATCACGCCGGTACGGGAAAAACTGTTATCCCGGAAGCCTCTCCTCCGTCTCCTGTGCACACGCAGCACATGCACGACACGCAGCACATGCACCACACGCAGCGCGTGCAATACACAGCGCACACGCCCCTCCATCCGCACAGGAGTCATTCGTGGCAGAGCACAACAAGCACCGCATCAGCCGCCGCAGCGCCCTCCAGATCGCCGGTGGTGTCGCCGCCGCGGGAGCCGTCGGCGGTGTCGCGGTCTCGTTGGGCGGTCGTGACTCGGCCGACGCGGCGCAGACCGGGGCCTCCCCGTCGCCCGGCGCGTCCGCCGGGAAGCCGGACTTCGCGCATCCCGGGATGCTGCACAACGCGGGCGACCTCAACCGGGCCAGGGTGCGTGTCGCCGGCCGCCGGGAGCCCTGGACGGCCGGCTGGCAGCGGCTGACCGCCAACCGGCACTCCGCGAGCACCTGGACCCCCAGGCCGCAGGCCACGGTCGTCCGCGGCGGCACCGGCCAGAACTACGTGTCCCTCTACAACGACATCCACGCCGCCTACCAGAACGCCCTGCGCTGGAAGATCGCGGGCACGAAGGAGAACGCCGACGCGGCCGTCGCGATCCTCAACGCCTGGTCGGCCACGCTCACCGCTGTCAACGGCAACGCCGACCGGTTCCTGGCCGCCGGGCTCTACGGCTACCAGTTCGCCAACGCCGCCGAGCTGGTGCGCGACCACGACGGCTTCGACCTGGCCCGCTTCCAGAAGATGATGCTCAAGGTCTTCCACCCCATGAACGAGGACTTCCTCACCCACCACAACGGCGCCGTGATCACCAACTACTGGGCCAACTGGGACCTGTGCAACGTGGCCTCGGTCATGGCCATCGGCATCCTCTGCGACGACAGGGCCCTGTTCGACCGCGCGGTGGAGTACTTCAAGAAGGGCGCGGGCAACGGCTCGATCGGGAACGCCATCCCCTTCGTCCACGAGTCCGGCGACCTCGCCCAGTGGCAGGAGTCCGGCCGCGACCAGGGGCACACCGCGATGGGCGTGGGCCAGATGGGCGCGATCTGCGAGATGGCCTGGAACCAGGGCGTCGACCTCTACGGCTACGACGACAGCCGGTTCATGAAGGGCGCCGAGTACGTCGCCAAGTACAACCTCGGCGGCGACGTGCCCTTCACCAAGTACAGCTGGCGCAGCGGCACCGGGAGGGGAAAGTACAACGAGCAGGCTGTGATCTCCGGCATAGCGCGTGGGGAGACTCGTCCCGTTTGGGAGATCCTGCACTACCACTACGCGCGCCGCCGCCGGCTCTCCGTTCCGAACATCACGGCCATGGCTGAGAAGGTGCGTGCGGAAGGCGGAGGCGGCGACTACGGGCCGAACAGCGGCGGCTTCGACCAGCTCGGCTTCGGGACGCTGCTCTACGCCAAGTGACACCTCTCCGGAAAGCGACGTACGTGAAAGGGACGTACGGGAATGAGGCGTACGTGAATGGGACGTACGCGAAAGGGGCGTACGTGAACGGGCGGCAGTGGCGTACGACGATCGCGGCGGCGCAGGCCGGTGACCGGCGCGCGCTCGACGAACTCGTCGAGGGCTGGCTGCCGCTGGTCTACAACATCGTCGGCCGCGCGCTGAACGGCCACGCGGACGTCGACGACGTCGTGCAGGAGACGATGCTGCGGGCCGTCGGCAACCTCGGCACACTGCGTGATCCGGACAGCTTCCGCTCCTGGCTGGTCGCCATCGCCATGCGGCAGATACGCGACCGGGCCCGGCGCCGGACCTCCGAGTCACTGGCCGACGACGCGGCCCAGGAGGCCACCGACTTCGCCGAACTCACCGTGCTGCGGCTCCAGCTGGAGGGCCAGCGGCGCGAGGTCGCGGAGGCGGTGCGCTGGCTCGACGACGAGGACCGGCAGCTGCTGTCGCTGTGGTGGCTGGAGGTCGCGGGCGAACTCACCCGGCGTGAACTGGCGGCGGCCGTCGGCATCAGCCGCCAGCACGCCGCCGTACGCGTCCAGCGGATGAAGGCCCGCCTGGAGGCCGCACGCGGCATCGTGCGGGCTCTCGACTCGTCCTGCCCCGAACTGCGCGAGCTGACCGCCCGCTGGGACCGGCGCCCCGACTCGGTGTGGCGCAAGCGGCTGGCCCGGCACATCAGGGGCTGCCGTCACTGCGCCGCGCCCGGCGAGGCGGTCGTACCGGCCGAACGGCTGCTCGTCGGGCTCGCACTCGTCCCGATCCCGGTCGGCTTCACGCTCTCGCTCGCCCTCGGCGGCAAGACGGCGGTCGCCGCGACGACCGCCGCCACGGGGGTCGGCTGGTCCGCCAAGGTCGTCGCCGCGCTCACCAAGCCCGCCGTCGCGATGACGGCCGGGGCGACCATCGTCGCGGGCGGCGCGTACGTCGTCACCCAGCCGGACGCGGCCCCGCCGAAGGCCGCCGCGCCGCCCACCGCGGCGAGCACCTCGCGCCCGAAGGCACCGAGCCCCACCGCGAAGCCCAGCCCGTCACCGTCCCCCAGCAGAACCAGCAAGGACCTGTACGGCACGGTCGTCGACGCCCTCGACACGGCCCCCGACCCGAACGCGCGCCCCGCGGACCTGCCGCGCCGCCCCGAGTCCGGGCTCACCAGCACCGGCGGACCCAAGGCCGTGATGCAGCACCGCGGGGACAGCGTGACGCTCAGCGGCCGGGGCTATGTGCTGGTGCGCTGGCAGATCTCCCCGAAGTCGAGGTCCGGCGCCCTCGTCATGCCGGCCTGGACCGGCCTCAAGGGGAAGCTGTTCCACGTGGCCTCGGGCGGCGGACGCCGGATGGACGACACCTTCGAGGAGAACGCCGACGGCTACACCTCCGGCATGGGCGGCCCGCGCGTCGGCTACACCGTCCTGCCGACCGGCACCCAACAGATGTGGCAGAACGAGTACTTCTACGTCGACGGCACCGTCACCCTCACCCAGAACGAGCGGGGCGCCGACTACGGACTCATCGTCTTCCCCTCGAACCGGGACGTCGTGACCAAGGACGTCACGACCGGCCCAGCCCAGGGCGCCATCCGCTACGGCCTCGTCCGCGACACCGGAAAGGACACGGCACCGATTCCCCAGTACGTCACGCGCTCGACCCCGGCCGATGCGGCGACGGTCCGTCAGAAGTCGCGGGTGACAAGCTAGTTGCCCGGTCCTGGGCCGCCATCACCTCGTCCCCGTGGTCGAAGGCCCACGCCCCGAACTTCTCGATCGGGTCGAGCAACGTCCGCCCCAGCGCGGTGAGTTCGTACTCCACCCGGGGCGGCGACCCGGCGTACGCGCGCCGCACGACCAGGCCGTTGAACTCCAGCCGCCGCAGCGTCTCCGTCAGGACCTTCTGGCTGATCCCGCCGATGTGTTCACGCAGTTCGCCCGGGCGCCGGGGCCCGTGCCGCAGCGCCCAGAGGACCACGGCGTTCCAGGTGTTGGAGAGCAGGTCGAAGGCGAGCCGGGCGCGGCAGTCGGCGAGGAAGAACGGTTCGGTGCTCACATACCGAATGGTGCCCGAGCGGCTTCCTACTGTCGTGGAGATCGACCCACGGACCGAAGGAGGCAGGGGCGTATGCGGATAGGGATTCTCGGCACGGGCGGTATGGCGGACGCGTTGGGCACGCAGTGGCGGCGGGCCGGACACGAGGTGCTCGCGGGCAGCCGATCGGGCGGGTTGCGGGAGGCGGCCGAGTTCGGCACGGACGCGGTGCTGCTGGCGCTGCCGTACGCGGCGGTGGTCGACGTGGTCGCCGGTCTTCAGGACGTACTCCGAGGGCGGGTGCTGATCGACTGCACCAATCCTGTGGGTCCGGGCTTCGCCCTGCTCACGGCGGGCGGGCCCGCGGCGGCCGAGCGGATCGCCTCCGCCGTCCCGGCCGCGCCCGTCGTCAAGGCATTCAACCTCTGTCACGTGGACGTCTGGCGGCTGATCCCGCCGGTCTTCGACGGCCGCCCGCTGGCGGTCCCGCTGTGCGGCGACGACGAGGCCGCGCTGACCGTCGTACGCCGCCTCGTACGCGACCTGGGCTGCGAGCCGTTGACCGCGGGCGGCCTGGACCGGGCCGGGCTGCTGGAGGCGACGGCGGCGCTGCTGATCGGGCTGTGGGTGGGGGAGGGGGCGGACGCCCAGGCGATCGCCCCGCCACTGGAGTTCGCGGGCCCCGCTCTCTAGCCCTTCGGGCCCTTGCGCAGGGCGCACAGTGTGTCGATGCGGTTCGTGGTGATCGAGTCGACGCCCGCGTCGAGGAGGCGCCGCATGGAGCGGCGGGTGTCGGGCGTCCACACCGACACCAGATACCCGTCGCGGTGCGTACGGGCGATCACGTCCCGATTGGCAAGCCCGAAGCGGTAGTTGAGCCACCGGGGCCGCACCGCGTCGAGCAACGCGGGCCGCGGGGGCGCGAGGGTCGTCCAGGTGAGGGCGATCTCCGCGGCGGGGTCGGCCGCGCGGACGGCGAGCATGACGTCGGCGCCCGCGCAGTAGTACACGCGCTCCTCGGCGCCGAGGTCACGGATGACACCGACGATCCGGCGGACGGCACGCGCGTCCGCCGGACCCGGCAGATCGACCATGAACCGGCCGTCGTCCGTCGACTTGAGGGCCTCCGCCAGCGTGGGAACACCGCCGGAGGTCAGGCCCCGCACCTCGTCCGAGGAGAGCGACACCAACGGCCGGTCCTGCTCCCACAACCGCTTCAGCGTGCTGTCGTGCAGCAGCACGGGCACGCCGTCGCGGGTGAGCCGGACGTCGATCTCCACCGCGTCCGCGCCCCGTTGGAGCGCGGAACGCAGGGAGTCGATCGTGTTCTCGCGGACGCGGTAGGGGTCGCCGCGATGGGCCACGGCTGTCACGGTACGCATGGGCCCATTGTGCTGGCTCAGGGAGCCAGCCAGGCAGAGGTGTACGTGTCGATGTCCTCGGCGAGCTTCGCCTTGCCGGCGTCGTCGAGGAAGGAGACCTCGACGGCGTTCTTGGCGAGTGCGGCGAGACCCCGCTCGTCCAGTTCGAGGAGGCGGGCCGCGACCGCGTACTCGTTGTTGAGGTCGGTGCCGAACATCGGCGGGTCGTCGGAGTTGATCGTGACGACGACTCCGGCCCGGACGAACTCCTTTATGGGGTGCTCGTCGAGGGTGCGGACCGCGCGGGTGGCGATGTTGGAGGTGGGGCAGACCTCCAGCGCGATCCGGTGCTCGGCGAGGTGCGCGAGGAGCTTCGGGTCCCGGGCGGAGCTGGTGCCGTGCCCGATGCGCTCGGCGCGCAGATCGGTCAGCGCGTCCCAGATCGTCTCCGGTCCCGTCGTCTCGCCCGCGTGCGGTACGGAGTGCAGGCCGGCCGCGATCGCACGGTCGAAGTACGGCTTGAACTGCGGCCGGGGCACGCCGATCTCGGGCCCGCCGAGCCCGAAGGAGACCAGGCCCTCCGGGCGGAGCTTGTCGGTGGTGGCGAGCCGGACCGTCTCCTCGGCGGATTCGAGTCCCGCCTCGCCCGGGATGTCGAAGCACCAGCGCAGTACGGTCCCGAAGTCGGCCTCGGCGGCTGTGCGCGCGTCCTCGATCGCCTCCATGAAGGCGCCCTCGTCGATACCGCGACGGGTCGACGAGAACGGCGTGATCGTCAGCTCCGCGTAGCGGATCTGCTGGCGGGCCATGTCCCGGGCGACCTCGTACGTCAGCAGCCGTACGTCCTCGGGGGTGCGGATCAGGTCGACGACGGACAGGTACACGTCGATGAAGTGGGCGAAGTCCGTGAACGTGAAGTAGTCGGCCAGGGCCTCGGGGTCCGACGGCACCTTCGAGTCCGGGTGGCGGGCCGCCAGCTCGGAGACGATACGGGGGGAGGCCGAGCCGACGTGGTGGACGTGGAGTTCGGCCTTGGGCAGTCCGGCGATGAAGGCGTGCAGGTCGTGGCGGTCGGTCAAGGGTCTCTCCCCGGGACGGCGTCCGGCCGTGTGTCCGGCGGACGCGGGTGATCGGCTGATCGGTGGTTCAGGGATCATCGTAGGACGCGGTCCGTGCGGGGGAGGCCCGGGCCGTAGCATGACGCTACGTACGACAGAGGGGACTCCGCGCATGTCCGACGACGCGCAGACGCCGGGTGCGGCGGCCGGCGACGAATCGGGGGCCCGCCCCGAGGACGCGGCCCCCGCGGCGAAGGTCCCACTGAGCAAGCCACCCGCCGAGCCGACCCCCTGGGCTCCACCGGTGGACGCGGCCCCCGGAGACGGGGTCGGCCCGACACCGCCTTCGGTGCACGACCAGCAGACGGTGACGTCGCTGCCGGGCGGGATGCCGCAGGTTCCGGGTGCGGGTACTGGCGCGGGCACTCCGGTGCCGCCCGGCTCGACCCCCTCAGGCGCTCAGCCCTGGGCCAACCCGTTCGCGCCGCCGAACCCCTTCGGGCCTCCCACCGGGGCGCCCCACCCGTACGCGCCCCCGGCCGGGCCCCACCTCCACCCCACTCCCGGTTCCTCGGTCCCCCCGCCTCCCATCGCGCCCGAGGGCCCTGGGCAGATGCCGTACGGGTATGGCGGCTACCCGGGCTATCCCGCTTACGGTGGCCCCGGCGGGGGTCCTGGCTACGGCTGGCCGGGGATGCCCATGGCGCCCAGCAACGGGCTGGGCACGGCCGGGCTCGTGCTCGGCATCATCGCGGCGGTCGGCTTCTGCCTGTGGCCTGTCGCCCTCGCCTGCGGGATCCTCGCGGTGATCTTCGGCGCGATCGGCCGCGGGAAGGCTCGCCGGGGCGAGGCCACGAATCCCGGCCAGGCCCTGGCCGGGATCATCTGCGGCGCCGTCGGCATAGCCCTGGCCATCGCATTCGTCGTGGTCTTCCTGATCGTCCCCGACGACTCCGACAACGACGACTCGGGCCCCGCCGACGACGGCTTCAACACGTCCCTGCTCGTCAACGACTGACCTGCGGTCCGGCGGGGGGCCTGGGGTGGGTGGGGCTCGATGCCGACATCGGGTGCGGGCCGACCATGGCTGAAGTGCGCGGTTCCTCGCGCCCCTGGGGTGGGTGGGGCTGGATGTCGTGTGTTGGGTGCGGGCCGACCTTGGTTGAAGTGCGCAGTTCCCCGCGCCCCTGGGGTGGGTCGGGCTGGACCTCGTGTGTCGGGTGCGGGTGGCCCTTGGTTGAAGTGCGCAGTTCCCCGCGCCCCTAAAAGCGCAGGGCACCCTACGCCTTCAGGGGCGCGAGGAACTGCGCGAGCAACCCCGAGACACCCGCACCCTCCAAACGACCCGACGCCCCCAGAGACCTAGGGGCGCGGGGAACTGCGCGAGCAACCCCGAGACACCCGCACCCTCCAAACGACCCGACGCCCCCAGAGACCAAGGGGCGCGAGGAACCGCGCAGCCAGCCCAAGGCGGCCCGCACCTTTCACGCAGCCGCCAACCTCCCCCGCGCCTCCATCAACGCGAACCCCAACAGATTCGCCCCCCCCGCCACCGCCCAGGATCAAACGCACGGTCGTCGTCAGCCGACAACCCGATCCCCCACACCCGATCAAGAGGGCTGGCCTCAACAAGCACCCGCTCCCCGGTACCCACCAGAAACGACCGAAGTTCGCCGTCCGAGGCGAACTTCCCCACGCTTCCGTCCACGACGATCCCGAACCGCTCCCGCTCCCAAACGGCCTCGTCGAACCCCCGCACCAGCCGCCCCGCCTTCTTGGCGAGCGCGGGATTCGGCGCGTCGAGGGCGAGCCGCTCGGCCCGCTCGTCACCGAAGAGCCGCGCTTTCCGCGCCATCATCCAGTGCTCGGCCGTCCGGTACTCCACTCCGTCCACCGTGAACGGCGACGGCCACCACTGACTGAGACAGCCCGCCCCCACCTGCCCGTCGGCCCGCGCCCGGTGCCCCCAGAAGTGGAGGTACTCGACCTTTGCCCCCGACCGGACCGCGCTGACCAGCGCGTCCCGCGAATCGATCTTCCCCATGCACGCGAGTCTGGCAGGAACCACTGACACTCCGTCCCTCCTTTTCCAAGCGAACTCGACACCTGGTCGACAGATTCCGTCGCGTAACCAAAAGGCAACAACGGAATCACTTGTTGGAGGGCCGTTGCTCTGTCAGGATCGGCACTCAAATCGAGCTGGAGCTACGCCGACCCCCGGTGCACGGGGAGGACGGCGGAGGAGAGCGACATGCACAATCCGGGCCATCGCTTCCAGGCACAGGACCGCTTCGAGGCAGGCGCGCAGTACATCGCGGGCCGGCTGACGAAGGGCACGTCCGGCCGCACCCACGCGGTCGTCGATCCGGCCACCGGCGACGACGTATACACGTACGAGCTGGCCAGCACCGTGGACGTGGACGCGGCCGTCGCCGCCGCCCGCGAGGCGTTCCCGGGCTGGGCGGCCACCACCCCGGGCGAGCGCTCGGACGCCATGCACCGCTTCGCCGCCGTGCTGGCCGACCGCGCGGAGGAGTTCGCGCAGGCGGAGTCGCTCCAGTGCGGCAAGCCGATCAAGCTGACCCGGGAGTTCGACGTCCCGGGCACGATCGACAACACAGCTTTCTTCGCGGGTGCCGCCCGGCATCTGCAGGGCCAGTCCGCCGGTGAGTACTCCGGCGACCACACCTCGTACGTACGCCGTGAACCCATCGGCGTCGTCGGCTCCATCGCGCCCTGGAACTACCCCCTCCAGATGGCCGCCTGGAAGGTCCTCCCGGCGATCGCCGCGGGCAACACCATCGTCCTGAAGCCCGCCGAGCTCACCCCGCTCACCTCGCTGCTGTTCGCGGAGGCGGCCACCCAGGCGGGCATCCCGGACGGTGTCGTCAACATCATCACCGGGGCCGGCAAGGACGCCGGTGAGCATCTCGTCGGGCATCCCGACGTCGCGATGACGTCGTTCACCGGGTCCACGGCCGTCGGCAAGCGCGTCGCCGAGATCGCCACGGCCACCGTCACGCGGCTTCACCTGGAGCTCGGTGGCAAGGCGCCCTTCGTGGTCTTCGACGACGCGGATCTGGAGGCCGCCGTGCACGGCGCGGTGGCGGGCTCCCTCATCAACACGGGCCAGGACTGCACGGCCGCCACGCGCGCGTACGTGCAAAGGCCCCTCTACGAAGAGTTCGTCTCCAGGACCGCGGACCTGATGGCGACCGTCCGGCTCGGCGACCCGTTCGCGCCGGACACCGACCTCGGGCCGCTCATCTCGTTCGCCCAGCGCGACCGCGTCGCCGGATTCGTCGACCGGGCGCGCTCCTACGCGCGCGTGGTCACCGGCGGCGAGATCCCGCAGGACCTCAAGCACGGCGCGTACTACCGGCCCACCCTGGTCGCGGACGCCGCGCAGGACAGCGAGATCGTGCAGTCCGAGCTCTTCGGTCCCGTGCTCGTCGTCCTGCCCTTCGACAGCGACGACGAAGGCATCCGGCTGGCCAACGACACCCCGTACGGCCTCGCCGCCTCCGCCTGGACCCGTGACGTGTACCGCGCGAACCGGGCCACGCGCGAGATCAAGGCGGGCTGTGTGTGGGTCAACGACCACATCCCGATCATCAGCGAGATGCCGCACGGCGGCTACAAGGCGTCCGGTTTCGGCAAGGACATGTCCTCGTACTCGTTCGAGGAGTACACCCAGATCAAGCACGTCATGTTCGACAACACCGCGGTGGCCAGGAAGGACTGGCACCGCACGATCTTCGGGGACCGATAGTCACCACCGGCCGAGACCAGGCCGCACCCTCCCGAAAGGGCACCACGAGCATGGAGCAGTACGAGCCCGACAGCCTGTCCTCGGCCCAACTGGCCGCCATGCGGCGCAGCCTCAGGAACGGCAGGGCCTCCCTCAGCCGCCGTTCGCTGATGCGTGCGTCCGCCGGCGGCGCGCTCGCCCTCGGCGGGCTCGGGACGCTGAGCGCCTGCGGGATCCCCGCGGCGAAGAACACCGCGGGCGTCTCGTCCGAGGACCACTCGGCCAAGGAGAAGCAGATCAACTTCTCCAACTGGACCGAGTACATGGACGTCGACGACAGCGAGAAGCACCACCCCACGCTCGACGAGTTCACCAAACGCACCGGCATCAAGGTCAAGTACACCGAGGACATCAACGACAACGTCGAGTTCTTCGGGAAGCTCAAGCCGCAGCTCGCGGCGGGCCAGGACACCGGCCGCGACCTGATCTGCGTCACCGACTGGCTGGCCGCCCGGCTCATCCGCTTCGGCTGGGTGCAGAAACTGAACGCCTCCAACCTGCCGCACGCGTACGCCAACCTCTCCCAGCAGTTCCGTACGCCGGACTGGGACCCGGGACGGGCGTACTCCTACCCCTGGACCGGTATCTCCACGGTCATCGCCTACAACAAGAAGGCGCTGGACGGCGTGGAGGTCAAGTCCCTCTCGGACATGCTCGACAACCCCAAGCTCAAGGGGCGCATAGGCCTGCTGTCGGAGATGCGCGACAGCATCGGCATGACCCTGCTCGACATGGGCAAGGACCCGGCGAAGTTCACCGACGACGACTTCGACGCGGCGATCGCCCGCCTCCAGAAGGCCGTCGACCAGGGCCAGATCCGCCGCTTCACCGGCAACGACTACACCTCCGACCTCACCAAGGGCGACCTCGCGGCCTGTGTCGCCTGGGCAGGTGACGTCGTCCAGCTCAAGGCGGACAGCCCGGACGTCGACTTCGTCATCCCGGAGAGCGGCTATCTGACGTCCACGGACAACCTGCTGGTCCCCAACAAGGCGCGGCACAAGACCAACGCCGAGCGGCTCATCGACTACTACTACGAGCCCGGTCCGGCCGCGCAGCTCGCCGCGTACATCAACTACGTCTGTCCCGTCGACGGCGTGAAGGCCGAACTGGCGAAGATCGACGAGTCGGCGGCGGACAACCCGCTGATCATTCCCGACGCCGCCATGGCGGCCAAGTCCCACTCCTTCCGCTCCCTGAGCACGAAGGAAGAGACGGCCTACGAAGAGAAGTTCGCGAAGCTGACAGGGGCGTAACGCCTCCGGCGGGTGCGGATCCGGTGGTCCAGGCAAGCCCGGGCGGGTGCCCGGCGCCCTGGGCGGCAGACACCGGCTCCGCCGCGGACCTGCCCGTGCGGCACGGCTTCCGTGTCCCGCCCCCGGACCACAGACGACCCCGAACACCCAGGGACCACACCATGACGAACGACACCGGCGGCGATGTCCGCCTCTCCGGAATCAGCAAGACCTACGGCTCCTTCACCGCCGTCCACCCGCTCGACCTGACCGTCCCCCAGGGCTCGTTCTTCGCGCTCCTGGGCGCCTCGGGCTGCGGCAAGACCACCACCCTTCGCATGATCGCCGGGCTGGAGGAACCTTCCTCCGGATCGGTCCGGCTCGGCGACCAGGACGTGACGAACCTGCCGCCGTACAAGCGGCCGGTGAACACCGTCTTCCAGTCGTACGCGCTCTTCCCGCACCTCGACATCTTCGAGAACGTCGCCTTCGGTCTGCGCAGACGCGGCATCAAGTCGGTGAAGAAGCAGGTCGAGGACATGCTGGAGCTGGTCCAGCTCGGTGAGCAGGCCCGCAAGAAGCCGCACCAGCTCTCCGGCGGCCAGCAGCAGCGCGTCGCCGTGGCCCGCGCGCTGATCAACACCCCCAAGGTGCTCCTCCTCGACGAGCCCCTCGGCGCCCTCGACCTCAAGCTGCGCCGCCAGATGCAGCTGGAGCTCAAGCGCATCCAGACCGAGGTCGGCATCACCTTCGTGCACGTCACGCACGACCAGGAGGAGGCCATGACCATGGCCGACACGGTCGCCGTGATGAACGCGGGCCGCGTCGAGCAGCTCGGCTCGCCCGCCGACCTCTACGAGAACCCGAACACCACGTTCGTCGCCAACTTCCTCGGCACCTCGAACCTCATCGAGGCCGAGGTCGATTCCAAGAGCGGCGACGAGATCGTTCTCAAGGCGGGCGGCGGCAAGCTCCTGCTGCCCGCTGCGCGGTGTTCCGCGCCGACGACGACCGGCGGCAAGGTCCTCGTCGGCGTACGCCCCGAGAAGATCTCGCTCACGCACGCCGACGACGCGGGCGAGATACCGGCGGGCCGCAACCGCATCACCGGCACGATCGCCGACTCCAGCTTCATCGGCGTCTCGACGCAGTACGTGATCGACAGCCCGGTCTGTCCCGAGTTCGAGGTCTACGCCCAGAACATAGACCGCGACTCCCGGCTGGTGCCCGGCACCGAGGTCGTCCTGCACTGGAACCCGGCCCACACCTTCGGCCTGGACGCCGCTCAGGACATCGACGCCGGCATCGAGACCGTCGAGGAAGAGGCGGCCTGATGACGACCGTCACCGACGCGCCACCCCTGGCGCCCACGCCCGCGCCCGAGGAGCGCCCACCTCGTAAGAGAGGCCGCCTCACCCCGTACTGGCTGCTGCTTCCCGGCATCCTCTGGCTGCTCGTCTTCTTCGCGCTGCCGATGGTCTACCAGGCCTCCACGTCCGTGCAGACGGGCTCCCTGGAGGAGGGCTACAAGGTCACCTGGCACTTCGCGACCTACTGGGACGCGGTGGCCGACTACTGGCCCCAGTTCCTGCGCTCCATCGCGTACGCCGGCACCGCCACCATCCTGTGTCTGCTGCTCGGCTACCCGCTCGCGTATCTGATCGCGTTCCGCGCGGGCCGCTGGCGCAACCTGATCCTGATCCTGGTGATCGCGCCGTTCTTCACCAGCTTCCTGATCCGTACGCTCGCCTGGAAGACGATCCTCGCGGACGGCGGCCCGGTCGTCGGCGCCCTCAACACGCTGCACGTCCTGGACGTCACCAGCTGGCTCGGCATCACGGCCGGGGACCGTGTGCTGGCCACGCCGCTCGCGGTGGTCTGCGGTCTCACGTACAACTTCCTGCCGTTCATGATCCTGCCGCTCTACACCTCACTGGAGCGGATCGACGGGCGGCTGCACGAGGCGGCGGGCGATCTGTACGCGAAGCCCTTCACGACCTTCCGCAAGGTGACGTTCCCGCTGTCGATGCCCGGTGTCGTCTCCGGGACGCTGCTCACGTTCATCCCGGCGAGCGGCGACTACGTGAACGCCGATCTGCTCGGCTCCACCGACACCCGCATGGTCGGAAACGTCATCCAGACGCAGTTCCTGCGGATTCTCGACTATCCGACGGCAGCGGCTCTCTCGTTCATTCTCATGGCCGGGATCCTCGCCATCGTCACCCTCTACATTCGCAAGTCCGGGACGGAGGATCTGGTTTAAATGGCCCTCGTACGCTGGCTTAAGCGCCGTCTCGTCGTCATCGCGGGTCTGCTGACCCTCGGTTATCTGCTGCTGCCGAACATCGTCGTCACGGTGTTCTCCTTCAACAATCCGAAGGGGCGCTTCAACTACGAATGGCAGCAGTTCTCCACGGACGCCTGGACCGATCCCTGCGGGGTCGCGGACCTGTGCGGCTCGCTCTCGCTGAGCCTGCAGATCGCGGCCTGGGCGACCCTCGGCGCGACCGTCCTCGGCACGATGATCGCCTTCGCGCTCGTCCGCTACCGCTTCCGGGCGCGCGGTGCCGTGAACTCGCTGATCTTCCTGCCGATGGCGATGCCCGAGGTCGTGATGGCCGCCTCGCTGCTCACGCTCTTCCTCAACCTGGGCGCGCAGCTGGGCTTCTGGACGATCCTGATCGCCCACATCATGTTCTGTCTGAGCTTCGTGGTCACCGCCGTCAAGGCCCGTGTCATGTCGATGGACCCGCGGCTGGAGCAGGCCGCCCAGGACCTGTACGCCGGTCCCGTGCAGACCTTCGTCCGGGTCACCCTGCCGATCGCCGCCCCCGGAATCGCCGCCGGAGCGCTGCTCGCCTTCGCGCTCTCCTTCGACGACTTCATCATCACCAATTTCAACGCGGGCTCGACCGTCACGTTCCCCATGTTCGTCTGGGGCTCGGCCCAGCGCGGAACACCCGTTCAGATCAATGTCATCGGTACGGCCATGTTCATCGTCGCCGTACTGTTCGTGCTGGCCGGAATGGTCATCGGCAACCGCCGAAACCGCCAAAAGGCATAACCGCAGCAATTCTGTTGGGAGTTGAAATCATGGCCCCGAGCGCCATGAGTCGTAGAAAAAATCAGAGCGACAAGAACTGGGCGAAGTCGCTTTCGGACGCCCAGCCGGTCTCGTACTGGCTGGACGACCCCGGCAAGCCCCGCCCCGAGCCCGCGCTCACCACCGCCGAGACCTGCGACCTGCTCGTCGTCGGCGGCGGCTACAGCGGACTGTGGACCGCGCTCCTCGCCAAGGAGCGCGACCCCGGGCGCGAGGTCGTCCTGGTAGAGGGCCGCGAGGCGGGCTGGGCCGCCTCGGGCCGCAACGGCGGTTTCTGCGCCGCCTCCCTCACGCACGGTCTGTCCAACGGCCTGACCCGCTGGCCCGACGAGATCCACAAGCTGGAGGAGCTGGGCGCCCGCAACCTCGACGGCATCGAGGCGACCGTCGCCCGCTACTCCCTCGACTGCGACTTCGAGCGCACCGGCGAGATCGACGTCGCCACCGAGCCGTACCAGGCGGCCGAACTCCGGGACTGGCACGAGGAGTTGGAGCGCCGAGGCCTGGCGAACGGCGTCGAGTACCTGGACACCGAGGCCGTACGGGAACAAGTCGACTCACCGACCTTCCTCGCGGGCCTGCACGACCGCCGCGGCGTCGCCATGCTGCACCCCGCCAAACTCGCCTGGGGCCTCAAGCGCGCCTGCGTCGAGCTGGGTGTCCGGGTGTACGAGAACACGCCCGCGCTCACCCTCAGGCCGTACGGCGCCGGGATGGCCGTACGCACTCCGTACGGCAGTGTCCGTGCCCGCCGGGTCGCCCTCGGCACCAACATCTTCCCGAACCTGGTCAAGCGCGTGCGCTCGTACACCGTCCCGGTCTACGACTACGCGCTGATGACCGAGCCGCTCACCGCCGACCAGCTCGCCTCCATCGGCTGGAAGAACCGGCAGGGCCTCGGGGACTCGGCGAACCAGTTCCACTACTTCCGGCTGTCCGCCGACAACCGGATCCTGTGGGGCGGCTACGACGCGGTCTACCCGTACGGCGGCCGGGTGCGCGCCGAGTACGACGACCGGCCGGAGACGTACGCGAAGCTCGCCGGGCACTTCTTCACCTGCTTCCCGCAGCTGGAGGGCGTCCGCTTCAGCCACGCCTGGGGCGGCGCCATCGACACCTGCTCCCGCTTCTCCGCCTTCTTCGGCACGGCGCACCAGGGCCGCGTGGCCTACGCGGCGGGCTATACGGGCCTCGGCGTCGGCGCCACCCGCTTCGGCGCGGACGTGATGCTCGACCTGCTGTCGGGGGAGCGCACGGAACGTACGTCGCTGGAGATGGTCCGCAAGAAGCCGCTGCCCTTCCCGCCCGAACCGTTCGCGTGGACCGGGATCGCGCTCACCAAGTGGTCCCTGGCGCGGGCGGACGCGCACGGCGGTCGGCGCAACCTCTGGCTGAAGACGATGGACCGGCTGGGGCTCGGCTTCGACAGCTGAGACCGTGTGACCCGCTTCACTCTCAACAAGTTGTCAGAACCCGCGTAATGCCCGGCCCGAACCTCCCTCTCTCCTGTGACGCGACCAGCGTCGACACGAGAAAAGGGAGGTTCCGCCATGACAGGGGCCAAGACGGCGGTCGAGTGGCTGGCATCCGTCGCTCCGGATCCAGAGGCCTGCCGCTGGGAGTGGGAGCGCAACCCGCTGGGGGTCGCGCTGCTGCCGGCGGGCAGGGCCTGGGACGTACTCATCCTGCCGGGCGAACTCGGCTATCCGACTCTCGACGTGCTGACCCGGGTGCTCGACCAACCCGGCCCGGTGCTCGTCGACTTCGGCGACGCCCGGATGGGGTTCTTCGTGCCCCCGGGCACGGCGGCCCGGTGGCTCGGCACGGGGGTGCGCACGGCGGGGCACGGTACGTGGATCGTGGTGCCGTATCCGGGGAGGTCGACCGGCGGGGTCCGCTGGCTGGTCCCGCCGGACGGCTCGGGCACGCTCACCGACCCGACACTGCTGGAACTGGCGATGCACGAGGCGGCGGCGGCTCTGGCGACCGATGAACGTGACAGCCGATGACCGTGGATAGCTGCCGGAGACCTTGACAAGCCTAATTGGTCTGGACCAAATTGGGCGCGCTCCACCCTCCAATTCCCCCACGCCAGGAGGTACTTGTGGATCGCGTCAGATCTGTCCTAGCCCTCTGTGCGGCCACCGTCCTGGCCGTGCCCGGCATCACCGCACTCTCGTCGGCCGCCCGTGCGGCCGACGCGGACCTCGCCAGGAACGGCGGGTTCGAGGCGGGCCTCGACGGCTGGACCTGTACGGCGGGCAGCGTGGTCAACTCACCCGTGCGGAGCGGCGGTTCGGCACTGAAGGCGACCCCGGCCGGCAGTGACAACGCGCGCTGCGCGCAGACCGTGACCGTCAAACCCGACTCCCAGTACACCCTCGCCGGATACGTCCGGGGCGACTACGCCTACCTCGGCGCGAGCGGCACGGGCACCACCGACGTCTCCACCTGGACCCAGTCCGCGCCGGACTGGCAACGGCTCACCACCACCTTCCGCACCGGCGCGTCCACCACCAAGGTCACGATCTACACCCACGGCTGGTACGGCACCGGGGCGTATCACGCCGACGACATCTCCCTCGTCGGCCCGGGCGTCGACGCCGGACAACCGCCGGCCGCACCCGCCACCCCCACGGTCGGCACAGTCACCTCCACCAGCGTCGCCCTGTCCTGGCCGTCCGTCCCCGGCGCGACGGGCTACGCGATCCACCGCAACGGTACGAAGATCCAGTCCGCGAGCGGCACTTCGGCCACCGTCTCCGGACTGTCCCCCTCCACCGCCTACTCCTTCCAGATCACCGCCGTGAACGCGGCGGGCGAGTCCGCGAAGTCCCCGGCGGTCACGGCGACCACGACATCCGGTCCTGGCGGCGGCGACCCCGCGGACCTCCCCGCCCACGCCCTGGTCGGCTACCTCCACGCGAGCTTCGCCAACGGCTCCGGCTACACCCGCATGGCCGACGTCCCCGACAGCTGGGACGTCATAGACCTGGCCTTCGGCGAACCCACCTCGACCACCTCGGGCGACATCCGCTTCAGCCTCTGCCCGGCCACCGAGTGCCCGAACGTCGAGAGCGAAGCCGAGTTCAAGGCGGCGATCAAGGCGAAGCAGGCGGCGGGCAAGAAGGTCCTGATATCCATCGGCGGCCAGAACGGCCAGGTGCAACTGACGACCACGGCGGCCCGCGACACGTTCGTCTCCTCGGTCTCGAAGATCATCGACACCTACGGGCTCGACGGCCTGGACATCGACTTCGAGGGCCACTCGCTCTCCCTGAACGCCGACGACACCGACTTCAAGAACCCGAAGACACCGGTGATCGTGAACCTCATCTCGGCCGTGAAGACCCTGAAGGCCAAGTACGGGAACGACTTCGTCCTGACGATGGCGCCGGAGACGTTCTTCGTCCAACTCGGCTACCAGTACTACGGAACCGGCAAGTGGGGCGGCCAGGACCCGCGCGCCGGCGCCTACCTCCCCGTCATCCACGCCCTGCGCGACGACCTGACGCTCCTCCACGTCCAGGACTACAACTCGGGCCCGATCATGGGCCTCGACAACCAGTACCACTCCATGGGCGGCGCCGACTTCCACATCGCCATGACCGACATGCTCCTCACGGGCTTCCCGGTCGCGGGCGACACCAACAACGTCTTCCCGCCCCTGCGCCCCGACCAGATCGCCATCGGCATGCCGGCGACACCGAACGCGGGCAACGGCCACGTCCCGTCGTCGGAGACCAACAAGGCCGTCGACTGCCTCACGAAGAAGACCAACTGCGGCTCGTACGCGACCCACGGCACCTGGCCCGCCCTACGCGGCCTGATGACGTGGTCGATCAACTGGGACCGGTTCGGGGGGTGGGAGTTCTCGAAGAACTTCGACGGCTACTTCGGCTGACGAGCCGTGTCGCTGCTGCTGCTGGGGCTCGTGACCATCGCGAGCCCCAGCAGCAGCATGGCGCTCAGACACCAGCTCCCCGCCACGTCCAGCGGCCAGTGGTAGCCCCGGCGGACCAGGCCGAAGCCGACCGCCGTCACCAGGACCAGGCAGCCGATGACCAGTTCGCGGCGCCGGTAGCGGCTGTTGAGCCAGGGGACCAGGAGGAGGACGGCCGCTCCGTAGGCGACGGCGGCCGTGGCCGTGTGGCCCGAGGGGTAGTAGCCGTCACCGGCCATGCCGGGCGGGCCGGTGCGGCCGACGGTTTCCTTCAGAGGTACGACCAATGCCGGTACGGCGGCCATGGCGACCAGGGCACCGAGCGGCGGAACCCACCAGCGGGGCAGGTCCGCGCGCCGAGCCCGCCAGGACACGTAGACCACGACCGCGAGCAGCACCGGAACGGCCACCGCGAGGTTGCCGAGATCCGCGAGGAACTCGGCGGCTCCGGCCGGGAGACGGCTGTGCCTGATCTCCCCGGCGAGCCGCTCGTCCGCCCGCCGCACGGGGCCGTCGACGGCGGCTTGCCAGGTCAGGAGGGCGAAGAGGACCGCAAGTATCCCCATAACCCAGACCGGCCGCCCCACGGCACGACGCTCACGGTCTTGAGGGGCAGATGCCGGCTGTGAAGGGTGCCGATCCGGAACGCTGGTCATGCCCCACACCTTGCCAGCCATGATCGCCCGGGACGACGGAGGCGCCCCTCAACACCAACCCCGTAGACGCCCACCCCCGCCAACGGTGGAGCCCAGACGCGCCGAAAGGCTTGCACCAGGGGGGGTAGGTGCAAGCCCTTCGGTGGAACCGATCAGATCGGGTTGTCGCTCGCCCCGGGGGGTTTGGGGCGGGCGACTGTCCGATCGGTGAGGAGACCCGAAGCACAAGGCTCCGGTTGTGTGCGCGAGGCACGCCCAGGGCGAAGCTGGGGAGGCCCCGTCCCGGTACCGTCCACAGTCCCCTGTGGCCGGGGTGTATCTCTCATCTGGGTAGAACCTACGTCAGGGCCGAGGCCTCCGACAGGTGGATTCGCGTCCCGCCATGCACCTCGCACACGTTCTTCACACGCCCCGCTCCTCACCGCCGCGACACCGGAACCGATGAGACAGACTCCGCTCAGATGCGGGCAAAAGCCTGCTCGATGATGTCGAGACCCTCGTTCAGCAGGTCCTCGCCGATGACCAGCGGCGGCAGGAAGCGCAGCACGTTCCCGTAGGTGCCACAGGTCAGGACCAGTAGGCCCTCCTGGTGGCACGCCTTCGCGAGCGCGGCGGTCGCCTCAGCGTTCGGCTCCTTGGTCGTACGGTCCTTGACCAGCTCGATGGCGATCATCGCGCCGCGGCCCCGGACGTCGCCGATGATGTCGAACTTCTCGGCCATCGCGCCCAGGCGGGCCTTCATGACGGCCTCGATGTTCTTCGCCTTCGCGTTGAGGTCGAGCTCCTTCATCGTCTCGATCGAGCCGAGCGCACCCGCGCAGGCCACCGGGTTGCCGCCGTAGGTGCCGCCCAGGCCACCCGCGTGCGCGGCGTCCATGATCTCGGCGCGGCCCGTGACGGCGGCGAGCGGCAGACCGCCCGCGATGCCCTTGGCGGTGGTGATCAGGTCCGGGACGACACCCTCGTCCTCGCACGCGAACCACTGGCCCGTACGGCAGAAGCCTGACTGGATCTCGTCCGCGACGAAGACGATCCCGTTGTCGGTCGCGAACTTGCTGAGGGCCGGAAGGAAGCCCTTGGTGGGCTCGATGAAGCCGCCCTCGCCGAGCAGCGGCTCGATGATGATCGCGGCCACGTTGTCCGCACCGACCTGCTTGCTGATCTGGTCGATGGCCTGCGCGGCGGCCTCGGGGCCGGCGTTCTCCGCACCGGTCGGCCAGCGGTAGCCGTACGCCACCGGCACCCGGTAGACCTCGGGCGCGAACGGGCCGAAGCCGTGCTTGTACGGCATGTTCTTCGAGGTCAGCGCCATCGTCAGGTTCGTACGCCCGTGGTAGCCGTGGTCGAAGACGACGACGGCCTGGCGCTTGGTGTACGCCCGCGCGATCTTGACGGCGTTCTCGACGGCCTCGGCGCCGGAGTTGAAGAGGGCGCTCTTCTTGGCGTGGTCGCCCGGCGTCAGCTCGGCCAGCGCCTCGGCGACGGCCACGTAACCCTCGTACGGCGTGACCATGAAACAGGTGTGGGTGAAGTCCTGGAGCTGGGCGGAGGCCCGGCGTACGACGGCCTCGGCGGACGCGCCGACGGAGGTCACGGCGATGCCGGAGCCGAAGTCGATCAGCCGGTTCCCGTCGACGTCCTCGATGATCCCGCCGCTCGCGCGCGCGGTGAAGACGGGCAGCACGGACCCCACTCCGGCCGCGACCGCGGCGAGACGGCGGGCCTGCAGTTCCTGCGACTTCGGACCGGGAATGGCGGTGACGACGCGGCGCTCCTGCGGAAGTGTGCTCATGAGGGGCTCCCTGGGGGTCTTGCGAACGGCTTGGGGAAGGTCTTCGAGAAGGGTCTTCGGGAAGGACTCTGGAAAGGTCTTCGGGAAAGGGTCTTCGAGAAGGGTGCGGCGGACGGCCCGCGAACGGGTTCTTCGGACGCTCCGCTTCCTTCTTCGCAGGCTAGAGCCGGGAATGGGGGGTGGGCATGCTCCATCTGGGCGGTGTCGGGAGATTCGGTTGTCCGCCGTGGACATAGCGCGGGCGGGGAGCGGCGAGGGGCCGGGGTGTCCGTATCGCCGCGTACCCGGCCCGGTAAGCGGTGAACTCCCCTTGTGAGGGCGTTAGATTGACTCGCAAACCACGTATGGAGCGGCTGGTCAGGGGTGGCAGAGGCGATGGACAGCGACGGGACGCAGGACGCACGGGGCACGCACGCCGATCGTGTGCCGCGGCCGGCGGGACCGCCCCAGGTGCCGCCGCGGCCCGCGCAGGCGCCCGGGATGCCGCCGGCGCCGGACGGGTCCACCTTTCTCACCTGGCTGCGGACCCCGCGGCCCGAGGCCGCGCCGGGCGTGTGGCGGTTCGGGCACTTGCCGCGGCCGGATGAGGAGCCCGAGCGGATTCCGGCCCGGCAGCTGATCGGCGGGGCGCTCATCGCGTTCCTGGTGGGGTGGCTGATCTGGTCGCTGCTGTGGAACGGCTACCTCGGCGGATGGTGGCTGCTGCCGCTCTACGCGATGATCCCCGACTCATGGGCCGAGCCCCACAGCTTCGGTTCCGTCGTGGTCGTCTACGCCTACTACGTGGCCATCGCCATGGGCATCATGATCGGAGTCGGGCGCCTCGGCCGCTGGAGCGAGGTGTGGCACCGCTACGGGCTGCCCGCCTGGCGCCGGGCCGCGCCCGTGAGCGAGCGACCCCCCGCGCCCGAGGAGGACCCCGCCCAGTGGAACCAGCTACGCGCCGCCGGAGCCACCGACGCCGCCGAACGGCTCGGCGCCGAGGCCCGGGCCGGACGGATGCGCGATGTCGACCAGGCCAGGATCGCCCGGGCCTGGCAGGGCGTGCGGAGCGGGCGGCACAGCCTCGCCACCTTCAGCGGGGCCGTTCTGCAGGACGGGGCCGCGGCCTGTCTGCACCCCTCCGGGGAGAGGGATCTGCCCGGACGGCTCGCGAAGCACGATCTCGTGACCGGGCAGGTACGGCTCGGCACGACCGCCGACGACCCGCGGAACCCGTACTCCTATCGCGGGACCGGCCTCGCGCTCGGGCCGGATCTGCTGGGCACCTCGCTGCTCGCCGTCGGGCCCGCCGGATCCGGCAAGACCGGCGGGGTCGTCTGGCCGCTCGCCGAGTCGCTGTGCCTGCACGCGCTCGCGGGGCGGGCCGCCGTGGTCGTCGTCGGGGCCGCGGGGGCGGGGCTCGGGCCGGTGGACGCGTACGACGTCGTGGTGCGGGTGGGCAATCCCGAGTCGGTGTACGACCTCGATCTGTACGGCGGGACCACCGACCCCGACGAGGCGGCGGCCGTGCTCGCCGAGGCGCTCGTCGGGGACCTCGCCGATCCGCATCCCGGAGCCGACAGCAGGCGGTCCACCACCGTGCTGGCCCAGCTGCTCGGGCCGTTCCGGGGCGTGCACGGCCGTTTCCCTTCCGTGCCCGAGCTGAGGCAGCTGCTCGACGGCGCGCCCGGACCGCTCGGCGCACTGCGCAAGGCGCTCACGGAGGGCGGGAAGGAGTCCCTGCTGAGGGAACTCGACGCACGGGAGCGGCAGTTGGGGCATCCGGGGGATGTGGGGAGTGTCCTCGCCGATCGGGTGGCCCTGCTCGACCGCCCCGCGTTCGCCGGGTTCTTCGACACGTCCGGGCAGTCACGCCCCTTCTCCCTGCGCGCCCTCGACCACCCCGTGCGGGTGCGGATCGACCTGCCCGAGCGCGGGCACGCCGACGCCTCCCGGATGCTCGCGCGGCTCGTGCTCGCCCAGTTCGCGGCGAGCGTCGCCGTACGGGAGGACCGGTCGCTGTTCGCCTGTCTCGTGCTCGACGACGCCACGGGGGTCATCACGCCCGAGGCCGTACGGGGCATTCAGCGGCTGCGGTCCGCCAACGCCGGGGTCGTGATGACGCTGCGCACGCTCGACGACGTACCCCGGCCGCTGCGGTCGCCGCTGCTCGGCGCGATCGGGTGCCGGATGGCGCTGTCCGGGCTCACGCCGTGGGACGGTCAGGACTTCGCCGAGGTGTGGGGCAAGGAGTGGACCGAGGCGCGGGACGTCACCGACCGGCAGATCATCGCCGAGACGCCGGCCGGCAAGGCCGTACACATGCTGCGGCGGGTGATCACCGGCAATGCGCCCACCGCCCGGGCCGTGACCGTGCGGCAGGTCGAGCGTGAGCGGTGGTCCGCGTCCGAGCTGGCGCACGGGGTGCCGCCGGGGCACGCGGTGCTCTCGCTCACCAGCGTGCGCGGGGAGCACGCGCCGCCGCTGCTGGTGGATCTGCGGAGCTGAGGCGGCTGCGGGAAGCGGGTGCAGGACGGGTGCGGGAGCCGGGGGGCTCCTGAGGTGAGGGGTTTTTGACGGGTGCGCCGAGCGGGACGCCCGGACATATGGTCACGGGCCGACCGTACGGTGAGGCAGAATCGACATAGGTCGTTCATACGCTGCGGCCAAAGGATCGCAAAGATCACATAGCCCGCGACCGTCGAAGAACCTGTGAAGATCCGAAGACCTGAAGGCCTCATGCCCCCCACGCTCGCCTCGCTCGTCCATCACTCGGCGCTCAAGCTCACCGTGCGCGCGGGCGGGGAACGTCTGGACACCCCCGTTCGCTGGGTGCACGCCAGCGAGCTCACCGACCCCGTGCCGTACATGGAGGGCGGGGAACTGCTCCTCATCACCGCGCTCAAGCTGGACGCTGAGGACGCCGAGGCCATGCGGCGGTATGTGAAGCGGCTGGTGGGGGCGGGGGTGGCCGGGCTCGGCTTCGCCGTCGGGGTGCACTACGAAGAGACGCCCAAGGCGCTCGTCGACGCGGCGGAGGGCGAGGGGCTGCCCCTGCTGGAGGTTCCGCGGCGCACACCGTTCCTCGCCATCAGCAAGGCCGTGTCCGCCGCCATCGCCGCCGATCAGTACCGGGCGGTGACGGCGGGCTTCGCGGCGCAGCGGGAGCTGACCAAGCAGGCGCTGAGCGACGGGCCCGAAGGGCTCCTGACCGCACTCGCCTCGCAGGTGGACGGGTGGGCCGCCCTGTACGACGCGTCCGGCGCCGTCGTCGCCACCGCGCCCGAGTGGGCTGGGCGGCGGGCCGCCCGGATCACCGGTGACGTGGAGCGGCTGCGGGAGCGGGCCGCGCCCGCGAGTTCCGTCGTAGGCGGCGGCGGTGGTGCGGGCGACGGTGAAGGTGGTGACGGCGGGGACGGAAGCGGCGAGGACCGGGTCGAACTGCACTCGCTCGGGACGGGGCGTCGGGCCCGGGCCGCGCTCGCCGTGGGGACCGCCGCCGCGCTGGGTACGGCCGAGCGGTACGCCGTGCACTCCGCCATCGCCCTGCTGACGCTGACCACGGAGCGCTCCCGGTCGTTGTACGCCGCCGAGCAGCGGATCGGGGCCGCCGTGCTGCGGATGCTGCTGGCCGGGCAGCCGGATCATGCGCGGGGGGTCGCCGGGGATTTGTACGGGGGACTCTTGGACGCGCCCTACCGGATGATCCTGGCCGAGGCCGCGTCGGCTTCCGCCGGGCGGGCGCGGGCTCGGGCCGGGGACACGGACACGGACCCGGATGGTGGCGGGGCCGCGGTCAGCGCCGAGGCCGCCGCCGTCCTTGCCGAGGCCGGCGGCGATCTCGTGGGCGGGCTCGGTGAGGTCGTGGAGTCCGCCGCCGCCCGGTCCGGCGAGGCCGTGCTCGTGGTGCCCGACGGGGAGCGGCTCGTGGTGCTCGCCGCGGATCGGGGTGCGGTCGTCGCCGCCTGCGCCCAGTACGCCGAGGCCGTCGGGGGCGCTCGGTCCGGCAGCGAGCAGACGGGCGACGAGGACGAGCTGGTCGTCGGCATCTCGGCTCCCGCCGGGCCCATCGCCGCGGGGGCTGCCTACAAGCAGGCCGAGCAGGCGCTGTCCGTCGCCCGGCGGCGGGGGCGGGTGCTCGTCGAGCACGAGGATCTGGCCGCGGGGTCCGTGGTGCCGTTGCTCGCGGATGACGCGGTGCGGGCCTTCGCGGACGGGTTGCTCAGGCCCCTGTACGAGCATGACGCCACCGGGCGGGGGGATCTTGTCGCCTCGTTGCGGGCGTGGTTGTCGCGGCACGGGCAGTGGGATGCGGCTGCGGCGGATCTTGGGGTGCATCGGCATACGTTGCGGTACCGCATGCGGCGGGTCGAGGAGATCCTCGGGCGGTCTCTGGACGATCCGGATGTGCGGATGGAGCTGTGGCTGGCGCTGAAGACGACGGCGTCGGCGGAGTAGGGGGCTTTTTTCGCCCCCGCCGCCCCTACCCATTCCCGTCACTTACTCGGGGGCTGCGCCCCCGAACCCCCAAAAGATTGCGCAGTTCCCCGCGCCCCTAGGTTTTCAGGGGCGCGGGGAACTGCGCAGTCCAGCCACAACGCACCCGCACGCATCCACCCCGCCAGCCGCCTCCCACCCAGCCCGTCCGGCGTTTGAGGGCGAGGCCGTTCAGGCCGATCTCCCCACCCACCCACGGTCAACCCACCCACCTCCGTCAGCCCCCGCCCACCCACTCAGCCCGTCCGGCGTTTGAGGACGAGCGCGTTCAGCGCGATTCGGGGGTCTGGGGGCGGAGCCCTCAGGGATGGGACGGGTAGGGGCGGCGGGGGCGAGAACAAATCCGGGACTAGGCCAAAGCGGCGCACCCCGGCACGGGAGTGCTACGACTCGGACAGGCGCCGTCGAGGGATCGCGGGCCTACCGTGGTCGGGAAAGACCAAGAAATCCCCCGAACGCGGAAGGGCCCGGACTCGCACATGACCTCCACCCACGCCTTCTGGCTCGCCGGCCGCCAGGCCACAGGCGAGTCCACCTTCGACGTCACCTCCCCGTGGGACGGCCACCCCGTAGGCAAGGTCTCCGTACCGACCGACGCCCAGGTCGAGGAGGCCGTGGCCGCCGCGTACGCCGTACGGGACGAGTTCGCCGCCACCCCCGCCCACGTACGCGCCGCCGCCCTCGACCACGTCAGCCGCCGCCTGGCGGAGCGGACCGAGGAGATCGCCCGGCTCATCTCCGCCGAGAACGGCAAGCCGGTCAAGTGGGCCCGCGGCGAGGTCGGCCGGGCCGTGTCCGTGTTCCGGTTCGCGGCCGAGGAGGCCCGCCGGTTCAACGGCGGCGAGGCCCAGCGGCTCGACACCGACGCCGGCGGCCAGGGGCGCCTCGCCCTCACCCGCCGCTTCCCGAAGGGCGTCGTCCTCGGCATCGCGCCGTTCAACTTCCCGCTGAACCTCTGCGCCCACAAGATCGCCCCCGCCATCGCCGCGGGCGCCCCGATCATCCTCAAGCCCGCTCCCGCGACCCCCCTCTCCGGGCTGCTCATCGGCGAGCTGCTGGCCGAGACGGACCTGCCGGCCGGGTCCTGGTCCGTGCTGCCCGTCGCCAACGACAAGATGCCCGCCCTCGTACAGGACGAGCGGCTGCCCGTCATCTCGTTCACGGGGTCCGACAAGGTCGGCTACGCGATCATGGACTCCGTACCGCGCAAGCACCTCACCCTCGAACTGGGCGGCAACGGCGCGGCCGTCGTCCTCGCCGACTGGGCGAGCGACAAGGACCTCGACTGGGCGGCCTCGCGGATCGCCACCTTCTCCAACTACCAGGGCGGACAGTCCTGCATCTCCGTACAGCGGGTGATCGCGGACGCGTCCGTGTACGACCGGCTGCTGCCCCGCGTGGTGGCCGCCGTCGAGGCGCAGGTCACCGGCGATCCGGCGGACGACGCCACCGACGTCGGGCCGCTGGTGAGCGAGGACGCCGCCAAGCGCGTCGAGACGTGGGTCGACGAGGCCGTGAACGCCGGCGCCAAGCTGCTCGCGGGCGGCAAGCGCGACGGTGCCTCGTACGAGCCGACCGTGCTGGCCGATGTGCCGGCCGACGTGACCCTCTCCTGCGAGGAGGTCTTCGGGCCCGTCCTCACCGTGCAGAAGGTGGAGGGGGAGGCGGCCGCCTTCGCCGCCGTCAACGAGTCCAAGTACGGGCTGCAGGCAGGCGTGTTCACCCACGACCTGCAGACCGCCTTCCGCGCCCACCGCGCGCTGGAAGTGGGCGGGGTAGTGGTCGGTGACGTGCCGTCCTACCGCGCCGACCAGATGCCCTACGGCGGCGTGAAGCAGTCCGGGGTCGGGCGTGAAGGCGTGAAGTTCGCGATGGACGACTACACGTACGAGCGCGTGCTCGTCCTCACGGGACTCGCTCTCTGAGATCGGGCGCCGAGGCGTCGGGCGACGGCCGGAGTCCGCTGTGCGGGGACTCCGGCCGTCGCCGTACCTCCTCCGGACCCTCAGCCGGAGAAGCCGACGTGCGCCAGCCGCACCGGGCCGCGCAGCCCGATGTGCAGGTCGTGGACCTCGGTGGCGCTGAACGGGACGGCGACGGTGGTGTAGTCGTACGGTCCCCGCGTGGCCGGGACATCCAGCCGGGCGGTCACCGGGCCGCCGTCCAGGGCCAGTTCGAGTGAGCCCTCGCCCGACACTTCGAAGGTGACGGCGACGGTCCCGGTCGCCGGGCCGAAGTCGCAGCCGCGGTAGACCAGTTCGGCGGTGTTCCCCAGGCTCTCCTGGCTTCCCTGGCTCCCGTGATTCCCCTGCGCGGGTGTCACCGCGTCGCCCGACACCTTCGTACGGTCGACGATCTCCGCACCCCGCTGCTCGTCGAAGTCGGCCGCGTTCAGGCCGAGTTCGAGGACCGGACGCGGGGTGATGGGCGTGCCGTCCAGTTCGATCGTCGCGCGCAGACGGACGTCCTCGCTGGACGCGCACACGAGGAGTTCGTACCGGCCCGGCTCGACGCGCCGGATGCCGTGGACCACGTCCCAGAACTCGAAGGCGGAGAGCGGGAGTTCGAAGGCCAGCTCGGTGGAGGCGCCGGGGAGTACGTGGATTCGGCGGTGGGCCAGCAGTTCACGGCGGGGGCGGGAGACCGACGGGGTCACGGCGCGGGAATAGAGCTGGGCCACCTCGTCGGCCGGTGTGCTGCCCGTGTTGGTGACCGTGAAGGTGACGTGCACGGAGTTCTCGCCCACGTGGGCCACGAGGTTCCCGTACTCGAAGGACGCGTACGACAGGCCGTGGCCGAAGGGGAAGAGCGGGGTGCCCTCGAAGTACAGGTAGGTCTGGCGGCTGCCGATCACGTCGTAGTCGAGGAGGTCGGGGAGGTCCGCGTCCGAGGCGTACCAGGTCTGGGGGAGTCGGCCGGCCGGTGAGACGTCGCCCGCCAGGACGCGGGCCAGGGCCGTGCCGGCCGCCTGGCCGCCGTGGGCCGTCCAGAGGACGGCGGGGAGGTCCGCGGGGTCGGTCGCGTACGGGTAGGAGGACGTGATCACCAGGGCCGTGCGGGGGTTCGCGGCGCGGGCCGCCTCCAGGAGGCGCTGCTGGTGGGCGGGGAGGGCGAGGGTCGTACGGTCCTCCGTCTCGCGGCCGTTGATGTGCGGGTCGTTGCCCGCGACCACGAGGACCACGTCGGCCGCGGCGGCCGTGCGGGCCACCGTGTCCTCGCCGCGTTCCGTGATCTCCAGTTCGAGGATTTCCGGGTTCTGATCGGCAACCTTTACGCCGTCGGCGGTCACAGAGACGTAGCGACCCGTACCGATGTGCTTCAGGAGGTGACCGCCCGCATGGGAACCATGGGATTCGTGGGACTTCTGAGATTCATCGGATCCATGGGATTCGTGAGGCTCCAGGCGGAAGGTCTCCTGGACGACCCAGCCGCCGGGCTGGTCGGCGGAGGCGCGTACGAAGCCGTCCTCGGCGACCGAGAGATAGCGGCCGTCGGGGGCGCGCAGGGTGAGGACGCCCCCGCCCCAGTCGATCAGCGCGAGCTCGGTGCCCGTGGTGTCGGTGGTGAGCGGGGGCAGGTCCGTGCGGCCCGCGAGGAGGGCCGGGTCCAGCGCACCCTCGGCGCCGCGGACCTCGTCGGTCGCGTCGTCCGCCGGCGGCACGCTCAGATACGTACCGGCGGAGGTCTTGATGCGTACGCGGTCCACGCCCTCGGCGAAGTCCACGCGGTCGGCGCCGAAGCGTTCGTAGAGGCCTTCGAGCGGGGTGGAGCGGTGGATGAGGGTGCCGCTGTACCAGTCGAGCTTGCACTCGTCGGCGAGGAGGCCCACCACCGCGATGCGGGTGTCCTGCCCGGTGAGGGGGAGCAGGCCGTCGTTCTTGAGGAGGACGATCGCCTGTTCCGCGGCTTCCCGCGCGAGGGACCGGTGCGCGGGAGTGTCGAAGTCCTTCGTGTCCGCGTACGGGTCCAGGCGCGGGTCGAACTCGCCGAGGCGGAAGCGGATCGCGAGCTGGCGGCGGACCGCCGCGTCGATGTCGGACTCGGTCAACAGGCCCTGGTCCAGGGCTCCTTGGAGGCGTTCGACGATCTGCGTGCTGTCCGTGCCGTGGTCCGTGAAACTGTCGACGCCGGCGATCAGAGAGGCGGCCGTGGCCTCCTCGTGCGTGTCGAAGTAGTGCTCGGAGTCGACCAGGTTCGAGGGCGCGCCCGCGTCCGAGCAGACCAGGAGGTCCTGGTCCGTCCAGGTGCGCAACTGCTCGCGCAGATACGGCGAGACGTGGTTGGGGCGGCCGTTGACCAGGTTGTACGCGGGCATCACGCCGGCCACCGTGCCCGCCTCGACCGTCTCGCGGAAGGCGCGCAGGTCGTACTCGTGCAGCACACGCGGGCGGACGGAACTCGACGCGGTCGCCCGGTCCGTCTCGTTGTTGTGCGCGAGCCAGTGCTTGAGGACCGGGGCCGTCCGCCAGTACGCGGGGTGGTCGCCGCGCAGGCCCCGGGTGTAGGCGGTGGCGATGGCCGAGGTCAGCTTCGGGTCCTCGGAGTAGCCCTCCTCGTTGCGGCCCCACAGGGGGTGGCGCAGGAGGTTGACCGTGGGCGCCCAGACGTTGAGGCCGACGCGGTCGTCGCGCGAGCGCATCGCGCGGGTCTCGGTGGAGACCGCCTCGCCGACCCGGCGTACGAGCTCGTCGTTCCAGGTCGCGCCGAGGCCGACCGCCTGTGGGAACACCGTCGCCGGGCCCATCCAGGCCACCCCGTGCAGCGCCTCCTGGCCGGTGCGGAACGCGGCGACGCCGAGCCGCTCCACCGCGGGCCCGAACTGGTGCAGCATCGCGACCCGTTCCTCCAGGGTGAGCCGCGACAGAAGATCGTCGATGCGCTTCGCGAACGGCAGCTGCGAGTCGCGGAAAGGCGGCGTTTGAGCGGTCACGCGAGGATCCCTCTGTGGAAGGTGCGGGCGAACGGTGAAGGACTTTCGAAGCGCTTCGATGCTCATTCGACTCCGGGGTGGGTGTCAAGACACCCCGATGCAACAACTCCGAATCCTCACCGCCATCCCAAGGGCCGGAAGCGACCGGTTCAGACCTTTATACCTCCGAGGAATGTTGGAATCGGCTCTTGTGCACCCCCAGGTGTTCACTTAACCTCGCAGCAACATCGAAGCGCTTCGACTCTCGTCGATAGTCGAAGATGTCGCCCCCGGAGGGTGCGCATACCTCCGAGGTCCGTTTCAGCTCAGCCAGTTCCACTCAGACACCGCAGCCGACGGCCCCACCGCCGGGTGTCCTGCTGTGCGCCATGAAGGGTTGACGCAATGACGCCGAACTCCGCCACTTCCGCTCCCAGTCGGAGAAGTTTCCTCGGCTCGACGGCGGTCGCTGCCGCCGCCGTGGCCGGCGGGATGCCGCTGCTGGCCGCCTGCGGCGGGTCCGGCGGCGGCTCCAAGGACGGCACGACCTCGGGCAAGGACGCGCAGAAGATCCTTCCCGCCTTCGTGGCGCAGAACGTGGTGACGCCGGACATCGCGTCGAAGAACGGCTCCGCCCTCGGTTTCACCAGCAAGCTGGTCCTGGGTGACCTGAAGACCTCGGTGCCGCAGAAGCTCGGCAAGGGCAGCACCATCAAGATCATGTCGCCGTTCTGGGGCACGCCGCCGAAGGGCAGCAATCCCTACTACTCGACGATGAACACGACGATCGGCGCCAACGTCGTCTGGCAGAACCAGGACGGCAACACGTACGACGAGAAGCTGGGCGCGGTTCTCGCCTCCAGTGACATGCCGGACGTCGTGGTGATCCCCAGCTGGAACATGGGTGGCAAGATACCCAGCGCCATCATCAGCAAGATGGCGGACCTCGGCCCGTACCTGTCGGGCGACAAGGTCAAGGAGTACCCGAACCTCGCGGCCATCCCGACCGACGCCTGGCAGTACTCCATCTTCGGCGGCAAGCTGCGCGGCCTGCCCCAGCCCGCCCCCACCGTCGTGGGCATCGTGCCCTTCTACCGCAAGGACGTCTTCGACAAGGAGGGGTACGAACTCCCCACCACCGCCGACGAGTTCCTGGCCCTCGCCAAGGAGATCACCAACGCCAAGGCGAAGGTGTGGGCCTGCGACGACATGAAGTGGAGCGCCTTCAACTTCTTCGGCGTGCTGTCCGGAAGCGAGAAGTCGCTCGGCTGGAACCTCGTTGACGGCAAGCTGATCTACCGGGTCGAGACCGACGAGTACCTCGAATCGCTCGAGTGGACGCGCAAGCTGTACGCGGCGGGCGTCGTCCACCCCGACGCCAGGGCGGCGAACCAGGGCAACGCGGGGCAGCGTTTCACCGACGGCCAGGTCATGATGTACAACCAGAACATCACGGACTGGTGGGGCAAGATGGCCGAACAGGCCACCCAGAACAAGGACTTCCGCATCGCCGGCATGGACATCTTCGGCCATGACGGGGGCGACCCCCAGCTGTGGGCCGCATCGCCCGCGGGCATCTTCGCCTTCATCAACAAGAAGGCGTCCAAGGCCGTGATCCACGACGTGCTGGCCGCCGCGAACGTCACCGCGGCCCCGTACGGCACCAAGGAGTACATGCTCACCAACTACGGGGTGGAGGGCACGCACTACACCGTCAAGGACGGCGTTCCCACCAAGAACGACAAGGGCAACCAGGAGGTCCTGAACGCCTTCGTCATGCTGGCGAGCCCCGCCCCGACCATCGCGCACCCCGACTTCGCGGAGATCGCGAAGGAGCAGGTGGAGTGGCAGCAGCGGATGGGCGCCTTCACCAAGAAGTCCTCCTTCTACGGGCTCCAGGTCACCGAACCGGCCCGCTACACCAGCCTCTCCAACGACTTCGAGGACCTGGAGGACAGCGTCGTCCGCGGCCGCAAGAAGGTCAGCGACATGCAGCAGGCGGTGTCGGAGTGGAAGAGCCAGGGCGGCGACAAGCTGCGCGACTGGTACAAGAAGCTGCTGGACGACAGCGGATCCGCGCAGGGGTGACGAGGTGGCACACAGCACCACTCCGGGCGCCGCCGCGCGCACCGCGCCGTCGACGGCGGACGACGCCGTCGAACCCCCCGCCGGAGGGGGCGGATCCACCAGGGCCGCCAAGCCCGCGAAGCCCTCCGGGGTCTCCAGAGCCGAGAAGAAGGCCCTGAAGAAGGCCGCGAACGGCGGCACCCTCAGGACCCGCCTCAAGCGGGACCGCACGCTGATCCTGATGACCCTGCCGGCCGTCCTGCTGGTCCTGGTCTTCAACTACATACCGATCCTGGGCAACGTCGTCGCCTTCCAGGAGTACGACCCGTACATCAGCGACAACGGCTTCGTCGCCATCTTCCACAGCCCCTGGGTCGGCTTCGACCAGTTCTCGCGGATCTTCGAGGACTCGAAGTTCTGGGAGGCCGTCCAGAACACCTTCGTCCTGTTCTCACTCCAACTGCTGCTCTTCTTCCCGATCCCGATCGTGCTGGCGCTGCTCATCAACAGCGTCATCAGGCCACGGGTGCGGGCGGTGTCGCAGGCGATCCTCTACCTGCCGCACTTCTTCTCCTGGGTGCTGGTCATCACCGTCTTCCAACAGATCTTCGGTGGCGCCGGCATCATCGCGCAGACCCTGCGCCAGCACGGCTACGAGGGTTTCGACCTCATGACCGACCCGGGGATCTTCAAGTTCCTGGTGACGGCGGAGGGCGTCTGGAAGGACGCCGGCTGGGGAATCATCGTCTTCCTCGCGGCGCTGGCCTCCGTCAGTCCCGACCTGTACGAGGCCTCGGCCATGGACGGGGCCGGCCGGTGGCGCCGGATGTGGCACGTCACGCTGCCCGCGCTGCGGCCGGTGATAGCCCTTCTCCTGGTGCTGCGTGTCGGTGACGCGCTCACGGTCGGCTTCGAACAGATCCTGCTGCAGCGAGACGCGGTGGGGCCGGGCGCGGCAGAAGTCCTGGACACCTTCGTGTGGTGGAACGGCGTCCGCAACCAGGACTTCAGTTACGCGGCGGCGGCGGGCCTGATCAAGGGTGTGGTCAGTCTCGGCCTCGTCCTCGCCGCGAACAAGGTCGCTCATCTCATGGGCGAGCAGGGGGTGTACAAGAAGTGAGCGCTGTGACCGAGGAACGGCCGAAGGCCCCCGGCCCGAAGGCTTCCGGACGCTGGGCCGCACCGCCGAGGCCCGTCTGGGAGGAGGAGCCCAACAAGGCAGGGGTCGCGAGCAAGGGCATCGTCCTGTCCATCGCATGCCTCGCCGTCCTGTTCCCGCTGTGGATCGTTGTCGTCACCAGTCTGTCCTCGAAACAGGACATCAGTGAGGCCGGCGGCCTGGTGGTGATCCCCAAGGGCATCACCTTCATCGCCTACCAGGAACTGCTGAGCGGCGGCCAGGTCACCCGCGCCACCCTCGTCAGCCTGGGCGTCACGCTCGTCGGCACGGTGTTCTCGATGACGGTGTCCATCCTCTCCGCGTACGGGCTCTCCCGCATCGGTTCCGTCGGGCACCGCTGGTTCCTGATGATCCTGCTCGCGACGATGTTCTTCGGCGCCGGCCTCATCCCCACGTATCTGCTCGTGCAGTCCCTGGGGCTGACGGACACGTACCTGGCGCTGATCCTGCCGAGCGCGATCAGTGTCTTCAACATCCTGGTCCTGCGGGCGTTCTTCATGAGCATCTCGCCGGAACTCACCGACAGCGCGCGGATCGACGGGGCGGGGGACTGGCGGATCCTCTGGCAGATCGTGCTCCCGCTCTCCCGTGCCGTCATCGCGGTGATCACGCTGTTCTACGCCGTCGGCTACTGGAGCGCCTGGTTCAACGCGTCGATCTACCTGAGCGACCAGGAAATGATGCCACTGCAGAACGTCATGATCCAGCTCGTCCAGAAGCAAGAGCCTCCGGTCGGTATGAGCCAGGCCATCAAGACGGGCCAGCTCTCCGCGCTCGCCGTCCAGATGGCGGTCATGGTGCTGGCCCTGCTGCCCGTCGCGTTCCTCTCGCCCTTCGTCCAGAAGCACTTCAAGAAGGGCATGCTGACCGGTGCGGTCAAGGGGTGACTGGCGTCCCCCTTCTGGCTTGGCTTGGCTTGGCTTGGATTGGCTTTGTTTGGCTTGGAATTGCTGGGCTGTTTGTCGGCTGCGGGTTGGTTGTCGCCTGGTCGCGCAGTTCCCCGCGCCCCTTGAGCGAGCCCGTCCACTCCTCATTTCGAAGTTTCCCCTTTCTTAGAACGAGGTATGTCATGCGCACGCCCCGCTTGAGCAGACGCGCCGTCCTTGCCGGGAGCGCTGCCACCGTGGCCGCCACCGCTGTGTCCGGGGTCGTCAGCCCTGTGGCGGTGGCCGCCCCTGCGGCGGACGGGTCCGCCTATCGGTGGCGCAACGTGGTTGTCGGCGGGACCGGGTTCGTCACCGGGGTGTTGTTCCATCCCTCCGTACGCGGTCTCGCCTACGCCCGTACGGACATCGGCGGTGCCTACCGCTGGGACGACCGTGCCGGCCGTTGGACCCCGCTCACCGATCACCTCGGGTGGGACGACTGGAACCTGCTCGGTGTGGAGGCGATCGCCGTCGACCCCGCGCATCCCGGGCGGGTCTACCTCGCCCTCGGTACGTACGCGCAGTCGTGGGCCGGGAACGGTGCCGTGCTGCGGTCCGAGGACCGGGGTGCGACCTGGAGCCGGGCCGATCTCGATGTGAAGCTCGGGGCCAACGAGGACGGGCGGGGTGCGGGGGAGCGGCTGCTGGTCGATCCGCGGGACAGTGACACGCTGTGGCTGGGGACACGGCACGACGGGTTGCTGAAGTCCACCGACCGCGGGGCCACTTGGGCGGCGGCGAGCGGCTTTCCGACGAAGCCGAGCGCTTCCGGGCAGGGCGTCGTGTTCCTCGTCGCCGTCGGGCGGGCCGTCTACGCCGGGTGGGGTGACGGTGACGGCACCTCGGGCACGGCGAACCTGTACCGCACGGCCGACGGGACGGCGTGGGAAGCCGTTCCCGGGCAGCCGTCCGGTACCGCTGCCAAGGTGCCGATCCGTGCCGCGTACGACACGCACACCCGCGAGCTGTACGTGACCTACGCCAACGCGCCGGGACCCAACGGCCAGTCCGACGGCAGCGTGCACAAGCTGCGCACCGCGACCGGCAAGTGGGCCGACGTGACACCGGTGAAGCCCGGCGGCACCACTGGCGACGGGTCCGCCGACACCTTCGGGTACGGCGGAGTCGCCGTGGACGCCCGCCGCCCGGGCACCCTCGCCGTCTCCACCAACAACCGCTGGGCCGACGTCGACACCGTCTACCGCACCACGAACGGCGGCCGTACCTGGACGTCCCTCAAGGACGCTGCTGTGTTCGACGTGTCCGAGACTCCTTACCTCAAGTGGGGCGACGACAAGCCGAAGTTCGGCTGGTGGATCCAGGCGCTGGCCGTGGACCCGTACGACTCGAAGCACATCGTGTACGGGACCGGGGCGACGCTCTACGGGACCCGTGACCTGAAGCGCTGGGCGCCGCAGATCCGGGGTCTGGAGGAGGCGTCCGTGCGCCAGCTGATCTCGCCCCCGGTCGGGGAGGCGCACCTTCTGAGCGGGCTCGGGGACATCGGCGTCATGTACCACGAGCGGCTCACGGCGTCGCCGGCGCGCGGCATGGCGACGAACCCAGTGTCCGGGTCGGCGACGGGACTCGCGCAGGCCGCGGCCAGGCCGTCGTACGTGGTCCGGGCGGGCTGGGGCGACAACGGCAACGGCGCCTACTCGAACGACGGAGGCCAGACCTGGGCGCCCTTCGAGGCCCAGCCCGACATCGCCAAGGACGCACCGGGGCCGATCGCCACCAACGCCGACGGCAGCGCGCTGCTGTGGTCCTTCGTGCACTGGGACGGCACGAAGTACGCAGCCCACCGGTCCACCGACAACGGCACGACCTGGTCAGAGATCTCCTCCTTCCCGAAGGGCGCCACGCCGGTCGCCGACCCGGCCGACCCGGCGCTCTTCTACGCATACGACACCGACACAGGAACGCTACTTGCCAGCACTGACAGTGGCCGTTCCTTCACTGCCCGTGCGGATGGACTGCCCTCCGGGGACGCCCAGTTCAAGCTCGTCGCCGCGCCCGGGCGGAGCGGTGACCTGTGGCTCTCCGTCAAGTGGAACGGGCTCTACCGGTCCACCGACGGCGGCGTGAGCTTCTCGAAGGTGGCCAGCTGCTGGGCCTCGTACACGCTCGGTTTCGGCAGGGCCGCCGACGGCGCCGACTACCCCGCGATCTACCAGGTCGGCTCGACGGACACCATCACCGCCGTCTACCGCTCCGACGACGAGGCGAAGACCTGGACGCGGATCAACGACGACGCCCACCAGTGGGGCTGGACCGGCGAGGTCATAGTCGGTGACCCGCGCGTGTACGGCCGGGTGTATCTGGCGACCAACGGGCGCGGCATCCAGTACGGGGAGCCCGTCCGATGAGCAACCCGAACCCGAACCCGGCCTCGCCCCCGATCCCAGGCCCTCCCGGCCTCGCCGACGCCACCCGCGGCCGCATCCTCTTCGGCGGCGACTACAACCCCGAGCAGTGGCCCGAGGAGACCTGGCACGAGGACGTACGCCTGATGAAGGCGGCCGGCGTCAACTCCGTCACGCTCGGCGTCTTCTCGTGGGCGAAGCTCGAACCGCGGCCGGGGGAGCGGGAGTTCGGCTGGCTGGACCGGCTGATGGACCTGATGCACGAGAACGGCATCGGGGTCGTCCTCGCCACGCCCACCACCTCGCCACCGCCCTGGATGGGCCGCCTCCACCCGGACACCCTGCCCCGTGACGAGGACGGCCGCACCGAGTGGTGGGGCGGTCGCCAGCACTTCTCGCACTCCAGCGCCACCTACCGCCGCTATGCCGCCGCGATCACCGAGGACCTGGCCGCCCGCTACGGCAGCCACCCCGCGCTCACGATGTGGCACATCAACAACGAGTACTGCACCTACGACTGGGGCGACGAGGCAGCCGCCACCTTCCGTCGCTGGCTCCGGGACAGGTACGGCACGCTCGACGCCCTCAACTCCGCCTGGGGAACGGCCTTCTGGAGCCAGGGCTACGGCGACTGGGAGGAGGTCCTGCCGCCGCGGCACGCGCACTACATGAAGAACCCCACCCAAGTGCTGGACTTCAAGCGCTACACCTCCGACATGCTCCTGGAGTGTTACGTCGCCGAGCGGGACATCGTCCGCCGGCACACCCCGCACATCCCGGTGACCACCAACTTCATGCCGATGTGGGTCGGCCAGGACGCCTGGAAGTGGGCGGCGGAGGAGGACGTCGTCTCCGTCGACATCTATCCCGACCCGCGCGACCCCTTCGGCGCCCAGAACGGCGCGCTCATCCAGGACATGACCCGCTCCCAGGCCCGCGGCCCGTGGATGCTGATGGAGCAGGCCGCGGGGCCCGTGAACTGGCGGGGCGTCAACCACCCCAAGCCACGCGGCCTCAACCGCCTGTGGTCGCTCCAGGCCGTCGCCCGGGGCGCCGACGCCGTCTGCTACTTCCAGTGGCGGCAGTCCCGTCAGGGCGCGGAGAAGTTCCACTCCGGGATGGTCAGTCATGCGGGGGAGCAGGGCCGCACCTACCAGGAGGTCAAGCAGCTCGGCGCCGAACTCGCCCGTATAGGCGATGAGGTGACGGGCAGTCACTCGTCGTCGGATGTCGCGATCCTCCACGAGTGGAACGCCTGGTGGGCCGGCGCGCAGGAGGGCCGGCTCTCCTCCGAGGTCGACCATCCGCAGGTCGTGCGCGCCTGGCACCGCGCCCTGTGGGAGGCCCACATCACCACCGACTTCGCGCACCCGGAGCACGACCTGTCCGCCTACCGGCTGGTCGTCGTGCCCCAGCTCTACCTGCTCACCGACGCGGCGATCGACAACCTCGTCGCGTACGTACGAGGCGGCGGCACCCTCGTCAGCGGCTTCCTCACCGGTGTCGCCGACGAGGACGACCGCGTACGGCCCGGCGGCATGGACGAGCGGCTGCGCGAGCTCTTCGGCATCCGCACCCTGCACGAGTGGTGGCCGCTCGACGCGGACGAGACCGCCGAATGCGACGGATTCCGGGGCACGTTGTGGTCCGAGGAGATCGAGGCCGGGGCGGACGCGGTCGCGGAGGCCCGCTACAAGGGCGGCGAACTCGACGGCCTCCCGGCGGTGTTGCGCAAGGAGCGTGCCTGGTACGTCTCCACGCTGCCCGAACCCGCCGCGCTGCGCGATCTGTTGGCAGGCGTGGCCTCCGGCGCGGGCGTACGGCCGGTGCTCGACGGGCTGCCCCCGCAGGTCGAGGCCATCCGCCGGGGAGACCTGCTCTTCGTGCTCAACCACGGGCGCGAGACGGTCACCGTCCAGGTGCCGGGGTCGCATCGGGACCTGCTCACCGGTCAACAGGTCACGGGATCAGTGGAGTTGGCGCGCCTCGGAGCGGCGGTGCTCTCGCCGTGAGCGCCGAATCATCGCCTTCACCCTCACTCGCGCCCTCGTCACCCGCACCCTCGTCACCGTCACCCGCATCTTCGTCCTCGCCGCACGGCACCTGGGAGCCTCGCCCGGCCGCCCGCTGGGAGGACGCCTTCCTCAGTGGCAACGGCCGTCACGGTGCCATGGTGTTCGGCGATCCGAACGACGACCGTGTGATCGTCACGCATCACACCCTGGTCCGCCCCAACGGCGGCGAGCAGGCCGGCCCCCCGGAGCTGGCCGCCCAACTGCCGCAGCTCCAGGACCGGTTACTCGCCGGGGACCTGACCGCGGCCGAGGAGTTCACCGACGGGCGTCCGCTGCAGTGGGTGCAGCCCTTCCATCCCGCTTTCCAGGTGCGGCTACGTCGGCCCGCCGACGGGGAGCGCGGTTACCGCCGCTCGGTCGACTTCACCACGGGCGTCGCCGAGGCGGCCTGCACGGGCTGGAGCAGCCGCGTCTTCGTTTCGCGCGCGGACGACGTGATCGTCCAGTACGTGACCTCGCCCGGCCTCGCCGCGGACATCGGGCTGGACCACCGGCTCCCCGGTGCCCCCGAGGGGCTCGGGGTCAGCGACGGGGTGATCCTCACCCCCGAGGGCGCCGTGCTCACCCTGAGCGCCCGCTATCCCGGCAGCGACCGCGCGTACACCGGAGTGACGCTGGCCGTGGTCACCGGCGGCCGTACGACGCTGACCCCGCCCGGCATCCGTGTGGTCGGGGCCGAGTCGGTCCTGCTGCTGACCCGGGTGCGGCGGCACACCGGGGAACTGGACACCGTGGCGGAGGTGCAGGCTCTGCGCGAGCTGCTGCCGGACGGCGGGGTCGGCGAGGAGTCGTACGGCAGCCTCCTTGAGCGTCACCTGGACCTCCACCGCACCGCGTACCACCGCGTCTCCCTCACCCTCGACGCGGACGACGCCGAACGCGCCCTGTCCGGCTCGGAGTTGCTGAAGCGGCCCAAGAGCCCCGCACTGCTCGAACGGCTCTTCGCGGCCGGCCGCTACCACCTGTTGTCCGCCGCCGGGATGCTGCCGCCGAGGCTCACGGGGTTGTGGACCGGCGACTGGGACACGGCATGGTCTGGGGCGTTCACCACGGACGCCAACCTCAATCTGCAGACCGCGTCGGCCGTCGCGGGCGCGCTGCCCGAGGTCGTCGAGGCCCACGCGGCCCTGATCCACGGTCAGTTGCCGGACTGGCGGGACAACGCCCGGGCCGTCTTCGGCACGCGTGGCATCGTCGCCCCACCGCACACCGACGGCGAGTCCGGGCACACGTACCACTTCAGCCGCGAATACCCGCTGCACCTGTGGACGGCGGGCGCCGACTGGCTGCTCAAACCGCTCGTCGACCACGACGAGACACGCGGGGAGCATGACACCCGGCTGGCGGCAGCGCTCGCCGAACTCGCCCTGTTCTACGAGGACTTCCTCAGCCGGACCGACGATCACGGCCGGCTCGTCATCGTCCCCTCCTACTCGCCCGAGAACCGCCCGGCGAACGCGAGCTGGGGCGCGATCAACGCCGCCATGGACCTCTCGGCGGCCCGGCACGCCCTGCTCACGGCCGCCGCGTACCACCCGGGACCGGACGCCGACCGCTGGCGTGCGCTCGCCGAGCGGCTGCCCCCGCATCGCGTCAACGACGACGGAGCGCTCGCCGAGTGGGCGTGGCCCGGCCTCGACGACACGTACGACCACCGGCACCTCAGCCATCTGTACGGCGTGTGGCCGCTCGACGAGATCAACCCGTACGACACCCCGGATCTGGCCGCCGCCGCGCACCGGGCCCTCGAACTGAGGGGTGCCGAGAACGACTCCGCGCACGGGCATCTGCACCACGCGCTCGTCGCGGCCCGCCTGCGCGACGGCGAGCGGGTCGCGCACGCGCTCGGCCAGGTGCTGGAGGGCGACTTCTTCCACGCCTCCCTCATGAGCGCGCACTACCCCCGCCGTCACGTCTACAACGCGGACGCCGCCCACACCCTCCCCGCCGTGATCGTCGAGTCGCTGATCCAGTCGACCCCCGACCGGCTGGTCCTCCTGCCCGCCCTGCCCGCCGCGTTCCCGGAGGGCGAACTCCGGGGCGTACGAACGAGGTTCGGCGCCGAGGTCGACATCGGCTGGAGCCCGGCGGGAGTCCGTGCGGTGGTACGGCCCACCCGCACCCACCGCGTCGACCTCAGGACTTCCTCCGGAGCGCGACCGCTCCACCTGCGCGCCGGAGAAGACCGCGTCCTCACCCTGGGGCCGCGGTAGATCCACCGCAGATCGATCCCCCACACCCCCCCACCCATGGAAGGGACACCATGGCAACACGCACGCTGACCCGGATCACCAAAGCACTCCTGGCCCCGGCGCTCGCGCTCGGCGCCACCATCGGCCTCGCCTCCGCCCCCGCCTCGGCGGCCGTCTGGAACTCCTGCGACCAGTGGGGCAACACCAGTCTCAACGGCTACACGCTCTACAACAACATCTGGGGCTCCGGCGCCGGCAGCCAGTGCATCTGGGCCAACTCCGGTACCAACTGGGGTGTCTGGGCCAACCACCCCAACACCGGCGGCATCAAGTCGTACCCGAACTCCAAGAAGGTGGTCAACAAGACGATCACCTCGCTCGGTTCGCTCAGCAGCAGCTACAACGTCACCGTGCCGTCCTCGGGCGCGTACAACACCTCGTACGACATCTGGGACACGGACTACGACTACGAGATCATGCTCTGGGTCAACTACAACGGAGCTGTCGGCCCGTTGGGCACCTCGCAGGGCAACGTGACCCTGGGCGGCCACACCTGGACCGTCTACAAGGGCAACAACGGCGCCAACGAGGTCTTCTCATTCCTGCGCACCTCGGACTCGAACTCCGGGACCGTCAACGTCCTGCCGATCCTCAAGTGGATCAAGGACACCAAGGGCTGGATGGGCAACGAGACCATCGGAGACGTGCAGTTCGGCTTCGAGATCACCTCGTCGTCCGGCGGCCTGGACTTCGCCACCAACAACCTGACCGTCTCCAGCAGTTGAGCCCCGCCGTCATCGGTATTGCCACCGTCACCGGCAGGTGACCGTACGCCCGGGTCGGCGCCGTCCCCCACGCGGGGCCGGCCCGGGCTGCGCCCATCCGTACGCCTACCGCTTGTACGCCTACCGCTGCGATGTCGTCTCCCGCACCCAGGGCAGCAGCATCCGTTCCGCGAGCACCAGCGCGTAGAACAGCGCCACGCTCATCACCCCGAGCAGGGCGATCGCGGCGAAAGCCAGCGCGGTGTCGGAGTTCGCCCCGGACTGCACGACGACGAAGCCGAGCCCCTCGTCGCCGGCGCTGAACTCGCCGATGACCGCGCCGACGGCCGACAGCGGCATGGCGACCTTCAGTCCGACGAAGATCTGCGGCAGCGCGCTCGGGAAGCGGAACCGGAGGAACGTCTGGGTGCGCGACGCGCGCAACGACCGCGCCAGCTCGACGAGTTCGACCGGCGTCGACGTGAGCCCGCCCGCCACCGACAGCACGACGGGGAAGAAGCAGACGAGCAGCGCCATGACGACCTTCGGCTGCTGCCCGAACCCCATCCACACCACCAGCAGCGGGGCCAGCGCCACCTTGGGCACCGCGTTGAACGCCACCAGGAGCGGCGAGAACATCAGCTCCACGATCCGCGACGCCGCGATCGCCACCCCGATCACCAGCCCCGCCGCCACGGCCAGCGCGAAGCCCAGCACGATGACGACGAGCGTGGTGACCGCCTCGCCCAGCAGATAGCCGGGCACGCGGAGGAAGGCGTCCAGCACGTCCGCGGGTGACGGCAGGACGATCTCCGGTACGTCGAACACGACCACGGCGAGTGCCCAGGTGCCGATGGCCGCGGCCAGCCCGAGCACGGGCCAGCCGAACTCCATCACCCGCCTGAGCACCTCAGGACTTCGGCACCAGGTCGAAGGAGACCAACTGCTCGGGCGTCACACCGGACTTGACCGCCCCGGCGTCCACCAGCGCCTTGATCGCCCCGGCCACCCGCTCCCGGTCCATCGTGCCGATCGGCGCCCCGTCCTTCTTGGGCTGTACGGCCTCGCCGAGCAGCTCGATCTCCGCGGCGGCGGCCTTCTCGTTGACGGTCGGGTGCTTCTTCGCCAGCACCGAGGCCGCTTCCTCCGGGTGGTCGATCGCGTAGCGCATGCCCTTGAGCAGCGCCGATGTGAAGCGTCTGACCAGGTCCGGGTCCGACTCGGCGATCTTCGTGGTGGTCGTGACGGCCGAGCCGTAGCTCTCGGTGAGGAACTTGCCGAACGGCAGGACCACGACGTCCTTGCCCTTGACGGCGTTCTCGATGTTCGGGCGGCCCACCCGGTACTGGCCGACCGCGTCGACCTTGCCCGCCGCGAGGTTGACCCCGAGCTGCTGGGGTTCGAGGTTGACGAAGTCGACCTTGTCGGCGTCGAATCCGGCGAGCTTCGCGTACGCCGGGAAGAGGGCCCCGATGACCGACCCGGCCGGGTCCGCGATCTTCTTTCCCTCCAGGTCGGAGGGCTTGCTGATGCCGCTGTCGGCCAGCGCCATCACGGCCGCGTCCGTGGTCTGGTGGACGGCCGCGACCGCCGTCACGCCGGATACCTTGCCGCTGCCGACCTGCATGATCGTGCTGCTGAGGTCGACGGGCGCGAACTGTGCCCGCCCGCCGGCCAGCGCGGCCAGGCTGATGGCGCTGCCCTGCCCCGGCTGGATGGTGACCGAGACGCCCGCGTCGCTGAAGTAGCCCTTGTCCTGGGCGACATAGGCGTACGCCTCGCGCCCGAAGGTGCCGAAACCGGTGATGTAGGTGACCTTGTCGGGCGCGGAACCGCCGGAGGACCCGGCCTTGCCCTTGTTGTCGTCGTCGGAGCCGCAGGCCGTGGAGAGTGCCGCCGTCAGCAGGACAGCCAGGAGCGCGGCGGGTAACCGCGTATTCCGTCTCATGGCTCTCAAGTGGAGCTGTTGAGGCGGAAGTTGTCGATACCGCAGACCTGGTTGTCATGTAACAAACATCGACTGAGGTGGCTGATCACGGATTGCGCCGCCCTATCCTCGGCCGTACCGCTACCGCTACCGATATTGCTACCGCTCAGGGTGGACCGGTGATGGAGGGCAGTCCGTGATCCGAGTGCGCGGCGTGTCGAAGAGCTTCAACGGCCGCAGGGGAACCGTGGAAGCCCTGCGCGGCATCGAACTGGACGTCGGGGACGGTGAGTTCGTGGCGGTCCTGGGCCGCTCCGGCTGCGGCAAGTCCACCCTGCTGAGGGTGATCGCCGGACTGCTCCCGGCCTCCTCGGGCGAGGTGCGGATCGCCGACGAGCCCGTGCGGGAACCGCGCCGGGACGTCGCCATCCTCTTCCAGCGCCCGGCCCTGCTCCCCTGGCGGTCGGTGCTCGACAACGTCCTGCTGCCCCTCCAGGTCCACGGCCGCCCGCGCCCCGAACACCGGGAAGCCGCACGGAAGTTGCTGTGCACCGTCGGCCTGGACGTCCCCTTCCACAAGCGCCTGCCGCACGAGCTGTCCGGCGGCATGCAGCAACGCGTGGCGCTGTGCCGCTCACTGATCCAGCGTCCGCGCGTGATGCTGATGGACGAGCCCTTCTCGGCCCTGGACGCCCTGACCCGCGAGGAGTTGTGCGAGGTGCTGCAGCGTGTGCACATGGAGTACGCCGCCACGGTCGTCCTCGTCACCCACTCCATCGAGGAGGCGGTCCTGCTCACCGACCGGGTCGTGGTGCTCAGCCCCCGCCCCGGCCAGGTCCGTACGGTCCTCGACGTCCCGGTACCCCGCCCCCGCTCCCTGGGCCACGACGCACACGCCACCGAACTCGCCCGCTGCCGAGCCGAGTTGCACGACCTGTTGCTGGCCAGCCACATGACGGGAGTGTGAGCGGGGAGATGGAGCTGCGCCTGTTCACCGAGCCGTACCACGGGGCCACGTACGACGAACTGGCACGTGCCGCCCGGCACGCGGAGGAGTGCGGCTTCGAGGGCTTCTTCGTCGCCGACCACTACCACCCGATGCACTACACCGACGCGCTGCCGGGCCCGACCGACGCCTGGACCACCCTCGCCGGTCTGGCCCGCGAGACCTCGCGGATCCGCCTCGGCACCCTCATGACCTCGGCCACCTTCCGGCACCCCGGCCCGCTCGCGGTCACCGTCGCGCAGGTCGACGCGATGAGCGGCGGCAGGGTCGAACTCGGCCTGGGCGCCGGTTGGTTCGCCCTCGACCACAGCGCGTACGGCATCCCGTTCCCGCCACCCGCCGAACGCTTCGAGCGGATGGAGGAACAGCTCCAGATCGTCACGGGACTGTGGGCCACCCCGCCCGGCGAACGCTTCTCGTACCAGGGCCGCCACTACCGCCTGACCGACTCGCCCGCCCTGCCGAAGCCGGTCCAGCGGCCGGGAGTGCCGATCATCGTGGGCGGCCGAGGTCCCCGCCGCACACCGGGGCTGGCCGCCCGGTACGCCGACGAGTTCAACCTGCCCTTCACTTCGCCCGGGCAGAGCGCCGATCTCTTCGCGGGCGCGCGGGCAGCCAGGGAGGCGGTCGGCGGACCTCCCCTGATCCTCTCGGTGTGCCTCGGCATCGCCTCCGGCCGCACCGAAGCCGAGATCGACACCCGCCTCGCTCTGCTGCACGAGCCGTCCCGCCTCCCCCCGGAGGAACCGCTGCACGGCCCTCCGGGGAAGATCGTCGACGTACTCGGCCAGTACGCCGACCTCGGGGCCTCCCGCGTGTACGTACGCCTGCGCGACCTCTCCGACCTCGACCACCTGGACCTGCTGGCGGCCGAGGTCGCGCCTCTGCTCTCTTGAGATCGCTTGCAACTCCCTTGAGAGGTAGGGCTGTTACTCGGCGACCGGGAGATCCGCCCCGTCCCGCAGGAAGAGCGGTATCCGGTCCAGTGGGGCGTCCACCGTGACGTTCGTACCGCCCTCGTACGAGGTTCCCGTCCAGGCGTCCGTCCACCGCGCCCCGGCCGGGAGATAGGCCGTCCGCACGCTCGCCCCCGCCGTCAGGACGGGCGCGACCAGCAGATCCGGGCCGAAGAGATACGAGTCGGCCACCGACCAGGTCGCCTGGTCGTCCGGGAACTCCAGGAACAGCGGCCGCATCACCGGCAGCCCCTCCTCGTGCGCGGCCCGCATCACGTCGAGCACGTACGGCTTCAGGCGCTCACGCAGCCGGAGGTACTTCTCCATGATCGTGGCGGCCTCCTCGCCGTACGACCAGACCTCGTTCGGGCCGCCGGTCATGTCCGGGCCGAGCGGCATGCCCGGGTCCCGGAAGCCGTGCAGCCGCATCAGCGGGGAGAGCGCGCCGAACTGGAACCAGCGGATCATCACCTCGCGGTACGCCGGGTCGTCCGGGTCGCCGCCGTGGAAGCCGCCGATGTCGGTGTTCCACCAGGGGATGCCGGACAGCGAGGTGTTGAGGCCCGCGGCTATCTGGCGTCGCAGGGTGGCGAAGTCCGTGCCGATGTCGCCGGACCACAGGGCGGCGCCGTAGCGCTGACTGCCCGCCCACGCCGAGCGGTTGAGGGTGACGATCTCGGTCTCGCCGGCCGCGACCATGCCCTCGTAGAAGGTGCGGGCGTTCTCGCTCGGGTACATGTTGCCGACTTCGAGGCCCGGGCCCGCCCAGTAGCGCAGGTTCTCCTGGAAGCCCGGCTTCAGCTCCGGCTCGCAGGCGTCGAGCCAGAAGGCCGTGATCCCGTACGGGTCAAGGTAGTTCTCCTTGATCCGTGACCACAGGAAGTCGCGCGCCTCGGGGTTCGTCGCGTCGTAGAAGGCGACCTGGACCGTGGAGGCGACCTCCTTGTCCGGCCAGTCGGCATGCGCCATCGGGCCGTACTGCGTGCCGATGAAGTGGCCCCGCTGCTCCATGAGTTGGTGGTTCTCGGAGAGCGGGGAGACGGACGGCCAGACGGACACGACCAGCTTGATGCCGAGCTCCTGAAGCTCCCGCTGCATCGCCGCCGGGTCCGGCCACTCCGCCGGGTCGAACTTCCAGTCGCCCAGGTGCGTCCAGTGGAAGAAGTCGCAGACGATCGCGTCGATGGGCAGGCCCCGGCGCTTGTACTCCCTTGCCACGCCGAGGAGTTCGTCCTGGGTGCGGTAGCGCAGCTTGCACTGCCAGAAGCCCGCCGCCCACTCGGGCAGCATCGGTGTACGGCCGGTCGCCGCGCTGTAGCGGCGCTGCGCGTCGGCCGGCTGCCCTGCGGTGATCCAGTAGTCGATCTGCCGGGCCGAGTCCGCCACCCAGCGCGTGCCGTTGCCCGCGAGCTCGACGCGGCCGATCGCCGGGCTGTTCCACAGCAGGGTGTAGCCGCGGCTGGAGGTGAGCACCGGGATGGTCACCTCGGCGTTGCGCTGGACCAGGTCGAGGACGGCGCCCTTCTGGTCGAACAGCCCGTGCTGGTGCTGGCCCAGGCCGTACAGCTTCTCGCCCTCGTACGCGGCGAAGCGCTGCTCCAGCCGGTGGTGACCGTTGCCGACGGGGGTGTAGAGGCGCGGTCCCGGCCACCAGAAGTGGGCGCGCTCCTCGGTGAGGAGTTCCGCGGAGTCGTCGGTGCGGAGGAAGCGGACGAGGCCCTCGGCGTCGACCTCGACGGTCAGCGCGCCGACGGTCAACTGCCCGTGCCCGTCCTCGATCTTGACGGAGGCCTCGGTCGCGGGCGCCTCGTCGAGCAGCGCCCCCGGCAGCCCCTCCAGGACCGGCCCGCCGAGCCTGGCCCGGACCCGGACCGCGTCGGGGCCCCACGGCTCGATGCGTACGGTCTCCTGTCGGCCGCTCCACTCCAGGGCGCCGTCGCGTTCGCGGAACGTGCCGACGGTGGGGGAGGACTGGGTGAGGCTGGCGGACCCCTGGCCGGGCTGTCCTGGGTTGTCGGACGGACCCTGCTGTCCGGGCTGTCCGGGCTGGTTTTCGGCAGGCTGATTCACGTGGGGTGCTCCTGAAGGAAGGAGTGGCGACAGGACCCGGTGACGCGGCTCCGGCGGACCGGGACAGGTTGGGACGCCCCGACGCCCAGGAGGCGCGGGGTGGTTGGGCGGGTGGTTCAGGAAGCGGCCGGGCCCGTGCTGGCCCGTACCGTCAACTCGGGTGCGAGAAGCACGACTTCGTCCTTGCCGTGCCCTTCGAGCTTGGCGATCAGATGCTCCACGGCGTGCCGGCCCATCTCCTGTGCGGGGATGGCGACCGAGGTCAGCCGCACCGAGGCCTGGGTGGCGACCTGGTCCGGGCAGATCGCGATCACCGACACGTCCTCGGGGATGGCCCGGCCCTGCTGGCGCAGCAGCGCGAGCAGCGGCTCGACCGCGGACTCGTTCTGCACGACGAAGCCGGTGGTGCCCGGGCGCTCGTCGAAGATCCGGGACAGGGTCAGCGACATCGCGTCGTAGCCGCCCTCGCACGGGCGGTGCAGCACGCGCAGGCCCAACTCCCGTGACCGTGACCGGAGTCCGTCGAGCGTGCGCTCGGCGAAGCCCGTGTGCCGTTCGTAGACCGCGGGCGCCTCGCCGATGACAGCGATGTCACGGTGACCGAGCATCGCGAGATGCTCGGCGCACAGCGCGCCCGTCGCACCGAAGTCGAGATCGACGCAGGTCAGGCCGCTGGTGTCGGCGGGCAGACCGATGAGGACGGACGGCTGGTCCGTGCCGCGCAGCAGCGGCAGCCGCTCGTCGTCGAGCTCGACGTCCATCAGGATCATCGCGTCGGCGAGCCCGCTGCCGGTGACCCGGCGCACGGCGTCGGGACCCTCCTCGCCGGTCAGCAGCAGCACGTCGTACCCGTGGGTGCGGGCCGAGGTCGCCACGGCGATGGCGATCTCCATCATCACGGGTACGTACATGTCCGTACGGAGCGGGATCATCAGCGCGATGATGTTGGACCGGCTGCTTGCCAGTGCCCGGGCTCCCGCGTTGGGGTGGTACCCGAGCTGCTGGATGCTCTGCTCGACCCGCTCGCGGGTACCCGCGGAGATGGACCGCTTGCCGCTGAGGACATAGCTCACCGTGCTCGCCGAGACTCCGGCGTGCTGGGCGACCTCGGCGAGGGTGACCATCCAGCTCTCCAAGCATTGTGTGAAGCGCTTCGACAGTGCGCGTTGCGGATAAGGCGGGGAGTGAGGGTGGCTCGACAGTAGCTCGACGGCGGGTGGGTGTCCATAGGTTGTCGAAGCGCTTCGACTCCGTTGGATTTCCGGTTCACCCCTGCCGCTCCGAGTGGGCAGGTTCGCTCTTGTGCGCGCCGGGTTGGGCCGAACGGCGCGCGAGGGCTGGTGGGGGTGGGCGGAATCGGGTACATACGATCGAGTAGAACCGGTCGGTAACCGTACCGGAACCAAGATCCCTATTCGCGGCGAGGTGAGCCTCTTGTCCGCAACACCCCACCAGCCCGCTGTCACCGAACGTGAAGCCCGGCAGGTCGCCGAGGCGGCGCGGGAGCAGGACTGGCGCAAGCCCAGCTTCGCGAAGGAGCTGTTCCTCGGCCGCTTCCGGCTGGACCTGATCCATCCGCACCCGATGCCGCCCGACGAGGACGTGCAGCGCGGCGAGGAGTTCCTCACCAAACTGCGCGACTTCTGCGAGACGAAGGTCGACTCGGCCCTCATCGAGCGGGAGGCGCGGATCCCGGACGAGACGATCAACGGGCTCAAGGAGCTCGGCGCCCTCGGCATGAAGATCGACACCAAGTACGGCGGTCTCGGTCTGACGCAGGTGTACTACAACAAGGCGCTCGCCCTGGTCGGCTCGGCGAACCCGGCGCTCGGCGCGCTGCTCTCCGCGCACCAGTCCATCGGCGTACCGCAGCCCCTGAAGCTCTTCGGCACGCAGGAGCAGCGGGACATCTTCCTACCGCGCTGCGCCCGTACCGACATCTCCGCCTTCCTGCTCACCGAGCCGGACGTGGGCTCCGACCCGGCGCGCCTCGCCACCACCGCGGTGCCGGACGGCGACGACTACGTCCTCGACGGGGTGAAGCTCTGGACCACCAACGGCGTCGTCGCGGACCTGCTGGTCGTGATGGCGCGCGTACCGAAGTCCGAGGGCCACAAGGGCGGCATCACGGCGTTCGTCGTGGAGACCGCCTCGGAGGGCGTCACCGTCGAGAACCGCAACGCCTTCATGGGGCTGCGCGGCCTGGAGAACGGTGTCACCCGCCTCCACCAGGTCCGGGTGCCCGCCGCGAACCGGATCGGTCCGGAGGGCGCGGGCCTCAAGATCGCCCTGACCACGCTCAACACCGGTCGGCTGTCGCTGCCCGCCATGTGCGTCGGCGCGGGCAAGTGGTGTCTGAAGATCGCCCGCGAGTGGTCGTCCGTGCGCGAGCAGTGGGGCAAGCCGGTGGCCTTCCACGAGGCCGTGGGCGCGAAGATCTCCTTCATCGCGGCGACGACCTTCGCCCTGGAGGCCGTCCTCGACCTGTCGTCCCAGATGGCCGACGAGAACCGCAACGACATCCGCATCGAGGCCGCCCTCGCCAAGCTCTACGGCTCCGAGATGGCCTGGCTGATGGCCGACGAGCTGGTCCAGATCCGCGGCGGACGCGGCTTCGAGACCGCCGACTCGCTGGCCGCCCGCGGCGAACGGGCCGTCCCCGCCGAACAGGTGCTGCGCGACCTGCGCATCAACCGCATCTTCGAGGGCTCGACCGAGATCATGCATCTGCTGATCGCCCGCGAGGCGGTCGACGCCCACCTGTCCGTGGCCGGCGACCTGATCGACCCGGACAAGTCCCTCTCGGACAAGGCGAAGGCGGGCGCCAACGCCGGAGTCTTCTACGCCAAGTGGCTCCCGAAGCTGGTCGCGGGCGCAGGCCAACTCCCGCGCTCGTACGGGGACTTCCACCCGGCGGGCCATGTCGACCTCTCCGGCCACCTGCGGTACGTGGAGCGGTCGGCCCGCAAGCTCGCCCGGTCCACCTTCTACGCCATGTCCCGCTGGCAGGGCCGGATGGAGACCAAGCAGGGCTTCCTCGGCCGGATCGTCGACATCGGCGCCGAACTCTTCGCGATGAGCGCCGCCTGCGTCCGCGCCGAACTCCTGCGCACCACCGGGGACCACGGCCGCGAGGCGTACCAGCTCGCCGACGCCTTCTGCAGCCAGTCCCGGGTCCGCGTCGAGGAGCTCTTCGGCCGGCTGTGGTCCAACACCGACGACCTCGACCGCAAGGTCGTCAAGGGCGTCCTCGGCGGCGCCTACACCTGGCTGGAGGAGGGAGTCGTCGACCCGTCCGGCGAAGGCCCCTGGATCGCCGACGCGACACCCGGACCGTCCGAAAGGGAGAACGTCCACCGCCCCATCCGTTGACCTTTTCCCCAGGAATGCACTGCCGTCCCCGTCGTCATTCTGCCGCTTGCCGCACAGAAGGTGTGCGTCAACAATGAGCAGAATGGCGAACGGGGACAAAATATGCGCCACGGTATGGGGAAGAATACAGCCAGGGATTTTCCGTCCGGCTGACACGGGCACGCGCGCAGGCGCGAGAGCAGCTGAACGACACAGAACTCGTACGGGCGTTACGGACGGTGCGCAATGAGGTTCTGCCACTGGCGGACAAGCTTCGCCAGAGCGCGCCGGAGACCTTCGAGGCACATCGGGACGCGCTCGCGGTCCCGCTGAACGACTGCGCGCCGGCCCTGATCGACGCGGGGCGGCCGGGCGAACGGCCCGTGATCCAGCAGCTTTTCCGCGGCGCGGTGGGATACGCAAGATCCCGTACTGCGCGAGGTGATCAAAGCGAACCAACAAGGCGTCCACATTCCGCAGCGCGCCAATCGCCGCATACAGATGCTGGTGGACGTGATCTAAGTGAGTCCGGTGCGGTTCGGCAGGGCCCCGAAGGGGCGCGGGGAACTGCGCGACCAGCCACGACGGACCAGTAGATGAAGCAACGTATTCCAGCGGAGCGCTTAGTGGGGGTAATTCCAGTGCCGGCTCTCGGTCTCGACAACATCACCGGCCGGATCATGCGGGCCGGCGAGGGACGAATCCTGCGCAGACTCCAGCGCATCGCGGAACAGGTGGGCTCCCTGGAGGAGGACTTCGAGCAGCTCACCGACGAGGAACTCCAGGCGCTCACACCGGAGTTCCAGGAGAGGTACGAGGCCGGTGAGAGCCTCGACGACCTGCTGCCGGAGGCCTTCGCCGCCATGCGCGAGGCCGCCCGCCGCACACTCGGGATGCGCCACTTCGACGTACAGATCATGGGCGGCGCGGCCCTCCACCTCGGCAACATCGCCGAGATGCAGACCGGCGAGGGCAAGACCCTCGTCGCCACCCTGCCCGTCTACCTGAACGCCCTGACCGGCAAGGGAGTCCACCTCGTCACGGTCAACGACTACCTCGCCCAGCGCGACGCCGACTGGATGGGCCGCGCCTACCGCTTCCTGGGCCTGACCGTGGGCGTCATCAAGTCCCAGTCGACCCCGGCCGAGCGGCGCACGCAGTACGCCTGCGACATCACCTACGGCACCAACACCGAGTTCGGCTTCGACTACCTGCGCGACAACATGGCCTGGTCGAAGGACGAACTCGTGCAGCGCGGCCACCACTTCGCGATCGTCGACGAGGCCGACTCGATCCTCATCGACGAGGCCCGCACCCCGCTGATCATCTCCGGCCCCGCCGACCAGCCCACGCACTGGTACGAGGCGTTCTCCAGGATGGTCACGCGGATGCGGGGCGTCGCCGTCCAGGACGAGAACTTCACCTCACCGCTGGACAAGGAGCGCCTCGCCGAACTGCGGGCCACCCACGACTACGAGTACGACCCGAAGAAGCGCACGGTCGCGATCCTGGACAGCGGAGTGGAGTTCCTCCAGGACCAGCTCGGCATCGAGAGCCTCTACGAGTCCGACCACACGCCCCTCATCGGCCACCTGAACAACGCGCTCAAGGCCAAGGAGCACTTCAAGAAGGACAAGGACTACGTCGTCGTGAACGGCGAGGTCCTCATCGTCGACGAGCACACCGGCCGCATCCTCGCCGGCCGCCGCTACAACGAGGGCCTGCACCAGGCCATCGAGGCCAAGGAGGCGGTGACGGTCAAGGACGAGAACCAGACCCTCGCCACCATCACCCTCCAGAACTTCTTCCGGCTCTACGAGAAGCTCGGCGGGATGACCGGCACCGCCATGACGGAGGCCGCCGAGTTCCACCAGATCTACAAGCTCCACGTGGTGCCGATCCCCACCAACCAGCCGAACGCCCGCGCGGACGACCCCGACCAGATCTACCGGACCGTGGAGGCCAAGTACACCGCGATCCTCGACGACATCGCCGAGAAGCACGAGAAGGGCCAGCCGATCCTCGTCGGCACCACCTCCGTCGAGAAGTCCGAGACCCTCGCCGCCCGGCTGAAGCAGCGGGGCATACGCCACGAGGTCCTCAACGCGAAGAACCACGAGCGCGAGGCCCAGATCGTGGCGCAGGCCGGCCGCAGGGGCGCGGTCACCGTGGCCACCAACATGGCCGGCCGCGGCACCGACATCATGCTCGGCGGCAACCCCGAGGCGATGGCCCTCGCCGAGCTCGACCGGCGCGGCCTCACCCCCGAGGAGAACCCCGACGAACACCGGGCGGCCCTCGACCGGATCAAGGAGTCGGTCGCGGCAGAGCACGACGAGGTCAAGGACCTGGGCGGGCTCTACGTCCTCGGCACCGAGCGCCACGAGTCCCGCCGCATCGACAACCAGCTGCGCGGCCGCTCCGGCCGCCAGGGCGACCCCGGCGCCTCCCGCTTCTACCTCTCCCTCGGGGACGACCTCATGCGGCTGTTCCGCGCCCAGGTCGTCGAGCGCGTCATGTCGATGGCGAACGTCCCCGACGACGTCCCCATCGAGAACAAGATGGTCACCCGCGCCATCGCCTCCGCCCAGTCCCAGCTTGAGCAGCAGCACTTCGAGTCCCGCAAGGACGTCCTGAAGTTCGACGAGGTCCTCAACCGGCAGCGCACCCTCATCTACGCCGAACGCCGCCGCGTCCTCGACGGGGAGAACCTGCGCGAACAGATCCTCCACTTCATGGACGACACCATCCGTGCCTACATCACCGAGGAGACCGCCGAGGGCTTCCCCGAGGAGTGGAACCTGGAACGGCTCTGGGGCGCCTTCAAACAGCTCTACCCGGTCCGGATCACCATCGAGGACCTGGAGGACGCGGCCGGCCAGCGCGCCGAGCTCACCGCCGACGAACTCATCCAGGCCGTCACCGACGACGTCCACGCCCGCTACGAGGAGCGCGAGACGGAGCTCGGCGCGGACGCGCTGCGCGATCTGGAGCGGCTCGTCGTGCTCTCGGTCCTCGACCGCAAATGGCGCGAGCACCTGTACGAGATGGACTACCTCCGCGACGGCATCGGGCTGCGGTGGACGCTCGGACGCGAGCCGATCGTCGAGTACGAGCGCGAGGGGTACGACATGTTCGCCGCGATGACCGAGGCGATCAAGGAGGAGTCGGTCGGGTACGTGTTCAACCTGGACGCGTCCGGGAGGGCCACCGGTGGCCAGGAAGGGCTGGAGTCCGGTCCTCGTACGGATGGGCTGCATTTCAGCGCGCCGACGCTGGACACGGCGGAGGGGGTTGTCGAAGGCGACTTCGAACCGGCGGACGCGGTGCCGGTGCCTCCGGCGGAGGGCGTGGCCGATGCGAAGCCCCAGCAGAGGCGTGCGGCCAGGTCCAGGAGCCGTCGGAAGCGCAAGAGGTAGGTCACTGCGGTTCGGCGGGCGGCTGCGGGTCGTGTTGGGCCGGTCGCGCAGTTCCCCGCGCCCCTAAAGGGGCACGGAGTGCCCCTTACGAGGCATGGTGGGACGCCCCTGTCCTGTTGTGGAGGCGTTGCGGCAACAATGGGGGGATGAGCGACAGTCCAGCCCCCCTCGCCGATCCGCATCTCGTCTTCGATCCTGTGGACGGAGTCCGGGATGTGGTGATCCTCGGATCCACCGGGTCGATCGGGACCCAGGCCATCGATCTTGTGCTGCGCAATCCCGACAGGTTCCGGGTCACCGGGCTCTCCGCCGCGGGCGGGCGGGTCGGACTGCTCGCCGAGCAGGCGCACCGGCTCCGCGTCCGGACGGTCGCCGTCGCGCGCGAGGACGTCGTACCGGCGCTGCGCGAGGCCCTGTCCGCGCAGTACGGAGCGGGGGAGACCCTCCCCGAGATCCTCGTGGGGGCGGACGCCGCGACCCACCTCGCCGCCTCCGACTGCCACACCGTCCTGAACGGCATCACCGGCTCGATCGGCCTCGCCCCGACCCTCGCCGCCCTGGAGGCGGGCCGCACCCTCGCGCTCGCCAACAAGGAGTCGCTCATCGTCGGCGGCCCGCTGGTCAAGGCGCTGGCCAAGCCGGGCCAGATCATCCCGGTCGACTCCGAGCACGCCGCCCTCTTCCAGGCGCTCGCCTCCGGCACCAGGGCCGACGTACGCAAGCTCGTCGTCACCGCGTCCGGCGGCCCCTTCAGAGGACGTACGAAGGCCGAGCTGGCCGACGTCACCCCCGAGGACGCCCTCGCGCACCCCACCTGGGCCATGGGCCCCGTCATCACGATCAACTCCGCGACCCTGGTCAACAAGGGACTGGAAGTCATCGAGGCGCACCTCCTCTACGACATTCCCTTCGAGCGGATTGAGGTGGTCGTGCATCCGCAGTCGTATGTCCACTCGATGGTGGAGTTCACGGACGGATCGACGATGGCCCAGGCGACGCCCCCCGACATGCGCGGGCCGATCGCCATCGGCCTCGGCTGGCCCGAGCGGGTCCCCGACGCCGCGCCCGCCTTCGACTGGACGAAGGCGTCGAGCTGGGAGTTCTACCCGCTCGACACCGACGCGTTTCCGTCGGTGGGGCTCGCCCGGCATGTCGGGCAGCTCGCGGGCACGGCCCCGGCGGTGTTCAATGCGGCCAACGAGGAGTGCGTGGACGCGTTCCTGAACGGCTCCCTGCCGTTCAACGGGATCATGGAGACCGTGACCAAGGTCGTCGCCGAGCACGGCACGCCCCGTACGGGAACCTCGCTCACCGTCCCGGACGTCCTCGATGCGGAGACCTGGGCGCGCGCCCGGGCCCGTGAACTGACAGCCCAGACCACAGCGACAGCGACAGCCACGACAACGGCGGAGGCTCGTGCATGACGACCCTGATGATGATCCTCGGCATAGTCGTCTTCGCGATCGGCCTGCTCGTCTCGATCGCCTGGCACGAGCTGGGGCATCTCTCCACGGCCAAGCTGTTCGGCATCCGTGTGCCGCAGTACATGGTCGGCTTCGGCCCGACCATCTGGTCGCGCAAGAAGGGCGACACGGAGTACGGGGTCAAGGCGATTCCGCTCGGCGGCTACATCCGCATGATCGGGATGTTCCCGCCCGGCCCCGACGGCCGTATCGAGGCCCGCTCCACCTCGCCGTGGCGCGGCATGATCGAGGACGCCAGGGCCCAGTCCTTCGAGGAGCTCCAGCCGGGCGACGAGAAACGCCTCTTCTACACGCGCAAGCCGTGGAAGCGCGTCATCGTGATGTTCGCCGGCCCCTTCATGAACCTGATCCTGGCCGTCGCGATCTTCCTCGGCGTGATGATGACCTTCGGCATCCAGACCCAGACGACCACGGTCGGCAAGGTCTCGGACTGTGTCATCGAGCAGAGCGAGAACCGGTCGGAGTGCCAGAAGAGCGACACCGCCGCGCCCGCCAAGGCCGCCGGGCTCCAGGGCGGTGACAAGATCCTCGCGTTCAACGGCGAGAAGATCACCGACTGGTCCACCCTCCAGGCCGACATCCGCGCCAACCCCGGCAAGGACGTCACCCTCACCGTCGAGCGCGACGGCAAGCAGCTCGACCTGACCGCCCACCTGATCCGCAACCAGGTCAGCAAGACCGACGGCGACGGCGGCTACGTCGAGGGCAAGTACGTGTACGCCGGCTTCCTCGGCTTCACGCCCGCCTCCGGCATCGTCCAGCAGTCGTTCGGGCAGTCCGTGGACCGCATGGGCGACATGATGCAGAACGGCGTCGAGTCGCTCGTCGCCCTGCCGTCCAAGGTCCCCGCCCTGTGGGACGCGGCCTTCGGTGACGGCCCGCGCGAGGCGGACTCCCCGATGGGCGTGGTCGGCGCGGCCCGCGTCGGCGGCGAGGTCTTCACGCTGGACATCCCGCCGGAGAACCAGATCGCGATGATGCTGTTCCTCGTCGCGGGCTTCAACCTCTCCCTGTTCCTGTTCAACATGCTCCCGCTGCTGCCGCTCGACGGCGGGCACATCGCGGGCGCCCTGTGGGAGGCCCTGCGCCGCAACCTGGCGAAGGTGCTGCGGCGGCCGGACCCCGGTCCGTTCGACGTGGCGAAGCTCATGCCCGTCGCGTACGTGGTGGCCGGGATCTTCATCTGCTTCACGATCCTGGTACTGATCGCGGACGTGGTTAACCCGGTGAGAATCTCCTAGTCATACGGAGTTTGTGGCGGCCGGACATGATTTGTGTCCGGCCGCCCTCCATTGGGTGGTCCTGCGCAGCGGATGTGCTCCCGTCTGCGGGGGTGCCGTAATCTCGATGGCTGGAGCCCGTCAGCTTTCGGGACCGACCGTCCTTACCTTGGGGTTGCACAGCAGATGACTGCGATTTCACTCGGCATGCCGTCCGTTCCGACCAAGCTCGCCGAGCGCCGGAAGAGCCGGCAGATCCAGGTCGGAACCGTGGCGGTGGGCGGAGACGCACCCGTCTCGGTGCAGTCCATGACGACGACACGTACGTCCGACATCGGCGCCACCCTCCAGCAGATCGCCGAACTGACCGCGTCCGGCTGCCAGATCGTGCGCGTCGCGTGCCCCACACAGGACGACGCGGACGCGCTCGCGACCATCGCGCGCAAGTCGCAGCTGCCGGTCATCGCCGACATCCATTTCCAGCCGAAGTACGTGTTCGCCGCGATCAAGGCCGGCTGTGCCGCGGTCCGTGTGAACCCCGGCAACATCAAGCAGTTCGACGACCAGGTCAAGGAGATCGCGCGGGCCGCCAAGGACACCGGCACGCCGATCCGGATCGGGGTCAACGCCGGTTCGCTCGACAAGCGGCTGCTCCAGAAGTACGGCAAGGCGACGCCCGAGGCGCTCGTCGAGTCGGCGCTCTGGGAGGCCTCGCTCTTCGAGGAGCACGACTTCCGGGACATCAAGATCTCGGTCAAGCACAACGACCCGGTCGTCATGGTCAACGCCTACCGGCAGCTGGCCGCCGCCTGCGACTACCCGCTGCACCTGGGTGTCACCGAGGCCGGCCCCGCCTTCCAGGGCACGATCAAGTCCGCGGTCGCCTTCGGCGCGCTGCTCGCCGAGGGAATCGGCGACACGATCCGCGTCTCCCTCTCGGCCCCGCCGGTCGAGGAGATCAAGGTCGGCATGCAGATCCTGGAGTCGCTGAACCTCAAGCAGCGCCGCCTTGAGATCGTCTCCTGCCCGTCCTGCGGGCGCGCCCAGGTCGACGTCTACAAGCTGGCCGAGGAGGTCACCGCCGGCCTCGAGGGCATGGAGGTTCCCCTCCGCGTCGCCGTCATGGGCTGCGTCGTCAACGGCCCCGGCGAGGCCCGCGAGGCCGACCTCGGCGTCGCTTCCGGCAACGGCAAGGGCCAGATCTTCGTCAAGGGCGAGGTCATCAAGACCGTCCCCGAGTCGAAGATCGTCGAGACGTTGATCGAGGAGGCGCTGAAGATCGCCGAGCAGATGGAGGCGGACGGAATCCCCTCCGGCGAGCCTTCGGTGTCTGTGGCGGGCTGAGGCGTTTTTCGCCCCCGCCGCCCCTACCCATTCCCGTCCCTTCCTCGGGGGCTCCGCCCCCGAACCCCCGCTCCTCAAACGCCGGAGGGGCTGAAAGATTGCCTGGACTGGGCTGAAGACTCCGCGGGCTGCGCTCAAGACTTCGGGGCTGGGCTGGACTTCTATAGCCCAGTCCAGGCACATCTCAGCCCGTCCGGCGTTTGAGGACGAGCGCGGTAGCGCGATGCGGGGGTCTGGGGGCGGCAGCCCCCAGGGTTGGGACGGGAAGGGGCGGCGGGGGCGAGGAAACCCGGCCAGGACCCATCGGGCGGCGCGGCATAAATTCGCCAGGTACAGTGCGGAGATCAGCAGACCTGATGGTGAAGGCCCCGCACGTGTTGACGCAGACGACCACCAGGGTCCTCGAACCGAGCGACCTGGACGCCGCGCTCGCCGTCCTCGACCGCGAGCCGGTGGCGAACGCCTTCGTGGCCTCCCGCGTACAGGTCGCCGGCCTCGACCCCTGGCGCCTCGGCGGCGAGATGTGGGGCTGGTACGAGGACGGCATGCTGACGTCCCTCTGCTACGCGGGCGCCAACCTGGTCCCGATCTGCGCCACCCCCAGAGCCGTACGCGCCTTCGCGGACCGCGCCCGCAGGGCAGGCCGCCGCTGCTCCTCCATCGTCGGCCCCTCCGACGCCACCTCCCAGCTCTGGCGTCTCCTGGAACCGAGCTGGGGCCCGGCCCGTGAGGTCCGCCCGCACCAGCCCCTGATGGTCACCGACCGGCTCCCCACCGACATGGCCCCGGATCCGTACGTCCGTCGCATCCGCAAGGACGAGATGGAGACGATCATGCCGGCGTGCGTGGCCATGTTCACCGAGGAGGTCGGCGTCTCCCCGCTTGCGGGAGACGGCGGACTCCTCTACCAGGCCAGGGTCGCCGAACTCGTCGGCTCCGGCCGCTCGTTCGCCCGCCTCGACCACAACGGCCGGGTCGTCTTCAAGGCGGAGATCGGCGCGGCCACGACCGAGGCCTGCCAGATCCAGGGCGTCTGGGTGGCCCCCGAATACCGGGGCCAGGGCCTCGCGGCCCCCGGCATGGCAGCGGTCCTCCGCTACGCCCTCGCGGACGTCGCCCCGATCGTCAGCCTCTACGTCAACGACTACAACACAGCCGCCCGGGCCACCTACCGCAGAGTGGGCTTCCAAGAGGTCGGCGCGTTCATGAGCATCCTGTTCTGAGGGCGGGCCGAGCCACTGCCGAGGGGCGTGGGGCCGTGACATGTGCGGCTCCGCCGCGTGGGCGCAACCAGCCACATCCGCCCCGCACCAACAAGACAACCCCGCCGTCCCCGACGCACTGAAACGAATCGCCCGGGTAGTCTCCGGACATGCTGCGCTTCCCCGGTCAGGGCCCCGTCACGCCCGACGACATCGTCATCGGTCTCCTGGACCTGGCCGCCAGGATCGACGAGGCGCTGGCCGTCCAGGCCCTGGCGTTCGGACTCGGCTCGGACGAGATCGCCGTACGACGACAGATCGTGCTGCGGCACCTCGCCTACCCCGGCGCCCGCGCGCTCGGCGCGACCACCGCGGACGGACGCCTCGTCGGCTTCGTCTACGGCATGCCCAACGACAGGACGCACTGGTGGTCCACCGTCGTCGAGCCCTATCTGCGCAGCCAGGGATCCGACGGGTGGCTGGACGACTCCTTCGTGATCACCGAGCTGCACGTCCACCCGGGATTCCAGAACCAGGGCGTCGGCCGCGCCCTGATCACCACCATCACGGACAGCGCCGCCCAGCCCCGCTCGATCCTCTCCGCCATCGACACGGAGAGCCCGGCCCGCGGCCTGTACCGCTCGCTCGGATACGAGGATCTCGCCAGGCAGGTCCTCTTCCCCAGCGCCCCGAAGCCGTACGCGGTGATGGGCGCCCCGCTGCCCCTCCGCCGCCGCTGACCCGTCCTCCCCGCGCCGCCGACCGACCCCTCCGGCACCGCCGACGGATCCCTCCGGCGCCGTAAACGGATTTCCGGCGACGGCGGCCCCCCGGCTAACCTCCTAGCCATCACCCTTACGCAGCAGGAGTCGAGAACCATGGCCCAGGTCCAGCGCATGTCCCGTTTGATGGTCAAGACACTGCGTGACGACCCGGCGGACGCCGAGGTACTCAGCCACAAGCTGCTGGTACGCGCCGGATACGTACGCCGTACCGCCGCCGGCCTCTGGTCCTGGCTGCCGCTGGGCAAGAAGGTCCTGAACAACGTGGAGCGGGTCGTCCGCGAGGAGATGGACGCCATCGGCGCCCAGGAGGTCGCGCTGCCCGCCCTGCTGCCGAAGGAGCCCTACGAGGCGACCGGCCGCTGGGAGGAGTACGGCCCCGAGCTGTTCCGCCTGAACGACCGCAAGGGCGGCGACTACCTCCTCGGCCCGACCCACGAGGAGATCTTCACCCTCCTGGTCAAGGACCAGTGCTCGTCCTACAAGGACCTGCCGGTGATCCTCTACCAGATCCAGAACAAGTACCGCGACGAGGCCCGCCCGCGCGCTGGCATCCTGCGCGGCCGTGAGTTCCTGATGAAGGACTCGTACTCCTTCGACACCGAGGACGAGGGTCTGGCCAAGTCGTACGCCCTGCACCGCGAGGCGTACCAGAAGATCTTCACGCGTCTCGGCCTGGACTACCGCATCTGCGCGGCCACCGCCGGCGCCATGGGCGGCTCCAAGTCCGAGGAGTTCCTCGCCCCGGCCGCGGCCGGCGAGGACACCTTCGCCGACTGCCCCAACTGCGACTACGCGGCCAACACCGAGGCGATCACGTACGCGCTGAAGCCGGTGGACGGGTCGGCCGTGCCCGCTCTCGAGGAGATCCCGACCCCCGAGACCCCGACCATCGAGACGCTCGCCGCGTACCTGGAGGTCCCCGCCTCCGCCACCCTGAAGAACCTGCTGGTCAAGGTGGACGGCGAGATCGTGGCCATCGGCGTACCCGGCGACCGCGAGGTCGACATGGACAAGGTCGAGGCGCACTTCACCCCCTCCGCCGTCGAGCTCGTCACGGCCGAGGACTTCACGGGCCGCGACGACCTCGTACGCGGATACGTCGGTCCGCAGGGCCTGGAGAAGGTCCGCTACCTCGCCGACCCGCGCGTCGCCCCCGGCACCGCCTGGATCACCGGGGCCAACAAGGACGGCGTGCACGCGAAGAACGTCGTCGCGGGCCGTGACTTCGAGGTCGACGAGTACGTGGACGCGGTCGTCGTGCAGGACGGCGACCCCTGCCCCGCCTGTGGCACCGGCCTCACGCTGGACCGCGCCATCGAGATCGGCCACATCTTCCAGCTCGGCCGCAAGTACGCCGACGCCCTCCAGCTCGACGTGCTCGGCCAGCAGGGCAAGCCGGTCCGCGTCACCATGGGCTCGTACGGCATCGGTGTCTCCCGTGCGGTCGCGGCGCTCGCCGAGCAGCACGCGGACGAGCAGGGCCTGGTCTGGCCCGCCGAGATCGCGCCGGCCGACGTCCACGTCGTCGCCGCGGGCAAGGCACTGCAGACCGAACTGGCCCTCGACGTCTCGGAGAAGCTGAGCGCGGCGGGCGTCCGGGTGCTCGTGGACGACCGGGCGGGAGTCTCGCCGGGCGTGAAGTTCACCGACGCGGAGCTCATCGGCGTACCGAAGATCCTGGTGGCCGGCCGCCGCTCCGCCGAGGGCGTCCTGGAACTGAAGGACCGCCGGACCGGCGAGCGCGAGGAGCTGACGGTGGACGAGGCGATCGCCCGCCTGAGCAACTGACCTCGCCCGAGCAACCGACCTGGCCGAGCGACTGACCTCGCGCGGCCATCGGTTAAGAAGCCTCTCAGAGACTTCTTGCCCGGCGTATGGGCGCCGCACAGTTTTCTCTCAGGCCGCTCCCCGACCGTAGGACGTGACACAGCGTCATTCGGGAGGGGAGCAGTCATGTCTGGCAGCGAACGGGGGGCCGCCGCGGCGGTCCGCAGAGGCGCACGGCGTACGGCTGCCGCGGCAGCGGCGGTGACACTGGCGGCCGCGGCGGGCGTCTTCGCCCTCATCGGCACGATGGAGTCGACCGCGACGACGACGGCGGCCGGGACCACGGACTCGTCGCCATCGTCGTCGCCATCGACGACGTCGCAGTCGGAAGACTCTTCCTCCTCCTCTTCTTCCTCCTCCTCGTCGTCGGATTCCTCGGCCTCGGACAGTACGAGCGACTCGTCCTCGTCGCTGCAGGGCTCGTCCGACGACCTGACCTCCGCCGACGACAGCGGTACCGCCGACTCCACCTCGGGGGCGTCGTGATGACCGCCGCCGACACGTCCGTGCGTCCTACGGCCGCCGCGAACTGGCGTGCCCTCGGTACGAGCGTCCGGCTCGTCACGACGGACCCGGCGCTGCTGGACTCCTGCAACCTGCTGCTCGCCCGGCAGCTGGCCGAGGTCGACGCGGCGTGCAGCCGGTTCCGCGAGGACTCCGAGCTGGTCGCGCTCGACAGTGCCGGAGGGCGGCCGGTCAGGGTCAGCCCGCTGCTCGCGGAGGCGCTGGCGGTCGCGCTGCGGGCCGCCGCGGCGACGGACGGAGCCGTCGACCCGACGGTCGGTTCGGCGATGAACGCCATCGGCTACGACCGCGACTTCCGGCTCGTCCAGGAGGACGGGCGACCGGTGAAGCTTACCGTGCGCCCCGTCCCGGGCTGGCGCCTGATCCGCCTCGACCGCGCGACCGGTACGGTCACGGTCCCGGCCGGGGTCCGCCTCGACCTGGGCGCCACGGCCAAGGCCTGGGCGGCGGACAAGGCCGCGGTGACGCTCGCGCGGGCGGCGGGCTGCGGGGTTCTGGTGAGCCTCGGCGGTGACACGGCGGTCGCGGGCGAACCTCCGGCGGGGGGTTGGCGGATCCGGGTCCAGGACGTCACGGGGCCGGTCGACGAGACGCCTCCGCAGGGCCCGTACGCGACGGTCGGCCTGCGCGGCGGCGGGCTCGCCACCTCCGGCACGACCGCCCGCGCCTGGCGCTCGGGCCCGCACACCCTCCACCACATCCTCGACCCGAACACCGGCCTTCCGGCCGATTCGCCCTGGCGGACGGTCTCGGTCGCCGCCACGACCTGCGCCGACGCGAACGCGGCCAGCACGGCTGCCCTGGTGAAGGGCACGGGTGCGGAACGGTGGCTGTCGGGCCTGGGCCTCCCGGCCCGACTGGTGGCGAGGGACGGCACGGTGGTGACGACACCGGGCTGGCCAAGAAACGATTTCTCGCCCCCGCCGCCCCTACCCATTCCCATCCCTGACTCAGGGGCTCCGCCCCCGAACCCCCGCTCCTCAAACGCCGGAGAGGCTGGATTTTCGTGGCCCGGGCCGACACCTTCAGCCCGTCCGGCGTTTGAGGACGAGGCCGTTCAGGCCGATCTCCCACCCACCCCGGTCAACCCACCCACCCCGCAAGCCCCCGCCCACCCAGCCCGTCCGGCGTCTGAGGACAAAGGGGGGTCTGGGGGCGCAGCCCCCAGGGTTGGGACGGGAAGGGGCGGCGGGGGCGAGGAATCCCCGGCAGCGAGCAGCACGGAGACGACGCCATGACCGACGCCTCCATCCTCTGGTACGCCAACCGAGCCACCGGAGCCGTCTGCCTGGTGCTGTTCACCGTCGTGGTGCTCCTGGGCGTGGCGGTACGCCTGAGGACCCGCCTCCCAGGCCTCCCCCGCTTCGGCACGGTCTCCCTCCACCGCACGCTCTCCCTCTCCGCGACGGCCTTCCTGGCCATCCACATAGCCACGGCGGTCATAGACGGCTACGTCGACATCAGCCCCCTCGACGTCCTGATCCCGTTCGCCTCCGACTACCAGCCCCTCTGGCTGGGCCTCGGCACGGTCGCCCTGGACCTGATGCTCGCGGTCCTGGTCACCAGCCTCTTCCGCGAGAGGCTCGGCCACCGCACCTGGCGAGCGGTCCACTGGCTGGCCTACGCGTCCTGGCCGGTGGCCCTGATCCACGGCATAGGAATCGGCACGGACACGGGCACCGACTGGATGCTCTGGCTGACCGTCACCTGCGTGGCAGCGGTCCTCACCGCCTTCACGATCCGCGTAACCCAGGCCGCACGGGCCGGCCGCCGAACCCCCGCCACCCTCCTCACCGCCGAAGGGACGCGACCATGACCAGCAGCACGTTCACGGACGTCCTCATGCCCCCACGCCTCCTGGCCCCCGGCGCCGCCCCCGCCGACCGCGCCACCCACGAAACCCGCTACGGCCCCCTCACCCACACCGACCCGGCCGCCCTCCTGCGCACCCTCGCGGAGTCCGGCCTCACCGGCCGGGGCGGCGCCGCCTTCCCCACGTACCGCAAGTTCGTGTCGGTCATCGACGCGGCCCGCCGCACCGGCCGCGCCCCGGTCGTCGTCGCGAACGGCGCCGAGGGCGAACCGGCGAGCGCCAAGGACAAGACCCTGCTGAGCCTCTCACCCCATCTGGTCCTGGACGGGCTGCAGTTGGCGGCCCGGGCGACCGGAGCGGGGGAGGCGTACCTGGCCGTGGAGGACGGAGCCACCCGCCTCGAAGCGGCCCTGGCCGAACGCGACAACCCCTTCCCCGTACGCGTCGTACGCGTACCCAAACGCTTCCTGTCGGGCGAGTCCTCGGCCCTCGCCCAGCACCTCTCCGGCCACCCCGCCCTGCCCCGCCACCAGGACCCTCCGGTGCGCGAACAGGGCGTACGCAGGGCGCCCACCCTCGTCCAGAACGTAGAGACACTCGCGCACCTCGCGCTGATCGCCCGCTACGGAGCGGACTGGTTCCGCTCGGCCGGTACCCCGTCGGAGCCGGGCAGCGCCCTGTGCACGGTCCACGTGCCGGGCCGCGAGCCGCAGGTCGTGGAGGCCCCCTTCGGCATGCCCCTGCACCGGCTGCTCCCGCTGGAGGGCACCGGCGCGATCCTGCTCGGTGGCTACCACGGCACCTGGATCCCGACCGCCGAGGCGGCCCAACTCGGCCTGTCCGCAGCCACCTTGGGCGCGGGCGTCCTCGCCGCCCTCCCCACCGACCGCTGCGGCCTCGCCGAAACCGCCCGCGTCCTGCGCTATCTGGCCCTGGAATCGGCCGGCCAGTGCGGGCCCTGCCTCAACGGCCTGCCGCGTATCGCCGCCGCCTTCCGCACCTTGGCCGCCCCCGGCCCCCAGGGCACCGCCCGCGACGACGTCGCCCGCTGGGCCGGACTCGTCGAGGGCCGTGGCGCCTGCCACCACCCCGACGGCACGGTCCGCCTGGTCCGCAGCGCCCTGACTACCTTCGCCGCCGAACTCGACGCCCACGCCCGGGGTTTGTGCACCGCGACCGACCGCACGCCCCTGCTGCCCGTCCCCGAGCACCGGAGCTGACAGACATGGACCAGCTGCCCCAGCACCTCGACATCGACTGGACGTCCTGCCGAGCCCACGGCCTCTGCGCCGAACTCCTCCCCGAACACGTCACCCTCGACGAATGGGGCTACCCCCTCGTCGACGCGCGCCCCGTCCCCGCCCGCACGTTGAAACGCGCCCGCAGAGCAGCGGCGGACTGCCCAGTCCTAGCCCTCAAACTCGCGGCGGCGTGAAGGCACCAGGCCACCCACGCCACCCAGGCCGAACCGCCATCCCCCTACAACCAGCTCGCGAACTCCAGCAACAGCTCCGCGTCCTGGGACCGGCCCACCCGCCGAGCCCGTACGCCCGACTCCACGGCCCGGAACAGGGTCCAGCCCCGCACCCGCTCCTGGTCCAGATCCAGGGACTCCGCGAGGCGCTTCACCCGGCGGCGGGTGATGGCGGAGCCGGAGGGGGAGGCGATCAGGTCCTCGACCCGGTCACGGACCAGCCGGGCCAGGTCGAAGGCGCACTCGCCGACGACGGGGTCGGGCCCCACGGCCAGCCAGGGGCTGCGCTCGCCGGCCAGCACCTTGCTCTGCCGGAAGGTGCCGTGCAGGAGGCGTGCCTCGGGCGGGGCGGCCAGCAGTTCGTCGCGTACAGCGAGGGCCGCGTCGACCAGCGGCGCCGCCTCAGCGTCGGCGCCCGCGCGCATCGCCTCGGCCTGCCGTCCGGTCCGCTCGGCGACCGTCTCGAAGACCGGGCCGGCCGGTGGCTCGACCCACAGGCGGCGCAGCGCCCCGGCGGCCTCCAGCATCGACTTGGCCTCGGCCAGCGAACGCACCGACACATCGGGATGCAGCCGCTCAAGGAGCAGTACGCCCTCGGCACCGGCCGGCTCCAGGAGCCGCACCGCACCCAGGCCGTCCCAGTGCGCGAGCGCTGCCCGTTCGCTCTCCGGGCGGGCCCGGCCGGGCGCGAGTTTAAGGACGGCGGGGGTGTCGTCCGGCAGCCGCACCAGGACCACCAGGCTGCTGCGCCCGCCGGGCACCTGGACGCGCTCCACGGTCAACTCGCGTAGCGCGACGGCCTGCTGAGCCGCCTCGGGCAGCTTCTCCAGCCAGTCGTCACCGCTCGGTGCCGCCTCGCCGAGCGCCTTGACGAGACGCCGCGGCGGTTCGAAAGCCATGCGCGAGTCGTTTCCTTCCTGTACGCGTTACGACGGCGGTGCCGCCGACGCGGTGGACTGGGCCGACCGCTCCGCGAGACCAGGGAAGGGTACGCTCTCGCCCCGCCAGCGCACCGCCCGCACCGCCGCGTCCCGCAGCGCCTCGGCGGCCGACCGGCGCCGGTCGCCCTCCGCGGCACGGACCAGGTCGGAGTACACCCCGGCCACCCGGTCCTCCAGCTCGGCGGCGAGCCGCACGGCCGACTCCGCGTCCGTCACCGGGAACGGCAGCGCGTACGCGGCCGCCGCCGGCTTGGGCTTACCGCGCAGGTCGCGCACCGTACGCGCCAGCTCGTCCCGCCGGGCCCGGTGCGCGTCGTACGCCGCCCGCGCCTCGCTGCGCCGGTCCTCGCCGATCTTCCCGCCCACGACCCCGTAGCCGTACACCGCGGCGTGCTCGGCCGCGAGCGCGGCCTGCACGGCCGTCAGCTGCGCCGGGGCCTTGGCCTTCGAATCGGCCTTTCCGGCCATTCCGGAACCGCTCACTTCTCGCCCTCCGTCAGCAGATACGCGTGCACCGCACCGGCCGCCGCCACCGAGGCCAGCAGCCGCGCCAGCTCTCCCGGCACGTCCAGGAGCGCCTTCGTTCGCCGGTCCGCCAGCGTCCGCTCGGCCGCGGCGAGTTCGGCGAGGGCGTCCTTCTCCACGGCCGGCACCTCGGCGGACGGGCCGGGGGAGGGCGTCTCGGACGGATCGGCGGAAGCACTCGCCGACGCGCTCTCGGAGGCCTTCTTGCCTCCGCCGAACGCCTCCGCGTGCCGTACGACCTCCGCCCGCAGCGGTGACAGCCGCTCGGCCAGCGTGGGATGCACGGCGAGCACGGCCCCGTACCGCTCCGCGAGCCGCTCGCTGTCGAGGGCCGCACGCGCGCGTGCCCGCTCGGCGGCGGACGTGCTCCCGCCGGTGGTCCCGGAGGAGTCGGAGGAGGAACAGCCCGTCAGCAGCGCGGCGCCGACACCGGCGGCCCCGGCGAGCAGGCTCCTTCGGCGCGGCCCCGAGGGGATGCGCGACGGCAGGGTGAACGGCACGGCAGACGTCCTCGGAGGGCTCGTACGAACGGAAGGGCGGCAGGCCCGTGATCACGGTACCCGGGTAGTGCCCCCGCACCCACCAGCGGCGCCGTCCCGCCGTCGGGCGGGCCACGGTGGACGGCAACACCCCTTGGGACCGGATACCCTTTGACCTGACACGCGACCTACCCACAACAGCACACGCGGCCGAGGAGTCACCCGGATGAGCACCACCCAGAGCGAGAGGCTTCGAGAGCTCCTGGAACCGCTCGTCAGCTCGCAGGGACTCGATCTCGAGGAGATCGAGGTGGACTCGGTAGGACGCAAGCGTGTGCTGCGCGTCGTGGTCGACTCCGACGAAGGGGCCGATCTGGACGCGATCGCCGATGTGAGCCGCGCGCTCTCGGCGAAGCTCGACGAGACCGACGCGATGGGCCAGGGCGAGTACACCCTCGAAGTGGGAACCCCCGGTGCCGAGCGCGAGCTCAGGGAACACCGTCACTACGTACGCGCCACGGACCGCCTGGTGAGATTCCAGCTGACGAGCGGCGACGAACTGGTCGCCCGGATCCTGACGGTGGACGAGGACGGGATCGACCTGGAGGTGCCCGGCGTCAAGGGACGCAAGGCCACCGCCCGCAGGATCGCCTTCGAGGACATCGACAAGGCGCGCGTCCAGGTCGAGTTCAACCGCAGGACCAACGAGAACGACACAGACATGAAGGAAGAGGAGGAGGCGTAGCCGTGGACATCGACATGAGTGCCCTGCGGGGCTTGGTGCGGGAGAAGGAGATCTCCTTCGACCTGCTGGTCGAGGCGATCGAGTCGGCCCTCCTCATCGCCTACCACCGCACCGAGGGAAGCCGCCGCCACGCGCGCGTCAAGCTCGACCGGGAGACCGGCCATGTGACCGTGTGGGCGAAGGAGGACCCCGAGGACCTGGAGGAGGGGCAGGAGGCGCGCGAGTTCGACGACACCCCGTCCGACTTCGGCCGGATCGCCGCCACCACCGCCAAGCAGGTCATCCTGCAGCGCCTGCGGGACGCGGAGGACGACGCGACGCTCGGCGAGTACGCGGGCCGTGACGGCGACATCGTCACCGGTGTCGTCCAGCAGGGCCGCGACCCGAAGAACGTGCTCGTCGACATCGGCAAGCTGGAGGCCATCCTGCCGGTGCAGGAGCAGGTCCCCGGTGAGACCTACACGCACGGCCTGCGCCTGCGCTCGTACGTCGTGCGGGTGGCGAAGGGCGTACGCGGTCCCTCCGTGACCCTCTCCCGCACGCACCCGAACCTGGTGAAGAAGCTCTTCGCCCTCGAGGTGCCGGAGATCGCCGACGGTTCCGTCGAGATCGCCGCGATCGCCCGCGAGGCCGGCCACCGCACGAAGATCGCCGTCCGGTCCACCCGGTCCGGTCTGAACGCCAAGGGTGCCTGCATCGGCCCCATGGGCGGCCGCGTGCGCAACGTGATGGCCGAGCTGAACGGCGAGAAGATCGACATCGTCGACTGGTCGGACGACCCGGCGGAGATGGTGGCGAACGCGCTCTCCCCGGCCCGGGTCTCCAAGGTCGAGGTCGTCGACCTCGCGGCCCGCTCCGCGCGCGTGACGGTCCCCGACTACCAGCTGTCCCTGGCGATCGGCAAGGAAGGGCAGAACGCCCGGCTCGCCGCCCGCCTGACCGGCTGGCGCATCGACATCCGTCCGGACACCGAGCAGCCCGCCGAGAAGCAGGACTGAGCCGGGACCCGGACGGATCCGAGGCGGATCCGAAGTGGGTCCGGCGCGGGATCGGGCCGAAACAGGCCCAGGTCCGGGGCGTCAACGGCAAGATCGGGAATAGATCACGCCGTGTGACGCTTGGATTACGACAACAGCCGTTCGATTCTTGCCCCAAAGGGGTGAGGTCGGTGCGGGGAGGTAGACTTAAGAGTGTCTGGCCGGACGCATGCCCGCGCATGCCCTGAGCGCACCTGTGTGGGGTGCCGGGAGCGAGCGGCCAAGATCGATCTGCTGCGCACCGTGGCGGCCGAGGGCGAATGCGTCCCCGATCCTCGCGGTACGCTGCCCGGCCGGGGTGCGTATGTACACCCCGCCCTCGTCTGTCTCGACCTGGCGGTCCGCCGCCGGGCGTTCACGAGGGCGCTGCGTGCCCCGGGTCCGCTCGACACAAAGGCGTTGCGCCTGTACGTCGAGCAGATAGACAGTTGCTGAGCAGGCAACACCGTAAAACGTGTCGCACGGAACCCCGTGCGGCCCTGGTACCCCGCGAGTTGGAAGTAGGTCGAGATTGCGATGAGCACTCGATGAGCACGCGATGAGTACGCCCATGAAGTAGCGACGGTCCGGACGCAACCCGGACCTAAAAGGAGCGAAGTGGCTAAGGTCCGGGTATACGAACTCGCCAAGGAGTTCGGGGTGGAGAGCAAGGTCGTCATGGCCAAGCTCCAAGAACTCGGTGAATTTGTCCGTTCGGCGTCCTCGACGATCGAGGCGCCCGTAGTACGCAAGCTGACCGACGCCCTGCAGCAGGGCAACGGCGGCGGCAAGCCCGCCCCGCGCAAGGCCGCGCCCGCCAGGCCCGGCGCGCCTTCTCCGGCGCAGGGCGCCCGTCCGGGTCCGGCAGCGCCGCGCCCGCCGGCCCCGAAGCCGGCCGCCGCGGAGACGCCCGCGTCCCCGGTGACTCCGGCCGCAGGCCCGCGTCCGGGCCCCAAGCCCCCGGCGCCGAAGCCCGCTCCGGCGTCCCCGGCTCCGGCCGCGCCCGAGTTCACGGCACCCCCGGCGGCTCCCGCCGCTCCGGCGGCCTCCCCGGCCCCGGCCGCGGGTCCCCGTCCGAGCGGTGCGCGTCCCGGCGCCCCGAAGCCCGGTGTCCGTCCGGCCGGCCCCGCACAGGGCGGTCAGGGTGGTCCCGGTCAGGGCCGCGGCGAGCGCGGTGACCGTGGCGACCGTCAGGGCGCCCCGCGTCCCGGCGGCCAGGGCACGCGTCCCGGTGGTCGTCCCGCCGGTCCCCGTCCGGGCAACAACCCGTTCACCTCCGGTGGCTCCACCGGTATGGCGCGCCCGCAGGCGCCCCGTCCGGGCGGCGCACGTCCTGGCCCCGGCGGACCTGGCGGCCCCGGTGCCGGTGCCCCGGGCGGCTCGCGTCCCCAGGGCGCGGGCCAGGACCGTGGTCCCCGTCCGCAGGGTGGTCCCGGCGGCGCTCCGCGTCCCGGCGGCGGCCCCGGCGGCAACCGTCCGAGCCCGGGCGGCATGCCTCGCCCGCAGGGTGGTCCCGGTGGCGCTCCGCGTCCCGGCGGCGGCCCCGGCGGCAACCGTCCGAACCCCGGCATGATGCCGCAGCGTCCCGCTGCCGGTACTCCGCGTCCCGGCGGCGGTGGCCCCGGTGGCCGCGGTCCCGGCGGTGGCGGTCGTCCCGGCGGTGGCGGTGGCGGCGGTCGTCCCGGTGGCGGCGGCTTCGCAGGTCGTCCCGGCGGTCCCGGTGGCGGCGGTGGCGGTTTCGCAGGTCGTCCCGGTGGTCCCGGTGGCGGTGGCGGCGGTTTCGCCGGCCGTCCGGGTGGTCCCGGCGGTGGCGGCGGCGGTCGTCCCGGCTTCGGTGGCCGTCCCGGTGGTCCGGGTGGCCGTGGTGGCACGCAGGGCGCCTTCGGCCGTCCCGGCGGTCCCGCGCGTCGTGGTCGCAAGTCGAAGCGGCAGAGGCGCCAGGAGTACGAGGCCATGCAGGCCCCGTCGGTCGGCGGTGTGATGCTGCCTCGTGGCAACGGACAGTCCGTCCGTCTGTCGCGCGGTGCGTCCCTCACCGACTTCGCCGAGAAGATCAACGCCAACCCGGCGTCGCTCGTCGGCGTGATGATGAACCTCGGCGAGATGGTCACTGCCACGCAGTCCGTCTCCGACGAGACGCTGAAGCTTCTCGCGGACGAGATGAACTTCGTCCTCGAGATCGTCAGCCCCGAGGAGGAGGACCGCGAGCTGCTCGAGTCCTTCGACATCGAGTTCGGCGAGGACGAGGGTGGCGAGGAGTTCCTCGTCGCGCGTCCGCCGGTCGTGACCGTCATGGGTCACGTCGACCACGGTAAGACCCGCCTTCTCGACACCATCCGCAAGACGAACGTCGTCGCGGGCGAGGCCGGTGGCATCACCCAGCACATCGGTGCCTACCAGGTCGCGACCGAGGTCAACGGCGAAGAGCGTCGCATCACCTTCATCGACACCCCGGGTCACGAGGCGTTCACCGCCATGCGTGCCCGTGGTGCCAAGTCGACCGACATCGCGATCCTCGTGGTGGCGGCCAACGACGGTGTGATGCCCCAGACGATCGAGGCGCTGAACCACGCCAAGGCGGCCGAGGTGCCGATCGTGGTCGCGGTCAACAAGATCGACGTCGAGGGTGCCGACCCGACCAAGGTGCGCGGTCAGCTCACCGAGTTCGGTCTGGTGGCCGAGGAGTACGGCGGCGACACGATGTTCGTCGACATCTCCGCCAAGCAGGGCCTCAACATCGAGAGCCTGCTGGAGGCCGTGGTCCTCACCGCGGACGCCTCGCTCGACCTGCGGGCCAACCCGGAGCAGGACGCGCAGGGTATTGCGATCGAGTCCCACCTCGACCGTGGCCGCGGTGCCGTCTCGACGGTCCTGGTCCAGCGCGGCACGCTGCGCATCGGCGACACGATGGTGGTCGGCGACGCGTACGGCCGTGTCCGGGCGATGCTCGACGACAACGGCAACAACGTCGAGGAAGCGGGTCCGTCGACCCCCGTCCTGGTCCTGGGTCTCACCAACGTCCCGGGTGCCGGCGACAACTTCCTGGTCGTCGACGAGGACCGCACGGCGCGTCAGATCGCCGAGAAGCGCGCGGCGCGTGAGCGCAACGCCAACTTCGCCCGGCGTGGAGTCCGGTTCTCCCTGGAGAACCTGGACGAGGCGCTCAAGGCCGGTCTGGTGCAGGAACTCAACCTCATCATCAAGGGCGACGCGTCCGGTTCGGTGGAGGCTCTCGAGTCCTCGCTGCTCCAGCTCGACGTCGGCGAAGAGGTCGACATCCGCGTCCTGCACCGCGGCGTGGGTGCGGTCACCGAGTCGGACATCGACCTGGCGACCGGCTCCGACGCGATCGTCATCGGCTTCAACGTCCGCGCTGCGGGCCGCGCGGCGCAGATGGCGGAGCGCGAGGGCGTCGACGTCCGCTACTACTCGGTGATCTACCAGGCCATCGAGGAGATCGAGGCAGCCCTCAAGGGCATGCTCAAGCCGGAGTACGAAGAGGTCGAGCTCGGCACGGCGGAGATCCGCGAGGTCTTCCGCTCGTCCAAGCTGGGCAACATCGCCGGTGTGCTGGTCCGCTCCGGCGAGGTCAAGCGCAACACCAAGGCGCGGTTGCTGCGCGATGGCAAGGTCATCGCGGAGAGCCTCACCATCTCCGGTCTGCGGCGCTTCAAGGACGACGTCACCGAGATCCGCGAAGGCTTCGAGGGCGGTATCAACCTCGGAAACTTCAACGACATCAAGATCGACGACGTCATCGCGACGTACGAGATGCGCGAGAAGCCGCGGTCGTAGTCCGCGGCGGGTTGGAACCGTGTGGGGTTGGCCGACGAGGACACGTCCTCGTCGACCGGCCCCCGCGGGGTTTTCCGCCCCCGCCGCCCCTACCCGTCCCTTTCGGGGGCTCCGCCCCCGAACCCCCGCTCCTCAAACGCCGGAGGGGCTGGATTTTGTCGGCCCGGGCCGACATTTTCAGCCCGTCCGGCGTTTGAGGACGAGGCCGTTCAGGCCGATAGCGGGGGTCTGGGGGCGGCAGCCCCCAGGGGACGGGAACGGGTAGGGGCGGCGGGGGCGAAACTCCGTCGAGTGGGGACGGTGGTTCGTTGTACCGTTCTGGTGTTCCGGCGAAGAGCTTGGCCGGGCCATCTACCCCGTACCGGCGGGACATCCGGATACACATATGTACGTGGGGACTCTGTCCTTCGATCTGCTCCTCGGCGACGTACGGTCACTGAAGGAGAAACGCTCCGTCGTCCGCCCCATCGTGGCCGAACTCCAGCGGAAGTACGCGGTGAGCGCGGCCGAGGTAGACCACCTGGACCTCCACCGGAGGGCCGGCATCGGCCTCGCGGTGGTGTCGGCGGACGCCGGGCACCTGACCGACGTACTGGACCACTGCGAGCGTCTGGTCGCCGGCCGTCCCGAGGTGGAGCTGCTGTCGGTGAGACGGCGGTTCCACGGCGAAGACGACGACTGAGCGTATGCAGCGTGCGGCGACGAGGATCGGCCGTACACAGAACAGTAAGAAAGAGGGAGACGGACCAGTGGCCGACAACGCGCGGGCGAAGAAGCTGGCGGACCTCATCCGAGAGGTGGTGGCCCAGAAGCTGCAGCGCGGGATCAAGGACCCGCGGCTCGGTTCGCATGTGACCATCACGGACACCCGGGTCACCGGGGACCTCCGGGAGGCGACCGTCTTCTACACGGTGTACGGGGACGACGAGGAGCGTGCGGAGGCCGCCGCGGGCCTGGAGAGCGCCAAGGGCGTGCTCCGCTCGGCCGTGGGTGCGGCGGCCGGTGTGAAGTTCACGCCGACCCTCACCTTCGTGGCGGACGCCCTGCCGGACACCGCCAAGACCATCGAGGACCTGCTCGACAAGGCACGGGCCTCGGACGCGAAGGTGCGCGAGGTCTCGGCCGGCGCCACCTTCGCCGGTGAAGCGGACCCGTACAAGAAGCCGGGCGAGGACGACGAGACGGACGGCGACGCCGCGGAATGACGCAGAAGCAGAAGACGCCCGACGGCCTTGTCATCGTGGACAAGCCGTCGGGCTTCACTTCGCACGACGTGGTCGCCAAGATGCGCGGGATCGCGAAGACCCGCCGCGTCGGACACGCGGGCACCCTCGACCCCATGGCGACGGGCGTGCTCGTCCTCGGTGTCGAGAAGGCGACCAAGCTCCTCGGACACCTCGCGCTGACCGAGAAGGAGTACCTCGGCACGATCCGGCTCGGGCAGAACACCCTGACCGACGACGCCGAGGGTGACATCACCTCGTCCACGGACGCCTCCAAGGTGGTCCGGGACGCGGTCGACGCCGGTATCGCCAAGCTCAGCGGCGACATCATGCAGGTGCCGTCCAAGGTCAGCGCCATCAAGATCAACGGCGTGCGCTCGTACAAGCGGGCACGCGACGGCGAGGACTTCGAGATCCCGGCCCGTCCGGTACGGATCTCCTCGTTCGCCGTGTACGACATCCGGGACGCGGTCGCCGAGGACGGTACGCCCGTCCTCGACCTGGTCGTCTCGGTCGTCTGCTCGTCCGGCACGTACATCCGCGCGCTCGCCCGCGACCTGGGCGCGGACCTGGGCGTAGGCGGCCATCTCACCGCGCTCCGCCGCACCCGCGTCGGCCCGTACAAGCTCGACTCCGCCCGCACCCTCGACCAGCTCCAGGAGGAGCTGACCGTGATGCCGATGGCGGAGGCCGCCGAGGCCGCGTTCCCCCGCTGGAACGTGGACGCCAAGCGCGGGCAGCTGCTGACGAACGGTGTGCGGCTGGAGATGCCCGAGGAGTACGCCGGGGCCGGGGCCGTCGGAGTGTTCGATCCCGAGGGGCGGTTCCTGGCACTGGTGGAGGAGCAGAAGGGCAAGGCGAAGAGCCTGGCGGTGTTCGGCTGACCTGTGTGGGTCGCCGGCCGCCGGTCGCTGGTCGGTCGGCCCGCTCGGTCGGGTCGGCCGGGTTCGTCGTGGAGCGGCGTTCACGGGGATTCCTGTGTGCGCCGCTCCACTGTCCCCCCTCGGTTCCCCCACCCAAGGGTGTATCCATCCGACCTCGTGTATTCACCCGTCCGGGCAGGCGCTCGGAGTGAACCGGGGGAGCGGAAGGGGGCTCGTTCGGCTCGCGATCTGTCGCACCCGATCACCTCGCGCCTACCGTCGGAGACGAGGCGTCGGTGGCACGGTGCGACGCGCGCGGCGGGGAGGTTCGAGCATGGCGGGACGGGGCCCGCGGACCGGGGGCCGTCATCAGTTGCCGGACGCTGCCCGGCACGCACCCGAGGCGGCGCAGGCACCCGAGTCGTCGTACGCGGCTGAGGCCGCGTACGACGCCGACGCAGCGCACTCGGTCGAAGCGGCGGACGTGGTCGAGGCCGCGGACCGGGCCCTGGTACGGATCAGTGATCTGGCCGGACGGCCGCGCGGCACCGGGTTCGTCGCCGACCACCGGGGCACGGTGATCACCAGCCACGAGGCGGTCGACGGCCTCGCCCGCCTCGTCCTGCACGCCCCGGGTGACCGCACCTGCCTGGTTCCGGCGGACTCCGTCACCCTCCTGCCGTCCCTGAACCTCGCCCTGATCCACATGGACGGTCCCGGCACGGACGGCCTCGGCCTCGCCCCCCTCCCGATCACCGTCCGGGACTCCGTGGAGAGCGGTACGTACGTCCGTATCGCCGCGGGCGGCTGGCGCGAGGCCCGGGTGCTGGGTGCCACGTCCGCCGTGACGTACACGGCGACCGACCGTTTCCATCTCCTTGACGACGCCCTGGAGTTGGCGATCGGCACGGCGGGAAGCGATGCGCTGCGGCTCGGGGGCGGGGCGGCCGGGGGACCGGTGGTCGACGCGGCCACCGGCGCGGTCGTCGCCGTTCTGGGAACGGCACTTCACTCCGGGCGACGGGTGGGAGGCTTCGCCGTGCCGTTGTCCGCGGGGCGGACGGCCTCCGGCTCCGGCGCCGCCCCCGGCTCTGGTTCTGGCTCCGGCGATGCGCTCGCCGAGTTGCTGGCCCGCAACGCGGCGACAGTCCCCGCGTACGGGGACGACCTCAACCTGGCGGGCGTGCTGGAGCTGGCCGCCACCGTCGAGGCGCCGCCGGGCTCCGGTGGGGTCGATCCCGTCGAACGAGTCGATGCGGTACGGGAGTTGAGGGCCTTCGGCGAGAGCCCGTACGCCGTTCTGGGGCTCGTCGGGGCTCCGGGCAGCGGCCGTACGACGGAACTGGCGGCCCTCTCCGCCCGGCGCGACCAGGGCGCTGAACCGGCTCCGACGCTGTGGCTGCGGGGAGCCGACCTGCTGGACGCCGACTCGTCGGTGGCCGACGCGGCGAGGAGGGCGCTGGAGCGGGCGGGGCGGATTGTGGCGGCCTCGGCTTCGGACCCGGCTCCCGCATCGACTTCGACCTCGGCCCCCAGTCGTGCGGTGGAGGCCGGAGGAGTCGGCGCCTGGACGCCCTCGCCGGAGCCGGGCCCCTCCGACAGCGGACTCGGTGACATCGGTCCCGAGCGGCTGGCCCGTCTCGCCCGGGACGCCGGACGTCCCCTCCTGCTCCTCCTCGACAGCCCCGAGGAGATGCCGCCCGCTCTCGCGCACCGGCTGTCCGAGTGGACCGGGGGCACCGCCGAGTGGCTGCGGGCGCACGGGGCACGTCTCGTCGTGGCCTGCCGGGCCGAGTACTGGGAGCGGGCGGGGGCGGAGTTCCCGCGCGAGCTGCTGTACGGGTCCGAGCGGGGCGGCGACGAGGCCCCCGGCGGGCTGCCCGCCTGTGTACGCCTCGGGGATCTGGACGAGGGCGAGGCACGGCGGGCCAGGGCGCGGTACGGGGTGCCGGAGGGAGCCTTGGACGGCCCCGACGCTCGCCATCCGCTGATGCTGCGGCTGCTGTCGGAGGTACGGGCCGCGATGTCGCTGCCCGGCGCCTCGGACGAGCAGGACGAGCCGGTCGGGCCGGTCGAGCGGGACGAGTCGGTCGAGCCTGTCGGGCGGGACGAGGTCTTCGCCGCGTATCTCGATCTGATGTGTCTGCGGGTGGCCGTACGGCTCGCGGCGGCGAACGGGCTGCGCGGCACGGCCGTACGGCGGCTCGCGGCCAGGGTCTCCGGGCAGGTGCACGCGGCAGCGCGGCGCTGTCTGGGGCCTGGGCAGGGGGAGTTGGACCGGGCGGCGTTCGAGTCCGTGTTCCCGTGGGGGCCGGTGCCCGACCGACGGCTCGGCGGCTGTACCGGGTGGGCCTCCGCGGTCCTCACGGAGGGCCTCCTCGTGCCCGCCGGAGACGGCTACCGCTTCGCCCATGAGGAGCTGGCCGACTGGATCCAGGGCATGCACCTCGACCTCGACACGGCACTCCGGGCGCTGGTGCACCACCGGGGCGCCGAGCATCGGGATGAGCCGGGGGCCGAGGGCGGGCCCGAGTCCCCGTACGGGCCCGAGCCTCCTCCCGTACCCCGTCACCGCATCGGCCCCGTCCTCCACGCCCTGCTCCTCCTGCCGCGTCAACAAGGGGACGCCGATCTCACCCTCCGGCTGCGTGAACTGCTTCGCGCGGTGGACGAACTGGAGGCGACGGACGCCGGGTCCTGGTGGGCCACCCGCCTCCTCAGTGGCGTACTGCTCCGGGTGCCCGACGCGACCCCGTACGTCGGAGTGCTGCGGCACCTCGCCGAGCGGGTGGTGACGTGGCGGGCCGAAGGGCGGGCCGTGCCGGAGGAGTTCGGGCCCGTCTTCTGGACCCGGCTGCGGCTGCCGGAGGCGCACCGCTTCGATCTGCTGAGGCGGCTCGTCGTCGCGGACGAGGCACCGCCGGCCACCGAACTCCGTTACCTGGACGCTGTGTCCGGGCTGCTCGCCGCCGACCCGGCCGCCGCTCAGCCCCACCTGACCCACTGGTTCGACGACGAGCGTCCGCTGCCCGCGACCCCCGACGCCACCGTCGCGACCGCCGCCCAGGCCCTGCTCCACACCCATCGGCGCCGCGCCCTGGACGACCTCACGGAGGCCCTGGCCGAGAGTGCACACCCGCGCGCCGACGAGCTCCTGGCCGTTCTCGCGGAGGAGGAACCGTCCGCGGTGTGCCGGGCGGTCGACCGCTGGACGCACGATGAGCGGCCGGCCCGCCGGACGGCGGCGATGACCCACGGACTGCGGGCCGCGCCGCACGTGCGCACCGAGGCCGACCGCGAGCTGCTGCGCTACGCCGCGCTCTTCCTGCTCGCCCGCCCCGGCGACTGCACCCTGCACGGGGCCGCGCTTGCGCTCCTCGTCCGCGATCCGCACACCCGGGCCCGCCATCTGCCGGGGGCCCTCGCGCGCTTCAGGGCGGGCGACCCGCGCCTGCCCGCGAGCGCGCTGGTGGCGGCGCTGGCGACGCATCCGGAACCGGTCCTCGCCGCGTTCGGCGACCGGCTGCGCGAGCCGGACACCGGCGAGGCGCTGCGCACGCTCGCCGAGGTCACCACACCCGCGCTGGCCCGCCGCGTCGCCGTGCTCGTACGGGATGTCGTGGAGCGGCGTCCGGAAGCGGTCGCGCATGTGGCGGCGTACGTCGACCGGCGGCTCGAGCACGGTCCCGCGGCCCGTTCCGTGCTGTATCCCCTGGTCACCGGGCTGCTCGACGGGGGCAGGCCGCAGTTGCGGGCCGCGCTCGCCGAGGTGTTCGCGGCACCCGGCACGCCCGCGGCCCACCCCCTGCGCCGCGAGTTCCTGGACCTGCTGCTGACACGCGAGCACGACCCGGTGGTCCTGGACGCGCTCGTACGGGCCGCCGCGGAGGGTGCGGCCCTCAACGAGTCTCTCAGCGCGTCTCTCAGCGTGTCCCTCAGCGCGGTCCGCGGTGTGTCCCGCAGCGGTGAGGAGCACATCCGCGCGCTGGTCCACAGCGCCGGCCTCCTGCTCGTCCGCACCCCGGACGGTGCCACCGTCTTCGACCGGGCCCTGCTCGACCAGAGCCGCCGGATTCCCTGCTTCGCCGCCCTGGTCGCCGGCTGGCTCACCGACGCTCCCGAGGACTGGTCCACCCTGGTCGGACCCAGCACACGGCGCATGATCGAGAACCTGACGGGGGCCGGCGTTCCGGTGTGACCGCGCGCCCTCCGCGGCCGTCACGTGCCCCCTGTCACAGCGCCCCATGCCGATGCGGGCCGAGCGGACCCGGCATGGCACTCTTAGAGCTGCGTAATGAGGCAGACACGGACACGGGTTCGACGAGGAGCGGTCACAGTGCAGCGCTGGCGTGGCTTGGAGGACATCCCCCAGGACTGGGGGCGCAGCGTCGTCACCATCGGCTCGTACGACGGGGTCCACCGCGGGCATCAGCTGATCATCACGCATGCCGTGGAACGGGCGCGTGAGCTGGGCGTCCCGTCAGTGGTCGTCACCTTCGACCCGCACCCGAGCGAGGTCGTGCGCCCCGGCAGCCACCCGCCGCTGCTCGCTCCGCACCACCGCCGCGCCGAGCTGATGGCCGAGCTGGGCGTCGACGCGCTGCTCATCCTGCCCTTCACCACCGAGTTCTCGAAGCTGTCGCCCGCCGACTTCGTGGTGAAGGTCCTGGTCGACAAGCTGCACGCCAAGGCCGTCGTCGAGGGCCCCAACTTCCGCTTCGGCCACAAGGCCGCGGGCAACGTCGCCTTCCTCGCCGAGCAGGGCAAGACGTACGACTTCGAGGTAGAGGTGGTGGATCTCTACGTGACCGGTGAAGCCGGGGGCGGCGAGCCCTTCTCCTCCACGATGACCCGGCGACTCGTCGCCGAGGGCGATGTCGAAGGGGCGCGCGAGATCCTCGGCCGCCCGCACCGCGTCGAGGGCATCGTCGTGCGCGGTGCCCAGCGCGGGCGCGAGCTCGGCTTCCCCACCGCCAACGTCGAGACACTCCCGCACACCGCGATCCCCGCCGACGGCGTCTACGCCGGGTGGCTGCACGCGCAGGGCGAGGCGATGCCCGCGGCGATCTCCGTCGGTACGAATCCGCAGTTCGACGGGACCGAGCGGACGGTGGAGGCTTACGCCATCGATCGGGTGGGGCTCGATCTGTACGGTTTGCACGTGGCCGTGGATTTTCTTGCCTTCGTGCGGGGGCAGGCGAAGTTCGAGTCCATCGAGGCGCTGCTTGAAGCGATTTCTGACGACGTCAAGAGGTCGCGGGAGTTGATCGAGGCGTATGACGGTGGGCGGTAGATTTCGGGTGCGGGTTGGCTGCCGCTGGGTGCGCAGTTCCCCGCGCCCCTAGTAGTGCGCCCCTGCTGGATCACTGGCCTCGGCCCAGTGACATGCCACCTGTGCCCCGCCTCCGCCGTCCAGTACCGGTAGGTCCTCCCTCCGGCACGCGTCCGCGACGCCCGCTCGTTCCGCCTCGCCGGTTGCCAGGATCTGGCAGCGGGCGTGGAAGCGGCAGCCGGTGGGGATGCGGGAGGGGTCGGGGGGTTCGCCGGTGAGGACGATCGGGGCGCCGGGGGCCTCGGGCAGGACCGACAACAGGGCCTGGGTGTAGGGGTGTTGAGGGGCCGTCAGGACGTCTTCCACGGCTCCCGTCTCGACGATCCGGCCCAGGTACATCACCGCGACCCGGTCCGCGATGTTCCACGCGAGGCCCAGGTCGTGGGTCACCACCAGGGCGGACAGGCCGAGTTCGGCGCGCAGTCGCAGGAGCAGGGCCAGGATCTCGCCGCGTACGGATGCGTCGAGGGAAGCCACCGGCTCGTCGGCGACGATGAGTTCGGGCTCCAGGACGAGGGCGCCCGCGATGACCACACGCTGGCGCTGGCCGCCCGAGAGTTCGTGCGGGTAACGCAGGAAGAAGCGCTCCGGGGGGCGAAGTCCCGCCCGGGAGAGGGCCATTGACACCGCCTCGCGCTCGTCGCCCGCGTATCGGTGGATGCGCAGGCCCTCGGCCACCGCGTCGTACACCGTGTGCCGGGGGTTGAGCGAGCCGCTCGGGTCCTGGAGGACCAGTTGGACGCGCTTGCGGTACGCCTTGAGGGCGCGCGAGGAGTAGTCGAGGGGGTGGCCCGCGAAGGTGACACGGCCGGAAGTCGGCGGGACGAGACCGAGGAGCGAGCGCGCCAGGGTCGTCTTGCCGCAGCCCGACTCGCCGACCAGGGCGACGATCTCACCGGCCCGGATGTCGAGGTCCACGCCGTCGACGGCCCGGGCCGGGGCGGTGTCGCCCCGCCGGGCGGGGAACGTGACATGCAGGCTCTCGGCGCTCAGCAGGGGAGCGGAGGGGGCCGGGGGCACCGAGGGGACCGTCGCGGTCGTCGTCATCAGGTGGTCCTCGCTTCTTCCGCCACGGCCACGGGCCCCACGTGCACGCAGGCCGCCCGGCGGTCCGGTGCCGCCGCCCGCAGCGCCTGGTCCTCCGCGGCACACGAGTCCAACGCCACCGCGCACCGCGGATGGAACGTGCACCCGCTCGGGAGGGCCGAGGGATCCGGTGGATCGCCCGGTAGCCCGCGTGGCGCGAACCGCGATCCGGCGTCCCCGATCCGCGGGAAGGCCGCCGACAGGGCCTGCCCGTACGGGTGTTGGGCATCCTCGTACACCTGCCGGGCCGGACCCTCCTCCACTACCCGCCCGGCGTACATCACCGCGAGCCGGTCGCAGGTGTCGGACAGCACCGCCAGGTCGTGGCTGATCATCATGAGCCCCAACTCCTGCTCGGAGACCAGCTGTTGGATCAGCCGCAGGATCTGCGCCTGGATCATCACGTCGAGTGCGGTGGTCGGTTCGTCGGCGATGACCAGCCGGGGATCGCAGGCGAGGGCCATGGCGATCATCACGCGCTGGCGCTGGCCGCCGGACAGTTCGTGCGGATACGCGGACGCCCGCGCCGCCGGAAGTCCCACCTGCTCCAGGAGTTCGCCGGTCTTCTTCCGCGCGCCCGCCGGGGTCGCCTTCCTGTGCAGCAGGATCGGCTCGGCGATCTGGTCGCCGACGCGGTGCACGGCGTTGAGGGAGTGCATGGCGCCCTGGAACACGATGGAGGCACCGGCCCAGCGGACGGCCCGTACCCGCCCCCACTTCATGGTCAGTACGTCCTCGCCGTCCAGGAGGATCTCCCCGGTCACCCGGGTCCCGGCCGGCAGCAGCCGCAGCAGCGCGAGAGCCAGAGTGGACTTGCCGCAGCCCGACTCGCCCGCGATGCCGAGCTTCTGGCCCGCGTTCACGGTGAGGTTGACCCCGCGCACGGCGGCCACACCTCCGGCGTACGTCACCTTCAAGTCCCGTACGTCCAGCAGGGGTTGTGCGGGCGGAGTGCTCGGAGTCTTCAACGGGTCACCCCCAGCTTGGGGTTGAGGACGGACTCGACCGCGCGCCCGCACAGCGTGAAGGCGAGGGCCACGACGGCAATCGCGATGCCCGGCGGCACGAGGTACCACCACTTCCCGGCGCTGACCGCGCCCGCCTCGCGCGCGTCCTGGAGCAGGCCGCCCCAGGAGACGACCGTCGGGTCGCCGAGGCCGAGGAAGGCCAGCGTCGCCTCGGCGAGGATCGCGGAGGAGATGATCAGGGTCGTCTGCGCCAGGACGAGGGGCATGACGTTGGGCAGGACGTGCCGGGACATGACGTGCCAGTGGCCGCCGCCGAGCGCCCTGGCCCGCTCGATGTACGGCCGGGACTCCACGCCGAGGGTCTGCGCGCGCACCAGCCGTGCCGTCGTCGGCCAGGTCGTGACACCGATCGCCAGGATGATCGTGCCGAGCGAGCGGGACATCACGGTCGCGAGCGCGATCGCCAGGACCAGCGTCGGCATGACCAGGAACCAGTCCGTGATCCGCATCATCACCGTCGCGTACCAGCCGCGGAAGTGCCCGGCGGTGATGCCGATGAGCGCGCCGATCGCGACCGAGAGGACGGCCGCCAGCAGCCCGACAAGGAGGGAGACCCGCGCCCCCCACACCAAGAGACCGAGCAGACTGCGCCCGAACTGGTCGGTGCCCAAAGGGAATTCGGCGCTCGGGCTCTCCATGGGCCGCCCCGGCGCGTTCGTCACGCTCTGCACGTCCGAGCCGACGGTCAGCGGCGCGGTGAGCGCGATCAGCGCGAAGAGGGCGAGGGCAGCCAGACCGAAGACACCGGCGCGGTGGGTGCGGTACCGCTGCCAGAAGCGGGCGGCGGAGCGGCGGCGGCGCTGCCAGGCGAGGGCGCGGGGACCGGCCTTCGGTGGCGAGGGGGCTTCGGAGGGAGCCACCGGGGGAGGCGCCTCGGTGGTCATCGGCTCGTCCGGGTCCGTCGTCGTCATCGGCCCACCCTGGGGTCGAGCAGCGGATAGATCAGGTCGGCGAGCGTGTTCATCACGATCACCGCGGCGGCGAAGACGAAGAACAGCCCCTGCACCAGCGGCAGATCGGGCACGCTCAGCGCCTGGTAGAAGAGCCCGCCGAGGCCAGGCCAGGAGAAGACCGTCTCGACCAGGATCACGCCCGCGACGGTCCGGCCGAGGTTGATGAAGATCAGCGTCATCGTCGGCAGCAGCGCGTTCGGAACGGCATGGCGGCGGCGTACGAGATCGTCCCGCAGGCCCTTGGCCCGCGCGGTCGTCAGATAGTCGCTGCCCATCTCGTCGAGCAGCGCCGAGCGCGTGACCAGCAGCGTCTGCCCGTACTCGACCGCGACCAGCGTCACGACGGGCAGGACCAGGTGATGGGCGACATCGAGGACGTACGCGAAGCCCTGTTCGTCGCCGGACTCCATGCCGCCCGTCGGGAAGAGACCGGGGATCGGCCCGATGCCCACCGCGAAGACGATGATCAGCAGCAGCCCCAGCCAGAACGACGGGATGGAGTAGAGGGTCAGCGCGAGACCGGTGTTGAGCCGGTCGCCGAGCCGGCCGTTGCGCCAGGCCGCCCGTGTGCCGAGGAAGATGCCGAGTGCCGTGTAGAGCACGAACGACGTGCCGGTGAGCAGCAGCGTGTTCGGCAGGGCCTCGGTGATCTTGTCGATGACGGGCGCCCGAAACTGGTACGACGTACCGAGATCGCCGGTCAGCGCCTTGCCGCAGTAGTCCGTGAACTGCTCCCACATGGGCAGATCGAGCCCGAACTCCCGCCGGTAGGCGGCCAGTTGCTCGGCTGAGACCTGACGCCCGCCGGTCATGAACTTCACCGGGTCGCCGGGGATCAGCCGGAAGAGGAAGAAACTCGTGACGAGGACGGCGAGCAGCGAGACGGCCGCGCCGCCCAGCTTGCCCGCCACGTACCGCGGATATCCGGCGGTGGTGCGCGCCCGCGGCCCGCGGACCGACGTTCCGGCGGGGGCCGGACCGTCGGTCTTCCCGACCAGCGGGGGTGTCGCTTCAGCGGTCATGAACGGTTCTCAACTCTCGGCCACTCCCGACTGACTGGCTGGCTGTGCCCGGTACCGGGCCGCTACTCGCGGTCCTCGGCGGTGGCGCGGTGGCGCATCGCGAAGAACACCCCGAGACCCGCCAGGACGACGACACCCGCGACGATGCCGATGATGACGCCTGTCTGGCTCGAGTCGTCGGAGGACTCGCTGGCGGCGGCCGGAGTCGCCGACCACCAGCTCCAGTAGCCGTCCTGGCCGTAGATGTTGCCCGCGGCCTCCGGCATCTTCGTGATCGACGCGATCTGGTCGGTGCGGTAGGCCTCGACCGCGTTCGGGTACGCCATGACGTTCATGTACCCGGTGTCGTACAGCCGCGACTCCATCCGCTTGACGATCTCCGCCCGTTTGGCGGGGTCGTACTCGGCGAGCTGCTGGGCGTACAGCTCGTCGAACTTCTTGTCGCAGATGAAGTTGTCGGTCGCGCCGATGTCCTTGGGCGTCGCCGGGAGCGCGGAGCAGGTGTGGATGGAGAGGACGAAGTCGGGATCGGGGTTGACCGACCAGCCGTCGAAGGCGAGGTCGTACTCGCCCGCCAGCCAGGGATCGCTCACGTTGTCCCGGCAGTCGAGCTCGACCCCGATACCGAGCTTGCCCCACCACTCCTGCAGGTACTTCCCGACCGCCTTGTCCTGCGGGTCCGTCGCGTGGCAGAGGACGCGGTAGGTGACCGGCTTGCCGTTCTTGCCGACGAGCTTGCCGTCACCGTTCTTCAGATAGCCCGCCTCCTTGAGGAGCTGGGCCGCCTTCTTCGGGTCGTACGTGATCTTCTGGCCGTCGGACGGCTGCCAGTAGTACGTGGAGAAACGCGGCGGGATGTAGCCCTCGCCCTCCTCCGCGTGGCCCTGGAAGACCTTGTCGACGACGGTCTCGCGGTCGACGGCCATGAACAGGGCCTGACGGACCCTCTGGTCGAGCAGTGACGCGTGGCCGTCGCCGAACTTCTCGCCGTCCTTCGACCGCGCCCCCGGGTTGGTGGCGAGCGCGTAGAAGCGACGCCCCGGCGCGTCGTTGACCGTGACGTCCGCCTGGCCCTTCAGTGCCGCCGCCTGCGCGGGGGTGAGCCCGGAGACGAACGACACCTCGCCCTTCTGCAGGGCCGCGACCGCCGCGTCACCGTCCTTGTAGTACTTGAACACCAGCTCGTCGAACTTCGGGGCCCCGCGCCAGAAGGACTTGTTGGGCTTCAGCCGTACGTAGCTGTCGGCCTTGTAGCCCGTGAGGATGAAGGGGCCGTTGCCGACGACGGGGAAGGACTTGTCGTTGTTGAACTTCGAGAAGTCGTCGACCTTCTCCCAGACGTGCTTCGGCACGATCGGCACGTCCAGCGCGGCCATGGTGGCCTGCGGCTTCTTCAGCTCGATGACGAGCTTCGTGGGGCTCGGGGCGGTGACCTTCTTGAAGTTCGCGACGAAGCTGCCGTTCGCGGTGGCCGCGCCCTCGTCGGTCATCATCGTGTTGAACGTCCACGCCGCGTCCTCGGCGGTGGCCTGCTTGCCGTCGGACCACTTGGAGTTGTCGCGGATCGTGTAGGTCCAGGTGAGCTTGTCCGCGGACGGCTCCCATTTGGTGGCCAGTCCCGGGACCGCGTGGTTGTCCTTCGGGTCGTAGTTGGTCAGGTACTCGTACGTGAGCCGGTGCATGCTCGTACTGACCAGCCGCGCCGCGAGGAACGGGCTCAGCGAGTCGACGCTCTGCGCCACCGCGACCGTGAGGACCTTCTTGCCGTCCGCCTCGGCCTGCTGGGGCGCCGGGTTGAGCGGGGTCACGAGACCGACCGTGAGAGTGAGGGCCGCGGTGCCGGCGGCCGCGAGGAGGCGGAGGACAGTGCCTCTCGCGCCGTACTGGTCGTGTGTGTCCATGGGTCGCTGACCTCGCGTCATCACTCGCACGGAGATGGGCTGTTGCACTGCTCGAACCGGTGACCGCGGCCGGGCAGATGTGAGTGTCTATCAGCGCCGGTCGGCACGCGTCAACGGCCCGGGAACCCCGTGTGGCCTGCGGAAATAACGAGTTGACGCTGATTTCACGGCCATTGGTCCATACCGGTGAAGGGGCCCTGGTCGGAGCGTGGCGGCAGGAAACGTGGCTGGTGTGATGGCGTTTTGGGCCCCGGTGGGCGGGGTGCGTCCGGGAGGTCTCCGGGGGTACGCGAAGGGCCCGCGCCGTGGGTTACGGGGCGGGCCCTTCGGGGTGGAACGGGAGCGGCGAGTTCGGCCGTATGGGTTACGGGGGACGCCGGTTACTGGTGGGGCGGCGGAGGCGGCGGGGTCTGACCTTGGGGGGCCTGGGGAGCCTGAGGGTCCTGGGCTCCCTGGTCCGCCTGCTGCGGGGGTTGGTAGGGCTGCCCCGGCTGGAACTGCTGGCCCGGGGCCGGTGCCGGTGCCGGCGCGGGGGCGTTCGGGTTGAAGGGCTGGCCGGGGGCGACCGGGGCCGGGGGCTGCTGGAAGGGGGCGCCCGGCTGGGGCTGACCCGGCTGACCAGGGTGACCGTGCTGCTGGCCCGGCTGGGCGGGGGCGGGCTGGGGCTGCCAGCCCTGGGGGGCGGCGCTGGGGTGACCCTGCTGGCCGGGCGGCTGAGCATGCTGACCGGGCTGGGCGTGCTGCTGCTGAGGCGGCTGCGGGTAGCCGCCGGGCTGCGGCGGGGCGCCGTGCCCGTGCTGGGGCTGAGCCCCGGGGTGCTGCGGGTACGGCTGGCCCGGGTGCTGCTGGGGCTGCTGATGCTGCTGCGGATAGGGCTGACCCGGCTGCGCGGGCGGCTGGCCCTGCTGGGGGATCTGGCCCGGATACGGCTGGCCCGGCGCGGGCTGCCCCGGCATCGGCTGGCCGGGCAGGGGCTGGCCCGGCATCGGAGGGGCGGCGACCGGCGGCGGGTTGCCGTCCGACGTCCACAGGCCCTGCGACTGCTGGTGCCGCGCGATGTCCTCGGCGACCAGCGCCGAGAGGTTGAAGTACGCCTCGCGCACCTTCGGCCGCATCATGTCGAGGTTGACCTCGGCACCGGCTGCCAGATGCTCGTCGAACGGCACGACGATGACGCCCCGGCAGCGCGTCTCGAAGTGGCTGACGATGTCGTCCACCTTGATCATCTTGCCGGTCTCGCGCACTCCGGAGATGACGGTCAGGGACCGCGACACCAGATCCGCGTACCCGTGCGCCGACAGCCAGTCCAGCGTCGTACTGGCGCTGCTGGCACCGTCCACGGACGGCGTCGAGATGATGATGAGCTGGTCGGCGAGGTCGAGTACGCCTCGCATGGCGCTGTAGAGCAGACCCGTACCCGAGTCGGTGAGGATGATCGGGTACTGCTTGCCGAGCACGTCGATCGCGCGCCGGTAGTCCTCGTCGTTGAACGTCGTGGAGACGGCCGGGTCGACGTCGTTGGCGATGATCTCCAGCCCGGAGGGCGCCTGGGACGTGAACCGCCGGATGTCCATGTACGAGTTGAGGTACGGGATCGCCTGGACGAGGTCACGGATCGTGGCCCCGGTCTCCCGGCGCACACGGCGGCCGAGCGTACCGGCGTCCGGGTTGGCGTCGATGGCGAGGATCTTGTCCTGCCGCTCCGTGGCGAGCGTGGCGCCGAGCGCGGTGGTCGTGGTCGTCTTGCCCACACCACCCTTGAGGCTGATGACGGCGATCCGGTAGCACGACAGCACCGGCGTACGGATCAGTTCGAGCTTCCGCTGCCGCTCGGCCTCCTCCTTCTTCCCACCGATCTTGAACCGGGAGGAACCGGCAGCGGGTCGGCCGCTCTTCGCCTTCTGCTTCTTGTTGTTGAGCAGCCGGTCCGACGACAGCTCCACGGCCGCGGTGTAGCCGAGCGGCGCCCCCGGGTTGGTCGGCTGCCGCTGATCATGCTGAACGGGCTGCGGCCAGGCGGTTCCGGTACGGGGGTCGACGGGGGGCTGCTGGGCTTGGGGCTGGGCTGGAGCTTGAGCTTGGTGAGCCTGCGGCTGGTGTGGCTGGGGCTGTGGCTGATGGGCCTGCGGCTGGGGTACGCCGGGCTGGCCCGCGCCGGTGTTCGGCTGATTCGGTACGGGCTGCTGGTGGTGGGGCTGTCCCTGCTGGGGGAGCGGCTGGGCGGCGGGCTGGTGAGGGGTGGCTGCCTGCTGCGGGGCCGGGGCCTGCGGGGCAGGCGCCTGGGGCGCGGGCGCCTGGGCCTGGGCGGCCGGCGGCTGCGGGAATCCGTAACCTCCCGGCTGGGCGGGCGGGTTGGGCGTCCCGGGCGTCGGGAATCCGTAGCCCGATCCGGCTTCGGCTCCGGCCGGCTGGTGGGGCACGTGCGGCGCCGCGGGGTTCGCGGCGGGCGTGGCACCGGGCTGCGGGAACCCGTAACCGGGCTGCGGGGCGGGCGCGTTGGGCGCGCTCGGGGCAGGCGTCCCCTGCGGGGGGAACCCGTAACCGGCGGGCGGCTGCGCAGGTGCGCTGGGCCCGGTCTGAGCCGGAGCGCCCTGCTGCGGGAACCCGTAACCAGGCTGCGGGCCGGGCGCGTTGGGGTTGCTCGGGGCGGGGGTCCCTTGCTGCGGGAACCCGTAACCGGGAGCCTGCGCCGGGGCGTTCGGCGCCGCCGGAGCGGGCTGGGCCGGAGCAGGCTGCTGGGGCGGCGTGGGAAGGCCCGGCTGCTGGAGGCCGTAACCGTCCTGAGGTGCCTGCGGTGCCGGGGGAGTGGGCTGGGCGGCAGCGGGGCCGGACTGCGGGAAGCCGTAGCCGCCTTGAGGTACCGGGGCCGGATTCTGCTGAGCAGGCGCAGGCGCAGGCGTCGGTGCGGGCGCAGGAGTTGGTGCGGGAGCCTGAGCCGGAGGTGCGGTCGTAGGTCCGGGCTGCGGGAAGCCGGGAGAGGCCTGCGCCGCAGGAGCCGTACCAGGGACGCTGTCCTGGGGCTCCGGAGTCGTACGGGGAGCGCTGTCCTGCGGACCGGGAGCCGTACCCGGAGCGCTGAACTGAGGGAATCCGTAACCACCCGGCTGCACGGGAGTCGGCGCGGGTGCGTCAACGGCAGGCGGCGTGGGCGACGCGGTTGCGGCGGGAGCGTCGGCTGCGGCAGGCGCGACGGGTGTGGCGGGCCAGGCCTGCGGCGAAGGCTGGGGAGCCTGCGGCTGGAAGGGCTGCTGGCCCTGCGGCGGTACGGACGGCTGAGCCGGAGTCTCCGCAGACGACGGCCCGCCCTCACTCTCCGCGGAAGCGGGCCACTGCGCGGCCGAAGCGGGCGCGGCTGGCTGGTACGAGGGCGGCAACGGCGGAAGCCCGCCCTGCGGCACCGGCGGCGGAGCCCACGCGGGAGGCGTGTCCTGAACTGCGTCGGCCACGTCCGCGGCGGGCTCGGGCACTACATCCTGAGGCTCGGCATCCTGGGGTCCGGCGTCTTGCGGCTCGGCGTCCTGAGGCTCGGCCTGGCTCGCGGGCGCGGCATCCTCCGGCTCAGAGTCAGATTCCGAGTCAGAGCCCGCCTCCGTCTCCGGCGCCGCATCGCTCGGCTCCGCGTCCTGGGGCTCGACGTCCGCCACGGGCACGGCATCGCTGACGTCAACGGAGTCCTCGGCGTCGACGTCAACCTGATGCAACTCGACGACCCCTGCGGAATCGTCCGCGACGACATCCTCGTCTTCGTCGACCGCGTCGGCCGAGTCGATCGACTCAGCCGCTTCAACCTCGTCCGACGCGTCGGCCTGATCGGAAACCGCGGCCACGCCCTCGGAGGCCGCCACCTCGGCTCCCTCGTCAACGCCATCCACGCCATCTACGTCGTCAACGTCATCCACGCCGTCGTCGTCATCGGACTCACGCCCGAACGCCACCTCGACGACCTCCGCGTCGGAGCTGTCGTCCGAATTCTGGGCGTCATCGACGGCAACCTCGTCCGAAGCCGCGGCTTCGGCTTCGGCGTCGGCCCGTTCCGAGACCTCCCTCTTCACAGCGACGGCGGAGATCCGCATGGTGGCGCCACTCTCGATGTCCCCACTGTCTTCCTCGACCTCACCAGAGGGCTCATCGACCGGAGGCACCACCGGCGGAGCCTGGAGGTTCGGGAGATTCGGCAGACCGGCAGGACCCGCAGAAGGCGGGACGGGAGCCGGAGCCTGAGGCTCGAACCCACTCCCCACAGGCAACCGCGGAACGGCAGCCGCACCACTGTCAGGAGTAGAGGGGGGAACAGGAGCAGAAGGAGGCGGCACAGCAGCGGGCGGAGTAAAAGGCGCCCCGGGCGCGAAGGAAGGCACGGAAGCCGGCGAAACCGAGGGCGTCGCGGGCACCCCCGCAGCCGCCGCCCCGTCCGCCCCGTTCGCCGGGCTGGCCGGACCGGCCCCGTCGGTCGCATCGGACCCGTCCGAGACCTTCGCCTCGCCCGACTCCTCTTCCTCCTCGACCGAAGCCGACGAAGCCGACGAAGTCGGCGAGGCCCCCTCCGAACTCCCCGACGCGTTCTGCGTGTACCAGGCGGGAGGGGCGTAGTCGATGGTGAACTCGCCCGTCGTCTCGACGGCGGACTCCGCGTCGGACTGGTCATCGCCGGGTGTGGCCCAGCCCCCGCGGATCCCGTCCCGATCGCTGTTCACAATTCCTCCTGGTGTGGTCGAGCACCCTCATACCGAGCTGGGGCGACCGTTCCGATCGTCCGAGGCTGTTCATCGCGCCCCGGATCCCCCTGTGCGACGCGGCGGTCCCGTCCCCGGGTTCTGCTGCCGCGCCCACCCCAGCCTAATCACCACAACCACCCCCACGGCAGGCCCGTCCACCCCTCCGGTCCCAGCCACTGCGTCACACTCTGCCCAGAAGTGACGTATGAACGGCCTTGTACGGACGGCAAAATGGACAAAAGTGCGCGTAAGAAGCGCGCCCCCGGCTCTCCGTGTGGCCCCCGGCCCAAGGAAACGGCACCCCGAACACAACAAAGGGGACCGGTGGCATACAAGCCACCGGCCCCTCGCGTGCTCGAAGGCGGTTGGTCCGCTACTCCGTCACTCGGCTACTCCGCCGAAACCCCACCATTGTGCGGCGCCGGCTCCAGATCGAATTCGCCGTCGCGCGCCCCCAGCACGAAGGCCCGCCACTCCGCCTCCGTGTACCGCAGGACCGTGTCCGGGTCGAGGGACGACCGCATGGCCACCGCGCCCCCGGGCAGGTACGCGATCTCGACGCGCTCCTCGTGCTCCTCCGTGCCCGGCGCGCTCTGCCACTCGACACCGGAGATGTCGAGGGCGTAGAGCTCGTCCTTCTCCCGCTCCTTGCGCGCCTTGACGTCCTTGTCCTCTGCCTCGGCCATGACGAAGCGACCCCTTCCCGGCGTACGCATCCGACGTACGGCCCCGACCCGACGAACGAACTGTCGCGTCACCCTACTGGGACCGCCCCTGGCCTCCCCGGACTCCGGGAACCCCGGTCGGTGGGACCCCTACCTCCTGGTACGCTGTGTGACGGCCGTATGTGTACGCACCCCCGGACCGCCCCTCAGGGGCCCTGGAGGACGCGCCCAGCGGATCCCCGCCTCCCGAGTTACGGAAGCTCCCCTGAGATGTGGACCAGGGGCACTCGGTGGCTACTCAAAGACTACGAGGAGTACGCGTGTCGCTCGACGCCGCTACGAAGAAGCAGCTCATCACCGAGTTCGGTCAGAAGGAGGGCGACACCGGCTCCCCCGAGGTCCAGGTCGCGATGCTCTCGCGCCGTATCTCGGACCTGACCGAGCACCTCAAGACCCACAAGCACGACCACCACTCCCGTCGTGGTCTGCTCATCCTGGTCGGTCAGCGCCGTCGCCTCCTGCAGTACCTGGCGAAGAAGGACATCCAGCGCTTCCGTGCGCTGGTCGACCGCCTGGGCATCCGCCGCGGTGCGGCGGGCGCCAAGTAAGACGCCGTGAAGGGAGCGGTTCCCACTCTTAGGGGGCCGCTCCCTTTGCTGTACGTGCGGAGTGTCACTGCACCTTTGTAGTGTGGTAGCACGACGCAGTTTCACGAGGAGAAGTGCACCTCGCCGCCGCCGGTCCTCGGTAGTGGCTCCCGGGCGATGCGAACCCCGGGTGCTTCGATCGAAGACCGGCCCGCACCAGAAGGCGCGCTTCTCCGCTCACGTCCCCCCGCCACACGGGCGGATCGGGACAAAAGACGAAAAGTATCGGAGAAAACGCTAGTGGAGAACGAGACCCACTACGCCGAGGCCGTTATCGACAACGGATCCTTCGGCACCCGCACCATCCGCTTCGAGACGGGCCGCCTGGCCAAGCAGGCCGCCGGCTCCGCCGTGGCGTACCTGGACGACGACACCATGGTGCTGTCGGCCACCACAGCCTCCAAGAAGCCCAAGGAAAACCTCGACTTCTTCCCCCTCACGGTGGACGTCGAGGAGCGGATGTACGCCGCCGGCAAGATCCCCGGCAGCTTCTTCCGCCGCGAGGGCCGTCCCTCCGAGGACGCCATCCTCACCTGTCGCCTGATCGACCGCCCGCTGCGCCCGTCCTTCAAGAAGGGCCTGCGCAACGAGATCCAGGTCGTCGCCACGATCATGGCGCTCAACCCCGATCACCTGTACGACGTCGTGGCGATCAACGCCGCCTCCGCGTCCACGCAGCTGGCCGGTCTGCCCTTCTCCGGCCCGATCGGCGGCGTCCGCGTCGCGCTGATCAACGGCCAGTGGGTCGCGTTCCCGACGCACACCGAGCTCGAGGACGCCGTCTTCGACATGGTCGTCGCCGGTCGCGTCCTGGAGGACGGCGACGTCGCGATCATGATGGTCGAGGCCGAGGCCACCGAGAAGACCATCGCGCTGGTCGCGGGCGGCGCCGAGGCGCCGACCGAGGAGATCGTCGCCTCCGGTCTGGACGCCGCGAAGCCCTTCATCAAGGTGCTCTGCAAGGCCCAGGCCGACCTCGCCGCCAAGGCCGCCAAGCCCACCGGCGAGTTCCCGGTCTTCCTCGACTACCAGGACGACGTCCTGGAGGCCCTGACCGCCGCGGTCAAGAGCGAGCTCTCCCAGGCGCTCACCATCGCCGGCAAGCAGGAGCGCGAGGGCGAGCTGGACCGCATCAAGGAGATCGCCGCCGAGAAGCTGCTCCCGCAGTTCGAGGGCCGCGAGAAGGAGATCTCCGCCGCGTACCGCTCGCTGACCAAGTCCCTGGTCCGTGAGCGCGTCATCAAGGACAAGGTCCGCATCGACGGCCGCGGCGTCACGGACATCCGTACGCTCGCCGCCGAGGTCGAGGCCATCCCGCGCGTGCACGGCTCGGCGCTGTTCGAGCGTGGCGAGACCCAGATCCTGGGCGTCACCACCCTCAACATGCTCCGGATGGAGCAGCAGCTGGACACCCTTTCCCCGGTGACCCGCAAGCGCTACATGCACAACTACAACTTCCCGCCCTACTCCGTGGGCGAGACCGGCCGCGTCGGTTCCCCGAAGCGCCGCGAGATCGGCCACGGCGCGCTCGCCGAGCGCGCGATCGTCCCGGTCCTGCCCTCGCGCGAGGACTTCCCGTACGCGATCCGTCAGGTGTCCGAGGCCCTCGGCTCCAACGGCTCGACGTCCATGGGCTCGGTCTGCGCCTCCACCATGTCGCTGCTGAACGCCGGTGTGCCGCTGAAGGCCCCCGTCGCGGGTATCGCCATGGGCCTGATCTCCCAGGAGATCAACGGCGAGACGCACTACGTCGCCCTCACCGACATCCTCGGTGCGGAGGACGCCTTCGGCGACATGGACTTCAAGGTCGCCGGCACCAAGGAGTTCGTGACCGCCCTCCAGCTCGACACCAAGCTGGACGGCATCCCGGCCTCCGTCCTGGCCGCGGCCCTCAAGCAGGCCCGTGACGCCCGCCTCCACATCCTCGACGTGATGATGGAAGCGATCGACACGCCGGACGAGATGTCCCCGAACGCCCCGCGGATCATCACGGTCAAGATCCCCGTGGACAAGATCGGTGAGGTCATCGGCCCGAAGGGCAAGATGATCAACCAGATCCAGGAGGACACCGGCGCCGACATCACGATCGAGGACGACGGCACCATCTACATCGGTGCCGCCCAGGGCTCGCAGGCCGAGGCCGCCCGCGCCACGATCAACGGCATCGCGAACCCGACCATGCCGGAGGTCGGCGAGCGCTACCTGGGCACCGTCGTGAAGACGACGACCTTCGGTGCGTTCGTGTCGCTGCTCCCGGGCAAGGACGGTCTGCTGCACATCTCGCAGATCCGCAAGCTCGCCGGCGGCAAGCGCGTGGAGAACGTCGAGGACGTCGTCGGCGTGGGCTCCAAGGTCCAGGTCGAGATCGCCGAGATCGACTCCCGCGGCAAGCTCTCCCTGATCCCCGTGATCGAGGGCGAAGGCGACGATGAGAAGAAGGACGACACCGACAAGTGACGTCGAGTAGCTCCACGGCGACGGCCCGCACCTCCTCGGAGGCGCGGGCCGTCGCCCGTACCCAAACCCTGATCAAGGGCGAGAACGGCATCGGTACGGTCCGCAAGACCACCCTCCCGGGCGGCCTGCGCATCGTCACCGAGACCCTGCCCTCCGTGCGCTCCGCCACCTTCGGCATCTGGGCGCACGTCGGCTCGCGCGACGAGACGCCGGCTCTGAACGGCGCCACGCACTACCTGGAACACCTCCTCTTCAAGGGCACGCAGAAGCGCAGTGCCCTGGACATCTCCTCCGCCATCGACGCGGTCGGCGGCGAGATGAACGCGTTCACGGCGAAGGAGTACACGTGCTACTACGCACGCGTGCTCGACACCGACCTCCCGCTCGCCATCGACGTCGTCTGCGACATGCTCACGGGCTCGCTGATCCTCGAAGAGGACGTGAACGTCGAGCGGGGCGCGATCCTCGAAGAGATCGCCATGACGGAGGACGACCCGGGCGACTGCGTGCACGACCTGTTCGCGCACACCATGCTCGGCGACACCCCCCTCGGCCGCCCGGTCCTCGGCACGGTCGACACCGTCAACGCCCTCACCGCGGACCGCATCCGCCGCTTCTACAAGAAGCACTACGACCCGACCCACCTCGTGGTCGCCGCCGCCGGAAACGTCGACCACAACAAGGTCGTACGCCAGGTCCGCGCCGCCTTCGAGAAGTCGGGCGCCCTCAAGCAGCCCGACGCGACGCCGATCGCCCCGCGCGACGGCTCCCGCTCCATCCGTACGGCGGGCCGCGTCGAGCTCCTCGGCCGCAAGACCGAGCAGGCCCACATCGTCCTCGGCATGCCGGGCCTGGCCCGCACGGACGAGCGCCGCTGGGCCCTGGGTGTCCTGAACACCGCGCTGGGCGGCGGCATGTCCTCCCGGCTCTTCCAGGAGGTCCGCGAGAAGCGCGGCCTCGCCTACAGCGTGTACTCGTACACCTCGGGCTTCGCCGACTGCGGCCTCTTCGGCGTGTACGCGGGCTGCCGCCCGAGCCAGGTGCACGACGTGCTGAAGATCTGCCGCGACGAACTCGACCAGGTCGCCGAGCACGGCCTGTCGGACGACGAGATCGGCCGCGCCATCGGCCAGCTCCGCGGCTCCACGGTCCTCGGCCTGGAGGACACGGGCGCGCTGATGAACCGTATCGGCAAGAGCGAGCTGTGCTGGGGCGAGCAGATGTCCGTCGACGACATGCTGACCCGGATCGCCTCGGTCACCCCGGACGACGTACGGGAGGTGGCCCGCGAGATCCTGGGACAGCGGCCCTCGCTGTCGGTCATCGGCCCGCTGAAGGACAAACAGGCTTCCCGTCTGCACGAAGCGGTCGCGTAACCCCCGAATCCGGTAAGGAAGCAAGAAGATGAGCAAGCTGCGCGTGGCGGTCCTCGGTGCCAAGGGCCGCATCGGTTCCGAGGCGGTACGAGCCGTCGAGGCGGCCGAGGACCTGGAGCTGGTGGCCGCCCTCGGCCGCGACGACAAGCTGGAGACGCTGGTGGACGCCGGCGCCCAGGTCGTCGTCGAACTGACCACGCCCGCCTCCGTCATGGGAAACCTCGACTTCTGCGTCCGCCACGGCATCCACGCCGTGGTCGGGACGACGGGCTGGACCGACGAGCGCCTCGCGCAGCTGAACACCTCGCTCGCCGCCTCACCGGAGACGGGCGTGCTCATCGCCCCGAACTTCTCCATCGGCGCCGTCCTCACGATGAAGTTCGCGGAGGTGGCCGCGCCGTACTTCGAGTCCGTCGAGGTCATCGAGCTGCACCACCCGAACAAGGTGGACGCCCCGAGCGGTACCGCCCACCGCACCGCCCAGCTCATCGCCGCCGCCCGTCAGCGGGCGGGCAGCGCCGCGCAGCCCGACGCCACGGTCACGGCCCTGGACGGCGCCCGCGGCGCGGACGTCGACGGCGTCCCGGTGCACTCGGTCCGCCTGCGCGGTCTGCTGGCCCACCAGGAGGTGCTGCTCGGCGCCGAGGGCGAGACCCTCACCGTCCGCCACGACTCCCTCCACCACAGCAGCTTCATGCCGGGCATCCTGCTCGGCGTACGCCGCGTCGTGGACACCCCGGGCCTCACCTTCGGCCTGGAACACTTCCTGGATCTGAAGTAACCGCCATGGGCGCGAAGATCACATACGCCGTCACGGCCGCCGTCCTGGTCGTCTACTTCGTCCTGGTCGGCAGCCGCGGGGTGATGCTCATACAGAGCGGCACCCTGCTCACCGTCACCTTCGGCGTCGCCGTCCTCATCCTGCCGGTGATCGGCATCTGGTTCCTCTGGAAGAACACCCAGTTCGTCCAGAGGGCCAACCGGCTCGCCGCCGAGCTCGACGCCGAAGGCGGCCTGCCCGTCGACGAGTTGAAGCGCACCCCGGCCGGCCGGATCGACCGCGACTCGGCCGACGAGGTCTTCGCCCGGCGCAAGGCCGAGACCGAGGACGCCCCCGACGACTGGCGCAGCTGGTTCCGGCTGGCCATCGCCTACCACGACGCCCGCGACACTCCCCGGGCCCGCAAGGCGATGCAGCACGCGATCGCCCTGCACGACGGGAAACCCGTACGGGCCTGAGGCGCCACCCCAGACATACACAGACACGGCGAAGGGGCCGGTCCGCGGGTGCGGACCGGCCCCTTCAGTGTGCCGACTGTGTTGTCTGCGCCGACGGTCAGGCGTGCCCGCGGTACTCGTCCGCCCATACTTCGACGCCGTCCGCGGCCCGGTCGAACGCGTCGGGGCGCCCGAGGAAGTCCGCGTTGTGCGTGGTCAGCAGCTGGGTCGGCTCGGCACCGGAGCGGTCGGCGCTGATGAGGACGAGCGCCTGTCCCTGCACGGTGCGCGGCAGCCCGAGCCAGCGCACCGGCTGCTGGACCGTCCGCACCGTCTGGACCTTCGCCCAGGGAGCCGTGCTCGTGACCAGGAAACGGACCCGCCGCAGCCCGTACGCGCTCACCCACGCGCCCATACGAAGCAGCCGCAGGGCACACACGATGACGAGCGCCGCGAGCCCCAGGAACACCACGCCACCGGACCGGTTGCCGGCCGCCACGACGATGACCGCCGCGAACAGCACGTACGACGCGAGCAGCAGCAGAAGCGCCGCCGCGGCGACGCGCCACGGGCCGGGCCGGTAGGGGCGTCGCCACTGGTCGCGATCGTCGAACGGCAGCGCGAGATCCTCGCCCGCCTCGTCGAAAGCGCGATCGGCGGTCAGAAAGGGCAGGGGCACGACTGATCCTCACTCAATCCACGCATGGACTATGCCCGGTGAGGCTACCTAGCGGGGTCCCCGGTCACCACCCTCGGGGGTCCATGGGGGTGCTCCCAGGCCATCCGGGCGGGAGGAGGGTCAACGGCCCTGCGACGCGTCCGACTGTTGCGTATGCGCAGGTGAGCTGTCGGCCGACAGGGCGGGCGTCCCTATGAGCAGGGAGCCCACGAGGCCCGCGACCACGGTGAGGCCTATGAGCCATCGGCCCGCGAGCTCACTGGCGGAGGCCCGCTGACGCGGTGGGGGAGTGACATTGCTGCGGAACCTGTCGGCTTCGGCGATGAAGGCGAACGGAACGGGCTCGCGCCGACGAAACATGGGGTGCGCTTCTCCTCTGGAGACTCGAACGAATCACTGTCGCTAATACAGACGGGCGAGAGCCTCATTTGGTGCCCAGTTTCACCGAATCTGTTGCGGCAAGGCACTGTCCGTCCCCCAATGGGACCCCCGTAGAGTGGGCGCCGCACTGCAGATGTGATGGGAAGGACCCTCTGTGACCTCCGCCGACGACCCCAAGCCCACCTCTCACAGCGATGTCACTCTGCGTGGTGACGTCACTGTTGAGCTAGTGAAGTCCAGCGCCTCGGATTCGGACGTCCTGTTCGCTGCTCGTGTCTCTACTGCTGGAGAGCAGTCCCTCGATGAACTGCAAAAGGATCCTGAGCGGTCCAAAGGGCTGATCAACTTCCTGATGCGTGACCGCCATGGCAGTCCCTTTGAGCACAACTCGATGACCTTCTTCGTCACCGCACCAATCTTCGTGTTCCGCGAGTTCATGCGGCACAGGGTTGGTTGGTCGTATAACGAGGAGTCAGGTCGCTACCGAGAGCTTCAGCCTGTCTTCTACGTCCCCGACGAGTCGCGCAAGCTGATCCAAGAGGGCCGCCCTGGGAAGTACGTCTTTACCGAGGGGACTCCGTCACAGCACGCGACGGTTGGCCGCGTCTTGGACGAGTCCTACCAGCAGGCGTATGCCGCCTACCAAAAGCTCCTCGCCGAAGGCGTGGCCCGCGAGGTCGCCCGTGCGGTCCTCCCGGTCGGTCTCTTCTCGTCGATGTACGCGACGTGCAACGCCCGCTCGCTGATGCACTTCCTCGGCCTGCGCACCCAGCACGAGCTGGCGAAGGTCCCGTCCTTCCCGCAGCGGGAGATCGAGATGGTCGGCGAGAAGATGGAGGCCGAGTGGGCCCGGCTCATGCCCCTCACGTACGCCGCCTTCAATGCCAACGGGCGCGTGGCGCCGTAACGCACCTCTGTCACCCGGTCGGGCACATGTGTACGGGTCAACCATGCGAAGTGTCCGTATTGCGGCATTTCGAGAAGTTCATCTAGCCTGATCAAACGGACCCGGCACTGCTTGAACCCCCGAGCAGGCAGTGCCGGGCTCCTCCTTTGTCATGACTTGTCGCCGCCCCCGAGGGCAGACCGCACGTTGAGCAGCGAGTAGCGTGTTACCCATGGCTCCGACCTCCACTCCGCAGACCCCCTTCGGGCGGGTCCTCACCGCAATGGTCACGCCCTTCGCGGCGGACGGCGCACTCGACCTCGACGGCGCTCAGCGGCTCGCCACCCACCTGGTGGACGCAGGCAACGACGGCCTGATCGTCAACGGCACCACCGGCGAGTCCCCGACCACCAGCAACGCGGAGAAAGCGGATCTCGTACGAGCCGTACTGGAGGCGGTCGGCGACCGCGCCCACGTCGTCGCGGGCGTCGGCACGAACGACACGCGCCACAGCGTCGAGCTCGCCCGGTCGGCCGAGAAGGTCGGCGCACACGGTCTCCTGACCGTCACGCCGTACTACAACAAGCCCCCGCAGGAGGGCCTGTACCAGCACTTCAAGGTCATCGCCGACGCGACCGAACTGCCGGTGATGCTCTACGACATCCCCGGCCGCAGCGGTGTCCCGATCAACACGGAAACGCTGGTGCGTCTGGCCGAGCACCCGCGTATCGTCGCCAACAAGGACGCCAAGGGCGACCTGGGCCGTGCCAGCTGGGCCATCGCCAGCTCCGGCCTCGCCTGGTACTCCGGCGACGACATGCTGAACCTCCCGCTCCTCTCCGTGGGCGCGGTCGGCTTCGTCTCCGTCGTCGGTCACGTCGTCACCCCCGAGCTGCGGGCCATGATCGACGCGTACGTCAGCGGCGACGTCCAGAAGGCCACCGAGATCCACCAGAAGCTGCTTCCGGTCTTCACCGGCATGTTCCGCACCCAGGGTGTGATGACGACCAAGGCCGCGCTCGCCCTCCAGGGCCTGCCCGCCGGGCCGCTGCGTCTGCCCATGGTCGGCCTGTCGCCCGAGGAGACCGCCCAGCTCAAGATCGATCTTGCCGCCGGCGGGGTACAGCTCTAACCACAGACTTCACAACTGAATACGCACGACCCGCAGGCCGGAGGGCCTGCACCACCAGACAACTGCTACTGCACGAACGTCACGCGCGCCACGTGCCCTGCCAGGTACGTGGCGCGTGTGGTGAGGAGAGTCTTTTGAGTCATCCGCATCCTGAACTCGCCGCTCCGCCGGCCCTCCCGAAGGGCGGCCTGCGGGTCACCCCGCTCGGCGGCCTCGGTGAAATCGGCCGAAACATGACGGTCTTCGAGTACGGAGGCCGCCTTCTGATCGTCGACTGCGGCGTGCTCTTCCCGGAGGAGGAGCAGCCCGGAATCGACCTGATCCTGCCGGACTTCAGTTCCATCAGGGACCGCCTCGACGACATCGAGGGCATCGTCCTCACCCATGGTCACGAGGACCACATCGGCGGCGTCCCCTTCCTTCTGCGCGAGAAGCCGGACATCCCGCTCATCGGCTCCAAGCTGACCCTCGCCCTCATCGAGGCGAAGCTCCAGGAGCACCGCATCCGTCCGTACACGCTCGAAGTCGCGGAGGGCCACCGAGAGCGCATCGGTCCCTTCGACTGCGAGTTCGTCGCGGTCAACCACTCCATCCCGGACGCCCTCGCGGTCGCCATCCGCACCCCCGCGGGCATGGTCGTCCACACCGGCGACTTCAAGATGGACCAGCTTCCGCTGGACGGTCGTCTGACAGATCTACACGCGTTCGCGCGTCTGAGCGAGGAGGGCATCGACCTCCTCCTCTCGGACTCCACGAACGCCGAGGTCCCGGGATTCGTCCCGCCCGAGCGCGAGATCTCGAACGTGCTGCGCCAGGTCTTCGCCGGCGCCAGCAAGCGGATCATCGTGGCCAGCTTCGCCAGCCACGTCCACCGCATCCAGCAGATCCTGGACGCGGCCCACGAGTACGGCCGCCGGGTCGCCTTCGTCGGCCGCTCGATGGTCCGCAACATGGGCATCGCGCGGGACCTGGGCTATCTGAAGGTCCCGCCGGGCCTGGTCGTAGACGTCAAGACGCTCGACGACCTCCCGGAGCGCGAGATCGTCCTCGTCTGTACGGGCTCACAGGGCGAGCCGATGGCCGCGCTGTCCCGCATGGCGAACCGCGACCACCAGATCCGCATCGTCCAGGGCGACACGGTGATCCTGGCCTCGTCGCTCATCCCGGGCAACGAGAACGCGGTCTACCGCGTCATCAACGGCCTGACCCGCTGGGGCGCCAACGTCGTCCACAAGGGCAACGCCAAGGTGCACGTCTCGGGCCACGCGTCCGCGGGCGAGCTCCTGTACTTCTACAACATCTGCAAGCCGCGCAACCTGATGCCGGTCCACGGCGAATGGCGCCACCTGCGCGCCAACGCCGAGCTGGGCGCCCTCACCGGCGTCCCGCACGACCGGATCGTCATCGCCGAGGACGGCGTCGTCGTCGACCTCGTCGAAGGCAAGGCCAAGATCTCCGGCAAGGTCCAGGCGGGATACGTGTACGTCGACGGCCTCTCGGTCGGCGATGTCGGCGAGCCCGCGCTCAAGGACCGCAAGATCCTCGGCGACGAGGGCATCATCTCGGTCTTCGTGGTGATGGACTCCAGCACGGGCAAGATCACCGGCGGTCCCCACATCCAGGCTCGCGGCTCGGGTATCGACGACTCCGCCTTCGCCGACGTCCTCCCGAGGATCAACGAGGTCCTGGAGAGGTCGGCCCAGGACGGCGTCGTCGAACCCCACCAGATGCAGCAGCTCATCCGCCGCACGCTGGGCAAATGGGTCTCCGACAACTACCGCCGCCGGCCGATGATCCTGCCGGTCGTGGTCGAGGTTTGAGCACCTCGTACGTGTGAACCCGGAGCGGGGCCCCTCGATTTGCATCGGGGCGCCCCGCTCCAGTACGTTTACGGCTCCGCCTGAACGGGAACCCGGCGCAACTGTGCGTCCGGACCACCCCGACCGGGGCGGGAATTCCGAATCAGAACTTCTGATAAAGTCGGAGTCGCCGGAAAGGGAAACGCGAAAGCGAAAACCTGGAAAGCACCGAGGAAATCGGATCGGAAAACGGTCTGATAGAGTCGGAAACGCAAGACCGAAGGGAAGCCCGGAGGAAAGCCCGAGAGGGTGAGTACAAAGGAAGCGTCCGTTCCTTGAGAACTCAACAGCGTGCCAAAAATCAACGCCAGATATGTTGATACCCCGTCTCCGGCCATCATGGCTGGGACGAGGTTCCTTTGAAAAAGTCCTGCCGGGCATTGTTCCGGCAGGCGCACAGCGAGGACGCTGTGAACGACCGGGCTTATTCCGCCCGGTTGTTCCGCTCTCGTGGTGTCATCCCGATTACGGGAATACATTCACGGAGAGTTTGATCCTGGCTCAGGACGAACGCTGGCGGCGTGCTTAACACATGCAAGTCGAACGATGAAGCCCTTCGGGGTGGATTAGTGGCGAACGGGTGAGTAACACGTGGGCAATCTGCCCTTCACTCTGGGACAAGCCCTGGAAACGGGGTCTAATACCGGATAATACTCGCCGAGGCATCTCGGTGGGTTGAAAGCTCCGGCGGTGAAGGATGAGCCCGCGGCCTATCAGCTTGTTGGTGAGGTAGAAGCTCACCAAGGCGACGACGGGTAGCCGGCCTGAGAGGGCGACCGGCCACACTGGGACTGAGACACGGCCCAGACTCCTACGGGAGGCAGCAGTGGGGAATATTGCACAATGGGCGAAAGCCTGATGCAGCGACGCCGCGTGAGGGATGACGGCCTTCGGGTTGTAAACCTCTTTCAGCAGGGAAGAAGCGAAAGTGACGGTACCTGCAGAAGAAGCGCCGGCTAACTACGTGCCAGCAGCCGCGGTAATACGTAGGGCGCAAGCGTTGTCCGGAATTATTGGGCGTAAAGAGCTCGTAGGCGGTCTGTCACGTCGGATGTGAAAGCCCGGGGCTTAACCCCGGGTCTGCATTCGATACGGGCAGACTAGAGTGTGGTAGGGGAGATCGGAATTCCTGGTGTAGCGGTGAAATGCGCAGATATCAGGAGGAACACCGGTGGCGAAGGCGGATCTCTGGGCCATTACTGACGCTGAGGAGCGAAAGCGTGGGGAGCGAACAGGATTAGATACCCTGGTAGTCCACGCCGTAAACGGTGGGAACTAGGTGTTGGCGACATTCCACGTCGTCGGTGCCGCAGCTAACGCATTAAGTTCCCCGCCTGGGGAGTACGGCCGCAAGGCTAAAACTCAAAGGAATTGACGGGGGCCCGCACAAGCAGCGGAGCATGTGGCTTAATTCGACGCAACGCGAAGAACCTTACCAAGGCTTGACATCGCCCGGAAAGCATCAGAGATGGTGCCCCCCTTGTGGTCGGGTGACAGGTGGTGCATGGCTGTCGTCAGCTCGTGTCGTGAGATGTTGGGTTAAGTCCCGCAACGAGCGCAACCCTTGTTCTGTGTTGCCAGCATGCCCTTCGGGGTGATGGGGACTCACAGGAGACTGCCGGGGTCAACTCGGAGGAAGGTGGGGACGACGTCAAGTCATCATGCCCCTTATGTCTTGGGCTGCACACGTGCTACAATGGCAGGTACAATGAGCTGCGATGTCGCAAGGCGGAGCGAATCTCAAAAAGCCTGTCTCAGTTCGGATTGGGGTCTGCAACTCGACCCCATGAAGTCGGAGTTGCTAGTAATCGCAGATCAGCATTGCTGCGGTGAATACGTTCCCGGGCCTTGTACACACCGCCCGTCACGTCACGAAAGTCGGTAACACCCGAAGCCGGTGGCCCAACCCCCTTGTGGGGAGGGAGCTGTCGAAGGTGGGACTGGCGATTGGGACGAAGTCGTAACAAGGTAGCCGTACCGGAAGGTGCGGCTGGATCACCTCCTTTCTAAGGAGCACTTCTTGGCTGACAGGCTCTGCCTGGCAGTCCAGAGGCCAGTACATCGGCGAATGTCTGATGCTGGTTGCTCATGGGTGGAACGTTGATTATTCGGCACTCTCAGTCATCTTGGGCTGCAAGTACTGTCCCTTTGGGGCGTGGAAAGCTGATCATGAGTGGCGAGGGTGTCGGGCACGCTGTTGGGTGTCTGAGGGTACGGACCTTGTGTCTGGATCTTCAGTGCCGGCCCCAGTGCACTCGGACTACTGGTTCGGGGTGATGGGTGGTTGGTCGTTGTTTGAGAACTGCACAGTGGACGCGAGCATCTGTGGCCAAGTTTTTAAGGGCGCACGGTGGATGCCTTGGTACCAGGAACCGATGAAGGACGTGGGAGGCCACGATAGTCCCCGGGGAGCCGTCAACCAGGCTTTGATCCGGGGGTTTCCGAATGGGGAAACCCGGCAGTCGTCATGGGCTGTCACCCACATCTGAACACATAGGGTGTGTGGAGGGAACGCGGGGAAGTGAAACATCTCAGTACCCGCAGGAAGAGAAAACAACCGTGATTCCGGGAGTAGTGGCGAGCGAAACCGGATGAGGCCAAACCGTATACGTGTGAGACCCGGCAGGGGTTGCGTGTACGGGGTTGTGGGATCTCTCTTTCACAGTCTGCCGGCTGTGAGACGAGTCAGAAACCGTTGGTGTAGGCGAAGGACATGCGAAAGGTCCGGCGTAGAGGGTAAGACCCCCGTAGTCGAAACATCAACGGCTCGTTTGAGAGACACCCAAGTAGCACGGGGCCCGAGAAATCCCGTGTGAATCTGGCGGGACCACCCGCTAAGCCTAAATATTCCCTGGTGACCGATAGCGGATAGTACCGTGAGGGAATGGTGAAAAGTACCGCGGGAGCGGAGTGAAATAGTACCTGAAACCGTGTGCCTACAAGCCGTGGGAGCGTCGCTGTATGTGCTTGCACATACAGTCGTGACTGCGTGCCTTTTGAAGAATGAGCCTGCGAGTTTGCGGTGTGTTGCGAGGTTAACCCGTGTGGGGAAGCCGTAGCGAAAGCGAGTCCGAATAGGGCGATATAGTAGCGCGCTCAAGACCCGAAGCGGAGTGATCTAGCCATGGGCAGGTTGAAGCGGCTGTAAGAGGTCGTGGAGGACCGAACCCACCAGGGTTGAAAACCTGGGGGATGACCTGTGGTTAGGGGTGAAAGGCCAATCAAACTCCGTGATAGCTGGTTCTCCCCGAAATGCATTTAGGTGCAGCGTCGTGTGTTTCTTGCCGGAGGTAGAGCACTGGATAGGCGATGGGCCCTACCGGGTTACTGACCTTAGCCAAACTCCGAATGCCGGTAAGTGAGAGCACGGCAGTGAGACTGTGGGGGATAAGCTCCATGGTCGAGAGGGAAACAGCCCAGAGCATCGACTAAGGCCCCTAAGCGTACGCTAAGTGGGAAAGGATGTGGAGTCGCAGAGACAACCAGGAGGTTGGCTTAGAAGCAGCCACCCTTGAAAGAGTGCGTAATAGCTCACTGGTCTAGTGATTCCGCGCCGACAATGTAGCGGGGCTCAAGCGTACCGCCGAAGTCGTGTCATTCGTACACATATCCCCAACGGGAGTACGGATGGGTAGGGGAGCGTCGTGTGCCGGGTGAAGCCGCAGCGGAAGCTAGTGGTGGACGGTTCACGAGTGAGAATGCAGGCATGAGTAGCGATACACACGTGAGAAACGTGTGCGCCGATTGACTAAGGGTTCCTGGGTCAAGCTGATCTGCCCAGGGTAAGTCGGGACCTAAGGCGAGGCCGACAGGCGTAGTCGATGGATAACCGGTTGATATTCCGGTACCCGCTGTGAAGCGTCAAACATCGAACCCTCTGATGCTAAGACCGTGAAGCCGTTCCGGACCCTTCGGGGAAAGGAAAGTGGTGGAGCCGTCGACCCAAGGTGGTAGTAGGTGAGTGATGGGGTGACGCAGGAAGGTAGTCCAGCCCGGGCGGTGGTTGTCCCGGGGTAAGGGTGTAGGCCGTGTGATAGGTAAATCCGTCGCACATTGAGGCTGAGACCTGATGCCGAGCCGATTGTGGTGAAGTGGATGATCCTATGCTGTCGAGAAAAGCCTCTAGCGAGTTTCATGGCGGCCCGTACCCTAAACCGACTCAGGTGGTCAGGTAGAGAATACCGAGGCGTTCGGGTGAACTATGGTTAAGGAACTCGGCAAAATGCCCCCGTAACTTCGGGAGAAGGGGGCCATCACTGGTGATGAGATTTACTCTCTGAGCTGGGGGTGGCCGCAGAGACCAGCGAGAAGCGACTGTTTACTAAAAACACAGGTCCGTGCGAAGCCGTAAGGCGATGTATACGGACTGACGCCTGCCCGGTGCTGGAACGTTAAGGGGACCGGTTAGTGCACTTTCGGGTGTGCGAAGCTGAGAACTTAAGCGCCAGTAAACGGCGGTGGTAACTATAACCATCCTAAGGTAGCGAAATTCCTTGTCGGGTAAGTTCCGACCTGCACGAATGGCGTAACGACTTCTCGACTGTCTCAACCATAGGCCCGGTGAAATTGCACTACGAGTAAAGATGCTCGTTTCGCGCAGCAGGACGGAAAGACCCCGGGACCTTTACTACAGTTTGATATTGGTGTTCGGTTCGGCTTGTGTAGGATAGCTGGGAGACTTTGAAGCGGGCACGCCAGTGTCTGTGGAGTCGTCGTTGAAATACCAGTCTGGTCGTGCTGGATGTCTAACCTGGGTCCGTGATCCGGATCAGGGACAGTGTCTGATGGGTAGTTTAACTGGGGCGGTTGCCTCCTAAAGAGTAACGGAGGCGCCCAAAGGTTCCCTCAGCCTGGTTGGCAATCAGGTGTTGAGTGTAAGTGCACAAGGGAGCTTGACTGTGAGACCGACGGGTCGAGCAGGGACGAAAGTCGGGACTAGTGATCCGGCGGTGGCTTGTGGAAGCGCCGTCGCTCAACGGATAAAAGGTACCCCGGGGATAACAGGCTGATCTTCCCCAAGAGTCCATATCGACGGGATGGTTTGGCACCTCGATGTCGGCTCGTCGCATCCTGGGGCTGGAGTCGGTCCCAAGGGTTGGGCTGTTCGCCCATTAAAGCGGTACGCGAGCTGGGTTTAGAACGTCGTGAGACAGTTCGGTCCCTATCCGCTGTGCGCGTAGGAATATTGAGAAGGGCTGTCCCTAGTACGAGAGGACCGGGACGGACGAACCTCTGGTGTGCCAGTTGTCCTGCCAAGGGCATGGCTGGTTGGCTACGTTCGGGAGGGATAACCGCTGAAAGCATCTAAGCGGGAAGCCTGCTTCGAGATGAGTATTCCCACCAACTAGATTGGTTAAGGCTCCCAGTAGACGACTGGGTTGATAGGCCGGATGTGGAAGCCTCGTAAGGGGTGAAGCTGACTGGTACTAATAGGCCGAGGGCTTGTCCTCAGTTGCTCGCGTCCACTGTGTTGGTTCTGAAACCACGAACAACCGTTGTAGCCATGGTCACGGCTCCGGTTTGTCTGTTTCATAGTGTTTCGGTGGTCATAGCGTGAGGGAAACGCCCGGTTACATTCCGAACCCGGAAGCTAAGCCTCACAGCGCCGATGGTACTGCAGGGGGGACCCTGTGGGAGAGTAGGACACCGCCGAACTATTATTAATAGAGCTGGTCCCTGAACTTCGGTTCAGGGACCAGCTCTTTTTTGTTGTGCGTCACTTGAAGTTCACGTTGTGCGACCAAGATCCGGCACATGGGTACTGCTGCAATGCTCCGGGCCGCGGGCGTGGGAATCGGTGACGAGGTCATCGTGCCGGCGTTCGGCAACGTCGAGGTCGCCGAGGCCGTGATCCAGGCCGGTGCGATGGCGGTCTTCGCCGACATAGACCCGGCCACGTACTGCCTGGACGCCACCGAGGTGAACGCGGCCGTCGGTCCGCGGACGGTCGCTGTCGTCGCCGTGCACCGCTTCGGCCGGCCCGCTGACATCGCGCGGCTCCGGGACGTCGGGCAGCGGCACGGGCTGCTCGTGCTGGAGCAGGGCGAGTCCGTGGCGCCGTACAGCGAGATCGAGGAGCGCAGGGCGCATGCGGCGTTCCTCGACGGGCGGTTGAGGGGCGTGCGGACGCCGGTGCGCGGCATCGGACACACGTACCAGCAGTACGTCGTGCGGGTGCCGGGGAACGGGCGGCCGGACCGGGACGCGTTCGCGCGGGCCGTGCGGGCCAAGGGAGTCGAGTGCCGGGTGCCGGTGAAGACGCCCGTGCACCGGATGCCCGTGTTCAGGAGGGACGTCTGTCTGCCGGAGACCGAGCGGGCCGCCGACGAGACGCTGGCTCTGCCTGTTGACGCGTCGTTGTCGAAGCGGGAGATGCAGCGGATGGTGTCCGCGTGCAATGCGCTCGGTGGGCTCCTGCAGCCCGCTTTCTAGCGGTCGAACAGGGTTGGGAGCACGCCGCCGTTCGGGGTATGATCTATTTCGTTGCCGCGAGGGACACCTCGAAAGCAACAGGCCCCCCTAGCTCAGTCGGCAGAGCGTCTCCATGGTAAGGAGAAGGTCAACGGTTCGATTCCGTTGGGGGGCTCAGACAAAAAGGCCTCCGCCCTTGTGGGCGGGGGCCTTTCGTGTGTCCGGGACCGGTTCCTCCGAGCCGGGTTCAGTCGTTCTGGAGGCCGGGAACGCGCATCGCGAGAATGGCCATGTCGTCCGACGGGGCGTCCGACGCGAAGCGTTCCACCGCGCGCATGATGCGGGCGGCCACAGCCCCGGCCGTGAGGCCTGTGCAGGTGGTGAGGACGTCGGTGAGGCCGTCGTCGCCCAACATGCGGGTGCCCTCGCGGCGTTCGGTGACGCCGTCCGTCACGCACAGCAGGACGTCGCCCGGGTCGAGCGTGATCGTCTGCTCGTACAGCTCCAGGTCCTCCATCACGCCCAGGAGCGGCTGGGGTTCGGCGGCCGGTTCGACCGTGCCGTCCTGGCGGAGGCGCAGCGGAAGCGGGTGGCCGGCGCAGACGACCTTGAGGAGCGCCGAGCCGTCCTCCTGGGGCCACAACTCCCCGTACAGGAGTGTCAGGAAGCGGCTGCGGGCGCCCTCGTCGAGGATCGCGGAGTTCAGGCGCTCAAGGACCGCCGGGCCGCCGAAGCCCTCGCGGGCGAGCAGGCGCAGCGCGTGCCGGGCGAGGCCGGTGACCGCGGCCGCCTCCGGGCCCGTACCGCAGACGTCTCCGATGGCGAAGCCGTAGGCGCCGTCGCGGATGGGGAAGAGGTCGTAGAAGTCGCCGCCGACTTCGTTGCCCTCGCCTGCCGCGCGGTAGATGACCTCGACCTCCACGCCGTCGATCTGGGGGAGCTCCGGAGGCAGGAGGCTGCGCTGGAGGGACTGGCTGATGGCCGTGCGCTCCGAGTACAGGCGGGCGTTGTCGAGGGCCAGGGCGGCCCTGCGGCTCAAGTCCTCGGCGAGTTCCAGGATTTCCTGGCGGAAGTGTTCGTCGGACGGCTTGCCGAGCGTCAGCATGCCGATGACGCGGTTGCGGGCCACCAGGGGGAGTACGACCGTCTCGCCGCCGACCGCGGCGGCCGTCTGCAGTGTCGTACCGATGCCGGAGCTCACCGTGGCGGGCTCGCCGAGGCCGAGGCTGCGCATGGAGGTGCGCAGGGCCGCCTGGTGGGCCGCCTCCGCCGGAGCGGCCCAGACGCGGGCGCCCGGGGTCGGGACGGGGTCCGGAGGGGCGATCTTCGACAGGAGGGCCTTGAGGCCGTCGATGCGGTCCTCGTCCTCGTGCAGGACGTACGAAAGATACGGATCCGATGCCTGGTCGGCGATCGTGTAGACGGCACACCAGGTGGCCAGGGTCGGGACCGTCATCTGGGCCATCAGGGCCAGTGTCTGGTCGCGGTCCAGCGTGCCCGCGAGGAGGTCCGAGGCCTCGACGAGGAAGGACAGGGAGCCGCGGCGCAGGCGCTCCAGCTCGCCCAGGCGCGCCGACTCCACGGCGAGCGCGATGCGGTCGGCGGCGAACTGGAGGCGCAGGGCCTCCTCGTTCGAGTAGCGGCCCTGGGCCTCGGCCGCGACGCCGAGTGAACCGGTCAGGCGGCCCTCGACCTTGAGGGGGACCGTGACGACCGAGCGCATGCCCGTGCCGCTGAGGAGCGGTACGGCGCCCGGAACGACCGTCAGGTCCTCGTGCACGGCGGGCATACGGGCCGAGCCGTAGCGGCCGGGGCCGGCTTCCACGGGGACGCGGGCGAAGCGCTGGCGGGCGGAGGGGAGTCCGGTGGAGGCGCGGACCTCCAACTCCGTTTCGTCGTCGGTCGCCAGGAGGAGGAAGGCGGAGTCGCCGTCGAGCATGTCGCGGGCGCGCTCCACCGTGCGCTGGAGGAGGCCGTCCAGGTCGTCGGGGGCCGGTGAGCCGATGAAGACCTCGAAGGGGTCCGACGCCTGGCCCTCCGAACTGGTGGTCGTGTCCGAGGCGTTGACGCGCAACGGGGTCTGCAGGACTGCGCGTTCGTGGTCGCGTACGAGAAGGCAGACCGTCGAGGGCTCGCCGCCGGTGTCCCGGACGCGCAGATGCGAGGCGTAGACCGGTGTCACACGGCCGTTGGCGGCGCGGAGGCCGTAGCTGCCCTCCCAGCGGGAGAGTTGGAGCGCCTCGACGATGCCGGTGCTGGTGCCGGGCGTGTGCGGCCAGGCCGCGAGGTCGGTGAGGGGCTTGCCGATGACCTGTTCGGCCGCGTATCCGAAGAGTTCTTCCGCGTCCTCGTTCCAGGCGTTGATGGCGCCGGTGCGGTCGATCTGGACGACCGCCACGCGGACGCGGCCGTCGGCGAGGGGGAGGAGGTTGGCCGGGAGGGCGGGGCCGGCCGTGCGGGTGCCCACCGAGCGTTCCGGCAGTTCCAGCTGGAACCAGACCTGCTTGTGCGTGGGCGTGTACTCGACGCCCCAGCGGCCGGCCAGGGCTGCGCAGAGCTGCAGGCCGCGGCCTCCCTCGCGGTCGGGGCTGCCCATGTTGATGGCGGTCGCCTGGAGTGGAATCTCACGTTCCGGGTAGCGGTCCCCCACCTCGATCCGTACGCCCTCGTCGCTGCGCAGGCACAGGACGTCGGCGGACGTGCCCGCGTGCACCACGGCATTGGTGACAAGCTCGCTGGTGAGGACCACGGCGTCGTCGACGATGTCGGCGAAGCCCCAACCCTGGAGGGTGTCACGGACGAAGGACCGAGCGGTCGCGACGGACCGCCCGACAGGATCGAAGCTGGCGGCCGCGCGCGCGGTGATCACAGAACTCCTTGTCCGGTTGTCGGAGGGCAGCGCTGCGTGGCCGACCCGCTCCTGCCGTGGCAGGGGCTGGTTCCCCGTCGGCCGGGGATCCTGGGGCGGTCCCCCAGGATGCAGTTCGGTGGTCATGGTGCGGTGCCCCTCCGATGCCTGCCCGCTCGTGCTCGTGCCACCGCCCAGGCCGGAAGGACCGGCGTGGCTGGACAGCCGCATGCAAGGTTACTTACCTTCGCCGTCCATGCGGATGCCGGTCGCCACTGTTTCCACTCCGGAGCGTGTGTGCGGACCATGTGCGAAGCTGCCGAACTGTTATGGCCTGGTTCAGCCATGGTGAAACACTGGGCAAGCTCCTGGGGAAGGTCCGGGCAGGCCGAGTGCCTTCCAGTACGCCGAGCAGTAGTACCCGAGTACGCCGAGCAGTAAATGGTCGACCCTTGCGGGAGGGACACAGTGGAGTCTGGCGCAGCGACGCGGGGCACTAAAACGCGCGCGAAAGGCGGACAGTCCCTGAGTAACCAGCGCAAATCACGCAATGGCACCACCGACGTGGACACGGCTGCCCTGAACAGGCTGCTGGCGGCCCTGGTGTCGATGCGGGACGGCAACTTCCGTAAGCGGCTCACGGTCTCGGGCGATGGCGTGATGTCCGAGATCGCAGCGGTTTTCAATGAAGTGGCCGACCGGAATCTGCATCTGACGGGCGAGCTGGCGCGCGTGCGGCGCATGGTGGGCCGCGAGGGCAAGTTGACGGAGCGGCTGGAGTCGGGCGCCTGCGAGGGTTCCTGGGCCACCGCGATCGACAACTCCAACGCGCTGGTCGACGACCTCGTACGGCCCGTCTCCGAGGTCGGACGGGTGCTGTCCGCCGTGGCGGAGGGCGATCTGTCGCCGCGTATGGAGCTGCGGGCGCAGGCCGCGGACGGGAACGGGCATCCGCTGCGCGGGGAGTTCCTGAAGGTCGGGCGCACGGTCAACAACCTGGTCGACCAGCTGTCGACGTTCACCGACGAGGTCACGCGCGTGGCCAGCGAGGTGGGCACCGAGGGCAAGCTGGGCGGGCAGGCGCGGGTGCGTGGTATGTCCGGTTCGTGGAAGGACCTCACGGATTCGGTCAACACCATGGCGTACCGGCTGACGGCTCAGGTGCGGGACATCGCGCTCGTGACCACGGCGGTCGCCAAGGGTGACTTGTCCCGGAAGGTCACGGTTCACGTGGCCGGCGAGATGCTGGAGCTGAAGAACACCGTCAACACGATGGTGGATCAGCTGTCCTCTTTCTCCTCCGAGGTGACGCGAGTCGCGCGCGAGGTGGGCACCGAGGGCGAGCTCGGCGGCCAGGCACAGGTGCCTGGTGTGGCGGGTGTGTGGAAGGACCTCACCGATTCGGTGAATCTTATGGCCGGCAATCTGACCGCGCAGGTGCGCGGGATTGCCCAGGTGACGACGGCGGTCGCCAACGGTGATCTGTCGCAGAAGGTCACCGTGTCGGCGCGCGGCGAGGTCGCGCAGCTCGCCGAGACGATCAACCAGATGACCGAGACGCTGCGTACGTTCGCGGACGAGGTCACCCGTGTGGCCAACGAGGTCGGCGGCGAGGGGCGGCTCGGCGGGCAGGCGAACGTGCCGGGCGCGGCGGGAACGTGGAAGGACCTCACCGATTCGGTGAACACGGTCTTCCGGAACCTCACCACTCAGGTGCGGGACATCGCCGCGGTGACGACGGCCGTGGCCAACGGTGACCTGTCGCAGAAGGTCAGCGTCGAGGTCGCCGGCGAGATGCTGGAACTGAAGAACACCGTCAACACGATGGTCGACCAGCTGTCGAGCTTCGGTGCCGAGGTGACCCGTGTGGCGCGGGAGGTCGGTGTCGAGGGTGAGCTGGGCGGTCAGGCGGCGGTGCCGGGCGCGGCCGGTACGTGGAAGGACCTCACCGACTCCGTCAACACGGCGTTCCGGAATCTCACCGGACAGGTGAGGAACATCGCGCAGGTGACGACGGCGGTGGCCAACGGTGACCTGTCGCAGAAGGTCACCGTGGACGTCTCCGGCGAGATGCTCGCGCTGAAGAACACCGTGAACACGATGGTGGACCAGCTGTCGTCCTTCGCCGACCAGGTGACGCGGATGGCGCGTGACGTGGGCACGGAGGGCCGGCTGGGCGGCCAGGCGCGCGTGGACGGGGTGTCCGGCACGTGGAAGGACCTCACCGACTCCGTCAACTTCATGGCGGGCAACCTGACCTCCCAGGTGCGGCAGATCGCGCAGGTGACGACGGCGGTCGCCCGGGGTGACCTGTCGCAGAAGATCGAGGTCGACGCGCGCGGCGAGATCCTGGAGCTCAAGAACACCATCAACACGATGGTCGACCAGCTCAGCGCCTTCGCCGAGCAGGTGACCAGGGTGGCCCGTGAGGTGGGTACGGACGGCCGGCTGGGCGGTCAGGCGCAGGTGCCCGGCGTCGCCGGTGTCTGGCGCGACCTGACCGACTCCGTGAACGGCATGGCCGGCAACCTCACCGCGCAGGTGCGCAACATCGCGCAGGTCGCGACGGCGGTGGCCCGCGGTGACCTGTCGCAGAAGATCGACGTGGACGCGCGCGGCGAGATCCTGGAGCTGAAGAACACCCTCAACACGATGGTGGACCAGCTCTCGAACTTCGCCGAGCAGGTCACGCGCGTGGCCCGCGAGGTGGGTACGGAGGGCATCCTCGGCGGACAGGCCGAGGTGCAGGGTGTCTCCGGCACCTGGAAGGACCTCACGCAGTCCGTGAACTTCATGGCGAACAACCTGACGATCCAGGTGCGCAACATCGCCGAGGTCACGACCGCGGTCGCCAAGGGCGACCTGTCGAAGAAGATCACCGTCGACGCGAAGGGCGAGATCCTCGAACTCGTCAGCACCGTCAACACGATGGTCGACCAGCTGTCGTCGTTCGCCGAGCAGGTGACCCGGGTGGCCCGCGAGGTGGGTACCGAAGGCATCCTGGGCGGTCAGGCGTACGCGTCGGGCGTCACGGGTATCTGGAAGGACCTCACCGACAATGTCAACCTGATGGCCAACAACCTGACCGTGCAGGTGCGGAACATTTCCCAGGTCGCGTCGGCAGTCGCCAACGGCGACCTCACCCGGACGGTGACGATCGAGGCCCGCGGCGAGGTCGCGCAGCTCGCCGACACCTTCAACACCATGGTGAAGACGCTGAGTTCGTTCGCCGACCAGGTCACCAAGGTGGCCCGCGAGGTGGGCACGGACGGCATCCTCGGCGGACAGGCGCGCGTACCGGGCGTGTCCGGTACGTGGAAGGACCTCACCGAGTCCGTGAACGGCATGGCGTCCAACCTGACCGGCCAGGTGCGCAACATCGCGATGGTCACCACGGCCATCGCCAAGGGCGACCTGACCAAGAAGATCGACATCGATGCGCGCGGCGAGATCCTGGAGCTGAAGACCACCATCAACACGATGGTCGACCAGCTGTCGTCGTTCGCCGAGGAGGTCACCCGAGTCGCCCGCGAGGTGGGCACGGAGGGCCAGTTGGGCGGCCAGGCGCGCGTCCGCGACGTCGACGGCACCTGGCGAGACCTCACCGAGTCGGTGAACGAGATGGCCGGGAACCTCACCCGGCAGGTGCGTGCCATCGCGCGCGTGGCCACCGCGGTGACCCGTGGCGACCTGAACCTGAAGATCGACGTGGACGCCTCGGGCGAGATCCAGGAACTTCAGGACTACATCAACAAGATGATCGCCAACCTCCGCGACACCACCATCGCCAACAAGGAGCAGGACTGGCTGAAGGGCAACCTCGCCCGGATCTCCGGTCTGATGCAGGGCAGGCGCGACCTCGCCGACGTGGCCTCGCTGATCATGAGCGAGCTGACTCCGGTGGTCTCGGCGCAGCACGGCGCGTTCTTCCTGGCGATGCCGCTGGACGACGGCAAGGACGTGGGCGCCGCGCACGACGACTCGTACGAACTGCGCATGCTCGGGTCGTACGGGTACTCCATGGGCTCCATGCCGACGTCGTTCCGGCCGGGGGAGACGCTGATCGGGACGGCCGCCAAGGAGAAGCGGACGATTCTCGTGGAGAACGTGCCGCCGGGGTATCTGAAGATCGCGTCCGGGCTCGGTGAGGCGCCTCCCGCGCATGTCATCGTGCTGCCGGTGCTCTTCGAAGGCACCGTGCTCGGTGTGATCGAGCTGGCGTCGTTCCACTCGTTCACGCACATCCAGAAGGACTTCCTCAGCCAGATCGCCGAGATGATCGCGACGAGCGTCAACACGATCGCGGTCAACACGAAGACCGAGGTACTGCTCAAGCAGTCGCAGGAGTTGACCGAGCAGCTGCGGGAGCGGTCGGCCGAGCTGGAGAACCGGCAGAAGGCCCTCCAGGCGTCCAACGCCGAGCTGGAGGAGAAGGCCGAGCTGCTGGCCCAGCAGAACCGCGACATCGAGGTCAAGAACACCGAGATCGAGGAGGCGCGGCAGGTCCTGGAGGAGCGCGCCGAGCAACTCGCGGTCTCCATGCGCTACAAGAGCGAGTTCCTCGCCAACATGTCCCACGAGCTGCGTACGCCGCTCAACTCGCTGCTGATCCTGGCCAAGCTGCTCGCCGACAACGCGGACTCCAACCTCACCCCGAAGCAGGTCGAGTTCGCCGAGACGATCCACGGCGCGGGTTCCGACCTGCTCCAGCTGATCAACGACATCCTCGACCTGTCGAAGGTCGAGGCGGGCAAGATGGACGTGTCGCCGACACGTATCGCGCTGGTCCAACTCGTCGACTACGTAGAGGCCACTTTCCGTCCGTTGACCGCGGAGAAGGGCCTCGATTTCTCCGTACGGGTGTCGCCGGAACTGCCGGCCACGCTGCACACGGACGAACAGCGGCTCCTCCAGGTGCTGCGCAACCTACTCTCCAACGCGGTGAAGTTCACCGACTCCGGAGCGGTCGAACTGGTCATCAGGCCCGCGGGCGCGGAGGTGCCGGTCGCCATCCGGGAACAGCTCCTGGAGGCGGGTTCGCTGCGGGACGCGGACGCCGATCTGATCGCGTTCTCCGTGGCGGACACGGGAATCGGGATCGCGGCCAGCAAGATGCGGGTGATCTTCGAGGCGTTCAAGCAGGCGGACGGCACGACGAGCCGCAAGTACGGCGGTACGGGACTGGGGTTGTCCATCTCCCGGGAGATCGCGCGACTGCTGGGCGGCGAGATCCACGCTCAGAGCGAACCGGGACGCGGCTCGACGTTCACGCTGTATTTGCCGCTGCACCCGAGCGAACTGCCCCCCCAGGGTTATCCGCAACTCGGTACGCCCATGGAGAACGGGGCGCTTCCGGCAGGTTCCGAGGACGAGAACGGGGGCCATGTGGAGACCCCGGCAGAGGTCAAGTCGTACCAGGAGACACAGAACGGGGCCGCCGCACTCTTCAGGCGGCGTCGCAGGGCGATGCCCTCGGCCCAGCAGCGGCCCGCCCTTCCGGGGCCGCAGACGCAGGCCCGGGATTCCTGGACCGTCGGCGGCGAGGAGACGTCCGTGCACTCGCGCGGTGTCATCCGCTTCGAGGGCGAGAAGGTGCTGATCGTCGACGACGACATCCGCAACGTGTTCGCGCTCACCAGCGTCCTGGAGCAGCACGGACTGTCGGTGCTGTACGCCGAGAACGGCCGCGAGGGCATCGAAGTGCTGGAACAGCACGACGATGTGACGGTCGTCCTGATGGACATCATGATGCCCGAGATGGACGGATACGCGACCACGACGGCGATCCGTCGGATGCCCCAGTTCGCCGGGCTGCCGATCATCGCGCTCACCGCCAAGGCGATGAAGGGCGACCGGGAGAAGGCGATCGAGTCCGGCGCTTCCGACTACGTGACGAAGCCGGTCGATCCCGATCATCTGCTCGAGGTGATGCAGCAGTGGATGAGCGGACAGTGACAGGCCGGCAGGAGTGATCGGCCGGCCGGGAACGGGCGTGTGGCCAGGGGTGCTCGGGCGGTTGCCCGGGCCCACCGGGCTGTTGACTGAGTGTGCCCGAGGCGGTGTAGAAACCCGGGATTCGGGGAACCTTCTGGTCTCCCGCTACGTTTCTGCTACGTGCACAGTGACATCGCGGTGACAGGGTGTGGCGACAGGCGGGGTGCGGCTACCATGACCGGCACAAGGACGGGCGACGTAAGGGAGTCGTCCCCTGGGGCGGCGCCCGGTGCACTGCCGGGGCGAGGAGGGCGGGCCATGGTGCAGAAGGCCAAGATCCTCCTGGTCGATGACCGGCCGGAGAATCTGCTGGCGCTGGAGGCGATTCTCTCCGCGCTCGATCAGACACTGGTTCGGGCATCTTCCGGGGAGGAAGCGCTCAAAGCACTGCTCACGGACGACTTCGCGGTCATTCTGCTGGACGTCCAGATGCCGGGCATGGACGGTTTCGAAACCGCCGCGCACATCAAGAGGCGAGAACGGACCCGGGACATCCCGATCATCTTCCTCACGGCGATCAACCACGGCCCGCACCACACCTTCCGGGGATACGCGGCGGGTGCGGTGGACTACATCTCGAAGCCGTTCGACCCGTGGGTGCTGCGCGCGAAGGTCTCGGTCTTCGTAGAGCTCTACATGAAGAACTGCCAACTCCGGGAGCAGGCCGCGCTGCTGCGGCTCCAGCTCGAAGGCGGAGGCGGCAAGGCGGCGGTCGGCGACACCAAGGAGCCTGCCGGGCTGCTCGCCGAACTCTCCGCGCGGCTCGCGGCTGTCGAGGAGCAGGCCGAGGCCCTCTCCAAACAGCTCGACGACGACTCGGCGGACGCGGCCGCGGTGGCCACCGCCGCCCATCTCGAACGCAAACTCACGGGGTTGCGGCGGGCGCTGGACGCCTTGGAACCGGGGACGGGGAGTGGGGCGGCCTCGCTGCCCTCGCCGAACTGAGTCGTGCCGGTTCGCCAAGGCCGGTGTCTGGCTTGCGGGTTGGTGGGCGCTGATCGCGCCCACGCGGCGGAGCCGCACATGCTGCGGCCCGCGCCCCTTACCGGGCTTCGTCGGTTGAGGCGGCGTCAGTTCGGCGCCCTCTGTGGGCGACACGAACGGGTGAAGCAGTAGGCACACGTGTCCGCAGTGGTCTCCACCGGTAACCTCACACACATGGCCCCACGTCAGTCCGCAGCCAAGAAGGCGCCCGCGAAGAAGGCGGCCGCACCGAGGAAGGCTGCGGCGAAGAAGGCCCCCGCGAAGAAAGCTCCGGCGAAAAAGGCGCCCGCGAAGAAGGCCGCGGCCAAGAAAGCCGCGCCTCCGAAGCCGGCGCCCAATCCGACCGGGGGCGTGTACAGGCTGGTGCGCGCCCTGTGGCTGGGGGTCGCGCACGCCGTCGGCGCCGTGTTCCGCGGCATAGGGCGGGGAGCGAAGGGGCTCGACCCGGCGCATCGAAAGGACGGTCTCGCGCTGCTGCTGCTCGGGCTGGCACTGATCGTCGCGGCCGGGACCTGGTCCAACCTCCGTGGTCCGGTGGGCGATCTCGTCGAGATGCTGGTGACCGGTGCCTTCGGCCGCCTCGACCTGCTCGTGCCGATACTGCTCGGGGTCATCGCCGCGCGTCTCATCCGGCACCCCGAGAAGCCCGAGGCCAACGGCCGCATCGTGATCGGTCTGTCCGCGCTCGTCATCGGTGTGCTCGGCCAGGTCCACATCGCCTGCGGGGCGCCCGCGCGCAGCGACGGCATGCAGGCGATAAGGGATGCGGGCGGACTCATCGGCTGGGGTGCGGCGACACCGCTGACGTACACGATGGGCGAGGTCCTCGCCGTACCGCTCCTGGTGCTGGTCACGGTCTTCGGGCTGCTGGTGGTCACCGCGACGCCGGTCAACGCCATCCCGCAGCGGCTGCGCATGCTGGGCGCCCGGCTCGGCCTCGTACACCCTCGTGAGACGGACGACGGTTTCGGCGAGGACGACGAGCGCTACGACGACCAGTGGCGCGAAGCGCTGCCCGCGAGCCCTCGGCGGCGCCGGGCGGCGCCCGAGGAGTACGACCCGGACAGTGCCGAGCAGGAGGCGCTCTCCGAGCGCCGGAGCCGCCGTCGGCGGCCCGCCGTGCAGCAGCCCGCGCTGGACAGGCCCATGGACGCCGTGGACGTGGCTGCTGCCGCCGCGGCGGCGCTCGACGGTGCCGTGATGCACGGGATGCCTCCCAGCGCGCTGGTGGCCGATCTGACGCAGGGCGTCGGTGCGGACCGCGGGGACCGGCAGGACACCGGGGGACAGGACACGGGCCGGCGCGGGGAGCCGACGCCGGTGCCCGCCGCGCGTGCCAAGGGGACCAAGGGCGCCAGGCCCAAGCAGGAGATGCTCAAGGCCGAGGTCGCCGACCTGACCAAGCCGGCCCCCGAGACCACGCGGGACCTGCCTCCGCGCGCCGAGCAACTGCAGCTCTCCGGAGACATCACCTACTCCCTGCCGTCGCTCGACCTCCTGGAGCGCGGCGGCCCGGGCAAGACGCGCAGCGCCGCCAACGACGCCGTGGTCGCCTCGCTGACGAACGTCTTCATGGAGTTCAAGGTCGACGCCGCCGTCACCGGCTTCACCCGTGGCCCGACCGTCACGCGGTACGAGGTCGAGCTCGGCCCCGCCGTGAAGGTCGAGCGGATCACGGCCCTCGCCAAGAACATCGCGTACGCCGTCGCCAGCCCGGACGTGCGGATCATCAGTCCGATCCCCGGCAAGTCCGCGGTCGGCATCGAGATCCCCAACACCGACCGCGAGATGGTCAACCTGGGCGATGTGCTGCGCCTCGCGGACGCGGCCGAGGACGACCATCCGATGCTGGTCGCGCTCGGCAAGGACGTCGAGGGTGGCTATGTCATGGCCAACCTCGCGAAGATGCCGCACGTGCTGGTGGCCGGAGCGACCGGTTCCGGTAAATCCTCGTGCATCAACTGCCTGATCACGTCCGTCATGGTGCGCGCGACCCCCGAGGACGTGCGCATGGTCCTCGTCGACCCCAAGCGCGTCGAGCTGACCGCGTACGAGGGCATCCCGCACCTGATCACGCCGATCATCACCAACCCGAAGCGGGCCGCCGAGGCTCTGCAGTGGGTCGTACGGGAGATGGATCTGCGGTACGACGATCTGGCGGCATTTGGGTACCGGCACATCGACGACTTCAACCAGGCCATCCGTGACGGCAAGCTCAAGACGCCGGAGGGCAGTGAGCGGGAGCTCAAGACCTATCCGTATCTGCTGGTGATCGTCGATGAGCTCGCCGACCTGATGATGGTCGCGCCGCGGGACGTCGAGGACTCGATCGTGCGCATCACGCAGCTCGCGCGCGCGGCCGGCATCCACCTGGTGCTCGCCACGCAGCGGCCCTCCGTGGACGTCGTCACCGGTCTGATCAAGGCGAACGTGCCCTCGCGGCTCGCCTTCGCCACGTCGTCGCTCGCCGACTCCCGGGTCATCCTCGACCAGCCCGGCGCCGAGAAGCTGATCGGCAAGGGCGACGGGCTCTTCCTGCCGATGGGGGCGAACAAGCCGACCCGTATGCAGGGCGCCTTCGTGACCGAGGAGGAGGTCGCCGTCGTCGTCCAGCACTGCAAGGACCAGATGGCGCCGGTCTTCCGGGACGACGTCACCGTGGGCACCAAGCAGAAGAAGGAGATCGACGAGGACATCGGCGACGACCTCGACCTGCTGTGCCAGGCCGCCGAACTGGTCGTCTCCACGCAGTTCGGGTCGACCTCGATGCTCCAGCGCAAGCTGCGCGTCGGGTTCGCCAAGGCCGGCCGGCTGATGGACCTCATGGAGTCCCGCAACATCGTCGGGCCGAGCGAGGGTTCCAAGGCACGTGATGTTCTTGTGAAACCTGACGAGCTGGACGGAGTGCTCGCGGTGATCCGTGGGGAGGCTCATCCGTAGAGAAACGGGGAAGTCCGTTTCCTCTTGCGGCGGGGCCACGGCCACGTGGGTGAGCACGTCAGGGCCACGTGGGTGATTCGAACGTGACTCACCTGTAAGGGAACCGTGAGCAACCGTTTCCCTTCGTCGCACGTCAAGTTGAGGGAAGCGAAAGGCGCGTGCCCCACCATCAGGATGACCGGCCGTTCTGATGGCGTACAAAGTCCCACCGCCCGGTTGCCCCACCCTTTCGCAACCCCCCTAGACTGAACCTCCAGCACAGGTGGCTACACGCTCGAAAGGCGCCCCCGTGTCCATCGGCAACTCCCCTGACGACAACTCCCCTCAGGACGAGCCTCCCATCGAAAAGGGTGATCGCCCTTCGATCGGCCGTGCTCTGCAGCAGGCGCGCATCGCGGCGGGGCTGACAGTCGACGACGTCAGTAACGCCACCCGGGTCCGCATCGCCATCGTGCACGCGATCGAACAGGACGACTTCACGCCCTGCGGCGGCGACGTGTACGCGCGCGGTCACCTCAAGACGCTGGCGCGCGCCGTCCACCTCGATCCGGCGCCGCTGCTCGCCCAGTACGACGACGATCACGGCGGGCGGCCCGCGCCGACCCCCGCGGCTCCGATGTTCGAGGCCGAGCGGATCCGTCCGGAGCGCCGGGGTCCCAACTGGACCGCCGCCATGGTCGCCGCGATCGTCGCGGTGATCGGCTTCGTCGGGTTCACGATGGTCAAGGACGACTCGGACGGCTCGAAGACGCAGGTCGCCGAGGGATCCACGCCCTCCGCCAGCAAGCCCGTCAAGACCAAGCCGACCCCGACCAAGCCCGCCGACCCCAAGCCCGACCCGTCGGACAGCGCCATCGCGGCCGCGCCTCAGGACAAGGTGACCGTCCAGGTGACCGCCCCCGACGGGCGCAGCTGGATCTCCGCCAAGGACCACAACGGCCGGCTGCTCTTCGACGGCTTCCTGAAGCAGGGCGACTCCAAGACCTTCCAGGACAAGGAGAAGATCGACCTCGTCCTCGGTGACGCGGGAGCGCTCCAGCTCTACGTCAACGGCAAGAAGATCGAGGACGAGTTCCAGCCCGGTGGGGTCGAGCGCCTCACCTACACGAAGGGCGACCCCGAGGTCGGATGACCGACCCCGAGGTCGGACAAGTGACCTCATGGGGCATGCAGGTACGGGGTTGGCCAAGATCGGCCAACCCCGTCGACGTGGGCTGTCAGTGGGACGAAGTAGTCTTGAGCCCATGCCTGAACGCCGTACCGTCGCACTCGTCACTCTTGGCTGCGCCCGTAACGAGGTGGACTCGGAGGAGCTCGCAGGCCGCTTGGAGGCGGACGGCTGGCACCTCGTGGAGGACGCCGAGAACGCGGACGTCGCGGTCGTCAACACCTGTGGATTCGTCGAGGCCGCCAAGAAGGACTCCGTCGACGCCCTCCTGGAGGCCAACGACCTCAAGGGCCATGGGAGAACACAGGCCGTCGTGGCCGTCGGCTGCATGGCCGAGCGGTACGGCAAGGAGCTCGCCGAAGCCCTGCCCGAGGCCGACGGAGTGCTCGGCTTCGACGACTACGCCGACATCTCCGACCGCCTCCAGACCATCCTGAACGGCGGAATCCACGCCGCCCACACCCCGCGCGACCGGCGCAAGCTGCTGCCGATCAGCCCCGCCGAACGGCAGAGCGCGGGCGCGGAGGTCGCCCTTCCGGGGCACGCTCCCGTCGACCTTCCGGAAGGACTCGCTCCGGAGTCCGGCCCCCGCGCACCCCTGCGCCGCCGGCTCGACGGCTCACCGGTCGCCTCGGTGAAGCTGGCCTCCGGCTGCGACCGGCGCTGCTCCTTCTGCGCCATCCCGTCCTTCCGCGGCTCCTTCATCTCGCGGCGGCCGTCCGACGTCCTGGGCGAGACGCGCTGGCTGGCCGAGCAGGGCGTCAAGGAGGTCATGCTGGTCTCCGAGAACAACACCTCGTACGGCAAGGACCTCGGCGACATCCGCCTCCTGGAGACGCTGCTGCCCGAGCTCGCCGATGTCGAGGGGATCGAGCGGGTGCGGGTCAGCTACCTCCAGCCCGCCGAGATGCGGCCCGGGCTCATCGACGTACTGACCTCGACGCCGAACATCGCGCCCTACTTCGACCTGTCCTTCCAGCACTCCGCCCCCGGGGTGCTCCGCGCGATGCGGCGCTTCGGGAGCACCGACCAGTTCCTGCAGCTGCTCGACACGATCCGCTCCAAGGCCCCGCAGGCCGGTGTGCGGTCCAACTTCATCGTGGGCTTCCCCGGCGAGACCGCGGACGACCTGGCGGAGCTGGAGCGCTTCCTGACCGGCGCGCGCCTGGACGCCATCGGCGTCTTCGGGTACTCCGACGAGGACGGCACCGAAGCGGCGACGTACGAGAACAAGCTGGACGAGGACGTCGTCGCCGAGCGTCTCGCGCGCGTGTCCCGGCTCGCCGAGGAGCTGGTCTCCCAGCGGGCCGAGGAGCGTGTCGGGGAGACCCTGCAGGTGCTGGTCGAGTCCCTGGGCTCCGCCGGTTCCGACGGCGAGGAGGAGCTCGCGTACGGCCGTGCCGCCCATCAGGCGCCCGAGACCGACGGCCAGGTGCTGTTCACAAGCGGCGAAGGTCTCACCGTCGGCCGTATGGTCGAGGCGAAGGTGGTCGGTACGGAAGGTGTCGACCTGGTGGCCGAGCCGCTCCCGGGCTCGTTCGGATGTACAGAGGAGGCGGCCAGATGACCGGAGTCCCGGCATCAGCGGCGGGCGGCCCCGGTGCGCCCGGTACGCGCGGTGCTGCCGGCGCCTCCAGCGCCTCCGGCAAGGGAAACTCCGGAACCTCCGGTACGGGTGCCACCGGCGCCCAGGGCTCGAAGACACCGCGCGGCGCGAAGCTGAGCGCCGCGGCCGTCAACCAGGCCAGCCTGTGGAACGTCGCCAACCTCCTCACCATGCTCCGGCTCGTGCTCGTGCCGGGCTTCGTGGCGCTGATGCTGGCCGACGGCGGATACGACCCCGTGTGGCGGGCGTGGGCCTGGGCGGCCTTCGCCGTAGCCATGATCACGGACGTCTTCGACGGCCATCTGGCCCGTACGTACAACCTCGTCACCGACTTCGGGAAGATCGCCGACCCGATCGCCGACAAGGCGATCATGGGAGCGGCGCTCATCTGTCTCTCCTCGCTCGGCGATCTGCCGTGGTGGGTGACGGGCGTGATCCTCGGGCGTGAGCTCGGGATCACCCTCCTGCGCTTCGTGGTGATCCGCTACGGCGTGATCCCCGCCAGCCGCGGCGGCAAGATAAAGACGCTGACGCAGGGAGTGGCCGTCGGGATGTACGTCCTGGCGCTGACGGGGCCCCTGGCGACCCTGAGGTTCTGGGTGATGGCTGCGGCGGTCGCCCTGACCGTCGTCACCGGACTCGACTATGTGAGACAGGCCATTGTGCTGCGGCGCCAGGGACTGGCCGATCGGAAAGCCGCCGCCGAGGAGGCGGAAGCGTGACCTCCACGGCCGCCGAAGTGCTGCGACTACTCAAGGTAAGGGGCGAGACGCTCGCTGTCGCCGAGTCGCTCACCGGCGGTCTGGTGGCGGCGGACCTCGCGGCGGTGCCCGGAGCCTCCAAGGCGTTCCGCGGCTCGGTGACCGCGTACGCCACCGATCTCAAGCGCGATGTACTCGGCGTCGACGCCACTCTGCTGGATCAGCGTGGAGCGGTGGATCCGCAGGTCGCGGCCCAGATGGCGGCCGGCGCCCGCAAGGTGCTCGGCGCGGACTGGGGCATCGCGACGACCGGTGTCGCCGGTCCCGAACCTCAGGACGGACAGCCCGTCGGCACGGTTTTCGTTGCCGTGGAAGGGCCGCACGGCACTTCCGGCGAAGGCGTTCTTGGCGGGAAAGTGGTGGCGTTGCGGTTGAACGGCTCCCGGACGGAAATCCGTATGGAGAGTGTACGGAGCGTGCTCGCACTGCTTCTGGAGCAGCTTGTGGGCGAACTCACTGAGAATGAGCGGGCACAGGATACGGAACAGAACGGGGGGTTTTGATGTTTGCAGCCCTGAGTGAACACGACATCGCTCCCCGCACGGCCGCGGCGCAAGGCGGTACGGTGGGGCGTGAAGGATGCGGCTACGCGGTCCGAGGAGGGAGCCACCGATGATTCTGCTCCGTCGCCTGCTTGGTGACGTGCTGCGTCGGCAGCGCCAGCGCCAGGGCCGTACTCTGCGCGAAGTCTCCTCGTCCGCCCGAGTTTCACTCGGCTATCTTTCCGAGGTGGAGCGGGGGCAGAAAGAGGCTTCCTCTGAGCTGCTCTCCGCGATCTGCGACGCGCTGGACGTACGGATGTCCGAGCTCATGCGGGAAGTGAGCGACGAGCTCGCACTCGCCGAGCTGGCCCGGTCGGCAGCGGCTACCGAGCCTGTGCCCACACCGGTGCGCCCGAGGCTCAATTCCGTATCGGTGACCGGTGTGCCGCCGGAACGGGTGACCATCAAGGCGCCTGCGGAGGCGGTCGACGTCGTCGCCGCCTGACGCTCATGGGCTCGCGCCCGCGAGCTGAGATGCGAAGAACTGTGTGAGAGCCCCGGCCGGGGCCTTCTCCGGGGAGACCCGGAGGGGGGGGCGGTCGGGGCTTTCGCGTGGGCGGGGGCCGAAGCCGGGGGCGCGGCGTGAGGGTGTGGCTTGACGGCGCGGCCTGGTGATGTGGCTGGGTGGTGTGGCTCGGGGCGGACTCGGTGGTGCGGTTCGGTGGTGTGGCCCAGCGGTGTGGTGGGTGTTGTCAGCGTTTGCCGGTAGTGGTCGGGGCGGCCATGGTGGAGGAGCGGGGGCGGAAGCCGGGGGTCGTTGCTGACCGGAGGATGTCCATGTACGTCGTGAAGAGCCCGTTGACCGATGCCGACCTGAAGACCGTGTCCGAGGCGCTGCAGGGTGCGCTGGTCGATCTGGTGGATCTGTCGCTCGTGGCGAAGCAGATTCACTGGAACGTGGTCGGACCGCGCTTCCGGTCCGTCCATCTCCAGCTCGACGAGGTTGTGGACACCGCCCGGCTGCACTCCGACACCGTGGCCGAGCGTGCCTCCACGCTCGGGGTATCGCCGGACGGACGTGCCGCGACCGTCGCGACCAGCAGCGGTATCGGGGTCACGCCGGACGGATGGGTGAGGGACACCGACGCGGTGGGGGCGCTCGTGGACGCGCTCGCGGCCGTCATCGAGCGGATGCGGGAGCGGGTCGGGGCCACGGGGGAGGCGGATCCGGTGAGCCAGGACATCTTCATCGGGATCACCGCGGATCTTGAGAAGCATCACTGGATGTTCCAGGCGGAGAACGGGTGAGGTGGCGGGCGCTCGTGGTGTGCGCCGGGCGCCCCGTTCGTGTCGATGCGCCCTGTCGGTGGGTGAACTCGGCGGTCTAGCGTCGGGCGTCTGGCTGGAGGTGGTGCCATGGCGGGGCGGATGGGGCGAATAGGCAGGTGGGGGCTGGCTCTCGGCGTTGGAGGGCTGTGGTGGTGGGCCGTGATGCGGTTGGCCTTCGCGCCGGACGCCGGCGTGCTGGAGGGCGCGGTCGCGGCCGGCGGGTGGGGTCTGAGCCTGCTTCCGGTGCACTGTGTGCCGAAGGGGCGTGCCGCGGGGGCGGCCGGGTCGGATCAGTGGGCGCGGCGCGTTTCGGAGGTTTGGCGGAGGTGGCGGGGGCCGCTTGTGGGGCGTGGAGGGTCTTCCTGAGGCCGGGCGCTTTCCGAAGGGCTTCGGCTTCGGAAGGCTTGCTCCGGGGAGGGCTTCGGGAGGGCTTGGTGGAGGCTTCCGGGAAGGGGCCTGGGGGCGCATGTCGGTGGGTGGGGGCGTGTGTGCGTCGGTGCCTCGCTACCAGGGCATTGCCACGCCCCCGTTGGGGCGGAGGATCTGGCCCGTTGTGAACGACGACGCGTCGGAGGCGAGGTGCAGGACCGCGTGGGCGATGTCCTCCGGCTCGCCGACCCGGCCCAGGGGTGACATCCGGGCCATGAACCCCTCGGTCCGCGCCTGGGCCTCGCCGTCGTGCCGGTCGGTCATGGGCGTACGGATCCATCCTGGTGCCACCGCGTTGACGCGGATGCCGTGCGGGCCCATTTCCGTCGCCAGGGTCTTCGTCAGCTGGACGACGGCTGCCTTCGCCGCTCCGTAGCAGAGCAGGCCCGGCCCGCCCGTGTCGACGGCTCCGGACGCCATCGTGACGATGCTTCCGCGCGTGCCCGACGCGATCATCGCGAGGGCCGCCTCCTGGCAGGCGTACAGAACACCCTTGAAGTTGACGCCGAGTACGCGGTCGAGGTCCTCGTCGCGGGTCTCCAGGACCGGGCTGCTGTGCATGATCCCGGCGACCGCGGCCATGACGTCCAGGCGCTCACAGGTCGCGACCGCTTCCTTGAGCTGGGCGCGGTCGGTGACGTCGAGGGGGTGAGAGTGTGCGGTTCCGCCCGTGTCCTTGATGAGGGCCGCCGTCTCGTCCAGGCCCTCGGTGTCACGGTCGGCGCAGTGGACGGTGGCACCCGCCTCCGCGAGCAGCACGGCGCTGGCGCGGCCGATACCGCTTGCCGCGCCGGTGACGAATGCGGTGCGTCCGGTGAGGTCGTACGCCGTGACGGGCATGAGGGGACCGTACGAGGGTTTCTGACGGGTCGTCAATTGGTCGGGCGTTGCTGGTTGTGCCGACGGGCTGTGCGCGGCGGGCTGTGCGCGGTGAGGTTCGTCAGGGTGCGGGGCTGGTCAGGGGTGTGGACGGTTGGGGGTGTGGGGCCGGGCCTTGCTGGCAGGTCGGGCACCAGTACGTGGGGCGTTCCCGGGAGCCGTCGCCCTGGTTCGCGGTGCGGATCGAGGTGCGGCAGCGCAGACAGGGGCGGGGTGCGCGGCCGTACACGTACAGGTTCTGGTCGCGGCGGCCCGTGGTGCTGCGGACCGGGCGGTCGCGGTTGGCTTCGAGGATCTTCTTGGCGAGGGCGGGCAGACGGGCGGCGTGTTCGGCGGGGAGGTCGCCGATGGGGAGCCAGGGGGTCGCGCGGAGCAGGAAGCAGAGCTCGCTCTTGTAGATGTTGCCGATGCCGGCGAGGTTGCGCTGGTCGAGGAGGGCCTCACCGAGGGGGCGGGCCGGGTCGCGCAGGAGGTTCGACAGGGCCTTGTCGGGGTCCCAGTCCGGGCCCAGGAGGTCGGGGCCGAGGTGTCCGACGGCTCGTTCCTCGTCGGTGGTGCGGAGCAGATCCAGTACGGGGAGCCGGTAGCCCACGGCCGTCCGGTCGGCGGTGCCGAGGATCACCCGGATCTGGTGGCCCGGGCCGCCGCTCCAGCGCTCGCCCGGGGCGTACACCTTCCAGGAGCCGTCCATCCGAAGATGCGAGTGCAGGGTCAGGCCGCCCTCGATACGGGTGAGCAGGTGCTTCCCGCGCGGGGTGACGTCCAGGACCGTGCGTCCGGTGAGGTCGGCCGTGGCGTACTTGGGCACCCGGAGGTCGGAGCGGGTGAGCACGTGGCCCGCGAGCGCGGTGTGCAGGCGCCGGGCGGTCTGCCAGACCGTGTCTCCTTCGGGCATGGGGTCCAGGGTGGCATGGGGCGGGCGGGGTGTCTTGTGTGGCGGGGAAGGCCGGGGAGGGGACCGGGAGGGGACGACGGGCCGGCGTTGGGCGGGTGGGCTTAAGCGCGGAGGCGCAGCCCTCGTGGGGTCGCGTGGAAACCGGCTCCTTCCAGGAGGGTGCCGAAGGCGGATGTCAGCGCGGAGGCACCGTTGACCCGCTCCACCGTGACCGTGCCGAGGGATCCCGCGCGGGCGGCTGCGGCGAGTGCCTCGGCGGCTGTTCGCAGGCGTGGGTCGTGGAGCGGAGAGTCATCGGGAGGCGAACTGTCGGAGGGCGAGCCGTCGAGGGTGGACGGCCAGGCGAGGAGTGTCTTGCCGCCGCGCTCCATGTAGAGGGTCAGCTCGCCGTCCACCAGCACGACCAGGGAGCCTGCCTTGCGGCCCGGTTTGTGACCGGCGCCGGTGGGGGGCTCGGGCCAGGGGAGGGCCGCGCCGTAGGCGTTCGCGGGGTCGGCGGCGGCCAGCACGATGGCGCGGTTGCCGTTGCCCGCGCGGGTACGGGAGGCGGGGCCTCCTGGGAAGGCCTGCGGGGCCGTACGGGGGGTGTCGGCGAAGGGGGGTGGATATCGATGATCGGTGCTGGGCGTCAGGGCGCCGGGGGAGGGCGTTCCGGAACCGTCGCGCAGGGAGTACGGGTCGTGGTCCGACCGGAAGTCGTCAGGGGCGGCGAAGCCTGTGCTGTCGTCGAAGAGGTCTGGGTGTTCGCTGGGACCGTCGGCATGGCCCGGCGTGCGTGCGCTCTGGTGACCGCCGGGCAGGGGCATGCCCGGGAACCCGGGCTCGGGCAGGGCCTCGCCCCGTTCGCGGGCGTTGGCCGCAGCACGCAGCCGGTCCACCGCGCCGTCCATCGCGAACTGGGCGGCGCCGAGCCCCTCCACCACATAGCCGCGGCGGGCCTGGCCGCTCTCCTCGAAGGCGGACAGGATGCGGTAGACGGCGGAGAAGCCGCCCTCCACGCCCTCAGCGGCGACCGCGCCCCGGGTGACCACGCCGTGCCGGTCGAGCAGGGTGCGGGCCAGGGCATGGGCGCGGACCGTGGCGTCGGGTTCGAGGCCGGGGAGCAGTGACCAGCGGCCCGCGACGGTCGGCGGGCCCGTCCGGGACTGGGGACGTGCGGCGGCCGTCAGGCTTCCGTACCGACCGCGGGGCACGGTGCGTTTCGCGCGGTGGGCGGTGGAACCGGCGGTGCGGCCCGAGCCGAGGAGAGAGCGCATCGGGCCGAGCGTGTCGTTCGTCAGACGGCCCGACCAGGCCAGGTCCCAGATGGCGTCGGCGAGTTGGGGATCGGTGGCATCTGGGTGCGTGGTGGCGCGGATCTGGTCGGTGATCTGGCGGAAGAAGAGGCCGTAGCCCCCGGAGAGGGCGTCCAGGACCGACTGGTGGAGCGCGGTCAGCTCCAGGGGATGCGGGGGCGGCAGAAGGAGGGGAGCTGTGTCCGCCAGGTAGACGGACACCCAGCCGTCCTTGCCGGGCAGTGCGCCCGCTCCGGCCCAGACGACCTCTCCGGCGGCGGTCAGCTCGTCGAGCATCGCGGGGGCGTAGTGCGCGACGCGGGACGGCAGGACGAGCTTCTCCAGCGCCGACGCGGGTACCGATGCGCCCTGCAACTGCTCGATGGCGCGCACGAGTCCGTCGATGCCGCGCAGGCCGTGCCCGCTGCCCAGGTGCTGCCACTGCGGCAGGAACTGCGCCAGCGCGGCGGGCGGCACCGGCTCCAGCTCGTGGCGCAGCGCGGCCAGCGAACGGCGCCGCAGCCGGCGCAGCACCGTCGCGTCGCACCACTCCTGGCCGATCCCCGCAGGGTGGAACTCCCCCTGTACGACACGGCCGGCCGCGGCGAGCCTCTGCAGCGCCCCTTCGGTGACGGCCGGACCCAGCCCGAAGCGGGCCGCCGCCGCGGTCGACGTGAACGGGCCGTGCGTGCGGGCGTACCGGGCGAGGAGGTCGCCGAGCGGGTCCTTGACCGGTTCGGTGAAGGCCTCCGGGACGCCGACCGGCAGCGCGGTGCCGAGCGCGTCACGCAGCCGGCCCGCGTCCTCGATCGCCGCCCAGTGGTCGGCCCCGCCGATCCGGACCCGGATGGCGCGGCGGGCCGAAGCCAGGTCCTGGGCCCACTCCGGTTCGGCGCCGCGCTCGGCCAGTTCGGCGTCGGTGAGCGGGCCGAGCATCCGAAGGAGGTCCGCGACGCTTTCGGCGTCCTTGGTGCGGCGGTCCTCCGTGAGCCACTGGAGCTCGCTCTCCAGTTCCGTCAGGACGTCGGCGTCCAGGAGTTCGCGCAGCTCCGCCTGGCCGAGGAGCTCGGCGAGCAGACGCGAGTCCAGCGACAGGGCCGCGGCGCGCCGCTCGGCGAGCGGGGAGTCTCCCTCGTACAGGAACTGGGCGACATAGCCGAACAGCAGTGACCGGGCGAAGGGGGACGGTTCCGGTGTCGTGACCTCGACGAGCCGCACCTTGCGGGACTCCAGGTCACCCATCAGTTCCGTGAGGCCCGGTACGTCGAAGACGTCCTGGAGGCATTCGCGGACCGCTTCCAGAACGATGGGGAAGGAGCCGTACTCGCTGGCCACCTGGAGCAGTTGGGCGGCGCGCTGGCGCTGCTGCCACAGGGGGGTGCGCTTGCCGGGGCTGCGGCGCGGCAGGAGCAGGGCGCGGGCGGCGCACTCACGGAAGCGGGACGCGAACAGGGCGGAGCCGCCGACCTGGTCGGTGACGATCTGATTGACCTCCCCCTTGTCGAACGCGACGTCCGCCGCGCCGATGGGGGCCTGCTCCGAGTCGTACTCCGTACCCAGCTTGGTGGGTTCCTGGTCGAGCAGGTCCAGGCCCATCAGGTCGGCGTCCGGGAGGCGCAGGACGATGCCGTCGTCGGCGTGCATGACCTGGGCGTCCATGCCGTACCGCTCGGAGAGGCGGGCGCCCAGTGCGAGGGCCCACGGGGCGTGCACCTGGGCGCCGAAGGGTGAGTGCACGACGACCCGCCAGTCGCCCAGCTCGTCACGGAAACGCTCGACGACGATGGTGCGGTCGTCCGGGATGTGGCCGCAGGCCTCGCGCTGTTCGGCCAGGTAGGACAGGACGTTGTCGGCGGCCCAGGCGTCCAGGCCCGCCGCGAGGAGGCGGAGGCGGGCGTCGTCCTTGGGCAGCGATCCGACCTCGCGGAGGAAGGCGCCCACCGCGCGGCCCAGTTCGAGCGGACGTCCGAGCTGGTCGCCCTTCCAGAACGGCAGCCTGCCCGGCACACCGGGGGCGGGGGACACCAGGACGCGGTCGCGCGTGATGTCCTCGATGCGCCAGGAGCTGGTTCCGAGCGTGAAGACGTCTCCCACGCGGGACTCGTAGACCATCTCCTCGTCGAGCTCGCCGACCCGGCCGCCGCCCTTCTTGGGGTCGGCGCCGGCGAGGAAGACCCCGAAGAGGCCGCGGTCGGGGATGGTGCCGCCGGAGGTGACGGCGAGGCGCTGGGCGCCGGGGCGGCCAGTGACCGTACCGGTGACGCGGTCCCACACCACACGAGGCCGCAGCTCGGCGAAGGCGTCGGAGGGATAGCGGCCCGCGAGCATGTCGAGCACCGCCGTGAACGCCGACTCCGGAAGCGACGCGAAGGGGGCCGCGCGGCGGACCGTGGTGAGCAGGTCGTCGACCTGCCACGTGTCGAGCGCGGTCATGGCGACGATCTGCTGGGCCAGTACGTCCAGGGGGTTGGCGGGGATGCGGAGGGACTCGATGGAGCCGGTGCGCATCCGCTCGGTGACCACGGCCGCCTGGACGAGGTCGCCCCGGTACTTGGGGAAGACCACTCCTGTGGAGACCGCCCCGACCTGGTGGCCCGCACGGCCCACGCGCTGGAGGCCGGACGCCACGGACGGCGGTGACTCGACCTGGACGACGAGGTCCACCGCGCCCATGTCGATGCCCAGCTCCAGGCTGGACGTGGCGACCACCGCGGGCAGCCGGCCCGCCTTCAGGTCCTCCTCGACGAGGGCGCGCTGCTCCTTGGAGACCGAGCCGTGGTGGGCGCGGGCGATGACCGGCGGGGCGCCCTGGGCCGCGCCCGAGCCGCCCATCAGCTCGGCCGGTGAGTGGTGCTCCTCCAGGGACTCGCCCGTCGCCCTCTCGTACGCGATCTCGTTGAGCCGGTTGCAGAGGCGCTCCGCCAGACGGCGGGAGTTGGCGAAGACGATCGTCGAGCGGTGGGACTGGACCAGGTCGGCGATCCTCTCCTCGACGTGCGGCCAGATCGAGGGGCGCTCGGCTGCCGTGTCGGAGTCCGCGACGGGGGAGCCGCCGAGCTCGCCCAGGTCCTCGACGGGCACGACTACGGAGAGGTCGAATTCCTTGCCGGACGGGGGCTGGACGATCTCGACCTTGCGGTGGGGGGACAAGTAGCGGGCGACCTCGTCCACCGGGCGGACGGTGGCGGAGAGGCCGATGCGGCGGGCCGGCTTCGGAAGCAGCTCGTCCAGGCGCTCCAGAGTGAGGGCGAGGTGGGCGCCGCGTTTCGTACCCGCGACCGCGTGCACCTCGTCCAGGATCACCGTCTCGATGCCCGTCAGCGCGTCGCGCGTGGCCGACGTGAGCATCAGGAACAGCGACTCCGGGGTCGTGATCAGGATGTCCGGCGGGCGGGTGGACAGCGCGCGGCGCTCGGCCGGCGGGGTGTCGCCGGAGCGGATGCCGACCTTCACCTCGGGCTCGGGCAGGCCCAGGCGCACCGCCTCCTGCCGGATGCCGGTCAGCGGGCTGCGCAGGTTGCGCTCCACGTCGACCGCGAGGGCCTTGAGCGGTGATACGTACAGGACCCTGCAGCGCTTCCTCGGGTCGGCCGGGGGTGGGGTCGAGGCCAGCTGGTCGAGGGCCGCGAGGAACGCGGCCAGGGTCTTGCCCGAGCCAGTGGGGGCCACGACCAGCACGTCCGAGCCCTCGCCGATGGCTTGCCATGCTCCGGCCTGGGCCGCGGTGGGCGCGTCGAAGGCACCCGTGAACCATGCACGGGTTGCTTGCGAGAAGCCGCTCAGGGCTCGGTGTGCGGAGCTGACCATGCGTCCATCCTGCACCCGGGCACTGACAACGGCGCTGACCTGCGGAGGGATCGGTCGGGAGGGATCGGCTGCGGGCCGTCGTCCGTGCGCCTGCCGCCTTGGAGGGATCGGGGCCGGCAGCTGCGGGTCGTGGGGTGTGCCCGTCTCGTGTTTGCCCCGATGGCGGAGAATGGGGGGTATGGCTGGAGCTGGGAAGGAGCGGGCTCGGCACTGGCAGTTTGCGGAGTTGCCCGGTGTCGATCTGCTGCGGGCTCGGTATGTGCAGAAGACCTTTGTCCGGCATACGCACGAGAACTTCGTCATCGCCGCCATCGCCGACGGTGTCGAGGTCTTCCATCACGGTGGGGCGGACCAGTACGCGGGAGCCGGCTCTCTGGCACTGGTCAATCCCGATACACCGCACACCGGGCGGGCAGGGGTTCCTGAGGGCTGGCGGTACGGGGCCGTCTATCCGTCGCCGGAGCTGGTGGCGGAGATCGCTGCTGAGACCACCGCCCTTCGTGGTACTCCGGGGTTCGTGAGCCCGGTCATCGATGATCCGTATGCCGTGATGCTGGTTCATCAGGTGCTGCGGGCCGCCGAGGAGGGCAACGCGCTGGCTGCCGACACGTTGTTGCGCGTCGCCGTGACCCGGTTGCTGCGGGTGAACGGCGGGCCGCTGCCGGAGCGGGTCCCGCGGACCGCGGGAGCCGGGGTCGCGGCACGCGCGCGTGCCGTTCTCGAGGAGCGGATCGTGGAGCCGCCCACTCTGGAGCGGCTCGCCGGTGATCTCGGGACCAGTCCCTTCGCGCTGTTGCGCGCTTTTCGGGACGCCTATGGGATGCCCCCGCACGCGTGGCTGACCGATGTCCGGGTACGGCGTGCGCGTCGGTTGCTGGACTCGGGGGTCGCGCCCGCGGAGGCGGCCGTCGCGGTGGGGTTCACGGACCAGCCGCACCTCAATCGGCACTTCACGCGGATCGTGGGAGTGCCGCCGGGCGCGTATCAGCGCGAGCGCAAGAACGTACAAGAATCTCGGCGGGAGATTCTCGTACCGTCCGGGGCGTGGCAGAACATGCAGCTCTCGCAGACATACGCAGTGAAGACGGCGGAAAACCCGACGCCGCCGTCGTACGAGACGCCCTCGGAGTCGGGGTGGCCGTCGGACTGTCCGGTTTCGCCTTCGGGGTGACCTCGGCGGGCAGCGGGCTCACGCTGCTGCAGACCTGCGCACTGAGCCTTCTGGTGTTCACCGGCGCCTCCCAGTTCGCCCTGGTGGGGGCGCTGGCCGGAGGAGGCAACCCCTTCACGGCCGCGGCGGGCGCGTTCTTCCTGGGGGTGCGCAACGCCTTCTACGGGCTGCGGCTGTCGCAGTTGTTGGCCCTCCCGCGCGCGGTGCGGCCGTTCGCCGCCCAGTGGGTCATCGACGAGACGACCGCCGTGGCCCTCGCCCAGCCCACGCGGCGCAGCGTGCGGATCGGCTTCACCGTCACCGGGCTCACCCTCTACGTGCTGTGGAACCTCACCACGCTGCTTGGCGCGCTGGGCGCCGACGCCATCGGAGACACCGACGCCTGGGGCCTGGACGCGGCCGGACCCGCCGTCTTTCTGGCGCTGCTCGCGCCCATGCTCAAGACCACCACGGAGCGGGTTGTCGCGGGGATCGCGGTCGTCCTGGGGCTCGGGCTGCTGCCCGTCCTGCCTGCCGGTGTTCCCGTCCTGGTGGCCGCGCTCGCCGCCCCGGCCGTCCTGTGGGCGGAAGGGCGTCGTCGGGCGCGTACCGGACCGGCCGAAGACGACGACACAGTGGAGGAGGGGCGTTGAACATCTGGATCGCGATCGGCCTCACCGCCGTTGGTTGTTACGCCGTCAAGCTCATCGGGCTGCTGATCCCTGCGGGCCTGCTGGAGCGACCGCTCGTCCAGCGGCTCGCCGCTATGCTGCCCGTCGCCCTCCTGGCCGCCCTCACGGCCCAGCAGACCTTCGCCGACGGACGCGTCCTGGTGCTGGACGCGAAGGCGGCGGGGCTTGCCGCGGCTGCGGTGGCACTGCTGCTGCGGGCGCCGTTCCTGCTGGTCGTCGCTGCGGCGGTGCTCGTCACGGCGGGGGTGCGGGCGATGGCCGGCTGAGGAGGGGGCGGAGTGAGGGGACATTGGGCTGAGGTGACGTTGGGCTGAGGAGGGGGCACGCGCGCGTGTGCCCCCTGAACCAGGTCCCGTCGGCCCGGGCATCCCGGGAGCGTCAGCCGACGGGCAGTCCGTAGGCCCGCAGGGTGCGCAGGGCCTCGATCGTCACGATCGGGCGGGCCTCCAGGGCCGTACCCGGTGCCCACTTTCGCCGGCGGACCGGCCAGCCGCCGTCCTCCTGCTGTCGGCTCAGCAGGTACTCCAGGGAGCCCGTCATCTCGGCGTCGGTGAACCACGCGCGCGCGAGCGAGCCCGGGGTCTTCGCGTAGTCGTACGCGAAGTGGTGCTCTCCGGACGCGTAACCGGGGGCTACGGGGAACGCGTCAGGACGCGCCGGGTCCAGCGCCGCGAGCCGGTGCTCGCGGACCAGACGGCCGAGCCGGTCGGCGGCGGCCTCCGCGCGCGGGCGGTCGGGCGCCGAGTCCAGGAAGGTCACGGCGGCCTCGATCTCGTACGGATGCGACTTGTCCAGGGACTCCACCGCCTGCCAGCAGAAGTCGGTGGCCCTGAAGAGCCAGGCGTGCCAGACCTCGTTGCGGTGCAGCAGGCCGACTACGGGGCCGGTGGCGAGGAGTTCGCTGGGCGGGTTGTCGACGATCGGCAGGGAGGGCGCCGCCGGATATCCGCGCTGGCTGGGATGGATCGTCGGCAGCGCGCCGTCCTGCGTCGACACGGAGGTCAGATAGCGGCACATGCGCTCCACCCGCTGCCCGCCGCAGCGCCCGATCGAGTCCAGGACGCGCAGTGCGTGCCCGGTGTGCAGGGGCTGGCTGACCGGGCCGCGCAGATCGGGTTCCAGCGCGTGGCCGTACCCGTCGTCCTCGTTGCGGTAGGCGGACAGCGCGGTCTCGACCGCGTCGGCACCGCCGCCCAGGAAGTGGTACGCGAAACGACGCTGCTCCAGCACGCGCGCGGTGAGCCAGAGGAAGTGCTCGGCGCGGGCGAGGGGGGTGTGCGCCGGGGGCGTCGGGGGGAGTGGGGAAGCTCCTGTTTCGGCCATGAGTCAGACCGTAGGACGGAAAGCGTTCTCGGCAAGCGGTCCCGGCTCGGGCCCACTCTCAGGGGCGGGATACTGGAGTCATGCGGTTGACGGTCTTCTGGCAGCGGATGGCGGATCACTTCGGAGCGGGGTACGCCGACACCTTCGCGCGCGATCATGTGATGTCGGAGCTCGGCGGACGCACGGTGCGGCAGGCGCTGGACGCGGGCTGGGAGGCGAAGGACGTGTGGCGCGCGGTGTGTACGGCGGTGAACGTTCCCTACGAAAACCGCTGACGGGCCACGAAGATCCGGGGGCGGGGGTCGATTGTCGGAGGTGTGGGCGAGACTTGGTCCGTGGCATCGACAGATGAGACCGCGCACGTCGGTCAGCAGGCTTCCCCGCTCGGCACGACACCTCCCAGGCCCCCGGCCGGGGGTGCGGCCGAGACGGGTGCCCGCATGCCGCGCTGGCTGCCACGGGCCATGGTGCTCGCCCTCACTCTCATCGCCTGTTTCCAGCTGGGCAGTTGGGCTTTCCACGAGCTGACCGGGCTGCTGATCAACATCCTGATCGCGTTCTTCCTGGCGCTCGCCATAGAGCCCGCGGTGAGTTGGATGGCCTCGTTCGGCATGCGCAGGGGCCTGGCCACCGGGATCGTCTTCCTCTTCGTGATGATCGCCAGCGCGGGCTTCGTCACGCTGCTCGGCTCGATGCTCGCGGGACAGATCATCGACATGGTCGAGGACTTCCCGAAGTACGTCGACTCGGTGATCAGCTGGATCAACACGACCTTCCACACGGAGCTCAGCCGCGTCGACATCCAGGAGGGCCTGCTGCGCTCCGACTGGCTGCGGAAGTACGTGCAGAACAGCGCGAGCGGTGTCCTGGACGTGTCCACACAGGTGCTGGGCGGGCTCTTCCAGCTCCTGACGATCACACTGTTCGCCTTCTACTTCGCCGCCGACGGCCCGCGGCTGCGGCGCGCCCTGTGTTCCGTACTGCCGCCCGCCCGGCAGGCCGAGGTGCTGCGCGCGTGGGAGATCGCCGTCAACAAGACCGGCGGTTATCTGTACTCGCGCGGGCTGATGGCCCTGATCTCCGGCATCGCGCACTACATCCTGCTGGAGTCCCTCGGCGTGAACTACGCGCCCGTGCTCGCCGTCTGGGTGGGTCTGGTCTCGCAGTTCATCCCCACCATCGGTACGTACCTCGCGGGCGCCCTGCCGATGCTGATCGCCTTCACGGTCGACCCCTGGTACGCGCTGTGGGTGCTGATCTTCGTCGTGGTCTACCAGCAGTTCGAGAACTACGTGCTGCAGCCCAAGCTGACCGCGAAGACCGTGGACATCCACCCGGCGGTCGCCTTCGGGTCGGTCATCGCGGGCACCGCCCTGCTCGGCGCGGTCGGCGCGCTGATCGCCATCCCGGCGGTCGCCACGCTGCAAGCCTTCCTGGGGGCCTACGTGAAGCGGTACGACGTCACGGACGACCCCCGGGTCCACGGCCGCCGCGTGCGGGGCACGAGCACCCTCCTCGCACGCATACGACGCGCGCTGAAGGGGCCACGGGAAGCGCGGACGGCGGAGGACGAAGAACCTCGCGACGCTTCGTAGCGCGAACCCGCGACGCCTCGTAGCGCATCCGGCGCGGCGCCCGTACGCCCGTGGAAACAGCCGGAAGCATGGCTCGCGACACGCTCTCGCTGAAGCGCGTGGTGCGCTTGACACCAAAATCGAACATCCATTCTGATGGAGGCTCCGGCGAAGCCCGAGACGGGACGTCGACGGGGATTTTGGTGGAGAAGCGCCCGAGTTATCCACAGGCCGGACGGGCGTCGGGGCGCATTGTCAGTGGCAGGCGTTAGCGTCTTTGACGTGAAGCGATCGACACAAGCAAATCGGGTGGAACCAATGGCAGCAGGCACTGACCGCGAGAAGGCGCTCGATACCGCACTCGCACAGATTGAACGGCAATTCGGGAAGGGTGCGGTGATGCGCCTCGGCGAGCGGCCGAACGAGCCCATCGAGGTCATCCCCACCGGGTCGACCGCACTCGATGTCGCCCTCGGCGTCGGCGGTCTGCCGCGCGGCCGAGTCGTCGAGGTGTACGGCCCGGAGTCCTCCGGCAAGACGACCCTGACCCTGCACGCGGTGGCGAACGCGCAGAAGGCCGGCGGCCAGGTCGCCTTCGTGGACGCGGAGCACGCCCTCGACCCCGAATACGCGAAGAAGCTCGGCGTCGACATCGACAACCTGATCCTGTCGCAGCCGGACAACGGCGAGCAGGCTCTGGAGATCGTGGACATGCTGGTCCGCTCCGGCGCCCTCGACCTCATCGTCATCGACTCCGTCGCCGCGCTCGTCCCGCGCGCGGAGATCGAGGGCGAGATGGGCGACTCGCACGTGGGTCTCCAGGCCCGGCTGATGAGTCAGGCGCTCCGCAAGATCACCGGCGCGCTGAGCCAGTCCGGGACCACCGCGATCTTCATCAACCAGCTGCGCGAGAAGATCGGCGTGATGTTCGGCTCCCCGGAGACCACGACCGGTGGCCGGGCGCTCAAGTTCTACGCCTCGGTGCGGCTCGACATCCGCCGTATCGAGACGCTGAAGGACGGCACGGACGCGGTCGGCAACCGCACCCGCGTCAAGGTCGTCAAGAACAAGGTCGCCCCGCCCTTCAAGCAGGCCGAGTTCGACATCCTCTACGGGCAGGGCATCAGCCGCGAGGGCGGCCTGATCGACATGGGCGTGGAGAACGGCTTCGTCCGCAAGGCCGGCGCCTGGTACACGTACGAGGGCGACCAGCTCGGACAGGGCAAGGAGAACGCGCGCAACTTCCTCAAGGACAACCCCGACCTCGCCAACGAGATCGAGAAGAAGATCCTGGAGAAGCTGGGCGTCGGTGTGAAGCCGGAGAAGCCCACCGCCGAGCCGGGCGCGGACGCGGCGGTGTCGGCAGCGTCGGACGAGGCCGCGAAGACGGTTCCCGCTCCCGCAGCCAAGGCCGCCAAGCCCAAGGCCGCGGCGGCCAAGAGCTAGTCCGTGACACGGCGAACCGACTGGGCCGAGTACGTCCACCCCGCCGCCTCCGAAGGGAAGAGGCGCGGGGGTGACAGCGACACGGCCGGAGACAGCGACAGGGCGTACGACGCTGACGGGCCGTACGGTCTCGGGGCCTGGGACGCCGAGGCTGGGTACGGCGATCCGGAGGGGGACGGACGGCCGGACGACGGTCCGCGCCGCGATGACGGTCCGTACCGCGGCGACGGTCCGCGGGACGGTGACACCACGCCGAGCGGCGGCTCGCGTCGCGGCTCCGGCCGGCGTGGTGACGATGGCCGGTCGTACGGGGGCGACGCGCCGCAGGGTACGGGGGAGCGGGGCGCCGGAGCCCCGCGCGGTGGCGGCCGTGGTGGACGTGGCCGCGGTCGGCGGCGTGGTTTCGGCGAATCGCCCGCCGACGGCGACCCACAGGACGGAGGCCCCTCTGCCTCGTCGAGGGCCGAGAAGGGGGAGCCCCCAGGGGACCCGGCTGAGCGGGCGCGGGGCATCTGTTTGCGCCTGCTCACCGGGACCCCGCGCACGCGGAAACAGCTCGCGGACGCGCTGCGCAAGCGCGAGATCCCGGACGACGTGGCGGACGAGGTGCTCTCCCGCTTCGAAGAGGTCGGGCTGATCAACGACAGTGCCTTCGCGGACGCGTGGGTGGAGTCCCGGCACCACGGCCGGGGCCTGGCCCGGCGGGCGCTCGCCCGGGAACTGCGGACCAAGGGCGTGGACTCCGCACTGATCGACGAGGCCGTCGGACAGCTCGACTCCGAGCAGGAGGAGACGACCGCGCGCGAGCTCGTCGCCCGCAGGCTGCGCTCCACGCGCGGCCTCGACCGCGACAAGCGGATACGACGCCTCGCGAGCATGCTCGCCCGCAAGGGCTACTCCGAAGGCATGGCCCTCAGAGTGGTCCGGCAGGCGCTGGAGGAAGAGGGCGAGGACACGGAGTTCCTCGACGACGGCGAGGGGTTCTGAGACGGGCCCTTGAGGAGGCGTGGGGCTGCCTCCGAGCCGACTGGTTCGGAGGCTGAAGCTGCCTCCGGGCCGACCGGTTCCGGGCCCCGGGCACGGTGGACGCGCGGGGGCGCCCATCGCATCCGGGGCCGGGATGGGCTGGCGCGGGGCGCGGGGCGCGGGGCAGGCCAGGGAAGGGCGGAGGGGGCTGGGTGGGGTGCGGGGTTCCGGCGCCGATGCCGACCCGCCGACGCCGGCGTCCGCGCCGGAGAACCCCGCCGCCCCCCGACGATCGGCAACTCCCCGCTGGGAAGCCTCCGTTGGCATGAGCGAGGTTGGTACGCATTGGTGGGGGCCCCTTACACGAAGGGGCCCCCACCGCTACATATGCCCAACTGGGCGCCGGAGTAAGCCGACAAGGGAGGCTTTGTGACTGGCGACTGAGGAAGAGGCCCGCCCGGTGCCCGGATCAGGAAGCCCGACCGGGAGCCTGACTGGAGGCATGAGCGGAGACCTGACTGGAGGCATGACCAAAAACCTGAGAAGCCACCGGTGGCTCGGCCACCGGCAGCCCAGCCTCCAGCGGCTCAGCCACCGCCAGCGCTGTCACCGGCAGGCCGCCCGCCCGCCAAGCCTGGAAGCCGCCCACCAGGTCTGTCGCTCGGTGCAGCCCCAACTGGCGCAGGGACGCGGCAGCCAGGCTCGACGCGTAGCCCTCGTTGCAGACGATCACGACGCGCAGGTCGTGGCTCGTGGCTTCGAGAGCGCGATGGCTGCCCTGGGGATCGAGCCGCCACTCCAGTTCGTTGCGCTCGACGACGAGGGCGCCGGGGATCAGACCGTCGCGCTCGCGCAGTGCCGCGTACCGGATGTCGACCAACAGGGCCTCGCCCGCCCGCGCGGCCTCGTGGGCGGCGTCGGCCTCGACCCGGTCGAGGCCCTCACGGACCCGCTCCAGCAACTTGTCGATTCCGACCGGGATTTCGGCACGTACGGAACCTTCGGCGGTCACTGCCAGTCCGCCGGGCGCTCGACCTGTTCAAGGCGCAGGACCTGGCCGCTGCGGCTGTAGCGGCGGATCTGCGGCAGCGGCGGGTAGTACGCGTGGACGGAGATCGCGTGCTCCTCCGTGGACTCGTTGAGCACCTCGTGCACGTGGTGCTGGCCGAAGGAACGGCCCTTGCCGGCCGGCAGCCGCCGTTCCCGGTCGATGCCCTCGGTCAGTTCGAGGGTCTTCCAGCCGTCGGTGGGCAGCCGGGCGGTGAGCGAGTGCTCCTTGAGCTCGCCCGACGCCGTGAGGAAGGCGCCGACCGACTCGGCGTGGTCGTGCCAGCCGGTGCCCGTCCCGGGCGGCCAGCCGATGAGCCAGGCCTCGCTGCCGCCGGGCCCTTCGAGGCGTACCCACGTACGGCCCTCGGGATCGAGCGGGAGAGAGGCGATCAGCTCGGCGTCGGCGGCCGTGCGCCGGACGAAGTCGAGCAGCTCGGCCTGCGTGGGGCCGGGAGCCGGAGCGGCGGCAGAGGCAGAGGGCGTCAGGGAAGCGGAGACAGACACGGGTACCGTCCTGGTGAGCGTTCGCGTGGAGCGCGCGGGAACGACGTCGGCGACGCGCGCGGGTGGAGAGGATGCGAATTCAGCAGGACGGGCGACACACGCAGCCCGCATAGCGGACGAGGTCCATATGGACCCTCCGCCACAGGCGCACACAGGTGTCGGTCACGATCCGGAGTACACCATGACGGTCCGGACCGGTCAACTCAGTGTCACCGACTGGACAGAGCGCGCTCAGGACGTCCCCGCCGCGGCCTCCGCCGTGGCCCGGGGGCCGCCCAGGGCCGCCTCCGCCGCCTCGTACAGATCCGCCGGGCGCACCCCGCTGAGCGCCGTGACCAGGTGTCCGTCCGGGCGGATCAGCAGCACCGTGTGAGCCGCCGCACCCGGATAGCTCTCGGCGACCAGCAGTTCGGCGTGGTGCGGCAGCGCGGTCACGGCCGCCGCGAGGCGCGGCATGATCCCGGCCGTCACCCAGTGCTTGCGCTCCCACACCCCGGTCCCCGGCGCGATCAGCAGGACCAGCAGCGCCCCGTGGCCCAGCCGGTCCCGCAGCCGTACGAAGGAACCGTCCTCCGCCGTCACCCGTACATCGGCGACCTGGTCGCCCACCGCCGTGCCGACCTCGGCCGACGACTCGGCGCGTGGAGGCGCGAGAGGCGAATCGGCGTACGCCCCCGGCGCGCCCAGCGGGCCGCGCCCCAGATGACCGTCGGTGAGCAACGAGTCATGGCCGCGGGCCGACCCGGGCACCGCGGAACGCAGTCCTCCGGCACGCAGTATCGGCAGCGCCTGGTCCGCGGCGCGCAGGCGCGCGGCGACGACCGCGCGACGCTCCACCTGGTAGCTGTCGAGCAACGCTTCATGCGGGCCGTGGTGCCAGGCGAGGGACAGCTTCCACGCGAGGTTGTCGGCGTCCCGCAGACCGTCGTCGAGGCCCTGCGTACCGAGCGCGCCGAGCAGATGCGCGGCGTCCCCGGCCAGGAAGACACGTCCGGCCCGCCACCGGCGCGCCAGCCGGTGATGCACCGTGTGGACTCCGGTGTCCAGCAGCTCGTACGGGGGTGTGGTGCCCCCGCTCCAGCCCGCGAGGGTCTCGCGGACGCGCGCCACCAGCAGATCCGGTGTGACCAGGTCCTTGCCCGGCGGCAGCAGCCAGTCCAGGCGCCACACGTCGCCGGCGAGCGGACGCGCGGTCACCTCCCCGGCAGAGGGGCCCGACGTCCGCCACGGCGGCATCCGGTGCAACAACGCCTCACCGGGCCACGGAAGTTCCGTACGCAGCGCGGCGACGGCGTGTCGCTCGACGGCGGTGCGACCGGGGAAGCGGATGTCCTGGAGCTTGCGCACCGTCGAGCGCGGTCCGTCGCAGCCGATCAGATAGCTGCCGCGCCACCAGGTGCCCTTGGGCTCGCGGGTGTGCGCCGTGACGCCCGAGGTCTCCTGCTCGATCGAGTCGAGGCGGCTGTCCACGGCGACCTTGACCAGCCGCTCGGTCGCGATCGAGGCCCTGAGCGCGGCGGTCAGTACGTGCTGGGGGACGTGCAGCGGCGCGGGCTCGTCGTCCCCGAACGTGATCTGCCGCATCACCTGCTTGCGCCGCATCGACCGCCATCCGGCCCAACGGAAACCGGCCTCGGCGAGCGGGAACCCCGTCAGCCGCTCGATCAGCGCGGTGGTGTCCTCACGCAGTACGACGGTCCGCGCGAGCCTCTGTTCGTCCTTGCCGGGACCCTCGTCCAGAACGATGGACGGGACCTCCTGGCGGGCCAGCGCCAGGGCGAGCGTGAGTCCGACGGGCCCAGCTCCGACGATGATCACCGGGTCCACGACGCGGCGCCCCCTGCCCGGAGAGGTGTGCCGAGAGTCTTACCGGGAGTGGCAGGTGGAGCGGGGTGCACGATCACAGAACGTATGCAACCCATTGCCGGTGCTTGCGTCAAGTGACGGAGGCAGTGGCGATCATGCCACTGCCTCCGGTTGCTCACATCTCGTCAGTTCTTCGGTGTGTGCGGGCCGTTCACGGACCCTTCTCGACCTCGTGGGTGACGTCCACGTGGTCGCCGGGTGCGCTGAGCTCGTCGACCGCGTCCACGCCGAGGACCGCACCGGTGGACTTCTTGCCGCGGCGCAGCCTGCCCTCCAGCCAGCCGGCGAAGGTGGTGAGGGCGAAGTTGATCACGATGTAGATCACCGCGACGATCGTGAAGCTGGCGATCACGTTCGCGCCGTAGTAGGCGCTCATCGGGCTGACGGCAGCCATCAGGTCGGGGAAGGTGAGGACCGCACCGCCGATCGCCGTGTCCTTCACGATCACCACGAGCTGACTGACGATCGCCGGCAGCATCGCCGTGACCGCCTGCGGCAGCAGGATGAACCGCATGACCTGGTTCTTGCGCAGCCCGACAGCCAACGCGGCCTCGGACTGTCCCCTGGGCAGCGACAGGATGCCCGCCCGGACGATCTCCGCGAGGACCGAGGAGTTGTAGAGCACCAGGCCGGTGACGACCGCATACAGCGGACGGTCGTCCGCGTTGACGTTCGTGTACTCGGAGAACAGTGCGAGGCCGAAGATCATGAGGACCAGCACCGGGATGGCGCGGAAGAACTCCACCACGAAGCCGGCCGGGACACGCACCCAGGCGTGTTCGGACAGTCGGGCGATGCCCAGGACCGCACCGAGTGGCAACGCGATGACCATGGCGAGCGCGGCGGCCTTGAGCGTGTTCTTGAGCCCCGGCCAGAGGTACGTGCTCCAGGCTTCGGTTCCGGTGAAGAAGGGCTTCCAGAGCACCCACTCCAGCTGGCCCTTCTCCTCCAGCATGTCGTACATCCACCACAGCACCGCGGCGAGGGCGGCGATGAACACCACGGAGAAAATGACGTTCCGCCGCTTGGCCCGCGGGCCCTGGGCGTCATAGAGGACCGAGCTCATCGCTTCACCGCCACCTTCTTGCTCACCCAGCCGAGGATCAGCCCGGTCGGCAGCGTCAGACACACGAATCCGAACGCGAAGACCGCGGAGATCAGGACGAGCTGTGCCTCGTTCTCGATCATCTCCTTCATCAGAGTCGCCGCCTCGGCGACACCGATCGCGGCGGCCACCGTGGTGTTCTTCGTCAACGCGATCAGGACGTTCGCCAGGGGACCGACGACCGAACGGAACGCCTGCGGCAGCACGACCAGCGTCAGCACCTGCGTGAAGTTCAGGCCGATGGCACGCGCCGCCTCCGCCTGGCCGACCGGCACCGTGTTGATGCCGGACCGCAGCGCCTCACACACGAACGCCGATGTGTACATGATCAGGCCGAGTACCGCGAGCCGGAAGTTGGTCGTGGCGATCTGGTCCGAGCCGAGGGTGACCTCGAACGTCTGGTTGAGGCCGAGTGACGTGAACAGGATGATCACGGTGAGCGGGATGTTCCGCACGATGTTGACGTAGGCGGTACCGAAACCGCGCATGAGAGGCACCGGACCGACCCGCATGGCGGCCAGCATGGTTCCCCAGATCAAGGAGCCGACGGCGGAGAGGACGGTGAGTTGCACCGTCGTCCAGAAGGCTTCCCACAGGTCGTAACCTTCAAGAAAGTCGAACACGATCTCCCGCGCTTCCGCGTGTGGGGAGGGGCCTTCCTGACAGGTGCGCCGCCCCGGAGGACGGCGCACCTGTCAGGTCAGGTCCCGCTTCACTTGACGATGTTGCCGATCTTCGGGGCGGGCTCGTTCTTGTAGTTCGCCGGGCCGAAGTTGGCCGTCACGGCCTTCTCCCACGCACCGTCGGCGACCATCTTCTCGAGAGCCGTGTCGATCTTGGCCTTGAGGTCGCTGCCCGTCTTGACGCCGATGCCGTAGTTCTCGTTGGTCATCTTGAAGCCGCCGAGCTTGAACTTGCCCTTGAAGTTCGCCTGCGAGGCGTAACCGGCGAGGATCGAGTCGTCCGTGGTCAGCGCGTCGATGGCGCCGCTCTGCAGACCGGACAGGCAGGCCGAGTACGTCGGGTACTCCTGCAGCTGGGCCTTGGGGGCGAGCTTGTCCTTGACGTTCTGCGCCGAGGTGGAGCCCGTCACCGAACACAGCTTCTTGCTGTTGAGGTCCTTCGGCGTCTTGATCGAGTCGTCGTCGGCGCGGATCAGGACGTCCTGGTGGGCCAGGAGGTACGGACCGGCGAAGTCGACCTTCGCGTCGCGCTCGTCGTTGATCGAGTAGGAGGCGGCGATGAAGTCGACGTCACCACGCTGGAGCATGGTCTCGCGGTCGGCGCTCTTCGCTTCCTTCCACTGGATCTGGTTCGCGCTGTAGCCGAGCTGCTTGGCGACGTACGTCGCGACGTCGACATCGAAGCCCTCGTAACCCTGCGGCGTTTTCTGGCCGATACCGGGCTGGTCGAACTTGATACCGATGGTGATCTTCTTGCTGCCGCCGGAGCCGGTGTCGGCGCTGTCGCTGTCCTTGTCGTCCGAGCCGCAAGCGGTGGCAGTGAGGGCGAGTGCGAGGACGGCGGCCGAGGCGGCGGTGACCTTGCGGAGCTTCATGGTGAACATCCTTTGAGTGGTGAAGATGTGCGATCCGTCGGTGGCGGGTGACGTGGGTCGTCAGTGGTGCAGGATCTTCGACAGGAAGTCCTTCGCCCGGTCGCTGCGGGGGTTGCTGAAGAACTGGTCCGGCACAGCCTCTTCGACGATGCGTCCGTCCGCCATGAAGACGACGCGGTTGGCGGCCGAACGGGCGAAACCCATCTCGTGTGTGACTACAACCATCGTCATCCCGTCACGCGCAAGCTGCTGCATGACTTCGAGGACCTCGTTGATCATCTCCGGGTCGAGAGCCGATGTCGGCTCGTCGAAGAGCATGACCTTGGGGTCCATCGCCAGGGCCCGCGCGATCGCGACACGCTGCTGCTGGCCGCCGGAGAGCTGGGCGGGGTACTTGTCCGCCTGCGTGGCGACACCCACCCGGTCGAGCAGCCCGCGGGCCTTCTCCTCCGCGGCCTTCTTGTCCGCCTTGCGGACCTTGACCTGTCCCAGCATCACGTTCTCGAGCACCGTCTTGTGCGCGAAGAGGTTGAAGGACTGGAAGACCATGCCGACATCGGCCCGAAGCCGGGCCAGTTCCTTGCCCTCCTCGGGCAGCGGCTTGCCGTCGATCGAGATGTCTCCCGAATCGATCATCTCCAGGCGGTTGATGGCGCGGCACAGGGTGGACTTTCCGGACCCGGAGGGCCCGATGACCACGACGACCTCACCACGCGCGATCGTCAGGTCGATGTCCTGGAGCACGTGCAACGCACCGAAGTGCTTGTTGACGTTCTTCAGTACGACCAGATCGTCGGCCGCGGGTACGGCGTCCTTGGTCACCGATACTTCGGTCATCGGCCTCTTGCTCCGTCCTCCTCGGTTGCGGAGGACAGTAGTGATGCCGCACGACCAGCGTCATTACATCTGAGGGGAAATTGAGCATAACGATCTGGTAGCAACCGGACACTCTTCGTGAAGGCAGCGGCGGACACGTACCGGCTGCGTAACGGAAGTCGGCCGCGCCCCGAACATGCTTGACGCCGTCAGCGTCATCGGACTGACTTCCAGAGGGCACGCGCGCGTGCCCACGTCTATCCACCGAAAACGTACGACCGATGAACCGAAGGGGGCCGGGGTGAGACTGCTCCTCGTCGAGGACGACAACCACGTGGCCGCCGCTCTGTCCGCGGTCCTCGCACGTCACGGCTTCGACGTCACCCACGCCCGCAGCGGCGAAGAAGCCCTCCAGGCGCTCGTTCCCGAAGGCGCCGGCTTCGGAGTGGTGCTCCTCGACCTCGGCCTGCCCGACCAGGACGGCTACGAGGTCTGCGGCAAGATCCGCAAGCGCACCAGCATCCCCGTGATCATGGTCACCGCGCGCGCCGACGTGCGCTCCCGGATCCACGGCCTCAACCTCGGCGCCGACGACTACGTGGTGAAGCCGTACGACACCGGGGAACTCCTCGCCCGTATCCACGCCGTCAGCCGGCGCAACGTCGCCGACGAGACCGCTGCTCCCGGCGAGACCGCGCTGAACCTGGGTCCCGTACGGATCGAACTGCCCACCCGTCAGGTCAGCGTGGACGGTTCGGTTGTCCAACTGACCCGCAAGGAGTTCGACCTTCTCGCGCTCCTCGCCCAGCGTCCCGGTGTGGTGTTCCGGCGGGAACAGATCATCAGCGAGGTCTGGCGCACCAGTTGGGAGGGGACCGGCCGCACCCTGGAGGTGCACGTAGCGTCCCTGCGTTCCAAGCTGCGCATGCCGGCCCTGATCGAGACCGTGCGCGGCGTCGGGTACCGGCTCGTCGCGCCCGCCGCGTAGCGGGGCCAGGTGCGCGCACGTCTCCTACCGCTGCTCATCGTCCTGATGGCGGCCGTACTGCTCGCCCTCGGCGTCCCCCTCGCCGTCAGCCTGGCGGCCGCCCAGCAGCAGAAGGTGGTCGTCGACCGGATCGACGACACGGCCCGCTTCGCGTCCCTCGCACAGTTCGTCACCGACCCGCCCAAGGGGTCCCGGGTCGAGTCCTCGGACGAGCGCCTCAACACGCTCGGCAGGGAAGTCATCAAGTACAACGGGCTGTACGGCATCAAGGTCGGCGTGTTCTACCGCGACACGATCATGGCCAAGGCGCCCGTGGACTGGTACATCCCCGAGAAGGGCGAGGCCCGCGACGCCTTCGACGAGGCATTCCAGAGCCGCCGCAGCCACGACCCCGCACAGGTCTGGCCGTGGCAACGGGACCGTCTCGTCGTGGCGTCCCCCGTCATCCGGGACGGTGACGTCATCGCTGTCGTGGTCACCGACTCGCCCACCGGGCAGATGCGCTCGAAGATCCTGCGCGGCTGGCTGGTCATCGGCGCCGGCGAAATCGCCGCGATGCTCCTCGCGCTCAGTGCCGCGCTGCGCCTGACCGGCTGGGTACTGCGGCCCGTACGCGTCCTCGACGCCACCACCCACGACATCGCGACCGGCCGCCTGAAGTCCCGTGTCGCGGTCGCCGGCGGGCCGCCGGAACTCAGGCGCCTGGCCCGGTCGTTCAACGAGATGGCCGACAACGTGGAGGACGTGCTGGAACAGCAGCGCGCCTTCGTCGCCGACGCCTCGCACCAACTGCGCAACCCGCTGTCCGCCCTGCTGCTGCGCATCGAACTGCTCGCCCTGGAACTCCCCGAGGGCAACGAGGAGATCGCCTCCGTCCGCACCGAGGGCAAGCGTCTCGCGCAGGTCCTGGACGACCTCCTGGACCTCGCCCTGGCCGAGCACGCCGAGGCGGACCTGCGGCTCACCGACATCGGTGAGCTGACCGCCGAGCGCGTGGCGTCCTGGTCACCGGTCGCCGACGACAAAGGCGTACGACTGGTCGGGACCTGCCCCGCCACGACCGCGTGGGTCGATCCCGTCGCGCTCTCCAGCGCCCTGGACGCGGTGATCGACAACGCGCTGAAGTTCACCCCCGAAGGAGAGTCCGTCGAGGTCGAGGTGGCCTCCAACGGCCAGGTCTCGACCATCGTCGTCACCGACCTCGGTCCCGGACTCAGCGACGAGGAACTCAGCCGCGTCGGCGACCGCTTCTGGCGCAGCCCCGGGCACCAGAACATCAAGGGCTCGGGCCTCGGCCTGTCCATCTCCCGGGCCCTGCTCGCGGCGGGCGGCGGCTCCATCGCGTACGCGCACCACGAGCCGCACGGCCTGAAGGTGACGGTGAGCGTGCCGCGGACGGTGCCGGGAGCCTGAACGGCTGTGCGAGCGGTGCCGGGCCGTGCCTGTGCCGCCCGGCCTGCCGCCGCACGAACCGCTACGGCTTGACCGAGCGGTAGTAGCGGCTCGCACCCTCGTCCAGGTCGAGCGGATCGGTGTAGATGGCGGTCCGCAGGTCCACGCGCTGGGCCGCGTGCACCTCTTCGCCGATGCGGTCGCGACTGTTGATCACCGTGCGGGTCATCCCCTCGGTCAGCTCCGTGTCCGTCCCCGCCCGGGTCACGAGCAGGTTCGCCACCGCCACCGTCTCCACGGACTCCCCGGACTGGGCACGGGGATAGGCGTCCGCCGGCATGACGGCGGACCGGTAGTACTCGGCTTCCTGGCCTTGCTCGTGCAGCTTCTCCACGAGGCCGGCCTTGATGGGGACCAGCTTGATGTCGAACCTGTTCGAGAGGTCGGTCACGGCACCCGTCGGGAGCCCGCCCGACCAGAAGAAGGCGTCGATCTTCTTCTCCTCGAGCAGCTCCGGCATGTCTCCTATGCCGACGGACACCGGCTGGATGTCCTTGTCCAGATCGAGGCCGGCCGCTCTCAGCACATGCTCGGCGACGAGCCGCACCCCGGAACCGGCCTGACCCACCGCGACCTTCTTGCCCTTCAGCTGCCCGATGGTGTCCACGGAGGACGTCTCAGGGACGACCACGTGCACGTAGTCGTCGTACAGCCGGGCGCAGCCGCGCAGCAGATCCGCGCCCCGGCCGCCCTCCCGCTCGTACTTCGCCACCGCGTCGGCGGCCGCGATGGTGAAGTCGGCCTGCCCGGTGGCCACCCGCTGTACGTTCTCCTGCGAGCCGACGCTCTCCTGCAGCTCCACGTCCAGGCGCGGCATGTCCTTCGCGAGCGCCTCCTGGAGTAGCGTGCCGTACAGCTGGTACACGCCGGTCGGCGATCCCGTACTGAAGGTCACAGTCCCGCCCGGTGAGCTCTTGCCCAGGGGCAGCAGCCACCACAGGAGCAGCCCGAAGGCCACGAAGGCGGCGGCCGAACCCTGCAGGGCCCGGCGCCTGCCGATACGGGAAAATGCCTGGAACATGGGCGCGATCCTGCCAGCACAACGCCCACGATGACCAGGGCCGGGCTTCCCGGGGCGAGTGCCGCGGCCCGTACGTCACCGCACGAAGGGCGCCAGGGCCGGACGTACTCCGGGCACCGCCTACCCTTGTCGCATGAGCAGCAGCGACCGGAGCCCCGTAGTGGACCTGACGAGAACGTATGAAGTACGCACTTACGGATGTCAGATGAACGTCCACGACTCGGAACGGCTCTCCGGACTGCTCGAGGACGCCGGATACGTACGCGCGCCCGACGGCTCCGACGGTGACGCCGACGTCGTCGTCTTCAACACCTGCGCGGTGCGGGAGAACGCCGACAACCGTCTCTACGGGAACCTCGGCAGGCTCGCGCCGATGAAGACGAAGCGGCCCGGCATGCAGATCGCCGTCGGCGGCTGCCTCGCCCAGAAGGACCGCGACACCATCGTGAAGAAGGCGCCCTGGGTGGACGTCGTCTTCGGTACGCACAACATCGGCAAGCTGCCCGTCCTCCTGGAGCGCGCCCGCGTACAGGAAGAGGCGCAGGTCGAGATCGCCGAGTCGCTCGAAGCGTTCCCCTCGACGCTGCCGACCCGCCGCGAGAGCGCGTACGCCGCCTGGGTCTCCATCTCCGTCGGCTGCAACAACACGTGCACCTTCTGCATCGTCCCGGCGCTGCGCGGCAAGGAGAAGGACCGCAGGACCGGCGACATCCTCGCCGAGATCGAGGCCCTGGTGGGCGAAGGCGTCTCCGAGATCACGCTGCTCGGGCAGAACGTAAACGCTTACGGCTCCGACATCGGCGACCGCGAGGCCTTCAGCAAGCTGCTGCGGGCCTGCGGGAAGATCGAGGGCCTGGAGCGCGTCCGCTTCACCTCGCCGCACCCGCGCGACTTCACGGACGACGTCATCGCCGCGATGGCCGAGACACCGAACGTCATGCCGCAGCTGCACATGCCGATGCAGTCCGGTTCGGACACCGTCCTGAAGGCGATGCGCCGCTCCTACCGGCAGGAGCGCTACCTCGGGATCATCGACAAGGTCCGCGCCGCGATCCCGCACGCCGCGATCACCACCGACATCATCGTGGGCTTCCCCGGCGAGACCGAGGAGGACTTCGACCAGACCCTGCACGCGGTCCGCGAGGCCCGCTTCGCGCAAGCGTTTACGTTCCAGTACTCCAAGCGCCCCGGCACCCCGGCGGCGACCATGGAGGGGCAGATCCCCAAGGAGGTCGTGCAGGCGCGCTACGAGCGTCTCGTCGCCCTCCAGGAGGAGATCTCCTGGGACGAGAACAAGAAGCAGGTCGGCCGCACCCTGGAGCTGATGGTCGCCGAGGGCGAGGGCCGCAAGGACGGGGCCACCCACCGCCTCTCCGGCCGCGCCGCCGACAACCGGCTGGTGCACTTCACCAAGCCCGACACCGAGGTCCGCCCCGGCGACGTCGTCACCGTCGAGATCACGTACGCCGCTCCGCACCACCTGCTCGCCGAGGGCGCCGTCCTCGACGTGCGCCGCACGCGCGCGGGGGACGCCTGGGACAAGCGCAACGCCGCCGAGGCCGTGAAGCCGGCGGGCGTCATGCTGGGGCTGCCGAAGATCGGGGCGCCGGAGCCGCTGCCGGTCGCCACGGGCAGCGGGTGCGGCTGCGACTGACGCGGCCGGGACTGACCGCGTCACGGGCCGGGAAGGGGTCCCTCATGCCGTACAGCGTGGAGTTCACCGAGCGCGCCGCACGCGTCCGGGACAGCCTTCCCGCCGAGCGCCGGGAGGTGCTGGACCGCGGGCTGGCCATACTGGTCGCCGACCCGCGCCACAAGCTCTCGCACGCCGTCGGCGGCGACGAGTCGACCCGCGAGATAGCCCTCTCCCGGAACCTGTTCGTCGAGTACGTGATCAGCGACGGCAAGCTCGTGGTGCTGCTCCTTACGGTCATCGACCTCACGGATGTGTTGATCGAGGAGTGACGTCCGGCGGGCGGGGTGTTGGGCGAGGCGTGGTGTTGGGCGGGCGTGGCGACGGGCTTCGCCGAGGAGTGAGATCCGGCCGCCGGGGAGTGCCGTCCGGGCGTCGCGCGGGGCTACGCTGCCGATCATGCTTGTCGCCGCCGCCGTCTGTCCCTGCCCGCCCCTCCTCGTGCCCGACGTCGCCGCGGGCGCCGCACCCGAACTGGACGCCGCGCGTGCCGCCTGCACGGACGCGCTGGGGGTACTGGCCGCCGCGCGGCCCGACCGGCTGGTGGTCGTGGGCCCCGCCGAGCAGAGCGGGCGTGGGCCGCATCCGGAGGGCGCTCGGGGCACGTTCCACGGCTTCGGTGTGGACCTCGATGTCCGGCTGGGCCGGAACGGGGCCCGGGTTCCGGAAAGCCCGGCGGCCGGATCCGGACCCGTCGAGGGCGCCGATCGTCCCCTGCCGCCGTCGCTCGCGGTCGCGGCCTGGCTGCTCGGTCGTACGGACTGGTCGGACGCCCCCGTCGAAGGTCTCGGCGTGGGGGAACCTCTCGCGGTCGAGCGGTGTATCCAAAGCGGAAGGGAAATCGCCACACGGGCCGAGCGGGTGGCGCTGCTGGTGATGGGCGACGCCAGCGCGTGCCGCACGCTCAAGGCGCCCGGGTATCTGGACGACCGGGCGGCGGGTTTCGACGCGGCGGTGGCGCGGGCGCTCGGGGCGGCCGACGTGGCCGCCCTTCAGGCGCTGGACGCGGAGCTGGCGTACGAGCTCAAGGCCTCCGGCCGAGCCCCCTGGCAGGTGCTCGCCGGTGCGGCCGAGGGCGCGGGGCTCGCGGGCGCGCTCCTGTACGAGGACGCGCCGTACGGGGTGGGGTACGTGGTGGCGGCCTGGTCGTAGGGGTTGGGGCGGGCGTGGGGCCGGGTGCCGCGCGTAGTGCCTGGGCTGGCCGGTCTGAGCGCCTGGGACGGTCGTGCGTGGCGCTTGGGACGGTCGAGGGGCCTGGGTCTGGCGTAGGAGAAGGGCTGGCCGGTCTGAGTGCCCGTGACAGGTGCGCTCGGCGCCCGGCACGGTCGTAGGGGCCGGGGCCGGCCCGGCTTGAGTGCCTGGGCGGTCGTGCGTAGCGCTTGGCGCGGTCGTAGTGCCCGCGTCGGCCGGTCTTGAGTACCCGGGACGGTCGGTGCGAATGCCTGGGGCGGTCGGTCGTCGCGCCCCGGTCGGTCATAGTTCCCGCGCTTGCTCGAGCCTCCGCGCCGGTCGTGGTGCCCGCGCGCGCCGGGCGCACGGCACCGAGCGGGACAAGCCCCCGCCGGGGATTCGGGCAGCGGCGAAGCCGACAGGTGCAGGGCGTCAGGCGGACGCGTCAGGCGATGTGTCAAGCGTGGGCCGTAGGGCGCGGGGCGTAGGCCGTCAGTGGGCCGCCAACACGGCGGACGGCCCGGACTTCAACGTGCTCCGAGGCCGTCCGCCGATGTGGTGTCGCTCAGGATGCCGAGGGCGGTGATGCCGGGGGAGACGGGGGCGTCGCGCCGCCGTCCGTGCCGTCACCCTCCTTGTGCGCGAGTCGGTCCAGGGCGCCCTTGGCCTTGCCCGTGCCCGTCTGGATCTTGTCGCTGTACTTGCCCTTGGTCTTCTCATCGGCCGGCTTCGCGGCCTTGTCGAGACCCTGCTCGATCTTGTCGATCTTTCCCCCGTGCTGCTGCGCGAGGTCGGAGACCTTTTCCCTGGCAGGCGCGAGCCGGGCCTTCACGTTGTCCAGGAGACCCATGGTTCACCTTCCCTCGCGGGACAGCTACTTGCGGGCGCCCTCGCCGGCCTCGCTGTCGGCGGCCTCCTCGGCGGACTGCTGCTTCGGGATCTCGACGCTCTCCGCTGCGGAGTCGTCGGACTCCGCAGACGCAGACTCCGACTCCGTCGTCGCTGAGGACGAGGTCTCGGTCTCGGCCTTCGCCGCCCCCTTCGCCGCGTCCTCAGAGTCCTGCGCATCCGCCCCGGACTCGGCCGTCACAGCGCCCGCTTCAGCCTCAGCGGTCGACGCCTCCTCCGAACCCTTCGACTTAGGCCCATCTTTACGAAGAAGCCGTGCAAAAACGCCCATATCATCTCCATGCTCTACTCATGTGGGCGAAATTCCGCGTTGCCCGGTGCGTCCCATTGCGTCGCCCGGGTCACCGGCCCTCACGACCGGCGGCTGGAACCTCGCAACAGGCAACGACCCCGGCCGCGCGCCGTCACGTCGCTCGTTCGAGAAGAGGCCCCGAGGTTTGCGAGACTGTTGCGGTGAGTAGTCCTGCCCCCGCCCCGCGGGTCATCGCCGTCGTCGGTCCCACCGCGGCGGGAAAGTCCGATCTCGGCGTCCATCTGGCCCAGCGCCTGGGCGGCGAGGTCGTCAACGCCGACTCGATGCAGCTCTACCGGGGGATGGACGTCGGCACCGCCAAGCTGACGCCCGAGGAACGAGGTGGCATCCCGCACCACCTGCTGGACATCTGGGACGTGACGGTCACGGCGAGCGTCGCCGAGTACCAGCGTCTCGCGCGCGACCGCATCGACGCACTCCTCACCGAGGGCCGCTGGCCGATCCTCGTCGGCGGCTCCGGGCTGTACGTCCGGGGGGCCGTCGACAACCTGGAGTTCCCCGGCACCGATCCGGAGGTACGGGCCCGCCTGGAGGAGGAGCTCACCCTGCGTGGCTCCGGTGCCCTGCACGCCCGGCTGGCCGTCTCCGACCCCGAGGCCGCCCACGCGATCCTGCCCAGCAACGGCCGCCGGATCGTCCGGGCCCTGGAGGTCATCGAGATCACCGGCAAGCCCTTCACCGCCAACCTCCCCGGCCACGACTCCGTCTACGACACCGTGCAGATCGGCGTCGACGTGGCGCGCCCCGAGCTCGACGACCGCATCGCCCTGCGGGTGGACCGCATGTGGGAGGCCGGCCTCGTCGAGGAAGTGCGCGCACTGGAGGCGCAAGGGTTGCGCGAGGGGCGTACGGCGTCGCGTGCCCTCGGCTACCAGCAGGTGCTCGCGGCGCTCTCGGGGGAGTGCACGGAGGACGAGGCACGTGCCGAGACCGTACGTGCCACCAAGCGCTTCGCGCGCCGTCAGGATTCCTGGTTCAGACGCGATCCACGGGTGCATTGGCTGAGTGGGGCTGCGGCGGATCTCACAGAACTTCCGCAGCTCGCGCTGGCGTTGGTCGAACGACCGGTCACAGCCTGATCACGTCCTGGCATCGGGACGCTCCGGCCGTCATCCCGGTCTCCGCGGCCGTGCCATCATCGAGCTTCGATCGACCAAGTGGAGTCCGAGTTGGGAGGGCGCGTGGCGATGGAGGCCGGCCCTCGCGACACCGCACAAGGCGCGGAGCAAAGCACCGCCACCGGCGGGGCGCACGACACCGCACAGGAGCAGCAGGACCCCGATGAGGACCGACTGAGCCCGGACGGGCCCGACGAGATCACCGGCGGGGTCACCGCCGACGGTCCCGAGCCCGACGAGATGTTCCCCGGGCCGGAGGTCGAGGTCGAGCTCCGCCCGCAGCGCCGCATGCGCATCTGGCAGCTCGCACCCATCGTGAGCCTCGCCGCGCTCGGCTCCCTGATGTTCGCCTTCCCGCTCGCCTTCGACTTCGGCGACAGCGGGGCCATGATCGCCATGCTCGGCCTGCTGATCTGCTCCTGTGCCGCCGGCTGGGGCATGATGGCCGCCCGCCGCGTGGGCTACACGTGGCCCGGCCTCCCGCAGCGCGGCTCCGGCCGCCGCCCGGACTGGCGGGTCGCCATCGCGTACGCCGTGGTCGTCGCCGCTGTCGTGGTGCTCGCCGTGTGGCGCGTGGCCCGGCTGCGCTGAGCCTTCCGGGCGGCATGCCTCCGCGTTCGTGGTTCTGCCCGAGGTCCGGTGTGGTCCGGCTGCCGGACCGCTCGGCCGGGTTGTCGTACCGAAGCCTTACGATCGAGGAATGAGCACGCGGATCGCCTTCCTCAAGGGGCACGGGACCGAGAACGACTTCGTGATCATCCCCGACCCCGAGAACGTCATCGACCTGCCCCCGGCCGCCGTCGCCGCCCTGTGCGACCGCCGCGCGGGCATCGGCGGCGACGGCCTGCTGCACGTCGTACGGTCCGCGGCGCACCCCGAGGCCCGGGCGATGGCGGCCGAAGCGGAATGGTTCATGGACTACCGCAACGGCGACGGCTCGGTCGCGGAGATGTGCGGCAACGGAGTGCGTGTGTTCGCCCACTATCTCCAGCGCGCCGGACATGTGGCCGAAGGTGACATCGCCGTCGCCACGCGCGGAGGCGTCAAGACGGTGCACATCGCCAAGGAGGGCGACATCACCGTCGGCATGGGCAAGGCGCTCCTCCCCGAAGGGGACGTCACCGTGAGCGTCGGCGATCGCCACTGGCCCGCGCGCAACGTCAACATGGGCAACCCCCACGCCGTCGCCTTCGTGGAGGACCTCGACCACGCCGGAGATCTGTACACCGCGCCGCCGTTCAGCCCCGCCTCCGCGTACCCGGACGGCGTGAACGTCGAGTTCGTCGTCGACCGTGGTCTTCGTCACGTCGCTCTGCGTGTCCACGAGCGAGGCTCCGGCGAGACCCGCTCGTGCGGCACGGGCGCGTGCGCCGTGGCCGTGGCGACGGCACGCAGGGACGGCGCCGACCCCGCGGTGACCGGCACACCGGCGACGTACACGGTCGATGTGCCCGGCGGGCGCCTGGTGATCACCGAGCGGCCCGACGGCGAGATCGAGATGACCGGGCCCGCGGTGATCGTCGCAGAGGGTGAGATCGACGCCGGATGGCTCGAAACCGCGACCCCCTGAACCTTCGCTCGAATGGGTGATCCGTTTCACGCTCGGCGAGAGGCGGTCGGCCGGGCGTGGTGGGCTCGGTAGCATCAAGCACCGGCCCGGACGGGGGAACGACGCCATCCCCAGAGCCGCGCAGTACGCCATGGGGCACCCCGTCCGCCGGTCCACGCAGCCGGAGGTGCCCATGAGTGCGGAGGCCACGAACCCCGCGACGCCCGGCCCCATGACGCCCGGGGCACAGCGCAGGAGAAGCCGCCCCCGGATCGACCTGCGGCGCCTCGGCCGGGCCGCTCTCCTGGGCCCCGCGGTCCGCGGTCGGCTGCCCGACGCGATCGGTCACGTGGTCGAGGCCCATCGCGCCCACCACCCCGACGCCGACCTGGACCCGCTGCGCCGCGCGTACGTCCTCGCCGAGTCCTCGCACCGCGGCCAGATGCGCAAGAGCGGCGAGCCGTACATCACGCACCCGCTCGCCGTGACGCTGATCCTCGCCGAACTCGGCGCGGAGACCACGACTTTGACGGCGTCTCTGCTCCACGACACCGTCGAGGACACGGAAGTGACCCTCGATCAGGTGCGTGAGGAGTTCGGCGAGGAGGTCCGCTATCTCGTCGACGGCGTGACGAAGCTGGAGAAGGTCGACTACGGGGCGGCCGCCGAGCCCGAGACGTTCCGCAAGATGCTCGTCGCCACCGGCAGCGACGTACGCGTGATGTCGATCAAGCTCGCCGACCGGCTGCACAACATGCGCACCCTCGGCGTGATGCGCCCCGAGAAACAGGCGCGCATCGCCAAGGTGACGAGGGATGTACTGATCCCGCTCGCCGAACGCCTGGGCGTGCAGGCGCTGAAGACCGAGCTGGAGGATCTCGTCTTCGCGATCCTGCACCCCGAGGAGTACGCCCACACCCGCCAACTCATCGTCAACAACGCCTCGCGCGCCGACGATCCCCTCGAGGAGATCGCCGAAGAGGTGCGCGTGGTCCTGCGCGAGGCCGGTCTGCAGGCCGAAGTCCTCATCCGGCCACGGCACTTCGTCTCCGTGCACCGCGTCTCGCGCAAGCGCGGCGAGATGCGCGGCTCCGACTTCGGACGCCTCCTGGTGCTCGTGAATGAGGACGCCGACTGCTACGGGGTCCTGGGCGAGCTGCACACCTGTCTCACGCCCGTGGTCTCGGAGTTCAAGGACTTCATCGCCGTCCCCAAGTTCAACCTGTACCAGTCGCTGCACACCGCGGTCGCCCGCACCGACGGCCAGGTCGCCGAAGTCCTCATCCGTACGCACCAGATGCACAAGGTCGCCGAGGCAGGAGTCATCGCGCTCGGCAATCCCTACGCTCCTCCTTCGGAGGAGCAGACGGACGGCGACGGCACACGGGTCGGCGACGCGGTGGACGGCGAGCGCGCCGACCCGACCCGTCCCGGCTGGCTCTCCCGCCTTCTCGACTGGCAGGAGGCGGCCCCGGACCCCGACACGTTCTGGTCCACGCTCCGCGAGGACCTCGCCCAGGACCGGGAGATCACCGTCTACCGGCCCGACGGCGGCACGCTCGGGCTGCCCGCGGGCGCCAGTTGCGTCGACGCCGCGTACGCCCAGTACGGCGAGGACGCGCACGCCTGCATCGGCGCGCGCGTCAACGGCCGCCTGGTGAGGCTCAGTACGGTCCTGAGCGACGGCGACACCGTCCAACTGCTCATGGGCCAGGACGCGGCCTCCGAGCCCTCCAGGGAGTGGCTGGAGCACGCGCACACGCCCGTGGCGCGGATCGCCATCACCCGCTGGCTGGCCGCGCACCCCTCGCCCGCCACGCCGCCCGAGGCTCCCGCCACGACCCGCCGCCCGTCCGCGGACGCGCCCGCCGCGCGCCCGGCCGCCGCGGACGTCGTCGTCGACCAGCCCGGCGCGACCGTACGCCTCGCGGGCTGTTGTACGCCCGTACCGCCCGACGACATCACCGGCTTCGCCGTACGCGGCGGAGTGGTGACCGTGCACCGCGTCGAGTGCGCGGGCGCGACCCGTATGAAGGACCTCGGGCGCACGGAGGTCGCAGTGCGCTGGGGCGACACCTCGGAGTGCCGCGTCACGCTCTTCGTCGAGTCCTTCGGCCGCCCCCACCTGCTCGCCGACCTCACCGAGGCCATCGCCCTGGAGGGCGTCGACATCGTCTCGGCGACCGTCGAACCGCCCAGCCAGCAGCGCGTACGCCACACCTACACGCTCCAACTCCCGGACGCCGCCCACCTTCCCGTGCTGATGCGGGCGATGCGCAACGTCCCGGGTGTCTTCGACGTGGGCCGCGCACAGCACCAGACGACAACTCCGTAGAGCAGCGATTCGACGGAAAGCGCCCGTTCGGGTGGGCTCGGCGCGAGTCGTCGCCGTAGGACGGGCGGTCGCTGATAGCCGTGGTCCATGCTGCGCACCCCCAGGACCACCCCCCGTACCGGGCCCCCACGCCAGAAGGCCCCGCGACGGCTCCGCACGGCGTTCCTCGCCTCCGCGGCCTCCGTCTGCCTCATCGCCGCCAGTGCCCCCGCTCCGGCCCCGCTCGGCATCGGCGACCGGCTCTTCCCGCACCTGGGCAACCCCGGGTACGACGTCACGGCGTACGACCTCTCCTTCACCTATCCCGGCAGCAACAGCAAGCCGCTGCCGGCCGTCACCACGATCGTGGCCAGGCCGACAGACTGGCTGGAGCAGGTCAATCTTGACTACTCGCTCGGAACAGTGCGATCCGTCGAGGTCAACGGCGAGCCGGCGGAGTTCCGGAGCGCCGGGGAGGACCTGGTGGTCACGCCCGCGGAGCCACTGCCGCCCGGCATCCGGATGCGGATCACCGTGCACCACGACAGCAACCCCGTGTCGACCAAGGACCAGGACAGCGGCTGGGTGCGGACCGAGGACGGCCTCGCGATGGCCAACCAGGCCGACGCCGGCCACCGGGTCTTCCCGAGCAACGACCACCCCTCGGACAAGGCCCTGTTCACCTTCCGGGTCACCGCGCCCAACGGCTATACGGCCGTCGCCAACGGGCTTCCCCTGGACGTGAACCGGCGCGCCGCCGCGACCACCTGGACGTACCGGACCGAGCACCCCATGGCCACCGAACTGGCCCAGGTCTCCATCGGCCGCTCCTCCGTGCTGCACCGGAGCGGGCCGGACGGTCTGCCCGTTCGTGACGTGGTGCCCACCAAGGACCGCGAGCTGCTGGAACCGTGGCTCAAGAAGACACCCGACCAGATCGCCTGGATGCAGGGGAAGGTCGGCGACTACCCCTTCGAGACGTACGGGCTGCTGATCGCCGAGGCGCGCACCGGGTTCGAACTGGAGACACAGACGCTCTCCCTCTTCGAGAAGGAGCTCTTCACACGGCCCGAGTACCCGAAGTGGTACGTCGAGGCGATCATGGTGCACGAACTGGCGCACCAGTGGTTCGGCGACAGCGTCTCGCCGCGCACCTGGTCCGACCTGTGGCTCAACGAAGGCCACGCCACCTGGTACGAGGCCCTCTACGCCGAGGAGAAGGCCGGCAAGACCATGGAGGCACGGATGCGTGCCGCCTACCGGGCCTCCGACACCTGGCGCGCCACGGGAGGCCCGCCCGCCGCGCCCAAGGGGGCGGCGCCCGGCGAGAAGCTCAGCATCTTCCGCCCGAACGTCTACGACGGCAGTGCCCTGGTCCTGTACGCGCTGCGCGAGGAGATCGGCCGCCGCTCCTTCGAGCAGTTGGAGCGGACCTGGGTGAGCACCCACCACGACGGGGTCGCGGACACCGCGGACTTCACGGAGCTCGCCTCGGGCATCGCGGACCGCGACCTGAGCGGATTCTTCGAGGCATGGCTCTACGGGGAGAAGACCCCGCCCATGCCGGGCCACCCCGACTGGCGCAGCGAGAAGCCCGGGGAGAAGCCCGCAGCGAAACCTGCAGCGAAGCCCGCGGAGAAGCCCGCAGCCAAGCCCGCCAAGCCCACGCGATAGGCCCGAAAATCCGGTGACGAGACGGGCCGTGCCGTGCGAACATCTTCACGTCGACGCCACTTCGGGTCGGCGGCACGGCCCTCCGGAATCCGGCCGGGAATCTCCCGGCGGCCCCGGACGTTGTCGTGGATGTCGGACGGAAGTCCGTCGTCCCACAGGTATCCCCATCGACGTAAGGACCCAATGACCTCCTCTTCTTCCCCTTCCCAGGACACGCAGAGCTTCGCGCAGAACCACCCCGACGGTCTTCGGGCCGATGCCCTGATGGAAGAGGACGTCGCCTGGAGCCACGAGATCGACGGAGAACGGGACGGCGACCAGTTCGACCGCTCCGAGCGTGCGGCCCTGCGCCGCGTCGCGGGCCTCTCCACCGAGCTCGAGGACGTCACCGAGGTCGAGTACCGACAGCTCCGTCTGGAGCGCGTGGTGCTCGTCGGTGTGTGGACCTCCGGGACCGCGACCGATTCGGAGAACTCCCTCGCGGAGCTCGCCGCCCTCGCCGAGACGGCGGGCGCGCTCGTGCTCGACGGCGTCATCCAGCGCCGCGACAAGCCCGACGCGGCCACCTACATCGGCTCCGGCAAGGCCAACGAGCTGCGGGACATCGTGCTGGAGACCGGCGCGGACACCGTCATCTGTGACGGTGAGCTCTCGCCGGGCCAGCTGATCCACCTCGAAGACGTCGTCAAGGTCAAGGTCATCGACCGTACGGCCCTGATCCTCGACATCTTCGCTCAGCACGCCAAGTCCCGAGAGGGCAAGGCGCAGGTCGCGCTCGCGCAGATGCAGTACATGCTGCCGAGGCTGCGAGGCTGGGGTCAGTCGCTGTCCCGTCAGATGGGCGGCGGCAAGGGCGGCGGCCTCGCCACCCGTGGTCCCGGTGAGACCAAGATCGAGACCGACCGGCGTCGTATCCGCGAGAAGATGGCGAAGATGCGCCGGGAGATCGCGGACATGAAGGTCGGCCGCGAGATCAAGCGCCAGGAGCGCCGTCGCAACAAGGTGCCCTCCGTCGCCATCGCCGGGTACACCAACGCCGGCAAGTCCTCGCTGCTCAACCGCCTCACGGGCGCGGGCGTGCTGGTGCAGAACGAACTGTTCGCCACCCTCGACCCGACCGTGCGCCGTGCCGAGACGCCCGGCGGGCGGATCTACACACTCGCGGACACCGTCGGCTTCGTCCGGCACCTGCCGCACCACCTCGTCGAGGCGTTCCGCTCCACGATGGAGGAGGTCGGGGACTCCGACCTGATCCTGCACGTGGTGGACGGTTCGCACCCGGCGCCGGAGGAGCAGCTGGCCGCCGTGCGCGAGGTCGTCCGCGACGTGGGCGCGAACAAGGTGCCCGAGATCGTGGTGATCAACAAGGCGGACGCGGCCGACCCGCTGGTGCTCCAGCGGCTCATGCGGAACGAGAAGCGGTCCATCGCCGTCTCGGCCCGCACGGGCCAGGGCATCGCCGAGCTGCTCGCGCTCATCGACGTCGAACTGCCGCACCCCTCGGTCGAGATCGAGGTGCTCGTGCCGTACACGCTCGGCCGGCTGGTCGCGCGCGCCCACTCCGAGGGCGAGGTGATCTCCGAGGAGCACACCCCGGAGGGCACCCTGCTCAAGCTGCGGGTGCACGAGGAACTGGCGGCGGAGCTGCAGGCGTATGTTCCGGTGCCGGCTGTCTGACGTCCGAAGTTTGATGTCTGACCCGTCTGCTCCGATCTGTCTGCTCTGATCGAAAGAACGGCGAAGGCCCGCCCCCTCCGGCAGGGGGCGGGCCTTCGCCGTATTCGTGGTGCGGACGCCGTGGGCGTGACGCCGGCGTGCGTACGGGCGCCTACTTGGCGCCGTACTCCTTGCTCATGTTGTCGAAGAGCGTCTTGGCGCCCTGGCCCAGCTGCGGTCCCGCGAGCCAGGTGTTGTCGGTCGGGCCGATCGAGGTGTTCGAGACGAGCACGGTCTTGCCGTCGACGACCCGGAACCAGCCGCCGCCCGACGAACCGCCGGTCATGGTGCAGCCGATGCGGTACATCGTCGGCAGACTCGGGCTGAGCGAGAGCCTGCCCGGCCGGTCGACGCACTTGTGCATGATCAGACCGTTGTACGGCGGCGCCGCCGGGTAGCCCCAGGCGCCCATCGTGCCCGCGTCCGCCGCGGCGGGGGTGGAGAAGTCGACGTCCAGCGCCGTACCGACGGTCTCCTCAAGGGACTTGGAGCCCGACTCCGGCTTCACGTGCAGCACCGCGTAGTCGTACGCGGCACCGTCGCCGCCCGACTCCGAGCCGCCCTGGATCCACTCGTTCGAGGTGGACGCCCAGTCCGCCCAGTACTGCCCGTACGGGGAGATCTCCTGCTGCGTCGCGTTGGCCAGCTCGGCCTCGGACTTGCCGAGGTCGTTGTAGGCGGGCACGAAGGCGATGTTGCGGTACCAGCCGCCGCCACCACCCGCGTGGACACAGTGACCGGCGGTCCACACGAGGTTGGACTTCCCGGGGTTGCGCGGGTCCTTGACGACCGTGCCCGAGCAGACCATCGAGCCCTCGGGGGAGTCGAAGAAAACCTTCCCGACCGGGGCGGCATTGTCGTGGTACGGGGTCTCTTCCCGCGTCGCGGTGACCGGGGCCGGTGCCGGGTCGCTCACGCCCTGGTCGGCCGAGGCGTCCTTCGCGGAGATCGTCTTGTCCGGGTCCTTGGCGGACTTCATCCGCTCGGGCTTCCAGAGGCCCTCGATCACCGGGTTGACGAAGTCCTCGGCCTCAGTGAGCCACTTGTCCTTGTCCCAGTTCTTCCATTCGCCGTCCTTCCAGTCGTCGACATCGATGCCGTGCTCCTTGAGCCTGTCGGCGATGTCGGCCGGAATTTCGATCTTGTCGCCGCCGGAGGCCCCGGAGCCGGTGGCGGCCGGCTTGTCGGCGGCGTTGTCGTCGCCCGACTCGCAGGCGGTGGCGGTGAGCGTCAGAGCCGCTGCCAGCCCGGCGGCGGCGAGGACGCGGCGTCGCCCGCGCATCCCCGAAAAGGACGGACGTGTGGAACGCATGATGTTGTTTACCCCCGATTGAACGTGCAGCTTTCGTCTGCGGGTCAGGCGCGAAGAGCGCGATCAAGGCTCTCCGCGGAGCCCGTGTCACCGCGACACCCCACTATGCCCGGGGAGTCGAGGACGAACGGCGGCCGGGCGGTGAAGGTTCTCGTGAGGCCCACCCCCACCCTGCCGCCGTCCGTCCCTGCGGCGCTACTTGCTGTACTGCTACGGCTCCGCCACTGCTGCGGCTGCGCCGCTATGGTCGCTGCGCTACTGCTGCGCCGCGAACTTCTTGCTTACCGAGTCGTAGATTCCCTTGGCCTCGGTGCCCAGGTGCGGCCCCGCGAGCCAGCCCGCGGTCACCGGGCCGATCGAGGTGTTGGACACCAGCGCGGGCTTGCCGTCCGAACCCGCCGCGACCCAGCCGCCGCCCGACGAACCGCCGGTCATGGTGCAGCCGATGCGGTACATCGTCGGCTGGGACTCGGCGATCGAGAGCCGGCCCGGCTTGTCCGCGCACTGGAACATGGTCTCCCCGTCGAACGGCTTCGCCGCCGGGTAGCCGGTCGCGGTGATGTCCCCGACCTCCGAGACGGCCGGAGCGTTGAAGTCCACCGGGAGCGCCGAACCGACGGTCTCCTCAAGGGACTTGCCCCCGCTGCCCTTCTCCGGCGTCACATGAATGACCGCGAAGTCGTACGAGGCGCCGTCGCCGCCCGTCGCGCCGCCCTGCTCGATCCACTGGTCCGAGGTCTGGGCCCAGTCACCCCACCAGAGACCGTACGGAGCGACCTCCTCCTTGGTGGCCGTCGCGAGCTCCGTCGCCGACATGGCGTCGTTGTTGTACGAGGGCACGAAGGCGATGTTGCGGTACCAGCCGCCCTTCTTGCCCGCGTGCACACAGTGGCCCGCGGTCCACACGAGGTTGGACTTGCCGGGGTTGGCCGGGTCCTCGACGACGGTCGCCGAGCAGACCATCGTGCCCTCGGGGGAGTCGAAGAACACCTTGCCCGCCTCGGGCGCGTTCTCGTGGTACGCCGCCGGGACGCCCTTCGCCTGCACGGGCGCCGGCTCCGGGTCGGTCACGCCCTGGTCGCCCGAGAGGTCGTTCTCGTCGACGCCCTTGCCCTGGTCCGGGTCCTCGGCCTCACGCATGCGGTCCGGGTCCCACAGGTCCTTGATGATCGGGTTGATGTAGTCCCCGGCCTCGCGCAGCCAGTCGTCCTTGTCCCAGTTCTTCCAGGCGCCGCCCTTCCACTGGTCGATGTCGATCCCGTGCTCTTTGAGCCTGTCCTTGATGTTGTCCGGGATCTTGATCTTGCCGTCGCCCGCCGCGGACGCCGACGCCTGCGCGCCCGCGTTGGTGTCCTCCTCCGAACCGCAGGCGGTGGCGGTCAGCGCCAGCGCGGTGGCCAGTCCGACCGCGGCCAGCATGGGGGAGGTTCTGCGGCGCGAGCTCCCCCCTCGACGGGCGGCGAAGAGCGGGCGTATGGGTCGCATGGTGTGACTCCCCCTGGAGGTGAACGAACAACTCTGTGCTGCCACATGGGACTTCGTACGGATCCGGTGACCCGGATGTGTCCGACGTGAACCGTGGGTGCTGATCAGCGGGAATTCGCTGAACGGCACCACAGACTATGCCGTTGCTGTGGGGGACTTCCGACGGAACCGCAACGGTTCCGTCACGGCAAGGATCTTCGCCCCACCGTTGCCCCTCGCGGTCCTCGTCGTTGGTACGTACGGGGGACGTTCCGGCTGCGTTCATTCCCCGTCGCCTCCCACCGGGCGGCCGAGCAACTCGCCTCTTCTGGACAGCGGGAGGACCGACAGACGTGGCTGTGACCGAGTCTGCGCCCGAGATGGCGCCCGCGATGCCCGAGGCCGCGGGGGTGTGCGCGACGCAGGAGAACGGCGGGGCGCGCGCGGCGCACGAGGGGATCCTGCGGCGCCAGGCGGCGCGCGAATCCGCGGCGCGCACCTATGCACGCGCTCTTCCGATCGTCCCCGTCCGCGCGCGAGGTCTGACGATCGAGGGCGCCGACGGGAACCGCTACCTCGACTGCCTCTCGGGCGCCGGGACGCTGGCCCTCGGCCACAACCACCCCGTCGTACTGGAAGCCATCAGGAAGGTCCTCGACTCCGGGGCGCCGTTGCAGGTCCTCGACCTGGCCACACCCGTCAAGGACGCCTTCACCACCGAGCTGTTCCGCACGCTGCCGCCCGGTCTCGCCGACCACGCGCGTGTGCAGTTCTGCGGGCCCGCCGGCACGGACGCCGTGGAAGCAGCCCTGAAGCTGGTGCGAGCCGCGACCGGGCGCAGCGGGATTCTCGCCTTCGCCGGCGCCTACCACGGGATGACCGCGGGGGCGCTCGCCGCATCCGGGGGCGCGTCCGACGTACGTGTCGCGCGCCTGCCCTATCCGCAGGACTACCGCTGTCCGTTCGGGGTCGGCGGCGAGCCGGGGGCCGAACTCGCCGCGCGCTGGACCGAGTCCATCCTCGACGACACCAAGTCCGGGGTGCCGAGCCCCGCCGGGATGATCCTGGAACCGGTGCAGGGCGAGGGCGGAGTGATTCCGGCCCGCGACGACTGGATGCGGCGGATGCGGGAGATCACCTCGGCGCGCTCCATCCCGCTGATCGCCGACGAGGTCCAGACGGGAGTCGGACGGACCGGCGCCTTCTGGGCCGTGGAGCACAGTGGCATCACACCCGACGTGATGGTCCTCTCCAAGGCCATCGGCGGCAGCCTGCCGCTGGCGGTCGTCGTCTACCGCGAGGACCTCGACGTGTGGGAACCGGGCGCCCACGCGGGCACGTTCCGCGGCAACCAGCTCGCCATGGCAGCCGGCGCCGCGACCCTCGCGTACGTCCGTGAGAACGGCCTCGCCGAACGGGCCGCGGCTCTGGGGGCGCGCATGATCGCTCAACTCCAGAGCCTTGCCGACGACTTCGGCTGCGTCGGCGACGTGCGCGGCCGGGGGCTGATGATCGGCGTCGAAATCGTGGACCCCGAGAAGCCGCCCTCGTCCCCCGGCGGACCGTCGCCCGCGGCCCCCGAACTGGCTGCCGCCGTCCAGCGGGAGTGCCTGCGCCGCGGGCTGATCGTGGAACTCGGCGGACGGAACTCCAGCGTGGTGCGCCTGCTTCCACCGCTCACGATCAGCGACGAACAGGCGAGCGCGGTGCTCAACCGGCTGGCGGACGCGGTGGCGGAGGTCGCCAAGGCGCACACCGGCCCGACGGCCGAGAGCACCCGGCGGGCAGCGACCGGGCCCGCCCCAAAGGTCGGGCACGCCCAAGGCACCGAGCACAACCAACGGGCCGAGCGATCCGGATAGCGGTCGGCCAGGTGGACGGCTCGGCAGTGGGGTCCTGGAGATGCCGGCTTCCGGTGACACCCGCAAGTCACCACCAGAACTGCCTCCTCCACCCCCGCACCCCCGAAACCGGACGACACCCGCACCCGCATCAACCACGAACAGCACGGGTCCAACGCACGCCGGAACAGCCCCGGTTCGTCGCCGCACGAACCTGAACCACCCCCGAGGAAGCCTCTTGAACGCCATCCCCGCACCCGACGGCCACCCCTACACCCACGAGCGAGGAGGGCGCGGCACACAGGCCCCGCTCGGGTCGGGGGCCGAATCGGTCCCCAGGCAGAAGACCGGGTCCCAGGAGTCCGAACGGCTGCGCGGCGCCACCACCGACCTGCTGGAGCACCCCGACCCCCACACCGCGGCCCAGGCCGCCGCCATCGAGAACCTGCTGCGCTGCTGGGTACGCGAGCACGACCTCGCCGCCCCCGACGACGGCACCCTCCGCATCCCGCTCCCCGCGAGCGGCACAGCCCTCGTCGTTCCCGTTCACTACTGGTCCTCCACGGGGTGGCACCGCCTCGGCCCTCCCTACCTCTCCGACGCCCCCGACCAGGCGCCTCCCACGGACGCGGTCACCCTCGCGGCCCTCCTGGGACGCGAGACCCCGACGGCCGGCGCGCCCACCCAGCCGACCGCTCTCACCGCCCCGGACGCTCCCGCCGAGCCAATCGCCTCCGCTGCGGCGGACGCTCCAGCTGAGCCCCAGGCCTTCGCCACGGCGGACGCTCCCGCCCAGGATCAGGCCCAGTCCCAGGCCCACGCCTCGGCCGACGGCGGTGACCTGGTCGGCCGAGTCGCCGACTCCGTACGGCGGACCGTCCTCTTCATCACGGACCGCAGGGAGAATCCCGCCGACGGCCCCGACCTCTTCCTCTCGGCCGAGCAGGCGCTGCTGCTCGGCCACCCGCTGCACCCCACCCCGAAGAGCCGCGAGGGACTCTCCGGGGCCGAAACCCGGCTCTACTCACCCGAGTTGCGCGGCTCCTTCCCCCTGCACTGGATGGCCGTCGCCCCCTCCGCGCTCGCCACCGACTCGGCCTGGACCGAGCGAGGCCGCCTCGTGCCCGCAGAGCAGCTCACCTCCCGCCTCGCCGGCGCCGGGCTGCGGTTGCCCGACGGATACGCCGCGCTGCCGATGCACCCCTGGCAGGTCCGCGAGATCCGCCACCGCCCGGACACGGCGAAGCTTCTGGACGCCGGGCTGCTCCTGGACCTCGGTCCCCATGGCTCCCCGTGGTACCCCACCTCCTCCGTACGCACCGTCTACCGCTCCGACGCCCCCGCGATGCTGAAGCTCTCGCTGGGCCTGCGCATCACCAACTCCCGCCGGGAGAACCTCCGCAAGGAACTCCACCGCGGTGTCGAGGTCCACCGACTGCTGCGCGGCGGCCTCGCCGAGCAGTGGCAGGCCACGCACCCGGGCTTCGACATCGTCCGCGACCCGGCCTGGCTCGCGGTGAACGACCCGGACGGCAACCCCGTGCCCGGCCTCGACGTGATGATCCGCCACAATCCGTTCACGCCGACGGACGACGTCTCCTGCGTCGCCGGACTCGTCTCACCCAGGCCCCAGGCCCAGCCCACCGGACAGCAGCACCCCGAGCAGAGCAGGACCACGACTCGGGCCAGGCTCACCGAGATCGTCACCCGGCTCGCCGGACGTACGGGCCGGCCACGCGGTGCCGTCGCCGCCGAGTGGTTCCTGCGCTACCTGGAGCAGGTCGTCCGCCCCGTCCTCTGGCTGGACAGCGAGGCGGGCATCGCGCTGGAGGCCCACCAGCAGAACACCCTGCTCCTGCTGGACCAGGAAGGGTGGCCCGCGGGCGGCCGCTACCGCGACAACCAGGGCTACTACTTCCGCGAGTCCCGGCGCGCGGAACTGGACAAGCGCCTTCCCGGCATCGGTGAACAGAGCGACACGTTCGTCTCCGACGAGGTCACCGACGAGCGCTTCGCCTACTACCTCGGCATCAACAACGTGCTCGGCCTCATCGGGGCCTTCGGCTCCCAGCGTCTCGCCGACGAACGGCTGCTGCTCGCCGCCTTCCGCCGATTTCTCACCGACGTCGCCTCGGGGCCCGCCCGGCCGCGTACCTCCCTGCCCGCCCAGCTGCTCGACTCACCCGTTCTGCGCTGCAAGGCCAACCTGCTGACCCGGCTGCACGGACTCGACGAACTCGTCGGTCCGGTCGACACCCAGTCCGTCTACGTCACCATCGCCAACCCCCTTCATTCCTGAGGAACATGACCCACCCCGTCTCCTGAGAGGAGCGTCGCCGTGCCTCCCACCGATGCGAGCACCGACGCCGGTACCGCCCCCTACACCACCGCCGGCAGCGACACGGGTCCCGGTGCGGACACCGAGGACACCCTCGATCTGCGCCTGCCCGACGAACTCCTCGCGTTCTTCGCCGAGCAGGCCGAGAAGGCCGGAGGAGCGCAGGGCGAGGCGGCCGGGGGAGCGACGGCCGAAGCGGCCCGGGGAGCCGCGGAATGGGCAGAGTGGAACGGCGGGGGCCGGAGCACGGCGCAGGCCTCGGCGCCGGGCACAGCGTGGCCCGCCCCGGTCGCCCCGGCCGGTGACGACCTGCTCGACCGTGTCGGTGCCTGGGGGCCGACCGCCACCGCCGCGGGCGTCTTCCACCTCGTCCCCGTAGACCTCGACCGAGACCTCCCGCTCATCAGCCGCTGGATGAACGACCCTGCGGTGGCCGCCTTCTGGGAGCTCTCCGGACCCGGGACGGCGACCGAGGACCATCTGCGCGCCCAGCTCGGCGGCGACGGACGCAGCGTCCCCTGTCTCGGCGTGCTGGACGGCACGCCGATGAGCTACTGGGAGATCTACCGGGCGGACCTCGACCCCCTGGCCCGTCATTACCCCGCCCGCCTTCACGACACCGGTATCCACCTCCTCATCGGCGGTGTCGCCAATCGCGGGCGTGGACTCGGCACGACTCTGCTCAGAGCCGTCTCCGATCTCGTCCTCGACCGTCGTTCCTCGTGCGCACGCGTCATCGCTGAACCCGACCTTCGCAACATCCCCTCCGTGTCCGCCTTTCTCAGTGCCGGCTTCCGGTTCTCCGCCGAGGTCGATCTGCCCGACAAGAAGGCAGCCCTCATGGTCAGGGATCGGGCCCTGCGCGATCTGTTGTAGCGCCGTCACTTTTAGTACACCGCTCGCTCCGATCAGGTTCCCAGTCGAGGAGTCCCCGTGCCGAACCAGTCCGCCGCCCCGACTCCCGGAGAGCCGTCGTGGCTCTACGACCCGCCCGAGCTGAGCCCGGAGCGATGGGAAAGAGCGGGGCGCCGCCTGCTCGCCAAGATGATCGGGGAGTTCGCGCACGAGGAGATCCTGGTACCCGAGGCGGACGGGAACAGCCCCGGTGCGGCCGTGGCAGCCACCTGTCCTCCCGAGGCCACGGGACCGGCCGGAGCTCCGGACCCCAGAGGAGACGATTCGCCGCCCGGCACAGGCGCCGACGACGAGCGTTCGTACACCCTCCGCCTCGACGCCGGCGGCATCGTCGGCTTCCGCGCCCGCCGCGGCGCGTACGACAGCTGGCAGGTCGATCCGTCCTCCCTCACCCTGACCGAGGCAACCGGAGCGACAGGCGAGGCCGTAGGACCGGGACCCTCGCGCCTCTACACCGACCCCCTCGACTTCCTCACCCGCGCCCGCGCCACGCTCGGCCTCGACGGCGCCACCCTCGGGCACGTCATCCGGGAACTGACCACCACACTCGCCGCGGACGCGCGCCTCGACCACACGGCACTGCCCGCCGCCCGGCTCGCCGATCTCGGATACGCCGAGCTGGAGGGCCATCAGACGGGCCACCCCTGGATCGTCCTCAACAAAGGCCGCCTCGGCTTCTCCGCCACGGACGCCGCCCACTGGGCACCCGAGGGCCGCAGAGGGACGGCCCTGCCGTGGATCGCGGTGCACACCTCACTGGCCACATACCGAGGCGTCGCGGGCCTGGAGACCGCGGACGAGCTCTACGCGCGCGAGCTCGACCCCGCCACCAGGGAGTCCTACGACGTCGCACTACGCGCGCGTGGGCTCACGCCGGAGTCGTACCTCTACCTGCCCGTGCACCCCTGGCAGTGGAACGACGTCGTGCTGCCGCTCTTCGCGCCCTCCGTCGCCGCCGGCGCCATCGTTCCGCTGCCCCCGGACGCCGATTTACGCCTGCCCCAGCAGTCGGTCCGCACCTTCCTCAACACCTCACGCCCGGACCGGCACACCGTCAAACTGCCGCTGTCCGTCCTCAACACCCTGGTGTGGCGCGGCCTCCCGACGGAACGCACTCTCGCGGCACCCGCTGTCACCGCCTGGATGCACGGCCTGCGCGACGCGGACCCTTTCCTGCGTGACACCTGCGGGGTGATCCTCCTCGGCGAGGTCGCGTCCGTCACGGTCGGACACCCCGTGTACGACACGCTTCCGGAAGTCCCGTACCAGTACAAGGAGTTGCTCGGCGCGATCTGGCGCGAGCCGCTCTGCCGCCATCTGGCGCCCGGTGAACGCGCCCGCACCCTGGCCGCCCTCCTGCACACCGACCCCGACGGCCGGGCCTTCACGGCGGAGCTCGTCGAGCGCTCGGGGCTGGCCCCGCGGATCTGGCTGCGCCGGCTCTTCGCCGCGCTGCTGCCGCCCCTGCTGCACTTCCTCTACCGCTACGGCACTGTGTTCAGCCCACATGGCGAGAACGCGATCGTTGTCTTCGACGACCACGACGTACCCGTCCGGCTCGCGGTGAAGGACTTCGTGGACGACGTGAACGTCAGCGCCGAGCGGCTACCCGAGCACGCGTCCATGCCGGACGACGTACGGGCCGTGCTGCTCACGGAACCGGCCGCCTTCCTCACGCAATTCATCCACTCCGGGCTCTTCGTCGGTGTCTTCCGCTATCTGGCGCCGCTCTGCGAGGCGCAACTGGGCGTTCCGGAGGCCGAGTTCTGGTCGCTCGTCCGGGCGGAGATCCTCCGTCACCACAGGCTCTTCCCGGAGCTCAAGGAGCGCTACGAAACGTTCGACCTGCTCACTCCGCGTATCGAGCGGCTGTGCCTCAACCGCAACCGACTGCATCTGGACGGCTACCGCGACCGCCCCCAGCGCCCGCACGCCGCCGTGCACGGCACCGTTCCGAACCCGCTGCACCAGCCATGATCACCGACGACGTGACCGACCTCGTCACCGATCGTGCAGCCGTCTTGATCGCGTCCCTCGCCTCGGCCTTGATCGCCCGGTTGTCAGTGCGGCCCCGTAGGGTGGTCGGGCTATGACAGAGCCCTCACTCCCCGAACTCCTGCATGCCGCCGTCACAGCCGTCGGCGGTACGGAGCGCCCTGGCCAGGTGACCATGGCCGAAGCCGTCGAGCAGGCCATCGACGACGGCTCCCATCTGCTGGTCCAGGCCGGCACGGGTACTGGAAAATCGCTCGGCTACCTCGTGCCCGCGCTCGCGCACGGGGAGCGGGTCGTCGTGGCGACGGCCACCTTGGCGCTCCAGCGCCAGCTCGTGGAGCGGGACCTGCCGCGCACTGTGGACGCGCTGCATCCGTTGCTGCGCCGCCGCCCCGAGTTCGCGATGCTCAAGGGCCGGTCGAACTACATGTGCCTGCACCGCCTCCACGAAGGCGTCCCGCAGGACGAGGAGGAGGGCCTCTTCGACCAGTTCGAGGCGGCCGCTCCCACCAGCAAGCTGGGCCAGGACCTGCTGCGGATGCGGGACTGGGCGGACGAGACCGAGACGGGCGACCGCGACGATCTCACCCCCGGTGTCTCGGACCGTGCCTGGTCACAGATCTCGGTGTCCTCCAGGGAGTGCCTGGGCGCCTCGAAGTGTGCCTACGGAGCGGAGTGCTTCGCCGAGATGGCCCGCGAGCGCGCCAAGCTCGCGGAGGTCGTCGTCACCAACCACGCCCTCCTCGCGATCGACGCCATCGAGGGCGCCCCGGTCCTCCCGCAGCACGAGGTGCTGATCGTGGACGAGGCGCACGAGCTGGTCTCCCGCGTCACCGGCGTCGCGACCGGCGAGCTCACCCCGGGCCAGGTCAACCGCGCCGTGCGCCGCGTCGCGAAGCTCGTCAACGAGAAGGCGGCCGACCAGCTCCAGACAGCCGCCGAGGGCTTCGAGCGCCTGATGGAGCTCGCTCTGCCCGGCCGCCTGGAGGAGGTCCCCGAGGATCTCGGATACGCGCTGATGGCGTTGCGGGACGCCGCGCGTACGGTCATCTCGGCGATCGGCGCGACCCGCGACAAGTCCGTCAGCGACGAGGACGCGGTCCGCAAACAGGCCCTCGCCTCCGTGGAGTCGGTCCACGACGTGGCGGAGCGGATCACGAACGGCTCCGAGTGGGACGTCGTCTGGTACGAGCGGCACGACCGCTTCGGTGCCTCCCTGCGGGTCGCTCCGATGTCCGTGTCGGGCCTGCTGCGCGAGAAGCTCTTCACGGACCGCTCCGTCGTCCTGGCCTCGGCCACGCTCAAGCTCGGCGGCGACTTCAACGGCGTGGGTGCCTCACTGGGCCTGGCCCCGGAAGGCGTCGAGGGCGAGGACATCCCGCCCTGGAAGGGCATCGACGTCGGTTCGCCCTTCGACTACGGCAAGCAGGGCATCCTGTACGTCGCGAAGCACCTCGCGCGGCCCGCGCGCGACAGCGACCGCGGGGACATGCTCGACGAGCTCACCGAGCTGATCCAGGCCGCCGGTGGCCGCACGCTCGGCCTGTTCTCCTCGATGCGGGCGGCCCAGCTCGCCGCGGAGGAACTGCGTTCCCGCATCCCGGAGTTCCCCATCCTGCTCCAGGGCGAGGAGACGCTCGGCGAGCTGATCAAGAACTTCGCGGCGGACCCGAAGACCTGCCTCTTCGGCACGCTCTCGCTCTGGCAGGGCGTGGACGTCCCGGGCGCCAGCTGCCAGCTGGTCGTCATGGACAAGATCCCCTTCCCCCGCCCCGACGACCCGCTGATGAGCGCCCGCCAGAAGGCGGTCGAGGACGCCGGGGGCAACGGCTTCATGGCCGTCGCGGCCACCCACGCGGCCCTGCTGATGGCCCAGGGCGCCGGCCGCCTCGTACGGGCGACGGGGGACCGCGGTGTGGTCGCCGTGCTGGACCAGCGGCTCGCCACGGCCCGCTACGGCAGCTATCTCAAGGCGTCACTGCCCGAGTTCTGGTTCACGACGGACCGTAACCAGGTCCGCAGGTCGCTGGCCGCCATCGACGAGGTGGCGAAGAAGGCGGAACTGGAGCGAGAAGCGGAACAGACGGTCGAAGAGGCGATGGCGGAAGAGGCGTAGACGTCAGTGGCCCGCCCCCGGCTGAGGCCGGGGGCGGGCCACTGACATGCGCACATGGGGACAGCACAGGGCCCCGGAACCGGCGCAGGGGTCCCGGGGCCCGGTCAGGGGCGGAGTCAGATCCGCCGCAGAACCGCCACGACCTTGCCGAGGATGGTGGCCTCGTCGCCGGGGATCGGCTGGTACGCGGAGTTGTGCGGGAGCAGCCACACGTGGCCGTCCTCGCGCTTGAAGCGCTTGACCGTCGCCTCGCCGTCCAGCATGGCCGCCACGATGTCGCCGTTCTCCGCGACCGGCTGGCGGCGGACCGTCACCCAGTCGCCGTCACAGATCGCGGCCTCGATCATCGAGTCTCCGACGACCTTCAGGACGAAGAGCTCGCCGTCACCCACCAGCTGCCGGGGCAGCGGGAACACGTCCTCGACCGACTCCTCGGCGAGGATCGGGCCACCGGCGGCGATCCGGCCGACCAGCGGGACGTACGACGCGGCCGGCTTGCCCGCCGTGTCGGTGGGCTGCGCGGTGGACTGGTCGGATCCCCGGACCTCGTAGGCCCGCGGTCGGTGCGGGTCGCGGCGCAGGAAGCCCTTGCGCTCCAGTGCCATCAACTGGTGTGCGACCGAGGAGGTGCTGGAGAGGCCGACGGCCTGTCCGATCTCCCGCATCGACGGCGGGTATCCGCGCCGCTGCACGGAGTCCCTGATGACCTCGATCACCCGGCGCTGCCGGTCGGTGAGTCCGGAGCTGTCCGCCCGGATACCTGGAGGTCGGCCCGGCAGGGAGCGTGTGGGCTTGGGCCCCTCCTGGTTCACTTCATTCATGGCATGCACCGGCTCAAATCGGCCCTGGGAGCGGTCCTGGGCAGTGATGGTGGCACTGTCTGCGGTGGTGGTCACGTCGGCCCCTCTCGTTCGTCTCCCTGCTGGACAACGGTAGTTGCTTTCGAAAGGTTGCGCCAAACACACGTTCGAGTGAAAAAGTGTGGATGGCCTGACGCGATCACGTGTCTGGGTGTATGGCTAACGCTGCACCGGGCGGACAAAAGCGCTCATTGCTGTACTCTTCACCGCCGGGGCGATGGCCTTGTGGGCCGGAGCGGGGCGAGGGTCAGTCTGCCACCAGGTGTCCCGTCGGCCGGGAACCGGCCCCCTGCCCCTGTGGCGCCCACCGTATCCCCGTACGCCTCTCACGGGTATGGCCGTGCGGCACATGCCAATACGGTGCGACACGCGCGCCGGGTGTGAATTTACGAGCCAATCCCCACATCTAGTGGTTGGATTGCAGCAGCAGCCCAGAAGTTGTGGTCCCCCGGTCTTCCGGACCCATGGTCATCGCCTATGCTGGGGGCTGCTTCGAGGGGCTCAAGGGCCCTGACGAGGCTATTGAGTCGTGCTTGTGTGAGGAGGGTTGGAGTTCGATGCACTGCCCCTTCTGCAGGCACCCCGACAGCCGCGTCGTCGACAGCCGTACGACGGACGACGGTACGTCGATCCGCAGGCGCCGCCAGTGTCCCGACTGCTCCCGTCGTTTCACGACCGTGGAGACGTGCTCGCTCATGGTGGTCAAGCGGTCCGGAGTCACCGAGCCCTTCAGTCGTACCAAGGTCATCAACGGCGTGCGCAAGGCGTGCCAGGGAAGGCCTGTCACGGAGGACGCACTCGCTCAGCTCGGCCAGCGGGTCGAGGAGGCGGTGCGGGCCACCGGAAGCGCCGAACTGACCACCCACGACGTGGGACTGGCCATACTCGGCCCCTTGCAGGAGCTCGACCTCGTCGCCTATCTGCGCTTCGCGTCCGTGTATCGGGCGTTCGACTCGCTGGAGGACTTCGAGGCCGCCATCACTGAACTCAGGGAAGAGACGCAGCACCCCGCCGCGGCCGACGAAGACGCGGGCGAGGGATGCCAGGGAATCGACCGCGGGTCCGGAGGGACTGTCGAAGTCCCCGTGCCCGCCAGCGCCGCCGACTGACGAGAAGGGCCGGCCCGGCCCGGACGGCGGCGACCACAGACCTGTTGCGAGCGGACGCGTACGCGTGGCTCGTGGCATTCAGACACACACCGTGCCACGGGAAGAACGAGGCACTTCTGGGCGTTTTAGCCCGATACAGGGAGGCGGCATGACAGAGACGGCGAGCGGTCCGGCGCGGAGTTCCCGAGCCAAGGGGACGAAGGCGAACAAGGGACTGCGCATCGAGCGGATCCACACGACTCCGGGTGTGCACCCGTACGACGAGGTCGAGTGGGCGAGCCGTGACGTCGTCATGACCAACTGGCGCGACGGCTCGGTCAATTTCGAGCAGCGTGGCGTCGAGTTCCCCGCCGAGTGGGCGGTGAACGCGGTCAACATCGTCACCAGTAAGTACTTCCGCGGCGCTGTGGGCACCCCGCAGCGCGAGGTGAGCCTCAAGCAGCTCATCGACCGCATCGTGAAGACGTACCGGAAGGCCGGCGAGGACAACAAGTACTTCGCCTCGCCCGCCGACGCCGAGATCTTCGAGCACGAGCTGGCCTACGCCCTCCTGCACCAGATCTTCAGCTTCAACAGCCCGGTGTGGTTCAACGTCGGTACGCCCCAGCCCCAGCAGGTCTCCGCCTGCTTCATCCTGGCCGTCGACGACTCCATGGAGTCGATTCTCGACTGGTACAAGGAAGAGGGCATGATCTTCAAGGGCGGCTCGGGCGCCGGCCTGAACCTCTCCCGTATCCGTTCCTCCAAGGAACTGCTCTCCTCGGGCGGCAACGCCTCGGGTCCCGTCTCCTTCATGCGCGGTGCCGACGCCTCCGCAGGAACGATCAAGTCGGGCGGCGCCACCCGCCGCGCGGCCAAGATGGTCATCCTCGACGTCGACCACCCCGACATCGAGGGCTTCATCGAGACCAAGGTGAAGGAAGAGGAGAAGATCCGCGCCCTGCGCGACGCGGGCTTCGACATGGACCTGGGCGGCGACGACATCACGTCCGTCCAGTACCAGAACGCCAACAACTCGGTCCGCGTGAACGACGAGTTCATGAAGGCCGTGGAGAACGGCGACAAGTTCGGCCTGCGCGCCCGCATGACCGGCGAGGTCATCGAGGAGGTCGACGCCAAGGAGCTCTTCCGCAAGATGGCCGAGGCGGCCTGGGCCTGTGCCGACCCCGGCATCCAGTACGACGACACCATCAACGCCTGGCACACCTGCCCGGAGTCCGGCCGGATCAACGGCTCGAACCCGTGCAGCGAGTACATGCACCTGGACAACACGTCCTGCAACCTCGCCTCGCTGAACCTGATGAAGTTCCTGAAGGACGACGGCCTCGGCCACCAGTCCTTCGAGGTCGAGCGCTTCTCGCAGGTCGTCGAGCTGGTCATCACCGCGATGGACATCTCCATCTGCTTCGCGGACTTCCCGACGCAGAAGATCGGCGAGAACACCCGCGCCTTCCGCCAGTTGGGCATCGGCTACGCCAACCTCGGCGCCCTCCTGATGGCGACCGGTCACGCGTACGACTCCGACGGCGGCCGCTCCCTCGCCGGCGCCATCACCTCGCTGATGACCGGCACCTCGTACAAGCGCTCCGCCGAACTCGCCGCGGTCGTCGGCCCGTACGACGGCTACGCCCGCAACGCGCAGCCGCACCAGCGCGTCATGAAGCAGCACTCCGACGCCAACGCCGTGGCCGTCCGCGTGGACGACCTGGACTCGCCGGTCTGGGCCGCCGCCACGGAGGCCTGGCAGGACGTCCTGCGCCTCGGTGAGAAGAACGGATTCCGCAACGCGCAGGCCTCGGTCATCGCCCCGACCGGCACCATCGGTCTCGCGATGTCCTGCGACACCACCGGTCTTGAGCCCGACCTCGCGCTGGTCAAGTTCAAGAAGCTGGTCGGCGGCGGCTCGATGCAGATCGTCAACGGCACCGTCCCGCAGGCCCTGCGCCGCCTGGGCTACCAGGAGGAGCAGATCGAGGCGATCGTCGCCCACATCGCCGATCACGGCAATGTCGTCGACGCCCCGGGCCTCAAGCACGAGCACTACGAGGTCTTCGACTGCGCCATGGGCGAGCGCTCCATCTCCGCGATGGGCCACGTCCGCATGATGGCCGCGATCCAGCCGTGGATCTCCGGCGCGCTCTCCAAGACGGTCAACCTGCCGGAGACGGCGACCGTCGAGGACGTCGAAGAGGTCTACTTCGAGGCGTGGAAGATGGGCGTCAAGGCGCTCGCGATCTACCGCGACAACTGCAAGGTCGGCCAGCCCCTCTCCGCGAAGACCAAGGAGAAGGAGAAGGTCGAGGTCACGGCCAAGGCCGAGGAGACCATCCGTGCCGCGGTCGAGAAGGTCGTCGAGTACCGCCCGGTCCGCAAGCGTCTCCCCAAGGGCCGTCCCGGCATCACCACCTCCTTCACGGTGGGCGGCGCCGAGGGCTACATGACCGCCAACTCCTACCCGGACGACGGTCTCGGCGAGGTCTTCCTGAAGATGTCCAAGCAGGGCTCCACCCTCGCGGGCATGATGGACGCCTTCTCGATCGCCGTCTCCGTAGGCCTGCAGTACGGCGTGCCCCTGGAGACGTACGTCTCGAAGTTCACCAACATGCGCTTCGAGCCGGCCGGTATGACGGACGACCCGGACGTGCGGATGGCGCAGTCGATCGTCGACTACATCTTCCGCCGCCTGGCGCTCGACTTCCTGCCCTTCGAGACGCGATCCGCGCTCGGCATCCACTCCGCCGACGAGCGTCAGCGCCACCTGGAGACGGGCTCGTACGAGCCGACCGACGAAGAGCTGGACGTCGAGGGTCTCGCCCAGTCCGCGCCCCGCGCGCAGGAACTGAAGGCCGTCGCCACACCGAAGGCAGCGGTCGAGGCGGCCAAGCCCGCCCCGCAGCAGGCCCACACCAGCGCCGAACTGGTGGAGATGCAGCTGGGCATCCAGGCGGACGCCCCGCTGTGCTTCTCCTGCGGCACGAAGATGCAGCGGGCCGGCTCCTGCTACATCTGCGAGGGCTGCGGCTCGACCAGCGGCTGCAGCTGATCCGCACCCGCAGTTGATCCACACACCGTGAGGGGCGGTACGGCCACCGGCCGTACCGCCCCTTCGGCGTGCGTGGGTGCGGCGGTCAGGACTCCTGGGGGCTGCCCATGATCCTGGCGAAGGTCGCCGGGTCGGCGTCGAAGCCGCGGATGTCCGACTGGAAGGTCCACTCTCCGGAGTCGTCGCGTACGAAGTCCGCGACCGTGGTGGCCGTCGAGCCCAGGACGCTGCCGAAATCGCCCTCGGCCAGGACGTTGTAGCCCTCGCGGATCCGCAGGCCCGGGTTGTGCACGCCGACGAAGGTGGACCGTCCGGAGCGCTGCTGGATGGCGACGCCGACGACCACGCGCGCGTACCGCTTGTCGAGGCGCGTGAGCTCCAGGGTCATCACCTCGTCCCAGCCGAAGCCCTTGCCGTCCTTGCTGTCCCGGTTGAGATAGATCGTGCCGTCCGGCGAGCGGCTGTCGAAGTGCACTACGTAGTCAGGGTTTTTGTGCGTGTCGGTCGCGAGGTAGGTGGCGGCGACGATGTCGAGATCGGTGGCCGGTTCGCCTGCGGGACTGGGATCCCATTTCACCGAGATCTCGACCTTGTTGATGCCCTTGTTGAGGCCGTTCACCGGTTCTCCCCTCGTGGTCACCCTGTGTCGGGCGCCTCAACTGCCTGGCAGGTGAGGCGTGTTGCCCATCGTGCCACGCACATGGGGGCGCACGGGCGGCCACAGTCCGCCCGAGCGTGACCGACGCCACGTTCCTGGGCCGTACGATGGCGCGGTGCTGGTCAAGTGGATTCGCTGCACCGTGGTGGACCGCCGCGGTTTTGAACGGGGGCAGCGGAAATGGGCGGGACTTCTGGGGGAGCCGGGTTTCCGGGGGCAGGGCGGGGGCTGGAGCCGGGGAAGGCCCGGAGTGGCCCACATCTTCGCCTTCTGGGAGAGCCGTGCCTTCTACGACTCCTTCATGGCGCGCTCCCATGACCGGCTGGCCGCTGCCCAGTCGGGCACCTTCAAGGACGCGCAGAGCAAACTCTTCGATCACCGTTTCGACGTGAAGACCGGCTTCGAACCGCGTTTCACGGAGACCGATCTGGTCCGGGTGGCGCACTGTCGCGTCCACGAGGAGCGCGCCGAGCATTTCGCGCTGATGCAGGAGAAGGTGTGGAACCCGGCGATGGCCGGCTCGCCCGGCATGGTGAGGGGCCTGTTCGGCGAGGCGCCGGGCCACGAGTTCCTGGTCCTGTCCATGTGGCAGTCGGCCGCCGAGCACGGCAAGTACCGGGCCGAGCGGGTGGAGCGGCTCGCCCTGCGGGCCCAGCTGGAGGCGGACGTCGCGGCGCTCACGGGCGACATCGTCCAGTTGGAACCGTCCTGGACGGTCTGAGACGCGCGCGATTTATGTGACCTGTGCCGTATAGAGCCCGTACGAGTGCTCGATCGGGCGCAACTCGATCTAGGGTTCCGGTATGGCACGTCCACGGCGCATCGTCCTTGTCCGGCACGGCGAGTCGGTGGGCAATGCCGATGACTCGGTGTACGAGCGTGAACCCGACCACGCCCTGGCGCTCACCGAGAAGGGGTGGCGGCAGGCTGAGGAGACGGGCAAACGGATCCGAGAGGTCCTCGGCGACGAGCGCGTAAGCGTTTACGTCTCCCCGTACCGCCGCACGCACGAGACCTTCCGGGCCTTCCACCTCGACCCCGGGAAGGTTCGCGTACGCGAGGAGCCGCGGCTGCGCGAACAGGACTGGGGGAACTGGCAGGACCGGGACGACGTACGGCTGCAGAAGGCGTACCGCGACGCGTACGGGCACTTCTTCTACCGTTTCGCGCAGGGCGAGTCCGGCGCCGATGTGTACGACCGGGTCGGCGGCTTCCTGGAGAGCCTCTTCCGGAGCTTCGAGGCCCCCGATCATCCGCCCAACGTGCTCCTCGTGACCCACGGCCTCGCCATGCGGCTGTTCTGTATGCGCTGGTTCCACTGGACGGTCGCGGAATTCGAGTCGCTGGCGAACCCGGGGAACGCGGAGGTGCGCATGCTCGTTCTCGGGGAGGACGGCAAGTACACGCTTGACCGTCCATTCGAACGCTGGCGTGATCCGGAACCGTACGGAGTCACCGGATAGAGTGGCAGAGCGATGACCGTTGACTCCTCTCCCGACGGGCGCCTGGACCGCGCCCTGGCCAGCCTTCGCGGACTCGCGGTCGGGGACGCGCTGGGCTCGCAGTTCTTCGTGCCCGCGAACTATCCGCTGCTCAAGCGCCGCGGGCTGCCGCCCGGCCCCTGGCAGTGGACCGACGACACGGAAATGGCCTCCTCCGTAGTGGCCACTCTGGCCGTCCACCGCCGTATCGACCAGGATGCGCTGGCCCGCTCCTTCGCCGAGCACCACGACTTCGACCGCGGCTACGGCCCGGCGGTCAACCGGCTGCTGCGGCTGGTCCGGGAGGGCGGCGACTGGCGCGAGCTGGCCTCGGCCCTCTTCAAGGGACAGGGCTCGTGGGGGAACGGCGCGGCGATGCGGATCGCCCCCCTGGGTGCCTGGTACGCGGACGATCCTGAGCAGGCCACGCACCAGGCCGAGATCTCCGCCTACCCCACGCACCAGCACCGCGAAGCCGTTGTCGGCGCCATGGCCGTCGCCGCGGCAGCCGCTCTGGCCGCCGCGCCGGGCGGCCCGCCGACCCCCGGGGCGCTGCTCGACGGCGTCATCGCCCTGGTGCCGCGCAGCGCCGTGGAAGCCGGTCTGCGGCGTGCCCGGGACATGCTCGACTACGGAGATACGACGACCGTCGCCGCGGTCCTCGGCTGCGGGCGGCGTACGACCGCGCACGACACCGTGCCGTTCGCCCTGTGGTCGGCGGCGCGGGCCCTCGGCGACTACGAAGAGGGCTTCTGGGCGACCGCCCAGGTCGGCGGCGACATGGACACGACCTGTGCCATCGTCGGAGGCGTCGTGGCCGCGGGGAAGGCCGGGTCGCCGCCTGCGGAGTGGGTGGAGCGGACCGAGGCGCTTCCGGAGTGGCTGTCGGCGACGGCTGCGGGCTGAGGCTGCGGGGCAGGGCTGCGACGTAGGGCTCCGGGGCAGGTTTTCGTTCGGCTGTCGGTGAGGCGCTGTGCCTGCCCGTTTCCTCCCGCCCCAAGCGTCTGTCACTGTCACAGCCCTGCCACAGAGGGCCGGTGACCGGCCGTGCCGCGTGTCCCACGGTTAACCTTTCCGCCACGCCGCCCGTTGATGATCACGGGCGTGCGCCGACGAGACACCGGTCCCTGGGCTTCCGCGGCAGCCACGAGCTGCGCTGCCCGGACCGGTCGGGAGGGGGTCCCGTGTCCGACACGCCGTCCGAGGCCGAGCCGAGAGGGTCGGCCTCGAACGATTCAGGGGTGAAGCCCGGCACCGACGCCGGGGAGCCCGAGATACCCGAGGCACCGAAGGCGCCTGAGGGCCCCGCGGACGAGGCGCCCGCGGCCCGTACAGGTGGCGCGCTCTCGAAGGGTGACTCCGCGCGGGGTGACTCCGGGGGGTCCGGTTCGGGCAGGGCTCGTGCAGGCGGGACGGGTTCTGGTGGGACGGGTTCAGGTGGGACCGATTTCGAGAAACGCAAAGCCGAGACGCGGGACGTAGACACCCGGGACCCCGACGAGGACGAAGAGTGGGACGGCCCCGGCACCGGCCCAGTCGTCGAATCCTGGTTCGCCGACGTCCAGGCGAAGCCCCCGGCCCCCATCCGCGACGCCACGCTCTGGGCCGCCCTCGCCACCGGCGTACTCAGCATGCTCCTGCTCGGCGACGGCCTGGCCCTCAACCTCCTGCTGGTGGCGATACCGGCCGCGCTCGGCGCGTACTACGCGGCTCAGGCGGCGGGCCGGCGACCGCACCGCTGGACGCTGGTGTGGGGTGTCGGAGGGCTTGCCCTGCTGAGCGTGCCGGCGCTCCGTGACGCCGACTGGCCGTCGTTCCTCGCCGTGCTGGCCGCCGTGGCGGCGGGCTCGCTCGCTCTGCACGGCGGTCGCACCTGGACAGGGGTGCTGTTCGGCCCGATCGGTCTCTACACCTCGCTGGTCACGGGTCCCCTCTGGGGCTGGAGCGGCCTGCGGGAGCGGTCCGGCGGTGCCCGGGGCAACGTGGGCCCGGTGGTCCGCGCGCTCGCCGTTGCCGCGGTCCTGCTGGTGGTCTTCGGCGCGCTCTTCGCCGGGGCGGACGCCGCCTTCGCGGACCTCCTCGGCGGTCTCGTGCCGGACGCGTCGGTCTCCGGAGGACCCTGGCACGTCCTCCTGTTCGTGATCGGTGTGGTCGGGGCGCTCGTGGTGGCGCACACGGCCGCCGCACCCGTTCAGTGGGACCGCGTCGAGGTCCCGGCGGGCCGCCCGCGGGGACGTGTCGAGTGGGCGCTGCCCCTGATCGTGCTTGCCGCCCTCTTCGCGGTCTTCAACGCGGTCCAGCTCGCCGTCCTGTTCGGCGGATACGACGCCGTACTGGACAAGACCGGCCAGACGTACGCCGAGTACGCGCGCCAGGGTTTCTGGCAGCTGCTGCTGGTTACGCTCCTCACCCTCCTCGTCATCGTCTTCGCCCTCCGCTGGGCCCCTCGTGACAGCTCCGGCGACTGGACGCTGGTGCGTGCCGTCCTCGGCGCCCTGTGCGTCCTCGCGCTCGTCGTCGTGGCGTCGGCGGTGCGGCGTATGGACATGTACGTGGAGGCGTACGGGCTGACGCGACTGCGGATCTCCGTGGTGACCGTGGAGCTCTGGCTCGGCCTGGTCATCGTGCTCATCATGGCGGCCGGCGTCTGGGGCGCCCGCTGGCTGCCGCGCGCGGTCCTGGCGAGCGCCGCCGCGGGAGTGCTCGCCTTCGGGCTGGTGTCGCCGGACGCGCTGATCGCGGAGCGCAACGTCCAGCGGTACGAGGCGAAGGGCTCGTTCGACCTCGACTACGCGCGCGGGCTGTCCGCCGATGCCGCACCGGCTCTCGACAAACTTGACGAGCCGCTGCGTTCCTGTGCCCTGCGGTCCATTGCGCAGGACCTGGAGGGGGCGGACAAGTCCTGGTACGCCACCAGCCTGGGCGAGGCGCGCGCCCGGGACATCCTCGACGGACGGCCGCTGTCACCCGACGCCGACTGGAACGTGTGCAACCGCCTGAGCACCGAGCTGGCATACCGCTGAGGCGGGGCGCGCACGGACCGCGTACGCGCCTGCGAGGAATCCTCGTCGAGGGACGCGTACGAACGAACGACAGGGCCGGACCGCCGTACTCAGTACGGCGGTCCGGCCCTGTTCCTGTTGTTCCTGTTCTGCGTCGTTCCTGTCGTTCAGCCCGCGGCGGGTCCGGCCGTGCCCGCCAGGGCGTCCAGGTCGCTCTTGCGGACCCGGATCACCAACGCGGCGACGGCCAGGGCGAGCACCGCCATCGCGACGGCCGGGATGAAGGCCGTGGAGATCCCCTGGGACAGCACCTCGTGGCTCCAGGGAGCGGGCAACTGCTGGGTCTTGGCGAACTCCGCCTTCTGTTCGGCCGAGGCGGTGGCCATGAAGTCCGCGACCTGCTTCTCCGCCTCGTTACGACTGGCCGTGCCGAAGACGGTGGTCAGGATGGAGAGGCCGAGCGAACCACCCACCTGCTGCGTGGCGTTGAGCAGGCCGGAGGCAGCGCCCGCCTCGTGCACGGCGACCCCGGAGACCGCGGTCAGGGTCAGTGTCACGAAGTTCAGACCCATGCCGAAGGCGAACAGCAGCATCGGACCGAGGATCCCGCCGACGTACGTACTCCCGGGGTCCATGAAGGTCAGCCAGCCGAGCCCGAGTGCGACGAGGGCCGAGCCGACCATCATGAACGGCTTCGGGCCGAGCACCGGCAGGAACTTCTGCGACAGACCCGCACCGATGGCGATAGCGACCGTCACGGGGAGGAAGGCCAGGCCCGCCTCGATCGGCGTGTAACTCAGCACGTTCTGCACGAAGAGGACGATGAAGAAGAACATGCCGAACATCGCCGCGGCCAGGCTCAGCATGATCACGTACGTGCCGGAGCGGTTGCGGTCGGCGAACATCCGCAGTGGTGTGATCGGTTCCTTCGCCCGGGACTCGACCAGCGCGAACGCGGTCAGCAGGACCACCGCCGCGCCGAAGGAGCCGATGGTGAGGCTGTCCCGCCAGCCCTCCTCCGCGGCCCGGATGAAGCCGTAGACGAGCGACGCCATGCCGGCCGTCGAGGTCAGCGCGCCCGCTATGTCGAAGCGCCCCGGATGCCGTTCGGACTCGCTGATGTAGAGCGGTGCGAGCACGGCGATCAGCACACCGATGGGTACGTTGACGAAGAGCACCCAGCGCCAGTCGAGCCACTCGGTGAGCATGCCGCCGGCCAGCAGGCCGATCGCGCCGCCGCCTGCCGAGACCGCGGCGAAGACTCCGAACGCCCTGTTGCGCTCGGGCCCTTCGGGAAACGTCGTGGTGATCAGTGCCAGCGAGGTCGGTGACGCGATCGCGCCACCGACGCCCTGGAGGGCGCGTGCGGCCAGCAACTGCCAGGGTTCCTGGGCGAATCCGCCGAGCAGCGAGGCGAGCGTGAAGAGCAGGATGCCGGTCATGAAGACCCGGCGACGGCCGAGAATGTCACCGGCCCGGCCGCCGAGCAGCAGCAGACCGCCGAAGGTGAGCGTGTACGCGCTGACGACCCAGGTGAGGTCGGTGGTGGAGAACTCCAGCGCGTTTTGAATGTGCGGGAGGGCTATGTTCACAATCGTCGCGTCGAGTACCACCATGAGTTGGCAGGCCGCGATGACGGTGAGTGCGATGCCGGGATGCCCCTCCCGGCGGGCCGCTCCTGGCTTTGGTTCTTTGGTCAACGGAGAGGTTGTCACTATCAAGTCCCCCACGAGTGCGTTAGTGAACGCTCGCGTTCACTGCCGCGTCAAACGGTAGTGAGTCCCCGACAGTGAACGCAAGCGTTCACTGAAGTCGCTACCGCTTTGCGTCACTTGACCGCTTGCGGACCCCGGTCCGCACGGCACGTCTGCACGCGCGTGCGTGCGTGCCGTTTATCCGCTCAGACGGAGACACGCTCATGGTTACTTCGAGTTGGACGGCCGCCTCCGCTCAGGCGGCCTCCCCGCGCCGCCGTGGTGCCGTACTCGAACGTGCGATCCTCGAAGCCGCGCTGGATCAGCTCAGTACGGTCGGTTGGAACGGACTCACGATGGAAGGCGTCGCCGCCGGCGCCCAGACCGGCAAGGCCGCGGTCTACCGCCGCTGGCCGTCGAAGGAGGATCTGGTCGCGGACGCACTCCGGGCGGGGCTGCCGTCACTTGAGGACGTGCCCGACATGGGGAGCGTGCGAGACGACCTCCTGGAGCTGTGCCGTCGGGCTCGCGAGGCGATGTTCTCGCGTCCCGGGTTCGCCATGCGCTCGGTGATTCACGAATGTGACGCGGCGCAGGCTCAGCGCTTCCAGGAGGTGATCTTCGGAGGCGTCGTGGAGCCGACCATCCGGCTGCTCGGTGAGGTCGTCGACCGTGGAATCCAGCGGGGAGAGGTGCGGTCCGACGCGGCGAACTCGTATGTCTTCGACGCCATTCCGGCGATGATGATGTACCGGTCCAAGGTGTGCGCGAGCGAATGGAGCGAGCGGGACATCGAGGAGATGATCGACCAGCTGATGGTTCCGCTGCTGCGTCCGACGAGTGTGTGAGCGGTCTCTGCGGCGGTGGGGCCTGCCGGAGCGTCGAGGTTGCCTGGGGAAACCTGGGTGTCGCGTGGGGTTCCGAGCGGCGTAGGCTGAGGGAGCCATGCCGTACGAACCCCCAACCCACACTGTCGAGCGCTCCCTGCGCGCCACGACCGGAGCGAAGGTCATCGCCGGTGTCGACGAGGTGGGCCGCGGTGCCTGGGCCGGCCCGGTCACCGTCTGCGCTGCGGTCACCGGCCTGCGCCGCCCGCCCGAAGGCCTCACCGACTCCAAGCTCCTGACCGTCAAGAGGCGCACAGCGCTCGCCGAGATACTGGCGAAGTGGGTGACGTCGTACGCCCTCGGGCACGCCTCTCCGGAGGAGATCGACGACATGGGGATGACGGCCGCGCTGCGACTGGCCGCCTGCCGTGCCCTGGAAGCCCTGCCGGTGCGTCCCGACGCGGTCATCCTCGACGGGAAGCACGACTATCTCGGGGATCCCTGGCGGGTCCGTACGGTGATCAAGGGCGACCAGTCCTGTGTCGCCGTCGCGGCGGCCTCGGTGATCGCCAAGGTGCAGCGCGACAAAATGATGGCCGAACTGGGTATCGACCATGCAGACTTCGGTTTTGCGGCCAACGCCGGGTATCCGTCACCGGTGCACAAGGCCGCGCTGGAGATGCGGGGCCCCACCCCGTACCACCGGATGACGTGGGCGTATCTTGATGCGCTGCCCCAGTGGCGGCACCTCAAGAAGGTCCGCAGTTGGGCGGATGGAAGCGTTCCGGAGATCGAAGGGCAGCTCGGCTTCGATTTCTGACGTTTCCGCTCGCACTGATGTGCCACCCGCCGACGCGACTCGCACCGGCGTTTGATAAAAATCAGCTCATGCCTCTCATTCCCGAGGAGCCTCAGATTCACGAGAGTGCCCAGGGTCCCCGCGCCACTACGGCCGCCGGCCGTACCGCGCCGACCCCCCGTCCCGTACCCGGACCCCGTCCCGTGGCTCCGCCGCGTCCCGGCCGTCCGGGTCCTGTCCGGCCTGCGCCGCCGGTGCAACGCGCGCCGCACGACACGGCCGTGGCCAAGCCGGGGCCATCCGCCCCGGCGGCCCCCACCGCCCCCTCGACTCCGCAGATCCAGCTGATCCCGGCCTCGGCCGAGGGCGCGCTGGACGCGGCCGAGGAAGCGGTCGACCTGCTCCTTGACTCGGGTCGCGTCCCCGGTGAGGTTCTGGTGATCACCACCGGCGAACCGCACCCGTGGGCCGCGCACGAGCTCTCGTTCGGCGAGGCCGCCTACTGGGCCCAGCACGACGCGGGAGACGACGTCTTCTACGCCGACGCGTCCGCCCTCGGTCGTGCCGCGTCCCGGCCCGTGGTCGTCGTCGCCGTCAACGGCGGACCCGACGCCACTGCCGCCACCGCCCTGCCGCTGGCCCTCGGCCGAGCCGGCACCCTGCTGATCGTCTGCGGGAATCCGCAGCAGATCAACTCGGTGCTGGGCGCGGGGGTCTGAGGACCCCCGTTCTTCTGGGGGTACTTGGGGGGTGGAGTGCCACTGCGGCCCAGGCTGCGGTGGCATGAGCACGGTGGACGGTCCGACGTGTGCCGGTACGGGGGGACGTGCCGGCGTCACTGTCGTGGTCCGCGAGGTCGTGGTGGCCGGTCTGCGCTGTCGCCGCATGTGTCTGAGGCTGTGCGGGGTCGAGTGTGCGTGCGTGTGTGCGTGCCTCGGTGTCGTCGTGTGGGTGAGCTCGTATACGGGCGTGTGTCCTCCTGGTAGGCGCTGAGCCCTGGGACGTGCTGCGCCCTTGCCCACGCTGAGGTTTGTACCCGCGTGGCCTTGTGCGGGTACGGGGTGCTTCGGTGTGCCCTTCCCTCGCAGCCCTCGCAGCCCTCGCAGCCCTCGCAGCCCTCGCAGCTTTCGGCCGACCGGTGTCACGCCCGTCTCGCCTCGGCGAGGTCGGTGGTCCTCTGTGACTGCGCGGCGGCCGGTGGGAGCGCTGCCGAGGGGCGGTCGGCCGGACGAACAGCCGACCGATGCGGCGTGTGGCTGTCGCGGGCTCCGCCTCAGCGGGCCGCCGCGCGGCGCAGCACCTCCGAAGCCGAGCCACCGGTGCGTGGCTGAATGGTCTCGACCGCGGCGAGGGCGTCCAGGGACTCCGGCTTCGAGTCCGCGCTCGGCCGACGTCCGCCACGTCCTTCGCCGAGCACCTGCCAGCCCTCACGCGTCAGCGTGATGTACGCCCCACAACGCAGCCCGTGCAGCGTGCAGGCGTCTCGCAACCCCCACATCCACGCCCCGTCCTCCTCCGTCCATCGCCCGTCGCCCTCACGGCAGTAGAGCAGGACGGCCGTACGCACCGGTGTGCGGCGCCGCAGGTCGTGCGGGATGACCCGGCGCAGCTGCGCGAGCAGCGCGTTGCGGAACATCCAGCCGTCCGCCGGTGCCGGCCGCCGGACGAAGGACGCGCTGGCCCTGAGCCGTTCGTCCGGATCGAGGACGGCGACGATCGCGGTGTCCGGCCGGGGCAGATGCCGGGAGTGCAGCCCGCTGACGACTTCCCGGGGATTGCGCAGCAGCGGAATCCCCGCGGCGGCCCATTCGGCGGGTTCGAGCATCCGGGCGAGTGAGTTGGCGGAAGTGGCGGACGTCGACATCGATGCCGCCGAGGACGGAGCGAATCCGAAGGTCACGGTCCTCCCTTCGGCTACGCGCCCATACAACGGGCGGGGGGTCGGACTTGGGGGAGCGCACCGCGACACAGCCCGAACGGGCGGCCCTGAATGGACCGCGCGGGGCGCGAGGCCAATTCTTCCTGGCGAACTTGGTTGCGGCAACGAGCAATTGGGGCCACCGACCGTTATCCGGTGATCCGCCTCATATATCCCTGCCCGTAACCTGCTCCGTCACGCCTGGATCACCCTTGCACGGCAAGGACCAGCGGCAACACCCCCTGTGCACCGGCCCGCCGGAGCAGACGCGCGGCCACCGCCAGCGTCCAGCCGGTCTCGGTCGAGTCGTCCACGAGCAGGACGGGTCCCTGGGCCTGGGCCAGCGTGGCGGCCAGACCGGGCGGCACCACGAGCGCCCCGTCGAGGGCCTTCAACCGCTGTGCGCTGTTGCTCCTGGAGACCTGCGCCGCCTCGTGTCCGGGGGCGTACTCGATGGAACCCAGCAGGGGCAGGCGTCCGACCTCCGCGATCCGCGCGCCCAGCGACTGGACCAGGCGCGGTCGGCCGTGCGAGGCCATGGTGACGACACCGACGGGGCGCGGCTGCGCGTCGGGGCTCCCCGAGGCCCATCCGCCGGGACCCTTCGCCCAGTCGGCCAGGACGCCGACCACGGCCTTCGCCACATCGTCCGGAACGGGCTCGTCAGGGGCCTGGGGCGAGAGCATCGGCCGCAGCCGGTTGCCCCAGCCGATGTCCGAGAGCCGTCCCAACGCCCGCCCGGACCCGGCCTGTTCACCGGCCGGAATGCGCCCCTTCAGATCGACACCGACCGCAGGCAGGCCCGTCGGCCACATCTTCCGGGGCTCGACCTCGACACCCGCCCGGCCCAGCTCACCACGCGCGGAGTCCAGGGACGACGAGGACACGGCGTCGGCGAACCGGGGCCCCGCGCACCTGTCGCAGCGACCGCACGGCGCGGCTCCCTCGTCGTCCAGCTGGCGTCGCAGGAACTCCATTCGGCAGCCGGTCGTCGTCACGTAGTCACGCATCGCCTGCTGCTCGGCCGCACGCTGCTTGGCGACCCAGGCATAGCGCTCGGTGTCGTACGTCCACGGGTCGCCCGTGGAGATCCAGCCGCCCTTGACGCGGTGCACCGCGCCGTCCACGTCGAGGACCTTGAGCATCGTCTCCAGCCGTGACCTGCGGAGCTCCACCAAGGGTTCGAGCGCGGGCAGCGACAGCGGCCGACCGGCCTGGGCGAGGACGTCCAGGGTGCGCCGGACCTGCTCCTCCGGAGGAAAGGCGATCGACGCGAAGTACTGCCAGATCGCCTGGTCCTCCTTGCCGGGCAGGAGCAGCACCTCGGCATGCTCCACCCCGCGCCCCGCACGGCCGACCTGCTGGTAGTACGCGATGGGGGAGGACGGCGACCCCAGGTGCACCACGAACCCGAGGTCGGGCTTGTCGAAGCCCATGCCCAGCGCCGACGTGGCCACGAGGGCCTTGACGCGGTTGGCGAGCAGATCCTCCTCGGCCTGCTGACGATCCGCGTTCTCCGTCTTCCCGGTGTACGAGGCAACTGTGTGCCCGCACTGCCGCAGGAACGCGGTGACCTCCTCGGCCGCGGCCACCGTGAGCGTGTAGATGATCCCGGAGCCCGGCAGCTCGCCCAGGTGCTCGGCCAGCCAGGCCATCCGGTGCGCGGCGTCGGGCAGCTGCAGCACACCGAGGCTCAGGCTCTCCCGGTCCAGCGGGCCGCGCAGGACGAGAGCATCCGTGCTGCCGCCTGTGCCCAGCTGCTCGGCGACGTCGGCCGTCACGCGCGCGTTGGCCGTGGCGGTGGTGGCGAGGACCGGGACGCCCGGCGGGAGATCCGCGAGCATTGTGCGGAGTCGGCGGTAGTCCGGCCGGAAGTCGTGGCCCCAGTCGGAGATGCAGTGTGCCTCGTCGACCACGAGGAGGCCGGTCGCGGCGGCGAGCTTGGGCAGCACCTGGTCGCGGAAGTCCGGATTGTTGAGCCGCTCGGGGCTGACCAGGAGGACGTCCACCTCGCTCGCGGCCACCTCGTCCTGGATCGTGTCCCATTCCTCAGTGTTGGACGAGTTGATGGTCCGTGCCCGGATGCCGGCGCGTGCGGCCGCCTCGACCTGGTTGCGCATGAGGGCGAGGAGCGGGGAGACGATGACGGTGGGGCCCGCGCCCTGCTCCCTCAGCAGCGCCGTCGCCACGAAGTACACGGCGGACTTGCCCCAGCCGGTGCGCTGCACGACCAGGGCTCTGCGCTTGTCGGCGACCAGTGCCTCGATGGCGCGCCACTGGTCCTCGCGCAGCCGGGCGTCACCCGCCGGGGCGCCGACGAGGCGGGCGAGGACGGTGTCGGCCGCGGTGCGCAGCTCTGCGTTGCTCATGGCCCCATGCAACCCGATGGGTCGGACATCACGCGAATGAGGCGGTCAGCCTGTGGACAGTTCTGACGTGATCATGGCCGTGGTTATCCACAGGTCAAAGCGGAATCCCGGGATCCGCGGGATGGTCACGGCATGACGAATCACAGCGAAGCGGCCGGGAATCTCGGTGACGGCGACATGGGTGGGTGCGGCGAGCGCGGCGAGCGCGAGGGGATTGGAGGGCTCGACGAATTTGGAGGCTCCGGCGGGCTTGGAAGGACCGATGGGCTTGGAAGGTCCGACGGGCTCGGAGGGCTCGGCAGGCTTGGAGAGCTCGGCGGGCTTGGAAGGAGTGGGGGCGCGGGTGGTGAGCATGGCCAAGTCGGTGGAGGTGATCGCGAAACGGATGGCGGGCAGGGCGAGGCTTGTGGCGGACGTGGTTCAGGGAGCGGAGGACGCGGCTCGGGACCAGGCGCGGGTGGACGGGGTGCGGGCCATGGAGGCGCGAGCCGCGTCGGCCCCGCACACGGCGCGTCCGGCGTCCCCCTCGCCGAGCATCAGGTCACGCTCCGCACTCCCGCCGAACTGGCAGACGCGCTGCCGTACCTGCTCGGATACCGGCCCGAGGACAGCATCGTGCTCGCCGCCCTGCACGACAGGGACGGGCGGGGCAGGTTCGGCGGACGGGCCCGGCTCGGCATCCCGGGCAACGCGGACGACTGGGCGTCCGTCGCCCGACAGCTGACCGAAGGACTTGTGAAGGGCAGCGAACGCAGGGGCGCGCTGCCCGAGAGCATCGTCGCCTTCCTCTGCCAGGACCCCAAGGACGGAGAGTCGGCCCGGGAGGTCATGGAACGACTGCGCCCACTCGCGCAGTTGCTGCGCACGGCCTGCGGTGCTCTGGACGTGCCCGTGATCGAGGCCCTGTGCATCTCGGACGGCCGCTTCTGGTCGTACTGCTGCCCCAGTGCGCAGTGCTGCCCGTCCGACGGGACGCCCATGGGGCTGCCCGGCACGTCCGTGCTGGCCGCCGCGGCCACCTACGCCGGCCTTCAGATTCGGGGGTCCCTGCGGGAGTTCAGGGCGAGGCTCATTCCGTGGGAGACCGCGGCCGCGCTGGAGCAGGAGTCCGCGCTCAACGCGGTGAGCATGGCGCTGATTCCGCGAATCCTGGAGGACGAGAGCCGCACAGTCGTGGCGACCGAGACCTTGGACCTGGCTCATCGGGTCATGCGCCGATTCGCCGATGCCACGTCTACGGCCGGTGCACCGGGAGCCTCCGGTGTATCTGTTGTATCTGGTGCGACAGGTGTGTCGGGAGCCCTGGCGGCGGATCTCCGGGACGACGAACTCCTGCCCCACGACGAGGCAGCCACCTTGATCCTCGGCCTCCAGGACCGCACGACGCGCGACCGGGCGGCGGAGTGGATGGAGGGCGACGAGGCAGGCCCCGCCCTCCGCCTGTGGCGGGCCCTGGCCCGCCGCTGTGTCGGCCCGTACGGCGAACACGCCGCGGCGCCGCTCACACTCGCCGGATGGGTCGCTTGGTCCTCCGGTGACGAACTGGAGGCCCGCGAAGCCCTGGCTATGGCCCTTGGAGCGGATCCGGGATACCTGTTCGCCCGCCTTCTCCACCAGGCGTGCAACGAGGGCCTGGACCCGGAATCGATTCGCCGCTGCCTCCGCAAGGAGCGCGTGGACCGTGCCGGAGCGGAGATGCTCCCGGCCTCGGCGGCTTCGGTGTCCTCGCCGTCTTCGGAGGCCTCGGAGTCCGTGGTCGACGCCGGTGGAGCGTCCGGGCCCGCCTCGACACCGTCGACCCGAGTGGCTTCTCGTCGCCGACGCAAGCCGCGGTCCACGGGGAGCGCTGAGAGCCGTCCGGGTTCCCGGCCCTCAGGAACAGCGGGCACGCGTCGTCCTCGGTCCACGGCCGACGGCTCCCCGGCGTCGGAAGTACCCACCAGGCCTGGTGACGGTACGGGCGGCGGCACCCGGTCCCGCCGAGGGGCTGGTCGGCATGGAACGAAGCAAGGCGAGACATGAGGGCGGGGGAGCGGTGCCGGGCGAGTCGGCCGGCAGGGTTCGGATGGTCGGCCTGGCTGCTTCGGGTGATGGCTCGGGGGCTGGCTGGGCTTGGGTTGGTGTGGGGGTCTGCCGGACTTGGCAGGGCGTGGCGTGGGGTGGGGTGCGTGCTCCGGCCCCGGGAGCGGGTGTGCCCGGGAAGGGCGGGACTTCTGAATTCCCACGCCCACCCCGCTCCGGGGAGCAACCACCACCGCACCCCGAAGCCCCCGGCTCACCGCCAATCGGTCGGCTTCCGTGAACCGGGGCGTGACCCGGGACAGGCCCGTTCCGTTCACCTGAGTGGCGCAGCCCGCGGCCGGGCCGTGCCATCGCATCGAACCCGCCCTTCCGGAGCCCCCTACACGCCGCTGAGTGCGCACTCAGCGCACGGAGCACAGAAGAAGCCGCCCCATGCCACTGCCCACCCAGTCCTCCACTCAGCACGACAACCACCCTCTGCTCCGCAGGCCCGCGCAGGTCCCCATAACCCCCGGCGGTGCCGCAACTCCGAAGGCACCCCTGTCCCTGCCGGGCGCGACGGCGAATCTGCCTCCCGCGCACAACGCGCTGATCTGCGTCGCGCTGCCCGGGCTCGCGATCTCCACCGAGCACGGCCAGCTGACCGGGCAGGGGCTGGAAGGCTTCTACCGCGCGGGCCGGCGCATGCTCTCCCGATGCCGGCTGCGCGTCGCGGGGCGGGAGCCCCTCGCGATCCAGGCCCGGATGATCGCGGCCGACCAGGCCCGTTTCGTGGCGACGCTGAGCCTGTCCGCCGACGGCGGCCCCGACCCGGATGTCATCGTCGAACGGACGCGATACGCGGACGGCACGGAGCGGATCGCCCTGCGCAGCGCGGCCCACCGTCACCTGCGCCTGCCCGTCGAGGTGTCGCTCGGCACGGACCTGGCGGAACTGGGCGCGGTCGCCTCCGGGCGGGCCGGTCCCGACCTGCCCGCCAGCGTTCACGACTCGGGCATGCGATGGTCGTGCGCCACCGGGCACTCCGTCGTCACGGCCAACCCGCCTCCCTCGGACGCGCTGGCCTCAGCGGGGCTGCTCCGGTGGGAGTTCGAACTGTCGCCCGGTGACACCCGAAGCGTGGAGCTGAGGGTACGGCCGACGGGTGCGGGTCCCATCCGGGCCGTCGCGCGCGCTGCCACGAGCCCGCTTGCCCAGGCACGGGCCGTGAGCGACGACCCGAGGGTCGAGGCGCTCCTGCGCACGAGCATCGAGGACCTCCAGGCACTCCTGCTGCGTGACCCGGTGCATCCGTCCGACAACCACCTCGCGGCCGGCGCGCCTTGGCGTTGCGGCATGGCACCGGCCGAGGCGCTGGCGGCGGCGCGTATGGCCCTGCCGCTGGGCACCCGGCTCGCCGCGGGCACCCTGCGCACCCTCGCACGCACCCAACTGGTGGGCGCGGGGCCGCGATCCGGACTGCTCCCCGGGCCGCGACGGCACGCCGGTACGCATCTGCCACCGAGCTGCACGGGCGAAGAGGCGACCCTCCTGTTCCCCGTCGTTCTCGCGGAAGCCAGGCGCTGGGGGCTCCCCGAGCAGGAGACCGAGGAACTGCTCCCTGTGGCCGAGCGCTGCCTGCAGTGGCTGCGGACCGCGGTCGGCGCCGGTACGTATCTGCCCGACCCGCACCCCGGCGGACCGTGGCGCTGCGAGACCCAGGCGCACGCCCACCGGGCCGCGCTGCTGGGTGCTGATCTCCTCGACGCGTACGGCAGGGGAGGCGGGCCCGAGTTGCGGGGGTGGGCTCGCGGAATGAGGGCCGCGTTCCAGGAGGACTTCTGGATCGAGGACAGGGGAGGCGGCAGACCGGCCGCGGCCCGCCTGCCGGACGGGCGGATCGTGCCGCACCTCGGCGCGGCCGGCGTGCACCTCCTCGACACCGGGCTGCTCGGCGTGGGTGCCCAGGCCCAGGGGTTGCTCGACAAGGTGCAGACGGAACAGCTGGCGCGGCTGTTCGGCGGGCCCGCAATGGACTCGGGCTGGGGACTGCGCAGCCTCGGAGCGAAGGAGGCGTCGTACAACCCGTTCGGGCATCGAAGCGGGGCCGTGCGGGTCCACGAGACGGCAGTCGCCGTCGCGGGACTGGCCGCCTCGGGCTACGAAAAGGAGGCGACCTCACTGCTGCGGGGCGTGCTGTCGGCGGCCGAGACCTTCGGGCACCGGCTGCCGGAGATGTACGCGGGGGAGCAGCGCACGGAAGGCGGTGCCCCGCTGCCGCATCCGGCGGCCTGTCGGCCTGCGGCCACGGCTGCGGCCTCCGGGGTTCTTCTGCTCGCCACACTCGCCGGAATCCGTCCGGACGCCCCTGCCGGAACGGTGACCCTCCGGCCGTTCCGTGGCGCGCCCCTGGGCGAGATCGGGCTGACCGGTCTGCGCGTCGCGGGCGCCCCCTTCTCCGTCCGCGTCAGCAGGCTCGGCCTCGCCATGGTCGAGGAGGCCGCCGATGGGCTCCAGCTGGGGGTGTGAGAGGACGGAGCTGGCGAGGGGCGGGTCGGCGGCGTCCCCCGGCGCCCCTACCGGAGGGCAGTGGATCAGCCACTGAAGCGACCGACGAAGGGACTGTTTATCGTCAGGCAGACGACTATGATCTCGGCATGCCCTACGACCCGTCAGCCTTCCCGCCGTTTGCCGTCACCGTTGACCTGGTCGTGCTGACCGTGCGTCGCCATGCCCTGTGCGCGCTGGCGGTACGGAGGGGCGAGCCGCCCTTTCAGGGGCGGTGGGCGCTGCCCGGCGGCTTCGTACGGCCGGACGAGGATCTGGCGCAGGCGGCTGCTCGGGAACTGAGCGAGGAGACCGGGCTCTGCGCCCATGACCCGGCCGCCCCCGCGCAGGCCAACGGCGCGCACCTGGAGCAGCTCGCGACCTACGGAGACCCGAAGCGCGACCCGCGGATGAGGGTCGTCAGCGTCGCCCATCTCGCCCTCGCCCCGGATCTGCCCGCGCCCAGGGCCGGCGGAGACGCCAACAGCGCGCGCTGGGCCCCCGTCGAGGAACTGCTTCAGCGGGGCGGCTACGGCCGCGACGGCGAACAGGCCGCACCGCTGGCCTTCGACCACGCGCAGATCGTGTCGGACGGTGTGGAGCGCGCCCGCTCGAAGATCGAGTACTCGTCGCTGGCGACTGCCTTCTGCCCGACGGAGTTCACGGTCGGTGAACTGCGCCGGGTGTACGAGGCGGTGTGGGGCGTGGCGCTCGACCCTCGCAACTTCCACCGCAAGGTGACCGGCACGCCGGGATTCCTCGTCCCCACGGGTGGCACGACGACCCGCCAGGGTGGCCGCCCGGCCCAGTTGTTCCGCGCGGGCGGCGCCACGCTGCTCAACCCGCCGATGCTCCGCCCCGAGGTCTGACACCGCTCCTGGAGCGCTGCCGAGACGGAACGGTGCCAAGACGGGTGCGGCCCGGATTCGTGCCGAGACCGGGCATGGCCCCGAGATCGGTGCCCAGACCTGAAGCCACCCCGGGATTCGCCGTCAGGCCAAGTGGTCGGACTGGCATGGGACATGCCGTCCAGCGCGCTCAAGATGCCCGAAAAACAGTACATATCGCGCTATCTTGCTTCGGGTGATCCAGGCCATCGGACTGACCAGCAACGCCCGCAAGGAGCTTCCCCCCGCCGTCGACGACGTCTCCTTCGAGGTGCCCACGGGCCGCGTCACAGCGCTCCTCGGAGCCCCGGGTTCGGGCAAGACGACGGCGCTCAGGCTCATGCTCGAACTCCAACAGGGCCGCGGAATCACCTACTTCAGAGGCCGCCCACTGCATCGCATCGCCCATCCCTCGCGCGAGGTCGGCGTGCTCCTCGGGGAGGTTCCCGGCCACCCGGCACGCACGGTCCGCGGCCAACTCCGCATGCTGTGCGCCGCGACGGGCGTGCCGGCCAGGCGTGCCGACGACGTCCTCGAAGTGGTGGGTCTGGTCAGCCTGCGCGACCAACGTCTGAGCACGCTCTCGCGCGGCATGGACCGCCGCCTCGGTCTGGCCTGCGCACTGCTGTCCGACCCGCACACGCTCGTGCTCGACGCCGCCGCCGACGGGCTCTCCGCCCGCGAGGGCCGCTGGCTGCACGGGATTCTGCGCGCCCACGCCGCCGGGGGCGGCACTGTGCTGTTCGCCACGGGCGACCCGAAGGAGGCCGCGCGGACCGCCGACCGTGTCGTCACGCTGGAGGAGGGCAGGCTCGTCGCCGACCAGGACGTCACCGACTTCGCCCGCACCCGGCTCCGGCCCCGCGTCGCCGTCCTCAGCCCGCACGCGGCCCGGCTCGGCGCCCTGCTCACGAAGGAGGCCCGCACCGCTCGACGCTCCGTGGAGGTCGTGCGGGAGGACGGCAACCGCCTCTCCGTGTACGGCAGCACGTGCGCCGACATCGGCGAAACCGCCTACCGCCACAGCATCCTCGTACACCAACTCGCGGACGAGATCGGCGACATGGGGCCCGTACCCGCGCGGCACCCGGCGGGTGTCTCCCAGGAGGCCGAGCAGCCCGCGCGCCCCGCGACGGCGGAAGGCACGAACGAGTTGTCTCCCCTCCCGCCGCCCATCACCGCCAGGCCGGGCTCCAGCCCCTTGCGGCCACTGCGCTACGAACTGCGGCGAGCGTCAGGGGTCGCCACCGGCTACCTCACCGCGGTCGCCGTGCTCGTCGCCTCCACCCTGATCTCCCTGCTCCTGGCCAGAGCGGGGCACACCCCGCAGCCGCGTCTGCTCGCCGCTTGGCCACGGGATTTTCCTCTGCCGCCCGCGGCGCTCGGCGCGGGGCTGCTCGGTGCCATCGCCTTCGGCGACGAGTTCCGTCATCCCGCCCTGGCCGCCGATCGCGGAACCGTCCCCCGCCGCCTGGGACTGCTCGCCGCCAAACTCCTCGTCGCCTCCGCCACCGCGCTGCTGCTGGCCCTCCTCGCGGTGGGCGTGGACGCCGAACTGCTCTACCTCGTCTACGGACGGGAGCTCACCGGAGTTCCCGAGGACTGGCTCTCGCTGAGCGTGAGTTGGATCGGTCTCGTGGTGGGCTGCGCCTGGGCGGGCGTCCTGGCGGCCGGGATCTTTCGGTCGACGACCGCCGGACTCGCGGCGGTACTGGCCGTACCGGTCCTCGTCGTACCGCTCGTACAGAAGATCCTGGAGGGACCGTCCGTGCGGACCGCCGCCGGGTTCTCGACCCGGCTGCGCGAGCTCGTGCTGGTGCAGTGGCCCTTCGGAGGAGAGCACTATGTGGCTGCTGTGGCGCGAGTGATCGCCCAACCCGTCGGCGGCGCCCTGATGTTGTCGATCAGTGCTCTGCTCTGCGCATACCTGCTCACCACCCTACGGAGCAGGGTCCGATGACGGCGGCCCGTGCACGTGTGTTCCCTTCGTGTGCGCAACTCCGCGCAGAACGCCCATTTCTTTCCGATAAGGCGTCAATTGCGACGGGGTGAGCGATCACCCTTTCGTGTGCTTTTCACCAAAGACCTCAAGGGAGTTGGAGACGGAGCCGACAAAGGATCCGTGAGTACCCTTGCGCACACCATGATGACCGCCGCCCGTTCCGCAGACTCCGGCCTCGCCGGCCCGGGCGAACTCGACCGCTACCCCTACGGGGAGGTCCCCGGTGCAGACCGCGTCAGCGCCTCCGTGTGGGACAGCACGGACCCGGATCTGGGCCGCATGGGCCGACGTGCCGCCGGCAGCCGCGGCCGCGGCCTGCATGGCCAACTGGTCCAGCAGCTGGGGCAGATGATCGTCTCCGGCGACCTGGGCGCGGACCGCCCGCTGGTGCCCGAGGAGATCGGCCAGCGATTCGAGGTCTCCCGTACCGTCGTCCGTGAGTCGCTCCGCGTTCTTGAGGCGAAGGGCCTGGTCAGCGCCCGCCCCAATGTCGGCACGCGCGTACGTCCGGTCAGTGACTGGAACCTCCTCGACCCGGACATCATCGAGTGGCGGGCCTTCGGGCCGCAGCGCGACGACCAGCGCCGCGAGCTGAGCGAACTGCGCTGGACGATCGAACCGCTCGCCGCCCGCCTCGCCGCCGGACACGGCCGGGAGGAGGTGCAGCAGCGGCTCTCCGACATGGTCGAGATCATGGGCCACTCCATGGCGCAGGGTGACGCCCTCACCTTCTCGCGCGCCGACGCGGAGTTCCACTCCCTGCTCATCCAGGTCTCCGGCAACCGCATGCTGGAGCACCTCTCCGGGATCGTGTCCGCCGCGCTCCAGGTGTCCGGCAACCCGGTCACGGGCTGCGACCGGCCGACCGAGGCGTCCCTCGGGCACCACGCCCGCATCGTCGACGCCCTCGCCGCGGGCGACGGATCGGGCGCCGAGACGGCCATGCGCCAACTGCTCACCGTCCACCCCGAGGTGGAGCGCGTCGTGCCCGCGCCGCGCGAGCACTGACCGCGCACCGAGGGCGGCGCGGTCGGTGGTGGGTGCCCGTGTGGCATCGCTTGGCCGGCGAACCATCTGCCGCCGGACCCCCTGGATGCTTCTGGAATCCGGCGGGGTCCGGCGGTGTGATGGGGTACTGAGGTCATCGACTGACCACCTCTGACCGCATCTGGGAGCTTTTGAGCACTTACGGGGTGTGACTCGGGCCACGCAGATTGGGCGTAACGCTCCACGGGGCAGCGCGATGACCTAAGAGGTGACAGCCGAGTAGGGAATACAGACGCCGTTCAAGGCGCTGTGACTCTTCCCGGCCCTCGCCCGCGCCGTCGGCCCATCCCCAAGTCGGCGGTCGTCGGCTCCTGTCCGTACCGGACGGGGCCGGAAGCCGTTTTCCAACGTTCCGAGAGGTTGTTCGTGTCGGCCAGCACATCCCGTACGCTCCCGCCGGAGATCGCCGAGTCCGTCTCTGTCATGGCGCTCATTGAGCGGGGAAAGGCTGAGGGGCAGATCGCCGGCGATGACGTGCGTCGGGCCTTCGAAGCTGACCAGATTCCGGCCACTCAGTGGAAGAACGTACTGCGCAGCCTCAACCAGATCCTCGAGGAAGAGGGTGTGACGCTGATGGTCAGTGCCGCGGAGCCGAAGCGCACCCGAAAGAGCGTCGCAGCGAAGAGTCCGGCCAAGCGCACCGCCACCAAGACCGTCGCGGCGAAGACGGCGACGGCCAAGAAGGCCACCGCCACCGCCGCCCCGGCGATGCCTGCCGCAGACGCTCCCGCCGAGGACGCAGCCGAGAAGAAGGCCGCTGCCAAGAAGGCGACGGCCAAGAAGGCCGTAGCGAAGAAGACCGTCGCGAAGAAGGCGACGGCGAAGAAGACCACCGCCAAGAAGGACGACGCCGAGGTCGTCGACGACGAGGCGGCCGAGGAGACCCCGGGCGCGGCCAAGACCGGCGACGAGCCCGCCGAGGACGGCGCCCAGGGCTTCGTCCTGTCCGACGAGGACGAGGACGACGCGCCCGCGCAGCAGGTCGCCGCGGCCGGTGCCACGGCCGACCCCGTCAAGGACTACCTCAAGCAGATCGGCAAGGTCCCGCTGCTCAACGCCGAGCAGGAGGTCGAGCTCGCCAAGCGCATCGAGGCCGGTCTGTTCGCCGAGGACAAGCTGGCCAACGCCGACAAGCTCGCGCCGAAGCTCAAGCGCGAGCTGGAGATCATCGCCGAGGACGGCCGCCGCGCCAAGAACCACCTCCTGGAGGCCAACCTCCGTCTGGTGGTCTCCCTGGCCAAGCGTTACACCGGCCGCGGCATGCTCTTCCTGGACCTCATCCAGGAGGGCAACCTCGGTCTGATCCGCGCGGTGGAAAAGTTTGACTACACCAAGGGCTACAAGTTCTCGACGTATGCCACGTGGTGGATCCGTCAGGCGATCACCCGCGCCATGGCCGACCAGGCCCGCACCATCCGTATCCCGGTGCACATGGTCGAGGTCATCAACAAGCTCGCGCGCGTGCAGCGCCAGATGCTCCAGGACCTGGGCCGCGAGCCCACCCCGGAGGAGCTGGCCAAGGAACTCGACATGACCCCGGAGAAGGTCATCGAGGTCCAGAAGTACGGCCGTGAGCCGATCTCCCTCCACACCCCCCTGGGTGAGGACGGCGACAGCGAGTTCGGTGACCTCATCGAGGACTCCGAGGCGGTCGTCCCGGCCGACGCGGTCAGCTTCACGCTCCTCCAGGAGCAGCTGCACTCGGTCCTGGACACCCTGTCCGAGCGTGAGGCGGGCGTCGTCTCGATGCGCTTCGGTCTCACCGACGGTCAGCCGAAGACCCTCGACGAGATCGGCAAGGTGTACGGCGTGACGCGCGAGCGCATCCGCCAGATCGAGTCCAAGACGATGTCGAAGCTGCGTCACCCGTCGCGTTCGCAGGTGCTGCGCGACTACCTCGACTAAGCCTCGGCCGTACGTCATCGAGGGCCCGGTTTCCTGCTCAGGGAGCCGGGCCCTCGGTCTGTGCGGAGTGCGGAGTGCCGCCATCTGGATCACGCTGGGTGTCTCATGACAACCCCAGAGTGAGGAGCGCGCATGCCTCGTCCCTTTGCCCGAGCGCTGGCCGTTGCGGCCACGGCGGCCGTCATACCGTTGGCCTGTCCGGCCCCCGCGACGGCCGATGTCATCATCGGCGGCTACCCGGTCGAGATCTCCGAGAGCCCCTGGACGGTCGCCGTGTCCAGCCGTGACCGGTTCGGGGGTACGCGTGCCGGACAGTTCTGCGGGGGTGTGGTGATAGGCCGCTCGACGGTGCTGACCGCGGCCCACTGCCTGAGCAAGGAGGTGCTGGGCGCACCCCCACGGCAGGTGCGCGATCTGAAGGTGATCGCGGGCCGCGGGGATCTGCTGTCGGCCGAGGGCAGGGAGATCGCTGTGAGCGACACCTGGATCAACCCGCGCTACGACAGCTACACGAACGCCGGAGACTTCGCCGTACTCACTCTCGCGGAGCCCCTCGCCGCGAGCGCGGTCATCCCCATGGCAGGCGCCGGTGACGCCGCGTACAAGCCCGGCCCGGGGGCCGTGGTCTACGGCTGGGGCGACACCTCGGGGAGCGGCGACTACGCGACCGCTCTGCGGGCCGCGCGCGTGCGGGTGCTGCCCGACGCGCTCTGCGAGGAGGCCTATCCGGGGAGCGTGGACGGAACGTACGTGGCCGCTTCCATGCTGTGTGCGGGGGAGGAGGAGGGGGGCCGGGACGCCTGCCAGGGAGACAGCGGCGGGCCGCTGGTCGCTCAGGGGCGGCTGATCGGCCTCGTGTCGTGGGGCAGCGGCTGTGGGCGGGCCGGCAGCCCCGGTGTCTACACGCGGGTCTCGGAGGTCGTCAGGACGCTCGGAGCGGGCCGCTGAAGGCCCTTCTGCGGCCCTGAGAGGCGTCGTGGGCAGTCTCACGGCCTTCAGGGAGCACGAGCACGGGCGGCCGCCCCTGGACAGGGGCGGCCGCCCGGTCACCGGCCTGTGCCGGAGATGGCTCGTCGTCTGCGCGAAGTGTCAGTGCTCTTCGTCGTTGGCGCTTGCCGGGGCGGCAGTCAACCGCTCCGTCTCGTCCTGTATCTCAGCGGCGATCTTCTTGAGTTCCGGCTCGAACTTGCGCCCATGGTGGGCACAGAAGAGCAGCTCACCACCGCTGAGGAGGACGACGCGCAGATATGCCTGGGCGCCGCAACGGTCGCAGCGGTCAGCGGCCGTCAGCGGGCTCGCGGGGGTCAGAACAGTAGTCACGTCGCCTCTTCTCTAGCTCGACGAGCTGTCGTACCAGGGTCAACATCCAACCAGGCCGAAAACGTTCCCGCTCGTGGCTCTTCCTCGAAAAAAATCTTTCCGAGTCGGCTGTCTGCTGCCGGTTGGCGGCGAATGAGCCGTATTGCGTGTCTTCGTGTCTTACGGGTTCGCGCTCTGTCAGGTTCAGTCCTCCCGGCTGGCTTGCCGGTTGTTCTTGAGGACGTGCCCGGAGCCTAAATGGTTCATGCCTGGAAGGGAACGTGATATGTACTTCACTCCAACGAGGGATCGAACAAGCATGCGACGCTGGACTAGTCTGAGTTTCGGACGAGGGTGGCGTTACAACGGCTCTACCAGGCCTCGGTACCCTCGGAGCGGCGACCGAAGCCGGGCCCTTACCCAAAAGGGCCACATCTGAAATTCAGCGAGGAGCGAACCGCGTGACCGCCGAGACGTCCGTGCCGTCCACAGCGCTGCTGACCGGAGCAGACCGGGACGGTTCCAACTACACCGCGCGGCACCTGCTCGTCCTCGAGGGGCTCGAGGCCGTGCGGAAGCGCCCAGGCATGTACATCGGGTCGACCGACAGCCGCGGCCTGATGCACTGCCTGTGGGAGATCATCGACAACTCCGTGGACGAGGCCCTCGGAGGCTACTGCGACCACATCGACGTGACCCTTCACGACGACGGCTCGGTCGAGGTGCGCGACAACGGCCGGGGCATCCCGGTCGACGTCGAGCCCAAGACCGGCATGTCCGGCGTCGAGGTCGTGATGACCAAGCTGCACGCCGGAGGCAAGTTCGGCGGCGGCTCGTACGCGGCCTCCGGCGGCCTGCACGGCGTGGGCGCCTCCGTGGTGAACGCGCTCTCGGCCCGCCTGGACGTCCAGGTGGACCGCGGAGGCCACACCCACGAGGTGAGCTTCCGCCGCGGCACCCCTGGAGCGTTCAAGGGAGACGGGGCCGACGCCGCCTTCGACGCGTCGACCGGGCTGCGCAAGCTCAAGAGGATTCCCAAGACCCGCACCGGCACGCGCGTGCGCTACTGGGCCGACCGGCAGATCTTCCTCAAGGACGCGAAGCTCTCCCTGGACCACCTGCACCAGCGCGCCCGGCAGACCGCCTTCCTGGTGCCCGGCCTGACCATCGTCGTCCGCGACGAGTTCGGGCTCGGCGAGGGCGGCAGCAAGGGTGAGGAGTCCTTCCGCTTCGACGGCGGCATCAGCGAGTTCTGCGAGTACCTGGCCAGCGACAAGCCCGTCTGCGACGTCCTCCGCTTCTCCGGGCAGGGCACCTTCAAGGAGACGGTCCCGGTCCTGGACGACCACGGGCAGATGACGCCCACCGAGGTCACCCGGGAACTGGGCGTCGACGTCGCGATGCGCTGGGGAACGGGCTACGACACGACCCTGAAGTCGTTCGTGAACATCATCGCCACGCCCAAGGGCGGTACCCACGTAGCGGGCTTCGAGCAAGCCGTCGCGAAGACGATGAACGAGGTGCTGCGCACCAAGAAGCTGCTGCGCGTCGCCGAGGACGACATCGTCAAGGACGACGCCCTGGAAGGCCTCACGGCTGTCGTCACGGTCCGCCTCGCCGAACCGCAGTTCGAGGGCCAGACCAAGGAGGTCCTCGGCACCTCGGCGGCCCGCCGGATCGTGACGAACGTGGTCTCCAAGGAGCTCAAGGACTTCCTGACCTCAACGAAGCGGGATGCCGCCGCGCAGGCCCGGGTCGTCATGGAGAAGGCCGTCTCCGCCGCCCGTACGCGCATCGCGGCCCGTCAGCACAAGGACGCGCAGCGCAGGAAGACGGCCCTGGAGTCCTCCTCGCTGCCGGCCAAGCTCGCCGACTGCCGCAGCGACGACGTGGACCGCAGCGAGCTGTTCATCGTCGAGGGAGACTCCGCGCTCGGCACCGCCAAGCTCGCCCGGAACTCCGAGTTCCAGGCGCTGCTGCCGATCCGCGGAAAGATCCTCAACGTCCAGAAGGCGTCCGTCACGGACATGCTGAAGAACGCCGAGTGCGGCGCGATCATCCAGGTCATAGGAGCCGGGTCGGGCCGGACCTTCGACATCGACGCCGCGCGCTACGGGAAGATCATTCTCCTCGTCGACGCCGATGTCGACGGCGCGCACATCCGCATCCTGCTGCTGACGCTCTTCCAGCGCTACATGCGGCCGATGGTCGAGGCCGGGCGAGTGTTCGCGGCGGTGCCGCCGCTGCACCGCATCGAACTCAGCCAGCCCAAGAAGGGCCAGGACAAGTACATCTACACGTACTCGGACCGCGAGCTGCGAGAGACCGTGCTGGAACTCCAGCGCAAGAACGTGCGCTACAAGGACTCGATCCAGCGCTACAAGGGCCTCGGCGAGATGGACGCCGACCAGCTGGCCGAGACGACCATGGACCCGCGCTTCCGTACGCTGCGCCGGATCAACATCTCCGACCTGGAGGCCTCCGAGCAGGTGTTCGACCTGCTGATGGGCAACGACGTCGCCCCGCGCAAGGAGTTCATCTCCAGCTCCGCGGCGACGCTGGACCGCTCGCGCATCGACGCGTAGACGGTCGAGTGAGCCCGTCGGGACCGTGAGAGGTCTCGACGGGCGTCGGGCCGAGGGACGGGCCGGCAGACGTCTGTGTGGGCTTCTCCACCCGCGGGTGGAGAAGGGGCGTCTGAGGGATCCACCCGTGATCCACCCTGGCTCCGATCTGCCGACCTGCCCGTTTCCGTAGCGTCGAAGGCGTCGACAGCGCTCGCTGCCGGCACCCGCCCTTCCCCGCACACGGAGGCCGCGATGTCCGGGCTTGTCGATGTCTTGGCGATCCTCGCCGTTGTCGTCCTGGTGATCGCCCGCCAGTTCCGCACCCGTCGGATAGCGACGGACAGGAGCTGGTGGGTCGTGCCCGCGGTCCTGGTCTTCCTGGCCCTGCGCGAACCGGGCCTGCTCGACGCCGACCACCGGACGCTGTCGGTCCTCCTGCTCGGCGCCGAACTCCTCGTGGGCCTGGCCACCGGCATCGGCTGGGCCTGGACCACCCGGATCTGGAGGACACCGGACGGCACGGTGTGGAGCAGGAGCAGCAAGGCCAGCGGCCTCGTCTGGACCGTCGGGATAGCCCTGCGGGCGGGTTTGTTCGGCCTCGGCGCCGCCCTCGGCCTGCACCAGGACAGCTCCGCCCTGCTCCTCGCACTCGCGGTGACGCTGCTGGTGCGCTCCGGGATCATGGTCCGCAGGGCGCAGACACTGCCCCCGGCGAGCGGGCAGAGCGCGGCGTACGGTGACGGCATGCCCCAGCCCTCGCGGAAGGAGCGTGTATGACGGAGAACGTCTGGATGCTCTGGCCCTCCCGCGAGGCGCTCTCCCGAATGGGAGTGCACAGGGCACGGCGTGCTCTCGCCGGGGCCGGGCGCACCTTCGCCGTAGGCATCCTCCTGGCGACGACCTTCATCGACAGCGACCTGCACGGCTGGGGTGTCGCAGGGGCTGTGCTGGGAGTCCTTGTCGGTGGACTCGGGTTCTGGGGCTTCTGGAGAGTCACGCTCGAGCATCGCCTGCTTCCCTCCTTGGGGTTGTTCGTGCTGCTGTTCGCCATCGCGGCGGTGGCAGAGGGCGCGGGGCTGAGGATTCCTGCCCTCGTCGTGTGGTGCGCCTGCGCCGTCAGCGCCATGGAACGACTGCCACTCGCGGCGGCCCTGCCCGCGAGCGCCGTGGCTCTGGGGACGTACGCGGCAGTGAACAACGACGCCTGGCTGACCACCCTGGCCACGACCGCGGGGCTTGCTCTGGCCGGATACGTGCTGCGGCTGGACGCGGAGGCCCGGGGCAGCGCCCAGCGGCTTCTCGCCCAGGAGCGGGCCGCACGAGCCGCCGAGGCGGAGTCGGCGGCGCTCGCGGAGCGGGCCCGGATCGCACGGGAGATCCATGACGTGCTGGCGCACAGCCTCTCGGCGCAACTCGTGCACCTGGAGGCGGCACGGCTGATGATCGAGAGGGGAGCGGAGAGGGACCAGATCCTCGAGCGTGTCGTGGCGGCACGGGGAATGGCCCGCGAAGGCCTCGCCGAGACCCGGCAGGCGCTCTCCGCGCTGCGCGGAGAGATGTCCCCGCTGGAGGAGTTCCTGAGCGAACTGGTCGCCGACACCGCCGGAGCCGATGTCACCGTCACGGGTGAACGGCGGCTGTTGCCGGCCGAGGCGTCGCAGGCGGTGCGCAGGGTCGCCCAGGAAGCACTGACGAACGTCCGGAAGCACGCGCCGGGGGCCAAGATCCTCATACGCCTGGACTACGGCGAGCACGAAGTGATGTTGAACGTAAGGGATTCGGGAGCGCCGCCGAGTGAATTCACACACTCGGGCGCCGGATACGGTCTGCTCGGAATGCGGGAGCGGGCCGAGCTGCTGGGCGGCTCGCTGGAGGCCGGGCCGTACGAGGAGGGGTTCATGGTGACGCTGAAGGTGCCCGCATGACGGAGGAGGACGGCGGGGCACCGGCCCGTGTCGTCGTGGCGGACGATCAGACCGTGGTGCGTGAGGGCATCGTGATGCTGCTCGGGCTGCTGTCGGGGATCGAGGTCGTCGGGGCCGCCGCCGACGGGCACGAGGCCGTGCGGCTGGTGGCCGAGCTCGACCCGGACGTCGTGCTGATGGACCTGCGCATGCCCCGCTGCGACGGGGTGGAGGCGACAAGGCGCATCCGGACCGAACACCCCAGGACACAGGTCGTCGTGCTCACCACGTACGCCGACGACGGCTCGCTGTTCCCCGCGCTGAGAGCCGGGGCCCGCGGCTATCTCACCAAGGACGCGGGCGGCGACGAGATCGTACGGGCCGTGCGGAGCGTGCTGTCGGGGGACGCCGGGCTGTCCCCGAGCATTCAACGGCGTCTGCTGGAGCGGCTGTCCGAGCCGGAGCCTGCCGTTCCCGCGGAGGGCACCGAGGCGCCGGACGGGCTCACCGCGCGGGAGACGGAGGTGCTCGTGCTGATCGCCGACGGTCTGACCAACCAGGAGATCGCCCGCAAGCTCCATGTCTCGACGGCCACCGTGAAGACCCACATCAACAACCTGTTCGCCAAGACGGGGCTCAAGGACCGTGCGCAGGCGGTCCGTTACGCCTTCGGGAAGGGACTTGTGCGGCCACCAGGGGGGTGAGTCACCTGATGGGGTGAAGAGCGCGGAGGAAAGAGTCTGGGATCTTCCCGATCTGTCCATCCTTGGGCACGCGGCCGAAACGGGCAGCGGACAAGGAGAGTTCGGTGGAGAAGTACGACGGTCCCGACTCCGGAAAGGTCCGGTTCGACGACCCCTGGTACGACGCGCTCGCCTCAGGCTGGGGCGAGTTGGACAGTACGGGTGCGCCCGCTCCTGCCGTGCCGCCCGCGCGCGGGGAGCGGGAGGACCGGACCGCCCGTACGGCCGACGTCTATCTGGAGGTGCAGCGCAGCGCGGCCTTCCAGGAGGTGCGCAGCCGGTACCGGAGGTTCGTGGTCCCGGCCGTCGCCGTCTTCTTCACCTGGTACGTGGGCTATGTGGTGACGGCGACGACGGCTCCGGATTTCATGGCTCAGCCCGTCGTCGGCGCGGTGAACGTGGCGATGGTCGCGGGGCTGGGGCAGTTCCTCACGACGTTCCTGTTCACCTGGGCGTACGCACGGCACGCCCGGCTGCGCAGAGACCGGGCCGCGCTCGATCTGCGCTGGGACACACAGGAGCTGACGCGAAGCGTCGCGGGTGGTGACCGGTGACCGGGAACCATCAGACGCTGGCGCTGCTGCTGTTCAGCGTGTTCGTCGCGGTCACCCTGGGGATCACGACCTGGGTGAGCCGCCACCGGCATGGTTCGGCGGAGGAGTTCTACGCGGGCGGACGGTTGTTCTCGCCCATGGAGAATGGTTTTGCCATCGCGGGCGACTACATGTCCGCCGCGTCCTTCCTCGGTATCTCGGGGCTGATCGCGCTCTTCGGCTATGACGGGCTGCTGTACTCGGTCGGCTTTCTCGTCGCCTGGCTCGTCGTGCTGTTCCTCGTCGCCGAACTGGTGCGCAACTGCGGGCGGTTCACACTCGCGGACGTCGTCGCGGCCCGGATGAGCGAGCGACCCGTGCGGATCGCGGCGGGAACCTCCTCGGTGACCGTGTCCGTTCTGTACCTGGTGGCGCAGATGGTGGGCGCCGGCAGCCTCGTCGCCCTGCTGCTGGGCGGTACGAGCGAGGCGGCGCAGGCCTGGACGGTCATCGGCGTCGGGGCCCTGATGGTCATCTATGTGTCGATGGGAGGGATGCGGGCGACCACGTGGATCCAGATCGTCAAGGCGGTCCTGCTGATGGGCGGGGCGATCGCGCTGACCGTGCTCGTCCTGGTGCGGTTCCACGGCGACTTCGACCAGTTGCTGCGTACGGCGGCGGATCGGAGTGGGCACGGGAAGTCGTTCCTCGCGCCGGGGCTGAGGTACGGCGGGGACTGGACCGCGCGCCTGGACTTCATCAGCCTGGGACTCGCGCTCGTGTTGGGCACGGCCGGCCTGCCGCACATCCTGTCGCGTTTCTACACCGTGCCGACCGCGCGAGCCGCGCGGCGCTCGGTCGTCTGGGCGATCGGTCTGATCGGCGGCTTCTACCTGATGACGATCGTGCTGGGGTTCGGGGCGGCGGCGATCGTCGGCCCTGATGCCGTACGCGGGTCGAACGCGGCCGGGAACACAGCGGTTCCGCTGCTGGCGCTCGATCTGGGCGGCGGCGCCGGTTCCACCGGAGGAACGGTTCTGTTCGCGATCGTCGCCGCGATCGCCTTCGCCACGATCCTCGCGGTGGTCGCCGGAATCACGCTCGCCTCCTCGGCGTCCGTGGCCCACGACCTGTACGCGTCGCTGCGACGTCGGCGTGCGAAGCCGCGCAGCGAGGTGGCCGTGGCGCGGACCGCCGCGGTCGGTATCGGCGTCGTCGCCATCGCGCTGGGCCTGCTCGCGCGCGACCTCAACGTGGCCTTCCTGGTCGGGCTTGCCTTCGCCGTCGCCGCGTCGGCGAATCTGCCGGTGCTGTTGTACTCGCTGTTCTGGCGGAACTTCACGACGCGCGGCGCGGTGTGGTCCGTGTACGGGGGCCTGGTGCCGGCCCTGGTGCTCGTCGTGCTGTCCCCGGTGGTGACGGGAAGCCCCGCGTCGCTGTTCCCGGGAGTCGACCTCCAGTACTTCCCGCTGGAGAACCCGGGCCTGGTGTCGATCCCGCTCGGCTTCCTGGCGGGCTGGCTCGGCACGGTCACCTCGTCGGAGCCGCCGGACGAGGCCAAGCACGCCGAAACCGAGGTGCGGGCGCTCACGGGGGCGGGAGCGGTCTGAACGGCAGGTGAGCGACGGTCCCGGTGGCCAGGTGTCCAGGTGGGGCACCCTCCCCGCGAGGCCCTGTGAGGCCCCGCGGCGGTCCTGCAGGGCTCACAGGCTCAAGGCGCGACCCACGCATAGCGGTGTTCCGGACGCCCCGTGTCCCCGTACTTGAGTGAGAGCCGGAGACGGCCCGCCTGTTCCAGGTGGCGGAGGTAGCGCTGCGCGGTGGAGCGGCTGAGGCCCGTCTCGGCGGCGACCTCGTGGGCCGAGAGGGGGTGGTCGGCCTGGTGGAGGACGGTGCAGATCAGGTCCGTGGTCGGCTCCGAGTGACCGGTGGGCGGACCCGGCGAGGACGGGGCGGGCGTCGTACGCAGGGCGCCGAACATACGGTCGACCTGTTCCTGCCCTGCCACGCCCTGGTCGCTGACTCTGTCGACGGTGCGACGCAGCGCGGCGTACGACTCGAGCCGAGTTCGCAGCGCTGCGAACGTGAACGGCTTGACCAGGTAGTGCAGGGCACCCAGACGCATCGCGGCCCGTACGGTCTCCACGTCGCCGGCCGCGGTGATCATGATGACGTCCGCGCCCATGCCCAGTTCCCGCATCTGCTGGACGAGTTCGAGGCCCGTCCGGTCGGGCAGATAGTGGTCGAGCAGGATCAGGTCGACGGGCTTCCGGCCCGCCGCGTCCAGGGCCTGGCCGGCGCTGTGCGCACGGGCGGCCACCCGGAAGCCGGGAACCTTCCCCACGAACTTTGCGTTGATTTCGGCGACACGGAAGTCGTCGTCCACGACCAGGACGTCAATCATCGGGCCTCTCCCCCCGAGCCGGGCGAGCGGTGAGCCCGTGCTGTCGGCTCCAGTGTTGTGGAGTGAGCAGAAAGAGCACAACACCCTTCTGTAATCAGAAGAACGCCTTGCGCACACAAGACTGATGCCGTGGTGCGGGCCACGGCTACGGTCGCGGGGCATGAGCGCAGACACCGGCCCCGCCATCGCGTTGCGAGGCGTGCGCAAGGTCTTCACAGCCCCGCCGAGGGAACTGCACACGGTCGTCATCGGTCTTGATCCGACCGTGGGAGGCTGCGGGTTCACGGCTGTTGTGGCCCTCGCAGGTCGAGGCAGGCCGACCACACCGACCCTCGTCAACGGTCTCGAAGAACTTATGGAGTGCGAAGCCGTGGTGCCGGACGAACCGCTCGACCTGCGGAAGGGCCCGTGCGATTCGGTCGTCTCCGGCGCCCGCGCCCCCAAGGAATCCATCGCCCGCGCGGACACGGACATGGGCGTCGCGTTGACGGCGGGTCCTGCCACCGTGAAAACAGAGGGCACCAGGACGGCCCGTACGGTCTCCCGTCCACGGGCCGCCCGCGGAAGCGGAAGCCTGGCCGTTGTCGCCGTCCCCCGCCCGCTGCCCCTGGCAGCCGAACCCGCTTCCCAGGGCACGCACAGGCCCAAATGCCCCTCCTAGGTCCCCGTTTTGTTGAGCGTCTCCCCAGGAGGCGCATTTCGCAGACAGCCCTCTCCAGGACACCGGTTCTGCTTCGGCACCGGTCTTTTGGCGGAGTGGCCGGTGCCCCCGTCACCGGCCACTCCGAGGCCCCCGTTCTCCCGCACCGCCTTCTTCACAAGGACGTGAACGAACATGCCCAAGACCCTCAGACATGGGTCGCTGGCAGCCGCCGGCCTGCTTGTCCTCTCCTCGCTCACCGCCTGTGCCAATGACGTGGCCGGATCGGCCGCCGCCGCCGACGAGGCGGGCGGCAAGGGAGAGAAGGTCAAGATTATGGTCGGCGGCCTGGACAAGGTCATCTACCTGCCCGCGATGCTCACGCAGCGGCTCGGCTACTTCGAGGACGAGGGCCTCGACGTGGAACTGCTGGGCGAGCACGCCGGTGTGGAGGCCGAGACCGCGCTCGTCGCCGGGAAGGTGCAAGGAGCCGTCGGCTTCTACGACCACACCCTTGATCTGCAGGTCAAGGGCGAGGACGTCCAGTCGGTGGTGCAGTTCTCGCACGCGCCCGGTGAGGTCCAGATCGTCTCCGACAAGGCGGCGACCGAGATCAGTTCGCCGGAGGACTTCAAGGGCAAGAGGCTCGGCGTCACCGGCCTCGGCTCCTCGACGGACTTCCTCACCAAGTACCTCGCCGTCAAGAACGGTGTGCCCGTCAGCGAGTTCAAGACCGTCCCGGTCGGCGCGGGACAGAGCTTCATCTCCGCGCTCAAGAAGGGGTCCATCGACGGCGGCATGACGACCGACCCGACCGTCGCCACGATCCTGGCGGAGAACAGCGGCAAGGTGCTCCTCGACATGCGCACCCCGGAGGGTTCCGACGAGGCGCTCGGCGGCGCGTACCCGTCGTCCAGCCTCTACATGCAGACGGATTGGGTCAACGACAACAAGAAGACGGTCCAGAAGCTGGCCAACGCCTTCGTGAAGACCCTCCGGTGGATGGCCCAGCACAGCGCCACCGAGATCGCCGACGAGATGCCGGACGACTACTCGAAGGGCAACGGGACGCTCTACGCCAGCGCGATCCAGAGCACCATGCCGATGTTCACGCAGGACGGTGTGATGCCCGAGGACGGTCCCAAGACCGTCGAGAAGGTCCTCAAGGCGTTCAACCCCGACATCAAGAACGCCGACGTGGACCTCAGCAAGACGTACACCACGGAGTTCGTGGACAAGGTCGAGGACTGACCCCTCGACCACACCCGCGGTCTCCCCGACCGCGGACCGAGCTCCTGTGCGCGGCTGAACTCCCCTGACAGCCGTACACAGGCGGGTACGGTCGCTTCCTCCGTACCGCGGCCGTGTCCTCAGGCGCGGGTCGCCCAGACGTAACGGTGCTCCGGGCGGCCCGCGTCACCGTATTTCAGGGTCAGGGTGGCCCGTCCCGTGCGCTCCAGGAGCTTCAGATAGCGCTGGGCGGTCTGGCGGCTGAGTCCGGTCCGGTCGGCGATCTCCTGGGCCGACAGAGGGCCTTCCGCGGTCACCAGTGCCCGGCGCACGGCCTCCGCGGTGGTCGGGGAGTGCCCTTTGGGCAGACCGGGCTCCGAGCCGGCTGACAGGGCGCCGAAGATCCGGTCGACCTCGGCCTGTTCGGCCTCGCCGCCGCCGTCGAGGGTGCGGCGCAGGTCCGCGTACGCCTCCAGCTTGGCGCGCAGGCCGGCGAAGGCGAACGGTTTCACCAGGTACTGGAGCGCGCCCTGGCGCATCGCCGCCTGGACCGTGGAGACGTCACGGGCCGCGGTCACCATGATCACGTCGGCCTGATGGCCGCGTCTGCGCATCTCCTGGACGACCGCGAGGCCCGTCTCGTCCGGCAGGTAGTGGTCGAGGAGCACCAGGTCCACCCCGGGCAGCGCCTCCAGCTGCCGCAGCGCCTCCGCCGCGGAGTGCGCCTCGCCCGCGACATGGAAGCCCGCGACCTTCTCCACGTAGGCGACATTGACCCGGGCGACCCGGATGTCGTCGTCCACGACCAGTACCTCGATCATCGCGACTCCTCGTTGACGGTCGTGGCGGCACTCTTCAGTACGAGGCCGGGCGCGGGCTCCGGCGCGAGTCCCGGCTCCGCCAGTGCCTCCGGCAGCACGATGGTGAACTCGGCGCCTCCGCCGTCCGCCTCCGAGACCCGGGCGCTGCCACCCTGCCGCTCGGCGAGCCTGCGCACCAGGGAGAGGCCGATCCCGCGCTTCCGGTGGGCAGGGGGCTTCTTCGTGGACCACCCGTCCGTGAAGATCAACTCACGCTGTTCGGCAGGAATTCCAGGACCCGTGTCCCGCACCCTCAGGACGGCCGTACGCCCTTCCGCGCGCAATTCGACCTCCACGCGCGCGTGGAGGGTCCCCGCGGCGGCGTCGAGCGCGTTGTCGACGAGGTTCCCGACGATCGTGACCAGACCCCTCGGGTCGATCAACCGGTCCGGGAACAGCGTGCTGTCCGAGATCCACAGGGCCACTCCGCGCTCCGCCGCGACGGTGGCCTTGCCCACCAGGAGGGCGGCGAGCAACGGGTCATGGATCTTCTCCGTGACCTGTTCCGCGGTCGCCCTGTGGTCACCGACCACCTCGCCGACGAACTCCACGGCGTCGTCGTACATCTCCAGTTCCAGCAGCCCGAGCAGCGTGTGCATGCGGTTGGCGTGTTCGTGGTCCTGGGCGCGCAGGGCGTCGATCAGGCCGCGGGTGGAGTCGAGTTCGCGGCCCAGCTGCTCCAGCTCGGTGCGGTCGCGCAGGGTGGCCACGGCACCGCCGTCGTCGGTGGGCATGCGGTTGGCGACCAGGACACGCTGACCGCGGACGGTGAGCAGATCGGTTCCGGTGACGGTCCCGGCCAGCACATCGGTCGTACGGCCCTCTCCGAGCGCGGTGTCGAGAGGCTGTCCGACGGCCTCGTCGCCGATCCCCAGCAGACGCCGGGCCTCGTCGTTGAGGAGCCGGATCCTGCCCTCGCGGTCCAGTGCGACGACGCCCTCCCTGATGCCGTGCAGCATCGCCTCGCGCTCCGCCAGGAGCCCGGCGATGTCCGAGAAGGCCAGGTCACGGGTCTGCCGTTGCACCCGCCGTGAGATCAGATAGGCGGCCAGCGCGCCGACGGCCAGGGCTCCTCCGGCGTACGCGAAGAGCCCGGGGATCGCGTGGATGAGGCGGGCGCGCACGCTGTCGTACTCGATGCCGACCGAGACCGCGCCGACGATGCGGCCGTTGGTGTCGCGCAACGGCACCTTGCCGCGCGCCGAGCGGCCCAGGGTGCCGCTGTCGATCTCCATGACCTCCCGGCCGGACAGGGCGGACCTCGGATCGGTCGAGACGTGCCCGCCGATCTCGGCGGGGTTCGTGTGCGACCAGCGGGTGCCGTCGACGTTCATCACGACGACGTACTCGGCCCCGCTGGCCTTGCGGATCCGCTCCGCCTCGGCCTGCACGGGCCCGTCGGCCGAGGCCGGTGTGGACTTCAGCTCCTCGGCGAGCCTCGGCTGCGCCGCCGTGGTCTGCGCGATCGCGAGAGCGCGGCGCATCGCCTGGTCGTCCAGCTGTTCGCTCAGCGGGGCGAGGAACAGCCCGGTCGCGAGGACGGCGACTCCGGCGGCGATCGCCACCTGCATCAGCAGCACCTGCGAGAACATCCGCTTCGGCATGCCCAGGCGGAGTCGTCGAGGGGGAGTGGGGCTCATGCCTACGACGGTACGGGGAGGGGCGCGCGGTGCCGTAGGGGGTGTGGCGTGGATCTCGTTTGGGAGAGGCGGTCAGCGGCCCACGGGGTGCGCGGCAGCCGTACGAGAAAGCTCGCGCACCGCCATCACGTCCATCCGGGCCGGAGAGCCGAGAGCCGAGCCACAGCTCTCGGGGCGGGGCGGCAGGGCCGCCCCCTGGGCGACCGTGACGAGCCAGTGGCGGCCGTCCGCGTGGGCGACGGTCACCTCCCAGCGGGGCGCCGAACCCTCCGTACGGACGACGCTCAGCGCGCCCGCGGCGTCCTCGTGGGCCGCCGTGCGCACGGCCAGTTCGGCGGCCTGCCCGGGGCGCTCCCAGGCAGAGCTCCCACGGCACCCTTCGGTGACGACACGGCCTTCTCGTACGCCCTGGAGGATCTCCTTGACGGCGTGGGCCTCGGCTCGCCCGTACGCGTATCCGAACGGCAGTACGAGGAGGGTGGGGGAGAAGCGGTGGCCCCCCAGGTGCGTGACCTCCCATATGCCGTCCACTCCGGAGGCGGCGAGTTCGGCGGCCAGGGGGCGGCCCAGAAGGGCGCAGCAGCGGTCGCGCTTGCCGTTCGTGCACACGAGCGCGAGTGGGTCGCCGGTGTGCGGGGCGCCGTCGAGAGCCGTGTCGAAGGTGCCGGGCAGGCCCTCGCCGAGCTCGGTGAAGTCAAGTTCGAGCAATCGCTCGGGGTCGGACGTGGTGGCCTTGTGCAGCCACACGTTTCCCGGGGTGGTGTGGGCCGCGTACACCTGGCGCTCGGCGACCGTGTGGCAGTCGGCATGGCGGCCCGGGCGCCGGATCAGCGCGACGCGTACGCCGGTGCCCTCGGCGGCCCGCTCCAGCGCTCGGCCGAGTGCGGGGTCCAAGTGGCTCGACGTCAGCGCTTTGGCGCCCCAGGGGCCGGGCTGTTCGACGAGCAGCCACGTCCTCGCGGTGGCGGCGGTCCCCGCGAGGGGCTCCTCCAGGTCCCGTGAGACCTTCGCGCACGTACTCACAGAGGTGAGCCTAACCTGACTTGGCGGGAGGCGACTTCCGGGGCGGGTGGTGTCACTGCTCCGGAAGTGGCTGAGGGGGCCGTGCGCCTACGTAGTGTCCGCTAGGGCGCATGCGCAGCGGGGCCTCGCCGTACTCCTCCAGCACATGGGCGATCCAGCCGGCCGTGCGGGCCACGGCGAAGATCGTCTCGCCCGCCGAGGCGTGCATGCCGGACGAGGCCGTGAGGACGGCGAGGGCCAGGTCGACGTTGGCGTGCAGGGGTACGTGGCGGGCCGTGGTGTCCACGACATCGCGGGCCGCGGCCAGGGCGGGGGCGGCGCGGGGGACCTCCTCCAGGAGGCCGAACAGCACCCGCGCGCGTGGGTCCTCGCCGGGGTAGAGGCGGTGACCCAGCCCGGGGACGCGGCGCCCCGCCCGCAGCTCGTCCGCGACCACCGGGGCCGCCGTACCCCGGTCCAGGACGTCGAGCAGCATCCGGTGCGCCAGGCCACTGGCCGCTCCGTGCAACGGGCCTTCGAGGACGCCGAGGCCGGCCGAGACGGCGGCGTACGCGTGGGCGCGGGCCGAGGCGGCGACCCGGACCGCCAGCGTCGAGGCTGCCAGGTCGTGGTCGACGAGCAGCGCGAGTGCGGTGTCCAGGGCGCGCAGGGACGCCTCGTCGGCTTCGCGGCCGCTGAGGCGGGCCCACAGGCGGTGCGCGAGCGAGCTGCCGTCCCGGTGGTCGGGACTCTTGGGGGGCAGGGCGTCGACGAGCGTCGGGATCAGAGTGCGGGCCGTGCCGAGCACGGCCTGTTCGGAGAGGTCGAAGCGCAGCGGGTCGGCGGTCGCCGCGGCGATGGCCGCGACGCGAAGCCGGTCGGTCGGGCCCGTGTGCTCGGGAAGCGCGTCGACGGCACGGCGGGCGACGGCGACGGATGCCTCCGGCGCTGTGAACGTGGCGCGCGGGCGCAGGACGCCCGTCCACAGCCACTCGGCGACCTCTTCGTAGGAGTGGCGCGCGGCCAGTTCGGTCGCGTCGACCCCTCGGAAGTAGTACCGGTCCTTGTCGATCAAGGTGATCCGGGTGCGTACGGAGAGCGTGCCGGCGGCGGGTGAACCCTCCGCCGGTTCACGCCTGTTGCGACGCGCGAGCGCCTCCACCTCCTTGGCGTCGAAGGTGCTGCCTCGGCCGCCTGTGCTGCGTCGGCTGCTGAGCTGGCCGCGGCTCACATAGGCGTAGACCGTCTCGGGTTTCACTCCGAGCAGTTCGGCGGCTTGCTTGGTGCTGATGCGCCGCGCTTCGTGCGCGAGGACCGGTTCTTGATCCGTCATGAGTATCACCGTATCTGTGCAGCTTAAATGTTGATTTAATCAATATTGACAGGCATTGAGTCAAGCATGGACAGTCGAATCAAGTCCAGGGAGGAAACATGCCGATCAACCGGGCAGCGACCGCTTCTGTCGACGTACCGCGAGGACTCGCGGGCGTCGTTGTCACCGACACCGTGCTGGGTGACGTCAGAGGGGTCGAAGGGTTCTACCACTACCGCCAGTACTCGGCCGTCGACCTCGCACGGACCCGCGGCTTCGAGGACGTGTGGCATCTGCTGGTACACGGTGAACTGCCGGACGCGGCACAGCGTTCCGCCTTTGCCGCGCGGACCGCGGAACTGCGGCGGCTGCCGGTGGAGGTGCGGGCCGTCCTGCCCGCGATCGCCGCGGCAAGTGGGAGGTCAGGGGCGCTCGCCGGGATGCGCACCGCGTTGTCGCTGCTCGGTGCGGCGCGGGGGTTCCGGCCGGTGTACGACATTGACGCCGAGCAGCGTCGAGCGGACGCGCTCGCCGCGTCGGCGGCCGTGCCGACGTTGCTGACGGCGCTTCACCGGCTCGGGCGGGGCCTCGAACCGATCGAGCCGCGTGACGATCTGCCCTACGCCGCCAACTACCTCTACATGCTGACGGGTTCGGAACCGGACGCGGACCGGGCGAGGGCGATCGAGCAGTACTTGATCTCGACCATTGACCATGGATTCAATGCATCAACATTCACGGCGCGGGTGATCACGTCGACGGGGGCGGATGTGGCGGCCTGCCTAGTCGGGGCGGTGGGGGCGCTCTCCGGTCCGCTGCACGGCGGCGCCCCGAGCCGGGCCCTGGACACCCTCGATGCGATCGGGACTCCCGACCGCATCGACTCCTGGATCCGCGAACGCGTCCTCGCCGGCGATCGCATCATGGGCTTCGGTCACCCCGTGTACCGCACCGAGGATCCCCGCTCGCGCATGCTCCGCGGCATCGCCGAGCAGTTCGGCGGCCCGATGGTCGACTTCGCGGTCGAGGTCGAACGCCAGGTGGAAGCGATCCTCGCGGAGCTCAAGCCCGGCCGGGAACTCCACACGAACGTGGAGTTCTACGCGGGCGTCGTCATGGAACTCTGCGGCCTGCCCCGCGAGATGTTCACGCCGACCTTCGCCGCGGCCCGCGTCGTCGGCTGGAGCGCCAACATCCTCGAACAGGCGGAGGACCCGAAGATCATCCGACCGGCGGCGCGGTATGTGGGGCCGGGGGCGCCGGTTGCGGTGCCCGCGGTGGCCTGAGGGTCACACATTCGACGTAGGGCACGGCATGCGACGCGTACGCGCGAGGTCCGGCACCGTTCGGATGCCGGACCTCGGGAAGTCTGGATCGAGCGGTCGGCGAGGTATGCGCCGACCATCTCGGTAGGCCCCTGTCGTGACGGAGTGGTGCGCGGGGCGTGGTGGGTGTGGGGCGGGCTGGAACGCGGCACCGTGTCCCGGAGGAACCTCAACGGGGTGACCGGATGGACCTCAACAGTTGACCGGATCGTCCCTACGACAGCCCTGTGGTCGCGTTACGCGTCGGGGATGTCTGCTTTGGCGCGGACCAGCGTCTCTCTGCTGACGATGACGATGCGTTCATAGTCCGCGCGTGCTGCGTCAGGGGGGAGTTCTTGGTCGAGCGTCGCGGTGGCCTCTGTTCCGATGACTGCGAAGTTCCCGTCGCTGAGTTCAAAAATGTCCGGACATGAGTCGCCGGACAGACTGCCTCGTTCGCGTGGGGACGCACCGATGCGGCGCACGATCTTCAAAGGGATCCCTGTCCTCTGGAGTAATAGATGATTCGGGGCGGGATCGTACAACGAGGATTGAGTCGATCTTGGCGGAGGGGTCCGATTGGCATGTGCGAGTTGACGAGCGGCCAAGTCGGCATGCCTGCGTTGAGGTCGCGTCAACTCTCACTATTCCAGCGGTGGTTCGCCCACCACCCACCACTCCTCGGTATCCGCCTCGTCCAAATCACGGATCAGGACGTCCACCATTCGGCCGACCCTGGCCTCCTCGGAGTTGTCCTCGAGGCTGGCGCGATGGGGTCGGTGGGCTTCCCAGTAGTCACGAAAGATGGGGTTGAGGCAGATCATGCGCAGGTGGCCGTGCAGTTCCTCCCAGTTGACGACACCGACGCGGTAGGCAAGCAGGGCGTTGGTGTACAGCGCGTTGGCGAAGAGGTACTGGCGTCGCTGAGTGGGTGAGTCCACCTGGACGTTGCTGTAGACGGCGGCAAGATCGGGATCCTCCATCGCCCGGCTCAGCAGATAGAACTGCAGACGCTGCTGCTCGGTCAGCATGGCCTGCCTGTCACTTCGTTCGACTTCCGCGACCCGCAGCCGCAGTTCCTCGTACCGGCGTTCTTGGGCGGCCAGCGCTGCGAGTGCCCCCGCTGCAAAGGCGAGCCCCGCTGTGACCGCGGAGCTCAGCTTTTGCTTCCCAGATTGTGTGACCATGTCAACCCCCGAATCAGGCGACCGTCCGCCGGTCGTCGGTGTGGGTCGCCAGGGGGCGGACCGGCGAGCGGTGGGCGGCGCGCTTGCCGTCTCCCAGGGTGCCGAGCGGCTCTGATCGGCAGGGAGGCGGAGAGGAGGCGCACGGAGGGAAGCGCGGGTCGCGCAACTCGGCGCCATGCCAGACGTGTGCCCCGCGAGCGCCGCTAACAATCGTTCACTCCGATGGCATTCCCCCGGCTCGTATCCTGGTTCGGCATTCGTTTCCCGTCGTGAGAGCCGGTTCGTGAGCCGGTGCACGCATTGGTGTGAGAGAGGTCGCGCGTTGAGTCAGGCGAGCCCCCAGCAGATCCCGGTCATCGTCCTCGCCGGCTTCCTGGGCTCCGGCAAGACCACCCTGCTCAACCACCTCCTGCACCGCAGCGGAGGCAGTCGTATCGGGGCGATCGTCAATGACTTCGGTGCCATCGAGATCGATGCGATGGCCGTGGCCGGGGCGCTCGGCGACTCCACCGTCTCCCTGGGCAACGGGTGTCTGTGCTGCGCCGTGGACGCCAGTGAGCTCGATGTCTTCCTGGACCGGCTCACTCAGCCCTCCGCTCGAATCGACGTCATCGTCATCGAGGCGAGCGGGCTGGCCGAGCCCCAGGAGCTGGTCAAGATGCTCCTGGCCAGCGAGAACCCGCGCATCGTCTACGGCGGGCTCGTGGAGGTCGTCGACGCCGCGGAGTTCGACGCCACCCGCCAGAAGCATCCCGAGATCGACCGGCACCTCGCCATCGCCGATCTGGTCGTCGTCAACAAGGCGGACCGCGCTCCGGATCCCGACCGTGTGATCGGCCTCGTCCGGTCCCTCACCGACCGCGCCGCCGCCGTGGTGTCCGCCTCGTACGGGCGGATCGACCCCGAGTTCCTCTTCGACCGCAGGCCCACGGAGGAGCGCATCGGGCAGCTCTCCTTCGATGACCTGCATCGGTACGAGGAACACGAGGAGGGCGAGGACGAGCAGGACGGAACTCCCCAGCCCCATGGCCCCCACGAACCCCATGGCACCCACGACAATCTCGGCCCCCACGACCATCACGGCTCCCGCGACCATCACGGCCATCTGCACTCCGCCTACGAGTCCCTCGCCTTCACCTCCGAAGTGCCCCTCAGCCCCCGGCGGTTGATGGACTTCCTCGACAGCAGGCCCGAGGGGCTCTACCGCATCAAGGGTTACGTCGACTTCGGCCCCGCCGACCCCCGCAACCGGTACGCCGTGCACGCCGTCGGCCGTTTCCTGCGCTTCTACCCGGAGCCCTGGGCCCCGGGCGAGCGCCTCAGCCAGCTCGTTCTCATCGGCTCGGGCATCGACCGCCTCGCCCTCGGCAAGGAGCTGGAGGCGTGCAAAGAGGACGCCCCACACGCCGACGAGCACAGCATGTGGGGCGTCCTCCGCTACGTACAGGAGCGGGAGAGTGAGCAGGAGGCGGAGGCGGAGGCCGAGTCAGAGGCGGCGCAGGGCCCGGACGGTCGGGCCCAGGGCGGCGCCGACCTGCCGGGTGCCTACGGCGTCTAGACCGGGCCTGCCACCACCGAAACCGTCTTCGCCAGGGAGACGCCCGAGCCGTCCCGTCGCGGGTCCATCTCGGGCAGCTCCGCGGGCGTGCCGTCCTTCTGTGCGGCCCGGGCCGGTGCGGGACCTGCCCAGGCGAGGCTCAGGCAGTCCTCGCCCTTCAGGAACCGCTGGCAGCGCACGCCACCCGTGGCGCGGCCCTTGCGCGGGTACTGGTCGAAGGGTGTCAGCTTGGCCGTCGTCTGGACCGAGTCGTCCAGGGTGCCGCGCGAGCCCGCCACCGTGAACACCACCGCGTCCACGGCCGGGTCCACCGCCGTGAACGAGATCACCTTGGTGTTGTCCGTGAGCTTGATGCCCGTCATACCGCCCGCGGGCCGGCCCTGGGGACGGACCTGGGAGGCCTGGTAGCGCAGCAACTGGGCGTCGTCGGTGATGAAGACCAGGTCCTCCTCGCCGGTGCGCAGCTCGGCCGCGCCGACGATCCGGTCACCGTCCTTGAGGGTGATGACCTCCAGCTCCTCCTTGTTGGAGGGATAGTCGGGCACCACGCGCTTGACGACACCCTGCTGCGTGCCGAGGGCGAGCCCCGGCGACGACTCGTCGAGCGTCGTCAGACAGACGATGTCCTCGTCGCCCTCCAGGGTCAGGAACTCCGAGACCGGCGCGCCTCCCGAGAGGTTGGGCGCCGCCGTCGTGTCGGGCAGCTGCGGGAGATCGATGACGTTGATCCGCAGCAGCCGGCCGGCGGACGTGACCGCGCCGATCTCGCCCTGTGCCGTCGCCGGGACGGCGGAGAGGATCAGGTCGTGCTTGGCGCGCTTGCCGTCGCTCTCCCCGAAGGGGTCACCGTTGGCCGTACGCGCGAGGAGCTTCGTCGACGACAGGAGCACACGGCACGGGTCGTCGGCCACCTGGAGCGGCACGGTCGTGGCGGCGGAACCGGCGGACTCCAGCAGGACCGTGCGCCGCTCGGTGCCGAACTTCTTGGCCACCGCGGCCAGTTCGGAGGACACGAGCTTGCGCAGCTCGGAGTCCGACTCCAGGATGCCGGTCAGCTCGTCGATCTCGCCGTTGAGCCGGTCGCGCTCGGTCTCCAGCTCGATGCGGTCGAACTTGGTGAGCCGGCGCAGCGGCGTGTCCAGGATGTACTGCGTCTGGACGTCGCTCAGCGAGAAGTGCTCGATCAGGCGCTGCTTGGCCTGCGCGGAGTTCTCACTGGAGCGGATGAGGCGGATGACCTCGTCGATGTCGATCAGGGCCACCAGCAGGCCCTCGACCAGGTGCAGCCGGTCGCGCTTCTTGGTGCGGCGGAACTCGCTGCGGCGGCGCACGACCTCGAAGCGGTGGTCGAGGTACACCTCCAGGAGTTCCTTGAGGCCCAGCGTGAGCGGCTGGCCGTCCACCAGCGCCACGTTGTTGATGCCGAAGGACTCCTCCATCGGCGTCAGTTTGTAGAGCTGCTCCAGGACGGCCTCCGGCACGAAGCCGTTCTTGACCTCGATGACCAGGCGCAGGCCGTGGTTGCGGTCGGTGAGGTCCTTGACGTCCGCGATGCCCTGCAGCTTCTTCGAGCCGACCAGGTCCTTGATCTTGGCGATCACCTTCTCCGGGCCGACGGTGAACGGCAGCTCGGTGACGACGATGCCCTTGCGGCGCGCCGTCACGTTCTCCACGGCCACCGTCGCGCGGATCTTGAAGGTGCCGCGGCCCGTCTCGTACGCGTCCCTGATGCCGGTGAGGCCCACGATGCGGCCGCCCGTGGGCAGGTCGGGGCCCGGGACGTGCTTCATGAGCGTCTCGAGATCGGCGCCGGGGTGGCGGATCAGGTGACGGGCGGCCGCGATGACCTCGCCGAGGTTGTGCGGCGCCATGTTCGTCGCCATGCCGACCGCGATGCCCGACGAGCCGTTGACCAGGAGGTTCGGGTAGGCGGCCGGGAGGACCGACGGCTCCTGCTCCTGGCCGTCGTAGTTCGGTGAGAAGTCGACCGTGTTCTCGTCGATCGACTCCGTCATCAGGGACGTCGCGTCGGCCATCCGCGCCTCGGTGTACCGCATGGCGGCCGGCGGGTCGTCGTTGCCCAGCGAACCGAAGTTGCCGTGGCCGTCGACCAGGGGCAGACGCATGGAGAAGGGCTGGGCCAGGCGGACCAGGGCGTCGTAGATCGACGCGTCGCCGTGGGGGTGGAGCTTACCCATGACCTCGCCGACGACGCGGGCGCACTTCACATAGCCGCGGTCGGGACGGAGGCCCATCTCGTTCATCTGGTAGACGATGCGGCGATGCACCGGCTTGAGGCCGTCGCGGGCGTCCGGCAGGGCTCGGGAGTAGATGACCGAGTACGCGTACTCGAGGAAGGAGCCCTGCATCTCGTCGACGACGTCGATGTCGAGGATGCGCTCCTCGAAGTCGTCTGGCGGCGGGGTCTTCGTGCTGCGGCGGGCCATCGCTGCTGCGACTCCTTCACAGTCTCTGCCGGGGCATGAACGGGTTCTGACGGGCTCCATTGTGGACCGGCCCACTGACAACGTGGACCACGACCCGTCCGTACGGGCCTCCCGAGCCGTGTCTCCGGCTGCCCCAACAGGCGTGGCGGGCCGCCTTCTCGGCCTTTTCCACAGGCCTCGGAAGCGGCGAATCCGCGTGCCCGCACAGGGCTTCGGAGGCCGTGCGGCCGCACGAGCGTACGGGCTCCCGGCGCTGCCCGCGTTCTCGCTCTCGGCGTACGCGCCGCGGGAACTTCGCCAGCTGTCCGCGCGCTTGCATACAGTGGCATGACTAGCAGGAATTCAGCAGTTTTCCGCGATCGAAGGGACGTACATGCCCATGGGTCACACGGCCACAGCTGAGGCCGGTTCCGGCGGCCTGACAGCGACCGAGCACCGCCTGGCCAACGGCCTGCGTGTGGTGCTCTCCGAGGACCACCTGACCCCGGTCGCGGCGGTGTGCCTCTGGTACGACGTCGGTTCGCGCCACGAGGTCGAGGGCCGCACCGGACTTGCCCACCTCTTCGAGCACCTGATGTTCCAGGGCTCGGGCCAGGTGAAGGGCAACGGCCACTTCGAACTGGTGCAGGGCGCGGGCGGTTCGCTCAACGGCACGACCAGTTTCGAGCGCACCAACTACTTCGAGACCATGCCCACCCACCAGCTGGAGCTCGCCCTCTGGCTGGAGGCCGACCGCATGGGCTCGCTGCTCGCCGCGCTCGACGACGAGTCCATGGAGAACCAGCGGGACGTCGTCAAGAACGAGCGCCGGCAGCGTTACGACAACGTCCCCTATGGCACCGCTTTCGAGAAGCTGACCGCCCTCGCCTATCCGGAGGGCCACCCTTACCACCACACCCCGATCGGGTCGATGGCCGACCTGGACGCGGCCACCCTGGAGGACGCCCGCGCGTTCTTCCGCACCTACTACGCGCCCAACAACGCCGTTCTGTCGATCGTCGGAGACATCGACCCGGAGCAGACGCTCGCCTGGGTCGAGAAGTATTTCGGCTCGATCGCGGGCCACGACGGCAAGCCCGCCCCGCGCGACGGTTCGCTGCCCGAGACCATCGGTGAGCAGCTGCGCGAGGTCGTCGAGGAGGAGGTCCCGGCCCGCGCGCTGATGGCCGCCTACCGGCTTCCGGAGGACGGCACGCGCGCGTGCGACGCGGCGGACCTGGCCCTGACCGTGCTCGGCGGCGGCGAGTCGTCCCGGCTCTACAACCGGCTCGTACGCCGCGACCGCACCGCCGTCGCGGCCGGGTTCGGCCTGCTGCGCCTCGCGGGAGCGCCCTCCCTGGGGTGGCTCGACGTGAAGACGTCCGGCGACGTCGAGGTGCCGGTGATCGAGACCGCCGTCGACGAGGAGCTCGCCCGGTTCGCCGAGGAGGGCCCCACCGCCGAGGAAATGGAGCGCGCCCAGGCCCAGTTGGAGCGCGAGTGGCTGGACCGCCTCGGCACGGTCGCGGGCCGCGCCGACGAACTGTGCCGGTACGCGGTGCTGTTCGGCGACCCGCAGCTCGCCCTCACCGCCGTCCAGCGCGTCCTCGACGTCACCGCCGAGGAGGTCCAGGAGGTCGCCAAGGCCCGCCTGCGCCCCGACAACCGCGCGGTGCTGGTCTACGAGCCGACCGTCGCCGAAGAGGCCGAAGAGACCGTCGCCGAAGAGGCCGAAGAGACCGACGCCGCTGACGACACCGACGAGGAGGCGGCCAAGTGACCGAGCTCGCCACGATGGAATTCCACCCGCAGCCCCAGGCCGGCGAGGCCAGGCCCTGGGCCTTCCCGGCCCCCGAGCGCGGCGCGCTCGACAACGGCCTGACGCTGCTGCGCTGCCACCGCCCCGGCCAGCAGGTCGTCGCCGTCGAGATCCTCCTGGCGGCCCCGCTGGAGGCCGAGCCGCAGGGCCTGGACGGCATCGCCACGATCATGGCGCGTGCCTTCACCGAGGGAACCGACAAGCACTCCGCCGAGGAGTTCGCCGCCGAGCTGGAGCGCTGCGGCGCCACCCTCGACGCGCACGCCGACCACCCCGGCGTACGGATCAGCCTCGAAGTCCCCGTCTCCCGGCTCCCCAAGGCGCTCGGTCTGCTCGCCGACGCCCTCAGGGCACCCGCGTTCGAGGACAGCGAGATCGAGCGGCTGGTGCGCAACCGGCTCGACGAGATCCCGCACGAGACCGCCAACCCGGCCCGCCGCGCCGCCAAGGAGCTCTCCCGGCAGCTCTTCCCGGCGACCTCGCGCATGTCGCGCCCGCGCCAGGGCACCGAGGAGACGGTCACCGCGATCGACTCGGCGGCCGTGCGCGCCTTCTACGAGAAGCACGTACGCCCCGCCACCGCGACCGCCGTCGTGGTCGGCGACCTCACCGGCGTCGACCTCGACGCGCTGCTCGCGGACACGCTCGGCGCCTGGACGGGATCGCAGGCCGAGGCCCGCCCCGTTCCGCCGATCACCGCCGACGACACCGGCCGCGTGATCATCGTCGACCGTCCCGGAGCCGTCCAGACGCAGCTGCTCATCGGCCGTATCGGAGCCGACCGGCACGACCGCGTGTGGCCCGCCCAGGTGCTCGGCACGTACTGCCTCGGCGGCACCCTCACCTCACGCCTGGACCGCGTCCTGCGCGAGGAAAAGGGATACACCTACGGTGTGCGGGCGTTCGGCCAGGTGCTGCGCTCCGCGCCGGACGGGACGGGCGCCGCGATGCTCGCCATCAGCGGTTCCGTGGACACCCCGAACACCGGCCCGGCGCTCGACGACCTCTGGAAGGTGCTGCGCACCCTCGCGGCCGAGGGCCTCACCGACGCCGAGCGCGACGTCGCCGTGCAGAACCTGGTGGGCGTGGCGCCCCTGAAGTACGAGACGGCGGGCGCCGTCGCGGGCACGCTCGCCGACCAGGTCGAGCAGCACCTGCCGGACGACTTCCAGGCGACGCTGTACCAGCAGCTCGCCGCGACCGGCACCGTGGAGGCCACCGCGGCCGCCGTGAGCGCCTTCCCGGTGGACCGTCTGGTGACCGTCCTCGTCGGTGACGCCGCGCAGATCGAGGAGCCGGTCAGGGCCCTCGGAATCGGCGAAGTCAGCGTCGTGACAGCGGAGTAGAGCGCGCAGTAGAAGGCGCAGTGGAACCGGGCCGTTCCGCTGAGAACCCAGGTGACGGAAGAGTCGCCTGGGTTCTCCTTTTGCCCGGACTTCATCACCCGAACCACTGGTTGTCCGTATTGATAGGGAGGTTGCGTGTCTGCCCTGTGGCATGCGCCTCAAAACCCTTGATCCGTTTGTTGATTGAAAGACGCCCCGCTTAGCGTCGGTCCGGCTGTTCGTCAGGCAGTGCGCCGCGCCCGCGGCACCGGACAGTCATCGCCGAGTCCCCGTACGGCGCGAGCCAGGGGAGCCGGGGACCCATATGAAGTCCCTGGGGTGAATCGGACGCCCTTCCCGAAGGGGGTCCGTAGGAGACCTTCCTGCTCCGAACCCGTCAGCTAACCCGGTAGGCGAGAAGGAAGGAAAGGACCAGCCACTTCATGGCGTTCACTCGCGCCACCGGGAAGCACCGTCGTCCCAGCCGTATGAAGCGCACGACCAACCGGACCGTCGGCGTCGCCGCACTCGCCACCACCGGTGTGGTCGGCACCCTGGCTGCTCCCGCACTCGCCGCCGAGAGCCCCGCCGAGCAGACCCTGACCCAGGCGATCACCATCGGCGACACGGTCGCCGACCAGATCGACGCGCAGGCCGCCGCCCAGCAGCAGGCCGCCGACGAGACCGCCGCCCGCGAGAAGGCCGAGGCCGCCGCCAAGGAGCGTGCCAAGGAAGCCGCGGAGAAGGCCAAGAAGGAGCGCGAGGTCAAGGCCCGCGCTGCCCGCGCAGCTGAGCGTGAGCGCCTGCTGAAGTCGTACACCGCGCCCATCTCCGGCTCGTATGTCTCCACCGGCTACAAGGCCGGCGGCGCCGTCTGGTCCTCTGGCAGCCACACCGGCATCGACTTCCACGCAGCCAGCGGCACCGCCGTCCACGCGGTGGGCGCCGGCACCGTCGTCGAGGCCGGCTGGGGCGGCTCGTACGGCAACGAGGTCGTCATCAAGATGAACGACGGCACCTACACCCAGTACGGGCACATGTCCTCCCTCGGTGTCTCGGTCGGCCAGACGGTCACCCCGGGCCAGCAGATAGGCCTCTCCGGGGCGACCGGCAACGTCACCGGGGCGCACCTGCACTTCGAGGCGCGGACGAGCGCGGAGTACGGCTCGGACATCGACCCGCTCGCGTACCTCCGCCAGCACGGCGTGAACGTCTGACGGCGGGCGCAAGCCCTCCCACGCGGCAGCCCTCCCACGCGACGGCTCTCCCGCGCGGCAGCTCTCCCGAAGGCCCCGGCTCACCGAGCCGGGGCCTTCGCGCGGTTCTGATCACTTCCTGATGGCTTCTCGGCCACTTCCCGGCCGACTTTGCACCGGACGACTGCCTGTTCAGAAGCCGGGTGTGTCCAAAAAATAGCCACGGATTCCGGTCCGCCATCGGAATTTCCCGTTCTCTGCAATAGAGTCACCGAACAAGCGTCAATCGACCGCGTTTCGCGGGGGTTAAGGCGGAGGTCCGGTCATGCGTATTCCCGCGCACTCGGTATGCACGGCGATCCGTGACGACATCGTCGCGGGTGTCTACGAGCGCGGCAGCCGGCTCACCGAAGAACTGCTCGCGCGCCGGTACGGCGTCTCGCGGGTCCCCGTGCGGGAGGCCCTGCGCACCCTGGAGGCGGAGGGATTCGTCGTCACGCGCAGGCACGCGGGCGCGTGCGTCGCGGAACCCACCGAGCAGGAGGCCGCCGATCTCCTGGAGATGCGCATGCTGCTGGAGCCGCTTGGGGCCGCGCGCGCCGCCCAGCGTCGCACCGAGGCGCACCTCAAGGTGCTGCGCGGCCTGGTCAGGCTGGGCCAGGAGCGGGCCAGGAGGGGCAACAGCGAGGATCTGCGCTCGCTCGGCGGCTGGTTCCACGAGACGCTCGCACAGGCCTCGGGGAGCCCCGTGCTGACGTCCACGCTCGCCCAGTTGCGGCACAAGATCGCCTGGATGTATTCGGTCGAGGCGCCCGCCCACCCCGCCGAGTCCTGGGCCGAGCACGGCGCCATCGTGGACGCCGTCGCGCGCGGCGACAACGACCGGGCCAGGGCGATCACGGCGCTGCACACCGAGCGGGCGATGGCCGCGCACCGGCTGCGCTTTCCCGGCGGCTCCGATCGCGCGGAGCGTGTGAGGACTTCGCAACATCCCGTAAACACGGCGGGCCTGCGGCATTAACAGTGGCGCCGTATACAAAGAGAGTTATTTGCAGGGGTCTATTTCTGCTGCCCCTTTTTTCACGTGCCGGGAATTTCCGCGCACGTGATTTCCGCATGCGCGGAACCAGGATGAGTGGAACGCGGTGCGCGGGCATCCCAAAAAGCCCGGACGATGCCCGAGAGTGCGGCGAAAAGCCGCGAGACGGTGTGACGCACGGGAAAAACAGTGCGTGAGGCCACAAAGCAGCGCGCGGCCTGCAGGCGGAAACGGCGGAGCCGCGTCACCCGATACGGGTCGACGCGGCTCCGCCGTACGTGGTCCGAGAGATCAGACGGTCTCGGGGAGCTCCTCAAGGCCCTCGGCGACCAGCTTCGCCAGGCGGTCGAGCGCGGCGTCCGCGCCCTCGGCGTCGGAGGCCAGGACGATCTCCTCGCCGCCCTGGGCGCCGAGGCCGAGAACCGCGAGCATCGAGGCGGCGTTGACGGGGTTGCCGTCGGCCTTGGCGATCGTCACGGGGACGCCGGAGGCCGTGGCGGCCCGGACGAAGATGGAGGCGGGACGGGCGTGAAGGCCCTCGGCCCAGCCGACGTTGACGCGGCGCTCAGCCATGTGATGCTGCCCTTCAGGTGTCTCACGGTTGTCTAGACCATTGTTCCATATCGTGAAGCGTGCCCCGAGCGGCCGCGGAAACCGGGCCCGAGGCGGCTTCGGTCCCCCAAGACTGCCTCGCGCCCCTGCCGGACGCGAGCCCGCCGTAGCCGGGACGTGAACCCGTGGGGCGTGACCCCCTGGAACACGAACCCGGGGACAGGTACCGACGCGCACCGACACGTTCCCGGGACATGAACCCCCGCGACCAGGACCGGCCGTTGTCGGACCCGAGCCGTACTCTGGGCCCCATGCAGACCTCGCCGGACCGGCACGAGTACCCCGCTCACTGGGAGGCCGATGTCGTGCTGCGCGACGGCGGCACCGCGCGCATCCGGCCGATCACGGCCGACGACGCCGACCGCCTGGTCAGCTTCTACGAGCAGGTGTCCGACGAGTCGAAGTACTACCGCTTCTTCGCGCCGTATCCGCGCCTGTCCGCCAAGGACGTCCACCGCTTCACGCACCACGACTTTGTGGACCGGGTGGGACTCGCGGCCACGGTCGGCGGCGAGTTCATCGCCACCGTACGCTACGACCGCATCAACGCCGACGGCCTCCCCGCGTCGTCCCCCGCGGACGAGGCCGAGGTCGCCTTCCTCGTGCAGGACGCCCACCAGGGCCGCGGCGTGGCGTCCGCCCTGCTGGAGCACATCGCGGCCGTCGCCCGTGAGCGCGACATCCGCCGCTTCGCCGCCGAGGTGCTGCCCGCCAACAACAAGATGATCAAGGTCTTCACGGACGCCGGGTACCAGCAGAAGCGCCACTTCGAGGACGGCGTCGTACGTCTGGAGTTCGACCTGGAGCCCACCGACCGCTCGCTGGCCGTGCAGCGCGCGCGGGAGCAGCGGGCGGAGGGGCGCTCCGTGGCCCGGCTCCTCGCGCCGGGCTCGGTCGCCGTCATCGGCGCGGGCCGCACACCCGGGGGGGTGGGCCGCAGCGTCCTGGACAACCTCCGCGAAGCGGGCTTCACCGGTCGCCTCTACGCCGTGAACGGGGCACTTCAGGAGAAGGAGCTCGGCGGAGTGCCGGCGTACGGCTCCGTCCGCGACATCCCCGAGCCCGTCGACCTCGCAGTCGTCGCCGTCCGGGCCGAGCGCGTCCCCGAAGTCGTCGCCGAGTGCGGTGAACACGGGGTGCAGGGGCTCGTCGTGGTCTCCGCCGGGTACGCCGAGAGCGGCCCCGAAGGCAGGGAGCGCCAGCGCGAGCTGGTGCGCCAGGCGCGTACGTACGGGATGCGGATCATCGGACCGAACGCCTTCGGAGTCATCAACACCTCCCCGGACGTGCGGCTCAACGCCTCGCTCGCGCCGGAGATGCCGCGCGCCGGGCGGATCGGTCTGTTCGCCCAGTCCGGCGCCATCGGCATCGCGCTGCTGTCCCGGCTGCACCGGCGCGGCGGCGGGGTCACGGGCGTGACCGGTGTGTCGACGTTCATCTCCTCGGGCAACCGCGCGGACGTGTCCGGCAACGACGTCCTTCAGTACTGGTACGACGACCCCGACACCGATGTCGCCCTCATGTACCTCGAATCCATCGGGAACCCGAGGAAGTTCACCCGCCTCGCGCGGCGCACCGCGGCGGCGAAGCCACTGGTCGTCGTCCAGGGCGCACGGCACGGCGGGGCCGCGCCCCAGGGGCACGCCGTCCGGGCCACCCGGCTGCCGCACGCGACGGTGTCGGCGCTGCTCCGCCAGGCCGGCGTCATCCGGGTGGACACGATCACCGAACTGGTCGACGCGGGCCTGCTCCTCGCGCGCCAGCCCCTGCCGATGGGGCCGCGGGTCGCGATCCTCGGGAACTCCGAGTCCCTCGGGCTGCTGACGTACGACGCGTGCCTCGCCGAGGGCCTGCGCCCGCTGCCCCCGGTGGACCTGACCACGGCCGCCTCGGCCGAGGACTTCCGCGCCGCGCTGACGCACGCGCTGGCCGACGACGGCTGCGACGCCGTCGCGGTCACCGCGATCCCTGCGGTGGGGGAGACCTCCACGGCCGACGCCGCCCTGGCGGAGGCACTCCGCTCGGCCTCCGCCGCCGCTCCGGACAAGCCGGTCCTCGTGGTCCACGTCGAGCTGGGCGGCCTCGCGGAGGCGCTGTCCGCGGCTGCCAGCACCGCGCCCCAGGCGGCTCCTCCCGCGCTTCCCTTCGCGGGCAGCAACCACCCCATCCGCCCGGCGGACCGCCCGCCGACGGTGACGGAAGTCCCGGAGGCCGAGGCCGATTCCCGCCTCATCCCCGCCTACCCCGCCGCCGAGCGGGCCGTCCGCGCCCTCGCCGAGGCCGTGAGGTACGGCCAGTGGCGGCGCGAGGCCGCCGACCCGGGGCGCGTCCCCGAGTACGAGGACATCGACGAGAAGGGCGCGGCCGAACAGATCGACGCACTGCTCGGCGACGGCGGCATGGGCGGCCTCACCCTCGGCCCCGACGACACCTGCGCCCTGCTCGGGCGCTACGGCATCGACGTACGCCGCGCCCTCCCCGCGCCCACGCCCGACGAGGCCGCCGCCGCGGCGGAGCGCGTCGGCTACCCCGTGGCGCTCAAGACCACCGCCCCCCACCTGCGCCACCGCGCCGACCTCGGCGGCGTACGGCTGGATCTGGCGGACGAGGAGCAACTGCGCAGGGCGTACGCCGAGTTGACCAGCCTCTTCGGGACGCCCGAGGAGCTGCGCCCGGTGGTACAGGCGATGGCACCGCGCGGCGTCGACACGGTCGTACGGGCCGTCATAGACCCGGCGGCCGGAGCGGTGCTCTCCTTCGGGCTCGCCGGGGCCCCGTCGGAGCTGCTCGGAGACACCGCGCACCGGCTGATTCCGGTCACCGACCGGGACGCTTCCTCGCTGGTGCGGTCGATCCGGACCGCGCCACTCCTCTTCGGCTGGCGGGGCTCCGCGCCGGCGGACGTCGTGGCCCTGGAGGAACTGCTGCTGCGCCTGTCACGCCTTGTCGACGACCACCCCGAGGTCGTCTCCGTGTCCCTGGAGCCCGTCGTCGTGGCCCCGAACGGGCTGAGTGCGCTCGGCGCCTCCGTACGGCTCGCACCGCCGCCCGCCCGCGACGACCTCGGTCCGCGCACGCTTCCTGTGTACTGAGCGGTGCCTCGCAGTCAGTGCGCCCCCGTAGGATGGACGTCATGGCCAAGACCAGTACGACGACCCAGGGGCTGCGAGCGGCGATCGAGCGCAGCGGCTACTACCCGGCCCTCGTGGCCGAGGCTGTGGAGGCCGCTGTGGGCGGCGAGCCCATCCGGTCGTATCTGGTCCATCAGGAGACGACGTTCGACGCCAACGAGGTGCGTCGGCACGTGACGGTGCTCGTCCTCACGGGAAACCGTTTCATCGTGAGCCACACCGACGAACAGGCGGCGGACAGCACGTCCCCGACGCCGTACGCGACGACGTCGACCGAGTCCGTGAAGCTCGGCCGGATCTCGTCGGTGGTTCTCAGCCGCGTCGTCGCCAATCCGGAGAAGTACGTTCCGGGGACGCTGCCGCGCGAGGTCGTCCTCACCATCGGCTGGGGCGCGGTCGCCCGAATCGACCTGGAGCCGGCCGCCTGCGGCGACCCCAACTGTGAGGCGGACCACGGGTACACGGGCAGTTCGACGGCCGACGACCTGAGCCTGCGCGTCAGCGAGGCCGGGGACGGCCCGGACGCCGTGCGGCAGACCCTCGCCTTCGCGCAGTCGCTCTCCGAGGCGACCGCGGACGTCACCCGCTGATGTCGCAGCACGTCTGGGACCACCCGGAACCGCTCTCCCTCGACTCCGCTCCCGTACCCGAGTACGGGGCCGGTTCGCTCGCCGACCTGCTGCCCACACTGGCCGCGGGCATGGACGTCCCGGACGTCACCGCCTCGCTCACGGAACTGAGCCCGGCCGACCGGAACTGTGTCTTCCTGATCGACGGCCTCGGCTGGGAGCAGCTGAAGACGCATCCGGACGAGGCCCCCTTCATGACCTCGCTCCTCGGCAGCTCACGCGGCGGCACCGGCCGCCCGATCACCGCGGGCTACCCCGCGACCACCGCGACCTCCCTGGCCTCGGTCGGTACGGGCCTGCCGCCGGGCGCGCACGGCCTGCCCGGCTACACCGCGCGCAACCCGGAGACCGGCGAGCTGATGAACCAGCTCCGCTGGCAGCCATGGACGAAGCCGGGCAAGTGGCAGCCGTACCCCACCCTGTTCCAGCTGGCCGACGCGGCGGGTGTGCACACCGCCCAGGTGTCGTCACCGCACTTCCAGAACACCCCGCTGACCAAGGTCGCCCTCAGCGGCGGCACGTTCCACGGGCGGCTGACCGGCGAGGACCGCATGGACCTCGCGGCCGAGCAACTGGCCGCCGGTGACCGCTCGCTGGTCTACACGTACTACGCGGAGGTGGACGGCAAGGGCCACCGCTTCGGCGTCGACTCGGATCCCTGGCGCGGTCAACTCATGTACGTGGACCGGCTGGTCCAGCGCCTGGCCGAGCAACTGCCCCCGCGCACCGCCCTGTACGTGACGGCGGACCACGGGATGATCGACATCCCCTTCGACGAGCAGCACCGCATCGACTTCGACGAGGACTGGGAGCTGCGCGCCGGAGTTGCCCTCCTCGGCGGCGAGGGCCGCGCCCGGCACGTCTACGCGGTCCCGGGCGCCGAGTCGGACGTCCTGACCTGCTGGCGCGAGGTGCTCGGCGAGCAGTTCTGGGTAGCCTCGCGGGACGAGGCGATCGCGGCGGGCTGGTTCGGCCCGCACATCGACGAGCGGGTGTACGAGCGCATCGGCGACGTGGTCGCGGCCGCCCGTGACGACGTACTGATCATCGCGTCCGAGCGCGAGCCGAAGGAGTCGGCGATGGTCGGCAACCACGGCTCGATGACACCGGTCGAGCAGCACATCCCGCTCCTGGAAGTACGTTCCTGACCCTCCCCGCCCGCCCAGCGAACCCCTCATGCCGAAAGGTGCTCAACTCCCCATGCCCGAGCTGGTGTTCTTCTCCGGAACCATGGACTGCGGGAAGTCGACACTGGCTCTCCAGATCGAGCACAACCGCTCCGCCCGCGGTCTGCAGGGCATGATCTTCACCCGCGACGACCGCGCGGGCGAGGGCAAGCTGTCCTCCCGCCTCGGCCTGGTCACGGACGCGGTGGAGGTCGAGGACGACCAGGACGTGTACGCGTACGTCGTCGACCACCTCTCGAAGGGCGGTCGCGCGGACTACGTCATCGCGGACGAGGCGCAGTTCCTGGCCCCCGAGCAGATCGACCAACTCGCGCGCGTGGTCGACGACCTGGACATCGACGTCTTCGCCTTCGGCATCACGACGGACTTCCGCTCCAAGCTCTTCCCCGGCTCCCAGCGCCTCGTCGAACTCGCCGACCGGGTCGAGGTCCTCCAGGTCGAGGCCCTCTGCTGGTGCGGCGCCCGCGCCACCCACAACGCGCGCACCATAGGCGGCCACATGGTCGTCGAGGGCGCCCAGGTCGTCGTCGGCGACGTCGACCAGTCGGAGGACATCGGCTACGAGGTCCTGTGCCGCAGGCACCACAGCCGCCGGACGACCGCGGCCAGCGCCCGTGCGGGCGTGCTCTCCCCGGACGTGCTGCCGGTGGACGCGGTGTCCCGGACCTGAGGGCCTGCCCGCGGGGGGCCTGCCTGTCCGTGAGGGACCGCCCGGCCCTGAAGGGCGCCGCGGCTCCCCTCAGGGAGTCGTCCGCACCACCGAGAACACCGCCCCCTCCGGGTCCGCCACCGTGGCGATCCGGCCGTGCGGGGTGTCCCGGGCCGGCTTGAGGACATGGCCGCCCAGGTCGAGCAGATGGGCCAGCGACGCGTTCACGTCCGCGACCTCGAAGTACGTCATCCAATGGGACCCGCGGTCGCGGGGCAGGGAGTTGCCGACGCCGTGGATGCCCGCCACCGGGCGCCCCTTGATGTGCAGGGTGATGTAGTCGAAGTCGGCGGAGACGACGGGCTCCTCCTCGAAACCGAAGACCGTCTCGTAGAACTTGGCGACACCGGAGGAGTCGCGGGTCCTCAGCTCGTTCCACGTCGGGGTGCCCGGGACGTCGGTGATGCCCGTGCCGAGATGGGCCGCGGCCTGCCAGATCCCGAACACGGCACCCGCCGGGTCCGAGGCGATCGCCAGCCGACCGGCGTCCTCCGCGTCGAGCGGGCCGACGCCGACCGTGCCACCGCAGTGCCGGACCGTCTCCGCCGTCAGGTCCACGTCGTCCGAGGCGAAGTACGGCGTCCAGGCGATGGGCAGATGACGGTCGGGCGGAAGCTGGCCGATCCCCGCCACCTCCTGGCCGTCGAGCTGCGCCCGCACGTACGAGCCGAGGTGCTGCGGGCCGGGCTGGAACTCCCAGCCGAACAGATCCCCGTAGAACTCCTGGGTCGTGGCCATCCCGTGCACCATCAGGCTCACCCAGCAGGGTGTGCCGGGCGTGTACGCACTGCCGTTCAGGCCGGCCGACCCCCGTGCCTCGGTCATCGTCACCCTCTCCTCGGCGCCTCGTGGGGCCGCTTCACTTCCACTACCGAACCGCGTGTTCCGCCGCCGTGCGCATGTGCGCGCCCGCTGCCGATGTTCGCACCACCAGGGGCACGGCGCGCCCCGGCCGGGTGGCCCATGGCGGGAGAGTGCCCGAATTGCTGGTTCCCATCCGTTTCCCCGCCATTGCCTGCTGATGTCCATCAGGCATACAGCGTGTGGCCGGGTCCGCACGCCGAGTGGTCGGGGCGGCCCGGCCGAGCAGAGTAGCCGGAGCTGGACGATGCGGCCACCCCGTGCGCAAGGATGGTGGCCATGAACGCCATCATCTCCGCACCCGAACTCGCGAGCGACCTGGCGGGTCCGAATCCGCCGGTCGTCCTGGACATCCGCTGGCAGCTGGGCGGCCCGAACCTGCGCTCCGCCTACGAGGAGGCGCACATTCCGGGGGCCGTCTACGTGGACCTGGACTCGGAACTCGCCTCCCCGGCAGGAGCGGCGGGTCGCCATCCGCTGCCCGACATGGAGGTCTTCGGAGCGGCCGTGCGGGCGGCCGGAGTGTCCGAGAACCGTGATGTGGTCGTGTACGACGGAGGGCTCGGCTGGGCCGCCGCGCGCGCCTGGTGGCTGCTGCGCTGGACGGGTCATCCGTCGGTGCGTGTGCTTGACGGCGGCCTCGCGGCCTGGAGCGGCCCGGTCGAGTCCGGCAGCCCGTCGCCCTCCGCCGGCACCTTCGTACCGGCCCCCGGCGCGCTGTCCCTCCTCGACGCCGACGGGGCCGCGGCGCTGGCCCGCACCGGTCTGCTCCTGGACGCCCGGGCCGCCGAGCGCTATCGGGGCGACGTCGAGCCCATCGACCGGGTCGGCGGGCACATCCCCGGGGCGGTCTCCGCGCCCACCACGGAGAACGTGGCCGAATCCGGCCACTTCCGCCCCGCCGCGGACCTCGCCGACCACTTCAAGTCGCTGGGCGTGACCGGCACTTCCGAGGTCGGCGTCTACTGCGGCTCGGGCGTCTCCGGTGCGCACGAGGTCCTCGCGCTCACGGTCGCGGGCATCCCGGCCGCGCTGTACGTGGGCTCCTGGTCGGAGTGGTCCCAGGACGACAACCGCCCGGTGGCCACGGGGCCGGACCCGCAGTAGCCGCGGCGGCTCCAGGGAACGGCGTACGGCAGCGGAAAGGGCTCGCACCAAGGTGGTGCGAGCCCTTTCCGGCATGTCCTAGTCCTGCTTCTTCCTGCGTGTCCCGAAGACGATCTCGTCCCAGCTCGGTACGGCCGCTCTGCGTCCCGGACGCACCCCGTCCGCCTCGGCCTGCCGGTCGGTCGCGCCGATCAGCCGGTCGCGGTGACTGGCCACGGAGCGCGGCATGAGCACGTCCGCGTACGCGGAACCCGCCGAGGCCGCGGGAGCCGGGGGCTCCTCCGCCTCGGGCTCCGCGTCGAGCGGTTCCTCCACCTCGGGACGCTCCGTGGTGGAGGTCGTCGAGGCGGCGGGAACGGGAGCGGTCGACGGACGCTCGGGCACCACCATGTCGCCGCGGAAGCTGGGCACCGCCTCCAGGAGACTGGTCAGCGAGTCGCGCTCGCTTGCGGTCTCCTCCAGGTCCGGCTCGGGCGACGGCGAGGGCAGGCTCGGCCGCTCCGTCTGCCGGTCCAGGGCACGGTCCATCGGACGGTCGCGCGGCAGCCGGGCGATGCGCGGCACGAACGGGAAGCTGGGCTCGGCCGCGGCGAGGTCGTCGGACTCGCCGATCAGCGAGCGCGCCTCGTCGTCCACGGCCTGTACGAGCCGCCGGGGCGGGTCGTACGTCCAGCTCGCCGAGTGCGGTTCGCCCGCCACGCGGTAGACCAGCAGGACTTCCCAGGTGCCGTCGTCACGGCGCCAGGAGTCCCACTGGACGGTCTCCTTGTCGGCGCCGCGCAGCGTGAGCCGCTCCTGCACCGCCTCGCCGAGCTGGGGACCGGTGGTTTCGCCTGGGCGGCGGACAGGGGTCTTCCGGGCACGCTCCGCCATGAAGGCACGCTCGGCGAGTACGGGTCCCTCGAAGCGACGCACCCGGTCGACGGGGATACCGGCGAGCGATGCGACCTCTTCGGCGGACGCTCCCGCACGTATACGTGCCTGGATGTCTCGGGGGCGGAGATGGCTCTCCACCTCGATCTCGATCTGGCCGAGGCGGGGACGGTCGCCGCGTACGGCGGCGCGCAGACGCTCATCGATCGGAAGCGTGTACTCCGTGCTGTCCGCAGCCTTCAGCACCAGCCGTGTGCCGTCGTTAGAGACGGCCACGACACGCAGTTCGGGCATGGGGACCTCCCGGGTGGTGCCTGCCGACGTCACGTGCGTCGCTGCTTCCGCTAGTCGAGTGTGGCCTGCCCGGGTGCAGCCTGCCACAACCTTGCCGAGTTGCCCGGCGTGTCGGGCGGTGGCCCGGGATCGCCGTTATGGCACGGTTACCTATTCGCAACGCTAAGTGACGAACTCCATCACCCTGTGCAACGAGCCCCCTCCCGGCGGTCCTGGAAGGCCCCGGACGCCCTGGCGAGTGTCCGGACCCAGGGCTCGCAACAGTACTCCATTCGGGCCACTTGCGTGGATCGGCACGCCACCGAACTTCTGTCCGGGGGCGGGAGTTGGCCACCCGGGGCGACGTTCCGGTGACCATGGCGCGTGGCGCGCTTCACGGAATCACCGCAAACGGAACTAATCGTTTCGCCTGTACGTCCTCTTCTCGCGCGGGCGTCTCGATGTCTCGTGCAAACGTCCGTGTCTACTCGCCCAGCACCCGGCGCAAGTAGTCGTTCCCGAACCGCCGTTCAGGGTCGAGCCGGTCCCGCAGTTCGGTGAACTCGCCGAAGCGCGGGTAGACATCGGCGAAGTACTCCGCGTCGCGCGTGTGCACCTTGCCCCAGTGCGGCCGCCCCTCGTGCGCCGTGAAGATCCGCTCGGCGGCGCTGAAGTAGGCCTGGTACGGCGTGCCCCGGAACATGTGGACGGCGATGTACGCGCTGTCCCGGCCGGACGCCGTGGAGAGCGTGATGTCGTCCGCGGGCGCCGTACGCACCTCCACCGGGAAGCTGATGCGCAGGGGCGAACGGTCGACCATGGCCTTCAGTTCGCGCAGCGTCTCGACGAGGGCCTCGCGCGGGACGGCGAACTCCATCTCCGTGAAGCGGACCCGGCGCGGGGAAGTGAAGACCTTGTAGGGAATGTCGGTGTAGGTGCGCGCGGACAGCGCGCGGCTGGAGATCCGGGCGATCGAGGGGATCGTGGCGGGCACGGCCCGGCCCACGTAATTGGCCACCTGGAAGACGCCGTTGGAGAGGAACTCGTCCTCGAAGAGGCCGCGTACGGTGCCGACCGGTCTCTCCGGGCCGGCGCTGCGGTTGTTGCGCTTGGTGTTGCAGTTGCCGGTGTGCGGGAACCAGTAGAACTCGAAGTGCTCGTTCTCCGTGAACAGTTCGTCGAAGGAACCCGTCACCTCGTCGAAACTCATCGGCTCCTCACGGGCCGTGAGAAGAAAAGTGGGTTCTACGGAGAAGGTGATCGCGGTGATGATCCCCAGGGCGCCGATGCCGACGCGGGCCGCCGCGAACACCTCGGGGTTCTCTTTCTCCGAGCAGCTGAGGACCGACCCGTCGGCCGTCACCAGCTCAAGGCCCGTGATCTGGGCGGCTATCGAGGCGGAGTCGCGGCCGGTGCCGTGCGTCCCGGTACTGACCGCCCCCGAAACCGTCTGCTCCATGATGTCGCCCATGTTCGTGAGCGACAGCCCCTCGCGCGCGAGAGCCAGGTTGAGACGCTTGAGCGGGGTGCCCGCCTCGACGGTGACGGTGCCCGCCTCACGGTCGATCTTGCGGATACCGGTCAACAGTTGAGGGCGGATCAACACACCGTCGGTGGCGGCTGCTGCCGTGAACGAGTGACCGGTGCCGACGGCCTTCACCCTGAGCCCGTCCTCCGCGGCCTGGCGCACGGCGGCGGAGAGTTCCTCGACGGAGGCCGGAGTGACTTCCCGGGCCGGCCGGGCGGTGACGTTCCCCGCCCAGTTACGCCAGGTGCCGCTCTTCCCGCTCACTGTGCTGTTCATGGGTCCCCTCCCGCTGCGGAACCGGCCTGCTGAGCCGGCGATACCCCAGGAATCCCACCGCGACCGCGACTGCTCCGGCCGCGACCGGAACCCCGTACCCGGCCCGCGCCCCGGCCGTGTCGATCACCCAGCCGGACAGGGAGGAGCCGAGCGCGACCCCGACCGCGAGCCCGGTGCTCACCCACGTCATGCCTTCGGTCAGTTTCGCGCGAGGTACGTGCAGTTCGACGAGGGCCATCGTCGTGATCATCGTCGGCGCGATGGACAGGCCCGCAACGAACAGCGCCACGGCCAGGAACGGCAAGTTTCCGACCAGTAGGAGGGGGATCATACTCACGGCCATGGTGCATACGCCCAGCACCCACCTGCGGGCGGGCGCTCCGCCGAGGCGCAGGAGTCCGAACACGGCACCCGCCAGACAGGAGCCCGCCGCGTACACGGCCAGGACGACGCTGGCGGCCCCCTTGTGGCCCTGTTCGTCGGCGAAGGCGACGGTGACCACGTCGACCGCCCCGAAGATCGCCCCCGTCGCCACGAAGGTGGCCACCAGGACCTGCAGCCCGGCCGAGCGCAGGGCCGAGCCGCCCGTGTGGTGCTCGCGGGGATGCGGCGGGGGCTCGGTGGCGCGCTGGGAGGTCAGCCAGAAGACGCCGGCCGCCAGGAAGCAGGCCGCGAGCAGCGGCCCGGCCTCCGGGAACCAGACGGTGGACAGACCGATGGAGATGATCGGCCCGAAGATGAAACAGATCTCGTCGACGACGGACTCGAAGGCGTACGCGGTGTGCAGCTGGGGCTTGCCCCGGAACAGGTACGCCCAGCGCGCCCGGGTCATCGCGCCGATGCTCGGTACGCATCCGATGCCGGCCGAGCAGAGGAACAGCACCCAGTCCGGCCAGTCGAAGTGGGCGGCCAGCAGCAGCCCGGCGGACGCGGCGAGCGCGAACAGCGTGGCGGGGCGCAGCACGCGCCGCTGCCCGTGCCGGTCCACCAGGCGGGATATCTGGGGGCCGAACACCGCGGCGGACAGCGCCATGGTCGCCGAGAGCGCACCCGCGAGCCCGTACCGCCCGGTGAGCTGCGAGATCATCGTGACCACGCCGATGCCCATCATCGACAGCGGCATCCGGCCGAGGAGGCCCGCGGTGGTGAACCCCTTGGAGCCGGGGGCTGCGAACAGGGCGCGGTAGGGGCTGGGCACGGGGGTCTCCGGGAGCGGTCCGGTAAGGCGTGAATGTGGCTGATACAGCTTACGAGCCAGGTGACCCCAACTCATACACGGGTGTCGGTCATCACCCCGTCCGCCGCTGTCCGGCACCCCGCCGTTGTCCCGCTGTCGGAGCCGGGTGGCAGGATCGAGACATGCGAGACGCGCTCGATGCCACCCCCTACGACGCCCTGCTCCTGCTCTCGTTCGGCGGCCCCGAGGGCCCCGACGACGTGGTCCCGTTCCTGGAGAACGTGACGCGTGGACGGGGAATCCCCAAGGAACGCCTCAAGGAAGTGGGACAGCACTACTTCCTGTTCGGCGGGGTCAGCCCCATCAACGACCAGAACCGCGCCCTGCTCGACGCCCTCCGCAAGGACTTCGCGGAACACGGGCTCGACCTGCCGGTGTACTGGGGCAACCGGAACTGGGGCCCGTACCTGACCGACACCCTGCGCGAGATGGTCGCCGACGGCCGCCGCAGGGTCCTGGTCCTCGCCACGAGCGCGTACGCCTCGTACTCGGGCTGCCGGCAGTACCGCGAGGACCTCGCCGGGGCGCTGGCCACCCTGGAGGGGGAGGGCCTGGAGCTGCCGCGCATCGACAAGCTGCGGCACTACTTCAACCATCCCGGCTTCCTGGAGCCCATGATCGAGGGCCTCCTGAAGTCCCTCGCGGAGCTCCCCGAGGACGTCCGCGCGGGCGCGCACATCGCCTTCACGACCCACTCGATCCCGGACGCCTCGGCGGACACCTCGGGCCCGGTCGAGGACCACGGCGACGGCGGGGCGTACGTGAAGCAGCACCTGGACGTCGCGCGGCTCGTCGCCGACGCCGTGCGTGAGCGGATCGGCATCGACCACCCCTGGCAGCTCGTCTACCAGTCGCGCTCGGGCGCCCCGCACATCCCGTGGCTGGAGCCGGACATCTGCGACCACCTGGAAGAGCTGCACGGCGCCGGCGTCCCGGCCGTCGTCATGGCACCCATCGGGTTCGTCTCGGACCACATGGAGGTCCTCTACGACCTCGACACGGAGGCCACGGCCAAGGCCGAGGAGCTGGGCCTGCCGGTCCGCCGCTCGGCCACCGTGGGCGCCGACCCGCGGTTCGCCGCCGCGATCCGCGAACTGGTACTGGAGCGGGCCGCCGCGGAGAGCGGGCGGGACGTGACGCCCTGCGCGCTCGGCGCCCTGGGCCCGAGCCACAACCTGTGTCCCGTGGGCTGCTGCCCGGCCCGCGCCCCCAAGCCCGCAGCCGCGGGCACCGACAGCCCGTACGCATGAGGAGCACCGTGACCGACACAGCAAGCGACGAGCTGAAGGCCGAGCTGCTGGAGATCGCGCTCGACGCGGCCCACCGCGCGGGCGCCTTCCTGCGCGACGGCCGCCCGGACGACCTGGGCGTGGCCGCCACCAAGTCCAGTGCCGTCGACGTCGTCACCGAGATGGACATCGCGTCCGAGAAGCTGATCACCGGTCTGCTGGCCGACCGCAGGCCGGACGACGGGGTGCTCGGCGAGGAGGGCGCCAGCGTCGAGGGCACGAGCGGCGTCCAGTGGGTGATCGACCCGATCGACGGCACGGTCAACTACCTGTACGGGCTGCCCAGTTGGTCCGTGTCCATCGCGGCCCTCAAGGACGGCGAGGCCGTCGTCGGGGTGGTGCACGCCCCGATGCGCGCGGAGACCTACCGGGCCGTCCTGGGGCAGGGCGCGTACGTGAACGACCGCCCCGCGCGCGTGCGGCCCGCCCCCGCCTTCGGGCTGGCCCTCGTCGGCACCGGCTTCGGTTACCTCGCCGAGCGCCGGGCCCGGCAGGCCGAGGTGGTCGGACACCTGATCCCCCAGGTCCGCGACATCCGCCGCGGCGGCTCGGCTGCGATCGACCTGTGCGACGTGGCGACGGGCCGCCTGGACGCGTACTACGAGCGAGGCCTGAACCCCTGGGACTACGCCGCCGGCGACCTGATCGCCCGCGAGGCGGGCGCCCTGACCGGCGGCCGCCCCGGAGACCCCCTCTCCACGGACCTGACCGTCGCGGCCCCACCAGGCCTCTTCGAACCGCTCCAGGCCCGCCTGGAGGAACTGGGGGCGTGGCACGACTGAGCGCGCGTGGGAGCCGGCGCGACTGGCGCCGAGTAAGACAGCGGCGACAAAAAAGCAGGCCCCGGCACTGGATCGATGCCGGGGCCTGCTTTCGTGCGAGCTGATCAGACGCGTGACGCGCCGACCTCCACGCCGTGCTCGGCGGCAAGGCGGTGCAGATCGTCGAGCTCTGCCTGCTCGACCTCCGCGAGGAAGTCGTCGCCGGTCTCGCGAGCCATCGTCAGGTCGGACTCGGTCGCCCTTATGCGCTGCAGAAGTCCTGCGGTGAATGCGTCCATGCTGCGCCCCCTCGTCCTGGGTCGTGGGTCGGTGGCACGGGGGTGTGCCGTTCGGAAGGGGCGATCACGTCTCCAGGGTGCCCAGCGCTGCCCGCACTGGGCGGCGACGGTGCCGGACACCCACGCCCGCCCTGCGGAAGCGGACCGTGACATACCGCATGGTGGTGCGGCACAAGCAGAGCGTGATCGCGGGGTGTAAAGCCGTCCTCCCCCCGCTCCCTTCCACGGAAACCTCAACCGCACGAGAAAATCTGGCATTCCCCGGCTCCCACACCCGCCTTGCACCGGCTCCCGCACCCGCCTTACAGCCGACTTATGGCCGAAAAGGGCAGGATGGAGACTCAACCCGCGACAGACCCTGCCCGCGTGCGCCGAGAAGGCGCTACGCGGGTGGACAGAGGAAGGACAAGCGACGTGCGCGTACTCGTCGTCGAGGACGAGCAACTGCTCGCCGATGCGGTGGCCACCGGACTGCGCCGGGAGGCCATGGCCGTCGACGTCGTGTACGACGGCGCGGCCGCCCTGGAGCGCATCGGCGTCAACGACTACGACGTGGTCGTCCTCGACCGTGACCTCCCCCTCGTGCACGGCGACGACGTCTGCCGCAAGATCGTCGAGCTCGGCATGCCCACACGCGTGCTGATGCTCACGGCCTCCGGAGACGTCAGCGACCGCGTGGAGGGCCTGGAGATCGGCGCCGACGACTACCTCCCCAAGCCCTTCGCCTTCAGCGAGCTGACGGCACGCGTGCGTGCCCTCGGCCGGCGTACGAGCATGCCGCTGCCGCCCGTCCTGGAGCGCGCCGGGATCAAGCTCGACCCCAACCGCCGTGAGGTCTTCCGCGACGGCAAGGAGGTCCAGCTCGCGCCCAAGGAGTTCGCCGTCCTGGAGGTGCTGCTGCGCAGCGAGGGCGCCGTCGTCTCCGCCGAGCAGCTCCTGGAGAAGGCCTGGGACGAGAACACCGACCCGTTCACCAACGTCGTACGCGTCACGGTGATGACCCTGCGCCGCAAGCTCGGTGAGCCCCCGGTCATCGTCACGGTGCCCGGTTCCGGCTACCGGATCTGATCCGTGGTGGCCACGACGCCCGCGCCCCCGACGGCGCCTCCGAAGCCCACCTGGGACCCGCGGAAACCGGAGCCCCCGTTCCCGTGGCTGCGTCCGACCATCCGGATACGGCTCACGCTGCTGTACGGCGGGATGTTCCTGATCGCGGGCATCCTCCTGCTGTCGATCATCTATCTGCTCGCCGCCCAGGCTCTGAACGTGGGCAGTGATCTGCCCTTCAGGATCGTCTCCGGCGGCGTGACCAGCCCTACCTGCAACTTCCCGTCCGAGCCGTCGGCGACCGAGCTCAACAACGCGATGAACGCGTGCGTCAACGAGCAGCGCCAGCACGCCCTGGACAACCTCCTCAGCCGCTCGCTCCTCGCCCTCCTGGGCCTGGCAGTCATCGCGTTCGCCTTCGGTTACGCGATGGCCGGCCGGGTGCTGTCGCCGCTCGGGCGGATCACGCGCACCGCGCGCGCGGTGGCGGGGTCGGACCTGTCGCGGCGGATCGAGCTGGACGGGCCCGACGACGAGTTCAAGGAGCTGGCGGACACCTTCGACGACATGCTGGAGCGGCTGCAGAGAGCCTTCACGGCGCAGCAGCGGTTCGTCGGGAACGCCTCGCACGAGCTGCGGACGCCGCTGGCGATCAACCGCACGCTTCTCGAGGTGCATCTGTCCGATCCGGGAGCGCCCGTGGAGCTGCAGCAGCTCGGCAAGACGCTGCTCGCCACGAACGAGCGCAGCGAGCAGCTCGTCGAGGGCCTGCTGCTGCTCGCCCGCAGCGACAACCAGATCGTCGAACGCAAGCCGGTCGACCTCGCCGAGGTCGCCTCACAGGCCATCGACCAGGCCCGTGGCGAGGCGGAGGCGAAGGGCGTGGCGATCCGCGGGAAGCGCGAAGCCGCGGTCGTCCAGGGAAGTGGCGTACTCCTGGAGCGGATCGCCCTGAACCTCGTCCAGAACGCCGTGCGGTACAACGTGGCGGAGGAAGGCTGGGTCGAGGTGACCACAGAGGTGCAGCACGGTCAGGCGGTTCTCGTGGTGTCCAATACGGGCCCCGTGGTGCCCGCGTACGAGATCGACAATCTTTTCGAGCCTTTCCGGCGACTGCGTACGGAGCGGACGGGCAGTGACAAAGGCGTGGGTCTTGGCCTGTCGATCGCCAGGTCGGTGGCCCGTGCCCACGGCGGTCATATCGCCGCGGAACCGCGTGAGGGGGGTGGACTGGTGATGCGAGTAACCCTGCCCGTCTGAGACCATGTCGCCGACACGCGAGGATGTTCGCTTTGCGCGGAATTTTCTGGGCATGCAGTGGGCTGCCTCGTGTGTGATCGATCACAAGGGCGAATTTCCGGCCATCTACTCTCCGTGATCAAGAAGGCCGTCGTAAAGCCGGGAACATCCGGGTTTTCGGGGGTCCAGATCACGGGAAGTACACGGTGAGACGCCTTTGAAGTGCGGCATTCGGACCGTGTACGGTCCCGTTCGCCATCCAAGCCGATCACTCTTGAGGGGTCCGATTGGGTGTCGATTGAGTAACAGACCTTGATGTGAGGCAAAATCTCCGCCTCGGGTCGGGCACAAGTCCGGCCTCTCACGCGTTACGTGCGCTGGAGACACCGCAGACACCCAGAGGGGGAGAGCGACATGGCAACGGATTACGACACCCCACGCAAGACCGACGACGACGTCGATTCGGACAGCCTTGAAGAACTGAAGGCTCGCCGGAACGACAAGTCGACTTCGGCGGTCGACGTGGACGAGTTCGAGGCTGCAGAAGGCCTGGAACTGCCCGGCGCGGACCTCTCGAACGAGGAGTTGGCCGTCCGGGTCCTGCCGAAGCAGCAGGACGAGTTCACCTGCATGAGCTGCTTCCTGGTCCACCACCGCAGCCAGCTGGCCCGCGAGAAGAACGGCCAGCCGATCTGCCGCGACTGCGACTGAGGCAGGGTCGGCCGTGACAGGCTCGACCCCGCCCTGGAAGCGCCGCTTTCGTGACCAGGGAGCGGCCGGTCCGTCCTCGGACGGCATGCGTGACGACGAGCGGGGCCACCCGGCCTCGCTCGAAGCAGTGGAAGCGACAGGCGCCTCCGGTGCCCTGGAGGTGCCGGTTCCCAAGGCGCCTGTCGCCAGACGCAGGGCCGCAGCGGTCGGCCACGGGGTGAAGGAAGGTGTCCGTAAGGGCGGCAGCCGCGCCAGGGCGGGCCTGGCGTACCTCACCGACCGAATCATCGAGAACGCCCCGCGTATCCCCGTACGGGACCTCGCGACCCTCCGCAGGCAGTTCCCGGGCCTCGGCCCCGAGCAGCTCGCGGACAAACTCGTGGCGGGCGCCTGCAACGCGACCTCCACGGTGGGCGCGGGAATCGGCGCGGCCGCGATGATGCCGGTACCTCCGGCGATGCCCACGGAGCTGGCCGCCGAGATCACCGGCGTGGCCGCGATCGAGATGAAGATGATCGCGGAGTTGTACGAGGTCTACGGCCTGCGGCCGCCGGGCAATTTGAAAGAGCGCTCCACCACGTATCTGAGTTCGTGGTCGGAGGAGCGCGGAATCGACGTGACCAAACCGTCGACGATCAACGCGGCCCTCGGAGGCCAGCTGAAGCGCGAGCTGCGCCAGCAGATCATGAAGCGCATGGTCAGAAATCTGCCGAACCTGATGCCGTTCATGGTCGGCGCCGCCGTCGGGGCGGTCATGAACCGCCGTGACACGAGAAAGCTCGCGGAGCGCATCCGCAAGGACCTCCGCAAGGCGCAGGTGCCGTGGGACGCGCTGCCGGCGCTGCCGCCCCTGGAGAAGCCCGCCGATCCGCTGCGCGTCGGAGAGATCCCCAAGGAACTGGGGCGCTGATCCCCGCTGGTCTCCTTCCCCGGCCCTGGCAGGCAAAGTTCTGACCCGCGGAAGGGAAAGTTTCCGTACGGGACACGAGTAGGAGCACAGCCCAAACTCGGCCGGGAGCCGGGAGCCGGGAGCCGGGAGCCGGGAGCCGGGAGCCGGGAGCCGGGAGCCGGACCGGTGGCGGATTCGGCCGGATCTATGCCGTCGTCGTCCGGGCCGCTTCCAGTGCCGCGGCCAGGCGCTCCGGGTCGCGGGTCGACAGGTAGAGGTACGGGGTCGGGTCGGCCGGGTCGGTGACCTCGACGCGCAGTGCCGTCGGGATGTAGGAGCGCAGGAGCATGAAGGCGCGTGTGTCGGCCTTGAACGTGCGCCAGGCGCGCGTCTCCTCCGGGTCGAGGACATGGGCCTCGCCGAGGGCCGAGACCGGGATCTTCGCGTCGCCCGCGATCAGGGAGCCGGCCACCACCCGGATCCGTACGGAGCCGTACGAACTGGCCGCCACCGCCGCGACCGCCGTGCCGCCGACGAGGCCCCCCAGCAGGGGAAGCGTGCCGAACGGCAGCAGGATCAGGGCCATCGACAGACCCACCAGCAGGCTGATGAACCACCAGGAGCGGGGCGCGGTCAGACGTTCTTCGTACGGCGAGGCGGAAAGCTGCATACGGCCTAGCCTGCCACGGTGCGTGCGCGGCGCTGACGCGGAGGTAAGGTCTGCGCCTGTGAGTGGTACATCTTCAGCTCTGCGGCCCCCGGCCGACGCCGTGGCGCCGGTGAGGCATCCCGACGCGCCCGCGCCCGGCGAGCTGCTCGGCGCGCACTACGGCCAGTGCTTCGGCTGCGGCGGAGATCAGCCGCACGGACTGCACCTGGAGGCCCGCGCGGGCGAGGGGGTGAGGATCACCGCCGAGTTCACCGTGAAGCCGGCCCACCAGGGCGCTCCCGGCCTCGCGCACGGCGGAGTCCTCGCGAGCGCACTCGACGAGACCCTCGGTTCGCTGAACTGGCTGCTGCGCACCATCGCGGTGACCGGACGCCTGGAGACCGACTTCGTACGGCCCGTGCCCGTCGGTACCGTGCTGTACCTGGAGGCCGAGGTGACGGCGGTGGCGGGGCGCAAGATCTACTCGTCCGCCACCGGACGGATCGGCGGCCCGGACGGGCCCGTCGCCGTGCGCGCGGACGCCCTCTTCCTGGAGGTGAAGGTGGAGCACTTCATCGACAACGGCCGCCCGGAGGAGATCCGTGCGGCCATGGACGACCCCGACCAGGTCCGTCGTGCCCGTGCCTTCGAGGTGAACCCGTGACCCCGACCCCGACTCCGGTGGGCGTGCTGATCAAGCGCGTCGATCCGGACGTACCGCTTCCGGAATACGCGCACCCCGGCGACGCCGGCGCGGACCTCCGGACGACGGAGAGCCGCGTACTGGAACCCGGCGAGAGGGCCGTGCTGCCCACGGGAGTGTGCATCGCGCTCCCTGAGGGGTACGCGGCCTTCGTGCACCCGCGATCCGGGCTCGCCGCCCGCTGCGGTGTCGCTCTGGTGAATGCCCCGGGGACGGTTGATGCCGGGTACCGTGGGGAGATCAAGGTGATCGTGGTGAATCTCGACCCGCGCGAGTCCGTGCGGTTCGAGCGCTTCGACCGGATTGCCCAACTGGTCGTCCAGCAGGTCGAGAAGGTGCGCTTCCAGGAGGTGGCGGAGCTTCCCGACTCGGCGCGGGCCGCGGGGGGCTTCGGGTCCACCGGCGGGCATTCCGCCGTGGGCGGCACAGCGGGTGGGAATCGATACGCTTCGGTCGTATCCGACCGGGAAGGACAGTGACGTGTTCGGACGTCGCAAGAAGGGCAGTGCCGCCGAGGACGCGGCGGGCGAGGCCGAGCAGGTCGTCGACGGTGTCGACACTGAGGCGGACGACGCGGAGCGCGAGCGCGTGAGGCTCGAGCCCGAGCCGCGCCCCGACGGGCCCTGGGACAGCACAGAGGTCCGGGATCCGGCCGAGGGCCGGGTCGACCTGGGCGGTCTTTTCGTGCCCGGGGTCGACGGCATGGAGCTCCGGGTGGAGGTCGCGGGCGACGCCATCGTCGCGGCGACCGTGGTGCTCAAGGACAGCGCCGTCCAGCTGCAGGCCTTCGCCGCCCCCAAGCGCGAGGGCATCTGGGGCGAGGTCCGCGAGGAGATCGCCACCGGCATCACCCAGCAGGGCGGTGTCATCGACGAGGTCGAGGGCCCGCTGGGCTGGGAGCTGCGCGCACAGGTACCGGTGCAGCTGCCGGACGGGACGGGCGGCTTCCAGGTCGTCCGGTTCATCGGCGTGGACGGGCCCCGCTGGTTCCTGCGCGGAGTGATCTCCGGCCAGGGCGCCGTGCAGCCGCAGACCGGCGGCGTACTGGAGTCGATCTTCCGGGACACCGTCGTGGTCCGCGGTGAGGGCCCGATGGCCCCGCGCGACCCGATCGTCCTGAAGCTGCCGGACGACGCGCAGATGGTCGCCGAGGGCGTCCAGCAGGAGGAGCAGGCAGGTTCCCGCTTCTCCGGCGGCATGGGTCAGCTGCAGCGCGGACCGGAGATCACCGAGGTCCGGTAGCCGCGCACAAGGAAGTACGGCGGTGGGCCGCACTCCCCTCGGGGAGTGCGGCCCACCGCCGTTTCACCGTTTCCCGGGACTTCCCGTCAGCCGGCGTCCGGGATCCACGAGCCGTGGATCATCGCCGGTACGCGGCGCGGCAGGTGGACCGTCGCGACCGGCGGCAGGGACAGGTCCGAGGCGTCCAGCACGAGCAGCCTGGACGCGTCGGCGTTCAGATCGCTGACGACGGTGAGCAGATACCCGGCGTCCTCGTCGGAGGAGCCGGCGGCGTCGTCCGCCGGGGCGAACACGGCCTCACTGGGCAGTTGGCCGTTGCCGAACGGCAGCAACTGGCGGGTGCCGTCCCGGCGGTCGTACTTGACCAGCGTGTGGTTGCCGATGCCCAGGTCGTCGGGGAACGACAGCGCGTACTGGTAGCGGTGCTCGCGGCCTGTGAAGGCGTCGTTGATGGTGGGGAACTCGACGGTGAGGTCGTCCGTCTGCTCCTCCTTCACACGGCCCGCCGCGAGGTCGACGGTCCAGCGCCTCGTCCTGGAACCGGAGTTGGGCTCCGCGCCGCGGTCCGGGGCGCCGACCCACCAGTTCCAGGAGCGCTGCCAGCCGGTACGGCCCACCGTCGGGCCCTCGACGACGATCCGGCCGTACGCGTCCTCGTAGGCGTTGGCGAAGTGCATGCCGTAGCCCTGGTCGACCTCGAACCAGCGGATGCGGGCCGCGCCTCCCGCGCCGCGCGGCATGACCCCGATCCGGGACCGCTGGGCGTCGCTCCAGCCGTACGGGATGCCGGAGTGCTCGGCCGGGTCGAAGGTGACCGAGCCCTCCAGGAACACGACGTGGTGCTCGGTGATGGCGAAGTCGTGCTTGAGCGCGGCGCTCGCGTCCGGGACCTCCTGGGTGTCCAGGACCTGGCCGTCGGGCGAGGCCACGTGGTGGATCAGATAGGGCGGGAACGGCGACGAGGAGAAGAAGTGCAGTTCGCCGGTGGCCGGGTCCTCCTTGGGGTGCGCGGTCATCGCCGACGTCAGCCTGCCGCCGAAGTCGTACGCGCCCACGGTCTCCAGGTCGGCGGTCAGCTCGAAGGGGAGGTTGGCCTCGCAGAGCGCGAGGAGGCGTCCGGCGTGCTCGATGACGTGGGTGCCCGCGGTGCTGGCGGTCAGGTCGGGGCCCCGCTCGGTCATATAAGGGGCGCCTTCGAGCGCCGGGGTGTGCACCCAGCGGTTGCGGTACCACTCCGCGCGCCCCTCACGCAGCCGTATGCCGTGCACCATGCCGCTGCCCTTGAACCAGTGGGTGGGGGTGATGCCGGGCTTCGGGTTGTGGCTGTTGCGGATCAGCCGGCCGGTCAGCTCGGGCGGGAGTGTCCCCTCGACGGTGAGCGTGGTGGCGGTGATCTCGTCGGTGACGGGGGTGTAGTGGCCGGTCAGGTACGGCTTCTCGACGCTCATGACGGTGACCTTTCTGGTGGGATTCCGCTGGTGGATGGGGGCTCGTGGAGTGGCTTCTCGTGGAGTGGCGCGAGGGGGCGGGTGGCGGGTGACACCGGCGTACGCGGGCACCTCGCGCGCCGTACCGGGGCTGTACGGCGTGTCAGGCGCGGCGCTCGGCCTCGGACCGCAGGCGGCTCAGCCAGCTCTCCAGGGACTGCCGCAGCGCCTCGCGCATCTCGTCGGGGCGCTCCTCGACCGGGGCTCCGGCCCAGGACTCCTCGGTGCGGACCGTCACGGTCCGCTCGCCGGTCGCCCCGCCGGTCTTCTCGAAGGTCCAGACGTGGACGCCCTCGATGCCGTGCGCCGGGCCGCCCCAGACGATCCGCTCGCCGGGCACGACCTCGCGGATCGTGGACGTGATGTCGAGGCCGTGGGTGAGCCACCGGAAGGAGGCGCCCGGCGCGAGCGGGCCGTTGAAGTCGACGCTGTCGATGTCCGTGTTCCAGTCGGCCCAGGAACCGATGTCCGTGTGCAGGGCCCATACGGTCGCGAGCGGGGCGTCGACGGTGGTCGAGAGGCGTACGACGACGGGGGCGTCCTCGTCGACGGAGTGGGTGGGTGTGGTCTCGGGGTGCTTGGCGTTCTCGGCGTTCATGGCGGGATCTCCTTCTGTTGGTGTCGGACGGGCGTTCAGCGGGTGGGAGCGGGGGCCGGGGCCTCCTCGGTGCGGGGCTGTGCCGCGAGGCGGCGGGACAGGAGGGGAGTCAGTGCGGCGGCGACGGCGACCACGGCCGCCGAGACGAGGAAGGCGAGCCGGTAGCCCTCGGTGAGGGCCGCCGCGGGGGAGTGGTGGTGTGCGGCGGCGGCCGTGCGGGAGGCGGCGAGCGTGCCGAGGACGGCCAGGCCCACGGCACCGCCGATCTGCCGGGTGGTGTTGACCAGGCCGCTGGCCAGGCCCGAGTCGGCGGGCCGTACACCGGTCACGGCGGCCCCGGTGAGCTGGACGAACGCGGTGCCGAGGCCGAGCCCGATCACGAGGATCGGGCCGAGCAGGTCGGTCGGGTAGCTGCCGTCCGCCGTGATCCGGGACAGCCACAGCAGTCCGGCGGCCTGGGTGAGCAGGCCCGCGGCGAGCGTGACGTGCGGGCCGAACCGACGGGCGAGCCGCGGGGCGAACCAGGAGCCGAGCATGTTCGCCGCCGCCAGGGGGAGTTGGGAGAGCCCGGTCTCCAACGGCCCGGCGCCGAGGACCTGTTGCTGATAGAGCGGCAGGAAGAAGAACAGGCCGACCCAGACGGCCCCCAGCAGCGTCATGACGAGGTTGGCCGGGGCGACCAGCCCCTCCGTCCACAGCCGCGGCGGCAGCAGCGGAGCGGGGTGGCGCCGCTCGACCAGGAGGAACAGCGCGAGCAGCACGGCCGCCGTGCCCAGGGAGCCCAGCACCCAGGGGTCGGTCCAGCCGGAACGTCCGGCCGACGTCAGCCCGTACACCAGCGCGACCAGTCCGGCCGTGACGGTGAGGGTGCCGACGAGGTCGAGCCGCCCGGGGGCGCCCTCGTCGGGCGGTGAGGCGGGGACCAGCAGCAGGGTGCCGACGAGGACGACGGCCGCGCCGAGTCCGGACATGTGGAAGACCCACGGCCAGCCCAGGCCCTCGGTCAGCACCCCGCCGAGCAGGACTCCGGCGGCTCCGCCCGCGCCGGACACCGCGCCCCAGACCCCGATCGCCTTGGCGCGCCCGGGGCCCGGCGGGAAGAGCCGCATGACCAGGGAGAGCGCGGCGGGTGCCACGGCGGCGGCTCCGACGCCCTGTGCGGTGCGGGCGGCGATCAGCGCCCCCGGGCCGGTGGCGAGGCCCGCGGCGACCGAGGCGACGGTGAACAGCGCGAGGCCTCCGAGGAGAACGCGGCGCCGGCCGACGAGGTCGGCGGTTCGTCCGCCCAGCAGGAGCAGCGCTCCGAAGGCGAGGCCGTAGGAGTTCACGACCCAGGACATGCCGGCGTCCGAGAGCCCGACGCCGTCGCGGACCGCGGGCAGGGCGACGTTGACGATCGACGTGCTGAGCGCGACAGCGAACTGGGCGGCGGCGAGGACCGCGAGGGCGGCGCCGGGGCGGACCGCCCTGGCTCCCTTTCGCGTGCTGGACATCGGGTTCCCTTTCTCGGGGGTTCCTGTGAGTTCCTGTGAGTTCTTGGCCGCTGTGAGTATGTGTGGTTGACCACTCACTCTTCAGTCCCAAAAAATGGGCGGGGCTGTCGGGGTGTGAAGCGCGACCCCTCGCCCCGCCGGCGGGCTCGTCAGTAGTGCCGGATGCCCGCCGTGAGGGTGCGCGTCCATGGGGCGTCCACTTCCTGCGCCTCCATCGACACGACGAGATGACAGAGCATGCCGACGGCGAAGAACTCCTGGACCTGTCGGTCGTCGCCCCCGGAGGCGCCGCGCACGTACTCCACCGTGCGGGCGTACCCCGCTCGTACGGCGTCCCGGATCGCGGGGACGGAGACCGCGGCCGCCTGGGCGTGCAGTTGGACGAGCAGGAGGTCGTTGTCGCTGATCAGGTGGGCGTAGGCGTTGCCCATCGATGAGAGCACCTCCTCCGGTGAACTGCCCTTCGCCTCGGCCGCGCCCCCTTCCAGGCTCTCGCGCACCCTGACGAAGCAGTGCTCGACGACCGCGGCGAACAGGGCCTCCTTGTTCGGGAACAGCCGGTAGACGTACGCCTGGGAGATTCCGGCGGCCTTGGCCACCTCCGTGGTCGTCGTGCCGAAGTAGCCCCGTGAGGCGAAGGCGCCGATGGCGGTGCGGAGCACCGTCTCGCGGCGCTCCTCGGCGGTGGACAGGTGGCGTCGTCGTTCCGTCTGCATGTGAGTACTCAACCACTCACACTTTTTCGCCGTCAAGGGCGGAGCCACTCCTTGCGCTGAAAAAATAAAGAAACGTCCGAACCGCAACCCGCGAGTGGCTACGCTGCGTCACCCAGGGCGGAGCTGGCGCCGAGCCGTCAACTCGCCTGTACCACCCACGACTTACCGACTACGCGACAGAGCACGGGGGCCCGGCATGGGTACGAACTGGATCGAGAAGGCGCAGCGGCTGGGCGACGGGAGCATCGGAGGTGCGATGGACCATCCGTCGATCCCCGGCCGCGTCGTCTGGCACACCACGGAGAGTGGCGCCGGTGACGACGCGTTCCGTTCCGTGACGTCGCATCTGATCAGCGTCTCCGCCGAGCCGCACCTGCTGTACGACCCGACGACCGACCGGCTCGGCCAGTTCGGGCCGCTGAACGCGAGCGCCCGCGCGCTGCGCAACGACGGTTCGACGCGGACCAACCGCGTCGGGAAGGTCTGCATCCAGATCGAGGTCCTCGGGCGGGCGGGCAAGCCGTTCACCGCGACCTGGAAGCCGGGGCCCAACTACCGGGCCATGATGGCCGCGATCCGCTCCTGGAAGATCCCAGACACCTTCCCCGCCGGGCGCATCGCGACCTCGGGCACCGACGCGACCAACCGCCCCCGGACGATCTGGATGAGCAAGGGCGGCCACTACGGCCACGCCAACATCCCGGGCAACGACCACTGGGACCCGGGCAACATCGACAAGTCCGCCCTCTTCGCGGCGGCCCCGGTCGGGTCCCCCGGGGCGGGCCTCCCCACGCCGTCGAAGCCGGTCGTCGACCTCAGCAACGTCGTCGCCGCCGCGCGCCGCGACCCGGGTCTGCCCCAGGGCGGCAAGACCCACAAGGCGGACGTCCTCGTCGTCGAAAAGGCCCTCGTCGCCGAGGGGTTGCTGCCCGCCCAGTGGGCCGACGGCTCCTTCGGCAGCAGGACGGTCGAGGCGTACGCGAGTCTCCAGCGTCGGTACGGCTTCAGTGGCGCCGACGCCAACGGCATCCCCGGCCAGACGACGCTGAAGCGACTCGGCAAGGAGCACGGCTTCACGGTCAAGGCCTGATTCCCGCGAAACGGCCCGTGGGGCTCCGGACGACTTCCGGAGCCCCACGAGCCGTTGGCGTTCCCCGACCCCTTCGTCCGCACCTTCCCCCGCTTCTTTTCTGCTGCCTTTTCTCTTGACGTGAAATTGGTCCGTACCTATGGTCACGGCCAACGCCTGTGTTCATAAAGGCATTCCGTGTTCACATACGAGAACGGATGTCCCCCACAATGCTGAACACCCCGGTACCTCCACGTCACCGCCGTAGATCCCGCTTCGCGCTCGTCGCGACCGTCGCCGCTCTCCTGGCGGGTGCCCTCGCCTGGCCCGCCGCCGACCGCGCCGAGGCGGCTCCCGCCACCTTCACGCACCCCGGAGTCACCGTCTCCCGCGGCCAGTTGGACTTCGCCCGGCAACAGGTCAACGCCGGCGCCCAGCCCTGGAAGGGCGCGTACGACCAGATGCTGGCGAGCAAGTACGGCTCGCTCACGCGCACCCCCAAGCCCCGGGCCGTCGTCGAGTGCGGCTCGTACTCGAACCCCAACAACGGCTGCACCGACGAGCGCGAGGACGCGATCGCCGCGTACACCCAGGCCCTCGCCTGGTACGTCACGAGGGACGCGCGGTACGCGAGGAAGGCGATCGAGCTGATGGACGCCTGGTCCGCGACGATCCGGGACCACACCAACAGCAACGCCCCGCTGCAGACCGGCTGGGCCGGCTCGTCCTGGCCCAAGGCCGCCGAGATCATCAAGTACACGTACGACGGCGGCTGGGCGAACTCGGGCCGCTTCGCGACCATGCTGCGCACCGTGTACCTCCCCGAGATCATCAACGGCTCGAACTCCAACGGCAACTGGGAGCTGTCGATGATGGAGGCCGCCGTCGGCATCTCCGTCTTCCTGGAGGACAAGGCCTCGTACGACAAGGCCATGGCGAAGTTCCGGACCCGTACGGCCGCGTTCGTGTATCTGTCCTCCGACGGTGCGCTGCCGAAGACCGTGCCGAGCCAGAACCTCGACACCGCGCAGAAGATCATCAACTACTGGCAGGGGCAGTCGACCTTCGTCAACGGGCTCACCCAGGAGACCTGCCGCGACCTCACGCACACCGGATACGGCATCTCCGCGATCTCGCACGTCGCCGAGACGAGCCGCATCCAGGGCCAGGACCTGTACGGCACCGACGTCGGGGAGCGGCTGCGGCACGCGCTCGGCTTCCAGGCCAAGTACCAGCTGGGCGAGGCGCCCCCGAGCTGGCTGTGCGGCGGGTCGCTGCACCTCGGGCTCGGTCCGATCACCGAGGTGGGCCACAACGCCCTGAGCAATCGCCTCGGCCATGTCATGACCAACACCGAGCGGCTGACACAGCAGAACAGGCCGTCGGGGAGCAACAACCTCTTCGTCGCCTGGGAGACGCTCACGCACGGCGACAACCCGAACTGAGACGTTGCCCGACCGGGCGCCGGACGGTGATACTGGCGCCCGGTCCACGGGGGAGGGTCATGAGCCAGGTCGTCACCGAAACGATGGTGCGCGTCGAGAACGTCCACCGCTCGTACGGCAGCGGAGCCACCGCCGTACACGCCCTGCGCGGCGTCTCGTTCGACATACCGCGCGGTGAACTCGTCGCTCTCAAGGGGCGTTCGGGTTCCGGCAAGACCACACTGCTCAACCTCGTCGGCGGGCTCGACGAACCGGACGACGGGCGGATCACCGTCGACGGGCTCGACCTCTCCGGACTCGGGGAGAACGGGCTGCTGGAGCTGCGCCGGGACCGTATCGGCTTCGTCTTCCAGTCCTTCGGTCTCATCCCGATCCTGACGGCCGCCGAGAACGTGGGCGTGCCGATGCGGCTGCGCCGGGCCGAGCCCCGCGAGCGCGAGGAGCGCGTCGAGCTGCTGCTCTCCCTGGTCGGGCTCGCCGACCACGCGGCGCAGCGGCCCGGCGAGCTCTCCGGCGGGCAGCAGCAGCGCGTGGCCATCGCCCGCGCCCTCGCGAACGAGCCCGCGCTCCTCATCGCCGACGAGCCCACCGGCCAGCTCGACGCCGAGACCGGTATCGCGGTGATGGAGTTGCTGCGGGCGGTCGTCCGCAGTGAGCGGGTCACCGCGCTCGTCGCCACCCACGACGCGGCCCTCCTGGACCTCGCCGACCGGGTCCTGGAGCTGAGTGACGGCGAGATCGTGGAGCACTAGCCACGGCGAGACCGTCGAGCACTGAGGCCGAGCTCGTGGAGTACTGAGGTCCGGAGGGGTCCGCGGCGGCGCGTCAGGGTTCTGTCAAAGACGTCCCGTGCCCCACCCCTCACCCCATTTGTCAGGATTGTTGGCCGTAAGGTCGACGCAGCGTACGCAGTGCGTTTTGGGAAGACAATGGGGCCATGGGACGCGGCAAGCTTCGGATCTACCTCGGTGCGGCACCGGGCGTCGGCAAGACGTACGCGATGCTGTCCGAGGCGCACCGGCGCGTCGAGCGGGGCACGGACTGCGTGGTGGCCTTCGTCGAGCACTACGACCGGCCGCGCACCGAGGTCATGCTGCACGGTCTGGAGCGGATCCCCCGCCGAGAGATCTCCTACCGGGACGCCGTCTTCACCGAGATGGACGTCGACGCCGTCCTGGAGCGTGCCCCGGCCGTCGCCCTGGTGGACGAACTGGCCCACACGAATGTCCCCGGCTCCCGGAACGCCAAGCGCTGGCAGGACGTCGAGGAGCTCCTCGCCGCCGGGATCGACGTCGTCTCGACGGTCAACATCCAGCATCTGGAGTCGCTCGGTGACGTCGTCGAGTCGATAACGGGAGTACGGCAGCGCGAGACCGTCCCGGACGAGGTGGTGCGCAGGGCCGACCAGATCGAGCTCGTCGACATGTCGCCCCAGGCGCTGCGCCGCCGGATGGCGCACGGCAACATCTACAAGCCCGACAAGGTCGACGCGGCCCTCTCCAACTACTTCCGCCCCGGCAACCTCACCGCCCTGCGCGAACTGGCGCTCCTGTGGGTCGCCGACCGCGTCGACGAGTACCTCCAGCAGTACCGCGGCGAGCACGGCATCCGCTCCACCTGGCAGGCCCGTGAACGCATCGTCGTGGGCCTGACCGGCGGACCCGAGGGCCGTACGCTGATCCGCCGCGCCGCCCGGCTCGCGGAGAAGGGCGCCGGCGGCGAGGTGCTCGCCGTCTACATCGCCCGCAGCGACGGCCTGACCTCCGCCTCGCCCAAGGAACTCGCCGTCCAGCGCACCCTCGCCGAGGACCTCGGCGGCACCTTCCACCACGTCGTCGGCGACGACATCCCGTCCGCGCTGCTGGAGTTCGCCCGCGGGGTCAACGCCTCCCAGATCGTGCTGGGCTCCTCGCGGCGCAAGGCCTGGCAGTACGTGCTCGGCCCCGGCGTCGGCGCCACGGTCGCCCGGGAGTCGGGGCCCGACCTGGACGTCCATATCGTCACGCACGACGCGGCGGGCAAGGGGCGCGGACTGCCGGCCGCCCGGGGATCGCGGCTCGGCCGGTCCCGGATCATCGCGGGCTGGCTGGTCGGTGTCGTCGGCCCGGCCCTCCTCGCCCTGCTGCTGACCCACGGCGCCTCGAACCTCGGGCTCGCCAACGACATGCTGCTCTTCCTGACGCTGATCGTCGCGGCGGCCCTCCTCGGCGGGCTGCTCCCGGCGCTCGCCTCGGCGGCCCTCGGCTCGCTGCTGCTGAACTACTACTTCACCCCGCCACTGCACCGGATGACGATCGCCGACCCCAAGAACATCGTCGCCATCGTCATCTTCGTGGGCGTCGCGGTGTCGGTGGCCTCCGTGGTGGACCTGGCCGCCCGTCGCACCCACCAGGCCGCCCGGCTGCGGGCCGAGTCCGAGATCCTCTCCTTCCTGGCCGGCAGCGTCCTGCGCGGCGAGACCAGCCTGGACGCCCTGCTGGAGCGGGTCCGCGAGACCTTCGGCATGGAGTCGGTGGCCCTGCTGGAGCGGGACAGCGACGTCGACCCGTGGACCTGCGCCGGCAGCGTCGGCCCGCACCCGCCGACGCTCCCCGAGGACGCGGACGTCGACATGCCGGTCGGCGACCACACCGCGCTCGCCCTCTCCGGCCGGGTCCTGCCCGCCGAGGACCGCCGGGTGCTCGCCGCCTTCGCCGCCCAGGCCGTCGTCGTCCTGGACCGCAAGCGCCTCCAGGAGGAGGCCGAGCAGGCCCGCGCACTCGCCGAGGGCAACCGCATCCGTACGGCGCTGCTGGCGGCCGTCAGCCATGACCTGCGCACCCCGCTGGCCGCCATCAAGGCCGCCGTGTCGTCCCTCAGGTCCGACGACGTCGCCTGGTCCGAGGAGGACGAGGCCGAGCTCCTGGAGGGCATCGAGGCGGGCGCCGACCGCCTCGACCACCTGGTCGGCAACCTCCTCGACATGTCCCGCCTGCAGACCGGCACGGTCACCCCGCTGATCCGCGAGATCGACCTCGACGAGGTCGTCCCGATGGCCCTTGGCGGAGTCCCCGAGGACAGCGTCGAGCTGGAGATCCCCGAGACGCTGCCCATGGTCGCCGTCGACCCGGGCCTGCTGGAGCGCTCGGTCGCCAACGTCGTCGAGAACGCCGTCAAGTACAGCCCCGCCGGCGAGCGGGTCCTGGTCGCCGCCAGCACGCTCGGAGACCGCGTGGAGGTACGCGTGGTGGACCGCGGCCGCGGGGTCCCGGACGAGGCGAAGGACCGTATCTTCGCGCCCTTCCAGCGGTACGGGGACGCCCCGCGCGGCTCCGGCGTGGGCCTCGGCCTCGCGGTCGCCCGGGGCTTCGCCGAGGCCATGGGCGGCACCCTCGACGCCGAGGACACCCCCGGCGGCGGCCTCACCATGGTCCTCACCCTCAGGGCGGCCCCCGCCCACCCGACACCCTTCGTGGACGTCACAGCATTCGTAGAACCGGAAAGGCAGGCTTCATGACCCGCGTCCTCGTGGTCGACGACGAGCCGCAGATCACCCGAGCCCTCGTGATCAACCTCAAGGCACGCAAGTACGAGGTCGACGCGGCCCCCGACGGCGCCACCGCCCTCCAGCTCGCGGCCGCCCGGCACCCCGACGTCGTCGTGCTCGACCTGGGCCTGCCCGACATGGACGGCGTCGAGGTGATCAAGGGGCTGCGCGGCTGGACCCGCGTGCCGATCCTGGTGCTGTCCGCCCGGCACTCCTCCGACGAGAAGGTCGAGGCCCTCGACGCCGGCGCCGACGACTACGTGACCAAGCCCTTCGGCATGGACGAGCTGCTCGCCCGCCTGAGGGCCGCCGTCCGCCGTGCCGAGCCCAATGGCGGCGACGAGGAGGACGTGATCGTCGAGACCGAGGACTTCACCGTCGACCTGGCCGCCAAGAAGGTCAACCGGGACGGCCGCGACGTGCGCCTCACCCCCACCGAGTGGCACCTCCTGGAGGTGCTGGTGCGCAACACGGGTCGCCTGGTCAGCCAGAAACAGCTGCTCCAGGAGGTCTGGGGCCCCTCCTACGGCACCGAGACGAACTATCTGCGGGTCTACATGGCCCAACTGCGCCGCAAGCTGGAGACGGACCCGGCGCATCCCCGGCACTTCATTACGGAGCCGGGCATGGGGTATCGGTTCGAGAAGTGAGACCGGTTCGGGTCGTACGCCGGTTCGAGTGGCGGCACCAGGGGTACGTAGACGTCAGCGCCCCCCGGTACGCTTCAGATATGAGCGCTGTTCCTCGTTCCGAAAAGCCGGCGGGCCGGTTCCGGCGGATGATCGACCGGCTCTCCTCGTCCCAGGAGGACCTGGAGTCGGAGGAGCTGCGCGAGGACACGGAGACCGCGGGCTGTACGCGTATCGGTGACTGCCGGGACCGACAGGTGGTCACCGTTACTGGTACCTTGCGCACGGTCACCCTGCGCCCGAGAGCCGGTGTCCCGGCCCTGGAGGCCGAGCTGTTCGACGGTTCGGCCGCCCTGGACGTGGTGTGGCTCGGCAGGCGCTCCATAGTGGGGATAGAACCGGGGCGCAAGCTGATCGCGTCGGGCCGGATCTCGCTGAGCCGGGGCCGCCGGGTGCTGTTCAATCCCAAATACGAACTCAGACCCCTCGGACGGGAGTAGCCGGTGACGTCGCTCGACAAGCCGACCGAAGACGCCCAGCGGGATTCGCGGGCGGTGACCGAGGCCGCGCTCTTCGAGGCGTTCGGCGGTCTGCGGGGCATGATCGAGACGGTCCTGCCGGGCCTGCTCTTCGTCACGATCTTCACGATCAACAAGGACCTGCACTCCGCCGCCATCGCGGCCCTCGGTGTCTCGATCCTGCTGGTCGTGGTCCGCCTGGTCATGAAGGACACCGTCAAGCACGCCTTCAGCGGCGTCTTCGGTGTGGCCTTCGGCGTGGTCTTCGCGATGATGACGGGCAACGCGAAGGACTTCTACCTGCCGGGCATGCTCTACACGCTCGGACTCGCCCTCGCCTACATCATCACGACGCTCGCGGGAGTTCCGCTGATCGGGCTCATTCTCGGCCCGGTCTTCAAGGAGAACCTCTCCTGGCGTACGCGCAACCCTGGGCGCAAGACGGCGTACGCGAAGGCCAGTTGGGCCTGGGGGCTCATCCTGCTCGCCAAGTGCGCGATTCTGTTCCCGCTGTACTGGTGGGCCGACACGACTCAGTTCGGCTGGGTCCTGATCGCGCTGAAGATCCCGCCGTTCCTGCTCGCGGTCTGGCTCACGTGGGTCTTCCTGGCGAAGGCGCCGCCGCCGATTGATGTGTTTGCGGAGATGGAAGCGGAGGAGCGGGCCGAGAAGGAGCGGGAAGCAGCGGCTCGGTCTGCGGATTAGGCACCGGTGCCTGTGTGGGCCGCTGGGGGCTGCCGCCCCCAGGCCCCCGCTATCGGCCTGAACGGCCTCGTCCTCAAACGCCGGACGGGCTGGATGGTGCCGGACCGGGCTGAGACGTAGAGCCGGACCAAGCTGAAATTGAGGGGCGCTCGGAGATGTCTCCGAGCGCCCCTCAATTTGTCTCCGTACGTCAGCCGTCCAGCGTCAGCCCGCCGTCTCCTCGCGGCGGACCGACAGCAGGTCCTCCAGCTGTTCCTCGCGGGCCTGGGCCGCCACGAAGAGGAGTTCGTCGCCTGCTTCCAGGGAGTCCTCCCGGGTCGGGGTGAGGACCCGGGTGCCGCGGATGATGGTGACCAGGGACGTGTCCTCGGGCCAGGCCACTTCGCCGACCTGGGTGCCGGCCAGGGCCGACTCCGGGGGCAGGGTCAGTTCGACGAGGTTGGCGTCGCCGTGGCTGAAGCGGAGGAGGCGGACCAGGTCGCCGACGCTCACCGCCTCCTCGACCAGGGCCGACATCAGACGGGGGGTCGAGACGGCGACGTCCACGCCCCACGACTCGTTGAACAGCCATTCGTTCTTGGGGTTGTTGACGCGGGCGACGACCCGCGGAACCCCGTACTCCGTCTTGGCGAGGAGCGATACGACGAGGTTCACCTTGTCGTCGCCCGTCGCCGCGATGACCACGTTGCACCGCTGGAGCGCGGCCTCGTCCAGCGAAGTGATCTCGCAGGCGTCGGCGAGCAGCCACTCCGCCTGCGGGACGCGCTCGACCGAGATGGCGGTCGGCGCCTTGTCGATCAGCAGGACCTCGTGCCCGTTCTCCAGGAGCTCGCCCGCGATCGAGCGGCCCACCGCACCGGCACCGGCAATGGCGACCCTCATCAGTGACCGCCTTCTTCCTCGGGGCCCTCGGCGAACGACGCCTCGACCTTCTCGACGTCGTCCGTACGCATCATCACGTGCACGAGGTCGCCCTCCTGCAGCACCGTCTGCGAGGTGGGCAGCACTGCCTCGCCCAGCCGGGTGAGGAAGGCCACGCGCACACCGGTCTCCTCCTGGAGCCGGCTGATCCGCTGACCGACCCACGCCGTGGACGCGTGCACCTCGGCGAGCTGCACCCCGCCCGTGGGGTCGCGCCACAGCGGCTCGGCGCCCGACGGCAGCAGCCGGCGCAGCATCTGGTCGGCGGTCCAGCGGACGGTGGCGACCGTCGGGATGCCCAGCCGCTGGTAGACCTCGGCACGGCGGGGGTCGTAGATGCGCGCCGCGACGTTCTCGATGCCGAACATCTCGCGGGCCACCCGGGCGGCGATGATGTTCGAGTTGTCACCGCTGGAGACGGCGGCGAAGGCACCGGCGTCCTCGATGCCCGCCTCGCGCAGGGTGTCCTGGTCGAAGCCGATACCGGTGACACGACGGCCGCCGAACCCGGAGCCCAGTCGTCGGAAGGCGGTGGGGTCCTGGTCGATCACGGCGACCGTATGCCCCTGTTGCTCCAGGGTCTGGGCAAGAGCGGAACCCACTCTTCCGCAGCCCATGATGACGATGTGCACGACCGTCCTTCCGGTGTGAAAAGTTGCTGATCAGGCTGAAACGCTAAGACAGCGTCTCAGACCGACGCCCAAGCTACACACGCGCGGTCCGCGGGGGGCACCCCCGCGCACGATCGTCCGCGGGATCCCGGCGATCAGCGGCGGCTGATGCTGCGCACGCTGACGAGAGTGAGGATCCCGAGCCCTACGAGTCCGGCGGCGGCGCCGATGAGTTCCGCGGTGGCGTGCATGGAACCTCCATGAAGTGGCAAGGGGCGGCAAAGTTTTGGCTTTTTTCATATAGGCATGCGGCTTCGCCCGGCGGCGGAATCCGCAACCGGGCCCGTACGGGATTTCACTCGGAGGGCAGACGAAGGACGGCCGCGCTGTCCTCCCGGCGACGCCGAGGGCGGGGGAGGGTGGGCGTGGCCGTGTTCGACCGCTTACGATCCTCTGCGTGTCCAAACTGACCGACGTGCCCAAACGGATCTTGATCGGGCGCGCACTGCGCAGTGACCGGCTCGGAGAGACGCTCCTGCCGAAGCGCATCGCACTCCCCGTCTTCGCTTCCGACCCGCTCTCCTCCGTGGCGTACGCACCCGGGGAAGTGCTCCTCGTCCTTTCCATCGCGGGCGTGTCGGCCTATCACTTCAGCCCCTGGATCGCGGTCGCGGTCGTCGTGCTGATGTTCACCGTTGTGGCCTCGTACCGGCAGAACGTGCACGCCTACCCCAGCGGCGGCGGCGACTACGAGGTGGCCAACACCAACCTCGGCCCCAAGGCCGGTCTCACCGTCGCCAGCGCGCTGCTCGTCGACTACGTCCTGACCGTCGCGGTGTCGATCTCGTCCGGCATCGAGAACCTCGGCTCGGCGGTCCCGTTCGTCGTCGAACACAAGGTGCTCTGCGCGATCGCCGTGATCGTGCTGCTCACGCTGATGAACCTGCGCGGGGTCAAGGAGTCCGGGAAGCTCTTCGCGATCCCGACGTACGTCTTCGTGGTGGGCGTCTTCCTGATGATCGCGTGGGGCGCCTTCCGCGGATTCGTCCTGGACGACACCATGAAGGCGCCGACCGCCGACTTCGAGATCAAGGCGGAGCACCAGGGGCTCGCGGGCTTCGCCCTCGTCTTCCTGCTGCTGCGCGCCTTCTCCTCCGGCTGTGCCGCGCTCACCGGCGTCGAGGCCATCTCCAACGGTGTTCCGGCCTTCCGCAAGCCCAAGTCCAAGAACGCGGCGAGCACGCTCGCGGCCATGGGCCTGCTCGCCGTCACCATGTTCTGCGGCATCATCGGCCTGGCCATGGCGACCAACGTCCGCATGGCCGAGAACCCGGCCCACGACCTGCTGAAGAACGGCGTGGAGGTCGGCGCCGACTACGTCCAGAACCCGGTGATCTCCCAGGTCGCCGAGGCCGTGTTCGGCGACGGCAGCTTCCTGTTCATCGTGCTCGCCGCGGCCACCGCGCTCGTGCTCTTCCTGGCCGCGAACACCGCGTACAACGGCTTCCCGCTGCTCGGCTCGATCCTCGCGCAGGACCGCTACCTGCCGCGCCAGCTGCACACCCGCGGCGACCGGCTCGCCTTCTCGAACGGCATCGTGCTGCTCGCCGGCGCGGCCATCCTGCTCGTCTGGGTGTACGGCGCCGACTCCACGCGGCTCATCCAGCTGTACATCGTCGGCGTGTTCGTGTCCTTCACGCTCAGCCAGACCGGCATGGTCCGGCACTGGAACCGCCACCTGGCCACCGAGAAGGACCAGGCCAAGCGCCGCCACATGGTCCGCTCCCGGGCCATCAACGCGTTCGGCGCCTTCTTCACCGGCCTGGTCCTGGTCGTCGTCCTCGTCACCAAGTTCACGCACGGCGCCTGGGTCGCACTGCTCGGCATGGTGATCTTCTACGCCACGATGTCCGCGATCCGGAAGCACTACGACCGGGTCACCGAGGAGATCGCCGCCCCCGAGGGGCCGTCCGACGACAGCGTGCGCCCCTCCCGTGTCCACTCCGTCGTGCTGATCTCGAAGATCCACCGGCCGACGCTGCGGGCCCTCGCGTACGCCAAGCTGATGCGCTCCGACACCCTGGAGGCGCTCAGCGTCAACGTCGACCCGGCCGAGACGAAGGCCCTGCGCGAGGAGTGGGAGCGGCGCGGCATCACCGTGCCGCTGAAGGTCCTCGACTCGCCGTACCGCGAGATCACGCGGCCGGTCATCGAGTACGTGAAGGGGCTGCGCCGTGAGTCCCCGCGCGACGTGGTGTCGGTGATCATCCCCGAGTACGTGGTCGGGCACTGGTACGAGCAGCTGCTGCACAACCAGAGCGCGCTGCGGCTCAAGGGGCGGCTGCTGTTCACGCCGGGCGTGATGGTGACGTCCGTGCCGTACCAGCTGGAGTCGTCCGAGGTGGCCAAGAAGCGGGCCCGCAAGCGGCAGGACTGGAACGCGCCGGGTTCCGTGCGGCGCGGTCCGGCCGAGGACCGGCCGAAGGAGCCGACGTCCCCGAAGCGCTGAGAAGCGGGGGAGCAGGGGCCCACGGGCTCGTGGTGAGCGGCCGGGCGGTGTCCACGTAGACTGGTGGGCTGTTGTCCGGCCGTTCCCCATTTCGCATCTGGAGTCACCCCGCCATGCAGGCAGAACCGAAGAAATCGCCGGCGGGGTCGCTCGTGGGTCAGGAGTACGAGGTCGAGATCGGCCCCGTCGCGCACGGCGGGCACTGCATCGCCCGTACGGACGCCGGCCAGGTCCTCTTCGTACGGCATGCGCTGCCCGGCGAGCGGGTCGTCGCGCGGGTGACGGACGGCGAGGAGGACTCGCGCTTTCTGCGGGCGGACGCGGTGACCGTGCTGGAGGCGTCCAAGGACCGCGTCGAGGCGCCCTGTCCGTACGCCGGCCCGGGCCGCTGCGGTGGCTGCGACTGGCAGCACGCCAAGCCGGGCGCCCAGCGGCGGCTCAAGGGCGAGGTCGTCGCCGAGCAGCTCCAGCGGCTCGCGGGCCTCACCCCGGAGGAGGCCGGCTGGGACGGCACGGTGATGCCGGCCGAGGGCGACAAGCTGCCCGCCGGTGAGGTCCCCGCCTGGCGTACGCGCGTGCAGTACGCGGTCGACGAGGACGGCAACGCCGGTCTGCGCCGCCACCGTTCACACGAGGTCGAGCCCATCGAGCACTGCATGATCGCCGCGCCCGGCGTCTCCGAGCTGGGCATCGAGGAGCGTGACTGGTCCGGCATGGAGTCGGTCGAGGCGATCGCGGCGACCGGTTCGCAGGACCGCATGGTGATCCTCGAACCGCGGCCCGGCGCCCGCCTGCCCCTCGTCGAACTCGACAAGCCCGTCTCCGTCATGCGCGTCGAGGAGCACGACGGCGGTATCCACCGCGTCCACGGCCGCGCCTTCGTCCGCGAGCGCGCCGACGGCCGTACGCACCGGGTCGGCAGCGGCGGCTTCTGGCAGGTCCACCCGATGGCGGCCGACACGCTCGTCAAGGCCGTCATGCAGGGCCTGCTCCCGCGCAAGGGCGACATGGCCCTCGACCTCTACTGCGGCGTCGGCCTCTTCGCCGGCGCCCTCGCCGACCGCCTCGGCGACAAGGGCGCGGTCCTCGGCATCGAGTCCGGCAAGCGCGCGGTGGAGGACGCCAAGCACAACCTCGCCGCCTTCGACCGCGTCCGCATCGAACAGGGCAAGGTCGAAACGGTCCTCCCGCGCACCGGCATCACCGAGGTCGACCTCATCGTCCTCGACCCGCCCCGCGCCGGCGCCGGCAAGAAGACCGTCCAGCACCTCGCCTCCCTCGGCGCCCGCAAGATCGCGTACGTCGCCTGCGATCCGGCCGCGCTGGCACGGGACCTGGCGTACTTCCGGGACGGGGGGTATCGGGTGCGGACGCTGCGGGCGTTCGACTTGTTCCCGATGACTCATCATGTGGAGTGTGTGGCGATTTTGGAGCCTGCGGCAAAGGGCATCTGACCTGCAGTTTTCCTAGGCTGCTCAGATGTGGCATGGCGGGATCGATCTGCTTCCCGGAGCGCACGACGTGGAGCCTGTCACGTGACGGGTGCCGCGCCTCTGACCTGCGGTTATGCGGAGGTCATGCTGGATGAAGGGGGCGCTGGCCCGATCATCGCGGGTGCGGCGAGAAGTCACTTCGACGCTCATCCAACGCTGCTTCTGGCGATGTGTCATGCCTATCGGCCTGCTGTTCATGCTCTGTGGAGTCCTCGTTCTCGACTCGTTGCGTGCCTCCGGGACCTGGGGCTACGGCCGGCTTGCCTTCGATCCCCGTGGGCATACGGAGGCATTCCTCCGCGTACGGGACCCGAACCCTGTGTCACAGCCGGCACTGACGTCTCTCCTCGGCTCGACCAGGCCACTCTGTCGTGGCGCACGATCATCAGGGCGCGGCGGCCCAGCGGGCCATCACCGGGTGACGGACCAGGTTGGGCGTGGAGAAGCAGGGCCGTGCGGCCCCGTGGCTGATGCCACGGGGCCGCACGGTGGTGGGGGCATGCGGCCCCTCTACTTTCTTGTCAGAAGTCGGCGCTCGGGCCGTCCGCGTCCAGTTTCAGGTCCACGCTGTACAGCGGACGATCCTCGATCCCCAGGGCGCGCATCAGCTCGTTGGTCGGAATCCTGTACCTGCGTCCGACGCGGCGGATGGAGCAGGGGAACTCGCCCTCGCGGATCAGTCGGTACGCGGTCGTCGAACCGATCCCAAACGCTCGGCACGCCGTCCGCAGGTCCACTGTCACGGGCAGGTCGAACATCTCCGAGAAACTGAGTCGGCCCTCTGCCGGGTCCTTCATGCTCGCCTCCCTGCAGGGCGGACCGGCCGGGTGCCCGCGCGGCGCTCGGACCGTCGGTTCTTCCGGTGGTCGTGGTGCGTCGAACGGTCCCTCGTCTCGTCGGTGTCGGCGAGGGCACCCTTGCGTAGATGCTCTGGGCGCACCCGGAAGCGCAGCGGGGCTTGCAGCCCGTCCGGGCCGTCCGGACGATCCACCCGCACATCCAGGCACTCCTCAGCCGGAGCGTCCGCCTCCCCGTCGGGCGCGCTGAGCGCGCGATCCTGGGCGATGCGCTCGACATGGGTGGAGGGGAGCTCCCGCAGGCCGTCGCGGGCGAAGCGCCACGCCCTGGTGCGTGCTGTGTGGATCAGGGAAGAGTCGGAGAGGCGGCTCGCGGCGTCCGGAGCCGCCAGTTCCTCCAAGAGGGCCAGGATCATCTCGGCCTCCAGGTCCGACCGATCGGCGCGCAGGCGGGTGCAGGCGCGGTGGACCGTCCCGGTCAACCGAGGCAGGGTCAGCCAGATCGCCAGGAGCTTTCCGATGCCGTGCGGAGCGAGGTCGCTCAGTGCGGTGCTGAGTACCTCCTTCCAGACCGCGGCGGCGAACTGCGGATCGGAGCCCGGCCCGTACAAGGCTTCGTGCGTCTCGGCAGCGGTCAGCCGGATCGGCTCAGCCCCCTCGATGTCCGTGGGGACGGTCACGAGGACCGCGTCGCCGACCCGAGGGTCGTCGAAGTGCCGCTTCACGGAGGCGAACATACTGCTGGATGGTGGATACATCAGTAAATGTCCTTTCTCTGAGCTGAAGGTGCCGAAGGCGCTGGAGATGTCGAAGGCGCCGCAGATATCGATGTGCTGGACGGGCTGAAGAGCCGCCGGTGTCGGTCTTGTCGACCGGGATTCGCCGCCTTCGACCACGAACGTGTGACAGTGCGGAAAGGCCGCGAGCTCGCCGGTCGGAGTAGTTCAGAGGGGTGGGGCCGAAGTGGGTGGGTGCCCGCCCGGGACGGGCACCCACCCATGAGCTGTGGAACTCAGGCGGTCTCGGAGGGAGAGGCGTCCGGCGCTTCGGCCTGTGGGGTCGCCGGCGTGGTGCCCTCGGTCCGGTCGGCCGCCCGCCGGCGCCGGGTCGGCGGCCAGTCCGGGGACTTGCGCAGACGGCTCGCCCGGCGGTTTCGCTGACGGTTGTTCATAGGGCCTGCGGTTCCTTCCTGATGGGTTGATGGATGACTACGCTGCCGTCTCGCCTTTCTGCGAGCGGCTGGTGCCATCGTGCCCGGGGACGGGAGGAGGCCGCGGAGCAGAAACTGAGGGAAAACTGAGGCCTGGGGGCGTGAAGGAGCACGTGCGTGTGAAGCGGCACATCGCAACGTACAGATGAAGGGGGCGCCGTCGCGGGGCCCGGACCACTGCTTCCGGTGCGGAGAAGGGAAGAGCGATGGAGGGGTACGTGCTGGGCCCGGTAAGAGTCGAAGGGGACGGCGGCGGAAGGGTCTGCGCAGGTTCGAAGGCAGCCGGGCTGTTCGCGCTTCTGGTGACATCGGCGGGCTGTCGATGTACCAGGAAGGAGATCGCTGAAGTCCTCTGGGAGGGCGACGAGAACACCCGCAGCCTGGTGGACCGTGCTGTCTCCGACCTGCGGAAGCGACTCGGCCCGGAGGTCGTGCCCCATGGTGGCAAGTCGGGTTACTGCACGCTCCGCGCGCCGGAGGGCGGCGTCGACCTGCTCCGCTTCCGCGACCGTGTGGCGAGGGCCGCAGGGCTGAACCATCCGGAGCGGTTCGAGTTACTTGGCGCGGCCCTGGAGGAGTGGGATGGCGGCGAACCGTTGCGCGGGCTGACAGAGAGCGGCTTCCAACTGCGCAGGGAGGCACTGCGGGCCGAGTTGATGGCCGCCGTGCACGCTCGGATGGACGCCGCCTACAAATCCAGGAAGGAGAAGTGGCTCCGCGAGGAGACGGAGAAGTGGTTCGAGCGCGCGCCGGCGCTGCCCCAGGTCTTCCGGTTCTACCTGCTCGCCCACGGCGACCTGCCGGAGCGTCGGCGTGAACGGCTCATCAAGGAGTGGACGAAATGCAACGGAAAGCTGCTGGACGCCGACTTGCGGAGCGCTATCGACCAGGTCCGGGGAGTTATCCATCGGCCCGGCGGGACGCTCCTGCCGCCCGTCCCCGACCAGTTGCCCGGCAGCAGACGTAGACCGGTCGGGCGGGACGAACTGATACGCAGCCTCGCCGGGGCCGTGTGCGAGGAACAGGACGCCGGCAACCTGGCCTTGGTTCTCATCAGCGGCATGGCGGGTGTCGGGAAGAGCACGGTGGCCAACCACCTCGCCCGCCGGCTTCGGGAGCGGTTCCCCGACGGAGTGCTTCACGCCGGACTGAACGGGTTCGCCGACGGAGACGTGCGGCCCGCCGAACCGGACGAGGTCCTGGATGGGTTCCTGGCCGTGCTGCCGCCGTACACCACGGTGACCGGACCGGAGAGCAAGAGCAATGCGCTGCGGTCGGCACTGGCCCACCGCTCGGTACTCATCGTCCTCGATGACGCGCTCAACGCCCAGCAGGTGCTGCCGCTGCTCCCCGGAGACGGCACCTGCGCCGTGATCGTAACCAGCCGCAACGACCTCTTGCGCCTGCAGTCCGAGAGAAAGGTGCTGTTCCGCAAGATGGAGCCGCTGCAAGAGGCGGACGCCCTGGAGGTGCTCCAGGAGAAGGTGTCGGCCGAGGACCGGTCGAAGTACGCCCATGCCTTCAGGGATCTGGTTCGCCTCTGCGGTCGGCTGCCGCTGGCCCTCACCGTGGTGGCTCGGCTTCTGGAAGGCGGTGCGCGTCCGCTGCGTACCCTCCCCGCCCTGGTGCGGGACATGGAGAAGGAGCGGGAGCGGGCGAGGCTGGACACCTTGCACCTGCCAGAGCACGAACTGTCGGTCCGCGCAGCGCTGAACTGCTCCGTACGCGTGCTCGGTGAGGAGGCCCGACTGTTGCTGTGGCAGCTCGCCGTCCACCCCGGGCCCACCGCCTCCTGGGAGGCGGTGATGGACCTGGGAAGGGTGGCGGGCGAAGGAGCGCGCACCGACCGGGCCTTGATGGAGCTCGTGGCGGCGAACCTGGTGGAGCTCCAGGGTGACCGGTACGGGCTGCACGACCTCGTACGGGCCTTCGCCCGCCGGCATGTGCAGCCGGGGGCGGACGGAGAGGCGGCGGACATCGAGCAGGCGACCGTACGGCAGGTGCTGGAACACCAGCTGCACAACGTCCGCGCCTGCGACCGGGTGCTCGACCGCGAGCGAGCCCTGCCCATCGGCGAGCCCGACGGGGTCACGGTCACCGACCCCGCGGAACCGCGGCAGGCGCTGGCGTACCTGGACGAGGAGTACGCCGCTGTCCAGCGAGGCATCCGATTAGCCATCGGCCAGGGCATTGAACGGTACATATGGCTGCTTTCGATGGCCCTGGTCACCTATCAGTGGCGCCGGCACCTCCTCGGCGACGCGCGGAGGAACCTCCTGCACGCCGTCGAAGCCGCCGAATCCGCCGCCGCCCCGGTCGATTGCGCCATGGTCCACCGGATGCTGGCAGGGACACAGTGGCGGTTCGGCAAGTACGACGCGGCTGTGGGCCACCTGCACCGTGCCGTCCGGCTCAGCAAAGAGGACCACAGTGGGGCAGGCCGGCTGAGTCTTGCCCGTTCGCTGCACCGGCTCGGAATCACCCTGCGCAAGCAGGGTGACCGGATGGGGGCGGAGGAAGCGCTGTGCCAGGCACTGGAGTTGTGCCGGGAGGTGTCTGACCCGGTCGGAGAGGCCGCCGCCCTGAACGCCCTCGGCGCGCTTCACCACGATCGGGGCGAGCACGCGCAGGCGCTCCGTCGGTGCGCCGATGCCCTGGGTGTAGTGGAGCGCACGATGGAGCGCGGCGGCCTGGCCGACGTGCTGTTCACCCTGGCCAAGGTGCACCTGGCCCGCGCCGAGCGGGACGAGGCCATCCGCCTGTACCGGCGGGCCTGCGACATCTACCGCGAACAGGAGAACTGGCCCAACGAGGACAAGACGCGGATGCTCTTCGCGGACGTCCTGGTGTCAGCCGGTGAAACCGACGCAGCGGTACGGGAGTTGGAGAGAGTCATCGAGCTGCGTGAGCTGATGGGTGGCGAAGGAGTGCGTGAGGTCCGGGAGTTGCTGGAAGGGTTGAGGTGACCCGCCCGGCTGGCGACCTCCGGATCACCGTCACAGCCGAGGCGGATGCGTGCGGTAGTACTCGGTCGGGTCGGGGCGCAGTCGCCTCGGCGGACGCCGCGAGCCCAACAGGGGCAGGTACGGGCGGAGTCGGTCGAACACCTCCCGGACATCCGCCGGGCGCTCCTCCGCCTCCCACCGGACCATCCACAGTGCGAGGGAGGCGAACTCCGGGGGGAGCTCGGCGAGCTTGTCGGCCGGCAGCACCGGGCCGCCCGGCTCCGCCCGCTCCTCCAGTCCGCCGTAAGGCAGTCGCATGACGGTCATCTCCAGCAGGATGCAGCCGAGCCCGAAGATGTCCGCCCGCCGCGTCAGACCCGAGGGACACTCGTCGGACTGCTCGGGGGAGGCCCATCCACGCGTGCCGCGCTCGAAGGTCGACACGCCCTCCGTGATCGCGTGGCCCATGTCGATGAGACGGAGTCGGCCGTCCGGTTGCACGATGACGTTCTCGGGTTTGAGATCGCAGTGCACAAGATTCTGTTTGTGCACTTCCCACAGAATTTCGCACAGCTGGCCGATGACGGACGCGACGGTCGCGGGATGTCTGACGGGCCGGGCCGCCAACAGGACGTCCTGCAGTTGGTGTCCCTCGATGAATTCCATGACCAAGCATCGGCGTCCTCGGTGCGTCCCGGTGGCGAAAACCTCGGGAATCTCCTGAATTCCCGTCAGCATCATCATGCGGGAGCCCTCTTCGAGAAGGTTGCTGCCAGCCGAGCGGAAATAGCTCTCGGGGCCGAGATCTCGGGCCTTCTGGAGCTTCAGCGCCACCCTCTCCCCGCTTCTGCGGTCACGGCCGAGGAAGAGGTCGCCCTGACCGCCTTCACCGACCATGTCCAGCACTTCGTAGCGCTTCTCCACATTGCCGATCTCCTCGATCTGCCTCATGGCCACCCTTCTTTCCTCTCTTTCCTCGGTACAGAAATGGAGCAGAAAATGTCACAGCCGTGGCTGCCCCCCGACGGGGTGACCCGCACCTCCGAAGTCATCACGGTATCCGCCGGAATGTTCAAGGGGGGAGAATTCCGGTGCCCCGCCGCCGATGCCCTCAAGACTCGCGGTTACCACACCGCCGACCCCGTACCGCGCCGCCGCGAGCGGTTGGAGAACTTCACTCTGGGCCCCTTCATGGCCGCCTGCGACGCCCGCTTCCGGCCCTCCGGCAGCCTGCCCCGGACGCGTACCGCGCCCTTGCACGACGGCCTGAGGACATGGTCGGACCATGGTGTGAAGGCGTACGAGGCGGCCTTCCCCGCCGACCCGGAACGCCCCCTGAACGAGGTCCCCGAGCCGTGGACGTACCGCTACCGGCCGTCTGGCCCCGACTCGCGGAACGCCCAGGAGTACCGCTTCACAGTGTGGGGCCGCTGCCTGGCCTCCGCCGACGGCGCCTACCGTGAACTCCGGCTGCCCGTGCACCGACTGAACCAGGATCTGCCGCCCGACGGGTTCATCGCCGCCGTCGCCCTGGTGCTGGCCGAAGGCACCCCCGGGCCGCCGCCGGAGCACGTACGGATCGTGGAGTTCGCGCTGTTCGACGGTCGTACGCGGGAGCTCTTTGCCGGCAGCCGGGCGCAGGCGCTCGCCCGGTACCGGGAGCACGGCCCCGATGCCCTGGCCGGCGTACTGGACGGACGGGAATATCGTCCAGGTTCGGCCTGCGGCGGATGCGCCTACCTGTCGGTCTGCCCGGCCCTGCGCACGGCGCCCGGACTGTTGGGCATCGAATCGCCGAACCGGCCCCGCCGCACATGGTCGGTGACCAACGGGCGCAACTACCGGGCCTGCCCGGCCCGCGACCACATGCGTCGGCTGCACCTGCCCACGGCGGACTCCATCGAGCGCGACGTGACGGCCGAGCGTGGCCGGGCTCTGCACGTCTACCTCGCCGACCGGCACGGCCACGGATCGCCTCGACCGTGCACGGTCGAGGTTCCCGAGGAGTGGGTGCCGGACGGATTCGACCTGCCCGACCACGAACGCGCGCTCGGCGCACTCCTGTTGCGGCGGCACGCCGCGGTCTGCCCGCTGCGGTGCGTAGGGGACGGGACGGACGTGCGGACCGAGCCCCGGGTAGTGCGGCACGACACCGTCGCCGACGTGGTGGTGATCGCCGCACCCGACCTGCTCTACCGGGACGCCGGCTCATGGGTATGGCGCGAGACCAAGACCTCCGCCACCGACCGGCGGTCCAACCGCCCCCTGTTGGAGCTCTATCCCCAACTGGCCCTCGCGGTCGTGCTGATCGGCCGCGGTGACCTGGGCGGCGCTTCATCCCGTGCCCGGGTCGAGCTTGAGGTGCTCCGCCCCGACGGTGCCGACCTGGAGATCATCGACCCCTTCGCCTCCGCCAACCGGACCGCGGCTGAGGGAGTCCTGCGGGCGATGGTGGCCGACTGGCACGGGGACGACCGCTACACGGCCGTGCCCGGACGCTCCTGCCAGCGGTGCGAAGTGGCCCGCTGGTGCTCGGTGTCGGCCGCCACCGAGGCCGCGGCATGAGGGCGGGGGCGGCCCGCCGGGCCGACCGGCCGGACACCGGGGAGGAATCTGAGGGCGCGGGCAGCGAACTCTTCCGCGAGCTTGCCCGCATGGTGGCTGGCCTCGCCGAGGTTCAAGGCCTGCGCTCGTTCGCCCTGCCCTATCCCGGCCTCGCCCAGCGTGCGCTGGACCGCACGGTGATGCACTGCCTCGACGTCGGGGAGACACCGCCGAGGAGCCTTCCGGAGCTGTGGGAGTGGTGCCGGACCAAGCCGGCGGGCGATCCGCTCTTCGCAGGTTCCGCCTTGCTGGTCACCCCGGGCGCGACGCTGGTACACCCGGTCGGCCGGATGCCGACGCGGTCGTGCCTCGAAGTCGCCTCGCACGGGCCGGACGGGGGCGTGGCGGCGCATGCTCGCGCGCTTCTGGGCGACCTGGAAGCGCGGTGCGGAACGGGCGAGCGCTACCGGCAGTGCCGGAGCTTCCTGGCCCGCCATCCGGTGGTCCACCAGCAGGACCGCTTCGGGCCCGGCTGGAGCAAGGCCGTCTGGAGCCGCGTCAAGGACCTCTACGGGCCGCTGCCCGAATCCCTGCTTGTCGACAGCGACTTCCTGCGCTGTCCCTCGTGCGGGCTTCCCGCGCTGCCCAGGGACCGGGCCGTGCCCGTACCCGGGCCGTCCGCCACCGACGCGGACATCTGGTGCGAGGGGGAGGATTGCCCGCGCGACGACCCTCCGGAACTGATCCGCGATCCGGAACAGACGTGGATCCTGCGGCGTCCACTGCGGACGTTCCTCGCACTGCCTCATCGGACCGAAGAGGCCGCCCTGGACGTGCTGGATCGCGCCGGGATCGATCATGAGGCCCTGTCGGGGCCTCTGTCCGCCTACAGGTTGAGGGATTCCGGTCCCGGAATCGTCGACATCCAGGTGTACGACCGCCTGCAGCCGGCCCTCCTTGCCGCACATCTTGCTGATAGCGCGCCCCTCGCGGACCGCACCCTCGTTGTGGTCCCGGACGCGCTCGCCGGACGGCACGGCTACCGGAGGGCCTTCACCGACGCCCTTCCCGCGCTTCTGCGGGACCGGCTGGTGCTCACCACGCCCGTGGACCTCGTGCCCGACCTCGGTCGGACCCGGAAAGAGGAGAAGGACGATGCGTAGCATCACCCCGCCGCTGACCGACGCACTCCGCGCTCTCAACGCGTTCCTTGGGCAGTCCGTCCCCAAGCCCGCCTTGGAAGCACTCTGCCAGGTGGAACTCGGCCTGTACCTCCAGCAGAAGCTGATGCCGGGCAGCCCCGCGGGCAGTGCCTGGGTACTCTTCAGCGGATACGGGTTCGCCGAGGCGCACGGAGCGCAGTTGCCGCCGGACACCGCGCGGACGCTGCGTGTCGCCCGGTACTCGCTGTGGACCCTGCGCAGGGGCCTTACCTGGCGCGAGGCGCTGGAGACCTACCAGTTGGTCGACCCCAGAGTGCGCGGCTACGACGTACCGGACACCGAGTCGCCCGCCACCCGCCGCGAACTCTCCGTCGCCGGAGACCGCTTCCCCGTCTACGAGCAACTGCTGCGTGCCGCACCGCCGCTGGCGGGCAAACGCTTGCCGGTCGCGGGCCAGGGCCCGCACGCCTTCCCCGTCAGCCACACCCTGGCCGTCGTTGACCTGCCGTCCGTCCCCCACACCCCCCTCGTAGCCCACGACATGGACCTGGAACCGGCTGGCGCCGGAGAGCCCCTGGTCTTCACCAGGAAGAGTCTGGAGCGCACCGCGGCGGAGATGGACGCCACACATGCCCGCGTCGGCGAGGGAAGGTCGCCGCGCTGGCTGGAGCGGCTGCGGGCCTTCGACCTGTCCACCAAGGCGAACGGCACGTTCCACAAGGCAGGCAAGGACGAGGACTTCACGTTCACGGTCGACGGGATCCAGCACCTGCTCGGCATCGTCGGCGCGGGCAAGAGCACGCTGCGCGACATCATCGCCGTCCATCTCGCCAAGCTCGGTAAGCGCACCACCATCGTGGTCACCGACGTGGCGGAGGTGCTGAAGCTCGTCCGGCTCTACGGTCTCTACACCGGCGGCGCCGCCGCACCCGTGCTCGGCTCCTCCGGCCGGGAGCGGCACGCCCAACGGCTGCACCGCCGGCTGGCGGGCCGGGGCGAACACCGGCTGCTTGCCCACGACGACCCTGCCTTCGCCTACCTCGGGACCTCCTGCGTGCTCAACGCCAGGCGGCAGGGCGCCACTTCGTCCACCGAGCCGCTCGCCTTCGGCGAGGCACCCTGCTCCCGGCTCCGGCCACCGTCGGACCCGAAGCGCGACAAGGGCGGTGGTCGGGCCTCCGAATGGCAGAAGAACGCGACGAGCTGCCCGTACTGGTCCGCCTGCCCCCGGTACCACGGAGCCCGCACCCTGGTTGGCGCCCTGATCTGGGTGGCCACGCCGGCCGGTCTGATCGACGCCTCACCGCCCCGCCCCCAGAACGGCGAGCGCATCCGCTACCTCGAACTCGCCTGCCGCCGCAGCGACCTCGTCATCATCGACGAGGCCGACCGTGTGCAGATGCAGTTCGACCAGACCTTCGCACCCGCCGTCGTCCTCGCCAGCGACGAGGACAAGGGCCTCATCGACCAGCTGAGCCGGCACAAGATCCGGGAGCTCGCGGCCAGCGGGCGCACCCAGCTCTCCGAACGGGACGTGGAGACCTTCGCAGCCGCCCTCAACACCGCCGGATCGGCCACCGACCGGCTGTACGCGATGCTCGTCGCGAGGTACGACCTGCGCAGGTGGGTGCGGACGGGCTACTTCAGCGCCTGGACGCTACAGCTCGGACTGCTTGACGAACGCTACGAACTCCCCGACGGCAGCGGGCCGGAACACGGGAACCACGCGCCCCGACAGGCTCTCGGTAAGCTTCTCGACGCCTTTCGCGACAACCCCTTCGGCGACCGCCGCCGCAGGACGGAGGAGGACTTCAGCGAGCTGACCGCCCTCCTCAACGAACTGCTCCACACCGGCAACCCGGAGAACACCCGGCGTCACCTGGTCGAGGTCATGGACGAGGTCTTCCACATCGACCCGCGGTACATGGCCGCCCGGCAGCAGACGTACAAGGAGGAGTACGACGAGTGGCAGCGCGCAGAGGAGGAACGGCAGAAGGGGAGAGGCCGCCGCCGGAAGCCCAAGCCACCGCCCCAGACCCCCGAGCAGTGGCACCAGGAGCTCGCCGAACGCTTCGAGTTCACGCTGCTGCTCAGCGCCCTGGAACCCCGGCTCGCCATGATCAACGCCATGTGGCCCCGCGTCGAAGCCGCCCTCAGTCTGGGCTACAACACGATGTACCGTCGGCCGCTCGACTACGGCCCGATGGTGCCCGAAGCCCCGATGGGCAACGTACTCGGCTTCCAGTTCCGGGTCCCGGGCGAGGACAAGGGCGGAGTCCGCAGCGGCGAGCTGACCTTCTTCCGCTGCAGCGGCGTCGGACGCGAACTGCTGCGCGCCATGCCCCACCTCGCCTCCGTCGACGGCAGGCCCGGCGCCCATCTGCTGCTCATGTCCGGCAGCAGTTGGGCGGGCGCGTCCAGCCGCTACCACGTCTGCGTCCCGGTCGGCGTGATCATCGAGCCGCCGGCCGAGGTGACCGAACGCATCGCGAACGAGAGCCTGATGCGCTTCGAGTTCATCGACGACGGCGACGAGAAGCTGCGCCTGTCGGGAACCCACCCGGACGACCGCCCCGAGAAGCTGCGCCGCATCGCCACCCACCTCGGCGCCGGGGAGTACGACGCCCCCGAAGGAGGCCCGCTGGAGCGCGAGCTGCTCTCCCTTCGCCCGGGGAAGCGCGACCAGATCCTCCTGCTGGTCGGCAGCTACGCCGAGGCGCGCATCGTGGCCGACACCCTCCACAACCTCAACTCCCGTTGGCGCGACAGCGTGCTGTGCCTGGTCTCGGACGACGAAGAGATCGCCCCGGAGGACGAGGCGCCGTCCGCCTACCGCGCCCGGTCACTGCGCCGGGGCGACGTCGAACACCTGAAGGACCTCGACGCGAACATCCTCGTGGCGCCCCTGCTGGCCGTGGAGCGAGGCCACAACATTCTCAACGACGACGACGAGGCGGCCATCGGCACGGTCTACTTCCTGGCCCGGCCCAATCCGCACCCCGAGGACCTGTCCCTGGCCGTCCACGCCGTCAACGACTGGATCGTCCGCGCCGTCACAGGCGGAGACTTCGACACCTGGGTACGGGGACAGGCCACCGTCGAGGAAGGTGCCGACGAGGTCCGCCGCCTCGCCCGTTCGCGCTGGTACCAGGTGCTCGCCCGCTCGATGGCTTGGAGCCACCTCGGCGAAGAGGCGCGGGAGCAGGTCACTTGGGACATGTTGGTCCTGATGTGGCAGGTGATCGGGCGGCTGGTGCGCGGCGGCGTACCGGCCAGGGTGGTCTTCGTCGACGCCGCCTTCGCCCCGAACCGCGGGGCCGTACCACCGCAGGCCGACACCCCCAAGTCCAGCCTGCTGCACAGCGTCCTCGACGTGCTGGACCCGTACTTCGAGGGCGACACGAAGAGCGCGGAGGAGCAGTTCATCGCCCACGCCCTGTACGGACCCCTCCGGGGCATGCTCACCCGCCTGCTCGCCCCTGCTCCCGCCCCGGCCCACCCGTAAGCGCCGAACTCCGACTTCCAGGAGGCAATTTCGTGTATCCCACCATTCGCAACGCGGCTTACGAACCCGACCCGCTCCATGGACCGTGGCGGGAGGAGATGAGTGTGCTGCGGCTCGGCGAGGAGTTGCACACCGAGCTCACCAGGATGCACGCCGAGGCCGACAAGGGCCCCGTCCGCCCCGATCGGCTCCCCGTGCGCAGGCTCAACTCCCTGCTCCAGGCGATGGCCCCCGGCGTCATCGCGACCGGCCGCAACGCCGGAACGGACGGCCGCCTGCCGTGGCTCTACGCTCGGGAAGCTGTCCCGCCGGATGTGCTGGCCCCGGTGATCGGCACTTGGGCGACGGGCATGTACCGGGAGGAGGACGACACCGAAGGCGCCGACCTGGAGGAGCGGCTCCGCTCCGACGACCCGGCCGAGGCCGTCCAACTGCCACATTGGGAGGCTGAATCGGTCGACCTCACCGAGACCGTGACCTCGGCGGGCGGAACTGCCGAACCCGCCGCACGGCTCTACGGCCTGCTGCCCGAGTGGGTCGCCTTCCGGCTGGCCGCCCGGACGTTCCGCACCGGGGGCACCACACTCCACTTCCGTGTCGAGAGCTCGGGCAACGGCGCGCGACTCGTCTCCTGGCCGCCGCAGCGATACGAGCGCCGCGGAAAGACCTGGTACTACTCGGCTTGCCTCAACATCACCGTCCACACCGTGCCGTTCGCCCCACGGTTCCGCGTCCACGTGTCCTCGCAGGTACGCCGGTGGTCCACCCAGCTGGACGTACGCCCCCACCAGCTCGGCGGCGCGACCGTTCTGCTCGACGCTCCGCTGCCATGGCCGGGAGGGCCGGACCGGAGCCACCGGTTGATGGTGAACACCCTCGGCTACGACCGGCGGCTGAAGGAACTGGCCTGGCGCCACCACAGCCCCGCACCGCTCTTGCCCGAGCTGGACATCGTACGCAACTACCCGCAACCCGAGGCGCTCTTCTCCCACCCGGAACGCTGGATCAACGGGTCCGGTGACGTGGCCGCCGGCATCGTCTACCACCCGTCGATCGGCCCGCACGAGGTCGGACCCGGGTTGATGCCACAGGAGCGGGCGGATCTGGACGCCTGGGTCGAGGACGGGCTGCGCCCCGTGCTGAGCCGGATCCCCGACCTTACGCGGGTCACCCGGAGCAACACCCCCTCATTGCTGCCTCGTTCGGGAGCCGGACGTGGTCCGGGCGTCCGGGACACGCAGCTGGCCCTGCAGCGGCGGGTGGCGCTGGCACGCGTACTCAACGGCCGTCCCCTGGAGATCGATGTCTTCTGGCAGTCCCCGGAAACCCGTGCCGCGCTGCTCGCGGAACTGCCGAAGCTCATCGGCTTCCCTCCCGGGGAGAGCATGGGGCCGGCCGATGACGACACCTGGCGGTGGCGGGGTGAGGGGGTCGAGATCCGCGTACGAGCCCGGCCCGCGGGGCCCCTGGCCGACGCTCTGCAGGTCTCCCGGGAGCGCAGGCGCCCCAGGGCCGTCCGGCTGGCCGAAGCCGTCGAAGGGCGCTGCCGACTTGTGGCGGACCGAGTGGTCCCGCGTCTCGACGCGGCCGGAGTCGTGATCATGGAGATCGCCGGCAAGGAGCGCTTCGCCGCCGTCCCCGACTCCGACCCCAAGCATGCGCTGCGCATCGCCTCGGCGCGGCAGGACCGGCTGAGCCAGTTCGTCAACCTGCCCGACGATACCGACAGCGGCCTGGAGCACCGGGCCAAGTGGACCTGGCTGGACGCCTTTCGACAGCTCGGTGCGATTAGTCCGCCCGCTCACCGAGTGGGGGCCGGAGTTCCCGGCGACCTCCAGTACGTGGCGCTCTGGCTCGTACGCCACACCAGGAAGGGGCCCACGCGGTGCCCCGTCCATCGGCTGGTCGCGGTGCGGGTCCGCCCCGGGGACGGAGGACCGGGCGTCATCGAGGGGTGGGACGCCGAGCGCGCCGAATGGGTGCCGTACCCGAAGCTGTTGCTGCTGCTCTCCCAGGCAGTGGAACCAGTGGCGGAGACCGGGAAGGAGAAGGAGGCTGATACAGGTGGCCCTGGCGATGGCGTAGCCGCCCGGGGAGGGCTCCGGCCCGGTGCCCTCCCGGGCGTGGAGCAGCACAGGCAGCGGGAGATCGAGCGGCAGATCCGCGCACTGCTCTTCCAGCTCCGCGACCGCCCGACGCTCCTGCTGGCGGACGCGGGCAATCTGCGCCAGTGCTGGCCCGGCCTGCGCAACGGTGAACTGGCCCGCGACATGCTCGGCTTCGGCACTGAACCCGCCCAGCGCCACACGCTCTACGGCGACGACCTGCGGGTGGTGCTCGTACGGGACGCCAATGCGCGGGAGGAAGTAGCGGAGTGGTATGCCCATGACGCCAAGGGCAGCGTCGGCTTCGCCGAGGGCGTGTGGGGGACGGCGGAGACGGAGAGCCGTGTCTTCGCGAGTACGGCCTCGAAGCCGCACACGGTGGCGAAACTGCCGAAGGGACTCATGAAGCTGGCGCCCACGGCACAGGGCCGGACAGCACCCGGAAAGTCGGCCTGGAACCCCGGGCAGCTGGAGATCACCGTGCTCGGCTGCCTGTCGGAGAAGGCACTGGCGGACTCGGGGCGTGAAGGGGACCTGCCTGACCGGCCGGCGGAGTGGGCGACGCTCACGCACCAGCTGCGCTACCAAGACGACTATCCGCCGCTCGCCCGGCCCCTCCCGCTGCACTTGGCGCGTCTCGCCGGTGAGTACGTGCTTCCGGTGGCCCGAATGAAAGGGGAGGGGAGCACGTCATCCGCTCCGTGAAAGAGGTGCCGCCTGTACGGGGAGTCCCAACGACCGATGCTGATAGGAATCATTGTTCCCTCGTGTCAGTGCCAAAGGCTGAACCTGGCCACGGTTGACGGTGTCTGGGGCACTCCTTGTTGGGATCACCGCGCGCCATTGTTTTCACCGCCGTGACGCTCGTCTGACGCTCTGCGCGCCTGGTGGCCTCAGACGGAGACGAGAGATTGCGCCTGACCTGCGGTTTCTTCTGAACTCACCCGGGGGACATGCTTCCGACGACTCATCGTGTGGAGTGTGGAGCGATTCTGGAGCCCGTTTCGAAGGGTGCCTGAACCGCTGAACCGGCTGACCCCGGGATTCTTGTAGCCGCCGTCGTGGCGTGCGTTCGGCGAGTGCGTCGCGCTCAGTGTGGTGCGAGTGCCGTGAAGGCCTCGTCCAGGAGGTCGACCAGGTCTAGATGGCCGTTGGAGGCCGTCCAGTGGTCCAGGGCGACGTTCAGGCAGTCCAGGGCGGCGGCGGCCCGTACGGATCGGATCAGTGTCGTGGACCGGGAGGAGCCGTCGCGCTCGGCGAGGGCTTCGGTCAGGGCCGGGCGCCAGCCGTGTTGCTTCTCCAGTTGGCGGGCGCACAGGGCCGGGGTGTCCTGTACGAGGCGTGTCATCTCCAGCGAGCCCGCCGGGTCAAGGCGGTAGCGCTCGATGACTGTGTCCAGCGCGCGGCGCAGGGCCGTCCAGTCGTCCTCGTCGGCGGGGCGGGCCCGTAGGGCGTCGGCGACCTGGGTGCCGTGGGCGTTGAAGGCGCCGAGGACCGCGTCCTCCTTGGTGCCGAAGTAGCGCAGAAAGGTGCTGCGGGACACCCCGGCAGCCGCCGCCAGGTCGTCGAGGGTGACCTTGGCGAAGCCCTCCTGGCGGAACAACTCGAAGGCCACCTGGGCCAGTTCGGCCCGCACGGCCGCCCTGGCGATGTCTCGCGTGTTCGTACGCGCCGCTCCACTCACCCCGTGATCGTACTGCTTGACCGACTCTGGATCGCAGGAGAGAGTCTTGGTTGCGTGTATGACACTGAGTTTCAGTCGTGAGCTCAAGTGTCACTTATGTGTCAGCGATTGCTATTGATACTCATCGAATGGGAGATCCGGCACCGTGACCCAGACCCTTGGATTCATCGGCACGGGCATGATCGGCGGAGCGCTGGCCCGGCTCGCCGTCGCCGCTGGACTGAACGTCGTCGTGAGCAACTCGCGTGGCCCGGACACCCTCGCCGACCTAGTCGACGAGCTTGGCGCGCGGGCCCGTGCCGCCCTGCCCGCCGAAGCCGCGCGGGCCGGTGACCTGGTGGTGGCCACCGTTCCGCTGCGCGCCTACGACCGGTTGCCCGTGGAAGCCCTGGCGGGCCGGACGGTGATCGACACGATGAACTACTACCCGGACCGCGACGGCCGCATCGCCGAGCTGGACTCGGGCGAGCTGACCTCCAGCGCTCTCGTGCAGCGGCATCTGGAGGGTGCGCGTCTGGTCAAGGCGTTCAACAACATCGACTTCCGGCGCCTGTTCACCAGCGCGCGGCCCGCCGGTGCCGCCGACCGCAGCGCCCTGCCCGTCGCCGGTGACGACCCGGGCGCCAAGGCGGACGTGGCCCGGCTCCTCGACGTCCTCGGCTACGACGCGGTCGACATCGGCGTCCTCGCCGACAGTTGGCGCAGCGAGCCCAACGCCCCGGTCTACGTCCAGCCGTACATGGCGGAGCGGCCCGAGGGGCTGAGTCCGGAGGGGACCGGACGCTGGTTCTTCGAGACCCCTGGCGTTCCGGTTTCCGCCGCCCGGGTGAAGGAGCTCACGGACGCCGCAGTCCCCGGTCCGGTGGGCGGTCCTCCCTCGGCCGTCCCCAGGCGCTGAGTCCGGCAGCCTCGGGAGGGGAACGGGATACGGGGCACCCCTGATCTCAACTCCTCGGCCACGGCCGCCCGTCGTAACGTTCGACGTCTCGGTTCAGGCGGCTGAGCAGGGTCGCGAACTCGGTGACCTCCTCGGGAGTCCAGTCGGCCATGACCGTCTCCAGGCCCCGGATGTTCTCGGCGCGGTCGGCGGCCAGGCGTCGCTCGCCCTCGGCGGTGATGGCGAACTTGCGGGCGACGCCCCCGTCCGGGTCGGGGATGCGTTCCACGACGCCGGCGCGCAGCATGGCGGCGGTCTGGCGGTTGAGGGTGGAGACGTCCAGGCCGAAGGCGGCGCTGAGGCGGCCGATGGACATCGGCCCCTCCGCCCGGATGCGGCTGAGCAGGAGATAGGCGCTGCGGTCGAGCCGCCCGTCCAGGCCCCGTGCGTGCGGGGTGAGCAGGTGGATGTGGCGTCCGAGCAGCATGGCCTCGAACTCGATCAGGGGCGTCGGCTTGTCCATGCGGGGGTCCTCGGCTCCTGGATCGGCGTTCTGGGGCTGCTGGGGCGTCCCCCTCCTGGTTCGCGCGGCGCGGCGCGGCACGGCACGGCAGGGAACTGCACCGCACCGCATTACAGCTCGCTGCACCGCACTGCATCGCACCGCGCTGCATCGTCGGGTGGGGGCGGCACCGCGAGCGATATGCATGATGCACTCGGCATGTACGATGCACATTCTATGCATGCCGCATTCCTGCCGTGCAGTGCGTCGCGCCCGCCGTGATCCGGAAGCGCAAGAGGGAGAGCCCCCCGTGGAAAGTCCTGACAGTCCCAAGGCCGAGGCCCGTTCACGCGGTGTCGTCGGCATCCTCGCCTTCGCGGGCATCGTGGCCGCGCTCACGCAGACGCTGGTCGTGCCGCTGATCGGTGACCTGCCGAAGCTGCTCGACACCAGTGCCTCGAACGCCTCGTGGGTGATCACCGCCACGCTGCTCGCCGCGGCGGTGGCGACGCCCGTCGCGGGACGCCTCGGCGACATGTACGGCAAGCGGCGCATGCTCCTGGCCTCGCTGATACCGCTCGTCGTGGGCTCGATCGTCTGTGCCCTGTCCTCCTCGGTGATCCCGATGATCACCGGACGCGGTCTGCAGGGCCTCGGCATGGGCGTGGTGCCCCTGGGCATCAGCCTCCTGCGTGACGTGGTGCCGAAGGAGAAGCTGGGCTCGTCCATCGCGATCATGAGCGCGTCCATGGGCGTGGGCGGTGCGCTCGGTCTGCCGTTCTCCGCGGCGATCGCCGAGAACACCAGCTGGCGCGTGCTGTTCTGGGTCGTCGCCGCCCTGGCCCTCGCGGTCGGCACGCTGATCTGGTTCGTCGTGCCCGTAGGCCGGGCGAACACCGCCGCGGGCAACAGCTTCGACCTGCTCGGCGCGGCCGGTCTGGGCGTCGGGCTCGTCTGTCTGCTCCTCGGCGTCTCCAAGGGTGCCGACTGGGGATGGGGAAGCGGCACCACCCTCGGACTGCTCGGCGCCTCGGTCGTCGTCCTGCTGGCCTGGGGCTGGTGGGAGCTGCGGACGCGTGAGCCGCTGGTCGACCTCCGGGTGACCGCCCGCCCGCAGGTCCTGATGACGAACATCGCCTCGATCCTGGTCGGCTTCTCGATGTACGCCCAGTCGCTGGTCGTGCCCCAGCTCCTCCAGCTGCCCGAGGCCACCGGCTACGGACTGGGCCAGTCGATGCTGGCCATGGGCCTGTGGATGGCCCCTGCCGGCCTGATGATGATGGTGATGTCGCCGATCGGCGCCAAGGTCTCGGCCGCCCGCGGCCCCAAGGTCACCCTGACCATCGGCGCCCTGATCATCTCCCTCGGCTACGGCATCTCCCTGCCGATGATCGGCACCGACTCGCCCCTGGGCCTGCTCGCCGTGACCATCGTCGCCAACACGGGTGTCGGCTTCGCGTACGGCGCCATGCCGGCCCTCATCATGAGCGCGGTGCCCCAGTCGGAGACCGCCTCCGCCAACAGCTTCAACACGCTGATGCGCTCGATCGGCAGCTCTGTGTCGGCCGCCGTGATGGCGGTGGTACTGGCCCAGATGACCACGGACTTCGGCGGGTTCGCCCTGCCGTCCGAGGACGGGTTCCGGGTCGCCATGCTGATCGGCTCCGGTGTCGCCCTCGTGGCCGCGGCCGTCGCCTTCTTCATCCCGGTGCCGAAGGCCGCCGCCGATCCGGAGCCCGGCACGGCACCGGACGCGGCCCCCGAGACGGCCGAGGCCAAGGCCTGACCACAGCTCACAGTGACTCGATCACGGCCTACAGCGACCTGATCCCGGCGGCCGGATCCTGACTCCCACAGCCGAGCCCTGACCTCTCCCAAGGTCAGGGCTCGACCCATACGTCCGTGCTCGACAGCGTCATCGGCGCCCCCGCGAAGGCCCGCAACCGGATGCGTACACCGTGGCGCGCTGAAGCCGCCCCTGAGGAACCGTCAGTAGACGTCCCGCACGTACCGCTTCTCCGCTGCGAGTTGCTTTACGTACGTGGCGGCCTCGGTCTCGCTCAGACCGCCGTGGGTGACGGCGATGTCCCGGAGGGCCCGGTCGACGTCCTTGGCCATGCGGGAGGCGTCACCGCAGACGTAGAAGCGGGCGCCGCTCTGGAGCCAGGACCACAGTTCCGGTCCGTGCTCGCGCATCCGGTCCTGGACGTAGACCTTGGCGCGCCGGTCGCGGGAGAACGCCGTGTCCAGGCGGGTGAGGGTGCCGTCGTCGAGGAAGGCCGTCAGCTCGTCCTCGTAGTAGAAGTCGGTTGCCCGGTGCTGCTCGCCGAAGAACAGCCAGTTGGGCGCCCGGTGGCCGAGGGCCTGCCGTTCCTGGAGGAAGCCGACGAACGGCGCGACCCCGGTGCCGGGCCCGACCATCACCATCGGGGTCGCCGGATCCGCAGGGGGCCTGAAATGCGGGGACCGCTGTACGAACACCGGTACCGGCGTGCCCGGTTCGGCGTCGGCGAGGAACGGTGAGCAGACACCGCCCCGGACCTGTCCGCCGAGGCTCTCGTACCGCACGACGGACACCGTCAGCGACACGAGGTGCGGGTCGACGAGCGGGCTGGACGATATGGAGTACAGGCGTGGTTGGAGCCGTTTCAGGACCCCGGCCCACTCCTGGGCGCTCGCCCGCACAGGGTGCTCGGCGATGACGTCGACGGCCTGCCGTCCCCAACTCCACTTGGCCAGCCCGTCCTTGTTGTCCGGGCGCAGCAGCCTCTTCAACTCCCGGTTGTCACCGGTACGTTCAGCCACGAAGCGGAGCAGGTCCGGGGTGATCCTGGTGATGTCGAGATGCCGGCCCAGCGCGTCGGCCAGAGAGGTGTGGCCAACTCCGTTCACATCGACGGTCGTTGAGGCGTCCAGCCCGGCCACCCCCAGCCATTCCTCCACCAGGGCGGGGGAGTTGACCGGCCGGACTCCGAGCGCGTCCCCGGCCTCGTACGTCAGCGGGGTCTCGCAGTCCCGTGTGTCGAAGGTGAACCTGCGGACCTCCTTTCCCGCGCCGGGCAGGCTGAGCAGCCGGTTGCCGGTGAGCCGGGCGGTGACGGGGGCGGCCTTCCGTGCCGCCGAAGGCGCACGCGCACCCGCACCCGTACCTGTACTCCCACTCCCATTCCCACTCGCGTTCGGAGCCGGGGCGGGAGCGGGCGTCTGCCCCTGCTGAGCGGGTACGAGCGCGGTGAGCACCTGGTCGAGCCAGGCCCGCGCGGAGGGCTCGTAGTCCGGCTCGCAGTCCGTACGCGGAGCCAGCCGCACCCCGCCCAACTCGTCCAGCCGCCGGTCGAGTCGGCGGCCATGCCCGCAGAAGTCGTCGTACGAGGAGTCGCCGAGGGCCAGTACGGCAAAGCGCACGCCGTCCATGCGCGGCGGCTCGGAATCGGCCAGCGTCGCCCAGAAACCGGAGCCGTTGTCGGGCGCGTCTCCGTCGCCGAACGTGCTCGTGATCAGCAGCAGATCCGCCCCCGGCGGCAGCGCGCGAGGGTCGGCGTCGTCCATCCCGAGGAGCGTCGCCCGGTGCCCGGTCGCGGTGATCCGCTCGGCCGCCGCGACCGCGAACTCCTCGGCGTTACCGGTCTGCGAGGCCCAGAGGACGACGACCTCGCGGAGGGGCGTGGCCGGGTCTCGCGAGGTCTCCGCTGATCGCGAGTACATCCCGGCGAGGACACCGTTCACCCACAGGGCGTGGTCAGGGCTGAAGGGCGCGTCCGGCGGCAGCACGGGCACACCCGGGGCGCCCGCGGGAAGCCCGGCGAGGAACCCGGTGAGGTACTGGCGTTCCTGGGCGGTGAGGACGGGGGGAGGGGCGGGGGCGAGGCCGAAGACGTCGCCGGCTCCTGCTGTTCCCGGGAGCCCGGCCGACTCAGCCCCTCCGGAGCCACCGGCAATCTCAGCCCCTCCGGCGTTCGAGGAGCGGGGGCCTGGGGGCAGCGCCCCCAACGGGGCCCGCGGCAGCGCCCCGCTTTCGGGAAGGGGCGGCGCGGGGGAAGAAACCCTCACCACCGAAACCGCACACACCTTCAACTCCGGCTGGAACGACACAGGATCAACGGCGTCACTGGTGACGGCATTGACGCTCAGATACTCACCGAACAGGTCGTTCCAGTGGAACGGCGCGAACAGACCCCCCACCTGCACCCGGTCCGTCACCACAGCGGGCAGCACGGCCCGCCCCCGCCGCGAGGCGACCTCGACCCGGTCGCCCTCGGCCACGCCGAGCACCGCGGCGTCCTCCGGATGCACCTCCACGAACGGCCCGGGATCGAGCTTGTTGAGCTTGGCCACCCGCCCCGTCTTGGTCAGCGTGTGCCACTGATGCTGGAGCCGCCCGGTGTTCAGCACGAAGGGAAAGTCGTCGTCGGGCATCTCGGCGGCGGGCAGATGCGGCCGGGCGTGAAACACGGCCCGCCCACTGGCCGTAGGAAAAACAGGCCCCCCACCCACGGAGTCCCCGGCCACGGCGCCGACGCCATCGGAATCCCCATCCGCGGAGCCCCCGCCCACGGAACCCACGGAACCCACATACCGGATCGGATTCCGATCGGCCCCGTCCTCCCTCCCCGCCGGCCACTGCACGGACGTCTCCCGCAGCCGCTCGTACGTCACGCCCCGCAGATCCCACCCGGTCTTCGGGTTCCACGCGCGCTTGATCTCCTCGAAGATCTCCTCCGCGCTCTCGTACGAGAACCCCTTCTCGTACCCCATCGCGCACGCGACCCGCGCGATGAGCTGCCAGTCCGCGAGCGCCTCGCCGGGCGGCTCGACGGCGGCCCGGGCGAGCGTGAGGTTGCGCTCGCTGTTGATGAGGACGCCCTCGGTCTCGGTCCACATGGCACCGGGGAGTACGACATCGGCGTACGCGTTGGTCTCGGTCTCGGCGAAGACGTCCTGCGTGACGACGAACTCGGCGGCCTCAAGACCCTCGATGACGGTCCGGCGGTTGGCCACCGACGCGACGGGGTTGGTGCAGATGATCCAGCAGGCCTTGATCTCGCCGTCGGCCATCTTCTGGAACATCTCGACCGTGCCCTTGCCGACCCCGTCCTTGCGGAGGGTGTCGGGCGGCAGCTCCCACAGTTCTTCGACGAAGGCACGCTCGTCGTCGACGAGCACCGACCGCTGCCCGGGCAGACCGGGCCCCATGTACCCCATCTCCCGGCCGCCCATGGCATTGGGCTGCCCGGTGAGCGAGAAGGGCCCGGACCCCGGACGGCAGATCGCACCGGTGGCGAGATGCAGGTTGACCAGCGCGTTCGTGTTCCAGGTGCCGTGTGTGGACTGGTTGAGGCCCATGGTCCACAGGCTCATCCACTCGCCCGCTTCGCCGATCAGCCGCGCGGCCTCACGGATGTCGTCCTCCGGGATGCCGGTGATCTCCGCGACGGCGGCGGGCGGGTAGTCGGCGAGGAAGCCGGGCATGTCCTCCCAGCCCTCGGTGTGAGCCGCGATGAAGTCGGGATCCGTGTGCCCGTTCTCGTGGAGCAGGTGGAGCAGCCCGTTCAGCAGGGCCAGGTCCGTCCCCGGCTTGATCCGCAGGTACAGATCGGCCTTGTCGGCGGTGGCGGTGCGCCGTGGATCGACGACGATCACCTTCGCGCCCGCCGACTTCACCCGGTCCATCATCCGCAGGAACAGAATCGGATGGCAGTCGGCCATGTTCGAGCCGATGACGAGGAAGACGTCCGCCTTCTCGAAGTCCTGGTACGAGCCGGGCGGCCCGTCGGCCCCGAGCGACAGCTTGTATCCGGCTCCCGCGCTCGCCATGCACAGCCGCGAGTTCGACTCGATCTGGTTCGTCCGTACGAAGCCCTTGGCCAGCTTGTTCGCCAGGTACTGGGCCTCCAGGCTCATCTGCCCCGAGACATAGAAGGCGAAGGCGTCGGGACCGTGCTCGTCGATGACCGCCCGCAGCCGCCGCGCGGTCTCGGCGATCGCCGAGACCACGGGCGCCGGCACCGGCTCCGCCCCGCGGTCGTCCCGTACGAGGGCGGTGGCCAGCCGGCCCGGCGCGGCGAGCATGTCGGCCGTGGTCGCGCCCTTCGTGCAGAGCCGGCCGAAATTCGCGGGGTGAGCCTTGTCCCCGGACGCCTTCAGGACCGTACGCCGTCCGTCCGGGCCCATCCCGATGTCGAGGACCATTCCGCAGCCCACACCGCAGTACGAGCAGACCGTACGTACCTGCGACGTGGGGGTGGTGGCGCTCACACGCTGCCTTTCTCCGGCCGTTTCGAGGGGAACCTCGGTGCATGAGCGTACGAATTGCCCGTTACGCCTGTGTCACGTGACGTGATCACGAGGAGTTACGCGCGACACACAGCCGCCGTCGGCGCGATGTGAGGGGTTCCCGGGAGGGACGGTCCGCCCCGGACCGTGTCGCATTGGGCCGAACGGGTGATCATGCGCAAGAATTGCCCGGTGCAGGCAATCAGTGCGAGTCAGGTCGGGGGGAACCGGTGAACAGCCACGACGTCACCGATGAACAGTGGGAAGGACTCGCCCAGGTCGTACCGCTGCGTGGTCGCGACGCCTGGCCCTCGGCGGTCGGCCACCGGGCGATACCGGAGGCGGAGACCGAGGCGCGACGCCGTTTCGTGGTGCTCCGGGTCAATATCTTTGCGGACGCCCGCGAGGTCGCCGAGACCCTGATGGCCGGGATCCCGGTCCTCCTGGACCTCACCAGCGCGGAGACGGACGTCGCCAAGCGCGTACTCGACTTCAGTACGGGTGTCGTCTTCGGCCTCGCGAGCGGGATGCACCGGGTCGACCGGAACGTCTTCCTGCTCACGCCACCAGGAACCGAGGTGCGCGGGCTGATGGAGGGGGCGGGGATTCCCGGGGTGTGACAGGAGGGGTCTGACTTCCGGAGTGCGGCTCCTGGGGTGTGACGCATGGGCGTGATTCGGGGGTGTCAATCCTCGATCCGGTACCCCGTTCGTAGGAAGGTTTCGCGGACGAAACGGTTCCGCCTGGTCGCGGAGCCCTACCGTCCGGATATGACCGCGTTATCTCCCGAGGCTCGCGCGCAGGCCGAGGCGCGTCCGGACCGGCCGAGCGTCGTCGAACTGCGGCTCACCGCGTTCGCCGCGCACCGCCGCGCCGGATTCCCGCTCGGACCGCTCAGCCTCTTCGCCGGCCCCAGCGGCAGCGGCAAATCCAGTGCCCTGCGGGCGTACGAGGCACTCGCCCGGCTCGGTGGCGGCGCCGAACTGGACGAGGTGTTCCCGGACCCGGTCGCGTGCGTGCCTGAGCGGGCCCGCCCCGACGCCCAGCGGCGGCGCGGCTTCCGCATCGGCTGCACGGCGGACGGCCCCGAGGGTCCCGTACGGCTCGACGTCGCCGTGCAGGCCGAGCCCGAACTGCGCATCGTGGGCGAGCGGTTGACGGTCGGCGGGCTGACCCTGCTGGAGACCGCCCTGCGCGACCCGAGCCGACGTTCCGTGCAGGCGGCCTGGCACACGGCGGGCTCGTCCCTGGTGACCCGGGCTCCCCTGCCCGACGACCGTCTCGGCACGCCGCTCCTGCCGCTCCGCGTCGCCGGGAAGACGGACGGCCAGCGCCAGGTCCTCGCCGCCGCCGAGCAGATGGTGGTCGCCCTGCGGTCGGTCTTCGCCTGCGACCCGCTGCCCCGCTCGATGCGGGCGGCGGTGCCGCTGGGCGCGGGACGGCTGCTGCGCGGCTGCGGCAACCTCGCCGAAGTGCTGTGGCGTACGCGGGCGGAGTGCGGGCGCCGGCACGGGCTGCTGGTCGACGCGCTGCGGGCGGGCTGCGCGGGGCCGGTCCGTGACCTGTTGGCCGAGCGGCAGCCCGGCGAGGTCGGCAGGATCGGTGGAATCGGCGGGATCGATGGGACGGTCCAGGCGCTGCTCGACCGGGGCGACGGGCTGCGCACACCGCTCGGGAGGCTGGGGGACGGGGAGTTGAGGTACCTCGCGCTGTCCCTGGTGCTGCTCACCGGGCCTGGCGTGCTGGAGGTCGACACGGCGGGAGAGGTGCCCGCGGCACTGCAGACGCTCACCGTCCTCGCCGACGGCTTCGACCGCGATCTGGACGTACGGCAGCGGGAGGGGCTCGTACGGCTGGCGGCGCGGATGTGCGAGCGCGGGCACATCCGGCTGGTGGGGGCCGTGAGCGACGCGTCCTGGGCGGCGGGGGTGGGTGGGGTGACGGTGGTAGACCTTGAGCCGTGACCGAACTTGATGTGCCGATGTTGCAGCGCAGGCTGGCCGAGTTCGCGGCGGCGCGGAACTGGCAGAAGTACCACACGCCCAAGAACCTCGTCGCCGCGCTCAGCGTAGAGGCGTCCGAACTCGTCGAGATCTTCCAGTGGTTGACGCCCGAGGAGTCGGCCCGGGTGATGGACGACCCGGAGCGGGCCTCCCGGGTGACGGACGAAGTCGCCGACGTGCTCGCGTACTTGCTGCAGGTGTGCGAGGTGCTCGGTATCGATGTCCTTGAGGCGCTCGATGCGAAGATCGACCGGAATGAACGGAGGTTTCCGGTGGGGGAGGGGTCGTGATCGTCCGTTTGACTCCCGGTTGACGCTCGCTTGTTGTCCATGAGGTGCCCCCGGAAAGGGACTTGAAGACCCCGTTTGTCACTCTCCGGAGTTATTGATCTGTCCACAATCAATTCCGTGTCCACAGATTTCAGGCTTCCTCTGGCTTTTCGTCCCGAAGCACTTCACTCTGGGTAGTGGACAGGCGGAGTTCGGGCAGGCGTGTGAAGAGCGCGTCGGGACAGACGGGGTCAGCGGATGGACGCGGTGCGGCTCATCAGCGCGAGCAGGTGTGCCCTGATGGGGAGTGCGGACGCTCCCGGGATCATGGCGGAGGCCTGGCAGGCGCAGGCCCTCGCCCAGGCGATAGGCAGTCGGCTGGCGGTGTCCGGGCCGCCCGAATTACGGGGCGAGGCGCTGGGGTTGACCGAGTTGGCGGGGCGGGGGTGCGGGGTGCTGGGTGCGCCGGTGCTCGATGTGGGGAGGCTGCGGGCCGCTCAGCTCACCGAGCTCGGGGATGCGCGTGTCGCTCTGCTCGACCTCGGGGGGCTGCTCGGTGAGGTCGGGATAGCGCTCGTCGGGATAGCCTGCGCCGCCAGTGACGAGGGGACGTACTGGCAGTGCATGGAAGCGATCGACGCGGCGGACGAGTCCCGGGATCGGGTGCTGGAGATGCTCCGAAGACTTGCGGTGCGGGATCAGGGGGCGGCGGCGGGGTAGGGGTTTTCTTCGCCCCCGCCGCCCCTACCCATTCCCGTCACTTCCTCAGGGGCTCCGCCCCCGAACCCCCGCTCCTCAAACGCCGGAGGGGCTGAAGTACCCAGGGGCGCGGGGAACTGCGCGGCCAGCTACAGCCAACCCGCACAGATCAGGCGCGGTCGGGCCCCTCGGCCGGGGCCGGGGCCGGGCGTTCGGCGGACTGTTGGAAATCCGCGTCGAGTTGGGACAGGTCCGCGTTGAGCGCCGCCATCAGCTCCTCCATCTGCTGCAGCAAACCCTTGGGCTGCGACGACGGAACGGCTTCCTGGGACATGACGGCCTCCTCGGCCTTCGCCCTCCCCACGGGGAGAACCAGCAACGCACCGGCCGACCGCCGGCGACGGGTGCCGGGCGGTCCGGCTCCGCCCGAGCCAACGATCACCGCCCAGGCGGGTCACTGGCGCGCTCTCGCCCCAGGCACACGGTTGACGGATTTTCACCCGACCGGGGACGCGGAGGACCGGCGGGACCGATGCGGTTGACCGACGTTCGACCGTGCAGGATGGAGGCATGGATCTTCGAATCTTCACCGAGCCCCAGCAGGGCGCCACCTACGACACCCTTCTCGCTGTCGCCAAGGCCACCGAAGACCTCGGCTTCGACGCCTTTTTCCGCTCCGACCACTACCTCCGCATGGGTTCCGCGGACGGCCTCCCGGGCCCCACGGACGCCTGGATCACCCTCGCCGGACTCGCCCGCGAGACCAAGCGCATCCGCCTCGGCACACTGATGACCGCCGGTACGTTCCGTCTGCCCGGCGTCCTGGCGATCCAGGTCGCCCAGGTCGACCAGATGTCCGGCGGCCGTGTCGAACTGGGCCTGGGCGCGGGCTGGTTCGAGGAGGAGCACAAGGCGTACGGCATCCCCTTCCCGAAGGAGAAGTTCGCCCGCCTGGAGGAGCAGCTGGCGATCGTCACCGGGCTGTGGGAGACGAAGGTCGGCGAGACCTTCAGCTACGACGGCACGTACTACCAGCTCACCGACTCGCCCGCGCTGCCCAAGCCGGCCCAGTCCAAGGTGCCGGTGCTCATCGGCGGCCACGGTGCCAGCCGTACCCCGCGCCTCGCGGGCCGTTACGCCGACGAGTTCAACATGCCGTTCGCGTCGATCGAGGACAGCGAGCGCCAGTTCGGCCGGGTGCGGGCGGCGGCGGAGGCGATCGGCCGCAAGGGCACCGATCTCGTCTACTCCAACGCGCTCGTCGCCTGCGTGGGCAAGGACGACGCGGAGGTCGCCCGCCGCGCCGCCGCGATCGGCCGCGAGGTGGACGAGCTGAAGGCGAACGGGCTCGCCGGTACCCCGGGCGAGGTCGTCGAGAGGATCGGCCGGTACGCGGAGGCCGGTTCCCAGCGGGTCTACCTCCAGATCCTCGACCTGGACGATCTGGAGCACCTGGAGCTGATCTCGTCCCAGGTGCAGTCCCAGCTGCGGTAACCGGGCGGTCGCCGCACCCCCGTGGTCCGTCGGCCGGTGACTGTCGTGGGTTCGCCCCGGTCCCTGGCCGACGGAAGCTTTTCGGCCGGACCTCAGCAGTCGGCCAGCAACCCCGCGTCATGGGCCAGGACCGCTGCCTGGACGCGGTTGGCGCAGCCGGTGCGGGTCAGGATCCGGCTGATGTGGGCCTTGACCGTGCCGGCGCTCATGTACAGCTGGTCGGCGATCTCCGCGTTGGACAGGCCCGTGCCGAGCAGCCGCAGGACATCCCGTTCGGCCGGGGTCAGTTCCTCGGTCCTGCGCAGGGCGGCCTCGGTGTCACGGCCGGACCGCACGTGCCGTTCGAGGAGTTGGCGGGTGATCCGGGGCGCGAGGACCGGTTCGCCCTTCGCGGCGAGCTGCACGGCGCGGATCAGTTCGGCGGGGCCGGTGTCCTTGAGGAGGAACCCGCTCGCCCCGGCCCGCAGGGCCCGCGTCACGCTCGCCTCCTCGCCGAACGCCGTCAGCATCACCACACACGTACGGGGCGAGAGCCGGGCGATGTCCTCGGCGGCCGCGATGCCGTCCCTGGTCGGCATCTGGATGTCGAGCAGGGCGACGTCGATGTCCTGGGTGCGGCAGGCCGCGGCAGCCTCCAGGCCGTCGCCCGCTTCGGCCACGACCTCGATGTCGTCGGCGTTCTCCAGGATCAGCCGGATTCCGACGCGCATCAGCGCCTCGTCGTCGGCGACCAGCACTCGGATCATCAGCTCATCCTAGGGCCGCCATCACCAGCAGGACGATCAGGAAGCCCGCCGTGGGCAGGACCACGAGCACCGCCGTGCAGCCGGCACCGAGGACGCGCGGCCAGGTCAGGGTCTGGGCCGACAAGGGGGAGTTGGACCCCGGCCCGTTCGTCGCGTGGGACGGCTGGGACAGCAGGGATGGTTGGGGTGGCTGGGACGGAAGGGACTGCTGGGACGGCAGCCACGCCGTCACGCGGAAGCCGCCGTCCGGCAGGGCACCCGCCCCGAACGTGCCGCCGAGCAACGAGATCCGCTCCTGAAGTCCGGCCAGCCCGCTGCTAGTTCCGCCCTGGGAGTCGCCCGGCACACGCGGCACCCCGTTGGTGACGTACACCTCGATCCCCGCGTCCGTGCCTTTGACCTCCACCAGGGTGGGCGCGCCGGACGCGTGCTTGAGCACGTTCGTCAGCCCTTCGCGGACCACCCGGTGGATCGCCTGCCGGACCCGGGCGCCCACCTCGACCGTGTCGGGGACCGACCAGACCAACTCGACCGGGCCACCACCCGTCTGCCGGGACTGGGTCACCAGATCGGTGATGTCCTCGTACGTTCCCCGGTCGACCCCGGTCTCGTCCGACAGGTCCGCGTGCCGCAGGACGCCGAGGATCTCGCGGAGCTCCTCCATGGCCGTACCCGCGGTCGTGCGCAGCAGCTCCACTTGTCCGGCCAGCGGAGGGGCCTGGCGTGCGGCGGCGAGTTCAAGTGCCCCGGCGTGCACCGAGATCAGGCTCAGCCGGTGGCCCAGGAGGTCGTGCATCTCCCGTGCGATCCGGGTCCGTTCCTCCATCCGAGCCGCCGCGGCGGTCAGCGTACGGGTCTGTTCCAGATAGGCGTTGCGCTCTCGCAGCAGGTCGACCAGGGGCCGTCGCCGACCCAGCATCGTGCCGGCCAGGGTGGGGAGCAGCAGGAGGAGTACGGCGGAGACGGCGTTCTCCGCCAGCATCATCGGCAGGGTCTCCCACCTGAACAGGCCCACGGCGACGGTCAGTCCGCCGAGCGCGGCGCAGGCCACTCCGACGATCCGCCACGCACGCCGCGGCGGCGCGATACGGCGGGTGGCGGACAACACGATCAGCGGTACCACCGCCAGCACCCATACATTGGCACCTGCCAGCAGCGGAAAGGCGCCCAGGACCGCGGCGACCGGCCGGCCGCGCCGCGCGGCGACCAGCAGCGCCGCCCACAACGCCTCCAGCACCGCGAGGACCGGCCGGTCCGGCGGTATCAGCAGCAGCGGGATCAGCCCGAAGGCCGCCGCCAGGGCGCACACCAGTGACTCGGCGACGACCGTACGGCGTGGAACGGCCCGTACCGCGGCCCGGATCTCGGCCGCCTCGCGGCGCAACCGCCGTGCCGCGTCGCTCGGCCCGCGCCGCCGCGGTCCGGGCAACTGCCGTTCTTCTTCCGTCACTTGACTCATGCTCGCCTCTGCCCCCGGCATCACGGATCCGCGCGGCACGGATCCGCCGGAAGGAACGGTAGCCGCGCCAGGGAAGGCCGCTCCCCGGCGGTCCTTCCGCGATGTCACGCGCCCGGCCGCGGGCCCAGCTCCGCCCGCAACGCGGCGGTGTCCACCCGCTCGGCGGCCAGCAGGCGTCCGACCGTCCGGCCCTCGTCCCCTGCCTCCGCGTCGACCGCGGGTGCTTCGAGCAGCGCGGCCAGCAGGTGGACCGTACCGACCGTGGGCGAACCCTGTTCGGCGGCGATGAGCTGGGCCGCCGCCCTGACCTGCTGGGCGGAGTCGGAGAGATGTGTCTGGTCGAGGCCGCCGGCCGGCGCGTCGATGGTCGCGGCACGGGCCAGGGACCCGTGCCGTACGCCGTGCCGGCGCAGGAGTTCGGCGGCTGTGCTGACGGATGCCAGCTCCTCGGGCAGTGACCGTCCGGCGACGGCCAAAGCCCGGTCCAGGGCCAGGATTCCCAGCAGGAGGTCCACGGGTTCCGTCCTGCCGCGCCCGTACCGTGCCACCTGCCGTGCGGCCTCGACGCTCACCGCGAACACCACCGGTGAGCCGTAGATGGACGACCCGGCGGTCCACGACGTGAACGCCCGCGACAGGCGGTTGCCGCTCTTGCCCAGCGTGCCGGCCCGGCGGAGAAGCAGGACGCCACGGGATTCCGGTCCCTCGGTCTCCGCCGAGGCCCTCGCGTCCAGTGCGTCGAGTGCCGTGGCCGCGGCGGCCAGGTCCAGCCGCTCCACGACCAGTGCTTCCCGGGCGCGGCTCGCCGGCAGGTTCAGCAGGGCCCGCGCAACGTGCCGGCAGCGCACCGCGATCGTCCCTTCGGTGCGGGCCGACCCGAGCGCGAGCAGCAGGCACATCCGCGTCGCGTCGGTCATCCCGGGCAGCGGCCGGTCGCTCTCGCCGACCGGTTCCTTCGCCTTGCGCGAGCCACGCGATTCGCCGGACTTGAGCCCGAGGCGCCACTGTGCCTCGCGCCAGGCGGCGTCGACCTCGGCCTCGTCCTCGGCGGTGGCGTCCACCGCTGTGCTGCCGTATCCGTCGTCGTTCGCCCAGGCCGCCCCACCGCTGCCGGCCCGGCCCGAGACCAGACCGCTGAGCGAGCCGGCCTTTCGCATGCCGGGCGCTATCGCCGAACCGGCGTCCGTCTCACCCATCACCAGCGCGGACAGCAGGTTCTCGGTGCCCACGGCCGGTGACTCGGACCTGACCGCGTCGCGCAGTGCCTCCACGAGCAGGTCCATGACGTCGAGCTCGAACTCCGCGGGCGCTCCGGCCAATGCGGCCGACGTGGCCATGGCGGTGGCGTCGGCGGGTGCTCCGGTCGTCGGTCGCTGGTGCATCGAACGTTCCCCTCGGGCTGCGGTGTACCGGACGAGACCGACGCTAGACGGACACCGCACCCCACCGCGTCGGCCGACCGGCCAAGCTCCCGGTCCGACCGGCCAGGCATCCGGTCCGATCGGCCCGGACGTCGTCCACGTACGGCCCACGTACCGCCCGCGTGCCGCTCGCCTGCCTACGTGGAGGACGGAAAATGCCTGACTTCTCCGAAGAGGTTGGCTGTACGTTGTGCACGGTGCCGGACCGCGGCACCCCCGATTTCCGCAGTTCAGAAGCGGTTCTGAAAGACGTTTCGAGGCAGACCACCGTGTTCCTGACGTACAGCCGGTCTGGCCTGCTGTTAGGCCTCTGACCTGGTCGTATGGCCCGGTGAGGGCCATTTTCCCTGGGGATCGGCTTCCCCCTTCTACCTGGGAGTTCCCGGGAGTTCCTGTGGAAGTGTGCACTCGTTGTGCACTGGGACGGTTCGTCGGATCGGCTGCTGATGCCCACGTGGAGGGCACAGAAGGCGAAGGACCCCTTCGCGCTGTGCCGGGCGGTGGTGGGTCTGATGGGTGATGCGACGGGACCCGAGGAAAGAACCGCCCGGAGCGGGGGCTTCGAACTCGACGAGTTGATTCGGCACTTGTGTGCCCTCGTGGTTGCCGGCGTCGCTGCGTACGCCTCGTATGTGCATCAGCGGGAGTTCGCTCTGCAGGGCGGGGCGGATGCGGTCAGTGCTGCGTTGTGGCCGCTGTCGGTGGATGGACTGCTGCTTCTTGCGACGGTGGGACTGCTGAAACCCTCTCAGCTCCGCACGCGCCGGGCTAGGGGTGCGATCTGGTCGGCGTTCTTTTTGGGGATTGCGGTGTCGTTGGCGGCGAACATCGCGGCAGCTCCGGATCTGGGTTGGAAGCCGGTTCTGGTGGCTGGATGGCCCCCTGTTGCGCTGTTGCTGTCGGTGGAGCTTCTCGTCCACCGCCCGGTCGATCGCATGGTTGCGAGGACTGGGCGCCTACTGGATGGAGATGATCCTTTGCGAAGCGAGCGTCCGGATGAGTCGGACGATCCATTGCTGGCTAGGGCTCGGACGCTTGACGCCCGGCACCGAGAGCTGCATGAGCGGCCTGTTTCCGCTGAGACGCTGCGCAAGGAGCTGCACGTCGGGGCCCGTCGGTCGAGGCAGCTGACTGCTCTCGTGAGGAGGGCTGGGCGAGACGGAAACGGTGACGAAGGGCCAGCACCGAGGGCAGGCACGTGAGCAGACGCACTGTCTTCCCGAGAGGCTGGAGCGGCTGTTACTTGAACAGTCGGCAGCTCCTTATTGCTCCGAGCCGAGTGAGGGGTCGGGTCCGAAGTCGTCCACTTCCATCGTGGCATGGCCGCCGGGTGGGCTGGTGAGTGCGCCTTGGACGCGGACGGGGATGCCTGCGTCGTGGCAGCGGACTGCAGTGTGGTAGGCGCTGTCGGGCAGGTCCATCCATACGGTCCTGCTTCGTCGATTGATCAGTGTTTGGACACCTACCCGGCCGGTTTCGTCCTCTGGATGGCGACTGAGGTCGGTGACGATTCCGTAGATCAGGTGCCGGCTTGTGTAGACGCGGGTTTTCAACTGCGCGGACACGCGGTCCACGATGTCGATCGCTGCGCGGTTGAATTCCACCTGCGGGGGAGTGCCGGGTGGCGGCGCGGCGACCCGGGACCAATTGAAGGAGACGTCGAGGGAGCCGACGGAATCTACGTTCACCACTTTGCTGAGGGCTTGGCACAGCTCGTAGGAGACGCCTTCGCCGATGGAATCGGTGATCTCGCTGGGGGTGGGATCCCGCTCCGCGCGCCATGTCCTCGAGCACGCCGAGGGCGCGGGACATGGTGGCGGTGACGCGTCGGTCGAAGAGGGTTTCCTCCACCCCGATCTCGATGTACTCCTGACCGGGGGAGTACACGTCCTCGGGGGAGCGTGCCTGGCTGATGATGGGCACGATGTATGACCCCCGACGGGTCTGCCCCAGCCGGACTTCCCTTGCCTGTTCTCGTGCCCGGGTGGGGAAGTTGCGGAAATGGCCCTGCCGTCGGATGGTGGCGGCCGCGGACGCCACTCGTAGGCGCTTTGCGGAGATGAACAACTCATATCCGGCCTCGAGGGGGATCGACCCGTCACTGAGGGACGGGTGGGAGGCTCTGAGATCGGTGACGTCGTTGAAGACAGTGGCGACGGCATCATGGACGGTTCGTGCGTCCTGGGACTCGATGCGTGCCAGGTCTGCCAGGAGTATCTGGGTCCGTTTGGCGAAGTCCGGGGCTCCTGGCTTCATGGGGACCAGTACAACCTCGTCGGATGGTCCGGGCAGGCTCCACAGTTCCGCGACATCCCCACCGGAAACCGGAGTCCAGCCAGTGACCTTGAGATAGCTGCGGATCTCTTCAGGACCGAAGTCGGGCTCACTGTGCACCACCTCAGTCCACCTCCCGAGCAAAGCCATTGAGGAGCCGACGCGCCGCATCGAACATGGTGCTCATAGCCTTCACGGTGAGCGATTGGTGCTCCGGGAGGCTGATCGCGGTCGTGACGCTGCTGTTGGCCTTGCCCATGCCCTGTAAGGACGCCCAGTAGCCATGGCAGGCCAGGACGATCGACTCCGGCTGATGGGTCACCCAGCAGCCGATGTCCGGCGGAACTATCAGGAGAGCGAGATGGCCCGGGGCGGAGCGCTCCGGGTCGCGCAGCTTGTCGTACGTCTCGACATCGAGGTCGAAGCTGTAGCCGCCACGGACGACACGAGGGCTCTGTGTGCACTTGAGCTGGACGTCGACCATCAAGCCGCGTGAGCGCAGGGTGACATCGACGCCGTCCTTGTCGACGTTCCAGTCGCAGATGGTGTAGCCACCCTGGGTGGCAAGGACATGCACATAGGCACGGCTGACTTGCTCCTTCTGCCAGCTCGTTGCCTCTGCAGCCACTGGTCCCCCTCCCTGGCATGGTCGCGAGAATAAGCGGAGGGAGACTTCAGGGAAATAGGGCCGCACGCACGAGCCGGGCGTCTCGCGAGCGAAGATGAGATGCCTCGTACGAGCGGAGGGAGCGCCGGTTCGTAGAAGGGTGTGTGCTCGTGCCACGGCCCAGCCTCCTCACGCAGCGGTTCGGCCAGTTGATCTCGGACAGCACGTTCCTTTGCTCTCGACTCGGCCCGACGCTGGTTGGTGTGGGTGTGCGACTACGCGGCGACGATAGACCCCTTGACCTGGCTTCCGGGGATGCCGAATACACGTGAACTGACGCCGGAGGAACTCAGCCCATATGCGCAGGCTGGAGCCCGTACAGACCAGAACGGCAGGATGTGCGGGGACACGGGAGAGAGCGCCCGCCGCCGGACTGGGAGCAGGCACTGATGTCAGTGCCTCCACCTAGAGTCGGTTCATGGCATCAAACAGCCGCAAGGAGATCCCAGCACCGGTCACCAACCGATTGTTCGCGTTGTCGGGGAATCAGTGTGCGTTCCCAGGGTGTTCGAATCCCGTGACGTACCAGGAGGCTTCTGGAGAGAAGCCTGTGACGCTGGCACAGCGTGCGCATCTGGTCGGTGTCGGGAGACAGGGGCCGCGGTCGAGAGAGGCTCCGCTCTCGGACGATCCGGACGCGGTGGAGAACCTCACGCTTTTCTGCGGAACGCATCATGCGATCGTGGACGGGAACCCCCGGATCTACTCGGTCGAGGTCCTTGCCAAGTACAAGGCGGACCATGAGGTGAGGATGGCGGCCAAGGATCTTCGCGTGCCGCCCGCACCGTTCGAGACCGATTCGGTGGATGTGTCGCTGCTGCCCGTCTCGGAACTTCCGGACTCGATCTGGAGGGCGAAGTCACGGTTCAGGACATCCATGGAAGTCATCGAACGGCTGCCCCGGCCGATGCGCGGTCAGGTCCTTCCCTTCGTACTGGCCGACGGCCAGGTGTGGGCGTTTCATGAACTCGTTGATACCCGCGGGCCGTTCAAACAGGTAGTCGAACCTGAGAGCGCAGAGCGCCTGGATGCGGGGGAACTGCTGGAATCGCAGGACCGGAACATCTATGTGTGGCTGCTGAACTCGGCTCTTCGCATGGCCCTGCGCAAGCGCGGCATACAGCACGACCGTGCTCACGGCCGCTACTACTTCCTGGCGGACCACGAGACAGTCACCCGGCGCGTGGAGGCCAAGACCAAGACGGGCAGGAACCAGTCCGCCAAGAAGGTAGTCCGCCAGGAAGGCGAGCGCTTCGGTAATCCGCGCGATGTGTGGTGGCATCTCGCGGCGCAGCTTCGCTTCGAGGAATTCGCTACAGGGGTGTGGGGGCTGACCATTCGGCCCGAATTCCATCTCACGAAGGACGGGAAGGAACCGCTGGATCCGCGACGGGTAGGTCGCAAGGTGACGAAGCGCAAATCTCGCATGTACAACGAGGGCTACTTCGACGCTGTCCACTTCTTCCGGTACTTCCTGCTCGACGGCCGCGCGCGGGTCGTCTTCGAAGTCGGTCGGCAGAAGATCGCGATCGACGGCGACTTCCCGCAGGTTGATGCCAAGTGGCCACTCATCGACGATAACCGCTTCAATCCCGTCACCATGCTCGACAGCGGAGATGAGGACGACGTCATCGACGCCCTCGCCAGTTCGTGGGACATCGACGATGCGGAATGGGACTGGGGCGCCGAGCACAAGGAGGACGACCGATGAGTCTTGCGCTCAAATCGCTGAACCTGGGCGTCGAGTGGGTCGACGAGCCGGACCTCGCCTTCGCAGGCAACCTGATGCACATCGACCCGAAGGTCGGCATCCCCGCGGCAGGCCCCTGGTCACGCGACCAGCCCAATCACCCCGCGGCTGTGACCGCCGGATTCATCGGCACCGCCGAATCCATCGCGAAAGCCCGGGCCTGGCTGTCACGGGCGGCCGAGGGCGTCGACGGCGACGACGATCACCACCCCTTCTGCGGCTTCCAATCGGAGGGTCCCTTCGACTCCCGGCTGCGTACCGACGGCCCCGAAGCCAAGATCACAGCTGCCGACATCCGGGCCGTGACCGCGGACCGGATCAGAAGGCTCGATGGTTTCAACCAGCTCCTGGACGTCATCGACGACCGTCTGCGGAGGCTGGCTAGCCTCGATGCTCCTCCGTCCATCGTGTTCATTACGCTGCCAACCGAAATCACCAAGCGGTACTGGGCCGTTCATCAGCGGAACCGCGGGGTGGAGACAGTGTGGAACCTACGTGCCGGAATCAAGGCCCGGGCAATGCAGCGAGGGCTGCGCACGCAGCTCCTCCAGGAGGAGACTGTCGAGTCGGACCTGGACGTGCATACCTCCGACCTCGAACACCCCGCCGACCTCGCGTGGAACTTGTTCACCGCGATCTACTTCAAGGCTGGCGGCTTCCCCTGGACCCCGGTCGGCCTGGCCGAAGGAACGTGTCACCTGGGGGTCACGTTCTACCGTCCGCACGGGGAAAGATCCGCGATGCGTACGAGCGTTGCCCAGGCGTTCGCCGAGAACGGAGAAGCCTTCGTGCTGCGAGGCAGCCCCTTCGAGTGGAAGGGCAAGTGGCCGCACCTTCCGGCGGAGGAGGCGTCCCGGCTGATCTCCGACGTCATCGGCCGCTACAAGCGGACCATGGGACGCACTCCCCGGCGCATCGTCATCCACAAGCAGTCGCGGTTCTTCACGGAGGAACGCGCGGGCTTTGAGGACGCCCTCAGCAGCTACGAGTACGACCTGGTGGCCCTGGCCCCTTCCACTGGCGTGCGCGTGATGCGCCACGGTGTATATCCGCCGCCTCGCGGCACCTGCGTCAGCCTCGGCGACCGTCGCTATCTTTACACCACCGGGTACGTGCCGTCGCTTGGCCGTTACCCACACGGGCATGTGCCGGCGCCGGTCCAGATCACCGACCATGTCGGCGACTCCAGCGCACGGGATTTGCTCCGTGAGGTGCTGCTGCTGACGAAAATGAACTGGAATTCCGCGCGCTTCGCCGAACGGCTACCAGTCACGGTTCGGTTCGCCAGCGAAGTCGGCGCCATTCTCCGCGACCTCCCGGACACCTACGAACCCGAAGCCCGGTACGCCTTCTACATGTAGGTGCGGATCCTGGTGGCCGATGCTGCCGGGGGGTCTTCGTGGCCGCGGCGTGTCCAGCAGGGTGCATGTTCGCGGCCACCTGGCGCCGTTTGCTGGGTCAGAACCCGCAGGTGGTGAGCCACTCGTCCAGAGCGACAGAGACGATGTCGCCGATGGGCAGGTGGTCGAGTTCGTTGTCCAGGGCGAAGCGCTTGATCTGCTTCTTTAGCTTCAGCGCTGCGGGGACCAACGAGTCGAGGCTCTCGCGGGCGATGATGCGCTGGTTGAGAAGCCCGGCGGCCTCAGGGACGGCCGAGGCCATGGGCGTATGGCATTTCCTCGCCAAGCGCTTCATGCGATCGTGCGCCCTGCTTCTGGTGAGATCCTGAACCATCGGTCCCCACCGGGAACGACCTACCTATCGCCTGCCAGCTGTGGAACCGGCCCGCGTACCTATTCGACGGACGAGACGGTGCCTGCTGGACCGCTGCAGCACGTGGACAAGGGACAGGAGTAAACCCTGTCCGTAATTCCAGTTCTCGGCACCAACTCGTTGGCCGCGCGAGCATCGAGAGGCATCGAAGAGGTGAAGGTGGAGGCGCTCCACGACCTGCTCCATGGCCGCCACGCGGTCAGGTGCGCAGGTCACGCAGCTGGTAGCCGATGACACCAGCGGCTGCGGCGAGCGTGGCGATGGCTGTCATCAGGAAGGCCGCGGGCCAGTTGACGGGGGCGTCGGGTACTGCGGCCAGATGCGCGAATGGAGACAGTTGGCCAACCCACGCCGGCCAGCCGGAACTGTCGGCGATGACTTTCAGCAGGAACCCGCCCGCTGCTGGAAGCGATCCGATGATGGCGACCGCGCGCGGGGCCCAGCCCAGGGCGAGTACACCGGCGCCGAGGCAAAGGAGCGCGATCGGCACGACATTCCACGCCCTGGACAGCGCGGCGGTGAGGCCGAGGTCGGCACCGACAGCCGTTGTCCCGCTCCAGGTGGCGAGGCCGGCGACGGTGGTGAGCACGATGACGCCACCCAGAGCGGCGGCGATCTCGCCGGTGAGCATTCTCACCCGGGTGAGGGGCTGGGCGAACAGGAGGGTCAGGCGCCGGCCGGTTTCGTCGGCGGCGAGCGTGGCGAGCCGGACCGCGGCGAAGGCTCCTGCCGGGACGGCCAGCAGCGCGTACAGCGTGGCGGCGTATCCCCGGACGGTGCCGAGCCCGGCAAAGCCGGCCTGCGCGGCGAGGTCGGCGAAGTGCGGATTGTCAGTGAGGAAGCCCGACATGGACAGGGCCAGCACCCCGATGAGCAGGTAGTAGGCGCCGACACCGGCCGACCAGGCGGCCAGTGGCCGCACCAGCCGCCGTACCGCGAACGCCTGGACCGAGCCGAGCAGCCTCATACGCGGGGCCCGGCCGGAAGAAGAGCGCAGGTAACCGTCGCGGATGTCACGCAGCCCAGCCGCAGCCGCGGCTGCGGTGGCAAGCACCAGGCAGGCGGCGAACAGGACCAGCAGTGGCCAGATCCGGTTCCCGTCGTAGGGGCGGGCCAGCGCCGTCAGGCCAAACGGTGACAGCCAGCGCAGCCACCCCAGGGCGGCGACACCGTCGCCGACCATCCGCAACAGCATGCTGATGCCGAGGACCGCCACCGCCGCGCCGCTGGCTGACGCCCGGGTCGCGAACACCTGGGCGGTCATCGCGCCCACCGCAGTGAAGAACACCCCGCACAAGGCCAGCCCGGCACTGTGCACCGCGGCGCCGCCCGCGGTGGCACCCGCAGCAGCCAGGCCGGCGAAGGCGGCTGCGCCCGCGAGGAGTGACGCCGCGACCAGGACAGCGATGTGGCGTGCTACCACGGTGGTGATCGGCACCCGCCCTGCGAGCAGGACATCCCACCGGCCGGCATCCTCCTCGCCCCGGGTGATCCGCGTTGCGGCGAGTAGCGCCCACACGGCCAGCACGACCGCCAACGCCGTCCCTGTGCGCCACACGGCGAACCCGCCTGCGTCATCCAAAGCGATCGGTTCGCCGAACAGGGTGCGGATCGCCGGATTCCTCGCCAGTGCCTCCAGGGCTGCGGCATCCACCTGGTCTTTGACGGTGCTGCGGTGGGCGGCCACCGCCACCGCCGACATCCCGGCCACCAGAGCGGCCACGACGAGCGTGCCGCGTCTGGTCTGGCGCAGAGCCAGAGCTGTCACCGCCCGCCCCGCCACTGCGCGGGAGTCGGTGGGCTCGGCCGGAGAGTTGACGGCCGTCACCGTTGTGTCCCGCCGTAGTAGCCGAGGAAGATTTCCTCCAGCGAGGGTTCCCGCACCGTGAGGCTGACCACGTCCGCCTCCGCCAGTTTTTGTAGCGCAGGCCCCGGAGGACCGGTGAGGGTGAACCGCACCGAGGCCGCGCCGGTCACCTCGATCGCCTCGACGCCGGGTACTTGGGCCAGGTCCGGTGGCGTGCCGGGAAAGCACACCGTCACCTCGGTGCGGTGCAGTCGTCGCAGTCCCGTCACGGCGGCGACATCGACGAGCCGCCCGGCGCGCAGGATCGCCACCTTGTCGCAGACGGCTTCGACCTCGGCGAGCTGGTGGGAGCTGAGGAACACCGTCTGGCCGTTGTCCCGGGCCTCGCGGACCGCGTGGCGGAACTCGCGTTCCATCAGCGGATCCAGGCCGCTGGTCGGCTCGTCCAGCACGAGCAGAGGCGCACGGGTGGAGAACGCGGCCACCAGTGCCACCTTCTGACGGTTGCCCGTCGAGTACGCCCGGCCCGGTTTGGACAGATCGAGGTCGAACCGTTCGACGAGCTCATCCCGGTAGGGCCGGTCGGTTCCGGGGCCCGTGCTCGCCAGCAGCTCCAGCATCTCGGCGCCGGTCAGCTGTGGCCACAACGCCACGTCGGCCGGTACGTACGCCAGGTGGCGGTGCGTCATGGCGACGTCAGCCGCGTCGGTGCCGAAGACGCATGCCCGGCCAGTGGTGGGGCGGGCCAGTCCCAGCAGCAGCCGGATGGTGGTGGACTTGCCGGCACCGTTGGGGCCGAGGAAGCCGAACACCTCGCCAGCCGGGACACTCAAATCCAGCCCGTCCAGCGCCAGGACGCGGCCATAGCGTTTGGTCAGGGATTTCGTACTGAGGGCGGGCGAGACCATGAGGGCCTCCAGAGTCGACGCGGCGGGCACAGGGCCCCTAATCGCCGACCAGACTTCCCGGCACACCGCTGGTGAACGTACTTGCGTGGGATCACGCTGGACAAGGCGCAGGTACCAAATGGGTTCGGTGCTTGCGCCCTGGGCGCTGCTCATGCAGGCGGCCTATTTCTCTGAACTGTGGTGATGTCGTCATCGCGGTGTCGATGGCCCGGACCGTTTGTGGTGATGGCGGGTACGTCAACGACGGCGCAGCCAGTCACCGACTTCTCCGATCGTGACCAGCAGGAACAGCGAAACGCTGGTGGAGTATTCATACTCCAGCCGTAGATCGTGATCACGAGTGGCTGTGGCGGGCTCGCCAGTCACTACAGGGAGGGCTTACTGTCCGCCGAGTCGGAGTACAGCAACCACGTACAGGGTTCCGGCCACGGTCAGAAGCAGAAAGGCGAGAACCGTATGGGCAACGAGCCCTCCTGGGGCAAGGCCCAGATGCGCCCGGGCCGCACGGCTCACATGGGGTTTGGTGGCACCTCGCGCGGCGTTCGCGTCCGCCTTCTCGATTGCTCGGCGTAGTTTCCTGCGGCTTCTCTCGGTCGTGATGCCCAGACGCGCACCGTCGGCGTCGCGCACCAACAGAGTCCGGTACGCGCGGCCGTACGAGAAGGTCGTCAGCAGTCGGACGGAGGTGATCTGGTTGAGGTCGACGGATCGCTCCCCGGTCAAGGTGCGCGCAGCCAGGTGGGACGATGAGTGCCGGAACGGGGCTCGCTCCTCGCCCAGTGCGGGTAGGAGGACGAAGCCGACGATCACGGACAGCAGACCGAGCACGACGGGTGCACCTTCTGGGGCTATCCCCGCCCTGGACAGCCCGTAGCCACCGAGAGGCAGCAGAACAACCGTCACCGCCAGGCCCGATCCCATGCGTGCACGCGCCACGCTGCGAGTAGTGGTTGCCTCCACTGACGCCCCCGTTTCCGTCGGCGGACATCAGCATGCAGGCACGGCGAACCTCTGCGCATTGCCCGCGTCCGGCAATCTTCTGCCCGGGACCCGCCGAGGCAGGGCGGACGGGCTGATCCCCCTCGCCTGCAACGAGATCCAGCGACTGTTCAGGATGCTGTTCGTCCGACCCGCGCACGACGTGGCCCACCGGCTCGCCCGGTCCGCCTGGAGACGCCGCCACCAGGCCGTGCTCGGGCCACCCATTACCGGAGGCAAGCCGCGAGCCAGACGTGAAGATCACGATCTACGGACGGAGTATTAAGGTCGCCGACACCGCTGGCCAGGGACAGTGGTGTCGGCGTATACACCTGAGCAGTCCCAGGTGCGCATGCTCGTCGGCAGGAGGAGTTGCCGTGGATTGGGTCGTTGGAGTTGGGATGGTGCTGGGGGTGCTGGCGATCGCCCTCGGAACGGCGTCGATACGCACGGGATGGACGGTGCCGTGGGCGCGCCGCCATGTCGCCCGACCGCGACTCTTCGGATTGGGTGCAGTGCTGGTGGGCACGCCCGGCATGGTGCAGGGACTGTTCTACTTCGGGATAGTGCCGGGTCCGTCCTGGGATATCCGCTTCTTCAGTACGAACGCGCTGCTGCTCTGCGGACTGGCGCTCCTGGGTGTGGGACAGATGCGGTGGTCGCGCCGTAGAAGCTGACCGGGCCCTGGATCGGCATACAGCGGTAGCGGTCTCAGTTGGCCACACCGTGAATGTGTAGTCATTTCCCGGGAACATCTGCGAGTCCTTGATCACTATGCGCTGCTCGGACTCATCGATAAACACTGCGCAGGCGCACGACGGCAGTTCCGTGCGGGCCGGTCCGGCCGAAGGCGGGTCGTTCTGCAGGCCATGCGTACTTCACGGCGGTGCGCAAGGCGTAGGCGGCAGTGATCAGCCAAAGGTTCTTTCCCCAGGCTGGTGTGGTGATGAAGGGCGCCCAAGGCGGCGCGGGCTGCACGAGGTGTGCGCCGTTCGCCGTTGCCGCTTTGGTGCGGCGGTCGACATCATCGACTGCCGGGTAATAGGCGATGTGAGGGGGGGATCCTGGTGGGTGGACCGGGTTCGGGAGGTGGCTCACGCTCCCGATCCGGCATCCCGCAATGGCGATTTCGTGGCCTTGCGCCAGTCCGCCTCATCCACCGCGAAGCGTCAGCCCAATGCCGCCGAGAAGAAAGCCGCAGTGCCGGGAATGTCGTGGGTTTTCAGGTCCATCCAGCAGAACTCGTTCAATGAGCCGAGGGGGAGTCACCATGTGACTCTTTGTCGTCCGGATACGGGGTTCGGGCGTCCTGATGGCCTTCAAGCCGTGGCGGCCCGGTCTCGGTCCAGGCGCTCGCGCAGTGTCTGCGCGAACTCCTCGGCCCGCGCCAGCTGCGTGCGGAGCTTCTCCACCTGCTCTGCGGCGCCCTGCTCATATCCGCGGACGCGCTCCAGCAGAGCCTCACGTTCGTCCATCGGTAGCGTCTCCTCGGAGTCGAGGCGGTCGGTGGCGTCCAGCAGCTCGCGCATCTCGTCCAGCGTGAAACCGAGCGGCTTCATGCGGCGGATGACCATCAGGCGGGCGACGTCGGCCTCGGTGTAGAGGCGGAAGCCACCCTGGGAGCGGGCGGATGGAATGACCAGGCCGGTCTCCTCGTAGTGCCGGATGGTGCGCAGCGACAGCTCGGTCCGTGCGGCGACGTCGCCGATCTGCATGTGCTCGCTGCTCACGCGGGCGCCCTCCCTCATCTGTCGCCAAGGCCACAGGCGGCCAGCGTCTATCTCTACCCTAACGTTAGGGTAGAGTAGGTGATCGTTGGGGTCGGCTCCACGCCGTCCCCGTTCCCATGGTGCGGGGTGGATCATCCCGTGACCGTCTGCCGTGTCGGGGTCGATGATGCCCCGGTGAAGACCGATGCCTGCAGGAGAGAGCGTGCGCATGCCCATGACGCCCAGCGCCGCCGCCTGCCCGCCGTGACCCTTCGCCCCTAAGCAGCCCTGCGGATTCCAGCTCCAGCCTCGCTGCTGCCTTCTGACTTCAGCTCGCAGTATGCGGGCTCCGCGGATGGCCGCCCCGGCCCTCCTGCCTCTTCCCGCACGCCCAGTGATGCCGGGTGTGCCCGAGCACGACAGGTACTTTTCCTTGTCTACGTCCGCGCTGTCCCCGGCTGCGCTGCTGCGCGGCCTGCGCCCCGACTGGCTGTCCGACCCGAAGGTCTGGCGCACCGAGGTCCTGGCCGGACTCGTCGTTGCGCTCGCGCTGATCCCCGAGGCGATCTCGTTCTCGATCATCGCCGGCGTCGACCCGGCTATCGGCCTGTTCGCCTCCTTCACCATGGCCGTGACCATCTCCATCGTCGGCGGCCGCCGGGCGATGATCTCCGCCGCGACCGGTGCTGTCGCCCTGGTCATCGCCCCGCTCAACCGCGAGCACGGCTTCGGCTACCTCGTCGCGGCCGTCATCCTGGCCGGCGTCATCCAGATCGCCCTCGGTGCCCTCGGTGTCGCCAAGCTGATGCGGTTCGTGCCCCGCTCGGTGATGGTCGGCTTCGTCAACGCGCTCGCCATCCTCATCTTCATGGCGCAGGTCCCCGAGATGCACGACGTGCCCTGGGCCGTCTACCCCATGATCATTGCCGACCTGGCCCTCATGGTGTTCTTCCCGAAGATCACTAAAGTGATCCCGGCGCCGCTCGTGTCGATCGTCATCCTCACCGTCATCACGGTCGCCGCCGGCATTGCGGTACCGACCGTGGGTGACAAGGGCGACCTGCCCTCCTCCCTGCCGGTACCGGGCCTGCCTGACGTGCCGTTCACCATGGACACCCTGACGACGATCGCCCCCTATGCCCTCGCGATGGCGCTGGTCGGCCTGATGGAATCGTTGATGACGGCCAAGCTGGTCGACGACATCACCGACACCCACTCCTCCAAGACCCGCGAGTCCGTCGGCCAGGGCATTGCCAACATCGTTACCGGGTTCTTCGGCGGCATGGGCGGCTGCGCCATGATCGGCCAGACGATGATCAACGTGAAGGTGTCGGGCGCCCGCACCCGCCTGTCCACCTTCCTGGCCGGTTCGTTCCTGATGGTGCTGTGCATCGTGTTCGGCCCGGTCGTCTCCGACATCCCGATGGCCGCACTGGTCGCCGTGATGGTGATGGTGTCCTTCGCGACCTTCGACTGGCACTCCATCGCCCCGAAGACACTCAAGCGGATGCCCGCCGGTGAGATCACCGTCATGGTCATCACCGTCGCCTGCGTTGTGGCCACCGACAACCTCGCCATCGGCGTCGTCGTCGGCTCCATCACCGCCATGGTCATCTTCGCCAAGCGCGTCGCCCACCTCGCCAACGTCACCTCGGTCACCGACCCCGACGGCACCAGCGTGGTCTACTCCGTGACCGGCGAGCTGTTCTTCGCCTCCTCCAACGACCTCGTCGGCCAGTTCAACTACGCGACCGACCCCGACAAGGTCGTCATCGACCTGACCGCCGCCCACATCTGGGACGCCTCCTCCGTCGCGGCCCTGGACGCCATCGAGACCAAGTACACCCAACGCGGCAAGACTGTCGAGATCATCGGACTGAACAAACCGAGCGCCCAGATCCACGAGAGGCTCAGCGGCGAACTCGCCGGCAGCCACTAGCTCCCATTCGTGCAGCAGAGGGCCACGGGAGCTGTCAGCCTCCTGCGGCCCTCTGCTGCACGCGGGAGCCAATCCCGGCGCCTCGCGCACAGGCTGCCTCCTTACCTGTCGGTCCCGTCGCCGTCAGGTACGGGGCCGCTTGGCTGGTAGATGTCAGGGATGCCGTCGGCGTCCTCGTCGCGTGTCTCTTCCTCCCACAGGTGCCGGTAAACGCCGTTGCGGCGTTTGATCAGCAGCGTGGCCAGGCCGGCGGCGATGAGTGAGCCGATGAGGACTGCGGCCTTGATGTGTTCGGCGGCGGCCGGGTCGGGGAAGGCGAGTTCGCCGATCAGTAGGGCGACGGTGAATCCGATCCCGGCAAGCACCGCGAGCGCGAGCACGTCGGCCCAGGCCAGGTCGGGGTTGAGGCGGGCCCGGGTGAAGCGGGCGGCCAGGTATGTGCCGACGAAGATGCCCACCGTTTTGCCGACAACGAGCCCGAGGACCACTCCGAGCGGCTCCGGGCGGGTGAACACCTCGCCGAGCACGGGAGCCGAGACGCCGACCCCGGCGGCGAACAGGGCGAACAGCGGCACCGCGACCCCGGCCGAGACCGGGTGCATGACGTGCGCGGTGCGCTCGCCCGGCGAGGCCTTCTCCCCGGTGTCGCGGGTGGCGCGCAGGATCAGGCCCATCGCGACTCCCGCGACAGTGGCGTGGACGCCACCGTTGTACATCAGCGCCCAGATGGCGAAGCCGAGGGGGACGTACCACCACCAGCCCGTCACGCGGTGGCGCTGCAGCAGGTAGAAGACCACCAGTCCGACGAACGCCCCGGCCAGAGCGGCCAGGTTCAGGTCGTCGGTGAAGAAGATCGCGATGATGAGGATCGCGCCCAGATCGTCGACGACGGCGAGAGTGAGAAGGAAAGCCCGCAGCGCTGAGGGCAGGTGGGTACTGAGGACGGCGAGGACTGCCAGGGCGAAGGCGATGTCGGTAGCCATCGGCACCGCCCAGCCGTCCATGCTGCCCCCGCCAGTCGCAACGACGGCGGCATACAGGGCGGCCGGGACGAGCATCCCGCAGAAAGCGGCGACGACCGGCAGGGCCGCGGTGGCCGGAGTGCGCAGCTCGCCGATGACCAGTTCGCGCTTGAGCTCGATTCCGGCGACGAGGAAGAAGATCGCGAGCAGGCCGTCGGCTGTCCAGTGCCCCACTGACAGGTCCAGGCCGAGAGCGGGAATGCCGAAGTGGAAGTCGCGTATCTGCTCGTACGCGCCGCTCCACGGAGTGTTCGCCCATATCAGGGCCACCACGGCCGCGGCGAGCAGCACCAGACCGCCCACGGTCTCGGTGCGCAGGGCCCGGGCGACCGCCTGTCGCTCCGGCCAGGGCAGGAGTCCGAGAAAGAGGGAGTGGTTACGGTCACGGCGGGCAGCGGCCATCGGGTGGACCTCCGGGGCATCGGCATTTTGGGCACACAAGCCCCTGGACGCCGACCAGACTTCCCGGCACACCGCGCGCCTGCTTGACGCGTTCTTTACAGCCTATCGGCCATGGTCCGCATCGGCACAGGCCGCCCTTGTCGTACCCCGTCCGTCGGTGGACCCGGTTGCCCGTGCGGCGCGCATACGGTCGGGCCCACCCGTAGGGAGTCGGTCTACGAGTCAGACGGTCCTACGTGGAACGACGGACACACCCTTGTCGTCGGGAGGCGGACGGCCCACGGCATTCACCCCAACGTGGACACGTCGCCCCGGAGTTGCCGCCCCTTCCCACGGCGAAGCCCTCGGCCACTCATGCAGTGGCGGAGGGCTCCAAACCGAGCCGGTTACGGCCCGGGGGTCGGCGGTGCCGGAGAGGGCGCCGTGCCCGGAGTGGGCGTGACACGCGGTTCCTCCACCGTGGTGCGGTTCGTCCACCACAGCACGGCCACCAGACCAACGGCGCACGCACCACCGATGACTACAACTGGGGGGCGTCGCGAGGAACGCACCAGGCGCAGGCCCACCCAGCCGATGCACGCACCTGCGAAGACCAGAATCGAGGGGGTGAGGTCGCCGTTCTCGTAGGTGATCAGCAGGGCATCGTAGTTGGTGAACAGCACCAAGAGCGTCGCGTAGAGCACCGCGATGACCGCGCACAGCCCTTCCATCAGACGCAACACACGTGGAACTCTACTCATGCCCCTCTTCCACCCCCTGGCTGGCCGTATGGGCCGTGTCAGCTAGCAGGCGGTACGGACGGCCGGACCTGGATGTTCTCGGGCACCCGTCCGTCCGCGTCCGTCTCAGTAGAGCGATTCTCTCCCGCCTTCGGCTCGGGTGTGACGGGAGCTCCGGACGGGTTGAGCAGGCCGCGTGTCTTGACCCTGAGCGCCCTGCCGTTGGCGTCTTTGGCGACCTTGCCTTCAGAGCCGATGAGCGGCATGGTCTCCGGCATCTTGCCCTCGTCGACGGTTCCGTCGGCGTTGACCCATTCCGGAGTGGGCGGCGCCGATCAGGAGCGTGGCTATTGCCGTACCCGACGCGCTCGCCGTGGTGTGTGACGCGAAGGGGCGCGTGCCGCCACGTGGCGTGGAGGCACGGTTGGGCCCCTGCTCGACCTGGGCGGCTGGGCTGCGGCGCATCTCGGCGTTCGCGATCGCGGTCCTACGCTCCTACCGGCTCTCCCATACCGCATCCGGCTCTCCTGCCTGCACGCCCTCCGCGGCGGGATCATGACAGGCCGCCCTTCGCTGTTTACTCGGCGGTCGGGCTGGGCGCGGGTGTCGGGGAACTGGTGTTGACATCCAGGTCCGGGCGGGGAGTGAGGACGACGACCGGGGAGCCGGGCTGGGGTGCGGGCGGGGTGAGCTCGGCCTTGGGGAGTTTGGGCGGCGTGGTCTGCTGGAAGTTGACCTGGTCGTAGTTGACCAGGTCGGTGTTCTCCAGAACTGTGATGTGGTCCAGGACTGTGTCGTTGGCGAGGTCGGCGAGCTGGCGGACCAGGGTGTTCTCGGTGCTGGCGCGGATTTTGGCGATGGTCGGGAAGATCTGGCCGTGGGTGACGCGCATGATGCTGACTGCGGTGGAGTCGAACTCCTTGCCGTTCTTGGAGTCCACTGTCGCCACGAACTGCTGCTGCTGGGGACTGGCCTGGTTGGGCAGGGTGATGTTCAGCTCGGGGGCGATCTTGCGGCACATCTGGTCCAGTCCGGCGTGGCCGACGATCAGGTGCTCGCCGGCCTCCTTCATCTCCTTCGTGGTGCCGCGCTGCATGGCCAGCTCTCCCAGGGGGTATTCCCACAGGCCGGCCGCGCGGACCTTGACGACGAAGTCGCGGTCGGCCTCGGTCAGCGGACCGTACTGGGTGTTGGCGATGATGCGGGATGTGTTCGTCGCCGTGTTCTCGATGCCGAGCATGGCGGGGTAGGCGAGGGCGGCGAGGGTCAATCCCAGCGCGCCGACCACGAATACTGTCCCGGCCGTGTTGCGGGAGACGGGCATGGAGCCTCCTGACGTGAGCGAGCTGTGTGTCAGGGGGTACGGCCGCGCAGGGCCGAATCATCATTGCACTAGGCAAATTTTGTAGTGTGCTTCGTGATGTGTGTCACATGTCGATGCCCCTTTGGGGTCGGCGACCGCGATGACCACGGTGTCTCACCCGGACACGTGGATCCAGACGGCGCGGGACGGAACGCCTCGTGTGTCAACGGCGACGGCCATGTAACGGCCAGGTGGGACGAGGGTTGCGTCGTTGGGTACGCGGGCCGTGAGTGTGCCGTTGCCCCGCCGGGTGATGTCCAGGGCGACGGAGCGCTGGTCGAAGTCCGTGACGTGGGTGGCTGATCCGGGGCGGATGAGCCGCACGCGGCTGATGCGAGCCGGATCAGCGGTACGCAGGACGACTTCGCCGCCGTGTTCGACGTCCGTTCTGCCGCCGGGGGCCAGGTCCGGGCGGTCGCCTCGGTGGAGGTAGGGCGGAGAGAAGACCTCGACACGTTGCTCGAAACGGCCCGCGCGGGAGTTGGCCTTGTCGGCGAAGAGGGGGTCGGAACCGAAGACGGCGACACGGCCGTCGGAGAGCAGCAGTGCCTCGCTGTGGTAGTTGCGCCCAACCGTGGGATCGGCGGCGGGCGCGAAGGCGTTCTTGTGCGGGTCGTAGATCTGGCTCTTGAGGATGTCGCTGGCGCCCTTGCCGCGGTAGCCACGGCTGCCGCCGGTGGTGAACACGGTGTCGTCCGGGAGGATCACGCTGTTCAGGTACCGGGTGTTCTCCGGCAGGCGCGGGCTGGTCGTGAAGGCCGGATGCTCGGCATCGAGGTCGACGATCGCGGTGCGGGAGGTGGCCGCGGGGGACTCGCCGACACCTCCGCCGCCGAGCACCATCACCTTCTTGTCCTGCGCGGGCGGTAGCAGCACGGAGGACGAAGTCTCCAGGATATCCGGGTCCTTCAGGCCGCCGATCGGCGTGAAGGTGTTGCTCCTGAGGTCCCACAGGCCGGGCTTGCGGCCCTTGCCGGCGGGGCCGTATCCGGCGTTGGAGCCGGAGTAGAAGATCTTCCGCTGGCCAGTGAGGAAGAAGGACGGGTAAGTGGGCAAGTAGCGGGTCGGTGCCGGAGACCAAGTCTGTGTCCGCGGGTCGTAGACCTCGTTCTTACCGGGCACGACCTGCCCGATGTCGTCGAGGCCGGAGACGGCGAGGACGCGCCCGTCGGACAGGGTGGTCAGGGTCGGGTACCAGCGGGCCTTCCGCATGGAGCCGACCCTGGTGTACTTCTCGGTGACAGGGTCGAACTCGTAGGCGTCCTTGATGCCCTGGAAGTCCTTCTTGTCGAGGCCGAGTTTGTTGGCGATGCCGTAGAGGCTGTCGGCGTCCTCGCCCTTCAGGCCATGGACGGCGTACTGCTCGGTGGTGTTGGTCATGCCGAGCGGGCCCTTGTCCACTGCCTCGACGAAGACACGGGCCTCGCTCGCGGTGACCTTGACGTTGCCGCCCTGGCCCGTGGGCACCTTCTTCGCGGCCGGCACGTGCACGCTGAACTGGGAGCGGTACTCCACGCCGGATGGGGCGCGGAAGACGGTGCCCTTGGGGAAAGTGTGTGCGCGGTCCGGGTTCTCGTTCTTGACCAGCATGGCGCCTCCGGCCCGCTTCACGTCGCCCTTGAGGACTTCGTAGCGGGCGGTGCCGCCGGCGATCAGTACCTTCCCGTCGGGGAGTTGAGCGTGTCCGGCGCAGAACATGTCATTCGGGGTGTCGATCTTCTTGAAGGTGTCCGTGGACGGGTCCCACAGGGTGCTCTTGAAGGCCCCGCCCTCGAACAGCTTCACGTTGTTCCCGGAACCGGCGATCAGCAGCACCTTGCCGGTATGCAGCAGGATCGCGTGGATCGAGTTGAGCTGGTACTTCTCCGGGAGTGAGGCGAGCGCCCAGTGGCCGTACTTCGCCTTGTACTCGGGCTGGTTGATCTCGTAGCGGTGGTAGGCGTCCTGGGCGAAGCCCGCCACGGCCGGGGCGTTGAGGGCGGTCAGGGTGACCGCTGCTGCGACGCCGAGCAGGGTTTTGCGTGTGGTCGGACGGGAGGGACGCTGGGCCATCGGGTGCCTCCGCGGCGGGCGGGTCGGTCCTGGACGTACCGAGGACTACCCTCTGCGGCCGGGGGCACGTGACGATCCACTTGCTTGCACTATGCAAAATGCCCCGTTCCGTGCAATGCGCGGATTACTCCCCGCCTGCGGGAGGGGGCAGGGCAGGCTCACGCTGCTCCCGCCATTCGGGGCAGCCCGGCGAGATGATGACGGGCCAGGCGGTGAAGAAGTCGACGATCACAGTGGGCTGCAGCGGTGGCCGGTAGGAGGCCGCCTTCGCCGGTCCCGGAGGAGGCGGCCCCCTGGTCGCGAGCCCGACCCGTGCGCGAGGAGAACGATGTGGCGGCACGCGGTCGAATAGGGGAAGGCCGTACGCCCTTCCGGTCCGGAGTCTGCCGAGTGGCCGGACGAGCCCGACATGCCGTCACAGGAAGGCGGCTTCTCTCTCGGGCAGTGGGCGCACCCTCTGCCCGGCAGTACTGTCATCCCCTCCAGAATCGCCCGCAGGGGGACGAGATGAACAACCCGCACATACGGCCGCCCAGACCGCAGTTGCCGCGCTCGACTCCGAGGTGGGCGCGCAAGAGATACGTTCTGCCCGCGCTCGGCTTCGCATTCTTCCTCGGCATCGGCGCCGGATCCAGCGGCGCCGGCACAACGACCGACGATGCGAAACCCGCAGCGGCCCGCCCTGGCCCGACCGTCACCGTGACGACAACCGCGACGGCGAAGGCGAAACCCGCACCCACGGTCACCGAGACGAAGACGGTCAGGGTGAAGGTGACCGTCACGGCCCGGCCCGCCCAAGACGGCGGCTCCGGCAGCAGCGGGACAAGTGCCGGGAACAACTCCGACGACCAGACGGGTATCCAGTTCGGATACGCCTGTTCCCCCGTCGGAGCTCTCGGCACCGCCGAGGACGGACGCCCCGCCAAGTGCTTCATGGGCAAGGACGGCCGGACTCGCTGGGGCTATGACTCCAACCGTGGCTAGGCGGTGTTTTGAAAGTGCCTCGGTCTCCTCGTCCTGCGTTGTGATGATCTCGGTGTGGGGCGAGGGGATCTTTCTGACGAGCAGTGGTCCGTGCTGGAGCCGTTGTTCCCGATCGCGGTGTCGGGTCGGCCGCCGGTGGGCCGGCGGAAGCTGATCGATGGGATCCGCTGGCGAGTGCGGACCGGTGCTCCGTGGAGGGATCTGCCGTCGGAGTACGGGCCATGGCAGACCGTCTATGGACTCTTCCGTCGCTGGCAGCGCGACGGCATCTGGCCCGTGCTGCTGACCGGACTGCAAGCCGGGGCGGACGCGGCAGGGCTGATCACGTGGGAGGTCAACGTCGACTCCACGATCTGTCGAGCCCATCAGCACGCAGCAGGTGCCCGCCGCGACGGACGGGCCCAGAAGGAACCGCCAGGCGGCATCCATGTCGAACCCGACGACCACGGCCTCGGCCGGTCCCGCGGCGGCTTCACCACCAAGATCCACCTGGCCTGCGAACAAGGCCAACGGCCGCTATCCCTGCTGGTCACCGCAGGCCAGCGTGGTGACAGCCCCCAGTTCGCCGCCGTCTTGGAAGGCGTCCGAGTGCCACGCACCGGGCCTGGCCGTCCTCGTGTCCGCCCTCTGCGGGTGCGGGGCGACAAAGCGTATTCCTCACGCGCCAACCGGGCCTACCTGCGACAGCGTGGGATCCGGTGCACGATCCCGGAGCCTTCCAGCCAGGTCGCCAACCGCAAGCGGCGAGGCAAGGCCGGCGGGCGGCCTCCGGCCTTCGACCGCGAAGACTACAAGGCCCGGCACGCGGTCGAGTGCGGGATCAACCGGCTCAAGCGCAACCGGGCGGTTGCCACTCGGTTCGACAAACTCTCGGTCCGCTTCGAAGCCACCGTCCTGGTCGCCGCGATCGGCGAATGGTTATGACGGGCCTGAGCTGTCGGTTGCACATTCCATGCTGACCGCGACCAGGATGGACGGGGCGAGGTAGATATTTAACAGTCCTAGCGGGTCAGCGTCTCGAAGCCGACATCTCCGCAGTACTTCACGACACGCCCCTCCGCCTCGGAGTCACCGTTGTTCATCGCTGCCGCCGTCGCCTCCCCCAAGGTGCGGCCTCCGCCGACGGTCTCATCCCGGAGCGGTTGCATCGCGAGAAAGGCGTCCTGAGCGACGGCCCCGACCTCGTCGTACCCTGACGACTCCGGTGTGTCCGTGCCCGCCGCGTTCCGCGCCTTCTGCCACGTCCCCAGCTGCATGCAGTAGTTCTCCCGCTGCTCGGTCAGCCGCTGCTCATCCTTACCCCTGGACGAAGAACACCCCGCCGCCACCGCCACCAGAGCAAGGACTGGGAGTACTGCCTGAAGCATGCGCACCACGTTGCCCCCCGGCTGGAACTTCGTCCGCTCGACGCTGTCACCTGCAACTCCCGCAGCAGGATACTCCCGTGGGACACCTCAACCGCCGCAGTGATCGCTGACTGGAGGCGCTGTCCATGATGATCAGCGACCTCAACGACTCCGGACAACACCTTCGTGGTCATCCAGCCCGACGAGGACCCGTGCGGTTCGCCTCAGTGGCCGTCCTGGAAGAAGGCGGTACAAAATCGTCCGCCGTGACACCACCCGCAAAGAGCACCAGGTCACCCACCTCGACCAGCATCAACGGCATCGCCCGCGACCTCACCATCTGGTTGGCCGCCCGCCACCACCCCGGGCGGCCAACCAGCCAGGTCACCAGCTTCTAAAACACGACCTAGTCGGCCCCACGGCAGTATGGCCGCGCCCCGAGAACATCGGCGAGTGCCGTGGGCGGGAACCGGGCGGCTGCGAGTTCGACCGTACAGAGCCCACGTCGGCTCCGAGGTGGTCTCGTCGAGGAGGGGCAGGCGAGGGGCCCAGCAGGGCGCCGGCGATGGCGACACGTCGGTGTCCACCGCGGAGAACGTGGCGACACCGTGCCCGACGAGAGTGTCCTTCCCGGGAGTCCGCCCCCCCACAGGATTCGAACCTGCGACGCCCGCCAACGGGTCCAGGGCACTGCCGCACAACAAGTACGGAGAGGCCGACTCCGCCGCCAACCACCTGCTGCGCCGGGCGCTGGCCACCGGCAGCTTCGAGGACGCCGAGCGGATCCCGCTCGGCCGAGACCCGGGAGGGCTGGAGCCGACACCGGTCCGGACGGCGGCCGGCTCACGGGCGGCGGTGAACTCAACCAGGTCGCCGCGACTATCGCCACCGGCCGCGACATGGTCGGCTGCACTGGCGTACCGATTACGGCGAGGCGGTCCGGCTGGGCGCGGAGGCCGTCATCGGCATCCTGCGCGAGGCCAAGAAGGCGCTCCTGGAGGACGCGGTCTTCACCCTCGATCGTTTAGACGGCACCACCATGACCGTCTGACCTCGGTCGCCCCTGGCCGCCCAGAGTTCAGGTGGTGTGGCTGGGTGTCGAGCGAGCGTCGGTGTCCGTGCAGGGTGACCGGCGGGTCCCTCGGGCCCGCCGGAAACGGATGAGCGCCACAGCCGTGATGAGCAGCGCGGTGAAGACCAGAGCGATCACCGCAGCGCCGGCGGCATCCAGCGTCTCGGCAATGCCGCGCTGAACGGAGCCCGCCGCGTCGATGACCGGGTCCTGGAGGGCGGGGTCACGCTGGACACGGATCTCGTACCAGCCGTAGTACGCCACGTACACACCGACGCACAGGAGGAGCGCGCCGCCGAGCCGGGGCGCGATCGCGCCGAGGCGGCGCAGACGGGTGGCGGCGGCGGTGCGGGTGAGGGCGACGGTCAGGGAGGCGGCGCCGACGATCAGGCCCATCCCGCCGGCGTAGGCGGCGAACAGGGCGATGCCCTCACTGGCCGAGCCGCTGCGGAAGGCGGAGACGACGATGGCCAGGAACGGGGCGATCGTGCAGCCTAGGGAGGCCGTAGCGTAGGCCATGCCGAAGAGTGCCATCGAGGGCAGCGAGCGAGTCACGGCCGGGGCGCGGCGCAGTTTCGGTGCCGGGGAGGGCAGTTGGCGCCCGGCAACCAGCCATCCGCCGGCTACCGCCATGAGGAGCCCGAAGGTGATGGTGAACCAGGGCAGATGCTCTTGCATCTGTCCCGCGACGGGCTGGACGGCCAGGCCGAACACGCCGAAGAGCGCGGCGAATCCTGCGGTCATCGCGGCGGTGGCGGACAGTGCCCGGCCGACGGCGACCGTACGGCTGGGGGAGTCGTCGCTGAGGACGAGCAGGGAGAGGTAGGCGGGGAGCAGGGCGAAGCCGCACGGGTTGACGGCGGCGAGCATGCCCGCGCTGAGTGCGAGGGCGAGAGGAAGGTCGGCCATGGCGGGTTCAGCCGGTGAGTCCGGCGACCTTCTCGGCCAGGCCCTTGCCGCCGGGCAGTACACCCTCGTATACGGTCTTGCCGTCCTTGTCGAGGATGACGTAGCGGCTCTGTTCGGTGACCTCGAAGCGTTTCCATACGTCGCCGGCCTCGTCGGACAGGTGGGGGAAGGAGTCGGTGCCGGTCTGGGAGACGAAGTCCTTCATGGCGGCGTTCTTGTCGAGGCCGGCGACGCCGAGGACGTGGGCCTCGCCCTGGTAATCGGTGGCGACCTTGGCGGTCTCGGCGGCCTGGGCACGGCACTTGGGGCACCATGGGGCCCAGAACCACAGCACGGTGGGCTTGCCCGCCAGCGTGGCCGCGTCGAACGGCCTGCCGTCCACGGTCGTGCCGGTGAACCGCAGCGCCTTGGGGGCCACCGCGGCGCCAGCCCCCTCCTGCGCCGGCGCGGAGGAGCCGGGAGCCGTGGTGCGGGACTTCTCCTCAGCGCTGCCGGAGGAGGCGGTGTTCTGTGTACCGCAGCCGACGAGGGTGAGCGCGGCGGCGGCGAGCAGGCCGGGGAGGATCAGGCGGGCACGCATGATGGGAAGGCTCCTGTGGTCGGGTCGGCTGAACTGTAGGCCGGGCGGCGCGCGGTGGGGGCCAGGGCGGGTGCTTACGGTTCGGTGACGTCAGCCCGCGTGGTCGGCGAGCCGCCCTGGGGCGAGGACGGTGATGAGGCCCCGGGCGAGGCGGATCAGCTGCTGGTCGGCGAAGTCGCGCAGCACCTTGGTGCACGTTTCGCGGAGGTGCCGACCAGGGCGGCGATCTCCTGGCGGGTGAGCGTGATCTGCAGGCGGCGGGCCCGAGCACCCGTGGCCGGGTCTTGGCCGTGAGGGCCAACGGGATAGTGGCGATCCGCTGCGGTACCGACTGAAGACGCTGTCGGACAGGCGCTGTTCGAGATCGGTCAGGCACCGGCCGAGGATCTCGGTGATGCGGGGCGGAGATCCGGGCGTCGGTCAGCAGGAAGGGGCGGACGTCGGTGCGAAGAGCCTGCCGATCGGGCGTCGACACGCCTGTGGATCGCCCATGTATACGTCAGCAGAAGGGAGTTGTACGCTGCAAAGGTGGTGGGGGACAATTATCTTTTTGGGGAGTACGAGCTGGACACGGCTCGTCATCAGCTCCGCCGGGCCGGTGAGCCGGTCCACGTCGAGCCTCGGGCTCTGGATCTGCTGTGCCACTTGGTCGAGCGACGGGACCGGGTGGTGGCGAAGAATGAGCTGCTGGATGAGGTGTGGGGTGACCGCTTTGTCAGCGAGGCGGCCCTTACCACGGCGCTGCGGACCGTGCGGTTGGCCGTGGGTGACACCGGCAGTCAGCAGCGACTGATCCGCACGGTGCACCGGCGGGGCTATCAGTTCGTGGCCCCGGTGACAGTGGTCGGGACCGGTCCGCCCGTCGGGTCCGGCCAGGGGTCCGTCGTGGAGCCGACGTCGGCGGGCGAGCCGAACGACGTGGGGAGACGTCAGACCATCCGGTTCTGCCGGGCCGACGACGGCACCCGCATCGCCTACGCCACCGTCGGCTCGGGCCCGCCGTTACTCAAGGCGGCCAACTGGCTGACCCATCTCGACCTTGAGTGGATGAGCCCGGTGTGGTCGCACTGGCTGGGAGGTCTCGCCCGCAACCGCCAACTGATCCGCTACGACGAGCGGGGTTGCGGCCTCTCGGACTGGACCGTGCCCAGCTTCACGTTCGACGACTGGGTCGACGACCTCGAGAGCGTGGTCGAGGCCGCCGGGCTTGACCGCTTCCCTCTGTTGGGGGTGTCTCAGGGGGGTGCGGTGGCTGTGGCCTATGCCGCGCGCCGTCCCGAACGGGTCAGCCGGCTGATCCTCGCCGGGGCGTACGCCCGAGGACGGCAGGTGCGGGCACAGGGCGAGGCCGAGCGCGAAGAGGCAGACCTCGACCTGGATCTGGCCCGAGTGGGGTGGATGCACCAGGATCCCAGCTTCCTGCGGGTCTTCGCCTCCCAGTTCCTGCCCGAGGGCACACCGGGGGACTGGGAAGACTTCAGCGCCTTCCAGCGGCGGACGACCTCGCCGGCCAACGGGGTTCGCTTCCTGGAGGAGTTCGCCCGGATCGACGTCTCCGACATCGCCCATCGGGTGGAGTGCCCGACGCTGATCATTCATTCGCGCGATGATGGGCGGGTGCCGGCCTCGCAGGCCAGTGAGCTGGCCGCTCTCATTCCCGACAGCCGACTGGTGCTGCTCAAGAGCAGCAATCACCTGCTCACCGCGTTCGAGCCGGCCTGGGACGAGTTCCTGTCCCACATCGACGCCTTCCTGGCCGAGTGACCTCAGCGGTCGACCGGCGGGCTGCGGGGTCCGGGTCAGGCAACCGGGCGTCTACGTACCGCGGGGCCGGCAGGCGTTTCAACTCTCGCGGGAGAGCGGCGGGCGGCCAGCAGTACGCGGATGACCATGGCCGGGGTCATGAGTGACTGCGGCCGGGCCAGCAGGTTCTGCACCCGCAACGTCTGGCGGGCCACCGGGACGGAGGTGTGGCAGGCCCGGAACACCTTGTCGAGGTAGCGGTTGACGAGGCCGGTGCCAGGCGGCTTGGACCCGCTGGTGCGAGGGTCGGCGAAGTCGGCCCCTGCCGCGATCCTCCACGGTACGTCGACCACTCTTGCGGCCCGCCGGTAGAAGTCACGCGCCAGTGCGGGGGAGGCAGGGCCATGGCGTTCGACGGCCCGGCCCAGGGCCCTCGCCTGCAGGGCCGCGGCAGACATTCCCTGCCAGTGAAGGGGGTTGAGGCTGCAGATGGCATCCCCCAGCACCAGGAATCCCGGCGGGGTCCGCTCCAACCGCTCCACGCGGCGGCGCCGGCTGGTGGGCATCCGATGGCTGAGGACCGGTGTGAGGGCCTCGGCCCGGGCGAGGACATCGGCGATCGCGGGCGACGGCAGGGAGCGGGCGAAGTCCTCGTACTCGGCCGACTCGGTCGGGGGGACATCACCGTGGAGCGAACCCACGGTGACGATCCAACGGCCGCCCTCCACCGGCACCATCATGCCCACGCGGTGACCGCGGGCCGGGTCGTCGACCACGAGGGCGAGAGTGCCGTCGAGATCGTCCGGCCGCCGCCGCACGGTCCGGGTTCCGTAGGCCGTGTCGATACGGATGGTGGAGACCTCGGGTGCCGGAAATCCCGCTCTGGCCAGCTGGTCGAGGAAACGGGTGTTGCGGCCGGTGCAGTCGACCACGAGGTCGGCCCGGTGCTCGGTTCCGTCGGTCCGGACACCGGCCACCCGGCCGCCTTCCAGGATCAAGCGGTCCACGGCCGTCTCGTCGGTGACGGACACGTTGGACCGTTGCCGCAGGAGCCGCTCGCGCACCGTGCACTCCAGCAGGGGCTGACTCATCGACATCGTGAGGAATCCGAGATCGGACCGTATCCGGTGGGCGCCCGCCTGGTGCCACACCAGGTCCTTGGCGTCGAGGGGGACCGCGCCTGCCCGCACTAGTTCGTCGATGAGACCGGGGAACCAGCCGGCCAGGAGTTGCTGGCCGGTGGCCAGCAGTACGTGGGCGTGACGTCCCTGGGGGACGCTTCTGCGCGTGACCGCGTCCTGCGGCAGGCGGTCCCGTTCCAGTACCGTCACCCGATCGACGTGCTCACTCAGAACCCGTGCGGTCAGCAGGCCCGCTATGCCCGCGCCGATGACCACGGCGGTGGTGCCGTTGCGCTCCCTCACCTCTCACCCTCCAGCTCGAACCCGGGCCGAAGGCGGCCCTGGGCCTGTTCGAGCATCGCGCTGTCACCGGGCCAGGACTTGAGGGAAATCTGAGGCTTTTCTGAGGAGGAGCCGAAGTCGGCCGGAAAGCCGGCACCTGGCGGGCCCGAAAGCCACCGTGAAGCGATCACGTGCCCACTCCCGGGCGCGGGCGGCACTTCCGGCGTGCGACCACCAGCGTGAACGGGAGGCTATGTCGGGGGCGTTCGCGTGCACGCCGACAGGCGACGGCGTGTGGGCGTGCACCGGAATCGGCGTGTGCAGCCGAACAGTCGCCGGGGTGGTCCGGTTCATTGGCCAACGGCAGCGACACACCACCGGGCCGGGCCTGAGCACCCGACCGGCTTCGTCGGACGCGACGGCCACGGTGACCAGCCCGGGCCGACCTGGGGTTACCACCTCAATGTCTTGGCCGGGAACCGCTTCGCCGCCCCCGGCCCGCCGGATGAGGCCGGCGCCCTCAACTCCTCCTCAGAGAAGCCTCAGAGCTCCACCAAGTCTGGCCTGGTGGCGGGCCCGATGCTGGAACAACGCCGGGTCGAGGAGCAGTCGTACGGACACCGCCCCCAGCCCGGCAGCCATTTCAGACGCAAAACACGAGAGAGAAGGACAGACGATGCGAGTCGACAACACCAGGACGTCCGGCCCGATCCGGACTCGGCGGGGGCTGGCGCTGCTGATCGCCTCGGGGGCCGGGCTGGCCTCCCTGCTGCTGGGAGCGGTTCCCGCACAGGCCAACGACACCACCAAGCAGGTTGAGGCCAACGGCCAGTCGGTCACGTTCGCCACCGGTGACAGCAGCCGGGGCGTCAGTGGCAACGTCACGTTCGTGGTGAAGGCCGACGGCAACTGGTCGATCACGGGAAGCGGGAAGAACTCGCACCTCCTCGTGCGTACCTTCCACTGGACGTGTGACCTGTCGTGGGACGCGGCGAACGTCTCGCACACGACCGGGAAGAAGGCCGTGCCTGGCAAGAAGACCCGCACCATCAGCTCGGCGGCGTACGACCCCAACATCCAGGCGGACTTCGCCGACATCGTCGCCCGCGGCAGGGCCGACTGCGACATCGTCATCGGCTGACCGAGGCGAGTTTCGCCGGTCTTCGGTGGAACCGCGGGAACGTCGATCGCGGCATACGCGTTCCGACGGCCTTGCGGAACGGTTCGCGGAGGCCGGCGCTGCAGGTCAGGAAAGACCGTCAGCAACCATGACAGCAACGGCCTTCCGATGAGGGAGTCCTGACAGAAAGCTGCTGACGATTCTCCTGAAGGGCCGCCCGGAGTGCTGGGCGGCCCTTCGTGTACTCCGTGGAGGGTGCGATCTCCACCACGCGCCAGGCCTTCACGCGGGCGAGGACGTCAGCGCAGACGACACAAATGTGCCACCGTCAGCCGCGGACGGTTGGCGCACCGCCGTTGATGCCCATCAGCCTCTTCTCCCCGAATATTCGGCCCGGCTCGTCCCCGGCGCGCGCCACCGCCCATGCCCGGGACGCGAACTCCGCGTCCCGAAGCGGGCGTTGGTGTTGGCGCACATGCGCCCGGAGCCGGTCCGGGGCCCGGTGTGAAGCCTCTCCTCGTTGGCGTTCTGCCTGCCGGACTACTCGGCGAGGAAGGTGTCGAGGTGGGAGAGGAAGGTGGGCCAGGCCGGGTCGGCGGCGGTGAACAGGTGGTTGCGGCTCTCGAGGAGGATCAGCCGACTGTCGGGGATGAGCGTGGCCAGTTCCAGGGCCTGTGCGACGGGGACCCGCGCGTCGTCGCGGGAGTGGATGATCAGCGTGGGGCAGGTCACCTGGTGGGCGATGCCGGAGACGTCGATGCGAGTGAACTCTTCGAGGAAGCGCAGTCCGTTGGCGGGCGAGGTCGTCTGGCGCTGGTAGGCGGCGAACGCGTCCCATTCCGCGGGTGTGGCGTCAGCGAGGAACTGCGCGGCGAAGAAACGCAGGAAGCTGCTTTCCTGGGAACGCCATCCGGCGCGGGCGATGTTCAGGTCGACCTGAGCGGCATCGCGCTCGGCGTCGTCGGCGGCTCGGATCTGCCGTCCACGGGCGTAGGACGCGGTGAGGATCAGCCGACTGACCCGATCGGGATGGCGCGCGGCGTAGGCGACCGCCACCGCGCCGCCCTGTGACACCCCGAGCAGAGGGAAGCGGTCGAGGCCGGCGGCATTGACCACGGAGTCGAGGTCGTCGACCAGGTCGTCGAGGGCGAAGCTGGGCACATTCCATTCGGAGAGGCCGCAGCCCCGCTCGTCGTAGCGGATGAGCTGCCGGCCGCGGGTGAGACCGTCGAACCAGTGCGCCCACATCGGGGTGGTCCGATCGAGGTCGAGGTGGGTCAGCCAGTTGGCGGTCTTCACCAACGGCGGGCCTTCGCCTGTGGTGGCGTAGGCGATGCGGGTGCCGTCCGCGGACCGGCAGAACCGGATGACCTCGTGGTCCGCCTCTGCCGCCGCCGTAACGGCGGCGGTGGGTGCGGCGGACGGAGTGGTGGAGGCGACCGTCACCTGCGCGACGAACTGATAACCGCGCTCGCGCACCGTGCGAATGCACCGCTGTCGCGTGGCGCTGTCACCGATCGCGAGGCGGGCGCTGCGTAACGAGGCGGCGAGCGCGGCCTCGCTGACCGTGCGGCCGCGCCCCACCGTGTCGAGCAGCTCCTCCTCGGGCACGACGCGGTCGCGGTGCTCGACGAGGTGGCAGAGCAGATCCGCAGCTTGAGGTTCGATGGGGACCGGCTGCCCGTCGTGGCTGAGCCGACGGCGATCCGTGTCCAACTCGTACTGCCCGAATGAGTAAACGGCGCCGCTCACAGCCATGACTGTATAGCGATTGTTCGATTCTGTGGGCGTCGATTGTCCCATCACGATCCTTGCTCGGCCGAGTTGGTCAGGCCCTGCCGACAGCTCAATGTGCCGGTGCGGTCGATTCACCCGGGCCGCCGGGCCCCCGGCCTCGGCTGCCGGGGCCCGCGACGATTCGTCAACGCGCCCGCTGTCGCAGCCATCCGGGTCCAGGAGCCGCCTGCTGGCCAAGAGCCCGGATGTCCGCTGGACTTGTTGCGGAGCGGCTTGTCTGGGTGGCGCAGGCAGGGGCGGCCACCGGTCAGGGGCGCGTCGGCCCGCCCTCCCGTAGCCTGCGCCGCAGGATCTTGCCGGAGGCCGCCTTTGGCACCGCTTCGATGAACTCGACCCGGCGGATCTTCTTGTACGGGGCGACCTGGCCCTCGACGTGGGTCATCACCTCGTCGGCGGTGACCGACGCCCCGGGCACCGGCACCACGAACGCTTTGGGCACCTCGTTGCCTTCCTCGTCATTGACGCCGATCACCGCCGCGTCGGCGATCCCGGGATGGTTGAGGAGGATCGCTTCGAGTTCGGCCGGCGCCACCTGGTAGCCCTTGTACTTGATGAGTTCCTTCACCCGGTCGACGATGAACCAGTTCCCGTCCTCGTCGACCCGACCGATGTCGCCGGTGTGCAGCCATCCGTCGGCGTCGACCGTCGCGTCGGTGTCCTCGGGGCGGCCGAAGTAGCCCTTCATCACCTGCGGTCCCTGGATCCACACCTCGCCGGGTTGGCCTGCCGCCACGTCCAGCCCGCTGACCGGGTCGACCAGGCGCGCCCGAGTCGACGGGAGCAGGTGCCCCACGCACGCGATGGGCTCGTCGAGGTTGCCGTCGGCATGGAGATGCGAGGCGGGAGACAGCTCGGTCATTCCGTACGCCTGCCCGATCTCCACACCCAGCCGGTCGGCCACCGCCGCCTGCACCCCCGCGTCGAGCGGCGCCGCGGCGCAGATGATGCGTCGAAGATTCGACAGGTCCAGGTTTCCGACCGCGGGGTGCTTGGCCAGGGTCAGCATCACCGGCGGGGCGACGTACGCATGGGTGATGCGGTCGCGCTCCAGGCTGGTCAGGAACGCGTCGAGGTCGAACCGGGAGTGCACGTAGACGGTCGCACCACGGTGCAGCGCGTTGTTGACCAGGGCAGTCAGCCCGAAGATGTGGAAGAAGGGCAGGATCGCGATGACACGGTCGTTCTCGCCGACCCGATGCAGACCGTTCATCTGCTCGAGGTTGGTGCACAGGTTGCGGTGGGTCAGCATCACGCCCTTGGGCACGCCCGTCGTGCCGCTCGAATAGGGCAGCACGGCGACGTCCACAGCCGGATTGAGCTCGAACGCCGGCACGTCGCCGTCGCAGAGCAGCCCCAGCACCGGACGGTGGCCGTCGGCCGTGTCGCACACCAGGATCTCGATGTCCCGGCCGGTCTGCCGCCGGACCAGCTCGACCGCGGCCCGCGCCGTCTCGATCAGCGCGGACACACTCACCATCAGACGCGCCTCGGCATCGATCAGCTGCTTGGCGATCTCAGCCGGTGTGGCCAGCGGCGACAGAGTGGTCACCGTCCCGCCGGTGATGGTGGTGGCGTAGAGGACCACGGGGAACAGGATCGTGTTCGGCGAGTGCAGAGCGACCACGTCACCCTTGCCGATGCCTTCGGCGGCAAGGCCTGCCGCCAGTTGGCGGACCAGCGTGGCCAACTCACCGTAGGTGAACGTCTGTCCACTGGACACGTCCACCATGGCCGGCCGGGTTCCGCGCCGCGCGGCATCGCCGAGCACCCAGTCATGGACGGGACGATCGATGACTGTGACATCCGGATACTTGCTGTTGTAGATCATCAAAGACTCCGTCTTCTCGGTTTGCTCTGTCGGTCAGAACCCAGGGGTCTCCGGCTGGGCGGCACCGGACCTGGGACCGTGCGGTCTGCCGGGGTCTGGTTGTGCGGTCACCATCTGGTTGTCCCCTGTGGGTCTGCCGCCAGGATTCCGTCACGTCTGTCGGGCCCTTGCCGGCGCGGTCATCGGTGCTTTGTGGGGCCGGCAACGCCGTCCCTGAGCGAAACGGTCTGACAGGGTCGTCGCAACGTGTGTGTTCCGATCGTCGGGCCTGCCGCCGGGCCACCGCTTGGTGGAACTCTGAGGCTTCTCTGAGGAGGGGGTGAGGGCGGCCGCAGCCAACAGGTCGTGGTCGGCGAAGAACGTCAGCGGCTCGTGCCCGCGAGGGCGGTCCGGTCGCTCGTGCAGGGTGACTGGCCTGTGTGGGCACGCCGACGCGGTCACATCCATCACGGGCTTGATGGCGGCAGGGATGGGAGGGCTGGGGGAGGGCGTTGTAGTGTCTACGTCGTCAAATGGCGGACGCCGAACCACTGGAGGCAACACCTCGTGCTGATTGCTCAGCGTCCGTCGCTGACCGAAGAGGTCGTCGACGAGTTCCGCTCCCGGTTCGTGATCGAGCCGCTGGAGCCGGGCTTCGGCTACACCCTCGGCAACTCCCTGCGTCGTACGCTCCTTTCCTCGATCCCGGGCGCCGCGGTCACGTCCATCCGTATCGACGGTGTCCTGCACGAGTTCACCACCGTGCCGGGCGTCAGGGAGGACGTCACCGACCTGATCCTCAACATCAAGCAGCTGGTCGTGAGTAGTGAGCAGGACGAGCCGGTCGTGATGTATCTGCGCAAGCGGGGTCCAGGTCTGGTCACCGCTGCCGATATCGACCTGCGGGCCGGTGTCGAGGCGCACAACCCCGACCTGGTCCTCGCCACGCTCAATGGCAAGGGCAAGTTGGAGATGGAGCTGACCGTCGAGCGCGGTCGCGGCTACGTCTCCGCCGTCCAGAACAAGCAGGTCGGTCAGGAGATCGGGCGCATCCCGGTCGACTCGATCTACTCGCCCGTTCTGAAGGTCACGTACAAGGTCGAGGCGACGCGTGTCGAGCAGCGCACCGACTTCGACAAGCTGATCGTCGACGTCGAGACCAAGCAGGCGATGCGTCCGCGTGACGCCATGGCGTCGGCGGGCAAGACCCTGGTCGAGCTGTTCGGGCTCGCCCGTGAGCTCAACATCGACGCCGAGGGCATCGACATGGGTCCGTCCCCGACGGACGCCGCTCACACTGCCGACTTGGCTCTGCCGATCGAGGAGCTCGACCTCACCGTCCGCTCCTACAACTGCCTCAAGCGCGAAGGCATCCACTCCGTGGGTGAACTCGTCGACCGCTCCGAGGCCGACATGCTCGACATCCGCAACTTCGGTGCGAAGTCCATCGACGAGGTCAAGGCGAAGCTCGCCGGCATGGGCTTGGCGCTCAAGGACAGCCCGCCCGGATTCGCCCCGACCGCCGCCTACAGCGCGGACGACGATGCGGACGCGGGCCTCGTCGAGACCGAGCAGTACTAGAAGCTGGAAAGCCGTCAACGAGGGGCAGAAGTCCTGAGGCGGTGGAGAAAGATGTCGTGCACCTCGGTGTTGTACTGCCCCGACATTCGCAAGGCGCGGAGGACATCGTCAGTCCTGGTGTGAGGTTTCGCAGGCCCGTGCCGCCTCGACAACGGTGGTGTACAGAAAAGTCGGTCGGCCGAGGTCCGCGGTCTCGAAGGCGCTTCGCGCATCCGCCCCCGCGACCAGGGCCAGCGTGCCGCCCTCGGCTCGGATCTTTTGGCGTGTCGCGGCCAGCAGTTGGATACCGACGGTGTTGAAGTGTGTCACCCGTTCGGCATCGACCACGAAGCGGCGGTGTCCCACGCGCAGGAGCCTGACAAGCGGCCCACACAACAAGGGTGCCGTAGTCGCATTGAAGACTCCTTCCGCTTCGACGACTAGCAGGCCGACATCGGCCCAGCGAGGGGTGAGCCGTAGCGGCTGTACCTCCATGTCCGCCCTCCGCCTGCCGGGTGGTAGGTGTGCGAAGCCCGGGTCGTCCCACAGAACAGAGAGCCTCGCTGCTTCGCCTGCCCCGTCTCCGTCGCGTCATGCGGGTCTGATGTGGTCGAAGCCATGGCGAGTGCCCGGCATGGTGGGATCGGCAGATGAGAATCGCGGCACGGTCTGGACCTTCCCCGCAGCGTGACTGCGCGGAGTCCCGACACCGCTACGTTGTCGGGGTCGCAGAGGACACGTCGGTGTGCCGGAGGAGATCCCTCTGTCTCGCCCTGCCGACCACCCACACCAACATCCCGCTCGCGAAACGCCGTACGACCTGCCGCACTCGGCCCGGTCCACCTGCCTGTGTGCGGGCGCGGACCAGGCCGAAGCCGCCCAGCGGTCCGGCAACAGCGTCGAGGCTTTCCTGCCCCAGTACGCGAAATGCCAGTATCACCGGCAACCCATCAACTACCAGCGCATCGAAGGGCCGTTGAGCGCTACGACCGATGGCCCTAGACGGCCCACTGACGGCCCGGACTGAAAGGGTCGACCCCATCGATGAGGAGCTCGCCCAAACCTAGATCACGGTGGGCCCGTCCGCCACCCAGCATGGTCATGGCCTCCGGACCTGAAGTGATGACCGCGATCCGTCCGGGAGCGGCGAGAGCGGTGACGCCGAGCGTGGCGTCGACGGCGTGCTTGTGGCCGTGCCGGCCGGCTTCGGCGAGGACCGCTGCGGCGTGGCGCGCGATCGGCGGGGCGGGGAGTGGGCCACGCGCGTTCGCCCCACCCAGTGCCTGCTTCCGCCGGCCCCGCTGGAGCCGGTCCCGCAGCGCCCGTGTCTCTCGTCCGTGACGGGACCGCGCTCAGCCGATCCTTGAGCCACTGCGCGGGCAGGTGAACGCAGCCGGTGACGTTTCCGTATCTCCTTGAGCGGCGCAGACGCGTGACAGGCCACCGACGGTGGTCTGCCGCTGCGGAAAGAGGGGCGAGCATTCAGAGCCAGCCCGCGACAATCCTCGACGGCCACCCCGGTCGGCCGGAGGCGAGTCGTGCCCTGGTCTGTGTCAGGGCTGGGGCGTTCGCGCTGGCCGGCAGTGTCCTTGCAGCCCTGGGGCATGTCGCTGTCGCCGACGGGGCGGTGCCGTGGCGGTTCGTGTTGCTCTTGGCGGGGGCGCAGTTCATCGCGGTCTGGCCTGTTGCCCGTCGGCGCTTCTCGTTCCCCGCAGCTCTGGGATGCGCTCTTGCCGTGCAAGGCGTGCTGCATCTGGTGTTGACGATCATGGGCGAGCGGGATCCCGAGAGGAACGTCCGGGTCGGCCACGCCGCTCACGGCATGCCCGGTCATGCGGCCATGGCGGACGGTCCTGCCTGGCAGCACGCTTGTACCACCCTGACCGCCGTCCACGTGCTGGCCGCACCGGCGGTGGCCTGGCTGCTGCACAGTGCCGACGCCGCTGTGGCAGCCGCCATGGCCATCACGCGTGCCGTGCGCGGCATCGCGGCCGCCGTCGCCGCCTGGGTCCGCTTGCTACGGGCGGGCGTTCAGGTCCGCCCCTTGCCCGCCGTACCTCTCACCGAATACGCCGCGCCTCACGCGCGGGCATGGACACATTCCCTGGAGCACGCGCTGGTGCGCAGAGGACCGCCGGGACACGCCCACGTCCCGAGTCGTCCCTCACCCGGGCGGCCCTCACGGGCCGCCCGGCTGTCCCGCAAGGAGCATCTCTGTGTCCGTGCACCACGCTGCCCGCGCGGCGGGCTGTGTCGCCGCGGCCGGCGCCGCCGCGCTGACGGCCGTCCTGGCCCTGGCTGATCCCGCCTCCGCTCACGCGGAGGTCGAGGCCGACGCCCCGCGGGCCCTGGCCGAGAACGTCACACTCACTTTCGTCTCCGAGGCGGAGTCGGACACCGCCGGTTTCACCGAACTGCGCGTCGTCCTGCCCGATGGCATCGCACCGGGTGACGTCACGCTCGCCGATGCACCCAAGGGGTGGAAGTTGAAGCCGGGCGACGACGGCTACACCGTCGCAGGCCCTGCCCTCAGGACCGGAGCCGACGCCGAATACAAGGTCAGGGTCCGGCAGTTGCCGGACACCGGGCAGCTCGTGTTCAAGACCCTCGAGACCTACGGCGATGGCGAGACCGCCCGCTGGATCGAGCTGCCGGGCGGCGGCGTGGAGCCCGAACAGCCCGCCCCCGTGCTGAAGCTGGCTGCTGCGGCATCAGACACGGCCTCTGCCGACCTGAGCTCGTCCACCAGCGGCCCGGCCGCCGAAGCGACGGACGCCCGGCTTGCCGGGAAGACAGCGACTTCTCAGGAATCCGGGTCGTCCACCGGCCTGATCGTCGGCTCCGCGATCGCCGTGCTGCTCGTGCTGGGTGGCGGCGCGTGGTGGCTGGGCAGGCGCCGAGTCTCCTCCGGAGCATCCGATGTCCCCGCAGCCGACCCGGAGTTCTGACGTGGAACGACGACACGTGAACGAGAGCGGTCACATCGGCAGGGCGTTGCTGGTGGTGGTCGCCGTACTCGCGGGTGTCCTGCTCGGCGGCGCGGCACCGGCTTCGGCGCACGCGGTGCTGACCGGCAGCGACCCGCGCGAGAGCAGCGTGCTCAAGACGGCGCCGAAGCAGGTCACGGCCACTTTCAATGAGTCCGTCAGCCTCGCCGAGGACTCCCTGCGTGTACTCGACCCCGACGGCCGTCCGGTGACCGCGGGCGACCCCGCGCATGCGGGCGGCAAGAGGGACACCGCCCGCGTGGCGCTGACCGGCGGTTTGAAGGAGGGCACGTACACCGTCTCCTGGCGGGTGCTGTCGGCGGACAGTCACGCCGTCTCCGGTGCCTTCGTCTTCTCCGTCGGCGCGCCCTCGCAGACCCGCGCCGAGGCCGCCGCCGAGTCTGCCGTGGACTCCGTGGTCGACGTGCTCTACGGCATCGGCCGCTACGTCGCCTATGCCGGCCTGGCCCTGTTGATCGGCCTGGCGGTGTTCGTCCTGGTCTGCTGGCCCGGGGCCACCTCGCTACGGGGAGTGCGCAGGCTGTTCCTGGCCGGGTGGTGGACGCTGGCGCTGTCGACGGTCACGCTGCTGCTGGCACGCGGACCGTACGCGAGCGGGGATGGGCCGGCCGGGGTGTTCGACCCGCGGCTGCTGCGGAGCACGGCGGAGAGCCGGCCGGGCGTCGCGCTGCTGGTCCGCCTGGCCCTGCTCCTGCTGATCGCTCTGCTCCTTAGGAGGCGTGACCCGTCCGAGTGGCAGGCCGACCGGCGTACGGTTGCGGCGGGCGGTGCTCTCGCCCTTGGCCTGGCCGGGACCTGGGCGGTGGCCGAGCACGCATCCACCGGCATTCAGGTACCGGCGGCGATGGTCTCGTCCGTACTGCACCTGCTGGCCATGGCGGTGTGGCTCGGCGGTCTGACGGCGCTGCTGGTGGCTCTGGTGCGTGCCCCGGCCGACAACCCGCTCCCGCCCGCCGCCGTGGCCCGCTTCTCCCGGCTCGCCCTTGTCTCCGTGGCGGTGCTAGCGGCCACCGGCGTGTACCAGTCCTGGCGCGGGCTCGGCTCCTGGGAGGCGTTCACCACCCCGTACGGCAGGACGCTCGCCCTGAAGGTCGGGGCCGTGACACTGATGCTGGCGGCTGCGTCGTACTCCCGGAACTGGACCGAGCGGCTGCTGCACGTGCCCCGGGAGGAACCGGTCCTGGTCACGGCGGGCGGCGGCGACGAAAGCCCTCCACCCGACCGGACGGATCAAACCGGTACGGCCGGGCCTGGCTCCCAGGAGCAGCGGCGCGGCCTGCGCAGGTCCGTATTGGCCGAGGTGGTGATCGGTGTCGTGGTGCTCGCGGTGACGACTGTGCTGACGGGCAGTCAGCCAGGTCGGGCCGACGCCGAGACCGTGGCGGCTTCCCGGGTGCCCGGGCGGCCCGATGTGAACCTGACGATGGTGCCGTTCGACACGGGCGCCTCGGGCCGAACAGGGAGCGGCAGGGTGCAGATCACCCTGCAGCCGGGCCGGGTCGGCCGGAACGTGGTGGAAGCCACCGCCTACGGCGCTGACGGAAGCCTCATCGCCATCCCCGAACTGCGCCTGACCCTCACACACTCCGAGCAGGGAGTCGGACCGCTCGATGCCGGACTCGCCGACCAGAGCGGCTACTGGGGCAGCGACAACCTCAGCCTCCCGATCGCCGGGACGTGGACGATGCGGGCGACTGTCCGCGTCTCCGATATCGACCAGGTCACCGTGGAGAAGACCGTGAACATCATCCCCTGAGGTCCTGGGCAGGGGCCGGCATCCCGGGGGAGGTCGCCCGCCGGTCCGCACGTGTATGAACGCTTTCGCGCAGCCATCCGTAAGCAACAACAAGCCTGCCAGCCCTGAGGAGTTGTCCCATGCCCCGAATGCACCGCCGCGCCGGCGGAGCGGACCGGGTGTGCCGTACGTCGGGAGTCCCCCAGGGGGCCGCCGATGCTCTGCGTCTGGTGCGGGCCGCGGTGTTCGCGGCCCTATGCGTTGTGATGACGGCGCTGGGCCATACGCTGATGACCAACGATGTCCTGCCCTGGTGGGCGGTTGGTGTCGCGTTCGCCGGGACGGCCTCGGGCGCGTGGTGGCTGACCGGCCGGGAACGTCGTGCGGCGACGATCATCGGGGCCACGGTCGTCGCACAGGGACTGTTGCATCTGCTGTTCAGCCTCGCCCACCAGCTGATCCGACCACCGACCGCCGCGGGCATCCCGACGACGGAGCGCCTCTCGGGCACACAGGGCATGGCGTTCTCCCACTCCGGCATGGGCATGGACCACTCCGGTATGCATTCCCGGGCGATGCAAGTGCCCTCCGACGCGCCGCTCCTGTCCGCCGTCACTCACGAGGTCTCGGCCGGGATGCTCCTGGCGCACCTGCTCGCCGCCGTCGCGTGCGGTGTGTGGCTCTGGCGGGGCGAGGCGGCGGTGCACAGGATCGGCCGGGCCCTGGCAGCCGCCCTGTTCGCGCCGTTTCGCAGGGTCTGCCGCGTGCTCTTCCGTACGGCCGACCGGCGCGAGGTCCCGACGTGCCGAGCAGCCGACGGCGCCACGGAGGACTCGCGATCGACTCCCTCCTCCCTGAGACACTCTGTCGTTCGCAGAGGGCCACCGACGGGCCGCTCATCAGCACATCGCCCGTCTCCCGACCCGCTGCTCGCCGTACGGATCTGACAACGGCCCGACTATCGAGCGGCCGAGGGCGGGGGACAGGCGGATGGCCGGCGTGCCCGTAAGCACGTCGGCATGTCCTCTTTGGCCCGGGCTGTGTCCGCCGCGCCACCGGCCCCGACATGCGGTTGCCTACCAGGCGCTGCGGTGTCGCGGCGGGCCAGCCTGCTTCATCGATCGGGAGTTCCATGTCCCAGCACCACCACACATCCAAGTGCTCACACCTGCGTGACACCGCGCCATCGGAGCCACCGGTGACGTCCGGACGGGACGGGGCCGCGGGAACGCGACGCCCGCGTATCCGTCTCACCGCCTGCTGCACCGGTTTCACGGCCGCGGTCCTGCTGATGTCCGGCTGCGGCGGTGATTCCTCCGACGGCGCGTCCGCGAACGAGACGGCCGCCGACTCATCCCCTCCCTCGGCCGGCATGGACGACATGCCGGGGATGGCGATGGGAGACCCGTCAGCCACCCCCGCCGACAAGATCCCCGACGCCGAGGTGGCGAAGGGTCCCTTCAAGCTGCTGGACACCCGCCCGCCCGGCATGGACGACGTCAAGGGCACGGCCTGGCTGGCCCAGGGCCCGAAGGGCACCACAGTGACAGTGTCCCTGACCGGCCTGAAGCCGGGCGACAAGTACATGTCGCACCTGCACGCCCAGCCATGCTCCACCAAGGGCGGTGGGGAGCACTTCCAGTTCGAGAAGGGCGGAGCGACCACACCGCCGAACGAAGTGCACCTGATGTTCACCGCCGACAAGTCCGGCATGGGCATGACCACAGTGAACAACGACCGCAAGACCGGTGAGGACGCGGTCGCCCTCGTCGTCCACCCTGCCGCTGCCATGGACAACCGGATAGCATGCGCGGACTTCGACTTCTGAGGGCGCCGGCCGCCCTGCTGGGGTTCCTGTGCGTGCTGCTGCTCCTCGGCGGCACACCCGCGTACGCCCACACCGCGCTGAAGGACGCGACACCGGGACCCGGCGCCAAGGCCGCCCCCGGTATCGACGTCGTCGCGCTGACCTTCGGCCGACTGAAGTCCGGCACCACACCGAAGATCAGCCTGACCGGCCCCGACGGCAACACCGTGCCCGTCGGGGAGCCCGTCGTCGCCGACGACTCCGTTGTCTGCGCGGCCGTCACCCCGCTGCGCGCGGGCATCAACACCCTCTCCTACACCGTCATCTCCGCCGACGGGGACACCCAGAGCAGCGCCTTCCAGTTCGAGGTCGCCGACGGCACCGAGAACGCTGCCACCCCGTCCGCCTGCCGAGGACGGAGCCTGCCGGCTCCGAGCTCCGGCGCCGAGAGCGGCACGATTCTGGGACTCGGCCGCACCACGGCGCCGGTCGTCTTCTCAGTGGTCGGCGTCGTACTAGCGGGCGGCGGTGTCCTTGCTGCGCGCACGCTGCGTAGGGCGAGGCTGACGGGGAGAAGGGGGACCGCCGCATGACGCACGTGTGACCTGGGCGCACCCTGCCTCGGTAGCGTTCACCGAGCACGTCCTAGAGGCAGTCTCCAGGTCTGTTATGACGCCGTCGGCCTCCAAGACCATCACCGGTCTTGGAGGCCGACGTCACGCAGGGCCCGAGTCGACCAGCAGAGCTGCTCAGGTCGCGGCGACCACCGGTGGGGCGCTCGGAGTCCTGCAGCCAGGCGATCAGGGAGGTGCGGGCGCGTGACTCGCGAACGCACGGTCCCCACTGGGCAGTTGCTGACCTGCGTCGCTTCCGCGTAGGGCAGCCCCAGTAACTGGGAGGGCGAACGTCTCACGGTTCCCGTCGGGCGGTTCCCGTCGGGCCGGTGGGCCAGCAGCTCGACGAGCGCAATGCTGTCGTCGAAGCTGGGCTAGTCGTGTGGCCGGGCCCGCTCGGCGGCCGTCTGTCAGCCGTCGGTGTCCGAGCGGCGTAGCTCGTGGCGGCGGTCCGGAGGTGGTCGACCACCGTGCGCCGGGCGACGCGCAGCTGCCAGGTGCGGACCACGGAGGGACCTCCGAAGCGGTGCAGGCTGTCCAGGGCCCGCATGAAGGCGTCCTGGCTCAAGTCGTCGGCAGACTCGGGATCGGCACCCGAGGCTTGTCACGAACCGGCGGACGTTTCGGTGCAGCGCCCGCACGAGGTTCTCGACGCCTTCATTGCCACAGCCCTGGAACGTCGAGGCTGACGACTTTGCCATGCAAGTGCGGGCCCAGTTCAGCACCTCTACACGATCTTCTCCGAACGGGTAAAGTGACTGTAAAGGCTGAAGGGGTCAATTTGATCTGCTCGGCTCCTCTTACATGTTGGTTCGTCCGGCAGAGTTTCCTTTCACAGGGGTATCGCGGCTGTCCTGTATCGGGGTCCAATGATGAGAATCAGGCCCTTCGCGCCCGCACCGGTTCAGACGAGGCACGCAATGGATCCATGGCTGATCTGGTTGATCATCGCAGCTGTGTTGGCTGTGGCGGAGATCGTCACCCTCACTGCTGCGCTCGGAATGCTGAGTGCGGCCGCCTTGGTCACGGCGGGGTCCGCTGCGGTCGGGCTGCCGGTGCCCTTCCAGTTCTTGGTGTTCGCTGTCGTCGCTACGGTCACCGTGGTGTTCGTGCGTCCCGTTGCGCTGCGCCATGTACTCGGGCCCCAAGTGGAGCGGTTCGGCATAGACGCACTGGTCGGCAGGGCTGCCTACGTCGTGTCGGAGGTGACGGGCCGGGACGGAAGGGTCCGTATCGACGGCGAGGAATGGACGGCCCGCGCCTATGACGAGACGCTGGTGATTCCTGCTGGAAGCACTGTCGACGTCATGGAGATCAGCGGCGCCACCGCGATCGTCTACCCCCGGGACTGAAACCATGGAAACCTCGGCGTTCCTCATTGCCGGCCTGATCGTCGCGCTGATCGCGGTTTTCACCGTGGTGCGGGCGGTCCGTATCGTGCCGCAAGCCCGCGCTCGTAATGTCGAGCGGCTCGGCCGCTACCAGCGGACCCTGAATCCCGGCCTCAACCTCGTGATCCCGTACATCGACCGCGTTCACCCGGTGATCGACCTGCGGGAACAGGTTGTCTCCTTCAAACCGCAGCCGGTCATCACCGAGGACAATCTGGTCGTCGAGATCGACACCGTCCTGTACTTCCAGGTCACCGACCCACGAGCGGCTTTCTACGAGATCGCGAATTTCCTTCAGGCGGTCGAACAGCTCACCGTCACCACCCTGCGCAACGTCGTGGGATCCATGGACCTTGAAGTGACCCTCACCTCACGGGACACCATCAACAGCCAGCTGCGTGGCGTGCTGGACGAGGCCACCGGCAAATGGGGGCTGAGGGTCAACCGCGTGGAGATCAAGGCCATCGACCCTCCACAGTCCATCAAGGACGCGATGCAGAAACAGATGCGGGCCGAGAGGGACAAGCGGGCCGCGATTCTCGGGGCCGAGGGGCAGCGCCAGTCGCAGATCCTCACCGCCGAAGGCGACAAACAGGCCGCTGTCCTGCGCGCGGAAGGCAACCGGACCGCTGCCATCCTCCAGGCCGAAGGCCAGTCCCGGGCCATCGACGAGGTGTTCCAGGCCGTCCATCGCAACGATCCCGACCCCAAGCTGCTCGCCTACCAGTACATCCAGACGCTGCCCCAACTCGCGCAGGGCCCGGGCAACAACTTCTGGGTGATCCCCAGCGAGATCACCTCCGCACTCCAGGACGTGTCCCGCGCCTTCACCGAGGTGCTGCCCCAGTCGCCTGCCACCCGTGACAAGCCCTCGGACGACATGGCAGCTGAGGCCGCCAACGACAAGGCTCAGGCCGAGGAAGCCGCTGCCGCGGCCCTCGCCGACGCAGCCAAGGCCGAGGGCGTCATCCCTGATTCCCTCCCGTCACACCCACCTCGCTGACGGCGGGCAGGGGTCTCTGCCAACGCGACTCGCGCACCGGAAGCCTCCGAGCGGATGATCATCTGTCAATTGCCTTCGGTGCGCCCTGCTGCAGCGGTTCAAGGAGCTCATGAAGGCGACACCCTGATGGGCCGTCAACTCAGCCGGTCTTCCGCCCCCACCTGGTGTCGATCCGTTCCCACTCGACGTTCCATTGCTCCGTCCGCCACTGGTCCAGGTAAAGGCGCGCCATCCAGACGGCGCCCAGCACGGCCCCGTCTGCTCCCGTCGCGGCCGGCACGCCTCCCAGAGACGCGTGGATGCGCGCCTCCCCGCCCGTCAGAGGCTCGGCTGTGAGTCCGCCACGCTTGTACATCCACACCGTGACCCGGCTGCCGGCCGGGGTCTTGGGCGGCACCCTGGCCTCGTCGGTGCGTGTCGAACCGTCCGGCACGGTCCGGCGAACAGTGGCCCACAGCCGATGTCCGTAACCGCCTTGGCAGGGGTGTTTTCCTCCGCGTCTTCGGTGAGTACGGCCGACTCCGTGCGGCTCTCCCCCTGCCGGCTCTGCCCAGGCGGCCGGGTGGTTCCGTGTCCGGCTGCTCTGAGCGGTGCGAGAATGCGGCCCTTGGGTCACGGGCCCATCGGTTCACGATGGGGCATGAGCACCATGGGAACGGGGTTGGGGGAGCCATGAGCTTGGCCATGTGTCCACTGTGCAGCGAGGACGAGGACATCGAGGTGGTCCGCTCTCTCGACGGCGGACGTCGAGTCGTGAAGCACCGGTGCGGTTACCAATGGGAACACGGAGAGCCCGCTCCTCCGCAGAAGCAGCCGCCCTACGCCTTCAGTGACCTGAAGGCCCGATTCCCGAAACCCGAGGACGTCGAGCCCCAGCGGCTGAAACGCGTCACCGGGCTCAAGGCGCAGTACCTCGTCACCAAGCCCGACTTCGAGTCCGAGGTCGCGGCCTACTGGGCGAAGTACCAGAAGATCTTCTCTTCGGACGGGCTGCGGACATGTGACCCCAGGGTCCTCAAGGACTTCGCCAACTCCGATGTCGGAGCCCACCCCGGCAACCAGGCCACCTTCAACTCCGCCTGGAACGCCATGGGTGATGCTGCGGCCGGCGAGTCGACCCGCCAGACCATCGAGTACCTCCTGTACGGACCCGACGACATACCGCTCGCGGACCGGCTTCAGCACCTGCTGACGGGTACGAAGTCGTTCGCCATGACCGGATTCAAGGAGGCCCTCCTGACGAGGGCCCTCTGTGTGACGCAGCCGGATCGCTTCCTGTCGATCCTCAAGTACACGACGCAGGCAGGCGGCAAGCGTGAGATCGCACGGTTGGTCTACGGACTGGAGCTGCCGGCGCCCGAGTCAGTGAACTGGACCCTCGGGCGGCTCATCCTGTGGAGCAACGACCTCCTGCACCACCTGGTCGGTGACGGCTTCGCCAACCAACAGCACGCCGCCGCGTTCCTGTGGTGGGCCAAGGACCAGCCCGAGGGGCCTCGGTAAGCAACGCGCAAGGCGATTCCGGGCAGACCCGTCTCTGTAACCCTGGTGGCGAACGGCGGATGCCGAACAGCCCCGCTCAGCCAGCACTTGAGGCCTGACTGCCCGCGGTCTCGACCTGCCGGATCCCACCGTACAAAGCCTTGCGCATCTCGGTGTTGACGAGTTCGACGTGCGCTGCGGTCGTAAGTACGCGACGATCCTGGTCGACATGACCACCCACCGTCCCGTCGACGTTTTCGCGGACCGCGCCGCGAATACCTTCGCGGCGTGGCTGCGAGATCATCCCGAAGTGCGGGTCATCTGTCGCGACCGTGCCCGCTCCTACCGTGACGGGGCTGCGCGGGTGCTCCGCAGGCCCGGCAGGTTGCTGACGCATGGCACCTGCTCCACAACCTGGCCCAGGCAGTCGAACGCATCATCGGCCGACACCGCGTTGACCTGCGAGAACCTCTCACGCTCCGGAACGGCCAGGACGGGTAGTCACGGAGAGTCAGATTTCTGGGCCATGCGATGACGGTCTGGATGGGCACGGAGTCGAGGTGAAGTGAGTTCGAGGGTCCGGTTGTCGCGTCCGGCGCTCATGTGGTTGAGCCAGCGTTCGTACCAGTCGAGGAAGTCGGTGGCGGAGGAGACGTTGGGGCCCCAAAAGCCGTCGCTGTTGCCAATCAGGACGCGGCCGGTGAGGGGACCGGTCACTGCGATGAGGCATACGTCGGTGCAGCCCATCTCGATGACGTGGAGGAAGAGGTCGCCTTCGTGGTCCCCGGGTCCTGCGTCGTCGAAGCCGCGGGGTGTCCCTGGTTCTGCGCGCGGATTCATGACCAGCAGGGAACATCGCTCCAGCGGCATGAGGCCGTAGAACGGCGCCGCGCCTGAGCCGCCGATGTGCGTGAGGAACTGCCGATAGCCGTCGGGCAGCGCGATGTTGTGCTCGGCCTCAAACGCAGTGACGCGTGTTTCCGCCAGCTTCGGGCCGAGGCAGAACTGGTGTTGCTCTTCCCCGAAGGAGTGGCTGCGCAGTGGTTGGAACGGGATCGCTGCCAGCTTGCGACGCAGGCGGGGTATGCGGGGGTCCATGCTGCACCATTCTCTCGTCCCCGTCACCCTATGGGGGGGCTGGGGTCAGCTGGCCAGGAGAACCCTCTTCTGTGGGAGAGCGAAGCCGGCCCGGCCGAATATCTGGCGCTTGGTGTGTCCTGAACGTGAAGGGGAGTCGATGTAGGTCGAGTTCCTGATGCGGTGCTGCACGGATGATGAAGGTTTTGGCCCTTCGGAGTCGCTCTGCGGAGGGAGGCTCCAAACCACCTCAAGACCGTCGTGGTGAGCGATGAGGAAAAGGCGCCTGTGAGGCGTCAGGTGGGGATCGGGAAGACGAACGCAAGTGAATCGTTGCTGACGTGTCGAAACAGATTCAGACGACATCAAAACCGGGGTGTCAAGCGGATCCCGGGAAGAGTCTGGCGGGTGTTCCGCTTATTGGCCAGGCGGTGTCCGGCATGTAGACGACGTGAGCCTGATCTGCGGCTTCCGTGTGGAACAGGAGAAGGCGTGCCCGGACAAACCCTGCCAGTGTGGGCGGGGGAGAGGGAGTGTCTCAAGCGGTGACCCCGTGAGGGATTGAGTACCGTCGCCGGGCACGCCGGCGGACCGGCTCGTAGTAGTGGGGATTTCCCTGTAATGGGGGCGGAGCGAAGGGGCCGGGTTGTCCGTGGCTGGTTTGTTCGATCAACCGGAAGTGCTCCGGGAGGAGTCGCGTGAACAAGCTGAAAGTACCAGACAAGCCGTTCGGGATTTCGAAGCGAGCTGTCTGGGAGGCGTGGGAGAAGGTCAAGGCAAATAAGGGCGCACCCGGAGTGGACGGGAAGACGATCTCGGAGTTCGAGTCCGATCTGAAGAACAATCTTTTCAAGATCTGGAATCGGATGTCGTCGGGGTCGTACTTCCCCCCACCGGTGCGCGCGGTGGAGATCGAGAAGGCGCACGGCGGCACCAGGATTTTGGGTGTGCCGTCCGTCGCCGATCGGATCGCGCAGACGGTCGTGGCCCAGGAGTTGGAAGCGAAGGTCGAACCAATCTTCCATCCTGACTCCTACGGCTACCGCCCCAAGCGTTCCGCGCTCGACGCGGTGACGGCCTGCCGACAGCGGTGCTGGAAGACGGACTGGGTGATCGATCTGGACATCCAGAAGTTCTTCGACACCGTGCCGTGGGACCTGGTCGTCAAAGCGGTCGAGGCAAACACCGATCTGCCGTGGGCAGTTCTGTATGTCAAGCGGTGGCTGAAAGCACCCTTGATGCTGCCCGACGGCTCGTTGCAGACACGGGACCGAGGAACCCCGCAGGGCTCCGCGGTCTCGCCCGTACTTGCAAATCTGTTTCTGCACTACGCATTCGATGCGTGGATGGCCCGGGAGTTTCCCGGAGTTCCCTTCGAACGCTACGTGGACGACGCAGTGGTCCACTGCGTCAGCGAGGGCCAGGCACACTATGTGCTCGCTGCTCTCCGGAGTCGGATGCGCGAGGTCGGACTGGAACTGCACCCGGACAAAACCAGGATCGTGTACTGCAAGGACAGCAACCGGCGTGGCTCCTACGAGCACACCGAGTTCACGTTCCTGGGGTTCACGTTCCGGGCCCGTCAGGTGCGACTGAAGACTGGGAAGATGTTCACCGGCTTCAATCCAGCGGTCAGCAACGACGCCCTGAACAAGATCAGTAAGCGGGTGCGATCTTGGAGACTGCACCTACACACTGAGGTCTCCGAAGCGGACCTCGCCCGGCTGATCAATCCAGTCGTACGAGGTTGGATGCAGTACTACGGCGCCTTCTACCGGTCGGCGCTCTATCCCCTCCTGGGGCGCATTAATTCCTACCTGATGCGCTGGATCCGCAAGAAATACAAACGACTGCGGGGACGAAAGAAGGCGCAGGAAGCGTGGAACAAGACCGTCATTCAACGGCCCCGGTTCTTCGCCCACTGGGCTTGGGTACCAGCAGTCCCCGTCGTCTGGTGACCAGGGCAGCAAGAGCCGTATAACGAGAGATCGTTACGTACGGTTCTGTGAGGGCCGGGGGCTGAAATGCCCCCGGCTACTCGACAGCATCTTGATTCGGTTGGGGTGTCCTTCGACGACGCCGGAACTCCAAGGCAAGGTGAGGCCGGCGATGACGGCGTCGAGCCACTGCGGAAGCCGTTCGCCCTGACGTTTGGTGAGCATCTGAGTGAAGGACCTGACGTGACCGGCAAGGGTGTGAAGTTCGGCGCAGTTGACCAGGACTGTCTTGAGCCCGAATCGTTCGCTTTCGGTGAGGGATTCCGGGCGGCTGAGAATCCATCCATGAGTCCGTCAATCGAATCGCCAGAAGGGGCGCCGACTGAGGAGTCCAGCCAGTCCGCCGCGGCACCGTACAGCTTTCGGCCGACTCGCCCTTGCCGGCACCGATGACCTGGGAGTGATCGAAGGGATGCGTCCTGCCCGGTCATCTCTGAGCGGGGTGGTACGGCCCTCTACCAGCCGGTCAGCAGGAGGTGGTTGAGGAGAAGGCTCAGGGTTGCCTGGGCCGTCAGCCAGACGCGGGGGCGGTCGAGGAAGGCTCCCGCCGCGAGCAGCCACAGCGCGAAGGGCAGCCAGATCCGTTCTGTCTCCGCCTTGCTCATCCCGGACAGGTCGGCGACGAGCAGCATGAGCAGGGCCGCACACAGCAGCAGCCCCATGCGGCGCTCGGCGTCGGGCGATGTGCGCCACCGGATGAGGAGGGCGCCGGTGCGGCGCAGGCCCGCCACCGTCGCCGGGCCCACCACGAGGACTGTGCAGGCGAGGTTGGCCCACACCCAGTAGCCGTACGGGCGGAAGCCGCCGGCGCCCTGGTAGTAGCGCTCGACCAGCAGGTGGTAGGCCTCCCACCAGTTGAAGCCGACCACCGTGAACGCCACTGGGACGACGGCGAGTCCGGCGATCGCGTACGGGAGGATCCGGAGCCGTCGGGAGCCGAGCAGCAGGACGGCGCCTGCGATCACGGCGAGGAGAGTGAGCCCGTACGACAGATAGGTGGTGAGCCCGAAGAGGAGTCCGGAGGCCAGGGCGGTGGCTGGGGGCCGGTGACCCGTCACCGCCAGGGCGAGGAAGGCGACGGCCCAGGCGGCGACCGCCGCGAAATATCCGTCCGCCGACGTGCCCGCCCAGACCGCCGCCGGGGCCAGGACGAGGAAGGGCGCGGCGCGCCGGGCGAGGGCCTCGCTCGCGAGTGCCCGGAGGGTGACGAGGACCGCGGCTGCGGCGGTCGCTCCGGCCGTGATGACGAAGGCGCCCGCCCATGCTCCGCCACCCAGGCCGATCCGGTCGAGCAGGACGAACGTGAGGGTGGCCCCCGGGGGATGGCCGGCGACATGCGCGGGCCAGTTGTCGGGGGAGCCGATCAGGATGTGCTGGGTGAAGTCCCGCAGGGTGTCGGGGATGTCCTGGAAACGGTCGATGACCTGGAGGTACTCGTACCCGGTCGTCAACCGCCGGGCGATCCCGCGGTGCCAGCCGTCGACGAGGGCGAGGGAGAAGGTCCAGACCATGGCGGTGGCCCAGGAAGTCCACAACAATGGCCGCCAGGGCAGACGCGCGGCAAGGGACGGGCCGTACGCCACGACGGCGATGGCGACGGTGACCGCGGCCGGGGTGCCGGGGCCGGTGTGGGGCAGCCAGTTGGCGTACAGGGGCGGCCAGCCGACGTGCAGGACGTCCTTGGCACGCTTGATGGCGATGCCGGTCAGCGTGGCCGCCACCACGAGCAGGGCGGCGGCTGCGACGGCGTAGAGGTCGCGGCGAAGATCGCGGTTCACGCTGGGAGACGTTAGGTCGGACGGCGGCCGCCGGAGCCTCGACAGGCGCGGACGTCAGCCTTTCGTCATGAGTTGCACGCCCTCTCACCGGGTGCACCGGACCTACGGTCGGGGTATGGCACGGTCTCCTTCCTCACCCTCCTTCTGGCGCAGCCCGGTGCGCGGCCCCTGGTTCACCTCCGTCCTCGGCGTGGTGCTGCTCGCCGGGATCACGGTGCTCTTCCTGACAGGGCTGCTGTCCTACGCCGCCTACAACCCCGGCCTGGCGCCGGTGAACGACAAGACCCCGGACAAGGGACTGCTCGGCTTCTACCTGTTCGCCTGGCCGACCGACCCGCACTGGCTGTACCGCCTCAACCAGGGCGTTCACGTCACACTCGGGATCACCCTGGTCCCTGTCCTGCTGGCGAAACTGTGGTCGGTCGTACCCCGGCTGTTCCAACTGCCGCCGGCCCGGTCGCTCGCGCACGCGCTGGAGAGGATCTCGCTGCTCCTGCTGGTAGGGGGCGCGCTGTTCGAGTTCGTGACGGGTGTGCTCAACGTCCAGCTGGACTACCTCTTCCCCGGCTCCTTCTATCCGCTGCACTTCTACGGCGCCTGGGTGTTCTTCGCCGCGTTCGTCGTGCATGCCGTCCTGAAGACGCCGGCCGCGGTACGCAATCTGCGGCGGCTGCGGGAGGAAAGGGCGGGGGAGGCCGGTTCGGGGGAGGAACCGGCGGAGGCGGTGCCCTCGCTGGTCTCCCCCGACCCGGTCGCGCCCACCACCTCGCGGCGCGGGGCGCTGGGGCTGGTCGGAGGCGGCTCGCTGCTGCTGTTCGGCACCACGGTCGGGCAGAACTTCGACGGTCCGCTGCGGCGCACCGCCCTCCTCGCGCCGCACGGTGGCGCCGATCCCGGCAGCGGTCCCGGCGGTTTCCAGGTCAACAAGACGGCCGTGTCCAGGGGGATCAGCGCGGCGGAGACGAGCGAGGAAGCGTGGCGGCTGGTCGTCACCGGGCCCTCCGGTACCGTCCGGCTGAGCCGCGCCGAGCTGCTGGAACTGCCACTGCACAGCGCTGCGCTGCCCATCGCCTGCGTCGAGGGCTGGTCCACCTCCGACCAGTGGTGGCGAGGCGTACGACTGCGGAACCTCGCTGCCCTTGTCGGCTACGAGGCCGATGCGGCGCCCGACGTCATGGTGGAGTCCCTCCAGCGACGCGGCGCCTTCCGCCGGGCCGCCCTGCGGTCCAACCAGGTGCGCGACATGCGCTCCTTGCTCGCTCTGGACGTCAACGGCGAGCCGCTGACCCCTGACCACGGCTACCCGGCCCGGATCATCGTGCCCGCGGCGCCCGGTGTGCTCAACACCAAGTGGGTGGCCCGGATGACGTTCGGAGACCTGTGATGAAGAAGCTGCGCCTGAGCGTGGGCAGCCCGCTCCAACTGCTCCTCCTCGCCTGCTCGTTCACCCTCGTCGGATACGCAGGAGTACGGCTGCTCGCGGACGACTGGCTCCAGGTCGCGCTGTGGTTCGTGGGCGCGGCGGTGGTGCACGATCTCGTCCTGCTGCCGCTGTACGCGACGCTGGACCGTGCGGTCGTACGGGCATCCGGCGCGATCGGCCACCGGGAGCGGGCTGTGTACGTACGCGTGCCCGCTGCCTTGGCCGGGCTGCTCCTGCTGGTGTGGTTCCCGCTGATCAGCGGCCGGGTGGCGGACCGCTACGAGTCCGCCACCGGGCTGTCGGCGAGCGACTTCCTCACTCGGTGGCTGCTGATCACGGCTCTGCTGTTCGGCGCTTCTGTGCTGCTTCTGGTGCTGCGGCTGCGCAGGGAGACGAAGGACCGGCCGCCTGCCGTCCACTGATCGGTGGTGCACCAGCCGAGCGGGTGGGCGTGCCGCAGCAACGCCGGGGAGCCGAGCCGGGCCCAGGGGAACGTGGCGTCGGCCGAGCCCCCGGTTGCGGCGGCCCCCACGAGGTGGACCTCGACGCGCTCGTCCACGTCCACCGGGGCCGTCTCGGCGATCAACAGGCCGCCTGGACACAGCAGTTCACCCAGTCGCCGGAGCAGGGCGCGTGGGTCGCCGCCGATGCCGAGGTTGCCGTCCAGAAGCAGGGCGGTGTTCCAACGGCCCTCGCCCGGCAGCGGTTCGAAGACCGAGCGCCACAGGGCAGGCCCGCCGAGGCCCAGGGTGTGGGCGACGGCGGCCTCGCTGACGTCGACACCGAGCGCGGTCCGGCCCCGGGCGGCGAGCTCCGTGACCAGCCTTCCGGGCCCGCAGCCGACGTCGAGAACGGCACTCTCGCATCGGTCCAGGACCTGCCGGTCCACGGCGTCGGCCCGCGCACACCAGCGCTCGACGTCCAGGGGCAGCAGCCAGCCGTCACTGCGGCGGAGGAAGAGGGGTCCGCGTCCGGCCCGGAGGGCGTCGGCGTAGGGGTCGGCCGACCAACTGTGGTCGGCGGGGCCCCGCGCCATCACCTCATGCGCTGTGCTCATCGGCGGTCGGCCGTCCGCAGCCGGGACAGTTCCGCGGCGAAGCAGCCGTGCGGCGCCAGGGCGGCGACCGCTTCGGTGTCGGCGGACGTGTCCACGTCCCGCAGGCGCGGCAGGTCGCGCACCCGCAGGCCGGCGGCGACGAGCCGGGCGCGCTGTACGGCGCCCGTGGTGGGCGTCGACATCGGGACCCCGCGCAGCAGGTCCGGGTCCGGCTCCGCCAGCCCGAGCGCCCAGAAGCCGCCGTCCTCGGCCGGGCCGAAGCAGGCGTCGTACCCGTCGAAGTCCGCAGTGAGCAGGCCGGGGGTGACCTGCGGTGTGTCCATCCCGATCAGCAGGGCCGGTCCGTCGCAGCCGGCGAAGGCCGCGGCCAGGCGCTCGTCGAGGCCGCCCGCACACTGCGGTACGACGTCGAAGCCGGGCGGCAGCCAGGGCCCGGGTCTCCCGTCGAGGACGAGGACCCGGCGTCGGGCGGGTGCCGCGGCCACCGTGCGCAGGGTGTCGGTGAGGGCCGCCTCGGCGAGCGCCGCCGCTTCCTCGGGTGTGAACGGCGGTGTGAGCCGGGTTTTCACCCGTCCCGGCCGCGGTTCCTTGGCGATGACGAGCAGGGTGGTCACCGGCGGGATCCTCCTTGTGCTTGTGCTTGTGCCTGTGCCGTGGCCGCCGCGGGTACGGCGGGTCGCTCGGCCAGGACACGGCTCATGTCGCGCACCGCCTGCCAGGTGCCGCGCCAGGTCCCGGTCACCTTCGAGGCACCGGACCGCGGCAGATACGGGACGTCGTGTTCGGTGACGTGCCAGCCCGCGTCGGCGGCCCGGACGACCATCTCCAGCGGGTAGCCGCTGCGCCGGTCGGTGAGGTCCAGGGCGAGCAGTGCCTCGCGGCGGGCGGCGCGCAGTGGACCGAGGTCGTGCAGGCGCAGACCGGTGCGGCGGCGCAGCATCAGCGCGAGTGCGAGATTGCCCGCCCGGGCGTGCACGGGCCAGGCGCCCCGGCCCTGCGGTCGGCGCCGCCCGAGCACCAAGTCGGCCTCGCCGCCTCGGGCTTCGGCCACGAACGGCACGAGTAGGGCCGGATCGAGCGAGGCGTCGCAGTCGCAGAAGCACACGATGTCGGCCGTGGCCGCGGTCAGTCCCGCATGGCAGGCGGCGCCGAAGCCGCGGCGCGGTTCGTGGACGACGGTGGCGCCCAGTTCCCGGGCGATGTCCGCCGAGCCGTCGGTGGAGCCGTTGTCCACCACGAGGGCACGCCAGCCGGGCGGAATGCGGTCGAGTACCCAGGGCAGTGCCTCGGCTTCGTTCAGGCAGGGGAGGACGACATCGACGTCCTCGGGTGTGGAAGAGGTCATCACGGCTCTCACCCTACGAACACGAACGGCACATATCGGACTTCGGCTCCTTACGAAACACGGACGTCAGGGCCGGTTCGTGCCGGGTGGGCGCCGCAGTAGCAGGGCGTGGTGCGAGGCTGGCCGCATGGAACAGCAACCGAGTGGGCCGGCACCGACTCGCATCCTGGTGGTCGACGACGACCCCACGGTCGCCGAGGTCGTCGCCGGATACCTCGACCGGGCCGGGTACGCCGTGGACCGCGCTGGAGATGGACCGGCCGCGCTGGCCAGTGCCGCCGCGCACTGGCCCGAGCTGGTGGTGCTCGATCTGATGCTGCCCGGCATGGACGGCTTGGAGGTGTGCCGCCGGTTGCGGGCACGCGGCCCCGTGCCGGTCGTCATGCTCACCGCCCGGGGTGACGAGGACGACCGCATCCTCGGTCTTGAGGTGGGGGCGGACGACTACGTGACCAAGCCGTTCAGCCCTCGGGAGCTGGTGCTGCGGGTGGAGTCGGTCCTGCGCCGCACGCGGCCCCGCGCGGGCACGCGTTCCCACAGCGCGGCCGGACTCACCGTCGACCAGGCCGCCCGCCGCGCCACCAAGAACGGCGGCGAACTCGCCCTGACCCTGCGCGAGTTCGACCTGCTCGCGTTCTTCCTGCGGCATCCGGGCCGGGCGTTCAGCCGGGAGGACCTGATGCGGGAGGTGTGGGGCTGGGACTTCGGCGACCTCTCGACCGTCACGGTCCACGTCCGGCGCCTGCGCAACAAGGTCGAGGACGATCCCGCCAGGCCCCGCCTGATCCAGACGGTGTGGGGCGTCGGCTACCGATTCGACCCGGCCCGGACCGATCCCGACTGCAAGGGGGTCTGACCATGCGCGACACTCTGCTCATAGCTCTGTTCGCCTTCTGTGGCGCCGGCGCGGCCGGGCTGCTCGGCGCGGGTGCGCTGTGGATGCTGCGCCGCCGTTCGCTCACCGCATCGCTCACCGTGGTGGCCGCCGTCGCGGTGACCGCGATGCTCGCGGGCACCCTGGCCGTGGCGCAGGCGATGTTCCTGTCCCCGCACGACCTGACCGTCGTGACCATGGTCGTCGCGATGGCCGCCGTCGTCTCCCTGGCCACGGCGCTGCTGCTCGGCCGCTGGGTCGTCGCCCGCAGCCGCGCCCTCCAGCTCGCCGCCCGCGACTTCGGCGACGGCGGCGACTTTGCGGCACCCCACGGTGCGGCCACCGCCGAACTCGCCGCACTCAGCGGCGAGTTGGCCGCCACGAGCGCGAAGCTCGCCGCATCCCGGGAGCGGGAGCGTGCCTTGGAGGCCTCCCGGCGTGAACTCGTGGCCTGGATCTCGCACGATCTGCGTACCCCGCTCGCGGGCCTGCGTGCGATGGCCGAGGCGCTGGAGGACGGGGTGGCCGCCGATCCCGACCGCTATCTGCGCCAGATCCGCACCGAGGTGGAACGCCTCAACGGTATGGTGGGCGATCTCTTCGAGCTCTCTCGCATCCACGCGGGCGCCCTCGCTCTCACGCTCTCCCGCATGTCCCTGTATGACCTGGTCGGCGACGCCCTGGCAGGTGCCGACCCGCTCGCCCGCGAACACGGGGTACGGCTGGTGGGCGGCCGTGTCGAACCCGTGCCGGTGGAGGTGGACGGCAAGGAGATGAGCCGGGTCCTCGGCAACCTGCTCGTCAACGCGATCCGCCGGACACCGGCCGACGGCACGGTCGCCGTGGCGGCTGAGTGGTCTCCGGACGGCGTGGTGTTGTCCGTGACGGACGGTTGCGGCGGCATCCCCGAGGAGGACCTGTCGCGCGTCTTCGACACCGGCTGGCGCGGCACCCACGCCCGTACCCCGCCTGCCGGGGCCGGCCTGGGCCTGGCCATCGTCCGGGGAATCGTGGAGGCCCATCAGGGCTGTGCCACCGTACGGAATATCCCCGGTGGCTGCCGCTTCGAGGTGGTGCTGCCCGCGGCCGCTTCCTGAAGCGGGCAGCACCACCGGTCCAAGGGGCGCTACGCGCCACGCATCCCGGCCCGTGCGAACTCCCGCATGCCCTCCGCGAAGGCGACCTCCGGCTTCCACCCCAGCTCCGCCCGCAGCCGGGACGAGTCCGCCGTGATGTGCCGCACGTCGCCCAGCCGGTACTCGCCGGTCACGACCGGCTCGGGCCCACCGTCTGCCGCGGCCAGCGCCGTCGCCATCTCTCCGACGGTATGCGGCTCGCCGCTGCCGACGTTGAACGCGGTCAGCGCTCCGGCGGGCGAATCCGCCTCCAACGCCGTCGCGTTGGCAGCCGCCACGTCCCGTACGTGCACGAAGTCGCGCCGCTGCCGACCGTCCTCGTACACGCGCGGGGCCTCACCCCGGGCGAGCGCCGAACGGAAGAAGGAGGCGACCCCGGCGTACGGCGTGTCCTGCGGCATCCGGGGCCCGTACACGTTGTGGTAGCGCAACGACACCGCCGACCCGCCCGTCGAGCGTGCCCACGCGGCGGCCAGATGTTCCTGGGCGAGCTTGGTGGTGGCGTACACGTTGCGCGGGTCCACCGGCGCGTCCTCCCCGACCAGCCCTGGCGACAACTCCTGCCCGCACACCGGGCACCGCGGCTCGAAACGCCCGGCCGCCAGGTCGGTGACATCCCGGGGCCCGGGCCGTACCACCCCGTGCCGCGCGCACGTGTACTTGCCCTCCCCGTAGACCACCATCGAGCCGGCCAGCACCAGGCGCCGGACGCTCTTCTCGGCCATGGCCGTGAGCAGTACGGCGGTGCCGAGGTCGTTGCGGGAGACGTACTCCGCCGCGTCCGTGAATCCGGTACCCAGGCCGACCATCGCCGCCTGATGGCACACGGCGTCCACACCGGCCAGCGCACGGGCCACCGCCTCCGGGTTCCGCACGTCCGCATCCGGGTCGTCACGAACGTCGAAGACGACGGGCTCGTGCCCGCACGCCTCAAGCGCCTCGACGACATGGGACCCGATGAACCCGGCACCGCCGGTGACCAGTACTCGCATGCGCCCACGGTAGGGCGGCCCACCCGTCGCGACCGCGGACCGCGCGCACCACGTCACGAGTCCGTAAGGGAAACAAGACAACAGACGCGACCTGCCGAGCCGTCCCCATGCCCGCACGCGTACCCCCGTGCCGTGGCGTAAGGATTTCGTCACCGGCCACCCCAGCCCGGACGGCCCTCTTTTCCGTTGAATAGGAAGTGACGAGGCAACTCCCGGAACGGAAAGAGGAACGGCATGGGGCGCGTGCGAGTGGGGCCGTTGGCCATCGGGGTGCTGGTGGCGGTGGTCGTAGGGGTAGGTGCCGGGCTGTACTGGTTCCAGCCGTGGAAGCTCTGGCAGGACGAGACGGTGACGGAGGCCCTGCCCGGCGTCGAAGAGCCCTCCCGGGCCCCGGAAGCGAAGCCCGGGACATCCGCCCTGCCCGGCGTCGAAGAGCCCTCCCGGGCCCCGGAAGCGAACCCCGGGACGTCGTCCTCCCCGTCGGCGCCGCCCGGGCCCGTGACACTGGCGAGTGGTGAGCTGATCAGCCACGAGCACACCACATCGGGCACGGTGAAGCTCGTACGTCTGGCCGATGGCTCCCACGTCGTGCGACTGGAGAGCCTTGACACCAGCAACGGTCCGGACTTGCGTGTATGGCTGACCGACGCGCCGGTCAAGCAGGGGCGGGCCGGCTGGCACCTCTTCGACGACGGCAAGTACGCCAGCCTCGGCAAGCTCAAAGGCAACAAAGGCAGTCAGAACTACGCCCTGCCGGAAGACGTCGATCCGTCCCGCTACAGCAGCGTCAGCATCTGGTGCGACCGCTTCGACGTCTCCTTCGGCGCCGCCGAACTCATCCGCGGCTGAAGGAAGTCCACGATGAAGCCGCGAGCCGGCACCAATCCGGTGCCGGAACCGCTCTGCTGAGGCGGGGTGGGCCTGCCGCCCCAAAGGGAAGAAAGGGGTGCTCCCTCATCCTTTCCCGGGGCGGCGAAGGCTGGCCTGTGGTGCGATAGTGACGAGAGGTTTGCCGAGTACCTGTGTTGTTGACCAGGTCGGCATAGGCCTGGAATGTCTGCGGTAAGGGCCCCGGCCTCGGACCGTGGAAGGCGCTGGTCTGATGACACGCCGCCTCACCCGCCAGAAGAAGAGTCCGGCCCCTGCCCATCACCCCACCAGCACGGACTCAAGCGGCCTGACCAGCCCGGTCACATCAGATGGCCCGCAGGACCCCCGCCGGGGTCGTCGGCCAGCACAATCGCGGCCTTCACGCGCTTGCCCACCGGCTCGCGCCGCACCTCGAAACTGCGGCACACCGCCATCGCGATCTCCAGGCCATGCTGCCCGACCCGGCCCGGATCAGCAGGACAGGCCGCCGGCAGTGTCGGATCGGTGTCCCACACGCTGATCTCCACGGCACCGTCGCTGAGCTCCAGGTCCAGCAGGCACGGTCCGGGCGCGTACTTATAGGCGTTGGTCACCAACTCGCTGACCACCAGTTCCACCATGCCCATCGCACGCTCCGACACTGGGAGCCCGTGAACGGCCTGCACCTCGGCCATGAAACGGCGGGCCGAATGCCGGGCCTCCGCGATCGGCTCGCTGCCGTCCAAGGCCATGACGGACAGGATCGGGTAGCTGGCTAGCGCCTCATATTCGTCCTCATGCACCACTGAGCCACACCGCCACCCTCGTCCTGAGCAACACGGGTACCGACGCCCGCATACCCCTGAAACGGCGCCGCACACCAGACCTGAAATCGGAAGATCCGACCCTGACATGCATCGTCGCCTCGCCGGCCGGCTGACCGGCAGCCACTGACCGGGTCGGCCGTCCTCGCCGACCACGGACGTCGTGGGGAGGGCGGTCTCTCTTTCCCGCAACCCCGGCCCGGAACCGTGCTCTGACGGCCCAGGCCTGGCCCGCGCTGATCACTGGCACCGCCCTGGCGCGGCGCTCGGGTCTGGAAGCAGTCGCCGGGGTGACGGGCACGGCACGGCCCTACCCCCTCAGATGTTCTCGTGTTCAGAGCGCGGACCGACGCTGCCACCGTGATGAACAGCGACCTCACCATCTCGGCGAGGGCACGGACTCCAGCCCGCCGGCCCGTTACCCGGCCCTGCGGACTGCCCATCGTCAGGACGTACCGGGGCCGTCGAGGTGCCGTCCTCCGAGCGGGGTGCCTCAGCAGGCAAGGGCCGCCTACGAAGATGGCCCCGCGGAGCCGGATTCGCGCGGGAAGTGAGATGCGGTGGACAGCTCACTGGGCGCTTCCTCCAGCCGCTGCACGGTGGTGTCGTCCGAGGTGTCACGCGGGAGGTCCCCGCCGGTGGACAGCAGTGACCAGGCCCCGAGGGCCAGAGAGATCGCGGCCGCTGTGGAAGCCACGCGGCCGACGCGCCGGAGCCTGGCTCGGCCGCCCAGGTCCCGCCAGGCCGGTTCGGGCCACGGGCCCTCCGGCTGCCACAGGTCGCCAACCGCGTGCGTACCGCATTCCGCCGGCTCGATGTGCGGACGACACGCCCGCCGATCAGTTCTTCCGACGTCAAAAGGCCGGAGGTGCAGTCCTTGGGCCCGTTCCAGCGCGGAGGGTTCCCTGAGAGCCGACTGGCGGATGGCACGCTCACTGTCGGTGAGGAACTTCAGCCAGACCTCCTCGGGCCGGGACGGCACGCCGTCCGGCTCTTCGGGCGGCCCATCGCCGCCCCGCCCTTGGATGTTCACGGTCCCCTCTCCCCCTGCGTTCACGCTTTACAGGCGGCACAGGCTTCGCCCCGTGAAGTGCCGCGCGGCTCCGTGACCTGTGGAGCGTCATCGATCCTGATGTCGCGGAACCGTGGGAGGCGAGCCCGCCGACGGCCGGAATGTCGGCTCGTGCCGCATAATTCTGCCGCTGTACCTCCTGGGCGCCGAACAGCAATCGGCCGTCGGCTCGCCCCCGACTCGATCATTGCACAGTGCAAAATGAGATCGCCAGCCATTCCGGTCCGCTTCTCGTGACGTGCGCCCGACTGCTTCCGGCGACGGAGCGCGTTCCCGGGTGGTGGCCGGTGGATGTTGCGGCCCCGGGGGCGCGGACCTTGCGAGAGCTCACGCGGCCGTGAAATCCGCCCTGCCTCGCTCGCCCTAGAGGTGACTCTGATTCCGCCTGCTCACCCCGAGGGGCTGAAGCTATTGCAGGGTTCGTGCCTCTCCCCGGACCGGTATCACTGATCAGCAGTTGGTGCGGCCGGTTGTAGCGCAACAGGAGCAGCGGTCTCCCGAAGGGCGGGCCGACCCTGTGTGAAAGAACAGGATCGGCGGCCGCGCCGTCAGGTCCCGTCGTCCGTGGGGGGGTTGGGGAGGGCTGCAGGGTGTGGTTTCTCTGGGTGTCATCGCTGCCTGCCGCAGGCCGGGAATGTCGGCTATCGGTCTCAATCAGTCAAAGGTCCGGGGTTGAAGGCCATCGCAAGCGAGCAACCTTTGCATAGCCTAAAGGTGGGAGAGGGCCGCCTGCGGAGACGAGGGGGCGGCTCTCGAAGCGCTGCGACCCGCTGGAGTACGTCATGACCGACCGGAAGCCGTCATCGAACTGGACGGTGCTGTCCTGGATGCCGACCGTGGTGATGGCGGTGGTGGCGGGCGTGGACGTGGTCGCCGGACCCGGAGTGGGCCTGTTGCCGCTGGTGTCGCTCGGACCGGCCTTCTCGGGGCTGATCGGAGGATGGCGCCGCACGGCCGGGACCGGCGCGGCAGCGCTGCTGCTGTGTGTGGGGCTCGGCTTCTACAACGGGCAGTTCGACGAGAGCCGGGGCTTCGCGGCCCTCGGGTCGGTGGCGGGCGTGACTGGTGTGGGGATCGCGGCGGCTGTGATGCGTTCGCGCCGGGAGGCGGAGCTGGCCAGCGTCCGGTCGATCGCCGAGGTGGCCCAGCGGGTGCTGTTGCGGCCGGTGCCGTTGACCGCGGGTCCGCTGCAGGCGGCGGTGTCGTACACCTCGGCGGTCGCGGAGGCGCGTATCGGCGGGGATCTGTACGAGGTGGTGGCCTCGCCGCACGGTATCCGGGTGATCGTGGGTGATGTGCAGGGCAAAGGCCTGGCCGCGGTGGAGACGGCTGCCGTGGTGCTCGGCGCGTTCCGGGAGGCGGCGCACGACGAGCCGGACCTGGTCGGGCTCGGCGAGCGCCTGGAGCGGAGCGTGGCCCGGGAGCTGGAGGGTGAGAAGTTCGTCACCGCGATCCTCGCCGAGATCGGCGCACGCCATGAGGTCGTCTTCCTCAACTACGGCCATCCGGCGCCGATGGTGGTACGTCGGGACGGCGCCGTCGACTTCCCGCAGCCGCCCGCCCATGCCCTTCCGCTGGGGCTGGGCGCACACGGAGGCGAGGACCCGAAGTCCTATCGGGTGGACTTCGCTCCCGGTGAGCAGCTCCTGCTGTACACCGACGGCGTCACCGAGGCCCGGAACGAGGACGGCCACTTCTATCCCGTCGGGGAACGCGCGCATCTGCTGAAGGACCCCGACGCGCACCGCGCCCTGGAGACACTGCGCGCGGACCTGGCCCAGCATGCCGGCGGACCGCCCCACGACGACGCCGCGATGCTCCTGCTCCGGTACCACGGTCATGAGGAAGGAAAATCTGCCCCCATCACGTGAGCGAGCAGCGACTTCGGCACGGTAGAAAGGACACATGTCAGAGCGCGAGACCCCCGCGGGGGCGATGGACGATGTTCGCACGGTGAGCCGTGCGGTGCTGACCGCAACCCGGCTGTTGGTGGCGGTCTCCGCGCGCTCTCTCGCCGCGGTTGAGGAAGGCGTGACGCTGCCGCAGTTCCGGATGCTGGTGGTGCTGTCCACGCGTGGGGCCACCAAGCTGGTCGCGCTGGCCGACCTGCTCCAGGTGGCGCCGTCCACCGCGATGCGGATGGTGGACCGGCTGATCGCGGCCGGGCTCGCCGACCGGCAGACCAACCCCGCCAACCGTCGTGAGACCCTGCTGCAGCTGACGGACGAGGGGCGACGCACGGTCGAGGACGTCACCACCCGGCGTCACGCCGAGATCGCTGCGATCGTCGAACGGCTGACCCCGACACAGAGACTGGCACTAATCGAGGCCCTTGCCGCCTTCAACGAGGCCGGGGGAGAGCCACCAGCGATGACGCTGGAAGACGTGGAGCCGTACCCGCTGGGCTGGGCGGTGGATCTCCCAGTGGCCCGCGACGCCTGACCTGCCCGCTGCGCCCTCAATATTCTGGCCGGTCTTCTCCGCCCCTGGTGCATTTTGCATAATGCAAGGTGGTGATGCGCGGCCGACCTGTCGGCCGTCTTCCGGCGATGCGGGCCGTGCCGCCGGTGTCTTGCCGACAGCCGCCCCGACCTCGCGGCGACCCACACGGCCGATGGCGATGACCGGCCGCCGGGCCTGTTCTGGGAACTGCACTCCGGATACGTCCTGCACCCCGAGGACCGGGTCGCGCCGGCCTCGACCCGTCAAGGTCTCGCCGAGCTTCTTGGCCGCCGTCCCCGCCCGCGCGCGGCCGCACCGTAGGCGGCGACACGACTTCGCCGGGTTCCGACAGGAGGCGGGAACGGTAGGGACCCCGCACTGGCCGCCGAGCTGAACGGTTTCCAGTACGACGCCACCGCCGTACCTGCAGCCCGGTTTTCCTCCGTACCCACTCCCGTTCCGTTCGGATCAGCCCGTTCTCCGCCCCCACCGTGTGTCGATCCGCTCCCACTCTGCGGCCCACTGCGCCATGCGCCACCGGTCCAGCCCCAGGCGTGCGCCCCAGGTGAAGCCCAGCACCGCACCGCCCGTGCCGACCGCCGCCAGCAGGCCTCCGAAGGCTGCCTGGAGCTGCGCTTCGCCGCTGGTCGGGGGCTTGGCCGTGGGGTTGCCGCTCCTGTCGATCCACACAGTGACCCGGCTTCCGGCCGGTGTGGTGGGTGGCACCCTGGCCTCGTCCGTACGCATAGATCCGTCCGGTGCGGTCCAGTGGACGGTGGCCCACACCCGGTGGTCGCTCATCGCTCGGGCCGGCGCTTTGTCGTCCGCGTCTTCGGCGAGGACGGCCGAGACTGTGCGGCGCTCTGCCCGCTGCTGGTCGGCGGCCCTCTCGACTGCGTTCGCCGCCCCCAGACCCGCCCAGAGACCGCTCACCAGGGCGAGGATCCACCCGGCGAGCACGACCCAGGCTTCGATGACGTCGCTGTGCCGCCTCAGCGGATTGCGCCGCCACCGCCACGAGCGCATGGCGGCCTGCCGTGACGTTGCCATCGGTCGACACCCCCTCGTGGGCACCGACAGCCTCCTTCCAGTGTCCTACGAGGAAGGACGATCGACCCCATCTGTTCATCGCTTCCGGCCACGTCCACGGCCGGTGCTTCCCGCTCCTTGGCTCCGTCCGGGCCGTGCGTCCGACAAACGGGCCCGGCCGGCTGTGGCACCACGTGTCCGATGGGCGATGCCAGGAACTGGCCGATTGCCGGGGAAGCAGTGTCGGGGTGGGTCAGATCACCTCAGCGGTCCCCGGGGCCAGGGGCCGGGCGTACGGCGTGGCGGGCTGTGGGGTTGGCGATGAGGTGGCGGGGGTCGGTCGCGCGCGTGATGGCCGACTCGACGGCGGCGACGCGGTCGGCGAGGAGACCGAGGGCGGCGACAGCCTTGCTGAGCGGGTCGCCTTCTGCGCCGCCGAGGGCCTGTGCGCGAACGTACGAGGCCTTCAACTCGGTCCAGCGTGCAGCCTGTTCGGTGCTCAGGGTGCCGCGGAGCTCGGCCAGTTTGAGCAGATTCGCCTCGGCTCCGGTGGTGAGGGTCTGGGCCTCGGCCGTGTAGTGGTCGTCGATGACGGCGGCGAGTTCGGCGTCGTTCATGACGGGCTGGATGCGCTGGGAGAGCTTGTTCATGTTGCGGTAGGAGCCCTGGAGTTGGAAGGGCGGTTCCGTGCGGGTGGCATCGCTCTGGGCGGCGGAGGCGATGTAGGCCGTGTTCACGGCGAGGACTGTCTCTCGGGCGGTGAGCAGGTGGCGCAGGACTGCGAGGATCTGCTCCAGTTCGGCCGGGGCGTACGGGTGGGTGAGCTGGTCGGCGCGGGCCATGGGGTCACCCTCGGCGAGCCGGGTCAGCAGGTTGAGGTCGGTGCGGTCGCGGCCTGCGAGGGGGGCCAGGACCGGGTTCGCGGTCAGGGCGTTCTCGATGAAGCTGGCGGCGAAGGCGTCCTGTTTGCCGGTCAGTACGTCGCCGAGGTTCCAGACGTCGGCGCGGTTGGCGAGCATGTCCGGGACGTGGAAGCGGCTGCCGGACTCGGTGTAGGGGTTGCCGGCCATGCAGACCGCGAAGCGCTTGCCGCGCAGGTCATAGGTGCGGGGCTCGCCGTTCCATACGCCTTCGATGCGGCGGGTGGCGTCACACAGCGGGATGAACTTCTGCAGCAGCTCGGGGGAGGTGTGCTGGATGTCGTCGAGGTAGAGGAGGGTGTTGCTGCCCGCCTCAAGGGCAAAGTTGATCTTCTTGATCTCCTGGCGTGCTGTGGCGTTCGGGGCTTCGGCAGGGTCGAGCGAGGTGACGGAATGGCCGAGAGCCGGACCGTTGACCTTGACCAGGACGAGCCCGAGGCGGTCGGCGACGTACTCCATGAGGGTCGTCTTGCCGTAGCCGGGCGGGGAGATGAGCAGCAGCAGGCCACCGGTGTCGGTGCGCTTGGTGTCTCCCGTGGTGCCGAGCTGTTTGGCGAGGTTGTCGCCGATGAGCGGGAGGTAGACCTCGTCGATGAGAAGGTTGCGGACGAACGCGGACATCACGTGCGGGCGATATTCGTCCAGCCGCAATCGAGACCGCTCCGCGGCTACGAGGGCGGTGCGCTGCCGCTGGTAGGCGCGGTGGCCGGGGACGTCGCGGGTGCGGAAGTTTGTGGTGCGGGTGAGGAGTTCGTCGATGCGTAGGGTGAGCGTGCCGCCGGTGACGCGGGGGTGGGAGCCGAGCAGCCCCTCGACCGTCTCGGTCAGCGGCGCGTCGGACTCGTAGCGCGTCAGATCCGGGCAGAGTTCGGCGGCCACGGCTTCGGCGAGGTCGCTAGGGCGCAGGTCCGCACCCGTGGCGGAGGTGTACGACGACAGCCACGCCTCGATCACCTGGCGGCGTGGGGGCAGGTCATCGAGCGCGACGAGGTCCTCGTCGTAGGCCGAAGTTCCCACCGTGCGACGGAACTTGTCCAGCAGGGTGCGCGTGGTCGTGCTGATGACGAAGCCCTCGGGGCCGGCCGTGAGTTCCTCGAAGAGGTATGCGGCGGCGTGCGCCCCGGTCTCCGCATGGCCTATCGCGGCTGCCAGCTCCGCTTGGAGTTCCGCGATCGCCGGGGTGAGCCCGAACGTGTCGCGGGCACGCGCGAGGGATACCGCGCGGCGCGCCCAGGCCGCGCGCTCGTCGAAGGTCGTGCCATGAGTCCAGAAGAGCTGGGCGGTGGCCCGGGCCGCGGGCGCGTGGCGCAATGGACCCGCTGCCTCGTGCAGGCGCAGCAGCGCCGTGAGGATCGCGGTCGTGTCGTGGTCGTGCACGCCGCGTTCGTAGCCCTCGTCGTAGGCGGCTTCCGTAGCCTGTCGTACGAGGGTGGCGAGGTCGTCGGTCCCGGCCAGAGTGGCCGGTCCGTGTTCGTCGAGCAGGCGGGCTGCGAGGTGCTCGGCCCGGTAGACCTCCGGGGACTCGGAGGGCAGCGGCCGGTCCCAGTAGGGGCGGGTGGTGGCGAACTCGGGGTCGATCACCGGCGAGCGGTAGTCCGTGCCGGTGAGCGCGAAGGCGAGGCCGTCGCCGTGCGGGACCAGCGTGAGGTCGAGCGGCTGGGTGTTGACGGCGAAGCGGTGGCGGCCCAGGCGGAGGGTGTGGCCGCCGTCGGCGTACAGGTCGGTGCGGTCCCGCAGGGCGCGGGCCGCCTCCTGACGGGCGGCTTTGAGGCGGCCCGCCAGCTCCTCGGCCCGTACCTGGTCGCCGAGGTCGCGCAGCTCGTCCGCTGTCCGCCGGACCTTGGCGACCATCGGGTCCGAGGCGAAGTACGTGGCGACCGCGTCCGCGTTGGGGAGCGCGGCGGCACGGCGGGTGACCGTCTCCAGGACCCGGTTCGCCGAGTCCGCAAGGCGCTCGGTGCGGCGGGCGCGGGCGTCTGCGAGGGTCTGCTTTCGGGTGGAGAACGCCTCATGGATCTCGTCGCGCTTGTCCGCCAGCTCGCCCAGGAAGTCGTCGAACTCGGCGAACCGGGATTCGAGGTTCTCGACCTGCACCAGCATGCGGGAGAGCTGCTCGTCGCAGGTCTTAGGACTGTCGGCGGCCGTGAGCGCGCCGGTGACCGTCTGCCCGAAGAGCGCGAACTCGGCGGCGAACTCGGCCCGCCCCTCGTGGTCGAGGAGCGCGCGGCGGCGACCGTCGAGGACGGCGCGGGCACGGTTGACATTGCCGAGGACCTCGGCGATGCGCTGCAGGATGGAGGTACGGACGGTGGTGTCACCGATGTCGAGCCCGGCGACGACCTCGGTCACTGTGCGCAGCTGGTCGGCGAGTTCGTCGAGGCGATCCGTGACGGGTGCGGCTTCGGCGACGGTGGCGATCGACTCGGCGTCTGCGACGAGGTGTTCGATGTCGGCTTGGTGGTCGGCGAAGGCGTCCTCTCGGGCGAGGTGGGCGACGGCCCGCTGCCCGAACGCGGTGAGGTCGGCCTCGGCATCCGCTGCCAGTTGGTCGATGCGGACGGTGTCCGCGTACCGCATCTCCTTCAAGGTGAGCAGGTGCCCCTGCGCTTGCCGGAGGTCGGCCAGGCCCGACACCCAGGCGGCAGCACCGCGCGGGACCTCACCACGCAGCCGGCGCACCACCGCCGCGACGCGGCTCGCCGCCTCGCTGAGCGCGTCGGTGGCCTGCCGGGTCAGTGCCTGGACGGTCTCGAACTCGGCCAGCACCTGCTCGGCCGTCGCCTGCACCTGCTCCAACGGGCTCAGCAGATCACCGAGTTCGGCGTCGCCCAGCCAGTGGTAGGAGTCCGTTGCCCGGACGCAGGCGGCGGCCAGCGCCTCGTACACCTCGCCCGTCGGGGAGGTCTCGGCCACGGCGCGGGTGATGGACAGGCAGTCGGAGAGGCCGCGTACGAGGTCGGCGTTGCCTATACGGGCGAGCGGCCCGGTACCGGTCGGCCGGATGGCGGCGTGGGTGTCGGAGACGTACGGGGAGCGCCACAACTGGACCGGGTGCACGCGCTGCGGCTCATCACTGTCGGCGCGCAGCACCACAAGCGTGCCGTCGTCGAACAGGGCCCAGCCGTGGCAGGACAGCGGCGTCGCGACCTCCTTGCGGATCACGTTGTAGGGCAGCAGCAGGCTGCGGCCCTCCGCGCGCGCGTGGAACGCGAACAGCACGTCCTCGCCGTTGGGCGAGCGGACCGTGCGCTCGAACTCCAGGGCTGCCATGTCAAGGGGGGCGGCCGTGCCGTCGAAGGTCTTGTACGCGCCCGTGGCCAGGCAGTAGCCGCCGGGGAAGACGATGCCCTGGTCCTCGGGCAGGCGGCGGCAGGCCTGCCCGATGCCGTCGAGGCGTACGACGGTCTTGGTGAGGGTGTTGAACACCAGGTGGCGGTGGGTGCCCTCCTTGTAGGGGCGGATCCGCAGCAGGATGAGGGCGCCCACGCGTGCGTGGGCGATGTCCGCGTCGGCGAGGGACTGCAGTGGCTCGTCGACCGGCTCGGCGTAAACGCCCTCTCCGGTCTCGGTGTTGTCCTCGACCTTGACGGTGAGGGTGCCACCGACCGTCTCGACGAACACCTCGCCCTGGATGGAGACGTGTGGGTGGCGGCCGAGGACGTGGTCCTCGCGCGTCGTGTCGGTCCACTCGAAGTCGTGAGAGGGCGGGAAGACGTGGTCGCGCTCTCCGCGCGCGTCGAGGAAGGCCGCCTGTCCGTCGGCGGACAGTGCCCAGCGCAGGACGCGGATGTCGGCGGCCTTCTCGCCGGTCTGGAAGACAGCCAGCACCTTGCCGTCGGTGCGGCGCAGTTGGAGGAGGTGGGTCTGGCGGTAGTAGCGGTAGAGGGCGGCGAATTCCCGGAGGAAGGCAGGGTCGTCGAGCAGGCCGGGCACGGCGTCGTCAGGTAGCCGGTTCAGGTCGCGGTCGTGGAGTGCGAAGACGTCGCCCACAGCGGTGTCCGGCTTCAGACCGAGGAAGACGTTGTGGCCGAAGAGCAGCGCCTCGCCGACGGAGACGATGTCGCGGGGCACGCAGGTGTGCTCCGTCCGGAGCCGCTCGGTGCCCGTCAGTTCGAGCCGGGTCGAGCCGAACTCCTCGGTGCGGCGGGTGTTGAGCGCCTCGGCGCGCCGGGCGAGTTCGGCGGCCTGAGCGGCGAGGCGATCACGCAGCACCTCGTAGGTCCCGGTGTCGAGTGCGTCGTACGTACCGGTGTCCAGGCCGGTTGCCATGGGTCAGTTTCCCTTCACGTTCGCGTGGTTGCGCGCAGGTCACGGGAGAGGGGCCGGAGCTGCCGTCCCCTGTGCTGCAGCTCCGGCCCCGGTCGCCGGGTGATCAGGCCTTGACGCCGCCGTTGAGTTCGGCAAGCGGCAGGTCGGCCAGGCCCAGTTCGCCTGCCCGGTCCATGAGCAGCTCCAGCCGGCCGGCGTTGACACCGTCCGCCTTCATCAGCTTCATCAGCAGCGCCGACACGGTCAGGTTCTGCACGTCGGCCGTGGAGACCGAACCGAGGACGCGGCTCACGTCGTCGGTGAAGCTCGACGTGCCGTCCAGCCAGGGTTTGGCAAGCGCCTGCGCGGTCTCGGAGTGCTGCATGAATCCGTCGACGCTCTTGCCGAGCCCGATCGAGGAGACGAGGCGGTCGAGGAAGACGGACTCGCCGCCGACGATGTTGATGTCGGCGTTCTCCAGGCCGGTCGCCAGTACCGTGGCCTGCGCCTCGGCGACCTGGCGCTGCACGTCCAGGCCGGCGAGCCGGATGTCCTTCTCGGCCTCCAGGCGCAGCCGGTACTCCTCGTGGCCGCGGGAGGCGTCGTCGAGGGCGGCCATCGCGGCGGCCTTCTCGGTTAGCCCGGCCGCCTCGGCCTTCAGCCTGCCGCCGATCGCCTCGGCCTCGGCGTGCGCCTTGGCCCGGGCGCCCTCGGCCTCCGCCTTGAGGCGTGCCTGGGTGGCTTCGGCCTCCGCGAGGCCGGCCTTCTCGATGACCTCGGCCTCCTTGTCCCGCACCTGGACGGCCGCGAGCCCTTCGGCCGCCGCCTCGGCCTGGATGCCCTCGGCGAGCCGCAGCTTGGCACGAGCGTCCAGGTCGGCTGCCTTCAACCCGGCTTCCGCCAACGTGAGTTGCTCAGCCGCCCGGTGGGTTGCGGCCTGCTCGGCGGCCTCCGCCGCCTTGATGTCCTTGACCAGCTTTTCCTGCGCCTGGGCCTCGGCGGCGATGATCACCGTCTGCCGGCCGCGTTCGGCCTCCTCCACGGCACGCAGCTTCTTGATGGACTCCTCCTGCTCGGCGACGGTGCGGTCCACCGCGACGCGCTCCCGGACGACCTCGGCGATCTCCCGCTTCTCCGCCTCCACCTCCTTCTCGGCGGAGATCCGGGTCAGCTCCGTCTCCCGCTCCCGGGCGATGACCTCAAGGACGCGGTCCTTCTCGATGCGCTCGTTCTCGATGGCGATGACCCGCTCGCGGTTCTTCTGCGCGACCGCGACCTCACGGGCCTGGTTCTCGCGCTGGATGCCGAGCTGTTCCTCGGTCTTGAGGAACGCGCCCTGTGCCCGCAGCCGCTCCTCCTCCACCACCCGCGCGGTTTCGGCCTCCTCACGGGCCCGTACGGTGTCGATCTCCCGCTTCTGCTTGATCTCCGCGTCGGCCTGACGGCGCTCCAGTTCGAGGATGGCCTCCCGGGCATCCACGTTCTGCCGGGTGATCTCCTTCTCCTCGGTGCGCTGGAACTCGTTGGTGCGGACGTGCTCGATTGCTGTCAGCTCGGTGATCTTCCGGATGCCCTGGGCGTCCAGGACGTTGGCCGGGTCGAGCTGGGTCAGCGGCGTCTGCTCGAGGTAGTCGATCGCCGCGTCCTCCAGGTGGTAACCGTTGAGGTCGACACCGATGACCTCGATGATCCGGTACCGCAGCTCCTCGCGCTTGGTGTACAGGTCGGTGAAGTCCAGTTGCTTGCCGACGGTCTTGAGCGCCTCGGAGAACTTCGCGTGGAACAGTTCCTGCAACGTGTCCCGGTCACTGGCCCGAGCGGTGCCGACGGCCTGCGCGACTTTGATGACGTCCTCGACGGTCTTGTTGACCTTCACGAAGAACGAGATCCGGATGTCCGCGCGGATGTTGTCCTGGCAGATCAGACCTTCCCGGCCGGCCCGCATGATCTCGATGGTCTTCACCGAGATGTCCATGACCTCGGCCTTGTGCAGCACGGGTAGGACGACCTGCCCGGTGAAGGTCACGTCGACCTTGCGCATCTTGGAGACGATCAGGGCCTTGCCCTGCTCCACCTTGCGGAACAGCCGGGAGAAGACGAACAGCATGACGAGGGCGACGAGCAGGCAGACGGCGACGAGCGCGCCGATGCCCACGGTGATGGCATCCATGAGTGACGTCCTTGAGGCGTAAGGGAGTTGGAAGTGTGAGCGAGGGAGGGCGGAGCGCGACGGTGCGGCGGTCCTGCCCCAGGTGGAGGTGAGGCTCAGGCGGCGCGGTCGCGAGCGTCGGACGTCACCTTGTACGGCGTGTCCCGGACTTGGTCGTCGGTCCCGCCGGGAGGACGGGGCACACCGATGCCGCCACTGGCGAGGGCCTCGACGGGCCGGGGCGCCCCGGGTTCATCGGGGAAGAGGCGGTGCAACGGTCGTACGAATAGACGCGTCAGTCGCCAGGCGGCGAGCAGCGCTCCGACCGGCATCACGATCTTCAGCAGGCCGATGGCGACTCCCGCGGGAGCGGCAGCGTGCAGCAGGACGACTGTGCCGAGACTGAGGAGCCAGGCGAACGCCGCCAGCATGGAGAACGCGACCGCGACCGGTACTCCGCCCATACCCCAGGCGTCGAGATCCGCGTCCGCGTCGAAGCTGTCGGCGCCGGCCGCGCCGAAGGCGACGAGAAGCCAGAAGGCGAAGATCACGATCATGGCGGCCGTGAACAACAGGGAGGGGAATCCGGTGGCCGCTTCGAAAAACGCGCGCATACTCACCCCCCGATACCCGTTGCCCGACGATGCGGGCTGTTGGGGAGTCTTCGTGGCCCCGGCGCAACGCACCTGCCGGTGTCCGGCACCGGGGCCATCCCCCTGTGCTCCCCGCCACCCATCGTGCCTGCTCAACGGCGACGGGCGCATTGCCGGGTCCCGGCAGTATTCGCCGTGGTTGGTATGCCGGTTGCTGTTAAGGGTTCGTCAGCGCTGCGTCAGGATTCGGGGGAGCGAGAGGCACGCTCTTGAGGTCCCGCGGACCAGCAGGCAGCGCACGGTGCCGGAACCCGGCGCGTGGCCCGGCTGGGTTTGTGCGTGGGAGTCGGTTCTGGCTCGTTTTCCGCGAAGATCCAGTGCCTGGTCGTGGACGTCGCGCGAGTGCCAAGATACGTGGCCAGGGCGATTGCAAAGTCGTGGTGATCTCTCGGATGTGCAGGTCACGGCGGTATGACGATGCTGGGCGGGTGCGCGACCGGACACAACGAAGCTCCGTTGTGGAGGTGACCTTGCCAAGTCGCCGTCCCACAACGGAGCCTCGATGTGCCGTCAGCCTGCCACCGTCTGTCTGGTCAAGTCGCCCACCTGTCAGCACCGTGCGATCGGCCCGTTGGCCGAGCGGCTGCGGGCACTGGCCGATCCTCGGTGCCGACGCGGGAAGCGCCACCCCTTCAAGGCAGTACTGCTGATCGCCTGCTCCGCCGTGGTGACCGGTGCGAGGAGTTTCGTGGCAATCAGCGAGTGGGCGGCCAAGGCCCCGCAGGACGTCCTGGCCCGGCTCGGTGCCCGCACCGCAACCGCCCTGACCGTGCGCATCCCGCCCAGTAGCGCGACGGTCCGCCGGGTCATCAAGGACACCTGCCCCGGCAGCCTGCCCCGACCTCCTCGGACACGACCCGTCCGGCACCGACACCCTCGCGATCGACGGCAAGAGCGCCCGCGGCTCGCGCCTCGGCGCCACCCCAGCCGCGCACCTGCTCGCCGCGATGACCGGCACCGGGATGACCGTCACCCAGCTCAGGGTCCCCGAGAAGACGAACGAGATCACGTGCTTCGCCGCCCTCCTGGACCCCTATGACCTGCAAGGAGTCACCGTGACCGGCGATGCCCTGCACACCCAGCGCGAGCACGCCCGCTTCCTCGTCGAGGCGAAGAAGGCGCACTACGCCTTCACCTTGAAGCGGAACCAGAAGAACCTCTACGAGCACCTGCGGACCCTGCCTTGGGAGAAGGCGACGGCGAAGTTCTACGACCGCACCACCGGCCACGGCCGCAAGGAGACCCGGGTCGTGCAGGCCCTGACCGTCACCGGTCTCGGCGTTGGCTTCCCCCACGCCGCCCAGGTCGCCAGGGTCGTACGCCACCGCACCGACACCAAGACCGGCAAGCAGAGCCGCGAGACCGTCTACGTGATCACCGACCTGACCAGCCGTCAGGCATCTCGCCACAGCGCTCACGCCAGGGCGTCGCACGCAGCACCTCCCAAGATCCACTGCACCACACGCGTCGCCTCCCACCAGGACGGGTGAGGTTTTCGGCAAGGACAGGGCTCATGCCTTCCTCAGAAAATCCTCAGACTTCCACCAAGCGGCGGCCTGGTGCCAGGCCCGATGTTTGAAGCACTCGCGCTGCAACGGTGCCAGGTCATGCATCGATGGCTCATCGCCACCCAACACCGCAGTGCTCGCGAATCCGTCGTGTCGAGGGAGGGCGAGTCGGAAAGGGGCCCGTGAAGTGTCGGCACTCGCCGAGTGGTGAGCGGTCCCAGGATGCCCATTCGGCTGGGCCTGCGGCACAGCCGAACAGTCGAACAAGCTCTGCCGGTCCAATCGGAGGGAAACAAGATGTTGATTCGTGCCTTACAGGCTGCGGCCACGCTCGGGGCCATGGCCCTGTTCACAGCTTCGGCCGCCGCTCCGGCTGCCGCCGCCCCGGTCCCGGTGACCGGCTTCGCGTGTGACGGGAACACCTACAAGTGCACGGCGGCACTCGACTTCGGCGACGGAAACTGGAAAGCCGACTGGAGCGTCAACGGGTACCACTCACGGGCCGCCAAGGTGAGCGCGAACCAGGCACTCGCTCCGGTCCCGGTGACCGGCTTCACGTGTGACGGGAACACCTACAAGTGCACGGCGGCACTCGACTTCGGCGACGGAAACTGGAAAGCCGACTGGAGCGTCAACGTGTACCACTCACGGGCCGCCAAGGTGAGCGCGAACCAGGCACTCGCTCCGGTCCCGGTGACCGGCTTCACGTGCGATGGGAACACCTACAAGTGCACGGCGGCACTCGACTTCGGCGACGGAAACTGGAGAGCCGACTGGAGCGTCAACGTGTACCACTCGGCCTGACACCTTCCGCCCGCCGGCGATTCGCCGGTGGTCGTGGTCGACGCGAGCGGCTCTCGCACCGAGGGCGTGAACCCTGGATGGCGATGAACCGGTAGGCCCTCACGGTCACCCGGCGCTCAGGCCCAGTACCTGAACGGCGGCGGCCATCGGGCTTCCGCGGTAACCCTTGCGCCTGCTCAACCGCAAGACCCGCAACGCCGCTCGGTTCGCCAAGGCGGCCGTCGAAGCCACCGAGCGGCGGTACGCCGCACTGCCCACCACCCATGAAGTGGCGGGTCCGCTGGTTGTGTCCCGATGCCGTCACCAGGACACAACCAGTTCTGTGCCTACCGTACGGGGGTGAAGTCGCGGGCCCCGATGAACTCCGGTCTGCGGACGGGGGCGGCGAAGGGCTCGGCCGCGGTGTTGTCGACGCTGTTGAAGGCGATGAACACGTTGGAGCGAGGGTAGGGGGTGATGTTGTCACCGGAACCGTGCATGGCGTTGCAGTCGAACCAGACGGCCGAGCCGGCCGGGCCGGTGAAGAGGCGGATGCCGTGTGCGTCGGCCAGTTCCTTCAGGGTGGACGTCCTGCGGGGCCTTGGCCGCCCACTCGCTGATTGCCACGAAACTCCTCGCACCGGTCACCACGGCGGAGCAGGCGATCAGCAGTACTGCCTTGAAGGGGTGGCGCTTCCCGCGTCGGCACCGAGGATCGGCCAGTGCCCGCAGCCGCTCGGCCAACGGGCCGATCGCACGGTGCTGACAGGTGGGCGACTTGACCAGACAGACGGTGGCAGGCTGACGGCACATCGAGGCTCCGTTGTGGGACGGCGACTTGGCAAGGTCACCTCCACAACGGAGCTTCGTTGTGTCCGGTCGCGCACCCGCCCAGCATCGTCATACCGCCGTGACCTGCACATCCGAGAGATCACCACGACTTTGCAATCGCACGGGTTACGTGGCCCGAGCGCAGACGGACGCGGAGGGAACGTACGCGAGCGTTGTTGGCAATGCGTGAGTGGAGTACACGGCGAAAAGTGACTGCTGCTGTGATGCTGCAAATGCTATGGCTTGGCATGCTGATCACCGCCGTGATCATCTGGGATCTCTCACTTTCTGTCCCCGTCGCCATCGCGATATGGGCCGGGCCGGCCTTGGGAGGAGTGGCAGGCACCTGGGCCGCCTCGAAGGCACCTGCTGGATGAGGCTGTGGCCGTGGCTGAGACCGTTCTGGGCCGACTGACAACCCTCGGATCTGCCACTCTTGACCATCGTGCGTTAGGAATGGGTCAGCAGAGCGTCAAGGACAGAGGAGAACAGGTGACAGGGCGGGAGATACCCGACGAGTATCTGGAGGGGTATGCCCAGATACTGGCCGAGGCGGGTGCAACCGGTCGTCGCCTCACTCGGGACGAGCTGCAGTCCCTGCGTGCCCGTGGCGAGCGCGCGGCCGAGGCCGGTCTCGGGCTACGAGCTCTGGTCCGCGGGCACCTGTCCGCGACCCGGGAGAGCTGGCCCACCCTCCCTGCCACAGAAGCCGCTCCAGTGCTCGCCGCGGTCGAGCAAGCCATCGACGCCTTCGCCGAAGGCCACGAGCGGTCGCAGAAGCTCGCGGTACGGCAGGAGGAGGCCGTACGGCGGGAGTTCATCGACGACCTGCTCTACGGCCGCAGCGACCTGGGGCGCCTGGCCGAACGCGCCGAACGCTTCGGGCTGCTCCTTGCCCGGGCCCACGCGGTCGCCGTCGCCCAGGGCGGCAAGTCGCTCGAAGACATGGACCCGGCCACCCGGCAGGTGGAGAGTGCCCTGGTCGGCCGGTTCGGCCAGCGGCGCATCCTGCTCACCACGAAGGACGGGCGGCTGATCTGTATTGCGCCCGGAGACCAGGAGGACGTGCTGACGTTCTTCGCCAAGCAGGCACACGCGGCCACGGACGGCGGCCGGGTCGCTCTCGGACGGCCGCACCCCGGGCCCGGGGGAGTCGTCCACTCCTACGAAGAAGCCCTCAACGCCCTCGACCTGGCCGACCGGCTCCGACTCGACGAGCCAGTGCTGCGCGCCGCCGACCTCCTCGTCTATCCCGTGCTCACCCGGGACCGGCAGGCCATGGCCGACCTCGTCCACAACACACTCGGCCCGCTTGACACCGCACGTGGAGGGGCGCAACTGCTCATCGACACGCTGACCGCGTACTTCGACACGGGCTGTGTCTCGGCCGAGGCGGCTCGCCGCCTGAACCTGAGCGTGCGGGCCTTTACCTATCGCCTGGAACGCGTTCAGAAGCTGACCGGCGCCAATCCGGCGGATCCCGTGCACCGCTACACCTTGCAGACCGCGGTCATCGGAGCCCGGCTCCTGGGCTGGCCGGACAAGGAAGTGTGACGGGCCGGGCGTCGCGAAGCGGCTGGTGAAACCGCACTCTGTGCGTCTAACGTCAGTGTTCTTGAGTCACCGGATGGTGCGTGTGGCACAGAAGCTGGGGGAGCCGGAGTGTCCTTCCTGAAGTTCGCGGGCGATGAAGTGCTGGAGATGGCGGGCACGCTGGAGACCAGCGGGGGTCAGATGAAGTCGGCTTCCAAGGAGATGAAACACGCCGACTCGAAGCAGATCGGCCACGGTGGCCTCGAATCCGCGTGTGACGACTTCGCGGATTCCTGGGACTACGGCTTCGGTGAGCTCTCCAAACTCACCAAGGGCGTCTCGAAGTTCGCCAAGAAGGCCGCGGAGGAGTTCCGGAAGCTGGACGACAAGCTGTACGAGGAGTTGAAGAAGGCGGGCGAGGGCAAGAAGTAGCCCTCGCTCAGCCGACTTCGGCCGGTTCAGGGTTTGGCCGGCTCCGGAACGTCGAAGGTGAAGGTCCGGCCGATCTGCGCCAGACGGCCGCAGTAGGAGTCCAGCAGGAACACCGATGGCGTGGAGATCGTCACGTACGCGCAGTAGTCGCGCGGCGCCGGAACGATCAGCTGGAGCAGGGCCATGGGAAGAGTTGGGCGCACTGCCTCCCCCGTACCGGCGACGTCCGCGATGCCGGTCTCGGCCGCGAAGCTCGCGGGCAGGGTGAGCATGCGCAGGGAGGCGGACATGACGCCCGGCCCGGACGGCAGTTTGGCCGCCAGCAGCATGTCCTGCCTGCCCTGCACACCCTTGCCGAGAGCGAAATCCAGCTCCTGGAGGTGGCCCTCGCGGGCGAAGAACTTCTGTTCCTTCGCGCGGTAGATGCCCTCGGCGGCCAGCAGCCGGTCCCGGTGCCCGCTCGGCTTGACGGTGACGGCGAGCAGGCCCATGGACAGCCGCTCGTCACCGGCCACGTCCTCGGTGCCCAGACACATGGCGGTGAGGGCGACGGTCTCCTCACCGCCCGCGGACAGGCCGGGCAGGGTCGCACGCAACTGCTCGGTGGCAGAGGCGAGTTGCTGCTCGTCGGCATCCGGCATGAGTTTGGCCAGTGCGTCCTGCCAGCCGTCGGAGGCGGCGGGGTCGGGCAGGCGCACGAACTCGTCGGGGACGGTGTACTGGAAGGCGTACGGAATTTCCCGTGCGATGGCGGCTTCGACTGGGCTGTGGGTCATGCGACGGTTCCGAAGTTCGAGGGCTGCAGGCCTTTGGTGAAGCTGTCTCCGGCGGAGGTGAGCGTCGTGGCGGTGTCGAACTGCGGTCCCAGCGGGCCGGGGGCCATGGTCGTGGGCTCGTTGTCCGGTGCCTCGTAGTCGAAGAACCCGGCTGCCGGGCCGACGACGGGGATGTCGGAGATGTTCCAGTCGCCGTCCAGCCACCGGCCCTCGTTGGTGTTGGAGCCGAACGCGAAACCCGCCCCGGTCACCGTGCCGACCACGTCGAGGGTCCGGCCGGCGGCGACATGGACCCAGCCCTGCCCCGCCATGGCGAAGCCGCGCATCGAGTTGGCCATGCCGCTGGGGATCTTGGCGATGTTGCCCCAGGCGCCGGGGCCGATCCTGCCGAGTGTCGCCATGAAGCCCTCGGAGGCCCGCAGTGTCCGCCCGGACTGCACCATCAGCCGGCCCGCCTGGGCGAGCTTGGCGCCCGCGAGACCCACACCGCCGGCGACCACGCCGAGCGCGTCCCAGGCGAGCGTCTGCCAGGTCACGCCCTCGGCACCGCCGATCATCGCGGCACTGTGCGCGGCCAGCGCACCCACGCCGACGATGAAGCCGATCAGACCGAGTGCGCCCACCCCGGTACCCAGGGCGAGGGCGACGAGGCAGATCACACCGATGACCATGGCGATGTCGGCGAGGATGTCGCCGACCAGCTTCCAGAAGTTCGGGTCCGACAGGACGTTCCAGGCATCGGACAGAAAGTCCGTGAACCCGTCCACCAGGTCGTCGAACCAGCCGGGTTCGGGCGGAGCGTCGTCCGCCGCGTCCTTGATCGTACGAGCCGTCGCGTCCGCCGCGGTCGTGTACTCCGTGTGCAGAGTGCGGGCACGATCTCGGATGGCCTCCAGCTCGTCGTTGGCTGTGTCGTACGCCTTCTGCTTGTCCTTCTTGTCCTCGTCGTGCTCGTCCTTCTCCTTCTCGGAGAGCGTGGATGTCTCCTTCGGCAACCCGTCGAGAGTGCCCTTCGTGGTGCTCACCTTCTGCGCGGCTGCGGCGGCTTCCTCCTCCAGTTTGCGGGCCCGCGTCTGGAAGCCGTCCAGGCTGGTCTCCCAGCCGGACAGCGCCCGGTGGGCCGAACTGATCGAGCCGAGCGCCTTCTTGAGATACGGGGGAATCTTCTCCACGGACTTCGTGAACGTGTCGGCGGACTTGCCCACCCAGATCCCGTCGGACGTACCGATCTTGCTGAGCTGCGTCTGCGCGGTACCGCTGTCCCGGTCGACCCGGCCGATCGCGGAGACCATCAGCCGCACGGTCTCCAGGTCGCCCGGCGCCGGATCGAACCCGAGATGGGGATACTTCGACGAACCCACTGCTTGTCCCCCTACATTGCTGTTCGCCTCCCGCCGGTGGGGAGACGGATCATCCAGGTGATAGGAAGCTATCCGTGAGGTGAGTGGTTCCGCCATCGGCGTGACCACACCGCTACGGCATGCTGACAGTGCCTACAAATCCGGATCCAGGAGGCGCGATGTTCCTGCAGCCCCAGCTGAAGGCTCTGTTGAGGGACGGCTCGCAGGGCTCGCAGCGGCACGATGCCCGCAATCTTCAGCGGTCCTGGCGGAAGTTCGCCGCCTTCGCCTACATCGCCGAGCAGTACGGCTACGAGTACGACGGCCTCTCCCCGATCTCGCCGAAGGGAAGCCCCAATCCGTACTTCGCCTTCCGCCGCACACCGGACGCGATGGAGCGCGCCACCCAGACCGCAGGGCAATACCCCACCGCGCTCCAGGGCGGCCCGCTGCCGGGCATGCGCCCTGGTGGGAACCGCCTGCGCCCGGTGGCCGAAGCCCGGCGGGACGTCGACCTGCTGCACGCCCGCATCATGGTCGACTACAGCCGCACCCACCGGCGGCGCGGCCTGATCGCGCTGGTGATCCTCCCGCTCGCCATGCTCATCCCGCTCTCCCAGACCGGCTTCACCCCGGCCGCCCTGGGGGTCTGCGCCGCTGTCTGGCTGTTCTTCGCCGCCCTGTGGGCCCTGGGCCTGCTTCTCGCCAGGCGCCGCCTCACCAAGTACGGACGCGTACTGACCGCGGCCGGAATCGACTGGCCGACGGCGCAGGCGCGCACGTGATTGCCGGACTCCGGAAGACGCCCAGGGCAGGTATGTGCCGGTGACGGTCAGTGATCCGGGCAGGCCGCGTCCGCAGGATTGAGCGTGTGTCCGAACTCCATCCTGTGAGGTGGATGAGGAGTTGGGGCGGAGGGCTTCCGGTTGGCACCGGCAGAAGCCCCTGACGAACGGGGATACGGATGGTCCTTGTGGTGATCACCGGCGTCGCTATGGTCATGCTTGTGACCTGGGCAACGGGGGTTCTTGTCCGGCGAGAGCGCCGACGGCTCGGCACCAGCGCCGAAGCGCACCGGATCGAGTCGGCGGCCACCCGAGGTATCCGAGACGCGCGCCGCCATGCCCGGTCCCTTCACCACATCGGGGGTGCCGGAGGCATCAGCCGGCTGCCTGACCACGATTCGCGCCACTGAATGCGTGCTGTTTCAGCGGAACGACCGGTCTTCCAGCCAACGCTGCCGTGTCCGTTGGAACCAGCCCGTGAGGTGGGAGCACAACGGGCCACCACGCGGCAGCGCCACCGTCGTCTCCCGCGCCATCGCGGTGAAGAATCCCCGCCCGGCTCGGCTCTGCAACGTGGTACTCCACCGGTAGCCGGGGCGGCGGGCGAGCAGCGAATGGACCAGCTCGCGTCCCAGCCCTTGACCTTGCCAGATGTCGCAAATCCAGATGTCCAGAATCCGCCCTGCACGGCACGTCTTGCAGGCGCGGAAACGCAGCTGTCCAATGACGCGATTTCCCCGGTTCAGCGAGACGATCTCGGTGGATGCGGCCGGGACGGACGAGGTAGTCCTGTTCACCCGTTCCGGTTGATGATTCTGAGCGCTGCCAGTCCATACCCAGACCAATGAATTCCGCCTTCCGAAATCGCCGATGCACGGTGAGGAGCGGACTGAAGGAGGAGATGCGACGCTGGTCCCGGCGTCGCCGCCGGTTCAACGATGCGCATCGTTCGAGTCCTCCCCCCTCACTGCCGCAGGGCCGGTACGCAGGTCGACGATGTGGGCGACGAGCGCCCCGGCAAGCACTGCCCAGGCCGTCGCGGCGAAACCGACCGCCTGCCAGCCGCCGACGGAGACAAGCGAGACCGTGGCGCATCCCGCAGCCATCGCACAGCGGTTGGAAAGGAAAGACCACTCGCGGCGGCAGCTTCCCGGCTGACGGATTTCCACCAGAGCGGTCCGGATGACCAGCATGGCCACGACGGTCACGGGCGCGATCACTGACGAATCCACGTGTGCTCTCGTTTCGATCCAAGTCGTCGGGGTACGGCGGCGGGCGGTGCCTGAGCGAGGCACATCGAGCAAGTGTCAGGCGGAATGCCTTGCAGGCCCAGGCTGCGGTCGAGGAGGCGGGCGGGCGCGAAGCAGCCCTGCCAGACACAGTTCGCAACCATGGCCGCACCAGTCGCTCATGAACCTCCGGTGAAGTGCTCCAACAGCGTGGCCGCGGTGATCGCGCCGATCAGGGCGGCTTTGTGGCCACTGTGTTCGACGACCGCGACGACCGAGGTGTCCTTGCGCGCCATCAGCGCCGCGATCTGCATGGCCGAGGCGTCCGGGCCGACCACGGCAGCGGTGATGGTGCGGCGCGGCAGCCACTCGATCACCGATCGCCCCACCATCGACGCTCTGACGTCGTCGTCGAACCGGTCGTCGATCACCGATGCGAGGAGCGGGTCATCCTGGACGCTGTCGGGCACAAGCGCCGTGACGAGACGGGTGGCGGACACGATCGCATACGGGTACTGGTCCGGGTCGAGGACCAGCAGGGCCGGTACCTGCCCGCGCGCCACCAGCCGGACTGCATCGAGAGCGTCGTCGTCCGCGGACACGGTGGGATAGCTCCTGGCCAGATCACGTGCGTACATCAGCGGAGGTCTCCTTGGTCGGTGCGTCGGCGTCCTCGCGGCCCGACGGGATCCCGGCGAGGTCGTCGACGTCGAAGGCATGGGCGATCGGCACGTCCGTGGAGCTGTGGGCGATGATCGAGAAGGCGATGCAGACCGCGATCAGCGTGAACGCCGCTTCGGCCTGCGGGATGCCGGACTGCAGCACCAGCAGGCCGTAGACCACCGACGCGAAGCCCTTCGGGCCGAACCAGGCGGCCACCAGCCTCTCCCTGCGCGAGATGCTCGTGCCGAGCAGGGAGAGCAGCAGTGACGCCGGGCGGATCAGGACGATCGCCAGGACTGCTGCCACGTAGCCGCCGACCGACAGGTCGCCGAAGAGCTGGGGCGTCAGCAGCGCGCCGAAGACCAGCAGCGCCGCGAATTTCGCGAGCTCTGCCAGAGCCTCGCCGAGCGGCTCGAAGGACTGCTTCGCCTCCGGAGAGACGTGGACCAACGTCGCGCCGGCCGAGAACGCCGCCAGGTAAGGGTTGGCGTGGGTCAGGTGGCAGGCCGCGTACAGGATGATCCCGGTCGCCAGCGGCAGCAGCGGCTGCAGCTTGGGCTCCGCGCCCAGCAGCCGGAAGCGCACCAGCCCACTGACGAGCAGCGGGAGCGCGACGCCGAACACGAGGCCGAGCAGCAGCTCCAGAGCGATCTTGGAACCCGAGGCCTCAGCACTGTCGGCCGTCGGGCCCGCGGCGGCGATGAGGATGAGCACGATCGGCAGGGCCAGGCCGTCGTTGATGCCGCTCTCCACGTTCAGCAACTGCCGCAGCTTGGCGGGGACTTCATGGCGCCCCACGATCGCCGAGGCGAACACCGGGTCGGTGGGCGCCAGGACCGCACCCACCAGGAACGATGTCGTCCAGTCCAGGCCCACCAAGAAGTGCGTGATCAGCGCCATGAAGACAAATGCGAGAGGCATGCCCAGCCCCAGAGCACGCGCCGGATTCTTCCAGTTGGCCCGCAGCTTGGGCAGGGAGACGTGCATGCCGTCGGTGAACAGCACCGCGAACAGCGCCAGGTCGGCCGTTATGGCCACGATCTCACTGTCCGGCGTGATGTGAATCAGGCCGAGGAAACCGTCGCTGACGAGCGCTCCGCCTACGAGGAAGAGGAATGACGTGGAAAGCACCGTCCGGGCCGCCAGACCCGACAACAGAACCGCCACCAACAGTGCAACACCGAACACCGCCACAAGCACCATGACGGACCCCCGATCGGAAGAGAGAGTGATCCCCTACTCGCCGACCAGGCTTCCCGGCACACCGAGGGAAACCCTACAGGTCCTTGACGCATCTTTGACAGAGTCCGCCTGCGCACGATGCGCTCCCCGCGATTGCTGGATCTCGGCAATCCTGAATGCCAGAAGTAGCCTCGACGTGCGTAGACGCCGTTCAGCGCAATGCCCGGTCCTCCGAACGGCGGCCGCGGCGCGAGGCCCGTACGCTGATACTCAGGTGCGCCGGGAAGTCTGGTCGGCAGGTAACCGCCCACTGCCCTGGAGCCCCGCATGCCGGACTCTTCCCCCGCCCAGTACCCAGCCGGACATCTTGCGCGGCTGGATGCGGGCAGTCGCCTGCGTCATCCGTTCCGAGGGCGCGGGCTCAGAACCGAGATCACGCGTGACCGGGCCGTCGTCCATCTGTCGGGGGAGATCACCTCGGAGAACGCGAGACGGCTCGGAACGGATCTCGCGGAACTCCTGCGCTCGGAAATCGCCTTGCTCGTGATCGACTTCGGCAAGGTGACTTACCTCAGCAGCGACGGCGCGGGGATGATCTTCATGGCGCTGCGGGCCGCGCGATCGCACGGCACACGAGTGATCGCCACCCACGTGGGTCCTCAGCCCCGCGCCACCCTCGAACAGCTGGGGCTGCTCCGGATTGTCGACGTGTACGCAGGCGACGGCCCGAACCTGTCACAAGGCAGTGGTGAGTAGCCGCTGCCGACACCCTTGCCGTCCCCGGGCGCCGGGCAGCAACCGCGCGTCAGGATCGCGGTCGCAGACCCTACCTGCGAGGACGTCGGATGGACCGAGGCTTGCGCAGCCTGGCCAAGCCGATGCGGTCTCCTTGGCAGAAGACTGCCGGGCTCCGGCATCGACGGCGCAAAGACAGCCGATCTACTCTCGCCCCGGCAAAGGAGGTCGGGGCCTGGTGGTCTTCTTCTGGTGCTGCATCGGCCTGCCACCACGGCCCTGCTGCCCTTCGGTATCGCCCCCCTGAGAGGCCGGGCGCCGCAGCGAACGCGCGAGCGCTGGTCCCGGAGTACGGTTCTCAGGCCGACGCAGCCGGTATCCATGCCAGATCGGCCATGGAGCGGCGCAGGAAGACGGAGTCTTGCTGCGTAGACGATCCTCGGCTTTGGTACAGCGGCGGGGCGGGGCCACCGCGATCGGTCGCGGCTCGGGCTTTGCCGGCCGGTCGGGTTACGGGGTGCTGCCCATCGCCGCGGTGAAGACCTCGGGGTCGCTGTCGAATCCCCGGACCATCTTGTGGAACTCCCATGATGTGGAGGCGTCCCGGGTGAACTCCGCGACCGTTGTGGCGGTGCATCCGGAGACCTGCGCGAAGTCGTCCTTGAGGAGTTCCTTGTAGCCCTCGGCGACGAGCACTCCGGCGTTCGACAGGTCACCGAAGGTTTTGGGGCCGCTGTTCTGGTGGATTGCCACGCCCACGACCACCCGTGCGAAGGAGGGGGCGAGGCGATCGAGCTCCAGGGTCATCACTTCGACGTAGCCGAAGCCCTGGCCGGTCTGGCTGTGCCGGCTCATGTTGATGGTGCCGTCCGGTGAGCGGCTGTCGAAGTGGACGATGTACACCGGTCTCCCGTACGGGGCGTCCGCCGAGTAGGTCGTGGCGATGATGTCGAGATGGTGGGGTGGCTGGTTCCAGGGACTCGGATCCCACTTGAGCCGTACCTCGGCCTTCCGCACGCCCTGGTTGCCGCTGCTCACCGGATTGCTGCCTCTCGCGTATCGAGTCGTCAAAGGATGGTCCCCGCATGGTCAAGTATGGCTCTCGGGCATCCTGTTGAAGCCTCGGGCGGCAGCCCGCGTATGGGATCGAGGTGTGCACACGCTTTGGTCGGCGCAGGGGGTTGAGGCGTATGGCGAGCTGCGGGGCGGCGCACGACTTGGATCGTCTGCAGTGCCTCGTCTCGTAGGCGGCCCGTGACTGGGGCTGCAACTGGCGCCGCGTTCGCTCAGCACCGCTGGGCCTGAGCATCTGGCTTCTTGGCCGCGCATGCAAGGGTGCAATTCGTTCAACGTCACCCGGTCCATGAGAAGCCCCAGTTCAGGGCCTGGGGCTTCTGTTGTGGAAGGCGGCTCTCCGATTTGGAGGAACCTTCCGGGCGGCCGCGGAAGTCTGTGCTTCTGGATGGGCCTCTATGTGACGGTCGTGTCCGTGTCAGACGGCGGCGATGCCCTCCATGCCGGACTCGTCGAAGGCGGGCAGGCCTTCGGCCGTCGTGACTTTGGTGAGGGCACCGTTAGCCTCGACGCGGAAGCCGTCGACGGTGCCGGAGACGGCGTTCTGGACGTAGACGAACCTCTCGTCCTCCGTCACGGCGAGGTCGATCACGCCCTGCGAGTTGGCGGAGGGCGGGGTGGCGATACCCACCTCGTTGGTCAGGGCCAGCTTGCCCCGCTTGTCCATGCGGTACCCGGTGACGGTGGAGTTTCCGGTGTTGCCGCCGTAGAAGTAGTCGCCCGCGCGCTCCAGCCAGCACAGGACCTCCTGGCCACTGGCCAGGGGCTGTTGAAGGACCTTCAGCTTGCCGTCGCGCTTCACCTTGTACGTGGTGACGGTGGACTTCTCGGCCTCGGCGACCAGCATCCGCTTCCCGGTCCTGTCGAAGCTGATCGCGAACGGCACGCCGCCGGCCGACTCGTTGACGACCGGTTCGGCGACGGCGGGCAGGCCGTTGCGCTTCATTGGGAAGACTTCGACGGTGTTGTTCCCCTTGGTGGTGACGATCAGATTGCGACCGTCCGGGGCGAATTCGACCTCGCCCGGCGAGGTGTCAAACCGGGGGATGTCCTCGTTGTCCAGGCCCAGGGAACGGTGGGAGCCCGTCAGCGGTTTGAGCCCCTTGCTGGTGATCCTGAACCCCTGCACGCTGCCCTCGCCGCCGGCGTTCATGACGTACGCGATCGTGCCGTGCACCGCGATACTGGCCGGGAACTCGCCGCCGGAGTCCACGACGCGCCGGTCCTTGAGCTGTTGCCCTTCGACGCGGAAGGAGGTCACCGTGCCGCTGCCCGCGTTGACCGCCAGCAGCATGCCCGAAGCGTCGTCGTAGACGAGTGAGCCCTGGGAGGCGAGCGAGTCGGTGGGTGCGTCGACCTGGTCACCGCCCTGGCCGCCGGTCGCGAAGGTCCCTGAGGGACTCAGTTTGCCGTTGTCGTCCCGCGCGAACACATGGATGGTGTTGCCGTCCAGCTCGTTGCCCTGGACGAAGACCGCATGGTCGGCCCCGGCCGTGCTCCCGGAGTACTGGCTCGCCGAGGCCAGTGACACAGCCACCGTCGCGGCCCCGGCGATGGCCAGGGCCCCGCCGCCGACCACGATGCGCCGTGTCCTGGACTTCACCCGGTGACCGCCATGTATGTCGGCGGACCGGCTCGTGCGACGGTGGGTCTTGCGGCTGCTGTGCATGTCTATGTCCCGTTCCTCTGTGTCGGCGCAGTGCGGTACACGGCTGTGGACGACACCAGAGTGGCCAGTGGGAGCGGTGTGCCGGTACGGAACGGTGGCCGCGTCAGACTCTCGTAAGACGGTCCTGGCAGGACGACAGGGCTTACCCCTGGCGGCGGGCAGGCGACGAAACCTCCTCGCCGGGCGCGGGTTCTCGTGCCCGGCAAGCCCTGTGTTCGCGAATCACCGAGTCAATCGGTCTGAGGACGGCAAGCGTCTTACGGAACTCTTACGCGGCCGTTTCGGAGGCCCTCACGCACCTACGCTCGCAGGCATGTCGACCATCCGACGCATTGCTCTCGTCACCGCCGCCCCACTGGTCCTGGCTGCGGCGGGCATCGCGCATCCGCACGGGCTGTCCAGATCGACGGCCGCGGACTGGGCGCACCTTCACATCGCACTGTTGCCGGTCTTTCCGCTGCTCACGGTCGGCATCCTGGTTCCTTTGTGGCATCGGCCCCGGCTCGGCCTCGCGGGCTTTGCCACCGTGGTGGCCTGGGCGGGTGCCTTCGTCTACGCGGCCTTCTACACCGGCCTCGACGCGGTCGCCGGCATCGCGGCCGGAACCGCGGTCGAGCACGCCGGCGCGACAGCGAGCCTCGGACCGGTCAAGCGCCCGCTCTACGACACGGGCGAGGCGCTGGGGCAGGCCGGCGCCTACGCCCTCATCGGCGCCATCGCGGCCACCGCGGTCGCGCTGCTCGCGAAACACGGTGTCCGAGTACTTCCCGGCACGGTGGTGCTCCTGGCGGCGGGCTGGTCCTTCGTCGACAGCCACATCTTCTGGCCACGCGGCGTATGGACGATGCTCGGCTTCGCCCTGGGCTTCGCGCTGCTCACCTGGGGGACCGCGGTTGAGCGACCCACCGGCGAGACCGGCGTGCTGCCCCGCCACCCAGCGGGCGATCACGGGACCGGAGAGTGACCGTGCCGCAGCCCATGCCGAACAGGTGCAGGACATCTACCGATCCGGCATCGTGGAAGGCAACGCGACCGCCGGGACCGAGCCCCGGCTGTGGCCGCCTACGACATGACCCTGCTGTACAGCCCTCGCCTCGGCGCCAAGGAGCGGGCGCACAGTCCTCTTGCTGGATCGCCGCTCCACGCGTCTTCGACAGCTGCAGGAAGTCGATGCGACCAGAAGGGACATGCGGCAGGTCACTACGGTGTGGCAGTCGCCGACACTGGGCCCCGGATGACCGGCGTTGGCTGCCGGTAACTCCCGACGGTCTGTGTCAGCTGTCGTCCTGGACGGCGAGGGCGTGGTCCGCTTCGGTCGCGGAACGGACTGGATGGTCGGCTGGGGCAACGGTCGCCGTGGCTCGGACGGCTGCGGTCGCCAGGTATCCGCCGCCGATGACACTCAGTGGACTCGGTGCTGCGGGCTTGTGGTTGTCGCGCTCGTTGGGCCTGCTCATGCTCGACTCCTCGCGGTTCTGCCACCGCCGCTTCGGTCCGGTGGCGAGGGGCCAGGCTTGCCGGTTCAGGAGCCTGAGTGGAGCTGGTTGGTCACCGTGTCAACCTCTCGTAAGAACTGGTCCGTACGCCTCCCGCTTCAACTACGTTGACCCGAACCTGCATGGTTCACCACGCATCGGGGCCCGCATATACGAGCCCGGTCAAGAAAGAAGAACGCGACGTCCTGGCGCCCTCGGCCTGTGCAGCGCCGCGATACCGGCCCGACAGCCTCCTGGAACTGGCAGTCATCACGTCAGCGGTAACGGAGGCCGACCCCAGGTACGCACCTGCCCGGCGCCCTGACGTGTCGCCGCTGTGATCCTCCGGTGGAGCGGCGTAGTACCACCGCACGCCTGCGAACCGCAGTCGGGGTGAGGGCTGATTCCAGCGTCGCGGGCGTCATCAGCCAACCCAGCCCTCCCGAAGTCGCGGCTCAGCGCGGCGAGTTCTTACGAGAACCTGACGCGACGACCCAATGCCTCCGTCACAGCAGCCCCATGGACAACTCTGGTTCCTGAACGAGACCTCGACGGAAGCGTCGAGAGCCAGAGAAACCCGCGAGTGAACAGACCAAGCAGGCCCGAGGGACGAGGGGCGAATGCTTCGCACGACAGCCCAACCGACCCTTCGTCGGCAACACGCCCCTCAACGGGACCACCTGGCAGGACATCGCTTTCTTCTGGTCCGACCCGCCTCGTGAAGTGGCGTTTCGCCCAGAAGAGTTCGGAGGAAAAACATGCGGCGCAACACACGCAAACGATCGAAGACCACGGGCGGCAAGGCGATAGCCGCCGCCGCGGCTCTCACGCTCGGAGCAGGCGGGCTGGTGGCCGTGAACGTGTACGCCTCCGCCCACGAGACATCGGGCGACAACACCGTCAAACAGTCGCCTCAAGGCGGGACCGGCCAAGCTGCGGCCTCGGAGGCCTCGACCATCGACTGCCCCGACGTCGGTAGCCGACTGCAGCAGGTGCCGGACCAGGCCCGGGCGGAGGTCGACAGGGAACTTGCCGCACTGGACAGCCAGGTATCGGAGGCTTACCAGAGGCTGCAGAGTTCAACCCGGGCCATACAGCAGGACAACAGCTTCGCAAACAACGCGATCATTGTCCCCCTCAAGGACAAGCGAGCTGCGACGATCGACCGGATCTCCATTGCCATCGGGAGGGTGGGGAACAAGCCGCAGGGACTCAAGGCACTGGCCGCCTGTACGCTGCGCGCTTCCGGCAACCAGAGCGACACCGGCGGCAACCAAAACGGCCAGGAGCAGGGCCAGGAGAACGGCCAGGGACAAGAGCAGGGCAACGGGCAAGGCCGGCCCGCCAATGGCGGACAGGCAGGCAACGGGCCTGTCGCCGCCGACTTCGTCGACATCACCTCGGTGAAACCCAACGTGACAGCACCCCGAGGGTCGCAGCAGGCCTCCCGGGGTTCCTTCGCCACCCAGTGCGGTGTGAACGAGAACAAGCTGTACAACAGCGACAACGTCATCGTGGCGCCCGGTGTGGACAACGGTGCTCATCACACGCATGACTACGTCGGCAACCAGGCGAACGACGCGTTCGCCGACAACGACGACTTCGCGGGCGGCGACACGACCTGCCAGAACCAGGGGGACAAGTCGTCCTACTACTGGCCGGTCCTCCGGCTGCAGGACGGCACCAAGGAATTCGACGCCGAGCAACAGGGCGGAGGCGCCGAGGGCAACGCCGGCAAGATCCTCACCGCATCGCAGGTGACCCTGGACTACGTGGGCAACGCGAGCAGCAAGGTCGTGGCCATGCCCAAATTCCTGCGGATCATCACCGGCGACGCCAAAGCATTCACCAACGGCACGACGAACGCCAACGCGGCGTGGAGCTGCACCGGCTTCGAGAACCGCCAGCTGACGGACAAGTACCCGATCTGTCCCGCGGGCAGCAGCCTGGTGAGGACGTCGAAGTTCCAGAGCTGCTGGGACGGCCAGAACGTCGACAGCGCCAACCACCGCGACCACGTCGCGTTCGCCGATCCGAAGACAGGCGCCTGCCCGAGTGGCTTCAAGGCCGTTCCCCAGCTCGTACAGCGGCTGGTCTACGACGTGGACGCACCCAGCCTCAACGATAGCGGCCAGTCCAGCCCGTTCTACGCGGTGGACGGCTTCCCGGAGCAGATGCACAAGCCCATCACGGACCACGGTGACTTCGTCAACGTCTTCGACGAGCAGCTGATGAACAAGATGGTCCAGTGCATCAACACCGGCCGCCAGTGCCAGTGACGACCTGCCTTGAGCACCACGGTGCACGCCGCGGCCGATGGCGAGATCCGACTGCACGGTGATGCTGTCCGCACCTTGGACGAGGGTCCGCAACGCCCACCGGCACTCACAATCCGGCCTACAGGAGCAGGAGTTGCACCATTCCTTCCCGATGCGGCTTCGCGCTACGGGCGTGTGAACACCGCGTGCGTCAGCTCTGGGCGGGCGCTTCGCCGCCCGGTCGCGTGGTGGACTGGGGTGCATCGGTGGGCGGTCTGCCGGGTGTGCTGGTCTCGCCCAGGATCACGCGGGGGCCGGCTGCTCCCCGGCCGTACCCTGCTCCTGCTTCATCTCCTTCATTGCTCTGGCCTCCGCTTTGAGGATGCGTGCCGGCTTACCCGCAGAGCGGGCGAGTTCGGGCAGTTTCTTGGCGGCGAGGACGGCTATGACGACGATGAGGATGATCGCGAGCTCGCTGAGTACGAACATGCGGGTCCTGCCTGATGGGGCCCGGTCCGGGTACGGCCGAGGGCATCGGGGGAGGCGGGCGGGGCGTCCTGGTCTACAGGTGGAGGCGCGATGGACGGCCGCAGGTCCTGGAAGGTGCGGCCGGTGGCGGGTTCGCCGATGGTCCTCATCTGCCAGCCGCTGCCGGCGCGCTGGACCTTGGCCATGATCTGGGCGGTGGCTCACCGCCGCCGGTGAGTGTGTAGCGGGCCAGTTCGGCTCCAGTGGTCTCGTCGACCAGGCGGCAGAAAGCGTTTTGTACTTCGGTGAAGGTCTGGCCGGCGAAGGAGTTGAGCGTGGAGACGATCTGGTCGACCTGCGCGGGGACGCGGGGGCCAGGTCGACGAGGACGGCTTCGTCGTCGCCTCCGGCGCTGGCCCCGCCGGTGGTTGTCGCCGGTGAGGCGGACGGAGCCGTCGTCGCTGCCCCGTCCGGGCTCAGCAGATGCACACCGTCGACCATGCGATCACCCCGGCCGAGCTGGAGCGGACGGCCGCCCGCGTTGGGTACTCCCGCTTGCCCGCCGCCGGATCGGACAAGGTCCTGCTCGGCTACCTCCACATCGAGGACACCCTCGGCATCGCCGACCGGGACCAGCCCTCCCGCGCAGCGCCCTGCATCCCGTCACTTGCGGTCTGACCGCCCTGTCAGGTGTAGATACGCCCAACCGGATGCCGAGACCGTGAGCACTATGGCGTACCCCAGCAACATGCCACGTTTGAACGCGAATATGAGGGTGTCGTGGTTGATCACGACTGCCAACAAGCCGACGAAGACCAAAACCCCCAACGCCACCAGACCGCAGATCCACTTCGCAAGGTGCCTGGCCACAGCCATCGGCTCCACGTGGTTCCGCTGACTCACGTCCACTCCCGTCCGATAAACGGCCTGGCTCCCAGGCGCGATACAAGAAAGCCCGGGAGCCAGACGTCTCATGCGTACTGGTCAGCCTGCGAAGCGTTCCAGTTCGGGGTGACCCCTTCGACTACTTCGCCGTTGTCCGAGGTCTCGGTATGCCTCTTGCCTCCAGTGGTGGTGCCGTTGCTGGTGTTACTACCAGATGACGGTGATCGTGTAGCAGTACAGGCCTCACGGCACACACTGCATGGCCACCACCCCCAGGACGCGGCCGAGAGGGGAGCGTGCAACGCCTCAGGCAGGGTGGCAGTGGGAGACGGACGCGCAGCCCGTACCGAAGAGCGCTACGGGCTGCCTGCATGCTGGTCCGGGACTCTGGGCGAGGCAACTGAGGTTCCCGGACCTGCATGGATCCGCACAGCCGATCACGTTGAGGGTGCAGGGCAGAGGAGTCAGGCGGTCGTGACGCTCTGCTTATCCCCGGGGTTGGTGGAACTCTGGACGCTCCGGCCCCGGACGAAGTCTGTGAAGGAGGCGAGCTCCCGCTTGACGACGGGGGCCAGCAGATAGAGGCCGATGATGTTGAACACCGACAGCAGGAAGAGGGCCGAGTCGGCCAGGCTGATCAGTGAGTCGAGGGAGAGCAGGGAGCCCAGGATGACGAACACGCTCCAGATGATCTTGAAGGCGATCTCGCTGGTCCTGCTCTTGCCGAAGAGGTACGTCCAGGCCTTGAGGCCGTAGTAGCCCCAGGTCAGGATTGTGGAGAAGGCGAAGAGCAGCACCGCGACAGTCAGCACGTCCGGGAACCAGGGCAGCACCGTCCCAAACGCGTCGGAGGTGATGGTTACTCCGCCGATGCTTTCGCCCGCGCGGGCCTCGGCCCAGCTGGCCGGGTTGGCGATGATGATGGTCAGCGCGGTCATGGTGCAGATGACGACTGTGTCGATGAACGGCTCCAGCAGGGCGACCAGACCCTCGCTCGCGGGGTGCTTGGTCTTGACCGCGGAGTGGGCGATCGGGGCAGAGCCCAGACCGGCCTCGTTGGAGAAGGCGGCACGCTGGAAGCCGACGATCAGGGCACCGATTACACCCCCTGTGACGCCGTCGGCCTCGAACGCGCCCTTGAAGATGGCCTGGATCGCGTCGGGCACCGCGGTGACGTTCGTCAGGATGACGACCAGACAGGCCACGATGTACATACCGGCCATCGCCGGGACCAGCCGGCTGGTGACCGAAGCGATGGACCGGATGCCGCCGAGTAGCACGAGGCCGACCAGTGCGGCAACCACCAGACCGAAGAGGACGGCACCGGCAGAGGAGGCCATGAAGCCGTCCTCGCCGCCGACGGTCGAGGCGATCTGCGCGTAACTCTGGTTGGCCTGGAGCAGGTTGCCGCCGAACAAGCCGAAGAAGAGGATCATGATGGAGGCGAGGACGGCGAGCACCTTGCCGAGCTTGGCGCCGCCGTTGCCGAAGCGCTCGGCGAGACCCTTGGGCAGGTAGTGCATCGGGCCGCCGGACACGGTGCCGTCCGCGTGCTCTTCCCGGTACTTCACGCCGAGGGTGACCTCGACGAACTTGGTGGCCATGCCGAGCAGGCCGCACAGGATCATCCAGAAGGTGGCGCCGGGGCCGCCGATGGAGACGGCGACGGCGACGCCGGCGATGTTGCCGAGGCCGACGGTGCCGGAGACGGCGGCGGTCAGCGCCTGGAAGTGGTTGACCTCGCCGGGCGCATCCTCTTCGTCGTATTTACCGCGCACCACCTTGGTGGCGAGCGTGAACTTGCGTATCTGGACGAGTCCGAACCAGGTGGTGAAGATCAGGCCGGCGACGACGAGCCAGGCGACGATGAGCGGGAGTTCGGTGTCACCGACAGGGACGGCGTAGAAGACGACCTCGCTGACTTTCTCGGCAATTGGTTCGAAGAAATCACTAACGGCGTCGTCGATGGATTGCGTGATGGAGTCGAGTGACATCTGACTACCTCAGGGCGCGGGGACGTGCTGGCGTACTACAGCGGAGCGGGTGTCGTGCGCACCGGCGGTGGCCGGCGCCTCAACCACGGCAGGCGTGCAGCCGTAACGAAGTTGGGAAGTCTTACCACGTTCTTTGCCGACCCTTTAGTGACTCAGATCACGCAGTCGCGCCTCTGGGGTGCAATCGCCTGCGGTGGTGACTGGATCGTTATCCGGATTTGAGCGTCCCATGAGTGAACGTGCTCAGAAATGCAACGAACAAGTCAGGACACAATTGCCTGGACGGTCATGACATTGGGCCTCAATCAACGTCTCTTGCAGCCCGTCGAGCTGTGAAAATATGTGACTTTGTCCTCGTCGTCCGCTGTACGTTGTGCTGGCGCATCGAAGGAGAGGCGTTGCGTGGGCGGCCCACCGCGGCTCGGCGTTCTCACCGCTACGAGGTCGTGGAAGGGCCAGGAGCAGTGATCGCCGAGGCGCTCTCTCTCACCGCTGAGGTTCACAGGTGCCCGGCTGGTGTGCACGCGTTGTGCGCACGGGTTCTACAGCCCATGTGTTTCCGCAGATCAGAAGATGTCTTGAGGTATTTTCACAGTGTTCCTGACGTACAGCCGGTCTGGCCTGCTGTTAGGCCTCTGACCTGGTCGTATGGCCCGGTGAGGGCCATTTTCCCTGGGGATCGGCTTCCCCCTTCTACCTGGGAGTTCCCGGGAGTTCCTGTGGAAGTGTGCACTCGTTGTGCACTGGGACGGTTCGTCGGATCGGCTGCTGATGCCCACGTGGAGGGCACAGAAGGCGAAGGACCCCTTCGCGCTGTGCCGGGCGGTGGTGGGTCTGATGGGTGATGCGACGGGACCCGAGGAAAGAACCGCCCGGAGCGGGGGCTTCGAACTCGACGAGTTGATTCGGCACTTGTGTGCCCTCGTGGTTGCCGGCGTCGCTGCGTACGCCTCGTATGTGCATCAGCGGGAGTTCGCTCTGCAGGGCGGGGCGGATGCGGTCAGTGCTGCGTTGTGGCCGCTGTCGGTGGATGGACTGCTGCTTCTTGCGACGGTGGGACTGCTGAAACCCTCTCAGCTCCGCACGCGCCGGGCCCGGGGTGCGATCTGGTCGGCGTTCTTTTTGGGGATTGCGGTGTCGTTGGCGGCGAACATCGCGGCAGCTCCGGATCTGGTGTGGAAGGCGGTGCTGGTTGCTGGGTGGCCGCCTGTTGCGCTGCTGCTGTCGGTGGAGCTCCTCGTCCACCGTGGGGTCGATGCTGTGGTCGCGAGAACTGAGCACCTTTTGGGTGGAGATGAATCTGCGAGGAGCGAGCGTCCGCATGAGGGCGACGATCCTTTGCTGGTTAGGGCTCGGGCACTTGATGCCCGGCACCGGGAGCTGTACGAGCGGCCCGTTTCGGCTGAGACTCTGCGCAAGGAGCTGCACGTCGGGGCCCGTCGATCGAGGCAGTTGACTGCTCTCGTGAGGGGCCCTCAGAGGGACGGCAAGGGTGGCGACGGGTCACCTCTGTCGGCAGACACCTGAGCGGAAGCAATGCGTCCCGAGAGGGCTGAACCGGTTGACGGTTTGACGACCGATGAGGCGGGACCGGGTGTGCCGCAAACATGGGGAGCGGCCTGAGGCTCGCGCCCGCGGCGGGGCACCGGCAGCATCTGTACGGGCCCGCCGCGGCCGTGAGCTGGTGCTTTCCGGCACGGTCACTGTGCCGCAGGTGCGTCGGCGCCGTCGTAGGGGTGGTGCCCGGTGACCGCCCCGAGTGGAACACCGCGCGGTGAGTCTGCGGGCATCCGTGACGCTCCTCCGAGCGCCGTGGGTGCAAGCCTTGACGTTGAGGTATGGGTGCGGCGCGGCTGCGGGCTGGTGGTGGCGTCGGTGGCCGCGTACACCTCGTACGTGCATTGGTGCGAGTTCGCCCTGCAGGGTGCGGCGGATGTAGTGAGCGCGACGTTGTGGCCGTTGTCGGTGGACGGTTTGTTGCTGCTCGCGACGGCTGCGAGGTCGGCCAACATTAGGTTAGGCCCGGAAATCGGTTGGCGGCTCTGACACAGCGACTTCTCAATCGATTGAGTGGAGCCCGGTTTAAGAAGGAGACTTGCGCGAACGCCAGTCGCACGCAGAGTGCCGACCCACGATGCACTCCACACAGGAGAAATATCTTAGATCCGGCGAATGGGTGTAATTTCGATCGTCCGGGATGTCATTCCGCACGGCGATCCCTGCGCCGTCGAAGCCCCGTCATGCGTGAGGCTTCGACAGGTAGAGCCGCCTCCTGCAGTCCCTGGCTGGGGCAGCTGCGACCGACGGGTGGGATCGGATATCGCGTTGTGGTTGTCCGCGTCGGCGAGGATCCTGAGGCAGCGTGAACGAAGATGTACGAACTGCTCTGACCGGTGCCGTGCGTGGACTGCTACCGGCACCGGACCCCATGCGTCGACGCCGAGTCCGTGGGGCTGCACGTACGCTAGTGGACTGCAACCCGTGGCCGGCGGACGATGCTACGACCGGGGTTGATGTCGCCAAACTGGCGCTGTTGCGGGTACTGCACCTTCAGTCGGAGAGTCACAAGGCTGCGCATGTTTCGGGTGAGGCCACTGTGCTGCTCGCACGCTCCTCTGTCGAAGCATGCTTGCTGGGCCTGTACGCGCTGGACGAGCCGGACATTGCCACCCAGTTGAAGGGCGCGTACGTGAAGGCCCTGGATGGGCTGCTGGGCTACCTCATCGACGACGGGCTGGTCTCGCAGGAGCTCGTCTCTCAGTCCGTGACAGCGATGGGCCCGTCCAGCAATATGGCCAGTGTCTGGAAGATGGCCCAGCGGGTCGATGTCGCCATGAACAAAACGCATGCAAGGGGCCTCTACCGCCGGTTCTACGGACCTACCAGCACGCTATTCGTACATGCCAATGCATCGTCACTCCTGCGGCACGTAGGCACAAACAATGCCCTGGCCGGGCGGCCGTCGATGCCGTGGACGCGTCGTTCCGCCGTTCACATCGGCGACGCGTGCGTGGGGATCTTGGCCTCGCCCATCGCCGCGCGCGAGGGCAAGCCTGTTGCCGCATTCGACGAATATGCGGAAGTGCACTTGGCGTCCGCGTACACACCGCTCGGGGCCATGGTCGTGAAGAATCTTTTCCGGTCTGTGCGCCCCGCGCAGTTGCCCGCCTTGGCCGGGGCGATGAAGGCTCTCCGCGCCTACGGCAACTCGCCCCAGGCGGCAGAGGACTCGCCTGACGTTCGCGAGGCGCGTGCGCAGGCGGGCTTCGATCAGTTCATCAAAGTACTTGGTCCTGGCCTCCCCAATGACATCGTGCTCCTGCTTCGCGAAGACTTTGTTGCACGTTTCCTGGAGGCGATCGTTGAGCACACCACGGAGAGCAAGGGAACTGCGTCGGCTGGAGCTTGATGGCCGCCTCCGTCGAGGCTTGCCTTTTGCGCTCCCTGAGCTGCCCGCCTCCCCGTGATACGGCCCCGTACGAAAGACGCCCCCGGCTCGTGTCGAGCCAGGGGGACAGGAGCGTAGGAGGGTGGATCTTCGCTGTATTGCCGCACTCTCCAATGGGCGTCTATAGCCTGTGTGGATGCCTGCCCTCCAATCGGCTCATCGCGGCTACGAGTACCAGGACCTGCTCTGCGCGATGCGGCTGGTCGACCTCACGCTCGGGACACTGTCCGTCGTGCGGGTCGATGAGAAACTGGTGCCCGACGATCGATTCGACGATCTCACGGTAACGACGGCGAGCGGTCGGCACGAACGTACTCAGTTCAAGCACACGGATAGTGATGACAAGCAGCTAACCTGCCAGACGTTTACCAACGATAGGCGAAGCCTTCGTCTGGACAGGCTTGTCGCAGCAGCTACTGCATACCGTGACGGCCCAGGCTCCGGAGTTGAGTGCCTGTTCCGTGTGATCCTCCGTGACGTGCGGCCGGTGGAGGGTCTACTCACAGAGGTCCTGGTGCCCGCCACCCCTGACCCTGGGCCGTTCGTCGAGGGCATGTCCACGCTACGCCTTCGTTTTGATGTTGATCGTCTGTGGCCGCTGATTCAGGGCGGTGGGACGGCAGTGCCCTCACCGTTCGACTTCCTGCGCTCCGGACCGAGGGCGGTGGACCGCTCGGATCTCGTATGGATGTGTGAGCGCCTGTTCGTCGAAGTGGAGGCTCCGAGCTCAAGCGGAAGCCTGGTGGCGCCCGATGGCGCAGAGCGGATCTTGCTGACGAGGATGCGCGCTGAGGTTGGTGCGGGTTCTTACCCGAACGCCAGCAGATCCGCCGAGGATGTCGCGGAGGCATTTGCGAGCTACGCGCGGCAGGCTCGGCAGGGTCGCGTGGTGCCTTCCACTGCGGAACTGCTGCGTCGTGCAAAACTCCGACAGGACTTCGGCGCAGTCGACCGGGTGGACCCGGTCGACCATGCGATCGAGGTGGGACGTCCCTCGGCGCTCGCGCAGGTTGAAGACGCCGCCGGGCAGGCAGCCCAGCATGGTGTGCCGTTGTTGCTGACCGGCCCCCCGGGACAGGGAAAGTCGTGGTTGAGCGCCCAGTTGATCAAGACGCTGGAGGTATCCGGCTGGCTCGTGGCCGAGCATTTTTGCTACCTCAATGACACGACCGATCAGCGCGATGAACGGGTCAATGCAGAGTCTGTTTTCGGTAGTCTCCTCGGGCGACTAGCGGACCTGGATGGGGCGTTGGTCTCGGACTTGAGGCCCAGGTTCGCAGCGGACGAGTCCGCGCTGATTGGCACTGTAAAACAAGCCGTTCTGTCCCGCCCGGACCGGCCAGTGGCGTTGATCGTCGACGGCCTCGACCATGTCGCGCGCGTTGCTCCCGCGCGCCCAGGAGCCGATCCATCCACAGCGCTGGCTGCGGAGCTCGCTGCGATGGAGCTGCCGACCGGCAGCGTCTTGATCGTGCTGAGCCAGCCGGGCGTTCACCTCGATCCCCTGCGGAAAAATGAGGCAAAGGAACTATCGATCCCTGGACTGAGTGACCCAGAACTGCACGAACTCGTCGGCCGCTTCGGACTGCTCGAAGCCGCCGGGGCGCCCGAGCAATTGACTGGCGAAATGTTGGAGGGTGACTTCATTGCGGCCCTGAGAGACCGATCTCGGCGTAATGCGCTGTATGCAACGTATCTGTGCCGCGAAGTGCTACGGCGCCCCTCAGGCCAGGCAGACCTTGTCGGTTTGTTGCGTTCTCTGCCTGAGTTTGACGGCACGCTGGAGAACTACTACGCCCATCTCATGGTGAGGTTGGGGTTTGGCTCCGTCGTTGCTGAGGTTGTGGGTCTACTCGATTTTCCGGTCACCAGGACTGAACTGGCTGAGATGAGGCCGGACCTGGCCCATTGGCTCGACGAGTCCCTTGCGACACTCGCCCCTGTACTAGCGGAACGCGCCACTCAGGGCGGCTTGCGTGTCTACCACGAATCCTTCGCACGCTTTCTGCGGCGCCGAATGGATCAGCAGCCGGGCGCGCTGGCCGCAAATCTGAGCTTCATCATCGACTGGCTCCTAAAGCGGGGTTTCTTCCGTGACGAGAGAGCATTTCGGCATCTGCTGCCAGCTCTCGCGGCGGCCGGTCGGCACCGAGAGGCGCTCGACCTGGTAAACGTCAATTTCGCCGCAGATGCGGTCACCGCAGGACATCCGGCCTCGGCCATTTCCGTCAACCTCGCTCTTGCCAGTGGCAGCGCCGTGCACCTCCGTGATGTGCCGGCGCTGGCGAGATGTGTGGAACTGGCCCGCGCAGCCGAGTCCTTCGAGTACGAGCGCTTGGACTCCGTCCTGCTTGAACACGTCGACGTGCCACTAAAGTTGCTTGGAGAGCAGCAATTTGTCAGCCGTCTCCTGTTTGACGGTAAGCCGTCCCTGCCAGCGAGGGCGGGATTGCAGCTTTGCGGCGCACTCGACGTGGCCGGTGTAGCGCCACCGTGGCCAGAATATATCGCCGCATATGCGGCTTGGGAGAGTAGCGATAACACATCCTACGGACCTGAATCTGACATGGCTGTCGGGCTAGCCTGGCTGCGCGGCCAACTTCGACAGTTCACAGGTGATTTGAGCGATGATGATGGACGCGCCAGGATCACCGAATACCTCAATGAAAGCGATTTGCCGGTTGACGAAATCATTCCGATTGTCGCGAACGTATTCGGCATCGAGGAGACCTCACACCTGATCGATCTGCTCAATGTCCCAGGACATGCGGCTCTCGCTCTGGCCGAAGTCGCCATTTTGGACTCGGGGTCGGTGGAAGACGGCCTCATTGCACAATTTGTGGCCAGCGCCTCGCGCCAGTACCCGCTCGGTCGCGCCCACCGACTTATCGCGCTTGGTGCCGAAGCTCAGAGCCTGGGGCCATCCAAGAACGCTGACTTGAGAATCCAACTGATCGAAGCGGCCCGCTCTGTGACCAGCGATCAGGCAGTACACATTGACGGCGCGGTGCCTATGTGGCTGGACCTATGCGTTCTTGCGGCTCATCGAGATGGTGCGATCCTCGCGACGGTCGAGGGGATGCTGACCGGTGAGGGATGGTATCGGTGCTGGCTTCGATTCACGCTGGCGCTGGCTCAGGCGGAAGCAGCCCCAGCCAGAGAGCGTGCCAGCCAGGCGCTTGGAGCGCTCGACCTGCTCACCGGCGACCTGCGCCCCTTCAAAGGCACACCTCGGGCATGCGACCTGCATCCGATCCATCCCCAGATCGGTGAGACCCTGCGCCGCGTGGTCGCCCTGCTCGGTGACGAGCAGTGGCCAACGGCACTCTCGATTCTCGCGAATGTTACCGATGGCCTGGGGCTGTCCTTGCGAGGAATGGATGCTGGCCCGCTAACCCAGGATGCCCTGCTCGACATCGCGATTCGTGAGACCACCGCACCGGCACGCCGCCCAGCTACCCATGCGCTCGTTGACAAGGCGCTGGCAGAAGGAGGGAGAGGTCGATACTACTCGGCATCGGCTGAATACCAGCTCAAGGCTGCGCGCCTGGCCATTGCTTTCGAGGAATTCGACGAGGCGCAAGAGCACTGGCACGCGGCTTGCCGACTGATGACCGCATACGGCTGGCGAAAGGACGCCACCGTCTACGACATTCTCGACCCCTTGTCAGACCTAGTTTTGGCGGACCGAAACCGCGCCCGTGTCCGCCTGGCGCGGGCACAGGCGACCTGCGAGCGAGTGGCCCTTCACACGGACGGCAGAGGAACCCGGAGGGCTTGGGCTCAATGGTGGACTGTCCTGGCTGAGGCCGATCCCGCTGCTCTGGTGGATCTCACCGTGCCGGCGCTTCTACGTCGATGTGGCAAGGTCGACGACCTCTACAACGAGGCTCTCGGGGACGTATGGCAGGCCTGGCAACACGTAGCCAACCCGATCGTCGCAGCCCTACTCCGCCTAGCGCTGCCTGCTGCCCTGTATGACCAAGACGTCGACTTGGTCGAACGGGTTGCGGCGCTGGCTGACGGGTCGGGGGCAGATCTGCCCGGCAAACTGCTGAATCTTCTGCTCGCTCGCCTCGACGAGCGCAGTCTGAAGGAGTCGGACACCGATGATCAGGAGACCCACCAGACTGCCGAACGCGTCGAAGCGCTCAACACGATCGCGGCACAGGTGAACGCACCGCAGGTTGCCATTGGTCCGGCCTTTCCCTCGCGTGGAGCCCCAAGGAGGTCACCACAACCGACTAAGCTCAACAACTGGGTTCGTACTTCATTGCCTGAGGGTCCGGCAGGTATTGCCCGCGCGGTCAGGGTTTGGCGACAACGGCCCTACGAGAGTGCGGATTCCGCCTGGGACGTGGACCGCTTTGCCAACGCCATTGGCTACCGTCTCGTGGAGCTCGCCGACGCCGGTGACGAACCGGGTGCCGTCGTGGCCCTCCACGCTCTCGCGACTTCACCAGGCCTTATGGAGAGTGACGGCCTACTCGCGTCTGTAGGGCATGGACTCGAACGGCTCGGTTACCCTCGCCTCGCTGCAGTGGCGCTCGCCCTTGCTTGGACACATGCCCGCGGTCAGGGCGGCTGGATGAATTTCGGCGGTCAGACTGAACTCGACTCTCTTCATCGTGCGACCAACTTGGCTCCAGACACAGCGCTTGCGACCGTCACCTCCGAAATCGCCAGAGTGGTCGCTAGCGGGCGTGGCACCACATACGGAGTGACTCAGGCCCTTATCTTCGCCCTCACTGACGGGGCCCTTGTCGCAGGATCCGCGCCGCTCGACACGGCCTTTGCTGCTTGGGACCAGGCACACGCAGTGATCGCGGCTAGGACACCCCGTATGGCAGATGACGATGACCCCGATGAGCCCTACATGCCCGAGGCAGCTGTGCCCGACAGCGAGGCGCCTGCCGACATCGACCTTGTTTTCGCCAAGGCGATCATTGGAGCGCTCGCCCATCCCGGTCAGGAGAGTCGCCGCCGCGTGCTCCTAGGCTTCACGATCCTGCTCGACATCGAACTAGACGTTGCTGCGGCCGCTCTGGGCGCAACCCTGCCTAGCCTGACGGAGCCCGCTGTCCTTTCCTGGCTGTTCAAGATTGTTGACGACGCAGGCGAACCCGCGCGTCGTGCCATCGCGCGGGCCTGCCAGGACACCCTCGACACCTTGGCCCGCGGTCCTCACCTGACCGTGCGAGCCTTGGCGGCTCAGTTGCTGGGAGAACAGGCCCCCGAACTGCCGATGACCACACCAGACGATTCGTTGCTCCATGGCGGTGACGGGCTCTGGCTGCCCGATTTTGATGAGATCCCGGTCAGTGATGCAGCTCGGATGGTCGCAATGCTGGCCGGGGAACGACTTAGTGCTGCTGAGCCGATGCTTCCGCTCCTCGGACAAGCCGTCACGGCGCGCTTTGAGCGTGCCTTGGCTGAACCTGGTGTCGCCGAGGCCATCGATCATGAGCACCAGGAGCTCTCCGACAGAATGCACAGGCGCTGGGCCGATGCCTTCACTGGGAGGCCGAGCCTGCTTGAAGACACACTCCAGCAAACAGCGTCAGGTGGGCGTGCAAGCTTGGTTGCCTCTGGTGTGCCGCCTACAGATCCCGCCGCATGGGAATACGCTCTTGCACACCTTCTCGTTAACGACCCCGCACTGCCACTAGCGATCGAGGCAACACGCCACCCTCGGATCAGCACGCCGCCGCCGCCAGGGCCAGGCGATCCGGCCTGGTCCCAGATCCAGCCCGAGTGGCAACCGCGACCGGCCCAGAGAGTCAGGGCTGACCTGCTCATCACCTCACTCATTGCGCCGTTGGAGTGTTGCACTGTCCTGGAGACAGGTCGGTTGCAGGGTTGGCGGATCATTGCCGCGTCAGAGGAGCACACCTTTGACGCACCAGGCTCGGCGCGTCATCCGCTGCGTGTTGCCAGTCGAGCCCAGGCCGTGGAGTTGCGACTGCCTGACGATCAAGCGGGTCTTGACAGTCAGCCTTTCGCTGTCGGCCACGTCTCCGACTGGTTTGATGCGGCACTACCTCAGCCCGCAGCTCAGGTCCCTCGCCGCAGTGGACCTCTCATTGCAATTGACGTGGAGGGAGTCGGCAATGGCCTCGATGATGCTCGCCTGGGACTGGGCGTCCACCAGCCACTGCTCGCCCCGACCTCACTTCTCAGGTCGGCCTTGGGACTACGTCCTGACGAGCGTTTCGTCCTCCACGATGACTGCGGCCCCGCCCTCGCTTTGATCATCTGGCGCAGCCACTACGAGACCGGCGCGTACCACTTGCCGTGGCCTCGCCGGCTCGGCTCAGCCGTCGCAGTGAGCCCATCGGCATTCGACCGGCTTCTGAACTGGGGGGAGGGACGCCTGTCAATGCGCGAGGTCATTGAAGGCAGCCCCACGTTTGCCGAACTCAACTAGGGCCGACCGATATCTGGGGGCCCATCTCGTTCCCGCAGCACAGAGCCTCGGAGAACAGTGAGTCACGTGAGCACGCCACCAGGTCAGGCCTGGGCGTGTTCACGACGCTAGCCCCGTAGAACGTCCGCGGTGTTCGACATGATGGCCCGTCAACTGCCAGGCTGGCGGAACCGAGAAGAGAGCGCGCCCACGATGACGGACGAGAAGAAGGGCGTGGCGCTGGCCGTGCAGGCCGCGCTGGCGATGGGCGGCGAGGACTTGGCCACCGAGGTCCATTACCCGCCGGTGGACAACGGCCTGGACTACCTGGCCAGCGGGGTCGATCACCTACGTGGCGAGGAAGTCGGGCGCTGGGAGTGCCTTTTCGACCGGAAGAGCTGGATCGTCAGTTCGAAGAATTTCGACTGGAGTGTGTCAGACTTTGTGACAGGGCCCGAGGTTGACCGGCGGTCACTAAGGCTGTCTGGGTGAGCAGATCGCAGAAGCCGTCCCGGCAGGTGTCCGTGGACGAGTAGATCCGCTGTCGGGCACTCATCGGTCAGGCCACACCGAGGGCCAGTTGACCACCACGCCAAGCAGATGATCCGTACGAAAAGGAAACCTCCGACGTACCGGCGGGGACGAGACGAGCCCGCCGCCACCGCTGTGATCTGCGCTGTTGCAGATACCCCTATGGTGAAAATGGCACTGACCGGAGGCTGAACATACACGGGCTGAGCCCAGGTATACCAAGATCAAACCCTGCCAACTCCTGACGCATGACACGATGTGGCAGCACTTTCAGTGGCAGTTGGCTGCCGGTCGTGTTCCCAGCGGTGCAGAGCTGGACCGGGTGGCGGGCACGAACAACTACGGCTGCGCCGTACTGGCCCGTCGGTGGAGCGATGGCCGGATCCCGAGCAGAGTGGACCGAGCCGACCTGAACGGAAGCCGTGGCCGCCCATGAGCCCGGTCCGGATTCCTTGGCATGGCTGGGGAAATGGCACTGGTCCGGCAGTGTGACCTGGGATTGCGGGTGGCCTGGTCAGACCGGGACCGTTGTCTTGTCCGGCTTAGCGGATTTGGCGGTGTCGGTCAGCGCGGCGAGATACTTCTCGGCGTCCAGGGCGGCCGCGCAGCCGCTGGCGGCGGCGGTAATCGCCTGCCGGTAGGTGTGGTCCACGACGTCACCGGCGCCGAAGACGCCGGAGATGTTCGTGCGCGTAGACGGCGAGGAGACTTTGAGATAGCCCTCGGAGTCCAACTCCAGCTGTCCCTTAAACAGTTCGGTGCGCGGGTCGTGGCCGATCGCGATGAACAGGCCCGTCACGTCGAGGCCGCGGGTCTTGCCGGTGAACACGTCGCGGAGCATGACGCCGGCGAGCTTGCTGTCCTCTTCTTTGATCTCCGCGATCTCGCTGTCGAAGGCGAAGGAGATCTTGTCGTCGGCGAAGGCGCGGTTCTGCATGACCTGGGAGGCGCGCAGGGCCGAGCGGCGGTGGACGACGGTGACCGAGCGGGCGAAGCGGGTCAGGAAGGTGGCCTCCTCCATGGCGGTGTCGCCGCCGCCGACCACGACGATGTCGCGGTCGCGGAAGAAGAAGCCGTCGCACGTCGCGCACCAGGACACGCCCCGGCCAGACAGCTCGTCCTCCTTGGGCAGATTGAGCTTGCGGTAGCCGGACCCGGTCGCGACGATCACCGTCTTGGCCCGGTGCACGGTGCCAGTGGTGTCAGTGACGGTCTTGACGTCCCCCGACAGGTCGACCTCGACGATGTCGTCGTCGACCATCTCCGCGCCGAACCTCTCGGCCTGAGCGCGCATGTTGTCCATGAGGACCGGGCCGTCGATTCCCTCGGGGAAGCCGGGGAAGTTCTCGACCTCGGTGGTCGTGGTCAGAGCGCCGCCGACAAAGATGGCGCCGCCGAACACGAGCGGCTTGAGCTCGGCCCGGGCGGTGTAGAGGGCGGCGGTGTACCCGGCGGGGCCGGAGCCGATGACGATGACCTCGCGTATGCCGTCCGTCGCGGTCACTGTGTTCACGCCTCCTGCTTGGCGTCGATCTCGGCGATCAGGGCCTCGATGCGGGTCTTGATCTCGTCGCGGATGGGGCGTACCGACTCGACGCCCTTGCCTGCCGGGTCTTCGAGGGCCCAGTCGAGGTATTTCTTGCCGGGGAAGATTGGGCAGGCGTCGCCGCAGCCCATGGTGATGACGTAGTCCGACGCCTGCACGGCCTCGGTGGTGAGGATCTTTGGCTGCTGGTCGGAGATGTCGACGCCGACCTCCTTCATGGCCTCGACCGCGGCCGGATTGACCTGGTCGCCCGGAATCGAGCCCGCGGAACGGACCTCGATGCGGTCGGCGGCGAGGTGGTTGAGGAATCCGGCGGCCATCTGCGAACGCCCTGCATTGTGGACACAGACGAACAGCACCGAGGCGAGCGGAGTCGAGGACATCGGTTCTTCCTTCACGAAGCGGTTCAAGTGGAGCTCTGGTGGTGTCGGGGCCGGCAGGTCAGGCGTGCGGCAGGGAGTCGAGGAGTTCGGTGATGTGGGCGTCGATCTCGTCGCGGATACCGCGGACGACGGTGATCGGGGCGCCCTCGGGGTCCGTGATGGGCCAGTCGAAGTATCGACGGCCGGGCAGGATCGGGCAGGCGTCGCCGCAGCCCATGGTGATGACGACGTCAGCGGTCTGGACCACTTCCTCGGTGAGTGGCTTGGGGAACGCGTCGGTCAGGTCCAGGCCGGCCTCGGTCAGCACTTGGGCGACGGCCGGTTCGACCTCGGCGGCCGGGTGCGTGCCCGCGGAGGAGACGGTCACGCGACCTGCCGCGCGGTGGGCGAGGAGGGCGGCGGCCATCTGTGAGCGTCCGGCGTTGTGGGTGCACACGAACAGCACCCGCGTCAGGCCGACGCCGGGCGCACCCTCGACGTGGGCGAGCGCGTCGAGCCGGTCGGTGGCCAGGTGCTCGGCCAGGACGACGAGGTGGGTACGGACGCGTGCGTGCTCGGCGAGACGCTCGTAGGAGTCGGTGACGAGACGCTGGATGGTCTCCGGCGAGAAGTGGCCGCGGTAGCGCAGGGCGAGGCGGGCGATGCCGGACGCGAGGCGTTCGTCGGGCAGGACAGGCGGTGGGGAGGCAGTCACGGGAATCCCCTTCGGGGTGTGGGCCCCCACGGATGTGAGGATGCGGGTCCCAGGGATCAGTCCGGGCTGGTATCAGCTCGGAGTGATGTGAGAGTATCAGTCCATGCTGACGTCAGTCGACACTGATCTGATGCGGGTTCTCTCGGACCCGCTCCGCCTCCAGATCGTCACCCTGCTTGCCCGGGAGACGCTCTGCACCACGCACCTGATCGAGGAGACCGGTGCGAAGCAGACCAACCTCTCCAACCACTTGAGAGTCCTGCGCGAGGCCGGAGTCGTCGAGACCGAGCCGTGCGGCCGGTACACGTACTACAAGCTGCGCCCGGACGTCATCGCCCAGCTCGCAGGACAGTTCGCCGATCTGGCCGAGTCCGCTCGCACTGCCGCCGACAACAAGAGGGCCTGCCCGTGACCCCCACCGAAGCACCCGCGACCGCCGCCGAGGACCCCTCGGTCGTCGCGAAGCTGTCGACGCTCGACCGTTTCCTCGCTGTCTGGATCCTCGCCGCCATGGCTGTCGGCCTGGGTCTCGGCAGGCTCATCCCCGGCCTGAACGGCACCCTGGCCAAGGTCGAGATCGGGGGCATTTCCCTGCCCATCGCTATCGGCCTGCTGATCATGATGTACCCGGTGCTGGCCAAGGTCCGCTACGACAAGCTCGACGCCGTCACCGGCGACCGCAAACTCATGGCCTCGTCGCTGGTCATCAACTGGATCGTCGGCCCCGCGATCATGTTCGCGCTGGCCTGGATCTTCCTGCCGGACCTGCCCGAATACCGCACGGGCCTCATCATCGTCGGGCTGGCCCGCTGCATCGCCATGGTCATCATCTGGAACGACCTGGCCTGCGGCGACCGCGAAGCCGCCGCCGTACTCGTGGCGCTGAACTCGGTATTCCAGGTGCTGGCGTTCGGCCTGCTCGGCTGGTTCTACCTCGACCTGCTGCCCGGCTGGCTGGGCCTGGGTGACGGCGAGCACCTCGACATCTCTATGTGGAAGATCGCCCTGAACGTCGTCATCTTCCTCGGCGTCCCGCTGCTGGCCGGGTTCCTTACCCGCCGCATCGGCGAGAAGAGGCTCGGCCAGGAGAAGTACGAGTCCAACTTCCTCCCGAAGATCGGCCCCTGGGCCCTCTACGGCCTGCTCTTCACGATCGTCATCCTCTTCGCCCTGCAGGGTAAAACGATCACCTCGCAGCCCCTGGACGTCGCACGGATCGCGCTGCCGTTGCTCGTGTACTTCGCCCTCATGTGGTTCGGCACGTTCGCCCTCGGCAAGGTCATCGGTCTCGCGTACGACCGCACGGCGACGCTCGCTTTCACCGCGGCGGGCAACAACTTCGAGCTGGCCATCGCGGTCGCCATCGCCACCTTCGGCGTCACCTCCGGCCAGGCCCTGTCGGGTGTTGTGGGCCCGCTCATCGAGGTGCCGGTCCTGGTCGCGCTCGTCTACGTGTCTTTGGCCTGGCGGCGGAAGTTCGGTGCCGACCGGCAGCTGACGGCCGCGTCGCAGGAGAGCTGATGCACTGTCTGGACTGCTCCGGCATCGGGGCGCAGGTCGCCGCCGTCGGCATCTGCGCCCAGTGCGGAGCCGCCGTCTGCCCTATCCACTCCGAGCTCTCCGAACAGTTCCTGACCTGCACGAAGCCGATCTCCCGCCCGGTGGCCACCGAGCCACCGGTGCGACGGCTGCTGTGCGGCGCCTGCGCCACGGCCCACCGCGCCCACGCGGCGTGCTGCCCGCAGTCTGCCCACGTCATCCGCACCTCGTGATGGGCGACCGGCACAACGCAGGTGGTGATTGTCGGCGGCGGCCAGTCCGGACTCGCCGCCGGGTACCACCTGCGCCGCCTCGGCCTGGACTTCGTCATCCTCGATGCCAGGCGGAACCAGGCGGCGCATGGCAGCACATCTGAGACGCGCTGCCTGTTCTGCCCGGTGGCTTTCTCGTCTCTTCCGGGCAGGCTCATGCCCTTGCAGGCGGGCGTGGAGCATCCGGGTCAGGTGGTCATCGGCGGGTCGGTGAGCAGGTCGTCGACATGCTCACCGGTGGCGAGGTAGACCACGCGTTTGGCCACTGCCACGGCGTGGTCGGCGAACCGTTCGTAGTAGCGGCCGACGAGCGTGGCATCCACGGCCGTCTCGACGCCGTGATGCCACCGGTCATCCATGAGGTGCTGGAAGATCGTGCGGTGCAGTTCGTCCATGCGGTCATCGTCGCGCTCCAGCTGGAGTGCCGCATCGATGTCCTGGGTGATGAGCACCTCGGCGGCCTGTGCCATCAAGCGTTGCGCGAGCTGGCCCATCTCCAGGATGGTGCGGCGCAGATCGCGGGGAATCGCGTGGGCGGGATAGCGCAGCCGGGCCAGCTTGGCCACGTGTTCAGCGAGATCTCCCGACCGCTCCAGATCAGCGCTCATGCGCAATGAGGTGACCACGGTGCGCAGGTCCGTGGCGACCGGCTGCTGCCTCGCTAGCAGCGTGATCGCCCGGTTCTCCAGGTCGCGCTGCAGATCGTCGACCCTCTCATCACCTGAGATCACGTTCTCTGCAAGCTGTAGATCAGCATCGAGAAGAGCAGCGGTGGCTCGACCGATGGCCGAGCCGACGAGGTTCGCCATCTCCACCAGGCCGTCAGTGATCGATTCCAGCTCTTCGTGGTATTGGTCCCGCATCGCGTGCCTCCCCGCGTCATCGCTCGTGCGCCAGCCTCCGCCGACGGCCAGGTTTGCACATCTCACGCGCGGGCCAGCGGCCCACCCGCCGCCAACGCGTTTGAGCGCCAAGGTGGCTAACTTAAGTAGACCGTGGCCAAGGAGGACGCTCAGTCACATCGGCGTTGGCCGCCCGGCTCGTGACACGGCTCGCGAGATAGTCGAACACCTGTGTGACTGGCAGGCGAAGGAGCAAGGCACCGCCTGCACCCACCTCCCGGTCCGCCAGAGCAGTTTGCCGATGTCCTCACGTACCTGGGTGGCGATGATTTCCGGCAGCGGTGCGTAGCGAATCCTCCGGAATATCTTATGACCTTCCTCGCCCACGGTGTGGGTGAGGAACGACTTCACCACGCCCAGGATCTCGGCCGTAGTTGCTTCGGTCGGCCGGGTGACTCTCAGGCGAACCCCATCCAGCCTGCGGGGCCAATTCCCGTGAAGAGGTGGCCAGTTCACGGCTCGCTGTCCGCGAGCTGTCACTCAGACCATGAGCATGCCCTCGGCAGCACTGACGGTTGAGGAAGCGCCTGAGTCAACGACGCACCGCACCAAGCGAAGAGTCGCAGCCCTCGCCTTGGGTGCCGCGCTCGTCACCCTGCTGGGAGCACCCTCTGCGGGGGCGGGCGTGCCCGGTCTTCCGGTGGTGACCGCCACCAGCGAGAGCGCCGCGCCCTTGTGAGCCCGCGCTCTGGCGGACGGGTATCGCCACCAGGGAGGATGCCCGTCATGGCCACCGACCAGAACACCGTTCCCGCACGTTCTACCCATCCAATGCCCCTGGTCTTCGGTGCGGGAGCGGCCATCGGCGTCCTGGGCGGGATGATCGGCCTGGGCGGCGCGGAGTTCCGGCTGCCGCTGCTGATCAGCCTGTTCGGGTTCGCCGCGCTCTCCGCGGTCATCCTGAACAAGGCGATGAGCCTGGTCGTGGTGCTGGTCGCGCTGCCCGCCCGGCTCGCAGCGGTCCCCGCCACTGTGCTGGCCGCGCACTGGACGATCGCGGTCAACCTGCTGGCCGGGAGCCTGATCGGCGCCTGGGCCGGTGCGACGTGGGCGGTGCGGATGCGCAGCTCCACCCTCTACAAGGTGCTGGCCGCCCTGATGGTGCTCATGGCAGCGGCCCTGCTGGTCACCCACGTCACCACCGTCGGGACGCTGTCGATGCCGCTGTGGGCGCAAGTGCCTCTGGGTGTGGTCGCCGGGTTCGGCATCGGGGTGGTCGCCGCGATCATGGGCGTGGCCGGCGGCGAACTGCTGATCCCGACGATCGTGCTGGTGTTCGCCGTCGACATCAAGACGGCCGGGAGTCTGTCCCTGCTGGTGTCGCTGCCGACCATGCTGGTTGCCTTCGCCCGATACAGCCGGGACGGCAGCTTTGCGGTGCTGGGCGCCAACCGCCGCTTCACCCTGGTCATGGCAGCGGGCTCGATCGCCGGCGCGCTGCTGGGCGGTCTGCTGGTCGGCGTGTTCTCGGACCTGGTGCTCATTCCCGTGCTGGCCATGATCCTCTTGGTTTCCTCGGCCAAGCTCGCACGGCACGTCTGACGTCGCGCAGGCGGCGGCCAGCCCCTGCGGCCGCTGCGGCTACGGGCTGCCGCGTTGTCCGACACCTCCCAAAGCGGAGTCACTTCTGATCTACCAAACGAGACCCTCCGGCCGCCAGGTGGAGTCAGAACAGACCTACCGATGGAGCCGGTTGCCACCTACAAAGCCAAGTGCGAGGGCGGCTTGCGGATCGGGGCCGCCACGTCGACGCTCGACAGCGTCGAGGAGTGTGATAGCGCCGTGCTCAACGCCCCGTTGGGGGTGCGGTATCCGCGCGGCTGCTGGTCGTCCAGGACGGCAAGGAGGCCCCAGCGGTGCCGGACGGCGAGGGCGGCACGCGCACGGCGACCGGCTTCAAGTTCGTCGACCTCGGCGCCGTGGTGGACGCGGCCGACATATGAGTGCCCGCGGTACGTCAGGGCGTGGTTCAGCGCATTCAGTAGCTGTCGTGAGGCGGGTCAGGCCACCTTGGCGGAGGCGGGTGTAGGTGTCAGGAGATGGCCCATGGCGGCGAGCACGGACGGCTCGACGCGGTAGTAGACCCAGGTGCCGCGTCGCTCGGAGGCGAGCAGTCCGGCCTCCTTGAGCTTTTTCAGGTGGTGGGAGACGGTCGGCTGCGAGACGCCCACATCGGCGATGTCGCACACGCAGGCCTCGTTGTCCGGGTGGGAGGCCACCTTGGAGAACAGGCGCAGCCGGACCGGGTCACCCAGGGCCTTGAACATGGCGGCCGTGAGTTCGGCCTCTTCCACCGTCAGCTCCCGCTCAGTGAGGGCGGGGCAGCACGGCTGGGCCGGGAGCGCGGCCACCGTCTCCTGAAGCTTCGACATACGTCTATGTTGACACTCGTTTACCGAGATGCCAAGATCGACTGTTTAGATGACCGTCTAATCAAGGGTTGCGGGGGACCGGTTGATGGCAATACCCACTCAGTCGCGTACAGCGGTGATCACCGGGGCCAGCAGCGGCATCGGTGCGGCCACAGCGCGGGAGCTTGCCCGCCAGGGCTACACGGTGGTGCTCACGGCACGGAGGGCGGACCGTCTGGAGGCAGTCGCCAAGCAGGTTCATGCCGACGGCGGAACGGCCCGGGTGTATCCGCTGGATGTGACCGACCGTGAGGCCGTGACCGCCTTCGCCGGGCAGCTGGAGTCCTGCGACGTGCTGGTCAACATTGCAGGCGGCGCCTACGGGACGGAGGAGATCGCCCAGGCCGATCCGGCCGACTGGCAGCGCATGTACGAGGTCAACGTGGTCGGCGCGCTGCACATGACCCAGTCCTTGCTGCCGCTGCTGGTGGCGAGCGGCGACGGTGTGGTCGTCGTGCTGTCGTCCACCGCTTCCTTCACCTGCTACGAGGGCGGCGGCGGTTACAGTGCGGCCAAGCACGGGGCCCATGTGCTGGCGCAGACGCTGCGGCTGGAGGCGAGTGGGCAGCCTCTGCGGGTCATCGAGATCGCGCCGGGCATGGTGCAGACGGAGGAGTTCTCCCTCAACCGCTACCGCGGCAGCAGCGAGAAGGCTGACGCGGTCTATGCGGGCGTGCCCGACCCGCTGGTCGCCGAGGACGTCGCCGACGTGGTGAGCTGGGCGGTGATGCGTCCGCCGCACGTCAACATCGACTTGCTGGTGGTGCGCCCGCGGGCGCAGGCCGCCCAGCACAAGGTGCACCGCATCTCCTGACCAACGGGAGTGGGGCCGTCTCCTCCCTCGCTTGGGGGGTGGAGACGGCCCTTGGTGTGCTGTCAGCAGCCGGTGGCGCCGGGTGCGTCGAACTGATCGGCGGCGTAGGCGGCCAGTTGCAGTGCCGCGGTGTGGTCGATGCCGAGTTCGGTGGCCGCCGACAGGACCGCCTCCGCGGCGCTGGAGGAGGTGCCCAGGTGCTTGGCGGTGACCTGCAGCAGCTGCTCGTGCTGTTCCTTGCTCAGTCCCAGGCGCAGTGCGATGGCCTCGCCGCCGGCCGTCACCGAGCACACTCCCGTCTCCGGGAGCTGCAGTTCCACCGACTGGGCGGCCTCAAGGTCGCCTGCCAGGGCGGCGGCGATGGACCGCACCTGCTCGTAGCCGGTGAGCATGAGGAAGGTGGGTGCGCGGCCGTAGCTCTTCATGCCGACGATGTAGTAGCCCGGTTCGGGGTGGGCCAGTTCGCGGTAGCCGTGCGGGGTGACGGTGCCGCAGGAGTGCTGGTTGGGGTCGATCAGCGGAGCCAGCGCGCGGGGCGCGGACATGATCGGGTCCAGTTCCAGGCGCAGTTCGTCGCTGATGCTGTAGTCCGGGCGGAAGCCGGTGGCTGCCACGATCCGGTCGGCTGCGATGGTCTGCTCGCCGCCGTCGCGGGAGACCAGCTCGACCTGGTTGTCGCCCAGGCGGCGGATGCTGTGGGTGCGGAAGTTCGCCGCCAGGGTGACGCGGCCGGTGTCGACCAGCATCTTCAGGCCCGAGCCGAGGGCGCCGCGGGCGGGCAGTTCGTCGTCGCTGCCGCCCCCGAACGAGGCGGCCGGGTCGGCGCTGCGGATGGCCCAGGTGATGGTGGTGTCCGGCGCGCTGTCCGCCAGCTCGGCCAGAGCCAGCAGGGTGTTGGCGGCCGAGTGCCCGGCGCCGACGACGACGGTGTGGTGTCCGGCGTGCTGGTCGCGGTCCGCGCCGAACACGTCGGGAAGCCCGTGGGTGATCCAGGCGGCTGCGTCGTGCTCGCCGTGGGCGGGCAGGCCGTTGGCGCCCACGACGTTGGGCTGGCGCCAGGTGCCGGAAGCGTCGATGACGGTGCGGGCCAACAGTTCTTCACCGTCGTTTAGGCGGACGACGAAGGGGGCCTGCTCGCGGCCTGCGGTGCGCAGCCGGTCGATGCCCAGGCGGCTGAGGGCGGTGACGGTCGCGCCGTAGCGGATGTGCGGGGCCAGGGCGGGCAGTTCGGCCAGCGGCTGCAGGTACTGCTTGACCAGGTCCCCGCCAGTCGGCAGCTCTGATGCGTCCGGTTCCTGCCAGCCGGCCTCGGCGAGCAGGCGGCGGGCGGCGGGGTCGGTGTTGTACTCCCAGGGGCTGAACAGCTGGACGTGGGACCAGGCCCGCACTGCTGCTGCCGGTGTGTCGCCGGCCTCCAGTACGACGAAGGGGACGTTGCGTTCGGCCAGGTGTGCGGCGGCGGCCAGGCCGATCGGGCCCGCTCCGATCACGGCGACGGGGAGCTGGTCGAGGCTGTGGTCAACCACGGTGTCGTGTCCTTTCAGACGCTGGGGGTAAGGCGGTCGGCGGCATTAGGCGACGCCGGAGGGTGCGGGTGACGGTGTGTTGCCGTCCGCGCCGGGCTCGGTCTCCTGCGCGCGAAGTGCTGCGGCCTGTTCGGCCCGCACGCGCAGCTCGGCGATGGCGGCGCAGCAGCCACCGTTGCTGGGGGCGGTCTCTTGCCCGGGGTCGACCGGGCCCGACGCTGTGGTCTGTTCGCTCAACGAGATCGACTCCTGTCGAGGCTCTCCGCATGGCGTGTCCGGCGGTCCATGTGTCGCCGTCGCGGCAGGTTCGCCGCTGTCGCCTATATAGATAAATGACGAATCAAGACTCCAGGATCTTTCTTGATTCGATGGATGTCAACCTGAACCCAGAGATCTGCAGCGTGTGACGAGGGTCACTTTGACGCTCGTTGCGAAGTGCCCCTTCACAAGCCAATCTCGATACATGTCGAAACAACGGGGGCGTTCGGCAAGGGGCAACCGCTCTTCGCCGCAACGACGTTGGAAGACCGGCGGCTTCGCCGACAAGCTGCCACGGCTCATTGACCGCACGACGCACTCGCCATGCGCCGTGCCACCGTCCTTCTAGACGGAGCCGATCTTTCCCTTCACCCTCGAACACCATCCGCGTGCATGCCCGCCACCGAGCCGGCATTGCTGCCCGCTCGCCGCGTGCACGCATGGGTCCCCACGTGCTGCGTACCAGTGAACGGCTTCGCCATGCCCGGAAGGACACCTATGCCGCACGACCCCATACCTGCCGCAGCACTTGTCAGCGAACCGATCGCGATCATCGGCATGGCCGGACGGTTCGCCGACGCCACCAGCCCTCAAGAGCTGTGGAAGATGCTCATTGAGGGCCGCGACGCCATCACCGAGATCCCTTCCGAGCGTTACGACATCGACGCCGTCTACGACCCCGCCCCCCGCACGCCCGGCCGCACCGTCAGCCGCTGGGGTGGCCTGCTGCGTGACATCGATGCCTTTGACGCCGAGTTCTTCGGCATATCGCCACGGGAAGCGGACCGGATGGATCCCCAGCAGCGGCTGCTGCTGGAGACCACCTACGAGGCACTCGAGGACGCCGGTCAGTCCGCCGCCCGCCTCGCGGGCAGCGACGCCGGGGTATTCATCGGCCAACTCGGCGGTGACTACTGGCACTTGCAGTACGACCAGCGTGACCGGCTCGACCTGTACGCGATGACGGGTGCCGCTTCCCGCGCCATCATGTCCGGCCGGCTCTCCTACGCCTTCGACCTGCGCGGGCCCAGCTTCACCGTCGACACCGCCTGCTCCTCCGCCATGGTCGCCGTGCACAACGCCGTCCAGGCCCTGCGCCTGGGCGAGTGCCAACTGGCCATCGCCGGAGGCGTGAACATCGTCCTGCTGCCAGAAGAAGGCGTCGTCTACTCCGGTGCGGGCATGCTCGCCGGCGACGGCCGCTGCAAGTTCGGCGACGCGTCCGGCGACGGATTCGTCCGCAGTGACGGCATCGGTGCGGTCATCCTCAAGCCGCTGAAGTCGGCCCTCGCCGACGGCGACCGCATCCGCGCCGTCATCCGCGGCTCCGCGATCGGCAACGACGGCCAGAGCAGCGGCTACCTGGTCACCCCCGCCGTCGAGGGCCAGCGCGATGTCCTCAAGCGCGCCTACGCCAACGCCGGAATCGCCCCGTCGGCTGTCGACTACATCGAGGCCCACGGCACCGGTACCAGCGTCGGCGATCCCGTCGAACTGCAGGCCCTCGCCGACGTGATCGGCCCCCGCGCCAGCGACGACCGCTGCCTGGTGGGCTCCATCAAGACCAACATCGGTCACGCCGAGGCCGCCGCCGGCATCGCTGGGCTCATCAAGGCCGTGCTGGTCCTGGAACACGGCACCGTGCCGCCCAACCTGCACCTGAAGAACCCCAACCCGGCTGTGGCCTGGGACGAACTGCCCCTGGAGATCCCCACCCGGCCCACCGCGTTGCCCGACCGCGGCCGACCGTCAGTGGCCGCGGTGAGCAGCTTCGGCTTCTCAGGAACCAACGCCCACCTGGTCCTCGAAGCAGCCCCCGCTCTCCAGGCCGAAACCCCGCAGGATCTAGCGCCGGCCCGCACCGAGCTGCTGACCCTGTCCGCGCAAAGCCCTGAAGCGCTCGCCGATGCTGCCCGCCGCATGGCGGACCACCTGACCGGAGCCGGGGCCGAGCACAGCCTGCGCGACATCGGCTACTCCGCGGCCCTGCGCCGCACGCTGCACGATGCCCGCCTGGCCGTCCCCGTCGACAGCCACACCGAAGCCGCCGACGCCCTGCGTGCCTTCGCCGACGGGCAGGACGAACCAGGCCTGTCCTTCAGCGACTACACCGACCCCACCACACCGCCCAGGATCGCCTTCGTCTTCCCCGGACAGGGTTCGCAGTGGGTCGGCATGGGCCGCCAACTCCTCGACACCGAACCCGTGTTCCGTGACGCCATGCAGGAGTGCGACGCCGCCATCCACACCGAGACCGGATGGTCGGTCATCGACCTCCTGCGCTCCGGCGATGAGGACCGCTTCAAGGAACTGGACGTCATCCAGCCCACCCTGTGGGCCATGGAGATCGCTCTCGCCCAACTGTGGCGCTCCTGGGGCGTGGAACCCGACGTCGTGATCGGTCACAGCATGGGCGAGTCCGCCGCGGCCTACATCGCCGGATCCCTGAGCCTGGCCGATGCCGCCGCCGTCATCTGCCGCCGCAGCCGTCTTGCCAAGCGGCTCTCGGGACGGGGCACCATGGCATGGGTCGGACTGCCCGCCGAGGAAGCCGCCCAAGCGCTGGCCGGGTACGAGAACGACGTCGCGGTGGCCGCGATCAACAGCCCCACCTCCACCCTGCTGTCAGGTGACGGAGAGGCACTCACCAAGGTGCTGGCCGACCTCGACGCCCGTGAGGTCGCCAACCGGCGGGTCAACGTGGACTTCGCCTCCCACTGCCCGCAGATGGACGCCCTGCGCGAGGACCTCCTTTCCGAGCTGGCGCACCTGGCCCCCGTGCCGGGCACCATCCCGCTGCACTCCACGCTGCTCAACGAGGTCATCGACGGCTCGGCCATGAACGCCGACTACTGGGTGCGCAACATCCGGCAGCCCGTCGACTTCGTCGGCGCCGTCCGCGGCCAACTCGCCCTCGGTGACACCGTGTTCATCGAAGTCAGCCCGCACCCCCTGCTGGTCAACGGCATCCGGGAGACCGGACGCGCAGACGGCCAGGAGGTGACGGCCGTCGGCAGCCTGCGCCGCCAGGACGACGAACGCGGCTGCCTGCTCACCTTCGCCGCCTCCTTGCACACCGCGGGCGTGCCTCTCGACTTCGATGTCCTGGCCGGGCCCGGCTCCTTCGTGCCCCTGCCCACCTACCCGTGGCAGCGCACCCGGCACTGGATCAGCCCCGCTCCCCAGACGGCCGCCACCCCCGCGCCCGCGCCAGCGAGCACGCCGGCTCCGCGCGCCTCGGCCCCGGTCTCACCGCACCCGCTGCTCGGCGCGGAGATCGCGGGCGAGGGCGCCACACGGATCTGGCAAGGTCCCCTGGATCTCCAGCGCAACGACTACCTGCGCGACCACCGCATCCAGGACACGATCATCCTGCCCGGCACCGCCCACCTCGAACTCGTCGCCGCGGCGTCCCACGTGGTGATCGGCGACGGCGCCCTGTCGCTCTCCGACGTGCACTACCACCGCGCGCTGTTCCTGGAGGATTCCGCACCGCCGCCCCAGGTACGCGTCATCGCCACGCCCGCCGACGACGGCAGTCTGCACTGTTACATCTACAGCCAGGACGCCGACACCGACAGCGTGGACTGGACGCTGCACACCGAAGCCACCGCCCGCCCGCTCACCACGGAGGCCGCCGCCGGGACGGAGTCCCTGGAGGCCATCCGCGGCCGGTGCGCGGAGCATCAGGACGCCGCGGGCTTCTACCCCTGGAACGCCGAGCGCGGCAACCAATGGAACGGCGCCTTCCAGGGCGTGGCCGAACTGTGGCGCACCGACGGCGAAGTCCTCGCCCACCTGGCCTGTCCCACCGAGCTGCTGGACGGCCTGGAGCAGCACCACTTCCACCCGGCCCTGCTGGATGCCAGCGGCCACTCCATGGCCGCCGCCCGGGCGCTGACCGCCCCTGGCGAGGAAGGCGTCTTCGTCCTCGGCGGCATCGACGAAGTCCGCTTCTTCGACCGGCCGGCCACCTCCATGTACAGCCACGCCCGCCTGCTGCCCGCCACCCGCGCCGACTCCTTCAGCGCCGACATCGACATCCGCGGCGATGACGGCCGACTCCTGGCACAGATGCGCGGCCTGCGCCTGCAGTACCTGGCCGGCCACGCACCCGCACCGCTGACACCGCACCGCGAGGACACACCCGTGACCGCCAACGCCGCTGCCCCGCCTGTACCCGCCGCCGGCGGCGGACAGGAATCCTGGCTGCACACCCTCACCTGGGAAACCGCCCCGCACAATGCTCCGGCCACCGGCGGACAGCCGGACGGCTTCTGGCTCGTGCTGACCGACAGCGGGCCCACCGGCCGTGCCCTCATCCGTGAACTGACCTGGCGCGGCGAGCGCGTGATCGCCATCACCGCCGCGGCAGGCCGCATGGCCGGCGCCGGGGAACGCTATCGCCTCGACCCGGCGAACCCCAGCCACTACGTCGACACCATGGCCGACATCGCCCGCGAAGGCACCTGCCGCGGTGTCATCCACCTGTGGGCGCTGGACGCGCAGGTCGGACTCGACGCCACCGCCACCGAGATCGGCCGCACCCAACTCCTCACCGGGCACAGCGTCCTGCATCTGATGCGGGCACTGGACAAGCATTCCCTCGGCCACCCGCCACTCTGGCTGATCACCCAGCTCGCGCAGGCCACCAGCCCCACGGACACGGTCCGCAACCCCTTCCAGGCGCCGTTGTGGGGCCTGGGACGCACCATCGCCGCCGAGACCCCTTCCCTCAGCCCTCGCCTGGTCGACCTCGACCGGTCCGCAGACAGCATCCCGGCTCTGGCCGACCTGCTGCGGACACCTGATGCGGAGAACGAGACGGCCCTGCGCGACGGCCGGCGTCTGGCCGCCCGTCTGCGGCCTGCCCCCGCGGCTGCCGGCGGGCCGCAGAACCTGTCGCTGCCAACCCCCGGCGTCCTGGACGACCTCCAGCTCCAGCCCGCCCCGCACCGCCCCCTCGGGCCCGACGACGTCCGCATCCAAGTCGGCCACGCCGGGGTCAACTACCGCGACGTACTGCTCAGCCTGGGCATGTATCCCGGACAGGACGACCAGCCGCCGACCCTCGGCTGGGAGTGCGCGGGCACCGTTACCGAAACCGGCAGCCGCGTCACCGACGTTGCCGTCGGCGATGAGGTCATCGCCTTCGCCGAAGGCGCCCTGGCCAGCGAAGTCATCACGCGTGCCTGCCTGACCGCTCCCAAGCCGTCCCGTCTCACCTCGGCCCAGGCCGCGACGCTGCCCGCCTCCTACCTGACCGCCTACCACGCTCTGCACGACCTCGCCCGTATCGACCGCGGCGACAAGATCCTCATCCACTCCGCCACCGGCGGCACCGGGCTGGCCGCCTTGAACGTCGCCCGCTGGAAGGGCGCCCGCATCTACGCCACCGCCGGGAGCGACGCCAAACGCCAGCTGCTGGCCAAGCTCGGCGTGGACCGCGTCGCCGACTCCCGCAGCCTGGACTTCGCCGACACCTTCCGCCCCGCTCCCGGCGAGAACGGGTTCGACGTCATCCTCAACACCCTGGCAGGAGAGGCCATCGCGGCCAACCTCTCCCTGATGGCGCCCTACGGGCACTACCTCGAACTGAGCAAGCGGGACATCCTCGACGACAACCCGCTGCCGCTGGGCGCCTTCGCCCGCAACCTGTCGTTCCACGCTGTCGACGTCGTCCACATGATCCAGCACGCGCCCGAGCGGGCCGGACGTATTCTGCGCGCTGCGGCTGCCCTGGTCGAGCGGGGTGATCTGCAGCCGCTGCCGCACACGGAGTTCGCGGCCGACCAGGCCGCCGACGCGTTCCGGCTCATGGCCCAGTCCCGCCACACCGGCAAGATCGTCCTGTCGTTCAGCCAGGTCACCGCACCCAGCGCACCGTCGTCAGCACGCACGCCGGCTGTCACCATCCACGGCGAGGGCACCTACCTGGTGACCGGGGGAGCCGGCGGCATCGGAGGTCGACTGGCCCTGTGGCTCGCCGACCAGGGCGCCCGCCACCTCCTGCTCACCGGCCGCAGCCCGCTGCCCGCCCCCGGAACCCGGCTGCCCGACGACCACCCTCATGCGGCGGCTCTTGCTGTCCTGGACGAACTCGCCGGGCGCGGCGTCAGCGTGCAGTACGAGGCCGCCGACGTCGCCGACCACCACGCCATGCAGGGGCTGCTGACCGGCCGCCACCGCCAGGGTCTGCCGCCCATCCGCGGTGTCTTCCACGCGGCAGGCGTCATCGACTACGCCCCGCTGAGCGACATGACCCCCGCCGACCTCGACACGGTCCTGGCCGCCAAGGTCTCCGGAGCGTGGAACCTGCACCGCCTCCTGCACGACCAGGAGGTGGACGCGTTCGTGCTGTTCTCCTCCGGATCAGCCCTGCTCGGCTCGCCCATGCTCGGCGGCTACGCGGCCGGCAACGCCTTCCTCGATGCCCTGGCCCACCACCGCAACGCGCACGGCCGACCGGCGACCGTCATCAACTGGGGCTTCTGGGACAGCGTGGGCATGGTGGCCCGCAAGGAACAGCAGGAAGAACGCACCCTGCTGCCCCAGGGCATGTCTTCCTTCAGCCCTGACGACGGGTTCTCCGTGCTCGGAAGCATCCTCGGCGAGGGGCGCCTGCACACCGCCGTCCTGCGTGCCGACTGGCCCGCCTGGGCGCAGGCCTACCCGACAGCGGCCACCGCGCCCCTGCTGCGGTACCTCACCGCGACCGACCGCCCGGCCCCGTCCGGCACGGACAGCCCCACCCCGGCGGCGCCTGCACCCGTCGCAGCACAAGCACCCATCCCGAGCGAGCAGCCGACCGCACCCAAAACCCCGGCCGCGGAGCCGAAGAGCGGCAGCATTCGCATCCCCGCACCCCGCGCGGCCAACGGCTCCCCGACACCTGAGGCCGACGTGTCGAGCACGGACGTGCTGGCCTTCGTGAAGGAGGCGGTGGCCGTGGTGATGGGGCTGCGTGCGGAGCGGGTGAACGTGAGCCGGCCGTTGAACAAGCTCGGTATGGACTCGCTGATGGCGGTGGAACTGCGTAACCGCATCGAGCGGGAGTACCAGGTGAAGCTGCCGATGGTGCAGCTGCTGAAGGACGGCACGATCACCACGGTCGTCCAGGCGCTGACCGCGGAACTCAACTCCGCCGACACGACGGCACCCCAGCCCGACACCACACCCGCCCCCGCCACACCTGCACCGGCGCCCGTCCCTCCGGCTGCGGCTCAGCCTCAGAAAGCAGCCGAGCCCGAGCAGCCGAAGCCGCAGCCGGTCGCCGATGCGGCGCCGTCACGCGGAGCCGACGACACCACAGTGCTGGCCTTCGTGAAGGAGGCGGTGGCTGTCGTGATGGGGCTGCGTGCGGAGCGGGTGAACGTGAGCCGGCCGTTGAACAAGCTCGGTATGGACTCGCTGATGGCGGTGGAACTGCGTAACCGCATCGAGCGGGAGTACCAGGTGAAGCTGCCGATGGTGCAGCTGCTGAAGGACGGCACGATCACCACGGTCGTCCAGGCACTGACCGCCGAACTCAACTCCGCCAACGCCTCGGCCTGACCGAGCGACAGACGAGGATCGAGCCACCTGTGAAGACCACCGACATCCGCATCGCCGGCCTCGGCGCCTACATCCCCGACATCGTCGACGCCCAAAAGGCCGTCGCGCTCGGCCTCTACGACGCCGACGACTACGAGTGGTACGGCTGGACCGGCGCCGCCGTCGCCGACGACATGCCCGCACCCGACATGGCCATCGCCGCCGCCCGCCAGGCCATGGAACGCTCCCAGGCACACCCGCACGACATCGACCTGCACATCCACGCCTGCGGCCACGAACAGGGCCCCGAGGGCTGGTCACCGCAGCACTACATCCTGCGCCACATCACCGACCGCGACGTGCCCTCCTTCCGCGTCTGGCAGGCCTGCAGCGGCCTGATCGGCTCGCTGGAACTGGCCGCCTGCTACCTCCAGGCCGTCCCCGAGCGCACCACCGCCCTGCTCACCGGCGCCGACAACGTCGGCACCCCGAACTTCAACCGGTGGGCCTTCGGCATCCAGAACGGCGTGCTGGGCGACGCCGGCAGCGCAGTCCTGCTGTCCAAGACCGACGGCTTCGCCAGCCTGCTGTCCATCAACACCGGCTCCACCGCCGAGGTCGAGGAGCAGTACCGGGGCGCCGAGCCGCTCTTCCCGCCGTCGCTGACGGTCGGCCGCAGCATGGACTTCAAGGAACGCCTCGCCGCCACCGGCGGACTGGAGGAGACCGTCGCCGAAGTCGTACGCCGCCAGGGCGAACTACGCACCGAGATAGCCCTGCGCACCCTGGCCGAAGCCGGCCTCGAACCGGCGGACGTCACCCGCGTCGCCCACGTGTTCACCGGCCAGGAGAGCTACCTCAAGGTCATCCTCGACCCGATGGGCCTCTCACCCGAGCAGGGGTTGCTCGACTTCGGCCGCAACCTCGGCCATCTGACGGTCAACGACCAGATCGTCGGCCTCGACCACCTCGTCGCCACCAGCCAGGTCGGGCCGGGCGACCACGTACTCATCGTCGCCCACGGCGGCGGAGTCTCCATCACCTGCGCCGTCGTGCGCATCGACCACCGACCCCACTGGGCTCAGTAGCCCGCGCTCCGGGAGCCGGCCCTTTGGGCTGGCTCCCGGCCCCGTACTCTCACCGCCTCACCATCCAGGGACACCGGCCATGCTGAACCTCGCCTCATCACCCTTACTCGACGCCGAACAACTCATCTCCACCTTCGGCCTGCTGGGCATCATGGCCACCGTCTTCGCGGAGTCGGGCCTGATCGTCTGCTTCTTCCTGCCTGGCGACTCGCTGCTGTTCACCGCGGGCCTGCTGGTGGCCAACGACCAGATCCTGCACCAGCCGCTGTGGGTGGTCATGCTCGCCATCGCCGTCGCTGCCGTCCTGGGCGACCAGTTCGGCTACGCCTTCGGCCGCAAGATAGGCCCCGCACTGTTCAAGCGTCCCAACTCCCGCTTCTTCAAGCAGGAAAACGCCGAACGCGCCCAGGGCTTCATGCTCCAGCACGGCCCCAAGGCCCTGGTGATGGCCCGCTTCATCCCGGTCTTCCGCACCTTCATCCCCATCACCGCCGGTGTGGGCCGCATGACCTACCGCACGTTCTTCCTCTTCAACGTCATCGGTGCGGTCCTGTGGTCCGTCAGCCTCACCCTGGTCGGCTACTACCTCGGCCAGATCGCCTTCGTCCGCGACAACATCGAAGGCATGGTCATCGGCATCGTCCTGATCTCCGGCATCCCGATCATCATCGAGGGCATCAAGATGCGGCGCCGCAGCCGCCAGACACCGCCCGCCACGACACCCGCCACGGAAACGGAGCTGCCCCGTCCATGATCTCCGCCCAAGACTTCTGCGACATCCTCGCCAGCCGAGGATTCACCACCGCCAGCGGCGTGCCCTGCTCCCACTTCGGCGGGCCCATCGCCCACCTCAGCACCCAGCCGGGCCGCTATGTACCCGCCCCCAACGAGGGCAACGCACTGGCGGTCGCCGCCGGAGCCGCCCTGGGCGGGCAGCGCGCCTACGTCATGCTGCAAAACTCCGGGCTGGGCAACCTCATCAACCCGCTCACCTCGCTGGTGATGACCTATCAGCTGCCCATCCTCACCTTCGCCAGCCTCCGCGGCTGGCCCGACCCGGCCAGCGACGAACCTCAGCACGCCGTCATGGGCCCGTCCACCCACCGCCTCCTCGACAGCGTCGGCACCCCGCACTACACGCTGCACGCTCAGGACGGCATCGAGCGGTTCACCGAGATACTCGACGCTGCTGACAAGGACCTGGCCGACCGGCGGGCCCCCTTCGTCCTGGTGGAGCGCGGAGCCATCGGCAAGGCGGCCGCCCAGGAGGCAGTTACGCCCACGGGCCTGGCCAGCAGCACCGCCATCCGCGTGGTGACCGACACCTGCCCCGAAGCGTCCGTCATCGCGACCACCGGCTACACCGGCCGTGACGTCTTCGCGGTTGCCGACCGGCCCGGCAACTTCTATATGCAGGGCTCGATGGGGCACGCCTCCTCGCTCGGTCTGGGCGTGGCGTTGGCCCATCCGGAGCGGACGGTTGTCGTCCTGGACGGTGACGGCGCCGCGCTGATGCACCTCGGCGCCCTGTCGATGATCGGACACGAGGCACCCGCCAACCTGATCCACGTGGTCCTCGACAACCAGATCCACGAGTCCACCGGCGGGCAGTCGACGACCTCCAGCAGCACCTCGTTCCCGGCTGCGGCGCTGGCGGCCGGTTACCGCACCGCCGAGGGCTGCGACAGTGAAGACGGCCTGCGCAACGCGGTCTTGAAAGCCAAGACCGCCTCCGGGCCGCACATGATCAGCGTGCGGACTCTGCCGCGTACCGGCGCGATCCCGCCACGCGCCACCAACGCCCTTACCCCGGAAGGTATCCGCGACCGTTTCCAGCAGGACCTGCAGGGCAGCTGAGGATTGCGCTGTGGTTGTGTGGAATCCCCTGTTGCGGATTCCACACAACCACAGCGCTCACCCGGCACCATATTCTGCCGAAGAGGCCTGAGTGGAGGACGCAGTGCCGTGTCGGTTGCTTCCTCTATCAGGAGCAGAAGCGTGGCGACGCTTGAGGAATGCGTCTACAACGAAGGCCGGGGAAATCTCTTCTCCGGATTACCTGGGCGGCGCAACCCCCTTGGCCGCACGGCCCACTCAGGCGGGGCACAAGGGCAAGTTCACACGGACGAATGTCCAGGCGCTTTGGCTGCCCTGCTCGTCTGTCGCACGGAGTGCGTAGACATGGAAGCGCTGTACCGCGGCGCGGACGTTGATGCTGGTGGCGGACCCTTCGTTCGGATTGAGTGACTTCTGGGTCCACCTGCCATCCATTTCCTGGTCGTACAACTCGTAGTGCGAAATGCGGTTGGCGGAAATGGGCCTCCAGCTCAAGGTGAGCTCGCCTGGAATGGTGCCACAGCTCCAAACCGGGTCCGTCAGGAAGGGCGGCAAATGCGCCAACTGATCATTTGTAACCAGCAAGTTATGCAACCGGCCTGCTAGATCGTCTGCCTGGTCACTCGTCAGCTGTGGGCAGCTCTTGAGTGTCAACGACATCACGGTGTTCGAAGCGTCGAGAGCACGAAGGTCTGCCCGGCCGAGGTAGCTCCGAACATCGGTTTTCGGTCCTCCGTAACGCTCGGACTCCTTGCACAGTGCGTTGCTCAGGTCGAGAACGTTCGCGGTGGTCACGTTGCTAGCCCCGGAGCTGTTGAAGAGGCGTGCTGCGTCGACTGCGGCCTCCAGGTCCGTCTTAGCGGCTGGCTGTGGGAAGTACGCGTCATAGCTTTCGCGGCTGGTAGCACCGGGCTGCCGCTCAAGGTCGGGCCCCAAATAGGACAATGACTGAGCAGCAGGGATCATGGTCTGAGGCGGGCAGAACTCCTTCGTGAACTTCAGTACGAGCCCGGAACCGGTTCCGTATTTGCCGCCCATGTCCCGGGCCTGGACAGGGGAGAAACCCCTGCGCTTGGCGATCGCGATCGCCAAGCCCTTCACTGCAACTTTCAGGACCAGCTTTTCGGCCTGTTCGCCATACCACTTGGTGCGTTCGAAGTGGTCGCACAAAGGGTCCAAGAGACCCGCCGCGGCGGGTCTTGTCTGCGCCGCTGCGGCCGCTCCCGCGGATGACAGCGGGGCCGCCAAGACCACGGCCAATGAAACGGCGAGAGCGCGACGGCTCAGTCCCGAGAACGGATTCCAGGTGGAGAAAGACATTACCTCACTACCCCTCAGGGATAGCCCGCCGAGTCCACTTTACCTCCACAGTGATAGGAGGGCGCGGCGAGTTCGCGGACGGCGGTCAGACCGGACCGTTGGTGGCAACGCTGATCGCAGCTATGCAACCGAATCGGCACGTTCTCGCAGGGGATGGCTATCGCCTACGCGCGAGCGGCGATGTTCACACCCGTGTGGAATCTCGTATTCGCTCAGCAGCTTCCGGGGTATTTCTTGCGGGTCCAACCTCGGTTCAACAACCATGCGCGAGTTCACCGCCAGTGCGCTGCACCGGGGCTCTGCGCCCTGCGCAAGGTGAACATTCTTGTAGGCGACTGTGTTCTCGGTCGGGGATCCGTACCTCTGAAACAGTCCTGCCTCCGCCCGACGGGCGGAGGCAGGACTGAGCGTGCGCACGAGGCGGCCCGTTAGCCCTCGGCAGCGGGAGCAGGGGAGCCGGGCTGAAGGCAGGCCGCCACCGTCTCGGGATCCATGGCCGCGAGACTGGCGAACATGCGCAGCGGTTCGGCCAGGGCCGAGCAGCACATCACGTACTGGTTGCTGCGCCCCTTGGGGATGGCCTCCACCAGCTCCTGCTCGCGCAGCGGCGCCAGGTGATGGCTGACCAGGGTCTGGCTCAGCCCAGTGGCCTCCTGCAGCTCCTTGACCGTGCGCGGGCGTTGCGCGATCAGCAGAATCAGCGTCAGCCGAGTCTCGTCCGCCAGCGCGCGCAGTTTCGGCGCGAGCACCTGAGCTCGCTCGCGCTCACTGAGCCATTGGCCGGGATCGCTGACCGCGACCCTCAGTTTTGATGGCCGGGCCATCACCACCTCCTTGTCACCCCCGCGCCCGTCGCTCGGGCCGGCACCGGCGGCGCGGGTGCCATTGGAGGCGGGGCGAACTGCGCGTTCGATCCTACGCATGGTGACCATGCCCGACTACGAGCCGGTCCGGGCGTCGGCGTCGGGCTGCGCGGGAACGTCTGCTGCGAGTCTGCCGTCCTCGTCCACCGTCTGCCCGCGGGGCAGGATGAACGCGGAGGCGACCGCGCCGACGACGGCGACCCCAACGGCGACCATCAGGGTGCCGGTGAAGCCGTGTACGAAGGACTGTTGAGCGGCGGACAGCACCCGCTCGCCGGCGGCCCCGCCCATCTGTTGGGCGACCGCGGTGGCACCCGCGAGAGACTCGCGTACGGCCTCCCCGGCCTCGCCCGGTACCTGCGCGGCCTGGGGAAGGTCGTTGCGGTAGAGGGTGGCGATGACACTGCCGCTGACCGCGATGCCCAGGGCACCGCCGACTTGCATGCCCACATCGGCCACTGCGGAGCCCGCACCGGCCTGGCGGGCGGCGGACACAGCCAGAATGGCGTCCACGGCTGCGGGAAGGGCGATGCCCATGCCCAGGCCGAACACCGCAAGACCCCACAGGGCCTGTGCCTCGTCGTCGACCTGCAGTCCGGCGAGGACGCCGAGTCCGGCCGCACACAGCACCAGGCCGATCACCACGGTGGCCTTGAGGCCGGTGCGCTCGACGAGCTTGGGGGACAGCGGAGCGCCGACCATCATGGTGCCGATGGCCAGCATCCGCAGGCCGGCGCCGAGCGGGTCCAGTTCGAGGACGGACTGCAGGTACTGGGTGAGCAGGTACAGCCCGCTGTAGAGACCGAAGGAGGTGCAGGCGATGGCCAACGTGCCGCCGCCGTAGCGGGCGTTGAGGAACAGGCCGACTTCGAGCATGGGGTGTTCGGTGTGCTTTTCCCAGAGGATGAAGCCGACCATGAGCGCGACGCCGGCGAACAGAGAGCCGAGGGTCACGATGTCGCCCCAGCCGTTGTGCGGGGCTTCGACCAGGCCGTAGACGATGGCGACCAGGCCGGCCACCGAGAGCAGGGCACCGACGAGGTCCAGTCCGGGGTGGCCTTCGGCCTTGGACTCGGGAATCAGCTTGAACCCGCCGATGAGAGCGATCGCCGCCAGCGGCACGTTGATGAGGAACATCGACCCCCACCAGAAGTGCTCAAGCAGCAGGCCGCTGACGACCGGGCCCAGTGGCACGCCGACCGCAGCCGCGCCCGACCAGATGCCAATGGCCTTGCCCTGCTCCTCGGGCGGGAAGACGTCCTTGATGATGGCCAGGGTGGCGGGCATCATCAGTGCTGCCGAAATACCCATCGTGGCGCGGAAAGTGATGAGCATTTCGGGACTGGAGGCGAACGCGGCGCCGAGACTGGTGACCGCGAAGGCGGCCAGCCCGATGGCCAGCAGCCTCTTGCGGCCGAAGCGGTCCGACAGGCCTCCCGCCATCAGCAGCAGCCCGCCGAAGGCCAGCGCGTAGGAGTCGACGGTCCACTGCAACTGGCTGCTGGTGGCGTCCAGGTCTTTCTGGATGCTGGGCAGGGCCAGGTTCAGGATGAGGGTGTCAAGCCCGATGAGGACCAGGCTCAGGCAGAGGATGGCCAGAATCTGCCACCGGCGGGGATGTCCGGCAGGGCGGTTCACGAGGATCTCCTCAATGACGTATCAGGATGGGTGACGTCGGCAACGGCGGCGCGGGCCGCGCTGGTCCGCGGTGCCGTTCGCAACGAATGGCCGGAGGCCGGGTCCGACGGGGGATGAGGGCCGACCTCCGGCCGCCCACAGACTAACCAGCCAAGAGTGGTATCAACAGCGGACGCTGTTAATAACGGCTGGCTTTGGATGCTCGTTTCAGCCATCTCCCCGAGATCTCCACGCTCCCCTTTCGGTCGGCTCAATGCGGCTGTGACCTGCCAGGACTCAATGCGGTCCGGTCATGGCCGCTGTGGCAAGCCCTTGCGTCGAGGCGGCGCGCCGCTCGCTGCGGGGCGGGTCGGTGATGTGCCGTGAGGTCTGCTCGTTCCCTGCTGGCCTGCGAAAAGGCGCCCCGTGGCGGTTGTTCAGCGGCGACGGTCAGCGGAGTTGGCGGAAAAGGACCTCAGGCCGAAAACCGGGTCTCGAATACTTTGACCGACATCGATACATTGAGCGAGAAGCAGCACGGGGGCCTGCTGAGAGGGTCCCGTCTTGGTGCCAGGGGGGCTGGAAGACGTGCATGGATCCGACAGGCAGACGGTTGGCTCATCGACGCGCCCAGTCTTGCCGTAGGCGTCATCGCACGCCCCATTCACCCTCAGACCGCGCTGTGGCGGCGCGGTTCCTGACACTGCATCACACCCACCAGAACGCAGCGGCCTTGCGGTCGGCGCACTGTCTGCTGCGGATTTACAGGGCTGGAACGGTCATTGGCGACGGCCATGCTCCATGCCTGACCTGCAATCCTTGAAAGGGAAACGATGTCAGACTCTGCTCAGCCTCGCCTTGCCCTGGTGGGCGACCGCGGCAACCACGACGAGCCGTCCCATCCCAAGATCGACGCCATGCGTGAGCAGTGGGACGTGCGTACGGAATGGGTCCCCACGGTCGACATCCACGATGCCTCCCAGCTGGACGGCTTCGACGGTATATGGGTGGTCCCCGGTGCGCCCTACTTCAACCAGAAGGGCGTGCACACCGCCGTCCGCCACGCCCGCGAGAACGCGCTGCCCTTTCTCGGCACCTGCGGCGGCTTCTTCAGTGCACTCATCGAGCACGCCCAGAACGTGCTGCACCTCCCTGAAGCGGAGGGCGTGGATGAGGACCCGGAGAAGCTCATGCCGCTGGTCACCCCCCTGACGTGTTCCTTCCGCGGGGAGAAGGCCCCCCTGACGGTCAAAGAGGACTCGCTGCTCGCCTCGATCTACGGCACGACCAAGGTCGACGAGATCTTCCACTGCGACTACGGGCTGACGGACGACTTCATGGGCGCCGCGAGCCAGGGCGCCCTGCAGATCAGTGCCTGGGACAGCGACGGTGCGCCACGCGCCCTGGAGATCACCGGCCACCCGTTCTTCATGGGCAGCCTCTTCCAGCCCGAACTGTCCTCCGCCCCCGGCGCCGAGCACGTGATCCTCAAGACCTTCCTCACCGCCGTGCGGACCTCCGCGAGCAACTTGTCGGCCCACCACGCCATCTGACGCAGCCTCACTTGCCGCTGCGTCTCTGACACGGCCGTGCGCCCGGGCGCACGGCCGAGGGCACCGCCATGCCCGCCTCGTCCCCACACCAGGCGGAAGGACCACTCACGCGCATGAAGCACGACCAGCACGGGATCTCCCGAAGAGGATTCGTCCGCGGCAGCGTCGTCGGCAGCGCCGGCCTCGGCGCCCCCGTCCTGCTGCCGCTGGTGGCAGCCAACGCCGCGGAAACAGGCAGCCCCGACGCCGCTGGCAGCGTGCCGGGGGCGAGTTTCACCGACCAGTCGGCGGCCCTGACCCCGGACCGGACGGTGGCGACGGCCTGTCAGTTCTGCAACTCCAACTGCCGTCTCAACGTCGACCTCAAGGCCGACCGCATCCTCGCCGTCCGCGGTGAGGACGACGACCCCGTCCAGAACGGGCAGTTGTGCGTCAAGGCCGAGATGATGCCGCAGCTGGTCTACAACAAGGAACGCCTCACCACACCGTTACGCCGGGTGTCCGGCAAGAAGGGCTCCGCGAACTCCAAGTTCGAGGCCATCAGTTGGGACGAGGCCTACCGGACCATCGCCCGCAAGTTGCTGCACCTGCGTGACACCGGCCAGGTGCACACCATCGCCAACCGCACCACCGGCCGCATGCCCCGGGGCACGGGCTCCCTGGTGGCCCGCCTGTTCGCCATGCTGGGCAGCCCCAACAACACCGACGTCGGGCCGGTCTGCAACGACGCCGGTGCCAACGCCTTGGCGGCCACCTTCGGCCTGGGCAACTTCACCAACGGCTACGGCACCGACGGCGCCACCGGCAAGGACGATCTCGGATCCGCCCGGCACTACCTGTTCCTGGGCACCAACCAGGCCGAGACCCACCCGGTGACCTTCGACTACCTGCTGCGCGGACGCAAGAAGACCAAGGCCACGCTCACCGTCGTCGACCCCCGCCTCACTCCGACCGGGGCCGCCGCGGACCGGTGGGTGGCGCCCAAGCCCCACACCGACTTCGCCCTGCTGCTGGCCATGCTCCACCACATCGTCGAACAGCGCCTGTACGACCAGGCGTTCATCGACAAGTGGGTGACCGGCTTCGACGAGCTGCGCACCCACCTGGCCAAGCACCAGTACACGCCCGCTTGGGCGGCGAAGGTGACCGGCGTGCCTGCCGCCACCATCACGGCCATGGCCGAGGAGTACGCGGGTGCCGCACCCGCCGCGATCTTCTGCAACGCCGGTATCTCCCACCAGCTCGGCGCGTTCGACACCTACCGGGTGGCCGCCTTCCTCGCCGCGGTCACCGGCAACATCGGACGGCCCGGCGGCGGCTGCAACTTCATGCACAACACCTGGCCCGGCGACCTGCACCTGCCGCCCCTGGATGCCAAGACACCTGAGCGCCGTGAGGCTCTGCCCGTCGGTCCGGACTACTTCGCCCAGTCCATCCTCACCGGGCAGCCCTACCGGCTGAACGCCGTCATCACTCAGGGCAACCCGCTGGTGTCCTCGGCCAACACCACCAAAGTCCGCAAGGCCTTCGAACAGCTCGACTTCTACGTCTACACCGGCCTGTTCATGGAGGAGCCGGCCGCCTACGCCGACATCATCCTGCCCGTCTGCAGCGGACTGGAGATGGAAGGCGTCTACATGCGCCGCGACGACCGCGCCATCCGCTGGCAGGACCAAGTCGTCGACCGCGTCGGCCAGTCCCGCCCGGACTGGGAGATCTGGATCGGCCTCGCCCACGCACTCGCCGAGCTCGACACGCGCCGCCCCGCGAAGGAATGGCGTGAGGCCTTCCCCGAGCGGTGGATGGACTACAAGAACCTGTGGGCCGACTTCACCAAGTACACCCCCGGTGTGGGCGGCATGACCCGTGAGCGCATGAGCGAGCGCACCGAGCCGCTGCGCTGGCCGTGTCCCACACCTGAGCACCCCGGGGTCAGCACCCTCTATCTCGACCACCCCAGCTGGTACGAGGCAGCGGAATCCCTGGACAAAGCGCATCGCGGCAAACGCTTCCTCACGCCCAGCGGCAAGGTCGAAATCACCACCGCCGCGCTGGAGAAGAGCCTGTCGGCGACCGGACATACGGCGCTGCCGATCTTCTACACCCACCCCGAGGTCACCGGCGCCCATCCGACCGTGGCCTACAGCAAGAAGCTGGTCACCAGCCCGATCAACCCGCAGGCGCTCACCCACCCGGTGCGCCTGGGCGTGCCGGGGAACAGTGACGTCCACCGCCGGTTCCCGCTGATGGGCATGACCGGCCGGCCCAGTGTCGTGCACTTCGCCGAGATCACGCACTGGACGCCCACCGGCAAGCAGCTCAACGGGATCCGCTTCATCCAGATCCACCCGGCAACGGCCCAGAGCGCCGGTATCGCCGACGGCGACGACGTCCGGGTGGAGAGCCCCCGGGGCGTCGTGGCAGGGACCGCTCTGCTGTGGGACGGCATCCGGCCCGACACCGTGTTCGTGCCCAACACCTTCGGCCCCGCGCAGAAGGTCGGCGACCTTTTCGACGACCCCCGTTACGAGCCGGCCAACACGCTGCCCGACGACCAGTACTACGACAACCTCTCCGGCCAGCAGGCGTACAAGTGCTTCGCCTGCCGCGTCGTCAAAGCCTGACCTGCCCCAAGGCCCCGCACCCGCTCAACCCCACGGAGGACCGGATGAACGCAACACCCGACCCGCGCCTGAAGGCAGAAGAGGTCACCGTGCTGCCCCTGGCGGCCTTCGACGAACGCGTCCGCGTCCTGGGCTCCAAGAGCTACACCAACCGCTACCTGGCCATCGCCTCCCTCTCCGGCCGCGAGACCGTCATCAACGGCGCCCTGCTGTCCGACGACACCCTCTACTTCGCCCGCGCCATCGAGACGTTCGGCCACGTCACCTGCGCCGTCGACCACTCCACCGCCAGCATCCACGTCACCCCCACCGGGCAGCCCATGCGCGCCCCGAAGGAGGACATCTTCGTCGGCGGCGCCGGCACCCCACTGCGCTTCCTGATCTCGATGGCCGGCCATGCCCAGGGCACCACGGTCATCACCGGCAACACCCGCATGCAGGAGCGGCCCATGGGCGACCTGCTCGCGGCGCTGCCGCCGCTGGGCGTGGACGCCACCGCCGTGCGCGCAAACGGCAGCCCGCCGATCCGCGTCGTGGGCGGCTCCTTCAAGGGAGGTGCCACCTCCATCAACGGCACCGTCTCAAGCCAGTTCACCTCCAGCCTGATCATCAACGCGCTGCGCGCCGAGAACGACACCGAGATCACCATCGCGGACGAGCTGGTCTCCAAGCCGTACGTCGAGATGACGCTGGCCGCCCTGAAGGAAATGGGTGTGAGCGTCGAACGCGACGGCTACCGCCGCTTCACCGTTACGGCCGGCCAGCAGGCCCGCGGCGGCGAGGTCACCGTCGAACCCGACGCCTCGGGCATGTCCTACTTCCTGGCCGCCGCCGCCATCCTGGGCAGCCGAGTCGTCATCCCCGGCATCGGCTCCGGATCCCACCAGGGTGACGTCCACCTCGTGGAAGCACTTGAGCGGATGGGCTGTCAGACCCAGATCACCGACGACGAGATCACTCTGACCGGTGGCCATCTGCGCGGCATCGACATCGACATGGAAGCCATGCCCGACGTCGTACCGTCGCTGGCCATCGTCGCCGCCTACGCCGAGGGCACCACCCGCATCACCAACATCGCCTCGCTGCGCGTCAAGGAGTGCGACCGCATCGCCGCCGTCACCACCGAACTGCGCAAGATGGGCATCGAGGTCGAGGAACTCCCCGACGCGATGTACATCACCGGCGGCACCCCGCACGGCGCGACCATCGACACCTACGACGACCACCGCATCGCGATGACCTTCGCCATCGGCGGTCTGCGTACCGAAGGCGTCGTCATCAAGGACCCGGGCTGCGTCGCGAAGTCCTTCCCCACCTTCTGGCAGACCCTCGACACCCTCCACCCCACCCTGAAGAGCACCAAGTGACCGCGCCGGACTCCGCGCCCGGCGGACCGGGCATCCTTCTGGTCCTGGACGGGTGGGGCCACGCTCCGCCGGGTGCCGACAATGCCGTGGACGCTGCACGCACTCCCGTCCTGGACGAGCTGACCCGTCGGCATCCCTCCACCCTGGCCGACGCGTCCGGGGAAGCCGTAGGCCTGCTGCCGGGCACCGTCGGCAACTCCGAGATCGGCCACATGGTCATCGGAGCGGGACGTCCGCTGCCCTACGACAGTCTCCTGGTCCAGCAGCACATCGACTCCGGTGAGCTGCGGGAGAACCCCCGGCTCGTCGCTCTCCTGGACGCGCTCGCGGCCGGCGGAGGTGCCCTGCATCTGGTCGGCCTGTGCTCGGACGGCCAGATCCACGCGAACGTCGGGCATCTGAGCGAGCTGCTGGCCGCGGCTGCTGCCCGCCGGGTGCCGCGCGTGTGGATCCACGTGATCACCGACGGACGGGACGTGGCCGACGGCACCGCCGACACCTACCTGACACAGGTCACCACACTGGCCGCAGCAGCCGGTACCGGACAGATCGCCAGCGTCATCGGCCGCGGCTACGCCATGGACAAGGCCGGCAACCTCGAACTCACCGACAAGGCCGTCCACTTGGTCGCCGACGCGGTGGGCGCCGAGGTGAACACCGCGTCCGAGGCCGTGCACGCCTCCGAGCGCGGCGACGAATGGGTGGCCCCGAGCATCCTTCGGGACGCGACGGCAGCGGGCATCGCCGACGGCGACGGCCTGGTGTGGTTCAACTTCCGCAGCGACCGCATCCAGCAGCTGGCCGACCGCCTGCTGGACCACGTGGCCGCCACCGCACGCACGATGCACACCCTCAGCCTGGCCCAGTACGACACCCGCGCCGACATCCCGGCCCTGGTCCAGCGCGCCGACGCCTCCGGCGGCCTGGCCGACGAGCTCACCGCCGCAGGGGTGCGCAGCGTGCGCATCGCCGAGGCCGAGAAGTTCGAGCACGTCACCTACTACGTCAACGGACGCGACAGCACGGTGCGCAGCGTCGAGGAACACATCCGCATCACCGGCCCCGGCGCCCCCGACTACAGGGCCCGCCCGGAGATGAACCTCGACCAAGTCACGGACGCCGTCGTTGAGACCGCGGCCCGCCCCGGCGTCGACCTCGTTATCGCCAACCTCGCCAACATCGACGTCGTCGGCCACACCGGCGACTACTCGGCCACGGTGAAAGCGTGCGAGCACACCGATGCCGCCGTGGCACGCATCGTGACCGCAGCCGCCCAGTCAGGGCGGTGGCTGCTGCTCGTGGGAGACCACGGCAACGCCGAGAAGATGACCAAGCAGGCGCCCGACGGCACCACCCGCCCCTACGGAGGGCACACCACCCATCCGGTGCCCCTCGTCGTGGTGCCGTCACACGAGGGTGCTGGGACTGCGCTGCCTGAACGGGCAACGCTCGCCGACGTCGCTCCGACGGTCTTGCACCTGCTGGGACACAAGCCCGGATCCGCCATGACAGGAAGGCCACTTCTGTGAGTCCGCTCAGCCCGACCACCGCCCCCACCCGCACGGACGACGCGGTCCCCGCGCTGCTCGCGTCGCTGCAGGCCACCCTCCAGGGCCCATCCGAGCAGCCCGGTTGTCCGCTGCCGCCCTCCATCGTCTCCGCTTTCGCTGACGACTCGCTCGTACGACCGCTCGCCGCCGGGAACGTATGGGCGATCCTCCGGGAGCCGTCCGACCGCTCCCGCCAGGTGCTGTGCCTGCACAACCCTTCCGAGGACGCCGTGTCGGTGAGCCTGGACGCTCTGCTGCCCGAAACCGCAGGCCAGCAGGCCCACTTCGTCCGGGGCGCCCTGCACACCACGCAGGAGACCGACGGACTCCACGTCCACCTGGCCGCGTTCGGCCACGCCTGGATCACCTTCACCCGCTAAGGAGGAGCACCCCCTCACCGCGGTGCCGACGGCCTTGAGCCGACGGCACCACAGCCATGACGACGTACAGCGCCGTCCCTACTGCACCGCTACAGATCCGTCTGCAGCCTGCGCAGGCAGCCGCCCTCCGGGGGCGGTGCTGCCCGCGTAATCCCTTCAGGGCACCGCCATTCCCTAAGGATCTGACATGTTCATACGCACGACCCTCGTGGCGCCGGCTCCAGCCGGTGCCCACGTTCCGCTACCCCTGCACCCGCTCCAGCCCCGCCCGCCCGGCCGCCTCGCCCCGTTCTGCACGAGCGAGATGAACACCAGCCACAGCGCGGACGGCACAGGTGTGCACCTGTCACCGCACAGCTTCGTCAGGTCGGTTCCCCTCCAGCCGTCACCTCAGTGACCGCCCCAGGCAGGACCGAGACATGTCGCACACCCATGCCCCCATCCACGCCGCGGTATCGCACGAAGACAGAAAGGCCCCACTGGTGTTCAGCACGAAGCGTCGCCTCGCCTACCTCGCCTCAACCGCTCTGGTGTTCACGTCCCTCGCCACGGCCTGTGCCGACGGCGGAGCCGGTTCCTCAGGCGCCCTGCAGGTCAGCGGTTCCACCACGGTAGCCCCGGTGGCCGCGGACGCCGCCCAGACCCTCAAGGCCGACGGGCTCGACATCACCGTCGCCACCCAGGGCGGCTCCGCCGGCGGCATCTCACAGCTCGCCGCGGGCCAGATCAAAATCGCGATGAGCTCGAAGCCTCTCGCGGACGAGGACAAGGCCGCCAGCCCCGACACCGACTTCCGCTCCACACAGATCGGAGCGGACGCCGTCGGCGTCATCATCACCAAGAAGGTCGCCGACGCCGGCGTCAAGAACCTCACCGCAGCCCAGGTACGGGGTCTGTTCGAAGGCAAAATCACCAACTGGTCCGAAGTCGGCGGCCCGGACCTCAAGGTCTTCGTCTACGACAAGGAACCCGGCCGCGGAACCCGCGAAGTACTCGACAAGTACATCTACGGAGACAAGAAGCCCCCGGCGCCGCCGGAGTCGGACAACTTCGCGATCGTGGGCGGCAACCTCGAAACCCGCAACAAGCTGAAGTCGACCCCCGGTTCGGTGGCCCCGCTGTCCACCAGCTTCGTCGAAGGGCACAAGGACCTGGCAGCGGTGACCCTGGACGGGATCGCCCCCACGCCCGACAACATCGCCTCCGGCACGTACCCCATGGCCCGGCCGCTGTTCTTGATCACGGACGGCAAGCCGGAGGGAACAGCCAAGAAGTTCATCGACTATGTCCTGACCGCCAAGGGCCAGAAGCTGATGACCAAGCACGGCTACCTGACGCTCAAGGAAATCGGGAAGTAGCCGATGACCACCACACTCGCGCCGGATTCCGCGCCGCCCGATGCCAAGACACGGCCGCGCCCGTCGAAGTGGGTCTGGACCTGGACGGGCGCCGGGGTGTTCGCCGTGGCAGGCCTTCTCCTCGTCGTCGTGGGGTACCTCGTCGCGGGCGTCACCAGCGGATCAGTCGACTGGCTGACCCTGCTGAGCGACAAGTCCTGGAGTCCTCCCAATGCCGCCTTCGGCGGCCTCGCCATGATCTACGGCACGGCCGTCGTCTGCGCCCTTGCTCTTGTCCTGGCCGTACCCGTCAGCTGGGCTGCTGCTCTCGCGCTGTCGGAGTACCTGCCGCCCCGTGTCGCCCGACCACTGCGTATGTGCGTGGAGTTGCTCGCCGCCGTCCCGTCCATCGTCTACGGCCTGATCGGCATCATCGTCGTCCGCCCCGTCATCGCCTGGATGGGGGACGTCCCCGGCGGGGACAGCCTGCTGGCCGCCGGGATCGTCCTCGCCGTCATGATCACTCCCACGATCGTGGCGGTGAGCGTCGACGCCCTTGCCGCAGTGCCCGACCGCTACCGCGAGGCCGCCTTCTCACTCGGCCTGACCCGCCGCGAGGTCATCCGCTCCGCGGTACTGCCACTCGCACGGCCCGGCATGCGCTCCGCCGTCCTGCTGGGCCTGGCACGCGGGCTCGGCGAAGCCATCGCCGTGTTCCTGGTGGTGGGCCGAGCCGACGGACGGCTGCCCACCAGTTTCGACGGGTTCCTCGACTCGCTGATGCACCCGGGGCAGACACTGACGACGAAACTGGCCGGCCCCGAGCCTGTGCTGGCCGGCACCTCCGGTCCCTACTTCGCCGCGCTATGCGGTCTGGGTCTGATCCTCCTGGCTCTGGTGGCCGCGGCAACCGTGTGGGGCACACGAGGCCGGCGGCGCGATGCGACGGCCAAGGCAACTCCGTCGTATCGCGGTATGCCCCGGATGCGTGTGCAGCGCGATCGGCTCGCCATGGGGCTGCGCCTGGGGGCGCTGTTGCTGCCCACCGCTCTCCTCCTCGGCATGCTCGCACTCCTGGTCACACGAGGAAGCAGCGCGTTCAACCCGTCCTTCTGGTTCACCTCGGCCACCGGCGCAGCGGGCGGAGGCGTACGCGACCAGATCGTCGGCACCCTGCTGCTCATCGTCACGACGGGGCTCATCGCCCTCCCGCTCGGCTTCGGCGCAGGCATCCTGATCGGCGTCCACACATCCGAGCGCACCGCGCGTGTGCTGCAGACCCTGACCGTCGTACTCGGCGGAGCCCCGACCATCCTGCTGGGGCTGGCCGGATTCGTCATCCTGTCCAGCGCCATGGGATGGGGCAGGTCCTGGCTGGCGGGAGCGATCGTGCTCGTCCCCGTCGTCATCCCCGTGATCGCCCTGGCGACCTCCGCCCGCGTCCGGAGCATGCCACCGGAACTCACCGAAAGCGCGCTGTCCCTGGGGCTGACGCGCGCACAGCTCATCCGGTCGGTCGTCGTTCCCTACGCCTGGCCCGCCACGGTCACCGGCCTGCTCCTCGGCCTAGCCCGCGCAGCAGGCGAAACCGCCCCCTTGCTGTTCACCGCCACCGTCTTCTTCGGAGCCCCAGCCTTCCCGGGCGGCATCGTGGAATCCCCGGTACAGGCGCTGCCCACACACATCTTCACCCTCTCCCAGGACTCAGGTGACCCCCAGGCCGTCACCCAGGCATGGGGCAGCGCCATGGTCCTGGTCCTGATCACCGCAGTACTCCTCAGCGCGGCGGTCGCGCTGCGCAACCGCTTCGAAGGAGAGCGATGGACAACGTAATCACCGTGCGTCAGCTACGTGTGCTCAGCCGCGAGAGGACTCTGGTCGGCCCGGTCTCCTTCAGTCTTGAGCACGGTTCCACCACGGGGTTGTGCGGGCCGTCAGGCGCCGGCAAGTCGACCGTCCTGCGCGCCCTGGTCGACCTGCTGCCGAACGGGCTCACCCGAGACGGACACCTGGAGGTGCTGGGCCGGCCGATCGGGCCCGGAAAGGGAGACGCCGACCTCAGGGCCAAGATCGTGCTCGTACCCCAGACACCGGTCGTCTTCGGAGGCAGCATCCTCGACAACGCCCTCTTCGGTCTCCGCCACATCCTGCGGGCCTCCCAGGAGATTCTGCGAGAACGCGCGGAACAGGCCCTGCATGAGGCGGGGCTGTGGAAGGAAGTCTCCGACAGACTCGACTCACCGGCCCAAACCCTGTCCGCGGGACAGCGCCAGCGACTGTGCCTTGCCCGTGCACTGGCCCTGGAGCCGGCGGGACTCCTCCTGGACGAGCCCACCAGCGCCCTCGACGAACAGAGCCGGGACAAGGTCGAGCAGTCGATAGCGGCGCTGCGCGGTCGCCGAACGGTCCTTCTCGTCTCCCACGACCCAGCGCAGGTCGAGCGCCTCTGCGACACGACAGTCCACCTGGACCAACCAGCGACCGTATCCCCGGCCGCCGCAGTCTCCTGATGACCAGAGCTCAACAGCACACCCTCGTGGGGGCGGTGGCACTGCGCTGACCAGGGGGCCCTGAGCAGGCAACGCTCGGGGCCCGCGGCCCTTTCCGGCCCGGTGCCGCTGTGCCAGCGTCACGGCGACAGGGGCCCGGAGTTTTGTGCTTCTGAAATCGAGCTGATCATGGGCGCATCGGCCGGGTCGCGCTGGTGAAGTATCTGCATCAGCGCCGAACGGACCCCCGCTCCCATGCGGTAGTAGACGATGCGCCCCTCTCGCCTGTTCTCCACCAGCCCCATGTCTCGCAGCCGCTTGAGATGGTGGCTCACCGTGGACTGCGCCACTCCGACGTCGCAGATGTCGTGCGCGGCGACTTCCGCTCCCCCCAGTGCCGCCAGGTGGACCAGCAGTTGCAGGCGCACCGGATCGCCCAGTGTTTTGAAGACGCTGGCCCACCACACCGCATCCGCCGCGCTCAGCTGAAAGCACGCCACGTCGTCGCCAGGATTTGCGACCTCATGGGACATCTCTGCTCCTCACCCCAGCGCCGTCCGGCTGGGTAACCGGGTGAACGGGCACGGCACGGTCAGGGGCGGCTCAACCCTCGACCCACCGGCGTGCGCCGTCCGCTCGGCGGCCGGCTCGGATCACGCTGCTGCTGACAACAGACCGGCCATGCCTGCGAGCACTCCCGGCGCGACCCGGTAGTACACCCAGCTGGCCCGCCGGTCAGAGACCAGGAGACCCGCTTCGCGGAGTTTGCGCAGGTGATGGCTGACCGTGGGCTGCGAGACTCCGACATCCTGGATGTCGCAGACGCAGGCCTCACCACCGGGCTGGGCGGCGATCCGGGAGAACAGCCGCAGGCGGACAGGGTCCGACAGGGCCTTGAACATGGCGGCGATCTTCTCCGCGTCGGCCGCGGAGAGTTCCTCCTGCCCCAGCGGCTGGCAGCAGGCCAATGACGTGGTGGCGTCCTGAACGCCGGAGATTGAGACCAACTTCGACATGCCTCTATGTTGACACCTATCTAATCACCTGCCAATAGCTGAACGGGGACGCCTGTGCCCGAATGGGCATCGTTATTTCGATGAACCTCTATGTTGACGTACGTCGAACCCGGGTGCATGCTGATGACCAGAGCACATCGACAAACATCGAAACCGAGGAGAGCCACCGTGACTGCGCCCGCTGCCCAGGATCTGCCCGTCGTCGTCATCGGAGCCGGCCCCATCGGCCTGGCCGCCGCTGCCCACCTGCTTGAGCGGCAGCTGACACCCCTGGTCCTGGAGTCGGGCCCGGTGGCCGCCAGCGCGGTACGGGACTGGTCCCACGTCCGGCTCTTCTCCACCTGGGGAGAGCTCACCGACCCCGCCGCCGAGAAGCTGCTGGCACCCACGGGCTGGAGCCGACCCGACGCGGCGACCTATCCCACCGGCGGCGACTGGGCCGAGCGCTACCTGCAGCCGCTCGCCGACGCCCTCGGTGACCGCGTCCGCTACGGCGCCACCGTCACCGGCGTATCCCGTGCCGGGCGCGACCGCATCGTCGACGCCGACCGCGACAGCCAGCCCCTCGTCGTCCACCTCACCACCGCCGACGGCAGCGAGGAACGCCTCTTCGCCCGCGCCGTCATCGACGCCTCCGGCACCTGGACCACCCCGAGCCCGGCCGGCGGCAGCGGTCTGCCCGCGCTGGGAGAGAAGGCCGCAGCCGACCGCATCACCTATCGCGTCCCCGACCTCAACGACCCCGCCGTCCGAGCCCGCTACGCAGGAAGGCGCACCGCGGTCATCGGCTCCGGCGCCTCCGCCTTCACCGCGCTCGCGACCCTCGCAGGCCTCACCCAGGACGAACCGGGCACGCACGCCGTGTGGATCCTGCGCCGGGGCATCAGCGGCTCCACCTTCGGAGGCGGCGAAGCCGACCAGCTCCCCGCCCGCGGAGCCCTCGGCCTGGCCGCCAAGGCCGCCGTCGACAACGGCCACGCCGACGCCGTCACGGGCTTCCGCACCGAGGCGGTCGAACGGGACGACGACGGCCGCCTGGTCCTGATCGGCGAAGACGGCCGACGCCTCGACGCGGTCGACGAGGTCATCGTCCTGACCGGCTTCCGCCCCGACCTCTCCTTCCTCTCCGAGATCCGCCTCGGCCTCGACGAGCGCCTCCAGGCCCCGACCGCACTGGCCCCGCTCATCGACCCCAACGTCCACTCCTGCGGCACCGTCTACCCGCACGGCGTCAATGAGCTCTCCCACCCAGAGAAGGACGTCTACCTCGTCGGCATGAAGTCCTACGGCCGCGCCCCCACCTTCCTGGCCATGACCGGCTACGAGCAGGTCCGCTCCATCACCGCAGCCCTCGCCGGAGACCAAGAAGCAGCCGAACGGGTGGAGCTGACCCTGCCCGAGACCGGGGTGTGCGGCGGCGCCGGACTCTTCGACGAAGCGACAGCTGAGGAAAGCGGCGGCGGATGCTGCGCACCCGCGCCCGCCCTGGTCCAGATCGGATCGGCCGGAGCCGCCCTCCAGATCGGCAAGCCCGAGGCATCCGGCGGCTGCTGAACAACCTGAACCACAGCGCCCCGGCCACGCCCGGCCGGGCGCGCATCCTTCCTGCAGCAGGAGGAACCACCATGTCCCGCATACAGCTCGCCCTGCGCGTCCCCGACCTTGAGGCCTCGATCGCCTTCTACAGCAAGCTGTTTGGCACCGGGCCTGCCAAACTCCGCGACGGCTACGCCAACTTCGCCATCGCCGAGCCCCCGCTCAAGCTCGTCCTCATCGAAGGCACGGCAGGCGAGGACACCCGCATGGACCACCTCGGCGTCGAGGTCGAGACCACCGAGTCGGTACACGCCGCCACCACCCGGCTCGCTGAATCCGGGCTGGTCACCTTCGAGGAAAACGACACCACCTGTTGCTACGCCCTCCAGGACAAGGTCTGGGTCCACGGCCCCGGGCAGGAAAGCTGGGAGGTATACGTCGTCAAGGCCGACGCGGACACCCTGGCCAAGCAGCAAGGCAGCAGTTGCTGCACCCCCGACACAGCCGATGCCGACGCCAAGGCGGGCGAACCTGTCGCCGCCGGTGGCTGCTGCTGATCTCACGATGACCCACCTGCATACCGAGGCCGCGACCGGTACGAAGAGCCGCTCGCGGCCCCGCGCCGCTCTGCCCGCCCTCTGCGCCACCCAGATCACCAGCTGGGGAATCGTCTACTACGCCTTCCCCGTCCTGCTCCCGCACCTGACAGCGGACACCGGATGGTCCACGAGCGCCGCGACCGCTGCGTTCTCCGCCGCCCTCTTGGTTTCGGCCGGCGCCGGCATTCCCGTCGGGCGCATCCTCGACCGCCGAGGCCCGCGCACCGTCATGACCGCCGGATCCTTGCTCGCGGTCGCTGCCCTCCTGACCATCGCAGCAGCTCCGAACTTCTACGTGTTCGCTGCCGGCTGGCTCCTGGCCGGTGTCGCCATGGCCGCCACCTTCTACCAACCCGCCTTCGCTGCCCTCACCCGCTGGTGGGGACCCGACCGCATCCGCGCCCTGACCATCGTCACCCTCGCCGGAGGACTCGCCAGCACCGTCTTCGCCCCCCTCACCGCCCTGCTCGCGGACCACCTCAGCTGGCGCACCACCTACGTCGTGCTCGCGATCATCCTCGCCGCCGTCACCGTTCCCGCGCACGCCCTGGCCCTGCGTGCCCCCTGGCCTCCCGCACCGCCGTCCGCAGCGAACGCCAGCCGCACACCGATCGCCCGCAGCCGCCCCTTCCTGCTGCTCGTACTGGCCTTCACCTGTTCCGGCTTCGCCATGTACGCGGTCGTCTTCGGCATGGTCGCCCTGATGATCGAGCGCGGTGCCACGCCCTCAACGGCCGCCTGGGCACTGGGACTCGGCGGAGCCGGCCAGACGCTGGGCCGTACCCTCTACGCCACCCTCAGCCGCACCACCAGCGTCACTACCCGCACCGCTGTCCTGTTCGCGGCGGGCGGAGCCACCACGGCGGCCCTTGCCCTCGTACCAGGCCCCATCCCGCTGCTGATCCTGCTCGCCGTACTCGCGGGAGTCGTACGCGGCAACCTCACACTGCTCCAGGCAACCGCCGTCAGCGACCGCTGGGGAACCACAAACTACGGCCGCCTGTCCGGACTCCTCATCGCCCCGGCCACCGTCGCGGCGGCCCTCGCGCCCTGGGGCGGCGCAGCCTTGGTGGGACGGCTGGGCGGATACGACGGATTGTTCCTCTTGCTTGCCGTCGGTTCTGCCCTGGCGGCCGTGCTGGCGCTTGCCTCAGGGCCCCGCACGGCATCCGGCGCGTAGCGGCCACAAGCGAGGGACCAGAGGAGGCGAAGCCGGACGCCACTCGGCAGACTGCGCGCGGTCCATAGGATCTAATGGTCTGGCGCAGGCGGGACAGAGACCGATCAACACCGATCGACAGCGCCGCTTCGGATCCGCGTTGCCCTCGACCCTGGATGGTTGTGCATGACTCCTGCCTCTCCTCATCTCGAAACTGACCGACCCGTACAAAAGACAGCAGCCTCGCCGCAGCATCACGATCTGTTTCTCCAGCCGCACTACACCGTCGATTTGCCGCCCTTGGATGAGGAAGACGACGCCTTCTCACCGCCTCCGTCGGCCCAACGGCGGCGCGCAGCTACCCGAGGCCGGTGACTGGAGCCTCCCTATCGCGCTGGACAGCGTTCTGCCGGCCGGGCTGGGCCCCGGTAGCCCGGAGGAAGAGGCACTCTGAACTACAACTGCGACAGCAGTTCTGGCACCAGCGGTTCGACTATCCCCATGCAACAGACAACGAGCTACGGTCATTCGGGAATCGTCTTACGCTGTTCTTGGTTGCGTGTTGTTGAGGTAGTGCCTGGCCGCCTCGATGAAGTTGGCCGCGGCGTTTGTGAAGCTGTCGCGATGTTCGCGTGAGGTCTGAGGTGTGCCCTCATCCTTGGAGGATACATCCCACAGCAAGTCGGCGGCTTGATCCTCGGTCAGAGCCCCAACTGCAACGGCTGAGGCGAGAGCCGACTCTGCTGCCTCACATGCAGCAAGCCACGCTTCGCCGTACTCACCCATTCTTTCTGCGCGGACCTGGCGATCGGCATCATGAAGCGAGCGATGCGTTATCGGGATCGCCCGCGCAACGTCGTGCACCCTGAGAACTGCTGTGTGGGCGCGCCGAAGCTCGTCCACATGCCCAGTCACTAGGGTTCTCCACGATTCCAGGATCTCACCCTGCTCATAGAGCACGTTCGCGAGTTCAACAGCACGCTGTGTCACTGAACGCGCGGCAGCCAGTACTTCTGATGGGCCTTCGAGCTCGACTGCCGTGATTGCCGTATGCAGATGGTCAAGTGGCCCCCGCAGCGGCTCTGGAGTATCGCGACCGGCACGCCCCTCAGCTGGAACCATCGCACGCTGAAAGGCATCGGAGGCTGCGATGAACCCGACGTAGGCAGCCCGTTGAGCGGCGCGGTTCTGCTGTTCGAGGGTGGCGGCGTACTGAGTTTGAGCTGTGGTGACGGCAGCGCGATAGGTGGCCTCGGCCTGGGCATGGCTTCCCTTGGCCTGTATTCGTGCCGCCATTAGTGTGCCGATGATGCCCAGTGCCACACCAGCCAACGCAGCGCCAGCGCTCAGTAGCTCGGAAGTCATTGAGGCGGCACCTTCGTCACGGCGTAATGGGTAGATTCCGGAGGGCTGCCGCCCGCGCCGCCATGATGTCTCAGCCCGGCAACGTAGTGCGCAGTCTGCTTCTGGCGCAACCGTTCTGCAAGTGCGGCCAGAAACCGAGTTGGCTCTGGCCGCGCTCGCGCAACGCCTTATAGCCGATGCGCTGCCGCGTTATACCAAGCCACTCCTCGACGGCGCGCACCCCCCTCCCGACTCAGATGCGACGAGCGCCTCTGGGCGGCTCCGCGCCCCAACCCCCTCAACGTCAGCCCGCGCCACGCGTTGCCTGTTCATCTAGGCGACCGCGACGCTTGGCGCGACCAGCACTTCTTCGCCGTATTCGTCGACGAGCGCTGGCCCACGCTGGCAGCGTTAGAAGGCCGTGTCATGGCCCGGGGCCTCCACCTCGGTGGGACGCTTGCGACCATGCCAACCGTCGGCCCAGTCACCGTTTGCGCCGTTTGCGGCCCGGCTTACGGTGGGTGTGCCGAGGGGGTTCCGTGTGGTCCCACGCCACGAATGCGGCCGTCAGTAATCCCCCTGTGGCGGCCGTGTGGAAGTGCTCCGCGAAAGCCTGGTCTGAGGTGAACGCGGGCCGCCGCTCGGCTGGCTCCTCCAGTTCGAATCCGAAGCCGTACAGCACGAGCACGCGGCGCTTTGTGATGGCCGCCTGGTGCCACTGGGAGGGAAGGCTGGTCAAAGCGCGCGCCCAAACGGTGCCGTCCGAGTCTCGTAATTCCAGGCGGTTGGCGCGTCGGCGTAGCCGCCATCCGGGAGCGGTGGGGGTGGTGAGAGCCTCGGGGACGATGCGCCGAAATCCTGCGCCACTGATCCTGTGGACCTGGTACTCCATGGGAGGTCCGCCGTTGGGAGCGGCAGTCAGCATGTGGAGGGGCTCCATCAGCAAGATGGGCGTGCCTGTGGTGTGTGTCTCGTCACCGCCCGTCAGGGGCCCGCGGTTGATGCCGATCTCCTGGAAGGGAGTCTGGCCGCTCAGTGCGCAGTGGACAACGACGCGAGCGTCGTCGACGATCCGGCGGAAGTACGCCCGCTGCTGAAGGGGCATCCGGTCCAGATCGAAGAGGCTCTCCCCGGCAGCCTGAACGAGGTCATGGATCTGCGTGCTGGCAGTGGTCTTGATCCGGTCCACCAGAGCCTGCAGCAGCCGTTCCCAGGGTGCAGAGGGGTCGATGCCATGTTCGTCGAACGGGTTGGCGCCCAGTTCATGCATCAGGGGAAGGAATGCGTTGGTGTCGTTGTGGGCTGCGGCATCGACGGCCTTGAGCAAGGTGAACCGTGCCCGCTCGTGGTCACGCAGTGCGGCATCGAGGTGCTCGACGCCGCACTCTGCCAGCACGCGGCGCAGCAGAGCTGCGGCTTGGTCGTCGGTGAACTGGATCCAGGTCAGGGCGCAGGCGAGACCGACGTTGTGGACGAAGTCCTGGACGGAGGAGCGGTACAGAGAACGAGGTCCGGTATAGGCGAGGAACTTCTCGAACTCGGCTTCGGCCTCCTGCCAGCGGTGCTGGTAGACGAGTGCTTCGATGAGGTGGCGCTGGACTTCGGCTGCCTGGAAGGAGTGTGCTTCCTGGGGGACGTGGAGCAGGCTGCGGGCGGCGTTTTCGGCGCCTTGGATATCACCGTCGTCGAAGAGGCGGGCGATCCGGTCGGCTTCGATCAGTTCGGTGACCGCCGGGGTCTGAGGCAGCTGGACGGTCAAAGCGGTGAAGGCATCCAGCAGGGTCTGCAGACGCCTGTCATCGGGGTGTTGATCGGTGAGGTTCTGCAGGACCAGACGGACCTTCGTGGCCAGGAGTGCGGCGGCTGATTCGCCGGCGTCGTCGTTACGCAGCCGGTCGATGTAGTCCACGAGCGGGGGCAGGAGGGCCAGGGCCTGGTCTGCGGCGTGGATGGAGTCCTGGCGCGCGTACATCTGGGTCAGGGAGATGCGAGTCTGCGCGATCAGCAGCTCGTTGGGCTCGGCCATCTCCTCAAGCCAGTCAAGTTCCAGGTGCAGCAGTCGAAACGCTCCGTCGATCTGCCCCTGGATGTGCTCGAATCCGGCGAGGTTGCCGATCAGGAGCGCGGTGTCGTTGTTCTTGACCGCCTTGTCCTGGATGTGGCGCACCAGGGCCGCCGCGTGCTGGGCGACCTCCCAGGCCCGGTCGCCGTCGTCGGAGTCCATCGCGGCGCTGAGCCAGCGCGCTGTGTGGAAGGCGCTGTGAGAGAGCGCCTTCTCAACTCGTGCGCCCCGCGTGAGACGTTGGCGGAGCAGATGCTGCAGGACGGTGTTCATCGACACGGTGTCGTCGCTGCCCGCGAACTCGGAGAAGCGCGACGGAATCGGCTCGGCGTAGCGGACAAAGGACACCTGGGTCAGTGCCCGGATGATCTCCCTCACCGGGACAGTGGCTTCGTCCAGGACGACGGCTGCCTTGCCGTCGGGGACGACGTGGGGTGGGATGAACGCGGACGCCATGGCCAGGTGCATGGGAATGCGCTGGGATGCGAAGTGGCAGATGTAGCCCAGGAGTTCCCGGACCTGGTGGGGAAGCTCGGTGTCACCGGCAGTGTTCTGGGTCAGTCGCTCCAGGCTCAGCTCGACGGCGGCGGCCAAGGTGCGTGGATAGCCACCCAGGGGTTTGGAGTCGCGGTCGGCCAGGGCCCGGTCGAGCAGGCGGGAGCGGTAGTGGTCGACACGCTCGACGGGGATATTGCACGTGCGCATGTATCCGCAGGCCAGCTCGATGGCCAGCGGCCATCCCTCCAGCGTTTCGGCCAGCGCGTCCAGGCCTTCTTGGTGGGCTGCCGCTGTCTCGTCGTTCAGCAGCAGACGGCGGGTCAGGAGTTCCACCGCCTGGGCGTGGCTCATTCGTGAGATGCCGATGCGAGGGGTGGTGTGCCAGCCGGCGCTGTCGATGGATGTGAACAGCACATCACCGCGACCCAGCCGTGGGATCCACGGGTCGGCAGAGGCGGGGGAGGCGTCGTCGAAGACGATCAGCCAGCGGCCGGGGAGCGCTGCAAGCAGTTCGTGGACTTGCTCGCGCACGTAGGGGGCGCTCGCGGACACCGGGCTGTCCTGCGAATGCCCGTTCAGGTGTCCCCAAACGCGCCGGAAGGAGGCGGCTAAGGACTCTTCCGTTGCGGCCTCAACCCAGAAGACAAGGTCGTACTGGTCGGCGTGTTCTGCGACGAATGCGGCGGCTGTGCTCGACTTCCCGATCCCCGACAGCCCGGACAGCACGCAGGAGTTGACCGACCGGCTACGCGGGTTCGACGGGGTCAGGGCCTCGGCGAGGTCAGCGAGCAGGCGCGGACGGATGACGTCGGGCACCGCCGGAAGGGGTCCGAAAACGGAGCCCCAGTCCAGCCGCCCCAGCGCTTGGGCCAGTACATCGTCGTCGACCAGAGCCTCTTCGGTGAAGTCCGCGATCGTCCAGTACGCCTCGCGGGGGTCGGCTGCGCGACGCATGATGTCGGCGATGAGGTGCCCGGTGATCAGGCCCGCCGAGCGGCTGCCCAGTCCTGCGCGGTGGCGGGCCCGCCTCTGGCGCAGCCGCTCGTGCAGGTCCTGGCGGATGTCTTCGGTATTCCTGGCGTCGAACACGACCCTGGCCCGGGCCAGCCGTTCCAGTTCCTGCTCGGTCAGGGTCTTCAAGCGGGCCGTGGCCGACGGGGCCCTCTCCAGCAGTCCAGCCAGCACCTCCTTGAGCTGACGGGGAGACGGAAGGGGTGCATCGAGGGCTTTGGCCAGTGCCCGGCAGTTGCGGTCGGGCAGCGCGGCGGTGATCAGCTCATACCTCTCGGCCTCGACCTTGGAGACCAACTCGGCCAGGATCATGAAGGATTCCGGGGCGCTGACCTGGCGTCCCGGCGAGGCGCTCTTGACCTGTGCGGCCAGCACACAGTCGCCGACCTGGTCCACCAGGTCGAAATCGACCACGTCGACGGCCGAGACTGACGTCCGGTCAGCTGGGCCCTCGATGCGGCATCCATGTACCTGTGCGCGGTCGGAGGCAGTCAGCATCGCTTCGAGCGTGCGCAGGTACTGGTACTGAAAACCTCGGGCAGCCAGCCGACCGCCGTCCATCCGCGCCATCGAACCCCCTGATTGTTCAACGCAGCCCAGATACAAGGAGGTTAGCGAGCAGCACTGATATCTGCCGTGCTGTTCTCGGCGCGCACAAGGCGACCGACACATTCCGGCCTAGTGTGCCGGAGGGCTTGCTGGTCCGCCCACGTTGAGGGCGGAAGGGATGGCGCGGCGGGAAGCTGGTCATACGGTCGGTCGTTCGGTAGCGGCGACATTGCGAGGTCGCTGAGGCCCTTCTGCACGCACACGCGCTGCCTGGCATGGCCAGGGAACCTGGTGAGGACCCGACCGGTCCCGCCGAGCTTGAAGGTGCACGATGGTGCCCGCTCCACCGCAGTACTCAACGGTTGAGGCGCAACGCGATCCCTCTCTCCTTCTCTGCGCGGGAAAACGCCAAGAACAGAGCTTCGGCCCAGGAGACGACGCGAGGAGCAAACCTCACGGTCTGACAGGCGACATCGGAAGGCATCAGGTATTGGGAAACCGACGATGTTGATCGGTGACGTCATATGCCCTCCATGCGCCTACGAATGAGCACATACGCGGGATAGCAGGCCGTGATTGCTATGATGAGCGCGATCAAGACAAACGAGATTCGTACCGAATATATCCCGCTGACCAGTCCTATGGTTGGATTTGCGAGCAGTGAGCCCGCCGCGCTGCCCGTCGCTACTATCGAGATGCGACTGGCTGAACCGCCCTTTTCTGATATCGCGGCAATCTTCAGGATGTCCGGATATGCAATACCCATCGCTGCGCCGAGCAGGAACAGCGCCAGCAAGATAACCGCAACCTGCTCGGAGTGGATAGCAGTCAGGAGAGATATGACCGCAAGCGGGCTCAGGAGCACGAAGAGGAAGAAGATCCCATGCTTCCGACGTATTCGGTCTCCGGAGAAACGTACTAGCAGTCCTCCTAGCGCGTAGGTGGCATAAGCGGCTCCCGCGTATCCGTGGAATCCAGCGGCCTCATCGACGAAAGTCGAATGCCAGGTATTGACGGCAGACTCGACGAATAAGACAGCCATCCCCATAAGCGTCAGAGAGACAAGCCCAAGGTGCGGGAATGAGGAAGAATCATACTTGTTCTCTCTGGATTCTCGTCTTCCATTTTCCCTGCTACGTAGAGAGTTGGGACGGAAAACCAGTAGGGCGACGGACGCGGTGACGGCCATAGAGGTACAGAAGAGCCATACACCAAGATCCAGTTGCTCCGCCACGAGCGCGGAGAGGCCGGCTATTATCACGCCCGCTGAAAAATACCCGTGGCACGATGCGAAGATTGGGGAGCCGCTGTACTCCTCTATCTCGTGCGCTCGACTGTTGGATTCGACTTGAAGGATCGCGGAGAGCACCCCCAGAAGTGCCAAACACGCACCCAGTATCGCCTGGGACGGTGAATATACCAAGGCGATCGTAGTGAGCGGAAGGGTGAATAGTGCCGCACTGAAGACTCGGTGCCTGACCGCATCGGAAATCATTCCAGCATACAGCCGTAGGCTGATCAGCGAGGAGACGGGATAGACGGTGAGCAGCAGACCCCAGGAACTGGAGGGAATGTCTAGTCGCTGTTGTGTGACAGCAACATTGGAGTACCACGAGCCAAGCGGGAAGCTCGTCGCGAAATATGACGCCCTAATCAGGAGGACGTCTCCCTTTGTTTCACCGGCCCAGCGTCGTTCAGTCAAGCCACCAGCCAAGAATTGCCTCCAAGCCGTATGCGACATTGTCATTGTGCGAACCGTGAGGGAGGCTGCTGGCCGCGGTGTAGCCATGGCGATAACTCGCGGCCAAGAGAGATTCAGCTATACCTTGGGGTTCAAGTGAAGGGAACGGGAACGAAAGCGGAAGCGCATCGACGAATTGTGCGATCGACGGAATATCATGCCACGCAATCCTGAGGTTGCGGTTCCCGAATCGCAGCGCCTCCAGCACGGACAGCGGTGCTCCTTCGTAGCGGGACGCGAAGACCGCGACCTCAAGAGAGGAGTGGCGCAGGAGAACCCGAGGCAGGAGGTCATCGAAGGTGCGTATCGCCGTCACAGATGACTCTGGCAGGTCGGCGATCGCCGCGTCTATTAATTCGACATACTTTTCTGACGCGAGCTCCTGGGGCATCAGAAGGACCAGGTGCCAGTCTTCTGGCACATCGACACGGTCGAGAAAAATGGCGAATGCAGGGACTAGGGCATCAAACCCCTTCTGGGCGTTGCATCGCCCCCAGGAGAATATGATCCTCTTATGAGAAGGAATTCCCCAGCTGCTGAGCGCAGACTCTTGCACTTCAGGCGACTGTTCGGGGACTTGGAAGCTTCGAGCTGGTATCGCGTTCACGAACGGAGCGAGTTGTCGTGGCTGGCAACCATACTGCTCGACCAGCATGTCCCGAAAGTAGGGGCCAATGTAGCCAAATCTGTCCTGGGGGTGACGGGCCATGTTCTCGAACGCCTCGTGTTCCCAGGTCTTCCTGCGCGATTCGATTGAATCGGCGAACGCATACCCGAGACTGTGGGCGACGTACACGATTTGCACATTACTGCAGTCCTCTAGAAAGGCCCGCACGCCCAGAAACATGAGACCGTGTACTAGCACGGTGACTCGATCGTGCTGCGTGCTGAGCTCCCGTATGGCGCCGGCCAGCGATTTGCTCATATCCCGCCAGCGGCCAGGATCGCTATGGGACCAGATTCCGCTCAGGCTTGAGGAATCGGGGCCATCGATCCAGATGAGCCCCCCTCTCCGCGACCGGCATGCCCGCTCGACTGTCGCATGGACTGCCTCGGAATAGTCAGCAGATTCGGGAGGGAGATACGGACTAATGGCATACATCGACCAATTTGACGTCCCTAGTACGTCGACCCGATGGTCGATTTCGTCCAATTCCTCGAAGAGCCAGTGGACGACGCTCCCTAAGCCACTTTGGAGAGTCACTAAGCCATCGACAGCGGCCACAACGAGAGCGTGGGAACCCGGAACGCCGACAGTCATATCGCCTCCTCTTCGCCGAGCGAAAATCATTCCCGCGCTTGACGCAGACAAACGCAACCAACTAATCAAGCCAACGTGACCCATATCACAATATCCGGCCGGCTGGTGCGGTGTTAACGTGCTAAATCGGCTGGCCTCAATCAAGGCCGCACCCGTGCTCGTGAACTGACTAACACCTGAACTGCTGTCGTCCATCAGGGAGGGAACGTCATGACATTACCGAGTTTCTACGAAGATGTGGTCCCGGATGAGGCGTGGGCATCGGAGGTCAAGCGACTCGCCCGGGAGCAGAATGCCGTGATCTTGGCCCACAACTATCAGCTTCCCGAGATTCAGGACATCGCGGACCATACCGGCGACACTCTGGCGTTGAGTCGTATCGCGACGAACAGTTCGGCGGATAAGATCATCTTTTGCGGTGTCCACTTCATGGCCGAGACGGCCAAGATCATCGCTCCGCATAAATCGGTTCTCATCCCTGACGCTCGCGCGGGCTGCTCGCTCGCTGACTCGATCACGGTGGATGAGCTGCGGGAATGGAAGAGTGAATATCCGGGCGCCGTGGTCGTTTCGTATGTCAACACAACGGCCGCTGTAAAGGGCGAGACCGATATCTGTTGCACATCTTCCAACGCCGTGGATGTCGTCGCGTCGATTCCAGCGGACCGTGACGTTCTCTTCTGTCCCGATCAGTTTCTCGGCGCCCACGTAAAGCGGGAGACTGGCAGGCAGAACATGCATATCTGGGCAGGCGAGTGCCACGTGCATGCCGGGATCAATGGCGCCGAGCTCTCCGCGCGTGCCGCGGCCAAGCCCGACGCCGATCTGTTCATACATCCTGAGTGCGGGTGTGCTACCTCGGCCCTCTACCTGGCGGGAGAGGGAACGGTGTCGCCAGAACGGGTGAAGATCCTTTCCACGGGCGACATGGTCCAGGCGGCACGGTCGACCAGTGCCGAGTCCGTACTCGTGGCCACTGAAGTCGGCCTGCTGCATCAACTACGCAAAGCTGCGCCTGAGATTGACTTCCAGGCGGTCAACCCGCACGCCACATGCCGGTACGTAAAGATGATCTCTCCTGGGGCCCTGCTGCGGTCCCTCCGCGAGGGGAAAGACGAGGTCATCGTTCCCCAGGACGTCGCCGACCGAGCCCGCAACGCTGTCGAACGGATGCTGGCCATAGGCCGCCCTAAAGACGGCGTGTGAGCACCGGCCCCACCGCCACCTCGCTCGGGAACGACCGCCACGCTTACTCATTACCGCTCTACGGATTCCGCGTGAGCCCTCAGGCTCCGCAACCTGGAGGTTCACCCCTGCCCCGCCGTTATCGCCCTACGAGTTCCTGATCACTGACCCGTCGCTGTTCACGAACTCCCGGCAAACTCTGAGCGGGGCGACGTCGACGAAAGGACTCAGGTGGTCGGCCGCCTTGAGTGCGGCGGTGCTGCGGTGGATGCCGTAGCGGACCAGAGAGGGGGCGGCGGGTCGGGTGGCGAGGATGAGGTCGATACGCCTCTCGCCCCACGGGTCGGGGTCGCCCTGGCCGTCTCGCCAGTGCCCTACCGTCGCGTGTGGGGGCACTCTCAGGTGGGGTGCTGCGTCGACCATGAAGCCGCGGCGCAGCAGGTACTCGGTCTGCCGCCGGTCGGCCAGCTGCTTGCCTCCGATCGTGCCCTCCAAGACCTGGTACTCCAGGTCGTCGTGGTCCTGGTCGCGGTACGCCTCGTCGTCGTAGTAGCGCAGCTGACCGTCAGGGCCAGGGACTTGAGCGGCGGAGAGCGCGTTGAAGTCACCCAGCACGAAAAGCCGACGGGTTCGCGGAATCTCACAGGGGTTGATGAAGGAACCCAAGGGTCACTCGCCCAATTATGGTATCCAGCACGTGAGTTCGTGGCCGGATCAAGGGATGGCGATGGCGAGTCACTGCCTACTGCGGGACTGCCGACTCGCGGCGCCTGGTGGCACAGACGTCGCGAGCTCGCACTGGGTCTTGTGCCTGCGACCCCCTGTTGGCCGTTTCCAGCCGGTCCAGAATGACGTAGGCGTGGCGTTCAAAGTCGTGATCTTCACGGGGCCGGGCGTAGGGGAAGATCCCGGCTGCAGCCCACAGCCAGACAGCGTCGATCTCGTCGTGCCGTACGTGCCCGGCCTCGCACCTGCCTCGCTTTGGCGGTAGCCGCTGAGGAAGGCTTCGCGGTCCTCGGGGGCGTGGAGTTCGCGGTCCCATAGTTTCGCGAAGTCCAGGAGCGGTGATGTTGAGCGACGCTGAAGATGTGTATGAGGGCGACGTGCTGGTTGTCGACGGAGTGGTGTGAAAGGACCCCGGCGGCCGTCAGGCCGCCGGGGTCTTCGTGGTCACGGTGTCGGCTTCGTGGTCACTCTGTCGCGTGGGTCTCGGTGATGGCGAGGCGGGTGGAGGACTCGTCGACGATGCTCTTCTCGTCGGCGAACGCGGCGATGAGGGACTGCAGGGCGATGTTGTTGACCGAGCGGGGCAGGCCGCGGCTGGTGAGGTGGATCAGGTCCACGGCGTCGTCGGAGAACAGCGGGTCCGACCGGCCGGCGATCGTCAGATGGTGCTTGATGTAGCTGGAGGTCTCCTCCTTGTTCATGGTCGGCATCTGGTAGCTGATCGCGATCCGCTGGTCCAGGGCCGCCAGGACGCCGTGTTTCATCCGTTTGCGCAGGGTCGGCTGGCCGATCAGCAACACCGCGAACGGCGTCGTGGAGTCCATGTCGTAGTTGGTGAGCATGCGGATCGCGTCCAGCTCCTGGTGATCGAGGAGGTGCGACTCGTCGATCACGACCGCGGGGGTGCGTCCGCGTTCGTCGACCTCGGCGGCCAGCGCGGCGGACGCCTGAGCTGCGAGAGCGGCGGACTGGTATTTCGGGGTGCCGCCCAGGCTGGTGACGATGCGGTCGTAGAGGCCGCGCATGCCGACCTCCGGGTTGGGCTGGTAGATCACGGTGAAGCGAGCCGGGTCGAGCGAGGCGACGGCGCCCTTGAGGGCGACGGTCTTGCCCGCGCCGACCTCGCCGGTGACCACGCCGATCGCCTTGTTGTTGATGCACCACGCGATGCGGGCCGCGGCCTCCCGGTGGGAGTTGTGCTGGTGGAGCATCGAGGGGGCCAGGTCCCTGCCGAAGGGGACGCGGGTGAATCCGTAGTAGCCCTGGACGCGGTCGATCAAGGAATCCTCCTGGGGCAGGGGCAGAACTCCGCCTGGACGGCGGCAAGTTCGGCCGATTCATCGGGCGGCCCGCTGCCCGGTCCGGACGGCGAGACGGACCGCGCGGAAAGCGGTGCGGACGGCGGGAGTGTCGAGGGGGCCGGCGTCCTGTTCGACCCGGCGGCAGCAGACCTCCGCCAGGGCCAGGGCCCGGTCGGCCGGCTCGCGGGGCGTGAGCATGAACAGGTCGGGCTCGGGATCGAAGTACAACTCCTCGGCCCGGGTCGGCTTCACTGCCGGCCCCGCGAATCGTCCATCAGGGACGAGTAGTTGATGCCCCTGGCGGTGTTCGCGGTGTGCGCCTCGTCGAGGATCTTGAGGTAGTCGATCCCGGTCGGTGCCGCCGGCTCGGCCGGCGTCTCCGGGCTCGCCTTGGGATGGGCATGGCGGCCGACGTGGTGCGGGACCGCCTTGCCCAGGGCCTTGCCGGAGGCCCGCACCTCGATGTCGGTCAGGTCGAACGGGTCGAAGACCAGCTCGATCCTCATCCCGGCCAGCGACGGGTCAACCTCGTAGGAGTTGCCGTGCAGCGACACCGTCGCAGTCTTCGTCACCGTGCGGAACTCCGACCACAAGAACGCCTCCCGCAGATCCGCCGTGGACGGCAGCGGCAGCGGCTTGGGAATCGAACCCAGCCAGCGTTCGATCGGCGGCTGCCCGGTCTCCGAGTGCACCGCGCGGTGATAGACCGTCTCCACCCACGCCGTGAACAGCCTGTTCAGCTCGGTGAGATGCGTGATTTCACCGACTCTCCTGTCGTCCAGCTCGACGAGGAACTGATCCCTGACGGTGCGGAAGAACCGTTCGATTTTGCCCCGGCCCTGTGGCCGTCCCGGACGGGAGTGGGTCAGCCGGATCGCCAACGACGCGCAGGCCCTCAACAGCCACGTGTCGACGAACGCGGACCCGTTGTCGACATAGATCGCCTCCGGGACCCCGCGGGCCGACAGCGCCGGCCGCAGCGCGGCCGCGAGGCGGACGGTGTCCTCGGCGAACCCGAACCGGTGCCCCACGATCGCCCGGCTGTGATCGTCAATGAAGGCGAAGAGATACGTCTTCCTGCCGCCCAACTTCGGCCCGTGCAGGGCGTCCCCCGTCCACAGTTCGTTGGCGCGGGACGCCTCGAACCGGCCGAACACGCTCGTCTCGCCCCCGCCGGTGCCGGTCAGCCCGGCGTTGACGAAGTGCCGCTGCAGCGTGCGCTCGGTCGGCGACCAGCCCTGCGTGGTCCGCAGGATCCGCTGGATCTGCGCGGCCGTCCGGCCAGGGTTCTCCCGCTTCAGCGCGGCCGCCAGCTCCAGCACCTCCGGCGGCGTCCGGGGAACCGCCTTGCGCGGTTCGGGGACCAGCGCGGCGAACCCGCCGCCGCGGTAGTCCCGTGTCCACCGGTCGATGGTGCCCCGGGACACCTTCACCTGCCGGCCGAACGGGTCCGTATGTTCCTTCTCCGCCAACTCCCTTGCCAGACGCCCGCGTTCACGGGTCGTCATGACCGGGTCGAGCAGGTCCTGGATCAGGGCATAGCGGAACAGGCCGACCTGCCGGGCCTTCTCCGCCCGACGGCGGTCCTCGTCCTCACTCGATGCCATGCGCGGGCTCACCTCGCATCTCGATGCGTCTCCGTCTCCGCGCGGACGGACACGATCAAGACTTCCGGCGCCTCCGATCGCCGCCCAGGGGCGGCCCGTGTTGATCAACTAGCAGGAAGAGAGCAGGCCAGAACGCGTCCTGTTATCGCGCGGCCGGCGAACTCCCACCGCGACACGGTGTTCATGTGGGACCACTTCGTCGTGGCCGCCCGATGGGCGGCCACGACTGCCGAGACGGCGTCCGCCAGCGGAGTCCCGGACGGATCGGGCATCACGGGATCGTCGGCGAGCGCGACCAGGGCGACGGTGAAGTACCGGCGAACGTCCTCGGCCCGGCTCGTGAAGCGTCGGATCCAGCCGCGGACCGTGCCCTCGGCCAGGCCCAGATGCACGGCGACCTGGCGGTGCCCCATGCCCAGGGCCGCTATCTCCAGCCCGGCCCCGATCACCTCGGCCGCATCCGCCCGGCGCGGCCAGATCACCTCCGGCAGCAGCACGTGCGTGACCTGGCAGCCCGAACACCTCGACCGGCGAGGACGTACGAAGAAACGAGCCCCGAGATCACCGCGTACTTCCCGCGGCCGCCCGTGCCCCCAGGGTGTGAGGACCGCACTGCAGGCCGGGCAGGTCAACCGGCCGGTCTGCAGCTGGCGTTCCACGCTCACCGGATCGGTGTCGACGATCAGCACGGGGAGGCCGCAGGCTCAGCGTCGGGACATGTAGAGGTCGAGGGCCTTGTGGAGCGTCTTGTTGAGCGGAAAGTCCCACTCGCCGAGGTATTCGACGGCCTCGCCGCCGGTGCCGGACTTGAACCGCAGCAGTCCCAGCAGGTGGTTGCTCTCCTCCAGGGTGTCGGTGATGCCGCGGAAGTCGTAGACACCGGCGCCGAGCGCGTGGGCATCGGTCATCATCCGCCACTGGATGGCGTTGTTCGGCTGGACCTCGCGCTTGCGGCTGGTGGAGGCGCCGTAGGAGTACCAGACGTGCTCGCCGACGGTCAGCATCGTGGCCGCCGCGAGCACCTCGCCCTCATGATGGGCGAGGTAGAGGCGCATGCGGTCGGGATCCTCAGCCGTCAGCGCGGTCCACATCCGCTGGAAGTAGGCCAGCGGGCGGGGCATGAACCGGTCGCGCTCGGCGGTCTCCACGTAGATGTCGTAGAAGGCGGGCAGGTCCTCGTATTCGCCTTGGACGACCTTGACGCCGGCCTTCTCCGCCTTCTTGATGTTGCGGCGCCACTGCTGGTTGAGGCCCCGCTGGATCTCGTCCAGGGACCGCCCGGCGAAGGGCACTTGGAAGAGGTAGCGCGGCTGGCCCGCGGCGAAGCCGTCCTCGCCTCCGGGCTCGGTCTGCTGCCAGCCCATCCGGCGCAGCCGGTCGGCGATGTCGAAGGCCCGCGGCTCGTGCACGGTGGCCTCCACGTCCCGCAGCCGCCCCGCCTGCGGGTCGGCGATCGCCGCCTTGACCGCCTCGGCACTCCAGCGGCGGGCCACCACAGGCGGCCCCATCTTCACCGAGAACGCCCCCTGTTCCTTCAAGTACGCGAGCATCGGCTCAAGCCACCGCTGAAGATCCGGCGCAGCCCAGTCGATGACCGGCCCCTCGGGCAGGTAGGCGAGGTACCGCTTCAGCTTCGGCAACGGCCGCAGCAGTACCAGTCCCACGCCAACGAGACGGTTGCTCTCGTCGAACCAGCCCAGGCTCTCCGCCCGCCAGTCCGGCTTCACATCGCCCCACGAGGGAACCTGCATGTGGCTCACCGACGGCCGGGCCCGGACGAAGGCCAGATGTTCCTCACGGGTGATCGCCTTCAGGTGAAAGCTCATGCGCAGCACTCCTTTGATCGACGCACAAGCCTACTGAGGTGTACGACACGTCCAGGTACTTCGTGCACACGCTGTCGTCGTGCACGAAGCAGGCACAGGCTTCCCAGCAAGATCACAAATCATGCTCATCGCGCGTGTCGCGAACCCGATGCTTCATCAACATGCAGAGCGTCGTCCAACAGGTGACCGGCGGCGGCATGTTCGAAGTCGAGCAGCTACATCTGGTCGCGGGGGTTGTGTGGACGTTCCGCCAGCCCATATTGCCGTAGAGGAGGCACACGCGACCTCCGGGAATGGCAGTGTGACCACGGGTGAAGAGCCGGTCGCTGATCTTCCGGACCCGCTCGGACAGCGGCTGGAAAGAGGGCGCTCCTTGCGGTTCAACCCTGGCCGTTGGGGATGTGGGGGCAGCGGGTCCGGGTAGCGGCGTCGTTCCGCAGCCAGGGCGCGGGCGGGCACGCGACTCGGCCCCGGCCTGCGACAGGCCAGGCGTGTGCGGTCACGGCAGGTTCAACCGGTCTTTCCGCCGCGCCGGATGTCGGCCCGCGCCCAGGCTGCGTCCCACTGTTCCATGCGCCGCCGGTCCAGGCTCGCCCGTGCGGCGAAAGCGCCGCCTACCGCGGCGCCGCTGGTGATCACCACAGCCAGCGCGCCCGCCAGAGCGGCCTGCAGTTGCGCCTCCTCGTGCGTGACGGGCTTCGACGTGAGGTGGCCGTGCTCGTCGGTCCATACGGTGGCCGGGGTCCCGGCGGGGGTGTCGGGCCGTACCTTGGTCTGGCCGGTGTGTGTCGAGCCGTCCGGGGCGCGCCAGCGGACCGCTGCCCACACCCGGTCGTCGTCGGCCGCGCTCACGGACGGCTTGTCCCTGGCGTCTTCGATGAGCTGGGCGGAGACCGCCTGGCGCTCCGTCCGCTGCCGGTCGAGGTCCTGCTCCACGGCGGTCTGCGTCGCGAGGCCCGCCAGGAGACCTCCCGCCACCGCGAGGGTCCCCGCGGTGAGAAGGATCCAGGCTTCGATGATGTCGCTGCGCCGCCTGAGCGGGTTACGTCTCCACCGCCACAGCCGAACCCTCGTGCACCGTGTTCGCGTCGCCACCCGTCGACACCCCCTTTGCCTGCGCCGGCATGCCTCCTACGTCAGTGTCCTCCCCGGAGCGCACTAAGGCTCCCGCACGGGCCGCGGCTGGGACCTTCCAGTAAGGAGGGATGACGGGGATCGCCAGAGGTGTGAACTGACAGGTTCTGTGATCAGCCGACTGCCATCGACCGCCGCGATGGAGGGGATGGGGTAGGCCACCCTGGGTGAGGGGGCGCGGCGGGCCGCAGACTGGCTGGATGGCATAGATGGACGTCGGCGTGCTGTCTGTGAGTCTTCGCCATCTTCGAACATGCAGGTCGGAGGCTCTGGCGTGGCGCTCGCTCGGGATACTCATGCTGGTCTCGGGCGGGAGTCTGCGGTCTTGGTCATCCGTCATGTCATCGGTCGAGGCTGTCATATTTGGGTTATTTAACCCAGCCCGGCCAGTCGGGTTGTTAATGTCAATCAGCCGCTCGCGGCGGCGCGGCCCGAAGGGCACATCAGCCCCCAGCGTCATCTCCCGGTGCGGTACGCTCTCGCGGCCCACGGCCGGCGACGGCGTCCGCGAGGGGCGCAGCCAGGTCTCCGTCGTATGTAGTGTGCGGAAATGACAAGAAGCGAGCGGCTCGCGGAGCAGTTGGACTGGTACTGGCGCAAGAACCTGCGGCCGCGGCTGGACGGTCTTGCCGATGAGGAGTACTTCTGGGAGCCGGTGCGCGGCTGCTGGAGTATTCGCCCGCGTGGCACGTCGGCCGCACCGATGTCGGCAGGTTCGGGGGAATGGACGATGGACTCCGCGTCCCCTGGGCCGGTGCCGGCGCCGGTGACCACGATTGCCTGGCGGCTGGCGCACATCATCGTCTCGTGCCTGGGCTATCGGGTCGGATGGTACTTCGGCGGCCAGGACGTCGACTCCGAGACATTCGCTTACGCGGGGACCGCTGACGAGGCGCTAAAACAGCTCGATGAGATGTATGGGAGATGGAACGCGGGGGTCCGCGAGCTCTCGGACGCTGACCTGGACAATCCGCCCACGGTGGGTCCCGAGCGGTTTCCCATGGAGAACAGGGTCCTGCACGTCAACAGGGAGCTGATCCATCACGGCGCCGAGATTTCCCTGCTGCGGGACCTCTACCGCTGGCAGGACGGAGCCCTACCGCGCCGAATATGACTTTCCGGTAACCGGCGATCGAGCCTCGGAAACCTACGTGGACTCCGTGACGCTCCGTGGCTGCGAGCTTCACTCATTTTCGGCATGGCGCGCCCGCCCTCTGCCGGCCGCGTACGGTTGACCTGGGCCAACGCCGGGGACCCGGCGCCGCTTCTCATCCCCTGACACGGCCGGGCACGGTTTGTGGCCGACGGCCAAGGCATCCCGCTCGGAGTGGACTCAAGCGTGCTGCGGGACCCAGCGGCCGCCACGCTGCTCACCGCAGGCAGCCTCTTCCTCCTTTACACCGACGGTCTCATTGAGCGGCGCGGGTCGCTCCCTCACCCAGCGATGACATCGCTGTGCTGGCGCTGTGGCATGCGTCCGCGTCTTACTGATCGCACTACCCGAGCCCGCTGGACGCCGGATGGTCAACGCGCCCTTTCCCGTCGCGCGGCTTGCGGGGGAGCCGTTCGGCGAGGACGGCGACCTGGCTGTGGGCGACATCGTCCGGCGCGGGACACCGGCCAACCTCCTTCCTAGGCGGGACCCGGCAGCCCGCAACGTCATGGTGCCTTCCCCCATGGCCGGGCGGAGAATGGTGGTATGGCTCTGCTCGCCGGTGGGGCGGTGGTCGCGATGACGCAGCAGTACCTGGTCGGGGAGACGTCGGTGCTCCTGGCACAGTTGCAGGCGTCGGGCGCCGATCCGATGGTCGTACGCGAGCTCGCGCGGCTGCGCCGTGAGGCGGAGTCGGGGCCGGTCAGCAGGCTCGGCTCGGTGGCGCTGCGCGCGCTGGAGCTGACCGACGAGCTGTGCCGGGACTCGCTGCGGCAGGGGGACGTCCACGCCTTCGTCAGCCAGTGCGCCTGCGGCGCCGACCTGCGTGAGTTCTGCGTCTGCGCGCGGCTGCTGACCGACACCTAACGATCCCGGCGCAGATGGCCCTGTGCGCCGCCCCGGTCATTCCAGGAGAGGTTGATGTCGATGGCAATCGAACCGGAGCCGCAGGTGTCGCAGGCGCAGATCGCGGTCCACTGGCGTGAGGAGGGGTACTACCGGCCCCCGGCGAAGTTCGTCGCGCAGGCCAACGCCGGCGACCCGGCGATCCTCGAACGGTTCGGCGAGGAGTACTTCCCCGAGTGCTTCAAGGAGTACGCGGACCTGCTCAGCTGGGACTCCTACTGGCACACGACGCTGGACGCGAGCGATCCGCCGTTTTGGAAGTGGTTCGTCGGCGGCCGTCTCAACGCCTGCTACAACTGCGTCGACCGACACCTCGCAGGCAGCCGGAACAAGGCCGCCTTCATCTGGGTGCCCGAGCCCGAGGAGGCCGCGCCGCAGGCGATCACCTACCGAGAGCTGTACCGGCGGGTGAACGAATTCGCTGCCCTGGTGCGGGACTTCGCCGGTGTGAAGACCGGTGACCGGGTCACCTTCCATCTGCCGATGGTCGTCGAGCTGCCGGTGGCGATGCTGGCCTGCGCCCGGCTGGGTGCCATCCACTCCGAGGTGTTCGGCGGGTTCTCCGGCGCGGCGTGCGGCGACCGGATCGCCGACTCGGGCAGCCGCGTGCTGGTGACCATGGACGGCTACTACCGGAGCGGCACCCTGGTCGACCACAAGGCCAAGGCCGACGAGGCCGTGGCGTCCGCGGCCAAGCGCGGCCAGAAGGTCGACAAGGTGCTCGTCTGGCGCCGCCACGCCGGAACGTACGCCTCCGACAGCCCGATGGTCGAGGGCCGGGACTTCTTCGTCGACGAGTTGCTCGACGGCTTCCGCGGCCACACCGTGGCACCAGTGTCGATGCCGGCCGAGGCCCCGCTGTTCCTGATGTACACCAGCGGGACCACCGGCCGGCCCAAGGGCTGCCAGCACTCCACCGGCGGTTACCTCGCGTACGTCGCCGGCACCTCGAAGTACTACCAGGACATCCACCCCACCGACACCTACTGGTGCGCCGCCGACATCGGCTGGATCACCGGACACTCGTACATCGTTTACGGGCCCCTCGCGCTCGGCGCGACCAGCGTGCTGTACGAGGGCGTGCCCAACTACCCGGACGCGGGCCGCTGCTGGCGCATCGCCGAGCGGCTCGGGGTGAACATCTTCCACACCGCGCCGACCACCATCCGGATGCTGCGCAAGCTGGGCCCGGACGAGCCGGCCAGGTACGACTACCACTTCAAGCACATGACGACGGTGGGCGAGCCGATCGAGCCGGAGGTCTGGCGCTGGTACCACGACGAGGTCGGCAAGGGCGAGGGGGTCGTCGTCGACACCTGGTGGATGACGGAGACCGGCGGCTTCCTGGGCGCCACGCTGCCGGCGCTGCAGCCGATGAAGCCGGGCAGTTGCGGCCCGGGCGCGCTGGGCATCTACCCGGCGATCTATGACGAAGAGGGTGAACTGGTCGAGGCGGGCAGCGGCGGGGCGGGCAACATATGCATCCGCAATCCGTGGCCCGGTGTCATGCAGACCGTCTGGGGCCAGCCCGAGCGGTTCATCGACATCTACTACCGCCGCTACTGCCGCGACGCGGAGAGCACGGACTGGCGCGACTGGCCGTTTTTGTGCGGGGACGGCGCGGTGCAGGCCGCCGACGGCTACTTCCGCATCCTGGGCCGCATCGACGACGTCATCAACGTCTCCGGACACCGGCTCGGCACCAAGGAACTCGAATCCGCGACGCTGACCGTCGATGAGGTGGCCGAGGCCGCCGCTGTGCCGGTGATGGACGAGGTGCGCGGCCGGGCCGTGGAGATGTACGTCGCCCTCAAACCCGGCCTGACCGCGAGCCCGGAGATCGAACGCAAGGTGGCCGGCGCCATCGAACGCGAGATCGGCAAGATCGCCCGGCCCAGCAGCGTGTGGATCGTGGCCGACATGCCAAAGACCCGCTCCGGGAAGATCATGCGCCGGGTGATCGCCGGGATCTCCAACTTCGCGGACGTCGGCGACGTCACCACCCTGGCCAACCCCGAGATCGTCGACGACATCCGCCACCACGTCCAGAGCCAGAAGCTCGCGCGCGGCCAGGTCCCCCGGGAGCTCTCGCCCGGGGAGGCCAAGGAAATCCAGGCGTTCGGCGGGGCTGACTAGTCCGACGGCTCGCAGTTGCAAGTGGCGCACCGCAGCTCATGGGACGCCACCGTCGTCACGGGGCTGCGGCCGTCGTCCACAGTGCCACCACGACCACCACCCCGGCTGCTGTCACCATCGCGGCTCGCGCAGCCACCCGACCGCACCATCCTGCCGATCCGATCCGATCCGATCCGTCCAACGGCGGGAGCGGGCCCAACGGGTCCGGCGCAGGAGCGTTGGCCGCCAGCCGGTACGTGCCCAGCGGTGCGGCTGGAACGCAGGGTGCCAGTACGCCGGCCTCGTCTGGATCCATGTCCGGCCCAGCAACGCGCACCCGGCGCAGAAACGCTCCTGTCAGCCCGATGCACGCGCGGCTGCCCGGTCGACGCAGCACCGGTGTAGGGCCACTGACAACCCGGGTGTGATCATCTGCCGGGGCCCACGCCGTCAGCGTCCTCAGCCTTCCTCCGCCCGGCCACAGCCTCACCGACGGTGGCATGCACGTCCAGAACCGCATCCGTACCGGTCAGCGACAACAGTCCCCACATCATGCCGGGCACGTTCGCCAGCGCCAGCGAACCGCCCCCCTCGACAGCCCAGCGGCTCAGCGCCAGGAGCTCGTTCAGGCCCGCGGAGTCGAAGAAGTCCACCCCCGACAGGTCCAGCACCAACCGCCGGCGGCCGTCGAACAACGCGTGGACGCGGGGCCGGAACGTGGACGCGCTCACGTAGTCCAAGTCACCCGTAACCAGGGCGACGACACAGCCCTGCGCGCCGTTGCCCACGCTCAGTTCGATCTCGGCCACGTCTGCACCCTCTCCACGGTTCGTGCCGACCACGCCCCGATCACAGGACGAGACGTCGACACCACTGCACTGGCCTGAACGGGCATCTCCGCCCGTTGAACCGCCTCTCCTCGCGCCCGCTCCCGAGCCTCCGGCCCCACCCGCGGCGCCCTGCCCCACCCCGCCCGTACGGCGGGCATCCTCGCGGCGAACCAATGGAAACCACCGGATCACCAACGCGACAATGCGCTCATGGCACGCCCGCGTGGCGGGGAATGACCGAAATACTGCCGCTGGAGCGCGACAACGGAGACTACCGAGCGGACTGCGTCACACGCCACGGCACCCAGGAACTGATGGTCACTCAGGCAAGGGCGAGGAATGCCCCAACACGGAGATGGATACGGCGCCGGCCCGGCGCGGGGACGTCAATGGAGATCGTGGTCATCCGGACGCGTGTGCTCGCCGAGACTTCCGCTCAGGTGTGGATGGCCGTCAGCGGAACGCTCGGCCCCACCACGGAGCCTCGCCTGCGGCAGGAATTGCGCGCCCGTGACGACGGTCAGCGCAGCGAGTTCTACGTCGATCTGAGGGAGCTCCGCTGCGGCGCGGACATGCCGGCCGAGGCCATTGGGAGGCTCTTCGCGTTCAGCTTCGACGCACGGTTCCACCTCATCGGCGCCCCCGAGGAGATCCGCAGGTGCGCCGCGGGCGATCCACGCTTCACCCTGCACGCCACCGTGGAGTCGGCCTGGGCCATGTGGGAGTAAGCCCCCCAACCGCAGTCGCGAGGATCCCGTGCCGTCCGACCGCCACGTCCGCCACAACCAGACTCGGCGCGCCGGGCTGGTCCGGGCCCGTGATGAGGCTGGTCCTCTTCAGCTGCTTGCTGCTCAGGGTCTGCACAGAGCTACAATTGAAGAGTTCTTCAATTGGTTAGTTGCGGTGATCGTTAGGTTGTCCAGAGCGCGGAGGTCGGGGTGGGCGGGTTCGCCGAGGCAGTTCTGGAGCGGGCACGCGGGGCACGAGACGGTCTTGAGGCCGCGCACCTGGCCCAGGGCGCCTTTGCGGTGACCGGGGCGGCCGACGGGCTGGACGACGTGCTGCGGCTGGCCCGCGGGCACGGCCTCGGTGTCGAGGTGGCGGGAACGGACGCGAGAGGCGCGGGGTGATCGCAGTGAACGTTCCGCTGTACCAGACGAAGGCGGAGTTCTTCCGGATGCTGGGCCATCCGGCGCGGATCCAGGTGCTGGAACTGCTGCAGGGCGGTCCGAAGCCGGTGCGCGACCTGCTCGCGGCCGTCGGGATCGAGTCCTCCAGCCTGTCGCGGCAGCTGGCGGTGCTGCGCCGTTCGGGCATCGTCACGACGACGCGCGACGGCTCCAGCGTGGTGTACGCGCTGGCGGGCGGGGACGTGACGGAGCTGATGGGGGCGGCGCGGCGGATCCTGTCCGATCTGCTGAGCAGCCGGCGGGAGCTGCTTCAGGAGCTGCGCGAGGGCGAGGCGTCGCCGTGATACGCGGGCACGGCACACGCGAGCAGGCCGGGGTGCACACGCGCCCGCACGTTAAGCGGCGCACCCTGATTCTCCCCACGGCGCCGGCCTCCGTGCGGGCGGCACGGATCAGCACGGCTGAGGCGCTGGCCTTGTTCGGGCTGGCGCCCGGCTCGCTGCTGGCGGATGCGGCGCTGCTGGTGGTCAGCGAACTGATGACCAATGCCGTACGGCATGCCGCGCCGCAGTCGCCCAGCGCGACGGTGACGGTGTCGACGGGCGCCGGACAGCTGGTGGTCGCGGTGGGCGACCAGGACCCTCACACGATCGAGATGGCCGGACCGTCCGCCGGCGAGGGACTGCGCACCGTGGCGGAGCTGACGGCCTGCTTCGACGGCGAGGTGAGCGTGAAGCCTGCCCTATGGGGGCGGGGCAAGACCGTGGTGGCCCGTTTCCGGCTGCCCGGGCAGCGGTGAGACGTACCACATGGGAGGGGCACCACAGATGCGCTTCGAGATCACCTTCCTGCACACCGACGGCGACCACACCGCCCACACGGCGGATGCCGCCGAGATCAGCGCACTGGTCGCCTGGGCCGGGCGGACCGGCGTCCGGCTGCGGATCCGGCCCAGCCCGGCCGCAGTCGGCGGCGGGGACGGAGCCACGGGGTTGGCAGCGGAGAAGTGAGCGGTGGAGCAATGTTCGGAGTGGTCGGGCACGGAGATCTCACGGCGGACTCGTGGGGCCTGGTGGAGGACGCACTTCCCGCTGTCTTGAAGCGCCTGGAGCCGCACGGACTGATGGGCGTGGTCCGGGCCGCCGCGGGACTGCCACTGGTGTTCGGGCGGGCAATCCACAGGGCGGGCGGGTCGCTGGTGGTCGTGGTTCCGACGGCAGGCGCGCTGCCGGCGGCTCTGCCGGGGCAGGACCGCGTGGCCACGGGCCAGCTGCTGATGCTGGCCGAGCACACACGGCTGGTGGAGTTCGACCCCCGCGACCCTGATGCGTGCGCCGCCGTCGACGAACGGATCATCGAATCATGCCGCGGTCTGGTCGCGGTATGGGACGGCTCCGGCTCCAACGACCGGCTGGACGTGGCCCATATGGTGACGCACGCCCACCACCGCAGGATCCCGGTCGAGGTGCTGTGGCCGACCGGGGCGCGGCGCATCGCCTCCTGCGCGGTTCCTGCCATCCGGGCGGGCGGCGATCCGGCCCGAAACGGGCCGTCCCACCTGCCCGCACCGGATGGCGACGGGCACCGATAAGCTTGAAGAGTTCTTCAATTGGTTAGTTGCGGTGGTCCATAGATGATCCAGGGTGTGGAGGTCGGCGTGGGCGAGTTCGCCGAGGCGCTGCTGGCGCGGGTGCGGGCGGCCCGGGCCGCGCTGACGGCCGCCGTGGCGGCCGAGGACGCGTACGCCGTCGCGGTGGCACAGGACGAGCTGGACGACATGATGCGGCTGGCCCGCGGGCACGGCCTCGCTGTCGAGGCGGCGGGAACGGACGAGGAGTGAGCGCAATGCCGGTACCGCTGTACGAGGCGAAGGCGGAGTTCTTCCGGATGCTCGGGCATCCGGTGCGTATCCGGGTGCTGGAGCTGCTGCAGGACGGGCCGAGGCCGGTGCGCGACCTGCTGGCCGCCATCGAGATCGAGCCGTCGAACCTGTCGCAGCAGCTGGCGGTGCTGCGCCGCTCCGGCATCGTCACCGCCACCCGCACCGGCTCCACGGTGGTGTACGAGCTGGCCGGCGGGGATGTGGCCGAGCTGCTGGCCGCCGCCCGCCGGATCCTGTCGGTCCTGCTGTCCGGGCGGCAGGAGCTGCTGGAGGAACTGCGCGCCACGGAGCCGGCCCGGTGACGGGCGGTGGCCGGTTCCGGTCGTGGCGCGGAGGCCGCCGGCCCGCGGCGGCGATGGAGCATGTGCCGTCGCCGGTGCGACGGCACATCGTCTCGGTGCCGCTCGGACCAGAGGCGGTACCGCGGGCCCGTGAGGCGGTGGCCGGACGTTTTGGTGAGGTGGGCGTCGTGCCCGGCTCCGCGTTCGCCGACGCGGTGCTGCTGGTGGTCAGCGAGCTGGTCGTGAACGTGCTGCGGCACGCCCCGCGCTGCACGGTGGCGGATGTGGGGATAACGGCCGGGGCGGGCCAGCTGGTCGTCAGCGTCGCCGACGCCGAGCCGCGCCTGCCCGCCCTCGAACCGGGCGCGATGGGCGCGGGACTGCAGATGGTCGCCGAGCTGGCCGGCGAGTACGAGGGCGACGTCAGCGCCGAACCTGTCCTCGGCCATGACGGCAAGGTGGTCCTGGTCCGGTTCCGCGTCCCGTCCTAGGAAACGCACAGATCACAGGAAGAAGGGAGACAACACATGAGTGATGAGGCTGAGGCGCCCGAGCCGCCGAAGAGCACGCGGCGCAAAGAGAAGCCCAGGGACCGTGATGCGCTGATCGAGCGCGGTGTCGCGATCCGGGCGGGCATCTACATCTTCGGCACCCACCTGGTCGCCGGGTTCGTGTGGCTGCTCTTCTACCTCGGCGAGCACGCCCCCAAGTAACCGAAAGCATGCGCGGCCGGCCTCTGCTCCGACCACGACGTGCAAGCCTCTTCCATCAAGCCAACTGCCGCGACTGCCGCGGGCGGAGAGACAAGGACGGCCGACGTTGATCGCTGTCGTGGGGCACCCGGACCTCGCCCCGTGGACGCTGACCCTGCTCGAAGAGGAATTGCGCGAGCGACTGGCCCGGTACGCCGAGGCCGGTAGAACCGGCCTGGTCCGGGTCGGGCAGGGGCTGCCGGTCGCGTTCGGGCGGGCCGCGCAGAAGGCCGGGCTGGCGTTGGTGACCGTGGTGCCCCCGCTGTACCGGGCGCCCGCGCTGCTGCGGGAGCTGGACCAGCGGGCGGCCGGGGAGTTGCTGCTGCTGTCGCAACACGTGCGGCTGGTGGACTACGACCCGGCGGACCGGAATGCCTGCGTACGCGCGGACGAGCGGCTGTTGCGGGCCTGCGCCCGAGTGCTGGCGATCTGGGACGGCACCGCCTCTGACGACCGTGACACCACCGCCCACCTGGTGGCCTACGCCCGCAGCCTGGGCATCGACGTCGAGGTGCTGTGGCCCGACGGCGCCAAGCGCCTCCCGACGGCCGGCGAGAGGCCGTCATAACGGCCGCCGCGTCACCGCATTGGCTCCTGATCGAGCTGGGCCGGACCGGGACGAGGCGCTGAAACCGCTGACTCAGGCGCCACCGGGACGGATGGTCTTCTGCCACCAGGCGCTGCCCGCGATCCGCCCGGTCAACCACCTCGCCGAAGAGGGCGGCGACACCGTCATCCGCATCCACACCGGGGCCACGCTTCTCGGCCACGCCGAGCTGCCGGAGGTCGTCGCCCACGCGGCCCACAACAGCGGGATCGAACGAGCACGCGAGTCTCGATGTCGAGTATCTTGATATCGAGATATGTTGGTCAGGGTCGCTGAACCAACGCCAAGAGCGCGCGAGAGGGTTCCACTCCATGGCCAAGATCAAGGTAGCCAACCCCGTCGTCGAGCTCGACGGCGACGAGATGACCCGCATCATCTGGTCGTTCATCAGGGACAAGCTGATCCTTCCGTACCTCGATGTCGAGCTGAGGTACTTCGACCTGGGCATCGAGCACCGGGACGCCACCAACGACCAGGTGACGGTCGACGCCGCCCACGCCATCAAGGAGTTCGGCGTCGGGGTGAAGTGCGCGACCATCACACCGGACGAGGCGCGGGTCGAGGAGTTCGGGCTCAAGGCGATGTACCGCTCGCCCAACGGCACGCTGCGCAACATCCTCGGCGGTGTGATCTTCCGTGAGCCGATCATCATGAGCAATGTGCCGCGGCTCGTACCGGGCTGGACCAAGCCCATCGTCATCGGCCGTCACGCCTTCGGCGACCAGTACCGGGCCACCGACCTGAAGGTGCCGGGCCCGGGCACCCTCACCATGACCTATACGCCCAAGGACGGCTCCGCCCCGGTGGAGCTGGAGGTCCATGAGTTCCCGGGCGCCGGTGTCGCGCTGTCGATGTACAACCACGACGAGTCGATTCGCGACTTCGCCCGCGCGTCGTTCCGTTACGGTCTGGACCGTGAGTACCCGGTCTACCTGTCCACCAAGAACACGATCCTGAAGAAGTACGACGGGCGCTTCAAGGACATCTTCCAGGAGGTGTTCGACGCCGAGTTCAAGGCGGATTTCGACAGCAGGGGCCTCACCTACGAGCACCGTCTGATCGACGACATGGTCGCCGCGGCGTTGAAGTGGGAGGGCGGCTACCTCTGGGCGTGCAAGAACTACGACGGCGATGTCCAGTCCGACATCGTCGCGCAGGGCTTCGGCTCGCTCGGCCTGATGACCTCCGTCCTCATGTCCCCCGACGGCAGGACCGTCGAGGCCGAGGCGGCGCACGGCACGGTGACCCGTCACTACCGTCGGCACCAGGCGGGTGAGGCGACGTCGACCAATCCGATCGCCTCGATCTTCGCCTGGACCCGGGGCCTGGCTCACCGCGGCAGGCTGGACGGCACCCCCGACGTCGCCAGGTTCGCGGAGACCCTGGAGCAGGTCTGCGTCGAGACGGTGGAAAGCGGGCAGATGACGAAAGATCTCGCGCTGCTGATCTCCAAGGACGCGCCGTGGCTGACCACGGAGCAGTTCCTGGACGCCCTCGACACCAACCTTCAGAAGAAGATCGCCGGCTGAACCGACAGGGTGGGCAACCCGTGCCCACCGCCGAAGGAGCACGGGCACCAGGTTGCCCGGCTCCGGTGCTCCCGGCTGCGTGCCCCGGCCGCCCGTCCCGGCCGGCCACGCACCAAGCGACGTCCGCACAAGCGGAGCTGTCCAAGCCCGGCCTCCCGGTACCGGCCAGGAGCCGGCGACAGCGGCATCAGGCCGCCCGTGCCGAGGCCGGGATCAGCGCGTTGCTGTGGACGTGCCGGAGCTGCACAGAGCCAACAGGGCGACGTCATCGCCGCCCGTGGGGGCAAGCCGCTCCACCAGCTCGTCCACGAAGTGGTCCGGTGGCAGCCCTCGGAGGTTCATCGCTTCACGGCGGAGCTGTTCCAGGCCGGTGGACATGTCTTTCCCGGGCCGCTCGATGAGGCCGTCGGTGTAGAGCAGGAAGATGCTGCCCGCGGCGACCGAAGCCGAGGCAGCCGCTTCCCGCGGCACGCTGGTGTCCACCCCGAGCGGCAGACCGTGGCCGCCCATCACAAAGCGCGCCGGACCGTCCGCCGGGATGAGCAACGGAGGAGGGTGCCCGGCATTGCTCCACGTGAACAAGAAGGAACCGGTATCCAGCGATCGCGCCACACCGAAGATGAGTGTGGCCGTGACGTTGGGTTCGGGCAGCTGCTCCAGCACCTGGTCCAGACGGCGCATCACATCCTCCGGCGGACCGGGACGGTCGACGGCCAGGGCGCGCAGCGTGTGCCGCACCTGGCTCATACGGACAGTGGCTGGGACATCATGGCCGACCACGTCCCCGATGGTGAACGCGAGTGCCCCGTCGGGCAGCACGATGGCGTCGTACCAGTCGCCACCGACCTCAGCATGGGTACGTGCCGGTCTGTACCGGGCGATGAGATGAAGCGGTGGGAGGGTGGGCAGGGTCTTTGGCAGCAGGGAATGCTGCAGATAGGTGGCGATTTCGCGGTGCTGGTCGTACAGGCGCGCGTTGTCCACCACGAGCGCCCCCTGGCGGGCGAAATTCTCGATCAGGGTGACCTGGGCTTCGGTGAACGGCTGGCTCGCAGCGGTGCGGGCCACGATGATCACCCCGAAGGGGCGGCCGTCGACATGCAGGGGAGCCGCGATCGCACTGTCCGCACCGAGCCGGGTCAACAGCTGCAGCTGGGCGCGCTCCAAGGAATCCGTGGCCTGCTCCGGCGGCGGCACGTCGGAGATCAACACTGCGGCGCGCCTGCGCAGAGCTTCGGCCAGCGGCGCCGTGGAAGCCTCCGCCCACGCCGGGAGCAGCTGCGAGGGCTCTCCTGGGCGGGGGCTGTCGGGGCCTTGACCGTGCCCCACGACCACCACCCGGCGGGCCCGGCCCCGCTCGTCCAGAAGATCGATGACGCACCAGTCCGCGAGCTGCTCGACCAGCAGTTCCGCCAGCCGCCGCAGACTCGCCTCCCAGCCGCGGCCGGCCTTCAGCGCGTCTGTGACGTCCGCCAGGAGTCTGATGGGCATGGCGCCGTCCATGATCTTCTCCTGACCTCCGGTCGACTGCCTGATACGCGGCCTGGAGCAGCCCGGATCCGCAACCACCCCAGTCCCGACCAGTCCGGCCCCTGCCTCGCGGGGCTGTCACACCTCGATCTTCCTTCGGTCTTCCTCGGTCTTCCTGCGTGGCTCCGAGCCGTGACGGTGCCGCTCACTCGGGTCGTCGTCACGCCCCGCTCTCAGTGTGCCCGTATCAATCGTGCGGGTGAGGCGAACGCCACGCACGGACGGCGCCGCAGCCAGCGCCGGGGCGCGCACGATCAGGAGGCCGTACTCCATCATGTGCACGGTGTGATCGGGTCCGGTCGCTTGGACGGGATGACGGGCGGTACCCCGGTCAGCTGAGAGGTGAATGCGGGCATCGGCGACCCAGGCCCCTTCCACGCGGAAGGGGTGCGTTGCGGCGAAGACCTGTGGCACGTCGATCCCGTGTGCGACGAAGTGCTCGGGCTGCCCCGGGCTGCGCTGTCCTGCGGCGGTTACGAGTTCAGGCATCGGTGGAGTGCGCCGAGTCGCGGGCCGGAGCGGCGGCCAGGGCCTGGGCGAGTCCGGGTTGGCCGATTGATGGCAGCAGCTGGCCGGGGCCGGCCAGCCCGGCCAAGGCACGGGCGGCGGTCAGGAGGTTGTGGTGGGTGAGCCTCCGGGTGTGTGCGGCGGTGGCGAGCAGGGCCGCAAGAGCGTGGAGTGGGTGCGGGCGGCGGGCGGTCTCCGGGAGCGGGGCAGCTCTTGGGGGCAGGCGCGCAGCACGGGCGTGCCATCCTCGGGGGCGGGCACGCCGGTCAGGTCGACGAGAAGGTCGGCGGGGCCTGCCGGATCCACCGGGGGTGCGCCGACTTCGTGCAGGGTGAGGCTTCTGACGCCGACGGCGAGGAGGAGGCCGGGCAGGTCTCCGCCGCGGTCGGCACCGGCGCGGATCACGCGGGCGGTCCCGGTGGGGACGGCCCTGTAGCGCAGGGCGTTGAGGGTGGCAGCGGCGACGGCTACCGCGTGGGCGTGGCCGGTGGTGTCCACGACCGGAGTGCCGGTGTGCTCAAGGGCGGCGCGGACAGCGCCGACGTAGGCGTGGCTTCGTTCACTTCAAACAGCAGCGTTGGTCCACCAGCTCGGGAGTCAGTTGGCGGTTGGCAGCGTCATGAATGTTCGCGAGAAATGACGTCACTGGAGGTCTGTCATCCGCCGGTGATGGCCAGCAGGAGGCCGGAGGCGATCAGGCCCGCCTCAATGAGGAGGACGAAGACGTGGGCCGGTAGCCGGTCGACGATCTTCTTGCCCGCCCAGGCCCCGGCTGTGCTGGCCGGGGCGAGGGCCAGGCCGATGGCGGCGCTGGTGGCGGTCAGCAAGGCGGCGGCGCCGAAGACAACGAGTTTGGTCAGGTGCATCACCACTGCGGAGGCGGCCTCGGTGCCGATGTAGGCGCCGCGCAGCAGGCCGCGGGCGAGGAAGAACGGGGCGACCATCGGGCCGACCGAGCCGACCAGCGCGGAGCCGAACCCGGAAGCGGCGCCGACGGCGGCGAAATCGCGGTCGTCGAGCCGGGCCGCGTGCGGTTTCCAGCGCCGCCAGGCGACCATGACCAGCAGGAACACGCCGATGACGCGGGTGAGGGCGGGCAGCGGCGCGGTGGCGAACAGCAGTGCCCCGGCTGCGGCGGCGGGGACGGCGCCGATTGCGAAGATGCCGACCAGGCGCCGGTCGACCTCGCGCCGGTTGAACCACACCCGGCTGCCGTTGCTGGCCAGCTGGGCGACGGTCAGGACCGCGACCGCGTCTCGGGTGCCGAGGACGGCGACGAACACCGGCAGCAGCAGCACCCCACCACCGAACCCCGCCACCGCCGACAGCGCCGCGGTGGCGAACGTCGCGGCCACCATCACGATCCCCAGCAGCACCGTCTCCATGACAGCGCATTCTTCCCGCCGCCTTGGAGCGGGCCGCAGCAGGGGTGTCAGGCCGCGGACCAGGACAGCGTGTCCGGTCTCCGGCCCGCCGCCCGCAAGGGGGGCGGGCCGAAGAGCCGGGGCCCGCGGGTGTCAGCCGGCCTTGGCGGGTTCCTCGGCCGGGGCCCGGGTGGCAGCGAGGCGGAGTCGGTGCCGGTCTCGATGATGGTGCCGTTGAAGGTGAGGCAGTCGACGATGGCCGCGCAGAGACGGGGGTCGGTGAAGGTCTTCATCCATCTGGACTCGTTGGAGGCGATGGCGAGGCTGTTCTTCTCCTCGCGTTCGGTCAGCACCTGGAAGAGGAGTTCGGCGCCGTGGTCCGGCGGAAGCGTGCTCCGTCGGGATCGACCTCGTCGATGTTGTAAGGCGTGCTGATCTGCGCTCCACGAAACGTGTACCGCTGGACCATCTGCGGCATGACCAGGACCTTTTCACCGGGAATACCCCGATGCTTGCCTCGCAAGCCCCCCACTGCCTTCAAAACCCGTTGACACATCACCCGACCGTGTATCCGGGCGCCTCCCAAACCCGTGTACAACCGCCTTCACGACTCGTGAATAAAGCCATAGGCGGGATGGGTGTGCGACAGGCACAGTGCGGCGAAGCCGGGAGCCAGTGCGGCGGCCGTGGCGGCCAAATCCTGGGGCATGTGGGCGGTGATCGGCAGGGGGTGGATGTCCAGGCCGGTGGCGCGGTGCAGGTGGGCGGCGGCGGATTCCAGGGCCGGCAGGACGGTGGCCGCGGGCAGGGGGCCGAGGTCAGCGACGGCGGAGGCGTTGGAGATCAGTGCGATGCGGCGGCGCCTGCCCGTACAGGAGTCGACGCTGTCGGGGTTGAGGATCAGGTGCTGGATGACGCGGTGGTCGGCGTCGGTGTCGAGCAGGGCGCGCTCCCGGGCGGTGCCGGCGGGCACGCACAGCCGTTGGGTGGTCTTGCCGGTGGCGGCGGCATCGAGGGCGGGATCGCCCAGGTGGATCAGTTCCGCACCGAGGCGCTCACGCAGCAGCGTGCGCAGCCGCAGCAGGGCGGGGAGTCCGTCGGAGTCGGCGCTGACGCGACACAGGCTGGTGTCGGGGTCGTGGTCCGATTCGGTCATGACAGCTCCCGGAACGGAGGCGATGACAGCGTCCGCTGTAGGAGCACAGGCCGCACGGACGTGGGCCTGGAGGCCGAAGGCAAGGCGGGGCCCGCCGGGAGAGGGAATACGGGGATGGCTGCCGGGGGACCGGTGAGCCGGCCTCCGTGTCCGGACTGGTGCTGGTCTTCCCGGGGAACAGTCCCGGGCCCTGGCCGTAAGAGCAGGTCGGACGGGTGGGCCGGGCGCCCTGCGAGGTGAATTTCAGGGGACCGCTTCCGTCAGGACGCGTCGCGGACGAGGCGGTATCCGGTGACGATCCGTGGGCGGATCCGCACGAGCTGCTCATGCCGGTCGTCCGGCCGGGCAGGCAGTAGCGGGCCTGTCGGTATGCGTCGGTGACCGTCTGGGCGGAGCGGGTCACCGTCACCGTCCATCCCGTGTGGTCGTGCGGGTCGAGGTGATCGGTCTGGTAGGTGAGCAGGCCGGGGCAGCGGAGGGGGCCCGGCGGGACAGTCATCGGTACGCGTACGAGGAGGTGCCCCGCATCACGGAAGTGGCGCAGGACGCGCGCACCGGAGGGTTGTGACCCGCCGTGGATCAATTCGCCCACCGTCACGAGGTCGATGAGTGACAGTGCCTTACGGGACGCCAGCGCAACGAGCCGGAGCAGGGGCCGCCTTATCGGCGGTCTTCCGGGAGGCCCGGCCGTCAAGCCCTCCGTCTGCGCGCCCGCGCGGGACACGGACAGCGACCCGGGCCGCGATCGGCTCACCGGCCTCGCACCGCACCGGCCTGGTCCACCTCGCCCGTCAGGTCCACGCCCAGCTCACGCCCCATGCGCTCGGCCTCCTCAAGATCCACAGTGTGCACGGCGGCCGACCACGCGTCCCGCGCCCTTCCGCCTCGACACGCGCCTGTGGCAGCCCCGCCGCCAGCCGGCGCAACGCGGACTCGCGTCCTTCACTCATTCATCGCCTCCCGCGCCTGCCGGCACACCCGCCCCACGCGACGGCGAAGGCGCATGAAGTCACGCTTCTCCACCGGTACTTCAGGGGCATGAGCGGCTGCCCCGCGCCGACCCGGAAGGGCCAGCCACTGGCTGCATAGGTTATCAGTTGCTAAGATTGGCAATTGATGGATTACCTAGGAGGCACGATGCGCGTCACGCCGATCCGCGGCAAGAGTGCTCCCGTCCTGCTCTGCTCGGCGTGCGGGCTGCTGTGCCGGCCCTCCGCGTTGGACGGCCAAGGGCGGTGTTCACGATGCGGGAGTTCCCGTCTCGTCCAGTCCGCCACCCGCCGCAAGCCGACGCGGACCGCTCCCGTGCGTTTTTGGCAGCGACTGAGGTGGTGGTGAGCATGCGCTGGGACTCCACGGAGCATGACGGTGTGGGCGTGCTGCACCTGTTCGGCTTCCTGGGCAGTCAGGACACGCACCGCTTCGAGGGGGCTGTGGAGTGGGTCCGCTCCCGCTCGAACGGCCCGCTCGTGCTCGACATGTCCGGCCTGCTCGGCTGGAGTGAGGAGGGTGAGGCCGCCGTGCTGCGCGCCGCCCAGAGCCCGCTGGCCGTGTGCGGACTGCTCGACCGCCCCGCCCCGCTGCTGAGCGGCGACACGACCGGGCTCATCCGGCTCTACCCCGACCTCCGCTCCGCCCTGGCCGACCTGGCCACGGCGTGAGCACACCACCGCTGTACCAGCTCAAGGCCGACTTCTTCAAAACCCTCGGCCACCCGGTGCGCATCTGCGTGCTGGAACTGCTCAGCCTGCGCGAGTACGCCGTGGCCGAGATGCTGCCCGAGGTCGGCGTCGAAGCCGCCCACCTCTCCCAGCAGCTGGCCATCCTGCGCCGCGCCAATCTGGTCGCCACGCACAGGGAAGGCTCCACCGTCTATTACCGCCTCACCACCCCCGAGGTGGCCGACCTGCTGACCGCGGCCCGCGGCATCCTCGGCGGTGTCCTGGCGGGCCAGGCCGAGCTCCTCGCGGATCTCCAGTCGCCGCCGGCCGCCGCCCTCCCACCTCGCCCTCGCCCGGCCTGACGCTGCGGCCCTCCTGCCCTTGGAGCCGACGATGCCCTCCCCTGCGCCCCCCACCGCCGCCGACGCGATGCTCGCGCCGGAAGTCCAGGTCAGTGACCACACCAGCATCGACAGGGCCCTCGACGTGCTGCGCGGGTCACACACCGAATTCGTCCTCATCCGTGACGACACCGGGCGATGCGCCGGCATCGTCACCCGCGAACAGCTCGCCGACCACGAAGCGAAGCCCTGGTACGCCGAGAACACCCGCGTCCGTGACATCGCGCACGACCACAGCCCGTTCGCGCGCCCCGGCACGCCGGCCGCGGACGTGGCCGCCGACATGCGGGAGCGCTCGCTGGCGGCCCTGCCCGTCGTCGACGACGACGGCTTCGCCCTGGGCATCGTCACCGCCACACGGTTGCAGACGGTTCTCGCGGCATCGGCAGGCGGCACGGCCGGGCAGCCCTGAGCGCGTCCTGGCCGCCGATTCGCCACCATCCCCGCTCCGACCGGCGGCTGAGCCTCGTCCCTTCCATGCGGTCCGCATGGAACGTCCGAGACGTTCTGGCGGCCACCGATAGTTTCCCTCTCCTACACCAGGAATGGCCCACCATGAGCCAGTGGCTACCGCGCAAACGCCACAGCGGCGAGCACCGTCCGCGTCTGCCCGGCGCGGCACCCGTCCCCGGGGCGGCGCTTCCGCTCCGGCACGATCCCTTCCGGCACGCCATCGTCGTGGGATACAGCGGGTCTCCCTCCGACGAGCGCACTCTGGCGTACGCCAGCGGTATGGCGCTTCGAGCCGGCCGGGGTCTGGTGATTGTCCACGTCACCCACCGGCTGCCCAGCCCCAGCTGGTGGGAGGGCGGCGAGCCGATGGCCCTCCTCGACCTCCCCGAGGACAGCAGCGAGAGCCTGGCCGAGGCCCTGGCCCGTACCGGGCAGCTCACGCAGGTGCCCTGGGTCGCCATCCACACCCGCGGCGACGTCCGCCACGAACTCGAAGAGATCAGCAGGCGGTACGCGGCCGACGCCATCGTCGTCGGCGCCAGCCGCAGCATCACCGCCAAGCTCTTCGGCCGCGTCGGCAGCCGCCTCGCCCGGCAACCGCGGCACCCCGTGATCATCATCCCCTAGCGGCAGACACGCCGGTCCGCCCCGCGGCGGACGGCGGCGTCGCCTCGGGCGAGCAGGCCCGCCAGAGGCTTACCAGGCGTACACTTGAAGAGTTCTTCAATTAGGCAGTTGCCGAAATTTCTAGGCACCGAGGGAGTAGAGGGCCATGGGGGCGAGGTCCCGGATCCGCTCACGCTCGCAGGGCGAGCCGGCCGACGCTGAGCGACTGCGCAGCGATCGGTGGCTGGGCAGGGAAGCGGGCGGGGAGTGAACAGGATGCCGGCTGCGCTGTCCGTCCTCCTGCGGGGAAGGCAGGACCTGCTGGACGAGTTGCGCGCGGCGGAGCCGGCGCGGTGAGGGGCCGCGACCGATTCCGGCCGTGCCGAGGGGGTCGACCCGCGGCGGCTGGGAGCCCCGCTGCGCCGTCGGTGGCACGGTACTGCGTGTCTGTGGAGATGACGGTGGAGGCGGTGACACGGGCCCGTGAGGCAGTGGCCAAGGGCCTCGCCGAGGTCGGCGTCATGGCGGGTTCCGCGTTCGCCGACGCGGTGCTGCTCGTGGTCAGCGAACTGGTCGCGAACGTGCTGCGGCACGCACCGCGCTGCCCGGTCGCCGACGTGGAGCTCACGGCCGGGGCGGGACAGCTCATCATCGGCGTCGCGGACGCCGAACCCCGGCTTCCCGCCCTTGAGCCCGGTGAGATGGGTGCAGGGCTGCGGTTGGTGGCCGAGCTGGCCGCCGAGTACGAGGGCGGCATCGGCGCGAAGCTGACCGTCAACCGTGACGGCAAGGTCGTCCTGGTCCGGTTTCGTATGCCGTCGTAGCAACCGGTTCTTTCTTAGGGAACACCGTGGAGATCGCAGGGTGAAGGGAGACGGCACGTGAGTGACGAGACGGCCCAGCGGCCGAAGGGCAAGAAGAAGACCAAGGCCAGGGACCGGGACAGCTGGATCGAGCGCGGCGTCATGATCCGGGCGGGCATATACATCTTCGGCACGCACATCGTCGCCGGGTGGGTAATGCTGCTTTTCTACCTCGGCCAGCACAAATAGCCGAGGAGCCGACCGCCACGAGAGCCGGTCGGCCGGCTGTGAGGGCCGGATGGCCCTTGCGTTCCTCTGCGTGGATGTGGCCATGTGGTTCGACGGGGAACGGTGGCATGGTGCTGTGGCGCGAGGGCGCCGAGCCTGCCAGCAGCCCAACCCGGGCGGCAGCTCGACTATCACAATTACCTTCGTTGTAGGGCCCGGTTCGGGCTCGTGGCCTTCGGGGCCGGTATGACTCGTTGCCCCTGTCCCTGATGATCCGGGGGGTGCTGTCGCCGGTCCCTGGGGCTGGGCGCCGTTCGGTTGCGTGGTCTTCTCCCACCAGGCGCTGCCCGCGATCCGCCCGGTCAATCACCTCGTTGAAGCCAGCGGTGACGTCGCCATCCGTACTCACACCGGGATGGCGCTGCTCGGCCGTGCCGCGCACTCGGAGGTAGTGGCGTACGAGGCAGACGATCTCGATGCCGTCGCCCGGACCGGCTGGAGCGTGGTGGTCACCGGCACCGCCTCCCGCGTCTTGGATCCCGCCGAACTGGTCCGCTACCAGGCCGCGCTCACGTCTTGGGCGGAGGGGGACATGGAGCATGTGGTGCGGATCCGGGCCGACCTCGTGACCGGCTACCGGCCGGTGCGCGGCGACGCGGCTTCCTGACCGGCCAGGTCACAGGTCGTTGCCGGCGTAGGAGAGATTGAAGCTCTTGTTGGTCAGCGGGAAGTCCGGGACGATCGTGTCGTTCAGGGCGACCGGCAGGGCGGGCCAGTTGAAGAAGGACGGGTCGACGGGCTTGACCCGCGTAAGGGTGCCGTCGGCGGCGAGTTCGACGCGGGTGGCGATGGTGCCGCGCCAGCCTTCGACGAGACCGACACCCGTGCGGGGGCCTTGGCCAGGGACGGCCGTGGGCCCGAGGACCGCGCCGGTGGCGACACAGTCGGACAGTTCCTTGATCAGGGCGAGGGCGGCGTCGATCTCCTCGGAGCGGACCAGGAAGCGGGCCAGGACGTCGCCGGCGGTGTGGACAGGAACATCGGCCGGCTGCCCGTGCGGGGCGAAGGGGTGGGCGATGCGGGCGTCCAGGTTCAGGCCGCTGGCGCGGGCGACGTAGCCGAGGCAGCCGATGTCGCGGGCGGCGGCCGTGTGCAGGACGGCGGTGCCGGTGAAGCGGTCACGGACGGTGGAATGGCCGAGCGCCAGCCGGACGATCTCGCGGATGTCGTCGCCGATGGCGTCCATCTGGTGACGGCCGGGCAGGGTGCGCAGGGCGCTGCCGCCGGGGACCACGCCGCCGCGCAGCAGCCGGTGTCCGGTCACCGTGTGGTTGAGGCGCAGGAGTTGCTCGCGGACGCGCTGGGCGTGGGCATTGAGGATGCCGTACCCGACATCGTTGCAGAGCATGCCGAGGTCCGCGACGTGGTTGTGGAGGCGTTCGAGTTCGAGCAGCAACGCGCGAGCGCACTGGGCCTGTTCGGGAACGACCGTGCCGGTAGCCTCCTCGACGGCCAGGCAGTAAGCCAGCGCGTGGCCGACGGCGGTGTCGCCGCTGATGCGCTCGGCCAAAGGCAGTCCGGCCGCCACCGAGCGGCCCTGGAAGAGTTTCTCGATGCCCTTGTGGACGAACCAGAGGCGGGCCTTGAGTTTGAGGATGGTCTCGCCGACGACGGAGAAGCGGAAGTGGCCGGGTTCGATGAGCCCGGCGTGCACCGGGCCGACGGGGATCTCGTAGACGCCGTCGCCGGTGACCTCCAGGAAGGGGTACGGGCCTTCCTGCTCGCCGAAAGCGGGCGGGTCCCCGGCATCCGGGTGCATCGGGTACCAGCCGCGTGGCCAGTGGAAGTGGCGTACCAGGCGGCGGGGCTGCGGGTGGTCGAGGGGCACGATGCCGTGCAGGTCGTGCATCTCCCGCTCGAACCGGCCTGCGGGGAAGGACAGATGGGCCAGGCTGGGCACCTCGGGCCGGGCTGGGTCGAGGCGGACGTGGAGTTCGATGCGGGTGTCGGGCGGCCCGGAGACGAAGAGGTACACGACCCGGACGGCGTCTGTGTCGTGGTGGGCTGCGACCAGGGCCAGACGGTGTCCCTCGCGCAGCAGCGCCTCGGCCCGCTTGGGCAGCTCGGCGGCGGGGACGTCGTGCACGGTGCGCATCGGTCAGGGCCTTTCCAGGACGGTGGCGGCCTGGGTGAGCAGGTCGCCCAGCGGGCCGGCGGCGATGCCGAGGGCGGCGCAGGCCGCCAGGCCCAGGGTGAGCGGCCACAGGGCGGAGGGGTTTTCGCCGGTCGGCTCCCCACGGCCGAGCAGCATCCGCGCGGTGCGGGTGGTCAGCGCCGCGAAGGCGATCAGAACCAGCAGCAGGGCGGCGGCCATGACCCAGCCCAGCCCTGCTCCGGCGGCGAATCCGGCGCGGGCGATGCCCAGTTCGGAGGCGAAGAGGCTGAACGGTGGGAAGCCCAGCAGCGCGACGACGGCCAGCCCGAACAGCGCGCCCAGCCAGGGCGATTGGCCGAGCAGCCCGCGCACCCGCCCGATCTTCGAGGTGCCGCGCAACTGCAGGATCTGCCCGGAGGCGCAGAACGCGGTGGCCTTGGCGAGCCCGTGTCCGGCGATGTGCAGCAGGCCGGCGGCCAGGGCGAGCGGGCTTCCCACGGCCGCGGCCAGGGCGACCAGGCTCATGTGTTCCATGCTCGAATAGGCCAGCATCCGCTTGTAGTCCCGCTGGGCCAGCAGCAGCCCGGCCGCGAGGGCGAGGGTGAGCAGCGCGATGCCGGCCAGCAGGACCCGGGTGAAGTCGACGCCGAGGGCGGCGTCGGCGATGACCCGGTAGCGCAGGATCGCGGCGAAGGCGACGGACAGCAGCACCCCGGACATCAACGCCGAGACCGGGGCCGGGGCCTGGCTGTGCGCGTCGGGCAGCCAGGCGTGCAGCGGCACCAGGCCCGCCTTGGCACCGTAGCCGAGGATCACCAGGCTGATGCCCAGCCGGGTGACCGCCGGGTCGAGACGGTCCGCGTGGGCCACCAGGGTCGGCCAGTCCAGCGCCCACGCCTCCGCGATGCCCGCCTGCCGGGCCGCGTAATAGAGGAGCACGGTCCCCAGGAAGGCGAGGGCGATACCGGCCGAGCAGATCACCACGTACTTCCACGCGGCCTCGACGGACGTACGGGTGCGGCGGTGGCCGACGAGGAACGCGGTGACCACGGTGGTCGCCTCGATCGCCACCCACAGCACACCGAGGTTGGCGGTCACCACGGCCAGGCACATCGCGCCGAGGAACGTCTGCACCAGCATGTGGTAGCGCCACACGGTCCACGCCGTCGCGCTCCCGGCGGCCCGCTCCCCCGCCAGATGGGCGGGCGCCGCAGCGCAGGCGATGAAGGCGACGGCGCCGACGACCAGCAGCATCCAGGCCGTCAGCGCGTCGGCACGCAGCAGCCCGGAGTACGCGGACACGAACCCGCCGTCGACACGATCCGCGGCCAGGAGTGCCGCGCAGGTGAGGATCACCGCCGGAGAAGCCAGCCCGGCCCAGTCGGACGGGCGGCGTGCCCGCACCGGGGCGGGACCGATCGACTCCCCGGGTGGGGAGATGGCCCCAGCTTCCCCCCTGTGCGAAACGCTCGTAGCGCCTGCGGCAGTGGCCACGGCAGCTTTCTCCGCATGCTGTGGACGGCGAGCCACCGCCCGCCGGACCGCCGGCAACCCGCGAGGCACCTCATGCCTGACGAACGCGGTGAGCGCGTACCCGGCGGCCACGGCCAGCGGGACGGCGGCGGGCGCGGTGAGGAGCAGAGCGGTCGTGGCGGCGGTCATCAGTCGTGCAGCTCCCGCAGGTCGTCAATGTCGGTGGTGCCGAACGCCTCCCGTACCCGCACGGTGAGCAGCTGCAGCACCAGCACGGCCAGCAGCACGTCGAAGGAGACGCCGAGTTCGACGATCAACGGCACCCCGGACGCGGCCAGGAAAGCGGTCGCGGTGATGCCGTTGTCCAGCAGCAGGAAGCCGACCACCTGGGCCAGCGCACGGCGCCGGGTCACCAGCACGAAGAAGCCGATCAGGACCACGGCCAGACCGACCGGCAGCGCCCGGGTGGCGGGCGTCGGATCCAACTCAACCAGCGGGCGGGCGACCGCGTAGGCGAGCAGGATCAGGGCGGCGGCGGTCAGCAGTGAGGTGGCGACATTGACCAGCGGCTGGGTCTCGCGCGCCTCCTCGTGTCCACCAGGCCCGCCGTCCTGCCCGGCGACGAACGCTTTCAGGGCACGGCGGATCAGGTACGGCAGCAGGCCGGCGCGCAGCGCCCCGATCCCCACGGCCACCACGATCAGACCCCACCGGCCCTCGTGCAGCCCGAGCAACAGGGCGATCGCCGCGAGCGCGACGCCCTGGAGCGCGAAGGTCCGTACGATCGCGGCGAGTTCGCGCCGCCACAGCACCACCACGGCGGCCAACAGGAACGCCCCGCAGGCAAGATCGAGCAGCTGGGTGAACAGACTCTCGCTCATCGCAGTCCCCCTTCTCCGGTCAGGAAGTACGAGGCCGTCACCGCGAGCAGCGCCAACAGGAAGGACCCGGCGAGGAGTTCGGGCACCCTAAACAGCCGGAGCTTGGCCCAGAACACCTCGGCCGCCGCCAGTGCCACGCCGAGGGCCATCACCTTGAGCATCACGAGCAGCAGGGCGAGCAGTACGGCCGCCAGGGAGGCGCTGGTGGCGATGCCCCACGGGGCGAACAGCGAGGCCAGCAGCCCCAGCAGCACGGTCAGCCGCAGCTGCGAGCCGAACTCGACCAGCGCCAGGTCCCCTCCGGCGTATTCGAGGACCATGGCCTCGTGGACCATGGTCAGTTCCAGATGGGTGGAGGGGTTGTCCACCGGCAGCCGGCCCGTCTCGGCCAGCACCGCCACCGCCAGGGCGGCGATGGCCAGCAGCCCCGCCGGGGAGGTGAGGCGGGCGGGCTGGTCGGCGGCTCCGGCCACGATGACGGGCAGGTTGGTCGACCCGGCCGGTATCGACAGCGCGAACACCGCCATCAGGATGGTCGGCTCCACCAGCGCCGCGATGGTCATCTCCCGCGAGGCGCCCATCCCGCCGAACGCGGTGCCGGTGTCCAGACCCGCCAGCGCCAGCGCCAGCGTGCCCAGCGCGAGAAGCGACACCACCACGATCAGGTCCGCCCGCCCCCGCACCGGCGTGTCCGTGGAGATCAGCGGCACGAGTACGGCCAGCACCAGCGAGGTGGCCACCAGCACCAGAGGCGCCCACCGGAACGCCGGTCCGGTCCCGACCGGCGTGATCGCCTCCTTGCGCAGCAGCTTGCGCAGGTCCCGCCAGGGCTGCAATACCCCGGCCCCGGCCCGGCCCTCCAGCCGGGCCCGGGTCTGCCGCATCAGCCCGGTCAGCAGGGGCGCGCCGACCGCCACCGCGCCCACCTGGAGGGCGATCGCCGTGTATCCGACCGTGTTCACCAGCCCACCACCAACACCACCAACAGGGTGACCAGCCCGAAGAAGCCGTAGCCGAGATAGGCGTGCACACTGCCTCCCGCCAGCCTGCGCGCCCACTGCCCGGCCGCGGCGAGGAAGTCGAGGACCGGCCGGTACAGGCGGTGTTCGATCCGGTCGGGCACCCGGTTGCGGAACTTCACCCGCTCCACGAGATACGCGGACTCGCGCACCGGTGTGACGTCCACGTCCTGCTCCGGAGCGAGCACGTCGTCGAAGACCCGTTGCAGCGGCTCGGCGAACGAGGTCGCCGTATACGCCATGCGCGGCGTCGGCGCCCCGCCCCCGCAGTCCCACAACCTGGCCTGCGTACGCCGCTGCCGGCGCCGCGCCGCCCACCGCACGGTCGCCATGACCGCGCCCAGCGCCACTGTCAGCGCGGCGAGGATCCACAGCGGGGAGAGCGTGGCGGACACCTCGTCCAGGCGCACCCGCAGCCCGCCGCCGGACACGGGCCGCGTCCCCGTGAACCCGACGGCCGCCACCGCGCGCTCCAGCCCCTCGCCGAGCAGGCCCGGCACCAGGGCGAGCGCCGCGCACAGGGCCGCGAGCAGCCCCATCCCGGCCAGCATCAGCGGCGGCGCCTCCTTGGCCGCGGCGGCTCCTTGGCCGCGCGGTCGGGCGAAGAAACCGACCCCCAGCGCCTTGACGAACACTGCCGCGGCGAGCCCCGCGGACAGGGCGATCACCGCCACCGCGAGCGGCAGCACGATCGCCGTGGTCACGCCGGGCACGGCCAGTCCGTGGATCATCGACTGCAGGAGCAGCCACTCGCTGATGAACCCGTTGCCGGGAGGCAGCGCCACCGCGCCCAGCGCGCCGAGGGCGAACAGGCCGGCCGTGACCGGCATCCTGGCCCGCAGGCCGCCCAGGAGGTCCAGGTTCCGTTCCCCGGTGGCGCGCACCACCGACCCCGCCGCTGTGAACAACAGGGCTTTGAAGGCGGAGTGGTTGACGACGTGCAGCAGGGCGGCCGCCAGCGCGAGCCCGGCCAGCGACTGGTTCCCGGCGTGGGCGAACAGCCCGGCCGCGCCCACGCCGAGGACGACGAGGCCCATGTTCTCGGAGGTCGAGTAGGCCAGCAGCCGCTTGAGGTCGGAGGCCATCGCGGCCTGCAGGATCCCGTACACCGCCGACAGCCCGCCCATGGCCATCACCAGCAGCCACCACCAGGCCGGCCCCCCGCCCAGCAGATCGAACCCGACCCGTACGAGGCCGTACACACCGAGGTTGACCATGGCCGCACTCATCAGCGCCGACACCGCGCTGGGCGCTTCGGGATGCGCCCTGGGCAGCCAGGCGTGCAGCGGCACCAAACCCGCCTTGGAGGTGAACGCCACCGCCGTCAGCACGAAGACGAGCCCGCGCACGGTCGGCGACATCCCCGCCGTGCCGGTACGCAGGGCGGCGAAGGTCTCGCCCCCGGCCTGAGCGGCGTACACGGACAGACCCGCGAGCAGCAGTACGAGGCCCAGGTGGGTCATCACGGCATACCAGACGGCCGCCTCCCGCACCGACGGTCGCGCCCTGTGCTCGGCCAGGACAAGCAGCAGCGAGGTGAGCGCCATCAGCTCCCACAGCAGCAGGAACGTCGACACCGAGGCCGCCGCCGGCACCAGTACCAGGGTCAGCGCGAACAGCGGCAGGAGCGCCTGCGCGCCCCGCGAGCCGAGCCCGTGCGCGCCGTGCCCGGCCACATAGCCCACGCCGTAGACCGCCACCGCCGCCACCACGGCCCCGGCCACCGCCATGAACAGTCCGGACAGAGCGTCCACTTGGAAGTGCGCCCCGGCCAGCGGGAGCAGTCCGGATACCTCGGCCGACCAGCGGCTTCCGCCCAGTGCAGCCACACCCGACGCGCCACCGGCCACCCCCACACCCATCGTCAAAGCACCTACCACCGCGCCGCGCACCCGCTGCGGCAGGACCAGGCCGGCCGCAGCGCCCGCCACGCCCAGTGCGGTGGCCGTCACGAGGGCGGCCGGGATCATACTCACCGCCCGGTCACCCTCCGCAGGGCCGCCACGATCTTCTCCGGCTCCGGCGGGCATCCGGGCACGGCCAGATCCACCGGTACGACATCGGAAACGGCGCCCTCGACGCCGTACCCGCCGGCGAACTCACCGCAGTTGATCGCGCAGTCCCCGACCGCCACCACCAGCCGCGGCTCGGGCATCGCGGCGACCGTGCGGCGCAGCGGCTCGGCCATGTTCCGGGTCACCGGCCCGGTCACCAGGGCCACGTCCGCGTGCCGGGGCGAGGCCACCAGCCGGGCACCGTACCGCTCGGCGTCGTAGACCGGGCTGAAGGCGCCCGCGATCTCGATCTCGCAGCCGTTGCAGGACCCCGCGTCCACACACCGCACCTGCACCGAGCCGCCGAACTCCTCGGCCGCGGGCGGCTGTTCGCCCTCCGGCCTGGGCGGGGCGGGCTCGGCCACCCGCCCGGTGTCGCGGATCTTGCGCAGCAGACTCATGACCGCCCCTCCCGATCGCTGGTGAGGACTTGCTTCCGCGGGTGGCTAACGGGTTCTCCCGAAGCCAGAGTTACGTCACTTTTCCTATGTTTTGCTAAGTTCGCGTCGTCTTGTCAGCGCTCGACGGGCCGAGATCCGCGGGGTGAAGGCGGCCGCCTCCCGGTGCCTAGAGCGCTGTCAACTCTCGGGAGACGGCCACCGCTTGAGGGCCGTCGCTAGGACGGCGGTTTCGCCTCCGTCTGGGCGGCCTGCAGATCGGCCAGCAGTTCGGCCTGACCGGCCAGCACCCCGGACAGGATGGTGCGGGCGACCCTGAGCAGCTCCGCGATGTGCGGACTGGTCAGCGAGTAGTACACGGTCGAGCCCTCCTTGCGGGTCACCACCAGGTTCGCCCGGCGCAGCACCGCGAGCTGCTGCGACAGGTGCGCCGGCTCGATGCCCACCACGGGCAGCATCTCCGCCACCGCGTGCTCGCGCTCGCTCAGCAGCTCCAGTACCCGGATGCGGGCCGGGTGGCCGATCGTCTTGAAGAACTCGGCCTTCAGTTGGTACAGCGGCGTGCTCATCGTGCCGTCGCCTCCCCGGTACAGCAGCACGGCCGCACCGGCCGGTCCTCGGCGCATCGCATCCACCTACTCGTCAACAACATGGGCCCCATCCTCGCGTGCGGCGACGGCCACGCCGAATCCGTGCACAAGAACACAACCGCCCGAAACCAGCGGTGATGACCTCAACAATTGCTAACATTAGCAAGTCTATACGTGTTGTGAGGGAGGCTTGCGTGAGAATCATTCCGCTGCTCGGCCCCGGGGTGGCCTGGTACAAGTGCCCCGCCTGCCGCCTGAAGTGCCGCCCCACTGCCGTCGGCGCTGAGGGCGCCTGCCCCCGGTGCGGGCACTCCCACATGATGCGACTGTCCTTCGGCGGCCGGAGCGCGGCGCCTGTGCCGCCCGGCGGCCGGAACTGACCGCAGTGACACAGGGGTTAGGCAAGGGGGGTGGGGCATGGGTGACTGGGCCGTGCAGTCCGGCAGCGGTATCCGCTTCGAGTGGGGGCCGGCCGGAGCGGGCCGCCTCGCCGGGGAGGCAGCCTGTCTGGTCGTCGTCGACGTGCTGTCCTTCACCACGGCCGTGAGCGTCGCTGTGCAGCAGGGCATCCGAGTGCTGCCGTTCTGGCTGCCGGACGGCTTCGCCGCCCCGGCCGAGCGGGCCGCGGCGCAGGAGGCCGCCGCCGTGTACGCACGGCGGTGCGGGGCACGGCTGGCCGTCGCCCGCCACGCCGTCACGCCCGACAGTCCCTGGTCCCTCTCCCCGGCCCATCTGCGGGCCGCACCGTTCGTCGCACGCCTGGTGCTGCCGTCCCCGAACGGTGCGGTCATCGCGCCGGCTGCACCGCCGCGGATGCGGGTGGTCGCCGCCTGCCTGCGCAACATCCTCGCTGTCGGCGACTGGCTCACCGCCCAGGGCTTTGGCACGCCCGGCCGCCCGGTGGCCGTGATCGCCGCGGGAAAGCGGTGGCCGGACGGCAGCCTGCGCCCCGCGCTGGAAGACCTGCTCGGCGCCGGTGCCCTCATCTCCGACCTGCACGCCCAGGCCGCGGGACCCCTGTCCGCCGAGGCAGCCGCCGCGAAGGCGGCCTACGAGGGCACCGCCGACCTCCGGCGCGCGGTCGCCTCCTGCGCCTCCGGCCGGGAGCTGGCCGCAACGGGTTACGTCGAGGACGTGGCCATCGCGTCGGAGGAGGACGTCGACACCGTCGTCCCCGTACGGGACGGCGACGGTGCCTTCGCCCCCGACTGAACCCGGCGAGGTCACTCTCCCGCGTCGTCTCCGGTCCGCCAGCCCGTCGTCCGCCACTCGTGGCGGCCCTCCGTCGGCTCGCCGTGCCGTGTGCTGTGGGCCGCGAGCGCGCCGACCAGATCGCTGTGTACGGGGATGGGCGGGCAGTCCCCGTCGGGCACGAGGGAGCCGTCCGCGGGGATCGCGGCCAACTCCAGGCCGCGGCTCGCCGCGGCGAGCCGCCGCGCGGCCTCGGTGATCGCCAGCTGCCCCTCGGCCGACCAGCCGCCCAGCTCGGTCAGGTCGACGATGACCGGACCACTCCCGCGTCCCACCACCCAGCCGACGGCACCGGCAAAGCGATGGACGGCGTCCGGGCCCAGGAATCCGGAGACGGACAGGACACCGAGATCCTGCTTGACGGTGTAGCGCCACTCGATGGTCATGTCGTCAACTTCCTTGCGCGGTCAGCCTGTGTGCTTCAGAGGGGGAGGGTGATCCAGATGCTCTTGCCCCTGCCGTCGGCGTCGCCCCGAACCACCGCGGTACCGCCCAGGCCCAGCGTGAGCTCCATGACGGTCGCCAGGCCGCCGCCACCGGCATCGGTGACCGCCCCGTACAGCGCCGGCTGGAAGGGGTGGCGGTCGTGCACGGCGAAGGCCAGACAGTCCTCGCCCGCCGCGTAGATGACGGTCACCTGCGGGGAGAGCACCGCAGCGTGCCGGACACTGTTGGTGACCAGCTCGCTCAGGATCAGCAGGGCCGGGCCGATGGTGGGGTGGCGCGCGTTTATGCCCCACTCGACCAGGGCCTGCTCGGCGGTCTCCCGGGCCGTGCGCACCGCGGACGGCATCGCGGGCAGCGTCAGCACATGCCGGTAGGGCAGGGCTTCCAGCCGGGTGGACATCAACTCTCCGTCCCGCGGGCCAGCCGGAAGCCGGAGACGGTCTGGGGATGGACGCGGACGATCGTGTCATGGGGGCCGTACGTCCAGCCGGTGAGCGTACGGCGGTAGTGGGCGGCCTCGTTCGGATCGGTGACCACCTCGGCGGGCCCGGCCACCGTCACCGTCCAGCCGGTGCCGGTCGCGGCCCGCACCTCGTCCACCTGGTACGTCGCCGTCAGCGGGACCGCCGCCGCCTGCACCGGAGCGCGCACCACCAGACGGCCGTACTCCCACGTGTGCCGGCCGGGCCGAACGACGGTCAGGTCCCGCTGCGGGTACACCAGCCGCCCCAGCGCGCTGCCCTCCAGCAGCCACAGGGCCTCCGCGCCGGAGACCTCAACCATGCGCAGGGGTACGGGTGGAGTGCTCATCCGACGGTTTCCTCTGTTTCCTCGCTGACGGGCCGGGTCATCTGGGCGGGCAGCGGCGGCATGACGCCGGCGCACTCCAGGTAGTCCCGAGCGCCTCGGATCGCCTCGGGCGTGGTGGCGTATTCGCGTCCCTCCAGACGCAGCAGCTCCAGCGCGCCGACGGAGTCCAGGACCTGGCGCTGGCCGTCGCGTATCCCCGACGTCATGACGACGATGCCGCGCCGGTTCAGCTTCTCCACCACGTCCTTGAGGACCAGCGCGCCGGTGGCGTCCATGGTCGACACGCGGGACATGCGCAGGATGATCACGCGGACGTCGGCGACCTCGGCCAGCTCCAGCAGGAAGCGGTGCGCGGCGGCGAAGAACAGCGGCCCGTCGATCCGGTAGGCCACGATGTGCTCGGCCAGCAGAGCGTGCTCCTCGGCGCTGTGGTCACCGCGGTCGAGGGGAACCTCTTCGAGGCGGGCCTGCTTGGCGACGGCGCGCAGAGCGAGTGCGCCCGCGACCACCAGACCGATGATCACGGCGTACACAAGGTCGAGGGCGAGCGTCGCGACCGCGGTGAGGACGAGGATCAGCGCATCGGAGCGGGTCGCCTTGGCCATCGCCTTGAGCGAGCCGACCTCGACCATGCGGATCGCGGTGGCCAGCAGCACACCGGCGAGCGCGGCCAGCGGAATCTTGGAGACGAGCGGTGCCGCGGCGAAGACGATCACCGCGAGGACGGCAGCGTGGACGAGGGAGGCCAGCCGGGAGCTCGCACCGGTACGGACGTTGACCGCGGTCCGCGCGATCGCGCCGGTCGCGGGCACGCCGCCGAACAGCGGGGCGGCGATGTTGGCGAGCCCCTGCCCGAACAGCTCCCGGTCCGGGTCGTGCTTCTGGCCCACCGTCATGCCGTCGGCGACCGAGGCCGACAGCAGCGACTCCAGGGCGGCCAGCGCCGCCACCGCGACCGCCGGGGCGAGCAGAGAGCCGAGCGAACCGAGGTCGAGGAAGGAGAGAGAGGGCGCGGGCAGGCCGGACGGCAGGTCACCGATCGGCTTGGCCGCATCCAGTCCGGCGAGCTGCGCCACGATCGTCGCCGCGATCACCGCGAGGATGGAGAAGGGGATCGTGGGCCGCAGGCGGGCCCCGACCAGCATGACGGCGGCGACCGCCAGCGCGAAGGCGGCCGCGGTCCAGTTCGGATTCTTCGCGAACTCCTCCAGCGCGCGCCAGGCCACCACGAGCACGCGGTCGCCCTCAGGCTTGGGCACCCCCAGGGCGTTCGGGATCTGCTGCAGTCCGATCACACAGGCGATGCCGAGGGTGAAACCCTCCACGACGGGCGCGGGCACGTACTGCATGTACTTGCCGGCCCGCAGCACCGCCAGCGCGACCAGCATCACGCCGGCCATCAGCCCGACGGTCAGCACCCCGCCCGGCCCGTACTCGGCGACGATCGGCACCAGCACCACCGTCATCGCACCGGTCGGCCCGGACACCTGCAGATTCGACCCGCCGAAGATCGCTGCGAGCACACCGGCGATGACCGCGGTCGCCAGCCCCGCCTCCGCGCCCAGCCCGGAGGAGACGCCGAAGCCGAGCGCGAGCGGCAGCGCGACGATCGCCACCGTGAGACCGGCCAGCAGGTCCCGGCGCGGATCCCGGCGCATCTCCGCCAGATCACTACGGCCGGGCAGCAGCGAAGTGAACCGGGCCCCGATCCAGCCAATCGAAATCTTCATCGCGCGGTGACCTCGGCTTCTTGCAGCTCGGCCAGCAGCTCGTTCTGCCCGGTGAGCAACTCGGTCAGGATCCTGCGCGCCGCCTGTATCAGGTCCGCGACGTCCCCGCTCGCCAGCGCGTACACCACCGTCGAACCCTCACGCTTGGAGGTGACGATGCCCGAGCGGCGCAGCACCGCCAGCTGCTGGGAGAGGCTGGAGGGCTCCACCTCGATCGCGGCCAGCAGGTCACGTACTGGCGACGGCCCGTCCTGCAGCAGCTCCAGCACCCGTATCCGTACGGGATGCCCCAGCATCCGGAAGAACTCTGCCTTGGCCTGGTACAGCGGAACGGACACGATCCCTCGACTTCCCCGGACAGCGCCCCGACCGGGGCGGACACAAGGCTGTGCCCGCGGCTACCGGTCGCGGACACAGCCAGCACAGCATCTAATGAATTGCAAAATTTTGCAATTCAGCATCCGGTTGCTGCCGAGGAGACTTCTCACCGGCTGTGCGGCCGGGCGGTGGGGAAACTGTGGCTGCCGACTCGTGGCGGTGGTCTACCCCACACCAGTCAGAGTTCAGGCCTTCTTGACCACGCTGGACTTGAGCTGCATCGCGCCGAACCCGTCGATCTTGCAGTCGATGTCGTGGCCGTCGACCGCGTCGACCAGCCGGATGCCGCGCACCTTGGTGCCGGCCTTGATCCCCGACGGGCTGCCCTTGACCTTGAGCGCCTTGACGACGACCACGCTGTCGCCGTCCTGCAGCACGTTGCCGACAGCGTCCTTGACGACCCGCACCCCGGCGGCGTCCCCACCCTCGGCGCCGCTTTCGGCGGGGTCCCATTCGTGGGCGCACTCCGGGCACACCACGAGGGCGTTCATCTCGTAGGTGTACTCGCAGGAGCACTTCGGGCAGGGGGGAAGATTCTCGGTCACCCCGTCAGAATATCCGGCCTCGGCACCTGCCCCGACGGTCGCCGGCCGGGGCCGTTCGCCCGGTTCATCGGCTCTTGTTCTGCCTCAGCGACCAGGCGCACACGCCGCCCGAAGGCGCGCGCCCGCGTCCGCTGGACGGGCCTGACACGGCCCCGTGCGTCCTCGCGGTGGTGCACGGGTGAGGGAGGCGTCCACGGTGATCGCCGTGGTGGGGCACGCGGATCTGACCGTGTCCACGCTGAACCTGCCGTCGGCCGAGCTGCCCGCGAGAGGGGAGAGGACCGCGCCTGGCCACGCGGTGGGCGCGGTCCGAGCGGGTGCTGGGCTGCCCGTCGGGTTCGGACGGGCGCTGTGCCACAGCAGCCGAGTCCCGCAGGGCGACCATGGGGCGGCAGGAGAGCCGCCGTTCGTGGCCGGCACGTACGGCTGCTGCCTACGATCCGGCGGATCTCGGGGCGACTGTCCCCGGCGACGCCAGGGGGGCACCTGGTGGCCTTCACGCGTGACCTGGGATCGCGGTGGAGGCCGTGCGGCCGCCGGTTGCGGCCCGCACAGCACAGCCGGACGCGTCCTCAGCTTCCCGGCATACGGGTCCGCGGGATCTGCCGACTGCAGTGGTGAGGGCCGGTACGTCACGGCCTGAAGGTGCTCAGCTCAGGTGTCGCCCGGCCTCTTCGGGTCGCCGGCGGGCGTGGCCCCTTCGCATCGTGGCCGTGCCGTTCCGCCCCGGCTACGGGATGATGATCACGGGACGGCGCGGATGCCGGGCCAGGCGACTGCCGACGCGGGAGAAGAGCCTGGCGGTGATGGAGTGGCTGGCACCGACGACGATGGCGTCGGCCGCGTACTGTCTGCTGATCTCTTCGAGTTCGCTGCGGGCATCGCCGCGGGTGTGGACGGCCACCCACGGCACCTGTGTCAGCTGCCCGGTGCGGGCCAGCGCGTCGGTGAGGTCGTCGGCGCTGTCGTCGGGGAGGTCGATGGCGACCAGTGCTTCGCCGCCAGCGCACCAGTCCACGGTGGGCCACTGGTAGGTGACGTGGACGACCACCAGGCCCGCTCCGGCCCGCCGTGCCATGCCGCTGGCGTACGCGAGAGCCCGCTCGCTGGACGGGGATCCGGTGTATCCCACGACGACGCCGTGCCGGAAGCGGGGATCGCGCCACGGAGGGAGCGCATCCCCGGGAGCAGGTGTCGCGTCGGGCAGGTGTGGACGGTGTTCGCCGCTGTGGCGTTTGTGCGGCAGCCAGTGCCTCATAGGTCGTTCCCGGTAACGGCCCGCAGCCGTGCGGCAGTGAGGACGCCCACCGCGTAGCCGTCGTCGTCGACGACGGGCAAGACGGCCAGGGAGCGTTCGCTCATGGCGGCGGCCGCCGCCTCGGCGAGCGTGCCCGGGTGCGCGTAAGGGCCGCAGTCGTGCGCGATGTCACGGACGCGGGTGCTGTCGGCGTACCAGGGCTTCGCGTCGTGGGCGGCGAGCTGTTCGCGGGTGACGACGCCGGCGCATCGCCCGGTGTCGTCGCGGACGAGCACGAAGTCGGTGCGGGACCCGCGCAGGACGTCAAGGGCCCTGTCGACACCCGCGTGATCTGCGATCTGCACGAGCGGCACGTGCATGGCGTCGGCGACAGTGGGGCGCGCGAGAGAGGCGATGGTGGGCTCCAGGGGCGAGGGCGGGACGGGGGTCAGGGCAGGCGAGCGGGAGAGGCGAGCGCAGCGGACGGCGCTGCGGCCCGCAGGTCTTCGAGGAGTCCGGTCCGGCCGGCCAGGGCTGCGCCGCGGATGCTGTGTGCCTCGGTCAGCGGGTCGGCCGCCTCGGGGCTCGGGGGACGGCAATGAACCGTGAAGACTTCCCTGCGGGTGGCGACCGGATGGGCGCGGCGCAGGACGGCAAGCCGGTGGGAGAGGCGAGCGGCCTGCACATCCGACCCGGGGAGCGGCTCGGAGACGGCGTGCTCCCGTTGGCTGAGCAGCGCAGCTCCAGGGCGCGGATGCGGGCCGGTCATCGGGAAACCGGCCTTGAGCTGGTGCAGGGGTGTGGTCACCGTGGCCGCCTCCCGGGTTCCCGGTGCCGGGCACCGTGCGCCCGCGTCGGATGCCAGGTGGCCTGGGCATGCCAGGGCACGCCCCGTCCGGGGCGGACGAAAAGATCGAGTGCCGGCCTTGTTCATCGTGGTGATGTTGCCTTCGCTCGCCGCAGGTGAGGGAACTCGCCCACGGGTCCGCGATCGTGGCACCGCCGAGCGGTCCGAGCCGGCCCCGTGGGGTACCGCCAGGTCAAGCGGAGGCCAGGGCGGCCAGCGCGGTGTCGAGGTCGGGATAGATCCCGACGCAGGCCGCGCAGCCGGTCAGCAGCGGGGCTTCGCGACCCCGCAGACCGCACACGGCGATCGGGGCATGCACGGCCTTCGACGCTGCGGCCTCGCCCTCCTCGCTCCAGCCGAGCAGGCCGGACATGTCCAGCACGATGGCGCCGGCCGCATGGGAGCGGACCCAGTCCAGTGCGCCTTCGAAACGGTGAGCGTCCTGGCGGCCCAGGTAGCCGGACAGGTGCATCACGCTCACACCGTGCCGTTCTGTGTATTCCCACTGCATGGTCACCGCCTCCCCGACGTGCGCCCGGCACTCCAGCGCCAGGGTCGGCTGCGGGCACCGGGATGAAGAGGGCGGGGATGCCCGCAGCGCGAGCAGCACCCCTGACCGTCGAGCGCGGAGGGTCGGCACCGCAAGCCGCACGCCGGGCAGAGCAGGATCGGCGCCCACGCGCCGCGAATCGGTGTGATGCGCATCCCCGCCTCCTTTATTCATCCATCAATTGCCAATGTTAGCAACTGGTAAGGTTCGTAGCCAGCGGCCGTCCCGGAACCGACGCCGGGGCGGCCGCGCAGTACTCCACCACCCGAGAAGTCGCACACGTGCCGCCATCGCGCGCTCGGGTGGCGGGCGCAGGCGCAGAGGAGGCGTTGATGGGCGAGGGGTTCGAAGCCGAACTGTGCCGACGGGCAGCGCAGTTGCGCCGGAACCTGGCCGAGGCGGCCGCGCGTCAAGACGCGTGGTCGGTCGCCCTGCACACCGTGGACCTCGAGGACGTCGAGCGCCTGGGGCGCGTGAACGGCGTCGAACTGTCGGGCGGGGCGGACCAGGCCGGGGCGGCGTATGGCCGGTGAGGCAGGCCGCGCTACGCCCCTCTTCCGGCCGGTGCAGGGACGTGGGCATGCAGCGCAGCGGCATCGCCCCGCCAGGCGGTGCACCGATGCCGCCGGATCCCTGGAGAGCCGGGCGCTACCTCACCGTGCGGTCATGTCCGCGGGCGAGGCGCTGTCCTTGCCCGACCGCGCGACGGTGGGCCGCCTGGTCCGGGGCCAACGCGCCGTATCCCACGTGCGGATCTTGCGTCATCGTCGCGATTCCGGACAGTTCGTCGTGCGCGTGCGGCTCATCCCCGGTCGGGGCCCCGTCCCCCTGTTCCGGTCGCCTCACCTGTCGGATCGGACGCTTCGGCCCGCAGAATCACACCGGCGCGACCCTGCTCGTCAGCGGCACCGTCGAATGAATGGATCACCGACCCGGGTCGGCGGGCCCGCCTCCGAGTGCCGCTGTGCGCCTGGCCGGAGGAATGAAACGGCCACCGCCTGCCGATCCGCTCCGACGTCGTCACCGACTGCAGCCCCGACCGCGAGGTGCCCTGACCGGGTGCCGGTCCCGCTCCCCGGACAAGGAGGCCGACCCCATGCCCTCTAGCCACGTCCCCCCTTCGCGTTCTCCCGGCCGGCCCCGCCCGGCCTTCAGCCTCCGGGCGCATGTCCGGCAGGAATCGGCGCCCCGGGTGGCCGCGGCCATCGCCGCCCTCCCCGGAGCTGTCCTGATCGAACAGGACGGCGGTTCCGCGGCCGGCCTGTGCTGCCTCACTGTCGACACCGACGGGCCGGTGACCCTGCTGCGGCTGCGCACGGTGCTGCGCGAACGTCACGGCGCGGATCTGGTCCACCTGTCCGATCCCGCCCTCGACGCCGCCGCCACCGGCAAGACCACCCAACGGCTGTGCGCGCCCGCCGGCACCGCCCGGGAGCGCGCCCTGCTCGACACCGACGCCGACCACCGCGTCATCCAGCACCTGATCCTCAACCCGGGCAGCGTCGACTCCTGCACCGGCCGGCGCCGCCGCATCGCGCTGATCTCCAACGCCTCCGCCGTGGCTGATCTCGGCCCGCTACCGGCTCCCACCGTCCTGCCGGCCCTGGAATCCGCCGCCGCCCACCTGCACCGCGCCACCGGCCTGGACATCCACCCCCTGCCCATCGCCGCCGACACCCCCCAGGACCTGGCCGCCACGGCCGCCGCACTGGCTCCCGGCTTCGCCGCACTGTGCCTGTCACACACCCACCCCGCCTACGTCGGCGCGGTGCGCGCCGCCCTGCAGCACACCGGCACTCCGGTCGTGGACACCACCGGCCACGCCCACGCGGTCGCCGTCGCCGCCGCCACCCTCAACGCCCTGCGGCACAAATCCATCCCGGCCGGCAGCGCCCACGTGATCCTCACCGGTGGCGACCGCGGCGGAGACCTGCCCGCTCTCCTTCTCGGCGCCGGAGTCACGAGCCTCACCCTGCACGAGGGCGGGACACCCCTGGCGGAGCCGGCCGTCCCCGCCGACCTCGTCGTCGATCTGGCCGGCATACCCGCCCCAAAGGACGGCACCCCCGTGCTGCGCGCCTGCCCCCAGGACCTGCCCGAACTCCACGCGACCACCCGCCGCCCCCACCCGTTGCATGCCCTGCCGGCCCTGCTCGCCGCAGCCGCACGCACCCGACGGCTCACCCATCACGGCCTGCTGGCCGCCGTGCACGCCCTGGCCGAACTCGCCCCGCCCGGCCAGCTGCTGCCCGCCGTCGACGAGCCCGGCCTCACCCAGGCCCTGACCACGGTCCTCGCCCGCGACCCGGCCCACCCCACCGATGCCTGAAGGCGCCCACCACGCACCCACGGCGACACCGCACGCACACGTGCCGGAGACGGACCTCACCTGTGACGGCGTTGTCAGCACGCACCGGGCGGCCGGCGAACAGCCGTTCACGATCGGGCGCCGGGCGATGAGCAGCAGTGCGTCGCCGACGACCACACCACTGCCCGGCCGAGTACCGGCACGTAGCGGCGGGCCCCCCGCGATCTCCCCCATGAGGTGACAGGCATGCAGGTGAACCAGTCCAGCAAGCTCGCCGGAGTCTGCTACGACATCCGCGGCCCGGTACTGGACGAGGCGATGCGCCTGGAGGGCCAGGGCCACCGCATTCTGAAGCTCAACACCGGCAACCCGGCCACGTTCGGCTTCGAGGCACCGGCACAGATCCTGCGGGACATCGCCGACAACCTCGCCGGCGCGCACGGGTACGGCGACGCCAAGGGACTCGCCTCCGCCCGAACCGCCGTCAGCCACTACTACCGGCAGCGCGGTGTGGCCGACGTGACGCCCGAGGACATCTACCTGGGCAACGGAGCCTCCGAGCTGATCCAGATGTCCATGCAGGCACTGCTGGACGACGGCGACGAAGTGCTGATCCCCGCCCCGGACTACCCCCTGTGGACCGCCTCGGTATCCCTGGCCGGGGGCACCGCCGTGCACTACCGCTGCGACGAACAGGCCGGCTGGTTCCCGGACCTGTCCGACATCGAAGCCAAGATCACCAGCCGCACCCGGGCCCTCGTCATCATCAACCCGAACAACCCCACCGGCGCCGTCTACTCCGCAGAACTGCTGCGCGGCCTGGTGGAGATCGCCCGGCGCCACCAGCTCCTCATCTGCTCGGACGAGATCTACGACAAGATCCTCTACGACGACCAGGCCCACACCTGCACCGCATCCCTCGCCCCGGACCTGCTGTGCCTGACCTTCAACGGCCTGTCCAAGGCATACCGGGTGGCCGGATACCGCTCCGGCTGGATGGCCCTCTCCGGCCCCAAGCACCACGCCGCCGGCTACATCGAGGGCCTGAACATCCTCGCCAACATGCGGCTGTGCGCCAACATGCCCGCCCAGTACGCCATCGCCGCCGCCCTCCGCGGCCGACAGTCGATCAACGACCTTCTCCTGCCCGGCGGCCGGCTGCTCGAACAGCGCGACACCGCCTGGAAGCTGCTCAACGACATCCCCGGCGTCTCCTGCGTCAAGCCCCAAGGCGCCCTGTACGCCTTCCCCCGCCTCGACCCGAAGGTCTACAAGATCAAGGACGACGCGCAGATGGTGCTGGACCTGCTCACGGCCCAGCACATCCTCATCGTCCAGGGCACCGGCTTCAACTGGCCAGAGCCCGACCACTTCCGCCTCGTCACCCTTCCCCACGTCGAAGAACTCACCGACGCGGTCACGCGGATCGCCACGTTCCTCGACGGCTACAGCCAGCCCTGACACAACGCACGGGCCATTCAGCGGGAGTCTGGTCGTCGTCCGGATCCGGTGACGGATGGCTGCGGTGCGTCCCCGCTGAGTGGACCCGGATTGAACGCCCGGGCGGCTGCGCAGTGCGACCAGCCGCTTAGGCGTCCGGCCGTCTCGATTCGGCCTGTGCCGATGGGCCGGATATCAGGCGCAAAGTAGCGTCGTGAGGCGTCGCGCCGGTTGAGTATCTTGCAGACGATCAATCGGAATCGATCATTCGTGCCATGCCTTGCGGATGGTCCCCGCCGTGGGGAACGCCCGCTTCATCCGTGACCGGCTCGCGGGCAGAGCTGATCCTTGAGAGAGCAGGCATCGTGAACGACGGCTACGAACTCCAGCGAACCGACGCCAAGGGGGAAGGCGTGTTCGCCACCCGGTCCTTCCAGGTCGGCAAGACAGTGATGGTCGGTGTCATCGACCGCGACCTGGACCACAACCACTCCCACGCCTCCCAGGTCGGCGAGAAACAGTTCGTGCTGCACGGCGGGCTCATCCCCAAGGTGAACCACTCCTGCGAGCCAAACTGCGGAATCCGCCTCAACGCCAGCGGCGCCCATGACCTCATCGCCCGCCGGCCCATCACAGCAGGCCAGGAAATCACTTTCGACTACGCCATGCGGAACTACTCCGTCGATCACTTCGCCGCCCACTGCCAGTGCGGCTCACCACGCTGCCGTGACCGCATCACCGGCTGGAAGGATCTACCCGCCGAGCGCAAAGCCGACTACCACGGCTTCGTCGCCCCCTATCTCACCGACATCGACAACCAGCCCGCTACCGAGCAGGCCGGACAGGTCGCGCCGATCGAGCGAAGGACGCCGCCCAAAGTCCGGTGACATGACCGAGAAGGCCCCGACTGCCCCCTGCGTGATCACCGGTGACGGCTCTTCCTCGTGCTTCCCACCGCTCTGCCCCGCCCGCTCTCACAAGGCGCCGAACGGACGCTCAATCCGCCTTACTTCGGCGACCTCGCGCACGGCGTCCTGTCTCGCAGAGGCGTCTTGAAAAGGGCCACCGTCCTGGCCCCGGCCACCGGCCACCGGCCACCGGAACGACCGCGACGGCCTGGACTTGGCACCGGTCCCCCGAACGCCACCGACGACAACGCCCTCGGCTCCCACGACTGCCTCTTCACCGTCCCGCTCCCGCAACGCCCGGCGAGATGTCGCGGCGCCACGTCTTGGGCCCCGTTGCACTGGTCCGGAGTACGGCCCATGACGGCCGAAGGCCCTGCGATCGTCCACTGTCAACGAGGTGGGCGCGCCCGGCAGACTACCGCCATGACCGAGATCACCCGCCCCTCAGCCACATGCGGCGAGGGAAAGTGGCTCACCCCGGGAGCGAAGGCATCGGGACAGCGAGCCTGCTCGCCGATGTCGGCCACGAGATCCCCACCGCGCTGCTGCCGTCCCTGCTCACCTCGATCCTGGGCGCGCCGGCCGCCGCGCTCGGCGCCATCGAAGGCATCTCGGACGCGCTCGCCGGGGCGGCCCGCTTCGGCGGCGGTGTCCTGGCGGACGACCCAGCCCGGCGACGGAAGGTAGCGGTGGGCGGTTACGCGACCACCGCTGTACTGGGAGCAGTCACAGCCGGCGCGACCGCCGTGTGGCAGGTCGGCGTTCTGCGCGCCGCGGCCTGGACCGCCTGCGGCCTGCGCGTGCCCGCCCGCAATGCGCTCCTCGCGGACATCGTCCCGGCCAGGGTGTATGGGCGGGCGTACGGCTTCGACGATCTCGGCGCGATCTTCGGCCCGCTGCTGGCACTCGGGCTCGTGGCCTGGCTCGGCGTGCGGTGGGCCATCGGCCTCTCGGGTATCCCCGGCAAGCTCGCAGCCGCCGCGATCTTCTACGCCACCCAGCACACCCCCGTCCGACCAACCGCGACAAGGTCCCGCTCAAGATCCGTCTGCGCCCGGTACTCCGAGGCGACCTCGGCAAACTCATGGCGGCCGTCGCAGCGTTCGAGGTCGGCAACGTCGCCGCCACCCTGCTCATCCTGCGCGCATCAGACCTGCTCACCCCGGTGCACGGCAGCGACACGGCGACCACGATCGCGCTCGGCCTCTACACCGCCTACAACGTGGCCGCGACGCTCCTCGCTTCAATCCCCGCCGGCCGACTCTCCGACTGGCTCGGCCCCCGCGGCCCGTTGCTCGTCCTGGCGAGCGGGGTTGCCGCCTTCGCCGCCGCTACAGTCTGTTCGCCGCGGCCGCCGCGACGGTCATCGTCCTCGCCCTCCCCTTCCTCCTGGCCGGAGTGGGCATCGGCGCCGTCGAGACCGCCCAGCACTCCGCCGTCGCCACCCTCGCCCCCAAAGACCTGCGCGGCTCCGCCTTCGGCCTGCTCGCCACGGTGCAGTCACTGGGCAACCTCGCCGCCAGCACCGTCGCGGGCATCCTGTGTATCGTCCTCTCGCCCATCGTGGCCTTCGCCTACCTCACGGCGTGGATGCTCCTGGCGTTGGTGGGCCTGTCGTGCGGGTGCGGCGGCAGCACACCCCGGTATGGCGCCTGGCACCGGCCCGGTTCCAGATGAGGCAGCGCGGGCAGCGGCCGTCGTAGCCGACCGGCCCCCAACTCTCGTAGGTCACATAGGAGTCGATACCGGTTGAGATCATGCGCGCCATCGCATCGTTGCATCCCTTCGACGGCTGTCCACGGGCCTACGGGATGATGGGCTCGGCGGTGAACCTCTCCGGGTGGGCCGCGGCGACGTAGTTCATCGCGGTCTGGTCCGAGATGCCGAAGACCTTCATCAGATGCACTGGATCTGCGGTCTCGCGGGCCTCGTCCAGGATTCGGTCGATGCGTAACTGGCGGGCGTTGAAGCCGAGTTGCCTGAAGATCCGCTGGAAGGCGTACGGGCTCATCGGCGGATCGGCGGGGTCGTGCGCCGTGACCCGTGTGATCAGCAGGTGCGGGTTGGTGGAGTACGGCAGGCGCGTGGCGCGTTGCTTGAGCATGGAGGCGATCAGCGACAGGGTGAACTCGTCCAGGTAGACGAGCCGCACTAGCCTTCCGGAGGCATCCCGCAGACCGATGGTTCCCTTTGACCGGTTCAGGTCCGTCAGCAGTGCTTCGCGGATGGCGTGCGCGCCCAGGGCGTGGATGGCCACCAGCGCGACCGCGACCTTGCCGACGGGGGTGGGGGTACGGTCGATGAGTCCGGCGAGCCGGTCTGAGGGGACCGGCCGGGGTACGACGACGCGGCGGCTGGCCCTGATCGCACGCGCCGGGTCGTGAAAGATGACCCGTTCGCGCTTGAGTGCCTTGAACAGGGACCGTAGGGCGTAGAGAGTGCTGGCGCCGTCGGTGCCGTCGACCGCCTTGTGGACCTGGTGGGTGGTGATCTCACGCAGGGAGGCGATCGACGGTCCCCACGCTTGGAGATGGGGGACGATGTAGGCGAGGTACCCGGAGACGGTTTTCCACGGCACGGTAGGCGATGGACGCCGGCCTTCACCGCGCAGCACCACGATCCATACGTCCACCTCGGCAAGCAGGTGGGCTGGCACCCGCTGACGCAGCCGCGCAACGCCAGCCCGGTGCGGGTCGGCGTGCCGGATGTGATCAGGAACGAGCAAGCCCCGTTCGGCGAGGAAGGGGATCAGACGCCGGGCGCTGTAGCCAGTGCCGAGGCGCGAGATCGCCCACAGATCGGCTTCCTCGATGGGTGCCTCCGGGCCTAGCCATGCCGTGACCATGGTCAGGGTCCGCTGATGCTGGTGGAGTGCCTTCGGCTTCCAGCCGTGGCGGGCGGCGTGCTGGGCAAACTCCCGCCGGAGAGCTTCTGCCTGGTCGCAGAGCAGGGGCAGCTCGCGCTGGTGCAACACCTCCCAGCGGCGCGGCGGAGTGGGAAACAAGGCGAGCTGGCCGACGGTGACGAAGGCGGGTGACACCGAGAGCTCTTGCTGCCCTACCCTGCACGTCTCGACCGTGGCCACTTGACGCCGTACCCCGTCGGGGCCCGTGACGAGCCGGTAACCCGGCCAGTTCTGCCTGCGCGGGCCGGGCCCGTCAACCCACAGTTGGACCCCGGCGGCCGACGCCCGCTCGCCGAAGTACGCCAGTCCATACAGGCACATCCGGCACCAGCCCTGGTGCAACGGCAGCTCCCGCCCACAGCTTCCGCATGCGCCTACTTGGGAGTGGAGAGCCGTGAAACTCCGGCACGGACGGCATAACCTGGCCCCGTCCGCCTTCCACGCCAGACAATGCGCACAGCTTGACGCCCGCACCGCCATTCTGCGCCGACGGCGCAGAACCTCCGCGCGCTCGGCCTGAGGCCCGAACCCGGCGTGATCGAGCACCTCCGCAACCATCGCCGGCAAACGCGGCAGCCGAAGGACGATGTCGAGGCCGACACGCCGCTCGCCCGCGGGACGGGCCGCCAGCGCCTGGCGGCACAAAGAGAGCAGGCCGCGGTCGCGGACCCAGGCTCCCTGTTCCGCCGCCACCGCCTCGATCGCCGCCTTGACGGCCCCCATCTCTTTCGAGCACCCCGCCGCCGCGAAGTCACGCGCGACCAACGTCCCATGGCTGACGCCGATGAGCGCAAGCTGGCCGGGGATCGCCGGCGAGCGTGCCGCAGCCTGAGCGGTTTTACGCTGCTGCTCCTGCGCGCGCTCGAACTGCCGTCGCGTAATGCGTGGTCGGCCGGCCGTTGACCGCAGCACGTCAGGCAGGATCAAGGACAGCTGCACAGTCCGCATCCCGCGCGGAGCGGGAGCGCGCTCCCGCTCCGGGCCAACGCGGACTTCCAACGCGCACAGGCGGCACAGCCCGTACTGGTCGAAGCGGACGTCCTGCGGCCAGCGGCATACGCGGCACTGTCCGACGCCGCCGTTCTTCGGGTGCCAATCCGTACACGGCTGGCAGACGCCGTGAGGCCGCACCAGCCCCCAGGCGCCACACCGCCGGCACGACTCCGCGGGGCGCGCTGCCCACCTCGCCCACAACTCATCCCGGACGGCCAAGGCTCTACCCCTAGTTCGGCGGAAGCGACCTGCGCCCGGAGCCTCCCGGACGCGGAATCGGCTGCACCGACCCCTCGGCGCTGCCGCCGGCCGCCCGGCGGGGCGTCTCGTCCTGCTCGGCCCGGTAGGCGTCCGGCTCCGCCTGCATCAAGTCCGCGACCGTGCAGTCGAGGGCCGCGCAGATCTTGTCCAGGTCGTCCAGCCGCACAGTGACCGGCTGGCTGCCCCAGAGCGCGGCGACCTTGCTCAGCGACGGGCTGAACCCCACCTCCTTGAACGCCGCGAGCAGCTGCACCGGCCGCCAGACGTCCCGCCGGGCGGCGACCATCCGCAAGTTCCATTTCACCGCTATGCCCTTCCCCTCAGCCGCTTGACGGCCCGGTGCGATGCTTCCAGGCTCGCCTGCTCCGGATCAGCACGAACCGACGAAAGGTACCCAACCGTCGTTGTTGCCCAGCGATGGCCAAGGATTTGCTGTACATCCCACAACGGCATGCCGTCCTCATAGTGATGGGTGGCGCAGGCGTGCCTGAGCAGGTGGGGAAATAGGTGGCTGACCGGCCCGGCCAGATGGAGCTTCGAGGCTTCCCGCAGCGCCCGCCGAAACGCGTCCGGGCCGACCGGCGGTGCGATCGGCACATTCAGCGCAGCCACGCCTTTGGGCAGCCGCTCGGACGGGAACAACGGCGCGCCCGGATCACCCGGATCGTCGGCGAACTCCCCGCGGATCTGTCGGGTAGGCCCCGCCCCTCTCAGGGCGAGGCCCCCCTCAGAACCGTGCGTGCGCCTCGTCGACGCACACGGCTCAAGCAGATCCCCAGGGCCTATATACAGGTATTCCTCTCCGGGTTCGGTCCGCCATCGCGAGCATGGAGCTGGCGGTGGCATTCCGTGTGGATGAGGACCAAGTTCGAGCGATCATCCGATCCACCTCGGCTTCGGTACACGACGTGATGCCTGTTGAGGGTTCGGGCTTTCGCGTCGAACCAGCGCGCCCATTCGCGCACGTCATCCGGTTCGTAACCCGCTCCCGCGATCAAGTCCAACCCGCACAGAGGGCATAGCCCTTTCTGTCGCGCAGCCAGGTAGACATTGGGACCGTCTGCCTGTGGGTGCTTGCGCTTCCGCGTGCGGTTGGCCCAGTACTCCGAGAGGCTGGCATCATCCTTCGATGCGGTCCCCTTCACAGGGATGTGCCTCACGATCCTGGTCCAAGCGAACTTGTACAGGTATCTGCTCGTGTCCTTGTCGCCGAATACCCAGCGGTCGTTCCGCTGAGGATGGAACTTTCCCCAGTAGCGGTCCACGATCCATGCCTTGGACTTTTTGGGGTGGCGCCATCGGGCCCACTTCCATGTCAACCGCCATACATGGTGGTCGAGTGAGGCGAAGGTCTCCGTGGAGACAACTCCTCTGTAGTAAGTGGCCCATCCCTTGATCAGGGGGTTCAGGCTTCTGACGACCTGTTCGACAGGAGCTCCCCGAAGAGCCTTGACCCTTGCGTTCATCTCCCGCTTGATCCTACGGATGGAGTCCCGGCTCGGTTTGATGATCAGCTTGCCGTCGTACTTCCGAACGTTGAACCCCAAGAAGTCGAATCCGTCTTCGAGCTTGACCACTCGGGTCTTCTGCTCATTGAAGGTAAGCCCTCTCGGCATCAGCCATTCTGAAAGCGCGAGCTTCACATTCTCCGCTTCCTCCTCCGAGTGGCAAAACACTACGAAGTCGTCCGCGTACCGCACCGGGCGAGGGAACTTCTGGAGCGTCATACGGTGCATTCCTGCCCGACGCCCCAAAGCCTCCTCCATACCGTGCAGCGCGACGTTCAGTAGCAACGGACTGATCACACCGCCCTGGGGAGTTCCCTCCTCAGTGGGTGCGAATCGTCCCCTGTCCATTACGCCCGCCTTCAGCCATCGCTGGATTGCGTCCCTGGCGGGGAAGCAGCCCACCGTCCCTGATAGATGCTCATGGTCGATTCGATCGAACGCGCTCGCGAGGTCAGCGTCCAGTACCCAGGGTTTCCGCGACTTGCGGGTCGAGACGGTCCGGAAGATCTTCTCGATCGCATCGTGGCATCCACGCCCAGGCCGAAAGCCGTAGCTAGCCCCTTCGAAGCGCGCTTCCCATTCAGGCTCTAGAGCATTCTTCACCCTCGCCTGCTGGGCTCGGTCCCTGATGACAGGGATACCGAGCGGCCTCATCGTTCCATTCGCTTTAGGGATATACACCCGGCGAACAGGCTTGGATTTCGAGGCCGAGACAGAGGCCAGCTCCCTTGCCACGCGCCCTCGGGCGGACGGATTGAGAGCTTTCTCGCCATCGATTCCAGCTGTTCGTCGTCCGACGCTCTGCATCGTCACCCTCTTTACGCTGACGAGCGTGTTCGAGTGAGACTTGAGCATCAGTCGCTGAAGATTGCGAACTCTCTTGAGGTCGCCATCCTGCGTAGCCTTGAAGATTCTCTGCCGAAGACGCCGTACGTGCCCCTCTGCTACTGGCCAGTTGACGCTGTGCCAGTACTGCGCATCGGAGACGTCCGAAGCTCCATTCGCTGGCTCACGATCGAGGGTCGCGATTGCCGCATCCCTCGCCGTTGCCGCGTCTAATTTGCACTTCGGTGCCGACATTTCGCTTCGCCTCTTCAAAGATCCACCTGACCCACGTGGGCTCCCTTTCGGGACCGGCCATCGAGATCGGTATCTGCCCGGTTATACGCAGCGGATGAGGCTCCGCGGCCTGCGCTTTCCCGTGGACTTTCGCCCTGGCAGCATTCGCTTCTTGGGTCATCCTTCCCCGCACAGGAGTTCACCGTCGTTACCTTTGGTCTACCGGCCGCAAGGCCGGACCCGTACGGGATTTCCATGTTCCGCTCCACTCAGATGCGCTCAAGGAGGGTGCCTCCTATACTCCGGGGCCAGTGGTAGTCAAGCCGCCTGCAAGAAGGGGCAGGTGGCCACCTTGCGCTTTCCAGCGCCAGGCCCTTCAGCCGCCGAACAAATGCCATTGCGCGACCTTGGTATGACGAAGCCTCATCGGAGGTTCACTTGCGTTCACCCACTTGAGCTTTCCCGTGCCTGTTGGCTGCGAATGGCCCGCAGCCCCTTGGGCTTCGTGTCAGTCGGCTTAGCACGACCCCGTTACCAGGACCGCACCCGACTTAGGGAACCGGCCGCGTGACTACTTGGCCGGGGAGTTATCTGCCTCTTGATTCCTCCACTGATGTTGAGCGACTTCATGTCGCACCCTCCAGGAACCACCACAGCAGATCCCGGCCCTCCTGGAACAGATACGCCTGCCGCTCACGCGCGCCGGACCGCCGCGCACCCTTGCCCTGGACGATGAACCGGCCCCACTGACCCAGTTCCCAGTGGATGTCACCGATCTTCACGGCGCACAGCTCCGCTGCCCGCACCGCCGAGATGTACGTCAGCTTCGCCATCACGTAGTCCCGGCAGGCCACCGGGTACTTCCTCGCGTCCGGCAGCGAGCTGCGCCATAAGGCGAAGAACTCCTTCGTGGCCCGCTTCGACGGCGGGATCCGCAGCCCGAAGTCACCCCGATGAACAGGGCGGTTGAAGGGATCGACCGGCGACTCGACGGCCACGCCGAAGCGGCGGGCGATCTCCCCCGCGTACCGCTGCTCGAGGAAGTGGTAGTACCCGTCGATCTTCTGCAGCTTGCCGCGCAGCGTGGACGTCGCACGCCTTCCGGCACCGGCGAAGTACTGGTCCAGGTGCCGCGGTGTGATCATCCACGGCGGCAGATTGTAGAAATCGCAGACCTCCACGACAGGTTGTACCTGACGGTGCAGGGTGGTGGGCGCCAACCCGGCCACGTCGCGAGCCCACAGGTACTCCATCAACGTGTCCTGGAAGAACGCCTCAGCATCGCCGTCCGTAACAGTCGCGCCCGCCCGCCGCTGCAGCGTCACAACGTCCGCCAGCCCGGTATCTACGGGCGGCAGCACGGGCTCCTCAGGCGCCGTGTCCGGGGCCGGAGGCTGCACCAGCGTCAGCCAGCGTGTTCCAGAATCTGCCACGGATAGGGAAGTTACGACGGTTACTCGCAGAATCCGAGAGTTACTGCCGAGATCTCACACTATCGAGTGACGTCAGACTTCAAGGCATCTACCTGCTGAAATGCGACTTCTCGGCAGGTCAGGGCAAGAACGAACCTGTCGGGAATCCAGTAAACCAGGCTTGGCGCCGCCGGTCGTCCGGTAGATGCTCTTGATTCGCCAGCCTTCGGCGCGGCGGGCGTCCTTGTTGATGGGATGGCCGTGGTACGAGGCGACTAAGGCCGGTTCGCCGATGCCGAGGTCGAAGCGGGCGGTGGTGAAACCGTGCCAGAAGTCGGGGCCACCGTAGGGCCGATAGCCGCCGGGGACGACGCCCACGGACTGGCTGTTCCACAGCAGTGCCGTGTACCACGAGCGGTCGGAGTTGGACGCCATGCAGGTGCCGTACGGGTAGCCCGGCGTGACGTCAACGGCCGAGGTCAGACCGCAGTCGGCGGCGAAGGCGTGGATCGTCGCAGCGGCTGCCGCGTCCCACTCCCTCTTCTCGGTGGTGCGCTCGTCGACCACAACTTCCTGAAGACCGAGCACGTCCGGATCAATCTCTCTGACGGCGGTGACGCGGTCCTTCCAGGCCGTGGTGCCGCGCGCTTCGAGCCTGAGCTTGTAGGCGTTGAGGTTGGCGATGCGAATTGTGCCCACGGGATCCTCCGTCATGGCGGGCCGGATGGTCGGATGCTGTCCCGGTTGGGGTGTGCGGTCCCCGCCGTCGGCGGGGACCGCACGGACGGGCGCCTAGGGGGCAGGACTGCCGGTGCGTCAGTCGACGGACCTGGCCCGCGATACCGCGCGGGGGGAGGCGGTTTTTGTCGCAATCCAGGCCCAGAAGGCCGACAGGAGTAGGAGGACGATCATCGGTAGGAGCGGCACGCCGAACAGGATGCTGAGGGTGTTGTAGGCGGCGTGGGCGAGGACGAGTGGGATCACCCGGCGGTAGCGGTGATATAGCCACCCGGCCGTGATGCCGGGCAGCAGTGTGGCGAGCATGGGCAGCAGTCCCAGGTAGGCGTGGGGCAGGGCGCGCATCAGGGCGGCGACGGCGAGGTTCTCCCACAGCGGCCGTCGCACGGCCGTCAGGATGGCCACGACCAGGGCGGTGGCCAGGAGTTCCTCCACGGTGGCCGACCAGATGCCGTGGACCAGGTGCGGGCCGAGGTCCGGCACACCGGCCGCGGTCGCCTGATCCCCCTCAAGATCGGGACCGGGCAGCCGCTTGAGCACGCTCATCAGCCAGACTGCCGTGCACAGAACTGCGGCGTGGGCGTAGAAGACGAGTTCTCCCTTGGCCCGCACGGCTTTGGTGTGCTTGCTGAACAGCCGTTTCAGCGCGGGCGGTTTGAGCTGTTGGAGGGTGACGTTGCACCGGGCGGCGGCTTCTACGCAGAGCCACACCCAGATCACCAGCTCGGCCAGGTGTCCGGCGACCTGGGTGGAGGAGCGGTCCGCGGCGAACTCGCCCGCCTCGTCGGCTGCGATCACGGCGAGGGCACCCACCAGGACGACCACCCGCGGCCATGGCAACCGTGAACCTGCGGTGCGGGGCCGTGTGAGGATCAGCCACAGCAGCCATATCGCAGCCCCGGCGAGGCCGATCAGCCGTCCGACCTCCTCGACCCGCAGGGCCCCGGCCGGCACGGTGACCCCGTACAGCTGAACGGCAGCCAGTACCGCGCCGACCAGGTGAGGGCCGCCGGCGAGTGCGTACAGGGCCAGGACGGTGGCGTACCCGCGGGCCGCTGACCCGGAGGCGGGTGGCTGGTCGGTGGCAGGCCGCGGACTGGGGCCGGTGCGTGCGGGGGTGAAGGGAGAGTTCATGGATTGTCCGAATCGGTGAAGAAGGCAGGGGGACGGCGGCCCTGGTGCCAGGGCCGTTTGGTTCAGGCAGGAGGAGGGGCCGGTTCAGCGGGCGAGCGTGAGGATGCTGCCGAGCGTCGACAGGCCGAATCGCAGAATGACCAGGGCGTGGTCGGTCACCGTGGCAATCTCGTTGGTGGCCGCGACTTCGACGCTTTTCAGGGCCGGGGCGATGTCGAGTCTGCTGTAGGGGAGATCGATGGGCTTCCGTCGCTCGTGGGCCGGTGGGTGTCCCGGTGCTCGCCGCGATGAGGGCCGTCAGTACGGAGTCCCCCGGCATGCCGCCGGGCAGGCGACTGGGGTGTGCTCACCGCCGAAGTGAGGCCGGGGGTTGGCTGAGCAGCGACACCGGGGCGGCGTTGCCCGCCTCCGGCGGGGTGGCAGGGTCTTGGAAGTGCTGGATACTCCGGACATACGGCTTGCAGTGCGGGTCAGCGGTGTCCCCCCGGCGCACCGTCCAGGCCTGGGAGCCGACGGTGATGTTGACCGTGCCCGGGCCCCCCGGAAGGCGCGTGTGGACGATCCTGGCCTGCTCCGCCATGGCGTCGAACGTGCTGAGGAACGTGTCCGGAGGGACGAAGCCTGTGCCGGGGGCGAGGCGAGCGAAGTCGAGGAATGCTAATTGGCTCAACCGCATGGGCAGATGGGCGGCCGTACGCAACAAGTGGCGCCAGGCGTTGTGGCTGCTGCCCTCGGGCGGCGGGGCAGGGCTGTCGACAGGGCAGAACCACGTGCTCCGGCCCTCGGGAGGTGGCGGGCTGGGGGTGGCAAGACACTCCTTCTGGCCGTGGTCTGCCAGGTAAAAGGTGACGCGGTGGAGTTTGTGCTCAAGGAAGAAGCAGTGGCACAGGCCGTCTTGGACTACGTATCGCTTGGCTGTGTCATAGCGCCAGCTGCCGACTTCTGCCAGGTCTGCGAGCATCGGGCGAATCAGTAGTCCGGCCACCCAGGGGTCGATGCCGTGGACCTTGCTCAGATGACCGGCCAAGGGCCAGGGCACGGTCAACTCAGGGCTGTAGGCGTAACTGGGGTTGATGGGTGAGTCGATCCCACGGCGAAGACCAGTGATCATTTTCCTGACCTGAGGTTGAGGAGTTGGACGTAGGGGGTGCCGCATCGCCAGGGGACACGTGATCATCCGGGTGCAGGCAGGGGAGATGGGGGCGGCAGGAGCCGGGGCTGTCCGAGCAAGGGTCAGGCGGCGGATGGAAAGTGCTGGCGGTAGAGCTCGACGAGGTGGTCGTGGTTGTAGGTCGCGAGCACGGTGTCGTGGTCGGACAGGCCCTTCATCTCGATGACTTCGAAGCTGACCAGGGCGGGCAGGAGCATCCGGCTGGTGAAGATGAGGTCGACGCGGTGAGCCGGGCCATGGGTGTTCGACGCTGCGACGGTCGGGGCGACCGCTGCCAGGCCACCGCCGCCGGGCGTGAGCGCGGCGTGGCGGGCGACGTCCTCAAGTTCGGCCGTCAGCAGGATCCGGTTGGGCTGGGAGTCCATCACCCGTTGGCCGGGGGCGATCTCGTAGCTGCGGTGCGCGCGGTGCTGCGGATCCCGGATCTGCGTGAGTTCGGGGATGGGGGCCTCGCCGGGGACGAGCCGGTCGGGGTCGACGTAGCTGTTGCAGTCCTGGCCGATCGCGAGGACGGGCAGCTTGCGTGCGATGGTGCCGGTGCTGGTCTCGTACGTCTCGACGCGGTCGGCGAACCGGGTGACGTCGTCTGCCTGGGCCGCCCGGAGCGCGGGCGAGTTGTAGGACAGGTGGGTGCAGGCCGCTACGAAGTCGACGTCCTTGGTGCCGCGCAGACGCAGCGTCATCGAGACGGGATGCAGGAGCCAGGCCGGCCACTCGGCGGTTTCCCACACGGTGATCTGCTCGAAGACCTCCGGGTCGTAGTATAGGGCCGTAGAACCCAGCTTGGGACCGAGATCGCCGCTGAGACTCAGGATGCGCTTGGAATCGTTGAATAGCTTTCGGCCCGCCCCGCTTTGGGCATGACCGGGGTTTTCCTGGCGGCACAGGATCGTGGGGCGCAAGGCGGCCAGACGCTGGTGCATGGCCAGCCACTTCTCGCGGTTGCCGCCGCCGTTGCGTTCGAAGTTGCAGCTGACGACCCTGATGAGTCGACGCGCCTTCATGATCGTCCCTTCGAGGCTGACGGGTTCCGGGCGGAATCGCGGCGGCTCATGTGAGTGTCGGTCTTCCTAGGGCTGGGGACGGTTTCGACGGGCCGCGGAGCGGCTGGAGGGGCGCTTGCCCCTGGTGGGAGGCCATGCGACGCCGGTGGGTGGTCCGTTCCCGCGGGCGACGGGGGGCGCCTACGGGAGCGGACCGCCCAGGTGCCTCAGGACTCCCCCTACGCCAGGTGGGGTTGACCGGCTGGTTCGCCGGTCCGGTTCGCCCTGGGCGAGCCATCACTTTGGCTGATGGCCGTGATCGCTGCTACTGGGCGTCGGGGTCGTTCAGCGGTCGTTGGAGCGACGCTCTGACCGTGGGACCTGAGCAAACCAATACTTTTTCCCCCGCCGGTGACTCAGTTGGTTCACATCGTCGGGCAAACGATGCTTGAACGATGGAGGGGTGGTGGTGCAACGAAAGCGATAAATCGTCACGGTGGAGAGGCATCCTCACCTGCGGCGCCGGACTGCTCGGTGCCTGGCGGTGTGAGGCAGCGCCTGCCGGGGCTGGTGATCCGTCCGGTGGGCGACGAAGCCGTGGTCGGTCTTGGGGGCGGTGGCCGTGCGTACGCTGTGCCGCGCGAGGCCGGCGGCCCCTGTACGGGCCTGTCGAGGGAGGGCTTGGTGTTCGGTTGCTTCACCACGGAGCTTCACGATGAGCTGCGGGCTCTGGTCCGGGCGTTCGGCGAGGCGGAAGTGGCGCCTCGGATACCTCACTGGGAGCAGACGCGTGGCGTCGATCATGAGCTGATCCGGAGGGCTGCTCAACGGGGTTGGATCGGTGTCACCATCGATCCCGTGTACGGCGGGATGGGCGCGGGACACCTCGCGAAGACGGTCATCATCGAGGAACTGGCCCGGGCGTGCGGCGCGATGGGTGCCGCGGTCCAGGCGTCGTTGATCCCGGTCGCCATGATCATCAACTATGGCAGTGACGAGCAGAAGACCACCTGGCTGCCACTGATCGCGGCCGGCGAGTGCCTTCCCTCGATCGCCGTGACCGAGAAGGTCTCCGGCAGCCAGATCGCGGGCATTCGGGGGCGGGCCCGTCGCAAGCGTGGCGGGTGGCTGCTGAGCGTGGAGAAGACGCACGTGGGCAACAGTCACGTCGCCGACCTGCACTGCGTCGTCGTGCGGACCGGCACGGGACGGGGCGGTTTGTCGGCGTTCTTGGTGGAGAGTGAGCGGCCCGGTGTCTCGGTGCGCCCGCAGGTGTCGGCGATGGGGCTGAACGGGTTCTCGTTTGGCACCGTGGTGCTGGACGAGGTGTGGGTACCGGAAGGGAACCTGCTGGGGGCGCTGGGTGACGGGGAGGACGCTGCTGATTCCTCCAGCGTTCTGTACGGGCGGGCCAATCTGGCCGCGGTCTCACTGGGCGTGCACCGGGCCACTGTTGAGGAGGCCCTGTGTTTTGCGGAGGAGACGGAACGCTACGGCAGGCCCTTGAGCCGGCTCAGTACGGTGGAGCAGCGGCTGGGGCAGATGGTGGCCAACCTAGAGGCGGCCGGGACCCTCGCCTACGCGGCGGTCGACCTGCAGGACCGTGGTCTGGTGTGTGACGGTCCGTTGATGGCGGCGAAGCTGATGAACTACGAACTCGGCGTGGAGTCGGCGCGGTTGGCGATGGAGGTCCATGCCGCGTGCGGGGTGTTCACCGACCGGCCGCTGGAGCGGTTCTTCCGTGATGCCCAGCCGATCTTCGCACCGGCCGGGACCTCCGATGTGCAGCGGCTGCGGCTGGCCCGGCTCGCGCGGGGTGCGACGGCGGGAGGGCAGTGGTCTGAGCGGTTTGCCGCCCCCGCGCCGTCGATGATGCCGGTGTGAGCTATGACAGTGCGGTGATGCGCTGGTCGAGGAGGTACTGGCCCTGCGCTCCGCGTTCCTTGATGTAGGCGAGCATGCGACGCCCGTCTTCCATGGGCCGCGCTTCTCGGCCCACCACACAGATCGTCATAAGAGGGATGCCCATCTCCTTGTCGATCAGGCGGATGCCCATGTAGGTGCGGATGTTGACCAGGTCGACGACCTCGTTGCCGGCGAAGTCGGGCTTCATGCACACGTCGGGAAGAGTGAGGGGTTTCGTCCGGTCCATGGTCTCGGGGCAGTAGCCGTGCTCCAGAGGCATGACGCGTCCCACGGCCGCGGCCAGAGCCTCGGCCTCGGCAACGGAGCCGAGCTCGTCGGCCGAGGGCAGGTGCAGGCCGGTGAAGAACTGCCGGTCCGAGATGGCGTTGACCATCGCCAACGCCCCGGGGACTCCTGACCCGCGGGCCAGGGCGCCGGTGAAGCGGTCGAACTCCTCGTCAGGATGGTCGGCGAGGCCGAGCTGGTGCAGCCGTGCCAGCCGGTGGGGGGTTTGGGCATGCAGGCTGCGCTGGGTAGGCGTGAGGTCAGACATGAGGTCTCCGGGCGGGGGAAGGGCGAGTGTGGTGTGCGCGGACGGCCATGGCGTGGGCGTGCTTGACCAAGGTGATCAGCACATGGCGGCCCGATCGGGGGTCGCGGGCGTCGCAGCCGATGACAGGAATGTCCTCATCAAGGCGCAGCGCCTCGCGGACGTGTCCGATCGGGTAGCGGGCAGAGCCTTCGAACTGGTTGAGGCCGACGATGAAAGGCAACTCCAGCCTGAGGAAGTAGTTGATGGGGTCGAAGGAGTCCTCCAGGCGGCGGGTGTCGGCCAGGACCACGGCGCCGATGGCGCCTTCGACGATGTCGTTCCACATGAACTGGTAGCGCGCCTGGCCCGGGGTGCCGAAGAGGTAGAGGGCCAGATTCTGGCTGCCCAGGCTGAGGCGGCCGAAGTCGAAGGCCACCGTGGTGCTGGTCTTGGCCTCCACACCGTCGAGGCTGTCCGTGCCGATCCCGGCGGTGGTCAACTGCTCGTCGGTCGAGATCGGTTCGATCTCGCTCGTGCGGGCGACCAGCGTGGTCTTGCCGGCGCCGAAACCGCCCGCAACAACGACCTTCAGCTGGCTTATCGGCTGTTCAGAGGGCATGGAGACCTGCAAGGACTCTCTCCAGGACGTCAGGGTCTTTGGGGTCTTCCTGGCGGGCGGCCACGGTCATCAAGACTTCCTCGGTGATCAGGTCGGCAACGAGGACTTTGACCGACTGCACCGGCAGCCGTAGCCGCCAGGCGATCTCGGTGATCGTGAGCGTCTGTGTCCGGCACCACCCGAACGCGGCCGAGCGTTCTGCCGCCCCCTGGGGCGGGTGTTGGGCGGTGCGCCGTGCCTTGACCAGGGTGGTGCGCTCCAGCTCCAGGCGCGGACGGGTGCGCCCGCCGTTCACGGTGTAGGGGCGCAGCCGCGGCGGACCGCTGCCGGGGGCCCGAGCAGCGCGTTCGGAGGCCGACATCTCAGCCGGCCACAGCGGGCCGCACCGGGGTACCCAGGATCGGTGCCGCCCGCTTGGACAGCATCCGCATTTCATAGCCGACCTGGCCCACGTCGACACCCCGCTGCCCGAGTACCGCCAGCACACTGTTGTCGCCGACCCTCGCGGCGAACAGCAGCCCCGCAGTCGTCTCCAGGAGCACCTGGATCCCCGCGGCGCCCTCGGCGTCCGGGAAGAACGAACTCACGTTGCCGCACAGCGAGAACGCGCCGGTGGCCAGCGCGCCCAGCCGGTCCGCGTCGTTCTTGTCGATGCCGTAGAAGTACTTGAGCATCCCGTCCGAGGACGCCACCGCCGCGCCGCTCGCCAGGGGGACAGTGTCGACGAGGTTGGACAGCAGCCAGTCCAGGCCCACTTTGTCGGTCGAGGTGTCGCTCACGATCTTCTCCTTGGATCAAAGGGTGGGGGTCAGTTGGAGGGGGCCGGTCCCTGCGGTCCTGCGCTGTCGTCGTCCGCGGCGGACTGCCATCCACTGGCGAACTTGGCCGCCAACTGCCAGTCCTGTTCGGCCCGCGGGACTTCCGGACGCGCTGCGGCTCCCGGCTGCGCTCGCTCAAGCCGTCGCTCGTTCGCCTCGGGAATGTGGAAGGGGTCGGGGCGCACGGCAAGCGGAGGCAGCGGTCCGGACACGTCGTGCACACCGCCGTTGACCAGGTACAGCGCGGCCGTCTCCGGATGAACCGGCGGCACGGGAGCGGGGGCATGCCCGTCGGCCCGGCCCGTCGGCACGTGCAGGTGGGGGACGGACACCTGAAGTGCTGCGGCCTGGGGGGCGGGGACCGTGGAGCCGTGGCGTTGAGGCGTTGCAGGCTGCGGACGGGACGCGGGATCCCTGGGCGCCGGCGCACGGGCAGTCTGCTGCGAGGCGATCTCCAGGCTGCCGGCCTCCAGCAGCGCTTCGGGCACGACCACAGCCGCCCGTGTACTGCCGTAGATGTTCCGCCGCAGTTCGACGGTGATGCCGTACCGGCGGGCGAGCGAGGCGACGACGAACAGCCCGTTGCGGCCTTCCGCGATCAACTGCCCACTGATGTCGGAGTGTTCGGGATCGGCAAGCAGGCCGTTCATCATGGCGAACGACTCGGGATCCATGCCCACGCCCTTGTCGTCGATCTCCACCAGCAGCCCGCGGGGGATCAGCGAGGCTTGCATCTCCACCTGCGTGGCGGGATCGGAAAAGGCGGTGGCGTTCTCCAGCAGTTCTGCCAGCAGGTGCGTCACGGTGGCCACGGCGAACCCCGGGAGGCTGGCGTCGGGAGCGGTGACGACCTTGACCCGCGCATAGTTGTGGATCTCCTGGATCCCCATCCGCAGGACGGCCTTGACGGACGCCGGGTCCTCGCTGCGTGAGGACTGCACGCCGCCCATCACCGCCATGCTCTCCGCCGCGCGCTGGATCCGGGTGATGTCGTGATCCACGCGGAACAGTGCCGCCAGGTGGTCAGGGTCCTCGACATCCCGCTCGACCTCGTCCAGCGTCGCCAGCGCCGCCCGGCCCAGACTCTTCAGACGGCCGGAGAAGTTGACGAACACCTGCACCCGCTGACCCTCCGCCTGCGCCATCGCCTCTCCCACCACCGCCCTGTAGACGCCCAGAGCACGCGCCAGATGAGCAAACGGATGATCGCCCTCCACTGGCGGCGCAGGAGGGGACACGACGGGGCGCTGCCCCCGCCGTAGCCGGATCCCGGCGTGACGGGCCTCCTGCTCACTGGCGACCACCTGCTTGTGCAGGTGCTCCAGCCACGCTGCAACCAGCTGGTTCTCGCCCTGGACTTCCCGGGCCGCTGCCAGCGCCTGACGGCACGCCAGGACGAGCACGATGACGCCTGTCGCCACGGCACCCGTGAGTACGGATGCGGACACATCTCGGGAGAGAGCCGCCGCCGAGATGAACAGGACAGCGGCCACCATCAGCAGCAGCACGCCCGCAGCCGGGACAACCGCCAGCCGGATCAGCCGGATGCGCAGCTCACGGGCAGCTTTGTCGGGGGCCCTGCGACCCCGGCGGTGACGGACTCCCTCACGAACTGGGCTCGGCGTTTCGCGGGTGGGCGAAGCGAATTCAGACATCGATGTCCTCGAAACGACAGGATGGGTAGTTCTTTGACTTGGTGCCGCTAGCCCATGTCCGCTTGATACCAACGGACGTGCCGCCCAGTACTGGATCTGGGCAACGGCATCAGGGTGCCGACCGCCAAGGGGAAGCACACGACGTCAAGGCCGATCGAGCATCTCCGCTGGCCAGTAGCCAACGGCCCTGAAGGAAGATCTACTTCCTGCGGCATCAGGAGTAACGACAGCTTGGTCGTTGCAACCGGTCGGCGCTACACCGGTAATAGTCGTTCGTGAGTCGTTCAGGGTGTAAGTGGGTTGCTGAATGCGTCAGATTCGGGCTTTTCGAATGACTCGACGTCTGGAATGGGGTCGAGGCGTGCAGAACGACACCGGAACGATTGGTCCTCCGGAATTGGATGCCTCAACACTCGATCCGGAGTCGACCTGGAGAGGCGCCGACTGTCTACAGCCGGTGGCCGGACCTGAGCGAAGGGGATTCACGAGCGTCACGCATGACGAATACGGCCTTACATCTCGCCGAGAGACCACCTCAAGCCCCGATGGCCGAAGCGGGCGTGGCATTGCAAACCTTCAGGAGGTGGGATCGAGACCACCGAGAAACTGCAGGGCTCTGTCGATCTCGCCAGTGTGGATCAAGCGACTGCGCGTCCGCAGCAAGCCGGTCGTGCCGTACGAGCCGAGTTCACGGCAGCGCTCAATCAGCCGGTCCCACCCGTGCCCAAGGCCGAGATAGTCGGCGAGCGCGCGGATCCGCTCGTGGGACGTGGCACCGTCGGCAACGCTGCGAACCTGAGCGTGGTGCATTGCCTGTGCGAAGGCGTCCGTGGCACCGTTACCGTCGACGCACTCAACGTTCCATACCGCATCAGGATCCAGCCAGTCGGCCACGACGACACGCTCGTCCGATCCAAGGTGGAACTCGGGGAGTCGGGAGTACTCCTCCTCGGTGCAGACCCAAACGGTCAGGCCGTATGACTCCATCAACGCCACAGCCAGCAGCAGCAACAGCCTTTCGTAGGGCTCGCTACTGTGCACAGCCGACTCAGGCACGCACAGGGCGCAGCCGGGTGCGCCGTCGAGACCGGCAGAGTGGTCTCGCATGAGCTGAAGAATGCCGTGGCGCTCGCGGAACAGAAGCCAGGCCGCCCCTTGCTCACCAAACTGCGCTCGTGACCACATGACAGGACTCACGTTGCTGACGAGCAGATGACGCTGCACGAATGCCGCGCAGGTGCGAGAACCGAGCCACAGGGCACCAACGTTGGAAAGGTCCGCATAGGCAGTTCTGGCCGCAGCCGATAGTCCCCGTTCCAGGTGGACTTCGAGTCGTTGCTGCTCTACATGGAGAGCGCAGTCGTCGGCGAGAAGGCTGTCGTCCACGTTCAAGCACGCCCACAACAGTGCGTACGTCATGGGGTCGAGCCGGTACTGCATGGGAATGGGAAACCGCTGCACGGGCATCGCGAGTTGGCGTCGAGCGTGCGCAGCATCCAACGCATACAGATCGTCGGCGCCTTGGGCGCCCAGAGATCCGAGGAGCAACGCCCTGCGCCTTGACTGGGTGAAGTACCTCAGATGCTCAAGGTCCTCTGGCCCGATCAGGACGCAACTGGGTTGAAGTGCTGCTTCGTACATCTGGACCGCGACGGCAGTCCCGTCGAGGATCCGCAGACCGTCCATGTGCCAGACGCCACCGGTGCCCGGCACCGGGGCCGCCACGGACAGGAAAGACGTGTCGAACTTGACGTCCAGGCCGTGCGCGGCAGCGAGCGAGGCATCGTGAAGTCCCCTGGCAAGCACGAGTTCTCGCTCCGGTGCCGGCCCGAGGATTTCCTTGACGGTGTAGCCCAGCCAGAATTCGATGACCACTGCGGCTTCACCGCGCGGTTCTTGTGTACCAGACAGCCACCGCTGAAACGTGGTTTTGGTGACAGTCCTCACCCTGGCCAGACGTGGATTCTCATAGTGCTTTGCCGCCCGAGCGCCTGCATTGGCAAGCTGAGCCACGAAAACTTCGTAGCGCAGCCATCCTCGCTTTTCCAGCACGGCGTAGAGGAGCGTCGGGCGACGCATGACTCTCTTCTCCTTTGAATTATGAAGTGCTCGGGGCGATTTAAACGGCGATACCGGGATGGTCCCTACTATCGAGCCGAGGCTGTCGTCGGACGGCCTCTGGGCGCGTAGGGGATCGTCTGTGGCGAGTACATCAAGGCACTTCTACCGATCCCCAGTACAACTCTCACGATGTTGAGGTCGAGGACGGCGCTGGCGTTGCCCAGCTCTGAGCATGCGTTGATCATTGGGCGTGTGGATCGCGTGATGGGCGCGGCGATGCGCACCTTCCGGTCTCTGCGGTGGCGGGCGCTCATCGGCCGCTCTCCTTCCAGGCCATGCCCACGTACGACGCAGCCTCCTCGCCAACCGGGTGCTCCAGCGTCATTTCCTGAGGGGCTGCCAGGCCGGGTGCAGACAGTGCCCAGCCGTCGAACAAAGGCATGACCTCGTCGCGTGACCGCAGGTAGAGCGGGCAGCCAGCCTTTGCCATGAACTTGGCGGCTTTGCGTATCGGTTTTCCAGCGAAGTCTGCGGTCGCGTGGGTGATCACCAGGGCGCTGCCGGGTGCCGCGATCTCCTTGTATTGGTTGATGAGCACGGCCACGGGGTGAGCGGGAGTGTCTCTGATGTGGTGCAGTACGGACCCGAACAGCAGGATGACCGGCTCGTGCCAGTTGATTGTCTTCAGCACTTCAGGAGATGCCAGGACGGTTTGCGCGTCGCATACGTCCGCCTCCAAGTGCTCCAGGACAGCGGGTGCGGGGGCCTGGAGCAGCGCGCGACCATGGGCGTGGACAGTACGGTCTCTGTCGATGCAGACCACTCGTGCGTCTGGCTGGACGCGGGTGATCACCTCGACGGGCGAGGGGCGGTGAGGCAGCCCGCATCCGAAGTCGATGAGCTGTCGGACTCCGGCGATGGCCAGTGCCTGGATCATGGCTAGGACGTACTGCCGCTCGTAGTGAAAGGCATCCGTCAAGAACGGCGCCTTGGCGTTCATGCGTTCAGCCAACTCACGATCGCGCTCGTAGTAGTCACGCCCGCCGAGCAGATAGTTCTGGATCCGCGCGCTGGAGGTCCAAGCGGGAGAGTCGGTTGGGGCCGTCGAGCCGGAAGAGTGCGCCGGCACGGCCGCGTGGTCAAAGAGCATGGGAGGCCGTCTCGCTGTAGAGGGCGGTCATGGGAGGGAGGCACCAAAACGGACCGTTGGGCCTGCGGGACCAGAGCGGGTGCCTGGTCTCGGTCGCCACCGGCCCCAAGCGCTTCGGCGCTGGTTCACCGCGAGCCCACCCCTGCCTGGTGCTCTCCCCAGGAACAGAGCAGAGTTCGCATTGCCCCCACGTGTAGAAGGTGAGCCTGCCGCGCAAGAAGGTCACGGCGCGCGGCGTCGCGTCGTCAGTATGGATTCGCTTTCCGGTCTCGGCGTCCTGCGGGATGTCGCTGTGGAGCTTGTGCAACTGGAATTCCGGGTCCATGGGTCCGGCGAGGAACTGAGCACCCGAATGCAGGTAGTTCTGCGGATCGGTCATCGTTCCCGAGCCCCGGGGTGCCTCGTGAGGATCGACGTTCCACGCCGGCCCGGCCGGTCGGAGGGAGGTCAAATTGTGGTGCATCCATCCTCCTGATCTTCGATCGCGGATCCGGGTCACATTGCGGGAGAGATTTGCCGTGGTGCCGAGTGCACGTCGGAGGTAGCGATGTGGCGACCGTAGCGGCCACTCGGCGGACGAGTGGAACAGAATGTTCCAACTCGTTCAGAGATCCGCGACCTTGTACTTGGCGGACAGCGCGCCGTGTTGGCGTGCACGTATTCGGGAGTCAGTCTGAGGCGTCCGAACGATCCTCGGGCGCGTACCATCGTCGTGGTCCATCGTCTGACGCGCCGCAAGCCGGTTCTCAAGGGCTGCGAGGCAACATCGGGGCGTGCGCTTACGGTCATCACAACCACATCACCTCGCGATGTGAAGCGGGTCGCGTGGTACGCGAGTGGACCCTACGTCTATCGGCCCACTCCGTTCCGATTGCAAGGTGCGAACGTGGACCAACTTCAGAGTAGGATCGCCCAGTTGACCTATTCTTTACCGTGCGTCGCCCAGGCATCCGGATCCTTGCGGTGCACGTGGAGATCGTTCGTAGGGTTCGCGGCTTGGATCGGTGACTGATCGATGATCAGTATGGGGTTCCTTCGATGCTCTTGGTTGGCGATGGTTCTTGCTGCCTCGCTGAAGTGTCAATCACTGCTGCTGAGCGAAGTGAACTCTCCAGAGCCTTCCAGTAAAATCTCGTGGGCCCTCTTGAGATCCATTGGGGTGTCCACGGAGAGTCCACTCTCGGCGGACGGAACCATTCGCACCTGGTGGCCGTGCTCGATGAGTCGAAGCATTTCTATTCCCTCCGTCCGTTCAAGAGGCCCTCGACCGCATTGCCGAAAGATGTCAAGCCCTCGTCTCGTGAAGCCATAAAGGCCAAGCTGCCGCAAGTAGGTTGGGTACTCGTCTCGCGGGTATGGGATCGGCTGTCGGGAGAACATCAAGGCGCGGCCGCACTCGCCGATGACGACTTTGACGACGTTGTGGTCAAGTGCCGATGCAGCGTCGCTCAGCTTCGAGTACGCGTTGACCGCCACAAATTGATCGTCTAGGTGGGCGAGTGCTTCGGATACGGCGTCGATGGCGGCAGGGGTGATGAAGGGCTCGTCCCCTTGGACGTTGATATATGCGTCGGCCTCGAAGTGTTCTGCACATTGTGCGACACGGTCTGTCCCCGTGGGCTGGTCACTAGTCATCACGCAGCGGATTCCAAGCTGGTGGCAGGCGGCTTCTATGCGTTTGTCGTCGGTTGCAACGATCGCGTCGGCAATGAACCTTGCGTTTGTGCACTGTTGATGGACGTGCCACAGCAAGGGCATGTCGTCCAGAAGTGCCAGGGGCTTGCCGGGAAACCGTGAGGCTCCCCACCGACAGGGGATGATGGCGATGTGCCGGAGTCCTGCCGGGTGCGGTATCGCTGCGGTGGCAGCCATCGCGGTCTCCTTGCGATTGACGACTCAGGTGTGTGTGGTGGGTGTGAGGAGAGCGAGCTTGGCTCGAAGAGCCGGCGCGGCTGTCTGCTCAGCGGGTCGCCATTCGTAGCCTGTGGTCTCCTCCGAGCAATGGACCACTTGGTGCGTAGCGACGAGGCGAAAGACGAAGCGGAAGTCGATGTGCACATGGCCTGGTTCACCCTTGACCGGATTCGCGCCGATGCCGTGCACGTCGATGTCGAGCGGGACTGTCTCGAATCCGGGTAAGGGGGCGAGGGCCTCTCTGGGGATGCCGACTTCTTCGAAGAGTTCCCTCAATGCTGCGCTGGGGAGGTCCTGATCGCAGGGCTCGTTGTGTCCGCCCGGCGCTAGCGTCTTCCTTGTCGCTTTGTGGTGGATGTGCAGCACTGCGTTGTTCTGGTCGAGGACCACGGCGCTGCATGTCACATGGGCGGGCAGGGTTGCCCGATTGGTTGGGTCATCCGGGCCATCGAGGGCCTCGAAGAGGAGGGCGATTCCTGCCCGCTCGCCTGGGTTGCGGGCCAAGTACGCATCGGTGGTGTGGCGGATGTGGGATCGGGATGGGGGCATTTGATCACCTTGCGAAGTGGTCGAGCCAAACTGTTGCGATGGCGTCGCGGTCGGTTGCGGGGAGCTCGTGGAGTCCGGAGTCATAACGGTTGCCGCTGAGAGCGGCAGTGGCCGCGAGGATCTCGGCCTGGACGAGATGTATGTAGGAGCCGACGGCTGCCCCGTGCACGAAGTTGACAGCTCCGCCGTCGGCGAGCATGTAGAAGTAATGGCCGGTGGTCTCGTAGCGAGTCATCTGTTGCTCGACGGGAGTGCGCCGGTAGAGGCCGTCGAGGGAGCCGAGGTCGAGTTCGTCCTCGGAGGAGGTCACCGAGGCGACGTACGCGCCGTTGCGAAGGGCCTCGAAGTCGCGTTGCCGGAGTGCCATGTTGCCCGTGGCGCAGAGGACGAGTTCGGCGTCGCGGATCGCCTCTGCGCAGGACGCGGTTGCCCAGAAGCCTTGGGAGAGGGCTTGCACTCGTTTGACTGGATCTCGGTCGTACACGGTGACCCGCAGGTCATGGGCGCGCAGCGTCTGAGCAATGGCACGGCCGACCTTGCCGAAACCGATCACCACGGCGCCGCGGCTGGTGAGAATGTCTCCTCGGCTCCGCACCAGGGCGTCGGTCGAGAACACAATGGACCGGCCCACGAGGTGGTCCTCGCAGTCCTTCAGCGGGGAACGAGCCACGGAGATGACGGGGCAACGCAGTTGATCGAGTGCCGCATACCGCTGGTGTCCGTTCTCGGTGTCCTCGACAACACCTCGGATCCGGCCAGAGAACTTGTCGACGAGGATGTCGAGGCTGGGGGCGAAGTAGCCGCCGATGTCGAGTAGTACAACGTCTCGGCCGGGCACCGTGGTTTCAAGGTAGTCGAGGGCGCTGGTCGCGTCGGAGAACAGATCGCGGCTGAGATCGTGGACGGGGTAGGCGTGGCGGACTTCGGACAGTGCCGACTCTCTGACGGACCTGGGTTTGGGCAGTACGGCTGCGACCGTAGAGATGCGGGCCATCGCGGCGAGGAACGCGGGTCGTTCGGGGAGTAGGTGGGTGATGATCAGGGAGCTGATCTCGCCGTCTGTGGGGAATTGCTCGGTGATCCGGCGGAAGTAGGCTTGCAGCCGTGCTTTTTCGGGGCTCTCCACAGCAACTCCAGGACGGTCGTGAACGGGGTCAGGCGGCTGCGTTGTCGTAGGCGGACTGCGTCATAGTCCGCATTTGGGCGCGTAGGCCGTCGTGTAGATCGACTGCCGGACACCAGCCGAGGAGCTCGTTGGCACGGCGAGGATCGGCCCTGGTGACGGGTACGTCGCCGCCAAGTGCTTTGTCCGTGTGAATCTGGATGTCACGGCCGACCAAGCTCTCAGCGATGTTGATCACTTCCAGCAGGGAGACGTTGGAGCCGCCGCCCACGTTGATGATGCCCTGGGCATTGGGTGCAGCCGCGGTGGCCGCAGTCGCAGCGACCGCGTCGTCGATGTAGGTGAAATCCCGTCGCTGGTGCCCATCCCCGTACAGACGCAGCGGCTGTCCGGTGAGGGCGGCCTTGAGAGCGCGGTGAGCGAACATGTCGGAGCGCTGTCTCGGGCCATACACGCTGAAGTACCGCAAGGCGACCACGCTGATGGGACGGTCGCCCCGGGCGGCGTGAGCCAGACAGAGCTGCTCCTCGGCGAGCTTCGTGACCGCGTAGGGCGAAGCCGGCCGAGGCACGTCGTTCTCGCCGCTTGGGCCACCGCTGGTCGATCCGTAGATGCTGGAGGAGGACGCGACGACCAGTTGGGGCACATTCAAGCGCGTAGCGGCCTCGATCAGGCGCTGGGTGGCGAGGATATTGGAGCCCACGTAGTCGTTGAACTGCGGTCCCCACGATGGCCGTACGCCAGGAACCCCTGCCAGGTGGAATATGACGTCCGCGTCGAAGAGAACCGGGTCGATCGCGCAGGTGAGCAGATCGGCGGTGATGTGCATGTACTTCGGAAACCCGTGGAGGGACGCGAGGTTGGTGCCGGCAGTCTGATCGGTAGCGGGGTTGCGTCTGTCGACGCCGACCACGGTCGCGCCAGACTCCAGCAGCGCCTGGGCGAGGTGGGAGCCGATGAAGCCGGCGACGCCGGTCACCACGGCGCGCCGTGGGGTTTCGGTGACCAGGGAAGAAGGGCGTTCTGACACTGGATGCTCCTGGGTTCGGGGGCGGTTACTTCAGCCGGGAAAGGACGCTCCCGCCGTGGGCACGGAGGGCGATGTCGTCTTGCTCATGGCCGCGGACGAGCGCGGTGGCGGCCTCGATCGCGCCGAAGAGCTCCAGCAGTTGCTGCTCGGTCCCGGTCAGTTGAGCCCCATAGCCGTCGAAGAACGCCTCGCGTAGGTGGGGCATGGCCTGCCAGCGGCGGTACTCAAGCCGGGCGAAGTCCCGGACACGGGCATCCCGGCGTGTGTGCTCGAAGTCGCAGATCCAGAACCGCCCGGTAGCTACGAGCCAGTTTCTGGGCTGGTAGTCGAGATGGCAGATCGAGCTGTCCATGGAGCTGTCCGCCAGTCTGGTCGCGGAGTGAAGGAGCCATCGGCGCTCGCTCGTCGAGATGAGGTCGGCTTGGTCGGCCTTGGCAGTCCAGGAGCGGAGGCGCTGCGCCAGTTCCGAGCCGATCGCATTGCTGGTGCCCATCGAATTGGCGCGGTGGAGCGTGCCCAACACGAGTCCCGCAGCGTGGTGCGCTCGCTCCTCCTCGGCCGTGTCATGTTCCACGGCTGCGGCGCAGTCCCCGGGGAGGGCAGTGAACAGGAGCGTGTACGTGGAGTCCTGTCGGCCGATCAGCTGGGCGGTGTAGCCGCGGAGGAGTTGCTGCCACATCAGATAGGCCTGGGCCTCCTGGGCGTACCGGTCGTGCCGGGTGTGCTGTTTGGCGAGGTATGCCTGTCCACGGGTGTCCACGAGGCGCAGGAGACGCGGCGGAAGGGTGGGATCGGGGACGATCCGGATCGCTCCGACTGTCTTGCGCGCAAGTTCGAGACGCGGGTCGTCGAGTGCGGTGATCACGATGTAGTCCGCGGTGTCGGAACAGCCAAGTGGGCAGTGTCGTTGTGGCAGTTGAGCATCCATCGGCGCTGGCCGAACCGGTTGTGATGGTGTTGCCAGCGGGTGACGGACGCGTGGTCCACGGTGAATCCCGCAGGCATGCCCAGAGGGATCGCAAGCAGCAAGGTGTGCGCGACAATCACAGTCTCGCCGTGGGCGGCGACGAGAACGCGCTCGCCCTCGTACTGCTCGATGAGTTCGTGGAGGAAGGCGCCCGCGCGCTGCAGGTAGCCGTTCCAGGTGTCGGAGCCCGCCGCCCAAGGGGTGTCGGGATGGGCGTGCGGTCCGCCGCTGGCCGCTGTTTTCACCTCGGGCCAGGGCCTACCGTCGGCTGCACCGTGGATGGGGCCGTCGAGACCGGTCTCGGTGCGCAACGGTAGCCGCAGGGTCTGAGAGAGGATCTCGCCTGTCTGGTGTAGACGCAAGCGGGGGCCGGCGCAGAGCGCGGTGAACGGCTGGTCCCGGTGTTCGGCGGCCAGGCGAGCAGCGGCCTTCTCGACCTGTAGATAGCCGGCATCAGTGAGGCCGGTGCAGGTGGCAGGGCCACCGACGACACCGTCGACGTTGCATTGGGCTTCACCGTGACGGAGGAAGACGAGTTCGGTGGTGATCACGACAGGTCCTTGATGCGATCGGAGGGACGGGGGCGGCCGTAGCCGTGGCGTCCTACGTACGGGGCAGTCAGAACGGCGTGTAGAGCGAGGAAGTCGTCGAGGCAGTCGCGGTTCGTCGTACCGAGTTGTCCGTCGTGGCACGCGGCGGCTTCGTTGTAAGCGGCCAGGGCCTTGCCGACGCTCTCCTCGGGAAGCGGTCCGTACGTCAGGAGCAGTGACGTGATGAGCTTGGCCAGGTCGTACGCGAACGGGGCCAGCGTGAGGTCGTCGGGGTCGACGGCGAAGACCGTGTCGTCCTCGGTTATCAGGAAGTTCCTCAGGTTGCTGTCCTTGTAGAAGGCGGCTGGTCCCTCGGCCGTCGTCCTCAAGAGGGTCAGCATCGCGATCAGTGCGCTGTGAGTCGGGAGATAGCCCTGTCGGTGGCGCTGGCGCAGTGCTGCTTCACGTGGGTGGAGGTAATCGTCGAGACTCGCCCCGTCGCCGAAGTGGTGGGGCGTTTCCACATTGGCCTGGTGGAGATCGCTGACCCATGCGGCGCCGTGGGCGTCGCCCAGCAGTCCGGCCAGCGTTGTCAGGTCCTCCGCTGCGGCGTGACGGCCCTGGATCCGTTCGACCGTGAGACTGGTCGGGCCGATCACCCTCAGCGTCGGCTGCCTCAACGGCTTCGCATGAGCAGCGAGCCATGCATAGTGCTGTGCCGCGGCGGCGGCCTGCTCCGCGGTGCCGTAGAACTTGGTGAAGTAGGTGATCGTCACGGCCTGCCTCCCCGGGGCCCGGCGACCACGTACGTGATCGTGGAGTTGGTAGCGATCGGCCGATCCGGGAGGAATTCGTGCAGCGTCGCGGCGAGTGCGGCCGGCTTCCCGTACAGGCCGGGGGAGAGGTCGTACTTCGGATTGGTGGCCAGGTATTCCGCGATGTGGTCGTGCCCGTCGAACGTGAAGCTGTGCTCCTCGTGCTCGGTCGTAATGACGTCGAGTGACAGCTTCACCAGATCGGCGAGGTTGCGGCTGTGCGCGGAGACGTAGAGGCTCTCGTGGTGCGCGGCCCGGGCGTCGAGGCCGGAGGTCGCGACCAAGGTGTCCAGCTCCCGGTAACTGTCGCGACTCTTCGTGATGAGCACAGCTAAGCCCTCAGGTGCGAGGACACGGGCGATCTCTGCGATGACGTTCTCTGGACGGGGCGAGTGGTAGAGGCAGAAGGCAGCGACGGCCAGATCACATGCGGCGCTTGCCACGGGCAGCTGGTGGAAGTCTCCCTGGAGGAAGCTCACCCCTACGTCTGGGATGCGGCCGACTCGTCGGCGGGCCTGGGCGACGAGTGCTGGGGCCGCGTCCAGGCCGACGAGGCGGACCGGGCGGAGTCGCTCAGAGAGAACCTGGCTGCTCGTTCCGCGGCCACAACCGATATCCACGACGAGACCGAGGTTCTGGGCATGCCGGTGGTGCACCTTCACCAGCTGGACCATGACGTCGGGTACCGGCCGACCTGCGGTCTTGGCCCGCATCAACGCGCTTGACCGGCCGGCCAGCCGAGACGGATCACCGTACAGGTCGGCCTGACGGGCAGGATCTAGGAACGGGTTGTCGCTCATGCCGCCCACCCCACTCGGGGGCGAGGCTGGCTCAGCTGTGCTTGCCGGCGGCCTTCCGCAACCAGCTCCGCGTCTGCCGCCGGTTGGCCAGCAGCACCACTTCGGCTCGGCCGGCGGCGAACTGCTCGATCTTGGACATGACGCGAGGACGCATCTTCCTCCGGTACGTCGCCACGTACTTGATCACACCCCAGTGGATGCGGTTGTGTACGCCGTTCCCCTTGTGTCCAGCTCCGTGCCGGATCTGCCGAGAGAAGATCCCAAAGAGCGCCGCAATGGTCGACACGTCCATCAGGACCACCGTGTCGCACGCTTCGAGCCGGATCTGCAGGGTCGAGTTGTAGTTGCCGTCGATCACCCAACTCGGCTGCGCGACAAGTTCGCGCTGCAGCTCGGCGAACTTCTCCTTCGGCAGCTCGCTCCATTCGTCGTCGTAGAACGCGGCGTCCAGATGCGTCACCGGGGCATCCAAGATCTTCCCCAGCTCGCGCGCGACGTAGGACTTGCCGCTGCCTCCGCAGCCGACGATGGCGACCTTCCTCATGGTGCTCCACTCTAGGCGTGCTCAGGTGTCCGGACGGCTCGGCCGCCGGATCGCCTACGGATGACCCAGGCTCGGTGGCCTGGAGGGTCTGTTGCATCAGGCAGCTCCTTGCCGTGCCGTGTCAGTACTCGTGACCATCTCGAAGACGGCTTCCAGCGCATCGACTTGCCGACTGAGGCGAAAGAGATCCAGGTGGTTGAGACAGGTTGCGATCAGCTGTGCGTGCTGCTCGGTGCCGGCGATCGCTTGGAGGTGTCTGATCCTCTGGATCACCTGGCGGCCGGAGTGCACGATCAGGCCCTCGGGCACGAACCGGTTGACGTGGCGGATGTCGGAAGGAGCCAGTGGAAGGCAGCCGGCGAGCACCGCCTCGAAGATCCGCTGCGTCATCTGGCCGGACGTGGCGTATCGCTCCGGCAGCAGGAGCACGGTGGCCAGGGAACGGCTGTACAGATGCTTCACCTGTTCGAAGGGGATCCTTCCCAGGAAGGTGACGTGCGGCCAGCGGCTGGTTCGGGTCCATTTGCCGCCGACCTGGTGCTCGACGCACGCGGCGGCCGGGCTGACGAAGCGGTCGAAGGGCTCGTCACGGTCGTACTGGTTGCCGGCATAGCCGAGTGCGATGTCGCGTGGCTGAGTGGATAGGGCGATTGGATCTGCCTGTGCCAGAAGCCGGTCGTCGACGGGGAAGAGCAGTCGGTGGGCGTCTTGCGTGGGTTCCAAGGCCGCTTCGCACACGGCGGTCTTCGGGGCTCGGCGCCATGGGCTTTCGAGGCGCAGCTGCCGGTCCTTGTCCCAGATCACGGTGGGCAAGCCGCGCTGCGTCGAGTAGTGCTTGAGGAGATCGGCTTGGCGGTGCAAGTCGCAGGCGTGACCTTCCGTGCCGCATTGGGTCGTGTTGCGCCTCTCGATCGGCCAGCGCCATTCCAGGAAGAGGATGTCGATGTCAGGGAAGCCGCCGTCGAAGGCGTACGCGTCCCGAAGGTCTTCGCCGGCTTCGAGAAGATCGCGGTTGGACTGCAGGAAGACGACTTCGTGCCCGCGGTCGATGAGGGCGTTGATCAGCGGGAGGCGATGGCTGCGACCCCCGTCGGGAGTGTCGGTGATGCCGTTGCCGAGGAAGCCCCAAAAGCTGTACCCGATCCTCATCTTGTGACCCACCGGCCTTCCAACAGCAGGGCATCCAGCCCGGAGTTGGCGAGGCAGTCGATGGCCATGGCCGGGGTGCCGCAGATGGGCTTGCCCTTGACGTTGAGCGAGGTGTTGATCAGAACCGGGACACCGGTGCGGCGGGCGAAGGCTCGGAGGACCTCGTGCATGAACGGGTTCTGGGATGAGGTGACCGTCTGCAGACGCGAGGTGCCGTTGGCGTGGATGACGGCCGGTATGTGCTTGCGGGCGTTGTCTGTCACCCCGGAGGCCAAGGACATGTACGGCGCCTCCTGGCCGAGGGTGAAGAACTCTTCCGCGCGCTCGGCCAGGACCATGGGCGCGAAGGGCCGGAACGGCTCGCGGAACTTCACAGCATCGTTGAGCCGCTCCACGACGCCAGGCTGCAAAGGGGAGGCGAGGATCGAGCGGTTCCCCAGCGCGCGAGGGCCGGCCTCCACACGTCCCTGGAACACGCCGACAATCAGGCCGTGGGCGAGCTGGTCGGCGAGGAACTCCGCGACTTCAATGCTCAGGGTCTTCTGTTGGAGCCCCGGGTAGGGAGTGAGGTCGAGAGCTTGATCCGGGTAGGACGGCCCGAGGTAACAGGCGCGGGCGACCCCGGCCACGGGCTTCTGGCTACCGCTGTCGGTGTGCACAGCGACAGCGGCACCGATCGCGGTGCCGGCGTCGCCCGGCGCAGGCGGCACAAAGACCTCGTCGAAGATGTTTCCTTCGACGATCCGACCGATGCTCACGCAGTTCAGGGCCACTCCACCACCTACACATAGGTGTCGTGAGCCTGTGATCATCCGCGCACGCCGTGCCAGGTGCAGCATTACCTGCTCGGTGCGCTCCTGGAGCGCGGCGGCCAGGTCTTGGTGGACGTCCTGGAGAGGCTCGCTCAGGTGCCGCTCGGGGCAGGTCTCATCGATGAAGCGCCGAGAGGTTCGCGGGTAGCCGGAGGCGAGGACGCGTGGTGGGAAGTAGACGGGATCCACGGCGAAGCCCGTGGACGTCGTGGGAACAGCTCGGGCGAAGAGGTGTCGAAAGCGTGCTGGGTCGCCGAGAGCGGCGAGCGCCATGACGGTGCCCTCTTCGTCGCCGCGGTGCCAACCGAGGTGCTCGGTGACCGCCCCGTACACGTACCCCAGTGAGGCGGGGTCCTTGATCGATTCCACCGTGCGGATGATCGGGCGTGCGTCACGGTGAGCATGGGCGATAGTCGTGGTCTGGCGTTCGCCGAGACTGTCTACGACGAGCACCGCGGACTCGTTCCATCCGGAGGCGGCGAAGGCCGTCAGTTGATGGGCCCGATGATGCGGAATGGACGAGATGCCGGCTCCGGGGAAACTCCGGCCCAGTGCCTGGAGCCGTCGTTGAGTGCGGACGGCGACTCTCGCAAATCCAGCTGCCCTCGGCAGCGCTCGGTTACGTGTGGTCGCTGAGACCGCCAGGCCCAGTGCGGCCGGGGATTCCAAGAGATATTGGATGGGCCGGAAGTTGTACGCGACCGCGTCTACGTCGCCCGAGGCGAGCCCGGCCTCGTCGAGCAGCCAGTCGATGGCACGGCGGGGGTACTCATGGGTGTGCTTCTCCTGGGAGAGGCGCTCTTCCTCCACGAAACCGATCAGCTCCCCGTCGACCAGGAGTGCGGCGGCGGAGTCGTGGGTGTAGGAGCACAGGCCGAGGATGACGGAGGGGACGTGGTCCATGGCTGACGTCACCTCGTTCTGGCCGACGCGGGAGCGACCGAAGCCTTGTTGCGGCGAGCCAGTTCGCCGTACCAGCCGATCAACGCCTGGCCGAGTGGCCCGGCGATGGTGTCCGCCGCACGCCACGCTTGTTCGCGCAGCCCGCTCTTCCACAGCCGGTAGCTCCGCATCGTCTCTGCCATGGCGTCCCAGCCCGGGTGTCCGGTCGCGGCTCCGACTTCGACCTGGGAGAGGAGGTGGTCGAAGCCCTCCCACGGCGTGGTGAGTTCGGGCATGAGCGGGCTCGCGGTGATCTCGGTGAGCTCCTCGGCCTGGTTGATGTGGTGCTCGTAGATGTGCAGGGAGCTGACGTGGTGGTGGAAGTCGCCGAGATCCGCGTCGAGCCAGCCGGCGACCAGCTCGTGCAGGGTCGTGTAGAAGAACAGGTCGTACGGCAGCCCGATCCACACGTCCTGGCCGCGCATGCTCGTCGACATGTGTAGTCGGCCGGCGCGCAGGTGGAAGGAGAAGCCGAGGGTGCAGGGGACATCCTTGTGCCCGGCGGCATCCTGCGCCGGGTCGTAGAGCTGGATCACGGCTCGGCGAGAGTCGGGATCCGCCTTGAGGATCTCGACGACACGGTGGAGCTGATCCACATTCCCCGCCCAGTTCCGCATCCGTGGCCCGTACGCACCGCGGAGGACGCCTTCGTCGGCGAACTCCCGCAGCTTCGCGTTGTAGTCGAAGATCCAGGGAGCGTCCGAGCCGGATAGGTGCCAGACGGTCTCGCCCGCCGAGAACGCGGGGTTCAGGATCCGTGCAGGCGGCGCGTAGAGCAGCCGCGCCCGGGGCTGTGTCAGCCGCATGTGGACGTCGAGGACTTCACGGGTTGCCATGCCGCGGGGGCTGACTCTTTCGCCACTCTTGGCCAAGGTAGTGGCGCCGGTGAAGAGTTCGGCAACGGTGTCGGCGGTCAGGTTCGTCATCGGACAGGGACTCCCTCGCCCTGCGGCAGGCCAGGTGCGGTGCCGGGGGCATCGTGGCGGGTGTGGTCAAGCTGCGCGGCGTCGGTGCTGGCTCGTCCGACGATCAGCTGGGCGATTTCGGTGGCGCTGTTTCCACGCCACCGGCACACGGCGTCTGCCGCCGCTTGCGTGTGGGGTGGCTGCGGTGTGCGCAGTGCTGTCAGTGCGTCGGCGATGTCTTCGGCAGTGCTGCAGCGGCGTGCGATTCCGTGCTCGGCGAGTCTGAGCGTGCGTTCCCCGGGCAGACCGATCTCAAGAACCGGGATGTTGAGAAGTACGGCCTCGATGCCGCAGGTCGAGTGGGCGCTCGCCAGAGCGTCGGCGCCCGCGAGGCAGCCACGTGCTCCCACTCGGCGGTCGGCAACGGCCACGAGAGTCCTGCCGTTTCGTTGGGGCAGATCGTCGAAGACGTCGGTGCTCTGAACGGGGTGGGGCGTGATAACGAGTCCCCAGTCTTCTTCGACCCCCTCCAACCCGTCCAAGAGGAGCTCGGCTTGAGCCTGGAGGCGGTCAGGACCGAATGGCTGGCAAGCCCACACGAGGATGCGCTCAGGTCTGCGGCCGAGCCCCGTGGCCAGCAGCTTCTTGAGGTATTGCCGCTGCGGTTCACGCCTCAGTCCCGCGAGGGCGTCAAAGCGGGGTTGGCCCAAGACGTGCACCTCGGCGTCGGGATGGCGAGCCCACGCATTCGCCAGGACAGCATCGCGTTCGCCCATGACGACGATGTGGCGGCTGTGCAGAGCTGGCCACGCCACCGTCTCCTCTGTCCACGCGCCGTGCTGGAGGTGCACCGTGCTGATCCCGCGGCGTTCGGACGCGTGTACGGCCAGCGCGCCCAGTGGACTGGTGTCGTTGCTGACGATCACGGTGTGCGGGCGCGTGGAGTCGAGAACCCCCTCGAACCACCGCTCCACCATGGTCGTGGCCTGCCACGACGGCTGTGTGCATCCGCCGGCCATCGCTAGGAGTGCAGATGCCAGTTGCTCCACTCGTCGCAGTCGAACAGAGTGCGCGCCCAATCGGACTGTGGGTTCGGCCTCCTCGATCTCCTTGTCATCTAGAGACGGAGTCGAAGGGCCTCCAGAAACCGCGAACGCTTCAGCTGGAACCGGAAGCAGACTGATGCCGTCGGCCGTCGGGGCGGAGCACTGTTCCGTCGGATCGGTTGCCAGGTCGACGAGGACGCTTCGGTGTCCATCGCGAGCCAGTTCCTCCAGCACTGGTAAGAGGGACTGCCAATGCCGCGATGACCAGGACAGGGCTACGACCTCGGTCTTCGGGTGGATCTCGGACGTTGAGTCTGGGAACGGCTTGGCTTCCGGACTATGAGCTGAGAGCTTCCGCAGCCGAGCGGACTGCATGGGGTTGTACGGGGCCGATGCGCCCAGGATGTAGGCAACGCCGGACCAGGTGACTGTGTAGGGCCTGTATTCTCGCGAGCTCCTTTGCCGTACGTCGATCATCCCTTCGTACGGAGCGAGAGTCATGCGACCAGGAGCCTCGGCAAAGGGCGGCCAGGCATTGAGCGCCATCAGGTTGCGTACGAGCTGGGTGACGAGGCGCCGCACAGGAACGTGATGCACGTACAGCCAACTCGCGCCGCCAGGTGTCACTGCCCGATGGGCGCTGTACTGCTCCAGCGCCGACATCATGCTTTCGACGTGTGTGTTCAGCTCCTGCCGATCAAGTGGCAGAGCTTCAAGGCCGCTGGTGGTGATGTGTTCGGAGCGCACGCTAGCGAGGGCTCCTTCGCCGACGAGCGCCCAGATGGTTCCTCCATCGCCTTGGGTGCGTACAACCCCTAACCTGCTGTGCTTTGAAGCGCTCACAGCAGGCTCCCTGGTACGAAGGGAGCCGACTTGTTGCTCACGTCGAGCAGCTGCAGGAGATCACTGGGGGAGTGCGCGATTGCGGGCGTCGGAGTGCCAGGCCGCCCATATCCCCATCCGGCGTGGACGTACGGGACCCCGGCTCGACGGGCTGCCTCATGGTCGACCTCCATGTCCCCCACGTACGTCCCACATGCGGGGTCGGCGGCGAGATCAACCAGGGCGAGGAGGAGTGGATCCGGTGCCGGCTTGCCTCGCCCCGGTCCCCCAGGCGTGCGGACAGTGGCGAACGGGCAGCCAAGCTGGGCTATGAGTGGCGCGGCACGATTCAGCGGCTTGGACGTCACGATCCCGAGGCGCCAGTCAGCGGCAGCGAAGGCGTGCAGTACCTCCGTCATGCCGTTGAAGTGACGGGCCAGGTGAGAGGCAGCCTGCGACGCCTGCGAGTACGTCTCGTGAACCCGGCCAGCATCGGCGATTCCGAGCCGAGCCATGATGTCGTCGAAGGGACGGCCCAGGTGCTGCTCGTACGCCTCGAACGGCACGTCGATGCCGTGGGCCCTCGTGACCGAGTGCCATGCCTCTTCCATCACCGGTCGTGTGTCGACGAGAACGCCGTCCAGGTCGAGGAGCAGCACACGCTGCCGCACGGCTCCGTCATCCATGCTCGTGGGTGACATCAGACAGTCTCACTGGTCCTGGGCAGGAGCACGCCTGTGGAGTCCGGGGCAAAGCCCGCGGACAGGGAGATGCGGGGCTCGCCGAGCGCACGCAGATAGAGCCGGTCGCCGGAGAAGCCGTGACGGGCATGCAGCCAGCGTTGGTTGTTCACGATGTACCCCTGTCCGGTGCTGAGACGCAGTCGGCGTTGGCAGCCTGCGATCGCCCGGCGGAGCGTGGGGAGGTACGGCTGAACCATCGGGCTCCACCGAGCCAAACCGTCCTGCCGCAGTCGGATCGACACCCGCCCGTCGGCGTGGACGGTGAAGACCTGGGAGGCATGACCGGCCCCGGCGCCGTAGTACGCCGTGCGAGGTTTGGCGAGCATGAGGGCTGCCTCGCGGCCGTCACCGGACAGGCTGCCGAGTACGTCACGTCCATCGGCCAGGAGAACATCGCCCCCCTCGGCCGCGGGCCGCAGACAGACGAAGAACACCAAGCGCGGCGGATCCGGGACGCTGGCACGGTCGGTGTGTGCCTCCAACTCACCGCTGCCCAAGCCGGCGAATCCGGCGCGGTGGGCGTGAGCGCCGGTGTCGTGGATAGGGGTGAGGCCATCGGGTCCGCTGTGGGGATGGGACGTGATGGTCATGAACTGGGAGGCACAGGCACGGACCTCGGACCGGGACATGAGCCCGTCGACCGTGACCAGGCCGCTCTCGCGAAGCCGCTCAGCGATCGAGTCGGCAGCGTGTGGGGCCCGAACGTCGACGTAGTGGGACGCGAAGAGGGTCGCGGATCGTGTGGGGGCAGCAGCGGGCATCGCCGTACTCCTTCGAACGAGGTTGGTGAGGTCAGACTGGGAAGTCGCGGCCAGCGGGGTAAAGCGACTGATTGTCGACTCGGGCAATTCGCCCAGCTCGGCGGTGTGTTGCGGGAGCCGTGCTACGTTCCGAAAGCACGGCTCGCACACCGCAGGACGAGGACCGCGATGACGCATACACCGCCCCTTTGGCCCGTCTCCGTGAAGGGCGTTGCTCTCGATGCACAGGACCGAGTCCTGCTCCTGAAGAACGAGCGCGATGAGTGGGAGCTGCCCGGTGGGCGCCTGGAGATCGGTAGTTCGGGCGGGGCCGTACCAACCGACGCCAGCCCTGAATCGGCAGTGGAGCGGGAGATTCAGGAAGAGACCGGCTGGGAGGTGAAGGCCGGCCCGCTGATCGAGGGCGGCGTGTGGATCTACGAGCCCATCCCTGGTCGCAAGGTTCTGATCGTCACGTACGGCTGCACCGTGCTCACCCCTGACCAGACGCCGATCGTCAGCCACGAGCACAAGCAGCTCGGCATGTTCACCGCGGACGAAGTGACGGGGTTGAACATGCCCGAGGGCTACAAGCAGGCCATCGCCCTTTGGTACCGCCGCGACACCGCTGACCTGGACGACTACGAGCGGATGTAGATGACGATGGTCAGGGGAGAGATCGCGAAGAACGGAGACGGACGCCGACTGCTCGTGCCCCGGCCAGCGACACACCACGTGCAGTGGCACTGGGCCACCCCGCAGGCGGAACTTGTCCTCGCCGCAGGCGACTTGGCGAGCATCCTGCGCTTCTACCGCCGTGTGCACCGTCTGAACCAGACTGAACTCGGCGATCTCCTGGGCTACGACAAGACGTACATCTCCGCGCTCGAACTTGGAAAGCGCGCCCTGGATGATGTCGGCTCCCGGCGTCGCGTCTGCGAGTGCCTGCGCCTGCCACCGCACATCCTCGGTGTCACCGACATTGCTGACACCGATCACCGGGCGATGCTGCAATTCGGCGAGTCCACCGTGCGGCTTGCTGAAATTGCCCGCCAGTCCGGCCACGCAGCCGAGGCCGTCTCGGAACTGTGGCCCCTGGTCGCCCGTCTCGAAGCCCGCGTCGAGGAGGGGCACACGGAGCGGGATGTCCTTCACCTGCTCGCTCGCGCGCGCGTGGGTCTGGGCGTGGCGCTCGGCAACGTACTGCCGGAGGAACGGCTTAGCACCGCAGCGCGCTGGACAGCCAAGAGCCTGGATCTGGTCGAGCACTTCGAGGACCCGGCCTTGACCTCGTACGCGCTGCGCATGCACGGCAACGAGCTGCGCAAGGCACGCCTGCGGGGTGCTGCTGTGGAGCGTTTGTGCCGAGCGGTGGCCGTGGCTCCGGATGACGACGCACGTGCGGCCGCGCTTGCGCTGCTGGCCCGTGCGGCAGGCACGCTCGGCAACAGACAGTTGTTCGACAGCGTGATGCGCGAGAACGCTGACCTGCTGTCCTCCGTGGAGCACACCAGCCTGTTCAATCCGTTCTCTCTGCATGAGATCCGGCTGCGCGGCCTGGTTGCCACCGGCCGCACGGGCACCGCGATACGGCTGGTGGAGCAGAGTCCGACACCGACGACGGCCGTGGCACCGCAATGGCGTGTGATTGAACTCGTGACGGTCGCGCACGTGCAGCTGCTCGCCGACGACCGTAAGGGGGCCGCCGAATCCCTGGACACCGCCGTCGGGGAGGCGGTGATGCAGCGCCTTCCCCACCAGCTCCAACGGATCATGCGTACTGCCGGGATCCAACTGCCCGAGACCCGTGAGGCCGCCGCGCATGCACTGGACCGGATGCGCAGCGAGATGGCCGCCTAACTGCTCACCTTTTGGGGAGGCAGAAGCGAGTGTGTCCTGAACCATCGCTCGTGACCCTTCGCTGCGGGAGTACAGAACTCCACACAACCGAGCCAACTCCTGTGTTCCCAGGGCAGAATTGATGCGTCGGTGATGCATCCATGTGGCACCGGTGGGCGTGACCTGGACGTGTTCCCGTGCGAGTCAGAGAAGGAATTTGGGGGTCAGGTCATGGCACGCAGGCGGCCGAGACTTGCCGAGCGGCGCCAAGCCGTGGGCCTCACACAGGAAGCGCTTGCCGAGCGGCTGGACGTGGACCGCTCCACGGTCGTGCGCTGGGAGGCCGGCAACGTGGCCCCACAGCCATGGATGCGACCTCGAATTGCTGCCGAACTCAAGGTCAGCGCCGACCAATTGAACGACCTGCTCCATAGACCTGGTCCTGGGAGCTCTCATGCCACCGGGTACAAACGGATTCTCGATCAGGCCCACACTGACCTCAATAGCGTGGCTGGGTTGCGCAACGAGTTCGACGGGCTGGCCTCCCGGTACGACCAAGACCCCTCGGCCAGCCTCGTCGCCAAGGGCGGCGAGCAGCTGAACGTGATCACCTTCATGGCGCGGAGCGCTCCACGCGGGCGGGTCGAACGCGAGCTGCTCTCCCTGCAGGCTGACGCCTACACCCTCATGGGCCAACTCGTCTGGGATGCCTCACAGCGACGCGATCACGTGACGGCACGCAGCTACTACGACCTGAGCGTCACGCTTGCTCGACATCTACGGGACCAGAGGCTCGAAGGGCACGCCCTCCTACGGACCAGCTACGTCGCCCTCTACGGAGCCCAGGATCCACGTGCGGGTCTGGATCTCGCACTCCAAGCTGCTGACACCGCTCGCTCGACCAGCCCGGCCGTCACAGGACTCGCCCTCCTCCACGCCGGAGAGGCGCACGCCATGCTCGGCGAGGCGAAGTACTGCGAGCAGGCCCTCGAAGACGCCCAACGACAGCTGGAGCGATCAGACAGCATGGACGCCTCAGCCGATCTCGTATCCTCCACTCAGTTCGGCCGCCTCGCCGGATCCTGCTACTTGTCCCTCGGACAGTATCGACGCTCCCAGCACCTCCTGGAGACGACGGCCGCGGAACTGCATGATCGGCGAAAGTCCCGCGCAATCGTGTTGGGCAACCTCACGCTCGCCTACATCCGTCAACGCGAGGTCGACGCCGCCGTGAGCACGCTTATCGATGCCATCGCGGAGCTGGAACAGACCCGAGGTGGTGGAGGGCTGAACGTAGTGTTCAGCGCAGCCCGGGAACTGCGGCCCTGGCGGCAGGAGCCGACCGTCGCCGACGTCCATGACCGGCTGTTTGCGCTCATGGCAACGACGTAAGTGTGAGGAGAACCTGATTGTCCGCGACGCATGACGAGGCCAAGGAACGCGTAAGGGCTCAGGTTTGGGACGCCCTCGACGCGGCTGACGCGGTTTACGACGTCACAGCCCACGGCCGTATCCCCAACTTCAAAGGCTCCGAGGGTGCTGCCAACCGCCTAGCCGCACTCGATGCTTGGAAGCGCGCCAAGGTCGTCAAGGCGGTGCCGGACAAGGCCCAGCTCCCCGTGCGCGCCCGCGCTCTGGCGGAGGGCAAGCTCGTCTACATGGCCGTTCCGAAACTGGCCACGGCCAAGCCCTTCTACGTCCTTGACCCGGCCGTGTTGGAGGTGCCGCCACACGAGGCCGCGACCAGCCGCGTTGCGGCGACCGTCGCGCCCACCGCTGACGTTGACGCGCTCCGCCCCGTCGATGTGGTAGTACTCGGCAGCGTTGCGGTCAACCGCACTGGCGCCCGTATCGGCAAGGGAGCCGGGTACTCCGACATCGAGTTCGCACTGCTCACTGAAGCGGGGCTCGTGAATGCGGAGACCCTTGTGGTCACCACCGTCCACTCTCTGCAAGTGATCGATGTCCCGATTCCGACGACGGAACATGACGTGAACGTCGACCTGATCGTCACGCCCGACGAGGTCATCACCTGCACCACGCCGCACCGGCCCACGGGCATCTTCTGGGAGCGTCTCGACGTGGCGAAGATCGCCGCGATTCCAGCCCTGCAGGCGAGGAGGGGACTCTGAGGACGTCCAGCGGCTGGCAGGTGTCGCGCGAGGTCGCGGGGCCGGTGCCGAGCAACTAGAACAGCGACTTGTTCAACCCAATTACGCGACTGCGAACGCTGTTGCACCTCTGGGCTGCACTGGTAGGCGTGGGGATTCGAGAGCCTAGTTCGCACTTCAGAGTAAAGAATCAGTCAAGTGGTCGGTCTCACCTTGAAGTTAGTTCGTGTTCGCACCTTGCAGTAGGAACGAATGAGGGCTGTAGACCTGGAGTCCGCCCAGAATCGGGGCGGTTGGATCTGCATCGTTCGCGGGGTGATGTGACCATGGTGGTTGTACCGGCGTACTCATGCGTCGGCTGGCGGGCTGCCGGAACGGCCTGTAGCGCTGTAGCGCTGCTGTTGATCGCGAGCTGTAGCGCATCTGGTACGGCGAGTTCGGATCCCTCCCGGGTTGACAGAGCGGCTGTCTCTCCCGAGAGCAGGGCGATCTCTCCTCCGGGGTCTTCTGCGGCCCCGGCAGATGTCTCCCGGGCGCGGGCCAGGGCAGCGTATGTGGCTATGTGGCAGGACATGGCGGAAGCGGGGAAGACTGCGGACTGGAGGTCTCCGAAGCTGGCGGTGCACGCCACCGGCGATGCGTTGTCGGTGATGTCCCGCGTCCTGTACGCGGATCATCTCAACGGGCTCGTCAGCAAGGGTGCGCCGAAGAACTCTCCCGAGGTGACCTCGGTGGCCCCGTCGGCTCGGCCGACCACCGTGCTGATCGAGGACTGCGGAGACTCGACGGACTGGTTGCAGTACACGAAGGACACCGGCAAGCTCGCGGACGACAAGCCTGGCGGCCGACGTGCAATCACCGCTGAGGTTAAGCAACAGGCCGACGGCTTGTGGAAGGTGACACGCTTCGCGGTCGACGGGCTGGGATCATGCTGAGGCGACCAGCGGTGATCTTCGGTCTGTCGCTCGTCGTAGCGGTCGGGGGCGCGGGGACCGCGGTGGCTGGGGACCCATGGGGAGCAGCGGAGTGCTCCCAGAATCCGCTTCCAGGATGCGAGCTCGGCGCGGGGTCGGGTGGCCATGACCGTGCACCTCGGCCCGACAACGGCGGGCCTTCCTCGGGCAGCGGCAGTTCGGGTGGCAGTGGAAGCAGCCGCGGGGGCCAGGAAAGGCCGAAGAGCCGGAACCCGGATCTGAATCTGGCGGTCTGCTCCTATCAGCGCAGCGACTACCAGTCCCCGCCGACGGCGGTGCAAGCCGCGTACGTTGACCGGTCGGCCGGTGGCGTGGCGGTGGCCCAGGCGGCTCATTTCCCGAATGCGCGGGGCTCGGTGGTGCCGGCGGCGGATTCGCAGCCGGGGGAGTCCGGGGCGTGGTACGTGTACAAATGCACTGCCGGAGGGGTACGGGATGCCCTGTACCGGCCTCCTGTGTGGATTCCGGACGGGCCAGAGCAAGATGCTGAGGCTCCTCAGCCGACTCCGGCCCAGCTGGCGCAGACGGCACGTAACCAGTTGCGGTTGCCGTCGCCACAGATTGAGACGAACCCGGCGGGCGACCAACTGGTCAGCCTGCCGACCTGGTTGTGGCTGGACCGCAGTCAGTGGCATGCGGTGTCGGCCACGGCATCGGTGCCCGGGGTCTCGGTGACAGCCGTGGCCCGCCCGACGTTGGTGGTGTGGACGATGGGCGACGGCAGCTCGGTGACGTGCAACGGCCCTGGGACGCCGTACGGAACCGCTGGGCCGAGGGCTTCGGCTTCGGACAGGCCCAAGGGCGCTTCGCCGGATTGCGGCCATACCTACCGCTCGTCTTCGGCTGGGCAGCCGGACAGTGCGTATCCCGTATCGGCGACAGTGCACTGGACGGTGACCTGGGCAGGCGCTGGTCAGAGCGGCGTCTTCCCCGATCTGACGACCACGTCGACAGCGGCCTTCCGGGTCGCGGAGAGCCAGGCGCTGAACAACGGCGGATGACGCCGATGCCTCTTCCCCCTGGGATCCAGTGGGAAGAGGGGCTAACCCCCTAGGTGAATCCCGATCGCCGCGTCGTTTGGCGCGGTGCTGAGAAGTCCTGTCCCGGAGGAGGCCGTTGATGGGTACCCGTGCGCCCACACACTCAGATCTTGAGGTTGAGGGAGGTGGATCTTCGACTGGTCGGTGGACTGGTCGTCGCGATGACCAGAAGCCTGCTCGGGTGAGGGGTGTGTCGCGGCGCCGTAGCCTGCCGTACCTGTTGCTGGGTGTCCTCCTGGTCCTTGGCTGTGCGACCGGAGGCGTGGTGGTAGCCACGCAGCTCGGCCACCGAGAGGCCGTACTGGTCCTGGCCCGCCCCGTCACCGTAGGCCAGGAGCTGTCCGCGCAGGACGTGCGCGAGGTGAGTATCTCGGTGGACAGCAGCCTCGCGGTGATTCCCGCGCGCTCGCGGTCAGAGGTTCAGGGACGCGCCTTTGCCTACTCCCTGCCGGCGGGGACCCTGCTGACGCGGCACATACTGGGCGACGCGCGGATTCCTCCGCCCGGGCAGGCGGTGGCTGCGGTGGGGCTGAAGGTCGGCCAGTATCCCTCCGATCTGCAGGCAGGAAGCCGTGTCACGGTGGTGGCCGCGGCGAGTGACACATCCACCGGCTCCACGGCGTCCCGCTCCTCGGCATGGGATGCGACGGTGACGGGTGTCCACTCCAGTGCCAACGATCAAGTTGCTGCGGTGTCGCTGCAGATGGCCCGGGATGACGCGCGCCAGCTGGCCGCGGCGCCTGCCGGGCAGATCAGTGTCGTCGTGGTGCATGGAGGTGTGAGGTGACGCTGGTGGCACTGTGCAGTTTGAAGGGTTCCCCGGGGGTGACCACAGCAGCGCTGGGCCTGGCGGCACGGTGGCCTGCTGGAGAGCTTCCAGTAGTGGTGGAGTGCGATGCGGCCGGAGGCGACCTGCTCGCTCGCTTCCGCTTAGAGACTTCCCCGGGATTGGTGAGTCTGGCGGCTGCAGTGCGTCGAGGTGCGGGCCCCGGGCTGGTGTGGCAGCACACCCAGCGGCTGCCCGGCGGTCTACCGGTCGTGGCCGGCCCGGCCGGGGTGGAGCAGGCGCGCGCCGCGCTGACACAGATCACCAGCGCCGGTGCGGCAGTGCTCCGGCGCGCCGCGGACCGTCCCGGCACCGTGGTGGTTGCCGACTGCGGACAGGTCGGTCCGGGCGCCGCAACCCTGGGCATCCTTCACGCCGCGGATGTGGTGCTCCTGCTGGCCCGTTCACGCGATGACGACTTGTCCCATGTGGTCGCCAACCTGGATGCAGCTGCCCGTTGGTCGCGGCATGCCACCTTTGTGCTGGTCGGCGGTGGATATCCGACTGGCGAGGTCGCCTCGACGCTGGGCGTCGAGGTGATCGGCCGGCTTCCGGAGGACCGCCACGGTGCGGCGGTGCTGGGTGGAAGGCCCGGACGGCGTTCTGCACCGGCTCAATCACCACTGGGTCGGGCACTGGCCCGTATCGCTGCATTGGCTGCCTCCCGTGCCGCGACTACGCACCGGTGGAAGGAAGGGGTAGCGGAGCTCTCGGGAGCAGACCCCAGCATCCCGTCCGCCGGGAGGAACAGCAGTCTGCACAACTCTTGGGAAGGGGTGTCGCGATGAGCGAGCCGGGAAGGAGGCGCGTCTCGCTTCCCTACGGCGGAGTGATTCCCCCGCAGGAACCGGCACGGCGGGTGCCTGTGGCCGGGGGCGACGGCGCCGACATGGAGATCGGTTCCCCCGCGGAGTGGTTGCGACGCCGATTGCGACACGAGCTGCCGGCGCGGCTGACGGAACAGATCCACGCCAACGAAGCCGAGGGGCGTGGGCCGATGACGGAATCGCAACGCCGGGCACGGGTGGAGAAGATCCTCTCGGATGTCGCGGAGGAGCACGCCCAGGAGATGCTCAACCATGGCCAGAGTGTGGTGGCGCCAGACGTTGAGCAATTCGTCATCGCCTCCGTGCTGAATGAGGTGCTTGGACTGGGCGGTCTGGAACCTTTGCTGAGTGATCCGCAAATCGAAAACATCAATGTCAACGGCAGCCGGGTCTTTGTCCGATATGCAGACGGCCGCCGCAAGCAACTGCCGCCCGTGGTCGCCTCGGATGCCGACCTTGTCCAGCTCATTCGCCAATTGGCGGCACGCTCCGGGGTAGAGGAGCGCCGGTTCGACCGGGGTAGTCCGGGAGTGAACTTCCAACTGCCTGGCGGAGAGCGGGCGTTCGCGGTGATGGCGGTCACCGCCCGCCCAGCATTAGCGATCCGCCGGCACCGGTTTCAGCGCGCCACGCTTGCTGAACTATGCGAGAACGGCACTATCGACCCGGGACTTGAGTCCTTGCTCGGCGCCATGGTTCGTGCGCGAAAGAACATCCTGGTCACCGGTGGGACGGTGATGGGCAAGACCACTCTGCTGCGTGCCCTGGCCTCTCAGATCCCCGCGTGGGAACGGCTGATCACCATTGAGGACGTCTACGAACTCGGCCTCGGGTCAGACGCCGAGGCACACCCGGACGTGGTAGCCATGCAGGCGCGTGAGGCAAACATCGAAGGCAAGGCGGCGATCAGCCAGGCAGAGCTGGTGCGATGGGCCCTGCGCATGTCACCGGACCGGGTGATTGTCGGCGAGGTCCGCGGACCCGAAGTAATCCCGATGTGCAACGCCATGTCCCAGGGCAACGACGGCTCAATGGGCACTCTGCACGCCTCGACCAGCCGGGGTGCGTTCACCAAGCTGGCTGCCTATGCCGTCCAGGGCCCCGAACGATTGCCGCTGGAGGCTACCAACCTCTTGGTGGCCTCGGCGCTGGACTTCGTGGTCCACCTGGACCGGCCGCGCGCAGACCACGCCAAGCGCGTCGTGTCCTCCATTCGCGAGGTCGTCGACGCCGACGACAAGCAGATCGTCTCCAATGAAGTCTTCCGGCCCGGCCCGGACGGTGGCGCCGTTCCCGGAGTGCCGCTGCGCACCGAGACCCTGGAGGACCTGGCTGCTGCGGGCTACGACCCCGACGAGGCAGAGCGTGGGCAGAGGCGGTGGCAGGAGTGAACGAATACGTTGCCCTGCTCGGGCTGCTCGGACTGGGCGTTGGCGCCGGCCTGCTTGTCCTGGTGCGAGCCTGGTACGCCCCAGGTCGGGAGGTCTGGTCGATGTCGAGCAGGCGCGGCCTGCGGGATGTGCGCCGCCGAGATCACATCGTGCGCTGGCTGGCTGGCGCGAGCGCAACAGGCCTGCTGGTCGGGGCGATCACGGGCTGGGTGGTCGGAGGTCTGCTGGCGGCGATGGCCGTTTGGAGCCTGCCACGGATCCTTAGCGGCACGACCATCAAGACCGAGACTGCCCGTATCGAAGGCATCGCCGGGTGGACCGAGATGCTCCGCGACACTCTGGCCGCCGCGGCCGGCCTCGAACAGACCATCATGGCGACCGCCCACACCACCCCGAAGTCCATCCGGTCGCAGGTGCAGGGACTCGCTGTCCGCTTGGCGAGCGGCAAACGCCTCACCGCGTCACTCCGGCGGCTGGCGGACGACTTAGCCGACCCGATGGCCGACATGGTGATCGCTGCGCTGATGCTCGCCTCGGAGCACCAGGCCCGCCAACTCGCCCCACTGCTGGGGGAACTTGCGGCGACTGCCCGCGCCCAGGTCGAGATGCGCCAACGGATCGAGGCCAGCCGCGCCCGCACTCAAACCACCCTGCGGGTCGTGGTGATCACCACGCTCTCTTTCGCCAGCGGTCTGATCCTTCTCAACCCCGAATTCCTCGCCCCATACGACACCGTGACCGGGCAACTGGTCCTGCTCTCTATCGGAGCGTTGTTCACGGCCGCATTCGCCTGGCTGCGCCGGATGGCCCGCATTGAGGAGCCCGAACGCTTCTTCACAGGCTTCGAAGCCGCCACCAGCATGTCGGGAGCCTCCGCATTCACTCACCAGGAGGAGGCCTGAGTGATCACGTTGATGCTCCTGGCAGCCGGTGCAGGGATGGGGCTGTGGGCGCTGACGGTATGGCTGTTCCCGCCCAGAACTCCGCTGGCTGCCCTGATCTCCCGCCTGCAATCCCGGCCCGCACCACCCCCGATCCTCGTCACCAGTGACAGCGGCTGGGCCGCACGATTCGGCAGCCCCTTCAGCAGCCTGCTGCGCGACCTGGGCCTGCCCAGCCATGCACTGGGCCAGGACCTGGCCATCGTTGGCCGCTCAGTCGAAACCCACCTGGCGGAGAAGGCGGCGGTCGGTATCACGGGACTGCTGCTGCCTGCAGCCGTCGAGCTGGCGCTGGCTTTGGGTGGCCGCCCCCTTCCCTGGGCCGTACCCCTGGGTGGCTCCCTGCTCCTGGCGGTAGGCGGCTTCCTCCTGCCGGACATGACAGTACGGGCGGAGGCTGAACGGCGCCGGACCGCGTTCCGCCACGCGCTCAGCGCGTACTTGAATCTGATCCACATACTGCTCGCTGGGGGCGCCGGCGTGGACGGAGCTCTCACCGACGCGGCCGGCATCGGACAGGGCTGGTCCTTCCAGCAGCTGCGCCGTGCACTGGACACCGCACGCCTCACCCGCACTTCCCCCTGGACGGCGCTCGGACAGCTCGGCGAGGAACTGCAAGTCAGCGAGCTGACTGAGCTGGCCGCTTCCTTGTCCTTGGCCGGCACAGAAGGCGCCCAAGTACGCGCGTCGTTGGCTGCCAAGGCCACAGCCATGCGTCACCGCAACGGCGCTGAGGCGGAGGGAGACGCCAACGCGGCCACCGAGCGAATGGCTTTGCCCGGCATGCTCATGGCCTTTGGCTTCGTCCTCTTCGTCTTTTATCCCGCTCTCGCCCAGATAACTGCCGCCCTCTGAAAGGTCCGTGGGTCCGGCGAATACCGAAAGGAAACAGCCGTGTCTCTGTTCACATCGATCTGGTCCAGAACAGCCAACGTGCTGCAAAGCCATGCGTACAACGACCGAGGGGGTGTGACGCCGGAGCTTGTCATCTGGACAGCCTTCCTCGCCGGGCTCGCGCTGACGGTGACCGGGCTGTTCGGCCCGCAGATTCTGGCCGCCGCCCGCAACATCACCTTCAAGTAGGAGTACCTCCATGGTGCTCACCACAGACAGACAGAGTCGGGGACACCCCCTGACTCGTCCCTGCGTCGATGTACGCCTGCTGAGGCGGCTCTGCCGAGAGGACCGCGGCACCGTCACCGTGGAGATGGTCTACATCATTCCTGCCCTCTTCACTCTCGTGATGCTCCTCGCTCAGGCCACGCTCTGGTGGCACGCTGTCCACATTGCTCAGGCCACCACGGCTCACGCCCTGGCGGCCACGCGGGTCGAGGACGGCACCGCCGCGGACGGGCAGAACCAGGCGCAACGCGTACTCGACCAACTCGGCCGCGGCCCGCTGCGCGGGGTGCACGTCAATGTCACCCGCGGCGCCGAACGCGCCGACGTCCGCATCACCGGTACCGCCAGCAGTGTCATCCCTTTCCTGCATCTGCCAGTCCGCGCCCACGCAGCTGGCCCGGTCGAGCGGTTCCGCGCTGTCGCTGAGGTTGCGCCGTGAAGTGGTCTAGATGCTCACCCCACACACGCTCAGCAGCGTGTGAGCACGACCGCTGCGAGCGCACCAGGCCGCTGCGTGAAGCCGGGTCTGCCACGCTCGAACTGGTACTGAGCATCCCTGTGTTGATCTTGATGCTCGCGTTTCTGAGCTATTCCGGACGGATGCCCGGGGCTCGACTTCAGATCGAGGATGCGGCACATCAAGCGGCCCGCGCCGCCACCGTGAGCCGTAGCCCGTCAGCCGCCGCCGCGAACGCACGCTCCACCGCAGAGGCGGCCTTGAGTCAGGCTGGGGTGACCTGCCGCCCCGTCACCGTCACCGTCAGCGGCACCTTGCAACCCGGCTCCACTGCGAGCGTCGCCGTCTCCTGCACCGTCGACCTGCACGACCTGGCCTTGCTGCGTGTGCCCGGCACCACCACGCTCACCGCACGCTACGCCTCGCCGGTAGACCTCCACCGCAGCATCACTAACACCGCTGGAGGGTGACCGTTCGTGAGCCGACTCGCCGGTATCGCTGTCCGCCTACGCGTCCGAATCCGCGATGACGACGGTCAAGTGAACGCCTTCATCGTCGTCTTCGCCGTCGCCGTAGTGATGTTCGCTGGCCTGGTCCTGGACGGCGGCCTCGCTCTCGCAACGAAGGTCCGCGCCCTCGGCGAGGCCCAGGAAGCGGCCCGGGCCGGTGCCCAGGCCCTCGACCTGGCCGCTTACCGCGACCACAACATCGTTCGCCTCGTGCCGGACCGGGCTCGTACTCGGGCTCAGGAGTATCTCGCCGCCACCGACGACTCGGGCACAGTCGCAGTCACCGCGGACACGGTGACTGTGACTGTCACGGTTCAGCAGCGCACCCAACTGCTCGGCGTGCTCGGCATGGACTCCCTGACCGTGACCGGTACCGGTACCGCGCACCCCGTCCGCGGTGTCAATGCTCCCGAGCCCTGAGAAGGTCCAGCGATGGCCGCCCGCCACCCCGCACCTCGCCGTCTGCGGCTGATCCGGAGACGCACCGGACTGCTGCGAAGAAGCGCTCTGTTGCTACGTGGCCTGGTCGCCGTGATAGCCCTCACCACCCTGCTTGTGGGCATCCCCTGGGGGCTGATGAACTACATCGGCTGGCCGTTGCCCGGCCACATCCCCACCTGGTCCGATGCCCGAGCCACGTTGCTGGCTCCCATGAGTGTCCACTTCCTGCTGAACGCCTTAGCCTGCATCCTCTGGCCGGTCTGGGGGCTTTTCGCCCTCGATCTCGTTCGCGCCGCCGCGGCCGAGGTGCGCGCCGGTTCTCGATCCGCCCCACCTCACACCGGTCCACTCCAAGCGGCGGCAACAGTGCTCGTTGGGGCGATCGTCGTTTCTCTGCTGTCGATGCGCCCAATGGCACCCCCGCTCGCCGGCGTTCCCTCTGCTGCGGTGCGCGTGGTCCAGCCAGCCACCGTTCCACGGAGCGGACCTGCTCAGGAAGCCACGACAGTCAGCGAGTTCGACGCCGATGCGGCCGAACGTGGGCTGCAGCGCCCGACCGCGACTGTGGTGGTACGCCCCCCACGTGACGGCATCCACGACAGTTTGTGGCGCATCGCCGACCGCACCCTTGGAGACGGCCGCCGCTGGCCGCAGATCTATGGCCTCAACCGGGGACGAACACAGCGCGACGGACACGCTCTGACGAACCCCAACCTGATCCATCCCGGTTGGGTCCTCACCCTGCCCAGCCGCCCACCTCACGTCGGTCCTCCCCGCCACCAGGGCGAGCCCCCCAGCAGCGCGACGCCGTCCCCCTCAACGTCACCAAGCACGAGCACGGCCCCGAGCACACCTGCAGCCCCCGAAACAGATGGGCCGACCGCCACCCCGAGTGCTCCCTCGTACGGTTTCCCCACCCATGCCCCACAAGAAGGACCGAACCCCGGGATGAATCTGCCCACGGGCGCTTTCTTGAGCGCCGGGCTGGCGGCCCTCGTGGCAGGAATCGTGATGACAGTGAGGCGGCGGCGTAGACTCCGCTACCGGCCTGGCAGCGGTGACCGCAGCGATCTGGCCACTGCCCCTGTGGTACGGGCCCTGCTCCGCGACCGTGACCAGGCAGCCACCCCAGATGCCGACCACAGCGCCGACGCAGGGGGAACGGCGTCCGACGGCGCGTTCAGCGCACCCACAGCCGCCGAAGTGCCGCCGACGCTGTCTGCCAAGCACCAGGCCATCGGCGTCAGGGACGGCCAAGCCTTAGCCTGGGATCTCGCCCGAACGCGAGGCCTCGGCCTTGTCGGACCCGGCGCCTATGGCGCCATCCGTGCGCTACTGGTCGCCTTGCTCGCCGAAAGCCATCAGCCCGCCGCCCGACACGTAGAGATACTTGTCCCGGCTTCCGATGCGCGCCAGTTGTTCGGGCAGAGCTTCACTGACGAGCGAAGCCCGGACAGCTTGCGGATCGTAGCCGACCTGGACGCCGCGCTGGACACCTTGGAGCGCGAACTCCTCAGCCGTGCGCGACTCGCGCCCGAACCAACGCACGTCGGTGACAGCGATAGCACGCCCCACGCTGAACTGCTGCTCGTGGCAACGCCCGGTGTGCATGCCGAACGTCGGCTGCAGGCGATCCTGGACAATGGAGCCGCTCTCGGATTGGCCGGAGTGCTCCTTGGACAGTGGCGTCCTGGAGGAACCGTACGCGTGCGACAGGATGGCACCGTTGCGGCCGCCAGCGCGTCCGTCGCCGACAGGCTCGCTGCTGCCAGATTGTTCACCCTGCCGGCAAGCGACGGTCAGGCCCTGCTCGATCTTCTTCGTGACGCTGAACCGGCGCCGCAGACTTCAGCCTCACGCGTCCGAACGACGACAGCCCCGCCTGCCCCTGAACCCGAACTGCCGGGTTCGAAGGGCAGCTCAGGCATTCCCAGTCCAGCACAGATGCCACGCAGGCGCCTCCCGCAGAGCCCCGTGGCCAGTCGTGAACCGCCGCCGGGCGACGCTTCCGGCCAGACAGTGACCGACAGCGCCGAACGCCATGAACAGGGTCGAACCCAACCCAATCTACGAGGGCGACTCTCCCCGTCCAAAGAGCCTGCCGAGCAGGTGTTGGGTACCCCCGCTGTCTCCCGGGGTTCTGATGACGCACCCGTCAATCGCCGAGATCTGCCGCACCCTGAAACACGAACAACTACCCACTCCGGGGCCACCGCAGCACAGCCATCGGGACGGAACACGCCCATCGGATCACAGCCGTTGAGGCTGACCGTCCTGGGCAGGATGCGACTGACGCATCGGCAACACGACGGAGACAAGCATGCCGACCTCAGCGCCGCACTAGCTCCAAAGCAGCGCGAAGTCCTGGCTTACCTCGCAGCCCACAAGGATGGAGCTCGACGAGAATCGCTAACCACCACGATCTGGCCGGACGCTCCCAAGGATCGCCCCTACAACAGCTTCCACGCCACGCTGAGCCAACTGCGCCGAGCGCTGCGGACTGCCACCCACGGTGCACACAGCGACATCACCATCCACTCCGATGGCCACTACGCCCTTGACCGAAACCTGATCACGGTCGACCTATGGCAGCTCAGCGATGCCCTGCGGACAAGCCGCCACGCCAGCGACGACGAGCAGCGCCGCGCCGAGGTCGAACACGTCGTCGATCTCTACTCCGGCGACTTCGCCGCTGACCTCAGCGCCGAGTGGCTCGAAGGACCCCGCGAATCCCTCCGTCGCGACGTCTTGGATGCTGTGAGCGCCCTGGTACGAATCCTGCGCGGTGAACCCGAGCAGGCACTGGCTCTGTTGGAACGTGTTCGCGTCCTCGCCCCCTACAACGAGGCCATCTACCGCGACATTGCCCGCTTCCAAGTCCACCTTGGGCAACAAGACGCCGTCGCCCGTACGTTCGCCCTTCTCACAACCAAGCTCGCTGAGATCGACGAGCAGCCGAGTGAGGAGACTTCGGCTCTGTACGACCTACTCCAACGCTCGCGGTCGGCAGACCAGGGGACAAGCGATAGGAGGACCAGGTAACGGGTTCGCCTGCCGTACGAAGCCGTCCCGGTGACCCCGCCGGTAGCCGACGGGGTCACGAGGACGTCACCGGTCCTCAGCGGTTTGTGCCGTCCTCGGCATGCCGCCGTTGTCGAGCACGGTGCACAAGGTCAGTGTGGGTTTCGGCCCATGTGGCTAGCGGTGCCATTGCAGCGAGCAGCTCCCTTGCTGCGGGCGACAACTCGTAGGTCGCGTGATAGGGAAAGTTGATCTCCCGGTGACGTGTTATCAGCTCTCCCTGCTCAAGTCGTCGCAGTGTCCGGTTTAGAGGACTGTCCTGCAGCCAGCGGTGCCTCCTGCCAGGCCAGCCTGTATCGCTGTCTTGCGCACGGATGGAATCAAGGAGACTCGTGTACTGCATCGGCCCTCGATGAAGAGTTACGAGAACATCCCAAGCCCATTCGCCACTTACCAAATGGCGAATATCATGGACGCGTCGCACGAAACGACTGTCGCCCGGTGTCATGGCGGATAGCGGTGGCTGAGCGCGCTCGCCACCGTCACAGGTGGATGTTTCTTGATCACGATGGAAGTCGTGTCGCGACCCGCTGCTTATGTCATCGGGCACGGAAATCTCCCTCTGACGTCTCCCGTTGCCCCGGATCGCGCTGGCTGCAGGCTTGGTTGGGGCCTTCGTGAGCGCGGAATGGCCTGCGGGCGCCTCGAAAAGTGTAGGGCGGAGCACCCTGTCCCCGATGTGCGGATTAGAGTGTTGCCCTCCGGTCCTGGGCGCCTGTATTCAGCGCATGGATGATCGATTCGCGGTTTCAACGTTTCGCGCCGAGTGAAACCCTCATGGAGGGTGCGGGCGACAGGCATGGCACGACGAACTCCTTCTCCGACGGTGAGGTTCCGTGCCTGTTGCTGGCCAAAGCACCGACCATTGGCTGGCCAACTGGCTCAGCAACAGGAAAGTGAACCTGCGGGCAGTAACACTGCCTCTGGCATACACCAACGCACCGACGTAACTTCAAGGTCAGTACTCGGAGTTGACGCGTAGGAAAGTTGGTCGCAGCCGACAGGGACACCTCTGCGCTGACCACGTTGCCATGCAGGAAGCCTGCAACGGCAGCTGAAACTTCACACCTTGCGGGCAACTCCCACATACAGTGGCTGCTGGTCGCGAATTTGCATCTCAGAGTCGGGATGCCAGTGCGTAGAAATCACCACACCGGGGTCACATAGTTCGAGCCCTTCGAAGAACGAGGAAACCTCGCTGTGTGACCTGGCCCTGACTGGGGTTCCGCCCTGTCGGTAGATGGTGTCGATTTTTTCCCAGGTTTCAGGGTCGAATTCCCAGGGATGGGAAAGTATGAGGTAGCTGCCGGGAATCATCGGCTCTAGTAGCGTCCTGACGATTTGGTAGGGGTTCTGCTCGTCGATCACGAACTGCAACAGCGCGACTAGCGACAGCGCGATCGGCTGCTCAAAGTCGAGATGCTCTCTCGCGTACGAAATGATGGCTTCGGGCTCTCGGACGTCAGCATCTGCATACGCAGTGCTTCCTTCAGGCGTGCTCTGGAGAAGGGCCTCGGCGTGTCGGAGGACGATAGGGTCATTGTCTGCATACACCACGCGAGCGCTCGGCGTGATTTGCTGGACGATCTGATGCAGGTTCGGCTCCGTGGGGATACCGGTCCCTATGTCGAGGAATTGCTGGATTCCGCGGTTGGTGAGGAAACGGGCAGCGCGATGCATGAACTCTCGGTTGGCTCGTGCCGTTTCCTTGACGCCAGGGAAAATCTTGAGGATATCGGAGGCTGCTTCCCAGTCGGCGGGATAGTTGTCGTTGCCTCCGAGGAAGTAGTCGTACAGGCGGGCCGAGTGGGGTTTACTGGTGTCGATGTCTTCTGCGTTGAATCCGGTGTCCGCGTCTTTCACTTCAGTCCTCCGCTGCCGCATTGCGGCGTGGTAGTGAAGTTCTAGGTGGTTTCGGATGGCAGTCTGGATCAGGTTTCAAGCCAGGAGGAAGTCCGCTGCCCCGGCTTTGATCCCCGTGATGAATTCGGCGATATCTGACGATGCATAGATAAGGGCCGGGCCGTCAGGGTCCGTGGACTGCCTGAGAGCAACGCGTCCGCCGTCAAGCTTCTTCGCTTGGACACAGTTGCCACCGTTGGTGCCGCTCCAGGGTTTGCGCCAGCCTTCAGTTCCCAAGTCCTTGTCAGCGTTTATGGCGTGCTTCATTGGTCTAGCTCCTTGCGGATGTCTTCCAGGAATTTTCTGGTACGTCCCTTGGACATTGCTTGGGCACTCATCCGGTCCAGGACCGCACGGTGCTGTGCAACTTCGTCCCGATCCTCGCTGTACGTAGCACCGGTGAGGGTGTCGGTACATACGACGTCGGGGAAATCCTCCATCGGGAGACGGAAGTGTGTGAAAGGCCCGAACGCGCCCGGGTGGAGTCCAGCCGAGAACGCCAGCACCTGGAGAGTTACGTTCGGAAGGTCCATCGCCTCGATCAGGCGATCGACTTGGGCCTTCATGACCTCGGGCTCGCCGGCTGGGCGTCGAAGCATGAGCTCGTCCAAGATGATCCACAGTTGCGGCGGATCCGGCCGGGTCAACAGCCCCTGGCGCTCCATGCGCAGGGCTACGCGCCGCTTCAGTTCGTCGGATGTCGGGTGAGGTCGATTCAGACGCAGTACGGCCCGGGCGTAGTCCTCAGTCTGCAGAAGACCTGGGACAACATGGATTTCGTAGCCGCGGATCTGGCTCGCCGCGTCCTCCAGGCTGACGTGCACCGCAAACCACTTCGGCAGTGCGTCTCGGTAACTCTGCCACCAGCCGGGCTCGTTGGCCTCGTCCGTTAAGGCGCGAAACTCCCGTACCTCACCCTGCTCAACGCCGTAGAGCTCCAGCATCGCTTTGACCGCCGGCCACTTCAAGGCGATCTTGGCCTGCTCCATCCTGGTGACCGTGGACTGAGCCAAGCGCAGCTCATCACCGACGTCTTGCGCCGAAAACCCCTTGGCTCGCCGCAACTCCTGTAGCCGTCTGCCGAGCACGAGCAACAGGTACTTCGGGGCAGACCGCGGTGCGCTCACGTCGCATGCCTCCTCGTGTGCCCGTTCGCGAAGAAGTTTGCCATGAGCCTCGCATGACGGACAGAGCGCACAACCAAACTCTGCATCATGCAAAGTGAGGGGTTGCCAAGTTACGGATGAGGCGCGCATAGTGACGACGTGACCAAGCTCACCCGTGATCGACGGCAGGCGCTGGCCCTAGGTGGCCGGGGCGCCATGCCACCGGGTGGCCCGCCCCGGATGCTGCGCGCTGTGTGTCTCGTATGCGCCATGTCACTCTGCGCCCGCCAGCCTCAAACCCGTGGTTCACGTTGCGAGTTCGTGCTCACTGGGTGCCGGCACTCATCGATTCTCCGAGGACTCAGGTACCGACCCGGCCCTCGTGTTGCACGGTCGCCTCTGGCATCCGCCCCACGTTAGGAATCAGCCGTGGCTTTGACCGACGCCACCTCAACCACAGGCCCACCTCCCGCTCTTGGCAGCAGTGCACGCCGAGCCACCTTCGTCCTGTCGGCTGACGTCAGGGCCGTCGGTGAAGCCCGTTGCCGTGTGCTGGAGCACCTCAGTTCCTGGGGCGTCAATCGCGACGGCTGTGACATAGCGGTACTCGTGGTGAGCGAGCTGTTCACCAATTCCGTGGTTCACACAGCCAGTCGGATGATCACGTGCCATCTGGGTGCCACACCAGACAAGCTGCTGATCCAGGTGACGGACGAGGGCAGCTGCGAGTCCGCCCCCACGCCACAGAGAGCCAGTCTCCACGACGAAGCAGGCCGTGGGTTAATGCTCGTCAAAGCTGTGTCGAGGCGCTGGGGCGTAAGTCCAACCGAGGACGGTGACGGCCGGACTGCATGGGCGGAGTTACCGGCCCAGGTACGAGCGTGAAGGGCCCCTGGGTGACATGTGTGCCTCCCACGTTTCACGGCGTGACCGCCAGTTGGCTCCCCACGGGAGCGCTGGACGCCGCCGTGGTGTCTATTCCTCAACTCATGGCGTCGTCGCGTCGTACGGCGGCCAGCTCTTGATGGACCTCGTTCCAAGGGAAGGCCTTTGCGCCAGGCCGCCCCGACGCAGGCACGGGCAAGGTGTCTTGGTTGAGGATGAAGGTGACACCTTCGCCGCGCAGACTCTCGACGCTCCTCTGGAAAGGGAGCCGCCGCGCCAACACCCTGTTGGGCCAGGGCACCGCGATCACCCGCATGCCGGCGCCGATGGCTTCGTTCAGCAGGCCGAGCGCCAGCGTGTCCGAAATGCCGAGGGCCAACTTGTTGATTGTGTTGAAGGTCGCGGGTGCGATCAAAAAGACATCAGCCGACGGCAGCACATCGGGGTCGTTCGGCTGTTTGTAGTCGTACCGAACGGGGTGTCCGGTCAACTCGTGCAGTCGAGCTACATCGAGGAAATCCAGCCCCTTGGGTGTGGCAATCACACACACATCCCAATGATCGGCCACGGCCCGCTCCACCAGAGACGGCAGGTTCTCAGCCGGGTATCCGCCGCACGCCACGACGTACAGCACCGGCCTCTTGCCCTCCGTGCCACCCACGTTGCGTTCCCTGCTCTCCTCGAAGCGATGATCGCACCCAGTCACCTGCTGCGCGCCTCGCAAGTTCGGGCGACAGGCAGTGGGCCCAGATTGTGCCATGGGGGTGACTGCCATGCCGGAGCCGGCCGGTGACGATCTCGCCAGACTGATCGGAGAGCGGGTGGAGCGGCAGCGACGGAGGCGGGGGCTCTCGCGGAGCCAGCTTTCCCAGCTGGTGAACCGCACCGAGCGGTGGATGGGCTTTCTGGAGCAGGAAGGGCGAGGAGCACTGCGCCTGGACAATCTCATCGATTTAGCCCGGGCTATGCGGATCGACGATCTGAGTGCTCTCGTTGGTCGTCGTTTCACCGCTACGGCACTTGAGGTGCCGGAGCACCCGGCGGTCTCGGAGATCCGTCACGCGCTAACGCATTCACTTCTGGATCCAGTTTCGGATGCGCAGCGTTGTTCGCCAGCGCATTTGGAGTTCCGGATCCGGCATGCCTGGGACGCCTGGCATGTTTCGCGGACTCAGAACACTCAACTCGGCCTTCTACTTCCCGATCTCCTTCGCGATACCACAGCACTGACTCGGGCAACTACCGGCGCCCGACGTCGAATGGCGTACGCGATCGCGACGCGGGTTTACCTCATCGGTCAACGCTTCGCCTACGGTGTGCGAGCGCTAAACTTGGCCGTCCAATTCACCGACCGTGCTTTGCTGGCCGCAGACATGTCGGACGATCCCCGGCTCATGGCCCTAGCCGGATGGGGATCGGCTATGACCTCTCTAACGGCACAGGAACCTCTCGAAGCAGAGCAGACTGCTCTCGCTGCGTTGCGTCATGTCGCACGCCCTGCCTCGACCAGCGACGCATCAGTCCGCGGAGCCCTTCTGTTGTTCGCTGCCATGGGCGCCGCCGGCGACCGCCGAACAGTAGATGCCTGGCACCACTGGGAAGAAGCTGAGCGAGTCGCGACAGAGATCGGCAGACACGTAGATGTAGAAACGATGTTCAGCGCCGTAAATGTTGGAATTTACGCAGTAGCAGTGAATATGGAATGTGGCAGGACGTCCAACGCGGTTACCAGTGCCGCCGATTTGGACCCGAAGAGGATGCCCTCAAGTAATCGTCGGGCAACCCACTTTATTGACCTAGCGCGCACCTATGACAAGGCTGGCGATCGCGATGCGGCCCGGAGGGCGCTCCTGGACTCAGTGGAGGCTTCGACGGAAACAATCGTTTTTAACCCGGACGGAAGACGACTCGTCGCGAGCCTCGCTAGGGCTGGGATGGCTCCCAACGATGAGCTTGTCAATTTAGCAGACCTTCTAGGCTTGTTGTGAACACCAGCTGTCAGCTTCGCATCACCTATGGGAGCTGAAGCCTAGTCATTTCCTTTTCGTGAAAAACGCTTTGCGTGACCTTGAGCGAGTCGATACGGAGGTGCTTTCTCGATGGATGCGGAATTACGGCAGCTGCGGGGGACTGGCATGTCTCTTGAGCTACTCCGTAATCGTTGGACCTACCCGGTCCTCGTCGCCCTCCGAAGCGGCCCTCTCCGATCAGCCCAACTGCTTGACCTCATCAATGAAGGCAACGCGCGCAATGTGGATCTGGTGGGTGCCCGTGTTCTGCACGAGAGGACGCTCGTCACGACTCTGCACCGGATGGAGGCGGAAGGGCTCATCCTCCGCAAGATCGAAGTCTTAGCGAGTGGTGTCGCTCCATGGGAGTTGACCTTGATGAGTCGGGGGCTGCTCAATGCCATGGGCGGTATCGCCTCATGGGCACGCGACCATGTTGATCACCTCACCACTACGGTGCGGAAGCACCGAGGACTGCCTCAAGAGGAGGTTGATCCTGCAACTTCCGGGCTGCCTCCTCGGAGGCCGGAGCAAGACTACTGGCGCGGCGTTGGCATGGCCCTGGTGATCCTGCGTCTCAGATGGAGCTTTGCGGTTCTCTGCCAAATGAGCAGAGGGCCGCAGCACCCTACAGGCATCGCTGCCGCGATCAATGCAGGCATCGCAAGAAACCGAGACATCACGGGAAACCGAGCCCTTTCAGAGAAGGTTCTGTGGGACACCCTGCACCGGCTCGTCGACGGGGGCCTGATCAATCACCAGCCCCGTGCCGGCCAGTTCGCTTCGACCGCACGATGCACCCTCACCGCGTCCGGCTACGCCTTCCTCGCGGCCTTGGCCCCCGTTGGCACCTGGGCATCCAAGCATGAAGAGCACCTCACGGCGATCGTTCGCAGGCGCCGCGGCCTTGACGATTTCCGCGGACCTTAGGACGGTCGAAGGTATGGGTTGTCCCACAGCCTTTGGCCGCCGGTTCCCGAAGCCCTGCCTCACTTCGGAGCAGTTGCAACTCGTCGGTCCCTGACAGCCGACTGCCACGGGTTCCGCCTGGCTTTCAGCCAGCAAGCTTGCCAGCCGTCGCTGCGGGGGCAGGTCACTGAAGGGGAGGGGGGCCGCCAGGCTGCGAGATCACACCTAGGGTAGACCCGGCGGCCTTGAGGTCCGTCTTACCCGCCTTCCGTGTGATGAATAGCTTCATGATTGCAAAAACGCTCGGACCTAGCATGATGCCAGCCATCCAATAATCGTGGATCGCCCCAAAGTAGATCGCACTCCCCACGGACGCTGCCGAGACACCGAACGCCGCAATCAGCCCCATGACATCCAGACGATTTCGATTCTTCTCCTGCACCATCCGAAGTTCATGGTCGGCCGTCACGCGATCGTTCCAGAACTGTAGCGCCAACTTGAGATGCGATGGAGGTAGATCCTTCCAAGCATTCATTGTGGCAATTACGTCGTCGTCGCTGCGGTACCGAAGCAGGTCATCCCCGTCATGCTCAGCCACGGCGGCCTCCACTAGGGATACCCGCACCAGAGTCAGGAACTCCCCCGTCGCCCTCGTCAGGCGGCCCGGTAATTCCCGGTGGAGGAGGTCCGATCAATCGGAACACTTCCATAACACTGGAAGCCGTATAATTCATTGCATGACGGGATTCGGGATGAGTCGGATCGGGTGCGACTCTCTCCCCCTCAAGCAACTCACTTAGTTGCTCAATGCCTTCTTCTGTCTCTTCGTTCTCGATCTCCGATTGGGCAGCAGTTAAACGTTGTTGATAGCCTGCTGGGTCAGCGTTGAGGTATTCGCGGTATTCCGCCCTAGTCCTGGCATCGTTCGGATCTGCATTGCTGTCCTCCCATCTCCACTCCCACTTCTCATTTATCGAGAGACCAGAGGGCATGGCGGACCACAAGGGGGCCTCGGTAAGAGGCTCCCAGACTCCATCACGTCTCAGTCTGTACTCTCTGTATTCGCCACGGTAATTCCCCAAAATCCTGACATTCGCCCGCTTCTCGCGCCTGCGGTGCAACTCAAAGGAGATCAAAGAGGTTAGCATCCCGGCGAAAAGAAGTGCAGCGATCAGGTTCACCTGCCAGCGAATTCCTGTGAGCTGCGCCAACTTGACAACGCCGATGCCGATAACGGAACCCGTTGACGCGATTGCCAAGAACATAGGCCGTGATCGGCTCTCACTCGCACGCCGCGACACCCTAGAGGCCCCCCGAAAGATCATTATCCCACTCCCCGCGCACGCGTGTTCTGACGCATCTGCAGTCTGCGAAGCGACGCCCGCCCGAGAGTACTGCCAGCGAGCACAGTTCGGCACGACTACGTGACAGATCCTTGCGCGCCCAGCATTGATCAACCTCAAGCCCCCCAACTAGACCTTGGCCACGGCATGACGCAAACGGCGTGATCAAGCCTGATTGATCTTGGCTCCGGGAGCTCCAAGGATCACACTAGACAAAAGCTCTCCCGAGTGTAGAGGGGGTCTTTCGTCATCTCGGAACTCAGGCGCTTCTCGAACGCTTCCACTATCGCTTCGGCAAGTTGGTCCGCGCTGGTGCAGGGGGTTTCCCGCTTCCGCAGCAAGGTCAGGCCTTGTCGGCCCATCGCCTCCTCGAACAGTGGGAGTTGCCGCATCTGCGGGCCACGCAGGGCCGCGTGCAGGCGTGTTAGGTCTGCACGGAGCCGAAAAGTTCCAACGGCAGGAGTTGCCAGGCGACGCCCTGGTGAAGGACGTCGAAGCAGTAGTTGACCTGTACGTCGACGGTGCTGCTCGATTGGGAGGTTGCGGTATCGGCCACGAATATGCACCGGGATGATGCCGCCGGCGCCCTGGTAGCCCCCGTCTGCCCAGCAGGTCAAGCCAGTCTCGGCGAGTGCGTCGATGATCCGTAGCAAGCAAGATCCCGACTGCCGAACGTCTTCGCCAATAGGGGTTCCAATTTGAGTTCCAATACATCTCCCAATACATCTTCCTGCTAGGCCGGTAGCCCCCGCGCCTCTCCTTGGCGCAGGTGGTCGTGTTCTTGGCTCCTTCCAGGGATGTGCGCAACTGAGGGGGGGATAGGCATATCAACAGACGGAACGGTGAGTGGGGGCTGGCAGCGGATATGACGTGATGGAGTTTTAATTGATGTCTTGCATTGGCCTCATATTCATTACCCTTTCGCTCTATTCGGTTCTTGTCTTTTCTCTTTTGCTTGCCTTGTATTGAATGGCGGGCTATTTCCTTCCCCTCGCTTGGGTGGCCTCCTGTTTCTCTGTGATATTGATTTACTCGCCGGTCTGAGGGTCTGGCAAATGATAGGGAAATGTTCGCGGTGAGCCTTGAATTGAGGCGGAAATGCGCGAGAATGGAAGAGTAGGGACGCGATACAAAGGGTACGCGTCACGGTTGATCGGAGAGGATCGTGAACGATCTTCCCGCCAAGGGAATGCAGGCGAATAAGCCTGTGGGGGACGTCACGGCAGAGGATGTGAAGCGGGTGACGTCAGAGGACTTCACGGAATTACAGAGGATCGCGCGCGGATACTGCCGCACGGTCGATTCCACCCGGTCCCGCAAGCGGATGGACGGAAGCGCCACTGTGGCGCGTAGTGGGTCCGCACTGTACGGAACCGATGACGTAAGCGATGACGTCACTCAGGATGCAGTTTTGATCTTCGCGAAGCGGCTGCGCGAGATCATCGCAACCTGCGAGATCTCGGCTGTCTGGGTGGAAAACCGCGAAGCGTGCGCATGGCAGTATGTCCGCAGGGACGGGGAAACGATCATTGTGACCCGTAAGACCCTTCAATACTGGGCAGTCCGTGATGCTGCCGCGCGCAACGGGTACAGGCTGGACGTCAAACCGGAGTCGGTGGACGCTACTCCGGGCGCACAGATCACGCGCGGAATCCCGCACGCGGACAAGCTGTCCACGCTGGCAGTAACACCGTATCTGTCAGGACAGAGCGAAACGATTTTCCGGTCTGCGTGGGGTGACGGACGCGAATTCCCGGTTTTGAGCACGATTCTGGACATCGCGAAGCAAGCGGACGATCTCGGCCGTACCAGCGTGCTCGGACGGACCGCGCAAGAGCTGTACGGCGGGCCGCGTCACTCGTCGTCCAAGGTGCAGCGCACGCGTGACGCTGGGGTCAAGGAATGGCATGCATTGACGGCATCTCTTGACGCCGTGCGCGACGAACTGATCTACCGCAGTACCGAGCCGCCGCCCACCGCCTGACAGTGGGCAACCGTAACGGGTCTCCGGGCTTGAAAGCCCGGAGACCCTTCGCGTTGTCCTAAGCGGCAATCGTGGGCGGTATTGGGGGGCGGGGGGAGCCGCGTCCCGTACATGAGTGGCGACGTGCTACGACAGCAACTGATCGGCGCAACACCCGTGTGACTCCTTGGGTGCCGGACGGGCGGTAGGTTCGCCGTTTGGCCGTTTCCTTGCCTGTCGGAAGAATATTGAAATTATTCTCCATGATCGGTATTCGGGCGGTCCTGCGTCCCGTATATAGGTGAGAGTGCGTTACGGCGGAAGCCAAACGTGTGAATGCCAGTCTGCGGTTTCCCGGTCGCTTCTGGACGGGGAAACGGCAGATATAGTGGCTCTTGGCCGGAGCGGACAGCGAATACGTGTGTCCGCACCCAATGGGCCGCACCGTTTCACGCCTCAAAAGGGTCTCGAAAATTCTCTCCGTGATCGGTAATCGGAGAGTTTTGTGGCCCGTATTTAGGTGAGAGAGAAATTCGGTGCACGGTCAATGGTCTAGATTCCGCACCGTCCGCTCTCGGCGCGCATGTCTCGCCAAGGGTCACGCTTGATCGGCGATCAGGCGTTTCAGAATGGCGTATTTATGTGGGCGTTGCGTGCCAGTCCGGGACCCCGGAAATCCAGTGGCACGCTACTCCGTGCCGGTTTGGTGAGTTCGCCTATTCCTGGTCAGACGGGGAGAACTGATCATGAACGAAACTGCACTGGTCACCAGCGACTTAATCGACCTGTATGACGCTGTGTTTACGCACGGCGGCTTCACGGTCCGGTTCAACGCTGATGAAACCCTGACCCCGGCAGCATCGGGGTTTGCCGTGTCCGCGACCGACGAACAGTGGTCCGTCCCGTCCGCCGTGCCGTTTGCGGACTTCGCGGCGGCCATCGAGCGACTGCACGCCCTGTACCCCACCGCCAACGCCATGGGGGGATGGGTGGACGGCCAGCGGTTGTACCTGGACCCGGTCGAGATCATCGACGACCTGGCCAAGGCGGAGTTCCTCGGTCGTCTGCGGAATCAGATCGCGATCTACGATCTATCCGCCTCCGAAGAGATCAGGCTCTGAGCCTGCCCGTGATCAACGGTGCCTGCATGGGCCGTTGTTCGCGGGCAGGTCCAGAACCGATCTGGGGAGGCGGTCATGAAACTTGTCTCACGCGCCACCGGCCAGGAGGTCACTCCCGGCTCGACGCTGCACATGCAATCCGGCTCGGCTGCCGGACGGGCATGGCGCTTTGAGCACATCGTCGAGCGGCCGGACGGCAATCATCACGTGCACGTGACCCGCTTGAGCGGGAAGTTGGGGCGCACACCCCGGCAGTACCACCCCGATGTATTCGGGTGCGACATCACGATCGAGATCACCTGGCGCCAGAGCGTCCGCAACGCGGCGCATCACGCGTGGACCAAGGTCGACGACTACCTGCTGGCGGGGGCGTTTGCGCTGGTCCCGCTCGCGTTCTTCGAGCAGTACCACTTGGCCGAAACGATCACGTCGGCCTTGGGGTTCGGAGGTCACTGAGCTGCCGGAGCATCGGGCGCATCCCACCGGGGTGCGCCCGCTTGCTCTTACAGATGAGAGCACGTTCGTGCTGGCGGCATGCCGGTCCGGACGCATGGCCGAGGGCTTGAGGAGAGAGGACATGGAGGCTCAGCGAGTTGCCGACTTGATCAACCAGGTCAGTTTCCGCCCCGGATGGGAGTTCCGGGCGGACGTGATGGGTGAGGGAGTGCCGTATGTGATCGTCCAAGTACTCATCGAGACCGTCAACTCCGACCGCGAACAGGCGCTTCAGGGGTATCCCGAGCAGATCCTGCTCGTCCCTTCGGCGATCATCGACGCTGGCGACTACATGATCCCGGACGACCTGTACGCGGCCATGATGCAGTGGATCATCGACTTGGAGATCCACGAATGCCGCGAATTCTTCAGGGTCGGGCCGGACAAGGACGCCCCCTACCATCCTCATCGCCAAGACGGACAGAGGGCGTGGGACGAGATGACGGGCGCTCCGGTCAGCGAGTGGCTCCGATTGTGAGTCGTATCCCTGATCGCGTGTGGCAGGTGATCGGCTGGCTTGCCCTCAGCTGCGTCGTTCTGGTGAACGTGTCCCCAGGTCTCTTCGGCGTCCGCTGAGTCCCGCCCAGGCCCCGCCGCTGCAGTCGAGTGACCCCTTGCTTGAACCGAGACTCCCGTACCCCCTCAACTCCCCCCACCGCGGAGGGGGTACGGGGCCAGACTGGGGACGCTGCTCGCAGGGCAGCGTCCCCAGAGCTTGCACGGCACCAACGACATCCGTGACTTTGCGTTGTGGCCCAGGGCTCTGGTGGCCGCACTCGCCCTGACCAGCTCGCACACGTCGGGCCAGCGCCTCGGCGGTCTCTGCCGCCAGACAGGCTGGCGGAGTTCTCCGACTCTGGTCACCCATCCCACGGAGGAGACCCCCCAGGCGTCGCCTGCGAGGATGCCGCCGCGCAGCACTTGAGTCTCGGACACGGTGCCTGACGCCTTGGTGGCCCCCTCAATCCCGGTCTTGGAGAGGACAGGACCATGCCCAGGTTTGCCACCCAATCGTGGTCAGTGCGGAGAGCACTGGCTGCACGCGAGCCGTTCAACACCTAGGGTGCATTCCGCGCCACCAACGAGCGCAGCTACTGCGTAGGGCTGCTTCCGGAGCCGTGGGCCGACCGGTACCGTGCGGAGGCCGATGCCGGACGCATTGTCTACCAGGTGTACAGCTACAGCACCCCCATCGCGTGGGTGCTGGACGACGACACGGTCGTCATTCCGCACGTGCGCTACTCGCCTACCACCACCTCCCATCAGGGACTGCTGTACGCGCTGGACAAGGCCCCCGACACCTTTCCACAGGACGCTTCGTGCGAGCCTGCGGTCGCCTTCACTCAAGCGCCCGGCAGCTGGGACTGGCCTCGCGCCGACAGACACCCCGCAGGCGGAGAGGGTCGAAACGGTCGCGGCTGGGTATCGCGCCTCGACCGGTCGCAGAAGCCCGCTCGTGTGGACTTCGCGCCGGTGCGGATGGAGTACAGCGAGAGCTACAGCGTCCGCCAGGGCTGGGCCACTTCGTATGATGCTGGTCCTGCGTCCGGCGTGAAGCAGTCAGCGTGATCATGAGCTACACAATCGAGATCACCCGCCCCGTCGTGAGCTACCGCACTCGGCCAGGGTCACCCCGACCGGGGGCCAGTGCGGCAGCGTATGGATGGACGGTGATTCCCGTTCGATCGAGCGGCCGTTTACGACCTGCGAGACGTACGACGAGTACGACTCGGAATGGTGGGAGGGCGACATGCTCTCCTGGGGCGTCGGCAAGATCGACCGGACCGGAGTGACCGAGCCGTCTGCCTACCCCATCGGCGATGCCATACCCGAACACGCCTGGCTCGGCGGCCGGTTCGAGGGTCCCTACGAGGGCGACGGCAACGTCACCGAGAGATGCGTACGGCTCACCGGCGACTGGTCTCCGCAGCAGCGGGCGGAGGCCTTCCGCGCGGTCAGCCGCGTCTGACCCCCTCGGTCGGGTCCCGACACAGCGCGCTCAACGCGCTGAGGGACACAGACTCCCGCACCCCCTCAACTCCCCCGCTCCGGAGGGGGTGCGGGGCCATGCCAGGAGCGCCGCCATTCGGGCGGCGCCCCTGGCCCATCCATGGTCTGAAGGCGAGGACGAGATCGTGAACGCAGAGGAGATGACCGAGGTCAGGGTCGAGATGACGGTGACCGAAAAGGTGACGTACAACTTCCTGGTCAGCGTGGAAGTCCCCGCAGGCGTGGCCAATGCCCCGGAAGCCCTGACGGAACATCTCGCCGAAAACGAAGATCTGTGGCTCGACGATTTACCGATCACCGGCGGCATCAATGTCTCTCTGGCCGTGAACGAGCGAGACGTAGAGGGAGTCAGACTGCTTGACGAGGCGACGTGATCACTGTGACAGCGTTCGCCACGTTGGCGCCGGAGCGGTTCGAATCGCCTCTGCACGAACTGCCACAGGAGGAGTGGTCCGAGGAACCCCGGGACTACACCGTCACCGTGGCCGGACCAGAGCGCTACGACGGTGAGCAGCCCTTCACGTACGTGGTGCGGGACCACACCACCGAGCAGGCCTGGATCCAGGCCTTGACCTGGCACATGCGGGAGAACCAGACCCTAGATGCCCACGTGATCGCTGCCGAATCGCATACAGGGCTCCCGCCCACCGACACCGGATACCACTGGAACGACCGTCGGCCGGAAGCGCAGCACGCCGAGCTGATCAAGGTAGTCGAGCAGGCCCGGGACCTGATTGGCCCGTACGAGGCAGCCATCGCCCGTTTCCGCATTGAGGATGGCGACGACATCGTTCCCGAGTCGTTCGGCCCGTAGGACGAAACCTGCGCGGACTTCGCCCCAGGACGCCCTGGACCTGGTGAGCAGCCTCGTCACAGCGGCATGGGTCGTCACACCCCGCTGAGTAGGCGGGCCGGCGAACTGACGCAGCGTGTGTGATCACGGTTCGAGCCGCAGCCCGAACTCCGCTTCACAGCATCACTCATTGAGCCCGTCGCTGACCAAGGAGATAACGCATGCCACAGAACTCACCGACCACGACGCTAGAACAGTTCACCGTCTGGGACATTGCCCGCGCCGCCGCTGCGAAATTCGACGGGCAGTGGAGTACTGAACCCGGCCCCTGGTGGGTCAGCAGCAAGGTCGAGGACACCGCGGGCCACTCATTCACCGTAGGTGTGGATGACGAAGGAATCCTTTACGTCTGTCCCGAGGGCTACGTGTTCGACAGGAATACCGCCTTCATGTATCGCCTGACCAAGGAAGGCGGTCTCGCTGTGGCCGCTGAAGCGGTAGCTGACGCCATCCGCAAGCTCCTCCCTCTCACTTGACTGTCCGCGCTCGGCCCGGGGGTCCATCCGCTGGGCCGAGCGTCCAGGGGAGCGGACCTCATTCCCCTGTCGGTCGAGCAGGCAACGGCCCGGCAGTCCCGCAGAAGGGCAGGACAGATCAGCCGATGCTGCCAGCGCGTGGCAGCCGTAGGCCGCGCGCACGCCTCGAACCGCGTCCATCTGCCACCCGGAGGTATTCGCCGTGACCATTGCCAGCAGGGCAGCATCTGCCAACGACTACGTGCGGCGACACTCCACCCATCCACTGATATCCCGGCGGAAGGCTGCAGACATCGCCCGGGCGGCCGTACGCCTGGCCGCCTTGCTGGGCATCGACCCGGTGCACGTACAACCAGACCGCCGCTGGAGCTCCCTGTCTCTGCCGCTGGTTCCCCTCACTCTGCATGCGAGTGACCCGGATGACCCGCAGCAGATCTACAACTTCTCCTACAGCGATCCGCTCTACGACAGCGAGCCGTTCTACCTGCTTGGCCCTTGCCCGGCCTGTGAAGCCACGGTGCCGCTCGCCGAGATCCGTAGCTTGGCGGACCTCGGGGTCTTCATCGCCGACGGCCCGGCTCCCCTGCCCGACAACGGGATTCTGCCCAGCAGCTACCCAGACGAATTTGACCGGAACCCTTCCCATTCCTCCACCTGCCCGTTTTGGGATTCAGAGGGATAAGCCCGAATCGGTTGACAATTCTCCTCTCAAGATCGGTACTTGGGAACTTTCCGGAACCGTATTTGACTGAGCGGTGGCGCAAGGCCGTACGGAGAATAGGCGCCTGCGAACCTTCGTGTGGCAGGCAATCCGCTTCCGAAAACCACATCTCCGAGCGTGGACTGAGCCGACGTGCTCGCCGATCCCGTGCCGGGAATTAGCCATGCCGCGTTCCTGTCCGGGACGACCGCGTCCCCGTCCGCTCAGCCGGCGGGTGGTGCAGTCCCATGCCTCACACGCGGAACTTCCCCGCAGCAATCGCTCCCGTACCCCGGACGTCGGTTCATCGCCGCAGTCTCGCCGGAGGGCAGCAGTTCATCCCGGCAAGCCATGCCATCGCCGGGCCCCAGGGGCGCCGGGAGGCGTGGCCGGTCACGATCCGCCGGGCGCTGACGAGGACGCCCGATCTCACCCCACTCGCCTCGGAGGGAGGCACGTCATGATCTCTGTCGATGCGTCGGAGGAGACGCGTGAGCACTACGTACGCAACATCATCGCTATGTGGCGGGCCGCCACTCCGGAGCAAATGCAGCGTGGACGTACGTGGTACTGCACCGCTCACGACCTGGCATCGCTGATCACCAACGGCGACGCACGCACCGGTGCCGGTGTGATTGCTGCCCTGTCCGCGAACAAGTCCTGGTCGGAGAACAGCCGGTTAGCCCGTCAGGCATACGAAACCGGCGTTCCCTCCGGCCACTTTCAAGACGCGCTCACCAAGGTCGCCAAGATTATGGCGGGGGCAGACCCTGCGGAAGTGCTGCCCATGGAGCGTAAGACAGGAATGTTCTTCCGTTGCATCGCCAACCCGTCCGACCCCGATGCGGTAGTGATCGACCGTCACGCTCACGATGTCGCGGTGGGCGACACCTACGGACAACGTGACCGGGGCCTGGGAAGCGCTCGTCGGTACGCGCTGCTGGCGCACTGCTACCGCGAGGCCGCTCTGCGGCTAGGCGAACTGCCCAGCACGGTGCAGTCCGTCACCTGGGTCGTCCACACCGAACGCATCGCGGGCACCAGCACGCGCGGTCCCCGCCGGGCCCCGTGATTGGCCCCACCACCCGCTGCTCCGCACGTGACACGCCGAGCCTGGTATGGCCGGTTGGGTCCGAGGCGCCACGCAGTAGCGCTCTGGGCTCAAGGTGCCCGAAAGTCGGTGGCCGTATTTCGCTGAAGATCGGTATTCGGAGGCTTTCCTGCACCGTATCTAGGTGACCCTTCGGTGCTCAATTCCGCGCAGCGGTTACTGCTCGGCTCAGTAAAGGAAGAGCGCCGACAATGCCATTTTCACTTCCGCGCTCCGCACTTCTGCGGTGCGCGGTTACCTGCTCGGTTGCGTAGCTCAGTTGGTAGAGCGCCGGTCTTATAAGCCGTTGAGGTCGCTGGGTTCGAGTCCCGCCGCAACCACCCGAGAATCGGGATCTGCTTCTGGCGCACTGCCCACATCCGCCTGGCCAGGGGCGTTGAGGTGACACTCGGCAACCACATTCTCCAGTAGATCATGAAGGAGTCGAACCATGACGACTGACGTCAACACCGCGTTCGCGCAGGAGAAGGCGGCCCAGATCGAGGATTTACGCGAGGAGGCGCGGACGTTCCAGGAGCGCATCGATCGGGGCGAGATCGCCCCGATCGGCGGCGACCGCTACCGCGTCCTCACCGGCTGGGACGAAGGTGAGACTCTCACCGTGCGACGCAACACCGAGGGCCGGATCGAGCTGATCCTCGCCCAGCACGGGCTGGATACCACCACAGGCGGGGCCGCCCTCTACACAACCACCCCGGCCTGGCACGGCCTGGGTGCCGTGATCCCTGGCGGGACCACAGACATCGACGAAGTACTGAAGCTGGCTCGGATCGACTGGGAGGTCAACAAACAGCCCGTGCTGTACAAGTGGGACGACGCCATCCGCGACGCCGCCGACCGCTACGTCACCCTCCGCACGGACACAGGCGACGCCCTCGGCACCGTGGGCGAGCGGTACGAGGTCTTCCAGAATCGGCGTGTTTTCGAGTTCCTTCAGGACCTGGTGCAGCGCTATGACACGGTCTGGGAGTCGGCCGGCGCGCTGCGCGGCGGCCGGAAGGTCTTCGTTACCGTGCAGATCCCCCACTCGATCGTGATTGACCGCGGCGGTTTGAACGACGAGGTTGCCCTCTACCTCGCGGCGATCAACTCCCACGACGGGACGTCCTCGGCCGAGTCCGTCATCACGCCTTGGCGGATCGAGTGCGGCAACACTGAACGCTTCGCGACCCGGGACGCCGTGCACCGCTGGGGTATCCGGCACACCAAGGGTGGCCTGTCGGCTCTGGAAGAGGCCCGCCGCACGCTCGGCCTGACGCTCGACTACGCGAAGGCATTCGAGGTCGAGGAGAACCAACTCGTCCGCACTGATCTGCTCATCGACGACTTCCACAAGATGATCGACAGCCTGTGGACAGTCGACGAGGACGCCACCGACCGGCAGAAAAGCTTTGCACAGCAACGGCACGACGAGTTGGAAGGCATGTTCCACGAAGGGGCCCGGAAGCTGGGACACACCGCGTACGCGGCCGAGCGGACCATCACCGACTTCCTGGACCACCGGATGGGGGTCGTGCCCCGCAACCTCTCCGAGGACCTGGCGCGTGCACAGCGGTCGCTGGAGGGAACGAACGACGACCTGAAGTCGAAGGCCCACCGCAAGTTGCTGCTCCTGACGCAGTGACACCCCGCCCACCAGCCTCAGCGGGCCCGGCGCACACCCGATCCGTCTCGATCAAGAAGGGAGAAACCATGCTCGAAGAGCAGCAGATCGAGACCACCTTGATCGGCGAGATCGCTGATCACTTCGCCGTCTGCGGCGACGACCACGGCGCCCATGCCGGCCTGGAGATCGACCACGCCGACCAGCGGCAGGGAGAAACTGTCATCCACGGCTACGACCGAGAATCCCAGACCCGCTTCACAGCGACAGCCCACGTACACGTGACCCCGGAGCCTGCAGGCACCGCCCCGCTCTTCCCGCGGGAACACGAGGAACGGCAACGGTCCGTGGCGGACCCCTGCGTCAGTTGATCAGGACTCCGATGGTGGCTCCGATTGCATGCCATGCCGATGGTCGCGTCCTCTCTCAGCCGTTCGCATGGCCGAAGCGGCATCCCGTCGTGTGCAGGTTCACTGAAGGCCAGTCTCTGTGAGTGGGCGCAGGGGCTGGTCCTCTGGTGTGCCTACATAAGGAGGGGTTTCCCCGATGGAACTCCGTATCGACAAGTGGATCAAGGCACCCACGTCTGCTGAGGAACTCACCGAGTACATCGGCAAGCACATGGTGGCGCACATCCTCACTGCCGAGCCTCCGAACGACACTGCCGGGGGGCAGCTCATCGGCATCGACCCCGAGAAGAAGACGGCGTCGCTGCGCCGCTACGACAACGGCGAGGTGAGGGAATTCCGCTGGAGCACGACGCACTTCCGCTACACCACCTTCATCGAGTCACCCTTCACCGATCTGACGGTGGGGGAGGAGCGACGGTTCGAGTGGTTCGAGGACTCCAGGGGGATGCCCGTGGAGACTCCGGTGACCTTCACCGGCACGGTTCGACGGAGGACGCCGGAGGTCGCCTACCTGTGGGTTGCCGACCCTGAGTACCGGGCCGGCGGCTGGCAGGCCGAGATCAAGGCCGAGAACGCCGACCGTCACGCGCTGCGCCCTCTGAAACCTTCAGCAGAGCTCCGAACCGAGCATTGCATGGAGCCAGGGAGGATCGCCATTACCGACCTCAAACGGCATGATCCCGGATCACCAGCGGGTGCGTGCGCGGACTGTAACAAGCCACTCACTTGGGACCGTTCCGGCCAGCGAGCCCACGATGAATGGGGCGAGTACATCTGCTCAGCCACCCTCAGAACCCACCGGATCAGCGGGGGAAGCGTGTAGCACACCCCGACGCAGACGCGTGCCTCTCCTCATCGCCACGCCCCTCGCGAAACAAGATCGGCGCGAGGTCGGCTAATCGAGGCTGGCCGCGCCCCGTATTCCCACGAACGGCAACCGGGGAGCGATCGAGAACCTCATCGTCGACGTTGCAGGAGCTGGGGGACGCTGGACGTCGCACGGTTCTTGAGCCCGAAGTCGGGCGGCGTCGTGACTGTTGCCCGACAGGCCGGGCTAGACCCGATCGATCTGGTGGCTCGCGAGAACGCGACGCTCATCTGGCACCTCCGGCACGCACGAATTCAGTCGGGCCAGCGCAACACGTTCTCGGGCTCCGAGGCGAGGACAAAGCGTCGACCTTCGTACTCACCCCTACCGCGCCTACGAGCTTGCGCTCTGCGAGCCAAAGGCGGCGACGCCAGGCAGGTTGCTCACCACTCACACTGCCAACGCTCGCCTTCCGAGGTGTCGCCCCTGCTGACGGACTGAGATGAGCTGGGTCCTTCAGAAGAACTCGCGCGCCGGCTGAGCCCGGTCAGTCGTCCGCAAGACCTTGAAGTCATCCACGTACTCATTGACTGCGCACAGGAGACCAACATGGCGTACACCAAACAGCCCTCCATACGACACGACCTGCACCGTGAAATCGCGGGCACCATCGGCCTGCTCACCGACGAGCAGGACTTCACTGCAATGCGGCGCTACCGCACCTTCCAGTTCGAAGACCACGAGTCCTATCTACGGCAGGTGGAATCCCTGCTCCGGACCCGCGCATATGAAGGCAGCCACACTGCCGTCGCACTCTTCGACCCCGAGGAGTACGCCGAGTTCTGCGCCGAGGGCGGCCTCGACCCCGACGCCCCGGCCAGTCGCACCCGCTTCACCGCCGAACTCGCCTCCACTGGCCCCACCCTCTTCTATGAGGGACAGCCCCTCACCGAACTCGTCCCTGAACTCGTTGACAACGCTGTCCGCGAGGCCACTTGGGAGTATGCGTCCACCGTTCTTTCCGGCATAGACCCCTGTGCCAACTGCGGAGAAGACATCGGCAGGGCCGCCTTCGACCGCGCCTCGGAGCTGCTCCTGTGCATCCTCGATGCCGCGAGTACCGGCGAGTACCACCTCGTGTGCAGCGTCTCTGCCGAGCCCGAAACTCTCGTTGCCGTCCTGCATGCCGACTACAACGTCGAGGGCGGCAGCACACGACTCGACGAGACCGAAGCGCTGGAATTCACCACGGTCCTTGCCCTCGGCATCGCGACACACAGCGCCGGAGGCGTCGTAATGCGTACCAGCGCTCCCGGCACGAGTGACCGCGTCTACGGCTGGCGACTGCGTGGAGACGGGCTCCAGCCCCTTACCGCGGCCGAGGTGTTCGACGCCTACTGCACCGACGCCGAATCAGGAGACATCGTCTCCCCGGAATCAGGTGTCGACTACACCGCGCCACCCGACCTCGGCGATGAGGGGCAGGCGGGCGGACACACGCACTGAACGCGCGAGAGCCGCACCGCCTGCAGACGGAGCGCCCGTTGGATCATCCCGGCCGGCCGAGACCCTCGGGTTCGACCAGGACGGGCACTTGTCCACTGCCCTGCTGGGGGTTCATTGCGCGGCCGACCACTCGACCCTGCCCCGCCAGGCTCGCCTGTGATCTATACCGGCAGTACCGGCGCCGAGTGAGCCAACCCATCACCCCATCGCCACGGGAAGGAGAGCGCTGTGGACCCATTCGTGTTGCACGAGGAAGCGGCCCGTGCCTGGCTGACTGAACTCGTCGTCGCCTACGAAGTCGACGCGAGCTTTGGCGGCGACGCCTCTGTCCACAGCGCTGACTCCCCGCCGATCGGGATGGCCTGGGACCCCCAGCAACTGGGCGAGGAGGACGGAGTGTCCCTCCTGGTCAAGGCCGCCCAGGGCACTGGCATGGTCGGCAGGCCGGAGGGGATGACCGTCACCTTCGAGTTCGTGGGTGACGACGACGAGGGCGTCTACCGGTGGCTGCTGGACATCGTGGACCCTAGTCCGTTGAAGGTCGCGACACTGAGCGAGTCGATGGCGGTGCTGGGAGAACCGGATCTCCACCGGGCGGGGATCGAGGCCGCCGTCGCTATCCTGCGGGAGGCCGTCCAGGCAGCCAATCACCTTGTCCATCAATTGTCGGACTACGTCGAGGCCAGCATCGAGCGAGGCGGCAACTGACCTGCAGCGCCGGGCTCCACAAGCATCCCGAATGCGGGAGACTGCCAGGGGAGCCTGGAGGTAAGGACCGTGAAGATCGATTTGGCTCAAGCACGAGCCACAGTGAAAGAACTGGCCGAAGAGCTGGAAGCGCTGGACGGGACGGAAGTGATTCCAAGGCCGAGTCGCGCAGCACGTCGCCAGAACAGCCACACCAGCCGCACGCTGCTGCGACTGGCCCACCTCGGTGATCGCGTTTCCGTGGAAATCATGGGGGTTTACCACGACTTCAAGCTCCGGGACAGTCCGCCGGAGGAAAGTGACCACTGACGTGAACCAGGACAGCGAGAGCCTGCTGTTCGACGTTGTCGGCCGACTGGAGCGGGCGATCCTTGAGCGAAACTGCCCGGCGATGGTGGCGTTGCAAGGCGACCGGACTCTCGTGGTGTCCGACTACGACTACCTGCGCGATGAGCCCACCGCCGTGGCGTTCGAGCAACGCGCTGCCGAGAAAGCCCAGGAGATCCACATCTCCCGCTTCGTCTTCGCCGTCCCGCAGGTCTGGATCGACACGGGCGACAGCGTCCAGGCGCGCGCGGTGTCCAACCACTCACTGCGCGAGGGCGAACGGGAAGTGATCGCCTGGATGAGCTACGACACCCACGACGGCGTGGACTACGGATACGTTCCGTACGTTCGCCGACCCAATGGCGAGCCGATTTTCGCCGACCCTGAAGTCTTCTCCGCTGCCGTCCGGCCCCGTGAACAAGCGCCGGGCTGGACCCTGTTGCGCGCTCTGATGCAGGACGGCGCCGACCCGACTGACAGTACATAGCCGCCCGGACCCCTGCACGTCAGGCGGGCGATAGTCCACCCGTGAGACGCGGCACCCGAGGACAACCCTTCGCTTTCGTGAGCCTCCTTGCAGCCCGCAGCGGCGAGGGGGCTCATGTGTGCCCGGCCGAGGTCCGGATCAGCCGGGAATGACCCCGAGCTCAGTGTCCGGGTTGCAGTGCGTGCAGGGACTGGGCGGGTGGAGGTTGTCGTGGGCTCCCCTTCACGCTGATACACGGGAGGTGCGCGAGGTGGCCAGCAGGCGCAGCCAGGCGACTGGCGCCATCGCGCACGGGGGTGCGGGTGGGCGGCCGCGCCGAGGCTGTCGATGCCGTTCAGCCGCAGGCTAAGCAGTCCGAGCAGGGCGCGGGTGAGGGGGCAATCACCTGGATCGCGACACCCCTGTCGCATATTTCCTATCAGCGGCAGCGTGACGCGATATTGGGGCATGCCTGATTGCTGTACCTCATAGGTAATCCTCCCGGGGGAGTGAAAGCTGGCCACGCTGAACCCTCAAGGGTGCGGTACTCGGCTCTGATTCTGCGTGTTGTGATAGTAGGCCATGCTTCCGTGGACGCGTAGCACCACTAACTACCGCAGTTGCCCGTCAGATGTGGGGACTCACTATCTACGTCAGCATATGCGTTCGAATTTGATTGCACCCCGGGGTGAACCCTGCCGTAGCGCGTTCGCATGGCCGTTGACGTCGGCTAAACACTTCTGGTGGGGCGAGAGATGAACAGGCATGAACGCCATTACAACCCTGGTACAGGAGTGGGCAGTTGAGGGGGCAGGCTTCGTGCGGCACGTGTTGCCGTGGCAGTCCGCCTGCTGCGTCTTACTCATCGTTGGAGTGATGAAATCCCTTTCGGAGAGGTCGCGCCGCAAAACCCTGCTGGCCATCACCACGCAGGCGCCGCCCGGCACCGTAGTGACGCAGGAGCGTGGTGTGGGAGGCCCGAAAATGTTCATTCAGGTCGGAGTCGGTGCAGTGTCGATTTTGGAGCGGGACTCATGACGCCCCAAATCCCGCCGAAATACTGGGATGAGATTGCGGTCCGGTACAAACAGTTCCGCGACGGCATGGTCAAGTTCGCGGAACGGCTGCTTGGCAGCGATCGCCATATGGCTCACGACCTGGTTCAGGAGACATTCAAGGCCGCTGCCTTGCAGTGGGACACGGTGCGCACACGTAGCGAAAGCATTCAGCGGGCGTGGTTGTACCGGGTACTGAAGAACAAGGTATTCGACCACTGGGGAGCAGCCAGACGCTATGGAGAGAGCGTCAGCGGCCGGGACATGGTGACCGACCTGGATACGCCGCGGACCGCTATCTCCAATCTCCTTTTGCAGAAGTGTTGGAAGGTCATCGACAACATGCCTTGCGCCCAGCGACGGGTAGCACTCTTGAAATGGCAGGGCGGATGGACCAACCGTGAGATCGGCGCACACTTGGACATCGCTTCGAGCACAGTACGGGTCCATCTGAGAAACGCGCGGAACACTCTGGTCGCGGGACTGGGGGACGAGGTCGTCTTCCCATCCGAATGGAGGGACGACGATCCAGGAGAGGAGGCAGCAGGATGAGGAACGCCCACGACTGGCCAGACGTGCCCAACTCCCCGTCGACGTCCAGCCTGTCCGTCCGGGCCGACGACCTTCTCAAGCAACTCGACCGCATCGTGGATGCGCAGGTTCCGACGCAGGCTGCTGCTGAAGGCTTGAATGAGTTGAGGGAGTGGATGGCCGAGGAGAAGCCGTCCCCTCAGGAGCAATTCGAGCAGTCGGCGCTGCTTCCCGGGGATCAGCGACATGAAGCGGTTGGACACTTGGTGCATGAGCTGCGGCAACCCGCCACCGGGAACATCCTGTTGCTGGAGCGCCATCGTGAATTCCGCGCGATCGACGAAGCATTGGTGGAGCTGGGCAGAACCACCGACGGTGTGCGACGGCCGCGGCACACCGGGCTGCTCGCCTTCACCGGCTCGGCCGGGCTGGGCAAGACGGCGCTCATGACGGAGGCACGCGCCCGCGCCGTGGCCCACGGATTCACGGTGTTCTCGGGCAAGGGCGGAGAGAAGGAGCAGGAATTCGCCTTCCACGTGGTGCGACAGCTGGTGCAGCCCGCCCTGGCCGCGATGGACGAGCCCGAGCGGCGGGCCTTCCTGGGCAGTTGGTACGACATCGTCGCCGCCGCACTCGGACTCAAGGCACCAGACCCCGCTCGGGCACCGGACCCGACCGGGGTACGCGACGGACTCGACTGGGTCATGACGCGTCTCACGATGATGAAGGCGCCCGTCATCCTGCTCCTGGACGACATGCACTGGGCCGATGTCGAGTCCCTGAACTGGCTCGCCTCCTTCGCCCCACGGGCCGACGACCTCCCGCTGCTGATCGTCGCCGCCTACCGGCCCGACGAACTGCCGAACGAGGCGGCGGCCTTCCGTACCCTCGTCGAACGCCACCGGAACCGCCCCTACTCCCTCGCACCGCTCACGTGCACGGGCGTGGCACGCATCGTCAGGGACAAGCTGGGTCAAGGAGCCGAGGACGAGTTCTGCGAGGAGTGCTGGACGGCCACCGGCGGAAGCCCGTTCGAGGCCGTCGAGCTCGCCATCCGACTGGGCGAGCGCCGTATGAAGGGCACACCGGACGAGTTGCCCGCGATGCGCGACATCGCCTCGGCGATGAAGGGGCCCGGGCTGCTCGACCGGCTGCACCGGCTCGGCACGACCACCGTCCGCTTCGCGTGGGCCGCGGCCGTCCTCGGTACGTCCATCTCGCCGGAACTCGCCGCCACCATCGCGGTGGTCGGCAGCGAGGAAGCCGCCGAGGCGACCGAGAAGTTGCGCACCGCCCGGATCCTGAAGAACGCCCCAGGTCAGGGAGGCGGCCTGGAGTTCGTACACCCCCTGATCGCCACGGCGGTCTACCGGGACATCTCCGCGAGTCTGCGGGCCGGGCTGCACAACGCGGCGGCCGAGGCGGTCCACGCCGCGGGGTTCGGGCCCACCGCCGCTTCCCGGCATCTGCTGGAAGTCCCCGGCGAGGGCAGGCCCGAGGCGGTCGCATGCCTTCGGGAGGCCGCCCGCGAGTACCTCTGTGCCGGGGCCCCGGAGGCCGCCCGGCGCGTCCTGACCCGGGCCCTGCAGGAGCCGCCCCTCCCCGAGGACCGGGCGGCACTCCTCCACGAACTCGCCTGCTCGACCTCCCTGATCGAACCCACGGCCACCGTCAGCCACCTCCGGGCAGCTTTGGCCGAGCCCGGAGTCGACCCCGATCTGCGCGCCTCCATCGTGCATCGGCTGACCCAGGCGCTGGCCCACCTCGACCGGGTGGCCGAGGCCGCGGCCGTGGCCGCCGACGAGGCCCAGCAAGCCACCAATCCACGTATCCGACTGCGCATGCAGGCCGACCACTTCGCATGGAGCGCGTTCCGCACCGACGAGCCCGACTCGGCCGCCCGCTCGCGAAGGCTGGCACGGCTGGCCGAGCGGCTGACCGGCCGTGGTCTGGAGGAGCGGTACATCCTGGGCCTGCGCGCCTGGGACGCCATGATGCGCGGTGAGCCACGGCAGACCGTCCTCGAATGCGCCGAGGAGTCCCTGCGGGGCGGGCTGAGCTGGACCGCCGAGAACCGGGGCTTCGAGCTGCCCGTTTCCGTCGCCCTCGTCTTCATGTACTGCGACCAGCCACGACGGGCCGAGGAACTGTTCACCGAGGGGATCGCCGAGTGCGAGGCCAAAGGCTGGCGCGGCTCCCACCTGGCTGTCGGACAAGCCCTCTTGGCCTACATCCGCTACCGTCGCGGCTGCCTCACCGAGGCGGAGGAACTCGTACGTGAGGGACTGCGCACCGCCGAACGGGTGGAAGGAGCGGTGCCCGCCCAGTGGTTCGCCATCGGCATCCTCATCCAGACCCTCCTCGCCCGCGGCCGGACCGGAGAAGCGCGGCAGCTCGCCGACTTCTACCACTACGGCGAGGTGGTCCCGAACGCCGTCATCTACCCGGATCCCCGCACGGTGTACGCCGAACTACTCCTGGCCGAGGGCAGGCACTCCGAGGCCGAACACCTGTTGTCCGCGGTAGGCGAATGGCTGGAGTCACGATCCTGGCGCAACCCGACCTGGTGCCCCTGGCAACTGAATCTCGCGTCCGCCGTCGCCCACACCGCTCCCGACCGGGCGATCCGTCTCGCCCAGGACGCCGTCAAGCGGGCCCGGCACTTCGGTGCGGCCTCCGCGATCGGCCAGGCGCTCCACACCGAGGCCGAGGTGACGGGCGGACCCGCGGCGCTCGACATGTACGCGGAGGCTGTCGACCACCTGGAGCGGTCTCCCGCCTCGTACGAGCTGGCCCGGGTCCTGGTCGGATACGGCGCCGCCCTGTCCCGGAACGGTCAACTGCAAGAAGCTGCGGACCGCCTCTACCTGGGTCTGGAGGCCGCTGTTCACTGTGGCGCCGAGGCGCTGGCCGACCAGGCCAGAGAGGAACTCTCGGCGGCCGGACTGCGGCCGCTGCGTCGCGCGCAGAGAGACACACTCACCGCTCATGAACGACGCGTTGCCGAAATGACGGCTCAAGGTCTCCCAGCAGGGGTGGTCGCGAAGGCATTGCGCATCACCGAACAGGGTGTGAAGCGACTGCTCTCTTCCGTCTACCGCAAGATCGGCACCGACAGCACCGGTCTCGCCAGAGACCTCAATGCTCTCTCCCGCTTGTAACACTGCCGCGCAGCGCGCGTCAGCCCCATGGGCGGTTCCGAAGCCGAGCGCCGCGCGACTGGTGCCCGTAGTCCGAGCCGGTCGACCCACTCACTCAGCGGTCCCCTCTCGCCGGACGCGGGACTGGTGGGCGCCGGAGATTGCCGCCCGCATTCCGTCGGGGAACTGAGCACAGCCGCCGTCCCGGATGCCGATCCCCGAAATCGAAACGGGCACCCGTACTCGGCGTTGGCCGGACTTTCTCACACAGGCTCCTCACCTGCGGCCGTGGGATCCCCTCGTCACCGGGGCCGTCTGGGCGATTGAGGCGACCTTCCCGGAGCTGTCGGCGTGTGGTTGATCTTGAGAGGTGGGGAACGTGGCTTGCTTCCCAGGGGTGATCGCCCCCCTGACGAAGGAGCAGCATGTCCTGGAGACCGTTCGCAGCCGCGTCCGTGCGCGCTGATTCCACCTCCCCCTCCCGGCATCGTGGTCTTCGGGCCGCTGCGGTGGCGCTGGCCCTGACCGGTTCGCTGATGCCGCTGGGCATGGATGCCCCGGCCCGGGCGGCCGTAGAGAACAAGAAGGAGTTCCTGACGCCGGGCAAATACAACTGGCAGGTACCGGGTGGGGCTACGCAGGTCGTCGTCAACATCTATGGGGCCGGTGGCGGTGGTGGCGGCGGTGGCGGTGGGGCCGCCGGAGCGGGCGGCGGTGGCGGCGGTGGCGGTGGCCGGGTCGCCCTGCACAAGAACGCGGGCGGCGGAGGCGGAGGAGGCGGCGGCGGTGCTGGCGGTGCCCACCTGGAGTGCCTGCTCCAGACGAGTGTCAGATCCCTGACCGTCGTCGTCGGGAGGGGCGGCGCCGGTGCGGGCGGAGGAGCCGGCGGTATGGCGGGGGAGACCTGGGGCGAGGGCGGCAGTGGAACGCCCCTGGTTCCCGGTGGCGGCAGCAACGGGAAGAGCGGCGAAGCGGGACGGACGGCCACCGACACGCGGTCCACCGGGGAGTCCTCCTTTGTGAACAGGCTTGAGGCCAGAGGTGGCTCGGTCGGCAAGCCCGGCGCCGGTGGGCGCAGTGGCAGTGGCGGTGGAGGTGGCTACGGCGGGGAGAAGAGCGGGGGCGCCGGCGGGGGCGGCGGCGGTGCGACCGGCACCGGGCAGGGCGGGGGTGGCGGGGAGGGGCGCAACACCATCTACAACTACTTCGACTGCAAGAGCGCGTGGACGAGGGAGTACGGCCCCAACGGCAGCACTGGTGGTGTGGGGGCGGTCGGCGAGGCCGGGGAGGCCGGGAATCGGGGGCAAGGGATTCAGAACGGCAGGACGACTGGCGGCAGCGGCGGCAGCGGAGGTGCGGGCGGGGTGCCCGGCAAGGGCGCGGTGGCAACGTACGGCGCGGGTGGCGCCGGCGGCACTGGTGGCCGCGGCGGCTACGGCGGTTCTGGCGGTAGGGGAGGCTGCTACGACAACAACGCGGGAGCGGCGGCCGGTGACTGCATGGACGGTTCCACCGGCAGCTACGGCTCGGCGGGCGACAAGGGCAGCACAGGCGCCCAGGGCGCCGGCGGAGCCGTCATCATCACCTGGTCCTGAGAGCTGACCGACACCTCGGCCGGGGCCGGCCGGGCCGGACACTAGACCGGACCGGCGGCCCCGCAATCTTGCTCGCTGAACTTTCCCACGCGCTTCAAGGGCCGACCGTCTGAGGATCGAGAGCAGGGGTGGGGGAACCACGGGTTCTCATCAACCCCGGCCAGGGGCCGCCTCCCGGCAGTGGCGCTGATCGAAGGGGTCAGCTCGCCGGTGTGCGGGTGTTGTTGAAGCGGACGCCGGTGCCCCAGTTCTCCCGGGCGGTGGTCATGCACCAGTGGCACAGGGGCAGGCCTCCGCTGCCGTATCTGTGGGTGCTGCGCTGGCAGCCGGAGCAGGGTCCGACCAGGCTGCTGGAGCAGGTGAAGGTGGACGGGTCCGGCTCGCTGATCGGCGGCGGGAAAGAACTGGTCATCAGGGGCAGCCTGTTCTGGGGGAGGGGCGGGTGCGGTGCGGTGAACGTGACCGGAGGGGGCCGGGCCGGTCAGTGCATGGCTGTGGAGAGGGCCGGTCGGGCGGGTAAGTCGAGGATGTCCAGGGCGGTGTCGGGCTGGCAATGACTGCAGGCCCGTACTCCTGACGCGAGGAGCCGGCGGGCTTCGTCACGGCCGATCGGGCGCCGTCGTTTGCCCGCGGCGTAGCAGCCGCCCACGTGGACCTCGGCGGGCGGCCGTCCGTCACCTATGCCGAGCTCGACGAACCACTCGGGCTCCGCAGGCCGGACCTGCCGCCCGTGCTGCTGCTCGGCTTCCCGCTGCTGAAGGGCGGCGATCTTGTCGTCTATGCGCTGCAGCCACATGGCGTGCCAGACCCTCAGTGCGTTCAGTCGTCCCAGGTCAGGGGGTAGGTCGTCAAGCATGGTCCGTCCCGGGGATCTTCGACTGTAGGGACTGCATCTCTCGCGTGTTCGAATACTAGTTCGATACGGTGAGTCTAGTGGAGGTGGGTGCCATGGCGGCGGAAGCGCAGATGCGGGTGTCGGGAGATCAGCGGGTGTCGAGTGTGATGCATGTGCGCTGCCCGGACCGGCTGCGGGAGGACGTCTTCCGGCAGGTCCTGGAACTGCTCGCGGAGTTTTCCCCGGTCGTTCAGGCGCTGCCCCCGACGGCGGCCCTGGCGGAGCTGCGAGGTTCCCTTCGGTACCACGGCACCAGTACCCGGTATTTGGGAGAGGTGCTGCGGATACGGACCCTCTCCCGCCTGGGTGTCGACGTGCGTGTGGGCATCGGCCCGACGATCACGGTCGCGGCCACCGCCTCCGGCCAGATCGACGCCCCCGGCGGCGTCCTCGCCGTCGACCCCGACCAGGTCGTTGACTGGCTCGCTCCGCTGCCCGTCGAAGCCCTCCACGGCATCGGCCCGAAGCAGGCAGTGGCGCTGCGCGAGTTCGGCGTCCATTGCGTGGGCCTGCTCGCCGCGGTCCCGCCGGCCACCGTGCAGCGCCTGCTCGGCGGACGTGCCGGACGGATGGCCGCCGACCGAGCCCGCGGTATCGACCCCCGCCCCGTCGCTCCGCGCGCACTGCCTGCCACCACAACCGTGCGGCATAGCTTCGCCCAACACACCCTGGACGGCGCCGTGGTCCGCGCGGCCCTGCTCGACCTCGTCGTGCAGCTCGCCTACCAGCTGCGCCACCGCGGCCAGGTTGCCCGCGGCCTGACCTTGGTACTGCGGTTCGCCGGCGGGACGTCGTGGGAGAAGACGCGCCGTCTGCCGGAGGCCTCCGCGCACGACGACGACCTGCGCACGATGGCGTACCGGCTCATCGATGCCGCGGGTCTCCAGCGCGGCCGCCTGGCCGGACTGGTCCTCAGGGGTGAGGATCTGGTCGACGCGGATCAGGTTGCCCTGCAGATCAGCCTCGACCGCGTCCGCGAGAACCGTCTGGTCGCCGAAGCGGCCAGCGATCGCATCCGCGCGAAGTTCGGGCCCGGCGCGATCGGCCCGGCCGCCACATTCCTGCGCGTCTCATGACCCGGCATCCGGCCCGCAGGTGGAGGTGAGAGGGATGCTGCTCGATCCGCCCGGATGGCCAGGCTGTGCTCAAGGCCTGCCGCACTGGCCCTACCTCCAGGCCGTCGACCAAGCGCTCACCGATCGCGGGATCCCGCCGGGCGCGGTCTGCCTGGACCGGGCTGGCCGCGCACACGGCGACACCATGTCCATGGACCTGAGCTGGGACGTCAGCCGCACCGCCGGTCCGGGAGGCCTACGGTTCCACTGGGATGAGGACACCGGCTGGTCCTACGCCACGGTCCGCCTCATTCGCGACAGCGCGCTCCCACGCCGCCCCCTGGCCCCGCTCCACCGGGTGTTCGCGGTACCGGAGGCGGTAGCGGACACGGCGGAGAGCCTGGTGCGGTCCTGGCGTACACCCACCGGCGAGTACGGCGCGGAGTGGGACCAGGCCCGCGATGTGCGCATTGCGATCGACGCATTCCGGCAGTCGGCCCGTTAGCCAGCGACGCTGGCGGCCTTCTACTAGCGGTGGTGCTTGAGGGCCGGCATCGCCGCGTAATCGTTGGTGGCCATGGAAGCAAGGTTGGGCAGGTGTCGGCGGCCGTCGCACGAAAGGGTGGGTGTGCTGAAGAGGCAGTCGCAGGGCTGGCGAACTTAGGCTGGTCTGGTAGCGCCCGCGTAGTCGTCTCCCTGGTATCGGTACGGCTCGATCCTGATGGGTTTTCCGGGGCGGGGCGCATCGATCATCTGTCCGCCTCCGATGTAGAGGCCCACGTGGTGGATGCCACCGTGGGGACTGCCGTAGAAGACGAGATCTCCTGGCTTGGGCTGCTGCCCGGTGGGGACGCGGGGTCCGGCGTCGAATTGCTCCTGGGCGGTACGGGGCAGGGTGATTCCGGCTGCGGTGTAGGCGGCTTTGGTCAGGCCGGAGCAGTCGAATCCGGTGTCGCCGGTGCCGGGTCCGTTTCCGCCCCACTCATAGGGGAGTCCGAGCTGGCCTTGGGCGTAGTTGATCGCTTGCAGAGCAGCGGCAGTCGTGGCTGTGTCTGCACCGAAGCCTGCGCCGCTGGCGTATGCCTGGGCCTGAGTGAGGATTTTCGAGACGTACCAGTCGGCGTGGTTGTACGCGTAGATGGCGTCGGGGACGTTGCGGCCGTCGCGGGCGCCGGAGTCGCACAGGTATGCGGCGGCGGTGTAGATGGCGTCGTGGGCGTTGTATGGCGAGGGGGGAGTGGCTCCGCCCTTCGGTGGCGGATGCTTGGCGACGACACTCTGGAAGGTGGGTGGCAGGAACTGCATGGGGCCGCGGGCCCCGGCGTAGTTGGCGCCGTCGGTTACGCCAGGGAGCGTAGAGCGTCCGTGATCCGACTCAGCCTTGCCGACGGCGGCCAGGACGGACCAGTCCAGGCCGGGGCAGGTAGTGGCGGCGTCCACGTACAGGGCGAGGTAGCCGGACGGGATGTCGGCGAGTGCGGCCCTGCTGGGCTCGGTGCCGTTGCTGCCGAAAGCGGACAGCAGGCCGCCGGCCCCGGCGCTGGCGAGGACGGCAATCAGCAGCAGGAGTGCCAGGGCTGCGGCAGCGATCTTTCCCATTACCGATCACCGCTGTGGGCGACGGTCTGACGGGCCGGGTGGTAGCGGGGAAAGCGGGAGGAGGTCGCTGGCCACGGTACCGCTGGCCTGTGCGGGGTCATTTGAAGGATTACCCAGCGGCGACAGATACGGCCAGGCACGGGTCAGTTCGGCGAGACGGAGGCGCCGGGTGGAGGGCTGCCGGACGTCCAGTGGCTGCCAGCGGGCCGCCACGGGATCGTTGTCCTGGCCGTCGAGGAAGTCCGCGCTAGAGGTGGCCACCGGCACCAGCGCGGGGTCGTCGAGGTTTGCGCTGGCGGCTGTCAGGGCGCGGCGGACGGGGGCTTCCCGACGGGCAGTTGGCACCCAGACCAGGACGGGCGTGGTGATCCCGGTGGTGGCGGCCAGCTTGGCGTAGCCGGCGAGTTTGCGACCGAGGCGGTCCGGGCGTTCGGTGCCGAAGTCGAACTCCAGGAACCACTCGAACGCGCACGGCGTGGGGCTGTGTTCGTGCCAGAGGCCGTAGGCGTCGGGGCGGACGATATCGCCGAAGTGCCTGGCGCAGCGGGTCTCGGACCACCAGGCGGTGAGCTGGCCGGTGGTGTCCGGGTGGCGGGAGCGGGTGATGAGGGCGCTGAAGAAGCCGTTAGTGCCAACGGTGTGGGCCAGGTGCAGGGAGTAGGCGATGCCGGTCGCCCGGTCGTGCCGGTAGTTCAGGTCGCGCAGCTCAAGACCGTCCTCGCGAGCCAGCATGGAGGCTCCGGCGACATCGAGGACGTAGTGCATGGGGGCGGTGCCGTAGGTGACGAAGGGCTGGAACCGGTCGATCAGCCGCCACCGGTACAGCCGTAGCAGCCGCAGGTTGGCGGCCCGGACGGACGGCCAGGCCATTTCGACGATCTGGTGGGTGGTCAGGACTCGGTGTTCGTAGAACATGCGGGCCAGCCACCGGTCCCGCTCGGTGAGGCGGGTGGCGAGCTGGGCGACGTAGCCGCTGCTGATGGCGGTGCGATGGCTGGGGCGCTGGGGCTGGTGCCCGCGCAAGGAGCGCTGAGGTGTGGGATTGGTGATCAAGACGGTGCACCTCCGGAGAGAGGAGGGAACGGGTCGTGGAGTGGTGGCCGCCGCCCGTCGGGGGAGCCGAGCGGGAATCCGTGATGCTCAGGTGGGGCGGCGTGGGTCCGCCGCCTGCTCACCGGTCGCCGTGCGGGTCGAGGCCGGTCGGGGGCGGGCGTTGCGGCGGGCGGCGGCGCGGATTTGCTTGGCGCGGCCTGGGATCGCTGGCGGGAGAGGTTCAGTGATGGCGGTGAAGGCGGGGGCTTCGGCGCCGTGCAGCACGGGGCGGAGGACGGCGTGGAAGGCGTCGAGGTTCGACAGATCGTGCGCGGTCACCCGGGGTTCGGTGTGGCGGGCCAGGTGGCGGGCGTCTTCGGGCGAGGCGTTGAAGAAGATCTTGGTGCGGGCGTTGGTGCTGATGCCCTCCTCCAGTTCCTTGGGCAGCTGCCGCAGGTACTGGTGGGCGAGCGTCATCGACAGCCGGTAGCCGCGGGCCTCGGCGAGCATGTCCTCCAGCGCGTAGGGGAGGTTGAGGAAGTTGTGTGCCTCATCCAGGTACAACCCGGCGTCTTGGCGGCGGCTCTGGGTGATGTGGGCGCGGCGGGTGGCGGCCTGCCAGGTGCGGGCGACCACGATGGAGCCCATGAGGTGGGCGGTCTCGGTGCCCAGGGCGTCCTTGGCGATGCGGACCAGGCAGATACCCCCGTCAAGTACGGCGTCCATGTCGACGGTGGAGGTCCCTCCGGCGAGGGCGGCGCGGACGAAGGGGCGCAGCAGGAAACCGCGGAGCTTGTTCATCAAGGGCGCGGTCACCTGGGCACGGGCCGGGCCCGATAGGGCGTCGTACCAGGACCAGAAGCCCCGCAGGATGTCGTCATTGATCTGGTCGACGGCCCGCTGCCGAAATGAGGAGACTGCCAGCAGTTTGGGCAGGTCGGTCAGGACGGGAGTGCCGCCCTGCGCCCGCAGGGTGAGCAGCCCGGCGCGCAGGATGTCGTCGGTGCGCGGTCCCCAGGAGGAGGCGTAGACGCGGGAGAAGACCGACACCAGGTTGTCGACCGTGCGGGCCACGTCGTCGCCTTCGAGGGGATTGAGGATGGGTGGGTGGGACTTGCTGTCGGCGTCGAAGAGGACCACTTTGTCCGCAAGTTCTTCAGGCAGCCGCATTAGCACGTCGGTGATCAGGTCGCCCTTGGGGTCGATAGCCACCAGGCCGCGTCCGGCCTCGGCGTCGGCGAGGATCATCCGCGCCATGAGTTCGGACTTGCCGGAGCCGGTGGCGCCGAGGATGTGTAGGTGGTGGCGGGCGTCCGGCACGCGCAGGCCGACGGGGCGGGGGTGGCCGGTGTCGGTCAGCCCGATGGGCCGGACGGCCGGGCCGGTGGTGGCGACACCGGGCGGGGGTGGCACCGCGCGGGCGCCGGCACGTTGCAGACCGGGAATTGCTTCGTCCCACGGCAGGTGTGCCACCGCAGCCAGCTCCGGGATGGAGAGCAAGTCCCCTGGGCCCAGACGGCGTTCGGTGGTGTACGCCGCCGGACGGCGGAGCCTGGCGCGGCGATAGTAGTTGTGCTCGGTGAAGGCGGAGAACGCACTGGCAATGGCGTGGCCCCGGCCGCGCAGCCGCTCGCGGACTGCAGCGCGCCGCTCCGAACTCGCATCGGCGGGCACGGTCGCGGTGATCGCGTAGCGGATGCGGCTTTCATAGGGGGCGCCGCGCTGCTTTGCGACGATCACCTTGTCCTCGGCGGATGCCTCCAAAGCCGTTTGGCGGTCCGGTACCGGGGCGGTGCGGCGGGACCGCGGAGGATGGTAGCCCGGGGTGAGCACGTCGAGCAGGCGACTGATGGGGTGGACAGAGTGTCCGGCGCGTGCCCGCCGCGCTGCCCGGCGGGCCTTGGCGATCCGCCGCCCTGTGACGGGCCGGGCCAGAACCTGGACTACCGCCTGTTCGCCGGCGCCGAGACCGACCGGCGCGCCGAGCAGGGCGCGGATCGGGTCGGCGGGGAAGGTGGTGCGGATCGGCAGGGCCTCGGGCCGGGCCAGACGCAGCTCGCCCCCGGCGGTTTCGGCGTGCGGTCCGGCGCTCAGGGTGGGTGGCGCTGCGGGAGCAGTGCGGGCGCCGGGCCAGGCGGCCTCGATCGCGCGCTCGACCATGCCGGGCGGAACAACTCCGGGGACCCACAAGCGAATGCGGATGGTCTCGCGGTCGAAGGAGTACTCCCATGCCAGGTGTGGCTGGCCGGTCAGGCGGCGGCGCCAGGCGGGCCGCAGCAGCCCCAGCAGGTTCGCCCAGAGCGCTTCGGCGCCCGCCGGGTCGGCGGTGGGCGGTGGCAGCACGATGACGATCCGGGCGTCGGCATTCAGCATGCGGCGGCACCGGCGTCGCCACCACCAGCGTGCCCAGCCGAGTCCGGCGGCTGCGAACGCCAATGCGGGACCCGCGACGGGCCCCCAGATGGTGCCCCACTGGGCCACGTCGGTCAGTACGGCGCGCAGGGTGCCGCCGGGATCGCGCAGATAGGTGCCCAGCGGGGAGTCGGGACCGGACGGGGACGCAAGGAGGGCCGCCGGGGATGGCGGGAGGTGGCCGAGGAGCATGGCAAGGTCTCCAGAAGCGAGATCGCGAAGAGGACGTCAGGCGGCACGGCCGGGCCGCCTGACGGCGGGCACTTGGCCGGGTCCGGTCGACGCCGAGGGCCTGGGCTGGGTGTCGTCCGGCACGAGCCGCGGGCCGTCGCGCTGACGGCCGTGGGCGCGGCGTTCGGCGTCCACTTCGGCCTGCCAGGAGCGGAACGTGCGGCCGCCCAACCGTTTGAGGAAATGCGGGATGCGGTTGGCGGGAATGCCCACCAGGCGCGGGCCGAGGACGGCCAACAGGTCGCTGGCCTCCTGCGAATGCCATCCCGCGGCGGCGATGGCCTCTTCGTCGGGGAAGACATCCGCCACGCGGTCACGCTCGATGTCCAGCTTCGCGTCCTGAGTTCCGCCGAAGCTGTAGACCCAGAGGAAATTGGCCGGTGGGTCAGGCTCCACCAGAGCCCGGAAGCGGGCGACTTCCTTGGTGTAGGCGTAGAAATTCGTCTCCGGCTGGGCACGGATGACCCGCAGCCACGCCAGCAGGTAGGGGTCGGATAGGAAGTCACCCGAGTCGTGGATCCTCACCCAGGTTCCGCGGAATTTCCGCCTCCCGAGTTCGGAGGACATCGCCTCTTCCCAACCGGGTAGGTCGTCGAGGATGAAGCGAAGGTTGGCATGATGCTTGGCTTTCACCGTGGGCCAGGTGTACGTGCCGTGCCGCGCGTAGCAAACGTCACGGCAAATCCCGGCCGATGGGCAGGTGTTGTAGGTCTTCCCGTCCGGAAAGCGGCCGGCCCAAGCGGGCAGCGTCCAGTTCCAGGCGCCGATCGCGCGCATTTCACGGTTCTGGGTCAGCAGCCGTGCGGGCCGTCGGGGAACGAGAGTGGGCACCGATGCGTGAGACGACATGGATGGCCTCTCAGAAGAAGATCGGCTGAGACGCGACGGCCCCCTCTGTGTAGAGACCGGGCGCGCAAGTCGCAGGAGTGGTGATGGGGGACCGTTCAGTAGGCGTCGAGATCGACCTCGTTGCCGGAGACGGCGTCATAGGCGTCGTCAGGGGAATCGGCCGCTTCGGGATCCAGGAACGGGCCCTCGGCAGACGCAGCCTTGGTGTTGTCCGCATAGGCGGCCAGTTCTGCCGGATTCGTGGTCACCAGGTAGTGCTCCGTCGGCGAGGCCACGGATGCGAACGCGACCCGCTGGGTTCCGGCGGATAGCAGCCCTTGGCCGCGGTCGGCGGTCAGCAGGAACTGCCGCTCGCCCTCGGACAGATCGAACGTCCGAGTGATCTCGCCGATGGCCTGGGGTGCCTGACGCAGCAGGATCTGGGTCGCTGCGTTGGCCACGACCGCTTTACCCAAGTCGGAGCCGAGCACGTCACCGGTGTCCTGGGTAGCCACGGTCAGCCCGGCCCAGTGCTTGCGGGACGCCTTGGCCATCCGGAACAGGAACTGTGCCCCGGCGGGTTCCTTCATCAGGAGCCATGCCTCGTCCACGGTCACCAGCCGCGGTCGGCGCAGCGCCGGATTGGACACCCGCCGCCAGACCGCGTCCAGCGTCAACAGAGTCCCGATGCTTTTGAGCTCGTCCGGCAGGTCGCGCAGGGAGAACACCACCAGATGTCCGTCCGGCCGGGTGGTGGTGGGCCCGGCGAACAGCCCGGAGAACGCGCCGCTGGTGAAGGGGTGCAGCCGGGCCGACAAGTCCGTCGCGGTCTGGTCCTTCGAGGTGTGCAAGGTGGTGGTGAGGTCGGCCAGTAGTGGGGCGGGCCGGGTCCAGGTGCGTGTGTCCGCGGTGATGCCGGCCTGCTGGTACGTCGCGGCGATTGCTTGGTCCAGCACCGCCCTCTCCGCCGGTGCGAGCTGCGAGCCGAGCAGCACGGCCAGGACGGTGTGCAGAAACAGGGCGCGCCGGACCAGGGCGTCCTTGGGCGCGGTGCGGCGTCCGTCGGGCCGGGTGTGGATGGGCAGATCGAAGGGGTTGAGCCGGACGTCCTCGGCACCGAGATGCACATAGGTGCCGCCGACTGCGCGGGCGAGCCGGGCGTATTCGTCCTCGGGATCGATGACATAGTTCTCGATCCCGCGGTAAAGCGAGCGCAGCAGCTCCAGCTTGACCAGATAGGACTTGCCGGCTCCGGAACGGCCCAGGACGACGGAGTTGTGGTTGTCCAGGGCGAAGCGGTCCCAGTGGACCAGCCCTTGACTGCCGACGTTGTAGCCGTAGAGCACGCCGGACGGGGCGGCGACCGAGGTGGGATCGGGTGGGGGAAGGTCGGGGCTGGTGAACGGGAACGCGGCGGACAGCGCGGCGGTATCGAAGGTGCGGCGCATCGTCACCAGGTCGAGGCCCATCGGCAGGCAGGTGACCCAGCCCTGGAGGCTGCGGTATGTGGTGGGTTTGGCATCCAGCAGCAGGCTGGCGGCGAGCGCGCGTACCGCGGCGGCCTCGTTGGCCAACTCCTCGCGACTTACAGCGTGGACGGTCAGATACAGGCCGAGCCGGTAGAGCTTGCCCTCGCCACGGGCGACCCGGGCGGACAGGTCGTACGCGTCCTCGGTGGCCGCCTCCACCTGCGGGTCGATGAGTCGGCCGTGATCCTGTGTGTGGCGGCGGCCGGATTCGAGCTTGGCGAGTTGCCGCTTGAGCCGGTTGGCGGCCGTGACCGGGTCGATCGGCTCGATGTGCAGGCTGACGTCGACCCGGCCGGGGTAGGTCAGCAGCGGCTGTAGCCACCCGGGATGCACCTCGCGCGGGTAGCCGGTGATCGCGAAGGAGGCCACCCACTCATCCCCGACCGCCAGATGCCGCGGCGCGACAGCCAGGGAGTCCGGGGCAAACGCCCCGGCGTCTCCGGCAGGTGGCACGAATGCCGAGTGTTCCGTGTGCGTGCGGGAGCGGTTCACAGCGTGTCCCTGCCTTCGCGCTGGTCCCAGGACAGGGAGTCGTCCTGGGCGCTGGGCCAGTCCTCCTCGGTCGCAGCGGCGGTGGTGATGACGTCGTCGGCGCCGGCGAGCGTGGAGGTCGGCGGCAGAAGGCTGTCTGGGTTGCAAGCGGCGGCCAGCACGGCGGTGGCCTGCCCAGCGTCCAGCGGGGTGACGACGACACCGACGGGACCCAGGAGTTCGACGGCCTCGCCGATTCGGCGGACCAGGCGGGTTTCGGCGGCGCGCCGGACAGCATGATCTCCGACCCGGCCGCCAGACGGGGCGTTCCTGCGGTGGGCGAAAGCAGCCCAGGGTGAGCCGCCGCTCAAGGTGTCGGCAGGAGCGCCCGGACCGAGTGGCTCACGCAGGACGAGCAGGACCTGGCGGCACAACAGATTGCTGCTCTGGCCGAGTTGTGCAAGGTAGTCGGCGTGTTCGTGGGCGGCGGCTTCCAACGCCGGGTGCGGCAGCGACGGGGCGCGCTGGTGCAACTCGCCGATCTGCGCGGAAAGATCGAGGCGTTCGGTACGGATGAGGACCTGGACGGGGGCGGTGAGCGAGTGCAGGTACCGGCCGAACGTGGTCACCAGGGAGTCCTGTTCAGCCGGGGTGCGCAGAGCGAAGTTGACGGTGCTGCACACCGCCGCCACCGCGACCCCGTCACTGCCGAGGTCGATCACACCGGTCTCGCTCACGCCTTCGGCGGGCAACCGGAGCGCGGCTGGATCCACGCTGCTGGTCGGCGGCTCGGGTTCGGTGGCCTGCCGGGCGAGCCAGGCCGGTGCCGGATGGATGCCTTCGGGGGCGGCGACCTGGTGGCGCGGTGTCATGCGCTGGCGCAGGGCGGCGAGCATCAGCCGGTCCAGCGCCAGCCCGTCGCGCTTGCCCAGCGCTAGGAAGGCGGCGGTGGCCCCGATGGGGACCGCGGGGATCAGGAACACCGGCAGGGGCACGAATGCGCGAGAGAGGGACCACAGGCCGTACAGCACGATGCCGGTGACGGCCAGGATCATCAGCTGGCGGGCGGTCAGGTTGGCCAGGAGGGTGTCCTCGCGATCGACGTCGGCAGGGATGCGCACGGGCTGGGTCACGACGAGTCACCTCCTGAGCGTGTGCCGCCGGCACGGCGCCGGGGTGGGGAGCGCCTCGCGGGCGGGGGAGTAGACGATGGGGAGCTGAAGACGGCCGGAGGCGCGGAGCCCGTGCGCGGGTGCCGCGTCGAGGTGGTTCGGGACTCGGGAACCGCCGGCCGGAAGGAGACGGGTGCGGGTGGCCGTGTTGTCTGCCGGGGCGGGATGTAAGGCTGTGAAGTGGGCTGCTGGAACCGCGGCCGGGCCGGAACCGCGGACCTGCCTGCTGTCCTGAGCGGTTGAGTGGGGCCGTTGCTGCTCGGCGCCAGGAAGACCGGTGGGCCCGGCGGTCGAGCTGGCCGTGACAGCGGCGCGGCTGGCCCGACCGGGGAACCGCCAGGCCGGGGGCCTCCGGGAGCCCGGAACTCCGGCATTGGCGGCGGGCCGCTGGCTGGGCCGGTCGGCTGGTTCCGCTCGGGAACCATGGGAATCGGCTGGAGGAACTGCGGTGGCCCCGGGGAGCGCTGCGGGCCGCCCGTTGCCCGCCCTGGTCCGGCCGGTGAGTGATTCCCGCCGCCTCGGCGGCCCGCACCGCCAGAGGACGGTCCTGGGCCGGACGACCGGGGAGAGCGCGATGCTCCTGCGGAACCTGCGGAGGGCGGTGTGTGGCGCGCAACCCTACGGCCAGCGGCGCCCGTTCCACCTCCACCGCGCAGCAGCCCGAGCGTCTTGTACATCACGAAACCGCGGGCGACACTGCCGACGAACGAGCGTCCGCTGCCGAAGCGGATCGATCCCAGAATCCAGAACGGGATCTTGAAGACGACGTACATCAACGCCAGCGTGACCAGCACGTTGACCAGACCGTTGTCGTTGAGCCCGAACAAGCCGCCGGAGCCGAACCCGCCCGGGGTCAAGAACACTCGCACTCCCGTGATCAGGGCCAGGGACTGCACGACCTGGATGGCGAGCACGCCGCCGAAGGCTTTCCACCACCAGCGGGCGATGCCGTCGGTTTGCGGCAAGGTGTGGCAGATCAACGCCAAGGGCGCGGAGACGATCAGAATGATCGTCAAGGCCACACGGACGACGAAGGTCAGCAGCAAGGCGACCAGGACCCCGATGGCTACGAGCCACATCAAGACGAGGAAGATGCTCCCGCTGTCGGAATTGAAGGAGTTGAGCACGAAGTCCCGTAGAGCGGGTCCTGCGGTATCGGTGTTGGCTCCGCCGCCCATGGCGGCATGGGAGAGTGCGTTGGCCAGGTCGACGGCCTTGCCTGCGAGGAACAGTGACAGTGCGGCAGCGAGGAATCCCAGGGGAATCCGTGGCGCCATTTCCTTGATCGAGTAGCGGGTCTGCACTGTCTCGTGACTCATAACCACGACTCCGGCGATCATGATCAGTAGGGCGTAGCAGGCGAGGGCGATCTGCCAGGAGTTCGTCCACAGCTCGCCGACGCGCGGCATGGACGCGGGACTGGGCGTCGTCAGCAACGTGTCGCTGAGCAGTTCCAACAGTGGATTGAGCGCGAACTTGATCACCGATTTGAAGAAGCCCGTGATCGCGCTGCTGATGCCCTTGGCGATCCAGCCGGATATCCCGCCGGTGCCGTCGCCATCGGGAACCTGAGCCGGGGGCGTGGGGCCCGCCGTCGGCACCGGGGATGCTGACGCACCGGGCTGAGGGATGCAGTCCGGCGCCGAACACGAAGGCTCTGTCGCCGAGGGCGTCGGCGTGGGCTCGGCGGAGGCCGTTGGGGCCGGCGCCGGGCCTGGGCTCGGGCTCGGGTCGGCGTAGGCGGAAACCACCGAGGCGAGCACCGCCAACGCCACGATGCCGAGTACCAAGGCGCGGCGCCAGCTCCGCCACCGGCCGCGGCGGTTCTGATGCTCCGCCCGCTCGGCCCGGGGTCGGCCCGAGACAGCCGGACCCGGGAGCCGGTGTGGCAGGGCGGTGGCCATCAGGCCCCCACGATCCCTTTGAGGACCTCGACCACGAGCGGGGCCAGCGCAGCAAGCCCGTATCCCCAACCAGCGCTCTTGAAAGCGGTCTTGGCCTTCTCGACCTCACCCGGGTCGCCGTTAGCCATGACGTAGCGCACGCCGCCCAGCGACAAGAAGACCGTAGCCAGACCGGCCAGAATGCCCATGATCCAGTCACGGATGTTGTCCAGTACGGCATCGACCGACTCCGCCAGCGCCAGAACCTGGACTGGCTCGGCGGCGGCGTGTGCCCTAGTGACGACCACGCCGAGCACCAGCAGAGTCAAGCCGACGAGCAGCAGTCCTCGGCGTAACCCGGGGCTGCGGAAGCGGGACCGGGGTTCGTGGGCTGCCGCGCAGTTGGCGGCTCGGGCACGTCGAGAGGTGGGGGAGATCAGGCACATCGTGACACCTCCGATCACACGTCGGGCGCGAGCGCGGGTGTGGATTCCCCGCGTTCGAGAAGGCCGGAATCGGGGCTTGGATTGGACACCGCCGCTGCGGATTTCTGCGGCGGTCGCGTTCGGTCTCCCCGGGACAGCGGAGTGACACTGGGTAACCGCCGGGTGGTGCGGAGGGTCGGGGCTGCCGGAGCCAGAGCACTGACGGCCTGGGAGGCGACTGGATCATCCGGGTCGGTGGTTGCGGCCTGCTCGCGCAGGAACGCGACCAAGCGCCGCTCGGCGCGCCAGCGCGCCTTGTAGGTGGCTTCGGGGGTCATGCGGTTGCGGTCGGCCCAGTCGGCGACGAGGGTGTCTTCCAGTCGGGTGGCACCGATCAGGTCCGCTTCGGTCCGGGTCAGGACCGACTGCCGGACTGCCTCCGCCAGAACCAGGTCGGGGTGACCCCAAGGGGCCTTCGGCGGCGTGGACCGAAACGCCCCGGCCATGGGCATGGGGGCGTCCAGTGCCTCACACAGTGCCGCGAACCCAGCGCGGTAGGCGGCCCACCGCAGTCGCACCAGGACCCGTGGCCGGTCTAGGTCGATCGTCGCGAGGGCCCCGAGGAATCCGGAAAGTACCTCGGCATGTACGTCGAACACGTCGTCGGGGAACCGGGCGGCTAGCCACCCAGCGACCCCGGCCAGTGCAGGCAGCGCCATGCCGGCACACGCCAGCGTCCACGTAGCCCCATGCTCCCTGGACTGCCGCACCAAGTGAGCCCAGACCTCGTCGCGTGTACGCCGAGGACAGCGACGCCGCAGCATGCGGTCCCGCAGTTCGTCGAGGGGGACAGGCCGGTTGGGCAGTCCTGAGTAGCCTCGCCCGTCCACGGACAGGGGTTCCGGTCCCGTCACCAGCAGTAGGAAGCAGTTCCGTGCGGTATCCAGTGGCAGCGGCTGTCCCAAGGCACGGGTGCGTTGGGCATGATGCCTGTCGGGCATGTCAGGGACTCCTTCACGAGGCGGGAGAATGACGCCTCAAGGAAGGCAGACAGCCGACAAGAAAAGGCCAAGACGGCGGCAAGGTGACTTGTTGCGAAGGCTGTTGTCCTACTAGCGATTCCTTATTCAGCTTCCAACGACGTTGGTGCTTTGGTCTTGGCAGGACGTGGATGAATCTCTTCTGGGACGGAGCCGCAGGAGCGGTTTAGTAGCTCCTGACCTGCACTCTTAGTCATCCCGTAGTACCGCAGTGCCGGGCCACGCAGAAACATGACTTCAATTTTATGCGAACCGTCGTCGGCCGGGCCGCATTGTCCATCCCGCGTTGCTTCGGAATAGCTGCGCATTGAAGAAGAACGGCTTCTCGTCGCCAGGTCCGACCGTGGATGAACACTCCCACGAGCTTAGCGAGGGAACAGGCCCCACATCGCGGTGTCCAAAAGAGCTGCATATCCCGGCCTTTTGCGGTAGCAGCACACGAGTTGGCCCATCGACCTAGGAGAGTGGGCATGACACCACGACCGCGCCGGCCGCACGCGCGGCCCCGGCGTTCCCACCCGCACCGGCGCCCGGAGCTCTCAGGTTCGGTCTGGGCGGTTGCCCAGCGCTCCGCCCATCCTGATGCCCGACTGATCGAACCGCGTTGGATCGAGATGATCAACCGAACCGTTTTCATCTGCATCCGGGCCAGGCACTGCCTACCGATCCTTGCCCCTCCCAATGCCGACTCGGCCGGACCTAGCCCCCGGGCCAGCGGCGGTCCGTTGCCCGTTCCGACCGAAGCAGTCGGGTCCGCGAGCCGACTCCTCCGGACCATCGAGGTCCTCAGCGACCCCCTGGACACCGCCAATAGAAGTGCCGAGGACGCGCTGCTGTTCCTTGCCCAGTCGGTACCCGGATCGCCCTCAGAGTCCGTCGATGGCCCACGGACCGACTCTCGGCGACCCAAGCCCGGTCGGGGTCCGACCGCAGGCGGCGTCGACCGGTACGACGGGGCCATCGTTCCCGTGGGCTCGCGTCACTCGGACTGGCTTCTCGACGTTCGATGGGAAGACTTGCTGGCGCCACGAGGAGACTTGGTTGTTACCCATAGTGACAACCAGCAGGGCTGGTTGGCCAACCCGAGTGGCCTCGCGCCAGGCGCCGTCTGGAACGCCCGGCAGCTTCTGAGTGTCCGTGTGGCATTGCTCAAGATTCCCCGGCGCGGCGGCACCGTGACACGTGAGCCGGGGCCGTTGTCTGAACTCCCCTCGGCCGGCGCCCCGCCGGCGTCAGTGCCGAGGCACGCGCGTGCATCCGCGTCCGTGAACACGGCGAAACTCGCTGGAGACCCCACGCCTGGGTTCGTCGTCGAGGACAAGGAACGGTCCTCAAGAAGTGCAGATGCCCCCGGCGATACGGACTCTCGATACTTCAACTCGGGTCTTCCCGCGTCGATTCCGAACGTAACGAGGCTGCCGGGAAGCTTGTGCGACACCTCCCCATGGGGCGATGTGGCCAGCTTCGGTACCGCCCCATCGCTATGGCTCCTTGCCGCGGATGGATGGCTATCGCGTTGCGGAGTTCTGCGATGACGGAGTCCACAAGGCGGGACCACTGGCTGACCGCCCAGGAGGCTGCCGACCGTCTCCGCATCTCGCGCAAGACGCTCTACAACTGGGCGAGCACGTGGGAGGTGGAGCGGCGAGGTCCGGAGCCACTCCGCCTGGGCGGCAGAGCTCTGCGCTATCGGGCGTCCGACGTTGAACGGTGCGTAGAGGCAAGGCAGTAGGGGGCGCTGAGATGTCCCACGCGATTTCTAGGAGGTTTCCACATGGCGAAAGAGGAGGTGTACGACCGCTGGCACAAGTCCCGGCCGAAGAAGGGCGAGCCGGAGTGCTCGGAGCACCCGGGCTTTGTTCCGAGTGCTGACCACGGATGTGAACTGCGATGGCAGGCGCGCTGGAGGGACAAGGACGGCCGTCAGCGGTCGAAGAACTTCCCGAAGAACAGGAAACAGGCCGCTGCCGCCTTTCAGCGTGGTCAGCGCTCAGCAGTCGAGGAGGGCAGGGATCCCGCTCCATACCGCAGTCGGAGGAAGAGGAGTGGAATACCAACCATCGGCGAATACGCGGAGACGTTCCTGTCCAGGCACGAGGGCCGCCCGGGCACCATCCACGCCTACGAATCGCGCCTCCGCGCTCAGATCGTTCCAGTGCTGGGAAATCGCCAAGTGGATGAGGTGAAACGTGGTGACTATCGTGACTTCTTCACCAGGCTGAAGAAAGACGGGATGCCGGACATCACTCGGAGCGCAGTGAAGAAGACGTTGTCTGTGATGCTGGCGATGGCAGTGGAGGATGGCTATCTGGAGGGCAACCCGGTGGCTGGCATTCGCCTTCCTCAGGGAGGCAATAGAGGTGCGCGCCTTACGTGGAAACATGTGGTTGCTCTGTCGGAGGAGATTTATCCTCGATACGAATTGCTCATCTGGTACGGAGCTCTGCAGGCTCTCCGCTCCATGGAAGCAGTCGCCGTACGCCGAGACGACATGGAAGCTGTTCCCGGCAGGCTGGCGGTGGTGGAGCAGCGGCAGCAGGGGAAGACCGCACCCCTGAAGACGACCGCCAGTGAAGCCTCACTCACAGTCGGGTCCTTCCTGCTCGACAAGTACCAGGAACACATAGCGCGTTGGCGGGCGCCGCTGAAGGCTGCCGAGTTGCGGAAGCGGGAACGTCGAGGTCGGCCTCCCATCCCGCAGGAGTACTCCCATCTGGTCACTCTGACCAAATGGTGGACACCGGTGCGCGAAAGCACCCTGTGTTACGCATTCAATCAAGCGAAGGAACGGGTCCGAGCGCGGGGAGTAGACGTGCCGCAGGAGGCCACGTTCCGGGATCTGAGGCACTTCGCTGACGCGATCCTGATCGCTTCCGGGGTGGAGCCGCGCAAGGTCCAAGCCCGCATGCGCCATGCCCACCTGGCGGAGACGCTGGACACCTACGGCTACCTGGTTTGGGAGGTTGACTGGGAGAACGCTCCCGCCTCATTCGAAGAACTGTACGGAATTCCGGTGCCTCCCGGCCTGCCGGAGTCCGCCCTAGTACCAGCGGCCGAGCGGAGGTTGTGCCGTGAAAATACATGACTTTGTCCTCGTCGTCCGCTGTACGTTGTGCTGGCGCATCGAAGGAGAGGCGTTGCGTGGGCGGCTCACCGTGGCTCGGCGTTCTCACCGCTACGAGGTCGTGGAAGGGCCAGGAGCAGTGATCGCCGAGGCGCTCTCTCTCACCGCTGAGGTTCACAGGTGCCCGGCTGGTGTGCACGCGTTGTGCACGCGGGTTCTTCAGCCCATGTTTTTCCGCAGATCAGAAGATGTCTTGAGGTATTTTCACAGTGTTCCTGACGATCAGTACCACCGGCACCCCAGAGCGCCCCGCGACCGACCTCGGTTTCCTGCTGCACAAGCATCCCGACAAGGCGCAAGCGTTCTCCACCTCCTACGGCAAGGCGCATGTCGTCTACCCCGAGGCGAGCGTGGAGCGCTGCACGGCGGCGCTGTTGCTGGAGGTCGACGCGGTGGCACTGGTCCGGCGCGGCAAGGGCAAGGGCCGCGGCGGGGCCCCGGACGCGGCCCTCGCGCAGTACGTCAACGACCGGCCGTACGCCGCCTCGTCCCTGCTCGCCGTGGCGCTGAGCAGCGTGTTCTCCAGCGCGATGAAGGGCACCTGCCAGGCGAAGCCCGAGCTGCCCGCGCGTCCGCTGCCCCTGCGCGTCGAGGTGCCCGCACTGCCGGCCCGTGGCGGCGCCGATCTCGTACGGGCGCTGTTCGAGCCGCTCGGCTGGACGGTGAGTGCCGAACCCGTGGCGCTGGACACCGAGTTCCCCGAGTGGGGCGACTCGCGGTACGTGAGCCTCGTACTGGAGGGTGAGCAGCGGCTGGCCGACGCGCTGCGGCATCTGTACGTCCTGCTGCCGGTGCTCGACGACGCCAAGCACTACTGGGTGTCGTCCGACGAGGTCGACAAGCTGCTGCGGGCCGGGGAGGGCTGGCTGCCGGACCACCCGGAGCAGAAGCTGATCACCAGCCGCTATCTGTCCCGCCGTTGGTCGCTGACCCGGCAGGCCATGGAGCGTCTCGAACTCGTACGGCTCGCCGAGACGGACGACAGCGCGGTCGAGGAGATCGACAACGCCGTCGACGAGCAGACGGACACGGAGGAGAAGCCGGTACCGCTCGCCGTCCAGCGGCGGGACGCGATCGTCGGCGCGCTGAAGGCCACCGATGCCGCGAAGGTCCTCGATCTGGGCTGCGGGCAGGGCCAGTTGGTGCAGGAGCTGCTCAAGGACACGCGGTTCACCGAGATCGTCGGGGTCGATGTCTCGATGCGCGCCCTGACCATCGCCTCCCGGCGGCTCAAGCTGGACCGGATGGGAGAGCGGCAGTCCGAGCGCGTCAAGCTCGTCCAGGGCTCGCTGGCCTACACGGACAAGCGGCTCAAGGGGTACGACGCCGCCGTGCTGAGCGAGGTCATCGAGCACCTCGATCTGCCGCGGCTGCCCGCCCTGGAGTACGCGGTGTTCGGCTCGGCGCGCCCCAGGACCGTCATCGTGACGACGCCGAACGTCGAGTACAACGTCCGCTGGGAGACCCTCCCCGCCGGCCATGTCCGGCACGGCGACCACCGCTTCGAGTGGACGCGTGAGGAGTTCCGCGGCTGGGCGGGGACGGTGGCCGAACGGCACGGGTACGGAGTGGAGTTCGTGCCGGTCGGGCCCGACGACCCCGAGGTCGGACCGCCCACTCAGATGGCCGTCTTCACGGTGGGCGCCCAGAACACGAAGGACCAGAACACGAAGGAGGAGAAGGCCGCATGACCAGCACCGACAACAAGGTTCGTTCCCTGCCCGTCACCGACCTGTCCCTCGTCGTGCTGATCGGCGCGTCCGGTTCGGGCAAGTCCACCTTCGCCCGTAGGCACTTCAAGCCGACCGAGGTGATCTCGTCGGACTTCTGCCGGGGCCTCGTCGCCGACGACGAGAACGACCAGAGCGCCAGCGGCGACGCCTTCGACGTCCTGCACTACATCGCGGGCAAGCGGCTCGCGGCGGGTCGGCGCACGGTCGTCGACGCGACCAACGTGCAGCAGGAGAGCCGCAAGCAGCTCGTCGAGCTCGCCAGGAAGTACGACGTGCTGCCCATCGCCGTCGTGCTCGACGTGCCCGAGGAGGTGTGCGCCGAACGCAACTCCTCCCGCACCGACCGCGCCGACATGCCGCGCCGCGTCATCCAGCGCCACACCCGCGAACTCCGCCGCTCTCTGCGCCACTTGGAGCGCGAGGGGTTCAGGAAGGTGCACGTCCTGCGGGGCGTCGAGGAGATCGAGAGCGCCGAGGTCCGCACCGAGAAGCGGTTCAACGACCTGACCCACCTCACGGGACCGTTCGACATCATCGGCGACATCCACGGCTGCGCCTCCGAACTGGAGTCGCTGCTCGGCAAGTTGGGCTACGCGGACGGCGTGCACCCCGAGGGCCGTACGGCCGTGTTCGTCGGCGACCTCGTGGACCGCGGCCCCGACACCCCGGGCGTCCTGCGCCGGGTGATGTCCATGGTCGGCTCGGGCGCCGCCCTGTGCGTGCCGGGCAACCACGAGAACAAGTACGGCCGTTACCTCAAGGGCCGCAAGGTCCAGCACACCCACGGCCTCGCCGAGACCATCGAGCAGATGGAGGGCGAGAGCGACGAATTCAAGGGCCGGGTACGGGAGTTCGTGGACGGCCTCGTCAGCCACTACGTCCTCGACGGCGGCAGGCTCGTCGTCTGCCACGCCGGACTGCCCGAGAAGTACCACGGTCGTACGTCGGGCCGGGTGCGCTCGCACGCGCTGTACGGCGAAACCACCGGCGAGACCGACGAGTTCGGGCTGCCGGTGCGCTACCCGTGGGCCGAGGACTACCGGGGCAGGGCGGCCGTGGTCTACGGCCACACCCCGGTCCCGGAGGCCACCTGGCTGAACAACACCATCTGCCTGGACACCGGTGCCGTGTTCGGCGGCAAGCTCACCGCGCTGCGCTGGCCGGAGCGCGAACTCGTCGACGTACCGGCCGAGCGGGTCTGGTACGAGCCGGTCAAGCCGCTGGCCTCCGAGGCACCCGGCGGACACGAGGGGCGTCCGCTGGACCTCGCGGACGTGCATGGCCGCCGGGTCGTCGAGACCCGGCACGCCGGACGTGTCTCCGTACGCGAGGAGAACGCTGCCGCGGCGCTGGAGGTCATGAGCCGCTTCGCCGTGGACCCGCGGCTGATGCCGTATCTGCCGCCGACCATGGCGCCCACCGCCACCTCCAAGGTGGAGGGCTACCTGGAGCACCCGGTCGAGGCGTTCGAGCAGTACCGGGCCGACGGGGTCGCGCGGGTCGTGTGCGAGGAGAAGCACATGGGTTCGCGGGCGGTGGCGCTGGTGTGCCGGGACGAGGAGACCGCGCGCGAGCGGTTCGGCGCGAACGGGGTGTCGGGCGCGCTCTACACCCGCACCGGGCGCCCCTTCTTCGACGACTCCGCCGTCACCGAGGAGGTCCTCGGTCGGGTGCGGGCCGCCGTCACCGAGGCGGGTCTGTGGGAGGAGCTGGAGACGGACTGGGTGCTGCTCGACGCCGAGCTGCTGCCCTGGTCGCTCAAGGCCTCCGGGCTGCTGCGCTCGCAGTACGCCGCGGTGGGTGCGGCGGCCGGAGCCGTCTTCCCGGGAGCGGTGGCCGCGCTCGAAGGGGCGGCGGCGCGTGGTGTCGACGTCCAGGACCTGCTGGTCAAGCAGCGGGAACGGGCCGTCGACGCCGCCTCCTTCACCGACGCGTACCGGCGCTACTGCTGGACCACGTCCGGGCTCGACGGTGTCCGGCTCGCGCCCTTCCAGATCCTCGCCGTGCGCGGGCGGAGCCTCGCGGCTCTGCCGCACGAGGAGCAGCTCTCTCTGATCGACCGGCTGGTGGCGGACGACGCGTCCGGGCTTCTGCAGACCACCCGGCGCCTCTTCGTCGACACGGGTGATCCCGAGTCGGTGCGGGCCGGGGTCGACTGGTGGCTGGAGATGACCGGCCGCGGGGGCGAGGGCATGGTCGTCAAGCCCGACGGGGCCGTGGTGCGGGGCGGGAACGGGCGGCTGGTCCAGCCCGGGATCAAGTGCCGGGGGCGGGAGTACCTGCGGATCATCTACGGTCCCGAGTACACCCGGCCCGAGAACCTCGACCGTCTGCGTGGCCGCTTCCTCAACCACAAGCGGTCGCTGGCGCTGCGGGAGTACGCCCTGGGGCTGGAGGCCCTTGACCGGCTCGCCGAGGGGGAGCCGCTGTGGCGGGTGCACGAGGCTGTGTTCGGGGTGCTGGCGCTGGAGTCGGAACCGGTGGATCCGCGGTTGTAGGCATCAGCCGACGGTGGGGAGGCGGCGGGACGGCCTCCCCACCGGAAGCGCCGGAAGCGCCGGAAGTCCCGGCGTCTCAGCCCACCAACCGCAACCGTTCCCCGCACACCCCCACCCGCACGGTCTGCCCCCAGGTCAGCTCCACCGCATCCCCCTCCATCCCGTCCCCGAACGCGATCAGCCGTTCGGACTCGACGGTGAGGCTGAGGCGGGACGAGGCCGCGAGTTGGCCGGCGACCCGGGACGTGCCGGTCGCCGGTGACGGCCATGCCTCGCGGACGAACCACACCAGGCGGTCCTCCGTGGGGCGTGGCAGGGGCAGGGAGCTGCCCCGTTCCTGCCACACCGACCGGATCCATCCGGTCGCCCCGGTACCGGTTCCCACCAGCACCCCGGAGGATGCCTGGGCCTCGACGACATCCCCGTCGCCCTCCAGGCCCAGGCGGTATCTGGCCGTCTGATGTCCGACGGCGCCGAGATAGATCTCGTTGAGCGCGACCAGCCGCTGCGTGTCGTCGGCGACGGCCTCGACCATGGTGAGTTCGTCGACGGCGCTGGTGAGGACCGCCGGGAGCAGCGTCGGCACGTCCTTCGGCCGGTGCCGGACCAGGACACCGGGGTTGCGGCCGGGGTCGGCGTCGATGCCCAACACCGGCTGGCCGGTGAGGTACTTGGCGACGTTCGCCACCAGACCGTCCTGGCCGACCACGACCACCACGTCCTCCGGCGCGAACAGGAAACGGTCCAAGTCACGCCGTTCGACCAGCGTCTGACGCCAGGTCAGGGGAATCGCCGAGGTGACGTCGGTCAGTGCGCGCCGGGTTCGGTGATGGCGTTCGGCGATCTCCGCGATGTCCCGGCCGCGAGAGGAGAGGAAGAACGCGGCCTGCCCGTGCGTGCCGTGGTGGGCCACCAACTCGGTGTACTCCGTGGTCCGGTGGACCACCACGATCCGCGGTGCGAGACTCACGCCCGCTCTCCGGTCCCGAACCTGGCGAGCAGCCCGGTGAGCACGTCCGGCGACACCGTCACGCTCTCGATGTTCGGCAGGTTCTCCGCGAGCCGCGTCCCGGTGAGGGCGTGCAGGGTCGCCACGTCCACCTCGCCGTGCACCCGCAGCCACGCGGCCTGGGCCTGCGCCCGTGCCTCGCCCACCTCGCGCGCACCCTCGGCCTCCGCGCGAGCGAGCCGAACGGACCGGGCGGCCTCGGCATCGGCCAGTTTCACGGTGCGCGCCGCCTCGGCGTCGGTGAGCTTGACCGACCGCTCCGCTTCCGCCTCCGCCAGCTTGACCGACCGCTCGGCCTCCGCCTGGGCCAGCCGTACCGTCCGGGCCGCCTCCGCACCCGCCCGTACCGCGTCCGCAGCCGCGTGCTCCTCCGCCTCGCGACGGGCGTTCGTACCGCGCTGGTCGACCAACTGCTCCTCGCGGCGGGCGAGTTCGATCTGACTGTCCAGTTCGTTCTCGGCGATGGCCCGCTCCCGCTCGACGGCCACGGCCCGGCGCTCGTACGTGGCCCGGTCGGCCTCCTGCTGGATCAGTTCCCGGGCCGGCATGCGCAGGGCGCGCTCCACCTCGGGCTCCGGGCGCAGTGCCACCACGCGCACCGCGACCACCTCGATACCGGTGGCCGGCAGGCGGGGCTCCGCGCCCAGGCCGACGGCGACGCGCTCGCGGACCGCCGCCACCCCGTCGACCAGGGCCGCCGAGAGCGTCGTACGGGCGAGGACGTCGAGTGCGTGCTGCTGGGCCGTCTCCGTGAGGAGCGTGCCCAGCTGTTCCAGCGGCGCACCACGCCACACTCCGGTGTCCGGGTCGATGGAGAAGTCCAGCCGGGCGGCGGCGAGTGCCGGGTCGCTGACCCGGTAGGTGACCGTCGCCTGCACCGCCACGTCCTGGAAGTCGGACGTACGGGCGTGGAAGGTCATCGCCAACTCCCGGTCGTCGACCGGGACTTCGGAGAGTGCCGCGGTGAGCGCGCGGAACCAGAAGCTGAGTCCCGGCCCGTCGTGCAGCAGCTTGGTGCCCCGGTGGTGCCGGACGTGTGCCGTCGGCGCGCCGCGCAGATGGCGCCAGCCCAGGCGCCGGGTGATGTCGGCCATGTGTGTGCGACCCCCTCCATGTTTTTCGTCAGTGCGACGATAATCATCGCCCTCCCTAATCGTCAAGAGGACGAGAACAAGAAATCGCGGAAACGGTCGACCGGGGGGTGAAGACGGTCACCGGTGGTCAGGATGGAGGCATGGGATTCCATGTCGACTCCGAAGCCGGGCGGCTGCGCCGCGTCATCCTGCACCGGCCGGATCTAGAGCTCAAAAGGCTCACCCCCAGCAACAAGGACGCCCTGCTCTTCGACGACGTGCTGTGGGTGCGCAGGGCCCGCGCGGAGCACGACGGTTTCGCCGACGTGCTCCGCGACCGCGGAGTCACCGTCCATCTCTTCGGCGACCTGCTGACAGAGGCCCTGGCGATCCCGGCGGCCAGATCGCTCGTCCTGGACAGGGTCTTCGACGAGAAGGAGTACGGGCCGCTGGCCACCGACCACCTCAGAGCCTCCTTCGAGGCGCTGCCCGCGGGCGAGCTGGCGGAGGCGCTGGTCGGCGGGATGACCAAGCGGGAGTTCCTGGAGGCGCACCCGGAGCCGACCTCCGTGCGCTTCCACGTCATGGAACTCGACGACTTCCTCCTCGGTCCCCTCCCCAACCACCTCTTCACCCGCGACACCTCCGCCTGGATCTACGACGGCGTTTCCATCAACGCCATGCGCTGGCCCGCCCGCCAGCGCGAGACCGTGCACTTCGAGGCGATCTACCGGCACCATCCGCTGTTCCAGGACGAGGCGTTCCACGTGTGGTCCGAGGGGCAGGCCGACTACCCGTCCACCATCGAGGGCGGGGACGTCCTCGTCATCGGCAACGGCGCCGTGCTCATCGGGATGAGCGAGCGGACGACACCCCAGGCAGTGGAGATGCTTGCGCACAAGCTGTTCGCCACCGGCTCGGCGCAGACGATCGTCGCGCTCGACATGCCCAAGAAGCGCGCCCTCATGCACCTCGACACGGTCATGACGATGGTCGACGGCGACACCTTCACCCAGTACGCGGGGCTCGGCATGCTCCGGTCGTACACCATCGAACCGGGCGTCGGCGACAAGGAGCTCAAGGTCACCGACCATCCGCCGGAGCACATGCATCGCGCGATCGCCGCCGCGCTGGGGCTCGACCGGATCCGGGTGCTGACCGCCACGCAGGACGTGCACGCCGCCGAGCGCGAGCAGTGGGACGACGGCTGCAACGTCCTCGCGGTCGAGCCGGGCGTCGTCGTCGCGTACGAGCGGAACCAGACCACCAACACGCATCTGCGCAAGCAGGGCATCGAGGTGATCGAGATCCCGGGGAGCGAGCTGGGGCGGGGGAGGGGCGGGCCGCGGTGCATGAGCTGTCCGGTGGTACGGGATCCGGTCGGTTAGCGACAGGGCCGTTAGTGGCCGGACTGGTGGCGGTCGGGCCGGAGGTTCAGGGCCTCGAAAGTGAGTCCTACGTCTCGATAATGATTCCGTATAGAAATGTGGAGCATCGTATAGAATTCCAAGAGTCCCTGTTTACGTAACCCTGGAGCGCCCCCATGGCGACAGTCCCGTACGCCCTCGCCGGCCGCCACTTCCTGAAGGAGCTGGACTTCACGGAGGAGGAGTTCCGCGGCCTGATCGGGCTCGCCGCGGAGCTGAAGGCGGCGAAGAAGGCCGGGACGGAGATCCAGCACCTGCGGGGCCGGAACATCGCGCTGATCTTCGAGAAGACCTCGACGCGCACGCGCTGCGCGTTCGAGGTCGCCGCCGCGGACCAGGGGGCTTCCACCACCTACCTCGACCCGTCGGGCTCACAGATAGGGCACAAGGAGTCCGTGAAGGACACCGCACGGGTGCTCGGCCGGATGTTCCACGCGATCCAGTACCGCGGGGACAGCCAGGAGGGCATCGAGGAGCTGGCCACCCATGCGGGCGTGCCCGTCTACAACGGCCTGACGAACGCCTGGCACCCGACCCAGATGCTCGCCGACGTCCTCACCATGACCGAGCACACCACCAAGCCGCTGAACCGGATCGCCTTCGCCTATCTCGGCGACGCGCGCTTCAACATGGGCAACTCCTACCTGGTGACCGGCGCGCTGCTCGGCATGGACGTACGGATCGTCGCGCCCAAGGCCTACTGGCCCGCCGAGGAGATCGTCGACCGGGCGCGCGAGCTCGCCGTGCGCAGCGGGGCGCGGATCACGCTCACCGAGGACGTCGCGGAGGGGGTCGCGGGCGCCGACTTCGTCGCCACCGACGTCTGGGTGTCCATGGGTGAGCCCAAGGAGGTCTGGGACGAGCGCATCGTCGCCCTCGGCCCGTACGCGGTGACGATGGACGTCCTGCGCGCCACCGGCAACGCGGACGTCAAGTTCCTGCACTGTCTGCCGGCCTTCCACGACCTGGGTACCAAGGTCGGCCGCGACATCCACGAGCGGCACGGCCTGGACTCGCTGGAGGTCACCGACGAGGTCTTCGAGTCGGCCCACTCGGTCGTCTTCGACGAGGCGGAGAACCGGCTGCACACGATCAAGGCGGTGCTGGTCGCGACCCTCGCCTGAGCGCTGTGAGCGCTGTGGGTGACGCCGTCGCTGCAACGGGTTGAGCTACAGCGGGTTCCGCTGGTGCGGCACCGCCGGCAGCCTGAACCAGACCGCCTTCCCGGAGTCCGTGGGGCGGTGTCCGCACGACGAGCTGAGGGCGCGGATCAGCAGCAGCCCGCGGCCGTGCTCCTGCCAGGGGTCCGGCTCGCCCGACGGGTCGGGGATCGTGAGATCGCCCGGCGGGGCCGGGTCCGGGTCGTGCACCTCGACCTGGCAGCCGGTCGGCAGCAGCTCCACGACCAGCTCTATGGGCCTGTCGCCCTTGGTGTGCTCCACGGCGTTCGCCACCAGCTCGGCGGTGAGCAGTTCGGCGGTGTCGCTGTCGGCGGCGTGTTCCAGCTCGGCGAGCGCGGTACGGACCAGGGCGCGGGCGACCGGCACGGCCGCAGCGGTGTGCGGCAGAGCGATGCGCCAGGAGGCTGGAGCGTGGGGATCGTGCAAGGCGGGTCCGTTCATGGAGCAGGATGTCCTGCTTTCAACTTTAGGAATGGTACGACGCAACCGGGCAGAGGCGCTCGGCGGGCTTTTTTCGGGACGTTCGGCCCGGTATCGGGCTGCTTACCCAGGTGAACGCTCCGCATCCCGTGTTCTGCGCCTGTCGTTACCGGCCTATCGACGAGTCGTGACTCCGTGACCGAGTTGTCGTGCATTCATGACGGCAGTCACCAAAGCGCAACAGAGCCGTGGGGGCCAGGCATCGACGTGTGTGCCTGGCCCCCACGGCCCTGTTCTCTTTCGGCGTTCTCCCTCGGCTCACACGCGCGAGCCGGCCTCCCTCAGATCGACCATCCCCGCCGTCAGCGTCGCCCCGTCCGCCGGGTCGACCAGGATGAACGCCCCGGTGCGGCGCGAGTCCGCGTAGTCGTCGAGCGCCAGCGGCTCGGCGGTGCGCAGGGTGATCCGGCCAAGGTCGTTGGCGGTCAGCTCGGCGGCCCCGGCCAGATCCTTCACGATCGCCTTGACCGTACGGGTCGTGTGCCTGACCAGGACCCGGTCGCCGACCCGCAGCGGACGGTCGGCCAGATGGCAGACGGCGGCCCGGACGTCCCGCGTGAGCGCGGGCACGTCCGCCCCGGTCGTGATCATGTCGCCGCGCGAGACATCGCGCTGGTCGGCCAGGCGCAGGGTCAGCGACTGCGGGGCGTACGCCTCCCGCGCATCCTCGCCGAGTACGTCGATGCCGGTGATCGCGGACGTCTCGCCGGAGGGGTGGACCGTCACCCGGTCCCCGACGCGCAGCGAACCGGAGACCAACTGGCCCGCGTAGTAACGGATCTCGGCGTGCCGGATCACGTACTGGACGGGGAAGCGCGTGGGTTCGCCCGAGCGGTCGCCGCCGACCGGGACGGACTCCAGGTGCCGGAGCAGTGCCGGACCCTCGTACCAGTCCATACGCGTCGAGCGGTCCACCACGTTGTCGCCCGCCAGGGCCGACACGGGGATCGGTGTGAAACCGGGCAGGCCCAACTCCGCGGCGTGGCCCGCGAAGTCCTCGACGATCCGCTCGAACTCCTTCTCCTCGTATCCGACGAGGTCCATCTTGTTGACGGCCAGCACGATGTGCGGGACGCGCAGCAGCGCGGCGATCGCCGCGTGGCGCCGGGTCTGTTCGACGACGCCGTTGCGGGCGTCGACCAGGATGATCGCCAGTTCGGCCGTGGAGGCGCCGGTGACCATGTTGCGGGTGTACTGCACGTGTCCGGGGGTGTCGGCGAGGATGAACCGGCGCCGGGGCGTGGCGAAGTAGCGGTACGCCACGTCGATGGTGATGCCCTGCTCGCGCTCGGCCCGCAGGCCGTCGGTGAGCAGGGCCAGGTCCGGCGCGTCCTGGCCACGGCTCTGGGAGACGCGCTCCACGGCCTCCAGCTGGTCGGTGAGGACCGACTTGGAGTCGTGCAGCAGCCGGCCGACGAGGGTGGACTTGCCGTCGTCGACGGACCCGGCGGTCGCGAACCGCAGTGTGTCCACGGTGGTGCGGGACATGGCGACGGCAGCGGTGGTGGAGGTGGTGGCGGTCATCTCTAGAAGTACCCCTCGCGCTTGCGGTCTTCCATCGCGGCCTCGGACATTTTGTCGTCGGCGCGGGTGGCGCCCCGCTCGGTGAGCCGGGAGGCGGCGATCTCGGCGATGATCTGGTCGAGGGTCACCGCGTCCGAGTCGACGGCGCCGGTGCAGGACATGTCGCCCACGGTCCGGTAGCGGACCTGCCGCTTCTCGACCGTCTCGCTCTCCTTCGGGCCGCCCCACTCACCCGCGGTCAGCCACATACCGGCCCGCTGGAACACCTCACGCTCGTGCGCGAAGTAGATCTCCGGCAGTTCGATGCCCTCGCGGGCGATGTACTGCCACACATCCAGCTCGGTCCAGTTGGACAGCGGGAACACGCGGACGTGCTCGCCGGCCGCGTGCCGTCCGTTGTAGAGGTTCCACAGTTCCGGCCGTTGCCGACGCGGGTCCCACTGCGAGAACTCGTCGCGCAGCGAGAACACCCGCTCCTTGGCGCGGGCCTTCTCCTCGTCCCGGCGTCCGCCGCCGAAGACGGCGTCGAACCGCTCAGCCTGGATCTTCTCCGTCAGCGGCACCGTCTGCAGCGGGTTACGCGTCCCGTCGGGACGTTCCCGCAGCACACCTCGGTCGATGTAGTCCTGTACGGAGGCCACATGGAGCCGCAGCCCATGTGCGGCCACCACATGGTCCCTGTACTCAAGGACTTCCGGAAAGTTGTGTCCTGTGTCCACATGCAGCAGCGAGAACGGCACCGGAGCGGGCGCGAACGCCTTGAGCGCCAGGTGCAGCATGACGATGGAGTCCTTGCCGCCGGAGAACAGGATCACCGGCCGCTCGAACTCACCCGCCACCTCGCGGAAGATGTGCACCGCCTCGGACTCCAGAGCGTCCAGATGCGAGAGCGCGTGCCGGGGGAGCGCGAGCTGTGCGGGCGTCTGCTGCGGAGACGCCTGCTGTGGAGACGCGTGCGTACGGTCGGCGGTCGTCGGGCCCGGTGTCACACGAGCCCCCTGGCCGCCAGCACCGCGTGGACCGCGTCCGCCGACTCCTCGGGCGTCTGCGACTGCGTCGCCAGGGACAGCGCGGGGGCCGGCGGCGGCTCGTACGGGTCGTCGACCCCCGTCAGGCCGGTCAGCTGTCCCGCCGCCTGCCGCGCGTACAGGCCCTTCACGTCCCGCTCGCTGCACACCTCGACCGGAGTGGCGACATGCACCTCGATGTACGGCGTGCCGCTGGCCTCGTGCCGTTTGCGGACCGCCTCGCGGCTGTCGGCGTACGGGGCGATGACCGGAACCACCGCCAGCACCCCGTTGCGCGCGAGGACTTCGGCGACCAGGCCGATGCGCTGCACGTTGGTGTTGCGGTCCTCGCGGGAGAAGCCGAGTCCTGCGGAGAGGAAGCGGCGGATCTCGTCGCCGTCGAGGACCTCCACGCGGTGTCCCTCGGACCGCAGCCGGCCGGCGAGGAAGCGGGCGATGGTCGTCTTGCCCGCGCTCGGCAGCCCGGTGAGCCAGATGGTGGCTCCCTGGGCGGTGGGGGGCTTCTGACGGCCCCTGGCCGTGGTGGTCATGCGCGCTGTCCCTTCGAGGCGCCCGCGACGCGGTGCCGTTGATCGGAAAGTTCATGGAGGTCGTGGAGTTCACGAACCTCGTGGAGTTCGCGGAAGAGGGCCTCCCAGCGGGGGTGCACGGCGTCCGGTCCGTACGAGGCCGCCGTCAGTACGGCGGCGACGCCCATGTCCGCCCGCAGCGCCCGGTCGCCCATCAGCTTGGCCATGGCGTCGGCGAGCGCGTCGGGGTCCTCCGGTGCGACCAGCAGACCGTCGACTCCGTGGGTGAGCACGTCCGAGGGCCCGGTCGGGCAGTCGAAGCTCACCACCGGGAGCGAGTGGCTCATCGCCTCGATCATCACCATCGGCAGCCCCTCGAAGCGCGAACTGAGCACGTAGAAGGAGGCCTTGGCGAGTTCGTCGTCGAGCCGGTCCGTGTGGCCCATCAGGAACACGTGGTTGTAGAGGTGGTGCTCCTCGATGAGTTCCCGCAGCTCGGCCTTCTTCTCGCCGCTGCCGTAGATCCTCAACTGCCAGTCGGGGTACGTCTCGACGAGCTTCGCCCACGCCGGGATCAGCAGGTCGAAGCCCTTCTGCGGGAAGAGCCGCCCGGCCGCCACCGCGATCTTCGAGCGGTGGTCCGAGGGCACCTGGTCGAGGGAGTGCACGGCGTTGGGGATGCGTACGACCCGGGTGCCGGGCAGCAGTTGCTCGTACTCCTCGCGGTCCCGTTCCGTCAGGACGGCGACCGCGTCGAAGCGCGCGTAGGTCTCCCGGATGCGCTGCCGCACGTCCTGCTTGTGCGTGCCGTGGTTCATGTGCTCCTGCGCCACGCGCACCACGCCGCCCGTCGCGTGTTCCGCGGCGAGGAAGTTGAGCGCGGGCCGCGTGGTCACCAGGACCCCGTCGCGCAGCGAGGAGAGGTACGCGATCAGCCGCTGTTCCACGTACCGGTTGAAGTAGCGGTAGCCGAACTCGCCGCACGGGATGTGCCGCGCGGGCCGCTCGGTCAGTCGGCCGCGGCGCCAGTCCTGCCAGCGGCCGAGCATGCCCGACGGCGGGGTGTGGGCCTCCTCGCGCTGGTCGACGATCGTCGTGACCTTTACGCGCGGGTCGAGCGGGAACTGGAGGTCGTCTCGGCGGCGCAGCGCGCTCACCAGCTCGACCTGCCAGCCCGCCTGCACCAGGGAGTTGGCCTGGTTCATCACCGTGCGGATGGTGCCGCCGCGTCCGTACGCGTGCAGGAGCAGATAGCGGACCTTCGGCCGCCCTCCGATCTGATGGATCGTCATGTCGAGGCTCCTGTGCGGCACTCCAGCGAAAGGTTGTCCTTCACCGTGTAGTACGGACGCACGCCGGTGCCGCGTACCCGTTGCTCGGGAAAGACCATGATCTTTTTCTTGCCGTGGATGTCGTCGAGCCGCCGTCCGGCCCGCAACTCCACCTCGCCGTCGGTGAGATGGATGTCCCACTCCTCGACCCCGCCCTCGACCTCGGCCCCGATCCCGGCCTCGGCGGTGTCGGTCGCTGCCGCCAGGTCGGCGACGGGCAGTTCGCCCTCGAAACGGTCGCCCTTCACCTGCGCGGGATAGTCGAGGCGCTGTTCCGCGTGGCTCCGCCGGGTGAGCAGCAGCCGCCACTCGCCCTCGGCGGGGTGCCCGTGGATGTGTCCGACGAGTCTGACGCGCCCGTCGCGCGGCCAGACCTCGGCTATCTCGGCGTGCGGCTTCACGAGGTGTAGCCCCAGGCCGCGCACATCGGTCGCAGGATCGCCGGTATCTCGTCCTCGGCGGGCAGTGCCCGGCCGCTCTGCACCCGGCCGGTGCGGATCTTGTCCCGCCAGTCGCCGAGGCCCTTCACGACCTGTGTGTCGTCCTTCCTGCCGTAGTCGAGCATCGACGGCTCGAAGTCCACGTCCAGGAAGGCGCAGAGGCGGCGCATCTCCTTCTCGGGGCCGGCGGTGAGGTCCTCGTAGCGCAGGGTGTGACCGCCGGTGATCCCCTTGCGGGCGTTGTCGACGGCCTGCATGTAGCGCAGCGCGTCGGCGGCGGCCTCGTCGAAGGTCCGCTTGTCGGGATCGCCCTCGTGCCAGGACCGGGCGATGGACACCGGGTGGCGGAGCAGGAAGACGAAGCGGGCGTCCGGCCAGCAGTCTCGGATGCGCCGGTACACGAACGCGTTGCTGGGCGTCTTCTCGACGATGAAGTCCTTGCCGGACCTGACCAGTTCGCGGTGCATGACCCGGTCCCAGAGCAGATGCTCCAGATCGCCGCGCTCCAGGTCGAGGGCGCTCATCGCGCGCTGCGACAGCCTGCTGCCGAAGTCGACCTCCAGGCGGCGGATGTGCAGCTCGTGCGGGGAGTGGAACCGCGAGTGCGCGTTCAGGAGCATCCGCAGCAGGGTCGAGCCGGACCGCACCGGCGACATGATGAAGACCGGCTCCCGAAGCAGCCGGTCCGTCGCGAGGTCCACGGGCGCGGGACATCGGTACACCGGCGTGGGCCGCTTCCCGGGTTTCGCCGCCGTCTTCTTCGGCCCGGGCGGTGCGACGGCGGCGGCCCTACGCACCTGGAGGCCGGTGGTGGCGGAGAGCGCCCGGTTCAGACTGCGCATCAGACTCATGCGTCACGACGCTAGGTAAGGATTATGAGAAGAGGGACTGAGCAGCCTGAGCGTTGCCTTAGCGGTCCGAAGTGTGTCTGGCGTCACACGGTTTCGGGTTTGGGGCGGTTCTCCGGTACGCCCGCGAAGGCCGCCCCCGTGTCCCGCAGCCGTTCGTGCAGCGCCCGGAAGACGGCCGCCGAGCGGGCGCCCGGCCAGTCCTCGGGCAACAGCGCGGGAGGCAGCCCGGGGTCGGCGTACGGGAGGTGACGCCAGGTGTCCAGGGCGAGCAGATAGTCGCGGTACGCCTCCTCCTCGGGGGTGTCGTTCCGCGCCTCCCAGTCGTGCAGCACGCGCGCGTGGGTGTCGAGAAACGCCTCGTGCTGCTTGGCGATCGCGGCCAGGTCCCACCAGCGGGCGACCGCGTCGGCCGTCGCCGCGAAGCCCAGGTGCTCGCCGCGGAACAGTTCCACGTACGCGTCCAGACGCAGCCGTTCCAGCGTGTGGCGGGTCTCCTCGTAGAGGCGGGCGGGCGCGAGCCACACCCCGGGGGCGGCCGTCCCGAAACCGAGGCCGGACAGACGGGAACGCAGTACGTGACGTTTCTGCCGCTCGGACTCGGGCACCGAGAACACGGCGAGCACCCAGCTGTCGTCCTCGGGGGGTGAGGCCGCGTAGACCCGCCGGTCGCCGTCGTCGAGGAGCTGCCGCGCGTCCGGCGACAGTACGTACCCGGCCGCGCCCGACGCCGTGCGTGCCGGCACCAGCAGCCCACGGCGTTTGAGCCGGGACACCGACGAGCGCACGGAGGGCGCGTCCACGCCGACCGCGGCGAGAAGCCGGATGAGTTCGGCCACGGGTACCGGACCAGGGGCGAAGCGGCCGTACGCGCCGTAGAAGGTGACGATGAGGGACCGGGGAGTGTGCTGCTCGGACACGATGATCACTCTAGATCGTCACCATCACGCTTGATCACCTTCCGGGGGCACGGGATCACTTTCCCTCCGTACGGAACCGCCTTCCGTACGTGCCCGGTTGACGTCCGCCCGCAGCCGGAACCGCTGCGGCCTGCCAGGAGCGTATCGCCTTCGTGACGGCAGTCAATGGGCCGCGATAGTCGGTCCTTGCCGCCCGGCGGAGGCCGGGCCCGTCCCCGAGGGGATCCGGGGGAGTGTCAGGCCGCGATGGTCAGCTGCGCGGCCGGCACCCGGTGCGGGGCGACGATACGGCCGTCGGGCAGCAGCGCGCCGGTGTCGTCGAAGACGATCGCGCCGTCGCAGAGCAGGTACCAGCCCTGCTCGGGGTGCGCGGAGACGATGTGCGCGTCGTCGCGGTGGGAGCGCTCGGTGCGGTCGGCGGACGGGCACGAAGACTGGTGGGAACACATGGCGTACCTCCACGTGCGAAGGGTTCGGCGGCGTTGTCGTCGCCTCGTTGTGAATAGACCATCCTCCTGCCGCGAACTCATCGGAACAGTGGGAAGGGAAGCGTGACAACACGCGGACAACACTCGGACGTGCCCAGGACGGATGGTGCGGACTCGCCACCAAAGGGGTGATGATCACGCGCGCGAGCACACCGGGCCGGTACCTGTGGAGACCCCCACTCCAGGAGGTACTCCAATGCCATTGCGCCAGGTCATGGGCACCGCCGTCGGTGCCGCGCTGCTGCTGCTCGCCGCCCCGTCGTCCGCGCACGCCGTCGCCGACTCGCTCGAACTGTCCGAGCGGTCGGGGCCGTTCGAGACGGTGACGGTCGACCCGACGGGCCGTCTCGCCGCGGACGGCACGGTCACCCTCTCCGGCACCTACCGCTGCACGGGCGGCACGGGACCGGTCTTCGTGAGCTCCTCGCTCGGCCAGGGCGAGGGCAGGTCGCGGAAGGGAGTCGGGGGCACCAGCGCGGTCTGCGACGGCGCCGAGCACCGCTGGACGAACACCGACCGCACCGAGCCGGGACGGTTCAAGCCGGGTGCGGCCCGCGTCGAGGCCACGGTGATGGAGCTGCGTTCCGGCGGCCTGCCGCTGCCGTACTTCCACGCACGCCAGCAGCAGGACATCACGCTCGTCGGCTGACCGCCGACGAGCACGTACCGAACCGGGCCCGCCCGCCGCGTCCCAGGAGACCCGGCGGGCGGGCCCGGTCCGGTTTCACCGGCTCACTGCAGTCCCTGCCGGGAGCCGTCCTCGGCAGGCAGGCAACCGTCCTCGTCCGAGGGCCCGTCCACATAGCTGGAGTCCAGCCGGTACAGGCCCGCACGCTGCACGGTCAGCCGTGTCCAGGGGCCGTCCGGCCGTACGCAGGCTCCGGCGGCCCGCAGCCACGGCGAGTACCGGACGCGGACGGTCACGGTCCCGGGCCCCGGCACCCTCAGCACCACGGCCGCCTCGCCCGCCCGCACCACTTGCGCGGGCGCAGAGACGAGCGGCTCGGCGTCCCGGACGCGGTAGATCCTCCAGTACGCGTCGTGCCACACGGGCTCCAGCCAGTCCTGCCCGGAGGTGACGAGGGCCGCCTCGTGCTCGGCGGGGCCGTCGGGTGTCCCGTCGGGCACGACGACATAGCCGACGGCCCAGTGGCGCAGCCAGGCGTGGTAGCGCGGGGCGTCGAGCGCGCTCTCGTAGAACAGCCGCCCCCGCTCGACGTCCAACTGCCGGTTCCAGCCCCGCATCAGCTGCGCGTGCGGCGCGAAGAGGGTGGCCTCGCGGTGGTTGCGGGCAGGCACCACCTCGACCCGGTCGCGATCCGCGTCGAGCCGGTCGAGCTCGGCGAGCACCCCGGCGGTGTGCGTGGCCCAGGCCGGCACGGAGGTGGTGACCCGCAGGTCGTTGGCCGTCGTCGTGGTGGTCCAGGCGACCGACGCGGTGAGTGCGAGGGCGACCGGGGCGGCCCAGCGCGGGGAGGTCCGCCACCAGGAGGTCTGCCGCGCGGAGGCTCCCCGTCCGAAGGCACCCAGTCCGAAGGCCCGCCGTACGAAGGTCTTCCGCGTGAAGGCCCTCCGCAGGGCGGGCAGTGCGTCGCGCGACCCGGCCGCGCCCCGCAGGCACGCGAGCAGCACCGCGGGGGCGAAGAGCGCCGCGAGCCGTTCCACGTTGGTGCCGATGGGCGAGGGGACAAGACAGGTCAGTACGACTCCGACGGCGTACACGGCAGCCCCGCCCCGCAGCACCCGCCACGTCCGGGGAGCCGCCCACAGCACGGCGCCGGACAGCAGCAGGGGCAGCACCATGCGGACCGCGGGCATGGGCTGCTCGCCCTGGAAGGGGAACAGAAGTGCCGTCGACGCGCAGACGACGACGGGCGGCACGGAGAGGGCGAGGCACTTGGCGTACCGCCGGTCGAGCAGATACCCGGCACCGGCCACCAGCAGGAAGAGCCCGGCCACCGGACTGGCCAGGGTGGCCAGCAGCGCTCCCAGGGCGCCCGCGGTCAGCCGGTCCCGCCGCGCCGGACGGCCCGCCACGGCCAGCAGGCCGGCGAGTCCGAAGGCCAGCCCGAGGGCGAACGTGGTGCGCCCCGAGGCGACGTTGGCCCACAGCCCGAGAGCGCCGAGCAGCGCGGGCCACAGCGGCACCCTGGCGACGGTCCGCTCCAGCAGCGAGCCCAGCAGCCAGGTGGCGGCCAGCCCGGCCAGGACGGAGGCGGTCCGCACGCCCAGCATCGCCATCAACGGCGGGGACAGCACGCTGTAGTTGGCGGTGTGCGTGCCGCCGTACCAGAACAGTCCGTACACCGAGTCCGGGTTCCGGGCGAAGAAACCGGCCCAGGCGTACTGGGCCGCGAGATCGCCGCCGCCGGTCGCGAGAAGCGTTGCCCACACCCCGTACAGCGGGAGGACGGCGAGGACCGCGAGCACCGGGACGCGGCCCGCCCACAGCCGAAGCGGCCGGTACACGGACTTCCGGGGGACGTCGAGGACGGCGTCGGGTCCGGAGGGTGCCGGGGCGACCACGGAGAACGGCTGTACGCGCATGAAGACTGTTCCTGGGGCAGAGCGGGCGGGGCGGAAGGGACTGCTGGGGAGGTAGATGCGATTCCCTCCGTCGACGTTCATTTGACGTTCATTCTTCGATGTCCACGGAGAGCGCGAAGGATCAGCCCTACCAGGCCACACCTCCTGACCCCGGACGGCCCGGTAGGGCGCACACCGGAAACCGCCCGCCCGGTCCAGCGCCCGGTCCAACGAAACTCGGCCGTGGCCGTCACTTTGATCGATTGATCGCTACGATGGGGCCATCGTGCGAAACTCGATCGTGCGAACCGCCGCGTGGTGGTGGCCGGGCGGCGCGGCCGATGTGGGCGGGAGCGGTGGGGGACATGCGGGAGTCGGCGCGGACACGGCAGGACCGGATCGCGGAGACGGTGCGGGACCGGGGTGTCGCGCGCATCACCGATCTCGCCGACGAACTCGGCGTCTCCGTGGTCACGGTGCGCCGGGACGTCGAGGACCTGGCCCGGCGCGGGGAGGTGCGCCGCGGGCACGGGGTGGCGCGCTCACTGCGGCCGGTGCCCGAGGAGGCCCCCGTCGGCGGTGACGCGGTCGCCATGGTCGTACCGGAGAGCAACACGTATCTCACCGAGGCCGTGCAGGGCGCGCGGGAGGCCGCCGCCAAGGCCGGTCTGCGGCTGGCGCTGCACATCACCGCGGGTGACGGCGGGTCGGAGCGCGAGGCGGTGCGCCAGGCGGTGGACGCCGGCGCGCGCGGCCTGCTGCTGTCGCCGCACTGGCGCACCCGGGCGGAGGCCGAGGCGGACCACTCGTGGCTGGCCGCCCTGGACGTCCCCGCGGTGCTGGTGGAGCGGCGCCCCGCCCGGGCCGGCGGGATCTACTCGCTGGACTGTGTGCGTACGGACCACGCGTACGGCGTGCATCTGGCGCTCGGGCACCTGGTCGGTCTCGGACACCGGCGGATCGTGCTGGCGGCGCGCGACGACAGCCCCACCGCACGGGTCATCCGCGCCGAGTTCGCCGAACAGACCGCCGCCCGGGGGCTCGCGGAGGGATGCCCCACGATTCTCAGTTCGAGCACCGCCGGTCCCGATCCGCGCGTCGCCGACCCACGGGAGTCCGACCTGGTCGAGGCGGTCGGGAGGAGCGGCGCGACGGCGGTGCTGATCCACAGCGACATGGACGCGCTGATGCTGGTGCAACGCCTGCTTGCGGCGGGAATCGACGTGCCGGGACGCTGTTCGGTGGTCGCCTACAACGACGTGGTCGCCGACATGGGACCGGTCTCGCTGACGGCCGTCGCCCCGCCCAAGACGGAGCTCGGCCGGACCGGGGTCGAACTGCTGCTGCGACGGCTCGACACGGCGGGCGGCGGGCTGCGGCCCGGGGCCACCCGGCACGTGGAGCTGCTGCCGGGCCTGGTGATAAGGGAGTCCACGGCCGCGCCGGCGGTCTGACCCTGTCAAAAGTTGCTCGGCGCTCCGGATTGTTCGTTTGACCGCTTTAGTTTCTTCTGTTCGATGTATTGACGCCTTTTTCGTCTGCCGCTGAGGATGCCCATGACCCAGCAACGACGCGGGAGGGCCCATGCCTGGTCAACGCCCAGCAGTCAGACGCTCAGGTGCGGCCGTGACGGCACTGCTCACGATCTTCGCCATGCTGCTGGTGGCGGGCTGCTCCGGCGGCGGGAAGGGCGACAGCGCCGGAGACGGTCCGGTGCACATCACCTTCTGGTCGGCGCTGCGCGGCAGCCAGGAGGTCGTGGACGAGTACAACCGCACCCACACCAAAATCAAGGTCGACTTCGAGCAGGTCCCCTCCGGCGACCAGGGCGGCTGGGCCAAGCTCAGCAACGCCGCACGGGCGGGCAACGCCCCCGACGTCGCCACCATCGAGTATCCCCAGCTGCCCAGTTACGCCATCGACGGTGTGCCCCGCGACATCACCGACATGCTGCCCGACTCGGTGCGCCGCAAGATCATCCCGCAGGCGATGGACCTGACCACCTTCGAGGGGCGCACCTACGCCCTGCCGGTCGACATCGAACCGATGGTCTTCCTCTACCGCAAGGACCTGTTCACCAAGTACGACATCCCCGTCCCCAGGACCTGGGCGGAGTTCCAGAGTTCGGCCCGCAAGCTGAAGAAGGCCGAGCCCGACTCCCGTATCGCCTCTCTCTTCACCACCGGAGGCACGCTCGCCATGGCCGGCCTCGCCTGGCAGGCCGGCGCCCAGTGGTACGACACCTCCGACAAGTCCTGGACCGTCTCCATGGACGACGCCCCCACCCGCAAGGTCGCCGCGTACTGGCAGCGCCTGGTCGACGACGACCTGGTGCGGGTCGAGCCCTCGTCCAGCCAGCAGTGGCGGGCGCATCTGCAGAGCGGTGAGACGGCCGGCTGGCTGGCGGGCGCCTGGGCGGCGGGCTCGATGATGGCCTCCACCCCGGGCGGCAAGGGCAAATGGGCCATCGCGCCCTCCCCGCAGTGGGACCCGGAGAAGCCGTCACTGGGCACCCAGGGCGGCTCGACCTTCATGGTCACCAAGGACAGCACGCACCCCGAGGAAGCCCTGGAGTTCATCACCTGGATGGTCACCAGCCCGGACGCGCTGCGCGCCAAGCTCTCCAGCGGGGTCAGCAGCGCGTATCCGACCGTGACCGACCTGGTTCCGGTCGCCCGCAAGGAGATGGACACCAGCTACTACGGCGGCCAGGACATCTTCGGCCTCTTCCAGAGAGAGGCCGAGCTGATCTCCACCCGATGGAAGTGGGGGCCGCGCATGGTCTCGACGATCAGCTCCGGCGACGACGGGCTCGCGCGGGCCGGTGTCGGCAGCGGAACCATCCTGGAGGCCCTCCGGGAGGCACAGAGCAAGACCCTGCCCGACCTGAAGAGCCTCGGCCTGTCCGTCACCACCCGCTGACCGGCAGCCGTGCCACACCACACCGCCGCACACCACGCCGCCGCACACCACCCCTCCAGAGCCGCACATCAGGTTGGATCCGAGGTGCATCCGTGAGCACAGTGACGACTCCCAGAAAACGGGCGGGGACCACACCGCCACCGGCGGACCCCGTCCGCACCCGCAGAGCCGGACGCCGACAGCAGAGGTTCGCCTACGTCACGCTCCTCGCCCCGTTCACGGCACTGCTCGTCGCCGTGTTCCTCGTCCCCGTCGGCTACGCGATCTACCTCAGCTTCTTCTCCGAGGACCACGACGGCCTCGGCTTCGGCGGCGGTCGCACCATCTTCACCGGGCTGCGCAGCTACCTCGCCGTGCTGCAGGACCCGAGCTTCGTCTCCGGCTTCGGCTCCATCGCCCTCTACTGCGTGATCTTCGTCCCGCTCGTCGTCGCCGGCTCACTGGGGCTCGCCCTGCTGCTCGACTCCGGCCTGATCCGGCTGCGGCGCACCGCGCAGATGCTGCTCTACCTGCCGCACGCCGTGCCCGGCATCATCGCGGCGGTCATCTGGCTGTACCTCTACACACCGGGGCTCAGCCCGGTCGTCAAGCTCTTCGCCGAGGCCGACATCACCATCGACTTCCTGGGCCTGCACACCGTGCTCCCGTCGATCGTCAACATCGCCCTGTGGAGCGGCCTCGGCTACAACATGGTGATCTTCTACGCCGCCCTCCAGGCGCTGCCGCGCGAGGTGCTGGAAGCGGCCAGGATCGACGGGGCGGGAGGCGTGCGCACCGCGTTCCAGGTCAAGGTCCCCATCATCAGGGGGTCCGTCCTGATGGTGTGCATGTTCTCCCTCATCGCCGCGCTGCAGCTGTTCACCGAGCCCATGCTGATGAACCAGGCGACGCCGATGGTCAACTCCCGCTTCACACCGAACATGTACATCTACGACGCGGCCTTCCGCCGCAACAACTACGGACTCGCCTCCGCGGCCTCCGTCATCCTCCTCGTCGTCACCTGCGCCCTGTCGTTCGCCGTGACGCGCTGGGCAGGCCGCCGCGAACGGAGCGCGAAATGACCACGACGACTCCCATCACCCCGACGACCCCCACGACCCCGCCCGGCGGGTCACCCACCAGGCCACTCGGCCGCCCCTTCGGCAGGTCCGGACTCACCAGTCGCGGTGTCGCCAACGCCGTAGTCCTGATAGCCGCCCTCTACACGATGATGCCCGCCCTGTGGCTGCTGTTCGCGTCCACCAAGAACGCCGACGCCCTCTTCGGCAGCGACATCTTCTCCCTCGGCGACTTCTCCCTCTCCCGCAACCTCTCCGACCTCTTCGCCATGGACGGCGGCCTCTACGGCGAGTGGTACCTCAACAGCCTGCTGTACGCGGTCGGCGGCGCCCTGGTCGGCTCCCTCATCAGCGTCTCCGCCGGATACGCCTTCGACAAGTACGAGTTCCGGCACAAGGAGAAGCTGTTCGGCCTCGTCCTCACGGGCGTCATGGTCCCGCAGACCGTCCTCGCCCTCCCGCTCTATCTGGTGGCCTCCGAGATCGGCCTGGTCAACACCTTCTGGGCGGTCTTCGTCCCCGTCCTCTTCAACCCCTTCGGTGTCTACCTCGCCCGCCTGCTCAGCAGCGGCTACGTACCCAACGAGGTACTGGAGGCCTCCCGCGTGGACGGCGCCGGCGAACTGCAGACGTACGTACGCGTCAGTCTGCGCATGCTCGGCCCCGGGTTCGTCACCGTCTTCCTGTTCCAGCTCACCGCCATCTGGAACAACTTCTTCCTGCCGATGGTGATGCTCTCCGACCAGCACCTGTATCCGCTGAGCCTCGGGCTCTACACCTGGAACAGCTCCGCCACCGTCTCGCCCGAGTACTACCCGCTCGTCGTCATCGGCTCGCTGCTCGCCGTCGTGCCGCTGATCGTCGCGTTCGTCACGCTGCAGCGTTACTGGAAGTCCGGCCTGACCGCCGGAAGCGTCAAGTGATGTGCCGTCATGTGATGTTTCGTCAAGTGACGTGTCGTCAGGTGTTGTGCAAGAAGCCACAGTTGACTCGTAGGAGCGCCAAGTGACTCACGCCGACCTCCGGCCCCGTCCCCGCCCGCGTGCCGTGCTCGCCATGGCGCGGAGGACCGCGGATCAGGTCCTCGACCCGGATGTACGGGCCCGGCTGGCCGCCCTCACCGACATCGACCCGCACCTCGTACTGGACGATCTCACCACCCCCGCCGCCCACCACGCGCTCGCCGACGCCGAGTTGCTCGTCACCGGCTGGGGCTGCCCGCCCATCGACGCGGCGGTACTCGACGCCGCGCCCCGGCTGCGCGCGGTCGTGCACACCGCCGGGACCGTACGCCACCACATCACCGCCGCCTGTTGGGAGCGCGGCCTCACCGTGTCCTCTGCCGCCGCGGCCAACGCTGTACCGGTCGCCGAGTACACCCTCGCCATGATCCTGCTCGCCAACAAACGCGTCCTCGACACCGCCCGTACCTACCGCACCGAACGCCGCCGTATCGACTGGAACGCACGGCACCCCGACGCGGGCAACTACCGCCGGACCGTGGGCATCCTGAGCGCCTCGGTCATCGGACGCCGCGTCATCGACCTGCTCCGCCCGCACGACCTGAACGTGCTGCTCCACGACCCCTTCGTCACGGACACCGAGGCACGCGATCTCGGGGCGGAGCCGGTCTCCCTGCCCGATCTGTTCACGGTCAGCGACATCCTCAGCGTGCACACACCGCTGCTGCCCGAGACCCGCGGCCTGGTCAGCCGCGAACTCCTGGGCCGGCTCCGCACGGGCACCACGCTGATCAACACCGCGCGCGGCGCGGTCATCGACCAGACCGCTCTCACCAGTGAGGTGGTGTCCGGGCGGATCAACGCGGTCCTCGACGTCACCGAGCCGGAGGTACTGCCCGCCGACTCACCGCTGTGGGACTGCCCGAACGTCCTCATCACCCCGCACATCGCCGGCTCGAAGGGCGGCGAACTGCGCCGCCTCGCCGACCTGGCACTGGCCGAGATCGAGTCGTACGCCCTCGGCCGCCCCTTCGCCCACGCCGTCCGGCCCGAACACTTGGCGCGCCTCGCCTGACCTCCTTTGCCTGACCCGCCTCACCCGCCTGCCCATCGCAGCCGCTTTCGGAAGCCACCAGAACGGAACGGACCTTCGGAAACCGTCGGAACGAACAGGAGACGTGGCCCTTCCATGCCCCAACACCCCCTCCCCGCAGCCCCCGAGGAAGACCGCACCCTCAGCCCGCACACCGGCTACACCCGCGCCCACTGGGAAGCCACCGGCGACCGGCTGCTGGCCGCCGCCCTCCGCTATGCCACGCCCGGCCACGCCCTGATCGACCTGCCCGGCCCGCCCTCGCGGTCGGGGGTGCGCTCCGACGGTCTCGAAGGGTTCGCCCGTACGTTCCTGCTCGCCGCGTTCCGCACCTCCGGGGCGTCCGGCAAGGACCCGCACGGCTTCCTGGAGCGCTACACCGCCGGCCTCGCGCGCGGCACCCGCACCCCCGGCCGCGACGACGCCGAGTCCTGGCCGGAGATCGGCCACCACGGCATCCAGGGGCAGCCCATGGTGGAGTCGGCCTCCGTGGCGCTGGCCCTGCGGCTCACCGCGCCCTGGACCTGGGACACCCTCCCGGCCGACGACCAGGACCGCGTCGAGCAGTGGCTGCGCGGCGCGCTGCGGCACACGCCCGCGCCCAACAACTGGTACCTCTTCCCGCTGACCGTGGCCGGGTTCCTGGAGTCCGTGGGGCGGGGCGACGCCGAGACACGCGGGGCGATCGACCGCGCGCTCGGCCTGCTCGACGGCTGGTACCAGGGCCAGGGCTGGTACTCCGACGGCGACGGCCGCTCCTTCGACCACTACAACGGCTGGGCCCTCCACTTCTATCCGCTGCTCCACGCCCACCTCACCGGGGACCGGGAGCTGCTCGACCGACTCGGCCCGCGGCTGCGGGAGTTCCTGGACGGGTTCGCGCTGCTCTTCGATGCGAACGGCGCGCCGATTCACCACGGGCGCTCGCTGACCTACCGCTTCGCGGCCGTCACCGCCGTGGCGCTCGGCGCGCTCACCGGTGAGACACCGCTCGACCCGGGCGTCAGCCGCCGCATCCTCAGCGGGGGGCTGCGGCACTTCCTCGACCGGGGCGTGCCGACCGCGGACGGGCTGCTCGGACTTGGCTGGTACGGGCCGCACGAGGCCACTCTCCAGCGGTACTCCGGGCCCGGGTCCCCGTACTGGGCCTCCAAGGGGTTCCTGTCGTTGTTGATCCCGGCCGAGGATCCGGTGTGGACGGCCACGGAGGAGCGGGCGCCGGTGGAGGGGGCCGACCGTGTGCTCGCCCTTCCCGCGCCCGGGCTGCTCATCCAGACGACGGGCGGGGACGGGCTGTCGCGCCTGCACAACCACGGCAGCTACAAGCTCGACTCGCGGGAGCCGGAGCGGGCGCCGGGAGATCCGTTGTACGCCCGGTTCGCGTACTCCACCCGTACCGGTCCGACCAGCGCGGCCAACGCTGCCGACAATCATGTCGCGCTGTCGGCCCGTGGACTGCGGAGTGCCCGTGTACGCATTCATCCGCTGGGTGCCGGGCGTGACTGGCTTGCCTCGTGGCATCGGCCGGTGTTCCCCGAGGGCGGCCCCGTGCTTCCGTCGGCGCGGATCGAGAGTCTGACGCTGGCCCGCGGTCGGCTCGAACTGCGAGTTCATCGCATGGTGGGTGTGCCGGTGGGGACGCCCGTCCATCACAGCGGGTGGGCTGTTGCGGTGCCGCCGGGGACCGTTCCCGAGGTCCAACAGGGTTCGGAGGTACGGCTCGATGGGCCGGAGGTGACGAGTCAGCTGGTCGGGCTGTACGGGTGGGACGACCAGTGTGTGGTGCGGGCGCCGCAGGGGACGGCGTACGGGCCTTGGGCTCTTCTGCCCGAACTCACCGGAGTTGTTGGGGCGGGGGAGGAGGGGACGGTGTTCGTTGCGCTGGCGTCGCTGACCGGGGAAGTGGGCGCGGCGCCGATTGGCGGGCAGGTCGGTGTTGAGGTGAGCGGGCTTGCTGTCGCTGTTCGCTGGGGCGATGGGGTGCGTACGGTCGTGGACCTCGGTGTTGGTGGTGCGGGTGGTGCGGGTGGCCCCTCGGTCACCGAGGAGTTGGGGTGAACCGGGTGGCGCCGCGGCTGGGGCTGTGTTCCGTCACTCTGCGGCACCTTGATGTGGGCGGGGTTCTCGCGGCGGCGGTCGAGGCGGAGCTTGAGTGTGTGGAGTGGGGTGCCGACGTCCATGTGCCGGCGGGTGACGAGGCCGCGGCCGTGCGGGTTCGCGGGGCCACCGAGGAGGCTGGGCTCGCGGTGGCCTCGTACGGCTCGTACTACCGCGCCGGGCGTACCGACCCTGCGGAGTTCGACGGGGTTCTTCGGTCCGCCGTGCTGCTCGGGGCGCCACGTATTCGGATCTGGGCGGGGGCGAAGGGGACGGAGGAGGCTTCGGCGGAGGAGCGGGCGGCGGTTGTCGCGGACACTCGGCGTGCGGCGGAGCTTGCGGCCGATGTGGGGGTGTATCTCGCCTACGAGTTCCATCGCAACACGCTGACCGATGGGGCGGATCGTGTTCTGCGGTTGCTGGAGGAGGTGGGGCGGCCTGACGTTCTTACGTACTGGCAGCCGCCGCTCGATGTGGACGACTCGGATGCGCTTGTCGGGCTCGACTCGGTGATTGACGGTGTTGCCGCCGTGCATGCGTTCTCTTGGTGGCCGGGGACTACTCGGCGTCCGCTCTCCGCGCGGGGCGGGTTGTGGGGTGGGGTGTTTGCTCGGTTGCGGGCGGGGGGTGGGGGTGGGGCGATGGATGTTCTGTTGGAGTTCGTGCCGGGGGATGACGAGGGGGTGCTTGCGCGGGAGGCTCGGGTGCTTCGGGGGTTGGGGGAGTAGGTGGGGGTTCGTTTTCGGCTGCGGGTGGGGTGGGGCCTGGTTGCGCAGTTCCCCGCGCCCCTAAAAGACTGCGCAGTTCCCCGCGCCCCTGGGTGGGTGGGGGTTGCGGCACGCCTTCTGGGTGCGGGGCCGCGTCGGAATGTCCGCCCGCAGCGGAAGACACAAGCCGAGTTTGCCCCGGTGGCCGCCTCCCCGTGTCCTCGTAAGCTGCGGCCACACATCCCGCCACGTCCCCGCCGGCCGTCCCCCGTCACGGGCGCGGGGTACGACCGGAGGCCACGTGACGGACGGGCCTCGGGCCTTTAGGGGCGCGGGGAACTGCGCGGGCAACTCAGACCGACCCGCACATGGTGAACGGGCCTCGGGTCTTCAGGGGCGCGGGGAACTGCGCGAGCAACTCAGGCCGACCCGCACGTGGTGAACGGACCTCGGCCATGGGTCTTTAGGGGCGCGGGGAACTGCGCGCCCAGCTCAAACTGAGCCGCACCGGACAGAAACCCCGGACAGAAACCCCGGACAGAAACCCCGGACAGAAACCCCGGGCGGAGCCCCGCGTGGTGGCTGGGTCGGTTGGGAAGGGAAGGCTGAGGCGTCCGACCGCAGAAGACGGGGGTAGGGAATGGACATCGAAGAGATCCGCCGGGAAACCCCGGGCACCGCGAACCGCGTTCACCTGAACAACGCGGGCGCCGCGCTCCTCTCGCGGAGGACCCTTCGGACCATGACGGCCCATCTGGAGCTGGAAGCCGCCATCGGCGGATACGAGGCCGCGGACCGGGAACGGGCCCGGATCGACGCCACGTACGCCAACATCGCCCGCCTCGTCGGCGGCCGACCCGACGAGGTCGCGCTGTTCGACAACTCCACGCACGCCTGGAACGCCGCATTCTACTCCATGACGTTCGCGCCGGGCGACCGCATCCTCACCGGCCGGGCGGAGTACGGCAGCAACGTCCTCGCCTATCTGCAGATCGCCCGGCGCACCGGCGCCGAGGTCGTCGTCGTTCCCAATGACGAGTCCGGGCAGCTCGACACCGCGGCCCTGGCGGAGCTGATCGACGACCGGACCAGGCTGGTCGGTGTCAGCCATGTCCCCACCAGCGGCGGCCTGGTCAACCCCGCGGCCGAGATCGGTCGCGTCTGCCGGGCCGCGGGTGTGCCCTTCCTGCTCGATGCCACCCAGTCGGTCGGCCAGTTCCCGGTCGATGTCGCCGAGCTCGGATGCGACATGCTCACCGCCACGGGCAGGAAGTTCCTGCGCGGCCCCCGCGGTACGGGATTTCTGTGGGTGCGCCGGGAAGCACTGGACCACCTGGAGCCGTACGTCAGTGAGATCGCCTCGGCCACCTGGGACGGGAAGCGGGGTTTCACCTGGCGCGACGGTGCCCGGCGCTTCGAGACCTGGGAGGTGAGCTACGCCAACGCCCTCGGTCTGAGCGCCGCCGTCGAGCAGGCTCTGGAGATCGGTATGGAGGGCATCGGCCGGCGTGCCGTCGGGCTCGGGGAGCTGTTGCGCGACCGGCTGGACGCCCTGCCCGGTGTCACGACGTACGACCTCGGTCTGCAGCGGTGCGCGATCGTCACCGCGAAGGTCGACGGCGTGTCCACCGAGGACGTTGCCGCCGCTCTTCGCGGGCGCGGTGTCAATGTCACCACCACCGTGGCGGCGCACACCCAGTTCGACACCGAGGACCGAGGTGTCCATCCGCTGGTGCGGCTGTCGCCGCACTACTACAACACCGAGGCCGAACTCGACTCCGCCGTCGAGGTGTTCGCCGAGTTGGCGGCACGCCCCAGGTAGCGGTAGGTGAAGAGGGAGCCGGCGGCCAGGAGGGCGGTGGCTATGACCAGGGTCGTGTTGTAGCCGTTGTCGAAGGCTGAGGTGGCGGCGTCCAGCAGGGGGCGCCCCTGTTCGGCGGGCAGGTGGTCGGCGGTGGCGCGGGCCTCGTCCAGGCTGTCGGCCGCGGTGTCGGGGGCACCTGCGGGCAGGGTGACGGTGCCGGTGTAGACCGCCGTCAGCACGCTGCCGAGGACGGCGACACCGGTGAGACTGCCCAGTTCGTACGAGACCTCCTCCACCGAGGAGGCCATACCGGCGCGGTGGGGCGGGGCGCCGCCGATGATCGCGGCGGAGGCGGCGGTCATCGTGGTGCCCAGACCCGCCCCGGCCAGGATCAGACCGGGGACGACCCAGCCGGAGCTCTGCGCGGAGTCGAGGAGGGGCACCGCGCCGGGGGTGAGCAGGAGGGTGAGCAGGATGCCCAGCGCGCTCGTGGCGAGGCCGCCGCCGATCAGTGTGCGCACGCTGATGCGGTGCACCAGGCCGCCGACCACGACCCCGGCCACCAGGGCGCCCAGCGCGCACGCGGCCACGAGCAGGCCCGCGCCGAGCGGGGTGTGGCCGATGACCAGTTGGAGGCGCTGGGCCAGTACGAGCTGGATGCCCGCCGTGGCGAACATCGCGAGGGCGGCGCCCAGCACGCCGACGAGCAGGGGCCGGTTGCGGAAGAGCGCGAAGTCGATCAGTGGGTAGGTCTGGGTGCGCTGGCGGCGCAGGAAGGCCCGGAAGCCGAGGAAGGACACCAGGAGTGCCCCGACTATGTGCAGGGGTGCGGGATCGGGCCTGGTGGTCTCCTTGATCGCGTAGACCAGGCCGACGAGGCCGACCATGACGTACACGGAGGCGACCGGGTCCCAGGGCCGGTCCGCGCGGCCGGATCCGCCCGGCGCGAGGAACACCGCCGCGACCAGGGCCAGCAGGACGACGGGCACGTTGACCAGGAACACCGAACCCCACCAGAAGTGCTCCAGCAGGAAGCCGCCGAGGACCGGTCCGAGTGCGGTGCCGACCACCGACGTCGTGCCCCAGATGCCGATCGCCACCCCGCGTTCCCGCTCGTCCTCGAAGGTGATCCGGATCAGCGCCAGTGTCGAGGGCATCATCGTCGCCGCGCCCACCGCCAGGAAGGCGCGCGCGGTGATCAGCATCCCGGGGGAGGACGCGAAGGCGGCCATCGTCGACGCCGCGCCGAAGACGACCAGGCCGGCCAGGAAGAGCCGCTTGTGTCCCACCCGGTCGCCCAGCGTGCCGGTGCCCAGCAGCAGGCCGGCCGACACCAGCGGATAGGCGTTGATGATCCAGAGCTTCTGCGAGGCGTCGGCGTGCAGGTCGTTGGTCAGGGTGGGCAGGGCGGTGTAGAGCACCGTCATGTCCACCGATATCAGCAACAGCCCCGCCGAGACGGTCAACAGGACCCACCAACGTCGTGCCTTGTTCATCCCGTACCTCGGATCTGCTGGATTCGACGGTGCGCCGGAAGGGCGCCGGGCCGGTGGGTCACGGCGCGGAGGCCGATTCGGTGAGCGCGGCGATCCGCTGCCGCAGGGCATCCTTCACCGCGGGCGTGAGTCTTGTCCCGGTGGTCGCCTCGAACAGCCACAGCCCGTCCGCGGCCATCCGGGCCAGGAACAGCTCCAGTTGGGCCGGATCGGGCTCGGACGGGACCGGCACCCAGCGGTCCACCAACGAGTTCCACACCTGTGCCAGCTCCGGGTCGGACGCCGACTCGACCATGAACGCCAGGTCCGCCTTGCGCGGCTCGCTCTCCACGTCCATCAGCGTGTAGGCGATCGCCCGTTCGGCCGCCGTCGCCTCCGCGAAGGCTTTGCCGAGCCGCGCCTCCAACTGCTTCTCCCATCCCTCGGTCAGATGCCGCTGGATCGCCAGCAGCAGCTCCTCGCGGGTACGGAAGTGGTACAGCAGGCCCCCCTTGGTCAGTCCGGCCTCCACGGCCACGGACTCCAGGGTCAGGCTCGTGATCCCCTCCTTCTCGGTCACACGGATCGCGGCTTCCAGGATCTGGGTTCTCGAACTCGGTCGCATAATTCGTAACTGTACCATCCGGAAGGTACAGTTACGCAGGTGGGGGAGTTGGCCCGATTCAGAGATCCAGGTCGCGGGCAATCCGAACGAATGTCCGTACATGCATCGCCCCTGAGCGGGCAGGAGACATCCATCCTGCTTTCCAACTAAGGCGGCACCGTGACCACTTCCGTGAACGTCCGCCAAGGAACCGCTGTCAGCACGGGAACTTCGGAGGCCGCTGAGGACCTGCCGTGGATCGAGGACGGCGGCAAGGTCGCCCCCAAGGACGCGCGCGTGCTCACCAGGCTGTTCCTCGACCGCCTTCAGGTCCTGGAGGAGGGCACCCGGGAGTACCAGTACGCCCGCAACACGCTGATCGAGATGAACCTGTCCCTGGTGACCTTCGCGGCCCGCCGCTTCCGCAACCGGGGCAGCGGCGACATGGAGGACATAGTCCAGGTCGGCACCATCGGTCTGATCAAGGCCATCGACCGGTTCGACCTGTCCCGGGAGGTCGAGTTCACCTCCTTCGCGATTCCCTACATCGCGGGTGAGATCAAGCGCTTCTTCCGCGACACCAGTTGGGCCGTGCACGTCCCCCGGCGCCTGCAGGAACTGCGCGTCGACATCGCGAAGAGCAAGGAAGTCCTGACCACGAAGCTGGGCCGCGCCCCCACGGTGAAGGACCTCTCCGCCCACCTCGAACTGACCGAGGACGAGGTCATAGAAGGTCTGGTGGCCGCGAACGGCTACGTGGCCGGTTCCATCGACACCCCGGGCGGCGACGACGACGCCGGCGACGGCGGACAGGCGTACGCGGACACCCTGGGAGAGCTCGATCCCGCACTGGACCTCTTCGAAGACCTGCATGCGCTCGCCCCGTTGCTGCAGGAGCTCGGCGAGCGGGAGCGGACCATCATCGAGATGCGGTTCGGCCAGGAGATGACCCAGGCGGAGATCGGCGGCGAACTGAATCTTTCGCAGATGCACATCTCCCGTCTGCTCTCCCGCACCCTCACCAAGCTCCGCACCGGCCTCCTGCCCACCTGAGACTCCCGTGGTCCGAAACGTTCGCGAAGTTCGCGCGCGCAGCATCGAGAGGACCGCCGGGTATGAGTGCTGAGCACGACCCCCTCCACCAGCCGTCCGCACCGGTCGTGACCGAGCCGGTGCCGGACGTCCAACTGCAGATGCTGGTACGGCTGATCGGAGTGGACACCGAGGTCGCCCTGCCGGTCACTCTCGTCGTCGGGGGCGCCTTCCTCCACGGCGACCTGATCTCCCACGAGGCATGGGCGGCCGGTTGGGCATCGACCCTGCGCGGTGTCGACGGGCCGGGCGCGCGGCTGCTGGAGCGGTTTCCCGAGCAGGTGGACCAGGCGGTCGTCGACAAGCAGGGGAACCACGTTCCGCAACGGCTGCCGCAGTGGATCCACCTGCGTGACGCCACCGGAGTCACCGGAACGAACGGGACCGTGGCCATGCCCCTGTGGCGCGGCCGGCTCGCGGACGTGTCCGGCTGGTCCCTGGGCAAGCCCGGGTAGCCATCGCAAGCGGGGCCCGGACAGGCGGCAGACAGACCGCCGTGACGTTCGTCGCCGGGGCGTGTCGCCGCGCGGGCGGCTCAACCGGTCGTGCCGGGACCCGGACAGGACCCCACCGCGCGGACGGTGAGGGCCTCGTCGAGGCGGACCCTCACCTCGCCGGCCGGGGTGCGCAGCAGCAGCCGGCCGTCGGTGACGCCGCGCGGACGGCCGCAGAAACCGCCGTCCGGTGTGACCACCTCCAGCCGCGGCTCGGACTTGTCGGGCCCGTACCAGGTCACGGCCACCGTCGCGGTCAGCGCGGCGGCGCACAGCACCGTCAGCACCACACCCCGCGTCAGGGCCTTCGCCGCGCGCAGGGTCTCCTGGTGGTCGAGCGCCTCCTCACCCCACACGAGCACACCGGGCGGTGTCTGCTGCACGACGGTGGCCGCGGGCCTGCCGTGTGCGGCGCGCAGCAGCAGTACGGCACCCAGCGTCCCGGTCGCCAGCGTCAGCAGGAGCAGACAGCCCACCACGACGTCGTACGGCGGGGCCAGTTCGCGGATGTCGCTGCGGCCCTTGATCAGGCCGAAGCCGACCATGCCGACGAGCAGCGCGGCCAGCCCCGTGCGCCAGGCCGCCGCGGCCTCGCGGACCCGGGGCAGTTCCTGGCGCACCAGTTGCCGGCGGTGGCGGGCGGCGGCGCGGTCCGCGGGTGTGGCGGCCGGTCCGGGCGACGCCTGCCACCTCACCGGCCGTTCCGCTGCAGCAGCAGGATCCAGTAGGCGCCGCAGCCTTCGTCGTCGGCCGGCCGGCCGGGATGCTCCTCCTTGCAGACACAGGCCACCTGGACGGAGTAGGTGTCGCCGGACCGAGGCGGCCGCAGCCCCCGGAACCCGGCCATGGGGTGGACGAACTGGAAGGGGTGCTCGCAGCGGGGACAGACGCCGCTGAGCACGGCCTCGTGGCGGCTGCCCTCGATCCGCAGCCCGGCGAGGTGCGCCGCGGCGTAGGTGGGACGGGTGATCTCCTCGAAGGGGTGGGGACGTCGGGGCATCGGCATCTCCTGCACGTACGGCGCGCGTCCGCCCGCCTCCAGGAGCCGATGGTGCCAGCAGGTGAGGGCCGGGATCGCACCCATGGGCCCGCAGCGCTCGTCGCTGTCCTGCTCGTGGCCTCTTGCGCGCAGGTCGGGACGGGTTCGGTCCAAAGCCGGTCGCATTCTGGTCGTACGCCGCAAAGTCCTCGCCCGTACGGGTGGGCCGGAGCATCATGACGCCGTGACCGTGCGGCAGGGGGCCGTGTGGTCGGCCAGGGGTCGGTACCGCACGGGGGAGCGGTACCGGCCCGGGGACGGAACTGAACGGAACGGGGCGGCAGTTGACGGTGGACGAGGGACTCGGAGCGGACTCGGACGGGGAGCGGGTGCGACGGTTCCTCAGCCGCGCCGTCGGCGCCGGGGTGACGTACACGGGGAAAGAACTGGCCCCGGCCGGCCCGGACAAGGCCACCCGGGACGTGCTGATCGCCGAACTCGAGAAGTGCGGCGGGGAGACGGCGTCCGGACCGGGGGCCGAGCTCACCGCCCGGCTCGGGGCGCTGGTCGCGGCCCGGTGGGCGGACGGGCGGGACCCCGACGACCGCACACGGGCCGTCGAACTGCTCCGCGAGGCGCGGCGGATGCCCGATCTGGACCCCGGTCTCCGTCGCGACGCCGCCCGTGACCTGGCCGTCCTGCTGCTGGCTCCGCTGCTGGACATCTCCCCGGCCGACAGCGGGGCGAACGCGCTGCCACCCGGCCTGGCCCGGTACCTTCCCATCGGCCTGCCGGCCGCCGTGCAGGGCATGAACGCGCTGGAGGTGCTGCCCGAAGTCGTCGAACTGGGACGGGAGGTGGCGGGCGAGGGGGTGCCGCTGCCACCTCATATCGAGGGCATCGCCACCATGGTGCCGCTGCTGCGGGCCGCCGGGGACGGGAACACCGGCGCGCTGAACGACATCATGGACGCGCTGCCCGGCATGCTGCCCGACAGCGGTTCACTGGGCGGGCTGGCACAGGCGCTGCCATACATGGCGAAGGCGTTCGACGTACCGCCCACGGACGGTGCCCCGGACGACGCCCCGGTGGACGCGGCGCCCTCCGCACAGCAGGCCGGGCCTCCCGGGCCCGAGGAGATGGAGGAGATGGCGCGCTCACTGGACGCGCCCACCATCCTCACCGAGATCATCAGCCCCGGCTTCATCACGCTCGACGACCTGCGCGTGCTGAACGAGCGGATGCTGGCCGCGGCCGGCTCCGACGGCGGCCGGGCCCACGCCCTCGCGGCGCTCTCCTGCCTGGCCCTCGGGATGCGTACGGGCGAACAGGACCACTTCGCGAAGGCGTTGGAGCTGCTGGCACAGATCCGGGAGGCGGACGGGCCCGTCGACCACGAGACGGAGTGGCTGCTCCAGGCGACCGTGCCCGCGGTGCTGGTCGGCTCCCACATGATGGGGCACAGCCTCCAGGACGGGCAGACCGCGCAGGAACTGATCGACGCCGGCCTGACTCCCGGGGGACTGCTCGCCGAGGGCGCCCCCAACCGGCCCGGCGCCCCCGGCCTGCTGCTCATGAACCGCTGTCTCCAGGCCCAGTTCGCCCTCGAACGGGCCCAACGCGAGCGTGACGTCGATGCGTTGGGCGAGGTACGGGACGAACTCCTCGCCCTGATCGCGCAGGAGACCGACGACGACAGCGAGTGGAGCGGGCTGCCCCGGATCATCCTCTGCGGCCTCGAACTCGTCCGGGTGCAGCTGACTGCCGACCTGACCGCGCTGCGCAGCGCGGTCGACCAGCATGCAGCCGCCCTGGCGCACACCGGCACGCTCCCCTTCGCCCGCCCGCTGCTCGCCGCGATGGAAGCCCCCCTGCTCGCGCTCGCCACCCACCTCGAACCGGACTCCGAGCGAATGCGGCGCTCCCTCGAATCGGCACGGGCCGCGCTGGACGCGCCCGCCTCCGTGTCCGGGCAGCGCCCCCGCAACCGGGTGGCCATCGCACTCGCCCTGCGCGCCCTGCACAGCCGCGAGGGCGACCCGGCCCTCCTCGACGACGCCATCGCCGAACTGGAGCGGGCCGAGGCCGACCTGAGCGCCGAGAGCAGCCGGGCCAGGACCGACGCGGCCGATCTCGTGGTGCCGCTGCACGAGCAGCTGGCCACTGCCCTCGCACAGCGGGCCGGCTCCGGCGACCCCGCCCACGACGACGCCCTGCGGGACCGGCTGACCCGGGCGCTCGCCCACGCCAGGTCAGCCCTGCGCGCCTCGGCCGACGACGTACTGCTCCAGCTCGGCGCCGAGCACGGACTGCGCGCCGCCCGGGCGGCCGGCAGCCTCGGCGTCCGTGCGGCGGGCTGGGCCGTACGCCTGGGCCGGCCCGAGGAGGCGGTCGCCTGTCTGGAGGCCGGGCGCGCCCTGGTCCTGCACGCCGCCGCGGCCGGCACCACGGTGGCCGACCGGCTGGAGGCACTGGGCGCCTACGAGACGGCGGAGGCATGGCGGCAGGCCACGGTGACCACCGGCGCCACCGGACCCGCGGTCCTCGACGAGGTGCTCCACCCGGACGCGACGGGAGTGCCGCGGCTGCCCAGCGCGCTGCGCCGAGAGGCGTTGGAGCTGGTGCGCACGGCCCCAGGCGCCGCGAGCGCTGCATCTGGGCCGCCGCCCACACCGGTTCTCGGCGCGACGCTGGTCCGCTGCCGGGCCGACGCGCTGGTCTATCTCGTGCCGGGCACCGACGACGACACGGGTGCCGCGCTGCTCCTGCGGCCCGGAATCGGAGTACGGGTGGTGGAGTTGCCGGGGCTGTCGACCGCGGATCGCGGGCCGCTGGAGGAGTTCGTGCGGGCCGGGGTCGAACTGCGGCGCAGCCGGGGCACGGACGCGACCGGCATCGACGCGATTCCCGCGGTCCGTCGCGCGTCGGGCAAGTGGCAGCGGTCCCTGGAGCAGTTGTGCGACTGGGCGGGCGGGTCGGTCATGGCACCGGTGCTGGACGCACTGGGCCTGTGGCAGCGCGCGCTGGCCGAGAGCGGGCTGCGGCCGGACGGCGCCGACGCGTCCCCGGAACCGGTCCGGCTGGTGCTCGTGCCCTGCGGCGACCTGGGCGCCGTACCGTGGCAGGCCGCACGACTGCCGCTGCCCCTGGAGGACTCCGACGACGGCAGCGAGGGGACCGACGCCCCCTCGACCGCCCACCTCTGTGAACTCGCGGTCGTGACCTTCGCCGCGTCCGGCTCCGAACTGGTCCATGGGACACGGCGGTCGAGGCTGCCGATCGCGGGTGGACAGGTGCTGGTCGCGGAGCCCAGGGACCTGTACTACGCCGAGGACGAGATCCAGGCGCTGAGCCGGGCCTACTACGGCGACGCCCGCGTCCTGCACGGCGACACCGAGACCGGCCCCGACCTCCCCACGCCGTTCGCCGTCCTGAAGGCGCTCGGCGCCGAGCCGTCCGCGCTCCTCAAGGTGCTCGGCTCCGAGCCGTTCGCCACGGCCGCCCGCGCCGCGATGGTGCACCTGGCGTGCCATGGGACCGCCGGCACCGACCCCACCCGCTCCGCGCTGCACCTGTGGTACGCGGAAGGCGCTCCCCCCGAGACCGGTCATCTCACCGTGACCACCCTGCTGGACACCCCGTCGGTCGGGGACCGCAGCGGACCCCTCGTGGTACTCAGCGCGTGCGAGACCGACGTGAGCGAGGCGGACCACGACGAGGCCCTGACCCTCACCACCGCGCTCGTGCACCGGCTGGCCACGGATGTCATCGGTTCCCGCTGGGCCGTGTCGGACGGTGTCACCCCGGCCCTGATGACGGTCCTGCACCACCATCTCAACGCCGGTCTCGCCCCGCCGGACGCCCTGCGGGCCACCCAGCGCCACGCCCTCACCCCGGCCGAACACCGTTGTCCCGTCAAGGGGTTGAGCCTGCTGGACGAGTTCCTCGCGCAGCAGGACATCGGCGAACTCCAGAACTGGGCCGCCTTCATCCACCAGGGCAATCCCGCCCCCGAGCCTCCCCGGAGGGACCCGGCCCGATGACCCCCGACCAGCTGATCGCTCTGCTGCACCGCCACTGGGCCCAGACACTCGCCGAACTGGGCTCGGACGAGCGGGCCCAGTTGCTGCGCCGGGTCACCGAGCTCGGCGACGCCGTCGGCCGCGGCCCCACCCGGCGAGCCGCACGGGAAGTGGGCCGGATGCTGCGTGTGATGCCCGAGCACCACCCCGTCGGCGCGGCGCTGCGCGACGGCGTACGGTACGCCGAACGCGACCCGAGCGGCGGTGTCGTCGTCGACCGGGACCGCCTCGGTGACCTGCTCGGCTTCCTGGCCGGCCCGCCACCGACGGCCGAGGAGCTCCTGGACACCACCCGGCAGCGGCTGCTGCACGCCCCGGCGCGGGGCGCGGACTCGGTGATCGCGGCCGTGACGGACGCGGCGGCCGACGACCTGATCCGGCTGCACGACCCCGAACTCGGCGACCGCTACCCGCAGTTCCAGTTCGTACCCGCCACCGGTGAGCTGCGTCCGGTGGTGCGCGCGGTGAACCGGCTGCTGCTCGCCGGCCAGGACCCGTGGGGCGCCGCCGACTGGTGGCTGGGGGACAACGAATGGCTGGACGGCGTCCCGGCCGAACTGCTGGACGTGGCACCGGACGAGCTCGTTCTCGCCGCCGCCCGCGCCCTCCTGGAGGACGACTGATGGCCGGCCACGCCCCGCCCGAGGGGGCCCGCATGGAGCCGCTGGTCCGGGTGCTGCCCGTCGGCACGGAGCTGTACCGCTGCCACCGCGAGACGCGTCCGCCCGACTCGTTCAACCCCAGCCGCCAGCACGCCTTCTTCGACGGCGACCGCTTCGGCGCCACCGAACAGGACCCGTTCCCCTATCTGTACGCGGCACTCGATCCCGTCACCGCGCTCAGCGAGGTGCTCCTGCGGTCGGTGCGGTTCGACGGGCCGTGGGCCCAGCGCCGTATCCCCAGGGCACTCGCGAGCAAGTACCGCCTGTCCGTGCTGCGCACCACCACCGACCTCGCCCTCGTGGACCTGATGAGCGCGGAGGGGCTGGCCGCGGTGTGGCAGGACTCCTGGCTCGTCGACGCGGAGCGGGACGACTACGCCAAGACCCGGTACTGGGTGCGACTGATCAGGGAGCACGCCCCCGGCATACAGGGGCTGTTGTGGCAGTCCAAGCGCCACCGGCCGCGCGAGGCACTCCAGTTGTTCGGCGACCGCTGCGGCAAGGGTCCGCTGGAGCCGGTGCCCGAGCGCACGGTGTCCCTGAGTACGCCGGAGGGAGCGGCCGAGGCGCGGCGGCTGCTGAGCCCGGTCCGTGCGACGGTCTCGGACGCGGAGCCCGCGGCGGGACGCTGACGCGGGTCCGCTCGGGCTCCCGCGCTCAGACGCCCGCGCTCAGACTCCCGCCTCGGCGGACGAGTCCTCGCCCTGAGCGCACAGCGACACGGTCGCCTCGGAATGGAGCCCCAGGACGAGGCGGTCGCCGTCGGCCAACTGCCGTGGCACGGCCGGGAGAAGGTACTCACCGTTGACGCGTGTGCCGTGGGTGGTGCCGTCCCGGTACTCCGTCACCCACAGGGTGCCGTCCGGTCGCAGGGCCACTTCCGCGTGGCGACGGGACACCGACCGCTCGTCCGCGAACCCGCGGGCCGTCAGGGGCGCCCACTCCCGGTCCCGGCCGAGGTTGCGTACGTCCCCGGGGCGCAGACGCACCTGCACCAGACCGCCGGAGAACCGCAGTGCCGCGGACGCGGAGCCGTCTTCGATGGGGTCCTGGTCCGCGATCGGGGATGCACAGACGGGACAACTCGCCACGCGCGGAGGGACCTTGCGCCCGCATCCCGTACATCGCACCAGCCGGGGCGGCGGCGCCCCGGGGGACGGGGCCTCGCCGGGACGCCGGGGTGACAACGTCTCCGGCGGGTCGTCGTCAGGAGCGGCGCGACGCCCGTCCGCGCGGCGGGGCGAGAGCCTCTCCGGCGGATCGTCGTCCCTCTCCGCCTCGCCGTCCTCGCCCTCTTCGCCGTTCTTGTCGTCCTCGTCGTCCTCGTCGTCCTTGTCGGGGCCCGGCGGGGGTGACGCGGCGGTCGGCGGGCGGGGCGCGCCCGGGCGGCGGGGGGTCAGTTCCTCGAAGGGGTCGTCGTCCTCCTCGTCGGTCATCCACGGTCCCTGTCGTGTTCGACCCGCAGGTCGACGGAGCCGTCCGGATCCTCCGTCACGTCCGTCACCCGGAGCGTGCCGCGCAGCGACTGCGGGCGGATCTCGAAGATCGAGCGGGCCAGGGGGTTGATCAGGTGCGTCTCCAGGGCCATGCCGATGCCCCGCCCCCCGGCGTACGGGTCCCGCAGACAGTACTTGCCGAGCTGCCCCCGGGCCCGTGGGCTGATCTCCAGCCGGATGTCCTGGCTCTCCCACAGGGCGGCGGCGATGTTGTCGAGCGACAGGTCGAGGACCTCTTCCGCGGGCGGGCCGCTGATGAAGCCGAACACGACCACATTGCCGCCGAAGCGGTTCATCAGCTCCGGACGTCCCACCTCGGACTCGAAGTGATGGCGGATGTTCTGCTTCACCCTCTTCGCGAGGTCGGAGTAGTCGTCCTTGGGGTGTACGTCCCACACGCGCTTCTCGGTCTTCGGGTCCGTGTGCTGCACCCCGAGGTTGGAGGTGAAGATGAGCACGCACTCGCTGAAGTAGGTGGTGACGCCCTGTCCGTCGGTGAGCCGGCCGTCCTCCAGGAGCTGGAGGAACTTGTCCATCACCCCTTGGTGCGCCTTCTCGATCTCGTCGAAGAGGATGACCCGGAAGGGGTCCGCGCGTACGGCACGGGTGAGTTCACCGCCCGCCTCGTAGCCCACGTAACCGGGCGGCGCCCCCACCAGCCGGTCGGCGGCGTGCGCGGCGGAGAACTCGCTCATGTCGAACCTGAGGTAGGCCTCCTCGCTGTCGAACAGCAACTGCGCGACGGTCTTGGCCATTTCGGTCTTCCCCGTGCCCGTCGGACCGGCGAAGAAGAGCACCCCGCGCGGCCGGTGCCCGGCGGACGTGGCCTGCGCGCCGGACAGCCCGAGGGCCGCGCGCTTGAGAATGTCGAGCGTCATCGTGACCGCGGGCTCCTGGCCGCGCACCCGGCGGGTGAGGGCCTCACGACCGCCGGCGATCCGCTCGCGGATCGCCCAGGAACGCCAGGGGTCCTTCTCCACGCCGAGCCGGTAGATGCGTACCGCGTCGGGCATCGCCTCGAACGGCATGCCCCGGGACAGGGCGAGCCGGTGGCTCTGCCGCATCGCGTCCAGGGACAGACCGGCCGCCGCCTTGGCGAACGCGGTGACCGGGTCCAGCCGCGACCGTCCGTACGGCCCTTCCTGTTCGGTTCCGGTGCCGTCCTGGGGTGCGGATTCGACGTCGGCCTTGCCGGGCCGGTGCTCCGAGGCCAGCAGCTCGGCCATACGTCCGCGCTCGTCGGCGTCCGGCCCGGGGACCGCGACCGCGCGGATGCGCTCGGAGCCGCTCACCAGCCAGTGCGGCAGGTCGCGGTCGCTGTCCGCGAGCCAGATGACCGGGTTGAACAGTTCCCCGCTGCCCGCGGGGTCGCGCGGAGGCAGATGGGCGCCGGGAGCCAACGGCTCCGCCTGCTGGGCGAGTTGGACGCAGGCCAGAAAGAAGTCCTTCTCGGCGTCGCTGAGCCGGGTGACGTCGGTGCTCAGCCGGGAGGAGTAGTCGATCAGCAGCGCCAGCCGCAGCGGTTCGGCCTCGCGTCCGTCCCGGCGCTGCCCGGTACGGCGTTCCTGGAATCCGGTGACGATCTCCCTCAGCAGCGGTTCCGCCTCCAGGAGTTGGGGAGTACGGCCGCCGGTCTGTCCGCTGCGCGGGCTGCGCAGCGCGTCGTTGAGCAACTCGACCACGGTGTCCTGGTCGGGTCCGATCAGGGTGATGAAGCCGGTGATCTGGTCGTAGCTCAGCAGTGCGCCGTAGCCGAGACGGCGCAGCCCGTCCCACAGCGACTCGGGCAGGCTGCGATCGGTCTCGACCAGCTCTCCGCCGCGTCGGTGCTGGGCCAGGTACCGGTCGCGGATGTTGCCGTGCAGCACGAACTGGCTGTGCACCGAGAGCGTGCCGAGGATCTCGTCGACGAAGGGGGGTGCCGACCGCTGGGGGTTCGCGGCGGCGTGGCGCGGTCCTGCGTGCTTGGTGAGACGGCTCTGGGTCGATCCGCTGGACAGACTCACTGCGTGTTCCTCTCTGGACGGTGGAGCGGGCACCGGCCGGCGGCAGCCGGAACCGTGGGCAGGGGTAAGGGCTGGGGCAGGGGACAGCGGTCGGTGGGCAGTTGACGTCGGCGTCGGCGTCCGGCTCATCGCCGGTCTTCGCGGCCCTCGCGGTCGTCCGTGGGATCGATCCGCCGGTGTCGTGGCCCGTCGTGCCGGCGCCGCGGGTCGTCCTGGGCACGCCGCCCGGAGCGCAGATGCTCACGCTCGAACGGTCCCGAATCGGCCGCGGCCCCTTCGTCCGGTGTGCCCGGTGCGACGACCTCCGAGGTGAAGCGGAAGTCGCAGTCCAGCCCCAGGCCCACGAGGGCGTGCTCGAAGTCGGCCGCCCACCGTTTCGCCTCCGCGCAGCGTTCCGCGTCCCGGGGCGAGGGCGGCCCGGCCCGGTGCGTCGCCAGGTCGATGCCGTCCCTGCGGACGGTGACCCTGATCCAGTGATCCGGTTCCCAGCCCGGCGGCACATGGTCGGTGTACCGGGTGCCGGTCCCGCTCTCGTGCCAGCCGTTCGCCCCGCCGCTCAGGGCGCCGAGCAGCTGCTCCGTGCCGCGCTGGAGGCAGCGGTGTTCGAGGTGTTCGAGCCGTTCGTCCACGGCCGCGCGCACCTGGTCCCGATCGGCCGCGCCGAGGGGACGCCCCTCCTCGACGGCCCTGCGCAGCAACGCGACGACGTCGTCCGAGGGCGGCTTCGGCTCGACGTCCGAGGGGACTTCGGTGGTGAGGAAGTCGAGCTGGGCCGCCGCCTGGGTCAGTGCCTCGACGCGCAGCCGGACGCGCCGGCCCGCCTCGGCGGCGAAGATGTGCGCCTCCTCCACGTGTTCCGAGGCGCCGCTGCCGTCACCCGCCCGCGCGCATATCAGCGCGTAGTGCAGGGCGGTGACGACGGGTTCGGTGTCCTCGGCGGTCGCCTCCGTGGGCAGGCCGGCGAGCAACTCGGTGGAGACGGCGGTCACCTCGTCCGCGCCGGGTCCCCTGGCCCCGGCGACGGGGGCGGGCCGCTCGGGCCTCTCAGCGGACCCGGTGGACGGGGCGGATGCGGCGCTCCGGCGGCGCACGGTCCGCCGCCGCTCGGCGAGGACCTTCTGCCACGCGGTGTCCCGCGGGTCCGCGGCGTCGGCCACGGCGGTCGCGCACTCCCACGCCGCCAGCTCGGCCTGAGCCCCGTCGATGGCCCGTTCCGCCTCGGCCACCGCTTTCCGGGTGGCGTCCAGACGGCAGCCCTCAGGTCGGACGGGCGGCGGCAGTACAGGGGCGGGCGGTGGGGGTGAGCCCGGCGGGGTGCCGCGGGACGCCCGGGCGAGCCGTCCCGCGAGGACGGCGCGGCGGGCGTTGACGCGGGTCGCGGCGAACGCCGCGCTCTCCCACTGCTGGGCGGCGTTGCGGGAGATGTCCTGCTGCCGCAGCAGACAGCGCTGTTCCTCGGCGGCGCGGACCGCCGCGTGCGCCAGTATCCCGGTGGCTGCCATGGCGGCCCGCCCGGCCAGCAGCGCGCCGCTCATGGCGCCGAGCGCGATGGCCGCCGGTTCCACCATTTCGTGCAGTACATGGACCAGGCTCTGCGCGAAGTGGTCCACGGTGCCGGAGACATCGGGGACGGACATGTGCGGGAGCTGGCTCGTGACGTCGGGCATGGAGACGGGCGTGACGTCGGGCGTGGAGACGGGCGTGGAGAGGGGAGGCGTCTCGTACCCGTAGGTCGGCCATACGTCCTGTACGCCGGCGAGCCCGTTCGCGGAGCTCATGCGGTCCTCCCTCCGGCCGTGGCGGGCAGGGTGCGTCCGCAGCGGACGGCGGCCTGGACGGCCCGCTGCCGACGCAGTTCCCGGCGCCAGGCCCGGTCGCGTCGCACGGTCCACACGGCGAGTGCGGCGACGGTTCCCACGGGCCACAGCCACGGCGCCCACAGCAGGACGTACGGCAGGACGCCGAGGAACAGGACCAGCATCAGCAGCGCGGAGACCAGCCGGCCCCCGAGGCTGCGGAGAGCGAACCGGCTCGGCCGTTCGGCGGTGCCGATGACGAGTCCGGCCAGCGACTGCGAGGGGTGGTAGCCCGGTGGCCCGATGCGGACCGCGATCCACAGTTCGAGGGCGTGTACGACGAACGCGGCGGGCATCGCCAGCAGCCAGCCAGTGACGACGGCGGACTGGGGAGCCAGATTCGCGGCGTCGGAGAGCGAGATGACGAAGCCCCACGGGGCGCAGACCAGGACGGCACCCAGGACCGCCCAGCCGAGGTTCGGCAGCATGTCGAGGCGGCGCATCGCCACGTCGAGTCCGTCGCGCGCGGCCGCCAGGGCGACGGCGGCCTCCTGCCGGCTGCGCTCCTCCAGATGCGCGTACGCCCGCCCCGCGTCGTGCTGGGCCAGCCGCGCGAGCCGCACCGCGGCCAGTGCGCGCAGCGGCTCGTCGGCCTCGTCGAGCAGCCGCTCGAACCAGGGGACGCGGACGGCGAGCCGCCGTGCCTCCGCGCCGGCCTGCCGGCTCCAGACGCCGGCGGTCTGGGGCAGCCGGGCCAGGTGCAGCAGCCGGGCGTCGACGGCGGTGTCCCGGGCGAGCGCCGCTCGTACGGCACGCCTGCGCAGCAGGGGGTGCCGCAGGGCTAGTTCGTCGGTCTGCGCGTCCCAGGCGTCACGCAGCCGCCGCCACTGCTCCTCGGTGGCGGCGAGCTGTTCGCCGCCCGGGCGGACGGCGAGGGCGGTGAGGAGTCCGGGGCGGCGGAGCGCCTCGACGAGGTCGCGGGCGTCCCGGTCTCCGGCCACCGCTCTTTCGAGCGGGACCGGCAGTTGGTCGCCTTCGAGGCTGATGCCGTGCCAGGTGACGGGCAGATGGGGGCCGAGCCGGTTCAGCAGTTCGGCGAGGGTGACGGGGTCGGGCTCGTCGGCCAGCCGAGTGCGCAGGTCCTCCAGCGGGTCGGCGGGACCGGCGGGCGCGGTGCGGCCGACGGCGGGGCCGGCCGACACGAACTGGCCGAGCCACTCGACCAGTTCCTTGCGCCGGGGCGTGGAGGACAGCAGCCGCGCCGCGACCGGATGGCAGCGGTCGAGTACCTCGGCGAGTTCCTCCAGGTCGCTGTAGTCCTGCCCCATGAACGAGAAGGGCCGCACGCGCGAGCCGGGCGCGGGGGCGGTTCCGGGGGAGGGCGCGGTACCCCGTGTGAGCGGTACGGGGTCTGCCTGGTCCGGATCGATCCACTGGCCGACCTCCGCGGCACCCCAGCGGTGCTTCAGGGACCGGGTGAGCAGTCCCTCGCACAGGGCACGCAGCCGGGTGTCGGCGATGCCGCTCAGGTCCACGTCCTCGGTGCTGAGCCGCTTCAGGACCAGACTGCGCTCCCGCAGCCGGATCGGGTGGGCGCCGAGGGCGAGTTCGGCGACGACCATGCCCATGGACCACCAGTCCCCGGACGGGGCGACGTTCTGGACGACGGTGGCGGCCTCCGGCGCAAGGTAGAGCGGCTTGCCCGCCCAGTGCCGCACCGGGCGGGACGGCGACGGCGACGACTGCAGGGCGGCGCCGAAGTCGACGAGCACCAACTCGGGCTCCCCGTGCGGGCCTTCGCGGACGACGATGTTGTCCGGAGCGACGTCGCGGTGCACGATTCCGCGCCCGTGCACCGCGGTCAGCGCCCGGTGGAGCTGCTCGATCACACACCGGACGTGCTCGGTCGCCAGGGGAGCACCCTCCCGTGCCTGGTGGCGCGCGCGGTACTCGGCGAGGGTGGCCTCGCCCACCGAGGGGCAGACCTCCCACACCATTCCGGTCGCGATGCCGTGGTCGAGGACCTGGACGACGTGCCGGTCGACGGGGTCGCCGAGGATCTCGTGGACCCGGCGCTCGGGTACGTAGAAGTGGTGGTAGCCCTTCCAGACGAGCGGGACACCCGCCGGCCTGAGTTTGGGTTCGCGTTCCACGACGCGCAGCACCACGGCCTGGTGAGGGCGTGGTCCGCCGGCGCGTTCGGTGCCGAGTTCGGCGAGCCGCTCGAAGCGCCCGCGCAGTTCCTCGGGCAGGTCGTGCAGATGCGGCCGGGCCTCGCGGCCCCGCGCCGGGTCGGCCTCGACGTCCGGGAAATGGTCGGTGGGCGGAACGGCGTTCCCCGCCGTATCCGGGTCGCCCCCCAATGGTTCCGCGGTGCTCATGTGAATACCCCCGCCCGGTGCTGAAGTACGGCCTCCGGAATATCCCTCGGCCGGAGGTGGACGGATACTACGCGAAAATATGACCCCGTCCGCGCCCGTCGATCATCTGTCACTTTCCGGCTTTTCTCGATCAAAGAAAATCAACCCTCATGATCGGGTGTGAAAAAATAATAGAAAAAGTCGAAAGGGAATCGACTACGTCGGAGCCGGGCCCGTTTTCGCCCGCACCGTGCCCGATCACGCGGAACCCTCCCCACCCCCGGGAACGCGGTCCTATCGTGCTGGCATGCGTCTGGTACACGGCCCCGCAGATCCTTCGGAACTTCCCCCGCACCACCAACTCGTCGCCGAACTGCGTGCCTTGCGCAAGGTCGGCCTCTCCCGAGTACGGCAGATATCGCACCCCGGTCTTGCCGCGGCGGCGTCCGCCGCGGGCCTGCCCACAGGGCCGGAGGAGCCCGCCGCGGGGATCGAACGCCTGTTGCGGGCGGCTATCCACTGGCTCGACGGTTCCGTGCCGTCGCCCGCGGGCCACCTGATCCCGGACCCCGCCGCCGCCGGTCCTGTCGGTGAACTCGCCCGCGCGGCGGCCCATTCGTTCGGACTCGTCGGCGCGGCCTCCCAGATAGCCGGCGAGCGGCGCAAGGCGGCGGCCGCGGTGTTCGGCGTCACCACGGAGAGCTTCCGGCACCGCCAGGAGCGCCAGGTCATCGACCGCCTGGCCGACGCGGTGCTGGGCCTGGCCGGCGCGGGCGCTCCGCCGGAGGGAAACCCTCTCCCGCAGGCCACGCCCTCGGACGTCCCGCACGCGGTGGCCCGGATGACCGGTCCACCGGTGCACTACGACACGACCCCCGGAGCGGTGGCCGCCCACCCGGACATCCAGGTGCACCTCTCTCCCATCGAGCTGCTGCGCGACATCGACGTCCTGGTCTCGTCCGAGAACACGTACCTGGAGATGTCGAAGATCTTCCGCAACACCGTCTCCGGGGCGCTGCGCCGCGCGGCGGCCACCCGGGACGAGACCAACGCGGTCATCGACGACCCCCTCGCCCGTGAGCTGCGCGACTGGATGGCCAGGCACGGCCGCAGCGGCCTCCAGGTGCCGCCCGGCACGGTCGTCCCCACCGGCCCGGGCGCGCTGGCGCGGCGCGGCGTCCGCCGGGTCCTGCACGCGGCGGTCGCGGTGCCCCGGCGCACCGGCAACGGCTACGAGGCGTGCGAGAGCACGGTGGTCGAAGCCGTGTCCGCCGCCTTCCGGGTGGCCGCCGGTGAACGGGAGGCGCACGAACCCCCGTTGGCGTCCCTGTGCTTCCCCGTGCTCGGTGCCGGACGCGGCGGTCTGCAGCCCGAGCGGGCCGCCCGCTGGCTGCGCTGGGCCGTGGAGGAGGAACTGCGTGCGGACCCCCGCTGGACGGTCCACCTGGTCACCCGCACCCCAGCCCTGATCCCCGTGCTGCGGGGCGCCGAGCAGGGCTGACAGGAGGTCAGGGGCGCCAGCTGGGCGCCGAGAGCGGCAGTCCACGGCGGGCCCCCTCCCTCTCCAGGGCGGTCAGGTCGCCGGGGCGCGGAATGCCGAACAAGCGCACCGGCCACGTCCCGTCCTCGGTCCGCCGGTCCACGACGACCTGGAGTCCGACGTCCCGAGGGTCCCGGGTGCGCGTGAGGTGGGGGCCGTAGCGAAGGCGGCCCAACTCCGTTCGTGGGGACATCCGTTGGTTGGCCGAGCCGCGCCAGACGAGGTCCGTCGGTTCGGTGACGCGGAACCGGCCGGTGACCACGGCGTCCGCCGGCCCAAGCGCCGCCCGCTGCTCGGTGGTGAGTTCGTCCTCCTCGTACCCGGTGTAGACGAGCAGGTCGGGCGCCCCGCCGTCGGGCGTCGGCCGTACGGACGGGGCGCGGCGCAGGTCGTGCGCGCCCTTGAGGAGCGCGCCGAGTCCGGCCGGCTGGTCGCACGGCTCCCCACCGCTGACGGTCAGACCCGACGCGCCCCGCTCCAGGGCCGCTCTCCACAGTGCGAGCAGGTCGGCCACCGGAACGCGGGTGCCGCCCGCGGGGTCCCAGGTGTGCCGTGACATACAGCCCGGGCAGGCCAGTACGCAGCCCTGCACCCAGACGCCGAGCCGCGCTCCGGGCCCAAGGGTCAGCAGTGGCAGGTGGGTGCCGCTGATATCCAGCCGTGCCGTGGTTCCCAAGGTGTTCCCTCCCCTGTGTACGAGGAGAAAAGTATTCGCCCCGGCCCGTGCGCGCGGCAATCCCGATGTGGTTCCGTTCCGGATCGGAACCGGTCGGAATTCGGACCGGAAACGGTCGGTATCCGGTTCCGATCCGGGTGCGGATTTTTTCGCTCCTCATATCTGTTTCTCATCACATATTCCGCTACTCTCATTCGTCCCGGCTTTCTCATTCCACGCCGCCGAGCTGCGGACGGTACGGAAAGCCGGGCTTCCGTGCCATGGGGAAGGCACACGCACATAGGGGGACCACTGATGGACACCAGACACAGCGTCACGCGCTGCCTGCGTGAGTGCGGGCTCGATCTCCGCAGCGCGGTGCGCAGCCGCCGGCGCGGACGGCTCGACGCGGCCCGGCTGCGGATGGCGGCCTCCGCGTACGACCCGGATTCGTCCGAACTGATCACCCCGTACGTCGAGGAGGTACGGCTGATCGCGGGGCGCGCGGCCATCGAGTTGCGCGGCCGACTGATCGAGGACAAGCACGCCCTCGTGGCACACATCCACTCCGGCGCCGTCGCGGTGGTCACCCAGTACGAGGTGCGCCACGACCCCTCGCCCGCACTGCTCGACCGATGGGGCGGCAAGGTCGCCGAATGGCGCACGGCCGCGGCGCTGTGCCGCACCCGCGCGGAGTCGATCGCCGGCGGGGCGAACCTGCGGCTGGCGCACTACTGGGACGCCGTATGGCAGCGGCAGTCCGCCGGGGACGAGGCCCCGCGGACACGCCCGCAGGACTGGCTGCCGGGCAGGATCACCCTCGACGCCGACTGGCACGAGCCCGACTCCTGGCTCACCGCGGCCCCCGGGGCCGCGTCGGTGCTGACGACGGCGTTGAGGGTGCTCGACTCGGGACACGCCCGCGCGGGACGGCCCGCGGCCTAGTCCGTTGCCCGTCGACCCACTGCCCATCGGTCCATGGATCCATCGATCCATCAGGCGTGCTCGGGCACCTGCCTGCCTGTCTGCCTGTCGCGGGTCAACAGGTCATCGATTCACCCCACCACCGCTCCACCACTGCTGTGAAAGCGAGTCACATGAACGCACTCCTTCCCGTGCGCAGATCTCGGGCCGCCGGCCCGGCGCGCGGGCACCGTGCTCCGGTGCGCACCTGTACGGCGCTGGTCGCCGCGCTCACACTGGGCCTCGCGGGCTGCTCCGGTACGCCCTGGAGTTCCGACGACAAGGGCACCGAGAAGGCGTCCTGCGGCCTCGTCGTGGACGGCTCCGGTTCCGGGACCAGCGACGACACCGGCGTCGACGTCAAGAAGAAGCTCCAGGAGACGCTCCTGCCGTTCCTGGACGAGCACCACTGCTCCTCACTCGCCTACGCTCCCGTGACGGCCTCCTCCTGGAACTCGTCGTGCCGTCACTCGCCGGTCGACCTCGATCCGGAGCCGCGGACGAGCACGGAGGACCGGGACGTACTGCGGCAGCGTGCCCGCAACGGCGCGGCCGCCGCGTCGATCGAGATGCTCAACTGCGCCCGGGAGCAGAACGGTTCGGACGTGCTCGGCGCGCTCGGCCGTATCGCCCAGACCCTGCGCGAGACACGGGACGACACGGGCGGGGACATGGTCGTCCTCGCGGTCAGCGACTTCGAACAGACCGACCCGGAGTTCCGGATCTCCAAGGAACCCCTGACGACCAAGGCCGAGCGCACGAAGGCGGTCGACAAGCTCCTGACCGGCCGGAAACTCCCCGCGCTGAAGGGGATGGACCTCTACACGGTCGGCTACGGCAAGAACCCGACCCGCAAGCCCTCCACCTACGAGGGCTTCGACCAGTTCTGGACCGACATCCTCACGACACGGGCGAAGGCACATGTCCATCACGACGACGAGTAATCATCCCGACGAGCCCACCCCGCGGCGTTCCATGGCGGACCGCGCACGGCGCCGCGGGGACGGCTCGCGACGCCGGGTCTTCGCGGCGTTCGGCCGGCAGCCCCGGACCGACGTACGGCGCACGCCCCTGGTCCTGAGCGACCGCGCGCAGCGACAGCTCCTGAAAAAGGCGGAGGAGCAGGGCAGGCGGGACGGTGGCGGCAAGGCGCTCGACGTCGTCGTCCTGTCCAGCGGCATCCTGCCGCCGTACGCGGCCGAACTGGCCGCCCGCCGCGGTCTCGTGCGGGAACTGACCGAGGAGGAGGCCGCCGACCGGGAGACCCGGGCCTCGAGGGAGGACGCGGAGGCCCGCAACCGCATCCGGTGGGAGGAGGAGGGGGTCACCCTCGCCCAGACCAGGCTCGTCGAGGCGGAGCACGACGTACGCCGTGCCCGCGAGCAGCTCGATCTGCTGGCCCACCGGTCGATGCGCTGGCAACGGCTGCGCGACGCGGTCCGTGAACGCTTCGAACGGGCGGGTGCGAGGGCGGGGTCGGGCGGCGGAGCGCGGCCGGACACCCCGGACCGCACCACCCCGGCGGGCGACCTCGACCCGTCGTCGACGCCGGCCGACCCCGACGACGGATACCAGTCCCTCAACCCCGTACCGGCCGACCCGCACCAGGCCGCGATACCCACGCCCGCGCAGGGCGCGGTCGCCGCGTCCGTCGAGGGCTGGGAGGGGCTGCGGGCCAGGGCCGCGATGCCGGACAGGCTGGTCCTGTTCATGCTCGCCCTGGTCTTCGCGGTCGAGGTGCCCATCTACTGGGTGGCGTTCGAACCGCTGCACGGCGTGGGCACGTCCAGTTCCCGTGCGCTCAACGCGACGCTGGCGATCTCCGTGGGCATACTCATGCTCGCGGTGCCACATCTCGTCGGCCGCGCGATGCGGGAGCGCGGAGCGACGGGCGCCAGCCGCCCGGCCGGACCCGCGGCCCTGCTGTTCCTCGGCTTCTGGGCGGCCTGCACGGTCGCCCTGGGCATCCTGCGCGCGAAGTCGATCCTGGCCGAGCCGCCGGTCGAGGCGGCCACGGGTGCGGCCGGCGTGTTCGAGGGCGCGGAGACGGGCGCGGTTCCGTCCCTGGTGGACCGTCTGGACCTCCAGTCGGAGACGGTCTACTGGATGTTCATCTCGCTCCTGCTGCTCTCCGGAGGCATCGGCTTCCTGGCAGGGCTGCTGCGCGAGCACCCGTACGTCGACAGTTTCCGCTCGGCGCTCGAACGCCGCCAGGAGCGCGGACACGAACTCGCCTCCGCGTACACCCGGTTGGCGGCCGCACGCGCCTGGGTCGACTCGGCGGGCGACCGTACCGAGCAGCGCCGCCGCGGGGTGGAGGCGCGGCTGCGTGCGGCGGACGAACTCTACGAAACGGCGGCGGAGGCCCATCGCCGTGGCTTCACGTCGACGGCGAACGACCCGGCGATCACGGAGGCCGCCCACAAACGCACCGAATCAGGAACTCCGCTCCTGCCCCCGTCCACGACCCGCCGCCCACCGGCACCGCGCCGCTGAGGCAACCCCCTGGGGCGGTGTGCACCAGGGAAGTCCCACAGCTGCCGTCGCACCCCCTCGTGACCCGCTTCATCGCGGGTCGGGCGGGGTGCGACGGCATTCGCGTATTAAATATCCCGGAAGGTCTCGATCTGCGCCCCCACCGAGTTGAGCCGCTCGGCCAGGTCCTCGTAGCCGCGGTTGATGACGTACACGTTCCGCAGGACGGAGGTGCCCTCGGCCGCCATCATCGCCAGCAGGACGACGACGGCGGGGCGCAGGGCGGGCGGGCACATCATCTCGGCGGCGCGCCAGCGGGTCGGGCCCTCGACGAGCACCCGGTGCGGGTCGAGGAGCTGGAGGCGGCCACCGAGGCGGTTCAGGTCCGTGAGGTAGATCGCGCGGTTGTCGTAGACCCAGTCGTGGATGAGGGTCTTGCCCTGCGCGGAGGCCGCGATGGCCGCGAAGAACGGCACGTTGTCGATGTTCAGGCCCGGGAACGGCATCGGGTGGATCTTGTCGATCGGCGCCTCCAGCTTGGAGGGCCGGACGGTCAGGTCCACCAGGCGCGTACGGCCGTTGTCCGCGAAGTACTCCGGCGTGCGGTCGTGGTCGAGGCCCATCTCCTCCAGGACCGCCAGCTCGATCTCCAGGAACTCGATCGGCACCCGGCGCACGGTCAGCTCGGACTCGGTGACGACCGCCGCGGCCAGCAGGCTCATGGCCTCGACCGGGTCTTCGGAGGGGGAGTAGTCGACGTCCACGTCGATGGTGGGTACGCCGTGCACGGTGAGCGTGGTGGTGCCGATGCCCTCGACGCGTACGCCCAGTGCCTCCAGGAAGAAGCAGAGGTCCTGGACCATGTAGTTGGAGGAGGCGTTGCGGATGACGGTCGTGCCGTCGTGGCGTGCGGCTGCGAGCAGGGCGTTCTCGGTCACCGTGTCGCCGCGCTCGGTCAGCACGATGGGGCGGCCCGGGGTCACCTTGCGATCCACCTGTGCGTGGTAGAGGCCCTCGGTGGCCGCGATGTCCAGGCCGAAGCGGCGCAGTGCGATCATGTGCGGCTCGATCGTCCGTGTGCCCAGGTCGCAGCCGCCCGCGTAGGGCAGCGTGAAGCTGTCCATGCGGTGCAGGAGCGGGCCGAGGAACATGATGATCGAGCGGGTGCGACGGGCCGCCGCCGCGTCCATGGCGCCCATGTCCAGCTCGGCGGGCGGCACGATCTCCAGGTCGACGCCACCGTTGATCCACCGGGTGCGTACGCCGATGGAGCCGAGCACCTCCAGAAGGCGGTACACCTCCTCGATGCGCGCGACGCGGCGCAGCACTGTGCGGCCCCGGTTGAGGAGGGTCGCGCAGAGCAGCGCCACGCACGCGTTCTTGCTGGTCTTCACGTCGATGGAGCCGGAGAGCCGACGGCCGCCGACCACCCGTAGATGCATCGGACCCGCGTAGCCGAGCGAGACGATCTCGCTGTCCAGCGCTTCACCGATTCGGGCGATCATCTCAAGGCTGATGTTTTGGTTGCCGCGTTCGATGCGGTTCACCGCACTCTGACTGGTGCCGAGCGCCTCGGCCAGCTGCGTCTGTGTCCAGCCCCGGTGCTGACGGGCGTCACGGATGAGCTTGCCGATGCGTACGAGGTAGTCGTCTGCCATGGCGGCAGGCTATCTCACATATGAGATGCGGCATCTCGGGGGGTCCGAGTGGGTGACGGTCCCTCAGCCGCGCTTGGGGCGCTTGGTCGTGGTGCGCCGCCAGCCGAAGGGGCCCGGCAGGTCCATCGAGGTGGTCCGGCGGCCCGTGCTGCTGTGTGTGCGCCGCGGCCCGTTCTTGCCGCCGCTGGTGATGGACCACGAGCGACGGTTGATGTTCAGTCGTACCCCGGGCAGGATCCGGAAGCTCTTACGGAATGTGAGGGGCATGCGTGCCTCCTTGGCGTCCGTCGCCGGGTACCCCGGATGCCGGTCGATACGCCGAACGCGCTTGCTCCCGGGCCTGGTTCGGGTCCGAGTCCGCGTCCGGGGCCGCGCCGGACCCGTGTTCGCGGCGGTCCTGTGGCGCGGTTTCGGTCGTCTTGAGATGCCTTCCGGAGCAGGTCGGCGGGCACGCGCGTGCAACAGGACACACCCTCCGGGCATGACCGTCCAGCGGTCATGTACTAGAGTTATCTCGACATCGAGATATCTGCCGAGGCGTGCCGCAGCCGCCCGGACCGGTAAGGGTTACCTAACTTAGCCTTACCTTAGCGGATCGGCCAAGAGGGCGTGGCGGCAGGATGCGGTGGTACGCGCACATGAATGAAGGAGACTGTCGTGTCGGCGAACAGCTTCGACGCCCGTAGCACGCTCAGCGTGGGCGACGAGTCGTACGAGATCTTCCGGCTGGACAAGGTGGAAGGCTCGGCCCGCCTTCCGTACAGCCTCAAGGTCCTGCTGGAGAACCTGCTCCGTACCGAGGACGGCGCGAACATCACCGCCGACCACATCCGTGCTCTTGGCGGCTGGGACTCGCAGGCCCAGCCCAGCCAGGAGATCCAGTTCACGCCGGCCCGCGTGATCATGCAGGACTTCACCGGTGTGCCCTGTGTCGTGGACCTCGCGACCATGCGTGAGGCCGTGAAGGAGCTGGGCGGCGACGCGGCGAAGATCAACCCGCTGGCCCCCGCCGAGCTGGTCATCGACCACTCCGTCATCGCGGACAAGTTCGGCACCAACGAGGCGTTCGCCCAGAACGTCGAGCTGGAGTACGGCCGCAACCGCGAGCGCTACCAGTTCCTGCGCTGGGGCCAGACCGCGTTCGACGAGTTCAAGGTCGTCCCGCCGGGCACCGGCATCGTCCACCAGGTCAACATCGAGCACCTGGCCCGGACCGTCATGGTCCGCAACGGCCAGGCGTACCCCGACACCCTCGTCGGTACGGACTCGCACACCACCATGGTCAACGGCCTGGGTGTACTGGGCTGGGGCGTCGGCGGTATCGAGGCCGAGGCCGCGATGCTCGGCCAGCCGGTCTCGATGCTCATCCCGCGCGTCGTCGGCTTCAAGCTCACCGGTGAGCTCACGCCCGGCACCACCGCCACCGACCTCGTGCTCACGATCACCGAGATGCTCCGCAAGCACGGTGTCGTCGGCAAGTTCGTCGAGTTCTACGGCGAGGGTGTGGCGGCCACGAGCCTCGCCAACCGCGCCACCATCGGCAACATGTCGCCGGAGTTCGGCTCCACCGCCGCGATCTTCCCGATCGACGACGAGACGCTGAAGTACCTGCGTCTGACCGGTCGTGACGCCCAGCAGGTCGCCCTCGTCGAGGCGTACGCCAAGGAGCAGGGCCTCTGGCTCGACCCGGCCGCCGAGCCCGACTTCTCCGAGAAGCTTGAGCTGGACCTCTCCACGGTCGTCCCGTCGATCGCCGGTCCGAAGCGCCCGCAGGACCGGATCGTCCTCGCCAACGCCGCCGAGCAGTTCAAGAGCGACGTCCGCAACTACGTCGACACCGCCGACGAGGCCGGCAAGGAGTCCTTCCCGGCCTCCGACGCCCCGGCCAACCACCCCAACGGCGCCCCGTCCAACCCGGTCACCGTGACCGCCGCCGACGGCTCCACGTACGAGATCGACCACGGTGCGGTGACGGTCGCGGCCATCACCTCCTGCACCAACACCTCGAACCCGTACGTCATGGTCGCCGCCGCGCTCGTCGCGAAGAAGGCCGTGGAGAAGGGGCTCACGCGCAAGCCCTGGGTGAAGACCACCCTCGCGCCCGGCTCCAAGGTCGTCACCGACTACTTCGACAAGGCGGGGCTCACCCCCTACCTCGACAAGGTCGGCTTCAACCTCGTCGGCTACGGCTGCACCACCTGCATCGGCAACTCCGGCCCGCTGCCGGAGGAGGTCTCCAAGGCCGTCAACGACCACGACCTGGCCGTGACCTCGGTGCTCTCCGGCAACCGTAACTTCGAGGGCCGGATCAACCCCGACGTCAAGATGAACTACCTGGCCTCCCCGCCGCTGGTCGTCGCGTACGCCCTCGCGGGATCCATGAAGGTGGACATCACGCGCGACGCGCTCGGTGTCGACCAGGAGGGCAAGCCGGTCTTCCTGACCGACATCTGGCCCACCGAGGCCGAGGTCAACGACGTCGTGGCGAACGCCATCGGCGAGGACATGTTCAACAAGTCCTACCAGGACGTCTTCGCGGGCGACGCCCAGTGGCAGGCGCTGCCGATCCCGACCGGCAACACCTTCGAGTGGGACCCGCAGTCCACCTACGTGCGCAAGCCCCCGTACTTCGAGGGCATGACGATGGAGACCACCCCGGTCTCCGACATCTCCGGCGCGCGCGTGCTGGCGAAGCTGGGCGACTCGGTCACCACCGACCACATCTCGCCCGCCGGTGCCATCAAGGCCGACACCCCGGCCGGCAAGTACCTCACCGAGCACGGCATCGAGCGGCGTGACTTCAACTCCTACGGCTCGCGCCGGGGCAACCACGAGGTCATGATCCGCGGCACGTTCGCCAACATCCGCCTGCGCAACCAGATCGCGCCGGGCACCGAGGGCGGCTACACCCGCGACTTCACCGTCGACGGCGGCCCGGTCTCCTTCATCTACGACGCCTCGCGCAACTACATCGAGCAGGGCACCCCGCTGGTCATCCTGGCCGGCAAGGAGTACGGCTCGGGCTCGTCCCGCGACTGGGCGGCCAAGGGCACCGCGCTCCTCGGCGTCAAGGCCGTCGTGGCGGAGTCCTACGAGCGCATCCACCGCTCCAACCTCATCGGTATGGGCGTCATCCCGCTGCAGTACCCGGAGGGCCAGTCCGCCGAGAGCCTCGGCCTGACCGGCGAGGAGGCCTTCTCCATCGCCGGCATCACCGAGCTGAACGACGGCACCACCCCCCGTACGGTCAAGGTCACCACCGACACCGGTGTGGAGTTCGACGCGGTCGTCCGCATCGACACCCCCGGCGAGGCCGACTACTACCGCAACGGCGGCATCCTGCAGTACGTGCTGCGCAGCCTGATCCGCAAGTAGCCGGGCCACCGCGAGTACGCGGTCCGGTACGGCAGTCGAGGGCCGCACTCCCGGAGACGGGGGTGCGGCCCTCTGCCGTGCGGAGGGCCGCCGGCGTGGGCGGGGGGGGCGACACGTGCGGTGGGTGGCTCGGGTGCGCGGTCGCTACACCCAGTCCCGCTGGGCGGCCCGTACCCCCAGCTGGAATCTGCTCGCCGCGCCCAGCCGTTCCTGGAGCTCGCTCACCCGGCGTCGCAGGGTTCTGAGGCTCACGCCCAGATGGCGGGCCACCGCCTCGTCCTTCATGCCGGCCGCCAGCAGCCGGATCAACACCCGCTCGCCCTCGGGGAGTTCACCGTTGGCTGCCGTCTGGCCGAGCGGGGTCGCCTGCTGCCAGGCCAGGTCGAAGAGCTTCTGCAGGGCCTCGGTGACCGCCGAGTGCCACACCACGACGGCGCAGTAACCGCCCGCCGCCGAGGCGGTCAGCGGCAGCATCGCCCGGCACCCGTCGACCACCAGCAGCTTGAGGGGCACGGACGGCAACACCCGGGCCTGCTCGCCGAGTTCCACCATCCTCCAGGTACGGGACAGTATTTTCGGGTCCTCCAGGGCCGTCGCCGCGTACACCCCGCGAGAGACGATCCCGCGGCGCAGCAGATCGGCCTGGAGAGCCGCCTGCGGTGCGGGCGGGGCGAGATACGGCGGTGTGTCGAAGAGGCACACCTCACGCTCGGCGCGTGCGTACATCTCCTCCAGACGTGCCGCGATGGCGCCCTCGCCGGAGGCGACCTCGATCAGCCGGGACGGTTCCTCCCGCAGCAGCCCGGCCTCGTACGCGGTGCCCATCTCCTCGACGGTGGCGGCGAGCAGTTCGGACTCCGTCTCGCGCCGCCGGATCAGCCCGCGCACCGCGACCCGTGGATCGACCGCCCGTAACCCGCCCATGGAGTCCGGCGGCTGGAGCAGCCCGAGCCCGAGCAGTTGGTTGCAGGCCTCGCGCACCTGGGTCGGGGAGGCGCCGGTCAGCAGGGCCCAGCCGGCCGCACCGGCGTCGGGCTGATGGAGGATCGCCTGGTACACCCGCTCCTCGAAGGCGGACACCCCCACCGCGGCCCAAGGGCTCGCGGCAGGGGCGCGTCCTGCCGTGTTCTGTCCCGCCGTGCCATATGCCGTGTTCACCATGGCTCGGCACGGTAGGCGATCTTTGTTAACTCTGCTGTCGTGCCGGTCCGGGTCGCCGTCTACTTCAGGCCGAAGGCCCGCACCACGGTCTGGTCGACCGCGTTGCCCTCCCGGTCGGCAGCCCGTACGCGCAGGGACACGAACTCGGCGCCCTTCGGGTGCTTGAGTTCCGTCTTGCCGCCCCGGACCTTGACCTCCTTCCAGGACGCGCCGTCGTCGTACGACACCCAGGTCTTCAGCTCACGGGCCGTGATGCTCGACTTCTGGTCCCGGACGGAGAGTTCGAGCGTCGACTTCCGCTTGGACTCCGCCCGGTTGAGGAGGTCGAGCCCGTCGAGGTCGTAGTCGAGGGAGAGCAGCGGCAGCGCGGTCTGCTGGTTCGTGTGCGCCGACGCGAAGGACCATTCGGTGTGGGTGCTGGTGGAGTACGTGGCCCAGTCGGCCGTGCGCTGCGCGTCGAGCACGAAGCGGTACGAGGCCTTCGCCGCCGGGACGTCGAAGGTGCCGTTGCCGCCGAGCGCGCTGTTGCCGACCGGCTTCCCGTCCGCGTACAGCGTGCCCTTCGCGGTGTCCTGGGCGCCGTCCACGCTTGCGTAGTGACCCGGTGTCGCGTCGCTCAACTCCGGAACCCTGAGGGCGAGTTTGTCACCGGTGCGCTGGGAGAGACCGTACCGCTCGCTGGTCGCCGGGCGGACGACCTGCCGCAGCCACTCCTCAGTGGGCACCTTGCCCGCCTTGTCGAAGGTCCGCAGGTCGTTCCACTGGCCCCTGCCGGTCTGCCAGTTCGGGGTGACGGTGTTCCAGATGCGGGTGCCGGCATCCACGTTGTAGTACTCGGTGCGTGTCGTGCCGAGGGGGACGTACTGGCTGGTCTCGATGGCTGCGCCCTGCCACGGGCGGTACCGGTAGACGGCGTCCTTGCCGACGTCACCGGCCCGGCTCCCGTGGTAACGGACCTTCTGCCGCACGGTGTTGGAGCTGTTCAGCGAGTACGTCTGGTTCTTCGAGACGGCGCCGGTCTGCGGGAACATCACGTTGTAGACGTACGGGCTGACCGCGGTGCCGTCCAGCTTCAGTGTGACCTTCTTCCCGCTCTTCAGCAGCGCGCCGAGCTTCGCGCCGTCCTCGCCGGTGGCGACCATCAGCGGGATCGTCGTGCTGTCCACCCACGAGATCCAGTACCCCGGCTTCTCCTGGTACGCGATGACGTAACCGGCCCCGGCCCTGGTCGCGTTGGCCAGCGCCTCGTCCGCCGTCTTCCCAGCGGCCACCCGGACCACCGCTACCTTGCCCTTGACGTCGAGCCCCTGGAAGTCGGCCGCGGTGCCACTTCCGGCGTCCACCGCCCGCACCGTGCGCTTTCCGCTGAACTTCACCGGAAGGGTGTCGCTCACCTGCGAGTAGTCCAGAGGCAGCGCGTACTTCTCCGGGCTGCTGACGCTCGCGGTCAGCTCCTTCTCGTACAGCCGGAACTTGGGGGTGAACTCGAACATGCCCTCGGTGACCTTCTCGGTCGGGGCGACATAGATGCGGTCGGTCCACCAGTTCTGGGCGTAGGTCGCCCCGAAGGCGGTCCCGGGCCCTTCCCGGTGCCAGTTGGTGCTGAAGCCCTGGAACTCGGAGTTCTCCTTCGTCCTCGGCTTGATCTCGACGGCCTTGCGGGCGTCGAAGACGACCTCGGTGTCCTTGTCGACCTTGATCTCCGGATCACCGACGACGGAGGTGGCGACCTCCAGCCCGGCCGCGTCCCGCTCCGGGATCCAGGTCGCCATGGAGTACGTACCGGCCGGCACCTTGAACGTGTAGCCGCTGCCGAGGAACCCGTGCGTGTCCGGGTATGCGCCGTTCAGCTCCTGCAGCACGAAGATCGACGCCGAGGTGGACGGCTTGCCGCTCCGGTTCACCAGCGAGACCTTCAGGTCGTAGGTCTTCGGCAGCTTCTCGAAGCCGACGGCCGTGGTGACCCGGATGCCGTCGGCGCTCGCGGTGACATGGCCCGTGTACCGGCCCTCGGCCTCCTCGGCCGGGTCGACCGTGACCGCGACGGTGGCGGTGCCCTTCGCAGGGACGGTCACGACGTCCGTGCCCAGCGCGGCCTCGGCGAGCGACGACGCCAGCTTCAACTCCACCGCCTTGTCGGTGGTGTTGGTGAAAGTGATGTCCTTGCTCGTGGCCTCGGCTCCGTCGGCCTCGTACTGGCCGAAGCTGAGCGCCGGGGTGGCGAAGACGCCCTGACCGACGGCCCGTACGGCGTCGACGCGGCCGTCGCCCTGCTCGAACACAGAGGCGTCGGGGCTGGTCTTGGCCGTGGTGGCGAGGGCCTGCTTGATCTGCTGCCCCGTCCAGTCGGGGTGCGCCTGCGCGACCAGCGCCGCGGTGCCCGAGACATGCGGGGTCGCCATCGACGTGCCGCTCACCCTCGTGTAACTGTCGCCGACAGGCGTGCTGCCGGGCATGTTGGTTCCCGAGGCACGGGCCGCCGCGATTCCCACGCCCGGCGCGGTGATCTCCGGCTTGATGGCGGAGTCGCCGAGCCGTGGCCCGCGGCTGGAGAACGAGGCCAGCTTGTCGGACTTGTCAACCGCGCCCACGGTCAGCGCGGAGTCCGCGATACCCGGGGTGCCGAGGGTCTGCTCGGACGGGCCGGAGTTACCGGCCGCGATCACGAAGAGAGCACCGGTGGACGCGGACAGCTCGTCCACGGTCTCACTCAGCACGTCGGAGGGGCCGGACGCGTCACCGCCCAGCGACATCGAGACGATCTTCGCACCGGAGCGCGCGGCCCAGTCCATGCCGTCGAGGATCCAGGAGGTCTGACCGCGGCCGTCGTTCGCCAGCACCTTGCCGACCAGCAGCTCCGCACCGGGTGCCACGCCCTTGAGCCTGCCGTCCGAAGCCGCGCCCGAGCCGGCGATCGTGGACGCCACATGGGTGCCGTGGCCGTGACCGTCCTGCACGGCCTCGGTCGGTACGAAGCTCTTCGTCTCCGCGAGCTTCCCCGCCAGATCCGGGTGGCCGGTGTCCACGCCCGTGTCCAGGACGGCGACCTTGACGCCCTTGCCGTCGTAGCCCGACTGCCACACCTCGGGCGCGCCGATCTGCGGGACGCTCGTGTCGAGGGACACCTTCACCTTGGCGTCGAGCCAGATCTTCTTGATGCCGTCGCCGAGTTGCCGCGCGGCCTTCGTGGTGGGTCCGGTGCCGAGCGCGGGGGCGATGTCCGCCCAGAAGGCGGTGGACTTCCTCGCGCTCAGCGCGGCGCCGTCGATCCCGGGCAGCGCGAGCGTCCGGCGCGCTCCGTCGGGCGTCGCGCTGCCCTTGGTGTAGGTGGCGATGAGCGGGGTGGTGCCGGTCGTGGAGTCGGTGTACCCCTGCTTCACCAGCTGGGTGATGTTGAACAGGGCCGGGTCGAGGCGGCCCGCCTGTACCAGCGGGAGCGCGTCCGCCGGCAGCACGCTGATCTCGCCGTCGCGTTCGGTGGACAGGAAGGTGGCGGCCTCACGGCCCTTGCCGCGCCGGACGTCGACGGCGTACTTGCCGTCCGGTCCTGCGGTGAGCGACACCGTGTCGCCGGTGAGGAGGGTGACGGTCTGCGTGGTCCCGGCGCGGGTTTCCGCGCCGGGCCTCGTGGTCGGGTCGGACTTGGTGGCCGGGCCGCCGGGACCGGCCGTCGCGGGCGTGACTGCCCCCGCGAGCAGTCCGGCCGCTCCGGCCACGGCCCAGAGGGCGTGGAGTCTTCGCATGGGTGGGCGTCCTCCCCTGAACGCTGACAAACGCTTCCGGCCTGGTGGGCGGAAGCCAGTGATCAGAGTGGGTGCCGCGTGGCAGGGGGCTCAAGGGGTTCCCGTGGCCGAGGAATGCCAATGCCCCTTTCGGCCAACGGAGTTGGCGGGCGCACTACACCCGGGGGCGGGTCGCCGTCTGCCCCGGCCCACCGGGTCGCACGGCTGCGGCTCAGGCGGAACACAGGCTTCTGCCAGCCAACCGGGACAGGATCAAGACATGTCTGGCATCCGAGGGGAGCACGTCCGCGTGCTGAACGTCGACGACGAAACCGGCCACACGGGACCGCGCTCCGCGGCCGGCACGGGGTCCGTCACCGAGGCCGATGGGCGGTCGTGCCGGGTGGCGGACGGTGCGCCCCTGCCGCGCGTCGCGAACAACGGCAGCGCGCACGGCGGCAGAGCGCACATCGGCATCGCGCGCAACGGCATTGCGCGCAACGGCATCGCGCACAGCCGCATCGCCCGCGGCGGCGTCCCGCATGCCGACGTCCTCGACGGAACGCGACACGACACACCCGGGCCGGAGCACCGCACGGCCCGGCAGGAACCCCGCCCGGACGGACTCACTTCGGCGTCGGCGCCGGCGCCGACGACCCGCTCCGGGCGAGGTGCCGCGAATGCCGGCAGACCGACGGAGGCCGGGAGATGAGTTCGCGGCAGCGGCAGCGGCCCCAGCTCCGGCTGCGGCTCCGGCCGCACGGGCGGTCGCAGCGGGACCGTCCCCCGCGCGGGCGCTCCCTGCGGTCCCGCCTCCCGCTGTTCGTCGGAGTCACCCTCGTCGCCGTGTGTGCGGTGACGGCGCTAACCGTCTTCCTCGTCCAACGCGCCTATCTGCTCGGTGACTTGGACCAACGCGTCACCAACACCGCCGAGCGCGTTCAGGGCGGGACCCACGGCACCACCGAGGCCGGGCCGGACGCCGACACGGACCTGGCGTTCCTCGACCAGCGGGGTCAGGCCGTCGGCACGATCGGGGGCACGCTCGACGTCGACGGATACGTATCGGCCGCCCGGGTCGTCCCCCAGGACGGCGACCCGCGAAATCTCAGCGCCGCCCAACGCGCCGCCCTCGACGGCATCGAGGCCGACGGCTCCCTGCACACCCGGACTGTGCCCGGCCTCGGCACCTACCGGGTCACCGCCCTCGCCGACAGCGGGCAGGCCGTCCTCACCGGCCTGCCGATGGACGGCGTACGGGACATGATCCGGGACCTGGTCGTGGTCGAGGCCGTGGTCGGCGGCGTCGGTCTCGCCGCCGCGGGGTGCGTCTGTGCCGTCGTCATCCGGCGTCAGCTGAGGCCGCTGGGCCGGGTCGCCGCAGCCGCCGTCGAGGTCTCCCGCTCTGCCCTGGACCGGGGCGAGGCAACCGGCCCCACCCCCGTATCCGGCCGGACCCCCGCATCCGGCCTCACCCGGGTATCCGAACAGGACACCGACCCCGGCAGCGAGGCGGGTCAGGTCGGCGCCGCGCTCAACCGCATGATCGACCACGTGGAGTCCTCGCTCGCGGAGCGGCAGCGCGGCGAGGAGGAGATCCGCCGCAGCGAGGAACGCACACGCCGCCTGCTCGCCGACGCCAGCCACGAACTCCGTACGCCGCTCGCGGCCATCGCCGGATACGCGGAACTGATGAACCGCGGCGCGGGCATGATCGAGCCCACCCTGGCCTGGCGGAGGGTCTCCGCCGAGTCGGCGCGCATGACCGGCCTCGTGGAGGACCTGATGCTGCTCGCCCGACTCGACGAGGGACGGCTGCCGCACCCCGCCGAGGCGGACCTCGCGGCCCTGGTCGCCGACGCGGTGTGGGACGCGCGGGCCACCGGGGACGACCACGACTGGCAACTCGGGCTGCTCCTCGACACCCCGGCGCTCGTCACCGGCGACGAGGCCCGACTGCACCAGGTGGTGGCCAACCTGTTGGCCAACGCGCGTATGCACACACCTGTGGGCACGACCGTCGTCACCTCGGTCGAGGTCACGGACGAGCGCCGCGTCATCCGCGTACGCGACAACGGCCCCGGCATCCCACCGACCCTGCTCCCCAGGGTCTTCGAACGCTTCACCCGCGCCGACGCGTCGCGCTCCCGCCCGGACGCCAGGTCCGGCGGCTCCGGTCTGGGTCTCGCCATCGCGGCGGCGATCACGCACGCGCACGGAGGCCGGATCGGCGTGGAGAGCGAGCCGGGGCGCACGGAGTTCACCATCGAGTTGCCCGCCATCGGGATGCCCCGGCTGCTCCCCGTGGACACGGTCTCGGCTCCCTCGACGCCGACGCCCACATCACCGCCACCCACATCACTGCACCCCGCCTCGGCCCCGACCCGGGCCCCGGACATCGCCTCCTCGTCCATCAGCTGACGGCGACCGGTTTCCCAACCGTCGCGAAGGTCGCACCCACCCAGGTGCAACCCCCTTGCGCCAGCCGTTTACAGGTGTACAGGTCCGCGCTAGCTTCAGAACCACGTGGGATGGGAGCGCTCCCACATCCGGTGGACCGGAACCCGCCCAGGGTTCGCTCCCATCTCGCGCATCCGCACACGGACGCACGGAGGTCCACGGCACATGGACGTCCACCGCACGCGGACACCAACCGCACACGGACACCAACGGACACCCCACGCCCCCTGAACGAAGGGACGGTCAGATCTGTCATGATCCTGACAACCCCATCGCCCGTGCCCACCCCACGACGCCCACGCCGATTACCGCTCCCCGTCCGCGGCAGAGCCTTCCTTCTCATCCTGCTGGCCCTGGTCGTCACCATCCCGGCGCTCGGTCTGGTCGTCTCGGCCGGCGGCGAGGCGAAGGCCCACGGCACCCCCATGAAGCCCGGCAGCCGCACCTTCCTGTGCTGGCAGGACGGGCTCACCTCCACCGGTGAGATCAAGCCGATCAACCCGGCCTGCAAGAAGGCACAGCAAGTCAGCGGCACGACCCCGTTCTACAACTGGTTCTCGGTGCTCCGCTCCGACGGAGCGGGCCGCACCCGCGGCTTCGTGCCGGACGGAGAGCTGTGCAGCGGTGGCAACACCAACTTCACGGGATTCAACTCGCCCAGCGCCGACTGGCCGTTGACCCATCTCACCTCGGGCGCGACCGTCGATTTCTCCTACAACGCCTGGGCCGCGCACCCGGGTTGGTTCTACGTCTACATCTCCAAGGACGGCTTCGACCCGACCAGGTCGCTCACCTGGAACGACATGGAGGAACAGCCGTTCCTGAGCGTCGACCACCCGCAGCTCAACGGCTCCCCGGGCACGGTCGAGGCGAACTACTCCTGGTCCGGCCGGCTCCCCTCGGGCAAGTCGGGCCGCCATCTCATCTACATGGTCTGGCAGCGCTCGGACAGCGCGGAGACCTTCTACTCCTGCTCCGACGTCGTCTTCGACGGCGGCAACGGAGAGGTGACGGGCATCCACGACCCGGGCAACCCGACCGAGCCCCCGCCCGGCGCCTGCTCCGCCACCCGCCGTACGACGGGCAGTTGGTCCGGCGGCTACCAGTCCGAGGTCACCGTCACCAACACCGGTGAGGTGCCGATGCTCGGCTGGATGGTCGACTGGACACTGCCGGGCGGCCAGTCCGTCGCCAGCCTCTGGAGCGGCAACGCCACGTACAGCGGCCAGAACGTGATGGTCCACAACGCCGACTGGAACGGGTCGCTCGATCCGGGCGAGAGCGCCTCGTTCGGGTACGTCGTCCAGGGGTCGGGGGGTGATGCGGCGACCGCCCTCGCCTGTCGGCCGGGCTGAGCAGGACCGGGCCGGCGAACCTGTGACTCCACCTGCCCGGTCACCATCTGCTCAGGGCGGACCCGGTGGCCGTAATCCACCGGGTCCGCGAGCCGGGCAGGTTCGGGGGAAGGTCTGCCCGGATGGAACGTGGCTTGTGTGGACCAGTGGACGCGACAACGTTGTCGAATGGTCTGGCCGAGACTCTACTCCTCCAACGGACAACGCTGTCAAACCTGTTGGGCCTTGAGCCGTCCGAGTGTCGGCCGCGCGCGCCCCTCGAAGGGCGGGCGCTCTTCCGTGGTACAGGTGCGGCACGCTACTGTCCCTGCGGCTTGTGCGACCCGTGGTGCGCGACCCGTCCGAAGGAGGAGGGGCCGCGTCATGCGTTTCCGTCCGTCATCCGTGCTTCTCGCCGTTGCTCTTGCCGCCGCCATGGCCGTCGGCGCCGGAGCCACCCCCGCCTTGAGTGCACCCGCACCGGGACCGGCACTCGTCCAGGACCCCACCCAGTACGTCGACCCGCTCATCGGCACCAGGAACGGCGGCAATGTCTTCCCGGGCGCCGTCGTTCCCTTCGGCATGCTCTCCTGGAGCCCCGAGAACACCCGCGGCGACGCCACCCGCACGGCCGCGCCCGGTGGCTACCAGTACGACGCGACCCGTATCCGCGGCTTCAGCCTTACGCACATGTCCGGCACGGGCTGTGCGGGCGGCAGCGGTGACATCCCGTTCTTCCCGTACGCGGGCGAGGTCGCCTCGTCCCCGGCGAGCGACACCAAGGACGAGGTGTACGCGGCGGACTTCGAGCACGCCGACGAGACCGCCGAACCCGGCCACTACAAGGTCGGCCTCTCCTCCGGTGTCACCGCGGACCTCACGGCGACCGCCCGCACGGGCTCGGGCCGCTTCACCTACCCCGCCGACAAGCCGGCCTCGCTGCTGATCCGTACCGCCAACTCCGAGGTGGGCTCGACGACTTCGGACGTCCGCATCGACCCCGAGACCCGTACGGTCTCCGGTTCGGTGACGTCCGGCAACTTCTGCGGCTACCTCGACCCCGAGGGCCAACGCGACTACTACACGCTCCACTTCACCGCCCGCTTCGACCGCGCCTTCAAGGCCACCGGTACCTGGCAGGACGACAAGCTGAGCCCCGGCGCCACCGAAGCGAGCGGCGGTACCGGCGGATTCGGCACGAACGGCCGGCCGGTCGCGGGCAAGGGCGCGGGCGGATACGTGGAGTTCGAGCCCGGCACCGGCCCGGTGAACGTCAAGGTCGGTATCTCGTACGTCAGCCGGGCCGGCGCCGAGGCCAACCTCGCCGCCGAGAACCCGCCCCGCCGCTCCTTCGACGGCGTCCAGGACGCCGCCCGCAAGGCCTGGCGCGACCGCCTCTCCGCCGTCAAGGTCGGCGGCGGCACCGACGACGAGCGCACCACCTTCTACACCGCGCTCTACCACGCCCTCCTGCACCCGAACGTCATCAGCGACGCCGACCGCAGATACAGAGGCGCCGACGGCAAGGTGCACCGGGTGGGCGGGGGCCACCGGGCCCAGTACGGCACCTACTCCGGCTGGGACGTCTACCGCTCCCAGGTCCAGCTGCTCACCCTGCTCGACCCGCGCACCGGCTCCGACATCGCGCAGTCGCTGCTCGAACTGGCCCGCCAGAACGGCGGCGTCTGGGACCGCTGGCTGCACGGTGCGAGTGGCACCCACGTCATGAACGGCGACCCGGCACCGGCGACCCTGGCGGGCATCAGGGCCTTCGGTGGCCGGGACTTCGACCTGCGCGGCGCGCTCGACTCGCTCGTGAAGGCGGCCACCGTACCGACCGATCTCGACCTGAGCCCGGCCGGGAAGCCCATCATGTCCGTCGGCCAACGCCCGTCCCTCGACAAGTACTTGGCGAAGCACTACATGCCGTCCGTGTCCAACGCCTGGGGCGGCGCCGCCGAGACCCTGGAGATGTCGGGCGCCGACTTCGCCCTCGCCCAACTCGCCACCGCGGCGGGGGAGAAGAAGACCGCCGAGACCTTCACCCGGCGCGCCCAGTGGTGGCAGAACAACTTCAACATCGCGGCCGACCCCACCGGCGGCTACATCGCCAACCGCAAGGCGGACGGCAGCTGGGTCACCGGCTTCACCCCGGCCACCGGCAACGGGTTCGTCGAGGGCACGGCCGCCCAGTACACCTGGATGGTCCAGCACAACCCGGCGGGCCTCTTCGCCGCAATGGGTGGTCAGGACAAGGCGGTTGAGCGCCTGGACTCCTTCTTCCACAACGCCGACGGCAGTTGGGCCTTCACCGGCAGCGGCGGCGACAAGTCCGAACTGGACAACGAGCCGTCCATCAACGTGCCCTACCTGTACGCCTATGCGGGCGCGCCCCACAAGACCCAGGAGACCGTCCGGGCCGCGATGGGCAAGCTGTGGTCCATCGAGCCCGCCGGGATCCCCGGCAACGACGACCTCGGCGCGATGTCGTCCTGGTACGTCTTCTCCGCGCTCGGTATGTATCCGCAGGTGCCGTCGCGGGCCGAACTCGTCCTGGGCTCACCGGTGTTCCCGAGGGCCCACATCTCCCGCCCGAACGGCAACGACATCGACATCAAGGCGGCGGGCGCGGCGGCGGACTCGCCGTACGTCCAGTCGCTGAAGGTCAACAGCCGTACCAGCGACCGGGCTTGGCTGCCCGCCTCCTTCGTGCGTGACGGCGGCACGCTCGACTACACCCTCGCCGGCACCCCGAACCGCGCCTGGGGGAGCGGCGCCGAGGACGCCCCGCCGTCCTTCCGCGACGGGGAGCAGCCCTACCAGATCGGTGTCGGCCCGACCACGGCGACGGTCGCCCCCGGCGGCAGCACGAAGCTCGACATCCGCGCGCTCGCACTGAGCGGCGGCACCGGTCCCGAGGTGCGCTTCCGCGTCGAGACCCCCGAGGGTGTTCGGGCGACTCCCGCCGAGGGCACGGTCACGGACGGGGCCCAGGAGATCACGCTGGCCGCGGACGAGGACGCCGAGCAGGGCTTCTACGACGTCAGGGTCAGCGTGACGTCAGGCGACAGCGACACCTCGTACGACCAGCCCGTCGCCCTCACCGTCGCGGCGCCCGGCTCGCTGCTCGCCGCGTACAACAACACCGGGGCCACGGACGACACCGGCGACCACGCCGAGGGCGACTACGACGGTGGCGGCTGGAGCTACTCCCGTCAGGCCCTCGCCGCCGCCGGTCTCACCCCGGGTGGGCAGGGTTCGGTGAACGGTCTCGACTACACCTGGCCGAACTCCCCGGCGGGCCGCCCGGACAACGCCTCGGCGACCGGCCAGACCATCGAACTCCCCACACCGGCAGCCAAGTTGAGCTTCCTCGGCAGCGCGGTCAACGGCAACCAGCAGACGCGGGCGACCGTCACGTACGACGACGGCACCACCGATTCCATCGACCTCTCCTTCACCGACTGGACCGTCGGCGGCGGAGGCGGCACCGTCCAGTACGGCAACGAGGTCGTCGCCCGGACCGCGTACCGGAACGTCGCGGGCGCCGACAAGGACCCGGTCGCCACATACGTCTTCGCCACGAAGCCGTTCGAGGCGCCGGCGGGCAGAACGATCAAGAGCGTGAAGCTGCCGGACAACGCCGACCTGCACGTGTTCACCGTCGCAGTGAGCTGAACTCCCGGTCCGGGCAGCCAGTCCGCCTCCGTCGGTGCTCCAACCGGCGGAGGCGGTAGCGTGTGCGATTCCGACGATCGCCCCGGGGGACGAGCCATGCGCACGCGAGAGACAGTGCTGCGGCCCGCGGTCGTCTGTCTGGCCCTGGTGATGTCGCTGGGCGGACTCGCCGGGTGCGGCTCGGGCGTCGGCGCCGCCAAGAAGTCGTGGATCGCGGTGCCGGAACAGTTCTATCTCCGGCCGCCCGGGGACAAGTCCGGTCCGACGAACAAGGTGCCCTTCCACGTCCAGGCCGAGGACGTGAAGGCCAGGAGCCGCGTCGGAACGCAGGACCACCGGCTCACCGTGGACGTCACCGGGTCCGAGGGGGCCGTACGGCTCAAGATCTCGGACATCCGCAAGAAGAACCCCAGGTGCGCCGGGACCGACACCCGGGTCGTCTGCAAGGTGAGCGGCGCCTACAACAGCTGGTCCGACATCGACCGCGTCTATCCGTACGCCGCCCCGGGCAGCAAGCCCGGCGACAGCGGAACGGTCCGCTTCAGCTTCACCACCGAGAAGGGGAAGAAGCTCAGCGCCCGCACCCGGGTCGTCGTCGGCGAGCCCGTGGTGAAGGTGCGGACGACGAAGGTGTTCAAGGACGTCGGGCCCGGCACCGTCCTCAGCACGCCCGTCGTGGTCCGCAACACCGGGGAGGTGCCCGTGCGCGGCGTCGGCCTGCAACTCTCCGTCGGCACGGGCCTGCGCTTCAAGCAGCAGTACGGCAACTGCCGTTACCCGGAGCCGCAGAAGGGCTCCCTCGCGATGTGCGAGTTCCCCGGCGTGCGCATACCGCCCGGGCAGGCGGTCGTCCTGCGCCCGGCCCTGGCACTGGACGTCGCCAAAACGGAGATGTACTCCTCGTTCCGCCAGCAGGCGTGGGCGCTGGACATGGGCCCCGCCAAGTACAGCGTGGTGCCCGAGGGTGGCGACCGCGGCGACGGCCCCCGGCTGACGCCTGCGACCGCGAAGAGCTCAGACCTGAAGGGGACGTTCGCCGGCGGCGAGGTGTGGAGTGACGTGCAGGTGGACACGTACGCCGACTTCGAGGTCTTCGCCGTCGAGGTGAGCGGTGAGCGCGGCAGCGAGCACACCGTGCGCCTGAAGGTCCGCAACAACGGGCCCGCCAACCCCGGGAGCACGACACTGCTGTTCACCCCGCCGGAGAGCGCCACCGTGGTGAAGCAGCCCATGGAGGCCATCGACGAGGACGTGTACGAGCCCTACTGCGACCTCGACAAGGGCACGTACTCCTGCTCCGTGGGAAGCGGGCTCCAAGCGGGCAAGACGCGCACCTTCGACTTCAGGCTCCGCCTCGGCGGACCGGGCGAGGGCAGCGTGCGGGTGACGGACGCCTCCGACTCCGACCGCCGGGACCCCGACCCCGCCAACGACACGGCACCGGTTACCGTCCTGCCGTAACCGGTGCCGTGTACGCCGTGCGCGTGCTGTCGAGCCGTGCCGAGCGTCAGCTCAGCAGTTCCACCTCCGCCAGCGTCGCCTCACCGTCGAGGACCAGCCGGTACTTGGTGTACGACCCGGGCGCCGAGACCGAGAACGCCCGTGTCTGCCGGTCCCAGGTGAAGGACTGGCCGGACCGCTTGTCGAGGTCCTTCCACGTGGTCCCGTCGGACGAGCCCTGGAGGACCCAGCCCTGGGGGGCCTTGGAGCGTTCGGCCGAAGTCAGCGTGTACTGAACGGCCTTGGCCCGGTCGGCGGTCGGCAGGTCCACCGACTCGACAGTCGCGTTCGTCGCCGAGGTGTTGTCGAACAACTCGCCCTCGCCCTTGATGACATCGCCGCGGGGCGACGGCACCTTGTCGTCCTCGGTGATCGAGACGGGCGCCGCGTTCTTCCCGGTGCCCCACGAGGACGGCTTGGACCCCATGTCGAACTCCAGCACGCCACCACGGGAGATGATCGAGTGGGGGAGCGAAGTCTTCGTCCAGGCCTTGCTGTTGACCTTCAGGCCCTGCACGTAGACGTTCTTCGCGCTGTTCTTCGGCGCCTTCACGACCAGCTTCTTGCCGTTCTCCAGGTGCACGGTCGCCTTGGTGAACAGCGGTGAGCCGACGGCGTATTCGCCGCTGCCCATCACCAGCGGGTAGAAGCCGAGCGAGGAGAAGAGGAACCAGGCCGACTGCTCGCCGTTGTCCTCGTCGCCGTGGTAGCCCTGCCCGATCTCGCTGCCGGTGTAGAGCCGGGACAGCACCTCGCGGACGTTCTTCTGCGTCTTCCAGGGCTGACTCGCCGCGTTGTACATGTAGTTGACATGGTGGGCGACCTGGTTGGAGTGCCCGTACATGCCCATCCGTACGTCACGCGCCTCGGTCATCTCGTGGATGACGCCCCCGTACGACCCGACGAACTCGGGCGAGGCGGTCTCTGGCGTCGCGAAGTACGTGTCGAGCTTCTCCGCGAGCCCGGAGCGTCCGCCGTACAGGTTGGCGAGGCCGCGGGAGTCCTGGGGCGCGGTGAAGGCGTAGCCCCAGCCGTTCGTCTCGGTGTAGTCGTAACCCCACACCCTCGGGTCGAACTTGGACGACTCGACCCGCCAGTCACCCTTGGCGTCACGGCCCTGGAAGAAGCCGGCCTTGTCGTCGAAGAGGTTGACGTAGTCCTGGGCGCGGTTGAGGAAGTACTCGGCCTCCTCCTTGTAGCGCTTCTCGCCCGTCTTCCTGTAGAGGGCCTGGCCCATCTTCGAGATGCCGTAGTCGTTGAGGTAGCCCTCAAGTGCCCACGACAGGCCCTCGTGCGTGTCGGTGCTCGTGTAGCCGAGGAACGGCGAGGTCGCCATGCCCTTGCGGCCCACGCCCGAGGAAGGCGGCACGACGGTGGCGTTCTTGACCGCCGCGTCGTACGCCGACTTCGCGTCGAAGTCGACCCCCTTCACGTACGCGTCCGCGAACGCCACGTCGGAGGAGGTGCCGGTCATCAGGTCCGCGTAGCCGGGCGAGGACCAGCGCGAGGTCCAGCCGCCGTCCTTGTACTGCTGCACGAACCCGTCGACCATCTCACCCGCCTGACCGGGCGTCAGGAGCGAGTAGGCCGGCCAGGTCGTCCGATAGGTGTCCCAGAAACCGTTGTTGACGTACACCTTGCCGTCGACGATCTTCGCGCCGGTGTGCGTCGGGGTGTCCGGTCCTGGCATCGGCGAGAACGGCGAGGCGTACTGGTACTTCCCACCGACCTTCTCGAAGCCGGAGTTGGGGTACAGGTACAGCCGGTAGAGGCTGGAGTACAGGGTCGTCAGCTGGTCCGGTGTCGCGCCCTCGACCTCGACCTTGCCGAGGATCTTGTCCCACTGCTTCTGGGCGCTCGACTTGACCGCGTCGAAGGACGTGCCGTCCGGGATTTCCTGACGGAGGTTGTCCTTGGCCTGGTCGATGCTGATCAGGGACGTGGCCAGGCGGAGCGTGACCGTGCGGTCCTCGCCCGCCTTGAACTTCAGATAGCCCTTCACACCGGCCGAGCTGCCCTCGGCGACCTCGGCGTCGAAGACTCCGTACACGAAGAGGCGGGTGGCGCCCGTCGACAGGCCGGACTTCACGTCCGAGTAGCCCGTGAAGGTCCCGTTCTCCTTGTCGAGGGTGAGGCCCGCCTGGTCGGTGACGTTGTCGAAGACGACGCTCGCGTCGTCGCCGGGGTAGGTGAAGCGCATGGCTGCCGCGTGGTCCGTCGGCGCCATCTCCGTCTTCAGCCCGTTCTCGAACCGCACCCCGTAGTAGTACGGGCGTGCCGTCTCGTTCTCGTGCTTGAAGGGCAGCGCGCGGGCGGTGCGGCCCGTCTCCGGGGTGCCGGACGCGGCCGACGGCATCACCTGGAAGGTCTGCCGGTCACCCATCCACGGGCTCGGCTCATGGCTCGCGCTGAACGCCTGTATGGTCGGCAGATTGTCCGCGTTGTTCGCGCGCGCGTAGTCGTAGAGCCAGCTGAGCGAACCCGCGTTCGTCACCGGCGTCCAGAAGTTGAAGCCGTGCGGCACGGCCGTCGCCGGGAAGTTGTTGCCGCGGGAGAAGCCGCCGCTGGAGTTGGTGCCGCGCGTGGTGGACGCGTAGTCCGAGAGGTGCGCCTTCGGCTTCTCGGGCTTCTGCACGCTCAGCTTCACGTCGTCCAGCCAGCCGCGGAACTTCGCGGGCCCCTTCGGGGAGTCGTACGCGACCAGGATCCGGTCGACCGTCCGGCCGGCCGCGACCGAGCCGATCCGCGACACGACGTTGTTCCACTGGTTGACGTACAGCACCTTCGAGGCGCCCTGGCCCTGCGGAGTCAGCGGGAAGCCGTGCTGGTCCTGGGCGCGCAGGTCACTCAGATAGGTGCCGTCCGTGAAGGCCAGGTCCACCGACACGTTCGTGGCGTCGTAGTCCCGGTCGCCGTCCGCCATCGACGGGAAGACCCGGTAGGCCAGCTCGGTGTCGCGGCCCACGGCCACGTTCACGTCGAAGACCTTGTTGTACGAGTAGGCGCGGCCGTCCGCCTTGTGGGTGCCCGCGTACCGGAGGGCCTTCTTGCCCGTGAAGCCCGCGCCGGACTTCGCGGTCGGGGAGCCGCTCGGGCCGCGGTCCACCAGCGACAGCATGTCCTTGGGCGTCGGCTCCGCGCCGCCGCCCGTCGAGAACTGCACGTCGGCGAGTTGAGTGGCGTCCGAAGCGCCGTTGTTCTTGGTGATGTCGAGCCGGAAGTGCTGGTACTCCGCGGGCTCCGCGAGGTCGTACGACTTCGTCTGGAAGCGCTCGCCGAAGGACTCGCCGGAGCGGGTGTCGAGGGTCTTCCAGTCCTTGCCGTCCGTGGACCCCTGGAAGGTCCAGTCGACCGGGTCGCGCTCGTCGTGGTCGTTGGCCGACGTGAGCGCGTACGTCACCAGCTTCACCGGGGCGTCCAGCTCGAACTCCACCCAGCCGGTGGGCGCGAAGGTCAGCCATTTGGTGCCGGGCTCGACGTCGACGAGGTTCTCCTTCACCTCGCCCGAGCCCGAGTTCTCGCCGCTCGCACTGACGTCCGTGACGTGCTCGGTCACATTGCCGGGAATGCCCGTGCTGAAGCCGCCGTCGACACCCGACGAACGCTTCGAACCATCGGCCGCGGTGTCGACCGTATTCAGCCAGTCGGGTGCTGGTTCACCCGCCTCGAAGGAGGAACCGAACTCGCGGTCCGCGGCGGCGGCTTCGGCCGGACGGGCGATCGCGGCGCCCTGCGAGGCCACCACCAGCGCGAGGGCGGTCGCTCCGAGGACCGCCGTGGAACCCCATCCGTGCCGTGCCCTGATCCGAGATCTGTGCGGAGATCCTTGCCGAGATCTGTGGTGCATGCGCCAGCACCCTCCCTGTCACGTGCGCCTGGACAACGTTGTCATATTTGCTGCGCAGGTCCAGTAGGGAGTCAAGTGGTCAGGGATGTCAAGGGTGTTGGACGTGGCGTATGGGGGTATTGGTCGCGCCTGACCCAATGGTCTGCCGGAGGGCTCGCCTGTCGGCTTCCTGTTCGGGCGCTGATCGTCCCCTGATCGCTCACTGTGGCGGCGGACCTGCGGGCAGCTGATATTTCCGCGAGGTCTCACTTCGGGAAAGAGTGTCGGCCAACCGTGCATTCGATCTTGCTCAGCTGGCGGGAAGTGGACTATACCTGTCGGCGTCCGCCCAGTCGTTCGACGGGCCGCGGACAGATGAATGGCCACGGGGAAGAGGGGGCGCGGCGCATGCCGGGCGTCGTGCATTCCCGCTGATCCCGGTGCTTGACAAGCGCACGACCCCAGCTTCAACAACCCGCGGTGCCGGGGAGGGTCCGGTTCACCGCCTGAGTCCTGATGAAGGCGAGGACTTGAGCATGGGATCCACTTCCGCCAACAACCGTGAGGGTATCGGCCGCCGCGATCTGATCAAGCGGTCCGCTGCGCTCGGCCTGATTTCCGTACCCACGATGAGTTTTCTGTCGGCGTGTGCCAGCAGTGACAGTGGCAGCGACGAAAAGGTCGACAAGGGCAAGAAGACCAAGGAGAACCCGCTCGCCGTCAATGAGACCGCACCGTTGGAGATCGTCATCTTCGACGGCGGTTTCGGCACGAAATACGCCGAGGACGCCAAGGCGGTCTACGAGAAGAACTTCCCGAAGGCGAAGGTCAAGTTCTCCTCGACCCAGAAGATCCAGTCGGTCCTGCAGCCGCGCTTCAACCAGGGAACCCCGCCGGACCTGATCGACAACTCAGGTGCCGAGCAGATGGACATGGGCGTCCTCGTGGGCAAGAAGCAGCTCGCGGACCTCACGCCCCTGCTGGACGCGGCCTCCGTCGACGACCCGAGCAAGAAGGTCCGCGACACGCTGCGCCCCGGCATCGTCGAGATGGGCCAGTTCGACGGCGACCCGGTCTGGATCATGTACTACGCGTACACCGTCTACGGCGTGTGGTACTCCCAGAAGGCGCTGGACTCCCTCGACGCCACGTACCCGGAGACCTGGGACGAGATGCTCGCGGTCTGCGCGAAGGCGAAGAAGAAGGGCATGGCGGGCTGGACATACGCGGGCAAGCACCCGTACTACCTCCCCTTCTCGCTCTACCCGATGATCGCCAAGGTCGGCGGCACCGAGGTCCTCGACGCCATCGACAACCTCGAGCCGAACGCCTGGAAGAACCCGGCGGTCAAGACCTGTTTCGAGGCGTACTACGAGCTGTACAAGAAGGGCTACATCCTCAAGGGCACGCCGGGCCTGGACCACATCCAGTCCCAGACCGCCTGGACCGAGGGCAAGGCGCTCTTCATCCCGAACGGCTCCTGGGTGGAGAACGAGGCGGCGAAGACGATGCCGAAGGACTTCAACCTCGCGGTGTCCGCGCCCACCGGCATCGACAGCTCGGACAAGATGCCCTTCGGCACCATCTGGGCGTCCGGCGGCGAGCCCTTCATCGTCCCCGCCAAGGCCAAGAACACCGACGGCGGCATGGAGCAGCTGCGCATCATGCTCAGCGAGGCCTCGTCGAAGAACTTCACCGAGTCCGTCAAGTCGCTGACCGCGTTCAACGGTGGCACCGACGGCATCGACCTGACCCCGGGCCTCAAGTCCGGTGTCGCGGCCCTGGAGAAGGCCGGCGACAACGTGGTCAACCCGCGCATCCAGGACTGGTACGTGGCGCTGCAGAAGGAGAAGATCGGCGTCGGCGGCCTCGGCGAGATGATGGCGGGTCGGCTCACCCCGGCCGAGGCCATCAAGAAGATCCAGGGTTACGCCGACGAAGCGGCCAAGGACGACTCCATCCAGCACTACAAGCACCAGTGAGCTCGGCCGGGGGCCCCGGGCGGTGACCGGGGTCCCCGGCTCTCGATGCGTGGCATCGGCGGCGGTTCCCGCGGGAAGATCGGGTCGGTAGGAAATGCAACACGGTAAATACCGTTTCATCGTGGGGTTCTTGGCGACCCCCCTGGGCATCTACGCCCTGTTCGTGATCTGGCCCTTCATCCAGTCCATCTACTATTCGTTCACGGACTGGAGCGGTCTGAGTCCGGAATTCAAGATGGTGGGCTTCAAGAACTACAGCAGAATTCTCGACGACGAGGTCTTCTGGAAGTCCTTCCAGCACAGCGTGACGTTCGTCCTGCTGCTGCCGTTGGTGACGCTCACCCTGGCGTTGTTCTTCGCCTTCATGCTCAATGTCGGCGGACGGCGCCGGAAGAACGCGGCGATCGCGGGCGTCCGTGGGTCCTCGTTCTACAAGATCGTCTATTTCTTTCCGCAGGTGCTGTCGATCGCGATCGTCGCCCTGCTGTTCCAGTTCGCCTACAACCCCAACAGCGGCGCACTCAATTCCGCTTTGAAGGCGGTGGGCCTGGACAGTGTCCAGCCCGACTGGCTCGGCGATCCGGACCTCGCCCTGTGGTGCGTTTTCGCCGTTCTCGTCTGGTCCACCGTCGGCTTCTTCGTGGTGCTGTTCTCCGCCGGAATGGCCTCAATTCCCAAGGACTACTACGAAGCCGCACTGCTGGACGGCGCGAACCGCATCACGACATTCTTCAAGATCACCCTGCCGCTGCTCTGGGACACCGTGCAGTCCGGCTGGGCCTATATGGGCATTCTGGCGCTCGGAGCCGAGTCCTTCGCGGTCGTGCAGATCATGACCGTGGGGCCGAACGGCGGAGGCCCCGACTATTCGACGACCGTCCTGCCGCTGTACGTCTACCAGAAGGCGTTCCGTGACGGCCAGGCCGCCTACGCGACGACGATCGGTGTCGCCCTGCTCGTCCTGACGCTGCTCTTCGTGGCCGTCGTGATGAGGCTCGGCCGACGTGAGCGGCTGGAGTACTGATGCGGACCGAGCTGACCGAGCCGCGAGGAGGACACGAGTGAAGACGACCGAGACGCCTCCCGTCGACACCGCCGGGGAGCGACCGCCCGTCACCGAGGTGACGGTCGCACGCACGCCGCCGGCGAAGGCCACCGAGGGCAGGGTCCTCAACTTCTTCTCGCACGGCATGCTCATCCTCTGGGCGTTCATGGTCGTCCTGCCGCTGCTGTGGGCGGTGATGACCTCGTTCAAGACGGACCGGGACATCTTCAGCTCGCCCTGGGCGCTGCCCGACAGGCTGCACTTCGAGAACTGGTCGCGCGCCTGGACCTCGGCGAACATGAGCGACTACTTCCTCAACACGGTGATCGTGGTGGGCTTCTCGCTCCTCGGCACCATGCTCCTGGGCTCCATGGCGGCGTACGTCCTCGCGCGCTTCGACTTCCCCGGGAACCGCTTCATCTACTTCCTCTTCATCGGAGGAATGAGCTTCCCGATCATCCTGGCGCTGGTCCCGCTGTTCTACGTCATGCAGAACCTGTCGCTGCTGAACACGCTGCCCGGACTGATCCTGGTCTACATCGCGTACTCGCTGCCGTTCACCGTGTTCTTCATGACGGCCTTCTTCCGTACGCTGCCGAGCTCGGTGGCCGAGGCGGCCTTCGTGGACGGCGCCTCGCACACCAGGACGTTCTTCCAGGTGATGCTGCCGATGGCCAAGCCCGGTCTGATCAGCGTCGGCATCTTCAACTTCCTGGGGCAGTGGAACCAGTACATGCTGCCGACGGTGCTCAACACCGAACCGGACCGGAAGGTGCTCACCCAGGGCCTCGTCCAGCTGGCCGTCAGCCAGGGCTACAAGGGTGACTGGTCCGGCCTCTTCGCAGGCCTCGTGATGGCGATGCTGCCGGTGCTCGCCGCGTACATCGTCTTCCAGCGCCAGGTCGTCCAAGGACTCACCGCGGGCGCGCTCAAGTAACGGTTCGGCCGTCGGTTCGGTTTGCGAGGGTGGTCCCGGATTGGAGCCGGGGCCACCCTGGTGTGTGCGGGCGCGGGCGCGCCCCTCTCTTGCTCAACCTCTTGACGGGAGGCAACCCCAACGGCTCAGCTTAGAGTTCACTAGTTGGACATAGACGGGGTCTCACTGAGGCGACCCCGTACGCAGGAGGTCGTCGTGGAGACTCCGGGGTCGCAGTCGTCGCTGCACCGAGCCAATCTCGAACGGGTCGTACGTGCGGTGCGCCTGGCCGGGTCGCTCACGCAGGCCGAGATCGCGAGGACGACGGGCCTGTCCGCGGCCACGGTCTCCAATATCGTTCGGGAGCTGAAGGACGGCGGGACGGTCGAGGTCACCCCGACCTCGGCGGGCGGCCGAAGGGCCCGCAGCGTCAGTCTCAGCGGAGATGCCGGCATCGTGATCGGCGTCGACTTCGGGCACACGCATCTGCGCGTCGCGGTCGGCAACCTCGCCCATCAGGTGCTCGCCGAGGAGTCCGAGCCACTCGATGTGGACGCCTCCGCCGCACAGGGCTTCGACCGGGCGGAACAGCTGGTCAACCGCCTGATCGCGGCCACCGGCGTGGACCGTACGAAGATCGCGGGCGTCGGTCTCGGCGTGCCGGGGCCGATCGACGTGGAGTCCGGGACGCTCGGCTCCACCGCGATCCTGCCGGGCTGGACCGGCACCAAACCCGCCGAGGAGCTGGGCGGACGGCTGGGCGTGCCCGTGCACGTCGACAACGACGCCAACCTGGGAGCCCTCGGCGAACTCGTCTGGGGCAGCGGCAGGGGCGTACGGGACCTGGCGTACATCAAGGTCGCGAGCGGTGTCGGCGCCGGACTCGTGATCAGCGGCAAGATCTACCGTGGCCCGGGTGGCACAGCGGGAGAAATCGGGCATATTACTCTTGATGAGTCCGGCCCGGTCTGTCGCTGCGGCAACCGGGGCTGCCTGGAGACCTTCGCGGCGGCGCGCTACGTGCTGCCGCTCCTGCAGTCCAGCCACGGCACGGACCTGACCATGGAAGGTGTCGTACGACTGGCGAGGGACGGAGACCCTGGCTGCCGTCGGGTGATCGCCGACGTCGGCCGACACATCGGCAGTGGAGTCGCCAATCTCTGCAACTTGCTCAACCCGAGCCGGGTGGTTCTCGGCGGTGATCTCGCCGAGGCCGGAGAGCTCGTGCTCGGACCCATAAGGGAGTCCGTCGGCCGCTATGCGATCCCCAGTGCGGCACGTCAACTATCCGTTCTGCCAGGGGCACTTGGCGGCCGGGCGGAAGTCCTAGGGGCGCTCGCTCTCGCACTCAGCGAGATGGGCGATTCGACCCTTTTGGACGGTTCGCTCACCACCGCCACGCCTGCCTTCACTTAGAGAACGGATGGCACCGTTGCCATCTCGTTAAGGATTTACTTCTTGACGTCGCACTTGTGGCCGAGTTGACTTCCAGCCACCTCGGCCGCAACGTCGCGGCCTCGTCAGGGAGGTTTCTGAAGTGAATACGCGTATGCGTCGCGCCGCCTTTGCTGTTGCCGCAGGTGCGATGGCTGTCTCGCTGGCTGCCTGTGGCAGTGCCGACGAGGCAAGCGACAGTGACAGCACGAAGTCCGCGGCCAAGGGTGACGCCATCAAGGTCGGCCTCCTCCTTCCGGAGAACCAGACCGCTCGGTACGAGAAGTTCGACAAGCCCCTGATCGAGAAGAAGGTCAAGGAGCTCACGAACAACAAGGGCGAGATCGTCTACGCCAACGCCAAGCAGGACGCCACCACGCAGTCCCAGCAGGTCGACACGATGATCACCAACAAGGTGGACGTGCTGATCGTGGACGCGGTGGACTCCAAGGCCATCGCCAACGGCGTGAAGAAGGCCAAGGACGCCGGCATCCCCGTCGTCGCGTACGACCGTCTGGCCGAGGGCCCGATCGACGCCTACACCTCCTTCGACAACGAAGAGGTCGGCCGCGTCCAGGGCAAGGCGCTTCTGACGGCCCTGGGCGACAAGGCGAAGCCCTCCGCGAAGATCGTCATGATGAACGGCGCGGTCACCGACCCGAACGCCGCCCTCTTCAAGAAGGGCGCGCTGTCCGAGCTCGAGGGCAAGGTCGACATCGCGAAGTCGTACGACACCAAGGAGTGGAAGCCGGAGAACGCCAACGCCAACATGGAAGGCGCGATCTCCGCGATCGGCAAGACCAAGATCGTCGGCGTCTACTCCGCCAACGACGGCATGGCGGGCGGCATCATCACCGCCCTGAAGGCCGCGGGCGTCACCCCGCTGCCGCCGGTCACCGGTCAGGACGCCGAGCTCGCCGGTGTGCAGCGCATCGTCTCGGGCGAGCAGTACATGAGCGTCTACAAGCCCTACCCGCAGGAGGCGGACGTCGCCGCGGAGATGGCCGTCGCCCTCGCCAAGGGCGAGAAGCTCGACTCCATCGCCAAGGACTCGGTCGACAGCCCGACCACCAAGGGCGTCCCGTCGGTGCTCGTCCCCGTCGTGTCGCTGACCAAGGACAACATCAACGACACCGTCATCAAGGACGGCATCTACACCCTCGACGAGATCTGCACGGCGAAGTTCAAGGCCGCCTGCACCAAGATCGGTCTCGAGTAGTCACACGCAAGTCCCTTGCCCCGTACGGGAATTCGCCAACGGATTCCCGTACGAGGCTTGATTCCCGCAAGGAATCCATTCCGGGACTCGCGCACCAGAAGCTCCTCCGGCGCCCCGCAACCACCAGCCCCGCAAGCTAGGGCGGGGCGCCGGACGGAATCCTTCCTCCCTCCCCCAATTCTTCTGCACAACCTCCCGCCGGGTCAGGCGGCGAAGGAGATGGTTAACGTGTCCGCTACGCCTGTCCTGGCGTTGCGCGGGGTCTCGAAGCGGTTCGGTGCCGTCCAGGCGCTCACCGACGTAGAGCTCGAGGTCCACGCCGGCGAGGTGGTCGCCCTGGTCGGCGACAACGGCGCCGGAAAATCCACGCTGGTGAAGACGATCGCCGGCGTGCACCCCATCGATGAGGGCGTCATCGAATGGGACGGCAAGACCGTCCAGATCAACAAGCCGCACGACGCCCAGAACCTGGGCATCGCGACCGTCTACCAGGACCTCGCGCTGTGCGACAACATCGACGTCGTCGGGAACCTCTATCTGGGCCGCGAGCTGCAGAAGCGCGGCGTCCTGGACGAGGTCGAGATGGAGCGCCGCTCCCGCGAGCTGCTCCAGACGCTGTCGATCCGCATCCCCAGCGTGCGCATCCCGATCGCCTCGCTCTCCGGCGGTCAGCGCCAGACGGTGGCCATCGCCCGCTCCATGCTCGGCGCGCCCAAGCTGGTCATCCTCGACGAGCCCACCGCGGCCCTCGGTGTCGAGCAGACCGCCCAGGTCCTCGACCTGGTCGAGCGGCTGCGCGAGCGCGGCCACGCGGTCCTGCTCATCAGCCACAACATGGCCGACGTCAAGGCCGTCGCCGACAAGGTGGCCGTGCTCCGGCTCGGCCGCAACAACGGCGTGTTCGAGGTCAAGACCACCTCGCAGGAAGAGATCATCTCCGCCATCACCGGTGCCACGGACAACGCCGTGACCCGTCGTGCGGCGCGCAGCAACGGGGAGGCTCAGAAGTGAGCATCGACAAGACCTCCGCCACTCCCGAGGACCACGTCGTCGAGAACCCCGAGGCCGCCGCCGGCGCCGATGTCGCCGTCGACCCCCGGCTGCTGGTGCGCGAGCGGGGCTTCGCCGGTTACTTCGACGAGTTCAAGCGGAAGATGCGTGCCGGTGACCTGGGCTCGATCCCGGTCGTCGTCGGTCTGATCGTCATCTGCGTCATCTTCCAGAGCCTCAACTCGGCCTTCCTCTCGGCCGAGAACCTCAACAACATCGCCGTCGCGATGGTCGCCACCGGCATGATGTCCGTCGGCATCATCTTCGTGCTGCTGCTCGGCGAGATCGACCTGTCGGTCGGCTCGGTCAGCGGTGTGGCGGGTGCCATCACCGCGGTGCTCAGCGTCACGCACGGCGTGAACGAGTGGCTGTCGGTCCTCATCGCTCTCGCGAGCGGTGCGGCCATCGGCGCGATCCACGGCTTCTTCTTCGCCAGGATCGGCGCGCCCGCGTTCGCGGTCACCCTGGCCGGCCTGCTGTTCTGGCTCGGCTTCATGCTCCAGATCCTGGGCGAGAACGGCACGATCAACCTCGACGGCGACGGCGTGGTCGGCAAGCTGACCACGTACTACTTCTCGGACGTCGCGGCCGCCTACGGGCTCGCGGTGGTCGCGGTGGTGCTCTTCTTCGTCACCTCGTTCCTGGACAGCCGCCGTCGTGAGGCGGCGGGCATCCCGGCCCGGCCGCTCATCGACATCGTGGTGCGCACGGCGATCCTCGCGGTCGTCGCCTTCGCCGCGGCGATCATGTTCAACCAGTACAAGGGTCTGCCCCTGGCGCTGCTGCTCTTCGTCCTGGTCCTGGTGATCACGGACTTCGTGCTGCGCCGCACGACCTACGGCCGCAAGATCTTCGCGCTCGGCGGCAGCGTCGAGGCGTCCCGTCGTGCCGGTATCAACGTCACGGCGGTACGGGTCTCGGTCTTCGCCATCGCGGGCTTCTTCGCCGCGGTGGGCGGTCTGTTCTGGTCCTCGAAGATCGCGGCGGCCAACCAGAGCGCCGGTGCGGGTGACCTTCTGATGAACGTCATCGCGGCGGCGGTCATCGGTGGCACCAGCCTCTTCGGTGGGCGCGGGCGTACGTGGAACGCGCTGCTCGGTGTCATGGTGATCACGTCGATCCAGTACGGGCTGGCCCTCGAGGGCATCGCCACGCCGGTTCAGTACATGATCACCGGGGGTGTGCTTCTGGCCACGGTCGTCATCGACTCGATCACCCGGAAGACCCAGAAGACGGCGGGCCGCGCGTAGCGGTTCATGGTCTGACGGTCGTGGGGCGAAGCCCCCTTCGGACAAGTGCCCGACACCAATGGCGGTGTCGGGCACTTTCGTCTGTCCGTGTGCGTTTGGTGGCGGGAGCCGTGGGCGAGATGTTTTACGGCCGAACGCGTGACGTACGACGCACAGCCCGGCCGCCGCCGTGAAAGGCGGAACATTAGACTCGACAGACCCGGCAAAGCTCGATCAGCTCTACTGCAAGGAGGCACGGGTGCCGCTGCTGACCCGCATCAGGGGACCGCGCGATCTGGACCGGCTCAGCCTGGAGCAGCTGGACCAGCTGGCAGGCGAGATCCGGACCTTCCTCGTCGAAGAGGTCTCCAAGACCGGCGGCCACCTCGGCCCGAACCTCGGTGTCGTGGAGCTCACCATCGCGCTGCACCGCGTCTTCGAGTCCCCGAAGGACAGAATCCTCTGGGACACCGGGCACCAGTCCTATGTGCACAAGCTGCTCACGGGCCGCCAGGACTTCTCGAAGCTGAAGATGAAGGGCGGCCTGTCCGGCTACCCCTCGCAGGCGGAGTCCGAGCACGACGTCATCGAGAACTCGCACGCCTCCACGGTCCTCGGCTGGGCCGACGGCCTCGCGAAAGCCAACGAGGTCCTCCGAAAAGAGGACCACGTCGTCGCCGTCATCGGCGACGGAGCCCTCACCGGCGGCATGGCCTGGGAGGCGCTCAACAACATCGCCGACGCCAAGGACCGCCCCCTCGTCATCGTCGTCAACGACAACGAGCGGTCGTACGCCCCCACGATCGGCGGCCTCGCCAACCACCTGGCGACCCTGCGCACCACCGACGGCTACGAGCGGTTCCTGGCCCGCGGCAAGGACATCCTGGAGCGCACGCCCGTCGTCGGGAAGCCGCTCTACGAGACCCTGCACGGCGCCAAGAAGGGCCTCAAGGACTTCATCGCCCCGCAGGGCATGTTCGAGGACCTGGGCCTGAAGTACGTCGGCCCCATCGACGGCCACGACATCGAGGCACTGGAGTCGGCGCTCGTCCGCGCCAAGCGCTTCGGCGGCCCCGTCATCGTGCACTGCCTCACCGAGAAGGGCCGCGGCTACCAGCCCGCCCTCCAGGACGAGGCGGACCGTTTCCACGCCGTCGGCAAGATCCACCCCGACACGGGCCTGCCGATCGCGTCCTCCGGCGCCGACTGGACGTCCGTCTTCGGCGAGGAGATGGTCAAGCTCGGCAAGGAGCGCCAGGACGTCGTCGCCATCACGGCCGCCATGCTCCAGCCGGTCGGCCTCGACAAGTTCGCCAAGGCCTTCCCGGACCGGGTGTACGACGTCGGCATCGCCGAGCAGCACGCGGCCGTCTCGGCGGCCGGCCTCGCCACCGGCGGCCTGCACCCCGTCTTCGCCGTCTACGCGACGTTCCTCAACCGCGCCTTCGACCAGGTCCTGATGGACGTGGCGCTGCACAAGTGCGGGGTCACCTTCGTCCTCGACCGGGCCGGCATCACCGGCACCGACGGCGCCTCCCACAACGGCATGTGGGACATGTCGATCCTCCAGGTCGTCCCCGGGCTGCGGCTGGCCGCCCCGCGCGACGCCGACCAGGTCCGCGCGCAGCTCCGCGAGGCAGTCGAGGTCACCGACGCGCCGACCGTGGTCCGCTTCTCCAAGGGCGCGGTCGGCCCCGCCGTACCCGCGGTGGGCCGGATCGGCGGCATGGACGTCCTGCGCGAGCCGGGCACCGACGCCCCGGACGTGCTGCTCGTCTCCGTCGGCGCCCTCGCGCCGATGTGCCTGGAGATCGCCGGCCTCCTCGACAAGCAGGGCATCTCCACGACCGTCGTCGACCCGCGCTGGGTCAAGCCCGTCGACGAGGCCATGGCCCCGCTCGCCGAGCAGCACCGCGTGGTCGTCACCGTCGAGGACAACTCCCGGGTCGGCGGTGTCGGTTCGGCCGTCGCCCAGGCCCTGCGCGACGCGGGCGTGGACGTACCGCTGCGCGACTTCGGCATCCCGCCCCGCTTCCTCGACCACGCCTCCCGCAAGGAGGTGCTGGCCGAGATCGGGCTGACCGCACCGGACATCGCCCGGCAGGTCACCGGCCTCGTCTCCAAGCTCGACGGCCGGTTCGAGCAGCCCCACGCCACGGTGGAGTCCGCCCGCGACTGACACGCCCGGTCGCACGCGACCGACACGGCCGAGTGGGCCGGTTTCCACACCCTTTACGGTGGTGAAACCGGCCCATTAGCGTGAAACCTGCCGCGCCGGGGCATACGGACCACGCCCCCTCTCGATCATGTCGAGGACGACAAGCGTGGGAGGTACGCCGTGAGCAGCACCCTCTTCAGGACGAAGAAGGTCGAACAGTCCATCCTCGATACCGAGGAGCCAGAGCACGCGCTCAAGAAATCCTTGTCCGCGCTGGATCTGACCGTCTTCGGCGTCGGTGTCATCATCGGCACCGGCATCTTCGTCCTGACCGGCACGGTCGCCAAGAACAACGCCGGTCCCGCCGTAGCCCTGGCCTTCGTCGTCGCCGGGGTCGTCTGCGCGCTCGCCGCGCTCTGCTACGCCGAGTTCGCCTCCACCGTCCCGGTGGCCGGCTCGGCATACACGTTCTCGTACGCCTCGCTCGGGGAACTGCCCGCCTGGATCATCGGCTGGGACCTCGTGCTGGAGTTCGCGCTCGGCACGGCGGTGGTCGCCGTCGGCTGGTCCGGCTACATCGCCTCGCTGCTGGACAACGCGGGCTGGCACCTGCCGGCCTCCCTCACCGGGAGGGAGGGGGCCGACGGCTTCGGCTTCGACATCCTCGCCGCCGCCCTCGTGCTGGTCCTCACCGGCATCCTCGTGATCGGCATGAAGCTCTCCGCCCGGATCACCGCGGTCGTCGTCGCCATCAAGGTCACCGTCGTCCTCGTCGTCATCATCGCCGGTGCCTTCTTCATCACGAGCGACAACTACGACCCGTTCATCCCGAAGGCACAGGAGGTGCCGGCGGGCGGCGATCTCCAGTCCCCGCTCATCCAGCTGATGTTCGGCTGGGCCCCCTCCAACTTCGGCGTGATGGGCATCTTCACCGCCGCCTCCGTCGTCTTCTTCGCCTTCATCGGCTTCGACGTCGTGGCCACGGCCGCCGAGGAGACCCGTAACCCACAGCGGGACATGCCGCGCGGCATCCTCGGCTCACTGATCATCTGCACCACGCTGTACGTCGCGGTGGCGATCGTCGTGACCGGTATGCAGCACTACACAAAGCTCTCCGTGGACGCCCCGCTCGCCGACGCGTTCAAGGCCACCGGGCATCCCTGGTTCGCGGGCTTCATCAGCTTCGGCGCCGCCGTCGGCCTCACGACGGTCTGCATGATCCTGCTCCTCGGCCAGACCCGGGTCTTCTTCGCGATGAGCCGCGACGGACTGCTGCCGCGCTTCTTCTCGCACGTCCACCCGCGCTTCAAGACCCCGCACCGGCCGACCATCCTGCTCGGCGTGATCATCGCCATCCTCGCGGGCTTCACCAGCCTCAGCGAGCTCGCCGAACTGGTCAACATCGGCACGCTGTTCGCGTTCGTCGTCGTCGCGATCGGCGTGATCATCCTCCGCCGCACCCGTCCCGAACTGCCCCGCTCCTTCCGCACCCCCCTGGTGCCGTTCCTGCCGATCGTCTCCGTCCTCGCCTCGCTGTGGCTGATGCTCAACCTGCCGGCCGAGACCTGGCTGCGGTTCGGCATCTGGATGGCGATCGGCTTCCTCGTGTACTTCCTGTACGGCCGCTCTCACAGCCGTCTCGGACGCGGCGAGGAGGCCGTGGCCGTCGATACCGTCAAGCCGCAGCGCGGAGACACCGAGTAACCGACCTTCGCGTTCGACCGACCCTCGCGATCAACCGGCCCCGTACGTCCCGCTCCGGCGTGGACTGCGGGGCCGGACCGCGTGCGGTGGGCTCGCTGACTGCCGTTGCCACGGCGGCTCCTGACGGCACGGTACGAGCAAGTGGGCATGGTTGGGCGAGGCGGTGCTGCACGCGCGTGTGAGGTGGCTCCCAGGGGCTGGGCGGGGGTGCGGGCGAGTGGGGGCCGTGTGCGGTGTTAGGGGCGGACCGTGCGTGGGCCCGTGACCTCCGCGCCCAACTCGGTCACCCGGCGGCGCAGTTCACGGTCGGCCGTGACCACCAGGCGTGGGCGGTCCGCGGCTTCGGCGGTCACTTCCACGATGCGGTCGTCGCCGCTGCCGGGCGCCTCGTCGACCCGTACGCCCGGGACGGAGGCGATGCCGCGAGCGCCTCCCTCGACCACGAGGACCAGCTCAAGGGGGCCCGGGCGCCCCGGCAGCCCGTCGGTGGCGTACGGGACGAGCAGGTCCCGCAGGCGCTCTGCGGCGCCCCGGCGGTCGCGCCACCAGCCGTCGGGCACGGATCCGACCACATTGGCGGCGTCGACGATCACGAGCAGCGGGGCGTCCATGTGGCCAGGGTCGCACGGAGGGGGATCACACGACCCGATTAGAGTGGGGGAGTGTCAATGGTCCGCACAGTGAACGGTGACTGGCTCATACGCGGCCGGGACGGCAGACTCGGCGCCTACGCTCCGCGTGAGGAAGCGGTGTGGTGCTGGGCCGAGCAGCACCCGGGCGGCGCCTGGTCGGCGCCCCGTACGGTCGGCGGCGAGCAGCGTGTCCACCCCGCGCTCGCCGTGGGGCAGGGCACCGACGGTTACGCCCATCTGGTGTCCTGGCGTCCCACCGGCGGGCAGGAGTCGGGGCTCGTCCACGCCACGCACTTCCGGCCCCATCTCGCGGCCCTCGACTGGAATCCCCTCGGGCATCCCAACAAGAAGGGCGAGGCGACCGGCGTACCGGCCGTCACGGTCGACGCCCAGGGCCGCGCCCATGTCTTCGTACCCAACAGGGGTGGCGGCGTCAGCATGCGCGGCCAGAAGGAACGCGGCGGGTGGGGCCCGTGGCGCGACCTCAAGGGCCGTGAGGTCGAGGGCGAACTGGCCGCCGTGACCCGGGCGTCGGGGCTCGTCGAGCTGTACGCGGCCTCGCCCGCGGGCATCCTGCGCTGGACCCAGCTGGGCCCCGGCCACATCCCCGCGCTCGACGAGGAGCCGCTCAAGGTGGCGGCGCGGCCGGGCACGTTGCGGGCGCTCACCACCTCCGAAGAGCACGTGACTCTCTTCTTCACGGACGAGACGGACACGGTGTGTGCGTGGCGGGCCGGGAGTGAGCCCGTGGCGCTTCTGACCTGTGCCGGGCCGGGGCCGGTGTCCGCGATTCGCTGCACGCTCGACGGGGTCGACTGTACGTTGCTCGCCCAGCGGTCCCTGAGCGGCCGGGTCGCCTTCGCCGCCTATCCGACCGAGCAGGAGTCGGCGGGGGCCTGGTGGACCGAGTCGGGCCCTCAGCTCCCGGCGGACGTCCAACTGTCCCTGAGCCGGGACCACGAGGACCGCATCACGGCGGCCACCCTCCAGCCGTCCACCGGCCAACTCCTCCTGACCCGCCGCAAGGAGGAGCCAGGCTTGGCCCTGGAGGCCTGGCACACCATTTGATCCGCCCCCGCCGCCCCTACCCATTCCCGTCCCTTGGGGGCTGCCGCCCCCAAACCCCCGCATCACGCTGAACGCGCTCGTCCTCAAACGCCGGACGGGCTGAAATTCAGCCTCTCCGGCGTTTGAGGAGCGGGGGTTCGGGGGCTGGCCCCTGAAAAGGGACGGGAATGGGTAGGGGCGGCGGGGGCGAAAAACGTCTGGCCAGGGATGGACGCCGAATGCCCCGCGCGCCAAGGAGGCGGGCGGGGCACTCGCAAGCGCAGCGCAGCGGTTACGCCGGGACGCTCGCCACACCCCGCGCCAGGAACGGCTTCCCGTTGACCCGCTCGGAGACACCCTCACGGTCCAGGTAGGGAGTGATCCCACCCAGGTGGAAGGGCCAGCCGGCACCAGTGATCAGGCACAGGTCGACATCCTGGGCCTCGGCCACGACACCCTCGTCGAGCATGAGCCCGATCTCCTGGGCAACCGCGTCGAGGACCCGCTCGCGCACCTGCTCCTCGGTCAGCACGACCTCGCCCTGCTTCAGCAGCGCCGCGACCTCCGGGTCCAACTCCGGCTTCCCGGAGTCGTACACGTAGAAGCCCCGCTTGCCCGCCTTGACGACGGCCGCAAGGTTCGGGGAGACAGTGAACCGCTCCGGGAAGGCCCGGTTCAGCGTCTCGGAGACGTGCAGACCGATCGCCGGACCGACCAGCTCAAGGAGGACGAGAGGAGACATCGGCAGACCCAGCGGCTCCACCGCCTTCTCCGCGACCTCGACGGACGTGCCCTCGTCGATGACGTTCTGGATCTCGCCCATGAAGCGCGTGAGGATGCGGTTCACGACGAACGCCGGGGCGTCCTTCACCAGAACCGCGGTCTTCTTCAGCTTCTTGGCGACGGCGAAGGCCGTGGCCAGGGAGGCGTCGTCCGTGGCCTCGCCCCGCACGATCTCAAGCAGCGGCAGGATCGCGACCGGGTTGAAGAAGTGGAAGCCCACGACCCGCTCGGGGTTCTTCAGCTTCGACGCCATCTCGGTGACCGACAGCGAGGACGTGTTGGTGGCGAGGATCGCGTGCGCCGGGGCGACCGCCTCGACCTCCGCGAACACCTGCTGCTTGACGCCGATCTCCTCGAAGACGGCCTCGATGATGAAGTCGGCGTCGGAGAAGCCCTCGGCCTTGTCCAGCACACCGGTGACCAGGGCCTTCAGGCGGTTGGCCTTGTCCTGGTTGATCCGGCCCTTGCCGAGCAGCTTCTCGATCTCGGCGTGGACGTACCCCACACCCTTGTCGACGCGCTCCTGGTCGATGTCGGTCAGCACGACCGGCACTTCGAGGCGGCGCAGGAAGAGCAGGGCGAGCTGTGAGGCCATCAGACCGGCGCCCACGACACCGACCTTGGTGACCGGACGCGCCAGCGACTTGTCCGGGGCACCCGCGGGACGCTTGCCGCGCTTCTGCACGAGGTTGAACGCGTAGATGCCGGCGCGCAGTTCGCCACCCATGATCAGGTCGGCGAGGGCCACGTCCTCGGCGTCGTAACCCTGCTGCAGGTCACCGTTCTTCGCCGCGGCGATGATGTCCAGCGCGCGGTACGCGGCCGGGGCCGCCCCGTGCACCTTGCTGTCCGCGACGAAGCGGCCCTTGGCGACGGCCTGGTCCCAGGACTCGCCGCGGTCGATCGCCGGACGCTCGACCTTGACGTCACCCTTCAGCACCTGGGCGGTCCAGATCAGCGACTGCTCCAGGAAGTCCGCACCCTCGAAGAGGGCGTCGGCGATGCCCAGGTCGAAGACCTGCTGGCCCTTGAGCTGCTTGTTCTGGTTGAGCGAGTTCTCGATGATCACGCTCACCGCGCGCTCGGCGCCGATGAGGTTCGGGAGCAGCGTGCAGCCGCCCCAGCCCGGGACCAGGCCCAGGAACACCTCGGGCAGCGAGAAGGCCGGCAGGGCCTTCGAGACGGTCCGGTAGGTGCAGTGCAGACCGACCTCGACACCGCCGCCCATGGCCGCGCCGTTGTAGTACGCGAAGGTCGGGACCGAGAGGGCCGAGAGACGCTTGAAGACCTCGTGGCCGCCCTTGCCGATGGCCAGCGCGTCCTTGTGGTCCTTCAGGAGCTCGACGCCCTTGAGGTCCGCGCCGACCGCGAAGATGAACGGCTTGCCGGTGACACCGACGCCGATGATCTCGCCGGCCGCGGCCTCCTTCTCGACCTGGTCGATCGCGGCGTCGAGGTTCGCCAGCGAGGCCGGGCCGAAGGTGGTCGGCTTGGTGTGGTCGAGGCCGTTGTCGAGCGTGACGAGCGCGAAGCGCCCGGCGCCGAACGGCAGGTCGAGGTGGCGTACGTGCGCCGACGTCACGACCTCGTCGGGGAACAGCTCGGCCGCGCCCTTCAGGAGTTCAGTGGTGCTCACTTGTCGCCTCCGGCGTCCTTGTGGTGCGGGTTCTCCCAGATCACCGTGGCGCCCATGCCGAAGCCGACGCACATGGTGGTGAGGCCGTAACGGACCTCCGGCTGCTCCTCGAACTGGCGGGCCAGCTGAGTCATCAGCCGGACGCCGGAGGAGGCCAGCGGGTGGCCGTACGCGATGGCGCCGCCGTACTGGTTGACGCGCGCGTCGTCGTCGGCGATGCCGTAGTGGTCGAGGAACGCGAGGACCTGGATGGCGAAGGCCTCGTTGATCTCGAAGAGGTTGATGTCCTCGATGGAGAGACCGGCCTTGGCCAGCGCCTTCTCCGTGGCCGGGATCGGGCCGTAGCCCATCACCTCGGGCTCGACGCCCACGAAGGCGTACGAGACCAGGCGCATCTTGACCGGCAGGTTGTTCTCGCGGGCGAAGTCCTCGGACGCGATGATCGAGGCGGTGGCGCCGTCGTTCAGACCGGCCGCGTTACCGGCGGTGACCCGCCCGTGCACACGGAACGGCGTCTTCAGACCGGCCAGGTTCTCCAGGGTGGTCCCCGGGCGCATCGGCTCGTCGGCGGTGACCAGGCCCCAGCCCGTCTCACCGGCCTCCGCGTTCGTACGGCGTACGGAGATCGGGACCAGGTCGGCCTGGATCTTGCCGTCCGCGTAGGCCTTGGCCGCCTTCTCCTGCGAGCGCACGGCGTACTCGTCGGTGCGCTGCTTGGTGATGTGCGGGTAGCGGTCGTGCAGGTTCTCGGCGGTCATGCCCATGAACAGGGCGGACTCGTCGACCAGCTTCTCGCTGACGAACCGCGGGTTCGGGTCCACGCCCTCGCCCATGGGGTGGCGGCCCATGTGCTCGACACCACCGGCGATGACGGCGTCGTACGCGCCGAACGCGATGGAGCCGGCGGTCGAGGTGACCGCGGTCAGCGCACCGGCACACATGCGGTCGATCGAGTAACCCGGCACGGACTGCGGCAGCCCGGCCAGGATTCCGGCCGTGCGGCCCAGCGTCAGGCCCTGGTCGCCGATCTGCGTGGTCGCGGCGATGGCGACCTCGTCGATCTTCTTCGGGTCGAGACCGGGGTTGCGGCGCAGCAGCTCCCGGATCGCCTTCACGACGAGGTCGTCGGCACGGGTCTCGTGGTAGATGCCCTTCGGGCCCGCCTTGCCGAACGGGGTGCGGACGCCGTCGACGAAGACGACGTCCCTGACGGTACGAGGCACGATGGCTCTCCTCCAGATGCGGGATGGCACTGCTGCGCGACACACACGCCCTGAGCGCGCGCTCACCTCCCATGCTACTTGCGGGTAACCACCCTGCCCAGTCCCACAGCGGGGAGCGGCGAAGGTCACACGGCTTTCAGCGGCTCGGCGGGTGCGTGGTGGCTGCTCGCGCGGTTCCCCGCGCCCCTGAAAGCGGGCTGCGCCCCTGCTTTTGTCTTTTGGGGGCGCGGGGAACTGCGCAACAACCCACGACGCACCCGCACCCCCATACGAACCCCTACCGCGGCGGCGCCGTGGACCCCCGGGGCGTCAGTACGGGTGTGGGCACCGGATGCGACCCCCCACCCTCCGCCCCCGTGGCCCCCGTGACAACGTCGAACAACGTCCGCGCCACCTCCGCCCCGAACCCATGCACGTCATGGCTCATCGCGGACAGCGTCGGATGCGTCAGCCGGCACAGCTGGGAGTCGTCCCAGGCGAGCAGCGAGACATCTCCGGGCACGCTCAGCCCCATCTCCGCGGCCACCGAAAGACCGGCCACCGCCATGATGTCGTTGTCGTACACGATCGCCGTAGGCCGATCGCCGACCGCGGCGGTCAGCAGCGACCGCGTCGCCCTCGCCCCCGCGTCCCCCGAGAAATCCGTGGCGACCTGCTGGGCCCCGGCCAGCTCAAGGACCCGGGCCGCCTCGTCGAACGCGGCCGTACGGATCGCCGTGTGGCCGAGCGCCGCCGCGCCGCCGACCCGGGCGACCCGCCGATGCCCGAGCGCCGCGAGATACCGCACGGCCTCGGTGACGGCGGTCGCGTCGTCGGTCCACACGGAGGTGAGCCCGCCGGTGAGCGAGGGGTGCCCGACGGCCACGACAGGCATGCCGAGCCGCTCGACGGCGGGCACGCGCGGATCGTCGGCCCGGAAGTCGACCAGGATCGACCCGCTGATCTGCTTGCCCCGCCACCAGGAGTCCTGGAGCCCGACCTCCTCCTCCACCGTGCGTACGAGCCGCAGCAGCAGGGAGCAGGAGTGCTCGGTCAGCACGCTCTCCACGCCCGAGATGAACTCCATGTAGAACGGTTCGAGCCCGAGCAGCTTCGCCGGCCGGCAGATGGCGAGGCCGATCACGTCCACGCGCCGGTTGGAGAGCGACCGGGCGGCGAGGTTCGGCGCCCACCCCAGTTCGCGCGCCGCCTCGAAGATCCGGTCCCGGGTCGCGTCGGCGAGCCCCGGCTTGTGGTTGAAGGCGAGCGACACGGCTCCCTTGGACACCCCGGCGCGGGCCGCGACGTCCTTGATGGTGACGCGGGGTGGTGTCGTCATCGTGCGGGCTCCACGCAGTACAGGGCGGATCGTGCGGTCTCCGCGTCCAGATCGTCCAGAGTCTCCCAGCCGCGCACACCGATGGTCACCCGTTCCCCGGGGAGCAGGGTCACCAGACCCCGGTCGGCCGACGCGCGCGGGTCCAGCCGGTCGGCCTGCAGCAGCAGATCCCGTACGAGCGTATGGGCCGTGACGGTCACCAGGTCGCCGCCCGGAGAGACCGAGACGTCGAACCGCGGCCGGGGGTACGGGACTTCACGGTCGGGCACGGGAAAGTGCAGCGCCCGCAGCCTGCCCCCGTCCCCATCGTCCCCACCCCCGTCCACGTCCGCCACCAGGAACTCCTTGGGCCCGGCGGGCTCCAGCTCCCTCGGCACACGCACATCGGCGACGGCCCGCGCCCCGGCATCGAACCCCACACTCTCCTCGGCCACGGCACCACCCTCCACCGACATCCGACGCAACGTCAGACGGCCCTTCCAGGGCTCGGCGGCCTGGTTGATCACCGCCAACACCAGCCCATCACCCTGTGGTTGGAGCGTGAGCAGCCGGTCCGCGTACAGCCTCTTCAGCTCGTGGTAGAGCGGCTTCTCGCGGCCGTCGCCGTCGATCGCGGCCCAGGAGGTCACCGGCCAGCAGTCGTTGAGCTGCCAGACGATCGTGCCTGCGCACACCGGCCAGTGCGAGCGCCAGTGCTCGATCCCGGCGGCGACGGCCCGGGCCTGGTTGACCTGGGTGAGGTAGTGCCACCGGTCGAAGTCGCCCTCGGAGAAGCCCTGTTCGGGCACGGGGAAGTGCCGCGCGAGCCCGCGCAGCAGCTTGCCGTTGCCGTCGTCGGCCTTCTGGTGGTGCAGCATGCCGGGGGAGTCGGGCGCGAGTTCCTCGTCGGGCAGGGCGCGCCGCAGCGTGGCGTACGCGGGCGGTGCCTGCCAGCCGAACTCGGCCACGAAACGGGGGACATGGAGCCGGTAGTCCGCGTAGTCCTCCCGGTTCCACACCTCCCACGAGTGGTGCGTGCCGTGCGCCGGGTCGTTCGGGTGGCGGTCCCAGGAACCGGACCAGGGGCTGCCCGGCGTGTACGGCCGTGTCGGGTCCAACTCGGCGACGACACGCGGCAGTAGACCCAGGTAGTAGCCCTCGCCCCACGAGTCCCCGGCCAGCCGCTGTTCCCAGCCCCAGTCCTTGAAGCCCCACAGGTTCTCGTTGTTGCCGTTCCACAGCACGAGCGAGGGGTGCGGCATCAGCCGTACGACGTTCTCGCGTGCCTCGGCCTCCACCTCGCCCCGCAGCGGCTGTTCCTCGGGGTAGGCGGCGCAGGCGAAGGGAAAGTCCTGCCAGACCAGCAGGCCCAACTCGTCGCAGGCGTCGTAGAAGTCCTCGCTCTCGTAGATGCCGCCGCCCCAGACGCGGACGAGATCCACGCCCGCGTCGGCCGCCCGGGTCAGCCGGGTGCGGTACCGCTCGCGGGTGATCCGGGACGGGAGGACGTCGTCCGGGATCCAGTTGACGCCCCGGGCGAAGAGCCGCTCGCCGTTCACGACGAAGGTGAAGCTCGACCCGTGCTCGTCGTTCCCGCGGTCCAGCTCGACGGTCCTGAAGCCGATCCGGCGCCGCCAGATGTCCAGCAGCCCCTCGTGGCTGAGCCACAACTCGACGTCGTACAGCGGCTGTTCGCCGTATCCGCGCGGCCACCACAGGTCGACGTCCGGCACTTCGAGGCGTACGACCCCGCTGGTGCCGTCGACCGTCGCCTCGGCCCGGACGCCGCCGATCCTCGCGCCGAGGGTGAGCCCCGCCTCGACCCTGGTCCGTTCGACGTCGACGTACAACTCGACCCGCCCCACGCCCTGTTCGACCGTCACGACCGGACGCACCCGGGCGATCCGTGCCGTCGACCAGTGCTCCAGGCGCACCCGCTTCCAGATGCCGGCCGTCACCAGCGTCGGTCCCCAGTCCCAGCCGAAGGAGCAGGCCATCTTGCGGATGTACTGGAAGGGCTCGGGATAGGCGTTCGGCCGCTCGCCGAGCCGTCCGCGCACCGCCTCCGCCTCGCCGTAGGCCGAGCGGAAATTCACCGAGAGCCGGCCGCTCAGCCCCGTGATGTCGAAGCGGTGGGAGCGGTGCATGTTCCTTACCGAGCCCAGGAGTTGACCCTCGAGCCGGATCTCCGCCGCGGTGTCGAGACCGTCGAAGACTAGGTCCGTCTGCTCGTGCCCGCCCGGGATCGGGGTGAGCGTCGTCTCGTACGTCCAGTCGCGCCGGCCCACCCACGCCACGTCGGTCTCGTTCCGACCGAGGAACGGGTCCGGGATGATCCCCGCCGCCAGCAGATCCGTGTGCACACAGCCCGGCACCGAGGCGGGGAGCGCGGCCCCGTCGTGCCGCAGGATCCATCCCTCGTCGATCGGTGTGACGTCCAGCATGCGCACTCCTAAACCGGTATAGGCCATTGCTGACCAGGGCTGGTACACACTCGTGAATCGTTGGCCGAAATAAGGACTTTACCGGTTTAGTGACGGCTGTCAGAGTGCGGAACCAGCCATCCCACTCGTGCTCATCCGTCCCTGAACGGAGCTGGTGCAAATGAACCGCCGCACGAAACTCGCCGGAAGTCTTTTCGCCGCCGCACTGCTGGCCGCGGGCTGTACCGGAAGCGGAGGCACGTCGAAGGGCGCGGACGCCAAGGCACCCGTCGACCCCGACAAGGTGTCCGGCACGATCACGGTCCTCACGCACCGGACCGACCTGGTGCAGGACGGCACGATGAAGAAGTACGCCGCCGAGTTCAACAAGACCTACCCGAAGGTCAAGGTCGAGTTCGACGCCCTCACGGACTACGAGGGCGAGGTCAAGATCCGGATGAACACCGAGAACTACGGCGATGTGCTGATGATCCCCGCCGTGATCAAGAAGAGCGACTACCCCAAGTTCTTCGCCTCCCTCGGCACCGGGACCGAGCGCGCGAAGAAGTACCTGTTCACCGACTTCACCACGGTCGACGGCAAGGTGTACGGGCAGAGCCCGATGGGAGCGCTCCCCGGCTTCCTCTACAACAAGCGGGTCTGGAAGGAGGCCGGGATCACCGACTGGCCCACCACACCGGCCCAGTTCATCGACGGTCTCAAGGCCGTCAAGGCCAGGACCGACGCGATCCCGTACTACACGAACTTCAAGGACATGTGGCCGCTGACGAGCTGGACATACGTCGACGGCGCCGTCAGCTGTGACCCGAAGGCGACGAGCAGGCTCGCCGAGGGCGACCCCTGGGCCGAGGGTGAGGACCTGCGCGTCGGCGACACCATGCTGTACGACATCGTGCGCGGCGGGCTGATCGAGAAGGACCCCACGACCACCAACTGGGAAGCCTCCAAGCCCAAGTTGGCCAAGGGCGACATCGCCACGATGTGGCTCGGCTCCTGGGCGATCACCCAGTTCCAGGCCGCCGCGAAGCAGGCCGGCGCGAACCCGGACGACATCGGCTTCATGCCCTTCCCCGCCCAGAAGGACGGGAAGTTCTGCGCCACCATGTCGCCGGACTACAACCAGGCCGTCAACGTCAACTCCGACCACAAGGAAGCGGCCCGCGCCTGGATCGACTGGTTCACCGACAAGTCCGGCTACGCGGCCGACAACCTGACCCTCTCCCCGGTCAAGGGCGCCCCGCTGCCGGAGGTGCTGCAGCCGTACGAGGACGCGGGCGTGAAGCTCATCGAGCTCGACGACGCCAAGGGCGCGGCGGTCAAGGAGATCGACAACCAGTCCGAGGTCGGCATCTACAAGCCCGACTATCGCCAGGACCTCGTCGACCTCGCCCGCGGCGCCAGGAAGGGCAGCCTCGACGACTTCCTGGGCGACCTGGGCAAGCGCTGGGAAGAGGCGCGGAAGTCCTCGGGGTCCTGATGACGGACACCACCGAGAAGGCGGCGCGGCCGAAGGAGGCCGCGTCCGCCGCCCGCACGGCACGCGCCCGGGCCCCGCGCCGTCTGCGCCTGAGGAGGGGCCTGACCCCGTGGCTCTTCCTCGCCGCTCCGCTGGTCCTGCTGATCACCTTCACGTACGCACCGGTCGCCAACATGGTCGCGTACAGCTTCACCGACTGGGACGGCGTCAGCCCCGAGCTGAGCTACACGGGCGCCGACAACTACGTCGAACTCTTCACCCGCCCCGAGCTGTTCGAGGTCTTCTTCGTCAGCGGCTACTACCTGGCCGCGTCCGTGATCCAGATAGTCGCCGCGCTCTACTTCGCGACGGTCCTCAGCTTCAACGTCCGCTTCCGGAACTTCTTCAAGGGAATCCTCTTCTTCCCGTACCTGATCAACGGGGTCGCGATCGGGTTCGTCTTCCTCTACTTCTTCCAGGACGGCGGCACGCTCGACTCGGTGCTGAGCCTCTTCGGCGTCCACTCCGACCGCGCCTGGCTGGGCACCCCGGTCTCCGCGAACGTCTCGCTGGCCGGCGTCTCCGTCTGGCGCTACATGGGCCTGAACTTCGTCCTGTTCCTCGGCGCCATCCAGTCCATCCCGGGGGAGTTGTACGAGGCCGCCGAGCTGGACGGGGCGAACCGCTGGCACCAGTTCCGGTACATCATCGCGCCCGGCATCAGGCCCGTACTCAGCCTGACCGTCATCCTCTCCATCTCCGGCTCGCTGTCGGCCTTCGAGGTGCCGTTCATCATGACCGGCGGCGCGACCGGCACCGAGACCTTCGTGATCCAGACGGTGAAGCTGGCCTTCCAGTTCAACAAGACGGGGCTCGCCTCGGCTGCCGCGGTCGTGCTCCTGCTGATCATCCTGGCGGTGACCTGGGTGCAGCGCCGCCTCGTCCCGGACGACAAGGTGGACCTCGTATGAGCCCCATGTCCCGCAGGGGGATCGCCCGGACCCTCACCTACCTGTCCCTGGTCGTCGCGAGCGTGGTCGTCCTGCTCCCGCTCCTCGTCGTCCTCCTCACCTCCCTCAAGTCCGAGAAGGAGATGGCGAACGACAGCGGGGCGCTCCAACTCCCAGACGACCTGCTGAACTTCGACAACTACGTGACGGCGTTCCAGGACGGCCGGATGCTCTCCGCGTTCGGGAACACCGCGTTCATCCTGCTGTTCTCCGTCACCGGCACGGTGATCATCGGGTCGATGGCGGCGTACGCGATCGACCGCTACACCTTCCGCTTCAGAAAGCTGGTCGTCGCGCTGTTCCTCGTCGCCACGCTCGTACCCGGCGTGACCACCCAGGTGGCGACCTTCCAGATCGTCGACAGCTTCGGCATGTTCGACAGCCGCTGGGCGCCGATCGTGCTCTACATGGGCACGGACATCGTCTCGATCTACATCTTCCTGCAGTTCGTCCGGTCGATCCCGATCTCGCTCGACGAGTCCGCCCGGCTCGACGGCGCGAGCGCCTTCACGATCTACCGGAAGATCATCCTGCCGCTGCTGAAGCCCGCGATCGCGACGGTGGTCATCGTCAAGGGGATCACCGTCTACAACGACTTCTACATCCCGTTCCTCTACATGCCGTCCGAGGATCTTGGCGTGATCTCAACGTCCCTGTTCCGCTTCAAGGGCCCCTTCGGAGCGCACTGGGAGACGATCGCGGCAGGAGCGATCCTCGTGATCCTGCCGACCCTGATCGTCTTCCTGTTCCTGCAGCGCTACATCTACAACGGCTTCACGAGGGGCGCGACGAAGTAGACCGCCGGGCCGCCGCCCCGCCACGGCGGTCCGGCGAACCTCACCTACTCCTTGGGCTTGGCCTTGACGGCCAGAGCCACCACCAACACCGGCGTGACCTGCTCGACCTGCCAGGGCCGAGCCCCGTACCCGGCCAGCGCGGCCGCAACCGACTCGGCGTCCGCGGAAGCGGGCGGCTCCCAGCAGACCCGCCGGACCGTGTCCGGAGTGATCAGGTTCTCCTGAGGCATGTTCAGCGTCTCCGCCAGCGCGGAGACGGCGGCCCGCGCCGCGGACAGCCGGGCCGCGGCCACCGGGTCCTTCTCCGCCCAGGCCCGCGGCGGCGGAGGCCCGGTCACCGGCTGCCCGGGCTGCGGCAGCTCGGCGTCCGGCAGCTCCTTCGCACGGTCGACGGCGGCCTGCCACTGCTCCAGCTGACGTCGTCCCATCCGGTGCCCGAATCCGTTGAGCGCGGCGAGCGCGTGCACGTTGGCCGGAAGTGAGAGGGCGGCTTCCACGATGGCCGCGTCCCCGAGCACCTTGCCGGGCGAGATGTCCCTGCGCTGCGCGACCCGGTCCCGGGTCTCCCACAGCTCCCGTACGACCGCCATCTGGCGACGGCGGCGCACCTTGTGCATGCCCGACGTACGGCGCCACGGGTCCTTGCGGGGCTCGGGCGGCGGTGCCGAGGCGATCGCGTCGAACTCCTGGCGGGCCCAGTCCAGCTTGCCCTGCCGGTCGAGCTCCTTCTCCAGCGCGTCCCGCAGATCGACGAGCAGCTCCACGTCGAGCGCGGCGTAGCGCAGCCACGGCTCGGGGAGCGGACGCGTCGACCAGTCGACCGCGGAGTGCCCCTTCTCCAGTACGAAGCCCAGGACGCCCTCGACCATCGCGCCGAGGCCGACCCGCGGGAACCCGGCCAGCCGTCCGGCCAGCTCGGTGTCGAACAGGAGGCTGGGGACCATGCCTATCTCGCGCAGACACGGCAGATCCTGGGTGGCCGCGTGCAGTACCCACTCCACCCCGGAGAGCGCCTCGCCGAGGCCCGACAGGTCGGGGCAGGCGACGGGATCGATGAGTGCGGTGCCCGCGCCCTCGCGGCGCAGCTGCACCAGATACGCGCGCTGGCCGTAGCGATAGCCGGACGCCCGCTCGGCGTCCACGGCGACGGGGCCGCTGCCGGCCTCGAACGCGGCGATCACCTCGGCGAGCGAGGCCTCGTCGGCGATGACGGGCGGAATTCCGTCGCGGGGCTCCAGCAAGGGGATCGGCGCCGGTTCGACGTCGTCCGGAGGAGCGCCTCCGGTGGTTCGCAGTGAACTGTCTGCTGCGGTCTCTTGGGCGTCGGTCACCTGTCAAGGGTATCTGTGTATGGACGACGCCCGTCGACGGAACGTTCCGTCGACGGGCGTCTGAGGGTCGTAAACCAGTCAGGTCAGTGAATCCTGAATCATCAGAGAATCCGGAATCAGTGGATGATCCCCGTCCGCAGGGCCACCGCGACCATTCCGGCGCGGTCGCCGGTGCCGAGCTTGCGGGCGATACGGGCGAGGTGGCTCTTCACGGTCAGCGCGGACAGACCCATCGAGACGCCGATGGCCTTGTTCGACTGGCCCTCCGCCACCAGCCGGAGCACCTCGACCTCACGGCCGGACAACTCGCGGTAACCGCCCGGGTGGCTCGGGGAGCCCGGGGGACGGCGGTGCATACGGGCGGCGGCGGAGCCGATGGGAGCGGCGCCTGGCCGGGTGGGAAGCCCGAGGTTCGTACGGGTGCCGGTGACCACATAGCCCTTGACGCCGCCCGCGAGGGCGTTGCGTACGGCGCCGATGTCGTCGGCGGCGGACAGGGCCAGGCCGTTCGGCCAGCCGGCGGCCCGGGTTTCGGACAGGAGGGTGAGGCCGGAGCCGTCGGGGAGATGGACGTCTGCGACACAGATGTCGCGGGGGTTGCCGATGCGGGGACGAGCCTCCGCGACGGACGAGGCCTCGATCACGTCGCGAACACCGAGCGCCCACAGGTGGCGGGTGACGGTGGAGCGCACACGGGGATCGGCCACGACCACCATCGCGGTCGGCTTGTTCGGGCGGTAGGCGACCAGGCTTGCGGGCTGCTCGAGGAGAACGGACACCAGGCCTCCTGGGGTGGGGGACGGGGCACCGGCTGTGGGGATGAAGCCGGGACGAACCGTGCTTTCAAGGTCACAGAGGTCTTCGGCACCAAACCCGTCCGCCTTTAGAGAATGATCACGATTTGGTGAGTAACAATGCGTGCAATTCGGACGGGCGATCGATCATCCGAAGATCGAAACGAGTTCGCTCCGCTTCGTTACGCGGCCGAAAGTGGTCGTATCGACAAAAGGTCAGAAGCTTTCGCGCACCGGCCAGGAGGCTCCGGAGACGGCCCGAGCCCGCAAAACCCCAAGAACCCGAGCCCCAAACCCCAAGAAAAAGTGCCGTGTTCGCGCGATGTGATCCGGACAGTGGTCCCACGCACGGGTGTCTCTCCCTGCGCGAAGGCTCTGTTCCCCTTAATCTTCCCCGCATGGCTGCGGCTCAGGGACGACTGTCGGACGGCGCTGGCGGAATGGACGACCCGAAGGAGGGGGAGCGGGATGCGATGGAGGCGGCTCCGCTGCCTTTCCGGGCCGCTGTCGACGCGTTGAGGGCCGCGCGGCTGCGGCCGCAGATCGAGATCGACCCGACGAAACCGCCGCAGCGGCTCGCCCCCTTCACCTACGCGCTGGAGGCCACCGTCGTCGACGGCGACGAGGATCTGGCGGACGGCCGGCTCGTCCTGCTCCACGACCCGGCCGGTCACGACGCCTGGCAGGGCTCGTTCCGCCTGGTGACCCTGGTCCGCGCGGAGCTGGAGGCCGAGATGGCCACCGACCCGCTGCTCCCCGAGGTCTGCTGGTCCTGGCTGACCGGCGCGCTCCAGGCCCGCGGCCTCTCCTACGGCGAACCCAGTGGCACCGTCACCCGGGCCGGCTCCCACTACTTCGGCGGGCTCGCGGACCGGCCGGCCAACTCCCAGATCGAGATCCGCGCCTCCTGGACACCCCGCGAAGGCCTCGGCGGTGTGCCCGACACGGCCTCCCATCTGGCGTCCTGGTGCGACCTCCTCGCCCAGATCGCCGGCCTGCCCCCGGCCGCCCCGGGCGACGCCTCCATCGTCAGCCTCCCGCAGCGCCGGGGCCCCCAGTCCCGCTGACCCGGACCGCCGCGCCCCTCTCCCGCGCCCATGCGCGGGTCCGGGGCCCGGGCCGTACCCGGGATCGGGGGCCGCGCCGACCGTGGGAGACTTTTCGGCGTGAGCGCCATTGACCGCCCCAAGGGCCAGCAGCCGACAGCGACGTACGACTCCACCTTCCTCAAGGCGTGCCGACGCGAGCCCGTGCCGCACACGCCCGTGTGGTTCATGCGGCAGGCGGGGCGGTCACTGCCCGAGTACCTGAAGGTGCGCGAGGGCATCCCCATGCTGGAGTCCTGCACGCGGCCCGAGCTGGTCACCGAGATCACGCTCCAGCCGGTACGGCGGCACAACGTGGACGCGGCGATCTACTTCAGCGACATCGTCGTACCCCTGAAGGCCATCGGTGTCGACCTCGACATCAAGCCCGGTGTGGGTCCGGTCGTCGAGAAGCCGATCCGCTCCCGCGCCGACCTCGCCCAGCTGCGCGACCTGACGCCGGACGACGTCTCGTACGTCACCGAGGCGATCGGAATGCTCACGAGCGAACTCGGCCCGAAGCCTCTCATCGGTTTCGCCGGTGCGCCCTTCACGCTCGCCAGCTACCTCGTGGAGGGCGGGCCGTCCCGCAACCACGAGCACACCAAGGCGCTCATGTACGGTGACCCGCAGCTCTGGGCCGACCTGCTCGACCGGCTCGCGGACATCACGGCCGCCTTCCTCCGGGTGCAGATCGAGGCGGGGGCCAGCGCCGTCCAGCTCTTCGACTCCTGGGTCGGCGCGCTCGCACCCGCCGACTACCGGCGCTCGGTGATGCCCGCCTCCACGAAGGTGTTCAAGGCCGTCGAGGAGTACGGCGTCCCGCGCATCCACTTCGGTGTCGGTACGGGTGAGCTGCTCGGGTTGATGGGCGAGGCCGGGGCGGATGTTGTCGGCGTCGACTGGCGGGTGCCGCTCGACGAGGCCGCCCGGCGCGTCGGGCCCGGCAAGGCGCTGCAGGGCAACCTCGACCCCGCGGTCCTCTTCGCCCCGACCGAGGCCGTCGAGGAGAAGACCCAGGAGGTTCTCGACGCGGCGGCGGGTCTGGAGGGGCATGTCTTCAACCTCGGGCACGGTGTGCTGCCGTCGATGGACCCGGACTCGCTGACCCGGCTCGTCGAGTACGTCCACACACGTACCGCGCGCTAGTTCACCCTCACCAGCGCGGGTGCGCTCGTCTGCCCCACAGGAGCCCTCGGGGTTCCGGTGGGGGAGGGGTGCCGGGGCGCAGCGGCCAGGCCAGGAGCATGCCTGCCAGGAAGCCGACGACGTGGGCCACGTACGCCACGGTGCCGGCCGCCGAGACGCCGGTGCCGGACGAGTAAAGCGCCTGGAGGACGAACCAGGAGCCCAGCACGATCCACGCGGGCAGGCGCAGCGGCAGGAAGATCAGGAACGGGACGAGGACCCAGACCCTGGCTCTCGGGTAGAGCACCAGATACGCGCCCAGGACGCCGGCGATCGCGCCCGACGCACCGATCAGCGGGTCGCCGGAATCGGCGTTGACGAGGGCGAAGCCGTACGCCGCCGCGTAGCCGCAGACCACGTAGAACAGCACGTAGCGGATGTGGCCGAGGCGGTCCTCGATGTTGTTGCCGAAGATCATCAGGAACAGCATGTTGCCGAGCAGGTGCAGCCAGCTGCTGTGCAGGAACATCGCCGTGAGGACCGACACCGGGGGCGACTTGTCGTAGCCCGGCGGGCCGACGAGGCAGCCCACGCCCTGCGGTCCCACACCCACGTCACCGGTCGGGACGGTCGTCGGCGTCTGGCCGTGGATCAGCTCCCGGGGCACCGCCGCCCAGTGGTCCAGGAACGCCTGGAGGTGGCACAGCTGGGCCGGGCCGCTCTCGCCGGTGATCGAGCTCGCCACACCCGGAGTGGCCAGGAACACCACGAAGTTGGCGGCGATCAGCGCGTACGTCACATACGGCGTGCGACGGACCGGGTTCACGTCATGGACGGGTATGACCACGGGGAAATTCTGCCCGGGTTCGGGGGACTCTGAACGGGACCGCGGGCGTGTGCGTATGTCTCGGCAACCGTCGTGATCCAAGCAACACGTGAGGAACAGGTCAATGAACGACCGAGTCACTCAGCCCCTGATCGCCACGCCGGACGGAGAGGCGGAGCTTGCCCTCGTGGTCAGGCTGTCGTGGGAGGACGTGGCCGCGCTCGGCCAGGAGGCCGGTCGGTTGTCCGCCAGCATGCAGCGGCCCGTGACGTTGGACGAGGCGGTGAGCCACCGGCTGCGGAACCGGCAGGCGGGGTCGCACGCGCGGCCTCAGCAGGCGCCGCCGATGCCGCCGTCGGCGGTGTCCGCGCCCGCGGTGTCGACGGTCTCGTCGTTGCCGCGGTCGCCCGGTGAGCAGGCCCGGCAGGCCATAGAGAAGATCAACGGGAACGGGTCGGCGCAAGGCGCTTGAGCGGGGTTGTCGGCTTCGGGTTCGCCATGGCCGGCCGCGCCCACGCGGCGGAGTCGCGGATGTCGCAGCCCCGCGCCTCTTATGAGGCGCTCCCTGCCCGCACCGCCGTCACCGCCTTGCGGGCCGCCACCAGGATGGGGTCCCAGACCGGGGAGAACGGTGGGGCGTAGCCGAGGTCCAGGGCCGTCATCTGTTCGACCGTCATGCAGGCGGTGAGGGCGACCGCGGCGATGTCGACGCGTTTGGCGGCGCCTTCCCGGCCGACGATCTGGACGCCGAGGAGGCGGCCGGTGCGGCGTTCCGCGAGCATCTTGACCTTCATGGGGTCGGCGCCCGGGTAGTAGCCCGCGCGGCTCGTCGACTCGATGATGACCGTCTCGAACCGGAGGCCCGCCCGGCGGGCGTCCTTCTCGCGCAGGCCGGTACGGGCGATCTCCAGATCGCAGACCTTGCTGACCGCCGTGCCGACGACGCCGGGGAACGTGGCGTAACCGCCACCGACGTTCGCGCCGATCACCTGGCCGTGCTTGTTGGCGTGGGTGCCCAGGGCGATGTGGCGTTCGCGGCCCGAGACCAGGTCGAGGACCTCGACGCAGTCGCCGCCCGCCCAGATGTTCTCGTGCCCTCGCACCCGCATCGCCAGATCGGTCAGCAGCCCCTTGTGGTCGCCGAGCGGCAGCCCCGCGGCCTCGGCGAGCGCGGTCTCGGGACGTACGCCGATGCCGAGGACCACCACGTCCGCCGGATACTCGGCGTCCTCCGTCGCCACCGCCCGGACCCGGCCGTCCTCACCGGTCAGGATCTTGGTGACCTCGGCGTCGTTCACCATCGTGATGCCCAGGCCCTCCATGGCCTCGTGCACCAGCCGCCCCATGTCCGGGTCGAGCGTCGACATGGGCTCCTGGCCGCGGTTGACGACCGTCACCTCGTACCCGCGGTTGATCAGCGCCTCGGCCATCTCCACGCCGATGTAGCCCGCGCCGATCACCACCGCGCGGCGGCCCGCCGTACGGGCCAGTGTGTCGAGGAGGGCCTGCCCGTCGTCGAGGGTCTGCACGCCGTGCACGCCAGGCGCGTCGATGCCGGGCAGTGACGGCCGCATCGGATGGGCGCCCGTCGCGAGCACGAGCTTGTCGTACGACGTCCACGCCTCGGCGCCCGATTCCAGGTCCCGGGAGCGTACGCGCCCGCCCTCGACGTCGAGTTCAGTGACCTCCGTACGCATCCGCAGGTCGATCCCGCGCGCCCGGTGCTCCTCAGGAGAGCGCGCGATCAACTGGTCCCGGTCCTCGACGTCACCGCCCACCCAGTAGGGGATGCCGCACGCCGAGTAGGAGGTGAAGTGGCCCCGCTCGAACGCCACGATCTCCAGCTTGTCGGGGCCCTTCAGACGGCGTGCCTGGGACGCGGCGGACATGCCCGCCGCGTCCCCTCCGACGACCACCAGGCGCTCTTGGGAACGGCTCGCACGGCTCATGCTCATACGAACACGCTACGGGTGTCCCGCATTTCGGTCCTGCTCAGGATCGCGCCGAATCGGTCGGATCCGCTCAGTCCTTGTCGTCGCCCTCTGACCGGATCGGCGGGGCGACCGGCAGCGAACCCGTGCCCGCGCCGCTCGGCGCCGCCGCGACCGGGCGGGCCGGCGTCCGGCCGCGCAGGAAACGCACCCACAGGAACAGCAGCAGCGCCGCGCCCACCAGGAAGGGCAGGACCGCCCCCAGAGCCAGCGCGATCCAGCGGAACATGGTGACGAACGCGTCCCAGCCGCCCCCGAGCGCGTCCGCGAACCCCGGGTCGTCGTCCTTCGCGACCTTCTTCACCGGCGTCTCGGACAGCGACAGGGTGATCGTCGCCAGGCTCGTACGGTCCTTCAGGGACGTCTGCTGGGCCAGCAGCGACTCCAGGTCGGCCTGACGGGTGCTCAACTCGCCCTCGAGGGTGACCACATCGCTCAGCTTGGTCGCCTGGTCCATCAGCTCGCGGATCCGCACCACACTGGCGCGCTGCGACTTGATCCGGCTCTCCACGTCGACGACCTGCTCGGTGACGTCCTCGGCCTTGGCCCTGCGGTCGATGAGCTTGCCCGAGCCCTCCAGCTCCGTGAGGACCTCCTCGTACTTGTCCGAGGGCACCCGCAGGACGACACGGGAGCGCTCGCGGCCCTCGGAGTCGCGGTCCGTGGTCTCGTTGCCGACCATGCCGCCCGCGTTCTCCACCACCGTGCGGGCCTCGTCGAGGGACTTCGGCACGTCCTTGACCTGCACGGTCAGGGACGCGGTGTGGATGATGTGGGCGGTCAGTTTCGGTGCTTCGGCGGCCTGCTCCTTCTTGCCGCCGCTCGCGTCGCTGTCGGCCGCGCCCGCGCCCGCCTCGTTCGCACCCGGGGCGCCGGCCTTGGCATCCGAGCTCGCGCTCCCGCCGTCGTCCGCGCCCGTGCACCCTGTCAGGGCGAGGGCCGCGGCGAGGCACAGTGCCGAGAGGAGCTGGACAGGTCGTGCGGATCGGTGCCTGGTCGTGCCACTGCCACGTGTCTGCATATCGGCTTACCCCCGAGGGTGTCGTGATGACTGACGCTCCTACGACGCAGAGCCCTTGTGAGACGTTGGCCGAATCCGGTCCCGAAGCGGTCACGGTCCGGACTCGTCATGGACACCCTCACCGGCACGTTCACCGGCACCGGGGCCCGCGGGACTGTCGGTGGGGTCTGGGACAGTGGAGGCATGCACGCAGACACACGTACGGGCACCGGTCATGTCGTCGTCATCGGGGGTGGTGTCGCCGGTCTGGCCGCCGCCCACCGGCTGCTGGACGGCGGGGCGCGCGTGACCGTGCTCGAGGCCACGGACCGGCTCGGCGGCAAGCTGCTGCCCGGGGAGATCGCCGGCGTCCGGGTCGACCTCGGCGCCGAGTCGATGCTCGCCCGGCGGCCCGAGGCGGTGGCGCTCGCCCGCGAGGTGGGCCTCGCCGACCGGCTGCAGCCGCCCGCGACGGCCGGCGCCTCGATCTGGATGCGCGGGGCACTGCGGCCCATGCCCAAGGGGCACGTCATGGGCGTCCCCGGAGACGCGGCAGCCCTCTCCGGAGTCCTCTCGGAGGAGGGCCTGCGCCGGATCGAGCGCGACCGCGCACTGCCGCGCACGGAGGTCGGCGACGACGTGGCGGTGGGGGAGTTCGTCGCCGCGCGCCTAGGCCGCGAGGTCGTCGACCGCCTCGTCGAGCCCCTCCTCGGCGGTGTCTACGCGGGCGACGCGTACCGCATCTCGATGCGCTCGGCCGTCCCCCAGCTCTTCGAAGCGGCCCGCACCCACACGTCGTTGACGGAGGCCGTCCGCGAGATCCAGGCCAGGGCGGCCAAGAACCAGCAGACAGGCCCGGTCTTCACCGGCATCGAGGGCGGCGTCGGCGGGCTCCCGCTCGCCGTCGCGGAGTCGGTCCGCGCCCGGGGCGGCGAGATCGTCACGGGGGCACCGGTGACGGAGCTGCGGCGGGTCGAGGGCGGGGCGGCCGGGGCGGACGGCGGCGGGCGCTGGCGTGTCGTCGCCGGTGGTGACGTCCTCCATGCCGACGCCGTCGTCGTGGCGGTGCCCGCCGGTGCCGCGGCCGGGCTGCTAGGCGCCGAGGCCCCGGCCGCCGCGGCCGAGCTCGCGACCGTCGAGTACGCCTCCATGGCACTGATCACCCTCGCCTACCGCCGCGACGAGATCGCCCTCCCCGAAGGGAGCGGTTTTCTGGTGCCGCCTGTTGACGGGCGCACCATCAAGGCCTCGACGTTCGCCTCCCAGAAGTGGGGGTGGATCGCGGAGGAGGACCCGGACATCGTGGTCCTGCGCACGTCCGTCGGGCGCTACGGAGAGACGGAGATCCTCGGCCGGGACGACGCCGGCCTTGTCGACGTCTCACGGCACGACCTGCGCGAGGCCACCGGCCTGCACGCCGAGCCCGTCGAGACCCGGGTGACCCGCTGGACCGACGGCCTGCCCCAGTACCCGGTCGGGCACCACGCGCGCGTGGCCCGCATCCGCGAGCACGTCGGCAAGCTGCCCGGTCTCGCCGTCTGCGGAGCGGCGTACGACGGTGTCGGCATCCCGGCCTGCATCGCGAGTGCGAACGCGGCCGTGGACAAGCTGACCGGCGACCGCGCGGGACTGACGGACGCCCTGATCACGAACCCGGTGCAGAGCCTGCACGGCGGAGCGGGAGAATAGCCCCATGAGTGACGACGCCCCCACCACCGGCCAGGCCAGGATCCCGAACGCCGGCAAGAAGGCCAAGGACCTGAACGAGGTCATCCGCTACACCCTCTGGTCCGTGTTCAAACTGCGCGACGTCCTGCCTGTGGACCGCGCCGGGTACGCGGACGAGGTCCAGGAGCTCTTCGACCAGCTCGACGCCAAGGACGTCACGATCCGCGGCACGTACGACGTGTCGGGGCTGCGCGCCGACGCCGACCTCATGATCTGGTGGCACGCCGAGACGGCCGACCAGCTCCAGGAGGCGTACAACCTCTTCCGCCGTACGAAGCTGGGCCGCGCGCTGGAGCCGGTCTGGTCGAACATGGCGCTGCACCGGCCGGCGGAGTTCAACCGCTCGCACATCCCGGCGTTCCTCGCCGACGAGACGCCGCGCAACTACATCAGCGTGTACCCCTTCGTGCGCTCCTACGACTGGTACCTGCTGCCGGACGAGGACCGTCGCCGGATGCTCGCGGACCACGGCAAGATGGCCCGCGGCTACCCGGACGTGCGCGCCAACACGGTCGCCTCGTTCTCGCTCGGCGACTACGAGTGGATGCTCGCGTTCGAGGCCGATGAGCTGTATCGGATCGTGGACCTCATGCGGCACCTGCGGGCGTCCGAGGCGCGGATGCATGTCCGGGAAGAGGTGCCGTTCTACACCGGGCGGCGGAAGTCTGTCGCCGAGCTGGTTGCCGGGCTCGCGTAGCCGTACAGGTACACAGCCCCGCGCCCCTGAAGGGCGCCCCTAAAGGGGCGGGACCGGGGTCGGCTCCTTGTGCGGCGCGCAGGTCGCGCTCCGTACCGGGAGCCTGCCCTCCAGCAAGTACGCGTCCAGGTAGGCGTTGACGCAGGCGTTGGAGCCGCCGCCGATGCCGTGTGTGCCCGATGCCCGCTCGGTCACCAGAACCGAGCCGGACAGGCGCTGGTGCAGTTCCAGGGCACCGGCGTACGGCGTCGCCGCGTCCCGTTCCGCCGCCAGGATCAGCGTCGGCGGCAGCTCGCCGGGTGATGTCCGTACGTCGATCGGCCGTTGACGCGGCAGCGGCCAGTACGCGCAGGGCAGGTTCATCCAGACGTTGTCCCAGGTCTCGAACGGGGCCACGCGGGCGAGCCGGGTGTTGTCGCGGTCCCAGGTGTGCCAGGCCCGGGGCCAGGGAGCGTCGTTGCACTCGGTGGCGATGTAGACCGCCTTGCTGTTCTCCTGCTCCTCCACCGCGTCCGGGTTCGGCCCCGCCTGCCGGATCAGGGGCTGCGGGTCGCCCTTCAGATAGGCGGAGAGCGCCAGCGCGCGCTGCGGCCAGTAGTCGTCGTAGTACCCGGCCTGCAGGAACGTGCTCTGGAGCTGACCCGGGCCGACCTTGCCGCCCGCCGGTTCGGCGGCGAGCCGCGCCCGGGCCTTCTCGTAACTGCGCAGCACCTCCTCAGGCGTGCGGCCCAGCCCGTACACCTTGTGGTGCTTGGCCATCCACGCGCGGAAGTCGGCCCAGCGGCCCTCGAAGGCGACCGACTGGTCGAGGTTGTTCCGGTACCAGACCTTCTCCGGGTCCGGGTTCACGGCCGAGTCGAAGACCATCCGGCGTACGTGCGAGGGGAACAGCGTCGCGTACAGCGAGGCGAAGTACGTGCCGTACGAGGCACCCATGAAGGTCAGCTTCCGTTCGCCGAGGGCGGCGCGCAGGACGTCCAGGTCGCGGGCGTTGTTGAGCGAGGAGAAGTGCCGGATCTCGCGCCCCGACCGCTCGACGCAGCCGCGCGCGAACGCTTTGGCCCGCGCGACGCGCTCCTTCTTGTACGACTCCGAGGGGTACGTCGGCGACTGCGTGGGGCCCTTCAGGAGCCGCTTCGGGTCCTGGCAGGAGAGCGGCGCCGAGCGGCCGACCCCGCGCGGGGCGTAGCCGACGAGGTCGTACGCCCCGGCGATGCGCTTCCACTCGGGGATCATGCCGATCAGCGGAAAGTACATGCCGGAGGCGCCGGGACCGCCCGGGTTGAAGACCAGCGCGCCCTGCCGCGCCACCGGCCGCTTGCCGTCCTTGCCGGTGGCCTTCACCCGGCTGACGGTCAGCTTGATCTTCTTGCCCTCGGGGTGCGCGTAGTCGAGCGGCACCTCCACCGTCCCGCACTGCAGGCTGCCCGGGGTGTCCTGCTCCTCCGAGCAGTTGCCGAACCGGATGCCCTCGGCGGCGGCGCGCTGGGCGGCGACCGCCGTGCCGTGCAGTTCGGTCCAACCGAGGGGGGTCTGGGCGCTGCCCGCGGGGGCGGCGACGACGGCGGTCAGAACCAGGGACCCGGCCGTTCCGTAGAGGGCGGCAGCTCGCATCGCGTTCCCTTCAGTGCACGGCAACAACAAAAGGGATATTTCGTTTGGTACTTGGCGAAGTAAAGCACCGGCCCGCCGGTGTCGGCCCAATGACCCCGATGCGCGTCCGGCGTGCGTCCCCGGCGCGCTCTAGGCGTGCGGTTCGCGGTGCGCGAAGGCCGCGCGCAGGTCCGGCTCGCCGATCGCGCGGATGCCGCGCACGGCCACGGTGGTGAGGTACGTACGGTCGTCGCTGCCGGTGTCCGCGCGGCGGGCCAGGGCGCTGAGCAGGTGCTGGCCGGCCGGGGACGCCCAGCGCGTGTAGGGGTGGACCTCGATCCGGGCTATGGCGAGGCAGCTCAGGGTGAGGATGAGCGGGAGCGTGAACCAGATGGCCACCAGGGCCCGGTTCTCCTGCGCCTGAGGAGGCATCAGCAGGGCGACCGAGCCCAGCACCAACACGGCCACCGCCGCGGCCCGCACCTGGCGGACGGCGCCCGCGACGGTGGTGCGGGCACCGTCCGGCACGGCGAGGCCCGCCGCGACGAGGCGGTCGGCGAGGACACGTACGGACTCCGCGGCGGCGGCGGTCGTACGGACCGGCGCGATCCGCGACTGTCCGTCCGGGCCTATCGCGCCCAGCACCGAGCGCTCCATCTCGTCCCGGCCGCGCGGGTCCACGACGGTCGCCCAGCCCGTGTGGGCGAGCAGCAGACGGCGCTGGCGGGCCATCGACACCAGCGTCAGATCGGCGACCCGCGCGGGGCCGCCCGACAGGAACGCCGCCTCGTACAGCGTGAGGCCGCGGCCTTGGAACCGGTCCGTCTCGTCGACGACGGCGGCGGCGCGGACGGAGGCCAGGCACAGACGCGTACACGTGGTGCCGGCCGCGGCCCAGGCCAGGAGCAGGAGGAGGACCCAGAGCATGCGGGATTTCTATGCGACGGAGGCCCGGGTGCGCCACGGCTTGTTCACAATTTGGACGGAGCGTCGTCACAGTGTGACGTTTCGCTTCGGTGCGTTCCGGTTGTCAGGACTTCTTGTCCTCGGACTTGTCCCCGCCGTTGTCCCCGCCCTTCGAGGACTCGGACTTCTTGGGCTCGTTGGATTCCTTCGGTTCGTCGTCCTCCGGCGGGCGGCTCGTCGCGGGCGGCGGCAGCGTGTACGTCGGTGAGGAGGAGGGGGAGGCCGGGGACGGCGAGACGGGGACGGGCGGGCTCGGGGAGTCCGTCGGACCGGGCGGGGCCGGGGAGTTGGTGAGCGGCGGCGGGCTCGCGGTGGCCGCGTCCCGGGCCAGGGCGTCGAAGTCGACGAGACCGGTGGCCTCCAGGACCGTGATGTGGTCCAGGACCGTGGTGTTCGCGTCGTCGGCGAGGCCGCGGACCAGCGAGTTACGGGTGCTCGCGCGGACCTGGGCGACCAGGCCGAAGACCTTGCCGTGCGCCTTGCGCAGGATGTTCGCGAACTGTACGTCGTATTCCTCGCCCCGTGCCGCGCTCAGCGTGCCGAGCCACGCCTGCTGCTGCTCGTTGGGCTGGTTGGGCAGCTGGAGCCCGAGCCGCGAGGCCACCTCGCGCACCCGCTCGTCCAGGAACGTGTGCCCCTCCACGAGGTGCTGGCCGGCGGTCTTGACCGCCTGTGTCGTGCCGCGTTCCCCGGCCTGCTGGCCGGCGGGCAGCTCCCACAGGCCCGCGAGCCGCACCTTGGTGACGAACTCGCGGTCCAGCGCGGACAGCGGACCGTACCTCGTCGACAAGGTCTGGGCGTTGAGCGTGTCCACACCGGTGCCCGACCGGTCCGAGTACGACCAGATCGGGAAGATCATCGCCACGAGGGTCGCCGCCAGGCCCGTGACGATGAGCCCGGTGCCGCTGAACAGTCTGCGGCTGTTGATGGATCGCATGGTGCCTCCTGTTGCGGCACCGCACGTTAGTGCGCTTCGGGTTGGGTCTGGCATATTACTGCGCGGTGTACGTCAACTGAGGTACGGGTTCGGACGGTTGCCGCACGAAACCGGACAGACGGCCTCAGGAGGGGTGTTTTCGCAGGTGGAGGCGGTGCGGCGGCGCGCGTCCGGCGGCGGGCGGGCTTCCGCGCACCACGCGCACGCGCGGGGTGCGCCCGGCGTCGGCCGGATGCGAGCCCGCGCGCCCGCCCCTCGGGGCACGGGCACTGAGCAGGCAAGCGGCCCGCGGCTCTGTACAGATCCGGCGCCCGTGTCGCCCGGTGAGCGATGTCACGCGGTGCCGAAGGCCTCTACGCCCGGCGTCGACTTGTTCTCGACGCCCCGGCGGCACCATCCGTCACCGCGTCGGCAGGACGCGCCTCATCGCCTCAGCAGTACCCGCCGCGTGGCGCGCGCCAGCCGGGCCGCCGGGTGCTGCGAAAGGGGCGCGGGGCCCGAGCGCTCCAGCCACCAGTCGCTCACCTGCCGCCGTACGTCCGGGTCCTCCAGGCGTCCGCCCAGCAGCAGATGCTCGGCGAAGTCCAGCGCGTCCCGCCGGTAGCCGCCGGTCATCGGGTGGACGTGCGCGTACGCGACGAACGACTTGCGATACGCCTCCGCCAGAATCTCCGGCAGCTCGGGCGCGACCTTGGCCACGACATCGGCCCGCTTGCCGGCCAGCGCCCGGGCCTGCACGGACAGCCGGGTCCCATCGAAGCCCTCCGGCACGGGCGTCCCGGCGACCAGCGCGGACAACAGGGCCGCCTGCGCCAGGGCCAGCCGCTGGCGGGCGGGGTCGGTGGAGGGCGATGCCTTGTGTGCGTCACCGGATGCCTGCTCGGCGGCGGGGCTCGTGGCGGTCTCGTCCGGGACCTCCGTCGGCTCCGGTGCTTCCGATGCCGCCGGAACAACCGCGTCCGATACCTCCGGAGCCGATACCTCCGGAGCCGATACCTCCGGAACCATCGAGATGGACGCCTTCTCCACCGTCTCCCGGATCGCCGTCAGCTCTCGCTCCAGCTCGGCCGGGGCGGGGAAGTTCTCGTCGCGCTCCAGGAGTACGCCCGGCGGGCGGACCCGGGAGGACAGGTCGGCGAGGATCGCGAGGACGGCCGGCGGGACGGCGTGGGCGTGGCTGTCGTGCCAGACCCCGTCGCGCTCGAAGCCTCCGGCGACATGGACGTACGCGATCGCCTCGACGGGCAGTTCGTCCAGGGCCTTGGCGGGGTCCTCGCCGCGGTTGACGTGGTTGGTGTGGAGGTTGGCCACGTCGATGAGGAGGCGTACGCCGGTGCGGTCGGCCAGGTCGTACAGGAATTGGCCCTCGGTCATCTCCTCGCCCGGCCAGGAGATCAGCGCCGCGATGTTCTCCACCGCGAGCGGCACGGGCAGCGCGTCCTGGGCGATGCGGATGTTCTCGCAGAGGACATCGAGGGCGTCCCGGGTGCGGGGGACGGGCAGCAGGTGCCCGGCCTCCAGGACGGGCGAGGCGGTGAGGGCCCCGCCCGCGCGGACGAACGCGATGTGCTCGGTGATCAGCGGGGAGCCGAGGGCCTCGGCGGCCGCCGCGAGATCGGCGAGCTTTCCCCCGTCGGGACGGTCGGCGCCGCCGAGGCCGAGCGACACCCCGTGCGGAACCACCGTGACGCCGCGCTCGCGCAGCCGCACCAGCGACTCGGGGAGATGCCCCGGGCACACGTTCTCCGCGACGGCCTCGACCCAGTCGATGCCGGGCATGCCCTCCACCGCCGCCGCGATCTCCGGCCGCCACCCGATTCCCGTACCCAAGTGCTTCATCTCGTCCCCCTCCTTCACCACGGCTTCACCAGGACCTGTGTCGTCTCCTTCGACGGACCTGTTGTTCCGGCGTGACGGGGTCATGGCCCCGGGAAGCGGGGCCGAACCCATCGGCGGGGACGTTCAGAGCAACATTTGAGCTTCGGAGCTATGTGAACTTCGGGACTCGGGCGGCGGTCATGCCCCGCTACGGCGCGGACGAGGTCTGAGTCGAGACCGGCTTGTCCGGGTCCTCGGCCTCCGGCCGGTTCGTGTTGACCGTGCCCGGCGCACCCGGTGAGGGCCGTGAGGTGGTCTGGATGTCGCCTGTGGCCTCCGCGGGCGGCGCCGCGGGCGGAGCCACGCCCGAGACCGGCGGCGGCGGACCACTCGGGCTGGCCGTCGATCCGGCCACCGAGTCGTTGGCGATCGCGTCGAAGTCGATCGCGCCGGTCTTCTCCAGGACCGTGATGTGATCCAGCACGGTCTGGTTGGTGTCCGAGGCGAGCTGACGCACCAGCGTGTTGCGCGTCTGGTTACGGACCGTGCCGATCACCGGGAAGATCTTGCCGTGCGCGGACCGGAGCAGGTTCGCCCACACCTTCACGTAGTCCTCGTCCGACGCAGCGGACATCTGGTTCAGCCAGCCCTGCTGCTGCTCGTTGGGCTGGTTCGGCAGTTCGACACCGAGATCCCGGGCGACGCTGCGTGCGCGCTTGTCGAGGTCGGTGTGACCGACGATCAGGTGGTCGGCCGCCTCCCGTACCGGACCGTTCGGGAAGCGTTCGGCAGCCTGCTGCCCCGCCGGCAGCTCCCACAGACCAGCCAGTCGCACGCGGACGATCAGGTCGCGGTCGTTGGCGGTCAGCGGCCCCCAGCGCGTCGGTACGGTTCCGGAGGCGAGGTTCGCCTGCCCCGTGCCGGCGCGGTCGGCGTACGACCACACCGGGAACGCGAGCGCGCCGAGTGTGCCGACGAGTGCCACTATGACGAGGGCCGTGCCGTTGATACGCCGCAAAGGTGCCTCCCGGGATATGCCAACTGGTCGTTGGGAATCTGTACTTGGCCAGCGCAGGGAGATACGTGTGGGGCGGTCGGTGTGTTCAACAGTCGATGTTTGCTGAGTCACTTTTGTTGTTCGGGCGTGTCGCGAGGGCCGGGCAGACCTGCCCGGCCCTCGCGACACGCTGTCGGAACGGCTCGCTCAGCTGAACGGGTCCAGCGTGATGTACGCCGTCTGCGGGTTGTTGTCGTTGACGAGCGACTCGTGGGCGCCGACGTCGTCGAAGGCGAAGCCGTAGGCCTTGCCGTCGACCATCTGGGCGTGGATCTTCCGCGAGTAGTGGTTGGTCACGGCGTCCTGGTAGAAGCCCGCGGAACTCGTGTCGGGCTGGTTGGGGTTGGTCAGGAGCGTGGAGCGGTTGAAGCCCGCGCACAGGGTGCGCGAGATCGGGCCGCGTACCAGGTCGTTCGGCGCGTCCAGCAGCTTGTAGCAGCCGAAGATGCTGTCGGAGTCGGGCTTCTGGAAGCTGGTCACGACGGCGCCGGAGCCGTTGGTGAAGTTCATGACGTTGCCGGAGACTCTGCCGTAGTACTTGGTGCCCGGCTGGTCGGCGAACGGGGTCACCGTCAGCGTGGAGGTGGAGTACTTGGACCACACCCGGTTGATGTAGTCGTTCATGACGGTGCTCGGCAGGGCGCCCGCCTCGATGCCGTGGCCGGGTGCGAGGGCGCGCAGGACGGTCCCGTCGGACCGGGTCCTGATGAGGTTGGCCCAGCCGCCGGGCTGGCCCCTCAGCGCGTTGAAGAAGCCGTTGTAGCCGCCCGGCTTCAGGTGACCGGTGTTCTTGGTGGCGCCGGCGGTGTTCTTGACGCCGACCGCGTACGGGGCCGAGAACATGTCGACCTGTGTGCTGTTGATCCACAGTCCGGCGTCGTTGAGCGTGTACTCGGTCCAGTTGAAGAGGATGTTCACGTTCGGGTCGGACGGGTTCTGCACGGCGGGCTGTACGAGACCGCCGGTGGTCAGCTTGAAGACGAGTTTCTGGCCGTAGGAGAAGTAGACCCGGCCGGAGAACTTGGGCATTCGGATCGTCTTGGTCTGGCCGTTGGCCGGTCCGGCGATCGACGCGTCGGGGGCGGGGGTCGGCGGGTTGCCGCCGGCGGGCCAGGCGTGGAACGTGCCGTTCGCGTCGGCCCAGCCCTGCTGGCCGGTCGAGAGCAGGGTCCCGATGTTGTAGATGTACACCTGATCGCCGCGCCCGGAGGTGTTCTTGATCTCCAGCGGGATGGTCGTGGGCACCGCGGCTTCGGCGCGGGGTGCGGGGCCCACCGTCGTGAGTCCCGCGGTGACGGTTGCCGCGGCGACCAGGGCCACCAGCGCTTTCCGTAGGGCAAGCACGCTCGTCCTCCTGCCAGGTGGGCTTCTCCCACCGGAGTCGAAATGCGACGGACGGATGGTCGGGGGCCGCGTCCCGTGATGGGGAGGCAAGGGCGGCGCGGCCCCTTCCGGTCGTATTGAGAGCGCTCTCAGAGTGGTCCTCATGAGTGGGACACGTCAAGGTCTAGACCAAGATGGTCATCGTCGGACCGGAACAGGCCACGGCGAAGGGGTGCCGCGAACGGGTCGCAGCGGACAGGCCGCGGCGAACGGGCCGCGGCGAACCGGTCACATCGACGGGCCGTGGGTCCAGGCGCCGGCGAGGAGCGTGGCGTGCACCGGCATCTCGCGCAGGGTCCCGGCGTCCGCGGTGAGCGGATCGGCGTCGGTGATCACCAGGTCCGCCCGGTCGCCGACCCGGATCAGCCGCTGCCCCCGGGACGAGCCGGCCAGGGCGGCCGCCACCGGGATCCGCTGCTCCGGGTGCCACGGCGGGCGCTCGTCGCCGGTCCGGGTCACGGCGGACGCCATGGTCAGCCAGGGGTCGAGCGGTGCGACGGGAGCGTCGGAGCCCAGCGCCAGGACGGCCCCGGCGTCGAGCAGGTCGGCGAAGGCGTACGCCCGGTGGGTCCGGCCCGCCCAGTGCCGGTCGGCGACGTCCCGGTCGTCCACCGCGTGGGTGGGCTGGACGCTCACGGTGACGCCCAGTTCGGCGAAGCGCGGGATGTCCTTGAGGGCGAGCAACTGGCCGTGCTCGACGCGGCCGTGGCAGCGCACCGCCTCGAAGGCGTCGAGGGTCATCTCGTTGGCGCGGTCCCCGATCGCGTGGATCGCGGGCTCGATCCCGTGGGAGGAGGCGTGGCGCAGCAGGGACACCAGCTCCTGCGGGGGCACTTGCTCCAGTCCGTGGGAGCCGGGCTCGCCGGGGACCGCGCCCGGGTACGCCTCGTGGCACAGCGCGGTACGGGTGTTGAGCGAGCCGTCGGTGAGCAGCTTGAACGGCCCGACCTCCAGCAGCCCGCCGGGGGTGTCCAGGGTCTGGCCGGTGCGGAGCCCGCGCCCGATCGCCGCCTCCAGCTGCGGGGACCAGATGGACGCGGCCACGCGGAGGGGCACCGGGGCGCTGTTCATCCGGCGGGTCCAGTCCGCGATGTTGTCGGCGTACTCGAAGTCGACGATGCCGGTGATCCCGCGCGCGGCGGCGGCGACGCAGGCGTCCTGTACCCACTGGTCCGTCAACTCCACCGGGGCGGTGGGGAGTTCGGCCATGGCCCGCATGCACTCGTCCTCGCGCAGCAGTCCGGTGGGGTGGTCGCCGCGGTCCACCAGGGCGAGTGCGGGCGAGTTGAGCCAGGCGCAGTGCAGATCCATGCTGATCAGCACGGTGGGGCGGTCCGGGACGAGGGCGTCGAGCAGGTCCTTGTGGGGCGCGTCCGGCCACAGTCCGTCGCGGAAGCCGTGGCCGATCATGGGCTCCCCGGGTGGCAGCGTGGCCGCCTGCCGACCTGTGGCGTCCGCGGCTTCCCTCGCCGACCTGGCGCCGGACACGTCGAGCCGGCGGCGCAGGCCCGCCCACTGGACCATGTGTACGTGCGAGTCCCACAGCCCCGGCAGCAGCGTACGGCCGTCGAGGTCGAGGCTCCGGCCGTCCGCGTGCGGGGATTCGCCCGCCGGGAAGACGGCCCTGACGAGGCCGGACTCGATACGGACATCGCTCAGCGGTCCGCCCGCGCCGAGGTGGACGCGGCGCAGGGTGAGCGGCTCGGCGGTGGCCGAGGGGGTGCCGGGTGCTGCGGTGTTCGGGCCGGTCGCGGCGTTCGGACCGGTCACGGTGTTGGGGTGGGTCACGGCTTCCTCCGGATGTCGCGCATGGCGCGGGCGAGTTCGGGAACGGCGTACGGCCGGCCGGATTCGAGGGCCCCGGCGAGGCGGAGGACGATCTCCTCGCGCTCGTCCTGACTGAGTTTCGCCTTGGCCGTCACCTTCGTGGCGGGCAGCCGGAATCCGGTGACGGCGGCGGCGATCCGGTGGGCGTAACTCTCCACGCGGGCCAGCCGCCATGGCTCGGGCAAGCGGTCCTCGAAGTGGTCGACGGTGGCGGACAGCACGTCGTAGGTGTCCGCCGGGTCCAGGACCTCGGGGCGGCCGTGGACGTGCAGGACCGTGAAGTTCCAGGTCGGGACGTGGGGTGTCTCCTCGTACCAGCTCGGCGAGATGTAGCCGTGCGGTCCCTGGATCACGACGACGACCTCGTGGGAGCCGAGTTCGTGCTTCCTGGCGTCGGTCCTGGCGAGGTGGCCGAGGAGCGTGCAGCCGGCGTCCGGGGTGTCCCCGGCGTCCTCGGTGTTCTGGCCTGAGTCGTCGACCAGGACCGGCAGGTGGGAGACGACCAGTCCGCGGTCGGGAGTGTGGCTGATCAGGGTGGCCCAGGGGTGGGCTCTCGCGAGATCACGGATCCGTCCGGGGTCGGTGACCCGGAAGATCTCCTGTTCCAGCATGTGCGCTGTTCCGTCCTGTCAGTTCTCGGGGAAGTGGCAGGAGACCTGCCGCCGTCCGACGGTCGACTCCGGGACCGGAACAGGCTGTTGAGCCACGCAGATCTCCTCGCTCTTCCAGCAGCGCGTGTGGAAGGCGCAGCCGGTGGGTGGCCGGGTCGGGCTGGGCGGGTCGCCCTGCAGCACTATGCGGCCGGTGGCGCCCCGCCCGCGCGGGTCCGGATCGGGGACGGCCGAGAGCAGCGCCCGGGTGTACGGATGCGCGGGGCGGGAGTAGACGGTGTCGCGGTCGCCGTGCTCGACGATCCGCCCCAGATACATGACGGCGACCTCGTCGGCGACATGCCTGACGACCGCAAGATCGTGCGCGATGAACACGTAACTGAGCCCGAACTCCCGCTGCAGCTCCTTGAAGAGGTTGATCACCTGCGCCTGCACGGACACGTCGAGCGCCGACACCGGCTCGTCGCAGACCAGGATCTTCGGGCGCAGCGCGAGTGCGCGGGCGATGCCGAGGCGCTGGCGCTGTCCGCCGGAGAACTGGTGGGGGTGGCGGTGCGCGTGCCCGGGGTCGAGCCCGACCATGTGCAGCAACTCGTGGGCCCAGGACGCGCGTTCCTTCTTCGGCATCAGGTCGCGGTGGATGTCGAGCGGCTCGCGGACGATCTCCAGGGCCGTCATCCGGGGATCGAGGGAGGTGTACGGGTCCTGCATGACCAGCTGGATGTCCCGCCTGCGGCGGCGGAGTTCGGCCGACGGCAGGGCGAGCAGGTCCCGGCCCTCGACGAGCACGGTGCCGGAGGTGGGCCGGTCCAGCGCCATCAGCAGGCGGGTGAGGGTCGACTTGCCGCAGCCGGACTCGCCCACGAGGCCGAGGGTCGAGCCCCGCCGCAGGGTCAGGTCGACGCCGTCGACGGCCTTGACCGTGGCCCGGCGCCGGCCACCGAGGGGCAGCCCGCCGGACCGGTAGTGCTTGACCAGGCCGCGGGCATCGAGGAGCGGGGCGCCGGTCTCAACGAGCGGGGCACCGGTCGGGACGTCATCGGGCACCGGAGACCTCCAGCGGGTAGTGGCAGGCGACGAGGCGCGCGGGCGGGTCGGGGAGGGCCGGGAGCAGCATCGGCTCCTGTGTCGCGCAGCGTTCGCCGACGTCGGGGCAGCGCGGATGGAAGGCGCAGCCGGCGGGCAGCAGGCCGGGGCCCGGCGGGCTGCCCGGGATCGGGTTGAGGTCGTCGGTGCCTCCGGCGAGGCGGGGCACGGCGGCGAGCAGGCCCCGGGTGTAGGGGTGTGCGGGCCGGTCGTACAGCTCCTGGACCGGGGCCTGTTCCAGGATCCGCCCGGCGTACATGATGGCGACCCGGTCGGCGGTGCCCGCCGCGAGTCCCAGGTCGTGGGTGATCAGCAGCAGGGCGGAGCCGGTCTCCTCGCGGAGTTCGGCGAGCAGTTCCATGATCTGGGCCTGCACGGTGACGTCCAGGGCGGTGGTGGGTTCGTCGGCGATGAGGACGTCGGGGCTGAGCGCCACCGCCATCGCGATCATGATGCGTTGGCGCATGCCGCCGGAGAACTGGTGCGGATGGTCGCGGTAGCGGCGGGCCGGGTCGGGGATGCGGACCCGGGCCATCAGCTCGACGGCCCTGGCGCGGGCCTCGCGGCGGCCGACGCCCTCGTGGGCCCGGATGGTCTCGGCGATCTGGAAGCCCACGGTGAGCGTGGGGTTGAGGGCGGACAGGGCGTCCTGGAAGACCATCGCGATGCGCCTGCCGCGCAGCGCGCGGAACTGGTCCTCGGGCAGGGTCAGCAGATCCGTGCCCCGGTGCCGGGCGCTGCCGCCGACCCGGGCCGTGGTGGCCGGGAGCAGGCCCATCACGGCCATCGCGGAGATGCTCTTGCCGGACCCGGACTCGCCGATGAGGGCGAGCGTCTCCTCTTCTTGGAGGGTGAACGAGACTCCGTGGACGACCCGTTGGGCGGCGCCCGACCGGGACAGCACGTCGACGGTGAGGTCCTGGACGTCCAACAGCGGGTCGTTCAGCGGGGCTTTGACGGTCGTGTGGCCCATGTTCGTGTGGTCCATGAGGAGGTCACCGGCCTCTCGGATCCAGGGCGTCACGCACGGTGTCGCCGAAGGTGATGAGCACGAAGACGGTGAAGGAGAGGAAGAGCCCGGGGAAGATCAGCAGGTGCGGGTGGGTCTGGAAGGAGTTCTGGGCTCCCGCGAGCTGAAGTCCCCAGGAGATAGAGGGGGGTTGGAGCCCGACACCGAGAAACGTCAGCGCCGCCTCGGCGACGATCACTCCGCCGACCGTGATGGTGGCGAGGACGAGGACCGGGGTGAGGGCGTTCGGCAGGACGTGTCTGCGCACGATGTGCCACTGGCTCGCGCCGAGGCTGCGGGCCATCACCACGTAGTCGGCCTCGCGCACCGACCGAACCGACGCCCGTACCACCCGAGTCATGGTCGGCCAGCCGAAGAGCGCCAGCACTCCGGCCACGGTCGGCACGTCCCGGGTGGTGAAGCTGTTGAGGACGACGATCGCGCCGAGCAGGAACGGGAAGCCGAGGAAGACGTCGGTGATCCGGGCGATCACGCTGTCGACGATCCGCCCCGCCATCCCGGCGAGGCAGCCGAGGACCAGTGCGACGGCGAGCCCGAGACCGGTGGCGAGCAGTCCGACGCCGAGCGAGGCGCCCGCTCCGTGGATGACGTTGGCGTACAGGTCGCAGCCCTGGACGTCGTATCCGAAGGGGTGCCCGGGGGCCGGGCCCTCGGCGCTGTGGCCCAGTTCGCAGACGGTCGGGTCGCCGTGGCCGAACCAGCCCGCGAAGAGCCCCGGCGCGGCGGCGAGCAGGAGGAGCAGCAGCGCGCAACCGCCGGTGAGGAGGAACACCGGCCTGCGGCGCAGCTCGTGCCAGGTGCCCTGTGGGGCCTGGTACGAAGCCTCGGGCGAAGTCCCGGGTGCCCCGAGCTTTTCAGGGGAGAGAGCGGCGTCAGTCATGGCGGATCCTCGGGTCCAGGAGGCTGTTGAGGAGGTCGACCAGGACGCTCGCGGCCAGGAAGATCAGGATCAGAGCGGTCGACACCCCCACCACCGTCGGTCCGGCGTGGGCGCGGATGGCCTGGAAGAGCAGCTGGCCGATGCCGGGGAGGTTGAAGACGCCCTCGATGATCACGGTGCCGCCGAGCAGGTAGCCGAGGTCGATGGCGAGATAGGTGACGGCCGGGATGAGGGAGTTGCGCAGCACGTGGACGCCGACCACCCGGCGCCGGGTGAGGCCCTTGGCGACGGCGGTGCGTACGTAGTCGGCGCGCAGGTTCTCGATCACCTCGGCCCTGACCAGCCGGGACACCGACGCCAGTCCGAAGGCCGCGACGCACAGCGCGGGCAGCAGATAGCTCGTCGGCCAGCCGTCGGTGTTGCCGGCAACCGGGAACCACCCGAGCTGTACGCCGAGGACGACCTGCGCGGTGTACGCGAGCACGAACACCGGCACGGAGGTGGCGCCGATCGTGAACGCGAGCACCGTACGGTCCGTCCAGGTCCCCTGGCGCAGGGCGGCGAGCACCCCGAGTCCGATGCCGACGACCGCCTCGATGCCCCAGGCGGTCAGCGCCAGTTTCAGCGTGACCGGCCAGCGGTCGGCCATCTGCTCGGCGACCGAGCGTCCGCTGAAGTCGGTCCCGAGATCGCCGTGGAAGAGCCCGGCCAGATAGTGGCCGTACTGGACCAGCAACGGATCGTCGAGGTGGTGCTGTTCGCGCAGGGCCCGTGCCACGCTCGGGGCGAGCGGCCGGTCGCCGGCGAGTGCGGCGATGGGGTCGCCCGGCAGGACGTACGTCATCGCGTAGATGACCAGGCTGATGCCGAAGAAGACGAGCAGCGCCTCCAGCAGGCGGCGTATGAGGTACGTCATCCGGGGTCCCTCGTGAGATCTCTGTCGCGGGCGTGGTCCGCGGCGGCCAGCAGCGCCCCGTACTGGATCCCGGCCAGCGTGGAGATCGCGATCGGGTCGCCAGTGGCCGGGCCGGCCTCGCGCTCCCACGTCTCGTACGTCTCCAGCAACTCTCGGTGGCAGCGGCGCACTTCGGGGGTGGCGGTGCCCGCGACCACCTCCGCGTTCAGGGCGCGCAGCAGCATGCCCCCGAAGCGGACGCGGAGACTGTGCACACCGGCCTCGCAGTCGAAGCGTTCGGAGACCGTGGCGGCCCGGTCGGGCAGTCCGTCCGCGCGGGCCGACTCCATGGTGGCGAGTTCGGCCAGCGACGGTACGAATTCGCGGACCGCCCGCAGGAACGGGGACTGGATGGTCAGGTGCGGGTTCGCCGCGTCGAGGATGCCGCCGAGGAAGGTCCCGGCCTCGCCCAGCGCCCGCGCCCGGCCCCGGACCACGTCGGCGTGGCGCTGCTCGATGGGCGTGTTGTCGTCGGCGTCGGGATGGCTCCAGTGCGGCACCTCGGTGACGAAGTAGAAGGTGCCGTAGCGCTCGGCGTACGCGGCGCTCGACGAGCCCGCGATCTTCGCTGCGGCGTCGACGCCGAGCCCTTCGAGATAGTCGTACGCGTCCTTCATGTCGATGCAGCCGTAGACGGCGGGGGAGTAGACCGGGGCGTGGGCGGCCTCGGGTTCGCCGGTCGCCAGCGGCATGCCGAGGGAGGCCGGTATCTCGGTCAGGACTCCGTACAGCTCCGGGGCCGGACGGTTCATGTAGTAATAGACGCCGCCCGCCTCGCAGTTGTGCAGGGTGGTCAGGAAGCGAGGCCGGGTGGCGTCCAACAGCCGCATCAGCGCCAGGGTTTCGGGCAGTACCCGGTCGAACCACGCCTTCTTGTAGGCGAACGGGAAGGTCCACTCGACCTGTTCGTTGCCGGCAGGCCGGTAGAAGTGGCGCCCGTAGTTGCGCTTGTCGGTCGGGGTGGCGAACCAGCCCTCGTTGAGGCGGGCCCCGTCCGGGTCGATGCAGGGCACGATGTGCCAGGCCCCGCCGAAGTGCCCGCGCAGTTCCGGGCTTTCGCACAGGGCCCTGGCCAGGTGCAGGGCGGTCACCGCGCCGACCGGCTCGTTGGGGTGCACCCCGCCGACGACGACGTATCCGCCGTCCCCGTCCGTCGTGAGGCTCGCGGGTCCTTCGCCCACCGTGAAGCAGTACAGGGGTTCGCCGAGGGTGGAGGTGCCGATCCGGCTCTCGGTCACCAGGCCGGGATGGGCCTTCGCCAACTGCCTGAAGGAGGCGAGGAGTTCGTCCACGGCCGGGTAGGCGTGGGTCTCGGGGACGGTCGCCGCGTGCCGTACCCAGTTCCCGGGGGACGGCATGGCGGGGGCGGACTGCTCGGATGTCGCGGCGGTCATGCTGGTGCGGATCTCCGGGGTGTCGGGGGTACGGGGGTGCGGGTGCCGTCGTACGCGGACGCGTACAACGGGGAGCGGGACGGTCAGCCGACGACGGATATCCGGCTGAGCTCGACGTCGGCCGGGCCCACGGTCACCCCGGTCACCTTGGGGGTGCTGGCGTAGATGTAGCTGCCGTAGAAGAGCGGGATCACCGGGAAGTCCTGGAGGATGCGCTTCTGCGCCTCGTTGTAGAGCTTCGCCGCCGCGGTGGTGTCGGCCGCGCTGTCCGCCTGCTGGAGCAGCTTGTCGACGTCGCCGTCGCTGTAGTGGCTGCACACCTGGCAGCCGCCGGCCTTGGTGAAGATGCCGCGCAGGGTCGCCTGCATGCTCGGGTAGAGGGCGCCCCAGTGCGCGTGGTTGAGGCCGGTGATCTTCCCGCCGAACGCCTTCTCGCTGAACTCGGCCCAGTCGGCGGTCGGTTGGGCCCTGACGTCGGGGATGTCCAGGTTCTGCCTGAGCTGGTTGGCGACCGCCTTGTAGAGCTCGTCGAGGCCGAGCCCGCCCGGGTAGGTGATCGTCAGCTTCCCGGACCAGCCGCCCGCCTCCTTGAGGAGCTTCTTCGCCGCGGCCGGGTCGAAGGCGCAGGCGTCGCAGATGTCCGTCTCGGCGCCGACCTCGGAGGACGGGGTGAGGGAGGTGGCCGGGGTGTAGAGGCCGCCGTAGATGGCCTTGTTGACCGCGGACCGGTCGATCGCCATGGACAGCGCCTTGCGCAGCCGGACGTCGTCGAACTTCCTGTCCTGCAGCGGCAGGCCCATGAACTCCAGCGACGGCGCGTCGTACGTGTGCAGCCGGTCCCCGAAGTCGGCCTTGGCCTGGCCGTACTTGCTGACCGGCACATAGGCGAGGTCGATGTTGCCCGCCTGGACGTCGGTGTACGCGGTGTTGAGGTCGGCGTAGCTCTTGAAGGTGATCTCGGACGACTTGGGCTTCGGCCCCCGGTACGCCGCGTAGGCGCTGACCGTGGTGCCCTCGTCGGCCTTCCACGCGGAGGTCATCCGGAACGGGCCGTTGCCGATCGGCTTCCTGTCGTAGCCCTTGGGGTCAGTGAACGCGGCCTTCGGCATCGGGTAGAAGCCGAGCTGGCTCGGGGTGAGCTGGAGCGGGAACTGGCTGTCCGGGCTGGTGAGCGTGACGTCCAGGGTCGTGGCGTCGACGACCTTCACGCCCGAGAGCGTCTTGGTCTTCGGCTTGCCCTTGGCCGGGTTCAGCGCCGCGTAGCCCTCGATGCCGGTGAGCTGGCCGTTGCCCGCCCAGCCGTTGGGGGCGTAGGCGGTGGCGTTCCAGGCGTCGGCGTAGCTCTGGGCGGTGACCGCCTCGCCGTTGTGGAACTTCCAGCCGGAGCGGAGCTTGATGGTCCAGTGCCGGGCGTCGGTGGAGGTCACCGACTTCGCCTGCACGTAACTGATCCCGCCCTTGGCGTCGACCTTGACCAGCGGGGCGAAGAGCACGCGCAGCTGGTCCCAGCCGACCGTGCTGCGGCCCGGGGTGAGATGGTCGGGTTCGGCGACGGCGACCGAGAATCCGCCGGTCCCCGACGAACCGCCGCTGTCCTTCGTGCCGCCGGAGCAACCGGAACAGGCGAGGGCGAGAACCAGGCCCAGCGATAGGCTCGCCGGGGCTGTGAACATGGGTGATCTGGGCACGACGACTCCATGGGAGAGCAGGGGCGCGCCATGGCCCGGCCTCAGGAAAAGGGCCTGGGCTGCCGGGTGCTCACCAGGGCGCGTACCGGGATACTGGGCGTCGCTGAGATGCCATGTCAATGCAAAGCTGCGAAACTTTTAAGATGAGATGAAAGTTTACGAGGAGGAATCAATGCCGGGCGAGGCGCCAGCCAGCACCACGTACGACAGCTCCGGACATCTCGACGGCTCCGGACACCAGGACAGTGGCGGCTGGAGCCGGGAGTCGTTCGTGGAGGAGGTCGGGCTGGTCTGGGAGGCGGCCGGGAGCAGCCGGATGGACGGCCGCATCATCGCCTACCTGCTCATCACGGATGTTCCGTACGTCTCGTCGGCTGCGCTCGCCCGTGCCCTGCGGGTCAGCGCGGGTTCCGTCTCGCTGGCGACCCGGCGCCTGGTCGAGGCCGGGTTCATCAGACGGCACGCGGTGCCGGGGGAACGCAGTCACTACTTCCGCGTCGACGACGACGTGTGGGGCAGCTTCCTGGCCGGTGAGCGCCGCTATCTGGACCGGCAGGAACAGCTCGCCGAGCGGGCCATGGAGCTGCTCGGCCCGGAGGAGGAGGCGCCTCGCCGCCGCCTGGGCAACATGCGCGACTACATGCGCTGGGTCCGGGGCAGCCACCAGGACCTGCTGACCCAGTGGCGTACGTACCGGTCCCAGGCCGCCGACCAGGCGGCGGACCGGCCGGCGGACCGGCCCACGGACGAGAGCGCGGCCCCGGCGGCCGGACTCCAGGAGAAGGGCGGCCCGGTAGCCGGGGAACCGACGTCGACACCCGCGCCGGCGGACGACGAGGAGATCCGCGAGCACCTCTCCGCCACACTGAGCCCGGTCCTGGCACGGCATCTCGTACCGGACGCGCTCTGGGCCGCCGCCGAACCGCTGCTGGCCTCCGGGTCTGCCTCCAGCTCCGCGAACGAACGCGCGGCGTTCACCGCCGTCGTCTACGTGCTCACCTCGGGCTGCAGCTGGCAGCAGCTTCCGGCGCAGTTCGGGATCTCGCACTCCACCGCGCACCGCCGCTTCACCGCGTGGAGCAGGGCCGACCTCTGGCAGCGCTGGCTCGACGCCCTGTCCGCGGCGCCCGTGGACGCCGCTGACCTCGCGTGGTGCTCGACGATCGTCACGTCGGCCGCGAGCCGCAGGGCCGGCAGCGGAGGGTGACCGGCCTGGGGACGGCCCCGGGCCGGTCAGGGTCCGGTCAGACGCCGGGGACGGTGTCCTCGAACCGGGTGCCCGCGCTGCGGTACGCGTTCAGCTTGGCGGTGACCTGGGCCGGCGTGAGGACCTGGTCCTTGACGTGCATGACGTAGTCGACCTGCTGGTCGTACGCCCGCGCGGTGGTGCTGGTCTGGCCCGCGAGGTCGATCAGCCACTGGTTGAAGTTGATCGACATCGGCCGCTCCGGCAGGTACTGGGCGCCGTGGGTGCCGAAGAGCTGTCCGTCGATGTAGTACTTGATGGTGCTGTTGTCGATGGTCAGCACCAGGTCGTGCCAGCCGCTGAAGCTCTGGCGGGCCTCGGTGTGCTGGTTGACCGCCACCCACGGGTCGGCCTGGTAGGTCTCCCAGGACGTCGTGTAGAGGATGTTGGCCGGCTCGCCCCAGCCGCCGTTGGGCAGGTACTCGAAGTCGTACTCGGCGTAGTTGTCCGCCATCGGTGCCTGGAGGTCGTTGATGGTGAAGAACGTCTGGACGAGGCGGTCGCCGTCCGGGCCGTACTTGGGCGCGTCGTTGAACCTGACGCGGGCCGCGTAGGTGCCGTTCTTGAACTTCGTCGACCTGGTGAGGATCTCGGTCTGCTCGGTGCTCGCCGCGGTGCCGGCGGTCGAGGTCTCCAGGTTCATGATGGAGTTGCCGCCGGTGGTGGCGAAGGTGACGTTCTCGGGCGCCCAGGTGGCGCCGGGCACGCCGGGGCCACCGGAGTTGGAGCGCACGTTCCAGCCGTTCGCCGAGATCCTCGGGTCGGTGTGGCCGGTGTAGTTGAAGTCGTCGAACAGCGAGGCGCCCTCGGCCGGAGGATCGGTCGGCGGGTCGGTGGGCGGATCCGTCGGCCCGTTGCCCGCCGGGGCCTGACCCCACAGCAGCGTGCCGGCCAGCTGGGCCGTGACCTTGGTCCAGTCGCCGTACGACGTCCGGGAGGCGCCGAAGGAGTAGTCGTCGCTCTGGTTCAGCGACGCCCAGTTCGACTGGTAGAAGCGCAGTTGCAGGTCTCCGGTGTCGGCGCCCGGGGCGAGCGAACCGGCACCGGAGGTGAAGCCGATCTCCAGGTAACGGTCGGCCGTGGCGGTCGGGTTGGCGAGGGTGCCGAAGGTGCCCGTGACGTTGGCGCAGCCCTTGACCGCCCAGGAACAGGCGAAGCGGTAGGTCGCGCTCGCCGAGTCGGCCTTGAAGTAGTAGCGGACCTTGACACCGCTCAACTGCACTGTGCCGGAACCGGTGTTCGTCACCTTGAACCAGGGTTCGGCCTGGTCGGCGGCGGCTCCCGTGGCGCTCGTACGGTACTGGACGCTCAGCCCGTCGGCGGCCGCGCTCGCGGTGGTGGGGAGTGCCGTGAGCGCGGCTGCGCCCATGGCCACGGCGACGGCGGTGTGTGCGGTGGCGCGCAGCCTCTTCTTGGCGAATCTCATCGTTGTTCCTCTCCAGAAAGGTGGGGGTGATTCCCGGAACGGACAGGTCAGGGGTGGCGGTGGATGCCGAGCGCGTCCAGCCGGGCGGTGTGCTCGCCGAGCCGGGCACGGAAGTCGGCCCAGTCGGTCGCGCCGCTCCAGCCGCGGTCGGCGAGGGCGCACAGCCGCGGGTAGGTGAGGTACTCGATGTGGGCGGGTGTCGTGACGAACTCGGTCCACAGCTGGGTCTGGGTGCCGAGCACCCGCCCGGCCGCCTCGGCGTCCGCGTCCTCGGGTACGGGGTCGTGGGCGTGGACCGCGCGCAGATCGACGACGGTGCCGGGCTGGGCCGGCGGCTCGTGGGGGCCGTCGGACTGGGCGTAGTCGAGGTACGTGGCCCGGTGGTACGCGTTGATCACGGAGTGGCCGCGGCGCGCCGCCGTCAGGGTGTGGGACGGGTCGCGCCAGGTCATCACGGTGAAGTCCAGGGGCAGTTCGGCGCCGGTCTCGGCCCAGCCGACCGGCCGGCGTCCGCGGCGGACGAGGAAGTCGCCGATCTGCCCGAGGAACCAGCCGTGCAGCGCCTCGGGGGTCGACAGCCCCTCCGCCGCCGCCCGTTGGCGCGCGGTGGCGCTGTGCGTCCACTCGGTGGTGGGGCACTCCTCGCCGCCGAGGTGGATGTACGGCGACGGGAAGACGTCCATGACCTCTTCGAGGACCGTGCGGCAGAAGTCGAGGACCTCGTCGTGGACACCGAGGACGGTGTCGCACACACCCCAGCGCGTCCAGACGTCGAGGCCGCGCTCCGGGTGGTTGCCCAGCGAGGGATAGGCGGCGAGGGCGGCGCGTACGTGCCCCGGCATCTCGATCTCCGGCATGACGGTGACGCCGCGAGCGGCCGCGTACCGCACCAGACCGGTGAGTTCGGCCCGCGTGTACGCCCCGCCGTGCGGGACGCCGTCGTACGTGCCGCTGCCGGCCGGGCCGGTCTGGGACTCGGCGCGATGGCCGCCGATCTCGGTGAGCTTGGGGCGGGCGGCGACCGGCATGCGCCAGCCCTGGTCGTCGGTGAGATGCAGATGGAACACGTTGATCTTGTGCAGGGCCAGCACGTCGACGTACCGGCGCAGATAGGAGACGGGCTGGAAGTGGCGGGCCACGTCCAGCATCGCGCCGCGCCAGGGGTGACGGGGGTGGTCGGTGATCTCGGAGCAGGGCAGCAGCCACGGGGTGTCGCCCTGCGGAGTCTCCGCCAGGGCCTGTGGGGGCAGGAGTTGACGGATCGTCTGGATACCGCGCAGCAGACCGGTGAGGTGCGCGGCGCGCAGCAGCACGGCGTACGGGGCGACCGTGAGGACGTATCCCTCGCCGCCCAGACTGCCGCCGAGACCGGAGTCGATGGCCAGCTTCAACTGCCCGCTCGGGGACGGTGGCAGGGCCAGTCCGGTGGCGGGGGCGAGCAGGGTGCGCAGCAGCTCCGCGGCCTGTTCGGTGCCTGCGCCGATGTTCAGGGCGGTGTCGTCGTCCAGCGTGAAGTACCCCGGCCGCAGCACGGTCCTGGTGGGGCGGGGGACGAGGGTGATGGGGGACGGCTGTGCGGGCACGGATCGCCTCCGGAACGAAGCTCGCGGGGGACTGCGGGGGGTGTGTGCGGGGGGACTGTGCGGGGGTCAGCCCTTGACCGCGCCGGCGGCGAAGCCCGAGGTGACATGGCGCTGGAGCACCAGGAACACCACGAGTGCCGGGGCGGCGAAGAGGGTCGAGGCGGCCATGGTGGCGCCCCAGTCGGTGCCGAACACGTTCTGGAACGAGGACAGCCACACGGGCAGGGTTCGGTTGTCCTGCTGCTTGATGATCAGGAAGTTGGCGTACGTGAACTCGTTCCAGGCGGTGATGTAGCCGAACAGCGAGGTGGCCATCAGACCCGGGGCGAGGAGCGGGAACGCGATGTGCCGGAACGCGCCCATCCGGGTGCAGCCGTCGACCTGCGCCGACTCCTCCAGCTCCGGGGGGATCGTGTCGATGAAGCCGCGCAGGACGATCAGGGTGAACGGCAGCGTCATCATGAAGTAGACGAGCGTCAGGGTCGGCAGCCGGTCGAGCATGTCCGTGTCACGGGAGATGATGTAGACCGGGATGATCAGCGACTCCCAGGGCGCCATCTGGGCGATGAAGACCATGAGCACGAACTGCCGGCGCCCCTTCCACCTCATCCGGGCGACCGCGTAGGCGGCCCCGAGCGCGATGACGAGCGCGAGCAGGACGGCGCTCAGCGTGACGAGGACGCTGTTGCGCCAGAACAGACCGAAGCCGTCGGCGCCGACGGCCGTGCGGAAGTGGTCGAGCGTCCAGCTCTCCGGCAGGATCCGGGGGTTGTCGGACTGGATGTCGCGGGTCGGGGTGAACGCGGTGGCGACCATCCAGTAGACCGGGAACAGGCACACCACGACCGTGACCACGGCGGCGGCGTTCAGGGGCAGTCGGCGGACGCGGAGCCGGGTGGTGGTGCTCATGAGAGCTCGTCCTCCTGGCGGAACATCTGGCGGAAGTAGAGGACGAGCACGCCCGACATCAGCACGACGGTGACCATGGAGGCCGCCGAGCCGAGGTCGTAACGCTGGCTCGACAGGGCGGTCTGCACCGCGTACACGGGCAGGATCGTGGTCGAGTCGCCGGGCCCGCCGTTGGTCATCACCCAGATCTGGACGAACGCCTTGAAGGTCCAGATCACTTCGAGCGAGAGCACGAGCATGAAGATCGGCCGGACGATCGGATAGGTGATGGACCGGAAGATCCGCGGCCCCGACGCCCCGTCGAGCCGCGCCGACTCGTACAGCTCGGTGGGGACGGTGGTGAGGGCCGAGTAGAGGGTGATCGCCGCGAACGGCACGGACTGCCACACGATGAGGGCGACCAGGATGGCGAAGGCGGCCGGTCCGTGCGCGAACCAGGGGTAGCGGTCGAAGGACTCGAACCCAAGATCCGTCAGGACCGCGTTGACGATGCCGAACTCCGAGTGGAACAGCCACTGGAAGACGGTGGTCGCCGCGATAACGGGCATCGCCCAGGTCAGCACCAGCGCGCTGAGGACCGCGATTCGGCCGAACCGGCCCAGCCGCTCGATCATCAGCGCCACCAGCGTGGACAGCACCATGATCAGTACGACGTTGACCGCCATGAAGAGGAACGTGCGGCGCACGACCTCCCAGAAGCGGCTGTCGCCGAGCAGCGTCTCGTAGTTCTTGAGCCCGACGAAACGCGCGTCGCCCAGGATGAGTTGGCGCAGTCCGAAGTCCTGCAGCGAGATCACGACAGCGCGGACCAGGGGATAGACGAGCAGGTAGAGCGTGCCGAGTACGGCGGGTGCGATCAGGACGTACGGCCAGATCCCGCGGCCGCCGTCCTTCGACGGGCCGCGCCCTCCTGAGCGGGTGGTGCGCCGGGGTCGGGGGGTGCTCGGTGGGGGGTGGGGCGCGGTCTGCTCTCGGACGGCCGACACGGCACTCCTCCTCCGGTGCGTTGGCGGTTCCGGTGTGTTGGCGGTTCCGGTGCGTGAACGGTTCCGATGTTCTGGCTGGTCAGGAGCCGGAGTTCATCGCCGTGGTGATGGCGTCGGACGCGGTGGCGGCTTCCTTCTCGGCGTCGCCGCCGGTGAGAACGGCCGTCATGTAGTCCTTGATCGGGTTCTTGGCCTCGACGGCGGCCCAGCCCGGTGTGTTGGGCGTGGCATGGCCTTCGGCGGCGCCGACCGCCATGGCCGAGGCGCCCGGGTCGGAGGCGACCGCGCCGGCCAGGGTGGTCTTGTTCGGGACGTAGCTCATGGCGACGGCGAGCTTCTTCTGCCAGGCGTCGCCGGTGAGTTCCTTGATGAACGTGTAGGCCGCGTCCTGCTTGGCGGAGGCCGTCGGGATGACGAGGTCGGAGCCGCCGGTGAAGACCGCACCCGGTGTCCCGGCGGTCTTCCCCGGGATCGGGAAGAAGCCGAGCTTGCCCTTCAGTTCGGGGTTGTTCTCGACGATGACGTTGGCGCCGCCGGGAGTCGAGATGACCTGGGCGACCTTCCCCTTGGCCATGACGTCCGCCTGCGGAGGGCTGTCCTCGTCTGAGTCCTTGGGGCCCTTGCCGAGTGCCTGGAGCTTCTCGTAGAACTCCATGCCGCGGATCGCCTCGGGGGTGTCGAGGCCGCCCTGCCACTTGCCGCCCGACTCGGTGGCGAGGTCGCCGCCCTCGTCCCAGACGAAGCCCGCGAGGGCGTACCACATCTGACCGGGCAGATAGATGCCTTGCGTGTCACCGGAGTTGAGCTTCTTGGTGGCGGCGATCCACTGGTCGCGGGTCTTGATCGCGGCCGGGTCGACACCCGCCTCCTTGAAGAGGTCGGTGCGGTAGATGACGACGCGGTTGGCGGCGTAGTACGGGATGCCGTACTGCTTGCCCGCGTACGCGCCGGGCTCGGCGAGGCCCTTGAGCCAGTCCTTGCCCCCGAGTTCGTCGGTCTTGTCGCTGAGGTCGAGCAGGCCCCCGCTCTGTGCGAACTGGGCGACCTGGGTGTTGCCGGTCTCGATCACGTCCGGTGCGTCACTGCTGGCGAGGGCCGCCGTGACCTTCTCGCCGATGCCGTCCCACTCCTGGATCTGCACCTTGACGTCGATGTCCGGGTGAGCGGCCTCGAAGCCCTTGACGAAGTCCTTCTGGAACTCGGCCGAGACGCTGTCGCGCATCAGCCAGACATCGATGGTGGTGCTCCCGCCGGAACTGCCGTCGGAGTCGTCGGAGGAACTGCTGCAGGCACTCAGCCCGGCGGTCATCACAAGCACGGACACACCGGCAAACAAGCGGAGCTTCACGGTTCACCTCTGGAGGACATGACCCAACCACCTGACCAGTGAAGCCCACTGGACAGCTCACCTCTTGATGCGGGGATGAAACTGGCATAGACCAATGTGTGGCGTCAACCCCCTGCGTCCACTGGGTTATTGACGACTTGGCCGGTCGGGAGCTGGGCGATCACCGTTCGGCAGCGGTTACACTTCGCCCCACCAGGAGGGCAGTTGCGCGCGACCACTGGTCAACTGGTAAAGCAGCTGGCGCGCATGAGGGGGCACGGCATGAAGGAAGACGCACCAGGTGCGGTCCTCAAACGGGAGCGGGTCCGCGACTTCATCCTCGAACTCGTCGAGTCGCAGCGCCCGGGTGACGCGATCCCCTCCGAGCGCGCCCTCTGTGCCCAGCTGGGTGTGTCCCGCCCGACCCTGCGCGCGGCTGTCGACGAACTCGTCGCCGCGGGGCTCCTGGTGCGGGAGCACGGCCGAGGCATGTTCGTGGCACCCGAGAAGATCACCCAGGAACTCGTCTCCGGCCAGCAGACCATGACGGCGCCCCCGGCCTCCGGGGCCTGGTCGAGCCGCCTCCTGGAGTTCACCACCTTCGCGGCCGGCGCCCGCGTGGGCCGCAAGCTGCGCATCTCGCCCGCCGCCGAGATCGTGTACGTGGCACGGCTGCGCCTGGTCGACGGAGCCCCGATGGCCATCGAGCATCTGCACATCAGGGCCGATCTCGTCCCCACCCTGTCCGCCGAGGAGTTGGAGGCCGGCGACCTGTACGAGCACCTGCGCGAACAGCACGGCGTGTACGTCCAGGAGGCCGTGCAGGCGATCGAGCCGACCGTCGTCACCAGGGCCGAGGCCGAACTGCTCGACGTTCCCGAGCTGTCTCCGGCGCTCCTCTTCGAGCGGCTCACCTCGGACACCACGGGGCGGCCCGTCGAATACGTCCACTCGATCTACCGCGGCGACCGCTACCGCATCGTCTCCCGGCTCACCCTCGACCCCTCGGCGACGGCGCAGCCGGCCCGGCTGGGACACCACCCCGGCATCCCGCCGGGCGACTTCGCACACCGCGACACCATCGCGTCCTCCACGCGGGGGGACATCCAGTCGGCACCGTGAGCGGGCTTCTCGTCGTGGTCGGGGGTTACGGAGCGATCGCGTCGGCCGCCGGTTCCGGCCGGTTTGCCGGTGTGCCCGTGGACTGCTGCGGCCCGCGGGCGAGGACGTAGACGAAGAGGGCGGCCATGACGGCGACCCCCGCCCACATGGCGTTCTGCCAGCCGTCGACGAACGACTCCTGGGCGGCGCGGACCAGCGACCGCGCATGGGCGCCGGCCTGGGGCGCGACGTCGAGCGCGTTGGCGACACCTTCGCGCGCGGTGTCTGCCGGCCCCTCGGGAACGCCCGCGAGCCGGGAGTCGATGGCGCCCCGGTAGCCGGCGGACAGGAGAGCCCCGAGCAGAGCCACGCCGAGCGCGGTCCCGAACTCGCGGGTGACGTCGTTGAGCGCGGACGCGACGCCCTGGCGCTCCCGGGGGAGGGCACTGGTGATGGCCTCGGTGGAGGGCGTCATCGACAGCCCCATGCCGACGCCCATGGCGAGCATCCCGGGAAGGACGGACGGATAGCCGCCGTCGACGGAGACGACGGCGGCCATGAGCGCCAGACCGGCACCGGCCAGGAGGATGCCGGTGGCCATGGTCGCCCGGGGGCCGACGCGTGAAGCCAGCTGAGGGGCGAGCCCGGAGGCCGTCATCATCGCCAGGGCCATGGGCATCAGCGCCAGGGTGGACAACAGCCCCGACCAGCCGAGAACGGCCTGGAAGAACGGGAAGAGGACCACGAAGATGCCCGCCTGGACCCCGAAGACCACCAGCAGCGTGATCGAGCCCCCGGCCAGACCACGCTCACGGAACAGGCGTACGTCCAGGAGCGCGGCGTCCCGACGACGCAGTTCCCAGGTTACGAAGCCGATGGCCGCGATGGTCCCGACGGCCAGGCCGGCCAGGGTCGCGGGGGCGGTCCAGCCCCGCTCGGGGCCTTCCTGGAGCACGAAGATGAGCCCGACCACCGCGACGACGGACGTCAGCGCGCCGACGGTGTCGAAGGCGTGCCCGGACCGCTCGCGGGAGTTGGGGACGGACCGCAGCGTCATGGCGAGGGCGACCACGACGAGTGCGATGGGCAGGACGAACAGCCACCGCCAGCTCACCGCGTCGACCAGGGCGGCCGAGAGGAACATGCCCAGGACGCCACCACCGCCCGCCACACCGGTCCACACGCCGATCGCCCGTCCCCGCTCCTCCTTGGGGAAGGTCGAGGTGATCACGGCGAGGGTGATCGGCATGATCATGGCCGCGCCCACTCCGCTCAGCAGCCGGGCGGCGAGCATGACCTCGGTCGACGGGGCCAGACCCGCCACCGCACTGGCGACGCCGAACACGGTCAGACCGGTGAGCAGCATGGGCTTGCGGCCGAAGCGGTCGCCGATCGCGCCCAGCGGCAACAGGAGCGCGGCCAGGCTCAGCGTGTAGATGTTGATGATCCACAGGACCGTGCTCTGCGAGGCGTCGAAGGCGACGGCGAGGTCGGGCTGGGCGACGTTGAGCCCGGACACCGAGGCGATGACGGCCATCAGCGCGATGCAGACGGCGATCAGGATCGTGCGACGTTGACGCGCGTCGGGCCCGCCTTCGCCCGGGGCGCCGACGCCGCTTGGGGCGGGGCTCTCTTCCGGAGCCTGGTTCGTACTCATGGATTCCTCGGGATTCCTCTCAAGAGGGCATGCGGACATCGGCGCCGGAGCGCAAAGGGTGATGGGTGACAGGAGTGGGCCCGGTCCTTGCGGACTGCGGGGCCGGACAAGAACGACGCTAAGCGCTTCTTGCCGCGTGGGCATACGATGTTGCCTATGACGCAAGACAATGGCGAGCTGGACAGCCTGGTACGCAAACGCATCCGTGCCCTCCGCGTGGCCCAGGGCTGGTCCCTGGAGGAGCTGGCCACCCGCGCCCAGGTCAGCCAGTCCACGCTCAGCCGCATCGAGACCGGTCAGCGCCGACTGGCCCTGGACCAGCTCGTCACCCTGGCCCGCGCCCTGGACACCTCCCTCGACCAGCTGGTCGAGACCGGCACGGACGACGTCATCTCCAACCCGATGATCGACGCGTCCCACGGGCTGATGCGCTGGCCCATCAAGGCGGAGCCCGGCATGACGGTCGTACGGCAGCGCATGACCGATCCGCCGCCCGACAACCCCGCGCGGATGCGCGCCCACCCGGGCCGAGAATGGCTCGTCGTCCTCTCCGGCACCGCGGTCCTGCTCCTGGGCAACCGGCGTCTGCGGATCGAGACCAACCAGGCGGCGGAGTTCACCACGATGCTTCCGCACGCCATCGGGGCCGAGGGCGGGCCGTGCGAGATCCTCGGCATCTTCGACCGAGATGCCCGCCGGGGCCACCAGCGCGGTGAGGACGCGGGGAAGGCGAGCCGCCCGTCGCCGTCGCCATCTCCGTCGCCATTTTCGTAGCCGTCTGCGTCCCCGTGACTGCGACCGCTTGCGTGTCCCGCAGCTCAGCCGGTCATCGTCTTGCGCATTCCGGAAGCCACCAGGTCACACGCGATGGGCCCGCCTAGCTTGGCCGCATGAACCACGCCTTCCCGCACACAGCGCGCCATGTTCACGAGCATGAGCATGAGCACGACGCAGGCGACCACTCGGAGATCCTCGACCTGGACGCGGACGTGCTCGCCGAACACATCGCGTCCATCACCGCCTGGCTGCCCGTCGGGGCCGGCCCCCGCCGCATCGTGGATCTGGGCTGCGGGACCGGAGCCGGCAGCCTCGCTCTGCTCGACCGCTTTCCCGGGGCGGAGGTGACGGCGGTCGACGTCTCGGCCGCCCATCTGCACCGCCTCCAGGAGAAGGCGGCCGGAGCGGCGGACCGTCTGCGCATCGTGCGGGCCGACCTCGACGCGAAGGCGTGGCCCGACCTCGGCACGCCGGAGCTGGTCTGGGCATCGGCCTCCATGCACCACATGTCCGACCCCGACCGCACCCTGCGCCAGGTCCACGACCTGCTGGCACCGGGCGGACTGTTCGCCGTGGTCGAGCTGGCCGGCTTCCCCCGGTTCCTGCCCGTCGGCGCCCCGGAAGAGGCTCCTGGCCTTGAGGAGCGCTGCCATGCGGCGCTCGACCACCACCAGGCCGAGCAGGTACCCCACCGAGGCGCCGACTGGGGTACCAAGCTCACGGAAGCCGGCTTCACGGTCGAGGTCGAGCGCACCGTCACGGTCGACATCGGTCCGCCCCACACCGACTCGGTGGGCCGGTACGCGCTCAGTAGTCTGCGCCGCCTGCGCGGCAGCGCCGCGTCCGCCCTGACGGCCGAGGACCGGACCGCCCTCGATCGGCTCCTCGACACCGACAGCCCGCACAGCGTCCTGCGCCGCACCGACCTCGGTGTGCGCACCGAGCGCACGGTGTGGGCGGCGCGCCGCACCTGACCCCTACTGTCCGTGGGGACGCGAGTGTTCTAGTCGGCCGACCGGCGCACGTGGTCCGGCCGGAGAGCGCGGACACGGTCGTACCCCTCGACGGCGACCGTCGTCCCCGGCGCGATCTCCGTGAAGCCCGCGTCGCGCACCAACGGCAGTCCGCTCGTGGTGAGTTCGGTCCACCGGGCGGGGGCGGCGGTGCGGACCGTGAGGGGGAAGCCCGCCTCGCGCCAGGCCGTGCGGTCCTCGTCCGACAGCTCCCACCAGGCCAGTTGGGCGCCGTGGCCCGCCTGGGCCATCGACTTGCCCGCCGACATCTCCAGGTCCGGGTTCATCCAGAGCACGGGCGCCGCCGGGTCGGCGTCCCCCGGCGGCTCCGGGTCGTCCAGGTCCGTGCCGGAGACCTGGAGACGTGCCAGGTCCTTGGGCCAGCCGTCGAGCGGGACCGGCGGGAAGACCCGGACCTCGGCCGACTTTCCGGTGACGGTGATGCCGGGCAGCGCCTCGGCCCGCCGCCACTCGGCGCCGCGCGCCCGCCGGACGACCTTGCGGATCCGGGCGTCCTGCCAGTCCCGCATCGCCTGCGCCCACTCCCCGTCCCCCAACGACCGCTCGTCGCCGAGCATCACCAGGACGGCACGGGCCGCGGTCTCCAGCGCGTCCGTACGCCCCGGCGGTTCGTTCCGCTCGATACGGACGACCAGGGGCAGCACATACTGCGGTGCCTCGTCGCGGGCGGTCCGCTCGTGCCGGAAGGGGCTGTCCTGCGGGGTGCCGTCCAGGGAGTCCTGCGGGGTGTCCCCGGCGTCGGCACCGGAGGTGCTGGTCTGGTCGCTGCTCACGCTCCCCAGTCTGCCAGGCGGAAGATCGGTTCCCTTGACCAGTTCCTTTGACCGGTTCCTCTGGCCGGTTCCTATGCGCCCACGCGAACGTCCGCGCGAGGATGGGGCGCATGAATCGCGAGTTGCTGCTGGAGGGCGTCGGGCGCCGGTACGGTCTCGGCGGCGCCCCATGGGTGCTGCGCGGCGTCGACCTCACGCTGGCCCCGGGCACCCTGACGCGGATCGAGGGTGCCAACGGCACGGGAAAGTCGACCCTGTTGCGGCTGCTCGCCGGGATCGACGCCCCCACCGAGGGCCGTATCACGGGCCGCCCCCGCACCGCGTACGTCCCCGAACGCTTCCCGGCCGCCCTTCCCTTCACCGCGGCCGGCTATCTGATCCACCTGGGCAGCGTCCACGGCCTGTCCCGTGGGGAGGCCGCCGGGGCCGCCGTCGAGTGGCTGGAACGCCTGGGCGCCTCCGAGTACGCCCGTACGCCGATGTCGGAGCTGTCCAAGGGCAGCAGCCAGAAGGTCGCGGTCGCCCAGGCCCTGCTCGCCGAACCGGAACTCCTCGTCCTCGACGAGGCCTGGACCGGCCTCGACACGGCCGCCCGTACGGAGCTGGAGCGGGCGGTGCTGGAACGCAGGGCCGCGGGCGGCACGGTGGTGTTCGTCGACCACGACCCGCGACGGCTGGCCGGCGCACCGGACGTGACGTACGCGGTCGTGGACGGCAACGTCCGTACGGTCACGGGGAGTTCGGTGCCGGGGGAGGAGGCTTACGTGGTGGTCGAGGTGCAGGGGCCGCCGGGAGCCGAGCCGTCCGCCGAGGCGACGCGCCTGGCCGTCTCCGTCGAGGAGCCCGGCCCCGGTCCCGTGCCTGGAAGGCTCCGCCTCACGGTCCCCGAGACGCATTCCGACACCCTGCTCAGGACCCTGCTGACGGCCCACCCGCCGTGGCATGTGGTGAGCGTGGGGGAGGGGCCACCCGCGACCCGCATACAGCCAAGAGCCGCTGCCGCAGCGGCTGTTGATGCCGATACAGGTGCCGATACGGATGCCGACGCCGAAGTCGACGCCGAGGTCCGCTCATGATCGCGCTCCTCCGCTATCAGGCCGCGCTCCTGCTCCGCTCCCAGCGCTGGCTGCCGCCGGTCATCCTGTACGCGGCCGTTCTGGGGATCGGCGTCCAGACGGGACAGCCGGTGCTGGACTCGCTCGGTTACGCGGCTGCCGCGGTGCTCCCCGTCGCGGCCTGGCTCGTACGCATCTGCGCCACCAACGAGCCGCCCGCCGCCCGGAGTTGTGTGAGTGCGGCTGCCGGGCCCGCGCGGGCGCATCTGGCCTGTCTGCTCGTCGCGTTCGGGGCGGCGGCGCTGCTCGGGGTGGCGGCGACGGTCGTCGTGACCGTGGTCAGCGATCCGGCGAGCACCGACCACCGGACGCCCGTACCCGTCGTAGCGGCGGGCGGCGCCGGGCTGCTCGCCGCGCTCGCCTGCGCCCTGCTCGGCACGGCCGTCGGAGCGCTCACGACCAGGCCGCTGCTGCGGTCGACCGGGCGGGCGGTCCCGGCGATGCTGCTCGCGGCGGTGCTGGCGCTGGTGGTGACGGGGTCACCGGCCCGTGTGGCGGTCAGCGACCTGGTGACGGGGTCGCAGGCGGGGGTCGTACCGGCGCCGGTGTTGCCGCTGTTCGTCGCCGGGGCGTTGGCTGCGGCGGCCGTCGCGGTGGCCTGCGCGCTCACCGCCCGCCGGGGCTGATCCACCGGCCGGATCGATCGGCCTCATCCGGAGCAGGCTGTGCGCTGTGCCTCCTGCCACTCGCAGACGGGGCACAGGGTGATGCCCTTGTGGGACTCCGGGTACTCGGTGGGCTTCTGGCAGAGCACGCACTCGGCGAAGCCGCCCGATGCCACAGCCCCGCGCCCCTCAGGGGGCGCGGGGTGCTCGGGACCGTAACTGTCACTCATGCTTTCAGGGTAGGCCGGAGCCCTCTCACGCCGCGTCGAGGCGTGCCTGCTCCTCCGCGGACAGCTTCAGCTCTGCCGCCGCGACCGAGTCGCGGATCGTCTCGGGGCGGGAGGAACCCGGGATCGGGATCACCACCGGTGCCTTCGCGAGCATCCAGGCCAGGCAGACCTGCTGGGGACTCACGCCGTGGGCCTGGGCCACGTCCGCGAACGCGGCGTACCGCGAACCCAGCGCGCCGGCGTTCGAGATGCCGCCCAGCGGGCTCCACGGCAGGAACGCGATGCCCAGTTCCGCGCAGAGCTCCAACTCCGGCTCGCTGGAACGGAAGGCGGGCGAGAACTGGTTCTGCACGCTCACCAGCCGGCCGCCGAGGATCTCGTTGGCCAGCCGGATCCGGTCGGGACTGGCGTTGGAGATGCCCGCGAAGCGGATCTTGCCCGCGTCGAGCAGATCGCGGATCGCCCCGACCGACTCCTCGTAGGGGACGCGCGGGTCGGGCCGGTGGAACTGGTAGAGCCCGATGGCCTCGACGCCGAGCCGCTCCAGCGACGCGTCGCAGGCCTTCTTCAGGTACTCCGGCGAGCCGTTCAGCGTCCACGAGCCGTCGCCCGGACGCAGGTGGCCGCCCTTCGTCGCGATCAGCACGTCCGAGGTGTCGCCGCCGTACTCGGCCACCGCGCGGGCGATCAACGACTCGTTGTGACCGACCTCGTCGGCGTCCCGGTGATAGGCGTCCGCGGTGTCGATCAGCGTCACGCCGGCCTCCAGCGCGGCGTGGACGGTCGCGACCGAACGCTGCTCGTCGGGGCGTCCCTCGATGGACATCGGCATACCGCCCAGACCGATCGCTCCGACCTGGACGTCACCGACGGTGCGTGTCTGCATGGAGGTTCCTCCTGGGGATTCATTCGGTACGCCCCAGCCTCCACCGTGACCTTTTAGCCGTCCAACAAGAGAATCCGATCGCTTTCAGCGGTGACAGCGATGAATCCGGAGTCGGAGCCGCCGAGGGCCGGGGTGGGACCCGTTGCCCGCGTCCCACCCCTCCCCTCGGCCGAGGCTCGTCTCCTGTTCGGCCGGCGCGGAGCTACCTCCGCCAGGGGCCCGTCACCGCGAACGTCGTCCCGGGGGTGTAGCAGTTCACGTACATCGTCCTGCCGTCGGGCGAGAAGGTGACGCCCGCGAACTCGCCCCACTCCGGCTCCTCCGGCGTGCCGATGTTCTGCCGGTTGCGGGCCATCGCGTAGACCTCGCCGCGTCGCGTCACGCCGTACACGTGCTGGACGCCCCCGCCGTCCTCGCAGACCATCAGGCCGCCGCTGGGGGCGAGGCAGATGTTGTCGGGGGATTCGCCGGGCAGCTGCACGTCGGTGTCCGGGCCGAAGACGATCACCAGGGTGAGCCGGCGGGCGTCGGGGTCGTACCGCCAGATCTGGCCGAAGTGGTCGGCGGCCGAACCCTGGCTGCTGTGCGCGAAGGACGAGACGAAGTAGACGGACTTGCCGCCCCAGTAGCAGCCTTCCAGCTTCTGGGCGTGGGTGATGCCCTTGGGGCCGAAGTCCTGGAAGCGGATGGCGGTTTGGGCGGCGAGCGGGTCTGGGACGTCCACCCACTCGATACGGTCGAAGCTCGCTCCCGTCTCCTGGATCGAGGAGAGATCCGGTACGCCCGGCACGCGCATCGCCTGGAGCCGGCCGCCCGCGCGGAGCGAACCACGGCCGCCCTCGGGCTTGTTGGGCAGGAAACGGTAGAAGAGACCGAAGGGCCTCTCGAAGGCGTCCTCGGTCTCGTAGACGATGCCGCGCTTCGGGTCGACCGCGATCGCCTCGTGCTGGAAGCGGCCCATCGCGGTGAGGGGGACCGCGCCCGTGCGGTGCGGATGCGCCGGGTCGACCTCGAAGATGAAGCCGTGGTCCTTGGTGTAGCCGTTCGTGCCGGCCTTGTCCTCGGTCTCCTCGCAGGTGAGCCAGGTGCCCCAAGGGGTCGGCCCGCCGGCGCAGTTGACGGCCGTACCGGCGATCGCGACCCGCTCGTCGAGTACGTTCCCGCGCTCGTCGACCGTCAGCGACGTACAGCCGCCCTTGCCCATCGGGTCGTAGGTGAGGCCCTCGATGGTCGGGACCGGGATACGGCCGGTGTTGCGGTTCTCGTGGTTGCGGACCAGGTGGACGACCCGGCCGTGTCTGTCGCCGGAGCCGGACCGCCCGGCGAACGCGGCCATGCCGTCGTGGTTGCTCGGCACCCGGCCCTCGCCGGAGCGCAGTTGGTCGCCCTCGCGGGAGAGCACCCGGTAGCGGAAACCTTTGGGCAGATCCAGCAGACCGTCCGGGTCGGGGACCAGGGGGCCGTATCCGGTGTGGCCCAGCGCGGTGGCCGTGCCGGTGAAGAGCTCGGACATGGCGCCTGTGAACGCGATGCCCACTCCCAGGGCACCGGAGCGGGCGAGCACCTCGCGTCGTGTCGCGGGCGTGCGGGAAACAGACATGGGAACAAGCCTTCCTGTTGGCGGACAGGAGAATGTGACCCGCCTGTGTGTATCACGCAGCACCGGACACGTGAACCACGCGCGTAGCGTGGCGTTCTCACGCAGCGTCAGATGACCCGGATGGCGGGGGAGTTGGGGCCTGGAGTTCATTGGGCTGCTGTGCCCGTTCCAGGAACCGCAAGAGCTCCACCGGGAAGGGCAGCACGAGCGTCGAGTTCTTCTCGGCGGCGACCGCCACCACGGTCTGCAGCAGCCGGAGTTGGAGCGCGGCGGGCTGCTCGGACATCACTCCGGCGGCCTCCGCCAGTTTCTTCGACGCCTGGAGTTCCGCGTCGGCGTTGATGATCCGCGCCCGGCGCTCACGGTCGGCCTCGGCCTGCCGGGCCATCGACCGTTTCATCGTCTCCGGCAGCGACACGTCCTTGATCTCGACGCGGTCGATGGACACGCCCCAGTCCACGGCCGGGCTGTCGATCATCAGCTCCAGGCCCTGGTTGAGCTTCTCGCGGTTCGACAGGAGGTCGTCGAGGTCGCTCTTGCCGATGATCGAGCGCAGTGACGTCTGCGCCATCTGCGAGACCGCGAAGCGGTAGTCCTCGACCCGGATGATCGCGTGCGCCGCGTCGACCACCTTGAAGTAGACGACCGCGTCCACGCGCACCGTGACGTTGTCCCGCGTGATGCCCTCCTGCGCGGGCACGGGCATCGTCACGATCTGCATGTTCACCTTGTGCAGGTGGTCGACCCCGGGGACCACCAGCGTGAAGCCCGGAGGGCGAGGCTCTCCGCGCAGGCGCCCGAGCCGGAGGACCACTCCGCGTTCGTACTGCTTGACGATCCGTGCCGCCGCCGCGACGTACACGACCCCGACGGACGCGACCGTCGCCGCCGCGACCAGGAGTTCTTCGACCATGACGACCCCTGCCCTCCGAGCCTTCCGCCGAACGAGTCGCCGCTTATGTGGCTAATTCAACGATACGCCCGGGTTCCGGCAACGGAACGGCCCGGGGCTCGACAGAGCCTCGGGCCGTTCCTGCCTGCTCAGAGGGGCTACGGGGTCGTGACCTTGACCGGCTCCGTGCCCGTCGCGCTGTGCCGCTCGGCCCAGTTCTCCAGGGCCGTCCGGCACGCGTGGTCCAGGTGGTGCAGCCCCGACAGGTCCAGCTCGACCGGCCGGTCCTGGGGCAGCGCCTCCAGGTTGTCGAGGATCTTCGGCAGCCGCAGGAAGGTGGCGTTGCCCGACAGGTAGGCCTGCACGGGGCCCGCTCCCTTGTCGATGACCTCCAGCTTGAGGTGCGAGGCCTCCCAGGCCGTCTTGGCGACCGCGAGGGCGAGCCCGATCAGGACACCCTCGAACATGCTGATCGCGACGATCGACACGGCCGTGACGATCAGGATCAGCGCCTCGCCCCGGTGCTCGCGCCACAGCGACACGATCCCGCGCAGCGGAATCAGCTTCCAGCCCGCGTGCACCAGGATGCCCGCGAGGGCCGGCAGCGGAATGTAGGCGAGCACGGCAGGCAGCAGCGCCGCGAACAGCAGCAGCCACACACCGTGCATGACCCGGGACGCCTTCGTCCGCGCGCCCGCCTGCACGTTCGCCGCGCTGCGCACGATCACCGCGGTCATCGGCAGCGCGCCGAGCAGCCCGCAGACCGTGTTGCCCGCGCCCTGCGCCATCAGCTCCTTGTCGTACTCGGTACGCGGTCCGTCGTGCAGCCGGTCCACGGCGGCGGCGCTGAACAGCGACTCCGCCGAGGCGATCAGCACGAAGGCCACCACCGTGCCGAGCACGCCCAGACTCGCCAGCTCGCCGACGGTCTCGAAGCCCGGCAGCTGGATCGAGCCGAGCAGGCCCTTCACCTCGACGGTCGCCACCGGCAGGCTGAACGCCAGCGACACGAGTGTCGCCAGCGCGACCGCGCCGAGCGCCCCCGGCACCGTACGCACCTTCTTCGGCAGGTGCTTCCACAGCACCAGTACGGCGACGGTGCCGGCCCCGAGTCCGAACGAGGCCAGTGCCTCGGTGGACCCGGCGGAGTCGACGATCAGTCCCGGCAGTCCGGCCAGCTTGCCCAGACCCGAGGCGGGAGCCTCCGCGCCCGCCACCGAGTAGAGCTGCCCGGCGATCAGGACGAGCCCGATACCGGCCAGCATGCCCTCGACGACGGCCACCGAGATGGCCCGGAAGTAGCGCCCCAACTTCAGGGCGCCCATGGCGACTTGGATCAGACCCGTGGCCAGCACGATGACTCCGAGCACGGGCAGTCCGTACTCCTGCACCGCCTCGAAGACCAGCACGGTCAGACCCGCGGCCGGGCCCGAGACCTGGAGGCTGCTGCCGGGCAGCAGACCGGTGACCAGGCCGCCCACGATGCCGGTGACCAGGCCGAGTTCGGCGGGCACGCCCGACGCCACCGCCACGCCCACGCACAACGGCAGGGCGACGAGGAAGACGACGAGCGAGGAGGCGAAGTCCTGCCGCAGATGAGGGAACTTCATTCGGTTGCTTGTACTCGTTCGGTTGCTTGTGGGGGTGCCCATCGCGTTGCTCACAGCTCCTCGAAGGCGTCGGAGTGCACGTCGTGCGCCAGTACGGAGCCGGTGTGCACCTCGTAGAACCAGCCGTGCAGCCGGAGTTGACCACTCGTCAGACGCCGTGCCACGCACGGGTAGGAGCGCAGTCGCAGCAGCTGGGTGAGTACGTGGCTCTGCACGGCCTCGGTGACGGTCGGGTCCTCGACGGCGCCTTCGGGACGAGGAGTGGAGTGCGCGAGCCAGTCGCGCACGGCGGGTACGGCGGTCAGGTCGTCGCCGCGTACCAGCGCGCCGACGGCACCGCAGTGGGAGTGGCCGCAGACGACGATGTCCGCGACGCCGAGCACCTCCACCGCGTACTCGATGGTGGCCGCCTCGCTGGTGGGCTGCGAGGAGGTGTGCGGGGGGACGATGTTGCCCGCCGTGCGCAGTTCGAAGAGCTCACCGGGCCGGGCTCCGGTGATCAGGGCCGGGACGACCCGGGAGTCGGAGCAGGTGATGAACAGGACCTGCGGGGACTGGCCTTCGGCGAGACGGGCGAACTCCTCCGGGCGGTCCTCGGACTGCTTGCGGAAGGAGCGTGCGTGATCGATGAGGGGCTGCATGTGTCAGTTCCTCCTGGCGCGCCACAGAGCGCGTCGGTGTACAAAACGGAGCGCATGCGGGTACGGCGACATGACCCCACGTCGACGCGCTCGGCGGACGTGGCGTGGTGAGGGTGGGTCAGGTCGGAGTCGCTTCGTGCCCGGTGGGGGGTCGGGTCAGCAGCGGAACACTTGAAGTGCCGCCGCGGAATGGGCTGTCGACGATCTCGTCGTACGGTGGTGCGCCGCCGGAGCGGCGATGTGCGACGGGTCGTCGTGGTAGGTCGCGGGGTCCTTGCAGAGCAGTGGACGCGCGGGTGACTGGGGGACGTGGTCCGCGACGCGGATCCGGTCACGGGTCCGCAGGGGACCCGTCGGGCTGCCCGGATGCAGGGCCTCGCCACAGGTGACGAACTCGGCCTTGCTCTTGGGGCCCGTGACAGGTGTCGCGTGCGCGGAAGCGAACGCCGAAGCAGGCGCTGAGAGTTGCAGGGCGAGCAGGACGGCGGCGAGAACGGTGAACAGGGTCCGGGCCGTCGTACCTCGTAACATGCGCCTCCTCTCGGCCGGCTTCAGGTCAAGTGCTCTCACGTCAACATGAACGTTAACGGGTGAAGTTGTTTGCAGGGTTAACTTAACGTTTCACCCTGAAGAGAGCCTGAAGTGGGCTGAAGAGCATCGGAAGCAGGCCGGAAACCGGCTGATGAACGGTGGTTCGGGCGTTGGTTCGGGCGGTGGCTCGGGCGGCGGTTCGGACGGCCCTTCGCTAGGCCTTTCGCGTCCCGACGAGGTCCTTCGCGTCCCGCGCCAGCGCCGTGAGCCGGGAGATCGCGCGGAAGTACTTCTTGCGGTAGCCGCCGTTCAGCATCTCCTCGCTGAACAGCCGGTCGAAGGGCATCCCCGAGGCGAGTACCGGCACCTCGCGGTCGTACAGCCGGTCGGCGAGGACGACGAGCCGCAGCGCGGTCGACTGGTCCGGGACCGGCTGGACGTCCGTGAGGCAGACCGCCGTGATCCCGTCGGTCAGCGCGCCGTACCGGCTGGGGTGGACCCGGGCCAGGTGGTCGAGCAGGTGCGGGAAGTCGTCGAGCGAGGCGCCCGGCGTGGCGTACGCGGCCTTCGTGACCTGCTCGTCGGAGTACGGGGCCGGGGCCTCGGGCAGCCCGCGGTGGCGGTAGTCCTCGCCGTCGATGCGCAGCGACCGGAAGTGCGCCGACAGGCCCTGGATCTCGCGCAGGAAGTCGACCGACGCGAACCGGCCCTCGCCGAGCTTGCCCGGCAGCGTGTTGGAGGTCGCGGCGAGCGCCACGCCCGCCTCGACCAGCCGGGCGAGCAGGCTGGACACCAGGACGGTGTCGCCCGGGTCGTCGAGCTCGAACTCGTCGATGCAGAGCAGCCGGTGACCGCTCAGCGTCTGCACGGTCTGCTGGAAGCCGAGGGCGCCGACCAGGTTCGTCAGCTCCACGAACGTGCCGAAGGCCTTGAGGGAGGGCTCGGCGGGGGTCGCGTGCCACAGAGAGGCGAGCAGGTGTGTCTTGCCGACGCCGTAACCACCGTCGAGGTAGACACCGCGAGGGCCGGCCGGCGCCTTCGCGGCCTTCTTGCCGAACCCGAGAAAGCCCCGCTTGCCGGAGCCGGCGGCCTGCGCCCCGCCCAGACCCGCCGCGAAGGCGTCCAGCACATGGACGGCCTCGGTCTGGCTGGGCTGGTTCGGGTCCGGAATGTACGTATCGAAGCGGACCGAGTCGAACCGCGGCGGCGGCACCATCTCGGCGACCAGCCGATCCGCGGGAACACGCGGCTCCCGGGCACAGAGGGACGACGGGGCCGCATCGGCTATGGAACCGAGACCGGAGGCAGAGGGGGAGGTTGACACGGTTCCCCACTCTAGGGCCTGTCGTCAAAGGTGGCGTCGTCCGCCCGAAGGGCGGGCCTCGCGGCGTCTGGTGCGTGCGATCGCAAGGCGCCGGAGTGTCCTCGTAGCGGAGCTACTAGGGCATTTCGGCAACGCCACGAGCGTGCGTGCCAGACGCCGCGAGGCAGACGCCACCTTTGACGAAAGGCCCTGAGGGCCGTGCCAGACTGCAGGACATGCGACGCCTGTTCCCTGTGACCGATGAAACAGCAGCCCGGGACTCGGGTGGGGGCCCTGATACGGCCGGTCGGGCCGGTGCGGAGGGGGCCGACCGGGAGTGGGGGCTGGAGGAGCTGGCGGCGGCGTACGCCTATCCGTCCGGCTCGGGTCCCGCGGGGCCGGAGCCGTGGCTGCGGGCCAACATGGTGTCCACGCTCGACGGGGCCGCCCAGCACGACGGGCGTTCACAGCCCATTTCCAGCGCCGCCGACATGCGGATCTTCGGCACATTGCGGGCGCTCGCGGACGCCGTGGTGGTCGGTGCGGAAACGGTACGCCAGGAGGGTTACCGCCCGGCACGGGCGCGGGAGGACTTCGCCGCGCTCCGAGCGGCGGCGGGGCAGGGCCCGGCCCCGGCGATCGCGGTGGTCAGCGCGAGCCTGGACCTGGACTTCTCGCTGCCGCTCTTCACCTCGCCCCTGGTCCCCACCCTCGTGCTGACGGGCGCCGCGGCGGCCCCCGACAGGATCGCCGCCGCCGAGAAGGCGGGCGCACAGATCGTGATCGCCGGGGACGGCATGGGCGTGGACCCCGCCAGGGCCGTACGCGCGCTCGCCGACCGGGGCCTGTACCGGCTCCTGACCGAGGGCGGGCCCCGGCTGCTCGGCCAGTTCGTCGCCGCCGGGGTGCTCGACGAGCTCTGTCTGACGGTGTCCCCGATGCTCACCGCGGGCGACGCCCAACGCATCGCCGGCGGCCCTCCGGTGGCCGTGCCGAGGCGCTTCGAGCTGACGTCTCTGCTGGAGGAGGCCGGGTTCCTGTTCAGCCGTTACCGTCGGACCTGACCAAATAGACGGAATCACCCGTTCCGTTTGACTTTCCCTGGGCACACTAAATCTCGCAGTACCCGTGCGGTTACGGGGCAGGATGGTTTCCGCAGGGGCCTACGGACGGCCCACGGATGAGAAGGGCGCCTGTCGTGTTCACAAGCGTACTGATGATCGAGAAGGCCCTGACGTCCGCGGACGTGGAGTTCGTCACCAGCTTGCACGGTGACGAGGACGTCGCCTTCCATGTGCTGCTCCAGCCCCGCGGCGACCAGGCCGACCGGTTGCTGCGGGCCATCGACGACGTGGCGCTCGGCGAGCTGGACGAAGCGGCCCGCGAGAACGAGACACCCGAGGGCGAGGAGGCCGTCGGCCAGGGGCAGAAGGCCCTGGAGGTGTCGCTGGTGGCCTTGCGGGCGGCGGGGAGCGCGGCGGAGGGGCGGCTGATCGAGGATCATCCGCTGGACGCGCTGAAGGGGCTCGTGGACGAGATCGACGCCGATGAGGTCATCGTGCTGACCGATCCTCACTACGTGGAGGAGTTCTTCCACCGGGACTGGGCCTCGCGGGCCCGGCACAAGGTGGGGGTGCCGGTTCTGAAGCTGTTCTCGCACAGCAAGTCGTGAGGGGGCTCCCGCCGGGTGTGTGAGCTTCGCCCGCGGGTGCGTGGGGGCTGTTGCGCAGTTCCCCGCGCCCCTTACGGGCCGCAGGCCCTTGCGGGGCGGCCGGTGCCGTACCGAATAAGCTGGGCGCGCTCACCGTCCCACCCGAGTCCTGGGAGTAACACGTATGGCACCCGGTCTTCCCACCGCCATGGACCGACCGCACTTCATCGGCATCGGCGGTGCCGGGATGTCGGGGATCGCGAAGATCCTCGCGCAGCGCGGGGCGAAGGTCGCGGGCAGTGACGCGAAGGAGTCCGCGACCGCGGAGGCCCTGCGCGCGCTGGGGGCGACGGTGCACATCGGCCACGCGGCCGGGCACCTCGCCGACGACGCGACCTGCGTGGTCGTGTCCTCCGCGATCCGCGCCGACAACCCGGAGCTGGCCCGCGCCGCCGAGCTGGGCATCCCGGTCGTCCACCGCTCGGACGCCCTCGCCCGACTGATGGACGGCCTGCGGCCGATCGCGGTCGCGGGCACCCACGGCAAGACGACCACGACGTCGATGCTGGCCGTGTCCCTGTCGACCCTGGGCCTGAACCCCTCGTACGCGATCGGCGGAGACCTCGACGCCCCCGGTTCCAACGCCCTGCACGGCGAGGGCGACATCTTCGTCGCCGAGGCCGACGAGTCGGACCGCAGCTTCCACAAGTACGCGCCCGAGGTGGCGATCGTGCTGAACGTGGAGCTGGACCACCACGCCAACTACGCCTCCATGGACGAGATCTACGAGTCCTTCGAGACGTTCGCGGACAAGATCGTGCCCGGCGGCACCCTGGTGATCACCGCGGACCACGAGGGCGCCCGAGAACTGACCCGGCGGCTGTCGGACGACGTCAAGGTGGTGACGTACGGCGAGTCCGAGGACGCGGACGTACGGGTCCTGTCCGTGGTCGCCCAGGGACTGAAGAGCGAGGTGACCGTCGAGCTGGACGGCTCGCCGCTCACCTTCACGGTCTCGGTCCCGGGCCGCCACTACGCGCACAACGCGGTGGCGGCGCTGGCGGCGGGCGCGGCCCTCGGCATCCCGGCGGCTGAGCTGGCCCCGGCGATCGCCTCGTACACGGGCGTGAAGCGGCGGCTCCAGCTGAAGGGCGAGGCGGCGGGCGTGCAGGTCATCGACTCGTACGCGCACCACCCGACGGAGATGACCGCCGACCTGGAGGCGATGCGGGCGGCTGCCGGCGACGCGCGCATCCTGGTCGTCTTCCAGCCGCACCTGTTCTCCCGCACCCAGGAGCTGGGCAAGGAGATGGGCGAGTCCCTGGCCCTGGCGGACGCCTCGGTCGTGCTGGACATCTACCCGGCCCGCGAGGACCCGATCCCGGGCGTCACCAGCGAGCTGATCATCGAGGCGGCCCGGGCCGCGGGTGCGGACGTGACACCGGCGAAGGACAAGGCGGACGTGCCCGCGCTCGTGGCGGGAATGGCGAAGCCCGGTGATCTCGTTCTCACCATGGGCGCGGGTGACGTGACGGACCTCGGACCCGAGATCCTGACCCGCCTGTCGAAGTAGCCGTACCTGTAGTGAGGGGTTGAGCTTCATGTCGTACGACATCGAAAAGCCGGACGAGCAGTGGCGCGCGGAGCTGAACCCGGCCGAGTACGCGGTCCTGCGCAAGGCCGGCACCGAGCCGGCGTTCACCGGCGAGTACACCGACACCAAGACGAAGGGCGTGTACTCCTGTCGCGCCTGCGGTGCCGAGCTCTTCACCTCCACCGAGAAGTTCGAGTCGCACTGCGGCTGGCCGTCCTTCTACGACCCGAAGGAGTCCGACGCGGTCGAGCTGATCGCGGACCGGTCGCACGGGATGGTGCGCACGGAGGTGCGGTGCGCCCGCTGCGGGTCGCATCTCGGGCATGTGTTCGAGGGTGAGGGGTATGCGACCCCGACCGACCAGCGGTACTGCATCAACAGCGTCTCGTTGCGGCTTACGCCGGACGAGAAGTGACCTGACTGAAGCAGCCCGACGGGAAGTGACCCGACGGGAAGTGCGGTGAACCGGCTCCGGGGGAGCCGGTTCTTCCGCTTTCTCCGGGCCTCACGAGGCCGCCGGGCGCACCGCGCGGAGGATCTCCCAGACCTTGTCGCGGCGCTGCTCGTCGGTGAGAGTGCCGGGAGCGGAGTCGGGGGTCTGCCCAGCCGTATCGGACGTGTCCGAGCCGGTCCCGGACCGGGCTCCGGGGCCCAGTAGCTCGACGGCGCACTCCTCGCACTCGGCGCGGGCGGCGGCGAGCTGCTCGCTCAGGGTCCGGCGCTGTTGGCCCGCGGCGGAGCGGATCTGCTCGCGGACCTCCCACGCCCACCCGTACAGGGCGACGACCAGGTGGTAGCGGGCCTCCACATTGCCCGGGTCCAGCACGCACAGCTCGCGCAGGTCGGCCGCGAGAGCGCCGGCCCGGGGCCCCTCCTGGCGGTCCCGGTGCAGGGCCATGGTCGCGGACACGACCAGCATCCGGCGGTTCTGGACCGTCTCGGCATCCGTCCACCGCGCGAAGTCCTCGGTGATACGCCAGGCGGTGGGCACACGTTTTCCGGAGCCGATCCAACGGTTGTACGCATCGGCGAGCAGCCTGCGCAGCTGCTCGCTGTCGGAGTCGGTCTCCAGCAGGGTCCGCAGTCGCTGCACGGCCTCGGCGAACTCGCCTCGGCCGATGTCGAGACGGACGAAGGACACGGCGAGTCTCTCCCGCCCCCGCGCACTGAAGGCCTCGCGCTCGGCCCTGGACAGCACCTCCAGCACCTCGTCGTGCCGGTCGAGGCTGCCGAGCAGGCGGGCCAGCGCGCGGGCGGGGCCGGTGGCTCCGGGCAGGCGTTCCACCCAGCGCTCCAGACCGGTCACGGCGGCCTCGACGACGGCGCGCTCCCGGTCGTCGCCGGGGACACCGGACTTCGCCAGGATCGCGAACGCCGATCTGGCGGACGGGTGGTAGAGGCGCTCGGGATCGTCGAGGTGGTCGGCGTACTCGTCGGGAATGGCGTCCGCGTTGCGTCCCCAGGAGCGGCAGGTGCGCCGGAACCGGTCGGGGAAGTGGCGGGTGGCGGTGCCGGACGCCGTCTCCTCGGCCGCGGCGAAGATCTGCCCCAGCGCGAACCGCCCGGCGAGATCGGAGAGCTGGTTGTGCCGCTCGACGAACTCCTTGGGGTCGCCCTGGACACCCAGCTGGTGGACGCTGCGCAGCAGCACCTCGTCGGCCGGGTCCAGGGGCAGCTCGTCGATGAGGCGCAGGTTCGCGATCACATCGCCCGAGTACTCGGTGAGTGGCCAGTCGGCGTCCGCGCCCATGACGGCCTTGGCGATCCGCAGCTTCCACAGGATCCGCCCGCGCGTCCACTCCAGGTGCGCCCGTTCCTCGGCCTCGTCGCCGGGTCTGCGGGTACGTCCTTGAGTCTCCGACGCCTCGCGGTGGGCCTCGTCGATCATGCGGCGGCACTGCTTCTCGAAGGGCCCCCGCACCCTCGCCGGCAGCGCTTGTACGGCGGTTTCGACGGCGGCCGTGCGGCGGTCCCGGGCAGCGTCCAGCTCGGCCTCCCCGACGGAGCGGCCGACGCCGAGCAGGAGGGTCGGGCCGCGCTGGGAGAGCGTGTGGTTGAGCTCTTCGAGCCGTAGGTGCGTGACGGCGATCTCGACCTTGCCCGCCGCGGCCAGCACGGGTGCCATCTGCCGCAGGTCTCCGTCCAGTTCGCCGTCGGGCGCGGAGCTCGCGCAGAGCGGGGCCGTGCCGAAGGAGCCCGCCAGGACGCGGTGCACCTCGGCGCGCTCGGCGGCGCCGCGGCGGATGTCTCCGTTGAGCAGGTCCCTCAGATACAGCGCTTCGAGATAGCGGCTCCACGTCTGTGCGGCCGGGCCCAGGTCACCCGAAGTGGTGTGCGCCACCGCGAGATTGCGCAGTACGGCGGGGTGCAGGGGATCGTCGGTGAGCATGGCGCCCCAGCCCCGCCGGGCGGCCGTCGTCCGGCCCAGCCGCAGCTCGGCCTCCGCCTGTTGCCCGCCGAGATACGCGCGCAGCAGGGAGACCGCCTCCCGGTGCTTCGCCTCGGCCGGATAGACGTCCAGCGTCTGCCAGGCCTCGACGAAATTGGCGTCGAGCGCGCGCTCGGCGACGGCGAGTGCGTGGGCGACCCGCTCGCGGGGGTTGGCGTCGGCGGGCAGCGCGGGCAGCGGTGGCGGGGGAGAGGGGCGTCGGCCGGAGGCCGCGGAGTCGGCGGTCACGGAGTCGGCGCTCACGGAACTGCCGGACACCGTCTGGGCGTTGGCGATCCCCTGGCCGTCCGGTGTCTCCGGGCCCCCGGCCGAACCGGCCGACGGCTCCTGTCCCTCCCCCTCCATGGCGGACAACTGCCCCTGGAGCGCCAGCACATGATCCGACGGCGCGGCCGGAGTCGTCCCGAACTCCTTCTGCCTCGGGGCCAGTTTGCGGCCGACCTTCTTGTTCAGGATGGTCCGCAGACTGCCCGGGGACTGCTGGAAGAGGGCCTCGCACTCCTCCAGCCGCTGGTGGAAGACCTCGAACGGCATGACCAGACCGGCCGGTTCGAGGGCCTTGAACCGCTGCAGCGTCTCCAGCCGGGCCAGGCGCAGGGCCTCCAGACGGTCCACCATCCCCGCCAGGGTCTCCTTGTCACCCAGCACCCGCGCGTAGTCGGCCGCGTCTGCCACCGCGCCCTTGGACAGTGCCTTGGCGTGGGTCTGCGCGTCGTCGATGAGGCCGTTCAGCCGGGCCGCCGCCGCCTCGAACCCCACCAGCCGCTCGTCGGGACCGACCGCGTCGGGCTCGTCGGCGTCCGAGGTGACCGGGACGTCCGCCATCGGCTCCGGCGGCTCGGCGCCGAGCGCCCGCGACGCCGACCGCAGGGCCTTCTCGTGCCGGGCCGGGTCCCCGTCGGTGAACTCCCTGGCCGCCGCGTGGGCGCCCAGGTCGGGGAACCGGAGCGGACGCCAGAACAGCCGCCGCCGGTGGATCAGCGCGATGAGCACATCGGGCAGCGAACGTTCGGTCAGACAGTCCGCGAGCCGGGCCGGCAGCTCGGCGCGATCGGTCTCGAAGAGGTCGCAGACCAGGTGCAGCAGACGCGTCGCCGGCCCGTCGTCCGGCGGAAGCCGCTTCGCCAGCCGGCGTACGGTCGCGGTCGGGTAGCCGTACACCATCCACTGCACGGCGAGGACGGTGAACGCGGCCGTCCCGCCCCGGCGTTGGTCCGCGAGCTCGGCGATGCTCTCCAGCTCGGCGGCGAGTGCGTCCCTCGTCCGCTCGGCCGTCCTGCCGCGCAGCCGGCCGTCGGCCTGCATGTCGTGGATTCCGGTCCACCGGCATTCGCCGGGCCGCAGCAGCGGCAGCGCGGGCTCGGCGGCGTCCGGGTCGAAGTCGTCGCGGCCTTCGCGGACCGTGGCGGCGATCGCCTCGGCGCGGGCCTTGGGGTCCCCGTTGTCGTCGGCACCCGGCCCCCGCTCGTCGATCCCCTTGAGCGCGCTGCTCAGATGCGCCCAGATCCGGTGGTTGGCGGGGGAGAGGGAGGCCGCGGCCGTCAGCCAGCGGACGGCCGCCGACGGCCGCCCGTGCCGCAGATAGAGCAGCCCGACGTGGTAGGGGTGCTTGGGGTTCTGGCTGTCCAGCCGGTGGGCGCGCGCCAGCAGGACCAGCGCGGTCGCCGGCTCGGTGCCCGGATGGACCCCGATCCGGAAACAGGCCTCGACGAGGGCCTCCGACTGCCCCTCGGTGAGCGCCTCCCCCTCCTCGACACGCGACCACAGCCAGCTGACCCTGCGCCACAGCACGTCCGGCCGGTTCTCCAGCACCGAACGCGTCGTACGGGATGTCACGAGTGCCGTCCCTCCCCCGGATCCGTGCTGCCGTCGTCCTCCGGCGCCGCCCGGCCGCCGCCGCCCAGTTCCTCGGTCGCCAGGATCAGCAGGCGCTGTCCGTCCGACACCGCCGCCCGGCTCCCGTCCGGGGAGACGGTCATCGGGTGGCCCGAGACGTAGGTGGTACGGCCGTCGCGCACCAGCGCGTGCGAGCCGTCGGGGTACTCCAGGACCAGCAGCCGCCCGCCCCTGCCGGAGCCCACCGGCCGGGCGCCCGGCACCGTGTGGAAGCCGACGCGCACCGCCAACTCGGCGTCGAAGGAGACACCTTGGCCCTCCGCGTCGACGATCGCCGTCAGCTCGTCGCCCGGCAGGGTCCCGGTGATCGTCGTCACGGGCTGCGTGACCTGCAACAGCCGCCCACCGGCCGGGTCCAGCCGGTGGATGCGGTGTTCGCCGACGATCAGTGCGAAGCCCCGTACCCGTGCGACGGCGAGAAGCAGTGGTTCCAGGGTGTGTTCCGCCCCGGCCCGGCCGCTCGTGTACTCGGTGAGTCTTCCGTCGAGGCCGCCGACCAGCAGATCATGGCCGTCGGCCGCCAACACCTGGACACCGGCCCGGTGTTCGAGCACCCGCTCCGGTTCCTCGGCGTCGAGGGACAGGGACCAGACGGCACCGCCCCACATGCCGACGTACAGCTTGTCCCCGTCGAAGGACAGCGCGCCCGGCACGTTGAACCGCTCGCCCCGTGGCGCCGGGAGGTCCACGACCCGGACCCGTCCGTCCGGGGCCGCCAGGACCACCCGCCCCGACCAGTCGGCGACGGCCAGGCAGTGCTGCCCGCGCGCCCACAGCCGGGGCTGCTCCCTGAGCTCCGCCGTGCCGGCGGTCTCGTACGCCGCCGTGAGGACCGTCAGTGTCCTGCCGTCGCGTACGGCCAGTGCCCGGCCGTCGGGGAAGAACACCGGGTGGCCGGGCGCGGGCAGGACGGGTCGGTCGCCGGCGTCCCAGGACGGCTGTTCGTCGGGCGCCCGTACCGGGAAGAGCGGTGTCACGGCCGGTTCGCAGCCCGGGGCGGTCGCCACCAGCCGCACCTCGGCCGTGGCCGTCCGGAACGCGAGGTCGCCGAAGACGGCCGAGCCCCGGGTGACCGGCGCGCCCAGGGTGCCGGTCAGCCCGGCGGAGGGCGGCTCCGCGGCCAGGGTGACCGTCGCCCCGGGAGACGACAGAGGTGTGCCGTCCGGTGCCGAGCCGGTCACGGTCAGGGGCGGCAGCGTGTGACCGGCGACCGCACCCGTGACGGGTTCGTCGAAGCGGAGGGAGGGGCGCGTCTCGGCCACGCGCAGCTGAAGGGCGCCGCGCACTTCGTCGATCCAGTGCGGCCTGGAGGTCGGGATCCAGTTGATGCGGTTCACGACATAGGGCACCTTCTTGGCGGCCCCGGGATCGATGAGCAGCGGGATGAGCCGGCCGCCCTCCGGCGTGTTCAGCTTGTACGCCTCGTGCAGCTCCCACTGGCAGACGGGCTTGTCGAAGTACGTCTGCGAATAGAGCGCCACGATGTAGCGGCTGCGGGGGAGGGCCTCCTCCAGGAAGCTCTGCCAGTCCGCTCCGCCGGGCGTGCCGGTGCGGGACACGTCGAGGTAGATCCTGGGCGCCCCGCCTGCGGCGGTCACACACTCGCTCAGCGCGTCGAGCAGGTCCTTGGCCTGGATGTAGTCCTCGCGGGCGTAACTGATGAACACGTCCCACTGCTCGGCGGCGGGCGTCGCCGCCTCGGCCGTCGTCATCGCAGCGTCCTGGAGATCGTGCCGATCAACTCGTCGAGCAGCTTCCGGTCCCGGGCGTCGAACGAGCCCTTGGCGTTACGGCGCAGCTGCTGCGCGTCCCCGAGGATGCCGGAGAGCTGCCCACGCACCACGTACGGATCCCTGGGCCGCGACGGCGAGTTGGGGCCCGAGTGCTGTTCGGCCAGCTGGTTGAAGCGCCGTACGAGATCGGACACCTGCACGGACGTCTTCACCCGCGAGACCTCCGCGCGGCGGTCGGACACCAGCTTCGCGAGGTCGTCGAGCTGACTGCTCGTACTGCCCTTCCCCGCGTTCTTGCGCGTGGTCTTGATCTCCTGTGTCAGCCCGTCGAGCGAACCGGCGAGCCGGTCCGCCGCCCGCGCGTCGGAGACACCGCCCTTGGCGGTCGACATGACGCGGTCGTACTTCTCGTAGAGGCCGCCCACGACCATCGCGTCGGCGACCTCCCTGAGCCGCTGCGCGATCGCCGTCTTGAGTTCCTGGACGACCTGTACGCCCTGTTCGCTCCGCGCCGCCGCCTTCAGGACGGGGAGCCTGCGCTCCAGAGCGGAGAGCCGGTGCCGCAGCGTCGCCAGCCGGTCGACGGACACGCCGTCGCGGACCGACTCCATCGCGTCGACGTACTCCTTCACCGCCGGGTTGATGACCGTGGCCTCCTGCCAGCCCCTGATGGCCTCCAGCAGTTCGGCGGCCTGCGCGAGACCGGGATCCCGTACGGCGGCCTCGGCGCATTCCGCGGCACGGTCCGGATCGCGGCCCAGACGGTAGAGACAGGCCGCGTAGAGGAAGTTGAGCCACGGGAAGCGCGGCACCAGCGACAGGACGTGGGCCAGCAGCCGCTCGGCCTGTTCGGCACGGCCGGTCTGCATCAGCAGCGCGGCCTGCTGCCCGTCGGTCTCCGCGATCAGCGAGTAGAGATCCTCGGTGCGGTCGGGCGGCAACTTCGGTGCGGGCAGCGGGATCTGGCGCGGCAGCTCGATCAGGAGGGCGAGGAACGCGTCGAAGTCGTCGAGGACGGTGTTCCTGCGCCACCGGGGGTCCATGCCCAGCAGCGCGTGGCGGGCGCGGTGGAGATTGCCCGCCTTGAACTCCGACACGGCCGGCGCGGCCACCGGGGCGAGCTGCGCGAGCAGCAGCCTGCGCGCCAGTGCCCTCACCGGCTCCTGGTCGACGTCCGCCTCGGCCGCGCCCCGGTTCGCGGTGTCGAGGGCCAGCTCCAGATCGCCGTCGCGCGCCTGGCCGACCGCGAGGAGGTAGGACAACGTGCCCTCTTCCGGGGCCAGTTCCAGGAACGCCTCGACGCGGGCCAGCGCCCCCGCGGGATCGGTCCGCACCGTCTCGGTGTACGCGGTGACTTCGAGCGGGGTGAGACGGCGGCGCAGCTCGCCGCGGAGGTCACGGATCCGTTCGCGCAGTTCGGCCTCCACCCGCTCGTCGCGCAGGGGCCGCAGGATCCGCAGGGCCTTCACCTGGTCAGGGCCGCCCAGCTGGAACAGACAGTAGGCGCGCAGATAGCGGGCCTCCTGGTGGTCGGGGGCGTTCTGCAGGTACTCGGCCAGCTGGTCCAGGGCCAGTTGGTACTCACCGGCGCCCGCGTTGGCCCGGGCGTCCTCCAGCAGTTCCTCGCCGTCGGGGCCCAGGTCCAGGGACATCTCGGTGAGCGTGGCGACCGGGGGCGCCAGGACCAGCGCGGTCTGCGAGGCGGCAGCGGCTGCCGCGTCCCGGGCCAACTCCTCCAGCCGCCGGTCGTGTTCGGCGAAGTCCCCGTGTCCCCGGACCTCCGTGAACTCGAACGTGGGCGTCCGCAGCGCCTGGACCGGGCGGATCTCCTGAAAAGCATTGTCACGGCCTGTGCCGGTCACAGGTGTCCCTTCCGATTGCGGGTGGCTGAGGGAGAACGCGAGGGTGCGGGAACGGGGGAGCACGGTGCGAGAGAGGGCACCGGCGCTCTCAGTCGGGCGACTCGCCCGGCTCGGGCACGCTGCCGAGCGCGTGCTCGGCCAGCTCCCTGCAGAGCAGGTACTCGGCCTCCTGGTCGACCTTCACCATCAGGAGCAACACCCGGGCCAGCGAGGCCTGTTCGAAGAGCTGGTCCTCGTCCGGCGCGGGCCGGTGCACCACGGGCGCGAGCCTGTCGAGCAGCCCGGCGTGGTCCGCCGTACGGCGCCGTCCGGGCACGAGTCGGGCCAGGCGCCCGGGTGTGGCCCCGGTCCGCCGGCTAGGCACGATGCTGGTCATCGGTCTCCTCGGGCAGCAGGATCTGTCCGGTGCTGGTGATGAGCTTGCGCTCGGCGCCGTGCAGCACCTCGGCGCCCTCGGCGTACACCGCGGAGGCCTGTTCGAGCTGGGCCAGCTGCTCGCGCACGGCGTGCTTGGCGGGGTCGTCGTCGGGGAGGTCGCGCAGCCGCGTGTAGAGGATCAGCTCGATACGGCGGCGCAGTGCCTCCGAGCGTCGCCGGTGATCCTCCAGCGGGGCGCGCTGATGGGGTACGGCTCCCTCCTCCAGGTCGCCGGCGTCGCCGAACGGCGTGAACTTCGCCTTGAGGCGCCGGTACAGGGCCTGGTCCTCCTGGGACCGTTCGGGATCCTCCAGGTACTCCCCGACGAGGACGAGGTAGCGGGAGATCGCGTCCCCCTCCCCGCCGAGGGCCCGTTCACGCTCCATGAGGTCCAGCACCTCGGGCAGCATGATGCCCTTGGCCAGGCCGGTGCCGCCGTTCAGCACGGCGAGGGCCCGCTCGCGCTCGGGCTGGCTCGCGGAGAAGTAGTACCGGACAAGACCGTCCACCAGGGCCGCGTCACCGAGCTCGGGGTCGGTCTCGCGCAGCGCGTCCGCACGCCGTCCGAACTCCTCGAAGTCGTCCGCCGACGGCGCCCCGGACAGCGCGGGCCGCAGCAGCCACTCCCGCAGAAGCGCGAGCAGCCTCAACAGCGCGATGCCGGTCAGCAGTTGTGGGCCCGAGCCGTCCTCGGGCGGCCGGCGCTCCACCTGTTCGGCCAGCTGCGCCAGCCAGTCGCCCAGCTGATGGGGATCACCGTCCGCCCAGTCACAGACGAGAAGCCCCAACTCGGCCTCGACGGTGGGCAGATCCCGCTCCGCGGACCGCTTCCGCGCGTCACCGAACGCGTCCCGGGCCTCGTCGGCCCGTCCGTCGAACACCGCCTGTACGCCCTTGACGAGCTGAAGGTCGTTCACCTCGGGCGGGATCCGCTCGGTGAGCTCGCCGAGCTCGCGGACCCGGTCGAAGTGGTGCAGGGCCCCGTCGGTCTCCCGCCGCCGCCAGTGCCCGGCGGCCAGTTGGAGGTGCGAGATGGCGGCGATCCGGCGGCTCTGCGGCCGGGCGTCCAGCAGCGCCCGGTGCTCCGCGTAGAGATCGGTGACGCGGTCGTGGTTCTCCAGCCGCGCCTGCACCCACAGCTCCAGGTAGGCGGTGTCCTTCGTGCGGCTCTCGGCGGTGACCAGCTCGTCGAGCACGGTCGCTGCGGCGGAGTAGCGGGCCGGTTCGTACGTCCCCAGCATCGCCCGCACATAGGCCTGCGCGAAACGGATCCGGTTCAGCCCCCGCCCCCGGGGCCCGGCGTTGACCGCCTGCCCGAGCAGCCGGTCGGCCCGCTCCAGCTCGTCGCGGTCGTCGCTGTCCAGCAGGGCCAGGGACTCCTCGTACGGCCGTCGCCAGCGGCTCGGCAGGACCAGGAGGAAGTACGAGCCGCTGGCCACCGTCGACAGGAACAGCAGCGGCAGGACGACCGCCAGCAGAATCGTGGTCACGCGCGCTTCTCCTCGCCCCGTGCCTCGTGCAGTCTTCGGACGAAGTCCGCGAGGCGCATGCCGTGTTCATGGATGTCGTCGCGGTCCATCTGGCCGCTCTCCCGGACCCGGCGCAGCCCGTCCTTGACCTGCTCGGCGACCGACCCGGCCGAGTCGAGCCGGCCCAGTCGCAGGAAGGTCTCGCCGTAGTCGAGCATCAGGTCGAAGCGCCACCACATCAGCGTCGTCCCGTCGTGCAGCCAGCGGTACACGAAGTCGTTCGCCTCCCGCAGTTCGCCCAGGCCGATGAGACAGCCCGCGAAGTCGTGGGCGTGCTCCCGGCGCAGTTCGGGCGGCAGCCGGTCGAACGCCGTACGGGCCGTCGTGTGGAGCCGGTCGGCGAACGAGGCGTCGATGGCCCCGGCGAGCCGGCCCTGGACGACGGACCACAGGCCGCCGATGATCGACAGCTGCGCCGCGTACGCCTCACCGCGCTCGGGGTCCGTCTGCACCGCCCGCTCCAGCAGCGACAGCGCCTCCAGCGGCTCCTTGAGATCCCGGCGGGCGATGTCGGCCGCCAGGAGCAGGAGTTCATGGCCGGGCCGGTCGACCAGCGCCGCGTGGGCGAGCCCGACGGCCTTGCGCGGCTCGCCCGCCTCGCGCAGGGCACGTACCGCCGCCAGCGGGTCCATCGCGTGCCGAGCCCGGTCGATGGCCTTGGCGAGGAGCTGCGGATCCGCGTCGACGAGCCCCGCGGACTGGACACCGGTGAGGCCGAGCAGCTGCGCCCGTGCGGCCCGTACGGACTCCACGCGCCGCATCCACGGCGGCAGCCGGCTGTCGTGCCGCTGGTCGGTGAAGACGGCGGCGCAGGCGGCCCGTTGGAGGAGTCGCCCCGTGTCGCCGGACGGCAGTGTGTCGAAGCAGCGCAGGGCCGCCACGCCCAGGGCGTGCAGATCGGGGGCCCGGCCCCCGGGCGGCAGTCCGCGTGCCGCCTCGGGGGTCAGATGGGCGATCCGCTCCGGCTCTTCGAAGACCTCGCCCAGGGACGGCGGGCCCCAGGCCGGCAGCGGCAACAGCAGCGGGCGGTCTCCCACCAGCACGATGTCGGCGGGCAGCGGCACCAGCCCGGGGCCGACCGACTCGCGCCAGCCCGGCAGCGCGTGGAGCGCGGCGGCCACGGACGCGAGCCGGTGGGCCGGTTCCCGGTCGGCCACGGCGTCGGCGAGACTGCGTCCCGCGTCGGTCTCGTAGCAGACGACCTGGAACCAGCGGCCGGCGAACTGCCGCTGCTCGCCCCGCTCTCCGGGCACCACGGGAACCAGGTCCTGGCGGCGCGGCCGGGTCTGCCACGCCAGCAGTTCGGACCGCTGCTCCCCGCTGATCTCCTCCACCGGGATGAGCCGGTACCAGCGGCGCCGGCGCGGCGCGCGATAGAGCGAGCCCCACCAGCCGACCCCCGCGTACTCGGCGTCGAGTTCCTCCTCGACGACCTCGGTACGGTCACCGACGGCTGTCGTCATATGCGTCCTCTAGCGCGTCGGCGAGCTCGTCCAGCGTGTCCTCGTCCGCGCCGGTGCCCACGGCGTCCATGAAGGCGCGCAGGGCGTCGGTGAGAGCGGGCGGCGCCTGGCCGTCCCGGGCCGCCCTGATCGCCTTCTTGGCCATGCGCCGGTACTCCGCGGGTACGTCGGCGGGGTCGAACTCGGCGGCGGGTGCCTGGGCGGGCACGGGGGCCGGAACGGATGCCTGTACCGGCGCCGGTACCGGTGGCGGTACGGCTTCCGGGCCCGGTGCGGGGGCCGGGGACGAGACGGGCCCCGGGATCGAGACGGATCCGGATCCGGGAGACGGGACGCTTTCCGGAGCGGAGGCGCCCACCGGCGCAGGGATCGTGAACTTCGGTGATCCGGAGCCCGGTTGCCCCGCGTCCGGCTGGCCCGCGCTGCCCGGCCGCGGCGCGGTCCGGGCCCCGGCCGGTGCGACCGTCGCGTGCAGCTTCAGCAACGCCGCGCGCCGCTCCGCCAGTTCGTCGATCTTGCCGATCGTGGTGCTCTGGTCGAAGGTCGCCTGGTACTCGCGCCCGGTGTTGGCGTGGGTGACCTGGACGCCCAGCAGTCCGTTCACGTCGAGGGAGAACTCGACCTCGAACTGGTGGTATCCCTCCGGCCGGGGCTCGATGTCGTCGAGGTGGATCGTGCCGATCAGGGTGTTGTCGTAGATGTACTCGCCCTCGCCCTGATAGATGGCCGCCTCGATGCGCGCCGCCTGCTCCGGGTTCGTGTACGTCTTGACCTGGCGGGCCGGGATCTTGGTGCCCCGCTTGATCAGCGCGTTGAACTTCCCCTGCTGGACGCCGACGCCCAGGGTGTGTTCGGTGATCAGGGTGACGGAGTAGTCCTGGTCCTCCGCGGACCGCTCGCCGGTCGGCCGGGTCCCGAGGTCGAAGGCGGGCGTCGGCTCGAACCGGTGGGCCACGATCGCCGCGCCCCGGGCGACCAGGGTGTCGGGGTTGGCGTCGCCGCGCACGAACCCCTCGTCCTGGTCGAAGTAGTCGAGCAGCATCCGCTTGACCTGCGGGATACGGGTCGAACCGCCCACGAGCAGCACCGCGTTGATGTCCTCGCGCTGGACGCCCTTCTCGCTCCTGGCGAAGCTCAGGGCCTCTCCGACCTGGCTCAGGGAGCGGTCGAGGATCGGCTGGATCAGCGCCTCGAAGGTGGCCCGGTCGAGTTCCAGCGGAGCGGTCGTGCCGCCCAGGTCGATGGAGGCCGTGCCGCGCAGGGACAGTTCGCGCTTCGCGGCCTCCGCCGCCGCCTTGATCCGGAGCCGCTCGGTGTCCCGCGGCAGCGTCTCGCCGAGTTCCCGGACGATCCACTCGGCGACCGCGTCGTCGAAGTCGCCGCCGCCCAGCCGCTGGTCGCCCGCGGTGGCGATGACCTCGATCTCGTCGTCCTCGGTCTGGATGATCGACACGTCGAAGGTGCCGCCGCCCAGGTCGAAGACCAGGTAGATCTGCTTCTCGGACTCCGCCCGGTCGACTCCGTAGGCGATGGCGGCCGCGGTGGGCTCGGGGATGAGCTGGCGGGGGTAGAGACCGGCCAGCAGCGCCGCTTCCTCCGTGGCCTTCTTCTGCCGCTCCATGAAGTAGGCGGGCACGGTGACCACCGCGTCGTGGATGTCCCCGCCCAGCGTCTGCTCGGCGATCCGCTTCATCCGCATCAGCACCAGGGCGCTGATCTCCTGCGGGCGCAGCCATTCGCCGCCGAGCCTGGCCCGTACGGGATCGCCCTCGGCGAAGACGCCGGTCGCGCCGAAGTGGGTGAGCAGTTCCGGGGTGAACACGGCGCCCATCTCGCGCTTGATCTCCACGAGCGTGTCGTCGGCACCCGGTCCGGCGCTGATGGCCGCCTTGGCGTCGTGCCCGACGACGAGCGTGCCGGTGCCCGGTTCGAGCCGGACGACCGAGGGGGTGGCGACGGCGGCGGCCCCCTCGTGCTCGGGGTCGGCGAGGATCTTCGGGGCGAAGTCGTCGGGGTGGTAGGCCGAGACGGCCGAATAGGTGGTGCCGAGGTCGATGCCGACGACCCGGTGCAACTCATCTTCCATGGGGAGACCTCCGGGGTTCACTCGTCGGCGAAGCCGTCGAGCAGATGCGTGCGGGTGAAGTCGCCGCTGAAATCCGTACGGGTCGTGTCCGAGGGGTGGTGCACAGGTTCACCGGCGGCCGTCAGGAAGGCCTCGATCTCCCTGCGCAGCACCGTCAGACCGGCGTCCCGCTCGTCGAGTACCGGCTCCCAGGTCGGTTCAAGGCGCAGCAGTGGGAGCGGCGGATACCGTGCGTCGTGCGCGGCCCGGGCCTCGGCGCTCTCCAGGCTGACGGCGTGCGCGGCGGCGATCTCCTCCTCGCTCGCACCGCGTGCCTGGAGCCGCGCGTCGTACCGGGCGGCTGCCGCCCGGATCTCGTCGGCCGTCGCCTCGGGCGGTACACCGAGGCGCGTGTACTCGGTGGATCGGGGCACGACCAACGGCAACGCGAACAACGCCCCGCTGGTGATGTCGCCACCGGGCATGGAAAAGCCCCCGTTCACACACGCGTAGCACCGAGGGATGAGCCTGACGGCAGCCCCTGCTCGACGCGGTCTTCATTGGCGCAGCACGACCGTGTGCGGTCGCGACGTTGCGCCGATTCTAGGGGCGTGCCGATCAACTCGCGGCTGATCCGGCCGAGTTGATGCCTCTTCCATCGACATGGCCGGAAATGATCCATCGAGGTGCCGCCATGCGCGCCGTGCTGATCCGGGGCCGGGCGGCCGGGCGGGCCGGTCTCAGGTCTTCTCAGGTCTGTGCGCCGGTTCTTCGGGCGCCGGAGGGCCACACCACGTCGACCGCCATTCCGGCCGCCCGCGCGAGTGCCACCGTGTCCGCGGTGCCGCCGCCCCGGCCCGACGGCGCAGCGCCGTCCCACACCGCCACCAGCCGGTGCGCCTGCTGCAGGAGACGGTCGTTGGCCGCCTCGTAGGCCTCGCGCCCCGCATGCTCGTACGGCATCACGGTCACGTCCTCGGCGGCGTCCCGCAGGGCGTCGAAGCGCGCCAGGTCCTCCGGGCGTACCACCGCCTCCCGGTAGTCCCGGGACGGGAGGATCACCGACAGCCGGCCGCCGAGCGCGAGGATCTCCTCGGCGAACAGGGAGTCGGCGCCGACGGCCAGGCACGAGCGCCCCACCAGCGTGTCACCGCGGAATTCCGCCAACAGCGCGCGGAGAGCGGCGCGTACCGGCCCGGTGGCCTCCTCGGCCAGGTCCATGTGTCCGGTGACGGCGATCGTGGTCATGCGACAACTCCCTTCCGGGCGGGGGAACGTATCTGCCGCATCGCCCAACACCCGGCGCGGGGCGGGGAGTCGGGCACGGTCACGGTGCGGTTCACAGGGCCAGGGCGGCGAAGCCCAGGAGGTAGGTGCCGGCGAAGATGAGGGGAACCCACCGTTCGACGTGGGTCAGCGGCAGATAGACGCGCCAGTCCTGGCCCTCGTCGAGCGCCTTCCACTCGGCGGCCGAGAACGCGCGGGTCGGCAGCCGCTCCTCAAGGGCCCCGATCACCTTCCACTTCCCGTCGTTCAACTGCTGGTAGGAGCGGACGGTGAACCACCAGGCGACGCAGATGGCCAGCAGGACCAGGAGCCCCGCCAGCAGGAGGAGCACCGAGAGGCCGCGCCGCTGCGGCTGGGACAGCCACGCGCCGAGGAAGGCGACCAGACCGCTGTTGAGCGTGAGGAAGAACGTGTTGGCCAGATTGCGTCGGGCGCTGACCCGGTCGGCCATCTCCACGCACAGCTTGTACTGCTCGAAGACCGCCGCCTGGTACGGAGCGGTCTCCTCGCGGTAGTGGGACGCCGTGATGTCGTCGTTCCACAGCGAGTTGCTGATCTCGGCCATGGCCGCATCATCCCCCAGCCGTCGCCCTCCCCACCAGCGGAAGGAGGGGGCGGTAGGCTCCGGGACATGCGGATCTCCGTCTCCTCCGACATGGACGAACCCGTCGCCCGTGCCCTGCTCGAAGAGTTGCGTGGGCGTGGTCACGAGGTGCTGGCGTACGGGGCGTTGAGCCCCGGGGACGATCCGCAGTGGGCGGTGTGCTCGGAAACGGCGGCTCGTCGGGTCGCTGCCGGGGACGCGGACCAGGCGGTCGTGTGCTGCTGGACCGGGACCGGTGCGTCGATCGCCGCGAACAAGGTGCCCGGGGTGCGGGCCGCGCTGTGCACGGACGCGTACACCGCCCAGGGCGCGCGGCGGTGGAACGACGCCAATGTGCTGGCGCTCAGTCTTCGGCTGACGTCCGAGCCGTTGCTCAAGGAGATCCTCGACGCGTGGTTCGGCGCGGAGGCCAGCGAGGACGCCGAGGACCGGGGGAACGTGGCCCACGTCGGGCGGCTCGATCTCGGGAGAGGCGAGGCGTAACCTCCTGCGGTCCAGTGGCCCGTGGCGGCGCCCGTCGTCCGGTGCGGCTCACAGCACCTTGCGGTGTACCAGGATCGACAGGACCAGTGCGCCGGGCAGCAGGGGTACCCAGACCGTCAGGACGCGGTAGCCGATGACGGTCGCCGCGGCGATGCCGACCGGTGCGCCGAACGCGACCATCGTGAACACCAGGGCCGCGTCGACCGGCCCGATGCCGCCGGGCGCGGGCACGGCTCCGACCGCCGTACTGGCGAGGAGCAGCGCGAGGATCACCTGCGCCCAGGACAGCGGCAGCCCGAGCGAGAACCCGACCGTGGCGATCACGCTGCCCTGGAGCAGCGGGGTCACGGCCGAACCGCCCCAGAGGGCGAGGATCCGGGCCGGCCGGGTGTGCAGCACGCGGACGTCGGTCAGGGCGGTGCGTACGCAGTCGAGGGCCGGGCGGCGCAGCGGACGCACGGTGGTCACCAGCAGCGCGGCCGAGCCGAACCCGAGGGTCACGGCACCGGCGACCAGGAGCATGGTCCGTACGTCCGGGACGAGTTCACCGAGGTGCAGCAACTCCGGGAAGGCCACCATGAAGACAAGGAGCACCAGCGTCTTCGCGATCGGCTTGACCAGTGAGTACAGGGCGAGCGAGGCGGTGGCCCTGGCCAGGGGGATGCCGCGGCCCTGAAGGAAGCGCAGGGTGACGGCGTGGGCGCCGATGCTCGCCGGGAGTACGTGGTTCGCGGTACCCGCGGCGACCTGGGAGGCCAGCAGCAGTCCCGGCGGCAGCCGGTCCGGGATGGCGCCCTGCCGCACACACGCGGCGGCCACCCAGCCCAGGCAGGTGAACAGGGCCGCGGCCAGCAGCCACCAGGGGTCTGCGGAGGCCAGCCGGGCGGCGCCGTCACGGACGGCACGCCAGTCGAGCACCGCCCACACCCCGATGAGGAGGAGCGGGAGCAGGCTCAGCGTCCAGCGGGTCAGGCGCGCGGCGGCGGAGAAGCGGGAGCGGGAAGGGGAAGGTGAGGGGGACGGGGATGCAGAGGGGGCGGGGGCGGGCGTGGGGAGCGCCCGGGGGACGGTGGTGTCGAGCGGCAGCAGGGACACGGCGCACGTCGTCCTTCCGCGTCACACCCGCGCGGGGAGCGGGGCGGACGGATACAGGGCGAGACAGGAGGGGACGACCGAAACGTGCCCGCCCGGTGTGACGCGACGGTGTCCGGGAGCGGAAGGGGCGCGGGCGGGCGGGCGACGCGGGCCACCCTCCACGGAGTACGGGCCGTGCGGAGTGTGGGTCGTGCGGAGGAGGGGCCGGGGGGCGCCCTGTGGGGGGTACGGCCCGGTCACTGGTCCCGGCGCTCGTTCGTTCCCGCCACGACGGCCTGACGGCTGCTGCGGCGGACGTGTCCGCGCATCACGCGCTCCGCGCCGACGCGGCGGGGCATTCCTGATGGATCATCAAGTCGGGCAGGGTGGCGCCCAGTTCCGGTGCCGCCCCGCCCCGGCCGTCCCTCCAAGGGGCCTCACACCCGCCCGCTCGGCCGTCCGCTTCCGTTGCTCTGTGCCGACGTGGCTATCAACTGGTCTATCAGCGCTATCAGTACGTCCCGGCACGACTCCCGGTCCCGGGCGTCGCAGAGCAGTACGTGGGTGTGTTCCGGCAGGGCCAGGGCGTCCCGGATCTCGTCCGCTGCGTACGGATGCTCGCCGTGGAAGCCGTTGACGCCGACGACGAAGGGGATGTCGCGCCGCTCGAAGAAGTCGATGGCGGCGAAGCTGGACTCCGGGCGGCGGACGTCGACGAGGACGACGGCGCCCAGGGCACCGATGGCCAGGTCGTTCCACATGAACCAGAACCGCTGCTGCCCCGGCGTGCCGAAGAGATACAGCACGAGTTCCTGGCTGAGCGTGATCCGGCCGAAGTCCAGGGCCACCGTCGTGGCGTGCTTCTCCGGGATGCCGTTGAGGTCGTCGACGCCCAGGCCGGCCGAGGTCAGCGGTTCCTCGGTGCGCAGCGGCACGATCTCGCTGACCGCGCCGACCATGGTGGTCTTGCCGACGCCGAATCCCCCGGCGATCAGGATCTTGACCGTGTCGGGTGCTGAGGTCCCCTGGATGACGGGGTCAGAGCCGGCCAAGGCCGTCCCTCACTTTCTGCAGCAGGTCCATGTCCGAGGTTCGGGAGATCTGGCGTGGGGCGTGGGCGACGATCCGGCCCGCCTCCAGCAGGTCGCAGAGCATGATGCACACCACGCTGACGGGCAGGTCGAGCTGGGCGGCGAGCTCCGCGACCACGACCGGCTTCGCACACAGCCGCAGGATCCGCGCGTGCTCGGGCTGCGGCCGCGCGGCCCGGTCGGGCGGCGGGTCCACCGTGGTGACCGACGTGATGAGGGTGAAGTCGGTGCGGCTGGGCCGGGTACGGCCGCCGGTCAGCGTGAACGGCCGCACCAGACGGCCGCTCGCGTCGCCTCCGTTCACTTCACTCGCCGTTGTCGGTGACGGCGACGCCCGCCCGCGGTGCCGCGCTGAGGTGTTCGCCGATCTTCTTCACCAGCATGTTCATCTGGTACGCGACCACGCCGACGTCCGCACCCTGGCTGGTGAGCACGGCCAGATGGGCGCCCGGCCCGGCCGTGCTGAGTATCAGGTAACTGTTGGCCATCTCGATGAGCGCCTGGCGCACGGGGCCGCCGCGGAAGTCCATGCTGACGCCCTTGCTGAGGCTCATCAGACCGGACGCGGTCGCCGCGAGGCGCTCGGCGTCATCACGTAGGAACCCCGTCGACCTGCTGACGACCAGTCCGTCCTCGGAGAGCACGACGGCGTGGTTCACCTCGGCGACCCGGTCCACCAGTCCGGTGAGCAGCTGGTCGAGCTGGCTGTGCGTGGCGGGGATGGGGCGTGTCATTTCTCTGTCCTTCATGAGCGGTCTGCGGGCGGAGTCGAGGTGACGGATGCGCCTTCGGGTGCTGGTTCTTCCCCTTGGTCGTACGCCGTATCCGTGTCGTTGTCACGCGCCTGGAGCGTTCCGCGCTGGAAACCGGAGAGGGAGGAGGCCGCGCGCTCCGCGGTGAAGTCCGCGAAGGGGTCGTCGGCCTCGGCGGACGCGGCCGGCGGCACGTCCTCCCGCAGCTCGGCGGCCAGGCTGGTCTGCGGCACCCGGCGCGGCAGCGGGGCGATGCCGCCGGACCCCGCCGCGGCCGTACCGGAGCGGGCCGTACCGGCGGCGACCCGGGCCTCGGCCGCCTGAGGTGTCCGCGCCCGGGCGACGGGCTGCGCCTCCCGCGAGCGCTCGTGGGTCTGCCGGTCCGTGCCCGGGATCCGGTCCGCCGAACTCTTCGCGGCGACGCCGACCGGCTCCGCCACCGGCCCGTCGGCCTGCTCCCCGCCCTGCTCCCGGGCGGCCGGCAGGGCCCCGTTCGCGTTCTCCGCGTCGGCGGAGGGTGGTTCGAATTCGAGGGCCTCGCGCACCACGATCTCGTGCGGGATCAGCACGATCGCGGTGGTGCCCCCGTACGGCGAGGACCGCAGTGTGACGGCGATGCCGTGCCGGGTGGCGAGCCGGGCGACGACGAACATGCCGAGCCGCAGGTCGTCGGCGAGCGCCACCACGTCGAACTGCGGGGCTGTCGTCAACTGGGCGTTGAACGACGCGTAGTCCTCGTCGGACATGCCGAGACCGCGGTCCTCGATCTCGACGGCCAGCCCCTTGGCGACCATCCCGGCCCGCACCCCGACCGGGCTGGGCGCGGGGGAGTACGCGGTCGCGTTGTCGATGAGTTCGGCCAGCAGGTGGATGACGTCCGCCACCGCCGGCGGGGTGAGGAACACCTCCTCGTCGGTGTTCACCTCCACCCGCTGGTACTCGGCGACCTCACCGACGGCGCTGCGCAGGATGTCGATCAGCGCGACCGGTTCGGTCCAGCTGCGGCGCGGCTGCTCGCCGCTGATGATGACGAGGTTCTCCTCGTAGCGGCGCAACTGGCTCGCGGTGGAGTCCAGTTCGTACAGGCCCTTGAGGATCTCCGGGTCCTGGTGCTGGCGTTCCAGCGCGTCCAGCTTGGTGAGCTGGAGGTTGACCAGGTTCTGGCTCTGCCGGGCGATGCCCAGGATGACCTTCTGGAACCCGCGCCTGGTGTCGGCGAGTTCGACCGCGGTGTGGACGGCTGTGCGCTGTGCTGCGTTGAACGCCTGGGCCACCTGCCCGAGTTCGTCGCGGCCGTAGTCCAGCGGTGGCGTGGCCGACTCCACGTCGACCTTCTCGCCGCGGTTGAGACGTGCCACCACGTCGGGCAGCCGCTCCTCGGCCAGGCTGAGGGTGGCGATACGCAGCCCGCGCAGCCGCCGGGAGAGGGAGCGGGTGATCCGCCAGGACATCAGGACGCACACCAGCAGGGCGACGAAGCCGCCGGTGCTCAGCGCGGCCGCCTTGATCAGCAGGTCCTCGGCCCTGTCGTCACTGCGTTCCAGCAGCGCCGCCGTCTCCTGGCGGATCAGGGCGGTGTACTGGTCGCCGAGCTTGTCGAACGCGGGGCTCCACCGCTTCTGCGCGTCCGGCAGGGTGATCTTCCGGCCGTCGGTGAGGCCCTTCGCGCGGGCCGCGACGACCTGGTCCTCGACGCCCTCCAGCGCCTTCCACTCCGGACCCTGGAGGATCCGCTCGGTCTGTGTCTTCACCGAGCCGCGCAGCGAGGGCACCAACTGGTCCTCGACGAGCCAGCGCTTCGTGTTGACCAGCTGGACGTAGTGGTTCCACGCGTTCTCGTCGAGCTTCCCGGACGGCCAGGCCAGGTGCAGCTGGGCGTCCTCCTGGGAGACCAGCTCGGCCGAGTGCTCCAGGGCGACCAGCGGGCCCGCCTGCGAGGTGAGTTCGCCGTCGTCGACCTGGGAGAGCTCCTGGAAGGCGTGGATCTGGTCGTCGATGATCGAGGTGTACTGGTCCAGCGCCTGGTCGGGAGTGATGTCGGTGGGGTTGTCCACCTGGCCCCGGTAGTACTCCAGGCTGCCCACCGACGCGATGACCGAGTACATCCGGTCGCTGATCCGCTCGGGGGCCTTCTGGATCGCGTCGGACTGGCCGACGAGTGTCGCGACCGCCTTGTCGGTACGGGCCCGCTGCTCGTCCAGGGCCGTACGCGAACTGCCCGGCCTGGCCAGCAGTACGGCCGACAGACTGCGCTCCCGCTGCAGCGCGAGCGTCGCCTCGGTGCCCATGGCCCCGGTCGACTTGCTGAGCTCCGTCTGGTCCCGCAGCCGCAGACCCTCCGAGAACATCTGGATCGTCGTCACGCCCCACATGGCGGCGAGGGTGACGCTGGGCACCAGAGCCAGCAGGATCAGTGAGAGACGTATGGAGCCGAGACGGCGGCGGGAGCCTGTCCGTGGAGACATCGTCGTCCTAGAGCGATCAGCGGTGAGCGGAGGGGGTCTTGGCGGAAGTCGGGTGGTCAGCAGGGGTGAGAGAGGGGACAAGGGCGGCTGGTGACCGCGTGTCCGATACAGCACAGGGGATGCGCAGGATGCTATCCGTACAAGTGACCGTACGCACCGTGAGTACCCCAAACCTTGGCGACGCTGTTACCTGACGGCGCCGGATCGACGGGTCCGGCGCGGCGGTTCACCGTGTTCCGTTGGCCGCGAACTTGGAGACCGCGGCGACGTTCTGCTTGGTGACGAAGGCCGGTCCGGTGAGCACGGGCTCCTCTCCGCCGCCGCTGAAGTTGCCGTTGGTCTTGTACAGCCAGAACGCGTCCACGGCGAGGTAGCCCTGCAGATAGGGCTGTTGGTCCACGGCGAACTGCACGTCCCCGCTGCGCACGGCCTTCACCAGGTCCTTGTTCAGGTCGAAGGTGGCGACCTCGGCCTTGCTGCCCGCCTTCTTCACCGACTTCACGGCCGCGAGCGCGAACTCCGCGCCGTTCATGACGACTTCGTCGATGGTCCGGTCCTGTCGCAGGGCGGCGGCCACGGAGTCGGTCACGGCGTCCATGTCGGTGCCGTCCACGTAGTGCATCTCGGTCCGGCCGGCGAACGTCTTCTTCACCCCGGCGCAGCGGGCCTCCACGGCGACGTTGCCCCGTTCGTGGATGACGCACAGGGCGTGCTTGGCGCGCAGGGAATCCAGTTTGTCGCCGACCGCCTGGCCCGCGACGCTCTCGTCCTGGCCGAAGTACTGCAGCAGACCCCCGGACTTCCAGGCGTCGATACCGGAGTTGAGGCCGACCACGGGGATGCCCGCCGCCCTGGCCGCGGCGACCGCGCTCTTCATGGCCTCCGGCTTGGCCAGGGTCACCGCTATCCCGTCGACCCGGTCGGCGATCGCCTCCCGCACCAGATCGGCCTGGCCCTTGGAGTCGGGGTTGCTCTCGTACGTCAGGGCGATGCCGTCCTTGGCGGCAGCCGCCTGCGCGCCCTTCTTCACCAGCTCCCAGAAGGCGTCGTTGGGGGCGCCGTGGGTGATCAGGGCGACCTTGATCCCGCCGGCGCTCGCCTTGCCCGTCGCGTCGGCGTCCGAGCCCGCGTCCGCGTCCGATCCTCCGGAACCGGAACAGCCGGACGCGAGCAGACAGACGGCCGCGACGGCGGCGGCCAGAGCGGTGCCGCGGGCGGATCCTGCGGGGACGGGACCTGAGGGAGTGGTGTTCATGGGGGTATGGCACCTCGCTGTGCGGCCGGGCAAGCGGAAGGGGAGCGTGAAGTCGGTGTGACCGTCGGCGGATCATGTGTGCCGACTGTCGGACTTTTGCTGGCCGGAGCCAATCGTGTGTGACGCCTGGTAGTCAAGTGAGCGCCCAGATGGCCGGAGTTGTCTTTTTTGATCATGAGGTGGAGTGAGAAGCGGTCAACCACTCTTGAAAGTGGCCGAGTTGGTGCCTTCGGAGAGGGGCCGGAGCGGAGCGAGAGGTTCCCTGGATTCCGTACGCGCGCGGGAGGCCGCCCCGACCGCGACGGCCGCGCTGCCGAGGCCGGCCCGTACGACCCTGAGCGGGTGGCCGCTGACGGGGGGTTCGGCGGTGAGCGCGGCCCGGATCGACGGCTCCAGGAGCGTCCACGCGCCGCTGACCCCGCCGCCGATCACGAAGGTGGCGACGTCCAGCATGCCCGCGGTGATCAGGATCGCGCGGGCGACCGCGGCGCCGGCGGCCTCGTACACGGCGAGCGCGTCCGGGTCGCCGCGCTCCGCCGCCTCGGCGACGGCGCGGGCGCTGCGGTCGAGCCCGGTCCGTTCGCCGTACCGGGCGGTGATGGACCGGCCGGAGGCCAGGGTCTCCAGATGGCCGTGGCCGCCGCAGGTGCACGGGAGGTCTCCGAAGCCCGGGATGTGGCCCGTCTCGCCCGCCGCGCCCCGCGGCCCCTCGTACAGCGCCCCGTCCAGCCACAGCGCGCCGCCGACCCCCGTGCCGAGCGTCATGCCGAGGACATGCTGCTCGCCAGCGACGGCGCCCCGGGCCACCTCGCCGCGCAGGAACGCGTTGACGTCGTTGTCGAGGAAGACCGGTACGCCGAGCGCGGCCTCCATCGTCGCCGTCACCTCGAACCCGGCCCAGGCGTGGAACGAGTCGCTGGCCACCAGGACGCGTCCGGCGCGGGCGTCGACCACACCCGCCGCGCCCACCCCGACCGCGCGCAGCCGGGCCGGTGTGCGCGCCAGGAGCAGTCCCAGGGCGTCGAGTGCCGCGCCGACCATCGCCGTGCCGCCCTCCGCGGCCGGGGTGGGCACCTCGTGGTTGTCCACGACGTCGAGTTCGGGCGTGCAGAGCACGACCTGAGTGGTCGTGCCGCCGATGTCGACACCGGCGAATACCTCGGGCGTGGAGGCGGGCGGAGAGCCGGGGGCGTGTGGACGTCGCTCGGGTTGACGCGGGTGGGGTGGACGCGGCTGGGGTGCGGTCACGCCCCGCCCTCCGTTCCGGCGGCGGCGAGCGCGGCCTGTCGGTCGGTACGGCGCACACGTTGGAGCACCGGGTCGGGTACGGGCACGGCGGCGATGAGCCGGCGGGTGTAGTCCGTCTCCGGGTGGGTGAGGGTGGTCGCCGTGGCGCCCTCCTCCTCGACCCGGCCCGCCCGCATCACGACGACCCGGCGCGCGAACTGCTGGACGACCGCGAGGTCGTGGGAGACGAAGAGGCAGGCGAAGCCGAGCTCGTCCTGCAGCTCGGCGATCACGTCGAGGACGGTCTGCTGCACGCTGACGTCGAGCGCGCTCGTCGGCTCGTCGGCGACCAGCAGCCGGGGTTCGAGCACCAGCGCCCGGGCGAGACTCACCCGCTGCCGTTGCCCGCCGGACAGCTCGCGCGGCCCGCGGCCCGCCAACTCCCTGGGCAGCCGCACGCGTTCGAGCACCTCCGCGACCCGCTCCCGGCGCTCGGCCGCCGCCATCCCCCGGCGGTGCACCCGCAACGGCTCGGCGACACACTCCGCCACGCTCATCCGCGCGTCCAACGAGGCCACCGGGTCCTGCAACACCACACCGACCCCGGAGAGCAGAGCCCGGCGAGCACGCCCCCTGGCCCGCCGAAGATCGGCACCGAACAACGACACCGACCCGGAGGAGGGCCCCACCAGCCCGAGCGCGACCCGCGCCGCCGTCGACTTGCCCGACCCGGACTCCCCGACGAGCCCGAGGGTTTCCCCGGGCCACACGGTCAGCGATACGTCATCCAGTGCCTGCACGGCCCGCGGCCCACGGCCGAACCGCACGGAGACGCCGTGCAGTTGGACGACTGGGGGGCCGGAGGGGTCGTCGGGCTTGGCTGCGGGTTCCGGGCTGTGGCGGTGGGACGCGACGACAGCGGGCGGGGGCAGCGCGGCGCCGTCAGCCGCCTTGCCAATGACCGCCGCGTCGCCGCCCGGCGGAGACCCAGCCACGGCCGAGCCACCCACCCCCGCCACAGTCAACCGCGGCACAGCCGCCAGCAACCGCTTCGTGTACTCGTGCGTCGGCCGCAGCAGGACCTCTTCCACGGGGCCGGTCTCCACGATCTCGCCGGCCAGCATCACCGCGACGCGGTCGGCGAAGTCCGCGACGACGCCCATGTTGTGGGTGACGAGGAGGACGCCGGTGCCGGAGTCCGCCGCGAGGGCGCGGAGCAGGTCGAGGATCTCGGCCTGGACGGTGACGTCGAGCGCGGTGGTCGGCTCGTCGGCGATCAGGAGGCTCGGGGAGTTCGCGATCGCCATGGCGATGACCACGCGTTGGCGCTGTCCGCCGGACAGCTGGAAGGGGTACGCGGACGCCCGCTTCTCCGGATCCGGGATACCGACCCGGCGCAGTAGTCCGACCGCCTCTCCGGCGGCTTCGCGCGCGGAGACCGGCCGGTGGTTGCGTACGACTTCCGCGATCTGCGCCCCGATCCGGGTCAGCGGATCGAGGGCGGTCGCGGGCTCCTGGAACACCATCGACACCGTGCGCCCCCGCAAACCCATGAGGTCGGTCTCGGCGGCGTCGACGACGTCCGTGCCGTCGACCGAGGCCCGGCCCGACGCCCGCGCGTTCCCCGGCAGCAGCCCCATCGCGGCGAGCGCGACCGTCGACTTCCCGGACCCGGACTCGCCGACCAGCGCCAGTGTCTCCCCGGGCCGTACGTGCAGCGACACCCCGCGCACGGCGGGCACGTCACCCGTCTCCGTGGAGAAGGTCACCCCGAGGTCCTCGACCTCCAGGATGCCGCCAGTGCCGCCCTTACTGCCCACACCGCTCGTCTCCGTCGTCCCCATCACGCCCGCCCCTTCACGTCGAACGCGTCCCGCAGCCCGTCCCCGACCGCGTTGAACGCGCACACGACGAGGATGATCGCGAGGCCCGGCGGCACGATGAGCCACCAGCGCCCGGAGTACGCGGCCGTCAGCCCGGCCGACAGCATTCCGCCCCAGTCGGTCGAGGGCGGCTGGACACCGAGTCCGAGGTACGAGACGTACGCGACGAGCAGGATCGCGTCGGCGACCTGGAACGTCGCCGCGACCACGATCGTCGAGACCGAGTTCGGCAGGATGTGCCGGAAGATCGCCCGGCCGTGGGTCCCGCCGATCGCGCGGAGCGTCAGCACGTAGTCGCGGCTCTTCAGCGTGAGTGTCTCCGCCCGTACGAGCCGGGACGGGACGAGCCAGGACACGAACCCCAGGATGAGGATCAGCCCGAGCGAGTCCGGGGTCGTGATCGCCGAGACGACGAGCAGGATGAAGAGCGCCGGGATGGCGATCCCGGCGTCCACGACCCGCATCATGACCGCGTCGACCCAGCCGCCCGCGTACCCGGCGACCGCGCCCCACAGCGTCCCGATGACCGTCGCGAGGAGCCCGGCCGCGAGTCCGACGAGGAGCGACACCTTCCCGCCGAACATCAGCCGCCCCAGCTCGTCGTGCCCGACCGCGTCGGTGCCGAGCCAGTGCGCACCGCTCGGCGCGAGATTCACCTGGGTGAGGTCGGTGTGGGTCTGGTCGGTCGAGTACACCAACGGGCCCACGAAGCAGAACAACAGGAAGAGGAGGACCACCAACAGCCCTGCCACCGCTAGCCTGTTGCGCGCGAACCGCCGCACGGAGAGGCGGTATCCGGTGGCCAACTCCCGTGTGGCCGCCTCGGTCTGGAGTACGGCACTCATGTCCGGCCCGCCTTCACACGAGGGTCGATGATCCGCTGGACGACGTCGGCGAGCAGCGTGCCGACGACGGTCGCGACGGAGATGACGAGCACACAGCCGAGCAGCACCGGATAGTCGGAGGACTGTGCCGCGCTCCAGAACAGCAGCCCCATTCCCGGGTAGTTGAAGAGCTGCTCGACGACGAGCGCACCGCCGAAGAGCACGGGCACGTAGTAGCCGAGCATCGCGACGACGGGCGTGAGCGAGTTGCGGAAGACGTGCCGCCACAGGATCGCGCGGGGCCGCGAACCGCCGGCCCGCGCGGTCCGTACGTAGTCCTCCTGGAGGTTCTCCAGCGTCGCCGCCCGCATGTACCGGCTGAACACGGCGACCATCGACGCGGCCCCCGCGACCACCGGCAGCACCAGGGCGCCCGGCTGCGCGAACACGTCCGCGAGCGTCTCGCCCTGGGGCGCCTGCGAGGGGAACCAGTTCAGCCACTGGGTGAACACGAGCACGAGCACAAGTCCCAGGAAGTACACGGGAGTCGCGTACGCCACGAAGCTCAGCGTGGTGATGACGTAGTCCACCGGCCTGTTGCGCCGCACCGCCTGCCACATGCCGAGCGGGATCGCCAGCAGCAGCCCGACGAGCGCGGACAGCACGGTCAGGACGAGCGTCTTGGGCAGCCGCTGCTCGATGAGCTGGAAGACCCCCTCGTTGAGCGTGTACGAGGTGCCGAGGTCACCCTGGACCAGCGTGCGCAGGTAGTAGAGGTACTGGACGGGGAGCGAACGGTCCAGGCCCTGCTCGTGGTTGAAGGCCGCGATCTGCTGGGCCGTGGCCTGCGGGCCGAGGATCCCGCGTGCGGGACCCCCGGGCAGCGCGTGCAGCAGACAGAAGACCACGACCGTGACGATGAGGATCACCACGAGGGCCTGGAGGACCCGCCGGGTCAAGTAAGCGAAGGTATCCATGAGTTGGGTCCCGGGCTCTCAGTCGGTCCGGGTCCTCACTTGGTCCACTTCCACTGCGCCGGGTGGAAGTTGGCGAGCGAGTCCTGGGAGAAGCCGCCGAGGCCGTTCTTGACGACGGAGATCTGGTAGTCCGGCGCCGGGAGCCAGATGACCGGCAGGTCCTTCGCGAGGGCCGCGCTGTAGTCCTGGACCTCCTGCGAGGAACTCGACGTCGTGGACGCGGTGATCAGCTTGTCGACGTCGGGGTTCGAGTAGTTGCCGAAGTTCGAGCCGCCCTTGGTCTGGAAGAGCGAGTCGCCGGTCGGGAAGGCGTTGAAGTACCAGCTGCCCGCGGTGCCGAAGAACGACAGCTGCCACTTGCAGATCGGCTGGCCCGAGGTGCACTGCGGGGTCTGCGAGAGCACCGAGTTGACGGGCGCGGTCTTGATCGAGAACTTGATGCCGGTCTTCTCCAGCGAGGACTGGATCGAGCTCATCATGTTGTCGGTCACGGCCGAGCCGGACTGCGACAGCACCTGCATCTCGAACTTCGTGCCCTCGGCGACGCCTTCACCGCACTGCGTGTCCCCGGTCCCCGGGTCCGTACAGACCATGACCCCGCCCTTCTCCTGCCAACCATGGCCGGTCAGAAGGGACTTGGCCTCCGAGGTCGAGAACGGGTACGGGTTGTCCTTCTGCACCTGCGAGACGAAGTCGGACGCCTGCGCCTGCGGGACCGGGCCGTACCCGGGCACGGCCGTGCCGTTGAAGATGACCTTCGCCAGGCTCGTCTGGTCGATCGACCGCTGGACCGCCTGACGCGCGTACAGCTGCTTGAACACCGCGCCCATGGCGGGGTTGTTGAAGTTGTACGGCATGTAGGTGATCGCCCAGCCGGACCACGGCTTGACCGTGTATCCCTGCGCCGTGAACCGGTCCTTCTGGTCGAGGTCGGTGGCCTCGATGTAGCCGTAGTCGACGCTGCCGGAGCGCAGCGCGTTCTTCTCGGCGTCCGCCGTCGTGAAGGGGAGCAGGTTCACCGTCGCGATGTTCGCCTTCTCACCGCCGTCGTACTTCTTGTTGGCGGCCAGCACGACCTTGCCGGACGTGGAGAACGACTTGACCGCGTACGGGCCGCTGATGGTCTTCCACAGCGTGTCCTTGTCGTAGCGGGAGATGTTCTTCGCGGCCGAGTTCAGATACGTCCAGACTTTCTTCGCGCCGGCGGCGGTCCGGTCGGCGTCGGACACCTGGGCGGACGCGTCGGTCTTGTCCCACACGTGCTGCGGCAGCGGAGTGATCTCGCTGAACTGATTCGCCAGCATCCACTGGGAGTTGTACGCCTTGTCGAAGGTGATCGTGAAGTGCCGGTCGTCGACGGTCTTGAACGAGGTCCAGTTGTCCGGCGCCTTGCCCGGGTTGTAGCCCGCCCACTCCGCCTTGTTCGCCTTGATGAGGTTGAACCAGAACTCGACATCGCGCGAGGTGACCGGCTTACCGTCGCTCCAACTGCGGTCGCCCAGCGTGAACTTGACGCTCTTGCCGTCGGCCGCGAAGTCGGCGGCCGTGGCGATGGACGCCTTCTTGTTCCAGGCGATCTTGCCGGTGGAGCCGTCGTAGGCGACGAGCCGCTCCCACAGACTGTCGGCGATGGACCGGTTGTTGGTGTTGAGGTGCGCGGCCGTACCGATCGGCAGGATCCAGTTCGGTGTGAAGTTCGCGGGCAGCGCGTAGTTGATGGAGTCGGGGGACGCGGACGACGTGTCGTTCGTCCCGGAGCAGCCCGCGAGCAGCAGTGTGCCCGCCGAGACGACGGCACAGGCGACGAGCGTCGTGCGAGCAGGGGACATGGCTCTCCTCAGGTGAACAAGGGCTCAGGGTGCGCGAGGCCGGACGCGGGGCCGGAGATGAACGGCGGCGTTCGGCGGAGCCAGTCAACGACCGGAAGGTTCGAAGAAACAGGCGGCCCGCTGTAAAAAGTCTGTTACTGCTGTTCTGGAAAAAGTCGCGTGAGGGACATACGGGCATACGCTCGTCGCCCCGGCCTCCGGATTTCCCCGGCTTTCCCCAACCCTGGGAGTTACTTCGTCCATGTCTGAAAAAAGTGCGGGACACCGGAGGGGCGTCACGGGCGTCTCCTCGCTGGCCGAGCGCGTCCTCGAACTCCTCGCCTCCGGGCAGGCGTCGACCCGCACGGAACTCGCCGGTCTGCTCGGTGCCGCACCCTCGACGATCTCGCTCACGGTCGGCCAGCTGGTGGCGCACGGGCTGGTCGCCGAGCAGGGCACGCGGTCCTCGACCGGCGGGCGCCCGCGCAAGGTGCTGCGCCTGGGCGGGAGCGAGGGGTTCGCCGTCGCGGCCGACCTCGGCGGACGGCATGCGCGCGTCGGGGTCGTCCTGCCCGGCGGCGGGTTCACCGAGGTCTCCACCGTGCCGTTCGCGACCGCCGAGGGGCCCGAGACCGCGCTTCCCGCACTCGCCGAGACCCTGGAGACCCTCGCCGGGCGGCGCGGCCGGGAACTGCTGCGCGGCGTCGGCCTGTGCCTCCCGGGCCCGGTCGACGTCGTACCGGGCGTCGTCACCCTCCCCTCGCGCATGCCCGGCTGGAACCGCTTCCCCGTCCGGGACTGGCTGGAGGAGCGGTTCGGCGTACCGGCCGCGATCGAGAACGACGCCAACTGCATGGCGGTGGGCGAGCACAGCGTCCAGCCCGCCGAGCGCCGCCAGTCGATCATGGTGAAGATGGGCTCGGCGATCGGCGCGGGGGTCATCGCCGACGGGAAGCTGTACCGCGGCGCGACCGGTGCCGCCGGCGAGATCACCCACGTACGGGTCGAGGCGGGCCACGACATCCCCTGCTCCTGCGGCAACACCGGCTGCCTGGAGACCGTCGCCTCGGGCGCCGCGCTCGTCCGGATCCTGCGCGAGCGGGGCCTGGACGTCGCGTCCATCGAGGACGTCGTACGCCTCGCCTCCGACGCCGACCCGGAGGCCACCCGAGCCGTCCGCCAGGCCGGCCGCTACCTCGGCATGGTCCTGTCGGCGAACGTCAACTTCTTCAACCCCGACGCCGTGTACCTGGGTGGCCTCCTCTCGACGCTCGAACCGTTCGTCGCCGCCGTCCGCAGTCAGCTGTACGAGGGATGCCACCCGCTGGTGACCAAGCACCTGGTGATCGAGCGGGCCAGCCTCGGCGCGGACGCGGGCCTCGTCGGCGCGGGCCAGTTCGCGCTCCAACGGGCCCTGGCGAACGCCCTCCAGGCCGTCACCGGCGCCGTCGCCCCCGCCCACCACTGACCACCGACACCCACCACCGCGCGAGTCACCCGACACCCATCACCGTGCGAGCCACCGACGACACCCACCACCGTGCGAGGAGCCATGCCACAACCGCGTACCCCCGTCGCCCGTCCCGTGATCGCGATCGCTGGGCTCGGCATCGAGTCGTCGACGTTCTCGCCGGCCCGGACCGAGGCCCCCGCCTTCCACCCGCAGCGCGGCACGGATGTCCTGACGCGCTATCAGTTCCTCGCACCCGGGACGCCGTTGAGGAACGCCGCCGAGTGGCGCGGCGCGCTGGTCGGCAAGGCGCTGCCCGGCGGTACGGTGACGGCGGCCGCGTACGCCGAACTCTCCGACGAACTCATCACGAGGCTGGGCGAGTTGGGGCACCTCGACGGCCTCTGGTTCGACATCCACGGGGCCATGACGGTCGAGGGCCTCGACGACGCCGAGGCGGACCTGCTGGCCCGCGTCCGGGAGACGGTCGGCCCGGACGTCATCGTGTCCACCTCCATGGACCTGCACGGCAACGTCTCGCGCGAACTCGCCCACCTGAGCGACCTGATCACCTGCTACCGCATGGCCCCGCACGAGGACGCCATGGAGACGAAGGAACGGGCGGCCCGCAACCTCGTGGACCTCCTCACCACCGGCGCGCCCCGCCCGGTCAAGGCCTGGATCCCGGTTCCCGTGCTCCTGGCGGGCGAGCAGACCTCGACCCGTATCGAACCCGCGAAGAGCGTGTACGCGGCCGTCGAGGAGGTCGAGGCCACCGAGGGCGTCACGGACGCCGCGATCTGGGTCGGCTACGCCTGGGCGGACGAGCCGCGCAACCGGGCGGCGGTCGTCGTCACGGGCCCGTCGCAGGAGGCCGTCACAACCGGCGCCGAACGCCTGGCGCGCGGCTTCTGGGAGGCCCGGCACGACTTCGCCTTCGTAGCCCCGACGGGCACGCTGGACGACTGTCTGGACGAGGCACTGGCCGCCACCGAGGAGAACCGGCCCTACTTCATCAGCGACACCGGCGACAACCCGACGGCGGGCGGCGCGGGCGACGTCACCTGGGGGCTCGAACGGGTGCTGTCCAGGCCCGAGTTCAAGGACCCGTCAGGACCGACGGTCGTCTACGCCTCGCTCCCCGGCCCCGCCGCCGTGGAGACGGCTGTCCGGGCGGGCGTCGGAGCGACCGTCACCGTCACGGCGGGCGCGGAGGTCGACGACCGCCACGCAGGGCCGCTCACCATGACCGGCGTGGTCCACGCGATCCGCCACGGCGACCCGCACGCCCAGGTGGAGGTGGTGCTGCGCGTCGGCAGTGTGCACGTCATCCTCACCGCGCTGCGCAAGCCCTACCACCACGAACACGACTTCACCGACCTGGAGTTGTCACCCCGCAAGGCCGACATCGTCCTCGTCAAGATCGGCTACCTGGAACCCGAACTCTTCACCATGGCGGCCGACTGGAAGATGGCCCTCACCCCCGGCGGAGTCGACCAGAACCTCCTGCGCCTGGGCCACCACCGCATCAACCGCCCGATGTACCCGTTCGACGCAGAGATGCCGACCCCGGACCTGACGGCGAGAGTCATCCCCGCGCCCCGATAGGGGCGCGGGGAACTGCGCAACCCAGTCACAACCGACCCGCACGTATCAAACGGTCAACCAGCGGAGCGCTACGGCTTGCGGGCCACGGCCCCGTACATCGCGATGTCCTCGTCCCGGATGCCCTCGCCACTCGTGGCGTCCGGGTGCCACTTGTGCACCTGCACGATGCCGGGTTCGACGAGTTCGAGACCCTCGAAGAACTCGTCGGCCTCGTCGATCGTGCGCAACCGCATGGGCATGTTCCGCGCCGCGTACTCGCGGGCGACCCGCCCCACGTCCTCGGGCGCGAACTCGGCGGTGCCGATGGACATCGCGAGGTAGCTGCCGGAGGGGAGGGGCTCCAGGAGGCGGCGCACGATGCCGACCGCGTCGTCCTCGTCCAGGACGAAGTGGACGATCGCGATCACGGTCAGCGCGACCGGCTTGTCCAGGTCGAGCGTCTCGCGGAACTCGGGAGAGTCGAGCACCGCCTCCGGGTGCTGGAAGTCGGCCTCGATGTACGCCGTCCTGCCCTCGGGGCTGCTGGCCAGCAGCCCCTGGGAGAGGGTGAGGACGATCGGGTCGTTGTCGACGTAGACGACCCGTGACTCGGGGGCCACCGACTGGACGATCTCGTGGAGGTTCGGCGAGGTGGGGATGCCGGTGCCGATGTCCAGGAACTGGCGTACCCCCGCCTCCTTCGCCAGCCACGCCACCGCGCGGTTCATCCAGTCGCGGTTGGCCTTCATGTGGATCGGCAGGGCGGGCCACTCCGACGCCATGGCGTCGCCCGCCTCCTTGTCGGCCGGGTAGTAGTCCTTACCGCCGAGGATGTAGTCGTAGATGCGCGCCGAGTGGGCGTTCTCGGTGTCGATGCGGTCGGCCGGCCATCCGTTTTCGGGCAAAGCCGCCCCTCCTGTCAAGTCGTCGGGTTCGAAGTCAACGCTCAGGAAAATCAAGGGTGTTGATCAAAGCAGGAGTGTTCAGGAAACCAGGGAAGTCTGTGCGCGGGAACAAGGGGGTGCCTCAGAACAGGAAGTCGGCGGCACCCGCCTTCACACCCGCCAGGAAACTCGTCATCTCGCGGGGCGTGAAGACCAGCGCGGGGCCGTCGGGGTCGGTCGACTGGCGCAGCGCGACCCGGCCGTCGCCGAGCTTCTTCGCCTCGACGCAGGCGCCGCCCGCGTCGTCGCTCCACGGCTTGTACCAGCCGCGTGTGCCGAGTTCCCGGGACGGCATGCCGTTGCGTATGTGTCCGTCGCGTATGTGGTGGTGCACGTCAGAGCTCCTTGCGAATCGCACCGAGGAGAGCCTCGGTCTTTCTGGCGGGCGTCGCCTGCGCGCCCAGCCGGTCCAGAGCCTCGCGATAGACCAGGACGTCGTCGTCCTTGTCCAGATAGACAGCGCCCACCAGACCGTTCAGGTAGACGATGTCCGGCAGTTCGCGTGCCCGGAACCGGAAGAGATGGAAAGCCCCCGCCCGCATCGCCGGATGCGGCCCGTTCTTGAACGGCATGATCTGCAATGTCACTTGGGGTAGCGAGTTGACAGCGATCAGATGGTCGATCTGGGCGCGCATCACCTCGGCTCCGCCGACCGGCCAGCGCAGCACGGTCTCGTCCATCACGATCCACACGCGCGGCGGCGAGGGCCGGGTCAGCAGCTCCTGGCGCCGCATCCGCAGCGCGACCCTGCGCTCCGTGGCCTCGGTCGCGGCGTGCGGATTCCCGGCACCCAGCAGGGCCCGGGCGTACTCCTCGGTCTGCAGCAGACCGTGCACGAACTGGGCCTCGTACGCGCGGATCTGCAGCGCCGCCTGCTCCAGGCTCAGATAGGCCGCGAACCAGTCCGGCAGCACGTCACGGTAGGTGTGCCACCAGCCGCGCTTGTTCGCCTCACGGACCGATTTCAGGAAGGTGTCGATCTCCTGCTGGTCCGTCACGCCGTACACCTGGAGCAGTTTCTCGGCGTCCGGGAGCCTGAGCCGGGCCACCTTGGCGGCCTCCATGCGGCGGATCGTGGAGTGGCTCACCCCGATCGCCGCACCCGCCTGCTCGAACGTCAGTCCGGCGCGATTGCGCAGCTCCTCCAGTTGCCTGCCGAGGATCATGCGCAGGACGGAGGGCGCGCCGCCCCAGTCGGTTTCAGCGGTCACGGCTTACCCCCTCACAGCGGGTTCGAGGTCGCAGTCTGTCACGATCATCCGTTCGACGGGGGAAGCATGCACCGTGCGAATTGCAATTTTCAACTTGTCGGTTGCGGGGTGTTGTTGGCAGGTGTCACAGTGGGGCGTACCGTCCTGGTCCGGTGAACGGCGAGACGACGCAGCCAAGTTGGGGGAGAACGGGCTGCGCTTCGTCACCGTGCGCATCGGGTTGTACGCGCCTCGCGGCGGAACCGGATCAAGCGGTACCGGCACTGGTCCGACCCCCGGTGCGAAGGCAGACGAAAGGCGAACGGCGATGGCTCCGCCCTCCCTCCCCAAGCCATTGGGCCGACTGCCCGCGAGCGAACACCCGCACAGAGCGGGCGTGTTCGGACTCTCCCCGACTCCCGCCTCGGTGGGCGTGGCCCGCAGGAACGTGCGCGAACTGCTGAGTGAATGGGGCGCGAGCCCCGAAACTTGCGACAACGCTGTCCTGGTGACCTCCGAGCTGGTCACCAACGCGCTGACGCACACGGCGAGCGAGTGGATCGTCTGCAGACTGCGCACCGCGGGCGGCCGGCTCCACATCGAGGTCGAGGACCAGAACCGCGGCCTGACACTCCCCGCACAGCGCAGTGCGGGGCCCGACGACCAGGGCGGCCGTGGACTGATGCTCGTCGGCATGGTCAGCAGCGACTGGGGTGTCAAGGACAGCGCGAACGGTTCCGGGCGCGTCGTCTGGGCCGTGCTGCCCTCCCAGCCGGTGCCGTCACCGCCGGCCTCCTCCCCGCCGGTGTCGCTGCGGTCGGTGCCGCCGCAGCCGACGTCGTCGGAGTCACGAGAACCCGCCTCCGCCGGGCGCGCACCCCTCACGCACGAAGCCGTCTCCACCGGGCGCGCGCCCAGCACGCACCTCACCCGGCCCAACCCCCACTCGGCCGAAGGACACCTGCCTCATGGAACTCCAGCACGCCCCTGAACCGCGACCGCGCACGTACGGCTCGCGGCTGCGCCCCTCCGCCACCTTCCCCGCCGGAAACCCTGGCCGTCTGGTCATCCCCGCCCAGCTGCGCGCCGGGCTGGGCTGCGACGCCGTGACCACGTCCCGGGAGCACGGCGAACGCATCATGGACTCCCTGCCCCGCGTGGGCTGTGTCTTCGCCGACGACTTCGAGGGCGAGGAGCGCTGGTGGTGGATCGTCCCCTCCGGCTCCCACATAGGCGTCACCTGGCCGCCCTCCACGACGTACACCGTCGGCGCGCACCTGGCCGACCCGTCCTGGACACGCGCCCGCCGCGGCCCCTGGGCCGACCGGCCCCGGCTGATCCACAGCCCCGCGGGAGGCTCGCCCTACACCCCGCCGATACCCCTGTACTTCCTCACCTGCCGCCTCGCGGGCAGCGTCCCGAGCTGGTCCCTGGGCGCGGCGGACTGAACCACTCCCGCCCTTCCGGATGCCCGCACGTCACTCCTCGTACGACCCCGGGTGAACGGCCTCCTCACCTCTGACGTAGACGTATGCGACAAGGTGAATGCGGCGGAGGATGATGGGCGACCGTGCCAGGTGACCGTGTGACGCAGCGCGACGGCCGGGGCCCGGGCTCCCGGCCGAGCCGCGCGGGCGCCCGGGTCCGGGCCGTGACGTTCGCCCTCGTCGGCAGTGTGCTCGCCGCCGTCGGCCATCACGCGGTCGAGGGCGGGCAGGTGCCCTGGCGGCTCGTGGCCGCCTTCGCCGTCGCGCAGTTCGCCGTCGTACGGCCCTTCGCCCGCCGCCGCCCCGGACTGCTCGCGGTCGGCGGATGCACCCTGGCCGCCCAGGCCGCGATGCATCTCGCGCTCACGACGGCCGGCGGACACCGCGCCGGCATGGGACACATGGCCCACGCCGGGCACGACGCCATGACGAGCGGCGCCGGCGGACACCCCTGGCAGCACGCCTCCGAAACGGCCATGACGACCGCGCACGTCGTCGCCGCCCTCGTCGTCGCCTGGCTGCTCCACCGGGCCGACACGGCGGTCACGGCGGCACTGGCCACCGGCCGTACGCTGCGCGCGGTCGCGGCGGCGGTCATGGCCCGGTTCCTGCCGGGCGCGGTCGTCGCCACCGCCCACCGGCCAGGGCCCGTACCGCTCGCCGGCTCCTTCGAACTCCCGGCAGGAGCACGGACCCGGACCCTGGAACACGCGCTGGTGCGCAGGGGACCCCCGGGACGGACACCCGTCCCCGTCGTCCCCTCCACTCGGGCTCGGCCTCGGCCCGCCCGGTTCCATCAGCAAGGAGTTCCACCATGTCCCTGTCCATCAACGGGCGTCGTGTCGCACTGACCGGCGCCGCCGCGCTCACGGCCGTCCTCGCGCTGGCCGGTCCCGCCTCGGCGCACACGGAGGTCGAGGCCGACAAGGCGCAGGCCCTCGCCGAGAACGTCACCCTCACCGTCGTCTGCGAGGCGGAGTCCGCCACCGCGGGCTTCCGCGAGGTGCGCGTCGTGCTGCCCGAGGGGATCGCACCGGCCGACGTCACGCTCGTCGAGGCCCCCAAGGGCTGGCAGTTGAAGGCCACCGACGACGGTTACGTCGTGGGCGGCACCCCTCTCAAGACCGGCGTCGACGCCGAGTACAAGGTCAAGATCCGCCAGCTCCCGGACGTCGAGGAAGTGGCGTTCAAGACCATCGACACCTACAGCGACGGGAAGGTCTCGCGCTGGATCGAGCTGCCCAAGGGCGGCGAGGAGCCCGAACAGCCCGCCCCGATCCTGAAGTTGAAGGCCGCGGCACCGGGCGCGAAGCCGATCGCTCCCAGCCCGACCGCGAGCCCGACGCCCAGCCCGACTCCGTCGGTCACCGCGACGCCGTCCGAGTCCGAGGCCACGGCCGCCGCGGCCGACACGAAGAAGGACGACGACGGAACGCCCATGAGCCTCGTCGTCGGCGGGGTGGCCGCGGCGGTGCTGGTCCTCGGCGCCGGAGGATGGTGGCTGACGAAGCGCCGCGCCACCGGCAGCTGACCGCGACCGGCCCGTGGGACGCGCACGTCCCACGGGCCGGACCAGGACGCGGGCGCCCGGCTTCGTCGTCGCGCGATGCACGTGCGTACGTATCGAGCGATGCGGGTGCGTGCGTACGTACGGTCAGGGGCTCCCGGTCAGGGGCGGGGCCAGGGCCTCTCGTCGAGGTTCTCGATGTCCGTGTTGAACCGCTTGAGGTACGCGGCGAAGGTGGTGACCTCCTCGGGGTCCCAGTCGGCCATCACCTTCTCCAGCCCCTGGATGGCCTCCGCGCGATGCGTGTCGAGGCGGTGCTCGCCCTCGTCGGTGATGCGGAACTTGCGGGCCATGCCCCCGTCGGGGTCGGGAATGCGCTCGACGAGACCGCCGCGCAGCATGGCGGCGGTCTGCCGGTTGAGCGTGGAGGCGTCGAGCCCGAAGGCGTCGCTGAGCTGCCCGATGGACATCGGGCCCTCCATACGGATGCGGCTCAGCAGAATGTAGGCGCTGCGCTCGAGGCGACCGCCGGTCCGGGCCCGGGGCGAGTTCAGATAGAGGTGCCGCCCGAGCAGCATCGCTTCGAACTCGATCAAATGCGTGGGCTTGTCCATGCCGCCGGTCCTTCCCCAGATCTCGACTCTCGCCCCGAAACCTGAGCCTGGGCCTGAGGTCAGGGCAGGAGCCATGACATCAAATATGCACCACGCACCTAATGTGTACGATGCATGCCCCCAGGTCCGCCGCTCAGTCCTGGTCGCCGAGCGTGTCCTGGCCGTCGAAGGTGACGACGATCTTCTCGGCGGCGCCGGGGGTGAGGGCCAGCCCGAAGGCGTGCTCGACGTCGGTGAAGGGCACGCGGTGGCTGATGAGCTTGGCGAAGCGCTCGTGGTGCTCGACCAGTTCCGGGGTGACCTCGAAGATCTCGGTGGGGTAGCCCTGGGAGGCGATGAGGGTGAGCTCGCTGCGGAGCATGCCGCCGAGGTCGATGGCGTCGGACTTCTTCTGGACGGCGACCATGACGAGCTTGGCGCCCCATCTGGCGTTGTCGACGGTGGCCTGGAAGACGGCGGGGGCGCCGGCCGCGTCGATGTAGATGTCCGTGCCCGGGCGGGGCTGGCCCAGGGCGTTGGCGGCTTGGCCGTGCAGGTCGGTGAGGACGGCGGTGAGGTCGTCGGTGGCGGAGTTGACGACCGCGTCGGCGCCGACGGCGAGGGCGGTCTCCAGCCGTTCGGGCAGGACGTCGGCGACCACGACGTGCTGGACCCCGCGGAGCTTGAGCCAGATGGTGGCGCCCAGACCGATGGGCCCGGCGCCGAAGACGACGACCTTGTCGGTGGGCCCGGCCCCGGAACGGTTGACGCAGTGCCGGGCGACGGCCATCGGCTCGTTCAGGGCGGCCACGTCGAAGGGCACGGTGTCGGGGAAGACGCTGAGGTTGGTGCCCGGTTCGGCGTTCTCGATGAGCAGGTACTCGCTCATGGCGCCGTGCGCTCCACCGCAGCCGATGATGCCGGAGGGCACACCCTGCGGGTTGACGACGACCCGGTCGCCCACCTTCAGGCCGGTGACCTCGGCGCCGGTTTCCACGATCTCGCCGGCGGGTTCGTGGCCCAGAGGGAGCGGCACCATGGAACCGCCGGGACCCATGGGGGTACCGCCGAGGTGCAGGAAGAACGTGTCGGTGCCGCAGATGCCGCAGGCGCGGATCCTGAGCAGGGCGTCCTTGGGGCCGGGGACGGGGCGCTCCACGTCGACGACCTCGATCTCGCCGACGGGGCCGGTGCGGACGGACTTCATGGTGGCCATGGTGCTGCTCTCTTCCTCGGTGATGCGGTGGCTCGGCGCCCCCGACCGACTTACTTGAGTTAGTCAAGCGTATGTGGCTTACTTGAGTAAAGCAATCTAATTCTGAATTTACTTGAGTTAGGCAAGTAGCTGCTAAGGTGGCCCCATGCCCACGCCATCACCCGCACACACCCCCGACCCTCTGTCCGGAGCCGCGTCCGCCCCCGTCTCCGACGAGGTGACCGAGATCGAGCGAGCCCTCAACCGCATCGTCTATCTGACCGGTCGGGTCAGGCAGCACGACCGCCTCATGGCCCTGGCCGGGGTGTCGCTGGACCGGGCCGCGGTGGCGCTGCTGCGACAGATCGCCGAATCGGAGCCCATGCGCCCCGGCGAGCTGGCGGGACGGCTGGCCGTGGAGGCGTCACACGTCACCCGGCAGGTGCAGCAGCTGGAGAAGGGCGGTTACGTGACCCGGGTCCCGGACCCGGACGACCGCCGCGCCCAGCGCATCCAGCTGACCCCCGTCGGCCAGGACGCGATCGACCGTATCCGCGTCGCGAGTTGCCGGGGCATGGAGCTCGCGCTGTCCCACTGGTCGCCGGAGGAACTGCGGCAACTCTCCACGCTGTTCCATCGGATGGTCGACGACTTCCTGGACACCGAGGTCACGCTGGAGGGTGAGGACGCCTCGCCGCGCCGGGCCTGACCGGGGGCGGCCGGGGCCGGTCGACGGCACGGTCGGCTCGTGCTCTCGTGCTCTCGTGGTCGGTGCCCCGGGGTGCGAGGGTTTTCTCCGGTGCCGTTCGGCGCGACCGCCGTTCGTGCGTGACGCGTGAGCCGGCACGAGGTGGTGTCGCCGCCGCCCGCCTCCTACTCATGAACGAGGTGCATGCGATGGACGGGACGGATGGGGTGGACCGGGTGCACGGAGTGGACCGCGTCGTCGGGGTGGACCGGGTACACGAGATGGACGGCGCCGGTGTCGGTGTCGGCGGGGTGCGCGGGAGTGGCGCGGAGATGTCCGCGCCCGCCCGTGGGAGCGGGCAGCACGTCCTGGTCGTCGTCCACGACTCCACGGTCGCCGAACTGCTCACGACCACACTGGAGTTGGCGGACTACCGGGTGACCGCGGCACGCACCGGCGCCCAGGGGATGGCACGGCTCGCCGAGCACCGGTTCGACCTCGTCGTCATGGATGTGTCGGTCCCGGACATCGAGGAGCTGGGTGAGGGGCGCCGCTTCCGCCCGGCCGACCGGCCTCCGGTGCTCTTCCTCGCCGAGTACGAGAAGCTGGGCCTCCTCGTCCCCGAACTCGGCCTGGGTGAATCGGACTACGTCACCGTGCCGTTCCGGATCTCCGAAGTCCTCACCAGGGCCCACGTGTTACTGCGTGGCCGCGGCTCGATGGAGCAGGGGCCGTGCTACGGGGACCTCGTCCTCGACGACGCCACCTGTCAGGCGCGGCGCGGCCGACGGGCCCTCGACCTCACCCCGGCCGAGTACCGGCTGCTGCGGCATCTGCTCGTCAATGCCGAGCGGGTGCTGTCGAAGGAACAGATCTGCCGGCATGTCTGGGGCGAGACCCGGGCGGGCAACGCGATCGAGAAACTCGTCTCCCGCCTCCGCCACAAGGTGGACCAGGAGCAGCCCCCGCTGATCCACACGCGCCGGGGTTTCGGGTACCGGCTCGGTCGCTGAACCTGACATCGCCCGCGTCCTCAACTCTTCAGCCCTCGCGCCCCCAATTCGCCACGCCTCACACCTCCAACTCCCGTACCCCCACACCCTTTTAGCTCTCCACCTCGGCGGCCGTGCGTCTCTCGCGCCGGCCGCTTCGTCGTGTCCGCAGGGCGCGGTCGCGGTGTGAGGTGGCGCGAAAGTGTGCCCAGGTGGCCGACCCGCTACGGGTCGAATCTGTGATCTGGGTCACGTCAGCTTTATGTCAGGCAACTGACCGGAAGCCGTCAGTCCGCTCCGCTTGCATGTGGTCCAGAGGTCTCCAACCCTTCCCCGTTCTCCGCCCCGGCGGAGCCCCCACCGAGGAGTCAGATGGCCGAGACACTGGCCGGAGCCGCGTCCGACGCGGCCGAGGCGATGCCCGAGTTCCCGATGCCGAGGGCGGAAGGCTGTCCGTTCGCCCCGCCGCCGGCCGTGGAGGAGCTGCGCGAGCAGAACCCGATCAGCAAGGTCCGGATCTGGGACGGCAGTACGCCCTGGATGATCACCGGGCACGCCCTGCAGCGGGCCCTGCTGACCGACCCCCGCGTCAGCGCCAACGACAAGAGCCCCGGCAACTTCCCGTTCGTGACGGCGTACCGGCAGCAGATCGCCGAGTACACCCCGGAGCTCATCGTCAACACGGACGCCCCCGAGCACACCCGGCTGCGCCGGATGGTCAACGGGCCGTTCCTCGTCAAACGGATCGAGGCCATGCGGGCCCCGATCCAGAAGATCGTCGACGGTCTGATCGACGACATGCTGGCCGGGCCGAACCCGGCCGACCTCCTGACGGCGCTCGCGCTGCCCGTGCCCTCGCTGGTGATCAGCGAACTGCTCGGAGTGCCGTACGCGGACCACGAGTTCTTCCAGGAGAACAGCAGCCTCGCGCTCGACCGGGCCGCCGCGCCCGAGGACTCCCGGGCGGCGAGCACCGCGCTCTCCACCTACCTCGACGACCTGCTCGGCAAGAAGCTCACCGACCCCGGTGACGACGTGCTGTCCGAGATGGCGGGGCGGGTCACGGCCGGCGAGATGAGCCGCAGCGAGGCCGTCCACATGGGCGTGGCGATGCTCATCGCCGGCCACGAGACCACCGCGACGATGATCAGCCTCGGCACGCTGGTCCTGCTGGAGAACCCGGAGCAACTCGCCCTGGTGCGCGACTCCGAGGACCCCAAGGTCGTCGCCGGCGCGGTGGAGGAACTGCTGCGCTATCTGAGCATCGTCCAGGTCGGTCTGCGCCGCGTCGCCACCGAGGACATCGAGATCGGCGGCCAGGTCATCCGCGCGGGCGACGGCCTGATCGTGGATCTGCACGCCGCCAACTGGGACCCCGAGGCGTTCCCCGGCCCCGACCAGGTGGACGTCACCCGGCCCGCGCGCAAGCACAACGCCTTCGGCTACGGCCCCCACCAGTGCCTGGGCCAGTCCCTCGCCCGCCTGGAGCTCCAGATCGTCTACAGCACCCTCTACCGGCGCGTCCCCACGCTGCGCCTGGCCACCAGCGTCGAGGAGTTGGAGTTCGACCACAGCGGCACCACGTACGGCGTCGCCTCCCTGCCCGTCACCTGGTGACCGGCCCGCACCGTTGAACGCAGTGGGTGAACGTACCGAAGGAGCAAGGAAGAAGACCATGCGTGTGGAACTGGACGAACCGAAATGTGTGGCGGCGGGTCAGTGTGTGATGGCCTCCCCGGAGGTCTTCGACCAGCGTGACGACGACGGGGTGGCGATCCTGCTGGAGGAGGAGCCCGCCGACGAACTCCTCGACGGGGTGCGCGAAGCCGTGGCGATCTGCCCGGCGGCGGCGATCCGGCTGGTCGACCAGTGAGGCGGATTCTCGTCGTGGGTGCCTCGGCGGCCGGACTCTCGGCCGTCGAGACGCTGCGCCGGGAGGGGTACGACGGCACGCTCACCCTGGTCGGTGACGAGCCGCACCCGCCGTACGACCGGCCGCCGTTGTCCAAGCAGATCCTGGCGTCCGAGTGGGAGCACGACCGGCTGACGCTGCGCTCGGCCGGTGAACTCGACGCCCTGAAGCTGGACTTGAGACTCGGCAGTGCGGCCACGGGCCTCGACCTCGACGGGCGTGCGGTGCTGCTCGCCGACGGGACGCGGGTCGCGTACGACGGGCTGGTCGTGGCCACCGGGGTGCGTCCGCGGCGGCTGCCCGGGGACGGGCACGCGCATGTGCTGCGTACCCTGGACGACGCGCTCGCGCTGCGGGACCGGCTGGGGGAGGGGCGGCGGCTCGTGGTCGTCGGCGCCGGGTTCCTGGGCGCCGAGGCCGCCGCCGTGGCCCGGGGCCTGGGCGCCGAGGTCACTCTCCTGGAACCGGCGCCCGTTCCGCTCGGCCACGCCGTCGGCGACGAGGTCGGGCGGGTGCTGTCGGCCGCCCATCTGGAGCACGGGGTGGACCTGCGCACCGGGGTCACCGTCCGCGAGGTGACCGAGGGCGGCGTGCGGCTGGCCGACGGTGAACTGGTCGAGGGCGACGAGGTGTTGGTCGCCGTCGGCTCGCTGCCCAACACCGAGTGGCTGGCGGACAGCGGCCTCACCGTGGGCGACGGACTGGTCTGCGACGAGTACTGCGAGGCGGTCCGCGAGTCCCCCGGGCCGACCAAGTCCCCTGGGACGACCACCGGGAGCGTGTACGCGGCCGGTGACGTCGCCCGCTGGCACAACCCGCTGTTCGGGGCGTCGATGCGCATCGAGCACCGTACGAACGCCGCGGAGCAGGGCATGGCCGCCGCCCGGAACCTCCTCCACCCGCAGGCGCGCAAGCCGTTCGCGCCGGTGCCGTACTTCTGGTCGGACCAGTACGGCATGAAGGTCCAGGCGTTCGGCTATCTGCGCGGCCACGACGAAGTCGCCGTGGTGGAGGGGGACTTGGCCGAGCGCCGGTTCCTGGTCGCCTACCGCAGGGGCGACCACCTGGCCGGGGTTCTCGCGGTCGGTATGCCGCCGAAGGCGATCCGCGGCTGGCGGCAGGCCGTCGCCGTGCGTTCCACGTGGCGCGACGCCGTACCGGCCACTGGCGTGTTGTAGCCCTCGCGCCCAACCGGGCGTCGGTGAAGGGTAGTTCGAACGATCAGGGAGGTTGTTCATGGTCGACCGTCCGAACGAGGAGCGTCGTGACGTGGTCGTGGTCACGGGGGCGGGAGGGATGGGCGTCGCGGTCGCGCGCCGGCTGGGCAACGGGCGGAACGTGCTCCTCGCCGACGCGTCCAGCCAGGGGCTCGACCGGGCCGTCACCGCGCTCACCGACGAGGGCTACGCGGTGCGGGGCATGGTGACCGACGTGTCCGACCGCGGGGCGGTGCACAAGCTCGCGGAGGCGTCGGCCGCCGAGGGCCGGGTTGCCGCGATCGTGCACACCGCGGGAGTCTCGCCCGCGACCGGGCCGGCGAAGACGATCGTCGACGTCAACCTGCTGGGCACGGCCCATGTCATCGACGCGTTCGAGACGGTCGCCACCCGCGGTACGGCCCTGGTGGTGATCTCCAGCATGGCCGGCCATGTCGCGTCCCTGAGCCGCGAGGAGGAGGCCGCCCTCGCGACGACCGCCACCGAGGACCTCCGCGGCCTCGACGTCGTCACCGCCATCGGCGACGACGCCCAGACCGCGTACATCGTGACCAAGCGGGCCAACCATCTACGGGTGCAGGCCGCCGCGCTCGCCTGGAACCTGCGGGGCGCCCGGGTCAACAGCGTCAGCCCGGGCGTCATCGCCACCGCGATGTCCCGGGCGGAGGCCGCTTCGCCGTCCGGGGCCCACATGATGCAGATGCTGGACGCGAGCGGATCGGGCCGCGTCGGGACGCCCGGGGAGATCGCCGACGCCGTGGCGTTCCTGACCGGCCCCGAGTCGTCGTACATCACCGGGACCGACCTTCTCGTCGACGGCGGCCAGGCCGCCTGGCTCCGCCTCCACTTCCGCCCGCAGTAGCGACCGGGCGACGACCGCACCCCTCTCAACAACAGAAGGGACACGCATGACCACCCCCCACACCCCGTCCGCCGCGCCCGACTTCGACCCGGAGGAGCTCGGGTTCGACCCCGAGGCGCTGCGCGCTCGCTACCGGGCCGAGCGCGACCGGCGGATCCGCCCCGACGGCAACGCCCAATACCACCGCGTCGCCGGTGAGTTCGGCTACTACGCCGACGATCCGTACGTGGAGGAGCCGGAGTTCACCAGGGAGCCGCTGACCGACCGGGTGGAAGTGGTCGTCGTAGGCGGCGGGTTCGGCGGTCTGCTGGCCGGGGCGCGCCTGCGGCAGGCGGGGGTGCGGGGCATCCGGGTCATCGAGCAGGCCGGGGACTTCGGAGGGACCTGGTACTGGAACCGGTACCCGGGAATCCACTGCGACATCGAGTCGTACGTCTACCTGCCGCTCCTCGAAGAGATCGGCTACGTCCCCGAGTGGAAGTACGCGCCCGGCGAGGAGATCCGGCAGCACGCGCGGGCGATCGGGCGCCACTTCGGCCTGTACGAGGACGCCTGCTTCCGGACCCGGGCGACCGAACTCCGTTGGGACGACACCGATTTGGAGTGGATCGTCACCACCGACCGCGGCGACCGCATCCGGGCCCGCTATGTGGTGGTCTCCAGCGGCACGCTCAGCCAGGCGAAACTCCCCGGTATCCCCGGCATCGAGAACTTCAAGGGCCACACCTTCCACACCAGCCGCTGGGACTACGCGTACACCGGGGGCGACGCGAACGGAAACCTGCACCGGCTCGCCGACAAGCACGTGGCCGTGATCGGCACCGGAGCGACCGCCATCCAGGTCGTGCCGCACCTCGGCCGCGACGCCGAGCGCCTGTACGTGTTCCAGCGCACGCCCTCCTCGGTCGACGTACGCGGCCAGCGCCCCACGGACCCGGGGTGGGCCGAGTCGTTGGAACCGGGCTGGCAGCGGCGCCGCAGGGAGAACTTCCTCAGGACCGTCACCGGGACCCAAGCGGACGAGGACCTGGTGAACGACGGCTGGACCAGCAGCGCCCGGCTGCTCCAGAACCTCATCCCGACCAACAACTACGCGGACCTCCCGCCCGAGGAACGCGACCGCCTCAACGAACTCGCCGACTTCCAGAAGATGAACGAGATCCGCGCCCGCGTGAACACCGTCGTCGAGGATCCCTCGACAGCCGAGGCGCTCAAGCCCTGGTACCGCTACATGTGCAAGCGGCCCACGTTCAGCGACCACTACCTGGACACGTTCAACCGGCCCAACGTGACACTCGTCGACACGGCCGACCACGGGGGCGTCGAGCGCATCACCGAGGACGCCGTCGTCGTCGGCGGGGCCGAGTACGAGGTCGACTGCGTCATCTTCGCCACCGGATTCGAGGTGGGCGTCTCGGGCATCCTGTCCGGCCAACTCCCCGTGTACGGAAGGGAAGGCGCCACCCTGCCGGGGGCCTGGATGCAGAGCGGCCCGAAGACACTCCACGGCTTCTACAGCCACGGATTCCCGAACCTCTTCCAGCTCGGCCCGCTGCAGAACGCCAGTGCCGTGAACTACGTCCACATCCTCGACGAACAGGCCGGCCATGTCGCCGAAGTGGTCGCCGAGGCACGGGAGCGCCGGGCCCGGTACGTGGAGCCGTCCCCCGAGGCCGAGGACGCCTGGGTCGCGACGATCCGTCAGAAGGCCGCGGACCTCTACAAGTTCCAGGCCGAGTGCACCCCCGGCTACTACAACAACGAGGGCAGGCCCAGGAAGCGCAGCGAGTCGTACGGCGACGGACCCGTCGCGTTCCACGAACTGCTCAGGCGCTGGCGCGCGGACGGCGGCATGAACGACGTCATCGTCGAGTGATCGGCCCGGGGCGCCGACCACGGGGGTGTGGGCGCCCCGACCGTACGACCGACCATCACCGAACCCAGGGACGGGGAACGACGATGCGGCCCAGCCGATTCGACGACACCGGCAACACGCCTTCCACGAGCGGTAGTTGGGACCTGCACAGACTCAACCCCCCGAACCGCCTGTGGGGTTCGAACGGCGTCACCTTCGGACCCGACGGACGGCTGTACGTGGCACAGTTCCTCGCCGGGCAGATCAGCGCCGTCGACACGGCCACGGGGGACGTCGACGTCGTGGTGCCACTGGACGGTCCGGTGCAGGCGCCCGACGACCTCGCCTTCGGGGCGGACGGTTCCATGTACATCGCCGACCTGACACCGGGGCGGGTCTGGCGGCGCAGCCCCCAGGGCGCGTACAGCCTCGTCTCCGACCAGGTGCAGGTGCCCAACGGCATCACCTGTGTCGGGGACCGGCTCTTCGTCAACGAGATGAAGATGAACGGCCGCCTGCTGGAGCTGTTCCCGGACGGCGGCGACCCGGTGGTGCTGACCGACGGGCTGGCCCTCGGCAACGCGATGCAGCTCGGCCCGGACGGCTGTCTGTACTACCCGCACATGATCGGCAACCAGGTCTGGCGGATCCCGCCGGACGGCGGCACCCCCGAACTGTTCGCCGAGGAGGTGGACGACCCGGTCGCGGTCCGGTTCGACAAGGGAGGCGTCCTCGTCGTCCTGTCACGGGGCCCGGCCGGCATCGTGACCCGCATCGATCTCGCCACCGGGGCGCGGTCGGTGGTCGTCAGCGGCGTCCTCGGGCTGGACAACGCGGCCTTCGACGCGGAGAACCGCATGTACGTCTCCAGCTTCGGCAGCGGCGGCGTCACGGAGATGCGCGAGGACGGCCGCACCCGGGAGATCGTTCCCCGAGGACTCAGCGGCCCCTTCGGGGTCACCGTCGACCTCCGGGGCACGGTCTACGCGGCGGACCACTACCGCCTGGCGAGCCCCGGCGACTCCGGGGAGCACGACTCCAGCGGCGTGATCACCCACGAACTGCAGCCCTTCGTCCACGGCATCACCGCGGACGACGGACTTCTCCACTTCGCCTCCGAGTACGGCGACGTCCGTACGTACGATCCCGTCCGCAGGACCACGCGGGTACGGGTGCAGGGGCTGAACGAGCCCACCGGCATCGAGCGCTCGCCCGACGGAGCCCTCGTCGTGGCCGAGTCGGGCGCCGGCCGCGTCGTACGGATCGACGAGCGGATCGACGGGACGGACACCGTCACCGTGCTCGCGGAAGGGCTCCGGCACCCCGTCGACATCGCCTTCGACGCCGAAGGGCGCTGCTACGTCAGCGACGACGAACTCGGGGCCGTTCTCCGGATCGACGACGACGGCGAGACGGTGACCGTCGCGGACGGCCTCGGCGCACCGCAGGGGCTGGCCGTCCGCGGGGACGAACTGTTCACGGTGGACGTCGAGCACCGGTGCCTGCGCGCGGTGTCCCTCACGACGGGGGAGACCCGCATCGACGCCGAGAACCTCGCGGTCGGCCTGCCCCCGGGCATCACCCGCACCGAACCCGCCCTGTTCGCCGCGGGCATGCCCGGTTCCCCGCACCCGTTCGCGGGCCTGGCAGTGGCCCCGGACGGCACCCTCCTCCTCTCGGCGAACGGCGAGGGGAGTGTGCTGCGCCTGTCGGCACGCGCGCCCTTTTAGGGGCGCGGGGAACTGCGCACCCAGCCGCTACGGACCCGCAGATGAAGCAGGCCCTTCCACCGGAGCGCTTAGGCCGTGGCGGGCCTGCCCGCTGTCGGAGGGGGGCCGGAGATGCCGCCCAGGCAGAACCGCCAGACCTCCTCGGAGCTGACCGGCTCGGCGCGGCCGTCGGCAGACGCACCGTGGGCCTGCGCGGCGAACATGACGGTCTGCAGGACGAGCGCGGCCTGACGGCGGGGCCGCCCGGCCGCGATGACACCCGCGTCGGCGGCCCGCTCGATGAGCTCCGCGAACACCATGAGCAGCGGCCGGTGGGCGGCAGCCACCTGCGAGGGGTGCTTCACCAGCAGTTGCAGGGCGAAGCCGCCGAACAGCTGCCGCGGCACGTCGGGGCCCGGCTGCGCCCGCTCGTGGAGCAGCTCCACGGCCAGGCGCAGCGCCCGGAGCGGATCGCTCTTCGACGAGGCGGCTTCCCTGATCTCGTCCGCGGACTTGGCGAGCGTGTCCTCGAACAGGGCGAGCAGCAACTCGTGCTTCCCGTCGAAGTACTGGTAGAAGCTGCGCAGCGACTGCTTCGAGCGGTTGACGACCTCCTGGACGGTGAAGTCCGTCGTGCCCTTCTCGGCGATCAGCTCGTAGGCCGAGTCCAGAAACCTCTGTACGCGTTCCTCCGCGCGCAGCTTCGCGGCCCGGGTGGATCGCTCGACGGCACGCCGGCGCCACGCCGGTTGTTCGGGGGAAGCGGTCATTCATCGAACGTTACTCGACGGGCCCGTTCGGATACCGCCGGTCGAAATCCCCTACGGCACTGTCAGTGGCATCGGCGATACTTCCATCGATCCCCCTTGCTCCGGACGAGGCCCCGGACCGAACTCCGGACCGGACCGCGGACGGGACTCCGGCCGAGAGCGGGAGGGGAGCCGATCGAGGGGGAGCACCGTGCCGCAGCCCGACCCGTCCGACACACCGTCCACGCCACCGTGGCGGCTCCTGCTCGGGTACGTACGCCCGTACCGCTGGACGCTGTTGCTCGGAGCCGTGCTGTCGCTGCTGACCGGCGCCGCCGGGCTCGCGCTGCCGCTGGTCGCCCGAACGCTCATCGACGACCTCGGGCACGACCGGTCGATCACCGGCGCGCTGCTGGCCATGTCGGGTCTGGTGGTCGCCAACGCGGCGATCGGGGCGCTGGGCGGGTACGTGCTGCGGTACACCGCCGAGTCCGTGGTGCTCGGGGCCCGGCGGGGCCTGGTGTCGCACCTGCTGCGGCTGCGCATATCCGCCGTCGATCGGAGCGAGCCCGGGGACCTGATGGCCCGGATCACCTCGGACACCACGCTGCTCAGGGAAGTCACCACCGACTCGTTGGTCGGCCTCGGCACGGGCGGGCTCACCCTGGTGGCCACGCTCGCGATGATGGGGTTCGTCGACCCGGTGCTGACGGGCGTCACCCTGGGCGTGGTGCTGGCCGCGGGCACGGTGATCGGCGTGATCGTGCCGCGGATCAACCGCGCCAGCAAGCGCGCGCAGGACGCGGTCGGAGCGATGGGCGCCTCGCTGGAGCGGACCCTCGGCGCGCTCCGGACCATCAAGGCGTCCGGCGCCGAGCACCGCGAGGAGCGGGCCGTGCACGCGGCGGCCGAGGAGTCGTGGCGCCAGAGCGTACGGGCCGCCAAGTGGTCCGCGCTGGCCGGGAACACGGCCGGCCTCTCGATGCAGGTCGCCTTCATCACCGTCCTCGCCGTGGGCGGCGCACGGGTCGCGACCGGCGCCATCGACATCGGCACCCTCGTCGCGTTCCTGCTGTACGTCTTCTACTTGATGGCGCCGATCCAGCAGGTCGTCGGAGCCGTCGCCCAGTACCAGACCGGCTCGGCCGCCCTCGCCCGGATCGAGGAGGCCCGGCTGCTGCCCGCCGAACCGGCCGCCGAGCCCTCGCCGCTGCCCCAGCCCGGCGCCGAGCCCGCCTCGATCGCCTTCGAGGACGTCCGCTTCCGCTACGACGACGACCTTCCGTACGTGCACCACGGTGTGACCTTCGCCGTCCCGCCGCGCGGTATGACCGCCTTTGTCGGACCGTCCGGCGCCGGGAAGACCACGGTGTTCTCGCTCATCGAGCGGTTCTACGACCCGGAGCAGGGGACCATCGCGCTGGACGGCCGCGACCTCACCGACTGGGAGGTCTCCGCGCTCCGGTCCGCCATCGGCTATGTGGAGCAGGACGCGCCCGTCCTCTCCGGCAGCCTCCGCGACAACCTCCTGCTCGGCAATCCCGACGCGGACGACGGCGAGGTGCTCCGGGCACTGAAGACCACCCGCCTCGACTCCCTCGTCGACCGGCTGCCGAAGGGGCTCGACACCCTCGTCGGCCACCGCGGCACCAAGCTCTCCGGCGGTGAACGCCAGCGCGTCGCCATCGCCCGCGCCCTGCTCAGGCGGCCCCGGCTGCTGCTCCTCGACGAGGCCACCAGCCAGCTCGACGCGGTCAACGAGGCCGCGCTGCGCGACACCGTCGCCGATGTCGCCCGCACCACCACGGTCCTGGTCGTCGCCCACCGGCTGTCCACCGTCACCATGGCCGACCGGATCGTCGTCATGGACGCGGGGCAGGTACGGGCGGTCGGCACCCATCGCGAACTCGTGGCCGGCGACCCGCTGTACGCCGAGCTTGCGGCCACGCAGTTCCTCGCGGCCACGGACGACGGCCTGACGGTGCCCGAGACGGTCGACAGCTGAGCCCGACGACTGGGCCTGACGGCGACTGGGCCTGACAGCGGCTGAGTACCGCCCCTGGAGAGCCGGTTACGAGGTCACGGGCTCCGACTGCCCCAGTGCCGCCGCCAGTTGCTCGATGCGCGGTGCGTACCCGGCGTGGCTGTATCGCTCCTCTGCGGCCCACGGGAACGTCAGGTCCGCCCGGACGGCGGGCAGCCGGGCCCAGGTCGGCTTGGTCTTCTTCAGGTCGGCCGGCTGGAGGTTGCCTTCTCGGTCGTCGACGAGGATCAGGTCGGCCTCGTACATGTCGGCGTTCTCCCAGCCGAGTTCCTGCCAGAAGCCGCCCGCGCCCGTCTTCGAGGGCGTCACGAACTCGACGCCGAGCGACTCGTAGTAGCGCAGGTCCGTGAAGGCGTCCGGGGCGGCGACGTACAGGATGTCGGCCGAGGCGGAGACCACCATGACCTTCAGGCCGCCACTGCCCTTCGCGCGGGCCGCTCCGGCCGCCCGACGCAAGTTGGCCGAGGCCGACTTGAAGCGCTTCTCCGCGGAGGTGACCGGGTCGGCGGTCAGGTCCGCGCCGAGCGACTTGGCGAGGTCGGCGAAGCGGTCGATGACATGGGTGAGTGAGCTCTTCGTGGTGAGGATGCCGACGCTGGGGGCGAGCGACTCGATCTTCTCGGCCGACTCCTCGGGGACGTACCAGAGCGCCGGCGGATCGGTCATCTGGGCGATCAGGAGGTCGGGCCGAAGTCCGGCGTACCGCTCGACGTTGAATTGGGGATAGGTGTTGCCGAGGATCGTCACCTTGTCCACGTCGATCCCGCCGGCCCGGGGATCGGGCCTGCCGTTCTTGAGCTTCGTCGGTCCGAAGACGCCCGTGCACTCGATGCCGAGGTCGTGCAGCGCGGCAGCCGCGCCGACGAAGGCGACCAGGCGCTTCGGTGCCCGGTCCGCCTCGACCGTCGTGCCCCGGTCGTCCTTGAAACGCCATGTTCCCCCGCCGGCCGACGAGTTGGCGGAGCTGCCGCCGTCACTGTCCTTGTCTCCGTCGCTGCCGCACGCCGAGAGCAGACCGCCCAGGCCCAGGGCTCCCACCGCGGTGAGGACGCTACGACGGGAGAGCGCAGGGGCGGCGGGGCGCGGGGCGTGCATGGGCGACTCCTTGGGCGGGAGACAGGGCGGCGGGAGACCAACGAAGAGGAAAGTAAGGCTAACCTAACTTCTTACCCGGCGGCAGCCCCTCCCGCCTCGTCCGCATCCCTTGTCGACGAGACAGGACTGAACGTCCGGAAAGGGTGCTTTCTCGCCAACTGGGCGGTCCCCATAGGGGGTTCTCGGCCATGGATCGAGGGTTTTCCCCGTATCCGCGGGATAAAGGCTCCGCCTATTGTTCGACCACAGCCGAACCACAGGTAACCCCTGACTGGAGGCTCGCGCACGGCCGGCCTCGCGCCTTCTCGATTGCACCCCCCGCCGCTTCGACGACGAAGCGAATCGAACCGCTGCTCCGCACCGCACGGCACCGCATGCACCGCATCGCACCGCCTGTTCCGCGCTGCCCGGAGCCGGCCACGAAAGGCACTCACTTGCGTACTCCTCGACCCGCGAGACGGAAGCTGATATCCGTCGCCGCGATCTCCGCGACACTCCTGGCCGGGAGCGCCACGTCCCTCGCGCTGGCCGGTCCCGCCACCGCCAAGGTCCCCGCCGAGCAGACCGCGAAGTCCGCCGCCGCTGCTGTGTCCGCCCCGGCCGAGCGGCTGATCGTCGGCTACAAGTCGGGCGCCACCGAGGCCAGGTCGAACAAGGCCGCCTCCGCCGACGCCGAGGCCAAGGGCAAGGAGGCCGGCGAGAGCCTGGACTTCCAGCGCCGCCTCGGCACCGGCGCCGCGCTGGTCGACCTCGGCGAGCAGCTGAGCAAGGCCGATGTCGCCGACGTCGTCGCCGAGTACCAGGCCGACCCGCAGGTCGCGTACGTCGTGCCGGACCGCCTCAACAAGCCGCAGGCCGACCCGAACGACACCGAGTACAGCAAGCAGTGGGACCTCTTCGAGACCACCGCGGGCATGCGTGTGCCCGGCGCCTGGGACACCGCGACCGGCAGCGGCGTGACCGTCGCCGTCATCGACACCGGCTACGTCACCCACTCCGACCTCGCCGCCAACATCGTCGCGGGCTACGACTTCATCTCCGACACCGCGGTCTCGGTCGACGGCAACGGCCGTGACAGCAACCCGGCCGACCCGGGCGACTGGTACTCCGCCGGCGAGTGCGAGCAGACCACGGGCAGCTCCTCCTCCTGGCACGGCACGCACGTCGCGGGCACCATCGCGGCCGTCACCAACAACAGCAAGGGCGTCGCGGGCATCGCGTACAACGCGAAGATCTCCCCGCTGCGCGTCCTCGGCAAGTGCGGCGGCTACGACTCCGACATCATCGACGCCATCACCTGGGCGTCAGGCGGTACGGTCTCCGGCGTCCCGGCCAACGCCAACGTCGCCAAGGTCATCAACATGAGCCTGGGCGGTGGCGGCGCCTGCACCACGGCCACCCAGACCGCCATCAACGGCGCGGTCGGCCGGGGCACCACGGTCGTCGTCGCGGCGGGCAACAGCAACGCCAACGCGGCCAACTACTCGCCGGCCAGCTGCAGCAACGTCATCTCGGTCGCCGCGCTCAACCGCACCGGCGCCAAGGCCAGTTACTCCAACTTCGGCTCGGTCGTCGACATCGCGGCACCCGGTGGCCAGACCAGCACCGGCACCGCCAACGGCATCCTGTCCACGCTGAACTCCGGTACGCAGGGCCCGGGTTCGGAGTCGTACGCCTACTACCAGGGCACCAGCATGGCCGCCCCGCACATCGCGGGTCTCGCCGCGCTCGCCAAGTCGGCGAACTCCGCGCTGACCCCGGCCCAGATCGAGTCCGCGATCAAGACCAACTCGCGTGCTCTGCCCGGTGCTTGCTCGGGCGGCTGTGGCGCGGGTCTCGCGGACGCGGCCAAGACGGTGCAGGCGGTGAGCGGGTCGGGAGGCTCCACGGGGGGCACCACCTTCACCAGCAGCACGGCCGTCTCCATCCCGGACGCCGGCTCGGCCGTCGAGTCCTCGATCGCCGTCAGCGGCCGGACCGGCAACGCGCCCTCGGCCCTCCAGGTCGGCGTCGACATCACCCACACCTACCGCGGTGACCTGGTGATCGACCTGGTCGCCCCGGACGGCACGGCCTACCGGCTGAAGTCCTCGGGCTCGGACTCGGCCGACAACGTCAACACGACCTACACCGTGGACGCGTCCAGCGAGACCGCAAACGGCACCTGGAAGCTGCGCGTCCAGGACGTGGCCTCGGCGGACACCGGCACGATCAACAGCTGGAAGCTCACCTTCTGACCGTCGAGCGGCCGTCGGACGACTGTTGAACCGGGCGGACGGCGGCTGATCGACGACTGACGAACCACCCCCCACAGGGTGGGGCCGAAAGGCCCCCGCAGGGGCGGCCGACGCGAGCGGGCGTCGGCCGCCCCGCCTTTCGTTCCGCGGACATATACCTTCGTCGCCGCCTTTCATCCCGCCGTTGGATGGTGGAACCCGCGCCTCCGGGACAGGATGCCCGCATGAAGGGTGATCTGTTTTCCAGCGAGTACATGGTGCAGCCGGCCACTGCGGCGGGCATGAGCGTCGAGAACGCCAAGTCGATCAAGTACGCCGTCAACGGCGAGATGCTCGCCCGGCAGGGCGCGATGATCGCCTACCGGGGCAGTCTGCAGTTCGAGCGCAAGGGCCAGGGCGTCGGCGGCATGCTCAAACGGGCCGTCACGGGCGAGGGGCTGGCGCTCATGGCGGTGCGCGGGCAGGGGGAGGCCTGGTTCGCGCACGAGGCGCAGAACTGCTTCATCGTCGACATCGACCCCGGTGACGTCTTCACCGTCAACGGCCGCAACGTCCTGTGCTTCGACGCCTCGCTGAAGTACGAGATCAAGACGGTCAAGGGCGCGGGCATCACCGGCGGCGGGCTGTTCAACAGCGTCTTCACCGGACACGGCAGGCTCGGCCTCGTCTGCGAGGGCAACCCGCTGGTCATCCCGGTCTCGCCGCAGTGGCCGGTGTACGTCGACACGGACGCGATCGTCGGCTGGACGGCCAACCTCCAGACCTCACTGCACCGTTCGCAGTCCATAGGCTCGATGATCCGCGGCGGCTCCGGCGAGGCCGTGCAGTTGATGCTCCAGGGCGAGGGATACGTCGTCGTACGGCCGAGCGAGGCGACACCGCAGAAGGCCCAACAGCACTGATACGGGCCCTTGTCGGGGCCGCTCGTGGCTGTTGGACCTTCCGGGGTGGGGGTCGGTTGGGCGCCTGTTCCTTCACGGCCCGGGAGCCGGCCGGTCCACCGGCCGGCCTACGTCGTGGCCCGTCGGCGGCGCCACAGCACCGCGGCGGTGCCGGTGGCGAGCAGCGCGGCGGTGCCGGCCGCGGCGGGCAGGAGCACATCGGTGCCAGTCGAGGCGAGCGACCCGTCGCCGGTGGTGTCGAGCGAGCCGCCACCGGTCGTGGTCTGCGCGCCACCGCCTCCCGTGCCACCCGCGCTGTCTCCGTCGGCGCTCGGACCGTCGACGGGAACGGTGGTGCCGGAGGAGCTCGGGTTGGCGCCCGGGTCGGAGTCACTGGGTGACGGCTCGGGCGTTCCGTCCGAAGGGCTGGGCGAGGCCGGGTCCGAGGGCGAAGGCGACTCCGGGTCGGACGGTGTCGGCGACTCGGAGGGCGAGGGTGGCACCGGCGCGCGGAACACGGTGAGCGAGGCGTCGGACGGGCTGCCGACGAACACCGAGTCGCCGCCCGGCGTCACCGCGACGGACGAGCTGCCCAACTGGCCGTTGACGCCCGGCAGTTCGGCGCCCATGTCGAGGTCCTTGAGCGTCGCCGTGTCGTACACCGCGAGCTGCCCCACGCCGTCCCCCTCCTCCGGCGGGTTGCCCCAGTCCTGCCACACCGCGAACGCCCGGTCGGAGCGCGGGTCCACGGCGACGTCCGCGATGGTGTCACCGGGCTTCGCGTCGAAGGAGGCGGCCAGTTTGCCGGAGGCGATGTCGTACGCCTCCAGCACCGTGCCGCGCCCCGCCCACAGCACTCCGCGCCCGGTGTCCCACTCCAGGAAGGACACCGCGGCACCGGCGCCGAGCGGGATCTCCTTGCCGTCCGGCGTGAAGTCGGCCGAACTCACCCTGCGCAGCACGCTGTTGGTGTTGTCGGTGACCCAGATCTGCCCGGCGGAGGTGTCCACGGCGAGCGGACCGCCGACGGCCGGCAGGGTCAGCGAGCGCTCCACGGCCACCGAGGTCTCGCCGACGGTGACCTCCTCCAGTTTCGTCCCGCGTACGACCACGACCGTGCCGGCCTTCGCACCGGCCTTGGCCTGCGTGATCGTCGTGCCGGTGAGCCAGCCACCGCGGCCCGCCGCGTCGCCGTCCTTCACGGCGGCGATCCCGCGCAGCCCGACCAGGTAGTGCACCCCGTCGCCCGGCAGCGGCCCGGCGAGCCGTTTGCCCGGAAGCTGGGCGGGCGCGCCGGTACTGCCGGGGGAGGTCTTCACCCAGTTCAGTACGTTCCCGGCGGCCGGGTCGACGACATAGACGCCGGCCAGGCTCCCGCCCGTCGTACCGGCGACCGTGTCGGACCCGACGTACAGCTTCCCCGACTCGGGGTGTACCAGCAGGTCGAGCGGTTTGCCGACGGTCGTGAGGCGGGCCGTCTGCTCGTACCCGTCCGTGCCCGGCGGGTCGTCGGCGCCGACGGCGGGTGTGCTGACGACGACGGCGGTGAGGACCACCGCCGTGATGCCCACGAGGGCGCCCGCCGCCCGGGGGCGGAGCACATCACTCCGCCCCCGGGTTCTGAGAGGCGCGGTCACGAGAAGGTGACCGGGATGTAGACGTCGTACGAGCGGGTGCCGCTCGCCGTGTGGTCGGCGCGCGTCACGATGGCGCAGTCGACGTCCGTGCCGCAGACCTGGCCGGTGGCGATGTTCGGGTTCACGTGCACGCTGACGTTGAAGGAGCCGCCGGAACCGTAGGTGGAGCTGTTCGCGACCGTGCCGCCGCCGAAGTTCGACACCCAGTGCGAGGCACCCGTCGTGCCGGACTGGTCCGCGCCGCCCAGGCAGGGGGTCGGCCGGGAGGTGTACGTCGACGGGTCGCCGGGCACGACGCCCTCGGGTATCACGCACAGGCCGACGTATACGCCCTGGATGGCGTTGTAGCCGCTGCCGGAGACGGTGATGTTCTGCCCGGCGGCCGACAGGGCGTCGGGGGCCGTCAGTGACAGGTTGTACGTCGTTCCGCTCACCGTCACGGACCGCGTGGCGGTGGCTGCCGAGGCGGAGGTGGCGAGCCCGACCGTCAGCGCGGCGGCGGTGGCACCGACGGCGGCGATTCGGGTGGCGCGGGCGAACACGGCGGATCTCATGGGTAGTTGGCCTTTCGGAGGCGAAAACCACTTAGGTAAGGCAAACCTAAGTTGCAGGTCAATGGATCGTCAACCCGCACCTCATGGAGTTCAGCCGAACCGGCCGGCTCAGGCCACGTGCAGCGGCAGCGACTTCAGGCCGTTGATGAAGTTGGAGACGAGCCGCCGGGGAGGCCCGGCGACGCGCGGCGGCCCGGGCAGGGCGCGCAGCGCCTCCTCGTACAGCACCCGCAGCTGCAGCCGGGCGAAGTGCGCGCCCAGGCAGACATGCGGTCCGTCCCCGAAGGAGACGTGCGGATTCGGCGTACGGGCCAGGTCCAGCCGGTGCGGCTCGGCGAACACCCGCTCGTCGTGGTTGGCGGAGGCGTGGAAGACCACCACCTTGTCCCCGGCGCGGACCGGCGTCCCGGCCAGCTCGGTGTCGTGCACGGCCGTGCGGCGGAAGGTGAGCACCGGCGGGTGCCACCGCAGGAGTTCGTCGACGGCCGACTCCAAGTCGACGGCACCGGCGCGCAGTTGGACGTACGCTTCCGGATGCCCGGCCAGCGCCAGCAGTCCGCCGGGAGCCGCGCCGCGTACCGTGTCGTTGCCCGCGACCGTCAGCAGGAAGAAGAACATCTCCAGTTCCGCGGTGGCGAGTTCACCGTCGGCGGCGAGCACGGTCATGACGTCGTCACCGGGATGCCGCCGCTTGTGGCCGGCCAGCTCACGGGCGTACGCGAACATGTCCCGCAGCGCCGCCGGTGAGCGCGGGTTGACCGGTCTGCCCACGGCGTCGAGCACGGGCGGGCCCGCCTCGTCCGGGTCCTGGTAGCCGATGACCCGCTGGGTCCAGTGCAGCAGCAGCCCGCGGTCGCTCTCCGGCACACCGAGCAGATCCGCCAGGTTGAGCAGCGCGTAGTCGTCGGTGACATCGGTGATGAGGTCGCACGTGCCGTCGTTCTTACGGGCGGTCGCCACCGCCTGCTCGAAGAGCGAGCGGGCCCGGGTGCGGGCGACCGACGCGAAGTGGTCGACGCGGCGCGGGGTGAACGCCCGGCTGACGAGACGCCTCAACCTCCCGTGTCCCGGCGGATCCTGATTGAGCATCATCCGCCGGATGAACGGCAGGTCGTCCGGATCCGGATCCCGGATCTGGGTCGCCCCGAGATACGAGGAGTACGTCTCCGAGTCCTTCAGGACCCGCACCACATCGGCGTGCCGGGTGACCGCCCAGAAGCCGGGCCCGGCCGGCCAACCGAGCACCTCGTGCTCCTGCTGCCAGGCCACGGGATGGTGGTCGCGCAGGACGCGGTAGGCGGCGTGGGGGACACCGGCGGCGTACTGCCGGGGGTCGAAGACGTCGGGAACGGCGTCGGGGATGGCATTGGCGATGGCATCGGGGACGGTGTCCGGGCCGGGTTCCCCGGCGGGTGGCGGCGTCGCTCGTGAGGTCACGCCACCACGGTGACCGGGCCGTGGCGGCGCGGCAAGGGCGTGCGAAGCGACTCTCCCCGGCCGGCGGCGCGAATGTGCTTTCGCACTCTCCCGAGGGCCGCCGGAACGGCGCATAAGTGTGTGGTGATCACGTCAAGTCGGGGGCATCATGCGCGCATGCCGACGCGCCGAGCCCCCTTCCGTACGGGAAAACCGACCGTTGTCGCGATCGCCCTGGTGATGACTCTGGCGGCCTGCGGCGGCGACTCCGACGACTCCGATTCCGGTAACGCCGGGGGCAACGGGCTGGAGAGGTCGAGCATCACCGTCGCCGCGCTCCCGCTGGCCGACGACGCCCCCCTCTACATCGCGCAGGACCGGGGCCTGTTCAAGAAGGAGGGCCTGGACGTGCGCATCCAGCCCGTCCAGCAGAGCATCCAGGCACTGCCCGCGCTGTCGAAGGGGCAGGTCGACGTGATCGCGAGCGCGAACTACGTCACCTTCCTCCAGGCCCACGAGAAGGGCACCCTCGACCTCCGCATCCTCGCCGAGGGGGCGCGGGTCGCACCGCACATGATGGACGTCCTCGTGCCCCAGGACTCGGACATCAGGAGCATCGCCGACCTCAAGGGCAAGAAGGTCGCCGTCAACATCCTCAACAACATCCAGTCACTGACCCTGAACGCGATCCTCGACCAACAGGGCGCCGGCCGCCCCGAGTACCGGCAGATCGCCTTCCCCCAGATGGGACCCGCCCTGGAGAAGGGACAGGTCGACGCCGTCCACGCGGCCGAGCCCTTCAACAGCGCCATCCAGAACGACCTCAACGCCCGCGTCCTCGTCGACGGCGGCTCCGCGCCCGTGGAGTCCATACCGATCAGCGGCTACGTCACGACCCGCGGCTACGCCTCCGAGAACCCCAAGACCGCGGCGGCCTTCAAGCGGGCCATCGCGGAGGCCGCGCAGATCGCCACGCAGGACCAGAGCGCCGTACGCGAGGAGTTGCCCAAGTACGCCAAGGTGACCGCCGACCAGGCCGAGTCGATCCGCCTGCCTTCCTACCCGACGACGACGGACGTCACCCAGCTGAGCCGCCTCACCGAACTCATGAGGAAACAGGGCCTGTTGAAGAAGGCGATCGATCCAGGAACGTTGCTCGTCAAGTGAGCCAAGTGAGCCAAGTGAGCCAAGTGAGTCGAGCGGGGAGGCGTCGTCAGGATCTGCTGCTCGGTGCGCTCGGCGTGCTGCTCGCCTTCGGAGTGTGCGAGGCGGTCGGCCGGGCCGGTCTTGTGCGTCGCAGCTATCTGCCGCCCGCGTCCGAAGTCCTGGTGCGGGCCGTGGAGTTGGCGGGCGATCCGGTCTTCCTGGACGGGGTCGGAGCCACGGTCCGGGCCTGGGCCCTCGGTCTCGGCCTGGCCTGCGTGATCGCCGTTCCGCTGGGTCTGCTGCTCGGCAGCGTGCCCGTGGTCGACGAAGCCGTGCGAGCGATCGTCGAGTTCCTGCGGCCCATGCCGTCCGTAGCGCTGATCCCGCTGGTGTCCCTGCTCCTGGGTTCCGGTACCGAGACGAAGGTCGCCCTCATCACGTACGCCTCCGTCTGGCCCATCCTCTTCAACACCGTCTACGGCCTCGGCGAGACCGATCCCCTGGCCAAGGACACGTTGCGTGCCTTCGGCTTCGGGCGTCTCTCGGTGCTCCTGCGGGTCGAACTCCCCGCCACCGCGCCCTTCATCGCCGCCGGACTCCGCATCTCCGCCGCCATCGCCCTGATCCTCGCCGTCGCCACCGAGATCCTCGCGGGCTTCGGCGAGGGCCTCGGCATCTTCATCGCCCAGTCCGGCCTGTCGACGGACGGCACGCGGGACGTGCTCGCGGGGGTGGTGTGGGCCGGGGCCCTGGGGCTGGTCATCAACAGCGTGCTGGTGTGGGGGGAGAGGAGGCTGTTTCCTTGGACGCCGGAGCGTCGGGGGGTGCGGTGAGGGGGGCGGGCTTTTCCTCGCCCCCGCCGCCCCTACCCATTCCCGTCCCTTTCTGGGGGCTGCCGCCCCCAGACCCCCGCATCGCGCTACCGCGCTCGTCCTCAAACGCCGGACGGGCTGAGTGTGTCGGCCCGGGCTGCGGAAAATCCAGCCCCTCCGGCGTTTGAGGAGCGGGGGTTCGGGGGCGGAGCCCCTGAGTAAGGGACGGGAATGGGTAGGGGCGGCGGGGGCGAAATCCAAGGACGGTGAGGTCGGTCGATGAGGGGCGGTAAGGCGGCGCGCAGCGCACTGCTCCGGTGGGGCGTGCTCGCCGCAGCAATCGGCGCCTGGCAACTCGCCACCCGCACACACCCCACCGTCTACTTCCCGCCACCCACAGAAATCGCCCGCCACACCCACAACCTGTGGTTCTCGGGCCCACCCACCCACGCCTTCCTCACCCCGGAGGCAACGGAAAACATCCTCCCCAGCCTCGCCCGCATGACAACAGGCTTCGCCCTCGCCGCAGCCGCAGGAATAGCGATAGGCACAGCCCTGGGCCGCTCCCACCGCGCCTACGCCCTCTGCAACCCGGCCCTCCAGTTCGCCCGAGCGATCCCACCCCCGGCCCTGGTCCCCGTCTTCGTCGTGATCTTCGACTTCGGCACCCAGATGCAACTCGCGTCGATCGTCTTCAGCGCCATCTGGCCCGTACTGATCAACACTGCGGAGGGAGCCCGCAACACAGACCCCCTACGCATCGACGTGGCAGCCGTCCTGCACCTGACCACAGCGCAACGACTCTGGCTCCTGTTCCTGCCCTCGGCCCTCCCACGCATCTTCGCGGGCCTGCGCCTGAGCCTCTCCCTCTCCCTCATCCTGATGGTCTTCTCGGAGCTGCTGCCCGGCACGGCGAACGGCATCGGCTTCACACTCACCGACGCCCAGTCGCGCTCCGACCTGCTGACCGTGTGGGCCGCGCTGGTGCTGCTCGGCGCACTCGGATACGTACTCAACACCGGCCTGTTGGCGGTCGAGAAACGACTGCTGGGCAAAGGGAGGCCTGCATGAACCCGAACCCGAACCCGAACCCGAAGTCGATGCCCGGTCCCGGTCCCCTGCCCGTGCCGGACACGGGATCGGCCCGCTCGGTAGAGACCGTCACCGTCCTTGAAGCCGTCATCCGGTTCTGCCGCGACACCGGCATGACCACCGTCTTCGGCAACCCGGGCTCCACGGAACTACGCATGTTCCGCGACTGGCCGGACGACTTCACCTATGTGTTGGGACTACAGGAATCCGTGGCCGTGGGCATGGCCGCAGGACACGCACTGGGCACGGGCCGCGCCGCCCTCGTGAGCCTCCACTCGGCGGGCGGAGTGGGCCACGCCCTGGGCGCCGTCTTCAACGCGTACCGCGACCGCGTGCCCCTCGTGATCCTGGCCGGCCAGCAGTCGCGTGCCCTGACCCAGCTGAGGCCGTTCCTGGGAGCAGACGACCCCGTACAGTTCCCGCGCCCGTACGTGAAGTCGAGTCGCCAGCCGGACCGCGCGGCCGACGTACCCGCAGTGCTCGCCGAGGCCCACCGCCTCGCCATGTCGCACCCGCGCGGCCCCGTCTTCGTGTCCGTCCCCGAGGACGACTGGGACCGGCCGGCCGCGCACGTCGAACCGCGTACGCTGCACGGCGGGTTCACCGCCGACGCGGGCGCCCTGTCCGCCCTGGCCGCGCGCCTGGACACCTGCGAGCGGCCCGCGCTGGTCGTCGGCCCCGGCGTCGACGACGAGCACGCGACCGCCGAGGTCCGCGCCCTCGCCGAACGCACCCGCGCCGCCGTCTGGATCAGCCCGATGTCCGGCCGCTCCGGCTTCCCCGAATCGCACCCGCTCTTCCAGGGGTTTCTGCCACCCGCGGCCGACCGGTTGGCGGCCTGCCTGGAGGCGTACGACGTGGTGGTGGCCCTGGGCGCGCCCCTGTTCACGTACCACTTCCACACGGAGAGTCCGCCGCTGTCCGCGCGTACCGAGCTCTTCCACCTCGACTGCGACCCCGGGCAGGCGGTCTGGCTGCCGACGGGCACGAGCATCGTCACGACGCTGAAACCGGCCGTCGGCCAACTGGCCGCGCTGGTACGGGAGTCGGACCGCAAACCACCGCCGTCCCGCCCGGCCCCTCTGCCCGCCCGTGCTCCCGGCCTAGGCCCGATCACCCCGGAGCTCGTACTCGACCTGCTCCAGGAGCGACTGCCTCGCGACCGTGTCCTCGTGGAGGAGACACCCAGCCATCGCGAAGCGCTCCACGCGCGCGTGCGCATCGAATCGGCGGGCGGGTTCCTCACCACCGGCAGCGGTGCGCTCGGCTGGGGACTGCCGCTCGCCGTGGGGCGCGCGCTGGCCGACCGGCGGCGGGTGGTGTGCCTGGTCGGTGACGGCTCGGCGCTGTACTCCGTGCAGGCCCTGTGGACCGCCGCGCGCCATCGGGTGCCCGTCACCTACGTCCTCCTCGACAACGGCGGATACGCCGCCGTACGCGCCCTCGGCCGCCGCATCGACATCGCACCCGTGCCCGGCACGGACATCGGGGACATCGATTTCGCCCGGGTCGCGACCGGCTTCGGCTGCCCGGCGGCGTACGTGGAGGAGTCCGCCGACCTCCCCGCCGCACTCGACCGTGCGCTGGCCGGACACGGTGACGACGACGGGCCCTTCCTGCTCCATGTCCGGGTCGACGACGGCGTGTTCGACTCCGACTCCAGGGACAGGTGACCGCCCCGCATGCTCCGTCTCGACTCGCTCGGCCAGCGGTACGGCGATCATCCCGTCCTGCACGACATCACGCTCACCGTCCCCGACGGCCAACTCCTGTGTGTCGTCGGGCCGTCCGGGTGCGGCAAGTCGACGCTGCTCCGCACCATCGCGGGGTTGCAGCCCGTGGGGGAGGGCTCCGTCAGCGTCGACGGGGAGCCCGTCACCGGTGTGCCCGACCGGCTCGCCGTCGTCTTCCAGGACTACGGGCGGTCGCTCTTCCCCTGGCTCTCCGTCCGGGAGAACGTCGCCCTTCCCCTGCGGCGGCGGGGCCTCGGACGGGCCGAGCGGCGGGACGAGGCCGAGCGGATGCTGGAACGGGTGGGGCTCCCCGGTGTGGGGCGCCGCCACCCCTGGCAGCTCTCCGGCGGGATGCAACAACGTGTCGCGATCGCCCGCGCTCTCGTCTGCCGCCCGTCCCTCCTCCTCATGGACGAGCCCTTCGGCTCCCTCGACGCCCAGACCCGCGAGGACCTTGAGGACCTGCTCCTCGAAGTGCACCAGACCGAGGGTCCGACGATCGTGTTCGTCACCCACGACATCGACGAGAGCGTGTACGTCGGCGACCGCGTCGTCGTCCTGTCCTCCGGCCCCGCCTCCCGGATCGTCCTCGACCTCCCCGTCACCTTGCCCGGCAAACGCGACCAGATCGCGACGCGGGGGTTGCCGGAGTTCGTGGGGTTGCGGGCGGAGGTGGGGAGGGCGGTACGGGGGTGAGGGGGCAGACCTTTCTTCGCCCCCGCCGCCCCTACCCGTCCCGTCCCTGGGGGCTGCCGCCCCCAGACCCCCGCTATCGGCCTGAACGGCCTCGTCCTCAAACGCCGGACGGGCTGAAGGTGTCGGCCCGGGCCGCAAGGTATTCAGCCTCTCCGGCGTTTGAGGAGCGGGGGTTCGGGGGCGGAGCCCCCGAGTAAGGGACGGGAATGGGTAGGGGCGGCGGGGGCGAAGAAGAAGGCCCCAAGCAACAGCACACCTTTCCCCGAACCGCCCCCAGACACTCACCCGTTCACGCGATGGTGCGATCATGTGCCGCCGTACGGATGCCCGTAGGAGGCCGCGGGTAGGGCCGGGCCATGACGCAGCCGTTCGAACTCCCGCACTTCTACATGCCGTACCCCGCCCGACTGAACCCACATCTCGACGAGGCGCGAGCCCATTCGAGCGAGTGGGCGCGCGGAATGGGCATGCTGGAGGGCTCCGGCATCTGGGAGCAGTCCGACCTCGACGCACACGACTACGGCCTGCTGTGCGCGTACACGCATCCGGAGTGCGACGGCCCGGCCCTCTCGCTCATCACCGACTGGTACGTGTGGGTCTTCTTCTTCGACGACCACTTCCTGGAGACCTTCAAGCGCAGCCAGGACCGCTCCGGCGGCAAGGACTACCTGGACCGGCTCCCGCTCTTCATGCCGCTCGACCTGTCGACCCCGGTGCCGGAGCCGCAGAATCCGGTGGAGGCCGGACTCGCCGACCTCTGGGCGCGCACGGTCCCCTCGATGTCCCTGGGCTGGCGCAAGCGGTTCGCCGAGTCCACCGAGCATCTGCTCAACGAGTCGATGTGGGAGCTGTCCAACATCAACGAGGGGCGGATCGCCAACCCCGTCGAGTACATCGAGATGCGCCGCAAGGTCGGCGGCGCCCCCTGGTCCGCGGGGCTCGTGGAGTTCGCGACGGCGGAGATCCCCGAACCGGTCGCCGGTTCGCGGCCGTTGCGCGTGCTCATGGAGACCTTCTCGGACGCCGTGCACCTGCGCAACGACCTCTTCTCCTACCAGCGGGAGGTCGAGGACGAGGGCGAGTTGAGCAATGGCGTGCTCGTCCTGGAGACCTTCTTCGGCTGCACCACCCAGCAGGCCGCCGACACGGTCAACGACATCCTCACCTCGCGGCTGCACCAGTTCGAGCACACGGCGCTCACCGAAGTGCCCGCGCTGGCCCTGGACAAGGGCCTCACGCCGGACGAGGTACGGGCGATCGGCGCGTACGCGCAGGGGCTGCAGGACTGGCAGTCGGGCGGCCACGAGTGGCATCTGCGGTCGAGCCGCTACATGAACGAGGGGGCTCTCGCGACCTCACCGCTCAGCGGCCTCACGGGTCCCGGCACCTCCGCAGCCGACGTCGGGGCGCTGCTGGCATCGGCCGGTGCCGAGCGGCTGCGCGCGTACACCCATGTGCCGTACCAGAAGGTGGGACCCTCCCAACTCCCCGATTTCTACATGCCGTTCCAGGTCCGGCTGAACGCCGATCTGGACGGGGCCCGGCAGCGCATCACGCCGTGGGCCCACAGCATGGGCATCCTGGAGGAGGGCGTCTGGGACGAGGACAAGCTCGCCGCCTACGACCTGCCGCTGTGCTCGGCGGGCCTCGACCCGGACGGTACGCCGGAGGCCCTGGACCTCAGCGCGCAGTGGCTCGTGTGGGGGACGTACGGCGACGACTACTACCCGATGGTGTTCGGGAACCGGCGTGACGTGGCCGCGGCGAAGCTGTGCACCGAGCGGCTCTCCGCCTGCATGCCCCTCGCGGGCGAGGAGATCCCGCCCCCGGCCAACGCGATGGAGCGCGCCCTCGCCGACCTGTGGCGGCGTACGACGGCCACGATGCCCCTGGAGGCGCGCCGCACCTTCCGGGCCTCGGTGGACGTGATGACCGAGAGCTGGGTGTGGGAGCTGTCCAACCAGCTCCAGCACCGCATCCCCGACCCCGTCGACTTCCTGGAGATGCGTCGCGCCACCTTCGGCTCCGACCTCACCAAGAGCCTGTGCCGTCTGGGCCACGGCCCGGCGGTGCCTCCCGAGGTCTACCGCAGCGGTCCGGTCCGTTCGCTGGAGAACGCCGCGATCGACTACGGGATGCTCATCAACGACGTCTTCTCGTACCAGAAGGAGATCGAGTACGAGGGAGAGGTGCACAACCTGATCCTCGTCGTGCAGAACTTCTTCGGCTGCGACTACCCGACGGGACTCGGCGTCGTCCATGACCTGATGACCCAGCGCATGAAGCAGTTCCAGCATGTCGCCGCCAACGAGTTCCCTCTCCTCTACGAGGACTTCCAGCTCTCCGACGAGGCCCGCGCGATCTTGGAGGGCTATGTCGTCGAGCTGCAGAACTGGATGGCCGGCATTTTGAAGTGGCACTACGACTGCCGCCGTTACGGGGCCGCCGACCTGGCCCGCCGCGCCCACGGCTTCGTACCGGGACAGCTCCCGGGCCTGCCGTTCGCCACCACCTGGCAGCGTGGCTCGACCGCGGTCCTGTGACGGCACAGAAGAACCTTCACCTTCCGTATCCGGTTTCCGAAACTTCTCGTACGGAACGGGGCATTCAGGCAACTATCGGTGCGATGCCGGGAGTCTTCCGGGGTGAGGGAACAGACCACGGGACACGGGGGTGTTCGAACGTTGACCGACATCATTGAAAGGGTCACCGAGGAGCTCGTGAGCGAGGGGGATGCGGTACGGGCCGCGGGGGAACTGGAGCCGTACGTAAGCCTGTTACCGGTGCCGCCGGTGCTGCGGCCCGCCTCGGGGGACGTCCTCCAGGAGACCGAGATCGCGCTGAGGCCGACCTGGGTGAGGCTGCACCCGCAGCTGCCGCCGACGCTGATGTGGGGGTACGGCGGTTCGGTGCCGGGCCCGACCATCGAGGTCCGCAGGGGGCAGCGGGTCCGGATCGCCTGGACGAACCGCATTCCCAGGGAGAGCGAGTACCCGGTCACGGCCGTCGAGGTGCCGCTCCGCCCGCCGGGCACGCCGCCCGCCACCACCGAGCCGGGCCGTGGGGGCGTCGAGCCCAACAAGGACGTCGCCGCGCTGCCCGCCTGGTCGGTGACCCACCTGCACGGCGCACAGACGGGCGGCGGCAACGACGGCTGGGCGGACAACGCCGTGGGCCACGGAGACGCCCAGCTCTCCGAGTACCCGAACGACCACCAGGCGGTCCAGTGGTGGTACCACGACCACGCGATGAACATCACGCGGTGGAACGTCTACGCGGGGCTGTACGGCACGTACCTCGTCCGCGACGACGAGGAGGACGCGCTCCGTCTCCCCTCCGGGGAGCGGGAGATACCGCTCCTGCTGGCGGACCGGAACCTCGACACGGACGAGGACGGCAGGCTCAACGGCCGCCTGCTGCACAAGACCGTGATCGTCCAGGAGAAGAACCCCGAGACGGGCAAGCCGGTCTCGATCCCCTTCTCCGGCCCGTACACCACGGTCAACGGCCGCATCTGGCCCTACGCGGACGTGGACGCCGCCTGGTACCGCTTCCGCCTGGTCAACGCGTCGAACTCGCGCGTCTACGACCTCGTCCTGGTCGACGAGGACAACAACCCGGTGCCGGGCGTCATGCACCAGATCGGCAGCGACGGCGGGCTGCTGCCGCGCCCCGTGCCGGTCGACTTCGACGAGTCGCTGCCCACGCTGACCGCCGCTCCGGCCGAGCGGTTCGATCTGCTCGTCGACTTCCGGGCCCTCGCGGGCCGGAAGCTGCGCCTCGTCAACAAGGGGCCCCGGCAGGAACCCGGGGTGCCGGACCCGGAGGGCAACGTCCGCTATCCGGCGGTCATGGAGTTCCGGGTGCGCGAGTGCGGCGACGAGCCCGGCGCGGACACCTTCGAACTGCCCGAAGTGCTCTCGGGGTCCTTCCGTCGGCTGACGCACGGCATCGAGCACGGACACCGGCTCATCGTGCTCACCCCGCCGTCCACCAAGGGCGGCGGCGGACATCCCGAGATCTGGGAGATGGCCGAGGTCGAGGACCCGGGCGACGTCCAGGTCCCCACGGAGGGCGTCATCCAGCTGACCGGCCAGGACGGGAGGACGAAGACCTACCGCCGTACGGCACGGACGTTCAACGACGGGCTCGGCTTCACCATCGCCGAGGGCAGCCACGAGCAGTGGAGCTTCCTCAACCTCTTCCCGATCGTCCACCCCATGCACATCCACCTGGCCGACTTCCAGCTGCTCGGCCGCGACGCGTACGACGTGTCGGGCTTCGACCCCGCGATCGGCGGCACACGCGCGCCGATCGCGTTCGACCCCGACACACAGATACCGCTCGCGCCCAACGAGCGCGGCTACAAGGACGTGTTCCGGGTGCCCGGCGGACAGATCCTTCGGGTGATGGGCCGGTTCGACGGGGCGTACGGCAGGTTCATGTATCACTGCCATCTTCTCGAGCACGAGGACATGGGCATGATGCGGCCCTTCGTCGTCATGCCGAAGGAGGCGCTGAAGTTCGACCACGGCGCGGGGCACGGCGGCCACGGGGGCCACACGGGCTGACTCCACGTCCTCGCGCCGACCCCGGTACGGCCCGGTGCGGGCGCGCCAGCCGCTGCCATGCGGCTCGCGCGCCCTCGGGCGCTCAGAAAGCGCGGCTCGGCGCGGCCGTCATCACGAGCGTCGTGGCGAACGCCCACTGGTGGACAGGTCGGTGGACAAGCCGGTCGAGCGGGGATGGAAGGCGTCACCCGTTCGAGGATCGTCGCGCGCCGGTGCGGAGGGTAGGGCTCTGGCCGGAGGCGATGACCAATGGAACAGACCGCGTTGCGTCCCAAGCCGATGCCGGGCCGGGAGCCGGGCCAGGAGTCGGGCGGCGGCCGTCCGCCCGGCACGGTCCGCCGTCCGCACGCCGCGCGCCGGCGTGGGCGACGGCTCATGACCCTGCTGTTCAGCGTGTTCGTCGGGGCGGTCCTCGTGCTGTCGGGGATCGGCCTCGGCACCGTGGGCGCCACGGTGATCGGGATGAGCAAGCTGGCCGATCTGCAGAGGGAGGCGGGTGAAGCGGGCGGTGCGCCGGGGGCGTCCGGCCCGGCGCAGGGGACGGCGGAGGAGGGCCCGGGCCAGGGATCGGCGCAGGGGCCGGGCGGCTCCAAGTCGGCCCCGGGCGCGGGGAGTTCAGCCTCGCCGGAGAATCCGTCCCGGGATCCTCGGAGTGACACGGCCGAAGAGCGGCAAACCCTCGGCGTGGAGGCCGTCGACGCCCCCAACGGCCCGGGCGCGCTCCTCGTCGGCGTGCATGTCCCCGGACCCGGCCACACCGCGGGTCTCGTACGAGGCGACGTCCTGCTCACCTTCGGCAGGACCCGCGTCGACTCGGCCGCCGACCTCGCACGGGCCGTCGCCGCCGCGCGCCCCGGCACCGCGGTCACGCTCACGCTGCGGCACACGAGCGGCGGCTACCAGCAGCTGTCGGTGACCCCCGGCGTCGTCACCTGACGGGACCCGGCGTCACACGGCCACCCTGAAGTGGCTCGTCAGCCGGCCCTCGTCGTCCAGCACATGAAAGGCGAAGCCGGGAGGCGCCTCCCGGTCCGCCGCCCCCTCGCCCTCCCACGGCAGCCGCAGCGTCCAGGTCACTCCGGGCCCGACAACGAGCGGCAGCCCGCCGAACGTCGTGGCCGCGGGCGTGTGGGCGTGCCCGGTGATGATCCCGGCGACCTCGCTCCTGCGCTCCAGCAACGCGGCCAGCGCCGACGGCCGGCGCAACCGGTACGCGTCCGGCAGCGGATGATGCAGCGCCACCGGCGGATGGTGGAAGGCGAGCAGTGCAGGCAGTCCGTCGAGTCCGTCGAGCGTCTCCTCGATCCAGGCGTACGTCTCCTCGTCCAGCTCACCCTCGTCGCTGCCCGGCACGCTGGAGTCGCACATCAGGACGGCCGCGTCGTCGAAGACCCGCACGCTGTTGACCGGCCCGTCGCCCACCGGTTCGCCGAGCAGCGCCTTGCGGTAGGGCGCGCGGCTGTCGTGGTTGCCCGGACAGGTCAGTACGGGGAAGGGGGCGCTGCCGTCGCGCAGCCCCAGGATGCGCGCGGCCTCCTCGTACTCGGCCTCCGTCCCGTGGTCCGCGATGTCCCCGGTGACCAGCAGGGCGTCCACCGGGCCCGGCAGCTCCCACAGCCGGTCCCGCACCCGCTCGGCGCGCTCCGTCGCCCGCTCGGTCCCGTCGAGATGCAGGTCGCTGATGTGCGCGAGCACGAGCATGGTGGATTCCGCCTCCCCTAGTGGCCAACTAATGGCTTAGGCGTATCCAAGCATTAGAACTAATGGTTGGGCAATCGGGGATCGTTAAATGTCTTGGCCGGGCCCCCTCCACCGGGCCACGATGGGCCCCATGCTGAGCACCCTTCTCGCCTTCCTCGGCGCCTGCACCCTGATCGCCGCCTCGCCCGGACCGAGCACGGTGCTGATCATCAGGCAGTCCCTGCAGAGCAGGCGTGCCGGATTCCTGACGGTGCTGGGCAACGAGACCGGCGTCTTCGTATGGGGAGTCGTCGCCGCGTTCGGCCTCACCGCACTGCTCGCCGCCTCCGAGATGGCGTACGACGTGATGCGCGTCGTGGGAGCCGTCGTGCTGGTCGTCTTCGGCGTGCAGATGCTGTGGCAGGCGCGGCGCGCCAAGGGGGTGGCGGACGACGGCCTGGGCGAGGGCGGCGGGAAGAGTGGCTGGGCCTCCTACCGGACCGGGCTGCTGATCAACCTCGCCAACCCCAAGGCGGCGATCTTCGCGATGTCCTTCCTCCCGCAGTTCGTGCCGGAGGGCGCCCCGCACCTGCCCACCATGGTCGGGCTCGCCGCCCTCTGGGCGGTCTACGAGATCGGCTACTACAGCCTGTACGTCTGGTTCGTCGGCCGTATGAAGACCGTGCTCTCCCGGGCCGGCGTGCGCCGCAGGCTGGAACAGGTCTCCGGAGGCGTGCTGCTGCTCCTCGGCGCCCGCCTCGCCCTGGAGAGCTGATGCCGTCACCGCGAGATGGTGTCGCGAAAGTAGTGGTGACCGGCTCGCGCAGCCCCCGCTGTCCGGGCAGGATGCTGCCCGTAGCCCCTTTTGAACCACGGAGGCCCGGATGACCGGCACGCCCGCGCCCTTCACCGCCGACGACTACCAGGCACGGATGGAGCGCGCCGCACGGGCCGCCGCCGACGCGGGACTCGCCGGGGTGCTGGTCGCGCCAGGCCCCGACCTCGTCTGGCTCACCGGCTACGCGCCGCCCGCGGCCACCGAGCGGCTCACCCTGCTGGTGCTCGCCGCCGGACAGGACCCCGTACTCGTCGTGCCCACCCTGGAGGCCCCGGACGCCGAGAAGGCGGCGGGCGCGCCCGCGCTGACCCTGCGCGACTGGACCGACGGCAAGGACCCGTACGCGACGACGGCCCCGCTCCTCGACGCCGGGGGCCGCTTCGGGGTCAGCGACAATGCCTGGGCGCTCCACCTGCTCGGCCTCCAGAAGGCACTGCCCGGCACCTCGTACGTCTCCCTCACCGAGGGCCTGCCGATGCTCCGGGCCGTCAAGGACGCGGCGGAACTGGAACGTCTGGCGGCAGCGGGAGAGGCCGCGGACGCGACGTACGAGGAGATCCTCAAGGTTGCCTTCGCCGGCCGCCGCGAGTCGCAGGTCGCCGGCGATCTCGCCGACCTGCTGCGGCGGTTCGGGCACTCACAGGTGGACTTCACGGTCGTCGGGTCGGGACCGAACGGCGCCAACCCGCACCACGAGGCGGGCGAACGCGTCATCGAGAACGGCGACATGGTCGTCCTCGACTTCGGCGGACTGAAGCACGGCTACGGCTCCGACACCTCCCGCACCGTGCACGTCGGCGAGCCGAGCGCCGAGGAGCGGCGGGTCCACGACGTCGTCCGCGAGGCCCAGGAGGCGGCGTTCCGGGCCGTACGGCCGGGCATCGCCTGCCAGGACGTCGACCGGGTCGCCCGCGCGCACATCACCGAGGCCGGGTACGGCGACCGCTTCATCCATCGCACCGGGCACGGCATCGGTGTCACCACCCATGAACCGCCCTACATGATCGAGGGCGAGGAACAGCCGCTCGTGCCCGGGATGTGCTTCTCCGTAGAGCCCGGAATCTATCTGCCGGGCCGTTTCGGCGTACGCATAGAGGACATCGTGACGGTCACCGAGGACGGCGGACGCCGCCTCAACAACACCTCCCGCGAGATGGCCGTCGTGCACTGACCACCCCCAGGAGACCCGGACCCCGAACGGCAGACGGCGCGACCATGACCCAGGCAGCGACACCCACCGCGGACACCGTGCGACGCCTCGTCCGCTCCCTCCTCCCGGACGGCGGCGGGCCCGAGATCCGGCCCGTCGCCGAGGGCGGCGAGCACTCCACCTGGTTCGTGGGCGCACGCCATGTACTGCGGCTCGCCCCGGACCGCGAGGCCACCCTGCGCCAGCGGCGCGAACTGCGGCTGCGCGACCTGGTCCGCCCGCACATCGGCGTCTCCGTGCCGGTGAGCATCGCGCACGGCGAGTGGGCGAGCGGGCTGACGTACACGCTCGACACGCTGATCCCGGGCGGCTCCGGCGAGCGGCAGGACGTCTCCGCCGTGGGCGAGGCCGATCTGGCGGGGCTGCTCACCGGGCTGCGCGAGGTGCCGGTGCGCCAGGCCGAGGCGTTCGGAGTGCCCAGGGCCGCGCCCCGGTCCCTCGAAGTGCTCCGGACCGCCGCCGAGCGCGCCGCCGAACAGCTCGCCGCGGCCGACGAGTTCGACCCCGCCCGGCTCCAGCAGCTGACCGCGCCCGCCGCCGGGCAGCTCGCCGCGCAGCCCGGCGCCGCCTTCCTCGTCCACCACGACCTCAAGGGCGAACACCTCGTGGTCAGCGCCGACGGGCGCGTACGTGGTGTCCTCGACTGGACCGACGCGGTGGTCGGCGACCCGGCCGAGGACATCGCGGGCCTCGCCCTCGCCGTCGGCGCGCCCGCCGCCGTCCGCGCGGCCACCCTCGCCGGCTACGGCGCCCGCCCCTGTCTGCGCGGCCTGTGGCTCGCCCGCTGCGACACCCTCACCCGCCTCGCAGACCGCCTCCGGAACGACGACAAGGGCCCCTTGCCGCTCCTCCGCTCCCAACTGCGTCGCTCCTGGGAGGCGATCCTGCTGGAACGGGTCACGGAACTGCGGGACGAGACGGACGAGACGCTTTAGGGGGAGGGGGAGTTCGAACCGTGGGCCGAGGGCCGCGCGCATAAACGCTTGCGCAAGCGTTTACGCGCACGCGGCGCCGGGCGACACCAGCCACGCCGACACCCCGGCCCACCGCAGCCCTGTCACCCCTGCAGCAGCACCACACACGACTCGCCCGGCAGGCTCAGTACCCCGTCCGCCCCCGGAACCTCCACCGGCTCCCACGCCGCCAGTACGCGGGCCGGGCGGGTGCCGAGGGGGATCGCCGCCGGGTCCTTGCCGAGGTTCACGGCCACCCGGACGTCACCGCGGCGGAAGGCGAGCCAGCGGGTGCGCTCGTCGAAGGCGACCTTGACGTCCGCGAGGTCGGGATCGGAGAGGTCCGGCTGGGTGTGCCGCAGGGCGATGAGTTCGCGGTACCAGTCGAGCACGCGCGCGTGGAGCCCGTTCTCCGGCTCGGACCAGTCCAGGCAGGAGCGGTCACGAGTGGCGGGGTCCTGCGGATCCGGGACGTCCTCCTCGGCCCACCCGTGCGCCGCGAACTCCCGCCGCCGGCCCCGGCGTACGGCCTCCGCGAGCTCGGGATCGGTGTGGTCCGTGAAGAACTGCCAGGGCGTGCCCGCCGCCCACTCCTCGCCCATGAACAGCATCGGCGTGAACGGCCCGGTCAGCGTCAGCGCGGCGGCGCAGGCCAGCAGGCCCGGGGAGAGGGAGGCCGAGAGCCGGTCGCCCTGGGCGCGGTTGCCGATCTGGTCGTGGGTCTGCGCATACCCCAGGAGGCGGTGCGCGGAGACCTTCGTGAGGTCCAGCGGGCGGCCGTGCCGGCGACCGCGGAAACTCGAGTACGTACCGTCGTGGAAGAAGCCCGATGTCAGCGTCTTGGCGACCGAGGCGAGCGGGGACCTGCCGAAGTCCGCGTAGTAGCCCTGCGCCTCACCGGTCAGCGCGGTGTGCAGCGCGTGATGGAAGTCGTCGTTCCACTGGGCGTGCAGCCCGAGCCCGTTCTCCTTGCGGGGCGTGATGATCCGCGGGTCCGCCAGGTCAGACTCGGCGATGAGGAACAGCGGCCGGCCCTGCTCCTCGGCGAACGCGTCCACAGCGGCCGACAGCTCCTCCAGGAAGTGGCACGCGCGCGTGTCGCGCAGCGCGTGCACGGCGTCCAGCCGCAGCCCGTCGAACCGGTAGTCGCGCAGCCACGCCAGCGCGCTGCCGAGGAGGAACGCCCGCACCTCGTCCGAACCGGGCGCGTCCAGGTTCACGGCCGCGCCCCAGGGCGTGTGGTGCGTCTCCGTGAAGTACGGGCCGAAGGCGGGCAGATAGTTGCCGGACGGCCCCAGGTGGTTGTGCACGACGTCCAGGACGACACCGAGGCCCAGCTCGTGCGCCCGGTCGACAAAGCGCTTCAGCGCCTCGGGACCGCCGTACGGCTCGTGCACGGCCCACAGCGACACCCCCTCGTACCCCCAGCCGTGCCGCCCCGGGAACGGGCACAGCGGCATCAACTCGACGTGCGTCACGCCCAGTTCCACCAGATGCCCGAGCCGCTCGGTCGCCGCGTCCAGGGTTCCCTCGCGCGTGTACGTGCCCACGTGCAGCTCGTACAGCACGGCGCCCGGCAGCCCGCGCCCTGCCCACTCCGTACGCCACGTGTACCCCTCGTGGTCGACGACCGCGCTCAGCCCGTCGGGCCCGTCCGGCTGCCGGCGCGAGCGCGGATCGGGCAGCACGGGGCCGTCGTCCACCGCGAACCCGTACCGCGTCCCGTCCTGCGCCTCGGCCTCTCCCGTCCACCACCCCACGCGCTCCGGATCGGGCTCCAGCGCGCGCGTGGTGTCCGCGCAGTGGAGCGTCATGCGGTCGGCCTGTGGTGCCCACACCTCGAACTGCACGGACGGTTCTCCCTCGTCTGCTCACCGTGACGTCGCCGGTCCCATGGTGCGTCAAACGAGATCAATTCACCTTCGAATCCTCCGGATCGAACGACTTGAAAGGACCGGATCCGACGTAGGTAGGGGGGGGGGGGGGGGGGGGGGGGGGGGGGGGGGGGGGGGGGGGGGGGGGGGGGGGGGGGGGGGGGGGGGGGGGGGGGGGGGGGGGGGGGGGGGGGGGGGGGGGGGGGGGGGGGGGGGGGGGGGGGGGGGGGGGGGGGGGGGGGGGGGGGGGGGGGGGGGGGGGGGGGGGGGGGGGGGGGGGGGGGGGGGGGGGGGGGGGGGGGGGGGGGGGGGGGGGGGGGGGGGGGGGGGGGGGGGGGGGGGGGGGGGGGGGGGGGGGGGGGGGGGGGGGGGGGGGGGGGGGGGGGGGGGGGGGGGGGGGGGGGGGGGGGGGGGGGGGGGGGGGGGGGGGGGGGGGGGGGGGGGGGGGGGGGGGGGGGGGGGGCTCTGAAGTGCTGCGTTTTCTGGACACTCCGGCCGTGCTGCCAGACAATCGGCTGCGTGACGTCGTCCTCCGAGTTCCACACCTATCCCGCTCCCGCGCGGTTGTCGGACGCCGAGCGCGACCGGGCGCTGAGGGTGCTGCGGGAGGGCGTCGCCCAGGGAAGGCTCTCGCACGACACGTTCGTACTGCGGATGGAACTCGCCTTCGCCGCCCGCACCTTGGACGAACTCGCCGCGCTCACCGCCGACCTGCGGACGGAGAACCGTTGGTCGCGGATGCTGTTCGGCGCGGTCGAGGCGGTCTCCGGTTTCACCGTGCGGCTGCGCAGGGCGTGGCAGGCCGAGCGGCTGCCCAAGCTGCTGCTGCCCCGGCCGGAGAACCGGTATCCGCTGCGCATCGGGCGCGACCCGGCCAGCGGTCTGCGGCTCAGCCACGAGACGGTGTCCCGTGTGCACGCCGAGCTCACCCGCCAGGGCGGTATGTGGGTGCTGCGGGATCTGGGCTCGACGAACGGCACGTCCGTGAACGGGCGGCGGGTGATCGGGGCCGCCGTCGTCCAGGTCGGGGACCAGGTCAGTTTCGGGCGGATGGCGTTCCGCCTCGCCGCGGACTGAACGGCTCGCCTCGTCGCGGACTGAGCGGACCGAACGGCTCGCCCCGCCGAGTGGAACCGGACCCTCCGCCGCGCGGCCCTGCTGACGTGAACGTTCCGGGTGTGCCGTGGTGTTGACGTACCTCCGTAGTCGTGACTCACTGTGCGTACGTCATGCACAACAAGTGAACCGATGGCTCTTCACAGCGGAGGTCAAGACGCTGCCGCCAGTCCTCCGCTATCTGTCCGTCGACGAGCTTGGCGTGCGGGCCGCCGCGCTCGTCGCCCGCCGCCCACGGGACGCCCGGCTGCGCCAAGTGGGCACGTCACGGGCCGGACTGCCCCTGTTGCTGCTGTCCGTCGGACACGGCAGCCGCCAGGCCCTGATCGTCGCGGGACCCCACGCCAACGAGCCGGTCGGCGGCGCCACCGCGCTGCGACTGGCCGAACGGGCCCTCGCCGACCCCCGGTTGTGCGACGGCGCCGACGTGACCTGGAACCTGCTGCTGTGCCTCGACCCCGACGGCGCCCGCCGCAACGAGGGCTGGCTGTCGGGCCCGTACACCCTCGGCCACTACTTCCGGCACTTCTTCCGCCCCGGCTTCCTCGAACAGCCCGAGTGGCTGCCCGACGGCGCGGCGTCGGCCGCCCTGCCGGAGACCCGCGCCCTGCTCGCCCTCCAGGACGAACTGCGGCCCTTCTTCCAGTGCTCCCTGCACGGCGTCGACGTGGGCGGCGGCTTCGTCGAGCTGACCCGCGACCTGCCCGGACTCGCGCCGCGCCTCGCACACATCGCGGGGCGCCTGGGCATCCCGCTGGAACTCGGCCCGTACGACACGCTGTACTGGCCCAGCCTCGGGCCCGCGGTCTACCGGATCCCGCCCCCGCGGCGCGGCGGCCTGGCCGCGGCCATCACGGAGGCGGCGGTCGAGTCCACCTGGTTCCACCCGCACCCGTACGGCACGGTGACCGCCGTCGTCGAGGCGCCCATGTGGGGTGTGGCGGCCGTGGGGGACTCCTCGGCGCCCGCGGACACCGACGGGGCCCTGCGGGCCGTCAGCCGCACGCTGCGGCGCGACACGGCCCTTCTGAAGGCCCTGTTGGCCCGTATCCGCCCCTCCCTGGGCACGGCTCCGGACGCGGACCGTCTCCTCGCACCGGTCGACGACTATTTACTGGTCTGCCCCGGCCTCGCCGACTCCTGGGACCCGGACACCGGTCCGGACACCGACGCGGACGGCGGCGCGCGCCCGCTGCCGCCGCTCGACACGGCCCGGCTGACCGCGCTGCGCATCTCCGGGCGGCGGATAGCGCTGCGCACGGCGGGGCTGCTGCGCCAGTTGGTGACCGCCGCCGGGCAGGACCCGTCCGGCGCGACGGCCGACCTCGACCGGCTCATCGACGTGTGGTGCGCGGACTACCACGACGGCCACGGGGCCCGCTGGATCCCGGTGTCGAGGCAGGTCGAGTACCACGCGCGCGTGGTACTCGCCGCGTTCGACCTGGCGCGGCAGCGGGAGCCCGGCGCGCCTCCCGGCGCGAGTCCGCTCGGTACGCCCCCGAGGAGGGCCGAAGTGCCGTTCGAGTGAGTCGGGGTGGGCCTGGGGGCCCGGTGTGCCGATGCACAGGCAATGACGAACACTCACAAAGCGACGGCAGCCGTACGGGCCTGTCTGCTGACCGTCTGCGCCCTCCTCTTCGCGGGCTCGGCGCCCGCCCGGGCGGCGGCGCCCCCGGAGTGGCTCGCGGGCAACTGGCTCTACGTCACCGTCACCCACGGCGACGCCCGCTCCAGCGACACACGCGGCACCCTGCTGCTGTGCGACCCGCCCCAGGGCCACGCGCACGCGGCACGTGCCTGCGAGGAACTCCGCGCCGCGGGCGGCGACATCGGCCGCATCCCGCCCAAGGAGGTCTACTGCCCGATGATCTACGCCCCGGTGATCACCTCCGCGCGCGGCGAGTGGGGAGGCCGCGCCGTCACCTACAAGGAGACGCACTCCAACTCCTGCGTGATGGCGGCACGGACGGGCTCGGTGTTCGCCCTGTCGAACTGAGCCACGCGCAGCGAACCACCGGGCACGCGTGCGTGCGGCACAGAACGGCCCCCACGCGCGCGTGCCGCATCGAACGGCCTCCACGCGCGCGTGCCTCAAGCCGCCCGGTCCCTGGCGTGCCGTGCCGCCGCCACCACCGTGCGGCTCTGGTGTTCGACCTGGTGCTCCAGCGGCACCCAGCGTGCCCGGAAGCGCTCGGCGAACGCCTCGCTCCAGGACGCGACCAGGCGCTCCAGAGGGGGCGCGGCGCGGTCGTCGGCCTCCTGGAGGACCCGCAGGAGCATCGCCGCGGCCCGCAGCGGGAGCCGTCGGCCGAAGGCGTCCACGCTGCCCACGTACGCCATCGTCGAGTCCGCGGGCGGTGTCCGCGCCCAGTCGCCCGCCAGCCCCGGCACCAGCTCCAGCGCCCACTTGGCGGCGCGCAGCAACGGACCGTCCGGCCCGGGAAGGCGCGGCAGCACCTCGGCGAGGACGCTCTCGACCTGGACCGCGTCCTGGAGGAGGCGACGCGCCAGACGCCGCATGGCCGCCGCCGGGGCGGGATGCGGCGCGGGATCGTCGACCAGGTCGCTCGCCCACATCGGTACCTCGACGACCGCGGTCAGCCCGCCGTACCGGTGGGCGTGGTGCCAGGTGCTGTGCCGGGCGTCGTCCGGCATGCTCGGGTACGCCAGGTCGGAGCCCGGGGCGGGCATCACATGCACACCCGGCCCGGAGGCGGGCCAGCCGGCGGCGTCCGAGGCGCCCGTCTCCACCGGGATGTTCAGCTCCGCCGCGGACTTGGCGAACGGCTCGGCGAGCCCCGGGATGTCCTTGGTCAACTGCACCCAGGAGCCGCCGAGATCCGTTCCGTGGAGGGTCGCCTGGAGGTAGGGGCGCAGCTCGTCGATGACCCGGGTCAGGGCCCGCGTCTCGGGTGGCAGCCGGTCGGGCGGCAGCACGGACGGCGACCACTCGGGCTGCTCGGGCCCCGCCGGACGGAAGAACCCGAGGTGGTAGTCGAGCAGGGTGCGCGGCGCCGGCGTCACATGGAGGCTGGCGCCGTCCGGGTCCGCGCAGAGCAGGAAGTGCCAGGAGGTGTCGGCCCGCAACTCCCGGTCGCGCAGCACCCGTTCGGCCAGCGAGAGCAGGGTGGAGCCGCCCGTGGGCTCGTTGGCGTGGGCGCCCGCGACGACCAGCACCGAGCGCGCGGCGTGGCCCACGGAGAGCAGCTGCAGGGGCCGGCCGGCGCGCGAGGAACCGACCTGTCTGAGCGAACACAGGCCCGGCCGGTGGGCCGCCAGCGCCCGGGCCGAGCAAACGATTTCGGTCACACTGGGGTAGCGCAGCTCCGGCAGGAGACTCACCCCCGACTAGGTCCGCTCCGGCGTCGCAATCCGCAGTACTCCACGGACCGGATGAACTGTCAAGGACGTGAAGGGGCGCCACCGGGGAGCGCCCAGCAGCATTTACCGGTAGCCGGGGGACAATTCACCCCCGGACGGCGGGCGCGTCCCGTGCCATCCGCCGGGCGCCGCCGGGCGCCTTCGGTCACCCGCTCACCCGGAGCCGGCGTCCGAGTCGTTGCCGACCCGCTCCAGCAGCACCACGGGCAACGGTCCGAAAAGCTCCTCCACGCGTGCGTGCCCCGTGAACTCCCGCCCCGGAGCGAGCACGTCCGCCCACCGCCCCGCGGGCAGCGCCAGCAGCGTGTCGCGCCAGCCGCCCGCCTCCTCCAGGCGCAGCGACAGCCGGGTGACGGCCGTGACCACCTCCCCGGAGCGTACGAACGCCACACAGTGCGCGGCGCCCGGACCCTCCGCGGGAAGCGGAGCGTAGGTCGCCGACTCGCCGAAGACGGCGGGCCGCCGCCCGCGCAGCCGCAGCGCGCCCCCGGTGAGCGCCGCCTTCTCGGCGGACAGGCCGACCGGGTCGACCGGCGGGAAGTCCGCGGGCCGCCGGTTGTCCGGGTCCACCAGCGCCCGGTACTCGACCTCCGTGCCCTGGTAGAGGTCCGGCACGCCCGGCATCGTCAGATGGACCAGTGCGGCCCCCAGGACGTTCGCCCGCACATGTGGCTCGACGGAGCTCCTGAACGCGGCCACCAGCTGCCCGGGCGTCCCGCACGGCCCCGCCTTGAGGAACTCCGCCACGGCGGCCTCGTACGCGGGATCCTGCTCGGTCCACGAGGTGCCGAGGCCCGCCTCGCGGACGTGCTTCAGCAGCGCGCCCTGGAGCCGCTCCCCGGCCGCGGGACCGAGCCCGACCGCGGTCTGCCACGCGGCCCAGGCCACCTGCGGATCCGGCGCGCCGATCCCTTCGGCCGCCGTCCACCCGGTCACCTCGGCCAGCAGGTCGGCCCAGCGCGACGGCATCTGCGTGAGCACCGAGATCGCCGCCCGTACGTCGGCGCTGCGCTTGGTGTCGTGCGTGGACAGGACGGTGCCGGTGGCGGGCCAGTCGCGCTGCACGCGCGCGCAGTACGCGTGGAAGTCCTCCGGGGACACGGCCGGGGACCCCGGTTCGCCGCCCACCTCGGTCGCCGACAGCAGCGGAACGTACCGGTAGAACGCGGTGTCCTCCACGGACTTGGCCCGCAGCGCCGACGCGGTCTGCGCGAACCGCGCCCGGAACGCCTCGTACTCGGGCCCTTCACCGGCCCTGCCGAGCACCAGATCCCGTACGAGATCGACGGCCTGGGCCTCCTCGGGCACCTTGAAGGCCAGGCGCGCCTCGTCGGCGGCCTCCTCGGTGACGACCGACGCGGCGTCCCCGGAGGTGTAGGGCCGGTAGACCTCCATGCGGACGAGGAGCTCCCGCAGCGCGGTCCGCAGGGCCCAGGGGGCGCGGTCGCGCAGCGCGGGGTCGGGCGAGGTGCGGCACAGGCGGTCGGCCTCGCGCGTGAGCCGGTCGACCTCGGCGGCCAGCTCGTGATGGACCACCTTGTACGCGGCCCGCCGCACTGTCGCCTCCCAGACGCCCCCACGGTCGGGCTGTGGGGCCGCGAACCGCCGGTACTGGCCGAGGAGTTCCCCCGCGCCCGCCGGGTCCGTGAAGAGGCCGTCCACGTGCCGCAGCGCGTCGTAGCCGGTGGTGCCCGCGACCGGCCAGGCGGCGGGCAGCGGCTCGCCGTCCGCGAGGATCTTCTCGACGACCGTCCAGCGCCCGCCCGTCGCCTCGTTCAGACGGCGGAGGTACGCGTCGGGGTCGGCGAGGCCGTCCGGGTGGTCGATCCGCAGCCCGTCGACCACACCCTCGTCCAGCAGCTGAAGGATCTTCCCGTGCGTGGCCGCGAACACCTCCGGGTCCTCCACGCGCACCCCGATGAGCTCCGAGATGCTGAAGAACCGCCGGTAGTTGAGCTCGGTACGGGCCAGCCGCCACCACCCCAGCCGGTACCACTGCGCGTCCAGCAGCCGGGGCAGCGGCAGCTTCTCCGTGCCGGCCCGCAGCGGGAACACGTGGTCGTAGTAGCGCAGGACGTCCCCGTCGACCTCCAGGGCCCCGCTCTCCGCGCCGAGCGGCTGCCCCAGCACGGGCAGCAGCATCCGCCCCTCGTGGGCCCGCCAGTCGATGTCGAACCAGCGCGCGTACGGCGAGTCCGGACCCTCGCGCAGCACCTCCCACAGGGCGTGGTTGTGGCGCGGGGCCATCGCCATGTGGTTCGGCACGATGTCCACCACGAGGCCCAGACCGTGCTCCCGCGCGGTGCGCGACAGGGACCGCAGCCCCGTCTCGCCGCCCAGTTCGTCGCGCACGCGCGCGTGGTCCACGACGTCGTAGCCGTGCCCCGAACCCGGAACCGACTCCAGGACCGGCGACAGATGCAGATGCGAGACGCCGAGCGAGGCCAGATACGGGACGGCCGCCTCGGCCGCCCCGAAGGGGAACTCCGGTTGCAGCTGGAGCCGGTAGGTGGCGGTCGGCGCGGCGGGGGCGGCCGGGTCGGGACGCTCAGGTGTCATGGGAACCTACGTACCCGCCTGGGGGCGGTTTGTGCCATCGACACGCCTGCGCTCCGCGGGGGGCGCCGATTGAAGGTGCGGGTTCGCCGTGGCTGGGGTGCGCAGTTCCCCGCGCCCCTAAAGGCGGCGGCGGTGGTACCTCGCGCCTCAAAGGGCGCGAGGTACCACCGCCGCCAGTGATCCGTCTACGCCGGTCGCTGCAGCACCATCATGCTTCTGTCCACCAATGACAGGCGGTCGCCCGCCTGGACCTTCGCGCCTGTGCCTCGTTCCAGGCCGGTCGGCCGGGCCGTGTCGACGACTACCTGCCACTGGCGGCCGTGGTTGACCGGTACCACGAACTCCAGGGTCTTCGGAGAGGCGTTGAACATCAGCAGGAAGGAGTCGTCGCTGATGCGCTCTCCGCGTGGTCCCGGTTCCGAGATCGCGTTGCCGTTGAGGAACACGGACAGGGCCCGCGCCTGTGTGGAGTCCCAGTCGCGCTGGGTCATCTCCTCGCCCTCGGGGGTGAACCAGGCGATGTCCGACAGATCGTCGTGGGTGCCCTCCACGGGCCGGCCGTGGAAGAAGCGGCGCCGCCGGAACACCGGATGGTCGCGGCGCAGCCACACCATCGCGCGCGTGAACTCCAGCAGCTCGGCGTCGCCCTCACCCTCGGTGTTCTCGGGCCACGGCACCCAGGACAGCTCGTTGTCCTGGCAGTACGCGTTGTTGTTGCCGCTCTGCGTGCGCCCGAACTCGTCGCCGTGGCTCAGCATCGGCACGCCCTGGGAGAGCAACAGCGTCGCGGTGAAGTTGCGCATCTGACGCGCCCGCAGCTCCAGGACCTGCGGGTCGTCGGTGTCGCCCTCGGCGCCGCAGTTCCACGACCGGTTGTGGCTCTCGCCGTCGCGGTTGTCCTCGCCGTTCGCGTCGTTGCGTTTCTCGTTGTACGACACCAGGTCGTGCAGGGTGAAGCCGTCGTGACAGGTGACGAAGTTGATGGACGCCAGCGGGCGCCGCCCGTCGTCCTGGTAGAGGTCCGAGGAGCCGGTCAGCCGCGACGCGAACTCGGCGAGCGTCTGCGGCTCGCCGCGCCACATGTCCCGTACGGTGTCGCGGTACTTTCCGTTCCACTCGGTCCACAGGGGTGGGAAGTTGCCCACCTGGTAGCCGCCCTCGCCGACGTCCCAGGGCTCGGCGATCAGCTTCACCTGGGAGACCACGGGGTCCTGCTGCACCAGGTCGAAGAACGACGACAGCCGGTCCACCTCGTGGAACTGCCGGGCCAGGGTCGCCGCCAGGTCGAAGCGGAACCCGTCGACGTGCATCTCGGTGACCCAGTAGCGCAGCGAGTCCATGATCAGCTGGAGGACGTGCGGGGAGCGCATGAGCAGCGAGTTGCCCGTCCCCGTGGTGTCCATGTAGTAGCGGGGATCGTCCGTCAGGCGGTAGTACGAGGCGTTGTCGAGGCCCTTGAAGGACAGCGTCGGCCCCAGGTGGTTGCCCTCGGCGGTGTGGTTGTAGACCACGTCGAGGATGACCTCGATACCGGCCTCGTGCAGTGCCCGTACGGCCGACTTGAACTCCAGGACCTGCTGTCCGCGGTCGCCCCAGGAGGCGTACGCGTTGTGCGGGGCGAAGAAGCCGATGGTGTTGTAGCCCCAGTAGTTGTTGAGGCCCATGTCGACCAGACGGTGGTCGTTCACGAACTGGTGAACGGGCATCAGTTCCAGTGCCGTGACGCCCAGTTCGGTCAGGTGTTCGATGATGGCCGGGTGGGCGAGGGCCGCGTACGTGCCGCGCAGCTCGTCGGGCAGCCCCGGGTGCCGCATCGTCAGGCCCTTCACATGGGCCTCGTACAGGAGCGTGTGGTGGTACTCGGTGCGCGGGCGCCGGTCGTCGCCCCAGTCGAAGTACGGGTTGACCACCACGGAACTCATCGTGTGGGGCGCCGAGTCCAGGTCGTTGCGCTTGCCCGGTGACCCGAAGTGGTAGCCGTACACCTCCTCGCCCCATTCGATGCCACCGCTTATGGCCTTCGCGTAGGGGTCGAGCAGCAGCTTCGCGGAGTTGCAGCGCTGACCCCTCTCGGGCGCGTACGGACCGTGCACACGGAAGCCGTACCGCTGGCCCGGCATGATGCCGGGCAGGTACGCGTGCCGTACGAACGCGTCGGTCTCGCGCAGCTCTATCGCCGTCTCCGAGCCGTCGTCGTGCAGCAGACACAGCTCGATCCGGTCGGCGGCCTCCGAGAAGACCGCGAAGTTGGTGCCGGCGCCGTCGTACGTGGCACCGAGTGGGTACGCCTGTCCAGGCCAGACCTGCATGGATGCAACTCTTCCAGTTGTGCGGCGTCGCCGGGGGCGACTCCCGCCCGAGTCTCCCCGAAAGTGATGGAACCACCTATGACTTACGTCCCTCTTACCGAGCGACCAGTGCATACGCGGTATGCCGAACCAGTGGGACTCGAGCGACTCCTAGAGATTCAGGGGGAGTAGGGGGAAATGTGCGCACGATAGTGCACCGCCATCTGGGCAAGATGGTGGCGGGTGCGGCCATCGCGGTCGCCGGGACCGCCGTCATGGTCGGGATCACCCTGCCGGGCTCGGCGGGCGCCGACGACTCCGGTGGCGGCAACGGGGCGGGCCAGACCTCACAGCAGGCCGGACAGGGCCAGGACCAGGCTCAGGGGGCCGTGCAGCCCGGCGTCGTCGAAGAGGCCCCGGCCGAGGGCGACAAGGGCAAGGGGCGCGACCCGCTCACCGACGACGAGACCGAGCGGGTCGAGAAGCTCGCCCTCGACCGGCAGCTCTTCCGCTCCAGCGAGAACGTCGAGGGCGACAAGGGTCCCCAGCGGATCACCGTCGACCTCGCGGAACCCGACGAGAGCGAACTGGACGACCCGAACGCGCCGCGCCGCGCCGAGGTGTCGTTCTACGACTACAAGGACGACTCGCTCGTCACCAAGACCGTGAACCTCGACACCGGCAAGGTCGAGGGGACGGACACCCAGCACGGCGTCCAGCCGCCGCTCAGCCGTGCCGAGACCGTCGAGGCCGCACAGCTCCTGATCGCCGACCGGCTCGGCGCCGGCCTGAAGGCCGACTTCAAGGACTCCACAGGCAAGGAGCTGACCTCTCCCGACCAGCTGATGCTCAACAGCATGGTCTACCGGGCGAACGCCGGCACGCCCGCGGCACTCGCCGACTGCGGCAAGCACCGCTGCCTGCGGCTCTTCGTGAAGGCCAAGAACGGCCCCTGGATCGACAGCCGTGACCTGGTCGTCGATCTGAGCGCCCGGAAGATCGCCAAGGTCGGCTGACCTTCCGTTCCGTTCAGCCTCTCGCGTTCACCGGCCTCGGAGCACCGGGGGGTCGGTTCACCTTTCCAACTTTCCTGCTTGTGCAAGGGAGTCACTTCTTCATGCGCGTGAACAGCATCAACCGCGCCCGCAGGCGGACGGCGGTGGGCCTCTCGGTGGCCGCCCTGACCGTCGGCGCCACCACGGCCGCGGGACCGGCCGTCGCCCAGCCCAAGGCCGCCCCCGCGGCCGCCGCCGACTGCAGTGCGGCGTACAAGATCGAGCAGACGCTCACCACCGGCACCAAGTGGTCGATGTGCTGGCACTACGAGAGCGAGGCCGGGCTCGTCCTGGAGAACATCTCGTACCAGCCCAAGGGCGAAGCGGCCCCCATACGTGTCCTGACAAGTGCGAAGCTCGCCCAGATCCACGTCCCCTACGACGACGGCTCGGTCGAGTACGACGACCTCACCGGCGCCGGATTCGGCCAGGGCCTGATGAACATGGCCCCCGGCGAGTGCCCCGGCGGCACCATCAAGACGGTCAAGGTGCCGGACTCCTGGGACCCGGAGCACCCGGACGTCAAGGGCCTGTGCACCACGACCCGTTCGCGCGGTCACGCCTACCGCATGCAGGGCGACTCGGCGAGCAAGGTCTTCCAGCAGCAGGGCAAGGACCTGCTCGTCTACACCGTCAACCAGGTCGGCTGGTACGAGTACATCACCGAGTGGCGCTTCTCGGACGACGGCGCGATCAACATGAACGTCGGCGCCACCGGCAGCCTCTCGCCCGGTGACTACGACGCCGGTGACGGCCGCGGCTGGCCGATCGGCAAGGGCGCCAAGGCGTACGCGACCAGCCACAGCCACAACGTCTTCTGGCGGCTCAACTTCGGCCTCGACGGCAACTCCAAGAACAAGGTCGAGCAGTACGACTCCGTGGTCAGCCCGCCCGCCGCCAACGGCGAGGCACCGCGCAACAAGACCACCCGCAAGGCGATCACCAAGGAACTCGCGGGCGACGCCAAGAACATGCGCTGGTGGCGCGTGGTCAGCACGACCGGCAAGAACAAGGACGAGCACGCCCGCTCGTACGAACTCGTCCCGGGCGCCACCTCCAAGTACCCGGGCCGCAGTTTCACCAAGCACGACGTCTATTTCACCCAGTACAAGAAGTGCGAGCAGTTCGCCAGCAACAACCTGCGCAACTGCGGTACCGGAGCCGGTAAGTCCGTCGACAAGTGGGTCAACGGACAGAACCTCACGCACCCCGTGGCCTGGGTGAACATCGGCTTCCACCACGTCGCCCGGGACGAGGACCAGCAGCCCATGCCGGTCCACTGGCAGGGCTTCTCCATCGCCCCGCGCGACGTCACCGCTATGAATCCGCTCACTCCGCCGGAGCTGGCCGATCAGAACGGCAGGCCGGACAACGGTAGTTGAGAAACGACCTGTCCATCCGGCTGCACCGTCGGCCGCTCCCGGAGTACCCTTCCTTGATCGTTGGCTGGGGGAGTGCTCGGGGGAGCGGAAGGCGGTGCGCGGGTGGGGTCCGGAGGGCTGGAGTTGCCCCCTGGTGACGGCGGTCACGAGGGGAGCTCCACGGATGCCCCACCGGGCGCGGTGTCCCTGGCGCGACCGATGGAAATCGGAGCGGAGCTCGACTGGGGCGCCGACGCCTGGCGCGAGGTGCGTACGCGCGCCCAGCGGGCCGGCCGGGCCTACATCTGGCTGAACCTCGTCGAACAGCGGCTGCGCGCGGTCGTGGCCGCTGTTCTGCGCCCGATCTACGAACCCGTCCACGGCGAGGACGACTGGGTGGTCGCCGCCGCCGGACCCGCCGGGCAGGAGTGGGTGCAGCGCGCCGTCGCCGTACGCGAAGTCAGCCGCCGCAAGGGCTACTTGCTCGACCCCGCCGACGACAACGTCCTGAGCTTCCTCACGTTGCCCCAGCTGCGCGAGCTGATGGTGCAGCACTGGCCGTGCTTCGAGCCGTACTTCGACGAGCGCCGGGACGTCGAACTCGCCCTGGACGAACTGGAAGTCACCCGCAACGTCGTCTCGCGCAACAGGGCGCTGTCCGAGGCCGTCCTCGCCCAGGCCGAGCGCGCCTCCGCCAAGCTCCTGGAGATACTCGGCGCGGGCAGCGACGTACCGTCCGCGCGCCGGCTCCCCGTCGACGCGGTCGAGAACCTGGTCGGCGACCGGTACGCGGACGTGGTGGGCGTGCACTCGGACCGGGTGCGGCTGATGCGGCAGTTCCCCGCCGAGGACATCTTCGGCGGAGCGCGCCGCCTCGACGCCATCGGCATCGGCCTCAACCTCCTCGTGCAGAACTTCTCCGGACGGCGGCTCGTCAGACTGGCCGAGTCCGGCTGCCGGGTGCGGCTGCTGTTCCTGAACCCCGCCTCCAGCGCGGTCAAGCGCCGCGAGCGTGAACTGGGCATCAAGCGGGGCGAGTTGAGCCGCTCCGTCGAGATGAACATCCTGCACATGCGCCGGGTCCGGGCCCGGCTGCGCGATCCCGGCGCCTTCGAGATCCAGGTCTACGACGAGACGCCCCGCTTCACGGCGTACCTCGTCGACGGGGACGGCTCGGACGGCATAGCGGTCGTGCAGTCGTATCTGCGGCGGACGCGCGGGATGGAGGCACCGGTGCTCGTGCTGCGCGGCGGGGGGCGGGTGTTGAAGCCGGACGAGGTCGGCGAAGAAGGGCTTTTCGGGACGTATCGCGAGGAGTTCGAGGTGGCTTGGGCCGATTCGCGGCCTGTGTCCTGACGGTTCCCGTCACGGGCTTGTGTCCGGCTTCGCGGCCGGCCCGGTGGCAGGCCTGGTGACGGGGCCTGATGAGCGTCAAGCGGAATGCGGTCGTCGGATTGTCAGTGGCCCATGGGATCGTGGAGGTCATTGGGGGATCGCACCACGAAGAAGGGGGCCGGCATGGGTTGGCACGGGGAATTGCTGGTCGGCTTCGACCTGGAGACGACCGGGACGGATCCGCGCGAGGCGCGCATCGTCACCGGGGCCGTGATCGAGGTCAGGGGGACGGAGCCGGTCGGGCACCGAGAATGGCTCGCCGACCCGGGAGTCGAGATCCCGGCGGACGCGGTGGCGGTGCACGGGATCAGCAACGAAAGGGCGACGGCCGACGGCAGGCCCGCCGACCAGGTGGCCGACGCGATCGCCTCGGTCCTCGTCTCGTACTGGCAGTCGGGCGTCCCGGTCGTGGCGTACAACGCGGCCTTCGACCTGACGCTGCTCTCCGCCGAACTGCGGCGGTATGGACTGCCGTCACTGCGCGACCGGCTCGGCGGGGTCGATCCGGCGCCGGTCATCGATCCGTACACGATCGACCGCTCGGTGGACCGCTACCGCCGCGGCAAGCGGAATCTCGAAGCGGTCTGCGCGGAGTACGGGATCGCGCTCGACTCCGCCCACGACGCCTCGGCGGACGCCCTGGCGGCGGCCCGCCTCGCCGGCGCGATAGCCGCCCGCCATCCCAAGGTCGCGGCGCTCGGCCCGGCGGAGCTGCACCGCCGCCAGATCGAGTGGTACGCGGAATGGGCGGCCGACTTCCAGGCCTTCCTGCGCCGCAAGGGGGACGCGACGGCGGTGGTCGACGGGGTGTGGCCGCTGCGGGACTTGGCGGACGCGGACGAGCGGGTCTGAACCGGTCGTTCACACCGGCCGTTGGGCCTCCTCGGCGTCCTGGCGCTGCGCCGGGAGAGCCTGCGGGATGAGGGTGTCCTTGAACTGCGGGTCCGCTGTGGCTGGTCGCGCAGTTCCCCGCGCCCCTGACGGGGCTTTGGCCCGGTGGGCGCGTTCGATCGCCTGGCCCCAGTAGGTTCCCGTGACCAACAGGGTCGCGCCGAGGGCGGTGACCGGGGTGAAGTGGTCGCCTGCGAGGGCGATGCCGACCGCGGCGGCCCAGATCGGTTCGGTGCCGAGGAGGAGGCTGGCGCGGCTCGCCGAGGTGCGCTGGACGGCCCAGGTCTGCGCGAGGAACGCGAACACGCTGCAGAACAGGGCGAGATAGAGCAGCTGCGCCCAGCCCGCGACGCCGATGTGGGCGAGCGTGGACAGTTCGCCGGACGCGGGCAGCAGGAACAGCGCCGAGCCGACGAGGGTCTGCACGGTGGTCAGCCGCAGCGGGCGGATCGCACGGTTCACGGTGAGCCGTCCCACGAGTGCCACATGCACCGCCCGGATCAGCGCCGCGGCGAGCATCAGCAGATCGCCGAGGCGGGGCGCGTGGAAGCCGTTGCCCGACATGAGCAGGCCGACGGCCAGCAGACACACGCCGGCCGCCGCGTAGAAGGACAGCGGGAGGCCGCCGCGGTGGCCCGAGCGGTCCAGGAGGGGAGTGATCACGATGGTCAGGCTGATGATGAGCCCCGCGTTCGCGGCACTCGTGTGGGCGACGCCGTACGTCTCCACGACCAGGACGGCCGCCTGGGTGACCCCCAGAGGCACGCCGATCCGGAGCTCGTCGCGGGTCCACCTGCCGGACTTCCGGTCGGCGGCGACCAGACCGAGACAGGCGAGCGCGGACAGGGCGTACCGCGCGAACAGCACGACCAGGACTGGCAGTACGGCGGTGGCGGTCTGGGCGGACAGATAGCTGGAACCCCAGACGAGGGCGACAAGGAGGAGTACCGCATCGGTACGGCGGGCATCGGGCACGCGCTCACCCTGCACCGTCCACGTCCCTGTAGCCCAGAGCCAACTTCTTAAACGATCCTTTAGCATCCCTACATCGGAAGCCATCGGGAACGACGCGATCCCTGGGACGAGGACTGGGACTAGGACATGGACGAACGGCAGCTGAGGATCCTGCGTGAGCTGGGCGAACTCGGCAGCGTCACCGCGGTCGCCGAGGCGCTGCTCGTGACGCCCTCGGCGATCTCCCAGCAACTGCGGCTGCTGCAGCGCGCGATCCCCGTCCCGCTCACCGAGCGCCAGGGGCGGCGGCTCGTACTCACCGACGCCGGCCAGGCGCTGGCCGGGGCGGCGATCGAGGTGGAGACGGCGCTGGAGCGCGCCCGGCACACCGTCGCGGAGTTCGTCGACCGGCCGGACGGCGAGGTGTCGGTGGCGGCTTTCCACAGCGCGGCCTCGGCGTTCTTCCCGCTGCTGCTCCAGGCGCTCGCCGCGCCCGGCGGGCCACAGCTGTCCCTCGCCGACGCGGATGTCACACAGGACGACTTCCCGCCGCTGACCAGGGAGTACGACCTCGTGCTCGCCCACCGCCTCGAACACACCCCGGGCTGGCCGCGCACGGTCACGGCCACCACCCTCCTGCGCGAACCGCTCGACGTGGCGATGCCCGCCGACCACCGGCTGGCCGTCAAGCGTCGGCTCACCCCGCGCGACGTGGCCGACGAGCCCTGGATCACGGCACACGACGGCTTCCCGGTGGTGGCGACCATCGACGCCATCGCCACGGCCGCGGGCCGTCGCGTCCGCCTCGCCCACCGCATCAACGAGTTCGCGGTGGTCGCCGAGGTCGTGGCCGCCGGCGGGGGCCTCGCCCTGATGCCCCGCTGGACGACACGCCCGCACTCCGCGCTGGTGCTCAAACCCCTCAGCGGCGTCCAGGCCCGGCGCCACATCGACGCGCTCCACCGCCCCGAACGCACGGCCCGCAAGGCCGTACGGACGGTACTCGCCGAACTGCACCGGACGGCCGAGACGATCCGCGACCGCAGCTGACGCGCCCATTTTGGGCTCGGTTCGCCTCCGGGGCGCCACAACCGGTGTCGGGAGCGGCCTCAGAAGGGATACCAGCGAACCGTTTCGTCGCCGTCCCGCAGTGACGCCACCCGGCGCTCGAACTCCGCCAGCGCCTTCGGATTGGTCGGTGCGTGCTGGGAGACCCAGGCACAGCTGGCCGTCTCGCGGGCCCCACGCAGCACCCCGCAGCCGTCCCACTCGCGTACGTCCCAGCCGTACGTCCGGGTGAACGCGTCGTACGCCTCGGCGGGCAGCCCGTACCGGTCGCGGGACAGCGCCATGACCACGAGGTCGTGTTCGCGCAGGTCGGTTGAGAAGGTCTCCAGGTCGACCAGGACCGGCCCGTCGGGACCGATGTGGACGTTGCGGGGCAGCGCGTCCCCGTGGATCGGGCCCGGCGGCAGATGCGGGGAGAGCGCGGCGGCGGCCGTGGCGAAGCCGTCGCGCCGGTCCCGCAGGAACGCGGCGTCCGTCGGGTCGATCGCGTCGCCCGCGAGCCGCAGCCACCGCTCGACGCCGCCCAGCAGCTCGCGGCGCGGCAGCGGGAAGGCGGGGGAGGGCAGCGCGTGCACCATGCGCAGCAGCCCGGCGAGATCGCCGGGTTCGGCGGGACGTACGGGAGCGGGCAGCCGGTGCCACACGGTCACCGGGTGACCGGTCACGGACCGCGCCTCGGACTCGGCGGCCCGCACCGCGGGGACGCCCGCCTCGGCGAGCCAGACGGCGATGGCCAGTTCCCGCCGCGCCCGGTCGAGCAGCTCGGCGTCGCGGCCCACCTTGACCACCAGGTCACCGGCGGCGAACACGGCGTTCTCGCCCAGCGCGAGCAGCTCCGCGCCCCGCTCGAACCCCGCCTCGGCGAGCACGTCCCGCGCCTGAGCCTCGTCCATCACTCGCCTCCCGTGGAGTCCGTGTTTCCCGTGGGTCTCGTCGCGTCGGCGGTCGAGATCACGCCATACGCCGCCCAGTGTCGCATTCACACTGGTGAGAGCCCTCGGGAGGGTGTGTGCGCTGTCTTGACGGCGTGTCAGTACGTCAGCACGATGACGGGGGCCGCCGGGACGGCCAGACCCGCACGAGCCGCCCAGAGGAGCTGATTCCGTGACATCGGCGACCGTGAGGAAGCGGTCAGTGAAACGGTCGGCGAGGGCTGCGCCGGGCGGAGGCAGAGGCGGAGGCGGCGGCGCGCGGGACCGTCTCGTCGACCACGGCGCGTGGTTCCTGGTGCTGCCCGCGCTGATCCCGATCCTGGTGCTCAGCGTCGGACCGCTCCTCTACGGCATCGCGCTGGCGTTCACCGACTCCCAGTCGGGCCGCACCGAGCCCACACAGTGGATCGGCACCCTCAACTTCCAGGACCTGCTGCACGACACCCTGTTCTGGGACTCGTTCCGGATCGGCCTGTTGTGGGCGGTGGGGGTCACGGTCCCGCAGTTCCTCCTCGCCCTCGGCCTCGCCCTGCTGCTCAACGAGAACCTCCGCTTCCGCTGGCTGGCACGGTCCCTCGCGATCATCCCGTGGGCGATGCCCGAGGTGGTCGTCGGCATCATGTGGCGGCTCGTCTACAACCCGGACGCGGGCATCCTCAACGAGACGATCCGCGACCTGGGCCTGGGCGACGGCCGCGACTGGCTGAGCGGGCTGGCCACCGCCCTGCCCGCGGTGATCGTGGTCGGCGTCTGGGCGGGCATGCCCCAGACGACGGTCGCCCTGCTCGCCGGACTGCAGAACACACCGCGCGAACTGCACGAAGCCGCCGCGATGGACGGCGCGGGCGCCTGGCGCCGCTTCCGCACGGTGACCTGGCCCGCCCTCAAACCGGTCGCCCTCGCCATCACCGCGCTCAACTTCATCTGGAACTTCAATTCCTTCGCCCTGGTGTACGTCCTCACCAACGGCGGACCCGGCGGGCGCACCCGGCTGCCGATGCTGTTCGCGTACGAAGAGGCCTTCCGCTACGGGCAGTTCGGGTACGCGGCGGCGATGGGGTGTGTGATGGTCGCGGTGATCTCGGTGATCCTCGCCCTCCATCTGGTCGGCCGGCTGAGGGGAGGCGAGGACACGTGAGGACTCGGAAATCGGCGCGCGCGGGCCAGTACCTCGCGCTCCTCGCCTATCTCGTCTTTCTCGCCTTCCCGTTCCTCTGGCTGATCTCCACCGCCTTCAAACCGCCGCGCGAACTGGGCAGTCTGCATCCGACCTGGATCCCCAAGGATCCGACCCTCGCCAACTTCCGGCAGGCCTTCGACGAACAGCCGCTGCTGGAAGCCGCGTCGAACTCCCTGACCGCGGCGGTCGGCGCGGCGGTGATCTCCGTACTGATCGCGACCCCGATGGCGTACGTCATGGCCCGGCACCGCACACGGCTCGCGAGGGCCGCGACCGGCTGGGTCGTGGTCAGCCAGGCGTTCCCGTTCGTGCTGGTGATCATCCCGCTGTTCCTGGTCCTGAAGAACCTTCGGCTGATCAACTCCGTACCGGGCCTGATCATGGTGTACGTCGTGTGGGCGCTGCCGTTCGCACTGTGGATGCTCGTCGGGTACGTACGGGCCGTGCCGACCGAGCTGGAGGAGGCCGCGGCCGTGGACGGGGCCGGCAGGCTGCGGACGCTGGTCTCGATCACCGCGCCGCTGCTCGCGCCGGGGATCGTCGCCACGGCGCTGTTCGCGTTCATCAGCGCGTGGAACGAGTTCTTCTTCGCGCTGGTGCTCCTCAAGACCCCGGAGAAACAGACCCTTCCGGTCGTCCTCACGCACTTCATCGGCGCGGAGGGCGTGGCGGACCTCGGGCCCCTCGCGGCCGCCGCGTTCCTGGCGACCCTGCCCTCGCTGGTCGTCTTCGCGGTCATCCAGAAACGGATCACGGGCGGGATGCTCGCCGGGGCGGTGAAGAGCTGATGGGGATGAAGCGGACGAAACGGCTCGTCGCGATGGTGGTGATGCTGCTGCTCATGGGCAGTGCGGCCTGCACCGGCGATGACGGCGGTTCGGAGGACGGCAGGATCACCCTCCGCTTCCAGTCCCTCGCCTGGCAGGAGGAGTCCGTCGACGTCAACAAGGAACTGGTGAAGGAGTGGAACGCCACCCATCCCGACGTCAAGGTCGAGTACGTACAGGGGAGTTGGGACAGCGTCCACGACCAGCTGCTCACCTCCTTCGAGGGCGGTGAGGCGCCGGACATCATCCATGACGCCTCGGACGACCTCGCGGACTTCGCGTACGGCGGTTATCTCGCGGATCTGCGTGACCTGCTGCCCGAGCGGCTCAAGTCCGACATCCCGCAGCGGAGTTGGGAGACCGTGACTTTCGGCGACGGGGTCTATGGCGTGCCGTTCCTCCAGGAGCCGCGGGTTCTGATCGCCAACGCCAAGTGGCTTCGGGAGTCGGGGGTACGGATTCCCACGCCTGAAAAGCCGTGGAGCTGGGACGAGTTCCGGGCGATCACCGATGAACTCGGGGGTGAGGAGGGGAAGTACGGTGTGGCCTGGCCGTTGAAAGAGCCTGTGTCCGCCACGCTCAACCTGTCGCTCTCGACCGGCGGGCAGCTGTTCCACCGGGGCTCGGACGGCAAGGTGCGGATCCGGTTCGGGGCGGGTGACGAGGTGGTGCCCCGGACCATTCACGACCAGGTCAACACCGATGGCAGCGCGTCGAGTTCTACGCTCGGCAGCGGTGGGTCCGACACGCTGCCCGGCTTCTTCGGCGGCAAGTACGCGATGGTTCCGCTCGGGTTCTCCTACCGGCAGCAGATCGTGCAGCAGGCGCCGAAGGGCTTCGAATGGCAGGTGCTGCCCGCGCCTGCCGGTGCGGATGGGCTCACTCAGGGGGTGAGCCCTCAGACTCTGTCCGTCGCGGAGGACAGTCCGCACAAGGAGGAGGCCGCCGCGTTCATCGACTTCCTGCTCCAGCCGCGGAACATGGTGCGGCTTGCGCTCGGCGACTGGATGTTGCCGACCGGTACGGGGGCGCTCCGGGATCCGGCGCTGCGTGTCGAGAAGGACGGGTGGGCGATCGGGGCGGGGCTTGCGCGGTATCTGCGGTCGGCGCCGGCGCAGTCCGTGCGGGGGTATCCGGAGTGGAAGGACAAGGTGGCTACGCCTGCGTTTCAGGAGTACTACAGCGGGGCCATTGGGCTTGGGGAGTTGCGTGAGCGGTTGGTGGGGGACGGGAATCTTGTGCTTGCGCGGTATCAGCGGTGACGGTTCGCTGCGGCTGGGCTTGGGGGTCAGGGGGGCTTGGTGGGTGCGGGTGGGTGGGTGTGGCTGGTTGCGCAGTTCCCCGCGCCCCTAAAGACGGCGGGTCACCTGGCCCTTGGATAGAAGTGCGGGGTGTCTCTGGGAGGTGCGCGGTTCCTCGCGCCCCTGAGTGGGGCACCGGGGTGAAAATTGGTTGGCCTCGGCCGGAGCGGGCGTCTAGCGTGCCGGGTGTGGGTATCAATGCGATTTTTTCTTCCGGTCTTGGCCGGGGTTGTGCGTACGCCATTCGGATGCGTCGTGCCCCCGGTGCCCTGACCGGACCGGGGAGCTGCGCTCGCTGACGGCTTTTGCCGCAGGGGTGCCCCCTCTTACGTACGCCTTGAAGCAGGTGCGCGGCTGACGCGTGCCCGTCTGCGCGCGTCCTTTTCTTGCCTTCCGGTCGGGGCCTTCGTCTGCCCGTTTTCGCCTTTACGGAAGACAAGGACCGCAGGCCATGGCCCGCCCCACCCACGTTTCGCGCGCGCTCTCGCAGAACTTCCTCACCGACCGCGCCACCGCAGACCGCTTCGCCCGGATCGCCGTACCGAGGCCGCACCGTCAGCCCCTGCTGCTCGAAGTGGGCGCGGGCAAAGGCGCGCTGACCGAGGTGCTCGCGCCCCGCTGCCGGGAGTTGCTCGCCTACGAGATCGACCCACGGCTCGTGCCCGCCCTGCGCGCCCGTTTCTCCGGGACGCCTCAAGTGCGGGTGATCGGCGGTGACTTCCTCGCCGCACGGCCACCGGGCGGCCCCTTCTCCGTCGCCGGGAACGTGCCCTTCTCGCGTACCGCGGACGTCGTCGACTGGTGTCTGCGCGCTCCCGGTCTGATGGATGCCACGCTCCTGACCCAGCTCGAGTACGCCCGCAAACGCACCGGGGACTACGGGAGTTGGACCCTGCTCACCATCCGCACCTGGCCGCGCCACGAGTGGCGGTTCCTCGGGCGGGTCACCCGGACCAGGTTCCGGCCGGTGCCCCGGGTCGACGCAGGAATCGTACGCATCGAGCGACGCCGTACCCCGCTGCTCGACCCGACCGCCTACGAGGACTGGCGGCACCTGGTCGAGCTGGGCTTCTCGGGGGTCGGTGGTTCGCTGCATGCCTCGCTGCGCAGGGCCCACCCGAGGCGCCGGGTGGATGCCGCGTTCCGGGCCGCGTGTCTCGACCCTCGTGCGCTCGTCGGGGAGGTGCCGCCCGAGCAGTGGCTGGGGCTCCACGACGTGCTGGGGGCGCGATGAGCCGCGTACGAGAGGAGGCCGCAATTGAGTTGTACGAGACGTCTCGTCTTGTTTATGGTCGGCGCATGCCCACCCCACACCCCGCGCACATCGCCATGTTCTCCATCGCCGCCCACGGGCACGTGAACCCGAGCCTCGAGGTGATCCGGGAGCTCGTCGCCCGCGGGCACCGGGTCACGTACGCGATTCCGCCCGCCTTCGCCGAGAAGGTCGCGGAGACGGGCGCCGAGCCGAAGCTCTGGAACTCGACCCTGCCGTCCCCCGACGACGACCCCTCGGCATGGGGAACCACGCTCCTGGACAACGTGGAGCCCTTCCTGGCCGACGCGATCCAGGCGCTTCCGCAGCTCATCGAGGCGTACGAGGGCGACGAGCCGGACCTCGTACTGCACGACATCTCCTCGTACCCGGCCCGTGTCCTCGCGCACCGCTGGGGCGTCCCGGCCGTCTCGCTCTCGCCGAACCTCGTCGCCTGGGAGGGGTACGAGGAGGAGGTCGCCGAGCCCATGTGGGCCGAGCCGAAGAAGACCGAGCGGGGCAGGGCGTACTACGCGCGCTTCCAGGCGTGGCTGGACGAGAACGGGGTCGCCCAGGACCCCGACTCGTTCGGCGGCCACCCTGCCCGCTCCATCGTCCTGATCCCGAAGGCCCTCCAGCCGAACGCCGACCGGGTCGACGAGTCGGTGTACACCTTCGTCGGCGCCTGCCAGGGCGACCGTTCCGCCCAGGGGGAGTGGCGGCGGCCCGACGGCGCCGAGCGCGTCCTCCTCGTGTCCCTGGGTTCCTCCTTCACCAAGCAGCCAGCCTTCTACCGCGAGTGCGTGAAGGCGTTCGGTGATCTGCCGGGCTGGCACATGGTGCTGCAGGTCGGCAAGCACGTCGAGGCCGCGGAGCTCGGCGAGGTCCCGGGGAACGTCGAAGTGCGGGACTGGGTACCGCAGTTGGCGATCCTCAAGCAGGCCGACGCCTTCGTCACGCACGCGGGCGCCGGCGGCAGCCAGGAAGGGCTGGCCACCGCCACGCCGATGGTGTGCGTGCCCCAGGCCGTCGACCAGTTCGGCAACGCGGACATGCTTCAGGCGCTCGGCGTCGCCCGGCACCTGCCGATGGAGGAGGCGACGGCCGAGACCCTGCGCGAGGCCGTACTCACGCTCACCGGAGACCCGGACGTCGCACGGCGGCTCAAGGAGATCCAGGCGGGAATGGCGACGGAGGGCGGCACCGCACGCGCGGCCGATCTGATCGAGGCGGAAATCCCCAAGAGCGCGACGGGCGCATGACCGAATCTTTACCGAGATTGGAAGGGGCGTGATCACGTCACCGTCAGCGAAATCGGGTGACCGTCCGCGAACCGCCGTGACCGTGCGCGAAATCGGAATTCCCACGGGTCACGGTTGTACGCCAACGGTGAAGCCATGGCGCCCATTGGATAACGGGACGGTCATTCGGTAACGCTCGGATAACGCCGCATCCGCCGGATCGGGGCATCGACCGGGTTATGGAGTTGGACGGCTACCCCCTGTCAAAGGTTGCACAGGGCACTTCTTGTTCCTTGTCTGAACACCTTCTTAGCGTGAGGTGAACTCACTACGAACGCTGGGAAGTTGATCTATGCGCCGAGACATACCGCCCCTCGCCGAGGTGCGTCGCATCACCGAGAAGAAGCGTGACGCGTGGTGGACCGTGCTGCTCGTCGACCCGGTGGCCACACCGCTGGTGAGGCTCACCGCGATGCGCACGAGGATCACGCCGAACCAGATCACCTGGGGGGCGTTCTTGCTCGGCCTGGTCTCGGCGGCCTGCTTCGCCTTCGGCGACTGGCGGTGGCTGATCGCCGGCGCCCTCGTCTACCACCTGAGTTTCATCCTCGACTGCATGGACGGGAAGGTGGCCCGGCTGACCGGCCAGGGCTCCGTCTTCGGGGCCTGGCTGGACTTCGTCTTCGACCGGATCCGGGTGGCGCTGTGCGGGGTCGCGCTGATGGCCGGGCAGTACGACCGCACCGGTGACACGGTCTACATCTGGCTGGCGCTCGCGGTCGTCGGCCTCGACACGCTGCGGTACATCAACTCCCTGGAGATCTTCAAGATCCGCTACAACATGCGCAAGCAGATCAAGGCGCGGGTACGGGAGGCCCGCCGCGCGGAGAACTCCGCCGAAGTCGCCTTCATGGAAGACCTGTTGCGCAACAATCCCTCGGCGGACATCGAACACGACATCCGCAAGACGTCGAACGTGTCCGCAGCGGGTTCCGAAGCAGGCTCCGAGCCGGGTTCCGAACCGGGTTCCGAAGAAGCCACCGACGTTTCCCAGAAGCCCCAGGGCCAGGTCATCGACCTCCAGCAGGAGTTCCGCCACCGATTCCCGGTCTATCTCCGGATGCGGTCCTACCTCCTGCGCCACCGGATTCGTACGCACCTGGTGAGCGGCATCGAATTCCAGATGGGCGTCTTCATCGTCGGCCCGCTCCTCGACGCGGTCATCGAGGCGACCCTGGTCTCCGGCGCCCTGCTTCTCGTCTTCGAACTCGCCATCATCTACAAGCTGTTGCTCTCCACCCGCGACTTCACCCGCACCATCGACTCCTTCGACCGGGACGAGGTGGCCACGGCGGCCTGATCCGGCGGGCCGCACACGACGGCGTGGCCGGGGCGAGTGCCCCGGCCACGCCGTTGCTGTGCGGTGGTTCAGGTCGTCAGACCCCGACCCTCTCCCCTTCGACCGCCGGAGGCGGCGGCGAGGCCGCGGCCTCGGGGGACTCGTCGTGGCTGAGGTCCGGCAGGCGGTTCAGCCACTTCGGGAAGTACCAGTTGCGCTCGCCGAGGAGGGCCATGACCGCCGGGAGCAGTACACCGCGGATGATCGTCGCGTCGATGAGGACCGCTGCCGCGAGGCCGACGCCCATCTGCTTCATGGACTGCATGGACAGGGTGCCGAAGATCGCGAAGACGGCGACCATGATGACGGCGGCGCTGGTGATGACACCGGCCGTGGTGACCACCCCGTGCTGGATGGCGTCCCGGGTCGTCAGCCCCCGCATCCGCGCTTCACGGATACGCGAGACGACGAACACGTGGTAGTCCATCGAGAGCCCGAAGAGGATCACGAAGAGGAACAGCGGCAGCCAGGTGATGATGGCGCCCACACCCTCCGCGCCCACCAGGGACGCGCCCCAGCCGTGCTGGAAGACGGCGACCAGGATGCCGTAGGCCGCCCCCACCGAGAGGAGGTTGAGGACGATCGAGGTGATCGCGATCGTCAGCGAGCGGAACGACAGGAGCATCAGCAGGAAGGCGAAGACCACGACGAACGCGAACACCGGCGCCACCGCGCTGACGAGCTGGTCGTTGAAGTCCTTCGAACCCGCCACCTGACCGGTCACCGGCGCCTCGACCCCGTCGACCTTGCCGAACGTCGCCGGACGGACCTCGTCGCGGATGATCTCCAGGCTCTTCTCGGCCTTGTCGAGGTTCGAACCGCCCACCAGCGGTACGTACACGAAGGCGACGTTCTGCGAATCGTGCACCGTGACCTCGACCGGACCGCGCGAGGCACCCGAACTGACCGCCTGCTCACGGAAGTCGGCGATCGCGGACTTCACCTCGGCGGAGTTGATGTCGGCGGCCTTGACGACCACCTCGGCCGGGTCGGAACCACCCGGGAAGGCCTCGTTCACCCGCTCGTACGTCGCCACGATCGGCAGCGAGTCGCCGAACTCCTGGTCCAGCGTGAGGTTCTGGGTCTTCATGCCGAGTGCAGGGGCCGCGATGGCCAGCAGCGCACCGGCCGCGACGACCAGTGAGATCGCCGGCTTGGACAGCACCACCCGCAGGACGCTCGTCCAGAACCGGCTTCCGTTGTCGCCCGAACGGCCGTTGCCCGAAGTGCCGTTGTTGGAACCGCCGTTGCTCTTGCGGCGCTTGTCCGGGTGCAGGAACGGGATGCGCCCCTTCTCGACCCGCGTACCGAGCAGCGAGAGGACCGCGGGCAGCACCGTCACCGAGCCGACCATGGCGACCGCCACGACCATCAGAGAGGCCAGACCCATCGCCTTGAAGGTGGCGATTCCGGTGAACAGCATGCCCGCCATCGCCACGCACACCGTGACACCGGAGACGATGATGGCGCGACCGCTGGTCGCCGCGGCGATCCGCAGCGCGGTCTCGGGATCCCGGCCCGCCGCGCGCTCCTCGCGCTCACGCCGCAGATAGAACAGGCAGTAGTCGACGCCGACCGCGAGGCCCACGAGCAGCATCACGGAGCTCGATGTGTCGTCCATCGGCTGGATGTGGCTGACGAGCATCATCAGGCCCATCGTGGCCACGATCGCGGTGATCGCGAGCAGGACCGGCACCAGGGCCGCCACCAGCGCGCCGAACGCGACCAGCAGGATGCCGAGGGCCACGGGGACGGCGGAGTACTCGGCCTGCTTGAAGTCGTTGCCGAACGCGTCGTCGAACGTCTTGTTCATGCTGGCGCCGCCGATCTCCTCGATCAGCACCGACCCATGATCCTTCTGCACCCCCTCGACGGCCTTCAGCACGGGCTCCACCCGTTCGCCCGCCGTCTCCGCCTCGCCGCGCATGTCGAACTGCACGAGGGCGCTGCGGCCGTCCTTGGAGATCGTGTCCGTGTCGTACGGCGACGTCACGTTGGTCACCTTGCCGGTGCCCTCGACCGCCTTCATCACGGCGTCGACGGCGGCGCGAAACTCGGTGCTCGTCGCCTTGACGCCCGCGTCCCTGCCCTGGACGAGCACGGTCTCCCCGGCCGGCTCGTCGATCCCCGCTTCCTCCGCGATGGCCGCGGCCCGGCCGGTCTCGCCGCTGAGCTGGTCGCTGTCCTTGAGTTCGACCGTGCCCGCCGCAGAGCCGAGCCCCATCGCCAGAACGACGAACAGCACCCAGATTCCGACGGCCGCCCAGCGGTGCCGGGCACTCCAGCCGCCGGCCCGGGCCGCTATGCCCCGTACCCGCGTGTCTCTGTTACCCATGACGGGCTTGCCCCCTCGTCTCCGGTGCCGGCCCCCTGCCGGCACCTTCTGATTCGAAGGTATGGCGCGGATAAGGATCTCTCGTCGTGCTGCCCGGTGAGGTGCGGGGGGCCCGAGTCCTCCCCTCGGACCCCGTGACCTCAGCACTGAGGAGGATGAAAGCCCCTTACATGTAAAGCGGCATGTCGGGGGTCGTGATCAGGGTGTCCGGTCTGTGCCCGGTCGTTCCTCGGCCTGTGTCCGTCCTGTCCCTGGCCCGTCCCTCCGCCGGGTCCGATCTGCCGGGGAAGATCCTCTTTGGTGTTACGAAAGTTTGTTGAACAAGTCACAGCTGTGTGCGGGGGTTGAACTGAGCGCGCCCATCGGCCAGGGTTTTGAGCCAACCGACCGGTAACTTTCAGTGTCCGGCGGCCCGGAAGCCGCGGCCGTCGTGCCCACCCCCACGGGGCACGACGGCCGCTTTATGGTGTGCGGATGACTCAGGGCATGACGACGTACGCGGCACTGCTGCGCGGGATCAACGTGGGCGGCAGCAGGAAGGTGCCGATGGCCGAGCTGCGCACCCTCATGGAGGGCCTCGGGTACGACGGTGTCCGTACGTACCTCCAGAGCGGGAACGCCGTCTTCTCCAGCGACCACGGCGACGAGGACGCGCTCGCCGTGGAGCTGTCGGGGGCGCTGGAGAAGCACTTCGGCTTCACGGTCGACGTCCTGGTGCGCGACCACGCCTATCTGCGGGCCGTCCTCGACGACTGTCCGTTCCCGGCCGCCGACCTGGAGGCCAAGCAACTGCACGCCACCTACTTCTCCGAGCCGGTCGACGCCGAGCGCTTCGCGTCCATCGACCAACAGGCCTTCCTGCCCGAGGAGTTCCGTCTCGGCGACCGGGTCCTCTACCTGTACGCCCCCGACGGCCTCGGCCGTTCCAAACTGGGGGAGAACCTGTCGAAGCCCCGGATGACGAAGGGCGTCATCGCCACCAGCCGGAACTGGAACACCGTCACCAAACTCGTGGAGCTGACCAGTGGCTGACCACGGCCCCGCCGTCGAGGCGGCCATCGAGGGCGAACTGCGCCTCCTCGACCCGGAAATCCGCCGCTCGCCCGAACTCCTCGGGGCGCTGCTGCACCCCGACTTCCACGAGTTCGGTGTCTCCGGGCGGCACTGGGACCGGGCCTCGATCATCGGCTCGCTGGCCACGTCGAAGGAGCCGGGAATCGGCCCGGGCATCACCTCCCGGGTGAAGGGCGTCGAGCTCGCCCCCGACCTGGTCCACCTCACCTTCGACACGGAGCACAACGGCCGTCACGCGCACCGCAGTTCGCTGTGGCGGCGGACGGGGGAGGAATGGCTGCTGTACTTCCACCAGGGAACGCCGTTCAGCCCCGAAGGCTCTCGGGAAGCCTGACCTGGCGGACGCCGAGGTAGGTCGTGTGCGAGGTGATCTCCGCCGGGACGGTGAGGCGGGGGTCCGCGTACAGCCGCCGGATCTCCTCGGGTGACACGGCCTCCGTGGCCGTCGCCGCGGCCACCGCGTCGAGCAGCGCGAGATCGTCCGCGGTCACCTCCGGCTCGTCCTTCGCCGCCAGCCCCCACGCGTCCCACGGCAGCACCTCGACACCGCCGAGCGCCGCGAGATCCCGTACGACGTTGCAGCGTACGAACCACAGACCTTGCAGGGTGCCCGTGGGGAGGGGGATCCCGAAGGCGTCCGGGTCCGCGTCGCCCGCCCGGCACGCCTGCCAGGCGGCTCCGGCGACGAGGAACTGGTCCCGCGGGACGTCCAGCGGATCGAAGGGCACGTCGTACGCCCCGTCCGCCACCTGGGCGTCCGCGAGCCGCCAACTGCCGTCCGGCAGACGGTATTCGGTGACCCAGTGGTCCCCGTGGGTCACGGGGGAGGAGCCGTCCTCGAAGTACGTGGCGAAGCCGCACCGGGCGCGTGCGGGGGTGCCCGTCGCCCTCAGGAACGCGCACATCAGCAGCGCGAAGTCCCGGCACGTACCGGCGAACCGCTCGCCCAGCTCCCGGTGTTCGGTGAGCGGAGCCCGTGAGCGCTCGCGCAGGATCCGCAGGATCTCGCTCACGTACCGGGCCTCGGCGTCCTCGCGACGGCGCTCCTCGGGCATCGCGTACCCGAAGTGGCCGCCCTCCTCCCGGTGGATGAGCAAGTTCCGTACGAGGGCGGCGAGTTCACGCGGGTCGGCGGGCAGTTCGGCCGGTACGGCTCCGGGGTCGCTGTACGGGCTCTGCTTGAGGTGGAAGTCGTTGGAGTCCATGCCGCGGAGCGTGGAGTCTGCCCCAGGGGCAAGGTCAAGCACGGTGGGGCGAGGTAGGGCGAGGTCAACTGAGGGCGTCGAGGCGGGACATGTCCTCCGCGCCGAGCCGTACGGCGACCGCGCCGAGGTTCTCCTCCAGATGCGCGAGGGAGCTCGTGCCGGGGGTCGGGCAGAGCACGGGGGAGCGGTGCAGCAGCCAGGCCAGGGCGATCTGCCCGGGCGACACTCCGTGCGCGGCGGCTATGTCCGCGGACACGCCGTGAGCCGCGGCGAGGTCCGTGCCCGCCCGGTCCGTGGTCAACGAGCCGTTGCCCAGCGGGAACCAGGGCAGGAACGCGATGCCGTGCGCCTCGCACAACTTCAGCAACGGCTCCGAGGCGCGGTCGGTGAGGTTGTACCGGTTCTGCACGGACGCGATGTCCGTCAACTCCCTTGCGGCTTCGAGCTGTTCGGAGGTCACGGAGTCGAGCCCGATGTGCCGGATCTTGCCCTCCCGGCGCAACTCGTCGAGCGCGCCCAGCTGTTCGGCCATCGGCACGTCCGGGTCCAGCCGGTGCAGCTGGTACAGGTCGATCGTGTCGAGACGCAGCCGCCGCAGACTCGCCTCGCACATCGCCCGCAGCCGCTCGGGCCGCCCTCGATGTGCCAGGCGTCCGGACCGGTGCGTACGACACCGCCCTTCGTGGCGATCACCAGGCCGGCCGGATACGGGTACAGGGCCTCGGCGACGAGCTCCTCGGCGACCGACGGGCCGTAGTTGTCCGCCGTGTCGATCAGCGTGACCCCGCGCTCGACAGCCCGCCGCAGAACGGCCACCGCGTCCCGGGCCTCACCGCGCGGCCCCCAGTAGCCGGGACCGGCCAACTGGGCGGTGCCGTAACCGAGGCGGCGTACGGGCAGCTGTCCGGCGAGCGCGAAGATTTCCGGAATCATTGATGGAGCGTACACACGCTTGTGGCAGGCTCGGACGTATGCGCTACATCATCATCGGAGCAGGGGCTGTGGGCGGGGCCATCGGCGGTCGCCTCGCCGAGTCGGGACACGACGTGGTGCTGGTCGCGCGGGGCGCGCAGTACGAGGCGCTGCGCGAGCGGGGGCTGCGCCTGGTGACGCCCGACGGGCCGCACACCCATCGGCCGCCCGTCGTGGACGGGCCGCACGCGCTCGGCGAACTGGGCGCCGACGACGTGCTCGTACTCGCCGTCAAGACGCAGGACAGCGAGGCGGCGCTGGAGGCGTGGGGGCCCGTGCCCGTCGCGGGCGGGGGTACGGCGGCCGAGCGGCTGCCGCTGGTCTGCGCGCAGAACGGCGTGGAGAGCCAGCGGCTCGCGCTGCGCCGATTCCGGCGGGTGTACGGGGTGTGCGTGTGGCTGCCCGCGACATTCGTCGAGCCGGGAGTGGTGTCCGCCGCGGGCACGCCGCTCACCGGGATCCTGCACCTCGGACGTTATCCGCACGGCACGGACGAGACGGTGCGTACCATCGCCGCCGACCTGTCCGCGTCCCGCTTCGAGGCGCCGGTCGTGGCCGATGTTGCGCGCTGGCAGTACGCCAAGCTCCTCGGCAACCTCGCCAACTCGATCGAGGCGGTCAGCGGGGTGCTCACCAGTGAGGAGGGCATCGCGCTCTACGGCCGGGTACGGGCCGAGGGCGAGGCCGTTCTCGCCGCGGCGGGCATCCCGTACGCCTCCGAGGAGGAACAGAAGGAGGCCCGCGCCGACAAGATCCGCTTCGAGCCCTTCGACGGGTCCGAGCGGGGTGCCGGGTCCTCCTGGCAGTCGCTGAACCGTGGCACGGGGACGATCGAGGCGGACTATCTCAACGGCGAGATCGCCCTGCTGGGCCGGCTGCACGGCGTACCGACACCGCTCAACGATCTGCTGCAAAGGCTCGCCAACGACTTCGCCCGTGAGCGGCGGGAGGCCGGTTCGATGCCGGTGGACGAGCTCGTACGGCTGGCCGGGGACGCTGTCGCGTTTGTTCAAGAGGGTGCGGGGCCGCGTCCCTAGCGTGGGACGCATGAACAAGGACGCGAACACGAAGGCGGGCAAGAGCTCGGATCAGGAGAGCGTGAAAGCGCCCTACACGATGGAGAGCCTGTACCCGTCCATGGTCGAATGCGCCGCCGAGGCCGCACGGGTCGCGCGCGGGGTCACCGCGGAGCAGCTCGCCGGGACCACCCACTGTCCGGGCTGGGACGTGCGGGCTCTGGTCAACCACTGGGTGCTCTACACCTCTCACGGCCTGGAGCACCGGGCGCTGCGCAAGCCGCTGCCCGAGTCGCTGACCGAGCGGGACTTCGCCGCCGAGCCCGGGTGGGCGTCGGCGTACGCCGCCCAGCTGGACCGGGCGGTTGCCGTGTGGGCGGATCCGGTGGTGTGGGAGGGGGAGGTGGATTTCGGCGCGGGATCCATGGCGGCTCCCGAGCTGGCCTCGGTGATCGTGAAGGAGATGGCGGTGCACGGGTGGGATGTCGCCGCGGCGACCGGCCAGGAGTACCGCATCTCCGACGCGGCGGCCCGCATCATCCTGGACGTCGTCGTCACCCACGGCGGCCTCTACCGCCAGTACGACGGCTTCGCCCCCGCGGTCCCGGTGCCGTCCGACGCCCCCATCTTCACCCAGGCCGTCGCTTTGAGCGGCCGGGACCCCCGCTTGTCCCGGGCGGCCTCCTGAACGAACTTCTTCTCGCCCCCGCCGCCCCTACCCATTCCCATCCCTGCCTCAGGGGCTCCGCCCCCGAACCCCCGTATCGCGCTGAACGCGCTCATCCCCAAACGCCGCACGGGCTGGGTGGGTGGGCGGGGCTGAGGGGAGTGGGCGGGTGGGGAAATCGGCCTGGCAGCCTCGTCCTCAAACGCCGGACGGGCTGCGTTGGTGAGCGGGGCTGAGGGGAGTGGGTGGGTGGAGGTTGGCGACGGTGTGTCAGTGTCGGCCGCTAGTCTCCCGCGGTGGGCGAGATACAGAACCAGGACGATGGGCTGTCCTTTGGGTGGCGGGATCTGCTGCAGCGCTGGAGCGACGAGTGGCTCGATCCGGTGCTGCAAGAGCAGGAACGCTCTGAACCGTTCCCCGACGAGGCACGCAGGGCCCGTTGGCTGGGTGCCGCCGGGGCCACCTGCGAGGAAGTCGGCGCCCTGGAGGACCGCCTTGGCGCCACGCTGCCGATGAGCTACCGCCAGTTCCTGCTGACGAGCAACGGTTGGCTCAACACCACCCACGGCATAGACAGGATCCTGGCGGCCCAAGAAGTGGGATGGACCCGGGACCTCGATTCCGACCTAGTCACCGACTGGACCGGCGGACACGGTGATGCCGACTTCCGGGTTGATGACGACCAATACTTCGTCTACGGCGAAGCCCAGGACCCGGTCTCGATCCGGCCCGAGTACCTGCCGCACACGTTGAAGATCAGTCATACGCCGGACGCCACGGACGTCTACCTGCTCAACCCGGGCGTGGTCACCCCGGATGGTGAGTGGGAGGCCTGGTATCTCGCCCACTGGCTGCCCGGCGCGGTCCGCTACCGGTCTTTCTGGGACCTGATGAACGACGAGTACAGGAACTTCCGCGACGAGCGGTAGCCCGAGTCAGGCGCCGATCGCAGTCAAAGCCGGGGTTCGGGCCGCGTCGTAGCGCTGCAGCAGGACTTGGGCCACCTCCGGGGACGCGCCCAGGACGTCGGACAGGATGTCCGCCTCGGCTGCGCCGCGGGCGATTCGGTCCGGGAGGAAGCCGGGGGCCAGGACGTACGGGGCGACGGCCACGCGTTCGCAGCCGAGGGCGCGCAGCTCCCGTACCGCGTCCTCCGTGCGCGGCAACGACGCGGAGGCGAACGCAGGTCGCACGGCGCACCAACCGGTCCGCCGCCACTCCCGCGCGATTTCTGCGATCACTGCGATCGCCTCCGGGTCCGTGGACCCCGCCGAGGCCAGTACGACCCCGGTCGAGGACTTGTCGGCGGGGGACAACCCCGCCTCGTACAACCGCCGTTCGAGCGCGGCGGTCAACAGTGGCGACGGGCCGAGCACCTCGGCCTGCCGGATCCTCAGCCTGGCCGGAGCCTCGCTCAGCACCGCCGGGATGTCCGACTTCGCGTGGAAGGCGCGGGTCAGGAGGAGAGGAAGCGCCACTACGTCTCGTACGCCCTCCGCCGCCAGTGACTCCAACACCCCCGAGACCGAAGGGATGTTGAAGTCCAGGAAGCCGGTCTCCACGCGCACGCCCGGGCGCAGGGCCCGTACGCGTCGCACCAGGGCGTGCACGGTCGCGGCATGGCGCGGGTCGCGGCTGCCGTGGGCGATGACGAGAAGTACCGGTCGGGGCATGGGCGTTCAGCTCTTCACGAGGAGACCGCGGCTGCGCAGCACCCACCGCTCCAGCGGACTGAAGATGAGCAGGTCGATGGCGATTCCGACGATCAGGATGAGGAGGATGGCGAGGAAGACCATGGACATGCTGTTGGCGGTGCGGCCGTTCTCCAGGAGTTGGCCGAGGCCGATGCCGAGGTCGGGTGAGGAGGCGATGATTTCGGCGGCCATCAGGGAGCGCCAGGAGAAGGCCCAGCCCTGCTTGAGTCCGGCGAGGTAGCCGGGCAGGGCGGCCGGGATCACGATGTGCCAGGTGCCGCGCAGGCCCGTGGCGCCGAGGGTGCGGCCGGCCCGCAGGTAGAGCGGGGGTACCTGGTCGACGCCGGAGACAAGCCCGTTGGCGATGGACGGGACCGCGCCGAGCAGGATCACCGCGTACATCATCGAGTCGTTCAGCCCGAGCCACAGGACCGCCGGCGGCACCCACGCCACCGACGGCAGCGACTGCAGTCCGGACAGGATCGGGCCGATCGCCGCGCGGACGAACTTCACCCGGGCGACCAGCAGACCCAGCGGCGTGCCGATCACCAGGGCCATGAGGAAGCCGAGCAGGCCGCGCGAGACGCTGGTCCAGATGTACTCCAGGAGCGTGCCCTGGACCCAGGCCTCGCTGACCTCGTCCCAGACCGCGGACGGCGCGGGCAGCTTGTAGCTGTCGGTGACCTTCGCCCAGACCAGGACCTGCCAGACCACCAGCACCAGCGCCACGGCGACGATCGGGGGGAAGATCTTCTCCACGAAGGTCCTGCGGAACGGGGCCCGCCCGGTCTGGACGGTCTCCAGCGCGTCCAGACCCGCTTCGAGTCCGGCGAGATCGTTGCCGTCCTTGACGGCTTTCGTCTCAGTGCTGGCCATGGCGGCGGATCTCCCCACGCAGTTGTTCGGTGATCTCGACGGACAGTTCCGCGACGGCGGAGTCCTCGATACGGCGTGGCTGCGGGATGTCGACCGTCCACTCGTGGGCGATACGCCCCGGGCGGGAGGACAGCAGCACCACGCGCTCGGCCAGTCGTACGGCTTCGCGGACGTTGTGGGTGACGAACAGCACCGACACGCTGGTCTCGCGCCAGATGCGGGTCAGTTCGTCGTGCAGCACGTCGCGGGTGATGGCATCGAGGGCGGCGAACGGCTCGTCCATCAGGAGGAGTTTGCTGTCCTGGGCGAGCGCGCGGGCCAGCGCGACCCGCTGGCGCATGCCGCCGGACAGCTCGTGCACCCGCTTGCCGTAGGCGCCCGCCAGCCGGACGAGCGCCAGCAGTTCCTCGGCCTTCTCCCGGCGCTCGGCCTTGGCCACGCCGCGTAGTTTCAGGGCGAGTTCGATGTTCTTGCCCGCGGTGAGCCAGGGGAACAGGGCGTGTTCCTGGAACATCAGGGCGGGGCGGCCATCGGTGCTGATGCCGCCTGCGGTGGGCTGGTCGAGGCCGGCGACGAGGTTGAGCAGGGTGGACTTGCCGCAGCCGGAGGCTCCCAGGAGGGTGACGAACTCGCCGGGGGCGACATCGAGGGTGATGTCGTCCAGGACGAGCTGGCGGCCGGCGGGGGTGGTGAAGGACTTCGAGACGTGCTCGATCCGCGCGGCGTACTCCACCGACGTAGTGGCGTCGGCGGCCTTGGCGAGGGCGGTTGCCATGGTCGTCACCTCCTGGGAACTCATGCGGACAAAGGGGCGGGTGTGCGGGGTTACTTGACGCCGAGTCCGGCGTCGTCGACCGTGCTCTTGCCCTCGGCCGTCAGGACCTTGTTCAGCGGGGCGAGGTCGTAGATGCCGTCCAGCTTCGGCTTCTTGAGCAGGCCCGCCTTGACCGCGTGGTCGGCCTCGGTGTTCAGGGTCGAGGCCAGCGGGTCGTCGGTGAACTGGATCGACTTCCACGCCGGGTCCAGCACGTCGGCCGGCAGCGGCTTGCCGGACAGCTCCTGCAGCTTCTCGTTCGCGGCCGCCTTGGCCTTGTCGGGGTTGGCGTTGATCCACGTGTTGGTCTTCACCGAGCCCCGCAGCACCGCCTGCACCACATCCGGGTGAGCGGCAAGGAACTTCTGCGACACGATGATGTTGGTGATCACGAACTTCTTGTCGGGCCACAGGTCGGCCTCGTCCAGGAGGACCTTGCCGCCCTCGGCGACCAGCTTGGACGCGGTCGGCTCGGGCACCCACGCACCGTCGATGGACCCCGACTTGTAGGCATCCGGGGTGATCTTGTTGTCGGTGCGGACCACCGACACATCACCCTTGCCGCTCTGCGCGTCGACCTTCCAGCCCTGCTCGGCGATCCAGTTGAGGAACGCCACGTCCTGGGTGTTGCCCAGCTGCGGGGTGGCGATCTTCTTGCCCTTGACGTCCTTCAGGGACTTGACCTTGTCCGGGTTGACGACGAGCTTCACACCGCCGGACGCGGAGCCGCCGATGATCCGCAGGCCCTTGCCGTCGGTGGTGCTGTAACCGTTGATCGCGGGCGAGGGGCCGATCCAGCCGATGTCGATCGAACCGGAGTTCAACGCCTCGATCTCCGCGGGGCCCGCGTTGAACTGGGAGTAGGTGGCCTTAGTGCCGCCGAGTTCCTTCTGCAGGAGGCCCTCCTGGTCGCCGACCAGGGCGGTGGCGTGCGTCAGGTTCGGGAAGTAGCCGATCCGCACGGTGTCCGCGGAGAGCTTCTTGCCCTCGGCCGCCACCTTCGAGGTGTCGTTGTCCTTCGACTCGGACCCGTAACCGCAGGCAGCAAGCGTGAGCAGGGGAAGCGCGGCCACGGCCGCGAGGGTTCGCCGGAAGATGGTCGAGCGAGTGGCAGGCACGGGAGGGGTTCCTCTCGTTGGCCCGGCGGTCACGTCTCTCAGGTCGTGGCCGGGAGGTCGGCAGGTCTTCGTCGTATCCGCGACGGCGGGCGGGGGGACGGGGCGCGCAGGCAGTGCGCGTACGTCATTCCGCACATCGCGCCACCCCGCCCTGTCCGCTGCCCAGGGCGCCGCTGCCGACGCGGCCGCCCTCCTTCGCGAACGTGGAGTAGAAGTCGTGGGAGGTCATGTCAGAAGTCCCAACCGTCGTCGTCCGCCTCGGCCTTGACCGGCTCCGGGGAGGCGAAGGACTCGCCGACCATGCCCGCGGTGAGCGTCGTGCCGTCGGACGGGTCGATCAGGATGAACGAACCGGTGCGCCGGGAGTCGGCGTACGAGTCGACGGGCAGCGGCTCGGCCGTACGGATCTTGACGCGGCCGATGTCGTTGGCGTCCAGGTGGCCCGGGTGCGGGTGCAGCGAGAGGTCGTCGAGCGTCAGCCGGGACGGGATGTCCTTGACCAGTGCCTTGACCGTGCGGGTGCCGTGCTTGAGCAGCACGCGGTGGCCGATCGTCAGTGGCGCGTCGGCGACGTGGCAGACGGTCGCCTCGATGTCCTGCGTGGTCGCGGGCGCGTCCTTGGTCGGCACGAGCAGGTCGCCGCGCGAGATGTCGACGTCGTCCTCCAGGAGGACGGTCACCGACTGCGTCGTCCAGGCCACGTCGACCGGCTCGCCGAGCAGGTCGATCGCGGAGATCCGCGACGTACGGCCGGAGGGCAGCACGGTGACCGACTCGCCCACGCGGAAGGCGCCGGCCGCGATCTGGCCCGCGTACCCCCGGTAGTCCGGGTGCTCGGCGGTCTGCGGGCGGATCACGTACTGCACGGGCAGCCGCGCGTGGCAGGTCGTGAGGTCGTGGCTGACCGGGACCGTCTCCAGGTGCTCAAGGAAGGTCGGGCCGCCGTACCAGTCCATGTTCGCGGACGGGTCCACCACGTTGTCTCCGGCGAGCGCGGAGATCGGGATCGCGGTGATCTCGGGGACTCCCAGCTCGGAGGCGTACGCCGTGAACTCCTCGGCGATCGCCGCGAAGACGGACTCCTTGTACTCGACGAGGTCCATCTTGTTGACCGCCAGCACGACGTGCGGGACGCGCAGCAGCGCGGCGATCGCCGCGTGGCGCCGGGTCTGCTCGACGACGCCGTTGCGGGCGTCGACGAGGACCACCGTCAGCTCGGCCGTGGAGGCACCCGTCACCATGTTGCGGGTGTACTGCACGTGTCCGGGCGTGTCGGCGAGGATGAACCGGCGCCGGGCCGTGGCGAAGTAGCGGTACGCCACGTCGATCGTGATGCCCTGCTCCCGCTCGGCCCGCAGACCGTCGGTGAGCAGCGCGAGGTCGGGGGTGTCCTGACCGCGGTTGCGCGAGGCGTGCTCCACGGCCTCCAGCTGGTCGGTGAGGACCGACTTGGAGTCGTGCAGCAGCCGGCCGACGAGGGTGGACTTGCCGTCGTCGACGGACCCCGCGGTCGCGAAGCGCAGCAGGGTCGTCGCGGACAGCTGCTCGACCGACAGCGGCACGGTGGGTTCAGTGGTGCTGGTCATCTCTAGAAGTACCCCTCGCGCTTGCGGTCTTCCATCGCGGCCTCGGACATCTTGTCGTCGGCGCGGGTGGCGCCCCGCTCGGTGAGCCGGGAGGCGGCGATCTCGGTGATCACGGCGTCCAGCGTGGTGGCGTCCGAGTCGACGGCACCCGTGCAGGACATGTCACCGACGGTCCGGTAGCGGACGAGACGGGTCTCGACGCTCTCGCTCTCCTTCGGGCCGCCCCACTCGCCCGCGGTCAGCCACATGCCGGCCCGCTGGAACACCTCACGCTCGTGCGCGAAGTAGATCTCCGGCAGTTCGATGCCCTCGCGGGCGATGTACTGCCAGACGTCCAGCTCGGTCCAGTTGGACAGCGGGAAGACGCGGACGTGCTCGCCGGCCGCGTGCCTCCCGTTGTAGAGGTTCCACAGTTCGGGGCGCTGGCGGCGCGGGTCCCACTGCGAGAACTCGTCGCGCAGCGAGAACACCCGCTCCTTGGCGCGGGCCTTCTCCTCGTCCCGGCGTCCGCCGCCGAAGACGGCGTCGAACCGCTCGGCCTGGATCTTCTCCGTCAGCGGCACCGTCTGCAGCGGGTTGCGCGTCCCGTCCGGGCGCTCCTTGAGGGCGCCGCGGTCGATGTACTCCTGCACGGAGGCGACGTGCAGCCGCAGCCCGTGCTTCTTCACCGTGCGGTCGCGGTACTCCAGGACCTCCGGGAAGTTGTGCCCGGTGTCCACGTGCAGCAGCGAGAACGGCACCGCGGCGGGCGCGAACGCCTTGAGCGCCAGGTGCAGCATGACGATGGAGTCCTTGCCGCCGGAGAACAGGATCACCGGCCGCTCGAACTCACCCGCCACCTCGCGGAAGATGTGCACCGCCTCGGACTCCAGAGCGTCCAGATGCGAGAGCGCGTACGGGCTGTCGGTCCCCTCCTCGGAGACGTCGGCAACGGTCGTCGTCATGCGAGACCCCTCTCGGCGAGCAGCGCGTGGAGCGCCGCCGCGGACTCCTGCACGGACTGGGTGTGCGACTCGATGCGCAGATCGGGCGACTCGGGCTCCTCGTACGGGTCGTCGACCCCGGTGAGCCCCGAGATCTCGCCCGCCGCCTGCTTGGCGTACAGGCCCTTCACGTCCCGCTCGCTGCACACCTCGACCGGAGTGGCGACATGCACCTCGATGTACGCGGCCCCGCTCGCCTGGTGGCGCTTGCGGACCGCCTCGCGGCTGTCGGCGTACGGGGCGATGACCGGCACGAGCGTCTTGACGCCGTTGCGGGCCAGCAGGTCGGCGAGGAATCCGATGCGCTGGACGTTCGTGTGCCGGTCCTCGCGGCTGAAGCCGAGGCCCGCCGTCAGGAACGTACGGATCTCGTCGCCGTCGAGCACCTCGACGCGGTGGCCCTCCTCGCGCAGCCGTCCGGCCAGTTCGTACGCGATGGTGGTCTTGCCGGCGCTCGGCAGACCCGTGAGCCAGATGGTGGCTCCGGTCACTTGGTTCTCCTGAATCGTCGTCATGGTCAGCCGTGCAGCCCGCACTCGGTCTTCGCGCGGCCCGCCCAGCGGCCGGCGCGCGCGTCCTCGCCCTCGAGCACCCGGCGGGTGCAGGGGGCGCAGCCGACGGACGCGTAGCCGTCCATCAGCAGGGGGTTGGTGAGTACGCCGTGCTCGGTGACGTACGCGTCGACGTCGTCCTGCGTCCAGCGGGCGATCGGCGAGATCTTGACCTTGCGGCGCTTCTCGTCCCAGCCGACGACCGGGGTGTTCGCCCGGGTCGGGGACTCGTCGCGGCGCAGGCCCGTCGCCCAGGCGCTGTACTTGGTGAGCCCCTCTTCCAGGGGCTTGACCTTCCGCAGCGCGCAGCACAGGTCGGGGTTGCGGTCGTGCAGCTTCGGCCCGTACTCGGCGTCCTGCTCGGCCACGGTCTGGCGCGGGGTGAGCGTGATGACGTTGACGTCCATCACGGCCTCGACCGCGTCCCGGGTGCCGATGGTCTCCTCGAAGTGGTAGCCGGTGTCGAGGAAGACGACGTCCACGCCGGGCCTCGCGCGGGAGGCGAGGTGGGCGACCACCGCGTCCTCCATCGAGGAGGTAACGCAGAACTGCTTGCCGAAGGTGTCCACCGCCCACTGGAGGATCTCCAGGGCGGAGGCGTCCTCCAGGTCGCGGCCGGCCTGCTCGGCGAGTGCCTTGAGCTCGGCGTCCCGGCCGCTCTCGAGGTCGGTCTGTTTCTCGGAATCGGTATTGGTGTCGGTATCGGTCTGAACGGTCGTCATATCTCGTCCCCTCCACCGTCGTTGCGCTGAACCCCCCGGGACAGGAGCCCCAGGAACTTCAGTTGGAAGGCTCGATTGCATGCCGCGCATTCCCACGCGCCGTGCCCCTGCTCGCTGGGACGCAGGTCCTCGTCACCGCAGTAGGGGCAGTAGAAGGGCGCCGCACGCTCGCTCATGTCAGCGACTCCTCGGAGGCACGGGTCGCCCAGGTGGCGAAGCGCTCGCCGTCCTCGCGCTCCGCCTCGAAACGCTTCAGCACACGCTCGACGTAGTCGGGCAGCTCGTCCGAAGTGACCTTCAGGCCACGGACCTTGCGGCCGAACCCGGCCTCGAGGCCGAGCGCGCCGCCCAGGTGCACCTGGAAGCCCTCGACCTGCTCGCCCTGGTCGTTCAGCATCAACTGGCCCTTGAGACCGATGTCCGCGACCTGGATACGGGCGCAGGCGTTCGGGCAGCCGTTGATGTTGATGGTGATGGGCTCTTCGAACTCGGGGATGCGGCGCTCCAGTTCGTCGATCAGGGAGGCGCCGCGGGCCTTGGTCTCGACGATGGCGAGCTTGCAGTACTCGATGCCGGTGCAGGCCATCGTGCCGCGCCGGAACGGCGACGGCTTCGCGGTCAGGTCGAGCGACTCCAGGCCCTCGACCAGCGAGTCGATCTGGTCCTGCTCCACGTCGAGCACGATCATCTTCTGCTCGACGGTGGTGCGCAGCCGGCCCGAGCCGTGCGCCTCGGCCAGCTCGGCGATCTTGGTGAGGGTCGCGCCGTCCACGCGGCCCACGCGCGGGGCGAAGCCCACGTAGTAGCGGCCGTCCTGCTGCTGGTGCACACCGACGTGGTCGCGCCAGCGGGCGACCGGCTGGTCGGGGGCCGGACCGTCGACGAGCTTGCGCTTCAGGTACTCGTCCTCAAGGATCTGGCGGAACTTCTCGACGCCCCAGTCGGCGACCAGGAACTTCAGGCGGGCGCGGGTGCGCAGCCGCCGGTAGCCGTAGTCACGGAAGATCGAGATGACGCCCTCGTAGACGTCCGGGACCTCGTCCAGCGGGACCCAGGCGCCGAGGCGCTGGCCGATCTTGGGGTTGGTGGAGAGGCCGCCGCCGACCCAGAGGTCGAAGCCGGGGCCGTGCTCCGGGTGGTTCACGCCGACGAAGGCGATGTCGTTGATCTCGTGGGCCACGTCCAGCAGCGGCGAGCCGGAGACCGCGGACTTGAACTTGCGGGGCAGGTTCGAGAAGTCCTTGTTGCCGATGATCCGGCGGTGGATCTCGTCGATGGCCGGGGTGCCGTCGATGATCTCGTCCACGGCGATCCCGGCGACGGGCGAGCCGAGGATCACACGGGGCGTGTCACCGCAGGCCTCGGTCGTGGACAGCCCGACGGCCTCCAGGCGCTCCCAGATCTCCGGGACGTCCTCGATGCGGATCCAGTGGTACTGGACGTTCTGTCGGTCGGTGAGGTCGGCGGTGCCGCGCGCGAACTCCTGCGAGATCTCGCCGATGACCCGCAGCTGCTGGGTGGTGAGGCGTCCGCCGTCGATCCGCACCCGCAGCATGAAGTACTTGTCGTCCAGCTCCTCGGGCTCCAGGATCGCGGTCTTGCCGCCGTCGATCCCGGGCTTGCGCTGGGTGTAGAGGCCCCACCAGCGCATACGTCCGCGCAGGTCGTTGGGGTCGATCGAGTCGAAGCCCCGCTTGGAGTAGATCGTCTCAATGCGTGTCCGCACGTTGAGACCGTCGTCGTCTTTCTTGAACTGTTCGTTGCCGTTGAGCGGGGTGTAGTGACCAACGGCCCACTGACCCTCGCCGCGGTGACGGCTCACCTTGCGGCGGGGCGTTGCGGCAGCTGGATCCTGTGGGGTGGCGGCCATGGTTCTACGTCCTTCGGGACAGGCGGATGCGGCTTCGACCTGCGTGTATGCGCGCGTACGGGCATACGTGCGCGTCTTTGCGCAAGGCGAGACAAAGGGGATGTCGGCAGTGCTGGGCGCGGGGTCAGAGGCCCCCGGTGCCTTGTGTCAGCAGGCCGGACAGATGGCGCTGGACATGCGGCCGAGGTCGACGTGCCGCCGACTCACCAAGGCAATTCCAGTTCCAGACATGACGGAAGCGTGTCACGGCGTTCTGGACACAGTCCAGCTTCGTCCACGATGCGGACACCCTTGTCCCGAGATGTGAGACAAGGGTGGTGGCGGTCACATGGCCGGGCACTTGGCCGGGATCCGGCCACGTCGTGCCAGGTCAGTCGCTGTGCGCCCCCGGCCAGGGCCCGGGCGCCGTCACGTCCGGCTCCTCCTCGACCTTGGTGTCGAAGAGCTTGAAGCCGCGGCGCAGGTAGTTGTCCATCGCGTGCTCCCCGTCCTTGCTGCATGTATGCAACCAGACGCGCTTCGTCTGCGCCCGCCCGGGCCAGCGGTCGGCCAGGTCCCAGGCCCGTGCCACGCCGTGGGAGAGGAGGTGCCCGCCGATGCGCCGGCCCCGGAAGGCGGGGATCAGCCCGAAGTAGACGATCTCCACGACACCGTCGTCCTGCGGCTCCAGCTGTACGTACCCGGCGGGCGTCCCGCGGTCGTACGCGACCCAGGTCTCGGCGCCCGGCCGGTCCAGGTCCTCCTGCCACTGGGCGTACGTCCAGCCGAGCCGGTCCGTCCAGCGGATGTCGCCGCCGACCGCCGCGTACAGATAGCGGCTGAACTCGGGGGAGGGCACCTCGGCGCGGACGATCCGGACGTCACCGTCGGGGGCGGCGGCGGGCAGCTGCTCGGCCGGGGAGACCTGCTCCAGGGACCAAGTGGTCACAGCGATGCTCATGCGGGCCAGAGAACCACGAAGGCGGGCCCCGCTCCAAAGCGGGGCCCGCCTCCACGGATGCTCACGTTGACGTCCGGATCACTCCACCGAGCCGTCGACCTCCGACAGCGGGACCGCGTACAGGACGCGCTCCGGGATGACGGGCGGCTCCCACTCGTTGTCCTTGTTCGCCGCCCACTCGGTGAGGGTCCACAGCTCGCCGGTCTCCTGCCAGTACGACAGCGACTCGGTGTGCTGGCCCCAGCAGGCGTACGACCCGCCGCCCCCGCACTTCGCGGCCTTGGCGGTGCTCTCGTTCTGCCGCCAGAGCGTGCCGTGCCGGTCGCGGGTGCCCGGCGCGTACCCCGTGTACCAGTCGGCCTTGCTCGCGCCGCTCGGTTTGTGGGAGAGGACGCCCTGCAGCCCGACGGCCTTGGTCTCGTACGCCTCGTCGGCGTTCACGTTGTCACTGGCGTTGCTGCCGAGCAGGCCCGTGCGGTCGCTCGCGGTGCTGTAGTAGTAGCGCCACACGCGGGCCGGCTCGCTGCCGCCCGAGCTGAACCACTCGTTCGCGACCAGGCTGTCCGGTGTCGACGTACGGTCCAGGGAGATCGAGCCGAAGCAGGGGACCGCGTTGTTGTTGCTCGCGGAACAGGCCCCGCCGGTGAGGTTGTACGAGCCGATGGCCGGCAGCACGTACTGGTAGCCGCGTGCCGACCAGCCGCCGCTCACCTTGCCGATCTCGGTGCTGTTGACGTCGGCCTGCAGGATGCGGTTCATGTCGAAGACGAACAGCGCGTTGTTGTGGTCGGCGCCGTTCTTCGCGGTGACGATCAGCTTGTCCTGGTACCAGACCATGCCGCCGACGTGGGAGCGGACCGCTCCGAAGTCCTTGCCGCCGGAGAGCGGGGCGACCAGCAGGACCCAGCGGTACTTGAGGTCGTTCGGGTCGTTCGCGTCGATGAACGCAATCCGGGCGAGGCCCTTGTCGTCGGCGGGCTCGCCGGCCTTGTGGTCGTTGTGCGTCCAGCCGGCGAGGATGACCCGGTCGTTGCCCCACTTGCCGTCGTTGTCGGCGTCCCCGGAGGTGGTGACGGACTGCGGCAGCCACTTCTGTGTCGTCGCGTCCCCGCTGTCCCAGCAGTAGGCGCGACTGGCGGTCGGCTCGACGGGCAGGGCGGCCGACTCGGTGGCGTCGCAGTCGGCCTTGTTCCGCATCGGGTGGTTGGCGCTCTGGAGGACGGCGTCGACCCCGACGTTCCCGCCCATTCCGCTCTGGAGCGTGTCGAGCGTCGTGCCGCTGACCAGGTTCTCGTGCAGCTGGAGTTTGTTGACCTCGGAGGACGAGGTGATCGACGTCAGCGGGCCGGGGTTGTCGCTTCCGGCGGCCTGCGAGGTGCTGATGATGGTGGCGGCGGCGGTGAGGGCGAGGGCGGTCCCGGACAGTGTGGCCCGCAGGACACGCCCCTTCGTCCGGCGGCGGTGTCTGCCTCGGTACGTCATAGGTCCTCCCGTCGTCGGCCAACTGCCTCCTGCGATCCGGCGGTTGAGTGCTGGAGGGGACAGATGTGGGGGGCCGTGGGAAGGATGGTACGTCAGGGTGTGGCGAGTCCGGTCGAATACCCCGGAATAGGTCGAGGACGTTGTGTGTTGAGCCCCGGCCGGTGGAGGCTGGTCGCGCCCACACGGCGGAGCCGCCCACGCCACGCCCCACGCCTCTAAGGGGCGGCCCGCCTTGCCCTCAGCACTCCCGGTGCCGTCGAGTGGGGGAGCAGGTCCAGGGGGTCCGGCGGCAGGAGCGTCTGGACCTCCGCCGATTCGCAGAAACGATACGGCCGGTGGTCCAGGACCGCCCCCAGATATCGGCGTACGCGCGACATCTCGGCGCGTACGGTCACCGTGCGGGCGGGGTCGCCGAACAGGTCGTCGGCCAGGGCGGCGGCGCCGAGGCCGGTGCGGTGCAGGGCCAGGAGGTAGAGCAACTCGGCGTGCCGCGGGCTCAGTTCGTGGGTCCAGGTGCCGGTGACGCCCGTCACGGTCACCGACCAGCGGCGGCGCTGCGACAGGTCGAGGGCGATCCGGGTGGCGCCGCGGGGCGCGGGCTCCTCGTCCGAGGCGCGCACCAGCCAGCCGCCGGGCAGCGGTTCCACCGAGCACAGGCCGATCGTGGGCAGCCAGATCCGGTCCGTACCGATCGTGCTGGGCAGCGCGAGCCTTTCCACGTACGGCATACCGGTGATCGCGGCCGTCCAGCCGTCCTTGTCGACGGCGAGCGCGCGGCCGGTGACCCGGGCGAGCACCGGCGCGGCCACCGCGCGCAGCCGGTCGAGCGCGGTCAGGTGCTGCTCCCGCAGCCGCGCCTCGGCGAGTTTGGCCACCGAGTCGACCCAGGCGAGCGTCGCCGGGTGCATGGTCTCCCAGGGCCCGCTGATGTCCACGACCCCGATCATCCGGCCGTCGCGCGGGTCGGTGATGGGCGCACCCGTGCAGGTCCAGGCGGAGTGGGTGCGTACGAAGTGCTCGGCGGCGAAGACCTGGACGGGGCGGCGGGCGACGGCGGGCGTGCCGACACCGTTCGTGCCGACGACCTCCTCGCGCCAGTCCGCGCCGATCTCGAAGCCGAACCCGTCGGCCTTGCGCAGCACCGACCGGCTGCCCTCGCGCCACAGCACCCGGCTCTGCGCGTCCGCCACGACCATGATGTGCTGGGTGGTGTCCGCGACCGACAGCAGTCCCTGCCGCAGTACGGGAAGGACGTGCCGCAGCGGGGAGTCGCGCCGGCGCCGCTCGATCTCGTCGGGACCGAGCACCCCGGCCCGGAAGTCGTGGTCGGGATCGACGCCGGAGCGCAGCATCCGCCCCCAGGACTCCCCGATGACCGGCCGAGGGTCGAGCCGGGCGCGCTCTCCGGCCAGCGTCGCGTGGCGCACCTCGTCGAGCACCCGTGCCGCCTGCGCTGCGTCCACCGCGGCGAGCCGCGTCACGTCCATCGGCGAGTACACCACTGGGTCCTCCCGGAGAGCCTGAGCGGGCAACCGGCCCCGGCCGCCCGGCCGTGGGACCAGAAACCCGTACTGACTGCACGTCTCATAGTGCCGTCTGTCCGTCGCGGAGGGCGACACTCCGGACACGAGGGGGAGATTTCACGCAGGGTGCGGAGAGGTTGCAACCCCCTGCAACCCTGGTGAACTTCCGCCGTGTGTCCAAAAATTGGCGCAACGCCGCCTCGCGCGGTGTGCGTGCTCCGCTCAACGGGGCCATGGAACGGGGGTGGTGCCGTGTCGGCGCAGCACCACCCCCGTGCCCCGTACGTCAGTTGACGGCGGCTCAGGAAACGGGCCGCGCCCGCTCCACCACCGACCCGAGGTCCAGGGTGTGCGGCAGGGTCCCGAACGACGCTCCCCAGTCCCCGCCGAGGCGTGAGGCGCAGAACGCGTCGGCGACCTCCGAGGGCGCGAACCGGACCAGCAGCGAGCCCTGGAGGACCACCGCGATCCGCTCGACGAGCCGCCGGGCGCGTCCCTCGATGCCGTCCAGGTCGGCGAGTTCGGTCAGCAGGTTCTTGATCGCGCCGTCCAGCCGGTGGTCGGCGCCGCGGGCCTTGCCGACCTCCTGCAAGTAGGCGTTGAGGGCGGCCGGTTCGCGTTGCAGGGCGCGCAGGACGTCCAGCGCCTGGATGTTGCCCGCGCCCTCCCACACGGAGTTGAGCGGCGACTCGCGCAGCAGCCGCGGCATGCCCGACTCCTCCACGTAACCATTGCCGCCCAGGCACTCCAGCGCCTCCACCGCGACCGGCGTGCACCGCTTCGTCACCCAGTACTTCGCCGCCGGTACCGCGATCCGCAGGAACGCCCGCTCCTGCTCGCCCCCGTCGTCGTACGCGGCGGCCAACCGCAGCCCGAGCGTCGTCGCGGCCTCCGACTCCAGGGCCAGGTCCGCCAGGACGTTCCGCATCAGCGGCTTGTCGATCAGCCTGCCGCCGAACGCCTCGCGGTACGTGGAGTGGTGGACCGCCTGCGCGACGGCCTGCCGCATGAGCCCCGCCGAGCCGAGCACGCAGTCAAGGCGGGTCGCCGCGACCATCCCGATGATGGTGCGCACCCCGCGTCCCTCGTCGCCGACCCGGCGCGCCCATGTGCCGTCGAACTCGACCTCGGCCGACGCGTTCGACCGGTTGCCCAGCTTGTCCTTGAGCCGCTGGATGCGGAACACGTTCCGGGTGCCGTCCGCGAGGACCCGCGGCACCAGGAAACACGTCAGCCCGCCGGGAGCCTGCGCAAGGACCAGGAAGCCGTCCGACATCGGCGCCGAGCAGAACCACTTGTGGCCCGTCAGCTCGTACGTCCCGTCCTCGGCCAGCGCCCGCGCGGTCGTCGTGTTCGCGCGTACGTCGCTGCCGCCCTGCTTCTCCGTCATGCCCATCCCGAAGAGCACGCCGGCCTTCTGCCCGGCGGGCCGCGGATCCTGGTCGTAGACCATGGACGTGAGCCGGGGCTCCCACTCGGCGGCGAGCGCCGGGTCGGTGCGCAGCGCGGGCACCGCCGCGTGCGTCATCGACAGCGGGCAACCGTTCCCCGCCTCGACCTGCGTCCAGACCACGAAGGCGGCGGCGCGCCGCACATGCCCGCCCGGCCGTGACCACGCAGCGGTCAGGCCCGCCGAGACCCCCTTGCCGAGCAGCCGGTGCCAGGACGGATGGAAGTCGACCTCGTCGACCCGGTTGCCGTAGCGGTCGTGCGTGCGCAGCTTCGGCGGGTTCTCGTTGGCCAGCGCCCCCCACGCCTGGACCTGAGCCGATCCGGAGGTCAGCCCGAGGGCCGACAGATCGCCGTGCGCCTCGTCGAGCAGCTGTGGGTCGAGGTGCCGGTCGACCGCCTCGACGAGGGCACGGTCGGCGTTGAAGACGTCGTACGAGACCAGTGGCGGAGCCTGGTTGGTCACGGTGTGGGTGCTGGCTGCCATGTCTGCGAACCTACCCCTCGGTACGGCGGTCGTCACCAAACTCCCGCCGCACCGGAGCGCGCCCCTTTGCGCCCAGCCGTACAGGTCAGGCGGGATGTGACAGGGCGGCCAGTTCGCCGGAGCCGCCGAGCGTGTCCTCGCCGTGCACGTTCACCCCCCAGCCCGGGCGGTGGACCGTGTCGAGGTAGCGCTCGCCGAGGTCCGGGGCGATCGCCACCGCGGTGAGGTTGCGCCGTCCGTAGCGGGCCAGCCAGTCGGTCGCGCCGCTGACCACCGTGCCGGTGGAGCCGCCGAACAGGAAGCCCCGGGCGGCCAGCCGGCGGCAGGCACGCAGGGTGTCCGGCTCCGGAACGTGCACCACGTCGTCCACGTAGGACTCGTCGAGCAGCGGCGGACGGACGGCCATGCCCAGACCGGGGATCATCCGGGGAGCGGGCGGCCCCCCGAACGTGACAGAGCCGACGGTGTCCACGGCCACGATCCGCACCCGGCGCCGCTGCTGCCAGAACCAGCGCGCGCAGCCCATCAGGGTGCCGGTGGTGCCGGCCCCGACGAACAGCACGTCCAGATGCGGGAAACGGCGGGCGATGGCCGGTGCCGTGGTGCGGTAGTGCGCGCGCCAGTTGCCCTCGTTGGCGTACTGGTTGAGCCAGACGTACCGGTCGTCCGAGGCGCACACCGCGCTCACGTACGCGATCCGCGCGCCCAGGAAGCCGCCGTGCAGATCGGGTTCGTCGATCACATGGACGACGCTCCCCAGCGCCTCCATCATCCGCCGCGTCGCCGGATTGCAGCGTGAGTCGGTCACGCACAGGAACCCGTAGCCACGGCTCGCCGCGATCATGCTCAGCGCCACGCCGAGGTTCCCGGACGACGACTCGACCATGACGGACCCCGGTCGCAGGGTGCCCTCGCGCTCGGCCGCGTTGACCATCTCGGTCGCGGCCTTCAGTTTGACCGACCCGGCGAAGTTGAACCCCTCGCACTTCAGGAAGAGCGGCAGCCCCAGTGCCGCCCGCAGGTCGACGTAGAGGTCGTCCTCGTTGAACTGTGTGGGCTCGGATATGACGGGCATGATGTCCCCCCTCTTTCATGCGGCACCGCGCTCCGCTCCTCGCGTGGCGCGGTGCCCGCCGGTCAGCCGTACCGGCGCAGTTCGTGGAAGAAGCCGTCGACGACGTGCGGCTCGCCCCTTCGGGCCACCTCGTCGTGGACGAACTTGCCGACCGCGAGGTCGAGGACCCCGAGGCCGAAGGGCGAGAACACCACCGTCCGGTCCGCCGGTACGGTCACCCGCCCGCAGAGCACGTCGTCCAGCGTGCCGTCGAGGAAGTCGCGGCCACCGGTGAGCTGTTCGGCCAGATGCGGTGACGTGTCCGCCTTGAGGCAGTGCTCGACGTCGTCCACGAAGTTGGCCGAGTCGAGCAGGATCTCCGGCGCCAGGTCGCGCAGCGACACATGCAGTACGAGCGGGGCGTGGGAGAACCACGCCGGGTCGTGGATGTGCGGCTTGGCCGCGACGGTGGCGAAGACCAGCAGGTCGCTGGAGCGGACCAGCGACTCGGCACTGTCGTGCACGGTGATCCGGCCCTTGGTGCCCGACCGCTCCAGATAGCCGCTGAAGCCGGCCGCGCTGTCCGCGGACAGGTCGAACACCCCGGTCTCCTCGAACGACCAGCCGGTGGCGGCCAGATGGGTGTGGATGTAGCGGGCGATCAGGCCCGTCCCGACGAACCCGACCCGGGTGGGCCGGACGCGGTCGCGGCTGAGCCGGTCGGCCGCGAGGGCCGCCGAGGCCGCCGTCCGGGTGGCGCTGATGATCGAGCTCTCCAGGCACGCGAACGGATAGCCCGTGTCGTGGTCGTTGAGGATCAGCACGGCCGAGGCGCGTGGCAGACCGCTCGCCGTGTTCCCGGGGAAGCTGGAGACCCATTTCAGGCCGTCCACCCCCACCGGCCCGCCGATCGAGGCGGGCAGCGCGATGATCCGGGACGACGGACGGTCCGGGAAGCGCAGGAAGTACGACGGCGGGTTCACCGAGTCGCCCTCGCCGTGCAGCCGGTACACGGCCTCCACGAGGTCGACGATCTCGGACTCCCGCCCGTGCAGGGCCTCGTGGACCTGGGTGCCGGAGATGACGGAGAACGGGGGAGGCGTCAGCGCCCCCGGTTCCGTGGCGGTCGTGCCGTTCTCGTCCGTGGTGGTCATGCGGCCCTCACTTCGATGGTCGGTGCGCAGTCGGTCAGCCGGACCGGGTCGCCCAGGGCGGCGAGCACCTCACGGGGCCCCTCGAAGGGCTCCCTGCTGTGCGCCGTGCGGATGTTGTCGACGAGCAGCAGGTCACCGGAGTGCCACGGCTCGCGTGCGGTGTGGGCCCCGTACACCTCGTTGATGATCAGTACGACGTCCTCGTCGACCGGATCGCCGTTGCCGTAGCGGGTGTTGAAGGGGAGTCCGTCGGAGCCGTAGACGTCCACCAGGTACTCGCGCACCTCCGGGTCCATGGTCCACTCGTTGAGGAACGCGATCTGGTTGAACCAGCAGCGCCGCCCGGTGACCGGGTGGCGGACCACGGCGCTGCGGCGCTGGCGGGTGCGCAGGGAGCCGTCGCTCTGCCAGGCGAACTCGATGGCCTGCGCCCGGCAGTAGTGCTCGACGGCCGCGCGGTCCTCGGTGCCGAAGGCCTCGGAGAGGCTCGCCCCGATCTCGTCGTTGTACGTCCGGGTGAGCAGCCAGCCCTCCCGCTCGAACCGGGCGGTGAGCGAGGCGGGCAGCGCGTCGAGCACGGCCGGCGCGTCGGCGACCGCGGTGGCGCCGCCCTGGTCGGGGGCGTCGAGGCAGGCGTAGAGCATCAGGCCGGGGAACTCCAGCGCGTAGCTCAGCTCGTGGTGCATGCACATCTGCTGGTTCGGCGGCCACTTGGACGAGGAGTAGACACCGTCCTCGTAGGTCCGCCGTGGCGCGAAGGACTCCCGGTCGGGCATCAGGGTGGTCGCCAGCCGGCGGAAGACGGCCGCGGTCGTGTCCGGGTCGCGCAGCCCCAGGCCGCGGACCAGCAGGCTGCCGTGCTCGGCGACGACGGCCCGCAGCGCGTCACGGTGTTCGGCCGCCCAGCCCGCGGTGTCGCCCGCGGCGTCGGCGCGCAGGATCGGAGGGCTGCCGGGGCGCAGGTCGACGTCCGGTAGCAACGTCGGAGATGAAGACGACATCAGGTGCTTCCTTTCGGCCTTGCGGTGTTCGGTCGTGCGGGTGTGCGGTGTTCCGGTCATGGGTGTCGTCGGTGCCTTCGGTTCCGTCTCTTCCGTGTGGTCGGCGTGGTCGGCCGTGGTTCAGGAGGGGGCGGGGGTGTCCAGGAGCCCCGCCAGGTCCGCGAGGACGGGATGACGTGTGACGTCCTTGAGGGTGATCGCCCGGTCCAGGGCGATCGCGAGCTTCACCGCCGCGAGCGAGGTGCCGCCGCGGTCGAAGAAGTGGTCCCGGCGGTCGATCCGGTCGCCGGGGATGCCGAGCACCTGGGCCCAGGCCGCCGCCACCCGGCGCTCGCTCGCGGTGCCGGGCGCGTGCGTGCCCCGACCGGCGCCCGAACCGTTCCCGGAGGCGTCGAGCTCACCGGCGAGCCCGGTCAGCGTCTTCCGGTCGGTCTTGCCGTTGGCGGTCAGCGGCAGGCTCTCCCGCCAGTGGACGGCCGAGGGGACCATGTACGCGGGCAGCGACACGGCGAGCCGCTCCCGCACGGCCCCGGAGTCGAACCGGGCGGACCCGGCGCAGAACGCCACAAGCCGCGTGCCGCCCACGACCACCACGGCGCCGTCCCGGACCCCGGGCACCCGCAGCAGCGCGTTCTCGATCTCGCCGATCTCGATACGGAATCCGCGGATCTTGACCTGGCTGTCCCGTCGGCCCAGGAACTCCAGCTTGCCGTCGGGCAGCCAGCGCCCGTGGTCACCGCTGCGGTAGAGCCGCTCACCCGGGCGGTACGGGTCGGTGGTGAACGCCGCCCTGGTCCGATCCGGGTCGTTGACGTACCCGCGGCCCACACAGACACCGGAGAAGACGATCTCGCCGGGTGCCCCGAGGGGTACGGGGGACAGGTCCTCGTCGACGACGTACACCCGCACGTTGGCGACCGGCCGCCCGAGCGGGACGCGGTCCTGGTCCGGCACCCGGGACATGACCTCGTGGTTGGTGTCGTCCGAGGTCTCGGTCAGCCCGTACGCGTTGACCAGCCGGATGCCGGGCTCGGCCGCGAACCAGCGCTCGACGAGCTCCTTCTTCACCGCCTCCCCGGTGACCGACACGCAGTGCAGGTCCGGCAGTTCGCGCGGGCGCTGCTCCAGCTCGGCGAGCACGGCCTCCAGATACGACGGGACCACCTGGAGGACGTTGACCCGGCCGCCGGTGATGGTGTCCACGAACCGCGGGACGTCCAGGATCACCTCCTGTGCGACCAGCAGCGTCCGGCCGCCGACCAGGAGTGCGGAGACCAGCTGCCACAGCGAGATGTCGAAGCACTGGGGCGCGGTCTGGGCGACCACCTGGCCCTCGCCGACGCCCAGGTCGTCGAGCTTGGCGTGGACGTGGTTGAGGAACCCGGCGTGCTCGCACATCGCGCCCTTGGGCTCGCCGGTGGAGCCGGACGTGAAGTAGATGTAGGCGAGTTGGTCCGCGGCGACGGGGACGCCGAGGTCGCTGTCGGGGTGGTTCTCCGCGTAGGCCGTGTCGACGTGCAGGACGCGGGCGTCGGTGTCGGCCCCGTCCAGGGTGGTGGTGCTGCCGTCTTCCGTCAGGACGAGTTCGCAGCCGGCGCGCGCCAGGGTGGCCGCGATGCGCTCGGCGGGGAAGTGCGGCTCGATGGGCAGATACACGCCGCCCGCCTTCAGGACGGCGAGGACGGCGGCCATCCAGTCCAGGTCGCGCTCCATGACCACGGCGACGACGTCCTCGCGCCGCAGTCCGCGGGTCAGCAGGGCCCGACCGAGCTGGTTCGCCCGGGAGTTGAGCTCCTGGTACGTCCACTCCTGGTCGCCCTGCACGGCCGCGACGGCGTCGGGGTGGGCCAACACCCTTGCCTCGAACAGCTCGTGGACCCGGCGGTCCGGCAGCTCGCGGTGCGGGCCCGCCAACCCGTCGAGCTGGAAGCGGAGTTCGTCGTCCGACAGCAGACTCTGCCGGCCGGGCTCGGCGTCCGGGTCGGCGGCGAGCTGGGTGAGCGCGGTGAGGTGGTAGCCGGAGATCCGGGCGGCGGCGTTCGCGTCGAGGACGTCGGTGCGGTAACGCAGGCGCAGGGTGTGCTCCTCGAACGCCACGTTCAGCACGGTGTCCTCGGGGCCCCGCCCGCCGTGCGGATCGAGCACGGTCTCGAAGGCGGCCGGTTCGTCTTCCGCCCCCTGCGCGGCCAGGTCCGCCCCGGCCTCGCGTATCTGGTCCAGCAGGTCGTGCCAGGAGCCGGTGCCGACGGTCAGCGGGCACGGCCTCGGCCGCTCGCCCTTCGCCGCCACGTATCCGACCGTCACCTCGCGCTCGCCGGACAGCGCGGCGAGGACCCGTGCGTGTGCGGCCAGAAGAGCGCTGGGTTCCCGCGACAGCCCGTCGGGCAGCGGGACTTCGTACTCCGCGGTGCCCGGCACCGGGTCGAGCGTCCACTTCGGGATCGTTTCCATGGTCTTGCTTCCCCCTGTTGTCCTTCTTGTCCGTGCCGCTGAGCTCGTCCGTGCCACTCAGCTCGTCCGGTGCCGCGGAGCTGTCAGGAGCGCCGCCGAGCGACCGCCGGGTTCCCGCCCCAGTGGGCCCCCGCGGGCACTTCCTCGCCCTTCATCAGGAAGGAGTCGGCGGCGAGTACGGCGCCGTCGCCCATCGACGCCCCGTAGTGCACGAGCGCGCCGACGCCGAGCGTCACGCCGGCGCCGATCTCGATGTGGTCGGACTTGAACGTGCCGTCCTCCTGCGAGTGCGACTGCACCTTGCTGTGCGCGCCGAGCGTGCTGTCGCTGCCGATGGCGGTGAGCGTCCGCTCGGTGATGTAGGCCCCGTCGTCGAAGACCCGGCGGCCGATACGGACCCCGAGCAGCTTCCAGAGCAGGTTCTTGAACGGGGTGCCGTTGTAGATGGCGATGTGTGTGTCGGGGATCTTCCAGAGCCGCTCGTGGCGCCAGAAGAGCGGGTCGTAGATGGAGTGCAGCCGGGGCTCCAGCGGACGGAACCGGCAGATCAGCCGCTCCACCAGCACGTAGTAGCCGGTGGTGAAGGCGAGGCCGACGATCAGGGACGCGCCGATCAGCAGACCGCCCGCGGTGCCGAGATCCCCGTACAGGTCGAAGGCGGCGAAGCCGAGGACCGTGAGCGCGAACCAGTCGAACCACCGGATGAACAGGAACAGGCCCATGGTGCGCAGGTTGTGCCGGTTCTTCGCGGCCAGACGGCGGCGCAGCTCGTCGCCCTCACGGAGGTGGTCGAAGCGGGTGTCGCGCTCCACGGTCCGCGGGATCTCGAAGGGCGGCGAGCCCAGCAGGCCGACCCCCTCACGGATCTCGCCGTCGAGCGGGACCATCACCTTCGTCGCGAGCAGGCAGTTCTCGCCCGTGCGGCCCCCGGCGGGATAGGCGATGTGGTTGCCGAGGAAGTTGCGCGCCCCGATCGACGTCCGCGAGACGCGGAACGACGTGCCGGAGAACTCGGCGTTCATGATCGACAGCCCGTCGGCGACCATCGTGCCGCTGCCGACCGTGGCCAGGTACGGCGTCTCGTGCCCCACCTCCGTGCCGAAGTTGGAGCCGGTCTGCTCGACGTGCGAGAGGTCGTATCCGAGCGCCCGCAGGTAGTGGACGATGTACGAGCTGTCCCCGCACAGCCACTTGAAGAACTTCACGTTGGTCAGGCGCGCGACGGCCCGCTGCACCGAGTAGTGGAAGCCGTAGAGCGGATAGACCCGGTCCGGTTCGAGGACCAGGTTCAGCAGCCGCGGCAGTACGGACACGGTGGCGAAGCCGATCAGGATGAAGCCCACGAAGAGCGCCAGCGACAGACCGAGCGCCTCGGCGTAGAACCGCGCCGACGTGATGTGCTGCGACTCCCGGTCGAGCAGCACCTCAAGCGAGGGCGCCACCGTCAGCAGCATGTACGTACCCCCGACGAGGAACGGAACGTAGAGGAACAGCGTCTGCAGCACGGTGGCCAGTCCGTAGCCCACCCGCCGCGCGGTGCCGCAGTCCGCGGGCGCGACCCGTACGTGGTCGACGTCCGTGCGCTGGGCGGGGGAGCCGTGCCAGTGCTGCCCGTCCGGCACCGATGCGCCGCCGTACAGCGCGGACGAGTGGCCGAGCTGGGAGCCGTCCCCCATGGAGGTGCCGATGTCGAGGACGGTCTTCTCGCCGACGAAGACGTCCCGGCCCAGGGTGACCGGGCCGGTGCGTATCCGGCCGGCGTGCGCCTGGTAGCAGAGGAAGTAGGAGTCCTTGCGGATGACGGTGCCCGCGCCGACGGTGAACAGGTCGGTGCAGACCGGGACCGAGGGGGAGAGGATCGTGACGCCCTTGCCGATCTTCGCGCCGAGCGCCCGCAGATAGAGCACGTAGAGCGGGTTGCCGGCGAACAGGACCATCGGGTTGGCGTGCAGCAGCACCTTGACGGTCCAGAAGCGCAGATAGGCCAGGCTCCAGACGGGGAACTCGGTCTCCTTCCAGCGGCCGACCAGCACCCACTTGGCCACCACCGGCAGCGCGCACACCCCGACGAAGACGGCACCGCCGAAGAGGGCCGACCGCAGGTAGACGTCCACCACGCCGTCGCCGGCCGAGACCCAGTCGTACCCCTGAGCGGTGACGAGCCCGGAGAGCAGGCAGTACGCCGCGAAGGCCAGGAACTGGAGTGCTCCGCACAGGACGTACCGTGCGGTGCTGCCCGGCGGGGGCGGCTCGGCCGGTTCGGGCTCGGGCGCCGGCGGCTCGTCCGGGACCACGGCGAGCGCCGCCGCGAGCCCCCGGATCGTCGGGTGGCCGTAGACGTCGCGCATCGACACGGCCGGCAGGTCGGGGTGCTTCCTGACCCGGGCGCAGAAGTGGGCCATCACCAGGGAGTTGGCGCCGAGGTCGTCGAAGAAGTGGCTGTCGACGGGGACCCGCTCGACGCGTACGACACCGGCGAGCACCTCCGCGAGGACGTGTTCGGTGCCGTTCGCCGGGGCGTGGGTGGTCAGGGAGCCGGCCGGAGCGGCGGTCGTGATCTCACCCGGATTTACCACCACTTGATCTCCTTGCTGATGATTGCTGCTACTTGTTGGCTGTTCGGAGTGATTGGTCCTCCGGATGGGAATACGAAGGAATCACGCCCGCAGTTTCATCGGGAAGCCGAATTGGCTATGCCTGAGGCGTGGGTGAACCAGGGTGATTCCGATGTGATTCCGGTGTGCCGGAAGGAAGAGTTGTTCCGGAAGAAAGGCTCGGGCCGGAAGGAAGAATTGTGCTCAATGAAAATGGGATGGCAGACGAGTGGATATTGTTCGTCGAGTTTGCCGGAGTGTCTGGAGTGGCCGCGTGAAAAGGTGCAGAGCAGCACGGCATGATCCGCGTGGTTCCCACGCGGATCACGGGTAACGCGGCTGTGTCGGGCCCTGGTCCAGGCCTTTCTGAGTCCCCCGTGTCGTGGTGCACTGAGCCGTCCCCACGTGCCCAGCGGAATGCAATCCGAATTGTTTCTGTGTGCTCATGAACGGGTCAAGGGCGTTTCGCCCTATGGCGCTTTCTCGCCGTTCGAACCTTCATTGATTTCACCCTTGAGCCGTCCCCTCCGTACGCGCGACCGGGGAACTCACTTTATGGATGGCGTATATACTGCTGCGCGTTCCGTTTCTGGAGGGCGACTGATTCGGCCAACGCGGTCATGACAGAAAGCCGGTTCGATTTTCCTTTACGATTTCTGTCGGGTTGCTGCCGCTTTTCTTTCGTATGACGGAACCGGGAGGGGCGGGAGCGTGCCGCCGGGCACCTAGGACCCGGTCGTGGTACCGCGGGATGAGTGCGACCTCGCACGGCGGATACCTTTAGGGCGTGCAGCCAGCAAGTGAACCCCCTCAGAGCGCGTCCGGCCGTCTCCATCGGGCCCGTGCCCTCTATCGGAACGTCTCCAAGCGCAGGACCGCCTGGCTGCTGATCAAGGACACCGTCAACTCGTGCATCGAGTACCGGATCCTCGGACTCGCGGCGGAGGCGGCGTTCTTCACGCTGCTGTCCGTGCCGCCGCTGCTGCTCAGCATGCTCGGCCTGCTCGTCTACGTGGACGACTGGACCGGCGCCGACACCATCGCCAGCGTGGAGACCAACCTCCTGGAGGCGTCCCGCACGATCCTCACCGACAAGGGCGTCACACAGATCGCCGAGCCCGTCCTCCACGACGTCATGGAGGGCGGCCGCCCCGACGTCATCTCCCTCGGCTTCCTGTTCGCCCTGTGGTCGGGCTCGCGCGCCGTGAACGTCTTCATCGACACCATCACCGTGATGTACGGCCTCGACGGAGTACGCGGCATCGTCAAGACCCGGCTCGTGGCCTTCGCGCTGTTCCTCGCGGCACTGCTCATCGGCTCCATCGTGCTGCCGCTGGTCGTCGCGGGCCCGGACGCCGTGGTGAACGTCGTCCCCTGGTCGGAGAACGTCGTACAGGGTTTGTACTGGCCCGTCGTCATCGTGCTGTCCATCGCCTTCCTGACGACGCTGTACCACGTGTCGGTACCGGTGCGTTCGCCCTGGGTCGAGGACGTGCCGGGCGCCCTGGTCGCCCTCGCCATGTGGGTGCTGGGCAGCTTCCTGCTGCGCATCTACCTGACCAACACGGTCGAGGGCCCCAGCATCTACGGTTCCCTGGCCGCGCCCGTCGCCGTGCTGCTGTGGATCGGGGTCTCCGCCTTCGCGGTCCTCGTCGGCGCCGCCGTCAACGCGGCAATCGACCGGGTCTGGCCGGCCGCGGCCACCGCCGCCGCGCGTGCCGTCAACGAGCGGCTGCGCGCCGAGCAGGCCGCCGACCTCGTCGCCCGCGCCGCGGCGGCCCGGGCCCACCTCGCCGACGACCCGGACGACCCCGACATGCCCTCCGAGTTCCCGGAGCGCTGGTCCCGCTTCCTCCCCCCGGAGGACGTGACCTCCCGGCTGCGGTCGCACGCGAAGACCACACCCAAGAACGGCGACGAGGCACCCCCGCCCCAGTCACCGTGACGCGACGCCCCCGCCGCAGTGACCGCGACGGGGGCGCCAGGGGGAGCCTTCTGAACTTTCGGAGGTACGCGGGCGGCCCTCAGGCCTTCCACACGCCGGTCGCCGCGAGCTCGCGCGCGAAGTCCGTGAAATCGCGCGGCGCGCGCCCCAGAACCTGCCGGACGGTCTCGGTCGACCGGGCGTTGCCGCCGTCGAGCAGCCCGTCGAAGACCTCCTCCATGAACGCGACCTCCTCGGGCGGCAGCCCGAACCCGGCCAGGATCGCCCCGTACTCCTTCGTCGACACCGGCAGATAGCGGATGTCCCGGCCCGCCGCGGCGGAGATCTCCGCCATGGCCTCCCGGAAGGTGAGCAGCCGCGCCCCCGTGATCTCCAGGGTCCGGCCCGCGTACGAGGAGTCCGTCAGCGCCTTCACGACGACGTCCGCGAGGTCCCGGGTGTCGATGAACGGCACCTTCACCTCACCGGCGGGGAACACGAACTCGCCGCTCTGCACGCCCTCCAGCAGCAGGCCCTCGCTGAAGTTCTGGAAGAACCAGTCGGCCTGCACGACCGTCCACTCGGCACCCGACTCCCGCAGCGCCCGCTCGGCCGGCTCCGCCTGCCGCTCGCCGCGCGCCGACAGCATCACCAGACGACGTACGCCGAGCTCCTGGGCCAGCCGCGCGAGGGCCGCGATGTTCTCCGCGGCACCCGGGGCGCCGATGTCCGGCGTGTACGCCAGATACGCAGCGTCCGCGCCGCGCAGCGCCTCCGCCCAGGTCGAGGAGTCGTACCAGTCGAAGCGCACCTCGCTGCTGCGCGAAGCGGCCCGTACATCGAACCCGGCGGCCTTCGCGGACTCCGCCACCTGACGCCCCGTCTTGCCCGAGGCCCCCGTCACCAACACCGTCTCGTTCCGCGTGTTTTCCGTCATGAGCCCAGTCAACGGCCCCGCGCCGAAAGGGAACATCGCTGAAGCTCTCGTTCCCATAAGGGCGCGTCTACCCTGAGGACATGGACGCACTCGCAGGCCTTCTGGAAGGTCCACGCGCGCGTGGCGCCTTCATGATCCGAGCGTGTTTCGAGCCGCCCTGGTCCCTGCGCATCGAGGACCGTGCCCCGCTCACCGTCATGCTCATGGTGCGCGGGCACGCCTGGATCATGCCCGAGGAGGGGGAGCGGGTGCGGCTGCGGGCCGGTGACCTCGCCATCGCGCGCGGACCTGACCCGTACACCTGCGCCGACGACCCGTCGACCGCGCCCCAGGCGGTGATCCTGCCGAACCAGGTGTGCACGTACCCGGACGGCCGTTCCCTGAAGGGCCGGATGGACCTGGGCGTCCGCACCTGGGGCGCGCGGATCGACGGCTCGATGGTGATGCTGATCGGGACGTATCCGATGCACGGCGAGGTCAGCGGGCGGCTGCTCGACGCGCTGCCGGCGCTCCTGACCCTCCCCTCCGACGTGTGGGAGTGCCCGCTCACCCCGCTGATCATGGAAGAGATCGTGCGGGACGAGCCCGGCCAGGAGGTCGTCCTCGACCGGCTGCTCGACCTCCTGGTCATCGCCGCACTGCGGGCCTGGTTCTCCCGCCCCGAGGCCGAGGCGCCCGCCTGGTACCAGGCGCTGGCCGACCCCGTCGTGGGCCGGGTCCTGCGCCTCCTCCAGGACGACCCGGCGCACCCCTGGACGGTCGCCTCCCTCGCCGCGAAGGCAGGCGTCTCACGGGCCGCGCTCGCCCGCCGCTTCAGCGAACTCGTGGGCGAGCCCCCTATGACATACCTGACCGGCTGGCGCCTCGCCCTCGCCGCCGACCGGCTGCGCGGCACCGAGGACACCCTGGAGGCGATCGCCCGCCACGTCGGCTACGGCAGCGCCTTCGCCCTGTCCAGCGCCTTCAAGCGGGTCTACGGGGTCAGCCCCCAGGAACACCGGACGAGGGCGGCGTAGCGTTTTGCCTGTGGCGGAGCCGTACGTGGACGAGTCGGAAGTGGCTGTGTCGCCGGACCCGTACCGGGAGTGGGCGGCGCGGCTTCCGGGCGCGGTCGTGTGGACCCGTACCGCCGTGCCGGGCGACTCGGCGCCGGTGCTGCCCGACGGGTGCATGGACCTGTTGTGGACCGAGGGGCGGCTCTTCGTCGCCGGGCCCGACACCCGCGCGTACGTGAGCGTGGCGCCCGGCGGCACCCGGTTCGCGGGCGTCCGGTTCTTCCCCGGGACGGCGCCCGCCTATCTCGGCGTCCCGGCCCACGAACTGCGCGACCGGCGGGTTGACCTCGCCGATCTGTGGGGCGCGGGGGCCGTCCGGCGGCTGACCGAGCGGGTGGACGCGGCGGCCGATCCCGCCGCCGCGCTGGAGGCCCTGGCCGTGGCACGGGCGGGCGATGTCGATCCGCCCGAACCGTGGGTGCGGGGCGCTGTGGCGGCGCTGTCCGCGGGACGGTCCGTCGCCGCGGTCGCGGATGCGGTGGGGTGGAGCGAGCGGCAGTTGCACCGGCGGGCGAGGGACGCCTTCGGCTATGGCCCGAAGACGCTGGCTCGGGTGCTTCGCCTGCAGCGGGCACTGGGGCTGGCGCGGGACGGGGTGCCTCTGGCGGACACCGCCGTGCGGGCCGGGTTCGCCGATCAGGCTCACCTGGCGCGTGACGTACGGGAGTTGGCGGGGGCGCCGTTGGGGGAGTTGCTGCGGCGTTGAGGTTGTGGGGTTTGGGGTGGGTGGATGGGTGCGGGTCGGGTGGGTGCCGGTCGCGCCCGCGGCGGAGCCGCACATGTCACAGCCCCGCGCCCCTATGGGGCGCTACGTCGTGCTGCTCAGCGGAGCGAACAGGTCCACGCCGTTGCCGTCCGGGTCGCGTACAACTGCGTAGCGCATGCCCCAGTCGGCGTTCCAGGGCTTGAGTTCGGACTCGTAGCCGGCCGCCACCAGCTCCTCGTAGGTGGCGTCCACGTCCGCGGGGCTGTCGCACGCGAAGGCCAGGCCGACCCTTCCCTCGCCCGTCGGCGGCTGCCAGCCGGGGTGGAAGGAGCGGATCGTGTCCTCCGTGTCGAGGGCGAAACGCAGGCCGCCGGGCAGGTCCGCCTCGACGTGCGGCTGCTTCTCGGAGCCCTCCGGGAATTCGAGTCCCAGGCGGCGGTAGAAGGTCAGGGAGGCGGCCATGTCGGAGACGACGAGGCCGATGAGGTCGAATCGTGGAGTCATGGGGCCACCGTAGGGAGGGCGGCGGACGGCGGTCTTGAACGAATCGGACAGGGCCCTGTGCGACAGCAGCACGGTTTCAGGACGACGTGCAGGTCATAGCCGCGTGGCCGTGCGGATCAGGCCGGCGAGGGCCAGGGAGCGGCTGTGGGCGGGCCAGGCGATGTGGGTGACGACCGGGGGCGCGTCGGTCAGGGGGACGGCGGTGTGTTCGGACCAGAGCCAGGCGCGGGCGGAGTCGGGGAAGACGGCCACCGTGCGGCCGAGGGCGATCAGTTGGGCCAGCTGCGTCTGGTCCTGGATCTCGGGGCCCGGGCCGGGTGCGTACGTGCCGTGGCGGGACCAGCGGGCGAGCGGAAGGTCGGGGATGTCGCTGACTTCGGCCAGGGTGAGGGTCCGGCGCGCGGCCAGGGCGTGGCCGGCCGGGAGGACGGCGATCTGGCCCTCGGTCAGCAGTTCCTCGCTGTCGAACCCGGCCAGGGAGTTGAACGGGGCGTGCATGAGTGCCACGTCGGCTCGGCCGTCGCGCAGCATCGCCTCCTGGTCACATGTGCCGCTCGGCAGCACCTCGATCTCGGCGGCGTCGGGCTCGGCCGCGTAGGCGGCGAGGAGTTTCTGCAGCAGTTCGTGTGACGCGGCTGCCTTCACCGCCAGCACCAGGCGGTTGCGGGGGCCGCCCGGACCGTCGGCGCCACCTGCGCGGCGGGTGCGGCGAGCGGCGGCGGTGGTCGCGTCGAGGGCCGCACGGCCCTCCTGGAGCAGTACCTCCCCGGCACTGGTGAGGCTGACGCCGCGGCGGTTGCGTACAAGGAGGGAGACGCCGAGGCGCCGCTCCAGCTGCTGGATCGCCCGGGACAGCGGCGGCTGGGCCATGCCGAGGCGCTCGGCGGCGCGGCCGAAGTGCAGTTCCTCGGCGACGGCGACGAAGTACCTCAACTCCCGGGTCTCCAAGGTGTCCACGGCCACAGCGTAGCCCGGTGATACCCGCCGGGTATGACAGGACGCCGGATCGGTGTTGGATGCGCCGGTCGTCCGCGAGCGAGCATCAACGGCATGAGCGAAACGAAGATCGCGCTGGTCACCGGCGCGAACAAGGGAATCGGGTACGAGATCGCGACCGGTCTGGGCACCCTCGGCTACCGAGTGGGCGTGGGGGCCCGCGACGAGGTCCGGCGCGAGAGTGCCGTCGAGAAGCTGCGCGCCGCCGGGGTGGACGCGTTCGGGGTTCCGCTGGACGTGACAGCCGACCTGAGCGTCACCGAGGCCGCGGAACTGGTCGAACGGCGGGCCGGGCGTCTGGACGTCCTGGTCAACAACGCCGGCATCTCGGGACCGCCGACGGGTCAGGGGTGGGCGCAGGACCCGACCGCGCTCGACCTGGACGTGGTCCGTACGGTCGTGGAGACCAACGTCATCGGTGTCATCCGGGTGACCAACGCGATGCTGCCGCTGCTGCGTCGCTCGACGTCGCCACGGATCGTCAACGTGTCCAGTTCCGTCGCGTCCCTGACCCGGCAGGCGGACCCGGACATCGAGATCGGCCCCGTCATGGCGGCCTACTCGCCGTCGAAGTCGTTCCTCAACGCAGTCACCGTGCAGTACGCCCGGCAGCTCGCCGACACGAACATCCTGATCAACGCCGCCTGCCCGGGCCTGGTCGCGACCGACTTCACCGGCTTCCAAGGACCCCGCACCCCCGAGCAGGGCGCGGCCACGGCGATCCGCCTCGCCACGCTGCCCGACGGCGGCCCGACCGGTTCGTTCTTCGAGGACGACGGCGTCATCCCTTGGTGACCCCGGACGACCGCCCGCCCTCGGACCGCCCCCGCAGCCACACGTACACGGGGATCCCGGCGAACAGGAACAACACTCCCTGGTAGACGGCCGCATACCCGGCGCCCGCGATCAGCCAGAACGAGAAGGCGAAGGAGAGGGCGGCGACGATCAGATCGCGTGCCAGGCCCGCGGGGCGGACGCGTTCGCGGGTGCCCTGGGCGAGCCAGTACAGCTGGGCCGCGGCCGACAGGAGATACGGCACGCACCCGGTGAAGGTGGTGATGAGGACGAGTACGCGGAACGTGGTGTCGGGTCCCGCCGTGTAGTTGAGGCCGATCAGGACCGTGCCGAGCGAAGCGCAGGCAAGGACACCGAACCCGGGGACACCGCCCTTGCCCACGCGGGCGAACCTCGCCGGGAACAGCCCGTCGCGGGCGGCGGCGTATGGCATCTGGGCGCTCATCAGGATCCACCCGTTGAGGCAGCCGACCATCGAGGCGACGGCGACGACCGCGATGAGTGTGCCGCCCCAGTGGCCGCCGGTCATCGCGTCGACGGCGTCGGCGAACGGCGCTCCGGACTCGGCGAGTTGGCCGTGCGGGACGAGCCCGAAGACCGCGACTGTACCGAGGAGGTAGACGAGTGCCGAGCCGAGCGTGCCCAGCACGCTCGCGCGGCCGACCGTGCGCTCCGGGTCGCGGACCTCGCCCGCGCTCATCGCTGCCGACTCGACGCCCAGGAAGCTGTAGAGGAGCAGCGCGGCGGAGGCGGCGAGCGCGCCGGACACGCTGTCGCCGGAGGCGTTGAACGGGCCGAAGTTGTCGGTGTCGATGAAGAAGAGCCCGACGGTGGCGACCAGGAGCAGCGGCACGAACTTCAGGATCGTCGACACGATCTGCACCCCGCCGACCCAGCGGGTGCCCGCGAAGTTCGCGGCGGCGGGCAGCCACAGCGCGCCCGCCGCCACGGCCGCCTCCAGGGCACGGTTGCCGTCCAGCGGCAGCAGCACATCGGCGTATCCGACGGTCGCCACCGCGAGCGCGGCGATGCTGACCCAGGTCATGGTCCAGTACGACCAGGCCGACAGAAAGCCCGCGAACTCGCCGAACGCGTCCCGCGGATAGACGTAGAGGCCGCCGGTGACCGGGCTGCGGCGCGCGAGTTTCCCGAAGAGCAGGGCCAGCAGTACCGCGCCTATGGACAGGACGACGAAGGCGAGCAGGCTGACCGTGCCGTACGGGGCGACGGTGGCGGGCAGCACGAAGATGCCGCCCCCGATGATGTTGCCCATGACGAGGGCGGTGGCGGCGGCGAGGCCGAAGGTGCGGCGGGGCGCGGCCGGGGCAGGACCGGGGCGTGTTCCACCGGCCTCGGTGGTGCTGGGGGCAGTCATGGCACTTCCGGATTCCGTGGGGACGCGCCGCATCGCGTCCGGCGGCCACGGCGACGCCGGTCGACGCACTGCGGCGTACGGGGGTGGGGAGGCCGTGATCGTAACCCCGTATCCCACATGGTGGGCAATCTGTTCACACGCTGGACACGCTGGGGCATCCGCCACGCCTTCGACTAGCGTCGTGACATGAGCAGCCACACCGACCGCGACACCACCCGCGACTCCTCTCCCACCGCCCCGCGCACCCTCGCCGAGGCGCTCGCCACCGGCACCGTCGTCCTGGACGGCGGTATGTCCAACCAGCTCGAATCGGCCGGGCACGACCTGAGTGACGAGTTGTGGTCGGCGCGGCTGCTCGCCGAGCGGCCCGAGGCGATCACCGAGGCGCATCTGGCGTACTTCGAGGCCGGCGCGAACGTGGCGATCACCTCCAGCTACCAGGCGACCTTCGAGGGCTTCGCGGGGCGCGGCATCTCCCGCGAGCGCGCGGCCGAACTGCTCGGACTGAGCGTCGAACTCGCCCGCGAGGCGGCCCGGCAGGCCGGGGCGAAGGGCGTGCGCGAACCGCTGTGGGTGGCGGCGTCGGTGGGCCCGTACGGGGCGATGCTCGCGGACGGTTCGGAGTACCGGGGCAGGTACGGGCTGAGCGTCGCCGAACTGGAGGCGTTCCACCGGCCCCGCATTGAGGTGCTGGCCGAGGCCGGTCCTGACGTCCTGGCCCTTGAGACCGTGCCCGACGCCGACGAGGCACGGGCGCTGCTGCGAGCCGTGCGCGGGCTCGGCGTACCGGCGTGGCTGTCGTACAGCGTCGCGGGGGGCCGGACCCGGGCCGGGCAGCCGCTGGAGGAGGCCTTCGCGCTCGCCGCCGACGCCGACGAGGTGATCGCGGTCGGCGTCAACTGCTGCGCCCCCGACGACGTGGACGCCGCGGTGGAGACCGCCGCCCGCGTCACCGGCAAGCCGGTCGTCGTCTACCCGAACAGCGGCGAGACCTGGGACGCCGAGGCACGCGCCTGGACCGGCCGCTCCACCTTCACCCCCGAACAGGTCGGCGGCTGGGAGCGGGCCGGGGCCCGGCTGATCGGCGGGTGCTGTCGGGTCGGGCCGACGGCGATCACCGGGATCGCGGAGGCAGTCGGCTGACTCGACTCAGCTCGCTCAGCTCACTGGGCTCACTCGATTCGCCCAACGCGCCCAACGCGCCCGACTCCCTCGATTCGCTCGACCCCGCGCGAGGGCGGGGCGGGTCGGCGGGGTGCCGTGCTCGCCCGTACCACCAGCCGCGTGGACAACTCCGTACGCGTCCCCTCCGGCTGCTCGCCCGCCATCATCCGCACCAGCAGGCGCAGTGCCGTCGCCGCCATCTCGGCGAGCGGCTGGCGGACGGTCGTGAGGGCCGGTGAGGCCCAGTGGGCCTCGGGCAGATCGTCGAAGCCCACCACGCTGACGTCGTCCGGGACGGACAGCCCCCGCTCGGCCAGCGCCCGGTACGCGCCGAGGGCCATGCGGTCCGAGCAGACGAAGACGGCCGTGGGCGGCTCCGGCAGGTCGAGGAGTTCCAGCATCCGCCGGTGCGCGGCGCTCTCGTCGAAGTTGCCGTAGCGCAGGTACTCGGGTCGGTGGCGCAGTCCGGCCGCCGCGAGGGCCGAGCGGTAGCCGGCGACGCGCGCGGTGCTGCACATCTTGCGGCGGTAGCCGGCGATGACGGCGACGCGTTCGTGGCCGAGGGAGAGCAGATGCTCGGTGGCGGTCACCCCGCCGTGCCAGTTGGCCGCGCCCACCGAGACGACTCCGGGCGGCGGCTCCAGCACCGGATCGATCAGCACGAACGGGATGCGGTGCTGGTCCAGCCAGGCGTACTGGGACGCGGTCAGCTCGGAGAGGTTGAACAGCACCCCGGAGGAGCCCCGCGTGGACAGCTTGTCCAGCCAGCCGCGCTCCGGCCGCCCGCCCCGGGTCCGGGTCAGGCCCGCCGAGACCACCACCTCAAGGCCCGCGTCGTGCGCCGCCTCCTCCACGCCGTGCAGGATCGAGCCCGACCAGGAGTTCTCCAGAGAGTGGACGACGAGGTCGACCAGACCGGGCGACTTCACGGCGTCGAACCGGGGTCTGCGGACGTAGCCGAGCCGGTCGAGCGCCTCCGTCACCCGGCGGCGGGTCTCCGGCGCCACGTCCTCCCGGCCGTTGACGACCTTGGAGGCCGTCGGTACGGAAACGCCCGCCTCGCGTGCCACGACCGCGAGGGTCGGCCCGGCCACGCTTCCGGTACGCACCATGGAAGCCCACCTCTCCAGGCCCCGTCCCGAGGGCCGTCGAAAGTTTCGGGTAGAAAGCGCTTCCTACAGTAAGGCCGCGGTGACACGCCGTGGAAGAGCCGGTATTCAACGGAATCCCGCGGAGCCGAAACTTTCGAAATGTCGAACACGCAGGTCCTGGGCGGGTTGGCCGTGTCGCCGGCCCTGCCGGACGGACGGCCGCACGGCGGATTTCGCGCTTCAGGGGACCGTCCTGAACTGGCCGGAAGCAGCTCTGGGGCTGCACCGGGACAGCTCCGGGACCGCCCTGGGGCTGCGTGACACAGGGGATGTGTGATGCGCTGAGGGGGCAGGCCCTGTGGTTCCCGCTCAGGTGAGGAGATGGTCGAATGACCGAGGGTCCGGTGGTCAGCACCCCGTACGGTGCCGTCCGAGGCCGTTACGAGAACGGTCTCGCCGTGTTCCGAGGCATCCCCTACGCCGCCCCTCCCTTCGGCCCCCGCCGCTTCCGGCCGCCCGTCCCGCCCGAGCCGTGGGACGGCGTGCGCGACGCGGGTGAGTTCGGGCCGACGCCGCCCAAGCCCCCGTACTCCGAGGCCTTCGCGAAGCTGCTCGCCGACCCGGTCGTGCCGGGCGACGACATCCTCAACCTGAACGTGTGGACGCCCGAGCCCGGCCCGGGCGCCCGCCTGCCCGTCATGGTGTGGATCCACGGCGGGGCGCTGACCCGCGGCTCGTCGGCGGTCCCGGTGTACGACGGCCGGTCCTTCGCCCGCGACGGCCTGGTGTTCGTCTCCCTCAACTACCGCCTGGGCGTGGAGGGTTACGGCCTCTTCCCGGACGCCCCCGCCAACCCGGGCCTGCGCGACCAGCTCGCCGCGCTGGAGTGGGTGCGGGACGCGATCGCCGAGTTCGGCGGTGATCCGGACCGCGTGACGGTCTTCGGCGAGTCGGCGGGCGCGATCAGCATCGGTGCGCTGCTGGCGAGCCCGCACGCCCAGGGGCTGTTCCGGCGGGCCGCGCTGCAGAGCGGCCCGCCCGAGGTGACGGAACGGGACAAGGTGCGGCGCCTGGTACGGCGGATGGCCACGCGGCTGAAGATCCCCGCGACCGCCGAGGCGTTCGCCGCAGTCGACCGGGCCGCCCTGGCCGAGGCGCAGGCCGAGGTCGGCCGCCGTGCCAGCCCGGTCCTCGGGGGTCCCGCGTTCGGCATCGTCGTCGACGGCGACCTCGTGTCACGCGACCCGTTGGAGGCGCTGCTCGACGGCGGCGCGGCCCGGGACGTCGACCTGCTGCTGGGCTGGACCAGCGAGGAGTACCGGCTGTGGCTCGCGCCCACCGGCCTCCTGGAACGCATCGACCGGCTCGGCCCGGTCGCCCTGGCCGGCGCGATGGCCCGCTGCCGCTGCGGCCCCGAGGTCCCGCGCGGCTACCGGCTCGCCCATCCCGACGCGAGCACCGCCGACCTGGTGGGCCAGCTGGTCACCGACCATCTGCTCCGCGTACCACTGCACCGCCTGGCCGACGCCCACCCCGCACCCTCGTACGTCTACGAGTTCGCCTGGCCCTCCAACGTCCCCGGCCTAGGCGCCTGCCACGCCCTGGAGCTCGGCTTCGTCTTCGACACGGCCGACGTGCCCGAGGCGGCGAAGCTCGCGGGGCCCGGGGCGCCGCAGTCTCTCGCGGATGACATGCACTCGGCGTGGGTGCGGTTCGCCGTCGAGGGGGATCCGGGGTGGCCGATGTGGGACGACACGCATCCGGTACGGGTCTTCGGGGCGGGGGAGCCCGCGGTCGTGCACGGGCCGCGGGATCGCGAACTCGCCTTGTGGGAGGCCGAGTTCGCCGCCTCGGAGATCACGGCCGACCCTGCCGACCCAACCGACCGGAAGACGCATAGGCCGGGCGCGGTGCCGTTGTCGGTCGTGCGGCGGCTTCGGCGGCCGGGAGGCGTGCGGCGGGGGTGACGACCGAGGGGCCGCTCGCCCCTCACGGAGTGCGGATTCGCCCCGCCCAGCCGATTCCGCCGAGCAGGTGCTGCCGGAAGTCCGGGTCCTCGTAGGCCTCCGAGGCATGGCCGAGGGCGGTGTAGAAGACCCGGCCGGCGCCTTGTTCGCGGCACCACACGAGCGGATGGTCGGCGCCCATGCCGCCTCCCTCGTACGAGGATTCGTCGGCGGAGACGAGCACGCGCACCGAACCTCGCGGGTTCGTGCGGAAGTCGTACCACTCGTCGGTGAACTCCCAGACGGCGGGCAGATGTCGGGTGGCGGGGTGACCCCGGTCCTCCACCACCGCCTTGCCCGGCTGGTGCTCGGGGTGCCGCGCGAACCTGGCCCCGAGCAACTCGCCGTAGTAGGGCCAGTCGTACTCGGTACAGGCCGCCGCGTGCACCCCGACGAAGCCGCCGCCCGCCTCGACGTACGCGGCGAGGTGCTCCCGGCCGACGGGCGTCAGGATGTCGCCGCTGGTGGAGAGGAAGACGACGGCGGCGTACGGGCCGACGGGGGCGTCGAAGAAGTCGGGGGCCTCCGTCGCGTGGACGGTGAAGCCGTGCGCGGCCCCGAGCGACCGTACGGCGGCGATGCCGTCGGGTATCGACTCGTGGCGGTAGTCCGTGGTGCGGGTGTGGACGAGGACACGGGGTTCGAGGTGCTGCGCTGCCATGGGGCCCGACTCTATGGCGCGCCGGCGCGCGGGGCGGAGGGCCGGGGGAGCGGGCGGGACTTCGAAATTTTCGGTCCGGCGGGCCGGTCGCTCAACCCGACGCGCCCACCTCGTTGTTGGGTGCCCCGTCGCCGACCGGCGGCAGGTCCCCGCGCTCGACCGGCTCGGTGGCGGTGCCCTCGGGCGCCGGTGGCAGGAGGGCGGTCAGTTCGGCGGCGTCCGGGTGGTGGGTCGCCTTTGCGGCCTTGCGCAGCACGGCGCGGTCCAGCCGCTTGGCGTCACCGACGAGCCGGATCACATGGCCGTCGCGGGGTACGGCGTACTCGTGCCGGCCACCGGCCTTCCGGTACCAGGCGTCCCCGTCCCGCTCACAGGCGACCGACTCGTCCGACCCCTGGCCCACTTGGGTCTGCGGGCAGTTCTCCGCGGTCAACGTGCCCCGGTCCACGTAGAGTTCGAGCTGGGCGTGGGTCTTCTGGGAGAAGTACGCGGCATGGAACCCGTCGCCTCCGAGCACCCCGACCGACTGCTCGGCCACGGCGAACCCCGGGGCCTCGGTGACATAGACGAGTTCCGGCGCGATCCCCAAGGCCCCTGCACGGGCGGCGAGTTCGTCGGGATCAGCGGGATCGGCCGAGCTGCCCGTGCCCTTGTCGGCACCTGCCTTGCCCGTGCCGGTATCGGCCGTGCTGCCAGTGTCGGCACCGGCCCCCGCCTCCTCCGTACCGCAGGAAACGAGCAGCAGGGGCAGGAGCAGCAGCGGCAGGACACGTACGGCACGCACGGCACGAATCATGGGAGCCATCCTGCCGCACGGGTGTTCCCCTCCGGTGCGATTGGCGGCTGTAGTACGGGCTCAGGTGGAGTTGGAGGGGTACGCGGTGTTCACCAGCTGATCCTGGCCGCCACCGGCAGGTGGTCGCTGCCGGTGTCCGGCAGTACCCATGAGCTCTGGGGCTCCACGCCGCGGACCAGGATCTGGTCGATCCGTACGACCGGGAAGCCCGCCGGCCAGCTGAAGCCGAAGCCGTCCCCGGCCGTCTCCTGGGCCGAGCGCAGCTGTGAGGTGAGGCCGGCGAACGCGCGGTCGTCCGTCGTGCCGTTCAGGTCGCCGAGCAGCACCACCCGCTCGTTCGGTTCGGCGGCGACGGCCTCGCCGAGCTTCTGCGCGCCGTCGTCCCGCTGGCTCGTCGACAGGCCCGCCTTGGGATTGACGCGTACGGACCCGAGGTGGGCCACGTACACCGCGAGCGGCCCCTGGTCCGTGGCCACCGTGGTGCGCAGCGCCCGGGGTGTGGCCGCCTTCTCCTCGGCCGACAGGTTCCTCGCCAGCGGCCCGGCCATGCCCAGCATCGCGACGTCGACCGTCCGGGTGTCCGACAGCGGGCGCTTGCTCCACAGCCCGACCGTGCCCTTCACCGCGTGGTACGGGTACGCCTTCGCCAGGCCCTTCTCGTACGCGCCCCGGGCCTGCCCGGTCAACTCCTCCAGCGCCAGCACGTCCGCCCCGGAGGCGGCCAGGTCGCGGGCGGTGCCGGCCGGGTCGGGGTTGCCGGCGCCGACGTTGTGGCTGACCACGGTGAGGTCGCCGCCCGGGTGGGACTTGTCGCTGAGCACGCCGCCGAAGAGGGCCACCCACACCGTGACCGGCAGCAGCAGCGCGACCACCGCGGAGGCCGAGCGGCGCCACAGCGCCCCGGCCAGCAGCACGGGGACGAACAGTCCGAACCACGGCAGGAAGGTCTCCACCAGGCTGCCGACGTTCTTCAGCCCGTCCGGGATCCGCGCGTGCAGCAGCATGAGCAGGCCGAGGAGCAGCGCGAGCGCCGCGAGGACCGGGCCGCGCTTCCAGGGCTCAGGCCGGGAGACGGCGCGGATCGCCCGGCGGATGCCCGCGCGCCAGCCACCGGAGTCGCCGTCCTGGGAGTCGCCATATCGGGAGTCGTCACGCCGGGAGTCGCCGTCCCGGGAGTCGGCGCCGCCCTGACCGACCTCCGCCGTGTCCCGCGCGTCGGCGGTCACGGGTTCCTGAGTGTCCTGCTGGGGGGTGGTCGTCATCGCGTGGAGGCTCCCGGTCGACGGGGCCGAAGCCGGCCACGGCCGGTTCCTGTTCCTGCTGGTTCGCTGCTGGACATGCCCCCAGTCAAGGCAGTGTGGTGTTGCGGGCACGTATGCGGTTTTCGATATGTCGGCGATATGCGTCGGCTCGTAGCATCGGGCGTATGCGTGTGCTGATCGTCGAGGACGAGCCCTTTCTGGCGGAAGCCATCCGCGACGGCCTGCGCCTGGAGGCGATCGCGGCCGACCTCGCGGGTGACGGCGACACCGCTCTGGAACTGCTCAGCATCAACACGTACGACATCGCCGTCCTCGACCGCGACATCCCCGGCCCCTCCGGTGACGAGATCGCCAAACGCATCGTCGCCTCCGGCAGCGGCATGCCGATCCTGATGCTCACCGCCGCCGACCGGCTCGACGACAAGGCCTCCGGGTTCGAGCTCGGCGCCGACGACTACCTCACGAAACCTTTCGAACTCCGGGAACTCGCGCTCAGGCTCAGAGCACTCGACCGCAGGCGCGCCCACAACAGGCCGCCCGTGCTGGAGATCGCGGGTCTGCGCCTGGACCCGTTCCGCAGAGAGGTCTACCGCGACGACCGCTACGTCGCGCTGACGCGGAAGCAGTTCGCCGTGCTCGAAGTCCTCGTCGCAGCCGAAGGCGGCACCGTCAGCGCCGAAGAACTCCTGGAACGCGCGTGGGACGAGAACGCAGACCCGTTCACCAACGCCGTGCGCATCACAGTCTCGGCCCTGCGCAAGCGGCTCGGCGAACCCTGGATCATCGCCACCGTGCCGGGCGTCGGCTACCGCATCGACACGCAACCGGAGGCCGGGCAGGGGGCCGGGCACGAGACCGGACACGGGCCCGGACAAAGGCCCGGACACGGGGGAGGTGACCGTGGATAGGCGGCCCGGTGTGAGCGTCCGCCTCAAACTCACCCTCAGCTACGCCGGATTCCTCATGATCGCCGGCGTCCTGCTGCTCGGGGCGGTGTGGGTGTTCCTCCTGCGTTACGTCCCCGATCGGGCCATGCTCAAGAACCCCGACGACAGGCCCGACGGTGTCTTTCCCATCCGGTCCGTCCTCCTGGACGTCTTCGCTCCGAGGGCGGCAGCGGTACTGGTGTTCCTTCTCTTCTTCGGTCTCCTGGGAGGGTGGATCCTCGCCGGCCGCATGCTCGCCCCGCTGACCCGCATCACGGACGCCACCCGCACCGCCACGAAGGGATCGCTCTCCCACCGGATCCGGCTGCCGGGCCGCAAGGACGAGTTCCGCGAGCTCGCCGACGCCTTCGACGCGATGCTCGCCCGGCTCGAAGCGCACGTCGCCGAACAGCAGAGATTCGCGGCCAACGCCTCGCACGAGCTGCGCACCCCGCTGGCGGTCTCGAAGGCGCTCCTCGACGTGGCGCGCGCCGATCCGGACCAGGACCCCGGCGAGGTCATCGACCGCCTCCACGCCGTCAACACCCGGGCGATCGACCTCACCGAAGCACTGCTCCTGCTCAGCCACGCCGACCAGCGGTCCTTCACCCGGGAACGCGTCGACCTGTCCCTCCTGGCGGAAGAGGCCATCGAGACACTCCTCCCCCTCGCCGAGAAGCGTGGCGTCACCTTCGAAACCTCCGGCGACATCACGCCCACCCTCGGATCGCACGCGCTCCTGCTGCAGCTGACCACGAACCTCGTACACAACGCGATCGTCCACAACCTGCCCGAACAGGGCACGGTGTGGGTCGACACCGGCGCCCGCCCCGACACCGTGGTGCTCACCGTCGAGAACACCGGCGAGAAACTCACCCCACAGCAGGCATCGACCCTCACCGAACGATTCCAGCGCGGCACCGAACGCGTACACACCGACCACGCGGGCGTCGGCCTCGGCCTGGCCATCGTCAAGACCATCACCCACGCCCACGACGGAACACTCACCCTCACCCCGCGCCCCGACGGCGGGATCCGCATCACGGTGGAACTACCGGCCGCGGCCTCCGGAGCGACCTGACCCAAAGGCCCTGGTCAGGCCGAGCCGTCCCACAGTTCGGCGCTGTGTGCCCCGGTCAGTGCCGCGACCCGGTCGACGACCTCCTCGGCCGGTCGCGGGTCGAGACGGCGGCCGTCGCGCAGACGGAGTGCCACCCGGTCGTCCACGGCCTCCTTCGCACCGATCACCGCCTGGTACGGGACCAGACGGGACTCCCGGATGCGGGCACCCAGGCTGCCGCTCTCCGGGCCGACGACCTCGGCCCGCAGCCCCCGTTCGGCGCAGCGGCGAGCGAAGGCGGCGGCGTTCGGGAGCTCCGCGTCCGAGATCGGCAGGATCACCAGCTGGGTCGGCGCGAGCCAGGGCGGGAAGGCCCCGCCGTGCTGCTCGACGAGGTGCGCCACGGCACGCTCCACGCTGCCGATGATGCTGCGGTGGACCATGACCGGCCGGTGCTTGGCGCCGTCCGCGCCGATGTAGTGCAGGCCGAACCGCTCGGGCTGGTGGAAGTCGACCTGCACGGTGGAGAGGGTCGACTCCCGGCCCGCGCCGTCGGCGACCTGGACGTCGATCTTCGGACCGTAGAACGCGGCCTCGCCCTCGGCCGCCTCGTACGGCAGCCCCGAGCGGTCCAGGACCTCGGTCAGCAGCGCGGTGGACCGTTGCCACAGCTCGGGGGCGGCGACGTACTTGCCGCCGGGGCCGGGCAGCGAGAGCCGGTAGCGGACCGGGTCGATCCCGAGCGCCTCGTAGGCCCGGCGGATCATTTCCAGCGCCGCCCCCGCCTCGTCGGCCACCTGGTCCAGGGTGCAGAAGATGTGCGCGTCGTTGAGCTGGATCGCCCGTACGCGGGTGAGGCCGCCGAGTACGCCGGACAGCTCGGAGCGGTACATGCCGCCCAACTCCGCTATTCTGAAAGGGAGTTCACGGTAGCTGTGCGGTCGGGAGCGGTAGATGACCGCGTGGTGGGGACACAGGCTCGGGCGCAGCACGACCTGCTCCGAGCCCAGTTCCATCGGCGGGAACATGTCCTCGCTGTAGTGCGACCAGTGCCCCGAGATCTCGTACAGTTCGCGCTTGCCGAGCACCGGCGAGTACACGTGCCGGTAGCCAGCCCGCCGCTCCTCCCCGCGGATGTACTCCTCCAGGGTGTGCCGCACGGTCGCGCCGTCGGGCAGCCAGTACGGCAGCCCCGCCCCGATCAGCGGATCGGTGTCGAACAGGTCCAGCTCACGGCCGAGTCTGCGGTGGTCGTGACGGTTGCCGTGGTCCTGGCCGGGGCCGCTGTCGGTGATGTTGTCGTTCATGGTGGTGGTCTCCTCGTGGACGGGAAGATGTCCGGGCGAGTGACCGGGAACGCCGAAGCCCCGGGGCACTCGCCCCGGGGCTTCGGACTGGCTCATGAGTCAGCGCGCCGGGACACTCTCCGGCGTCGTCGTCATATGGGCGCGCTTCATGACGGGGACGGTAGCAAGGGGACGGGGGAGTGCGCGCGGGGTTTTTCTCCGCGCACCGGCCGGGGCTCGTCCTCCCGGCCGCCGGGTGCCGTCCTCCCGGCCCCGGCCCGCCCGGCCTTTTAGGATCACCGCATGAGTGACGCCGCACCGCTCACCCCGCAGCTCGCCGACGAGGTCCGCGATGTCTTCCAACTCCCGCCCGAACAGGCCGAGTTCACGCCCCTCACGCACAACCCCAGGAACGGCGTCACGGCCGGCGTCTGGCGCGTCGCCGCCGGCGGGCGCTCCGCCGTCCTGAAGTTGCTGACGCGCGCCAAGGACACCACCGAGACCTGGGCGGCCTCGGAGGACCCGCGCCACTGGAACTTCTGGCGGCGCGAGGCCCATGTGTACGAGGAGGGGGTCGCTCGGGTCTGGCAGCCGTGGGGCATCACCGCGCCCGACCTGCTGGCGTCTGTCGAACGGCCCAACGGAGAAGTGGCGTTGTGGTTGGAGGACGTACGCGAAGGCGAACCCGCCACGTCATGGCCGGTCGCGCGGCACGCCCGGCACGCCGAGCGGCTCGGCGCCGCCCACGGCAGGGCACTGGCGGACGGCGTGGTCCTCGACCGGCCCTGGCTCAGCCGCCGCTTCCTGCGGGACTACACCTCCGGCCAGACGGTGGGCCGGGAGCTGCTCGACGACGACACGGCATGGCAACAGCCCCTCGTACGCGACCACTTCCCCGACGGACTGCGCGAGCGGATGGTGCGGCTGCACCGCGAACGCGAGTGGTTCCTGCGGACCATGGAGTCACTGCCCCGGGTCTTCAGCCACCTCGACCAGTGGCCCGCCAACCTCGTCTCGCGCCAGGGCGAAAGCGTCCTGCTGGACTGGGCGTTCGCCGGTGACGGCGCGCTCGGCGAGGACATCGGCAACTACATCCCGGACACGGTCTTCGACCTGTTCCTGCCCGCGGCCCGGCTCCCCGAGCTGGCGACCGCCGTGTACGAGGCCTATGTACGCGGCCTGCGTGCGGGCGGCTGGCAGGGCGACGAGCGTCTGGTCCGCCTCGGTGTGTGCGCCTCCGCCGTCAAGTACGACTGGCTCACCGCCCTGATGCTGTCCCGCGCGAGCGACGAGCGGCAGCTCGACTACGGCGGCGGCCGTACCGTCGAGGCCGAGCGCCGCTACCGGGAACGCGGAGTGGTGCTGGCGTTCCTGGCGGACTGGGCGGACGAGGCGCGGCGGCTCGCGGACGACCTGGGTTTCCCCCGCTGAACACGGTCGCCCGCCGAGCCTCACGAGCTCTGGAACGGGTGTCCCCTCCCCGCGAATCACCGCGGATCACCGCGCCGACGCGTGCCGTCCGCCCTTCCCACGCGCCCGCCGACGCCTGGTCACCGGGATCATCAGCGTGGCCAGCAGCCCCAGCGCGGCGGCGATCAACCACCACGCATGCGGTATGGGGCTCTCGTCGGCAGCGTTCTGCGTACGCGCGGCCTTCGGTACGGCCGACTCCGCGGCGGCGCGGGCGGTCGCGGACGGGCTCGCGGTGGTGGCGGCGGTCAGTACGACGTCGTTGCCGTCACCGCCCCGGTAGCTGATCCGGTACTTGGCCTTGCCGACCTCGACCGCGGCGCCTTCCTTGAGCCCGGTGAACGTGCCGGTCGTCTTCGCTTTGCCCGAGTGGTCGATCAGCGTGACCGTGTTCGTCTTTGTCTTGGCGTCGGCCTTCGTATTCGCGTCGGCCTTCGCCTTGGAGGGAGTGGCCGAGCGGGCGTCCAGCTTCCCCGCCAACGCGACCTTGCCCCCGACCCTCAACGCCCCACCCCCTACGACGAGTTGACCACCCGCCCGCTGCCTGTAGTCCCCGGTCACCGTCACCCCGCCCGAGACCTTGCCCGTACTCGTCACAGAGCCGACGACCGTGCCCTTGCCGGACAGGGAGGTGGTCAGGTTCAGCGCCGCGCCGGGTGCCTTGCGGACGTCGAGCCGTGCGCCGGCGGCCGTGAGGCGGATCGCCCTGCTGCGGGCCAGGCCCGTCCCGTCGAGAGCGAGCGTGCCCTTCGTGACGGTCGTCGTCCCGGTGTACGTCACCGCCGGGCCCGTCAGTGTGGTCGTGGCCGCACCCGACTGCGTGAGGGACCCGCTGCCGCTGATCCGGGACAGAGCCGGCGACTTGGAGGTGTTGCGGAGCACCAGCGACCCGTCGTTGACGACCTTGTACAGATCGCCCTTGGTGTAGAGCCCGCCGTCGCCGCCCGCCTTCCCGCTGCCCAGCCGCAGAACCGCGCCCTTCTGGACGGTCGTGGAGCCGTCGTAGAACTGGACGGCGGCGAAGGTGACGTCGTTGCCCTTGGTTCCCTTGATGACGACGTCCCCGGCGCCGGGCGCGGACAGCGTGTCGTGGAACCGGCCGCCGCCGATGGGCGCGCCGAGCGTCACGGGTCCGTTGTAGTCGAAGGTGAGCAGTGAACGGGCCCTGGCGGCAAGCAGGTTGATGTAGACGGTCTCGGCCGTCCCCGGCATGAAGATCTTGTTCGTGGTCCCGTCGCCCCACTGGACGTTGGCACCCTTGATGTTGGTGCCGCGCTTGTTGACGTTCTTCGTCGCGGGCCGCCAGTTGAGCGCCGGGTCGCTGAGCGAGGGGTTGGTGTCGCCGCCCTGGTTCGACCAGCTGTACTGGCCGGTGAGTACGACCTTGCTGCCGGGCCGCGACTGGACGTTGATGTCGCTGCCGTACTCCCGCTGGTAGAAGTTCTGCCGCAGGGTGACCGTCTGGCCGAGCGGGGTGTCGACGGTCCAGGTGCCCTGGTTGAGGACGGCGCGGGCGTTCGGCAGGGACACCGGGTACTCGGACTTGCCCGCGTCCATGGCGGTGCCGTTGTCGATCACCCCGGTGAACGGGTGCGTACCCGCGATGTCGAGCTTGCCCCACATGAACCGCGGCTGGCTGACCAGCCCCGAGCCGCTGATCGTGCCGAGGTTGAAGGTCCGTACGAGGGAGAGCCGCAGGGTTCCGTCGACCCTGACGTTGAGCTGGTTCAGTTGGTAGCCGGGGGTGTTGTACGGGAAGTGCCCGATCAGACCCGTGCCGCCGCCCGTGCCGTACTGGAGGGTCGCCCCGCGCTCGACGGTGATCGCGGGCGGGTCCGGGTTGCTCACGGTGGTGTACGGGTGGTTGCCGCCCTGGGTGGCGACCCGCTGCCGCTGCCGGGACTTGGGCAGCGTGAAGTCGCTGTCCTTGGTGAGGACCAGGGTGCCGGAGCCGCGCACGGTGAGCGTGCCCTCGCCCCGGAACACCCCGTCGTACGTGGTCTCCCCGGCCGGCACGGTCACCACGGTGTCGCCGCTCAGCGTCACGTCCCGGTCGGCGAGCACCGCCGCGGTGACGTCCTTCGCCCCGGCGGGTGCCGCGACCGCGCCCGGTGCCATGACTCCTGTCGCGACGACGACGGCGAGCGCTCCGCCGACTCCCGCCGCCCGTACGCGAATCCCTGCCGCCGGTACGCGGATGTTCTTGTTCACGTCCGTGGAGACGGGCGTGGCCCGGGGCGGATAACAGAAACTTCGGTCGCAAAAGTTTCGCTCCCCGGTTCTCTCCCGAACCGTTGACCTCCCCGGAACGGACCCTTACGGTTTCGGCGTTTCTTAATGTCAGATGTTGTTCGAAATTGTGAACCTGAGCGTGGAGGGGCACACGCATGAGCCGCAATGACGACGTCGACCCGTCCGAAGTCCCCAGCCGCAGACTCCTCCTGAAGGGCGCCCTGGCCGCGGGCGCCCTCACGGCCGTCCCCGGGGCCGGGGTCGCAGCCGCCGAGGCCGCCACGAACGGGGCCGGATCCGGCGGCCGGTATGTCAACCCGCTCGTCCGCAACCGAGCCGACCCGCACATCCACCGACACCGGGACGGCCACTACTACTTCACGGCCACGGCCCCCGAGTACGACCGGATCATCCTGCGCCGCTCCCGCACCCTGCGCGGGCTGACCGGCGCCGCCGAGTCGGTGATCTGGACGAAGCATGCGAGCGGTGACATGGGCGCGCACATCTGGGCGCCGGAGATCCACCACATCGACGGCAAGTGGTATGTCTACTTCGCCGCCGCGCCCGCGAACGACATCTGGGCCATCCGTATCTGGGTGCTGGAGAACGCGAGCCGCGACCCCTTCCGCGGGGAGTGGGTCGAGAAGGGCCAGTTGAAGACGGCGTGGGAGACCTTCTCCCTCGACGCCACCACCTTCACCCACCGGGGCACCCGCTACCTCGCCTGGGCGCAGCACGAGCCCGGCATGGACAACAACACCGCCGTCTGGCTGTCTGAGATGGCGAGCCCCTGGACCCTGACAGGTCCTCAAGTTCGGCTCACTACACCCGAGTTGCCGTGGGAAGTGATCGGCTTCAAGGTCAACGAAGGGCCGTCGGTCATCAAGCGCAACGGCCGCGTCTTCATGTCGTACTCGGCGAGCGCCACCGACTTCAACTACTGCATGGGTCTGCTGACCGCCGACGCCCACAGCGACCTCATGGACCCCGCGAACTGGTCCAAGTCGCCCACCCCCGTCTTCACGAGCAACGACACCACCAAGCAGTACGGCCCGGGCCACAACAGCTTCACCGTCGCCGAGGACGGCCGCACCGACGTCCTCGTCTACCACGCCCGCCAGTACAAGGACATCGTCGGCGACCCGCTGAACGACCCCAACCGGCACACCCGCATTCAACGGCTCGGCTGGAAGCCCGACGGCACCCCCGACTTCGGCATCCCCGTGGCCGACACCTCGAAGGAGAGTGTCTGAGATGAGACGTGCGTACGCGGTACTCCTGGCCCTCTGTCTGGCGCTGGCCGGCGCCCTCGCCACGGCCGGTCCGGCCCAGGCGGCACCCCAGACCGTCACCAACGGCACCCAGTTCACCGACACCAGCGGCAACCCCCTGCACGCACACGGCGGCGGGGTCATCAAGGTCGGCTCGTACTACTACTGGTTCGGCGAGAACCGGAACACCGACAACACGTTCCGGTACGTGGACGCCTACCGCTCGACGGACCTGAAGAACTGGGAGTTCCGCAACCACGTCCTCACCGAGGCGAGCGACCCGGAACTGGCGACCGCGAACATCGAGCGGCCGAAGGTCATGTACAACGCGTCCACCGGCAAGTTCGTGATGTGGATGCACAAGGAGAACGGCGTCGACTACGGCGAGGCCCGCGCGGCGGTCGCCGTGTCGGACACCGTGGACGGCAACTACACCTGGCAGGGCAGCTTCCGGCCGCTCGGCACGCACATGTCCCGTGACATCACGGTGTTCGTGGACACGGACGGCGCCGGCTACATGATCTCCGCGGCCCGCGAGAACTACGACCTCCAGATCTACCGCCTGACCGCCGACTACACGGGCATCGCGAGCCTGGTCGCGGACCCCTGGCACGGCGGCCACCGCGAGGCCCCGGCGCTCTTCAAGCGCAACGGCGTCTACTTCATGCTGACTTCGGGCGCGACCGGCTGGAACCCCAACCAGCAGCAGTACGCCACCGCCACCAGCATCGCCGGTCCGTGGACGGCCATGACGAACGTCGGCGACTCGACGACCTACGGCTCACAGACCGCGTACGTCCTTCCTGTACAAGGGAGTTCGGGCACCTCGTACCTCTACATGGGCGACCGCTGGGGCAACGCGTTCGGCGGCACGGTCAACGACTCCCGTTACGTGTGGCTGCCGTTGACCTTCCCGAGCTCGACGACGATGTCCATGTCCTGGTCCCCGGAGGTCACCGTCGACGCGACCGCCGGGACCGTCACCGGAACCAGCGCCACCTACAACACACTGATCGCCCGCCACTCCGCCAAGTGCGCCGACGTGACCAGCCAGTCGCTGTGGGCGGGCGCCCAGATCAAGCAGTACACCTGCAACGGCGGCAACAACCAGAAGTACTGGTTCAAGTCCCTGGGCAGCGGCTACTACCAGCTGAACGTGCGGGGCAGTTCCCTGTGCGTACAGGAGAACGCCAACACCGTCACCCAGGAGAACTGCAGCTCCTCGGCGACCAACCAGCAGTGGTCGCTCACCACCAGCGGCTCCTACGTGACCATCACCTCCCGCGCGAGCGGCGAGTGCCTGGACGTGAACGGCGCTTCCACGGCCGACTCCGCCGCGATCATCACGTACACGTGCAGCGGAGCGACCAACCAGCAGTGGACCCGAGGGACTTGACGGAATCGAGGAGTCGCGTTGAGACGCACGACGATCACCTTCCTGGCCACGCTGACCATCGCCACGGCCCTCTCCGCCGTCCCGGCCCACGCACACGGCCGCGGGTCGGGCATGGGGATGGAGAACTGCACCGCGACCGCATGCCACTTCGACGTGGCGCCCGGCACGTACGACGTACGCGTCCGGCTCGGCGGTGACACCGCGGCGAGCACCGGCATCACGGGCGAGACGCGGCGCACCCTGCTCGCCGAGACGCCCACCGGGGCGGGCGAGCCGGTGACCCGCACCTTCACCGTGAACGTCCGCACACCCGAGGGCGAACCCACCGGCGTCGAGGGCACGCCCGGCCTCGACCTGGTCGTCGGCGGCTCGGCGCCCGCGCTCGCCGACATCAGGGTCACTCCGGCCGCCGTCCGGCACACCCGCCAGATCTTCCTCGTCGGCGACTCCACGGTCTGCGACCAGCCGGGCGACCCCTACTCCGGCTGGGGCCAGCAACTCCCGCAGTACCTCCGCAAGGGCGTCTCGGTCGCCAACTACGGGGATTCCGGGGAGAGTACGGTCACCTATCTCGCCGACCCGCGGCTCTTCGCGACCGTCCAGCCGCTGATACGCAAGGGCGACCTCGTCCTCATCCAGCTCGCCCACAACGACAAGCAGACCGACGAGGCGACGTACCGCGCGAACCTCGAAGCGCTCGTCGCGGGCGTACGGGACAAGGGTGGCCGACCGGTTCTGGTCACCCCGATCGTCCGCCGCTGGTTCAACAGCGACGGCACTCTCAACAACGGCACGGCCCTGCTGGTGAACGGCCTCGGCGTCGACCATCCGGCCGTCACCCGCTCGGTCGCCGCAGCGCATGACGTGCAGCTCATCGACCTCACGGCCAGGACGAAGGCCCTGGTCGAGTCGCTGGGTGTCGAGGGCTCCAAGGCGCTCTACCTCTACAACGAGAAAAGGGACAACACACACACCTCCGCGTACGGAGCGACGGCGTACGCGGAACTTGTCCGCGACGAACTACTTGCCCAACACCTGGTGCCCGAGCGCCTGGTGAGGTGAGCTGGACTCCTGGGGCGTCCCGTCCGGAACCGGGGCGTCCCAGGTATCGCCCGTTCCACCCGAGCGAGACAGGAAGCCCGACCGATGTCCGCAGGCTCCTCAAGCCCCGCAGGCCCCGCCTGCCCCGCCGGAATCCCCGAGGACCGCGCCCTCAGCCCGTACACCGGCTACACGCGCGCGCATTGGGAGGCGGCGGCCGACTCCCTGCTCGCGGCCGTGGAACCGTACGCGACCGAGGACCGCGCCCTCTACCACCTGCCCGGCGAACACACGAGCTGGTCGGGCCGCCTCTCCGACGGCCTGGAGGGATACGCCCGTACGCTGATGCTGGCGGCCTTCCGCCGCGACGAGAAGGCCCTGGAGCGGTACGCCGAGGGTCTCGCCGCCGGAACGGCCGGTATCTGGCCGCGCATCGAGGACCGCAGCCAGCCCCTCGTCGAGGCCGCCTCCATTGCCCTAGCCCTCCGCCTCACCCGGCCCCTCCTATGGGACCGCCTCGACGACGGCGTACGGCAGCGGGCCGCGGCCTGGCTCGGTGACGCGCTGACGGCCGAACCATGGCCCTGCAACTGGGAGTTGTTCCCGGTGACGGTCGGCGGCTTCCTGGAGGAGATCGGGTACGAGCCCACGCTGTCCCGTGCCGCGATCGACCGGGGCCTCGACCGCATCGAGCAGTGGTACGTCGGCGACGGCTGGTACACCGACGGCGACGGGCGCGCCTTCGACTACTACAACGGCTGGGCGATGCACTTGTACTCGGTGCTGCACGCCTGGCTGGCCGACGACGAGCGGCTGCTGGACCTCTACGGAGGCCGCCTCTCGGCCCATCTCACCGACTACGCCCGCCTGTTCGGCGGCGACGGCGCACCGATGCACCAGGGCCGCTCACTGACCTACCGCTTCGCGACGACCGCCCCCCTCTGGCTGGGCGCGTTCACCGGCCGTACGCCCCTGTCGCCGGGCGAGACGCGGCGGCTGGCGTCCGGCGCGCTGAAGTACTTCCTCGACCGGGGAGCCGTCGACGACCGCGGCCTGCTCACCCTCGGCTGGCACGGCCCCAACTCGGCTGTCCTGCAAGGCTATTCGGGCCCCGCCTCCCCGTACTGGGCGAGCAAGGGCTTCCTCGGCCTGCTGCTCCCGCCGGACCACGAGGTGTGGACGGCGACCGAGGAGCCCCGACCGACGGACCGGGCCGACGAGTCCCGCCCGATCGGCCCGCCCAACTGGCTTCTTCAGTCGACGAGTTCGGACGGCCTGGTCCGCCTCCACAACCACGGCAGCGAGGACGTCCGTTACGACCCGTACTACACGCGCCTCGCGTACTCGACGGTGACGACGCCCTCACCGTCGTACGACAACAGCGTGATCGTCGGAGACGACCCGAGCCGCACCGGCATCGAGCCGTTGGGCGTGGGTGAGGGCTGGGCGGCCTCCCGGCACACGACGGCCTCCGGTGCCCGCGTGACGAGCCTCGTGCTGGCCGAGGGCGCGGTGGAGGTACGCGCGTTCCGGGTGTCGGGCGCGCCCGAGGGAACGGCGGTACGGGTTACAGGATGGGCGGCGGGGGAGAGCGGCGCGCGTGCCGAACTCCAGCCAGTCCAGGGACTGTTGAGCGCGTCCGACGGCTTGACCGGCGTCACGTCCGCCGCCGACACCGTCTTCGTCGCGCTCGCCCGTCTCACCGCCGAGCCGGCCCCCGTTCCGCTGGGGGAGTCGGTGACCGTGACCGTCGTGGACGGGACGAACGAGCTCCACGTCCGCTGGCGCGGTGGGCGCGAGGTGCGGGCCCGGCTGGACGACGGGGCGGTCGCGGTCAGGACCACCCGACCGGGTGCCTGAGCGTGCGGATCACAGGCGTGGGTTCTGCGGCAGCCGTGTGATCCCGACGAACATGGCCACGAACACCGCCGTCGCCGGAGCGAAGACGGCGAACTCGCCCCAGTGGGAATCGTCGAGACCCGGCTCCATCGTGGACAGCAGCCGGGCGAGACCCCAGCAGGCCGCTCCCGAGATCAGGAAGGCCGGCCAGCGGTGCCGCACACCCTTGCCCACGTCGTCGAGCGTGCCCACCCAGACGACCACCGTCATGATCGACGGCGTCAGGACGTCGTCGTCCGGAGTGAACACCGCGAAGAGGGCCCCGACAGCCAACGCGAACAGCCACGCCCGTACCAGGGGCAGCGCCGCGGCCGGACGACGTGGCATGTCCCGGGGCAGCCAGAAGAACCGGCGCACGCTCCGGACGAAACCGTGCTTCCCCTTGTCGGCCATCGCGCCGTCCTCCCCCGTACTGAGCACGCAGGGGTGCCCGGCGCTGGTTGAGACGCCCGAGTCCTGGCCGGGGTTGCACGGAGGGATGGGGTCCGCCTCAGGGTCCCGGACTGTTCGGCGGGCGCCGAAGCGTTCCGCCCCTAGCGTTGCCGTATGACCACGTCCGAAGCACACCCAGTACCCGGAGCGGCTGAAGCCCCCGCAGCCCCGACAGCACCTGCGGCGCCGGTGGAGGATGCCCCGGCCACCGACGACCGCGACCCCGCGCAAGCCCTCACCGCCATGGTCGACCACGTCCTGGCCCTGGCCGCGACCTGGACCGTCTGGGACGGGACGCCCGCCCACGTCGACGACCGTGTCTACACCCCGCACAAGGCCGTCCGCAGGGTCGCCGACCACCTGGTCGATCACCTCGCCGAACTGGAGGCCCGGCTCGTCGGCGAGCGCCCGCTGCCCGACCACTGGCACGCCTCCGCGACGACCACACCGGCCGATCTCGCGCCCTTCACGCAGGAGGACCTGGACGAGGCCCGCAGCAGGCTCGGCCGGTTGGCCCGGATGTGGGCGAACCGGTTGTCCGTGCTCACCGAGGAACAGCTCGACCACTCGCCCGGCGAGGGCTGGACCTTCCGCCAACTCGCCTTCCACCTCACGGGATCCACCTACTACGCCGACGCCGTAGGTGACTTGGGCGGCACGCCGTGACCGCCTTCGCCGCACTCCACCACGCCGACACCCCGCTGCTGCTCCCCAACGCCTGGGACCACGCCTCGGCGGCAGCGCTGGCCGCCCAGGGCTTCGCGGCGGTCGGCACGACCAGCCTGGGAGTGGCCGCGGCCGTCGGACTGCCCGACGGGACGGCGGCGACCCGCGACGCGACGCTGAACCTGGCCCTGGCACTGGGCAGCGGCCCGTTCCTCCTCTCGGTCGACGCCGAGGGCGGCTTCAGCGACGACCCGGACGAGGTCGCCGGGGTGGCCCGCGAACTGGCCGCCGTAGGAGCCGCGGGCATCAACCTGGAGGACGGCCGCCCCGACGGCACCCTGGCACCCGTCGAACTCCACGCGGCGAAGATCGCGGCGGTGAAGTCCGCCGTACCGGGCCTGTTCGTGAACGCCCGGACCGACACCCACTGGCTGGGCAACGGGGGTGACAGCGATGGCAGCGATGCCATGAGCGGTGTCATGAGCGATGTCGGTGGTGACATGGACGACACGAGCCGCCGCCTCGACGCCTACCAACAGGCGGGCGCCGACGGCGTGTTCGTCCCGGGCCTCTCCGAACCGTCCCGGATCACCGCCCTGTTGAAGACCCTGGACGTTCCCCTCAACATCCTCTACTCGCCGACGGGTCCGACCGTGCCCGCTCTCGCCGACCTGGGCGTACGCCGTATCAGCCTCGGCTCGCTCCTCTACCGCAGGGCGCTGGGCGCGGCGGTGGAGACGGCGGCCCTGATCCGGGCGGGCCGGTCCGTCGAGGGGCCGGCACCGACGTACGACGAGGTGCAGGCGTTCGTACGGCCCGCCTCCCAACGGCCGGACACCCTTGGGTGACCCTGGTAGCGTTGATGTTTTCGTGGGTATAGAACCCTGTGGACTCCGACCGGCGAGGAACCGAGGGACCGAGGAACCATGGACATGGAGATCCCCGGCGACAAGCGACTGGCGGCTGCCGTCGTGATGCACGAAGGCTGTGTGCTGTTGGTGCGCCGCAGTGAGACCGAGCGGTTCCTGCCCCTGGTGTGGGGCGTTCCCTGCGGAAAGCTGGAGCCCGGCGAGAGTCCCGAGGACGGGGTGCTGCGGGAGCTCAAGGAAGAGACGGGCCTGCTCGGCGAGGTCGTCCGGAAGGTCGGCGAATCGTCGTTCGTGAGCGAGTACCAGGGGCACGAGATCAAGAATTGGCAGGACAACTTCCTGGTCAGGCCCCTCTCCTGGCACATCACCCTCCAGAAGCCGGATCAGAAGTACGTCTGGCTGAGCCCCGCCGAGCTGCACAGCGTCGACATCGACGCGTACAACCTGGACATCGTCCGACAGGCCCTCACGAGCTTCTGAGCAACTCCGCCAGTGCGTCGAGTTCGGCCAGATAGTCGGCCACGTCGAGCGGCACCTTCGGCACTGCCTCCGGATGCGGACCCGCCGCCGTGAACACGTCGGTGTGCTGCCGCCGTCCGTTCCCCGTCTCCAGGAAGAGCGTCACCGTCGGCTCGGCCGTGTCGCACCAGGCCCGGTGCAGGGTGTGCGCCGGCAGGGCGTAGGTGCTGCCCGCCGCGTACTCCGCGACCTGCGTGAGGTGCAGCCGGGCCGGGCCCGTCGGCTCCAGCAGCCAGTCGGCCGACTCCTCCGCCAAGGACTCCCGGTAGCGGTCCGCCTCCACGCTGCCGCCCTCCCGGGGCGCGTACAGCTCCATCGCCAGCCGCCCCCGTACGACATAAGAGGCAAGCGGGGAACGGTGGTTGTGGATGTCCTCCTTGCCGATGGCCCCGCGCCCCGCGTGCCACAGATGGGCGCGCAGCATGTGGTGCGGGCCGCCGTCGATGAGCAGGAGCTTGTCGAAGCCGAGGACATGGCGGTACGAGTACCGGGCGCAGCCGTCCGGATCGCCCTCGCCGGAGGCGAGTTCGGCGGTCAGCTCCAACAGGCGGTCGGGGGAGCCCAGTTCGGCGACGACCGCGCGGGCCGCCAACACCCGTTCGTGTTCGGGCAGTTCGCCGTCCAGTGCCTCGGCGAGCAGCCTCCGCGCCGCCAGGACCTGCCGACCACCCATGCACGCTTCTCCTGTCTCAGCCATTCGGTTGGTATACCCATACGGCATGCGCCCGCAGCGCCGATAGACCCTGATAGGTCATCCACATGGGGCGACGCAGCTCGCTGGTGTCGTCGCGGACCCAGGTCCATATGCCGTCCGTCTGTCCCGCCCACACCGCGCTCACCGCGCCGCTCAGGCGTTCCCGCCACTCCTCTTCCAGGCCGTCCTCGCGCGCGATGTCCCGGGCGCCGGGGGTGAGCAGGGCGCGGACGACCCAGGAGGCGGTGAAGTGCCGTACGTTCAGGACCTCGTGGCGGGACGGGTCGTCGGTGCGGGGCCTGCGCACCTCCTCGCGGAGGTTGGCCAGATCCAGGCAGGCGTCGTGCGGGGCGTCCGGGCAGGCCAGCAGCCAGCGCACGCCGTCCTCACGGGCCGCGCGGCCGTTGGCGCTCTCGCCGCCCAGCACCCGGGCCGCACGGTCCAGGGCGACCACGGCCTGTGCGGTGTGCAGCGGCGACGGCGGGCCGTGGAAGGGCGCGAGCCGGTAGCCCCAGCAGCGGCGGTGCTGGCGACGCGGATCGGTGACCGCGCCCTCGATGAGCGCGTCCCGCAGCAGCGGCAGGGCGTCCGAATCCGGCGCGGCACGCAGCAGACCGCGCAGCACGGTCGTCACCACATGCGTCAACTCTCGCCCCGTACGGTCCAGTTCATGGGTGAAGCCCGCCTCGCAGACCGCCACCTCGGCGGCCAGCCGCTCCCGCGAGGCGCCCGCCCGGGCCAGCGCGCCCAGCACCAGGGCGGTCACCTCCGGGCGGGCCTGGGAGCCCTGCGAGCGCGCCGACCAGCCGCCGTCGGGCAGCCGCAGCCGCCACAGCGTGTCCACCAGGTCGCCCGCGCCGATCCGGCCCTCGGGCATCCCGAGGTCGAGCATGATGTGCAGGCCGTACGCGGTACCCACCGAGGTCGGCCGGCCGGGACCGCTCTCGCCGAGGGAGTGCGACCACCCGGTGAGCCGCCCTCGGACCGGGTCGTCGACCACGCAGACCTGTTCGGCGAGGGTGTCGTACGCGGCGGAGAAGAGCGCGGAGAGCGGTCCCGGCCCCGAAAGGGCGGAGCCGGTGCCCGTCAACTGCCCTGTCAATGCAGGGGTGTTGTCCGAGTCCGCGTACCGGGACCGGAGCAGCGCCGCCGACAGCCAGGCCGCGACGGCCGTCGCGAGCCCGCTCACCACGGCGATCGCGTACCGCGCGGACTCCCCGTCGATACTGCCCGGCAGCACCCCGACCAGGGACTGGAACACCGCGTAACCGGCCGCCGCGCAGCCCAGGCCGCCCAGCCAGCGCACGATTCGCGCGGGGCGCGGGCCGTGGGGCAGATGCGGATCGGGATCCGGCCTGGACGGGCCGCGTCGGAGCTGCTGTTGGGACACTGCGCGCTCCCTCCCCCAGGGCGGCACCTGAAACCGGCGAAGTTTCCAGTCTAAGTGGTCAGGGGGGCACCTGGGGTAGGGCAGGTCAAGGGCAACTCACGGGCAACTCACGGGTGAAAGGCGCGAGTTCATCGTGGCAGGTCAGTCAGTTGTCCTCGCCACTACGGGCGTTCGTCGTCGGCCAGTTCTCCAGCAGCACATGGAGCGCGTCGATCGTCCGGTTCCAGGACGCCTGTACGTCACGGGGCGCGCCGAAGCCGCCGGAGGCCTCCAGGGCGCAGTAGCCGTGGAACGTGCTCCTCAACAGGCGGACGGCGTCGGTGAGATCGGGTTCGTCGAGGCCGTACGCGCGGAGCATCCCGTACGTGACCTCGGCGGTCCGGGCGAAGGCGGGGGACGCGGCGACGAGGGACTGGTCGATACGGATCTGGGTGGCCGCGTACCGGCCCGGCCGCTCCAGCGCGTACGCACGGTAGGCGTCGGCGAAGGCGGCCAGGGCGTCCTTGCCCGCCCGTCCGGCCACCGCCGTGGAGATCCGGTCGATCATCTCGCCACCCGCGAGGAGCGCCACCCGGGTGCGCAGGTCGTGCAGGCTCCTGACGTGCGAGTACAGGCTCGCGTCCTTCACACCGAACCGGCGGGCCAGCGCGGACAGCGTGACGCTCTCGAAGCCGACCTCGTCCGCGAGATCGGCGGCGGCCTCGACGAGCCGGTCGGCCGTGATCCCGGCACGGGCCATCATCAACCATCTCCTAAGGGTTCTAGCCAGAAACCTGGAGATGGTAGCAAGCGAGGCGGCGGGTCCCGGCCTTGGATCCCGGCCTTGGATCCCGGCCTTGGATTCCGGTCTCGGATCGCGGGCGGTCAGCCGGCCAGGTGCTTGCCGAAGAACTCGGTGAGCCTGGCGACGGCGGGGGTGACGTACTCGTCCCTGTCGTACAGGTCGATGTGGGTGGCGCCATCGATGACGAACAGTTCCTTGGGCTCGGCCGCCCGCTCGATCGCCTCCCGGCTGAAGTAGGCGGTCTCCGCCTCCGAACCGGCGATCATCAGCAGGGGCCGGGGCGAGATGAGCCGGATCAGCGCGTACGAGTCGTACTGGGCGAGCAGGTCGACGCTGCGCAGCACCCACCCCTGGATGGCGCGGGGGTGGTGGCCGCGCGGGGTGCGGTAGAAGTCGTACGTCTCCCGGAACTGCCTGGTGGCCGTCTCCAGCAACTCCTCGGCGTTGTCGGGAATCCACGCCTCCAACTGCGGGGCCGCGCCGCGCGCTTCCGCGGTGCGCAGGGCACCGGCCCGGTCGAGCATGGCAGCGAGGACCGCCGGGTCCTGTGTGCGGCCCAGTCCCTCACGGATCACCGAGCCCATGTCCGTGGCGCTGACCGTGGCGACGCTCCTGATGCGGTGGTCGGTCTGCGCCGCGTAGGGGACGTAGCCGCCGGACGCGCAGATGCCCAGAGCCCCGATGCGGTCCGGGTCGATGTCGTCGCGGGTGGTCAGGTAGGACACGGCTGACTTGATGTCCTCGGCCCGCTGGAACGGGTTCTCCAGACCGCGCGGCTCGCCCTCGCTCTCGCCCTGGTGGGCGGCGTCGAAGACGAGCGCGGCGAACCCGGCAGCGGCCAGCCGCTCGGCGTAGATGCTCGGGCTCTGCTCCTTCACGCCGCCTCCGGGATGGGAGATGACGACGGCGGGCAACCGGCCGCCGACGTGGCCATCGGGAGTACCGGGAGCACCGGGAGAATCGGGAGAATCGGGAGTGAAGAGAATCCCGGCGAGGGTGAGGTTGTTGCTGGGGAAGGTGACGTCGGCCTTCATGTTCCTGTGTCTCCTGGGTGCGGGTGCGGGTGCGGGTGCGGGTGCGGGTGCCGAATTGCCGTGACGGCTTCGGGGAGGTCCGTCCGCCGGTCACGTCATCGACACTCGCACCCGGTGCGCAGGCGGATAAGGGGCGACTTCTGTCCTCGGACAGCCCTGTCCTGGGACACGTCAGGCCCCCTGTCACAGGCATGGCCGTCTGTAAGACTCGTACCTATGAGCAGCGGCAACGCGCACCACAGTGAGCTGGGTGCCTTCCTCAAGGCGCGGCGCATGGAGCTGAGCCCGGCCCAGGTCGGGCTGCCCGATTCGCCGGGCGGCAGGCGCAGGGTCAAGGGGCTGCGCCGGGAGGAAGTGGCCCTGCTGGCGTCGATCAGCGCCGACTACTACACGCGCCTGGAACAGGGCCGCCGCCAGGCCTCCGAACCGGTGTTGGACACCCTCGCGCGTGTTCTCCGGCTCGACGACAGCGAGCGCGCCTACCTGTTCGAGCTGTCGGGCAAGGACGCGGCCCGGCCCCGCCGACGGACCACGCAGAAGGTCGAGCCGCAGCTACGGCGTCTGCTGGACGACCTGGCCACCACACCGGCCGTCGTCCTGGGCCGGCGCACGGACATCCTCGCCTGGAACCCCATGGCCGCCGCCCTGTTCACCGACTTCGCGCGGATCCCCGAGAACAAGCGCAACTTCGTACGGCTGGTCTTCCGCGACCCGGCCATCAGGGCGCTGTACCCGGACTGGGACTGGGTGGCACAGACGAGCCTGGCGCAGCTGCGCATGGAGGCCGCCCGTGACCCGCAGGATCCACGGCTGGTCGAGTTGGTTGGTGAACTGTCGCTCCAGGACCCCGACTTCAGGCGGTGGTGGGGTGCCCATCGCGTCGCGGTCCAGGGCACGGGCACGAAGGTCCTGAACCATCCGATCGTGGGGGAGCTCACCCTCGACTGGTCGTTCCTCACCTCCACCGCCGATCCCGACCAGCAGCTCATCACCCTGACCGCCGAGCCCGGCACCCCCAGCCACGACCGGCTGCGCATCCTCGCCTCCTGGGCCGCGCAGACAGCCGGCCAAACCGCGGCGGACCACTAGACGCCGGGTCGGCCTTGCCCGGCGCCGGCTGCTTCACGCGGTGACTGTCGGCTGGTTCACGCGGTGACCTTGGCGATGAACGCGCCGAGGTTCGCGACGGTCCGCTCGATCTTCTCCTCCAGGGTGAGCGACTCGGGGAGCCGCGCGCCGACGCCCGCGTCCTTCTTGCCCCGCACATACAGCGGGCAGGCGAGGTCGCTGCACATGTAGGCGCCCACGGAGTTGCCCTGCTGCCCCGCCTTGCCGGCCTTCGCGGCGACGAGGAGCGAGACGCCACCGGTGTGGGTGGTCAGGCATATCGAGCACATGCTGCGCCGCGTCTGCCAGGAAGCGGCGCCGGCGCCGCGCAGCGCTAGCGCCACCGGGCGGCCGTCCAGCTCGGTGGCGAGGTAGGCGCGGTCGGGGGCCTGGGGATCGCGCCAGCCGAGGAAGTCCAGCTCGTCCCAGGGCCGTTCGGCCAGGTCGCGGGGGATGGACAGGCGCTTCGACTCGCCCTTGGTGCAGTTCACGAACGCGGTACGGATCTCTTGCTCGGTCAGCGGCTTCATAAGAGCCAGGCTAATTTGCCTAAAGGTGTTAGGCAAATGCATAATGGTTGTCGGCAAGAGGGAGGATGGTTATGGTTCGAGTGGGGCTGACCACGGAGCGTCTGACCTGGGCGGGGGCGGAGCTGGCCGACGAGGTCGGTTTCGACCAGGTGACCGTCTCGGCGCTCGCCCGGCGGTTCGACGTCAAGGTCGCGAGTCTGTACTCGCACGTGAGGAACTCGCACGACCTCAAGACCCGGATCGCCCTGCTCGCGCTGGAGGAACTCGCCGACCGGGTCGCCGCCGCCGTGGCCGGCCGGGCCGGCAGGGACGCCTTGGCCGCCTTCGCGGACGCCTACCGCGACTACGCCCGGGCGCACCCTGGCCGCTACGACGCCGCCCGGCTCAGGCTCGACCCCGAGACTGCGGCCGCGAGTGCCGCGGTGCGGCACTCGCAGATGACGCGGGCGATCCTGCGCGGCTACGACCTGACGGAGCCGGACCAGACGCACGCGGTCCGGATGCTGGGCAGCGTCTTCCACGGCTACGTGAGCCTGGAGATGGCCGGGGCCTTCAGTCACACCGCCGTCCCCTCGCAGGAGTCCTGGGCCTGGACCCTGGACTCCCTCGACACGCTGCTGCGCACCTGGACCACGACCTGAGGCTGAGGCAACGAACGAGACAGTGAGCGAGACGATGAACACCGAACACGACTGGATCAACACACCCGTCACCGCGGACATGCTGCGCGGCTTCCTGGACCTGGAACAGACCCCGCACGGCCTGCTGCCCCACCGCCTGCCCGCCCGGGCCCGCCGCCAGATCCCCGACGACCGACTCGCCGTGGCCGAGGCCCAGCCCTCCGGCGTGCGGTTGGTCTTCCGCACCCGGGCCACCGTCGTCGAACTGGACACGCTGCCCACCAGGCGGGTCTACCGAGGTTTCCCGGCCCCGGCGGACGGCGTGTACGACCTCCTGGTCGACGGGCGTCTCGCCGCGCAGGCCACGGTGGCCGGCGGCAACGTACGCACGATCGTCGACATGGTCACGCAGTCCGCCGAGCTGACCGAGGGGCCCGCCGGCACGGCCCGGTTCGCCGAACTGCCCGCGGGTGACAAGGACATCGAGATCTGGCTTCCGCACACGGAGGTCACCGAGCTGATCGCCCTGCGCACCGACGCCCCCGTCGAGCCGGCGCCCGACAGTGGCCGCAAGGTGTGGCTGCACCACGGCAGTTCCATCAGCCACGGCTCCAACGCCGCCCACCCGACCGCCATTTGGCCGGCCCTGGCCGCAAGTCGGGGTGGCGTTGAGCTGGTCAACCTGGGGTTCGGCGGCAGTGCGCTGCTCGACCCGTTCACCGCGCGTGCGATGCGGGACGCCCCCGCGGACCTGATCAGCCTCAAGATCGGCATCAACGTCGTCAACGCCGACGCGATGCGCCTGCGCGCCTTCACCCCCGCGGTCCACGGCTTTCTGGACACCATCCGCGAGGGGCATCCGGCCACGCCGCTGCTGGTCGTGTCCCCCGTGCTGTGTCCGATCCAGGAGGACACCCCCGGCCCCCTCGCACCCGACGTCGACGGCGGAACCCTGCGCTTCAAGGCCACGGGCGATCCCGCCGAACGCGCCGCCGGGCGTCTGACGCTCAACGTCATCCGTGACGAACTCGCCCGGGTCGTCGAACAGCGGGCGGCCGACGACCCGAACCTGTACTACCTCGACGGCCGCGACCTCTACGGCGAGAAGGACTACGCCGAGTTCCCGCTGCCCGACGAGGTCCACCCCGATCCCGCGGGACACCGCCGTATCGGCGAGAACTTCGCACGGCTCGTCTTCGGTGACGGCGGCCCCTTCGCCACCGGGACCGGCTGACCGGCCAGTTCAGGGCGCCGGAGACCACTTCCGGTCACCACTCAATGGATCAAGCCAAAGATCAACCGAAGTCCGCCATGGATCTTCACCTTTCCTTTTCAAATGTCCAAGATCAACGCTAAGTTCCCCCTTTGCTTGACGCATCCGCGTCAAGACATCGGCCGGCCATTGATCGGCAGGCCGAACTAGGGGAGGACAGTGAACATCCACAGATCCGGGGGCGGTCCCAGACGTACTGGGCTGATACACCCGAGCGGCAGACGCACCCTGCGCCGCATAGCGATCGGCCTGGCGGTCGTCATGTCGACGTCCGCGATGTACGGGGCCGAAGGGGCCCTGGCCGCCCCGCGGCAGCCCGTCGCGCCGGTCGAGAAGCCGAAGAAGCCCGCCGCGACCACGGCACCCGACCTCGCCTCCGCGCGGGTCGCGGCCCGTCTGAACGACAAGCGCGTCGAGGCCCTGTCCGAGCGCACCGAGACCTCCACGACCTGGGCCAACCCCGACGGCAGCCTGACCAGCGAACTGTCCGCCGGTCCCGTCCGCTTCCGTGACGCCGGCGACTGGCGCGACGTGGACCTGTCCCTCGTGAAGGACGCCGACGGCTCGGTCGCGCCCAAGGCGCATCCGCGAGGGCTCGAACTCGGCGAGAAGGGCGGCACGAAGCTCTCCGCCCTGGCCGACAACAGCAAGGCCGCCGCCCGCGACCTGGTCACCCTCGGCGAGGGCGACCAACAGGTCCGGCTGCAGTGGCGCGGCGGTCTGCCCGAGCCGAAGCTCGACGGCAACCGCGCGACCTACACGAACGCGGTGCCCGGCGGCGACGTGGTCGTCGAGGCGACCCGCACCGGTTTCGAGCAGTACGTCGAGGTCAGGGAACGGCCCGCGGAGAAGCGGTACTCCTACACGCTGCCGCTGAAGGTGAAGGGCCTCAAGGTCAAGCACCTCAAGGACGGCAGCCTGCTCTTCACCGACAGGAAGAACAAGAAGCGGGCCGTGATGCCCGCTCCGGTGATGTGGGACGCCGCCGTCGACAAACGCTCCGGCGAGCACACCCGACAGTCCAAGGTCGGCATGAAGGTCGTCAGCACCAAGAACGGTGTCGACCTGGTCCTGACCCCGGACGCGAAGTTCCTCGCGGACCCGAAGACCACGTACCCGGTCACGGTCGACCTCCTCGCTGAGCAACGTCTTCGACACCTACGTGCAGCAGGGCGAGACGGTCGACCTCTCGACGGACACCGAACTCGACCTCGGTAACCCCGGCACCACGAACGCCGACGGCACCCCGCGCACCGCCCAGTCCTTCATCAGCTGGAACAGCACGCCGATCCAGGACGCCCTGGTCACCAACGCCAAGCTGAGCCTGTGGAACTTCCACTCGGCCAACACCGACTGCAAGGCGTACCCGTGGGAGGTCTGGGCCTCCCCGGCGGCGTCGACCTCCAGCAGGTGGTCGAACCGGCCGGCGATGACCGCGAAGAAGGCCACCTCCACGGAGACGACCGGCAACACGGCCTGCACCTCGCAGCCCGACGGCTGGATCAACGCCGACGTGACCACCCTCGTCCAGGAGTGGGCGTCCGCGAAGACCACCCGCGGCCACCTGGGCCTGCGCGCCGCCGACGAGTCCGTCGTCTCGCAGTGGAAGCGCGTCAACTCCGCCAACGCGGCCGCCAATCCGCCCAAGCTGGTCGTCAACTACAACTACCGGCCGCGCACCGGCACCAAGCAGGAGGCCGGCCCGCCGTTCTTCTCCTACGGCGGTTCGTACATGGTCAACTCGACCACGCCGACGCTGCGGGACACCTTCGTCGACGCCGACGGCGACAAGGTCAACGGCACCTTCCAGATCTTCGACAGCGCCACGGACACCCAGGCCGGTGAGCTTCTGGTGTCCAAGTACGTGCCGTCCGGGCAGGCCGCCCAGGTGACCGTGCCCGCGGGCGTGCTGACCGACGGCAAGACGTACAAGTTCCGTACGTCGCCGTACGACGGGACGCACTTCAACACCGGCTGGTCGGCGTGGAAGACGCTCACCGTCGACACCAAGGCGCCCTCCGCACCGACGAAGGTCGCCTCCACCGACTACCCGGCGGACAAGTGGGTCAAGGGAGCGGGCCAGGCCGGTGTCTTCACCGTCACCCCGCCCGGCACCGACCACAACTGGCTGGAGTGGTCGCTCGACGGCGTGACCTGGACCAAGGTCGCCACCGGCGGCGCCGCCGCGGCCAAGAACATCTCCGTCACCCCGGACCGCAACGGCACCCACACCCTCCAGGTGCGGTCGGTCGACAAGGCCGACAACAAGTCCGAGGCGATCGAGTACACCTTCCACGCCGGAGCCGGCGGCTTCGTACAGCCCGCCGACGGTGAGCGCACCGCACGCCGCCTGCCGCTGCTCGCCGAGGCCGAGGCCGGCAAGTACGACAAGGTCTCCTTCTCCTGGCGCCGCTCCGAGGCGGACAACTGGGCCGTGATCCCGGCCGCGCACGTCACCTCCGGCGGCACGGCGCTCACCGCCTGGCCGGTACCGCTGGTGAACGGCAAGAACGCCGCACTGGTCTGGAACGCCACGGAGACGGTCGACCCGGACGGCACGGTAGAGCTCAAGGCCGACTTCACCGGCCCGAGTTCGGCCGCCACCAGCACCGCCCCGCTCTCCGTCGTGGTGGACAGGACCGCCGAGGGAGCGGCCGCCACCGAGATCGGTCCCGGCAACCTGAACCTGCTCACCGGCGACTACACCCTCTCGGCGACCGACGCGTCGTTCTTCAACATGACCGTGTCCCGCACCGCCGCCTCCCGCACCCCGGGACGCGGCGGCCAGCAGGCCGGCCAGGCGGCGATCTTCGGCAAGGAGTGGGTGTCCGGCACCGCCTTCGGGCAGACGGACGCCGACTACACGTACATACGCAGGACCTCCGACACCGCGGTCGACGTCGTCCTGGAGGACGGCGACGCCATCCACTTCACCGCGAACACCGCCAAGACCGCCTGGATCGCGGAACCGGGCGCGGAGGACCTGACCCTCACCGGCAGCGTCGCCGACAGCTTCACGCTGACCGACTCCGAGGGCACGGCGACCAAGTTCACCAAGCCCACGGGCGCCACGACCTGGCAGGCGACCAGCTCGCTCATCGACGGTCTGTCGAACTCCACGACCACGGTCGTCCCCGAGACGGCGAACGGCCTCTCGCGGCCGCAGCGCATCATCGCGCCGACCTCGGCCGTCACCGCCGCCACCTGCACCACGGCACCCGAGACCAAGGGCTGCCGCTCCCTGCAGTTCGTGTACGCCACCTCGACCACCGCCACCGACAGCGCCTTCGGCGACTTCACCGGCCAGGTCAAGGAGATCCGGCTGTGGTCCACGGCCCCGGGCGCGGCCACCGCGACCTCCAAGTCCGTGCAGATGTTCCTGTACGACGGCAGCGGACGCCTGCGCCAGGCCTGGCACCCGCAGATCAGCCCGTCCCTGAAGACCGAGTACGCATACGACACGGCCGGCCGCGTCACCAAGTACACCTCGGCCGGTGAACTCCCCTGGACGTTCATCTACGGCAAGGCCGGAACCGCCGCCACCGCAGGCGACGGCATGCTCCTCAAGGCCACCAGGCCGGGGCTGAAGCAGGGCACGAAGGACGTCACCGAGGGCGAGGCCGCCACGAGCGTCGTCTACGGAGTGCCGCTCACCGGCACCACGGCGCCGCACAAGATGGGCGCCTCGGACGTGAAGACGTGGGGCCAGCTCAGCGGCCCCACCGACGCGACAGCGGTGTTCCCCGCCGACTCCGTCCCGACGTCCAACGTCGGCAGCGCCCTCGCGGCGACCGAGTACAAGCGGGCCGACATCCACTACCTCGGCGTCTCGGGCCGCGAGATCAACTCCGCCGTACCCGGCGGGCACATCTCCATGACCGAGTACGACCGCTTCGGCAACACGGTCCGCACCCTGAGCCCCGCCAACCGGGCGCTCGCCCTGGGTACGACCGCCGCCCAGAAGGCGACCCTGACCGATCTCGGCATCATCGACCGGGCCGCCTCCGAGCGCGCCGAGTGGCTCTCCTCCGTGTCGCTGTTCGACGCGAAGGGCACCCGGGAGCTGGAGGAGTTCGGGCCGCTGCGCCGGGTCGACCTGACCGAGGACCTCAAGGACGGATCCACCGTCCTGGTCGAGGCCGGCACCTCGGTGCCCGCCCGGTCCTGGTCCGTGTACGAGTACGACGGCGGACGTCCCACGGACGGCACGGCGTCGGTCCGGGACCAGGTGACCATGGAGATCAAGGGCGCCCGGGTCCGCGACTACTACTCCGTCATGGGGGAGAAGCGCGTCACCGAGACCCAGTACGACTGGGTCAAGGGACTGCCCAAGCTGACCATCCGTGACTCCGGCGGTCTCAACCTGAAGACCACCACCGGGTACGACGCCCAGGGCCGGGTCACCGACCTGGTCCCGCCGGGCGGCACCGGCAACGACGCGGCCAGCACCGTCACCGACTACTGGGACGCGGACGGCACCGGCATGTGCAAGGGCCGTCCCGAATGGGCCGACCAGGTCTGCTGGACCGGACCGGCCGGAGCCATCACCGGAGGCGGCACCCAGCCCGCCCGGGTACCCGACAGCACCACCGAGTACGACTACTGGGGCAACCCCGCCAAGGTCGTCGAGACCGGGAACGGCGCGTCCCGCACCACCACGACCACGTACGACGCGGCCGGCCGCAAGACCAAAGTCGCCGTCACGGGCACCGTCGGCACGGCGATCCCGGAGATCACCACCACGTACGACGCGGCCAACGGCCAGATCGCCACGACCACCTCGGCGACGGCGGGCACGATCACCAAGGAGTACGACAAGCTGGGCCGCCAGACGTCCTACACGGACGCGGACGGCGGAAAGACCACGACGGAGTACGACCTCCTCGACCGCCAGGTCAAGGTCTCCGACACAGCGCCCTCCACCGTGACGTACACCTACGACCACACCGCGGAACCGCGCGGTCTGGCCACCGGTACGAACGACTCTGTGGCGGGCACGTTCTCGGCGACCTACGACGCGGACGGCTCGGTCGACTCGGAGAAGCTGCCCGGCGGTTACACGCTGGACGTCACCGAGGACACCACCGGCGCGGTGACGGCCCGGTCCTACACCCGCACCAGCGACGGCACCGCCGTCTACGCGGACACCGTCAGCGAGTCCGTGCACGGCCAGGCCACCCGCCACTCCGGATGGTCCGGCCAGACCTACCGCTACGACAAGGTCGGGCGGATGTCCACGGTCGAGGACACCATCGGCCAGGCGTGCACCCGCCGCGCCTACGTCTTCGACGAGCGCAGCAACCGCAAGTCCCTGACCACCGCGGCCTCGGACGCCGGCGCCGCCTGCCCCACCACCGGAGGAACCACCCAGAGCCACACCTACGACAGCGCGGACCGGATCACCGACTCCGGCTACACCTACGACGCCCTCGGCCGCACCACCGCCCTGCCGGGCACCACGGCCGAGTACTACACCAACGACCTTGTCCGCACGCTCACTTCGGGCGGCAAGCGCCAGACGTGGCAGCTCGACTCGTCGCTGCGCTTCAGGAGCTGGACGTCCGAGACGGGCAGCGGAACCACCTGGACGCAGACCGACTCCAAGCTCAACCACTACGGCAACGACAGCGACAACCCCCGCTGGATCGTGGAGGACACGGCGAGCGGCGCCCTGAGCCGGAACGTCTCCTCGGCGTCGGGCGACTTCGCCGCCACCACCGCCAAGAGCGGCTCGACCGTGCTGCAACTCAGCTCGGTGCACGGCGACATCGCCCTGCAGCTGCCGCTCGACACCAGTGTCGCCCCCACGGCCTTCGACGCGGACGAATACGGAATTCCGCGCGACGGCCAGGAACCGGCCCGTTACGGCTGGCTCGGCGGCGAACAGCGGTCCGCGGAAACACCTTCCGGAATCACCCTCATGGGATCGCGCCTCTACAACCCGGAATCCGGCAGATTCCTCTCGCGCGACCCCGTTCCGGGCGGTAATGCCAACCCGTACGAGTACTGCTCGGGTGATCCGGTCAACTGCTACGATCTGAGCGGCAATTACGCCATCGGCGGTCTGCTTCCCGAAGCCGCTATCTGCGCGCTCTTCATCCTGTGGTGCGCGGACATGATCTACATCACCCACTGGGCACTCAAAGAGGCCAAGCGCGCCTACAAGAACGGCCCGAAGCAGAACGCGTACCGGCATTGCATCTGGCAGGCCCTGCTCACCTGGGCCGTGGGATCGAATTTGGCCAAGTCTCTCGGCTGGGCCCACGAAAAGGCCGCGGGCAGTTCCGCCGCCGCCAAACGCGATTCCAAGGCCGACAAATACAACAACACCGTCGGAAGGAAGATCGGTGGCCAGATCACGGCCTGGACCTATGGCGGGGCCAAGAAAGCGGCCTGCAACCGTTGCAAGAAGGCCGTGAAGAACCACAAACTGAAGTCCAACGCAAAGGGCAAGAACTGGGTGTGACCAGCCCACGGCCCAACTGATCCAAAAGGCGGGGCCGACCGGAATACCCGGTCGGCCCCGCCGTCACCGCCACCCCTCACATCCCCCACGTCCCCGAAAGCGACCATGCTGCTGTCACACCTCCCGGAAGGGCTCCGGGCGCGCCTCGTCCCCGTCGAAGCCGCCGCCACGCTCTTCTGCGCCCTGTGTTGGAAGATCCTCGCCTTCGCGATGTACGCGGAGGGCTACGACCTCGATTCCAGCGCCCCGGTCCAGCCCGTCGGCGACGACCAGATCGAACTGCTCGCCCTGCTCTTCGCCTGCTCGGTCCCGGTCACCTGGCTCCTCGGCCGGGTCGCCCCGCCCGGGCTGCGCACCGCCCTGGACAACGTCATCGTCGTGCGCCTCGCCGTGGCCCTGGCCCTCTCCCTCGTGATGTTCCTGGGCCTGCTCACCGGGGTGCGCATCCCCCTGCTGGGCTGGAGGATCTGAACCGGCCATCACCACGGGCCGAGCCCCTGAACGGCCCGGCCTCCCGAACAGCCCGCACACACAGCCGCCCGGACAGGCAGTACAACACCTGTCCGGGCGGAGGTTTGTCAGTAGGGGTGGCGCCGACGGGGTCAGCCGATCGGCGCGTACACCACACCCAGCTTGTCGATCTCGTCGCCGGAGCGGCCGGTGAAGCCGACTATCTGCCAGCCGGCCGGAGCCGTGTAGGTCACCGCGTCGGAGGTGGCCGAACCGGCCTTCACCGTACGGGACTTGTCGGTGGTGAAGGCCGCCGAGAAGACCCGGGTCCGGCCGTCCTTCTGGCCCCGGGTGAGCTTGACCGAGGTGAGGTGCTCACCGGAGGCGAGGGTGAGCGAGGCGGCCGTACCGCCCGTGCCGCCGTGCGTCAGGGACGTACCGCCGTCGAGCGTGAGCGACACCGAGTCCAGACGGGAGGCACCGCGCAGCGTCAGCGTGCGCGGCGAGGGAGTGGCCGGAAGGTCGTCCGAGTCGTTGAACGCCGTGCCGTGCGGGCCGCCGAACGTGTCGCTCGCCCGGAGCTCGGCGGGCAGCGTCCAGGAGAAGTCGACCGTGTGCGGGAAGTGGTCGGAGAGGTTGCCGCCCGCCGAGTCCAGGAACTTCGCCCACTCGTTGTTGTAGCGGGAGGCGGACAGGTTCACCAGGTCGCTGCCCCGGTAGAGGACCTTGTCCACGACCTCGCAGGCGTTCGTCGGCGCGGTGGTCGGGCAGACGATCGCGTCGCTGCCTTGGGCCGGGGCGCTGCCGCCGCGCACCAGCTGGACCCACGCGTCCGTGAGACCGTTCGCGGTCGACAGCAGGCGGATGTTGTCGCCCGCGCGCGTGTAGCGGGTGTTGGTGTCGCCCATGACGATCACCGCGTTGCCCGCGGAGTTCGCGGTAATGAAGGACGAGAGCTGCGCGACGTTGGCTCGGCGGGCGGCGTGGGCCTCGGCCGTGTCGTCCGCGTTCGTGTGCACGTTGTAGAGGTCGACGAAGACGCCCTCGGCCAGCCGGACCCGCGCGAGCGAAAAGCCCTTGGGGGTAAGGCAGTTGGTGCCCGTGCAGTCGTTCCACTGCACCCGCTCGAAGTCGTCGAACGTGTAGTCCGAGAGGGTGTTGAGTCCGTCGCCGAAGGGCACACCGCCGCTGGTCGCCGTGCGGTACGGGTGGTTGTCGCCCGCGTACAGCGCCGCGTGGTAGTTGAAGTCCTCCTGCACGTTGACTATGTCGTACGCCCCGAGGCGCGGGGCGAGCAGCGGGGTGTTGACTTCCGGGTTCCCGGAGCTCAGCAGCTCCGGGAGGCCCGCCACGTTGTACGTGAGGACGTTGAAGGTGCCGGAGGAGGGGGCGGCGGCAGCGGCGGGGGTCGAGGCGGCGGCGGTGAGCCCGGCGAGGGCCAGCGCGCCGGCCATCAGGGAGCCGATGAGTCGTTTCATGGTGGGGGCGTCTCCAGTCGGAGGAAACAGGGAGCGGAGCGGGGGTCGCGCAATTCGGTGGATCGGGGCCGATCGGGGCGATCGGGGAGATCCGTGCGGTCGAAAGAAAGTTGAACGCTGTTCAGGTTCGAGGTCAACCAGTGTGACGGACAAGGGCAGTTGGGGGAACAGTGAGAGGCGAGGTGACCTGCCGTGTCGGTGTCGCCCTGCGATCACCGTGGCGTTGACCAAAGTTCATGTTTCGCATCGAGTCTCCATACGCGCGTCCGCACCGGCGGCGCCGGACTCAGGAGGCCGACATGGGGCACAGCCACGGGCATGGACACGGGCACCACCATCACGACCACGACCACGCTCACGAGGGCGGTACGAGCCTTCCGGCCGCCTTCGACACCTCCGTGCCCGACGAGGCCCTGACGCCCGACCAGCGGTCGCGCCGCTCCATGCTGCGCCGCGCGGGTCTGCTCGGCGCGGGCCTGGCGACCGCTGGAGTCCTCGGCGGGGCGACGAGCGGGACGGCCGCCGCCGCCCAGCCGGCGTCCGGTGGCCGGAGAAAGAAGGGCTTCTTGTGGCTGGCCGGTGACCACCACATCCACACGCAGTACAGCAGCGATGGCAAGTACGCCGTCGTCGACCAGGTCCGCCAGGGTGCCAAGCACGGCATGGACTGGCTGGTCATCACCGACCACGGCAGCGCGGCGCACGCCAAGATCGGTGTGGACAAGGTCAACCCGGACATCAAGGCGGCCCGTGACGCCTACGAGGACACCCTCGTCTTCCAGGGCCTTGAGTGGAACATCCCGGGCGCCGAGCACGGCACGGTCTTCGTGCACCCCGGCAAGAACGAGGTCTCCGTCCTCAAGCAGTTCGAGACCGACTACGACGGCAGCGTCAAGAACGCGTCCAGCTCCTCGCCCGCCAACGAGGCCCTCGCCATCGCGGGTCTCGCCTTCCTCGGCGAGCAGGTCAAGCGCCGCAAGGTCAAGGACGCGCTGATGCTCGCCAACCACCCGGCGCGTCGCGGTGTCGACTCCCCGCACGAGATCCGCGCCTGGCGCGACGCGACGCCCGCGAGCCACCAGATAGCCGTCGGCTTCGAGGGCGCGCCCGGCCACCAGGCGGCCGGTCTGCCCGCGCCCCTCGGCATGGGCCGGGCCCGGGGCATCTACGACAACAACCCGAGCGTCGACTCCTTCGCCGGTTACCCGCCGGAGAGCTACCGCACCTGGGGCGGCTTCGACTGGATGACCGCCACCGTCGGCGGCCTGTGGGACAGCCTCCTCGCCGAGGGCAAGGCCTGGTGGATCAGTGCCAACTCCGACTCGCACCAGGTCTACGCGGACACGGCCGCGCGCGGCGGCGGCGACTTCAACGCCAACGGCCGTTACGACGACCCGGTCTACGGCGGCAAGATCGACATCACCCAGGGCGACTACTGGCCCGGCCAGTACAGCCGCACCCACGTCGGCTCCGACGGCTTCTCGTACGCCGCCGTCATGGACGGCATCCGCGCCGGCCGCGTCTGGGTCGACCACGGCCAGCTCCTCAGCGGCCTCGACGTCCGCCTCTCCGGCGGCAGCCGCTGGGCCACCCTTGGCGGCGCGCTCCACGTCAAGAAGGGCACGAACGTCACCCTGACCGTGGACATTGCCCTCGCCGACGGCCCCAACTGGGCCGGTTTCGTACCGAAGTTGGCCCGCGTGGACGTCATCCAGGGTGACGTCACCGGCCCGGTCGCGGACAAGGACACCTTCACCGCGCCGACCGCCAAGGTCGTCAAGTCGTACGAGGTCAACAAGTCCACCGGCACGGCCCGGATCACGTACTCCCTCGGCCGCGTCGACCGCCCGCTCTACGTCCGCCTGCGCGGCTCCGACGGCAAGCGGTCCGCCGTCGGCTCGCGCGGTGCGGCCGTCGACCCCGCGGGCCCCGCGATCGACGTCGTCGGCGACGCCGACCCGTGGAACGACCTGTGGTTCTACTCGAACCCCGTGTGGGTCCTGCCCGCGTGAACCAGCACGTCATCACGGTCGACACCGACGTACGCGACCTGCGTGCGGCCGACCACCTGCTGCTGGCTCTGGCAGCCGAACTCGCCCTCGCGGAGGGCGGGTTCGGCTGTACCCACCTGGTACGCGGGGAGCGGCCGAGGGTGGTGCTGTCGTTCACGACGGTGTCCGGGGAGGCCGCGAGTCTGCTCACGGCCAAGGGGTACGAGGTCACGACCGGCGTGCCCGACGAGGTGGGCCGGGCCGTCGTCTACCCCGGGTCGGCCGCCCTGACCGGCACGGTGACGGTCGCGGAGCTGCTGTCCGGCTCCGCGATCGACCGCGTCACGGTACTGGGGTCGGCGGGTGAACCCCCGCCGGGGCAGGGGGTGGTGACGAGGGATCACGTCCGGCCGCAGTGGCAGGCCGGCGAACTCGTCCTGACCCTGATGCCCGCGGTGGGAGGGGTACTGGTTCCGTTCGAGGTCCCGGACCCTACGCCGTGCTGCGCGGACCACTGACCGACGAGATGAAGCCCGCCCAGGCGTCGGGGGAGAGGGCGAGCTGAGGCCCGCGGCTGTTCTTGGAGTCGCGGACGTGGATGGCGGCGGGGGAGGCGGCGACTTCGACGCAGTCGTCGCCCTCTGAGCCGCTGTAACTGCTTTTGAACCAGGCAAGTTCGGTCGTGCTGGTGCTCATAGCGCCCCTCGCAGTTGCTGGAGCAGGCTCACCGTGTCGTCTGGAGTGAGAGCCTGTGAGCGCATCTTGGCATAACGCTGCTGGAGCACGCTGATTGCTTGTCGGTCACTGATGAGGTGGCCGGTCTTCTGGCCTTCTGCGTAGGCGAGCCATTCGTTCTCCGGGGTCTCCAGCAAGCGCACGGGTCCGTCGAGACCCGCGTGCACCGGTTGCCGAAGTGGCATCAGCTGGATCTCAACGTTCCAGTGCTGGGCATTCACCTGAAGCAGGTGGTTGATCAGCTCCCGTGTCACTTCCTCGCCGCCCGTATGCCGTTCCAGGACTGCCTGTTCGACGATGAAGCTGAATGCCGTGGGTCGCTCCCGGCTCGTGCTGAGCAGCTCCTGCCGCGCGAATCGCGCGGCGACGCGCTGCTCGACCTGCTCGTCGGTCGGCCGTTGCGGCACGTTCCACATCACCGCTCGTGCATACGCGTCTGTCTGCAACAAGCCTGGGACCACCCGGCATTCGTACGTGTAGAGGCTGATCGCCTGCTCTTCCAGGTCCGCCCACTTGTGAAACCACGACGCCAACCCTGGGCCCCGCGTAGCGTATTTCGCAGCCGCCCGCAGCACCCCGAACGCGTCCAGCACCTCCTCCGCCCGCTCCACATACACCCGCGGAGGTAAGCGTCGCCCCTGCTCGATCGACGCCACCGTCGACGGCTGGTACCGCACCAGCGGCGCGAACTCCTCCTGCGTCAGACCCGCCCGCTTGCGGAAAGCCTTGTGGACCAGCCCGAACGTCTTCAAACTGTCCGACGGCTCGGGCTCGTTCGTCGTGCTGTTGGTCATTCCGACATGGTCACGGAACGTCACCCGTACTGTCCACAGCGTGAACTCGTACGGCGTGCAGCGTACGAGTGGCGGAGCTGGTCGACGGCCCCTCGCGCCGGGACCGTTGACCCATGCAAGGAGACATCCGGGTCCAAGTACCCGACACCGTACGTACGTTCACGCAGCTCTTCAGCTGCACCCCGCGAGGGGCCCGGCTCGCGCGGCGGCTGGTCGCGAACCGGATGGACGTGTGGGGGTTCGCCTACGACAGCGAGGCGAGTGAGTCCGTGACCCTGGTCGTCGCCGAGCTCGCGGCGAACGCGGTGCGGCACGGGCGGGTGAGGGGCCGCGACTTCCGCGTACGGCTGGTGCTGCGAGACGCCGCGGACGTCGTACGCGTGGAGGTGGCCGACGGGCGGACCGAGCGGCGGCCCGTGCTCCAGGAGCCGTCGGACGAGGGCGGGCGCGGGCTGCTGATCGTGGCCGCGCTGGCCGAGAAGTGGGGCACGGACCTGTGCCTGGGCGGGACGTACAAGGTGGTGTGGGCGGAGGTCCGGGTGCCGTGCCGGTGACGCCGGTGGTGGAGCAGCCGGCTGGAACTGTGGTGAGGGTCCCAGCCGACGTCGCTCCCCCAAGAAGAAGGTACGGAAGCGCAGGCGTGGCGAGTCTCCACTTCCCGCCCGGCCCGTCGCCGATTCGCGCCCGGAAACCGGGTAACTCTCAAGTGAGCCAATCGATATACCGATAAATGCCCGGGCAAGTCAGGGAGCGGTTCGATGAGCGGTGGCGCCTTACACGTCCACCAGGCCACTGTCGGCGAGTTACAGACGGCCGCGTCCACGGTCCTCGCCCCACTAGCGGTGACGGCACCAAGAGCGTTGACCAGTACGGGGGTTGAGGCGGGCGCGTTCCGGGCCGACATCGACGCGGCGGTCGTCGGACGGGCGGCGGTGGCGCGGATCCGTGGCTCGGGGCATCTGGTCCAGCGGTCGGCGCGCGCGATCTCGTCGACCGACCCCGAGCTGCTGAAGATCACCCTGCACAGGTCTCCCGAGCCCGCCGCGGCGGACCAGGGCGGCACCCAATCCCGGGCGCAGAGCGGCGACTTCGTGGTCTTCGACATGACACGCCCGTACCGATTAGCCGTCGCCGACGGCTGTGACGTCATGGCCGTCGGCATCTCGCGCACCGAACTCGGGCGGCACGCCGACACCGTGGCAGGTCGGGCGGCTCGTCGCCTGCCCGCCGACTCCGGTGCGCAGGCGGTGCTCGCCACGTTCCTCCAGGGCCTCGGCAGCCACCTCGACGAACTGGCGGGCCCGGCGCAAGCGCACGCGGGAGACGCCCTGGTGTCCCTCCTCCTGGCGGCCTTCACGGAGACCGAGCCGGGCCGGATGGACACGGCCACCGAACTGGTCGACCGCATCCGCGTCTACGTACTGGCGAACCTCTCCGACCCGTCCCTGTGCGTCGACTCGGTCGCGGCGGCCCACGGCATCTCGGCCCGCCAGCTCCACCGCCTCTTCCACCACACCGGCATCCCCTTCGCGGCCTGGCTGCGTGGCGAACGCCTCGGCCGCGTCCGCCGCGACCTCCTGGACCCCGCCCAGGACGGCCGTACGACAGCCGCCGTAGCCGCCCGCTGGGGCCTGCACGACCCACGCCACCTGGCCCGTGCCCTCAAGTCCCAGTACGGCACGACGGCCCGTGACCTTCGACGGGAGCGGTGACCGGGATCCAGGGTCTGTCTGACAGGCCCCGGGGCCCCTCTGACAGACCCTAGATCGCGCAGCCGTTCGAGCCGGGCACGCCGTCGATCCAGTTGGTGTTGTTCTCCACGTAGTAGCTGGAGATGATCCCGTACTTGTCCCAGCCCCGCGGCGCGACCATGACCCAGTACGGGTTGCCGCCGACTGTCTGGCCCGGGATCTGGCAGTACACCAGCACCTCGTCCCACGAGTTGATCTGGCCGATGACGCTGGGGCAGTTGGAGGTGCTCGGCGAGTGGATGCAGTTGCCCTCGTTGATGTCGCGGACGTTGACCCCGTCCGCCCACACGCCGTACCAGCCGCGGCCGTGCCCATCGGCTGCGGCGCTCTGGGCGGTGGTGAACATGAGGGCGAATGCTCCGGCGGCGGCGAGTGCCGCGGTCATCTTGCGCATGACGTTCCTTTCGATGCCGTGGCGGGTCGGACTGTGGGTTGGTTCCGTACTCGTCGCCCCGCACTGTAGGCAGACCCGGGAGGCTCTGGTCCCTGACATCTGTCAGGGACCAGAGCCTTGGAACAGGAGCAATGCTTGGCCACTTGGAAGCGGCCGGACGGCAACAGCCGCCCGGCAGTGACTGAGACGGAGGAAACTTTGAAGGCACGGTTTCGCAAGAAGGCGGGCGTGGGCGTAGCGGCACTGCTGATGACGGCCGGCATGGGTGTGGCCTCGGCGCCACCGGCGTCGGCCGCCCCGGCGGACTGTCCCCGGGGATACGTCTGCGTCTGGAACAACGACGTGGCGTGGGGCGCGCCGACGTGGATGTCGCAGGGGAACCTGTACAACCTGCACTCGGACCACGGGATGTACATCCTCAACAACGGTGTGCGGTTCCCGGGCGCGGACCACATCCGGTTCAACCTCACCGCCCAGGCGGGCGGCAACTTCCAGGGATGCCTGCACTACCCGAACGACCCCAACGTCGACATCTTCCTGGGCCCCGTCACCCTGCACAGCGCGGAGTGGGGCGGCGAGTGCTGAGCTGATCGCCGGCCCTCGGGCGACGCGGCCCTGAGCGGCCATCTGCACAGGTCACGGGGGTGCCTGTGCCAGGGCCGTCAGGGCCGCGTCGCCCCGGAAGGCCCATGGCAGGACACCGGGGCGGGCGCCTCAGCCGTTCACACCCGTGTAGTGCCGAAGGCTCCACCTCCACAGCAGCCGCGACCCCAGATAGGCCGCCGCCCCGAGCAGGGGTGACACGGCCGCCAGCCAGTACGGAACAGCCGTGTCGTGCCCGGTCAGCACCGCCGCCGGGAAGTACGCGACGAACGCCAGCGGCAGCCCGAACGTGAGGAAGCCGCCCACCGCCTTGGGCAGCACGTTCAGCGGATAGCTGCCGAACGTGCCCAGCAGTTCCTCCAGCCAGCGACCCCAGTAGTCGGCGGCCGGGAAGCGCAGCGAGGCGCACGCGACCGCCGTGAACATGGCCGCTTCCAGGAGCATTCCGCCGAGCACGCAGACGACGAGATACGTGATCCGCGTCGCCGTCCAGTCCAGGTCGCTGCGGCTCAGGGCGCCCGCCATCAGACCGGCCGCCACGGTCAGGTCACCGATCGCGTTGGTGGGGAAGTAGGACAGTTGGAGCTGGCGGTAGACCGGCATCGGGCGGACCAGATACGTGTCGATGACCCCCTCCTGGATGTGCCGCGCCAGACCGTGCACCCGTCCCAGGAACAGCACGAACAGGCCGTGCGCGAGCATGCGCGTGGCCGGGATCAGCAGGACGTCCGAGCTGTCCCAGCCGCCCATCCCGCTGAACCGGGTGAGCAGCACGGTCGCGAACACGATCACCGACACCTGCCAGACCGCGCCGATCGCGATCATCATCAGGAACTCGGAGCGATACTCCAGCTGGGCACGGAAGTTGAGCCGGGTGATGCGCCAGACGACACGAAGAGCCTTGGTCGACATGTCAGCCTCCCTGCGAGATCACGCGCCGGGCGGCCCGCCGCCACAGCAGCCGGGTGAGCAGGGCGAGGGCCACCACCCAGGCGGCCTGTACGGCCAACTGCGGGCCCGCGTCGGACAGTTCGATGCGGCCGACGTACAGCGACAGCGGCACGCTCAGCGTCGCCTGGAACGGGAGGAAGCCGCTCATGGTGATGAACCAGTCCGGGAAGAACCACAACGGCGCGTACACCCCGGACAGCAGGTTCTGCGCGAAGATCAGGATCAGCATCGCGGCGCCGTTGCGGAGCGTCCAGAAGCACAGCTGGTCGATGGCGAGCATCACGTAGTAGAGAACCCACTGCCCCAGGAACGCGCTGACCGCGAACACCCCGGCCACGGCAGCCGACTTGGGCGGGTCCACGACCCCGGCGGCCAGACAGATCACGTATCCGGCGAGCACCCACACCAGCCCGTACAGCTGCTCGCCGAGCGCCCGCAGCGCGTAGTAGCGCTGGGGCGGGAGCGGGCGCAGGTACCAGTAGATGATCGTGCCGAAGTGCATGTGCTGGAGCACGGTGTCCCGGCCCGCGTACTGGTCCAACTCCCTTATTCGGGTGGCCAGTACGGCCAGTACGGCATACGTGACCGCCTGGTCCTCGGTCAGGCCGGCGGTCGTGCCCGTGGCCGAGTACAGGCCGTGCCACAGTGAGGCGACCAGCACCACCTGCACGGTGAGCCGGAGCAGTGCGGCGGTCATGCGTGGCGGGGTGTGGAGTTCGCCGAGCGGGGTGACTCGGGCGGCCCGCCAGCCCTGGAGGACGGCCATGGTCACTCGCCCCCCGCCTGGACGTACGCGGCACGCATCACGTCCTCCAGGTCGGCCTCGTCCAGGGCGATGTCGGTCACCTCGTACCGCTCGATGACCTGCTTCAGCGCCTGGTGCATGGCCGGAGCCGTGGGTCCGTCCGGTCCGAAGACCACCTGTGGGCCTTCGCGCCGCACCAGCACCATGCCCGGCAGCGCCTCGACGGGCGTGTGCGGGTCGGCGAGCGTCACCCGCACCTGCCAGGTCGAGCCGAACTTCCGCCGGATCTCGTCCAGCGTGCCGTCCAGGACGAGCCGCCCGTGGTTGATCAGGACGACCCGCTCGGCGAGCCGCTCGACCTCCGTCATGTCGTGCGTGGTGAGCAGCACCGTCCGCCCGCGCTGTTCCACCTGGTACCGGAGGAACTCGCGGACCTGCTCCTTGACCACCACGTCCATGCCGATGGTGGGTTCGTCGAGGAACACCACCCGCGGATCGTGCAGCAGAGCCGCGGCCAGGTCGGAGCGCACGCGCTGGCCCAGCGAGAGGTGCCGTACGCGGGTGTCCCAGAAGGAGGACAGGTCGAGCAGCTCGTCGAACTCCCGCAGTCGCGTGCGGTGTTCGTCCTCGGGAACGTCGTAGATGTCGCGCAGGATCGCGAAGGACTCCCGCACCGGAAGGTCCCACCACAACTGGGTGCGCTGCCCGAACACGGCCCCGATGTTGCGCGCGTTGCGCTCGCGCTCCTGGTACGGGACCACGCCCGCGACCCGGGCCTCGCCGGACGTGGGGGTGAGGATGCCGGTGAGCATCTTGATGGTGGTGGACTTGCCCGCGCCGTTCGGCCCGAGCAGGGCGAGGAGTTCGCCGGGGGCGACGTCGAAGGTGATGTCGGAGACGGCGTCCTTGGCGACCCGTTCCGGATTGACGAGAGACCTGACGGCGCCCATGAAACCGGGGCGGCGCACGGTGGTGTGAAAGGTCCGGGACAGGCCACGGACCTCGATGGAACCGATCACGCGGGGAACCTCCGGGGGAGCGGGAGACACACGAACACGACCGTCCGGCTGGGGAACCGGACGGTCATGTGACCGGTAACATTGTCAGTCGTCGACCGTGGAGAACACAAAGGAGAATTCAGCCGGTCGAACCCGCAGCCGGTACCGCGGCAGCACCCCGGGACCGCACGACTGCGAGCCGATGCCCTGCTGACCGTGGTCGAGGTTGACCCACACGGTGTCGCCCGGCGTGAGGTCTGTCAGATGCCGGGCCGCGTCCAGCTGCTCGGTCGTCCACCGCCGCGCGGTGAACCAGAACTCCGGGTCGCCCTCGATCCGCAGGTCTCCGACCTCGGCCCAGCGGACGTCGGCGCGGGCGCCGTTCTCCTGCGGGCGCACGTACGGCGTCTGCAGGTCGTCGACGTTCGCGTCCCACAAGAGCGCCTTCGCCGCGGCCCTGGTGTCCGGGTACGCCTCGCCACCACTGCCGAACCACGTCACGTTCTCCCCGGACGACGCCGGCAGCCCCAGCCGGATGCCGAGCCTGGGCAGCGGCACCGTCCAGTCGCCCTCGGGACCAACCGAGACGGTCAGGCGCAGCCGTGTCCCGTCGGACGTCCACCGGTACACGGTGCGCAGGCCCACCTCCCGGCCGGCCGGTGCCACCCGGGTCCGTACGGTCAGCGCGTCGTCCGCCAACTCCACCGCGTCCAGCCGGTGTCGCATGCGGTGCAGGCCCAGCTTGCGCCACACCTCGCCGTCGCGGACGTCGTCCTGCCAGGACGCGCCGTCGTCGTTGTCGGTGGTGGCGCGCCACACGTCCAGGCGCAGGCCGGTGACCTCCGTCGTGCCGATGGTCCGCAGGGCGCCGGTGCGGGCGTCGAAGGAGGCCGGGCCGAGGGTGATCCGGTCGCTGTCGGCCGAGGGTCGCGCTCCGGTGGCCGCCGGAACGGGCCCGCGCGGCGTGACGGTCTGCTGCGCCCACGCCACCTCGTGGCTGCGGCCCGCCCAGGAGGTGTCCTCGGCGAGCAGCGCGCGGACCGTCCACTGGACCTCCTCGCCCTGCCCGTCGGGCGCGGTCGCGGGCAGCTTGACCTCGGCCGACTCCCCTGGTGCGAGCGGCGGCACGGTGAGCCGGTGCGCACCTGTGGGAAATCCGTCCACCTGGTACGAGAACTCGAACTCCAGGTGCGAGAGGTCGGCGAAGTCGTACGCGTTCGTCACCCGTACCGTGCCGTTCGTGCCGTCGCCCTCTATACGGACCGGCTCGATGACTTTCTTGTACTCGATGAGCCCCGGCGAGGGCCTGCGGTCCGGGAAGAGCAGCCCGTCGCAGACGAAGTTCCCGTCGTGCAGCTCCTCCCCGAAGTCACCGCCGTACGCGAAGCCGTACCGTTCGTCCTTGACGCCGTGGTCGATCCACTCCCAGATGAAGCCGCCCTGGATCCGGTCGTGCGCCTCGAAGATCCGCTGGTAGTCGGCGAGTCCGCCCGGACCGTTGCCCATGGCGTGCCCGTACTCGCACTGGATGAACGGGAGTTGGCGTCGCTTGAGCGGCCCGCCGTCCAGGCCCTTGCCGATCCGCTCGACCTCGGCGTGGTCCGCGTACATCCGCGAGTACATGTCCGTGTCGCGGCAGTTCCAGTCGCCCTCGTAGTGGATGAGCCGTGAGCGGTCACGGCCACGGATCCACTCGGCCATCGCGGTCAGCCCGCGCCCGGTGCCCGCCTCGTTGCCCAGCGACCAGATGACGATCGACGGGTGGTTCTTGTCGCGCTCGACCATCCGGGACGCCCGGTCCAGGAGCGCCGGCGTCCAGCGCTCGTCGTCCACCGGATTGTCCCGCCAGCCCTGCTCGGTGAAGCCGTGGGTCTCCAGGTCGCACTCGTCGACGACCCACAGCCCGTACTCGTCGCACAGGTCGAGGAAGGCCGGGTGCGGCGGATAGTGGGAGGTGCGCACGGCGTTGATGTTGTGCCGCTTCATCAGCAGCACGTCCTCGCGCATGGTCTCCAGATCGAGGGCGCGGCCCCTCTCCGGGTGCCACTCGTGCCGGTTGACGCCCTTGAACAGGACCGCCGTACCGTTCACCTTGATCAGGCCGTCCGCCAGCACGACCGTACGGAAACCGATCCTGAGCGGCACCCGCTCGCCCTCGGTGACCAGCGTCCCGTCGTACAACCGGGGCGTCTCGGCGGTCCACGGCCGGACCGGCACGGTCACCGACTCGCCCGTCGCGACATCGATGTCCAGCTCGGGCACGGTCACCCGCCCGTCGACATCGGAGTCGACGCGCAGGGTCCCGGTGCCTTCGAGATGGTCGTACGAGGCGTGCACGAAGAAGTCGAGCGCGCTGCCCGCCGGCCGGTGCAGCAGCGTGACGTCCCGGAAGATGCCGGGCAGCCACCACTGGTCCTGGTCCTCCAGGTACGAGCCCGCCGACCACTGGTGCACCCGGACGGCGAGCACGTTCCCCGACTCCTTCAGGAGGTGCCCGACCGCGAACTCGTGCGCCAGCCGGGACCCCTTGAACTCACCGATGTCCGTCCCGTTCAGCCACACCCGGGCACACGACTCCACCCCGTCGAAACGGAGCACGGCCCCACCGTCCGCCGGCCAGCCGTCCGGCAGGTCGAAGACCCGCAGATGGTCGCCGGTCGGATTCTCGGTCGGCACCCGCGGCGGGTCCACCGGGAACGGATAGAGGTGGTTGGTGTAGATCGGCGCGCCGAAGCCCCCGTCACCCTGGAGGACCCAGTGCCCGGGGACCCGCACCTCGGGCCAGTCCCCGGCGTCGAACCCCTCGGCGGCGAACGACTCGTCCTCGGCATCGGCCGTCGCCGACAGCCGGAAACGCCAACTTCCGTTCAGGGAAAGGGAATCGGCGTCCGAGGTGGCGTACCACGCCCGGGGCGGCAGCGCGCCGCTCCCGGGCGAGACGTCCTCGACGTAGTCGACGCCGGCGGAATGGGTGGTGCGCAAAGACATCGGTCTCCTAGGTCAGCCCTTGATGCCCGTCTGCGCGACCCCCTGCACCAGCCAGCGCTGGAGGAACAGGAACACGAGAACCAGGGGCAGGATCGAGATGGCGGTGGCCATGAAGATCAGGTGGAAATTGACGGTCTGGTTGGTCATGTACGAGGAGAGCGCCACCTGCACGGTCCACGCCTCCTGGTCCTGGCCGATGACCAGCGGCCACAGGAAGGCGTTCCAGCCGCTGATGAAGGTGATCGTGGCGATCGCGGCGAAGAAGTTCAGCGAGTTGGGCACGACGATGCGCCAGTACGCACCCCAGTACCCGAGCCCGTCCACGCGCGCCGCCTCCTCCAGCTCTTTGGGGAACCCCAGGAAGTACTGCCGGAACAGGAAGCAGGTGAAACCACTGAACAGCCCCGGAACGATGAGACCTTGCATACTCGACACCCAGCCGAGCGACGAGACCAGCACGAAGCTCGGTACGAAGGTGACGGCGGCCGGGACCATCAGGGTCACCAGGACCGCGTAGAAGATCTTGTTGGCGTGCTTGTAGGGGATGCGGGCGAGGCCGTAGCCCGCCAGCGAGCAGACCAGCAGGGTGCCGACGGTGTGCAGGACGCCCACGACCGTCGAGTTCCACAGGGACCGGGCGAACGGGACCGTCGGGTCGTCGAACAGCTCGGTGACGTTGCCCCACTGGATGTCGGTCGGGAACCACTTCCAGTTCTCACCGGTGATCTCGGCGTCCGTGGACAGGGCGTTGCGGACGATCAGGTAGAAGGGGATGAGGAAGAGCAGGGCGCAGACGGCGGTGGCGATGTAGAGGCCGGCGGAGCCGAGCACGCCACGCCGGTCGCGCCTGCGCTCGCGCCGCTTCGGGGGCTCGGGATCGGCCTTGCGGGTTTCGATGACGGTCGTCACTTGGAGCCGTCCCCCCTTCCGAAGCCCAGGAACCTGCCCTGGAGCATGGTCACCATGCAGATCAGCAGGGTCAGGATGACCGCGCCCGCGCTGCCCGCGCCGTAGTCCTGGTCGTCGCCCAGGGCCGTGTAGTACAGCTCGACTAGCGGCGGGCGGCCCCAGGTCGTCTTCGACAGCAGGTTGAAGAACTCGTCGAACGCCTGGTACGCGGCCACGAGCAGCAGCAGGATCACCGCCGTCGAGGTGGCCCTCAGCTGGGGCAGCGTGATGTACCTGAAGGTCTGCCAGCCCGGCTTGGCGCCGTCGATAGCGGCGGCCTCGTACAGCTCCGGTGGGATGTTCTGCAGGGCCGCCAGGAACAGGATCATGTAGAACCCGGCCTGGAGCCACAGCCGTACGGTCACGATGACCAGCCAGTACCAGGGCGGGTTCGGGTCGGCCAGCCAGGCGATGTTCTCGACGCCGAACCAGCTGAGAACGGTGTTCATCATGCCGAAGCGGACGCCGCTGAAGATGGACATCTTCCAGATCAGCGAGGCGGCGACGAAGCTGCACGCCGTCGGCAGGAAGAAGACGGACCGGAAGAACGCCTTCATGAAGCGCAGCCGGTGCACCATCAGTGCCAGCCCGAGCGACAGCGCCCAGGTGACCGGCACGATGATCACGGCGAACACGGTGAACGTGACGAGCGCCTTGGTGAAGTCGCCGTTCGTCAGCATCAACTTGTAGTTGTCGAAGCCGATGAACTTGTCGGGCGTGACCGTGTAGCGCGCCTCGAAGAAGCTGAGCCAGGCGCTCCAGCCGATGGGTATGTAGACGAAGATCACCAGGCCGATGAGGAACGGACCGGTGAAGAGCCAGAAGTTGAACGTGCTGCCGCCCATGCCCCGCCGCGGCTTGGTCTTGGAGACCTTGGCCGGGGCGGGGCGCGTGGCGTCACGCGTCGTGGTGGTCGACATGTCGCTACCTGTTGTCCGTCGGCCTATCCGAAGAGCTTCTTGAGTTCGAGGTTGACCTTCTTGTCGGCGGCGTCCAGGGCCTTCTCCGGGTCCATGCCCTTGCGGACGGAGTTGGCGATCACTTCTTCGAGCGCGGTGATCATCGCCTGGGTCCAGGAGATGTTGTCGAAGCGCCCGTAGTCGGTGAAGAGCTTGACGCCCTCAGCGGGCAGGCCCGACTTGAGCTTGGTGGCGGACTCGGCGATCGAGGTGCGCGGCGGGATGTGGAAGCCGTAGCTGAGCGCCCAGTCCTCCTGGTACTTCTTCTGGTCGATCCAGAGCCACTTCACGTACTCCTTGGCCAGGTCGACGTTCTTGCCCTTGGCGTTGACGAACATGGACCAACCGCCGTTGTAGACCGCGGGCTTGGCACCGGAGGCAGCCGAGGGGAAGGGGAATATGCCCAGGTCGTCGCCGAGGGCCTTCTGCATCACGGGCATGGCCCACATGCCGCACCACTGGATGGCGGTCAGACCCTGGACCAGCGCGGACGGGTCCCAGTAGTCGGCGGGGGCGTCCAGGAGCAGGTGGCCGCTGGTGAACATCTTGCGGTACACCTTCAGCGCCGCGGCCACGTCGTCGGTGTGGTAGGCGATCTCGTTCTTGGCGTTGAGCTGGTCGGCGCCGGCCGCCCAGACCAGGGCGTAGTTGGTCGACACCATGTTGTTGCCGAGGAACAGGCCCTTGACCTTGTCGGTGGTGAGCTTCTCGGCGGCCTCGGCGAGCTCTTCGAGGGTCTGGGGCACCCCCACACCCGCCTTCTCCAGTACCGACTTCCGGTAGTAGAAGAACTGCGGGTCGTCGATCATCCGGACGCCGTAGACCTTGCCGTCGACCGTGTGGGACTTGATGTCGGCCGGATTGAAGTCGTCCTTGACCGGGGCGATGATGTCGTCCAGCGGCGCCACCTGGCCGCTCTTGATCATCTGAAGCTGCGGGTGGAACTCGAAGACGTCGGGCGCGTTGTCGGTGAGCAGCGCCGAGAACAGCTTGCTCTCGAAGTTGTTGCCCGTGATCCACTGGGTGGTCACGCGGGCCTCGTCGTAGGCCTTCGCGTACCGCTTGATGGCCTCCTGCGTCCCGGCCTCCCCGTACGCGTGGAAGTACTGCACCAGTCCCTTGCCCGAACTGCCGCCGCCCTCACGGCCGGTGTTGCCGCCGCAGGCGGCCAGCGGACCCAGTGCGGCGAGGCCCGCCGCGGCTCGCAGTACGGATCGACGGTCCCAGTTGCTGCTGCTCAGTGCCGACATTCTGACGTCCTTGTCTCGAGTACGGCTGCGGCTCGAAATCGCTGTGCGGTGGCGGGACGTTAACCTTCGGCTAATGCTTCGGCAAGGGGTTGGACGAAGTCTGTTCGAAGCGTTGCCCATCGTCCGGGATACCGGACATGGCGGGGCGTCGACGTCAAGAAGACGGCATCAAGAAGACGGCGCTGTACGGCTCTTGACGGAGGAGGCACGACGCGAAGCGGCGGTCGTCCTGCCGCTCGCGGGTCTCAGTCCCACCGAGCTGAGGGCACCCTCCAGCGCGAACGTCGCCGCGCCCAGGCACACCGGGTCCGTGGGAATGGGGGAGAGGACGATCTCGGTACTGGCCAGCGGCCGTCGCAGCGCATGCCGGGCCACGGCCTCGCGGACCTCGTACAGCAGCGGCTCACCGAGGGTGGCCGCGACCCAGCTGCTCAGCACGACCACCTCGGGGTTGAGGAGGTTCACCAGGTCGGCGATGGAGGCACCGAGATAACGCGCGGTGTCCCGCACCACCTTGGTCGCCACCGGGTCATGCGCGGCGACCCCGCGGGCGAGCGCGTTGATCGTCGCGGTCTGGTCCTCGGGATGCAGAAGCGTGCTGTCGGGGCTCGACTCCCGCAGGTTCAGCATGATTCCGGGCGCCCCGACATACGTCTCCACGCACCCGTGGTTGCCGCAGTGGCACGGCCGCCCGTCCAGTACGAGCGTGGTGTGCCCCCACTCGCCGGCGCTGTTGCTGACCCCCCGGTGCAGCCCGCCGCCCAGCACGAGCCCGGCGCCGACGCCCGTCCCCAGGTTCACCACCACGGCGTCCCCGCGCCCGCGTGCCGCCCCGAACCACAGCTCGGCGACCGCGCAGGCACGCAGCGGATTGTCCAGATACAGCGGATACGCGATGTGCTCGGCGAGCAGGTCGAGCAGCGGCACGTCGTGCCAGTCCCAGTTCGGTGCGTACTCCGAGACACCCGCCTCCCGGTCCACCTGACCCGGCACGCTGACCCCGACGCCGAGCACCCGGGCGCCCTCGATACCGGCCTGCGCGACCACCGAGCCGACGGCCGAGGCGACATGCCCGACGACCTGCTCCGGACGGATCTCACCGGGGCGCATGTCCTCGTCGGCACGGGCCAGCACGCCCAGCGCCAGGTCGAACAGCTCGACCCGGACGTACGTCTCCGCGATGTCGACGCCGATCAACGCGCCCCCCGACGCGTTGACGGCCACGAGACCCCGCGGGCGGCCACCCGCGGAGTCCTCGAACCCGACCTCCGTCAGCATCCCCAGGTCGAGCAGCTCCCCGACCAGCGTGGCGATCGTCGCGAGACTCAGCCCGGTGGCGGCGGCCAGCTCCTGGCGGGACGTGGGCGAATGGGCGATGATCTGGCGCAGCACCCCATAGCGGTTCGCGGTGCGGATGTCGCGTGATGTGCGCTTCACCAGAATGTGCCCCCTCGGTCCCCGCCGGGCCATGGCGATCCCCGACGGCCCCGGCGCGGCGCAAGGCTATGACCGCCCGAGGACTTTCGACAAGGGGTTAGGAAAGGGGCTGTACAAAGTCCCTGCCGCTCACAGTGGGCAGAGTGGGGATCGAGCCGTCCGGCCCCGGTCCGTCACCCGCCCAGCACCTCACCGACGAACGCGTTGCGGAACGTCCCCGTCGGGTCCAGCTCCCCGGCCAGCTTCCTGAACTCCGCCATCTGCGGATAGCGCCCGCGCACCACAAGCGCCGCCATCGTGAACACCTTGCCCCAGTGCGGACGCGGATCGAACGGCGTGAGCGCCTCCTCCACCCGCCGCACCACGGGCAGCACGGCCGCCGTGTCCTCGACCCAGGTGAAGTGGAGGGCCACCGTGTCCCGCCCGTACGCCGGACTCAGCCACTGCCGGTCGGCCGCGACCGTACGCACCTCGCAGACCTGCAGCACCGGCGCGATCCTCTCCCGGATCGCGTCGAGCGCGCGCAGGGCACCCGTGGCGTGCGGACGCGGCAGCAGGTACTCCGACTGGAGCTCCGCACCGCTGCTAGGCGTGAACTCCGGCCGGAAATGCGGCAGTCGCTCGTGCCACGGGCCGGGCACCCCGAACTGCTGCGTGCAGTTCCCGGCGGGCATTCCCGGCACCGGGTGCATCGCCTCCGTGGCCGGCTCGGCCCACGGAAACCCGTCCCACGGAACATCCGTACGCCGCTTGACCCACGCCTGGACGAAGCCCGACCGCCGCCAGTCGGTGAACAGACTCACGCTGTACGCCGACGCCGACACCGTCTCGAAGTCCAGTTCCGCCAGCGACAGCCGGCCGAACACATGCTGGGCGACCTCGAAGTCCGGCTCCAGGTCGAGCGTGAGCGCGGTGACGACACCGAGCGCGCCCAGCGAGGTCACGGCCCCGCTGAAACGGGGGTCGCCCCGGCCGATCGTCAGCGCCGAACCGTCGGCGAGGACCAGCTCGACCTCCCGTACGGGCGAGGCCAGCGAGCCGTTCGCGTTCCCCGAGCCGTGCGTGCCGGTCGCCACCGAACCCGCCACCGAGATGTGCGGCAACGAGGCCATGTTGGGCAGCGCGAACCCCCGCTCGTGCACCGCCCGGGCCAGTTCCGCGTACCGCACCCCGCCCGCCACCCGGACCGTACGGGCTTCGGCGTCCACCTCGACCGACGGCGGCAGCCCCGTCAGCGAGAGGAGCACACCCTCACTGCCCGGGTCGGCGATCTCGTTGAACGAGTGCCCGCTGCCGAGAACCCGCACACGGTCGGCACGCGAGACAAGGGCCCGCAGCGCGTCGAGCGAGTGCGGCTGCTGCAGCTCCTTGGCGGAGTAGGTGATGTTGCCCGCCCAGTTGGTCAGAGCCTCTGCCATCCGTGGTCCTCCCGGAAAGTTTTTGTCGACCGGCGAAACGGCCACCCTTCGAACCTACCCGCCCCTGTCCCACCCCAGGGGCGCGGGGAACCGCACGCCCAGCCCCGGCCGACCCGCACCCACCCAGTCACAGTCGGACCCCCGTCCACTCACCACCGGGCCCCGTCCATTGACCCTCTCGCTCCGCGAGACCTACCGTAGAGACCGGTTGCTATAAACGCGTCACCGACCCGGAAGGCCACCCCACCTTGCGCCCACGCCCCGCCGCACTTTTCGCCATGACAGCCGAGAACGTGCCCCACATCTTCCCTCCGGACGTGCTGGCCCGCCTGGGCAACGCGGTAGAAATCGATCCCACTCTGACGGCCGAGAACTTCACCGACCCCCGAGTCCGGGACGCACTCGCCGACACGGAGATCCTGATCACCGGCTGGGGCTGCCCCCACATCGACGAGGCGGTCCTGGCCGCCGCACCCAGGCTGCGGGCGATCCTCCACGCGGCCGGCTCGGTCAAGGGACTCACCTCGCCCGCGGTCTGGGAACGCGGCATCACCGTCTCCTCCGCGGCCGGCGCGAACGCCCTCCCCGTGGCCGAGTACACGCTCGCCATGATCCTCCTGGCGGGCAAGGACCTCTTCGCCCAGCGCGACCGCCTGCGCGCCCAACGCGCCTTCCCCTACGGGGAGATCATGCCGGGCATCGGCAACTTCGGCCGGCGCGTGGGCGTCGTCGGCGCCTCCCGGATCGGCCGCCGCCTCATCGAACTGCTGCGCCCCTTCGACCTGCGGGTCACCCTCGCCGACCCGTACGTCGACGCGACGGAGGCCGCCGCCCTCGGCGTACCCCTGCTGCCGCTCGACGAACTGCTGCGCACCAGCGACATCGTCACCGTCCACGCCCCGCAGACCCCCGAGACCCTCCACCTCATCGGCCGCCGCGAACTCGCCCTCATGCCGACGGGGTCCGTGCTCGTCAACACGGCCCGCGGCGCCCTCCTCGACCACGACGCCCTCGTCGAAGAGCTGCGCGCGAACCGGCTCAGTGCGATCCTCGACGTCACCGACCCGGAACCGCTGCCCGTCGACTCGCCGCTCTTCGACCTGCCGAACGCGTTCATCACCCCGCATCTCGCGGGCTCGCAGGGCAACGAGGTGGCCCGGCTCGGTCTCGCCGTCACGGAGGAGGCCGAACGCCTGCTGTCCGGACGGGAGTTGGCCCACGCGATCGACCACGCCGTACTGGAGCGCACCGCATGACCTCGATCCTGACCCCGCGGGCCGACGCCGCCGCCGCGGGCGAGCCCCTGCACCACTTCTGGTCCGTCTGTGCCGGCGCGGGCCGCGCGGCCGAGGGCCTGCGCGCCTCCTGGCAGGAGCAGTTGCGCCAGGTCGCGGAGGGCTGCGGCTTCAGATACGTACGCTTCCACGGCCTCTTCCACGACGACATGTTCGTGTACCGGCTCGGCGGGGACGGACAGGCCGTCCTCAACTTCCAGTACGTGGACGACCTGTTCGACCGGATCCTCGACGCGGGCGTGCGCCCGTTCGTCGAACTCGGCTTCAGCCCAGGAGACTTGGCCCGCGAGAAGGGCACCATCTTCTGGTGGGGCGCCCACGGTTCCCCGCCCACCGACCTGGTGGCCTGGGCGAGCCTGGTCTCCGCGACCGTCCGCCACTGGGTCGCCCGGTACGGGATCGACGAGGTCCGCCAGTGGTACTTCGAGGTGTGGAACGAGCCCAACCTCGACCCGTTCTTCCGCGGCACCCGGGCCGAGTACTACGACCTGTACGCGGCAACGGCCCACGCCCTCAAGGCAATTGACCCCGACCTGCGCGTCGGCGGCCCGGCCACCAGCAACTTCGTGCCGGACGCCCGCTTCGACGGCGACACCGAGGACAAGAGCGGCCACGTCACGGTCACCGCAGACAACCTCGACGCCCTGGAGTGGCGGCCCGTCTGGCTGGAGCACTTCCTCGACCACTGCTCCCGCGAACGGCTGCCCGTCGACTTCGTCTCCTGCCACCCGTACCCCACGGACTGGGCGCTCGACGACCACGGTGAGGGCGCCCACTACACCCGCGGCGCCGACGCCACCCGCAGGGACCTCGCGACGGTCCGGGACATCGTCGGCAAGAGCCCGTTCCCGGACGCCGAGATCCACCTCACCGAGTGGAGCTCGACCCCCTCCTCCCGGGACCACACCCACGACCACCCGCAGGCCGCGACCTTCGTCGTCCGGGCCAACCTGGAGTCGATCGGCCTCGTCGACTCGCTCGCTTACTGGACGTTCACGGACGTCTTCGAGGAGATGGGCGCCGGGGACACCGCCTTCCACGGCGGCTTCGGACTCCTCAACCAGCAGGGCATACCCAAGCCGACGTACCACGCCTACCGGTTCCTGCACGCGCTAGGCGACGAACTCCTCCTCCACGAACCGGGCACGGTCGTCACCAGGGAGGCGGCCACCGGCCGGATCATCGCCCTCACCTACCACTACCCGCCCGAGATGCCGCTCGCCGTGCCCCTCTCGACCCCGGACCGCACGGTCGCCGAGCGGACGCTGGCGCTGGGCACCCCGGCCCCGTACACCCTGAGCCTCACCGGACTGCCGTCCGGCGCCGCCTTCACCGTGGAGATCCTGGAGCCCGGCAGCGCGTCCGGCGGCGACACCCTCGCCGCCTGGCGCGAGCGCGGCGCACCCGACCCGCTCTCCCGCGAGGACATCGCCGCCCTGCGTCGGACGGCCCCGCGCACGGAGACCGTACGGGCCGACGCGGCGGGCGAGCTGACGTACGAACGGCGGCTCGCGCCCTGGTCGGTGGTGCTCGTGCGGCAGGACGACGGGGGCCCGACCAGCGCGGACGAGAACCCGGCCACCCCATAGGGTGACCGGTACAGAGCAGGGGAGGGGAGCCCACCGGTGGCCAAGAAGACGGAGCCCGTGATGGGCAATGACGCCTCCACGGTCCGGGACGTCGCCGCACGGGCCGGGGTCTCCGCCTCGACCGTCTCCCGGGTCCTGGGCGGCACCTACCCGGTCGCCGCGAGCACCCGCGCCCGGGTGCTCAAGGCGATGCGCGAGCTCGACTACGTGGTCAACGCGCACGCCCGCGCGCTCGGCGGCTCCACCAACAAGACGGTGGCGTTCGTCGTCGACGACGTCACCGGCCCCTTCTACGCCCACATCGCACGCGGTGTGGAGGAGCAGGCGTCCGCCGAGGGCAGGCTCTGCATGCTGTGCACCACGCACGGCGATCCGCAGCGCGTCCTCGCCGTCGTCGAGACCATGCGCGAACAGCGGGCCGATGCCGTGATCGTCGTCGGCGGTGCCTGGGAGGACAAGGCCTACCAGGACCGTATGACGCACTTCGCGCACGCCCTGGACCGGGTGGGTTCCCGGCTCGTGCTGGTCGGCAGGCCGCCGCTCGGCCCGGGCGTGCCCGCCACGGTCGTCGAGTACGACAACGAGGGCGGCGCCTTCGCGATGACCACCCACCTGCTCACCTCGGGCCACCAGCGCATCGCCTACCTCGGCCGGGTGCCGGGCCTGTCCACCAGCGATCAGCGCCTCAGCGGCTTCCGGCGCGCACACGAACTGCTTGGGCTGGCCCCGGACCCGAAGCTGATCCTGGACGGTACGTTCAGCCGCTCGCACGGCTATCAAGGGGCGCGCCAACTCCTCGCGTCCGGCGCCGACTTCACGGCCGTGTTCGCGGGCACCGACATGGTCGCGGCGGGCGCGCTGCAGGCGCTGCGCGAAGCGGGCGTGAGTGTCCCCGACGACGTGTCCGTCGTCGGCTACGACGACGTGCCACTGGCCCTGGACCTCTTCCCGGCCCTCACCACCGTCAACGTCCCGCACGAGGAACTGGGCCGCGCGGCGGTCCGGTTGGCCCTGCACCGCGAGGAACTCCCGGGCAGCCAACACCTGGTGCTCGGTACCCACATCGTCCTGCGGGACTCGACACGGCGACCGGGGCACTGACTTTTCCCGGCTGGCATGGGGTTCCGGGCACTGACTTTTCCCGACCGGCATGGGCCCGGGCGCTGACCTTCCCCGGCGGAAGCTGGCCGGCGGCCCTCAGCGGCCCTCAGCGGCCCTCAACGACCCTCGGGGATCCGGGCCGACTTCCCTGCCCCGCCCCTGACTTCCCCCTTCCACCCCCTCTCCGAGGCAGCCTCGACGCTTCCCTGGACAACCGGTCTCTAGAGAACCAGCTGTCCGGTAGGCACCCATTTTCCGGTTACTCGTTCGAAATCCCGTTCAACGCCGGGCGAGTTGGCCCGGTTCCCCAGTTTTCTCTGCCCGATGTCTTGCCGACGTCCGGGACCGGTTCTAGCTTCCATAGAGACCGATTTCTATGGCGCCCTCGGACGGCAGAACCCGAGCGGCGGACGGTCCCCCCTGTTCCAGTCCCCTCAGGAGCCGCCATGCCCCAGCCCCGTGTCCCGCACCGCGCGACCCTGTCCGCCGCCGCGCTCGCCACCGTGCTCGCCCTCACCGCGACCGCCTGCGGCGGCTCCGACGACTCCTCGGACCAGTCGAAGGGGCCGGTCACGCTGGAGTACTGGAGCTGGTCGGAGACGAAGAACGTCGACCCCGTGGTGGCCAAGTTCAACGCCACGCACACCGGCATCAAGCTCAAGTTCGTCAAGCAGGCCGACAACCCGGGCACGGCACAGAACCTGCGCAACGCGGTCGCCGCCAAGAAGGACGTCCCCTGCCTGGTGCAGAACTTCGGCGAGGTGCCGAGCCTCGTCGGTGAGGGCCTGCTGAGCAGCGTCGACAAGGAACTCAAGCCGTACCTCGGCCGGTTCAACCCGGCGGCCCTGCCCAGCGTCCAGGCGGGCGGCACCTACTACGCCGTCCCGACCGGCTTCAACCCGACCTTCATGATGATCAACCGCTCGGTGTACGACAAGTACGGCGTCGACGTCCCCAAGACCTGGGACGACGTGATCGCCGCGGGCAAGAAGCTCAAGAAGCACGGCGTGTACGTCATGAACCTGGCCGGCGAGGACCCGTCCACCCTGGTCAACCTGGTTCAGCAGGCGGGCGGCACCTGGTACGAGCAGAAGGGCGACAGCTGGAAGATCGACTTCCTGTCACCGGAGTCCCTCAAGGCAGCCGACATAGTGCAGCAACTGGTCGACGGCGGCCTGGTCGCCAACCAGACCTACCAGGACCGGCCCGCCCTGATCAGCTACTTCGACTCCGGGAAGATGGTCTCGCTGCCCACCCAGACCTGGCAGCTGCAGAACTACGAACTGAACTACAAGAAGTCCCTCGGCGACTGGCAGCCCATCGACCTGCCCCAGTTCGCCGACGCCACGGAGTTCACCACCCCCTCCTACAGCGCCAACAACGGCGTACTCGTCCCCAAGGGCTGCGAGCACGTCAAGGAGGCCGTCGAGGCGGCGGTGTGGATGAAGACCGACAAGACCGGCATCGACTCCACCTACCAGAAGGACACCAAGCAGTACGAGTGGCCGGGCGCCGTCAAGGACGTCACCCCCTGGGTCGACTCGGTGGTCACCGACAAGCTCTTCGGCACCCACAAGTCCGAGGCGCGCGGCGTGATCCTCAAGTCCGTCGAGCACGCGAAGAGCAACTGGACGGTCGGCCCCAACTACACAGGTCTCTTCGCCGAGTTGCAGGACCAGTGGGCGAAGATCGTCACCAAGAAGATGACGGTGAAGCAGGCCCTTGAGCACCTCCAGGAGTTCACGGTCGACGACCTGAAGTCCAAGAACATCAACGTCGAGGGCTGACCCATGGCAGCCGTCACCGAGTCGCCGTCCCGGGCCGCGCGCCTGGGATGGCGGCGGATCATGGCCCTCAAGGGCGCCTCGTTCACGGTCCCCTTCTTCCTCGGGTTCCTCCTGTTCACCGTGACCCCGCTCGTCATGGCGCTCAAGGAGAGCCTCTACAGCGAGAAGGGCTCCGGGCTCGGATTCGGCGAGAAGACCGTCGAGTTCGTCGGCCTCGACAACTTCGTCGAGGGCTTCGGCGACGGCCGCTTCTGGGCCTCGATGCTCCGCGTCGGCCTCTTCGCGGTCATCAGCATCCCGGTCATCCAGGTCGCCAGCGTTGGTCTCGCCCTGCTCCTCGACGCGGCCTCGCAGCGCGTCGCCGACCGGTTCCGTATCCCGCTGCTGATCCCGTACATGATCCCGGGCATCGTCGCGACCCTGATCTGGATCTACCTCTACAGCCCGGTCGTCGGACCGCTCACCCCGTTCTTCGACCTCTTCGGCATCGACGCCAACTTCTACGGCGGCGAACTCATCTGGGTGTCCATCGGCAACCTGATGGCGTGGAGCGGGATCGGCTTCAACATGCTGATCGTGTACTCGGCGCTGCGGTCGGTGGACGCGAACGTGTACGACGCCGCCCGCATCGACGGGGCCTCCGAGTGGCGGATCGCCTGGTCGATCAAGGTGCCGCTGGTCCGCCGCTCCCTGGTCCTCACCACCGTGCTCAGCATCATCGGCACGCTGCAGATCTTCAGCGACACGATGCTCTTCAAGTCCATGGCACCGGAGACGGTCACCCGCGACTTCACCCCGATCATGGCGATCTACGACTGGGCCTTCCAGCAGGGCAACTTCAACTACGCCTCCGCCCTCTCGATCATCCTGGCCCTGGTCGTCGGCACCGCGTCCGCACTGTTCTACCGACTCACGAACAAGGCGCCCACCTCATGACCGTGACCATCGGCCCTTCCTCGTCGACGACCACCCCGGGGCCCCCGCGCCCGAAGCGGAGCGCCGCGTCCCGCGCCAAAACCGGCCCCGTCCGGCACTCCCGGCGGACCAAGGCCCTGGTCCTCGGCGGAGTCGTGTTCTTCACCCTCTACTCGCTGGCCCCCGTGTGGTGGCTGATCGTCTCGGCGACCAAGAACCAGTCCGACCTCTACACCACCAACGGCCTGTGGTTCTCCGACCTGCACTTCACCGACAACCTGAAGGCGCTGTTCACCTACCAGGACGGCATCTTCCTCAAGTGGCTGTGGAACACGCTCTATTACGGATTCGTCGGCACCGCCGGCATGACCCTGGTCTGCGTCGCCTGCGGCTACGGCCTCGCGATGTACCAGTTCCGCGGCCGGGGCGTACTGATGGGCTGCATCATCGGCTCCTTCCTCGTCCCGCACGCACTGCTCACCATCCCGTCCTTCCTCCTCTTCACGGACCTGCGGATGGTCGACACCCCGTCGGCGATCATCGTGCCGAGCCTGTTCAACGCCTTCTCCGTCTACCTCGCCAAGGTGTACGCGGAGGGAGCCATCCCGCCCGAACTCCTCGAAGCGGCCCGCATCGACGGCGCGGGGGAGTACCGCATCTTCTTCACGGTCGGAGCCCGCCTGATGTCCACGGGCGCGGCGACGATCTTCCTGCTCGGCTTCGTCGGCTCCTGGAACTCGTTCTTCGGACCCCTGGTGTTCCTGCGTACGCCGGAGAAGTGGACCGTGATGGTCGGCCTCTACTCCTGGCTGAAGGTCAAGGTCGACACGTCCGCCGACCTGACCGGCATGGTGGTCGTGGGCTCGCTGCTCTCCCTCATCCCCATGGTCATCCTGATGATCTCGATGCAGCGCTTCTGGCGCTCCGGAGTCACGCTGGGCTCCCTCAAGTAGCCCGAGCACCACGCGGCCGGTCGTAGCCGACGCGGAGCGGCCCGCGGCCCCTCCCCTCCCCTCCCCATCTCTCCCCTTTCCTCCTCCTTCTTCTTCCTGGTCACCCTTCGCCGCCGTGAGGATCCCGCATGTCCGTCACCAGAAGATCCGTCCTGGCCGGTACCGCCGCCGGCACCGGTGCTCTCGCGCTGACCGGCTGGTCCTGGACCGCCGCCGAGCAGGCGTCCGCCGCAGCGGCCGAGGAGGCCGACGGCGCGAGACGCCTCGACCTCGTCGACTTCGGCGACCCCGACTCCGAGTCCGCGCACGGCCTCCAGGCCCCCGGCTCGGCCGCCGTCGAGGGAAACGCGGGCGACCGGGCCCGAGTGGCCAAACCCCTGGTCACGCCCGACATCAAGACCGGCGACCTCCGCTTCACGATGCGGGTCGACCCGCTCCACCAGAACTACCTGACGGTCAAGTTCTGGGGCGGCGACACCTCCCCGTACAAGACGATCGCGTACATCAACGGCGAGCAGATCGGTTACCGCCGCTCCGGCGACTACGAGGCGCTGAACACCGGCACGGTTCGCCCGCTGCCGGGCCGCTTCTTCTACGCCACGGTGATGCTGCCGCTGGAACACACGAAGGGCCGGGAGCAGGCCGAGATCACCCTGCGCACCTACGACTCGGCGTTCACCGCCAAGGTCACCGCCGACTCCCGGGGCTACTACCGCGCGTACACCCACACCGGCGCGTACCTCGACGTGAGCGACGACCCGCAGGCCGATTTCACACCGCCCACGGACACGGTCGCGGACCTGTCGGAGCCGCAGAAGCAGGCACTTGTCGACGGCTATGTGGCCGGCCAGGTGAAGCTGTTCAACGACCACTCGGCGAAGATCGACGCATCGGCGACGGCCAGGCTCAGCATCGTCCGCTACGAGGACGAACTCCGCTTCTACGCCTCGGCGTTGACGCAGTCCAGCTGGTGCCCAGCACGGACCACGGCCGAGCGGAGGTCAGCCCTCCAGCGGGTCTTCAAATGCGTGGACAACCACACCAAGGACTACTACGCCGACACGAGACTCCTGGCCCGCGGCGGCCACCAGGGAGACTGGGGCGGCTACTACGGAGCACTCGGCGAGGCTCTCTACATCGTCGAGAACCTCATAGCGGACAAGGACGTCCTCGGCCGCGAGGCCTTCGAGGCATTCCTGGACGAACCCTTCACCACAGGCACCAGCGAGGGGAAGACCTCCCTCAAGGACGTCGACTTCGACGGCTCACCACTGACCCGCCGGGCCGCCTGGGGCCGCGTCCTGAAGGCCAACTTCGACTACGCCCGCTCGCGGCTCTCGTACATCTACAACCAGGTGATGTACACGTACGAGGGCGCCTGGGAGGCCCATGAGGGGCTGCGGGTCATCGACTCGGAGTTCTACGAGGGCAAGGCGCGCAGCCACCGCATCGCGGGCGAGGCGCTCGGCTGGCTGCCCTTCCTCGGCGAGGAGGTCCTCGTCGGCCCGGACGGCCAGGACCTGGACCTCTTCCACTCGCTCTTCTACCACGACACCACGGCCCGCTGGACCGACGACTACATCAAGTACGTCATCAAGGGCCTGGCCAAGTCCAAGCTGGACAAGGCCGGCAACCTGGTACGCCGCCTGCCCCTGGGCAAGCACTACACCACCATCACCGAGGCGGGCCACACCCGCGAGAACGGCTACGTCGCCAACTACGGCGAGGCCACCAACTACCTGCCCGAGTGGTTCCACCGCACCTGGGGCCACAAGGGCGACGAGGACCTGAACGACCGCATCCTGGAGATCGCGCTGCGCAACCTGCACGCCCGCTCCCTGGCCCGGATGACCGACCTCGACGACAACCTCAAGCGCACGATGCGCATGGAGATGGTGATCGACGAGCGCAACACCAACTACCCGGGCTTTCCAGGCTACGTACTGCGCATCTCCGAGGGCCGCATCCTCAACTACGTCTCCCTGGCCCGGCACATGGCCGAACACACCGACCGGTACACCGGAAGCCGCTGGGCGACCACGCGCGTGTACGCCCGTGAGGCGGTCGGCTTCGCCCAGCAACAGCTGGCCGACCACCAGTACTTCAGCTCCTTCGCCTCGGTCACAGGCAAGAACAAGTACGACCTGACACTCGGTGAGACCTACGCCTACCTGAAGGCCCACGAGCCGACCGGAGTCGTCCACCCGCACACGGACTTCGCCCACTACGCGCCCGCGGAACTGACCGCACTGGCGGTGAACCGTGCCGACTACGAGCGCTTCGCCTGGGTCGACGTGGACTGCATGTTCGTCTCCCTCAGGGACGGCGACCTCCACCTGTGGGCCCAACTCAACGAACGCCAGCGGGGGTTCGCCCGCAACGGACGCCTGCACGTCCGACAGGCGAACCGCGACCACATCGTGCAGATCAACACCAACGCACGCTTCCAGTACGAGGACTACTGGGCCCGCATGGACAACATCGACGTCGACTTCATGGAGGACCAGCAGACGGGCGACTCAACAGCCCTCCAGGCCCTGGCGGGCGAAATCGCACCGATCACCTTCCAACCGGGCGTCGGCACGGTCCACCGCGAGAACTTCGAGGCGGACCATGCCTATTCGGGCTACCCGGACCTGCTGACCGCCCGCTACGGCCGCTACTTCTTCGTCTTCAACACGACCCGCAAGGCGTACGGGAACGAGAGGTCGTACGAGGTGGAGGTGCCGCGGGCCACCGGCCGAACGGGCTCGACGGTCCTGGACCTGGTGAGCGGAAAGGAGCTCCCGGTGCGCGGCGGCAAGGTGAAGGTCCCGCCCAGGACGGGCCTGGTACTGAAGCTGCCGACTGCCCTGGAGGCCGAACTCCCGCCCGCACACGTCGACTTCGTGCACACCCTCCCCGGCGACGGAGCGGTCACGGTGACCTGGCAGACGACCGCGGGCGCCGCGCACTACGAGGTACGGCGGGCGACCCGACAGCAGGGCCCGTACAAGGTCCTCGCGGCGAAGGAGAAGGGCCGCCACTTCACGGACACCTCCGCGCGCGCCGGCGAGACGTACTTCTACACGGTCACCGCAGTCAACGACCAAGGCCCAGGCTGGACTTCACACACCATCCGAACCGAACTCCCGAAGCCTGCCTCACCCGGCCTCAGAAACTCGGGCTGGCGGGACGACGCCCTGCGCAAGGCGAGACCGGGCAGCACGGCGGTACGAGGCGCGACGATACGGGTGCTCGGCGCACGCGGAGACGGATTCGGCGAGGGCGACGACTACAAGGTGCCCTCCCGCGACATAGAGGACCAACTCCACTACGTAAGCCGCCCGTTGGCCGGAAGCTTCACCCTCACCACGCGTGTCACCGGGTCGCGCGGACCGCTGACAGGACTGATGCTCCGAGACCGGATCGCCGCCGACACCCGCCACCTGTTCTTCGGCGCGGACAAGGACGGACAGCTCGTCTTCCACAACCGCACCCGCGACAGCCGCCATGACTGGCAGGACGACCTGCGCTCACCCATCACCCGCCGCCTCGAAGGCCAGACCCTGGCCGCGACGCCGTACCTGCGGATCGTCAGGGACGCCGGCAGCCACCGAGTGCACGGCCAGGTGTCGGTGGACGGCACCACCTGGCTGACGGTCGCGACACTCTTCACACCCTTCCCGTACGCGGTCCACGCGGGCTTCGCGGCGACGGGCGACGCGGAGTTCACGAAGGTGGCTGTGGACGCCCTAGGCGCGAACGCGCTCATGCTCTCCGTAGAGCGCGACGCCGACACCGCCACCGTCCGCTGGAACAAGCCGGACGACGCCCTGACCTTCACACTCTCTCGCTCAACGGGCAATGAACAGTGGGAAGTTCTGAAGGAGGACACACGCACGTACGCCTACGAGGACAAGGCCCTGCGCCACGGCACCCGCTTCTACAAGGTGGCGGCGGCCCTGGTCGGCGGCGGCACCCGCGACTCCGCGGTGGCCGTGGCGGTCGCCGAGACCTTCGCCCAGGTCCTGGCCCGGGCACGGAAGACGAACGCCTCCGACTGGACGAAGAAGTCGTACGCGGCTTTCACCACCGAACTGGACCGCATCGAAAAGGCGACCGACGACCCGGAGTCCGCCCGCGTGGACGCCGTCTACGCGGCCCATGAACTCCTGATCTCCATCGACACTCTGCTGCGGAAGTTCCAGGTCACCCCGTCCATGGTGGTGGCCTCCACCACCCAATGGCCCGGCACGGGAACCAAGGAGGCCGCGGGCTGGCGGGCCTTCGACGGAAACACCGCCACCTACACCGACACGACGGCTGCCGAGAGCTGGATCGACATCGCCGCGGGCGCCGCGGGCCCGATCACCGTCGACCGCATCCGTCTCTACCCTCGCGCCGATCAGCTGAGCCGGGCCAACGGCACGGTGTTCCGCGGCTCCGACGAGGCCGGGGCCGACTGGACCGACTTCCACACGGTCAGCGGGGTCGACACGGCCAGGTGGTACGAGTTCCGGCTCGCCGAGCGGGTGTCGTACGAGCGGATCCGTGTCTATGACGGGCACAACGGGCGGTGCAATGTGGGGGAGATCGAGTTCTGGTACCAACTGCCGGACGAGGACTGAGATCTGCGGGTTCGCTGCTGTGCTGGTCGCGCAGTTCCCCGCGCCCCTTACGGGGCAAGGGGGCTGGCCCATTCCTCTACGAGGGAGACCAGTTCCCGGGGGCGCTCCTCGTGCAGGTAGTGGCCGCAGCCCTCGAAGACCTCGACCCGGGAGCCCGGTCGGGTGAGCGTGTTGCGCTCGAAGTCGGCGGCGGAGGTGGTGGCGTACACGCCGAGCACGGGACAGTCGCGGCGGGCCAGATACGCGCGGGTTGCAGGTCGCAGACCGAAGGCGTCCGGAGCCAGGTACATGCCGTCGCGGCACTGAGCCAGCACCTCCGGGTCCATGCGGGCCATCAACTCCCGCTGTCGGTCGCGCAGTTGGTCATGCACGCCAGACCGGAAGGCACTGTCCACGAATCGGGCGGCCCACTCGGCACCCTCCCTCCGTAGCTCCTCCTGCTCCCGGGGAATGCGCAAGGCCTCCGACTCATCCGCCCCGTAAGCCGAGTCGACGACCACCAATGCCCGTACGAACTGCGGGTGTTCCACCGCGAGTGCCGTGACCGCCTGGGCGCCCATCGAGTGGCCGACGGCGATCACCGGACCCGGGTCCAGCCGTCCCAGCAGGGCAGCCAGGTCGGCGGCGAAGTCGCGCGGGCCGTAGCCGCTCGGTGGCTTGGGGGAGCGGCCGTGGCCCCGCAGGTCGGGGACGATCACGCGGTGCCGCCAGTACGGGAGGGTGGGCGCCCAGTCGTCGCCGTCGCCGCCCCAGCCGTGGACCAGGAGGAGGGCCGGGCCGGGGCCGGGGTGGTCCGTGTGATGGAGGGCTACGGGTGGGGAGGTGGTGGTCACGGAGGTGACTCTAGGCGCGGCCCCGCCACCAGGAGGGACCCGGCACCACGGGCCCGGGAGGAGGGGCATACCGTGAGGAGTCGAGCACAGCAGCCGGGAGCACCGGGAGCTAGGAGGACGGGATGGGCAGCCGTACCGCGCTGGTCGAGGACCTGATGGAGAGGTTCCCGCACGTACCGCGGGAAGCCGTCTTCAAGGAGGACCTGCTCCGTGGGGGTGTGGCCTTCGACGACTCCGCGCTCAGCGACAACGAGGACGGGGACGTCAAACCGAAGTCGTACTTCATCTTCTCCTTCGACCACGGCACCCTGCCCGAGCTGGGCGAGGCCGCGCTGCGCCGCCCGCCGGAGGAGATCATCCTCACCGGCGGCCCGTACGACCTGCGCCGGACCGTGGTGTCCGTGCGGGTGAACCCGTCCTCGCCGTACCGTGTGGCCGCGAACGAGGACGGCGTGCTGGGCCTCTACCTCGACGGGAAGCGGATCTCGGACGTCGGGGTGCCGCCGATGCCGGAGTACTACCGGCACAAGCTCTCCAACGGGAAGTCCGTCATGGAGGTGGCCCCGACGATCCAGTGGGGCTACCTGATCTACCTGACCGTGTTCCGGGTGTGCCAGTACTTCGGCGCCAAGGAGGAGTGCCAGTACTGCGACATCAACCACAACTGGCGCCAGCACAAGGCGGCCGGGCGGCCCTACACCGGTGTCAAGGACGTCGACGAGGTCCTCGAAGCCCTGGAGATCATCGACCGCTACGACACGGCGAAGGCGTCCACCGCCTACACGCTCACCGGCGGCGCGATCACCTCCAAGCTGCAGGGCCGTGACGAGGCCGACTTCTACGGGATGTACGCCAAGGCCATCGAGGAGCACTTCCCGGGCCGCTGGATCGGCAAGGTCGTCGCGCAGGCACTCCCGCGGGACGACGTGCAGCGCTTCAAGGACTACGGCGTGCAGATCTACCACCCCAACTACGAGGTGTGGGACGAGTACCTGTTCAAGATGTACTGCCCGGGCAAGGAGCGGTACGTAGGCCGCGACGAGTGGCACAAGCGGATCCTCGACTCGGCGGAGATCTTCGGCGCGCGCAATGTGATCCCCAACTTCGTGGCGGGGGTGGAGATGGCGGAGCCCTTCGGCTTCACCACCGTGGACGAGGCCATCGCGTCGACCACCGAGGGCCTGCGCTTCTTCATGTCGCAGGGCATCACGCCCCGCTTCACCACGTGGTGCCCGGAGCCGACGACCCCGCTGGGCAAGGCGAATCCGCACGGCGCGCCACTGGAGTACCACATCCGACTCCTTGAGGCGTACCGCTCCACGATGGAGGACTTCGGGCTCTCCTCGCCGCCCGGATACGGTCCGCCCGGGCCGGGCAACGCGGTCTTCTCGGTGAGCTCGTTCATGGACAGCCTGCCGGCGAACGAGGTGACGGAAGAGGTGCCCGCAGTCTGAGGGGACGGGGCGGATGGGGACGTACGGCAGTTCCAAGGACAGTCGGTTGAGTCATTTGGGGCTGCCGGGACGTACAACTGGTGTACGACTTAAGCACGGCTGAGGCTGCGGGGCCTGGTGGGACGTGCGACCCGCGGTAACCGGATGTGCAAGTGCCGCTTGTCAGTTGTGCAGGAACCGTGAAAAACTCTGGTCCCGTCGCAGACGTCCCCCTCAACTCCCGTAATACCCAGGTGAGTTGACCCCGCTTGTGGATGCAGGTGAAGTCCCCACCCATGCCAGACCTGCCGACCCCTCAGGACGCCGCCGAGGCCACTCTGTTCTCGGAGTGCTGGGACGCGGTCCTTTCGTACGCCGATCTCTGTACCGGCGCCTCCACCCATGCCCGCCAACTGGCCTCCGAGGCGTTCTCGCTCGGCATACGCGAAGCGCGTGCCGCGGAGTCCGAGTCCAGCGGCAGGAACTTCGGGCGCCGGGCCCGCACACCCCGGCTGCCCCGAATACCGCTCCTCCTGACCGCCGTACGCCAGACGACCGCCATCTGGGAAGCGAGGGGACAGGGCGATCGCCTCGACCCCGAACTTCGCCTGTGGCTCAACTCCGAGAAGGCCGCCCGCTTTTCGGGACCGCCCCTGCACCGGCCGCTCGCCCTGCGCGGGCTGCGGGACATGCAGGAACCGGATGCCGCGCTGCTGTGGCTGGCGGAGGTCGAGGCGCTGCCGGTCACCTCCGTGGCCCGCCGGCTCGGCCTGGACCCGGAGGGCGCGGCCGAGGAACTGCACCAGGTGCGCGGGGTGTTCCGCGACCGCTGCCACCGCAACCACCTCGACACACCGCTCTCCGAGGAGTGCCGCAGCTACGCCCGGCTCCTCGACGCGGTCACCCGCTCACCGGCCGCCGAGGTGCCGGACGACCTGTCGTGGCACCTCGCGCGCTGCGTCGAATGTGCCGAGGCCGCCGCCTGTCTGCGGCTGGCCGGCGGAGGACTGCCCGCCGCGCTCGCGGGCGGGGTCATCGGCTGGGGCGGACTCGCCTACCTCGAACGACGCCGCAGGGCAGTCGAGTCGGGGCTCAGCCGCGGCGCGGCCGACGACGACCCGGACGCGCCGGACGCCGACGCGGCGGAAGGACGCCGCGCTCGAATAGGACGGGTCGGACTGATCGCCGCCGCCGTGGGCGTCTCTCTCCTGGCACTGGCGGTCACGCTGGCGCCGTTCGGCGAGGACGAGGGTTCCGGCTCCCTGGAAGGAACGGCGGGCCGGGAGCCCGTGGGCCAGCAGGTCCCCTCGCTCGACCCCGCGCCATCGGCATCGGGGATCGGCTCGAACGCTTCCTCCACGTCCTCCCCGCAGGTGTCCGAATCGAACACCGAGAAGACCGACGAGAACGCCGGCACGGGCTCCGCATCGGAGAAGGAGCCCCAGGGCGACTCCACGTCCTCGGCCGAGGAGGAAGGCGCCGACCCCAACCCCAGCGAACCCGCCGTCTGCCACGCCCGGTACGAACTGGTCAACGAGTGGCCCGACGGCTTCCAGGCCACCGTCACCGTCAAGTCCGACTACGCCCTCAACAACTGGCGCGTCAGCTGGACCTTCCCCGACGGCCAGAAGGTGACCCAGATGTGGGACGGCAACTTCGACCAGGACGGCTCCCGGGTGACCGCGAGCGCCGCCGACTACAACAAGTCGGTGGCCGCGGGCGGATCGTTCGCCGTTGGTTTCCTGGGCTCCTGGAAGCCCGGCAACGGCAACGCGGAGCCGGGCGAGTTCATGCTGAACGGCCGCAGCTGTACGCACAGCTGAGCAGGGCCGGCCCCGGTCGGGCTCGGGCGATAAATCGGTTGGCTGGAGCCGAGGAGCGGGCTAAGGTCTGACCGTTCTCGCGGTGGATCTCCACCGCCGACGTCGTGCTGATGTGATCAAGGAGGTGTGATCGATGACTGTCATCGAGCTGGGCGCTGCCCGCATCCGGAAGTTCATCGAATCCACCTCCGTGGTCACCGGCTGACAACCTCCTTCTCCGCGCCCGAGCGCGCGCGGCCGGGGCCACCCTTCGAAGGGTCACCCCTTGTCTTCCTCTTCTTCTCCACTGCTTTCCTCCGCCCACCCGCTCGCGCCCTACGGCTGGGACGACGAGTGGGCGGCAGAATTCGCCCCCCATCTTGAACGGGGCCTCGTCCCGGGCCGAGTCGTACGGGTCGACCGCGGCCAGTGCGACGTGATCACCCCCGACGGACTGGTCCGGGTCGACACGGAGTTCGTGACGCCGCACGACCCACTGCGCGTGATCTGCACCGGCGACTGGGCCGTCGTCGACGCAGGCGGGGACCCGCGCTACGTACAGCAGTACCTCCCACGCCGTACCGCCTTCGTCCGGTCGACCTCCTCCAAGCGCTCGGAAGGGCAGATCCTCGCCGCCAACGTCGACTTCGCGATCATCGCGGTCTCCTTGGCGGTGGAACTGGACCTCGGCCGGATCGAACGGTTCCTGGCGCTGGCCTGGGAATCCGGAGCACAGCCCCTGGTCGTACTCACCAAGGCGGACCTGGTACCGGACGCGGTGGGCCTCTCCTACCTCGTCCAGGACGTCGAGACGACAGCACCGGGCGTACAGGTACTCGCCGTCAGCTCCACCTACGGCGACGGGCTCGACGTCCTGGGCGCCGTCGTGTCCGGCGGGACGTCCGTGCTCCTCGGACAGTCGGGCGCCGGCAAGTCGACGCTCGCGAACGCGCTCCTCGGCGAGGACGTGATGGCCGTCCAGTCGGCACGCGACGTGGACGGCAAGGGCCGCCACACGACCACCACCCGAAACCTGCTCGTCCTCCCGGGCGGGGGCGTACTGATCGACACACCGGGGCTGCGCGGGGTCGGACTCTTCGACGCCGAGACCGGCGTCGGCCAGGTGTTCTCCGAGATCGAGGAGCTCGCCGCCTCCTGCCGATTCCAGGACTGCGCACACGAGGCCGAGCCCGGCTGCGCGGTGCTCGCCGCGGCGGACTCCGGGGTCCTGCCCGAGCGGCGGCTGGAGAGCTACCGGAAGCTGCTTCGGGAGAACCAGCGGATCGTGGCCAAGACCGATGCGCGGGTCCGAGCGGAGCTTCGGAAGGAGTGGAAGCGGCGGGGTGCGGAGGGGAGGGCTGCGATGGACGTGAAGCGGGGTGTGCAGGGGCGGCGCTGATTGTCGTCTGCGGGCGTGCGGGGGCTGGGTGCGCAGTTCCCCGCGCCCCTGGGTGGGTGGGGGCTGAGGTTGGTGTGATTCTGCGGGTTCGCTGTGGCGGAGTGCGCGGTTCCTCGCGCCCCTGGGTGGGTGAGGGCTGAGGTCGGTGTGTTCTGCGGGTTTGTAGTGGCTGGGTGCGCGGTTCCTCGCGCCCCTGGGGGGTGGGTGGGAGTTGGGGTCGGTGTGATTCTGCGGGTTCGCTGTGGCGGAGTGCGCGGTTCCTCGCGCCCCTGAGGGGTGGGAGGGGCTGGGGCTGGCCATTTTCTGCGGGCCGCAGACGCCGGCGCGGCTGGGGCGGGGTCGTGTCGGTGTGTCAACGTTCGCGACGTACAGTTCCCGCTGGAAACGGTCACTGATGAAACTCAGGGCCGTATGCCCAGCAGTCGCGAACGTGACACACCGGCGCGGCCCCGCCCCACCCACGGACGTCGAGCGTCACGTCCGATTTCCGCCAGTCGACCACCACGGCGGTGGCGCAGACTGGAGGGGTGATTGACGAAGAGACCAGGTACGGAGCCGTGCGCAGCAGGGACGCCCGGTTCGACGGGGAGTTCTTCTTCGCGGTGGAAACGACGGGGATCTACTGCCGACCGAGCTGCCCCGCGGTGACTCCGAAGCGGGAGAACGTCCGCTTCTACGCGACAGCAGCCGCCGCCCAGAGCTCCGGGTTCCGGGCATGCCGAAGGTGCCGCCCGGACGCCGCACCGGGTTCCGCCGAGTGGAACGTACGCGCGGACGTCGTAGGACGCGCGATGCGGATGATCGGCGACGGCGTCGTGGACCGCGAGGGAGTCGCCGGACTCGCCATACGGCTCGGCTACAGCGCCCGCCAGGTTCAGCGCCAGCTCACCGCAGAGGTGGGCGCAGGCCCGGTGGCCCTGGCACGCGCCCAGCGGGCCCACACCGCAAGGGTGCTGCTCCAGACCACAGAGCTGCCGATCACAGAGATCGCGTTCGCAGCCGGGTTCGCAAGCGTGCGGCAGTTCAACGACACGATCCGGACGGTGTACGCCTCGACCCCGACCGAGCTGCGCGCAGCCGCACCCCGCCGCGGCGCCGCCTCGCGTCGCGCGGCCACTCCGTCGGCGGGGATCCCGTTGAGGCTGGCCTACCGCGGCCCGTACCAGTCCGCCGAGGTCTTCGACCTGCTGGCCGCAGAGGCGGTCGCCGGTGTTGAAGAAGTGACCGGTGACGCGGGACTCCGTACCTATCGCCGGACCTTGCGCCTGCCGTACGGCACGGGCATCGTGGCCGTCGGCGAGCACCCGACCGGAGCCTCCGCCCACGCAGGCGGCTGGCTCGAAGCCAGGCTGCACCTCACCGACCTGCGCGATCTGACCACCGCGGTGCAGCGCCTGCGGCGGCTTCTCGACCTGGATTCCGATCCGTACGCCGTGGACGAGCGGCTGGGAGCCGACGAGCGCCTGGCACCCCTGGTGGCAGCCAGGCCCGGCCTCCGTTCCCCCGGAACCGCCGACCCGGAGGAACTGGCCGTAAGGGCCCTGCTCGGCCGGGACGAGGCCGAGCGCCTCGTGCGGGAGTACGGAAAGAGCCTCGACGCCCCCTGCGGAACGCTCACGCACGTCTTCCCCGAGCCGGCCGCACTAGCGGAGACGGGCGGCACGCTCGGCGCCCTCGCCACAGCGCTCGCCGACGGCAGCCTGAGGCTCGACCCGGGTGCCGACCGCGAAGAGGCGCAGGCCGCGCTGCTCGCCCTGCCCGGCATGGATCCACAGACCGTGGCGGTCATCCGCACCCGCGCCCTCGGCGACCCGGACGTGGCACCCCCGCACGAAAACGTCCCCGACGCCTGGCGCCCCTGGCGCTCCTACGCCCTGCACCACCTGAGGGCGGCCGGCCAGACCCCACCCACCACGAGCGAGCTGGAAGAGCACCGATCATGACGAACGTCCACTACACCCAGCTCGACAGCCCCGTAGGCCAACTCCTGCTCACAGCGGACGAGTCCGGGTCCCTGACCTCCCTCTCGGTCCCAGGACAGAAAGGCGGCCGCACAGTCCAGCCGGACTGGCGCCCCGCACCCGAACTCTTCAGGGACGCCCAAGAACAGCTCGCGGCCTACTTCGCCGGTGAACTAAAGGAGTTCCAGCTGGAGTTGAAGGCGAGCGGTACCGCGTTCCGCAGCCAGGTCTGGGACGCGCTCGACTCGGTCCCGTACGGGGCGACCACCACGTACGGGGAGATCGCCGCACGGATCGGCGCATCGCGCGCCGCAGTGCGTGCCGTAGGCGGAGCGATCGGCGCCAACCCGCTGCTGATCGTCCGCCCGTGCCATCGAGTGATCGGCGCGGACGGATCGCTAACGGGCTACGCGGGCGGCCTGGAACGAAAGCTCCAGCTGCTGAGGCTGGAAGGACGATAGGCGACCCGCCCAGTCCTCAGCCCTCAGCCTCAGTCCTCCTCCAACCCCCAACTGTGGATCCGCCGAGGATGAATCCGGATCAGCTCCTCACTGAAATGCGGCCCCAACTCATGGGGCCCCGTGAGGAGTTCGGCCTCACCCCGGATGTCCACGCCACGCACCTTCCAGGGCCGGAGGCTGACGATGTCGTCGACGACGAGGGCGACCTTGGGGTTCTTCTGGAGGTTGCGCCACTTCTTGGTGGTGCCCATGGCGTATCCGCCGACGAGGATCGTGCCGTCGTCCTGCGGAAAGAAGCCCACAGGGTTGGCCTGCGGCTGCCCATGCTGATCGACGGTGGCCAGCCGCCCAAGCCGCTGGGACTTTAGGTACACCCGTTCGGCTTCACTGAATGCGGTCATAGCTGCACCCAAACACGGAATTCACGCCCCGCGCATCGGATCCTGGCCCTAGGTCCGGAGACCCGCACCTGTGGCCGGGCTCCGTCGGCGGAAGGCAGTGACGCATGGTCAGACAGACGCTGGTTGCCATGGCCGGAGCGCTGACGCTCACGCTGATGGGCACGGGGGTCGCCCACGGAGGCAGGGAGCCCCTCGCGCGAACCGCCCCCGCGCACTGGACGGGCACTTGGGAGGGCTCGGCCTCCGGTACCGCACCCGCCCTCCCCGGCGCCTCGATCCGCAACGTCGTCCACACGAGCGTCGGCGGCACGGCAGTCCGCGTAAGGATCTCGAACCGCCTCGGCACTCTCCCCCTGGCCCTCGGCGGAGCCACCCTCGCCCGGCAGGTGCGAAACGCCCCCAAGAGCCCGGACGCCCTCCCCGGCACGATGCGCACGCTCACGTTCGGCGGCCGGAAGAAGGTCACCGTGCCGGTGGGCAGAGACGCGGTGAGCGACACCGTGACGCTGACGGTCCCGGCAGCGACCAACCTCCTCGTCACCCTCCACACACCCGCGAACTCAGGCCCCGCCACATACCACCGAGACGCCCTGCAGACGAACTTCATCGCCCCGAAGGGCAATCGCGTCGCCGACACGAGAGGTACGGCGTTCACGGCGACGACACGCTCCTGGTACTACGTGACAGGAGTCGACGTACGGCGCCCGGAGCCCACAGGAAGCGTGGTCGCGCTGGGAGACTCCCTCACCGACGGCTCCGGCTCGACACCGAGTACCAACAGACGCTGGCCCGACCGCCTGGCAGAGCGCCTCCGCACCCAGCCCGCGCACCGTCAACAGGGCGTCCTGAACGCGGGAGTAGCCGGAAACAGGCTGCTCCTCGAAGGCAGGGGCCCCAGCGCCCTGGCCCGGTTCGACGCCGACGTCCTCTCCCGCACAGGCGTGCGCACGCTGATCGTGATGGAGGGCATCAACGACATCAAGAGCGCACCGAACCAGACCGACCCGGCAGCCCTCACCGCCGCGTACCGAGAGATCGTGCGGCGCGCCCACGCCCGAGGCATCCGCGTCATCGGTGCCACGCTCACCCCGTTCGGCGGCTACGGCGGATACACGGACAAGCGGGAGCGCGTACGGCAGGAGGTCAACCGGCTCATCCGCGGCGGCGGCCTGTTCGACGCGGTCGCGGACTTCGACGCCGTGGTCCGCGACCCGTCCCGGCCGTCCCGCATGCTGGCCGCCTACGACCCCGGCGACCACCTCCACTTCAACGACGCGGGCATGCGGGCGCTCGCCGACAGCATCGACCTGAAGACCCTGGCGGGATAGCTCACGGAGCGGAGGCGGCCGGCAGCCCCCACCGCGGGGCTTCCTCGTTCGGCTCGACAGGACTGATCCGCAGATCCGGCCGGTCACCCTTCCCGGTAATGAGGACCGACTCGCCCTTGCGCAGCGGGACTTGGACGACCCCATCACCCACGGCCTCGTACCGCAGAGGCCGTCCACGCCCGTCCCGCACCTCGATCGCGCCCGCGATCCCATGCCGTACGACGCAGGGGGCGCCCGCCTCGCTGACCAGCCGCACCCAGCGGGTCCTCCCGCCCTCCCGCACCGCGCTGAGCAGGAAGGCACCCTGGGTACGGAAGTCGTGCACCGTCAGGTCGGCCCAGGCGGCGGGCACGGCGGGGAAGACGCGGATGACGTCGCCCCAGGACTGGCAGACCATGTCGTGGACCGACTGGGCGGCGGAGAGCGGGGTCTCTATGACCGGGCCCGACTCCTTGTACATGGTGTTGGGCTGGATGAAGCGGGCCATCAGCTGGCCCAGATACGAGAGCGCGTCCTCGCCCTTCCCGAGCAGCGCCGACATCGAGGCCGCGCCCGTGAACGTATAGCCCTGAAGGGCGCCCTCGAAGCCGACCCAATGGGCCAACGACTTCTCGATCAGGGCCTTTTCGTCCGGGGTGTCGCCCGTCAGCTCGTACAGCGGGTAGACGGCGAGGAGGTGGGAGTAGTGGCGGTGCGACTTCGCGAAGGGGATGTCCGCACCGATCATGAAGCCGTTCGCGTCGGTCGGATAGGCGACCCGCTTGGCCAGGACCTCGCGCCAGCGGGGCACCAACTTGTCGTCGATGCCGAGGAGTTCGGCGGAATCGAGGAGGGTGCGACAGCCCCAGGTGAGCAGCATCAGGTCGTAGTTGCAGTCCCGGGAGTTGCCGCCGTACTCGGGTGAGAAGGTCGCCGGGAGGTGCAACTTGCCGTCCGCGCCCGGCTCCAGGAAGTGCAGGTAGTAGTTGACCGCCTTGCGCAGGAGCGGGAAGAGGACGTCCCGGAGGATCGACTTGTCCATGGTGTGGCGGTAGCTGAGCCAGACGTTGTGCAGGGCCCAGGTGAGGTTGCCGACCTCGGGAGTCGGCGGGTCCTGGCCGGGAATGCCGACGCCGTAGCCGAGTACGGGGTCCGTGGCGCCGCCGTTGACCAGCGAGGCGTCGGTGGTGCGCGGGATGCCCAGTGAGTCGGAGCGGTAGGCGGGCGCCATCTCGGCCTTGAGGTGGTCGCGGAACTCGCTCAACGACCGTGTCACGGCGTCGAGTTCGAGGTGGTTGGAGCCGTGGATCAGCCAGTACTCCAGCTGCACGTTCAGGTTCCACCAGGTCGCGGGCCAGGGCGTGGGCTCAAGCCAGGGGCCGCTCGTGGCCATCGCGGGAGCGTCACGACGGGCCGCGGACGCCGTCTTGTAGAGCTGGATCCAGTAGAAGCGCTGGATGCGCGCGTCCGGGAGGGAGAGGAAGCCCTTGCGGTAGAAGGCGTGCCACCAGGCGCGATGCGCCAACGCCAGTGCGTCGTACGGCAGGAGGGCGGTGGCGCGGACAGCGGCCAGCGCCTGCTTCAGCGCAGTCGACTTCGGGTAGGAGTGCGCGACATTGACGTACAAGGTCCGCCGGGAGCCCAGTGCCCGCTCCCGCCACGCGGTGACGTGCTGGCCGCCGGAGAGGAGTGGCTGGACGGCCGCGGACACGCCGTCGTGCCGCTCGATCTCGGCGGGCGGGTTGCCCGTGTATCCCGGCGGGACCGGCTTGAAGGCGGCACGGGGGCTGATCGCGTCCGCCGGGTGGAACACCCACCGGAAGTCGCGCTCGCCCTTGCTCGGGGTCACCTCGACGGCGAGTACGGAGCGGGTGGTGTGGATCAGGGCGCGGATCGTGAGGGTGCCACGGTCCGTGGTGAGCGTGCCGGTCAACTCGGCGTCACGCAGCCCGAGTCGCCAGTCGAGACCGGTGATCGCGCCCACCGGCTCCAGGGTGAAGTGGCCTATGGGAAGCCGCGCGAGACCGAAGAGGGAGCCGAACTGCGGCCGGTGGTCCTGCACTTCGGAGTGCTGGATGTTGAAGCGGACGGCCTCGGTCTCCCGGCCCGGTTCGGCGTAGATCCCGGAGCCCAGGAAGCCGTTGCCGAGGTACGGGCCCTCGTACCAGGTCTTCGGCATCCGCTCCCAGACCAGGTCGGCGTCGTCGAGGACGGTGCGCCAGGGGTCGGAGGACGTGGAGGGGGCGTACGCGTCGGAGGGGGCGCTTTCCTGGTCGGCCGCGCTCGCCTGGGCCGGGAGGCCGCCGGCGAGAAGTGTCCCGCCGAGAGCGGATCCGGTGGCGAGCACGGTTCGTCTGGACGGGCTGGGCATCGCGCCTCCTGGCGGCTCGTTCCACTGCGTACGTTCCACTGCGTGCGCTCCGGTGCGTGCGTACCGGAGATTCATCGGAGCTATCCCAAGGCGCAACGTAGAGAAGGTGCAGGATGCCGTCAATATGAAAGAAGAGATCCGATGTGTGGGACGTGAATGCGAGTGGAGGAGTGTGCGGGTGGAAGAGCGCGCGGCACGGGATCAAGATCCCCAGATCACAGCTCCCAGCCACGCCCCCGCGATCAGCAGGCAGGCGAACAGCTCCACCAGCACGCTGGTCCCGCCCGCCCGCATCACCGAGCGGACCGACGCCTTCGCCTCCCCGTGGCCGCCGAGCCGCAGCCGCTCGGCGAGATAGGCGCCGCCGATATAGCCGGGTATCGCGCCCAGCACGGGCAGGAGGAAGAAGCCGAGCAGGGCCCCGACGCCCGCGTACGCCGCCATGCGCGGGGTGGCGCCGCTCGCGCGCAGCCGGCGCGGCGGCAGCCGCCAGCGGATCGCCTGGGCGAGGAACAGGACGGCCGTGGCGCCCACGAGCACGCCCCAGGAGAGCGCTCGCGGATCCTCGAACGCCCACCACAGGACCGCGGCCCACACCAGCCACGACCCCGGCGCGCCGGGTACCAGCACTCCGCTCAGGCCGAGCAGCAGCACCACACCGACCAGCAGGAGTTCCCACGCTCCCATCTGTCCAGAGTGCGGGAGAGTGGGCGAAACCGCAGGTCAGTCCTGTCGCTCCCGGGCCACCCAGCCCTTCTCGTACGTGTGCCAGCCCAGCTGGAGCCTGGTCGTCACGCCCGTCAGCTCCATCAGCCGCTTCACCCGGCGCTGCACGGTGCGCAGGCCCAGGTCGAGCTGCTTGGCGACGCTCGCGTCGGTCAGCCCGGCGAGGAGCAGGGAGAGGATCTCCAGGTCGGTGCCGTCCGGCCCGTCCCGCTCCTCCTCGGTGAACGTGCCCGGCGCGCCCAGACGCAGCGGCAGCGCGTCCCGCCACACCGCCTCGAACAGGCCCGACAGCGATTCCAGCAGCCCGCTCGCGTGGACGACCAGGGCCGCGGGCTCCAGGGTCCGCGAGGTCAGCGGCACCATGGCCAGGGCCCGGTCGGCGATCACCAGCTTGGTCGGGACCGTGTCCACGACCCGTACCTGCTCGTCGCGGCCGAGCGCGGCCGACAGCTCGGCGATGCCGTTCGGCAGGTGCAGCACCGACCGCTCGACGACCACGCGGTAGCGGACACCGCGGTCGGCGGCCTGCTCCTCCGCGTCGTTGTCGGTGCCGGAGACGACGACCGGGTTCCCGGTGACCAGGGCGCACACCTCCTCGCTCGCGCCGAGCTGGAGCTGCAGGAACCGCTGGGCGACCGCCGCCGCGCCGGTCACCACCTCGACCAGGTCGTGCGCGGCGGGTTCGACGGCCCGGGCGCGGTACTCCTCGGCGAGCAGCGCGGCGGCCAGTTCCGCCTGGTCCAGCTCGTGGCGCCGCTGGGTGAGCAGCGCGCCGATCGCGACACCGGGCGGCGCCGCGACCCAGCGGCCCGGCCGGGCCGAGGACTGGGCGGCGAGACCGTGCCGCTCCAGCCGGCGCAGCGCGCGCTCGGTGTCGTGCTCGCCGAGCGTGAGCCGCCTCGCGAGATCGGGCACGTCGGCGGCGCCCACCGACACCAGCGCCCGGTAGGCCGACTCGTGTGTCTCGTCCAGCCCTATCGCTGCCAGACCTGTCGCTCCCAGCATGCGGCGACGCCCCTCCCCGAAGACCCGGCCGTGGCGGAAAACGGCCACGGCGTAAAACCGCCTCGGCACATCATCCCCGTACCCTCCGTCTCTCTGCCAAGGTGGCGCCACCGCTGCATTACGCGCGGTCCGTGGCGAGGACCCGCCAGGGACCGGTCGGGCCGAGCACGCGGTGGGTGGGCGACGGGCGGCGGACGGGCCGTGACCGCCGGGCACAGCTGCCCCTCAGGGAAGCGCGTCACACTCAGGGCCGAACCGGGTGACTCCCAGGAGAACTGGGGAACTCGGCCGTTCAGACCGTGACCCGGGCGTACGGCGTGCGCCGGGCCCGCGGTCAAACAGGCGCCGCCGGGCGGTTCTCCCGTGGGGGGTGGGATCGCCCGGCGGTTTCGTATCGCCGTTCGACGCCCAACCCCGTGGCCGGTTTTTCCGGATGCACCGTTTTCATCCGGCCTCCGCGGTGGACAATTAGGGGCATGAGCCAGCAGGGGGAGAAGCCCACCGGTCAAGAGGACGACTGGTGGGGGCAGCTGTACGACGACTCCACGGGGGACACGGGGCCCGCGCCCGCGGCCGACTCCCTCGACGACCGCTTCGCCTCGGCGTCGGACACCGTGGGCGCCCCGGACGCCGCGCCCCCGCCCACGCCCGTCACGGGCCCCGGAATCCCGCCACCCCGAACCCGAACACCGGCCGAACGCCGCCGCCACCTCGGCAGCGGCTCGGACCCGGCCGATCCGGCGAACGACACCCCCGCTGACGAGGTGCCCAGGCCCGACGGCCCAGCGGTCACCGGCTTCGGCACCGGTTGGCCGGTGGCCGGCTGGGGCCCCAGCGAACGCCAACCACCGGAGGCGACCGGCGGTCCACTTCCTGGCGGGCCGGAGAATGACCCACTGCGGCGCAGCGGGCTTCAGCGACAGCGGGCGCCCTGGGAGGCCCCGCCTCCCGTATTCAAGCCGGTGGCTCCTCATGCTCCGGAGCCCGAACCTGAAAGTTCCCCGCCCGCATACAAGCCAGCGGCTCCTCGTGCACCGGAGCCCGAGCCTGAGAGTTCCCTGCCCGTATTCCAGCAGGCGGCTCCTCGTGCGCCGGAGCCCGACGCGGCGGTGCCCCGCAGTGGTACGTCCCCGGAGGTGCCCGGGGCAGGGACACCCACGTCACGGACCCCCTCGGACGCCTCGCCGCCCCCGTCCGACGCATCACCGCCGCCCGCCACCGCCTCCCCGTACGCCCCGCCCGCCACCCTCATCGACGCTCCGTCCGGCCAGGCCCCCGCACAGACACCCGTGCAAGCCTCCGTGCAGGCCCCCGACCTCCCCACCCCCGTCGACTACGTCGGCTCCGGGCCGCCCACCTACGACGCCGAGCCGACCGCGCTGCCTCCCGCCGACGTGGACGAGCTCGACGATCTCGTGGCGGACACCGTGCTGGACGGGGCGGCGTACGGGACGTCCACGCTGCGGGCGGTGTCCGTGCGCGGGGACTCGGCGCGCTACCGGGGCGAGCCGCGCAGGGACTCCCTGCTCACGGCCCGTTTCGGTGTCGGGGACGGCGCCCTCGTGCTGGTCGCGATGGCGACCGGGGCCCGCGCCACCCCGGGCGCGCACCGGGCCGCCGCCGAGGCGTGCCAGTGGATCGGGCGGGCCGTCGGCCGCAGCCACGCACGCCTGGCCGAGGACATCAGGGCCGCCCGGCGCGGCGACCTCAAGTCGGGCCTGCACCGGCTCACCGACCGCAGCCTCGGCAAACTGCGGGCCAGCGCCGCCGAGCAGGGCATCGAACCGGAGGAGTACACAGCGAGCCTGCGCTGTCTCCTGCTCCCCGCCGACCCCGAGTGCCGCACGCGCGTCTTCTTCGGCGTCGGAGCGGGCGGTCTCTTCCGGTTGCGCGACGGCGAGTGGCAGGACATCGAGCCGCACGTCGCCGACACCGCGGGCGAGGCCGTCGTCGGCTTCGGATCGCTGCCGCACGAGACCCCCGACGGCGACCGGCTCACCATGGACCTCGGCATCACCACACCCCCGAGCCCGTACGAACCGGTCCCCGAGCCGCCGCCCCGCGACCCGTTCCGCTTCCGCGCCTCCGTCGCCCGCCCGGGCGACACCCTCCTGCTGTGCACCAGCGGCCTCGCCGAACCCCTGCGCGGCGAACCCGCCCTGGCCGAACACCTCACCTCCCGCTGGTCGGACGGCGATCCGCCCGGCCTCGCGGCGTTCCTCGCGGACACCCTGGTACGGGTCAAGGGTTACGCCGACGACCGGACGGCCGCTGCCGTTTGGGAGGCGTAACCGCGCCCGCTGTGAATTCATGGGACATGAAAGGGCACCTGTGACAGCGGAAGCCGGCCGAAGGCGGAGTCAGCCGAAGGCGGGATGCCGGCTGAAGACAGCTGAAGGGGCGCGTGACTCATGGCCAAGCAGAACGTCGCCGAGCAGTTCATCGACATCCTCGTCCGCGCGGGCGTGAAACGCCTGTACGGAGTCGTGGGCGACAGCCTCAACCCGGTGGTCGACGCCATCCGACGCAACTCGGCCATCGACTGGATCCATGTCCGCCACGAGGAGACGGCCGCCTTCGCCGCGGGCGCGGAGGCCCAGATCACGGGCCGGCTCGCCGCCTGCGCCGGCTCCTGCGGCCCGGGCAACCTGCACCTCATCAACGGCCTCTACGACGCCCACCGCTCCATGGCCCCGGTCCTCGCCCTCGCCTCGCACATCCCCTCCAGCGAGATCGGCCTCGGGTACTTCCAGGAGACGCATCCCGACCAGCTGTTCCGCGAGTGCAGCCACTACAGCGAGATGATCTCCAACCCGAAGCAGATGCCCCGGCTGCTCCAGACCGCCATCCAGCACGCGGTCGGACAGAGCGGCGTGAGCGTCGTGACGCTGCCGGGCGACATCGCCGACCAGCCCGCCCCCGACAAGCCCGTCGAGACCGCCCTCGTCACCTCCCGCCCCAGCGTCCGCCCCGGCGACACCGAGATCGACAGGCTCGCCGCGATGATCGACGAGGCCGACAAGGTCACCCTCTTCTGCGGCAGCGGCACAGCGGGCGCGCACGCCGAGGTCATGCAGTTCGCCGAGAAGATCAAGTCCCCGGTGGGGCACGCCCTGCGCGGCAAGGAATGGATCCAGTACGACAACCCGTACGACGTCGGAATGAGCGGACTCCTCGGGTACGGCGCCGCCTACGAGGCCACCCACGAGTGCGACCTGCTGATCCTGCTGGGCACCGACTTCCCGTACAACGCCTTCCTGCCCGACGACGTCAAGATCGCCCAGATCGACGTACGGCCCGAACGCCTGGGCCGGCGCTCGAAGTTGGACCTCGCGGTGTGGGGCGACGTGAAGGAGACCCTGCGCTGTCTCACCCCGAAGGTGAGCCCCAAGAGCAACCGCCGCTTCCTCGACAAGATGCTGAAGAAGCACGCCGACGCGCTCGAAGGTGTCGTGAAGGCGTACACGCGCAAGGTCGAGAAGCACGTCCCGGTCCACCCCGAGTACGTCGCCTCCGTCCTCGACGAACTCGCCGACGAGGACGCCGTGTTCACGGTCGACACCGGCATGTGCAACGTATGGGCGGCCCGCTACATCACCCCCAACGGCCGCCGCCGCATCATCGGTTCGTTCTCGCACGGCTCGATGGCGAACGCGCTGCCGCAGGCCATCGGCGCGCAGTTCACCGACCGGGAGCGTCAGGTCGTCTCGATGTCCGGCGACGGCGGATTCTCCATGCTGATGGGCGACTTCCTCACCCTCGTCCAGTACGACCTGCCGGTGAAGGTCGTCCTCTTCAACAACTCCTCCCTGGGCATGGTCGAGTTGGAGATGCTGGTCGCCGGCCTTCCTTCGTACGGGACCTCCAACAAGAACCCCGACTTCGCCGCCGTCGCCCGCGCCTGCGGTGCCTACGGCGTACGTGTCGAGAAGCCCAAGCAGCTCGCGGGCGCGCTGAAGGACGCCTTCAGGCACAAGGGCCCGGCGCTCGTCGACGTCGTCACCGACCCCAACGCCCTGTCGATCCCGCCGAAGATCAGTGCGGAGATGGTGACCGGGTTCGCGTTGTCGGCGTCGAAGATGGTGCTGGACGGGGGAGTCGGCCGGATGGTGCAGATGGCCCGCTCCAACCTGCGCAACGTGCCGCGGCCGTAAGCCCCTTCCTCGGGGCGCCGGCGCTCAGTCGGTGCGGGGGACCCACTGGCGCTCCGAACCGACCGAGCCGTACCAGTAGCGCGGGAGACCCTTGACGCCGCTGGTGCGGAACGGCTTGCCGTGATCGTCGACACGGATCGTGCCGGTGCGTCCCTGGGACGACCAGTCGAGCTCCAGGTACCAGCGGCAGTCGCAGGAGTTCGTCCGGGCGTTGACGAGCAGCACCTCCGGGTCCTCGGCGGACACCCGGTAGGGCATGCGCATCGCGGGGATCGGCCCGTCGACGTCACCGCCCGCGACCGCGCGTGCGATGGGCCGGTCCTTGTCCAGGTCGACGGCGAAGGAGCGCGGGGTGATCGCGCCTCCGCAGCCCTCGTCCATGGAGTAGCCGGCGCCCTTCAGCTGGGTCGAGCGCCCGACGACCCGTACCCGGAGGGCCTCCAGGACGACGGCGGTGGACGACTTTCCCTGTACGGAGATCTTCACGATCGTCTCGCGCCCGTGCACCGCGTTCTGGCTGGCCGCCCACCGTGCGGCGTCCTGCGTGATCGGAGGCGGTGGTACCTCTTCCGGCTTCCTGTCGACGACGTACTCGTGGCCGCAGTCGAACGTCCAGCCGTGCGAGTTCGCGGTCCAGGTCAGCGGGAGGCCGGTGGAGCCGGAACCGTTCGGCCGGCCGGCGTTCCCCGACGGCTTGCCGCCCTTGCCGGGGGGCTTGGACGTCTTTCCCTTGCCGTCGGGCGACGGCGAGGACGACGACGGTCCGGAGGACTTGGGCGACGGGCTCGTGGACCGGCGGTCACGTGGGTCACCGGTGTCCGTCGGGGTCGGGCCCTCGCTCGGGCCGACGTTCTGGGAGGCGTCGTCGGACCGACGGTCGTCCGACAGCGCGGAGAGGCTGCCCAGCGTGACGAGCAGTACGGTCACCACGGCGGCGGTGACCGCGACCCGCCGCCGGTACCAGGCCCGGCGGGGGCGCGGACCCGAGCCGCCGGAGGAACTGGAAACGGTCGGCATGCTCGCTACGGGTTCGGCCTCCGCCGTGTCCGAAGACCCTGACTCCGACTCGTCGCTGTCTTCGGACCCGTGGCTTCCGTCGGGGCCGCCGACTCCCTCCGGCCCGTCGCCTGCCACGGGCTCGGCGTCCACCGCGTCGGACACCGGAACCGGGGCCGGATCCGGAGTCGGCCCCGACTCCGGACTCTCCTGCGCCCCCGACGCCCGCGGTCTCTGCCGCGCCGCCACCGCCTGGATCCAGAGGCGGTGGAGTTCGAGCCGCTCGGCCGGTGTCGCCCCGCACAGTGCGGCGAACCGCTCCACGGGGGCGAAGTCGAGCGGCACCGCGTCACCGGCGCAGTAGCGGTGCAGCGTCGAGGTGTTCATGTTCACCCGGCGCGCGAGGGCGCCGTAACTGCGGTCAGTGCGCGCCTTCAGGCGCCTCAGCAGTGCCGCGAACTCCTCGACGTCGTCGTCCCGAGTCGACACCGTGCCCCCGTGCTTCTCGTCGTGGCCCCCTGGTCGAGGGGGCGGTTCCCGTCCCGGGAGGGCATCCCAGGCACTCCATGTACCTGCACGTCAGATGGCCTGGGATGGTTCCACCGTCGCGGATACGGCGCTGTCTGTTGCGCAGGCCCCGAGTGACGGCTGATGCTCTTGGTGTCGCACCGACCGCCGCCGGACCGACCACCCGGTGGCAGCCCACGACCGGGACCGGCGTCGACACCCGTGCACACGGATCCTTCCCGTGTGCACCCCACTTCACCGACCAGCGCGGATCAGTCATGCACTCATACACAGGGGGACCCATGTCCAAGCGCACCCGAGCGGCCTCGCTCACCACCTTCGTCGCCGCGAGCGTCGCTCTCGGTGCGGTGCTCGCCGGCCCGGCCGACGCCACCGGGAAGACGAGCGCGTCGCCGAAGTTCCTGTCGGCCTCGCAGCTGCCCCCGCACCCCACGTCCGCCTGGACGGCGGGCAAGGTCACGGACGGCGTGCCGGACGAGCTCCGGTTCTGCATCCAGGACACTCTGCCGGGCTACGACTCCCGATACCGCGACTTCCGGACCGACCTCGAGACCAACGCCCAGCAGCTCACCATTGTCGTCGGCAGCAGCGCCAAGGCCAAGGCCCTGGCCACGCGGCTGAACAAGGACATCCGGGCGTGCGCGACGCGCATCGAGCAGTCCGACCCGGAGACCGAGGCCGCGCTGAAGGACTACGGCAAGCTGTCGGTCGAGGAGGGCGCCCACGCCTACGGCCTGCACACCGAGACGTCCTGGGGTGCCACGGACATCAACCTCTACTCGGTCGGCAGGGACGGGCGGGCCGTGACCCTCGTGCGCTGGGCGCAGATGGGTGACTTCTCGGACGCGCCGGTGAAGGCGTTCAAGAAGACGACGACCACGGCGGTCAACAAGCTCTACTGACCGCTGCCGGGGGGAAAGTGCTGGAGCCGCCCTCCCGCCACGGGGGTGTGAGAGGGCGGCTCCTCCACACGAGCATCACCGAGCGACATCGAGCGGTACCGACCGACAACGACCGACACCCGGTGGGGGCGAGGCGAGAACCGGCCGCCGCCGGTGCTCGTGGTTGATCTGCGCACTACAATCCTCGCGACCTCATCGGGGGAGAGCCGTCGTGGAAACGATCATTGTCCAATTACCGGGTCCGTCGTGGGCGGACGGCGAGCACGACCGACGCGAAGGCGGTCCCGGACCAGGACTGCTGCACCTGGGGCCCGGCGACATGGCCGACTTCGGGCGCGGCGGGCAGGGTGCCGCGGACCTCGCGGTCGTCCTGGCCGACCCGGGCGTCTCACGGCGCGCCGGGCGGCTGGAGGCCGCCGAGGACTACTGGCGGCTGTCCAACTTCAGCCGGACCGCCGGTTATGTGGTGGAGAACCTGGAGGGCGCCGGCGAGTACATCACGGTGGCCCCCGGCCGCCTCGGCGCGCCGGTCCCCTTCGAGTTCTCCCGCGTCGTGCTGCCCGCGCTGAACGGCACCGTCGACTTCAAGGTGTTCGCTCCGCAGCACGCCTACCTCGACGAGCGGTCCCTGCCAGGCGCCGGTGACCAGACCGTCAACCCCTTCGCCCTCGACCAGACGTCGAAGTACTTCCTCGTCCTGGTGGCGCTGTGCGAGCCGCGGTTGCGCGACCCCTCGGACACGACGCTCCCCGGCGCGGGAGAGATCGCGGAACGGCTGCGTCCACTGGACTCCTGCCGCGATCTGTCCCGCTCGGCGGTCAACTACCACATCGACTACCTGTCCTTCGCGAAACTGCGCCTTGACCAGGGAGACATGGACGGGGAGCAGGGCGGCCGCACCGGTGCCAAGCGCGCCCGCCTGGTGGCGTCGGCGCTCCGGTTCGGCCTGGTACGCGAGGAGCACCTCGCCCTGCTCCCGCGCCGTACGGCGAGCCGCCGCCCCGTACAGGAAGCTCCCGCGTGACACCGTCGTCCAGTGCGGAAGGCTCCCACCGGCCTCCGCCCCTCGAAGAAGGCCCCGCATTGACCCCCCGCACAGGCCCCTCAGCACACCTCCCTGTCGGCTTCCGCATCGACGGCTGGGAGCTCGGCGCACCCATCGGATCCGGCGCCTGGGGCACCGTCCACGAGGCCCGTTCCGTCGCCGACGGCACCCCGGTCGCGGTGAAGGTGCTGCCCACCGACGCCCTGGCCCCGGGACAGCGGGCCGCCCTCGGTGAACTCGTCCAGCGCGAAGTGCGGTTCAGCCGGGAGGCGGACCACCCCAACCTCGTACGGACCCATGCCGTGTGCACCGTAGAGGCGCCCGACCATCCCGATCTGGACGGTGCGATCGCCCTGGTCATGGACCGTGCCGAGCGCAGCCTCCAGGACGTGCTCGACGCCACCGAGGCCGGCCGTCCGGTCCCCGACGCGGATCGCATCCTGCGCTCGGTGGCCGCAGGTCTCGCGCACATGCACGGCGCCGGATGGGTGCACGGAGATCTGAAACCGGCCAACATCCTGTTGAGCGCGGACGGCGATGTCTGGCTCGCGGACTTCGGGGTCGCCGCGGAACTCGAGGGCACCCACGCCCATATGCCGCCGCTCGGCACGCTCGACCATCTGCCGCCCGAGTGGTGGTCGCAGCGCACCGACTCGCGGGGCACGGTCGTCCGGACGACCGCCGACATCTGGGCCTTCGGCGTCCTCGCCCACCAGGTGCTCACGGGCGGGCTGCACCCGTTCCCGGGAGCCACCGCCAGGGCCCGCTCCCTCGCCGCCCAGGCCTACGCGCGCGGGACCGCACAACTGCGCCTGGACGCTGACATCGAGGAGAGCAGACGACGGCTGATCGCCGACTGTCTGTCACCGGACCACGCCACGCGCCTCCAGTACACCGCCGACGTCCTCAAGGCCCGCGTCGACGAACTCTCCGGCGCGCCCCGCCGTCGCAGGCGGCTGGTGCCGGCCGTCGCGGCCGTCCTGGCGGTCGCCGCCGCCGTGACCGGTGCGCTCCTGCTGCCGGACGACGGCGGTGCCGACGCCGCGGGTGGCCCCGGCACCTCCGCCACGCCCACGGCCACCGGCAGTCCGGTGGCGGTGGCCGCGGGGGAGATCCCGCCGGACTCCGACGTGCCCAAGGCACTGCGCCCGGTCATCGTGAAGGCCGCCCACCGCTGTACCGACAAGGAGATCACCCCCATCGTGCTCGCCGCCATGCTCAAGGCGGAGAGCGGGTTCGACGCGAAGGCGGCCCGCCCGGCCTCCGAGGAGTTCGGCATCGCGATGTGGACACCCTCGGTGTTCCGGGCCTGGGCCGTGGACGGGGACGGCGACGGCGACAAGGACCACATGTCGCCGCCCGACGCGATCTCGACGATGAGCCTGTACGTGTGCTGGCTCGACCAGCGTTTCAAGGAGGCCGGGCTGCCGGAGAAGGACCTCGTCAAGCTCGTCGTGGCCGGCTACCGCACGAGTGACCGCACGATCATCGAGGAGCGCGGTGTCCCGGAGCGCGTACGGCCGCACGTGGACAAGGTGATGCGCTATCTCGCCGACTACGAGCGGTGAGCCGGGACCCGGCAGGCGACCGGGTCCCGGCCCACTCACTCACGCGCTCACTCACGCCTCGGCTACGACGCGGCGCAGTTCGGCACGTCCGGCAGTCGGTTGTCGGGCGAGCTGATGTAGATGTTGGAGATGTAGCCGCCGTACTGGGGCAGATACGCCCACCAGTCGTTGGTGTACGGCGGCACGCTGACGGTCTGGCCCTGCTTCTGGCAGCCCACCAACACCTCGACGCCGGCGGGCAGTTGGGTCATCGGCGGGTTGGCGGTGGACGGGTCCCGGCGGACGTTCACATGCTCGCTCCAGGTTCCGTACCACTTGCCCGTCGGCCGTACCCCGCCGGGCACGTTCAGGGAGCGGGTCAGCCGGCCGATGTCGGTGTAGGCCTTGCCGTAGGACGTGCCGTCCGGATGGAGCGTCAGGACGGCCACGATGGTGCGGTCGTTCGGGCCCACGGTGCCGGTGGTGTGCAGCGCCGGGCGGGTGAGGTTCACGGCGTCGGCGGCGCGGTCCCCCGGAACGGCGGCGGTCGGCTTGCCGGTGGCAGCAGGCGTGGCGGCGGCCGTGTCCGGCGGGCCGCACGTGCCCTTCGGGTACGACGAGCCCGCCCAGCCCTGCTTCACGGCCCAGGGGCGGTCGAACGCACCGGCGATGCCGAAGTGCTGGTCGAACTTGTCCGAGGCGCAGCGCGTGGACTGGCGCAGGTTGCCCATGACGAACTCGCGCACGGGGGCCGGTGCCGTGTCCAGGATGTAGCGGTAGATCTTCACGGTGTCGCGGGCCGACAGGGCGGTGTAGCCCCAGTAGCCCTCGTAACCGGCGGGCGGTGGGGCGGTGTCGGTCAGGCTGAGCTCGCGGACCATCCGGTTGATGATCGCCGAACCGCCGTACGTGGACCAGTAGTAGTTGGCCGCGTCGTCGTTGCTGCTGCGCAGCATGGGCTCAAGACGGGCCCGGTCGGCGGCCGGGATGGAGTAGGACGGCCCGCGGTTCCACAGGAAGTCCAGGGTCAGCAGCAGCTTGACGACGGAGGCGGACCGGAAGGGCGTATCGGCGTTGACCTGTTCGGTGAAGGTTCCCGCCTCCCGGTCGAAGACGGCGACCCCGGCGGTGACGCCGTCGGGGATCTGGACGGCGGCGGGTGCCTGGACGGCGGCGGTGGCCGGTGTGGCCGCGCCGGAGGTCAGGATCAGAAGTGCGGCGGCGGACGCGAGAAGTGTTCTCCACACGTGTCCGGCCGGTCCGCGTAGGCGCGCGGTGCGGTGCATGCTGGTTGTCTCCCCCTGGAGGCACGGCGCGGCCCCGACGACTGCCGGGACCGCATCGGCCGGGTTTCGAGTGGCGGACGGTGAAGGCCGGGTCGGTCCAGGTGCGGCCTGAGGACGATCGAGTTGATCGGCGTGAGGTCGGCGTACACGCCCGTTCCGAGGTGGTCCGAGTTGCTCGAACCCTAGGAAGAGAAGCGCGCGACCGGTCCTGACGAATGTCAGGTTGACTGCGACCGGATCGACAGCACGGCATCGGTAGTTGGGCCGAGTGCGGGTGGTCGTACGGACCCCGGGGCCGTAGTCGCGACAGGGTTCGGCACGGCCGGGTCGGCCGTCGGAGCCACGGGCAGATGTACTGGCCTGTCTCATCGCGAGTGAGGACGCGTGGACCAGGTGCGATCGCGCGGATCAGCCCTGAAGGGGCACTCGAAACGGCGTACGGCAGCCCCTTCACCTTGTGGCCCTCCGCTCCCGGGGCGTCCGGGCCGCCACCCGTGATCGTCCGCTGGGTGGTGGCGGCTCGGGAGGCCGGGTCGGCGTGCGACTTTTCCGGACGGCAGCAGGGCATCTCCGGACGTATCAGGGGTGGTTGACGATTCGACATGAGTGTCGTGATCCGGGCCGGGGCATGCATTCCGTGAACGTGTTCGAGCTGGAGGGGAATCGACAGCGGCGTGCGGGCGGGGGTCATGAAGAGGCAGGCACGAGGAGGCGGTCCCGTCGTATCCGGGGCCTTCTCGGCGAAGACGGTACAGACGACCACGACGGCGGGGGACCCAGCGGACGGAACGACCGACCAGCACGGCGTTCCGCAACTCAGGCTCAGGCTCGGGCGCTGCGACCTCCGGGCGGTGCCCCAGGTCCGCAGGGCGCTGCGGGACCTGCTCGCTCACTGGGGGCGGCCCGGCCGATCCGAGATAGCGGAGTTACTGACCAGCGAACTCGTCACCAACGCCCTCGTCCACACCAACCATGACGCGCTGCTGACAGCCACCGTCGGTCCGCGCGGACTCCGGGTGGAGGTGAGGGACTTCGTGGGACACAGGCCGAGACTGCGGGTACCGACCGCCGACGACGGTACGCACGGCAGAGGCCTGATCCTGGTCCAGTCCCTCGCGGACGCGTGGGGCGTCCGGGTCCACGGGGTGGGGAAGGTGGTGTGGTTCGAGCTGGACGGGGGAGTGACGTGAATCCGGACGGGGCGCCGACCTGACACCGGCCAGGGCCGGCACGTGAGACCGGACCGGTCCCGGACATGAAACTGGACGGGGGCGCGGCATCAACTGCCGTGCCCCCGTCCAGAGTTGAGGCCTCGGGCGGCCCCGGTCCGGATCAGCCGAACTGCTGCTCCAGGTCCTTCAGCTTGCGCTCAAGGGAGTCGAGTCGAGGGAGCGCCATTGTGTCGTCCTCCGCGGTGAGATCGACCGTCGAGGACTCAGTCCCTCGGCGGACGGGCTGCAACGAGGGTCGGGCGGCGCGTGCGGGTAGTTCCGGCGTTGCTATGGCAGGCTCCGCGGCGACCTGGGTGGCCGCCGGGGCCGGCTGGAGTTCCGCCTGACGGCCGCCACCGCGTCCGATCATTCCGCGGTGGCCACGGGTGATCGCCTTGATGCGGGCACGGTCCAGCTTCTCCTGGTCGCGCCGACGCAGACGGTTCTGCTCCTTCTCCCGCTTGTCCTCACGGACTTCCTCGACGGCCTCGTCCAGGCTGCGCACGTTCTCGAGCAGCATCAGCGACCAGGCGCCGTAGGTCTCACGAGGGGCACGCAGCCACCGAACGATCCGGATCTGCGGCAGCGGCCGGGGCACCAGGCCCTGCTCGCGCAGGGCGGCGCGGCGGGTCTGCTTCAGCGCGCGGTCGAACAGGACGGCGGCCGACAGGGACATGCCGGCGAAGAAGTGCGGGGCGCCCGCGTGGCCGAGACCCCGGGGGGCGTGCACCCAGTTGAACCAGGCAGCGGCGGCCGCGAACGTCCACACGAGTATCCGGGAGCCGAGGGCCGCGTCACCGTGGCTGGCCTCGCGCACCGCGAGTACGGAGCAGAACATGGCCGCGCCGTCCAGACCGAACGGCACCAGGTACTGCCAGCCGCCGGACAGGTTCAGATTCTGCTCGCCGAAGCCGACCAGGCCATGGAAGGAGAGTGCGGCCGCGACCGCGGCACAGCAGAAGAGCAGTACATAGGAGGCGGTGCCGTAGACGGCCTCCTTGCGCCTGCGGCGCTCTTCCGTGCGCTCCCACGAATCGTCGGCGTGGGTCTTCTCCCCGGCGCGCTTGCCACGCGCGAGCACCGCAACCGCCGCCAGCAGGCCCAGGAGCAGCACGGCGCCGGGAAGCAGCCAGTTCAGCGATATGTCGGTCAGTCTCATCTGGGGTCCCTTGCATTGGGATAGGGCGTAACGCCCGCCATAGTGGCCCAATCCCGTGCGTCCTCAGAGGGTTTCGGGGCAAGAGGCCGCCAAGGGAGTGCAAGGGTATGCGCGAGGACGGCATTCTCCTCGAACTGCCGCTTGAGGAGCGGGAGTTGAGTTCGAGTTAGATTACCCTTACGGGTGGTTCCACGGAAAGTTCTTGCGGCAAGTGAGGACTTTGTGAATCGACTGTAACCAAAGGGCTCTGTCGGGCAGCCGTGAAGACGCCTGGTCCAGTGCCGAGTTGATCTTACGTGACGTGGAGTCAGCCCCTTGCCACGGGGTCAGCCCGCCGCGGCGGCCTCGGCCGTCAGCTTCGCGATGCGGACCGCCTCGGAGTTGCGCGGGCAGTTGGCGCAGGTGTCCTCGGCGTCGAGGGTGTAGTAGAAGCAGCAGCTCGCCCGGTCCCGGGTGGACAGGCACTCGCCGTTCGAACCGGTCACCTCGCGGAAGCCGGCCGTGCCGACGTACGGCCGGGTCGTGCCGGGGAACAGCCGCTCCAGCTCGTCCTTCGCGCGCCGCTGCTCACCCAGGAGCCCGGCCACGTACCAGAGGCTCTCGACGACCTCGTCCGTCGCCATGCCCCACAGGGCGCGGCCCCGGCGGCGCGTCCGGGGGCCGAACGCGTCCAGGACCGGCTCCAGGTGCTCGGCCACCGCGGCCCGTACCGCCGCGCGCAGGGCCTCCTCGTCGGGGACGACCCGGGCGCCGGGCAGCGTGGCCGCCGGGTCGTCCGGCAGACAGGCGAACTCACCGACGCGTACGGCGATGCTGCCGGGCATGCGCTGGAAGGTGACGTGCTCCACGGGGAAGCGGGGCACCCTGCGCAGCAGGAACCACGGCACCGTGATCAGCAGACAGGCCGGCCAGGCGTACCGGTGCAGACCGAAGCTGGCGATCACATCCGGACGGCCGCGCCGCCCGTGGTCCGTGAACACCTGGTTGTCGTCCCACGCGAGGAAGGCGTCGAGCTCGGCCCCACCCTCCGCGAGCCCGGCGACGGCGATCCGCCCGTCGCCCGTCGGGGCCGGTTCGTGCGGTGCGAGTTCCATGACGCCCAGGGACGGGAGCACCTCGGTCATCCGCGTGTACGCCGCTGTGAGGGCCGAGCCGACCGGGCGTACTTCCGCGCCGGGTGAGGTCTCGGCCGGGGCGGGAGCGGACATGCGGGGGCCCCGTTCCGTGATCAGTTGCAGGTAAGGCTTACCTTACCCGATACGATCGAGGTTTACCCTGTTCTGTCGGGGTCGCTCCGGACCCCGACCGAAATACTCACCACCACTGCCCGTCCTGGAGGAGGCTCCCGTGGAGAAGGCCGGTTCGCGCGAGGCGTACGGCTCCGCAGGAGACCCTTCGGAGACCACCCCCGGCGCCGGAGCGCCACGGGTGCCCCAGCAGCAGACCCGGGCGGCGGGCGAAGGCCGCGAGCGCGCGGCCGGCCGGGCACCCCGCGAAGACACCCCCCGGGACACCGCCGCACCCGCCACTCCGGCTTCAGCCCCCGCCGCCGCTCCTGCTTCCGCTCCGGTCGAGCACACCGCCCGCGGGGAGCACACGCACAGCGAGACGCCGATTCCGCAGCCGAGGGTGACGCGGGAGGGGCTCCCGGCCTCGACGGACGCGCCGGGAACCGGTGCGCGCCGGACTTCGACGGCTGCCCCCGGCCGTCCGGGCACACCGGAGGCCTTCGGAGACCCGTGGCACCACGGCGCCTCAGGAGCCCCCGCCGCCCCTGCCGCTCCCGTCGGTTTCGGGGGACCTGGAAGCCACGGCACGCCCGGAGGGCTCGGAACACCGAGCGCACCGGCGGCACCCGGCGGCCCCGGCGTGCGCGATGGATCGGGTGCACGTGATGGATCCGGCGTGCGCGATGGATCAGGCGCGCGTGCCAGCTCAGGCGTACGTGACGGCTCAGGCGTACGGGACGGCTCAGGCGTACGTGATGGATCCGGCTCGCGGGGCATCCCCGCCGCCCGTCCGTCTTCCGCGGCCCCTTCTCCCTCCCCGACCCAGTCCCCGTCTCCCCGCCCCGCGATTCAGCGAGCCTCCGTCCGCGGGCAGATCCTCGACGCGCTGCGGGCCGCCCTCGTGGCCGGTGAACTCGCCCCCGGTGAGGTCTACTCGGCCCCCGCGCTCGGCGAAAGCTTCGGCGTCTCGGCGACGCCCGTGCGCGAGGCCATGCAGCAGCTCGCCACCGAGGGCGCCGTCGAGGTCGTACCGAACCGGGGCTTCCGCGTCGTCGAGCGCGGTGCCCGCGAGCTGGCCGAACTCGCGGAGATCCGCGGGCTGATCGAGGCGCCCGTGATGCTGCGCCTGGCCCGTGCCCTGCCGGCCGACGACTGGGAGGACCTGCGCCCCCTCGCGGAGGAGACGGCCCGGGCGGCGGCCGTCGGCTGCCGGGCGACGTACGCCGAGGCCGACCGCGCCTTCCACCGGGCCATCCTCGCCCTCGCGGGCAACGAGCAGCTCGTACGCATCGCGGACGAACTTCACCGGCGTGCGCAGTGGCCCCTCGGCGGCAGCCCCACCGCTCGCGCCCGCCTTGAGCTGATGGCGGACGCGGCGCAGCACCTTGCCCTTCTGGACGCCCTGTCCGCGCAGGACCTGTCGGCGGTCGACGCGCTGCTGCGGGAGCACTTCGTCAGTATGTGAGCCGCGCCCAGCCACAGCGGACCGGCACACGACCCACGGACCGGCGGCAGCCGAGCCGCTCAGGCCGTGGCCGCCGGTGGCGTCAACTGGTCCGCCAGCCACGTCGGTACGCCGCCCAGCAGCCGGAACAGACGCCCCGCCTCGGCGCGCAGCCGCGAGGCCTCCGGTTCGGTCTCCGCGTCGGCGAGGGAGGCCAACGCCGGGGCCGTGCCCACCAGATAGCCCAACTCCTCCCGGATGCGCAGGGATTCACCGAAGCCGTGCCGGGCCTCCACCAACTCGCCCTCGCGCAGGGCGAGTCCGGCGAGATGGCGCCAGGTGAAGGAGAGCAGCAGGGGGTCGTCCTGGGCGGTGGCGCCGGCGTGGGCGCGGCGATAGGCGGCGCGCGCGGACTGCGGGGAATGGGCGAGGTTCTCGGCGAGCAGCCCGCGCCGGAAGTCGAGCAGAGCGCGACCAGGGGCGCCCGGTGCGATCAGAGCCGCCGCCCGGCCGAGCGCGGCCCGCGCCTCGTCGGCCCGGTCGCGGACGGCGAGCAGCGTGGAGGCGTACGCGAGCTGCCCGCGCTCGCACGCCGCGGCGCCCCGCTCGTCGTCGGACTGGGCCAGCGCCTCCGCCGTACGCAGCGCGTCCTCCGCCTCCGCCCAGCCCTGCTCGGTGTAGAGGCACCGCTCGACGAGGAGCGACGCCCGCTGGAGCGCGGCCGATGCCGTGTGCGGTTCGAGGAGCGCCGCCGCGTCGGCCCAGCAGGCGCGCGAGCGCAGCCGCCACACCGCGGTCTGGAGTGGATCGTCCCCTGCAGTCGTCCCGTAACCAGACATGGCGGTATGCGCCACGTTGCCCTCCCCGAGCACGCCATTGAGCTGTTGAGTGGTGGCGGCATCTCAGCACGAATGCACTCGCCCGGCCAAGGGGGTGGGTGAAGGATTTCACAAAGTCGTGGGACAAGGGGTGCGGCGGCGAAGGCACTTGGTGCCACCGGCCGCACACGCTTGTGACCTCAGCTCATCCGCAACGCCAGGAAGAAGTCGAGCTTGTCCTCCAGGCGGGAAAGATCGCGACTCGTCAACTGCTCGATGCGTCCCACCCGGTAGCGCAGCGTGTTGACGTGCAGGTGCAGACGGGCCGCGCACCGGGTCCAGGAGCCGTCGCAGTCGAGGAACGCCTCAAGGGTCGGGATCAGCTCGGCGCGGTGGCGCCGGTCGTAGTCGCGGAGGGGATCGAGGAGCCGCGCCGTGAAGGCGCGACGCACGTCGTCCGGCACGAAGGGCAGGAGCAGGACGTGCGACGCCAGCTCCTGGTGCCCGGCCGCACACACCCGCCCGGCCCGCGCCGCGGCCACCCGGCGCGCGTGCCGGGCCTCCTCCAGGGCGCCGCGCAGCCCCTCCGCCGAGTGCACGGAGGCGCTGACGCCGAGCGTGAGCCGCCCGTCGTCGTCGAGGCCCGCCGACAGCGGATCCCGTACGGCCGCCAGGAGGGTGTCCGCGTGCAGCCCGGCCTCCGAGCCGTCGTGCTCCGAGGAAACCGCCGGAAGCGGTACGAGCGCGATGGCCTCGTCACCCGTATGGGCGACCGCGATCCGGTCGGACGGTTCGGGGCCCGACGACAGTGGGTCGACGAGGATCTCCTCGAGGAGCGCCTGCGCCACCGCACCGCCCTCGATCTCCCCGCCGTCCCACTCGACGCGGGCGACCACGACCTGCCAGTGCGGGGCCGCGCCGAGCCCCGGCAGCAGCACGGGCGCCGCGACCCGCAGCCGTGCCGCGATCTCACCGGGGGCGGCACCGGTCTGCACCAGTTCGAGGACCTCCTGCGCGAGCCGCCGCCGTACCGTGCGTGCCGCGTCCCGCCGGTCCCGCTCCACGGAGATCAGCTGGGTCACGCCCTCCAGCAGGTCGAGCCGCTCCGCCGGCCAGTCCCCGGCGTCGGCCTCGACCGCGAGCAGCCAGTCCGACAGGACCGTCTCGCGGACGTCCCGCGAGCCCGGTGCGCCCGTCGTGCCCGCCGCGCCCGCCGTGCCCGTGCCCCGGCCGCTGCTGCGGATCGGGAAGAGCGAGTACGTCGTGCCGCCCACCGCCACCCGGTACGGCCCGCGCCGCCCGGTGCGGACCGCCGCCAGGTGTTCGCCGGCCAGTGCCGCGCACACCACGGAGGGCAGCCCCGGCTCGGCATCGGGGGAGCCCGCGATGAGGCGTCCGGCGGGGGAGAGCACCCAGGCCCGCAGGTCCAGGTCGGAGCCGAGCAGGTCCAGGACCACGTCCGGGCCGCCGCCCGCGGGGCCCGAGGTCATCATCCGGCGGTGCCGGTCCACGACGGCCGCCAGATCCCCGGCGCGCTCGCCCGACACCTGCCGTACGACGTGCTCGGTGATCGTCGCGAAGGCCACCGACTCGTTGACGGCGAACAACGGCAGCCGGTGCCGCGCACAGGCCGCCACCAGGTCCTCCGGGATGGGGCCGAGCTCGGCCTCACCGGCGGCCAGCGCGGTGACCCCGGCGCTCGCGAGGATCCGTACGAAGGGCTCCGAATCGGAGGCGTCGCGGCGCCAGGCGAGCCCCGTGAGCACCAGCTCGCCGCCCGAGAGATAGCGGCTGGGGTCCCGCAGGTCCGTGGTCATCACGCCACGGACCGTGCGGTCCAGCTCGTCCTCGCCGCCGAGCAGCCGCAGGCCCAGCGCGTCCGTGTCCAGCAGTGCGCGCAGCCGCATTCTCGTCGCCGCCGTTCTGTCTCGAAAACTACGATGGATCTGGATGGTTCCGGAGGGACCCGGGGATGGATGCCCCGTGCACGGGATCCCGGGCTTCGCAGAGGGGGCCCGAGGGGTCCGGTGGACGGTGGTTCCGGCCCTCATGGCCCGTGTCCTGGGCTTTCGCGACAGGTGGTCGCTCATTCCCGAGGCTGCGTGTGGTGTTTCCGGAGGAAAACAAGGAGGTTGCTGATGCCCTCCATTCATACGAATCTACAAGATGCGCGCCCTGGCCAGCGAACTCCTTCATGGTTTCGGTGACTGACCCAGGTGCGGGACGGCGCTGTGTACTGATTTCAATCCACGTGAACAACGTATGAACGAGCCGGACCCGCCGCACACGAACTGGCTTGATCAGAACCATCCACGAGACGAAGAAGAGAGCCGGTCATGGACTTCCTTCGCCCCGCCAGCTGGGAGGAGGCGCTCGCCGCGAAGGCCGAGCACCCCACCGCTGTGCCGATTGCGGGTGGCACCGATGTGATGGTCGAGATCAACTTCGACCACCGCCGGCCCGAGTACCTGCTGGACCTGAACCGCATCGGCGAACTGGGTGAGTGGGAGGTCGGCGAGGAGTCCGTCCGCCTCGGCGCCTCGGTCCCGTACACGGCGATCATGGAGCAGCTGCGCGGCGAGCTGCCCGGCCTGGCCCTCGCCTCCCACACGGTGGCCTCCCCGCAGATCCGCAACCGCGGCGGCGTCGGCGGCAACCTCGGCACCGCCTCCCCGGCCGGCGACGCCCACCCCGCCCTCCTCGCGGCGGGCGCGGAGGTCGAGGCCGAGTCCGTACGGGGCACGCGCCTGATCCCGATCGACGCCTTCTACACCGGCGTGAAGCGCAACGCGCTCGCTCCCGACGAGCTCATCAGGGCCGTCCACATCAAGAAGGCCGACGGCCCGCAGCAGTACTCGAAGGTCGGCACCCGCAACGCCATGGTGATCGCGGTCTGCGCCTTCGGCCTGGCTCTGCACCCCGACACCCGCACGGTCCGCACCGGCATCGGCTCGGCCGCGCCCACGCCCGTACGGGCCAAGGCCGCCGAGGAGTTCCTGAACGCGGCGCTCGACGAGGGCGGCTTCTGGGACAACGGCAGGATCATCACCCCGTCGGTCGCCAAGCAGTTCGCCGAGCTGTGCTCGGCCGCCTGCAACCCGATCGACGACGTCCGGGGCACGGCGAGCTACCGCCGCCACGCGGTCGGCATCATGGCCCGCCGCACGCTGACCTGGACGTGGGAGTCGTACCGCGGCACCGCCGCCCATTCGGAGGGAGTCGCGTAATGCGCGTCAATTTCACGGTCAACGGCCGTCCGCAGGAAGCCGACGACGTCTGGGAGGGCGAGAGCCTGCTCTACGTCCTGCGTGAGCGCATGGGTCTTCCCGGCTCCAAGAACGCCTGCGAGCAGGGCGAGTGCGGCTCCTGCACGGTCCGCCTGGACGGCGTGCCGGTGTGTTCGTGTCTGGTCGCGGCCGGCCAGGTCGAGGGCCGCGAGGTCGTCACGGTCGAGGGCCTCGCCGACTTCGCCAAACAGCGCACGGAGCACGGGGGTTGCGCCTCCGGAGCCTGCGGTACGCCCCTGGACGCGGCCAAGCGGTGGGAGGCCAGGCCCTCCGACTCGCAGGCCGGCGAGGGCACCGAACTCTCCCCGATCCAGCAGGCGTTCATCGACGCCGGTGCCGTCCAGTGCGGCTTCTGCACGCCCGGCCTGCTGGTCGCCGCCGACGAGATGCTGGAGCGCAACCCGACCCCGAGCGACGCGGACATCCGCGAGGCGCTCTCGGGCAACCTCTGCCGCTGCACCGGCTACGAGAAGATCATGGACGCGGTCCGCCTGGCGGCCGCCCGACAGGGAGAGGCGGTCTGACGATGGCCGGCAAAAGCGCTCCCCTCGGGACGCCCACCAAGGTCACCCAGGGTTCCCGCACCAAGGGCGGCATCGGCGAGTCCACGCTCCGCCCGGACGGCATCCTCAAGGTCACCGGCGAATTCGCATACTCCTCGGACATGTGGCACGAGGACATGCTCTGGGGCCAGATCCTGCGCTCCACGGTCGCGCACGCCGAGATCGTCTCCATCGACACGGTCGAGGCGCTGAAGACCCCGGGCGTCTACGCCGTCATGACGTACGACGACCTGCCGACCGACGTGAAGAACTACGGCTTGGAGATCCAGGACACCCCGGTGCTCGCGCACGGCAAGGTCCGCCACCACGGCGAGCCGGTCGCGATCGTCGCCGCCGACCACCCGGAGACAGCCCGCCGAGCCGCCGCCAAGATCAAGGTCGAGTACCGCGAACTCCCGGTCATCACGGACGAGGCGTCCGCGACCGCACCCGACGCGATCCTCGTCCACGAGGGCCGCGACGACCACCACATCGGCCACGTCCCGCACCCGAACATCGTGCACCGCCAGCCGATCATTCGCGGTGATGTCGAGTCGGCCCGCGAGCGCGCCGACTTCATCGTCGAGGGCGAGTACACCTTCGGCATGCAGGACCAGGCCTTCCTCGGCCCCGAGTCCGGACTCGCCGTGCCCGCCGAGGACGGTGGCGTCGACCTCTACATCGCCACCCAGTGGCTGCACTCGGACCTCAAGCAGATCGCACCCGTCCTCGGCCTCCCCGAGGACAAGGTCCGTATGACGCTCTCCGGCGTCGGCGGCGCGTTCGGCGGTCGCGAGGACCTGTCGATGCAGATCCACGCCTGCCTGCTGGCCCTGCGCACCGGCAAGCCGGTCAAGATCGTCTACAACCGCTTCGAGTCCTTCTTCGGCCACGTCCACCGCCACCCCGCGAAGCTCCACTACGAGCACGGGGCGACCAAGGACGGCAAGCTCACGCACATGAAGTGCCGGATCGTCCTGGACGGCGGCGCCTACGCCTCCGCGTCCCCGGCGGTCGTCGGCAACGCGGCGTCCCTCGCGGTCGGCCCGTACGTGCTCGAGGACGTCGACATCGAATCGATCGCCCTCTACTCCAACAACCCGCCCTGCGGCGCCATGCGCGGCTTCGGCGCGGTCCAGGCGTGCTTCGCCTACGAGGCGCAGATGGACAAACTCGCCGACAAGGTGGGCATGGACCGGGTCGAGTTCCGCCAGCTCAACGCGATGTCGCAGGGCACGATCATGCCGACCGGCCAGCCGGTCGACTCCCCGGCCCCGGTCGCCGAACTCCTGCGCCGCGTCAAGGCGATGCCCCTGCCGCCGGAGCAGCAGTGGCTCGCGGCCGGCGAGGCGGCGGACGTCCGTCAACTGCCCGGCGGCCTCTCCAACACCACCCACGGCGAAGGCGTCGTACGAGGCATCGGCTACGCGGTCGGCATCAAGAACGTCGGCTTCTCCGAGGGCTTCGACGACTACTCGACGGCCAAGGTCCGTATGGAAGTTGTCGGCGGCGAGCCGGTGGCCACCGTCCACACCGCGATGGCTGAGGTCGGCCAGGGCGGCGTCACCGTCCACGCGCAGATCGCCCGCACCGAGCTGGGCGTCGCCCAGGTGACGATCCACCCGGCCGACACCCAGGTGGGCTCGGCCGGTTCGACCTCCGCGTCCCGTCAGACGTACGTCACCGGCGGCGCCGTCAAGAACTCCTGCGAGCTGGTCCGCGAGAAGGTCCTGGAGATCGGCCGCCGCAAGTTCGGTACGTACCACCCCGCCTGGGCCACCGCCGAACTGCTCCTGGAGGGCGGCAAGGTCGTCACCGACGGCGGCGAGGTACTGGCCGACCTGGTGGACGTACTCGAAGGCGAGGCCGTCGAGGTCGAGGAGGAGTGGCGGCACCGGCCGACCGAGCCCTTCGACCTCCGTACGGGCCAGGGCTTCGGCCATGTCCAGTACTCCTTCGCCGCCCACCGTGCGGTCGTAGAGGTGGACACCGAACTGGGCCTGGTGAAGGTCATCGAACTGGCCTGTGCCCAGGACGTCGGCAAGGCGCTCAACCCGCTGTCCGTCATCGGCCAGATCCAGGGCGGTACGACCCAGGGCCTGGGCATCGCGGTCATGGAGGAGATCATCGTCGACCCCAAGACGGCGAAGGTCAGGAACCCCTCCTTCACCGACTACCTCATCCCCACGATCCTCGACACGCCGACCATCCCCGTCGACGTGCTCGAACTCGCCGACGACCACGCGCCGTACGGGCTCCGTGGCATCGGCGAGGCACCGACTCTGTCGTCGACTCCGGCCGTGCTAGCGGCAATCCGGAACGCGACGGGCTTGGAGCTCAACAGGACGCCGGTCCGACCGGAACATCTCACCGGTACGGCATAGCGCCCCGCCGTTGTTGTGGGCAGGCGTTCCGCAGGGCGGAACGGGTGGGCACAACAACGGCACCCCCGGCACCGGGTGACCGTACGTCCAACGGCACCCCGGTACCGGTCCATGTGCAGCACCACGATTCGTTCGTCTCGGGCCGTCCCCCGGGTCGTGCGGCCGAAGCACCTTCCCAAATCCCGCACACGCCGAAGGCGACAGCGGGTGCCCCTGTGAACCTTGGGAGTAGGCCCACATGACCCAGCAGTCACTGGAGCCGAGGACCACCGCCGACGATGCGGGTGAAGGAACCCGTATCCCGGCCGGCAGGTCCTGGCTCGACCGGTACTTTCACATATCCAAGCGAGGAAGCTCGGTCGCGCGTGAGGTGCGCGGCGGCGTCACCACCTTCATGGCGATGGCGTACATCCTGCTGCTCAACCCCCTGATCCTGTCCGGCAAGGACGCGGCGGGGGACACGCTCGGCCAGAAGGCACTGATCACCGCGACCGCGTTCGCGGCGGCCTTCACCACGCTCCTGATGGGCTTCTTCGGCAAGGTGCCGCTCGCCCTGGCCGCCGGACTCTCCGTCTCCGGTGTCCTCTCCTCGCAGGTCGCACCCCAGATGACCTGGCCGCAGGCCATGGGCATGTGTGTGATGTACGGCGTCGTGATCATGCTCCTGGTGGTCACCGGGCTGCGCGAGATGATCATGAACGCGATCCCGCTGGCGCTGAAGCACGCGATCACCATGGGCATCGGCCTGTTCGTCGCCCTGATCGGCCTGGTGAAGGCGGGCTTCGTCCACCAGGGCAAGGCGACCCCGCTCTCCCTCGGCGCGACCGGCGAACTCGCCGGCTGGCCGGTCCTGCTCTTCGCCGTCACCCTGCTCGCCATCTTCATGCTCCAGGCACGCGGCATCCCCGGCGCGATCCTGATCGGCATCGTCGGCGGCACCGTACTCGCCGTCGTCCTCAACGCACTTGACGTCATCGACGCCAAGCAGTGGGCCAGCGGCGCGCCCGAGCTGCACGGCAGCGCGGTGTCCATGCCGGACTTCTCGATCTTCGGAGACGTGGAGTTCGGCGGCTGGAGCCAGGTCGGCGCGATGACGGTCGGCATGATCGTCTTCACGCTGGTCCTCGCCGGCTTCTTCGACGCGATGGCCACCATCATCGGCGTCGGCACCGAGGCCAAGCTGGCCGACGACAAGGGCCGGATGCCGGGCCTGTCCAAGGCGCTGTTCATCGACGGCGCGGGCGGTGCGATCGGCGGCGTCTCGGGCGCCTCGGGCCAGACGGTGTTCGTGGAGTCCGCGACGGGGGTCGGCGAAGGCGCCCGTACGGGCCTGTCCTCCGTCATCACGGGCCTGTTCTTCGCGGCCTGTCTCTTCTTCACCCCGCTGACGGCGATCGTGCCCGGCGAGGTCGCGGCCGCGGCCCTGGTCGTCATCGGCGCCATGATGATGATGAACGCCCGGCACGTCGACTGGGCCGACCGCGCCACCGCGATCCCCGTCTTCCTGACGGTCGTCATCATGCCGTTCACGTACTCCATCACCGCGGGCGTCGCGGCCGGAGTGATCAGTTACGTCGCCATCAAGGTCGCCCAGAGCAGGGCCCGGGAGATCGGGGCGTTCATGTGGGGCCTGACGGCAATCTTCATCGTCTACTTTGCCCTGAACCCGATCGAGAGCTGGATGGGCGTCCACTAGGCACCCGGTCACCCACGCACCCGCAGCCCTCCCCACAACCACCGTAAGGAGACCGAGACATGCTGGACATCGCCGAAGAGCTCCACCGGTGGGTCGAGCAGGGGCGCGACTTCGCCGTGGCCACCGTGGTGGCCGTCGGCGGCAGCGCACCTCGCCAGCCCGGTGCCGCCCTCGCGGTGGACACCGACGGCACGGCGATCGGCTCGGTCTCCGGCGGCTGTGTGGAGGGCGCGGTGTACGAGCTGTGCCAACAGGCGTTGGCGGACGGGAAACCGGTCCTCGAACGCTTCGGCTACAGCGACGAGGACGCTTTCGCGGTGGGCCTGACGTGCGGCGGGATCATCGACATCCTGGTGACCCCGGTGCGTACCTCGGACCCCTCCCGGGAGATCTTCGCCTCGGCCCTCGCCGCCGCCGCGTGTGGGGAGGCGGCGGCGGTGGCCCGCGTGGTGTCAGGCCCGACGGAACTCCTGGGCCGAGCCCTGCTGGTCCGCCCGGACGGCTCGTACGAGGGCGGATTCGGCGCCCACCCGGAACTGGACCGGACGGCCGTGGACGAGGCGCGCGCCTTCCTGGACGCGGGCCGCACGGGCACCCTGGAGATCGGTGACGGAGAGCAGGGCTCTCGCTGCGGAGCACCGCTCACACTCCTCATCGAATCATCGGTTCCGCCACCCAGGATGATCGTCTTCGGAGCGATCGACTTCGCCTCAGCCCTGGTCCGTATCGGCAAGTTCCTGAACTACCGCGTCACGGTGTGCGACGCCCGCCCGGTCTTCGCGACCTCGGCCCGCTTCCCGGAGGCGGACGAGATCGTGGTCGACTGGCCGCACCGCTACCTGGAGCACACCCAGGTGGACGCCCGCACGGTCCTGTGCGTCCTGACCCACGACGCCAAGTTCGACGTACCCCTCCTCCAACTGGCCCTCCGCCTCCCCGTGGCGTACGTCGGCGCGATGGGCTCCCGCCGTACCCACCTGGACCGCAACGAACGCCTCCGCGAAGTCGGCGTCACCGAGCTGGAGTTGACCCGGCTCAGGTCTCCCATCGGGCTGGACCTGGGTGCCCGTACGCCCGAGGAGACGGCCCTGTCCATCGCCTCGGAGATCGTCGCCAACAGGCGAGGCGGCACCGGAGTCTCACTGACCGGCGCCCACACGCCCATCCACCACGACGTGTCGTCGACACCGAAGCCCACCGCGAGGATCGGCTCGGTGGCCTGACACACGCCCACGCCCACGCGCACCAGCCCTGGTCGAGGTGCGAAACGCATCCGCTCGGACATGGGCGAGAGCGAGACGTGGATGAGAGTCAGACGTGGGTGGGAGCCAGACACGGGCGAGAGCCAGGCGTGGGTGGGAGTCAGACGTGGGCGAGGAGCCGTTCCAACGGCCGAGGTGTCCGCTCCAGATCCAGGCTCTCGACCATCCCGCGCGCGTACTGGGCCTTGCGACCACTGTGCGTCCCCAGGAACCTCCGCAGCTGCTGCTCCACGGTTCGCTCCCGCTGCGCGGGCTGATTCCGGAAGGTGCGGAACGGCCGTGATTCCCCCTGGTCCACCACGACCTGCTGTACGACCTCGACGCCCAGGGACCGGATCAACTCGTCCTCCAGATCCACGTCGCACACGTAGAAGCCGAGCGGTTCCAGCCCCTCGGGCGGGATGTCGGAACCGAGTCCGGCCCGCTCCAACGCCCGCCGGAAGAAGCGCTCCTCCCCGACGTCGCACAGGCCGGCCAGCCGCACGCCGAGCCCCTGGGGCCCGCACAGATCCACGAACCTGCCGACACTGGTCGCACCCCCGAGCGGCACGACCGACACACCCTCACTGTCCAGATCCCGCCCACGCCGCGCGGCCAAGGCCTCGACCGCGGCCTGATCACTGCCCCCTTCGACGAGCACGACCGTACGCAGTCCGACCCCGACCGCCAGCTCCCGCGCACTCTCCCCGGCAGCCGACGCCCCCACCCCGCCGGCCGCCCACTCGACAACGGCCCGACGGAATCGCTCCATGTCGCTCATGGGTCCCAGTCTCGCAACTCCACTCGGCCGCGTTCCACAGACTTTTCCTCAGCTCAGGGTCCGGGCGGCGTACGGGAGCGTGGCCGGTCGACCCGGACTCGCCGGGACCGCGCTGTTGGTGGGGGCTGGGATGGTGCCCCGTGAGCGAACTGGTTGAAGAACTGGGCGTCTGCGCGCCGGTATGAGCCCCCCCGCAGGACGTCAGGGCCGTGCCAGCAGCCGACGTACCGCCCGCCCGAACACCCGCCGTGCCACCCATCCCACCAAGGGATCAAAAATCCGGGGCACCCCCCAAACCCTCAACTCCTCCCGCCACACCACCCGTGAACCACCGCCCGCCCCCGGACGCACCTCGATCTCGGCCCACCCGGTGACAAAGTTGCCCCGTTTGACGAGCCGACAGAACCCGGCCCGCTCTCCCAGAGGTGGCCGCCACACGGCAACCTCCATGGGGTCATCAAAGGCAAGGGCCCCGACCCCGGACCGGGCAACGAACACGGTGCCCACGCCACCCCCCGCTGCCTCGACGACAGTGATCCGGGTCAGCGGCACCACATCCGCATGCCGCTCCCACACGGTGAGCCGCCGCCACGCCTCGCTGGTACCCAGCACGCTGTCCCGCCGCACAACAAAGAGAGCCACACCAGGACGGTATGCCTGCCGACCGGCGAGCGGGATGAGGTGGGTCGTCCGAGCCGGGTCGTCCGAGGCGGGCCGTCCTAGACGAGACCCGGGCGTGCCGAAGGGCGCAGGCCCCCACCCGCATGTGGCGCGGCTCGACCCCGAGCTCGGGAGGCGTGCATCTCGTCCATCTGCGCGGCTGACTGCGCCGACAGGCCCCGCCGCCATCACCGTAAATCCGATGACATTGAGTGTCATCACTAGGATGAGTGACATGGGTCGATGGATGCCGGACGCAGCGGGCCGACTGTCGCGGGCCGCGCTTGAGCTGTACGAGGAGCGTGGCTTCGAGGACACCACGGTCGCCGAGATCGCCGAGCGGGCAGGTCTGACGAAGCGGACGTTCTTCCGTCACTTCCCCGACAAGCGCGAGGTGCTGTTCCCGCTCTCGGCCCGGATCCACCAGGTGATCGTCGACGCCATGGCCGCCGCCCCGGCCGACCTCTCGCCGCTCGCCGTCGTCCTGGAGGGGTACGGCGCCGCCGTGGACATGGTGAACACGGGGCATGCGCAGGCCCGCCGTCGCCGAGCCGTCATCGTGGCCAACCCGGAGCTTCGGGAACGAGAGCTGACCAAGTTCGCGGGCACCAGTGCGGCCGTGACCGAGGCGTTGTGCGAGCGCGGTGTCGCGCCGCAGGCCGCCTTCCTGACCGCCGCCGCGGGTGCCGCCGCTTGGAGAGCCGCGCGCGAACGCTGGATCGAGGGTCCGGAGACACAGGACCTGCACGCCCTGCTGCGTGAATCCGTGGAGGAGCTCAGGGCCGCGGTCGCGGCCCCGCTCGCACCGTAGGACACAGACACAGCCGCAGGTGCCGGTACAGGCGCGCCTCTCCCTTCGCTCTCGTCATCCATGACACCTGGTGTCATCACTGTTACGATGACACCAGGTGTCATCACATGCCACGTGTTCGACCGGGAGGGTGCATCGCGCATGTCGGAAACGTTCGACGAAGCAACCACGCTCAAACGACGAACCTTCGTCGCGGCTTCGACAGCGGTGGCCGGTCTGCCTCTGCTGACCTCGGATCGCCTGCCCACAGTGACAGCCGCAGCCGCACCCGCGCCGGCCGACCGACTCTCCACCGTCCGTCTCACGGTCAACGGCGAGCAGCGCACCGCCCAGGTCGACAACCGCACCTCACTCCTCGACCTCCTCCGCGAGCACCTGGACCTCCCCGGTACGAAGAAGGGCTGCGACCAGGGCGCCTGCGGAGCCTGCACGGTGCTCGTGGACGACCGGCGGGCGAACGCCTGTCTCACCCTCGCCGTGATGCATCAGGGCGCGCGCGTCACCACGATCGAAGGGCTCGCCCGAGGCCGGGGCGAGCAACTGCACCCGCTGCAACAGGCGTTCATCGACCACGACGGCCTCCAGTGCGGCTACTGCACGCCGGGGCAGGTCATGTCCGGCGTCGCCTGTATCGCCGAGGGCCACACCGGCTCCCGGGCGGAGATCCGCGAGTGGATGAGCGGCAACCTCTGCCGGTGCGGGGCGTACACGAACATCGTCTCCGCCATCGAGCAGACCGCCAGGGAGGCCTGACCGCATGCATCCCTTCGCCTTCAGCCGCGCCTCCACCATCACCGCCGCGCTCAACGCCGGTGCCCGCGACGGCCGTTACATCGCAGGCGGGACCACACTGATCGACCTCATGCGGGAGACCGTCGAGCGCCCCGCGCACGTGGTCGACATCAACGCGCTGCCGTACAAGGACATCACCGTCACCCGACAAGGGCTGCACGTCGGTTCCCTGGTCCGGATGAGCGAGCTCGCCGCGCATCCGGAGGTGCGCGACACCTACCCGCTCCTCTCACAGGCCCTCGAACTCGGCGCCTCGGCCCAGCTGCGCAACATGGCCTCCATCGGGGGCAACATCATGCAGCGGCCCCGCTGTCCGTACTTCCGGGACGTCCACTCCGCGTGCAACCGCCGTGACCCGGGCTCGGGCTGCGACGCCCGGCACGGAGACAACCGTATGCAGGCGATCCTGGGGACAAGCTCCCACTGCGTGGCAACTCACCCCTCCGACCTGGCAGTTGCCCTCGTGGCGCTGGACGCGGTGATCCACGTACGGAGCCTCGACGGCACCCGCTCCATCCCGGTCCAGGACTTCTTCCTCCGCCCCGGAGACACACCGCAGAAGGAACACTCGCTCAGGTCCGGCGAACTCATCACCTCCCTCACCGTCCCCGCGGGAGCGCACACCCGCCGCTCGGGCTATCTGAAGGTCCGCGACCGACAGTCGTACGAGTTCGCCCTCGCGTCCGCGGCGGTGGCGCTGGACATCAGGGGCGGCGTGGTGCGGGGCGCCAGGGTGGCCGTCGGCGGTGTGGGGACCGTGCCGTGGCGGCTGCCCAAGGTGGAGCAGGAGCTCGTCGGCAAGCGGCCGGGGCGCCGGACGTGGACGGCTGCCGCGGCCCACGCGGCCGAGGGCGCCGTACCGCTGTCGGAGAACGCCTTCAAGGTGAGGCTGGTCGAACGGACAGTGCGCCGCCAGCTCATGACGATCGGAGGACAGTGATGGCGACGACCGCCGTCGGGCAGCCGCTCTCCCGCGTCGACGCCCGCCGCAAGGTGACCGGCACGGCCACCTACTCGGCCGAGCACCGCATCGAGGGCTTGTTGTACGGCGTGATCGTCAACGGCACGGTGGCCCGCGGCACGGTGAGCCGGATCTCGGTGGACGCGGCGCTCGGCCACCCGGGCGTCCTGCGGGTCCTGACCGACTTCGGCAAGCTGCAGCTGGCTCACCCGGTCGACCGACTCGCCTTCTACGGCCAGCCCATCGCGGTCGTCGTCGCGGAGACCCTGGAGGCGGCGACCCATGGCGCCTCGCTGGTCGAGGCGACATACGAACGGCAGGACGCGGTAACCGACTTCGACGACCCTGACATCCCCTCGCAGACACCCGAGGACGAGCCCGACTACAGCCGAGGCGACCCGGCGGGCGCGCTGGCTTCGGCGCAGGTGAAGGTGGACCTGGAACTCACCAGCGCCCGCGAGAACCACAACCCCATCGAACTGCCCTCGACCATCGCCCGGTGGCAGGACGGACGGCTGACACTCTGGGACAAGACCCAGTGGTCACAGGGCGCCGCGCGCACGGTGGCCGGCGCGCTCGGCATCGCCGTCACCGACGTACGCGTGCACAACGAGTTCCTGGGCGGAGGCTTCGGCAGCGGAATCCAGACCTACGACCACGTCGTCCTGGCCGCGTTCGCCGCGCGTGAGGTCAACCGGCCCGTCAAGGTGGTGCTGACCAGGCGTCAGTTCTATTACGGCACCGGGTTCCGGCCGGCCAGTCGGCACCGGATGGCCCTCGGCAGCACTGCGGCCGGGCGCGTCAGCGCTCTCGTCTACGAGGTCCGTATCGAGAACGCGCGCTACCGGACCTACACGGACGGCCTGACCGACCTGCCGAAGTTCCTCTACGGCGTCCCCAACACCAGTACCGCTTACCGGATCACGCCCATCGACGTCCACTCTCCGGCCTCCATGCGAGGCCCAGGCGTGGTGCTCGGCAACTTCGCCCTGGAAACGGCGATGGACCAGCTCGCGCACGAACTGGCCGTGGATCCGGTCGAGTTGCGGCTGCGCAACGAGCCGACCCAGGACGAGGTCTCCCAACTCCCCTTCTCCACCCGGAAGCTACGCGAGTGCTACCAGACGGGCGCACGCCGCTTCGGCTGGTCCCGCAGGCGCGCCAAGCCGGGTTCGCGCACTGAAGGCGACCTGCTCATCGGCATGGGGATGGCCACCGCGAGCTATCACAACAACCGACGCGACTCCAGCGCAAGGGCCCGGATCCACGCCGACGGCACCGCCGAAGTCTTCGCGGCCTCCGCGGACATGGGCCCCGGCACCACCACCTCGGTCATGCAGGTCGCCGCGGACGCCCTGGGACTGCCCGCCTCGGCGGTCACCGTCCGGCTGGGCGACTCCAGCTACCCCACCGCACCCCTGCACGCGGCGGCCTGCACCATGGCGAGCGTGGGCTCGGCCGCGCACACCACCTGCAACGCGCTGAAGGCGGAGTTCATCCGCAGGGCGGTGGCGGACCCCAACTCCCCTCTCCACGGCGCGAATCCGGCGGACGTGCAGGTGCGCGACGGCCAACTGGAGACATCCGGTGCTCGCGACACCTACCGGGACATCCTGCGCCGAGCCGGCCTGCCCAGCCTCGACATCACCGGCAACTGGGGCCCGGGCGACGCCGATTCAAGGATCTCCACCTACGGCTACGGTGCCGTCTTCGCCGAGGTCTCCGTCGACCCCCTCCTCGGCCTCGTCCGCGTACGACGGATCTTCGCGGCATACGACGTAGGACGGGTGATCAGCCCCAAGCTCGCCCACAGCCAGGCCATCGGCGGCATGGTCGGCGGCATCGGCATGGCCCTCCTCGAAGGCACCGTCACCGACCACCGCGACGGCCGCATCGTCAACGCGAGCCTCGCCGACTATCTGGTGCCAGTGAACGCGGACGTCCTCGACCTCGACGCCGCCTTCATCAACACCGAGGACCCGCAGGCCGACCCGATCGGTGTGAAGGGACTCGGCGAGATCACCATCGTCGGGGTGGCACCCGCCATCGGCAACGCGGTCTTCAACGCGACGGGCAAACGCCTGACGGACCTACCGATCCGTCCTGAAGCACTACTCTGACCCACCAACTTTGACGCACATGGAAACCGCCTGAACCAGTGAAGGGCCGTACCTAGGGCCGTACCTACAGCGCAGCCCTCCGCCGCACCAACCCACCCGGGGGCGGGGCCGTGCCGGTGTGTCACGTTCGCGACGTACGGCTCCCGCTGGAAACCTCACCTCGAAACTCAGGGCAGTACGCCCGGAGGTCGCGAACGGACACACCGGCACGGCCCCGCCCCCGCCCCGCCACCCACCGGACCGGAAGCGCCCGACCCTGATCCACCGCTCACACGTCCAACAGATCCCGCACCCGAACAGGCAGCCCGGTCTCGAACGACTCATTGGCGGCCAGCCCGGTGACCAAAGACCGCGCCCCGTCAACCGCGTCGGCCGCCCGCCCCAAGGCATCCCCACCGGACCGGGGCCCGAACAGATCGGCCAGCATCCGCACATCCCCACCCCCATGCCCGCCCTCGGCGGCACCCTCCCCGCCCCCGACCTTCACCTCACGAGGCCGCTCCCAGAACCGCCGCAACAACAACTCCGTACGCCCGGCGTCGTCCCCGACAGCCGACCCATGCATGACAGGACTCGCCCCGTCGTCGCGTACATCGGGCCGCGTCCACGTCGACTCCTCCACCAACAACTCCAGCCGCCCCTCGCTCCCGTTGAAGGCGACGCGATACCCCTCCCAGGGGGAGTAGGCGGTCAAGTGATACGTCAGGGACGCCCCGGACGCGTACCGCACCAGCACAGCCATGTCGTCCTCGATGCTCACCCCGGACCCGAACACGTTCTGGTCCCGGTGATACCCGTCCTCGGCCTCCGCCTCCAGGTAGAGCGCACGCAGCACGTCCGAGTCCGCAAGCCGCACCGCAAACGGATCGCCCTCCGCAGCGGCAGACCCATGAGCCCGGGCATAGGGCCGGGCAAGCCCCCGCCGCTTCCCGGCCTCCTCGCCGTAGAAGAACAGCCCGCCCTGCGCGAACACGGTCTCCGGCTCCGTACCCAACCACCAGTTGACCAGGTCGAAGTGATGTGTGGCCTTGTGCACCATCAGCCCGCCGGAGTTGGCCTTGTCCCGGTGCCAGCGCCGGAAGTAGTCGGCACCGTGCCGCAGATCGAGCAGCCACTCGAAGTGCACCGACCCGACCTCACCGATCTCCCCGGCCGCGATGACTTCACGTACGGCCGAATGCACCGGGTTGTAGCGGTAGTTGAAGGCCACCCGCACATCACCCCCGCTCCGCCGCCGAGCATCGAGAATGCGGCGGGCCTTGTCGGCGTCCGTGGTCATCGGCTTCTCCGTGACGACGTCGCACCCCGCCTCCAGCGCCCGCACGATGTAGTCGTCATGGGTGCGGTCGACACTGCACACCACAACGAGATCCACCCGCTCGCGCCGCAGCATCACCTCGAAGTCCTCGGCGGCGTAAGCGGGCACGGGCCCCCGCCCGGGATGATCGGTCGCGATCCACCCGTTGTGGACGGCCATACGACGGGCATTGACGTCACAGAAACCCACCAACTCGATCCGGTCCGAGTACGGCCCGGTGAGCGCCTCGGTGAACATCCGCGCCCGGGCCCCCAGCCCCACCACGGCACAACGACGACGCCTCCCCGCGACGGACGAGGCGGAAGCGGTGGACGAGGCGGAAACGGCGGACGAGGCGAAAGAGCCGGTCGCGACGGACGCGGCGGACGAGCCGGAAGAGCCGGTCGCGACAGAAGCGATGCACGGGTCTTGTTCTGACATCAGGACCTTCCCTAGGGTCGCATCAGGGGGGTGGAAGCGCTTTCTAGCGAAAGAGGTGACCCACTCATGCCCGGAAACAGGACAAGGAAGTCCTGGCCGCCCCGCAGGACCGCCAAGTCCCGGCCGTCCCGCACGGCGGCGGCGGTCCTGGCGCTTTGCGCGACGGCGGCGGCGCTCGCCGGCTGCTCGGACACGGGCGAGTCGACCAGCGCGGGCGGCACGGTCTCGCTGCGCTACACCTGGTGGGGCAACCCGGACAGGGCGGCCCGAACCCAGGAGGCCGTCGACCTCTTCGAGAAGAAACATCCGGGCATAGAGGTGCAAACCTCCTTCGCCGGATACGAACCGTACAAGCAGAAGCTCGCCACGCAGGCGGCCGGCGGTGACGCCCCCGACGTGATGCAGCTCGACTACCGGATGATCGACCAGTACGCGTCCGGCGGTGTCCTCCTCGACCTCGGCGAGCAGCGGTCCGTCCTCAAGACGGGGGAGTTCGAGCCGGGTCTGCTGGCCACCGGCAAGGTGGACGGAAAGCTGTACGCCATCCCGCAGGGCCGCGGCACCGAGACGATGGTGTACGACACCACGAAGTGGAAGGCCGCCGGACTCGAACCGCCCGAGCAGGGCTGGACCTGGACCGACTGGGCCGACGCCATGCGCGAGCTGGCCGAGAAGACCGGCGAGCCCGGCGGCACCGACCCCGGGCAGAGCGAGGACGCCTTCGAGATCTGGCTGCGCGGCCAGGGCAAGTCCCTCTACACGGAGGACAATCGCCTCGGCTTCACCGCCGACGACCTCACACGCTGGTGGACGTTCACCGACAAGCTGCGGCGCGAGGGCGCGGTCTCGTCCGCCGAGCAGACGACACAGCTCGACGGGTCGGTCGAGAACACCCCGCTGGGCCGCGGCACGGCCGTCTCCGAGATGAACTGGGACGCCCCGGCGAGCGGTTACCTCGTCCTCGTCCCGGACGGGATCTCGCTCGCCCCCATGCCGTCGAACGAGGACGGTACGCCCGGCCAGTACTTCAAGCCCTCCATGTTCATGGGCGTCGCCGCCGACACGGGCCACCCCAAGGAATCCGCCCAGCTCGTCGACTTCATGCTCAACGACAGGGAGGCGGCGAAGATCGTCGGCGCGAGCCGCGGCATCCCGGTCAACGAGTCGATCCGCGACGAGATCTCCTCGGACCTGAAGGACTTCGACAAGACCATCTACGAGTACCAGGCGCCCTTCGAAGGCAAGCTCAACGCCCCGCCCCAGGCGCCCCCTTCGGGAGACAGCGCCCTGCAGACCACCTTCCAGCGGGACTACGACCAGGTGTCGTACGAGCGGCTGTCGCCCCGCGAGGCGGCCGAGGACTACATCACCGAGGCGAAGGCGGAGCTGAGGTCATGACCACTACCGAGATACCGGCGGCCGCCCGCACAGGGAAGCCCTCCGCACCACCGAAGCGACCCGGAAAGCGCCAACGCGAGGGCGCCGCCTGGGTGTTCCTCTCCCCGTGGGTCCTGGGCGCCGCCGTACTGACCCTGCTCCCGATGGCCGTCTCGCTCTATCTCTCCTTCACGGACTACGACTTGTTCAACCCGCCCCAGTGGGTGGGCCTGCGCAACTACACGCAGATGTTCACCGAGGACCCGCGCTACTGGCGCTCGGTGGTCGCGACCCTGACGTACGTGGTCATCGCCGTCCCCCTGCAACTGGGCCTGGCCCTCGTCGTGGCGCTCGCCCTGAAGAGCATGAGGCGCGGCAAGGGCTTCTACCGCTCCGCCTTCTACGCGCCCTCGCTGCTCGGCACCTCGATGTCCATCGCCCTTGTGTGGCGGGCCATCTTCAACGACGGCGGTACGGTCGACAACCTCCTCGGCACCGGTGGCTGGGTCAACAAGCCCGGCTGGGCACTCTTCACGGTCGCCCTGCTGACGGTGTGGCAGTTCGGCGCCCCCATGGTCATCTTCCTCGCCGGACTCCAGCAGATCCCCACGGAGCTGTACGAGGCGGCGGCCGTGGACGGGGCGAGCCGCTGGCGCCAGTTCCTGTCCATCACCGTCCCCATGCTCTCCCCGGTGATCTTCTTCAACCTGGTGCTCCAGACCATCCAGGCCTTCCAGGTCTTCACTCCGGCGTTCGCGGTGAGCGCGGGCAAGGGCGGCCCCGCCGACTCGACGCTCTTCTACACCCTCTACCTCTACGACCGCGGCTTCGTCGCCTCCCACATGGGCTACGCCTCCGCGATGGCCTGGACCCTGCTCCTCGTCATCGGCGCGGTCACCGCCGTGCTGTTCCGGACCTCGCGCTCCTGGGTCTTCTACGCGTCCGAGGGGGACCGATGACCACCTCAACCGTCGTCGTGTACGCAAGCCCGTTGCCTGGCGCCGCGTCGCCCTGCACCTCGGCTGCCTGGCCGCGCTGCTCGTGATGCTGTACCCGCTGGCCTGGCTGCTCGCGACCTCGCTCAAGCCCGCCGACGAGGTCATCGCCAGCCTCGACCTGCTGCCCAGCAGCCTGGAATGGTCCAACTACACGACCGCCCTCGACGGCGTGAACGACGTCTCCGTGTGGCAGCTGCTCGGCAACTCGCTGTTCATCGCGGGCGGCGCGGTCGTCGGGAACGTACTGAGCTGCTCACTGGCCGCGTACGCCTTCGCCCGGCTGCGATTCCGCTTCCGCGGCCCGCTCTTCGCGTTCATGATCGCGACGATCATGCTGCCGCACCACGCCGTGCTGATCCCGCAGTACATCATCTTCAACCAGCTCGGCATGGTGAACACCTACTGGCCGCTGATCCTGCCCAAGTTCCTTGCCACGGAGGCCTTTTTCGTCTTCCTCATCGTGCAGTTCATGCGCGGGCTGCCGCGCGAACTGGAGGAGGCGGCGCGGATCGACGGCTGCGGCCCGTTCAGGAGCTTCTTCCTGGTGATCCTCCCGCTGACCCGTCCGGCACTCATCACCACCGCGATCTTCACCTTCATCTGGACCTGGAACGACTTCTTCACCCAGCTGATCTACCTCTTCTCGCCGGAGAAGTTCACGCTCACGCTGGCGCTCAGGTCGTTCGTGGACGCGTCCAGCCAGTCCGCGTTCGGTCCGATGTTCGCCATGTCGGTGATCGCCCTCCTCCCGATCGTCCTGTTCTTCCTCGCCTTCCAGCGGTTCCTGGTCGAGGGCATGGCGAACTCCGGGATCAAGGGATGAGCGCCGGACAGGCCCGCGAGACGGGCGAGATCTTCGGTCCGCGCATGACGCTGTTCGCGGACGTCCTGAGCGTCGGCGTCTGTACCGCCCTCGTGTCGCTGCCGGTCGTCACCATCCCGGCGGCACTCTCCACGGCGTGCGCGGTCCTGCGCGGCGCCCGCGAGGACCAACCGGCCACGGCGGGGCGGTACTTGGCGATGCTACGGCGACGCCTGCGCGTCGGGGACCTCGCAGCCGGGGCGCTGTCCCTGGCCGGCGCCCTGCTGCTCTGGGCGGACCTCGCGCTGGCCCGCGCCGGACTGCCGGGTGCCCCACTGTTCGCGATCGTCGCCGCCGCCATCGGTGCGTACGCGGCCGTCGTGGGCCTTCGCGCCTGCGGGCGCCCCGAGTCGCTCACCGACTGGCGGGCGGCCGTGACCGGGGCCGCCCGGGACTCCGTACGGGACGTGGGCGGCAGCGTGCTCGCCGTCGCGGCGGCCGTGTTGTGCGCGTGGATGATGCTGCCGCTGGCGTTCCTGGCGCCGGGACCGCTGGCGCTGGCGCTCACGGCGGTCGACGTACGGATGCAGCACCGGCCAGGAGGGACGACAGCACTGCCCGAGTGACGTACGCCACAGGGCCGCGCCGGAACTCACAGGGGCGCGCGCCCGACTTCTGGACCGTCACGGCCCGGACCGGCCGACGCCGTGCGATCTGGAGAACCGGAATGGGCGAGCCCCGACAATCCTCCCCGAGCGCGGGTGCGAGTGAGAGTGCCGGCGCGGGCACAGGTACAGACGCGGGCGCTGGCGTGGCCGCGGTCGCGGTCGCGGCGCTGCGGAAGCTGGTGCCCCCGCCCGCGCTGTGCGGCTTCCTGCTGCTGCTCGCGCTCATGTTCGTGGCGTCGTACGCGGCCGGTGCCGCCGTCGGTCCCGTGGCGCCGGGCATGCACGAGACCGGCACGAGCCGTGACGGAGACGGGGGCGGTGGCGGCGAAGACGGCGGCGGGGGCGGCATGGACATGGACATGGGAGACACGCACGGGAGCGACGGCCGATGAGTGCCGAACCGGTGGCCGTCGTCGTGACGACCGACCTGACCGTCGGCGGGATGACCTGCGCGGCCTGCGTGAACCGTGTCGAGAAGAAGCTCGCCAAGCTGGACGGCGTCACCGCGACCGTCAACCTGGCCACCGGGCGGGCCCGGGTGAGCCATCCCGCCCATGTCCCTCCCGAGGAACTCGTCGCCACGGTCGAGAAGGCCGGCTATACGGCCACCCTCCCCGCTCCTCCCGAGCAGCCGGAAGGCGGGGACGAGGACGAGCCCGAGTCCGAGTCCGTGGACGCCCGGCGGGAGCGAGAGCGGCTGATGATCACGGCGCTGCTCGCGGTGCCGGTGCTCGTCCTGTCGATGGTGCCCGCCTGGCAGTTCCGCAACTGGCAGTGGCTGTGCTTCGTGCTGGCCGCCCCGGTCGCGGTGTGGAGCTCCTGGCCGTTTCACGTACGGGCGTTGCGCGGGCTGCGACACTCGACGGCGACCATGGACACGCTGGTCTCCCTGGGCGTGCTCGCGTCCTTCTCCTGGTCGGCGTACGCGCTGTTCCTCGGCGGCGCGGGCGAGCCCGGGATGCGGATGCCGTTCAGCCTGCTGCCCTCGGCGTCGGAGGGCACCGCGCACATCTATCTCGAAGCGGCCGTGGGAGTACCGCTGTTCGTGCTGGCCGGGCGTTTCCTGGAGGCACGGGCCCGGCACGGGACGGGGGCCGCACTGCGGTCGCTCGCCCAACTCGGCGCCAAGGAGGTCTCGGTACGCGAGGGTGGCACTGAACGGCTGGTGCCCGTTGAGCAGTTGAGGACCGGGCACGTCTTCGTCGTACGTCCCGGGGAGCGGGTCGCCACCGACGGGGAGGTGACGGAGGGCAGTTCCGCCGTGGATCTGTCCCTGGTCACCGGCGAGAGCGAGCCGGTCGAGGTCGGCCCGGGCTCGGCGGTGGTGGGCGGGGCCGTCAACGCCGGCGGGCTGCTGCTCGTACGGGCCACGGCGGTCGGCGCTGACACGCAACTCGCCCGTATTACGAAGCTGGTGACGGATGCTCAGGCTGGCAAGGCGCGGGCTCAGCGGCTGGCCGACGCGGTGGCCGGGGTGTTCGTGCCGGTGGTGCTGGCGCTCGCCGTGACCGTGCTCGGGTTCTGGCTCGGTGCCGGGGCCGATCCGCAGGCGGCGGTCACCGCGTGTGTGGCGGTACTGGTCGTGGCCTGTCCGTGTGCGCTGGGTCTGGCGACACCGACCGCGCTCATGGCCGCCACCGGGCGCGGCGCCCAACTGGGCGTCCTGGTCGGCGGACCGCAGGCCCTGGAGTCGCTCCAGCACATCGACACGGTCGTACTCGACAAGACCGGCACCCTCACCTCCGGCCACATGAGCGTCGCCCGGGTCACCGTCGTGCCCGGCGGACTCGGGCGGGAGACGGTGCTGCGGCTGGCCGGTGCGGTGGAGCAGGGTTCCGAGCATCCGCTGGGGCGCGCGATCGTCTCGTACGCACAACGAGCCGTTCCCGAGCGGCCGTTGCCGGACGTGGGGGAGTTCAGCGCCGAGGCGGGCCGCGGTGTCCGGGGCCGGGTCGAAGGCAGGCTGGTCGAAGTCCTCGCGCCGGACGACGAGTTGCCCCCGGCACTCGCGGACGCGCTGTCGGTGGCGGAGGCCGCCGCGTACACGCCCGTCGTCGCCCTGGTGGACGGTGTGCCCGAGGCGCTGATCGAGATCGGTGATGTCGTGCGGCCCGGGAGCTACCGGGCGGTCGACCGGCTCCGGAGGCTGGGGGTGCGGCCGGTGCTCGCCACCGGGGACCGGGAGGCCCCGGCCCGGGCCGTCGCGTCCGCGCTCGGCATCGAGGAGGTGCACGCCCGCTGCACGCCCGAGGAAAAGGCTGCCCTCGTACGGGAGTTGAGAGAGGAGGGCCTACGGGTCGCGGTTGTCGGCGACGGGGTGAACGACGCCGCCGCGCTGGCCGGTGCCGACCTGGGGATCGCCATGGGGAGCGGGACGGACGCGGCCATCGGAGCCGCCGACGTGACGCTCGTTCGCGGTGACATCGAGGCCCTGGGAGACGCCGTACGACTCGCCCGGCGCACCCTCGGCACCATCAGGGTCAACCTCCTGTGGGCCTTCGGCTACAACGCCGTGACCGTGCCGCTCGCCATGGTGGGACTGCTCAATCCGATGGTGGCCGCGGCGGCCATGTCGGTGAGTTCGCTGCTCGTGGTCGGCAACAGCCTGCGGCTGCGCGCCTGGCAGCCGACGCGAACCCGGAGCCTCACACGATGACGCGGACGACCGACCCGCATCCGTGGCGTCCGACCCGGCGCCGCCTCACCGACACCCTGCTCACCGCGCTCGCGCCCGTCGCCGCGTGCAGCGTCGCGCTCGGAGCCCTGACCACCTGGGTCGCCACCGGCCGAGCGGGCGACCCGGCGCGGATCGAGGTCACCGCCGGACGCGTATTCCTGCCGTACGGCGACACCCGGGACACCGCCGCGTTCTTCCGGATCACCAACTCCGGGGACGCGGACGACCGGCTCGTCCGCGTCGAGTCGCCCGGCGTCGGCGGTGAGGTCACGCTCGGGCGTCACCGCACCACGGGCGGCGGCGCCGCCGCGTACCGGGACCCGGTTGACTCGGCGTCCGTCCCCGCCCACGGCAGCCTCACCATGTCCCCGCACGGCCTCGATGTGATCCTGCGGGCGGGCGCGCGGTGGGAACTCGGCGATCCGGTCCCGTTCACGCTGCACTTCCGGCGCAGCGGGCCGGTCACGGTGGAGGCGATCGTGGTCAGCCCGGGCGACGTACGTGCTTCACCGTGACGACCGGCCTGCGGATGCGAGGCCGAGGACGAGGCCTGTCATGACCGCGGGGTGGGGGATACGCACGGTACGGGCCGCGGTGTTCGCGGCCGTCTGCGTGGTGCTCGCCGCCCTCGGGCACGTGATGATGTCCGGCTCCCCGGTGCCGTGGTGGACGATGGCCGCCGGGGGTGTCGTTACGGGCGGCGCGGGCTGGTGCCTGGCCGCCCGTGAACGCGGACTGCCGCTGATCGTGACCGTGGTGGTCGTCGCCCAGGGGCTGCTCCACACCGGGTTCTCGCTCGCCCAGTCGGCCGGGCCGCCGGTGGGCCGGAGTTCGGTCGACAGGGGCTCCACGCCGATGGGCTCCGCCGGGCGCGACATGGCTTCCGCGCCCATGGGCTCTGCGCGCATGGATTCCGGACACATGGGCTCCGCACCCATGGGGTCCACGCACACGGGTTCCACGGACGCCATGGACGTGGGGCACATGGGTCCCGGACATATGGGCCACCAGGCGCACGACATGGACGGCATGTCGTCGCTCGGCATGCTCGCCGCCCATCTGCTGGCCGCGCTGCTCTGCGGTCTGTGGCTCGCGTACGGCGAGCGCGCGGCCTTTCGCATCCTGCGGGCCGTGGCCGGCCGACTCGCCGCACCGCTGCGGCTGCTGTTGCACGCCAGGCCCGCACCGCCGCACCGGCCGCGCGTCCGCGTTCCCCGCCGCTCCCCGGACCGCTCGCCGAGGCGGCTCCTTCTCGTCCACGCGATCACTTCACGGGGTCCGCCCGTCGGGACCGCTGTCGCCTGAGACAGCCGGATCCCCGAGGCGCCTCCCCGCGCCTCGGGCACCGGCCGTACCCACCCGTACGGCCGGCCGCACCCCACGCGCCGGACCGATGCGCCAACCGTCAACGCGCCCACGCGGAACCAACGCGCCCACGCGCCCATGGCCCACGTGTGCACGTACTCACGCGCGCCCTCGGTCCGGATCCCGGATGACCCGAGAAGGACCACTGGTGATCACTCCAGCCCTGCCCGCTTCGCACGACAGAAGCGACGAGTCGATAACCGCCTGGGCGCTGGCCGCCCGTGGCGGCGACCCGGACGCCGTCGAGCGTTTCGTCCGCGCCCTGCACCGCGACGTCGTGCGCTATGTCGCCCATCTCTCCGCCGACCCCCAGGCCGCCGACGACCTCGCCCAGGACACGTTCCTGCGGGCGCTCGGCAGCCTGCACCGGTTCGAGGGGCGTTGTTCGGCCCGTACGTGGCTGCTGTCCATCGCGCGCCGCGCGGTGATCGACAGCTTCCGGTACGCCGCAGCCCGGCCGCGCCTTTCCGACGTACAGGACTGGCGGCTGGCGGTCGAACACGCCCAGCCGCACGGTCTGCCCGGCTTCGACGACGGGGTCGCGCTCCTCGATCTGCTGGCCGCGCTGCCCGACGAGCGGCGTGAGGCGTTCGTGCTCACCCAGCTGATGGGGCTGCCGTACGCCGAGGCCGCCGAGCTCAGCGACTGCCCCGTCGGAACCGTCCGTTCCCGGGTGGCCCGCGCCCGTGCCACCCTCGTAAACCTGCTCGCCGAGGCCGACGCGCCGGCCGCACGAGGGCACGCGGATCCGGCGTTCGAGCCGCGCGACCGGGCTGCCTGACCCGCCCGTTCCTCGACCTCTTCCTCGACCTCTTCCGCGGCCTCTTCCTCGGTCTTTCGAAGGCCTTTCGAACAGCTTTCAAATACCCCCGGGGGTACATGCTAGTGTCCCTCATATACCCCGGGGGGTAATTTCCGTTCGGAAGGAGTGCCCGACGTGTTCTTCGTTGACACCATCGAGGTGGCGGGGCTCGGCAACCGCAGCTACCTGGCGGGCGGCGGGCGGGAGGCCGTGGTGGTCGACCCGCCGCGTGACGTCGACCGGGTGATCGCGGCGGCGGCCCGGCGAGGCGTACGGATATCGCATGTGGTCGAGACACATGTGCACAACGACTACGTCACCGGCGGTCCGGAGCTGGCCCGGCTCACGGGCGCGGCGTACCTCGTTCCGGCCGGAGCCCGAGTCTCCTTCGAGCGGACACCGGTGCGCGACGGGGACAGCACGGTCTTCGACGCCGATGCAGGTCTGACCCTGCGTGCGCTCGCGACCCCCGGCCATACTCCGCACCACACCTCCTACGTGCTGGAGGAGGGCGGGTCGGCGGTCGCCGTCTTCACTGGTGGGTCGCTGCTGATCGGCACGGTCGGGCGCCCCGACCTCGTCGAGCCGCGCCTTACCGAGGACCTCGCCCGCGCTCAGCACGCCTCCGCCCGTCGGCTCGCGGACGAACTCCCCGACGAGACAGCGGTGTTGCCCACCCATGGCTTCGGCAGCTTCTGCTCCGCCGGCCGGGCCGAGGGCGGTGCCACCACCATCGGCAAGGAAAAGTCGGCCAACGAGGCGCTCACCCGGGACGCGGACACCTTCGTCGCCGACCTGCTGGCGGGGCTGGACGAAGTCCCCGCCTACTACGCGCACATGGGTCCGGCCAACGCCGCGGGGCCCGCGCCCGTCGACCTCACTCCACCGGCCGTGGCCGACGCCGATGAGATCGCCGCCCGGCTGGCCGCGGGGGAGTGGGTGGTCGATCTGCGCAACCGGGTCGCGTTCGCCGAAGGGCATGTCGCGGGCTCGTTCAACTTCGAGGCCGAGGGTCAACTGGCCATCTATCTGGCCTGGTTGATCCCCTGGGGCAGGCCGGTGACACTGCTCGCCGAATCGGCCGGGCAACTGGCAGCCGCCCAGCGCGAGTTGGTCCGGGTCGGCGTCGACCGCCCGGCCGCCGCGGCAACCGGTGAACCGTCGGCGTGGGTGCGCGAGGGCGAGCCTCTGGCGGCCTTCCGCCGGGCCACGTTCGCCGACCTCGCCAGTCGCGCCGACCTCGCTGATCCAGCTGGCCGCGCCGCTCGGCACCCCGGTGACGGCCTCGTCGTACTGGACGTCCGGCGGTCGTCCGAACGTGCCGGCGGCTTCATTGAGGGCTCGGTCCACATCCCGGTCCACGCCCTTCACGGGCGGCTCGACGAGATTCCTGCGGGCGAGGTGTGGGTGCACTGCGCGGGCGGCATGCGCGCCGCGATCGCCGCCTCCCTGCTGGACGCGGCGGGCCGTGAAGTCGTCGCTGTGGACGACGCGTTCACCGCGGCGGAGAAGTCCGGCCTCACCGTCCGGACCGCCTGAACGCACATCGGTACGAGGGTCTGCCCTCACCTGGGATCGGCCCTGGTCCGGGATCGGCCGTCGCCCGGAATCGACCCTCACCCGGGTTCGGTCCTGACCTGGAATCGGCCCGAGCCCTCGCGCGGCATCGTCCCCCCCCCGCCACCGGAAGGAAGCAAGACCGTGCCGACGTACCCCCTCCTCATACCCCGTGCTCCCGGCCGCCAGGTCACCGCGCACCACGCGGCGGCCTCCGTCAGGCACAGCCCCGTCGGCGCGGAGGGCGGCGGCGGGGGCGGCGATGAGAACGGCACGATGGCGTGAGCCCTCTCATACTCGCCCTGACGGCCGGTGCCGTCATCGGGCTGGCGCTCGGTGCGCTCGGGGGCGGTGGCAGTGTGCTGGCCGTTCCCGCCCTGATCTATCTGCTTGGTTTCACCCCGGTCGCGGCCAGCACCGCGAGCCTCCTCATCGTGACCGCGACCTCGGCCACGGCACTGTCCGGCCACGCACGCGACGGCCAGGTCCGCTGGCGTACGGGAGCGCTGTTCGCGGCGGCGGGCATCGGCCCGGCGCTGCTGGGCGGCGCGGTCGCGGGAAGACTGCCGGACGCCACGTTGACCGGGGCCTTCGCCGTGGTCGCGGCGGTGGCGGCGGTACGTATGCTGCGCGCCCGGAAGAGTTCGGACGACGCCCGGCCGGTCCGGTCCGCGCGGGCCGCAGCGGCCGGTGGCGGGCTCGGCGCGGTCACCGGCGTACTCGGAGTCGGCGGCGGCTTCCTCGCGGTACCGGCACTCGTGGGCGTACTCGGCCTGCGGATGAGGGAGGCGGTGGGCACCAGCCTGCTCGTCATCACCGTCAACTCGCTCGCCGCGCTCATGATGCGCGCCGGTACGGCCGACGGCCTGGACTGGGCTGTCATCGCCCCCTTCGCCGGGGCCGCGATCCTCGGCGCGTGGGACGGCAAACGCCTCGCCGCGAAGGTGTCAGGCCCCACGCTCCAACGGGTCTTCGCCCTGGTGCTGTTGTCGGTGGCCGCCCTCATGCTCATCGACACGGCGGTGTGACGGGCTCCGGCCACTCGATCACTCCAGGACCTGTACGCCTCGGGTCATCTGGTCGGCGAGACCACGCCGGCCGCTGCTCTGCGCAGCCGCCGAGCGGGCGAGGGCGGTCATCGCCTCCTTGCGCTGCGCGTTCCGCTACACCTGATTTCCCCGCTCCGAGTCGCCCTGAGAGGCGCCGCTCTGTGCCGCGTCGTCGGGGCGGAAGGTGACCGACTTGCCCGAGAAGTGGGCGGTGAGGCCGTCGGCCGTGGTGGTGACCGAGCGAAGACTCAGGCCGTCGGGGATGTTCCGCAGCTGGATCGGCTCCTCGAAGACCTTGTCGAGCAGTGCCTCACCGGCGTCGGGCAGTACACCGCTCGTCACCCGGAAGTCCTCGAAGGCGATGCGGTTGCCGGAGACCGCCGACACCTTCACCGTCACGGTGATCCCGTCGCCGAACGGCATCGCGATCCTCGCGCTGATCCGGCCGGGCCGGTCGCCCTGGGACACCTCGAGACCGAGGGCGTTGGACACGTCGGTGTACGACAGACGGGCGGTCGCTTCGGCGCTGCGCGCCCGGGCCGCGCTGCCGTCGTCCGACTTCCGCAAGTCGTCGAGCCTCAGGTCGAGTTCGGTCACCGGGAGCGGGCGGGCGGCCTCGTCGGCGGGTATGTCGCGAGCGGTGATGTCCACGTGCCGCAGAGTGCCGGACGCCACCTGGGTCAGCACGGGGAAACCGCGCACATGGACCTCGGGCCGAGTGGCAGTACCCATGCCCTCCTGGAACGCCTCGGCCGTACCCGACTCCACCCGCGCCGCCGCGACGCGGTCGACCACCACGGGGACGATGATCAGCGCGCACAGGGCGGTGAGGGCGATGACGAGCGGCAGCCGGTGCGTCCGTGCGGCGTCCGACCGGTGGTCGAAGTCGTCGCGGTATTCGGCATGGGGGCGGTACATGGGTTCTCCTGTCGTGTTGTACGGGGTCGATGGGCGCCCGAGTCACCTTGTTTCCGGGCTAGTTGGCATCGCGGAGGCTGCGAACCGTCGAGGCCGCGACATCGCGGTCGGCGCCCGCGGCGATCAGAGTGGTGGTGGCGGCGCCCGTGCCGTCGTCGGCCCAGATCCCGCAGTTGACGCTGTCGAGCAGGGCCAGAATGTGCGCTTCGAGGGCTCTGCTGAGCGGGCCGGGCGGGACGCCGGTGCGGAAGACGCCCTGTCGTTGGCCGCGGGCGAGGATCCCGGCGACCGTGTCGCGGACGGGAGCCAGGAGCCCGCTGAACCCGTTGGCCCCCAGGTCCTGGCGGGTCAGCCCGATGAGCGTGCGATAGCGGTCACCGACCGGCCAGAGGGTGAGGACGACCCGCGCCAGGGCACTCGCGGCATCCGGGGCCGGACCCCGGCTCGGGGCTGACGCGTCGATGACGTTGATCGCGACGCGGATCGCCTCCCCGGCGTCCGCCGCGAGCCCCCCGACGAGTGCGGCCCGCCCCGCGAAGTGCGCGTACACGGTCCGACGCGCCACCCCCGCGGCCTTGGCGATGTCACCGAGGCTGCTGTCGGCGTTGCGCCCCAGTTCCCGCCGAGCCGCTTCCAGGATGCGCGTGCGGGTGGCGCGGGCCGTACGGCTGAGGGGTTCGTGCGTCGCTGACGGGCTGGTCACATCGGCACCTCGGCAGACAACAGGCAGCAGGGAGAAGACAGCAGCAAGCAGGACAGCAGGCAGGCAAATGGGCAGGTGAGCGGGCGGGGGCAGGGAGGGCTGCCGCAATATTTGCACATGGACGGGCAATAAACTAGTCTGCACATCAGTGGGCAATTAAGTCGCCCCGCTCGTCCCGCTCACCCCCTGGGAGCCTCCGATGCCGCTCATCGCCAACACACCCGTCGAGAAGATGGCAGGGCCGTACTCACGGCGCTGGCTCGCCCTGCTGGTGCTGTGTCTGAGTCTGCTGATCGTGGTCATGGCGAACACGTCACTGATCGTGGCGGCGCCGGACATGACCCAGGACCTGGGCCTGAGCAGCAGCGACCTGCAGTGGGTCATCGACGGCTACACCGTTCCGTACGCCGCGCTGATGCTGGTCCTCGGCTCGATCGGCGACAAGTACAGCCGTCGGGGCGCGCTCGTCGCGGGCCTGGTGATCTTCGCGGGCGGTTCCGTGATGGGCAGCCTGGTCGACGCGACGGGCCTGGTGATCGCGGCCCGCGCGATCATGGGCGTCGGCGCGGCGGTGGTCATGCCTGCCACGCTGTCCCTGCTGGTCGCGGTCTTCCCGAAGCGGGAGCGGGCCAAGGCCATCACGGCCTGGACCGCCACCTCCGGCCTCGCCATCGCGGTCGGCCCGCTGGTCGCCGGCTGGCTCCTGGAGGACCACGCCTGGGGCTCGACCTTCCTGATCAACGTCCCCATCGCCGTCGTCGCCGTGATCGGCGCGCTGGTCCTGGTGCCGCCGTCGAAGGCGGCGAACGCGGGCCGGATCGACTACGTGGGCGGACTGCTGTCGATCGTCTCGGTCGGCGCGCTGGTCTACGCGATCATCGAGGGCCCGCACTTCGGCTGGGGCACCGGCCCGGTCGCCGCCGCGGTGATCGCGGGCGTGGGCCTGCCGGCCTTCGTGCTCTGGGAGCTGCGCCACCCGCACCCGATGCTGGACGTGCGCAGGTTCGCCCAGCGTCCCTTCAGCGGCTCGATGCTGGCGGTGCTGTTCTTCTTCTTCGGCACCTTCGGGGCGATCTACTACTCCACCCAGTTCCTGCAGTTCGTCCTCGGCTACAACGCGCTGGAGACCGGCGTCCGTCTGCTGCCGCTGGCCGGCGCGGTGTTCGTCGGCGCCGCGGCCACCGGGCGGCTGACGCCGAAGCTGGGCATGAAGACGATGGTGGTGTCCGGCATGGTGATCGGCACCGCGGGCGTCCTCCTGCTCACCCTGATCGACACGGGCTCCACGTACGCCGACTTCCTGGCGCCGATGATGATGCTCGGGTTCGCGATCGGTCTGAGTGTGTCCCCGGCCACCGACACCATCATGGGCTCGTTCCCGGAGAGCGAGCTGGGCGTCGGCGGCGGCGCCAACGACACCGCGCTGGAACTCGGCGGCTCCCTCGGCATCGCCGTACTGGGCTCGCTGCTGGCCACCGCCTACAAGGACCGGCTGGCCGACCTGGTCGGCGGGCAGCTGCCGGCCTCCGCGCTGGAGACGGCCAAGGACTCGGTCGGCGGCGGTCTGGCGGTCGCCGAGCAGATCGCGAAGACCCCCTCCGCCGGACCCCAGCAGGCCCAGGCCCTGATCGACGCGGTGCACGAGTCCTTCGCCCACGGTGTCGCCCACACCAGCCTGATCGGCGGGATCATCATGGCCGCCGGAACCATGATCGTCCTCGCGGTCCTGCCCGGCCGCAAGGCCGCGAAGCGCGACCAGGACGAGCTGGAGGAGAGCACCAAGGAGCGCGTGGACGTCGGCTGAGGACGCACACGCGGGTCGGTTCCGGACGGAGCCGGTCACCAGGAGGCCGGACCTCAGGTCCGGCCTTCCTCCACCCCTGACGGGTCGTGCCCGAGCGGCGCACGGCCCGGGCGGTGCCGGGACGGGACGCCCGGCACCGCCCGTCTCATGAACGGGCGGGATCGATGCCGGTCCGCGCGCGGCGTTCGGCTCCCAATCGGGCGTAGTAGTCGATGAGTTCGGGCGCGTCCACGGTGGCCGGGTGGACGACCTGCTCGGCGGGCGCGCCCTGGAGCAGCCGCTTGACGGGGACTTCGAGCTTCTTGCCCGTGCGGGTGTGCGGGACGGCCGGGACTTCGAGGATCTCGTCGGGGACGTGGCGCGGCGAGACACCGGCGCGGATCGCCTCACGGATGCGGTCGCGGAGCGCGTCGTCGAGGACCGCCCCGGCCGCCGGGACCACGAACAGCGGCATCCAGTAGCCGCCGTCCGGCTCCTCCGCCCCGATGACCAGGGCCTCGGTGATCTCCGGAAGCCGTTCTACGACGTCGTGGATGTCCGCGCTCCCGAGCCGTACGCCGTTGCGGTTGAGGGTGGAGTCGGAGCGGCCGTGCACGATGACCGAACCGTGCCCCGTGAAGGTGATCCAGTCGCCGTGCCGCCACACGCCGGGGTACGTGGAGAAGTACGCGTCGCGATAGCGGGTGCCGTCGGGGTCGTTCCAGAAGTGCAGCGGCATCGACGGCATGGGGCGGGTGACCACCAGCTCACCGACCTGGTCGACGACCGGGTGCCCCTCGGCGTCGTACGCGGCCAGCGCCACGCCCAGGTGGGGAGCCGACAGTTCCCCCGCCCGGACAGGCGTCGTGGGCGCGCTGCCTGCGAAGCCGGAGACGACGTCCGTGCCGCCGCTGATGGAGGCGAGCAGGACGCGGTCGCCGACGTGGTCGTGGACCCAGGGGTAGGCGGAGGCCGGCAGCGCGGAGCCGGTGCAGCCGACCACGCGGACGGACGACAGGTCGTGCACGGACGGGTCGATGCCGAACTTGGCCATCCCCAGCAGGTATTGGGGACTCGTGCCGAAGACGGTGACCCGGTGCCGGGCGGCCAGCTCCCACAGGAGGTCGGGCCGGGCGAGCGGTGCCGGGCTGCCGTCGTACGTACAGGTCGTGGCGCCCGTCAGCAGGGTGGACGCGACCAGGTTCCACATCATCCAGTGGGTGGTGGTGTACCAGAGGAGCCGGTCTCCGGGGCCGAGGTCGGAGTGCAGGCCCAGGGTCTTCAGGTGCTCCAGCAGGACTCCGCCGTGGCCGTGCACGATGCCCTTGGGCAGGCCGGTGGTGCCGGAGGAGAAGACGACCCACAGCGGATGGTCGAACGGCACCGGCGTACAGGCGAGTTGCTCCGTGCGGGTGGCCGCGTCCTCCCACGGTACGGCCAGGGACGGGAAGTTGTGGGGCAGTCGCGGCAGGCCCACGTGGTCGACGAGCAGGGTGGCCTTCAACGTCGGTAGCGCACGGGCCAGTTCGAGGACCGCTTCGCGGCGGTCGTGGGTTGTCCCGTTGAAGAGGTAGCCGTCGGCGGAGATCAGGACGGTGGGTTCGAGCTGGGCGAAGCGGTCGGCGGCTGCCTTCGGCGCGTAGTCCTGGCCGCACACCGACCAGACGGCGCCGAGGCTCGCGGCGGCGAGGAACGCCACGATGGCGTGCGGGGTGTTGGGGAGGTAGCCGACGACCCGGTCGCCCATGCCCACGCCGAGGTCGCGCAGGGTCGCGGCGACGGAGGCGACCTCGGCACGCAGTTGACCGGCACCGACCGGGCGGGCCGAACCGGTCTCGTCCAGCGCGATGACCGCGGGCCGGTCGGGGCTCAGCCCGCGCAGGGCGTGGTGGGTGTAGTTGAGGGTCGCGCCGGGGAACCAGCGGGCACCCGGCATGGTCTCCTCGGCCAGCACCCGCTCGTACGGACGGTCCGCGTCGATGTCGAAGTACTCCCACACCGCACCCCAGAAGCCCTCCAGGTCCGTGACGGACCAGCGGTGCAGCGCGGCGTAGTCGGTGTGGTCGGCGCCCGCCCCCACGCCCCGGTACCGGGCGGACCGGCGGGCGAAGTCCACGATGCGACTGGACGCCGCGGCCTGCGGATCGGGAGTCATGAAGGGGTCCGGGTACGGCCTGGTCATCGTGTGGCACTCCTCAACAGGCTTGTGTCGGTGGTCTGTTGGGCTGGGAGAGGCTTCCGTGCGCTGTGCAGCAGGGGCGCCCAGCCAGCGATGTCGGTGAAGTCGGCGGCGCCGGACGGGACTTCGTCCATGACGACGCGGTCGGGACGCAGCAGTACGGCGTCCGCCCGGCCCGCGCGCAGCCAGGCGGAGAGCCGGCCGTCGTCGCCGAGGTCGGTCACGGGGACGGTCCGCGCGCCGAGTCCGTCGGCGACCGCCCGCAGCGAGGGCGAGGGCGGCGAGGCGGTCAGTACGGCGAAGGAGTCGCCGAGCAGCTCGTCGAGACGTACGCGCCACCCGTCGGCCGTCACCCACGGCTGCGGGCAGATTCCACCCACGAGACCGCGACCGCCCCAGCGGGTCCGCCGGAGGGCGCGTCGGCGCACGAGCGGCCCCGCGGCAAGGGCCGGGCTGAGGTCGCGGGCGGCTGCCGCGGGCAGGCCGGGGATACGGAAGGCCGCGCCCAGGACGCCGCGGCGGAGGGCGGCGGCACCGTCCTGGCCGCCGGTCATGGCCCAGCCCATCGTGACCGCGAGCCGGATCGCATGCCGGGTGTGCGGCTTGCGTTCGCTCTCGTAGGTCTCCAACAGCCGTTCGTCCGCGCCCTGTTGGAGGACACGGGCCAGCTTCCACGTCAGGTTGTGGGCGTCACGCATCCCCGCGCCCAACCCCTGCCCGATGAACGGCGGGGTGAGGTGGGCGGCGTCGCCGAGCAGGAAGACCCGTCCCCGGCGCCAGCGGTCGGCGATCCGGGCCCGGAAGGTGTACTGCGCCTGCCGCACCACCTCCAGGTCGGCGCCGTACGAGGGATCCACCCAGGGAGCGATCAGCTCGCGCAGCCGCTCGTGATCCGGTTCCGGCTCGTCCCGCAGACGGAACTCCCAGCGGTAACGGTCCTCGCCGACGCGCATGAAGGTCGCCGGCCGGTCGGGATCACAGATCTGCTCGACGCCCTCCCAGCAGCGGACCGGGGCGCTCGTGCGCACGTCGACGACCGTCCAGCGCTCCTCGAAGCGCAGGTCCTGCCATCCGGCGCCGACCGCGTCGCGGGTGAGGCTGCCCGCGCCGTCGCAGCCGAGGACGGCGTCCGCCCACAGGTGCTCCTCGACGCCGTCACGACGGAAGGTCACCCGGACGGGGCCGTTCCCGTCCTGGCCCCCGTCGACGCCCACACCCCCGCCGATGCCCACCCCCGGGCCGACAGCCACGCCGACACTTATGCCGACGACCTCCACCCCGGTCCGCAGATCGCACTCCGGGCGGCGGGCCAGGGCGTCACGCAGCAGCCGCTCCAGCTCCGGCTGGTCGAACATGCTGGTCTGCGGGAACCCGTGCGCCCCCTGCGTGGCGCGCGGGAACTCGGCCATCACTCGGTGCTGGCCGTCCAGCATCCGGAGCCCCTGCGCGGGGCGGGCGATCGCGGCGAACTCGTCTCCGACCCCGGCGGCCTGGAGGATCCTGCGCACCTCGTCGTCGGCGGCGACGGCACGCGGCAGCGGGTAGATGTCGTGGTGGCGTTCGAGGACGACGGCCCGTACGCCGCGCCGGGCGAGCAGGAGGGCGGCGGTCACGCCCACCGGCCCGGCTCCGACGATCACCACGGGTACGTGTGCCGACCTGGGCGCGGTGTCCCGTGCCCCGGCGGCCTGGTCGACGGTCATGTGCGGCTCACTTCTGCTCTCGGTTCGCGACGGTCGGGGCGCGTCTGTCACCGCGCGGTGGTCGTTGCGCGGTGTTCAGGGCACGTAGGGCAGGGCGAGTGGGTCATTGGGCATCGGTCACGGTGGTGCGCTGCTCGCCGAGGTCGATCCGCCCGTCCGGTGTGGCGATCGCCGCGGTGATCAGGTCGCCGTCGCGCAGGTAGTGCGGATTCCGGGCCTGGCTCCTGAAGAACGCCTTCCACTTCAGGGCGGGCGGCAGGAGCGCCCCGACCTTCTCGACGGCTTTGGGCGGGGCCTTGAGAGCGGTGCCGCCCGGGGTGCCGGTGAGCAGCAGGTCGCCGGGGTCCAGGGTCTGGAAGCGCGCGAGCAGGGTCAGCGCCTGCGCCGGGCGGACGATCATGTCGGCCAGGGTGCGGTCCTGGCGCAGGTCGCCGTTGACGGTCAACTTCAGCCGCAGATCCAGGAGATGGGCGAACTCCTCCGGCTCCAGCAGACTGAGGAAGGGCCCGGTCGGCGTGAAGGTCGGGTACGACTTGCTCTCGTAGAACTGCGTCTTGGTCAGCTGTACGTCACGGGCGCTGACGTCGTTGGTGACCACGAGCCCGGCGACGTACGAGGGCAGGTCCTGCTCGGTGACGACGGTGCCCACCGGCAGGGGTGCGCCCATCACCAGGCCGAGCTCGATCTCGTAGTCGAGGAACTGCACGTGCGACGGGCGGACGATCGCCTCACCCGGGCCGCTCACCGAGCCGGACGCCTTGCGGAAGAAGGTGGGCGGGATGTCACCGGTGAAGCCCGAATCGCGGGCGTGGCTGCGGTAGTTGACCATCTGGGCGACCACCCGGCAGGGCGTCGTGACGGGGGAGAGCGCCACCAGGTCGGCGACGGCCGTGCCGGTGTCGCCGGAGGCGGCGGCCTCCCGGACGGTTTCCCGTACGGCGGCGAGGTCCGCCAGCAGGTCGGCGGTGGTGACGGCCTTGGTCTCGATGCGGACGGCGCGCGTGTCGCGCACCACCCACCAGCCGTCGGCGGTGCGGAGGACGTTGGTGCTCATGTCATTGCCTTCATCAGGGGGTGGGGAGGGCAGGGGATCGGGAGTCGGGGGATTCAGGAGTCGAGGGATTCAGGAGTTCACGGCTTTGAGCAGGCCCAGCAGGCGCGCCGGGTCCACTTCGTTGTCGCCGCGCAGGGCCTGGACGATGTCGCGGATCCGGGCGGGGGAGGGGCTCGCGCCGAGGAAGTCGCGGGTGGCGGGCGGGCCCCACTGGGCGAGGCCGCTCGTCGACATGGGCGCCCAGCCGGGTTCGAGGTCGCAGGAGAACAGGTCGCCGTCGGCGAAGTGCTCCAGCATGAAGCGGTCGGGGTCGCGCCAGTAGTCGAAGAGCTGGCTGCCCTGGATGTGCCGCCCGATGCCCCAACTGCGCTTGTAGCCACGCTCGTTGAGGTACTCCCCGCCCGCGGCGATCGAGTCCAGGTCGGTCACCTGGTACGCGGAGTGCACATAGCCGTTGCCGGGGCCCAGGTGCATGGCCAGGGTGTGGTGGTCGACGGCCAGGCCGCCCCGGTCGCAGCGGATGAACGCCATCGTCGGGCCACGGTCGCGCTGCCCGTCCAGGAAGAGGAAGTCGCTGACGATCATGCCGAGCGTGTCGAGATACCAGTCCAGCGCACGGCCGAACACCCTTGTCTCCAGGACCACATGGCCGAGGCGCTGGATGCGGGACGGCTCGCGGGGCGGGCGCTGCGTGGCGTTCGTGCGAGGGTGGTCGGTGCCGAAGTTGAGGAGCAGCGGCCCCTGTTCGGGCAGCGCGGGCAGATCCTCGCCGCAGTGCACCACGCGCACCGGGAAGCCCGAGGGGTCGAGGAGGTCCACGGCGCTGCCGCCGTCGGGGGCGCCCGCTCGGTCGAGGTCCCGTACGTCGGAGCCGGTGGCGCGGGCCAGCCGGTCGAGATCGGCCCGCTCGGCCGCGCGGAACGCCGGTCCGACGAAGCGGGACGTACGCCCCTCGCGGATCACCATGCAGGGCGAGCCGGCGAGGGTGCCGCGCAGCCACAGCTCGTGCTCGGTGCGGGCGGCGACACCGAAACCGAAGTCGCGGGCGAAGACCTCGGCGCGGTCCAGATCGGGCTTCTCGAACTCGAGCCAGGCCAGGTCGGCCACCTTGATCACGGGGTTTCGGGAGCGTCCGGGGTGCTCGCCCCGCAGGGCGCCCTGCTCGCTGTGGAGGTCCTGGTGGGCTGTCCTGGTCATCGTCTTCTCCAAGCAACATCGCCGTAATGATGAAATCATCAAGTTTGACGATGTCCCCCGTCAAGGGGTCCGGAGTGTTAATTGATGAATCCATCAGAACTGTGATCGGCGTCTGATGTGTGTCCATGGCGTGACTAGACTCTGCGCATGCCTACGAAAGCCCCGCCCGGCAACCGGTTCGAACGGCGTCGCGCCGAGACGCGCCAGGCGCTCGTGCGCGCGGCCCGGCGGATCCTCGCCGAGAACGGTGACACCGGCGTGAGCATCCAGGCGATCGCGGAGCGCGCCGACGTGGGGTTCGGCTCCTTCTACAACCACTTCGCGTCGAAGGCGGAGCTGTTCGACGCGGCCGTCGTGGACGCCCTGGAGGAGTTCGGCCAGACCTTCGACGAGCGCCTGAGCGGGATCGACGACCCGGCGGAACTCGTCGCGGCGGGCTTCAGGCTCAGCGCCAGAATGGCCGACTCGCATCCGGAGCTGATGCAGATCCTGCGCCGCCGGGGCCTTGAGCACCTCCACTCCGACCGCGGCCTCGCTCCCCGCGCCCTGCGCGACCTGGAGATCGGCGTCGCCTCCGGCCGGTTCTCCCCCGTCGATCCGACCGTCGCGCTCTCCGCGCTGGGCGGGACCCTGCTGTCCCTGGTGGAGCTGAGGTTCACCCGCCCCGACATGGACGGCGACGAGGCCGCCGTGAACCTGGCCGAGATGGTCCTGCGCATGCTGGGCGTCCCGGCCGACGACGCCCACGACGTCGCCCGGCGGCCACTCCCCGACCTCGCCTGACGGACGGGTCCGGGCGGGCCCAGGAGCCGTGGCCCGCCTCCGTGGGAGAATCGGAGAGCCCTTCCACCCCCTGTATCCGCGAGGACGTGCCGTGCCCAAGCCCGTGGTCCGTGAGCCGTTGCGAAGGAATTCGCGTTCCAACCGGGCCCGCATCCTCGCCACCGCCCGCCAGGAGCTCGGGCGGAACCCCGACGTCACCCTGGAGGAGATCGCGCGGGCGGCCGGCGTGGTCCGCCGTACGCTCTTCGGGCACTTCCCGGGGCGTGCGGCCCTGCTGGACGCTCTTGCCGAGGAGGCGTCCGAGGCCCTGCGCGGCGTCGTGGCCCGTTTGCCGGACGAGGCCGAGGCGCCCGATCGTGCGTTCGCGCGGTTCGTCCTGTCGATCTGGTCGGTGGGGGACCGGTACCGGCTGCTCCTGGCACTCGCCCGCCAGGATCTGGGCGTGGAGCGGGTGTCCGAGGTGCTGGCCCCGGCCCGGGACGTGGCGACGGCCGTCCTCGAACGAGGGCAGCGCGCGGGTGTGTTCCACGAGCACCTGCCGGCGGTGGTCCTCAGCTCCGGCCTGGAGGCCCTGACCATCTCCCTGCTCGAAAGCGTCAACACAGGGGCATGGGAGGACGACGGGACACGGACCGCCATCGCCACGCTGGTCGCGGCGGGCGTACCGGAGAAGGAGGCGTCCGCGGTCGTCGAGAGCGTGGCGTCGGAGGAACGGGCCGAGGCCGCCGAGGCCACCGACGCGTAGAGGCGTATGTGGCGTAAGGGGCGTATGGGGTGTGAGGCAACCGGTTCGTCGTGTCGTGGCGTCTTGATCATCGGAAGGAACGTCCCGCCCGCACGAACAGGAAGTACGGCCTTGGACACCACAGGATCCCGCTCCGGTCCCAGCTCCAGTTCCAGTTCCAGCTCCAGTTTTGGTCCCGGCTCTCGTGCCGCCCGCTTCAGCTCGCGTCCGAGCCGTCGTACGGCGCTGGCCCTGGGCGCCGGAGCGGCACTGGCGGTCACCGTGCCGACGGCGGCGCACGCTTCGGCCCCCGGCGGAGAGGGCCTCGCCGGACAGCTGGGTGACCTGGAGCGGGAGTACTCCGCGCGCCTGGGGATCTTCGCCCACGACACGGCCACCGGCCGGACCGTGGCCTACCGAGCCGACGAGCGCTTCCCGATGTGCTCGGTGTTCAAGATGCTCACGGCCGCGGCCGTCCTGAGGGACCTCGACCGCGACGGCGAGTTCCTGGCCCGGCGCATCCGGTACACCAAGGAGTACGTCACGGCCGCGGGCTACGCCCCGATCACGAGCACGGACGAGAACGTAGCGAACGGCATGACGGTCGAGGCGCTGTGCTCCGCCGCCGTCTCCCAGAGCGACAACGGCGCCGCGAACCTCCTCCTGCGCGAGCTGGGCGGACCGACCGCGATCACCCGGTTCGCCCGCTCGACCGGGGACAGGATCACCCGGCTCGACCGGTGGGAGCCCGAGCTGAACTCGGCGGAACCCTGGCGGAAGTCCGACACCACCAGCCCGCGCGCCATCGGGCAGACCGGCGCGCGGCTCGTGATCGGCAGGGCGCTCCCGGCCGAGGACCGCGAACGGCTGACCGGGTGGCTGATCGCCAACACCACCAACACCGAGCGCTTCCGCGCCGGCCTGCCCAGCGACTGGATCCTCGCGGACAAGACCGGCGGCGGCTCGTCGTACGGGGTCGCCAACGACGTCGGCGTCGTATGGCCTCCCGGCCGTCCGCCCCTGGTGCTGTCCGTCCTGTCGACCAAGCACGCCGCCGAAGGACCCACGGAGAACCCGCTGGTTGCCAGGGCGGCAGCGCTGGTGGCGGCGGAACTCACCTGACGGGACAGGGCGCCTGCGACACAGCGGCCGGGGACATCCGTGTCCCGGCCGCCACGTCGGAGGTATCGGATCAGTCGGCGGTGGGCAGTTCGGCGCGTACCGCGTGGGCGGCGGCGACCAGGTTGTCCAGGGACGCCCGGGTCTCGGGCCAGCCGCGGGTCTTCAGGCCGCAGTCGGGGTTGACCCAGAGCCGTTCGGCCGGGATGGCCTCAAGTCCCTTGCGCAGCAGGGCGGCTGCCTCGTCAGCGCTGGGCACGCGCGGGGAGTGGATGTCGTAGACGCCTGGTCCGGCCTCGCGCGGATAGCCGTGGGCGGCCAGTTCGCGGGCGACCTGCATATGGGAGCGGGCGGCTTCCAGGCTGATGACGTCCGCGTCGAGGTCGTCGATCGCCTGGACGATGTCGCCGAACTCGGCGTAGCACATGTGGGTGTGGATCTGGGTGTCCGGCCGGACCCCGGCGGTGGTGAGGCGGAACGCCTCGGTGGCCCACGCCAGATAGCCGGGGCGGTCGGCGGCGCGCAGTGGCAGGGTCTCGCGCAGCGCGGGTTCGTCGACCTGGATGACCGAAGTCCCGGCCGTCTCAAGGTCGTTGACCTCGTCGCGCAGGGCGAGGGCGACCTGTCGGGCGGTGTCGCCGAGCGGCTGGTCGTCGCGGACGAAGGACCAGGCGAGCATGGTGACCGGCCCCGTGAGCATGCCCTTGACCGGGCGCGGGGTCAGGGACTGGGCGTACGTCGTCCAGCGCACCGTCATCGGCTCGGGGCGGGAGATGTCGCCGGCCAGGATCGGCGGACGGACGTAACGGGTGCCGTAGGACTGCACCCAGCCGTGCTGCGTGGCGAGATAGCCGGTGAGCTGCTCGGCGAAGTACTGGACCATGTCGTTGCGTTCGGCCTCGCCGTGCACCAGGACGTCCAGGCCGGTCTTCTCCTGGAAGGAGATCACCTCCTGGATCTCGGCCTTGATGCGCTCCTCGTAGCCTGCCGTGTCGATGCGCCCGGCCCGCAGGTCGGCGCGGGCGACGCGCAGTTCGGCGGTCTGCGGGAAGGAGCCGATGGTGGTGGTCGGGAGGAGGGGCAGGCCCAGGTGGGCGCGCTGTGCGGCGGCTCGTTCGCCGTACGGCTGGGAGCGGCGGGCGTCGGTGTCCGTGACCGCGCCGACCCGCGTCCGTACGGCCGGGTCGCGGGTGATGGGTGAGTTCGCGCGGGAGGCCAGGGCGGCCCGGTTGGCGGCGAGTTCGCCGGTGATCGATCCCGTGCCCTGGGCGAGCCCCTTGGCGAGGGTGACGATCTCGGCCGTCTTCTGCCGGGCGAAGGCGAGCCAGCGCAGGATCTGCGGCTCGATGTCCCGTTCGGTGGTGGCGTCGAGCGGCACGTGGAGCAGTGAGCAGGACGCGGCCACGTCGACCCGGTCGGCCAGCCCCAGCAGGGTGCCGAGCGTGGCGAGGGACTTCGTGAGGTCGTTGACCCAGATGTTGCGGCCGTTGACGACACCGGCGATCAGGCGCTTGCCGGGCAGCCCGCCCACGGCGGCGAGCGCGTCCAGGTTGGCGGCGGCGGCCTCGGTGAAGTCGAGGGCGAGACCCTCGACCGGAGCCTTGGCCAGCACCGGCAGGGCGTCGCCGAGCCGGTCGAAGTAGGAGGCGACCAGCAGCTTCGGACGGTCGGTGGGCGCGCCGAGGTCGCGGTAGGCGCGCGTGGCCGCGTTGAGTTCGGCGGGCGTACGGTCCTGGACCAGGGCCGGTTCGTCGAGCTGCACCCACTCCGCGCCCGCCGCCCGCAGATCGGAGAGGACCTCGGCGTACACCGGCAGCAGTCGGTCGAGCAGGGTCAGCGGGTCGAAGTCGGCGGCCACACCGGGCGCGGGCTTGGCGAGCAGCAGATACGTGACGGGGCCGACGAGGACCGGCCGGGCGGTGAGGCCGAGCGCGAGGGCTTCGCGGAGCTCGGCGACCTGCTTGGCGGAGTCGGCCGTGAAGACGGTGTCCGGGCCCAACTCCGGCACCAGATAGTGGTAGTTGGTGTCGAACCACTTCGTCATCTCCAGCGGCGCCACGTCCTGGGTGCCACGGGCCATCGCGAAGTAGCCGTCGAGTACGTCGGCCTCGACCGCGGCGCGGTGGCGCCCGGGGATCGCGCCGACCATGACGCTGGTGTCCAGGACATGGTCGTAGTACGAGAAGTCGCCGGTCGGCACTTCCTGGATGCCGGCCTCGGCCAGCTGCCGCCAGTTGGCGCGGCGCAGTTCGGCGGCGGTGGCCCGGAGGGCGTCGGCGTCGACGCGACCCTTCCAGTACCCCTCGATCGCCTTCTTCAGTTCCCGGCCCCTGCCCTGACGGGGGTAGCCGTACACGGTGGCCCGTGCCGCCGCGGCTGCGGACTTCGATGTCACGGAACTCTCCTTCGCGAGATGTCTCCCTGAGATCCCGGGACGGACGTGAGCGCGAAGGGGTGACGCACCCGGCGGAGACACCTCGCGCGGCAAGGCGCGGTCGTCCACCGGATATGTACGCCGACCCGCCCACGAGGTCACCGGGATGTCCGTACGCGATCGGTCACGTACGGGCAGATGGCAGGTCTTCGGACTCGCGAGCACGCCCTCCGTACGGAGGACACCTACTGGCCGTCGCTTCCCAGGTCCCGCTTCTCGGGGCCCAGTGCGTATGACGGCGGTCGTTCCCGCTCACCGCTGCGGGGCAGTCCCGGATTCCCACCGGGTTCCCTCTTGCGACGCATCCCGCCTGGCGGACGGGGCGAACCAGCTGCACAGGCCAGCCTATGCCCTGCCGTCAACTGCCTGGCTGCCGGACGGCGTCGTACACGTGGAACCCGCGGCCCGCCTTACGGCCCTCGACCTCGACAGCGCCTCCGCCGCCACCCCCATCGGTATGGGCTGCCGCGTCTGCGAACGCCTCGACTGCCCCCAGCGTGCCGCACCGCCCCTGGGCCGCCCGCTGCGGATCGACCAGAACAGCAGCACGTTCGTCCCGTACCCGGTGGCGCACCGACCGGAGTGAACACGCGTGACTCGGCGCCGCGCGGTCGGCCGCGCTCCGGCTCAGTCCGTCTCGCCGCCGAACGCCCGCAGAATGCGCTCGGCGGCGAGTGTGGCCGTCAACTCGCCGTCCCTGACCTGCTGTTCGAGACCGGGTCCGAGGGAGCGTACGGCGGGGTCGGCGTGCAGGCGGCCGAGAAGTTCGTCGCGCACCATCGTCCAGGTCCAGTCGACCTGCTGGTCACGGCGTTTGGCGGCGAGGCGGCCGGTCGAGTCGAGGAGTGCGCGGTGCTGTTCGAGGCGCTCCCAGACCGTGTCCAGGCCGGTCGACTCACGGGCGCTGCAACTCAGCACCGGTGGCGTCCAGGCGGCGTCGGCGGGATGCATCAGCCGCAGTGCGCCCGCCAACTCCCTTGCCGCGCCCCGGGCTTCGCGCTCGTGCGGTCCGTCCGCCTTGTTGACGGCGATCACGTCGGCCAGCTCCAGGACACCCTTCTTGATGCCCTGCAACTGGTCCCCGGTACGGGCGAGGGTGAGGAGCAGGAAGGAGTCGACCATGTTCGCGACGGCGGTCTCGGACTGGCCGACGCCGACCGTCTCCACGAGTACGACGTCGTAGCCGGCCGCCTCCATCACCACGATCGACTCCCGGGTGGCCTTCGCGACTCCGCCGAGTGTGCCGGCGGTCGGGGAGGGCCGGATGAAGGCCGCCGGATCGACGGCCAGCCGTTCCATGCGCGTCTTGTCACCCAGGATGGATCCGCCCGTCCGGCTCGACGACGGGTCGACGGCGAGCACCGCGACCCGGTACCCGAGCGAGGTGAGCAGCGTGCCGAACGCGTCGATGAACGTCGACTTGCCCACGCCCGGCACACCGCTGATGCCGATCCGCCGCGCCTTCCCGCTGTGCGGCAGCAGCTCGGTCAGCAACTCCTGTGCCATCGCGCGGTGTTGGGGCCTCGTCGACTCGACGAGCGTGATGGCACGCGCCACCAGCGCCCGCTTCCCGTCGAGCACGCCCTTCACATAGCTGTCGAGGTCGATCGCCATGGGGCTCAGAGGCCGTGGCCGAGGTCGGTGGTCAGGCGCTCGACCAGGTCGTACGCCGCGTCCGGGATCACCGTCCCGGGCGGGAAGACGGCCGCCGCGCCCATCTCGATCAGCGTGGGCACGTCCTGCGGCGGAATCACCCCGCCGACCACGATCATGATGTCCTCGCGCCCCTCCTCCGCGAGCTGCTCCCGCAACGCCGGTACGAGGGTCAGGTGCCCGGCGGCCAGCGAGGAGACGCCCACGATGTGCACGTCCGCCTCGACGGCCTGGCGGGCCACCTCGCCGGGGGTCTGGAACAGCGGGCCGACGTCCACGTCGAAGCCGAGGTCGGCGAAGGCAGTCGCGATCACCTTCTGGCCGCGGTCGTGGCCGTCCTGGCCCATCTTGGCGACCAGGATGCGCGGACGGCGCCCCTCGGCCTCCTCGAAGGACTCCACCAGCGTGCGCGTGCGCTCGACGGACGGGGACGCTCCGGCTTCGTTGCGGTACACACCGGAGATCGTACGGATCTGGCTCGCGTGCCGCCCGTACACCTTCTCCAGGGCGTCGGAGATCTCCCCGACGGTGGCCTTCGCGCGGGCCGCGTTCACGGCGAGCTCCAGCAGGTTGCCCTCACCGCCAGCGGCCCGGGTCAGGGCGTCCAGCGAGTCCTGGCAGGCCCGCTCGTCGCGCTCCGCGCGCAGCCGCCGCAGCTTCTCGATCTGCTGGGTGCGTACGGAGGAGTTGTCGACCTTGAGGACGTCGATCTGCTCGTCGGTCTCCACGCGGTACTTGTTCACGCCGATGACCGGCTGGCGCCCGGAGTCGATGCGGGCCTGGGTGCGGGCCGCGGCCTCCTCGATGCGCAGCTTGGGGATGCCCGCGTCGATGGCCTTGGCCATACCGCCCGCCGCCTCGACCTCCTCGATGTGCTGCCAGGCCCGGCGCGCCAGGTCGTACGTCAGCTTCTCGATGTACGCGCTGCCGCCCCACGGGTCGATCACCCGGGTGGTGCCGGACTCCTGCTGGATCAGCAGCTGGGTGTTGCGGGCGATGCGCGCGGAGAAGTCGGTGGGCAGGGCGAGCGCCTCGTCGAGGGCGTTGGTGTGCAGCGACTGGGTGTGGCCCTGGGTGGCGGCCATTGCCTCCACGCACGTACGCGTCACGTTGTTGAAGACGTCCTGCGCGGTCAGCGACCAGCCCGAGGTCTGTGAATGGGTGCGCAGGGAAAGGGACTTGGCGTTCTGCGGATCGAACTGCTTGACCAGCTTGGCCCAGAGCAGCCGCGCTGCCCGCATCTTCGCGATCTCCATGAAGAAGTTCATGCCGATCGCCCAGAAGAAGGACAGCCGGGGCGCGAACGCGTCCACGTCCATCCCCGCGTCCCGGCCCGCCCGGATGTACTCCACGCCGTCCGCGAGGGTGTACGCCAGCTCCAAGTCGGCCGTCGCGCCCGCCTCTTGGATGTGGTAGCCGGAGATGGAGATGGAGTTGTAGCGCGGCATCCGCTGCGAGGTGAAGGCGAAGATGTCGGAGATGATCCGCATCGACGGCTTCGGCGGATAGATGTAGGTGTTGCGGACCATGAACTCCTTGAGGATGTCGTTCTGGATGGTCCCGGCCAACTTCTCGGGCGGTACGCCCTGTTCCTCCGCGGCGACGATGTAGAGCGCCAGCACCGGCAGCACGGCACCGTTCATCGTCATCGACACGGTCATCTTGTCGAGGGGGATCCCGTCGAACAACTGCCGCATGTCGTAGATGGAGTCGATGGCGACACCCGCCATGCCGACGTCACCGGTCACGCGCGGGTGGTCGCTGTCGTAACCCCGGTGCGTGGGCAGGTCGAAGGCGACGGACAGACCCTTCTGACCGGCCGCGAGGTTGCGGCGGTAGAAGGCGTTGGACTCCTCGGCCGTGGAGAAGCCCGCGTACTGCCGGATCGTCCAGGGCTGGTTGACGTACATCGTCGGGTACGGGCCGCGCAGATACGGGGCGACACCCGGGTACGTACCCAGGAAGTCCAGGCCCTCCAGGTCCTGCCCGGTGTAGAGCGGCTTGACCGCGATGCCCTCCGGGGTCTCCCAGAGGAGGTCGTCGCCGCCGGCCGCCTTCTTGACGGCGTCACTCCACTCGTCGGGGCCGCCGTCCACGGCCGGGACCCCCAGCTCGATCCCGGAGAAATCGGGGATCGGTCCCGTCGGTTTCATCAGGACACTCCCATGCGGTCGAGGGTGGCGGAGAGCACGGCTACGGCGTCGCAGCCCGCGAAGACGTAGGCGTCGACACCGGGGTACTGCCCAGGACGCCCGGCGAGGAACACCTGCGCGGCGCCCGCCGACTTGAGGGACGTGGTGACCTCGGCGGCCTGCTCCTCGTACAGCGCGTCACTGGAGCACAGACAGGCCTCGGTGGCCCCGCTGTCCTCGAACGTGCCGTCGGTGACGGGTTCGATGCCGCCCGCCTGGAACAGGTTGGCGGCGAAGGTGAGGCGGGCGGTGTGCGCGGCGGCCGGGCCGAGGGCGGCCAGGAAGATCCGCGGCCGGGTGCCGGTCGCCGCCAGGTGTGCGTCGGAGCGGGCGCGCAGGGCCTCGTACGCCTCGTCGCGGCGCACCCGGGGGAGTCCGCCGGACGGCGGCTCGGGTGCGGGCTCGCGTGCCACCGACCGCTCGGCGAGGTTCGGGAACTCGCTGACCCCGGTGACGGGTTCGCGCCGCTTGGCCAGCTTCGCGCTGCGGGCCGCCCAGGTGGCGGCCAGCTCCTCGCCGACCCGACCCGACCGCAGGGCCGCCGCCTGGCCGCCCTCCTGCTCGATCCGCTGGAAGAACTCCCAGCCCGCGTGGGCGAGTTCGTCGGTGAGCCGCTCCACGTACCAGGAGCCGCCCGCCGGGTCGATGACCCGGGCGAGATGCGACTCCTCGACCAGGATCGTCGAGGTGTTGCGGGCGATCCGGCGCGCGAACGCGTCCGGCAGGCCGATGGCGTGGTCGAAGGGCAGCACGGTGACGGACTCGGCGCCGCCCACTCCGGCGGCCAGCGTCGCGACCGTGGCGCGCAGCATGTTCACCCACGGGTCCCGGCGGCTCATCATCACCGGCGAGGTCACCGCGTGCTGCACCTGCCCGCCCGGCGCCCCGCAGACCTCGGCGACCCGGGCCCAGAGCCTGCGCGCCGCGCGCAGCTTGGCGATGGTCAGGAACTGGTCCGCGGTGGCCGCGTACCTGAACTCCAGCTGGGCGGCGGCCTGTTCGACGCTCAGCCCCGCCCCGGTCAGCTCCCTCAGATAGGCGACCCCGGTCGCCAGCGAGGAGCCCAGCTCCTGCGCGGCGGACCCGCCGGCCTCGTGGTACGGCAGCGCGTCGACCGTCAGCGCCCGCAGCCCCGGGTACTCCTCGGCGCACAGCCGCGCGAGAGCGGCGACGGGCGTGAAGTCGAACCCGTCGTCCCCCGTACGGGCCTCATGGCCCAGCGGATCGGCGCCGAGGTTGCCACGGGCGGCGTCGCGTGCGACACCCCGCTCCTCGTAGATCCGCAGCAACTCCCTTGCGGCGGGCTCGACTTCACGCCCCGCTTCAAGGACAACCGGTGCCAGGTCGAGGTAGACGCCGTCGAGGACCGGGCCCAGCGACGACACGGGGAAGCCGCCCGCGCCGACGGCCAGCCACAGCGAGGCGACCCCGTTCTCCAGGTCGGCGAGGACCGCGCCGTTGTCGGCGGCCGTGTGCCGCTGCCGTACGTCCCAGCCGCCGAGGGTGTTGCCCTCGGCGCGGCCACCTCTCACGAAGGGGGCGAAACCGGGCAGGCCGGGATCCGGCGCGGAGTCGAGTGCGCTGTAGAGGGGCCGGGCGCGCAGCCCGTCCTCGAGCGTGGTGGACAGGGCGTCCTCAGCTGCGTCGTCCGAGACTTCCTTGCCCGACTTGCGCAGTACGCCCGCCACGAGGCGTTGCCACTGCTCATGGGTCGCGTCAGGGAACTCGGCGGCCAGCGAGAGCCCGTCGTCAGGCAGGACCGTCATGCTCGGATGCTAGGTCAGATCCACAGGTGAGCAGCAGAGGGACCCGCTGTGACCTTGACCTCCCAGGGGTCCCCTTGATCCGCGGGCAGGGTCGTACTACGGACCACGACAGCGCAGGCCGGCCGAGCACCGGCCGGCCGCCGCGTCATCGCGAACTGTCCAGCGCGCCCGACATCAGCCGGTGGAGAACCTCGGCCAGCAGATCGGTGCCGGCGCAGGTCTCCCGGTCCTGTGTGAACTCGCCCTCGTTGTGGGAGACGCCCTCGACACTGGGCACGAAGAGCATGATCGAGGGGGCGATGTCCTTCATGTTCACGGAGTCGTGGCCCGCGATGGTCATGACGGTCCGGTGGCTCAGCCCCAGGTCGTCGGCCGCCTGGGCGGCGAGTTCGACCCCGGCCGCCGGGAACGGCGCCACGGCCCATCCGTGCGTCTGGACCTGCTCGATGGTGACCGAGGCGCGGTCCTCGATGCCGGGGATCGACTCGGCCAGCTTCTTGGCCGCCGCGTCGAGAAGAGCCTCGTCGGGGGAGCGCAGGTCCACGTGCATACGTACCTCGCGCGCCACCACCACAGGAGAGTTGGGCAGGACGGTCATCTCGCTCACCGAGGTGTGCAGCGGTGTGTCCGTGCTCTGCTCGGCCAGCTCCCGCACGGCCACGACCAGCAGCGAGGCGCCGAAGAGGGCGTCACGACGGTCCGCCATGATCGTGGAGCCGGTGTGGGACTGCTCACCGCGGACCACCACCTGGTACTTGCGGGCCGCCCAGGTCGAGCCCACCAGCCCGATCGTGGTCCCCGAGTTCTCCAGGTCACGGCCCTGCTCGATGTGGATCTCGGCGTACGAGGCCACGTCCGGCCCGGGGTGGTCGCCGATGGTGCCGATCTCGCGGAGGGCTGCCTCGACGGTGATGCCCGTGGGATCGGTGGTCGTGAGGGCCGTCTCAGCGGGCAGCTTCCCCGTGAACACGGCGCTGCCCATCATGCTCGGCTTGAAGCGCGAGCCTTCCTCGTTGAACCAGTTGACGACGGCCACGTTGTGGCGCGGTGTCTCGTCCGAGGCGTTCCACCGCTGGACGGCCCGGTGCGCGGCATGGGCCGAGGCGAGGACGCCGTACGCCCCGTCGTAACGGCCGCCCAGCGGCTGGCTGTCCAGGTGCGATCCGCTGAGGACGTACGGCGCGCCAGGGGTGAAGGTGAAGAGGCCGAACTGGTTGCCCACCCCGTCGTAGTGGACCTCGAAACCCCGGTCGGTGAGCCACTGGTGCAGCCAGGCACGCTGCTCGCCGTCGGCGGCGGTGGCGGCCTGCCGCTCGACGCCTCCGCCGGGCGTCGCCCCGAACGCCGAGAGGGTCGCGAAGTCCTCCAGAAAGGCAGTGTCGTACGCGTGCTTGTCCGAAGACGTACGGGAGTTGCTCATGGTCATGCCTGACTCCTGTTGGGCGGTGGGTTGGGCGGATGGCGCACCTCGGTGCGCCTCAGTGCTTGAGGCCGGCCTCGGTGACGCTGTACCGGGGCGCCAGCAGGCCACCGGCGAGAGCGATCAGTCCGATCAGCGTGAGGATGACCGCGCTGGGCCACAGGGTGTCGCCGGTCTCGGTCAGGATGGCCGTCGCGATCAGCGGGACGCAGCCGCTGAGGAGGCCGGCGAAGTTGGCGGATATCGCGACGCCGCTGTAGCGCACCTGAGCAGGGAAGAGGCTGGTGAGGACCGCTCCGGCGACGGCGTAGGGGTAGGAGACGGCGGCGACGCCTACGGTCATGGCTACGACGACGATGACCGGGTTCGCCGTCCCGATCGCCCAGAAGACGGGGAAGGCCAGGGCGATGGTGGCCAGCGCCCCGCCGATCACGACGCGGCTGGATCCGTAGCGCTGTCCGAGGCGCCCGCCCGAGACGATGACCGGGATCTCGACGACGGCCGCGATGACGGTGGCGAGCAGGAGCAGCGAGGAGCTCAGGCCCAGAACCCGTTGGCCGTAACTGATGACGAAGGTGGTGACGAGGTAGAAGCCGCCGGCTCCGACGAACATCACCGCGGCGCCGATGAGCAGCTGCCGCCAGTCACGGCGGAAGACCTGCCGCAGGGGAGCCTCGGCGACCGTGGCCTCCTTCTGGAGGGCCGTGAAGACGGGGGACTCCTCCAGCTGCCTGCGGATCAGGACCGAGATGGCGAGCATGGGCAGGGCCAGCAGGAAGGGGACGCGCCATCCCCACGCGTCGAAGTTGTCCTTCGTGAGCAGCACCGAGCAGAGGAAGAACGCGCCCGAGGAGAGGATCGTGCCGACGGGCGAGCCGAGCTGGGGGACGCTGGCGTAGACGGCACGGGAGGAGGCGGGGGCGTTCTCCGCGGCGATGGTGACCGCCCCGCCCCACTCGCCGCCGACGCAGAGTCCTTGCAGCACGCGCAGGACGGCGAGGATGACGGGGGCGGCGATGCCGATGGAGGCGTACGTCGGCAGCAGGCCGATGAGCACCGTGGCCACCCCGATGCCGATGATCGTCGTCATCAGCACCGTCTTGCGGCCGACCCGGTCACCGAGCCAGCCGAAGAGCAGGGCGCCCAGCGGGCGGGCCACGAAACCGACGGCGAGGGTGGCGAACGACGCCATGGTCGCGGTGAGGGCGTTGTCGGAGACGAAGTACTGCACGTTGAACACGACCGCCGCGGCCGTCGTGAACAGGAAGAAGTCGTACCACTCCATGGCGGTGCCGACGAGCGCGGCAACGGCCACGCGACGCGCGACGGCGCGGTCGGTGGCCGTGATATCTGTCGGCTCGGAGGCGGAAACGGCGGCTATTGCTGAGTCGCTCACGGTGAACTCCGGGGGAAGGCGGGCCGAACGTCGGGGAGACATCCATTCGACCCGAGACCGGACCCCCCCGAACATCGCAGACTGCCTCTGATATCAACAAGATGGTTGTGCACATGCACAACCTGGGGGCATTGCCGTGGGAGCTTCCTATGAAGGATCTGGCCGATCGCAGGCGGGAGTCCCTGCCGCGCTGGCGAGAGCTCGTCTCCGCCATGACCGATGAGGTCGACGCCCTGGTGGCGACCTTTCTGGAAAGGGTGGACGACATCGCCGGGTACCGGGCGGGCCCGGTGAGCGAGGAGCAGCTGCAGGAGTCGGCGCACAGCTCGCTGGCGCTGATCCTCAGCGCGGTCGCGACCGACTCCACGACCACCCAGCTGAGCTCGCTCCCCGGCGAGCTGGGACGGCTCAGGGCACGCCAGGGGGTGCCCGGGGAGGATCTCGTCGCCGCGGTGCAGCTCGACTTCGGGGTGATCTGGTCGGCGATGCTGTCCCGGGCCCGGGACAGCGACATGGCCGTACTGGCCCTGCACGTCGAGAACCTGTGGTCGGTGGTCGACGACTACGCCCGTGCCGTCCAGCAGAGCTACCTGGAAGAGCGGGCCCTGATGGCCGCCGCCACGCGGGACGAGCAGCTCACCTACCTCGCGGAGCTCCTCGGCCCGGCCGGCCGCTCGCCCCGGAACGTGCAGAACATCGCCCGCGCCCTGGGCGTCGACGCCGATGCCGCCTTCAGCGTGGTCGTCGCCGACGCGGCGGCCTCCCATCAGGCCCACCGCGCCGCCGCGCAGCTCAGCACGCTCGGAGAGCAGCTCTTCGTTCTGAACCAGCCCGGACGCGTGGTCGTCATGTGGCCCGCCTCCCGGCCGGGTGGACAGCCCGACCCGCAGCTGCGGCAGCTGCAGGGGATGGCCGGTGGCCTGGTGCCGGACGTCGCGGGGCTCGGTGCCGTGCCGGGGGCCGCGGCGACGGCCTTCGAGGTCTGCCGGACCCTACGGCCCGACGAGAACGAGCTGGTCACCCTGGCACAGGCATGGACCCGCGTGACAAAGAGCCAGCTCGACGAACGCCACGGTTTCTCGGACGCGCTGCTGGCCGGCCTCGGCACGGTGCCCGAGCCGGAACGGGAGGTGATCGTGGAGACGGTCCGCGCCTACCTGGCGACGGGCAGCCTGTCGGCGAGCGCCGAGCGGCTGTACTGCCACCGCAACACCGTGCTCAACCGCCTCGGACGCTTCCAGAAACTGACCGGCCTCGATGTCACGGTCCCCGACCAGGCGGCTGTGGCGTTGGTGGCGTTGGCCTAGAGGGCATCGGGCGCACCACCGCAACCATCGGACGGGACGGGGGCACCTGAACTGCCGGAGGACGAGCCCGAGTTACGGGGCCGAGGTACGCGCCTGCCCCTTCGTCCGACGAATGCGTCCGACGAACGCGCGCGAAGAATGCCTCAGACGGGAGCCGCCCGGCCGAAGGGCCCTCCGCGCGGCAGCCCCCGCCGACGAGCGGCGAGCGGGCCGGAGCGCTGCCCCGTGTCCCGCGCGCCCCCGGGCACCCTCAGTCGTGGTGGCGCCCGTGGCGGTCGCCGTCCTCGTCGTCACCGCCGCGATGGTGGTCGTCGCCCGTGCCGTCGTCGTCGTGGTGCCCGCCCCGGTCGTCGTTCCCGGAGCGGTCGTCGCGACCGCTTCCCCTGTCGTCCCGGCGGTCGTCGTCGGCCTTGGCCCTCGACCGCGTGACCTCACCGCTGTTCCGGTCGACGTGAACCTCGTACCGGCTGCCGTTCTTGACGATCTTCACGCTCCACACCGCGCGGCCGTGCTCCGTTTCCGCCTCGACCTCGGTGATCGTCCCGCCGCCCACGTGCGAGCGCGCGATCTGCCCGGCGCGCATGCTGCCCACCGCCGTGCCCGCGCCCGAGGGAGCGGTCGTGGTCGAGGTCGGAGCGGCCGTGTCGTCGGCTGACGGATCCGTCGTCGCCGAGTTGGACGGGGACTCGGACTGCGATTCGGACGGCGACTCGGTCGGTATACCGGGCGTCGACGTCGGCGCTGACGATGCTGAGGCCGAGGCCGTGGTCGAGGACGCGCTTCGGGCGGCGGGTGACGTGTCGTCGCTGCCGCCCGCGAGAGCGGTGCCGGTGATCGCGGCGACCAGTGCTCCCGAAGCGAGCAGGACGACCGATGTGCGCTTCATGGCGAACCTCCTGTGAATGCCCTGTGATGGAGAGAGGTTCGCGCGCGCCGGGATAGGGCCGCGCTGCGGCAGTGCTAAGAGCGGGCTAAGGCGGTCACGGCAGGACCGGGGCGCTCACGGCGGGACCGGAGCGGTCACGGCAGGGCCGGAGGGGAGGCGGGAGGTCCCAGTTCCAGCGTCACCCGGGCGCCGCCGTCCGGGCCCGTCGACAGGTCCATGCGCCCGCCGCTGGACCGGGCGACACGGCGGGCGATGTCCATGCCGAGACCGGTGGACCCGCCGAGACTGGCCCCACGCTGCACCAGGTCAGTAGACAGACCGGGCCCGTCGTCGGCCACCGTGAGCACGGCTCCGCCGCCCGTCCGGGGCGCCAGGGTGACGGAGAAGGCGGTGCCGTCGGGGGTGTGGGCGAACACGTTGCCCAGCAACGCGTCCACCGCGGCGGCGAGTTCGTCGGCGGGCACGCCGACCGGCAGAGTGCCGCCCGCTGTGCCGTCTGCCGTGCCGCCAGCTGTGCCGCTCGCCGTGCCGTCTGCCGTGATGTCCAGAGTGACCGCACGGCCGGTGTCCTCGGCCAGTACGGTCCAGAACGCCACCCGCTCGCGGACCGCGGAGGTCGCCTCGCACACCGCGTGCGCGTCGGGCTCCCGGCGGTGGCGGGCCTGGCTGATGAGGCCGGTGACCGCTCGTTCCATCGCGTCCACGCGCGCACCGATCCGGGCCGCGTCGGGGCCGGCCAGCGATTCGGCCTCCAGCCGCAGGGAGGTCAGGGGCGCGCGGAGGCGGTGGGAGAGGTCCGCGACCTGCTCGCGCTCCTCGCGCAGCAGTTCCTGGATCCGGTCGGCGAGGTGATTGAGGGCCCCGGCGACCTCGCGCAGCTCCGGCGGTCCGTCCGGGCGGGCCCGGGCCGTGAGGTCGGCCCGCGCGAGCCGGTGGGACACCGTGGACAGCTCGGTGATGGGGCTGACCAGGGCCCGGCTGAGCCGGTCGGCGACCAGCAGACCGAGCAGCAGGAGCGCGACACCCAGGCCGGCGAGCACCAGCCAGGCCCGCGCGACCCCGCGGGTCAGTTCGGCGGCGGGCACGAAGGCGCGGATGACGGCGGTGCCGTCCGGGCGGCCGAGCACGGCCACCACGATCTCGCGTCCGTCGGGCCGCTCCACGGTCCGGCTGACTCCCGCCAGCGCCGCGAGCCGCACGGCACTGGTCCGAGGCGCCCGGGTGCCGAGGACCGACCCGTCGGCGAGGAAGACGGTGAGCGGGGCCCGGGAGTCGGCGGCCATGTGCTCGACGCTGGTACGCAGACTGACCGGGTCCGCGGTCCCCACCAGTGGGACGAGGCTCTGCGCGTCGGCACCCGCGGTGGTGGTGGCACGGTCCTGAGCGACCGTACGCAGCAACAGGGCCAGCGGCACGACGAACGCGAGCAGCGCCAGGCACATGGTGGCCGCGACCAGCAGGGTCAGACGGCGCCTCATGAAGGGTCCGCGGGCGCGCTCAGCCGCACACCGACACCTCGTACGGTGTGCAGGTAGCGGGGCTGCTGCGCACTCTCGCCGAGCTTGCGGCGCAGCCAGGACAGGTGCACGTCCACGGTCTTGTCGGCGCTTCCGTACGGCACCTGCCACACCTCGGTGAGCAGTTCCCGCTTGGTGACGACCTGTCCGGCCCGACCGGCGAGGTGGTGGAGCAGGTCGAACTCGCGGGGCGTGAGGTCGAGGACGGTTCCGGCCAGGCTCGCCTCACGGGTGCCCGGGTCGATGCGCAGGTCACCGACGACGGTGGCGGCCGGGGCCCCCTGGGAGTTGGCGCTGCCGCGCCGCAGCACCGCCCTGACCCGGGCGTCCAGTTGGGCGGCGGTGAACGGCTTCACCACGTAGTCGTCGGCACCGGCGTCGAGCCCTCGTACGATCTCCGCCTCGTCGTCCCGGGCCGTCGCGATGATCACCGGTACCGGACTGACCGCCCGCAGCATGCGGAGCAGTTCGATGCCGTCGAGATCCGGCAGGCCGAGGTCGAGGACCACGAGATCCGGACGCTCGTCCAGCGCGGTCTGCAACCCGCTCATCGCGGTGTGCGCGGCGGCGACGGCGTGTCCGCGCTCACGCAGGGCACGGATCAGCGGCGTCCGTATCGTGGGGTCGTCCTCGACTATCAGCAGATGCACCACAGCAGGCACGTTAGCCGAGCGGTCCAGCCCGCCAGAGCCCGTTAACCGTCCCTTAGGTTTCCCCGGTGCTCGCCTTATCGACGGCCGGTGCATAGTCGTACGCATGCCTTCCCGTACGTTCCTCGCCCTGGCCGGCTGGACGGCCGCAGCCGTGGCCGCCACGCTCACCGGCCTGGCCGCCGTCGAGATCATCGGCGACGGGATCACCGGGTCCACGGACGGCAAGGCGATCAGCTCGAAGCAGGCCGAGCAGCAACTCGACGCGGCGAAGGGCTCGCTGTCTCCCGATCCCGGCCAGAGTCAGGGCCAGGGCGAGGGGCAGAACACGGGCCAGGGCACGGCGACGCCGACCGCGCCCCCTGATACCGGTACACCCACTCCCACTACATCCCCTACCGCAACCGCAACCGCGGTGAGGAAGACGTTCTCCACCCCGGGCGGGACAGCCATCGCCGTATGCGAGGGCCCGACGGTACGGCTGCTGTCGTGGGCCCCTGCCCAGGGGTACGGAGTCGACAGCGCCGACCCGGGCCCCGACGACGAACACGTCGAGGTGAAGTTCGAGGGTTCGGCGGGAAAGGTCGAACTCCGCGTCCGCTGCGTGAACGGCCGACCCAGCGGATCGTGGAAGCAGGACGACTGAGACGCGGCGCCCTCGAACTTCACCCCGGCGGGATCGTGGTTTCCGTGGTCGCGGACGACTTCGGCGGCACGGCCGCTGACGAGCCCCGCAGACCGCCGAGCGCCAGCACCGTCATCACCGCCGCGGCCCCCGCAGCCACGCCGAAACCGCCGTGCGCGCCGCCCGCGTCCACCACTCGCCCGGCGACCGCCGCGGCACCCGCCGATCCCGCCGCGCTCGCGGAGTTGCCCCAGGTGAACGCCTGGGTGAGGACGGCGCGTGGGACCGACGAGTCTGTGAGGACGGAGGTGAGGATCAGCAGGACCGGCACGGCGAGTCCGGTCAGGGCGAGGGTGGCACCGACCGCGAGGGGCGCGTCGAGGAAGGTCAGCGGAAGGCTCGCGAGGGTGAGGCAGGCGGCGGCCGTGGCCTGGCGGCGCCGGGGTGAGCCGCCGTGGCACCAGACTCCGTAGGCCCAACCGCCCACCAGATTGGTGCAGTTGGCGGCGAGATAGAGCAGCGCCGCCGCGTCCGGCGTACCGCGTCCGACGGCGTACGCGGCGACGGACACCTGCATCGCGCCGAAGAACACCCCGAGCGCGAGGCCGAGCGCGACCTGCCGCAGGAACGCGGAGCGCAGCAGGGCGCGTCCGGCGTGCCGGCGTTCGGCGCGGCCGGTGAGGGGCGGCATGGTGCGGCGTTGGGCGGCGAGGGCGAGCCCGCCGCCGACCACGAGCGCGGCGGCGAGCAGCACCCCGGTGCCCGGGTGGCCCGCCGCGCCGAGGACGCTCACCAGGGCGGGGCCGGCCAGGTAGGACACGCCGTTGGCGAGGGCCTCCAGGGCGAAGGCGGTGGGCAGCGCGGCAGCCCGTTCGCCGGACAGCAGGGCGGACCAGCGAGCGGCGGACAGGGCACTGAGCTGGGGCAGCGTCGCCCCGACGAGCACTCCGGCGACGAGGTCCGCAACGGCGCCGGCGAGCAGCAGCGCCACGGCCCCGGCATGTGCGGCCAGCGCGTACGGAAGCACCCGCGCCTGCCCGAACCGGTCCGTGAGACGCCCGAGTTGGGGCCCGGCGACCGCGTCCGCGACAGCGAACCCGCCGGTGACGAGACCCGCGGCGGCATACGACCCGGTGCGGGCGTGCACCAGCCAGACGATGCCGATCCCCGTCATGGCGATGCCCAGCCGCCCGACAGCGGCCGGAAGGAAGAAGGCCGCGGCACCCGAAGTGCGCAGCAGAGTGCGGTAGTTCGCCGTAGCCGAAGGCACGACGCATCCCTTTCGCCGCCCGGCGGGACGCGCCACACCTCGGTCGTCGGCGTCCGGATGTGCCGACCCGTGGCTGCGCCTGAAGCCGTCCAGTGGTGACGTGGAGCGGGGACGCGCACCCCACGCCGACTCCGTCACCGGGCAGATGTCATGCGGTAATTGATGACCTCCTCGATCGTAGAGGAACGCCACGCAGAAACGAACAGGGGAGCAATTGCCGCGGATCCGGCCGGCGGGGGACCTGGCAGGCGGGCCCCTCACCAGGATCGCTCAGAGCCAGTCCCGCCGCTTGAAGATGAAGTAGAGGCTCACGCACACCACGCCCATCAGGCCGATCGCGAAGGGGTATCCGAAGGTCCAGCCCAGTTCCGGCATGTCGTCGAAGTTCATGCCGTAGATCGTCCCGACCAGGGTGGGGGCGAAGAGGATGGCGGCCCACGACGAGATCTTCTTGATCTCCTCGTTCTGTTCGAAGCCCGCCTCGGCCAGGGCCCGCATCTCCGCGTTCTGCTGCTGGGTGACCAGGGTCGCGTTCACCGTGAGGATGTCGGTGAGGGCCTGGCGGAAGCCGTCGACGCGTTCGCTGGTGTGGGTGACGTGGTCGGCGACGTCGCGGAGGTAGCGCTGGAGTTCCTCGTCGGTGCCGTACTTGGCGAAGCCGGCCATCAGGCCGTGCAGCATGCCGACCAGGGGGCGGGTGGCGCGCTGGAACTCGACCATCTCGCGGGAGAGTTCGTAGATACGGCGGGACACCCAGGGGTCGCCGCCGAAGACCTCGGTCTCGATCTCGTCGATGTCGTTCTGGACACCGGCGACGACCGGGGCGTAACCGTCCACGACGGCGTCGAGGATCGCGTACAGGACCGCCTCGGGGCCGAGCTTCAGCAGCTCCGGCGTCTCCTCCATGCGGCGGCGCACGGCCGAGAGGTCGGGGGCGGCGCCGTGCCGGACCGTGATCAGGAAGTCGGGGCCGATGAAGACGTGCAGCTCGCCGAAGTCGACCTCCTCCGACGCGTCGAGATACCGCGCGGCGCGCAGCACGACGAAGAGCGTCTCGCCGTAACGCTCCAGCTTCGGCCGCTGATGGGCCTCCATCGCGTCCTCGACCGCGAGCGGGTGGAGGTCGAACTCGGCGGCCAGGGAAAGGATTTCCTCCTCCGTCGGACGGGCCAGGCCGATCCACGCCATGCCGTCCGGCTGCTCGCGCAGCTCCCGGAACGTGTCCGCGAGGGTCGCGGGGTTCGCGACCCGCGTCCCGTCGCGGTAGAGCGCCGCCTGTACGACGCTGCCTTCCTCCGTGGGAGCCGGCTCGGCCGGGGTCGGACGCGGCGCCGGGGGATCCGCCGGCGGTGGCGTCGCCTCGGGCACGGCGCGCCGCCACACCGGCTTCCGGCCGCCCCCCGAGGGCGGCACCGGGCGGCGGGCTCGGCGGTCTGACATCGCGGCAGCCTCCCTGATGATGCCGATGGGTCGCATCTGTCGGACGTGTCGAACGTCCGTCTTGGCGATCACCGAGCAGGATATACGGGTCAAATGGCGTGAGCGGGTGTGCGGGGTAGGGGATCGGCAAGGGTTGCGGACCGAACTTGTCCGCAAGCCCCGATAGCGTGCGGAGCATGACGAAGACGACCTCGACCGCCCCCGTGCTGAGCGCCCGTGAGCTGAACCGCGCGACCCTCGACCGGCAACTGCTCCTGCGCCGGGCCACCATGGCCGCGACGGACGCCGTCGAACACCTCGTCGGCCTCCAGGCGCAGAACGTGAAGCCTCCGTACTACGCCCTCGCCGCACGCCTGGAGGGATTCGCGCCCGAGGAACTCTCGGCCGCCATGGAGTCGCGCGAGGTCGTACGCATCGTGACCATGCGCTCCACCATCCACACCCACACCGCCGACGACTGCCTCACCCTGCGGCCGCTCGTGCAGGCCGCACGCGAGCGCGAGCTGTACGGCTTCCGCCACGGACTCGCCGGCGTCGACCTCGACCGGCTCACCGCGATCAGCCGGGAACTCGTCGAGACCGAGCCGCGCACCATGAAGCAGCTGCGCGAGGCACTGCTCGTCGAATGGCCCGACGCGGACCCGCTGGCCCTCGCCATCGCGGCCCGCTGCCGGCTGCCCCTCGTCCAGGTCACCCCGCGCGGCCTGTGGGGCCGCAGCGGCCAGGTCGCGCTCACCACCGCCGAGCACTGGCTCGGCCGGCCCACGGAGCCCGCCCCCGCCCCCGACGCCACCGTCCTGCGCTATCTCGCCGCCTTCGGCCCCGCCTCCGTCAAGGACATGCAGGCCTGGGCCGGGCTGACCCGGCTGCGTGAGGTCTTCGAACGGCTGCGGCCCCAACTGGTCACCTTCCGCGACGAGCACGGCGTCGAGCTCTTCGACCTGCCGGACGCGCCCCGCCCGGACGCGGACACACCGGCCCCGCCGAGGCTCCTGCCCGAGTTCGACAATCTCCTCCTCTCGCACGCCGACCGTTCCCGGGTGGTCGCCGCCGACTACAAGGGCCGTTCCTGGCAGGGCAACCAGGCCTACTGCACGCTTCTCGTCGACGGTTTCCTGGAGGGTATTTGGCGTCTTGAGGAGTCCCCCGACGAGGCCGTGATCACCATCGAGCCCTTCGGTACGCTCAGCAAGCGGCAGCGGGAGGAAGTGGCCGAGGAAGCCACGCGGATGCTGTCGGTGCTGAGCACGGCGTCCTCGTACGACATCCGGTTCGGGACCGTCGTACGGGGCTGACCGCGGCGACGGGACCGGCCCGGGAGGAGACCGGTGCGGGGGCGGGAGCGTTTGGCGGTCAGTCCGCTCGGCCCGTTGTCGCTACCGTCACCCCGAGGCCGACCATCGTGAGGCCGCCCGCGCCGCCGATCATCGACAGGCGGCGGTCCGAGCGGGCGAACCAGCTGCGGGCTGTGGCCGCGGTCAGACCCCACAAGGTGTCCGTGACCAGGCCGATGGTTATCGGGATCAGACCCAACACCAGCATCTGCAGGGGCACTTGACCGGCCGAGTGGTCGACGAACTGGGGGAGTACCGCGGCGAAGAAGACGATGCCCTTCGGGTTGGTGACGCCGACGAGGGCGCCGTCCAGGACCGTCCGCAGATCGCCTCGCGCGGGCGCGTCGGCCCGCTCCGTGATGTCCGACGCCCGCATCTCCTTGCGGTGCCGGAACGCCTGGACGCCGAGGAAGACCAGATAGGCGGCCCCCGCCAGCTTCACCGCCATGTAGACGGTCACCGATCGCTCCACTATCGAGCCGACGCCCACGGCGACCGCCACGACCAGCAGATACGAACCGAAGACGTTCCCCAGCGCCGTCGCCACCGCCGTGCGCCGGCCGTGGGCGAGAGCCCTGCCGATTACGAACAGCACGCTCGGCCCCGGGATCATGACCACCAGCAGCGACATCGCCGCGAAGGCCAGGAACCGATCCGTCGACACCATGCCCGTCCCCCCTCACGCATTGCCCAGCACCCATGACCCGCACCTGAATCCATTGAAACAGGCGCCACCGACAACGCACCCGGACCGGTCCGGGCGCAAACGCACCCCGGACCGGTCCCGGCACATGGATAGGGGGCGTTGCGGGCCGCTCGTGGAGGCCCGCAACGCCCCCTGGCTCAACCTGAGTCATGCTCAGGAAGTCATCGGGACGGCACTACGTCAGTGCTAGGAGTTGACCTGCGTCGTCACCAGGCTGGAGAAGGTGGTCAGGCGGGTGTAGACGCCCGGGTACTCGGCGTCCGCGCAGCCGTAGCCCCACGAGGTGATGCCGGCGAGCTTGCCGCCGATGATGAGCGGGCCGCCGCTGTCGCCCTGGCAGGTGTCCACGCCGCCGGAGGTGTAGCCGGCGCAGACCATGTCGGAGGAGATGTAGGACGAGCCGTACGCCGTGGAGCAGGTGGCGTTCGAGACGGTCGGGACCGTGGCGGTGCGCAGCTGGTTGGAGGAGGAGCCGCCCGAGCTGGTGGTGCCCCAGCCGAGGATGCGGGCGGTGGTGCCGGCCGCGTACACGCTGGTCTCGGAGGAGGAGACGTAGCTGATGGGGGTGTACGGCATGGAGGTCGACAGGGTCAGGACGGCGACGTCGTCACCCTGCTCGGCGTCCACGTAGCTCGGGTTGATCCATATCTTGCTGACCCGGCTGACCGTGCCGTTGGTGCCGTTGCGGTAGGTACGGCCGCCGACGACTCTGACGCTGCTCGTGGTCTCACCGACCATGCAGTGGGCGGCGGTGACGACCTTGGTCGCCGACACCAGGGTGCCGCCGCAGAACTGGTTCTGCGAGGAGTCCGTGATCTGCATGACGTACGGGTACGCGGCCGCCGTGGTCGTCGAGCCGCCGACGATGGGCTGGGGAGCGGCGCTCGCTGTGGTCGCGCCGAGCAGACAGGTCGTCGCGGCGGCGGCGACCGCCGCGGTGACGGCGGCGGCCTTCTTGGCAAGGGTGAGCCCGAACATGGTTCTCCTCAGGAGTGCCGGTGGGGGGTGCACTGTGGGGGTGGAGCGACAGCCTGCGGGGCGGGTCCCACGCTAGAAGCGGACCGGCTCTCTCCCCAATGAGGGAACTCCCTGCGGGAGTTGACGAGGGAAAACCCTCGGTCGTGCCCCTACCTGCCCCTCCGGGCCGCGGGACAGGGGCAGTTGGCGGGGCGCGGCTGTGCCACCGAAGCGCGACGATGCCCCGCGAGCCGCGAGCCGCGAGCCGCGAGCCGCCAGCCGCCACGGCGTCCGGCGCCCTGGGGCCCTGGGGCCCGGCGAGCATCACCGGGCTTCCGTTCACCGGCGAGCATCTCCCGGCTTCCGCCGCCCAGCGGGCATCTGCCGACTTCAGCCGTCCGGCGACGGTCGCCGCCCGGGCAAGTACCTGCGGGCGGCGTCTGTCGCCCGGCGGGCACCGTTGACCAGAGGCCACCCGCACCCCGCGGGCACCGCGTCCCAGTAGCACCCTGCCCCTGGCGGCCACCACGCCCCGGCAACACCCACGCCCGGCTCAGCCCACCGGCCTCAACCTCGACGGCCGACCCAACCCCCGCCCAAGAACAGCGAGTTCACTCCCCCCGCCGCTGCCCCGCAGCCAACCGCACGATGTCGACCCGTGACCGGATCCCCAACTTCCGGTACACCCGGGTGAGGGTCGCCTCGACCGTCTTCACGCTGATGAAGAGACGCGCGGCGATCTCGCGATTCGTGGCGCCCTCCAGGACGAGTCCCGCGACCTGGCGTTCCGTGGAGGCCAGTCGGTCGAGGTGTGGCAGGAGGGACTCGGGGGCCATCGTGGAGGGGTCGGCGGGAGTGGGGGCGGTCGTGGAGGCCGTCTCCAACTGCCGTAGCCAGGGCAGCGCCTTGCAGCGGCGGAACAGCCGGGCCGCCTCGTCGTAGGAACCCCGCCCCGACTGCTCCGCCCGCAGCCGGGCCAGCGCGAGGGCGGCGCGGGCCTCCTCCAGTCCGTAGCCGAGCTGGGCCAGCCGGTCCTGTGCCGAGGTCAACTGCTGGGCGGCTGCCTCGTACTGACCGGCCGCGGCCTTCACCAGGGCCTCGGCGCGGTCCAGTACGGCGAGGACGCTCGCCCGCCGGAGCCGTACCGCGTGTTCGCGTGTGGCGGTGATGACCTCCTGCGCCTCCGCCGGTTCGCCGACCAGGACGAGCGCCTCGGCGAGGTCGCCGTGCCAGCGGCCCCGCGCGGGGTCGGAGATGCCGAGGCCCTGCTCCAACTCCCGTGCCCTGCGCAGGGATTGGACCGTCCCGGCGGCGTCACCGGCGACGAGCTGGGCATGTCCGAGCGCGCCCAACGCACGGGAGAGGTAGATCAGGTCGCCGTCGTCCTCGGCGCGGCGCACCGCGTCGCCGGCCAGGACGAGCGCCCGGTGCACGTCCCCGCCCGCGGCCTCGGCGAGCGAGGTGAACATGTTGCCCGCGGCCTCGCCGATACCGGTGTCCCGGGCCAGCCGCAGGCTCTCGTGGGCGAGGTCCAGGGCGCGGGCGCAGTGCCCGGAGCGCAGCTCGGTCTCGGCGAGCCCGCGCAGGAAGTGCACCTCGCTCTCGACCATGCCGCGCCGCCGCACCTCGCCGAGGAGCCGGGTGATCGTCGTACGGGCGTCGGTGAGCTGGTCGCTCATGATCTGCCAGCGGAACCGGGTGGCCCCCGCGCCGTTGTGGTCGCACGCCACCCGCAGGTCCTGCGGTTCCGCGAGGGCCTTCTCCAGGGTCGCCGGGGCCGCGGGGTGACCCATCAGGGTCTCCATCTGGGCCTGGAAGGACAGGGCCATCAGCTCGGTGCTCCGGTCGCCGGCGACGGCGGCGAGCCGGGCCGCGTGTGCGGCCTCCTCGCGTCCCTTGCCCATCTCGCCCTCCACGAGCAGCGCCCGCCAGGCCAGTTGGTAGCGGACCAGGGCGAGCAGCCGCGGGTCCTCGCCCGCGTCCGCGAGGGCCTGCGGGAACACGGCCTCGACGTCGGCCATCGCCTGCCCCGCCGAGTCGATCACCACCATCCAGGCCCGTACCCGGACCGCCGGGTCGGTCGCCCGGTCCAGGACGTCCCGGGCCACCTCGCGGGCGAGGTCGATCTCGCCCGAGGTCAGCGCGTCCTCGGCGGACCGCAACCGTCGCTCGTCCGCGCCGGGCCCGCCGTCCGGCGGGGTGTGCCGGGCGGCGAGCAGCCCGAGCTGGGCCGCGACCGAGGGCGCGCCACGGTCCCGGGCCAGCGCCGCCGCCTCGGAGAGCCGCGCGGCGACCCGCTCGTCGGTGCCGGTGGTGGCCAGCGCTAGATGGCGGGCCCGCTCGATCGGGTCGGAGGCCACCGTGGACAGCGCGGCGTGGGCGGCCCGCCGCTCCTGGGGCGTCGCCTGTGCGTAGAGCGCGGCCGAGACGAGCGGGTGCGCGAAACGGACCGCGCCCTCCTGCCCGTCCGGGCCCTGGCCTTCGGGGCCCGGGGCCGCCACCAGACCGAGCGAGGCCGCGAGCGCGATCTCCGCCTCCGCGTTCGTACGGCCCGCGGACCCCAGCAGGGTCTGCGTGGGACGCGCTCCCGCGCTCGCGACCAGCAGGGTCTGCCGGGCCTCGGCGGACAGCAGCTCCAGGCGGCTGAGGACGAGGGCACGCAGCGAGGTCGGCACCGGCAGTGGCTCGCCGGGGCGGGGCGGTGTCGGGCTCTCGGCCAGGGCGCGGGCGAGCTCCAGCGCGAACAGCGGGTTGCCGCCGCTGGTGTGGTGGATGTCCCGCAGAGTCGAGCGGCCCAGACCGGTGTAACCGCGGGTGACCAGCAGCTCGGACACGTGCGGCCGGGACAGCGGGGTCAGCCGCAGGGCCAGCGCGTCCGGCGGATACGCGCGTAGATACGGGTCGTGTTCTTGCTCCTTCGGTTCGGTGCCGGTACGCACCGCGCCGAGCATCCGCACCGGCATCCCACCGAGGCGGCGGGCCGCGAAACCGAGCAGCTCGGCGCTGGGCGCGTCCAGCCACTGCAGGTCGTCGGCGACGAGGAGGACGGGACCTTTGGCCGCCAGCGCGCGCAGCACCGACAGCACCGCGAGCCGCAGCGCGAGTCCGTCCTGGTGCAGGGACGATTCGGCGCGGCCGGTGAGCGCCGCTTCGAGCGCGGCCTGCTGCGGGGCGGGCAGCGCGTCGGCGACCTCGTCGGCGACCAGGCCGAGCAGATCGACCAGAGCGAGGAACGGGAGATGGGATTCGGACTCGGTCGCGGAACAACGCAACACAGTCCGGGCGGATTCGGCATATTCCGCAGCCATTGCCCGCAGGACGGTCGACTTTCCTATTCCGGGCGGACCGTGCAAGAGAAGGCTGCCCCCTCGGGAGAGCTGCTCACGGGCTCGCCTGAGCACCTCGTCCCGCCCGACGACCTGCTCGGAACGGGGTCTGACAGGCTCCTCGAAATCCCGTCGCACGCGCACCGCTCCCCTCAGTCGTGTTCGGCTCAATATTAAGCAAAGAGCCCTTGAATTTCGGAGGGTTGCGCCGTGAGGGAAATAACAGAGATCCGGTATACGGGATTTCAGCGTGCCCGTGCATGTATAGAGCGCCGGGGGAGGTATGGACCTTCGGGGCGGCAGGCAAGGGCGGATCTCAGGGCAGCAGCCCCGCCCGCCGTGCCGCCACCACCGCCTCCAGCCGCGTGTGCGCGCCCAGTTTGCGCATCGCCGAGCGCAGATAGGCCTTCACCGTCTCCGGACGCAGCCCGAGCCGGTCCCCGGCGCTCGCGTTGGTCGTACCGACCGACACACAGGCAAGAACGTCCAGCTCACGCGGGGTGAGCCGGACCCGCCGGGCCGCCGGCACCGGGCCGGGCGAGGGGGCCAGCGTGGCGCAGACGGCCAGGAGCTCCGCCCGCAGCGCCGGGTCCACGACGCGCGGCGCCAGCGCGCGCAGCGCCCCGTGCGCCTCCCGGACCCGCTCCCAAGCCGCGCCCTCGGTGACGTCCGGCGTCCCCTCCGGCTCACGCGCCGCCGCCAGCAGGCCATGCGCCTCGTCCCGTACGACCAATGACTGCTCCACGTCACGCGCCGCCTCCACGGCCGCGGTCAGCGTGCGGTCGCCGAGGGGCTGGGCCGTGCGCAGGGCCCCGTACAGGACACCGCGCACCCGGCGGCGTACGACGACCGGCACCGCGAGGATGGCCCGCAGCCCCTCCGCGGCGACCGCGGCGTCGTACTCGTGGCTGATCTGCCGGGAGGACGGGTAGTCCATGACGGCGCACGGCCGGGCGAGGGCGACCGCCTTGCCGCCGAGACCGTTGCCCGACGACACCGCGAGCGCGCTGAGCGCCGCCGTCGCCGTACCGCTGAGCTCGCTGATCCGCACCTGATGGCGGCCCGGCTCGACCAGGCCGCCGAAGGCCACGGGCAGCCCCGTCGTCCGCCGCAGCCGCATCAGCGCGCCGCGCAGCTCCACCGCTTCGGTAGCGCCAGTTGCCACGTGCTCGTCCCTTCGCCGCGGCGCACCCCCCGTTCGGGGGTGGTGAGACCCGCATCACGGATTACACGATGTGAGGGAGCCGCCCGGCAATGGTCCGGGTCCGAGGAGGACAGATGACTACGCCGCCGACGACGCCGACGGAGCACTTCCGCAGCGCGCGGGACTTCCTGCTGGAGCACCGCGAGGACTACGCCACGGCCTACGAGGGATTCGTCTGGCCCCGCCCCGAGCACTTCAACTGGGCCCTCGACTGGTTCGACCCCATCGCCCACGGCAACGCCAGGACCGCGTTGCACATCGTCGAGGAGGACGGCCGCGAGACCAAGCTGTCCTTCGGCGAGCTGTCCGTACGCTCCGACGAGGTCGCGGGCTGGCTGCGCGAGCTGGGCGTACGCGCCGGGGACCGCATCCTCGTCATGCTCGGCAACCAGGCCGAGCTGTGGGTGACGGCGCTCGCCGCGATGAAACTGCGCGCCGTGGTCATCCCGGCCACCCCGCTGCTCGGCCCCGCCGACCTGCGCGACCGCGTCGAACGGGGCCGGGTCCGGCACGTGATCGTGCGCGCCGAGGACACCGGCAAGTTCGACGAGGTGCCCGGCGACTACACCCGCGTCGTGGTCGGCGGCGAACACCCGGGCTGGCAGTCGTACGAGGACGTCTACGACCGTGCCTCGGACGTCTTCCTGCCCGACGGCCCGACCCGGGCCGACGACCCGCTGATGCTCTACTTCACCTCGGGCACCACCGCCCGCCCCAAGCTCGTCGAGCACACCCACACGTCGTACCCGATCGGCCACCTGGCGACCATGTACTGGATCGGCCTCAAGCCCGGTGACGTGCACCTGAACATCTCCTCACCCGGCTGGGCCAAGCACGCCTGGTCGAACCTCTTCGCGCCCTGGAACGCCGAGGCGACCGTCTTCCTGCACAACTACACGCGCTTCGACGCGCCCCGTCTGATGGCCGAGATGGACCGCGCCGGAGTGACGACGTTCTGCGCCCCGCCCACCGTCTGGCGCATGCTCATCCAGGCCGACCTGACCCAGCTGCGCACGCCCCCGCGCGAGGCCGTCGCCGCGGGCGAGCCACTGAACCCCGAGGTCATCGAGCAGGTGCGGCGCGCCTGGGGCGTCACGATCCGCGACGGCTTCGGACAGACCGAGACGGCCGTGCAGGTGTCCAACAGCCCAGGCCAGCCGCTGAAGACGGGCTCCATGGGACGGCCGAGCCCAGGCTTCAAGGTCGAACTCCTCGACCCGGTCACGGGCGCACCCGGCGCCACGGAGGGCGAGATCGCGCTCGACCTGTCCGCGCGACCGGTGGGCCTGATGACCGGCTACCACGGCGACCCCGACCGTACGGCCGAGGCGATGGCCGACGGCTACTACCGCACCGGCGACATCGGCTCGCGCGACGCCGAGGGCTACATCACGTACGTGGGGCGGAGCGACGACGTTTTTAAGGCCAGTGATTACAAGATCAGTCCCTTCGAGCTGGAGAGCGTGCTCCTGGAGCACGAGGCCGTCGCCGAGGCGGCCGTCGTACCCGCGCCGGACGAGCTGCGGCTCGCCGTTCCGAAGGCGTACGTCGTCCTGGCGGAGGGATGGGAGCCGGGGCCCGACACCGCGAAGGTCCTCTTCGAGCACTCGCGTACGGCCCTCGCCCCGTACAAGCGCATTCGCCGCCTGGAGTTCGGCGACCTGCCCAAGACGGTGTCCGGCAAGATCCGCCGCATCGAACTGCGCGAGGCGACGGCCGCGGGCTCGGACGCCGAGTACCGCGAGGAGGACTTCCGGTGAGTGAGGTGGCTGAGGTGAGTGAGCTGGGCGAGACGGGCGAACTGTCGTACGCGCATGGGGTGAGCGGGACTTCACTGCTCGGCGACACCATCGGCGCCAACCTGGACCGGGCCGTCGCGGCCTGGCCGGACCGCGAGGCGCTCGTCGACGTACCGTCCGGGCGGCGCTGGACGTACGACCAATTCGCCGCGGATGTCGACGAGTTGGCCCGCGCGCTGCTCGCCGGCGGGGTCGCCAAGGGCGAACGGGTGGGCATCTGGGCGGTCAACTGCCCGGAGTGGGTGCTCGTCCAGTACGCCACCGCCCGCATCGGCGCGGTCATGGTGAACATCAACCCGGCCTACCGCACCCACGAGGTCGAGTACGTCCTCAAACAGGCGGGCATCTCGGTGCTGTTCGCCTCGCTGAGCCACAAGACGAGCGACTACCGGGCCATGGTCGAGCAAGTGCGGGGTAAATGCCCGCAGTTGAGGGAGACCGTCTATATCGGCGACCCGAGCTGGGACACGCTGGTCGCGCGGGGTGCGACCGACCTGGACGAGGAGTTCCGGACGCGCCGGAGCGAGCTGTCCTGCGACGACCCGATCAACGTCCAGTACACCTCGGGCACCACCGGGTTCCCCAAGGGCGCGACCCTCTCCCACCACAACATCCTCAACAACGGCTATTTCGTGGGGGAGTTGATCGCCTACACCGAGCAGGACCGGATCTGCGTACCCGTGCCCTTCTACCACTGCTTCGGCATGGTCATGGGTAACCTCGCCGCGACCTCGCACGGCGCGTGCATCGTGATCCCGGCCCCGTCCTTCGACCCGACGGCGACACTGCGAGCGGTCCAGGACGAGCGCTGCACGTCCCTCTACGGCGTACCGACCATGTTCATCGCGGAGTTGGGCCTCCCCGACTTCGCGACGTACGACCTGTCCTCCCTGCGGACCGGCATCATGGCGGGCTCGCCCTGCCCGGTCGAGGTGATGAAACGGGTGGTCTCCGAGATGCACATGGCGGAGGTCTCCATCTGCTACGGCATGACCGAGACCTCGCCCGTGTCCCTCCAGACCCGTCGCGACGACGACCTGGAGCACCGCACCGGCACGGTCGGACGCGTCCTGCCGCACATCGAGGTCAAGGTCGTCGACCCGGCGACCGGCACGACCCTGCCGCGCGGCTCGGCGGGCGAGCTGTGCACCCGCGGCTACAGCGTGATGCTCGGCTACTGGGACGAGCCCGAGAAGACCGCCGAGGCTGTCGACGCCGGGCGGTGGATGCACACCGGCGACCTGGCCGTGATGCTCGACGACGGCTACGTACAGATCGTCGGCCGGATCAAGGACATGATCATCCGGGGTGGCGAGAACATCTACCCGCGCGAGATCGAGGAGTTCCTGTACGCGCACCCGAAGATCGCCGATGTACAGGTGGTGGGTGTGCCGCACGAACGGTACGGCGAGGAGGTGCTCGCCTGTGTCATCCCGCGCGATGCCGGGGATCCGCCGACGCTGGAGGAGGTGCGGGCCTTCTGCGAGGGGCGGTTGGCGCACTACAAGGTGCCGAGTCGGGTGCGGGTCATGGAGGCGTTCCCGATGACGGTGTCCGGGAAGGTGCGGAAGGTCGAGTTGCGGGAGGGGGGTGCGTGAGCCCGCCCCTTACGGGCCGCTCAAGTCACAGTCCTGTGCATGCAGACCCGGGGCCAGCGGTCCAGGCCGTGTTCCGCCTCCGTGGCGCGGATCTTGCGTAGGCCCGGGGTGAGTTCGGGGTCGGTCAGGGGGCGGAAGCCGATCCGTTCGTAGTAGGGCGCGTTCCAGGGGACCTCCGTGAAGGTGGTCAGTGTGAGACCGGTCAGGCCCTGGTCGCGTGCGCGGTCGGCGGCGTACGCGATCAGGGCCCGGCCCACGCCCCGGTGTGCGGCGTCCGGGTGGACGGAGACCTGCTCGACGTGGAAGGCGCCGTCCACGGGCTCGCCGATCAGATACGCGACGGGACGGCCGGCGTCACCGTCACCCTCGGCCTCGCCACCCTCGGATTCCTCACCATCGGCTTCGGCGATCCACGCGTGGCCCGCCTTCCGGAAGCGCTCCAGCAGATCGAGCGCGGGCGGCTCGTCGTCGGCGATCTCCGTCATGCCCAGGGTGCGGAAGGGCTCGCCCGCGGCCCGCTCGATGTCCTGGAGCAGCGGGAGTCGCCGGTCTGATGCGCATGACGTCAAGTATGTGGTCGTTCGGGGGAGTTGGACTACTCAGTCGCCCGTGGCTATCAGGTCGTCGGCGAGGCTGTTCACCGGCTGTGGGGTGCCTGTGAGATCCAGTACGAACAGGGGGATGCCGAGGGAGTCGGCGCAGACGCGGGCGTCCTCCTCGTAGCCCGCCAGCGAGAAGTACACGCAGCCCGCCGACTCCGTCATCGCCGTCAGCCACAGGCACTCCACGTCCCGCAGGGAGGCCGGTCGCACGGTCGGGTCGACCTGGGCCACGATCCCGCGGGCCGCCAGACCTATCCCGGAAGGTGGCCGCTGGTCGGCCCGCCGGATGTCCCGGTACCCGAGCCAGCGCAGATACAGCGCGGCGGCGGTCACCGCGTCCCGGGCCGTGCGGATGACCACCGGCTGGAACGCGGGGCGGGGAACCGGGGCGGTACGGGGGAGGGGGATGGCGGCGGCGGGGAGACGGCCGGCCCGGTCGCCCCGGGGCTTCCTGGGCGGGCGGCCGGAGTGCTCGCGCGAGCCTTCGTACGGGCCCCCGCGCGACCCCTCGTGCGAGCCTTGAAATGAACCCTCGTGCGACCCCTCGTGCGAGCCTTGAAATGAACCCTCGTGCGAGCCCTCATGGGAGCCGCCCTCGGGGCTCTCGCCGGTGTCCGCGCCCGAGGAGTGCGCCGCGTCGGCGCCCGAGGCCTCTGCGGCCCCCGCGGCGTCGGCCGTTCCCGGCTCGGTCACCGGTATCCGTAACAGCACCCCGCAGGGGCATCCCAGCTCGGGCCGGGGCCAGTGGTCCGCCCGCCCGCAGGACTCGCAGCGGATCGTCACCCAGCCCTCGTCCCAGGTGTGGTGCGTGACGGGCTCCGGGAGCGTGCTCCGGTCGAGGACGGGCGCGACAGGCGCGCCGCACACGCACGGGTACGACGGCGCCGCATAGACATGCTCGCGCCGACAGGCCGGACACCTCACCGGCACGCTCTCGGACATGACCCTCTCCAGAACACCGCGACACCACAACGCCACACGGGGACAGCGCCTCCATCGTCCTCCGGAACCCCCTCCTCCGGCAGCGAAACGATCCGACGTCCCGTGATTCCCCCCGCCCGCCGAAGATTGCCGACCGGCTGCCGACCGGACGCCGACCGGTCGTCGACTGGTATCCGGCGGCCTTCCGACCGCCCTCCGACCCTTGACGCCACCTGGCCGTCCACCTACATTGCTTCCAGATAGTAGAAGTTAGTTTCCGTAATACGGAATTTGAAGCTCTCCGCGGGGCGCGACGGGAGCCCGAATCCGACGGCCGAAGCAGGAGTACGCAATGGCTCGTATGACCGCTGCCCGCGCGGCAGTTGAGATCCTCAAGCGTGAGGGCGTCACCAGCGCGTTCGGTGTCCCGGGCGCGGCGATCAACCCCTTCTACGCGGCGCTCAAGGCCTCCGGCGGAATCAGCCACACCCTCGCCCGCCATGTCGAGGGCGCCTCCCACATGGCGGAGGGCTACACCCGCACCGCACCCGGCAACATCGGCGTCTGCATCGGTACGTCAGGGCCCGCGGGCACCGACATGATCACCGGTCTGTACTCCGCGACCGGCGACTCCATCCCGATCCTGTGCATCACGGGCCAGGCACCGACCGCCGTGATCCACAAGGAGGACTTCCAAGCCGTCGACATCGCCTCGATCGCCAAGCCGGTCGCCAAGATGGCGGTCACCGTGCTGGAGGCCGCGCAGGTCCCGGGCGTCTTCCAGCAGGCCTTCCACCTGATGCGCTCGGCCCGCCCGGGCCCGGTCCTCATCGACCTCCCCATCGACGTCCAGCTGACGGAGATCGAGTTCGACCCGGACACGTACGAGCCGCTGCCGGTCTACAAGCCGTCCGCGACCCGCGCCCAGGTCGAGAAGGCGATCACGCTCCTGAACGAGTCGGAGCGCCCGCTGATCGTCGCGGGCGGCGGCGTCATCAACGCCGACGCCTCCGAACTCCTCGTGGAGTTCGCCGAGTTGACCGGCACGCCCGTCGTCCCGACCCTCATGGGCTGGGGCATCCTGCCCGACGACCACGAGCTGAACGCCGGCATGGTCGGCCTGCAGACCTCGCACCGCTACGGCAACGCGACCTTCCTGGAGTCCGACTTCGTCCTCGGCATCGGCAACCGCTGGGCCAACCGCCACACCGGCAAACTGGACGTCTACACGGCGGGCCGGAAGTTCGTGCACGTCGACATCGAGCCCACCCAGATCGGCAAGATCTTCGCCCCGGACTACGGGATCGCCTCCGACGCGAAGGCCGCCCTCGAACTGTTCGTCGAGGTGGCACGGGAGTTGAAGGCCGCGGGCCGGCTGCCCGACCGCTCCGCTTGGGCGCAGGCCGCCCAGGACAAGAAGGCGACCCTCCAGCGCCGTACGCACTTCGACGACATCCCCATCAAGCCGCAGCGCGTCTACGAGGAGATGAACAAGGCCTTCGGCCCCGAGACCCGGTACGTCACCACCATCGGCCTCTCGCAGATCGCCGGCGCCCAGATGCTGCACGTCTACCGGCCGCGGCACTGGATCAACTGCGGTCAGGCGGGCCCCCTCGGCTGGACCGTCCCGGCCGCGCTCGGTGTCGCCAAGGCCGACCCGGAGGCGCAGGTGGTCGCGCTCTCCGGCGACTACGACTTCCAGTTCATGATCGAGGAACTGGCCGTCGGGGCCCAGCACCGGATCCCGTACGTCCATGTGCTGGTGAACAACTCCTATCTGGGCCTGATCCGTCAGGCGCAGCGGGCGTTCGACATCGACTTCCAGGTCAACCTGGAGTTCGAGAACCTCAACTCGCCCGAGCTGGGCGTCTACGGCGTCGACCACGTCAAGGTCGTCGAGGGCCTCGGCTGCAAGGCGATCCGGGTCACCGACCCGAGCGAGCTGGGCGCCGCCCTCGAACAGGCGAAGAAGCTCGCGGTCGAGTTCCGGGTCCCGGTCGTCGTCGAGGCGATCCTGGAGCGCGTCACCAACATCTCGATGTCCACGACCAACGACATCAGCAACGTCGTGGAGTTCGAGGAAGTCGCGACCGTACCGGGCCACGCACCCACGTCCATCAAGACCCTGAAGGTCTGACGAGAAGGTCTGGCAAGAGGGTCTGGCAAGAAGGTCTGACAAGACCTGGCTGAGAGCGGCTCAAGAGGCAGAACCGAGGCCCCCGTCCTGAGGATCCAGGGCGGGGGCCTCTCGGCGTGTTCAGTTCGAGCGGCCCCCGCCGCCACCCGAACGGGACCCGCCGCCCCCGTGCTTCCCCCCGTCTCCGGACGCCCCCGACGCCCGAAGTACCGTGCCGGACCGGCCGGACCGGGAGACGCCCCGGAGCGGCGACAACGCGAAGTTCTCTCGCCCAGGCGTTGCAATCAACATGCTCATACGTCTCACCTCCGTCTCAGGCCAAGCCCGCTGTTCCCCGTATGGGGCCCGCCGCCCCCGTGCCGGCGGGCCCCATGTGCTGAGAATGTGCCCTGAAGCACAGTGAGTTGAAGCCCCCGGAGGCATATTCAGAGGTTGATTTGAGGGTTCCGTAGCCCATGTACGCACACGGACGTACGTACGACGTCACTCGGCCGCGTGGTGCTCCGACAGGCCCGGCCAGTCGTCGGGGCCGCCGCCCTGCCAGTCGATGATGTCGCTCTCCTCCACCTCGATCACGTCCAGGTCGGCGAGGCGCAGGATCTCGACGACGTCGTCGAGGTGGTAGGCGATGCCGAGGGTCTCGCTGCCCGCGGTGACCCGGCGCGAGCCGTCCAGCGCCGGAGGGTGCACGACGATGCGGGGAAGGTCCATGTATCCAGGCTGCTGCGCGGCCGGGGAATCCGCACCCCGAAGGGGCCGGGCATGCGCGGACGGCGAAGAGCGCCGGGTACGGGACCGTCCGTACCCGGCGCTCTTCGCCGTCTGGATCAAGCGTGTCGATCAAGGTGTCGTCCGAGGACCGCGGCGGTCGTGACGGGCCGGGGCCGTCCTTCCCTCTGGTCGAGAAGGGGGCTCCGGGTCCTTCACCACCGCACTGGCTCACGTACCGCCGCGGTCCTCGGCCGGCCCGGTCCGCCCGTCGACAACCCCTCATCCGGGTCCACGGGCTTCGCGGGCGACGCGCCTGGGGTCCGACCTCCCGTCAGACCCGGGGCGCAGCTTGGGAGTTGAGAGGGTCAGTCCTCGCGCAGGGCGAGGACCGCCTCCTCCACGCGCCTGCCGTACTCGGGGTCGGCGGCGTGGAAATGGGCGAGGTTCTTCTCGACCACGTCGTCGCGGGAGACCTGGGAGAGCCCGCCGGCGATGTTGGCGACCAGCCGGGACCTCTCCTCCTCCGACATCAGGCGGTACAGCTCGCCCGCCTGGAAGAAGTGGTCGTCCTTGGTGTGGAGCGGAGTCTCGTACGTGCCGGTGTGGCCGCTCACCGCGAGCGGCGCCGACAGGGGGCGGCCGGTCTCCGTCGGGCCGCCGTACGAGTTCGGCTCGTAGTTCCTCGCCGCGCGGCCCTGGGCGTTGGCGGCCATCAGACCGTCCCGGCCGTAGTTGCTCGCCACCGTCGCCCTGGGGGCGTTGACCGCCAGCAGGGTGTGGTTGACGCCCAGCCGGTAGCGGTGGGCGTCCGCGTACGCGAACAGGCGGCCCTGGAGCATCTTGTCCGGCGAAGGGCCGATGCCGGGAACGAAGTTGTTCGGGGAGAACGCGGCCTGCTCGACCTCCGCGAACACGTTGTCCGGGTTGCGGTCCAGGACCAGCCGGCCCACCCGCTGGAGCGGATAGTCCTCGTGCGGCCAGACCTTCGTCAGGTCGAACGGGTTGAAGCGGTAGCCGTCAGCCTCGGCCGTCGGCATGACCTGGACGTACAGCGTCCACGACGGGCGCACCCCGCGCTCGATGGCCTGGAGCAGGTCCGTCTGGTGCGAGTTGGGGTCCTTGCCCGCGATCTCGGTGGCCTGCTCGGAGGACAGGGAGCGGATGCCCTGGTTCGTCTTGAAGTGGTACTTGACGAAGAAGGCCTCGCCCTCGGCGTTCGTCCACTGGTAGGTGTGCGAGCCGTAGCCGTTCATGTGGCGGTACGAGGCCGGGATGCCGCGGTCCCCCATCAGCCAGGTGATCTGGTGCGTGGCCTCGGGGGCGTGAGCCCAGAAGTCCCAGACGTTGTCCGGCTCCTGACGGCCCGTGAAGGGATCCCGCTTCTGCGAGTGGATGAAGTCCGGGAACTTGATCGGGTCCTTGATGAAGAACACCGGGGTGTTGTTCCCGACGAGGTCGTAATTCCCCTGCTCCGTATAGAACTTGACCGCGAAGCCGCGCGGGTCGCGCACCGCGTCCGCGCCGCCCAGGTTGTCCGCCACCGTCGAGAAGCGCAGGAAGACCTCGGTGCGCCTGCCGACCGTGCTCAGGAAGTCCGCGTGCGTGAAGCCGGTGACATCGTCGGTCACCTCGAAGTGGCCGTACGCGCCCGAGCCGCGGGCGTGCACCACGCGCTCCGGGATGCGCTCGCGGTTGAACCGGGCGAGCTTCTCAAGGAGGTGCTGGTCCTGGAGGAGGAGCGGGCCGCCGACGCCGGCGGAGGCGGAGTTCTGGTTGTCGGCGACCGGGGCGCCGGACTCTGTCGTGAGCACGCGCTTCGACATCGTGACCTTCCGTACGAGGGGCAGCGGAATTCTTCGGAGGTTGTTTTCCGCTTTGTGGAGCCTAGGTTTGGGGTGATCCGGACGTCAACAGTTTGTTGAAGTTCTCCGGTGGGGGGTGGAGGAGGGATGGAGTGATGGGTGATGGGTTCCGGGCGGCGCCACCGCTTGGGCGCGACAGGACAGGTGTCAGCGGCGGCGCCGCCCGGAGATCTATGGGGGCCGGACCGTCAGATCTGCGCGCCGGAGAGGCGCTCGACCGCGCGCAGCAGCGCGGAGTGGTCCAGGCCGCCGTCGCCCTGGGCCCGCAGCGAGGCGACGAGCTGGGCGACCACGGCACCGACGGGCAGCGCGGCACCGACGTTGCGGGCGGCGTCCGTGACGATGCCCATGTCCTTGTGGTGCAGGTCGATACGGAAGCCCGGCTTGAAGTCGCGGTTCAGGAAGTTGTCCTTCTTGCGCGTCAGGACGGTCGAGCCGGCGAGGCCGCCGTTCAGGACGTCGAGGGCCGCCTTCAGGTCGACGCCCGACTTCTCCAGGAAGACCACGGCCTCGGCGCACGCCTGGATGTTCACGGCGACGATGAGCTGGTTCGCGGCCTTCACGGTCTGGCCGGAGCCGTGCGGACCGCACAGCACGATCGTCTTGCCCAGCGCCTCGAAGATCGGCTCGGCCTGGTCGAAGTCGGCCTGCTCGCCGCCGACCATGATGGACAGAACGGCCTCGACCGCCCCGGCCTCACCGCCGGACACCGGTGCGTCCAGGACCCGTATGCCCTTGTCCTGCGCGGCCTTGGCCAGGTCCACGGAGGTCTGCGGGGTGATGGAGGACATGTCGATCAGGAGCGCGCCGGACCTCGCGTTCTCCAGGATGCCGTCCGGCCCGTACGCGATGGCCTCGACCTGCGGGGAGGCGGGCACCATCGTGATCACCACGTCGGCGTCCCGCACGGCCTCGGCGATCGAGCCGGCCGCGGTGCCACCGGCGGCGGTCAGCCGGTCCAGCTTGTCCTGCTCCAGGGTGAACCCGGTGACGTCGTAACCGGCCTTGATCAGGTTCTCGGACATGGGGGAGCCCATGATGCCGAGGCCGACCCAGGCGACCTTGGGGTGTGTGCTGCTCATGAGGGTGCCTCTCTGGAAACTTTCGTACGTCGGTGAGTTGGCGCTCAGCGCGCCGCGCGGGCCTCGGCGGGCAGCCACTCGAAGGCCTCGGCACTGGGGCGGTCGCCCGGCTTGTACTCCAGGCCGACCCAGCCCTCGTACCCCTGCTTGCGGAGCCGTCCGAGCAACTCCTCCAGGGGGAGCGAGCCGGTGCCCGGGGCGCCGCGGCCCGGGTTGTCGGCGATCTGGACGTGGCCCGTCTTCGCCGCGTACCGGTCGATCACCGACGGCAGGTCCTCGCCGTTCATGGACAGGTGGTAGAGGTCCATCAGGAACTTGGCGTTGCCGAGCCCGGTCGCCTCGTTGACCTTGTCGACGACCGCGATCCCGGCCGGGGCGGTCACCAGCGGATAGAGCGGCGACTCCGGCTTGTTGAGGGTCTCGATCAGCAGGACCGCACTGATGCGGTCGGCCGCGCGGGCCGCCAACACCAGGTTCTCCAGGGCGAGTTCGTCCTGCACGGCCGGGTCCACGCCCTCGACGCGGTTGCCGTACAGCGCGTTGAGCGCCCCGCAGCCCAGCGACTGTGCGAAGTCCGCGGCCACGTCGATGTTCGCGCGGAACCGCTCGGACTCCTCGCCGGGGATCGACAGCGCGCCCCGGTCCGGACCCGGCAGCTGCCCGGCGTAGAAGTTCAGGCCCGTGAGCTGTACGCCCGCGTCCTCGATCGCCTTCTTCAGGGCGTCGAGCTCGGCGCGCTCGGGGGTGGGGGAGTCGACCCAGGGCCACCACAGCTCGACCGCGGTGAAGCCCGCCGCGGCGGCGGCCGCGGGGCGCTCCAGAAGCGGGAGCTCCGTGAAGAGGATCGACAGGTTGACGTTGAAGCGCTGCTCAGCGGCTGCATCCATCGAGAAACCGGGCATGTGGGTCGGCGCTCCCTTCCGTGTCGAGTAGTTCCGTATTGCGGAAGTTAGTTTCTGCTTGATGGAAAGGCTGCCCGCGTCGGGGAACCTTGTCAAGAGGGGTTGCCCGGAAAAGCCCCCGGGGTGCGGGAGGCTCCGGGTGGATTCGCCCGGGTGGCACCGCCGCCGTTCGATCGGGTGTTCCTCACGGGTGGCGTGCGGGTCGGCTAGGGTCGCTTGCGCGCCCGACAGTCCCCGCGTCACGTGGGCCGGGGAACGACCAGGTCGGAGTCGATGCCATGGGGGTACAGTGCGATTGAGAGTGGAGTTCACGACCGAGCCCTTCGATCTCGACGAGGCACCGCGGCACGCGCTGGTCGCCCGCGAGGTCATCGAGGCGGCCGAACTGGACGCCGTGGACGTCGGCCCGTTCGGCAACACCGCGGAGGGCGGCGCGGACTCGGTACTCACCGCGGTCGACGCGCTGCTGCGCCAGGCCCTGGAGGCCGGCGCCACCCGCGTCTCGCTCCAGGTCAACGTGATCGGGGAGGAGGGCGAGTGACCGGCATCGGGGACGACCCCTTCGTCACGGCCGTCAAGCCGCTGGTCGACGCCATGGGTGGCGAGATGCTCCCGCCGGGTCAGGCAGGACCCGACGATGTCGTGCTCTCCTGGGAGGGCGCCGACGTCGTCGCCGTACGTCTGCCCCAGCTCGCCGACTCGCTGGACCACATCCTGGCCGCCCTGGAGCGCAAGCGCGGCAAGCCCCTGGCCGAGCTGGACCGCAAGGCCAAGCAGGAGGTCGTACGGATACTCGAGGCGCGCGGCGCCTTCTCCGTGCGGCACGGCGTGGAGACCGTCGCGGGCGCGCTCGGCGTCAGCCGGTTCACGGTCTACAACTACTTGAACCGCGAGAAGGACGCCTGAGTCGTCGCCCATCGGTGGCGTGTTGCCGAAAGGCCTCTGACCTGGTGTGACGCGGTCGCGGACGGCCGGCCGGGGTGCCCGTGGCGCACGGCCGGGAGGCTCCTGCCCGCCACCGCCGTCCGGCATGCGGGCGGCGGTTTCCGCTTCCCGGTATTTGTTACCCGGATTTTTCAACAAAGTGTTGACGTGGTGTTTCCGAGGGCGTTAGCTAATCGGCAGCCCGTCCAGCACAAGGCCACGGAGGCTTCCCGTGACTTCGAGTACGACATCCGGCGGCCTCGCCCGTTTCAACGCACTGGAGGAGCACGCCGCCTACGCCGCCCTCCATGAGGTCTGCGCCTCGGCGGCCTGGGCGAACCGGCTGCTCGCCCGCCGCCCGTACACCACCACCGACGAACTCTTCGCGGAGAGCGACGCCGCCACGGCCGGCCTGCTCGACGCGGACCTCGACGAGGCGATGGCGGGCCACCCGCCGATCGGACGCCCCAAGCCCGGGGACCCGACCTCCTCGCGCGAACAGCGCGGCATGGCCGGTGCCTCCGATGAGCTGAAGGCGGAGATGCTCGAACTGAACCTGGCCTATCAGGAGAAGTTCGGCCATGTCTTCCTGATCTGCGCGACCGGCCGCACCGGCGAGCAGATGCGCGACGCGGTCAGGGAACGGATCGGCAACGCACCCGGCCAGGAGCGCGAGATCGTGCGCATCGAACTGGGAAAGATCAACCGCATCCGGCTCGCCCGACTCGTCGAAGAGGACGCACCCGCATGAGCACCGAGACCACCGCTTCCGTGTCCACGCACATCCTGGACACCAGCGTCGGCCGCCCCGCGGAGGGAGTCGCCGTCCAGTTGGCGGCCCGCATTGGCCGTGGCGCGGACTGGCAGGCACTCGGCGGCTCCGCGACCGACGCGGACGGCCGGTGCAAGGACCTGCCGGCGCTGCCGGAGGGCACCACACACGTACGGCTCGACTTCGCGGTCGAGGCGTATTTCGAGAACAACGCCGAGAAGAAGCAAGCCGATGCGCAGCAGGACGCCCCCGCGAACCGGGACAGCGGCAGCGTAGGAGCGTTCTTCCCGGAGGTGGCGATCACGTTCGCCGTCGTGCCGGGCGAGCACTTCCACGTACCGCTGCTGCTCAACCCGTTCGGCTACTCCGTTTACCGAGGGAGCTAGCTAAATGACCGTCAATTCCCGCCCTGCCCGCCCGGTCATGCTGGGACAGAACCAGTACGGCAAGGCCGAGAACCGAGTCGTCAAGATCACGCGGGACGGCGCCACCCACCACATCAAGGACCTGAACGTCTCCGTCGCGCTCTCCGGCGACATGGACGAGGTCCACCTCTCCGGCTCGAACGCCAACGTGCTGCCGACGGACACCACCAAGAACACGGTGTACGCCTTCGCCAAGGAGCACGGCATCGAGTCCGCCGAGCAGTTCGGCATCCACCTCGCCCGGCACTTCGTCACCAGCCAGGAGCCGATCAGGACGGCGCGGATCCGCATCGAGGAGTACGCCTGGGAGCGCATCGCGACCTCTGACGCCAACTCCAAGTTCATCGGCGCCGACGAGGTCAAGCACTCCTTCGTCCGCCAGGGCCAGGAGACCCGCGTCACGCAGATCACGTACGACGGTGATTCCTGGGAGGTCATTTCCGGCCTCAAGGACCTCGTCGTGATGAACTCGACCAACTCCGAGTTCTGGGGCTACGTCAAGGACAAGTACACGACGCTCCCCGAGGCGTACGACCGCATCCTCGCCACCCAGGTCTCCGCGCGCTGGCGCTTCAACTGGGCCGACGACGAGCAGAAGGCGCCCAACTGGGAGAAGTCCTACGAGCAGGTGAAGAAGCACATGCTCCAGGCCTTCGCCGAGACGTACTCGCTGTCGCTCCAGCAGACCCTGTACCAGATGGGTTCGCGGATCATCGAGAACCGCGGCGAGATCGACGAGGTCCGCTTCTCGCTGCCGAACAAGCACCACTTCCTGGTCGATCTGGAGCCGTTCGGCCTCAAGAACGACAATGAGGTGTACTTCGCCGCCGACCGGCCTTACGGCCTGATCGAGGCCACGATCCTGCGGGACGGCTGCGAGCCGAAGATCCCGGTGGACCTCACCAACCTCTGAACCAGCCTCCGACGCCCCCCCATTTCGGCACCCGCGGCCCGTCCCCGGCCGGGCCGCGGCACTCAAACCTCCCAGGGTCCTGCCGTGCCCACTCCAACTCAGCGATTCCTCAGCGAAGAAGGACGAACCATGGCAGCAGACCCGCGCATCGTCATCGAGAACTGTGCGATCGCGACCGTGGACGCCGACGACACCGAGTACGCGTCCGGTCATCTGGTCCTGGCGGGCAACCGCATCGAGTCGCTCGGCACGGGCAGGGCCCCCGAGGGCCTGGAGAACGTCGTACGCCGTATCGACGCGACCGGCCACCTCGTGACCCCGGGCCTGGTCAACACGCATCACCACTTCTATCAGTGGATCACCCGCGGCCTCGCCACGGACCACAACCTCTTCAACTGGCTCGTCGCCCTGTACCCGACCTGGGCGCGCATCGACGAGCGTATGACGTACGCGGCGGCCCAGGGCTCGCTCGGCATGATGGCCCGCGGCGGAGTCACCACCGCCATGGACCACCACTACGTCTTCCCGCAGGGCTCCGGCGACCTGTCCGGCTCGATCATCCGGGCCGCGCGCGAGATGGGCGTCCGCTTCACCCTCGCCCGCGGCTCCATGGACCGCAGCGAGAAGGACGGCGGCCTGCCCCCGGACTTCGCCGTCGAGACCCTCGAAGGGGCCCTCGCCGCCACCGAGGCGACGGTCGACGAACACCACGACGCGTCCTTCGGCGCGATGACACAGGTGGCCGTGGCCCCCTGCTCACCCTTCTCCGTGTCGACCGAACTCCTCAAGCAGGGCGCCGAGTTGGCGCGCCGCAAGGGCGTCCGCCTGCACACCCACGGCTCGGAGACGGTCGAGGAGGAGCAGTTCTGCAAGGAGCTGTTCGGGATGGGCCCGACCGACTACTTCGAGTCGACCGGCTGGCTCGGCGAGGACGTGTGGATGGCGCACTGCGTCCACATGAACGACTCCGACATCGCCGCCTTCGCCCGTACGAGGACCGGTGTGGCCCACTGCCCGTCCTCCAACGCCCGTCTGGCGGCCGGGATCGCGCGCGTCCCCGACATGCTGGCGGCCGGCGTCCCGGTCGGACTCGGCGTCGACGGCACCGCGTCGAACGAGTCCGGTGAACTCCACACCGAGCTGCGCAACGCCCTGCTCATCAACCGCCTCGGCGCCCATCGCGAGGCCGCGCTCAACGCCCGGCAGGCGCTGCGGCTCGGCACGTACGGCGGAGCCCAAGTCCTGGGCAGGGCAGGGGAGATCGGCTCGCTCGAAGCCGGCAAGCTCGCGGACCTCGTGCTGTGGAACCTGGACACCCTGGCCCACGCGTCGATCGCCGATCCGGTCACCGCCCTCGTCTTCGGCGCCGCGGCGCCGGTCACCGCCTCCTTCGTCAACGGAGAGCAGATCGTCGAGAACGGCCGACTGCTGCACGTCGACGAGGACGCCATCGCCCGCTCCACGCGGACCGAGGCCCAGCGTCTCGCACGGATCGCCGCGCAGGCCTGACGCCTCCCTGCATCTCCCTGCACCTTCTGACACCTGAAGATCTCCGGCTGAGGGGGACGGCCCTCGGCCGGTGGCCGTGGACCCGAGCAGGGCCCACGGCGACCGTCTCCGGGGCACGCGCATGGACGTGCGCGCGCCCCGGAACGGTCTACCCGCCACGCCCCGTGACGGGCATCGTCCCGGTCCCGCACGACCGCGCCCCACCTCCCTGAAACCCACGTCGACGCCGACGTGCAACCGACCGGAGGAGCCGCCGTGGCCGCCCAGCCCACGTCCAGCAGTACGGACGCAGACTCAACTCACCTGCACAAACACCCGGTTGACGAGAGACTCCCCGCCCTGAAGATGGCGACCAGCGGTCTGCAGCACGTGGCCGCCATGTACGCGGGAGTCGTCGCCCCGCCCCTGATCGTCGGAGCGGCCGTGGGCCTGACCCCGACCGAACTGACCTTCCTCACCGGCGCCTGCCTGTTCACCGCGGGCCTCGCCACCTTCCTCCAGACCCTCGGGATCTGGAAGATCGGCGCCCGGCTGCCCTTCGTCAACGGCGTCACCTTCGCCGGGGTCGCCCCGATGATCGCCGTCGTCAACTCCACCGACGACAAGAGCGACGCGCTGCCGGTCATCTTCGGCGCGGTCATCGTCGCCGGCGTACTCGGCTTCTTCGCCGCCCCGTTCTTCAGCAAGGCGGTCCGCTTCTTCCCGCCCGTCGTCACCGGCACGGTCATCACGCTCATCGGCATATCCCTGATGCCGGTCGCCTTCGGCTGGGCGCAGGGCCCCAACCCCGCGGCGGACGACTACGGTTCCACCACCAACCTGGGCCTGGCGGGCGCGACGCTCGTCGTCGTCCTGCTCCTGCGCCGCTTCACCCGCGGTTTCGTCAAACAGATCGCCGTGCTGCTCGGCCTGGTCGTCGGCACGCTCTTCGCCATCCCCTTCGGCGCCACCGACTTCGGCCCGGTGGCCGACGCGGCCGTCGTCGGCTTCCCCACGCCGTTCCACTTCGGCGCCCCGCAGTTCCAGCTCGCCGCGATCCTGTCCATGTGCGTGGTGATGGTGGTCTCGATGACCGAATCGACCGCGGACATGCTGGCGTTGGGCGAGATCGTCGAGCGCCCCGCCGACGAGAAGACGATCGCGGCGGGCCTGCGCGCCGACACCCTCGGCTCCGCCCTCAGCCCGCTCTTCAACGGCTTCATGTGCAGCGCCTTCGCCCAGAACATCGGCCTGGTCGCCATGACGAGGATCCGCAGCCGGTACGTCGTCGCCACGGGCGGCGGCTTCCTCGTCCTGATGGGCCTGTGCCCGATGGCCGCCTCGCTCATCGCCGTCGTACCCCGCCCCGTGCTCGGCGGCGCGGGCGTGGTGCTGTTCGGCTCGGTCGCCGCGAGCGGCATCCAGACCCTCGTCAAGGCGGGCCTGGAGAAGGACAACAACGTCCTGATCGTGGCGGTCTCGCTGGCCGTCGGCATCATCCCGATCACGGCGCCGGAGTTCTACCACGCGTTCCCTGAGACCGCAAAGATCATCCTGGACTCGGGGATCTCGACGGGGTGCGTGGCGGCGGTCGCCCTGAACCTCGTCTTCAACCACCTCGGCGGGGGACGAGCGGCGGACGACGAGGTGACGTCACCGATGGATCCGCAACCGGCCTCGGTCCACTGACCCATCCGGACGGGCAGGGCGCGGCACGTCACGCGTGCCGCGCCCTTGGGTGTTCAGTCGGGCTTGGGTGGCCAGTCAGGCACCGAGCCGGATGCTCAGCCGATGTGGTAACTGTCCCCGTAGACCTGCCAGTCCAGGGGCGGATCCAGGTTCAGGTTCCGGTTCCTGAGGAAGACGCGCTGGGCGGTGTCCACCCGGCTGGTGTCCTCGTGGGCCTCCTCCTGCTTCATCGCCCACACCCGGGCGTCGAGGAAGGCGTTGAGGTACGTCACCTCGTCGCCGCCCTGCGCCGGGGGCCTCGCCTGGTCGAGGGCCCGCCTGCGGATGCTGCTGAAACTCGTGCTGTCGCCGCCGTCGCCGTGCATCACGATGGCGTCGTAGTACGCGAACTGGCCGAGCGTGCCGATGCCGTCGGCCTTGCCCCGACCGACCGCGGGGTTGAAGTAGACGCGGTCGCGCTCGTCGTTCTGGGCCTGCCGGAACGCCTCGTCCTGGGCGGCCCGGCGCCAGGCGTCCGGGTATCCGGGGTCGAGGCCCTCGTGGGAGTCGGTGCCGTCGACGCGACGCAGGGCCGGCAGATATCCGGCCAGTTCGTTGCCCGGCCTGCGCTGCGCGTACAGCTCGACGAGGTCGAGCATGTCGCCCGTACCGGAGCAGAAGCCGATGATCCCGGCCGTGTAGCCACGGCCGTCGCCGATGTCCTCGATGTACCGGTACTGCGCCTTCCAGTCCAGCGAGGAGTTCTCCGCGCTGGAGACCAGCTGCATGGCGATCTCCTTCTTCGCCGGATCGTCGAGGCCGGCCGGCGCGGCGCTCGCGGACCTGGTGGCGATGAGGGGACCTGCCACCAGGGATGCTCCGATCAACGCGAGAAGAGTTCGTCGCGGGGAGCGTATGTGGGGGGTGTGCACGGGACCTCCAGTGGGGGTGGGAGTCGCTCTTCCGTACTGTTAGGAAAGTTTCCTACCAGAGATTCGGAGTGACGTATACCCGTCAAGGAGGTGTGTGTTGTGGAGGAGTCGAGGTCGTAGTCCGGGGCCGGGCGGTGGCGAGGGGCCGGCTAGCGGGTCGTGACCAGCACTTCTCGTACGCGGACGGCGGCTTCGTACGTGTCACCGGTGGGCCGGGTGGCGAGATGCCCCGGCCGGCGTGTCCAGCGCTCCTCCAGGGCGAACCAGTCGACGGCCTCCGGCTCCCGGTCGTCCGCCATCGCGGCCCGCAGCTCGGTGAAGTACGTCGACCAGCGCAGCCGGTAGAGCCCGCCGACCAGACCCGCCCACTCGCGGTTGGCGTAGTCGCGCAGCCCGGCGTCCGCGCCCTGCCGGGTGCCCCACACCGTCAGCAGCGACAGATTGTCGTACGCCAGCCGGTCCCGCTCCGCCGCGTCCGCGCCCCAGGCCCGCGCGTCGGCGACCCAACGCCCCAGCAGATGCCGGGAGTCGGTGGCCAGCAGGGTCTCCAGCGCGTCCATCAGGGCGAGCCAGTCGCCGGTCAGCCGGTCGAAGCAGGGCGTGTCCCCGGCCTCGTACGCCTCTCTGATGCGGGGGAGGAGGACGCGGCTGCGGTTGGAGACGGCCTGGCGGGCCACGTCCAGTAGATCGCGGCGGTACGCGGAGGAGTTCCGGAGGTTCGCACGCACCCGGAGCAGCTCGCCGAGCGCGGGCTCGAACTCCTCGGCGCTGTACCGGAGTTGCTTGGGCGACCATTTGGCGGCCGACTTCGCGGTGAGCGTGGGGCGGGCGCCGAACAGCCCGTCCGCGCCCTCGCTCCACGAGTCGGCGCGTGTCGTGCCGTACGCGGTGCGGCGCAGGATGTCCCAGGCGGTCTCGGCGCGCGGATCGCGGGCGCCGTAGCGGGAGAGGGCCCAGTCCTTGAACCAGACGGTGAGATCCAACTCGCCCTCCTCCCAGGCGAGTTCGGAGAAGAGCTCGAAGGCGGCGGGGTTGTTGTCGGCCGCCTCGGGCAGCAGGGCGACACCGCGCAGGGTGCTGCCCGGCTTGGTGCGCCACTTGTTGAACAGGGTTGCCCAGTCGGGGGTGTTGGCGCCCAGGGTCGTATGGCCGCCGAAGTTCCAGATCGACCCGAAGGCGTACGGGGTGTCGCCCCAGTCGGCCTCGCGGTCCTTCACCTTCGGGAAGCGGTCGGAGAGCCCGTCGATGACGAGCATGTGGGCCTTGTCCACGGCGTCGACGATGGCCCGCGGCGGGTTGCGCTGCCAGCCGAGGATGACCCAGATCGCGTCCGGGTGCGCGGTGAGCAGCGCCTTCTCGACGCCCTTCGCCGCGTCGGCGACCGGGACGTCACCCGGGTCCCCGCCCTCGTGCAGCAGGTCCATCTTGTAGAGCGTCGAAGGGCCGCCGAACAGCTCGTCCTGGGCGCGGTAGAAGGCCGCAGCGACGCGCGCGAAGTGCTCGGTGCGAGGGTCCAGCCAGTCGGGGCGCCGGAGCCCCATCCAGGTGCCCTGGGGAACGGTGCGCGCCCCTTCGTTCCTTTCCGTGAAGCCCGGCGGGACGGTGCCGAAGTAGCCCGGGAACACGGGCGTCATGCCCAACTCCCTTACCCGGTCGGTGATTCGGCGCCCCAGCGCGGCGCGCGCGTCGAGGAGCTGCCGCGACACGGGATCTGGGAAGGCGGCGAGATTCTGCATCAGCCACCACGGCTGATGGGCGGGCCCCGCGATCCACTGCCGCAGCTCCTCGTCCGTGTACCCGAACCCCCGGAACACCCGGTGGTACAGCGCGTCCGCGCCCGCGTACACCAGCACCTCGTTGTACCCGTGCAGCGCCAGCACGTCGAGTTCGCGCTCCCAGTACGGCCAGTCGTTGTACGCCCCCGTGTAGCCGTCGTTCGTGTCGTTCAGGGCGAACCGGTGCGGGACGGTGGCCGTTCGGGTGACCGGGTCGGCGAGGCCCGGCAGGTCCGTGGGGAGGTCGAGCTGCTCGCCCGCCCAGCTGATGTTGGCGTGGGCGATGTGCTTCAAGTACCAGCGAAGGCCGGTTAGTTGGGTGGCTGCGGTGTCGCCGGTGATGGTGATGCGGCCGGGGCCGCCGGAGACGCCGAATGTGTCGGTTCTGGTTCTGGTTCCGGTCCTGCTTCCGGCTCCGGGCCCGGTCCTGGTCCTGGTGTCGGTGCTCGTCGTCTCGAATCGCAGCTGCCGCCAGTGGTGGGGGAGGAGCCGCCGGGCCGCCCTCGTTGCCGCCGCTGCTGCCGCCTCCGTCACGGGTGCCTCCTTGGCCGGGGTGCCGTCCGAGTGCGCGGGTGCGTGAGAACAAGCGACGGTACCGGCTGCGCCGGCGACGGCTGTGAGGAACGCGCGACGGGCTAGCGGCATGGGTGGGTCTCCGGGGTCGCGGTGGTGGCGGTGGGGGTGCCGTGGGAGGGATACCCCCGGTGGGGGGTTCTGGGCACGGCGGCTGGGCCACATGGGGGAGAACCGGCGGTGAACTGGCCGAGAGGTTTGTTTTCGCCCCCGCCGCCCCTACCCATTCCCGTCCCTTTTCAGGGGCTCCGCCCCCGAACCCCTGCTCCTCAAACGCCGGAGGGGCTGGAGGACGGGGTGGTTGCTTGATTGACGTTGGGTGCGGGTTGGTTGTGGCTGGGTGCGCAGTTCCCCGCGCCCCTAACGGGGCGCCCTTGTTCGTCTGCGCCTTGCGACCCGGTCCATGTAGCCCGGTCCCGCATCACTCAGCCCGTCCGGCGTTTGAGGACGAGCGCGTTCAGCGCGATGCGGGGGTTCGGGGGCGGAGCCCCTGAGTAAGGGACGGGAATGGGTAGGGGCGGCGGGGGCGAAGAAAGGCCTTCGGGTCACACCCGGCTCAGGGACTCACAAGGCTGCGCCACCGGCAGCCGCCCGGTGAAGAAGGACCGGGGCGGAACGCCCATAAGCGTGCGGAAGTCGGCCGTCATATGCGACTGGTCGTAGTACCCGGTGGCCGCGGCAAGCTCGGCCCACCCCACCTCCCCACCGCGACCGCGCGCCAGCACATGCCGAACCCGCCCGATCCGAGCAAAGTGCTTGGGAGAAACCCCCACCCCCTCGGCAAACAGATTCCGCAACTGCCGCTCACTCACGGCCAACCGCCGAGCCAACTCCCGCACCGGCGAAGGAACACGCCCCGCATCCGTCGACAACGCCTCAACAGCAGCCCGCAGGACCTCCCGCCGAGCCCGCCCCGCCCCGTCGTCGTCACCCGCAAGCCTCCCCGGCAGCACCTCCATCAGCCGCCCCACCGCATCCTCACCCTCCAACCACCGCAACTCATCGGCGAGTTGACGAGCGGACGCACCGGGAAGGTCCCCGAGCCGCACCACCCGCCCGACAAGCTCGACCGCCGCGACACCGAGCAACGGCCGCGCCGTACCCGGCCCGAGCCGCACCTGCACACACGACGCGAGCTGCTTGTTCGTGTGATAGGTGGCCCGGGTGCGCGGCCCGACGACGAGCGTGTCCCGGTGACCGTTCTCGTCGACCCGGACGACGACTTTCGTCGCGGTGTCCGGAACCCGGGTGAACGGTTCACGCGACGCACCACCGCCGTGGCCGTGGCCGTGGTCGCCGTCGCTGCTGTCGACCGGCACCCCGATCTCGATGCCGTCGATCCACGGCCGCAACGCGTCAGGGGCGGAAAGGGTGCGCTCGGCAACGTCGTTGGTCACCTGTCCACCGTAGACGCGCCGGACAGCCGCACGGCCTGCCGAACCGTGCCGGAATTTCCTAGAGCTTCCGGCCGCCCGCTCGACACGCTGGTGCCCATGATCCTCATCACCGGTGCCACGGGCACCATCGGCAGCGAAGTCGTACGACAGCTCGCACAGCGCGGGGAGAAGGTCCGTGCCCTGACCCGCGACCCGTCCAAGGCCCATGCCCAGGCCCGAGCCCGGGTGCCCGACGGGACAGCGACAGGGGCAGGGCAGGAGGCGGAGGCGGAGGTCGAGGTGGTACGAGGGGACTACCTCGACCCCGCGTCCGTGGACGCGGCCATGGCCGGCGCCTCGGCCGTGTTCCTCGTCGGCGTACTGGGCCCGGACGACGCGGACCGCGACCGTGCCCTGGTCGAACAGGCCCGCGCGGCGGGCGTACGCCGTGTCGTGAAGCTGTCGGCGATCGGCACCGGCGACCCCGCGGTCGGCAGGGTCGGCTCCTGGCACCTCCCGGGTGAACAGGCCGTACGGGAAAGCGAGTTGGAGTGGACGATCCTGCGTCCCTCGGCCTTCGCCTCGAACACCCTGAGCTGGGCCGAGCCCATCCGCGCCGGCGAACCCGTACCGAACATGACCGGCGACGGGCTGCAGGGCGTCATCGACCCGCGTGACGTCTCCGCGGTCGCCGTGGAGGCCTTGCTCTCCGCACGGCACGCGGGCCGCACCTACACGCTCACCGGCACCGAGTTGCTGAGCGTCCCCGGTCAGGCAGCAGTACTCGCCGACGTCCTCGGCCGCCCGGTCGCCACCGAGGACCTCACTCCGGACGAGTCCCGCGCCCGGCTGACCGAGTGGGGCATGAGCGCGGAGTACGTGGAGGGTGTGCTGGCCGGCAGCGCGTACGTACGCGGTGGTCGCAACGCCGTCGTCACGGAGGAGGTGCGGCAGGTGCTGGGCCGGCCGCCGCGTACGTACCGGGAGTGGGCGGTGGACCACAGGGTGGCGTTCGGCGAGAGCTGACTCGCGGGAGCGCGGCTGTGGGGAACCGTTCCTTCCCCACAGCCGCGCTCCGGGCATGAGCCCCTACCTCGCTACCTCTGCCGCACAGGCTCCTGAGCCTGAGTCTCGGCCTTCACCGGTTCCGAGGCCGACTCGCGCCCCGGCCGCAGCACTCCCGCCGCGAGCGCCAGCCCCGCCAGCGCGATCCCCGTACCGACCGCGAACGCCAGCCGGTACCCGTCCGCGGTGGCCGTGGCGAGCGCCGTGCCGCCGTCCACGAGACCGTCCGTGCGGCTCGCCGCGAGGGTCGTGAGGGCGGCGAGGCCCAGGGAACCGCCCACCACCTGGGTGGTGCTGAAGAGGCCGGACGCCAGGCCCGCGTCCTCCTCCAGGGCGCCGGACATGGCGAGCCCGGTCACCGCGGGCATCGCCGCCGCGAACCCGGTGGACAGGAGCAGCATCGCGGGCAGCACGTCGACGACGTACGAACCGTCGGCCGGTACCCGGGCCAGGAGCGCCATCCCGGCGGTGATGAGCACGAGCCCGGCGAGCAGCACGCGGTACGGGCCGAAGCGGCCGATCGTCCGCGCGGACAGGCCCAGCATCAGCACCCCGATCAGGACGGGCGCGGGCAGGAACGCCGTACCGGTCATCAACTCGCCGAAGCCCAGCACGCGTTGGAGGTACAGCGCCCCGATGTACTGGAAGCCGTACATCGCCGCGACCATCAGGATCTGCACCCCGTTCGCGCCGGCGAGCAGGCGTGAACGGAACAGCCTCAGACGCAGCAGCGGACGGGCGGCCCGCGCCTGCCGCAGGGTGAAGGCGACGAAGAGGGCGACGGAGACGGCCCCCAGCGCGAGCGTGGTGCTCAGCCCGCGTTCGCCGGCGCCCACGATCGCGTACACCGTGAGCATCAGCGCGCTGGTAACCAGTGCGGCACCTGGGTAGTCGGCGCCCTTGCCGAGCCCTGCACCGCGGTCGGGGGCGAGGATGCGAAGGGCCGCGATCCAGGCGACGATCCCGATCGGCAGGTTGATCAGGAAGATCCAGTGCCAGTTGAGCGCCTGGGTGAGCGCCCCGCCGAGGAAGGTGCCGAGCGCGCCGCCCGCCGCGCCGACCGCGCTGAACACGGCGATCGCCTTGGCCTGTTCGCGCGGCTCGGGGAAGAGCGCGACCAGCATGCCCAGCACCACGGCCGAGGTCATCGCCCCGCCGACGCCCTGCAGCGCCCGCGCCGCGATCAGCATGCCCTGGCTCGTGGCGACCCCGCACAGCACGGACGCCACGGTGAACACGACGAGCCCCGCCACGAACATCCGCTTCCGGCCGACCAGATCACCGAGCCGCCCCACGAGCAGCAACAGCCCGCCGAACGGGATCAGGTACGCGTTCACGACCCAGGCCAGTCCCGGCGCCGAGAAGCCGAGGTCGCTCTGGATCGCGGGCATCGCGACGGTCACGATGTTGCCGTCCAGGATCGTCATCAGCGTGCCCGCGCAGAGCACGACGAGGGACGCCCAACGGGAGTACGTTCGCTGCGCCGGACTCCGTTCCGGGTGCGGCGCGGTTCGCTCTGTGGGTGACCCGTTCCGGGACGACATGGCCTTGGCCCTCCGTATCGCTGCAGGTTGTTCCATAGGTGCACGACTTGTAACGGGGGATATCGTGGGTGACCATGGAGACCGGCGTAAGGAGGCACTTCAATGTCCCAGGGGAACACCGGTGTTACGTCGCAGGTCGTGCACGCGGAGGGCTGCCCGGTCCGGGAAGTTCTTGACAGGGTCGCGGGCAAATGGAGCGTGATGATCATCGTGGCCGCCGCTCACGGCCCGATCCGTTTCACCGAGCTGGAGCGCAGCATCGAGGGCATCAGCCGCCGCATGCTCACGCTGACCCTGCGCAATCTGGAGCGCGACGGACTCGTCACGCGCACCGTCCACCCGACGGTCCCGCCGAAGGTGGAGTACGAACTCACGCCGGTGGCCCGTGAGTTGCACGCCAGCCTGATCGGTCTGACCGACTGGGCGGAGCGGCATCGCGTCACGATCGCCGAGGCGCGTGCGGCGTACGACGCCGAGCACCGGCCGGAGCTGGGCGCTCCGCTGTAAGGCGAGCCGGGTGTGTGGCGTGGTGTGTGTTGGTGTGTGTCGTCTGCGGGTCCGTTGTGGCTGGTTGCGCAGTTCCCCGCGCCCCTAAGGGCGCGCGCCCCCAGTTGCCTCAGAGGCCGAACCGCCCGGGATCGGACGCCAGTGCGCGGAAGTAGTCCCTCGGGTCCGCCACCAGCTTTCGTTCCTTGAGGTCCATCAGGCCGCCGACCCCCGTGATCTCGGCGGCGACAGTTCCGTCGGACTTGCGGATCGTCTGCTCGACCCGGAACGTCTTGCCCTGGCCCCAGATGAAATCGCAGGTCACCTCGACCTCGTCGCCCGCCCGGAGCTCCCGCCGGTAGCGGACGGTCATCTCCAGTGACACCGGGCCCACGCCCTTGGCCGCCAGACCGGCCTGGCTGATCCCCGCGGCCTGCAGCAACGACCAGCGGGCGTGCTCCGCGTAGTTCACGTACACGGCCTGGTTCACGTGCCCCTGGACATCGGTCTCGTACCCACGCACGGTCACCGGGACGGAAAACGGCTCGGCCATGACTTCTCCTTCAACGGCTGCGACAGCTGCGGCGGTTGCAACGGCCTCTGCGTGTTCGACGGCAAACAGCAGAACGGGCGCAAGCGTACTGAGCGGTTGCTCAAGGCCGTCAACCGTTGAATGCCGTACGGCATTCAGGGGGCTGTCATATCCGTCGCGGCGAGGCCAGCAGATACCGCGCACCCGTCCGCGGCTCCGTGTGCTCGCCCACCTGCCAGCCTGCCTGCTCCAGCGTCGCCGCGCACTCCCGCAGGGCCCCGGCGTCAGGGCCGCGCACGGCGACGGCCTCCGGCTGCGGCGTCGCCCGCACCCGGTACCCCTCGGTGTCCGCGCCCGCCGGCCGGTGCCCCGCCGCCTCCAGCGCGAGCGCGGCGGCCTGCACCAGATGCGTACGCTCCCATGCGCACGGCCGGTCCACGACCCCGTGCGGATTGGTCATGCGGCGCAGTTCGAGCAGCCCCTGCCAGGCGCTGTGCACCTCACGTATGCGCGACGGGCCGGAGTCGATGCCCTCCTCGCCACCGATCCGGGCGGCGAACACCCCGGAGGACTCCCGGGCAGGCTCCCGGGCGGGCTCGGCGGCTTCCGGAGCGCTCGCCGCAGGGGTGGCCGTCTCCTCGCGGATCCGATGCCCGGCGGGCGTCAGGAAGTGATCGTGCGGCGGACGCGGATGCCGGAACGCGAGCTCTCGCTTCACCAGCGCCGCGAGCTGGCTCTCCGTACCTCTGAGCCGCCCGGTCACGGGATCGGCCGCGTCGATGACGCGCCGCTGCGCGGCGGTCGGCGGTCGTGTCATGGCGCGCTCCTTCCCGGTCCGTCGACGAGGGGGCCCACGCGATGATCCAGGCGATCAGCGGGCCCATTCGAAGACTACGACCCGGGTCTGACATCGCCGCTTCGCAGGCCCAGGAGCACAACGTCCGCCTGGAGCCGCTACTGCCGATAGCCGCTCAGGAACCGTCCGATCCGGCTGATCGCCGCGTCCAGGTCGTCGGCGTGCGGGAGGGTGAGGATGCGGAAGTGGTCGGGGGTCGGCCAGTTGAAGCCGGTGCCCTGGACGACCTGGATCTTCTCCCGGAGCAGTAGGTCCAGGACGAACTTCTCGTCGTCGTGGATCTTGTGGACCTTGGGGTCGAGGCGCGGGAACGCGTACAGCGAGCCCTTCGGTTTCACGCAGGACACGCCGGGGATCTCGTTGAGCTTCTCCCAGGCCACGGTGCGCTGTTCGTGCAGACGCCCGCCGGGAGCGGTCAGTTCGTGGATGGACTGCCGGCCGCCGAGCGCGGCCTGGATGGCGTACTGCGCGGGCGCGTTGGCGCACAGCCGCATGGAGGCCAGCATGGTGAGGCCCTCGATGTAGTTCTTCGCGTGCTGCTTCGGACCGGTGATCACCAGCCAGCCCGAGCGGAAGCCGGCCACCCGGTACGTCTTCGACAGGCCGCAGAACGTCAGCACCACCAGATCGGGGGCGAGTGCGGCGACGGAGTGGTGCACGGCGTCGTCGTACAGGATCTGGTCGTAGATCTCGTCGGCGAAGACCATCAGGCCGTGTCGGCGGGCGAGGTCGAGGATGCCCTCGATGATCTCCTTCGGATAGACCGCGCCGGTGGGGTTGTTCGGGTTGATGATGACCACGGCCTTGGTGCGGTCCGTGATCTTCGACGCCATGTCGTCCAGGTCCGGGTACCAGTCGGCCTGTTCGTCGCAGAGGTAGTGGACCGCCTTGCCGCCCGCGAGGGTCGTGACGGCCGTCCAGAGGGGGAAGTCCGGGGCGGGGATGAGGATTTCGTCGCCGTCCTCTACCAGCGCCTGTACGGACATCGAGATCAGCTCGGAGATGCCGTTGCCGAGGAAGACGTCGTCGACGCCGACCTCCAGGCCCAGCGTCTGATAGCGCCCCGCCACGGCCCGGCGGGCCGAGAGGATGCCGCGCGAGTCCGTGTACCCGTGCGCCTGGGGCAGCATCCGGATCATGTCCTGGAGGATCTCCTCCGGCGCCTCGAAGCCGAAGAGCGCGGGGTTGCCGGTGTTCAGGCGCAGCACACTGTGGCCTGCCTTCTCCAGCGCGTCGGCGTGCTCGATCACCGGGCCCCGGATCTCGTAGCAGACCTCGCTGAGCTTGTTCGACTGCCGGAACTCCATGCGCGCTCGCCCCTCCGGTTTCGTGTGTTGCTTGGTTTTACCAAGTACGAGCTTGGAAAGTCCAACAAGTTGTCTAGACTGCGTCGCATGTCACCTCGCCGAAGCTACGACCAGTACTGTTCCGCTGCCCGGGCCCTCGACGCCCTCGGTGACCGCTGGACCCTCCTGATCGTCCGCGAGCTGCTGGCCGGTCCGCGCCGCTACACCGACCTGCACGCGGATCTGCCCGGCGTGAGCACGGACGTCCTCGCCTCCCGGCTCAAGGACATGGAGCGGGACGGCCTGGCGACCCGGCGTAGGCTGCCACCGCCGGGAGCTGCGAACGTGTACGAACTCACCGCACGTGGGCGCGAGTTGCTGCCCGTCCTCCAGGCGCTCGGCGAGTGGGGCGCACCCCTGCTGTCGGAACGCCGCCCCACCGACGCGGTACGCGCCCACTGGTTCGCGCTCCCGTTGCTGCGCTCCCTGGAGGGACTTGGCGACGGCGTCGTCCAAGTCCGGCTCGACGAAGGGGAGTTCTACGTACGACTGGGCGCGCCTGACGGCCCGGTCTACGGGGAGGGCCCGGCTCCCGAGGAACCCGACGCCGGCCTTTCCCTCGACGCCGAGGCATGTACAGCACTCGCGAAAGGCGACCTCGCCCTCCTCGACGCGGTACGGGACGGCCGCATCACGGTGACAGGCGAAAGCCCTCTGGCCAAGACACTCCGGGACGCCTGACCCCCTGCCCCCTGCCCCCTGGCCCGGGACACCAAAAGGCCCGCCGCACCATGGAGTTGGCGCGACGGGCCTGTCCGTGCCCCGTCAGGGGCACAGGGCTGTGCACTCAGGCGCCCGGCGGAACCCCCCGAGGCCGCCCCGCTCCCCGCGTGAGCGAGTACCCGCCAACTCCCGCGAGCGCAGCCAGCACACCACCCACGCCGGTCCACACCCAACGGTCGGACCACCAGCCGGAGGCCCATCCGTCATCGGGCTCGATGCTGGACAGCACGGCGACCGAGGTCTCGGAGTCCTCGTCGCTGTCGTCGCCCTTGGCCGCCACGGCGACCCCGGGAACGAGCGGCTCGGCCAGCGAGCCGTCCACCGCGGCGGCCCCGCCGATGTCCTTCGAGTCGATCTGGACCTCGGCGCTCACCGGCAGCCCGAGGTCGGCCGCCTTGAGGCCGACGGTGGTCAGCCGGACGTAGTACGTGCCGGGCAACGGGTCGTCGGCCCACGGTTCGGACCAGGCACGGACCGTACGCAGCGTGCAGGACAGCTCCACGGAGGCCGCGTCCTGGGCTGCCGTCCGCGTCTGCGCTCCGTACTGGCACGCCTGGCGGCGCCGCAGACCGTCGTACACGTCGACCTGCCAGGTCGCGGAGGCATGCGCGTCGGGCAGCTTCACCGTCGCCTTCACGGTGGGCCGTTGCCCGGCGTCGGCGGGGAACGACCAGTACAGGTAGTCGCCCATGGACGCGCTCGCGGTCGCCATCTGCCCCTGGTCGACCTCGGCCGCCGTACGGAACGACGTACCGGCCGAGGTGGGCCCGGCGCCGTCGTCCGACGGGCTCGCGGAGGGGGAGGAGTCGGCGACCGCGGGGGACGCGGCGGCCCCCAGCACCAGCAGCCCCGCACCCACCGCACGGACGACACGGCCTGCCCGCCCAGCACCGCCTGCGCGGACGCCAGGCAGAACACGGAAACTACTCAACACACGAGTGGTACGCATCAGTTGGTCCTCCAGACCGCGACCCGCCAGCGTGAGACCCAGCCCCACAGCACACCCGCGAGGAAGCCGGTGAGCACCAGGGCGCCGAGCAGCCACCAGCCGCGACCGAGGCCGAAGGAGGCCACGTCGCTCGACGTGTCAGGAGCGTCGACGACGTCCACGGTCAGTTCGAGCGGCAGTCCGGGCGTGGTCTTGACGCCGGAGGCCGCCGAGAAGGAGTTCGCGACTTGCAGGCAAACGGCCTCGGCTGCGGGCTTGCTGTCGGAATCGTCGTCGTCCTCGCTCTCCGCCTTCGGGTAGCGCAGACCGGCGGACATCACGTCGGTCCGGCCGGAGCCGGTCGACTCGCCGCGCACGATCTCGCGCCCGCTCGCGGTCACCGCCCGCAGCGACACCCCGTAGTCGCGGTTGACCTGACGGTCGGCCGCCACGCTCACCGACGCGCGCAGCTCGAAGCCCGCCGGGACGTCCACGCGGTACCAGCGGTGCTGCCCGAACTCCTCGCGGTCGGTGTAGAGCCCGGACTTGAGCGTGGGCGCCTGCGCGCACGCGTCCGCGCCGTCCACGGCGACCGGCGTGACCACCGGGTCGGCGGCCCGGTCCACCAACTGGTTGACCTTGTCGGTGAGTTCGTCGGTGTGCTCGATCGACGTGTACGTGCCGCCGGTCGCCTCCGCGATACAGCTCAGCTGCTGCCGCAGTTTGGTGTTCGGCACCAGACCGAGCGTGTCGATGGTGAGGCCGATCCCCTTGGCGGCGATCTCCCGGGCCACCTCGCACGGGTCCAGCGGGGCGCAGGTGTCCTCGCCGTCACTGATGAGGACGATGCGGCGGGAGCCCTCGCCGCCCTCCAGATCGTCGGCCGCCTTGAGGAGCGCCGGGCCGATCGGGGTCCAGCCGGTGGGCGCGAGGGTCGCGACGGCGGTCTTCGCCTCCGTACGGTCCAACGGCCCGACGGGGTAGAGCTGTTCGGTGTCCTTGCAGCCCGTCTTGCGGTCGTCGCCGGGGTAGTTGGCGCCGAGTGTCCGTATGCCGAGCTGGACCTCCTCGGGGGTCGCGTCGAGGACCTCGTTGAAGGCCTGCTTCGCCGCGGCCATCCGCGTCTGTCCGTCGATGTCCCGCGCGCGCATCGAACCGCTGACGTCGAGGACGAGGTCGACCTTGGGTGCTGCGTCACCCGTGGGTTCGCCGGCGACGGCTCCGGCAGGGAGGGCGATCCCGGCCGTCAGGGCGGCGAGCAGGGCGCAGGCGCCCACCGCCAGCCGTTGTCTTGTGATCATCGCCGGATCCTATTGATCAATGGCGTCGCGCAACAAAACGAGAGCGGGGCGAGGGCCGGCGCGAGGGCCGGCGCGAGGGCCGGCGCGAGGTGGTCAGGAGCCGACGAGCGGGTTCGGCAGCCGCGCCCAGATGTCCCCCGGCCGCTCGGGCGACAGCCGCATCGTCGTCAACGCCTTGGCGGGCAGCGGCTCTTCGAGCAGTGCCGCGAGATCCGGGGTGCGCGGCAGATCCCGTACGGCCGCGGACAGCGCCTCTCGCAGCGCGGACGTCGAACCTGCCGTTGCCGCCAGTGCGCCCGCGACGAGCGAGCCGAAGAGCTTGGCGCGCAGGACGGACTCGTCGTCCGTGACGATACGGCCCGTCAGTGCCGGGGCCGGAATGCTGTGGCGGGCCAGTCGCGCCGGGCTGATCCGGATGTCGGCCAGGTCGCGGTAGACGAGCCGCAGCGGGGCGCCCGCGGGCGAGAGCACCACCAGCAGGTTCTGGCCGTGCGCCTCCAGGGCCACTCCCAGGTCGAGCAGACGCAGCCCGACGGTGAGCGCGAGCCGGCTGAACTCGGCGAGCCAGGCCGGGGACTGGGGCAGCACGGTCGTGGCGAGAGCGGCGACCGGGACGACCCGCTCGCCCGCCCCCGCGTACACGTCCGGGGACTCGCGCAACACCGCTGCCAGATCAGGGGTGTTGGCGGTGACCGCGCCGAGCGTGCGGGTGATGTGCAGCATCCCGTCCAGCCGCCCGGCCATCGCCTCCATGAACGCCGACACGGCCGCCGCCGACTCGATCGAGTACACCGAGATGTCCCGCACGGAGGAGGTTAGCCGGGCGCTGAGCGCGGTTTTGACGTGCGGTCCGTCCGGGAGAGCCAGGGTCCGCAGGGACATCAGCGGATGCGCGGCCAGGCCCTCCCCGGCGACACCTTCCCCGACCGCCCGCTCGTCCTTCAGCACATGCCGCGCCTGCCACGGATGTACGGGGATCAGCACGCGCCCCGCCTCCCGGTACGGCCACTCCCCGCCCACCAGGCAGCCACCCTCCGGCACGGCCACCGACCCCAGCTCGACCTCCGCCCGGTGCTCCGGCGCGTACGCCAGCTGCTCGGCCACCGAAAAGCCGGGCCGGGAACGGCAGTTGGGGTGGAACGGATGCCCGTCCACGACCCGCTGCTCCCACCCCCAGGACGTGAAAGGAGAGCTCATCGCCGGCTGGTTGGCGCGGGAGAGGGCCAACGAGGCGACGCTGTGCCCGAGTTCGACGGCGAAGGCGTGCCCGTGCGGCAGCCCGAGTGCCGCCATGAGAGCGGCCGGATGGCGGTACGCCGTCCCGTCCAGCTCGACCTCCCTGACGGTGGCGGCCGTCGCGTACGCGTCCGAGACCGGGCCGTGCAGACGACGCCCGTCGGCCAGCCGCAGCACCAGCCCGTCACGCCCCGCAGGCTCCCGGCTCGTGACCCAGGGCAGCGGCTCATGGACGAGCCCGCGCCACAGCCGTGTCAGCACGGCCGAGCGGGCACCGGGGAGTTCGACCGCGTACGGGGACAGCAGGGCGGGGCGTGCCGTGCGCAGCTCGGCGGCGAGAACGGCCTCGGTCCCGACCGGGGGGCGGGGAGGGTGCACAGAGGGCTCCTAGAGTGTGGGGACGGCGTCGCGGCCGGGTACAACACCGGACATACTGAGCGCCAGGGCACCGTACGCAACGAACGGATCGCGTGGACCTCATGCACCCCATGCCACCCATCCACCCCGGGGACGGCATCGGCGAAGCAGCCGATGCGTACGCGGCGGCGCCGCTGCTCAATTGTCTGCTCCGGGAACTCGGCGAGCCCGCACCGGGGCCCGGGGAGCCCGCCGACCGGCGCGTGTACCGGCTGCCGGCCGGGGGACGGCTCCTACGGGTGCGCGCCGGACGCCGCCCCGCCGAGCCGGAGGTGTACGCGGCCGGTGCCTGGCAGCGCCTGACCCACGCGGAACTGGTCAAACTCACCGCCGAGGTCCTCCGCGGGCACACCGGCCTGTCCAACCCCGAACTGCCCATCGAGATGATCGACAGCCGGGACGCGGTGGCGGCGATCCTGACCGCCAGGGAGGGGACGACCCCGCCCGACGACCTGTACCGGCGTTCCGAACAGTCCCTGATCACCGGACATCCCTACCATCCCGCCCCCAAGGCCCGTGGTGGGGGCCCTGTCTCCGGCTGGATTCCGTACGCCCCCGAGGCGTACACCCGCTTTCCGCTGGTGCTCCTGGGGCTGAGGGAGGACGTGTGCGTGGAGGACGGTGACACGGGCGCGCTCGACGCGCTGGGCGAGGCACCGCCCGGCTATCGCCTCCTGCCCGTCCACCCCTGGCAGCTCGACCTCGTCGGCGCCCGCCCGGAGATCCGCGAGGCCTTCGCGGACGGCCGCCTCGTACGGCTCGGCTCCTCCTCGTGGACGGCTTGGCCCACGGCGGCCATTCGCACGCTGTACGTCCCCGACACCGACCTCTTCCTGAAGTTCAGCCTCGACGTCCGCATCACGAACGACATCCGCCGTCTCTGGCGCCACGACCTCCTCCGGCTGCGCCGCACGGACACGGCGGTGACCTCGGCCTTCGACGCCACGGACACTCCCGCGGCATGGCTGAGCGACCGCGGCTACCGCACCGCGGACTTCGCCTTCGAGGAGCTCGCCGTCCTCGTACGCGACGGGCTGCGCGCGCATGTGGCTCCTGGAGCGACCCCGATTCTGGCGGCTGCGCTGACGGAGGGGACGCCCGGCACGGAGGGCGCGCAGGGCATCGAGGCCTTCGAGGGCAACCCCCTCGACGGCCTCGCCGACCCGGCCGCCTGGTGGACGGCGTATCTGCGTCAAGTCGTCTCGCCCGCCCTGGAGTTGTTCGCCCGGCACGGGGTCGTACTCGAAGCGCATCTGCAGAACACGGTGATCGCTCTGGACAGTGACGGGCTGCCGATGCAGGCGCTGTTCCGCGACGCGGAGGGCGTGAAACTGCTGCCCGAGGTGACGCGTGCGGCCGGGTGGGAGCGGCTGGTGTACTGCCTGGTCGTCAACAACCTCCTGGAGATCGCGGAGGCGCTGGGGGAGCGGTACCCGGGCATGGAGCTCTGGGACGCCGTGCGACGAGAGCTGACGCGGTACGACGCGGAGCTGCCCGAGGTGGCCGAACTGCTCCGGGCCCCGACCCTGCCCGGCAAGACGAACCTGCTGCTGCGCTGGACCGGCGCGGACGGCGCCGACGCACGCTATCTGCCGGTCCCGAACCCCTTCGGGTGAGTCAGCCCTTCCGGTCTTCCGCCTTGAGGTGCGTGGCGAAGAAGCCGTCGATGCGCCGCCACGCGTCGACGGCCGACTCCGGATGCGGCCTGATTCCGGCGACTCGCATCAGCGGACGCAGCGCGCGCGGCCCGATCTCGGCGTCGTTGAGGAACGAATGCCCGGCCTCCGGGTACTCCTTGACGTCGTGGACGATGCCGAGCCGGTCGAGGGATGCCTCCAGCCTGCGGGCCGCGCCCGGCAGCGTACGGTCGCGGGCCCCGTAACTCGCCACCACGGGGCAGGAATCGGCGAGCGCCCCGTCGAGCTCCTTCGGCAGACGGCCGTAGTTGACGGAGGCGGCGTCGAACTCTCCGTCGTTCACGGCGAGGAGGGCGAAGGAACCGCCCATGCAGAAGCCGATGATGCCGATCCGCCCGGTGCAGTCGGGATCCTCGGCGAGGCGGGTGCGGGCCGCCTCGATGTCGCGGAAGGCACGGCCGTGTCCGGACAGGGCGGCCCGGAAAGTCGGCACCAGGCAGCGGACGGTCCCGCCGTCGGTGAACAGGTCCGGCATGACGACCAAGTACCCGGCTCTCGCCAGCCGTTCCGTCTGACGGTGCATCACATCGTTGACGCCCAGTGCCTCATGGACCACGACGACACCGGGCCAGGGGCCCGCCCCCACGGGCCGGGTGAGATGGCCGGTGAGCCGACGGGAGCCACCGCGGGCGACGCTGAGCTCGGTCAGATCGACGGCGGTGGTGGTGGTCGTGTCGGGCATGCTGTCCTCCGGGGGGAGAGGCGACGGGGACGGCCGAGCTGAAGGCGACGGGCGGGACGGCCGAGGGGAGAAGGCTAGGGCGCGATGAAGGGCTGTACGCGCTTGCGGTAGTCCTTCGGCCGCACTTCGTTGTAGTACTTGTCCTTGTCCTCGCCCTCCGAGGTGAAGATGTACATCGGGCACTCGTCGGACTTGGCCTCACCCGTGTACTTGTACAACTCCTTGCCCGTGCGCGCCTCGACGACCTTCAGGCGGTACGAGGTGTTGTACGTGCTGACGGTGAACGGTTTGCCGTCGTCGCTCTCCATGTCGCACTTCTTGCCGGTAGGGCTCGCCTTGGTGCGTTCGACGCAGACGACCAGCTCGGCGTCGGCCGGCTTGCCCACGTAACCGAGGATCCAGCCCTTGGGGAAGTCACCGGCGGGCGGCTCGAACTGGGACCAGCTGTCGCCGGGGTTGTTCATGAGCATCGCCGGGTGCACGGTCTTCTTCGTACGGTCGTAGGCGGGCATCCCCGAATAGCCGAGCCCGTCCGTGCACACCCGCTCCAGGTCCAGCGCGGTCGCCGGTACCTCCGGTGCGTCCGGGCTGTCCGCCGCCGAACTCGTCGACGACGCCCCGTCGTTGTCGCCTCCCGCGCTTCCTCCCGTGCCGTCGGCCGTGCTTCCGGTGAGCGACGAACACCCGCACAGGGCCACGCTCAGAAACCCCGCGGTGATCCATACGCGGGCACGCGACGCCGACCGCGTTGACCGCGTTGACGGTGTTGAAGACATGTGGCGACCCCCATCGAAGAACGAACAGCAGGCAGGGCATGTCCCCCGGGCCATGCCCTGTCCCCCCTGCCCTGCTGGAGAAGAGCCTGCCGCCCGCCCGCCACCGTGGACATCGGGGAACGGCCCCCATGTAGTTGTGCGGCCCCTGTGACTCGTGGGTACTACGCTGTGCGGACTCGAAGGAGCTTTCGAAGGGTGCCGGTGGGGGGTATCCCGGAAGAGGGCGCAGGGGGGCCTGAGTGTCGTCGTTGTCGTCATCGGTACTGGTCGGCAGAGAACCGGAGCGGGATCTTCTGACCTCGGCCGTCCGATCGGCGGGCGAGGGGCGGGGCTCCTCGGTATTCGTGCTGGGCGAGCCGGGCATCGGCAAGTCACGCCTCGTCGAGGAGGCCGCGGACGCCGCCGTACGCGCCGGGTTACGGGTGCTGCGCGGGCGGGCCGCGTCCGCCGGGCGCGCGGTGCCGCTGCGCCCGCTGGCGGAGGCCGTGTTCTCCGGACTGCGCGGCGAAGGGGCGCCCGCCGACGGGGACTTGGGCCCGTACGAGCCGCTGCTGTCGCGACTGTGCGGGCTGGCGCCGCAGGACGGCGCGCCGCTGGTGGGCTATGCCGAGGCGGTGCTGCGGCTGCTGGGGGCCCTCGGACGCAGCGGCGGCTGTGTCCTGGTGCTGGAGGACCTGCACGACGCGGACGCCGACACGCTCACCATCGTCGACTACCTCACGGACAACCTTCCCGGCCAGCGGGCCGTCCTGCTGGCCACACTGCGCGGTGGGCCCGGACCGGCCCTCGACCTCGCCGAGGCCGCCGCGTCCCGCCGGACGGCCCGCACCCTGCGCCTCGCCCGCCTCGGCCCCGCCCACACCGCGGAGTTGGCCGCCCGTTGTCTGGGCCACGGCGACGCGGGCCACGTACCGGCAGCCGTACTCGACCGGCTGCACGCCGTCTCCGAAGGTGTCCCGTTCGTCGTGGAGGAACTGCTGACCGCCATGGTCGACAGCGGCGACCTCGTTCAGCGGAAGGGCGACGGCTGGACGGTGACCGGCTCGCTGAACGCCCACGTGCCCGCGACGGTCGCCGCCGCCGTCCTTCAGCGCGTGGACCACCTGGAACCGCCCGGTGTCGCGTTCCTGGAGGCGGCGGCCGTCCTGGGCAGGCGCTTCCCCGTGGACATCGCCGCCCGTGTCGCCGGGCTCGACAGGGTGACGGCACTGCGCCAGCTGCGCTACGCGGCACGCGCCCAACTGGTCACGGACGGCGCCACCGCGGAGGAGCCCGGCTGGCACACGTTCCGCCACGCCCTGACCGCCGACGCCATCACCCACCGGCTGCTGCCCGTGGAGCGGGCGGCACTCTGTCTCGCCGCGGCCGACGCGATCGAGTCCGCCGGCGTGATCGAGTCCGCCGACGCCATCGAGGGCGACGACGCGGCTGGGCCGGAGCCGCGTGACGCGGGCCGTCCCGCCCGGCGGGCCGGGGAGCCGCACGGTCTGATCGGCGGTGACTCGGGTGACGACCTGTACCGCCTGGCCGCGGAGCTGTGTGTCGCCGGCGGGCAGCGGGCGCGGGCGGCCGTGCTGCTCACCCGGGCCGGCCGGCAGGCGGTCCTGCGGGGCGCGCTGCTGACCGCGGTGGAACTCCTCGACCGGGGGCTGGAGTTGACCTCCGGCGCCGCGGACGCCCCGCCCGAGGCGGTGGCCGGACTGCTGGAGGAGTTACTGGGGACACTCGTCCTCACGGGCGACGTCCAGCGCGTGCCGGAGCTCGGCGACCGGCTGGACGACGTCCTGACCGTGTGGGGCGCGCCGCCCGCCCGCCGCGCCGCCGGTTTCCTGACCCGGGCCAGAGCCGCCGCCACCGCGCAGCAGTGGGAGGAGGGCCTGACCGCCGTGCGGCGGGCACGGGAGTTGCTCGGAGCCGAGCCCGACCCCGCGTCCCGCGCCGCCCTGGACTCGGTCGCCGCGCACCTGGTGCTCAACTCGCGGCGCCCGGACCGGCTGGAGAGCGCCAGGGCCCTGGCCGAAGGGGCCGTGGCGACCGCCGAGGCGGTCGGACTGCCGGAGGTCAGCTGCAAGGCGCTGAACATGCTCGGGTACTGCCTGCGGCCCCAGGACCTGACCGAGGCGGAAAAGGTGTTCGAACGCCTGGTGGCCACGGCCGAGACCCACGCACTGCCGGTCTGGCGGATACGAGGCCTGCTGGAACTCGGCGTCCTCGACCGCATCCGGACCACCGGAACCGATCGGCTGCTGGCCGCGCGCAAGGCGGCCGAGGAGACCGGTGCGGTGCTCATGACGGCCTGGGCCGACATGCATCTGGCACAGGCTCATGTGCTGCGCGACGAGCACGACAGAGCCCTGGAGTCCGCCACGCGGCTCCGGACGACGGCCCACCGGCTGCGGCTGCGCGAGGTGCAGCTGATCGGCGTCGGAGTGGACGCCATCATCGCCGCCTCACGCGGGGACCGGCAGAAACTCCAGGCCGCGCTGCACGTCATGGAGAGCGCACTGGCCGGACGGAGCGCCGGAGCGCTCTGGGGCTACGCCGACACCTCCGTGTGGGGCTGGGCCCACGGCATCTGCTCCCTGCTGCGGGAGGAACCCGACCGCGCGATGGCCGAGTTCACGGAGGCGGACCAGGCCATGCGCGCACTGCCCAGCACGCGCGGAGTCACCGGTTTCCTGGGCCCCTATCTGCTCCTGCGGACCGTGCGGGGCGCGGCCGGCTGGGCGGAGGTGGACGGGGCCGTCGCGGACCGGCTCACCCAGGTCCACTGGGACCGGCCGTTCGCGGGGTGGTCCCGGGCCGTGCTGCTGGGCCGCGAGGGCCGTGCCGCCGAGGCCGCCAAGGCAGCGGAGGAAGCGCTGGCCGGGACCGACGCCATACCCCTGGCCCGCCACCTGTGTCTGCGCCTGGGCGCTTCCGCGGCGCTCGCCGACGGCTGGGGACAGCCCGTCGAGTGGCTGCGCGCCGCCGAGCAGTTCTTCCACGACCGGGGTACGGCACGGGTGTCGGCCGCCTGCCGCGCCCTGCTGCGGGAAGCGGGCTCTCCCGTGGCCCGCCGCCGCGAGGGCCACGACACGATTCCGCAGGAGCTGCGGCGGGCGGGGGTGACCGCGAGGGAGTACGAGGTGCTGCGCCTGCTCGGCCGGGGGCTCGGCAACCAGGAGATCGCCGAGCAGCTCTTCCTCTCGCCACGCACCGTCGAGAAGCACCTCGCGAGTCTCCGGAACCGTACCGACCAGAGCGGCCGGGCCGCCCTGATCACCCTGGCACGCCGGTACGCGGACGGGCACTGACTCCACCGCCCGTGCGGCACCGCTGCCCTGGACTGGCGCTGGAGCGCCTGGCGCGAGCGGTGGAACCGGGCTCGCGGCAGACGCTCCAGAGTGACGAGACGACAACGGCTGCGGATTCAGCGGACGCGGGTGGTCAGGCCTCGCAGGCGGTCTTCGTGTCGCTCGTGTCGGCGGTGCAGGTGTCGGTGTTGGCGCCCCCGTTGAGGGAGTCGTTGCCGGACACGCCGTCGACAGCGTCGAGGGTGTCGTTGCCTGCGCCGCCGTTGTGGGTGTCGCTGCCGGCACCGCCGACCAGGGTGTCGTTGCCCGCGCCGCCCAGCAGGAGGTCGTTGCCTCCGAAGCCGGAGAGGATGTCGCCCGCCGCGCCCCCGGTGAGCGTGTCGCCGAACTGGCTGCCGTAGACGAACTCGACGTCGGTGAGGACGTTGTCGCCCTCTCCGCCGATGCCGTCGTCGGCGGCGTTGTCGATGTCGACGAACACGCCGGCGGTGCTGTCCAGGTAGCTGACGAGGTCGCTGGTGCCACCCCCGCCGCTGAGCCGGTCGGCACCGGGGCCGCCGATGAGGAGGTCGAAGGTGACGCCGCCGTTCAGGGTGTCGGTGCCCGAGCCGCCGTTGAGGATGTTGCTGCCGGGGCTGGGCCGCCGTTGACGACATCGTTGCCCGACTCGCCCTTGAGGTCACCGCGGACGTTGCCGGTCTTGGTGATGACGTCGTTGCCGTCCCCGGCGTTGACCACGACCGTGTCGGAGTTGACCGCCACCGGGCAGGCCACCGTGCCGTTGACCAGGAGGGTGCAGTTGAGCCCGGCGGTCAGGGTGTCGGCGGTGTCCTGGATGATGACGAAGCTCCCGGACAGGCTGACCGTGATGTTGTTCGCGCGGCCCTGCGCCGCGTTCACGACGATGTTGGTCCCGCTCTTGAACACCCCGGTGGCCGCGCTCGCCGGCCCTCCGGTCAAGGTCACCGCGGAACCCGCCATCGCCGCGACCACCAAGACCCGGAGTAACGCTTTTCTGCCCATGGGGATCCCTCTCGGTTGTGTGAATCGACCTGCTCACAGTGGCCGCGGGACCCGGGAGGCACATGGGGGAACGCCCCCCAATTACTGGCACTCGATTACTATGCTCACTTCACGCCGGGCACTTTCCGCTGTTTGACAGCTCCAAGGTCGTCCATGGATTGCAAGGTCAATGAAGCAGGTGGCCCGAGAAAATGCTGAGGAAAGTTAGCGCGACCCGTTACATCGAACCCCTCCGGGCGGGCGGCTCCGTCCCCGGGATCGTCGAAGCGGACGACCTGGGCACCTACGTCGTGAAGTTCACGGGCTCGGCGCAGGGGCGCAAGGCGCTGGTCGCCGAGGTCATCGTGGGGGAGCTGGCGCGCGCCCTCGGGCTGCGGTTCCCCGAGCTGGTGCTGGTGGACTTCGACCCGGCGATCGGCGCGCACGAGCCCCACCAGGAGGTCCAGGACCTGCTCCGGGCCAGCGCGGGCCTGAATCTCGGCATGGACTACCTGTCCGGCGCCAAGGACTTCACCCCGGAGGTCGCTCAGACGTTCCCCGTCGACCCGCTGGAGGCGGGCAGGATCATCTGGCTGGACGCCCTCACGGTCAACGTGGACCGTACGACGCACAGTTCGAACCTGATGATCTGGCCCACGCTCGGCGTCGCGCCCCCGCGGCTGTGGCTGATCGACCACGGCGCGGCCCTGGTCTTCCACCACCGCTGGGACGCCTCCGAGCCGGAGAAGGCGTACGACTTCCGGCGCCACGCGCTCGGCGGCCAGACCCCCGACACCCGCGCGGCGGACGCCGAGCTCGCGCCCAGGGTGACGGAGGAACTGCTGCGCGCGATCACGGCGGAGGTGCCCGACGCCTGGCTCGCCGACGAGCCCGGTTTCGCGACCCCGGACGAGGCCCGTGAGGCGTACGTCGGCTATCTCCTCGCCCGCGCCAGGGCCTCCGCGGCCTGGCTGCCCACGGACTTCCCCACTCGCGAGCAGCTGGCCGCCGAGGACGCGGACCGCGCGGCGAAGACCCGGCGGGGGCGGCCGGACTGGCTCAAGCAGGTCCCCGACCTGCACGGCAAGCCGGCGGTGGAACACGACGGGTCGGTACACCTCGGATGACCGCCGAGAATGGTCACGTGACTACCGAGAACGTGACCACCGAGAACGCGACTACTGAGAACGCGACTACGGACATCGTGACCACTGAGAACACGCACCGCGTTCAGATCGAGTACTGCACCCAGTGCCGCTGGCTGCCCCGCGCCGCCTGGCTCGCCCAGGAACTCCTCACCACCTTCGAGCAGGAGCTGACGGAGCTCGCGCTCAAGCCCGGCACCGGTGGCGTCTTCGTCGTACGGGTCGACGACGAGGTGGTCTGGGACCGCCGCGAGCAGGGTTTCCCGGAGCCGACGGCCGTCAAGCGCCTCGTACGCGACCGAGTGGCCCCGGAAAAGTCCCTGGGCCACTCGGAGAAGTGAGGCGTCCGCGGCTGGGGCGGCTCAGCCGGCCAGTTGCTCGTAGGCGGGCAGGGTCAGGAAGTCCGCGTAGTCCTCGTCGAGGGCGACCGTGAGCAGCAGGTCGTGGGCCCGCTGCCAGTTGCCGGCCGCGAAGGCCTCCTCGCCGATCTCGGCGCGGATGTCGGCGAGTTCCTGAGCGGCGACCTCGCGGGCCAGCTCGGGCGTGGCCTTCACCATGTTCCCGTCGTGCTCGAACTCGACGCCCGCGTTGATCCACTGCCAGATCTGCGAGCGGGAGATCTCGGCCGTCGCCGCGTCCTCCATCAGGTTGAAGATCGCGACGGCGCCGAGACCGCGCAGCCAGGCCTCGATGTAACGGATGCCGACCTGCACGGCGTTGACGAGTCCGTCGTACGTGGGCCGCGCGTCGAGGCTGTCGACGGCGATGAGGTCGGCGGCCTTCACGTCGACGTCCTCGCGGAGCCGGTCCTTCTGGTTCGGCCGGTCGCCGAGCACGGCGTCGAAGGACGCCATCGCGATCGGCACGAGGTCCGGGTGGGCCACCCAGGATCCGTCGAAGCCGTCGCCCGCCTCACGGTCCTTGTCGGCCTTGACCTTCTCGAAGGCGACCTTGTTGACCTCTTCGTCGCGCCGCGAGGGGATGAACGCGGCCATGCCGCCGATCGCGTGCGCGCCGCGCTTGTGGCAGGTGCGGACGAGGAGTTCGGTGTACGCGCGCATGAACGGGGCCGTCATCGTCACCGCGTTGCGGTCCGGCAGGACGAACTTCTGCCCGCCGTCACGGAAGTTCTTGACGATGGAGAAGAGGTAGTCCCAGCGGCCCGCGTTCAACCCCGAGGCGTGGTCGCGGAGTTCGTAGAGGATCTCGTCCATCTCGTACGCCGCCGTGATCGTCTCGATCAGGACGGTCGCGCGGACGGTGCCCTGCGGGATGCCGACGTAGTCCTGCGCGAAGACGAACACTTCGTTCCAGAGCCGGGCCTCCAGGTGCGACTCCGTCTTCGGGAGGTAGAAGTACGGGCCCTTGCCGAGGTCGAGGAGGCGCTGGGCGTTGTGGAAGAAGTACAGGCCGAAGTCCACGAGCGCGCCCGGGACCTGGGTGCCGTCGGCGTCGACGAGATGACGCTCGTTCAGATGCCAGCCGCGCGGGCGCATGACGACGGTCGCCAGCTCCTCGGGGGCCTTCAGGGCGTACGACTTGCCGGTGCGCTCGTCGGTGAAGTCGATGCTGCGGGTGTACGCGGCGGCCATGTTCACCTGGCCGGTGACCACGTTCTCCCAGGTGGGCGCGGAGGCGTCCTCGAAGTCCGCGAGCCACACCTTGGCGCCCGAGTTGAGGGCGTTGATGGTCATCTTGCGGTCGGTGGGGCCGGTGATCTCGACGCGGCGGTCGTTCAGGGCCTCGGGCGACGGGGCCACCCGCCAGGAGTCGTCCGCGCGGATCGCGGCGGTCTCCGGGAGGAAGTCGAGGGTGGAGGTGCGGGCGATCTCGGCGCGGCGCTCGGCACGGCGGGCGAGGAGCTCGTCACGCCGGGGCGTGAACCGCCGGTGCAGCTCGGCCACGAAGGCGAGGGCCGCGTCGGTGAGGACCTCTTCCTGCCGGGGCAGGGGCTCGGCGTCGACGATGGCCAGCGGGGACGGCGCTGGTGCGGACATGAACTGTCACTTCCTTCAGCGAGCTGACGTGAGTACGCCGCGGCACCGGGTGCCAGCGGAACCTGAAGCGGCCGACGGGATCCGGAGGAGAGTCGGACGCTTCTGAACAGTGGATAGTAGTTTCCTCATGGTGGAAGTTCAATAATTTGTTGACGTCGAGATTCTCCGCTTCGAGGGAATGTGGCGCTCGGTGCCACCCCGTTCACTCAAGGTGGACCAGGTCGCTCTCCGTGTCGATGTCGAAGGGCTGCGCCACGTCCCCGCACTCGACGAGCACGATCTCGTCCTCGTGTGCCTTCAGATAGGCGCGCGCCCCCCGGTCCCCGGTCGCGGTCGCGGCGATCCCCGCCCAGTGCCGGGCGCCGAACAGCACCGGGTGACCCCTTTTCCCGTCGTACGAGGCCGCCGCGAGCGTCTCGTCCGACTCGTACGCAGCGTGTACCCGGGCCACGGCTTCCGGCCCGATCCCCGGCTGGTCCACCAGTGACACCAGCACGGCCCTGACGCCCGTACCGGCCAGCGAGTCCAGGCCGGCCCGCAGCGAGGAACCCATGCCCTGCGCCCATTCGGGGTTGTCCACGAGCACGCAGCCGGGCAGCAGGGCCCGCTCGCGGACGGTGTCCGCGGCGGCGCCGAGCACCACATGGATCCGGGTGCAGCCGCCCGCCCGCAGTGTTCCGACCGCGTGTTCGACGAGCGGGTGTCCTTGGTGGGTCAGCAGCGCCTTGGGGCGCCCGCCGAGACGCCGGCCCCCGCCGGCGGCCAGCAGCAGCCCGGCGACCTGCTCGTTGTTCTCCGTCATTCCCCCTGCATACCGGACCGGGGGCGGGCGCGCCCCGAAACCCCCGCGGGCCTCGCGGTGTCCGGGGACTGAATTTCGGTCCTCGTGGTGGCGCCCACCGCATCGGGTGGCGTTTACTGTCCCGCGTCCCTGGGCGCCTGACCAACGCCGCGGGGCGGTTTTGGGCGGGCGGCGCGGAGCGGGTACGACGAATCGCGCACAAAGACGTGCGAGGGGGGAGAGCTGTGTTGCGGAGCTTGGGACAGAGGCCAGTGACCGGCAGCGACGAGGATCCGAGAGTGGCGGAGTTGCGGACCGCGGTGTCCAGGCTGCGCCGCGAACTCGCCGCGCATCCGGCCGAGTTCCCGGACCGCGGCATCGCGGAGGACGAGCTCGCGGCGCTCGCCGCGATGGCCGTCACCGGGATGCCGGAGGTGCCCCGGCTGCGCCGCTCACTGCTCCTGATCGCCGGTTCCATCGGCTCGGTCAGCGCACTGGCCGCCGGACTCGCGGGCGTACGCACCGCGGTGGAACTCTTCGGGGAGCCACCCCGGCGCTGAGGCCGGTCAAGTGGCCGATCCCGGCCGGGAGTTCAGGTCGCCGAGCCCCCACCGGCGCTCAGTCGCCGACCCCGAACCGGCCTCAGGTCGCCGATCCCGAGCTGGCCAGGGCCTCCGACAGCTCCACCGCGACCTGCTGGAGCACGGGCACGATCCGCTCCGTCGCCGTCTCGGTGACACGGCCGGCCGGACCGGAGATCGAAATCGCCGCGGCGGTGGGGGAGTTGGGCACGGAGACGGCGAGGCAGCGGACTCCGATCTCCTGCTCGTTGTCGTCCACCGCGTACCCGGCGCTCCGTACCTCTTCGAGCGCGCTGAGGAACTCGTCCGGGGTCGTGATCGTCTTGTCCGTCGCCGCGGGCATGCCCGTACGGGACAGGAGGGCGCGCACCTCGTCCGCCGGGACGTGCGCGAGCAGGGCCTTGCCGACACCCGTGGAGTGCGGCAGCACCCGGCGGCCCACCTCGGTGAACATCCGCATCGAGTGCTTGGACGGCACCTGTGCCACGTACACGATCTCGTCGCCGTCGAGCAGCGCCATGTTCGCCGTCTCGCCGGTCTCCTCGACCAGCCGCGCCAGATAGGGGCGGGCCCAGGTGCCGAGCAGCCGGGACGCGGACTCGCCGAGCCGGATCAGACGCGGGCCGAGCGCATAGCGCCGGTTGGCCTGCTGGCGTACATATCCGCAGGCCACGAGCGTGCGCATGAGACGGTGGATGGTGGGCAGCGGCAACCCGCTGCTCGCGGACAACTCGCTCAGTCCGACCTCACCGCCCGCGTCCGCCATCCGCTCCAGCAGATCGAAGGCGCGCTCAAGAGACTGGACGCCACCGGAGGCGGCGGCTGGCTTGGCGTCGGTGGTGCTGGCGCTGGACGTCGGCACGGGCGCGGTCCTTTCAGGCGGGCAGGGAGGCAGCCTACCCGGCAGTTGGTTGACTGCACGGCTCGGTGTGGTTACGTTCTGCGTGGTGGAAGTGTAATTCCGCTTTGTGGAAACGTCCAGGGTTTTCGCCTGCGACGGCCGGTCGAGAAGCCGACTCTTGACGGCATGGAGTGGGGAGTGAAGACTCCTTCAACAGAACGTTGAATTCCGTTACGTGGAAGTAAACGGCGGAAGGCGACGGGCGGCACAGAGACATGTGCGGCGTGGAGAGACGTGCGGCATGGAGAGGGGTCCGGGTGTCCGACGACGGATGGGACGAATTGATCCTGCGCTCGACGCGCGTGATCACCCCCGAAGGGACGCGGGCCGCTTCGGTCGCCGTCTCCGGGGGGAAGATCACGGCCGTGCTCGCGCACGACGCCGAGGTGCCGGCCGGAGCCCGGCTGGAGGACTTCGGTGACGACGTCCTGCTGCCCGGCCTCGTCGACACCCACGTGCACGTCAACGACCCGGGCCGCACGGAGTGGGAGGGCTTCTGGACCGCCACGCGGGCCGCGGCGGCCGGCGGCATCACGACCCTCGTCGACATGCCCCTCAACTCCCTGCCGCCGACCACGACGGTCGACCACCTCCGCACCAAGAAGGACGTCGCCCGCTCCAAGGCGCACATCGACGTCGGCTTCTGGGGCGGCGCCCTGCCCGACAACGTCAAGGACCTGCGGCTCCTGCATGACGCGGGCGTCTTCGGCTTCAAGGCGTTCCTGTCGCCCTCCGGGGTCGACGAGTTCCCCGAGCTGGACCAGGAGCAACTCGCCCTGTCCCTCGCGGAGATCGCCGGATTCGATGGTCTGCTGATCGTGCACGCCGAGGACCCGCACCACCTCGCGGCGGCCCCGCAGAAGAGCGGCCAGAAGTACGCCGACTTCCTCGCCTCGCGACCGCGCGACGCCGAGAACACCGCCATCACGAACCTCATCGCCCAGGCCAAGCGCCTCAACGCCCGCGTCCACGTGCTGCACCTGTCGTCCAGCGACGCGCTGCCGCTGATCGCCGCCGCCAAGGCCGAGGGCGTACGCATCACGGTCGAGACCTGCCCCCACTATCTGACCCTGACGGCCGAGGAAGTCCCGGACGGGGCAAGCGAGTTCAAGTGCTGCCCGCCCATCCGTGAGGCCGCCAACCAGGACCTGCTGTGGCAGGCGCTGGCCGACGGCACGATCGACTGCGTGGTCACCGACCACTCCCCGTCGACGGCCGACCTCAAGACCGACGACTTCGCGACCGCGTGGGGCGGCATCTCCGGCCTCCAGCTCAGCCTCTCCGCCGTCTGGACCGCGGCCCGGGGGCGCGGGTACGGCCTGGAGGACGTGGTTCGCTGGATGTCCTCGCGCACGGCCCGACTGGTCGGCCTCGACGGCCGCAAGGGTGCCATAGCGGTCGGCCACGACGCCGACTTCGCGGTCCTCGCACCCGACGAGACGTTCACCGTCGACCCCGCCGCGCTCCAACACCGCAACCGGGTCACCGCGTACGCGGGACGGACGCTGCACGGAGTCGTGAGATCCACGTGGCTGCGCGGCGAACGCATCGTGGCGGAGGGGGAGTTCGCTGAACCGAGGGGCCAACTCCTGTCCAGGCGCCCGTAGTCAGCCCCCTCCAATAGATCTACATAGATCTACATAAAGCCCACTGAAAGAGGAATGAAGAGCCGGTACCCGTACCAGCGATTCGCGCACGAACCCGCACCCGCAGCGGCCGACTCCCGAAAGGCAGACCTGATCACTGTGACGGCGCAGCACCAATCCCCCCTGGCCCGTTTCACCGGCGACGCGAACCCCTACGGAGGCGGCGACCCGTACGCGGACCACCGCAGCGCCGACTTCCCCTTCACCCAGTACGCCAACCTCGCCGACCGGCAGCTCGGGGCCGGGGTCATCGCCGCCAACGACGAGTTCTTCGCCCAGCGCGAGAACCTGCTCCTGCCCGAGCGGGCCGAGTTCGACCCCGAGCACTTCGGGCACAAGGGCAAGATCATGGACGGCTGGGAGACCCGGCGCCGGCGCGGTGCCTCCGCCGAGCACCCGTGGCCCACGGCCGACGACCACGACTGGGCGCTCGTACGTCTCGGTGCGCCCGGTGTCGTACGGGGCATCGTCATCGACACCGCCCACTTCCGCGGCAACTACCCGCAGGCGGTGTCGGTCGAGGGTGCCTCGGTGCCCGGCTCCCCGTCCCCCGAGGAGCTCCTCGCGGATGACGTGAAGTGGACAACTCTCGTACCCCGTACGGCGGTTGGTGGCCACGCGGCCAACGGCTTCGCCGTCGACGTGGAGCAGCGCATCACCCACCTCCGCGTCAACCAGCACCCGGACGGTGGGATCGCGCGCCTTCGCGTGTACGGCGAGGTCGTCCCCGACCCGCGGTGGCTGTCGGTCCTCGGCACCTTCGACGTCGTCGCCCTGGAGAACGGCGGGCAGGTCGAGGACGCGTCCAACCTCTTCTACTCGCCCGCCACCAACACCATCCAGCCGGGGCGGTCCCGCAAGATGGACGACGGGTGGGAGACGCGGCGGCGGCGGGATCAGGGGCACGACTGGATTCGCTACCAGCTGGTGGCCCGGTCGGAGGTCCGCGCGATCGAGATCGATACGGCGTATCTGAAGGGCAACTCGGCCGGGTGGGCGTCCGTTTCCGTGCGGGACGGTGTGGACGGGGAGTGGGTCGAGGTCCTGCCCCGCACCCGCCTCCAGCCCGACACGAACCACCGGTTCGTCCTCGCGGGCCCGTCCGTCGGCACGCACGCGCGCGTCGACATCTTCCCTGACGGGGGCATCTCGCGGCTTCGACTGTTCGGTTCCTTGACGGAGGAGGGCGCGGCACGGCTCGCAGCCCGCCACCAGGAACTCGGCGGCTGACCCGGAGAGCAGTTCCTCGCCCCCGCCGCCCCTACCCATTCCCGTCCCTTTCTGGGGGCTCCGCCCCCAGACCCCCGCTATCGCGCTGAAACGCGCTCGTCCTCAAACGCCGGACGTGCTGGGTGGGTGGGCGGGGCTGATGGGGGTGGGTGGGTTGACCGGGGTGGGTGGGGGATCGGCCTGGACGGCCTCGTCCTCAAACGCCGGACGGGCTGGGTGGGCGGGGGCTTGCGGGGTGGGATGCGTGCGGGTGAGTCGTGGCTGGGCTGCGCAGTTCCCCGCGCCCCTAAAGACCTAGGGGCGCGGGGAACTGCGCAATCTTTTGGGGGTTCGGGGGCGGAGCCCCTGAGTAAGGGACGGGAATGGGTAAGGGCGGCGGGGGCGAGAAAACCCCTCCCCGCCGAAGTCAGGCCGCGTGCCCCCCATCCACCGAGAACTCCGCCCCGGTGACATACCCCGCCTCCACCCCCGCCAGATAAGCCACCGCCGAGGCAACCTCCTCAACCGTCCCGAACCGCCCCACCGCGGTCATCGCAGCCTGACCCCCCGCATAAGGCCCACCCGCCGGATTCATATCCGTGTCGATCGGCCCAGGATGCACGATGTTCGCAGTGATCCCCCGCTCACCCAACTCCCTGGCCAACGCCTTGGTCAGCCCGACCAGGGCGGACTTCCCGGTGGCGTAGAGCGTGCCACCGGGCCCAGGCACCCGCTGCGTCATACACGTACCGATGGTGATGATCCGCCCGCCACGCTCCATACGCGAGGCCGCCGCCTGGGAGGCGAGGAAGACGCCGCGCACGTTCACGGCGAGGACCCGGTCGACGTCCGCGAGGGAGAGGCTGTCGAGGGGCCCGAGCACCCCGACGCCCGCGTTGTTGACGAGGACGTCGAGACGCCCGAGCCCCTCCGCAGCACGCTCCACGGCCCCGGCGGCCTCCTCCGCGTCGGCGGCATCCGCGCGGAGGGCGAGGGCCCGCCGCCCCAGCGCCCGGATCCGGTCCACGACGTTGCAGGCGGCCTCCTTGTCGCGTACGTAGGTCAGGGCGACATCCGCGCCCTCCCGGGCGAGCCGCACGGCGGTCGCGGCCCCGATCCCGCGGCTGCCGCCGGTCACGAGGGCCACGGTTCCGTTCATGGTTGCTTGTGAGGTCATGGGTCCATCCCAGCGGCCGGCAAGGCGAAACGCTGGCGGCGTACGGACACCGAGGTCACCCGAGCCGAGACTCGACGTCACCCGCACCCGGACACGACGTCACCCATGCGGGGGCCACCCGGAACTCTCCCCTCCGCTTCAAGCGTTCTCCCGTCGTGACTCTTCAGCAAGAAATCGTCGGCACCGCCATGCAGATGGCGGTCGTCAGCCTGCAGCCCGGTCAGACGGTGTACTGCGAGGCGGGAAAGTTCCTGTTCAAGACGGCGAACGTGACCATGGAGACACGGCTCTCCGGGCCTTCGGGCGGCGGCGGCCAGGCCCAGGCCGGCGCGGCCGGAGCGGGAGGCGAGGGCGGCCCCGGCGGCGGCATGGGCGGAATGCTGCGGCAGGCCATGGGCACGGCCATGCAGGTCGGCCAGCGCGCGCTCGCGGGCGAGTCGCTGGCGTTCCAGTACTTCACGTCGACCGACGGCGAGGGCACCGTCGGCTTCGCGGGTGTGCTGCCGGGTGAGATGCGGGCCCTGGAGCTGGACGGCACGCGCGCGTGGTTCGCGGAGAAGGACGCCTTCGTCGCGGCCGAGTCCACCGTCGAGTTCGGCATCGCCTTCCAGGGCGGCAGGACCGGCCGCAGCGGCGGCGAGGGCTTCGTCCTGGAGAAGTTCACCGGCCGGGGCACCGTGATCATCGCGGGCGCGGGCAACTTCATCGACCTGAACCCCGCCGACTTCGGCGGCCGTGTCGACGTGGACACGGGCTGTGTCGTGGCCTTCGAGGAGGGCATCCGGTACGGGGTGCAGCGCGTCGGCGGGCTCAACCGGCAGGGCGTGATGAACGCCGTCTTCGGAGGCGAGGGCCTCTCCCTCGCCACCCTGGAGGGCAACGGCAGCGTGATCCTCCAGTCGCTGACCATCGAAAGCCTGGCCAACGCCCTCAGAAAGGCCCAGGGCGGCGACAAGCAGGGCCCGACGGGCGGCCTGTTCTCGACGAACGCGGGCTAGTCCCGAAGGCCCGCGGGTCGGATCCGCGCACGTTCGCGGGGGTCAGATCCATCGGCGGGCGGGTCGGATCCATCGGCGGGCGGCCGATGAACCGATGAGTTGCGGGTGCCAAGAGGGTCTGAGCTGATGACAGGACATCCCGCTCCGGAAGAAGGCACGCCATGGGCAAGCTCACTCTCACCGCTTTCGTCACCCTCGACGGCGTCCACCATGCCCCGGGCGGCCGGGAGGAGGACCGCCGTGACGGGTTCGAGCACGGCGGCTGGAGTTTCCCGTACGACGACGAGGACTTCGGGCAGTTCATCACCGAGGTCTTCGGCCGCGCGGGCGCCTTCCTGCTCGGCCGCCACACGTACGAGATCTTCGCGGGGTTCTGGCCGAAGGTGACCGACCCGGCCGACCCGGTCGCGGGGAAGCTCAACGCCCTGCCGAAGTACGTCGTCTCGTCGAGCATCACGCGGCCCGAATGGGCGGGCACAACGGTGATCAGCGGCGATCTCGCCAAGGAGGTCACCGCGATCAAGGAGAACACCGAGGGGGAACTACAGGTCCACGGCAGCGCCGCCCTCGCCCAGTCCCTCCTCGCGCTCGACCTCGTCGACACCGTGCACCTGCTGTCCTTCCCGGTCGTACTCGGCACGGGCCGCCGTCTCTTCGCCGAGGGCGCCGTACCGACCGCGTTCAAGCACGCCGGCGCGCGGCTCACGAGCAAGGGCGTCGCCATCCACACGTACGACCTGGCAGGACGCCCGGAGTACGGCACGTACGAGCTGCCGGAGGGGGTTGCGTAGAGGCCGGGGTGCTCCCGTGCGGGGTCTCGTGTCGCTGGTCGACGCCTGGAAGACTCATGCGACTTGTGGGTCGAACTCAGCCCAGGCCGCAGCGATCGAGTGCGGCACGAACATGGTTGAGCCCCTCCACTCTCCAGTGGCCCCGGTCAGGCATCTGATCGTCCCGGCGCCAGCGCCAGGCCGAGAACATCGCCCAGTTCAGAGCGCGGCACCGGTGAATCAGGTCGTGGTCGGCCCCCGCGTAGCGCTTTGCCATGCCGTGCAACAGCTGGTCGCCGGCCTGCTCGGCGCTGATCGCGGCGCTCAGTGAGCGATGAGCCCGCAGGATACGAACGTGCAGGACACGAACGCGGGCCGCGTGTGCGGGGCGGCCGGGCGAAGGTCCGGCGAGATCGACGAACCGGTCGTCCCGCGCCTTTACGCCGCGGGTGGTGACGCCTGGGTGCGGCGGACTGCACCGGCCTGCGTAGCGACCGGCACGCGGGTCAAGAACGAACGCTGGGTGCGTGCCGTGCCCGCCCCCTCGGGCGCCCCGAAACGGGCAAGGGTGTGCCACACCTGTTCCAGATCCTGCCGTGCGTGGCGGCAGGTGCGGGCGGCGTCGCCGATGATGCGCGGGTCGATCAGGTCGCCCTCGGCTATGCGGGCATATTGGTCTGCGAACTCGGGGCCGCGGTAGTCGCCGTGGCGACGCAGTCGCTCGACGGTGAGCCGGTAGCCGGGATGCCACTCCACGGGACAGGGCAGCATGCGGGCCGCGGTCTCGACGGGTGTGCCGCGGTAACTTTCGTTGAGAACGAGCGCCTCCACGTCCCTCGTCAGCAGGACCGCACCGTGCACTTGGGCCTCGATGTAGTCGTCGACGGCGTCGTGCTCGTCCGATTCGGCCAGTGCGATGAGGGCCATGCCGACGGCGACCCCGAAGTCGGTCGGCTCGAACGCGCTGTCGGGGTAGTTGAACGTGGCCGGGTGAGGGCGGCGCTGGTGAGTCGGAAGTGCTTGGAGTCGAACAGCGGGACGGCGCCGACGACTTGGCCTCGGAAGTCGAGCGCGCCGTACACGGGCCGCTCGGCCGCGGGAGCGTCGTCGTACGCCCCGGCGAAGATCCGGCACTCCCGGAGCCAGGGGCCCCCGCCGGGGCCGAGAGAGTGGGCCGGCTCGTCGGTGTTGCCCTGGGCCTTTCGGCGGCCCGGAGCACACTTCTGCACCGCAGCATGTGCTCGCTGCGTCCGCCGCCCATCCGTGCAGCCCAATCCTGCCGTCCCCTGCCCTGCGCAGGTGTCCTTCGAGCGGGAGGGAGAGGGGGAGGGTGGCCTGCCGTGGCTCCGTCCTCGCGGAGCGGGCCCCTCCTGGGCCGCGTTGTGCACGGGGGCACCGCGGTCCTCACCACACGGGCCGTCCGACCTCGACGTCATCCGGACGTGCCTCGCCCCGCGGCCGATGGTGTGGGGGGTCCGCGGGGCGAGGGTCCTTGTACGAAGCAGGTGCTGGAGCCGCCCGGTGTGATCGTCCTCGTTCAGGGCGTGGCCGACCTGGTGCACGGGCTCACCGGTCGCCGGCGCGGCTGGTGCTGTCGTTCGTGCTGTTCGCGGCCCGCCGAGAGCCGGAAGCCCGGATGGATGTGCATGAACCGGGCTTCCGGCCAACCAGGTGTTCCGTGGATCGCTCGTACGTGCCGGTCAGCAGCTGTAGTTGACCAGCTTGAACGAGGCGTAGTGGTCGGAGGTGTAGTAGTCCTCCCGGGTTTCCTCGCCGGTGACGATGCGCCGTGCACCGCGGGTCGAGGAACCGGGCGTGATCACCGTGTACTCGTGGTAATAGCCGGTGGACTGGCTGGGCAGGATGCCTTCCCGGTTCTGGAAGACGCTGCCGTCCTGCGAGTAGGGGTAGGGGCCGCCCTGCTCGATGAGGTCGAGCGTGTCGTGTGCCTGGGACGGCAGGCTGCCGTAGCAGATGCTGCCGACTGCCGCGGCGGACGTGTCAGCGGCGTTGGCGGTGACGGTGCCGCCGATGAGGAGGGCGGACAGGACGGCGGCTGCGGCGCCGATGCGAGTGATTCGTGGGGGGAATCTCATGCCTTCATGATGACGCGCGTAGATAGTGGCATGTCAATGTCAAGTTCGAAGATTTTCCCGTCAAGTCCGATGAGTTTTCCGGAAGTTAACTTCGGGATCCGCCCGGCGCCGGACCGCCTGTCGGGGCTGGCTGAGGGCGGCCAGAACTGTGTGTTCGTTGTGGTGATGGTCTAAGGTCACGCTGTTCTCTGGGGAGGGGATGACGCATGGTGCGTGGGGGTCGGTTGGCCGTGTTGTGCGTGGCGATGCTGGTGCTGGCGGGGTGTGGGCAGCGGTTGGTCGAGCCGGGGCCCGGGTTCGAGAGCGTGGCGGATCTTCCGGAGAAGCTCGGAAAGGACGGCACCAGCATCTTGGTGGGCGATCCGGACGCGAGGCTGACGGTGCGTCTGTACGAGGATCCGCGCTGTCCGTACTGCGAGGACTTCGAAACTGACGGCGGCAGCGGGCCGTTGAGGGAAGCGATGCTCGACCGGAAGGCACGAACCGAGTACACAATGGCCTCGTTCCTGGACGACCGGCTCGGCGGCAGTGGGTCGAAGAAGGCGGTCAACGCCTTGCGGGCCGCGCTGGGCGAGGGCAAGTTCGTGGAGTACCACGAGGTGCTGTACGCCAACCAGCCCGACGAGAGCATTGACGGCTACACCACCACCGCTCTGCTGGAGCTGGCCGGTGAGGTGGAAGGACTGCGCGGTCCCGCGTTCGACGCGGCCGTGAAGACAATGAAGTACCGCTCCTTCGTGACCGCGTCCGAGGAGGCCTACGAGCGTGCGGGGGGAGCCAAGGAGCCCGAAGGGCCGGGAACGCCCACCGCTGTGCTCAACGGCAACCGGATCCCCCTGGAGTTCAACAGCATGCTCTTTGACAGCCACAGTTTCGGCGAACTGCTGCAGCAGATCTACGACAACCCTGAGAAGTGGGAAGACTTCACGTTCTGAGCCGCGCCCCACCGGAACGGCACTGGAGTTTCACCGGGCTCGGTGAATCCGGTGCAGAATGTCCCAGCCTTTGTGCGTGATCCGTGTTTTGTCATCGGGGTGATTTTCGTCGCTCAGGAGATGGACGGAGTTGAACCAGGCTACGGCCTTGCAGGTCAACGGCCCGTAGTTGTCGCTCTCCGGGACGTCTGCGGAGAGATACCCGGCAGACCGCAGAAGGCTCTGCAACACCCGGACGTCGGAGTGGCTCCGCCCGGGCCGAAGTCTGCCGGGAAAGCGCGGGACCATGAACCGGCCGCTGCCCGACTGCAGGGGGACGCTGAGGTACTGCCCGTGGTGCAGCTCGTACGGCCACGCGAGGGTGTTCCCTTCGATGATTCCGGCGTCCCGCACACCGAAACGCTTGGCGACTGAACGAACTGTCTCGTCGGCTGTCTGGACGAGGTACTCGGTGTGCGTGTATTGCGAGGCCTCGTAGTTGCTGCGGTTTGAGCGCCACCACGGCCAGAAGGGCTGGTCCTGACTCGACTTGTCGCGCATCGCGCTGAGAACGTCGTCGAATCCCTTGGAGTGGGTGGCTTGCTCCACCAGATACTCGGCGCACCCCACTTGAGAGTGTCCTTCGAGTGCGATCACCAGACGTGCTTGTCTGTCGTGGCTCCAACTCTGTGCGACGGAAATGAGAATCCTGTTGGACAGAGTATTGGGAATTCCCTTCTCCAGACTGTCGACCAGCCCGGTCACGTGGTGGACAGTGAGGCCGGTGACGTCGAGGAGAAGGTCTGTCTTCTCGGACAGGACCCGTTCAAGGGCGATGGCGAACTTGGCCACCAGGTGGGGGGCATTGCCACGGCACAGATCGCGGATCGTGCCGTCGGTGAGGAACCGGGACTGCTCTTCTGCCAGGTGCTGCAGCGTAGTGGCTGCGTGGCCAAGGGGTCGCGACAGACTGAGCCAGAAAATCTCTTCCGCGGCATTGCAGTTCCCGACGGCATCCAGCCGCGTGATCAGATAGGCCGCCTCATCGGGCCGACACGTGCGCCCGGCGTCGTTTAGAAGTCTGCTCACCTCGTGAGCTCTGAAGTTCGTCAGCTGCTCAGCGATAGCGCCGAATTCTCCGACGCTCCTCGTGCCGGCCGTGTTCATCGCCGCGGCGAGAGCATGGCGCTGCTGCCCGACCACGAGGAGGTGAGCGATGAACTCGGAGATGTACTGCACCGGCCAGGTCCGAACGGCCAAGACCCGTGTGTCCGCAGCTTCCTGGAACAGCCGTGCGGACTGTAGCGCGGCGACGAGTTCGGCCATGAATTTCGGATCACGTGCTGATAGCCCGGTCTCGACCATCCGCCGGGCGACCTGCGTGAGACCCGCTTGTCCGGACGCCGAGATCAGCACGGCCGTCTCGGCGGCGTTTCGGTGCCGCACTGCGGTGAGGCAGAGTAGTTCCTGCGCGTGCGGCACCTCTTCCAGGCTCAAGCGGTGGAAGAACTGCGTGACGTCGGTGACCGGACGTCGCGTGGCCACCGCGCATATGACTGTCTCGAGAGCCTGGGTGGATTCGCGCTGCGAGATGAGGCGGATCAGGTCGATGGTCTCTTCGATCTCCCGTGTTACGGCGAAGCTGGTGAGAACGACCAGGGCGTGTTCGGACAGGCCGGCCATGTCCAGTTCGGCGGCGAAAGCCGTGGCGTCGTGGGCCGGATGCAGTTGTGCGGACAGCCGCAGCAAGCTGACAACACACTCGTCTGCGGACGACATGTCCAGCATGTCGACCAGATGGGCGGTCTCCTTGATGGGACGGGCCAACAGCATGGCGGGCAGCGCACTTTCCGTCGACGCTTTCAGCCCTGCCGCGTACAGGGCACTCAGGAGGGGGGCGAGTTCGGCGATGGCGCGTACCTGGAGGGCAGTGCGGACGATGTCGGTGGCGGTCGCCGACCGCTGCCCGTGGAGCATGCTCACGGAGCTGACCAGTTGAGCCACCGTCGCGGTGCGGGGTGTGGATTCCAGCAGCTGGATCATGTTGTGGCCGTCGTGCTCGGGCTGCACGGCTGGTATGTAGGCGTTGTTGCGGATGAACAGGGTGGCGCCCAGGCTGTTGCGGTCCAGATCCAGGGGCACAGGCCGCCGCTTGGCCTTCAGCCGGCCCTGCAGGTGCCCAAAGATGACCTTGAGGTCGAGCAGTTCGGCTGCACCTGGCACGCCGTCCTGGAGTGTCGTCAGGAGTTCGGCTGTGAAGGCGGTGTAGGTCTCGCCCGGCGGGGCAAGGGCAACCGCAGTTTCGCCGGCCGCTGCCATGACGTAGGTTCCGTCGACCTCGGCGACATCGATGACTGACTCGGACTGTGCACCGAAAGCCCGTGCGCTGTAGCAGGAGTCGAGGATGACGATGCGCCGACCGGCCCTGGTCGTACTGATCGCCCGTCTGATCCAGTCGTAGGGAAGGGAGGTGTCATGAACGGAGGTGTGATCGCTGTCGGGGATTGCCAGATGCAGTTCCCCTTTGTCGTCCAGGAGGCCGTGGCCCGCGTAGTAGATGAGCAGGGTGTCGGTAGCTTCCCTGGCGGCCTGCCGGATGGCTGTGGACACCTCACGCGTGGAGGCGGGGTCGATGAGGGAGCCACAGTGCCCGGTGAGGAACGGGCCGCCTGGACCGGTGAGCAGGGACCGCAGGGCCGGCAGATTGGCCTGCACCGCGGGCAGGTCCTCGAGCAGGTGGAAGGTGCTGGCACCGACGAGGACGGCGCGGGAGCCCTCGGGGCAGGGTAACTGGCTCACCGAGGCTATTCCGGATCTCGCATGAGTTCTTCCAGCAGACGAACGGTCTCGGCCGATGAGCCGTCGCTGATGGTGATCGTCGTGCCGTCCGGGCGTTGCACCGTCAGTACCGGCCGGCGCGGCCGGGTGGTCCGCCAGCTCATGATCGTCCCAGCGAGGGACGCTGCGCTGAAAGACGCACTGACCACCAGCGACACTATGTCGATCACCTGTCCCTGCGCGCCCGCAACTGGTGCAGTGGCCGTCCCCAGTTCAGGGGCCGCGTGGCGGATCGCCTGCCGGTCCGCCTTCAGCCAGGCGTACAACGACCTCAGTTCCAACTCCGCGATCTCACACGGCACTTCTGCCACACCGACATGTACCTGCATGCGCATCCTCCCGCGTTGCCCACTCGTCATGCTCCACAGACGAACGGGAGGCGCACCGCAGTTCCGAGCCTGGCAGACTGTCGCTTGAGAACAAGGGGCTGAAGAGCTCTTCGCCGCAAGAACTCCTGGTAACTCGCCGCGGTCGCCTCCCAATCCACCTCGGACGGACTGCAGCACCTGCGGGCCAAGGGCCGCTGGGAGCTCGACGAGCTCCGCAGCACGGCGAGAACCTCGTACACGAGGTGGCACGAGTCCGGCACTCTCGTACCGCTGACCGCAGCCATAGCGCTGGCCCGGGCCCGGCGGATGCGGTCCATGGCACGTTTCAGCCCGGAGCGCAGGGTGACGGGCCGGGGGCGCCCACCTTCGTGCTCGGGGTGTACCAGCAGTCGGGCGAGGAGGCCAACGGCGCCGTCGGCGCGGGCCGCATGTCAGGAGCTGGCCGCCGTGATCCCGTGTCCATGGTCGGCAGCGCCCCGGCGCTCCTAACGGAGAATCGGGGTTCGGCCGTCGGGAGAGGCTCGGTCGGCCATGTGGGCGAGCGGATCGTTCGAGCGGGGTCGACGACAGCTGCTGACCAGGACGAGTAGTCCGCCGGAAGCCCGGTCCCTGCTCGTCAGGGCTTCCGGCTCTCGGCCGCCGCGAACAGTGCGAACGCCAGCACGAGCAGTGCGACGCTCCCGTAGATCTCGCGGCCGTCGAGGAAGTCGAGCCGTTGTACGAGGCCCCAGCCGCGCAGCCAGCCGGTGAACTCGTACACCAGGCCCGCCACGCCCTGAACGAGGGCGATCACACCGAGAAACTCCAGCACCTGCTTCATACAAGGATCCTCGCCCCGCGGACCCCCCACTCTCATCGGCCGCGGGGCGAGGTACGTCCGACGGAAGTCGCCGACCGGTTCGCCGCGGCTGCGTCCAAAGTCGCTCGTGCGACTACTTTGGTCGGTGATCAGGCGGCAGGGGCGGTGCGAACGGACAACGATGCGTAGATTTGTCGACTGTGAGTGATGCCGCGCCACTGCCGAAGCCCCCGCCCGACCCCGGGCGCCGGTGGTTTCTGCCGTCGGCGGTCACCGCCGAACTCGACCCCGACCAGTCCGGCCGGAAGAGGCGTCCCAAGCGCACCGCTCGCGACTGGCTCGTCGACTTCGCCTGCTTCCTGATCGCCGTCGCGGTGGGACTGATCGGCGCGGACGAGATGTCCGGGAACACCGACATCCCGTACGCCCTGCAGGCCGTGGACCAGTGGCTCGGCGCGTTCGCCTGCGCGGCGGTCTGGCTCCGGCGGCGCTGGCCGGTCGGCCTGGCCGTGGCGATGGTCCCGGTCTGCTTCATCTCGAACACCGCGGGCGGCGCGGGCCTGGTCGCCCTGTTCACGGTCGCCGTGCACCGGCCCTTCAAGTACGCCGCCTGGACGGGCGGCGCCTCCGCCGCACTGCTTCCCCTCTTCTACTGGCTGCGCCCCGATCCCGAGGTCCCGTACGTCCTGATCGTCGCCCTCGGCTGGCTGCTGACCGCCACGGTGGTCGGCTGGGGCACCCTCGCGCGCTCCAAGCGCCAGCTCATGCTGAGCCTGCGGGACCGGGCGCGGCGGGCCGAGACCGAGTCGGCGCTACGGGCCGAGCAGGCCCAGCGGCTGGCCCGGGAGGCGATCGCGCGCGAGATGCACGACGTCCTGGCCCACCGGCTGACCCTGCTCAGCGTGCACGCCGGGGCGCTGGAGTTCCGCCCGGACGCGCCCCGGGTCGAGGTGGAGCGGGCCGCCGGGGTGATCCGGGAGAGCGCGCACGAGGCGCTGCAGGATCTGCGGGAGATCATCGGCGTACTGCGGGCCTCCGGTGACGGCGCGGAGGAGTCCGGGCGGCCGCAGCCGACCCTTGAAGCCCTGGAGGGGCTGGTCTCCGAGAGCCGTGAGGCCGGCATGAAGGTCACGCTGGACAACCGCGTCACGGACGCCGGCACGGTCCCCGCCTCCGTCGGCCGCACCGCCTACCGCATCGCCCAGGAGGGGCTGACCAACGCCCGTAAGCACGCCCCGGGCGCGGAGGTCACGGTCACGGTGGCCGGCGAGCCGGGCGACGGTCTCACCATCTCCGTACGCAATCCGCCGCCACCCGGCGACGTGCCCCACGTCCCCGGCTCCGGCCAGGGGCTCATCGGTCTCACCGAGCGGGCCACGCTCGCGGGCGGGCGCTTCGAACACGGGCACGGGGAGGACGGCGGCTTCCAGGTGAGCGCGTGGCTGCCCTGGGGGTGAGCGCGGACCCGGTCCGCGCCGGAGCGCGAGCCGGGCGCACGGCCATGTCGGCTGAGTGAGGGGGCAATTCCGCGGATGAGCTGGGGAAAAGCAGAAGGTCGGGCGGAGAAGGGTCACTACGGTAAGCCCATGACTCCGATCCGTCTGCTCCTCGTCGACGACGACCCACTGGTCAGGGCCGGCCTCTCCTTCATGATGGGCGGCGCCGAGGACCTGGAGATCGTGGGCGAGGCCGCCGACGGCAGCGAGGTCGAGGCGCTGGTCGACCGCACCCGCCCGGACGTCGTCCTCATGGACATCCGCATGCCCACGGTGGACGGCCTCACGGCCACCGAACGCCTCCGGATCCGCAAGGACGCCCCGCAGATCATCGTCCTGACCACCTTTCACGCCGACGAACAGGTACTGCGGGCACTGCGCGCGGGCGCGGCGGGCTTCGTCCTCAAGGACACCCCGCCCGCGGAGATCCTCGACGCGGTACGCAGGGTCGCGGCCGGCGATCCCGTGCTCTCGCCCACCGTGACCCGGCAGTTGATGGCCCACGCCGCGGGCACCTCCGCCGACACCCGGCGCACGAGCGCCCGTACGCGCGTCGCCACGCTCAACGACCGTGAGCGCGAGGTCGCCGTCGCCGTCGGCCAGGGCCGCTCGAACGCCGAGATCGCGGCCGAACTGTTCATGAGCGTCGCCACCGTCAAGACGCACGTCTCCCGCATCCTCGCCAAGCTCGACCTCAACAACCGTGTGCAGATCGCCCTGTTGACGTACGACGCCGGACTTCTGGAGGAGGACGGGCACTAGCCGACGGCCGTGGCCGTTGGAGTGGACGGAGGGGGAAGCACATGGTGGACGTGATCGATCTCGGGAAATACGGTCCGGCTTTCACGGAGGACCCGCATCCGGTGTACGCGGAACTGCGCGCGCTCGGACCGGTCCACCGGGTGCGGCTGCCGGCCCCCGACGCGCACCACGAGACCTGGCTGATCGTCGGGTACGAGGAGGCACGGGCCGCGCTCGCCGACCCCCGCCTCGCCAAGGACGGCCAGAAGATCGGCGTGACGTTCCTCGACGAGCAGCTGATCGGGAAGTACCTGCTGGTCGCCGACCCGCCGCAGCACACCCGGCTGCGGTCCCTCATCGCCCGTGAGTTCACCGGGCGCCGGGTGGAGAAGCTCAGGCCGCGCGTCCAGGAGATCACGGACACCCTGCTCGACGAGATGCTGCCGCGTGGCCGCGCCGACTTCGTGGAGTCCTTCGCCTACCCACTGCCCCTCACCGTCATCTGCGAACTGCTCGGGGTGCCGGAGATCGACCGGGCGGCGTTCCGCGCGATCTCGTCGGAGGCCGTCGCGCCGACCAGCGGAGAGAGTGAGTACGAGGCGTTCGTCCAACTCGCCGCGTATCTCAACGACCTGATCGAGTACAAGCAGCGCGCCGGGCCCGCCGACGACCTGCTCAGCAGCCTCATCCGCACGACCGCCGAGGACGGCGACCGGCTCTCGCCGCAGGAGCTGCGCGGCATGGCGTTCGTACTGCTCATCGCCGGCCACGAGACGACGGTCAACCTTCTCGCCGGGGGTGTCCACGCGCTCCTCACCCATCCCGACCAACTCGCCGCGCTGCGCGCCGACATGACGCTGCTCGACGGTGCCGTGGAGGAGATGCTGCGGTACGAGGGGCCGGTGGAGAACGCGACGTTCCGGTACGCGGCCGAGGCGTTGGAGATCGCCGGTACGGCCGTCGGGGCGGGGGAGGCGGTGATGGTCGGGCTCACCGCGGCCGATCGCGACGGGGTCCGTTTTCCGGCCCCCGACCGCTTCGACATCCGGCGTGACGCCCGTGGGCATGTCGCCTTCGGGCATGGGATCCACTACTGCCTGGGCGCGCCGCTGGCCCGCCTCGAAGCGCGGGTGGCGCTTCGCGCCTTGTTGGATCGTTGCCCCGACCTGGCCCTCGACGGGCCGGCGGGCGGTTGGCTGCCGGGGATGCTGATGCGGGGGGTGCGAACCTTGCCACTCCGCTGGGGATGATTCTCGCCCCCGCCGCCCTTACCCGTCCCGTCCCTGGGGGCTGCCGCCCCCAGACCCCCGCATCGGCCTGAACGGCCTCGTCCTCAAACGCCGGACGGGCTGAGATGTGCTGGCCTGGGCTATAGAAATTCAGCCCAGTCCCCGAAGTCTTCAGCCCGGGCCGCGAAATCTTCAGCCCCTCCGGCGTTTGAGGAGCGGGGGTTCGGGGGCTGGCCCCCGAAAAGGGACGGGAATGGGTAGGGGCGGCGGGGGCGAAACCCCTCAGTCCCGCACCCCCGCGATCTCCCCCAGCCGCACCACTCGGCGCTCGCGCCGAGACAACTCGCATGCCTCGGCGATCCGCAACGCCTGCAACGCCTCCCGCCCGTCACACGGGTTGGCCCGCTCCCCCCGCACGACCTCGACGAACGCATGCAGCTCCGCCTCGTACGCGGGCCCGAACCGCTCAAGGAACCCGGTCCACGGCTTCGTAGCGGCAGGCGGCCCGGCCGGCTCCGTGGAGGCGATCGGCGTGCGGTCGTCGAGCCCGACCCCGATCTGGTCGAGCTCACCGGCCAGCTCCATGCGGACGTCGTACCCGGCGCCGTTGAGCCGGGTCGCCGTGGCGGAGCAGAGCGTGCCGTCGTCCAGGGTGAGGACGGCCGCGGCCGTGTCGATGTCGCCCGCGTCGCGGAACATCGAGGGCCCGGCGTCCGAGCCCATCGCGCACACCTCGGTGACCTCGCGGCCCGTCACCCAGCGGAGCATGTCGAAGTCGTGCACGAGCGTGTCCCGGTACAGCCCGCCGGACTGCGGCAGGTAGGCGACCGGCGGCGGAGACTGGTCGGAGGTCATGGCGCGCACGGTGTGCAGCCGCCCGAGCGAGCCGGAGCGCACCGCCTCCCGCGCGGCCGTGTACCCGGAGTCGAAACGCCGCTGGAACCCCATCTGCAGGATCGTTCCCGCAGTCTCGACCTCCGCGATCGCCGTTAACGTGCCCTGCAGGTCGAGGGCGATGGGCTTCTCGCAGAACACCGGAAGCCCGGCCCGTGCTGCCCGACCGATCAGTTCGCCGTGTGCTGAGGTGGCAGCCGTGATCACCACGGCGTCCACGCCCCAGGTGAAGATCTCGTCCACGCCGGGCGCCGCCGTGGCGCCCAAGCGGTCCGCGAGCCGACGGGCGCGTGCGGTGTCCGCGTCCGTGACGATGAGAGAGCCGCCGACCTCGCGGTGCCGGCTGAGGGCGGTCGCGTGAAATGTACCAATTCGACCCGTCCCGATGAGTCCGATGCGCATGGGACCAAACTGAGGGCGGACCCTACACCCTGTCAACGCTTTGTCCGGACAATCGAACCTCACAACTTCCCGTCATCATCCCCCGGAGCTACGCTCGGCCCCGTGCCCAAACCAGACGTGGACCCGACCGTGCCGCTCCAGCTCAGCGTCGACCGGAACAGCCCGGTGCCGCTGTACTTCCAGCTCGCCCAGCAGCTCGAAGCCGCGATCGAGCACGGCGCCCTGACTCCGGGCAGCCTGCTGGGCAACGAGATCGAGCTCGCCGGACGCCTGGGCCTGTCCCGGCCCACGGTCCGCCAGGCCATCCAGTCACTGGTGGACAAGGGCCTCCTCGTACGTCGTCGAGGCGTCGGCACCCAGGTCGTGCACAGCCAGGTCAAGCGACCGCTGGAGCTGAGCAGCCTCTACGACGACCTGGAGGCTGCCGGTCAGCGCCCGGCGACCCATGTCCTCGTCAACACCGTCGTCCCGGCGTCGGCCGAGGTCGCCGCCGCCCTCTCGGTGGCCGAGGGCAGCGACGTACACAGGGTGGAGCGGTTGCGGCTGGCCCACAACGAGCCGATGGCGTATCTGTGCAACTTCATGCCGCCCGGTCTCCTCGACCTGGACAGCTCGCAGCTGGAGGCCACCGGTCTGTACCGGATGATGCGCGCCGCGGGCATCACCCTGCACAGCGCCCGCCAGTCCGTCGGCGCCCGCGCCGCCACGGCCGTGGAGGCCGAGCGCCTCGGCGAGCCCGAGGGGGCCCCGCTGCTCACCATGCAGCGCACCACCTTCGACGACACGGGCCGAGCCGTCGAGTTCGGCACCCACACCTACCGCGCCTCGCGCTATTCCTTCGAGTTCCAGCTGCTCGTACGCCCCTGACCGCGCACCCTCCAGCCCGCGCACGCCCCTGACCGCATACGCCCCTGACCTCGTACGACTCGGTGGGTGCCGCAGGCGCGCCCCGGGTCGCCGTGATGTGCTCGCGCGGTACCCGCCGTCCGAATGAGTGATCGCCGTGTCCGATACTTGGTATCTCCATGTATCGGATTCAAGAAGGGCACGGCTTCGTGGCACGGTTTCGGACCTGGGTCGGCATCGCGGTGGCAGGGGCGCTCGGCGTGTCCCTGGCCGGGTGCAGCAGTACCGGCGGCAAACGCGCCGAGGACGCCCGCAAGGCGGCGTCCGCCCAGGGCAGGGCCGCGGTGGACACGCCCCGCTGGACCTTCGCGATGATCACCCACTCGGGCGACGGCGACACGTTCTGGGACATCGTCCAGAACGGCGCCGAGCAGGCCGCGGTCAAGGACAACATCAAGTTCCTGTACTCGCACGACGACGAGGCCCAGCAGCAGGCGCAGCTCGTGGACGCCGCCGTGGACAAGGGCGTCGACGGCATCATCGTCACGCTCGCCAAGCCCGACGCCATGAAGGCCGCCCTCGCGCGCGCCGAGAAGGCCGGCATACCCGTGATCACCGTGAACTCCGGCTCCGCGGAGTCGAAGGCGTTCGGCGCGCTCACCCACATCGGCCAGGACGAGACTATCGCCGGAGAGGCCGTCGGCGAGGAGCTCAACCGCCGTGGCCGGAAAAAGACCCTCTGCGTCCTCCACGAACAGGGCAACGTCGGCCACGAGCAGCGCTGCGCGGGGGTCAGGAAGACCTTCGACGGCACCGTGCGGAACCTGTACGTCGAGGGCACCGACATGTCCGCCGTACAGGCCTCCATCGGCGCCAAGCTCCAGGCCGACCGGTCCGTGGACGCGGTCGTCACCCTCGGCGCCCCCTACGCCGACACCGCCGTGAAGGCCCGGCAGGACGCGGGCAGCGAGGCCGAGATAGACACCTTCGACCTCAACGCCAAGGTGGCGGCCTCGCTCAAGGACGGCACCCTCGGCTTCGCCGTCGACCAGCAGCCGTACCTCCAGGGGTACGAGGCCGTCGACCTGCTCTGGCTGCACAAGTACAACGCCGACACGCTCGGCGGCGGCAGGCCCGTCCTCACCGGACCGCAGATCATCACCGAGGACCAGGCCGCCGAACTGGAGCAGTACGCGGAGCGGGGGACCCGATGACCGCGACGGCCCTCACGGTGGACGAACGGCTCCTGCGGACCTCGCCGCTGCGCAGGCTGCTCGGCCGCCCCGAACTCGGCTCGGTGGTCGGCGCGCTCGCCGTCTTCCTGTTCTTCGCGCTGGTCGCCGACAGCTTCGTACGGGCGGCCGGGCTGAGCACTGTCTTGTACGCGGCCTCCACGATCGGCATCATGGCGGTGCCCGTGGCGCTGCTGATGATCGGCGGCGAGTTCGACCTGTCCGCGGGCGTCATGGTGACGTCGGCCGCGCTGATCTCCTCGATGTTCAGCTACCAGATGACCGCGAACGTCTGGGTCGGCGTCGGCGTCTCGCTCCTGGTCACCCTTGCCATCGGCTTCTTCAACGGCTTCATGCTGACCCGCACCGGGCTGCCCAGCTTCATCATCACGCTCGGCACCTTCCTGATGCTGACCGGGATGAACCTCGGCTTCACCAAGCTCATCAGCGGCACGGTCTCCACGAAGACGATCGCCGACATGGAGGGCTTCGCGTCCGCCAGGGCCGTCTTCGCCTCCGTCCTCACGGTCGGCGGCGTCGACTTCAAGGTCACCATCCTGTGGTGGCTCGGTCTGGTGGCCCTCGCCTCCTGGATCCTGCTGCGCACCCGCGTCGGCAACTGGATCTTCGCGGTCGGTGGCGGAAAAGACGCGGCCCGCGCGGTCGGCGTCCCGGTCGACAGGACCAGAATCGGCCTCTACATGGGGGTCTCCCTCGCCGCCTGGATCGCCGGACAGCACCTGCTCTTCTCGTTCGACGTCGTCCAGTCCGGAGAGGGCGTCGGCAAGGAGCTGACGTACATCATCGCGGCCGTCATCGGCGGCTGTCTGATCACCGGCGGCTACGGCTCCGCCATCGGCTCGGCGGTCGGCGCGCTGATCTTCGGCATGACCGACAAGGGCATCGTGTTCGCCGAGTGGAACCCCGACTGGTTCAAGTTCTTCCTCGGAGCGATGCTGCTCCTCGCGACCCTGCTGAACGCCTGGGTCCGCAAGCGCGCGGAGGCCACGAAATGACGCGGATCAGCGAGACGGACGAGGCCGCCGGGACGACACGTACCACCGGGCGCACGGCCCTCGTCGAGCTCGACGACGTCAGTAAGTACTACGGCAATGTCCGCGCCCTGGAGGGTGTCTCGCTGGAGGTCCACGCGGGCGAGATCACCTGTGTCCTCGGCGACAACGGCGCCGGCAAGTCGACCCTGATCAAGATCATCGCTGGGCTGCACCAGCACGACGCGGGCACCTTCCGCATCCACGGCGAGGACGCCCGCCCGGCGTCCCCGCGCGAGGCCCTGGACCGCGGGATCGCCACGGTCTACCAGGACCTCGCCGTCGTGCCCCTGATGCCGGTCTGGCGCAACTTCTTCCTCGGCTCCGAGCCGCGGAAGGGCAGGGGCCCCTTCAAGCGCCTGGACGTCGACCTCATGCGCAGGACGACCCACGCGGAACTCCTGCGGATGGGCATCGACCTGCGCGACGTCGACCAGCCCATCGGCACCCTCTCGGGCGGCGAGCGCCAGTGCGTGGCCATCGCCCGCGCCGTGCACTTCGGCGCCAAGGTCCTCGTCCTCGACGAGCCGACCGCCGCCCTCGGGGTGAAGCAGTCCGGCATGGTCCTCAAATATGTGGCCGCCGCACGTGACGCGGGCCTCGGCGTTGTCCTGATCACCCACAACCCCCATCACGCCTACCTCGTGGGCAACCGTTTCGTCCTCCTCAAGCGCGGCACGATGACCGGCAGCCACACACGCGACGAGATCACCCTGGACGAACTGACCCGCCAAATGGCGGGAGGCAGCGAGCTGGACGACCTCCGCCACGAGCTGGCGGGCGGCGCCCCATGACGGGCGCGGGGAACCGCACGACCAGCCACGACGAACCCGCGGCTCACGGACGACCGCGGCTCCCCGGGGGCGGTCCCAAACCTCGCGAGGGACGCCGCCGTGCAGCCAAACCCCCACGTGCGGCAGAATCGGCGCGATGAGCACCTACCGCGACCTCGCACTCCCCAGGGCGCTCGGCTCCGCCAGAGCCGCGGGCGCCCCCATCGGCTCCCGCCGGGCCACCGTCCTGCGCACCGTGGGCACACGCGAGCGCCGTTCACACCTGACGGCGCCGCGCGTCCCGACCGTCGGCATCGACATCGGCGGTACGAAGGTGATGGCGGGAGTCGTCGACGCGGACGGCAACATCCTGGAGAAGGTCCGCACCGAGACCCCCGACAAGTCCAAGAGCCCCCGGGTTGTCGAGGACACCATCGTCGAGCTGGTCCTGGACCTCTCCGACCGGCACGACGTGCACGCGGTCGGCATCGGCGCGGCCGGCTGGGTCGACGCGGACCGCAACCGCGTCCTGTTCGCGCCCCACCTGTCGTGGCGCAACGAGCCCCTGAGGGACCGCATCTCGGGCCGCCTCGCCGTGCCCGTCCTGGTGGACAACGACGCCAACACCGCCGCCTGGGCCGAGTGGCGCTTCGGCGCCGGCCGCGGCGAGGACCACCTCGTCATGATCACGCTGGGCACCGGGATCGGCGGCGCGATCCTGGAGGACGGCCAGGTCAAGCGGGGCAAGTTCGGCGTCGCCGGCGAGTTCGGCCATATGCAGGTCGTGCCCGGCGGCCACCGCTGCCCCTGCGGCAACCGCGGCTGCTGGGAGCAGTACAGCTCCGGCAACGCGCTGGTCCGCGAGGCCCGCGAGCTCGCCGCCGCCGACTCCCCGGTGGCGTACGGGATCATCGAGCACGTCAAGGGCGACATCTCCGAGATCACCGGCCCGATGATCACCGAGCTGGCCCGCGAGGGCGACGCCATGTGCATCGAGCTCCTCCAGGACATCGGCCAGTGGCTCGGCGTCGGCATCGCGAACCTCGCAGCCGCCCTCGACCCCTCCTGCTTCGTCATCGGCGGCGGCGTCAGCGCGGCCGACGACCTGCTGATCGGCCCGGCCCGCGACGCCTTCCGACGCCACCTGACCGGCCGCGGCTACCGCCCCGAGGCCCGGATCGCCCGCGCCCAGCTCGGCCCCGAGGCCGGCATGGTCGGCGCCGCGGACCTCGCCCGGCTCGTCGCCCGCCGCTTCCGGCGCGCCAACCGGCGCCGGGTGGAGCGCTACGAGCGGTACGAGCGCTACGCCGAGTCGCGCCGCTCCGCACAGGACACGCTGTGACGGCCTCGCTGCCGCGCCAGGCCTCGCCCCCGGACGAGCCACCGCGGCCGGCCGAGGACCGCGGCCACATGATCCGCCGCCGCTCCCTGACCCTGCTGATCATCGGGCTGCTCATCGGTGTCCCGGCCGGCTACCTGGTGATCTCCGCCAACCAGAGCCGTGACAGCGGCAAGGACAAGGAGGAGAAGTACTCGGCGACCGGCCTCACCCCGGGCTGGCCCTCCCGCGTCCAGCGCCGCCTCTACCGGATCCCCATCCCGGGGTCCTCGGCCGAGGTCGCGTACTACGAGACGAACAACTGGAAGACCAGCCGCCTCTACGTCCAGTTCCTCACCAGCGACAAGGGCCTCGACAAGTTCCTCAAGACCATCGGCACCAGCCGCGGCGCCCTGAAGAAGAACGATGTCGCCATCGGTGCCCGCGACCGGCGGGTCGTCGGCTGGGAGTTCACCGGCTCCGGTCCCTGGTCGGGCCTCAGCCACACCCACAAGAATCCGACGCCCACCCAGGACATCGTCGTGAACTGGTCGAAGCCCGGTCACCCCATGGTCTACGTGGTCTCCAGAACGACACCCTGATCCGCCCCGCTCCGCCGCCGAGCCGCAGTGTCAGACCCGGCCCGTAGAGTCGAAGACGAGTGATCCGACCAGGGCGGGCCGGACCGGGGCGAGAGGGGTGACCGGGAGCATGAGCGTGGCGGAGACGCGTGCCGCTGTCGGCACCGAGCCCGAGGTGTCCGTGCGGCTGGCCGCCGTCTTCCTGCCCGCCGCCCTGCCACGCGACGGCCGGATCGCCTTCTGGGACCCGGAGGCGGACGCACCGCTCCTCGGCCCGGACACCGAGCTCACGGTCGTACGAAGGCACGGCGCGGGCGTCCGAAGGGGATCGGTGCCCGCGCTGACGCTGCCGGTCGTCGAGGCACTGCCGCTGCTGGTGCGGGCCCGGCGGGACCCCGCCGCACACCCCGCCACGGTCTGCTGGGGCGCCGCCGCACTGCACGCCCTGCGCCTCGTCGCCCGCGGGCGGCTGCTGCCCGGCCTCACACCGGACGGATTCGACGCTTGGCGGGCCGGCCCCCTGGATCCGGACGACATCGCCCACCTGAGGGCGGTGGCCGCCTCCCTTCCGTACGAGGGACACGCCGTACCCCTGCCGGGCCGGGGCCCGCTCCAGCTGCCCGACCGGGAAGCGCTGATGCGCGCCTTCGTGGACGCGGTCGCCGACGCACTGCCCCGCACCGCCGCCGCGCCGTACGCCACCGGCAAACCCTTCGCCGCCGCCGGGCCCCAGCGGCTGCCGGGCGCCCAGGACTGGGCGGCGGAGGTCGCCGCGGGCATGGACGCGGGGGTACGGATCTCGCTGCGCCTGGACCTGTCCGCGTACGAGCTCTTCGACGACAGCGAGGACGCGCGGCGCGCGGGCGCGGCCGTCGTCCAGGTGCACAGCCTCGCCGACCCCACCCTCGTCGTCGACGCAGCGGCACTGTGGTCGGGCGCCGCCGACACGGCGTTCGGACCGCGTGCCCGTGTCGACGCGGCGCTGGCCGTGCGCCGCGCGGCCCGCGTCTGGCCGCCCCTGGACCGGCTGTCCGGGCAGGACGTGCCGGACGTACTGGCGCTGTCCGAGGACGAGTTGTCGGACCTGCTCGGCGTCGCCGCGACCCGCCTCGGCGCGGCCGGGGTCGCCGTGCACTGGCCCCGCGACCTCGCCCAGGACCTGAGCGCGGCGGCGGTCGTCCGCCCCGCGCCGGGCTCGGCCACGGACGGCACGGGCTTCTTCGAGAGCGAGGAACTGCTCCAGTTCCGCTGGCAGTTGGCGCTCGGCGGCGACCCGCTCTCCGAGGCCGAGATGGACGCGCTCGCCGAGGCACACCGCCCCGTCGTGCGGCTGAGGGACCAGTGGGTGCTCGTCGACCCGGCCCTCGTCCGCAAGGCGCGCAAGCGCGAACTGGGCTTGCTCGACCCGGTGGACGCCCTCTCCGTGGCGCTCACCGGCAGCGCGGAGGTCGACGGGGAGACGGTCGAGGCGGTACCGGTCGGCGCGCTGGCCGCACTGCGCAACCGGCTGACGGCCGGACTGCGCCCCGCCGAACCGCCCCCAGCCCTGAAAGCCACCCTCCGGGACTACCAACTCCGCGGACTGGCCTGGCTCGACCTCATGACCTCGCTCGGCCTCGGCGGCTGCCTCGCCGACGACATGGGCCTCGGCAAGACCGTCACCCTCATCGCGCTGCACCTGAAGCGGGCGCGCACCGAACCGACCCTCGTCGTCTGCCCCGCCTCGCTGCTCGGCAACTGGCAGCGGGAGATCGAGCGGTTCGCGCCGGGCGTGCCCGTGCGCCGCTACCACGGCCCCGGCCGATCCCTGGAGTCCCTGGAAAACACGGCCGGCTTCGTCCTCACCACCTACGGGACGATGCGGTCGACGGCCCCCCAGCTCGCCCGCGAGAAGTGGGGCATGGTCGTCGCGGACGAGGCCCAGCACGTCAAGAACCCGTACTCGGCCACGGCCAAGGCCCTGCGGACGATCCCCGCACCGGCCAGGGTCGCCCTGAGCGGCACCCCCGTGGAGAACAACCTCTCCGAACTGTGGGCCCTGCTCGACTGGACGACTCCGGGACTGCTCGGCCCCCTGAAGTCCTTCCGCGCCCGGCACGCGCGCGCGGTGGAGAACGGCGAGGACGAGGAGGCCGTGACCCGCCTCGCCCGGCTGATCCGCCCCTTCCTCCTCCGCCGCAAGAAGTCCGACCCCGGCATCGTGCCCGAACTGCCTCCCAAGACGGAGACGGACCATCCCGTCCCCCTCACCCGCGAACAGGCCTCCCTGTACGAGGCCGTGGTCCGCGAGTCGATGCTGGCGATCGAGAGCGTCGACGGCATCGCCCGGCGCGGCCTGGTCCTCAAGCTCCTCACCGCGCTCAAGCAGATCTGCGACCACCCCGCGCTGTATCTGAAGGAGGACACCGGAGGGCACCCCGGCGGCGGAGGGGCCTCCCGTCAGGCCGCCCGCTCCGGCAAACTCGCCCTCCTGGACGAGCTGTTGGACACGCTGCTCGCCGAGGACGGCTCGGCGCTCGTCTTCACGCAGTACGTGGGGATGGCCAAGCTCATCACCGACCACCTCGCGGCGCGCGCGGTCCCCGTGGAGCTCCTGCACGGGGGTACGCCGGTGGCCGAGCGCGAGCACATGGTGGACCGGTTCCAGAGCGGGGCGACGCCGATCCTGGTCCTCTCCCTCAGGGCGGCCGGCACGGGCCTCAACCTCACGCGCGCGGGGCATGTCGTCCACTTCGACCGCTGGTGGAACCCCGCCGTGGAGGAGCAGGCCACCGACCGCGCCTACCGCATCGGCCAGACCCAGCCCGTCCAGGTCCACCGCCTCATCACCGAGGGCACGGTCGAGGACCGCATCGCCGAAATGCTCGCCTCCAAGCGAGCCCTGGCCGACGCGATCCTCGGCTCCGGCGAGGCATCCCTGACAGAACTGACCGACCGTGAACTGTCCGACCTGGTCTCGCTGAGGAGGTCGACGTGATGTCTTCGACGGGGCGGCCGGATCGGCGGGACGAGCTGGAACAGCGGGATTGGCCGGAGCAGCCCGATCATTCGGGCCAGCCGGATCAGCGGGATCGGTCGGGCCAGCCGGATCAGCGGGATCGGTCGGGCCAGCTGGATCGGCGGGACCAGTCGGGTCCGTGGGAACAGCCGGATCGGCCGGAGCAGTCGGGTCGGCCCGATCATTCGGGCCAGCCGGATCAGCGGGATCGGTCGGACCAGCGGGATCGGTCGGACCAGCCGGGTCCGCAGGACCGGCCGGAGCAGTCGGGCTGGCCGGGCCACCTGGATCGGCGGGACCAGTCGGGTCCGTGGGAGCAGCCGGATCGGCCGGAGCAGCCGAGTCGGCCGGGCCAGCCCGATCAGCCGGACCGGTCGGACCAGCTGGGCCAGCCCGATCAGCCGGGCCAGCGGGATCGGCCGGACCACCTGGACCAGCCGGGCCAGCCGGGCCAGTGGGACCAGCCGGACCAGCCGGGTCGGCCGGGTCGGCCGGACCAGCCGGATCGGCCGGACGAGCGGGAACAACTACACCAGCCGGAACAGGCGGACTCGCCCGGCTCCGAGACGTCTCCGGCAAGCGGGACGCTCTCGGCCGGTGACGCGCCCTCAGCCGGTGAGGCCCTCCAGGTCAGTGAGTCCCGGCCCGCCGACGCCGCTCGGCGTGCCTTGCGGGCGGCTCGGCGGGGAGATGGTGGAGGGCCGGGGGCCGGCGCGAGGGACTCCATCAAGGCGGACGCGCGCCCTGCGGAGCCCAGAAAGGCCGGGGGAGCCGCCCAAGGGACCGCATCGTCGGGGCCCAGGCCGGGTGACAAGGCGCGCGAGGCGCTGCGGCGTGCGGCCGGTCGCATGGGTGGCGGTACTGCCCCGCGGGCGGAGGAGACGCGGACTGAGGGGGCGCGGACTGAGGGGGCGCGGTCGGAGGGGGCGCAGGGCAGGCCGGATGCGCCAGGCGTGCAGAGGACGCCAGGCGTATCCGGGACACCCGGCGCGCAGGGGGAGCCGGACACTCAGCTGCCCTCGAACGTGCAAGGGTCGCCGGACGCGCATGGCGCACCGGACGCTGGTGGCGGCAAGGGTTCCGAGCCGGACGTCGAGTCGTCGCCGCCCGGGCGACCCGACGCGGCGGCAGGATCCCCACGCCCCGGTGACGTGGCCCGTGAGGCGTTGCGTGCCGCGAGGATTGAGGCGGAGCGGGAACGAACTGCCGCCCGGGACAAGGGAGTCGAAGGCCGCAGGCGGCGTGGAGGTGCCGAGTCCAGCGCTCCAGCGTCCCGTCCGACCATGGCGAACCGCCGCGCCGCGGCACAGGTCCGGGAGCTGGCCGACCGGTTGGGCGACGCCTTCGACCTGACGGCCCGGCTGGAGAGGGAGGAGTCCGAAGAGCGACCGACGCGACCCGACGCCGCACCGGGCAGCACGTCTCCAGGCGCCGTTCCCACCCCCGAAGACCGGCCCGCGGGTCGGCCCGCCGGTCGGCCGACCCCGGCCGCCACAGGGCCCGTTGACACGGACACCGCCACCGCGGCGCCCGACACCGCCCAGGTCTCGGTCGACGACCAGCCGCCGTCCACCGAGCCGAAGCGGGGACAGGAGCCGGAGCCGGATCCGGAGCAGCCCGGGCTCGGGCCGGCGCCGAGGTCGGAGCCCAGGCGCGGGCCCGCCCCCGCTCCTGCCCGCGAGCCCGCACCCACCCCCACCTCCGATCGCACTCCCACCCCCACCTCCTCCAACGCGGCAGCAGCCCCCGTCGGCGGCTCGATCGCCGACACCGTGCGGGCGGCCATGGCCAGGGCGGCCCGCAGCCCTCACGCCGAGCCCGAACTCGACCCCAGCACCACCGCCACCCCCACACCCGCACCCCACGCCGGTGTCACCCCCGCCCCCACCCAACTCCCCGTCGCAGCGCCCCCGCGCTCCATGGCCGCCCCGGGCCGCGACGGCGAGCTGCGCCGGACCTTCCCCGCGCTCCCCGCGCGGCCACAGGGCGCGGACGGGTTCGCCGAGACGTGGTGGGGCAACGCGTGGGTGGCCGCGCTGGAGGACGTGGCGTTGGACGCGGCACGGCTAGGACGGGGCAAGGCGTACGCGCGGGCGGGGCACGTGGACGCCATCACCGTCACACCCGGGCTCGTACTCGCGTACGTGCACGGGAGCCGACCGCGGCCGTACCGCGTGCAGATCCGGATGCGGACGCTCTCGGACGACGACTGGGAGCGGTTCCTGGACGCCGCGGCCGAACGGCCGGGGCACATCGCGGCGTTGCTCGACAAGGACCTGCCCCAGTCACTCGCCGACAGCGGAGTGGGCCTGCTCCCCGGCCCGGGGGACCTCGTACCGCAGTGCAGTTGCCCCGACTCCGGCCACCCCTGCAAACACGCGGCGGCGCTCTGCTACCAGACGGCGCGGCTGCTGGACGAGGACCCCTTCGTCCTCCTCCTGTCCCGCGGCCGGGGCGAACGCGAGCTGCTGGACGCGCTGTCCCGCCGCAGCGCCACCCTGGCGGCACGCTCGGCCCGCGCCGAGCAGGAACCGGCACTCCCCGGCGTACGAGCCGCAGAAGCCCTCGCGCCCCGCACACTGCCGCCGCTCCCGGCCCCGCTGCCGCCGCCCGCGCATCCCGAGCAGCCCCCGGTCTACCCGGCGTCGCCGGGAGGCCCGGACCCGTTCGCACTGGACCAGTTGGCCACCGACGCGGCGGCCCGCGCGCACGCGATGCTCACGACGGGCCGTGACCCCGTGGCGGAGCTGACCCTCTGGCAGGACGCAGTCCGCCTCGCGGCCACCCGCCCCGGCTCCGGCCTCACCGCCACGACCCGCGCCCTGTACGCGTCCCTGGCGACCGCCGCGGGCCGTACCCCGGCGGAGTTGGCGCGGGCGGTCGCCGCCTGGCGGCAGGGCGGACTGGAAGGGCTCGCCGTCCTCGAAGAGCCCTGGGACCCGCCGGCCGGCCGTTTCGACCGGGCCCGCCCGCTCCTCCTGGCCGCGGACTTCCCCGCCTTCCGCCCCTGGCACAACCACCTCACCCACCCCCGCGGCCACATACAGCTCCGACTGGGGCACGACGGCCTCTGGTACGCCTACGAGTCGGAACCGGGCCACGACGACTGGTGGCCCAGGGGCACCCCCGACCTCGACCCGGTCGGCGCCCTCACGGGCCTCGGCTCCCCGACCGACCTGTAGCGCGAACCGTTTCGCGCGCCCCCAACTTTTTTTCCGAGCCTTCGGAGGGCGGCAACGCTCCGCTGACCTGCCCTCCGGCCCGGCGTACGACATGTGGCGGCTCCGTGCAGGCCGCGTGGACAAATCGGGCTCGTTTCCGTGACCACAGGTGCGGAAGTTAGCGTGGAGCGGTGAGTGAGATGAAGTCCCCAGCCCTCCAGTACCGCTTCGACGGCCCGGAAGACGCCCCCGTGCTCATCCTCGGTCCCTCGCTCGGTACGACCTGGCACATGTGGGACCGGCAGGTCCCGGAGCTGGCCAAGCAATGGCGGGTCTTCCGCTTCGACCTGCCGGGACACGGCGGCGCGCCCGCCTACCCGGCCGGTTCCGTCACCGAGCTCGCCGAGCGGCTGCTCGCCACGCTCGACGGGCTCGGCGTCCAGCGGTTCGGGTACGCGGGCTGCGCGCTCGGCGGTGCCATCGGAGCCGAACTGGCGCTGCGCCGCCCGGAGCGCCTCGCCTCGCTCACGCTGATCGCGGCCTCACCGCGCTTCGGCACGGCGGACGAGTTCCGGCAGCGCGGCGTGATCGTACGGTCGAACGGTCTGGACCCGATCGCGCGGACGTCCCCGGAGCGCTGGTTCACGCAGGGCTTCGCCGCGGCGCAGCCCGCGATCACCGAGTGGGCCGTGCAGATGGTGCGCACCACGGACCCGGGCTGCTACATCGCCGCGTGCGAGGCGCTCGCCTCCTTCGACATCCATGGCGAACTGGGCCGGATCGGGGTGCCGACGCTCGTCCTGGTCGGCTCCGACGACCAGGTCACCGGCCCCGCCGAGGCCCGCACCCTGGTCGCCGGAATACCGGACGCCCGCCTCGCCGTCGTACCCGGCGCCTCGCACCTGGTCCCCGTGGAACAGCCCGCAGCCGTCACGGACCTTCTCGTACGGCACTTCTCCACCGCCTGGCAGCAGCCCGCCTACGACTCGTCCACCGGACAGATGGCGGTCGTGGTGCCCCAGGCGAGCCCGGTCGTGGCCGCGCCGCAGCAGATGTCGCCCGTCGCCGAGATCGCCCCCGCTGCGCAGCCCGAGGCGGTCCTGGGCAGACCCGACCCGTACGACGCGGGCATCAAGGTCCGCCGGGAGGTGCTCGGGGACGCGCACGTGGACCGCGCGCTGGCGCAGGCCGACGAGTTCTCCGGGGACTTCCAGGAGTTCATCACCCGCTATGCGTGGGGCGAGATCTGGGACCGGCCCGGCCTCGACCGGCGCTCGCGCAGCTGTGTCACGCTCACCGCCCTGGTCGCGGGCGGCCACCTCGACGAGCTCGCCTTCCACACCCGGGCCGCCCTCCGCAACGGCCTCACCCCGGTCGAGATCAAGGAGGTGCTCCTCCAGGCGGCCGTCTACTGCGGCGTACCGGCCGCCAACAGCGCCTTCAAGGTGGCCCAGCAGGTCATCCGCGAGGAGACCACACCCCAGGAGTGAGCACGAGGAGCGAGCCCCTCGAGCCGGCCTCCAGAGGCCGGTTCCAGAAGCCGGCGCCAGGAGCGGAGCGCCCGGGATGAGAAGCAGGTGTGAGAATCCGGGAGCGCGCCCCCTGGAGTGAGCCCGCGCCCCCGCCCGGAGGCAGGATGGGAACCATGAAGCTCACCAAGAAGTCGCACGCCTGCGTCCGCCTGGAGAAGGACGGCCGCTCGCTCGTCATCGATCCCGGCGTCTTCAGCGAGGAGGACGCCGCGGTCGGTGTGGACGCGATCCTCGTCACCCACGAGCACCCGGACCACTTCAGCGAGGGGCATCTGCGGGCGGGTCTCGCGGCCAACCCGGACGCGGAGATCTGGACTCTGAAGTCCGTCGCCGACGAGCTCTCGGCCGCGTTCCCGGGCCGCGTCCACACCGTCGGCCACGGCGACACCTTCACCGCCGCGGGCTTCGACGTACAGGTCCACGGCGAACTGCACGCCGTGATCCACCCGGACATCCCGCGCATCACGAACGTCGGCTACCTCGTCGACGGAGGCCGCGTCTTCCACCCCGGCGACGCCCTCACCGTCCCGGACCACCCGGTCGAGACGCTGATGCTCCCCGTCATGGCCCCCTGGAGCAAGATCTCCGAGGTCATCGACTACGTCCGCGAGGTCGAGCCACAGCGCGCGTACGACATCCACGACGCCCTGCTGACCGACCTCGCGCGCCCCATCTACGACCGCCAGATCGGCGCTCTGGGCGGCTCCGAGCACTTGCGGCTGGCACCGGGGGAGACCGCCGACCTCTGAGTGTCAGAGGCGCCCGGTAGGTTGTGTGGCATGCGTATCGCGACCTGGAACGTGAACTCGATCACCGCCCGCCTCCCGAGGCTGCTGGCCTGGCTGGAGAGCAGCGGCACGGACGTGCTGTGCCTCCAGGAGGCCAAGGTCGCCGCCGAGAAGTTCCCGGTCACCGAGCTGCGCGAGCTGGGCTACGAGGCGGCGGTCCATGCGACCGGGCGGTGGAACGGCGTCGCGGTGATCTCCCGCGTAGGCCTCGAAGACGTCGTCAAGGGCCTGCCCGGCGACCCCGGCTACGACGGCGCCGAGGAGCCCCGAGCGGTCTCCGCGACCTGCGGCCCGGTCCGCGTCTGGTCGGTCTACGTGCCGAACGGCCGCGAGGTGGACCACGCCCACTACGCGTACAAGCTCCAGTGGTTCGAGGCCCTGAAGGCGGCCGTCGCGGGCGATGCGACCGGCAGCCGCCCGTTCGCGGTGCTGGGCGACTACAACGTGGCCCCGACGGACGACGACGTCTACGACGTGGCCGCCTTCGAGGGCCTCACCCACGTCACCCCGGCCGAGCGCGCCGCCCTCACCTCCCTGCGCGAGGCCGGCCTCTCGGACGTCGTCCCGCGCCCCCTCAAGTACGACCACCCGTACACGTACTGGGACTACCGCCAGCTCGCCTTCCCCAAGAACCGCGGTATGCGCATCGACCTCGTCTACGGCAACGAGCCCTTCGCCAAGGCGGTCACCGACTCGTACGTGGACCGAGAGGAACGGAAGGGCAAGGGCGCCTCGGACCACGCGCCTGTTGTGGTCGACCTGGACGTGTAGACCCTTCAGGGGCGCGGGGAACTGCGGGCCCGGCCACAGACGGCCCGCACTCAGCTACGACCTGCAGCGAAGTGCCAGGCACTTACAGCAGCTTCAGGTCCACAGACTCCGCGAGCGCGGCCAACCCCACATCCCCCGGATGCAGATGATCCCCGCTGTCATAGGCGGGAAGCATCCGCGCGGGATGCGCAGGATCCCGCAACACCTCATCGAAGTCGAGCACCCCGTCGAACCCGGACCCGGCCCCGGACCGGATCCACTGGTTCACGGCGACACGCTGGGCGTCAACGGCAGCCGTACACCGCGCCTCCCCCTCACAGGGCGCGATCGTCGCGACCAGCACCCGCAGCCCGCGCCCACGCGCCCGCTCGGAGATCTCCCGCAGCCCGGCCACGACCTGCTCCGCACTCGCTCCCCAGCGGACGTCGTTGACCCCCTGGAAGACGACGACGGTACGTGCCGACGTCTGGGCGAGGACGTCCCGGTCCAGGCGGTGCAGCGCGCTCACACCACCCGTGTCCGTGGAGACCCCGTCGCCGGTGTAGCGGTCACTCGCCACACGGTTCGCCGAGATCCCATGGTTGAGGACCCCATAGCGCGGGACCACATTCTGGTTCAGCAGCCGCGCGGCGAGCACATTGGGCCAGCGCCGGTTCGCGTCCCGCGTCGACTTCTCGCCGTCCGTGATCGAGTCGCCGAGCAGCACGACGGATCCGGGCCCGCCGCCCACGTCGACACCGGTCAGCAGTGGCCAGGTGGTGATCGTCGAGGTGTAGGCGTCCGGGCCGCCGTCCCCGGCATGGTCGCCCGGCGTGCTGACGTACGACGTCTGGACGGCCAGGCTGTGCACGGGCGCCGCCGTCACCGTCCCGGGCAGATGGAAGCTCACGAGGAGATTGGCGTCCGCGGGCACGTCGAAGGCCAGCGGATCGCTGAACGCCTGTGCTCCCGCCGGGATCTCGGTGCCCGCCGCACCCCGGAACGACAGCGGCACGGGCGCGCTGCGCGGACTCGCGCCGGACGCCTGCACGGCCACCGTCGCGCTGCCGATCCGTACGGGCGTGGCGGCGAAGGTGTTGTCGAGCCGGATCCGCACCCGCGGCCCGCCCGTCGAGGTGTGCACCACGAGCCGCAGCGTCCGGTCCGTCCACTGCCCGACCGCCGTGTAGCCGGAGGCCGACGCGGCCCAACTCCCGGTCCAGCCACGGGAGTCGGTGCGCACCGAGAGTGCGAACACATGCAGGTCGGCGTTGCGCGGCAGCTCCACCGAAGCCACCTCGCGCCCCTGGACGATCGGCACGGTGACGACGTACAGCCTTGCCTTCTCGGCGAGTTGGCCGCCGGGGGTGTTGATGTGCGGCAGGGCCACGGCCTTGGTGGCGAGCGGTCCGCCGCGCCAGTCGGACGCGGTCAGCCGGTACGAGGAGCGCGAGCCGTTCGCGTACCGCACCACGCCCGTACCGCTCTCCTCGCCGCCGCCCGTGCCCGCCACCAGGAAGGCGAGCGCGTCGCCACGGCCTGCGACCCGTACGGACTGGCCGTCGGCGCGTACGTTGTCGGGCTCGCCCGCGGTCCGGCGGGGCCAGGTCAGCTGGGCGCCCTGGACCGTCAGCGAGCGCCCGGGCGTCCAGCCCGCGGCGGTCAGGTCCTGCGCCGACAGGGAGCCGCCCGAGCCGTCGAAGTCCGCCTCGCCGGGCCGCGCGTCGTCGCTGACGGCGGTGTTGTCGAAGTGCCGCTCCAGCGGCAACGGCCTCTCCTTGGCGGGCGCAGCGGGCAGCGCGGCCACCTCGGACCCTGCGGGCGACTCGGCCGTGGCAGCCGTGGCGGCCGTCGCGGGAACCGTCACCGCCGCCGACAGCAGAGCGAGAACGACGGCCGTACCCCAGACACGTCGGCGCACACCGACTCCTCCCACTGACGACTCACGGACCAACGGCTCACGAACCGCTCGGGCACGGTTCGCCGACGAGGTGACAGATGCACCGTGAAGCTAAAGAGGCGGCAGGGACTCGTCAATGATCCGGGCGCGAACTCGGCGCGAACTCCCTGGGAACAGGCGTTCCGCGTGCCCTGTGGTGCGCCGGGCGATAGGGATGACAGGCTGGGTGTATGAACATCCCTTTCCTGGGCAACTGGCGCAAGAAGCGGGGCCCTGCCGGAGGAGTCGCGGTCTTCTCCGACAGTGAGAGCGACCGCGAGGGGGTGGCCGAACTGCTCTCCGAGTGCGAGCTGCTGCGCTCCCAGGCACATCAGGCGGGGGTCGAACTCGACGACTCCGCAGCCTCGTTGGAGGCGCTGGACCAGTTGGTGCCGCGCTGGCGGGACGACGAGGAGAGCCTGCCCTGGCTGGGCAACGACGCCGGCCTCTATCTCGGCACGGTCATCGTGCGCACGGTCCCCGGCGCCGTCTGGGAGATCTGGCCGGGCGGCGAGCCGGTCGTACGACTGGCCTCCGGCCGTGAGTTCGACGTGGTGTCCATCGGTCACGAGTGGGCGGCCAGCGGTGCGCCCGAACTCTCACAGCTGTACGCCGAGGTCGCGGAAGCGTAAGGTTCAGGCCCCGGCTATCGCCTTAAATACGGCTAATGCCCGAAAAGTGCGTGTCGGGTATTAACTCCACTCTTGTGTGGATAGCTTGCGGGAATCGCGACACAGCTGAGAGTGGGTAGGGCTGAGGATGGCCGTCGATCCGTTGATCGAGCTGCGTGACGTCAACAAGTACTTCGGGGAGCTGCATGTCCTACAGGACATCAACCTCACCGTCGGCAAGGGGGAGGTGGTCGTGGTCATCGGCCCTTCGGGGTCGGGGAAATCGACTCTGTGCAGGGCCATCAACAGGCTGGAGACGATCCGTTCCGGGGAGATCAAGCTCGACGGGAAGCTGCTGCCGGAGGAGGGCAAGGACCTCGCCACGCTCCGCGCCGAGGTCGGGATGGTCTTCCAGGCGTTCAACCTCTTCGCGCACAAGACGGTGCTGCAGAACGTCTCGCTCGGTCAGATCAAGGTGCGTGGCCGCAAGAAGGCCGAGGCCGACAAGCGCTCGCTCGAACTCCTGGACCGCGTGGGCCTCGTCTCGCAGGCGCCCAAGTACCCCGCTCAGCTCTCCGGCGGCCAGCAGCAGCGCGTGGCCATCGCCCGCGCCCTCGCCATGGACCCCAAGGCGCTCCTCTTCGACGAGCCGACCTCGGCACTCGACCCGGAGATGATCAACGAGGTCCTGGAGGTCATGCAGCAACTCGCGCGCGAGGGCATGACCATGGTGGTCGTCACCCACGAGATGGGCTTCGCCCGCTCGGCCGCGAACCGTGTCGTCTTCATGTCCGACGGCCGCATCGTCGAGGACCGCACCCCCGAGGAGTTCTTCACCAACCCGCGCAGCGACCGCGCCAAGGACTTCCTCTCGAAGATCCTCAAGCACTGAGCGGGGGAGCGAGATCATGATCACATTCCCGCCGCCACTCTCGTTCCCGTCCCAACTCCACGTCCACGGAACGGAGTTGATTCCGGCGCCCGGATCCGGTGCGAAGTCCCTCCGGGGCGACGGGCCGACCACGCCGAACCTCGACTACGATATGCCGTTCACTGCCGTGGTGATGGGGACAGAGGCCGTGGACACCACCCCGGCCGAACCAGGGACGCTGCTGCCGGGCACGCGGTAGCGAGGGGCAATGGCCCGCCCGGCAGCAGCCGGAGATCACTGCTCGCGCAGCGGTACCGACACGTACGACTGGTCGGCCGCGGGCGAGGAGAAGGTCAGCTGCGCGCCGGTCGGGTTGTGCTCGATGTAGAGCGGGTCGACCGTGTCGACCACCAGGGCGAGTCGATGCCCTGCCGGGACGTCGTAGGCCGTGGAGAACAACTCCAGGTCGACGCCGAACGGCTTGCCGGGCGTCTGCCCGTGGAAGGTGTACGGCGCGTTGCTGACCAGCTTGCCGAGGCCGAGCGGGCCCACGTCGTAGAGGTACGCGACGAGGGTGCCGCTCTCCTTGGTGCTCGTGAGGGTTGTGTGCAATTTCGTGGTGCCGCGCACCCGTTGGGCGCTCGCGTACTTCTCCGACTGCCAGACCGCGGCGTACCGGCGGGGCAGCAGCGGGATCGAGGCCACCGGTGGCAGCTGTGCGAGCTGGTCGAGGATGCTGGAGAGGAAGATGATCCCGCCGTCCGCGCCCGAGTTGACGTTCGCGCGGATCGTGGTGGAGCCCGAGAGGGCGATCTTCTTGCGTGTCGCGCCGACCGACTTCCAGTCCGGGTAGCCCTCGTAGCCGCCGGTGGAGCGGGACTTGAGTTGGACCGGCTGCTCACGGTCGATGCCGTTGTCCACGCCCTTGAGGTAGTGGTCGAACCAGCGGCTCGTGTCCGTCCACACGTCGTTGGGGAGCCCGAACAGGCCGGTCACCTCGGCGGTGGCGTGGTCGCCGGGCCGGTACTCCAGTCGCTTCGGGCCGGTCAACCGCTCGTAGAACTTGGCATATTGGTTGGGCGGGAAGATCGTGTCGCCCCAGCCGTTGGCGAGCAGGATCGCCGCGCCGTTCTTGTTGAGCTGGTCGACGTAGGTCGAGGGGGAACGTTTCTTCCCCCAGGCGATCAGCTCGTGCTCCTTGTCGAGATTGGATGCGAAGAAGTCCTTGAAGATCTGCTGGAGTTCGGCGCTGGGGCGGCCGGTGATCTGGCCCGCGCCGTTGAGCAGGGCAGCGGCCTGGGAGTGCTGGGTGCGGCCCGAGTAGATCGAGTCGATGAGGTCGGCCCAGCCGCTGAGGGACGCGACGGCCTTGACGCGCTTGTCGTGCGCGGCGGCGAGCAGGCTGATGCCGGCGCCGTACGAGACGCCCGCCATGCCGATGTTCCGGGCGTCGGACGGGGTGTTGGCGAGCGCCCAGTCGATGACCTTCGAGGCGTCGGCTATGTCGGGTGGACCTGCTACTTCTATTTCTCCGCCCGACTGCCAGAAGCCGCGCACGTTGTAACTGACCACGACATAGCCGGAGTCGGCGAGTTTCTGGGCCTGGGCGAGGTACTCGACCTGGGGCAGGCCCCAGCTCGTGGGCAGCACGATGAGCGGGTAGGCGCGGGAGGCGTCGGCGTTCGCGGGCATGACGACATTGGCTTTGAGGACGGTTCCGCCGTCCCCTGTGATGTCCACGAACCTGACAGCGGCGGGCGCCGCCTGCGCGGCGGGGGCGAGCCCGAGAGCCGTGCCGGCGATCAGTGTCGCCGAGACGGCGCCTACGGCGGTGGTACGCAGGGCCTTGCGCGGGTGTCCCACAGGTCACTCCTCACACGTGTAAGTGCCAAAGTGACCCGACGGTAACCTCGTTGCCTTACCGCAAGTAACCCGTCGGTAAGTTACGCACGAGTAACGATTGTTGAAATGTGCTGGAACCTAGGAGGCGCGGTGCGTGCTCCGTGCGGGAACCGCAGGCAGTGGGGTCTGTGAGGCGCGAGTGACGTCCGCGACGAGCTCGACGACATCCGGCCCGTACGCCTGGGAGTTCACGACCTTCAGGAGGATCACGAAGGAGTTGTTGCCGTGCTTGCGGGCCAGCCGTTCGTGGTTGCGGGCGACATAGCGGGTCGCCGCCTGGTTGGTGATCGCTCGCTGGCCGCAGAAGAGGAAGACGGGCCGTGCCGTGTTGCCCGCCGTGAGCCGGGCGAGGATCACGTACTCGCCCTTGCCGGGCTCCAGCCGGTAGCGCTCGCTGCCTATCTGGAACGCACCGCGGTCCGGGCCCGGTTCGGGGTCGACGTTGACGCGGATCCCCGGCAGCAGCGAGTGCAGATGCGCGGCCATGCGCCGGTTCGACGACGGCCCGCCCACGCAGAACTCCGTGCGCTCCCCGAAGCCCTGCTGCGCCGCGTCGTGCGCGACGACCTGGGCGTGGGCGCCGCAGTCCTTGATCAGGGCGGAGAGTTCGAGCAGCGCGAAGACGTCATGGCGCATCACCGAGAGTTCCGCGCCGCCGGCCTCGCGGTTGACCACCAGGAGCGACTCGGAGTTGTCGGGCAGGCCGAAGAAGGCCTGCTTGCGGCGCAGCTTGCGCTTCCACAGGTACGTACGGGCGAGCCAGCCCAGCGCGGCGCTGAGGCCGGCGGCGACCACGCCGAGGACGATGTTGCGCACGTCGTCATTCATGGGCGCGCATGCTAGCGGGCACCTGCACCGGTGTTCGAGAGGGACCTGACGCGGCCATGTCCAGGAGTTACGCTGCGCAGACGGTCGTTAACTGGAGGTACGGATGGGGCGCTCGGGCGCGCGGAGTCTGGCTGTGGTGGCGGTTTCGGCAGCGGTGATGTCGGTGGGGGCGGCGCCGCCCTCTTCGGGACCTTCCGGGGGCTCCGGCCCGGCCGAGAAGGTGCCGGTGGCCGTCGGGTACGGCGGGGCCGTCGCGAGCGTGGACGCGGACGCCTCGGCCGCCGGGATCGAGATCCTCCGCAAGGGCGGCAACGCGGTGGACGCGGCCGTCGCCACGGCGGCGGCGCTCGGCGTCACCGAGCCGTACTCGTCGGGCATCGGCGGGGGCGGCTACTTTGTCTACTACGACGCCAAGTCCCGTACGGTGCGGACCATCGACGGCCGTGAGACGGCGCCCCTGACGGCCGACTCGGGGCTCTTCCTGGAGAACGGCCAGCCGATCCCGTTCGCCGACGCCGTGACCAGCGGACTGGGCGTGGGCACGCCCGGGACGCCCGCCACCTGGCAGAAGGCGCTGGACAGCTGGGGCAGCAAGCGGCTCGGCTCGCTGCTGAAGCCCGCGGAGCGGCTCGCGCGCGACGGGTTCACCGTCGACGCCACGTTCCGCTCGCAGACCCAGTCCAACGAGGCGCGGTTCCGGAACTTCCCCGACACGGCCGAGCTGTTCCTGCCGGGCGGCTCGCTGCCGGTGGTCGGCTCGACGTTCAAGAACCCCGATCTGGCCCGTACGTACGAGGAGTTGGGCCGCAAGGGCGTGGACGCGCTATATCGAGGCAAGCTGGCCAAGGACATCGTCGACACGGTGAACAAGCCGCCGGTGGACCCGGGTTCGGGCTACAACGCGCGCCCCGGCGAGCTGTCCCTGAAGGACCTGGCGAAGTACGAGGCGAAGCGGCAGGCGCCCACGAAGACCTCGTACCGCGGACTGGGCGTCTACTCGATCGCGCCCTCGTCCTCCGGCGGCACCACGGTCGGTGAGGCCCTCAACATCCTTGAGAACACCGACCTTTCGAAGGCCACGGACGTCCAGTACCTGCACCGCTACATCGAGGCGAGCCGGATCGCCTTCGCGGACCGGGGCCGCTGGGTGGGCGACCCCGCCTTCGAGGACGTACCGACGAAGGAACTCCTCTCACAGAAGTACGCCGACTCGCGCGAGTGCCTCATCAAGGACGACGCGGTGCTGACCAGCCCGCTGGCGCCCGGGGATCCGCGCGATCCGGCGGCGTGCTCGGCCGGTGGCACGGCCGCGCCGACGACGTACGAGGGCGAGAACACGACGCATCTGACGGCGGCCGACAAGTGGGGCAACGTCGTCGCCTACACCCTCACCATCGAGCAGACCGGCGGCAGCGGGATCACCGTCCCGGACCGGGGCTTCATCCTCAACAACGAGCTGACGGACTTCTCCTTCGCACCGGCGAGCCCGGCCGTGCACGACCCGAACCTGCCCGGGCCGGGCAAGCGTCCGCGCTCGTCGATCTCGCCGACCATCGTCCTCGACGCCCACGCCAAGCCGGTGGTGGCACTGGGCTCGCCCGGCGGCGCGACCATCGTGACGACGGTCCTGCAGACGCTGACCGGGTTCGTCGACCGGGGCCTCCCGCTCGTCGACGCGATCGCCGCCCCGCGTGCCAGCCAGCGCAACCAGACGACCACCGAGCTCGAACCGGGCCTGTGGAACAGCCCGTTGAGGGCCCAGCTGGAGTCTCTGGGTCACGGCTTCCGGCAGAACCCGGAGATCGGCGCGGCGACCGGCGTCCAGCGCCTGCCGAACGGCAAGTGGCTGGCGGCGGCCGAGACCGTACGCCGGGGCGGTGGGTCGGCGATGGTGGTGCGGCCGGCGCCGTAGACCGCAGCGGTTGGATCCGTGAGGGGTCGGGTCCGTGAGGCGTCGGCAGGAGGTCAGAAGGTGGTCAGCGGGCCGTGAGGATGCGCGGCCCCGCGTCCGTGATGGCCACCGTGTGTTCCGCGTGGGCCGCTCGGGTGCCGTCGTTCGTGCGGAGGGTCCAGCCGTCGGCGGCGGCGTGGTACTCGTCGGTGCCGCCGGCGATGAGCATGGGCTCGATGGCGAGGGCCATGCCGTGCCGCAGCGGCAGGCCGCGGCCGGGCCGCCCCTCGTTCGGCACGGGCGGGTCCTCGTGCATGCGGCGGCCTATTCCGTGGCCGCCGAAGCCGTCCGGGATGCCGTACCCCGCCTCGCGGCACACCGTGCCGATCGCGTGCGCGATGTCGCCGATGCGGTTGCCGACGACGGCCGCCTCGATGCCCGCGGCGAGGGCCCGCTCGGCGGTCTCGACGAGGTGCAGGTCGGCGGGGCGCGGTGTGCCGACCACGAAGCTGATCGCCGAGTCGCCCACCCAGCCGCCGAGCTCGGCGCCGAAGTCGATCGAGACCAGGTCGCCGTCGCGCAGCCGGTAGCCGGTCGGGATGCCGTGCACGATCGCGTCGTTCACGGAGGCGCAGATCACGGCCGGGAAGGGCACGGGGGCGAAGGAGGGCCGGTAGCCGAGGAAGGGCGAGCCTGCGCCCGCGTCCCGCAGGACCTGGTGCGCGACCTCGTCCAGCTCCAGGAGCGAGACACCCACGCCGGCGGCCTCCCGTACCGCCGTGAGGGCGCGGGCCACGACCTGGCCCGCTTCGTACATCGCGTCGATAGACGTGTCCGTCTTCAGTTCCACCATGCCAATTACTATACCGGTCGAGGTGTGGGCGCCGGCCTCCACCCTCCTATTCAAATAACGGTCGCCGGTATTAGGGTGGGCGCATGGTGCGAACCCCGCTGACCCCCGAAGAGCACGAACGCGGCGAGCGGCTCGGCAAGCTGCTGCGTGAGGCCCGCGGTGGCCGCAGCATGGTGGAGATCGCCGCGAGCGCGGGCATCTCCGCCGAGACCCTCCGCAAGATCGAGACCGGCCGCGCGCCGACCCCCGCCTTCTTCACGGTGGCCGCGCTGGCGCGGGTGCTGGGCCTCTCGATGGACGAGATCGCGGGCACTTGTGCACTCGCCCCGGCGTGACGCACAGATGACGCCCCGTCAAGTCCTGGGCTTTTTACGTCGGAATCCCTCGTGTTGGGGCCCCTCACGTCACAGTCCGGGTCAGTAACCGCACTCTGCGTCCGGGTCGAAAACTCGTTGTAGCCATTCCGTAACACGAACGGTGTTTTCTATCGAACCGGAGTACTCCAGTCTGGCGTGGGGTGAAGGCAATGGCGGTGGAACAACTCCCGGGCCAGGTGCGGGAGTTCGCGCAATATCTCAATGGTCTGCTGTCCCGGCTCGACCAGGGCGGCGGCTGGTGCGGCGTGTTCTGGCAGCGCGACCCCGAGGGGATGCGGGCCTGTCTGGACGGTACGGAGGTGCCGCCCTGGGACGTCGTACAGGCACTCCTCCAGGACGTCGCCGCCGAGTTCGGCGACCGGGCCGCCGCCCAGGAGTCCGACCGGGCGCGGGCACTGCACGGCGCGTCGCTGGCCGCGTACGACGGGCGGCCCGGTGGCCGTGACGCCCTCAGCGACCGCCTCGACGTCATGCTCCGCGAACAGCGCTACGCCGCCGAGCGGCTCTCCGAACTCGGCCGCTCACTGCGTACGGCCACCGGCCCGGAAGAGGCCGAGTCCTACCGCATCGACCTCGCCTGGGCCCGCGACGACCACGACCGCGCGACCGCCCGCTGTGCCGAACTCCGCTCCCGCATGGACGAGTTGGACCGACGCGCGGTCGGCGGCCGGGCGCAGGGAGCGCTGACCATCCCGCCCGGCGAGATCGGTACGGACGTCTTCTGGGACGAGGAGCCCCGGACCGGCCGGAGCGCCGGCGGGAGCGATGGGCCGTCCACGGGACGCGGGGGCCCGCAGCGCCCCGCGCCGGAGGAGGACGACTGGCCGGACCTCTGGCGCGACGCGTCCGCGGACCGGGCCGCCGGGGAGGCCGCCAGACAGGCGGCCGAGAGCGGCTGGCAGGCCGCCGCACCCGCCCCCGAGGCCGCCCCGCACCCCACGGCCGCCCAGGAGGACGAGGCGGCGGCCCCCGAGCCTCCCGAGCCCGCCAAGGCCCGCGCCCCCAAGCAGCGCTCGAAGCGCCGTGCGCGTGGCAGCGCCCGGTTCGCCGGAATGATGGACGAGGACGCCGCCGCTGCCGTACCGGCCATGCCCGTGCCGTCCACCGCGGAGCCCACGCTGCGCGGGGCCCGCTTCGCCGGAGTCGCCGAGGAGCCCGCGCGACCGAAGGCGCGGCGAGAGCCGCTGGACGACGAGGCGCGCCGGACCACCGTCCAGACCGTCGAGCGGCTCGTCCGGCTGCGGCGGGAGGGCCACAGCGGTGAGGCCCACGCCGTACTGGTCGAGGCCGCGTACTGGCCCGCCGCCCGTTTCCCGCTCCTCGCCGCCGAGCTCCACCGCGCGGGCCTCGGCGCCGACTGGGCCACCCTCCTCTGGGAGGCCGCCTCCCTGCCCGCCGACCGCCTGGTCGCCGCCGCCGACGCACTCGCGGTGGCGGGACGCACCGCGGACGGCGACCAGATGCTCCGCCAGGGCGTCGTACGCCCCGCCCCGGAAATAGGCGAGGCCGTACTGGGCCTGGTCGGGGAGGACCGTCACCGCGAGGTCCGGGCCCTCCTGGATGCGTACGTCCGCATCCGCACCCCCGAAGAGGCCGCCCGCAGCGTCGAGACCGACCCGCCCCGCCTCATCCCCCTCCTCCTCGAAGCGGCCCGCCGCGTCTCACAGCAACGCCACTGGGACCTGATCCACGCCCTGAGGGTGGCGGGCTACACGGCGTGAGCCGACCCGGACCGGGGAAGGGTTCACCTCCGAGGCCCCGGCCCGCCTGCAAAGGGGGCGCGGGGGACTGCGCGACCGGCCCACGACGACCCGCACCCGCCCACGACCCGCACCATCCACCCCGGTAGGCGCTCCAAACCGCCGGAGGCTAACCCACAGGGGTAGGAAACAAGATCGACTCAGCCGGTTAACGACGATGGTCTTGCCCAGCGCAGCGCCTCCGCTTACTTTCGGGGCTCTACGCCCATCATCTACGGGCGTAGAAGCTCTCTGACGTCCCGTCGAAGGAGCAGCTCATGGCCAACGTCGTACGCGCCGCTCTGGTCCAGGCCACCTGGACCGGCGACACCGCATCCATGGTCGCCAAGCACGAGGAGCACGCCCGCGAGGCGGCCCGTCAGGGTGCGAAGATCATCGGATTCCAGGAAGTCTTCAACGCCCCCTACTTCTGCCAGGTCCAGGAGCCGGAGCACTACCGCTGGGCCGAACCGGTACCGGACGGGCCCACCGTCACCCGTATGCAGGAGCTAGCCCGCGAGACCGGCATGGTGATCGTGGTCCCGGTCTTCGAGGTCGAACAGTCCGGCTTCTACTTCAACACGGCCGCGGTGATCGACGCCGACGGCTCGTACCTCGGCAAGTACCGCAAGCACCACATCCCCCAGGTCAAGGGCTTCTGGGAGAAGTACTACTTCAAACCGGGCAACCTCGGCTGGCCCGTCTTCGACACCGCGGTCGGCAAGGTCGGCGTCTACATCTGCTACGACCGGCACTTCCCGGAGGGCTGGCGCCAGCTCGGTCTGAACGGCGCGCAGCTCGTCTACAACCCGTCGGCGACCTCCCGCGGTCTGTCCGCCCACCTCTGGCAGCTGGAACAGCCGGCCGCGGCCGTCGCCAACGAGTACTTCATCGCCGCGATCAACCGGGTCGGCGAGGAGGAGTACGGGGACAACGACTTCTACGGGACGTCGTACTTCGTCGACCCGCGCGGCCAGTTCGTCGGTGAGACCGCGAGCGACAAGAGCGAGGAACTCGTCGTCCGCGACCTCGACTTCGACCTGGTCGAGGAGGTCCGCCAGCAGTGGGCCTTCTACCGGGACCGCCGCCCCGACGCGTACGAAGGGCTGGTGCAGCCGTGACGACCGACGCACCCCAGGGCCAGGCACACGGCTCGGCCAAGCACCTGTACCAGCGCCACCAGTCCGTCCTCCCCGACTGGCTGGCCGTCTACTACGCCGACCCGATCGAGCTCACCCACGGCGAGGGCCGCCACGTCTGGGACGCCGAGGGCAACAAGTACCTCGACTTCTTCGGCGGCATCCTCACCACGATGACCGCGCACGCCCTGCCCGAGGTGACGAAGGCCGTCAGCGAGCAGGCCGGCCGGATCATCCACTCCTCCACGCTGTACCTGAACCGGCCGATGGTGGACCTGGCCGAGCGGATCGCCAAGTTGTCGGGCATCCCGGACGCGCGCGTGTTCTTCACGACCTCCGGCACCGAGGCCAACGACACGGCCCTGCTGCTGGCCACCGCGTACCGCCGCAGCAACCAGATCCTGGCGATGCGCAACAGCTACCACGGCCGTTCGTTCACCTCGGTCGGCATCACCGGCAACAAGGGCTGGTCACCGACCAGCCTCTCGCCCCTCCAGACGCTGTACGTGCACGGCGGCGTCCGCACCCGCGGCCCGTACGCCGATCTCGACGACGCCGGCTTCATCGCGGCCTGTGTCGCCGACCTGGAGGACCTGCTCGGCCATGTCCGCCCGCCCGCGGCCCTGATCGCCGAACCCGTCCAGGGAGTCGGCGGCTTCACCGCACCGCCGGACGGCCTGTACGCGGCCTTCCGCGAAGTCCTCCACGAGCGCGGCATCCTGTGGATCGCCGACGAGGTGCAGACCGGCTGGGGCAGGACCGGCGACAACTTCTGGGGCTGGCAGGCGCACGGCCAGAACGGCCCGCCGGACATACTCACCTTCGCCAAGGGCATCGGCAACGGCATGTCCATCGGCGGTGTCGTCGCCCGCGCCGAGGTCATGAACTGCCTGGACTCCAACTCCATCTCGACGTTCGGCGGCACCCAGATCACCATGGCCGCGGGCCTCGCCAACCTCACGTACCTCCTGGAACACGACCTCCAGGGCAACGCCCGCCGGGTCGGCGGCCTGCTCATCGAGCGGCTGCGGGCCATCGCGGCGCAACTGCCGGGGGTACGGGAGGTCCGGGGCCGGGGTCTCATGATCGGTATCGAGCTGGTGAAGCCCGGCACCGACCAGGCCGATCCGGACGCGGCGGCCGCCGTGCTCGAAGCTGCCCGCGAGGGAGGCCTGTTGATCGGCAAGGGCGGTGGCCACAACACCAGCGTCCTGCGCATCGCCCCACCGCTGTCGCTCACCGTCGCGGAGGCCGAGGAGGGCGCCGCGATCCTGGAGCGCGCTCTGCGGGGCAGCCAGTTCTGACGAGGCGTCGGCCCTGAGGAGCGTTCAGCAACGCAAGATTGAAGGTTCGCCGCATGACCACCGCCTTGGAACCCGCCCTGTCGGTCCGCCAGGTCCTCGCCCTGGAGCGGGTGCTCGCCGGGGAGCCCGAGGTGGTGGCCGGCGCGGGCCAGCTCGACCGGCCCGTGCGCTGGGTGCACGTCGCCGAGGCCGCCGACGTCGGCGTGATGCTCAGCGGCGGCGAGATGGTCCTCACCACCGGGGTGCTGCTCGCGGGCGACCCGGAGGCCCAGGCCGAGTACATCCGCTCACTGCACCGCGCGGAGGCCTCGGCCGTCGTCCTCGGACTCGGCCGGGCCTTCCCGACCCCGCCCGAGGTGATGCGCCGGGCGGCCGAGCGGTGCGGGCTGCCGATGGTGGTGCTCCACCGCCCGTTCCCCTTCGCGGAGTTGACCGAAGAGGTCCAATCCAGGCTCGTACGGCGGAAGTTCGCGGCCGTCAGCCTGTCGGAGTCCGTCCGGACGGCGCTGACCGGGCTCATCACGGCGGGCGCCCCGCTGCAGCGGATGCTCGACGAGATCGCCTCGCACAGCGCGTGCCCCGTCGTCGTCACCAACCTCGCCCACCGCGTCCTCGCCACGGCGGGGGAGCGGTCCGCGGTCGACGACGTGCTGCGCGACTGGGAGCGCATCGCGCGGCAGGCCGGCGGCAGCGAGGGCGACGGCTGGGTCCGTGCCGAACTCGGCGGACGCGGCGAGCGCTGGGGCCGCATCGTGCTGTGCGGCTACCGCGGCGACGCCGCCACCGGACGGCTGCTCGCCGACCGCGGGGCCGAGGCCCTGGTCCTGCACCGCATGCTCGGCGGCACCGTGCACTCCTGGGAGGAGCAGTCCGCCGAGAGCCTGCTCACCGACCTCGTCTCCGGAGTCGTACCCGCCCGCCAACTGCTGCCCCGGGCCCGGGCGGCCGGGCTTCCGGTCAACCGCCGGACGTTCGTCCCCCTGGTCGTACGGGACGCGGAGGCGGCCCAACTCGACCGCGTACTGCGCCTGTTGGGGCTGCCCGGGCTCGTCGCCGAGCTGGCCGACGGGGTCATCGCCGTACTACTGAGCCTGGCCAGGGACCAGGACGCCGAGGCCCTCGCCGCCCACTTCGCCACCCGGCTGCGTACGGAGGCGGGCGGTGGTGCGGACGGCGACTGCAAGGCGGTCGTCGTCGCCGCGGCGGACGCGCGGACCGGGTGGGACGACGTGCCCGCCGGGCTGCGGGAAGCCCGGCACGTGGCCGACGCCGTCGCCGAGAGCCCCGCCGGGCTCGACCTGCCGGTCGTGGTGCGGCTGCGGGACGTCCATCTGCGCGGGCTGGTCCGGCTGCTGCGGGACGACCCGCACGTCCAGTCCTTCGCCGAGCGGGAGCTGGACGGGCTGCTGTGCGGGGCCGACGCCGAGTCGGAGCTGCTGCCTGTGCTGCGGACGTATCTCGCCACCGGCCGCAACAAGTCGCGCACCGCACAGCTCCACCATGTCTCGCGGCCCGCGCTGTACCGGCGGCTGGAGGCGATAGAGGCGCGGCTCCGGGTCGATCTCGACGACTTCGAGCAGGCGGCCTCCGTGCACATCGCCCTCCTCGCGCACGACGCGCAACAGGGCTGAGACCCCCGACGCGCAACAGCTCCGAAACACAGAAGGACCTGGGAAAACGGTGGTGAAACATGGGCCTTGGCAAGGGTGACACCGTGGAACGCCACACGCCCTCAGACGTGACACGCTGCAACTCAAAGACGACTTCCGGACTTCCTAGGCTCGCCGCACACCGAGCGACCGGAGGTCCCGATGAGCAGAGTGATCCGCGCCGCCGTCTTCCAGACCGCATGGACGGGCGACAAGGAATCGATGATCCAGGTCCACGAGCAGGCGGCCCGCGACGCGGCCGCACAGGGTGCTCAGGTCCTGTGCTTCCAGGAACTGTTCTACGGGCCCTATTTCTGCCAGGTCCAGGACAAGGCGTTCTACGAGTACGCCGAACAGATCCCCGAGGGCCCGATCGTCCAGCGCTTCCAGGCGCTCGCCAGGGAACTGGGCATCGTCCTCGTGCTGCCGATGTACGAGGAGGAGCAGCCCGGCGTCCTCTACAACACGGCCGCGGTGATCGACGCCGACGGCTCGTACCTCGGCAAGTACCGCAAGCACCACATCCCGCAGGTCGAGGGCTTCTGGGAGAAGTTCTACTTCCGCCCCGGCAACGCCGGTTGGCCGATCTTCGACACCGCGGTCGGCAGGATCGGCGTCTACATCTGCTACGACCGGCACTTCCCGGAGGGCTGGCGCGCGCTGGGTCTCGCCGGGGCCGAGATCGTCTTCAACCCGTCCGCCACCTCACGCGGACTGTCCGCCTACCTCTGGCAGTTGGAGCAGCCGGCCGCGGCCGTCGCCAACGAGTACTTCGTGGGCGCCATCAACCGCGTCGGCGTGGAGGAGCTGGGCTCCAACGACTTCTACGGCACCTCGTACTTCGTGGACCCGGAGGCCCAGTTCGTCGGGGAGGTGGCGAGCGACAAGGAGACCGAACTCGTCGTCCGCGACCTGGACATGGCCAAACTCCGCGCGGTACGCGACCGCTGGCAGTTCTACCGCGACCGCCGCCCGGAGGCGTACGAGCCGCTGACGTCTCCCTGACCCGGGGGGGGGTACGTCGGAGGCTCCCCGCGCCCCGGGGTTATAGGGGCGCGGGGAACTGCGCAACCAGCCACGACGCACCCGCACGTACCCAACGACCGCATTCCACCGGGGTGCCACGACAGGAGAGGAAACCATGAGCAGCCGTACAGTCATCCGCGGTGGCCTAGTGATCACCGCGTCGGACGAACTCCACGCGGACGTCCTGGTGGAGGACGGCCGCATCGCCGCCCTCGCCGCGAGCGGCACCCCCGCCGCCGAGGCATGGACGGCCGAGCGGACCATCGACGCGACCGGGAAGTACGTGATCCCGGGCGGAGTCGACGCCCACACCCACATGGAGCTGCCGTTCGGCGGCACCTTCGCCTCCGACTCCTTCGAGACCGGCACCCGGGCCGCGGCCTGGGGCGGCACGACCACGATCGTCGACTTCGCGGTGCAGAGCGTCGGCCACTCGCTGCGCGAGGGCCTCGACGCCTGGAACGCCAAGGCCGACGGCAAGTGCGCCATCGACTACGCCTTCCACATGATCGTCTCCGACGTGAACCAGGACACGCTCAAGGAGATGGACCTGCTGGTCGAGGAGGGCGTCACCTCCTTCAAGCAGTTCATGGCCTACCCCGGCGTCTTCTACAGCGACGACGGCCAGATCCTGCGCGCCATGCAGCGCTCCGCCGAGAACGGCGGCCTGATCATGATGCACGCGGAGAACGGCATCGCGATCGACGTGCTGGTGGAGCAGGCGCTGGCCAGGGGCGAGACCGACCCCCGGTACCACGGAGAGGTCCGCAAGGCCCTCCTCGAAGCCGAGGCCACCCACCGCGCCATCAAGCTCGCCCAGGTGGCCGGAGCGCCGCTGTACGTCGTGCACGTCTCGGCGCAGCAGGCGGTCGCCGAGCTGGCACGGGCGCGCGACGAGGGCCTGAACGTCTTCGGCGAGACCTGCCCGCAGTACCTGTTCCTGTCGACCGACAACCTCGCGGAGCCCGACTTCGAGGGCGCCAAGTACGTGTGCTCGACACCGCTGCGGCCCAAGGAGCACCAGGCCGCCCTGTGGCGGGGCCTGCGGACCAACGACCTCCAGGTCGTCTCCACCGACCACTGCCCCTTCTGCTTCGTCGGTCAGAAGGAGCTGGGCCGCGGCAACTTCTCGAAGATCCCCAACGGGCTCCCGGGCGTCGAGAACCGCATGGACCTGCTCCACCAGGCCGTCGTCGACGGACACATCACGCGCCGCCGCTGGATCGAGATCGCCTGCGCCACCCCGGCCCGGATGTTCGGCCTGTACCCGAAGAAGGGCACGATCGCGCCGGGCGCCGACGCGGACGTCGTCATCTACGACCCGCACGCCGAGCAGATCATGTCCGCCGAGACGCACCACATGAACGTCGACTACTCGGCATACGAGGGCAAGCGCACCACCGGCCGCGTCGAGACGGTCCTCTCGCGGGGCGAACTCGTCATCACCGAGCGGGAGTTCACCGGGCGCGCCGGGCACGGCGTCTACACCCCCCGCTCCACCTGTCAGTACCTGAACTAGGAGTGGCGCACATGGACTTCGGACTTGTCCTGCAGACCGACCCACCTGCCTCCCGCGTCATCAGCCTGATGAAGCGGGCCGAGCGCAACGGCTTCACGTACGGCTGGACGTTCGACTCCGCCGTGCTCTGGCAGGAGCCGTTCGTGATCTACAGCCAGATCCTCTCCAACACCACGAAGCTGAAGGTCGGCCCGATGGTGACGAACCCGGGCACCCGCACCTGGGAGGTCACCGCCTCGACCTTCGCCACGCTCAACGACATGTTCGGCAACCGCACGGTCTGCGGTATCGGGCGCGGCGACTCGGCGATGCGCGTGGCCGGCCGCAAGCCCAACACGCTCGCCCGGATCAGCGAGGCCATGAAGGTCATCCGCGCGCTGGGCCGCGGCGACGAGGCGGACCTCGGCGGCACGGTCATCAAGTTCCCGTGGATCAAGCCCGGCGCCGAACTCCCCGTCTGGATGGCCGCGTACGGCCCGAAGGCGCTGAAGATGACCGGTGAGGAGGCCGACGGCTTCATCCTCCAGCTCGCCGACCTCTACCTGACCGAGTACATGGTCAAGGCCGTGAAGACCGCGGCAGCCGAGGCCGGACGTGACCCCGACGAGGTCAAGATCTGTGTCGCCGCGCCCGCCTATGTCACCGAGGACGACTCGCCCGAGGCGCTCGCCCACGCGCGTGAGCAGTGCCGCTGGTTCGGCGGGATGGTCGGCAACCACGTCGCCGACCTCGTCTCGAAGTACGGCGAGCACTCCGCCGCCGTACCCGACGAACTCACCGACTACATCAAGTCCCGTGAGGGCTACGACTACTCGCACCACGGACGCAGCGGCAACCCCGACACCCAGTTCGTGCCCGACGAGATCGTCGACCGGTTCTGTCTGATCGGGTCGGCCGAGAAGCACATCGAGAAGCTGAACGCGCTGCGCGAACTGGGTGTTGACCAGTTCGCTCTGTACGACATGCATGACGCTCAAGAGGCGGTCATCGAGGCGTATGGATCAACGGTCATTCCTGCCGTCAACGGTTGAGGGCCGGCCGCGGCCGTTGACGACCTGTCCCAATGGTTGATGGTCGACCCATCCATCAACCATTGACGGCATCCGCTCCACCCTGCTCCACCCACTCAAGTCGTCCCCTTCCCACCTCCCCGGGAAGGGGACCGCACCACCGAATCACCGCACCACCACCCCCACGTCGCCACCCGCACGGCCTTTCCCGTCCCGCCTCATCGATTGGCCTGCCCATGACCGAAACCGTCCCCACGGGGCCGCCGATATCCCAGTCCGCCGACACCGACGGCCGGATCGAACTCAGCCCCGGGGCCTTCCCCGCCGACAGTCCCTTCGCCAACGAGGACCTGCGTCCCGTCCCCGTCTCCGAGCGCAAGTGGACGACGTACAACTTCGCGGCGCTGTGGATATCCATGGCCCACTGCATCCCCAGCTGGACCCTGGCCTCCGGCCTGGTCGCCCTCGGCATGGACTGGAAGCAGGCCGTCTTCACCATCGCCCTGGCCAACATCATCGTGCTGCTGCCGATGCTGGCCACCGGTCACGCGGGACCCAAGTACGGCATCCCGTTCCCCGTGCTCGCCCGCGCCTCGTTCGGGCTTCGCGGTGCCAACATCCCGGCGCTGATCCGCGCCGCCGTGGCCTGTGGCTGGTTCGGCATCCAGACCTGGATCGGCGGCAGCGGCATCTTCGCCCTGGGCTCCAAGCTCACCGGCGGTGAGTGGGAGAACGCGGGGAAGATCGCGGGCAACCCGTGGCCGCTGTGGCTCTGTTTCCTCCTCTTCTGGGCCCTGCAGATCGCGATCATCTACCGCGGTATGGACTTCCTGCGGCACTTCGAGAACTGGGCCGCGCCCGTCGTGATCGTCGGCGCGTTCGCGCTGCTCATCTGGATCGCGGTCAAGGCCGACGGCTTCGGCGCGCTCCTCGACCAGCCCTCCAAGCTTGGCTGGGGCGCGGACTTCTGGCCGGTCTTCTTCCCGTCGCTGATGGGCATGATCGGCTTCTGGGCGACCCTGTCCCTCAACATCCCGGACTTCACGCGCTTCGGCGCCAGCCAGAAGGCGCAGACCTGGGGGCAGTCCCTCGGTCTGCCCACGACGATGACGCTCTTCGCGATCCTCGCCGTGCTGGTCACGTCAGGCTCCGAGGCCGTCTACGGAGAGGCGATCTGGGACCCGGTGGCCCTCGCGGCCAAGACGGACAACGCCTTCGGTCTGCTCTTCGCGCTCTTCATCGTGTTGATCGCCACGATCTCCGTCAACATCGCGGCGAACGTGGTGTCCCCTGCCTACGACCTGTCCAACCTGGCCCCGAAGTTCATCAACTTCCGTACGGGCGCGCTGATCACGGGTGTCATCGGCATCCTGATCTTCCCGTGGAAGCTGATCTCCACGCCCGAGTTCTACATCTTCACCTGGCTCGGTGTGGTCGGCGGTCTGCTCGGCACGGTCGCGGGCATCCTGATCGCCGACTACTGGATCATCCGCCGTACGGTCCTGCACCTCGCCGACCTCTACACGCCCGGCGGGCGCTACTGGTACTCGAACGGCTGGAACTGGCGGGCGGTGCTGGCCTTCGTGGTCGGCGGTGTCCTGGCGGTCGGCGGCTCGTACTCCAACGTCGACGCCAAGGGCGCGAAGCTCGGCCCGTTCCCGACGGACGGACTCATCCCGTTCCTCAAGCCGCTCGCGGACTACGGCTGGGCGATCGGCCTCGCCTCGTCGCTCGTCCTGTACGTCGCGTTGATGGCGCCGTTCGCACGGGCGGAGAGCGCGGAGCGCGAGGGGCGCACGGTGAAGGCCGACCAGGTCGTCTGACGACGGCGGGCCGCGTTGGGAGCCTCTCTTACTGAGCGGCCTCCAGCGCGGCCATCGCCTCCTTGGCGGCCTTGATGGCGCCCTTGTTGATCTCGTCCGTACTGGGCGCCTTCTTCGACTCGAAGTCACTGCCGTTGTACGTGATGACGACCATGGCGTTGGAGGCCTGGACGAACACCTGGCCCTCGCGCGTCTGCTGTTTGTCCTCGGTGGTGAGGTTCACCACCGAGTAGGCCGCGTCCCCGAGACCGGGAACGACCCCTCCGCCGCTCTTCTCCGTCGTGCGCTGCTTGTAGGCGGCCTGGGCGGCCTGGTCCGATTTCTTGATTTCGTACGAAATGTCGAGCCAGCGGTAATCGAAGCCCTTGAGCGCGTTCCACGAACAGGTGCGCCGCAGCGACTCGTCGGTCGACGGGATCTCCTTGCCGGCCGTCTTGGCGTCCGGCACCAGCGAGGACACCGTCTTCTTCGACACACCGGTGCAGGGCGCGGGCGAGGTGCGGTACGTGCGGCTCGCCGCGGCGGTCGACGGCGCGGACGGTGACGACCCGCCGTCGGGGGCCGCCTTCTTCTCCGCGGCCGGGGTCGCGGCGAACGGCCCGGACGACAACGACCAGCCCGCCAGGGCGAGCACGACAACCGGCAGCAGACGCGCGGTCAGAGCGAGAGGAAGAGAACGCACGGCGCACATTTCGTGGGGGACGGTGCGGAGGGTCCGCACAGCGGACGGGACGCCAGTGTCACATGCCTGCCTGTGGGGCGGTAGTACAAACTCGCTCCGTGCCCGCGTGGTGACACTGGCTCACCCTTGACGGTCCATGACCCCGTGCGATATCGGGGCACCGAGGGGCAGAGCCCGCTCGATGCGGTCAACGGCGGCGAACGCACCGTACGCGACGAGCCGGACCAGACAGCGGTCCGTGTACGGCGGCTGCTTCCACGCCGCCACATCCTCGTCGGTGATCCGGTACGGAGCCAGCGCGGCCAGTATCGCCAGCCGCGCCCCGGGCCTGTTCCTCCGGTCCGGCAGGGCGTCCCACACCAACGGCTGATGCGTACCGTCCCACGCCGCGACGACGTTTCGTACGAGGTCCTGGTCGGCCTCGGTCAGCAGGTCGGCGCCTGCCAGGGCGGCCGTCCGCAGTGCCGCGTAGGCCGGGGCGACCGTCGTGCCGGCCGCCCAGGACGGGCCGGGGCCCGGGTCGCCGTCGAGGAGGGCGAGGCTCGTGCCCGGGGTGAGACGCCAGCGCAGCGTCTTCGCCAGGGAACGGCCGGCGAGGCTGCGGACCGGCCTGAACCGCTGGGTGTTGCCCGGCAGCAGGTTCTCCGTCAGCAGGGCCGAGACGATCCGGTTGATGAAGTGGAAGGACAGGGCGGTCCCCACGTACGCGGCCGTGTGCCGGGCGAAGAACGGCAGCGGGGTGAGATCCGGGTGGCCCGGGACCCGCGTCGCCTCGCCCCAGGCGACCATGCGTGCCTGCACCTCCTTCTCCGGGGTCCCCCCGCGGGCCAGACGCTCCGCGAGGGCGTGGTCGCCGGTGGCGTGGAGCAGGACGGTGTGCGCGTCCACGCAGAACGGACACCTGTTGGCGCGGGACACCCCGAGCGCGGCCAGCTCCTTGCCGGTGCGGCTGCCGTCGCCCGCGAGCAGCGACTCACGCATCAGGGCCCAGGTGGCGGCGAGGAGTTCGGGCGCGGACGACAGGACGACGAAGGTGACGGCGCCGTCGATCCCGAAGTCCTCGGAGAGCTGTGAGTAGACCTCGGCGGTCCGGCCGGTGGCGGACCTGGGCGGCGGAGGCTGCGTGTAGCGAAAGGGCGTGGTCACGAACGGGTAGCTGAAGGGTGTGGTCATACCGAGAACCCTCGCTCCCGGAGGTGCCCCCAGGCGTCGTACGGCCGAAGGCAGTTGGCGGTGCTCCGACGCGACCGCGCCGGGCACCGCACTACTGCGCCAGGAGTAGTCGCGGGGCCGTCCACAGGGCTGACGACCCTGTCGGCACGGCGGTCTACCGTACGGACATGGACGCGGACCAGGCCACTCTCAAGCGGCTCGCCGACGTGGCGCTCGCCGTCGTGATCGGCGCGATCGTCGTGTCCGTGGCGGCCTTCGACAAGGACACCGCGCCGGTCGACTACGCGCTGATCGTGACCGGTTCGCTCGCGCTGGCCGCGTACCGGAAGGCGCCTCGCCTGGTGCTCGCCGTCACCACGACCGCGCTGGCCGGCTATGTGCTGCACACCGAACCAGGGCTGGTGGCCGCCCTCCCGGTGATGGCCGCGGTCCATACGGCGGCACAGGCCGGGCACCGGAGCGCGGGCGCTGCCGCGGGCGGGGTGTTCCTCGGGGCGTGGCTCGCGACGGGAGTCACCTCCCAGGACACCGTCGAGCAGACCGCGTTGCTCGCGGGCTGGTTCCTGTGCGCCGTCGTGACCGGTCTTGCGGGCCGCAACTGGCAGGCGTATCTGCGCCAGACGGAACAACGCGCGCTGGAGGCCGAACGCACCCGCGAGGAGGCGGCACTGCGCAGGGCGGGTGAGGAACGCCTGCGCATCGCCCGTGAGTTGCACGACTCCCTCACGCACAGCATCTCGATCGTCAAGCTCCAGGCGGGAGTCGCCGTCCACCTCGCGCGCAAGCGCGGCGAGGAGATATCCCCGGCCCTGCTTGCCATCCAGGAGGCGAGCGGCGAGGCCATGCGCGAACTGCGCGCCACCCTCGAGGTGTTGCGCACCGACGAGCCGACCGGCACCCCTGCCCTGCTCGTGGAGCGCGCCCGGGCCGCGGGCCTCGCCGTCGACCTGACCGTGACCGGCCACGAGCGCCCTCTGACGGCGACCGTGGACCGCGCCACGTACCGCATCGTCCAGGAGGCCCTGACGAACGCCGCCCGGCACGCAGGGCCCGCCAAGGTGGCCGTCCAACTGGAGTACGAGGAAAGCGAGTTGACGATACGCGTCGACGACGACGGCACCGCCGAACCGTCCCGGCCGTGCGCCGAGGGCATCGGACTCACCGGCATGCGCGAACGCGTCACGGCCCTCGGCGGCACCCTGCACGCCGCCCCGCGCGCGGAGGGCGGCTTCTCGGTACGGGCCCGAGTGCCGTTGGACCTGCCGTGAGCGGTCTGATCAGGGTCGCGCTGATCGACGACCAGGCCCTGATGCGCGCCGGGTTCCGGGCCCTCCTGGACGCCGAGGACGGCATCGAGGTGGTCGGTGAGGCCGCCGACGGGGAACAGGGCCTGGCGCTGGTGCGCGCACAGGTCCCGGACATCGCCCTCGTCGACGTCCAGATGCCGGTGATGACGGGCATCGAGGCGACCCGCCGCATCGCCGCCGACCCGGACCTGGCCGGCGTACGCGTGGTGATGCTGACCAACTACGGCCTGGACGAGTACGTCTTCGAGGCGCTGCGGGCCGGTGCCAGCGGCTTCCTGCTCAAGGACACCGAGCCCGCCGACCTGCTCCAGGCCATCGAGGTCGTCGCGCGCGGCGAGGCCCTGCTGTCGCCGTCCGTCACCCGCACGCTGATCGGCGAGTTCGTGGCCCGGCCCCCGGACCGGGCCAGCGCCCCCGGCCTGGAGTGCCTCACCCGCCGCGAGCGCGAGGTCACCGCGCTCGCCGCCCGCGGCCTCACCAACGAGGAGATCGCCGCCCACATGGTCATCAGTCCCTTCACGGTCAAGACCCATGTCAGCCGCGCGATGACCAAGCTGGCCGCACGGGACCGCGCCCAACTGGTCGTGTTCGCCTACGAGTCGGGGCTGGTCGCGGCGCGGGGGACTGTGGAGTGAGGGGCACCGGGGGAGCGGGATGAGGGCGCCGGGGAGCGGAGTGACGGCTTCCGGCGGGGGCTCGTGTGATGATCGGCACGTGATCGCGATACGTCCGAGATCGGTCCGCAGCGTCGCCCTCGCCTGTCTGCTGGTGCTGGGGGTGAGCGGCTGCGGGCTCTCCGCCGAACTGGACCGGGAGAGCAACCCCGAACGCAAGCCCACGCCCACGCCGACACCGGCTGTGGAAGTGCCGACCCGGGCCGCGAATCCGCCCCCGTCCGGGATCCCCACGCACTCTCCGTCCGTACCCGTCCAGGAGGGGCAGGGCTGTCCGCCGTCCGGCCTGCGCTTCCGGGCCGACGAGGGCGACGCGGCCATGGGGCTGCGCGCCATGGGCCTCGACGTCATCAACTGCGGTGATCGCCCATACAAGTTGAACGGCTACCCGTCCGTCACCGTCCTCGACGCCTCGGGCGACGCCTTCCCGGGCGTACGTACCGTCGAAGGCACGGACAAGGTGTTCATGGCGCCGGAGGACCCCGGACCCCGGGCGCTGACCCTCGACCCCGGCGAGAGCGCACACGCGGCGTTGTACTGGCGGATGCACAACCAGGACGGCGTGTATCTGCGCGTGGCCGTGAAGAAGGGGGACGACACCGTGACCGTGCGGCCTCCGTATGCGCTGGACATCGGCCCGGAGAACATCCTGGGGACGTCGGCCTGGCAGCCCTCGGCGTAGCCCTCCGAGTAGGGCGGCGCGGCGGGCTGCGTACGATCGCCGGACGTCTGCCGCAGTCCGGATGCCCGCGCCGCAGTGAGGAGTTCCTCCGTGTTCACGACCCGACCCACGCTCCAGGGCACCTTCGGGATGGTGTCCTCCACGCACTGGCTCGCCTCGCAGTCGGCGATGGCCGTGCTGGAGGACGGCGGCAACGCGTACGACGCCGCCGTCGCCGCCGGATTCGTGCTGCACGTCGTCGAGCCGCACCTCAACGGGCCCGCTGGCGAGGTGCCGATCATCCTCGCCCCGGCGGGTGGCGAGGTACGGGTGCTGTGCGGACAGGGCGTCGCACCGGCCGGGGCCACGATCGCCCACTACAGGGGGCTGGGTTTGGATCTCGTACCCGGTACCGGGCCCCTCGCGGCAGCGGTGCCCGGGGCCTTCGACGCGTGGATGCTGCTTCTGCGCGACCACGGCACGAAGTCCCTGGCGGACGTCCTGAAGTACGCCATCGGGTACGCCGAGGACGGGCACGCGCCCGTGGAGCGCGTCGGCGAGACCGTCGAGACGGTACGGGAGCTCTTCGAGACCGAGTGGACGTCCTCGGCCGACGTGTACCTGTCGGACGGGCAGCCCCCGCGGCCGGGCGAGCTGTTCCGGAATCCGGCGCTGGCCGCGACGTGGAGGCGGTTGGTCGCGGAAGCTGCGGAAGCTGCGGAGGCCGCGGAGGAGGCGGGGGCTCGGGGGGAGGCCGATGCCGGTCGGGAGCCCGGAGCTGCTCAGGAGCCCGGGGCGCGGGACGGCGGCGAGCGGGTCGCCGAGATCGAGGCGGCGCGGCGGATCTGGCGCGAGGGCTTCATCGCGGAGGCGCTGGTACGGCAGGCGGCCCGGCCCACCATGGACACCAGCGGTGAGCGGCACTCCGGCACGCTGACGGCGGCCGACCTGGCCGGCTGGTCCGCGTCCTACGAGGCGCCGGCCACGTACGACTGGCGCGGCTGGACCCTGTGCAAGGCCGGCCCCTGGAGCCAGGGCCCGGTGCTCCTCCAGCAGCTGGCCCTGCTGCCGCCGGAGCTGCCGCGGTACGGCTCCGCCGAGTACGTGCACCTGCTGATCGAGGGCTGCAAGCTCGCGATGGCCGACCGGGAGGCGTGGTACGGGGACGCGGGCGAGGTCCCCCTGGAGGAGCTGCTGTCGGAGGAGTACAACGCCGGCCGGCGGGCGCTGATCGGGGAGAAGGCCTCCTACGAGCTGCGGCCGGGCAGCCCCGGCGGACGGGCCCCACGGCTCAGCGGGCACGCGCGCGTGGTGGCCGCGGGGGAGGACGGCTTCGACGCGCTCGGGGTGCCGGGGGCGGGGGAGCCGACGGTGGCGCAGGCAAGCGGTGCGGCGGGCGCCGGGGAGCCGACGGTGGCTGGAGCTGGAGCTGGAGCTGGAGCTGGGCACTCGGGTGTGGGCGCCCGCCCGGCAGGTGCGGGCCTGGGAGCGCCGACCGTCGCCGAGCCGCCGGCCTCGTCCGTGTCCGGGGAGCCCGACGTCTCCGCCGACGGGGCGACCCGGGGCGACACCTGCCACCTCGACATCGTCGACCGCTGGGGCAACATGGTCGCGGCCACGCCCAGCGGTGGCTGGCTGCAGTCCAACCCGGTCGTGCCCGAGCTGGGCTTCCCGCTCGGCACCCGGCTCCAGATGGCCTGGCTGGACGAGGGGCTGCCCAACTCCCTGACCCCGGGCCGCCGCCCGCGTACGACGCTCACCCCCTCGCTCGCGCTGCGGGACGGGGTGCCGGTCATGGCCTTCGGTACGCCGGGCGGCGATCAGCAGGACCAGTGGCAGCTGCACTTCTTCCTGGCCGTCGCCCTGCGCGCGGAGGTACGCGGCGGCCTGGACCTCCAGGGCGCCATCGACGCCCCGAACTGGCACAACGACAGCTTCCCCGGTTCCTTCTACCCGCGCGGAATGCGCCCCGGCAGCGTCACGGTCGAGTCCCGCACCGACCCGGAGGTGGTGGAGGAGCTGCGCCGCCGCGGCCACGACGTCCAGGTCGGCGACGCCTGGTCCGAGGGCCGGCTGTGCGCGGTGGCGCGGGACCCGCGGACCGGAGTGCTGTCGGCGGCAGCGAACCCGCGGGGGATGCAGGGGTACGCGGTCGGACGCTGAGGCCGGCGCTGACGCGGGCCCTGCTCCCGGCACCGGGGCCCGCCCGGCACGACTCACGCGCCGCTGATCTCGTAACACTCGTTGTTCATGGTGATTCCACCCGGGATACACCGGGCGGGTGTGGATTGTCAGTGGCGCGTGCTCTCATGGAGACATGATCCAGGACATCGAAACCATCGACGAGTTTCTCGCACACCGCACAGCCGACGTGGAAGAGGCCGTCCGTACGGCGGCCGCCACGGAGATCATGCCGCGCTTCCGGCAGCTCGCCGCGCACGAGATAGACGAGAAGAGCGGCCCGCACGACCTGGTCACGGACGCCGACCGCAAGGCCGAGGAGTTTCTCACCGAGGCGCTGGTCAAGCTGCTGCCCGGCTCGGTCGTCGTGGGCGAGGAGGCGGTCCACGCCAACCCCGCGACGTACGAGGCGATCAAGGGCGAGGCGCCGGTCTGGATCGTCGACCCGGTGGACGGCACCCGCCAGTTCGTCCACGGCGACCCCGGCTTCTGCACCCTGGTCGCGCTCGCCCACCGCGGAGTCCTGCTGGCGTCCTGGACGTACGCACCGGCCCGCGACCAACTCGCCGTCGCCGTCCGGGGCAGGGGCGCCCTCCTCGACGGCGAACCCCTCCGCGCCGGCTCGCCCGCCCCCGGCCGTGACCTCGAAGTGGCCACGTCCCACCCGGACTACACGACGGACGACCAGAAGCGCGCGCTCCTCGGCCTCTGGACGGAAGGCGTCAGCCCGCGCGCGTGCGGCTCGGCAGGACTCGAGTACCTCGCCGTCGCCCGGGGCGAGTTGGACGCCACCGCGTTCTCCTGGGAGGCCGCCTGGGACCATGCGGCGGGCCTCCTGCTCGTCGAGGAGGCGGGCGGCGCGCACCTGACGCTCGCGGGGGAGCCCTTCCGTATAACCGGCGGCAACGCGCTCCCGTTCACGGCGGCTCGGGACGCGGCCACGGCCCGCCGGGTCCTCGGGCTGCTGTCGGGCGGCGCCTGACCCGTGACGGCCCGGGGCCGAGACGGGCCAGGGCTGACACGGGCCGTGGCGGGCCGGGGCGGGGCTCTCGGGGGCCCGGCATATCCTGATCCCCAGTGGCCGTCGGCTGACAAAGGAGTCCGAAGGTGCCGTCGATGCTCGATGCCGTCGTGGTGGGTGCGGGGCCGAACGGACTGACGGCTGCCGTGGAGCTGGCCCGGCGCGGCTATTCCGTGGCCGTCTTCGAAGCGCGCGACACGGTCGGGGGAGGCGCCCGCACCGAGGAGCTGACCCTGCCCGGCTTCCGGCACGACCCGTGCTCCGCCGCGCATCCCCTGGGCATCAACTCGCCCGCGTTCCGCGCGATGCCGCTGGCGAGGTACGGCCTGGAGTGGCTGCAGCCCGAACTGCCCATGGCGCACCCCTTCCTGGACGGCACGGCCGCCGTGCTGTCCCGCTCCGTGGCGGAGACGGCCGCCTCGTTCGGACCGCGTGACGCGGGCACGTACCGCAGACTCGTCGAGCCGTTCACGCACACCTGGGACACCCTGGCGCGTGACTTCATGTCCCTGCCGCTCACCGCGCTGCCGCGCGACCCGGTCACCCTCGCCCGGTTCGGTCTGGCCGGACTGCCGCCCTCGACATGGATGATGCGCCGGTTCCGTGACGACCGGGCCAGGGCCCTGTTCGCCGGCCTGGTCGCGCACGTCATGGCCCCGCTGGGCGGGATCGCCACCGGCGCGGTCGGCCTGGTCTTCGCGCTGGCCGCCCACGCCCGGGGCTGGCCCGTCGCCCGCGGCGGCTCCCAGTCGATCTCCGACGCGCTGACCGCGTACCTGAAGGACCTCGGGGGCGCGGTCCACACCGACTACGAGGTCAAGCGTCTCGACGACCTGCCGCCCGCGCGCGCGTACATCTTCGACACCTCGCCCACCGCGCTGGCCCGTATCGCGGGCTTCGGGCGGTACTACGAGCGGTTCCGGTACGGGGCGGGCGTCTTCAAGGTCGACTACGCCCTCGACGGACCGGTGCCGTGGACCGCGAAGGAAGCCCGGGCCGCCGGCACGGTCCAGATCGGCGCGAGCAGCAAGGAGATCGGAACCGCCCTGCGCGCGGCCTCCCGGGAGGGCCGTGCCCCGGATGCGCCGTTCCTGATCACCGTGCAGCCGAGCGTCGTCGACCCGTCCAGGGCACCGGCCGGAAAGCACGTGTTCTGGGCGTACGGCCATGTGCCGAACGGCTGGACCGGGGACCTGACGGACGCGATGGAGCGCCAGCTGGAGCGGTTCGCGCCCGGTTTCCGGGACCGCGTCCTCGCCCGCGCCACGGCGGGCCCGCCCGAACTCGCCGCGCGCAACGCCAACTACGTGGGCGGCGACATCGCCTGCGGCGCGGCCTCCGGCCTCCAGCTGATGCTGCGCCCCAAGCTGTCCCTGTTCCCGTACAGCACCCCGCACCCGGCCGTGTTCATCTGCTCCTCGGCCACCCCGCCGGGCGCCGGCGTGCACGGCATGTCGGGGCACAACGCGGCCAAGGCCGTGTGGAGGAGACTGCGCCAGTCATGACCGCCATCGAGTTCGTCCAGGGCGACATCACCCGGCAGAGCGTGGACGCGATCGTCAACGCGGCGAACTCCTCCCTGCTGGGCGGCGGGGGCGTGGACGGCGCCATCCACCGGCGCGGCGGCCCCGAGATCCTCGCCGAGTGCCGCAAGCTCCGCGCCGGCCACTACGGCAAGGGCCTGCGTACGGGCCAGGCCGTCGCCACCACGGCGGGCAGGCTGGACGCGCGCTGGGTGATCCACACGGTCGGCCCCGTCTTCAGCCCGAGCGAGGACCGCTCGGAGCTGCTGGCCTCCTGCTACCGGGAGTCGCTGCGGGTCGCCGACGAACTGGGCGCGCGGACCGTCGCGTTCCCGGCCGTCTCCGCCGGTATCTACGGCTGGCCGATGGACGACGCCGCCCGCATCGCGGTCGGGACGGTACGGGACACCGAGACGGCGGTCACCGAGGCCAGGTTCGTCCTCTTCGACGAGCGGGCGTACGAGGCATTCACCGCGCAGGCTCGCTGACCTGCCCTGAGGGTCCGAGGGCCGCCGCCGGGCTTCTTGCCCGTCAGCCCGCGGGCCAACTCATGACCCGTCAGCCCTCAGGATCACACAAAGTCCGACAGGGTCATTGCTCCGATTGTGTTCGGGTCTTAGGGTTTTCTGTGGCTCAGTACGTGTCTTTGTCCTCAGCGGTCGCATTCTGTCCTGACATCAACTTCCGTCTGTCAGTCGCTTCGACCAGCTCGACAGAGCTGACGCTCCCTCAGTTCGCGCACCCCCACATGTCGTACCGAGGAAGGCCACAGTCATGCCGCACCCGCACGCCCAGATGCCCCCCGTCAGCCGCCGTCGACTGCTTGAGGGAGGGGCCGCCGTCCTCGGTGTGCTCGCCCTGCCCGCGTCGTCAGCCCCGACGCACGCCGCCGAAAGGCCCGGGGCCGCAGCCGGCACACCGGAGTGGAACGGCGCCATCGACGTCTTCCGGGTGGGGACCGAGCCGCCCCACACCACACTCACCCCGTACGCGGACGTCGGACAGGCGCTGGCCGGCGACCGTACGCGCTCGCCGTACCGGATGAGCCTCGACGGTAAGTGGAAGTTCGCCTACGCCGACCGCCCCGACGACCGGGACACCGACTTCCACCGCACGGACGTCGACGACAGCTCCTGGGACACCATCCCGGTCCCCTCCGCGTGGCAGGTGCACGGCTACGACTTCCCGATCTACATCAACATCACGTATCCCTACTGGGGCCCCAACGGCCTGGGCGAGGAGCCGCAGCCGCCGGCCGCCCCGACCCGCTACAACCCCGTGGGCCAGTACCGGCGCACCTTCACCGTCCCCGAGGGATGGGACGGGCGGCGGACGTTTCTGCACTTCGAGGGCGTGAAGTCCGCCCACTACGTGTGGATCAACGGCGAGTTGGTGGGCTACAGCGAGGACTCCTACGTCCCCGCCGAGTACGACATCACCCCGCACCTCAAGCGCGGCACCAACCAGATCGCGGTGGAGGTGTACCGCTACTCCGACGGCGACTGGCTGGAGGACCAGGACATGATCCGGCTGAGCGGCATCTTCCGCTCGGTCCATCTGTACTCCACGCCGGCCGTGCACCTGCGCGACTTCAAGCTGGACACCCCGCTGAGCGACGACTACAAGGCCGCCGAATTGTCGGTCACCGCGAGCGTGCGCGCCTACGGAGACGCCAAGGGCAAGGCCGGCGGTGGCGGCAGTGGGCGGTACTCCGTCGAGACGCAGCTCTACGACGCGCGCGGGCACGCCGTCTGGTCCCGTCCGCTGCAGCAGACCGTCGACCTCGGCTCGGCCCCGGCCGGCGAGGACGTGACCGTACAGGCCGCCAGGGCCGTGCCCGCGCCGAAGCTGTGGTCGGCCGAGGACCCGTACCTCTACACGGCCGTGCTGCGGCTGCGCGATCCGGCGGGCAAGGTCGTCGAGACGCTCTCGCACCGGGTCGGCCTGCGCGAGTTCGCGCTCAAGGGCGGGCTGATGCGCATCAACGGCAGACCCGTCTCCTTCCGGGGCACCAACCGGCACGAGATGCACCCCGACCGCGGCACCGCGCTCACCAGGGCGGACCTCGTCAGGGACATGGAGATCGTCAAGCGGTTGAACATCAACACGGTCCGCACCTCGCACTACCCCAACAACACGCTCTGGTACGAACTCGCCGACGAGTACGGCCTGTACCTCGTCGACGAGACCAACCTCGAGACCCACGGCATCCGCGGCGAGTACCCGGGCAACCACGCCGACTGGAGCAGGGCGTGTGTGTCCCGCGCCCAGAACATGGTCCACCGGGACAAGAACCACGCTTCCGTCGTCATCTGGTCCCTCGGCAACGAGGCGGGCGGCGGCAGCACGTTCGTCGCCATGCACGACTGGATCCGCTCCTACGATCCGACACGTGTCATCCAGTACGAGGGCGACGACCGCCCGGGGATCAGCGACATCCGCTCGGAGATGTACGACAGCCCCGCGCGCGTCGAGCAGCGGGCGAAGGACACCGCCGACACTCGCCCGTACGTCATGATCGAGTACTCCCACTCGATGGGGAACTCGACGGGCAACTTCCAGAAGTACTGGGACCTCATCCGCCGCCACGACGTCCTCCAGGGCGGCTGGATCTGGGACTTCGTCGACCAGTCACTGAGCTGGCCGACCCCGAGGCGGGTGCTGTTCACCGAGGCCGGGCCCGGCAGGGTGCGCGGTGAGATCCAGGCGGGCAGCGCGACCTTCGACCGCGAGAAGGGCCTGTCCGGCAGTACCGTCTTCGCCCGTGACACCGGCCTGGACATCACCGGCTCGCTGACGCTGGAGGCCTGGGTCACCCCGTCCGTGACCGGCTATCACCAGCCGCTCATCGCCAAGGGCGACACCCAGTACGCCCTGAAGCAGTCGGACAGGACCCTGGAGTTCTTCATCCACGGCGGCGGCCAGTGGATCACCGCGAACTGGGCGCTGCCGGACGACTGGACCGGCAAGGAACACCACGTCGCGGGTGTCTTCGACGCGGACGCGGGCGCGTTGACCCTCTACGTCGACGGCGCGGCGAAGGCCACCAGGACCACCACCCGGCGGCCCGCAAACAACACCGCACCACTGTCGCTCGCCACCGACGTCGACAACCCGACCCGGGAGTTCAGCGGCACGATCCGGCGGGCGCGCGTGTACGCCCGCGCCCTGTCCGCGACCGAACTCGCCTCGGACGGGCGCGGACCCGGCGACGACGGGGTGCGGTTCTGGTTCGACGCGGCCACCGTCAAGGTCACCGAGAAACGGCCGAAGGAGCGCACGTTCTTCGCGTACGGCGGCGACTGGGGCGACCACCCCAACGACGGGGCCTTCGTCGCGGACGGCATCGTCACCGCCGACCGCGGACACACGGGCAAGGCCGCGGAGGTCAAGCAGGTCTACCAGGCGATCAACGCTGCACCGGCGTCCGGCAAATCCCTCGCCGCCGGAGCCGCGGTCACCCTCACCAACGAGTACCTGTTCACCAACCTCCGTGAATTCGACGGAAGTTGGAGCCTGGTCGAAGACGGCGAGGTCGTACGGCGCGGGAAGCTGAGCCGCGCCCAGCTGGACGTTCCGCCGCTCAGCAGCAAGGACGTCACCGTGCCCTTCAGGCTGCCGGCCGACCCGGCGCCCGGCGCGGAGTACTTCCTGCACCTGTCCTTCACCACCAAGGAACGCACGAAGTGGGCGAAGGCCGGCTTCGAGGTGGCCAAGAAGCAGCTCCCGGTCGACGCCGACAGCCCGGCCGTACGGCCCGTTCCGCTGGAGCGCGTCCCCGCCCTGAGCCACCAGGACGGCGAACGGTCCATCGTGGTGAAGGGCAAGTCCTTCTCCGTCACCGTCGACAAGCGCACGGGCGTCATCACGTCGTACGAGGCCCGCGGCACCCGACTGATCACCTCCGGGCCCGTGCCGAACTTCTGGCGGGCGCCGATCGACAACGACAGGGGCAACGGCCAGCATGTCCGCAACCAGACCTGGCGCGACGCGGGGACCCTGCGGAAGGTGACGGACGTCAGCGTGCGAGCCCTGCGCGACCGGGCCGTCGAGATCAAGGTCGCCGGGACCCTGCCCACGACCACCGAATCGACGTACACCACCACGTACACGGTCTTCGGCAACGGCGAGATCAGGGTCGACAACACCCTGCACCCCGGTGCGGCGAACCTGCCGTACATCCCGGAGGTCGGCACCCTGCTGTTCCTGCCGGGCCGGCTGGAGCGCCTGCACTACTACGGCCGCGGCCCCGAGGAGAACCACTGGGACCGCAACACCGGCACCGACGTGGGCCTCTACTCCGGGACCGTCTCCGGGCAGTGGACGTCCTACATCCGCCCGCAGGAGAACGGCAACAAGACCGACGTCCGCTGGGCCGCCCTGACCGACCGCGGCGGCGCCGGACTGCTCGTCTCCGGCGAACCTCTCCTTGAAGTCAACGCCTCGCACTTCACACCCGAGGACCTGTCGGTCGGCACGCGCCACGACTACCAGCTGACCCCGCGCGACGAGGTCGTACTCCGCCTGAACCACCGGCAGATGGGGGTGGGCGGCGACAACAGCTGGGGCGCGCACACGCACGACGAGTACAAGCTCTTCGCCGACCGGGACTACTCCTATACGTACCGGTTGCGGCCGTTGACTGACGTCGACATGGCGATGGCGGCGTCGCGGCGGCCCACGGCGGGGGAGTTCTCCGGGTAGTGCGGCGGGGAGTTCTCCGGGTAGTACGGCGCGGAGTTCTCCGACGAAGTTCTCCGAGGAGCGGCGACACGCCCACCGTCCGGTCTCCGATGCTTTCGATCTTGTGTTTGGTGAGACGTAGGCTCGCCACAGCAGGGGAGAACGGCTCGGGGACCGTACGGGGTGGGGCATGGTGCACGACTACGAACTGATCCGGCCGGTGCCGGAGTTGCTCAAGCGGCATGCGGGTAGGGCGGGTGACCGGGTCGCGTTCTCGGACTCCGTGCGTGGTGTGACGTACGGGGAACTGGAGCGGCGCACCGGGAAGTTGGCCGGTCACCTGGCGGGGGCGGGGCTCCGCCGGGGTGACCGGGTCGCGGTTCTGCTGGGCAACTGCGTTGAGCTGGTGGAGAGTTGCCTTGCCGTGACGCGAGCAAGTGGGGTCGGTGTCCTGCTGAATCCCCGCTCTTCCGACGCGGAGCTCGCGCACCTGCTGGCGGACAGTGGCGCTTCGGTGATCGTCACGGATCGGGCGCACCTTGGCCAACTGGCGAGACTGGGTGGGGAGTTCGCTCGTCTCCGGGTGCTGATCACCGGGGTGGGGCCGGTTCCAGCGGAGGCCCCCGACGGGACCGTACTCCTCGATACGGCGATGGCGGGCGAGGGCGCCGGACCGCCGCGGGACGATCTCGGACTCGACGAGCCGGCCTGGCTGCTCTACACCTCAGGAACCACCCACCGGCCCAAGGGAGTTGTGTCCACGCAGCGCACTGCGCTCTGGTCGGCGCAGGCCTGTTACGCGCCGATCATCGGGCTCTCGCCCGGGGATCGGCTGCTGTGGCCGCTCCCGCTGTTCCACAGTTTCGGGCACTCGCTCGCCGTGATGGGCGTCATCGCCACCGGTGCGAGCGCGCACATCACTGGGGAACTCCTCCCGCCCGGTGGGCTGTTGCGCGTACTCGACGAGGCGCATGGGGTGCACGATCGGTCCGAGGGACGCTTCACGTTGATGGCCGGTGTCCCCGCGACCTACCACCGGCTGGTGTCCGCGGCCGGAGAGAGCGCCGGACCCGCCCGCACCGGGCTGCGGCACTGCGTCGTCGCGGGCGCGCCCAGTCCGCCGTCGCTCGCCCGGGCCGTCGAGGAGGTGCTCGGGGCACCGCTGCTGGACGCGTACGGCAGCACCGAGACGTGCGGGATGATCGCCGTGAACCGGCCGGACGGGCCCAGGGTCGACGGCTCGTGCGGGCTTCCGGTGCCCGGCATGGACGTACGGCTCGTCGATCCCCGCTCCGGGCAGGAGGTCGCGGACGGCGACGAGGGCGAGGTGTGGGTGCGCGGACCCGGGCTCATGACCGGCTACCACAACCAGCCCGAGGCGACGGCCGCCGCGCTCAAGGACGGCTGGTACCGCACCGGGGACCTGGCCCGCCGGGTCGAGCACGGCCATCTCGCCCTCACCGGCCGGGTCAGCGAACTGATCATCACCGGCGGCGAGAACATCCACCCCACCGAGATCGAACAGGCCCTGCTCAGCTGCCCCGGAGTGGCCGACGCCGTCGTCGTGGGCGCCCCGCACGACGTCCTCGGCGAGGTCCCGGTCGCCTTCGTCGTGCCCGGTCCCGGTGGGCTCGACCCGCAGCGCGTGCTGAGGACGTGCCGCACGCTGCTGTCCGAACACAAGGTGCCCGCGGAGATCCACGAGATCGCCGCGGTGCCGCGTACGGCGTCCGGCAAGATCGCGCGCCGCGCGGTTGTTCCGGGTCTGGCGCGGCCCGCACCCGACCTTCGTTTCCAGCCCGGTACACCTGAAACACCCGAGACGGCCGGGGTGTCCGCAGCCGAAGTACCTGAAAAGCCGGGCCTGTTGAGCGCCTCGGCCTCGGCGCTGCGCGAGCGGCTGGCCCCGCTCTCCCAGGAGGAACGCGAGCGCGTGCTGCGCGAGACCGTGCTCTCCGTGACGGCGGAGGTCCGCGGCGAGCAGCCGTACGAACGGCGGGACGCGGAGCGCCCTTTCATCGAGTTGGGGCTCACTTCCCTGGGCGCCGTCACGCTGATCGAACGGCTGGGCACGGCGACCGGGCTGCGGCTGCCGACCACGCTCGTCTACGACTCCCCGACGCCCGCCGAGGTGGCGCGGCACCTGCGGACCGTCCTCTTCGCCCCGGGGGCAGCGGGTGCCGATAGCTCCGCGGCCGGACCCGGCGAGGACGACGACCCGGTGGTCGTCGTCGCCATGGGCTGCCGCTACCCCGGTGACGTCGAGTCGCCGGAGGACCTGTGGCGGCTGGTCTCCGAAGGCAGGGACGCCGTCTCGGAGTTCCCCGCCGACCGGGGCTGGGACCTGGCCGCCCTGTACGACCCCGATCCGGACCGCCTCGGGACGTCGTACGCGCGCAGTGGCGGATTCCTGCACCGGGCCGCCGAGTTCGACGCGGGCCTGTTCGGGATCTCGCCGCGCGAGGCGCTGGCCATGGACCCGCAGCAGCGACTGCTCCTTGAGACCTCGTGGGAGGTCTGGGAGCGCGCCGGGATCGACCCGGCGTCCCTGCGCGACAGCGACACGGGCGTGTTCGTCGGCGTGATGTACGCCGACTACGCCGACCGATTCGGCACCGAGCCCCACGAGTTGGAGGCGCACCTCGGTCTGGGCTCGGCCGGGAGCGTCGCCTCCGGGCGGATCGCCTACACGTACGGGTTGCGCGGCCCGGCGATCACCCTCGACACCGCGTGCTCGGCCTCGTTGGTGTCGCTGCACTGGGCGGCGCGTGCGCTGCGCGCGGGCGAGTGCTCGATGGCCCTGGCGGGCGGTGTCACGGTGATGGCGACACCGAGGTCGTTCACCATGTTCAGCAGGCAGCGCGGGCTGTCGCCCGACGGCCGCTGCAAGTCGTTCTCCTCGTCGGCGGACGGCACCGGCTGGGGCGAGGGCGTCGGGCTCGTCCTGCTGGAGCGGCTGTCCGACGCGCGGCGCAACGGACATCCGGTGCTGGCCGTGCTGCGGGGTTCCGCCGTCAACTCCGACGGGGCGTCCAACGGGCTCACCGCGCCCAACGGCCAGGCTCAGCGGCAGCTCATCGCCCGCGCACTCGCCGACGCCGGGCTCCGCGGGAGCGACGTCGACGCGGTGGAGGGGCACGGCACCGGCACGAAGCTCGGCGATCCGATCGAGGCGAGCGCCCTGCTGGCCACGTACGGACAGGACCGCGCCCCGGAGCAGCCGCCGCTCTGGCTGGGCTCGGTCAAGTCCAACCTCGGGCACACCCAGGCCGCCGCCGGGGTCGCCGGAGTCATCAAGATGGTGCAGGCCATGCGGCACGAGGAGCTGCCCGCGACACTGCACGCCGAGACGCCGTCCCCGCACGTCGACTGGTCCTCGGGCCGGGTGGAGCTGCTGACCGCTGCCAGGCCCTGGCCGTCGTCGCCCGACCGGCCGCGCCGGGCGGGCGTGTCGGCGTTCGGGATCGGCGGGACCAACGCCCACGTGATCCTCGAAGAGGCGCCGGCGGGGCAGGAAATGGCGTTGGCGGTGCGGGAAGCGGCGCCGGCGGTCCGGGAAGTGCCGCTCGCACCGCCCACGGGCCGACGGCAGCCCGCTCGATCGGCCGAGCGCGCTGAGACGGCCGAGCACGCTGAGCCGGCTGGGGTGGCGGACACGGCCGGTGTGACGGACCCGGCTGGTACGACGCCACTGCCCCGGTTGCCCCGCCTGCCCTGGCTGCTCTCCGGAGCCGACGAGCAGGCCCTGCGCGGCCAAGCACGACGACTGGCCGCCGAGTTGACCGCCAGGCCCGCCGCGCTCACCTCCGCCGACTCGGCCGACATCGCCCTTTCGCTCGCCGTGTCGAGGTCGGCGCTGACGCATCGCGCCGCCATCGCCCCGGGGGAGGGGGAGTTGGCAGGACTCCGGGCCCTCGCGGAGGGTGAGCGTGCCCCAGGAAACGTGCAGGGCATCGCCGACCCCGGCATCCGCACCGCATTCCTGTTCACCGGGCAGGGCGCCCAACGCATCGGGATGGGAAGGGAGTTGGCGGACTCCTTCCCTGCCTTCGCGACCGCCTTCGACGAGGTGTGCAAGGAACTCGACGGACGGCTCGAACGTCCGCTGCACACGGTGGTGTTCGCGCAGGACGGTTCACCGGACGCCGCGCTCCTCGACCGTACGGACTTCACCCAGGCCGCTCTGTTCGCCTTCGAGGTGGCGCTGTTCCGGCTGCTGGAATCCTGGGGCGTACGGCCCGACTTCCTGGTCGGACACTCAGTCGGCGAACTGGCCGCGGCGCATGTCGCCGGGGTGCTGGACCTGCCGGACGCCGCCGCCCTCGTCGCCGCCCGAGGCCGCCTGATGCAGGCGCTGCCTGAGGGCGGGGCGATGGTCGCCCTGTACGCGGCCGAGGACGAGGTCGGCCCCGTGCTGACCGACCTCGGTCTCACGGACCGGGTCGCGATCGCCTCCGTGAACGGGCCGCGCTCCGTGGTGATCTCCGGCGTACGCGAAGCCGTGCTCGCCGTCGCCGACGTGTTCGCGGAGCGTGGGCGGAGGACCGTACGGCTGCGGGTGAGCCATGCCTTCCACTCGCCGCTGGTGGAGCCGATGCTCGACGAATTCCGGCGCGTGGCCGAGGAGTTGACGTACCGATCCCCGCGGATTCCGGTGGTCTCCACCGTGTCGGGTCGTCCGGCCGACGCCGAGGCCGGGGAACTCTGCTCGGCGGAGTACTGGGTACGGCATGCCCGTCTGCCGGTGCGGTTCGCGGACGCCGTGCGGTGGCTCGGCGAGAACGAGGACGTCGGGGCCCTCCTGGAGGTCGGTCCCGGACCCGTGCTCACCGCGGCGGCCGAGGGTGTGCTGTCGCGTCCCGGCATCGACGGCGGTGCCGAATTCGGCGCGGCCGTGGGGCAGTTGTCGGGCGAGTCCGGCTTGCGGGAAGCCGAGTCGCTGCTGTCGGCCGTGGCCCGGCTGCATGTGCGCGGTGCGGGAGTCGACTGGGCCGCCGTGTTCGCCGATTCGGGGGCGCGGCGGGTCGATCTGCCGACGTACGCCTTCCAGCGGCGGCGGTACTGGCTGGACGCTCCCCGTGCGGGTGCGGGTGCGGGTGCTGGTGTCGGGGCCCGGTCCGACGCGCATGGGCATCCGCTGCTCGGCCCGGCGTTCACTGTGCCGGACACGGACCGGACGGTACTGTCCGGGCGGCTCTCGACGGTGGCCCAGCCCTGGCTCGGCGACCACGTGGTCGCGGGGAGGGTCCTCGTCCCCGCGACGGCCTTCGTGGAGATGGCCGTACGCGCCGGAGACGAGGTCGGTTGCGCCCGCCTGGACGAACTCGTGGTCGTGGCGCCGCTCGTGCTGTCCGGCGGTGCGGGGGTGCAGGTCCAGGTGGTGGTCGGGCCGTTGGACGACTCCGGGCGGCGTTCCGTCGACGTGTACTCGCGGCCGGACGAGCTGGGTGAGTCGGACGAGCCGGGTGGGTCGGAGGATGCGGAAGAGGGCTGGACCCGGCATGTCACAGGGGCGATGAGCGGGGCGCCGTCGGCAACGGCAGACCCGTCGGAGAGCGACCTGAAGGTGTGGCCTCCTGAAGGCGCCGTAGAGGTACAACTCACCGACGCCTACGAGACGTTGGGGGACGGTGAACTCGGCTACGGGCCCGCGTTCCAGGGCGTCCGTGCCATGTGGCGGCGGGGAGCGGAACTCTTCGCGGAGGTCCGACTCCCCGAGGAACAGACCCCGGACGCGGCCCGCTTCGGCATACATCCGGCCCTGCTGGACGCGGCGGTGCACAGCATGCTGCTCGCCGGGCCCGGCTCAGAGGCTGGATTCGACTCCGAGCCAGGCTCGGGTTCCGTACGGCTGCCATTCGCGTGGAGTGGTGTGCAGTTGTACGCCGATGGGGCGTCCGAGGTACGGGTTCGGCTGACGCCGACGAGTCCGGGGGCCGTCACGGTGACCCTCGCCGACACGGCGGGGCGGCCGGTGGCCGGAGTCGAGTCACTGGTCACCCGAGAACTGCCCGGCGGCCAGCTGGATTCGGCGGACGACGTGGTGCGGCGGGCGTTGCTGCGGCCCGACTGGACGCCGGTCGTCCCGGTTGCCCCGGCCCCGGTCGCTAACCCGTCTGCCGACTCCGATGGCGGGGCCTGGACGGTGCTCGGGCCGGACGAGTTGGGGCTCGCCGTGTACGTTCCGTCGGCGGGGAAGCCTTCTGCGTCCGACGTCGTAGTGCTCACGGCCCTCACCCCCGCCGCGACCCCCGACCCCGTCTCCGCAACCCACCAACTGACCGCCAGAGTCCTGGAAGCACTGCGGACCTGGCAGGCCAATCCACAGGCGGCTGGTTCACGGCTGCTCGTCGTCACCCGGGACGCCACCGCACCGGTCCCGGACCTGGCCGGAGCCGCGGCATGGGGCCTCGTCCGCACAGCCCAGTCGGAGATGCCGGGCAGTGTCGTCCTGGTCGACGTGGACGGACGGCCGGAGTCCCTGCGGATGCTGTCCGAGGCGGTGGCTACCGGTGAACCCCAACTCTCCATCCAATCCGGTCGGTTGATGGCACCGCGGCTCGTCGCGGCCTCCGCCGGACCGCTTCGAGCGACCTCCGCCGCCGGACGGCTGGAAACCGGAGCCTTCGGACCACACGGCACCGTGCTGATCACCGGCGGCACGGGCGCGCTCGGCGCGGAGCTGGCCCGGCATCTGGTCACCGATCACGGCGTACGGCACCTGCTCCTCACCGGGCGACGCGGCCCGAAGGCGCCGGGCGCGGCCGAACTGCGTACGGAGTTGCGGGAGTTGGGCGCCGAGGTGCGCGTGGTCGCGTGCGACGCGGCCGACCGTTCCGCCCTGGCCGAGGTGATCGGGCTCTGCGAGCCTCCGTTGAGCGCCGTGGTCCACGCGGCGGGGGTGCTCGACGACGGCGTACTGGACTCGCTCACGCCGGAGCGGATGGCGGCGGTGCTGCGGCCCAAGGTGGACGCGGCCTGGCACCTTCATGAGCTGACCCGTGATCTGGACCTGTCGGCGTTCGTGCTGTTCTCCTCGGCGTCGGGGCTGCTCGGCAGGCCCGGCCAGGGCAACTACGCGGCGGCGAACTCCTTCCTGGACGCCCTCGCCCACCACCGCCTCTCGCTGGGGCTGCCCGCCGTCTCCCTCGCGTGGGGGCTGTGGGAGCACGACGGCGGCATGGCGGGCCGGCACCGCGAGGCAACGGGCCGGGACCTGGTCCGGGCGATCTCCCCGGAGCAGGGCATGGCGCTGTTCGACGCGGCGCTGCGCACCGACGAGCCCGTCCTCGCGCCCGTCCTGCTGGACCGGGCCGTACTCCGGGCCGCCGACGGGCCCGTACCACCGCTGTTGCGGGGGCTCGTACGCACGGGACGGCCGTCGGTCACCTCCGGAACCGGAACCGGAACCGGAGCCGGAATCGGAACCGGCGTTGGTGTCGGCGGCGGCACGCAGGTCGCGGCGGAGCAGGGCGCATGGCGCGAGCGGTTGGCGGGGCTGCCCGACGAGGAACGCGAGGGCGCGCTCGCAGCGCTGGTGCGTGACACGGTCGCCGTGGTCCTCGGATACCCCGACGGCGACGCGCTCCCCGTCGGCAAGCCCCTCGCCGACCTCGGCTTCGACTCCCTGATGGCGGTCCAGCTCCGCAACGGGCTCACCACGGCCACGGGGCTCTGGCTGCCCGCCACGGTGGTGTTCGACCACCCCACGGCGGACGCGCTCGCCAGGCATCTGCTCGACTTGATCAGCGGCGAAACGCCCGAGGCACCGGAGCCGAATCAGGAACAGGCGCAGGCGCAGGCGCAGGAACGGGTGCCGGATCCGGAGCCGAGGCAGACGCCGTGGCCGGACGAGAGCCCAGTTCACGGCCCGCATCCGAAGAGGCAGCCCGCTCCCGCGCCCACCCCTGCGCCCGCCCCCACCGCCACGCGCACCGACCTCGTGCCCCGCCCCTCCCAGACCCTCGCCGCCCTCTACCGCACGCTCTGCGCGAAGGGCGAGGTGACCGCGGGCATGCACATGCTGGTCTCGGCGTCCCGCGCGCTGCCGACGTTCGGCGCGGACGAGAGCCGGGCGCACGCCCTCCCACCCGTCCGCCGGGCCGAGGGCCCCGCCCGTCCCGTGCTCGTCTTCCTTGCCGGACACCATCCGCCCTTCGCCGTACCGGGAGGAGAGTTCGCCGACTTCCATCGCTGTTTCGACGGCGAACGGGACGTACTGGAACTCCCGCACCCGGGCCTCGGCACGGGCGCCGCCGTGCCCGTCGACCGGGAGGCGCTGGCGCGCACCCACGCCGAGACGGTGCTGCGGCACGTCGGCGACCGCCCCTTCGTGCTCGTGGGAGCGTCAACGGGGGGTGCCGCAGCCCACGCCTTGACCCGGGAGCTCGAACGGCTCGGGACGCCTCCGGCGGGCCAGATCCTGCTCGACACGTACCTCATCGACGAAGAGAACAGCCGCAAGGACTGGCTGCTCGCCCTGCCCGCCGCCGTCGCACCCCGCCTGTATGAGGACACCGGCGTCGCCGCCATGGGGGCGTACACGCGGATCTTCATGGACTGGGACCCGGAACCGGTCGAGACGCCGACCCTGCTGGTCCGGGCCACGCACTCCACGCCGGAGATGGCGGCGGGACCGGACGCGGACCGCTGGCGGACCTCGTGGCCGCTGCCGCACGAGAGTGTGGACGTCCCGGGCGACCATCTGACCCTCCTCCGGGAACACGCCCGTACGACGGCGTCCGCGGTCCGCACCTGGATCGGCACCCTCGGTGGGGCGAAGGGAGGCCTCCTTGAGTAGCGGAGGGAGACGTCCTCAGGTAGCAGAGGCAGGTGTCTGGCGGAGACAGGCGCCCTCAGGTAGATGTCGGATTCTCGCCAGCCAGTGCCATGACCATGGCCGATGCTGGGAGGTATGCAGAACGGGATGCACACCGACGCCGAGCGCTGCGTACGCGCCGTCCAGTCGAAGGACGCCCGCTTCGACGGGTGGTTCTTCACTGCGGTGCTGACCACGCGGATCTACTGCCGACCGAGTTGCCCCGTCGTGCCGCCGAAGCCGGAGAACATGACGTTCCACCCGAGTGCCGCCGCCTGCCAGCAGGCCGGGTTCCGGGCCTGCAAGCGGTGCCGCCCCGACACGAGCCCCGGCTCGCCCGAGTGGAACCAGCGCGCCGACCTCGTGGCCCGCGCGATGCGGCTGATCGGCGACGGGATCGTGGACCGCGAGGGCGTGCCGGGCCTGGCGACCCGGCTCGGCTACAGCACCCGGCAGATCGAACGGCAGCTCCTTGCCGAACTGGGCGCCGGACCGCTGGCCCTCGCCCGCGCGCAGCGGGCCCAGACGGCACGGCTGCTCATCGAGACGACCCCGCTCCCGATGGCCGACATCGCCTTCGCGGCGGGCTTCTCCTCCATCCGCACCTTCAACGACACGGTCCGCGAGGTCTTCGCCCTCTCACCGAGCGAGCTACGCACCAGAGTCCCGAAGAACCGGGCGAACCACGCCAACTCGGCAGGCACGCCAGGGGTGTTGAGCCTCCGCCTGCCCTTCCGGTCACCGCTCAACCCCGACAACCTTTTCGGCCACCTCGCCGCCACCGCCGTACCCGGCGTCGAGGAGTGGCGCGACGGCGCGTACCGGCGCACCCTGCGGCTGCCGTACGGTCACGGTGTCGTCGCGCTCACCCCGACGGCCGACCACATCGGCTGCCGGCTCACCCTCAGCGACATGCGCGACCTGACCGTCGCCATCAGCCGCTGCCGCCGCATGCTCGACCTGGACGCCGACCCGGTCGCGGTCGACGACCAGCTGCGTACGGACCCACTGCTGGCCCCGCTCGTCGACAAGGCGCCGGGCCGCCGGGTGCCGCGTACGGTCGACGAGGCCGAGTTCGCCGTACGGGCCGTGCTGGGACAGCAGGTCTCCACGGCCGCGGCCCGTACGCACGCGGCCCGTCTGGTCGCGGCTCACGGCGAGGCGGTCGACGACCCCGAAGGCGGGCTCACCCACCTCTTCCCGCCCGCCGAGTCGCTGGCGGCCCTCGACCCCGAGGCCCTCGCCATGCCGGCCACCCGCCGGGCCACCCTCACCACCCTGGTCCGCCAACTGGCCGACGGAACACTCCACTTGGGTGTGGAGAGCGACTGGGCGGAGAGCCGGGCCCGGCTGCTCGCGCTGCCCGGCTTCGGGCCGTGGACCGTCGAGGTCATCGCCATGCGCGCCTTCGGCGACCCCGACGCGTTCCTGCCCACCGACCTCGGAGTCCGGCGCGCAGCCCAGGAGTTGGGCCTGCCGTCCACCCCCGCCGCGCTCACGGCACGTGCCGCGGACTGGCGGCCCTGGCGCGCGTACGCCGTCCAGTACCTGTGGGCGACCGACAGCCACCCGATCAACTTCCTTCCCGCATGACTCCGGCCCGAGGACCTTCAGTGAAACAGCACACCGTGATCGACAGCCCCTACGGCCCGCTCACCCTCGTCGCCACCGACGGCGTCCTGTCCGGCCTCTACATGACCGACCAGCGCCACCGTCCGCCCGAGGAGACCTTCGGCGACCCGGACGACACACCCTTCACGGAGACGATCGACGAGCTACGGGCCTATTTCGCGGGTGAGTTGAAGGAGTTCACTGTCCAACTCCACCTGGACGGAACCCCGTTCCAACGCTCCGTCTGGGCACAGCTCCAGAAGATCCCGTACGGCGAGACCCGTTCGTACGGCGAACTCGCCGACGCCCTCGGCAACCCGAACGCATCCCGCGCGGTCGGCCTCGCCAACGGCAAGAACCCGCTCGGGATCATCGTGCCCTGCCACCGGGTCGTCGGCGCCAACGGCAGCCTGACCGGCTACGGCGGCGGCCTGGAACGCAAGCGGCAGCTTCTGGACTTCGAGCGGGGAGAGGCAGACACCGCACTGTTCTGAGCGGGGTGACTGCCCCTGCTCCCCGTTCCCTCCGTTCTCCGGTCCGCCGCCGATCAGTCGGCCAGGCCCCGCAGCAGCCGGGGCAGGGCCGTGCCGATCGGCTCCCGGACGACTTCGTCGGCGCGGTCGTCGTACGGGGTCGGCTCGGCGTTGACGATGACGAGCCGGGCGTCGTGGTCGGCGGCGATTCCGGCGAGGCCGGCGGCGGGCTGGACCTGGAGGCTGGTGCCGACGGCGATGAAGACGTGGCACGCTTTGGTGATGGCGACGGCCTCGCCGAGGACGACGGGGTCGAGCCGCTCGCCGAAGAACACCGTCGCCGACTTCAGGATCCCGCCGCACTCCAGGCACGGCGGATCCTCCTCCCCCGCCTCGACCCGGGCGAGGGCGTCCTCCATCGGCCCGCGCGCATGACACTTCGTACACACGAAACTCCGTGCGCTGCCGTGCAGTTCGAGCACCTTGCGCGCGGGCATCCCGGCCAGCTGGTGCAGCCCGTCCACGTTCTGCGTGATCACCCTGACCGGCACCCCGGCCCGCTCCAGTTCGGCCACGGCCAGGTGCGCGGCGTTCGGCTCCGCCTGCAGCGTGCGGTTCTTCCGCCGCATCTGCCAGGACCGGCGCCGGATCTCCGGATCACCCATGTAGTACTCGTACGTCACGAGCTTCTGCGCCTCGGGATCCCGCTGCCACAGCCCGTTGGGGCCGCGGTAGTCGGGGATCCCGGAGTCGGTGGACACACCTGCGCCACTGAGCAGGGCGACGAGCGGCTTGTTCATGGGCCGAGGGTAGGTCGCGTGTGCATGTAGGGCGAGCGGATATCGGAGCGGGTCCGTCTCCGTCAGGGAACATCCGTCGGTCTCCGTCAAGGAGCACCCGGCACGTCCGTCAGGGGAACACCGGGCGCGGTCCGAGGAGCAGGGCCGCGAGGCGGAGGTATGCCTTGTAGACGTCCGGGGTCAGCCAGGACAGTTCGACGGTGCTGCCCATGGTGAGGTGACCGTCGCGGGGCACCGTGACCACGCCGCGGCAGCGGGAGCGCAGGCCGCGGATGCTGCCCGGGTCGAGGGTCCAGCCGGCGGCCGGCCGGCTGTGGTTGAGCACGACCACGGACTCGCGGATCAGGTCCGGCATGTCGAGGGTGACGAGGCGGTCCATGGCCTGCTGGGCCTGTGTCACGCCCGCGGGGTCGGCCCGCGAGACGATGACCACGCGGTCCGCCTGTTCGAGGAGCACCGGCAGGAACTTGTCGGTGTCGATGAGCGTGAGGTCGAAGTACTTCTGTGTCGCCTGTGCGACGCGGCGGAAGTCGACGTCCGTGTACTGGCCGATGGCCGAAGGGTGGGACAAGGAGTCGTTGGCCAGCACCTGGAGTCCCGAGCGGTGCGGGGACAGGAACAGCTGCAGATCCTCGAACCGCCGCACCTCGTCCAGGGATCCGGCCAGGTCGGACAGGTTGGCCAGGGTGTTGCGGAAGACGCGGCTGCCGATGCGGACATGGCGGCCCATGTGCCGGTCGGCGTCGATCGCGAGCACCCGCTCCTGCCGCTGATCGGCCAGGACGGCGCCCAGCATCATCGTGGTCGTGGTGCAGCCCACGCCGTCCCTGACGCCGAGGAGCGCGATCCGAAGAGGGCGTTCGAGCGGAGTTCGCACGGTCCGCGTCCACTGCTCGCTGTCGTCCTCCCGCCCTCCGGTGTCATCCGGTTCGCCGGGATCCCCCTCGTCCTCGTCGCCGAGGTGCTCCCACTCCGCGCCGCCCGGCAGCAGCTCGCCGAGGACGTCCGCGACCTCACGGGCCGTCGGCCGTCCCTCCGGCTCGGGCAGAAGACACCGCAGCAGCAACTCGGCCACGTTCGCGTCGAGTTCGGCGAACTCCGGGTTCGCCATCAGGGCGTCGCGCTCGTACCAGCGCCAGGACCGGCCCGTCGCGGCCTGCACCAGGATCGACCCGAGCGAGTACACGTCGCCCGCCGCGATCCGGGACTCGCCCCAGTACGTCACCTCAGGTGCGCGGTAGGGGGAGTTGGCCGGCATGGACGACATCGACGTGTTCCAGGCACCGTCGATCCGGGCCGACGTCCAGCTGATGACGTGCACGGTCGATTCGGTCACCAGGACCGTGCCCGGCGTCAACGAGCCGTGCACGACGCCCTTGTGGTGACAGCGGCTCAGGGCCCGCGCCAGATTCCAGCCCAGCCAGACGAACAGCGGGGTGCCGGGCAGCGGACCGGCGGCGTCGAGCACCGCCCGGAGCGTCGGAGCGGGCAGACCGTTGCTCAGGGTGTCAAGACGCAGCGCCAGCCAGGGCGTGGGCAGCCCCTCCAGATCGCTGGCCATCAGGGCGGGCGCGTACACCCCGTCCATCCGGCGCAGCGCGCGCCGCTCGACCTCCAGCAACTCCTGGGCCACCGGCGAGGCGAACGACGAGGACACCCGCAGCAGCACCTGCTGTCCGTCCTCGTCCTCGCCGATGTACGCGGTGGGCCTGCCGCTGATCCCGTCCCGCTGCAGGAGTGCGTACGGGCCGAGGGAGTGCAGGTCCTGCAGCCGCAGGGGAAGCCAGGACGGGGCGGTCTCCAGCCCCGACGGCAGACTCACCTGCTCGTAGCCCGTGGTCCGCGGCGGCGCCGGAGCCATCGGCCGGGCGCCCAGGTGGGTCAGGAGCCGGTCCTCCAGCCAGGCGAACGGGCGGGTCCCGGGCAGGAGTTCACCCGTTCCCGAAGGGTGCGCCAGCCAGGCGGGGAAGTCGGGGGAGCGGCCCACGAGGGTGCGCAGGCGTTCCGTGACGGCCCTGGTGGTCCGCAGCAGATCGATCGGGGACGCCGTGTCGAGCAGGATCTCCTGGGCGTCGCTGGGGAAGCCGAACCTGCGGTGCTGGACCGGAAGCCCCTCGTCGACCGGCTCGACCTGGCGCATCAGCCCGCCGAGGAACACCTCGGCGAGATGCGCGGTGTCGGCCTGCCACGGCACGGCCGCCTGGACGAGACGCATCACGGGCACCGTCAGCGGCGACACCGCGGCGAGATGGGCGGCGAGCCGGTAGGCCTGCGGCGAAGCGGCGTCCCGGAACCTGAGGACGGCGTCCGAGGCCTCCGCGGCGCGGGTGCCGGCGCGTCCCCGGGGCCCCTTCGTGTGCAGGGGCGCCAGCAGCGGCAGCTGCGCACTGGCACCGGGTGAGGCAACAAGCCGCGCCCAGGCGGCGATGGCCGGCGGATACGGTTCGAGCACGGGCACCGGGACACCGTTGAAGTCCTCGCCGAGCCCGGGCGGCAGCAGCGGGTCGGTCACCTCCCAGGTGTCGTTGGCGGCACCGCGCCGCCGGGTCGTCACCAGCCACGGTTCCGAGCGGATCGCGGACCCGTCCCACAGGTGCGCCGGAAGGGCGTGCATGATCGCCGTCGGGCCCTGGCGCGCCCAGCGTTCGAGGGCCGCCCTCAGCCGTCCGTCCCTCCAGCAGGCGCCGACGCCGTCGCTGATCACCAGCACGAGCGTGCCGCCCGAGGGGTCGGCCACCGAGGCGGGGGACAGCAGGGGCGCGTGCGGGTCGAAGGGGCGGGCCCGCAGCAGGGGAGCCGTCGCGGACCTGGTGTCGAGACCGTGCACCCGGATGTCGCGGAACGCGCCCAGGCGTTCGAGCAGGGCCCGCAGCTCCGAGGCGAGACGCCGCCACAGCAGCATCGAGATGCCGTCGTCGATGAGCAGCGTCAGATCGAGCCAGCGCTGCCGGGCCGGCCGGGTGACCACGTCGGGCAGCCCCGTCTCGGCCATCGCCTCCGCTGTGGCGTCCTCGTCGAACTCCCGCTTCAGCGGCCCTGGTTGGGGCTGCTTGAGCAGGCGGAGGGCACGGCCGATGCGGAGTTCGTCCTGCCCGAGCGCCTTCTCCTCGGGAACCCGTACGGGAAGCGCGCCGTCGCCGAGCGCACCGCGCCGGCCGTCCGCGCCGAGCTCGGCGAACTCCGGTGCGCTGCGGGCCGCGGCGGCCGCGTGCAGCGCCCCCAGGAGCTGGGCGGGCGGAGGGGGCTGGGGCGCGGACTGCGGCGTCGGCGCGGAGTGCACCGGGGCGTCCGGTCCGGTCGTACCCGGCGCGGCCCCCGAGCCGTCCCGTGCGCCGGGACCGGCTCGGCGGGCGGAGTCCGGCGACAGGGCACGCGCGAGCGGCGCCGTACCGTCCGCGGGGAGCCGGGCAGCCAGCCACAGGACGTCGAGGAGTTCATGGATGGACAGGTTCTGGCCCGCGAGCCGCCCGAGCTCGCCGAGGGGAGGCGGCGGCTCGGTGCCGCCGCGCGGCCCGTCCGGGGCACGAGGGCCCTGCCCGTCGCGCGACACCTAGATCGTCCCGCCGAGGCGGTGCAGCACGGCGTCCAGAAGCCCCTCCGCGTTCAGATCGACTCCGCCCCTGCGCAGGAACACGGCGTTGAGCAGCTGGTCCGTGGCGAGTTCGCCCGGAGCGCGGCGGTTGAGGAAGGCGTAGAGGAGGTCGTCCACACCGGACAGCGCCTCCTCGCCCAGATGCGCGGCGACGATGTCCCGCAGCCGCGCCTCGTCCGGGTCCGGCAGATCGAGCCGTACGCAGCGGCGCATGAAGGCGGGCGGAAAGTCCCGTTCGCCGTTGCTGGTGATCACGACGACGGGGAACTCCCGACAGCGCACCAGGCCGCGCGTCACCGTGACCCGCTCACCGTCCGAGCCGTGCGTGAGCACCTGGATCTCGGACCGCGCGTCCGGCAGCCGGGACAGCTCCGGTATCTCGAACTCGCCCTCCTCGAACACGGTCAGCAGGTCGTTGGGCAGGTCCACATCGCCCTTGTCGAGCTCGTCCACCAGCAGCATGCGCGGCCGGTCGTGCGGCACCAGGGCCGTACCCAGCGGGCCGAGCCGCACATACGTACCGATGTCGGGTTCGGGGTCGCCGCGCTCCTGCCGCAGATGCGTCTCGCGGAGCCTGCCGATCGCGTCGTAACCGTAGAGGGCGTCCTTCAGGACGGACCGGCTGTTGACGGGCCACTGCAGAACCGGGCCCAGCGACAACTCGTGCGCGATGGCGTGCGCGAGGGAGGACTTGCCGGTGCCGGGGTGCCCGGTGACGAGGAGCGGACGGCGCAGATGCAGCGCCGCGCTCACCACGTCGGCCTCCGTGCGGCCGATGAGATATGGGCGGTGCCGCGGCCGGGTGTCCGTCCCGTCCGAGAACTGCCGCCAGGGCGGCGCCTCGGGGAACTCCACCTGCCGGGCCACGCGGTCGCCGCGGAACAGCCGCCACTCCTCGTTCTCCGTCATATCGCCTGCTCCGTTCCGTCCGAAGGGTCGGCCAGCTGCAACTCGTCGGGCAGGGGCAACTCCGCGTCCTCCCACACCAGCGTGGGCCGCACCGCGGCCGCCCCGTCCGCGTACGCACGGACCCTGAAGTGCCGTACGCGTTCCGGGAGTCCGTCCACCGGACCCTCCGGAACCATCTCCGCGAGCCGGTTGCTGCCCCCTGGACCCGAGGCCCCGCGGTCCCAGAGCACGATGGGCACCCCCATCACGAGACAGACGGGCAGCAACTCGCCGCGGTGCTCGGCGGATCCATGCAGAAGGACGCGGGCGGTGTCCCGATGGGTTGTCTTCAGGAGCCCGATCAGCCCGGCCCTGCCGCCCGTCCTGTGATCCGCGTGCAGGGTGTCGCTCTCGTTGCGCGAGTTCCAGCGCCGGTTGAGATCACCGGCCCCCGTGCGGGACCGGCGCCGCAGCTTCGGACAGCGCAGAACGAGATGGAAGTCCTCGCCGAGGGGTGCCGGGATGTACTCGTCGGCGCTCGCCCCGTCCCACTCGTCCACCGACAGCTCCAGCGCGTCCGGCGGCACGGACACGGCGACCAGTGCGACCCCGTCCTCCGCCCCTTCCGCGCCGCCCGCGACCTCCCGTACGAGACGCGCGATCTCCCGTCCCGTACGCGGCCGGTCGGACTCCGTGACGGCCCGTGCGGCGGTGCCGTCGCCCCGCAGCCGCCACACCGAGCAGCGGTAGTGGCCGGCCGGGTCCTTGGCGTAGCGGTCGAGTTCCACCAGGACGCGGGCGCCGGTGACGGTCGTCCGCGCGGACCAGCGGGCGGCGTCCGCCCGCCGTTCCCGCAGCGCCGAAGCGTGGATGCCGAGCCGGGCGGCGACCCGGCCGCTCCACTCCTGGAGCACCCGGCACGCGAGGCCCCCGGTCTCCGCCGCCACGTACTCGACGACCCGCAGCAGCGCCGGAAGGCGCGGCGTCTCGTCGGGCACGGGCGACCCGTCGCCGTACCAGTTCTCCAGCTCGCGCAGCACCGCGGGCACGGCGTGCGGGGCGAGCCGGGCCGCCTGCAACGACTGCGGCAGATCGGTGTACGGCAGAGCGGCGGTCGCGGCCCGGGGCAGCAGCCCCGGATCGTGCTGCGCGAGATGGTCCAACTTCCCCAGCAGCACCCGGTGTTCGGCCACCGACAGCAGTCGGGCGGTCTCGGTGAGCCGGCCCAGGGCCAGCAGCCGGTCGAGCTCGGTCCGCCCGCGCGGGTCGTCCACCGTGGGCGCGAGCGACTCGGTCAGGGTCGGCAGCGCCCGTTCCGTACCGACGAGCAGACGGGCCAGCTCCTCCACCGTGGGAGCCGTGCCGTCGACCGGGGCCCGCAGGCCGAGCTCGGCCGCCAGCGCCGTCGCGTGGGCGGCCCGCGCCGTGGGGTCGCCGAGCAGTGTGTGCAGCGGGCCGACCATCATGTCCCGCACCGACTCGTCCTCGGCGGACACCGACACGGACGCCGACCGGGCCCGCAGATCCACCAGGTACGGCTCGGGAACCGCGCCGGCCTGTGCCAGTTCCCGCAGCACCGACTGCCAGCCGAGACCCCAGCTGCGCCGCACGGTGTGCTGGGCCGACAGCGGTTCGTCGGGGGCGGTGATCCGCCCCATGACCAGACCGACGGCCGCCCCGTCGGCCACCGACCACAGCATTCCGCCGCTGTAGCCCTCGTCGACCGCGGCGCCCGACAGATGACCGTCGAGATAGCCGATACCGCCGTCGTAGGCGCCCACCCGGACATCCGCGTACGAGAACGGCTGGCCGCCGCCGTACCACGCCCTGACCTGCTGGCCCCGCTCCATCTCCAGCCAGCGGACCGGGCCCACGGGAGGCGGTGGCTCCTCGTCGAGCTCCAGTACGGCCAGATCGCCGTCCCACTCCAGGGAGCCGTCGGCCACCGGTCCGTACTGGTGGGAGCGCGGCGGTATCCAGGCCACCAGGCGGGCTCTTCGGGCGCCGGCCGCGGAGAGCACCGGGAAGGCGACGTCGAGTGCGACCTTTCCCGGGTCGTGCGGGCTGAGGCTGCGCAGCCCGAGCGCCACGTTGACGACATGGGCGCAGGTCAGGAGTCTGCGGCCGGAGAGGTACACGCCGGCGCCCGCGGTCCGTGCGTGGTCCGTGGACAGGACCCGCACCAGCGCTCCGCGGGCATCGGCGGAGCGGCCGTCGCGCGACGGCCCGAACCACGTCACGGCTCGGTCCTGCGGGGGAGCTGCCAGGTCGCCGAAATGGTCATGCTGGCCTGGCCGTTGGCCCCGACAATGCCGATCCTGAGGTCCTGGCCTATCTGTATCCCGAAGTCGACCGATATCTCGTCCGGCGGGTCGGGGATGCCCCGTACGGAGTCGTGCACCTGCTGGAGCACGGGGCCCAGCGGGCTCAGCACGGTCCGCAGGGCGTCCGTGGCGAGCGCGCCGACCCGTGCGCCCCGCCCAACCGGAGTCGCTCCGGCGATCCCGTCCGGCAGATCGGGCCCGCCCGTGCTGTCCGGCCGGGGCTCGCCCGCGGCTGCCAGCTCGAAGCGGACCTGCGCTCCGTCATCGAGCGTGAACTCCATGTAGTCGTAGTGCGGCACAGGATGCATTGTGCCGATCAATGAGCCGTACAGGTAGGGAAGTTGAGGAATCCAGAGACTCAGGCCACGGGACGCCCATTCTCCAGTTCCACGGTCCCCGCACCCGTCGCGAGCACGTCCAGTGAGGCGAGCACCCGGCCGATCAGGGAACCCGAGATGTGCTCGGGGAGTTCCTCGGGGGCCACGAGGCGCCAGGACAGGAGTTCCTCCTCCTGGAGCCGGATCGCCTTGAACTGGTCCTCCGACAGGACGCCTCCGTCGTACAGGTACGCCACGATCGGGGGCCGCGTGGTGGCGGGCACCCAGTCGACGGCGAGCAGCCGGCCGATCTCCAGGTCCAGGCCGATCTCCTCCAGCGTCTCGCGGCGGGCGCCCTGCCGCGGGGTCTCGCCGTCGTCGGACTCGACGGTTCCGCCGGGCAGCGCCCAGCCCTCGCGGTAGTTGGGCTCGACGAGCAGCACACGGCCCTCGGCGTCACGGAAGAGCGCGGCGGCGCCGACGAGGACACGGGGGAGCCCCGCGATGTACGTGGCGTAGTCAGGAGTCGTCATTGGGGCAGCGTAACCAGGCCGACCCGGAGGGCGGGCAAGATCACTCGGGAGTAATCCTTACGAGGTCACCGCCCCGGCCGGCAGACCGGCGCTCACCGCCAACCGCACTGTCCGCTCCGCCAGTTCACTGATCCGTACGCCGTCGAAGCCGAACACCGCGCTGTGCACGGTGTCCTCCAGCGGCACCGTCCACTGCGGCGGAATCGCGGCGGCTCCGCCCAGCACACCCGTGACGGAACCCGCGGTCGCGCCGTTCGAGTCGGTGTCCAGGCCGCCGCGGACCGTGAGGGCGATGGAGCGGGTGAAGTCGCCCTCGCCGTACAGGAGTCCGGCCGTCAGGACGGCGGCGTTCGGGATCGTGTGGATCCAGCCGAGGCCCGCCGTCTCCTCCGCGACCGTGTCGAGCGTGGCCTCCCAGCTCAGCCCGGTCTCGTGGAGCGTCATCGCCCGGCGCACGGTACGCGCCAGGCGGCTGCTCGCCGGGATCACCGTGAGCGCGGTCTCCAGGGCGTCCCGCACGGTCGGCGCGGTGAACGCGGCGGCCACCAGCGCGGCTGCCCACATCGCCCCGTACACACCGTTCCCGGTATGAGAAAGGACCGCGTCCCGGCGGGCAAGCGAGGCCGCGCGTCGTGGCTGACCCGGGCTGGTCCAGCCATAGACGTCGGCGCGGATGAGGGCACCGATCCACTCCTGGTACGGGTTGTCGTAGGTCGCCGTCAGCGGCGGCTTCAGCCCGTTCGCGAGGTTCCGGTACGCCGCGCGCTCCGCCGTGAACGTCTGCAGATACGGCAGCCGCAGCAGCCACAGGTCGCCCACCTGCTCCGTACTGAAGCCGAAACCGTGCGTCTCCAGGAGGTGCAGACCGAGGATCGCGTAGTCCACGTCGTCGTCCCGGCAGCTGCCGTGGATCCGGCCGCGTACGCACCTGCGCCACTCCGGCCGCAGTACGAACTCCTCGCTCGGGCCGAGCGGCTCCGGCAGGTAGTCGGTGAGCGGCAGGGCGTCGGCCTGCCGCAGGTAGCGGTCGATGCGGTCCCGCGTCCAGTAGTCGCCCCGCTCCACCGGTTTGCCGAGCATGTTGCCCGCGATCCGGCCGAGCCAGCCGCCGAGGACGCGGTCCGCGAGATCGTCAACGCCCACAGGGGTCATACACCCGGTGTACCGAATTCCCGCCGGTCCTGCCCGATGTACGTAAATCAGGCACCGCACCACATGAGAGGCTCGTCAGGTTTTAGTCGTATTGCGGTTGGGGGCCCGTGATCAGGGGCCCCGAGAACTGGGAGACCCATGAAGTCGATGAGCCGTACGACCGTCCTGGCGGCCGGTGCCGCCGCCGCGGTCGTCGCCGTCCTGTCCGTCACCGGCGCGGCGCCCGCGCAGGCGGCCCCCGCCGAGCCTCTGGTGAACACCGGGGACGTCGGGGTGCGGACCGGGGACGTCGATGCCCTGGAGGACGTGCTGGAGCACATCAGCGTGCCGTTCGGGGGCAGTGGGACCCTGACGCATCAGCTGTACGACTCCCGCGGCACCGACGCCGGCTGACCCGCGGCCGCTGTCCGGGACGTGAGAACCGCCCTGGGCAGCGGCCCCCTCCTCCGGTTAGGGTCGCAGCGGCGCGACTGCCTTGACGTGTGCAAGGCCCGAAGAGCAAGGGGAATGCAAGGTGGCGGACGCTGCAGTGAATCGGAGCCGGGGCCGGAACCAGCGGGTGCTCATCGCCGCGGACAAGTTCAAGGGCTCGCTCACGGCCGTGCAGGTGGCCGAGCGGGTGACGGCCGGACTGCGCAGGGTCGCGCCGCGGGTCGAGGTCGAGGCGCTGCCGGTCGCCGACGGCGGCGACGGCACGGTCGACGCGGCGGTCGCCGCCGGGTTCGAGCGCCGTGAGGTACGGGTCGCCGGGCCGCTCGGTCACGAGATCACCGCCGCGTTCGCGCTGCGCGACGACACCGCCGTCGTGGAGATGGCCGAGGCCAGCGGCCTGCAGCGGCTGCCCGCCGGGTCCTTCGCGCCGCTCACGTCGTCCACGTACGGGTCCGGGGAGCTGCTCCTGGCCGCGCTGGACGCCGGGGCGCGGACCATCGTGTTCGGCGTCGGCGGCAGCGCCACCACGGACGGCGGGGCCGGGATGCTGGCCGCGCTCGGGGCGCGCTTCCTCGACGAGGACGGCGAGCCGGTGCCTCCCGGGGGCGGCTCCCTGGGGCTCCTCGCCACCGCTGACCTGTCCGGCCTGGACCCCCGCCTCTCCTCCGTCGACGTCGTCCTCGCCAGTGACGTGGACAATCCGCTGACCGGGCCCAAGGGGGCGCCGGCGGTGTACGGGCCCCAGAAGGGGGCCTCGCCCGACGACGTGGCGGTGCTGGACGCGGGGCTCGCGCACTTCGCCGCGGTGCTGGAGAAGGCGATCGGGTCCAAGGCTGCCGAGTACGCCGTCGCGCCCGGGGCCGGGGCGGCGGGCGGTATCGGGTACGGGGCCCTTGTGGGCCTCGGTGCGAGCTTCCGCCCAGGCATCGAGGTCATGCTCGACGTCCTCGGCTTCGCCCCCGCGCTGGAGCGGGCCACGCTGGTGATCACCGGTGAGGGGTCCCTGGACGAGCAGACCCTCCACGGGAAGGCTCCCGCCGGGGTCGCGGCCGCCGCCCGGGCCGCCGACAAGGAGGTCATCGCCGTCTGCGGTCGCCTAGCCCTCCCGCCGGAGGCCCTCGGCCGGGCCGGGATCCGCCGCGCCTATCCCCTCACGGACGTCGAGCCCGACGTCTCCCGCTGCATCGCGGAGGCGGGCCCGATCCTGGAGACCGTCGGCGAACGCATCGCCGAGGACTTCCTGATCTGACGGGTTGCCGCCACCCACTGCCTTTCCTCGCCCCCGCCGCCCCTACCCATTCCCGTCCCCTGGGGGCTGCGCCCCCAGACCCCCGCTATCGGCCTGAACGGCCTCGTCCTCAAACGCCGGACGGGCTGAGTGGGTGGGCGGGGCTGATGGGGGTGGGTGGGACATCGACCTGGAGGGCCCTGTCCTCAGGCGCCGGACAGGCTGGGTGGACGGGCCCGGGCTGATGGGGGCGGGCGGGGGTTGCTGGGGTGGGTGCGTTGACTGTGGGTCGGTGGGAGATCGGCCTGAACAGCCTTGTCCTCAAACGCCGGACGGGCTGATGATGCTGGCCCGGGCTACATGGGCGTGCCCCGTTAGGGGCGCGGGGAACTGCGCACCCAGCCACGACCAACCCGCACCCAACGTCAATCAAGCAACCACCCCGTCCTCCAGCCCCTCCGGCGTTTGAGGAGCGGGGGTTCGGGGGCGGAGCCCCCGAGTAAGGGACGGGAATGGGTAGGGGCGGCGGGGGCGAAAAACCCCTAGCTCAAGCGATACGCATCCAACGCCAACGTCATCTCAATCAAATCCCGAGGCCGAGCCAACGACCGCGACGTCAACTGCTCCAACCGCCGCAAGCGGTTGAAGACAGTGTTCCGGTGGCAGTACAGCCGCCCGGCCGCCCGCCCCGCAGACCCCTCACACGCGAGCCAGACATCCAGCGTCTCCAACAACACCGCCCGATCGGCCGGTTCGAGTTCGAGGAGTGACCCGAAGACGTCGGACACGAGCCGCCCCGCCAACTCGGGCTGGCTCACGACGAGCGCGGTCGGCATCCGCTGATCGAGCCGCACGACGGCCGTCGCGTCGGGCGGACACGTACGAAGGGCAAGCTCGGCCAGCCGCCGGGCCCGCCCGAGTTCGGCGAGCCCGGCGACGACGGGACTGATCCCACCGGGACCGGAACAACGGCCGTCCAAGGCGCGCGCGACCCCGTCGAGCCCCTGCCCGTCCGCAAGGGCCACCACCCCCACCTCGCAATCGGCCCGCATCCGCCAGATGAACCGGAACCCCGCCCCCTCCACGGGCCGCCGATACGACTCCCGTTCCCGTCGCTCGGAGCGCAGCACGACCACCGCATACGGTCCCCGCTCGGGAAGATCGAGCCCGGCGGCGGCCCGAGCCGCGAGCCCGGGCGCCTCCTGCCCTTCGAGGAGGGCGTCGAGCAAGGCCTGAAGCCGCTCGTCGGTACGCCGCCGAAGCTCCATCTCGGTCGCCCGGTACGCCTCGGTGGCGACGGCGGCCTGCGCGTCCACGGCGGACCACACCATGGTCGCCGAACGCATCAGCACCACGAGCCGCTGAGGCTCCTGCCCGGCCGCCGCCCCCTCCTCCATCAACGCGTCCCACACCAGATACCCCGCGGCGCGATACGCGTGCACGAGCAACTCAAGCGGCAACCCCTGCTGGGCCCGCCGCCGCCCCGCCTCCTCCGCGTACTCCAGGTCACGGCGAGGTGAGTCCCGGGGCGCGGAGATCGTCTGGATCCCGATCCGCATCGCCTCCTCGGCCTCCCGCCACTGCTGGTCGTACGGCAGGAACTCCCCGTAGACGGAGGAGTGTTCGGTCAGCTGCCGCATGTGCTCGTCGACGAGCTCGGGCAACCGTTCCAGCAGCGCTGTGCAGGACTCGGTGAGCAGCTTCCATTCATGACCGGTACGCCTTCTGCGGGCTCCCATGGCCGGAGGATGCCACCGGTGGGCCGCCCCGCACAGGCCCCTGACACGCGGTGTTGTGCGCGCGCACAACGCACGGCCATGCCCGCTGGTCACCCGCAGCGATTCGCCCGCGCCCCGTGGACGGACGCCCCCGCCGGTGCTGTGGTGAGCGCCACACGGGGCGAGAACAGGGGGAGTCGATGGGTGGTTCGGAGGGTTCGGGCGGTTCCGGGCTGGTCGTTCACGACCTGTCGGTCGGATACGGGCCCGTACGCGCACTGCGCCAGGTGTCCCTGGAGGTGCCCGAGGGGACCGTGGTCACCGTCCTCGGCGGCAACGGCGCGGGCAAGTCGACCCTGCTCCGGGCGGTCTGCCGGACGCTGTCCTTCCATGGCGGCGCGGTCACCGGCGGCACGGTGAGCCTCAACGGCCGCCGGCTCGACGGGCTGTCGCCGGACCGCGTCGTCGCCGCGGGAGTGTCCCAAATACCGGAAGGGCGGCGGGTGTTCGCCCGGATGACCGTCGCCGACAACCTCCGCGCCGGAGCCCTCGGCGCCACCGGGGGCCGGACCGGCAGGGCCGCCGCCCTGCGCCGCGTCCACGAACTGTTCCCCGTCCTCGCCGACCGCGCCCAGCAGCGCGCCGGCCTGCTGTCGGGCGGAGAACAGCAGATGCTCGCGGTCGGCCGCGGCCTGATGGCCACCCCGCGCATCCTGCTCCTCGACGAGCCGTCCCTCGGACTCGCCCCGCTGATGGCCGAGCGGATCGCCGACACCGTGCGGGAGATCAACGCCCAGGGCACCTCGATCCTGCTCGTCGAACAGAACGCCGCCCTCGCCCTGCGCCTCGCCTCCCGCGCGTACGTCCTCGAGGTCGGCGAAGTCACCCTGTCGGGGCCGGCGGACGAACTGGCCGCCTCCGACGAGGTGCGCCGCCGCTATCTGGGCGTCGTCGACGAGGACGCGGCGGCCGACGCCGAGGGGGCCCGCACCACGCATCCGGCACTGACCCGCTGGAAGGGGTGAACACCGACATGCCGAGCGAACCCACGCCCAGCGACGGCACACCGGGCGACGACGAACCGGACCCCGTCCGGCCGGACGACCGACGGGACCCGACCACCAGACCGGACCACCCCCGGTCCGACGACACGCGGTCGGACCACCCCCGGTCGGACCCCAGCCGATCCAACCCCAGCCGATCCGACCCCACCTGGCCGGACTCCCCACCGCCGCAGCCCACTTCACCCGCTCCCGACGTCCCGCCGCTCCACGTAAGGGAGTTGACCGTCCGGTTCGCGGGTCTCACCGCCCTGGACTCCGTCGACTTCACCGTGCGCCCCGGCACCGTGCACGCCCTCATCGGCCCCAACGGCGCCGGAAAGTCCACCTGTTTCAACGTCCTGTCCGGGGTCTACCGCGCCACCGCCGGCAGCGTCCTCTTCGGCGAGCACGAACTGACCGGCATGCCTCCGCACCGCATAGCCGATCTGGGCGTCGCCCGCATCTTCCAGAACCTCGCGCTGCCCCCGCTCGCCACGGTCGAGGACAGCCTGCTCCTCGGCCGCCACCGGCTCACCCGAACCGGATTCCTGTCAGCGGGACTTCGCCTCCCGGCGGCGGCCCGCGAGGAGCGCCGGCACCGTGAACGCGTGCGCGAGATCGCCGAGTTCGTCGGCATCGCGCCCTACCTCGGCCGCCCGGCGGGCTCCCTCCCGTACGGGCAGCAGAAGCTCGCCGAACTCGCCCGCGCCCTCTGCATGGAGCCGCGTCTGCTGCTCCTGGATGAGCCGGTCGCGGGCATGACCGCCGACGAGCGTCGCCGAACCTCCGCCGTGATAGCGGGAGTTCGCGACAGCCTCGGCATCTCGATCGTCCTGGTGGAACACGACATGGGGGTGGTGATGCGGCTCGCTGACGCGGTGACCGTACTCGACTTCGGGCGCCTGATCGCGGACGGCGCCCCCGCCGACGTACAGAACGATCCGGCGGTCGTACGCGCCTACCTGGGGGAGCGCCCCGAGGGAGCCGACGGACCCGACGGACTCCGTGGAGAGGAGACCGCCTCGTGAGCACCTTCGCCGAACTCCTCCTCAACGGCGTGTCGATGGGATCGGTCTACGCCCTCATCGCCCTCGGCTTCGTGGTCATCTTCCGGGCCACCGAGGTCGTCAACTTCGCCCATGCGTCACTGCTGTTGGCGGGCGGGTACGTCACCGCGACGCTCCACGACGACATCGGCTTCTGGCCCGCGCTGGCGGTTGGCATCGCGGGGGCCGCGGTGGTCGGCGCGGCCGTGGAGTTCCTGGTGATGCGCCGCTACCGGGGGTCCGACCACAGCGTCCTCGCCATCGTCACGATCGGCGTCGACATCCTGCTCACCACCGAACTGACCCGCCGCATCGGCACGGACGTCCTGCCCCTCGGCGACCCGTGGGGCGACGCCGTGCTCACCCTCGGCCCCATCTCCCTGGCCCACACGCGCATCGCCGCCTTCGTGGCCGCGGCCCTGCTGATCACCGTGTTCCTGCTCGCGTTCCGCTATACCTCCTGGGGCGTCGCGATGCGGGCCGCCGCCGAGAGTCCGGAGACGGCCGCGCTGATGGGTGTACGGCTCGGCAGGGTGTCGCTCGGGGCCTGGGCCGTGGCCGGCGGCCTCGCGGCCGTGGCCGCGCTGTTCCTGACCGTCTTCCCGACGCCGGGTCTGGAGAGAGCCACCTCGCTCGCCGCCCTGAAGGCATTTCCCGCCGCGATCCTCGGCGGCCTCGACTCCACGACGGGCGCGCTCGTCGGCGGACTGCTCGTGGGCGTCACCGAATCCCTGGCCACCGGCTACCAGAGCGAACTGACCTTCCTGGGCCGGGGGTTGGGCGACCTCGCCCCCTACCTCGTGATGACGGTGATCCTGCTCATCCGGCCCGCCGGGCTGTTCGGCACGAAGGAGCTGGCCCGTGTCTGAGGTTCTCACGCGTGACGCGGCGGCCGACAAGCCACGGCCCGCCCGCCGCAGGCCTGCCCTGCCCACCCACGCGCGTCCGTACGCCTGGGCCGCCGGAGCCGTCCTCCTGCTCGCCCTGCCCTTCTACGTGGACCGGTTCTGGCTCCAGGCCGGGCTGTTCGCGATGGCCGCCGCGATCGGGGCGATCGGCATCAACCTCCTCACCGGCTCCACGGGCCAGCTCTCCATGGGCCACGCCTTCTTCCTCGCGGTCGGCGCGTACGGCTACTGCGTGTTCGCCGCCGAGGGCGGCGACGGGCTGACCGGCCTCGGACTGCCGACCTGGCTCGCGGCCGTCCTCGCCGTCCTCGTCGCGGGCCTGGCGGGCGGCCTCTTCAGCCCCATCGCGGGTCGGCTGCGCGGCGCCTACCTGGGCATCGCCACACTCGCGCTGATCTTCATCGGCCAGCACGTGCTGTTCAACGCCCGCGACCTCACCGGCGGCTTCAACGGACGTGACGTACCGCCCCTGAGCCTCTTCGGACTCACCTTCGACGACCGTGAACTCGTTGTCGCCGCCGTGCCGTTCGGCTCGGCGGAGAAGCTCTGGTACGCGGGACTCGTCCTCCTCCTCGGCTGCGCGCTCTTCGCCCGCGGGGTGCTGCGCGGACGCCCCGGACGCGCCATGAACGCGATCCGGGACCACCGCATAGCCGCCGGGGTCATCGGCGTGCCCGTCGCCCGCTACCGGGCGGCCGTCTTCGTCCTGTCCTCGATGTACGCGGGCCTCGCGGGCGTCCTGCTCGCCCTGGTCTTCCAGCGGACGGTGCCGGACTACTTCGGCATCACGCTGTCGCTCGAATACCTCGCCATGATCGTCATCGGCGGGCTCGGTTCGGTCTCCGGGGCGGTGGTCGGGGCCGCGTTCGTCTCCCTGCTGCCGCAGCTGCTGACCCGCTACAGCGATGCGCTGCCCCTGGTCTCCGCCCCCGGTACGGGCGGGATCGCACCGGGCGAGGCATCCCGGTACCTCTACGGCGCCGCCGTCGTCGCGGTGGTGCTCTTCCTGCCTGGCGGCCTGGTCAGGGTGGCCGCCGGGCGTCGTGTCAGGACCGGTCCACGGTCCATCCCAGGGGAGGAACGATGAGGACGACATACGCGGCCCAGGTGACCGCAGGCGCGCTCGCCGCGCTGCTCGTGCTGGCCGGGTGCAGCTCAAAGGCCAAGGACGACGACAGCAAGGACAAGGGGACGGCCGCGGGCGAGGTGAAGACCGGCGACGGCATCTCCGGCAAGACCATCACGCTCGGCGTCCTCACCGACATGACCGGCGTGTACGCGACCCTCGGCAAGAGCGTCACCCAGGCCCAGCAGCTCTATGTGAAGCAGCTGAACGCCGACGGCGGTGTGTGCGGCTACGAGGTCGAGCTCACCGTCCGTGACCACGGCTACGACCCGCAGAAGGCTCTCGCCGGGTACACCGAGCTGGAGCCGAAGGTGCTCGGCTTCACGCAGTTCATCGGCTCCCCGTTCGTCGCCGCGGTCAAGCAGCGCATCGACGGCCAGGACAAGGGCCTGGTCCTGCCGCAGGCCTGGTCGGCGACGCTGCTCGGCAGCCCGTACATCCGGGTCATCGGATCCACGTACGACATCGAGACGATCAACGCCGTCGACTTCCTGATGAAGGAGAAGGGCATCAAGAAGGGCGACAAGATCGGGCACGTCTACTTCGAGGGCGACTACGGCGAGAGCGCGCTGGTCGGTTCGAAGCACATCGCGAAGGAGGCCGGTCTGGCCGTCGTCGAGCAGAAGATCAAGCCGACCGACAACGACATGACCGCCCAGGTCGCCGCCCTGAAGAAGGCCGGCGTCAAGGCGGTCGTGATCAGCGCGGGCCCGCGTCAGGCGGCCTCGCTGGTCGGTGTCGCCGCGGCGGGCGGCTTCGACGTCCCGATCATCGGCAACAACTCGGCCTTCGCCCCGCAGCTCCTGGCCACCCAGGCGGGCCCGGCCCTGATGAAGAACTACTACGTGGCCTCGCCCTCACTGCCCATCGGCGCGGACACCCCGCAGGCCCAGAAACTGGTCGCCGACTACAAGAAGGCGTACCCGAAGGACTCCCTCGACAACGGCGTGGTCGCCGGCTGGACCGCGGTCTACGCCTTCGGCGAGGCCCTGAAGAAGGCCTGCGCGTCCAAGGACCTGACCCGCGAGGGCGTCGACAAGGCCCTCCTCACCATCAACTCCCTCGACACGGGCTTCGGCATCCCCCAGGACTTCACCGACCCGAACGCCCCCTCCTCCAAGCAGAGCGTCATCCTCCAGCCCGACAAGACGGTGACGGGCGGCATGAAGGTGGTGAGGGACGCGGAGGCCTCGGACGTGGCGGCGGCATACACACCCGCCACCTGAGAGACGACCTCGGCTTTTAGGGGCGCGGGGAACTGCGCAATCTTTTGACCCCACACGAAGAGCCCCGAACCAATTGGTTCGGGGCCCTTCGACGTCGTACACCGACGAAACCGCTACGGCAGCTGTGCCGCCCGCGCCTCACGCCTGTTGTCCCTGAAGTTGTTCACCCTCCGAGCCGTGGCGAAGAGGGGAATCACCGCTCCGGTCACCAGCTGCAGCGCACACCCGGTCTGGAGCAGAAGCTGCCCACCGGGCGCGTCGAACGCCCAGGCGGCCAGCAGCGCCATGCTCGTGACGATCCAGGAGAGCATCGCCACGGCGAGCCGCCCCCGCGGCTTCGGGTACTCGACCCGGCTCACCATCAGCCACGCGGTGCCGATGATCGCCATGAGCGTGGCGACGAACGGCAGCTCGAGCAGCACGATGGAGACGACGGTCAGCGCGCCGAACGGCGAGGGCATGCCCTGGAAGGTGCCGTCCTTGACCGTGACGCAGGAGAATCTGGCGAGTCGGAGCACGACCGCCAGCAGGACCACGATGGCCCCCACCGCCGCCACCCGCTGGTGCGCGTCGTCGGCGACCATGCCGTAGACCAGCACGAAGTACGCCGGCGCCAGACCGAAGCTGATCAGGTCGGAGAGGTTGTCCAGCTCCGCGCCCATGGGGGAGGAGCGCAGCTTGCGGGCGACCAGTCCGTCGAACAGGTCGAAGACCGCTGCGCACAGCATCAGGATCACGGCGGTCGCGGCACTGTGCCGCGCCATGCCCGTCTCCTGGCTGCCCGTGAGGTGCGGGATCAGGATGCCCGTGGTGGTGAAGTACACCGCCATGAATCCGCACGTGGCGTTACCGAGTGTGAGGGTGTCCGCTATTGAGAGGCGGAGAGAGAGGGGCATCTCCTCCTCGTCGTCCAGCTCATCGGCCTCCGGCACCCAGCCGGCCTGTGTCTCGGGATCAATCACGGTCAATGCGAGTCACCCCCGCCACGGTCTTCTGGCCGACCTCCACGTCGACCTCGACACCCTCGGGGAGGTAGATGTCGACGCGCGACCCGAAGCGGATCAGCCCGATCCGGTCGCCCTGCTCGACCTTCGTGCCCTGAGGGATGTACGGCACGATACGCCGCGCGACCGCACCGGCGATCTGGATCATCTCGATGTCGCCGAGCTCGGTGTCGAAGTGCCAGACAACGCGCTCGTTGTTCTCGCTCTCCTTGTTGAACGCCGGAACGAAACCGCCGGGGATGTGCTCGACGGACGTCACCGTGCCGGAGAGAGGCGCGCGGTTGACGTGGACGTTCAGCGGGCTCATGAAGATCGCGACGCGGGTGCGACCGTCCTTCCACGGCATGATGCTCTGCACCACGCCGTCGGCCGGGGAGATGACCCGGCCCGGGGCGATCTCACGCTCGGGGTCGCGGAAGAACCACAGCATGCCCGCCGCCAGCGCGGTGGCGGGCACGGCGACGGCCTTGGCGGCGCCGGACTTGCGCGCGCGTACCAGGCTGAGTGCTGCGGTGGCGACGGTCGGGAGGAGCCACGGCGATGCTCCGCGCGCAATACGTACGCCTGCCAGGCTGTCGCGTGGTGCAGAGGTTTGGCTGTGGGGCATGGATGACCTTCGTAGCGGATGATGCCGCGCTGTAACGGGGGACGGCGGCTTTCCCGGGATCGTACCGGTCGCGGGCCACAACTGGGCAAGCCAGGAAGCCGAGTCGGCGGCTGAAGAGCGTTGACGGGGTGTGACCTTCTTCTCGATGAAACACCCCGAATCGGTATATCTAGCCCTGGAACCGATACTCTTCGAGCAGCCTGCGCCCGATGATCATTTTCTGGATCTCGGCGGTACCTTCACCGATGAGCAGCATCGGGGCCTCACGGTAGAGGCGCTCGATCTCGTACTCCTTGGAGAAGCCGTAACCGCCGTGGATCCGGAAGGCGTCTTCGACGACCTCTTTGCAGTACTCGGAGGCGAGGTACTTCGCCATCCCTGCTTCGAGGTCGTTTCGCTCCCCGGAGTCCTTTTTGCGTGCCGCATTCACCATCATCGCATGGGCGGCCTCGACCTTGGTAGCCATCTCGGCCAGCTTGAACTGGATCGCCTGGTGCTGGGCGATCGGTTTGCCGAAAGTGTGACGCTGCTGGGCATAGGAGACGCCCAGTTCGAACGCACGCTGAGCTACACCGCAACCACGCGCCGCCACGTTGACGCGGCCGACCTCGACGCCGTCCATCATTTGGTAAAACCCTCGGCCGGTGGCCCCGCCGAGCACGCGATTGGCCGGAATCCGCAGGCCATCCATGATCAGCTCGGTGGTGTCGACACCCTTGTACCCCATCTTGTCGATCTTCCCGGGGATGGTCAGGCCGGGGCGGACCTCACCGAAGCCGGGCTCCTTCTCCACCAGGAAGGTCGTCATCGACTTGTGGGGCGCCGTGCCCTCGGGGTGGCCTTCGTCACTCTTCACCAGAACGGCCACGAGCGTCGACGTTCCGCCGTTCGTCAGCCACATCTTCTGACCGTTCAGGACGTACTCGTCGCCGTCCTTGACCGCTTTCGACGTGATCGCCGAGACGTCCGAGCCGAGTGCCGGTTCCGACATGGAGAACGCGCCGCGCACCTCGCCCGCCGCCATGCGGGGCAGGAAGTACTCCCGCTGCTCCTGCGTGCCGTGCTGCTTGAGCATGTACGCCACGATGAAGTGCGTGTTGATGATGCCGGACACGGACATCCAGCCGCGCGCGATCTCCTCCACGCACAGCGCGTAGGTGAGGAGCGACTCGCCCAGACCCCCGTACTCCTCGGGGATCATGAGGCCGAAGAGGCCCAACTCCTTGAGCCCGTCGACGATCTGCTGCGGGTACTCGTCGCGGTGCTCCAGCTCGGTCGCGACCGGGATGATCTCCTTGTCCACGAAGTCCCGGACTGTGGACAGGATCTCCTGCTGGATGTCGGTGAGACCGGCGGTCTGGGCGAGTCGCGCCATGGCTACTTCTCCTGCTCCTTGAGCTGGGGCCGGCCGGGCTGTTCGCCGCCGCGCTCCTTGATGTACGTCTCGGTGGGGACCATCACCTTGCGGCGGAACACACAGACCAGCGTGCCGTCCTGCTTGTAGCCCTTGGTCTCGACGTAGACGATTCCGCGGTCGTTCTTGGACTTCGACGGGGTCTTGTCGAGGACCGTGGTCTCGCCGTAGATCGTGTCGCCGTGGAAGGTCGGCGCCACGTGCTTCAGCGACTCGACCTCCAGGTTGGCGATCGCCTTGCCCGACACGTCCGGCACCGACATGCCCAGCAGCAGCGAGTAGATGTAGTTGCCGACCACCACGTTCTTGCCGAAGTCCGTCGTGTTCTCGGCGTAGTTGGCGTCCATGTGGAGCGGGTGGTGGTTCATCGTCAGGAGACAGAAGAGGTGGTCGTCGTACTCGGTGACCGTTTTTCCGGGCCAGTGCTTGTAGACCGCGCCGACCTCGAACTCCTCGTAGGTGCGTCCGAACTGCATGTGCTCAGGCCTCCGGGGCTTCGAACTTGGACGTGCGCTGCATGCCGGCGGCCCGGCCCTTGCCGGAGATGACGAGCGCCATCTTGCGGCTCGCCTCGTCGATCATCTCGTCGCCGAGCATCGCGGAGCCCTTCTTGCCGCCCGCCTCGGACGTGTAGAAGTCGTACGCGTCCAGGATCAGCTCGGCGTGGTCGAAGTCCTCCTGGGAGGGCGAGAAGATCTCGTTGGACGCCTCGACCTGGCCCGGGTGCAGCACCCACTTGCCGTCGAAACCGAGCGCGGCGGCGCGTCCGGCGACCTCGCGGTAGCCGTCGATGTTGCGGATCTGCAGGTAGGGGCCGTCGATCGCCTGGAGGTTGTTGGCGCGGGCGGCCATCAGGATCTTCATCAGGATGTAGTGGTAGGCGTCCGCCGGGTAGCCGGGCGGCTGCTCGCCCACGACCAGCGACTTCATGTTGATCGACGCCATGAAGTCGGCCGGGCCGAAGATGATCGTCTCGACGCGCTGGGAGGCCGTCGCGATCTCGTTGACGTTGTTCAGACCCTGGGCGTTCTCGATCTGCGCCTCGATGCCGATCTTGCCGACCTCGAAGCCCATCGTCTTCTCGATCTGCGTCAGCAGGAGGTCGAGGGCCACGATCTGCTGGGCGTCCTGGACCTTCGGCAGCATGATGCAGTCGAGGTTCGGGCCCGCGCCCTCGACCACCGTCACGACATCGCGGTACGTCCACTCGGTCGTCCAGTCGTTGACCCGCACGACCCGCGTCTTGCCCGTCCAGTCACCCTCGTTGAGGAACTTGACGATGGTGTGCCGCGCCTCGGGCTTGGCCAGCGGCGCGCACGCGTCCTCCAGGTCCAGGAAGACCTGGTCGGCCGGGAGGCCCTGCGCCTTCTCCAGGAAGCGGGGGTTGCTCCCCGGTACCGCGAGGCAGGAGCGACGCGGGCGCAGACGGTTGACGGGGCTGGTCATGCGGGGACCTCCAGTGGGTCGAGCTTGTTCGCTTTCCGGATCTCGTCGACGATCCGGCCGATGATTCCGGTGATGTCGAAATCCTTCGGAGTGAAGACCGCGGCCACTCCCGCGGCCCGCAGGTCTTCGGCGTCGCCATTCGGGATGATGCCACCGGCGATCACCGGGATGTCTGTGGCACCGGCCACACGCAGGCGTTCCAGCACGTCAGGGACCAGTTGGGCGTGCGAACCGGAGAGGATCGACAGGCCCACCGCGTGCACGTCCTCGGCGACGGCCGCGGTCACGATCTCCTCGGGCGTGAGCCGGATGCCCTGGTAGACCACCTCGAAGCCGGCGTCACGGGCCCGTACGGCGATCTGCTCGGCGCCGTTGGAGTGCCCGTCCAGGCCCGGCTTGCCCACCAGGAAGCGGAGCTTGCCGACGCCCATGTCCTTCGCGGTCAGCTCCACCTTGCGGCGGACCTCCGACATGGCCGAGCCCTCCTCGGCGGTCACCGCGACGGGCGCGGACGACACACCGGTGGGGGCGCGGAACTCCCCGAACACCTCGCGCAGGGCACCGGCCCACTCGCCGGTCGTGACCCCGGCCCGGGCGCACTCCAGGGTGGCCTCCATGAGGTTGCCGGTGCCCTTCGCGGCCTCCTTCAGCCGCTCCAGCGCCTTGCAGGGGCGCGGGTGGTTGAAGGGGGGCTGGTAGCGGGTGTCCCGCCAGTCCTTGAGGGCGGCGGTCACGCCGGCCTCGACCGCCGGGTCGACCGTCATGATCGCGGCGTCCAGATCGGCCGTGAGCGGGTTCGGCTCGGTCGACTCGAAGATGTTGACGCCGACGATCTTCTCGTCACCGGACTCGATACGGGCCCGGCGCTCGGCGTGCGACGAGACGAGCTGCGACTTCAGATAGCCCGACTCGACGGCCGCCATCGCGCCGCCCATCTCCTGGATCCGGTCGATCTCGGCGAACGAGTCCTCGACCAGCTGGGCGACCTTCGCCTCGATGACGTGCGAGCCCTCGAAGATGTCCGCGTACTCCAGCAGGTCGCTCTCGTACGCGAGCACCTGCTGCATGCGCAGGGACCACTGCTGGTCCCAGGGGCGGGGCAGGCCCAACGCCTCGTTCCAGGCCGGGAGTTGGACGGCACGCGCGCGTGCGTCCTTCGAGAGGGTCACCGCCAGCATCTCCAGCACGATCCGCTGGATGTTGTTCTCCGGCTGGGCCTCGGTCAGACCGAGCGAGTTGACCTGGACCCCGTACCGGAAGCGGCGGTGCTTGGGGTTCTCGATGCCGTACCGCTCGCGCGTGATGCTGTCCCAGATGCGGCCGAACGCCCGCATCTTGCACATCTCCTCGACGAAGCGGACGCCCGCGTTCACGAAGAAGGAGATGCGCGCGACCACGTCACCCTTCTGCTCCTCCGCGATCTGTCCGGAAGCGAACACCGCGTCCAGGACGGCGATCGCGGTGGACATCGCGTACGCGATCTCCTGGACCGGGGTGGCTCCCGCCTCCTGCAGGTGGTAGCTGCAGATGTTGATCGGGTTCCACTTGGGGATGTTGTTGACCGTGTAGCAGATCATGTCGGTCGTCAGACGGAGCGAGGGCACCGGCGGGAAGACGTGCGTCCCCCGTGACAGGTACTCCTTCACGATGTCGTTCTGGGTCGTGCCCTGGAGCTTGGTGATGTCGACGCCCTGCTCCTCGGCGACGACCTGGTAGAGCGCCAGCAGCCACATGGCGGTGGCGTTGATGGTCATCGAGGTGTTCATCTGGTCCAGGGGGATGTCCTGGAACAGCCGGCGCATGTCACCGAGGTGCGAGACGGGCACGCCCACCCGGCCGACCTCGCCGCGGGCGAGGATGTGGTCGGGGTCGTAGCCGGTCTGTGTCGGCAGGTCGAAGGCGACCGACAGACCCGTCTGGCCCTTGGCGAGGTTGCGCCGGTACAGCTCGTTGGACGCCTCGGCCGTGGAGTGACCGGCGTAGGTGCGCATGAGCCACGGCCGGTCCCTTTCGTTCTTCGCCTGCGGCGTCTGGCGCTCAGTCATGGGTGGCCCTCAGATGTTCCGGAAGCGGTTGATGGCGTCGACGTGCTGGGCACGCTTCTCCTCGTCGCGTACGCCGAGGCCCTCGGTGGGCGCCAGCGCCAGGACTCCGACCTTGCCCTGATGGAGGTTGCGGTGCACGTCGTACGCGGCCTGCCCGGTCTCCTCCAGCGAGTACACCCGGGAGAGCGTGGGGTGGATCTTGCCCTTGGCGATGAGCCGGTTGGCCTCCCACGCCTCGCGGTAGTTCGCGAAGTGTGAGCCGATGATCCGCTTCAGGGACATCCACAGGTAGCGGTTGTCGTACTCGTGGTTGTAGCCCGAGGTCGAGGCACAGGTGACGATCGTGCCGCCCTTGCGGGTGACATACACGCTCGCGCCGAAGGTCTCGCGGCCCGGGTGCTCGAAGACGATGTCGACGTCCTCGCCGCCGGTGAGCTCACGGATGCGCTTGCCGAAGCGCTTCCACTCGCGCGGGTCCTGGTTGTGCTCGTCCTTCCAGAACCTGTAGTCCTCGGCGTTGCGGTCGATGATCGCCTCGGCGCCCATCGCACGGCAGATGTCCGCCTTCTGCGGGCTGCTCACCACGCAGATGGGGTTGGCGCCGCCGGCGAGCGCGAACTGGGTGGCGTACGAGCCGAGTCCACCGCTCGCGCCCCAGATCAGGACGTTGTCGCCCTGCTTCATGCCCGCGCCGTTGCGCGAGACCAACTGCCGGTAGGCGGTGGAGTTCACCAGCCCGGGGGCGGCGGCCTCCTCCCAGCTCAGATGGTCGGGCTTGGGCATCAGCTGGTTGGACTTCACGAGGGCGATCTCGGCGAGGCCGCCGAAGTTCGTCTCGAAGCCCCAGATGCGCTGCTCGGGGTCGAGCATCGTGTCGTTGTGCCCGTCGCTGGACTCCAGCTCGACGGACAGGCAGTGCGCGACGACCTCGTCACCGGGCCGCCAGGCGTTCACGCCCGGCCCGGTGCGCAGCACGACGCCCGCCAGGTCGGAGCCGATGATGTGGTACGGCAGGTCATGGCGCTTGGTGAGGTCGCTGAGCTTGCCGTAGCGCTCCAGGAACCCGAAGGTCGCCATGGGCTCGAAGATCGAGGTCCACACGGAGTTGTAGTTGACCGAGGAGGCCATCACGGCCACCAGGGCCTCACCGGGGCCGAGTTCCGGCACCGGCACGTCGTCCAGGTGGATCGACTTGCGGGGGTCCTTGTCGCGGGTGGCGAGTCCGGTGAACATCTCCGTCTCGTCCTTGTGCACGGTGATCGCGCGGTACGACTCGGGGAGCGGCAGTGCGGCGAAGTCGGCGGACGTGGCGGTCCGCGACTGAATCGCGTCCAGGATTTCCTTCACGGTGGTGCCTCCGGCGATGAGCGTCTGAGGGGAACGCTGAGGGTTACGTCGGGGTGATTGCTGCTGGTGTGAGGCAGTGCCGTCGGTTCGGCGGGGGTGGTGCTCGGCAGCGCGTTGTGGCGCGGAAGGTTGCCTGTGACGCAGGCGTCCGGGCGCGCAGACCAGTGGTTTGCGGGGACAGCCGGCGTACGAAGGATCTCTGCACGCCGGCCGCCCGGACAACTTCAACGTATGGCACGCCGTGTCACGCCGCAAGGCACGGAGTGCCAGAAGTTGCGCTCAGGTGAAATCTTTACGTAACACGTGAGCGATGATCGATCAGACTGGGCCGGGAAACGCCTGAATCTGGGCAAAAAAGGCGCCGGACGAGCTCATTGAGCTCGTCCGGCGATTGGCGAGGGTGGCGGCTGGGCCGCGGTTCCGCTGAGTGCTGCTACGGCCGTTCCTTGAGCGCCTGCTCGATCGTGCGCATCACCTGGTCCAGCGGAGCGTCCACGCGGGCCACGGTCACCAGCACCTCGCCCTCCACGGACGCGGTGGAGGAGGGTGCCGAGAGCGGCGCGGTCTCCCGTCCCGCCCCGATCCCCGTACCGAAGGTCTTCCGGACGATCGCGAAGGCGTGGTCCAGCTGGCTCTCGACGTCTCCCTGGCCGCCCGCCCGCAGCCAGCGCCGCAGTACGTGGTTGTGGGCCGTGACCACGGCGGACGCGGCGACCTCCGCGAGCAGCGGGTCGTCGTTGGCGTCGTCGTCATGGGCGTGCTCGTCGAAGTGGCCCAGCAGATAGCGGGTGAACAGCCGCTCGTAGCGGGCCACCGACGCGATCTCCGCCTCCCGCAGGGTCGGTACCTCGCGGGTGAGCTTGTAGCGCGACACCGAGATCTCCGGCCTCGCCGCGTACATCTTCATGACTTCCTTGATGCCCCGGCACACCGTGTCGAGCGGATGCTCGTGCGCCGGCGCCGCGTTGAGCACCGCCTCGGCCCGGATCAACGTGTCGTCGTGGTCCGGGAAGATCGCCTCTTCCTTGGAGCGGAAGTGCCGGAAGAAGGTGCGCCGGGCGACCCCGGCCGCGGCCGCGATCTCGTCGACGGTCGTCGCCTCGTACCCCTTGGTCGCGAACAGCTCCATCGCGGCGGCCGCGAGTTCGCGGCGCATCTTGAGCCGCTGCGCGGCCGCACGACTGCCCGCGGCACTCTCCGGAGCGTCGGACGTGGCTGGGGTACGGGAGGACTTGGCGGGCTGGGACATGCCCCGAACGTACTGCATGTACGCGGCGGAGCGCTCATGACCGGGGCTTTCGCCGACCGGGACGGGGACGGGGGCGGCGGCCGGATCGAGCAGCCCGCCCCAGTCCGCGGGGCCGTCTCCGGGCCGGAGGCCGGCCCGGAGGTCGGGTGTCTCGGCGCCGTGCATACGCGTGGCTCAGCGCCTTGCGTACTCGCGGAAGCCGCGGCCCGTCTTGCGGCCGAGGCAGCCCGCGGCCACCAGGTGCTCCAGGAGGGGCGCGGGAGCGAGGCCCGGGTCGCGGAACTCGCGGTGCAGGACCTTCTCGATGGCCAGCGAGACGTCCAGACCGACCACGTCGAGGAGTTCGAAGGGGCCCATCGGATAGCCGCCGCCGAGCTTCATCGCGGCGTCGATGTCGTCGAGCGTCGCGTAGTGCTCCTGGACCATCTTGATCGCGTTGTTCAGGTACGGGAACAGCAGCGCGTTCACGATGAATCCGGCCCGGTCGCCGCAGTCCACCGGGTGCTTGCGGACCTTCGCGCAGACCTCCCGGACCGTGGCGTGCACGTCGTCGGCCGTCAGGACCGTGCGCACGACCTCGACCAGCTTCATCGCCGGGGCCGGGTTGAAGAAGTGCATGCCGACCACGTCCTGGGGCCGCGAGGTGGCGCGGGCGCAGGCCACGACGGGCAGCGACGAGGTCGTGGTGGCCAGGATCGCGCCCGGCTTGCAGACCTTGTCGAACACCGCGAACAGCTGCTGCTTGATCTCCAGGTCCTCGGCGACCGCCTCCAGCGCCAGATCGACGTCCGCGAAGGCGTCGTACGAGCCCGCCGGGGTGATCCGCTCCAGCGTCTCGGCGGCGACTTCGGCGGTCATCCGGCCCTTGTCGACGGAGCGTGAGAGCGACTTGCCGATACGGGCCTTGGCGGTCTGCGCCTTCTCCTCGGTGCGGGCGGCGAGCACGACCTCGTACCCGGCCTTCGCGAAGACCTCGGCGATACCGGACGCCATGGTGCCGGAGCCCGCGACGCCGACCGAGCGCACGGTACGGCCGGGCACCAGGGAAGCGCCCTCCGGGGGAGTGAGCGCGTCCCGCACGACGGTCGCGCTGCCCGGGGCGTCGTACGTGTAGAAGCCGCGCCCCGACTTGCGGCCGGTCAGGCCCGCCTCGCTGAGCTGCTTGAGGATGGGCGAGGGCGCGTGCAGCCGGTCGTGCGACTCGGCGTACATGGCCTCCAGGACCGTACGCGCGGTGTCGACGCCGATCAGGTCCAGCAGGGCCAGCGGGCCCATGGGCAGGCCGCAGCCCAGCTTCATGGCGGCGTCGATGTCCTCGCGGCTCGCGTACTTCGCCTCGTACATCGCGGCGGCCTGGTTGAGGTAGCCGAAGAGCAGCCCGTCGGCGACGAAGCCGGGGCGGTCGCCGACCGCGACGGGCTCCTTGCCGAGTTCCAGGGCGAGGTCCGTGACGGCCGCGACGGCGGTCGGGGCGGTCAGCACGGACGAGACCACCTCGACCAGCTTCATCGCCGGGGCCGGGTTGAAGAAGTGCAGGCCGAGGACCCGCTCGGGGCGGGCCGAGTCGGCGGCAAGCCGCGTGACGGACAGGGCGTTGGTGCCGGTCGCCAGGATCGTCTCCGGGCGCACGATGCCGTCCAGCTCCCGGAAGATCTGGTGCTTGATGTCGTACGACTCCGGAGCCACCTCGATCACCAGGTCGGCGTCGGCCGCGGCCCGCAGGTCCGTCGACGTGACGAAGCGGGCGAGGGCGTCGTCGCGCTCCTGCTCGGTGAGGCGCCCGCGCTGCACGGCACGGGCGGTCGAGGACTCCAGGGCGGCGGTGGCCTGCGCGGCGCTGGCCTCGCTGATGTCGATGCCCACGACCTCGCGGCCGGCCTTGGCCAGGATCTCGGCGATACCGGTCCCCATCGTGCCGAGGCCGACGACGGCGACGGTCTTGAGCGGGGACGCGGAGAGCGACAGGGAAGGGTCGGACAGGGGAGTGGCCATCGCGGGACTCCAGGATGAGTGACGACTGAGGGACGCACCCGGATACGCCGACGGGCGCACACGGTGCGGAGGTTGCGGGTGATGCCGGGCTACGAAGCGCACACGCCCGGCGCCGTGAGTGGGTGAGACTGCGAACCCACCAAACGGTGAGGAAGACCCGACCGGCCCTGTCCCGGAGCCGTGTCGTACAGAGGTACATGAAGTACCGAACCGACCAGCACCCGCGGCGGCTGCGTCACCAGGCCACCACGAGCAAGTCAGCGAGTGGGTAACTCGCTCGATTGAGCTTAACTGGTGGGTAACGAGCACGCCAGTCCCCGGTGAATGTGACGTACGTCGCCGATAGGCTTCGGCGATATGGACGAAGAGTTGCGATCGCTCACCCAGCGCTTACGGCACGAGGCGGGCGCGGCTTCCTCGTACTCGTACGAACGACTGGCCTCGACCGGCGACCTCGACGAACTGGCCGACGTGCTCATCGCGCCCGAACAGCGGCTCTGGGCAAGGGAGTTGGCCGCGTTCCGGCTCGGGCTCGCCGGGGACCGGCGGGCCTTCGAGGCACTCGTCCTGCTGCTCAACCACCGCGATCCACAGCGCTGCGCGTCCGCGGCGCACGCCCTGGCCCGGCTCGGCGACCCGCGCACCGCCCGCGCGGCGGCGGCCCTGGCCACCAACGAGCTGCGCGTCGCCTACGCGCTCCATCCGGTACGGCTCCTGGTCGAGCTGCGCGCTCCCGAGTCCGTACCCGCACTGATCACGACCCTGGCCCGCAGGTTCCGCCCGCACGACCCGTACCGCCGAGTCGCCATCGCGTGCGTGGACGGGCTCGGCGCCCTGGGCGACGAACGGGCCCGCCCCGTCCTGAACGAGGCCCTCGCCCATCCGCCACTGGCCCAGGCGGCGGCCGGCGCGCTGAAGAGGCTGCCGGCGCAGCGGGCGCCGCGCGACTAGGTGTCGATGGGCGTTCACGGGAGGCTTGGGAACAGAGGGGTGCCGAGTGTCCCTGGAGAAGGCGGGGTCGCCGGGGGTTCGCCCGGCGGGAGACGGGCGACCGGCAGGCGGACGAACGTCGCGGGATCCGACCTGCCGTCATCTCCGCGCATCTGGCCCGGGTCCTGCTCCCCGACGGCCCCAGTCGACGGGGCCGCACTTTTCGCACGATAGGCAGTGGGTGGGGGACCGGGCATCCCCCAGGCGGGGCGAACGGCCCCCTCAGATGGGCTGATTCACCGTTCCACGGTCGGACCTCGTGGACCTTGTCATGCGGTCGGGCGCGGCAGGATGCCCAGGCGCGTCGCCGTGACCACGGCCTCCAGCTGACTGTGGGCGCCCAGCTTCACCAGGACGCTCTTCACATGCCCGCGCACCGTGTGCCTGCTGAGTACGAGCCGGTCCGCGATCACCTTGAGCCCGTGCCCCTGGGCGAGCAGGGCCAGCACCTCGTGCTCCCGGCGGGTCAGCCCGCTCCGTTCCCACCGCTGCTCGGGCAGCCGCGCCGCCAGGGTCGACTCCTCCACCAGGAGCTTGCCGTCGGCCGTTGTCCGGATCGCGGTGAGGATGTCCCCGAAGGCACTGTGCTTGGCGAGGAAGGCCGAGGCGCCCGCAGTCACCGCCCGGGCCAGCTGGTCGGGGGTCGCGTCCGCGGTCAGGACGACCACCCGGGTCGAGGGATGCGCGGCCTTCAGCAGCCGGGTGCCCTCGATGCCGTCCTTGCCCGGCAGATGGATGTCCATCAGCACCACGGCGGGTGGCCGACGGGCCGCCTCCCGCAACGCCTCGTCGACCGTGCCCACCGCGTCACCGCAGTCCAGGTCGGGCTGCGCCGCGATGGCGATGGCCAGGGCGTCGGCCAGCGCGCGCTGGTCCTCGACCACGAGCACGCGGATCATCCCGGATCCTCCCCCTCCGGATGGCCGGCTCTCCCTGGGCCGGTTGTGGCGGTGCGCTTTCGAGCGTAGTGCCGTACGGCGTTGTCAGTACCTGGGTGTACTCGGAAATGTGTTTCCCGTGTCTGGCCCAACGGCGTTGTGTCGGTCCAGAGTTGAGGTGGAAGCGTGGTTCTTCGCCCCCGCCGCCCCTACCCATTCCCGTCCCCTGGGGGCTGCGCCCCCAGACCCCCGCTATCGGCCTGAACGGCCTCGTCCTCAAACGCCGGACGGGCTGAGTGTGTCGGCCCGGGCTGCGAAATCTTCAGCCCCTCCGGCGTTTGAGGAGCGGGGGTTCGGGGGCTGGCCCCCGAAAGGGACGGGAATGGGTAGGGGCGGCGGGGGCGAAATGAATGACTGACGACGGTCCGCGGAACCTGTACGAGGCCATGGCGCTGGCAGCCCCGGACGGCATCGTCGCGGTGGACGCCGACGGCCGCGTACGGGCCTGCAACCCGGCCGCGGCCACACTGCTGGAACGCCCCGCGGACGAATTGATCGGCTCGGTGTTCGGCTTCCCGCTGGTCCACGGCGAGGCCACCGAGGTCACACTGACCCTGCCGAACGGCCGCAGCAAGGTCGTCGAGATGCGAGTCACCCTGGCCCGACACGACGACCGCCGGCTGTACGTGGCCGTCCTGCGCGACGGAACCCGCCGACGGCAGGCGGACCACGTCCTCCAGTCCGCCCTCGAACACCAGAGCGTGGTCGCCGCGGTGGCCGCGCACCAACTGCACAACCCGCTCGCCGCCCTGGGCGCCCTGGTGCACGTACTGAAGGAGCCGCCGCCCGATCTGACGGACGAGGGGCGGGCGGCACTGGTCGAGCGGATCGCCGAGCGCACGGACCGACTGCAGTCGCTCGTCCGCAAGCTGCTCACCGCCGCCCGCATCGACGGGGCGTGGCAGCAGGGCGTGCCGGAGGCGGTGGCGGTGCTGGGCTTCCTCCTGGAACGGCTCGCCGAGTCCGCGGCCCGCGGCCGTGATCTGCGCCTCGCCGTCCCGGCGCATCTGGTGGCCCGCGTCGACCGGGTCGGCTTCGCCGAGATCCTCACCAACTACCTGGAGAACGCCCTCGCCTACGGCCGGGAGCCCGTGGAGATCACGGCGCGCGCCACCGACGGACACATCGAACTGTCCGTCGCGGACCACGGCCCCGGTGTGCCCGAGTCCTTCGTCCCGCACCTCTTCGAGCGCTACCGCCGCGACCCCGCCACGGCGGCGGCCACCGAGGGCACCGGCCTCGGACTGTGGATCGCCCGCAGCCTGGCCCGCGCGAACGGCGGCGACGCCTGGTACGAGCCCGGCCGGCCGAGCGGCGCGGTGTTCTGCGTGAGCCTGCCTCAGGAGCCGCCCAGCACACGGGCGTAACGCACCTCCGGCACCTCGACACCGTCCACCTCGAAGGGCTCCTCCGCGCCGTCCGCCGCGAAGCCGGCCTTCTCGTAGAAGCGGCGCGCGTTCGTGTTCTCCCGGAGCACCCACAGCAGCATCCGGCCGTGTCCTGCGGCCGTGCAGCGGGCGACGGACTCCTGGAGCAGGGCGCGGCCCACACCGCGCGCGAGCCGGTCGGGGGCCACGTAGATCGCGTACAACTCGGCTTCCGCGGTGCGGACTTCGCCCTCCCGGTACGGGCCGTGGCACGCCCAGCCGACGACTTCGCCGTCCCACTCCGCGACCAGGCTCATCACGCCCTCACCGGCCCCTTCGAAGCGGGCCCGCAGCCGCACGACGTCCTCCGCCGGGTCGAGCCCGTCGAGGTACGCCTGCGGCATCATCCCCCGGTACGCCGTCTGCCAGCCGCGCACCCGGATCTCGGCCACGCGGGGACAGTCCGCCAGGGCCATCTCCCGAACGCGAAGGGTGGGAGTGGGAGAGGGAGAGGGGGCGTGGAGGCGTTCGTCCATGGCGGCACCCTAGGCGGCCGTGGAGGACGGGTCCCGTGAATTTCGGCGGGCCCGCGGATCGCCGCCGGGGTGGCACACGCTACTCACTCGGGCGGCACCCGTGACTCACGCGAGTGACACCCTCGGCTCACTGGGGCAGCAGCGCGAACGCCTCGATCTCCATCAGGAAGTCCGGGCTCACCAGGGCGGCGACCTGCACGGCCGAGGCGGCCGGGAGGCGGCCTGGGGATATGTGCTCGTCCCGGGCCGCGCGGACGGCCGGCATGTACGCCATGTCCGTGACGAAGAAGGTCAGTTTGACCACGTCGTCGAAGGTGGCCCCGGCCGAGGCCAGACAGCGCCGCAGGTTCTCGAAGACCTGACGGGCCTGCGCAGCCGGGTCGCCCTGCCCGACGAGCTTGCCGTCCTCGTCGAGCGCGAGCTGGCCCGAGACCGCCACGAAGCGGCCCGTGCCCATGACGACGTGGGTGTACGCGGCGGCGGGGGCGACCCCGTCGGGGGCGGAGATGCGCGTCAGTTCGGCCATGGATCAATCCTGCACCACGCCACTGACAACGCCCCCGACGGGCGCCGCCGCTCACCTTCCGGGGCTCAGCCCCGGGACCCGAGCAGCCCGTGCAGCGTCGTGCCGCGCGAGGCCGAGGCCTTCTTGCTCAGCGGCTTGGGGTCGGGCAGCGGCTTGCACACCGCGTCGACCTCACCGCCACTGCGCGGCACCCTGCCGTCGGCCAGATACGTGGCCAGGTGCTTGTCCAGGCAGGCGTTCCCGCTCAGTGTGATGCCGTGGTTGCCGCCGCTCTGCTCGACCACCAGGCTGGAGCCGTCCAGCAGATGATGGAGCATGACACCGCCCTCGTACGGGGTGGCCGCGTCGTTCGTCGCCTGGAACAGCAGCACCGGCGGCACCGATTCGTTGGAGACGTCCACGGGCTCCAGGGAGTCCGTCGGCCAGAACGCGCACGGCGCGTTGTACCAGGCGTTGCTCCAGGTCATGAAGGGCGCTTTCTCGTACACCTCCCAGTTGTCCTCGCGCCACTTCTCCCAGTCGCGCGGCCAGGACGCGTCACGGCACTGCACCGAGGTGTAGACGCTGTAGCTGTTGTCGCCCGCGGGGTCGACGGCACCGAAGTTCTCGTACGCCTCGACCAGCAGGTCGTCGTCCTTGTCGTTCACGAAGGCGGCGAACGCCTCGGCGAGATACGGCCAGTAGCCGTTGTAGTAGCCGCCGGGGACGAACGTGTCCTCCAGTTCGGAGGCGCCCACCGTCTTGTCCGCGGGCTTCTTCGCCAGGGCCGCCCTCATCGCGTACCACTTGGTCTCGATCTTCTCCGGATCGGTGCCGAGCCTGTACTTCGCGTTGTGCTTGGCGACCCAGGCCATGAAGGCCCGGTGACGGTCGTTGAAGGCGTGGTCCTGCGCGAGGTTGTCCTCGTACCAGACACCGGTCGGGTCGACGATGGAGTCGAGCACCATGCGCCGGACGCGGTCCGGGTGGAGCCTCGCGTAGACGGCGCCCAGGTAGGTGCCGTACGAGTACCCGAAGTAGTTGATCTTCTTGGCGCCGAGTGCGTGCCGGATCACGTCCATGTCCTGGACCGCGCTCACGGTGTCGAGGTACGGCAGGAGCTTGCCGTACTTGGTGCCGCACGCCTTCGCGAAGGCCTTGACCCGGTCGAGGTTGGCCTTCTCCAGGGCGGGGGTGCTCGGCAGCGAGTCGGGGCGTACGGGCTTGAAGTGCCCCGGTTTGCAGTTCGGGGCGGGCTTGCTGGCGCCCACGCCGCGCGGGTCGAAGCCGATGACGTCGTACTGCGAGGCCACCGCCTTCGGCAGTGTGGCCGCGACGAACCCGGCGAGCGTGAGACCGCTGCCGCCGGGGCCGCCCGGGTTCACCAGGAGCGGTCCCTGGGACTTCTTCGCGGTGTGCGGGACCCGTGACAGCGCGAGCGTGATGCGCTCGCCGTGCGGGTCCGTGTGGTCGAGCGGCACCTTCAGTGACGCGCACTGGAGCGTCGGGTAGGAGGTGGTGCCGCACTTCTTCCAGGTGAGCTTCGCCTGGTCGGCGGAGGGAGTGGTGCGCGGTGCGGTCGCGGAGTCCGCGCTCGCGCCGGCCGGGATCGCGGTGATCAGTCCGGCCACCACGGCAGCGGCACCGCACAGAGCAACTGCGCGTCGGTTCACGATGAATCGCCTCGCATCGATGTTCCGGGCAGGGATTCTGGCCTGATGCTCGGGCCGGGGGCCGGGGATCGTCCCCCGGGGAGGTGCAGCATCGGACCTCCCAGGACGGAGGGTGTGGGCCGTGCACGCCACGGCCTTCGCCGTATCGTCCCGGGGTGGGCGCCCGGAAGAACCGGTTCCGACAGGAGTTTGACCCGATCGGGCCGCGCGATGCGCCCGGATGCAGCTGAGAAGCGCTGGTCGGAGCGGGTGGCGGTACCGGTCGGAGAGAGGCGGTGCCGGTTAGAGAAGGGTGAGCTGGGTCGGCTCCGGGAGGGCCGGTTCGGCGGGTGCCGGGATCCTGCGCGGCATCCCCGCGCGCGTGGGGCCTATCCCGTACTCCTCGGCCAGTTCGTGGACCTGACGGGTGATCCGGCGCTGGTACCACTTCGGGGCGTAGGCACCCTCCGCGTACAGCCGCTCGTAACGGCGCACCAGATACGGGTGGTGGTGTGCCAGCCAGCTCATGAACCACTCGCGCGCCCCCGGCCGCAGATGCAGCACGAGCGGGGTGACCGAGGTGGCGCCGGAGGCCGCGATCGCCCGTACCGTCGCGCGCAGCTGGGACGGGTCGTCGCCCAGGAAGGGGATCACCGGGGCCATCAGGACCCCGCAGTCGATGCCGTGCTCGCTCAGCGTGCGGACGGCGTCGAGGCGGCGCTCCGGGGCGGGCGTGCCCGGCTCCACGGTCCGCCACAGCTCGTGGTCGGTGAAGCCCACCGAGACGGAGATCCCGACCTCGGTCACCGAGGCGGCCTGCTTCAGGAGGTCGAGGTCACGCAGGATCAGCGTGCCCTTGGTGAGGATGGAGAAGGGGTTCGCGTGGTCGCGCAGGGCCGCGATGATGCCGGGCATCAGCTGGTAGCGGCCCTCGGCGCGCTGGTAGCAGTCCACGTTCGTGCCCATCGCTATGTGATCGCCGAGCCAGCGCCGCGAGCCGAGATGCCGTCGCAGCAGGTCGGGGGCGTTCACCTTCACCACGATCTGGCTGTCGAAGCCGAGGCCCGTGTCGAGGTCCAGATAGCTGTGGGTCTTGCGGGCGAAACAGTAGACACACGCGTGCGTGCACCCCCGATAGGGGTTGACCGTCCACTCGAAGGGCATGCGCGAGGCGCCCGGCACCCGGTTCACGATCGACTTGGCCCGGATCTCGTGGAACGTGATTCCACGGAACTCCGGGGTGTCGAACGTACGTGTGGTCACCGCGTCCGCGCCGAACAGCGCGGCGTCCTTCGGCAGGTTGCCGCCGGACTCCATTGTGAGGTTCTCCCAGCGCATGACGCCTCCTCGGTAGCACTGGACACAGAATAGAACACATGTTCCCTTGATCGTGCGAACTCATATTCGACGGGCGTGTCGTCCGAGGCTCCAGGGCCCTGAGGGGACCCCGATTTGGGCGGCTCGACCGCCTGATGGTTGGCTGAGCGCTGACCCCCGAGATCCCGAGTGCTGGAGGAACGCAATGGCGCAGGTCGAGGCCACCACTGAGCGAGTCGTAGCGGCTCAGCCCGACGACGTGTTCGACGCGCTGGCCGACTACACCGGCACGCGTCCGAAGGTCCTGAGCGAGCACTTCAGCGAGTACGAGGTGCGCGAGGGCGGTGACGGAGAGGGCAGCCTCGTCCACTGGAAGCTCCAGGCCACGAGCAAGCGTGTCCGCGACTGCCTGCTCGAGGTGAGCGAGCCCACCGACGGCGAACTCGTCGAGAAGGACCGCAACTCCTCGATGGTGACGACCTGGCGGGTCACCCCGGCCGGCGAGGGCAAGTCCCGCGTCGTCGTGACCTCGGTGTGGAACGGCGCCGGCGGCATCGGCGGCTTCTTCGAGAAGACCTTCGCGCCCAAGGGTCTCGGGCGGATCTACGACGAGGTGCTGGCGAAGCTCGCCACCGAGGTGGAGAAGTAGCCCTCACGGACAGCCCCGGGGCGGCCCCGGACGGTCCCGGTCGGGCGCGCGGAGGCGCTCGGCCGGGCGATTCTCACGCTCACCGTTTCGAGTGGTTTTCGGTATGGCTCCGTCGTACGCCGTAGGGCTCCCACCGGCGGTTACGCCCGCTGAGCTCCACTGACGGGCGACTCGTCGCGCTTGCTCCCAGTTGTCGCGTAATGCGAGAAATGGGCCGCGCAGGCGCGACGAGGGGAGCAGCACGTGGGCGGGACGACTCTGGCGGCGGGCGAACGCGGCGTTTCGGCCCCGGCCCCTGACACACCCCAAGGGCCGCCGGGACCACCGAAGTTCGAGGAGCTCAGCCCGGCCCGCGTGCGGATGGTGTTCTTCGCGCTGATGCTGGCGCTGCTGCTCGCCGCGCTGGAGCAGATGATCGTCGCCACTGCTCTCCCGAAGATCGTCGGGGAGCTGCACGGCCTGGACAAGATGTCCTGGGCGATCACCGCGTATCTGCTCACGGCCACCGTAGGACTGCCCGTCTACGGCAAGTTCGGCGATCTCTACGGCCGCAAGGGCGTCTTCCAGTTCGCGATCGTCGTCTTCGTGATCGGCTCCGCGCTGGCCGGATGGTCGCGCACCATGGACCAGTTGATCGCCTTCCGCGCGCTCCAGGGCGTCGGCGCCGGCGGACTCATGATCGGCGTGCAGGCGATCATCGCGGACATCGTGCCGCCTCGGGAACGCGGCCGTTTCATGGGCCTGATCGGCGCCGCCTTCGGCCTCGCGTCGGTCGCCGGCCCGCTGCTCGGCGGCTACTTCACCGACCACCTCTCCTGGCGCTGGTGCTTCTACATCAACGTGCCCTTCGGCCTGGTCACGCTCGTCGTCGTCGCGGTCGTGCTCAAACTGCCCAAGCCGACCGCCCGGCGCCGCCTCGACGTCCTCGGCGCCCTGCTGCTCGCCGCCGCCTCGACCTGCCTGGTCCTGCTGACCAGTTGGGGCGGAACGGAGTACGCGTGGGGCTCGCGCGTCATTCTCGGGCTCGGAGCGGGAGCCGTCGCCTCGACGGCCCTGTTCCTCGTCGTCGAGCACTTCGCCGTCGAACCCCTCATCCCCCTGCGGCTGTTCCGCGACGGCGTCTTCAACGTCACCGCTCTGGTGGGCGTGATCGTCGGGGTCGCCCTCTTCGGAGCGGCCAGCTATCTGCCCACGTATCTGCAGATGGTCGACGGCGCCACCGCCACCGAGTCCGGCCTGCTCATGCTCCCGATGATGGCCGGCATCGTCGGCGCCTCGGTCGTCTCGGGCCAACTCATCAGCCGCAGCGGCCACTACAAGATCTACCCGATCCTCGGCGGCTTCCTCTCCGTCCTCGGCATGTGGCTCCTGTCGCGGCTGGAGGTCGACACGCCCCGGCTGCACTACAGCATCTGGATGGCCGTACTCGGCGCCGGGATCGGCCTCGTCATGCCCGTACTCATCCTCGCCGTGCAGAACTCCGTGGAGCCCCACGACCTCGGCACCGCCACCAGTGCCAACAACTACTTCCGGCAGATCGGCGGCAGCGTCGGCGCCGCGATCTTCGGCACGCTCTTCGCCGACCGGCTCGCCGACTCCCTCGCCGAACGGCTGCCCACCGGGGCCGGCCTGCCCGACCCCGAGTCCATCACCCCGCAGCTCGTCCACGCACTGCCCGCCGAGCTCCGCGACGGCTACATCGCGGCCTACGCCGACGCCATGCCGCGGATCTTCCTCTACCTCGTGCCGGTGCTCGTCCTGGGCCTGCTCGTCGCCTTCTTCCTCAAGGAGAAACCGCTGGTGTCCCACCACACCTCTGCCGCCCCCGAGACCACCGCGTCCTACAACTCCTCGGTCCCGCAGGCGCGTTCGTCGTACGCCGCCGGGGTGCCCGTCTGCGGCACCGTCCAGCATCCCGACGGCACCGTCGTGCCCCGAGCCGCGCTCACCCTCATCGACGTCGCGGGACAGCAGATCGGCCGGGGCGCGAGCGGGGACGACGGACGGTACGCGCTGTCGACGCCCGGGTCGGGGTCGTACGTCCTCATCGCCGCGGCCGGCGGGCATCAGCCGCAGGCCGTCAGTGTCACCGTCGGGGAGCGGCCGGTCGAGCTGGACGTCGTGCTCGGCGGCGCCGGACGGCTGGCCGGGAGCGTGGTGACGGCGGACGGGACGCCCGTACGGGACGCGACCGTCACGCTCACCAATGTGCACGGTGAGGTCGTCGCCACGACGCGCAGTGGGCGTGAAGGGGGGTACGTCATCACGGAGTTGGTGGCGGGGGAGTACACGCTGGCGGGTAGCGCGCCGGCCTTTCGGCCCGCTGCCCTGCCGGTGAGCGTGCAGGCCGCCCGGGAGACCCGGCAGGATGTCGAGCTTGCCGGTGGGGCGGTGCTTCGGGGGACCGTGCGGGCCAGTGGGGGGCGGCCCGTCGAGGATGCGCGGGTGACGCTGCTGGACGCCGCGGGGAACGTGGTGGACACGTTGACCACCGGGGGTGACGGAACGTTCCGGTTCGTTGATCTTTCCTCGGGGGAGTACACGGTGATCGCCGCCGGATACCCGCCGGTGGCCACGGTTTTGCAGGTGGCCGGGGGTGGGAGGACCGAGCGGGATCTTCAGTTGGGGCATGAGGACTGAATACCGGGGTGAGGGGGCGTTGTTGGGCGCGGGTCCGTCGGGGCTGGGCGCGCAGTTCCCCGCGCCCCTTGAAACACGCCCCTCACGGGGCGCTGGTGTGCGCCGGAGTTATTTAGGTCAATGCCACACATGGCAACCAGGCGCGGACGTACCGTGGTTGTGACGGTACAGATCTTGCGGACCGTGGGGAGAGAGGGCCTGGGCCATGGACCGTGGCACCGAGAGGGGCACAGCTCACGGCCGTGCGGGCGGGAACGGGGTCGCGGCGGGCCGGATTCCGCTGGCCGTGGTGGTCGTCGACCGTGAGGGCCTGGTCTCGCACTGGAGCCGGGGCGCCCGGCGGCTGTTCGGGGCCGTCAAGGACGAGGCGGTCGGACGGCCCGCAGTCGATCTGCTGCCCGTGTCCGGTGCCCTGCCCGATGACGACGAGGTCGCTCCCTACGGGGCGTACTCGCCCTACGACGGCCTCGGGCCCGACCTGGAGTCGTCCCTCGACGGACGGCTGTCCTATCCGGCGGCCGGGCGCGCGCGGTTGTCGGCGTCCGACGGTGATCGCGACCGGATCGATGTGCTGTGGTGGGCGTATCCGCTGGTCGGGCCGGGCCCGGAGCGGCTGCTGGTGCTCGCCGCCGACGCGGCCGGACTGCGCCACGAGGACACCGGCGCGGGGCTGACCATGGAGCGCATCGCACCCGGGTTCGCGCTGCACACCGACTTCCCCGGCGCCGAGGAACTGGCCCGCAGGCTGCCCGAGATCCTGCCCAGCATGAGCGTCGGCGAGAGCGCCCGCATCGTCGCCCAGGTCCTCGAACTGGGTTATCCCGTCCTGGAGTTCAGCCAGAACGACCGGGTGCCCGTCACTCCCGACTGGGGCGTGCCCCGGCGCGCCGAGCGCAAGGCACGCCAGGAACGGGCCGCCGCGGCGGTCGCATCCGGCGCGCCCCTGCCGCAGGACGCACCCGACGAGGGCGAAGACCTCGAATACGCCGCCGTCCGTGAGCGCCTGGAGTTCCTGAACGAGGTCAGCGGACGGATCGGCACCTCGCTCGACCTGTCCCGCACCATCGTCGAGGTCAGCCGGGCCGTCGTCCCGCGCTTCACCGACGTGGCCGGCACCTACCTCCGCGAACAGGTCGTCGCAGGTGAGGGCTTCCCCGAGGGCGTGCCCGACACGACCACCATGTGGCACCGGGTCGCCCTGGAGCACACGGACGAGCCGGGCCGCTGGGACGACGTCGTGCCGGTCGGCGAGGCCATGCCGTTCCCGGCCCACACCCCGTTCTTCCAGTGCATGACCACCGGCGACCCCGTCCTCGTGCCCCGCATCAGCGAGCAGATGGGGCACATGATCGCCGCGCAGTTCGAGAAGCGCGACATCCGGCCCCTGATCACGGGCCGTTCCATGCTGGTCGTGCCCCTCAAGGCCCGCAACGTGGTCCTCGGCTTCATGATCCTGCTGCGGCACCCCGAGCGCGTCGAGTTCAACGACATGGACCGCGTCACCGGCGCCGAACTCGCCGCCCGCGCAGGGCTCGTACTCGACAACGCCCGGATGTACACCTACCAGGAGAGCGTCGCCGAGACCCTCCAGGACAGCATGCTGCCGCACATCGAGCCGCGCATGGCGGGCTGCGACATCGCGACCCGCTATCTGCCGGGCACGCTGCTGGGACGGGTCGGCGGCGACTGGTTCGACTCGGTCAAACTGCCCGGGTCACGGACCGCGCTCGTCGTCGGTGACGTCATGGGTCACGGGCTCAACTCGGCCGCGATGATGGGTCAGTTGCGCACCGCCGTACAGACCATGGCGGCCCTCGACCTGCCGCCCGCCCAACTCCTGCGCAACCTCGACGACTTGGCACAGCGCCTCGGCGAGCACTACCTCGCGACCTGCCTGTACGCGGTGTACGACCCGATCAAGAGCGAGTTGCAGATAGCCAACGCGGGCCATATTCCACCGGTGTTGGTTCGCGCCGAGGACGGCCACAGCGATCTGCTCGACCTGCCCACGGGCGCGCCCATCGGCGTCGGCGGCGTGCCCTTCGAGTCCGTAGTGGTCCGGGTGGCACCCGGCGACCGGCTCGTGATGTGCACCGACGGCCTGGTCGAGGTCCGCGGTGAGGACATCGGTGTCGGACTCGCCACGCTCTGCGAGTCCGCCGCGCACCCGGCCGCCTCCATGGACGACGCCTGCGACACCATCATCCGCGCCCTCAACACCCGTGGCGGGCGCAAGGACGACGTGGCGCTCCTGATGGCCCGGCTCAACGGCATCGAACCCGAGGACGTCGCCCGGTGGCGGATCGGCCACGACCGGAAGGAAGTCGGCAGGGCACGAGCCGTGGTCCGCGAACAGCTCCATGTGTGGGGGCTCGACTCCCTTGTGGATTCGACCGAGTTGATGGTCAGCGAGCTCGTCACCAACGCCGTACGGCACTCCCACAGCCGGCCCATCGAGCTGCGGCTCGTCCGGGGCGAGACGCTGCTGTGCGAGGTGGACGACGACGACCACACCCTGCCGACGCTGCTCAGCGCGCGCACGCTCGACGAGTTCGGGCGCGGGATGCGTGTCGTCAGCACGCTGGCGCGGCAGTGGGGGACCAGCCGGACGAGCTCCGGCAAGACGGTGTGGTTCGAGTTGACCCTGCCGCGTCGCTAGCTCCTGTCTGCCATGCCTCGCCACCCGATTCTTGGGGAGAGAGGGGCACGAGGGGCGCACATCGGCGTGCGGCTGCCGAATGAGCGGTGAAGGTGTGCGCCGCCTGCTTGTCGCTTCGCGCCGGGCGCGATAAACCGGACTGCCCGTCACTTTTCGGCGGTCCGCCGTTGCGTCCTGGGGAGCTGGCATGAGTGTGACGACTCGGTACAGAGAGGCCTGGGAGGGCTTCTGGCGTGAGGCCCCCGGCGAGCAGGGGGCCGTCTTCTGGGACGCCGAGCCCGCGGTCACGGCGGGGATCCACCTCGCGCTGTTCGAACCGCAACTGGCGGCGCCCGGCCTGCCTCTCGTGGACCTCGGGTGCGGCAACGGGACCCAGACGCGGTTCCTCGCCGACCGCTACCCGCATGTCATCGGTGCCGACCTCTCGGCTGCCGCCCTCGATCACGCCCGGCTCGCCGACCCGGCCGGTCAGGCCTCCTACCGGCTGTTCGACGCGGCCGAGAAGGTCGAGGCCGAGACGCTGCACGCGGAGCTCGGCGACGCGAACGTGTATATGCGGGGTGTCCTGCATCAGTGCGAGCCGGATGATCGGCAGCTGGTGGTGGATGGGCTCGCCACGCTCGTGGGTGACCGGGGGCGTGCCTTTCTCGTCGAGCTCGCGGAGGCGGCGGGGGTGATCCTGCGGGGGCTTGCGCAGGGGCCCGGTGGGCCGCCGGCCAAGCTGGCGCCCGTGTTCCGGCATGGGATCGCGCCGGGGGAGGTGGCTGATGCCGCTGTTCCTGAGTATCTGCGGGCCGCGGGGCTCGCTGTGCTGGCCAGTGGGGAGTTGCCGCTCGTGACTACGGAGTACTCGGCGGACGGTACGCGGATCGAGTTGCCGTCGAAGTGGGTTGTGGTGGGGCGGGGCTGACGGGTCGGGGTTCTGTGTCAGGTGCGGGTGTGTGGGGGCTGGGTGCGCAGTTCCCCGCGCCCCTAAAGGGGCGCAGGTTGCCGCACACCTGAAGGGGCGCCGGTGATCGGAGCATCGCGGCGCGCGCTGGATCCAAGCTGGCGCACCCTTGGCCCGTCCAGAGGTATGTGACATAGTACTGGCGTGACCAAGTCGCTGACCTGCGATGTTGTGGTCGTCGGGGCCGGGATGGTCGGGGCGGCCAGTGCTTTGTACGCGGTTCGGGCGGGGTTGAGTGTCGTCCTGGTGGACCGGGGGCCGGTGGCCGGGGGTACGACCGGGGCAGGTGAGGGGAATCTGCTCGTCTCGGACAAGGAGCCGGGGCCCGAGCTCGAACTCGCCCTGCTTTCCGGGCGGTTGTGGGTCGATCTTGCCGCCGAGACCGGAGTGGCCGGGGCCGTCGAGTACGAGGCCAAGGGCGGGGTCGTCGTGGCGTCCGCACCCGAGGGGCTCGCCGCGTTGGAGCGGTTTGCCGTCGGGCAGCGCTCCGCCGGTGTCGAGGCCGTGTCCGTCTCCGCCGGTGAACTCCCTGATCTGGAGCCCTACTTGGCGAAGGGGCTCGCGGGCGGGGTCCTCTATCCGCAGGACGCCCAGGTGATGCCGACACTGGCCGCCGCCCATCTCGTACGGCTCGCCCGTGCGGCCGGTGCCTCGCTGCGGACCGGGTGGACGGTCACGGAGGTGCTTCGCACTGAGGCGGGGGCGGTGCGTGGAGTCCGTACATCTCATGGTGATGTGCACGCGCCCGCCGTCGTCAACGCCGCCGGGACCTGGGGCGGGGAGCTGGCCGCAATGGCTGGGGTGTCCCTGCCCGTGCTGCCCCGGCGCGGCTTCGTCCTGGTCACCGAGCCGCTGCCCCGCCGGGTGCGGCACAAGGTGTACGCCGCGGACTACGTGGCCGACGTGGCCAGCGACTCGGCCGCGTTGCAGACCTCCCCGGTGGTCGAGGGCACGGCGGCGGGACCGGTGCTGATCGGGGCCAGCCGGGAACGGGTCGGCTTCGACCGCTCCTTCTCCCTGCCCGTCGCCCGGGCGCTCGCGGCGGGGGCGACCCGGCTGTTCCCCTTCCTGGCGGAGGTCAGGGCCATGCGCAGCTACCTCGGGTTCCGTCCGTACATGCCCGACCATCTGCCCGCGATCGGGCCGGACGCGCGCGTGCCCGGGCTCTTCCACGCCTGCGGGCACGAGGGCGCGGGCATCGGACTCGCCACCGGCACCGGCCACTTGATTGCCCAGGTGCTGGCGGAGAAGGCCCCCGATCTGGACCTCGCGTCGTTCCGCCCCGACCGCTTTCCCGATCCGGTGACCGAGGAGGCCCCGTGACGCCCCGCACTCCGCTCGACCTGGTCGACGCCCGGCCCGGGCCCGCCTTCACCGTCATCTTTGACGGCCGGGAGATCACTGTTCTGCCCGGTCAGACGATCGCCTCCGCACTCTGGTCGGCGGGCATCACGTCCTGGCGTACGACCCGGGGGAGCGGCGAGCCGCGCGGTGTCTTCTGTGGCATCGGGGTGTGCTTCGACTGTTTGGTGAGCGTCAACGGGCGGGTGAACCAACGGGCTTGTCTGGTCCCGGCCGAGGCCGGAGACGTGATCCGAACGCAGGAAGGGACCGGTCACCATGACTGAACGACGCCGTCTTGTGGTGATCGGCGCGGGTCCCGGCGGGCTCACGGCTGCCCTCGCCGCCGCGGCTCGCGGTGTGCGGGTCACCTTGGTCGACTCCGCCCCGCAGGCGGGCGGGCAGTTCTATCGCCAGACCGCGCCGGGGCTCGGGGCCCGCCGCCCTCAGGCCCTGCACCACCAGTGGCGTACCTGGGAACGGCTTCGGGACGGACTCGCGGCGCACATCGCGGCGGGCCGTGTCACCCACCTGACGGATCATCATGTGTGGTTCGTGGAGCGGGAGTCCGGCACCACCGACAGAGCCCCCGCTTCCTTCACCGTCCACGCTCTCCTCGGGCCCGAGCAGGAAGAGCCCGTCACCGTTCACGCGGACGCCGTGCTGCTCGCCACCGGTGGGTACGAGATGGTGCTCCCGTTTCCCGGCTGGACCCTTCCTGGAGTGGTCACCGCGGGTGGGGCGCAGGCCATGCTCAAGGGCGGGCTCGTGCTGCCGGGGCGTACCGCCGTGGTGGCCGGGACCGGGCCGTTGCTGCTGCCCGTGGCCGTCGGGCTCGCCTCGGCCGGGGCGAAGGTCGCGGCCCTCGTGGAGTCCGCCGACCCACGGAACCTCGCCCGGCAGGCCCGCGTGCTCGCTGCTCATCCCGCGAAACTCGCCGAAGGCGCCCGGTACGCGGCCGAGTTGGCACGTCACCGCGTCAGAACCCAGGTCCGCAGCACGGTCGTCGCCGCACACGGCACCGGCCGGCTCGAAGCCGTCACCGTCGCCGCCCTCGACGGTGACGGACGGGTCCGGCCGGGAACCGAGCGACGCATCCCCTGCGACACCCTCGCCGTCGGCCACGGCATGCTCCCGCACACCGACCTCGCCGAGGCGCTCGGCTGCCGTCTCGACGGGGTCGCCGTCGCCGTGGACGACGAACAGCGCACCGATGTGCCCGGCGTCTGGGCCGCCGGTGAGGCCACGGGGATCGGCGGCGCGGCGCTCGCGTCGGCCGAGGGCAGGATCGCCGGACTGTCCATCGCGGCGCGGCTCGACTCCCGTACGCCCGACAGGAGTTCGTACGCGTCGGCCGCCAAAGTGCGTGCCGGGCTGCGGGAGTTCTTCGCCGCCGTCGACACGGTCTGTGCCTCGCCCGCCCGTTGGACCGAGCGGGTCACCGACGACACCGTCGTGTGCCGGTGCGAGGAGGTGCCCGCCTCCGCGATCCGGGAGGCCGTCGACGAGCTCGGCGCCGGGGACGTACGCACCGTGAAACTGCTGACCAGGGCCGGGATGGGCTGGTGTCAGGGACGGATGTGCGGGCCTGCCGTGGCGGGGCTCGCGCGCTGTCCGGAGACACCCTCCCGACGGCCGTTCGCCCGGCCCGTGCCCCTCGGGGTGCTGGCTCGCGAGCCCGGCGAACCCTCATGACACGTCACCCTCCACCGAAAACCGTCTACCGAAACCGGATGGGACCCCTCATGACCGACGACAACGTCACCGACAACCGGCCCTGGCGTGGCGTCCTCGTCGCCACCGCTCTCCCGCTGAACGACGACCTCTCCGTCAACCTCGACAAGTACGCGGAGCACTGCACCTGGCTCGTCGAGAACGGCTGTGACGGGGTCGTACCGAACGGCTCGCTCGGCGAGTACCAGGTGCTCACCCCCGAGGAGCGGGCCAAGGTCGTCGAGACCGCGGTGGCAGCGATCGGCGGGCGGCGCGTGATGCCGGGCGTGGCCGCGTACGGATCCGCCGAGGCCCGCCGCTGGGCCGAGCAGGCACGCGACGCGGGCTGCGCCTCCGTGATGCTGCTGCCCCCCAACGCCTACCGCGCCGACGAGCGCTCGGTCCTCGCCCACTACGCGGAGGTGGCGAAGGCGGGCGTGCCGGTCGTCGCGTACAACAACCCCATCGACACCAAGGTCGACCTCGTGCCCGAGCTGCTCGCGAAGCTGCACGGCGAGGGGTACATCCACGGGGTCAAGGAGTTCTCCGGTGACGTACGCCGCGCCTACCGCATCGCCGAACTCGCCCCGGAACTCGACCTGTTGATCGGCGCCGACGACGTACTGCTGGAACTGGCGGTCGCGGGGGCCAAGGGCTGGGTGGCCGGCTACCCGAACGCGCTGCCGTCCGCGTCCGTCGCGCTGTACCGTGCCGCCGTCGCGGGAGACCTGGACACCGCGGGCAAGCTCTACCGCCAGCTGCACCCCTTGCTGCGCTGGGACTCGAAGGTCGAGTTCGTGCAGGCCATCAAGTTGTCGATGGACATCGTGGGGCGGCACGGCGGTCCGGTACGGGCGCCTCGCGTGCCGCTCCTTCCCGAGCAGGAGCAGGCCGTGCGCGAGGCCACCGAGAGGGCCGTCGCGGCCGGGCTCGCCTGAGCCGCAGTCCCGCAGTCCCGGACGCCCGCCCGAAGGCACGCGGCCACGATCTCGATCTCTGCCTCGCAGGAGACCTCACCCCCCAGGGAGCCCCATGCGCAGCAAACTCGTCCTGCACGCCGTCGACTCGCACACCGAGGGCATGCCGACCCGGGTGATCACCGGAGGCATCGGTACGGTCCCGGGTGCGACCATGAACGAGCGGCGGCTGTACTTCCGTGAACACCGCGACGACATCAAGCAGTTGCTGATGAACGAGCCGCGCGGGCACGCGGCGATGAGCGGCGCGATCCTCCAGCCGCCGAGCCGTCCCGACTGCGACTACGGCGTCATCTACATCGAGGTGTCGGGCTATCTCCCGATGTGCGGGCACGGGACGATCGGGGTCGCGACCGTCCTCGTGGAGACCGGCATGGTCGAGGTCGTCGAGCCGGTGACCACCATCCGCCTCGACACCCCGGCGGGGCTCGTCGTCGCCGAGGTGGCGGTGGAGGACGGGGCGGCCAAGGCGGTCACGCTCAAGAACGTGCCGTCCTTCTCCGTCGCCCTGGACCGCAAGATCCAGCTCGCCGACGGGCGGACGGTGACCTACGACCTGGCGTACGGCGGAAACTTCTACGCGATCCTGCCGCTCGACCAGTTCGGGCTGCCCTTCGACCGGGCCCGCAAGGACGACATCCTCGCGGCCGGGCTTTCGCTGATGGACGCCATCAACGCCGAGGGGGAACCCGTTCACCCCGAGGATCCGTCCATCCGGGGCTGTCATCATGTGCAGCTCACCGCGCCGGGCTCGACGGCACGGCACTCGCGGCACGCGATGGCCATCCACCCCGGCTGGTTCGACCGCTCGCCCTGCGGTACGGGCACCTCCGCGCGCATGGCGCAGCTGCACGCCCGCGGCGAACTCCCCCTGAACACCGAGTTCTTGAACGAGTCCTTCATCGGGACCCACTTCACCGGGCGGCTCCTCGACACCACCGAGGTCGCCGGGATCCCGGCCGTCCTGCCAAGCTTCACCGGGCGGGCCTGGGTGACCGGCACGGCCCAGTATCTGCTCGACCCCACCGACCCGTTCCCGGCGGGCTTCGTCCTCTGAAGCCCACGACCACGACAAGGAAATCCCCGATGCCCGCCCAGCGCGCCAGCGCCCCCGACCTGCCCTCGCTGGGCGGCAAGAAGCCCAGCTACCGCGAGCGAGTCGCGGACGCGCTGCGGGCCGCCCTCATCGCCGGGGAACTGCGTCCGGGCGAGGTGTACTCCGCGCCGGGCCTCGCCGCCCGCTTCGGTGTCTCGGCCACGCCCGTCCGCGAGGCCATGCTCGACCTCGCCAAGGAGGGCCTGGTCGACACCGTGCCGAACAAGGGCTTCCGGGTCACCGCCGTGTCCGAGAAGCAGCTCGACGAGTACACACACATCCGCTCGCTCATCGAGATCCCCACCACCGTGTCGCTCGCCGCCACCGCCGACCCCGTCGCCCTGGAGGCACTGCGCCCGGCCGCCCAGGAGAGCGTCACGGCGGCCGCGACCGGTGACCTGATCGCCCACGTCGAGGCGGACATGCGCTTCCACCTCGGCCTCCTCGCCCTCGCGGGCAACGACCACCTGGTCGAGGTGGTCCGCGACCTCCGCAAGCGCTCCCGCCTCTACGGCCTGCACGCGCTGGTGAAGGCGGGCCGCCTGGAGGCCTCCGCCGCCGAGCACCTGGACATCCTCGACGCGCTCATCGCCCGCGACGAGGAGGCGGTACGGGCCGTCATGACCCGCCACCTCGGACACGTACGGGGGTTGTGGGCGGCCGAGTGACCTCGGCGGCGACACGCTGCCGGGCAACCCGCCTCATCCGCACCTCCATGCTCTCCTGAGTGCGCCCCGGCAGCCGCGAGAAGGACGCACGTTGAGCAAGCGCATCCGCAGGTCTCCGCTCCTCCGCAGATCCCCGCGCCTCCGCGGACCCCTGGTCGCCGCCGTCGCCACTGTCGCCGCCCTGGCCGTCCACGCCTCGGGCGCCTCCGCCGCGGTCGCTGCCAACCCCGTCTCTGCCGACCCGGTCGTTGTCACCGCCCCGGAGACAGGGACCGCCGCCGAGGCCCCCGACCACGATCTGCTGAGCAAGAGAGGCGAGCGGACCCAGCGTGCCCAGACGCTCGCCGTCGCCAAGGTCGCCGCCGGGCAGGCGACGCCCGAGACGCGCGGCTCCTCGCAGCGCATCGAGTACCGCGAGGGCTTTTACGCGGAGACGGCCCGTACCGCGGACCGGATCTTCGTGCTGCCGGTGGAGTTCAGCGACTACACGCACAACCGGATCCCCGAGCCCGACCGTGCCACCGACAACGCCACGGTGTGGACCCGGGACTACAGCCGCGCCTACTACCAGCGGCAGATCTTCGGCACGGCGGACGAGACCGCGGGCGACACCCTCAAGTCGTACTTCCAGCGCCAGTCCAGTGGCGTCTACTCGATCACGGGCACCGTCCAGGACTGGACCCGCGTCGACCACCCCCTGGCGCACTACGGCACCGACACCTGCCGGAAGAACGGCGTGGCCATCTCGACGTACTACTGCAACGAGCAGCTCGTCACCGACGGCCTCGACAAGTGGTACGAGGACCAGCGCGCGACGGGCCGGACCGTGGCCTCGCTGGCCAAGTACCTTGCCACGTACGACACCTGGGACCGCAACGACCACGACCGGGACGGGATCTTCAACGAACCCGACGGCTATCTCGACCGCGTGATGCTGATGTTCGCGGGGGAGTCGCAGGCCAACGGCGGCGGCGTCAACGGCACCGACGCCATCGGCTCCCACCGCGGCTCCGTCAGCTATCTCCAGTCCGGTGCGGGCAAGTTGGGGCCCGCGAACGGAAACCGGGACGGCGGCAGTCAGGTCGGCGACTCGGGCGTCTGGGTCAACGACTACACGATGACCAACGAGAACAGGGGACTTGGCACGCTGGCCCACGAGTACGGCCACGACCTGGGTCTGCCCGATCTGTACGACACCTCCGGCGGCGAGAACTCGACCGGCTTCTGGTCGGTCATGTCACACGGCTCACTGCTCTCGAACGAGGCCGAACTCTCCGCCCATCCCGCCGACTTGGGCGCCTGGGCCAAACTGCGGCTCGGCTGGCTCGACCACGCGACGGCGCAGGCCGGCACCTCCTCGACCGTCGTCCTGAACCCGCTGTCGGTCCACTCCTCCACGCAGGGCAAGGAAGCCCTCCTGGTGAAGCTCCCCGCGGACGCCGACGGCAACGCGCGCTACTACGTCGTCGAGAACAGGCAGTACGTCGGCGAGGACACGTACCTCAAGTCCGGTCCGTTCCAACTGGGTTGGCGCTCCACACTGCCCAAACTCAAGGAGCGGCTGCACTACGAGAGCGGCACGCTGATCTGGTACTGGGACACCAAGTACCGGGACAACAGGACCAAGGCGAACGGCGGCCACGGTCAGATCCTGCCGGTCGACGCACACGGCGAGCCCGCCCTGGACACCTCCGGGGTCGTCATCCGGAGCCGCCTCCAGACGTACGACGCTCCCTTCGGCCGCCGGCCCACCCTTCCGCTCACCTTCCACCAGAACGGCGTGGAGACGACGATCCGGTCCCGGCCAGGCGTCCCGGTCCTCGCGGGACCCGACGGCACCACGATCAGCGTGGACGAGGAGTACGCCGACGGCCGAGTGAAGGTTTCGGTCGGTTCGTCCGGCTGACCGCCCTCCCCTGTGGGGCTCATCCGGACTGCGATACAACTGGAGCATGGCAAAGATCCTCATCAGCGCCGACATGGAGGGCGCCACCGGGGTGACCTGGCCGGCCGACGTCCTGCCGGGCACACCGCAGTGGGAGCGGTGCCGGTCGATGTTCACCTCGGACGTGAACGCGGCCGTCCTCGGCTTCCTCGACGGCGGCGCCGACGAGGTCCTCATCAACGAGGCCCACTGGACCATGCGCAACCTGCTCCTGGAGCAGCTGGACGAACGGGCACAGATGCTCACCGGGCGGCACAAATCGCTGTCCATGGTGGAGGGCGTGCAGCACGGTGACGTCGACGGCATCGCCTTCGTCGGCTACCACGCGGGAGCGGGCATGGAGGGCGTCCTCGCCCACACCTACCTCGCCAACTCGATCACCGGCGTCTGGATCAACGACGTACGCGCCAGCGAGGGCCTGCTCAACGCGCATGTCGTCGCCGAGTACGGCGTCCCCGTCGTCCTCGTCACCGGCGACGACGTGGCCTGCGAGGACGCGCTCGGCTACGCCCCCGAGGCGCTGAAGGTCGCCGTCAAGGACCATGTCTCGCGGTACGCGGCCGTGTGCCGCACACCGGCGCGTACGGCATCGGACATCCGCGCCGCCGCCAAGGAGGCCACACGGCTCGCCGTGCGGCACGAGCCCGTGGACGGCGGCCCGTTCACCGTGGCCCTGGAGTTCGACGCCGAGCACCTCGCGATGGCCGCCACCGTCGTCCCGGGCGTCGAGCGCATCGGGGAGCGGAAGGTCGCGTACACCAGCCCGACCATGTACGAGGGGATTCGTACCTTCAAGGCGGTCACCACGATCGTCTCGGCCGCCGTGGAGGAGACCTATGGCTGACAGCAGGAGCGCGACCGACGGGCAGCAGGCGGTCAAGGAGGGGGCGGTCGACGGGCAGGCCCTCGACGAGGTCGTCCGGTTCACCTCCGATCTCATCCGGATCGACACGACCAACCGCGGCGGCGGGGACTGCCAGGAGCGGCCGGCCGCCGAGTACGCGGCCGCGCTGCTCGCCGAGGCGGGCCTGGAGCCGACGCTCCTGGAGCGCACGAAGGGGCGGGCGAACGTCGTCGCGCGCCTGGAGGGCACCGACCCGTCCGCCGACGCGCTGCTCGTCCACGGTCACCTGGACGTCGTACCGGCGCAGGCGGAGGACTGGAGCGTGCACCCGTTCTCCGGGGAGGTCCGCGACGGGGTCGTCTGGGGCCGGGGCGCGGTCGACATGAAGAACATGGACGCGATGATCCTCGCGGTCGTACGGCAGTGGGCCCGCGCGGGCGTGCGCCCCCGGCGCGACATCGTGATCGCCTTCACCGCGGACGAGGAGGCGAGCGCCGAGGACGGCTCGGGCTTCCTCGCCGACGAGCACCCGGGGCTCTTCGAGGGGTGCACCGAGGGCATCAGCGAGTCCGGCGCCTTCACCTTCCACGACGGCTCCGGCCGCGAGCTGTACCCCGTCGCGGCGGGCGAGCGCGGCACCGGCTGGCTGAAGCTCACCGCACGCGGCCGCGCCGGTCACGGCTCCAAGGTGAACCGGGAGAACTCGGTCACCCGGCTCGCCGCCGCGATCGCGCGGATAGGCGCCCACGAGTGGCCCGTACGGCTCACCCCGACGGTCCGCGCCGCACTCACCGAGATGGCCGCGGTGTACGGCATCGAGCCCGACTTCGACGATGTCGACGCCCTGCTGCACAAGCTCGGTCCCGCCGCCTCGCTCGTCGAGTCCACCGTGCGCAACAGCGCCAACCCGACCATGCTGAACGCCGGTTACAAGGTCAACGTCATCCCCGGGGAGGCCGTCGCCCACGTGGACGGACGCTATCTGCCCGGCACCGAGGACGAGTTCCGCGCGACCCTTGACCATCTCACCGGTCCGGACGTGGAGTGGGAGTTCCACCACCGTGAGGTGGCCCTGCAGGCACCGGTGGACTCGACGACGTACGCCAACATGCGTGCCGCCGTGGAGGAGTTCGCGCCCGAGGGGCATGTCGTGCCGTACTGCATGTCGGGCGGCACGGACGCCAAGCAGTTCTCGCGCCTCGGCATCACCGGATACGGATTCGCGCCGCTGAAGCTCCCGCCGGGCTTCGACTACCAGGCCCTCTTCCACGGGGTCGACGAACGCGTGCCCGTCGAGGCGCTGCATTTCGGCGTCCGGGTACTCGACCGCTTTCTGCGCACGGCCTAGGGAAAAAATGGGGGACATCGTGCAGACCCTGGCCTACGGTTCCTGGCCCTCGCCCATCGACGCGTCGCTCGCCGCCGCGCACGACGGACACCCCGACTTCATCGGCTTCGTCGGCGACGAGGTCTGGTGGACCGAACCCCGGCCCACCGAGGCCGGCCGCCGCACCCTGGTGCGCCGCCGCGTCGACGGCACCGAGGAATCGGTCCTGCCCGCCCCGTGGAACGTGCGCAGCCGTGTCATGGAGTACGGCGGGCACCCCTGGGCCGGGGCGGTCGGCAACGACGGCCCGCTGGTGGTGTTCGTCAACTTCGCCGACCAGCGGCTGTACGCGTACGAGCCCGCCGGCCCCGACAAGGAGCCGCGCCCCCTGACCCCCGTGTCGCCGGTGGGCGGCGGACTGCGGTGGGTGGACGCGCAGATGCATCTCGAACTCGGCGAAGTCTGGTGCGTACTGGAGGAGTTCACCGGCGACGGACCGACCGACGTGCGCCGGGTCGTCGCCGCGGTGCCGCTGGACGGGTCGGCCGCGCGGAACAGGGACGCGGTACGTGAACTCACCGACGGGCAGCACCGGTTCGTCACCGGGCCGCGCATCTCGCCCGACGGGCGGCGCGCGGTCTGGCTGGGCTGGGACCACCCGCGGATGCCCTGGGACGGGACCGAGCTGATGGTGGCCGACGTCGGCCCCGACGGCACGCTGCGGGGGACCCGGAAGGCCGCCGGAGGCCCGGACGAGTCGATCGCCCAGGCCGACTGGTGCGCCGACGGCACCCTGCTGTACGCGAGCGACCGCTCCGGCTGGTGGAACCTCTACCGCGACGGCGAGGCGATCTGCACGCGCGAGGAGGAGTTCGCCGGGCCGCTGTGGACGGTCGGGCGACGCTGGTTCGCGCCGCTGGACAGCGGACTCATCGCCGTCGTGCACGGCCGGGGCGCCACCGCGCTCGGCATCCTCGACCCGGAGACCGGCGAGGTCGTCGACGCGGCCGGACCCTGGACCGAGTACGCGGCCACGCTCGCCGCCGACGGCAGCCGGATCGCCGCCGTCGCGGCCAGCCCGCGCAGCGCCTACGAGGTCGTCGAACTGGACGCCCGCACCGGCCGGGCACGGGTCATCGGCGCCCCGCACGACGACCCGGTCGACCCCGCCTACTACCCGGAACCCCAGATCCGCACCTTCAGCGGGCCCGCCGGGCGCGAGATCCACGCGCACATCTACCCACCGCACCACCCCGGCCACGTCGCCCCCGGCGACGAACTCCCGCCGTACGTCGTCTGGGCGCACGGCGGCCCCACCGGCCGCGCCCCGCTCGTCCTCGACCTGCAGATCGCGTACTTCACCTCGCGCGGCATCGGGGTCGCCGAGGTCAACTACGGCGGATCCACCGGGTACGGCCGGGAGTACCGCAACCGGCTGCGCGAGCAGTGGGGTGTCGTGGACGTCGAGGACTGCGCCGCCGTCGCGCTCGCCCTCGCCGAGGAGGGCACCGCCGACCGCGACCGGCTCGCCGTCCGCGGCGGCAGCGCGGGCGGCTGGACGACGGCCGCGTCCCTGGTGAGCACCGACGTGTACGCCTGCGGGACGATCATCTACCCCATCCTCGACCTGGCGGGCTGGGGCACGGGCGAGACCCACGACTTCGAGTCCCAGTACCTGGAGACCCTGGTCGGACCGCTCGCCGAGGTACCCGGCCGGTACGCCGAGCGCTCGCCCACCGAGCACGCCGACCGCGTCACCGTGCCCTTCCTGCTCCTCCAGGGCCTCGACGACGTCATCTGCCCGCCCGCGCAGTGCGAGCGGTTCCTGGCCAGGATGGAGGAACGGGCACGGCCGCTGCCGCACGCCTACATCGCCTTCGAGGGCGAGGGCCACGGCTTCCGGCGGGCCGACACGATGGTGCGCGCCCTGGAGTCCGAACTCTCCCTGTACGCCCAGGTGTTCGGCCTGAACCCGCCCGGCGTCCCGACCCTGGAGCTCGCCAAGTGAAGGCACTTGTGCGACCTCGGCGGCTGGCTCCCGGAGCCCGAGTCGCCGTCGTCGCGCCGAGCGGTCCCGTGCCCGAGGAGCGGCTGCAGGCGGGCCTCGACATCCTGCGCGGCTGGGACCTGGAACCGGTCGTGGCACCCCATGTCCTCGACCGGCACGGCACGTTCGACTACCTGGCGGGCACCGACGCCGACCGGGCCGCCGACCTCCAGGCCGCCTGGTGCGACCCGAGCGTGGACGCCGTGCTGTGCGCCCGCGGCGGCTACGGCGTGCAGCGCATGACCGAGCTGCTCGACTGGGACGCACTGCTGGCCGCGGGCCCCAAGGTGTTCCTGGGCTTCAGCGACATCACGGCCCTGCACGAGGCCTTCGCGACCCGGCTGGGGCTCGTGACACTGCACGGACCGATGGCCGCGGGCATCGACTTCATCAAGAACGCCCGTGCCCAGGAGCATCTGCGGGCGACGCTCTTCGAACCGGAGTCGGTGCGGACCCTCACCTCGTCCGGAGGGGCGCTGGTGCCGGGGCGGGCCAGGGGCGTCCTCCTCGGCGGCTGCCTCAGCCTGCTCGCCGCCGACCTCGGCACACCCCACGCCCGGCCCTCGGCGCGCGGCGGCCTCCTCTGCCTGGAGGACGTGAACGAGGAGACCTACCGCCTGGACCGCTATCTCACCCAACTCCTGCGCGCAGGCTGGCTCGACGGCGTCACCGGGATCCTGCTCGGCTCCTGGGAGCGGTGCGACCCGTACCACCGGATCAGGGACCTCGTCCTCGACCGGCTCGGCGGGCTCGGGGTGCCGATCGCCGAGGAGTTCGGCTTCGGGCACTGCGAGGGGGCGCTGACGGTCCCGTTCGGGGTGCCGGCGGAGCTGGACGCCGAGGCCGGGACGCTGACACTGGACGTGCCCGCGCTGGCCTGACGTGGCCTGACGCCGGTGAGGGCCGTGTCGTGATGCTGGAGACGCCGGTGACGGCCGTGAGGGCCATGACGGTCCGGCGGTCGAGTCACCCCTGTGGCCCCCCCGCCTCACCCGGAGGAACCTCTCACCGTGCGTGACCCCCGCTCCCCGCCCATCCTGGGCGCATGAGCCCGAAGACCTCGGAGAGCAGCGGTGGCGGCGGCAAGGCAGGCGGCGGGAACCTGATGACGCCCGGGCGGGTGTCCGTCATCGCGCTGGCCGTGCTCGCGCTGATCTTCATCTTCGAGAACACCCGAGCCACCAAGATCCGCCTGCTGATCCCCGAGGTCACCATGCCCCTGTGGATGGCACTGCTGGGCACGACGGTGATCGGCGCGCTGTGCGGGGCGTATTTCATGAAGCGCCGAAGCTGACCGGCCGCGTACCGTTGCGGGATGCATGGCGTTACCGAATACCTCGCCGAAGGCTCCCGTGTGGGCATACGTCACTACACCCACGAGGACGGCGCCGAGTTCGTCGCCCGGGCGCGCGAGAGCAAGGCGCTGCACCAGCCCTGGCTGTTCCCGCCGGCCAACGCGACCGCCTACGCCTCGTACGCGGGACGGCTCATCGAGGACCCGACGAAGGCCGGGTTCCTGGTCTGTGAGAGGGACGGCGGAGGGATCGCCGGGTTCATCAACATCAACAACATCGTCGAGGGCGCCTTCCAGTGCGGGGCGCTCGGCTACGGGGCCTTCGCGCACGCGGCCGGACGCGGGCTGATGGGGGAGGGGCTCGACCTGGTGGTGCGGTACGCGTTCGGCGGGCTCGGACTGCACCGGCTGGAGATCAACGTCCAGCCGGACAACGCCGCCTCGATCGCGCTGGCCCGCCGCTGCGGCTTCCGTCTCGAGGGCTTCTCGCCGGACTTCCTCTTCATCGACGGGGCCTGGCGCGACCACGAACGATGGGCCATCACCGCCGATATGATTCGAACATGAGTCCTATGCGGAATCTCGTCGTCCTGGACGCCCCGTCGAACCTCGGCCTTCGGCCACCGGCTCCGGGCACCGTCCCCGGCTGTTACAAGCTCGCCGGAGCCCTGCGCGAGCAGCGGATCGTGCAGCGGCTGCACGCCCTGGAGGGCGGGGTGGTCGTACCGCCGCGCTACGACCGGGGCGACTGGCAGGAGGGCGACGGCGTCTTCAACGCCGCGGCGATCGCCACCTACACCCGTACGCTCGCCGACCGCATCGAAGGGCACGTACGGGCCGGGGAGCTGCCCGTCGTCCTCGGCGGCGACTGCTCCATCCAGCTCGGCGCCTCGCTCGCGCTGCGGCGGATCGGCCGGTACGGGCTCGTGGCGGTCGACGCCTCCCACGACTTCCGGCACCCGGGCAACTCCGAGAGCGTCGGCGCGGCGGGCGGCGAGGGGGTGGCCCTGGCGACGGGGCGCGGGCAGGACGACCTGACGGACCTGGAGGGGCTGAAGCCCTATCTGCGGGACGAGGACGTGCGGTTCTTCGGCATCCGGGACGAGTTCGAGGAGGACCGGGCCGAACTCGCCGCGCTGAAGATCCCGACGGTGACCGTCGGCGATGTGCGCGAGTGGGGCGCCGACGCCCTGGCCCGGGCCACCGCCCAGGCCTTCGACGTGCCGGAACTGGACGGCTTCTGGGTGCACCTCGACGCCGACGTGCTCGACCCGTCCGTGATGCCCGCCGTCGACAGTCCCGACCCCGGCGGACTGCTGCCCGACGAACTCACCGCGCTGCTGCGGCCGTTGGTGAACTCCCCGCACTGCGTCGGCTTCAACGTCACCATCTACGACCCCGACCTGGACCCCGACGGAACCGCCGGAGCCCTGCTCGCCGACATCGTCGTCGCGGCCTTTGCGCAATCCTGACCGGGAGTGCCCCTGGTCGGCTCGCCGTCCACGCTGTTCCATGGTCGACGTGACGACCATCCGACGTGACGTACTGACGCTGCCGGCCGCGGAGTTGGGCCCCAGCAACCCACTCCCTCCGTTGCGTCCGCTCGACGAGACGCACCACGTGGACGAGCGGGAACGCGAGGGCCTGCCCCGCGACATGGCCCGCCAGATCGGCTACGAGCCGCTGCGCAGCCTCCTGCCCGAACGCGTCCGCGACGGATACGGCAGAACGCGGGCGCCCCGCGAGGTCGACGCGCTCGTCATCGAGAACGACCGGCTGAGCGCGACCGTGCTGCCCGGCTACGGCGGCCGTGTCGTGTCCCTCTTCCACAAGCCGTCCGACCGTGAACTCCTCTACCGAAACCCGGTGTTGCAGCCCGCCGACTTCGCGCTCAACGGCGCCTGGTTCTCCGGCGGCATCGAATGGAACATCGGCGCCACCGGCCACTCGACCCTCGCCTGCGCACCCCTGCACGCGGCCCGCGTCACCGCGCCCGACGGCGGCGAGATGCTGCGCCTGTGGGAGTGGGAACGGCTGCGCGACCTGCCGTTCCAGGTGGACCTGTGGCTGCCCGAGGGCTCCGACTTCCTGTACGTCGGCGTACGCGTCCGCAATCCCCACGAGAAGGCCGCGCCGCTGTACTGGTGGTCCAACACCGCCGTCCCCGAGGAGCGCAGGGTGCTCGCGCCCGCCGAGGAGGCCTGGCACTTCGGCTACGAGCGGCGGCTGCGCCGAGTGCCGGTTCCGGAGTGCGAGGGCGCCGACCGGACGTACCCGCTGCGAGGCGAGTACCCGGCCGACTACTTCTACGAGGTGCCCGACGGACAGCGGCGCTGGATCGCCGCCCTGGACGAGACGGGACAGGGACTCGTGCAGACGTCCACCGACGTGCTCCGCGGGCGCAAGCTCTTCGTGTGGGGGTCGGGCACCGGCGGCCGGCGCTGGCAGGAGTGGCTCACCGAGCCCGGCACCGGCGGCTACTGCGAGATCCAGGCAGGCCTCGCCCGCACCCAGTTGGAGCACCTCCGCCTCGACGCCGAGAGCGAGGTGGCGTGGCTGGAGGCGTACGGACCGCTGACCGCCGACGCGGAGACCGTGCACGGCACCGACTGGGCCGCGGCCCGCTCCGGAGTCGAGGAACGGCTCCAACAGGCCCTGCCACGCGGGGAGTTCGAGACGGCGTACGAGAACTGGCGGGCCTCCGCCGACACCGAACCCGGTGAGGTGCTGGCCGTCGGATCCGGCTGGGGCGCCCTCGAAGTCCTGCGCGGCGACCTCAAGTTGCCCGGCACGCCCTTCGAGGAGGACACGCTCGGGGACGCGCAGATGCCCTGGGCGGAGCTGCTCCGGTCCGGGGCCTTCCCAGAGCCGCGCCGGGTGGGACCGCCCGGGGAGACGCTCGTCGCCCGGCACTGGCGGGACATGCTGGAGACGGCACCCGCGAAGCCGCTCACCGAGTACCACCTGGGCGTCGCCCAGTGGCACGCCGACGACCGGGCACAGGCCGTACGCAGCTGGGAGCGGGCCCTGGAACTCGCCCCGTCCCTCTGGCCGTTGCTGCGCTGCCTCGCCGTCGCCGACCAGGACGCGGGCAACCGCGAACGGGCCGCCGACCGGTACGCGGAGGCCTTCGACGACCTGTGCCGGGAGCGGCGCGACGACGGGGAGGCCTGGACGGCCGCCACGGCCGCGCTCGGGCGGGAGGCCATCGCCGCGCTCCTCGCGGTACGGCGGACGGCGGACGCGCGCTCCGTCTGGGAGCGGCTGCGCCCGGCGACCCGCGAACGCGGCCGGTTCCGGCTGATCGAGGCGGAGTTGCTGCTCGCCGAGGGCGACAGGGACGCGGCACGCGCCGTCTTCGACGCGGGCTTCGAGGTGGCCGACCTGCGTGAGGGCGCCGAGGCGATCGGCCTGGCCTGGTCCCGCATCGCCGACGAACCGCTGCCGGAGCGCTACGACTTCCGGATGCGGCCGCCCGGCACCGACGGCGCGGGGTGACTCGGGCGTGGGCGCGGGCGGCCTACTCGGCCGCGCGGCGGTCCGCGTACTCGTAGATGTAGCCGTCCGGGTGCATCGCGATCAGGTTGCGGCCGCCCGGTGTCGCCACCGGGCCCGCAACGACGTGGGCACCCGAGTCGGTGAGCACCCGGTGGGCTTCGTCGACGTCCGTCACGGCGATGGTCGCCGAGACCTTGCGGAGCACCTCCAACTCCGACTCCGGTCCGCTCATCAACAAGAAGCAGCCGACGGCGGCGACGGAGACCCCGCCGCGCTCGAAGCGGAGCGCCGGAGCGCCCGCCAGCTTCTCGTAGAAGGGGACCGCAGTCTCCAGGTCGTCGACGCAGATGCGCAGCGTGGCTCCCAGAATGTCCATGCGGACGAGCCTAGTTGGGGCCGGCCGGGAACGAGATCGTTTCGTACGGATCCCGGGTCGCGGGCCGGGGTGGCCGGGGTCCTGCCGGGCGAACGGGCCCGGAGGCGCCCGGCGTTACGGGCGAAGGGGCGCGGGTACCCGGCCGCCATGGACCGCATCGAACACATGGAACATCTGGACAAACACCTGGTCGACGAACTGGCCCAGGTGGCCCGCGACGCCGTACGCGAGGAACTGCGGGAGCAGACCCTCAAGCAGCGCCGTACGGCCTCGCTGTACGCAGCCTCCGGCGCCGTCGCCCTGTACGCGGGCGCGGCCCTCGCGCTGACCGTCGGCCTCGTCCTCGCGCTCGGGCTGCCCGACTGGGTGGCCGCGCTGATCACCGCCGTCCTGCTCGGAGCCGGGGCCTACGCCCTGCGCAACGCGGCGAGGCCGACGGCACCCCGGCCCGCACCGACGCAGGCCGCCGAGGGAAGCACCGCCGCCGAGGGACGGACCGAAGCAGGACGGACCGCCGCGGCGCAGGCCGCCGAGGAGCAGAGTGCGCGGGTCGCCGCGAGCACGGCTCCCGGCACGCCGCCCGGCGGGCTCGCCGGGCCCTCCGCCCCGCCGATTCCGCCCGTCGCCCCCGGCGGCGTCAGCGCGGCGCCCGGACCCTCCGGTGCGGGCACGCCCCCGGTAGCGGGCGCGACGGATCCCGAAGGGCCGCATCACCCGGCCCGGTGAACCCACGGAAGCGTACCGAACCGGTGCGCCTCCGTCGCGTGGGATGCGGTGACGGGCCGCGCCCAGGACAATCGGGGGAAGACACCGTCCGCGGATCCGCACGGCCGGAACCGAGCACGAACGAGCCCGAACGAGTCGGAACGAGCCCGAACGAGCCCCATCGGTTCCGCCGGGTTTCCGGTGTCCCCGGCGCCCGGCGCGTACCGCCGTCGCGCGGGGACCTCGACGTTTGGGCGTCCCGGCCGGGGGGACGCGGAAGGCCCCGAAGGATGACTCCGCCGGAGGCGCCCCATGAGCCGACCTCGTGTCGTGATCGTCGGAGCAGGATTCGCCGGGTACCAGACGGCGCGCACCCTCTCCCGGCTGACCCGGAACAAGGCCGACATCGTCCTGCTGAACCCCACGGACTACTTTCTCTACCTTCCCCTGCTGCCCCAGGTCGCCGCCGGTGTCCTGGAGCCGCGCCGCGTCACCGTCTCGCTGACGGGCACCCTGCCGGGCGTGCGGCTGGTGCTGGGCGAGGCCGACGACATCGACCTCGAAGCGCGGACCGTGCACTACACCGGCCCCGAGGGCGACGGAGGCACCCTGTCGTACGACCGGCTCGTCCTGGCCGTCGGCAGCGTCAACAAACTGCTGCCCGTGCCCGGTGTCGCCGAGCACGCGCACGGCTTCCGGGGGCTGCCCGAGGCGCTGTACCTGCGTGACCACGTGACCCGGCAGATCGAACTCGCCGCCTCCGCGGACGACTTCAAGGACTGTTCCGCGCGCTGCACCTTCGTGGTGGTCGGCGCGGGATACACCGGTTCCGAAGTCGCCGCGCAGGGGCAGCTGTTCACCGACCAGCTGGTGCGCAGGAAGCCGCTCAGGGAGGGGCTCCGGCCGCGGTGGCTGCTCCTCGACATCGCCCCGCGCGTGCTGCCCGAACTCGACGAACGGCTGTCGAGCACAGCCGACCGAGTGCTGCGCCAGCGCGGTGTCGACGTGCGCACCGGGACGTCCGTCGAGGAGGCAACGTCGACCGGAGTGCGGCTGAGCGACGGGGAGTTCGTCGACACCCGGACCCTTGTGTGGTGCGTGGGCGTGCGGCCCGATCCGCTGGTGGCAGGGGTCGGGCGGCCGATGGAGCGCGGCCGGCTGCTCGTCGACCCGTACCTCCAAGTGCCGGGCCACCCCGAGGTGTTCGCCTGCGGTGACGCGGCAGCCGTGCCCGATCTGGAGAAGCCCGGGGAGTACACGGCGATGACCGCGCAGCACGCCTGGCGGCACGGCAAGGTCGCGGGCCACAACGTCGCCGCCTCGTTCGGCATCGGCACCCGGCGTGTCTACCGCCACCGCGACCTGGGCTTCGTCGTCGACCTCGGCGGGGTGAAGGCCGCCGCCAACCCGCTCGGCATCCCGCTGTCCGGGCCGCTCGCCGGAGTCGTCACCCGCGGCTACCACCTCGCCGCGATGCCCGGCAACCGCGTCCGGGTCGCCGCCGACTGGCTCCTGGACGCCGTACTCCCGCGCCAGGGCGTCCAGTTGGGCCTGGTCCGCTCCTGGTCGGTACCGCTGGAGTCCGCTTCACCGGAGCTGGCGAGGGTGGCGGGCGGCCCGGAGAAGCGAGCCGCTGTCGCCGCGTCCGCGGCCAAGACGTCCGCCGTACGAGACCCGGGCAACCGCCCGGCCCCCACATCCGACGACCACGCGGTCCCGGATCCGAACAAGCCTGCCGCCCCTGCCCCTGCCCCCGTACGCCCTGTCGAAGGAGAGTCATGAAAACCCGTCAACTCACCGAACTGGGGCAGCAGTTGCGAGTGGACAGTGTCCGCGCCGCCGACGCGGCGGGATCCGGGCATCCCACGTCCTCGATGTCCGCCGCCGACCTGCTGGCGGTCCTGTTCGCCAACCATCTGCGCTACGACTTCGACCGCCCCGCCCACCCCGGCAACGACCGCTTCATCCTGTCCAAGGGACATGCCTCGCCGCTGATGTACGCCGCGTACAAGGCGGCCGGGGCGATCAACGACACCGAGCTGATGACGTTCCGCAGGCTCGGCAGCCGGCTCGAAGGGCATCCGACACCGCGCCGGCTGCCGTGGGTCGAGACGGCCACCGGATCGCTCGGGCAGGGTCTGCCCGTCGGCGTGGGCATCGCGCTGTCCGGCAAGCGGCTCGACCGGGTCGGCTACCGGGTGTGGGTGCTGTGCGGCGACAGCGAGCTGGCCGAGGGCTCCGTCTGGGAGGCGGCCGAGCACGCCGGATACGAGCACCTCGACAACCTCACCGCGATCGTGGACGTCAACCGGCTCGGCCAGCGCGGCCCCACCCGGCACGGCCACGACCTCGACGCGTACGCCCGCCGCTTCCAGGCCTTCGGCTGGCACACCGTCGAGGTCGACGGCCATGACGTGGACGCGATCGACCGCGCGTACCGCGAGGCGGTCGCCACCGTCGGACAGCCGACCGCGATCATCGCCCGCACCCTCAAGGGCAAGGGCGTCGCGTCCGTCCAGGACCGCGAGGGTCTGCACGGCAAGCCGCTGCCCGACGCCGAAGAGGCGATCGCGGAACTCGGCGGGGTGCGCGACCTGCGCGTCGAGGTCCGGCAGCCGCCCGCCGCCCGCATGCTCCACGCCGTACGCGCCGGGCACCTGGAACTGCCGCGCTACGAGACGGGTGACGCGGTCGCCACCCGCAACGCCTACGGGCAGGCGCTCGCCGCGCTGGGCACCGCGCGCGGAGACGTCGTCGCCCTCGACGGCGAGGTGAGCGACTCGACGCGCGCCGAGTTCTTCGCGAAGGAGCACCCCGACCGGTTCTTCGAGTGCTACATCGCCGAACAGCAGCTGGTCGCGGCGGCCGTGGGGCTCGCCGCGCGCGGCTGGGTGCCGTACGTGTCGACCTTCGCCGCCTTCCTCACGCGCGCCCACGACTTCGTCCGGATGGCGTCCGTGAGTGGGGCGGGCATCAACCTCGTCGGCTCCCACGCGGGCGTCGCGATCGGGCAGGACGGGCCCTCGCAGATGGGTCTCGAGGACCTGGCGATGTTCCGGGCGGTGCACGGCTCGACCGTGCTCTATCCGTGCGACGGCAACCAGACCGCCAAGCTCGTCGCCGAGATGGCGGGCTGCGAGGGCGTCCGCTATCTGCGCACCTCGCGCGGTGAGATGCCGGTCCTGTACGGCCCCAACGAGGAGTTCCCGGTCGGGGGCAGCAAGGTGCTGCGGGCCTCCCCGCAGGACCGGCTCACCGTCGTCGCCGCCGGAGTGACCGTGCACGAGGCGCTGAAGGCCGCGGACGTGCTGGCCGCCGACGGTATCTCCGTGCAGGTCATCGACCTGTACTCGGTCAAGCCCGTCGACCGCCGGGCCCTGCGCGAGGCCGCCGAGCGCACCGGCTGCCTGCTCACCGTGGAGGACCACCACGAGGAGGGCGGCCTCGGCGACGCGGTCCTCGACGCCTTCCTCGACGGGCGCCCCGTGCCCCGGCTGGTCCGGCTCGCGGTGCGCACCATGCCCGGCTCGGCCTCGCCCGAGGAGCAGCTGCACGACGCCGGCATCGACGCCGAGTCGATCGCGGCCTCGGCGAAGCTGCTGGTGGAGAACGCCATCGTGCGATAGCCCGTGCCGCCGCCCGGTACGTACGGGACTCGGGACGTGGGACTCGGGGACACGGACACGGACGTCCGGAAGGAGTGACCATGGCCGGCACATGGTCCGTACGGGCCGGGCGGCGGACCGTCGAGGTCCACCGGCCCGACAAGGTGCTGTTCCCCGGCGACGGGTCGGCGAAGGAGTACACGAAGGCCGACCTGGTCGCGTACTACCGGGAGGTCGCCCCGTACATGCTGCCGCACCTGCGGGGACGGCCGCTGATGCTGGAGCGGTACCCGGACGGGCTCGGTGGGCCCCGGTTCATGCAGAAGAACGTCCAGGACCACGACCCGGAGTGGATCAGGCGGGTCGAGGTGGCCAAGGAGGGCGGCACGGTCGTCCACCCCGTGTGCGACGACACCGCGACCCTGGTCTACCTCGCGGACAAGGCCTGTCTGACCCTGCACCGATGGCTGTCGCGGATCTCGCCGGACGGCCGGGTCGACCGTCCCGACCGGCTGGTCTTCGACCTGGACCCCTCCGGCGACGACTTCGAGCCGGTGCGCGAGGCGGCCCGGCTGGTCGGCGAACTGCTCGACGAAATCCGGCTGCCGTCCGCCCTGATGACCACCGGGTCCCGCGGACTGCACGTCGTCGTACCGCTCGACGGACGGCACGACTTCGACGAGGTACGCGAGTTCGCCAAGGCAGTCGCCGACACCCTCACCGAGGCACACCCCGAGCGGCTCACCACCGCCGCCCGCAAGAAGGACCGCGGCGACCGCCTCTACCTGGACATCCAGCGCAACGCCTACGCCCAGACCTCGGTCGCCCCCTTCAGCGTCCGCGCCAAGCCGGGCGCCCCGGTCGCGACACCCCTCACCTGGGAACAACTCGACGACCCCGGACTCGGCCCGCGCCGCTGGACCGTCGCCGACGCCGTCGAGCAGGCCCGCACCAATCCCTGGGAGGGGCTGCTGCGCAGAGGGCGCGCGCTCGGTCCGGCCCGGCGCCGGCTGAACGCGCTGCGCGGCTGAGGTCCGTACCGGCCGGGGACGAACAACCGGCCGAGGAACGTACCGTTGGAGGTTTGGCCAACGTCCGCCTGGCCACTCGGAGTCCGAGGTGGCCATGTCGAACACATCCAACACATCAGGTTCACAGAGTTCATCGAACTCATCCAAGAGCAAGGCGACAAACACGGCGGACGAGGACGTACCGAGCCCCATGGAGGTGCTGCGCAACGCGCGCGCCCAGCTCTCGGAGCTGACCGGAATGGTGGCCGAGTCCGTCTCGTCCTTCGAACGCACCGAGGACGGCTGGACGTTGCAGATCGAGGTCCTGGAACTGCTCAGGGTCCCCGACACGATGAGCCTGCTCGCCAGTTACGAGGCGACCTGCGACCTCCAGGGCGAGCTCACCGGCTATCGGCGTGTCCGCCGTTACGAACGCGGGAGGTCCGACTCCAACAGGCCCGGCGGCCGGTAGGCCACGGCCCCTTTCTCCCGCTTCGCTCACACACCCGACAACAGACAAGGAGGCGCGGTCGGCATGACCGTTGTCCCGGCACAACAGAGTGGCGGTGGAGGCGGCAGCAGCGGCCTCTACGACGTCCTGGAACTCGTCCTGGACCGAGGGATCGTCATCGACGCCTTCATCCGGGTCTCCGTCATCGGTATCGAGATCCTGAAGATCGACGTGCGTGTCGTCATCGCCAGCGTCGACACGTATCTGCGCTTCGCGGAGGCGTGCAACCGGCTCGACCTGGAGGCCGGATCCAAGAGCAGCCCCGGACTCCCCGACCTGGTCGGCGAGATCACCGAGTCCGGCGCGCGAGGCAAGTCGAAGGGGGCGCTGTCCGGCGCCGCCGAGACGATCTCCGGTGCCTTCAAGGAGGCCCGCGAGGACGGCCAGGCCGAGTCCAGGCCGCGCGCCCGCAAGTCCACCGCGGCACGCCGGAAGGAGGAGCAGGAGTGAGTACGTACGTCTACGGCATCACGACCGGATCGCATCCCTCGCTCCCCGACGGCATGGAAGGCGTCGGCGAGCCGGCCCGGCAGGTGCGCATCATCAAGGAGGGCGACCTCGCCGCGGTCGTCAGCGACGCGCCCGAAGGGCTGCGGCCCAAGCGCAGGGACCTGCTCGCCCACCAGAACGTGCTGGCCGAGACCGGCGCGGCCGCCTCGGTGCTGCCCATGCGGTTCGGCAGCGTCTCACCGGACGACGAGGCCGTGGCCAGCGTGCTCGCCGAGCGCGCCGACCACTTCAAGGAGCGCCTGGAGGCGCTGTCGGGCAAGGTCGAGTACAACGTCAAGGCCACCCACGACGAAGAGGCCGTACTGCACCGGGTGATGTCCGAGAACCCGGAGGTCCGGTCGCTCACCGAGGCCAACCGGCAGGCGGGCGGCGGAAGTTACGACGACAAGCTGCGGCTCGGCGAGGTGGTGGTCGCCGCCGTGCAGCACCGCGAGGTGGAGGACGCCGCCGAACTTCAGCGCGCCCTGGAACCGGTTGCCGCCGCGGTGAGCGTCGGACCGGAGTCCACCGGGTGGCTGGCCAACCTGTCGTTCCTCGTGGAGCGCGCGTCGGCCGAGGACTTCATCGCCGCGGTCGAAGAGGTCCGCAAGGCGCAACCGCATCTGGAGGTGCGGCTCCATGGGCCGCTGCCGCCCTACAGCTTCGTCGAACCCGGGCCGTCCGAGCCCGCCGAGACACACCACTGAGAGCCCAGAGAGCCGAGACAGAGGAGCCGAGGACATGGGGCTGATCGGAGAGGTCCTGATGCTGCCGTTCGCCCCCGTTCGCGGCAGCCTCTGGGCCATGCAACAGGTAGTGGCGGAGGCAGAGCGCCAGTACTACGACCCGGCGGCGGTCCGCGCCGAACTGGCTCGCCTCGAGCAGCGCCTTGAGGCCGGCGAGATCGACGACGCGGAGTTCGACCGACTGGAAGACGAGCTTCTGGACAGGCTGGAGATCGCCATGACCAGGGGCACCGGAACAGGCAACAACGGGACGACACGATGAATCGACTGGGACTGGGCCTCGCTGTAGGGGCCGGATACGTCCTCGGGCGTACCAAGAAGATGAAACTCGCGTTCGCGATCGGCACGATGGTGGCCGGCAAACGGATGCACCTGAGCCCGCGGGCGCTCGCGGACCTGGTGTCCGGGCAGCTGCAGAACAACCCGCAGTTCAAGGAGATCGGGGACCAACTGCGCGAAGACCTGCGAGGCGTGGGCAAGGCCGCCTCCGGAGCTCTCGTCGAGCGGCAGATCGAGGGTCTCGCCGACCGGCTGCACGGACGCACCGCACAGGTACGGGACCAGCTCTCGGGCGTGGTTCCGGATGTGCCCGGCGTCGGCGGCAAGGCGCGCGGCGACCGGGAGGACGAGCCCGAGGACGAGTACGAGTACGAGGACTCCGACGAGTACGACGAACGCGACCCGGACGTCTCGGACTCCGAGGACGACGACGTCGCGGAGCGGGAGTCCGCCGAAGACGCCGAGAGCGCCGAGGACGAGGAACGGCCACGGCCGCGTAAGAGGGCCCCGGCCAAGAAGGCCGCGAAGAAGGCGCCCGCCAAGAAGGCCGCCGAGAAGCGGAGCCCCCGCAAGGAGGCCCCGGCCAGGAAGACGGCGGCCAGGGCCGCGAAGAAGGCTCCCGCGAAGAAGACGGCCGCGGCGAAGACCGCCGGGCGCAGCGCCTCGCGGGGCCGGCTGCCGAGGGGAGGCGGAGACAATGACTGACACCCTCGGATCCGCGACCAAGCACGCGACCAAGCACGCGAAGGACAACCCGGTCACCTCGGTCGCCCAGAGCGCGGCGGCCGACCGGCTCAAGGCGGAGGTCCAGGCGTATCTGGGCGCCCAGGCGCAGAAGCTGCTGGTCGGCGTCGGGCACAAGCTCGGTGCGACGACGGGCAAGCTCAACGACATCGCCGAGGGCAACAGCCCGGGCTTCGCCAAGCTGGCCCTCGACGGTGGCCGCAAGCTGGCCGAGGGCAAGGGGCCGCTGAGGTCCGCCGTGGAACTCGGCGCGGGCCGGGCCAAGGACAGCGTCGTCGGCGCGTTCAAGAACCTGACCGGCGGCAAGGGCAAGCGCAAGGGCGGCGCGGGCAAGAAGCCCACGGTCATCCTCGAGTACGTCGACGTCGGCGTGCCGCTGCGTACGGCCTACGACCAGTGGACCCAGTTCCAGGACTTCAGCACCTTCGCGAAGGGCGTCAAGAGCGCGAACCGCGGCGACGACACCACCTCCGACTGGCAGATGAAGATCTTCTGGTCCAACCGGAGCTGGAAGGCGAAGACCACCGACCAGGTGCCCGACGACCGCATCTCCTGGACGTCCGAGGGCGCCAAGGGCACGACGAAGGGTGTCGTCTCCTTCCACTCCCTCGCCGAGAACCTCACCCGGGTCCTGCTGATCGTCGAGTACTACCCCAAGGGCCTGTTCGAGAAGACCGGCAACATCTGGCGCGCCCAGGGCCGCAGGGTCCGGCTCGACCTCAAGAACTTCGCCCGCTTCATCACGCTCAAGGGCGAGGCGAGCGACAGCTGGCGCGGCGAGATCCGCGACGGCGAAGTGGTCGTCACCCACGAGGACGCGCTCGCGGAGGAAGAGGAGGAGGCCGAGGACACCGAGGCGTCCGACGAGCTCGACGACGGCGAGGAGACGGAAGCCGCCGACGAGACCGAGGCGGCCGACGAGACCGACGAACTCGACGAGGACGAGGAGATCCCCGAGGACGAGGAGGCTCCGGAGGGCGAGTACGAGGAGGAGGACGAGGAGGCGTACGACGACGAGCACGACGAGCACGACGTGTACGCCGAGGACGAGGAAGTGCCCGAGGACGAAGTGGACGAAGAGGAGGCCGAGGCCGCCGAGCCCCGGAGCCGCCGATGACCACGGCCCAGCGCTTCCCCGACGCCTACGGCCAGCAGGGCAGCAGTGCCAACCTCGCCGACATCCTCGAACGGGTGCTCGACAAGGGCATCGTGATCGCGGGCGACATCCGCATCAACCTGCTCGACATCGAGCTGGTCACCATCAAACTGAGGCTCATCGTGTGCTCCGTCGACAAGGCGAAGGAGATGGGCATCGACTGGTGGGAGTCCGACCCGGAGCTGTCCTCGAACGCGCGCCGCAACGAACTCTCACGGGAGAACGCCGAACTGCGCGCGCACGTCGCCGAACTGGAACGCGGTCGTGAGGCCGCCCCGGTGCGCGAGCGCGAACCCACGGAGGAGGAAGCTCAGGGATGAGTGGTCTGCGCTACGTCTACGCCGTCTGCCGCCCCTTCGGCACACCGCTGTCGGCCCAGCTGACGGGCGTCGCGGGTGTCCCGCCCAAGCAGTTGACCCACCACGGCCTGGTCGCCGTGGTGGGTCATGTGCCGGAGGAGGACTTCGCCGAGGGGCCATTGCGGGCCCATCTGGAGGACCTGGACTGGCTCAGTGCGACCGCGCGGGCGCACCAGAACGTGATCGACGCGCTCACCGTCGTCACCTCGCCGCTGCCGCTCCGGCTCGCGACCGTGTTCCTGGACGACAGCGGCGTCCGCACGATGATGGAACAGCGTGAGGAGGCCTTCCTGCGGACGCTCGACCGGCTCGACGGGCGCGTCGAATGGGGAGTGAAGGTCTACGCGGAGTCCCCGGAGTCTCCGGAACCGTCTGGACCCTCGGGATCCCCGGAAACTTCCGGGAGCACGGAATCCTCCGGGAATCCGGATTCCCGGCCGGCGCCCTCTCCCGTCAAACCCGTTTCGGGGCGCGACTATCTGCGGCAGCGGCGCGGTCAGCGCAGGGCGCACGAGGAGAAATGGGAACAGGCCGAGGAATTCTCGCGCAGGCTGCACGAAACCCTTTCCGGGTACGCGGAGGAAACCCGGATCCACGCGCCGCAGAACGCGGCACTCTCCCAGGCGCCCGGCCGGAACGTGCTCAACGCCGCCTATCTGGTGCCGCGTTCGGAATCCGAGGCGTTCGTGGAACTGGTGGACCGTACGAAGGACGACTCTCCCGGACTGCGTGTCGAACTCACCGGGCCGTGGGCGGCCTACTCGTTCAGCGGGGAGGACTCGTGACCGTCGTGGAACGCCGGGAGATAGCTCTCGTCGACCTGCTCGACCGGCTGCTCGCGGGCGGGGTCGTCATCAGCGGCGACCTCACGCTGCGGATCGCGGACGTCGATCTCGTACGCATCGACCTGAACGCGCTCATCAGCTCGGTCAACGAACAAGTCCCCTCGCCCTGGGGGGAGTTGGAGTGAGCGACTTGAGTGACTTGAGCGGCGACACCGCCGGGAAGGCCCCGCGGAATCGGCTGGACCTCGATCCGGACACCGTGGAGAAGGACCTGGTCAAACTGGTGCTGACCGTGGTCGAGCTGCTGCGGCAGCTGATGGAGCGGCAGGCGCTGCGCCGGTTCGACACGGGGGACCTCACGGAGGACCAGGAGGAGCGGATCGGTCTCACGCTGATGCTCCTGGACGACCGTATGGCCGAACTGCGCGACCGATACGGGTTGCGGCCCGAGGACCTGAATCTGGACCTCGGGCCGCTCGGACCGCTACTGCCAAGGGAGTAGAACCACCGGTGGTTACGGAAATACCGGTGGAACTACCAGCGATACCAGCGGCCCCTGGAACCGCTCGCGCTCGTGCCGCGCACCAGGAATCCCAGTAGCCACAGCACGATAACTATCAGTGCGATCCACCAGAGAATTTTCACCGCGAAGCCGGCGCCGAAAAGGATGAGCGCCAGAAGCAGTACCAGCAGGATGGGAACCATAGTTTATTACCTCCTACTGGCCGGGTTTCCCGGATCAAGGAAATCAGGCCGGTTTCCGGCAGAGAATTTCTCCGTGCAGGACGGAGAACCAGGCGTCCTCCTGCCGGCCCCAGTCCCGCCATGCCTCCGAGACCGCGTTCAGCTGCTCCGCCGTCGCGTGGCCGCCCTCCGTGGCGCGGTCCGCGTACGCGGAGGCGACCGTACGGTCCGCCCACAGGCCGCTCCACCAGGCGCGCTCCTCGGCGGTGGCGTAGCACCAGGTGCTCGACGAGCTGGTGATGTCGGTGAAGCCGACCGTCAGCGCCCAGGATCTCAGCCGCCGCCCGGCGTCCGGCTCGCCGCCGTTCGCGCGGGCCACGCGCCGGTAGAGGTCCAGCCAGTCGTCCATGCCCTGTGACAGCGGGTACCAGGTCATCGCCGCGTAGTCCGAGTCCCGGACGGCCACGAATCCGCCCGGTTTCGTGACCCGGTACATCTCGCGCAGCGCCTGCACCGGGTCGCCCACGTGCTGCAGCACCTGGTGCGCGTGGACGACGCAGAAGGTGTCGTCCGGATACTCCAGCGCGTGCACGTCCGCGACCGCGAACTCGACGTTCCCCAGGCCCCGTTCGGCCGCCGTGGCCCTGGCCTGGTCCAGGATGCCCGGCGCGTGGTCGACGGCGGTGACGTGCCCGTCCGGGACCAGTTCCGCCAGGTCGGCGGTGATGGTCCCGGGCCCGCAGCCGATGTCCAGGATCTTCATGTGCGGCTTCAGCGAGGGGAGGAGGTAGGCCGCCGAGTTCACGGCTGTGCGCCAGGTGTGCGAGCGCAGCACGGACTCGTGGTGGCCGTGCGTGTAGACGGCGGTCTCCTTCGACATGGCGTCCCCATTCCCTCGTAACCCTCGTACCGGGCCTGCGGAGCTGCTCCGCGAGCGATACGTGTCACCGTACGCCGCCATGTCGAATGTTGAGACCCGTGTCTTGAGATATGGACTGGGTGACGGATGGTGGAAATGGTGGATGACGGGAAACGGGTGGCGGGTGGTCAGCGTCGCTGCTGGAGCGGGCGGTACACCGTCAAAGCCTCCGGGAGCTTCCGCAGTGTCACCTCGCCCTCCACGGTGGTGACCTCGCCGTCGTACGCCAGCAGGGTGCCGGGCTCGACGCCCTCCACGCGGAGCGCGCCGACGCGGACCGCCGCGTGCGCGGGGGAGCGGGTGAGCGGCCCGGCGACGGCCGCGGCGAGGAGGCGTACGGCAGGGAAGCGGCCTCCGTGCACGACCCGGACGTCCAGGCGGCCGTCCGCGAGGTCGTAGCGGCGGGCCGGCACCGGACCCATCCGGTGGTACGTGCCGTTTCCGGCGAACAGGAGCCACAACGGGTGCTCCTTGCCGCCGAGTTCGGCCTTCAGGGGGTGCCGGTCGGCGCGCAGCACGCGCAGGGTCGCGACCACTCCGGCCGGCCAGCCGCCGATCCGCTTCGACCAGCGGTCCCGCTCGCGCACCAGCTCCGGATAGACGCCGAGGCTGCACGTGTTGAGGAAGTAGCCCTCCGTGCCGTCGGCGGAGAACAGGCCCACGTCGACCCGTACGGCGTCGCCTTCCTGCAGGGCCTGGCTCAGATCGCGTACGTCCTCCACGCCCAGGTCCTGCGCGAAGTGGTTGAGCGTGCCGCCGGGCAGCACGGCGAGCGGGAGGCGGTGGCGCAGGGCCACCGTGGCGGCGGCGTTCACGGTGCCGTCGCCGCCGCAGACGCCCAGCACCTCGGCGCGGGCCGCCGCCTTCTCCAACTCGGCCCGCAGATCGGCCGGTTCGCACTCCACGAGCTCGGCGCGCGGCAGTGCGTCGCCGAGGGCGCGGACGCGGTCCGAGCTGCCCGCCGCCTTGTTGACCACCATGACCAGGCCCTCGCCGTCGGGCAGCGCGGGCGCGTCCGCGCGCGGACGGCCGGGCGGGGGCAGCTGGTCGCGGGTCGGCACCAGTCCGCGCACGGCGAAGGCGGCGCCCACCCCGAACGCCGCCCCGACGAGCACGTCGCTCGGGAAGTGCGCGCCCGTGTAGATACGGGAGAGGGCCACCGCGGCGGCCACCGGGGCCACCACCGCGCCCAGGGGACGGGACTCAAGGGCGACACCGGTCGCGAAGGCCGCCGCCGACGCCGAGTGCCCCGACGGGAACGAGGTGGTGATCGGCTGGCGCTTCAGCTGCCGGACCCTCGGTACCGAGTCCAGCAGGGGGCGCGGGCGGCGCACCGAGCGCTTGCCGAGGGTGTTGATCGTGGCCGAGGCCAGGGCCAGCGAGGCGACACCGCGGACGGCCGCGCGGCGGGCCCGCGGCGAACGCGTCGCCGCGAGCGCCGCCGCCGTGCCGAACCACAGCAGGCCGTGGTTCGCACTGCGGCTCAGCTTCGGCAGCAGCGGGTCGGCGCCCGGCCAGTGCCGGGCCGCCACGGCCTCGAAGATACGGAAGTCGAGGGCCAGCAGCCGGTCGCGCAGGGCGTGGCCGGGTGCGGTGACGGTGAGATCCAGGTCTGCGGTCATGCACCATCGTGTACCCAGACAGGGCTCTGCCGCGCATGCCGGTTCGACGAGATCAGGTTGTGTGACCTGTCCGTCCTCCGGCCGCCGCGACGGTCCGCCGCTCCGTCCGCCGCTTCGACCGCGGCTCCGGTCGGCCGCTCGGTCCGCCGGTCACGTAACCCGTTTGCCGCGCGCCCCGCCCACCCCGGACAATGCCCAACCATGGGACATCTGGAAGCCGCGCACCTGGAGTACTACCTTCCCGACGGGAGGGCGCTGCTCGGCGATGTGTCGTTCCGGGTGGGCGAAGGGGCCGCGGTCGCGCTGGTCGGGCCCAACGGAGCCGGGAAGACGACACTGCTGCGGCTGATCTCCGGCGAGCTGAAGCCGCACGCCGGCACCGTCACGGTGAGCGGCGGGCTCGGCGTGATGCGCCAGTTCGTGGGATCCGTACGGGACGAGTCGACCGTACGGGACCTGCTCGTGTCGGTCGCCCAGCCGCGGATCCGCGAGGCCGCCGAGGCCGTCGACCGCGCCGAGCACCTCATCATGACCGTCGACGACGAGGCCGCGCAGATGAGCTACGCGCAGGCGCTCTCCGACTGGGCGGAGGTACAGGGGTACGAGGCCGAGACCCTCTGGGACATGTGCACCACGGCCGCGCTCGGCATCCCGTACGACAAGGCGCAGTTCCGCGAGGTGCGCACGCTCTCCGGCGGTGAGCAGAAGCGGCTCGTCCTGGAGGCGCTGCTGCGCGGCACCGACGAGGTGCTGCTGCTCGACGAGCCGGACAACTACCTCGACGTCCCCGGCAAGCGCTGGCTGGAGGAGCGGCTGCGGGAGACCCGCAAGACGGTCCTGTTCGTCTCCCACGACCGGGAGCTGCTCGCCCGCTCCGCCGAGAAGATCGTGAGCGTCGAGCCCGGGCCCGCCGGCGCCGACGCCTGGGTGCACGGCGGCGGCTTCGACACGTACCACGAGGCACGCCGGGAGCGCTTCGCGCGCTTCGAGGAGCTGCGGCGGCGCTGGGACGAGAAGCACGCCCAGCTGAAGAAGCTGGTGCTCAACCTGCGGCAGGCGGCCTCCATCAGCCATGAGCTGGCCTCCCGCTACCAGGCCGCGCAGACCAGGCTCCGCAAGTTCGAGGAGGCGGGACCGCCGCCCGAGCCGCCGCGAGAGCAGGACATCACCATGCGCCTGCACGGCGGCCGTACCGGGGTACGGGCCGTGACCTGCAAGGGCCTCGAACTCACCGGGCTGATGAAACCCTTCGACCTGGAGGTCTTCTACGGCGAGCGGGTCGCCGTGCTCGGCTCGAACGGCTCCGGCAAGTCGCACTTCCTGCGGCTCCTCGCGGGCGGCGACGTCACGCACACGGGGGAGTGGAAGCTCGGCGCGCGTGTCGTGCCGGGCCACTTCGCGCAGACCCACGCCCACCCCGAGCTGGAGGGGCGCACGCTGCTCGACATCCTGTGGTCCGAGCACTCCCAGGACCGCGGGGCCGCCGCGTCCCGGCTGCGGCGCTACGAGCTGACCGCCCAGGCCGAGCAGCGCTTCGACCGGCTCTCCGGCGGGCAGCAGGCCCGCGTCCAGATCCTCCTCCTGGAGCTGGAGGGCTGTACGGCGCTGCTTCTGGACGAGCCCACGGACAACCTCGACCTGGAGTCGGCCGAGGCGCTCCAGGAGGGGCTGGAGGCCTTCCAGGGCACGGTTCTCGCGGTCACGCACGACCGCTGGTTCGCTCGTTCGTTCGATCGGTATCTGGTGTTCGGCAGTGATGGGCGCGTGCGGGAGTCGGCGGAGCCGGTGTGGGACGAGCGGCGGGTGGAGCGGGTTCGCTAGGCGACTGGGGGGTCGTTCGTTGTCTGCGGGTCGGATGGGGCCGGTCGCGCAGTTCCCCGCGCCCCTTTGGGGCGCGCTGTGGCCCGGGTGTTCGTAGTGTGGAGAGAGACACGACGATCGGGGTAGCGCCATGACCGGAGTCGACCCGGGCAGCCTGGACGATCAGCAGCTGATGAAAGAGCTGGAGACGATCCACCGCACCCGCCACGACACGCTGCTGCACGGCTCGAACGACGCGCTGCGCACGCACAACGTCCGGATGGCGGAACTGGAGGGCGAGTATCTCCGCCGGAACCCGCGCCGCCCGGTCGCCCTGGGCCGGACGCGGGCGGGCGCGCGGGAGCGGCATCCGGACGCGAGCAGGTGACGCCTGCGGCCGGCCTTGCTGAGAGATGGCGGCCTCGCTGAAAGGGTGCCGTCCCTGCTGAACGAGCGTCGGCCCTGCTCTACGGGCCGTGGTCAGCGCCGTTTCAGGAACTCCGGCAGGAACGCCTCGGAGAAGGCCTTGAGGTCGTCCGGTCTGCGGCTGGTGACGAGTGTCGCGGGTCCGGCCTCGCAGACGACCACCTGTTCGTCGACCCACGTGCCGCCCGCGTTGCGGATGTCCGTACGCAGGCTCGGCCACGAGGTGAGGGTGCGGCCGCGGACCACGTCGGCCTCGATGAGCGTCCACGGGGCATGACAGATCGCGGCGACCGGACGGCCCTGCTCGAAGAAGTCCCGGACGAACGACACGGCCTGCTCGTCCATGCGCAGCGCGTCCGGATTGGCCACGCCGCCCGGCAGCACCAGACCGGCGAAGGAGTCGGCCGAAGCGTCGCCCACCACCTCCTGCACAGGGAACACGTCCGCCTTGTCGAGGTGGTCGTACGCCTGGATCCGCCCCGGCCTCGTCGACAGCAGCACGGGTTCGCCGCCCGCGTCGTGTACGGCGTGCCAGGGGTCGGTGAGTTCGATCTGCTCGACGCCCTCCGGCGCCATCAGGAACGCGATGCGCATGGGTCTTCCACTTCCTTTCCGGTCGCGGGATTTGTGCAGGTCACGTGGTCTGTTCGGGTCACGCGTGGGCCCTGCCCGGGTGGCCGTCCGGGGCGGCGCGGCTGATCTCCGCCAGGGCCGAGTCCGGGTTCTCGGAGATGGCCAGGTCGCCCAGGCTGACCATGCCGACCGCCCGGCCGTTCTCGACGACCGGGAGCCGGCGCACGGCGTGGTCGCGCATCAGCGCGACCGCCGCCGCCACTCCGTCGTCCGGGCCCACCACGACCGGATCGGGCGTGCACACGGACTGCGCGCTCACCGTCAGCGGATCGACACCGTTGGCGACCGCGCGCAGCGCGATGTCGCGGTCGGTCAGGACGCCGATGAGAGCGTGGTCGCCCGCCACCAGGACATCGCCGATGTCCTGGGCCCGCATGAGCTGGGCGGCTTCGACGAGCGAGGCGTCCGGGCGGACCGAGACGACGCCTGGCGTCATGACTTCCCTTACGAAAACAGCCATGGCTGTGGGCCTTTCCTGCGCTCCCCGGCGAAGGGGTACGGCTACGTCGGCCTGATGTCGCCCGCAGTACCCCTGGGACGGCCGGCTAAGCGTCCGGCGCGCGCTCTTCGGGCGCCTCGGCCCCGCTCTCCGCGGAGCGCACGACGGCCTCGGCCAGTTCCTGCACGTTCGCGTAGCGCGCGCCGCCCGGCAGCGGCTCCAGCGCTTCGACGAGCGCGTCCGGCGCGTACTGGGCCCGCAGGACGCCGCTCAGCTCACGGGGACCCGCGGGGAACGACGTACGTCCCAGGTGGCGCGCCAGATCCAGGCGGACGGCGGCCACCGAGCCCCGGTCCGAGCCAGGAGTCACCGGGCCGCCGGCGACCGGCGGATCGTCGTCGGCGATCGGCTCCGGATCGTGCCACTCTTCCACCCGCGTCGGACGGCCGGACCTCAGCAGGCCCTGCAGTTCGTGCTTCATCCCCTCGTCCCGGTGGACGCTGAGGCGGTTGCTGCCTCGCTCCATGTGTCCCTCCAGATGTTCGCGGTGGAGCCTCGCGTACCCGTCTCCCGAACATCGACACGGACGGTTTGCACCGGGGGTTTGCAGTGGCGCGGGCACCGGCCTGTGCGCAGGAGGTTTGTCCGCCCGCGACCTGGAGACCCGGTCTCCGCCCTCCACTGCGATCCCCTCGGGGAAGGACAGGACCATGGCGGTGCTCGCTGTGATCATTCCGGTCCTGATGCTCGGCGTCGTCCTGGCACTCGGCCGCTACGAGGAATGGCTGCTCCCGAACGAGGACTGGCCGCTGCCGGTTCCGCCCGCGCCCGCCCGGTCGCCCGGCGCGACCGACGGCGCCACGCTGAGCCACTGAGCCACTGACTGAGCCGGGCAAGTCGCGTTTGCCCGGGGAGTCGAGGGGCAGGCGAAGACACAGTGCTTCGGACAGGAGGCACGTCCGTGGGAGCGGTGTATCCCACCACGGGTGTGCCCGTCCGGCTCGGGGTGCGCTCCCACGGTGACCGCCCGACCAAGGCACCCCTCAAGGGAGTTGCACGCACCATGCGAACTCACGCGAGCGCCAAGCACCCACATGACGACGCCCCGGACACCGCGGAGGACTTCCGCAGGCTCGCTTCGTTGCCTCCGGGCCCGCTGCGCGAATCTCTCCGAGAACAGATCATCGAGGCCTGGCTGCCCATGGCGAACCGCCTGGCAGGCCGTTTCCGCAACCGTGGCGAGAGCTACGACGACCTGCGGCAGGTCGCGGCCATGGGCCTGGTCAAGGCCGTCGACCGCTACGACCCCGAACTCGGCAACGCCTTCGAGAGCTACGCCGTACCGACCATCACGGGTGAGGTCAAGCGGCACTTCCGTGACCATATGTGGACCCTGCACGTGCCGCGCCGGGTCCAGGACCTGCGCAACCGCGTCCGCTTCGCCGGCCAGGACCTCTCCCAGACCATCCCGGGCCGCCGGCCCACGGTCGCCGAGATCGCCGAGCACGCGCAGATGAGCGAAGAGGACGTACGCGCCGGTCTGGAGGCCCTGGAGAGCTTCACCGCGCTCTCACTGGACGCCGAACTCCCGGGCAGCGAGGACGGATACTCGCTGAGCGACGCGCTCGGCTCGGCCGATCCGGCGCTGGACGTCGTCATCGACCGTGAGGCGGTCAAGCCGCGGCTGCAGGCGCTGCCCGAGCGTGAACGGGCCATCCTCTACATGCGGTTCTTCGCGGACATGACGCAGAGTCGGATCGCGGAGCAGCTCGGGATCTCGCAGATGCATGTCTCCCGGCTGATCAGCCGGTGTTGCAGCCGGTTGCGGGAGCAGGTTCTGCAAGACGCCGCGTAGGCCTCCGGCGGTTTGGGGGGCCTACGTGCGGGGTGTGGATGGGTGCGGGTCCGCTGTGGTTGCCCGCGCAGTTCCCCGCGCCCCTTTCAGGGGCGCCCCAAGTTGCCCAGCGTCAGGGCGATGTGACGGGACATCATGTCCATCGCCTGGGCCTCCGCCATGGAGAAGGCCAGGCGGGGGCCCGTGCGGAAGAGGGTGAGTACGCCCTGGACCGCGCCGTCGAGGGTGAGGGGGACGCAGAGGAGGGACGTGACGTTCGCGCGGACCAGGACGGGGGCGTCGGAGGCGTCGCGGCCGAAGGCGTCCGGGTCCTCGGGGCGTACCTGGAGCGCCGTGGAACCGCCGCGTGCCGCCTCGACGACGAGCGGGCACGCGGCAGGGTCCTGCGCCTCCAGGTCCTCGGCTCGTACGTCCCGTTGGTCCGCCGGTCCGAGGACGGTCGTACGGCGCAGCCGTGCGGCCCCCTCGTCGGCCACCACCCAGTCCGCGAACCGCCCGTGCAGCACCCGGGCCGCCCGCTCCAGCACCGCGGCCCGGGTCCTGGCGGGCTCGCTCAGCAGCGCCGTCGTCATCGCGTCCAGGAGATCCATCAGCGCCGCGTGCCGTGTCGTCTCGCCGAGGTCCGGCACGGGGCCCGGCCCGCCCTCGGCCGACGGCGCCCGCGCGTCGGCGGACTGGAGCACCACGAGTACGGCGGTACGCGGCTCACCGCTCGGCCGCAGCGCGGTGAGCGTCGCGCGTACGGGAACGGCCGGGCGCTGCTGGAGATGGACCGTGAGACTGCGGTCGCCGTCACCGCGCGCCACCGCCGCCGTCTGAGAGCGGAACGCGGCCCGGTCCGGGTGCGCGAGGAAGCCGGAGAACGGGCGGCCCGTCGCGTAACCCGCCCTGACACCAGTGAAGTTGGTCGCCGCGAAGTTCAGTCTGCGGACCACCGTCTCACGGTCCATCAACGCGACGGGCAGCGGCAGCCGTTGGAAGATTCCCTTCAGAAGCTGCTGCTCCTGACGGTCGGCGGAGGACGTGCCCGCCGTGCCGGTGGCCGTCAGCCGCTCGTACCACGGCCACAACTGGCCGGCCACATGGTCGAGTTCGAAGATCGCCGTGTCCAGCACGGTGGGCAGGTCGTCGTGCGGCACGGATCGTGCCGCCTTCAACTCCGCGACACGGCGCACGAAATCCGCAAGTTCCTCACCGAATTCCTCCGTCTGCGCCATCCGACGAAAGTAGCCGCTCACCCCCGCGTCCGGGGAGGCCGTTACGGGACGCCTCCATCCCGTTTTCTCCGCAGGTGACCGGGAAGGCGGAGGAAAGAGGAGGCGCGACGTATGCCGGATACGGAACATCTCGGCCCCCGGAGGGCGGCATCCCCGGAATCTGCACTTCCGGGTCGACGGCTGTCGGAACTCGCCGAGCAGGCCGTCCGCTGCACCACCGACTGCTGCGGCGCCGGCACCACGGTCTCCGACGGTGGCACGGAGCGGCCGGCCGCGGTGACCCATCCGGACCTCGCCGCCCTCGTCTCGATGCAGCTCCGCACCGGGGAGGGACCGATCCCCGCGGCACTGGAGCGCGGTGAGCCGGTCGAGTCGGGCGACCTGCTGCGCGAGGAGCGCTGGCCGCAGTACCGGGCCATGGCGCTCGACTCGGGCGTGCGCTCCAGCGTCACCATTCCCTTCCGCCGGGCGGGCCTGACGGTCACCCTCAGCCTCTACAGCTTCCGTGCGGGCGGCCTGGAGGATGCCCCGCACGGACCGGCCCGCGCCCTCGGTGATCTCGCCGCGACCTGTCTCGTCCGGGACCGCTCCTACCGCGCCGCGCTCACCGAGCTCGACCAGCTCGGCGCCGCGCTGCGCACCCGCCCGGTCGTCGACCAGGCGTGCGGCATCGTCATGCATGTGCTGGCGTGCGACGCGGACGCGGCCTTCAAGGTCCTGCGCCGCATCTCGCAGGGAACCAACCGCAAGCTGTCCGAGGTCGCCTCGGCCCTCGTGGACTCACGGGGCCGCGGCCTGGAACGGGAACTGGTCTCCCTGTCGAACTGAGACGGTACGGCGTCCGTCGGTGTCACCCGCTCGGGCGTCCCCATGGCACGAATGGTGTCCGGCCGCGCGCGCCCCGGCGGCGGCCGGGCTCTGATGGGCTGCGGGGCATGTCGGTCGTGCCCCGCCTCCGCCGCCGTCCATGGGCGTGGGGGTCCCCAGCCGCCGGCCGAAGGAGCCCGAGCCCATGCGCATGCGCCGTACCGTCCGCGCCCTGTCCGCCACCGCCCTCACCGCCGTCGCCCTGGGCACCACCGTGGCGGCGGCCGAGAACCCGGGGGCGGAGGTCAGCCCCCGTACCGTGGCTCCAGGCGGCACGGTCACCGTCTCCGTGGCCTGCGAACCGACGGGCGGACCGGCGCCCGAGACCATCGACGCCACCTCGCAGGCCTTCGAGCACGGCACCGTCCAGCTGCACAAGGCCGCGGGCGAGGAGGACGCCGCGGGCGGCCCGGCCTACAGCGGCACGGCCCGTATCGCGCCCGCCGCGAACGCCGAGGAGGGCGGGCCCGACAGGGTCGACACGGACGACGCGGTCGGAAAGGACGACGCCGCCGGCAAGGACTCCGACTGGAGCGTCGACGGCACCTGCCCGGCCGCGCCCGGTGGCCAGGGAAAGCAGTGGAGCGCGTCCTTCACGGCGTCCCGCGAGGCCTCCCGCGACGGCTCCGAGGGCTCCCGCGACGACGGTTCCCGTGAGGAGGGATCTCGTAAGGAGGAGTCTCGTGACGAGGGATCTCATGAGGAGGTACCCCGTGACGGCGGATCGCGTGACGACGGTGCCGCGGTCCAGCGCGGCGTGCACGCGGGTGAGGGAGGCGCCTTCACCGACTCCACCCTCGCCCTGGTCACGGGCGGTGTCCTCATCGCGGGCGCGGCCGGTGCCGCCGTCCACAGACTGCGCCGCCGGGAGTCGTCCTCGAAAGGCTGAGTTGGCCACGCGATCCACTGGGTACGCAGAGCCTTGGGTACTCGAAGCACAGGGGCACGACAGGCACCGTGGGAACCACGACGGACCACGGACCGGCGTCCACGGATCCGCGATCCACGGAGGCCCGGTCCACGGAACGACGGCCGGTCCACGGATCACTGCGCGGAGGCACGTATGCGGCAGACCGATCCGGAAGGCCACGGCCCCGTCCGCTACGGCCCACCGCTCCCCGGCCAGGACCTGCCGGTACCGCCCGGACTCGCCGCCGCCGCGACGGGCGCGCACACCGAACCGACCGGCGGGGGACCCGCGCTCCTGGACGCCGCCCTCGCCTACTGGGCCCGGCGCGGACTGTCCGCCGACCGCCACCGGACGGCCGCTTCGCCCGGCGCCCCCGCACTGCTCCTCGCGCTGACCGCCGCGCTCGGCGGTGATGTTCTCGTGCCGCGCCCCTGCGCGGCCTGGTGGGCGCCGCAGGCACGCCTGTTGGGCAGATCCGTCTTCCACGTGGGGACACCCGCCGAGTGCGGCGGCGTCCCGGACCCGTACGCCCTCCTGGAGACAGTGCGCCGAGTACGCGCCGAGGGCGGCGACCCGCGGCTGCTCGTCCTGTCCGTCGCCGACGACCCCACCGCCACCGTCGCGCCGCCCGAGGTGGTCCACGAGGCCATCGAGGCGGCCGTGGGTGAGGGGCTGCACGTGGTCAGCGACGAGACCTGGCGCGACACCCTGCACGAACCGCACGACACCGTGTTCCTGAGCCCCGCCGAGATGCTGCCGGAGCACGTCACGGTCCTGACCGACCTCGCCGGCCCCTTCCTGCCGCCCGGCTGGCCCGCCGCGATCGCCCGCTTCCCCGCCAACGACACCGGCACCCGGCTGCGCGACCGCGTCCTCGACGTACTGACCGCGCTCGACGCCCGGATCGCGGCCCCGGTCGCCGCGGCCGCCGCGTACGCGCTCGCCGAGCCCGACGACATCACGCACCGCCTCGCCGCGTCGGTACGCCTGCACGCGCGCGTGGCCACCGCCGCGCACCACACCCTCGTGGCCGCGGGCGCCCTCGCCCGGCCCCCGCGCGCGGGCCGCCATGTGTACGCGGACCTCGGCCCGCTGCGCCCCGCGCTCACCGCGCGCGGTGTCGGCGACGCCCAGGAACTGGAGGACTTCCTCACCGACCGCCTCGGCATGCCCGTGCCCGGCGGCCACCGCTTCGGCGACGACCTCGGCGCCCTGCGCGTACGCCTGGCCACCGGCCCGTTCCTCGGCACAACCCACGAGGAACGGACGGCGTCTCTCTCGTCACCGGAACCTCTGGAATTGCCGCATGTGGAACGCGCGTTGAGTCTGCTGGGCTCGGCACTCGCCGAACTCCGCGATGACGATGACGCTCGGCGACGGGAGTCCCCTCGATGACGCAGCAGTCCGAGTCGACCACGACCACCACGACCACGGACGCCGAAGACCCGGCGTCGACCTCCCCCCTGGCCCCGCCCCTCTCCTCCCCGCTGCCTTCGACCGCGTTCGCGCCCGCCGTCGGAACCCCGCTCGCCGAACCCCGGCCGCTCGGCGAACGCCGTGTCTGGCCCCGCTCGTTCGCGGACCGGCTGACCGCCCCGCTGCCTGGCCTGAGCGGCTTCGCGCGGTTCGCCCGCGAGGGTGCCCTGCGACCAGGGCCCGAGGGGCTCGCCGACATTCCCCGACTTCCGTACGAGCCGGGCCCGTTGCCCCGGGTGGACGCGCGCACCATCGCCGTCTCCTGGGCGGGGCACGCCAGTTGGGTGGTCCGGATCGGTGGTCTCACCGTGCTCACCGACCCGGTGTGGTCCCGCAAGATCCTCGGAACCCCCGCCCGGGTCACGCCCGTCGGCGTGGCCTGGAGCGCACTGCCGCGCATCGACGCGGTCGTCATCAGCCACAACCACTACGACCACCTGGACGCGCCGACCCTGCGCCGACTCCCGCGCGACACCCCGGTGTTCGTCCCGGCCGGGCTCGGCAGCTGGTTCAGGCGCCGCCGCTTCTCGCACGTCACCGAGCTGGACTGGTGGGAGGCGGCCGAACTGGGCGGGGTCCGCTTCGACTTCGTACCGGCCCACCACTGGTCCAAGCGCAGCCTTCACGACACCTGCCGCACCCTGTGGGGCGGCTGGGTCCTGACCGCGTCCGACGGCCGACGCGTGTACTTCGCGGGCGACACGGGATACGGCCACTGGTTCTCCCGTATCGGCGCCCGCTACCCCGGTATCGACCTCGCCCTTCTCCCCATCGGCGCGTACAACCCCCGCTGGTGGCTCAGCGACGTCCACTGCGACCCCGAGGACGCGGTCCGAGCCGCCCAGGACCTGGGCGCCCACCGCATGGCCCCCATGCACTGGGCCACCTTCGTCCTCTCGGCGGAACCGGTCCTGGAACCCCTGACCCGGGTGCGTACGGCATGGGAGAAGGCGGGCTTGGCGAGGGAGAACCTGTGGGACCTGCCGGTGGGCGCTTCAAGGGTGCTCGACTGAGGGCCCCGTCCACCTACTGCGGAGCGCCACGCAAACGTCGCCAGAGTCCGGGCGCCACGCTGATCACGACGGTCAGAACGACCACCGCCACCACACCCTCCCAGGGCTCCTTGAACAAGGAACCCCCGGCCACCCCGATGAGCTGATACGTCGCGGCCCACGCAAGGCACGCCGGGACATCCCCCCGGGCGAACCGCCGCAACGGCCACTTGGCCATCAAGCAGGCCAGCATCACCGGAATACGCCCGGCCGGCACCAGCCGCGACAACACCAGCACAGCCACGCCATGCTCGGCGAGCTTCTCCTGCGCCTGCGCCAGCCGATCCTCCGGCGCACGATCGCGTATCGCGGCCAGCCAACGCGAGCCGTTCTTCGACTTCATGCCACGGCGCCCGAGCCAGTACAGCGCGACATCCCCGAGGAACGCCGCGAACGCCGCCACCACGAAGACCAGCACCATCGAGAACGGCGCGGTCTGGTGGAACGCCACCACCGCCGCCGAACTCACCAGGGCACCCGTCGGCACGACGGGCACCAGCGCCCCGATCAGCACCAGCAGGAACAGCGACGGATAGCCGAGCGCCTGCTGGGTGGACTCGGTCGGCACGGTCGTGACCGCGGCGGCGAGCACATCCCTCACCGGGCTTCGCCCTCCCGCTCGTCGTCGCCCCGGCCGGCCGGCGCGTCCCTCGGGGATGACCGGTACCCCGCGACCCGGGGCCGCACACGCTGTCCGTGGTCCAGAAGGTGCACCGCCACCTCGGGCGCACGCTCGGCGGCCAGGCGCACGAACTCCTCGCCCGGCGCGTGGAATTCATGGGGGCGCACGGCATCCATCCCGATCGGCCAGTACGTGCCGTAGTGCACCGGCACCGCGCTCCCCGGCTGCAAGCGGGCCAGCGCCTCGGCCGCCCGCCCGGCGTCCAGGTGTCCCTCGCCCAGATACGGACCCCATCCGCCGACCGGCAGCAGCGCCACGTCGACCGGTCCGACCTCCTTGGCCATCGACTCGAAGAGGCCCGTGTCACCGGCGAAGTACGTCCGTGCCTCGCCCTCGATCACATAGCCGAGGGCGGGCGCGCGGTGCGGCCCGACCGGCAGCCGCCGCCCGTCGTGCCGCGCCGGAACGGCCTGTACGACCAGGTCACCGACCTTCGTACGGTCGCCGCTCGCCATCTCGGTGACCCGCAGATGACTGAGCCTGCGCAGCCCGGGGACGGCCCGCGGGGCGCCCTTCGGCACCAGCAGCCGGGTGCCGGGGGCGAGCCGCGCCAGCGACGGGACGTGCAGATGATCGGCGTGCAGATGGGACACCAGGGCCACGTCCGCCACCGCGGCCTCGGGCGGGGGCGGCGCGCCCCGGCGCCTGCGCAGATGCGCGAGCCGGCGCGTGAAGAGCGGGTCCGTGAGCACGCGCGCGCCCGAGTCCTCGACGGTGCAGGTGGCGTGCCCCCACCAAGTGATCTCCACCGGCACTCCTTTGCCTCCTTCGCGCGACTCCCCCCGAGCGTACGGGCAGGAGTAGGGTCGGCGACGAAACCCGGAGGTGAGGGGGGACGCCATGGGAGACACACGCCGTGCCTCCGGCATGCTTCGCGTGACGACGATCGCGAGTCTGACGCCGTTGGAGGAGCTGGAGGCGGACCCCTTCCTGGTGGACTCGCGCAGCCAGCACGCCATGTGCGCGCGCTGGGCGGCCGAACGCGGCTATGTCGTCACCCGCGAACTGCTCGTACGGGGGCTGCGGCCCGACCACTGCGCGCTCTGGGAGGACGTCGAGGCGGGCCTCGTGGACCTGTTCGTGGCGCCCAGCCGCCGGGTCCTGGAGCGGGCGCTCGCCTCCGTCGACGAGTTCACCGCCGAGTGTGCCCGCCGCGGAGTACGGGTCGAGACGGTCGGCCACGCGGAACCCGCGTACGACGCCCAGATGAAGGCCCATGTCCACCGCCGTCTGTCGATGCCGACGGCGGGCTACGACGGCCGCTGACACCTCCGGCGCTGCCGAGCCCGGGCCGAGCAGAGGCAACCCTGTGCGATGGCCCGCGGTCACCCTGTGTGTGCGTGAGGAGCAACCGTCGTGCCCTTGTGCGCCGCCGAAACGGCTTGCGTGCTTGTGACAGGGTTGGGGCAGGTCTGAGAGCGGGGTGGAGGTGGGCGTGGCGTGAGCGGCGCGAGATGGCGGCGGCTGGTGAGCGCGCTCTGGCGGAGCGTTGCCGTGTGGGCCGTGTCCACGGTCACCATGCTGGCGCTGGCCGGGATCCTGCCGGACTTCAGAATCCAGTCCGCCGACGGCGACAGCGCGACCAGGATCGCCGTCACGGCCGCACTCGGCGCCGGGGCGTTCGGCATCCTCTCCTCTGTCGTCTGGCCGCTCCTCGTCCGGGCCCTGCTCCTCGTCCCCGCACTCGTCCTCGGCCTGCTGGTCTTCTTCCTCAACGGCTCGCTCCTGTGGCTGGCCCTGCGGATCATCCCGTCGGGAGAGAGCGAGGCCGCGCCGGAGACGGCCGTGGTGGTCGCCGCGGTGATGTCGGCCGTCGCCTCCGCCACCGGCGGTGCCCTCGCCGTCCGGGACGACGACGCGTACAGGCGCAGGCTCTACCGGCTCTCCGACCGGCGGCGGGCCGAGCTGGAGCCGGGCTCCGGCCCGTCCATCCCCGGCGTGGTCTTCCTCCAGCTCGACGGCGTCGGTCACGACGTACTCCTGGAGGCGGTCGGACGCGGTCTGATGCCCACCGTCGCCGCCTGGCTCGGTGACGGCGGGGGAGCCCGCACCACCCACCGGCTCACCCCCTGGCGCACCGACTGGTCCAGCCAGACCGGCGCCAGCCAGCTGGGCATCCTGCACGGCTCCAACCACGACATCCCCGCCTTCCGCTGGTACGAGAAGGACACCCGGGAGGTCATGGTCTGCAACCGCCCCACCAGCGCCGCAGAACTCCAGCGCCGTGCCATCGCGCACACCGGCGACGGCGGTCTGCTCACCATGGACGGCGCCAGCCGGGGCAACCTCTTCAGCGGCGGCGCCGACCAGCTCGCCCTGGTGCTCTCGGTGGCCGCCAGGAGGGGCCGGAAGAACCGCTCGCGGGCCGGCTACTTCGCGTACTTCTCCGACCCCGCCAACTCCGTCCGTACCGCCATGTCCTTCGTCGCCGAGGTCGGCCGCGAGATCGGCGAGTCCACCTGGGCCCGCCTCAAGAGGCGGCGCCCGCGGGTCGGCCGCGGCGGCCTCTACCCGTTCATCCGGGCCTTCGCGACCGTCATCGAGCGGGACGTCGTAGTCGCCGCGGTGATCGGGGACATGCTCGCCGGACGCTCCTCGGTCTACGCGGACCTGGTGGCGTACGACGAGGTGGCGCACCACTCCGGCCCGCGCAGCCGCGACACGGAGAAGGTCCTGGCCCGCCTGGACCGCTCACTGGCCCTGATCGCACAGGTCGCCGAGCACGCCCCGCGCGCGTACCGAATCGTCCTGCTGTCCGACCACGGCCAGAGCCCCGGCGAGACGTTCCGTGCCCGCTACGGACTCGGCCTCGGCGAGCTGGTCCGGGCGGGCTGCGGGCTGCCCGTGCCCCGCAAGGCGCGCCGCACCCACAGCGGCGCCGAGGCCAGGTCCGCCGTACGGGCGGCGCTGCGCAGGCCCGTCGAGGAGGGCCACGAGCAGTACCGCCCCTCCAGCCGCCACTCGGAGCCGCTCGTACTGGCCTCCGGCAACCTCGGTCTCGTGTCCTTCCCGGACGTACCGCACCGGATGAGCCGCGAGGAGATCGACGCCCGCCACCCGGCCCTGCTGACCACGCTCGCCAACCACCCCGGCGTCGGCTTCGTCCTCGTGCGCAGCGAGGAGCACGGCGGCCTGGTGCTCGGCGCGAACGGCGCCGAGATCCCGCTGGACGAACTGGACGAGAACCCGGGCCCGCTCGCCGACTTCGGCCCGGGCGCCGCCGACGCCGTACGCCGCACGCACTCGTTCCCGCACACCGCGGACATCATGGTCAACTCCTCGTACGACCCGCAGGAGGGCGAAGTCCTCGCGTTCGAGGAGCAGATCGGCTCGCACGGCGGCCTCGGGGGAGCTCAGGGGCGGCCCTTCCTGATGTCGCCGCTCACGTTCTCCGCGCCCGTCGAGGACGGGGAGGAACTGGTCGGCGCCGAGCAGGTGCACCACGTACTGCGGCGCTGGCTGCGCGAGTGCGACGGCCCGCAGGTGCCCGTCGAGACCGAGCCCGAGCGGCGGGTCGCGTAGGCCCCCGCGCTTCTCAAGGGCCCCGTAAATGGGCTGCGGTGCGGGGGAGGGGCCGCGCACACTGTCCGCATCGGACATCGCGCACAGGCGCGCCCCGCTCGAACACCCACCCTGGAGCCACTGCGTGCAGGCAGCCGTCACCGTCACTCCCGCCCGGATACCTGAACTGCTGCTCGGTCTCGCGACCGTGCGGCCGGTCTTCATCTGGGGCGCCCCCGGCATCGGAAAGTCCTCCCTGGTCAGGGAGTTCGCCGAGTCACTGGGTCTTGAGTGCGTGAGTCTGCTGGGTACGCAGCTGGCGCCGGAGGACCTGATCGGCGTACCGCAGATCCGCGACGGCCGCTCGGTCTTCTGCCCGCCCGAGGCGATCGCCCGCGACGAGCCGTACTGCCTGTTCCTGGACGAGCTGAACGCGGCGACGCCGGACGTCCAGAAGGCGTTCTACTCGCTGATCCTGGACCGGCGCATCGGCAACTACGAGCTGCCGGCGGGCTCGATCGTCATCGGCGCGGGCAACCGCGCGACGGACAACGCGCTCGCCCGCCCGATCGCGTCCGCGCTGGTCAACCGGCTCGCGCACGTGCACCTCGAAGCGTCCCCGAAGGACTGGCTGGTGTGGGCCGGGGCGAACGGCATCCACCCGTGGGTGCTCGATCACCTCATCGACCGCCCCGACCACCTGTGGTCCAAGCCGCCGAAGACCGAGGAGCCCTTCTCGACGCCCCGCTCCTGGCACATGCTCTCCGACGCCCTGCACTCCTTCGGACCGACGCTCGACGAGCCCACGCTGAAGGTGATCGCACACGGCACGCTGACGCCCGCGCACGCGGTCGCCTTCTGCGGCTACGTGAAGATCGTGCGCAGCCGGTTCGGCATCGAGGCCATCATGAAGGGCGAGGCCCGCTGGCCGAACCGCGTCGAGGACCGCGACCTCCTGTACTACCTCGCGGAGTCCTTCCGGGGCCGCCTCGTCAAGGAACTCCCCGCCAGCAAGGAACACGCCTCGGCGACCGGCCGCCAGACCGCCTACCGCGCGAAGTCCCTGCTCGTGCAGCTCGCCGAGATCTCCGTCGAGGTCGCCCAGAGCGTCATCGCCGCGGACGAGGACGGCAACCCCGTACTGCCCGCCTGGTTCCTGGTGGAGGCGGCCCGCGACATGCCGCGGCTGGTGGAGGCGCGCCGGTGAGCGCGTCGCCTGGGACGGCGGGCGCGTCGAGCCGGACGACCGCGGGCGAGCCGCGCGGGGTGGTGAGTGCTCCGCGCGGGACGGGGAGCACGCCGAGCGGGACCGGCAGCGCGTCTTGCGGGATCGGGACCGGGAGCGCGCCGGCGCCGGGCGGGAAGGAGGCCGCCGGGTCCGGCCCGTCGCCGTGGCCCGCGGCCCGCTGCCGGACCTCGGTGCCCGCCCCGTCCGCCCCACGGCAGGCGGCCCCGCGATGAGCCGTACGCGCAATCAGGAGCAGCCCAAGAAGAAGGACCTGGCCGCGGAGGCGTTCGCCGAGGGGATGCGGCTCGTGCGGGCCAATCGCGCGCTGGCCGCCATCGGGTTCAGCACCTGCCGTCAGGAGGACTGCGAGGAGGCGCCGGACGACGGACTCGTGCGCGTCGACTCGGACGGCGTGCTGCACGTCCACCCCAAGCGCCGGGCCGACCCCGTCGAGTGGGCCTGGGCGGTCGCGCACAGCGCCCTGCACCTCGGCTTCGGCCATGTCACGGCGGCGACCGGCCTGCGCGCCCAGCCCGACCGGTTCGACATCGCCGCCCGCTGCGTCGTCGTCAACCGCTTCCTGCTCGGCTTCCCGATCGGCCAGACCCCGGCCGACCTGCCGATGTCGTATCCCGACGGCGACGAGGAACAGCTCGCCGCGCGCTGGCGCCGCGACGGCATCCCGCCCATGTACGAGCGCTCCGGCACGGCGGGCCCCGAGCCGGACCAGCTGCTCGTGCCGTGGGACAGCTGGCTCGGCGGCCGGCCGCCGGACTGGCAGCTCGCCTTCGCCCACGCGCTGACCCGCACGGTGGCCACCGCGATGGACATGGCGGGCGGCCGGCGCGACTCGATGCGCGGCGGTGTCACCCCGCGGCAGCCGTGGGAGCGGGCGCTGAGCTGGTTCGTCTCCTCCTACCCCCTCCTCGGTGGCATCGCGGCGGGCATCACGATCGTCGCGGACGCCGAACTGGCCCGCGCGCACGGCATCTCCGTCGCCGCGGTCGACGCGGGGGCGGCCGAGATCTACATCAACCCGCTGCTCCAACTCGACGACGAGGAATGGCGGTTCGTCCTCGCGCACGAGATGCTGCATGCCGCGCTGCGCCACGGCGACCGCTGCGGCGCCCGCGACCCGTATCTCTTCAATGTCGCCTGCGACTACGTCATCAACGCCTGGCTGGTCGAGATGCAGGTCGGCACGATGCCCGAAGGGCTGCTGTACGACCAGGAGTTGAAGGACCTCTCCGCCGAGGAGGTCTACGACCGGCTCGCCACCGACCTGCGCCGCATGCGACGGCTCGCCACCCTGCGCGGCAAGGGCGTCGGCGACATCCTCGGCGGCCCGCTCGGCTCGCCGCGCGACTACGTGGACCTCGACGAGTTCTACCGCCGAGGCCTCGCCAACGGCCTCGACATGCACCAGCAGCAGAGCCGCGGCTTCCTGCCCGGCGGACTGGTGGAGGAGATCCGCGCGCTCAGCCACCCGCCGCTGCCCTGGGACGCTCAACTCGCCCGCTGGTTCGACGAGTTCGTACCGCGCCCCGAGCCGGTACGGACCTACGCGCGCCCCGCCCGCCGCCAGGCGGCCACCCCCGACATCCCGCGCGCCGGACGCTACTTCCCGCCCGAGGAGATCGCCCGCTGCACCTTCGGCGTCGTCCTCGACACCTCCGGCTCCATGGACCGCACCCTCCTCGGCAAGGCACTGGGCGCCATCGCTTCGTACGCCGAGGCCCGTGACGTACCGGCCGCCCGGGTCGTCTTCTGCGACGCGGCCCCGCACGACGCGGGCTTCCTCCCCGTCACGGAGATCGCCGGCCGGGTACGTGTCCACGGTCGCGGCGGCACGATCCTCCAGCCCGGCATCGACCTGTTGCACCGCGCGGAGGACTTCCCGCCGGGCGCCCCGATCCTGGTCATCACGGACGGCTGGTGCGACGTCCTGCGTGTCCGGCGCGAGCACGCCTATCTGATCCCGCAGGGTTCTTCCCTGCCGTTCACCGCACGTGGGCCCGTCTTTCGCGTGCGCTGAGCCCGAGTGTGATCGGATAGTGCTACGGACCCCAAAACCGGGACCTGATCGAAAGGGAATCATCGTGGCAACCACGCGCTCCGCACACACCGTCTGGGAAGGCAACCTGCTTGAGGGCAACGGAGTTGTCAGCTTCGACTCCTCCGGCGCCATCGCCGAGCAGCCCGTGACTTGGGCGTCGCGTTCCCAGGACGCGAACGGCAAGACCAGCCCCGAGGAGCTGATCGCCGCCGCGCACTCCAGCTGCTTCTCCATGGCGTTCTCGCACGCCCTGGCCGGGGCCGGCACGCCGGCCACCAAGCTCACCACCTCCGCCGACGTCACGTTCCAGCCGGGCGAGGGCATCACGGGCATCCACCTCACGGTGGAGGGCACGGTTCCCGACATCGCGGAGGAGGCGTTCGTCGCGGCCGCCGAGGACGCCAAGAAGAACTGCCCCGTCAGCCAGGCGCTGACCGGCACGACGATCACGCTGTCGGCGAAGCTCGCCTGACCTGCGATTCTGCGCCTGGTCGGGTTGTCTGAGGCAACTCGGAGAGGTTGCCGGGCAAGCTGCTCCAACGACAGGAGCTTGCCCGGCGGCCGGACCGGGACCCGGCTGCGAGCACGACCTGACCGCGAGCGCGAGCGTGAACTCGAAGGGCGATGCCGCCCGACATCCCCGCGGCCCGCATCACCATGGTCCGCGTCGTCCTGTGTTCGGCCGCCCGTCACCCGGGCTCCCTAATGTGCGGGCCATGAAGAGACTTTCGATCACGGCCGGCGTTGTCGCGCTGACCGTCGGACTCGCGTCGCCCGCCGTGGCCGACCGCGACTCCAAGGACCACGGTCGGGCCACCACGGCCTTCGGCCAGGCCAAGCTGACCGGTTTCGCCTCGCTCCCCGCCGAGACGTTCGTCCCGAACAGCGAGCCGTCCGGCTCGGCCATCGGAGCGGGCCCGTTCAACGGCATCACCGGCCCGTTCGCGGACCAGCCCGTCCAGGGCTTCAGCGGCGCCGTCAACCGTCACGACGGCAGCTACGACGTGCTGTCCGACAACGGCTACGGCGGCAAGGCCAACAGCGCCGACTTCCTGCTGCGCGTGCACCGCGTCGAGCCGGACACGAAGACCGGCAAGGTCGAGGTCCTGGGCGGCTTCGACCTCAGCGACCCGTACCGCAAGGTGCCGTTCCCGCTCACCCGGGCCGACCGGGTACTGACCGGCGCCGACTTCGACGTCGAGTCGATCGTGCGGGCGTACGACGGCTCGTACTGGCTGGGCGACGAGTTCGGCCCGTTCCTGCTGCACTTCTCGCCGACCGGCAAGCTCCTCGAAGCCCCGATCTCCCTCGACGGAGTACAGGCGCCGGAGAACCCGTACCTGAACGGCGCCCAGCCCACCATCGGTGGCAGCAAGGGCTTCGAGGGCATGGTCCGCTCGGTCGACGGCCGTCGGCTCTACCCGCTCCTCGAAGGCACGGTCAACGGTGACACCCCCGGTGACCTGCGTTTCAGCGAGTTCGACCTGAAGAGCCGGGACTACACGGGGAAGCGTTTCACCTACCGTCTGGAGTCTCCCTCCAACGCCATCGGTGACGCCATCGCCGTCGACAGGACCCGCTTCCTGGTCATCGAGCGCGACGGCGGCCAGGGCGCCGACGCCAAGTTCAAGCGGATCTACCTCGCCGACACCCGCGACCGCAACGACGACGGGGTCATGGACAAGACCCTCGTGGCCGACCTGATGAACATCGCGAACCCGAAGGGCCTCGGCGGCTTCGGCGAGACGTTCACCTTCCCGTTCACCACGATCGAGGACGTGGTCCTCCTCGACGACCGGACGCTGGCCGTCCTGAACGACAACAACTTCCCGTTCTCCTCCGGCCGTATGCCGGGCAAGGCGGACAACAACGAGTTCATCACCATCCGGCTCTCGCAGAGCCTGAAGGCGGACAAGCGCGCGCTCCGCTAGGGCCCCGGCCCAGGCCCCGCCGCCGATGCCGCGGCCCGAACTGCTTCGGGCCGCGGCATCGGCATGTCCGGGAGCCGTCGTACGGGGGCGTCTTCCGGTTCCGTCCGGGGTACCCGCCCCATTGACAGGGAGGCACTCAAGTTTTGTGATGGTAGGCGTTAAGCCCGGGCGGAAGGGGACGGACATGGCACGTGCGGTCGGGATCGATCTCGGTACCACCAACTCGGTGGTGGCTGTTCTGGAAGGGGGTGACCCCACGGTCGTCGCCAACGCCGAGGGCGCGCGCACCACCCCCTCGGTGGTGGCTTTCGCCAAGAACAGCGAGGTCCTCGTGGGTGAGGTCGCCAAACGGCAGGCCGTGACGAACGTCGAGCGCACCGCGCGCTCCGTCAAACGCCATATGGGCGAACCGAGTTGGCGGTTCCCCGACAGCGGCACGATCGACGGCACCCGCTACCGCGCGCAGGAACTGTCCGCGCGCGTGCTCCAGAAACTGAAGCGGGACGCCGAGGCGTATCTCGGCGAGGACGTCACCGACGCGGTGATCACCGTGCCCGCCTACTTCGACGACACCCAGCGTCAGGCCACCAAGGAGGCCGGCGAGATCGCGGGCCTGAAGGTCCTGCGGATCATCAACGAACCGACGGCCGCGGCCCTCGCGTACGGACTCGACCGCGGCGAGGAGCAGACCGTCCTCGTCTTCGACCTGGGCGGCGGGACCTTCGACGTCTCGCTCCTGGAGATCGGCGACGGCGTCATCGAGGTCAAGGCCACCAACGGCGACACCCAACTGGGCGGCGACGACTGGGACCACCGGATCGTCGAGCACCTCGTCAAACGCTTCAAGGGCTCGTACGGCATCGACCTCGGCCAGGACAAGATGGCGCTCCAGCGGCTGCGCGAGGGCGCGGAGAAGGCCAAGATCGAGCTGTCCTCGTCCACCGAGACGTCCATCAACCTGCCCTACATCACCGCCTCCGCCGAGGGCCCGCTGCACCTCGACGAGAAACTGACGCGCGCTCAGTTCCAGGAGCTCACCGCCGACTTGCTCGACCGCTGCAAGAACCCCTTCCACCAGGCGGTCAAGGACGCGGGCGTGAAGCTCTCCGCGGTCGACCACGTCATCCTCGTCGGCGGCTCCACCCGGATGCCCGCGGTGACCGAGCTGGTGAAGGAACTCACCGGCAAGGACCCGCACAAGGGCGTCAACCCGGACGAGGTCGTGGCCCTCGGCGCGGCCCTCCAGGCGGGCGTCATCCGCGGCGACGTGAAGGACGTCCTGCTCCTCGACGTCACCCCGCTGTCCCTGGGCATCGAGACCAAGGGCGGCATCATGACGAAGCTCATCGAGCGCAACACGACCATTCCCACGAGGCGTTCGGAGATCTTCACCACCGCCACGGACAACCAGCCCTCGGTCGGCATCCAGGTCTTCCAGGGCGAGCGTGAGATCGCCGCCTACAACAAGAAGTTGGGCGTCTTCGACCTCACCGGGCTGCCGCCCTCGCCCCGCGGGGTCCCGCAGATCGAGGTCGCCTTCGACATCGACGCCAACGGCATCATGCACGTCTCGGCGAAGGACCTCGCGACCGGCCGCGAACAGAAGATGACCGTCACGGGCGGCTCGGCGCTCCCCAAGGACGACATCGACCGCATGATGCGCGAGGCCGAGCAGTACGCCGACGAGGACCGCGGGCGCCGCGAGGCCGCGGAGACCCGCAACCAGGCCGAGCAACTCGTGTACCAGACCGAGAAGTTCATCCGCGAGAACGAAGAGCGCATCCCGTCCGACGACACGAAGACCGAGGTCGAGTCCGCGATCGCCGAACTGAAGGCCCTCCTGGAACAACGGGAGACCACGGACACGAACACCCTGCGCACCGGCGTCGAGAAACTGGCCACCGTCAGCCAGAAGATGGGCCAGGCCATGTACGCCCAGGCCCAGCAGTCACCCCCACAGGACCAGCCCCCCACCGAACAGCCCCCACCGAACGACGAGGAGGGCGTGGTCGACGCGGAAATCGTCGACGACGAGAAGGACCCCAACGAGAACAAGCCGAGCGAGCCCGGCAACACCACCAAGGACAACCCAACCTGAGGGGTCCACCCCCACCAGCCCCCCCCAGGGGCGCGGGGAACCGCGCACGAAGCCACGGACGGCCGTCACCTAACAACCAACGGCAGCCCCAACCCCCCTCAGGGGCGCGGGGAACTGCGCACGAAGCCACGGACGGCCGTCCCCCAACAACCAACGGCAACCCCCACCCCCTAGGGGCGCGGGGAACTGCGCAACCACCCCACGACGGCCGTCACCCAACAACCAACAACGAGCCGAACACCCTAGAAATCGGCCCGCCGGGCCCGAATCAACTCCGCGGTCCGCCGCGCACCGGCCGCCCCGGTGGTCATATGGTCCAGCACCTCCAAGTGCGCGGCCACCTCGTTGCGGGAGTCGAGATACAGCGCCCCGGTCAGATACTCGGTGTAAACCATGTCGGGAAGCTCCGGCTCCGCGAAGCGGAACAGCACGAACGGCGCGTACGTCCCCGGATGCGGCCCGGCCGCGAACTCGGCGATCTGCAGGGTGATGTGGTCGTTCTCGACGGCCTCCAGCAGATGGTCGAGCTGGTCGGCCATCACCTCGGAGCGGATACTGACCGGCCGCCGCAGGACCGTTTCCTCCATGATCACCCAGAGGTGCGGCGGCCGGTCCCCGGTCAGCAGCTTCTGCCGGGCCATCCGCAGGGACACATGGCGCTCGATCTCCTCGGGCCCGGTCTGCCCGACCGTGCCGGCCTCAAGGACCGCACGCGCGTAGTCCTCGGTCTGCAGCAGCCCGGGCACGAAGTGCGGCTCGTACGACCGGATGATCGAGGCCGCGCCCTCCAGGCTCACATGCATGCTGAACCAGTCAGGCAGGACGTCGTGGAAGCGCTGCCACCAGCCCGGCTGGTTCGCCTCCTCGGTCAGCCGGACGAACGCCGCGATCTCCTCGTCGGGCACGCCGTACGTCGACAGGAGCACCTGGACGTACGGAATCTTCAGCGAGACCTCGGCCATCTCCATGCGGCGGATGGTCGCGCCCGTGACCCGCAGGATCCGCGCGGCCTCGTCCCGTCTCAGACCGGACGCCTCGCGCAACTCCTGCAGCCGTCTACCCAGCACCACCTGCCCCACGGTCGGCGCAGGACGCCTTTCACTCACGCCACGCCTCCCCAAGCGCCGAGCATGGCCAGAAGTGTGCCATGTTCCCGCTCAACCCTCACCTGATCCGGAGCGTTGTCATTACCTCAGCGGTAATCGACCGTCACCCGGGGCGCACGTCATGGTGGATGTACCGGTTTCCGGGCCGGCGCACTCCGGTCCGGGAACCGGGTCCCACTATTCCGCCATGACCTCGACGGAGGGTGATCCGCCATGTCCGCAACCCAGTTCGCCACCCTGGCCCGCACCACCGAGCCGCAGACCATGCTCCGCCGCTTCCTGGCGCTCGACGCGGCGGTGACCGGCGTGAACGGCGTCGCCTACCTCGCCGCGTCCGGACCGCTGGGGCGGCTGCTCGACATCGACTCAGGGCTGTTGCTGGCCCTCGGCCTGGTTCTCACGGTGTACGCGGCGGGCGTCGCCTGGCTGTCCTCGCGCCGACAGCCGCCGGTCCTCCCGGTACGGGCCGTGATCGAGATCAACCTCGCCTGGGCGGTGTTGAGTTTCGTCGCGCTCGCCGTCTGGCTGTCGCCGAGCACCGCGGGAGCGGTGTGGATTCCCTTGCAGGCACTGACCGTTGCGGGATTCGCGCTGGCGCAGTACGTGGCGCTGCGAGCGCTGACTGTCCCTCAGGACATCAGCGACTGAAGGTACTTGACCGTCGCAGGGTCGGCCGGGAGCAGTGTCTCGATGGCCAGCTCGGCGACGGTCACGTCCATGGGCGTGTTGAACGTCGAGATGGACGAGATGAAGGACAGCACCCGTCCGTCGTGCTCGATCTGCATCGGCAGGGCGAAGTAGGGGACGGCCTCCCCGGGCCCCTCGTCGCTCTCGTTACCGCTTCCGTTATCGCTCTCGTTCTCGCTCCTGGGAGAGCCCTCGGCGGGACACGGATACGCCGCCACCTCCTCGTACAGCGCACGCAGCGGCTCGGAACGGCGCAGGGCGATGTCGCGCTCCATCTGGGCCAGCAGATGGCCGCGCCACTCCCGCAGATTGCGGATCCTCGGTGCCAGACCCTCCGGGTGCAGTGTCAGCCGCATCGCGTTCAGCGGCGGGGCGAGGAGGTGTTCGGGCACGGTGTCGAGCAGCATGGCGATGCCCCGGTTGGCGGCGACCACGTTGTACGTCGCGTCCACCACGAACGCCGGATAGGGCTCGTAGCCCTGGATCAGCCGCTCCACGCCCTCGCGCAACGCGTCCAGCGCCGGATCGTCGAGCGGCGTCTCGGGATAGCGGGGCGCGTAACCGGCCGCCAGCAGAAGGGCGTTGCGGTCCCGCACGGGTACGTCCAGGTGCTCGGCCAGCCGCAGCACCATCTCCTCGCTCGGGCGGGAGCGGCCCGTCTCGACGAAGCTGATGTGCCGCGCCGACGACCCGGCCCGCAGGGCCAGCTCCAGCTGGCTGACCCGACGCTGCTCCCGCCAGCCGCGCAGCAGCGGACCGACACCTTTGTCGACCGCGGAGGCGCCGGTGGACGTGGCAGCGGACGTGGGAGTGGACCTGGCAGCGGACGGGGAGGCGGACGCGGCGGCGGCGGTCATGCACCGACCGTAGTCGATCCGCACCCCGGGAGTCGATGAGCCGCCGAGCGGCCGAATGCCTACCCCGCCCTTGCGCCGGACGCGCCTGACCAGGGACGGGACGCCCGGACTGTGGCACGCTGAAGAGATCCGGACGTCATGGAAGGAGCGCGATCATGCCCCCTGCACCGCTGTCGCAGAAGGAGATCGAGGACCGGCTCGCGGAGCTGCCAGGCTGGTCCCTGGACGGAGACCGGATCGCCCGCTCCTACCAGCTCGGCTCGCACTTCGCGGCGGCCGCGCTGGTCGTGCACATCGCCCAGGTGCAGGACGAGCTGGACCACCACTCCGACCTCACGCTCGGTTACCACACGGTCTCCCTCACCGTGAACACGCACAGCGTGGGCGGAGCCGTCACCGAGCTGGACTTCGACCTGGCCCGCCGGGTCGAGGACCTCGCCGCCGGGCACGGCGCGCATTGAGCCCGCTGGTGTTCGACTACGACAAGGAAGCCGAGCGGTACGACGTGTCCCGCGGCGGCGAAGCCCGTGCCGCCGCGGCAGCGAGTGCCGTACTCGGACTGATCCCCGAGGGCACGGGCAACCTCCTGGACATCGCCTGCGGCACCGGAATCGTGACGCGCAGGCTCGCGGCGGCCGGTCTCGATGTGGCGGGCGCCGACGCGGCGTACGGCATGCTGCGGCGGGCCGCCGAGCGCGTACCCGGCCGTGTGGTCCTCGCGGACACCCGCCAACTCCCTTTTCCCGACGCCTCGTTCGGTGCCGTAACGGCCGTCTGGCTGTTGCATCTGCTGGACGACGCGGAGCGGGTCGTCGCCGAGGCGGCCCGGGTGCTGCGGCCCGGCGGTGTCTTCGTCACGACCGTCGACAAGGCCGCCTCGCACGACGTCCGCAGCGACATCGACGCGGTGATGGCCCCGCGCCCGCGCCGCGCGGCCCGGGACCGCGACGACCTCGTGGGGTCCTTCGCCGCCCGGCACGCCCTGATCCCGGCGGGCCGGGCGTGCTTCCGAGGCTACGGCCAGGGCCGGGCTCCGGCACGGGCCGCCGCCGACGTACGGCGCGGCTGGTACACGCTGCTGCCCCCGGGCGCGCCCCTCACCGAGAAGCTCGCGCAACGCCTGGAACAGTTACCGGACCAGCAAGTCCCGCGCCCTGACCCGAAGTTCAAGCTGCGGGCGTTCCGAAAGCCGGGGCAGCACCTCGGCCCGCCGCGTGCCGGCGCGTGAAGTCCATGACCCAGTTGGTCACCCACGTCTTCTCGCCGTCCACGGAGAACGCCTGCTCCCAGCGGGCCGTGGTCGCCGAGATCCCCGACCACACGTACCGGACACGCACGTCCTTGCCGTCGTGTGTGTCGTCGCCGTAGAACTCGCCCCGCCCGTCCGTGAATCGGCCGATCACGGGCGGGAACAGCCGGCCGCTGCGACTGCTGGACCAGTTCAGCGACCACTGCCCGGTCTCCCGGTCGCGCAGCCGCAGGGTCAGCCCCTTCCACCCCTGGCCGGGCACCTCCATCTCGTCGATGTTGCCTGCCCCGTCGAACAGGCTCCAGCAGCGATTCGTGGCCGGGAACTCCTCCCAGCCGCTCCCGGCGTCCAGGAAGTCGGTGCGGCGGCGGTGGGCCACGTCCCACTCGCCGACGAAGAAGTCGAAGTCGTGCGGCGTGCTCATGAACGGTCTCCAGTCGTGCCCTCGGACAGGCAGTCGGCCATGTAGGCGTCGAGGTCGGGGGCGTCGGGCGCGAGCATGTGCCGTACCCAGGCGTCGCGTTCGTGCAGGATCGGCGGCAGCTCCCAGACACAGCCGATCCACGGCAGGTCGGGCGCGATGAAGTGCGTCGGGTCCCGGTCCGGACAGCCGAGCACCGGCTGACCCGCCGAGGCACCCTTGAAGTGCAGGACGTTGTCCCACACCCAGCTGTACGCGTTCAGATAGGCACCGTCGTCGGCGCCCCGGTGCAGCACGACGAACGTCGCGGGCGGCGTGCCGTCCGCTTCCGGCAGCAGCTTGGGCAGCATCGCGTACGCCGCCTCCTGCACGTCGGGCGCGATCCCCGCGGGGTCGGCGGTCACGTGGTAGCGCTTGATCCGCCGCCCTGCCACCTCGATGGGCGGCGGCACGGTCAGCAGCTTCTCCGCGAAGTTCTTCGAGGTCACGGAGGTCACGGAGGTCAGGGAGGCCGCGGAGGTCTCGGAGGCCTTGGAGCCCTTGGGGGTCGCGGAGGTCTTGGAGGTCTTGGAAGCCATGAAGAGGACGCTATGGCCGCTTCACTGACATCTCCTGTCAGTGAAGCCTGGCATTCTGGGGAGGTGAAATCAGCCCGCCTCGTCTCGATCCTCCTGCTCCTCCAGACCCGGGGCCGGATGACCGCCGCCGACCTCGCCGAGGAGCTGGAGGTCTCGGTGCGCACGGTCTACCGGGACGTCGAGGCACTGAGCGAGGCAGGCGTCCCGCTGTACGGCGACGCGGGACACGCGGGCGGTTACCGCCTGCTCGACGGCTACCGCACCCGGCTGACCGGCCTCACCGCGGGCGAGGCGGAGGCCCTGTTCCTCGCGGGCGCGCCCGGACCCGCCGCCGAGCTGGGCCTCGGCCCGGTCCTCGCCGCCGCCCAGCTCAAGGTGCGCGCCGCCCTCCCACGCGAGCTGCGCGAGCACGCCGACCGCATCAGTGGCCGCTTCCACCTGGACGCACCCGGCTGGTACGCCGACACCGACAGCGGGGGAGCCCCGTACCTCCCCGCCGTCGCCGACGCGGTCTGGAACAGCCGCGTTCTGAACGTCCTGTACCGCCGCTGGCGCGAGCCCACCGACGTGGAACGCCGCCTCGAACCGTACGGCCTCGTCCTCAAGGCGGGCCGTTGGTACGTCGTCGCGGGGCCCGGACCGCGTACGTTCCGGGTCGACCAGATCCTCGAACTGGCCGCGTCCGGCGAGGAGTTCACCCGCCCCGACGACTTCGACCTCGCCGCGTACTGGACGTCGTACCAGCGGGACTTCCACGACCGGCTGCATCGGGGCGAGGCGGTGATCCGGCTCGCCCCGGGAGCCCGTCTCACCGGACCGGCGGGTGACGCTGTACGGGCCAACGGCCGTACGGACAAGGACGGTTGGACCCAAGTCACCGTCCCCATCGAGTCCGTCGACCACGCACACGGCGAGTTCCTCCGCCTCGGCACGGACGTCGAGGTACTGGAACCGGCCGAGTTGCGCGACCGCATCGCCGGGACGGTCGCCGCACTGTCCCGCACGTACGACGTATCCCGCACGTACAAGGCAACCCCCACGCAGGACGTATAGAGAGCGCTTGCCGAATCGCGGCAACTCCCGTGCCCCCAGCGGCAACTGAGGTAGCAGAACCCGTCTGCCCCCTCTCAGGAGGTACGTCACCGTGCAGCACCCGCAACGCAGACGCAGCAGCAGGACCAGGCTTCTCCTCACCACCGTCGTCGCAGGCGCCCTCGCCGCCGCAGGTCTCACCTCGCTCACCGCGACTCCGGCGCATGCCGCGACCGCGCGCCAGGTCGAGAAGCTGGACCGGGGTGTGGTCAGCGTCCACACCGATGCCGGCAACCTCGTCACCTGGCGCTGGCTCGGCACCGACCCGAACGACGTGTCGTTCAACGTCTACCGGGCGGGTACGAAGGTCAACTCGACCCCGGTCACCGGCTCGACGAACTACTTCCACGCGGGCGCGCCCTCCCAGGCCGACTACACGGTCCGCGCGATCGTGGGCGGCGTCGAGCAGGGCGACTCGGTGCACGCGATCCAGTTCCGTACCGGATACAAGGACGTACCCATCAGCCCGCCCGCCGGTGGCACGACCCCCGACGGCGTCGCGTACACCTACGAGGCCAACGACGCCTCGGTCGGCGACCTCGACGGCGACGGCGCGCTCGACTTCGTCCTCAAGTGGCAGCCCACCAACGCCAAGGACAACTCCCAGTCCGGCTACACCGGCAACACGATCATCGACGGCGTCAAGCTCGACGGCACCCGGCTGTGGCGCATCGACCTGGGGCGCAACATCCGCTCGGGCGCGCACTACACCCAGTTCCAGGTGTACGACTACGACGGCGACGGCAAGGCCGAGGTGGCCGCGAAGACCGCCGACGCCACGGTCGACGGAACGGGCGCGGTCATCGGCAGCTCCTCCGCCGACCACCGCAACTCCAGCGGATACGTTCTCGCCGGACCCGAGTACCTGACCATGTTCAACGGCCAGACGGGCAGGGCGATGCAGAGCGTCGACTACGTCCCGGCGCGCGGCACGGTCTCGTCGTGGGGCGACTCGTACGGCAACCGTGTGGACCGCTTCCTCGCCGGTACCGCCTATCTGGACGGCGCCCGGCCCTCGCTCATCATGGCCCGCGGCTACTACACGCGTTCGGTGATCGCGGCCTGGGACTGGCGCAACGGGGCGTTCACGCGGCGCTGGACCTTCGACACCAACTCCTCGACCAACACCGGCAAGGGCTTCGACGGCCAGGGCTCGCACAGCCTCTCCGTCGGCGACGTCGACAACGACGGCAAGGACGAGATCGTCTACGGGGCGATGGCCGTCGACGACAACGGCAACGGCCTGTGGACCACGAGGACCGGCCACGGCGACGCCCAGCACCTGGGTGACCTGGACCCGGGGACGTCGGGCCTTGAGTACTTCAAGGTCTCCGAATCCACCTCCCAGCCCGCCGAGTTGTACATCAACCCCGCCAACGGCGCGATCCGCTGGCAGCTCGCCGCCTGCTGCGACAACGGCCGGGGAGTGGCGGGGGACATCTACGCCGGCAACGACGGCGCCGAGATGTGGTCCGCCTCCGACACGAACATCCGCGACGAGTCCGGCGCAACCAAAGGCCGCGAGCCGTCCTCCGTCAACTTCCTGTCCTGGTGGGACGGAGACACCACCCGCGAACTCCTGGACGCCACCCGCATCGACAAGTACGGCACATCCGGCGAGACCCGCCTGCTGACCGGCGCCTCGGTCCACTCCAACAACGGCACGAAGGCGACCCCGGCGCTGTCCGGCGACCTCTTCGGCGACTGGCGCGAGGAGGTCGTCTGGGCCACCAGCGACAACACGGCCCTGCGCATCTACTCCACCCCGAACGAGACCACCACGAAGATCACGACCCTCCTCCACGACCCGATGTACCGCACGGGCATCGCGTGGCAGAACACCGCCTACAACCAGCCCCCGCACCCGAGCTTCTTCATCGGCAACGGCATGCCGACGGCCCCCAGGCCGACGGTCTACACGCCGTGACCTGCTGAAACGGGTTCCGGTGGTGAGATGAGGGGCGGCCATCCGAGCTCGTGGGGTGGCCGCCACTCTCTTGAGCCGCCAAAGCTGGGGAGCGTTCGGGGAGATCTGTTTCAGATCGCGTACCGCCCGTCAGCCGACCTTCTTCCACGTCTGGCATCCGGTGGACTGGAACGCCCCGTCGCTGCTGGAGATGGTGACCGTGGTGGGGCCCTTGACGTTGCCGTTGGTGATGATGTCCTCGAAGTCGCCCGACGTGCCCTTCAGCCGCGCCCAGTAGCAGTTCGGGATCACCGAATCCTCGGCGCCCGCCGTCTTGTAGGTGCCTGCCTTGATGTCGTCTCCGACGACGAAGGTTCCGTCGCCGGGGATGGTGGCGACCTTCGGCGCGGGCTTCTTCGACGGCTTCGCCGTGACGGTCTCCGTTTCGGTGACCGTGACCTCCGGTGCCGGTTCGGCGTCGGCTTTCAGCTCGGCGGGGCTGGCGGTCACGGTGACGGTCGGCCGCGCGGACGCCCCCTTGCCGGAGTCCTCCCCGCCGGACGCTCCGATGCCGGCCCCGACGAGCAATAGGACGAATGCCGCGGGGATCACGCTGCGCTTGCGCGCCCACCTGAACCAAGGTGGACGGAGGGAGAGCGCGAGCCTCATCCGGCCCGCGCCCTCCCGTTCGTCCGGCCCGGTTGTCAGGTCACCGTGCAGGACTGGTCGCCGAGCTTGAATGCCGTCGGTTTTCCGTTCGTTCCCGACCAGCTGCCCGTGAAGCCGAAGCTCACCGATGAACCGGCCGCGACATTCGCGTTCCAGCCCAGGTTCTTCATGGTGACCGTCGCTCCGGACTGGGTGTGCTCCGCGTTCCACACCTGGGTGACACCCTGGCCGTTGGGGAAGGACCAGCCAAGTGCCCAGCCTTTCCAGGGACTTGAGCCGGTGTTGCTGAGCTGGACGTCCGCCTGGAAGCCGCCCGACCACTGGTTCGTGATCTTGTACGTCACCGCGCAGGCGCCGGTCGGTGTCGGGTCCGTTCCACCGCCCCCGCCTCCGCCGTCCGCGTCGGACGAGTCGCCGTAGATGACACCCCGGCCGTTCGTCGACACGTACACACGCCCGTAGACGCGCGGATCACCGGTGATGGCCGCGCCGGTCCAACCCCACTGGTGTGCGTCGTCGTTGATGCGGGTCCAGGTCGTGCCCTTGTCCGTGGAGCGGAAGATGCCGCGTACGCCACCGATCTTCGCGCTCGTGTAGAGGGTCTGGTAGGAGGCGCCGGCCGCCGCCTTGCCGAAGCCGATCGTGTCGGCCTGCTCGACGCCCGACAGCTTGGTGAAGGTCGCGCCGCCGTCCGTGGAGTGCCACAGCCCGTACGCGCCGTCGCTCGCGCCGCCCGCCAGCCACACGTCACCCTTCGTACCGGGCAGCGCCTTGAACCGTACGCTGTCGCCGCTCGGCAGCCCGGTCGCGGACGAGGCCGTGAAGGAGACTCCGCCGTCCGAACTGACGTAGAACTTGCCGGACTTGAAGCCGTAGAAGGTCTTCGGGTCGACCCGGTCCGACTCGACGATCGCACCGGCCGGGATGCCGGTCGAGGCCGACCACGAGGTGCCGAAGCCCGTCGCGTAGTGGACGCCCGCGCCCTCCGGACTCCACACGAATCGGCTGCCGTCGGACGCCGCCGCGACCGTGCCGCCGCCACTCACACCCGAAGGGTCCGTCCCCGCGAACCAGTTGGCGCCGTTGTCCGTCGAGAAAGCCACATGCGGGCCCGAGTCGAGATTGCCGGCCCGCACCACCGTGCCCGGGTTGGACTCCGCGAAGTCGAGGCTCGTCGTCGTGGTGAAGTTCGGCGAAGTGAACATCATCGAGGGGACCTTGGTGAGGTCCGTGTGCCGGAAGCCGCCGATGTCGCCCAGCGCGCTGAGGAGTTGGGCCCCGCCGGACGGGGGAGCGGCCAGGTCGTTCACGGCCGTCTCCTCCAGCCCCTGGACCATCGGCTTGATGGTGAACTGGCCGCCGCTGTCCCACTGGCCGAGGTTCTCGGTGCCGTAGACCGTCGCGCCCGTCCCGTACATCATCCGGGCCGAGTTGAACGGATCGATCTCCAACGCCTCGGTCATCCAGCCCAGTTTGGGCGCCTGCTCGGGCGGCGACGGATTGGCGCCCCAGCTCAGCCACGGCGAGGAGGAGACGTCCATCGTGTAGCGGTTCGAGCGGTTGGGGTACGAGGTGTAGTCCCAGGCCTTCGTCCAGGTTCCGCCGCTGTCCGTGGAACGGAAGATCTGCGTGTCCGGCCACCAGGAGCTGTACGCGGTCGCCATGACCGTGCCCGGCTTCTGCCGGTCGACCGTCAGCCCGCTGAAGCCGTAGTAGGTGTCGGCCTCCGCGACCGGGCTGATGTTCGTCCACGTGCCGGTGGCCGTCGCGTACCGCCACAGCTGCCCCTTGCCGCCGTCGTACGGGCCGCCCTTGTCGCTGTATGCGAGATAGAGGTAGCCGTTCGTCGCGTCCAGGACCCCCTTGTGGGCCAGGTATCCCGTGGGCTGCCCGGCGAGCCGGGACCAGGTCGCGCCCGCGTCGGTGGAGCGGTAGACGGCGTTGTCCTTGTCGGCGACACCGACGTAGATGGTCCCGGTGGCGTTCGTGCCCGTGCCCGTCGACTCGTCGAAGGTCACCCAGGCGATGCCCTGGTTGTCGGAGGCGTACCCGCTCGTGTCGGTCGGATCCTGCACGTAGTTGCCGACGTTCGGGAAGTTCGTCACCTGCGACCAGGTGGCACCCGAGTCAGTGGACCGCCACAGTCCCTTGCCGCTCGGGGCTCCCAGGTACAGCACGCTGTTCTTGTGGGGGTCGACAGCGAGCCGTTCACCCATGCCGCGCCCGGGCATGTTGCCGCCCAGCTTGAACGGCAGATCGGCCTTCTGCCAGGTCGCGCCCCGGTCGGAGGACCTGAGCACGGCCCCGTTCCCGGGGTCCCAGCTGTTCGTGTACGTCCCGACGGCCGCGTACACCTTGCTCGGCGCGACCGCGTCCGAGGCCAGGCTCACGACTCCGGTGTGGCCCCAGCGGTCCCAGCCCACCGAGTCGAGCAGCGGGGTCCAGCTCTTCGACGACTCCTGCCAGCGGTAGGCGCCACCGATGTCGGTCCTGGCGTACGCGAGGTTCTTCTCGGACCGGTTGAAGACGATGCCGGGAACGAACCCGCCGCCGTCGATGCGCGCGTTCTTCCAGGTGTACGTGTCGGCGGCGATGGACACCGAAGGCGCGGCTTTCTCGACGGGCTGCGCGGCCAGCGCGGGCGGCGTACCCGCAAGCAGCCCGGCCGCCAGCCCGAGCACGGCGGTGAGGACGGGGGTTCTTCGCACGGTGACCCTTTCCTTGCGTGGGGGACTTGCGTGGGGGGACGAAGAAGCGAAAGGCGCGTGTGGACCGGACGGCCCCCGTTGGGGTGGGGGACCGTCCGGCCCGGCGCACGCGAAGCTCTGGGCGCCCCGCGCCCCTCAGGGGCGCGGGGAACTGCGCGACCAGCCACATCAGGCCCGCTGCCTTCGTACCGCCCAACCCGCGGAGCGCCACGCGGAGATCGACGGGGCTATTCGAGAAGCTCCGCGTACGAGCCCATGGCAAGGGCGATATCCGCCTGGGCCCAGAACCGGTGATACGTGAACGAGGGCGCGGCCCCGCCCGCCAGATACGCCTCGATCTTCGACCAGGCCGGATCGTCCTCGTAGAACGAGCGGATCGAGTCGAAGGTCGACGACGAGTTGATGGTGTCGCCGTTCGGCATCTTTCCGGTCCAGCCGCTCGGGACGTACACGCCGTCGTCGAAGCGGTTGTAGTCGGCGCGGGTCTCCGGGACCGCGATGCCCAGCGCGTCCTGGTTGTTGTCCCACATGCCGTCGAGCAGCGCCTTGGCCGTGGTCGCCGCCTGCGTGTCACCGGAGCGGTCGGCGTAGTACGTCAGGGTCTTGGCGTACGCGGCCGCCACGCCGACGTCGTCCGTGTAGTCGGCGACGGTGACGTGAAGTCCCGTGTTCCCACCGGGACTTGACGCGTTCCAGGTGTCGGGCTTGCCCGACCACTGGAGGGTGTTGGGGATGCGGAAGGAGCCGTCCGGGTTGACCGTGGTCTTGGACAGCGCCCAGTCGACCCACTTGTCGAGGACGACCTTGGCGTCCGCGTCACCCGTCTGCTGGTAGTACTCGGCGACCCGCTCCATCGACCACGCCTGGAAGCCGAACCACTGGTTGGACGGCGGGTCGTGGTAGACGGGCTTCTCGTCGTAGAACATGCCGTAGAAGGTCGGCGTGCCGGAGGGAGGCGTCGCGTACCGCCCCTGCCAGCTGTTGGTCGCGCCGCCCGCGATGGCCCCCTCGCTGGACTGCAGCCAGCGGTAGAACTCCAGCTGCCGGTCGAGGGACTTGGCCCAATCCGCCTGCCCTGTCGCCGACTTGGGCTTCAGATCGGCGTACGAGCTGAGCGCGTACGCCGCCAGGGGGTTCTGGTAGCCGCCGTGGGTGTGGCTGGAGCCGATGCGCCAGGCCCAGCCCGCCGAGGCGTCGGTGGCGCCGCCCCACGCGTAGTACCAGTTCAGGAGGTAGTGCGAGGCGTCCTTGCCGGTGCCGGCCGGGCAGGTCGACGGTCCCACGCAGTTGCCGATTTTCTTGAAGTACTTGTCGTACATGGAGTAGCGGAGATAGTCGCCCATCTTCGCGGCCTTGCCGACGGTCGCCGTGACGGCGGAGCCGTTGCCCTGCTGCTTGGCCCAGATGTCGGCCCAGTACGCGGCCTGCACGGCCCGTGCGTCCGCGTCCGGGGCGTTGGTGAACTTCCACTGCTTGGCGTACGAGGCGTCCTTGGTGAACAGGTCCAAGTACCCGTTCGTACCGCCGTACTTGAAGGCGTCGCACGTCGGCTGCGGCACGGTCTCCCACACCGACTCCTGCGACCCTCGCTGGAAGGTGTTGATGTACGAGGGACCGGTGTCCGTCGGACCCGCCTCGCACTTGCCGGGCGAGTTGCCGTACCCGTAGACGTTGTCGACGTCCTGCAGCCAGTGCATGCCGTAGATGTCGTCCGTGCCGTACGCGCTCTTCAGCTCGGCGGCGATCGGGTCGGGGCCGACCGACACACCGGTGTCGAGCTGCGCCGGATACTCGTTCGGGGTGTCGTGCTCGGGCGCGTAGGTCGCCGGCTTCGAGGCGTTGTAGAAGGAGTTCGTCGGCTGGTCGGCCTTCGTGGGGATCATGAACTTCTCCATGATCTCCCAGGCCCCGTTGAACCTGGACCAGTCGCCGGTCACCTTGCCGTACATGGCCTGGAGCCACAGCAGATAGCTGTACGCCTCCGACGTCGTCTCATGGCCGTGGTCGGGCGCCTCGACGATCAGTGTCTCCACCGAGTGGTACGGGATGCCCTCCGGCGAGAAGTAGCCGTTCGCCGGGTTGGTGATCTTCCCGTAGAGCTCCAGGAAGCGGGCGTCGTACTCCTTCGACGCGGCGAGCTGCGTGACGGTGACCGCGCCCTTCGCGTGCCCGGTGGCCGTCGACTCGAAGGTCGCCGAACCGGTGCCCGAGGCGGCGGCCGTGACGGTCACCTTCTGGGCGGTGTTCCAGTTCGACGGCGTGAAGGTGAGCGACGCCCCGCCGGTGACGGACAGGCCCGTGTTGCCGCTCGCCCGGGCGGTCGCCACGGTCACGTTCGCCGACGGCTGGGTCGAGAGCTTCACGTCGTACGTTCCCGACTTGCCCTGCTGGACGCCCAGTTGGGTCGGCGAGACCACCACGGCGGGACCCGAGGCGACCGTGATGCCGACCGGTGTGGACTCCGCCGACGCGCCCAGGCTGTCGTACGCCTTCGCGAGCAGCGAATGACTGCCCACGGTCAGGCTGTTGACCGAGAGCGAGTACGGCGAGCTGGTGTCGGTGCCCAGCAGTGTCGTGTTGTCGTAGAACTCGACCTTGCTGATCGTCGCGTTGTCCGCCGCCGCGGCGGTCGCGGCGAGCGGGACCGCCGCGCCCTGGGAGTACACGGCACCCGCGGTGGGACTGGTCAGCACGGTGATCGGCGGCTGGTGGGCGCCGGTGCAGGCCGTACCGTTGATGGCGAAGGACGTGGGCGCGGCGTTGGTGCCGCTGTACGTGAACTGGGCGCCGGTCGTCACCGCGGCACCCACCCCGATCGTCCCGTTCCAGGACGCGTTCCTCGCGGTGACCGTCCTGCCGGACTGTGACCACGTACCGCTCCAGCCGCTGCTGAGCTGCTGGTTGCCCGCGTAGTCGTACGTCAGCGTCCAGCCGCTGATCGCCTCCGTGCCGCGGTTGGTGAGGGTGAGCTCGGCGGTGAAGCCGGAGCCCCAGTCGTTCGTCTTGTAGTCGACGCTGCACTGAACGGCCGCCGCCTGAGCGGGGGTCGCGCCGGTCGCCAGTGTGGTCAGCGGAAGGGCGAGGGCCGCCACCACGGCGGTCCACATCCGCCGCGCGAGGCGGCGTCTGCGTCTGGGTGCCATGTTCTGGTTCCTCTCCATGCGGCTCGGAGATGGGGGGAGGGGCAACAAGCCTTGAACCAGTGGGAGCGCTCCCATAGTGGGGATGAGGGTCGAAGGGGTCAAGGTGCTTGAAGAGTCGAAATGATTCGATAGATCAAGAGTGCAACTCCTCTGTCCTTTACCAACACTTGGCGCTACCTTCTTCGGCACCAGTGGGAGCGGTTCCATCAGTCGACACGTCCGTCACGGCGTGTCAGAGCTGCAAGGAGTCGCTCATGCGACATCCCCCGCGTTCATCTCTTTTAGTGGCCTGTGCTGCGGATCTATGTCATGCGCACCGCAAGCACATCGGTCGTGCCACGGCTACGGGAGTCGCGCCCGCCTGCCCGGTGGAGTGCTCCGAGCTCGCCCTCATCCCCATGGCGACGGCACTCCCATGCCGTCGTACGGCATCGGGCTGCGCGATCGTCCGCGCTCCCAAGACGGATAGGACACCCCGCACATGAGCCGTACCAGAACAGCAATCCTCGCGGCGGTGGCGCTGGTCGCCGGCACCGCGGGCGCCGCCGTCGCGGCGATACCCCCGGACGTCGGCGTGGCCGCCATTCCCTGCACCGTCGACTACAAGGTGCAGAACCAGTGGGACTCCGGCTTCACCGCCGCGGTCACCGTCACCAACAACAGTGCGGCCAAGTCGAGTTGGGCCGTGAAGTGGTCGTACGCCGGAAACCAGAAGGTCACCAGCGGCTGGAACGCGAAGCTCAGCCAGAGCGGCACCGCCGTCACCGCGGCCAACGAGAGCTACAACGGCACGCTGGGGACCGGGAGTTCGGTCAGCTTCGGCTTCAACGGCACCTACAGCGGCACCAACGCGCTGCCCACCACGTTCACCCTGGACGGCGTGACCTGCAACGTCGACGACGGTGGCGGCGGCCCCGGACCCACGGACCCGCCGGGCCCGGGCACCAAGGTCGACAACCCGTACGCGGGCGCCAAGGTGTACGTGAACCCGGAGTGGAAGGCGAAGGCCACCGCGGAGACCGGGGGCAGCCGGATCGCCAACCAGCCGACGGGCGTCTGGCTCGACCGGATCGCCGCCATCAACGGCGTGAACGGCGGCATGGGCCTGCGCGCCCACCTGGACGCGGCGCTGGCGCAGAAGGGCTCCGACCAATTGGTCGTCCAGCTGGTCATCTACAACCTGCCGGGCCGTGACTGCGCGGCCCTCGCCTCCAACGGCGAACTCGGCCCGACGGAGATCGACAAGTACAGGACCCAGTACATCGACCCGATCGCGGCGATCCTCGCCGACAGCAAGTACGCCGGTCTGCGGATCGTCACGACCGTCGAGATCGACTCGCTGCCGAACCTCGTCACGAACGTCTCGCCGCGCGTCACCGCCACCGCCAACTGCGACACGATGAAGGCGAACGGCAACTACGTGAAGGGCGTCGGCTACGCGCTGAACAAGCTCGGCGACGTGCCCAACGTCTACAACTACGTGGACGCCGGACACCACGGCTGGCTCGGCTGGGACGACAACTTCGCGCCCTCCGCAGCCCTGTTCAAGGAGGCGGCCACCGCCGAGGGCGCGACCGTCGCCGATGTGCACGGCTTCATCGTGAACACCGCCAACTACAGCGCGCTGAAGGAGAATCACTTCACGATCAACGACTCCGTGAACGGCGCGTCGGTCCGTACGTCGAAGTGGATCGACTGGAACCGGTACGTCGACGAGCAGTCGTACGCACAGGCCATGCGCACCCAGTTGGTCTCGATCGGCTTCCCGTCCGGGATCGGCATGCTGATCGACACCTCCCGCAACGGCTGGGGCGGCACGGCCAGGCCCACCGGTCCCGGGGCGACGACCAACGTCGACACCTACGTCGACGGAGGCCGCTACGACCGGCGCATCCACCTCGGCAACTGGTGCAACCAGTCGGGCGCCGGCCTCGGCGAACGCCCGCAGGCCTCACCGGCGACCGGCATCGACGCGTACGTGTGGATGAAGCCGCCGGGTGAGTCGGACGGGTCGAGCACCGCCATCCCCAACGACGAGGGCAAGGGCTTCGACCGGATGTGCGACCCGACGTACACCGGCAACCCCCGGAACAACAACAACATGTCCGGCGCACTGGCGAACGCGCCGCTGTCCGGGCACTGGTTCTCGGCGCAGTTCCAGGAGCTCATGAAGAACGCGTATCCGGCACTGTGACCTTCCGCTGAGTGCGGGGTCGCGTTGCGCGGTTCCCCGCGCCCCTGGCAAGGGGCGCGGGGAACTCTTTGCTGTTTCCGCAAGGCGAGTAGCTGTTTTGGGGAGGTGGTAGCACGCTGTCCGTATCCCGGACGAGAGGCTTGGAACCATGGCACACGACCACGGGCAGCACGGTGAACACGGTCACGAACACGGCCAGGGTCACGCTCACACGCACACCCACATCGACTTCGCCGAGATGCTTCCGATGCTGGAGCAGGAGGCCGAGCTGTTCACGCCGCTCTACGCGGAGGCGGCGGGCTGGCTGCGGGAGCGGCAGCCGGAGCCCGAGATGATCGTGGACGCGGGCAGCGGTCCCGGTGTCATCTCCTGTCTGCTGGCCGACACGTTCCCCAAGGCGCGGGTCGTCGCCGTGGACGGTGCCGGGCCCCTCCTGGAGGCGGCCAGCGCCCGTGCCGCCCGCCTCGGGTTCGCCGACCGCTTCAGCACACTGGAGGCCGAACTCGGCGACGGGCTCGGCGACTTGGAGTACCCCGCCGATCTTCTCTGGGCCAGCCGGTCCCTGCACCACGTCGGCGACCAGCGGGCCACCCTCGCCGGGTTCGCCGAGCGGCTCGCGCCCGGCGGGGTCCTCGCCCTGCTGGAGGGCGGCCTGCCCTCGCGCTACCTTCCGCGCGACATCGGCATCGGCCGGCCCGGTCTGCAGGCCCGACTGGACGCGGTCGAGCAGGAGTGGTTCACGCGGATGCGGCGTGAGCTGCCGGGGGCGGCCGAGGAGACCGAGGACTGGGCCGGCCTCCTGACGGCCGTCGGCCTGCGGCATGCGGCGACCCGTACGTTCCTGCTCGATCTGCCCGCGCCGCTGTCGGAGGAAGGCCGCGCCTTCGTCGCCACCAGCCTCGGCCACCGCCGGACCGGGCTCGCGGAGGGCCTCGAGCCCGATGATCTCGCCCTGCTCGACCGCCTTCTCGACGCGGACGACAAGGCGAGCGTGTATCACCGGCCGGATGTGTTCGTGCTTGCCGCGATGACTGTGTATGTCGGCGTGAAGGCCTAGTTGACATCGAGTGCTCTCCAAGTGATGGACTCCGGGCACTTCGTGACGGACACGGCACGGAGATGACGCGAGTACGGCTTGGGGGAACGTATGACTGACTCACCAGTGGCGCTGATCACCGGCGGCGGCAGCGGGATCGGTGCGGCGGTGGCGCGGCAGCTGCTCGACGCCGGGCACCGGGTGACGGTGACGGGGCGCGGGGAGGAGCGGCTGCGCGGGTTCGCCGAACAACTCGGCAAGCCCGAGGGGCTGTTGACGATCAGGGGTGACGCGGCCGACTACGACCACGTCCAGGCGGCCGTCGAGGCGACGGTGAAGGAGTTCGGACGGCTCGACACCGTCGTCGCCAACGCCGGGTACGCCACGCACGACACCGTCGCCGAGGGCGATCCGGCCGGGTGGCGGGACATGGTGCTGACCAATGTGCTCGGCCCCGCGCTGCTCATCCGGGCGTCGATCGACCAGTTGAAGGAGACGCGGGGGCGGATCGTGCTCGTCGGCAGCGTGGCGGGCCACATCCACGGGCCCGGCAACATCTACGGAGCGACGAAGTGGGCCGTGACCGGGCTCGCCGAGAACACCCGGCGGCAGGTCACCGAGTACGGCGTGGGCGTGACCCTGATCTCGCCCGGCCGGGTGGAGACACCGTTCTGGGACGGCCTCGGCAGCCTGCCGCCCGGGCATCTGCTCACCTCGGACCAGATCGCGGAGTCGGTCGTCTGGGCGATCCGGCAGCCGACCGGGGTGGACGTGAACACCGTCGTCGTACGGCCGATCGGCCAGCCGGTCTGAGGCGGTCTGAGCCGGGGGACATGGGAGGCCGGTCGGGCCGCGGCGGGATCCGCGGCCCGACCGGCCTTGGTGAGCTCACTGGTCGGTCGCTTCTCCGTTGTCCTCAAGGAACTGCTCCGCAAGCGCCTCGCCGAGGGACGCCGTCGCTTCCTGGTCCTCGATGGGGGAGACCCGGGAGCCGGTGAAGACGATGTACGTCACTCCCGAGGCCGCGCCGCCGGTCGCCGGGTCGGGGTTGATGCCGAGGGCGCGCGCGGCGGCGTACGAGGCCTCGCCGATGATCTTCGTGGGGCCGGTGTCACCGACGACCGCGTACTGGACCTCGTCGCCGTGGATCACCGCCGCCACGCTGCCGCCCCTGATGCCGGAGTCCGTGTAGTTCCAGATGCCGCTGGGGCCGGGCACCACGACGTACGGGAGTTCCTCGGAGTTCAGCGGTCTGCCGTCGGACTGGTGGAAGGCCGTCTGGTCCTGGAACCACGGATCGGTGCGCTTGTTGCACTCGGCGGTGACCTGGCCGTCGCAGTCGATGTCCATGTCGGCCTTCCAGAAGACCGCGCCGTTCAGGCCGCACACGGGGACGGTGGCCGGTGCCCCCACGTCGAGGCTGTACTTGCCGTTCGAGATCTGCGAGCAGGACGTCATCTCGGCGAGGAGGTCGGCGGCGGTGACCGTACCCTCCGGAGCCTGCACGGGGGCGGCGCCCGCAGGGAGAGCCGCGGCGGCGAGGAGCGCGGTGCCGACGGCTGCGGCGGCGAGGGTCAGTGTTCGAGTGCGCACTGTGGGAGGACCCTTCTGGGCCTTGGGGACGTCACGCGGCGGGGCGACGTGCATCCGACGTGTAGGGGGACATCGACGGGGACATATGTGTGTTCGCTGAACGGGTACTCGGGCGAGCCTGACCGATCCCCCTCCCATCGGCGAGGATGCCGCGCCTTGTCTCACCCGCCCGCCGCATCCACGACACCGTGTCGGCCCCGAACACACCGAACACATGACGAAGCCGCCGCCCGAGTGTGTCGGGCGACGGCTTGAGGTGCTGCAGGTCGTGCGGCTCTGTCGTACGACCGCGTCGTGCGGCCATGCCATGCGGCCACGTCGTGCGGCCACGTCGTGCAGTCGTACGGTCAGTCGTTGACGTTCGCCGGGTTCGAGCCGACCCGGCGGTCCTCGTTGAGCGCGCTGATCGCGGCGATGTCCTCGGTGTCGAGGGAGAAGTCGAAGACGTCGATGTTCTCCTTGATCCGGGACGGGGTCACGGACTTGGGGATCACCACGTTCCCGAGCTGGATGTGCCAGCGCAGGACGATCTGGGCCGGTGTGCGGTTGTGCTTCTGGGCGATGGCCACGATCGCCGGGACCTCCAGCAGGCCCTTGCCCGAACCGAGCGGCGACCAGGCCTCCGTGGCGATGCCCTGCTCCGCGTGGTACTCGCGGGACGCGTGTTGCTGGAGGTGCGGGTGCAGCTCGATCTGGTTGACGGCCGGAATGACGGACGTCGCGTCGATCAGCTTCTCCAGGTGCTCCGGAAGGAAGTTGGAGACACCGATCGCCTTGGTACGGCCGTCCGCGTAGAGCTTCTCGAAGGCCTTGTACGTGTCGATGTACTTGTCCTTGGCCGGCATCGGCCAGTGGATGAGGTACAGGTCGACGTAGTCGAGGCCGAGCTTCTCCAGAGACGCGTCGAACGCGCGCAGCGTCGAGTCGTATCCCTGGTCGGCGTTCCAGAGCTTGGTGGTGACGAAGAGATCCTTGCGGGCGACGCCGGAGGAGGCGAGGCCCCTGCCGGTGCCCTTTTCGTTGCCGTAGATCGCCGCGGTGTCGATGCTGCGGTACCCGGCCTCCAGCGCGGTGGCGACGGCCCGCTCCGCCTCGTCGTCCGGCACCTGCCAGACCCCGAAGCCCAGCTGGGGCATCTCGACGCCGTTGTTCAGGATGATCGGGGGGACCTTGCTCACGAGCTCTCGATCCTTCAGTCGTCGGGTGGGACTCCCATCGTCAACGATCACGGGCCGTCGCGCATTCCTGTGCTGTTTTTCGGTCTTTTCGGTCCCGTGCCCGCGCCGGACGAATCGGAGATTGGCCGGAAACCTACCCGGGTTCATAGGTCCGAACCATTGACCGCGTCCTGTCATGCCGAGGACTCTTTGCATGTTGGTGAACGGGGTGCACGTATATGAACCCGACGACGAGGATGAGGGACCCATGACCCCCACACGTAGGAACCTGCTCGGCGCGGCACTGGGCGGCGTGGCCGCCGCGGCCGTCGGTTCACCCGCTCTCGCGGCACCCGCCGCGTCCTGGCAGCTCAAGTGGTCCCCGTCGGCGCGCACCAACGGGCTCGGCGCCTTCGAGACCCTGGAGGACGACCGGGCGGACTCGCACCCCGCGGCCTCCCCGCACATCTACGCCACGGGCGACAACTGGCGCTTCAACATGCACACCGTCGACCGCGACACGTCGACGGACCGCCAACGGCACGAGGTCACCGGCCTGCGCAACGGCTCCGGCAGCAACTACCTCAAGTGGACCGAGGGCCAGACCTGGCGGGTGACGTACTCGATGTACATCCCCAGCTCGCTGAAGGCGACCACCACCTTCACCCACATCATGCAGATGAAGCAGCCCGGCACCGGCAGCTCGCCGATCGTCGTGCAGTCGCTCCGGCGGGTGAACGGCGTGCAGACCATCGAGCTCAAGCTCTTCGAGAGCGACACCCTCGTCGGCCGCACGAACCTCGAACCCCTGCACAACAAATGGATCGACGTCGACTTCCAGATCAAGGTCGGCAACGGCTCGGCCGGTTCGGTCCGCTGGATCCTGAAGAACGGCTCGACGACGGTCGTCGACGCGTCACGCACGGGCGTGGACACGTTTCTGGCCGACCGCGTACGCCCCAAGTGGGGCATCTACCGCTCCCTCGGCGACACGTCCGGCTCCCTCCAGGACTGCTATCTGCTGCTCTCGAACATGCGGGGCTACCAGCTGGTGTGAGCCGCTGGTCCGGGTGGAGTGCGTGGGCCGTCAGTCCGAGGTCGTGCCCAGGTACGCGTCCCGCACCCGCCGGTCGGCGTGGACCTCCGCGGGGGTGCCCTCGGCGAGGACACGGCCCAGGTCCAGTACGACGACCCGGGCCGACAGCTCCATGACGAAGGCGACGTTGTGCTCGACGAGGAGGACGGCACAGCCCTCCTCCTCGGAGAGCCGGCGGATGACGGACGACAGGTGACGGCGTTCGTCGGCCGTCATCCCGGACGCGGGCTCGTCCAGCAGCAGCACCCTGGGCGGGTCCGCCACCGCCCGCGCCAGCTCGACCATGCGGGCCCGGCCCACCGGCAGGGCACCGGCGTAGGTCCCACCGAGGTCGTCGAGCCCGCAGGCGCGCAGGACGGTTGCCGCCCGGGCGCGGCGGTCCCGTTCGTACGTACGTCGTGTCGGGGACGCCAGCAGATCGGCCGCGAGTCCGCCTCCGCCGCCGCGCCACTCCTGGGCCACCACCAGGTTGTCGGCCACGGTGAGCTGGCCGAACAGCTGCTGCCGCTGGAAGGTGCGGCGCATACCGTGGCGGGCCCGCCACACGGGGGAGCGGCGGGTGACGTCCGTTCCGTCGAGACGGACCCGGCCCTCGTCGGGGCGCCGGATGCCGGAGAGCACGTCGAAGAGGGTCGTCTTTCCGGCGCCGTTGGGGCCGATGAGCCCGCAGATCTCCCCGGGACGGAGAGTCAGGCTCACGTCGTCGAGCGCCCGGATGCCACCGAAGCGGACGCCGATGTTGGTGGCTTGGAGGGCGGGGGGTGCGGTGGGTTCGGCGGGCACGGAGGGTTCGGATGGTACGGGGAGCTCCGGGGTGTTGCTCATGGCCGGACCCCTCCCCGGGTCTGGGACGGGATGGTCGGGTTCTTGGGGGACGCGGGGCCTGGATCGGAATCCAGGTCGGCACCTGTATCCGCCTCGGGCGTGGCCGCCAGGCCCAGATACGCCTCCGTCAGCCGGGCCGTCTCCACGGATGCCCGGGGGCCGCACCACGTCACCCGCCCCTGGGCGAGGTACGCGACCGTGTCCGCGACCCCGAGCGCCTCGGTCGCCTTCTCCTCGACGAGGAGCAACGCCGTTCCGGTGTCGCGGAGTTCGGTGAGGAGGCGGAACACCTCCTCGACGATGCGGGGGGCGAGGCCGAGGGACGGTTCGTCGGCGATCAGGACCTTCGGGGGGCGTTGGAGGAGCGGGGCGAGGGCGAGCATCTGCTGTTCGCCGCCGGAGAGGGATCCTGCGGGCACGCCACGCCGTCCGGCGAGGCCGGGGAACCGTTCGTACACGGCCTCGCGCTGGTCCTTCTCCCTCAGGTACAGGGCTAGGTTCTCCTCGATGGTGAGTGCAGGGAAGATGCCCCGTCCCTCCGGTGCCAGGACCACCCCGGCGCGCGACCGGCGTACGGCTCCCTCGCGGGTGGCGTCGCGACCGGCCACGTACACCTGACCGCCGAGCGGACCGAGCAGGCCCGCCGCGACACGGCAAGTCGTCGACTTTCCGGCCCCGTTCGGGCCGAGGAGCGCGACGATCTCGCCGGGGTGTACGGCGAGGTCCACCCCGTGCAGGACAGGGGCGCCGTCGTATCCGGCCCGCACGGCGCGGAGTTCGAGGGCGGGCGGTTCGGCGGGGGAGGAGGATGCGGTCGGCGGGGCACCACCGGCTTGGGTGACGCCGGCCGGCCCCTCGCTCGGGGCCTGGGACGCGCCGACTGGGCTCTCGCTCGGCACGCGCAACGTGTTGGCCGGGCTCCCACTCGGCACGCGCAACGCGTCGGCCGGGCTCCCGCTCGATGCCCCAGACGCCCCGCCCCCAGCCGACCCCCCACCCGCCAACCGCCTCCGATGCACCCGCACGGACACCGCCGCGCAGTACCCGTCCGGGTCGTTCGCCAGGGCGAGGCCCGCCAGGCCGAAGAGGATCACGGGGAGGTGGACGGACTCGGTGACGTAGTCGGAGAGGAGGTGCGGTACGAGGGCGTAGACGAGGCCTGCGACGACCGCGAACTGCGGGCGGCGCAGGCCCGCCGCGACGACCACCGCGAGCCAGATCAGTCCTGTCATCGCGGTGAAGTCGGTAGCGGTGACACGGGTGTTGTAGGACGCGTACATCACGCCGCCGAAGCCAGCGAGCCCGGCCGACAGGGTGAACAGCACCAGCTTGGTGCGGACGACCGACACCCCGGAGGCCATCGCCGCCGCGGGCGCCGAGCGCACCGCGAGCATGGCCCGCCCGGACGGCGAACCGCGCAGCGCGCTGAGCGCGGCGACGGCGGCGGTGACCAGCAAAAGCAGTGCGACACCGAACGCCCGGTCGTCGTTGAGGTCCACCGGACCGAAGACCGGCCGGGGGATCGACCACCCCGTGTCACCGTTCCTCAACCAGCCGATCTGGAACAGGACTTGGTCCGCCAGGAAGGCGAGCGCGAGGGTCGCGAGGGCGAGCGATCGGCCGCCGAGCCGCAGCGCGGGAAGCGCCACCAGGGCACCGAGTACAGCCGCCGCACACGTCCCCACGGCGGCTGCGGCCACGAAAGGCCAGCCATGACTCATCAGCAGCCCTGCCACGAGCGCCGCCCCGGTCACGAAGGTCGCCTGTGCCAGCGACACCATCGCGCCGAGCCCCGTGACCACCGTGAAGGAGACGAACACCAGGGACAGGGCGAGCCCTTGGGTGAGGATGCCGCTCCAGAAGGGGGTCGTCACCGTGTAGAAGGCCGCGGCGAGCAGCACGGCGGCCACCGCCCACGGTCCCCACCGCCGAAGCCGGGACCGGCCCGCCAGATAGTCCACCGGCGGCGCGTCCACGGCCGCCGTCCCCGCCGTACGGCTGCGCCGGGTGAGCAGCAGCAGCCCCGCGAACAGGATCAGGAACGGTACGGCGGTACGGAAGCCGGTGATCCGCTCGGCGAAATTCGCGTACCCGGCGACCAGGTTCTGCAGCACCCCCAGCCCGAGTCCGCCCGCGAAGGCCAACGGGATGGAGACGAAGCGGCCGAGGACCGCCGCCGTCGCCGAGACGAAGAGGAAGAGCGTGAAGTCGTGGGCCGACAGGCCGAGTAGAGGGGTGGCGAGGACGCCCGCGAGGCCCGCGAGGGCCGACGACAGCATCCACGCGATGGACGACAGCCGGTCCGCGCTCAGCCCGCGCAGCTCCACCAGCGAGCGGTCGTCGACGGCCGCCCGGAGCTTCAGCCCCAGCGGGGTGTGCCGCATCAGGATCCAGAGGCCGACGGCCACCACCGCCGTCGCGACCCAGGTGATCAGCTGGTCCGAGTCGATGCCGACACCGTCCGTCAGCTGCCAGGACCTGGCCGGACTCGGGCCGACACCGGGCAGCCCGAACTGGTTCTCGGCCGGTTTCACCGACGCGCCCGCGTCCTCCAGCAGCTCGACGATCCACAGCCCGAGCGCGGGCAACGCCACCAACAGCCCGATGGTGGCGACGATCTGGGCCGTCTCACCGACCCGCGCCAGCTTGCGGAACATCAGCCGGTCGAGTCCCCAGCCCAGCGCGGGTGCCGCCACGCACACCAGCAGGACGGCCGTCGGTACGGCGGGCCAGCCGAAGCCCGAGTGCAGCTCGTAGAAGGCGAGCGCGCACAGGTAGGCGGTGGCGCCGTGGGCGAAGTTGAAGAGGCCCGAGGCCGAGTAGGAGAGCACCAGACCGGTGGCGAGCAGCGCGTACAGCGCACCCGACACCAGTCCGCTCAGTACGAATCCGAGAAGGTCAGCCATGCCGAGTCCCCAAATCCCCAAAACTCCAGGTCGTCAAGTCACCTTCGGCCGCGCCTGCTTGAAGCCGTGTCTGCCTGAAATCGCGCCTACTTGAAGGGGATCGGCGGATAGCACTCGAACGGCGACGACACGACGTACTTCCCGTCCTTGAGCTGGACGAGCGCCCCGCAGCCGAACGACTCCTTCTGCCCCTTGGGCTCCGCCCGGTCGCCGACCATCGTGCCGGTGTCCGAGAACCCGTCCGCCGCCTTCTGGAAGGACGCCACCGTCAGGTCCTTGCCGGCCTTCTCGGCGATGGCGAGGAAGAGGTCGGCCGACATATAGCCCGTCATCATGTGCATGTTCAGGGGTACGTCCTTGCCGGCCGCCTTCCCGATGTCCTCCTTGAACTGCGTCATCGCCGCGCTGTCCTGCTCGAACGGCTGGAACGACAGCAGGACATGGACCCCGTCGAGTGCCTTCTTCGTCGCGCTCTTCGCGAGCAGCCCGGGGTCGTAGTCGGTCGGATCGGTGAGCAGCCCGGTGTACCCGGCGCGCTTGATCGCCGTGAACAGGCCGATGTTGTACGGGGTCTGCATGACCGAGACGACCGCGTCCGGCGCCTTGCCGCCGTTGCTCCGCAGGATCTCCTTCGTGTACGCCGACCAGTCGTTCGGCACGGAGGTCGCGGGCACCGACGGCTTCGCGAACGTCACCTTGAATCCGGCCGACGCGAAGCTCTGCTTGTACGTGCGGATGGCGAACGTCCCGGCGTCACTGTCGTTGGCGAGGATCGCCACGCTCTTGCCGGTCGAGCCGCCCAGCACCTTCTTCAGGCCCTCGGGCCAGGTCTGCGAGATGGTGCCGCCGGGCATCGGCACCATGCAGCCGCCGAAGCCGTAGATGTACGTGGGCCCGCAGAAGGACGGCAGCGTGCCCCAGCCGAAGGTGGGGACCTTCTGCTTCTGCAGGAAGTCCGCGCCGGAGAACGTCGTCGAACTCATCGGCGCGATCGCGAACACCTTGTCCTGCTGGACGAGTTTGCGGGCCGCCGTGAGGTTCTTCGCCGGATCCTGGCCGTCGTCCTCGGCGCCCAGGTAGTCGATCTTCCGCCCGTTCACCCCGCCTTCGGCGTTGGCGCGGTCGAAGCGGGCTTTCGCCCCGAGGTCGGTGTCCTTCTTCGAGTACCCGCTGGCGGTGGTCATCGAGACGATGCCGCCCACCTTGACGGAGGTGTCGGACACTCCGCGTACGGAGTCCTCGGCCTCCGAACTCCCCGTGGTCGAGGCGGAGTTGCAGGCGCTCACCAGCAGAAGTGCGGTCGTGGCCACCGCGGCGGCGATGGTACGGGTCGGTCGCGACACGGTCGGGTCCCCCTCCGTCGGGTGACCGAAATGATCCGTGCGATCTGACGATGCGTCAATATCTGACGCATCGGTATGTGATGAACCGTCAGGTACCTCACCGGGCGCGCTACGCGCGATACAGGGCTTCGACCTCCGCGCCGTACGCGTTCTCGATCGCCTTGCGCTTCAGTTTCAGGGACGGCGTCAGCAGCCCGTGTTCCTCGGTGAACTGGTGGGCCAGTATCCGGAACGTGCGGATGGACTCGGCCTGGGAGACGAGGGTGTTCGCGGCGACGACGGCGCGGCGCACCTCGGTCTCCAGGTCGGGGTCCCGGACCAGCTCCGACGGAGTCAGCTGGGGCTTGTCCCGCATCTGCAGCCAGTGGTCGACGGCCTCCCCGTCGAGGGTGACGAGCGCCGCGATGTACGGCCGGTCGTTGCCGACGACGATGCACTGTGCGACCAGCGGATGGTCGCGCACCCGCTCCTCCAGGATCCCCGGCGAGACGCTCTTGCCACCGGAGGTCACCAGGATCTCCTTCTTGCGCCCGGTGATGGTGAGGTAGCCGTCCTCGTCGAGCGCGCCCAGGTCACCGGTGGCGAGCCAGCCGTCGTGCAGCGACGCGTCGGTGGCCTTCGGGTCGTTGAGATAGCCCTGGAAGACGTTGGCACCGCTCAGCCAGATCTCGCCGTCGTCCGCGATGTGCACGGTCGTACCCGGGATGGGCTGCCCGACGGTGCCGTACCGGGTGCGCTCGGGCGGGTTGGCGGTCGCGGCCGCCGTGGACTCGGTGAGCCCGTACCCCTCGTAGATCTGCACGCCGGCGCCCGCGAAGAACAGCCCGAGCCGCCGGTCCATCGCCGAGCCGCCGGACATCGCGTGCTTCACACGACCGCCCATCGCGGCACGGATCTTGGAGTAGACGAGCTTGTCGAACAGCTGGTGCTGCACCCGGAGCGCCGCCGAGGGGCCGGGGCCGATGCCCCACGCCTTGGCCTCCGCCGCGTCCGCGTAGCGCACGGCGACCTCGACGGCCTTCTCGAACGGGCCCGCCCTGCCCTCCCGCTCCGCCTTCCTGCGCGCCGCGTTGAAGACCTTCTCGAAGATGTACGGCACCGCGAGGAAGAACGTCGGCTGGAAAGCCGCCAGATCCGGCAGCAGGGCCGCCGCGTTCAGCTGCGGCTGATGGCCGAATTTGACCCGCCCGCGGATCGCCGCGACCTGCACCATCCGCCCGAAGACGTGCGCGAGCGGCAGGAACAGCAGGGTGGCCGCCTGGTCGCCCCGCTTGGAGTGGAACAGCGGCTCCCAGCGCTCGGTGACCGTGTCCGACTCGAACATGAAGTTCGCGTGGGAGAGGACGCAGCCCTTCGGACGGCCGGTCGTGCCGGACGTGTAGATGATCGTCGCCGTCGACTCGGGCGTGACCGCCCGCCGGTGCCGGTGCACCACCTCGTCGTCGATGTGGCCGCCGGCCTCGTACAGCTCCTGCACCGCGCCCGTGTCCAGCTGCCACAGCTTGTGCAGTGTCGGAAGCCGGTCGATGACCGTGGCGATGGTCATCGCGTGGTCCTCGTGCTCCACCATCGCGGCCGACACCTGGGCGTCATGCAGCATCCAGAAGACCTGCTCGGCCGACGAGGTGGGGTAGATGGGCACGACCTGCGCGCCGATCGACCACAGCGCGAAGTCGAAGAGGGTCCACTCGTAGCGCGTACGGGACATGATCGCGACCCGGTCGCCGAACCGGATGCCGTGCGCCAGCAAACCCTTGGCGAGCGCCAGGACCTCGTCCCGGAACTCGGCGGACGTCACATCGCGCCACTGGCCCTCGTCGTCCTTGCGGCCGAGTGCGATGTAGAGCGGATCCTCCTGGGCATGTTCGAACACGGCATCGGCCAGGCCGCCCACCGGCGGTGCCGACGCCAGGGGAGGGTTGGTGAACTCGCGCAATCCCCGCTCCTTGTGGTGCTCCACAGCGCCGTGAAAGCTACCCCACCATGCTCCTCGGCGGGAGGGGCGCCGAATCCGTGTGAGGGCGGGCGTACGCACTGGTCAACAGTTGAAATACGGCCACAATGGTGCTGGCCGGGACAGAATCCTTACTCTTACGTAAGTTTCGGACCCGTAATCTCCACGGAATCTGTACGTCCCACTTACGACGCCCCGCGCCCCTACGGGCGCGGTGCCGGAACCCTCTCCTCCGGGGCCGGGCTGTCGAGCGGCGGGGTCTGCCGGGGCGGGCGAGGTGCGCGCACCAGCCCCAGGATCAGTGCGCCTGCCAGCGTTCCCGTCACACCTGCCACCACGGCTGCCGTGTTCAGGCCCGAGGCGAAGGCCGCGTGGAGGGTGTGGGAGGAGAAGGTGCCCCGCAGTGCCTCCGCGCCGCCGCCCGCGAGGGTGTGGGCGGCCTCGTGCGGGAGGGTGTCCCGCATCCGGGACGTGAGGACCGTGCCGAAGACGGCGACGCCGAGCGCGTACCCGAGCTGCCGGGAGGTGTTGACCGCGCCGCCCGCCATGCCCGCGCGTTCGGGCCGTACGGTGGCCAGCGCGGCGCCCGCGAGCGTCGGCGCCACCAGACCCGTACCGAGGCCCACCAGGACCAGACCCGGCACGAGGACCGTCCAGATGGTGCCCGCGTCGAGCACGGCCTGGCAGAACATGCCGGCCCCGATGAGCAGCAGCCCGCCGCCGACGGTGATCCGCGCCGGGACGCCGTGCAGCAGCTTGCCGACCAGCACCGACGCGACGACCGAGGCCCCGGTCAGCGGCAGCAGCACAAGACCGCCCTGCACCGGGCTCATCCCCTCCAGCGTCTGCAGCCAGATCGAGAGATACGGGATCACGCCGAAGGCCGCCGCGTTGAAGGCCAGCGCGCCCAGCATCACGCCCACGAACGCCGGCCTGCGCAGCAGCGCGAGATCCAGCAGCGGATGGGCCGCCCGCCGCTCGGCGAGGACGAAGCAGAGCAGCGAGAACGCCGCGAGTCCGTACGACACGAGGGTGGGCGTCGACGTCCAGCCGTCCGATCCCGCCCGCACCGTCGCGTACGTCGTCGCCCCCGCGAAGCACGCGAACGTCGCCGTACCCGCCCAGTCCACCCGCATCTCCCGCGGGCCGCGCGACTCGGGCACCACCCGCAGGGTCAGCCACACCGAGGCCACGCTCACCGGCAGGTTGACGAAGAAGATCCACCGCCAGCCGGGCCCCTCGGCGAGCAGCCCGCCGACCAGCGGCCCGACCGCGGCCGCGGAACCGCTCACCGCGCCCCACACGCCGAGCGCGGCCGACCGCTGCCGTCCCTGGTACACCGAGCCAAGGAGCGGCAGCGTCGTCGCGAACATCGCGGCCGCGCCCACCCCCTGCACCCCGCGCGCCGCCATCAGCATCCCCGGCCCGGAGGCGAGCCCGCACCACAGCGAGGCCGCCGCGAACAGCACGACACCAGCCACATGTACCCGGCGCCGGCCCAGCACGTCGGCCGCCGCGCCCGCCGCGAGCAGCAGCGCGGCCAGCGCCAGCGCGTACCCGTCGACGACCCACTGCAGATCGCTCAGCGAGGCGTCCAGCGCCCGCGCGATGTCGGGCAGCGCCACGATCACGATCGTCACGTCCAGCAGCAGCATGAACGTGCCCAGACAGACCGCCGTCAGCGGTCCCCATGTACGCATCCTCAACAACTCCTCGTCGTCCCACGGCACGCGCCGGGCGAGCCGCGCCCCGCGTTCCTCGTACGCGCCGTGCTTCCTCGTACGATGGAACGCCGCCGGACGATCCAGGTGACCGGCGACGAAATGACGGCAGATACCGACACGGAAACGCGGTCCACCGATGGAATCCCCCACCTTCGACACGCTCGACTTGGAACTCCTCCACGCGCTGGAGATCGACGCCCGCGCCCCCTTCAGCCGCATCGCCGCCGTCCTCGGCGTCTCGGACCAGACCGTGGCCCGCCGCTTCCGCAGGCTGCTCTCCGACGGCGGGCTGCGGGTCGTCGCCGTACGCAACAACAGGAAGCTCGGCCGGGAGGACTGGATTCTCCGGCTGCGCTGCGCGCCGGACGGCGCCGAGACCATCGCCAACGCCCTGGCGCGCCGCCCCGACACGGCCTGGATCGGCCTCACCTCGGGCGGCACGGAGGTCGTCTGCATGACCCGGCCGCGTACCGCGGGCGACCAGGACGACCTGCTGCTCGGCAAGCTTCCGCGGACGCCGCACATCGTGGAGATCCGGGCCTTCCAACTGCTGCACACGTTCTTCGGCGGCCCGGTGGGCTGGCTGGCCAAGCACGGGCCGCTCACCGGTGAGCAGGTCGCCGCGCTGCGGCCGGCGCCGGTTCCCGATGCCGGGCCCGCGAGGATCACTCCCGAGGACGAGCCGCTGGTCGCCGCCCTCGAACGGGACGGCCGTGCCACGTACCCGGAGTTGCAGCGGGCCACCGGGCGGTCGGAGTCCGCCGTCAAGCGGCGGCTCGGTCAACTGCTCGGCTCCGGCGCGCTGTTCGTCGACATCGAGTACGACACCGCCCTGGTCGGGTTCTCCGTCGGGGCCATCCTGTGGATCACGGCGGCGCCGGGGGCGATGGACGAGGTGGGGAGTGCGCTGGCCGAGCACGAGGAGATCGCCCATGCGGCGGCGACCGCCGGTCCGTCCAATCTGGTCGCCTCGGTCGTGGCGCGGGACACCGCCGCGCTCTACGCGTATGTGAGTGGGAAGCTCGGGCGGCTCGAGGGCGTGCAGCATGTGGAGACGTCGCCGTTCCTGCGGCGGGTCAAGCAGCTGACGTATCAGCAGCGGACGCGGTAGCGCTCCGCTTGGGGCGCGTGTGATCCGCGGGTCGGTGGGGGCTGCTCGCGCCCACGCGGCGAAGCCCATGATGTGACGGCCCGGCGCCCCCCAAGCGGCTAAGCGGCGCCCCTGTACAGGCGGTCGCCGCCCGCCAGGATCGACGTCGCCAACGCGTCCGCCGCCCCCTTCGCCGCCGTGTGGCGTTTGGCGTGTACGAGGACGAAGTCGACCTCGCCCAGTTCGGGGAGGCCGGCGCGGTCGGGGACGCGGACGAGCCCCGGTGGGATGAGGCCGCGGGAGTGGGCCATGACGCCGAGGCCCGCCCGGGCGGCCGCGATGAGGCCGTTGAGGCTGCCGCTGGTGCAGGCGATGCGCCAGGCCCGGCCCTGCCGTTCCAGCGCCTCCAGGGCCAGGGCGCGGGTGATGCCCGGCGGCGGGTACACGATCAGCGGGACCGGACGCTCGGGGTCCAGGCGGAGCCGCTCCGCGCCGATCCAGACCAGGCGGTCGTGCCAGACCAGTTCGCCGCGCGGGTCCTCGGGGCGGCGCTTGGCCAGCACCAGGTCGAGCTTTCCGTCGGCCAGTTGCTCGTGCAGGGTGCCCGAGAGCTCGACCGTCAGCTCCAGGTCGACCTCCGGATGGTCGTGACGGAAGCCCTCCAGGATCTCGGTGAGGCGGGTGAGGACGAAGTCCTCCGAGGCGCCGAAGCGCAGCCGGCCACGCAGCCGCGTCCCCGTGAAGAACGCCGCCGCCTGCTCGTGCGCCTCCAGGATCCGGCGCGCGAAACCGAGCATCGCCTCGCCGTCCTCCGTCAGCTCCACGGAGTGGGTGTCCCGCGTGAACAGCTGCCGCCCGGCGGTGTCCTCCAGACGCCGCACATGCTGGCTGACCGTGGACTGGCGCAGCCCGAGCCGCCGGGCCGCCTGCGTGAAGCTCAGCGTCTGGGCCACCGCCAGGAACGTACGCAGCTGCGAAGGGTCGTACACACCCACAGGCTATCGCGATTCGTGATGACAGTCAGAGTGGTATGCCGGATTCCCGATCAAGGGTCCGCGGAGGACGATGGAGAGGGCACGAGCTGGCACTGAACCGCCGGCAGCGCACCGCCGGCATTGAACCGACTGATCGACTGAGCAACGGAGCACCGTGAAACGCCTGAAGTGGCCGTCCTGGCTGCCGATCGACCCGTACATCCTGCTACTGCTCGGGACGGTGGGGCTCGCCGCCCTTCTGCCTGCCCGGGGGACCGGAGCCGAGGTCGCGTCCGGCGCCTCCACCGCGGCGATCGCCTTCCTCTTCTTCCTTTACGGGGCCCGCCTGTCCACCCGCGAGGCGATGGACGGCGTACGGCACTGGCGGCTCCACATCACGGTCCTGGCCTGCACGTTCGTGCTGTTCCCGCTGCTCGGGCTGGCGGCCCGCGGCCTCGAACCGGTGATCCTGAACCACTCGCTCTACACCGGTCTGCTCTTCCTCACCCTGGTCCCGTCCACGGTCCAGTCCTCGATCGCCTTCACCTCGATGGCGCGCGGAAACGTTCCCGCCGCGATCTGCGCGGGCTCCTTCTCCTCCCTCGTGGGCATCGTGCTCACCCCGCTGCTCGCCGCGGCCCTTCTCGGCAGCAGCGGGGGCGGGTTCAGCGCCGACTCGCTGCTCAAGATCGTGCTCCAGCTGCTGGTGCCGTTCCTGGCCGGGCAGTTGCTGCGGCGCTGGATCGGCGGCTTCATCACGCGACACAAGAAGGTCCTCGGATACGTCGACCGCGGCTCGATCCTGCTCGTCGTCTATACAGCGTTCAGCGAGGGCATGGTGCAGGGCATCTGGCACCAGGTCAGCCCGCTGCGCCTGGGCGGTCTGCTCGCGGTCGAGGCCGTGCTGCTCGCCGTGATGCTGGCGCTCACCTGGTACGGCTCGAAGGCGCTCGGCTTCAACCGCGAGGACCGCATCGCCATCCAGTTCGCCGGGTCGAAGAAGTCCCTGGCGTCCGGACTGCCCATGGCGAGCGTGCTGTTCGGCGCCCACGCCTCGCTGGCCGTCCTGCCGCTGATGCTCTTCCATCAGATGCAGCTCATGGTCTGCGCGGTCATCGCCAAACGCCGCTCCCGCGACCCCGAGGCGGAGCAGCCCGTCAGCCCGGTCCCAGCCGCAGAGTCACGAATCGCGGTCGGTACAGGGACACGTTCCGGCTGAGGTTCGCCTGCGCCGCGACACCGCCGTTCGCGTCCAGCCAGTTGACGTCGTAGCTGAGCACGAGCCTGCCCCGGCTCACCGTCGGATGGAGCTGCGGGTTGTACGCGGCCACGCCCGCCCGCTGCTCCGGCAGCGGCGGGCTGAAACCCTTGCCGGGCCCGTGCCAGGGCCCGGTGGGGGAGCACGCCCAGTACGAGGTGATGGTCGTCAGCCCCTCGGCGCCCGCCGCCATCGTGAACAGCACATAGGTGCCCCCGTCCCGGGCGACCGTGAAGGCACTGCCCACCCCCTTGCGTCCGCCGTCGCCCAGCACGGGCTTCATGAGCGAGGGGATGGTCCACCGCTCGCCGTCCCAGTACCGCCACGCGCCGGGATCCGCCAGGCGGCCCCGGGGCACCCGTGCGACGTACGCCTTCGACGCGGGCTGGGCAGCGGCCCGCGCGTCGTCGCCGCCGAAGACGTACGTCCAGTCCCCGTCGTCGGTCAGCGCGGTCGTGCCGAACAGCACCCGCTGCGCCGGGTCCTGGACCCGCTGCTGGTCGAGGACCCGCACAATGCCTTCGAGCCGCAGGTCGGGCAGCGAGAGCGTGGCCACCTCGGTGGCCGTCGGCACCCCGTAGATCCAGGGGTACGTGCCGGTCGTACGCGTCCACAGCACGACCCGTACGACCTGCTCGGACGAGCCGGGGGAGCGGGGCTCGACGCGGGCGGCCACCGGCCAGCGCCACTGGCCCGGGGCCGGGTCCGCGAACAGCGGTGCGGGCAGCGTGCGTTGGAGACGGCCGTCCTCCATGACCACGGCCGAGTTGCGCACCAGGGGCGCGGTCGTGTCCCGCCACGCGTAGGACTCGCCCGCCGGGTTCGGCGGCCGGTACACCTGGCCGAGATACGTGTCCGAGAACAGCCACAGCACCCGGCCGTCCGGCAGCCGCACCGAGTGCGTGCCGTCGCCGCCGGTCCAGTCGTCGGCCCGCGAGGCGTCGTCCCCGTACCGCGCGAACTCGCCCGTGAGGTCCCGGTCCGCGGCCCAGGAGGCGACCGTACGGGCCCGGCAGGCGCCCTCCCGGTCGTCGTCCTCCGGGAGGGCGGTGAGCAGCACGGCGCCGAGGACCAGGGCCAGGAGCAGGCCCAGCCCGGTCCCCGTTCGCTGTCGTGCTCGTGCGTCGTCGGGCACGCCCGGGACGTTAGTGGCTGCCGCCCACCCGGTCCATGGGCAGCCACAGCACGGTGTCCCGGGTCACAGGCGCGTTCGTCGTGCGGACGCCGGTCAACTCGGCGTCGCTCAGCGCCCGGTCGTAGACCCGGACGTCGTCGATCGCGCCGGTGAAGTGCGCCCGGCTGTCCAGCTTCTGACCGATGTGCACTCCGAACGGCGAGTTGCGGCTCACGGAACCCGGCACGTCCGCTGTGCTGATCGCGGTCCCGTCGATGAACAGCGTGAGCTGTCCTCCGCCGCGCCGCAGCGCCAGATGGTGCCACTGCCCGTCGTTGTACGCGCCGGTCGTGCGCACGGACGCGGACCGCGGGGCGCTCGCGCCGTCCCGCACCGTGATCAGGCCCTGGAGGCGCCCGCTCGCGGGTTCGCCGCGCAGCCACACCTGCGGCTGGGTGCCGCCGACCCCGCCCATCCACAGCAGGGGCTGCTCACCGGTGGTGGCGGTGTAGCGGAACCACAGCGACGCGGTGAAGTCCTTCGTCCCGAGCGGCAGTTGGTCACGGTAGGGCAGGCGTACGGCGTCGTCGGTGCCGTCGAACTCGAGGGCGCCGCCGAACACGCCGTCCGTCTCCCCGGCCCCGCCGAGGACCGCTGCGCGGGCTGCGTGCGGGGCACGGTCGGCGGTGGTCGGGTCCGGGCCGCGGCGGGGCTGCAACCAGTCCTCGGTGAACCGCGCGAACCGGATCTCGTCGCGCGCGTCCACGGCGCCGCCCTCGTACATCAGGCCCACCGTGCTGCCACCGATGCCCACCATGTCCGAGTAGCCGGACCAGTCCGTGGTGACGACCGTGCCCCGGTCCACGCTGTCCCAGGTGCGCCCGCCGTCGTAGGAGGAGCGGACCATCATCGTGCGGCGGCGGTCCGGGTCACCGGGGCAGGCGAGCAGGATCCGGTTGCCCAACCGCAGTGTGGAGCCCTGCACCTGGGGCGTGTAGAGGTCCGGGAGCGCACGGAAGGGCGAGGTGAAGCTGTCGCCGCCGTCGCGGCTGAACGCCTGCGTGCGGTGCCCGAGATCGGTGCCGTCCTGCTCGCGGCCGCTGACGAGGATCGTCCCGTCGGCGCCCTCGGTCATCGTCATCTCGGACGGCTTCTGCCGGAACGTGCCGTCGTCCGCGATCGGCCACGAGTCGCTCGCCCCGATCCGCCAGTGGTCGCCGCCGTCGTCGCTGACGATGAGCGCGGCGTGGTTGGCGCTCACCCGACTGCCGTTCCACGTCTCGGTGTTGACCCCGAAGACCAGCCGGCCCGCGTGCCTGCCCCGGGTCAGCTGGATGCCGTGGACGGGACCGGTCGCGTACCAGGAGTTCCAGTGGGCGGGCAGGATCTCGTCGCTGAGGTCGCGCGGCTCGGACCAGGTGCGGCCGTCGTCGTCGCTGTGCTGCATGTGCGGGGTGCGGTCGCACGGCACATCGCAGTTGCGGCCGTCCGTACGGCCCGTGTTGTACGTCTCCGCCAGTACGACGCGGCCGGTCTCGCGGTCCACGATCGGGGCGGGGTTGCCGTGCGTGTCGCCCGCGCCCTCGTTGACGACCTGGAGGGGGCCCCAGGTGCGACCGCCGTCGGTGGAGCGCTTGAGCACGATGTCTATGTCACCGGCGTCGCTGCAGTCGTTCACCCGGCCCTCGGCGAACGCGAGGAGCGTCCCCTTCGTGGTCTTCACGACGGCCGGGATGCGGTAGCAGGCGTAACCGGGATCCTGGGAGGCCTTGAAGAGCACCTGTTGCTCGAACCCGGTGGCCGCCGATGACGCGGAGGCCACCGAGGCCGATGACGTGGAGGACAGGGAAGACGCGCCGGACCTCGTGGATTCGGCGGGCCCGGCGGCCGGTTGGGCGTGCGCGGTGCCCGGCAGCCCGAGCAGCGCGGTCGAGACGAGGACCGCTGTCAGGGTGGCGCCGAGGCGTGTGCGAGCGGTGGGATCGAGGCCTGCGCGAGCAGTGGATCTGAGACGTGCGCGAATGCTTGACGGCATGGTGCGACCTGCCCTTCATGCGTCTGGACATCTGGATACGTCAGGACATCAAGATAGGTCTGGACATCTGGACATCCCACGTCCAACGTGCGCGCCACAGACGCTACTTGGGCTCTCAGGCACCCCACAAGAAGCGTGCACGGGTCGTGCCGGGGGAAGTTGGCGCACGGCGGACGAGGGATCGGTGCCGCTTGGTGGTGCGCGCCTCCCCTCGGCGGTCGGGCGGTTCGCGTTCCGGCGGTCGGGCGGGTTCCGTTCCGTGGTCCTCGGAGCCCGCCCGGAGACTGTGGAACACCCGCTGCCGCGGTCGGGTGACCACGCGGGCCGGGCTAGGCGAGTTCCCTCCGTCGGAGCAGCGGCGGTGGCACCGGGAGAAGTCCCGCGGGTTCGGGGGCTGGGGCGGCCCCGCCGCCTCGGCGGCAGACCAGCGCGTCCGGGTCGCCGGCGGGGGCCTGGAGGCTGTAGCCGTCCGGGCACGGGGCCCCGGGGTCGCCCGGCTCCCCCTTCTCGCCCTTGGGGCCGGGATCACCCTTCGGCCCCTGATAGCCCTGCGAGCCGTCGGAACCGGGCGGCCCGGCAGGCCCTCCTGCTCCGTCCGTGCCGTTCGCCCCGTTCAGGCCGTCGACGCCCGCGGGACCCGGCTCGCCGGGCTCTCCGGAGGGCCCGGCAGGGCCCGGCGAGCCCGACGGTCCGGGCGGCCCGCTCTCGCCGCGCGGTCCGCGCTGACCGCCGGGACCGGGTGCACCGCCCGCTCCGGTCGCGCCCCGGTCGCCCTTGGCGCCGGGCGAGCCGGGGGCGGCGGCCGGCACACGCACCCGGTCGAGCAGGTCGTCCACGGCGTCGGACGGATCGGGTGCGGCCGGGGTGCCGCCGCCGGCCTCGACCTGGGCGCGCAGATCGCGTACGTCCTGCGCCAGCGTCGACACGGCCTCGCCGCGCCGGTCCGCCTCGGCGCGCAGATCGTCGGCCCTGCGGTCACCGGCGTCGATCCGGGCCCACAGGATGACCGCGATGCCGCACAGCGCGATCAGCACGCAGACGAGGAAGATGCTGCGCCAGCGCGGGGCAAGCAGCCGCTGGAACCGGGTCACGGCGCTCCTCCCAGTCGGTGGATGTCGAGTCGCAGACGGGCGATCTCCGACTGGTCGGCGGTGTGCATCGTCGACAACTCGTCGATGCGCGTGTCACGTTCGGCGATCTGGCGCTCCAGCCGGTCGCGCTCGGACTGGAGCTTCTCGGTCAGGCTCGAGTAACCGTTCAGGGCGTTCTCGCCCCGCTTCCCCAAATACGCCACGACGGCCGCGCCCAGCACGCCCGCGCAGGCAAGTAACGAGCCGAGCAGGGTGGTGCCGGCATCCAAGTAACTGCCTCCTACCTGGACGACGGGCCGTGCGTACGGGGCCCGTTCGAGGTTGTCCGGAGCAACGAGGCAAGTGCCTCCGGGGTACGCGCCCGCCCCGGTCGTACCTCCGGACGGGTGCTGACGGAGCGTCATACCCGGCTGTACCACCGGTTGGCGGGGAAGGGGTCCAACCCGAGCAGTTCACGGGCCTGTTGATCCGGATTTCCGGTACGGACGGCTGATGCGGGCTAACGTTCCGTCATGAACGCACCGGACATGGAACCCCGCCTGGCCCTCGACCCCGCACACACCGCCCTCGTGCTGGTCGATCTGATGGACCGCATCGTCGGACTGCCCCTGGAGCCCCACAAGGGGACCGAAGTCCTCGCCGTCGCCGAGGAGTTGGCGTCCGCCTTCCGGCAGGTGGGCGCGCTCGTCGTCCTCGTGCGTGTGGAGCGGCCCGGTGTCCACGAGCAGCCGCCCGGCAGCGGTCTGGTCGCGGGGCTCGCGGCGGAGGGTGACATCGAGATCGTGAAGCGGACCATCGGCGGCTTCCAGGGCACGGGGCTGCACGAGCGGCTCCGCGAACACGGCATCTCCACACTGGTGTTCGGCGGAATCGCCACCAACCTCGGCGTCGAGTCCACCGCCCGCGCCGCAGGCGACCTCGGCTACGACCTCGTCTTCGTCGAGAACGCCATGGCCGCCCTCACGGGCCCCGAACACGAGGCCTCGGTGAAGCTGGACTTCCCGCGCCTGGGCACGGTCGTTGCGGCTTCCGAGGTGCGGTTCGCCGGGGCGTGAACGGGGTGCGGGCCGGCTGCTCGCCCGCGAGTGGGCTCTCGGTACAGGCTTCGCGCCCCGGAGGCGAACCGAGCGCCGATGAACAGCGGGCCCCCTCCGGCGCAGGGGGCGCTCCCCGCCGGATGGGGGCCCCGCCGCCGTGCAGCGGGGAGACCGGTCAGCCCTGGGAGGCCGTGGCCCGCAGGGCGATGCGGTGCTCGCCCGCGTACACGTTCATGGAGGTGCCCCGCAGGAAGCCGACCAGCGTCAGGTTCGACTCGGCGGCCAGGTCCACCGCGAGCGAGGACGGCGCCGAGACGGCCGCGAGGAACGGGATGCCCGCCATCACGGCCTTCTGGGCCAGCTCGAAGGAGGCCCGGCCCGAGACGAGCAGGATCGTGCGGGAGAGCGGCAGCGAGCCGTTCTGGAGGGCGCGGCCGACCAGCTTGTCGACCGCGTTGTGCCGGCCCACGTCCTCCCGGATGTCGACGAGTTCGCCGTCCTCCGTGAACAGCGCCGCCGCGTGCAGACCCCCGGTCCGGTCGAACACGCGCTGCGCCGCGCGCAGCCGGTCGGGGAGGCTCGCGAGCAGTTCGGGTTCGAGCCGCACCGGGGGAGCCGTGTCGCCCGCCGTGTCGTCGATCGACCAGCGGGCGGTCGTACGGACCGCGTCCAGGCTCGCCTTGCCGCACAGGCCGCAGGACGAGGTCGTGTACACGTTGCGTTCGAGGGTGATGTCGGGGATGACGACGCCGGGCGCGGTCCGCACGTCGACGATGTTGTACGTGTTCGAGCCGTCCACCGTGGCGCCCGCGCAGTAGACGATGTTCTGCAGCTCCTCGGCCGCGCCCAGCACCCCCTCGCTGACCAGGAAGCCCGCCGCGAGCGCGAAGTCGTCGCCCGGGGTGCGCATCGTGATCGCGAGGGGTTTGCCGTTGAGGCGGATCTCCAGTGGCTCCTCGGCGACGAGCGTGTCCGGGCGGGTGGAGACCGCCCCGTCCCGGATGCGGATCACCTTGCGTCGTTCCGTGACTCGTCCCATGTCCTGATCAGTCCCGGTTCTGTACGTGCTGGTAGCCGAAGCGGCCCTTGATGCAGAGGTTGCCGTGGGTCACCGGGTTGTCGTGCGGCGAGGTGACCTTCACGATCTCATTGTCCTGCACGTGCAGGGTGAGGTTGCAGCCCACTCCGCAGTAGGCGCACACCGTGGTCGTCTCGGTCTGCGCCGGCTCGTCCCACGTACCCGCCGCCCGCATGTCGAACTCCGACTTGAACGACAGCGCGCCCGTCGGGCACACCTCGATGCAGTTGCCGCAGTACACGCACGCCGAGTCGGTGAGCGGCGCGTCGTGCTCGACGGCGATCCGGGCGTCGAAGCCGCGCCCGGTGACCGAGATCGCGAAGGTGTTCTGCCACTGGTCGCCGCAGGCGTCCACGCACTTGTAGCAGAGGATGCACTTGTCGTAGTCGCGCACGTACAGGTCGTTGTCGACCTTCGGCTCCTCGTTGAGACGGGCCGCGTCCGGGCCGAAGCGGTCGGGCTTCGCCTCGTACTCCTTGAGCCACCCGGCGACCTCCGGTGTGGTCGACAGGTCGACCGAGGACGCGAGGAGTTCGAGGACGATCTTGCGGCTGTGCCGGGCGCGCTCGCTGTCCGTCCGCACCTGCATGCCCGCCTCGGCCTTTCGGGAGCACGCCGGGACGAGGGTGCGTGCGCCCTCGACCTCGACGACGCAGACGCGGCACGCGTTCTTGGGGGTGAGCGTGTCCCCTTGGCAGAGGGTCGGGACGTCCTTGCCCACCGACCGGCAGGCGTCGAGGATCGTCGACCCCTCCGGGGCCCGCACGGGCTCACCGTCGATCGTGAACTCCAGCAGACGGCGGGGGATCCCCAGCGGTATCAAGGTCATTCGTACGCCCCCAGGCGGTCGATGGCGGATTCCACGGCGTTCCACGCGGTCTGCCCGAGACCGCAGATCGAGGCGTCCTTCATGGCGCGGCCCACCTCGCGGAGCAGGGCGATGTCGGACGCCGCGTCCGCGCCCGTCCGCTCGACGATGCGGTGCAGCGCCTCCTCCTGGCGCACGGTCCCGACCCGGCACGGCACGCACTGCCCGCAGGACTCGTCGCGGAAGAACTCGGCGATCCGCAGCAGCAGACGCGGCAGCGGCACGGTGTCGTCGAAGGCCAGCACGACCCCGGAGCCGAGCGTCGCGCCCGCCTCCCGCGTCCCCTCGAAGGTGAGCGGGATGTCCAGCTCGTCGGGCCGTACGAAACCACCGGCAGCGCCGCCCAGCAGCACCGCGCGCAAACGTTTACGTACGCCCGCGAGGTCCAGCAGCTCGCCGAGCGTCGCGCCGAACGGCAGCTCGTAGATGCCGGGCCGGTCCACGCTGCCCGACACACAGAACAGCTTCGGTCCCGTGGATTTCCCGGTGCCGATCGCCGCGTACGCCTGCGACCCCATCGTGAGGATGGGCAGCACGTTGACCAGCGTCTCGACGTTGTTCTCGGCAGTGGGTTTGCCGAACAAACCCTTCTCTACGGGGAAGGGCGGTTTCGACCGGGGCTCTCCTCTGTACCCCTCTATGGAGTTGAAGAGAGCGGTCTCCTCGCCGCAGATGTACGCGCCCGCGCCGCGCCGGATCTCGATGTCGAAGGCGTACCCCTGGCCGAGGACGTCGTCGCCGAGCAGCCCACGCGCGCGTGCCTGCCCGATGGCGTGCTCCATGCGTTCCAGTGCCCGCGGGTACTCGCCGCGCAGATACAGATAGCCCTTGTGCGCCCCGACCGCGTAGCCCGCGATCGTCATCGCCTCCACGAGGGAGTACGGGTCGCCCTCCATGACCACGCGGTCCTTGAAGGTGCCCGGCTCGGACTCGTCGGCGTTGCAGACGAGGTAGTGCGGATGGTCGGGCTGCGACGCCGTGGCCTGCCATTTGCGGCCGGTGGGGAAGGCGGCGCCGCCGCGCCCGACCAGGCCCGCGTCGGTGACCTCGCGGATGACCCCGGCGGGGCCGATCGCGAAGGCCTGCCGCAGGGCCGTGTAGCCGCCGTGCGCCCGGTAGTCGTCCAGCGAGGCCGGGTCGACCACGCCGACGCGGCTCAGCAGCACGAGCTCCTCACGGCCCGCCCGGCCCGCCTGGGGTACCGCCAGGGCCGCCGGCGGCTCCTCTGGCGCCGAGTCGGGCGCGCTCGCCGCGAGCACGGCCCGCTCGACGGTCGCGGGCGCCGACACGGCCGTACGCACCGGATCCCCGGCCTTGATCGCCAGCGCGGCCGGAGCCCGCTCGCACAGACCGAGGCACGGGCTGCGCTCGACGCTCACGCCGCTGCCCAGGCCGAGCCTGGCCTCGACGCCCGCGCACAGTTCCGATGCCCCCGCCGCCGCGCACGCGAGGTCCGTGCACACGTGCAGGACCGTCGCGGGCCGCGGCTTGACCGAGAACATCGCGTAGAAGGTGGCGACCCCGTAGGCCTCCGCCGGCGGCACGGTCAGCCGTCGGCAGAGGTAGTCGAGGGCGCCCTCGCTGATCCAGCCGATCCGGTCGTTGACGGCGTGCAGCCCCGGCAACAGCAGGTCACGGCGTTCCCGGGCCTCACGCCCGCCGCGTGCCCACCTCAGGTCGGCGTCGGAACGGTCGGCGCCCTCCCACGAAGACTCCGGAGGACCGAGCAGTGCGTCGACCGCCGCCCGCTCCTCGTCCGTCGGTTTGCTGTCACCGAAGCGCAGGTCCACCACACATCACCTCACTTGAATAGCAACCGGCAGCTTGTCGATCCGGATCGCCGACGCCTTGAACTCCGCCGTCCCCGCGATCGGGCAATTGGCCTCGATCGTCAGCTGGTTCGTGTCCACCTCGTCGGGAAAGTGCATGGTCATGAACGCGAGCCCGGGCCGCAGCGCGGTGTCGACCCACACCGGCGCCACCACCGCCCCGCGCCGCGAGGAGATCCGGACCTCCTCGCCGACCACCACGCCGTAGCGCTCCGCGTCCTCCGGGCACAGCTCCACGTACTCACCGCGCCGCAGCGGCGAAGCGAAACCGCCGCTCTGCACCCCGGTGTTGTACGAGTCGAGCCGTCGCCCGGTGGTCAGGCGGATCGGGTACTGCTCGTCCGTCAGGTCGACGGGCGGGTCGTGCTGGACCAGCCCGAAAGGCGCGAGCCGGCCGCGCTCGGCCGGGTCGGACGCCCACAACCGCCCGTGCAGATAGGTCGGTTCGAGCCGGTCCGTCTCCGGGCACGGCCACTGGATGCCCTGGTGCTCCTCCAGCCGCTCGTACGTCATCCCGAAGTGGTCAGGGGACACCGACCGCAGCTCGTTCCACACGGCCTCGGAGTCCGCGTACTTCCACTCGTGGCCCATTCGGGAGGCGAGGTCGCAGAGGATGTCGATGTCCTCGCGGGCCTCACCGGGCGGGACCACCGCCCGGCGCACCCGCTGAACGCGCCGCTCGCTGTTGGTGGTCGTGCCCTCGGTCTCTGCCCAGCCGGCCGTCGCGGGCAGGACGACGTCCGCGAGCTCGGCCGTCTTCGTCAGGAAGATGTCCTGGACGACGAGGAAGTCGAGGGCCCGCATACGCCGTATCGCCTGCTCGCTGTCGGCCTCCGACTGCGCCGGGTTCTCCCCGATGCAGTAGACGGCCTTGAGCGCGCCCTCCTCCATGGCCTCGAACATCTCGGTGAGGTTCATCCCGTAGTGGGGCTGGATGACGGTGTCCCAGGCGGACTCGAACTTCAGCCGGGTGTCCGGGTCGAGGATGTCCTGGAAGCCGGGCAGCCGGTTCGGGATGGCGCCCATGTCGCCGCCGCCCTGCACGTTGTTCTGCCCGCGCAGGGGCTGCAGCCCGGAGCCGAACCGGCCCACATGGCCCGTCAGGAGCGACAGGTTGATGAGCGCGCGGACGTTGTCCGTGCCGTTGTGGTGCTCGGTGATGCCGAGCGTCCAGCACAGCTGGGCTCGCTCGGCGCGGGCGTAGGCGTGCGCCAACTCCCTTATCGCGGCGGCCGGTACGCCCGTCACCTTCTCGGCGAGGGACAGCGTCCAGGGCTCTACGAGTTGCTTGTACTCCTCGAAGCCGGTGGTCGCCCGCTCGATGAACGCGTCGTTGGCCAGCCCCGCCCGGATGATCTCGCGGCCGATCGCGTGCGCCATCGGGATGTCCGTGCCGACGTTCAGCCCGAGCCAGCTCTCCGCCCACTCGGCCGTGGACGTGCGGCGCGGGTCGACCGCGTACATCCGGGCGCCGTTCCTGATGCCCTTCAGGACGTGATGGAAGAAGATCGGGTGCGCGAAACGGGCGTTGGAACCCCACATCACGATGAGGTCGCTGTGCTCGACCTCGGCGTACGAGGAGGTGCCGCCGCCGGATCCGAAGGCGGCCGACAGGCCCGCCACGCTGGGCGCGTGGCAGGTCCGGTTGCAGGAGTCGACGTTGTTGGTGCCCATGACCACGCGGGCGAACTTCTGGGCCACGTAGTTCATCTCGTTGGTCGCGCGGGCGCAGGAGAACATGCCGAACGCGTCGCGTGCCGCGCCGAGGCCACGGGCGGCGCGGTCCAGGGCCTCGTCCCAACTCGCCCTGCGGAAGGGCTCGTCGCGCGAGTCGCGGACCAGCGGATACTCGAGTCGGGTGTAGGTCTTGGGAGTTCGGTCGCGCTTCCTCATGCGGTGGTCCTCACGGTCCTCATGCGGGTGCTGATGGCGGTCCTCATGCGGCTGTCCTCATGCGGCTGTCCTCAGGGCGAGGAGGTCCGAGATGGCGTGGACGGTACGGAGCGTGGGCACCGGGACGTCGGTGATCTCCGCGAGTTCGACGACGGCGGCGAGCAGCACGTCGAGTTCGAGCGGTTTGCCGCGTTCCAGGTCCTGGAGCGTCGAGGTGCGGTGGTCGCCGACGCGCTCCGCGCCGGCCAGCCGCCGTTCGATGGAGACGCCCACCTCGCAGCCCAGCGCCTCGGCGACCGCGAGCGTCTCGGTCATCATGATCTCGATGACCCGGCGCGTACCGCCGTGCAGGCACATCTGCCGCATGGTCGCGCGGGCCAGGGCGCTGATGGGGTTGAAGGAGATGTTGCCGAGCAGCTTGAGCCAGATGTCGTTGCGCAGGTCCGGCTCGACGGGGCACTTGAGTCCGCCCGCGACCATGGCCTCGCTGAACGCCGCACAGCGCGTCGAGACCGAGCGGTCGGGCTCCCCGATGGAGAACCGGGTGCCTTCCAAGTGGCGGACGACTCCCGGTCCTTCCAGCTCGGTCGCCGCGTAGACGACGCAGCCGATGGCCCGTTCGGGCGCGATCACCGCACTGACCGCGCCGCCCGGGTCCACGCTCTCGACCCGGTGGCCGTCGTGCGGGCCGCCGTGCCGGTGGAAGTACCACCAGGGGATGCCGTTCTGAGCGGCGATCACCGCTGTCGTGTCGTTCAGGAGAGGCTCGATGAGCGGCCCGCACGCCGCGTACAAGTTGGCCTTCAGGCCCAGGAAGACGAAGTCGACCGGGCCGACCTCGGCCGGGTCGTCGGTGGCGTGCGTCCGCGAGGTGAAGTCGCCGCGCGGGCTGAGCACTCGCACTCCGTGCTGCCTCATGGCCGCGAGATGCGGTCCACGGGCGATGAGGTGCACATCGGCACCCGCGCGATGCAGCGCGGCACCGACGTAGGCGCCGATAGCACCGGCGCCGAGAACTGCCACTTTCACTTGGGGGCTCCGTTCGGTCGAGGGTACCGAGGAGACGCTGAACAGCGTTGAACCATGTCGACTGAATATTGTCTACAGTATGGGAGTTGGGGCAGCAAGGGTTCGCGCAGCACCTGCGACAGGCTCGGGGGCTCCACCGGGTATCGCCGAACACGGCCCGGGGGTTCGCTGAGCGTCGCGCCCCGAACACCCTTGGTGGAGCAGTCGAGTTCGGCCACGTTCCGATGGCGCGGCGCCCGAATGCCGTTCGTCGGACCGAACCGACCGTTCGTCGCGCACGGCATACCGTTCACCGCACACGGGATACGCGTTCGTGTGGCCGTCTTCCCAACCGGCCGACCGGTTCCTATCGTCCGGGATCATGAGTCCCCCTGTAGCCCCACCGGGCTGGAGCCGCTGGCTGGTCCCGCCCGCGGCCCTGTCGGTCCACCTCTCCATCGGACAGGCCTACGCCTGGTCCGTGTTCAAGCCGTCCCTGGAGTCCGCGCTCGACCTCAGCGGCACCCAGAGCGCCCTGCCCTTCCAGCTCGGCATCGTGATGCTCGGCCTGTCCGCCGCGTTCGGCGGCACACTCGTCGAGCGCAACGGGCCGCGCTGGGCGATGACGGTCGCCCTGATCTGCTTCTCGTCGGGCTTCCTGATCTCCGCGCTCGGCGCCGCCACCGAGCAGTACTGGCTGATCGTCTTCGGCTACGGCTTCGTCGGCGGCATCGGCCTGGGCATCGGCTACATCTCGCCCGTCTCCACGCTCATCAAGTGGTTCCCGGACAGGCCCGGCATGGCCACCGGCATCGCCATCATGGGCTTCGGCGGCGGCGCGCTCATCGCCTCGCCGTGGTCAGCGCAGATGCTGGAGTCCTTCGGCTCCGACAGCTCCGGCATCGCCCAGGCCTTCCTCGTGCACGGACTGACGTACGCCCTCTTCATGTCCCTCGGCGTGTTCCTGGTCCGCGTGCCGCGCCCCACGAAGACCGCTGCCGACGGCACTCCGGCGCCACTCCAGGGCGTACAGGTCTCCGCGAACAGCGCCATACGCACCCCGCAGTTCTGGTGCCTGTGGGTGGTGCTCTGCATGAACGTGACCGCGGGCATCGGCATCCTGGAGAAGGCCGCCCCGATGATCACGGACTTCTTCTCGGACACCTCCACACCCGTCTCGGTGTCGGCGGCGGCCGGGTTCGTCGCGCTGCTCTCGGCGGCGAACATGGCGGGCCGTATCGGCTGGTCGTCGACGTCCGACCTGATCGGGCGCAAGAACATCTACCGCGTCTACCTGGGTGTCGGCGCGCTGATGTACGCCCTCATCGCCTGGGTCGGGGACTCCTCGAAGCCGCTGTTCATCTGCTGCGCCCTGGTGATCCTCTCCTTCTACGGAGGCGGCTTCGCGACCATCCCCGCCTACCTCAAGGACCTCTTCGGGACCTACCAGGTCGGCGCGATCCACGGGCGGCTGCTCACCGCCTGGTCGACCGCCGGAGTCCTCGGACCACTCATCGTCAACTGGATCGCGGACCGGCAGGAGGAAGCCGGCAAATCCGGAGCGTCCCTCTACGGAGTGTCACTGATCATCATGATCGGGCTGCTCGTGGTCGGCTTCGTCGCCAACGAACTCGTCCGCCCGGTCAACGCCCGCCATCACATCCCCGCCCAGAGGGAGGCCCCCGATGTCCACGAGCGACAGCAGTCCGCCTGAGGGCAGCGCGCCAGACCGTCGTCCGTTGATCGCCTTCGCCTGGCTCTGGGTGGGCGCTCCGCTGGCCTATGGTCTGTACGAGCTGGTGCAGAAGGCCACCCAATTGTTCACAGGGTAGGTGTTCGGGTGTCCGAGGGCCTGACAGAAGCCGACAAGGGTGGCACACCAATCCTGTGGCATTACGTGCCCTCGTACCCGTGAGTACCTGATCAGACTGGTGAGTCCCGTTACCCAGGCAACCAAGGGGACCGCCCATGAACGGCTCACGCATCGCCGCTGTCGGCCACTACCAGCCCGCCAGGATCCTCACCAACGAGGACCTGGCGGAACTGGTCGACACCAGCGACGAGTGGATCACGAGCCGGGTGGGCATCCGTACGCGGCACATCGCGGGCCCCGACGAACCGGTCGACGAGCTGGCCGCGCACGCGGCGGCCAAGGCCCTGGCGGCCGCCGGCCTCGCCCCCGACGACATCGACTTCGTCCTGGTGGCCACCTCCACCGCCGTCGACAAGTCGCCGAACATGGCCGCCCGGGTCGCCGCCCGCCTCGGCATCCCGTCGCCCGCCGCCATGGACGTCAACGTCGTCTGCGCGGGCTTCACGCACGCACTGGCCACCGCCGACCATGCCGTACGCGCGGGTGCCGCGACCCGGGTGCTGGTCATCGGCGCCGACAAGATGTCCGACGTGGCCGACTGGACGGACCGTACGACCTGTGTGCTCGTCGGGGACGGGGCGGGCGCCGCCGTCGTCGAGGCCGCCGAGGAGCCCGCCATCGGGCCCGTGCTGTGGGGCTCGGTGCCCGAGATGGGGCACGCGGTCCGCATCGAGGGCACCCCCTCGCGGTTCGCGCAGGAGGGCCAGAGCGTCTACCGCTGGGCGACCACCAAGCTCCCGTCCCTCGCGCGCGCGGCCTGCGAGCGCGCCGGTCTGACCCCCGAGGACCTTGCCGCGGTCGTGCTTCACCAGGCCAACCTGCGCATCATCGAGCCCCTCGCCGCGAAGATCGGCGCCGTGAACGCGGTCGTCGCGCGCGATGTCACCGAGTCGGGCAACACCTCCGCCGCCAGCATCCCGATCGCCCTGTCCAAGCTCGTCGAACGAGGCGAGATCTCCACCGGCGACCCGGTCCTGCTCTTCGGCTTCGGCGGCAACCTCTCGTACGCGGGACAGGTCATCCGCTGCCCGTGACGTGCGCGTACGCCGTCGAACGAGCCCCTCGCGACGGGCGTGTGACGAGGCCAACTCCCCTCCGGCCTGGCCATTGTGCGCCGTAGACTGTAGACGAAAGACAATTGATACTGGCTTTGAGGCTGCCGTGCTGCCGGCGCGCACGCCGCCGCTGCCCAGGAGGGGGACCGCGATGTTGTCGACCGGACTGCCGCAGGGGTCGGTGCCCAAGCTCGAACGGCCCGGTCCGCTCCGGGACCGTGTCTACGAAGCGCTGCTCGAACTGATCACGACACGTGCCCTGCAGCCCGGCCAGCATCTGGTCGAGAGCGAGTTGGCGGGGCACCTCGGGGTCTCCCGGCAGCCCGTGCGCGAGGCGCTGCAGCGGCTGAACACCGAGGGATGGGTCGATCTGCGGCCCGCCCAGGGCGCCTTCGTGCACGAGCCGACGGAGGCCGAGGCGGACCAACTCCTCACGGTGCGCACGCTGTTGGAGGCCGAGGCCGCCCGGCTCGCGGCGGCCAACACGGGCACGGCGGGCATCGCCGCCCTCGAGGAGCTGTGCGCCCAGGGCGAGGAAGCGGTCGGCGCCGACGACGTGGACGGGGCCGTCGCGATGAACGCCCGCTTCCACGCGAAGGTCATGGAGCTCGCCGGCAACACGGTCCTCGCCGAACTGGCCGCCCAGGTCGACCGGCGGGTCCGCTGGTACTACACGCCGGTCGCCCGGCAGCGCGGCCACCAGTCCTGGATCGAGCACCGCGACCTGATCGCCGCGATCGCCGCCCGTGACGAGCAGCGCGCGACCGAGGTCATGCGCACCCACACGGAGCACACGCGCCGGACCTACCACGCCCGCCCTCGCGACTGAGTGCCCACTGGAGGCGGCGTGGCCTTGCGCGCAGTTCCCCGCGCCCTTTGCGGGGCCGGAGCCTGCCCGTCAGAACGCGTTCGCGTGTTCCGTCGCCCACTGGCGGAACGTGCGTGGTGGTTGGCCCGTGACCTCCTCGACCGTGGGCAGGACCTGTGACTCGTCCAGGATCCCGTCGGCGAAGAAGCGGAGGAACGCCTGGGCGTACGGAGCCGGGAAGGCCGCCCCCAGCGCCTCGCGGGCCTCCTCGTCGGTGAGTCCGACGGTACGCAGCTCGCGGCCCAGCACCTCACCGAGGACGGCGATCTTGTCGGCGGGCAGCAGCGACTGAGGCCCCGTCAGGGTGTAGGCGTGGCCCGCGTGTTCGGGCGACAGGAGAGCCCGGGCGGCGACCTGGGCTATGTCGTACGGATCGATGTCCGCCGTACGGACATCGGGGAACGGCACGTGCACCTCGTCGCCCTTGCGTATCTGGTCGGCGAGCGACACCGCGTTGGACATGAAGCTCACGGGCCGCAGTAAGGTCCAGGCGAGCCCGGACTCGCGCACCCCGTCCTCCGCCGCCCGCAGATAGCGGGTGACCGCGTTGCCGTCGTCGACCGCCGCCGACTTTCCGGACAGCAGCACGACCCGCTCGACACCTGCCGCCCGCGCGTCGGCGAGGACGGCCCGCTGCCCCTCGTACCCGGGCATCAGGAACAGGGCCCGCACCCCGTCGAGAGCCTCCCGTACGGTCTCCGGGCGGTTCAGATCGCCGGCCACCCCCTCGGCGCCCTGGGGCAGCCCGGCCCCCTCGCCCGAACGGCTCATCGCCCGCACCGGCTCACCCGCGGCGGCCACCGCTCGCACCACACCGGCGCCGACGTTCCCCGTGGCACCCGTCACCAGGATCATGAGTTTCCCCCTCTCCCGCCCCGGGCCACGGCAGCCCGGAGCACAGGGTGCCCATCCTGCTGTGTCCTTCCGCGCGTGGCCACCGCTCCAACTCGCTTTGTCCTCTGAGTGGAAGAAGTAGTCAGCAATTCGTGCGCAACTTCTTCCCAGCTTCGGCAGCCGCTGCTACGTTCCACTCGAAAGCCAACGACGGCGGTGCCGATGAGGCGGGGAGGGGCTCGTGAGACGCATGACGGCGCGACCCGGAAACGCCCACCAGGCGCGGCTGCTCAGGCTGTTGCGTGACGGGGGTCCCAACTCGCGGGCCCAGCTGGGCGATCAGGTGGACCTCTCGCGGTCCAAACTGGCCGTCGAGGTCGAACGGCTGCTGGAAACGGGCCTTGTCGTGGCCGACGGACTCGCCGCCTCGCGCGGTGGCCGCCGCTCCCACAACATCCGGCTCGCTCCCGCGCTGCGCTTCCTCGGGGTCGACATCGGCGCCACCTCGGTCGATGTTGCCGTCACCAACGCGGAGCTCGAGGTGCTGGGGCACATCAACCAGCCCATGGACGTACGCGAGGGCCCGGTCGCGGTCTTCGAGCAAGTCCTGTCCATGGCAGCGAAGTTGAGGGCCTCGGGGCTCGCGGAGGGGTTCGACGGCGCCGGTATCGGCGTACCCGGGCCGGTCCGTTTCCCCGAGGGTGTTCCGGTCGCCCCGCCGATCATGCCGGGCTGGGACGGGTTCCCGGTCCGCGAGGCGCTGAGTCAGGACCTCGGCTGCCCCGTCATGGTCGACAACGACGTGAACCTGATGGCGATGGGGGAGCAGCACGCGGGCGTGGCCCGTTCCGTGGGCGACTTCCTCTGCGTCAAGATCGGTACCGGTATCGGCTGCGGGATCGTCGTCGGCGGTGAGGTCTATCGCGGTACGACGGGCAGCGCGGGCGACATCGGCCACATCCAGGCCGTGCCGGACGGCCGCCCGTGCGCGTGCGGCAACCGGGGCTGCCTGGAGGCCCACTTCAGCGGCGCCGCGCTCGCCCGCGACGCCACGGAAGCCGCCCAGCAGGGGCTTTCCCAGGAACTGGCGGCACGGCTGGAGGCGGCGGGCGCCCTGAGCGCCGTCGACGTCGCCGCCGCGGCTGCCGCGGGCGACGCCACCGCGCTCGATCTGATCCGCGAGGGCGGCAACCGCACCGGCCAGGTCATCGCCGGACTTGTCAGCTTCTTCAATCCGGGCCTGGTGGTGATCGGCGGCGGTGTGACCGGACTCGGCCACACCCTGCTCGCCGCGATCCGCACCCAGGTCTACCGCCAGTCGCTGCCCTTGGCGACCGGCAACCTCCCGATCGTGCTAGGGGAGTTGGGCCCCACCGCCGGAGTCATCGGCGCGGCCCGGCTCATCAGCGATCACCTCTTCTCACCCGCGTAACTCCTGCTTCCAGAGCCGCAAGAGCGTCACTTCTCCACGAGCCGCAAGAGCGCCACTTTTCGCCGAGCCGCACGAGCGGCACCTCCTTCTCAGGCGGTGCCGCACCACACACCTCACCACACACCCTGCTTCGCCCTGCCCTCACTCCGCCCTGCCCTGAGACCGGCCCGCACGCCGAGGGGAACCGTCATGGCTCCAGAACCATCCCTGCTCACCATGTCCGGAATCACCAAGTCGTTCCCCGGTGTCCGGGCCCTCGACGGCGTCGACCTCGACGTCCAGACCGGCGAAGTGCACTGCCTGCTCGGCCAGAACGGCGCGGGGAAGTCCACGCTCATCAAGGTCCTGGCCGGCGCCCACCAGCCGGACGACGGCACGATCACCTGGCGTGGCGAACAGGTCACCCTGCGCTCGCCCATCGCCGCCATGCGCCTCGGCATCGCCACCATCTACCAGGAACTCGACCTGGTGGAGCATCTGTCGGTGGCCGAGAACGTCTACCTCGGCCATGAGCCGACGACCGCCGGTTTCGTCGTACGCGGCAAGGATGCCAAGGCGTCAACTGCCGCTCTGCTCAAGCGACTTGGGCACTCTGAGGTCGATCCCGCGCGGCTCGTCGGTGACCTGTCCGCCGCCCAGCAGCAGATCGTCTCCATGGCACGGGCGCTCTCCCACGACGTACGGCTCATCGTCATGGACGAACCGTCCGCGGCCCTGGACCCCGACGAGGTCGACAACCTCTTCCGTATCGTCGGCGACCTGACCGCGGAGGGAGTCGCCGTCGTCTACATCTCGCACCGGCTGGAGGAGATCCGCCGCATCGGCGACCGGGTCACGGTCCTGAAGGACGGCCGGGCGGTGGCGGGCGGACTGCCCGCGAAGTCGACGCCGACCCGCGAGGTCGTCGCGCTGATGACCGGGCGGAACGTCGAGTACGTCTTCCCCGAGCGGCCCACGCACCAGGCGCTGCCCGATCCCGTGCTGGAGGTCCAAGGCCTCGCCCGGGACGGTGAGTTCGCCTCGCTCGACCTCACCCTGCGGCCCGGCGAGATCGTCGGCCTCGCGGGACTCGTCGGCTCCGGCCGCTCCGAGATCCTGGAGACCATCTACGGCGCCCGCAAGCCGTCCACCGGCCAAGTCCTCGTCGACGGCAAGCGGTTGAAGCCCGGCAGCGTACGCGCCGCCGTCCGCGCCGGACTCGGCCTCGCCCCCGAGGAGCGCAAGGCACAGGCCCTGCTGATGCTGGAGTCCGTCACCCGGAACGTGTCGGTGTCCTCCATGTCCCGCTTCTCGTACGGGGGTTGGCTCGACCGGAGTGCCGAGCGGAACGCGGCGCAGAAGGCGACCCGCGAGCTGTCGCTGCGCCCCGACAACCCGTCCGCCCCCGTGCGCACCCTCTCCGGCGGCAACCAGCAGAAGGCGGTCCTCGCCCGCTGGCTGCTGCGCGGCTGCCGGGTGCTGCTGCTCGACGAACCGACCCGCGGCGTCGACGTCGGCGCCCGCGCCGAGCTGTACGCCGTCATCCGCCGCCTCGCCGACGAAGGCCTGGCCGTGCTCATGGTCTCCAGTGAAGTACCCGAGGTCCTCGGCCTCGCCGACCGCGTCCTGGTGCTCCGCGAGGGCCGGGTCGTGCACACGGCGCCCGCCCAGGAGCTCGACGAACACCGCGTACTCGACCTCGTCATGGAAGGAAGCCCGGCGTCATGACGCAGCCCGTGTCCCCGCCCCGGGACGAAATCCCGAAGCTGTCACCACAGGTGGAACCCAGTCCGTGGCGGGCGGTGGTGGCCCGTGCCGACGTCCGCACGCTCTCGCTGCTCGGTGTGCTCGCCGCCCTGATCCTCATCGGAGGCATCACCAAGCCGGACGAGTTCCTCGACACCCGCAACCTCCAACTCGTCCTCACCCAGGCCTCGGTGATCGGGGTCGTCACGGTCGGCATGACCTTCGTCATCATCTCCGGCGGCATCGACCTGTCCGTCGGCGCGATCGTCGCGCTCGCCTCGGTATGGGCGACGACCGTCGCCACCCAGGACTTCGGCTTCGTCGGCATCTTCTTCACGGCGGTGATCGTCGGCGTCGGCTGCGGCCTCGTCAACGGGGTGCTGATCGCGTACGGCACCATGGTGCCGTTCATCGCGACCCTGGCCATGCTCGCCTCGGCCCGCGGGCTCGCCCTCCAGATAACCGACGGCAACACCCAGGTCGTCACCGTCGACGGCATCCTCGACCTCGGTGAGCGCGACTCCTACGTCCTGGGCGTCCCGCCGCTCGTCATGGTGTTCGCGGTCGTGACGATCATCGGCTGGCTCGTGCTCAACCGCACCACCTTCGGCCGCCGCACGGTCGCCGTCGGCGGCAACGCGGAGGCGGCCCGGCTCGCCGGCATCGACGTACGCCGCCAGCGCCTCTACCTCTACCTGCTGTCCGGACTGTGCTGCGGCATCGCGGCCTTCCTGCTGATCATCCTGTCCGGCTCGGGCCAGAACACCAACGGCAACCTCTACGAACTCGACGCCATCGCCGCCGCGATCATCGGCGGCACCCTGCTCACCGGGGGACGCGGCACCATCGTCGGCTCGGTGCTCGGAGTCCTGATCTTCACCACGATCACCAACATTTTCGCCCTGAACAACCTGCAGAGCGACGTCCAGCAGATCGCCAAGGGCGCGATCATCGTCGCCGCCGTGCTCGTCCAGCGCCGTACCGCCAGCACGACCTGAGGAAAGGGTTCGCCATGCCAGAGATCACGAGCCGCAGAGGACTGCTCTTCGGCACCGCCGCCGTCTCGGCCGGTGTCCTCCTCGCCGGTTGCACCAGCAACGAGTCCAAGGACGAGCCGGCCTCCAACGACCAGCCCGCCGCCGACGACAAGCCCGGCAAGCAGGTCACCATCGGCTTCGCCGGCCCGCAGGCCGACCACGGCTGGCTCAACGCGATCAACGACAACGCCAAGAGCCGCGCCAAGAAGTACAAGGACGTGACGCTGGAGATCACGGAGGGCTCCAACGACACCGCCCAGCAGATCGGCCAGATCGAGACGCTGATCAACAAGAAGGTCGACGTCCTGGTGGTGCTGCCCGCCGACGGCAAGGCGCTCACCCAGGTCGGCCTACAGGCCATGCGCGCGGGCATCCCGGTCGTCAACCTCGACCGGATCTTCAACTCCCCGCAGGCGTACCGCTGCTGGATAGGCGGCGACAACTACGGCATGGGCCTCAACGCCGGCCACTACATCGGCGAGCAGCTCAAGGACAAGAAGGGCGCCCGGGTCATCGAGCTCGCGGGCCTCGACAACCTGGAGCTGACGAAGCAGCGCACGCAGGGCTTCGACGCGGCCCTGAAGAACTACCCGAACATCAAGAAGGTCGCCCGCCAGGCCGCCGAGTTCACCGTCGAGTCGGGACAGGCCAAGATGTCCCAGCTCCTGCAGGCCCAGTCGAACTTCGACGCCCTGTGGAACCACGACGACGACCAGGGGGTCGGCGCCCTGCGCGCCATCGAGCAAGCCGGACGCGACGACTTCCTGATGGTCGGCGGCGCGGGCGCCCTGTCCGCCATGCAGGCCATCGAGTCGGACAACAGCGTTCTCAAGGCCACCGTCCTCTACCCGCCCACCATGGCCGCGTCCGCGATCGACCTCGCCCGCGCCCTCGGCCAGAGCAAGGGCATCGGCGGCCTCGCCGAGTTCGAGATCCCCTCGTCCCTGACGCTCTACTCGGCAGTCGTCGACAAGGAGAACGTCAAGACGTACCTGCCCACGGGCTTCAAGTAGGCCGGGCCGCTCCAGGGGCGCGGGGAACTGCGCAAACGGCCACAACGGAGCCGCAGCCTTCACACCGCGCCAAGCGGAGCGCCCCTGCGCAACACCCCCCACCGCGCCACGACGAAGAGGAGGACCTCCGCATGGGACAGCCGCAGCAGCCCGACGAGGCACAGGCCGGGGCAGCGGCCGGAAGGCCGCCCCTGGGCGTGGGCATGGTCGGATACGCGTTCATGGGCGCCGCCCACTCACAGGGCTGGCGCACCGTGGGCCGTGTCTTCGACCTGCCACGCCGACCGGTCCTCGCCGCCGTCTGCGGCCGTGACGCGGGAGCCGTACGAGCGGCGGCCGACCGGCTCGGCTGGGCCGCCGCCGAGACCGACTGGCGGGCGCTGATCTCCCGCGAGGACGTCGACGTGGTCGACATCTGCACCCCTGGTGACAGCCACGCCGAGATCGCCGTCGCCGCGCTCGCCGCCGGCAAGCACGTGCTGTGCGAGAAGCCCCTCGCCAACACGGTCGAGGAGGCCGAGGCGATGGCCGAGGCCGCCCGAGCCGCCGCCGAGCGCGGCCAGGTGGCGATGGTCGGCTTCAACTACCGCCGGGTGCCCGCCACTTCACTCGCCCGGAAGATGGTCGCCGAGGGGCGCCTCGGCACCCTGCGGCACGTCCGGGTGACCTACCTTCAGGACTGGCTGGTGGACCGGGAGTTCCCGCTCACCTGGCGGCTCCGCAAGGAGACGGCGGGCTCGGGAGCACTGGGCGACCTCGGCGCGCACATCGTCGACCTCGCCCAGTACCTGGCGGGCGAGCCGGTCGTGGGAGTGTCCGCGCTCACCGAGACCTTCGTACGGGAGAGGCCGCTGCTGTCCGGATCCTCCAGCGGTCTCTCGGCGGCCGGGGGCAGCGACCGCGGGGCCGTCACGGTCGACGACGCCGCCCTGTTCACCGGACGGTTCGCCTCGGGCGCCCTCGCGTCCTTCGAGGCCACCCGGTTCGCCACCGGCCGCAAGAACTCCCTGCGCATCGAACTCAACGGCGAGAACGGCTCGTTGGCCTTCGACCTGGAGCGCCTCAACGAACTCTCGTACCACGACGGCACGGAGCCCGGCACCCACGCAGGCTTCCGCCGCATCCTCGTCACCGAACCCGACCACCCCTACCTGGAGGCCTGGTGGCCGCCGGGCCACGGCCTCGGCTACGAGCACACCTTCACCCACCAGGCCCGCGACCTCGTGCACGCGATCGCGGACGGCGCGCAGCCGCTGCCCTCCTTCGCCGACGGGCTGCAGGTGCAGCGCGTCCTCGCGGCGGTCGAGGAGAGCGCCGAGAAGAACTCCGTCTACACCCCCATCGCGAGCTGAGGAAGGCCAGTCCATGCCGCGCAACTTCACGCTGTTCACCGGCCAGTGGGCCGACCTGCCGCTCGAAGAGGTCTGCCGGCTCGCCCGCGACTTCGGCTACGAGGGGCTCGAACTCGCCTGCTGGGGCGACCACTTCGAGGTCGACAAGGCCCTCGCGGACTCCACCTACCTCGACTCGCGCAGGGAACTGCTCGACAAGTACGGCCTCAAGTGCTGGGCCATCTCCAACCACCTGGTCGGCCAGGCCGTCTGCGACGCCATCATCGACGAACGCCACCAGGCGATCCTGCCCTCCCGTATCTGGGGAGACGGCGAGGCGGAGGGCGTACGGCAGCGGGCGGCGGCCGAGATCGCCGACACCGCGCGAGCCGCGGCGGCCTTCGGCGTCGACACGGTCATCGGCTTCACCGGGTCCTCGATCTGGCACCTGGTCGCGATGTTCCCGCCCGCCCCCGAGTCGATGATCGAGCGCGGCTACGAGGACTTCGCCATGCGCTGGAACCCCATCCTCGACGTCTTCGACACCGAGGGCGTCCGGTTCGCGCACGAGGTTCACCCGAGCGAGATCGCGTACGACTACTGGACAACTCAGCGTGCCCTTGAGGCAGTTGACCACCGGCCGGCCTTCGGGCTGAACTTCGACCCCTCGCACTTCGTCTGGCAGGACCTCGACCCGGTCGGCTTCCTGTGGGACTTCCGCGACCGGATCTACCACGTGGACTGCAAGGAGGCCCGCAAGCGGCTCGACGGCCGCAACGGACGCCTCGGCTCCCACCTGCCGTGGGGCGACCCGCGCCGCGGCTGGGACTTCGTGTCCGCGGGCCACGGCGACGTCCCCTGGGAGGACGTGTTCCGGATGCTGCGCTCCATCGACTACAAGGGCCCCATCTCGGTCGAGTGGGAGGACGCGGGAATGGACCGCCTCCAGGGCGCACCCGAGGCACTCACCCGGCTGAAGGCCTTCGACTTCGAACCTCCGACGGCGTCCTTCGACGCGGCGTTCGGCGGCAACGACTGACCCACCCCCCTCACAGAGTTCCGCTCCGGGGTGACGGCGCACCCCGGCGTATCGCACCCGCATGTACAACCAGCCCCACTCTGGAGGCATTCCGTGCACGGGAACGACCACATAAGCACCACCAGAACCGAGAGCCACAGACGACGCCCGAGATTGCGACTGCGCAAGGCGCTCGCCCTGTTCACCGGAGCGCTCCTCGCGGGTGCCTCGCTCACCCTGGCCACACCGCCGGCGGGCGCCGCCGTCGCCGACCCGGCCGCCGCGCCGGCCGCGCCCGCGGCCGCCGAGGACTTCCAGCAGGTCACCCTCGCCAAGGGTGAGCCCGAGGTCGGCGAGCCCATGTCGCTGGCCGTCCTCCCGGACCGCTCGGTCCTGCACACCTCGCGCGACGGCGAGCTGCGGATCACCGACAGCGCCGGAAACACCAAGCTGGCGGGCAAGCTCGCCGTCTACTCGCACGACGAGGAAGGCCTGCAGGGCGTCGGCATCGACCCCGGCTTCGCCGACAACCGCTTCATCTACCTCTACTACGCCCCGCCGCTCGACACCCCGGCGGGCGACGCCCCCGAGACGGGCACCGCGGCCGACTTCGCGCCCTTCGACGGCGTCAACCGGCTCTCGCGCTTCGTCCTGAACGCGGACGGCACCCTCGACAACGCCAGCGAGAAGAAGATCCTCGACGTCCCGGCGACCCGCGGCATCTGCTGCCACGTGGGCGGGGACATCGACTTCGACGCGGCCGGGAACCTCTACCTGTCGACCGGTGACGACTCCAACCCGTTCCAGTCGGACGGCTACGCGCCCATCGACGAGCGCGCCAACCGCAACCCCGTCTTCGACGCGCAGCGCACCTCCGGCAACACCAACGACCTGCGCGGCAAGATCCTGCGCATCAAGGTGAACGCCGACGGCTCGTACACGGTCCCCGACGGCAACCTCTTCGCGCCCGGCACGGAAAAGACGAAGCCCGAGATCTACGCGATGGGCTTCCGCAACCCGTTCCGCTTCAGCGTCGACAAGAAGACCGGCATCCTCTACGTCGGCGACTACGGCCCGGACGCCGGTGCCGCCGATCCCGCGCGCGGCCCGGCCGGCCAGGTCGAGTTCGCCCGCGTCACCGAGCCCGGCAACTTCGGCTGGCCCTACTGCACGGGCAACAACGACGCCTACGTGGACTACGACTTCGGCACCGGCGCGTCGGGGGCCTCCTTCGACTGCTCCGCGCCCAAGAACACCTCGCCCAACAACACCGGTCTGACGGATCTGCCCCCGGCCCAGGTCGCGTGGATCCCCTACGACGGCGGATCCGTGCCCGAGTTCGGCACCGGCTCCGAGTCCCCGATGGGCGGCCCGGTCTACGACTACGACGCCTCGCTCGACTCCCCGGTCAAGTTCCCGGAGGCGTACGACGGCGACTTCTTCGCCGGCGAGTTCGGCCGCCGCTGGATCAAGCGGATCGCGTCCGACGACAGCGGCACCGTGCAGTCCATCAACGACGTGCCGTGGACCGGCACCCAGGTGATGGACATGGCCTTCGGACCGGACGGCGCACTGTACGTCCTCGACTACGGCCTCGCGTGGTTCGGCGGCGACGAGAACTCGGCCCTGTACCGGATCGAGAACGCGACCGACGGCCACTCGCCCGTGGCACAGGCCGCGGCCGACCGCACCTCGGGACAGGCGAAGCTGAAGGTCAAGTTCTCCTCGGCCGGCACCACGGACGCCGACGGTGACGCCCTCACGTACAGCTGGGACTTCGGCGACGGCGGCAAGTCGACGGCGGCGAACCCGACGTACACGTACAAGAAGAACGGCACCTACACGGCGACGCTGACCGCGAAGGACACCACCGGGCGGACCGGCAGCGCCAGCGTACGGATCGTCGTCGGCAACACCGCGCCGAAGGTGACCCTCCAACTCCCCGAGGACGGACAGCTGTTCAGCTTCGGTGACGCCGTGCCCTTCAAGGTGAAGGTGACCGACCCGGAGGACGGCAGGTCGATCGACTGCGCCAAGGTGAAGGTCAGCTTCGTCCTCGGTCACGACAGCCACGGTCACCCGCTGACCACCGCGAACGGCTGCTCCGGCACCATCCAGACCAGCGCCGACGGCGGCCACGACGAGGACGCGAACATCTTCGGTGTCTTCGACGCGGAGTACACCGACAACGGAGGCGGCGGCCAGGAGGCGCTCACCACGCACGACCAGAACGTCGTCCAGCCCAGGCACCGGCAGGCCGAGCACTACGGCAAGTCGGAGGGCGTCACGATCCAGACCAAGGCCACCGCACACGGCGGACGGACCGTCGGTGACATCAACAACCGTGACTGGATCTCCTTCGAGCCGTACGTCCTGAGCAACGCCACGAAGATCACGGCCCGCATCTCCTCCGGCGGCACCGGCGGCAAGCTGGAGGTCCGCGCGGGTTCGCCCACCGGCCGCCTGCTCGGCACCGCGACCGTCCCGGTGACCGGCGGCTGGGAGAACTTCCAGGACGTCAGCGCCAACCTGACGAAGGCGCCGCGCGGCACCACCACGCTCTACCTCGTCTTCAAGGGGAGCGGTACCGGGTCCCTGTACGACGTGGACGACTTCACCTTCACAACTCGCTGAGGGAGGTGCGCCATGCGAGCAACTGGCCGAACAGTGACCGCTGTCGTCGGCGCCGCCCTGCTCATCGGGTGTGTGTCGGGCCCGGCGGCGTCGAAGGGATCCTCCTCCGACTCGTCGGCACCGTCCGGGACTTCGGCGTCGAAGAAGCCCTCGAAGGGTGACCGGGTCCTGGTGTTCTCCAAGACCGCCGGGTTCCGGCACGACTCGATCCCCGAAGGGGTCGCCGCGGTGAAGAGCCTCGGCGCCGAGAACGGGTTCAGGGTGGACGCCACCGAGGATGCGGGAGCCTTCTCCTCCCGCAACCTCTCCCGGTACGACGCCGTGGTGTTCCTCTCCACGACCGGAGACGTCCTCAACGGGGCCCAACAGCGGGCCTTCGAGGGCTACATCAAGCGCGGCGGCGGCTACGTGGGCATCCACGCGGCAGCCGACACCGAGTACGACTGGGAGTTCTACGGTGGCCTCGCCGGCGCCTACTTCCAGTCGCACCCGGCGATCCAGCCCGCGCGGATCGAGGTCGAGGACCGGGCACACCCGGCCACCTCGCACCTCGGGGAGTCCTGGAACCGTACGGACGAGTGGTACAACTACCGCTCCAATCCCCGGGACCGGGCCCACATCCTGGCCTCGCTCGACGAGTCGTCGTACAGCGGCGGCACGATGAGCGGCGACCATCCGATCGCCTGGTGCCAGGAGTACCGGGGCGGCCGTGCCTTCTACACCGGCAGCGGTCACACCAAGGAGTCGTACGCCGATCCCGCCTTCCGGCAGCATCTGCTGGGCGGCATCCGGTGGGCCGTCGGCGCCGCGGAGGCCGACTGCCGCCCGGAGAAGGGGTATTCACCCCTCTTCGACGGGACCGCCGAGTCACTGGCGGACTGGAAGCAGGCCGGACCGGGCTCGTTCTCGCTCTCGGACGACGGCACACTCACGTCGTCCGGCGGCCTGGGCATGCTCTGGTACGCGGACCTCGGCCTCGGCTCGTACTCGCTGAAGCTCGACTGGAAGATGGCGAGTGCCTCCGGGGATGACAACTCCGGTGTGTTCGTGGGCTTCCCGGCCTCCGACGACCCCTGGTCGGCCGTCAACAACGGCTACGAGGTCCAGATCGACGCGTCCGACGCCCCCGACCGCACCACCGGGGCCGTGTACAGCTTCCAGTCCGCCGACATCAGGCAGCGCGACCGTGCGCTGAACCCGCCGGGGGAGTGGAACACGTACGAGATCCGCGTGGAGGGCGAACGACTCCGCGTCTGGCTCAACGGCGTGAAGATCAACGATTTCACCAACACCGATCCGGCGCGCAGCCTGCGTGACGGTCATGTCGGGATCCAGAACCACGGAGCCGAGGACCAGGTGTCCTTCCGTGACATCCGGATCAAGGAACTGCCGGCGCGATCCGGCGCGCAGGGCGATTGAGCGGCGGCGGGCGGAGGACGCCGGACCTCCGCCCGCCGTCTTGTCCCTTCTCTTCTTGTGCCGTCTGTCCCCTCTGCGGCAGCTGATCTCCCCGGCTGCCGATTTCGGCTCGTGTTTCCGGCCTGCGTTTCCGGCTCGCGTTTCCGGCTTGCGAACGACCTCACGTACGACAAGGAGGCTGCCCATGTCCGCCGAATCCTCCGTCTCCCCGCCGCGGGTGGGAGTGTGGCTGATCGGAGCACGTGGCTCTGTCGCCACCACGGCCGTCACGGGGTGCGCCGCGGTGACCGCGGGGCTGCACCCACCGACGGGCATGGTCACCGAGACCCCCGCGTTCGCCGACTGCGGACTGCCCCCGCTGTCGTCCCTCGTCTTCGGCGGTCACGACATGGTGGACTGCCCCCTGCCCAAGCGGGCGGAGGCGCTCGCCGCCGGGGGTGTGCTGCCGCCCGGACTTCCGGCGGCCGTCACCGCCGAACTCGCTGCCGCCGACCGGGAGATCAGGCTCGGCGGCCCGCTGTCCGGCGAGACGCGCGACGAGGACGAACTGGTCGAGGCCCTGGCCTCCGACATCCGTGACTTCATGACCCGGTGCGATCTGGACCGCACGGTCGTGGTCAACGTGGCCTCCACGGAACCCGTGCCCACCGGCACGGAACTCCCGGCCAGCTCCCTGTACGCGGCAGCCGCACTGCGGGCGGGCTGCCCGTACGTCAACTTCACCCCGTCCATGGGCCTGCACCACCCGGCACTGGCGTCCGCGGCCTCGGAGTCCGGCCTGCCGTACGCGGGCCGCGACGGCAAGACCGGCCAGACCCTGCTGCGGTCGGTCCTCGGCCCGATGTTCGCGCAGCGCGCGCTGGCGGTCCGCGCCTGGTCCGGTACGAACCTGCTGGGCGGCGGTGACGGCGCGGCCCTCGCCGACCCGGGCGCCGCGGCGGCGAAGAACGCGGGCAAGGAACGCGTCCTGGCCGACACCCTCGGCGGGGTGCCCGAGGGCGAGACCCACATCGACGACGTACCGTCCCTCGGCGACTGGAAGACCGCCTGGGACCACATCGCCTTCGACGGCTTCCTCGGCACCCGGATGGTCCTCCAGACCACCTGGCAGGGCTGCGACTCCTCCCTCGCGGCCCCGCTGATCCTCGACCTGGCCCGCCTGGTCGCCCGCGCCCACGAGACCGGCCTGTCCGGCCCCCTCTCCGAACTCGGCTTCTACTTCAAGGACCCGCTGGGCGAGGGCCCCGCGGCCCTGGGCGAGCAGTACGCGGAACTGGTGGGGTTCGCGGGGCGGTTGCGGGGGGCCGGGGATCCGCAAGGGACTTCGGGGGAGCGACCTGGCACTTCGGGCGAACGGCCTGGCCCTTCGGGCGAGCGGCGGGGACTTTCGGGGGAGCGGCGATGAGCGGGGGGCGGGCGTCGCAGGACGCGAGCCCGAACGGACTGCACGCGAGCTCCAACGGGCTGCACGCGAGCTCCAACGGGCTGCACGTGAGCCCTAGCGAGCTGCGCCAGAGCCCCGACGGGCTGCACGTGAGCCCGAGCGAGTCGCACGCGAACCCGGCGGCACTGGTGGAGGCGGGCCCCGCGGAGCAGCAGGCGAGTCCCGGCGCGCGAGGCGTGAGCCCGACGCCACAGGACGCCGCGAGCACGACATCACCACGGTCCGCGAGGCAGGGAGCGAACGTGCACGCCTGGGTGGAACTCCTGCGCCTCCCCGCCCTCTTCACCGTCCCCGGCGACGCGCTCGCGGGCGCCGCCGCGGCCGGGGCGCGCCCGAACCCCCGAACCCTGGTGGCCATCGCCTCCTCCCTCTGCCTGTACGAGGCCGGTATGGCCCTCAACGACTGGGCCGACCGCGCGGAGGACGCCGTGGACCGCCCACACCGCCCCCTGCCCTCGGGCCGCATCAGTCCGACCGCGGCCCTTGCGGCGGCCGGCGGCCTGACGGCGGCGGGCCTGGCCCTGGCGTCCACAGCGGGCCGCCGACCCCTCTCGGTCGCCGGCGCGCTGGCCGCCACGGTCTGGTCGTACGACCTGGTCCTCAAGCGCACGCCCGCGGGCCCCGTGGCGATGGCGGCGGCCCGGTCCCTGGACCTCCTGCTCGGCGGGGTGGCCGCCAACGGCGACATCCGCAGGGCACTGCCCTCCGCACTGGCCCTGGGCACCCACACCCTGGCCGTCACCACGGTCTCCCGCCACGAGACCCAGGGCGGTTCACCGTGGGCCCCCTTGAGCGGATTGGCCACGACGGCCGCGCTGGCCTGGTCCATCACCCGCGACGGCACGGAACGGGACCGGCAGCCGGGACGGGACCGGCGGCTAGAACGGGACCTTCACGCGGGACAGGACCTTCACGCGGGACAGGACCTTCACGCGGGAGGGGCCCGGATGGAGGGACGGGACCGGAAGCCGGGACGGGACTGGCAGCCAGAAGGGGCCCGGCCACCAGGTCGCGCGGCGGCAACCGCCGCGAACCTCGTGTCCCTGCGCGGAGCACTCGCCGCCGTCTACGCGGCGACCGCCGCCCGCCCCCTCTTCCACGCCGCCCTGAACCCGTCCCCCCAACTCACCCAACGAGCCGTCGGCGGCGGCATCCGAGCCATGATCCCGCTGCAGGCCGCCCTCGCGGCCCGCTCCGGCGCGCCCGTCACCGCCCTGCTGACGGCGGCGCTCGCTCCGGCCGCCCGCCGGTTCGGCCGGAAGGTGAGCATGACATGAGCCTCCGGCCGAGCCCCCTCCCCACCGGACACCACCTCCGCTACTCCTACGGCACCAACGGCCTGACCGACCTCCGTCTGGACGACGCCCTCTCCCTCCTCGCCGACCTCGGCTACGACGGCGTCGGCCTGACGCTCGACCACATGCACCTGGACCCGCTCGCCCCCGACCTCGCGGCCCGTACCCACAAACTCGCCCGCAGACTGGACGAACTAGGCCTGGGCGTCACCATCGAGACCGGCGCCCGCTACGTACTCGACCCGAGGCGCAAGCACGGCCCGTCCCTCCTCGACCCGGACCCGTCCCAACGCGCCCGCCGCGCCGACCTGCTCGTCAGAGCCGTCCAGATCGCGACCGACCTCGGCGCCCACGCGGTCCACTGCTTCAGCGGCATCCTCCCGAAGGACACGGCCGGAGACGCGGACACCGGAGCAGCGGACACCGGAGCGGGCACCGAAGGGCAGGCTGTCGCGGCCGAGGACGCCGCCTGGAAGCGCCTCGCCGAAACCCTCACCCCCGTCCTGGACGTCGCCACCGCCGCCGGAATCCCCCTCGCCGTCGAACCCGAACCCGGTCACCTCCTCGCCACCCTCGACGACTTCCACCGCCTGCGTACCGACCTCGGCAGCCCCGACACCCTCGGCCTCACCCTCGACATCGGCCACTGCCAGTGCCTCGAACCCCTCTCACCCGCCGACTGTGTACGCGCCGCCGCCCCCTGGCTGCGCCACGTCCAGATCGAGGACATGCGGCGCGGCGTCCACGAACACCTCCCCTTCGGCGACGGGGAGATCGACTTCCCGCCCGTACTCGAAGCCCTCTCCGCCGTCGGCTACCAGGGCCTGGTCTCCGTCGAACTGCCCCGTCACTCCCACGCCGGTCCCCAACTCGCCCAGCAGTCCCTCCCGTTCCTCCACCACGCGGCCGCCGTCTCCACACCCCCGGACGCCGACCGGCCGCCGAACCCCGGTGAGGGCCACACCGACTCCGACGGGAGAACCCCGTGAACCACCTCCACGACGCCCTCGGCACCCCGACGGACGTCGCCCCGCCGGCCCTCGCCACCCTGCACACCTGCCTGAACGGCCGGCTCGACGGCGCCGCCCGCGCCTGGCTGGACCGGGCCCTCGACGAGGCAGCCGCGCACCCCGGCACCCACGGGCCCATCTCCGTCTGGGAGTTGCGGATCGCCGAGGCCGGCCGCCGCTGCGGCCCCGACCACGCGGAGGCGGCCCGCGTCCTCCTCCTGCACGCGGCCCGCGCCGACGCGACCACCCTCGACCGCGTCTACCGCCAGGGCACCGCCGACGAACGCCGCGCCGTCCTCCAGGCCCTGCCCCACCTCGTGCCGGGCCCCGACGCGCTGCCGATCGTCGAGGACGCCCTGCGCACCAACGACACCCGGCTCGTGGCCGCCGCCGTCGGCCCGTACGCCGCCCTGCACCTGGACGCCCACAACTGGCGGCACGCCGTGCTCAAGTGCCTGTTCACCGGTGTCCCCGTCGAGGCGGTGGCCGACCTGCCCCGCCGCGCCCGCGCCGACGCCGAACTCGCCCGCATGCTCGCCGACTACGCCGACGAGCGCACCGCCGCGGGCCGTCCCGTACCCCAGGACCTGCACGACGTCCTGGCCCTGACCGAGCACCCGGCCACCCCGCCCGGCACCGACGCCCCCCACGGCAGCGACGGCAAGGAGTCCTGATGCGCATCTTCGACCCCCACATCCACATGACGTCACGGACCACCGACGACTACGAGGCCATGCACGCGGCCGGTGTCAGAGCCGTCGTCGAACCCGCCTTCTGGCTCGGCCAGCCCCGCACCTCGGTCGCCTCCTTCCTCGACTACTTCGACTCCCTCCTCGGCTGGGAACCCTTCCGCGCCGCCCAGTACGGCATCGCCCACCACTGCACGCTCGCCCTCAACCCCAAAGAGGCCAACGACCCCCGCTGCGTGCCCGTCCTCGACGAACTGCCCCGGTATCTCGTCAAGGACCACGTCGTGGCCGTCGGCGAGATCGGCTACGACTCGATGACCCCCGCCGAGGACACCGCCCTGGCCACCCAGCTCCAGCTCGCCGCCACCTACGAGCTGCCCGCGCTCGTCCACACCCCGCACCGCGACAAGCTGGCCGGTCTGCGCCGCACCCTCGACGTGGTCCGGGAGTCCGCACTGCCCCCGGACCACGTCCTGATCGACCACCTCAACGAGACCACGGTCAAGGAGGCCAAGGACGGTGGCTGCTGGCTCGGCTTCTCCGTCTATCCGGACACCAAGATGGACGAGGAACGGATGGTCGCGGTCCTGCAGGAGTACGGACCGGAGAAGGTCCTGGTCAACTCCGCGGCCGACTGGGGCAAGAGCGACCCGCTGAAGACCCGCAAGGTCGCGGACGCCCTGCTGAAGGCCGGGTTCACCGAGGACGACGTCGACCAGGTGCTGTGGCGCAACCCCGTCGCCTTCTACGGACTCAGCGGACGCCTCGACCTGGACGTCGCCGGCACGGACGCCACCCACGAGGGCAACTCCATCCTCCGCGGCGTCCCGAAAACCGTCCCGGACACAGACCCGGACACCGCCCCGGCCCCCGTCCCGACGACGACGGAGGCGTGACCCATGCGCTTCCGCCACCCCGACGGCTCCACCGTCCACCTCGCCTACTGCACCAACGTCCACCCCGCCGAGACCCTCGACGGCGTCCTCGCCCAGCTCCGCGACCACTGCGAACCCGTACGCAAACGCCTCGGCCGCGACCGCCTCGGCATCGGCCTGTGGCTCGCCAAGGACGCCGCGCACGCCCTCGTCACCGACCCGTCCGCCCTGCGCGGGCTGCGCACGGAGCTCGACCTCCGCGGCCTCGAAGTCGTCACCCTCAACGGCTTCCCTTACGAGGGATTCGGCGCCGAGGAGGTCAAGTACCGCGTCTACAAGCCGGACTGGGCCGACCCCGAGCGGCTCGAACACACCACGGCCCTCGCCCGCGTCCTCGCCGGTCTCCTCCCCGACGACGTCACCGAAGGCACCATCTCCACCCTGCCGCTCGCCTGGCGCACGGTGTACGACGACGACCGCGCCGCCCGGGCCCACGCGGCCCTGACCACCCTCGCCGAACGCCTCGACGCGCTGGAGGAGCTGACCGGCCGCTCCATCCGTATCGGCCTGGAGCCGGAGCCGGGCTGCACCGTCGAGACCACGGCCGACGCCATCGCCCCGCTCACCGCGATCGGCCACCCCCGCATCGGAATCTGCGTCGACACCTGCCACCTCGCCACCTCCTTCGAAGATCCGAACACCGCCCTGGACGCCCTGGCCGCCGCCCGCGTCCCCGTCGTCAAGTCCCAGCTCTCAGCCGCCCTGCACGCCGAACACCCCCACCTCCCCGAAGTCCGCGAGGCACTCGCCGCCTTCGACGAACCCCGCTTCCTGCACCAGACCCGCACCCTCACCGCCGCCGGACTCCGCGGGACCGACGACCTCGGCGAGGCCGTCAAGGAGGACGCCCTGCCCGACGCCTCCCCGTGGCGCGCCCACTTCCACGTCCCGCTGCACGCGTCCCCCGACGCGCCCCTCACCTCCACGCTCCCCGTACTCAAGGACACGCTGACCCGACTGGTCGGCGGCCCGCACCCGCTGACCAGCCACCTCGAGGTCGAGACCTACACCTGGCAGGCACTCCCGCCCGAGCTGCGCCCCCGCGCCCGCGCCCAGCTCGCCGACGGCATCGCCGCTGAACTCACCCTCGCCCGAGACCTGTTGACGGACCTCGGCCTGAAGGAACTCCCATGAGCACCCACGAGACCCCGGCAACGCAGGCCGGCACCGACGGCTCCACGACCCCCACCCCGCTCCTCGTCCTCGACGTCGTCGGCCTCACCCCCCGTCTCCTCGACCACATGCCCCACCTCAAGACCCTCGCCCAGTCCGGCTCGCAGGCCACCCTCGGCACGGTCCTGCCCGCCGTCACCTGCGCCGCCCAGTCGACGTTCCTCACCGGCACCCACCCGTCCGAGCACGGCATCGTCGGCAACGGCTGGTACTTCCGCGACCTCGGCGACGTACTGCTGTGGCGCCAGCACAACGGCCTGGTGTCCGGCGACAAACTGTGGGACGCCGCCCGGCGCGCGCACCCCGGCTACACGGTCGCCAATATCTGCTGGTGGTACGCCATGGGCGCCGACACCGACATCACCATCACCCCTCGTCCGATCTACTACGCCGACGGCCGCAAGGAACCCGACTGCTACACGCGGCCCCCGGCCCTGCACGACGAACTCACCGAGAAACTCGGCACGTTCCCGCTCTTCCACTTCTGGGGTCCCGGCGCCGACCTCGTCTCCAGCCGCTGGATCATCGACGCCACCCGGCACATCATCCGCACCCGCCACCCGGACCTGACCCTCTGCTACCTCCCCCATCTCGACTACGACCTGCAGCGCTTCGGCCCCGACGACCCGCGCTCCCTGAAAGCGGCCGCCGACCTCGACGCGGCCATGGCCCCCCTCCTCGACGACGCGCGAGCCGAGGGCCGCACCGTCGTCGCCCTGTCCGAGTACGGCATCACCCGCGCGGACCGTCCCGTCGACATCAACCGCGCACTGCGCCGCGCCGGACTCCTCGAGGTGCACACGCAGGACGGCATGGAGTACCTCGACCCGATGGCCTCACGTGCCTTCGCCGTCGCCGACCACCAGATCGCCCACGTCTACGTACGCCGCCCCGAGGACATGGAGGCCACGAAAGCGGCGCTCGCCGATTTGCCCGGCATCGAGCAACTCCTCGACGACGAGGGCAAGAAGACCCACCACCTCGACCATCCGCGCTCCGGCGAACTCGTCGCCGTCGCGGAGCCGGACGCCTGGTTCACGTACTACTACTGGCTCGACGACGCCCGCGCGCCCGACTTCGCACAGCTCGTCGAGATCCACCGCAAACCCGGCTACGACCCGGTCGAGCTCTTCATGGATCCGCTCGACCCGTACGTCAAGGTCAAGGCCGCGGGCGCGCTGGCCCGCAAGAAGCTCGGCATGCGCTACCGCATGGCGGTCGTGCCCCTCGATCCCTCACCTATTCGAGGCAGCCACGGCCGCCTCCCTCTGAGCGACGACGAAGGTCCGCTCATCATCTGCTCCACCCCCCGCGCTGTCGGCGACCGCGTCGCGGCCACCGATGTGAAATCCCTGTTGCTCGACCTGGCCGGCCTCGGGTGACAGCACCCGGGAACGACCGGACGAGCGATTACGAAAAGTGAAACACACGGCACCGACAGTGCGTTCGGCCTGTGGATAACCGGCATACCGCACGGCACCCGTCACAGCCGGACCTCTGACGAACATGGCTGGGCCCCTGCCGAACACCAAGGGCCCCTACCCGAAAGAGAGACACCGTGACCGCGTTCAACGACGAATCCGGAACCGGCGACGCCCTGCGTCGCGCGCTCGGAGTCAACCGCCGCCGCTTCCTCAGCACCTGCACCGCCGTCGCCGCCGGGGCGATCGCCGCCCCGGTGGTGGGCGCCTCACCAGCCCTGGCCCAGGACCGGGGCAGAGGCCACGACCACGACCACGGTCGCGGTCACGTCCTCGTTCCGCCGGGCAAGCGCGGCATCATCCTCTACACCGTCCGCGACGCCACGGCCCGCGACCCGCTCGCCTCGGACCTGCCCTCCGGCTTCCGCGAGGTGTTCAAGCAACTGGCCCGCCACGGATACCGCCAGGTGGAGTTCGCCGGCTACGGCCAGCACGCCAACGCGCCGGGCGGCGCCAACCTCGGTACCGTGGCGGGCGCCAAGCTGCTGCGCTCCTGGCTCGACGACTACGGCCTGCGCGCCCAGGGCAACCACGGCTTCATACCGCCCTCCTGGCCGCTGACCAGCGCCGACGTGGACACCTTCAAGCTGAACCTGGAGATCGCCAACATCCTGGGCATGGACCACATGGGCACCGGCGGCGACCCCACCGGCAGCGCCTACCCGGCCGACTGGGACGTGGCGGCCGACAAGTGGAACGCGCTGGGCAGGATCGCCCGCCGCGAGGGCATCAAGCTGTACACGCACAACCACGACTCCGCCTACGGCTTCCTGCTGGACGGAGGTCCGCTGGACGCGCAGGGCCGGCCCACCCGCAGCTCCGGGATCCGCAAGCTGGAGTACTTCCTGAAGGCCACCGACCCGAAGCTGGTCTGGCTGGAGATGGACATCTTCTGGGCGCACGTGGCCCAGTACAAGTTCCACACCTACACCGCCCACGACGGCTCCACCCGTGAGAAGGTCTTCGACCCGGCGGGGCTCGTCGCCCGCAACAACAAGCGCTACCCGCTGTTCCACGCCAAGGACGGTGTCGTGAGCACCACCAACGGCATGGGCTACGACATGGTGCCCTTCGGAACGGGCGTCATCGACTACACCACGTTCTTCTCACGGGTCGGGGAGCGGAACTACCACAACCCGATGGTCGAGGACGACAACTCGCCCAGCGCCACCGACCCCGCACAGTCGCTGCGCGAGGCCAAGATCAGTTACGACAACCTCGCGGCCCTCCGCGCAAGGCGCCGCTGACCCCCGACACACACAGCGAACGGTCCTCCCCACGCGGTGCCGTGGGGAGGACCGTCGGCGTTTCCAAGGACAGAAGCGGTTCGTGGAAGTTCTAGAGCGTCGGGGACGTGTGCGGCGGACACGGTGCGGGAGGGTTCCGCACCGAAGGGTTCATGAGGGGCCATCCCCTCACCGGCTCGATGCGGCTCCTCACCGGTTCAGGCCATCTCCTCACCGATCGGGTGCGGGTTGGGCACGATGCGCTTGGCCGCAGGACGCCCAGGAGCGCGCAGGAAGAGCGCGAGGACCGCGGAACCGAGACCGATGCTGCCGGCCAGTGCGAAGGCGCCTCCGTAGCCCCAGGCGCTCACGACGACGGCTCCCACGCCGGAGCCGACGAGACCGGAGATGAGCTTGGAGCTGTAGACCATGCCGTAGTTGGAGGCGTTGTTGTTCTCACCGAAGTAGTCCGCCGTCATGGCCGCGAACAGCGGGAAGATCGCGCCGCCGCCGAAACCCGAGATCATCGAGCAGACCAGGAAGAACGGCATCGAGCCCATGTTCCCGGAGAGGAACACGCCGAACTGCGAACAGCCGAGGACGACACAGACGATGACCAGTGTGTTCCGGCGGCCGTAGCGGTCCGAGATCCAGCCGATGACACCACGTCCGGTGCCGTTGACGATCGCCTTGAGTGACATCGCGGTGGCCACGATGCCGCCCGCGAACCCCATCTCCTTTCCGAACGGCACCTGCATGGCGATGCCGAAGATGTTGATACCGGCCGTGCACAACAGGCAGAACCACATCATCCACAGGACGGGCGTCCTGGCGGCCTCCCGCGGTGTGTACTGCTTGACCGCCGGCGGGTTCTTCGCCAGTGCCCGCACGACCCGGGGGTCGTCGGAGGTCTTCAGCGGGTCGACGTGCGCGGGCCACCAGTTCTTCGGCGGGTCCTTGAAGAACCAGCCGGCGACGGCGACGACCGTGCAGCAGATGACGCCGACCATGACCAGTACGGTCTCGTAGTTGGACAGGTCCATGTACGAGGTGAACAGGAACACGAAGGGCACGGAGCCGTAGGCGAAACCGCCGTTGACCATGCCGGTCTTGCCGCCCTTGCGCTCCGGATACCACTTGCCGACCATGTTCACGCAGGTCGCGTAGACGAGGCCGGCGCCGATGCCGCTGAACATGCCGAAACCTATGTAGGCGACGATCACGTGCGGCGCGTACGCCAGAGAGATGTATCCCAGGATCGTGCCGAGTGCGCCGAGCATCATGGCGTACCGCGCGGGCAGCTTTCCGCTCTCGCGCAGCTGGCCGGCCGGGAAGGCCACGGCTGCCTGGAAGAAGATCCAGACGCCCATCAGCCAGAAGATGTGCCCACTGTCCCAGAGGTGGGCCTCGTGCAGGGTGTCCTCGGCGGATGTGAACGCGTACTCCGAGGAGCTGATGCCCATCATGCCCATCCACGGGAAGAGCACCATGGTCCAGCGTGGTCGCCCCATGATGTCCCGGTCGGTCTCGCCGATCCGGTACAGGCGGCCGTTGCGGTCCGTCACCTCCCTGTAGGGGACGGGTGTCGTGAAGTCGGTGGTTGTCATGTCGCGTAGCACCCCTTGCGTCGAAAGATCTGGCCAGCGCCCCCTGTCCAATTCCTTTCGTGTGCGCACGGGTCCCGGGGCGGGCCGACGCGCACCGTCGGCCCGCCCCTTCGCCGGGTCAAGTCATGAACCGCCCCCCAACAGCGCCCGCGGCGCGCAGCCGCGTCACAACAGCCCTGCCGCACGCGCCCAGCGGTATTTCGCGCCGAGGACGGCCACCGGCTTCTCGGTCGTGTACGGGTATGCCACGACCCCGCGCTCGTAGAGGTACTGGCAGGCCTCCTCGACCTCGACGTCGCCCGCGAGCGACGCCACGACGGGCTTCTCGATCCCGCGCTCCCGGAATTCGGCCACCACGCGCGCGGTGAGCTCGGCGAAGACCATGGGAGGGGTCACGATGGTGTGCCAGTAGCCGAGGACCAGCGAGTGGATCCGGGGGTCCTCGAGACCGAGCCGGATCGTCGCCTCGTACGTCGACGGCGGCTCGCCGCCCGTGATGTCCACCGGGTTGCCGGCCGCTCCGAAGGGCGGGATGAACTTCCGGAAGGACGCGTCCAGGTCCGGCGGGATCTCCATCAGGGAGAGGCCGTTGTCGGTCACCGCGTCGGACAGCAGTACGCCACTGCCGCCCGCGCCCGTGATGATCACGATGTTGTCGCCCTGGGGAGTCGGCAGTACCGGCAACCCGCGCGCGTACTCCAGCATTTCGTTCAGACCGGGCGCCCTGATGACACCGGCCTGCTTCAGGATGTCCTCGTACACGGCGTCGTCGCCCGCGAGGGCGCCCGTGTGCGAGCCCGCGGCCTTGGCGCCGGCCGCCGTACGGCCCGCCTTGAGGACGACCACCGGCTTCTTGGGGACGGTCGCCCGCGCGGCCTCCACGAAGGCGCGTCCGTCCTTGAGGTCCTCCAAGTGCATGGCGATGCACTTGGTGTTGGGGTCCTCGCCGAACCAGGTCAGCAGGTCGTCCTCGTCCAGGTCCGACTTGTTGCCGAGCCCCACGATCGCGGAAACACCTGTCTTCGTAGTGCGCGCGAAGCCCAGGATGGCCATCCCTATGCCACCGGACTGCGAGGTGAGCGCGACTCCGCCCTTGACGTCGTACGGCGTGCAGAACGTGGCGCACAGGTCCTGCCACGTCGAGTAGTAGCCGTAGATGTTCGGGCCGAGCAGCCGGACTCCGTAGCGCTCGCCGATCGCCACGATCTCGTCCTGCAGCTCGTGCTCACCGGTCTCCGCGAACCCCGAGGGGATCAGGACGGCATTGGGGATCCCCTTGCGTCCCACCTCCTCCAGGGCCGAGGCCACGAACTTGGCGGGAATAGCGAAGACCGCCACATCCACCTCACCGGGAGCGTCCGTGACACTCTTGTACGCCTTGCGGCCCAGAATGTCATCGGCCTTGGGGTTCACCGGGTGGATCTCCCCGGAGAAGCCGCCGTCGATGAGGTTGCGCATGACCGAATTGCCGATCTTGCCCTGCTCGTTGGAGGCACCGATCACGGCCACCGACGACGGCTGCATCAACCGGCGCATGGTGGTGAGGATCTCCTCGCGTGTGTACTTCCGTCGTGGCTTGGCCACTTCCTCGGCGAGGATGACCCGGATGTCAGCGGCCACCGCGCCCTCCGGGGTGGCGATCACCGGGTTGAGGTCCACCTCGGCGATCTCCGGGAAGTCCGCGACGAGTTCGGAGACCCGGCGGATCTGCTCGGCGATCGCCCACCGGTCCACGGCCGGGGCGCCCCGAACGCCGCGCAGGATCTCCGCGGCCCGGATCGAGTCCAGCATTGACAGCGCCTCGTCGGCGTCCACGGGCGCCAGCCGGAACGTGACGTCCTTGAGGACCTCGACCAGCACACCGCCGAGCCCGAAGGCCACGACCTTCCCGAACGTCGGATCGGTCACCGCGCCGACGATGACCTCCTGCCCCTTGGGGAGCAGTTCCTGGACCTGTACGCCCTCGATACGGGCCTGGGCGTCGTACGCTCGGGCGTTTTCGATGATCTTGTGGAAGGCGGCGCGTACGTCCGTCGCGCCCTCCACACCTACGATCACGCCGCCGGCGTCGGTCTTGTGGAGGATGTCGGGGGAGACGATCTTCATCACGACGGGCCCGCCGAAGCGCGCCGCGTAGGAGACCGCCTCGTCGACGTCGGTCGCCAGTTCCTCGCCGGGTACGGCGATCGCGTACGCGTCGGCGATCACCTTGCCCTCGGGCGCGGTCAGCGCGCTCCGCCCCTCGGCCCGCACGGCTTCGAGGAGCGTACGCACCCTCAGCACGCGGTCTTCGGCCATCAATCAGATCACTCCGTTCGACTTGAGCAGGCGCAGCTCCTCGTCGCCGAGACCGAGCTCGCCGACGTACACCTCTTCGTTGTGCTCGCCCAGCAGCGGCGAACTGGTCACGTCCACGGGGGAGTCGGAGAGCTTCAGCGGGCTGCCCACGGTCACGAAGTCGCCCCGCTCGGGATGCGGCACCGTCACGACCATCTCGTTGGCGACCAGCGACTCGTCCTCGATGATCTCCTTGGTGGAGAGGATCGGACCGCACGGGATGTTGTGGGCGTTGAGCTGCTCGAGGACCTGCCACTTGGGGAGCGTGGACGACCACTCCTCGATGAGCTGGAACATCTTGGTGAGCTGGGGGAGGCGGGCCTCCGGGGTCGCCCACTCGGGGGCGTCCGCGAGTTCGGGGCGCCCGATGAGCTCGGTGATGGGCTTCCAGCCGACGGGCTGCACGATGACGTACACGTAGTCGTTCGGGCCGCCCGGCGCGCACTTGACCGCCCAGCCGGGCTGGCCTCCGCCGGACGCGTTGCCCGACCTGGGAACCTCGTCGCCGAAGTCGTCGTTGGGATATTCAGCCAGCGGTCCATGCCCGAGGCGCTGCTGGTCCCGCAGTTTGACCCGGCACAGATTCAGCACGGCGTGCTGCATCGCCACGTTCACGCGCTGCCCGCGCCCCGTGTTCTCCCGCTGGAACAGGGCGGCGAGGATCGCCGCCACCGCGTGGATGCCCGTGCCCGAGTCACCGATCTGGGCTCCCGTCGCCAGCGGCGGCCCGTCCTCGAAACCGGTGGTCGACATCGACCCGCCCATGGCCTGAGCGACGACCTCGTACGCCTTGAAGTTGGTGTACGGGCCGTCCCCGAACCCCTTGATGGAGGCATAGACGATCCGCGGATTGATCTCCTGGATGCGGTCCCAGGTGAAGCCCATGCGGTCGACCGCGCCCGGTCCGAAGTTCTCGACCATGACGTCGGAGCGCCGGATCAGCTCGGTGAGGATCTCCTTGCCGCGCTCGGTCTTGGTGTTGAGGGTGATGCTCCGCTTGTTGCAGTTGAGCATCGTGAAGTAGAGGGAGTCGACGTCCGGGAGGTCACGCAACTGCTTGCGCGTGATGTCACCGGTCGGTGCCTCCAGCTTGACGACGTCCGCGCCGAGCCAGGCGAGCAGCTGGGTGGCGGAGGGACCGGACTGGACGTGCGTCATGTCGAGGACGCGGATGCCTTCGAGAGCCTTGGTCGAGGTCGTCGGCGATGCTTCTGTGACTGAGGTCGCTGTCGTTGCTGTCATCGGGGCCGCCTCACTTGTACATCGTCTGGTTCATGGTTCCGGGGGCGTACGCGTCCGGGTCGACCCAGACGTTGATCAGTGACGGCTTGCCCGACTCGCGGGCGCGCTGGAGGGCGGGGGCGATGTCGGCGGGGTCGCGGACCTCTTCGCCGTAACCGCCCAGCATCTGGGCGAACTTGTCGTAGTGGACGTCGCCGAGGGTGTTGCCGACCCGCTCGCGCTCCAGGCCGTACTTGGCGGCCTGGCCGTAGCGGATCTGGTTCATGGAGGAGTTGTTGCCGACGATGCCGACGAACGGGAGGTTGTAGCGGACGAGGGTCTCGAAGTCCCAGCCGGTGAGCGAGAAGGCGCCGTCTCCGAAGAGGGCGACGACCTCCTTGTCGGGCCGTGCCTTCTTGGCGGCGAGCACGAAGGGAACGCCGACGCCGAGCGTGCCGAGCGGTCCCGGGTCCATCCAGTGCCCGGGCGACTTGGGCTGCACGACCTGACCGGAGAAGGTGACGATGTCGCCGCCGTCGCCGATGTAGATGGAATCCTCGGTGAGGAAGTCGTTGATCTCGCTGACCAGGCGGTACGGGTGGATCGGCGAGGCGTCCGACTTCAGGTTCGGCAGCCGCTTCTCGATGGCGGTCTGCTCGGCGGCACGCAGCTCGTCGAGCCACTCCTTGCGCTTCGACGCGCCCCCGTTGATGCGCCCGGAAGCGGCCTCGGTGACCGACTTCAGGACCAGACCCGCGTCACCGACGATCCCGAGGTCGATGTCCCGGTTCTTGCCGACGGTCCGGTAGTCGAGGTCGATCTGTACGACGGTCGCGTCCTGCGACAGCCGCTTCCCGTAGCCCATGCGGAAGTCGAAGGGCGTACCGACGATGACGATGACGTCGGCGTTGGAGAAGGCGTACCGGCGCGACAACTGGAAGTGGTGCGGGTCCCCGGGCGGCAGCGTGCCGCGCCCGGCGCCGTTCATGTACGCGGGGATGTTGAGAGCGCGTACGAGCTCGATGGCGGACTCGGTGCCACGGGTGGTCCACACCTGGCTGCCCAGCAGGATCGCGGGCTTCTCGGCGTGCACGAGGAGGTCGGCGAGCTTCTCGATGGCCTCGGGGTCACCGGCCGAGCGGGTCGAGGCCCGGTACTGGCCGGCGGCGGGGACCCGGGCCTTCTCGACCGGCACCTTGGCGTCGAGGACATCGCGCGGGATCTCCAGGAAGGACGGGCCGGGCGCCCCGTGATAGCACTCGCGGAACGCCATCGACACCATGTCGGCGGCCCGCGCGGTGTCCGGCACGGTCGCCGCGAACTTGGTGATCGGCGTCATCATGTCGACGTGCGGCAGGTCCTGCAGGGACCCCATCTTGTGCTGGGTGTGGGCCCCCTGGCCGCCGATCAGCAGCATCGGGGACTCCGCGCGGAAGGCGTTGGCGACACCCGTCACGGCGTCGGTCGTGCCGGGCCCCGCGGTGACGACGGCGCAGCCGGGCTTGCCGGTGATGCGTGCGTAACCGTCGGCGGCGTGGGCGGCGACCTGTTCGTGGCGTACGTCGACGACCTCGATGCCTTCGTCGACGCAGCCGTCGTAGATGTCGATGATGTGGCCGCCGCAGAGCGTGTAGATGACCTCCACACCCTCCGCTTTGAGTGCCTTGGCGACCAGGTGCCCACCGGATATGAGGTTCTGGCTGTTGTCGTCGGGCATTGCGAAGTCCTGTCCCTTCGTAGGGGATTGGGCGCGCGGAAGTGCAGCTCAGACGTGGTGCGCGCACTGTTCGTGGATGCCGTCGCGGTACATTGCATACAGTCGACGAATACTGTATGAAGCTTGTTATCCCGCATCCAGTGGGTGGTGTCCAGGGGGCGTGCGGCACTTTTAAGAGGGAGCCGAGATGGACCTGTTCGAGCACCAGGCAAGGGAACTCTTCGAGGAACACGGCATCTTGGTGCCGAGGGCGGAGGTCACGGACTCGCCCAAGGAGGCACGCGAGATCGCCCGCAGGCTCGGTGGCCGCGTCGTCGTCAAGGCACAGGTGAAGACCGGCGGACGCGGCAAGGCGGGCGGCGTGAAACTCGCCGCGGACCCCGCCGCCACCGAACTGACGGCACGCCAGATCCTCGGTATGGACATCAAGGGCCACACCGTCGGCAAGGTGATGCTGGCCCAACCGGTCGACATCGAGAGCGAGTTCTACGTCAGTTACGTACTCGACCGCGCCGCCGGCCGGTTCCTCGCCATCGCCTCGGCCGAGGGCGGCATGGACATCGAGGAGGTCGCCGCCACCCGGCCGGACGCCGTGGCGCGCGTCCACATCGACCCCGCCGAGGGCGTCACCTCGGCGAAGGCGGCCGAGATCGCCGACGCCGCGGGCCTGCCCCCGCAGACCGTCGACGTCCTGGTCAGGCTCTGGGACGTACTGATCCGCGAGGACGCCGTGCTCGTCGAGGTCAACCCCCTCGTCCGTACCGCCCAGGGGCAGATCCTCGCCCTCGACGGCAAGGTCACTCTCGACGACAACGCCCGCTTCCGGCAGGCCCGTTGGGGCGACCAGGAGTCCACGCACGACGACCCGCTGGAGGCTGCCGCCGCCGCCAAGAACCTCAACTACGTGAAGCTGGACGGCGAGGTCGGCATCATCGGCAACGGCGCCGGGCTCGTCATGTCGACCCTCGACGTGGTCGCCGGCTGCGGTGCGCGCCCCGCCAACTTCCTCGACATCGGCGGCGGAGCATCCGCCCAGATCATGGCCGACGGACTCTCCGTCATCCTCTCCGACCCGGCGGTGAAGTCCGTCTTCGTCAACGTCTTCGGCGGCATCACCGCCTGCGACGCGGTCGCCGACGGCATCGTGCAGGCTCTGGAATCAGTCCACTTGACCAAGCCGCTGGTCGTCCGCCTCGACGGCAACAACGCCGTACGCGGCCGAGCGATCCTCGACGACCGCGCACACCCGCTGGTCCAGCAGGCCACCACCATGGACGGCGCCGCGCGCCGTGCCGCCCGACTCGCCAACGCCAGCTGAAGGAGCGGGACATGGCCATCTACCTCACCAAGGAGAGCAAGGTCCTCGTCCAGGGCATGACCGGCGGCGAGGGCATGAAGCACACCCGGCGCATGCTCGCGGCCGGCACCGACGTCGTCGGCGGCGTCAACCCGCGCAAGGCCGGGCAGAGCGTCGACTTCGACGACCGCGCCGTGCCCGTCTTCGGCTCCGTGCGCGAAGGCATCGAGGCCACCGGAGCCGACGTCAGTGTCGTCTTCGTCCCACCCGCCTTCTCCAAGGCGGCAGTTGTGGAAGCCGCCGACGCCGGCATCGAGCTCGCCGTCGTCATCACCGAGGGCATCCCCGTCCACGACTCGGTCGCCTTCACCGCGTACGCGAGGTCGAAGGGCACGCGGATCATCGGCCCCAACTGCCCCGGCCTGATCACCCCCGGCCAGTCCAACGCGGGCATCATCCCGGCCGACATCACCAAGTCGGGACGCATCGGCCTCGTCTCCAAGTCGGGCACGCTCACCTACCAACTCATGTACGAACTCCGCGACATCGGCTTCTCGACCTGCGTCGGCATCGGCGGCGACCCCGTCGTCGGCACCACCCACATCGACTGCCTGGCCGCCTTCCAGGACGACCCCGACACCGAACTCATCGTCCTCATCGGGGAGATCGGCGGCGACGCCGAGGAACGCGCGGCCGCGTACGTCCGCGACCACGTCACCAAACCCGTCATCGGCTACATCGCCGGTTTCACCGCACCCGAGGGCAAGACGATGGGCCACGCGGGCGCGATCGTCTCCGGCTCGTCCGGCACGGCCCAGGCGAAGAAGGAAGCCCTGGAGGCGGCCGGCGTACGGGTGGGCGACACCCCGACCGAGACGGCCCGGCTGGTCCTCGCCGCGCTGGGCGAGTCCGGATGAAGGAGCGTGATGTCACTCATAGTTGACATCACGTCACTTTCCGAGGTCGAGACGGATCGCTAGCGTCCTTCGTACGACGTCTCCGTACGCGAGCACTCCGAGTGCGACATGTACGCCAAGTGCTCCCGTACGGGAGACGAGCCATGCACTACCGCCCCCGACTGTGCACCGAGAGCGGAGCAACCGAATGGCACCCACCCTCACCCTCAAGTCCCACACCTCCTGGACCGACGCCTGGCAACGCTGCCTCGCCGTGGCGCCGGAAGCCTTCCGGGACGACCGTGTCCTCAACCTCTGGGGCGCCGCCTGGCAGGCGGACGGCAGGGCGCTGCCCGCCACCAGCCCCGTGGACGGCAGCCCCATCGCGGGCCCGCCGCGCCTGGACGGCGTAACGGCCCACCAGGCCGTACGCGCCTCACTGGACCACCACCGCGCCTGGCGGCACGTGCCCCTGGACGAACGCCGGGCGCGCGTCGCGGCCACGCTCGACGCGCTCACCGAACACCGCGAACTGCTCGCCCTCCTCCTCGTCTGGGAGATCGGCAAGCCCTGGCGCCTCGCGCAGGCCGACGTCGACCGGGCCATCGACGGCGTGCGCTGGTACGTCGACGGAATCGAGCCCATGGTCGAGGGCCGGACCCCGCTCGACGGGCCCGTGTCCAACATCGCGAGCTGGAACTACCCGATGAGCGTGCTCGTTCACGCAATGCTGATACAGGCATTGGCAGGCAACGCGGTCATCGCCAAGACCCCGACCGACGGCGGCGTCGCGTGTCTCACGCTGGCCTGCGCACTCGCCGCACGCGAGGGGATTCCCGTCACCCTCGTCAGCGGCAGCGGGCGCGAGCTGTCGGAGGCGCTCGTGCGCGCGCCCGAGATCGGCTGCGTCTCCTTCGTCGGCGGCCGGGACACGGGCGCCGCGGTGGCCACGGCCGTCGCCGACCTCGGCAAACGACACGTACTGGAACAGGAGGGCCTGAACACCTGGGGCATCTGGAACCACACGGACTGGGACACGCTGACGGCAGTGATCCCCAAGCTCTTCGACTACGGCAAGCAGCGCTGCACCGCCTACCCGCGCTTCGTCGTCCAGCGTGAGCTGTTCGACGAATTCCTGGCGGCGTACCTGCCGGCGGTCCGTACGCTGCGCGTCGGCCACCCGCTGGCCGTCGAGCACCCGGACGACCCGTATCCGCAGCTGGACTTCGGTCCGGTGATCAACGCCGCCAAGGCCAAGGACCTCCACGACCAGGTCGCCGAGGCGATCGACCGGGGCGCGGTCCCGCTGCACCGCGGCCGGCTCGCCGACGCGCGCTTCCTGCCCGGCCAGGACACGGCGGCGTACGTCCAACCGGTCACGCTCCTCAACCCGCCCCCGTCCTCGCCCCTCCACCACGCGGAACCCTTCGGCCCGGTCGACACCATCGTCCTGGTCGACACCGAGGCCGAGCTGCTCGCCGCCATGAACGCGTCGAACGGCGCGCTCGTCGCGACCCTGTCGACGGACGACGAGGCCACCTACGACCGACTGGCCCCGCAGATCCGCGCCTTCAAGGTCGGCCACGGCAAGCCCCGCTCGCGCGGCGACCGCGACGAGCTCTTCGGCGGCTTCGGCGCGTCCTGGCGGGGCGCGTTCGTGGGCGGCGAGCTGCTGATCCGCGCGGTGACACGAGGACCGGCGGGGGAGCGGTTGCCGGGCAACTTCCCGGAGTACCACCTCATGCCGTGACCGCGAGTGGGCGGCGCCGTGCGGGGCGCCGCCCACTGGCTTCGAGGAGCGGCGGCCACCGACTGGGGGCGTCGCGGCTAGCCGATGCCCTGCCGGTCCGGGTGGAGGGCGAACGCGCGGTCCGCGGCTTCCGGCACGGCCCGTTCCACGGCCTGGGTCAGCAGCGTGCGATGGCGGACCAACGGCTCCCGACGGTCCTCGGCAACGGCACCGAGAAGATCATCCAGCCCGGCCAGCAGACGGCGGGTGACCTGAGGGCTGGCCACGGCGCACCCCCGGATCTCGGAGAAGGCGAGGTCGACCAACTCGGCCCAGCCGGGCACGGGTTGCACCAGCCGTACGGTGCCTCGCCGGTCCCGGTGCAACAGGACTCCGAGCGGGCGCTGCGCCACCGAGGACAGGAACTGCACGATCCGGTCCACGGCCTGAACCGCCGTGGTGGGGTCGTTCACGGCGGGTGACAGAGCACGCAACGCGATGTCCGACAACTGCCGCAGCCCGAACCCCAGATCCTGATGGAACGTCCGCTCGGCACCCACGGACACCTGAAAACTCAGCGCCCGCAATCCCTTCGTGGCGGGCCCGCCGTGTACGGCGAACACCGGCGTGCCCGGCACGACGAAGTCCCCGATCCGCGGGACGAGCCGCAGCACGACACCGCTCTGCCGCGCCATCCGGACGAGCCGCGCGATGTCGACGTCCCGCAGCACGCCCGCGCGGCCGTGATGGGCGATACGGGCGGTCTCGGGACCGAGGTCGGGGCCGGAGCCGGGGCCTGGACCGGAGCTGGCGCCGGGGCCGGGGCCGCGGCTGGAGCCGGTGCCGGCGCTGGTGTCGCCGACGGGCTCCTCCGCGGAGACGTCGAGGGGCATGTTCGCGACGACCCGCAGCGCCTCCCTGGTGATCAGGTCGACGACGTGCGCGACCCGCATCAGCCGCAGCGTCGAGTTCACGTACATCACGAACAGGACGACGCTCAGCCCCACCAGGATCAGCGTGAGGACGGACTGGACGAGCGGGATCGAGGCCACCAGCGAGGGATCACGCTGGCTGTCGTACGAGGTGAGGACGAGCAGGGACTGGACGAAGGTGGCCAGAAACACCGCGAAGGTGGCCTTGGTGATCCGGCTCCGCACGAAGATCCGTACGACGCGGGGGCTGAACTGCCCGGCGGCCATCTGTACGGCGACCAGCGAGATGCTGAAGACGACGCCGATGAAGGTCATCATGGCCGCGCTGATCGTGGTGACCACGGTCTTCGCGTCCTCGGCGATCCCCAGCAGATCACCGACCGCGTCCTCGTCGCCCGCGTCGCGCAGCGCGGTCAGGATCGCGTCGTCCGCCGCCGTCGCCGCGGACCACACCACGAACACCAGGACCAGGGCCGCGGTCGGAGCGAACCAGAACGTGTCCCGCAGATGCTCCCGCAACGGCGACAAAGCCCGGTGCCGCCGTCTCCGCGGCAGCCCGTCCGTAGTCTTCCAGTCACCCATGGTGAGACTGTAGGCGCACCCTACGCACCTGTCGGGAACCCCCGCCGGGGCGAGGAAACGCAGGTGAAAGCCACTCCGAAAGCTTGGTATTGTTGTCCATGTCGCCACGGGGAACACCCCCGTCCAGGCGGCAGACACCTAGTCCGGGTGGCGGAATGGCAGACGCGCTAGCTTGAGGTGCTAGTGCCCTTTATCGGGCGTGGGGGTTCAAGTCCCCCCTCGGACACAACATTGCCCCACGGGCCCCGTTTCACGGGCAGGGGAACCTGGCACCCGCCTCCGGCTTCTGGCCGGGCGCGGGTGCTTTGTCGTTCCGGCGGTCTACTGGCCTCTCCTCCCTTCTTGGGTCTGGTCAGCCGATGGCGATCCCGGAGGTGGGGCAGGACGTGACTGGGGGGCTGCCTTGGCGGACGGAGGCTGTGGTTCGAGGTGTCTAGGCGATCCGCCCAGGCCGAATTGGCACGCATGTGGCCGCGAACCAGCAAGCTGCTCAAGGGGCTTGCGGAGTCGCACGAATCTGACGCCCGGCGGGAGGACCATGAGGCAGAGCGACGGCACCAGGGCCTGGAGTAGGCCATACCGCTAGCTGTCGTGCACCGCGGGGGCGAGCCGAATGTGGTGGCACGCCCAGTGCTACGGCGAGGTGGGCGGTTGCGGGGAGCGGAGTACGAGCAGGGTGATCTCGCTGGGGGCGAAGACGCGGAACGGCGGGCCCCAGAAGCCGGTGCCGCGGCTGGTGTAGAGGAGGGTGCGGGTGCCGTGGTGGCTCAGGCCGGCGAGGGCGGGCTGGTCGAGGCGGACCAGGTGGTGGAAGGGCCAGATCTGGCCGCCGTGGGTGTGGCCGGAGAGCTGGAGGTCGATGCCGGCGGCTGCCGCCCGGTCGATGAACTTGGGCTGGTGTGCCAGGAGCAGGACGGGCAGGTCGGGGTCGGTGTCGTCCAGGGCTCCGGCGAGGTGGGCGCGGTGGCCCGGCAGGCCGGAGGATTCGGCGGTGACGTCGTCCACGCCGGCGACCACGAGGGTGTCGCCTCCGCGTTCGAGCAGCAGATGGCGGTTGCGCAGCGGCTCCCAGCCCAGCTCGCCCATCAGGTCGACCCAGCCCTGGGCCTCGCTGTAGTACTCGTGGTTGCCGGTGACGTAGACCCGGGCGTGGGTGGCCCGCACGGTACCGAGCGGGGTGGCCTGGGCGCGGCGGCGTTCGGCGGTGCCGTCGGCGATGTCGCCGGTGTGGCAGACCAGGTCGGCTTCGAGGCTGTTCACGGTCTCGCACACCCGCTCCGACCAGCGGGCGCGGTCGAGTGGGCCGTAGTGGGTGTCGGTGATGAGGGCGACGCGAGTGCCGTCCAACCCGGCACCCAGGCGCGGGAGTTGGACGTCGAGGCGGCGCACGCGGGGCGCGCGGCGGGCTTCGGCGTAGCCCCAGGCGAGCAGTACCGCGGTTGTACCGAGGACCGCCCACGTGACGATGCGGGCCCGGTCCTGGCCCTCACCGACGCCGGCCACGGTCAGGCCGAGCCGCAGGAGGACGCCGAGCAGAACGGACCAGGTGAACAGAACCCAGCTGGCGCCCAGCAGGGTGTCACCGATGATCGCCGCCCAGTCCTGCTGGCGCCGGCCGTGGCCGCGCCCCATCGCCAGTGGCATGGCCACGAGGCCGAGGACGAACAGGGCGGTGCCGACCAGCGCGACGGGCAGTGGCCAGTGCTGGCCGGTGTACAGGAGCACCCAGCAGGGCACGGCCCACAGCAGGACGGGGGCGATCAGGGGGAGGTGGCGCATCAGGCGGTGCAGAAGGCTCTGCCGCGGAGCTTGCACTTCGCTGTCGGCGGGTCGGGTGTTGCTGGTGTCGGTCACGCTTCCCCTCTCTGGCCAGGCTGCCGTCTCGCGCACTGTATCCGGTCGTCCGCGGGCTGGCCGGACGAGCTTTCGATGCGCCCGGATGGGTCTGAGCCCCGGGCAGACGGTTGTCGACCTGGGGTGCGGCACCGGACGGGTGCTGCCCGGGCTGCGTGTAGGTATCGGTGACAAGGGTGTGGTTCTCGGGCTGGATGTCACTTCGGCGATGCTCGGCGCCGCCGTCCGGTACGGCCGCAAGGATGTTGCGGCGTTGGCAACGAGTCGACCAGCGCGCGGCAGCTCGATGGACCGGACCATTCCAACTGCCGCAGGTCGGCTCGTTAGGGCCGCAGGCATGACGACACCCCTTGCCGGCAGTGCCTTCGACTCGCTCCGTCTGGACGCCGTGTCCGACCCGGAGGCGTTGCGCCGGGTCTATGACCTCCCCAGCGACGCGGCCGTGCGCAAGGAGATGACCGAACTCACGGAGCACACTCGGCGGTTGATCGACTGATCATCGCTGGTCCTGGTCGCCGGCGCGGACGCCGAGGGCAACTGCGACGTCTCGCCGCGCGCCGGCCCCGCCGGGTTCGATGCAGTCCTGGACGCACGGACGAGGCGGGGCAGCGCCTTCACTGGATCCTGGAGATCCATCTCGTCGACCAGGAACGCGGGTTCGGCGGCTTCTACGAGGAACTGCTGGACCTCGGGAGCTTCGCCATCGCCGCCTACAACAGCGGCCACTACGCGGGCACCATGACATGGAACGCCGATCCCGGGTGTTGCGGCATCCCCGGCGACGCGTTCCAGGTGGTGGACGTGTATGGCGACGGGTGGGGCATGGAGGCTTCCATGATCTCTCCGGTGACCGGGCGCGTCGCCACCACGCACGGGCATTCGGCCACCTACTACAGCGACTGGAACAGCGGCAATCTGGCAGAAGGCACCACGGTCTACATTCAGCTCTGCGCGGCCAAGGGCACAACCGAGGACTGCAGTGCCGCATACAGCGGCCACGCGTGACAGGACGTTGACCGCAGGATGTCGCCCACGGGCTCTTCCGTGCCCTGACGTTGCGTGCTGGCTGGTTCTGGCCGTGGTTGCGTGGGAGGTCGGCTCCACGCGGTAGGCGTCTACGACGCGTCGGCCGTGGTGCTCACGGAAGCGCGGTCACAATTCGCGACGTGGCCAGGCTGAGCGTTTGCCGGTGCCGCTGTGCTGGGGCATCCCTGATGGATCCGGCTCTGGCGCGCTCAGCTACGAGGAGGTAGGTGTTGGGCGAAGCGGCGAACGGCATCCGTGAAGGCAGCTGGATCGTCGAAATTCGCGAGATGCCTTGCCCGTGGGATCAATTCGATACGGGCGTTCGGATGCGCGCGGGCGAAATCCCCCTCGCCTGACCGGAAGACGGTGTCCTTCTCGCCGTTCAGGATGAGAACGGGAGCCGCCACATGACGCATCGACCCCGCGTCGAAGCGGCCCAGTACCTCGCCCCAGGCGGTCGGCAGAGTGTGGAAGGCGTAGCCCGAGCGGATGGTCGCCCCGACCACCTCGGGGGGATAGTGCCGGCGCAGCAACCGGTCGTTCCAGCGGGCCAACCGGTCCGCCGGTAGTCGAGGGACGAGCCCGGCGACCCACCGATAGGGAGTTGCCCACGGGCCACGAGTTGAGGCACTGGCCCCCGCGAGGACCAGCCCGCGCAACTGCTTCGGGCATCGTCGCGCGAACTCCAGCGAGGCGTATCCGCCGAGCGAGTGCCCGACGACCAGAGCCGGCCCGCGGTCGAGAGAGTCCACCGCGGAAGCGATGATCTCGGTCGCCGCGCTCAGACTCCAGGGCTGGGCCGAGCGGGTGCCGTGGCCCGGTAGGTCAACGGCGACCACTGGGAAGTCCTCTTGGAGAGCGGTGACTTGTGAACTCCACTGTCCTGCGCTGAACCGCGTCCCATGCACGAAGACGATGGGTGGTGCATCCGCTTCAGTCACACGTCCCCCAGATCGGCGCTCCCCTCGGACCAACGCTACCGGCGGGGGCCACCTCCGGTGCCGAGAGGCGGAGGGGCCAGCTGAACGTGATGCCCGGACGGGCCGACTGCCAACTGCAGCGCGTTGAACTGAGCTTGGCCTCAAGCGTCCTGCTGAGGGGCCGCCACTTGTAGCGTGCGTCCTTGGGGTCGAGATCGTGACGCTCCGTCTCCGTCACATAGGACACCGACGGAGACGATGTGCCATGCCGGCTGCGTCGCCGGCTTCAGGCGCCAGCGCTGCCGGGACCGTCGGCGGTGGACATGCACAGGCTGCCCATCCGTCTTGGCCGGTGCTCCGGCTGTGGCTGCGGGCGTCCCACTCGGATTCGCTTGTGGTTCCGGCGCTTCCCGTTCCTTGTTGGCGGTGGCGGTGAAGCAGGAGGCGTCGTGCAGGTCGAGAATCTCTTCGCGGATTCACTTCTTCCTGGCGTCCCACGGGCCGGCGCCGAAAGTGTGCAGCAGGACGATCAGGGTGGCCCCAAGCCGCCAGTCCAATCCCGGCGCGTGCACATGCAGCTTGTCGCCGCGGGATCTGAACTCCAGCGGGACCTGGCCACCCGCGCGCCACTTGATGCGGCGGGGGCCGCGCGCGACACCACCCTCATTGCCGGGGACACTGTCGAAAACGCTGAACACGAGGATCAGCAGCTGCATGGGAAACGACAGCCACCACATGAACCACCAGAAGATGCGGCCCTTGAAGCCCACAGCCTCAGGGCCGCCGGGCTGAGTCACGGTCCAGCGGGTGCGCAGGCCCCTGCCACGGAGCGCCTTCTCGCGTACGAGCGTGCCGATGAGCTCGCCGTGCGCTCCGAGCGCCTGAAACGTCGCGACACCGCCGGTGGCCGACAGGGTCACCAGGGTGGCCACCCGCTCCCGGCGGTGCTCGTCGGCCCACAGGACGAAGGAGCGGGCGCCGCTGCGGCGGGCCGCGAGGTATGCGGGGATGCCGCCCTGCGGCAACTCGCGCTCCACGTACGCGACCACCCGGGACGGTTCCGATCCGTCGGAGAAGTCGACCCAGTCCTTGACCGGCGCCGGAGCGCCGTCGCGGACTCTCTCCCGGGAGGCCCTCATGGCCAGTACCTTGCTCACCCGAAATGCTCCTTCGTGCTTGGGCAGGTGCGGCGCCAGTAGCGCCTGCTCAACATCCGTCAGACAACTTCGCACCGGTCGACTCCGGACCAGGCCGAACTGGCCCAGCAGCTCCACGACGCCCGCGAGAAGACCGTGCCCAACCCAACAGGCAAAGAGGTTCGCCGAGTTGAAGCGGCGGCTGGAGATGGACTCGACCGATGCCGATCAGCCGCCGTCCAGCGAACCACCGGTTCACTTGACGCTGTCGTCGACCTTGAAGTTGTAGTTGACCTGTTTGCCGTTGACCGCGGTGGCGGTGACGGCGACCCCGAGGGTGTCGCTGCCGGCAGTGAGTTCGCAGCGGATCGTGGCGCCGACCCGGGCCGGGAGGTGCTCAGGGCAGGTGACCCTGTCGGGACGCTTGCCGGTGTCCGTAGCGAGCTTGTCGGAGATCGTCTGCGCGACTCGGGCCTTGTGGACGGCCCCGCCCTCGTTGACGCCCGTGTTCTCGGGCTCCGCGGGATCATCACCGACCGGCCGTTCCTCGGTCGTCGGCTGCTCCTCGGCCGTCGGCCGCTCCTCGACGGCGGCTGCGCTCTCGCCGGCCGTCGCCTCGCTCTTCTTCTTCGCGTCGCCAATGCTGAAGGAGCATCCGGTGGCGAGAAGCACCGTCAGCGCGCCCAGCGCCGCCGCGGTCGCAATCCTCTTGTTACGCCCCGCGTTCTGCATTCCGTCCCCGTGTTTGTAGGTGATGAGACAAAGATTCAGGACTGCGAAATCGACTGAATCGGTTCTGAGTACGAAAGAGGTGCGGTCGCCCTTGATGCGGCGAACGCACCTCCCGTTACGCTGAAGTTCCCGAGACTTGTCGCCGGCATCCCGGCGGTTCGTGCATATCGGGGACCGGGCTATGGATCAGCTGTTCGTCAGTTACAGCTGATCCGCGCCCCGGTTTCCACGCTGTAGTTGGCCCACACCATCGCATCCCGCGTCTTGGGTCCGTAGTCGCCGTCCGCCGCGACACCAACCTTCTTCTGGACGGAGACGAGTGCCGACTCGGTTAGGCCTCCGAAGACACCGTCCGTCGCCAGCTTGTATCCGTAGCAGGAATTCAGGTTCTTCTGTAGGGCGCGGACTGCCGTATTGCTCATTCCCCGGTCCAGCCAGCAATCGGACCAGTCGCCGGTGACGTAGGGGACGTACTTGTAAGAGGTGGGGTTGGTGACTTTGTTGTAGACGTAACCCCCGTAGCTGCAAGGGGAGTTGGCCGCTGATGCGGACGGCGCGCCGACGAGAGCGCCGCCGAGGAGTCCGGCCAGAAGGGCTCCAGTGGCCATTGCCGACTTGGTGCGCCCGCTTCGGATTTTCATCAATTCTGCTCCACCATTCGATTTTCGGACGGATTGCCCGAGTTCCTACAGGACGGGACTGCGGTTCCGAGACGGCCGCTCTGGTTGATCCAGCCGGCGGTCAGTCGGCGCTGGCGCTGGTGACCTCGACGGCGGTACCGAGGTTCGGCGCCGCCCTCCTCGCGAGTTCGCCGGCACGGTCCCGATCCACGCCCTTCGCCACGACGATGCTGACCGCCGATCCGGACATGGCATCGCGGCGCAGAGTCGCTCCGACGACCGGGTATTGAGCAAGCACCGCCTCGTACGCAGCGATCGCCTCGGCGGGGAAACCGTCGTTGAAGTCGCTCTCCACAAAGAGCCCCGGCCCTCTGACCCTCAGGACCATCACTCCGGCAAGTGGCCGGTGCCGGTCGCCCTTGGCGTACATGTCCTTGAACACCGTCAACGCGCCGGTGGCATCGACCGCGGTGACCTCGATCCGCCAGCGGTCGGTTGCCCCTTTCCAGGGCGCGTCATTGATGTCGGCGTCCGACACCCGGTCGTCGGCCGTCAGCGATCGCCACAACGCCAGGACCTCGCCGGTGCGGCCCTCGTCCGCGACGACGGTGAAGGTGATGCCGTCCGCCGCGATCCGACCGGTGGTCTTGTCGTGGCGGGCGACGAACTCCCTCATCTCGCCCACCAGTTTGGTCACGCGGTCGGCCGAAGTGCCGTCCTTGAGGATCAGCGTGCCGGTCGACGTTCCCTTGAAGGGCAGCGTGTTGTTCTTGGTGGTGCGGATTTTCGCCACGTCCGGCGTGCCAGCCCAGTTCTCTTCGAAGTCCGCTGCGAGTGCCGTGCCCTTGTCGATGGCGCAGCCGGTCAACGAGGGCAGGCCCAGCACGAACGCGATGATCAGTGCGGGCCACCTCAGGGCACGTGTTCTCAGTGTCGTCTCCTTGAAAGTGGGTGAGTACGCCAGGGTGGAGGCCGGAGTGCGTCGGCTGGTTCGCCGTTGGGTGAGCGGGCGGGGTGGCCGCCTCTGACGGAGACCGTCCGGGACTGTCAGTTCCTGGCGTCCGGCCTTGGCCGACCGTTGTGGCGCAGCCGGAGCCGGCGCCGGGGGTTCGAGCGCAGCACCGGATGGAGGTTCCAGCCCCGCTCCGAGGCGACGCGCAGGACGTAACCGGCCCCGGCGCCCCGGAAGTAGTGTGTTCCGAGTTCCAGGTCGCGGTGGTACTCGCGACGGTGCCGGGAGGTCTCCACTCGCCGGGTCTGCTTCTCTACGCGCCGGTCCACTCGCGCCTGGTAGTACGCCGTGTCGCCCTCCCGTACCAATGCCACCGGGGTCACGCACCAGAGCGGGACGAACGGCACCCGGCCCAGCGTGGCGTCGAGCACTCGTATCGCGCCGTTCTCGGCACGCGGCACCATGTGGACGATCAGCTCGGCCACCGGAGCCACGCAGTAGAGGCAGACGGCGATGAAGACCCACACCACCCACCACAGCGGCAGGAACACCAGGGTCAGGGGGAGCAGTAACAGCCAGCGCAGTGCGGCCGGGCGGGCGGGGAGCGGTCCCCAGGCGGGGTCGTCGTAGTCATGGGCAGTTAGAAGTCGCGGCTGGCACAACCGTTGCGCGTCCCATCCTGCTTGTACCTGGCCCACTTGAGGTTCTCGAACACCTGCTCGCCGTACAGGCCGTCAGCGGTGATTCCCTCTTTGCCCTGGGCGTATTTGAGGGCGTCTCGTGTGGCCGGGCCGAATTCGCCGTCGACGGCGATGGGTTGCCCATAGCACGACTTGAGGGCGAGCTGGAGAGTCTCGACGCCGACTCCGTCGCTGCCGTAGTCCATCCAGCAGCGCACGTTGTAGTACCCCTCGTACCACACGTCCGGGATCTTGATGACCTGTGAGGAGGTGGTGTTGTAGATGATCTTGTGGCTGGTCGAGCACTCCCCGACGTACGGCCACGCCGCCGCCGAAGGAGCGACGGCAACGGCGCTGCCGAGGAGGCCGGCGGTAAGGGCGCCGGTCGCCAGAAGGGATCTGGATCGCTTGCCGAGACGAATGGACATGGTTGTACCTCTCTTGAGGGGAGGAAGTGAACTGACCGTGCGTCAGGCGCGCACTCGCACCCGCCTGGACGCGGGCCCGCCGCGGACGGTGTCAGCCCCGTACGACGGGACGTTAGCCCGGCCCGGTCGATGGGTGTGCCGGTCGTTCGCCCCACAAGAAGCGGCCGCCGCAGGCACCGGAGGCGAATGGGCGCTCTGCCTTGATCGTGGGGCAACTACCCTTGTTTCCATGCGGCATGGGGGATGCGAGGGGGAACAGGGATGGCCGCTGAGCCGATAGAGGGGCCCAGGTCCAGCGAGCGCCTGTTGATCCTGGCCCTTGAGCGGTTCGGGGTGTGGCTCCGGTCCATCGTGGTCTGCCTGTGTGGTGTGCTGGGTGTCGTCTCGGCGGATGCGGCGGAGGTTCCCCTGGCGTTGTCTCTGCTGGTGCCCGCTTTCCTCGCCTGTGGTGTGCGCCTCTACTCACTGCGCCGCCCGAGTCTGTTGCCGCTCGCCCTGCTGTGGACGCTGGACGCGGCCGTGGTGGTGCTGACGGGGCTGTCTCAGCCGGTGATCGGTGGCGAGGCCGCGAACGTGATGGTGGAGGCGATGGTCGGCATCAGCGTCGTCGCCTTCCAGTACGAGTGGGCGACGCGACCGGTGGCCGGGGCCGCCCTGGCCGCGTTGGGGGCCGGCGTCAGCGTGCTGGGTGACGTCCTCTCCTCGCCCGGGCAGGGCCCCGACGTGGTGCCCTTGGTGCGCATGCTGATCCAGGTGGGCCTGTCGAGGGCCGCGTACCTCATCGTCCGGGGGCTGGCCAGGGCGGCCGACCGGTCGGCCGCGGTCAGGGCGGAGGCGCGCCGGGAGATGGAGGTCGCCGCCGCACGGAGGGCGACCGAGCGCGAGTACCTGGCGACCCTGCACGACACGGCGAGCGCGACGCTGCTGATGGTCTCCCAGGGCGACGGCCGGGACTGGTCGTGGCTGCCTCCGCGGGCCAGACAGGATCTGGAGGCCATGTCCGCCGTGCCCGGATTCGAGACGGGGAGCGTCGACCTCGCGGCTCTTCTCGGCTGTGTGCCCGAGGGTGAGGGACAGGCCAGGGTGCGCCTCAAGACGCGTATCGACGGTCCGCTCGCGATTCCGTCAGGACCTGGGCTCGCGATATTCAACGGGGTCCGCGAGGCCGTCACCAATGTGGCCCGCCATGCCGGGGTGCGGGAGGCGGAGCTCAGGGCATGGACGGAGGGGGACGGCGCCGTCGTCGAACTGTCCGACGCGGGACGGGGTTTCGACCCGGAGTCCGTCCCCGCGCGGCGACGGGGCATCAACGGTTCCATCGTCGGCAGGATGCACGCGGTCGGAGGCTCCGCCACGGTCACCTCCCGTCCGGACACCGGGACCCGCGTGCAGTGGCGCTGGCACGGCCCGGCCCGGGCGTCGCAGGCAGGGGACAGTGCGCAGGCGACCGGCATACCGCGCCCGTCACACGTGACCGGCGTTCCGCGCCAGTCACAGGCGACCGGCGTACCGCGCCCGCCCCGCGCCCAGGTACAGCACACGGCCGACGTCCGCTTCATCCGCGGGCGGCTCCTCTACGGGACCCAACTGGCCGTGCTGCTGATCAGCCTGGTGTGGCAGTTCACCATCTCGCTGCGCCGGCTCGTGGTCCACCAGGACATGTACCGCCCCGCATGGGCACAGACGGCTGCCTTCGTCTGCCTTGCCGCCGTCGCCGTGATCGGGGGTGCCTATCTGCTGCGTGGCAGGCGGATCCCGCCGAGGGTGCGCTGGTTGAGCCTGGGCTCGGTGCTGGCCGTCTCGGCGGTGTGCGCGTTCACGCTCCCGCCGGAGCAGTCGACGGGTGCGCCGGACTGGGCGTTCGGAGTGGTCGGCTGGCACGCGCTGTTCCTGCTGGCAGACCTGCGGGTCAGGGTGTACGCGGCGTTCCTCGCGGCGCATGTGGGGCTCAACGCGACCGCTGTGTTCCTGTCCGGGGAGCCGACCGTCGCCCAGTGGGCCATCATGGGGATCTCCACGATTGGCAGCTGCGGCTTCCAGCTCTCCGTCGGTGTGCTGATGACGTACCTGCTCCACGGTACGGCGCCGGCCGCGGGGACCGCGGCCGCACGGGAGGAAGAACTGCGTACCCGGGAACGCATCCACGAGGACATGCAGCGTGATCACAAGGAGCGCTATCGCGCGCTGACGGCGACGACCGTGCCGCTGCTCGTGGGCCTCGGCCATGGTGTGCTGAGCCCGCACGACGAGGAGGTCAGGCTGCGGTGCGGAGTCGAAGCCGCCCGTATGCGCCGCCTGTTCGCGGAGAGCGACGCCGTCCTGGACCCGCTGCTCAACGAGTTGCGGGCGTGCGTTGAAGTGGCCGAGCATCAAGGGGTGACCGTGAGCCTGGCAGTACGGGGCCGGCCGGGTGAGGTGCCTGTGGAGGTGCGGAGGGAGCTGATCGACCCGGTGGCGGTGATTCTGGGCCGTACCCGCTCGACCGCGCGGGTGACTGTCGTGTGGACACCCCGCGCGGTACGCGTGAGCGTGGTCAGCGAGGACTGCGCCGGCGGCCGGGACACGGACGAGGCCGCGCAGGCACCCGGCCTTGCCACGAACGCGCAGGTGGCCGTGGAGCGAACAACGCGCGGTGGAAGTGTGTGGGTGGAAGCCGGCTGGAGAAGACCGGCGGCCTCCGGAGTTGACCTCACATGAGTGACAACGCACCGGTCAGCGTGGTCGTCGTCGACGACCATCCCGCCATCCTCTCGGGCATAGAGGCGTGGTACGCCGCAGCACGGCGACCCATCACCGTGGTCGCGGCCGGAGACTCCGTACGGGAAGCCTGGACCGAGCCGGGCAGCACGGCCGACGTCGTCGTCCTGGATCTGCAACTGGCCGAAGGCGGCCCCGCGTTCAGCAGCCTCCGAAGACTCGTCGACGCCGGGCGGCAGGTGGTCGTCTACTCGATGCGGGACGACGAGAAGACAGCGCTCAACTGCCTGGACCTGGGAGCCGCGACCTATCTGACCAAGAGCGAGGGCCGGGACCACCTGGTCGAGGCGACGCTGGCAGCGGCGGACGAGCGGCCCTACATGCCGCCCGCGCTGGCCGGCGCGCTGGGAACGAACACCCGCGCCGACCGTCCCCAGCTCTCCGTCCGCGAGGAGAACGTGCTCATCGAGTGGTTCCAGTCGGAGTCCAAGGAGTTGGTCGCGCAGCGTCTCGGGATCTCCGTACGAACGGTCAACTCGTATCTGGACCGGGTGCGCATCAAGTACGCGAACGTCGGCCGACCCGCGCGGACCAAGGCAAGCCTGGTCGCCCGGGCCATCCAGGACGGGCTGGTCGACGTGGACGACCTCTGACCGGGGTCGCTCAGCCAACAGACCGTCATCCGCTACTTGCCCCTGCCCTCGCACAAGCCGGCCTCGCCCACCTGCTCCTCGAAGACCGCGATGTTGCCGATCCCCTGACCGATCGGATTCTCCATGGTGGCCTTGGGCAGAGGCGCGCGTTCATCCAGACCGGTCGACGTCCGAGTCCAATCGTTGCCGTTGCTGTCGATGAAGTACATGAACTCGGCGGCCCAGCGATAGTCAGGATCGGAGAGCTTGGGCCGCTCATCTCGGGGCATGTCGGCCGTGCCCAGCAGCAGACTGGGCGCCGGGTACACGATGTCGGCGCATGGGGGCACGTTGCTCAACTGCATGAACGCCGGGCGGTCGTTGACGTGAAGCATCAGCCGGACTCCGGAGACCGGATCAGGTGACCTGTTCAGAACATGGATCTTGACGTTCTCGCGACGTCCCCACGGGTTCTGGACCCAGTAGGTCACGTTCGACGCTTGATCTCGTCTTTGGAGGGCGCTTTCCTCTTTGGACTGGGCCAGCTGATCCCTTGCCGTCTGCTGGCTCCAGTACGACGCGACGGCTTGGGCCCAGAGCCCTCCGATGGCCGCGACGGCAGCGAGAGCCGTCCCGGTGACCGTGATGATGTGCGCCCAGTTGTCCCGCCGTATGCGTTGCCAGACCCTTCGCGCCCGCGAGGCCTCGGGGCCAGGAGCCGGCTCCGGTCCCGGTGGCTCCTCACGGAACCGTGCCCGGACGTGGTTCGGCGCCGGCCGATGCCGTGCGAGACGTAATCGGGCCCGTCTCTGCGGTGCGCTGGTCACTCGTCCTCCTCGGCCCGGCAGGGGGCGTTGATGCTCGCGCGCGACTCCCGCAGATCACTTGCTGAGTCTCCGCTCGTCGACACACAGTGTCGACCAGATGGACGGCCCCCGGAGTGTGCCAGTGCCGGTGCCCCGCACTCCTCTCGGAGTGCGGGGCACCGGCGTTTTGAGTGGGTGGTCGGGACAAGGGCGTATCGGCGGGTCTCCGGAACCCGTCGCCGGTGGCCGGAGACCCCTGGCTCAGCGGTTCATGCGGGCGGCGGACGCCCCGGTCGGCGTGCCGGTGATGGTGAACTGTGAGCCCGGCTCGATCAGTACGCTCCCTTCGGCCGAGTTCGTGATCGTGACGTTCGTCAGGGCGGCGCTGCCGCGGGCCCCGCTCATCGCGAGGATGCCGGAGCCGTTGCTGGACCCGTCGATCTTCACGTCGGTGATCTTCACGCCCGGCATCGCGCCGCCACCCGTCTTGAACTGGATGCCGTCGTACGTCGAGTCGAAGATCTCGGTGTCCCGGATGGTCACGCCCGGGATGTCCTGGCCCTGTGCGAAGAGGGTGATGGCGCCGAACTCCTGGTCCTCGTTCCAGAACGCGCCGCCCGTACGGTGCAGGGCGTTGCCCGCGATGAGGGTCTGCCCGGTGAACGGGAGCGGGTCGTGGTCGGTGGCGAGCATGATGCCGGGGTAGTTCATCGTGTCGGCGATGACGTTGTTCTCGATGGTGTTGCCGTAACCGCCGTACACCGCGATGCCGTTGGCCCGCCACGGCAGCTGGATCGTGTTGTTGCGGAAGTGGTTGTCGTGGCCGATGTCCACCGAGGTGTCCTTCACGTACTTGCTGGCCCACACGGCGAGCGCGTCGTCGCCGGTGTTGCGGAAGGACGAGTTGTAGACGGTGGAGTTGCGGGTGCCGTTGGCGAAGTTGATGCCGTCGGCGTAGGTGTTGCGGATGCGTACGCCCGAGAACTCCAACTCGTCGCCGGGGCCCCACAGTTCGGGGATGTTGGAGTAGTCGCGGCCGGCCCACACGCCGACGTTGGCGTGCTCGATCCACACGTTGGTGATCTTCGTGCCCTTGCCGAAGCGGCCGTTCAGTCCCACGCCGCCCTCGTGGTTGCCGTCGCCGCCGCGGATGGTGCCCGAGCCGAAGATGGCGATGTCGGAGATCTGGGTGTTGTGGTCGATGTCGAAGCCGAAGTTGCCCTCGTGCGGGTGGTTGATGCCGCCGGCCTGGTGGGGCGGGGTGAGGGTGTAGAGCTGGGAGTGCCACATGCCCGCGCCGCGGATGGTGACGTCCCGGATGCCGACCTGGTTGTACTGGCCCCGGTTCAGCGGGTCGTCGGTGAGGATCTTCTGTTCCTGGCGCCACTGCCCGGCCGGGATCCACACGCAGGAGATCTGGCCGTTCTGGTCGGCGGTGACCGCCCGCTGGATGGCGTCGGTGTCGTCGAGTCCGTCGCCCGGGACGGCCCCGTACTCGGTGATCGAGGTGCAGTTCGCGGGCTTGGTGGCCGCGGGCGCGACCTGTTCGAGGTCGACGAGGTCGATGACGTAGAACGCGGCCGTGTCGCCCGCGTCCCGCTGGAGGCGGAACTTGGTGCCCACCGGGTAGCTCTGCGACAGCAGCGCGTGGGACTCGTCGAACAGCCGACGGGCGTCGCTGCCGGGCGAGTTGGTCAGTCCCTCGGGATCGTCGGTGGTCCCGTACAGCCAGCTGTGCTTCGACGACAGGTTGAGCTTCTGTACGAAGGTGCCGTTGGCGTACAGGCTGATCGTGGCCTGTGCTCCGCCGCCGCCCGAGGCGTCCGGGATGGAGTTGCGCACCACGATCGAGTTGGAGGGAGTCGTCGAGGTGAACTCGACGAACTGGCCTGTGGAGTTGAGCCTGACGGACTTGCGGCCCGAGGACTCGGTGGCGAAGTTGGTGTGTCCGAAGGTCCGCTTGGCGTCGGCGGTGAGCAGGGTGCCCTCGTAACGGCCGTCCTCCGCCTCCAGTTCGGCGTACGGGACGGCGGCGCCACGGCCGACGACCAGGGACTTGGCGAGCACGTTGTTGTTCTCGTTGGTCTCGTCGAGGACCCCGGTGGCGTCGGCGGTGGCCGTGAGGGTCGCCCCGCCGCTGGTCGCCGTCCACGTTCCGTTGATCGCCACGTTTGCCGTGGCTCCGGATGCCACCTGGCCGGTCGTGCCGTTGAGCGTGGTGGAGCCGACCTGGAGCCTGGTCACGGAGCCGGCCGTCGCCGTGGTGGTGCCGCGGTTGTGCACGGCGACGGTGAAGGAGACGGACGAGCCGACGGCCGGGTTGGCCGGGCTGGTGGTGATGCCGCGTACTTCGAGGTCCGGGCCGGGGGCCTGGCCCACGACCAGCCGGTTCGCGGCGGTGCGGCTGTTGTTGCTGTCGTCGAGTTCGGCGACCGTGTTGCGCGGGTCGACCACGGCGGAGACGCCGTAGTTGCCCGCGGGACGGGTACCGGCGGCGACGGCCACCGTGGCGGACGCGCCCGGGTCGAGCGCGGGTACGGTTCCGCTGCCGGCGACCGTTCCCTCCAGGCCGACCTCGGCGGTCGTGGCGGCCGAGCGTGCCGTCCCCGCGTTGCGGACCGTGGCGTTCACGGTCACCGCGTCCCGCTCGGAGGGGGCGGCAGGTGTCCAGTCCAGCCCTGTGACGGTCAGGTCGGGTGCGGGTGCGGCGGTCCCGACGACCTGGAACTCGGCGACCTGGCCGCCCGGTGCCCCGGTGTTGGAGAAGAAGCGCAGCCGCAGGTCGGACCAGCGGCCGGTGACCGGGATGGTCACCGAGTTGTTGTCCCGGGAGGGACTGAAGGCGTAGTCGGCACGGTCGCGCAACGAGGTGAAGCCGCTCGCGGAGTGCTCACGGCCCAGCACCTGGATGCTCTGGGTCCTGGCCGCCCACACCTGGTCCGGGTTGAGCTTGACCACCACGGCGTCGACGTCGGCGTTGGCCCCGAGCTTGACGGTGAGGTCGGAGGGGTGGCCCGCGGCTTCCCAGTAGGTGGAGGTGGAGTCGTCGGTGGCGTTCGCGGCGACGAAGTTGTGGACCGAGGAGGTGGCCTCGACGGGCTTGTTGCGGGCCAGGTTGGTGCCGGTCGGCGGAGGCGTGGTGCCGCCGTCGTCGCCGTACACCTCCAGCTCGGAGAGCTGAGCGGCGTTCCAGCCGGTGTTCCCGGTGATGTGCACGCGGACGTAGCGCGCCTCGGCGGGGGAGGTGAGGCCGAGGGGGACGGTGTTGGCCTGCGCGGGGTTGAACGCGCGGCCGGCCGAGGCCGCGAGGGTACGGAAGGTGGAGCCGTCGGTGCTGGCCTGCAGGGACAGCGTCTGGTTACGGCTCTCCCAGGTGGCGGGCAGCTTGAGCACCACCTCGTCGACGGTCCGGGTCGCGCCGAGGTCGACCTGGACCCACTGCGGGAAGGAGCCGCCCGGCCCCTCCCAGTAGGAGGCCTGGGTGCCGTCGGTGACGTTCCCGGCGGTGTAGGGGCCGTTCGAGCCGCCCGCGCTGGCCGGACGTCCGAGCGCGAGGTTGACGTCGGCCGCCGCCTTCGCGCGTTCGGTGCCGACCGGGGCGGTGGCGGCCCGGGCGCTCGACGTGACGGCCAGCGGTATCAGCCCGGCCGTCATGAGCGCGGCTATGACGGCGCCGGTCAGTGACCGGCGGCCGAGGGGTCTCCATCTCATGGGGTCCTCTGTTCCGTGGGGGAGGCGGAAGCGCGACTGACGGGCCGGGCACGCCGGGGCAGGCACAGGGGAGTTCAGAGGGGGAGTGAAGTGTCCGTCGAGGAATGCACCGGCCTTGCGCGCTAATTGAGCTGCTCAGTCGATTCTTTGCGGAAACTACGTCCACAGGTTTCTAGTCCGTCTCCGCTTTGTCAACGGTCCCGGTATCACCGGTAGTTGACGTGGAAGCGGCTTGCGTCGCTTGCGTACCCGCTTGCGCTTTTCCGACAGCCCGCGCGAAAGTCGCTGGCCCGGTGGTGTGGCAGGTGGGAGGGGCTCGCAGGGCCCGTGTTTCGGGCATGCTCACGCCATAGACGTACCGTCAGGCGTCTGCAACTCTCGGATCGATTGACGCAAAAGAGAGTGCGCGCCACCGCACATCGAAGCACGACGCACACCCCCCACGGACACCCACCCACACAGCCGCCCCGGGGCCGCCCACATCCGGTTCGGGTCGGAGATCGGGGACACATGAGACCGCAACGCCGGGGATGGCGGGGGATCGCCGCCGTCCTGACGACCGCTCTGCTCCTGCTGGGCCTGCCGTCGCTGACCGCCGCCGCGGCGGCTGCCGGGCCCAACCTCGCCGCCGGACGGCCCGCCACCGCCAGTAGCGCCCACGCCGAGTACGCCGCACGCAACATCACCGACGGCGACCAGGGAACGTACTGGCAGAGCGCGGGGAGCAGCCTCCCCCAGTGGATCCAGACGGACCTGGGCGCCACCGCCCGCGTGGACGAGGTCGTGCTGAGGCTGCCGTCGGGCTGGGAGAGCCGCAATCAGACCCTGTCCGTCCAGGGCAGCGCCGACGGCACGAGCTTCACCACCCTGAAGACCTCCGCGTCCTACGCCTTCAGCCCCGGCAGCGCCAACACCGTGACGGTGACCTTCCCCGCCGCCCAGGCCCGGTACGTGCGGCTCGACATCACCGCCAACTCCGGGTGGCAGGCCGCGCAGCTCTCCGAGCTGGAGGTCCGCGAGTCCGGTGACTCCTCGGCGAACCTGGCGCGGGGCCGCACGCTCACCGCCGCCAGTCACCACGAGACCTACGTGCCGGCCAACGCGGCCGACGGCAACAAGGCCACCTACTGGGAGAGCCGCAACAACGACCTGCCGCAGTGGATCCAGGCGGACCTGGGTTCCTCCCTGCGCGTCGACCGGGTGGTGCTGCGCCTGCCTGACGGCTGGGGAGCCCGCAGCCAGACCCTGAAGATCCAGGGCAGCGCCAACGGGAGTGACTTCTCCGACCTGACCGCCCCCAAGGCCTACGCCTTCGCGCCGGGCGACGGCAACTCGGTGACGATCTCCTTCGACCCGACGACCACCCGGTACGTGCGGGTGCTGGTCACCGCCAACACCGGTCAGCCCGCCGCCCAGTTGTCCGAGCTCGAGGTCTACGGCCCGGCGAGCGGCGACACTCAGGCGCCGGACGCCCCCGCGGACCTCGCCTACACCGAGCCCGCCACCGGCCAGATCCGGCTGGCCTGGAAGGCGTCCGACGACAACACCGGCGTGACCGGTTACGACGTGTACGCCAACAACGAGCTGCTCACCAGCGTCGCGGGCACGGTCACCACGTACACCGACAACCGTCCCGCGAGTGCCACGGTCTCCTACTTCGTGCGGGCCAGGGACGCCGCCGGGAACGTCTCAGGCAACAGCAACACCGTCACCCGCCGCGGCGAGAACGGTGACACCCAGGCACCCACCGTGCCCGCGAACCTGGCCCTCACCGAACCGGCCGCCGGGCAGATCAGGCTCGCCTGGAACGCCTCCAGCGACAACACCGGCGTGACCGGCTACGACGTGTACGCCAACAACAGCCTGCTCACCACGGTCGCCGGTACCGTCACCACGTACACCGACAACCGCTCCGCGAGTGCCACGGTCTCCTACTTCGTACGGGCCAAGGACGCCGCCGGAAACGTGTCCGGCGACAGCAACACCGTGACGCGCAACGGGACTTCGGGCCCCGGCTCCAACCTCTCGGTGGGCAAGCCGATCACGGCCTCCTCGACCGTGCACACCTTCGTCGCCGAGAACGCCAACGACAACAGCACCTCCACCTACTGGGAGGGCTCCGGCCATCCGGCCACCCTCACCGTGAAGCTCGGAGCCAACGCCGACGTCTCCTCGCTCGTCCTCAAGCTCAACCCGGACAACGCCTGGGGCGCCCGGACCCAGAACATCCAGGTCCTCGGCCGCGAGCAGGACGCCACCGGCTACACCGGCCTGGTCGCCGCGAAGGACTACGCCTTCAACCCGTCCAGCGGCAACAGCGTGACCGTGCCCCTCACTGCACGGGTGGCCGACGTGCAGCTGCGCTTCACCTCCAACACGGGCGCCCCGGCCGGACAGATCGCCGAGTTCCAGGTGATCGGAACCGCCGCACCCAACCCGGACCTCGAGGTCACCGCGCTGACCGCCTCGCCGGCCTCACCGGTCGAGTCCGACGAGATCACCCTCACGGCCACCGTCCGCAACAGCGGCGAGGCCGCCGCACCGGCCAGCGCCGTCGCACTGCGCCTGAGCGGCACCAAGGTCGCCACGGCGGCCGTCGGCGCCCTCGCGGCCGGAGCACAACGCACCGTCACCGCCTCCATCGGGGCACGCGACGCGGGCACCTACCAGCTCAGTGCCGTCGCCGACGAGGCCGGTGCGGTCATCGAGCAGAACGAGACCAACAACACCTACACCAGCCCCGGTTCACTCGTCGTGCGCCCGGTCAGCAGCTCCGACCTCGTGCCGGTACTGACCACGTCACCCTCCGGCCCGGCGGACGGCGACACCGTCACCTTCAAGGTCGCCCTGCGCAACCAGGGCACCATCGGCTCGGCGGGCGGCGCGCACGGCATCACCGTCGCACTGGTCGACTCCAAGGGTGCCACCGTGCGGACCCTGACCGGCTCGTATGACGGCACGATCGCGGCCGGTGCCACCACCGGCGCCGTCACGGTGGGCACCTGGACCGCGGCCAACGGCTCGTACACGGTGCGTACGACCGTCGCCGCCGACGCCAACGAACTGCCCGTCAAACGGGAGAACAACAGCGCCACCCAGTCCCTGTTCGTCGGACGCGGCGCCAACATGCCCTTCGACATGTACGAGGCGGAGGACGGCGCGACCGGCGGCGGAGCGGCGACCGTCGGGCCCAACCGGACCGTCGGCGACCTCGCCGGAGAAGCGTCGGGCCGCAAGGCGGTCACCCTCAACAGCACCGGTGAATACGTGGAGTTCACCACCAAGGCGGCCACCAACACACTGGTCACCCGCTTCTCCATCCCGGACTCCGCGGGCGGCGGCGGCATCGACGCCACCCTCAACGTCTACGTCGACGGCACCTTCCGCAAGGTGCTGCCGCTCACCTCGAAGTACGCCTGGCTGTACGGGGCGGAGGCAGGTCCGGGCAACTCCCCGTCCGCGGGGGCCCCGCGCCACATCTACGACGAGGCGCACCTGATGCTGGGCGAGACCGTCCCGGCGGGGGCGAAGATCCGGTTGCAGAAGGACACGGCCAACACCTCCCGGTACGCGATCGACTTCGTCAGCCTGGAACAGGTCGCGCCGATCGCCAACCCGGACCCGGCCGCGTACGCCGTCCCGACCGGCTTCGGCCACCAGGACGTACAGAACGCCCTGGACCGGGTCCGCATGGACACCACCGGCAGGCTCACCGGTGTCTACCTCCCGCCGGGCGACTACCAGACGTCGAGCAAGTTCCAGGTGTACGGCAAGGCCGTGCAGGTGGTCGGCGCCGGGCCCTGGTACACGCAGTTCCACGCCCCGTCGGGCCAGGACAACACCGACGTCGGCTTCCGGGCCGAGAACTCCGCGAAGGGGTCCTCGTTCAGGAACTTCGCCTACTTCGGCAACTACACCTCGCGCATCGACGGTCCCGGCAAGGTGTTCGACTTCGCGAACGTGTCGGACATCGTCATCGACAACACCTGGACCGAGCACATGGTCTGCCTCTACTGGGGCGCCAACACGGACCGGGTGACGATCAGCGACTCGCGCATCCGCAACACGTTCGCCGACGCCGTCAACATGACCAACGGCTCGACGGACAACCACGTCGTCAACAACGAGTCCCGGGCCTCCGGCGACGACAGCTTCGCGCTGTTCTCCGCGATCGACGCGGGCGGCGCCGACATGAAGGACAACCTCTACGAGAACCTGACCTCGATCCTCACCTGGCGGGCCGCGGGCATCGCCGTCTACGGCGGCTACGACAACACCTTCCGCAACATCCACATCGCCGACACCCTGGTCTACTCGGGCATCACGATCAGCTCGCTGGACTTCGGCTATCCGATGAACGGGTTCGGCACCGAGCCGACGACCGTGGAGAACGTCTCGGTGGTCCGCTCCGGCGGCCATTTCTGGGGCAGTCAGACCTTCCCCGGAATCTGGCTGTTCTCCGCCTCGAAGGTCTTCCAGGGCATCCGCGTCAACGACGTGGACATCGTGGATCCGACCTACCACGGGATCATGTTCCAGACCCAGTACCTGGGCGGGCAGCCGGTGAACCCGATCAAGGACACGATTCTCACCGACATCTCGATCACGGGTGCGCGCAAGAGCGGTGACGCCTACGACGCGAAGTCCGGGTTCGGACTGTGGGCCAACGAGATGCCGGAACCGGAGCAGGGTCCGGCGGTCGGTGAGGTCACCTTCAACGGCCTGCGCCTCAACGGCAACGCCGTGGACATCCGCAACACCACCTCCACCTTCAGGATCAACATCAATCCCTGACCTGTCCGCCGAAAGGCGTCCACCGGTCCCTCACGGAGACGGAACGGAGGCACAAAGGCTGGCGCAAGCCGTTTGCGCGGCTTGCGCTAGCCTTGCGCTCATGACGCGACGACTTGCTCAGGTAGCCAAGAAGGTAGGTGTCAGCGAGGCCACGGTCAGCCGAGTCCTCAACGGCAAGCCCGGAGTCTCGGACACCACCCGGCAGTCCGTGCTCACCGCGCTGGACGTTCTCGGCTACGAGCGTCCCACCCAGCTGCGCGGCGAGCGGGCGCGTCTGGTCGGCCTGGTCCTGCCCGAGCTGCAGAACCCGATCTTCCCCCTGCTCGCCGAAGTCATCGGCGGTGCGCTCGCCCAGCAGGGGCTCACACCGGTGCTGTGCACCCAGACCAAGGGCGGCGTCTCCGAGGCGGACTACGTCGACCTGCTGCTCCAGCAGCACGTGTCCGGAGTGGTCTTCGCCGGCGGCCTGTTCGCCCAGGCCGACGCCCCGCACGACCACTACCGGCAGCTCGCCGAACGGCGCATCCCGGTCGTGCTGATCAACGCCCCGGTCGAGGAACTGGACTTCCCCTGTGTCTCCTGCGACGACGCCGTCGCGGTCGAGCAGGCGTGGCGCCACCTGACCCTGCTGGGGCACGAGCGCATCGGCGTGGTCCTCGGACCGGCCGACCACATCCCCTCCCGGCGCAAGCTGGCCGCCGCGCGGGCCGGCGCCGAGGCGGCCGGCAGGTCCCTGCCCGACGACTGCGTGGAGCGGTCGATGTTCTCCCTGGAGGGCGGCCAGGCGGCGACCACCCGCCTGCTGGCCAGGGGCGTCACCGGCATCATCTGTGCCAGTGACCCGCTCGCCCTCGGTGCCATCCGCGCGGCCCGGCGGCGCGGCCTCTCGGTGCCCGAGCAGGTCTCCGTCGTCGGCTTCGACGACTCCGCCTTCATGAACTGCACCGAACCCCCGCTGACCACCGTGCGCCAGCCCATCGAGGCCATGGGACGGGCCGCCGTGGACCTGCTCTGCACCCAGATCCAGGGCGGTGAGGTCCAGCCCGGTGAGCTCCTGTTCGAGCCGGAGCTGGTGGTCCGCGGCTCGACGACACAGGCCCCTCGGGGCTAGTACGTAAGACCGAAGCGCGGTGAGGCCGGACCTGGCCCACCGCGCTTTGGTTTGCGCGCACAAGCCTCCTTGAGATCAACCGTATACATCCTTCTGTCAAACATTTACGAAGCATGCGCGAGATATTGCGGTCACTTGTTCGTGGTGGTTGAGTGTGCGGCGCCCCACATCGCACCGGCGATGAGGGCGCCTTCCACGTTCATGCCCGAAGGGGACCACCCATGAGAAGAGCTCGGTTCCGCCGCACCCGCCGCGCCGGCGCGGTCACCCTCGCCTCCGCGCTCACGCTGACCGCACTCGCCGCCTGCGGCACGAGCAGCAGCGACGACGACGGCGACAACGGCTCAGGCAACAGTGCGAAAGCCGACCCCGCCGCACCGCTGGACCCGAAGACCAAGGTGTCCATCACCATCGACTGCATGCCCCCCGCGGCGAAGGCGGCCGAGCTCAGGCAGTGGAACGAGGACGTCAAGGAGTTCAACAAGAAGTACCCGGGCGTCACCATCAAGGGCCGCTCCACGCCGGGCCAGTGTCTGGAACCGCCGCGCTTCACCGCGATGCTCAAGGCGAAGTCCCAACCCGACGTCTTCTACACGTACTTCACCGACCTGCCCCAGGTCCTCGACAACGACGGCGCCCAGGACATCACCGCGTACGTCAACGACAAGAGCGTCCCGCTGCTCAAGGACATCGACCCCGACGTCCTCAGCTCGCTGAAGAAGGACGGGAAGCTCTACGGCCTGCCCACCAGCAACTACCGCATGGGCCTGCTCATCAACCGCAAGCTGTTCAAGGAAGCCGGCCTCGACCCGGACACCCCGCCGGCGACCTGGGAGGAAGTCCGCACCGCGGCCAAGAAGATCGCGGACCTCGGCGGCGGTGTCGCCGGATTCGGCGAGTACAGCGCGGCCAACACCGGTGGCTGGCACTTCACCGCGCAGATGTACAGCCTCGGCGGCGACGTCGTCGACGCCAGTGGCAAGAAGGCCGCCTTCAACGACGCGACCGGCAAGCAGGTCGCCGAGAACCTCCACGCCATGCGCTGGGACGACGACTCCATGGGCAAGACCCAACTGCTGAAGTGGGGCGACCTCCAGAAGCAGATCGCCACCGACAAGCTGGGCATGTTCCTCGCCGCGCCCGACGACGTCACGTACATGGTCCAGCAACTCGGCGCCAAGTACGAGAACTTCGGCATGGGGCCGATCCCGGGCGGCGAGAACACACTCGCCGGCGGCAACAACTACATGATCAAGCAGGGCATTTCGGCCGACAAGGTCAAGGCCGCCATCGCCTGGCTGAACTTCAAGTTCACCACGGTCGGCAAGGGCCAGTACGACTGGAAGCGGTCCAAGGCCGACGCCCTGCCCGTGGGGCTCCCGCAGCCCAACCTGTGGCTGAACGGCTCCAAGACCAAGGACGACGCCGCCCGCCAGGAGTTCGCCACCATGCCGGTGGAGAACTTCAAGGCCTTCACCGACAACGCGGTCCCGGGCAAGGCCGAACCGCCGAAGGCCCAGGAGATCTACAAGGTCCTCGACAACGTCATGTCGGGCATCCTCACCAACAAGGACGCCGACATCGACAAGCTCCTGTCCACCGCCGAGTCCCAGGTCAACAAGGTCCTCGCCACCCAGTGACCACGCGGCGGCCGGGCGGTGTCACCACCGTCCGGCCCGCCCGCGCGCCGCCGTTCACCGGCGGCGCGGGCGAGAGCCCGACCTCCCACGGCATGTGCCCGGAACCCGACCCGTCCGACGGCACCGCAGTACGTCAAGGAGCGACCATGTCGGCCCCCATCCTCACCAAGGACCCGGTGGTCAAGGACCGCCGCCCCCGCAGGCCCCGCGCCGGTGCCCCGCACCTGCCGGGCGGCGAGTTCGGCAAGAACCTGCGCCGCAACATCACCGCCCACGGCTTCCTCATCGGCGCGGTGCTCTGCTTCGCCTTCTTCTCCTGGTATCCGATCGTCCGGGAGTTCCTCCTCGCCTTCCAGAAGACCGAGGACGGCAACGTCAGCTGGGTGGGCTGGGACAACTTCGTCACCGTCTGGAACGACCCGGCCTTCGGCCAGGCCTGGCGCAACACCCTGTGGTTCACCGTGCTGGCGCTGATCCTCGGCTTCGTCGTACCGTTCGTCACCGCCCTGATCATCAACGAATTCCGGCACGGCCAGGGCTACTTGAGGCTGCTGGTCTACCTGCCGGTGATGCTCCCGCCGACGGCGTCGGTCCTGCTCTTCAAGTACCTGTACGACCCCGGGTACGGCATGTTCAACGAGATACTCGGCGTCTTCGGCGTCCCCGCCCAGCAATGGCTGCAGGACCCCGACACCGCGATGCTCTCCGTGGTGGTCGCCTCGACCTGGATGAACATGGGCGGCGCGACACTGATCTACCTCGCGGCCCTCCAGGGCGTGCCCGGTGAGCTGTACGAGGCCGCCGAACTGGACGGCGCGGGACTGCTCCGCAAGGTGTGGCACGTCACCGTGCCGCAGACCAGGCTCATCCTGCTGCTGATGCTCCTCATGCAGATCATCGCCACCATGCAGGTCTTCATCGAGCCGTTCCTGCTCACCGGCGGCGCCGGACCCGAAGGGTCCACCACCACCATCGTGTACCTGATCTACCAGTACGCCTTCAACTTCAACAACTACGGCGCCGCGGCGGCGCTCGGCCTGCTCCTGCTCGTGCTGCTGGCCGGCTTCTCGGCCGCGTACACCAAACTCAACCGCGCCGAGCAGGACTAGGACCGGGGGAGACACGGACATGTCCACTCGCACACTCATCTCACCCGCCCAACTGGCCCGCCCGCGCGGCAAGGTCCTGTACTGGGTGTGCTTCGCCCTGGTCGTCGTCCTGTTCACGCTGGCCTTCCTCGGCCCGCTGTACTGGATGGTGTCCGGCGGGCTCAAGACCACCCAGGAAGCCGTCCAGACCCCGCCCACCTGGGTGCCGGGCTCCGTCCACGCGGAGAACTACCAGCGGGCCTGGGAGGTCATGGACCTGGCGAAACTCCTGATGAACACCCTCTACTACGCCTTCGGCGCGCTCGCCTTCCAGCTGGTGCTCGACGTCGCCGCCGCGTACTCGCTGTCCAAACTGCGGCCCGTACTCGGCAAGGCGATCCTGGGCCTGATGCTCGCCACTCTGATGATCCCGGCGACCGTCCTCGTCGTACCGCAGTACCTCACCGTGCTGGACGTGCCGATCGTCGAACGCAACCTGCTCAACTCGCCCTGGGCGATCTGGCTCCCGTCGGTCACCAACGCCTTCAACATCTTCCTGCTCAAGCGGTTCTTCGACTCCATTCCCAAGGAACTGCTCGACGCGGCGTCGATGGACGGCGCCGGCCCCCTGCGCGTCCTGTGGTCCATCGTGCTGCCGGTCTCCCGGCCCATCCTCGGTGTGGTGTCCATCTTCGCCGTCGTCGGCGTCTGGAAGGACTTCCTCTGGCCGATGCTCGTCCTGCCCGACCCGTCGAAGCAGACCCTCGCCGTCGGCATCTACTCGCTCGCCACCAGCGTGCCCGAGAACGTGCTGATCGCCTCCCTGACCATCGCGTCCCTGCCCACGCTGATCCTCTTCCTCGTCTTCCAGCGCAACATCATGAGCGGCCTGACGGCGGGCGGCCTCAAGGGCTGACCTGGCACACGCCGTACGGACACCACCCGCGGTCACCCGCAGTCCGGGCACCACCCGCAGCGAACACCACGCAGGTGCCCCCACCGATCCTCCGCCGCCGCCCCGTTCCCGACGCCTCGCTGTCCGGGGCGGCGGCGGAGACCACCCCTGCCCCGAAAGGACCGACACGTGGCAGCCCCTCAGCCCGGTAAGACCCCCGGCCACACCGACGACTGGTGGCGCGGTGCCGCCATCTACCAGGTGTACCCGCGCAGCTTCGCCGACGGCGACGGCGACGGCACCGGGGACCTCGCGGGCGTACGGTCGAGATTGCCCCACCTCGCCGAACTGGGCGTCGACGCGATCTGGTTCACCCCCTGGTACCTGTCCCCGCTCGCCGACGGGGGCTACGACGTCGCCGACTACCGCACCATCGACCCCGCCTTCGGCGACCTCGGCGAGGCCGAGCGACTGATCACCGAGGCCCGCGAGCTGGGCATCCGCACCATCGTGGACATCGTGCCCAACCATGTCTCCGACCAGCACCCCTGGTTCCGCGCCGCGCTCGCCGCCGGACCGGGCAGCCCCGAACGCAAGCTCTTCCACTTCCGCCCCGGCCGCGGCGAACACGGCGAACTCCCGCCCAACAACTGGCCGTCACAGTTCTCCGGCCGCACCTGGACCAGGGTCGAGGACGGCGAGTGGTACCTCCACCTGTTCACGCCGGAGCAGCCGGACCTCAACTGGGCCCACCCCGCGGTGCGGGAGGAACACGAAGAGGTGCTGCGGTTCTGGTTCGAGCGCGGGGTGGCGGGCGTACGCATCGACTCCGCGGCGCTGCCCGCCAAGGACCCCGACCTGCCCGACTTCGTGGAGGGGCGCGACCCCCACCCGTACATCGACCGGGACGACCTGCACGAGATCTACCGCTCCTGGCGGCGGATCGCCGACGAGTACGACGGCGTCTTCGTCGGCGAGGTGTGGCTGCCGGACTCCGAACGGTTCGCCCGCTACCTGCGCCCCGACGAACTGCACACCGCGTTCAACTTCTCCTTCCTGTCGTGCCCGTGGGAGGCCGCCCGGCTGCGCGCCGCCATCGACGACACCCTCGCCGAACACGCCCCGGTCGGTGCGCCGGCCACCTGGGTGCTGTGCAACCACGACGTGACCCGCACGGTCACCCGTTACGGGCGGCAGGACACCGGTTTCGACTTCGCGACCAAGGCCTTCGGCACCCCGGCCGACCTGCGGCTCGGCACCCGCAGGGCGCGTGCCGCCGCGCTTCTCACCCTCGCTCTGCCCGGCTCCGTCTACATCTACCAGGGCGAGGAACTGGGCCTGCCCGAAGCGGAGATCCCCCGGGACCGCATCCAGGACCCGATGCACTTCCGCTCCGGTGGCACCGACCCGGGCCGCGACGGCTGCCGTGTCCCGCTGCCGTGGACGGCCGACGCCCCGTACGCCGGTTTCGGCTCACGCACAGAACCCTGGCTGCCACAGCCCGACGGCTGGTCCGCCTACGCGGCCGACCGCCAGGGCGACGACCCCGACTCCATGCTCAACCTCTACCGCGCCGCACTGGGCCTGCGCCGCGCCGACCCGGCCCTGGGCGACGGCCCGCTGCAATGGCTGCCCTCTTCCGACGGCGTCCTCACCTTCCGCCGCTCCCCGGACCTGATCTGCGTCACGAACCTGGCCGACACCCCGGCCGCCCTGCCGGACCATACGGAGATCCTGCTCTCCAGCGGACCACTGGACACCGACGGCAGGCTGCCCTCCGACACGGCGGTGTGGTTGCGCGATTGAGGGCACCAGAACGTGGCCTAGCCGTGGCCACGCAGGGCTTCCCCGACGCCCTGCGGCGCCCGGTCAGAAGTGGGTGGTGACGCCGAAGACCCGGCGGAGCTGAGCCATGTCGTGGCGGTCGTGGTCGGCCGGTTCGTACCCCTGATGGAAGTAGACCTGCTGCTCGGCCGACAGACAGGGGACGGCGGTCCCCAGGATCGTGCCGCTGACGAAGCACGGGGCGGGATAGACGAACGGGCGGTGCGGGTCGGGGGAGGCCTGCACCGCGGACCCGTCCGCCGCGAAGACCAACGGGTGCAGATCGATCTCGCGACCGCGCGGGTCCGTGACCACGAATCGCACGGGACGCCCGTCGAACGTCTCGACGAACCCGGCCTCCGCGAGAGCCGCCACGACGGCCGGCTCCTGGTCCTCCCGGTGCATCAGGTCCAGGTCGCGGTGCCGCCGCGTCTGCTCCCCGACCAGCGTGTCGATGCCCCACCCGCCGCCCACCCAGACCTCGACATCAGCGGCACGCAGCAGGGCGAGAACGGACAGCACGTCGTCGGCGGTCATCACGCGGGCACGGTAGCGGTCCGGCGGCCGGGCGGGCGAGCGGATTTGTGGTGGCGCCGAGCAGCGGGACCGGGGTGGCGACGAGGGGGATGGGCCGGGCCGTACCTGGGACGGTCAGATCTGCTTCTCCATACTGATGGCCTCGCGGAGTTCCTCGCTCGCGGTGCCCGGTTCGTCCTGCCGGATCTCCAGCAACGCGGCGGCGATGGCGTCGAGTTTGCGCTGGATGGCGTGCTCGGCGCGCCGCTCGGAGTTCTTCAGCAGTGCCAGGAGCAGCAGCGATACGGCGGACATCGCCTCGCCCACCACCAGCAGCCACTGCGTGGGCAGCTTCAGTGCGTGCGCGGTGATCGAGCCGGCGACCAGAACGAGGCACACGCCGAAGAAGCCGGGGGAGCTGGTGAAGTTCGAGGCGTGCTCCGCCAGTCGCGTGAACCGGCCCGGTCGGTCGCCGTCCCGGTGGGCGGGGTGCTGAGGTGCCATGAGATCACCGTCCCTTCTCACGAGGCCCGAGCGGAATTCCGCCTCTGACCAGGGGTCGCCGAGCGGGCAGGTGTCCGCCCGGCCACTGGTTCGGGTGAGACACATGTGCCCGTTCACGGCGCCACTATGTGACGGAGGTGATCGCACACCTCCGATACCTCGTCGTCAGTAGAACTCCACCGTGTCCACGCGGTTCACCAGGCTCTCTCCGTCGAGGAGCCGGGTGGCGTTGCTGGCGAAGAGTTCGGCGATGAGGCGGTCCTCGGCGGTGCTGAGGGCGGCGGTGTGGGGGCTCACCAGCACATGGTCGTGGTTCCAGAGGGGGCTGTGGGACGGGAGTGGTTCCGTCTCGAAGACGTCCAGTGCCGCGAAGCCGACTCTGCCGGAGTCGAGGGCCTCGATCAGGGCGGCCTCGTCGACGACGCTTCCGCGGCCGACGTTCACGAGGGTCGCGCCGGGCCGCAGGGCGTCGAAGAACCGCTTGTCGAGCAGGTGCTCGGTCGCCGCGGTGCCGGGGAGCGTGTTCACGACGGCGTCCACCGTCGGTGCGACCTCGGCGATCCGGTCGAGGGGTACGACCTCGTGGACCCCGGGAACTCCGGTTCCGCGCCTGCTCGTTCCGATGACCCTGGCGCCCAGCGCGTGCAGCTTCTGGGCGACGACCCGGCCGATGCCGCCGAGGCCGAGCACCAGGATCGTCTGCTCGCTGACCTGCCCCATGGTCCAACGGCCGCCCCACTCGTGATCGCGTTGCCCTCGGATCAGGCGGGGGAGACCCTTGGCTCCGGCGAGCACGCCGAAGACGGCGAACTCTGCGAGCGGCTGCCCGTGCACTCCGGCGGAGGTGGTGAACAGGACCCGTTCGAGCTCGTCGGCGGTGAGCCGCGCGGCCTTCACCTGGCTGCCGCCGCCCGCGGCCATCGTGTGCACCCAGCGCAGCCCCCGGTTGGCGCGGACCGTTCGTGCCAGGGCGGCCGGGTCCACGTCGGGGATGCCGTAGAGCGCGTCGGCCGAGTCGAGGGCCGCGTCGTAGGCCTGTTGCTGTGCCGGCGTGCGGTGCCAGGACGGGTCACCGGCGAAGTCGGCGGGCCACCGCATCGGCGGGAGCAGGGCCTGGTCGACGACGAGGTCGATCCGTGGTTCAAGCGCGAGGATCCGCGCGCGGTTCTCCTCCGACAGCGGTGCGGCGACCGCGACCCGGAGCCTGCCGGGGTCTCGTTCCTCGGTTCCCATCAGGCGATTCGACTCCGCAGTTCCGCGACCTCGGCGTCGAGGTCTGCCTCGCGGGCGACGATCGCCTCGACCGCCGTCAGCGCTTCCTCGGCGCGATGGGGCGGGATGACGATGACGCCGTCGTCGTCGGCGACGACGATGTCGCCGGGGTTCACCACGACGCCGCCGAGCGCGACGGGTTCGCCGATCGTGCCCGGCCCGTTCTTGAAGGGGCCGGCAGGCGTGAGCCCGCGTGCGAAGACGGGCACGCCGAGCTTCTCGATGATCGCGCCGTCACGGACGTAGCCGTCGACGACCGCGCCGACGGCGCCGAACACGTCGAAGCGCTGGGCGAGGTTGTCGCCGATGACGGCCCGGCCGTCGTAGCCCGAGGCGTTGATGACCAGGATGTCCCCGGGGCGGATGTGGTCGAGCGCGGCGATCACCGCCTTGTTGTCGCCGGCGACGGTGAGTACGGGCAGCGCGGTGCCGACCGCCTTCGCTCCGTGCCAGACCGGCGAGATCCCGCCGTCCACGATGTTCAGCCGGTCCAGGGCGTCGCCGAGATTGGCCACGGAGTGCTCACGGAACCGCTGGAGCACCTGCTGGTCCGGGCGGTCCCAGGCAGGGGCCACACGCACGTTGTCTTGGGTCATCACGGTCTCCTGCGACTGATGGGAAATGCGAAAGGTTTCGCGTTTCGCGAGAGTCAGTGTGCATCCATCCGTGCCGCGAGACAAGGGTGGGCCGGGGAGGTGGTGCGGCCCCGCGGGTGGCTGTCAAGGGGCCGGCGGGCGGCCGCCGGGTCGCCGTCCGTCCGGTGAAGTTCCGGTGGCCGAGGCCGGAATCACGCCCGAACCGCAAGTTTTACCTGGCGGCAACTTCCATCCTTGACCACCCCAACTTGCGAATCTATTCTCATTCGAGATTCGAGTCGCAACTTGGCTCGGATGTGCCCCTACGGTCCGCTCCAGGACGTGCTCCACTGGCGCGAACGGGGCGGGGTGGGGGCGTCACCAGCCGTCCACCGACACCTCCAGACATCCTCCGACGACACCGACGCCGCTTGCCCGCCGAGGTGTCGACGTCGCCTTCCCACGAGGATCCGGAACGCAGGCGGAACACCCCGGCACATGGGCGACCGCCGGCAGCGACGACGTTCAGCGTACGACTGTTCAGGACACCGTCCCCGGGGTCCACGACCTGAAGGTGAACGCATGACAACGTCAGATCGGCTCGACACGACGTCGGACCGTCACGAGGCATCGTCGGACCCGCTCGACGCGACCACGGCCGGTGTGGTCACCGCGGACGGCAAGGTGGTCCGCAAGGCCACCGTCGCCGGAGCCATAGGCTCCTTCGTCGAGTGGTACGACTACGGCATCTACGGCCTGCTCGTCACCTACCTCGCGATCAACATCATGGGCGAGGCGGAAGCCGGCGGGCTCTTCCTCACCAACGTCGGCTTCCTGGTCAGCTTTGTCGCGCGGCCCTTCGGCAGCGTCATCTGCGGGTACCTGGGAGACAGGCTCGGGCGGAAGAGACTGCTGGCCACCCTGCTGGTGCTGATCTCCGCAGCCACGGCGGCGATCGGTCTCATCCCCTCCCACGCCGCCATCGGCGTCGCCGCGCCCGTTCTGCTGGTCGCGCTCCGGGTGCTGCAGGGCTTCTCGGCCGGTGGCGAGGTGGCGGGCGCCATGTCGTTCGTCGGCGAATACGCCCCGGACGCCCGCCGCAACTACATGATGAGCTTCATCGCCGTCGGCTCGTTCATCGCGCTCATGGTCGGCAGCGCCTTCTCGGCCGTCCTCATCTCCACGCTCGGCGACGACGCCATGGCCTCCTGGGCCTGGCGGATCCCCTTCCTCGTCGCCGTCCCGCTCGGCTACGTCGGCTTCTACATCCGACGCCAGCTGGAGGAGACCCCGCACTTCACGGCACTGCGTGAGCGCAACACCGTCGTACGCAACCCCCTTAAGGACGCGCTCACTTCGCCGCGGCACCTGAAGGCGATCGTGCTCACGATCTTCCTGCCCGCGCTCAACGGCCCCGGCTACTACCTGCTGTTCGTCTACATGCCGACCTATCTCAAGACCTCGCTCGGCGACGACAACAACTTCTCCATGCTGCGGGCGCTCACCGTCACGGCGTTCAGCCTGGTCGCCATCGCCGTCTGCATCCCCCTCATGGCCCGGCTGTCGGACCGTATCGGCCGCAAACCCGTGCTGGTGATCTCGGCCGTCGCGATGGCCGTCGTGTCCTACCCGATGTTCCTGCTCATCACCACCGGTGAGTTCGGGCTGGCGTGCATCGGCACCACCGTGCTCGCGATCGCCTTCTCCGGCCACGCCGCCGTGGTGCACACCGTGCTCGCCGAGATGTTCCCGACCACGGTCCGCTACTCCGCCTACAGCATCGGGTTCAGCATCTCGACGATCATCTTCGGCGGCAGTGCTCCGCTGCTGATGACCGAGCTCATCGAATCGACCGGGTCCAACCTGGTCCCGGCCTTCGCCGCCATCATCACCGCCCTGATCACCCTGGTCAGCATCGCGTTCGTACGCGAGACCAAGGGTCGTCCACTGGCATCCCACTGAGCCGCCAACACCCGGGAGACACCATGGGAATCAACTCGGTAGCCGTCGTCGCCGACCTCGGCGAGAGCTTCGGCAACTACACGATCGGGGACGACGACGCCCTGCTCGGCCTCGTCACCGCGTCGAACATCGCCTGCGGCTTCCACGCCGGTGACCCGCGCGTCATGGACAAGACCGTCGCCGACTGCGTGGAGCGCGGCATCGAACTCGGCGCGCACCCCGGATACCCCGACCTCGTCGGGTTCGGCCGCCGGCTCATCGAGGCGTCGGAGGAGGAGATCCGCACCGACGTCCTCTACCAGCTCGGGGCGCTCGACGCCTTCGCGCGGGTGCACGGCGGCACGATCACCCACGTGGCGCCCCACGGCCGGATGGGATCGATCGCGCAGACCGACGCCAAGCACGCCCGCGCCATCACGGACGCGATCGCCGCGTACAACACGGACTACGTCGTGATCTGTCAACGCGGCCTGCTCGCCGAGGAGTCGCGCAAGCGCGGCCTCGAGGTCGGTTACGTGTTCCTGGCCGACCGTGGCTACGGCGACGACGGCATGCCCGTCGCGCGGTCGCACGAAAAGGGCCTGATCCACGACCCCGAGCTCATCGGCGAACGCTCCGTCCAGGTCGTACAGGAGGGCACTGTGCGCTCGGTCGACGGCAACGTCGTACCGCTGGGCCACGACGCCGACGTACTGCTCCTGCACGGGGACCACCCGACCGTCCTGCAGAACGGCATCGCGCTGCGGGCCGCGCTCGACAAGGCGGACGTGCGTGTCGCGGGTCTGCGGGACGTCCTGAAGGAGAAGTCCGAGGTCGCGCTCGCCCGTTGAGGCAGCGCGCGGGAGTCAGCCGATGACCACTGCACCGTTCGGTACCGTCGCCGTCGAGCCCTTCGGGGACTCGGCGGTGATGGTGACCGTCCCCCACGCCGAACAGGCGGTCCGCAGGTCCGCGATCGTCGCCTTCCGCGACCGGTTCCTCGCGCACCGCCCCTACGGCGTGCTCGATGTCGTCTCCGGTCTGGAGTCCCTGCTCATCGAGTTCGATCCGCTGCGGACCGCGCCGGAGCACGTGGAGTACGCGGTCCGGCTGCTGGCCCGATGGGCGCCGGGCGACGGTCCGGAACTCCCGCGTGCGGTACGGGAGTTCGCCGTCCCGGTCGTCTTCGACGAGGAGGCCGGTCCCGATCTGGTGTCCGTCGCCGAGGAAGTGTGCCTGGAACCAGCCGAGTTGGTCGAGGCGATCGCGAAGTCCACCTTCACGGTCGCCCTGTTGGGTGCGGCGATGGCCCCGATGATGGACGGGCTCGAACTGCCCGGGCCGGTACGCCGACGCGCCGAGCCGCGTACGGACGTCGCTCCCGGAGCGATCATGATCGCCGGTGACAACGCGATCATCCAGCCGTTCCCCGGCCCGACCGGCTGGCGCGTGGTCGGGCGCACCCCGCACACCATCGTCGACATCTCCCGCCCCGACCCCGTCTCGTTCGGCCCCGGCGACGTCATGCGCTTCGTCCCCGTCACCCGGGACGAGGCGGCGGCGCTGGACGCAGGCTTCCTGCTGCCGGTGGAGGTGTCCCTGTGACAACCGCGACGACGAGGACGACGGCGACGAAGGCGACGGCGACGAAGGCGATGAAGACCGTGGCGCTCGAATTCACCGGCACGGGATGGACGACCACCTTCCAGGACCTGGGCCGCCGCGACACGGAACGGCGCGGTGTCCCGACCGGCGGGGCCGCCGACCAGCACTCCGCGGTCGTCGCCAACCTTCTTGTGGGCAACCCCCGTTGCGCGACCCTGATCGAGAACCTCGGCGGCGAGTTGGCCCTCGTTCCCGACACAGACGTCCTGCTTGCCGTGACCGGCGCCCCCGCCCGCGTCACGGTCGGCGGCGCCCCCGTCGAGACCTGGACACCGCTCGTGGTGCCGAAGGGACATGAGGTACGGGTCCACGCCGACGTCGGCCGAGGAACCCGCACCTATCTCGCCGTGAACGGCACGCTCGCCGCGGAGACCCTGCTGGGCAGCGCCGCCCCGGACGCCCGGATGGGGTTCGGGCAACTCGTCACCCGGGGCTCACGGGTCCTGCTGGACACGGAGTTCCAGGGGTTCCGGCGCCGGCTGTTCGAGCCGCCGTTGTTCCGGCTGCCCGTCCCCGTCCCGCGTTTCGACGAAGGGCCCTGGGTCGTCGATGTCGTCGCGAGCCACGGAATCCACGCGATCCCCGGCATCCGCGAGGTGATCGAGGAGGCGGAGTACGTCGTGACCCCTCGCTCCAATCACGTGGGGCTGCGGCTCGAAGGGCCGGTGCTCCACCCGGACACCGACGTCGAGATCGTGTCGCACGGGGTTCCCGTCGGCGCGCTGCAGATCCCGCACGCGGACGAGCTCATCGTGCTCGGCAGATACCGGAGCCTGACGGCGGGCTATCCGATCGTCGGCGTCGCCTCGCGGGCCTGTCTGCCGTTGCTCGGGCAGGCCGGTCCGGGGCGGCGGCTGCGGTTCCGCTGGACCGACCGCGAGAGTTCGCTCCGCCGGTTCGCGCGGCGCGAGGCGGAGGTGTGCGCGCTGGAGCACGCGGTCGCGGAGGCGTTCGCCGCGCTCGGCTTCGAGACGTCCTTGCCCGGACAATAGTTGAGAAGATATTCTCATTTGAAGCTAGAGTCTCATATCGATCACGCCAAGCATGCTGATCATGGAGGAGGAACGGTGACGACGTCGGCCGGCAGGACCGCGCTCATCACAGGGGCCGGCAGTGGGATGGGGCTCGAAATCGCGCGGCTCCTCGCCCGGGACGGCGCCACCGTCGTGCTCGTCGGCCGCAGGCAGGAGGCGCTCGACGAGGTCGCGGCCACGATCCGCGGCGAGGGCGGCACCGCCCTCGCGCTCGCCGCGGACATCACCCGCCCGGACGACCTGACACGGGTCCTCGACCGGGTCCACGCCGACCTCGGTCCGGTCGACATCCTGGTCAACAACGCGGGCAGCGCGTCGACGGTGCTCAACCCGCAGTGGCTGCCGCACGACGAGTGGCGCCAGGTCCTCGACGTGAACCTCACGGCCGTCTTCCAGCTCACCCAGGCCGTGCTCCCCGACATGCTCGGCCGCGGCACCGGAACCATCGTCACCGTCTCGTCGCTCGCCGCCGTCAATCCCAACCTCCTCGGAGGCGCTGCCTACGGGGCCGCCAAGGCCGGGGTGCGCAACTTCATGACCTTCCTGCACAACACGTTCCGCAACCAGGGGCTGCGGGCCATCACCGTGCTGCCCGGCGAGGCGGACACGCCCATCCTCGACAATCGCGCGCGACCGCCGGCCGCCGAGGAACGCGCCCACATGCTGCAGCCCGAGGACGTGGCGGAGGCGGTCCGCCTGGCTGTCGCTCTGCCCCAGCGGGTCGTCCTCCAGGAGATCGTCGTCGCCCCGACCCGACAGCGGGACACCTCCGCCGACCTGGAGATCAGCCGCTGGGCGGGCGCCCCCGCCGACGCTTCACCACAGCCCTGACCACCCCGCCTCCAGCCAGTCCCGTCTCCGGCCCCCGTCTCCAGCACCCGCACCGAGCCCCCGCATCAAACGCCCGCACCGAGCACCCGCTTCAGCACCTCGCTTCCAGGAGGAGCGCATGCCGTCCACCGTCTCCACGTACCCGCCCCGGTTCGCCACCGCCGAGGCCGTCGCCCGGATAGCCGCCGCCTCCCGCCGGACGCAGCAGCCGCAGTCCAAGGGCGACCTCGTCTCCCTCGCCATGGGTGAGCCCGACTTCGACACCCCCCAGCAGGTGACCGAGGCGGCCGACGCCTCGCTGCGCGCCGGACGTACCCACTACTCACCGCTGCTCGGCGAACCCGAGCTGCGCGAGGCGCTCGCCGAGAAGCTGCACGGCATCGCCGGAGCGCCGGTCTCCGCCGCCGACGTCCTCATCACCCAGGGCGGCACCGCCGGCCTCGCCGCGTCGATCCTGTCCATCGTCGACCCCGGCGACAAGGTGGTCATTCCCGACCCCACCTACTCCCTCTACGCAGACCTCGTCAGCATGGCCGGCGGCATCGTCGTACCCGTCCCGCTCGCCCCGGACCTGCACTGGGACCTGGAGCGGCTCGCCGACGCCCTCGTGGGCGCGAAGCTCTTCGTCTTCTGCAACCCGGGCAACCCGACCGGCATCGTGCACAGCCGCGCCGAACTCGACGCGCTGGCCGACCTGTTGGACGGCACCTCCACGATCGTCATCTCCGACGAGGCGTACTCCGACCTCGACTACACCGGCCGCCCCTTCACCTCGGCGATCTCCCTCGACGGACTGCGCGACCGTACGGTCTACTGCCAGACCTTCTCCAAGAGCTACGCGATGACCGGCTGGCGCGTCGGCTACCTCTGGGGCCCCGCGCCGCTGATCCAGGCGGCCGCGCGCATCCACAACACCTTCAACGGCTCGGTGAACACCTTCATCCAGGACGCCGCCCTCGTCGCGGTGCGGACCTGCGACGCGGACATCGCGAGGATGCGCGCCGCCTACGAGGAGCGCGGCGCGATCATGCGCGCGGGGCTCGCCGAGATCCCGGGCCTCACACTGAGCGCGTCGGAGGGGGCGTTCTACCAGTTCCCGCGCTACGACCTCGACCTGCCCGCCGTGGAGGTCGTGGCGGCACTGCGCACGCACGGCGTCGCGGTCCGGCCGGGGAGCGAGTTCGGCGCCCGGGGCGAGGGGCACCTGCGGCTGTCGTACGCTGCCAGCCCGGAATCCATCTCCGAGGGTGTCCGCCGGCTGGCGTACGGCCTCTCGGTCCTTCAGTGAACGCCGTTCCGCAGCAACGGGAGAGTCGACCCATGCGCAGTGACACCGAACGCAACCGCAGGTACCTCATCAAGGCCGCCGCGCTGCTGTTCGAGAACTCGCCGACGCCCGTGAGCCTGGCCGAGATCGCCAAGCAGGCGGAGGTGTCGACCGCCACGGCGTACCGGCACTTCTCGTCCGTCGAGGAGATCCTGCACGCCTTCCGGGCCCAAGTCGGCTCGGAACTGCGTGACTTCAGCAGGCGGCAGACCACCCGTGGCATGGAGAGGCTGGAGGCGGTGTCCCGCTGCTGGGTGTCGCTCGTCCTCGAACACGGCGGCGCGATGGCACAGATGCGCTCGCACCGCGGCTACCTGGAGCGGCTGCGCGAGGGCACCGGCTATCTCGCCCCGCAGGCCGAGGCGCTCGCCGAACCGCTGCGGCAGACCACCGAGGAACTCGGTCTCGGCGACATGGGCGACGAGGCCCTGTTCCTGTGGAACCTGCTGTTCGACCCCCGCGACATCCTCGACCTCATCAAGAGCGGCCACACCGAGGACGAGGCCGCCACCCGCCTGGTGGCGGCACTGCGCGGCGCCCTCGTCGGGTGGTCCGCGGCGGCGGACGGGAACCGCTGACGCCGCTCCGGAGCAGGGACGATCCGGGGGACCGGGGGACCGGGGGGGACCGGGGGACGGGGAGCGGGAGACGATGGGCGGGGCCTCGCGTGCAGCCGTCCGTCACCCCGGCGGCGAATCCGGCTGCGTGCTCTCCCGTACCACCAGCGAATACCCCGCGGTGAGTCTCGTATGGGGGGCCTCCGCGTCGGCGGTGATTCTCTGCAGCACCGCGTCCACCGCCAGTTCGGCGATCTCTCGCTTGTTGGGCGACACGGTGGTCAGTGACGGCACGCTGTAGCCGGTCTCCTGGATGTCGTCGAAGCCCACGACCGCCAGGTCGCGCGGCACCCGCAGGCCGTGCTCGTGCGCCGCGCGCACCGCGCCGGAGGCGAGCAGGTCGCTGAAGCAGAAGACCGCGTCCGGTGGCTCGTCCAGACCGAGCAGGACCCGCATGGCGGAGGCGCCGTCGGCACGGGTGAACGCCACGGTGTCCGGGGCCAGCCTGGGGTCGTGCGGCACACCCGCGGCGTGCAGCGCGGTCAGGAAGCCGTGCATGCGCTGCACCGTCGTCGCATGGGCCCGGTCCGACGGCTGGCCGATGACTGCGATGCGCCGGCGGCCGAGCCGGAGCAGGTGCTCGGTCGCCTCTTGTGCCGCCGCGGAGTTGTCGATCAGTACATGGTCCGCCGGGATCCTGTACGACTGCTCTCCCAGGAGTACGAGGGGCACGCGGCGCTCGCGAGTGGCGAGCATCGCCTCGTCGAGGCTGAGCGGGCTGAGCAGCACACCGTCGATGAGCGGGTCGCTCAGGCCGCAGGCGATACGCAGTTCCTCCGCGGGATCCCCGCCGGTGTCCTCGATGAGCACGGTGCAGCCGCGCTTCTTGGCGGCCGCGATGACCTCCGCGGCCAGCTCCGCGAAGTACGGCGCGACCAGCTCGGGGACGGCCAGCGCGATGATCCCGCTGCGGCCGGTGCGCAAGTGGCGTGCGGAGGCGTTGGGCTGGTAGTCGAGCTCGGCGATCGCGCGCAGTACCCGCTCCCGGGTCTGCTCCGCGACACGGATCTCGCCCCGGACGACGTTCGACACCGTCTTGATCGACACACCCGCGCGTTCCGCGACGTCCTTGAGGCGTGCACCTGCCATGACGCTCGCCCTCCCTCCCCGGCATTCCTCCGGCCGCCCTCGTCGTCGACGCACCACGAGAGCCGATGCCGGTGTGCCGACCAGCGTAATCCATGTTGCAACGTTGTAAGAGGATCGCGTCCCACGTATGAGATTCACGCCCCCGTGTGGGCGATATGCCCCGATCGGGAGTCCGTTCCCTGACGGGCAACCAGTTTTCGCGCAGGTGTTGACGTCGAATTTCCGCAGGGATACAACGTTGTAACCGCCTCCGTGCATCGATCGAGCCGTTCGAATCTGTCACTCATTCCAACGTTGTACTCGTTGGGTCTCCCTGCCGTGGAAGGACGCCTGCCCATGCGGGACCGCACACCGCACGCCTCCCCGCCTCCACCCCCACCGTCCCGGCGCGCACTGCTGCGCGGCACCCTGTCGCTCGGCGCCGTCGCGGCCTCGTCCGTCGCCCTCGGCGGCTGCGGCAGCACGTTCGCGCAGGGGTTCACCGGAGGGTCGCCCGCACCGACACGGCTGAACTTCTGGAATCCCTTCACCGGCGGTGACGGCGAACGGCTGCTGGCCATGGAGGACGTCTACCGGGCCCGGCACCGGGCCACGGACCTCAAGTCGGCGACCTTCGTCTGGGGCAGCCCGTACTACACCAAGCTCACCCTGGCGACGCTCGGCGAGCGGCCCCCACAGGTCGCCGTCACCCATCTGTCGAAGGTGCCCACGCTCGCCGAGGCGGGACTGCTCACCGAACTGCGGACGTCCGACCTTGCCCAACACGGGCTCACCGAGGACAAGTTCGACCCGCGCCCATGGAAGAAGTCCCAGGTGGACGGGAAGCTGTACGCCGTCCCGCTCGACACCCACCCCTTCGTGCTCTACTTCCGGACCGACATCGCCGAGAAGGCCGGACTGCTCGACGGACAGGGCCGGTTGACGGACGTGGACGGGCCCGACGCGTTCATCGACGCCCTGCGCGCCGCGAAGGAGGTGACCGGGGCCTGGGGCGGCTCGGTCGCCTCGGTGAAGGACGCCTCGACGCAGTTCCGGCTCTTCTGGTCGTTCTACCGGCAGCTGGGCGGCGGCGACCTCGTCGCCGACCAGGGCAAGAAGGTCGTCATCGACACGGCGGCCGCGGCCGAGGCCCTCGCGTACATCCGCCGCCTCACCCAGGAGAAGGTCGTCCCCACGAGCACCGACAGCCCGGGCGCCATCACGATGCTCACCACCGGCAAGGCAGGCTTCCTGATGGACGGCGTCTGGCAGGTCCTCACCGTCCAGGGCGCCAAGGTGAAGTTCGACGTACGGCCGCTGCCGAGGGTCTTCCACGACGCGCCCTACGCCTGCGCCGCCGACTCGCACTCCCTGGTCCTGCCCAAGGCGCCCTCCGCCGCGGCACAACGCCTGGATCTCTCCCTGGGGTTCGTCGCCGCCCTGCTCAACTCCAGCAAGCTGTGGGCGGAGGGCGGACACGTCCCCGCGTGGCTGCCCACCCAGCAGTCACCCGCTTACCGGGACCTCGCACCGCAGTCCCACTACGCCGCTGCCGCCGACGGCGCGGCCTACGACCCTGCCGCCTGGTACAGCGGCGCGGGCAGCACGTTGCAGGTCGTCGTCGGCAACGCCGTGACGTCCGTGTTCACCGGTGCCACCAGCCCCACCGCCGGAGCCGCACGTATGCGCCGCGAGCTGCGCGAACTCGCAAGCAGGCCCGCGCCCCTGTAAGCCGCGTCCCCGTACTCCGCGCCGCTGCAGGCCGCCCTGCCCGGCCGCCGACTGCCGCTGTCACGGCCCGCATCGGGCCCCGCACGTCTGAGATTCCGCATGTCCTGACTGAAAGGGCCGTCCCATGGCCACGACAACCGCACCGACCAAGGCCCCCGGCAGAGGTGACCGCTGGGCCGGTCCGGGGATGCTGTTGCCCTTCGCCCTGTTCTACCTGGTCTTTCTGGTGGGACCGCTGATCTATACGGTCGTGGCCGGCTTCTTCGACGCCAGCCTGCTCAAGAAGGGCCTCGGCGACTTCGCCGGGCTGTCCAACTACACGGCCGTGCTGGGCGACGACGAGTTCTGGCGCACGCTGAAGAACACGCTGTGGTTCACCGTGCTGACCACCGTTCCGCTCGTGCTGCTCAGCCTGGTGCTCGCGATTCTCGCCGACCGCTTCGTACGCGGACGCTGGTTCTTCCGCTTCGCCTTCTTCGCGCCGTTCGTGCTGCCCTCGGCGGTCATCTCGCTGATCTTCACGTTCATCTACGCCGATCAGGTGGGCCTCGCCCAGCAGGCCGCGAAGTGGATCGGCGTGGACACCCCGCCGTCCTGGCTGGGCGATCCGGACTGGGCGATGATCTCCATCGCCGCCGCCACCGTGTGGTGGACGATCGGGTTCAACTTCGTTCTGTACCTGGCCGGTCTGCAGGACATCCCGCGTTCCGTGCACGAGGCCGCGGCCATCGACGGGGCCGGACCCTGGCAGCGCATCCGTCATGTCATCGTGCCGATGCTCGGCCGCACCACGACCCTCGTGACGGTCCTCCAGGCGGTCGCCTCCCTGAAGGTCTTCGACCAGATCTACATGCTGACCATGGGCGGTCCCGACGGGAGCACCCGCCCCTCCCTCCAACTCATCTACGACACGGGCTTCGTCGAGGGCCGCGTCGGCTACGCGTCGACCGTCTCGCTGCTGCTCTTCGTGGTGATCCTGCTGGTCTCGCTCGTCTGGTTCGCACTCGTCCGCCGCGCCGAGAAGGAGCGCTGATCATGACCGCCGTCGCCACACCGCCCGTGACCGAGCAGAGGACGACCACAGCCGGGCCTCCTCGCAGGTATGACGCCGAGCGCCTGTTCAACCGGGTGGCCCTCGGCGCCCTCATCGCCTTCGCGCTGCTGTGGCTGGTGCCCCTGGCCTGGGCACTCGCCACCTCCGTACGGCCCGCGCAGGAAGTCGTCACCGACCCGACCAACTGGTTCACCGCACACCCCACCCTCTCGGCGTACGGCGACATCTTCGACGCGGGGAAGCTGCCCTACTGGTACGCGAACAGCTTCATCACGTCGATCCTCACCACCGCGCTCACCGTGGTCGCCGCGTCGCTCGCCGCCTTCGCCCTCTCCCAGACCCGCTTCAGGACGCGCCGTGCCGCGTTCGTGGTGCTCCTCGCCGGGATCATGATTCCGGGGCAGGTCCTCATGATCCCCCAGTTCCTGGCGCTCCAGTCGGTGGGCCTCCTGCTCAACACCTACTGGGGAGTCGTGCTGCCCCAAGTCCCCAACGTCGTCGCCGTGTTCGTCTTCAAGCAGTTCTTCGACGGCATCCCCAGGGAGCTGATCGACGCGGCACGCGCGGACGGCGCGGGCTGGCTGCGTACGTACCGGCAGATCGTCATGCCCATCTCGCGTCCGGTGATCTCCGCGGTGACGATCTTCGTGTTCGTCGGGGTCTGGAACAACTTCCTGTGGCCCCTCCTGGTCGTCACCGACCCGGAAATGATGACCCTCCCGGTCGGACTGACCTCGGTCCAGGACGTCTTCGGCGTGCCCTACGCCCAGTTGATGGCCTCCGCCGTACTCGGCGCCGTCCCGCTCCTCGCCGTGTTCCTGCTGTTCCAGCGCCGCATCGTCGAGGGCATCGCCGGAACCGGTCTCAAGTAACCATCCCCGGCTGCCAGTTCACACCCTTCGCCATACCGAGAAAGGCTCCAGCATGCCGCACACCGCACGGTTCACCGTCGACCCCGAGTTCACCATCGGGGAGGTGGACCCGCGCCTGTACGGAACGTTCGTCGAGCACATGGGCCGCTGCGTCTACACCGGTATCCACGAGCCCGGCCATCCCTCGGCGGACGCCGCCGGATTCCGGACCGACGTCGCGGACCTCGTACGAGAACTCGGCACCGGCCTGGTCCGCTACCCCGGAGGCAACTTCGTCTCCGGCTACCACTGGGAGGACGGGGTCGGCCCCGCCTCCGAGCGGCCGCGCCGGCTCGACCTGGCATGGCGCTCCATCGAGACCAACCAGGTGGGCACCAACGAGTTCCTCACCTGGGCCCGGCAGCTCGGTCTCGACCCGATGATGGCGGTCAACCTCGGCACCCGCGGAATCGACGCGGCCCGCGCCCTGGTGGAGTACTGCAACCAGCCCGGCGGCACCGCCTGGTCCGATCTGCGGATCAAGCACGGCGTCCCCGAACCCCACGACGTCAAACTGTGGTGCCTGGGCAACGAGATGGACGGCCCCTGGCAGACCGGCCACAAGACGGCCACCGAGTACGGACGGCTCGCGGCCGAGACCGGCAAGGCGATGCGCCAGGTCGACCCGTCCATCGAACTGGTCGCCTGCGGCAGCTCCAACGCGGCCATGCCGACCTTCGGCACCTGGGAGCGCGAGGTCCTGGAGCAGACGTACGACGAGGTCGACTACCTCTCCCTGCACGCCTATTACGAGGAGTTCGACGGCGACCGTGCCAGCTTCCTGGCGTCCGGGGCGCACATGGACCAGTACATCCGCGACGTGGTCGCCACCGCCGACCACGTACGGGCCGCGCGCCGCGCCAAGAAGCACATCAGGCTCTCGTTCGACGAGTGGAACGTCTGGTACGCCGCCCGCTTTGTCGGGGAACGCAACCTGGAGACCGCCGAGACACCCCGCCTGATCGAGGACACGTACAGCGTGACCGACGCCGTCGTCGTCGGCTCGCTGCTCATCACGCTCCTGCGCAACGCGGACCGGGTCGCCATCGCGTGTCTCGCCCAGCTGGTCAACGTCATCGCCCCGATCCGCAGCGAACCGGGAGGTGCCAGCTGGCGGCAGACCACCTTCCACCCGTTCGCCCAGGCGGCCCGGTTCGCCACCGGGAAGGTGCTGCGTACCGAGATCACCGGGTCCCGCATCGACACGGCGCGGCACGGAGACGTATCGGCGCTCGACACGGTGGTGACGTACGAGGAGGAGAGCGGCGCGCTCACGGTCCTCGCCGTCAACCGTGGCCAGGAGCAACCCCTGCGCCTGCGGGCCGAGTTGCGCGGCGCACTGTCGGGATACCGGGTGCTGGAGCACCTCGTACTCGCCGCCCGGGACCCGGACGCCGTCAACACCCAGGCCGAGCCGGAGCGCGTGACGCCGCGCAGCGGGGGCGGAGCCCAGGTCACCGCCGACGGGGCTCTTGAGGCGGAGCTGGCTCCGGTGTCCTGGAACGTCATCCGCCTGGCCCCTGCCGAGTGATGTCACGCCGGACGTCACCGTCCGAACAGATCCAGCCCGCACCCCGATGGGAGAATCTGATGTCGGCAAGACCCCGTACGCCGTTTCATCCGCTCCAACTGGCTGCCCTTGTCACCGGGTTGATCGCCCTCCTGGCCGCTCTGCTCACCGCCCAGTCCGGAACCGCGGACGCCGCGACCGGCACCGCACTGCGCAACGACACCGGCCTGTACCCCCGGGCCGTCCGCCTCGCGCACAACGCGGGCGCCAACGGCCGCGTCCTGTCGTCGGTGGTCACCTTCTCCGGCAACAACGGACTCGGGGCCGTCTACGAGAGCACCGACTCCGGCGCGTCCTTCCGTCAGGTCGGCACCGTCACCGACCCGGAGGCGGCCGGTGGGCAGGGACTGTGCTGCTCCACTCTCTTCGAACTCCCGCAGAGAGTCGGCGAGTTGCCCGCCGGCACGCTGCTGTGGTCGGCCTCGGTCGGCCAGGACGAGACGAACCGCCGCATGGCCCTGCGCGTCTTCAAGAGCAACGACGTGGGACGCACCTGGAGTTACCTGTCCACCATCGCGACCGCGGGCAGCACCGGAGGCCTGTGGGAGCCCGAGTTCTCCGTCGACGCCACCGGCCGACTGGTCGCCCACTACTCGGACGAGACCGACTCCGCACACAGCCAGAAGCTCATGGCCGCCCGCACCTCGAACGGCGTGACCTGGACCGGACATCGCGCCACCGTCATCAGCCCGCTCGCCACCGACCGCCCGGGCATGGCAGTCGTCCGCAAGCTCGGCAACGGCACCTACTTCATGTCGTACGAGATCTGCGCCGCCCCCGGGCAGTACCAGTGCGTCGTGCACTACCGGACCTCGGCCGACGGCTGGGACTGGTCGAGCGGTCCGTTCCTCGGCCACCGGCCCGAGACGGCCGACGGCAAGTACTTCAAGCACGCCCCGACCGTCGCCTGGGCTCCAGAGGCGGGCAATCCGCTGGGCCGGCTCTTCCTCATCGGCCAGGTTCTCTACAACAAGGACGGCACCCGGGCCGCCGGCAGCGGACGGACAGTCTGGGTCAACAGCGCGGGCGGCAGCGGAACTTGGCGGGAGATCCCGGCGCCCGTCACCGTCGACTCGACGGTCGTCGACTACTGCCCCAACTACAGCTCCGCCCTGCTGCCGTCGACGGACGGCAACAGCCTGCTGGAGATCGCCACCGACTGGGTCGGCGGAGTCTGCAAGCCGTACTTCGCCACGAAGCCCGTGCCGTCGTCCTGAGTCACCTGCGCCGGGCATGACGCTGTGGGCACCACCCGGTCTCGTGGTGGTGCCCACAGAGTCATGCCCATGGCCCTCACGTCATCCTGACGACGACTTTGCCGGCCTTCGCACGCCCGGCTTCGACGTACTCCAGTGCTTCTCGGGCGGACTCGAACGGGAACACGGTGTCGACGACGGGGCGGATCCTGCCCGCCTCGATGAGAGGGGTGAGTTCGCGCAGTTGGTCGCCGCTGGCCCTCATGAACAGGAACGAGTACGTCACGCCGCGGCGCCGGGCGGCTCGTCGGGTCCGGAGACTCAGTGCGGACATCGCCAGCCGGACGACCGGGTTCGCTCCCAGCTCTCTGCCGAAAGCGGCGTCCGGAGGGCCCGCGACGCTGATGACCTTTCCACCGGGCCTGAGCACGTCCAGGGACTTCTTGAGGGTCTCGCCGCCGAGCGAGTCGAGGACGACGTCGTAGTCGCGCAGCACCGTCTCGAACGCCTGCTTCTTGTAGTCGACGACGACGTCCGCGCCCAGCCGCTTCACCAGGTCCACGTTGGCCGTGCTCGTGGTGGTGGCCACGTACGCGCCCAACTGCTTGGCCAGCTGGACGGCGATGGTGCCGAGGCCGCCCGAACCCGCGTGGACGAGGACCTTCTGGCCCGGCTGAACGTGCGCCCGCTCGACCAGCGCCTGCCATGAGGTCAGGGCGACCAGGGGAAGGGACGCCGCCTCCTCCATGGTCAGCGTGGTGGGCTTGACCGCCACGTCGTCCTGGTGCACCGCGATGCGTTCGGCGAACGTACCGATCCGGTTCTTGTCGGGCCGCGCGAAGACCTCGTCGCCCACCGCGAACCGCGTGACGGCCGCGCCCACCTCGACCACGACTCCGGCCAGGTCGTTGCCCAGGACGAACGGGACCTTGTACGGCAGGATCGTCTTCATCTCGCCGTCCCGGATCATGCGGTCGAGCGGGTTGACGCTCGCGGCCACGATCCGGACCAGCACGTCGTCCGCGCCCACGTCCGGCTCCGGCACGTCGCCGACACGCACTCCGTCCTTGCTGCCGTAGCGCTCCACCGTGAAGGCCCTCATCGTCGTCTCCTTGTCCCGTCCGCAGGTGGACAGGGTTGCCGTGGTTTATTAAATTACGGTCATAATGCTATGCTGCGGGTCGGTAGTCCGCAAATGGACTCGCTGGTGCGGACTCGCTGCTCCCGGGACTGCCGTGGCGCACCGCCGGCGTCCCGAATCCCTGTAGAGCGCATGAGCATCATCAATTCCTCAAGGACTCCTCATGACGACATCACGGCCGGTGGCACTCGTGACGGGTGCGTCCTCCGGCATCGGAAGAGCAGCCGCTCTCGCGCTCGTCGAAGCGGGCTTCGAGGTGGTCGGAACCGGCCGGAAGACCTCGGAGGTCACCCCGCTCGACGGCGTCACCTTCCTCGACCTCGACGTGACCGGTGACGCGTCCGTCACCGCCCTGGTCCGGCAGGTCACCGACCGGTTCGGCCGGATCGACGTCCTGGTCAACAACGCCGGCATCGGCTCGACAGGCGCCGCCGAGGAAAGCTCCCTGGCGCAGGACCAGCGCGTCTTCGACATCAACGTGTTCGGCCTCATCCGCATGACGAAGGCCGTCCTGCCGCACATGCGCGCCCAGGGCCGCGGACGCGTCATCAACACGTCGTCGATCTACGGTTTCATCCCCCAGCCCTACATGGCCGTGTACGTCGCGTCCAAGCACGCGGTCGAGGGTTACTCCGAATCCCTGGACCACGAGGTCCGCGAGCACGGCGTCCGGATCCTGCTGGTCGAGCCCGGCGCGACCAGCACCGCGTTCGAAGGGAACATCGTGCAGCCCGATACGCCGCTGGCGGTCTACGCGGAGCAGCGGCGTATCGCAGAACGGCTGGTCGCGGAGGCGGTCAGGGGCGGCGATGCCCCCGCCGTCGTCGCCAAGGCGATCGTCGCGGCCGCCACCGATCCGACGCCGAAGCTGCGCTACACCGCCGGCCCGCTGGCCGGACGCCTCAGCGTGCTGCGCCGCATCGTTCCCGCCCGGGCTTTCGACAAGCAGATCCGCAAGTTCAACAAGCTGGCCGGCTGACACCAGGGCCGGTTCGCGATTCCGGCAGGGAGAGGCCGGCGCGCGCTCACAGAAACCCCCACACCGAAGGGCAGGACCATGAACGACTCACAGGATGTACGAGGCCATGAGGTGACGTCGTACAAGAACGCACCGACCCGCACCATCACCGCCGGGGGAGTGACCTTCGCCTATCGCGAGCTCGGTCCCCGGTCCGGTGTCCCGGTTGTCTTTCTCACCCACCTCGCCGCGGTCCTCGACAACTGGGACCCCCGGGTCGTCGACGGCATCGCGGCCGAGCGGAGGGTCGTCACGTTCGACAACAGAGGTGTCGGCGCATCCACCGGTTCGACACCCCGCACCATCCAGGCGATGGCGAAGGACGCCGTCACCTTCATTCGGGCGCTCGGGTTCGACCACGTCGACCTGCATGGCTTCTCGATGGGCGGCATGATCGCCCAGGTGATCGCGCAGACCGATCCGGATCTCGTCCGCAAACTCATCCTCACGGGTACCGGTCCCGCCGGCGGCGAGGGCATCAAGAACGTGACCCGGCTGTCCCATCTCGACACCGTCCGAGGGCTGTTCACCCTTCAGGATCCGAAGCAGTTTCTCTTCTTCACACGCACCGCGGGCGGGCGCCGGGCCGGGAAGGAGTTCCTGGCCCGCCTCAAGGAGCGCACCCAGGACCGGGACAAGGCGATCTCCCCGATTTCGTACAGCAACCAGCTCAAGGCCATTCACCGCTGGGGGCTGGAGCGGCCCCAGGATCTCTCCGTCATCCGGCAGCCCGTGCTCGTCGCGAACGGTGAGAGCGACAGGATGGTTCCGTCGCAGAACTCGTACGACCTGGCGCGGCGGGTGCCGGACGGCGAGCTGGTGATCTACCCCGACGCCGGCCACGGCGGCATCTTCCAGTTTCACCGGGAGTTCGTGGCCACGGCTGTCGAGTTCCTCCAACGGTAGTGGCCGGCAGGCGCCGAGTGCGGCCGCGCGCCCTCCCTCAGCGCATGAACGCGAGGGCGTTCTCGATTCCCTGCTCAAGGACCTCGTCGGAGAACTTCCGGTCGGACAGGGCGCGGGACAGCTGCAACGTCCCCACCACCATGGTGAAGAGCCCGATGGCCCTGCCGCGGGCGGACCGCGGATCCTCGGGTGCCAGACGGGCGGCCATCTCCTCCACGATGTCCCGCGCGCCGTCGGTGTAGGCCTGCTTGGTCTCGTCCCCGCAGCGGCCGATCTCGTCGAGCAGGGCGGCGGAGGGGCACCCGAGGCCGGGGTGGTCCCGGTGCTCGGGCGAGAGGTATTCGCGAACGAAGTCCTCGAGCCCCGGACGGCCGGGCCGCAGCGTGCCGTATCTCGCGACCTGCGTGCGCAGTTCCTCGGCCACGACATGGGCGACGAGGTCGTCCTTGGACGCGAAGTGGGCGTAGAAGGCTCCGTTGGTGAGCCCGGCGTCCGACATCAGTGTGGAGATGCCCGAGCCGTCGATGCCGTCCTGCTTGAACCGATGGCCGGCCTTCTCGATGATGCGCTGCCGCGTCACCTGCTTGTGCTCCTTGGCGTAGCGCACCACGAGCTTCCTCCGTTCGCTCCGTGAGACCGTTGCCCCGCACCCAAGCCTAGGTCATGAGCTGACGTACGTAATACTACGGTCGGCGGGCGGGCCGGCAGGAGGCACCCCGGCTGCGGCTGTCGGTCAGTCGAACGCGGCGGCGAACATGCCGGGCTCGTAGGAGCCGCCCCGCTGGTGCACGATCACGGCGAGCCGGTTGGCCGCGTTGATCAGGGCGACCAGGCAGACCAGTGCGGCGATCTGGTCGTCGTCGTAGTGCTTGCGTGCCTGGGCCCAGGTCTCGTCGGACACGCCTTCGTGGGCGTCGGCGAGCCGGGTGCCCTCTTCGGCGAGTGCCAGCGCGGCCCGCTCGGGCTCGGTGAACACGGTGGACTCGCGCCAGGCGGCGACCAGGTTGAGCCGGACCGCGGTCTCGCCGGCGGCCGCGGCCTCCTTGGTGTGCATGTCGATGCACCAGCCGCAGCCGTTGATCTGGCTGGCGCGCAGCGACACCAGCTCCTGCGTGGACTTGGGCAGCGGCGACTGCTGGATCACCAGGCCTGCGCCTGCGAACCGCTTGGCGAACCTGCCGGCGATCTCGTTGTCGAACAGGTTGAATCGGGCGTCCATGGCTTCGTCCTCACTCGTGGTGTCGCACTGGACTCGTGGTGTTGCACTGGCCGAACACGAGACGCCGGCGCCTCGCTCCCTGTGACGGGGCGGTCGTGTGACGTGCGCCACCGCTCATGGATGTCACAGAGCGGCGGCGACCGGCGTCTTGTGCGCGTGAGACCGTCGACAGCGAACAGGCAGGAGCAGCCGGTGATGAGCGAGCACGGTGAGCGCGCAGAGGGCACGGCCGGGCAACTCGCCGACGGCGGACGCACGGACCCCGCCACCGAGGCGTTCGTCGCCCATCGGAACCTGCTGTTCACCGTCGCCTACGAGATGCTCGGCTCGGCCGCCGACGCCGAGGACGTCCTCCAGGAGACCTGGCTGCGCTGGGCGGGCGTCGACCTCGGCACCGTGCGGGACCACCGCGCGTACCTGGTCCGGATCACCACGCGCCAGGCGCTGAGCCGGCTCCGTACGCTCGGCCGCCGCAAGGAGTCCTACGTCGGATCCTGGCTGCCCGAACCGCTGCTCACTACGCCCGACGTGGCCGAGGACGTCGAGCTGGCCGACAGTGTCTCGATGGCGATGCTGCTGGTGCTTGAGACGCTGCAGCCGACCGAGCGGGCGGTGTTCGTGCTGCGCGAGGTGTTCGACCTCGGGTACGACGAGATCGCCGAGGCCGTCGACAAGAACCCGGCCGCCGTCCGCCAGATCGCGCACCGGGCACGGGCGCACGTCGCGGCGCGTCGGCCGCGCGGGGTCGTTTCCCAGGCCGAGACCCGCGACGCGCTCGAAGCGTTCCAACGGGCAGTGAACACGGGCGATCTGCAGAGCCTGCTCGACACCCTCGCGCCGGATGTCGTCCTGCTCGGTGACGGCGGCGGAGTCAAGCAGGCCGTGCTGCGTCCCATCGTCGGGGCCGACAAGGTGGCCCGCCTGCTGGTCGGGGGGCTCGGCAGGGTCGCCGACGCGGTGTCGATGCGGCCCGCGCAGGTCAATGGCCACCCGGCGCTGATCGTCCGGCTCGACGGCGAGCTCGACACCGTCGTGGCGGTGCGCATCGACGACGGCCTGATCACCGGCCTCTATGCCGTACGCAATCCCGAGAAGCTGTCACACATGGAGCGGGAGACGGCCCTGCGCCGCTGAGCCCGGGCCTCCCGGAAACCATCCCGAGCCTCTCGGAAGCCATCTTGAGCGGGCCCGCGAGGCTCGGACCGGGGGTTCACGATCGAGAGTGGGGGTTCACGATCGAGGGCGGGCGCCGGATCCCAGTCGGGCGGTGACCTCCCTGGGGGTGAGCGTGGAGTGCTCCGCGGAGCACTCCACGACGACGCGGACCGGCGCGTCGCAGTCGGTGTGACGGACGTCCAGTACCGGGCCCTCGGCGCCGAGGGCGTACGTCTCGCCCCACTGGCTCAGCGCCATCAGGACGGGCCACAGGTCCCAGCCCTTGCGGGTCAGGCGGTACTCGTTGCGGGAGCGGCTGCCCGCCTCCTGGTAGGGGACGGTCTTGAGGATGTCGGCCGAGACCAGCTTTCGGAGGCGGTCGCTGAGGACAGCCTCCGACAGGCCGATGTGGCGGTGGAAGTCGTCGAAGCGGCGGACTCCGTTGACGGCGTCACGCAGGATCAGCAGCGTCCATTTCTCCCCGACCACGTCGAGCGTCCGCTGGACGGGGCAGTTCTCCGTGCTCGCCTCAAGCCACTCCATTCCGCCATCGTAGAGGCCTGGCTTCGTCATTGACAGTCAGGTGAGCCGGAAGCTAGCTTCTTTTGCAAAAGTCAGACGGGAAGGCGTTGGATCGTGGGACGAACGCGTACGTATCAGTGGGAGGACCCCGCGATCCTGGCGGAGGCCGCCGGGCGCATGGCCGGTATCGACTTCTTGCGCGAGGTGCAGGCCGGGCGACTGCCACCGCCACCCATCGGTGCCAGCATGGACTTCGCCCTGGACGAGGTGGAGCCCGGCAGGGCGGTGTTCTCTCTGATGCCGGGGGAGGAGCACTACAACCCGATCGGCAGCGTGCACGGCGGAATCTTCGCCACCCTGCTCGACTCGGCGGCGGGTTGCGCCGTCCAGTCCACCCTCCCGCAGGGCATGGCGTACACCTCGCTCGACCTGACGGTGAAGTTCCTGCGGCGGATCACCGTGGACACGGGCAGGGTGCGAGCCATCGGTACGGTGGTCAACCAGGGCCGTCAAACCGCCCTCGCCCAGGCGCAGTTGGTCGACGTGAAGGACCGTCTGCTCGCCCATGCCACCAGCAGCTGCCTGCTCTTTCCGGTGCCGCCCGCTCAGCGGTGAGACTTGGCCTTCGCCTTGGGCTTCGTCTTGGCTTCCGTTTTGGCCTTCGCCTCCGCGGGTGCCGGTCCGTGCAGCCGGTCGGTCAGTGCCCGTCGTTGTCGGAGAGTTCCTTGCGCAGGACCGTGCTCAGGGTGATGGGTTCGCGGCCGAGCAGGGTGGTCAACGTCGGGTCGACGGCGGCGAATTCGCCGGCGCGGCTCGCTGCGAAGATGCCGAGCAGCTGGTCCGCGGCCTCGGAGGGGACGCCGCGGCCCACCAACTGCTGCTGGAACCGGTCGTCGGGTGCGGTGCTCCTTGTGATGGTGCGGCCGGTGACGGCGGTGGCGATGCGCGCGATGTCGTCGAAGGTCAGCGCCTGTGCGGCGGTGAGCGGGGGTGTCGGGCCGTCGAAGCGGCCTTCGTCGGCCAGGATGACGGCTGCCGCCTCGGCGAGGTCGGCGTGGGCGGTCCAGCTGACGGGTCCGTCCGCGGGGAGCGCGACCTCGCCGGACCCCATGGCGTGGCCGAGGAACTGCACCGCGCTGGCGGCGTAGAAGCCGTTGCGCAGTGACGTGAACGGTACGCCGGAGGCGCGCAGCGCGTCCTCGGTGGCGGCGTGGTCGCGGCAGGGCTGGAAACGCGACGAGGCACCGGCGCCCATGTGGCTGGTGTAGAGGATGCGGCGGGCGCCGGCCGCGACGGCACCGTCGATCGCGGCGCGGTGCTGCCGCACGGCCTCTTCGCCCATCTTGTCGACGGAGACGACGAGCACTTGGGAGGCGCCCTCGAAGGCGTGGGCGAGGCTCGCGGCGTCCGTGAAGCTGCCTTGTCGCACCCGTATCCCCTGGTCGGCGAAGACTTGCGCCTTCTGTGGGTCGCGGACGCTGACGCCGACCTGGTCCGCGGGCACGCGGGTCAGCAGTCGTTCGACGATCTGGCGTCCGAGCTGTCCGGTGGCTCCGGTCACGATGATCATGTTGCGCTCCAGGGGTCTGGTTCCAGTGGAAACAGAAGGAGCGTATCACTGATATTAACGACGGAAACGCGTGTGCGGTATCGTTGATATATGCCACCACGTTCGCGCGCCAGGGACGGTGCTGCCGCCGTCGCTTCCGGCTCCGCTTCCGGTTCCGGTCCCGACTCCAGCTCCGATTCCGGCTCCGATTCCGCAGTCGTCGGCCGTGAGCGGACCCGGCAACGCGTCATCGAGGCCGCCGCCGACCTGCTGGCGCGCGAGGGCCGCGATGCCGTCACCACCCGCGCGGTCGCGGTCGCGGCAGGGTTGCAACCACCCGCCATCTACCGGCTGTTCGGGGACAAGGACGGGCTGCTCGAAGCGGTGGCCGAACACGGCTTCGCCACGTTTCTCGCGGCCAAGCACGTAGACCCGGACCCGCAGGACCTCATCGAGGACCTGCGAGCCGGCTGGGACCTGGCGGTCGAGTTCGGTCTGGCCAATCCCGCGCTCTACACGTTGATGTACAGCGAGCCCACCAGAGTTGCCTCGCCCGCCTTCAAGGCCGGCATGGAGATCCTGATGGGTCGTATCCGCCGTCTGGCCGCCGGTGGCCGGCTCCGCGTCGACGAGGAACTCGCGGCCACGCTCATCCACGCCACGGCACGCGGCGCTGTGCTCACTTGGCTGTCCCTGCCCGAAGACCGGCGCAACCCGGCCCTGTTGACCATTCTTCGGGAGTCCATGGTCGCCGCCGTGACCAACGAGGAGCCGGCCGTGCAGGACGCGGGCCCGGCCGGTGCCGCCCGCGCCCTGCGCGCCACGCTGCCCGAACAGACGACCCTCAGCGGCGCGGAGCAGCATTTGCTGAGGGAGTGGCTGGACCGGCTCGCCTCGGAGGGCTGAGGCTCTCGCCTACGGAGGCTGAGGCTCTCGCTTACGGAGGGCTGAGGCGCCGTGGCGTGTGTCCGGTCTCGGGGTGCGCCGAGGCGGGTTCCTCAGGCGTAGTCCGTCGGTCGATCGCCACCCCTCGACGGCGGAGCCCCTGCCGCCGCGGGCTGTCCTGGGTGCGTCGCACCTAGGGAAACGGCGGCCTGGTTGCCGTGCGGGCGCGGATCGAGTCTTGGCCCATAGGGGCCACTCGGCCCAGACTCGGCGCCTTCCGCGGCGCCTGCGAAGAGCCACCCGAAAGGGGCCCGCCATGAGCACCGACGACACCACCAGCGCCAGCCTTCTCGAACAACTGCGACGCCAGTCCGCCGACCCGCGTCGGCGCATCCTGTTCACCGGCGCCACCATCGTCACGATGGACCCGGAACTGGGCATCCTGCACGACAGCGACCTGCTCGTCGAGGGCGACGCCATCGCGGCGATCGGGCAGAACCTGACCGCGGACGGTGCCGTGGTCGTCGACGCGTCCGGCACGATCCTGGCCCCCGGTTTCGTCGACACCCACCGGCACGCCTGGGAGGCCCAGCTGCGCCGGATCATGCCGGACGTCGACGACCTCGGCGGCTACGTGATGTCCACACTCGCCGGATACGCCACGGTCTACCGCCCGCAGGACATGTACGTCGGCACCAGGCTGGCGGCGCTGACCGCGATCGACAGCGGCATCACCACCATGCTCGACTTCTCCCACAACTCCCGTACCCGTGAACACTCCGACGCGGCGATCGAAGCGCTGCGGGACACCGGAATCCGCGGGGTGCACGCCTCGATGGGGCCGCACTTCGGGGAGTGGGACCGCCAGTGGCCGGCCGACCTGACCCGCCTCAAGGACCAGTACTTCAGCAGCGACGACCAGCTGCTCACGCTCCGCATGGCGACCCTGGCCACCGACGAGATCGCCGGCCCCGTCCTCGCGTACGGTCCCGAACTCGCCCGTACCGCAGCCGACTTGGGCATCGGCGTCAGCGTCGACGCCGTCTTCGGTACGTCCTCCTCGGAGGCCGTGCTGTCCTGGGCCGAGCAGGGCATCCTCGGCCCCGATGTCACCCTGATCCATGCCACCGGTCTGACCTCCGAAGCCTGGAAGGCGATGGGGGAGTCCGGCACGACGGTCGCCCTCGCGCCCACCTCGGACGCGCAGATCGGACTGGAGACGGCCATCCCCGCCGTGGACGAGGCGCTCGCCGTCGGCATCCGTCCCGGCCTGAGCATCGACGTCGAAGTCGCCCTCGCCAGCGACATGTTCACCCAGATGCGGGCCCTGCTCGCGATCCAGCGGATGCGCGCGGTCAACGCCGCCTACGGAACCGGCGGCGACCTCTCCCGCATCACCACGCACGACGTCCTGGACTTCGCCACCCTCCAGGGCGCGCGGACCAACGGCCTCGGCGACGTCACCGGCTCGCTCACTCCCGGCAAGAAGGCCGACCTGCTGGTCGTCCAGGCCGAGGACCTCAACAACATGCCCCTCAACGACCCCATCGGCACACTGGTGTTGGGCTCCGACGCCCGCAACATCACAGGCGTCCTGGTGGGCGGCCAACCCCGCAAGTGGAACGGCCAGGTCCTCGACGTGGACCTCGCGGCCCTGCGGAGCGAGGTCAGCGCATCGCGCACGTACGTGCTCAACACACCGGCGAGCTGACCGGAGTTCGGGGGCGTTCCTCGGCTCGGCCGAGCCGAGGAACGCCCCCGTCAGACAAGGCCCGGCAACTCAACTCAGCACGAGCGCCAGTACCAGCATCAGCACCAACATTCATAATCCAGCGCCACTGACGTGCGCGCACAACGGAGTCCCCATGTCCCGCCTCAACATCCTCCGCCGATCGCCGTCGCCCACCGCGGCAGACGGATCCGCGTCACCCGAAGCATCGGACTGGCTCGCAGTGGACCGGCTCGCGGCAGACCCACCCCCGCCGACCGGGAGCCGTACGGCCTCCACGGCCCCTACCGTGGCCCTGCTGACCGCACTCGGTGTCCTCGTCGTGGGCCAGATGTACACCGTCCTGGCCATGCTGACCCCCATGGCCGACTCCTTCGCCACCACCCCGAAGCAGACGACGTGGACGGCGACCGCGTTCGGGTTCGCCTACGCGGCGGGGTTCCTGATCGCCGGACCGCTGTCCGACCGCTACGGCCCTCGGACGGTGATCACGGGCGGACTGGTGGGGGCCACCGCCACCACACTGGCGGTGAGCGCCGCTCCCAGCCTCACCTGGGCCGTCGTACTGCGCATCGCGCAGGGGCTCACCGCGGCGACGTTCGCGCCCTCGGCGTTCTCGTACATCGCCGGCCACCTCGCGCCCCACCGCCGAGGCATCGCCCTCACCTGTGTCACGAGCGGGATGCTGGCGTCCGCTGTGCTCATGCAGATCGGTGCTCAGATCGTCGCGGCCGGACTCGGCTGGCGGACGGTCTTCGTCCTCAGCGCCGCCCTCATGGCACTGAGTCTTTGGCCGGTCCGGCACATCCTGCGCCCCACGGCGGCACAGGGCTCAGGCCCCAGTCTGCTCCAGGCATTCGTCGCCGTACCGCGTCTCCTGCGCAAGCCGCGCCTCGTCGCCCTGTACCTCGCCACGGCCACGGTCATGGCTTCCTTCGTGGCCGTCTACACGGCGGTCGTGGTCGCCGGACCTCCTGGCGTGGCAGGCGACAACGCCGCCCTGCTCGCCCTACGGGCCAGCGCCCTGCCCGCCCTCGTCGCCGTACCGCTCCTCACGTCCGCCCTGCATCGCCTGGCAGCGCCGGTACGCGTCGTACTGGCGATGTCCGTGGCAGCCGGAGCGGTCGCGGCGGGCTCCGCGCTGGGCGGCGATGTCCGCGTCCTCGCGCTGGTGTTGCTCGTGTTCGTGGCAGCGGTGGCGACGGCCGCTCCCGCCGTCGTCGAGATCGTGCACACCATGGCGTCCCACGCCCGGGGCGCGGGCGTCGCCCTCTACGCCTGCAGCATGTTCCTCGGCGCCAGCCTGGGCCCCCAATTGGCCGGTGCCCTTTCCGGGCAGGGCTTCGGCGGCATCCTCCGCGCCGTCGCGGTACTGCTGGTGGTGGGCACGCTGCTCTCCCTGCCTGCCTTGGCCGGCCGTCGGCGCGACCGGTGAAACCTGGCGGAGTACTGCTTGGATCCGCTCCCGACGTACCTCCGTCACGGACAAACCAGTGAGCTCCAGCCCCTGCTCGCCATCAGGCGGAGGGGCTGGAGCTCACTGGTTCGTTCAACGCCGGTACGGGGCAAGGCCGGTCAAGGCCGGAACAGGCCAACGCCGGTACGGGCAGGGCCCGTACCGGCAAAGGCGTCAGCCGAGTCGCATGGCGTACCCCGCGTGGTGCAACTCCTCGCCCTGGAACTCGCCGAAGGCCCAGAAGCCGAGGTCGTCCAGGTAGTCGATGCGGTCGCCGTCGATCCAGTACCGGCCCTCGTAGGCGTGCGGGCGGCCGCCCCGCGTCTCGTCGTAGCGGCCGTCGGTGGTGAGTTCCTGGTGCAGGAAGTCGTTCTTGTCGATCCAGACGCCGACGCGCGGGCTGCCGGTCATGTCCCCGGCGGCCGGGATACCGGCCTCGGGCGCGGTGGGGCGGTCGGGGGCGTCGGTGCCGGCCCACAGGACGGGCCTGCCGGCCGCGACCAGGGCGCGGACCTGGTTCGGGCGGGTCAGGAGGGTGGCCTGTGCGCTCGCCACGTCGGCGGCGCACTCGTCGGGGACGACGAGCAGGTCGCCGGCGTTCCCCGGGGTCAGCGTCGCGACGTACTCCGAGCGGTGGCCGCGTCCGCCGACCAGGGCGACCGTGTCCACGACCGCCGGTACGACGGTCATGCCCGTGCAGTCGACGACGATGGCGTTGTCGTCCTGTGCCGCCGTGATGATGCCCGGGCCGACGCCCACGAGCAGGGCGCCCACGAGCAGGACGTCGGCGCCGGTCATGGTCCCGATCAGCGGGTCCATCGTCAGGACCCGGGCGTTGGTGAACAGGACGGGACGTCCCGCGTCGTTCGAGACGATCTCGTCGAAGGCCTTGCTGTTCCAGCGCACGGTGCCCGTTCCCGTGCCCGTTTCCGTGTGCGTTGCGGTGTCGCTCATCGCCGGCTCCTCAGGTGAGTGGTTCCGTCGGCCTGTGGATTGCGTCGAGCGCGTTCGCGCCGGCCGAGACGGGTCGGCAGCTCCTTGCGGCTGCCCTACGGCCAGCCTGATCGCGGCCACGCAACGGAACCAGGCCGCCGTTTACCCAGGTGTTCGGCACCCACCCTGGGCGCAGGTTCGCACGCGGCGGCACGTCCTGCGACGGTCCCTCCTGGCCGTGGCGCAGTCAGTGCGCGGCCACGCACGGCTGACGTCCGGCCAGTGCGCGAAGTCCCACCTCCTCGGCCTCCCTCAACTGCAACTGGTAGCTGCCCACGCCGTGGGATGGTCCACTGACAGCCGGTGCTTCCTCCTGAACTTGCTCTGGACCCGGTTTCGGCACCGCCGAAACCGATCGAGTGCGCGATCCCGACCGTGATACCACTTCGTGATTCGTAAGATGATCACGAGACGCGCAAGGGGTCGGCGAGCATGGCGCTTGGAGAACTGGTGAAACTGCGGGCGATGGGTCCCGCGGACGCCGACGCACTGTGGCGCTGGAACCACGACCCTCAGGTCATGCGGTGGATGGACGACACGTATGCCCAGCCGGTGGAGCGCGTCCGCAAGTGGCTGGAAGAGCGCCCCCGCAATGCCTATGGCGACTTGCTCCTTGGCATTGAGGCGCTGGCCGACGGCCAGCTCATCGGCCTGGTCATGCTGCATGACGCTGACCCGGAGAAGGGCGTCGCGAAGCTCGATATCTACCTGGGTGAGAAGGCGTACTGGGGCCGCGGATACGCCACCGACGCGGTGCGGACGATCTGCCGCTACGGCTTCGAGGACATGCGCCTCCACAAGGTGACGCTGACCGTGGTTACCGAGAACCATGCCGCGCGCAGGGTCTACGAGAAGGTCGGCTTCGTTGAGGAAGGCCGCCTTCGTCAGGTCTTCCGCCGTGACGGCAAGTGGTACGACATGTTCACGATGGGGCTGCTGGCGGGCGAGCTCTGCTGAGACCGGGGTGGGATGGGAGACGGCCTACGGCCTGTTCTGACGCTGGCAACGCAACGGCACCTGAAAGCACACAGCACTTTCAAAACACGCCCCACGGCGCCGGCCCGGGTGCGCCGGTCGCTCGGGTCGGGCCCACACCGGCCCGTACCGCCGCCGGCCCCGTTTCGCCACAGGCCCCGAACCACCGCCTCGCTCACCCGTCGGCCTCGCCCCCCCAGCCGGGAATCGCGCACTGGTCCATACCTGTCCCGGGGCAGTGAATCGTTTTGGCGAGTCCCTGTCAATGACTCAAAGGGGCAGCATTTTCAGTGGAGTTCAGGAGGGGCGCGATGGGTTGACAGCCCATTTCCGGGCGCCCATCATCGGTGCAACTTCGGCGAGGCGCCTCGCAGACCCACTGTTCCATGAGTCCCAGGCCTTCGTGGGCGATCGATTTGAATCGATTCAGGCAACTTGTTTCCGCACCGATCCGGGAGGTACTCATGCGGCGCCGCCGTCTCCTGCTCCACCGAACGCCCTTTCCGGGAAGCCTGGTCGGCCTCGCCATGGTCGTGGCCTCCGCGCTGACCGTGGCTCCCGCGCCGTCCGCCGACGCGTCCGCTCCCGCGTCCGTGACGACGGCGAAAGAGCCAACCGTCGCGCCCAGAGCGGCCGTTGACCCCCTGAACTACTCGCCGACCTCACGCACCCTCAAGCCGACCGCCGTCCACAAGACGTCCGGTAGTGTCGCCAACCCGCAGAACGTCCTCAGCGGGCAGCCGACGAGGATCTCCGGCTCGCAGTCGGCCATCACGCTCGACTTCGGCAAAGAGGTCGGCGGTGTGACAACGTTGTCTTTCGGCAGTACCAGCAGCGGTAGCCAACGGGTCGGTCTGGCGTACAGCGAGTCGTCCCTGTACGTGGGCAACAACAGCGACCGGAGCAGCGGTCGCGACGGCGAGGACGGGGCCCTCTACGCCACGGCCTTCGCCAACGGCACCTACACGGTGCCCACCGCGAAGCAGCGGGGCGGCTTCCGCTACCTGACCGTCTTCCTCGACACCTCGGGCTGGGTGGACCTCAAGGGCGTGAGCCTCGACTTCACGGCGGCTCCGGGGAAGAGCAACCCCGCCGACTACGCCAACTACTTCCACTCCAACGACGAACTGCTCAACCGCATCTGGTACGCCGGGGCGTACACCGTGCAGCTCAACACGATCGCCTCGAACCAGGGCCGCGCCTGGCCCCCGCCGGCCTCGGAGTGGGACAACGGCGCCACCATCGGGGTGGGTGACTCCATCCTGGTCGACGGGGCCAAGCGCGACCGTACGGTGTGGCCCGGCGACCTGGGCATCGCCGTACCCAGTCAGTACGCGTACTCGGGCGACCTCACCTCGACCCGCAACGCGCTCACCACGATGTTCGACGCGCAGTCCGCCGAGGGTGAAATCCCGTGGTCGGGGCCGCCGTTCAACCTCAAGGGCTCGGACACCTACCACACCTGGACGCTGCTGGGCACGTCGACGTACTACACGTACACGGCCGACCGGGCGTGGCTGGACTCCCAATGGGCCGACTACAAGCGTGGGATGGCCTTCATCATCAACAAGATCGGCAGCAGCAACCTGCTCAATGTGACCCGCACACAGGACTGGGCCCGGTCCGGCCAGGGCGGCGAGAACATCTCCGCCAACGCGCTGCTGTACGCCGCGCTCAGGGGCGGCGCCACCCTGGCCACGGTCGAGGGCGACAGCGCGCTCGCCGCGAGCTGGAACAGCAGGGCGGCGGCCCTCAAGACGGCGGCCAACTCCCGTCTGTGGGACGCCTCGAAGGGGATGTACAAGGACAACCCGACCAGCGGCCTGTACCCGCAGGACGGCAACTCGCTCGCCGTCTGGTACGGGCTCACCGACTCCGCGGCCAAGTCGAAGAGCGTCATCGCGGGGCTCGGCACGCGCTGGGGCACCTACGGCCCGACCACTCCCGAGTGGGGCGGCAACGTCTCGCCGTTCGTGGGCGGCATGGAGCTGAACGCCCGCTTCACCGCCAACGACGACCACGGCGCCCTGGACCAGATCCGCCGTACCTGGGGTCACATGCTGAACAGCGACATCGGCACCAAGAGCACCTTCTGGGAGGGAATCAAGGCCGACGGCGGCCTCGCCTACGGCGGCTCGTTCATGAGCCTGGCCCACGGCTGGTCCAGCGCGCCGACCTCCACGCTCACCTTCGACGTGCTCGGCACCGCACCGGAGTCGGCGACCGGCGCGTACCGCTTCGTCCCGCACCCCGGAGATCTGACCAGCGCAGAGGGCCGCATCACCATGCCCCAGGGTGCCGTCAACGCGAACTGGTCCCGCGACCCCGCGGCCGGCACCTACTCGGCGCACCTCACCAGCCCGTCCGGCACCAACGGCCGTATCGGAGTCCCGAAGTTCGGCGGCGGCAACGTCACGGTGTCCGTGAACGGCAGCGTCGTCTGGCGCAACGGAACCTTCACGCCCACCTCCGGCATCACCGGCGGCAGCCAGGACGACACCTACGTCTACCTCACCGGTGTCGCCCCGGGCGGCTACACCGTGACCGCCACCGGACTGGGCAACCCCGCTCCACCCGCCGAGCCGGGCACCGGCGCCCTGCGCGCGGGCTTCACCCGGTGCGCGGGCGAGGGCGGTACGTGTTCCTTCAGCGGCACCCGCTCGGTGGCCTACGGGGCCGGGACGTACAGGTACAAGACGGTGACCGACAGCACCGCGTGCACCAACACCGCCTTCGGCGGCGACCCGGCGTCGGATCTCGTCAAGTCCTGCTACGTCGCCGACGCGGGTGGCCCGCCCGGATACACCGTCTGCGCCGCCGAGGGCGCCAACTGCTCCGTTCCCGGCTACAACCGTGACGTGGCGTACGGCGCCAACGGCAACTTCGCCCACCAGGTCACCAACGGCTCCGTCGCCTGCACCAACGCCCACTTCGGCGACCCCATCGACGGCGTGGCCAAGTCCTGCTATCTGCCGCCGGCCGGGGGACCACCCGGTGGCTGGACCAAGTGCGCCGACCAGAACGGCACTTGCCCGGCTGCCGCCGGACAGCCGGTGATGTACGGAGCCTTCGGCGCGTTCGCCACCGCCACGGCCACCGGTAACACCCCGTGCACCGACGCCACGTTCGGCGACCCGATCTCCGGGGAGTCGAAGTCCTGCTACACCGCCACCGGCGGCCCGCCCGGCTATGCAACGGCCTGCTCCGCCGAAGGCGGCACGTGCTCCTTCAGCGGACAGCGGACCGTCGCCTACGGCGCACGCGGCAGCTTCCTGTACAAGTCGTCCACCGGCGGCACGGGTTGCACGACGGCGGCGTTCGGCACCGATCCGCTGCCGGGCGTGAGCAAGTCCTGCTACCTCACGTCCTGAGCGGTAGGACCTACCTCATGTCCTGAGCGGTACGACACGTCCGGCAGCCCTCGCCTCCCCGCGGTTCGGGGGCTGCCGGATCACTCCGGGTTGGCCTCTGCGTCCTTCTGCAGCTGCACTGCCGCGAGCAGGCTCAGCTGGGGCTCCGCCTGGCGCAGTGCCTTCACCGCTTCGACCGAGGTGATGTCCCCGGTGAAGCCGGTGTCGGCCAGCCGGGAGCGGACCCAGCGGGCGCGCAGCTGGGTTTCGGTGGCGGCGGCGGTGGACTCGACGAGGGCTGCGGCGCGTTCCAGGCCCGGGCGCTCCTCCGGCGAGGCTTCGGCCAGTGCCTGGCGCAGGGCCGCCGCGACCACGTCCGTGTCCCGGATGGTCAGCACGAAGTTGTTCTTCTTGCTCAGTCCCATGATTCCTGTCATGGGGGTCAGCCTGGCCGTCATGATCCGTGTGTGCCAAGCGACTTGAGGAGGCTCAGAGGCTACCGGCTGCCCGGCTACTGGCTGCCTCCTGCCGGACACCGGCTACCGGCCGTCGGCCTCTGCCGTCAGTGCGAAGGCCAGCAACGCCGTCGTGGTGAAGTCGAGGGCGGGCTCCACGGTCTGCCAGGCGCCCACGTCGTCCACGTACCGCGCGCCCTTGCCGTCGAAGTCGGTCCAGGCTCCTGTCGGCGGGGCGGCCGTGCACTTCTTCATGGTCGGGAAGCCGTTCAACTCCTCAAGCTTCGAAGCCTCGTTGGGGCCGTTGACCACCGCGCCCCGCAGGATGGCGCCCTTTCCGTCGTGGCTGCCGCGGAGGTTGGCCAACTGGTGTTCCGGGCAGTGCGGGTAGACCTCGCCCGCACCGATCATGAAGCTGGTTCCCCAGGCGTTGGCGCCGAGGGCCCAGCCCCGCTGCTGCCCGGCGAAGGCCGTGTAACGGGTGTCCCCGGTGGCCTTGGCGTACAGGCGGGCGGTGGCGACCAGCCCGAAAGTGTGTGGTACGGCGTCGAAGTCGTCGTAGACGGCACCGGCGCGGAACGGGTCGTGCCCGGCACGGTCGACACCGTCGTCCAACTGGCGGCGCAGATCCTCGTACAGCTCCTCGTCCCCGACGCCGTTCGTCCGGGTGCCGTTCAAGGCGGTGGCCAGGTCCACATGGGCCAGGGCGCTGACGTCCGCGACGTTGAGGGTTCCCTTGACGTCGGAGTCCAGGTAGGCGCGCGCCCAGCGGGCCGAGTCGGCCGTCCAGTCGCCCTCCCGGTCGTCGCCCAACGTCCCTGCCGCCAGAGCCAGTTCGGCGCCCGCGAACTCCATGTCGTCCTGCCAGGAGTCCTCGGGATAGAAGGCGCTCGGGAAGGCGGTGAAGAGCGGCACGTCGGGGTCCGGGTCGGTGTCGGCCAGGTCGTAGACGGCGGCGGCCTTGTCCAGCCACTCCTGCGCCTCGTCGGGGTCGGTGTCGGCCGCGCGCTGTGCGGCGAGGGCGAAGACCGCGGCCACGCGTCCCGCCAGGCTGGGGGTGATCGGCTCGCCCGGGTCGTTCGCGCGGAAGACCGGCCGGTGCTTGATCGTGTAGTCAGGGTCACCGGGTGACACGTCGAGCCGGTCGTCGGCCTCGGGCAGCCGCCACACGTCGTGATCCGTCCGTACGTTCTCGTTGCCCGCGCCGATGCCGACCTGGGCGTAGAGCGTCTCACTGTCCTCGTCCCACATCTTGTCCAGCCAGTCCAGCCCGTGTGTGGCCTCGGCGGACAGTTCCTTCACGTGCGGCAAGTCCCGCTGGGCGATGAGGAGTTCGGCGACCGAGTAGGAGCTGGTTCCGGTGAACTTGAGGAAGTCTCCCGCGTCGAACCAGCCGCCCGAGACGTCGGCCCGGTCATCGGTCGGAGTAAGCCGCTCGTCGAGCAGCTCGTTGCCCTCCTCGTCGTACTCCGGATCGGCGTAGACGGTCGCGTCCTCGTCGGCGAGATGGGACGGGCCGTGCTTGAGGGCGCCAGCGGGAAGCGCACCGGCGGGAAGCACGTCGGCTCCGTCGCGCTGGGCCTGGAGGAAGCGGACGTTGTCCCGGACGAGCGGGGTCATCAGCTCGCGGGCGTCGGCGACGCGGAAGGCGGGCGAGCGGCCGGCGGCGGTACCGGTCAGGACGATGCGGTAGGTGCCGGGGGTGTTCAGCGCGGACAGGTCGGCGGTGTGTACCGAGGGGTACTTGGCGTTCCAGCGGCCGGTGACGGCTCCGAGCCTGCCCGCCGTCACCGCCTTGCCTTTGGCGTCGACGACCTTGAAGCGTGCTCCGGCGAGTGCCGCCGAGGGCCCCATGACGTAGGCCTGTTTCTTCTCGCCTCGCACATAGCCGACCTGGTCGACCCGCACGGCCACCTCGGGAACAGACGGCGCGGAGACCCCGCCGTACAGGTTCATGGCGACGAGCACGGCTCCGAGGCTTGCGGCGGTGGTGGCGGTGACCAGCAGCGCGGGGCTGCGCAATACGTTCATGCGCCCACGGTGCCGGGACCTTCATGAGATGAGGATGAGGACGCCGGGGGCACGTCCGTGGGCAGTCGCAGTTCGGCGAGCAGGCCGCCGCCGGGAGCGTCCGCGAGGCGGGCGGTGCCGTGATGCAGTCCGGCGATCCAGCGGACGATGGCGAGGCCTGCCCCTGTTCCCGAGGCGGCCCCCCTTCCTGTGGCGGCCCTCGATTGCGAGGCGGCTCCCGCGCTTGAGGAAGCCCCCGTGACACCCCGGCCGAAGACCCGCTCCCGGTCCGCGGGTGGCACACCCGCCCCGTGGTCGCGGACCGTGACGAGGCCCGGTGTGACGGTGACCTCTACCGGCGATCCGGCCGGACCGCCGTGACGCTGAGCGTTCTCCACCAGGTTCCGTACGGCCTGGGCCAGCAGGTCCGGGTCCCCGAGCACCACCACCGGCTCGGAGCTCACCGTGACGCTCTCGTGGTCCGGCAGCCCCTCGACCGTGGTCTCCACCAGCTGGTCGAGGCGCAGGGGCACCAGCTCGGCGCGCTGGGCACCGGACTCAAGCCGGGCCCTTGCGAGCAGCCCGGTGACCAGCCGACTGAGCCGGTCCACCAGCCGCAGGGCCTCGTCGGAAGCACCCGAAGCACCCGAAGCACCCGGAGCACCAGATGAGCCCGAAATCCCCGAAGCACCGGATGAGGAACTCCGCTCCACCACAAGCCGCAACGTCGCCAGCGGCGTACGCAACTCGTGTGCCGCTTCGGCCAGGAACTGTTCCTGCTGGGCCAGTCCGCGCAGGGCGGGACGCATGGCCCGGCCGGACAGCAGGTGGCCGACGGCCGCGGCGCAGCACACCAGAGCCGTACAGCCGAGGGCCAGCCAGCGCACCAGGAGGTCGTGATCGCGTTCGCTGCGTGCCAGTTCCGTGCCGACCAGTACGGCCGCCCCGATCCGGTCCCCGTCCCAGACCGGAGCCGCCGCCCACCTCAGCCGCCCGCCCCCGGCGGCGGGTGCGCTGACGAGGACCGTCCCCTGCTCGTCCAGGACACTCCGCCAGACCTCGTCCAGGCGGTCCCGCCCGGGCAGCGACGAGCGCCCGGGTACGACGTTCCGCACCTTCGGAGTCTGGCCCGGCGCCGCCTGCAGAACGGCCAACACCTGCGCGCCCTGGGCGAGTTCGTCCTCCCTCAGCGGCTCCAGGTGGAGCACCCCCGTGTCGAACCAGACCGCCCGCGACAGGCCGACGGCGCGGCTGCCGACCTCGTGGTCGAGGCCGGAGCGGCGGGACTGGGAGTCGATACGTACGGCGACAACGGCGAGTACGACGAGACAGGCCGCCGTCGTCGAGGCGAACAGGAGCGTCATCAACCGACGGGTACGCCGCAGCCGGGCCACGGCGGGCGACAGGGACGACGTTGTGGTCCGGCGGATCACGCCGACGCCCCGTCGCCCAGCCGGTAGCCGACGCCGCGCACCGTCCCGATCGGATCGGGCGGCCCGAGCCGTCGCCGCAGCTGGCCGATGAGGACGTCCACCACATTGGACATCGGCTCGCTCGCCTCGTCCCAGCAGCTCTCGATCAGCTCGGTGCGTGTCACCACCTCGCCCGCGCGCAGCATCAGCAGTTCGAGGACCGCGAACTCCTTGGCCGACAGGCTGAGCAGCACCCCGGCCCGGGACACGCGGCGTCGCGGGAGGTCGACGTCCAGGTCACCCACCCGCAGAATCGGAGGCCGCGCCGGCTGCTCCCTGCGGCACAACGCCCGTACCCGTACGACGAGTTCGGCGAAGGCGAAGGGCTTGACCAGATAGTCGTCGGCCCCGTGCTCGAAGCCGGCCACCCGGTCGCTCACCGCGTCCAGCGCCGTCAGGAGGAGAAAGGGCAGCACGGATCCCGCCCGCCGGTGTGCGGCGAGCAGCGTGAGCGAGTCACCGTCCGGGACCGAGCGGTCGGCCACGACACAGTCGTAGCTGTTGACGGAGAGCTTGAGATCCGCTTCGGCGAGAGTCCGCGAGAGGTCCACCGCGAAACCCGAATCCCGCAGCTGAGCAGCGACGACGGGCCCCAGCTCGGGATCGTCCTCCAAGACCAATACGCGCATGGCCCGGAGCTTAGACGGTGCGGTCGCCGGGGCCCGATGGCCCGGAGCTCGGTGGTCGCCCGGTCGTGCGGGGGCCGTCATGTCCGCCGACGCGTCATGGCGGGGGAGGAACAGCCGAACGCTGTTCCTCCCCCGCCATGACGGGCCGGACTTCAGACGACCTGGGCCGTGGGCAGGATGGTGATCTCGGTGAGGTTGACGTGACGCGGGACGGCGGCCATGAAGGCGACGGTCTCGGCGACATCGGCGCTCTGGAGAACGTCGATGTCGTGGATGAGGTCGGCCATCAGCTTGGACGCGTCGGGGTCGGTGACATGGTCGGGCAGTTCGGTGTCGACCATGCCCGGCTCGATGGTGGCGACGCGAACCATCTTGGGACCGAGCTCGACGCGGAGCAGCCGGGTGAGGTGGCTGATGTACGCCTTGGTGCCGGAGTAGATGGAGAACTTCGCCAGGATGCGGGTGGCCGCGATGGACGAGGTGTTGATCAGGTCGGCGGGCCTGCCCTGGGCGGCGGAGTCCGTCAGGTGGGGCAGGAACGCGGCGATGACGTTCATCAGGCCGCTGATGTTGAGGTCGATCTGGCGCTGCCAGTCGTCGACCTTCAGCTCCTCGATGCCGGAGATGAGCTGGACACCGGCGTTGTTGAACACGAGGTCGGCCTTGCCGAAACGGGCGGCTACCTGGTCGGCGGCGGTCTGGACGGCCGCGCGGTCGGTGACGTCGACGGCCAGGGCGAACGCCGTGCCGCCGGCGGCCTCGATGTTCTTGACCAGGCTGTCGAGACGCTCCTTGCGCCGGGCCAGCACGACCACGGTGGCGCCGAGTTCGGCGAGGCGTTCGGCGGTGACGGCACCCATGCCGCTGGAGGCGCCGGAGACGACGGCGACACGGCCGGCCAGGGGAGTGCCCGTGAGCAGAGCAGCAGACATCACAAAACCTCAATCTGATTGATCGGGAGGTGGGGAGAGCTGATCGGGAGGTGTGGAGAGCTCTTTGATCGGAGGGTGGGGAGAGCCGAAGGTGGGGAGTCGGCTGGTGGGTCAGGCGGCGTCCTCGTGCCCGGTGGCGGCGGACTTCTCGCGCCATGGGGCGAGGTCGTCCTGCACCTGCTGGTACTTGACGTCGAGCCGCTCAAGGGTGTCGCGCCCCAGGTAGAGGTGCGTGGGCAGCTTCTCGGCGGAAGCGACCTCGACGATGAGGGCGGCGCCCTTGACGGGGTCGCCGAGCTGGGCGTGGTTGGCCCGGTCGATCCAGTCCAGCGTCACGTGCGCGGGGGTGTCGTCGTAGTCGGTGATGCGGTTCGCAGCCACGGAGAGCGAGCTGGAGTCGAGGAAGTCGGTGCGGAAGACACCCGGCTCGACGACCACCGACTGGATTCCGAACGGGGCCATCTCGGCGGAGAGCGCTTCGCTGATACCGGCGACCGCGAACTTCGACGCGCAGTACAGGCTGACACCGGGCTCGCCCTCGAAGCCCGAACGGGAGCCGATGTGCACGAGCTTGCCCGAGCCCTGCTTGCGCATGACGGGCAGCACCGCGCGGGTGACGTTGATCAGACCGAAGACGTTGAGGTCGAACAGCGACCGGGCCTCCGCGTCGGTGATCTCCTCCAGCGCGCCGAGCAGCCCGCGACCGGCGTTGTTCACCAGGACGTCGATGCCACCGAACCGCTCCACCGCGGCGTCGACCGCCCGCGGGATGCTGTCGTTGTCCGTGACGTCCAGGGCGACCGCGAATACCCGGTCGGAATCCTTCAGATCGGCCGGCACCCGCTCCGGGTTCCTTACGGCAACCACGACATTGTTACCGCCCGCCAGAGCGGCCCGAGCGATTTCAGCACCGATTCCGCGGGAAGCGCCGGTGACAAACCACGTAGCCATGGGAAAAACCTCTTTCGTCGTTTCCCCTTTTCGGGGATTTCCTGTTGACGTATTCGAGTCTGCCCATGGGCCGAGGTGCGATGAAGGCTGTGCTTTTCCTGGGAGTCCCATACCTAGGAAGAGGAGGCGAACGTGGCTCAGGCGCCCTGTGCGGGATTCTGCTGGTGAGGTACTTCGGGCGCGCTGATGGAACCCAGGAGGGAAAGCCGGTCCGCGGACGGTGAACCCGGCTCCGCCTGAAGGATGACCAGCTGCTGTCCCGGCGCGCTGCGGATGCTGAGGGCCTCGTGCCTCAACTCCAGGTCTCCCACGCCGGAGTGGTACATCTGCTTGACCTCGTACGGCGGGACCCGGGTGTACTCCCGTGCCCACAGGGAGCGGAACTCCCCGCTGCGCACGGACAGTTCACCGACGAGCTCCAGGATGCGGGGATCCTCGGGGGTGCTCGCGGCGGTCTGCTGAAGGTCGGCGACCGCGCGGTTCTTGGCCCGTTCCGCGTTCCGGTAGAAGGTCTTCGCCGCGGGGTCCAGGAAGAGCATGCGCAGTACGTTGTCGTGCTGTGCGAAGTCGCGGTAGAGGGCGTCGGCCAGTGCGTTGGTGGCCAGCAGGTCCTGGGCGTGGCCGATGATGAAGGCCGGGGTCCTGGTCCAGCCCTCGATCAACTGCCGCAGATGCGGGCGGACACGCTCGACCCGGAAGGGAGACTTCGTACGGCGGGTCGCCGGCCGGGCCAGCCGGAAGAGTTCCTTCTTGTCCTCCTCCCCGAGGTGCAGCACGCGGGCCATGGCCTCCAGAACCCGCGGCGAGGGGCTGAGTTCACGGCCCTGCTCCAGCCGGCTGTAGTAGCTCAGGCTGACACCCGCCAGCGCCGCGACCTCGTCGCGCCGCAGTCCGGGCACCCTTCGCCGGCCGGCGCCGGGCAGCCCCGCGTCCGCGGGGGTGAGGCGTTCCCTGTGGGACCGGAGAAACTGACCCAGCCCTTCCACCAGGTCGGAGCGCGTGTCGTTGTCCATGCTTTCGAGGCTAGGCGGAGAACGCCCGGAAATGGTGCGCGGACGGTGGGTGCGTTACACCCAGGATTGAGGCTGCGCTTCGCTCTGCGACTACTGAGCGACTACTCTGCGTGTACGTTCCTGTCGCCCGGCGTCATATTGCGAACTCGGGACTTCTGATCGGCCGGAAACCATCTAGGCTTGCCGCATGAGCAATGGGACACCTTTGGGTGATTTCCTCAGAGCCCGTCGAGAGGCCCTCAAGCCGCACGATGTCGGTCTTCCCGAATACGGGCGACGTCGGGTGCCGGGTCTGCGCAGAGAGGAAGTCGCGCTCCTCGCAGGAGTCAGCTCCGACTACTACATCAGGCTGGAACAGGGGCGTGAAAGCAGCCCCTCCGCCCAGGTGGTCGAGGCCGTGGCACTCGCGCTGAAACTGGACGCGGAAGCCGCCGACCACCTCAACCGCCTCTGCCTCACCGCCTCGCAGCGCCCGCGCGACTGGGGCGAGGCGGAGGTCAGCCGGCAACTGTTGCAGCTGATGGACGGGTGGGAGCACACCCCGGCCTTCGTGGTCGGTCCGGCCCTCGACATCATGGCGGGCAACTCCCTCGCCACGGCTCTCCACAGCGGGTTCGACCAGTTCGACAACCTCGCCCGCATGGTGTTCGTCGACCCGGCGGGGCGTGAGTTCTACCAGGAATGGGAGCGGGCCGCGCACTCCTGCGTCGCCGAGATCAGGGCCGCCTACGGTCATGATCCCGAATCGGCCCGTATCGCCGAGGTCGTCGCGGAACTGTCGGCCCAGAGCGAGGAGTTCGCCGCGCTCTGGAAGATGCACGAGGTCAAGAGCAAGTCCCAGGAAGGCAAGCATCTCAAGCATCCTGAGGTCGGAGACCTGAACATCAAGTTCGCCGCCTTCACGGTCAATGGGGCCCCGCATCAGCAACTGGTCGTCTACCAGGCCGAACCCGCCAGCCCGACGGCGACCGCCTTCGAGGCGCTGAGGGCCATGGCGGTCGCGCCGAAGCAGGCCCAGGCAGCCCGGCCCGTGGCCGACCTCGCCGGCAAGGAGCAGTAGCGGCGGGGAACGGGATCATGTGCGCCGGAGCGAGGCCGGCCCTCCCGCACCCAGGAACCTGGTCCTGCCGCACCCAGGAAAAACGTGGCCTTCATGGCGGTGCGCCCGTCTGTCGACACTCGATGCGACAGACAGTGCGCCGGCCCGGTGCCGGCGCCCGGATCGCACGGCGCCAGGAGCAGACATGATCACCGTGAAGGACCTTCGGCCCCACCCCTTGGACCAGGTTCACCGACTCATCGAACCCGGCCCCGTCATCCTGGTCACCACCAGGCACCGCGGCATCCTGAACGTGATGACCAACGGGTTCAACATGATGGTGCGCCACGCCCCACCGCTGATCGCGTGCACGATCGGCCCCTGGGACCACAGCTATCAGGCGCTGGTCGAGACCGGCGAGTGCGTCGTCTCGGTCCCGACGGCGGACATGGCCGCCACCGTGGTCGACATCGGCAACTGCTCGGGCGCCGACGTGGACAAGTTCGAGGAGTTCGACCTGACCGCCGTGACCGGTGAGCAGGTCCAGGCGCCGCTCGTGGCCGAGTGCTTCGCCAACATCGAGTGCAGGGTCGCCGACACCAGCCTCGTGGCCGACTACAGCCTCTTCCTCCTCGAACCCGTCAGGGCGTGGACCGACCCCTCGCAGCCCCAGCCGCAGCTGTTCCACCACCGCGGAGACGGAACCTTCACCCTGGACGGACCGACCGTCGATCTGAAGGACCGCATGACCAAGTGGCAGTACCTCACGTAGTACCGGCGGCCCGGTACGGCTCGAGCTCCTTGAGCTGTGCGTTGGTGCGCCGGTTCCGTCGGAGGCGTACCGGAAGCGGAGTGCAGGAGTCCGGCAGCAGGCGCTGGGCGCGGAACGCGGACTTCAGGAAGACCCGGACGAGACGTTCGCGGCGGGGGCTGATCCAGCCGATCCGATGGAGCCGGCAGACCCGCTCACCCGCGAGGTAGCGGGTCAGGTCGCTGCCGAACGACCTTAAGGGGGCGGGGAACCAGCGCTCCGCGAAGAAGTCCATCATGGCGGTCGCCACGCGATGGCCCGACTCCGTCGGCTCGTACGGCCTGGACTCGAACTCGACGGCGAACGCGGTCATTGCGTCCCAGTCCTCGGGAAAGGCCTCGTCGGACAGCGGGCCGGACTCGCGTTCCAGGAGGCGGAAGAGGGCCTGCGCCCATCGGTGCCAGGCGGTCTTCATGGGTCCGCTCGTGCCGGGCAGACCCAGCGAGGTCTGGAGACGGTCGCCGAACGTGGCCAGCAGCACCAGTGGATAGACGAAGTCGTCGGGGTCGTCGAAGTTGCCGGGTAAGTGCGGGGTCCCGCGGGCGACGGCCAGGTGGATACGGTTCAGCCGCGCGGCGGCCCCGCGGCCCGCCGTACTGGACGGGCCGTCCACCATCCAGGCCATCAGGAAGTCGTTCCCGTCCTGGAAACGCCGGTGGGGCGTCTTCTCCAGCTTCGAGGTGTGGGCCAGCGTGGCGGCCCCGAAACCCGGCTGCATCATGCGCATGGTGCCCGGATAGACCATCATCGCCAGGGCGAACTCCGGGACGCGGTGGCCGACATAGAGCGAGACCATCCGCTCCCAGTCGGTCTCAGGGTCCATCCGGGACAGTTCACGGTCCACCCACTTGTATCCGCGGCGCAACGTCGGTTCCCCCTGTCCCCGACCATGCGCTGTGGCGTACCGGCCGCACGTCCGTCGGCTTCGCCCGCAGGACGGCGCATGATCCCCGTGGGGGAGAGGACGTCCCTGCTCCTCCTCCCGCTGCGACGGCTCGCTGTGACTTGCGCCATATGGCCGGCGCCCTGCGAAGCAACCCTTCCGGGGGTGCGGCCGTCTTACCCGGCGTCGTGTCCGGAGGATCAGGATCTGGATCAGCCTCCGTCCACGCGTACCGGCAGTCGACTGAAAGGGCGCAGTCCATGGAGCTCGATCCCGACCTCTGCCTGGATGTTCCGGAGGGGTTCGACGACTCGGATGCCGAGAGCCAGGTGCATCCCATAGCCAGGAAACTGTTCCCCGCCACAACCGCCGCGGAAGCCTTCGGGAAAGCCCAGGAGTGGGTGGGGGAGAACCAGGTCTTCCTGATCGATGTCTCATGGGACTTCGCCTACGACGAGGACGAGCCCTACACCCTGAGCGTCTACTTCACCTTCGAGCTGGAACCTGAAGACGCCTGACCGCCTGACGCTCGGCTGCAGAGTCCGGCGGCGCCCCGGTCCGGCAGGTTCGCATGCGCCGATTGTTGTTCCGCAGATGCAAGGCTCAGATCCAATCTCCCTTTGCATCCGCTGGAGCTGCCACTTGCATGGGTGGCATGTGCGTTTGTGTGAGGCCGGTGTCCGGGTACGGTCATGCGGGAGGTGGTAGCCCGTGAGTCAGTCCCTCGCAGCTGCCCGTACAGCCGCCGGTCCCGTGGCGGAGCTGGTGCTCGCCGGTGATCTGGACCGCCCGGCCCGGATGACCGTGCCCGATCTGCTCGCCTGGCCGCAGCACGAGGCCGAGGTCAGCTTCGAGTGCGCCACCAGCGGCATCCGGCACCACCGCTTCACCGGACCGCTCCTGCACGACGTGCTGACGGCCGCCGGCCCAGCCTTCGACCCCGCCCGCCGCAAGGACCGGCTGCGCTTCCTTATCGCCGTGTCCAGCAGGGACGGCCACCACGCGCTGCTGTCCTGGGCCGAGATCGACCCCGACTTCGGCCGCGCGCCGGTCCTGCTCGCGGTCGGCATCGACGACACCCCGCTCGACCGCCAGGGACCCCAACTCGTGCTGCCCCAGGACCGTTGCGGAGCCCGGCACATCAGCGGCATCGACACGATCCGCGTGGACGGCGGCTACACCCCGTGGACGTGACACCGGCCGGCAGGTGACGGCAGCCGACGCGGTCGGCTTCCCCGGAGGCTCGCCGCTCGGCCCATGCTGTACGTCGGCACACCGGCACCCGGCCCCGGGGCCCCCTCGCGCGGAGGTCACGCATGCAACTGCGTCAGCTGGAATACCTGGTCGCCCTCGCCCGCGAGCGCCACTTCGCCCGCGCGGCGGCTGCCTGCTACGTCTCCCAGCCGTCGCTGTCCGCCGCGATCCGCCGCCTCGAACACGAACTGCACGTCCCGATCGTGCGACGGGGGAGACGGTACGAGGGTCTCACCCCGGAGGGCGAGGTGGTCCTGGCCTGGGCGCACCGCATGCTCGCCGAACGCGACGCGCTCCGCCAGGAGTTGTCCGCCCTGGGCGACGGCCTCACCGGCACGCTCCGGCTCGGGGTGGTCCCCACGGCGCTGCCCGCCGCCTCCCTGCTGACCACCCCCTTCTGCGACCGTCACCCGCGCGCCCGCGTCAGCATCGAGTCCCTGTCCTCGGTCGACATCACCCACGGACTCGCCGAGTTCGAGCTGGACGCGGCGATGACGTACCTCGACGACGACTCGCTGCGCCGACTGCCGCTGTACGAGGAGCGGTACGTCCTGCTCACCCCCACCGACGGTCCCCTCGCCTCCGCCTCCACGGCCCGCTGGGCCCAGGCCGCCGCCCTCCCGCTGTGTCTGCTCGGCCCGCGCATGCGCAACCGCCGCATCATCGACGAGTGCTTCGCGGCCGACGGCGCGAAGGCCGCCCCCGCGATCGAGTCGGACAGCGTGGCAGGGCTGTACGCGCACCTCCCCGGAGGCCGCTGGTCCAGCGTGATCTCGCACGCGTGGCTGCACATGTTCGGCGTACCGGACGGGATGCGGGTGGTACCGCTGGAGGGGCCCGCCCATGGACCGAGGGTGGGACTGGTGACCGGCCCGGACGACCCTCCCTCCGTGCTGGCCGCGGCGCTGGTGGCGGTGGCGCGGGAGGCGGGCGTACGGGAGGCGTTGGACGAACGGCTGCGGACGTACCTGGAAACCGCGGATCCGGGTTGATAGCCGTCGGCTATACGGGCATAGCGAAGTTCGCTTTGACCTGCGCGTTCGACCCGGAGGATCGTGAAATCCACCTTCCCGCACGGGAGTTGAGCCGAACTCCCGGACCCCGGAGTCGAGGAGCTACGACATGGCCAAGGTGCTCTGCGTCCTGTACGACGACCCCACCGACGGATACCCGACCTCGTACGCCCGTGACGACCTCCCCGCGATCGACCACTACCCCGGCGGGCAGACCACCCCGACCCCGTCCGAGGTCGACTTCACTCCGGGCCACCTCCTCGGCAGCGTCTCCGGTGAACTCGGCCTGCGCCGCTTCCTGGAGGCCGCCGGGCACACCCTCGTCGTAACCTCCGACAAGGACGGCGACGGCTCGGTCTTCGACCGCGAACTGCCCGACGCGGACGTGGTGATCTCCCAGCCGTTCTGGCCGGCGTACCTGACCCCGGAACGCGTCGCCGCCGCGAAGAACCTCAAGCTGGCGGTCACCGCCGGCATCGGCTCCGACCATGTCGACCTCGACGCGGCCATCGCCCACGGTGTGACGGTCGCGGAGGTGACGTACTGCAACAGCATCAGCGTCGCCGAACACGTGGTGATGATGACGCTGTCGCTCGTCCGCAACTACCTGCCGTCCCACCAGGTGGTGCTCGACGGCGGCTGGAACATCGCCGACTGCGTGGCCCGTTCGTACGACCTGGAGGGCATGCATGTCGGCACGGTGGCCGCCGGGCGCATCGGCCTGGCGGTGCTGCGCCGCCTCGCGCCCTTCGACGTCAAGCTGCACTACACCGACCGCCACCGCCTGCCCGAGGACATCGAGCGGGAGTTGGGCCTGACCTTCCACGAGACGGCCGCCGACATGGTGCCGCACTGTGACGTCGTCACGATCAACGCGCCTCTGCACCCCGAGACGGAGGGGCTGTTCGGCGACAAACTGCTGGGACAGATGAAGCGCGGCGCGTACCTCATCAACACCGCGCGAGCGAAGATCGCCGACCGGGACGCCGTCGACCGGGCCCTGCGCAGCGGCCAGTTGGCGGGCTACGCGGGCGACGTCTGGTACCCGCAGCCCGCCCCGGCCGACCACCCCTGGCGGACCATGCCGCACCACGGCATGACCCCGCACATCTCCGGCTCGTCCCTCTCGGCCCAGGCCCGTTACGCGGCGGGCACCCGGGAGATCCTGGAGGCCTTCTTCGCCGGGAAGCCGATCCGCGACGAGTACCTGATCGTCGACGGCGGCGCACTGGCGGGAACGGGCGCGCACTCGTACTCGGTCAGCAAGTGACCGAATACCGGTACCCGGTCACCAAGTGACCGGTCTCCAGGCCGAGTTGTGACCGGCGGAGGCCACCCCCCTTCCCCTCAGGCGCGGTCGATGTGCACGTTCGTCGACTTCACCCGGGCGGTGGCCTCCACCCCGACCTCAAGACCCAGCTCCTCCACGGCCTCCCGGGTCAGCAGCGACACCAGCCGGTGCGGACCGGCCTGGATCTCCACCTGGGCCGCGACGTCGCCGAGCTTCACGGCGGTGACGATGCCGGGAAAGGCGTTGCGGACGGACGTGTACGAGACGTCCTCCTCGCTGCCGCTCTTCGCCAGCTCGACGGAGAAGGCAGCCAGGTCCCGCCCGTCGACGAGGCGCCGCCCGCCCTCGTCCCGGTGCGTGGCCACCCGGCCCGCGTCCGCCCACCGCCGGGCGGTGTCCGGACTGACTCCGAGCAGCCGCGCTGCCTGGCCGATCGTGTAGGACTGCATACGCGTCAAGATAGGCGATCAAGCGCCGACGTACGCCGCCAGGTGCTCGCCGGTGAGGGTGGAACGGTCGGCGACGAGGTCGGCCGGGGTCCCCTCGAACACGATCTTGCCGCCGTCGTGGCCGGCGCCGGGACCGAGGTCGATGATCCAGTCGGCGTGCGCCATGACCGCCTGGTGGTGCTCGATGACGATGACCGACTTGCCGGAGTCGACGAGCCGGTCGAGCAGGCCGAGCAGCTGCTCGACGTCGGCGAGGTGGAGGCCGGTCGTCGGCTCGTCCAGGACGTACACACCGCCCTTGTCGCCCATGTGGGTCGCCAGCTTGAGGCGCTGCCGCTCGCCGCCGGACAGCGTGGTGAGCGGCTGGCCGATGGTGAGATAGCCGAGCCCGACGTCGGCGAGCCGCTGGAGGATCCGGTGCGCGGCAGGCGTGTGCGCCTCGCCGCCGCCGAAGAACTCCTCGGCCTCGGTCACCGGCATCGCCAGCACCTCGCTGATGTCGCGCCCGCCGAGGCGGTATTCGAGCACCGACGCGTCGAACCGCTTCCCGCCGCAGTCCTCGCAGGTGGTGGAGGTGCCGGCCATGATCCCCAGGTCGCTGTAGATGACTCCGGCGCCGTTGCAGGTGGGGCAGGCACCCTCGGAGTTGGCGCTGAACAGCGCGGGCTTCACGTCGTTGGCCTTGGCGAAGGCCTTGCGGATCGGGTCGAGCAGTCCGGTGTACGTCGCCGGGTTGCTGCGCCGCGAGCCGCGGATCGGGCTCTGGTCGATCGACACCACACCCTCGGCCCCTGCCTGTCGGGCCATCGACCCGTGCACGAGCGAGCTCTTGCCGGAGCCCGCGACGCCGGTGATGACGCTGAGCACCCCGAGCGGGATGTCGACGTCGACGCCTTGCAGGTTGTTCGCCGTCGCGCCGCGGACCTCCAGCGCACCGGTGGGCTTGCGGACCTCCTCCTTGAGGGAGGCCCGGTCGTCGAGGTGACGTCCGGTGATGGTGTCGCCGGCCTTCAGCCCCTCGACGGTGCCCTCGAAGCAGACCGTGCCACCCGCCGTGCCGGCACCGGGGCCGAGGTCGACGACATGGTCGGCGATCGCGATCACCTCCGGCTTGTGCTCCACGACGAGCACGGTGTTGCCCTTGTCCCGCAGCTGCAGCAGCAGGTTGTTCATCCGCTGGATGTCGTGCGGGTGCAGGCCAGCGGTCGGCTCGTCGAAGACGTACGTGACATCGGTGAGCGAGGAGCCGAGGTGGCGGATCATCTTGACGCGCTGCGCCTCACCGCCGGACAGTGTGCCCGAAGCCCGGTCCAGCGAGAGGTAGCCGAGACCGATCTGCACGAACGAGTCGAGGGTCTGCTGGAGCGCGGTGAGCAGCGGCGCCACCGACGGATCCTTGACGCCGCGGACCCACTCGGCCAGGTCCCTGATCTCCATCGCGCAGGCGTCGGCGATGCTCTTCCGGTTGATCTTCGACGACCTGGCCCCCTCGGTCAGTCGCGTGCCGTCGCACTCGGGGCAGGTGGCGAAGGTGACCGCCCGCTCCACGAACGCCCGGATGTGCGGCTGCATCGCTTCCTTGTCCTTGGACAGGAACGACTTCTGGATCTTGGGGATCAGGCCCTCGTAGGTGAGGTTGACGCCGTTGACCTTCACCTTGGTCGGCTCGCCGTAGAGGAAGGCCTGCATCTCCTTCTTGGTGAAGCTGCGGATCGGCTTGTTCGGGTCGAGGAAGCCCGACTGGGCGTAGAGCCCCACGGTCCACTGGCTGTCCGACTTCCAGCCGGGGATGGTGAACGCGCCCTCGGCGAGCGACTTGGAGTCGTCGTACAGCTGGGTGAGGTCGATGTCGGAGACCTTGCCCCGGCCCTCGCAGCGCGTACACATGCCGCCGGTGCGGTTGAAGGTCGCCTTCACGGTCTTGGTCTTCTCGGCACCGCGCTCTACGGTGATCCCGCCGCTCGCCCGGACCGAGGCCGTGTTGAAGGAGTACGCGCTGGGCGGGCCGATGTGCGGCTTGCCGAGCCGGCTGAAGAGGATGCGCAGCATCGCGTTGGCGTCGGTGGCCGTACCGACCGTGGAGCGGGGGTCGCCGCCCATCCGCTGCTGGTCGACGGTGATCGCGGTCGTCAGCCCGTCGAGCACGTCCACCTCCGGCCGCGCCATCGTCGGCATGAAGCCCTGCAGGAAGGCGCTGTACGTCTCGTTGATCAGCCGTTTCGACTCCGCCGCGATCGTGTCGAACACCAGGGAGCTCTTGCCCGAGCCGGAGACACCGGTGAACACCGTCAGCCGCCGCTTGGGGATCTCGATGCTGACGTCCTTGAGATTGTTCTCGCGCGCCCCGTGCACGCGGATCATGTCGTGGCTGTCGGCATCGTGCGTCGCAGGCGACTGCGCGTCCGTCCTCGTGGTCCTGCTCATCGTGTCTCCCTCCGTGGGACGGGCCCGCTCCCGCGGTTCTCCGTCGGCGTCGCCTGGCTCGATCCGACCGGCTTCGAGCAGCATGTCTGGTTCTACGTTGTCCGCGCCGGTCGCGGCAACGGGACGCCGTCATTCCTGATCGGCGGTGCCGGCCGGGGTGTCCCGGCCCTCGCCAGGCCGAGGCGTCAGACCGACCAGCGGCCGTCGCGCATCAGCTCACGGTCGTCCAGTTCGTTCACTTCACGCCAGGCCTGGATACGGCGCGGAGAGATCCGGAACCAGCGGTACGGCGTGGCCAGTGTCCGCGGATCGAAGTCGGTGTGCGCGGCGAACCGGTCACCCCGCTCCTTCGGCAGCTCATCGATCTCCAGGACCTCGACCTCGCCATCGATCATGACCACGTCCCGGGTCGGGCCAAGACCCAGCCGTACGGTCCTGGTGGCGGCCAGGTTCCTGCCGGTGGGGCTGTTCGCCGGCGTGGCCACCAGCAGCGTCTCGCCGTCCCAGTCGAAGGACAGCGGTACGAGATAGGGCGTACCGTCCGCCGAGGCGCTGGCCACCCACAGATCGACGTCGTGGGCGAGCCGGTGCTCGGTGTCGCGACGACGCCGGTCGCGGGAGCGGGGAGCGGCGGTCGCCTCGGCCGGCTTCGCCTCGGCGTCCGGCACGGTCGTGACTCCCTGTGCGGCAGAGCCGGTCATGGTCACTCCTGAATCGGTCGTGTCGTGAGGGGAGGCCGGGGACGCGCCCGGGGACGCGCCCGGGGACGCGTTCGTGTCGTCGCGCGGCGGGAATCCTGGCTGACTCGTGAAGCACATGCCGGTCACGCTAGCCGCGGCCCAGGGGCAGCGCTTCTCGATTCCTGACCGATGCGTTCAGGCACTTCACCAGGTACGACCGGCTCGGTTGCTGCACCAGGTACGAGCGACGCGGCCTCTCAGCCGCGTACGCCCGGCCGGACGCCGTCCGGTGGTGCCGCAGTGGTGCCGCGGGTCACGAGATGCGGGGCGATGACGGTCTCCGTGCCGGACCGCTCCTCGCCCTCCAGCCGTGCGACGGCCCGGCCGACGGCGAGTTCGGCGAGGCGGGAGGCGTCCTGGCCGACGGTGGTGAGGTCGATGTGGGCGAGGCGGGCGAGGTGGCTGTTGTCGAAGCCGACCACGGAGATCTCGTCGGGAACGGGCACCCGGGCGCGGAGGAACGCGTCGAGTACGCCCGTGGCGCAGCGGTCGTTGAAGGCGAGGACGGCGGTGGGCCGCGGCCGGGCGTCGAGGAGCGCGCGGGCGGCCGTGGCACCGTCCTCCTCGGTCAGCCCGCCGGGCAGGACGCGCGCACGGTCGGCGAGGCCGTGGCGGTTCATGGCGGTCCGGTAGCCACGGCGCCGGTCGGCGGCGCCCGGTGCCTTTCCGCCGTCGATGTGGGCGATGTCGCGATGCCCGAGGGCCACCAGATGGTCGACGGCCTGACGCGCACCCTCGTCGTCGGCGGTGCGTACGACGTCAACACCGGCGGCGGGCGGGCGCAGCCGCCGCACCACGGAGACCACCGGCAGGTGCGCCGACAGCTCGGCCAGCCGTGCGGCGGGGGCCTGCGGGCCGAGCAGGATCAGGGCCTCGCAGCGGTCGCCGAGCAGTGTCTCCACCGCCTGCCGCTCACTGCGGCTGGGGGCGACGGCACTGAGGGCGACCTGGTAGCCGGCGGACTCGGCCGCCGCGTAGATGCCCTCCACGAGGTCGGTGTGGAAGGGGTGCTGGAGACCGAACTGCACTCCGAGCAGACGCGAGCGGCTGCTGCGCAGCAACCGGGCCCGGGAGTCCGGCCGGTAGCCGATCTCCCGCGCCGCCTCGAGCACCCGCTCGCGGGTGGCCGCGCCGGCGCCCTTGGCCTCCCGCATCACGATGGAGACCAGCGCCGTGGACACACCGGCCCGGGCCGCCACGTCGGCGAGGGTCGGCCGCTTTCCGTCCGGGACCGCGGGGGTCGCTGGCACCGCCGGCCTCCCTGGTCGAGGTGTGTGACTCGGTCGAGGGCCGTGCCCCGCCGAGGTGTCTGCTTCCGCCGACGATCGTAGACCGACGATCGTAGACCAGGAACGAACGCACTGGTCGGAGAGAACTGCAACGTTCTAGCTCCGGGCCCTCCCGGACCTTGACAGGACGCCCCGGCGGCTGGCGTACTGCTGCTCACGGCCGATTCTAGAACGTTCTAGTCGGACGGGTCCCGTGGCGAACCGAGAGAGGGCGAACAGCGATGTTCACGTTGGCGGTCTGTGCCGAGATGGTCTTCCGGGACCTGCCGATACCCGAGCGGGCTCGGCGCGTTCACGACGCCGGATTCCAGGTCGAGATCTGGGACTGGACCCGGCACGATCTCGACGCCCTGGCCCGGACCCCGGCCGAGTTCTCCTCTATGACCGGCTACATCCGCGGCAGCCTCACCGACGAGGACGGGGCCGCCGAACTCCTGCGCACCGCCGAGGAGTCGGTGCGGGCGGCCGAGCGACTGGTCTGCCCCCGGCTGAACCTCCACGGCACCGGCCTGGACGGCGAGGGCCTGCCCGTGGTGCCGGTGACCGGCGAGCCCACCGGGGAGATGTGGATCGCCGCCCACCGCACGCTCACCCGCCTCGCCGAGCTGGGCGAGAGCGCCGGGATCACCTTCACCCTGGAGAACCTCAACACCGCCGTGGACCACCCCGGGGTGCCGTTCGCCAAGGCCGCCGACACCCTGGCCCTGGTCGCGGCCGTGGACCGCCCCGGGCTGCGGATGAACCTCGACCTCTACCACGCGCAGATCGGCGAGGGGAACCTCGTCGAACTGGTCCGCCGGGCCCACGGTCTCGGCCTGATCGGCGAGATCCAGGTCGCCGACGTACCCGGCCGCTGCGAGCCGGGCACGGGGGAGATCAACTACCCGGCCGTCGCAAGCGCCTTGGTGGACCTGGGCTATGAGGGCACCGTCGCCATGGAGGCCTGGGCCTCCACCGACAGCGACCTCGCCATGGAGCGGTTCCGCTCGGCCTTCACGCCCTGAGGGCGCCGCAACCTCGGATGGCGCCGCGTTCCACACGGCACCGCACTCCACACGGCACCGCGTTCCACACGTACCCCTTCCCGCCGCCGCCGGCGCCGCCCGCCCGCAGACATACGGAGAACCCGGATGACCACACCCCAGCCCCTCGCCGTCGGCCTCATCGGTGCCGGACGGATGGGCTCCTTCCACGCCGAGACGCTCGCCCGCCGCCTCCCCGGTGTCCGCCTCGCCGCGGTCGCCGACCCGGCGCCGGGCGCCGCGAACCAGCTGGCGGACCGGCTCGCGGACCACCTCGGCCGTCCCACGGCGTACACCGAGATCGCCGAACTCCTCGCCGACCCGGGGATCGAGGCGGTGGTGATCTCCACCCCGGCCCGCACCCACGCCGACCTGGTCGTGGCCGCGGCCCGGGCGGGCAAGGCGGTCTACTGCGAGAAGCCGATGGCCGTCACCCTCGCGGAGGCCGACCTGGCCATCGCCGCGGCTCGTGACGCGGGCGTACCGCTCCAGGTGGGTTTCAACCGCCGCTACGACACCGGCTTCCGCGCCGCCCACGACAAGATCGTCGCCGGCGACATCGGTACGCCCCAACTGCTGCGCTCACTCACCCGGGACCCCGAGCTGAACGACCCGTCCCGCATCCCGCCGTGGACGATCTTCCTTGAGACCCTCATCCACGACTTCGACACCCTGCGCTTCCTCAACCCGGGCGCCGAACCGGTCGAGGTCTTCGCCTGGGCCGACGCCCTGGTCCGCCCCGACTTCAAGGACCGCGGCCTGCTGGACACCGCCGTGGTCACGATCCGCTTCGACAACGGCGCCCTCGCCACCGCCGAGGCCAACTTCCAGGCGGTGTACGGCTATGACGTGCGCGGCGAGGTCTTCGGCTCCGCCGGAATGCTCACCATGGGCGACATCCGCCGCACCCATCTCACCTCGTACGGCCCGGACGGCGCCGCCGCCGACTGCGTCACCTACGACCAGGACCTGTTCCACGACGCGTACGTCGCCGAACTCGCCGACTTCGCCGACAGCGTCCGTATCGGGCGCACCCCGTCGGCCACCGGTGAGGACGCCCGGGCCGCACTGTCCATCGCGCTCGCGGCCGTCCAGTCGGTCACCAGCGGCGTGCCTGTCGGTATCGCGGAACTCAAGGGGGAGTAAGGCCGTAGCCGTAGCTCACGTCCTTCAGTTCAGGTCCTTCAGACCCGTCGCCCGGCCCTCCTCGTCCCACTGGACCTCCAGGACGCGTTCGACGGCGTCGCGGTCGAGGGGGCCGAAGACGTGGGGGAACAGGACACCCTCGTCGACCCCCGGCGGCGGGGTGGGATCCGCCGCCCCCCATACGCACCTCGCGGCGAGCCGGCCCTCGTCGAGGAGCAGTGCCAGCAGGGGCCTCGGCGCGTCCCGGTAAAAGGCGTTGACCACGGCGAGGGTCGTCGCCTCGTCGGGGGAGCAGTGGACGAAACCCTCCTCCGCGAGAGAGGCGGGGGCGTACGGCTGGTCGGGACGGGCGGTCCAGTCACCGAGCGTCACAGCGTGGTAGATCATGGGCTGGTTATACAACGGCGGGCGGGCGTACGGACATGTCGGAGGCCCCTCCCGAGCCGGTTCCGCCACGTGTGCCCCGGGAGGCGTCGGGGGTTCTGCTCCGGGATGTGGCAGCGTGGGGGAGAGCCCCGTGGATCAGCAGAGGTGCGTGCTCCGGACGCCAGACGCACGGGGCGGGACCGTGCAGAACGCGAAGCCATGACGCACATGACGCAAAGGAGAGTCCGTGTCGAAGCCGCCGCTTCCCGAGGCCGTGGTCGCCATGCTGAAGAAGCCCAACCCCGCCGTCATCGCCACCCTCCGGTCCGACGGACAGCCGGTGTCCGCGGCCACCTGGTATCTGTGGGACGACGGGCGGGTGCTGGTCAACATGGACGAGGGCCGCAAGAGGCTCGACCACATCCGCAACGACCCGCGGGTCACCCTGACGGTGCTGGACGAGGCGGGCTGGTACACCCATGTGACCCTCATCGGCCGTGTCGCCGAGCTGCGTGACGACGAGGGCCTGGCCGACATCGACCGGCTGTCCACGCAGTACCTGGGCCACGCCTACACGAGCCGGAAACGCCGCCGGGTCAGCGCGTGGATCGAGATCGACCGCTGGCACGGCTGGGGCAGCCACCGGGACAGCAACCAGGCGATGGGCTAGCCAGAGGCTGCCGCCCTTCGCGACAGCCAGGGGGTGCCGCCCTGCACGACGGGGTCCGATGTCTGGTACCACCGACCCATGGGGATAGAGCGGTTCATCGGCATCGACCTCGCCTGGGCGCACGGCGGAGCGCGGGCCAAGCCCAACGAGACCGGCGTGGCCGCCATCGACGCTCGCGGCGCGGTGATCGACTGCGGCTGGACGCGTGGGGTCGAGGAGACGACGGAGTGGCTTGCCAGGACGGCCGTCGACGGATCGACGCTGGTCTTCGTCGACGCGCCGCTGGTCGTCGACAATCCGGCCGGCCAGCGGCCGTGCGAGCGTGACGTCGGCCGACGGTACGGGCGTTGGAAGGTGAGCGCGAACAGCACCAACCAGGGCTCTCCCCGCCAGGCCGGCGTCCTGCTGCGGACAGGTCTGGAGGAGTGCGGCTGGGTCTACGACGACGGCAGGGGCGGGCCCCCGACCGACGGGCTGGTCATGTCCGAGTGCTATCCGTACACGACCCTGGTCGGCGCCGCGGAGCTGGGTTACGACCAGGAACGCCCCAGGTACAAGCGGCAGGGACGGAGGCCGCCGCAGGGCTGGCGTGCGACGCGGGCCGACACGTGCGACGACCTGATCGCGCGTCTCGCGGCCCTGTCAAAGGCCGATCCGCCGCTGCTCCTCGCCTCCCACCCGGTCTCCCACCAACTCATGACCGAGCCCTCACCGGAGCGGGACGCCCTCTACAAGCACCGCGAAGACCTCATCGACGCACTCCTCTGCGCCTGGACGGCCGCACTGTGGTCGCGACACGGCCTGACACGCTGCCAAGTACTCGGAACGGACAGCCCCGCCCCGCCCGGCCACGCCCCCACGATCATCGCGCCCGCCCGCCCGGAACAGCGGCGGGGCGACGCGACGAACTGACCCGCGAGAAGCGTGGGTTGCCAGCCCGCGCGGGGCGACGACGAGGTCCGCGTCTGGTCACTGGCCGACGGGTGGTCACCGGCCGACGGGCTGGAAGTAGCGCCCCGCCGCCCAATCGGTCACCGCGCGGCCCAGTTGGTTTCCGTCGGTCATAGCCTTGCGGAAGTGGAAGCCCAGCCAGATCCGGGCGCTCATCGTCTCCCGGTTCAGCGCCTTCGCGGTGGTGTAGTGCCGGGTCGTGCCGGTGACGGCCGAGTCCACCGTCAGGTCGATGTGCCGCGCCCCGAACAGGTGGCTGAGGCCGGCCGTGGTGGGGCCGGTGAGGCAGGCGTGTCCGCTCGGGTACTCCGGATAGGGCGGGGTCGCGACGAGCGGGCTCCACGCCGGGTCGGGCGTGGTGGCCGGGTTGCCGTCGGTGCCTGCGAGCCGGATCGCCGTGATGGGCCGCCAGTACGCGTGGTCGTACTTGCCGCGCCAGCAGGCGATGGCCGCGTCCGCGGCGGTCGCGTTGAGGAGGGCGAACATCCGCGCACTGTCGTCCAGATCGAGATGGCGACGCGTGGCCAGGTCGCGGAACGCGGCCTGGTACTGGCGGGGCACGTTGTCGTTCCAGAACAGGGCGGTCTCGGTCTGCGCGGGCGTGCGCGCACTGCCGGAAGCCGCGCCCATCGCCTTGACCTCGGCGACGTCCCGTGCGTACGCCTTGCTGTTCAGCGCGTCGGGGCCGGGGAGCCGGATCTGGGTCGGCGACCTGAGCAGCAGCGGCCGTACGAACCCGAGCCAGGGCACGGCCATCGGCGCGAACGCGGGCGGCGTCGGACGCCACACCCCGGGCGCGGGAGTCACGTTCAGCGTGACGTCGGCGTTGCGGCCGTCGCCCGTACGCAGCCGCACGAGGGTGGCGGCGGCCGCCTTCCCCGCCCGGATGCCGTGTGTCCTGCCGACACCTTCGGGGATCTTCGCGAGCGACGCGGCGTAGTCGGAGCCGAGCGCCTGCGCGGACGCCGGGAAGTAGTGGCTGAGGACCTCGTACGCGGCTGTCGCCGCGGCGGCCTGCGGGGATGCGTGGCGGTGGGCGCGCGGCTGCTTCGCGTGCGGTGCGTATGTGCCGTCGACGGCCGACACCGCGTCGTGCACGGCGATCGAGACGAAGCCCAGGTACAACTGCCCCACGGGCGGCGCCTGCTGAGCCTCGGCGAAGATCGTCCGCACCGCGACGGCGTTCCACTCCGTGATCACCGCCGGATCCGCGGCGGCCGGGCGTGGAGCCGCCTGCGCGGTGCCCACCAGCGCGGTCGAAGTCGCGACCGCCATCGACGTGGCGAATCCGACGGCCAATCGAAAGAACGTTCTGGCAGCCATGATGCCCCCAACCGGAGCCGGTCGGCGGGGCCTTGAGGTGGATCTGCCGCGACGCCATCGGCTCGGTCACGCCAATCTCCTCGCGTCGCCGACCCGCGTCAAGGTTCCCTACCGACCGGTGAACGGACAGGTCCCCGACGGTCGAGGAGACCGTCGGGGACCTGTCCGTTGCGGACGGGCGGTATTTACTGGTCCAGCGCGTCCGGCACCTCCAGGACCGGTCCTGAAGCGGGATCGGGATTGAAAAAGTGGTGGTAGCTCTCCGGTGGTGCGAGGTAGCTGGTGGGCAGGCCGCCGGTGTCGATGACGAGTTGGTCCACGGCGATCGCGGGGTCGACCATGAAGAGCCTCAGGACGTGCTCGCCGGGTTCGGTGACGGTCACGGTGGTGGTCAGTTTCTCGATGCCGTCCTCGACGTTGCGGGCCCAGGCGTCGCCGCGGTTGCCGGTGGCGACGGACTGTCCCGACAGGACGGTGACCGGCTGGTCGTCGAGGGCGACGGCGACCCGGCGATGGCCGCGCTCGTCGAGAGAGGGCAGGCGGAAGACGGTGACCCGGAAGGTCCCGGTCGAGGTGAAGCGCACCCGGTAGCGCAACTCCGGTGCCCGGCTGGCGAGTTCCTCCGTGATCGGGGCCGCCGTCGACGGCACCGACTCCAGGGCGGCCGTGCGGCGGCCGAGTCCGCGTACCATCCGCCAGCGGGCTCCGCCGCGTGCCACCCGGCGATCGAAGTGCGCGGCGTCGATCGAGACGTACCCGTGCGACTCGACGAAGCCGCGGGACCGACTGCGCGCCCGTTCACCGCCGTTCAGCACCCGCAGGGGTACGTCGAAGCTCTGCTCTCTGCCGGTGAAGGTCACCTTCGCGTCGTGCGTGCCCTCGGGAACCCGCTCCCAGTCGATCTCCACCCACACCCGCGTCTGCTCGGTCATCGTGCCGCCCGAGGTGCTCAACCTGACCCAGGGGTGGGTCGCCTCAGCAGTCCAATCCAGCGCCAGGAAACCGGTGTTGAAGACGTCGACGAAGCGTCGGTCCCGGGTGTACGAGGAGAAGGACAGGGGACGCCCGGTCCCGGTCTCGTTGCCCTCGGCCGCCACCCCCAGCCCCGATGCCTCCTGCCGGGCGATCCGGGTGACACTCGGGCGGCCCGGCGCCTGGGGGATCTGCGAGGGGTACGGGTTGACGATCCCGTTCCATTTCCCGCCGGCCACCTCGGTGTTGTAGCGCCTGGTGATGGCCTGTTCCGCGGCGTGGGTGGCGTCGGACAGGTCCGCGAAGCGGTTCACCCCGGCCCCGCGGCCCTGGCGGATCGCGAGCGCGTTGCGTTCCGCCCAGTAGAACTTCAGGTTCATCAAGTACGCGCCGTGGACCGGGTATTCGACCAGCTCGTAGAAGGCGTCCCGGTAGGCGTCGGGCAGCTTGGCGCCGAGTGCCCGGGTCCGCTCCAGGAGCCGGTCGTACGCGGCCATCCGGCGGCCCGCCTCGTCACCGTGGTGGACCAGGGACAGCAGGCCGCGGGCGATGAACTCCGGACGCAGCTCCGCCGCGAGCCGGTAGTACTCGGTGCGGATCGAGGCGATCTCCCGGCCGTGGCGCCGCCCGAACTGCCGGCCTGCCCACTCGACGAGGAAGTCCTCCACGTCGTCGGCGCCCAGGCGGTCCACGTCCCAGGCCATGTCCATGGAAAAGGACAGCCCTGTCTCGATCGACTTGATGTCTCCCACGTTGAAGATCCACATACGGTCGGCGCCGTGCTCGTACACCCGTCTCAACTCCTGCCAGACCTTGGCGAGTTGGGTGGTGTCCAGCCATAGATAGCTCTTGGGGCGGCCCCAGTAGGAGAGGTGGTAGTAGATGCCGTTGCCGCCCGGGCGCCGCCGCTCCGCCTCGTCGGGCAGCTGGCGCATATTGCCGTGGTTGTCGTCCGGCCAGATCAGCGTGACGTCGTCGGGCACCCGGACGCCCGCGTTGTAGAGCTCCAGGACCTCCTTGTACGGGATGAAGATCTGCGGTTCGGCGGCTGCGCCCACCTCCTCGGCCAGGAGTCGGCGCTGGTCCGCGATGATGTCGTTCATCACCACGACCTTCTCGGGAATCGTGGTGGCGTACCGCGTCTCCAGCGGGGTGTCGTGCAGGCCGCGCATCCCCAGCGTCCAGCTGCTCTCGTAGCCGGCGTTCTGCCGCGCCCGCGCTCGCCAGTAGTCGGAGATGACGGCGGGGTTCACCGTGTAGTCGTACACCGGCAGGCTGCCGTCGGCGGACGGGTGTTCCTTGGCCCAGGGGTCCCACTCGTGAACGCCGTTGCGCAGCATGGCCTCTGGATGGCTGGAGCCGACGATGATGCCGTAGTGGTCGGCCAGTTCGGGATTCTCCCGGTGCTTGTTGAAGAAGTCGGAGTACGGATGCATGGCAGGCCAGAGGTAGTTGGCCTTCAGGCGGAGCAGCAGCTCGAAGACGTGCCGGTAGGTCTCGGGGCCGATGTTCTTGTCCGGCTCTTGGGTTCGACGGGACCAAGTGGTGAGGTTCTGCTCGTCGTTGATGAAGATGCCCCGGTAACGGACCGACGGCTCGTACCGCTTGAGCGGACCCGACGGGACCGTCACGGTGTCGCGGTGCTCGACCGGGACGTCGGCCCACCAGTGCCATGGCGAGACCCCGATGCGCTCCGAGGTGTCGTAGATCCCGTAGACGGTTCCGCGCCGGTCGCTTCCGGCGATCACGAGGGCGCGCTCCACTCCGGGCAGCGGGCGGTCGACGACCTGCGTCACCGACGCCTCCCAGCGGCCCTTCACCCGGGAGACGTCCAGCCGCCGGTCCGCCACGAGCCGGTCGATCACCGGGCTCGCGCCGATGGTGCCCACCAGGACCAGCAGTGCGGCCTTCTCCGGCAGCGTGTGCAGCAGTCGCGGCCGCACTCCGCCGACCCGCTCCACGTCCGCCTGCAAGTCTCCGGTCGCGCGGACCACGGCGGGATCATCCGCCGGGTCGACGAACAGGTCGACGGCCGCGCCGTCCCGCACCAGCGCGAAGCCGGAGCGGTCCGACGAGGCGGACGCGGCCCGGGCGGGCGAGGACAGCACCCCGGGGAGCAGCGGGGCCACCCCGACGGCCGCCATGCCCCGCAGGAACGACTTGCGGCTCCACGCGGGCGACGGGTTCCGTGACTCGGTGTACGGCGGTTCGGTGTACGGCAGATCATCCAGCGGCAGTTCATGGTGCAGCGGTTCGTTGTGCAGCGGTTCATTGCGTGGCGGTTCGTTGTGCAGCGGTTCGTTGTGCGGCACGAGGCGCTACCTTTCCGCGTCAGGCATGACCATGTCAGAAAGCGCTTGCTGTGGCACCCTAGGTCAGCCCGGTGGAGGCGTCCAGATCCTGGACCGGCATCCCGTGCGGGGGCTTGCGGAAGGACGCGGAGCAGAAAAACCCGATGCCCCGACCCCGCCCCGTTCCCTAAACTCGCCCCACAACGCGCACCGCACACCTCCGCGGCGCGCCCCGTGACCATCGAGGGGAGCCCAGCCATGCGTTACCGCACCGCTGTTGTTGTTCCCCCGTCGCGGTACGAGGTGATCCTCGTGTCTTCGGGTGTCCGGTGTCGGCTGCGCGGCCGGGACCGGATTGCCCTGACGAACGCCTGAACTCCGCTCGCCCCTCGCCCCACTTCACCCCGCCTCGCATGCGCATCCGCTCGCGGTTGCGATCGAGGTCGCGGGTTCGGGCGTGCCCATGGGACATGACGCGTAGGTCATGGCCCGTTCGTCCGGGAATTGCGCCGACCCCTTCTGGAACATCCCGAAAGGCCACGGGCCGTGCGTACCGAACCCCACCGAAATCCCGTCAACCCACTCGCCGCCGTCCGCAATCTGGGCATCCTCGCCCACGTGGACGCCGGGAAGACCACCGTCACCGAGCGGATCCTGTATGTCACCGGGACAACGCACAAGCGGGGCGAGGTCCATGACGGCACGACCGTCACGGACTTCGACTCGCAGGAGCGGGACCGCGGGATCACCATCTTCGCCGCGGCCGTGAGTTGTGGCTGGGACGGGCATCGGATCAACCTCATCGACACTCCGGGACACGTCGACTTCTCCGACGAGGTCGCGCGTTCGCTTCGGGTGCTCGACGGCGCGATCGCGGTGTTCGACGCCGTCGCGGGGGTCGAGCCGCAGAGCGAGTCCGTGTGGCGCCAGGCCGACCGGTACGGGGTCCCTCGCATCGCCTTCGTCAACAAGCTGGACCGGGCCGGCGCCGACCTCGACGCGGCGGTCGAGTCGATCCGGCAGCGGCTGCACCCGGCCCCGCTGGTCGTGCAGTTGCCGATCGGCGCCGAGGACGGGTTCTGCGGGGTCGTCGATCTGCTGCGTATGCGGGCGCTGGTCTGGGCCGACGGCCGTGACTCGGTCGAGGAGATGCCCGTACCCGATGCGCTGGTGGACGAGGCCCGGCGGCGGCGTCGGGTGCTGGAAGAGGCCGTTGCCGAACTCCATCCCGGCGCGCTGGAGGAGTTCTGCGCGGAGTCCGCCGTCTCCGCGCGGACCCTCGAAGGCGCCCTGCGCGACCTGACCCGTACCGGTGACGGCGTGGTCGTGCTGTGCGGCTCGGCCTACCGCAACCGGGGCATCGAGCCGCTGCTGGACGCCGTGGTGGCCTACCTGCCCTCGCCGTTGGACGTACCCGCCGTGCGCGGTGTCCGAGTCCGTGACCGGGACGGCGGGGAGGAGCAGCGGGCCGCCGACCCCGCGGCGCCGTTCGCGGCACTGGCGTTCAAGGTGAACGCCACCGCCACCGGGCGGCTGACCTATCTGCGTGTGTACTCAGGAACGATCCGGAAGGGAGAGGCCGTGACCGTATGGGACTCCGGCGCGCCACGCACCGAGCGGATCGGGCGGATCCTGCGCGTCCAGGCCGACCGGCATGCCCAGTTGGACCTGGCGGTGGCCGGGGACATCGTCGCGGTCGTCGGCCTGAAGACCGCCCGCGCCGGTGCGACCGTGTGCGCGCCCGGGGCTCCGCTGGTCCTCGAACCGCCGACCACCGCCGAACCGGTCGTCTCCGTGGCGGTCGAGGCCTGTGCCCGCACGGACACGGACCGCCTGGTGTCGGCGTTGACACGGCTGGTCGAGGAGGACCCCTCGCTGGTCGTCCGGACCGACCCCGAAACCGGGCAGACACTGCTGTCCGGCATGGGCGAACTGCATCTGGAGGTGGCGGTGGAGAAGATCCGGCGCGCTCACGGACTGGACGTCCGGGTCGGCCGGCCCAGGGTGGCGTACCGGGAGACGGTCGTACGTGGCGTCACCGGACACGTCCACCGGCACGTCAAACAGGACGGTGGCGCGGGGCAGTTCGCGCATGTCGTCCTCGACGTGGAACCGCTGCCGGACGCCTCGGACGCGGCCGGTGACAGTGCGACGGGCTTCGAGTTCCGGTCGGTCGTCGTCGGCGGACGCGTACCGCAGGAGTACGTGCGGGCGGTGGAGGCCGGTTGCCGGGACGCGCTGGGTGAAGGGCCGCTCGGCGGTCATCCGGTGACCGGGCTGCGGGTGGTCCTGAGCGATGGCGCGACCCATTCGAAGGACTCTTCGGAGATGGCGTTCCGGACGGCCGGACGGCAGGCGCTCCGGGAGGCGTTGCGCGCCTGCGCGATGGTCCTCCTGGAACCGGTGGTCGAGGTCACCGTCACCGTGCCCGAGGACTCCGTCGGCGGAGTGCTCGGCGACCTGGCCGCACGGCGCGGACGGGTCACCGACTCAACCACGCGCGGGGGAGCGGGAGTTGGCACGGGAGCGGGCACGGCGGTCATCACCGCCACCGTGCCCCTGGCTGAGCTGTTCGGCTACGCGACCCGGCTGCGCAGCCGGACGCAGGGCCGGGGAGTCTTCACCACCCGGCCCACGGGCTACGCCCCGGCTCCGGCCTCGGCGTCGGCAGCGGCTCCGGCCTAGGCATCGGCTTCGGCATCGGCATCGAGCCTGGCGTCCGGCGGGACACAGGCCCGATAGCCGGAGCTGAGGTCCGGTCCCGCCCGCAGTGACGGTCCTGCCCGTACGGGGGCGGGACCGTCACTCCGCCGGACCCGCCGGACCCGCCGGACCCGCCGGACCCGTCGGGGGCACTGGGCGTACCGGCGTCCCCTCAGCGCAACGCCTCGCGCAGCAACCTGGCGTTCTTCACCGTCAGGCTCGATCCCTTGCGGTCGGCCACCGCCGTGACCTCGGGGATCTCTCCCTTGGCCCCGCAGCGCGAAGCGCACTCGACGGCGAGGGCGAGCATGGCCGCCGCGCCCCGGACCGGGGTCTCGCCCAGCAGGCCGGGCGGGGCGGCTCTACACACCGCAGCAGCCCGAGAAGGACTCCATCCGCAGGCGGTCTCCGTCGGCCGTCACCACCGGGTCCAGCGAGGCGGACGCCGCCGGCTGGTAGTAGCGGGTGGCCGCCACATCGGCGACCGTCAGCAACGCCGCCGCGGCGGCGGCCGGCGCGGTCAGGAACCCGTGGAAGAACCGCGGGTTGGCGACCTCGCCGGCCGGGGTCGCGCCGCCCGAGGTCTCCAGCGCGAGGGTGCGTCCGGCCGCGGACTCGCTCACGGCCGAGGGCTGTAAGTAGGTGTACGAATGTATGAGTGATGTCACGCGGCCACGCCAGGACCGGCCACCGACAAGGGCGGTCGCGCCACCGCGGAGCACCGGTTCGTGGCCTCCGCCACGGGCCGGGGAGCGGACGGCGGTCCCGCCGCTGCCGACCGGCCACATCTCACCCGGCTGCCCCTCCCACGTCCGCTCGACTCGTGCGGCACACCCTAGAAGAGGCAGTCCGACGCCTCGGCGCCTCCCGGGAACGCTTGCCCGCTCGTCCATGAACGCTTGCCCCGCTTGTCCATCGACGAGGGTCGGATGTCGCGCACTCACGGTCGTGACAGGATTCGTCGCTTTTCTGTGAGGCTCGCTGTTGCGGCCGTGCAGTCGCAAAGCTGTGACTAGACTCGCGCCCCATGCGTAGCGCCAGCCTCATCCGGCAGTGGAAGACGACATCCCCTCGCGCATCGCGCGCCGACGTCCACGGCTGGAGAAGAACGACCCGGCACACGGATCCCCGAGGCGGCCGGACGCGTCTCGACCTGCCCGGGGAACCCGCCGAACACGCCACGCACGAGCCGTACTTCATAGCCGCCGAGAGGGGGGACGACGGCCCGTGAAGGCTCGGCACAAGCAGTCCCGCGACCCGCGCGCACACTGGCTGTTACTGATTCTCGTCCTGCCCGCGATGTTCGCGGCCCTGCTCTTCGAGGGCTGGACCACCCACGAGGTGGACGCCGCGACGACGCGGTCCGCCTGCACCTCACCCGCACCCGACGCCGTGGCCGGCGGTGGTCCCGTGGTGGGGATCAACGGCAACGGGATACAGACCGCCTCGATGCCCGCCCGTACCGTCGCGCTCACCTTCGACGGCGGCCCCGACCCCGTGTGGACCCCGCGCCTGCTCGACCTGCTGCGACAGAACCGGGCGCGCGCCACCTTCTTCCTCTTCGGCTCGCAGGCGGCCCGCCATCCGGACCTGGTGCGGCGCATCCGCGCCGAGGGGCACGAGATCGGTTCCAACACCTACACCGGGGGCGCCCTCGGTGAGGCGTCGTCCGTCCGCTTCTCCGCCGAACTGGACCTGACCCAGGCCGCGTTGGCGGGCACCACCGGCATCCGCACCAATCTGCTGCGGATGCCGCGGACCACCTCGCCCGACACGCTCTGTGGCCGCGAGTGGACCGCCGCGCGGCGGGCCGCCGCCCAGGGGTACGTCCTGGTCGCCGCCGACAAGGGGTCCCGGAAACCGGCTCAGGGCCTGGTCCGGCAGTTCAGCCAGACGGAGACCGCCTACCGGGAGACGGAGAAGCTCCTCAAGAACCCGGGCGTCGACCGCTTCACCACCGTCTCGGCCGGCCTGAGGCTGACCCCGTACGAGCCGGTCTCGGCCGTCGAACGATGGCGCGGCACCGCCCTCGTCTGGGCCACCACCCTCGGGCGCGCGTTCTCGAACGCGATGACCTGGACGCTCGGCATCGCGGGGGCTCTGGGGGTGCTGCGGATGGCGGCGCTCGTCTTCTTCGCCCGGGCGCATGTCCGCCGGCTCGAACGCTCCCGGCCCGGCGCGCCCTGGCTGCGGGAGGTCACCGAACCGGTGTCCGTGCTCGTGCCCGCCTACAACGAAGAGGCAGGGATCGAGTCCACCGTCCGCTCCCTGCTCGCGTCCGACTACCCGCAGCTGCAGATCATCGTGATCGACGACGGCTCGACGGACCGCACGGCGGAGCTCGCCGAAGGCGTCGGCGACCCGCGCGTCCTGGTGGTCCGCCAGCCCAACGCCGGCAAGGCCGCAGCCCTCAACACCGGTCTGGCGCACACGAGTCACGACATCGTGATCATGGTCGACGCCGACACCGTCTTCGAACCGGACGCCATCCACCACCTCGTCCAGCCGCTCGCGCACCCGGCTGTGGGCGCGGTCAGCGGCAACACCAAGGTCGGCAACCGGCGGGGCCTGCTCGCCAAGTGGCAGCACCTGGAGTACTGCTTCGGCTTCAACCTCGACCGCCGGATGTTCGAGGTGCTGGAGTGCATGACCACCGTCCCCGGCGCCATCGGGGCGTTCCGCCGGGACGCGATCCTGGGCGTGGGCGGGGTCAGCGACGACACCCTCGCCGAGGACACCGACCTCACGATGGCCCTGTGGCGGGCGGGCTGGCGCGTGCTCTACGAGGAGTCCGCCATCGCCTGGACCGAAGTGCCCACCTCGCTGCGGCAGTTGTGGCGGCAGCGCTACCGCTGGTGCTTCGGCACCATCCAGTCGATGTGGAAACACCGCGGTGCCGTCCTGGAGATGGGCGTCGCCGGACGCTTCGGCCGCCGCGGACTCACCTACCTCGCGCTCAACCAGGTCGCCCTCCCGTTGCTCGGGCCGGTCATCGACGTGTTCGCCCTGTACGGCGTGCTGTTCCTCGACCCACTGAGTTCGGCCGGAGTGTGGTTCGGCTTCATGGCCATCCAACTGCTCTGCGCCGGTTACGCGTTGAAGCTCGACGGGGAGCGCGTACGCACCTTGTGGTGGATGCCGTTCCAACTGGTCGTCTACCGGCAGCTCATGTACCTGGTCGTCATCCAGTCCGTGGTCGCCCTGCTCCTCGGCAGCCGGCTGAAGTGGCAGCGCATGAAGCGTTCGGGCACGGCCGCTGAACAGATCGAGGGTCCCTCGCCGTATAAGAGCGTGCCGACGAGATGACCCCATGTGATGAGGGACTGGACAGGCCGATGAGCGAAGGGACCGACCTGCCGGTGGGCTACGACCGGAGCGGTGGTGCGGCTCAGCCGCCCAGCGGAGTGACGGGCCGGGTGGCACGCGGGAACGCGTCCCCGCCCTCGACACGTACGGCACCACTGCCGGGCATGCCCTCACCCGCCACCCCGGGCCGCACCGGCCACGGCCGCCGGCCACCGGGGGAAGCGGGAAGCGGCAGGTCCCCCAAGCCGCCCCCCAGCCGGCGCCGCAAGGTCACACGCCTCGCGGTCCTCCTGGTCGTCGCGCTGGTCGCCTCGGCCGCCGGTACGTACGTGTGGGCCGACACCAAGCTCGACCAGGAGGTCGACCTCGGCGCGCTGCCGGACCGCCCGGCGGGGGGAAAGGGCACCAACTACCTGATCGTGGGCTCCGACAGCCGCGCCGGTCTCTCCGAGCAGGCCAGGAAGAGTCTGCGCACCGGCTCCGCCGAGGGCCGCCGCACCGACTCGATGATCCTGCTGCACACCGGCGCGAACGGCACCACGATGATGAGCCTGCCGCGCGACTCGTGGGTGACGGTCCCGCCGTACGTACGCCCCGACACCGGCAAGAGCTTCTCCGCCGAGCCGAACAAACTGAACGCCGCGTTCTCGCTGGGCGGCCCCGACCTGCTCGTACGGGCCGTGGAACGCAACACCGGGCTGCACATCGACCACTACGCGGAGATCGGCTTCGCGGGTTTCGTCGGGGTGGTGGACTCGGTCGGCGGTGTGGACATGTGCCTGGAGCGGGCCGTCAAGGACGAGAAGTCCGGGGCGGACCTGCCCAAGGGCTGCCAGACCCTCGACGGCGCCGAGGCGCTGGCGTTCGTCCGGCAGCGCAAGCAGGAGGCCGAGGGCGACCTGGGCCGTACCCGCAACCAGCAGAAGTTCCTGACCGCGCTCGCCAAGAAGGCGGTCACCCCGGGCACGCTCCTCAACCCGACCAGGTCCTTCCCGACACTCGGCGCGGGCCTCGACACGCTCGTGGTCGACAAGGACACGGGCCTGCGGGACCTCATGTCGCTGTTCCAGGCGATGCAGAGCGTCTCGGCGGGCAACGGCAGGCAGATCAACGTGCCCGTCTCCGACCCCGGTTTCGCCACCTCCAAGGGCAGCGCCGTGAAGTGGGACGACCGCCGGGCGCAGCAGCTCTTCGCGGAACTGCGGGACGACCGGCCGGTGACGCTCCCGTCGGGGAAGTGACGCTCCCGCCCGGGAAGTGGGTCTGCCCGGCCGGGACGCCTCGGAACGGCTGACCTCGGTGGGTCAGACCGGCTGCGCGGAGGAGTGCAGCGCCGCCGGGGTGAGGTCCGGGTCCCGCGTCTCGCGGGTGTGCGGGAAGTTGGCCGCCCGGTGCTGGAACGAGAGGATCTTCGGATTCATCACGACGCCGTCGCGGATCTCGATGGCCTTGCTGATCGTGGCGTCCGCGTCCCATTCCGCGGGGCCGCTCATCACCTTGCGCAGATAGGGGAGGAGCGCCTCACTGATCTCCCACGTGGCCGAGTTCCACAGGTGGGACGGGCTGTGGTCCACCCCGTAGTAGTGGCAGCCGGGGCCGACCGTGGGCATCGGATCGCCGAAGGTGGTCGGGCGGGCCCAGGTGAAGCCCATGCCCTCGTCGCAGGCGACGTCGATGAAGAAGGTCCCCGGCTTGAAGAGGGCGAGCTCCTTGTCGGTGACGAACGTCAGCGGTGCGTCGGTGTCCTGCCGGATGCAGTTGACGATGATGTCGAAGCCGGCCAGGTACTCCGCGAGCGGTACGGGGCCGAGCCCGGTGAGCGCCTGCAGACGCGAGGGATCGTCCGGCCGCTCCTCGAAGTGGCCCATCACGACGGACGGCATCGGCGAGGCCACCGCCGCCGCGGCGCGCTGGGTGAGCACCGTGACGTCGGAGACGCCCATGGCGCCCAGACCCGTGACCGCTCCGCGTGCCGTGGCGCCGAAGCTGAGGACCACCGCGCGCATACGGCGTCCGTAGCTGCCGGTCAGCCCGCCGAGCTGCAGGGCGTGCAGCACCGAGCAGTAGCCCGCGAGCTCGTTGTTCTTGTGGAAGACATGGACACTGAAGGCGCCCGTGGACGTCCAGTGGTTCATGGCCTCCCAGGCGATGAGGGTCAGCTGGCGGTCGATGCCGAGCTGGGTCATCTTCTCGTCCTGTACGCAGTGCGGCCATCCCCACAGCACCTGGCCCTGACGCAGCGCGGCCACGTCGTCGTGCATGGGCTTGGGCAGCAGCAGGACGTCGCACTCGTCGAGGAGCTCCTCGCGGGAGCGCAGGCCCGCCACCTGCGACCGCAGCGCATCGTCCGCGACGCCGAACCGTTCGCCGTAGCCCTGTTCGAGGAAGATCTTCTCGCGTACGTCGGGTGCGATCCGGCCGAGGTGGGCCGGGTGCAGGGGGAGGCGGAACTCGTTTTCCTTGTGGGAGGAGGCGAGTACTCCGAGACTCAGCAGGCTCATGCGCTTCCTCATCATCATTTCGTTCGTGTCATGGCGTTCGCGCCAGGTCGTTCTCGTGGTGCTCGTGCTTCTCGTCGTGCTGCGTGCTGCGTGCTGCGTGCTGCGTGCTGCGTGCTGCGTGCCGCGTGCGGCCGTCCGGTCTCCGGTCGGTCAGGAGGCGGCGGGCCGGTGCGCGCGGACGCGCTCGGTCAGCGGGAGCGGTGTCTCGTTGAGACCGTTCACCGACCCGCACGCCATGCGCGCGCACGTCCCGTGGCAGGCGAGCAGCTGCTTGTCGTCGCGGTGGGAGACCACCACCGCCTCCGGATCGGGCGCGTTGCGGTAGTCGGTACCGCAGATCAGACAGGCCAGCCCGGCGAGCATCTCGGCGGTCGGCTCGGGACGGCCGCGGCGGTGGCCGGAGATCGAGTCCTGTGAATACATGTGTCCGCATCCTCTTGATCGGTTCAGAGCCGTGCGCGGGATGCCGGGACGCGACGGAGGCATCCCGGTGGGCAGGAAGTTCGCTACCGCGCTGCGCGGGAACGGATACGGAAGGCGGCGAGACGGTACGAGCCAGAAGGCATGTGCGGCCCATTTCCGGCCGGATCCGAGGTGCGCCGGCCTGTGCCGTTCCCCGAGGGCGACGCCGAAACGGATGACGGCATGCGAGGTGCGCTCGGTGCTGCCAACCGTACTCCCCTCCGGACCCGCCACGTGCCGCATCGCACAGCCCGGGAACGTTGCCGACATCCCGGACGTTGTAGGGAACGGTTGTAGTTGAAGTTTGCGAACGTGGAAGCGCCCGCGGAGTTCCGGCAGCGGGCGTTTCGTCGTTTCGGGGGTTTTCTTCGACGGCTGACGACCAACAGCCCGGGATCGCGCGAGCGAGCGCGCGACCGCCCGACCGGCTCGTCATCTCGAAGGAGACAACACATGGCTCAAGGCACCGTGAAGTGGTTCAACGCGGAGAAGGGTTTCGGCTTCATCACCTCCGATGAGGGCGGCGCCGACATCTTCGTGCACCACTCGGCGATCGACACCGAGGGTTTCCGCTCCCTGGCGGAGAACCAGCGGGTGGAGTTCACCGCAAGCCAGGGCCCCAAGGGCATGCAGGCCGACCAGGTACGCGCCCTCTGAGGACATCTCGCAAGGACAGGCCCGCACAGCGGGCCTGTCCTGTGCTGCACCCGCCCGTATCCGTCCACACCCGTTCCCGCACCAGGCCGCATCGTTCTGCGTCCATCAGCTTCCGTACGGGCTTTCCGCGTTCGGCGCCCTGCCCCCGCGTCGGTGGTACCGGCCCGCGCATCCCGAAAGGAAAGCCGTGAGCACTGATTTCATCAACCGGGGCACCGATCCGACGGCCCAGCACGCCGAGACGACAAAACCCCCGCCCGGCACCCGGGGCAGCGACTACGCCGCGCTGTCCCGTGAGGTGAAGCAGCGCGGGCTGCTGAAGCGCCGCCGTGGCTACTACAGCGTCAAGGTCGGCGCGAACCTGCTTCTGCTGGCCGCCGGCTGGACCGCGTTCGCCCTGATCGGGCCCTCGTGGTGGCAGCTGCTGACCGCCGCCTTCCTCGCGGTGATGTTCACCCAGACCGGGTTCATCGGGCACGACGCCGGACACCACCAGATCGCGTCCTCCAAGCGCGTCAACACCCTGCTCGGCCGCCTCCACGTCGATCTGCTGATCGGCCTCAGCTACGGCTGGTGGATCGCCAAGCACAACCGGCACCACTCCCACCCCAACCACGTCGGCCGCGACCCCGACATCGCCGAGGGTGCGATCGCCTTCACCGAGGACCACGCCCGCGTCCGCAGCGGGGCGTACGCATGGCTCGCCCGTCACCAGGCCTGGCTCTTCTTCCCGATGCTGCTCCTGGAAGGGTTCGCCCTGCACGTGGCCGGTGTACAGGCGCTGTTCGACCGCACCGGGACCCCGCGCAAGACAAGGCTCGCCGAGGCCGGCCTGCTGGCGGCGCATGTCGGCGGCTATCTCGCCGCCCTGTTCTTGGTCCTGTCCCCGCTCCAGGCCGTGGTCTTCCTCCTTGTGCACCAAGGGCTCTTCGGGCTCTACATGGGGTGCTCGTTCGCCCCGAACCACAAGGGCATGCCCATGTTCGCCAAGGACGACAAAATTGACTTCCTGCGCCGGCAGGTGCTGACCTCACGGAACATCCGGGGGCGCCGGTTCACGGACTTCGCGCTCGGCGGGCTCAACTACCAGATCGAGCACCACCTGTTCCCGTCCATGCCGCGCCCCAGCCTGCGCCACGCCCAGGAACTCGTGCGCACGTACTGCGCCCGGCACGGCATCGCATACCACGAGACCGGCCTGCTCGACTCCTACGGCCAGGTGCTGCGCCACCTCCACGACGTCGCCGGGCCGCTGCGCCTGCGCCCCGAGCTGGAGTACTGACCGGGTCGGTAGGAACCGGGTCAGCGGGACGCGCGTACGCCGTCCAGTGCGACGGACAGGACCCGGTCGCGCTGGGCGTCGTCGTCGAAGGCCGTCGCGGTGATGCCCGCGACCATGCGCAGCAGGTCGACGAAGTCCATGTCCGTGCGTGCCGCGCCGGCCCGCTGGGCCCGTTCGAACAGCGGGCCGCCGGCCGCGTACATCGACTCGCGGCAGGCGGTGAAGATCTCCGACTCGTCGTTGAGTGCCTCCCGGACGGCCCGCTTGGTCACCATGTAGTCGGCGAACCGGTCGAGCCAGGTCGTCAGCGCCTCCCACGGCTCCAGGTCGGCGACCTCCTCGGCGACCCGGCACAGGGCGTTGACCTCGTCCGCGTAGACGCTCTCGAAGAGGTGCCTGCGGGTGGGGAAGTTCCGGTACAGCGTGCCGATGCCGACGCCCGCGCGACGGGCGACGTCCTCAAGTGAGGCCTCCGCGCCGTGCTCCGTGAACGCCTCGCGGGCGGCCGTGAGCAGGGCGTCGTAGTTGCGCGCCGCGTCCTTCCGGTGCGGTCGCCGGGACGCGACGATCTCGCTGACGGGGAACGACTGGGCGGTCACTGCTGCCTCCCGGGGCGGGACGAGGTTGAAGCGGAGGGGTGCCTCCGCTACAGTGGAGGGGTACCTCCACTTTAGCAGTGCGGGGTGCGTACGGCGTGGACGCGTGCGGCCGCACGCATCGACGACGCGACGCCACCCGCACATTCGGGCGGGCCCCCGGGCCACCCCGCATACGGACGGGCCCCGGGCCCGTACGGGTGCAGGTCCTGCGCCGGAGCGCATCGCCCGTCCCCTGACACTTTCCGCGACCTTCCCCCGGCTCTCGGCCGAGCCCGAATCCGGGGGGACCGCCACCCCGCGACCGTCGCCGTGCCCTGTGCTGCCCCCGGGCAGGCGCAGGGCTCGTACGGCCGCGGTCCGAGGCTCTCGGCCGCAACCAGTTCGGAGAGGCTCTTCATGCCCCGCAAGTCCACCCGCCTCACCTTCGCGGTCCTCGCGACCGGTGCGGGCGTGTTCTCCATGCTCCAGTCGCTGATCGCGCCGGCCCTGCCGACCGTCCAGCACGCACTGGGCACCTCCCAGTCCACCGCGACCTGGGTGATGACGGCGTACCTGCTGTCCGCCTCGGTCTTCACGCCGATCCTCGGCCGGGTCGGCGACCTGATCGGCAAGAAGCGCACCCTCGTCGCCGTTCTGGTGGCCGTGCTGCTCGGGTGTCTGCTCGCCGCGCTCGCCCCGACCATCGGCGTACTGATCGTCGCCCGGGTCGTCCAGGGCATCGGCGGCGCGCTGTTCCCGCTGTCCTTCGGCATCATCCGGGACGAGTTCGCCGCGAACCGGGTGAGCCCCAGCATCAGCAACCTGTCCGCCGTGATCGCCGCGGGCGGCGGTGTCGGCATGGTCGCGGCCGGTCCCGTCGTGTCCGCGCTCGGCTACCGCTGGCTCTTCTGGCTCCCCGTCGGCATCGTCGCGGTCACCACGCTGATCGCCCTCCGGTACGTCCCGGAGTCGCCCCGCCGTGCCGAGGGCCGCGTCAACTGGCTCGGCGCAGTCCTGCTGTCGGCATGGCTGGTGGCGCTGCTGCTGCCGCTCAGCCAGGCGGGCCAGTGGGGCTGGGGCTCCGCCCGGGTGATCGGACTGTTCGCCGCGGCCGTGGTGCTCTTCGCGCTGTGGCTGCTGACCGAGTCGCGGTCCCGCTTCCCGCTGATCGACCTGAAGGTCATGCGGCTGCCCGCCGTGTGGACCACCAACACCGCAGCGCTGCTGTTCGGCGCCGGCATGTACTCGATCTGGTCCTTCCTGCCCGGCTTCGTCCAGACGCCTACCTCCGCCGGGTACGGATTCGGCGCGAGCGTCACCGCGTCCGGACTGCTCATGCTGCCGATGCTGATCGCGATGTTCGTCTCGGGCATCCTCAGTGGCCGTCTTGAGCCGGTACTCGGAGCGAAGAAGCTGCTCACCACCGGTGCCGCACTCGGCGCGGTCGCCTGCGGCTTCCTCGCCCTCTGGCACGACGAGCAGTGGCAGATCGCCTTCGTGTCGGGCGTCTTCGGCCTCGGCATCGGTCTCGCCTTCGCCTCGATGGCCAACCTGATCGTGGGCAGCGTCCCGGCCGAGCAGACCGGCGCCGCGACCGGCATGAACGCCAACATCCGCACCATCGGCGGATCCATCGGCGCCGCCGTGACCAGCGTCCTGGTGACCGGCCACCTGCAGCCCTCGGGTCTGCCGTACGCCTCCGGCTACACCCACGGATTCACCCTGCTCGCCCTGCTCTGCCTCGCCGCGGCCCTGGCCGCACTCCTCGTCCCGGTCCAGCGCGCGAACCGTATGTCCCGCGCGCCCCGGGCTGCCGCCGCCAACGACCACGAGATGTCGCGTACGGACCAGGAGACCGTCACACCCGGCGTACGCGGCTGACGTGATCGCGGACCGCCGCACCGGCCGCCGCCCGGACCCTCACCAGGGCCCGGGCGGCGGCCGTCACTGCTCGTCGACGGCCTGGTGCTCGTCGGCGCCGGTCGGCTTCCGGCTCTCGCCGGAGGAGGTCGCCGTCAGACTCCCGAGTATGGCGAGCAGTTCGGCGTCCCGGCTGCCCGGTTCGGCGTGGAAGACCTTGAGGATCAGGCCGTCCGTGCCGTTGATGGCCAGCTTGTTGGACTGCAGGTCGAGGTCGCCGACCTTCGGATGGCGCAGCCGCATGACGCGCGCGTGCTTGGGCCGCACGTCGTGACGGCCCCACAGACGACGGAAACGCTCACTGCGTACGGACAGTTCGCCCACGAGTTCCACCAGGCGGGGATCGTCGACGTCGGGTCCGACGTTGGCCCGCAGGGCGGCGACCCCCGCCTCGGTCAGTTCCTCCCAGTCCCGGCGCAGTTCCCGTTCGGCCTCGTCGAGAAGGATGGCCCTCAGGATGTTGACGCCGGGGGAGTGGGTCGGGGACAGGGCCGTCGCCAGTGCGTTGGCCGCGAGCACATCGGTGAACCTGTTCTCGACGTACGCGGGATTGCTCGGCCATCCGTCGATGAGCTGGAGGATGCCGGGCGGCACGGGCTCGGGCTTTCGTGCGGCCGGTCCACGGTCTGTGGAGCGGCGCGACTGACGCGCCTGGGACGGGCGCGCCTGGGTCAGGCCGATCAGGTGCGCGGTGGCGGGCGCGTCCAGGTCCAGCACGTCGGCCAGGGCTTCGAGGACCTGGAGCGACGGGTTGCGGTCGCGGCCCTGCTCAAGGCGCAGGTAGTAGTCGGCGCTGATCCCGGCCAGCATCGCGACCTCCTCGCGCCGCAGTCCCGGCACGCGCCGCAGACCGCCGTGGCGGATCCCGGCGTCCTCGGGCCGTATCAGCGCGCGACGGGCCCGCAGGAACTCTCCGAGGGCGTTCGTTGCGTCCATGACTCAACCGTAGGTCCGTCCCGGCGCCGGTGACTGCCCCTGTCACTACCAGGAACAGCGGGGTACTGCCGACCGCCGTCGACCAGGCGCAGAGTCGGCATCGGCAGAGGACGAATCAGTCCACTCGGATCAAGACGAACCCGTCTCCCCACAAACACACGCAGAACAGCCATGGATACGCAGTGAAAGGCACACCATGACGGACGCAACCGGCACCGTTTCCGGCGGAACCCTGACCCTGGCGGACGATCTGACGATCACCCGCATGGGATACGGAGCCATGCAGCTGGCGGGCCCCAACGTCTTCGGGCCGCCCAAGGACCGGGACGAGGCCGTCGCGGTCCTGCGGGAGGCCGTCGAGCGGGGCATCACCCACATCGACACCAGCGACTTCTACGGGCCCGTCGTCGTCAACGAGATCATCAAGGAGGCTCTTCACCCCTACCCCGCCGACCTGCGCATCGTCACCAAGGTCGGCGCCCGCCGCGGCGACGACGGCAGCTGGATCCTGTCGCGGGACCCCGAGGACCTCAAGGCCCAGGTCCACGAGAACCTCCAGCACCTCGGAGTGGACGCCCTCGACGTGGTGAACCTGCGCGTCGGCTCCAACGACGGGGGAACGGACGAGGAGCCGCTGAGCGAGCAGTTCGGCGCCCTGGCCGACCTGCGGAAGGAGGGCCTGATCCGCCACCTCGGCGTCAGTGCCGTCTCAGACGCCCAGCTGACCGAGGCCCAGGCCATCGCCCCGGTCGTCACGGTGCAGAACCTCTACAACCTGGCCAACCGCCACGACGACGCCCTCGTCGAGCGGTGCGCGGCGGAGAACATCGCGTTCGCCGCGTTCTTCCCGCTCGGCGGCTTCAGTCCGCTCCAGTCGCAGACGCTGACCGACGTGGCCGCCCGCCTGGACGCCTCGCCCCAGCAGGTGGCCCTGGCCTGGCTGCTCCAGCGCTCCGCGACCACGGTTCTGATCCCGGGTACGTCTTCGCGGGCCCACCTGCGCGACAACATCGCGGCGGCGGAACTGGTCCTGCCGGCCCACGAGATCGCGGAACTGGACAAGATAGGCCGCTGATTCACCACCTAAGGGGCGCGGGGAACTGCGCGCCCAGCCTCCACCGACCCGCAGCTGAGGTATGCCTTCACTGCGGGTTGTGTGTGGCTGGGCGCGCAGTTCCCCGCGCCCCTCAGGTGTGGGCCCTGCCCCTACGGGGCGCCCACACCCGCGGTCTCCCGGTGAAGGAGCTCCACCTCGACCGCCGCCACCTCGCGCCCGGCGGAGCCCCTCGTGCGCCACAGCCAAGCGATGTCCCGCCCGAACGACCACGTCAGCAGGCCGAGGGCGAGGGCGACGACGCCGAACGTGGGGGCGTACGGGAGGATCCCCGAGCCCGCGAGCAGCAGCAGGACGCCCTGGAGGGCGGCCACCGTCTTGCGGCCGGTGCTCGGCGGGAGGGCGTTGTTCAGCCACGGCAGGAACCTGGCCGCCGCCACGAAGGCGTAGCGCATGCCGCCGATCAGCAGGGCCCAGAGGCCCACGGTCGTGGAGACGTACACGCTGAGCACCAGGATGAGGAACGCGTCGACCTCCATGTCGAACCGCGCGCCCAGCGCGGAGGAGGAACCCGTCCGGCGGGCGACCTTGCCGTCGACCGCGTCGAGGATCAGGGCGACCGCGGTGAGGGCGACGAGGACCGTCACGGGCGGCGGGCTCTGGAAGGAGTCCGCGACGAGCGCGGTCACTCCGCCGACAAGGGTGGCCCGGCCCAGGGTCACGCGGTTCGCTGGTCCGAAGGAACGTGGCCGCGTGCGATGCAGGGCGCGTGAGAGCACCGCCCACGTCGCGAGCGCGAACGCCAGTCCCGTCAGCCAGCCGGCGGGCCCCATGCCGAGCGCCGTGCCGAGCACGGTGAGCAACAGAAGCTGCACACCTGCTCCCACGGCCGTCTCCTGCTGCAAGAGCCTCGCGTCGTACGTGTTGTTCAGGGCCACCGCACATCCTCCGGCCAGGTGACAGAGTCGATCAATGCCGCGTACCTTGTGCGCGGCTTCGCAAAGGTCGGTACGTGGCTCGCCGCCCGATCGTTCAGCTGATTTGCTCAGCCCATTCACATGGACCACCCAGGAGGATGCCGAATGGACCGCTCCGCCCGCGCCTTCTGGCTCCGCTCTCCCGGCCTCGGTGAGATCCGGGACGCCCAACTGCCCGAACCCGCCGAGGGCGAGGTCGTGGTGCGAACACTTTTCTCAGGGGTGAGCCGCGGAACCGAGACGCTCGTCTTCCGCGGAGGCGTGCCGGAGAGCCAGCACGCCTCCATGCGGGCGCCCTTCCAGGAGGGCGACTTCCCCGGCCCGGTCAAGTACGGCTACCTGAACGTAGGAGTGGTGGAGGCGGGACCGACGGACCTCCTCGGGCGGACCGTCTTCTCCCTCTATCCGCACCAGACCCGGTTCGTCGTCCCGGCGAGCGCCGTGACGCCCGTGCCCGAGACCGTGCCCGCCTCGCGCGCCGTGCTCGCCGGAACCGTGGAGACCGCGGTCAACGCCCTGTGGGACGCGGCACCGTTGATCGGCGACCGGATCACCGTGGTCGGCGCCGGCATGGTCGGCGCGAGCGTCGCCGCGCTCCTGGCCCGGTTTCCCGCGGCCCGGGTCCAACTCGTCGACGCCAACCCGGCGCGCGCCGACATCGCGCAGGCCCTCGGCGTCGACTTCGCACTCCCGGCGGACGCGGCAGGCGACCGTGACCTGGTCGTCCATGCCAGCGCCACCGAGGCCGGGCTCGCCCGCTCGCTGGAACTCCTCGCCCCGGAGGGCACCGTCCTCGAACTGAGCTGGTACGGCGACCGGAAGGTCAGCCTGCCGCTCGGCGAGGCGTTCCACTCCCGCCGCCTGGTCATACGCAGCAGCCAGGTCGGAACCGTCTCCCCGGCCAGGAGCGCCCGCCGCACCTACGCCGACCGCCTCGCCATCGCCCTCGACCTGCTCGCCGACCCGGCACTCGACGCCCTGATCACGGGCGAATGCGCCTTCGAGGACCTGCCGGAGGCGATGGCGGAACTCGCCGCGGGACACACGACAGCGCTGTGCCACCTCGTGCGGTACGACACCACTCCCGCCCCGGATCACGACACGCGACCCGTCGGGCCCACCGGCCACCCCGAAGACACCCCGTAGTCACCTGGTGTCCATCGGGTGACCAAGTCCTCACACCGGTAACCAAGTTCGCACTACACGTCTCTCTGGCCCGGCTGTCCTGGGCACCATTGTCCGAAACTCCGAGCCGAACCCCCTGAACACGGAGAACGGACCGGCCGTACTACACGGCACGCCCCGGCAGAGGGGTCAGACGCGCCGCACCTGGAGGGTCGTCCGTTGTTCAGCATCACCGTCCGCGATCACCTGATGATCGCCCACAGCTTCCGCGGAGAGGTCTTCGGACCCGCGCAGCGCCTGCACGGAGCGACGTTCCTCGTGGACGCCACGTTCCGCCGCGCCGAGCTGGACGACGACAACATCGTCGTCGACATCGGACTGGCCACCAGGGAACTCGGGGAGGTGGTGGCCGAGATGAACTACCGGAACCTCGACAACGAGCCGGTGTTCGCCGACACCAACACCTCGACGGAGTTCCTGGCCAAGGTCGTCGCCGACCGCCTCGCCGAGCGAGTGGAGAAGGGCGCGCTGGGCGAGGGCGCCCGCGGCCTGGCCGGCATCACCGTCACCCTGCACGAGTCGCACATCGCCTGGGCGAGTTACGAGCGTGCCCTGTGAGCCACAACGCCGACATCATCCCCATGTCCCTGCGCGCCATGCACTTCGTGATGCCCGGCGCGGTCAACGACCCGACCATGCCGAGCGGCGGCAACGTCTACGACGCCCGGGTCAGCCTCGACCTCCCCGGCTTCGGCTGGCAGGTCCACAAGCACGCCATCGACGGCAGCTGGCCCCAGCCCGAGGCCCCGGCCCGCGCCGAACTGGCCCGCACCCTAGCGGACCTGGCCGACGACACCGTCGTACTCCTCGACGGCATCGTCGCCTGCGCGGTCCCCGAGATCGTCATCCCGGAGGCCGAACGCCTGCGGCTGGTCGTCCTCGTGCACCTGCCGCTCGGCGACGAGACGGGACTCACGCCCGCGCTGGCCGCGGACCTCGACGCCCGGGAACGCCGCACGCTGCGGTCCGTGCCCGCCGTCGTCGCCACCAGCGAGTGGGCGGCCCGCAGGCTCGTCGCCCACCACGGCCTCGCGCCCGACCGGGTCCATGTCGCCGCGCCCGGCGCCGACATCGCACCACTGGCCTCCGGTACCGACGGCGTCTCGCGACTGCTGTGCGTCGCCTCGGTCACCCCGCGCAAGGGACAGCACCGACTGGTCGAGGCCCTCGCCGCGGTCACCGACCTGCCCTGGACCTGCGTCCTCGTCGGCGGCCTCGACCACGACCCCGAGTACGTGGCCGGGTTGCGGGCCCTGATCGACCAGCACGGCCTCGGCGACCGGCTCCAGCTGGCCGGCCCCCGGTCCGGCGCCGCGCTCGACGCGAGCTACGCCTCCGCCGACCTCATGGTCCTCACCTCGTACGCCGAGACGTACGGCATGGCCGTCACCGAGGCGCTCGCCCGCGGTATCCCCGTGCTGGCCACGGACGTCGGCGGACTCCCCGAGGCGGTCGGCCGCGCCCCCGACGGCGGGGTGCCCGGGCTGCTCGTACCGCCGGAGAACCCCGCGGCCCTCGCGGCCGAACTGCGCGGCTGGTTCGGCGAGGCCGACGTACGCCGACGCCTGAAGGCCGCCGCGCGCGCCCGCCGGGCCTCCCTCGGAGGCTGGGCCGCCACGGCCCGGAGTCTGTCTGGTGTCCTGGGGCGACTGAAGAGCGAGGCAAGGATCGGGGCGGCATGAGCAGTACGAGCACGACGCCGGCCGGGACTCCGGGGCACGGCACGACGACGGCCGAACCGGGCCTCGACGAGGAGACGACCACCGCCTCGCTGGGACGTGGTGAGGGGACGCACACGGCAGGGCGGGGACGCGACGCGATGACGACGACCGAGACCGAAGCAGTGGTGCCCGGCCAGGGGCGGGACAGTCAGGGACGGGACACAGGAACGATTCGGCTCGGGGACCGCACCCGCGGTGAGGCCACCGACGACACGACCCGCTACGCCCCCGAGTGGCTGGAACTGCGCGAGCCCGTCGACGCGGCCGCCCGGGCGGCCGAGCTCCTCGACCCGCTGCGGATCCGGCTCGCGAACCTGCCGGGGCGTGGCGGGCTCGTCATCCACGACCTGGGCTGCGGCACCGGCTCCATGGGCCGCTGGCTCGCGCCCAGGCTCGACGGGCCCCAGCACTGGGTGCTGCACGACCGCGACCCGTATCTGCTGCACTTCGCCGCCGTCGGGTCGCCCCGGTCGGCCGCCGACGGCAGCCGCGTCACCGTGGAGACACAGCGCGGCGACGTCGCCCGGCTGACCGCGGACGCCCTGGCCGGCGCCTCGCTGGTGACGGCCTCCGCGCTGCTGGACGTACTGACCCCGGACGAGATCGAGGCGCTGGCCGCGGCCTGCGCCGGAGCCGGCTGCCCCGCGCTCCTGACGCTCTCCGTGGTCGGCCGCGTCGAACTCACCCCGGCCCACCCGCTGGACGACGAGATCACCGCCGCGTTCAACGACCACCAGCGGCGCGGCGATCTGCTCGGCCCGGAATCGATCAACGCGGCCTGCGACGCCTTCGCCCGGCACGGCGCTACGGTCCGGGTGCACCCGAGCGCCTGGCGCCTCGGCCCGGACGAGTCCGCGCTGACCGCGGAGTGGCTGCGCGGCTGGGTCGGCGCGGCCGTCGAGCAGCGCCCGGAACTGGCCGCGCGCGCCGACGCCTACCTCAAGGAGCGCCTCGCGGCCTGCGAGGCGGGCGAGTTGAACGTGGTGGTGCACCACAGTGACCTGCTCGCACTGGCCCGCCCGACAGGGGGAGCCTGATGAGCACGCCGGCGATGGCGGACGAGGCACAGTCACTGGCCGCCCTGGACGACGAACTGTCGTCCGCGGTCCGTGACGGCGGTGCGGAGGAACAAGAGACCGGACGAGCACGCCTCGACGGTGAGGACGGCGGGGACAGGGGGGACGGCGAGACCGGTCCGGCCCGCGCCGACGCGGCCGCGGACACGCCCGCCGCGGGTCCGCGCAAGGTCCTGGCCCGCTTCGCGGGTCCCGTCCTGGCGCGCCTCGATTCCCGCGTCCTGCGCACCCACTTCGGCACCATCGCCGGCATCGTCATCCTCACCGTGCTCACCTGGCGGCTCGGCACCGGGGTCTTCCTGGACGGCCTGCGCCGGATCGACGGCCCGACACTCCTCGCGGCGCTCGGCATCGGCCTGCTCACCACCGTGTTCAGCGCCTGGCGCTGGTGCGTGGTGGCCCGCGGGATGAAGCTCAGGCTGCCGCTGGGCCCGGCGATCGCCGACTACTACCGCGCGCTGTTCCTCAACGCGGCCCTGCCGGGCGGCGTGCTCGGCGACGTGCACCGCGCGGTACGGCACGGACAGAGCGCCGGTGACGTCGGCCGCGGAGTGCGCGCGGTCGTCCTGGAACGGGTCGCGGGACAGGCGGTCCTGGCCGCCGTCGGCGTGACCGTGCTGCTCACCCAGCCCTCGCCGGTACTGACCGAGACCCGGCACCTCGCCGTGCTGCTGGTCGCCGTCTCGCTGTGCGGGGTCGTCACCGTGGGCGCGGTCCGCAGCAGGGGCCGGGCGCCGCGCGCGTCCCGCCGCTACCGGGCCGTGCGCGCCGCGCTCACCGAGGCGCGCGGGGCGCTGCTGGCCCGCGGGAGCTGGCCGGGCGTCCTGATCTCGTCGGTCGTGGTGCTCGCGGGACACGTCCTGATGTTCCTGCTCGCGGCCCGGGCGGCAGGCTCATCCGCGTCCGCCGCCGAGCTGGTGCCCCTGGCACTGCTCGCCCTGATCGCCATGGGGCTGCCGCTGAACGTCGGCGGCTGGGGACCCAGGGAGGGCGTCACCGCCTGGGCGTTCGGCGCGGCGGGCCTGGGCGCGACCCAGGGCCTGACCGTGGCCGTGGTCTACGGCGTGCTCAGCTTCGCCGCGAGCCTGCCCGGTGTCGCCGTACTGGTGGCGCGTTGGTACGCGGGGCTGCGGCGCCCGCAGGAGAGCGTGGCCGCCGAGCCGGGCCCGGACTCGCACCTGGAGTCACCGGAGCCCCGGATCCCGGCCCGCGCGGAAGGAAACGGGGACACTCAGTGCCGATCGACGACCGCAGGAAGCCCGGCCTCCGATGTCAGCAGCGAGAAGTACGCTCCGAAGGAGCCGGCCAGCGAGGCGAGGAGTTCCTTCCCCTTCTCGGCGGACGCCCTCGAAGGGCGGCCGATGACACCGGACTTGGTATAGGCAGACATGCCCAGCGTGAGCAGTTGCCGGCGGTCGTCGGCCTCGAAGTCCGAGGTCTCGTAACCCGGCCTGACCAATTCGGGATGCCTGTGCAGCAGAATGGAGGTCTCAATTTCCCCCGCGTGCATATCAGTGAGCAGCGAGGTCTCTATACCGGCCTGCTCCCGCGCCGTCTCCCAGTCCTCCGCGGCCGGGAAAAGCGCCATCCGGGCACCGGCGGCCGTGGATTCCTGCACGACATTGCCCAATACGTAATTGCCGCCATGTCCATTGACCACGACGAGGGTGTCCACACCCGACCGACGCAGCGAGTCGGCGATGTCCCGCACCACCGCATGGAGCGTCACGGAGGAAATGCTCACCGTTCCCGGCCAGGCCGCGTGTTCGTGCGAGCAGGAGATCGTCACCGGAGGAAGGAGGTGAACGGGGAATGCGGCAGCTACCTCTTGGGCTATCGCGCAGGCGACGAGCGTGTCCGTCGACAGCGGAAGATACGCACCGTGCTGCTCGAAGCTGCCCACGGGAAGCACGGCGACCTGCCGGGCAGCGCCGGCACCTCGTGCGCGTACGTCTTCCGTGGTGTCTGTCGGCAACTGCCCTGACACCGTGAGTCGTATTTCCGAACCGCCCGAATTGCCCATGTTCTCGCGACCTTTCGTCTCTGCTTAGGAACCAGAATCATGACAGAAATAGATGGCGTACTCGCCGGGAAAGCCCACTCCGCCGGTGTCGAGCGGGTCGTGAATGCCCCGCTGCCCACGGTGTACGGCGATTTCCAGGCCGTCGGCTACCTGGACCGTACCCGCGGAGACGAACAAGTGGCTCTGGTCTACGGTGACATCCAGAAAGACGGAATGCTCACCCGGCTGCACTCCGAGTGCCTGACGGGTGACGCGTTCGGATCCCGGCACTGCGAGTGCGGTCCCCAACTCTCCACCGCACTGCGGGAGATCGTGGCCGAGGGGCGCGGCATCCTCATCTATCTGCGGGGCCACGAGGGCCGCGGTATCGGCCTGCTCGCCAAGCTCCAGGCGATGAAACTCCAGGCGGAGGGCCTCGACACCGTCGAGGCGAACCTCGCGCTCGGGCTGCCCGTGGACGCCCGCGACTACGGCGTGGCCGCGGAGATCCTGCACGACCTCGACGTCCGTTCCGTGAGACTGCTGTCCAACAACCCGCGCAAGCGCGAGGCGTTGCTCCGCAACGGCATCAAGGTCGACGCGCAGGTCCCGCTGCTGATCCCGCCCTGCGAGGACAACATCACCTATCTGCGCACCAAGCGGGAGCGCCTGGACCACGACCTACCGCACCTGGACGCCGTGGTCGGTCACCGCGTCTGACCCGGTCGACCGGGCCCGCAGCAGGCCCCGCGCGCCGCGCGTCCCCAGTGGCGCGCGGCGGCCGGGGCAGCGGTGTGATCAGGACGAGTGTCACCCGGACGCCCCGACCGCGGTGACATCGGCGCGGACAGGGGAAGGGAAGAGGGATGACCGACGACGTCCTCCACCTCTCCCGCAACCAGGTGGCAGCGCTGCTCGACACCGACACCGCGATCCGGTCCCAGCGGGCCGCCTTCACGGCGCTGGGCGAGGGCACCGCCGAGCTGCCCGGCAAGATCATGCACCCGAGCGGGTTCGACGACAGTGTCGTGTTCGCGTACCTCGCGCGGCTGTCCGCGGACACCGGGCCCGTCGCCAAGATCGGCAGTGTCAACCCGGGCAACGCCGCCGCCGGGCTGCCGACGATCCACGCCGTGATCAACGCGCTCGACCCGGTCACCGGGCAACTCGTCGCCGTCATGGACGGCACGGCGGTGACCACCCTGCGCACCGCCGCGGCCAGTGCCGTGGCCTTCGACGCACTCGCCACCCCCGACAGCACCGAGCTGGGCCTGATCGGCTCCGGCACCCAGGCCCTCGCGCACGCACGCTCCGTCGCCCGGGTCCGGGACCTGCGAGCCGTACGGATCTGGAGCCCGAACCCGGACCGCAGAGCACGGGCGGCGCGGCTCCTCGCGGCCGAACTCGGCATTCCCGTCAAGGCCGTCGGCTCGGCGGAGGAAGCCGTCTCCGGACTGCCCATGGTCGCCGCCTGCACGCTCAGCAGCACGCCCGTCGTCCGGGGCGAGTGGCTCGCGCCGGGCTGCACGGTCGTCAGCGTCGGATCCTTCGAGCCCAGCCGCAGCGAGGTCGACACCGAGGTCGTACGGCGGGCCTCGGCCGTCGTCGTGGACGACCCCGAGACCGCGGCGGAACACGCCGGACCGGTCGTGGACGCGCTGCGCGCCGGAACGCTCACCCGCCAGGACCTGATCCCGCTCGGCGAGGTACTCACCGGCCGCCGCGAGGGACGTACGACCGGGCGGGACATCGTCTACTACAACAGCGTCGGCGTCGGTGTCCAGGACGCGGCCGCGGCCTGGGCGGTCATCGACGCCGCTCGCGAGCAGGGGGTGGGCTTGTGACCGGGGTGCCCGGGCGTGCGGGGGTCGTCGTCATCGGCGGCGGGGTGATGGGCACGAGCATCGCCTACCACCTGGCGCGGGCCGGAGTGGCGGACGTGGTGCTCGTCGAGCGGGACGAACTCGCGTCCGGGTCCACCTCGCGGGCCGCGGGCGGAGTGCGCGCGCAGTTCTCCGACGAGCTCAACATCCAGCTGGGCGCGCGCAGCCTGGAGGCGTTCGCCCGCTTCGGCGAGGAGACGGGCCACGACATCGGGCTGCACCGCGTCGGCTATCTCTTCCTGCTGTCGACACCGGAGGAGGTCGAGGCGTTCGAGGCAGGAGTGCGGCTGCAGAACGGACTCGGCGTGCCCAGCCGCATGCTGGACCCGGCCCAGGCGCGCCGCCTCTCGCCGCTGATCACCACCGACGGACTGCTCGCCGCCGCCTTCTCCCCGGACGACGGCCACTGCACGCCCGAGGCCGTGGTGCACGGATACGCGGCAGCCGCCCGCCGCCACGGCGTCAAGGTCGTACGCCACTGCGAGGTCACCGGCATCGAGACACGCGGCGACGACATCACCGCCGTCGTCACGGACCTGGGCCGGATCGACACCTCGGCCGTCGTCTGCGCGGCGGGCGCCTGGTCGCGGGCCGTCGGCGCGATGGCCGGCGTGGACCTCCCGGTGGAGCCGCTGCGCCGCCAGATCGCCGTCACCGAGCCGGTCCCGGACCTCCCGCCCGGCCTCCCCATGACCATCGACTTCACCAGCAGCCTGTACTTCCACACCGAGGGCCCCGGTCTCCTCGTCGGCATGTCCGACCCGGACGAGACCACCGGCTTCGCCACCGAGACCCACGACCGCTGGATCCCCCGTCTCTGCGAGGCCATGGAGCACCGCGCACCGGCCCTGCTCGACCTGCGCAGGACGGGCGGCTGGGCGGGCCTGTACGAGATCACCCCGGACCACAACGCGCTGATCGGCGAGGCGAGTTCGGTCTCCCGCTTCCTGTACGCGACCGGGTTCTCCGGGCACGGCTTCCTCCAGGGGCCCGCCGTGGGCGAGGTCGTCCGCGATCTCTTCCTGGGGCATGATCCTTTCGTCGACATCACCCCGCTGCGTGCCGAACGGTTCGCCGCCGATGCCCTGAGACCGGAGGTCAACTGCGTATGACCGAGCTCCACTTGTGGCTGCGCCACGAGACCCGCACGACCGAGCGACGCACCCCGATCGTGCCGTCCGACGCCCGGCGGCTCGTCCGGGACGGCGTGACGCTCACCGTCGAGGACTCCCCGCAGCGGGTCTTCCCGACCGGGGAGTACGAGGAGGCGGGCTGCCGAGTCGTCGAGGCGGGGTCCTGGGTCGACGCCCCGGCGGACGCGGTGATCGTCGGACTCAAGGAACTCCCGGACGGGCCAGCCGAGTTGAGGCACCGTCATGTCTTCTTCGGGCACGCCTACAAGGCGCAGCCCGGGGCGGAGGCGTTGCTGCGCCGGTTCGTCGCCGGGGGAGGGGCGCTGTTCGATCTGGAGTACCTGGTGGACGACAACGGCCGCAGGCTCGCCGCCTTCGGCTACTGGGCGGGCTATGTGGGCGCGGCCCTCGCGGTACTGCACCACCGGGGCAGGCTGAGCGCTCCACTGCGGCCGACGTCCAAGGAGGAACTGGACGCCGAACTCCAACCGGCCCCCGGCGACGCCGAGTTCGCCTCGCTGGTGATCGGCGCGCTCGGCCGCTCCGGACGCGGTGCGCGGGTGGCGCTCGCCGAGGCGGGGCTCGGCCCCACCTGCTGGGACCTCGCCGAGACCCGCGACCTGGACCGACAGGCCCTGCTGGAGCACGAGTTGATGGTGAACACCGTCCTCACCACCGGGCCCAGCACCCCCTTCCTCACGGACAAGGACCTGGACGAACCGGCCCGCCGACTGCGCACGGTGTGCGACGTGACCTGTGACGTCGGCTCCCCCTACAACGTCCTGCCGGTCTACGACACGGTCACCGACTGGGCCGACCCCGTGCGGCGCCTGCACGAGGAGCCCGCCCTCGACCTCATCGCCATCGACAACCTGCCGTCCCTGCTGCCCAAGGAGGCGAGCACGGACTTCTCGGCGGCACTGACGCCACAGCTCCTGGAGTTCGGGGTGGCCGGGGCGTGGGGCCGCGACCTGGACCGGTTCCACGAGACATGCCGTGAACTCGGCCTGACACGAGGAGAGTTGCGCGATGTCTGAGACCACCGCCCAGCCTGCCGGCGTCCCCGTTCCCGCCTCCGGCACCGTCCACTGGATCGGCGCGGGCCTGTCCACCGGCAGCGGACTCGCCGCGCTGTGCGACGCGGCCGACCGCGTACGCCTGTGGCACCGCACCGAGGAGCGGGCCGCCGAGAGCCTGGAGAGCCGCGGCCTCACCGGCCGCGCAGAGCCCCGCGCGTACACGCTCACGGCGTTGACGGCCGAACTGGCGCCCGGCGACGTGGTGGTGTCCATGCTCCCGGCGCCCGAACACGCTGGCCTGCTCGCCGCCTGTGTGAGCCGCGGGGCCCACTTCGCCTGCTCCAGCTATGTCTCGGAGGCGGTCCTCGACCAGGTGCCCGCCGCCACGGCCGCGGGGGTCGTCGTCCTCACCGAGTCAGGCCTCGACCCGGGCATCGACCACCTCTTCGCACACAGCCTCATCGCCAGGGCCCGCGAGGAGATCGGCGCGGACACGACCGCCGAGGTGAGCCTCACCTCGTACTGCGGTGGCATCCCGGCCGTCCCGAACGACTTCAAGTACCGGTTCAGCTGGGCCCCGGCGGGTGTCCTCAACGCCCTGCGCTCGCCCGCCCGTTACATCGAGGCCGGTGCCGAGACGACCGCCCCGCGTCCCTGGGAGGTCACACGCCCGCACGTGGTGGACGGCGAACCGTTCGAGGTCTACCCCAACCGCGACAGCATTCCCTTCGTCGACCAGTACGGACTGCCCGCGGCCTGGAAGCCCCAGACCTTCGTCCGCGGCACCCTCCGCCTCGACGGCTGGCTCGACGCCTGGCAGCCGGTCTTCGAGGAACTCCGCCACGGCGACGACCGGCGAATCACCGCCCTCGCCCAGGAGTTGGCCGCCCGCTACCCGACCACCGACGCCGACCGCGACCGTGTCGTCCTCGCCGTGTCCCTGGACGTACACGCCGGCTCGGACCGCACCTGGTCGGGCCGCTACCTGCTGGACCTGGTGGGCGACGCGGAGGAGAGCGCGATGGCGCGGTGCGTGTCGCGGACGCTGGCGCTCGGGGTGCGGCGGATCCTCGGCGACGGTCTGCCGCCCGGCCTCAACCGGGCGGCGGAGACGGCCGAGCGGTCCGAGGACTGGCTCGCCGAACTCGCCCGGGACGGCGTCGACTTCACGCTGCGGACGGACGAGCCGTCCTGATGTCCGGGCCACCACTCCGGAAGTGGGCCTGGGAGTCGGCCGGCGGGCTCGTGCGGGATCGCCGGGCGTGAGGTGGCCGCGCCCGCGAGCCCGGCCGAGGTCGAGGCCGTGGCGCGGGTCGTGCACGAGGGAGTGCTCGGCGATCCACGACTCGCCCGCGCCTGGGCCGAGTTCGCGGGCGGAGTGCGACCACCCGGCCGCACGGTCGGGCGGCCCACACTGCCCCCGTCCATACGGTCCTTCACCGACCCGCGCGACGCGCTGAAGCGGCTCGACGAGGAGGCCCGGCGCACGTCCGACGGCCGGCCCCGGCTCGCCCCGCTGTACGGACCGGAGGGCATGGGCGTCACCACCCTCGCCACCCACTGGGGCGTACGGGCCGCCGAGCGGTTCCCGGACGGCCAGATCCATGTGGACCTGCGCGGCGGCGGCACGGGCACGCCCCTCGACGCGGCCCGGGAGCTCGCCGAGGGACCTGCGGCAACTGGTCCTGCGGGACGAGGAGTTGCCGCCCGCCTTCACGGAGCGGCACGATGGTCAATGCCCTGCCGGGCCCTCCTCAGCCGCCGAGCGCCTCGCTCACGAACCCCTTCAGCTCATGGAAGGACAGCATCCCCGCAGGCCTGACCTGCGTCATGAGCTGGACGGTCAGATCGTTGCGCGGGTCGACCCAGAAGGTCGTACCGCCCGCCCCGCTCCAGCCGTAGGAGCCCTCGCTCTCCGGGGACTCCGTGCGGTCCGCGTCCACCACGACGGAGACGCCGAGGCCGAAGCCGAGTCCCGCGTTGCCCGGCTGGCCGTGGATGGGTTTGCTGCCGAAGGCGTGGAGGTCGGTGGGGAGGTGGTTGGCGGTCATGGTGTCCACGGTCTCGGGGGACAGCAGCCGGACGCCGTCGAGTTCGCCGCGTCGGCGGAGGAACTCCATGAAGCGGTGGTAGTCGCGGGCCGTCCCCACCAGCCCGCCGACGCAGGAGAGCAGGCGCGGGCGCTCGTGCACCGGCGGGCCGGGGATCGGTGCGAACCCGCCGTCCTCGTTCTCCTGGTAGAGGACGGCCAGCCGGTCCGCCTGCTCGTCGGAGACCCAGAAGCCGGTGTCCGTCATCCCGAGGGGTGCGAAGACCCGTTCGGCGAGGAACTCGTCGAGCGGCCGGCCCGTCACCACCTCGATGAGCCGTCCGACCACATTGGTCGCGACCGAGTAGTTCCACTCGGTCCCCGGCTCGAACTGGAGCGGCAGACCCCCGTACACCTCGCAGGCCTCGGCGAGATCCGCGTCCTTCGGTGCCGAGGTCTCGACTCCGGCCGCCAGGTAGAGGGAGTCCACGGGGTGGGTGCGGTACGCGCCGATGGTCAGGCCCGCGGTGTGGGTCAGGAGGTGCCGGACCAGGACGGGGCCCTCGGCCGGGCGGGTCCTGATGTCGTCGCCCGCGCCGCTCTCGTAGACCTGGGGGTCCGCGAAGGCCGGCAGGTGGCGGGCGACGGGGGTGTCGAGGTCGAGCAGGCCCTCCTCGTGGAGCATCAGCGCGGCGACGGACGCCACCGGCTTGGTCATCGAGTAGAGCCGCCACACGGTGTCCGCGGTGACCGGGACGTTGGCCTCCCGGTCGCGCAGGCCGTACGACGTGAGATGCGCTACACGGCCGTGACGAGCCACGGAAATGAGGTACCCGGGCAGTAGGCCGTCGTCCACGCGACGGGCGTAGAACCGGTCGAGACGGTCCAGCGCCACCGGATCGAGACCGACCTCGACCGGATCCACTTCTTGCTGCAACTGATCCATGGTCTGCCTCCGGTTGACAGTCGGAAAGGGCGGAAACGGGTTGGAAGGGGACTGCGGCAAGGGGTCGGCGATGGGGCGGGGAGATCGGAAAGCGCTACGAGAGTAGCCGTGAGGGGGGTGTCCTCCGAATGAAATTAATGGCCACGGCCGGGCATGTACGACGACTTGTGGTGCGGCGCGCCCAGGCGCCGCCGGACCAGGGGCACCACACCGGCGCGCGAGGCGTTCGAAGGGTGAAGGTGTGCGCCAGTGCGCTGAACTGCGGCTCGACCCCGGATCCGTAACCCCGGGGCGTGCGTCATAAGAGTCGAATGGCTGCCCCATGCACGCAGGATCGGCCCGGTCGGATCACGTCACGGACCGTACTGGTCCGATGACTACGCTGCGTGAGGCAACCATTCGCCTGTTCGATTCGTATATCTCCGTGGAAGCCCTGCAAACCTGTCAGGCGACGTGACGCCGGAGCGTCACGATCCGCTTCACCGGGTTCGCACCGAGCAAGGAGAACCGATGCGACCGTTCGCGCTCAACTACGCCCGTCCGGCCCAGCAGTTGGAGGTCAGCGTTCCGTATGCCTATGACTCCAGACTGCAGTTGAACGTGCTCCCGGACGGGCGGCTCGCCGCTCATGACTACGCCGTGTTGCGGGAGTTGGGGGCCACCACCTCCACGGCAGGCTCGAAGACCCACTTCGACGACTGAAGCCGGACCACTGACGATGACGGTTCTGATCCTGACGTGCGAACAGGATGTGACCGCGGACATGGTGGTGGCCGAACTCGACGGGACCGGTGTTCCGGTCGTCCGCCTTGACCCCGCGGACCTGCCGGGCCCCGTGGCCCTGTCCGGGGAGTATGTGCACGGCGTCTTCCGCGGACATCTGTCCGTCGGTGGCCGGCTGGTGAGCATGAACGGGTTGCGGTCCGTCTGGGTCCGCAGGCCCGGCGTGCCCGCGAGCCGGGTCGCCGAGCCCTCCGACTGGCTGACCGAGGAGTCCGCCCAGGCGCTCTACGGCATGCTGCGCTCCACCGACGCGCGCTGGATGAACCACCCCGACGCGGCCCGGCGGGCCCGGCACAAGCCCTGGCAGCTCCACCTCGCCCAGCTCAGCCGACTGCCCGTACCCGCCACCCTGATCACCACGTTCCCGCAGGCCGCGCGTGACTTCGCGGACCGCTTCCCGGACCTGGTGGTCAAGCCCGTCTCGGGCGCGCACCCGCAGGAGCCGCCCCGGGCGGTCCCGACCAGCAGGGTCGCGCCCGACGCGGACTTCGCGGCCGTCGCCTACGGCCCGACCCTGCTCCAACGGCGGGTGGCCAAGCGGGCCGACATCAGGCTGACCTGTGTCGGCGACCGGATCCATGCCGCCCGCAAGGCGGTCGACCCGGACGCCGACCCGGACGAGGTGGACGTACGGTTCGCCACCTCCGACGCTCCCTGGCGCCCCGCCGACGTGCCCTCGTGCATCGCCGCCGGCGTGGTCTCCTATCTCCGGGAGGCCCAACTGGCATACGGCGCCTTCGATTTCGCCGAGGACGCCGAGGGCATGTGGTGGTTCCTGGAGTGCAACCAGTCCGGCCAGTTCGGATTCATAGAGATCGACTCGGGCCAGCCCATCGCGCGCACGGTCGCCGACTGGCTGTCCGCTCCCATCCCACCCACACCTCCGACCAACGGCAGCAGAGCGTGGCTCCTGGAGGGCCACTGACGAGGACCGGCGCCGGGCAACATCCCGGCGCCGGACACGAACAGCGCCCCTCCAGGGGCGCGGGGCCGTGCCATGTGCGGCTCCGCCGCGTGGGCGCGACCGGCCCCCACCGACCGGCAGATTCATCAAAAGAGCTTCCGGCAAACTGCCTACGCAATCCGCACGGACAACCCACGCGAGGTGAACACCTGCTCGGCCCGGACCCCGTCCACAGTCACGCTCGCGAACCGCCCCTGCAACACCCGGCTCTCGATCACAGGAAGAACCGCACCCCGCCGAGGCCGGTATGAGCCATCCAGCCGAACGACAAGCCGACTACCCCGGTCGAGCACCACACGCCGACCCACCTTCAGAGCCGCCGAGCGATCCTCGTCGAGCGTCACGTCGAGAACCGAGCCGGACGCCTGCGCGTACACGCCCCGAACCCGAAGCGGCGAAGTCGCCCGCAGCGTCCCGCCCTTGACCCGTACGTCACCACACCCGAGCGCGTCCGCCGAGCCGGTCGCGAGGACACCGTCCTCCACCGTGCTGCCACCGGAGTACTCGTTGTCGCCGGTGAGCGTCAGCGTGCCGCTGCCGCGCTTGACGAGCGCGCCCCGGCCGCCGATGTCGTTGCGCCAGGTGTCGGAGGCACCGAAACCACCGGCCGAACCGTCCAGCGTGACGCGCACATCCGTGTCGAAGGCCCCGTACCCGTCGGCGGCGGCGAAGAGGTTCAGGCGCCCCCACTGCTCGAAGCCGTCCAGCAGGACGTAACCGGCGGGCAGCGCGGTCGTCCGCAGCACCTCGCGCCGCTGGGCCGCCGTGAGATATGGCAGACGCGTCTCCAGCAGAACCTCCGCGCCCTTCGGCACGGTCATGCGGTCGTGCGAGTGCCGCTTGGGCAGGACGTACGTCAACCGGGGCTCGACAGCTGCCCAGTTGGCCGAACGGTCCGCGTACGGGTCGGTGTCCCGGCCCGCCGAGTGCGCGTAGGCATACAGCGTGTCCGCGGTCGTGCCCGTCCTCTCCTGGAAGTACGCGGAAGCCTGGGCGCGGGCCGCGGCCTTGAGGCCGGCGTTCTTCGGGTCGGCGAGCGCCGCCGCCGCGAGAGCCGTGGCGAGGAGCCGGCCACCGACCACGTCCACGGTGTTGTGCATGCCCGCCACGATGCGGGTGTGGGCGAGCTCGGAGGCGCGGGCCACCAGCTCCTGGAACCGCTCGGGGACCGCGTACCCCATGGCCAGCGCCGCCAGATAGAAGGCGTTCGTGTGGCCGCTGGAGAAGCCGCCGTCGTCGGCCGGGTCGCTGCCGCGCTGCCTCAGCAGCTGCGGGACGACCACGACGTCGGACTCGTAGACGGGATAGCCCAGTTCGTCGGTCCTCCCCGTGTCGACGACCTCGCTGTCCTCGTTCATGCGCCACGGGCGCGGGTACTGGTAGGCGAGCTTGGAGGGGTTGCTCGACGCGAACGGGCCGCGCACCGTGTCGACCAGTTCGGCGACCTTGCCCAGGTCCGAGGTGTAGGAGCCGGCGCCCAGCGCGGAGCCCGCGGGCGCGTCGGCCGGGAGTGTGTCGTTGATCTTGCCCGCGGGGATGCCGTCCGGCGCCGAGGTGATCCCGGTGACGGCCTTCGCCCCGCTCCGGTAGAGGTCCGCGAGCGGGCCCAGGCCGGCGATCACCGCGTAACTCTGGTGCTGGCGGTCCTGGATGAACGCCGTCCGGGCCTCGGCGTCCGTGCGGCGCCGGGTGACGTGCACGCTGTACCGCACGTTGGCGCGCAGGACCTCGGGCATGAGCGGGGTGCCGGTGTTCCAGGCCGCGCCCGTCTTCCAGATGCGCGCGAAGCCGTCGAGGATGTGCACGGCCGCGTTGGTGTCCGACGTGAGATTGCCGATGACGTTCGTGGTGTACGAGTCCACGAACGCGGCGGACGCGTTGGTGGCAGCCGCGTCGGTGGCGGCCGAGGCCGTGGCGGCGGGCCAGGCCACCACGGCGGGGCCCGCGACCAGTCCGGCCGAGACGCCCACGGAGGTCCGCAGGAACACACGCCGGTCGATACCGGATCTGCCACGCGGGGGACGGGGGTGCGCACCGGGCATGGAGGTGCCTCTCCTTCTGAAGTCACAACGGGAGGAATGAACTCGACCATCACGACAGCGAGAGTGACGGCCTCAAAAGCGATGAACTCGAACTGATCACGTGAGCTGAACCCGGTCCCCTGAACGAGAGTTGAACGCGTGGACGCATCCAGGAGCGGTCAACTCAACGGTCCGGGAAAGAGATCGGCCCGGATCGCCTCACCGAAGCGACCTGGCCAGTGCCACGGCGCCCTCCACCGGCGGTACGCGCAGCGGCCGGGGCCGCGCCGACGGCAGCGCCTCTGCGAGCGCGTCGGTGAACGCCTCGTACAGCGCGGGCTGGACGAGCACCGTGCTGCCCGCCACCACCACGTCGTCCACGGGAACCCCGCGCCCGGCGAGCCGTACGACGAGCGACGCCAGCGCGCGGCCACCCTCGGCGATCACCCGGCGGGCGAGCGGCGAGCCGTCCTCGGCCGCCGCGAACACACTGGGCGCGTGCCGCCCCCACTCGGCGGACGGCTGGACCGCGCTCTCCAACGCGGCGCCCAGCGCGGGTACTTCGGGAACGCCGAAGGCGGCGATCAGCCGGGCCGCGAGGGCATCCGGCGGATCGCCGCGGTCATGAGCCGCCCAGAGGGCCCGCGCGGCCTCGCGTACGAGACCGGCCGAGCCGCCCTCGTCGCCGAGCACCGCGCCCCAGCCGCCGACCTGGACGGTGTCGCCGCCGGGCAGCCGACCCACAGCGACCGAACCGGTGCCGGCGACGAGGCCGACCCCCTTGTCCAGACCGGCGGCGGGTACGAGGAGTTCGGCGTCTCCCACGACGAGGCAGGGGACACCGAGAAGAGTGTGGAGCGCGGAGCGGATCTCCTCGCACTGGCGAGGCGTCTCGCAGGCGTGCCCGCCGACGGCCACCGCGGCCGGGCGTGCGCCCCGGGGCAACGCCTCGTCGATCAGTGCGGCCAGCCACGCGGCGGCGGACACGGGATCGTGCGGCTGCCATCCCCTGCTCATACGCACGTGATCGGCGACCGCACTCTGCCCGGGGCCGGGGTTTCCCCCGGCCTCCGCACGGAGATGCGTCTTCGTGCCGCCCACGTCGATGCCGACGGCGATGGGCGTGGAGTCCTGCACGGAGCCTCTTTCGTCGTTGCGCGGTACCGCGCATGCGGAGCGAACGGCGGGCGAACCGTGTCTTGGCACGAGCGATCGTGTCTTCGGACGAGTTCTCGGGAAGCCCCGGGACGGGCTTCTGATGAGCGCGGCAGGCGTGTACCGCTTGAGTTCGTTAGGAAGTTAACTAACGAAGTAGGGTGCGTCAAGGGGTACGGAATCCCGGTGCCGTACAACCATTGCGACCACATCGCCGCGGCATGACCTGAGGGAGCCCATGAACCTGAGTGAGAGTGCCCGCGCGGTGTTCGCCGTGCTGGCCGAGGCGGGCACCGCGACCCGCCCCCAGTTGGCGGCCGGCGCGCGTCTGTCCAAGCCGACCGTCTCCTCGGCCGTGGCCGAGCTGGAGACCGCCGATCTCGCCACCCACTCCGGCACCGTCTCCGGCGGCACCGGCCGTTCCGCCGCCGTCTACGGGCTCGGACCGGCCGCCGGCAGCGTGCTGGCCGTCGACCTCGGCCCCGCCCAGACCCGTGTGCGGGGCTGCGCCCTGGACGGCACGCTGCTGGCCGAGGGCACCGGCACCCGGCCGGAGGCCGCCGACACCGTACGCAAGGTCCTGGACACGCTGCCGGTCGGAGTGCCGCTGCGCGCCATCGTCGTCGCCGTCGGCGATGTCACCGCCCAGGACCGGGAGGGCGCCGGTATGCGCCCGGCGACCGAGAAGGCGGGCCCGATCTTCGACGCCGTGACCGTCGCCCTGCCGCCGGGTGTTCCCGTGCACCTGGAGAACAACGTCAACTGCGCCGCGCTCGCCGAACTGCACGAGGGTGCCGCCCGGGGCCGCGAGACCTTCGGCTATCTGCGGATCGGCGTGGGTATCGGCCTCGGCGTCGTCATCGGCGGCCAGGTGCTGCGCGGGGCGAACGGCGCCGCGGGTGAGGTGGCCCGGCTGCCGTACCCCTGGGACGACGGCCGTGAACCGCGCCACGAGGCCCTGGAGGAGCGCATAGGTTCGCCGTCCCTCCTGCGCAGGGCCGCGGAGGCCTGGCAGGGCGCCGACGGCCCCTGTCCCCGTACGGCGGAACGGCTCTTCGCGCTCGCCGAGGAGGGCCATGCGACGGCCCGCACGGTGGTTGCTCTGCACGCGGCCGAGGTGGGCCGGCTCGCCGCCGCCGTGGCCGCCGTACTGGACCCGGGACTGATCGTGCTGGGCGGCGGAACCGGCGCGTTTCCGCAGCTCCTGCCCGGTGTACGGGCCGAACTGGGCCGGCTGAGCTGGCCCACGGAAGTGGTCAGCAGCACGGTCGGCGACAGCGGCACGGTGGTGGGCGCGAGCCGACTTGCCGTGGCCCGTGGACGTCAAACCGTGACCGGTGGTACGGGGGCGAAGCATTGACGGCTTACGTGTGGGTCTGCCAATGTCCGGACAAGCGCTTTCCATAGCCGGTGGGACCCGGCTCTGGATGAGGCGTCCCGCTGTACGTGACGTACGGCAGCCGTGCGAGGGCGCGCTCGTACGACTGCGGCCCTCAGTGGCCGGGGACCCCCATCCGTCAGTGCGCAGCGGCCGGGCGAGGCCGAGCGCGGGAACGCGTACTCCAGGGAAAAGACCCGAGCCGCTCTGTTCGGCCAGGGGATCCGTAACGCACATCCAGGAGGACCCGGTGGGTCACCAGATCTCGCGCAGAACTCTGCTCCGGACCACGAGTGGTATCGCCGTCGCCGGCGCGCTCGGCAGCGCGCTGAGCGCCTGCAGCGGAGGAACCGGAGCCGGCAGCACCAGCAGCGACCTGACCATGATTTGGTGGGGCAGCGACGACCGGCACGCGGCCTACAAGAAGGCGCTGGCCGCCTTCCAGAAGAAGAACTCGAAGATCAAGATCCGGGAGACCTACTCCGGCTACGACGGGTACTTCGACAAGTTCAACACCAACATCGCCGGCGGCAGCGCCCCGGACCTGTTGCAGATGGACACCGCCCTGGTCGCGCAGTACGCCCGCAAGGGAGTCCTCGCTCCGATCGACTCCTACGTCGGCAAGTCCCTGGACCTCACCGGCTTCTCCAAGACGCTCCTCGCCGCGGGCACCGTCGACGGCAAGCTGTACGGCGTCCCGTCCGGCATCGGCGTCAACCAGCTCACGGTCAACCGCACCGGCCTGGAGAAGCTCGGCCTGAAGCTGCCCGACCGCGAGTGGACCTGGGCCGACCTGAAGAAGATCTCCCAGGACGTCTACAAGAAGAGCGGCGGCAAGATCTACGGCGTCGACGACGGCGGCGGCTCCACCCTCCAGTGCTTCGAGGTCTTCGCCCGGGAGAAGGGCGAGACGTTCTTCTCCGACGACGGCAAGAAGCTCGGCTTCACCCCCGCCACGCTCCAGGAGTGGTGGGAGTTCTGGGCCGACATGCGCAAGGCCAACGCCTCCCCGCCGCCGGCCATCACCTCGGCCGCGCACAACGACCTCACCAAGAACGCGGTCGTCATCGGCAAGGCCCTGTTCAGCTTCGACTCCGGCATCTACGGCGCGGGCGGCTCCATCACCGACGCACAGCTGGACTTCCTGCCCACCCCGCAGGGCGACTGGTCCGGCGCCCGCGAGGGCAACTTCGTCAACGGCGGTGTCCTGCTGAGCGCCACCAAGGCCAGCAAGAAGGTCGCCGACTCCGTCAAGATCATGTCGTTCTTCGCGCAGGACGCCACGGCGATCAAGGACATGCAGCTGCTGCGCGGCATCCCGCCGACGGAGAAGGCCCGCAACCTGATCGCCTCGGGCCTGACCCCGACGGACAAGCTGAACATGGAGAACGCCGACTACATCTCCCAGCGCGTCGGCAAGGCGACCAACGCGCTGCCCGCGCCGGTGCCCCCGCCGCAGGGCGCCGACCAGATCTGGGACCTGCTGTTCCAGTCGAACCTCGCGGTGGCCTTCGGCAAGAAGTCGATCAAGGGGCAGCTCGGGGAGTTCTTCGACCAGGCGTCGGGGATTCTGGGCGGCTGACGCTCCGCTGGGCGCGATCATTCGGCTGCGGGCCGGCCGTGGCCGGTCGCGCCCACGCGGCGGAGCCGCGAATGTCACGGACCCGCGCCCCTTACGGGGCCACGACAGGCCGCCGAGTAGTGCCGCACCACCGCAAGACCGGGAGAGGGCCAGGGAGATGAGTATGACCACCGCGAAGACAGACGAGGTCGTGGAGGAGCAGGCCGCTCCATCGACCCCGTCCGACCAGCGGGAGCGCGACCGTATGCGCCGCCGCCTCGCCAGACGGCGGGGCGGGGGCTGGTGGCCGTACGCCTTCCTGGCCCCCTGGTTCATCGGCCTGTTCGGCCTGACGATCTACCCGATGCTGGACTCGCTGTATCTGTCCTTCACCAACTTCGACCTGCTGACGCCGGCGCAGTGGGTGGGGATGGACAACTACAACAAGATGTTCACCGACGACCCGGTCTTCTGGGACTCGGTGCACGCCACGCTGCTGTACGTGGTCGTCTCGGTGCCGCTGAAGCTGGCGCTCGCGCTCGGTGTGGCGATGCTGCTCAACCGCGACCTGAAGGGCATCGGCCTGTACCGGGCCGCCTTCTATCTGCCGTCGCTGCTCGGCGGAGCGGTCGCCATCGCCATCGTGTGGCGGCAGGTCTTCGGCGGCGACGGTCTGTTCAACGACTTCCTCGCCTGGTTCGGCATCAAGGGCCAGGACTGGATCTCCAGCCCCGACACCGCGCTCTACACGCTGATCCTGCTGGCCGTCTGGCAGTTCGGCACCCCGATGGTCATCTTCCTCGCCGGACTGAAGCAACTGCCGAAGGACGTGTACGAGGCTGCCGCGATCGACGGCGCCTCGCCCGTCACCCGGTTCTTCAAGATCACCCTGCCGCTGCTGACCCCGATCGTCTTCTTCAACGTGGTCCTGCAGATCATCGACGCGTTCAAGACGTTCACCCCCGCCTTCGTCATCAGCAACGGCTCCGGCGGACCGCTCAACTCGACCATGCTGTACTCCCTCTACCTGTACAAGAAGGGCTTCACCGACCTCCAGATGGGATACGCCTCGGCTCTCGCCTGGGTGCTGTTCCTGGTCATCGCAGGCTTCACGGCGGTCAACTTCATCGCCAGCCGCTACTGGGTCCATTACGACGACTGACGCTGCCTGACGTCTGAGCGAGGAGTCCTTCAGCCATGTCCGCCATCACCTCGGCCCCCGCACCGAAGTCGCCGTTGCAGAAACTGCGTTCGGCCACCGGATCGCGCCGCATCTTCATCCACACCGTGCTCATCGGCGTGGCGATCGTCATGCTCTACCCGCTGCTCTGGATGCTCAGCAGCTCGTTCAAGCCCGACACCCAGATCTTCACCCAGCCGGGGCTCATCCCGAGCTCGGTGCGCCCGGAGAACTACTCCGAGGGCTGGAGCGGCTCCGGCAACTCCTTCTCCCTCTACATCACCAACTCGCTGATCGTCACGATCGGCGCGGTGATCGGCAACGTGATCTCCTGCTCGCTGGCGGCCTACGCCTTCGCGCGCTTCGAGTTCCGCGGCAAGAAGATCTGGTTCGGCCTGATGCTCGGCACGCTCATGCTGCCCACCCAGGCCGTGCTGATCCCGCAGTACACGATCTTCTACAACCTGACCTGGATCAACACCTATCTGCCGCTGATCGTGCCGAAGTTCCTCGCGGTGGACGCCTTCTTCATCTTCCTGATGGTCCAGTTCATCCGCTCCATCCCGCGCGAGCTCGACCACGCGGCCATGATGGACGGCGCCAACCCCTTCCAGATCTACTGGAAGATCATCCTGCCGCTGATGAAGCCGGCCCTGATCACCACCACGATCTTCACCTTCATCTGGACGTACGACGACTTCCTGCACCAGCTCGTCTACCTCCAGCAGAACGACAAGTTCACCGTCCCCCTCGGTCTGACCCTGTTCCTGGACCAGACGAGCGGCTCCTCCTACGGTGCGATGTTCGCCATGTCGACGCTTGCCCTCCTGCCCACGCTCATCTGCTTCCTCATCTTCCAGAAGAGGCTGGTAGAAGGCTTGGCGACCTCGGGCATGAAGGGCTGATCCCGTGCATCTTCCCCACCAGCGCGGCCAGTTGCACCACCTCCCCGACGACCCGGCCGCGTACGACGCCGTGCTGGCCGCCGTCACCGAGGCGGCCCTGGCCCGTCTCACCCCCGAGGGCAACCTCGAGAACCCGGCCGCCGTCGACGACATCGGCGACACCTCGCTCGGCATCACGTCCCTGCTCGCGCTCGCCTGGCACCGCACCAAGGACCCACGGCTGCCCGAGGCGGTCCGCCGCAGCCTCGCCTTCCACCTGAACTCGCGCGTCTACACCGAGGACAACCCCGGCTACCCGAACCTGAAGGCACGCAACTCCGGTCTGCCGTACGCCCGTTACACACTGGCGGCGGGCGCCCACCCCATCGGCGACTGGCCGAGCACGGTGTGGGCGCTGCTCCAGGCCGTCAACGTCCTCGACGCGGCGGATGGCCTCGTCGACGAGGACCAGTACCGCGAACTCCTGGACGTGGCGGGCGGTTACTGGCGCTGGCTCACCGAGGCCACCTTCTTCAACCCGCAGGACGCGGCGAACCAGGCCATCGGCTGCGTGGTCGGCGGCCTGATGCTCGCCCGCCATCTCCCGCCCGAGGAGGGCGAGCCGGTCCGGCAGCGCGCCCTGCGGCTGTACACGGACGAGATCCGCGCCCGGCGTGTACGGGACCGGGGCGCGCCCCTGCCTCCGGAGCACGGCGGCGCCTACGACAACAACTACGGGCCCATCTCCCTGTCCTTCCTCGCCCAGGCCCACCGGGTCAGCGGCGAGGAGGTCTTCGCGGAGGACGGCGACACGCTCGCCCGGTACATCGACGCGCGGGTCTGCGGGAGCGGCTTCGACATCGGCGGGCCGCGCTACAGCGAGCAGCACTCCGCCTTCGAATCCGTCCTCGGGCTGCGGTACTTCGGCCATCGCATCGGCGCCGACATCGGCCGCTACGCCGGTGACACGCGCTGGGCCCGGCACGCGGTCGGGGCCGACGGAGGCGTCGACGGGCACTTCGCGTACATGCTCGTCTGGCAGATCCAGGACACCACGAGCTGGCACCGCACCCCGAGCACGGCGCCCGCCCGCCACCAACTGCGGTCCGGCACCGTCACCGTGTCGTTCGACGACCGGATGACCCCCTCCGTGATCGAGGTCGGCGGCACGGCACTCGTGGCCGCCGCCGTCAACCGGCAGCACGGATTCGGGCCCGTGACGGACGACTTCCTGCTGTGCCGTCCGATGGGGGCGGTGCGGGTGGCGGACGTGCGCGCCGGCGGGCTCGCGGCCAAACTCGTGACCAAGCCCGTCGTCGGACGTGACCATGTCCTGCGCCATCTCCGGTCGCTGTACGTCACGGACGGCACGCGGCTGTGGACGACCGTGGTCGTCGAACGGCTCGACGGGGAGCGGTACTTGCTCGCCGGGATGCCGTATGTCGCCGCGGACGGTGACCGGTTCCGTCGGGTGGGCGACTTTCCGCTCGTCGCGGCGGCCGGTTCACTGCGTCTGACGCACCCTCCGGAGGGGAGTCCGGACTCCTTCGACGCCCGTGCCGAAGTCACCCAGCAGCAGGCCGCGTTCGCGTTGGCCGCCGATCCGCGTGGGTACGGGGACCCTGATGCCGGGTGGCGGCACGTGCGGACTACGACCGCCCTGGAGGCCGGGCCCGCGCCCGATGCGCCGGAGGGGCTCGACGTCTTCGCCGTGCGGTACGGGGAACCGGCCGCTGAGCCGCTCGACTTGGTCTGCGAGTGGGGGGAGGAGGGGCTGGTGTTGCGCACGACCTCCTTCACCGCGGTGCTCGGCGAAGCGGACGAGCATGGCGAGCCGCGGCTCACGTTGACTCCCGCGGGGACCTGACCTCCTCGGCGGATGCGCCCGAGCCCCCGGACAGCTTTTGCTGCCGGGGGCTCGGGCGTTCCGGAGGGATCTCGCCCCCGCCGCCCCTACCCTTTCCCGTCCCTTTTCGGGGGCCAGCCCCCGAACCCCCGCTCCTCAAACGCCGGAGGGGCTGGATTTTCCGCAGCCCGGGCCGCCACCTTCAGCCCGTCCGGCGTTTGAGGACGAGGCCGTTCAGGCCGATAGCGGGGGTCTGGGGGCGGCAGCCCCCAGGGACGGGAACGGGAAGGGGCGGCGGGGGCGAGAATGGGTTGGTTGGTGCGGTCAGGCCGACACCGGCTCGCGGTTCGGGGACTCCTGGGGTGCCCGCTCGCCCAGGTGTTCCGTCGGGACCTTGTGGGTCTCGCGGGCCGTGAGCGCCGCGATCACCGGCGGGACGCACAACGCGGCGGTGAACAGCGCCACCGCCCCCCAGTCGTCGCCGTCCGGCCCAGCGATCTGGGCGGCGAAGGTCACCGCGAACCCGGCGATGGCGAAGCCGATCTGCGTGCCGATGGCCATGCCGGAGAGGCGGACCCGGGTGGAGAACATCTCGCCGTAGAAGGACGGCCAGACCCCGTTCGCGGCACTGTAGACGACACCGAAGGTGACGATGCCGAGGACCATGACCAGCGGGTAGGAGCCCGTGGAGATGGCCCACAGATAGGCGACCATCAGCCCGCCACTGCCCGCGGCGCCGATCAGGAAGACGGGCCGACGGCCGATGCGGTCGGAGAGGGTGGCCCAGAGGGGGATGGCGCCCAGGGCGACCAGGTTGGCGAGTGCACCCACCCACAGCATCGACGTACGGTCCATGCCGACCGAGTCACTGGTCGCGTACGACAGTGCCCACACCGTGAAGATCGTGCTGACCGAGGCGACGAGCGCGGCGGCGACCACCCTGAGGACGTCCGCCCAGTGGTCCCGCAGCAGCACGGCGAGCGGCATCTTCGCGACGCCCTCGGTGGCGGCCTGCTGGGTGAAGGTCGGGGTCTCTTCGAGGGTGCGGCGGATGACGTAACCGACGACCGCGACCGCGATGCTCATCCAGAACGGGACCCGCCAGCCCCAGGAGAGCAACTGGTCCTCGGGGAGCGCGGCGACCGGGATGAACACGAGTGTGGCGAGGAGCTGGCCGCCCTGCGTGCCGCTGAGCGTGAAGCTGGTGAAGAAGCCGCGTTTGTCCGGTGGCGCGTGCTCCAGCGACATGGAGTTGGCGCTGGCCTGCTCGCCCGCGGCCGAGATGCCTTGCAGGACGCGGCAGATCACCAGGAGCACCGGGGCCAGCGTGCCGACCTGGTCGCGCGTCGGAAGACAGCCGATGAGGAACGTCGAGAGCCCCATCAGGATCAGCGTGAAGACCATGATCTTCTTGCGGCCGACCTTGTCGCCGAAGTGGCCGAGGAACAGCGCGCCGACCGGCCTGGCCGCGTACGCGACGCCGAACGTGGCCAGTGACAGCAGGGTCGCGGTGGCCGGGTCCGACTCGTCGAAGAAGACCTCGGGGAAGATCAGCGCCGCCGCGCTGCCGTAGATGAAGAAGTCGTAGTACTCCAGCGCGCTGCCGATCCAGGCGGCCGTCGCAGCCTTCTTTGGCTGGCCGGGTGGCGCGTCGAGGGGCGCTGCGGGGACGGACACGGCTTGCTCCTTCGGGGGAACTCCAACGTAAGCGGAGTGAGCGGAGGGGGAGAAGTGCCGGATCCCTGGGGTGACGGGGCGGCCGTGCCGGGGGCTACCCGGCTAATTAACCCACTGGATAGTTAGTAGCGGTTGGCTACGGATGTTGCGCTCACGTTTCCCGAGTGTCAAGAGGTCGTGCCGAAGGATCTTGCGTTGCCCTGTCGGCGCCCCGCCTGCGCCCCGCCTGCGCCGCGCCGCGTCTCTCAGTCCGCCGAGCGGTCCGCTGTCAGATAGGCGATGACCATGTCGCCCAGCATGTTCCGGTAGTGCTCGCGCTGGGCGGGGTCGACCAGGTCGCGGCCGAACAGGGCCCCGAAGGTGTGCCGGTTGGCGACCCGGAAGAAGCAGAACGAGCTGATCATCGCGTGCAGGTCGACGGCGTCCACGTCGGCCGTGAAGAGGCCGGACTCCTGCCCCGACTCCAGGATGCGGCGGATCACGTCCAGGGCGGGCGAGCCGATCTTGCCGAGCTTCTCGGAGGCGGCGACGTGCTCGGCCCCGTGGATGTTCTCGATGCTGACCAGCCGGATGAAGTCGGGGTGCGCCTCGTGGTGGTCGAAGGTCAGCTCGGCCAGCCGCCGGATCGCCGCGACCGGGTCCAGATGCTCCACGTCGAGCCCCTGCTCGGCCTCGCGGATGACGCTGTACGCGCGCTCCAGTACGGCGGTGAACAGCTGGTCCTTGCCGCCGAAGTAGTAATAGATCATCCGCTTGGTGGTCCGGGTGCGGGCGGCGATCTCGTCGACCCTGGCCCCGTCGTAGCCGGCCCGGGCGAACTCGTGCGTGGCGACGTCGAGGATCTCGGCCTGGGTGCGGGCGGCGTCACGGATGCGCCCGTTCGGTCGTGCCGGTTCTTCGACGCTGGTCATCGGGCTTCCTTCGGGCGAGGGGCGTGTGCCCGAGATTCTAGAAGCAGGCCTTCGTGCGGGGTTCCGGGTTACGGGCCGGGCCTTCCCGTGGCTCCGGGATGCTGGTATAGCTAACGTACTAGTTCGTACATTAGTGAGCCGCTCTGGAGGTCCGTCGTGGTCGCCCTGGTCAAGGACTCGTATCTCGTCGGACTGATCGGCGCCGGGATCGGCCCGTCGCTCAGCCCGGCACTGCACGAGCGGGAGGCCGACCGGCAGGGCCTGCGCTATCTGTACCGGCTGATCGACATCGACACGCTCGGCGTCGGGCCGGAGGCGGTCGGGGACCTCGTACGCGCCGCCCGTGACCTGGGCTTCGACGGGCTGAACATCACGCACCCCTGCAAGCAGCTCGTCATCGAGCATCTGGACGCGCTCGCCCCGCAGGCCGAGGCGCTCGGCGCGGTGAACACCGTCGTCTTCGAGGGCGGGCGCGCGGTCGGGCACAACACCGATGTCACCGGGTTCGCCGCCTCGTTCGCCCGTGGGCTGCCGGATGCCCCGCTGGAGCGGGTCGTGCAGTTGGGCGCGGGGGGAGCGGGGGCGGCCGTCGCGCACGCCATGCTCACGCTCGGGGCCGGGCACGTCACCGTCGTGGACGCCCTGCCGGACCGATCGGCCGACCTCGCCGCCTCGCTGAACGCCCACTTCGGTGCGGGGCGGGCCGCTGCCGCGGGCCCGGAGAGGTTGGCGGCGCTGCTCGGCGGTGCGGACGGCATCGTGCACGCCACGCCGACGGGGATGGCCGCGCATCCGGGGCTGCCGCTTCCCGGTGAGTTGCTGCATCCCGGGTTGTGGGTGGCCGAGGTGGTGTACCGGCCGTTGGAGACCGAGTTGCTGCGTGCCGCTCGGGGGTCGGGGTGTGCGGTGCTCGACGGTGGAGGGATGGCTGTTTTCCAGGCCGCGGACGCGTTTCGGCTGTTCACGGGGCGGGAGCCGGACGCGGTGCGGATGCTGGCGGACATTGCGGAGTTGGCCGGTGCGGCTGGTGCCGCGGGGGCCGCCGGGGCGCGGAGTTGAGGACGCCTCGGGGGTGAGGGGCTTGGAGGGTGCGGGCCCTTCGGGGTTGAGTGCGCAGTTCCCCGCGCCCCTTGGATACAGGGCCTCAGCCGTGTCGTGAAGTGGAACCGGAGGAGCATCAACGTGCGTACGTCCATTGCCACCGTCTCTCTCAGCGGAGCCCTTACCGAGAAGCTCACGGCCGCGGCGCGGGCGGGCTTCGACGGTGTCGAGATCTTCGAGAACGACCTGCTCGCCAGCCCCCTCACACCCGAGGAGGTGCGGGCCCGCTGTGCCGACCTCGGGCTGAGCATCGATCTCTACCAGCCGATGCGTGACATCGAGGCGGTGCCGGCGGAGGAGTTCCGGCGGAATCTGCGGCGGGCCGAGCACAAGTTCCGGCTGATGGAGCGGCTCGGCGCCGACACCGTGCTCGTGTGCTCCAGCGTGTCGCCCCTCGCCGAGGACGACGACGCACTGGCCGCGTTCCAGCTGCGGCGGCTCGCCGAACTGGCCGAGGGATTCGGCATCCGCGTCGCGTACGAGGCGCTGGCGTGGGGGCGCCACGTCAGCACGTACGACCATGCCTGGCGCATCGTCGAGGCGGCCGACCATCCCGCGCTCGGGACGTGCCTGGACAGTTTTCACATTCTGGCCCGCGGTTCCGATCCCAAGGGGATCGAGGACATCCCCGGGGAGAAGATCTTCTTCCTGCAGCTGGCCGACGCGCCGCTGATGGCGATGGACGTGCTGCAGTGGAGCCGGCACTACCGCTGTTTCCCCGGGCAGGGCGGCTTCGATGTCGCCGGGCTCGTCGGGCATGTGATGCGTGCCGGATACGAGGGGCCTCTCTCGCTGGAAGTGTTCAACGACGTGTTCCGGCAGGCGGAGGCCGGGCCGACCGCCGTCGACGCGCTGCGCTCGCTGCTCGTGCTCCAGGAGAGCGTCGGCCTGAGCGAGCCGCCCGCCCCCGTCGTACCGACCGGTGTCGCCTTCGCGGAGCTGGTCACCCCCGATGTCGAACCGCTGTCGGAGATCCTCGAAGCGCTCGGCTTCGCCCGCACCGCCCGGCACCGCAGCAAGCCGGTCGACCTGTGGCAGCAGGGCGAGGCCCGGCTGCTGCTCAACACGGGTCCGGCCGCTCGACGGGACGGTACCCAGCTGGCCGCCGTCGGTCTGGAGTCGCCGGATCCGGCGGGCGCGGCCCGGCGGGCCGAGGCACTGCTCGCCCCAGTGCTGCCGCGCAGGCGCGCCCCCGAGGACGCCCCGCTGGACGCGGTCGCCGCACCCGACGGCACCGAACTCTTCTTCTGCGCCACGGACCGACCCGAACTGCCCAGCTGGACCGGCGACTTCGAGCCCGTCGCGCACAAGTCGCCCATCGCCGGGGGCGTACACCGCATAGATCACCTGGCCCTCACCCAGCCCTGGCACCAGTTCGACGAGGCGGCCCTCTTCCATCACAGCGTCCTCGGACTCGGCGCGCAGGAGAGCGTGGACGTCGCCGACCCGTACGGACTGCTGCGCAGCCGTGCCGTCACCAACGCCGACGGCAGTGTGCGGATCGCCCTCGGAGTCGGAGCGGCCCCGAGCGCCGACGAGGGCGGCCGTGCCCAGCACATCGCCCTCGCGACCGACGACATCGTCACCGCGGCCCGCCGGTTCCGGGACGCGGGCGGCCGCCTGCTGCCGATCCCCGCGAACTACTACGACGACCTCGCGGCCAAGTACGAGCTGGCCGACGGCGAGCTGGAGGCGTACCGCGAACTCGGCATCCTCTACGACCGGGACGCGGACGGCGCCTTCCGGCACTGCTACACGGAGACGATCGGCCGTCTCTTCTTCGAGCTCGTCCAGCGCGACGCGGGCTACCGCGGTTACGGCGCCCAGAACGCCCCGGTGCGGCTGGCCGCCCAGCACGTACGGCGGCCGGTGCGCTGACTCCACACCGGGGGACTTTCTCTCACCGGATTCTCAACCTCCGCCAGGCCGGGCCCGATCACACGGGCCCGGCCTGCTGTGTGCGCTACCACCGTGGATCGGCGGTGCGCAAGGAGGCGGACATTACCCACGAGTTGACATTGAAACGTCAAGAGCCGCCGCTATCATCACTCCACTACGGAGCGACCGTCCGCCGCCGACCACCACCACGGCTGCACGGAATCGGCCATACCTCCCACTTACACCTGGCGCGTGCGGGCATGCCCGTACGCACTTCGTGCAGGACGGAAAGCAGCGCATCCATGGGCAACAACAGGGGCAGAGGGCTCCAGGCCAACGTCCTCGGCACGTTCGACACGGTTGTGATGGCGGTCGCCGGCAGTGCCCCGGCGTACTCGCTCGCCGCGACCACCGCGGTCCTCGTCGGCGCGGTGGGCCTGGCCAGCCCCGCCGCGCTGCTGTACTGCGCGATACCCATGCTCGGCATAGCCCTGGCCTTCAGCTATCTCAGCCGGATCGACACCAACGCGGGCGCCAGCTACTCCTGGGTCGGCCGCACGCTCCACCCCTTCCTCGGCTTCATCAGCGGCTGGGCGCTGGTCGTCTCGGCCACCATCTTCATGGTCGCCGGTTCGCTGCCCGCCGGTTCGATGACGCTGTCCCTCTTCGACGAGGGGCTCGCGGACAACACGGCCCTGTCCACCCTGGTCGGCGCGGCCTGGTTCGTCGCCATGCTGCTGGTCGTGCTGGGCGGCGCCCGGCTCACCGTCCGCGCCCAGCTGATCATGTCCGGAGTCGAGCTCGCCATCCTGGCCCTCTTCGCCGTCGGCGCCGTGCTCCACACCGACAACGCCCGGCCCTTCGACTGGTCCTGGCTCGGCTTCAGCCACTTCGACGGGGTGAGCGGCTTCGCGTCCGGCGCGCTCATTGCCGCCTTCTACTACTGGGGCTGGGACGTCACCTCCAACCTCAGCGAGGAGACCAAGGACAGCCGCCGCACCACGGGCCTCGCGGGCCTGATCGGCGTGGGCATCGTCTTCCTCCTCTTCGAGGCCTTCACCATCGCGGTGAACGTCATCCTCACCTCGCAGCAGATCCAGGACAACGACGCCAACGTCCTCGCGGTGCTCGGCGAGGAGATCTGGCCGGGCTGGGGCGGCAAGCTGCTGATCGTCTCCGTGATGCTGTCCACCATCGCCACCCTGGAGACCACACTCATCCAGGTCACGCGCTCGCTGTTCGCGATGGGCCGCGACCACACGATGCCCAGCGCCCTGGGCAAGGTCCACCGCACCTGGAACACCCCGTACGTCGCCATCACCGTGGTCGGCGCGGTGGCGCTGCTGATGCTCGTGGCGTCCAACGCCCTCGGCAGCGTCGGCGACATCCTGGAGAACGCCATCGCCGCGATCGGCCTCCAGATCGCCGTGTACTACGGCCTCGCGGGGCTCGCGGTCGTCGTCGCCTACCGCAAGATGCTGCTGAAGTCGCCGTCCAACTTCCTCTTCGGCGGGCTGTGGCCGTTCCTCGGTGCCCTGTTCATGTTCTGGATCTTCATCGAGTCACTGAGCGACCTGAGCAACGCCTCGATCGCCATCGGCATCGGCGGCCTGGCCGTCGGACTCGTCCCCATGCTCTGGTACTGGCGTCAGGGCAGCGACTACTACCGGCCGGCGGACCTGGACGCCAGCGACGTCGTCGAGACGGACTACATACCCGACGGCTACACCGCCGCCGAGGCGGAACGTTCCCGCGTCCACGAGGGTCTCCCCACCGACTTCTGAGAGGGGCCCCGATGGCGAGAGACCGCTTCAAGCCCGAGTTCGACCCCGACTGCGGGGACGCGCCCCTCACCTCCGCCAAACAGGACATCGTCATCGGCCGCTGGCAGGGACTGCGGGAGCTGCTGCGGACCACCGGCCCCGCGTGGCTTGCCCGGGGCCACCGGATGCGGCTGCTCGCTCAGGCCTGCGCGAGCACCTCGACCGCCGAGTCCTGGCTGGCCGCCGAGCCCCACAGCGGGGACGCGCTGGTGCTGCGGGCCGCGACCGAGACGGCACGGGCCTTCAACCTCGCGATCGCCGCGGGCCGGGGTGTCCCCATCGACCTGAACCGCGTCGACGGCGCGGTCATGGCCTGCCTCCAGGCCGCCGAGGCGTACGTCGACGACCCCACGCCCTGGATCTCGCTCATCGCCGTCGCGCGGCTCTATCCCACCGGGGTGCGGCGACAGGAACTGGGGCGCTGGTGGGACGAGTTGCACGCGCGCGACCCCTACAGCGTGGAGGGTCATCTCCAGGTGCTGCACTACTACTCGGCGCGGTGGCACGGTACGCACGGCGTGATGTACGACTTCGCCCGGGACGCGGCCGGGGTGGCTCCGCCGGGGTGTGCGCTGCCGGTTCTCGTGCAGTTCGCCCGGGTGGAGGAGTTCCGGTACATCCTGGAGGGGGCGAAGGGGCAGCAGGGGTCTCTGACCGGGGTCAGCCAGCACTGGAACCACGACGGGGCCGTCAATGATGTGCGGCGTACCTGGCAGCGGTGGATCACGGGGCGTCCCGACGCTCCCGTCGAGCCGGGGGAAGTCCACCAGCTCAACCACCTCACGCACGCGGCCTGTCACGCCGGGGTGCCGGACATCACCGCCTCGCTGTTCCGCCTCCTGGGCCGACGGGCCACGCGGACGCCGTGGTCGTACACGGGCGACCCCGAGAAACAAATCACGAGATGGCACAACAACCCGAAGCACCGTGCGTGAGCAGTCGAGGGTAGTTTTTCGCCCCCGCCGCCCCTACCCATTCCCGTCCCTTACTTGGGGGCCAGCCCCCAAACCCCCGCTCCTCAAACGCCGGAGGGGCTGGGGGGGGAGGGGGCTGCTGGGGGTGGGTGGGTTGGCCGTGGGTGGGTAATCGGCCTGGCTGCCTCGTCCTCAATCGCCGGACCGGCTGGGTGGTGGGGGCTTGTGGGGTGGGTTGTGGGTGCGGGTTGGCTGTGGCTGGTAGCGCAGTTCCCCGCGCCCCTTTTTAGGGGCGCGGGGAACTGCGCAGTCTTTTGGGGGTTCGGGGGCGGAGCCCCTGAGTTAAGTGACGGGAATGGGTAGGGGCGGCGGGGGCGAGGAGAACTACCCCGGCGGCAGGGTGTTCCACTCGCTGACGACCGGACGGTCGTGCTCCGTGGAGAGCCGACTCAGCGTGCCGGTTCCGAGCTGGAACAGGCGCCCGTCCGCGGCGGGAAGCCCAAGGCGCCGCGCCGTAAGGACACGAAGGAAGTGGGCGTGAGCGACAAGCACCACGTCACCATCACCCAGCGCCTTCTCCGCCCGCGCCAGAACACGATCGGCCCGCTCACCCACCTCGTCGGCAGACTCACCCGGATGCCCGTCCGGCCCCGCAGGCACCCCGTCGTTCCACAAGTACCAGTCGGGACGAGTCAGATGGATGTCCACGGTGGCGATACCTTCGTACGCCCCGTAGTCCCACTCGTGCATGTCCGGATCGGACACCGCCCCGGTCAGCCCCGCCAGCTCCGCGGTCCGTATCGCCCGCCCCAGCGGACTGGTGAGTACGAGCGCGAAGGGCCGCCCGGCGAACAGCGGGACGAGGGACTTGGCCTGTTCCTCACCGTGCTGGGTGAGGGGCAGATCGGTCCAGCTGGTGTGCCGGCCCGACCTGCTCCACTCGGTCTCGCCGTGCCGGACGAGAAGGAGGTCGCCCATGACTGCTGACCTCTACTTCGCGGACTCGACGGCGTGGCCGCCGAACTGGTTTCGCAGCGCCGCGACCATCTTCATCTGCGGCGAGTCGTCCTGCCGGGACGAGAACCGAGCGAAGAGGGAGGCCGTGATGGCGGGCAGCGGCACGGAGTTGTCGATGGCCGCCTCGACGGTCCAGCGGCCCTCGCCGGAGTCCTCCGCGTAACCGCGGAGCTGCCCCAGGTGCTCGTCCTCGTCCAGCGCGTTGACGGCCAGGTCGAGCAGCCAGGAACGGATGACCGTGCCCTCCTGCCAGGAGCGGAACACCTCGCGCACATCCGTGACGGAGTGCACCGCTTCGAGGAGCTCCCAGCCCTCGGCATAGGCCTGCATCATGGCGTACTCGATGCCGTTGTGGACCATCTTCGAGAAGTGGCCGGCGCCCACCTTGCCCGCGTGGACGAACCCGGCGTCGCCCTCCGGCTTGAGCGCGTCGAAGATCGGCTGGACCTTGGCGATGTGCTCGGCGTCGCCGCCGACCATCAGGGCGTAGCCGTTCTGCAGGCCCCAGACGCCGCCCGAGACACCGGCGTCCACGAAGCCGATGCCCTTGGCCGCCAGCTCCTCGGCGTGCTTCTCGTCGTCCGTCCAGCGGGAGTTGCCGCCGTCGACGACGGTGTCGCCCGGCTCCAGCAGGTCGCCGAGTTCGTCGATGACGCCCTGGGTGGCGGCCCCGGCCGGGACCATCACCCAGACCACGCGCGGGCCTTCGAGCTTGCCGACCAGTTCGGTCAGGCTGCTGACGTCGGAGAGGTCCGGGTTGCGGTCGTAGCCGATCACGGTGTGGCCCGCGCGGCGGATCCGCTCGCGCATGTTGCCGCCCATCTTGCCGAGGCCGATGAGACCGAGCTGCATCGCAGTCATGTCAGTTCACTTCTTTCGCAGAGTGCGGTACGTGGCCACGAGGGCGGCGGTGGAGGGATCGAGACCGGGGACGTCGGCGCCCTCGGTGAGGGCGGGTTCGACGCGCTTGGCGAGGACCTTGCCGAGCTCGACGCCCCACTGGTCGAAGGAGTCGATGTTCCAGATCGCGCCCTGGACGAACACCTTGTGCTCGTAGAGGGCGATCAGCTGACCGAGGACGGAGGGGGTCAACTCGGCGGCCAGGACGGTCGTCGTGGGGTGGTTGCCGCGGAACGTGCGGTGCGGGACCTGCTCCTCGGGCACCCCCTCGGCGCGTACCTCGTCGGCGGTCTTGCCGAACGCGAGCGCCTGGCCCTGGGCGAAGAGGTTCGCCATCAACAGGTCGTGCTGGGCCGCGAGTTCGGCCCCCAGCTCGTCGACCGGGTTGACGAAGCCGATCAGGTCGGCCGGGATCGTCTTCGTGCCCTGGTGGAGCAACTGGTAGTACGCGTGCTGGCCGTTGGTGCCGGGCGTGCCCCAGACGACCGGGCCGGTCTGCCACTCGACCGGGTTTCCCTCGCGGTCGACGGACTTGCCGTTGGACTCCATGTCGAGCTGCTGCAGGTACGCGGTGAACTTGGACAGGTAGTGCGAGTACGGCAGCACCGCGTGCGACTGGGCGCCGAAGAAGTCGCCGTACCAGACGCCCAACAGGCCGAGCAGCAAAGGCGCGTTGGCCTCGGCAGGAGCCGTGCGGAAGTGTTCGTCGACGAGCCTGAACCCGTCGAGCATCTCCCGGAAGCGGTCCGGGCCGATCGCGATCATCAGCGACAGACCGATCGCCGAGTCGAACGAGTAACGGCCGCCGACCCAGTCCCAGAACTCGAACATGTTGGCCGTGTCGATACCGAAGTCCGCGACCTTCTCGACGTTCGTCGACAGTGCCACGAAGTGCTTGGCGACGGCCTCGGACCCACCGCCGAGACCGGCGAGGAGCCAGGACCGTGCCGAGGTCGCGTTGGTGATCGTCTCGATGGTGGTGAAGGTCTTCGAGGCGACGACGAACAGCGTCTCCGCCGGATCCAGGTCCCGGACCGCCTCGTGCAGGTCGGCGCCGTCCACGTTCGACACGAAGCGGACCGTCAACTCGCGGTCGGTGAAGGCGCGCAGCGCCTCGTACGCCATCGCCGGACCGAGGTCGGAGCCGCCGATGCCGATGTTGACGACGTTGCGGATGCGCCTGCCGGTGTGGCCGGTCCACTTGCCGGAGCGGACCTGCTCGGCGAAGTCGGACATCTTGTCGAGCACGGCGTGCACCTTCGGCACGACGTTCTCGCCGGAGACCTCGACGACCGCGTCGAGCGGGGCACGCAGCGCCGTGTGCAGCACGGCCCGCCCCTCGGTGACGTTGATCCGCTCGCCGCGCAGCATCGCGTCCCGCAGCCCGAACACGTCGGTGGCGGTGGCGAGTTCCTGGAGCAGTGCGAGCGTCTCGTCGGTGATCAGGTGCTTGGAGTAGTCGATGCGCAGGTCACCGACGCGCACGGTGTATCGCTCGGCGCGCTCCGGGTCCGTGGCGAACAGTTCGCGCAGCTGCGGATGGAGGAGCGGACCGGCGCGGTGGTCCTCCAGGGCCGTCCACTCGGGACGACGGGTGAGCCTGGGCGTCCGGGGCTCGGACGGAGGCGTGTCAGGCACGGCTCTCCTCCTCTCGGGTGTCGTCACCGCGCAGGGCGACGGCGTACATCTCGTCCGCGTCCAGGCGCCGCAGCTCCTCGGCGATCAGCTCGGAGGTGCTGCGGACCTTCAGCGCGAGGGTGCGCGAGGGCTGGCCCGGCAGCGACAGCGTCGCGAGGGGACCCTCGGGACGGTCGATGACGATCTCGCCGTTCCTGGTGCCGAGCCGGACGGCGGTGACGACCGGCCCCGCGGTCACGACACGCTCGACCGGTACCTGGAGGCGGGCCTCCAGCCAGCGCGCCAGCAGTTCGGCGCTCGGGTTCTCGGCCTCGCTCTCCACCGCGGCCGAGGTGATCTTCGTACGGGCCTGGTCCAGGGCGGCCGCGAGCATGGAACGCCACGGAGTCAGCCGGGTCCAGGCCAGGTCGGTGTCGCCCGGCGCGTACGAGGCGGCACGGGCCTCCAGGGCCGCGAGCGGTGCCTCGACCGCGTACATGTCGGTGATCCGGCGCTGGGCGAGGGCACCCAGCGGATCCTTGGCCGGGACCTCGGGCGCGTCCACCGGCCACCAGACGACGACGGGCGCGTCCGGCAGCAGCAGTGGCAGGACCACCGAGTCGGCGTGCTCGGACACCTCGCCGTACAGCCGCAGCACGACCGTCTCGCCGGTGCCGGCGTCGGCGCCCACGCGGACGTCGGCGTCGAGGTGCGAGTTCGTGCGGTCGCGCGGGGTGCGGGCGTGCCGCTTGATGACGACCAGGGTGCGCGAGGGGTGCTCGTGCGAGGCCTCCTCGGCCGCCTTGATCGAGTCGTAGGCGTTCTCCTCGTCCGTGACGATGACCATCGTCAGGACCATGCCCACGGCAGGCGTGCCGATGGCGCGGCGGCCCTCCACTAGGGCCTTGTTGATCTTGCTTGCCGTGGTGTCGGTCAGGTCGATCTTCATGGCCTGCGCCAGCTCCGTCCGTCTCGTGCGAGCATCTCGTCGGCTTCCCCGGGACCCCAGCTGCCCGAGGCGTACTGCGCGGGCTTGCCGTTCTTGTCCCAGTACTCCTCGATCGGATCGAGGATCTTCCAGGACTCTTCCACCTCCTGGTGACGGGGGAAGAGATTGGCGTCGCCGAGCAGGACATCCAGGATCAGCCGTTCGTACGCCTCCGGGCTGGACTCCGTGAACGACTCGCCGTAGGCGAAGTCCATGGAGACGTCCCGGATCTCCATCGACGTACCCGGCACCTTCGATCCGAAGCGCACCGTCATGCCCTCGTCGGGCTGGACGCGGAAGACGATCGCGTTGGCGCCGAGCTCCTCCGTGGCCGTCGAGTCGAACGGGGAGTGCGGGGCGCGCTGGAACACGACCGCGATCTCCGTGACCCGCCGGCCGAGCCGCTTGCCGGTCCGCAGGTAGAAGGGGACGCCCGCCCAGCGGCGGTTGTCGACCTCCAGCTTGACGGCCGCGTACGTGTCGGTCTTCGACGCGGGGTCGATGCCGTCCTCTTCCAGGTAGCCGGGCACCTTCGCGCCGCCCTGCCAGCCCTCCGCGTACTGCCCGCGCACGGTGTGCTCGCCCAGGTCCTCCGGCAGCCGCACCGACTTGAGGACCTTGAGCTTCTCGGTGAGCAGCGAGTCCGCGTCGAAGGCGATGGGCTCCTCCATCGCGGTCAGCGCCATCAGCTGGAGCAGGTGGTTCTGGATGACGTCACGGGCCGAGCCGATGCCGTCGTAGTACCCGGCCCGGCCGCCGATGCCGATGTCCTCGGCCATCGTGATCTGTACGTGGTCCACGTACGACCGGTTCCAGATCGGTTCGTACATCTGGTTGGCGAAGCGGAGCGCCAGGATGTTCTGGACGGTCTCCTTGCCGAGGTAGTGGTCGATCCGGAAGACCTGCTCCGGGTCGAACACGTCGTGCAGCACCTTGTTCAGCTCACGGGCGCTCTTGAGGTTGTGGCCGAACGGCTTCTCGATCACCGCGCGCCGCCAGGAACCCGCCGGGGCGTCGGCCAGTCCGTGCTTCTTGAGCTGCTTGACGACCTTCGGGAAGAACTTCGGCGGTACGGAGAGGTAGAAGGCGTAGTTGCCGCTGGTGCCCCGGGAGGCATCCAACTCCTCGACGGCGGCGCGCAGTTGCTTGAACGCCTGGTCGTCGCCGAAGTCGCCCGGGATGAACCGCATGCCCTCGGCGAGCTGCTGCCAGACCTCCTCGCGGAACTCCGTACGGGCGTGTTCGCGCACCGAGTCGTGCACGATCTGCGCGAAGTCCTCGTCCTCCCAGTCGCGCCGGGCGAAGCCGACGAGGGAGAAGCCCGGCGGGAGCAGTCCGCGGTTGGCCAGGTCGTAGACGGCCGGCATCAGCTTCTTGCGCGCCAGGTCGCCGGTGACACCGAAGATGACCAGACCGGACGGCCCGGCGATCTTCGGCAGACGGCGGTCGCCGGGGTGGCGCAGGGGGTTGTCCCAGTCGGACGTCAGATCCAGCGCCTGGGCGAGGGACTCGGGCGTGATGTCGGCGGCGGTGGTGGCGTCCGGCGTCGTACCGGGCGTTTCGGCCGCGGCGGCCTCAGTCTCTGCTGCCACTCCCGTCACCTTCGCCGAGGCTCCCTCGGGAAGCTTGTCGCTCATTCCCCGTCAACTCCCTTGCGGCTCAGTGAGACGGCGACCGCGTCGAGCAGTTCGCCCCAGGCGGCCTCGAACTTGGCGACGCCCTCGTCCTCCAGCTGCCGTACGACCTCGTCGTACGAGATGCCCTGCTTCTCGACGGCCTCCAGGTCGGCGCGGGCCTGGGCGTAGCCGCCGGTCACCGTGTCGCCGCGGATCTCGCCGTGGTCGGCGGTGGCGTTCAGCGTGGCCTCCGGCATGGTGTTGACCGTGCCGGGCGCGACCAGCTCGTCGACGTACAGCGTGTCCTTGTAGGCCGGGTCCTTGACGCCGGTCGAGGCCCACAGCGGACGCTGCTTGTTGGCGCTCCCGCCGAGGGCGGTCCAGCGGTCCGAGGCGAAGACATCCTCGTACGCCTCGTAGGCGAGCCGCGCGTTGGCGAGCGCCGCCCTGCCCTTGAGCGCGAGGGCCTCGTCCGTGCCGGTCTTCGCCAGCCGCTTGTCGATCTCGCTGTCGACGCGGGAGACGAAGAAGGAGGCCACGGAGTGGATGGCGGAGAGGTCGAGGCCCGCGGCCCGTGCCTTCTCCAGGCCGGCCAGGTAGGCGTCCATGACCTCGCGGTAGCGCTCCAGCGAGAAGATCAGCGTGACGTTGACGCTGATGCCGCGGCCGATGACCTCGGTGATCGCGGGGAGACCGGCCTTCGTCGCCGGGATCTTGATCATCACGTTCGGGCGGTCGACCAGCCAGGCGAGCTGCTTGGCCTCGGCGACCGTCGCCGTCGTGTCGTGGGCGAGGCGCGGGTCGACCTCGATGGAGACCCGGCCGTCCCGGCCGCCGGTCGCGTCGTACACCGGACGCAGGATGTCGGCGGCGGCGCGGACGTCCGCGGTGGTCATCATCCGTACGGCCTCGTCGACCGTCACGCCGCGCGTGGCGAGGTCGGCCAGCTGCTCCTCGTAACCCTCGCCCGAGCCGATCGCGGCCTGGAAGATGGAGGGGTTGGTGGTCACGCCCACCACGTGCCTGGTCTCGATGAGCTCGGCGAGGTTGCCGGACTCGATCCGCCTGCGCGAGAGGTCGTCCAGCCAGATGGAGACGCCTTCGGCGGACAGGTTCTTGAGGGTTTCCGCGGTAGCGGTCGCTTCGGTGGTCGCGGTTGCTTCGGTCACAGTGATCATCTTCCTTCGGGCGATCGGATCAACCGCGGACTGCGGCAAGAGATTCCCGCGCGGCGGAGGCCACGTTCTCGGGGGTGAAGCCGAACTCGGCAAAGAGGGTCTTGGCGTCGGCGGAAGCGCCGAAGTGTTCGAGGGAGACGATGCGTCCGTGGTCACCGACGTACCGGTACCAGGTCAGGCCGATGCCCGCCTCGACCGCCACGCGGGCCTTCACGGACGGCGGAAGCACGCTCGCGCGGTACTCCGGCGACTGCTCCTCGAACCACTCGACGGACGGCATCGACACCACACGCGTTCCGACGCCCTCGGCCTCCAACTGCTCGCGGGCGGCGACGGCGAGCTGCACCTCGGAACCGGTCGCGACGAGGATCACGTCCGGGGTCCCGGTGGAGGAGTCGCGCAGGACGTAACCACCCTTCGCCGCCTCGGGGTTGGCCTCGTACGTCGGCACGCCCTGACGGGTGAGGGCGAGGCCGTGCGGAGCCGGGTTCGTGGCGTGCCGCTTGAGGATCTCGGCCCAGGCGATCGACGTCTCGTTGGCGTCGGCGGGGCGCACGATGTTCAGGCCCGGGATGGCGCGGAGCGAGGCGAGGTGCTCGACCGGCTGGTGGGTCGGGCCGTCCTCGCCGAGGCCGATGGAGTCGTGCGTCCAGACGTACGTCACCGGCAGCTGCATCAGGGCCGAAAGGCGGACGGCGTTGCGCATGTAGTCGGAGAAGACGAGGAACGTGCCGCCGTAGATCCGGGTGTTGCCGTGCAGCGCGATGCCGTTCATCTCCGCGGCCATCGAGTGCTCGCGGATTCCGAAGTGGACGGTACGGCCGTACGGGTCGGCCTCCGGCAGCGGGTTGCCCTTCGGGAGGAAGGACGAGGTCTTGTCGATGGTCGTGTTGTTCGAGCCGGCGAGGTCGGCGGAGCCGCCCCACAGCTCGGGGAGCACATCGCCGAGCGCCTGGAGGACCTTGCCGGACGCGGCACGGGTCGCGACGGACGTGCCCGCCTCGAACGCCGGGAGCGCGGACTCCCAGCCCTCGGGGAGCTGACCGGCCACGATCCGGTCGAAGAGCTTGGCGCGCGCGGGCTGCGCGGTGCGCCACTCGGCCAGCTGCTTGTTCCAGGCGGCGTGCGCCTCGGCGCCCCGGTCGAGGGCCCGCCGGGCGTGGGCGAGCACCTCGTCGGCGACCTCGAAGGTCTGCTCCGGGTCGAAGCCCAGGAGGCGCTTGGTGGCCGCGATCTCGTCGGCGCCGAGCGCCGAGCCGTGCGAGGCCTCGGTGTTCTGGGCGTTCGGGGCGGGCCAGGCGATGATCGTGCGCATCGCGATGATCGAGGGGCGCCCGGTCTCGGCCTTCGCCGCGGTGAGCGCCTCGTGGAGCGCGTGCGGGTCGATGTCGCCGCCGAGCGCGGGCTCGATCCGCTGCACATGCCAGCCGTACGCCTCGTACCGCTTCAGTACGTCCTCGGAGAAGGCGGTGGCGGTGTCGCCCTCGATGGAGATGTGGTTGTCGTCGTAGACGAAGACGAGGTTGCCGAGCTTCTGGTGGCCGGCGAGCGAGGACGCCTCGGCGGAGATGCCCTCCTCCAGGTCGCCGTCGGAGACGATCGCCCAGACGGTGTGGTCGAAGGGGGACTCGCCCTCGGGGGCCTCGGGGTCGAACAGGCCGCGCTCGAAGCGGGCGGCCATCGCCATGCCCACCGCGTTGGCGACGCCCTGGCCGAGGGGGCCCGTCGTCGTCTCGACCCCGGCCGTGTGCCCGTACTCCGGGTGCCCGGGTGTCTTCGAGCCGTGCGTGCGGAACGCCTTGAGGTCGTCGAGCTCCAGCTCGTAACCGGAGAGGAAGAGCTGGGTGTAGAGGGTCAACGAGGTGTGGCCGGGGGAGAGGACGAAGCGGTCGCGGCCGGTCCACTCGGGATCCGCCGGGTCGTGTCGCATCACCTTCTGAAAGAGGGTGTACGCCGCCGGGGCGAGGCTCATCGCGGTTCCGGGGTGGCCGTTGCCGACCTTCTGCACGGCGTCCGCCGCAAGCAGACGGGCCGTGTCGACGGCTCGCCGGTCCAGGTCGGTCCACTCAAAGCTGTCAGGTGTCTGCGTGCTCATCTTCAAGAAGTCCTCGGTAGAAGCCCAGTAACTGCTCGGTTGCGTTCAAACTTAAAAGTCTGACTTTTGCCGGGGAAGGTGGCCCTGTGTCAGCCTTTGGTGAAAGTGGGACAACGACTGCGGGACCGAGCCGACGCGAGAGGGACATGGCGGACAGAAGCACCCAAGGTGGTGGCGGCCGTGATGGTGGAGGCCGTGGCGGCGATGGCCGTGACGGTGAGAGCGGCGACGGGATCCGGACCTTTCCCTTTCCCGTCGACCTGAGCGTCTGCGGAGTCGGCATGCAGGTCGGCCCGATGGAGCCCGGCCGGACCTGGCACGCGAACGAGGCGATCGAGCGCGTCCACCGCATCGACTTCCACGTGGTCATGCTCTTCGGGGAGGGCCCGGTCCGGCACATGGTCGACTTCACGGAGTACGAGGTCTCCGCCGGTGAGCTCCTGTGGATACGGCCCGGTCAGGTCCACCGTTTCTCCAGCACGGAGGCCTATCGCGGAACGGTCCTGATCATGCAGCCGGGCTTCCTGCCCCGCGCCACGGTCGAGGCGACCGGCCTCTACCGCTACGACCTGCCGCCGCTGCTCAGGCCCGACCCGGACCAGCTCGCCGGACTCAGGGCGGGCCTCGCCCAACTGGAACGCGAGTACGTCGACTCGACCACGCTGCCGCTCAGTCTGCACACCTCCGTGCTGAGGCACTCCCTGACGGCGTTCCTGCTCCGCCTGGCGCACCTGGCCGCCGGCTCCGCCGACGCGGCACGCGACCAGGACCAGGCCGACACCACCTTCACCCGCTTCCGCGAGGCGGTCGAGAAGGGCTTCGCCACCAACCACAGCGTCAGCGCGTACGCCGACGCCCTCGGCTACTCCCGCCGCACCCTCGTCCGGGCGGTCCGCGCCGCGACGGGCGAGACCCCGAAGGGCTTCATCGACAAGCGGGTGGTCCTGGAGGCCAAGCGGCTCCTCGCACACACGGACATGCCGATCGGCCGCATCGGGGTCTCGGTGGGCTTCCCCGACGCGGCCAACTTCACCAAGTTCTTCCACCAGCACACCGGGGTGGCACCGGCGGCGTTCCGGGCGGAACTGCACTGAGCAATCAGAGGAGTTGGACGAGTCCGGGGAATCGAAGGAGGGGGCGGGCCCGTCCGGCCCGCCCCCTCCTCTCCGACTCGGCTCTCAGCGGGCGAAGCTGAACCAGTTCACGTTCACGAAGTCCGCGGGCTGGCCGCTGGTGAAGGTCAGATAGACGTCGTGCGTTCCGGTGACGTTGCTGATGTTCGTCGGTACGGTCCGCCAGCTCTGCCACCCGCCGGTGTTGGCGAGCGCGAAGGTGCCGATCGGTGCGTTCGTACGGCTGTCGAGGCGGACTTCGACCAGGCCACTGGCGCCGCCCCCCACACCGCTCGCGACCCGGGCGCTGAACTGCCTGGCCGCCGTGGAGCCGAAGTTGACGCCCCGGAAGAGGGCCCAGTCGCCGTTGGCGAGGGCACCGATGTTCTGGCCGCCGCCCGTGTCGGTCGTGGTCTCGGTGATCGTGCCGCTCTGACCGTCGAACGACTCGGCCTGGATCGCGCTGTACGCGTCACGGTTGCCCGTCGGCGGAGGCGTGGTGCCGCCCGCGGACTGCAACACCTGGACGTAGTCGACGACAAGTGGGTTGCCGGGCACGGTGGCACCGTCCGGACCGCCACCGAAGGCGTCGACGAACCCGCCGCCCATCGCCACGTTCAGGATGATGAAGAAGCCGTGGTTCGTGGCGTTCGACCAGGTCGTCGCGTCGACCTGATTCGCCCGTACGGTGTGGTAGTTGATGCCGTCGACGTAGAAACGGATCTCCTCCGGGCTCGTCGAGCGGTCCCACTCCATGCCGTACGTGTGGAAGCCGGCCTGGCAGGTCGCGCCCGGGCAGGCGGTGGAGCCGCCGAGGCCGGTCGTCTCGTTGCAGGGGCCGCCCGGGTTGGTGCCGCAGTGCATCGTGGCCCACACGGTGTTGAGACCCTGGACGTTCTCCAGGATGTCCAACTCGCCGACGCTCGGCCAGTTCTGGTAGTTGCCGCGGTAGGGCGCGCCCAGCATCCAGAACGCCGGCCAGTAGCCGCGGGCGGCGGCGCCCGTCACGTTCGGCATCTGGATACGGGACTGGACGCGCAGCTTGCCACCGGCGGGCGGCTGGAAGTCGGTGCGGTTGGTCTCGATGCGGCCCGAGGTCCAGTTGCCCGCGGCGTCGCGGCGGGGGGTGATCCGGAGGTTCCCGGTGCCGTCCAGGGCCACGTTGTTGGTGCTCGACGTCATGTTCTCGATCTCGCCCGTGCCCCAGTTGGCGGGCCCGCCGGGGTAGCCGTGGCCGGTCGCGTACTGCCAGTTCGAGGTGTTGACGCCGGTGCCGGCCGTGCCGTTGAAGTCGTCGACGAAGACCTGGGTCCAGCCGCTGGGCGGCGCGGGCGCGTCCGCCTCGGCCGCCGATGCTCCGGCCGCCGCCAGGCTGAGCACGCTGACCAGCGCGATGAGCGTGCGCCGGAGTGGACCGCGTCTGACGGGTGTGCCTGAAGTTTCCCTCATGGGTGCCTCTTCGGGTACGGAGTGGGGGTGCGCGGGTGTTTCGGAGGGGGCTCCGAGGTGGTTCGGGGGTGGTTCGGGGGTGGTTCGGGAGTGTGCGAGAGGATTTGAGAGCGCTCTCAACTCAGCCGCGCGGCCAATGTGCTCTTCGGCACTCCGGTCGTCAAGAGATAAAGCAGAGAAAGCCCTTGGAGGGCAGGGGAGTTCACACCGTGAAGGTGGGACGGATCGGACCGCTCAGACCGCTGACACTTCCCGGGCTTCCGGGGCCACGGTCCGGGTCCTGTTCGGTCACGTGTCGGAGAAGGGGCGTGCTCGGGGGCGGAGGGCCGGGGAGTGTGCGGGCATGGCGAGACGCGGGGGATGTCTGATCAACGGGTGTCTGGGGGTGCTGGTGCTCGGTGCCGCCCTGGCCGCCCTCATCGGGGGAGGGACCTATGTCGCCTACCAGCGCGACGAGGACAAGGCGCGCGACCAGGTCGAAGCGGGCGCCGAGCGGGCAGAGGCCGAACTGTCCGGAGCCGCCGAGGACGGCACGCTCCTCGGCACGGAGATCTCCAGGGCCGTACGGGGCGGCGAGGTGCGGCGGCAGGGCCGTGAGGTCACGGTGACCGGCTCGTTCATCGGGCAGGTGAACGGCTGGTACGTCGGCGGCATCTCTGCCCGTGACTGCTACCGCTTCAAGGTCGTCCCGCCTGCCGCCGCCGTGCGGGAAGTGGTCGAGGAGGGGTGTAGCTATGCCCTGAAGGTGACACGCCGGGATCCGGCGGCGGTCGCCGACGACGTGGTCGTGGAACTGCGGTCGGCGGTGGCCCGCGGAGGGGTCGCGGCCGCGGGTACCGCGCAGGTGTGGCAGACCCCGGGCGTCACCGTCGAGGACACCGAGACCGAGGGCGGCCGGCTGACCAGCCTTGTCCGGCTGGACGGCGGCACCGCACAACAGGGCAAGGACTGCTACGAGTTCAAGGCGTCCGAGTCCTCCGTCACCGCCAAGAGGCTGAAGCCGGAGGGCTGTTACGGCCCGATCGGCTGATGGGTACGGTCCCTGTATGTCCGACTCAGCCGAAGTCATCAGCGAGCGCAACGCCGAGGTCGTCCGCCGCTACCTTCGGGTCTTCGAGACGAAGGAAGTCGCCGAGTTCGAAGAGCTCGTCGCCGAGGACGTCCTCGTTCACGGTGCGGGCCTGCACGTCCGCGGCCGACACCATCCCGAGGGATCGGTACTGACTCCGGGGCTGTCCAACTGCCGTGTGCAGGTGGACGACCTCTTCGCCGCTCACGACCGGGTCACCGTGGCCTTCACCCTCACGTACACCCATGACCGCAGCGGCCGGGATCTCACCATGACGGGAGTCAAGTCCTACCGGCTCCGAGAAGGACGGATCGTCGAGTTCTGGGGTGAGACCGACCTCTACGGCCTTCTCCGCCGGGCCGGACTCGTACCCGAGCAGATTCCGCCCTTCTGACCGGACCACGCCCCGGCACCGATCGCCCGGGCGGCCTCAAGCCCCGGCCGCGTCCCTCTCCTTCGCGTCGAGCGCCCGCCGTGCCTCGGCCGCGCGGGCCGAGCGGACGAAAGCGGTGACGGCCGGACGGGACGCCCCCTCGGGCCAGGCCAGGGCGAGACGCGTGGGCGGCAGGTCCGACACCGGTACCGCGGCCACCTCGGGGGAGATCCGTTCGGCGGCCCCCGTACCCACGACGGTGACCAGGCGCCCGAGCGCCACCCGGTCGACGATCTCGTCGAGCCCGACCGGCGGGCACTCGGGCGCGAAATTCGCGTCCTGGCCGAGCTCGGCGACCGTCACCGCGGTGCGCCGGGCCAGCGGATGCCCACGCGGCACCAGCGCGAAGGGCGCCTCCTCGGTCAGGTCGGCGGTCCGCAGCCCGGTGAGGTCGTCGGTGCCGACGCACAGCAGTGCGATATCGGCCCTGCCGTCCCTGAGGGCGGCCGGGCGGTCATGCGTGAAGACGACGTCGTGGCCGCCGACCTCGGAGGAGCGGAGCAGATCGGCGATCAGCCCGGACGCGGTGCCGGGACGTACCGCCATCACCAGCCGGCCGGGCTGCTGCACGCGCTGGGCCCGACGCACGGCCGCGTCGAGCGAGTCGAGCAGCCGTCGGGATTCGTCCAGGAACACGGCACCCGCGTCGGTGAGCGCGACCCGGCGGCTGCTGCGCTCCAGCAGTAGCACCCCCATTCGGCGCTCCAGACGGCTGATCGCGCGCGACAGCGGGGGCTGGGCCATGCCCAGGCGCTCCGCGGCCTTCCCGAAGTGCAGCTCCTCGGCGACCGCGACGAAGTAGTCGAGCTCGCGGGTCTCGAGACGATCCATACCTCCAGGGTATCGACCCTTGCCGGAACCCTCATCGTTCTCGCCCGTTCCCGGTGGTCGACTCGAAACAGCAACAGGAAAGAACTCGCATCAGGAACCCGAAAGGAACGTGCGAACCATGAGCGACGAGCGTAAGGTCCAGGAGGTCCTGGCCCACTATGTCCGTGCCGCCGACCGACGCGACGGCAAGAGCCAGGGAGCCCTCTTCACCGACGACGCGATCGTGGACGTCTTCATCAAGACCGGCCCCGACGCCTACGAGAAGGTCGGCGAGCCGATCGTCGGCGGCGCGGGCGTGGCGTACGCGGTCGACAACTTCATGGCGCCGCACCCCGAGGGCGGCTCCAGTCACCACGTCACGGCGGACCACCTCATCGAGGTCGACGGCGACGAGGCGCACATGAACGCCCACTTCGTGGTCTTCGAGGTCCGCGCCCTCTCCCGCCCGGCCGGCGGCTGGCCCGAGGACGCCTTCGGCGCCCAGGGTATCATCCGGCCCATCGAGTCCGGCTACTACGACACCGACCTGCACCGCATCGACGGCGAGTGGAAGATCGTCCGGCACCGCGTCCTGCACGACATGCCGTACGCGGTCCTGGAGGCCTGAGCGTTGAAGGCCGTCGTGTACCGCCGTTACGGCGGACCTGAAGTCCTTGAGCTCACCGAGCTGCCGGAGCCGAAGACCCACGTGGACTCGGTGCTGATCCGGGTCAGGGCCGCCGGGCTGAACCGCGCGGACGCCGCCATCCAGGCCGGGGCGCTGGACAGCGCCGTGGAGACGTTCTTCCCGGTGGTGCCCGGCTGGGACGTCGCCGGTGTGGTGGAGCGCTCCGGGCCCGGCGCACCCGAGTTCACGCCGGGGGACGAGGTGATCGCGTACGTACGAGGCGACGTGCAGCGTGCGCACGGCGGCTTCGCCGAACTGGTCTCCGCGGACGTGCGCACCGTGGCGCACAAGCCGAGCAGCATGTCCTTCACCGAGGCCGCGGGACTGCCGCTGGCCGCGCTCACCGCCTACCAGGGAGTGGTGCACGCACTCGCGGTGCGGCACGGCGAGATGGTCCTCGTGCACGGGGCTGCCGGCGGCGTGGGTTCCGTCGCCGTGCAGATCGCCCTGGCCCGGGGCGCCCGCGTCGTCGGCGTGGGCGGGGCCGACGATCACGACTACCTGCGCGCGCTCGGCGCCCAGGCGGTCTCCTTCGGCGAGGGCCTGACCGACCGGGTGCTCGGCCTGGTTCCGAACGGTGTGGACGCGGTGTTCGACACGGTCGGCGGCGGTGCCCTCGTCGCGTCGGCGGGGGCCGTACGGTCCGGTGGCAGGCTCGCGTCCATCGCCGAACCCGGCGTCCCCGGCTCCACGGACGTCTTCGCCCGCATGGACCGTGCCGACCTCACCGCGGTCACGGCACTGGCCGAGGCAGGCCTGCTCGCCGTACGGGTCGGCGCGGTCTTCCCCCTGGAGAAGGCCGCCGAGGCACAGCGCGCCTTCGCCGCCGGGAACATCACCGGCAAGGTCGTCCTCGAAATCGGCTGAGCCACCGGCCCTGGTCCTGTCCCGACCCGCCTCCGGTCCGACCGCCACACGACGAAGGCCCCGGTCCGGAGGGACCGGGGCCAACGCTCAGTGCCACGCGGGGAGTTCAGGGCTGCGCCATGACTTCAGCGCTGATTGGTGAGTTCGGGCTCGGCGGCCCGTGCCTCCTCGTGCAGTCCGAACCGGTCATGGGCCCGCCGCAGCCGCTGGGGTGCCCACCAGGCGCGCCGGCCGAGCAGCGCCATGGTCGCCGGGACGAGGAGCATGCGTACGAGGGTCGCGTCGATCAGTACCGCGAGGGTCAGGCCGAGGCCGATCTGCAGGATGGGTGCGAAGCCGCCCGTCATGAAGGCGCCGAAGACGACGGCGAGCAGCAGCGCGGCACAGCTCACGACGCGCCCCGAGCGGCGCAGGCCGGTGACGACCGCCTCCCGTTCGTCGCCCGTCCGCAGCCAGGTCTCGCGCATCCGGGCGAGGATGAACAGCTCGTAGTCCATGGCGAGCCCGAAGGCGATCGCGATGATCAGCGGAGGGGCGGTCAGGCTCAGCGCGCCGAGTTCCTGGGAGCCCAGCACCGAGGCCAGATGCCCGTCCTGGAACACCCAGACCACCACACCGAGTGCGGCACCCAGGCTGAGCAGCGTGGTGACGATGGTCCGCAGCGGGATCAGGACCGAGCCGGTGAAGGCGAAGAGCAGGAGGAAGATACCGCCCAGGACGGTGATGGCGGCCCAGGGGGCCCGGTCGCCGAGCATCGCGCGGAAGTCGACGAGACGGGCCGCGACACCGGTGACCTCGACGGGCTCGTCGCCCCGTATGTCCCGTACGCGCTGGACCAGTTCGGTCGCCTCCTTGCCGTCCGCGCTGCCGCCCGGTCGCAGGTTCAGGACCGTCGTGCCGCCCGGCAGGTCACGGGACTCGGCGCCCGGCGAGAGGGCCCGGATCCGGTCGGCCGTGGCGGGGTCGGTGCCCGGCTTCAGGACCACGGTGACGGGGGAGACTCCGGTGCCCGGCGGGAAGTGGGCCTCCACCGTGTCGTCCAACTGGCGTGCCTCCGTGCTCGACGGCAGCTGTTGGGCGCCCCCGATGTTGATCTTCATGCCGGTGACGGGCAGGGCGAGGACGAGCAGGGCAATGGCGGAGGCCGCTGTCACGACGACCGGACGGCCCGTGGCGAACCGGGCGAGGCGGGCGAAGACACGGCCCTCCTCACCGGCGGGCTTGGTGCGTGCCGGAGCGATCTTTCCGCCGAAGCGGGCCAGCAGCGCCGGCAGCAGGGTGAGCGCGGCCAGCATGTCGACGACCACCACGGCGGCCACGGCGAGACCCATGCTGCGCAGGAACGTGCTGGGGAACACCAGCAGACCGGTGAGGCTGACGGCCACCGTCAGGCCGGAGAAGAGGACCGTGCGTCCGGCGCGGGCCACCGTGCGGTGCACGGCCTCCACCACGTCGTCGGTGGTACGGCGTTCCTCGCGGAAGCGGACCACCATCAACAGCGCGTAGTCCACGGCCAGTCCGAGGCCGAGCATGGTCGTCACCTGGATCGCGTACACGGAGATGTCGGTGAACTGGCTGAAGCCGAACAGTGCCAGGAACGCGCCCGCGATACCGCTGACCGCGACCAGCAGGGGCAGCCCGGCGGCGCGCAGTCCGCCGAAGATGACGAGCAGCAGGACGAGAACGACCGGCAGCGAGATGATCTCCGCGCGGGCCACGTCCTGCTGGGCCCGTTCGCCGAGCTGCTGCCCGAGCAACGGGCCGCCGCTGACGTGGACTTCGGGCGCCTTGATCTCATGGACGCGGTCACTGGCCGTGTCCAGGACCTTCTCCTCCGCCTCGTCGTCGAGGCCGCCCTTCAGCGTCACCGGGATGACGAGGGCCTGCCCGTCCTCCGCGAGGAGACCGGGTGTGTCGTACGGGTCGGGCACGGCCGCGATGCCGGCGGCGTCGCGCAGGTCGGCGACGGCGGCCTCGACCTGGGCGCGCAGCCCGGGGTCGGAGACCGCGGTGCCACCGATCACCGCGGTGATCGACTCACCGACGGGGTCGATGCCGTCGAGGTGCACGGCGGCCCGGTCCGACTCGGTGCCCGGCACGTCCGGCACGGAGTCGCTGAGCCGTCCGAAGACGCCCGTCCCGAGCCCGAAGCCGAGCAGTAGGAAGAGCAGCCAGAGGCCGATCACGGTCAGGGGGCGGCGAGTTGACGCCCTGGCGATGGTGGCTAGCACGGGGTGCCTCCCGGCGGGGTCGGCGGTTCTAGGAGTTGCCCCAGACTCGCGTGGCCCGCCCTGTCCGCGGATCGCCGGTGGGAGCGGTTTCCCCGGATCCCTCGCGCGGGTGAGTGGGTGGGGTGGCTCCGCCGTGCGGGGGATGCGCGGGTGCGGGCGGGTGGGGGTTGCTCGCGCAGCTCCCCGCGCCCCAGCTCCCTTGGGGGCGCGGGGAACTGCGCGGCCGGCACAAACCCACCCGCACCCGACGACCCACCCCGAAAGGTCAGTTCGAACCCGGAGTCACCAACCCCGACTCGTACGCCCGGATGACCGCCTGGACCCGGTCCCGCAAGCCCAACTTGCCCAGGACATTGCTGACGTGAGTCTTCACGGTGTGCTCGCTGACGAACAGCGTCGTCGCGATCTCCGCATTGGAGAGGCCGCGGGCCAGCAGCCGCAGGGTCTCCTCCTCGCGAGCCGTGAGGACGTCGAGCCGCACTGTCGAGGGCGGCGGCGTCGAGGCCTCGGCCCGCCGTCGCTGGATGATGTCGGCCACCAGCCGCCGCGTCACCGACGGCGCGAGCAGCGAGTCGCCGGCCGCGACCACGCGCACCGCGTGCACCAGGTCGTCCCGGCGAACGTCCTTCAGCAGGAAGCCGCTGGCGCCCGCGTACAGCGCCTCGTACACGTACTCGTCGAGGTCGAACGTCGTCAGCATGACCACCCGGCAGCCGGACTGCGCGCAGACCAGCCGGGCCGCCTCCAGGCCGTCCATCCGGGGCATGCGGATGTCGAGCAGCAGCACGTCGGGTGTGTGTCGCTGCACCGCGGCCACCGCCTCGACGCCGTCCCCGGCCTCCGCGACCACCTCGATGTCGGGCTGTGCCTCGAGGATCATGCTGAACCCGCTGCGGACCAGCTCCTGGTCGTCGGCGACCACCACACGGATGCTCACCCCAGGGCCGCCTGCCGGTCGGCGGCCACGGGAAGGCGTACGGCGACCCGGAACCCGCCGTCGGGGCCGGGTCCCGTACGGGCCGTGCCCCCGCAGGCGGCGGCCCGCTCGCGGATCCCGATCAGGCCGTGGCCGGACCCGCCCTCACGCGCGCTCCCGCTACCGCCGCGGTCCGCGGGGCCTCGCCCGTCGTCCGTCACCGTGAGCGTCAACTCGTCCTCCGTCCAGTCGAGTTCGACCCGCGCCAGGGAAGCGTACGCGTGCTTCACGGTGTTGGTCAGGGCCTCCTGGACCACGCGGTACGCGGCGACCTCGGTGTCCGGGTGCAGCGGGCGCGGTTCGCCGGTGGCGTGCAGCTCGACGCGCAGACCGGCGGACTCCGCGACCTGCCGGACCAGGTCGGTCAGGGCCGCCACGCCGGGCTGTGGCAATCGGGCGGAAGTACCGTTCACCGGCTCGTCCTTGAGTACGCCGAGGATCCGCCGCAGCTGGTTCATCGCGTCGCGTCCGGCGGCGGCGATGGCGTCGAACGCCGTCTCCGCGCGCTCGGGATCGCTGCGCACCACCACGGGCCCTGCCTCCGCCTGCACCACCATGAGGCTCACCGCGTGGGCCAGGATGTCGTGCATGTCCCGGGCGATCCTGGCCCGTTCCCGCGCGACGGCCCGCGCGGTGTCGGCGGCCCGCTCCCGCTCCAGCCGGCGGGCCCGGTCCTCCAGCGCCGCCGTGTACGCCCGCTGGAGACGGGCCAGCATCCCGAACCCGTACGCGCTGACGCAGCTCAGCAACTGGAAGGCGTACTCGAAGGGTTGGGCGCCCTCCTTGTGCATCATGGTCAGCGAGACCCCGGCCAGCCAGCCCACCAGCATGAAGCGCCGCTGCCAGGGCGGGGCGATCGCGGCCATCGTGTAGAGCACGACCAGGCCGCCGTACATCACGTCGGGCGGCGGCGCGTGGTAGACCGCCATGACGGGCGTGAACACCGAGACACCGCAGGCCGCCAGGAACGGCGCCCGCCGCCGCCACACCAGCGGCACCGCCGTTCCGGCGCCCAGCACCAACCCCTGCCAGGTGAGGCGGTCGTCGCCGTCGTCGGGGAACATCCACTGCAGCGACGCGGCGAACAGCACCAGCGCGGCGAGCGCGGCGTCGACGACGTACGGGTTGGCCGCACGCAGGCGGGCGACGGCAGGTGAGATCCAGGACCGGACGGACAACCGGACGGACATACGCGGCTCCTCGGGGCAAGGGCCGTCTCAGTATCGGGTGACCGCCGGGCCACGTCCTCACCGGTGAGAGGGATTTCCGAGGCCCGCGTTCCCGGCATGGACCTGTCCTCCCCGAAGGGGGCTCGCCTTTCCGGACTGGGCCCGCCGTCCCGGGAAGGCGAGGCACGCGCGCCGTGTCACAACCGTTCCGGCTGCCACCCCAGCGCCCGAGAGATGCCCCGCGCCGCGAGCCGTACCGCCGGGATCAACGCCGGTGTCTGTGCGTCGCGTTCGGGCACTACGACGGAGACGGCCGCGGCGACCGAGCCGTCGGCTCCGCGGACCGGCGCGGCCACCGAGAGGGCGTCGTCGGTGATCTGACGGGTGCTCACCGCGACGCCCGCGTGCCGGACTTCGGCGAGTACGCGGCGCAGGGTGGCTCCGTCCGTGATGGTGTGCGGGGTGAATCCGGCGAGCGGTCCGCCGCAGTACCTCTCCTGGAAGGCGGCCTCGCAGTGCGCGAGCAGGGCGAGGCCCACGCCGGTCGCGTGCAGGGGCCAGCGGGCGCCCACCTGGATCTTCACGCCGACGGCCGAACGGCCGGAGATCCACTCTATGTAGACGACCTCGGAGCCGTCCCGGACGGCCAACTGCACGTTCTCGTGCGTGGCTTCGTACAGGTCCTCCAGATACGGCAGCGCGATCTGCCGCAGCGCGAGACCGCGCGGGGAGAGCGCCGCGATCTCCCACAGGCGCAGGCCCACGTGGTAGATCCCGGACGCGTCGCGCTCCAGGGCGCCCCAGTCGCTGAGCGCGCCCACCAGCCGGTGGGCGGTGGTGAGGGAGAGCCCGGCCCGGCGGCTGATGTCCGTGAGGGAGAGCGCCGGATGGTCGTGGTCGAAGGCGGCGAGCACGGCCAGGAGGCGGTCGGGGGCGGACGACGCGGTCATCGGCCCGAGCCGGTCATCGGCCGGGCCCGGTCATGAGTAGAGCCCGGTCATGAGTCGAGTTCCGCTTCGGCGATCCGCTGCAGCAGCGTGTGCAGGGTGTCCCGTTCGGCGGGGTCGAGGGGCTTGAGCAGGTCGTTCGTCACCCGCAGACCCGCCTCGTCGGTGTCGCGCAGGAAGGCGCGGCCGTCCCCGGTGAGCACCACGATGCGGCTGCGGCGGTCGTCGGGGGAGGGGCGGCGCTCGGCGAAGCCCAGCTTCTCCAGGTCGTCGACCAGACCGACGATCGCGCTCGGGTCGTAGCCGAGCCGCGAGCTCAGCTCCCGCTGGAGCGCGCCCTCCGAGGTGGCCAGGAACCGCAGCAGCGCGTAGTGCCGCAGCCGAAGCCCCGACGCCTGGAGGAACGTGTTGAACAGCTGCCCCGACCGCAGTCCCAGCCGGTAGAGCAGGTAGCCGGTGTCCGCGTGCAGTCCACGCATCCACGGCTCCTGGGCGTCGATGGCGTCGGGGGGCGTGGCGTGCTGCTGGCCGGTGATGGCGGGCTCCCTGGACCGGGCCCCTGCGGGGCGGTGCGTACCTGTTCCGCACAGCATGCCGCACAGACGAGTCGGCAACAACTATTGACGACAACAATGATTGTCTTTAGCTTCGATCTCGTACTGCTTCGATCTCGCAGCCGTCCTGCCTTCCGCAGGTGATCCGTTTCCCGAAGGGACCGTCGTGCCCAGCATCGATCTCACCGGCAAGGTCGCCGTCGTCACCGGCTCCGGCCGTGGCCTCGGCCTGGCCTATGCGCACGCCCTGGCCGCCGCCGGCGCCTCCGTGGTCGTCAACGACGTGGACGCCGACGTCGCCGAGCAGGCCGTCAAAGCGATCACCGAGGCGGGCGGCACCGCCGTGGCCGAGGTGGTCCCGGTCGGCACCACCGAGGCCGCGGACCGGCTGGTGGGCCGCGCGGTGGCGGAGTTCGGCCGCCTCGACATCCTGGTCACGAACGCGGGCATCCTCCGGGACAAGGTCCTGTGGAAGATGACCGACGAGGACTTCGACGCGGTGATCACCACCCACCTCAAGGGCACCTTCACCTGCGCCCGCGCCGCCGCCGTACACATGCGCGAGCAGGGCGAGGGCGGCACGCTGATCCTGGTCGGCTCCCCGGCCGGACAGCGCGGCAACTTCGGCCAGACGAACTACGCCGCCGCCAAGGCCGGCATCGCCGCGATGGCCCGTACGTGGTCGATGGAGCTGGGCCGCGCGGGCATCACCGTCAACGCGATCGTGCCGGTGGCCGCGACCGCGATGACCGAGACCATCCCGGCCTTCGCGCCCTACATCGAGGCCATGCGCGGCGGCGAGCCGCTGCCGGAGTTCCTCCGCAAGGGCGAGGGCTTCGGCACCCCCGAGGACTGCGCCGTCCTCGTCCCCTTCCTGGCCTCCGAGGCCGCCCGCGGCGTGACCGGCCAGGCCATCGGCATCGGCGGCGACAAGGTGGCCCTGTGGTCCCACCCCCAGGAGATCAAGGCGGCGTACGCTGACGGTGGCTGGACCCCCGACTCCCTCGCCGACGTCTGGCCGGCCTCGCTGGGCGCCGAGCCGCAGTCGGTCGGCATCCCCGCCCCGAAGTTCCCGGAGGCGTGATCCATGACGAACATCGATGTCGAGGAACTCGTCGCGATCGACGTCCACACCCACGCCGAGGTCTCCTCCAAGGGCACCTCCTCCCTGGACGACGACCTGCACGAGGCCTCCAGCGCCTACTTCAAGGTCGAGGGCAATCGGAAGCCGACCCTGGAGGAGACGGCCGCCTACTATCGCGAGCGGAAGATGGCCGCCGTGATCTTCACGGTCGACGCCGAGTCCGCCACCGGCACCGCGCCCGTCCCGAACGAGGAGGTCGCCGAGGCCGCCGCCGCCAACGCGGACGTGCTGATCCCCTTCGCCTCCATCGACCCCTTCCGCGGCAGGGCGGGCGTCAAGCAGGCCCGTCGCCTGGTCGAGGAGTACGGGGTGAAGGGCTTCAAGTTCCACCCCAGCATCCAGGGCTTCTTCCCCAACGACAGGTCAGTCGCGTACGAGCTGTACGAGGTGATCGAGGAGACCGGCACCATCGCTCTCTTCCACACCGGGCAGACGGGCATCGGCGCGGGCGTCCCGGGCGGCGGCGGGATCAGGCTCAAGTACTCCAACCCCCTGCACGTGGACGACGTGGCCGCGGACTTCCCGCACCTCAAGATCATCCTGGCGCACCCGTCGTTCCCGTGGCAGGACGAGGCCCTCGCGGTCGCCACCCACAAGCCCGGCGTCCACATCGATCTGTCCGGCTGGTCGCCGAAGTACTTCCCGCCGCAGCTCGTGCAGTACGCGAACACGCTGCTCAAGGACAAGGTGCTGTTCGGTTCCGACTACCCGGTCCTCACCCCGGACCGCTGGCTGGCCGACTTCGCCAAGCTCTCCATCAAGGACGAGGTCAGGCCGAAGATCCTCAAGGAGAACGCGGCCCGGCTGCTCGGGCTGACGAAGCCGTAGCGGACAGCCAAGTGCAACGAAGGACAGAGGCACCCCATGTGCGATGAAGGACAGGGGCACGGACATGCGTAACGAGGGACTGGGGTCGTGGCCCGCACGCCGGGCCCGCAAGACCCCGCACCGCACCGCCCTGATCCACGGCGACACGACGGTCACCTACGCCGGGCTGTACGAGCGCACCACCCGCCTCGCGCACGCCCTGCGCGACTCCGGGGTGCGCCGCGGCGACCGGATCGCCTACCTCGGCCCGAACCACCCCTCCTACCTGGAGACACTGTTCGCAGCGGGCACCCTCGGGGCGGTCTTCGTCCCGCTCAACACCCGCCTCGCCGGACCCGAAATCGCCTACCAGCTCACGGACTCCGGCGCGAAGGCCCTCGTGTACGGGCCGACGTTCGCCGGCCTCGTCGCGGGACTGCCGGGCAACAGCGACGTGCGTACGTACGTCGAAGTGGGCGCCGAATACGACCAGTTGCTCGGCGCGGCCTCCGACGAGGCGATCGACGAACCCGTCACCCCCGACGACACCTGCATCATCATGTACACCTCGGGCACGACAGGCCGGCCCAAGGGCGCGATGCTCACCCACGGCAACCTGACGTGGAACGCGGTCAACGTCCTGGTCGACCAGGACGTGATCACCGACGAACGCGCCCTGGTCTCCGCCCCGTTGTTCCACACGGCCGGGCTGAACATGCTCACCCTGCCGGTCCTCCTCAAGGGCGGCACCTGCGTCCTGGTCGAGGCCTTCGACCCCGAGGCGACCTTCGACCTGATCGAACGGCACCGGATCACCTTCATGTTCGGCGTGCCCACCATGTTCGAGCACGTGGCCCGCCATCCGCGCTGGGCCGACGCCGACCTGTCCTCCCTGCGGATGCTCAGCTGCGGCGGCTCACCCGTACCGACCCCGCTCATCGCCGCCTACCAGGAGCGGGGCCTCACCTTCCTCCAGGGCTACGGCATGACCGAGGCCTCGCCCGGCGTGCTGTTCCTGGACGCCGAGCACGCGGTGAGCAAGGCGGGTTCGGCGGGCGTGCCGCACTTCTTCAGCGACGTCCGTGTCGTACGGCCCGATCTCGCCCCCGCCGAGATCGGCGAGACCGGGGAAGTGGTCGTACGCGGGCCGCACGTCATGCCCGGCTACTGGGGGCTGCCCGACGAGACCGCGGCCGTGTTCCACGACGGCTGGTTCCGCAGCGGGGACGCCGCCCGGATCGACGAGGACGGCTATGTCACCATCGTCGACCGCATCAAGGACATGATCATCTCGGGCGGGGAGAACATCTACCCCGCCGAGATCGAGGACCAGTTGCTCGCCCACCCCGACATCGTCGAGTGCGCGGTCATCGGCGTGCCCGACGAGAAGTGGGGCGAGGTGCCGCGTGCGGTCGTCGTGCCCCGCGAGGACGTCGAGCTCGACCCGGACGAGGTCCTCGCGTCCCTCGCCGGACGCCTCGCCAAGTACAAGATCCCGAAGTCGGTGGTGCTCGCGGACGAACTGCCGCGGACGGCCTCCGGCAAGCTCCTCAAGTCCCGTGTCCGCAAGCGGTACGGCACCAACTCCTAGTCGAAGGACGACACATGAGCATCACCGCGAACGGCATCGACGAGCTCAAGAAGCTCGCAGGCAGCGACCTCGGCACCAGCGAGTGGATCGAGGTCACCCAGGAGCGCATCAACACGTTCGCCGACGCCACCGGTGACCACCAGTGGATCCACGTCGACGAGGAGAAGGCCAAGGAGGGGCCGTTCGGCGCGCCCATCGCGCACGGCTATCTCACGCTCTCCCTCTTCATCCCGCTCTTCACCGAGCTGCTGGACGTCCAGGGCGTCACCACGAAGGTCAACTACGGCCTCAACAAGGTGCGCTTCCCCTCACCGGTGAAGGTCGGCTCCCGCATCCGCCTGGTCGCGAAGCTGGCGGACGTCGAGGACGTACCGGGGGGTGTGCAGATCACGGTCGACGGCACGATCGAGATCGAGGGCGCACCCAAGCCCGCGGCCGTGCTCCAGAGCCTGTCCCGCTTCTACGCGTGAGCGCTCCGCTGTGAGCGCCATTTCGTCTGCGGGTTCGTCGTGGCTGGTCGCGCAGTTCCCCGCGCCCCTATGGGGTGCGAACCGGCACCAGGTCGAGAAGTCGTTCCGCCGATTCCTTCGCGAGTGGGGTCAGTCGGGTGTACACCGTGCGGAACGTCTTCTCGGCCTGTTCGGCGGGCCAGTCGTCCGGCAGGTGCTTGACCGGCAGGCGCGGATCGCCCCGGATGATCTGCAGCCACTCCGTCGACAGGCGCAGCCGGAGCGCGAGCGCCTCGTCGGCGGCGGGCTCCGTCGTCTCCCAGTGCTGCCAGCGGCGCACGAACGCCTCGTAGCGCGTGGCCAGTTCGCCCAGTGCCCAGGTCTCCTCGATCATGGCGCCGATGTCCATGCCCGCGTCCGCGTGGGCGCGGAAGATCTTCACATGGGCGGACAGACCGAGCTCGGTGACGAGCGCGGAGACGTCGGCCTCGCCGGGCGCGATCCACAGTCCGCCGAACAGCGGGCCGAAGCCGCTCCAGGTCAACTGCGCGCGCAGATCGTGCCGTTGACGCTGCCAGGACTCCGGCAGCGAGAAGCCGAGCAGCGTCCAGGAGCCGTCCCACTGCCGGTTGACGGCCCCGTCCTCCCAGATCCGCTGCTCGCCGTCCCGCAGCACGGACTCCGAGCGCTCGGTCAGCCCGAAGTACATACGGCGTCCCTCGCGCTGCCGTCTGAGCAGATCGCGGCCCACCATGCGCGTCAGCGTCGAGCGGGTCGCGTGCTCGCCGACGCCCGCGCGCCCGAAGACGTCGATGACGCTCCCCGAGTACACGCAGACGTCACGGCCGAGCACCTGGTCGCCCAGGAACGACAGCATGAGGGACTGGGGCCGCAGCGCCTCGTCAGTGGTCACCGGCCCACGGTACGCCCGTCGATCAGCTCGTGACCAGGTAGTACGGGCGTACCGGCGGCCCCGGTACATGCGGCCCCGGACCGGCCTCACCGGTGGCCGGCGACCTCCACGAACACGGGGTTGGAGTAGAACCACGTGTCGAGCCACGGATCACCGTCGCCCGGCGCGTGCGGGATCGGCCCGTGCGGGTCGACCGACGCGCCCAGGTATCCGGCGCCGTGCCGGTTGCCGTCGCTGCCGCGCAGCCGCACGTAGAAGGACTCGTCCCCGGCGGTCAGCGGGATGCGCAGGGTGTACGTGCCCTTGCGGCCGGACACGTCCGCCGTGTGCACGACCTTGGTGGCCGGCGCCCGCCAGGTGTCCCGGTCGGCCGCCGGACCGCGCACCGCGCCGCGGATGACGTCCACGTGGGCCAGCTCGGGCAGGATGTCGTGCGGATTGGGCCGCGAGGCCGTCGTCACGGTCACGTTCAGGGTGAGCTTCTCGCCCTTGCGCACCCGCAGCCGACTGCCCAGGGTGACGCCCCGGCCGTGGTCGCAGTCCCGCTTCAGCCGTACGTCGAGACCGTCGAGCAGATGCCCGTGGTCGAGCCAGACCCGGCCCGCGCGCAGGCCCGCCATCACCGCGCGGTAGCCGTAGCGCGTCACGCCGACGTGCGTGCGGCTGAACTGGCCGGGCCAGAAGTCGCCGCCCGGCTGCGGCTCGGTCGTGTTGACCGGGTCGGGCAGCCGGCCCGTGTTGTCGAAGTTCTGCCCCGGCAGCCAGTCGCCGTTCTTCCAGGTGTCGAACACCACCCGGTGCACATCGGAGTTGGTGGTGATCGTGAACAGCCTGCCCTCGGAGAGCATGGCGTCCCACATGCCGCCGACGGTCGCCGTCATCCAGTCGAAGCCGCCGTACGTGAGGTACGAGTCCGTCGGATAGGCGGGCCAGGAGTCCGCCGACGGCTTGTTCTCGTATTCGCCCCGTATCGACGTCGGACCGCGCCACCCGGGGATGGCACCGCCCTGCGCACCCGGCGCGCCCTCCATGCCGATCATGATCTCGGGGGCCGCGTCCCGCCAGTTCCGCATCTCGTGCGGGGAGTCGATGCCGAGGCGCATCGGGTGGTTGGCGAAGACCAGCACGTCGTCCACGTAGCCCGAACGGCGTTGCGCGGCAAGCCACTTGATGGCCTTGACGGCGTGCGCCTCGTTGCGCGGGGTGTCGGGGTGGGTGGGGCCGCCCGCCGTGTAGCCGAGCAGCTTGCCGTCGTAGGCCAGCTCGAACTGCGTGAGCAGGTCCACCTCGTGGCGGCCGGGCGCCGCGAAGATCGTGCAGTGCTCGGCGCCCGGGATGTACCACTCCAGGCCCTGGAAGATCAACTGACGCGGGTTCGCCGCACGGGCCTTGAGGATCTCCTCGTGCTCCAGCTTCGCCCCGTACTGGGCGTGCCCGAAGTTGGAGTGCTCGTTGAACACCATCCAGTCGAGGCCGTACTTGGCGCTCGCCTGCGCCAGTTGGGAGAACGTGTACTTCGCGTCGTGGCTGTAGACGGAGTGCACATGGTGGTCGCCGACGAGGTAGGCGAGGCGCGGGTCGTTGCCGCCGAAGCCCTTCGCGCTCGCCACGGCGGGCGTCGACAGCGACCCGGCGGCGAAGGCGGCGCCGAACAGGCCCGCACGGCGCATGAGTTGACGTCTGGACACGCCCTGCGCGTCCAGGGCGGCGGGGGAGACGGACGGATCTGCCCAGGCGGGCAGCTGCTGCTCGGTCATGGTCTGTGAGTCCCTCGGAGCTCGATGGATCAGTGGTTCATGAACGACGTGACGGGCAGGGCGCGTTCGACGATCCGCACGTCACCGAGCCGTCCGTGCAGGATCTGGTCGATCTTCCCGGCGTACTCGTAGCCGCCGAGCAGCCAGGGCAGGCCGACCGAGGTGATGCCGACGGACGACGCCTTCGGGTTGCGCACCACCGGGCAGCCCTGGACGTACAGAGTGGTGTGCCTTCCGTCGTTGACGACGGCGAGGTGCCACCACGTCTCCAGCGGTGTCTCCTGGCCCCAGTTGGTCGCGATTCCCTGCTGGTTGAGGGGGCGCATGGCCCACTGGGGCTCGCGGTCGTTCGACAGCGACAGCGTGGCGATGGGCTCGTCCGGGTCGTCGTCGGTCTTGCCCGCGGCACCGCCCGTACCGGTGCGGCCGAGCAGCCCGGCCCATGCATCACGCCCGGGATCCCAGTCGGCGGGCAGCCGGTAGAAGGCCTCGATGGTGTAACCCGCCTTGAAGGTGGCCGAGTTGAGCGGCGCGCCGTCGACCGTCCGCAGGTACGCGCCCTTCAGCGGGGGCTTGCCGCCGTGGAAGTCCAGGCTGCCGTGGCCCGGCTGGTCCGGGTGGTGGTCCGACGACCAGGTGAGCGAGCCGCCCGCGACCGTGACCAGGGAGAGGTCGTTGCCGCGCCCGGACGCGTCGCGGACCGTGCCGGTCACGGCGGCCCCGTCGGACTTCCCGTCGAAGCGCCAGTACGCGACCGTGCCCGGTATCAGCATCTTCGACGCGGGACGCGCCGGGCGCGCGGGCACCGGGGCGAAGCCGGCGAAGCGCTCCTCGAAGTCGATCCCGACCGAGAACCGGTCGGCGTCGCCGCTGAGTTCGCTCTCCTGGCGCTCCAGCTCGTTGAGCCCCTTCGCGGCCCGGCCGAGGATCCACGGCGACACCGTCTCCACGTCCACGGTGTTCCGGTCGAGGTCGAAGCGGTAGAGGCGGATCATCGCCGCGCCGCCGAAGTAACGGTTCTGATAGTTCGTCAGGTGCAGGTGGACGTCATGTCCCGCCGCGTTCTTGCGCGTTGCCCTGGCCGCGGGCCAGTAGTGGCCGTTGAGGGTGAGGAAGATCTGGTCGTGGTCCTCGATGAGCCGGTCCCACAGCTGCTGCCCGTACGAGGAGAGCGAGTCGTCCTGGTCGACCAGTTCGTGCGTCGTCAGGATCACCGGAGTCCTCGGGTGCCGGGCGATGACGTCCTCGGCCCACGCGAAGCCCTTCGCCGACAGCCGCCAGTCCAGCGCGAGCACCATCCACTCCCGCCCGGCGGCCCGGAAGAGGTGGAAGGTGTTGTACCCGTCCGGGGAGGCGCCCCCGTACGTGGACCTGCCCCTGAAGCGGTCCGGGCCGAAGACGTCCAGGTACGGGCTCGGGCCGCGCTGGTCGTCCGTCGACGACTTCACGTCGTGGTTGCCCGCCAGGACGCTGTAGCCGACGCCCTGCCGGTCGAGCAGCCGGAAGGCGTCGCCGATCGCCGCGCACTCCGCCTTCGCGCCGTTCTGCGTGAGGTCGCCGAGGTGGGACAGGAACACGATGTTCTCGTCGCGCCCGTGCTCCAGCAGATAGCGCAGGGATGCCTCGACGGGGGCCTTGTCGATGCTGGGCCCGTCGAAGAGGTACTGCGTGTCGGGCATAACGGCGAGCGTGAAGCGGCGGCTGTCGGGGTCGGGTCTCCAACGGGCCTTCGAGCCCGGCACCGCCTGTGTGGTGGCCGCCGGCAGCGCGACCGCCGCCGTGGCCACGCCGATCAGCGCGGTCGCCCGCAGGAAGTTCCGTCGCCCGGCGCCGGCCTGCTCGGCCTCGCAGAGGGTCTGGTCGTGCTCATGCGAAGTACACACGTCTGCTCCGTGAAAGGGGGATGCGTGGCTTGCGGAAACGGGGATCAGAGCACGCGCAGCGTCCAGGCCCAGTGGTGGGTGCCCGGTGCGACGAGGTACTCGGCAGTGGTGTCGGGGCCGCACGACGCCGTGCCGAGCCCCCGGTGCGCGGTGTCGAGGTGCACGACACAGCCGGGCCGCGGCACCAGCTCGTCGTGGTGCGCGGCAGCCGCCAGATCCTCGGCCCGGTACCGGTTGACGGAGACCTGCCCCGGCGCCCCGAGCTCCACGGTCAGCCCCGTGGCGTCCGGCGCCGACAGCGTGAACCGCCGCACACCGTGCCGGCCGCCGCTCTCCTGTGGCCGCAGATAAGGAGTGAACAGCTCGTCCACCGGGAGGGAGTGGTGTCCCACGGGCGCGCCCGTTCTCCGGTCCGGGTAGGACTCCCAGGGGCCCTGCCCGTACCAGTCCAGGACGTCGAGCCCGGGGACCGTCTCGAAGACCGTGCCGACGCGGGCCACGTCGTCGAGGCCCTGAGGCAGTTCGGCCGACTCCTCGACCCGGAGGCCGCTGGCGACCGGGGTGAACACCTGCTCGTGGCGGACGGGTCCGGCCCCGGTCGCGTACTCGGCGACCACGACGACCCGGGGGCCCTCCTCGCGGACGTCCACGACCTTGCGTACGAGCTCGTCGAGCCCCCAGTCGTGCCAGCGGGCCGCCATGCCGCCCAGTTCGTCGTTGTCGGTGGGCGCCCGCCACAGCGAGAGCACGGGCGCGGCGGTCAGCAGCGGGTGGACCAGCAGCGCGTCGGCGTCCAGCGTGACGGCCGGGCCGGGGGCGGGCTCCGGCGTCGGGTCGGCGACGGCCTCGCCCAGCCGGACCTGCGGCAGGCACACCTCGGTGCCGAGCGGCGCCCAGGCCTCGTCGTCCGCGGTGACGACCCGCAGGGTCAGCCAGGACTCGCCCTCGGGAACGGGGAACGGCAGCGGTACTGCCGCGGACTCGCCCGGCAGTACGTCGGGCAGCTCGGCCGGTGCCGTCACCGTGGAGCCGTCCGCGAGGGCCAGATGCCACTCGGCGGCCAGCCATTCCAGGCCCCGGAAATGCTGCCGGTTGTGGACCAGGAGCACGCCCTGGCCGTAGGTGAGGCGGACCGGCGCCGCGATCTCCCGGTGCTCGTACATCACGGGCTTGGGCGTGCGGTCCGGGAACACCACGCCGTCGGCGATGAACGCCCCGTCGTGGATGGTCTCGCCGAAGTCGCCGCCGTAGGCCCAGCGATGGCCGGGCGCGGCGACTCCGTGCTCGTACAGCCCGGCGCCCCCACGCCCGGCAGGTCTTCCGTCGTTCACACGCTGGAGAATGCCGTGGTCCCAGAACTCCCAGATGAAGCCGCCCTGAAGACCTGGGGTGGACTCGATGGCGGCCCAGGTGTCGGCGAGTGTGCCGTTGCTGTTGCCCATGGCGTGCGAGTACTCGCACTGGATGATCGGTTTGGTCTGCTTCCCCGACCGGGCGTGCGCGACACAGTCCTCGATCGGCGCGTACATCGGGCAGGCGATGTCGGAGGCGACCGTGAGGTCGGCCCAGTCGAGCTTGGCCGCGCCCTCGTACTGGATGGGCCGGGTCGGGTCGTGGCGCCGGACCCAGCCCGCCGCCGCGTCGTGGTTGGCGCCGTAGTCGGACTCGTTGCCGAGCGACCAGATGATGACCGACGGGTGGTTCTTGTCGCGCAGCACCATGCGCGAGACCCGGTCCACGAAGGCGGGCAGATAGCGGGGGTCGTCGGCGATCTCGTGGGCGTGGTCGTGCGACTCGATGTTCGCCTCGTCCACGACGTAGAAACCCAGCTCGTCGGCGAGGTCGTACAGCGTCGGGTCGTTCGGGTAGTGGGCGGTGCGGATCGCGTTGAAGCCGAAGCGCTTCATGACGACCAGGTCCGCGCGCATGTCGTCCGCGGTGACCGTGCGACCGGTCAGCGGGTGGAAGTCGTGCCGGTTCACGCCCCGGATGTAGACGCGCTCGCCGTTGACCAGCAGGTCCCGGCCGCAGATCTCGACGTCCCGGAACCCGACCCGGTGCTGCGAGGTGTCGGCGACCGAGCCGTCGGCCCGGTGCAGGCGCACGGTCAGGTCGTACAGCTCGGGCGTCTCGGCGGTCCACGGCCATACGTTCTCGACGGTGCCCCGCAGCCGGGCCTCGCCGAGGAAGTCGGACACCCGCATGTCCTCGGCGTTGAAGCGGTCGAACTCGGTGTCCTGGGCGAGGAGTTGGTCCTCCAGTGCCCCGGTGACGTACCACCCCTGGGGCAGCGGTCCCGCCGCGTCGCGCACCTTGCAGTCGACGCGGAGCCGCCCGTCCCGCCGGGCGCGTACGGTCACGTCCGCGAGATGCAGCGGATCGGTCGCGTACAGCAGCACCGAGCGGGTGATCCCGGCGTGCCACCACTGGTCCTGGTCCTCGATGTGCGAGGCGTCGGACCACTTCACGACGGTCAGCCGCACGGTGGCCGGGTCTCCGGGGCGTACGACGTCGGAGAGGTCGAACTCGGCCGCGAGGTGGGAGTCCTTGGAGATGCCGACCGGTTTGCCGTTCACATGGACCAGGAGCACGCTCTCGGCCGCGCCGACCTGGAGGACGATCCGGCGTCCGGCCCACTCGGCGGGGATGTCGACGGAACGCTCGTATATGCCCGTCGGGTTGGCGGCGGGCGAGGCGGGCGGGATCTCGCCCCACGGCATCTGCGCGTTGGTGTACTGCGGCAGGTCGTCGCCGCTCTGGGTGGTCCAGGTGCCCGGCACCTCGGTCCGCGTCCACTCGCCCGAGCAGCCCATGGGCGAGGGCAGCAGCTGGAAGTGCCAGGAGCCGTCCAGGGACAGTGCGCCGGAGCGCCGGTCCACCGCGTTCATGGCCAGCCGCCCCCAGGAGGTCACCTCGGGTGCCTCCCAGGGGCGCAGGGCGATCAGGTGATCGCGTCGCATCAGCGAATGGCTCCCTTGCCGAGGTCCGCGATGATCTGCTTGGCGCCGATCGCGAAGACGATCAGCAGCGGGATGAGGGCCAGGACCGCACCCGTCATGACCATCCCGTAGTCCGTGGTGCCGTGGACACCGTTGAGCTGGGACAGCGCGACCTGGAGGGTTACGTTGTCCGGGTTGGTGAGGGCGATCAACGGCCAGGCGTAGTCGTTCCACTGGCCCATGAAGGTGAAGATGCCGAGGAAGGCGAGACCGGGCCGGACGACCGGCAGCGCCACGTGCCAGTACTGGCGCATGAAGCTCGCCCCGTCGAGCTTGGAGGCGTCGAGCAGCTCGTCGTGGATCGCGCTCTTCATGTACTGGCGCATCCAGAAGATGCCGAACGCGTTCGCGGCGGCCGGCACTATCAGCGAGGTCATCGAGCCGATCCAGCCGAGCTTCGCCATGATCACGAACTGCGGGATGGCCTGCAGCTGAGCCGGCACCATGAAGATCATCATCATCATGGCGAACAGCACCCCCCGGCCCGGGAAGCTGAACTTCGCGAAGACGAACGCGGCCAGTGAGTCGAAGAAGAGCACGAGGACCGTCACCGAGGTGGCGACGAGCAGCGAGTTGAACATCGATCCGAAGAAGTCGATGCTGTCGAAGAGCTTGCTGAGGTTGTCGCCGAGGTGCGAGCCGGGCAGCAGCTTCGGCGGGTAGGAGAAGATCTCGGTCGACGAGTGCGTCGACATGATCACGGCCCAGTAGAACGGGAACGCGGAGAGCAGCACGCCGAGGATCAGTGAGACGTGGAGGGCGATGCCCCTGCGCCGGGTGCCCTCGATGCGCCTGTTCTTGCCGTGCCTGGCCTTGCCGGGCTCTGACTCGGTGGGCTTGACATCGGTGATTGTCATGGTGACGGGCCTCCCTAGTCTTCGCCCCGGCGCTGCACCAAGCGCCAGTTGATGATCGAGAAGATGACGACGACGAGGAAGATGCCCCAGGCCACGGCCGCGCCGTAACCGAAGTCGTTGTTGTCGAAGGTCTGCTGGAAGAAGTAGAGGACCATCGTCCGGCCGGCGTGGTCGGGACCGCCGGAGAACGTCGACTCGTTGGCCGTGGTCTGCAGCAGCACCTGGGGTTCGGAGAAGCTCTGCAGTCCGGTGACCGTCGAGATGACGAGGACGAAGAGCAGCACGGGCCGCATCATCGGGAGTGTGATCCGGAAGAAGGTCTGGACGGGCCCGGCGCCGTCGACGCGCGCGGCCTCGTACAGCTCACCGGGGATCGTCTGGAGTCCGGCGAGGAAGATGATCGCGTTGTAGCCGGTCCACTGCCAGGTCATCAGGGTGGCGATGGCGACCTTGATGCCCCAGGGGGTGTTCAGCCAGGCCACCTGGTCGAGTCCGACCGCCTGCAACAGGGCGTTCACCAGGCCGAAGTTGGTGGAGAAGACCGAGCCGAAGATGATCGCTACGGCCACCACCGAGGTGACGTTGGGCAGGAAGTACGCGAAGCGGTAGATCTTCTTGAAGCGGACCGCCGAGTTGAGCATCACGGCCGTCACCATCGCCAGGAAGATCATGGGGAAGGTGGCCAGCGCCCAGATGATGATCGTGTTGCCGATCGAACTCCAGAAGTCGGTGTCCGTCAGCAGGTACTTGTACTGCGACAGCCCGGCGTACTCCATCGAGCCCAGGCCGTCCCAGCGGTGGAACGACAGATACAGCGAGAAGCCGACCGGGATCAGACCGAAGGCGAGGAAGAGCAGATAGAAGGGGGAGATCGCGGCGTACAGCCGCCAGTAACTCAGGATGCCCTTCTTGGGGTTGGGGGAGGGCGGCTCCACGGCGGGCGCCGGGGGCTTCTCGACCAGGGGCACGGTAGCCATCAGTGACTCACCCCCAGGTGGTCCGCGATGCGCCGGCACTTGCTCATGGCGTCCCTCCAGGCCTTCTTGGGGTCCTTGCCGAGGACGCCGACGTTCTTGATCTCGTCCCTGATCGGCTGCCCGAGAGCCACGTCGAACGGGCTGTTGAAGGCGACCGGGATCTTCTCCGCGGCCGGCCCGTAGACGTCCATCGTGATCTGGTCGCCGAAGAACGGGTCGGGCTCGCGCAGCTTCTTCATGTCGTACGAGGCGGGGGTCGACGGGAAGAGTCCGGCGTCGACGAAGCCCTGGGCCTGGTTGTCCGCGTCGAGCAGCCAGGTGATGATCTCGAAGGCCTTCTCGGGTTCGCGGCACGCCTTGGTGATCGCCAGGAACGAACCGCCGACGTTCGACGGGCCGCCCGGACAGTTCGCGACCCGCCACCTGCCCTTGGTCTTCGGGTACTGGAGCTTGAGGTCGCCGGCCGCCCAGGAGGCGTTCAGCTGGCTGGGCAGGCGGCCCTTCTCGGTGGCCGAGATGGAGTCGGGGGTGCCCGTCACGAGGTCGGAGACGATCCCGCGCCGCTTGGCCTCCACCGCACGGTCCCAGCAGACGCGTACGTGCTCGCCGTCGCCGATGAAGTGCTTGTCCCGGTTCACGAACCGGGTGGTCCCCTGGCCGATCGACATCTCGAAGACGCTGCCGACGTCGGTCAGGATGTACGTGCCGGGGATGCGCTTCTTGAGCTGTTCACCGGCCGCGAAGAACTTGTCCCAGGTGTTCATCTCCGAGGAGACGTCGTCCGGTTCGTACGCCAGCCCGGCCTTCTCGTAGACCGCCGGCTGGTAGTACTGCACGACCGGGCCCACGTCGATGGGGAAGCCGATGAGGCTGCCGTCCGGTGCGACCGCCTGCTGCCACTTCCAGTCCAGGTACTGGCTCTTGAGCTTCTCGGCGCCGAGGGTTCGCAGATCGACGAACTGGTCGGCGTTCGGCAGATAGGACGCCATGTCCTCGCCCTTGAGCCCCGCGATGTCGGGGATGTGGGCCTGGCCGGTCATCGTGGTGATCAGCTTGGAGCGGTAGTAGCCGCCGATCTGGATCGCGTCCAGGTCGACCGACGAGTCGTAGCGCGCCTTGGCCTTCTTGACGACGGTGTCGCTCAGTCCGCCGCTCCAGTACCACAGGACCATGTTCCGGCCGGTCGAGCCGGTCGGTACGGCGCAGCCGGACGCCAGGCCGCCGAGCGCCGTGGCGGCCGTACCGGCCAGACCCGCGCGGAGCAGGCCCCTTCGTGAGAGCCGCACAGCTCCCACCGCCTTTCGGATGTGTTCGGTCTTCGCATCAGGGGAGATCGGGAATGCCGTGGGGGGCGGGTGGGGTCACCGGGGCGTGGGGGACCGGCGGGCCGGGTTCCGCGGGCATGCGGTCGGCCAGGAAGCCGTACGCACGCCGCAGTTCGGTGGTTTCGCTGTTCTCGGCGTGCTCGGTGTTCCGGACCGACTGCCACCACTGGTGAACGCCGTACCAGCCCGGCGCGGCGAGAGCCCCGCCGTGCCGCTGTACGGACAGTCCGGCGGCCAGCACCGCGAAGCGCAGCCGCTCTTCGAGGGGCCACCCTTCGAGGGAGGCTGCGACGAAACTCGCGCCGAAGACGTCTCCGGCACCCGTCGCGTCCAGCACCTCGGTGGCGAGGGCGGGTACGTCGGCGTACTCGCCCGTCGTCTGGTCGACCGCGATCGCGCCGTCGCCGCCGCGCGTGACCACGGCCACCGGCACCAGCTCGGAGAGCTTGGAGAGCGCGTCGGCCGCGGTGTCGGTGCGGGTGTACGCCATCGCCTCGGTGTCGTTCGGGACGAAGGCGTGGCACAGGGCGAGCTGGTCGAGGAGGGCCGAGGACCACTGCTGGGTGGGATCCCAGCCGACGTCCGCGAAGATCTTCGTACCGTTCGCCGCCGCCTTGGCGAGCCACTCGCGGGGTTCGGCCTCGATGTGCACGAGGGCGGTGCGCGCGGCGGGCGGGTCACCCATGAGCGCGTCCTGCGAGTACGGGGGTTCCTGGCCGTGGGTGACCAGGGCACGGTCGTGGCCGTACGCGATCGAGACGGTGACCGGGGTGTGCCAGCCGTCCGCGGTACGGGAGAGCGAGAGGTCGATGTGCTCCTGCTCCGCGAGGACCTCACGGCAGTGGGCGCCGTAGTAGTCGTCGCCGAACACCGTGGCCAGGGACGTCCTCAGGCCGTAGCGGGCCGCGGCCACGGCCAGGTTCGCTATCCCGCCCGGGCTCGTGCCCATCCCGTCGGTCCAGATCTCCTCGCCGGGGGTCGGCGGCTTGCCCAGACCGGTCAGGACGAGGTCGTAGAAGAGCAGCCCGGTCAGCAGCACATCGGGCCGCGCGTCGGGCCGTTCGTCACCCACGAGCGCATCCTCTCGTCAAAACTCTTCACTTTCGATGCACGGGATCGTGTTTCGGTGGACAGGATCGTGCGCGCCTCCGGCTGATTTGGCAAGAGTCGAGCAGAACTGAGCATAGAAATGATTGCGAATGACGAGTACTGTTCAGCGCGTGCTGGCAGAGCGACGACATCAACTCATCCTGCGGGCCCTGCGAAACGGGGGCCCCGCAGCCGTCACCGACCTCTCGGAGCAGCTGGGCGTGAGCCCCGCCACAGTCCGGCGTGACCTGCTCAAACTGGAGGAGGAGGGGCTGCTCACCCGCGTGCACGGCGGGGCGGTCGCCGAGGAGGGCGACCAGCCCTTCGCCGAGGTCGCCGAGGTGCGCGTGGCCGAGAAGGACGCCATAGCCGAACGCGCCGCCGCCATGGTCGAGGACGGCCAGTCGGTGCTGCTCGACATCGGCACCACCGCGTACCGGCTGGCCCGGCAGCTGCACGGCCGCCGGATCACCGTGATCACCAGCAACCTCGTGGTCTACGAGGAGCTGGTGGACGACGAGGGCATCGAACTGGTGCTGCTCGGCGGCATGGTCCGCCGCGAGTACCGCTCACTGGTCGGCTTCCTCACCGAGGACAACCTGCGTCAGCTGCACGCGGACTGGCTCTTCCTCGGCACCAGTGGAGTGCGCCCCGGCGGGCAGGTGATGGACACGACGGTCGTCGAGGTGCCGGTCAAGCGGGCCATGATCAAGGCGGCCGAGCGGGTCGTCCTGCTCGCCGACCGCGCAAAGTTCCCGGGTACGGGCATGGCCAAGGTCTGCGGGCCCGAGGAACTGGACGTGGTGGTGACCAACGGACCGGCGGACGCCGGGACGCGGTCCGCCCTGGAGGAGGCGGGCGTGCGCGTGGTGCTGACGTGAACGGCGTGCGCGCCGGTTCACGGACATCGAGGAGCTCAAGAGCCTCGACGAACATCGAAAGGGCAGTTGCGTGAAGCTGACGATTCTGGGCGGCGGCGGATTCCGGGTGCCGCTCGTGTACGGGGCGCTCCTCGGGGACCGCGGCGAGGGCCGCGTCACCGACGTCGTGCTGCACGACCTGGACGCGGGACGGCTCTCCGCCGTCGCCCGCGTCCTCGCCGAGCAGGCCGCGGACGTCCCCGACGCACCGACCGTGACCGCCACCACCGATCTCGACGAAGCGCTGCGCGGCGCCGACTTCATCTTCTCCGCGATCCGCGTCGGCGGCCTCGAAGGCCGCGCGGCCGACGAGCGCGTCGCCCTCGACCAGGGCGTCCTCGGCCAGGAGACGGTCGGCGCCGGCGGCATCGCGTACGGACTGCGCACGGTGCCCGTCGCCGTGGACATCGCCCGGCGCGTGGCCCGGCTCGCGCCCGACGCCTGGCTCATCAACTTCACCAACCCGGCGGGCCTGGTCACCGAGGCCATGTCCCGCCACCTCGGCGACCGCGTCATCGGCATCTGCGACTCGCCGGTCGGCCTCGGCCGCCGCATCGCCCGGGTGCTCGGCGCCAACCCGCGCGAGGCCTGGATCGACTACGTCGGCCTCAACCACCTCGGCTGGGTCCGCGGCCTGCACGTCGCCGGACGCGACGAACTCCCGCGGCTGCTCGCCGACCCGGACCTCCTCGGCTCCTTCGAGGAGGGCAAGCTCTTCGGCACCGAGTGGCTCCAGTCGCTCGGCGCGATCCCGAACGAGTACCTGCACTACTACTACTTCAACCGGGAAGCCGTCCGCGCCTACAGCGAGGCCGAGAAGACCCGCGGCGCGTTCCTCCGCGACCAGCAGGAGCACTTCTACGAGGAGATGAAGCGCCCGGACGCTTCCGCCCTCACCGCCTGGGACCGTACGCGCGCCGAGCGCGAGGCCACGTACATGTCGGAGAACCGGGAGACGGCCGGCGCGGGCGAACGTGACGCCGACGACCTCTCCGGCGGCTACGAGAAGGTGGCGCTCGCCCTGATGCGGGCCATCGCCCGCGACGAGCGCACCACGCTGATCCTCAACGTCCGGAACCAAGGCACCCTCTCGGTGCTCGACGCGGACGCCGTCATCGAGGTGCCCTGCCTCGTCGACGCCAACGGTGCCCACCCCGTCGCCGTCGCCCCGCTCCCGGACCACGCGACCGGCCTCGTCTGCGCGGTGAAGGCCGTGGAGCGCGAGGTGCTCGCCGCCGCCGAGTCGAGTTCCCGCGCGACGGCCGTGAAGGCCTTCGCCCTGCACCCGCTCGTCGACTCCGTGAACGTCGCCCGCAGGCTGGTCGACGGATACACCGGGGCACATCCCGGCTTGGCGTACCTTGAGTAAGCGCTTTCCCCGCTACCTGGAGACTTGAGATGCACGACGAACGCCGCCGGATCGAAGAGCGCGTCCAGCGCGTACACGACCAGCGCATCAAGACCGCGATCTACGCCGCCTCCGTACCCTTCGAGGTCGAGGCCTGGCAGGCACCGGGGGAGCCCGTCCCCTTCGAGGAGGCCGCGTCCGCCTCGTACGAGCCCTTCGCGATGGACACCCCCTGGGGACCGCCCTGGGGCACCACCTGGTTCCGGATGCGCGGACAGGTTCCCGCCGAGTGGGCGGGCAAGCGCGTCGAGGCCGTCATCGACCTCGGCTTCATCGGCGACTGGCCGGGCAACCAGGCCGAGGCGCTCGTCCACCTCACGGACGGCACCCCGCTGAAGGCCGTCAACCCGCTCAACCAGTACGTGGCGATCGCCAACCCCGCCGTCGGCGGCGAGCGGATCGACTACCTGGTCGAGGCGGCCTCCAACCCGGACATCCTCGCCGACAACTTCTCCAAGATCACGCCCATGGGCGACAAGCTCACCGCGGGCGACAAGCCGATCTACACCTTCCAGCGCGCCGACATCGCCGTCCTGGACGAGGAGGTCTGGCACCTCGACCTCGACGTCCAGGTGCTGCGCGAACTGATGCTGGAGCTGGGCGAGCACGACCCGCGCCGGCACGAGATCATGCACACCCTGGACCGGGCCCTGGACCTGCTGGACCTCGACGACGTCTCCGGCACGGCGGCGGACGTACGGGCCGCGCTCGAGCCCGCGCTGTCCAAGCCCGCCAACGCCAGCGCCCACATCGTCTCCGGCGTCGGCCACGCGCACATCGACTCCGCCTGGCTCTGGCCCATCCGCGAGACCAAGCGCAAGACGTCCCGCACCTTCTCGAACGTCACCTCGCTCGCCGACGAGTACGACGACTTCATCTTCGCCTGCTCGCAGGCCCAGCAGTACGAGTGGGTGCGCGACAACTACCCCAAGGTCTGGGCCCGTATCCAGGAGTCCGTCAAGAAGGGCCAGTGGGCGCCGGTCGGCGGTATGTGGGTCGAGGCCGACGGCAACCTGCCCGGCGGCGAGGCCGTGGCCCGGCAGCTCATCCACGGCAAGCGGTTCTTCATCGAGCACTTCGGCGTCGAGACCAAGGGCGTCTGGCTGCCGGACTCCTTCGGCTACACCGCGGCCTACCCGCAGCTCGCCAAGCTGGCCGGCAACGAGTGGTTCCTCACCCAGAAGATCTCCTGGAACCAGACCAACAAGTTCCCCCACCACACCTTCTGGTGGGAGGGCATCGACGGCACGCGGATCTTCACGCACTTCCCGCCGGTCGACACCTACAACGCCCGCTTCAGCGGCGAGGAGATGGCCCGAGCCACCCGCAACTACCAGGAGAAGGGCGCAGCCACGCGCTCGCTGGCCCCCTTCGGCTGGGGCGACGGCGGCGGCGGCCCCACCCGAGAGATCATGGAACGGGCGCGCAGGCTGGCCGACCTGGAAGGCTCACCCAAGGTCGTCGTCGAGCACCCCGACGAGTTCTTCGCCAAGGCCCGCGAGGAGTACCCGGACGCCCCGGTCTGGGTCGGCGAGCTCTACCTGGAGCTGCACCGGGCCACCTACACCTCGCAGGCCCGCACCAAGCAGGGCAACCGCAGGAGCGAACACAGGCTCCGCGAGGCCGAGTTGTGGGCCACGACGGCCGCGCTGCACGCACCGGGCTACGCCTACCCGCACGAGAAGCTCGACCGGCTCTGGAAGACGGTCCTGCTCCACCAGTTCCACGACATCCTGCCCGGCTCGTCGATCGCCTGGGTGCACCGCGAGGCGGAGGCCGAGTACGCGCGCGTCGCGGTCGAGGTCGAGGAGCTGACCGCCGAGGCGGTCACCGCACTCGGCACGGGCGGCACCCGCGTCTTCAACACCAGCCCGGTCGAGCGCCGGGAGGTCGTACGGACCGCCGACGGCACCCTCGCGCACACCGTCGTCCCCGCGAACGGCAGCGCACCCCTCGGCACCGGCGACGCACCCGAGCCGGTGACGGTCGCCGGCCGCGTCCTCGACAACGGCCTGGTCCGCGTCGAGGTCGCCGAGGACGGCACCCTGGCCTCCGTACGCGATCTGCGTGCCGGCGGCCGTGAGGTCCTCGCCGACACGGGCAACCTGCTCCGCCTGCACACGGACCTTCCCAACTACTGGGACGCGTGGGACGTCGACAAGCACTACAAGAACCGCTACACGGACCTCCTGGACGCGGAGTCGGTGACCGTGGTCGAGGAGGACCCGCTGCTGGGCGCGATCCGCGTGGAGCGCTCCTTCGGCAAGGGCTCGCGCATCACCCAGACGATCAGCCTGCGCGCAGGCAGCCCCCGTATCGACTTCGAGACGGACATCGACTGGCACGAGGCCGAGAAGTTCCTCAAGGCGGGCTTCCCGGTGGACGTCCGGGCCGCCCACTCGTCCGCCGAGATCGCGTTCGGCCACATCCAGCGGCCCACGCACACCAACACCAGCTGGGAGTCCGCCCGCTTCGAGGTCTCCGGCCACCGCTGGGTCCACATCGGCGAACCGGGCTACGGCGTCGCGGTGATCAACGACTCCACCTACGGCCACGACGTCACCCGCACGGTCCGCGAGGACGGCGGCACGACCACCACGGTCCACCTCAGCCTGGTCCGCGCCCCGCGCATCCCGGACCCGGAGGCCGACCAGGGCAAGCACCGCTTCACCTACGCGCTGCTGCCGGGCGCGACCATCGAGGACGCGGTCGCCGAGGGCTACTCGCTCAACCTGCCGCTGCGGGTGGCGGACTCGGCGGGCACCCCCGAGCCGGTCGTGTCCGTGGACGGCGGCGGGGGCGTGACCATCGAGTCGGTCAAGCTCGCCGACGACGCCTCGGGCGATGTCGTCGTACGCGTCTACGAGTCCCTCGGCGGCCGGGCCCAGGGCACCCTGCGCACGGGCTTCCCGCTCGCGGGCGCCCAGCTCACCGATCTCCTGGAACGCCCGCTGACCAGCGCGGAGACGGACGGCGACAGTGTGTCCGTCACCCTGCGGCCCTTCGAGATCCAGACGCTGCGCCTGGCTGTGGGGAACCGGTGACCACGCTTCCCATGAAGAATTAAGGAAGCGGTAAGACGCCTGGTCACGGCGGGTCCATCGCCCGCCGTGACCAGTGCCTGTTCCCTGCACGACACCTGGAGTTCTCCCGTCGCCCCTCTGATGTGGGGCAGTGCGAGAGAAAGGTGTCACCGTGCGAGACCCGCGAATGTCCGCGATCGGCAAAGGGCTGAGGCGCAGGGGAAGGCTGATGGCACAGGCGGTGAGCCCGCCGCGCCGGAGCCTCGACGCCATGCCCGCGCCCAGGACCGACGGGGACTCGTACACCGCCCCGCCCGCCCCGCGGCTGGTGGACTCGCCGGTCTTCGTCCTCTCCTCCGTACGCTCGGGCTCGACCCTCCTGAGGGTCCTGCTGAACAGCCACAGCAGGATCCGCGCCCCGCACGAGATGCATCTGCGCACCCTGCACATCAACCTGTCGCGCGACTTCACCGCCGACGCCATGAAGGCGCTCGAACTCGACAAGGACGAGCTGGAGCATGTGCTGTGGGACCGGGTGCTGCACCTGGAACTCGCCCGCAGCGGCAAGCAGATCATCGTCGACAAGACCCCGCCGAACACCCTCATGTGGCCGCGCCTGCACCGATGTTGGCCGAACGCCCGCTACATCGTGCTGCTCCGCCACCCCGGCGCGGTCGTCGCCTCGCTCACCGACCGCCGCACCGACCCGGACCACGAACAGATCCGCGCCGAGGTCCTCGACTACAGCGAGAAACTGGACGAGGCCCGCCGCACCCTCGACGCCCACGTGATGACGTACGAGGACCTCACCGCCCACCCGGAGCGGACCACCCGCGGCCTGTGCCAGTACCTCGGTGTCCCCTGGGAGAGCACGATGCTCGACTACGGCGACAAGGACCACGGCGACTTCCGCCCCCAGCTCGGCGACTGGAGCCCCACGATCAGGTCGGGCCGCATCCAGCAGGCCCGCCCGGCCGACCCGACGGCCGAACTGCCGCCGCGCCTGGCCGAGTTGGCGAAGGAGTGGGGGTACCCGGTCGGCTGACCGGGTACCCCCGCGGGAGCCGTCGGCGTCAGCCGGTGAAGCCCGCCGTGATCGATGTGAACTGCCAGTTGCTCTGGCTGATGCCGGAGCAGTTGCTGACCACGCCGCCGCCCGGGCACGGCCGGTCGCGGTTGACCGACCAGAAGGCGAGGCGGGCGATGTGGTGGGAGTTCGCCCAGTCGCGGATCTGCGTCCAGGTCGCCGGCGAGGTGAGCTCCTGCTGGTCGCTCAGCCCGTTCATGCCGGAGATGCCGATGTGCGCGTAGGCCGTGGCGTCGTCCCAGCCGAACACCGACTTGAGCTTGGTCTTCAGCCCCTCCGTCGCGTTCACCGTGTTGCCGTACATGTCGGCGCCGCCGCCGAAGTCGAACGGCATGATGGTGAAGACGTCGATGTTGGCGTTCAGTGCCGAGGCCCGCTCGATGAGCCGGTTGCCCCAGTAGCTCGGGCCGGTCGTCGACGTGCCGAAGGTGATGATCGTCCGCAGCCCCGGGTTGTTCTGCTTGACGATCTTCAGGGCGTTGAGAATCCGGTCCTGGACGACCTCGTTCTCGAACTCGTCGGTGTTCTCGATGTCGACGTCGATCGCCTTCAGCCCGTACGCGTCGATCACCTTCTGGTACGCGCCTGCGAGCGCCTCCGGTGTCGAGCAGTTCGGTCCCAGCTTGTTGCCGCTCCAGCCGCCGATGGACGGGACGATGTCGCCGCCCGCCGAGCGGATGGAGTTGATGACGGACTGGTCGTTGCCGCCGGTCAGCGGACGCGAACCGTCCCAGGCCGGGTTGCAGCCGCCCGAGGAGAGGATGAACGCCATCGTGAACCACTTCACGCCGGTCGAGCCCATCACCGACGGGGCGCTCGGCGGGTCACCCCAGCCGAGGTACAGATAGGGCGCGGCCTGCTTGAAGCCGGTACCCCCGCCACCGCCCGGATCGGTCGTGACAGCAAGGGAGTTGGAGGCGGCCGACCGGTTCCCGGCAGCGTCCCGGGCCCGCACGGTGAACGTGTACGCGGTGCTCGGCGAGAGCCCGCTGACCGTGGCACTGGTCCCGGAGACACTGAGCACCTGGTTCGCACCGCTGTAGATGTCGTACGCGGTGACGCCCACGTTGTCGCTCGACGCGTTCCACGCCAGCGACACGCTCGACGAGGTCTTCCCGGTGGAGCGCAGGGTCGAGGGAGCCGTCGGCGCCTGGGTGTCCGAGCCGCCGCCGGGACCGTCGAGGCTGATGTCGTCGGCCTGGTAGGTGCCCTGCGCGTACCAGCCGTGCGTGTAGATCGTCGCGCTCGTCTGCGACGCGCCGGTGGTGAACGGCACGGTCAACTGGCTGTAGGCGGAGGGGGACTGGGTCCAGGTCGACGGCCCGCCGTCCACGCCCAGGTAGGCGTAGTTGCCGCGCACCCAGCCCGTCAGGCGGTACGCGGTGTTCGGCTGGACCGACACGGTCTGGCTGCACTTGGCGATGTCACTCGAACTCGCCGCGCCCGCAAGGGCTTTGGTGCCCCCGTGGACCGGGCTCGACACGATCGAGCCGAGGTTGCCCGAGCAGGACCAGGGGGAGAGGCCGCCCGACTCGAAGCCGGGGTTGGAGAGCAGGTTGGCCGCCTGGGCGGTGCCGGGCAGGGCGACCGCCCCGGCGAGTGCCAGGGCGGCCGAAGCGAGCAGCGCGAGGAAACGGTTTCTGGAACGTCTGAGGCGCACGTGATCTCCCTGAACGTATGGGGGGTACGGGAGTTGCACGCTCACCAAGTTGGTATGGACCAATCAGACTGTCAAGGGACTGTCCGAAGTCTGTGCCGCCTGGGCCGGATGAGTCGCCTGAGCGGTCTGCTCCGAGTGTGCGTCGGCGGCGGGCTCCGCGGCGGTCGTGGTCGCGGCCGAGGGGACGGGGAGGTCCAGCTCCGCGCGCTGCTGCGGCAGCGACACCGGCCGTACCGCACGCGGTCCCGCGACCACCGTGTAGTCCTGTCCGAGGAACGGCGGGACCACGTCGCCGGGCTCCTCGCCGAGCGCCAACCGCACCGCCGCCCAAGGGGCGTTGATGCCGCACTGCGAGAGCTGGTGCAGGCCGCCCGCCGGGCGCGTGTTCACGTCCATGAGGACCGGCTCGTCACCGAGCATCCGGAACTGAATGTTCGTCAGGTAGTGCAGCCCGAAGGACTCCGCGAGCAGCCGGGACGGCTCGATCCACTGGGGGTCGAGCGTGAAGCCGCGCCGCCGGCCGTTCTTGGTCCGGCCCACGGCCATCCGTACCCGCCCGTCCGGACCGGTCAGGCAGTCCACGGACACCTCCGGCTGCTCCAGACGCGGCATGACCAGCCAGTCCACCGGCTCGTCGGCCTGCTCCAGCGCCTCGACGACCATGTCCAGCGGAACGTACGGGCTGGGGAAGCCGTTCAGGTGCATCAGGGAGAACGGGGTCCGCGTGATGATGCGGAAACCGACGCCGCCCGCCCCGGAGGCCGGCTTGAAGCACGCCTTGTGGCCGTCAGCCTCCAGCGCGTCGACCGCCGTGACCAGCTCCTCCGCGGTCCGCACCCGCCACCACGGCGGTGCCGGAATGCCGAGCTTCTCGACCGCCTCGTACGCGATCACCTTGTCCTGGAAGGTGTGCACGGCCTCCGCGGGCGGCGCGAGCAGCGCCGTACCGACCGCGGCGAACTCCTCGCGGTGCTCGACGAGCGTCGCCTGGTGCAGGACCGGCACGAACACGTCGATGGAGTGCCGGGCGCACTGGTCGAGCGCGTACTCGACGTAGGCCGCCGGGGACAGCCCCTCCGGCTCCAGCGCGGCCGCGTCGGCGGCGGCGAGGATGGGGGAGTCGGCGTCGCCGTGGGTGGCGTGGATCTCGACGGCCCTGCCGCACGGATTTCGCCGTAGCTGATCCATGAAGAACACGTTCTCCGCGTACGTGCGGTTGAGCCAGACGCGTACGCGAGAGACCATGCAGGCCGCCTTTCAGGGTTCGCGGGCACGACGAAGCAGGCCGTGCTCGGCAAAGGAGTAAATGGGTACACAAAACCGCCGTTCGAAAACGGGAGTCCGTGGCGGTTGTGTAGGGCCGATCATAGGGCTTCCGCGGCGTGCTCGCTGCTACGTGCGTGTTACAGAATCCCCGGGACGGGCCCGCCGGTGCTCCTGAGGCACGTCAGGCCCCCTGTACCCCGCTCCCCTTGAAGGACTCCAGGCCCTCCTTGATCTCGGCGAGCACGTCCGCCGCCTCGGCCCCGTCGATCACACGGTGGTCGAAGGTGAGGCTCAGCGGCAGCACCGGAGCGACGACGACCCTCCCGTCACGGACCGCGGGCCGGTCGGCGGTCGCGCCGAGCCCCAGCGTGATCGTGGTCCCGCCGACCGAGTGGAACGCCTCCACGGGACGGTGGCCGAGCGAACTCACCGCGAACGTGCCCGTCATCGAGGCCCGCCTGCGCAGGGGGCGGGTCGCGGCACGGTAGGCGAGGGTGCGCAGCGGCCAGGGCAGCCGCTGGAGCGCGCGGACGCCGGCGAACTCCGGCATCGTCGCGGGGTCGCCGTCCCGGAAGTGGTCGACACGTTCCTGGATCTCGCCGAGCCCGGCCCGCTCCAGATCCGGCAGCACGGCCGACAGCACCACCCGGCGACCGCCCAGCGTGCGGTCGAGCGTGAACTTGCCGTGCACACCGTCGTACCGGGCGACCCTGGACCGGCCCCGGAGCGCGGCGTTCGCCTCCGGGTGCGCGGCCAGCACCCGCGCGGCCACATGGAGCACGTACGTGACCGTGGAGATCCGGCGCCCCGACGGCTGCCCGGCGCGGTGCTCCCGTACGTTGCCCATGTCGACCGACGTACCGAGGAACACCGGCGCGAAGGACCGGATGCCGTCGAGGAAGGCCAGGGTGTGGCGGCGCTCGCGCGCGACCGGTGAGATCCTCACGAGGCCACCGCCAGCGCGTAGATCTCCTCCAGGCTGCCGGCCTCCAGCGCTTCCGCCAGGGGGAGCGCACGGCCGGTCGTACGCTCCAGGAGCGCGAGGAGCGAGAGCAGGTGCACGGAGTCCCAGCCGGGCACCCGGTCGAGCCCCGCGCCGACGTCCGCGCCGGTCACCGGCAGGCCGAGGTCGTCCTGGAGGAGGATGAGGAAGTCGTCGATGGAGTTCACGAGCCGTCGTCTCCCGGGATCTCGGTGAAATGGACGTGCGCGGGCGGCACGGGCAGGACCCCGAGGCCGTGCTCGTACGTCACGGTCGTGCCGTCGCCCTGGTCGATGGCCGTCATGCGGGTGAGTGCCGTGTTCTCGTCCGGGACCCGGACGAAGCCGTTCCTCGGGTAGAAGTCCCTGACCTTGGTGTTCTTCGATGTGGCCCGGTGGTTCGCGCGCACCGCCCGGGCGCCGTGTGCGCGGGCGTGTCGCAGCACGGCACAGAGCGCGGTCTGCTCGATGCCTCGGGAGAACACCCGGCAGCTGAGCAGGAAGTTGTCGATGTGGACGGTGTCGCCGTGCCGGTGCGTGAACACCGCGCCCACGACGCCGTTGTCCCCGAAGCGGTCGGCGGCCCGGACGGCGAGGACACGCGCCGCCGGATCGTCGAGGAGGGCACGCACCTCGGCGGGCCCCAACCGCAGGGTCGTCTGGTTGAACTGGTTGGTCCGCAGGGTCAGTTGGGAGAGCCGGGCCACCTCGGCCGGGCCGGCCTCGACGAGGTGGACCTCGACCCGCAGCTGCCGCAGGTATTCGTCGAGGGAGTCGAAGCTGTCGAGGAAGTCCTTGCGGACCAGCTCGTCGCGGTACTGGGCGACCCGTGTGACGTCCTCGCGGGTCAGCTCGGGGGCGTCGAACCAGCCGTCGCGCAGCAACGCCTCGATGTGCAGGGCCGGTTCGCCGTTCACGGGTACGACGGAGACGCCTGGCAGCTCGTGGCGGACGAGCCCGCACTCGTAGGGGCTGTCGTCCACGAACACGAAGCTGTCCACGCCCAGGTTGAGCGCGTCGGCGAGTTCGGCGAGGTTGTCGTGCTTGGGCCGCCAGTTGGCGACGACCCGGACGAAGTCGCCCTCGCGCAGGAACATGCCGGGATGCCCGCGCAGGACCTCGCCGACCGGTTCGGGGTCGTTCTTGCTGACGGCGGCCAACAGCACGCCCTGCGCGGCGAGTTGTCCGACGACCCGCTGGAACGCGTGATGGGCCCCGCCGCGGTGCGTGCCGTCGGTTCCGGTCTCGATGCCGTCCGGGCCGTCCTCGCCGAGGATCCCGCCCCACAGCGTGCCGTCCAGGTCCAGGACGAGGGCCTTCTTGCCCTGTCCGGCCCGATGCCGGGCCAGATGCCCGATCTCACGGGCGTACGCGGCGAGCAGCGCGGGGGAGAGGTGCGTCCTGGTGTACTGGCTCAGTCGCGGCTCGACCACGGGCACGCCCTCGCCGACCAGCGGATCCAGGTCGAGGACGACGACCCGCTCGTGCTCTTCGGCCAGCCGCAGCAGCCGTGAGTTGGCCTCCCGCCACACCGCCCCGAGCCGCGCCCGCGACCGGTGGTCGACGAGCTGCGCGGCGAACCGCCTCGGCAACGGCAGGGTGTTGAGGACGAGCGTCCCGCGCGCGGACTCCGCGAACCGCGCGACCAGTCCCGCCAACGTCCCGATCCGCTCCCGCGCGACCCGCTCCACGTCCTCGGGCCCCCAGGGCACGGGGACCTCGTCGAAGACCACCATCGGGTCCAGCACACAGAGGGCCAGATCGGCCCCGTACAGCTCACCGCCCGGGTCGGCGAGGTCGAAGACGTACGCGTCGAAGTCCGCGAGATGTGGCCTCAACAGCAGCCCGTGGCGGGCCAGTTCGACGGTCAGGGACGGCAGCAGCGGTGCCAGCGTCCCGTGCCCGGTGACGGCGACGCTCACGACCGGGACGGCCGGATGCTCCGCCAGCACCTCGTCCGGATCGAGCCGCGCCAACAGCTGCCCGGCGCGGGCGAGTTCGGCGTCCGAGGCCCCGTCGAGCAGCCGCCGAACGCCGGGATACTCAGGGACGAGCCGCCCTGCACGGTGCAGATCGAGCAACGTCGAAGGCCCGCTCTTCACCGGACGTTCGGAGCCGGATGCGCCTGCCATGGATCTCCTTGCTCTCCTCGTTCTCCTTGGGCTCGGCACCCCGTTCGGGGGCGCGGGGCGCCGACATCCGCGGCTCCGCCGCGGAGCGCGAGCGGCCAGAACGGACCCGCACCAGGAAGGCCTGCCGTGGTCACATCGTCGGCGGGGCCGCTAAAGCCGCTCTTGTACCGTGGAGGCGGCATGTGTTCTTGTGGTCCCATCCGGGCACGCCGAGGGGCGTTTCCGGTCCACGGAGGGGGCGAGGGTGACGACGGCTGACCGTCCGGGCCGGCTGCTGGCCATCAGCGACCTGCACATCGGATACGCCGAGAACCGCGCCCTCGTCGAACAGATGCGCCCCGAGACCGACGACGACTGGCTCCTGGTGGCCGGCGACGTCGCGGAGACGGTGGCCGACATCCGCTGGGCCCTCGAAACGCTCGCCTCCCGCTTCCGCAAGGTGATCTGGGCACCCGGCAACCACGAGCTGTGGACCCATCCCAAGGACACCGTCACCCTGCGCGGAGTGGCCCGCTACGAGCACCTCGTGGAGGTCTGCCGCGAGCTGGGAGTGACGACCCCGGAGGACCCGTACCCCGTGTGGGAGGGTCCCGGCGGACCGGTCGCCGTCGCGCCGCTCTTCCTCCTCTACGACTACTCGTTCCTGCCCGCGGGCTGCGCGACCAAGGAAGAGGGGCTCACGTACGCCCACGGGACCGGCGTCGTCTGCACGGACGAGCACTTCCTGCACCCCGACCCGTACCCGAGCCGTGAGGACTGGTGCCGGGCCCGGGTGGCCGAGACCGAGCGCCGGCTCGCGGAGATCCCCGCCGACCTGCCGACGGTCCTGGTCAACCACTACCCGCTGGACCGCCACCCGACGGAGGTCCTCTGGTACCCGGAGTTCGCCATGTGGTGCGGCACCGGGCTCACCGCGGACTGGCACCGCACGTACCGCGTCGCGGCCATGGTCTACGGCCACCTGCACATTCCCCGCACCACCTGGCTCGACGGCGTCCGCTTCGAAGAGGTGTCGGTGGGTTACCCCCGCGAGTGGCGCAAGCGCTCGGAACCGCCGGGCAAGCTGCGCCGCATTCTGCCGATGGAGGTCGGATCCGGTGATCGAGGAGCTGCTCCCGGAGTCGGTCGTGGCCGTGGAGGCGCACGGTGACGAGCGGCCCGGCGGCACGACGCCGTACCCCGAGCTCTATCCCGAGGAACAGGCGCTGATCTCGCGCGCCGTCGAGAAACGGCGCCGCGAGTTCACCGTCGTCCGCGGCTGTGCCCGGCACGCCATGGAGAAGCTCGGCGTGCCCCCGCAGGCCGTGCTGCCCGGTGAGCGGGGAGCCCCGCAGTGGCCCGCCGGGCTGATCGGCAGCATGACGCACTGCGAGGGCTACGCCGCCGCGGCGCTGGCCCGCGCCACCGATCTGGCCTCGATCGGCATCGACGCGGAGCCCCATCTGCCGCTCCCGGACAACGTGCTGGCGTCCGTGGCGCTGCCCGACGAGGACCGGCGGCTGCGCGGCCTCGCCGAGCGGCACCCCGGCGTCCACTGGGACCGGCTCCTGTTCAGCGCCAAGGAGTCGGTCTACAAGGCGTGGTTCCCCCTCACCGGGAAGTGGCTCGACTTCTCCGAGGCGGACATCGACGTCTTCATGGATTCCGGACACACCACGTCAGGAGGCCTCCGTGCCCGGCTCCTCGTGCCCGGGCCGGTGGTCGACGGCCGGCGGATCGGGCACTTCGACGGCCGCTGGACCGTACGCCGGGGACTCGTGGCGACCGCGGTGACCGTGCCGCACGCGCAGGACTGAGCGCGTTCACGTTCGCGTCCCCGGACGGCGGTCTGCGGAGGGCCGGGCGCGCCGCGACGGATGCGACGGACGCGAAACGCGGGTTCGGCGGGTTCGTCCGGCCCGTCCGGCCCATCTGGATCATCCGGGCCGTCCCGCCTCCGTCGAAGGGCTGACGGTGGCTCATCAGACCTCCGGGCACCAGGTGTGCAGCAGGCGGAAGAACGCCTCCTCGTTGCCCGTGAGCCCCGCCGCGGCCAGCGCGCGCTCCGCCTCGGCGAGGGCGGCGGGCGGCACGACGGGTGGTCGGCCCGTGCCGGGAGGGCCGTCCATGGCGGCCCGGACCGTCTGCAACAGGCGCAGATAGGCCTGCACGGCGGTGCGTTCGTGATCGGTCAGTACGGCGGTCGGCATCGGACGGCTCTCCCCGGTTCGGCTCGGCAGCAGCGCTTGTGGCGGTTCACTCGCCCCCGCACAGCGGTGGCGCTGGGTCCAGCTTGCCGTCCGCCACTGACAATGCCCTTTCGGTACGCGTCGGTTCGCCCGGTTAGCGGAGGGGAAACATCACGGAAATCCCTTGTCGGACAAGGGTCCTACGCTGGAAGCCAGGGCCTGGAGCCGTACTCCCGGCGGCCCGGTGAGGGGAGGCGAGCCCGTGGTCGACGTCCCGCGACAGCACCCGAGGCCCACCGCACGGCTGCGCTCGGTGGGCGACGGGGAGCTGCGGCTGCACCACCGAGTGGTGCACGGCTACCGCCGCGCCTACCGGATGGCGGGCGAGGGCCCGGCACTCGTCCTGATCCACGGCATCGGCGACTCCTCGGCGACCTGGGCCGAGCTCATCCCCGATCTCGCCCGCACCCACACGGTGATCGCCCCCGACCTCCTCGGCCACGGTGCCTCGGACAAGCCCCGGGCCGACTACTCGGTGGCCGCGTACGCCAACGGGCTGCGCGATCTGCTCTCCACCCTCGGCATCGAGCAGGCCACGCTGATCGGGCACTCGCTCGGCGGCGGTGTCGCGATGCAGTTCGCATACCAGTTCCCCGAACGCACCGAGCGGCTGATCCTGGTCAGCGCCGGCGGCGTGGGCCGCGAGGTGAACCCGGTCCTGCGGGCGGTCTCGCTGCCCGGCGCCGACCTGGCCCTGGCCGCGCTGCGGCTGCCCGGGATGCGGATCCAAGTGGGGCTGGTCGCCCATCTGATGAGGCTCCTCGACACCGACCTGGGCCAGGACGCGCCGGAGTTGCTGACCCTCGTGGACGCCCTGCCCGACGCGACCTCGCGCAGCGCGTTCATCCGTACGCTGCGGGCGGTGGTCGACTGGCGCGGCCAGGTCGTGACGATGCTCGACCGCTGCTACCTCACCCAGGGCATGCCGACGATGCTGATGTGGGGCGACCGCGACAGCGTGGTCCCCGTACGGCACGCGTACGGGGCGCACGAGGCCATGCCCGGCAGCCGCCTGGAGATCTTCGAGGGCGCCGGGCACTTCCCCTTCCACACCGACCCGGCCCGCTTCCTCTCCCTCGTCGAGGAGTTCACCGGCACCACCAGCCCCGCCGACTGGAGCCGCGAACACTGGAGCGACCTCCTGCGCGCCGGCCGCCCGGGCACCGCCGCGGGCCGGCCGGACACGGCCCGCAGCCGGGCGGTGGAGCGGGACCTGAGGGAGGCGAGCGAGCGCAGCGCGACGTGACCGCCGCGTAGGGCCGCGCCCAGGGGGCGCGGTCAGCCCTCGCGTGCCCCCGACGGCTCCGGTGCGCCGAGGACCGCGTCCCGCTCCTTGTCCGACAGCGGCGGATCGGCGAGGGGCGTCCGGCGTGGGCCCCGGAGCACCGCGATGACGACGGCGGGCTGGACCAGCGCGCTGAGGGGCTTGGACAGCGTCACCACGTCGAAGAACGCCTGAGTGACCAGCGGGCGGGCGGTCGCCGTGAGCATGAGGCGGTCGATGTAGCGGCCCAGGAGCTTGTCCGTGAGGCCCGGCTGCTCGCCGATGGCGTCGGGGTAGAGGATGTCGGTGCCGGTGGCCAGGTCCCAGGCGGTGGAGACCGGCCGGGCCACGGCGCGCTGCACACGCCGGGCCAGCCCGGGCGTGGCGATCCCGTACTCGGCCAGGAGCTCGCGCATCGCCACGGCACCCTGTGCGGCCACCGACAGCCCGTGCCCGTACACCGGGTTGTACGTGGCGACCGAGTCACCGATCGCGACGAAGCCCTCGGGCCAGTCCTTGACCTTCTCGAACAGGTGGCGGCGGTTCACGGTGCTGCGGGTGACGAAGACGTCCGACAGCGGCTCGGCGTGGGCGATGAGTTCGCCGACGACCGGATGCCTGACCCCGCGGGCGAACGTCTCGAACTCCTCGGCGGAGCCGGTGGGCTGACCGCCCCGCGTGCCCGAAAGGGTCACCAGCCAGCGGCCTCCCTCGATCGGCACGATGGTCGTGGTCTGCCCGGGGACGGGCTGCCGCGCGTCCGACTGCACGTTCACCAGGGGGTAGTCCTCGGTGCCCTCGGGCGCCCGGAAGATCCGGCTGGCGTACGCGAGTCCGGAGTCGACCTCCTCCATCGGGGCCGGGGACACACCCAGCTCGTCGAGCCATTTGATCGCCCGCGAACCGCGCCCGGCGGCGTCCACGACCAGATCGGCCGCCAGGACGCTCTCCTCGCCCCCCACCGTCCGGACCCGCACACCGGTCACGCGCCGCGCGTCACCCTCCAGACCGAGCAACTCGGTACGCGGCAGCACGGTGACGCGGGCGTTGCGCGCGACCCGCTCGCGGACCACCCAGTCGAGGAGGTCACGGCTGCAGGCGATCATGAACTGCATCTCGGGCCACCGGCGGAACCAGCCCCGCGGCTGCATGGAGACAAGACCCGTCGGCAGCGAGATGCGACGGGCACCGGCGGCGAGCCACCCGTCGGTGACGCCGGGCAGCAGCTCCTCCATCGCACGGGCACCACCGGACCACACGACGTGGACGTGGCGCGCCTGGGGGAGCCCCTTGCGCGGCTCGGGCCCGTCCGGCAGCACATCGCGCTCGACGACGGTGACGTCGGCGTACTCGCTGAGCGCGGCGGCGGCCAGCATGCCGGCCATTCCACCGCCGATCACGACGGCACGTCTGGGGGCCGTTCCCGGTTTGGCGCTAGTTGGTTCGCTCATGGAAGTCGCTCTCTGACCTGGTCGCGTACTGCCCTCGGGCAGCCGCGACGACGGGGGACTGACGCAGCGCGATGGACATCCGCACGAGGTCGCGCGGTCCCTCGGTGGACATGGACGGAGATACGGCGGCCGGCGAGGGGGCGGGGGCCGGGGTGTCGGCCGTCTCCGCCTTGTCGATGACCCTGCCGTCCGGGTCGGCGGCCCGCGCCCGGACGGCCGCCGTCACCATCGCCGCGTCGGCCTCGGCCTGCGCCTGGGCGGGATCGGAGCCCGACGCGAGCGCCGCGTCGTAGGCGTTCGCGCGCACCACCGTGTCGAAGTAGGGATACAGGCTGAGCATGCCGTCGTGGATGTCCGACTCCCGCTGGGTGACCTGGAGTTCGGCCGGGGACCACCACGACATGCGGACCCCGTGGGCCGCGTGCGGCGAGACCGGCTTCAGCTCGCGCCACAGCGGGCCGAGACGGCGGTACGTCGACCAGGTGGACCAGGTGTCGCCGACCCGCTGGCAGGCCAGGGGGAAACAGAAGCCGATCGCGCTGATCTGCACCCCGGTGGAAGCGAGTACGGGGGCGGCGTCGGAGCTGAGGTAGTCGAGGTTCGCGCCGTTCCAACGGGCGATCACCGCGGTGAACTTGGTGGTCAGATAGGCGATGTTGAACAGATAGCCGGCCACGATGATCAGCAGCCCGGCCCGCAGCCACCCCTGCACCTGAAGTGCCCAGCGCCCGCACATGACGCTCATCGCGACACCCGAGACGGTCAGCGCCACGAGATAGAGCACGATCATCTCGCGGACGAACGGCTCGTTGGCGTAGTACGTGTCGAAGTCCACCAGCCGTTCCACCGGCGCGTCGCCGAGGACGAACAGCACGACCAGCGCCACGATCACGACGCTGTAGCCGATGATCCAGCGGCGTGACACCCGGCGGGTCGACTCCGCCGGCCCGCCACGCCAGTTGACGATCAGCACCAGACAGGCGGCGCTGAAGGCGCTGAGCAGGCAGTAGACCAGCGGCGCCGAGACGTTCGTGATCCCGATGACGTCGTTGACCTCACCGATGGTCGGCGGGGCCGCGAAGAAGAACACCAGCCCGGCCAGCGCCATCAGCGTGCACACCGAGCGCAGCAGCGGGTCGCGCCAGGACCGCGACAGCGCGGGCGCCTTGAACATGAGGGCCGCCGACATGGCGACGGCGGGAATGTAGTAGCTGGACCCGTCCACGGTGTTCCGGCGCCCTCAGCCCTGCGGCCCGCGATAGCCCAGGGTGGCCTCGATGCGTCCGGCGAGACCCTCACGCCGTACGGGACCGCGCAACGACGAACCCGCAAGCCACACTCGGCACTTGCTCGCCAGCAACAACCCGAAACTCTCCGCGTCCTTCTCGTCCGCCAGGTCCGACCGCGTGCGGGCCGCCACCTTCAGGACGGTCGCCTGGAGGTCGGCGTCGTCCGAGAGCATGCGGGCGGCGACGGCCGCGCCCTCCACGTGGTGGCTGCAGTGCCCGGCGTTCATGTGCCACAGCTCATGGCCGAGGATCACCAACTGGTGGTCGGGCGCGGTGCGTTCCTCGACGACCACGAGGTCCTGGTCGGCCATGTCGAGCCAGAGCCCGCTGGCGGTGCCCGGCGGGAACGCGGCCGTGCGGAACTGCACCGGGCGTCCGCGCCGTCTGCTCATGGCGTCGCACAGCGCGGCGTACAGATCGGCGGGCTCCGCCGGTGCCGGCAGTGAGAGCTCGTCGACCAACTCGCCGCACAGACGGCGCATGTCCTTTCCTATGCCCACAGAATCCCCCGGATCACGACTCGGGCCGCTTGACGCTCTCCAAGAGCATGTCCAGCCACTCGGCGACCTTGTCCCGGTGCTGGTCGGTGGGCAGCTGTGCGGCCCGCCAGGCGATGCCACGGACGCCGTGGTCCTGCAGCAGCCGCTCCAGCGGATCGTCGGCGACAGCCGGCGCGGCCTCGCGCTCCCGGTCCGCGAGCCGCTGCAACAGCTCCTGCTCGGTGTGCTGGAGGGCGCCCGCGAGCGCCTCGGGGTCCTCCGCGGTGAGGAATCCGGCGTGCACGCGGAAGAACCGCTGGATGGCGTCGCAGTGCTCCATCGTGGGGCGCCGGTCGCCGTTGATGAGGGCGCCGGCCTGCTGGCGCGACATTCCGGCGCCGTCGGCGATCTCCTGCTGGGTGTAGCGGCGGCCGCCCGGCTTCAGCCGGGTGCGGCGCAGCAGGTCGAGCCGTTGCAGGAAGCGGGCCTGGAGATCGGGCTCGCCCGCGGGCCGCCCGTTGAGCAGGGATCTGACCACGACCTCGGGGACTCCGGAGGCCGCGGACAGCCGCCGGACGTCGAACACCTCGTCGTGCGGCGCACCGAGCCGGTCGGCCAGCCCGGTGACTCGGGCCACGACGGCCGGCAGCAGACCCGTCGCCGTGGCGCCCGGAACCTCGAAGCCATCCGTCACCGACACTTCTCTCCTACGTCTCTTGTCGACCGCTCTGGTGGAACCGGATTCCTCGGACGTGAAGCCCCTGTGGGAATTCCGGAAGTGCGGAGTGAACCGCCCGAAGACCGGAGAGTAGCCCTTTGGTCGAACTGACATCCAGGTCTCGCCACAACTGTGGCGGGATTCAGCCGTCAACGGGCGTCAAATGCCACGATAGTTGACACCGCTCGACCAGGGGTAGCAGGATCACGACGCCGCGATAGGGCCGCATAGGCAAGAGGGGTGGACCTCCCGATGGCATACCAGGCAGGAGGGTCCCGGCCACAGCCGCGACCAGCCCCCGAGAGTCGTGAGGCCCAGGCGTATCTCCAGGACTATGCCGCGCTCCTGGAGGCCGTGACCTTTCCTTCCGTCGTCGTCGACCACCGCTGGGACGTCGTCCTGGCGAACGGTGCGTTCGAGACACTTTTCCGCGGGGTCGGCCCGCACCCCACCGCCATGCCGGGGGACAACTTCCTCCGGTTCGTCCTGTTCCATCCGGACGCGGGCACGGTCCTCGGCGAGCACGAGTCGAGCTGGTGTCTGCCGATGCTGGCGCACTTCGCCGCCGCCGTCGAGCGGCACGGTCACGACCACGGACTCCAGTCGATCCTCCGGGACATCGCCCAGGACCCGATCATGGACGCCGCCTACCGGCACGGCCTGCCGCACTGGATCCGCTCGGTCGGCCCGGACGCCGTGGAACACGACGGCGCGGTGCGGCCGTTACTCCATCCCGACCCGCGCTGGGGCCGTACGGACTGCCGCATCGTCGGCGAGACCACCAAGACCCTTCAGGGCATGGGCTATACGCGGCTGACGCTGGTCCTGCGCGCGGCCCGCCGCGCGCCCGCGCGGCGTACGCGACGCGCGTCGAGTCACCTGAGCGTGGTGCCCGCCGCCGAGGTGTAGCCCCCGTTACGCGGGCCGTTGGTCCTTCACCACACGGTCGACCGGTGTCCCGCGCTTCGCCGCCTGGATCTGCTCGTACACATGGGTCCGCAGCTCGGCGAAGCGTGGGGCCACCCGGGTGTGCAACTGGTCGCGCTCGGCCGGGAGATCGACCTTCAGCTGCTCCTGGACGACCGTCGGGGAGGAGGACAGGATCAGCACCCGCTCGCCGAGGTACACCGCCTCGTCGATGTCGTGCGTCACGAAGAGGATCGTGATGCCCCGCTGCCGCCACAACCCCCGGACCAGGTCCTCCAGTTCGGCGCGGGTCTGTGCGTCCACCGCCGCGAACGGCTCGTCCATGAGCAGCACATCGGGCTCGTACGCGAGCGCGCGGGCGATCGCCACCCGCTGCTGCATGCCGCCCGACAGCTGCCACGGGTACGCGCCCGCCGCGTCGGTGAGGCCGACCGACTCCAGCGCGTCGGCGACCAGTTCGCGGCGCCTCACGCTCGGCAACTTCTTCTGCTTGAGGGGGAGTTCGACGTTCTCGCGGACCCGCATCCAGGGGAAGAGACTGCGCCCGTACTCCTGGAAGACGACCGCCATCCCGGGCGGCGGCCCGGTCACCCGCTCGCCTCCGAGGAACACGTCACCCGCCGTGGGCGCCAGCAGTCCGCCCACGCACTTCAGCAGCGTCGTCTTGCCGCAGCCCGACGGGCCGACGAGACACACCAGTTCGCCGGCCTCGACCGTGAAGGTGAGGTCGCGCACCGCCTCCACCCGGCGGCCCGACCCCTCGTAGACCTTCTGGAGGCCGCGTACGTCGAGCATGGAGCGCCCTTTCGCGAGGTTCACGTTCGAGAGGTTCACGACGACCGCCGGGAGACATCGCGCAGACCGTGGTACCAGCCGAGCACCCGCCGCTCGACCAGCCGGAAGACGACCGACAGGACGAAGCCGAGCAGCCCGAGCAGCAGGATCCCGGTCCACATGTCGGGGATGGCGAAGCCGCGCTGGAACTGGACGATGGTGAAGCCGAGCCCGTTGCTCGCGGCGAACATCTCGCTGATGACCATCAGGATGATGCCGATGGACAGGGCCTGCCGCAGCCCCGCGAAGATCTGCGGGCTCGCCGAACGCAGCACCACGTGCCGCAGCCGGGCCACCCCGGTGATGCCGTACGAGCGGGCCGTCTCCGACATCACGGAGTCGACCGCCCGGACGCCCTCCACAGTGTTGAGCAGGATCGGCCAGACACAGCCGCTCGCGATCACGGCGATCTTCATCGTGTCCCCGATGCCCGCGAACAGCATGATGACCGGCACGAGCACCGGCGGCGGCACCGCGCGCAGGAACTCGAGCACCGGCTCGCACACGGCCCGTACCCGGCGGTACGACCCGATGACCGTGCCGAGCGCCACGCCCACGACGGCCGCGCACGCGTAACCGGCACTCAGCCGCAGCACGCTCGGCAGCACGTCGTCGCGCCACCGGTCGCCCGTCCACACGTCCGGGAAGGTGGTGAGGATCGTGCGCAGCGGCGGCCAGTAGACGTCGGTGCTGTCGTCCGAGGCGACCCACCACCCCGCGACCAGCAGCGCGGGCAGCGCGACGACGAAGACCCCCCGCAGCAGGACGCCCCTCACACCGCCACCTCCCCGCGCACCGACTGGTGCCAGGCCAGCGCCCGCCGCTCGACGGTCCGCGCGCCCACGTTGATCAGCAGCCCGAGCAGCCCGGTGACCACCACCAGCGCGTACATCTCCGGCACGGCCTGCGAGGTCTGGGCGACGGCGATACGCGCGCCCAACCCCGGTGCCCCGATGACGAGTTCGGCGGTCACGGCCAGGATCAGCGCCACCGCCGCGGCCAGCCGCACACCCGTCATGACGTACGGGAGGGCCGTCGGCCAGAGCACGTGCCGGACCCGGGCCCAGGTGCCGAGGCCGTAGGAGCGGGCCGTCTCCTCGGCGACCGGGTCGACGTCCCGGACGCCGTACATGACCTGGACGAGGACCTGCCAGAAGGACGCGTACACGACCAGCAGGAGGACCGAGCGCAGTTCGGTGCCGAACAGCAGGACGGCCAGCGGGATCAGGGCGACCGAGGGGATCGGGCGCAGGAACTCGATCGTGGAGGCCGTCGCCTCGCGGAGGTAGGGCGTGACCGAGATCAGAACTCCCGCCAGGATTCCGGCTGTCACCGCGATCGTGAGCCCGATCGCCCAGCCGGTGAGCGTGTCCCCGAGCGCGGTCCAGAAGGCCTCGTCGGCGAGCTCCGTCGCGAGCGCGTCGGCGATGCGGCTGGTCGGCGGGAAGTACTCGTCCTTGACGAGGCCGAGCCGCGGCACCGCCTCGCCGAGTGCGAGGAAGGCCGCGAGCCCGGCCGCGCCCAGGAGGGCGTTGGTGCCCCTCACGGAAGGAGCTTGTCCAGGTCCGGGGCCGTCTTGAACAGGCCGTCCTGCACGCCCAGTTCGGACAGCCGCTCGATGGAGGCGCGGTTCGGCTCGGCCGGCCACCGGGGCAGGGTCAGCGTCTCCAGGAGGTTCTTCGGGATCTTCGTGTACGTGGAGATGATCTCGCGGGCCTCGTCCGGGTGGCTGTCGGCATAGGCGAGGGACTCGGCGGTCGCCTCCTGGAACTTCTTCAGCGTCTCCGGGTTCTTCTGCGCGTACTGCTGGGAGGTGAAGTACATGGCCACGGTGAGGTCGGGCGACACGTCGACGAAGAGCGACGCGATGCTGGTGCCGCCCTGGGACTTGATGGTGGCGAGCGCGGGTTCCACGACACAGGCCGCGTCCACCTGGCCGTTCGCGAGCGCGGCCGGCATCTGGTCGAAGGGCATCTCCACGAACTCGACCTTGGACGGGTCGCCGCTGTCCTTGCGGACCGACTCCTTGACCGAGGTGTCACAGATGTTGTTGAGCGTGTTGGCGGCGACCTTCTTGCCCTCCACGTCCTTGGCGGACTTGAGGGGGCTGCCCTTCTTCACGGCGAGCTCCGCGAAGTCGGCGCCCTGCTTGCCGGTGGACGCGACACCGTTCGACACGGCCTTGACCGGCATGTTCTTGGACTGGGCGACCAGCAGGGACGTCATGTTGCTGAAGCCGAAGTCGAACTGGCCGGAGACGACACCGGGCACGATCGCCGCGCCGCCCTGCGCGCTCGTCAGCGACAGCTTGATACCGCGCTTGCTGTAGAAGCCCTTCGACTGGCCCAGATAGAGGGGCGCGACGTCGATGATGGGGATGACGCCGGCCTTGATCGTGGTGGTACCGCCGGACGCCTTGGCGTCGTCCGACCCGGAGGAGTCGGACGAACCGCAGGCCGTCGCGGCGACGAACACGGCTCCGGCCGCGAGGCCGATGAGCAGACGACGCATGACTCCCCCTACTGGGACAGTTCCTCGACGGGCTGTGCGCAGACCGCACAGAAGTGCTCAGCGGGAACGTAGAACCTCGCCGCGACCTGGTCAATGCTCTTGACACGCAAGGACGTTGACAGAACCGTGCTCTTAGAGTGCGCAGTGCGCACCCCCGTGCGTCCCGTGGAGGCGATGATGCCTGCTGGAGCCCGCGAACCTCATTTCGTCCGTTCCTTCGAGCGCGGCCTCGCGGTCATCCGCGCCTTCGACGCCGAGCACCCGGAACTGACGCTCAGCGAGGTGGCACGGCACACCGACCTCACCCGCGCGGCGGCCCGCCGCTTCCTGCTGACGCTCTTCGACCTGGGATACGTGACGACGGACGGGCGGATGTTCCGGCTCACCCCGCGCGTCCTCGAACTCGGCTACTCGTACCTGTCCAGTTTCACCCTGCCGGAGCTCGCCGAGCCGCATTTGGAGCAACTCGTCGCGCAGATAAGGGAGTCGTCGTCCCTGTGCGTCCTCGACGGCGACGACATCGTGTACGTGGCACGGGTGCCCACCCGCCGCATCATGACCGCGACGATCACGGTCGGCACCCGCTTCCCGGCCCATGTGACGTCCGTGGGACGGGTGTTGCTCGCCCAGCTGCCCGACGAGGAGATCGACGCCCGGCTCGTCCGCGCGGACCTGCGCGCACTGACGGCCCGCACGATCGTCTCGGCCGACCTGCTGCGCACCGAACTGCGCCGGGTACGCCGTCAGGGGTACGCGATCGTCGACCAGGAGCTGGAGGAGGGGCTGCGCTCGGTCGCCGTCCCGGTGCGGGACCGGGACGGCGAGGTGGTGGCCGCGGTCAACATCCCCGTGCACGCCAGCCGCAACTCCGTCGACTCCGTACGCCGTGACCTGCTGCCGCATCTGCTGGCCACGGTCGCCCGGATCGAGGCGGACCTGGGGTCCGTCCGGCGGGTCGGGTCGCAGACGCGGTAGCGGTAGCGGTCGTCACAGGTCGAGCACGAGGCGCTTCCCGCGGCACCGGGACACACAGATGAGCATGGTCTCGCCGGTCTCCCGTTCCTCGTCCGTGAGGACCGAGTCCCGGTGGTCCGGGGTGCCTTCGAGGACGTCCGTCTCGCAGGTCCCGCAGGTGCCCTCGGTGCAGGAGAAGAGCACCTCGACCCCCGCGGACCGTACGGTGTCGAGCACGGAGACGTCCGCGGGGACGGTGAGCGTGCGACCCGACCGCTCCAGGACCACCTCGAACTCCGTGTCCGCGCCCGTCTCCTGGACCTTGGGCTGGAACCGCTCGACGTGCAGCGATCCCTTCGGCCACTGTGCGCACCGCTCCTCCACGGCGTCCAGCAGCGGCCCGGGACCGCAGCAGTAGACGAGCGTGCCGGGCTGCGGGGTGCCGAGTTCGGCGGCGAGGTCGAGCAGCCCGGCCTCGTCCTGCGGGGCGATCCGCACCTTGTCCCCGTAGGGGCTCAACTCCTCGACGAACGCCATGGAGTTGCGCGTACGGCCGCCGTACAGCAGTGTCCACTCCGCGCCCGACGCCTCGGCCTCCGCCAGCATCGGCAGGATCGGGGTGATGCCGATGCCGCCCGCGACGAAGCGGTAGCGCGGCGAGGGCTGGAGGGCGAAGTGGTTGCGCGGGCCGCGCACGCGGACCTTGCCGCCCGCCTCCAACTGCCCGTGCACATGGGCGGATCCGCCGCGTCCGTCGGGTTCCCGCAGGACCGCGACGCGCCAGGAGCGCCGGTCGGCCGGGTCACCGCACAGGGAGTACTGCCGCTCCAGGTCCGGGCCGAGGACCACATCGATGTGGGCGCCCGGCTCCCAGGCCGGCAGTTCCTCGCCGAGCGGATGGCGGAGGGTGAGGGCGAGCACGCCTTCGGCGGCCAAGTCCCGTCGCTCGACGACGAGTTCGGCTTCGTAGGAGGTCATGAGCCGTTTCCTTGGGGGACGTGCGGGTCGTGTGGGCCGTTCGGCACGTTCGGGTCGCGCGGGGTGTGTCCTTCGGGGTGGCCGAGCATCCACTCCCACATCTCGATCGGGTCCTCGGCGCTGTGCTCGGCCCCGCAGTGACAGGTGCCGTGCAGCACATCGGTGCCCGGCAGCCAGTCGATGCGGTAGATCTCGCCGGTCGGGCTGGTCACTGGACCTTCTCCATGGGCTTCTCGCCCTCCTCGACCAGCCGGGCGAGGATCCGGCGGGCGGCCAGACCGCCGGTGTCGATGTTGATGCTCAGCTCCTGGTAGCCCGTGCGTTCCGTGCCGAGCGTCTTCTGCAGCAGGTTGAGCGCGTCGACGTCCTGCATCACGACGGTGTGGTTGTTGCCCCGCAGGAACTCGGTGACCTCGGCGTCGTCGGTCGCCCAGTCGCGCGAGACCATCCAGAAGTCGTACACCTTGCCGTCGGCGGACGGCGTGATGGCGTACGTGATCTCCGTGTGGAAGCCGTTCGGATCTCTGCCGTCCGCCTCGGGCACCACACCGACCGGGGCGATCCGGCTGTGCAGCAGATACAGACACGGCGCGTGGTACTCGATGTCCTGCCAGCGGGTGATCCGCCCTCTGATACCGGTCGACTTGGCGTAGAACGGCGGGCATTCGGCGTCGTCCATGTGCCGGCTGACCCGGACGATGCCCGCGCCCTCGTCGACCTCGGTGGTGATCGGCGTCTCGGCGACCTCGGGTGTGCCGATGTAGCCGCCGTGCAGATACGTTTCGTGGGACAGGTCGAGGAGGTTGTCGACGAGGAGGCCGTAGTCGGCGTCGATCGGCTCCATCCCGCTGACCGTGACCCAGCCGGGGGAGTCCAGGTGCCGGGCCCGCGGAATGGTCTCCGGATCGGCGAGGGCCGCGTCGCCTATCCACACCCATATCAGGGCGTCCTGCTCGACCACCGGGTACGAGGCGACCCGGGCGGTGCGGGGGACGCGTTTCTGACCGGGCACGTACACGCACGTACCCGTCGTGTCGTACGTGAAGCCGTGATAGCCGCAGACGATCCGGTCGCCGTCGAGCCCGCTCTCCGAGAGCGGGTAGCGGCGGTGCACGCAACGGTCGTGCAGGGCGACCGGCCGTCCGTCGTCCTCGGTGCGGTAGAAGACGAGCGGCTCACCGAGAACCGTCCGGCCGAGCAACTCCCGCCCCACCTCGTGGGCGTAGGCGGCGACGTACCACTGATTCCTGGCGAATGCGGTCATGTGCGGCATGGGCGGGTCCCGTCTTCGTCGACGTCGTGTCGGCAACACCATGACGTTGTCGCCTCCACCCCGGCAAGAGGACTTCCGTCGGACGGAAAATCCCTGGTCAGTCGCTTACAGGTCGCCCGCGCCGTCGATGTACGACTTGGTGGTGTCGGTCAGGAAGTCACGGCTGTTGTCAGGGTCGAGGGCCCGGGTCCGGAGCTGGTCGTACATCACGCTGTAGTGCTGCACGTCGGACGGTTTCTCCAGGCAGAGGTCGCTGGTGAACCGTTCCAGGTACACCACCCCTGCCTCGTGGATGTCGGCGAACCTCAGGATGGAGAACTGGCCTGACAGGCCAGGGTGAGCGCCCACGCTGTAGGGGAGGACCTGCATGGTGATGTGCGGCTCGGCGCCGAGTGCGCTGAGGTGCTCCAGTTGTTCGCGCATGATGTCGGTGCTGCCGACGACGCGGCGCAGGGCCGATTCGTCCAGGACGACCCACAGGCGCAGGGGGCGGGCCGGGTCGTAGATCCGGTGCTGACGGCGCAGCCGCACCTTGAGGCGCGTGGCGGCCTGTTCGGCGGTGAGCAGGGGGATCGTTTCGCCGATGACGGCCTCGGCGTAGGCGGGGGTCTGCAGCAGGCCGGGGATCACCATGGGGTCGTAGGTGTGGAGGGAGACGGCGTCCGCCTCCAGGCCGATGTAGACGCTGTTGGAGAGGTCGCCGTAGGAGCGCCACCAACTCCGCGGGCCCGATTCCTTGGCCATCTCCATCAGGGAGTCGATGACCTCCCGGTCCGTCACTCCGTAGATCGCGCACAGGTCGCGAACGTCGCGAGGGCTGATGGCGCGGTTGCCGTTCTCCAGATGACTGATCTTGGGCTGGGAGACCAGGAGTCGCTCGGCAACTTCCTTGCTCTTCAGTCCACTGGCCATGCGGAGACGGCGGAGCTCGGCCCCGAGAAGGCGTCTCCTGACGGTGGGATTGCTCGTTGCCGCCACGCGCGATGTACCTCCGGTCCAAGTCCCTGTGGTGGACCGCAGATTGCCATGCGGCAAGGATTGTTGATCACACGCCATGCCGATGTGATCGCAGGTGCCGAAACGGACTCTTACGTTGGCATTTGCCACACTTCAAGCGGTGCGGAAGGGTTCGCTGACGTGTGAAGGGAGCGCTGGCGCCAGGTGTCCTGTGCCGTGTGTCCCGTGCCTGTGCGCGGCCGACTGCTGGTGTCACCGCCGTGCTGCGCAACAAATGGTGCCAATGTTCGGCTATGAAGCGTTCTGTCCCATCAGGGCCCCTGGCCCTCGGCGGCCTGCCGGTCGCTGTCGCTGTTGCCGTCGCTGCCCTGGTGCTGGGGCTGGTCCACCCTGCGAGCGGCCACACCCTCACGGACCGTTGCCCGCATACGGGCGCCGCGACGGAATGCCGGGTGGCCCCGAAGCCGGTGCGCGGGGAGGATCCGGGACCGGTGGCGAGACTCTACGGTTCGGAGGTCCGCCGGATTCCCACCACGAGCCGACTGGTGGCGCTGACGTTCAACGCGGCGTGGGACGAGACCGGCGTGGAGACGGCCTTGACGGTGCTGCGCGGGCGGAACGTACCTGCGACGTTCTTCCTGACCGGCCGGTTCGCCGAACGCCACCCCGGTGCGGCCCGGTTGATGGCGGCCGAGCATGGGATCGGCAACCACTCCTACAGCCATCCGCAGTTCGCGGACCTCACCCGCCAAGAGGCGACGCAGGAGATCATGGGGGCCGACCGGGCGATCCGTCGGGCGACCGGGGCGGTACCGCTCCCGTTCTTCCGCTTCCCCTACAGCGCCACCACCCCGGATGGCATCGCCCATGCCAACGAACTGGGCTTCGCGGACATCGAGTTCACCACCGACACCAACGGCTACCTCGGAACCGCCGGCGGTATGACGGTCCAGAAGGTCGTCGACCGGGTCGTGAACGCCCTGACCCCCGGGGTGATCGTGCAGATGCACGTCGGTACGGCCCAGGGACGCGGACCCGCCCTCGACGTCCAGGCTCTCCCGCGCATCATCGACGCCATCCACGCCCACGGATACCGGATCACCGACCTGCGGACCGTCCTCGAATAGGAAACCCGCCAGGAACCCGCCAGGAAACCCGCCAGGAACCCGCCAGGAAACCCGCCGGGAAATCCACCCGCCCCATCTGCGACGATCCCTGCGTGGACTACCCGAACGATCAGCACCCCGCGGCCCCCGTCCGCTCCGGAATTCCGGAGCACGGCCGCATCCCGAAGTACTACGCGGTGAAGGCGCGGATCTCCGCCCTCGTCGACGAACTCGGCGAGGGAGGGCTGCTCCCCACCGAGCGGGACCTGTCCGAGCGGTACGAGGTCGCGCGGGAGACCGTGCGGCAGGCGATCCGTGAACTGGTGCTGGAGGGGCGGCTGCGCCGGCAGGGGCGCGGCACGGTCGTCGCAGGCCCGAAACTGGAGCAGCCGCTGTCGCTCGCCAGCTACACCGAAGGCGTACGACGTCAGGGACGAACCCCTGGCCGAAACCTCGTCACCCTCGACCGCTTCCCCTGCCCCGAGGCGCTCGCCGCCGAGACCGGGCTCACGCGCGGCGAACCGGTCTGGCATCTGGAGCGCGTGCTGCTCGCGGACGACGAGCGGGTCGGGCTGGAGAGCACCTACGTCTCGGTGGCCCGCATTCCCCGCCTGGACGCCGACTTCGACCCCGACTCCTCCTTCTACGCCTACCTCCACCAGCAGGGCATCGCCTTCGGAGACGCCGACGAACGCATCGAGACGGTGCTCGCCACCCCGCGAGAGGCCCTCCTCATCGGCACCCCGCCGGCCCTTCCGATGCTGCTGATCCACCGCGTTTCACGGGACACCGACGGGCAGCCGCTGGAGCGGGTGCGGACGCTGTTCCGGGGGGACCGGTTCTCGTTCACGACCCATCTCAGCGGCTGAAAACACCCCCTCCGCACCTTCTCTCGACCCCTTTTTATTATCACGAATAGATAACGGGTCTAGCCCAAATGTGATAGCCGGTTCACGCTCCCGTTGTGAGCCGGACCCTTCCGGTTCCCCGATCCCGAGGAGCGTGGCCGTCGTGAGAGTGATAGTCGTCGGAGCCGGCGTGGTGGGCACCATGCACGCCTGGCAAGCAGTGGAACGCGGCCATGAGGTCGTACAGATCGAGCGCGAGGCGGAGGCTCGCGGCGCCTCGTTGCGCAACTTCGGCCAGATCTGGGTGAGTGGCCGCGCGGGGGGCGAGGAACTGGAAACCGCGCTGCGGGCGCGGGAGTTGTGGGAGGAGATCGGCAGCCGGATCCCCGGACTCGGCTTCCGGCCGAACGGCTCGCTGACCCCCGTCCGCGGTGACCTCGAACTCGCCGTCGCAGAGGCCGCCGTGGCCCGTGAGGACGCACCCGCCCGCGGCTACAAGCTGCTGACCCCCGACGAGGCGCGGGCCCTGAACCCCGCCCTGCGCGGCGAGTTCAGCGCCGCCCTGTACTGCGAGCGGGACGCGGCCGTCGAGCCGCGCACCGCACAACTCGCCCTGCGCGCCGAGCTGTTGAAGTCGCCGAGGTACACGTTCCTGCCCGGCAGGGAGGTCCGCGAGGTCATCGGTCACCACGCCGTCCGCGACGACCACGGGGACGTGCACACCGGGGACGTCGTCGTCCTCTGCACGGGCGCGTGGCTCGGCGGCCTGGTCCGTGAGCTGGCCGGACCCGCTCTGCCCGTCCGCCGCGTACGACTCCAGATGATGCAGACCGACCCGCTGGGCGAGCCGCTCACCACCTCGGTCGCCGACGCCGACAGCTTCCGCTACTACCCGGCGTACGACTCCGCGGCCCTGGACGAGTTCAACGCCCGTCAGCCCCAGGCACGGACGGCCGCGGACCACCGCATGCAACTGCTCATGGTTCAGCGCGCCGACGGCGGGCTGACCATCGGCGACACCCACGAGTACGAGCACCCCTTCGCCTTCGACACCCTCGAAGACCCCTACGACCACCTCACCGAGGTCGTCGAGTCGTTCCTCGGCCGCCCGCTGCCGAAGATCCGGCGCCGCTGGGCCGGGGTGTACGCGCAGTGCACCGACCCGAGCCGGGTCGTGCACCGGCAGCAGGTGCGCGACGGGGTGTGGCTGGTCACCGGGCCCGGCGGGCGCGGCATGACCTGCTCGCCCGCGATCGCCGAGACGACCGCGAACGAACTGGGCTGGTGACACCCCTCATGACCCACACGAACCACGACATCCGTCTCGTCGTTCTCGACATGGCCGGCACCACCGTCGCCGACGGCGGCCTCGTCGAGCGGGCCTTCGCGACGGCCGCCGCCGAACTGGGCGTCGAGCCCGGCAGCCCCGACCACGCCGACAAACTCGCCTACGTCCGCGCCACCATGGGCGAGTCCAAGATCTCCGTCTTCCGGCATCTGTTCGGGGAGGAGACGAAGGCGCAGGAGGCCAACAGGGCCTTCGAGGAGGCGTACGCGGAGCTGGTCGACGGCGGGCTCGTCGCGCCGATCCCCGGTGCGCGCGAGGCCGTCGAGCAGCTCAGGTCCCAGGGCCGCACGGTCGTACTGACCACCGGCTTCGCGCGCACCACGCAGGACGCGATCCTGGCCGCGCTCGGCTGGCAGGACCTGGTACCCCTGACGTTGTGCCCAGCCGACGCCGGAGGCCGGGGGCGCCCCTACCCCGACATGGTTCTCAGCGCGTTCCTGCGGACGGCGGCGGCGGACGACGTCCGGCAGATCGCCGTCGTGGGCGACACCTCGTACGACATGCTCAGCGGGGTCCGTTCGGGGGCGGGCGTGGTCGCGGGTGTCCTGACCGGCGCGCACGACGAGGACGCGCTGCGGGCGTCCGGGGCCACCCAAGTGCTGCATTCCGTGGCGGAGTTGCCGGGAGCCCTCGCATGAGCAGCGGCATCCGCTTCGACTCGGTGACGGTCGCCTACGACGGGAACGTCGTCCTCGACGCGCTCGACCTCACCGTCGAGCCCGGCGAGGTGATGGCCCTGCTCGGGCCGTCCGGGTCCGGCAAGACCACCGCGCTGCGGGCGGTCGCCGGGTTCGTGCGGCCCGTCTCCGGGCGGGTGTACCTCGGTGAGCGCGATGTGACCGAACTGCCCCCGCACCGGCGGGGGATCGGGATGGTCGTCCAGCAGTACGCGCTGTTCCCGCACATGCGCGTCGAGGACAACGTGGCCTTCGGACTGAAGGCGCGCAAGGTCGCGAAGAGCGAGATACGCGGGCGGGTCGCCGAGGCGCTGGAGATGACCGGCATGTCGGCCTACTCCCGCCGCCATCCCCGGGAGTTGTCCGGCGGTCAGCAGCAACGCGTCGCCATCGCACGGGCGTTGGCCATCCGGCCCGGCGTACTGCTCCTCGACGAACCGCTGTCCGCGCTGGACGCCCGGCTGCGCTCCGGGATGCTGGCCGAACTCGCCCGGCTGCACCGGGAGTTGCCCGATGTGTCGATCCTGTACGTCACCCACGACCAGGTCGAGGCGCTGACGCTGGCCGACCGGATCGCGGTGATGGACCGGGCCCGGCTCCAGGACTGCGGGACTCCTCACCAGCTCTACCGGGCGCCGAGGACCGAGTTCACGGCCTCCTTCGTGGGCAACGCCAATCTGCTGCCGGTGACGGTGGGGGAGGGCGGCGTCTCCTTCGGCGGGCGCGAGGTCGAGGTCGGGACGGAAGGGATCGCGCCCGGCGCGCAGGCCACCCTGTGCGTACGCCCTCACCTCGTCGGCCTCGGTTCCGGCCCCAACCAACTCGCCGGAACCGTCGACGAGATCCAGTGGCGGGGCGCCACCCACCGGCTGTACGTCGACGTGGACGGCCACCGGCTCATGGCGGACCTGCGGGAACTCAAGGCTCCGCCGGCTCACGGGGACGCGGTGACGCTGCACTTCGCACCCGAGGACGCGACACTCCTGCCCGCCGGAGTCACCCCCGCCGGAGTCACCGATGAGTAGGCGGCTGCTGTGGGTCGCGCCCCCCGTCGCCGTCCTGGCTCTCGTCTTCCTCTACCCCCTCGCCCTTGTCGTCCAGCAGTCCTTCCAGCCCGACACCGGCGGGACCTCGCTCCAGCCGTACTCCGACGTCCTCGGCTCCGAAGCCTTCCGCGAAGCCCTGTGGACCACCGTCTGGCTGGCGGTCGGGGCGACCGTCGGGTGTCTGGTGCTCGGGTTCGTGCTGGCGCTGATCATCGCGTTCGTGCCGTTCCCGGGGGCGCGGAGCGTCGCCAGGTTCATCGACGTCTTCCTCTCCTTCCCGTCCTTCCTGATCACGCTCGCCCTGCTCTTCATCTACGGGACCGTCGGCATGGCCAACGGCCTCTGGGCGGACGTCACGGGCGCGGCGGACGGGCCGTTCCGGTTCCTGACCACGCCGTGGGGCGTGCTCCTCGCCGAGGTCACGTACTTCACGCCCTTCGTCGTACGGCCGCTCCTCGCCGCCTTCTCGCAGCTCGACACCGCGCAGCTGGAGGTGGCGGCAGGTCTCGGTGCGCGGCCCGCGCGGATCATCCGGACGGTGATCCTGCCGGAGGCGCTGCCCGCGCTCGCGGCCGGCGGGAGTCTCGTCCTCGTCCTGTGCCTCAACGAGTTCGGGATCGTGCTCTTCACCGGGGCGAAAGGGGTGACGACCCTGCCGATGCTCGTCTACAGCAAGGCGATCCTGGAGTCCGACTATCCGGGCGCGTGTGTGGTCGCCGTCGTCAATGTCCTGATCTCCGTGGGGCTCTACGGCCTCTACCGGGTGGTGAGCCGTCGTGCTGGTGCATAGCAGGAAAGGGAAGTGGGCCGCCTGGGCCCTGTTCCTCGTTCTCTTCCTCCCGCTGTTCGCCCTGCCTCTGCTGGTGATCCTGGCCGCGTCGTTCGCCACCAACTGGTCGAGCGTCCTGCCGTCCGGCTTCACCACCGGGCACTACGACGCCGCCACCCGCGGCGAGGCCCTCCAGGCGCTGACCACCAGCCTGATCACCGCGCTCGCCGCGAGCCTGCTCGCGCTTGCCGTCGGGACCTGGGCCGCCCTCGCCGCATCCGGACTCAAGCGACGCCAACGCCGGTTCCTGGACGCCTTGTTCGTGCTGCCCGTCGCCGTGCCCTCCGTCGTCGTGGGGCTCGCGATCCTCGTCGCCTTCTCCAAGCCGCCGCTGCTGCTCAACGGCACCCGGTCGATCGTGATCCTCGCGCACGCCGTCCTCGTCACCGCGTTCGCCCATCAGTCCGTGTCGGCCGCGATCGCCCGGCTCGACCCGGCGTACGAGCAGGCCGCGGCCTCGCTCGGCGCCCGCCCCTCCTACGTCCTGTGGCGAGTGAAGCTGCCCCTGCTGCTGCCCTCGCTCACCGCTGCCGCCGGCCTCTGCTTCGCCCTCTCCATGGGCGAGTTGAGCGCCACGATGATGCTGTACCCGCCCGGCTGGACCCCGCTTCCGGTCCTGATCTACGCGGCCACCGACCGCGGCGCCCTGTTCGCCGGCTCCGCGCTCGCCGTGGTCCTGATGACGGCGACGCTGATCGCCCTGCTCGCCGTCTCCCGCGTACGCACCAAAGCCTCGTACCGCTGACCTCATCCCCTGAACAGCCCATTCAGTTGAACAGCCCTTTCAGCGCAAGGAGTTCACCTCGCCATGTCCAGGAACAGGCTCGTCCCGATCGCCGCCCTCTGTCTCCTCGCCGCCCCGCTCACCGCCTGCGGAGGCACCTCCGCCGCCTCCGACGAGAAGGTCGTCACCGTCTACAGCGCCGACGGCCTCAAGGGCGAGAACGGTGACGGCTGGTACGACCTGGTCTTCAAGGACTTCCAGAAGGACACCGGGATCAAGGTCGAGTACGTCGAGGGCGGCTCCGGCGAGGTGGTGCAGCGCGCCGTCCGCGAGAAGAGCAACACGCAGGCCGACGTGCTCGTCACGCTCCCGCCGTTCATCCAGCAGGCCGACGGCAAGGGACTGCTCCAGAAGTACACCCCGGCCGGATCCGACCAGGTCGACGGCGCCGACAAGGGGGCCGACGGCACCTGGACCTCCGTCGTCAACAACTACTTCGGGTTCATCTACAACAAGAAGGAGCTCAAGCAGGCCCCCACCACGTGGGAGCAGCTCCTCGACGCCGAGTACAAGGACAAGATCCAGTACTCCACGCCCGGTGTCGCCGGTGACGGAACCGCCGTACTGATCAAGGCGATGCACGACTTCGGCGGCGAGAAGGCCGCCATGGACTACCTCGCCAAGCTGCAGTCCAACAACGTCGGCCCGTCCGCCTCCACCGGCAAGCTCGCGCCCAAGGTCGACAAGGGTGAACTGCTCGTGGCGAACGGCGATGTCCAGATGAACTTCGCCCAGGCCAAGTCCATGCCGAACCTCGCCATCTGGTTCCCGGCGACCGGCACGGGCAGGCCCACCACCTTCGCCCTGCCCTACGCGGCCGGGCTCGTCACCGGAGCCCCGCACAGCGAGAACGCCAAGAAGCTCCTCGACTACATGCTCAGCCGCAAGGCCCAGCAGCAGGTCAGCGAGATCGGCGGCGGCTTCAGCGCCCGCCAGGACACCAAGCCCACCGACGCCAACGCGATCGCCCTCACCAAGCTCATGGACGGCGTGGAGGTCTTCGAGCCCGACTGGGCCGACATCGACAAGAACCTCACGTCGTACGTCGGTGACTGGAAGGACGCGACCGGCAGCTGACCGTTTTCCGAAGGCGGACCGCGGCACCGTGATCCGGGCGCGCACCTCACGTACCGCCGTGTTTCACACAGATGCCACGCGCCCCTTCCCTGACGTTTGTTGCTCTTGGAACACTCCATTCGCGCACGTTCCATCACGTACTCGCCCTCAGTTACCCCATCAGGACAAGAGGTCACCTGACATGCCCGAAGTGAATCGGCGCCGTTTCCTCCAACTCGCAGGCGGCACCGCGGCGTTCACCGCGCTGTCGGAGAGCATCGCCAAGGCCGCGGCCATCCCCGCGGGGTATCACCGCGGCACCATCGAGGATGTCGAGCACATCGTCGTCCTTATGCAGGAGAACCGTTCCTTCGATCACTACTTCGGTGCGCTGAGAGGCGTCCGCGGCTTCGGCGACCCCCACCCGGTCACGCTCGACAACGGCAAATCCGTGTGGCACCAGTCGGACGGCACCAAGGACGTGCTGCCCTTCCACCCGGAGGTCGACGACCTCGGCATGCAGTTCCTGGAGGGCCTGCCGCACAGCTGGCCCGACGGGCACGCCGCCTACAACGGGGGCAAGTACGACAAGTGGGTCCCCGCGAAGGGCGCCACGACCATGGCGTACCTGACCCGCGAGGACATCCCGTTCCACTACGCGCTCGCCGACACCTTCACCGTCTGCGACGCGTACCACTGTTCGTTCATCGGCTCCACCGACCCGAACCGCTATTACATGTGGACGGGCTTCACGGGGAACGACGGCAAGGGCGGCGGGCCGGTCCTCGGCAACGACGAGGTCGGCTACGACTGGACGACCTACCCGGAGCGCCTGGAGAAGGCCGGGATCTCCTGGAAGGTCTACCAGGACATCGGCGACGGCCTGGACGCGGCCGGCTCCTGGGGCTGGATCCAGGACGCGTACCGCGGCAACTACGGCGACAACTCGCTGCTCTACTTCAACAAGTACCGCAACGCCAAGGCCGGCGACCCGCTGTACGACAAGGCCCGCACCGGCACTGACGCCCGCAAGGGCGAGGGCTTCTTCGACCAGTTGCGGGCCGACGTCAAGGGCGGCAGGCTGCCGCAGGTCTCGTACATCGCCGCCCCCGAGGCGTTCTCCGAGCACGGCAACTGGCCCACGAACTACGGCGCCTGGTACATCGCCCAGGTCCTGGAGGCGCTCACCTCCGACCCCAAGGTGTGGGCGAAGACGGCCCTGTTCATCACGTACGACGAGAACGACGGCTTCTTCGACCACCTCGTCCCGCCGCTGCCGCCGCGCGACGCCGACCGGGGCAAGTCCACCGTCGACGTCGGCCCGGACCTCTTCGCGGGCAGCTCGACCCATGTCGCAGGACCGTACGGGCTCGGCCCGCGCGTGCCGATGCTCGTCGTCTCACCCTGGAGCAAGGGCGGTTACGTCTGCTCCGAGACCCTCGACCACACCTCGATCATCCGGTTCATGGAGCGCCGCTTCGGCGTCGAGGAGCCGAACATCTCGCCCTGGCGGCGGGCCATCTGCGGCGACCTGACCGCCGCCTTCGACTTCTCCCGCAAGGACAGCAGGCCGGCCGACCTCCCGGACACCGACGCGTACGAGCCGCCGGACAAGGACCGGCACCCGGACTACAAGCCGACCCCGCCCGCGGATCCCAAGCTGCCCAAGCAGGAGCGCGGTCAGCGGCCCGCCCGCCCCCTCCGGTACGCACCGTGGATCGACGGCTCGGTGGACCCGAAGGCCGGGAAGTTCACGCTGACCTTCGCCTCGGGCAAGAAGGCCGGCGCCTCCTTCCACGTCACCTCCGGGAGCCGCACCGACGGACCCTGGACCTACACCACCGAGGCCGGCAAGAGCGTCTCGGACACCTGGAACTCCGCCTACTCGAACGGCTCGTACGACCTGACCGTGCACGGGCCCAACGGCTTCGTACGTGTCTTCAAGGGCCCGGGCAAGACCGCCGGACCCGAGGTCACAGCCCGTCATGACGGGGACGACATCGAGCTGACCTTCACCAACAAGGGGTCCCGCACGGCCGAGCTCAAGCTCACCAACGGCTACGGCGGCAGGCCCAAGTCGATCCGTGTACGGTCCGGCGCCACCGTCAGGCACACCGTGGACCTGGGGGCGAGCAAGCGCTGGTACGACCTCACCGTGTCCGACGCGGACGGTTCGTTCCTGCGCCGGTTCGCCGGGCACGTCGAGAACGGCCGCGTGGGCGTCAGCGACCCGGCGATCGCCAGGGTGTAGACGATGCGATTCGCCACAGGAGATGCGATGAGTCCCACATCGCACGGACTGGTCAGGTTCTGGTGGGCCCGGGGTAGTGTGCCCCGGTGACCACGCATTCGAACACTCCTGCAGGTTGGTACCCGGATCCTCAGGGTGCGCCCCAGACGCTGCGTTACTGGGACGGCGTTCAGTGGACCCAGCACACCAACCAGGACCAGCAGCAGGCTCAGGCCGCTCAGCCGGTCCAGCCCGTGCAGCAGCAGCCCGTGCAGCAGCAGCCTGTGCAGCAGCCGCAGGCTGTGTACCAGCAGCCGGCGCAGCAGGTTCCGCAGCAGGCGGGAGGGTTCGACCCGCGCGTGCAGCAGCAGGTGCATCAGCAGGCCGGTGTCGCACCGAACACCGCCGGCGGGGGCACGCTGTTCACCGAGCCGGTCCTGGTGGTGAACCAGAAGGCCAAGCTGATCGAGCTGACCAACGAGTACAAGGTCATGGACCAGCAGGGCAACCAGCTCGGCGCGGTGGTGCAGGTCGGACAGAGCGCGCTCAAGAAGGTGCTGCGCTTCTTCGCGAGCCTCGACCAGTTCATGACGCACAAGCTGGAGATCCGCGACGCGTACGGCCAGCCGCAGCTGCTGCTGACCCGGCCCCGCAAGTTCATGAAGTCGCGGGTGCTCGTGGCGCGTCCGGACGGTTCGCCGGTCGGTGAGATAGCCCAGCAGAACATGGTCGGGAAGATCAACTTCGCGATCAAGGTCGACGGCAAGCAGGTCGGCGCGATCAAGGCGGAGAACTGGCGCGCCTGGAACTTCTCCATCGTCGATCACGCCGACAACGAGGTCGCCCGGATCACCAAGACCTGGGAAGGCCTCGCCAAGACGATGTTCACGACGGCGGACAACTACGTCCTGCAGCTGCACTACCAGCTCCCCGAGCCCCTGTTGAGCCTCGTGATAGCGACGGCGCTGACCGTCGACACGGCGCTCAAGCAGGACAACCGAGGGCTTGGCTGACGAATCGGTTCGTCATGTTCGTCGTGTGGGAGGGGCGGTCGCGGACATCCGCGGCCGCCCCTCCCACATTCCGTCGTGGCCGGTCTACAGCGGGGTGAGACGCCCGGGCTTCGGCTGCCGAGGCAGCAATGACGGCTCGTTCAACGCCGATCCGGGCTCCAGGGCGAGAACGGCGGCCACGGGGTGCTCCTCGTCCACCGAGGTCTCCATCGAAGGCTCCGGCGGAGTGGCTGTCAGGGATTCCGCCGTCAGGGTCGGGGATTCCACCGCCGAAGGCTGCGGCGTGGCGCGCGACAGTGTCACCACGCCCCAGGCCGCGACCGCCGCCCCGGCCAGCGCGAGCAGCAGTCCCGCCGCGCCGCCCTGCAGCCGCTCGCCGAGCAGCGAGAGGCCGATCACCGCGGCGGCGATCGGGTTGGCCAGTGTCACCACCGCGAGGGGAGCGCCGAGCCCGCCCTTGTAGGCGGTCTGCGACAGCAACAGCCCGCCCGTCGCGAACGCGGCGACCAGCAGCGCGACCACGATCACCTGCCCGCTGAGCAGAGACTCCGAGCGGTCCGTCGCGGCGACCGTGACGGTCTGCGTGAGCGCCGAGGCGACACCCGAGGCGAAGCCGGACGAGGTCGCGTGCCGCAGTCCGGGGCGGGTGCCCGGCCTCGCCAGTACGCCGACGAGTGCCATGGTCGTACCCGCCACGGCCAGCGCCTGCGGGACGCTCAGCACATCGTCCGGTGCGGGCCCGGACGCCGTGACCAGCAGGGCCGCGAGCCCGGCCAGCGTCAGCGCCGTACCGCGCCACTCGACGAAGGTGACGCGCCGCCCCGCCATCCGCGCGCCGAGCGGCACCGCGGCGACGAGCGTGAGCGCGCCGAGCGGCTGGACCAGCGTGAGGGGCCCGTACTTGAGGGCGGCCACGTGCAGCAGCGCCGCCGCCGCGTTGAGGCCCACCGACCACCACCAGGCACCGCTGCCGAGCAGCCGGAGCACCCCGGAGTCGGGGGTCCGTGCGGCCAGCCGCTGCTGGGCCACGGCCGCGGCGGCGTACGCGACGGCCGAGAACAGCGACAGGACGACGGCGACGAGCGTGGCGCTCATCGTCCGGCTCCCACGAGCTCCGGAGCGTCCTGCGCGCCGGGTGTCCCCGGCCCGCCCGGCCCGCCGGGTCCGTCCGGTGTCTGCGGCCCTTCCAGTACGGAGCCGCCGGCGCCCACGCGCTCCCGGGTGGGGGCCGTCGGTGCCGCCGTCCGGCGGGGTGCGCGGATCACGGCGAGGGCGATGCCGAGCAGCGAGGCCGCGACGATCGCGTCGAGCCAGTAGTGGTTGGCCGTGCCGACGATCACCAGCAGCGTGACCAGCGGATGCAGCAGCCAGAGCCACCGCCACCGGGACCGGGTCGCGGCGATCAGGCCGATCGCGACCATCAGGGCCCAGCCGAAGTGCAGTGAGGGCATCGCCGCGAACTGGTTCGACAGCGAGTCGGTCTCGGGCGAGGCGCCGTACACCGTGGGTCCGTACACCTGGCCGGTGTCCACGAGGCCCGTCGCGGCGAGCATGCGGGGCGGGGCGAGCGGGAACGTGAGGTGCACCACCAGGGCGGCGGCGGTGACCGCGGCGAGCACCCGGCGGGCCCACACGTAGTGCCCGGGCCGCCGCAGGTACAGCCAGATCAGGAAGGCCGCGGTGGCGGGGAAGTGGACGGTCGCGTAGTAGGTGTTGACCACGTGCACGAGGGTGTCGCTGTGCAGCAGCGCCGACTGTACGTCGCCTTCGCCGGGCAGACGCAGGAACCGTTCGAGGTCCCAGACCCGGTGCGCGTTGTCGAAGGCCTCACCGGTGTGGCCCGTGGCCAGTTGCCGGCCGAGCTTGTAGACGAGGAAGAGCCCCGCGACGAGCAGGAGCTCACGGACGAGGGGCGGCCGCTGTATCGCGGCCTCCCCTTCTCTTGCAGGCTCGGATCGGCTTTCCATCCCCGGCCCCCTTGCTGACGTTCTGGTCGTGCTGGTGCGTGGTGAGCCCAGGAGGGGATCCACTCGACACAGGGGTGGGTCCTGTCCAAGGCTCATCGATACGCCAGTGTACCGATACGTTCGCGTTCCGGTACACTGGCGTATCGATAGGACTTACGCCACACTGAGGGCCGGCCGAGGGCCACACTGGGGAGCACACGGGAAGCGGGCCCGCACGGGGCCGCCGGGACCAGCGAGGAGAAGAGCCATGACGTCGCAGGCAGCGGACGAACCGGAGACGGTCGTCGCCTCGCGCCGCTCCAAGATCACGCCTCAGCGTGAGCAGGAGTTCTTCGACGCCGTGCTCGACCAGATCCGCGAGTGCGGCTATGACGCGCTGACCATGGAGGGCGTCGCCTCCAGCACCCGGTGCAGCAAGTCCACGCTCTACCGGCAGTGGAAGACGAAGCCGCAGTTCGTGGCAGCCGCGCTGCGGGCCAACCACTGTCCCAAGTTCATCGGTATCGACACCGGTTCGCTCGCGGGCGACCTGCGCGCGGTCGCGCGCACGGCGGGTGAGCGGTCGGACGAGGACACCAGGCTGCTGCAGGCGCTCGGCCAGTCCGTGATGCAGGACGAGGAGCTGAAGCTCGCGCTGCGCGACGCACTGGTGGAGCCCGAACTGGAGGCGCTCCGCGGGATGGTCCGGCGCGCGGTCGAACGCGGGGAGATCACGGCCGACCATCCGGTCCTGGAGTTCGTGCCGGCGCAACTGCTCGGCGTGCTCCGCGTCCGCCCCCTCCTGGAGGGGTGCCCCGCGGACGCCGACTACCTCCTGCGCTATGTGGAGGTGGCCCTGCTGCCGGCCCTGGGGCTGTCGGATGCCACCGGGCCGCCGGACACCATCTGAGACCCAGGCCGCCGTCCATGGGATGACTGGACGGTGACCTGCTCGCGCCGCACCGTGGGGACGGGGGCGGCGCGCACCCCCCGGCCGGGTGGGGTTCCTCTCGAGCGGAGAGGCGCTCCACCCGGCCGATTGGTGTGCGGCCAAGGCCCGGGGCCCTGACCGCCGTACGTCCTACATGCTCTGCACGTCCTACACGTCCTACACGTTCTGCCCGTTGCCGCCGCCGCCCGCGGCCTCCTTGATGCCCTTGGTGATCTCGTCGATGACCGACTGCTTGGGGGCCTTGGAGCTGACATCGATGCCGAAGCGCACGACGACGAGCTGCTTGGAGTTGGAGGGCGCCGGGAAGACGAGCGACTCGACGTAGCCGTCGTCGCCCTTGCTCGTGACGACCTTCCAGCGGACCGCGTAGCCCTTCTGCCCGGCCACGGTCACGGCCTTGGACGAGAGCTCGTCGTGCGAGGTGATCTTGCCGTAGCTCTTGCCGCCGTAGGACTCCTCGGCGTTCTTGGAGATGTCCTCCTTGGCGGCGGCCTCGGCGGTGGTGGCCTTGAGCTCCAGGGCGAGCGCGGGGGCCGAGTAGGCGCCGCCGAGGCTGCACTCCGCCGAGGCGTCGCCGGGGCACTTGTAGGAGCCCTTGGTCGTCACCTGCGCGCCCACCTGGATGGTCGAGCCGCTCCAGCCGTCGGGCACGGGCAGGCTGATGCCGTTGATCGGGTCGGTGGCGTAGCCCTCCTCGGACGGGAGCGGCTGCGGGACCTCGGACTCGCCGCCCTCCGGGGCACCGGGGCCGCCCTGGCCGCCGCCGTCCTGCCCCTGCGGGCCGCCCGGCTGGGTCGGCACCGGCTGGGTGTTGGCCGAGTTGGTGTTGTCCGAGCCGTCGTCCGAGGTCAGCGCGTACACCCCGCCGCCGATGCCGGCGAGGACCGCCACGGCGACGGCGACGGCTATCGCCGTGCGTGCCTTGCGTCGTGGGCCGCCCGGGTGCGCGCCCGGATAGGGCGAGCCCGGTGAGAACGCCGGAGGACCCCAAATGGCACCGGACTCCGCTGGGCGGGTCTGGTCCGTCCATGTCCTACCGTCCCACCAGCGCTGCGTTGCGGGGCCGTCAATTGTCTGCCCGGGGTCGGGATACCAGCCGGGGGGAGTCGCCTGCGTCATGGGTCCACCGTATGAGGCGCGAGTGAAAGCCGGATGAGAGGATCCGGATTCATTTCACCCAATCACCAGCCGCACCGGCTGTTTCAAGCCCCGGGGCACCCGTGGCAGCCCGTCCCGCCCCGGTGTCACCGAGCCCAGCACGCTGGGATGCCGGGCGCCGGTGCTCCTCGGATCGGTGCCCGCGAGACCGTGCAGCGTCAGGAAACCGAGGACGGCGAACGCGTACGCCTCCTTCGCCGCCGACGGCAGGCCCAGCGCGTCGGAGGTGTGCACCGGGGCCCCCGGCAACTCCTCGGCGAGCATCGCCATGAGGACGGGATTGCGCGTGCCGCCGCCCGATGCGATGACCTCGGTGGCCCGCACGGACCGGACGGCGTCCGCGACCGTGCGCGCGGTGAGCCGGGTGAGGGTGGCGATCACGTCCTGGTGCGAGAGAACGCCGGTGTCCGTCGGAGCCGCCGGATCGACCGCCGTAGCCAGTACAGCGGGGTCAGCCAGAGCCGCCAGCAGATAGTCCCGGTGGAACAGCTCCTTGCCGGTCGTCTTCGGGGCGGGCAGCGCGTAGTACGGCTCGTCGAGGAGCCGGCTCAGCAGCGGCTCGTGGACCCTGCCGCGGGCGGCCAGCGCGCCGTCCGTGTCGTAGGCGCGGCCGGTGAAGTGGTGGACGGCCGCGTCGATGAGCGCGCTCGCGGGACCCGTGTCGAAGGCGGTGCCGTCGGGCGCGGTGAGGTTGGCGATGCCGCCGAGGTTCAGCGCGACCGGGGTGCCCGGCCTGCCGCGCAGCCACAGCAGGTCGAAGAGGCTCACCAGGGGCGCCCCCTGGCCGCCGGCGGCGATGTCGCGTGGCCGGAAGTCGGCGACCACGGGCAGCCCGGTGGCCTCCGCGATCCAGGCGGGCTGACCGATCTGCAGGGTGCCGCGCACCTGCCCGCCGTCGGTCCAGTGGTAGACGGTCTGGCCGTGCGAGGCCACCAACTCGGCTCGTCCGTCGCACAGTTCGCGGTCGGCGCGGAGGGCGGTCGCGGCGAAGGCCTGCCCGATGAGCGTGTCCAGGCGGCACACCTCGGCGAGGGTCGTGGCGGCCGGAGGCAGCGCCGCCGCGAGGGCCTCGCGCACCTCGGCCCCGTACGCGTCGCCGACCATGCCGAGCGGCCGCAGCACCAGACTGTCCCCGTCGAGCCGCAGGTCGGCCGCCGCCGCGTCGATCGCGTCGTACGACGTGCCGGACATCAGGCCGATCACCCGCATCCGTTCAACTCCCTCCCTGTACCGGCTCCTTACGGAGCGTCAGAAGCGCGAGCACGCTCACCGCGCAGGTCACGGCCGCGTAGTACGCCGGAATGTCCACGCTTCCCGTCCGCTTGATGGTCTCCGTGATGATGAGGCCCGCGCAGCCCGAGAACACGGCATTGGACAGGGCGTAGGCGAGTCCCAGCCCCGTGTAGCGGACGCTCGTCGGGAACATCTCCGAGAGCATCGCGGGGCCCGGCCCCGCCATCAGCCCCACGACGGCGCCCGCGACGAACACGGCCCCGCCCTTCACTGCGTTCGAAGTGCCCGTGTTCTGAAGGAGGTTGAGCAGCGGGACCGCGAGGACGGTGACCAGCAGCGCGCCCGTCAGCATCACCGGCCGTCGGCCGATCCGGTCGCTGAGCAGGCCCGCAGGGATGATCGTGGCCGCGAAGCCCAGGTTGGCGAGGACAGTTGCGACCAGGGCCTGCTGGAACGTGGCGTTCAGTGAACTCTGCAGATATGAGGGGAGCACGACGAGGAACGTGTAACCGGCCGCCGCCCAGCCCATGATGCGCCCCGCGCCCAGCGCGATCGCCTTCGCCACCTCACGCCCCGGTGGCCGTTCCGGCAGGGGCTCCTCCCGGAGCGACTCGAAGGACGGGGTCTCGTCGAGCCGCAGGCGCAGCCACAGCGCTCCGAGCCCCATCGGCAGCGTCAGCAGGAACGGCAACCGCCAGCCCCAGTCGCCCAGTTGCCCCTCGCTGAGCACGGTCGCCAGCAGCGCGGCCACTCCCGCCCCGCCCAACAGCCCCAGCGCCACCGTGAACGACTGCCACGACCCGTACAGGCCCCGCCTGCCCGGTGGCGCGAACTCCGTCATCACCGACACCGCACCCCCGAACTCCCCGCCCGCGGACAGCCCCTGAAGGACCCTCAGAAAGGTCAGCAGCCAGGGCGCGAGGGCACCCACCGTGTCGTACGTGGGCAGCACGCCGATCAAGGTCGTCGCGGCCGTCATCAGGACGATGACCATGATGAGTACGGGCCGGCGTCCGACGCGGTCGCCGAGCCGCCCGAACAGCGCGGCGCCGACGGGCCGGAAGAAGAACGCGAGCGCGAAGGACGCGTATGTCTTGACCAGTGCCTCGACCTCGCTGCCGCCCTCCGGCGTGAAGAACCGGGCCGCGATGACCGTCGCGAAGTAGCCGTAGACACCGAACTCGTACCACTCGATGAAGTTGCCCACGGACCCCGCGACCAGCGCTCTGCGGGAGCGCTCAGGCCGGTCGGTCCGCAGGCCGGAGCCGTGCACCGGAGCGCCCATGCCGTTCCTCCCGCCGCCCTGACGATGTTGGAAAGTTAGTTTCAGTTCACGGCTTTTGACTGTCAATAACTTTCACCCGGGCCGGTCGGCGGTGTCGTCGGTCATCTTCGGGCCGTCGGCGTCACTCGTTGTGTCAGCAGGTGTCCCGACCAGGCTCCATCGTGTCTTCCGGAGGGCTAGGCTCAAGGTCTGTACGTCGTTTGGGCGACCTGGGGAGGTAGCGGGATGACGGAGGCACGGCCGGGAACGGCCGCCTCGGCACCCCTCTGGGAGCGCGACGCGGAACTCGCCGCGGTCGCGGAGGCAGTCGACGCGCTGTGCGCGGGTTCGGCCTCGGGCAGCCTTCTGGTCTTCACCGGAGAGGCGGGCATCGGCAAGACCGCGCTGCTCGCCGAGTCGCGCCGGATCGCGGAGACACGCAAATGCACGGTGTGGTCGGCACGCGGTGGCGAGACCATCACGTCCGTTCCCTTCAACGTCGTACGGCAGTTGCTGCAGCCGGCGCTCGTGGCGTTGATGCCCGACGAGGCGCGTGAGTACTTCGGCGACTGGTACGACATCGCGGGACCCGCCCTCGGGATCGCCGAATCGGGCGACCGCCAGGCCGACCCGCAGGGCGTGTGCGACGGACTGGTCGCGGCCGTGCGCAGGCTCGCCCGACGCGAGTGGCCGCTGGTGCTGCTCGTCGACGACGCGCACTGGGCCGACCAGGAGAGCCTGCACTGGCTCGCCGCCTTCGCGGAGCGCCTCGACGACCTGCCCGTCCTCGTCCTGGTCGCCCGCCGCCCGGGCGACGCCACCGGCGACAGCGCCCGCCACCTCGACGCCATCGGCGCCCTGGCCGGCGCGATGCCCTCCCTGCGCGCGCTGACCCCGGACGCCACGGCGGGACTCACCCGCGCCACGCTCGGCGAGCACGCCGACGTCCCGTTCTGCCGTGAGGTCTGGGCCGTCACCGGCGGCAACCCGTACGAGACCGTGGAGCTCCTCGCCAAGGTCCAGGACAGCGACTTCGAACCGGTCGAGGAGTCGGCCTCCGAACTACGCGCGCTGAACCGCTCGGCGCGCGGCCGGGGACTCGTCGACAGGCTCGAAGGGCTCGGCGTGGACGCCACCCGGTTCGCCTGGGCGGCGGCCATCCTCGGCACGCAGATCTCCCTGGAACTGGCGGCCGAGCTCGCCGGAATGCCGCGGGACGAGGCGGAGCGCTGTGCGGCGCTCCTCGGCGCGGCGCGCATCCTCACCGAGGCCGACCAGACGACCGGTCAAGTCCAGGACGGGGACCTGGAGTTCGTCCACCCGCTCATCGCCACCGCCGTCTACCGCTCGATCCCGGACGCGCTGCGCACCGCGATGCACGGGGTGGCCGCCTCGGTCGTCACCGCGTCGGGCCTCGGCGCCGCCGCGGCCTCCCGCCACCTCCTCGAAGTACATCCGGACGACGACCCCGAACTCGTCGAGCAGATGCGCGAGGCCGCCCGTGAGCACCTCGCCGTCGGGGCCCCGGACGCGGCCCGCCGCTGTCTGGAGCGCGCCCTGCTGGAACCGCCGCTTCCTGAGGTCCACGCGCGCGTGCTCTACGAGTTGGGCTGCGCCACGCTCCTCACCTCGCCCGCGACGACGATCGGGCATCTGCGGCAGGCACTCACGCTGCACGGCCTGGAGGAGGAACTGCGGGTCGACGCGGTCTGCCGGCTCTCCTCCGCACTCATCCACAACGACCAGCCGGAGGAGGCCGTCGCCGCGGTCGACGCGGAGGCCGACCGGCTCCAGCCCGGCCCCGCCCGTATGCGCCTGCAGGCCGTGCACTACATGTGGGAGGGCGTCCACGTCGCCGAGGAGGACGCGCCCGGCCGCTCCCGCCGCCTCGCCGAGCTCGTCAAGCCGCTCACCGGCCGCGACAACTCCGAGCGCGCCCTGCTCATCCTGCGCGCCTTCGACGGGATGACCCGCGGGGAGAACGCGGAGGAGGTCGTCGAGCACTGTGACCGAGCCCTCGTCAACGGCCGCCTCGCGCCGGGCCTCGGGTGGACCGACACCGAGTGGAGCTTCGAGCTCCTGATGATGCTCGGCATCTCCTACGCGTTCGCGGACCGCCTCGACCGCGCCGAGAGCCTCTTCACGGAGGCCCAGCGGACGTACGAGCACGCCGGGTGGAGCGGCGGTCATCTGGCCGTCGCGCACGCCTTCGGCGGATACGTGCTCCGCAGACGGGGCCGCCTCGTGGACGCGGAGGAGTCCCTGCGCGAGGCACTGCGGCTCGCGGACCGGGTGGGCCAGGGTCTGCCCATGCACTGGTCGGCGGCGTGCATGCTCATCGACACGCTGCTCGCCCGCGGCCATGTGGGCGCGGCCGAGGAGATCGCCGAGCGGTACTCCTTCGAACCGCCCCACCCGTCCACGACCGTCCTGCCGGACACCCACTCGATAAGGGGCCGCCTGCTGATCGCCACCGGCCGCGTCGAGGAGGGCGTGAACGAGCTGGAGACCGCGGAGAAGAGGTCCGTGGCCCGCGGCGGCCACAACACGGTGATGGCGCCCTGGGCCGGAGATCTGGCCCGCACCCTCGCTGTCGCCGACCCGCGGCGTGCCGCCGAGGTGGCGGCCGACGCCCGCATCCAGGCCGAACGCTTCGGCACGGACAGCGCGATAGGAGAGGCCCTGCGGTGCGCCGCGGCTCTGGAGACCGGCCGACGCTCGGTCACGCTGCTCGCCCAGGCGGTCGCGTACCTGGAGGCTTCACCCTGTGCCTACGAGCATGCGGCGGCCCGCGTCGAGTACGGCATCGCGTCCCACTCCGTCACGGAGCTGACCCGCGGTCTGGCACTGGCGCGGACCTGCGGCGCGGACGGCCTGGTGACGAAGGCCCGGGAGGCATTGGCACTGCACTCGGGTCTGGTGCCCCGTCCCCGGTGACCTGGGGGCGGACGGGGCGGTGGCCCGGCACCTTCAGGTTCCGAGCAGCCGGTCCGTCGCCGCCTCCAGGCGCTTCCACATGTCCCGGTCGTACGCCTCCGCGTGGGCCCGCGAGGGACTCGTACCGTCGAAGTACTGGCCGGTGCCGGCCTGCCCCGACTCCGTGGTGGTGAGGGCCAGTACCCCCGCCGCGCCGTCGGAGATCGTGGACAGCGGCTCGACGCCGGCCTCGCGGACCATCGCGGTGTCGATGAAGGTGGCGGGGTGCAGCACGTTGACGGAGACGCCGGTGCCCGCGAGTTCCTCGGCGAGGGCGAACGTGTGGGCGGCCAGGGCGAGTTTGCTGCGGCGGTACGCCGTCACCCCGTCGTAGTCCCGTGCCGTCCCGAAGTCGTCGAAGTCCAGCGGCTGTTGGCCCGCCGAGCCGACGTTGACGATGCGGGACGGGGCGCTCGCGCGCAGCACCGGAAGAAGGGTACGGGTCAGGGCGACCGGCGCGAGGTAGTTGACCGCGAGCCGCAGCTCGTGACCGTCGACGCTCTCCTCCCGGCCTGCCCCGGGGATCCCGAAGCCCACCCCTGCGTTGTTGATCAGGACATCGAGCCGGGGGTGCGCCGCCGCGACCCGCGAGCCCAGCTCACGCACCTGCGCCAGCGACGCCAGGTCCGCCACGAACCCGTGGGCCTCGCCCTCCGTACGCAGCTCCGCGACCAGCCGTTCGGTACGCCCCGGATCACGGCCGTGGGCGAGGACGACGAAACCGGAACGGGCGAGCTCGAAGGCCACGTACCGGCCGAGTCCGGAGGTGGCACCGGTGATCAGAACAGTGGGCATGCCCTCACCCTAGGCACGGCGGCACGGTCCGTACGAGGTGCTGCTGAGCGTACGACCAAGAGGGGCACCGTCCGACGGCCGGCACGTCAGCCGGCCGCCTCGTCCTCCTCGGCGAGCACCCGCTGGGCCACGGCGAACGCCGAGTTGGCCGCCGGGACCCCGCAGTACACGGCGGTCTGCAGCAGCACCGCGCCGATCTCCTCCGGGGTGAGCCCGTTGCGGCGGGCGGCGCGGATGTGCATCGCCAGCTCGTCGTAGTGGCCGTGCGCCACCAGCGCGGTCAGTGTGATCATGCTGCGCTCGCGGCGCGCGAGCGTCGGATCGGTCCAGATCTCGCCCCACGCGTATCGCGAGATGAAGTCCTGGAATCGCGCCGTGAACTCCGACTGCCGGGCCTGCGCACGGTCGACGTGTGTGTCGCCGAGCACCTGGCGGCGTACCTCCATGCCCCGCTTGGCGCCGCCGTCGAAGTGCGCGCGCAGCGCGGTGAGTACGGCCTCCGGGCACTGCGCGGGCGCCAGGTGCGAGGCCCCCGGGATCTCGACGAGCGCGGCACCGGGTACCGCGTCGGCGATCTCGCGCAGATGCGCGGGCGGCGTCGCGGGATCCTCGCGCCCGGCGACGAGCAGCGTCGGCGCGCCGATCTCCGCCAGCCGCTCCCGGATGTCGAAGGCCGCGAGCGCGTCACAGCAGGCGGCGTACGCGTCCGGATCCGCCGTCCGGTGGTCCTCGACCAGCTCCGGAACGGTGAAACCCGGTGTGAACCAACGCGCGTCGGCCCCCTCCGCGAGCCCGGCCAGCCCCTCGGCGCGCACCAGCGCGGCCCGCTCCTCCCACGGCTTGGAGCCGTTGAAGTGGGCGGAGGAGCAGATCACCGCGAGCCGCTCGATCCGCTCGGGGTGATGGACGGCGAGATGCAGCCCCACCGCGCCGCCCAGCGAGACACCGGCGTACGAGAACCGGTCGAGGCCGAGCGAGTCGGCTAGCGCGAGCACCAGTGCGGCGAGGTCGGCGATGGTCGCGCCGGGGCCGATCAGTCCGGCGGGGGAGTCGCCGTGGCCCGGCAGGTCCCAGCGCACGACCCGGTGGGTGACGGACAGTTCGGGCGCGACCTTGTCCCACAGGGCCGTCGACGTGCCGAGGGACGGACCGAGGAGAAGCGGGGGAGCGGTTACGGGACCCTCGGCGCGGTGGTGGAGCGACTTGCCGTCGGAAAGGGACTGTCGGGTGCTCAACTTCGCTCCAGGGCACGGTCGGTGAGGGCTCCGGCGGAACCGGTGTACTGGGTGGGGTCGGTGAGGGCCGCAAGGTCGAGGCCCTTCAACGCGGGTTCCTTCAACTCGGGCTCTTCGGCGAGGAGGTCCACGAGCGTGCGGTTCTCGGTGGTGGCCCGTCGCGCCGCCCGGGTGAGCAGTTCCTTGGCGCGGGCCCGCCCGAGTACCGGCGCGAGTTCGGCGGACAGCCGCTCGGAGACGATCAGGCCGTGGGTGAGGTCCAGATGGGCGCGCATCGCGTCCACGTGGACCCGCAGCCCCTCGGTCAGCTCGGCCGTGTCACGCGCGGCCCCGCCGACCAGCCGCAGCAGGTCACGCAGGGGCTCCCACTCGGCGTGCCAGGCACCGGCGGGCCGTTCGTCCTCGGCGGCCAGGGACCCGTACAGCGTCGCGGCGAGCTGCGGCGCCCGGCGGGCCGCCGCGGCGACGAGGGTGGAGCGCACCGGGTTCGCCTTGTGCGGCATGGCGGAGGAGCCGCCGCCCGTGCCCTCGCTCAGCTCACGGATCTCCGTACGGGCGAGGGTGAGCACGTCCGTGGCCGCCTTGCCGAGGGCGCCCGCGGTGAACGCGAGGGCTCCCGCCAGGTCGGCGACGGGCGTGCGCAGGGTGTGCCAGGGCAACAGCGGTGCGGCGAGGCCCAGTTCACGGGCGTACGCCTCGACGAGGGCAGCCGTGTCCGGGGTGCCGTACGCGGTGAAGGCCGCCAATGTGCCCGCCGCGCCGCCGAGTTGGGCCGGGAGCCCGTCCCGTACGGCCTGCACGCGGTCCCTGGCGTCCAGCACCAGCGACCGCCAGCCGGCCGCCTTCAGCCCGAAGGTGGTCGGTACGGCGTGCTGGGTGAGGGTGCGTCCCGGCATGACCGTGTCCCGGTGCTCGCGCGCGAGCCGCGCCAGCGCACGCTCCGTACGGGCGAGGTCCGCCAGGACCAGGTCCAGCGTCCGGGCGGCGAGCAGCATGGCGGCCGTGTCCATGACGTCCTGGCTGGTCGCGCCCCGGTGGACGTAGGGGGCGTACTCGGTGTCGACGGCCTCGACCACCGCAGTCAGGTCCGCGACCAGCGGGATTACCGGGTTGCCGCCGCCCCGCGCGCGGAGCGCCAGATCGCGGACGTCGAAGCGCGCCGCGTCGGCCGCCGCGGTGACCGCGTCGGCGGCCTCCGCCGGGGCGAGGCCGAGCGAGGCCTGCGCGCGGGTGAGTGCCGCCTCCGCGTCGAGCAGCGCCTGAAGGAAGGCGCGGTCCCCGGTAGCGGACTCGGCGGGCGAGCCCGCACGGCCGGGCGCGAGCAGGCCGACGTCCGAGCCGGGAGGACCGCCGGGATCGCTGGAACCGACGGGATCACCGGGACCGACGGGATCGCCCGAACCAGTGGGATCGCCGGGATCGGCAGGGGCGGCAGCTGTCACTGGAACTCCAGGAAGACCGTTTCGCCTTCGCCCTGAAGGCGGATGTCGAAACGGTACGTCCGGTTCGCGCCCTCGGCCGCGACCAGCGTGGCGCGCCGCTCGGCCGGCAGCGAGTCGAGCAGCGGGTCAGCGCCGTCGGCGAGGTACGCGCGGGTGAAGAGGTGGTGCGTCAGACCGCGCGCGAACACGCACACGCTGATGTACGGCAACCCGGTGTTGCCCGGCGGCAGCGTGTGGAGCGCGTAGTGCCCGTCGGCGTCCGTGGGGACCCGCCCGTAGCCCGTGAAGTCGACGCCGTTGCGGCCCACGAACCCGCCCGTCGACGGGTCACGGCGCATCGATCCGGGCGCGCCCTTCAGCGAGCCGTCGGGCGCCGCCTGCCAGAAGTCCAGCAGGGCGTCGGGGATCGGCGTGCCCGCGCCGTCGAACACGTACCCGTGCAGGGTGATCGCGTCGGAGTGGCCCTGCGGCGCCACCTCGGCGCCGCCCGGGAAGGGGAGCGCGTGCCCGTAGAACGGGCCGATGGTGTGGGACGGGGTGGGGAGCAGGCGCCCGGTCGTCTCGGTCATGGTCAACGGCCTTCTTCGATCCAGGTGGCGGAGGGACCGTCGAGGACGATGTCCCAGGCGTAGCCCATCGAGAACTCGGGCCGCGAGAGGTCGTGGTCGTAGGTGGCGATCAGCCGGTTCCGGGCCGCCTCGTCCGTCACGGACTGGAGGATCGGGTCGTACCGGAACAGCGGGTCGCTCGGGAAGTACATCTGCGTCACGAGCCGCTGGGTGAACGCCGTGCCGAACACGGAGAAGTGGATGTGCGCGGGCCGCCACGCGTTGGTGTGGTTGCCCCACGGGTACGGGCCCGGCTTGATCGTGGTGAACGAGTACCGGCCCTGATCGTCCGTCAGGGTCCGCCCCACACCGGTGAAGTTGGGGTCGTGCGGCGCCGGGTGCTGCTCGCGCAGATGGGCGTAGCGGCCGGCGGCGTTGGCCTGCCAGATCTCGACGAGCTGGCCGCGCACGGGACGGCCCTCGCGGTCGAGCAGCCGGCCCGACACGGTCATGCGCTCACCGATCGGCTCGCCGCGGTGCTGGAGGGTCAGATCGCTGTCGTGCTCGGTGATGTCGGTGACCCCGAACACCGGCCCCGACAGCTCGACCGCCTCCGGGTCGCCCCCGCTCACGGCGACCAGCGGCTGCTTGGGGTGCCGCAGGAGCGAGCTGCGGTACGGGGCGTAGTCGCGCCGCGGGTGGTGCAGGACCGGGGCGCCGCCGGCGACCGCCTTGTCGTAGGCGTCCTGGAGATCCTTGATCTCGGTGTCGATGTCCGACTGGGTGAGAGCCATGAGAGTTCCTAACGCTCCAGTACGAGGGCGAGGCCCTGGCCGACGCCGATGCAGAGGGTGGCGACGCCGACCCCGGTGCCCTTGCGGGCGAGCTGGTGCGCCACGGTCCCGGCGAGCCGGGCGCCGGACGCGCCCAGCGGGTGGCCGAGCGCGATGGCACCGCCCTGCGGGTTGAGGACCGCCGGGTCGAACTCGGGCCATTCGGCGACACAGCCCAGGACCTGCGCGGCGAACGCCTCGTTCAGTTCGAGAGTTGACAGATCGTCAAATCGCTTGCCCGCCTTGGCGAGTGCACGGTTGACGGCCTCGACGGGGGCGAGCCCGAAGTAGTCCGGGTCGAGCGCGGAGACACCGGTCGCCGAGACGCGGGCGAGGGGATCGCGGCCGATGGCGCGCAGGCCCTCCTCGTCGACCAGGAGCAGGGCGGCGGCGCCGTCGTTCAAGGGCGACGCGTTCCCCGCGGTGACCGTGCCGTTCTCCTTGCGGAAGGACGGCTTGAGCTTGGCCATCGCGTCCAGCGAGGTCGAGGCCCGTACGCATTCGTCGGCGCCGAAGACCAGTGGGTCGCCCTTGCGCTGGGGGACCGGCACCGGCGCGAGTTCGGCGTCGAACAGTCCGTCCGCCTGCGCCCGGGCGGCCTTCTGGTGGCTGCCGAGCGCGTACTCGTCCTGCTGCTCGCGGCTGATCTTGTGCTTGTCGGCGATGAGTTCGGCGGACTCGCCCAGCGGGATGGTCCACTGCGGGTCCATCCTCGGGTTGACCATCCGCCAGCCCAGGGTGGTGGAGTACATCTCGGTGTGCCCGGCGGGGAAGGGCTTGTCGTTCTTGGGCAGCACATAGGGGGCGCGGGTCATCGACTCCACGCCGCCGGCCAGGGCGACCGACGCGTCCCCGACCGCGATGGCGCGGGCGGCCTGGATGACCGCTTCGAGGCCGGAGGCGCACAGCCGGTTGACCGTCACGCCGGGCACGGAGGTCGGCAGCCCGGCCAGCAGTCCGGCCATGCGGGCGACATTGCGGTTCTCCTCACCGGCACCGTTCGCGTTGCCGAAGTACACGTCCTCGATCCGGGACGGGTCCAACTCCGGCGTACGGGCGAGGAGTTCACGGATGGCGTGGGCGGCCAGGTCGTCCGGGCGCACGGATGCCAGGGACCCGCTGTACTTGCCGAACGGGGTGCGGACCGCGTCGACGATGTAGACGTCCTTCACGACTGGATCTCCTCGATGAGCTCGTCTGCGATACGGACCTTCGCGGCGGTCTTGGCGACGATCTCCGCGACGGTGACGCCGGGGGCGGTCTCGACGAGCACGAGCCCCTCGTCGGTGACGTCCAGGACGCCGAGGTCGGTGATGACCCGGTTGACGCACGCCTTGCCGGTCAGCGGCAGCGCGCACTCCTGAAGGATCTTCGGCGAGCCGTCCTTGGCGGTGTGCGTCATCACCACGATCACCGTACGGGCGCCGTGCACGAGGTCCATCGCGCCGCCGATCCCGGTGATCATCTTGCCGGGGATGGCCCAGTTCGCCAGGTCCCCGCCCGCGGACACCTGCATGGCGCCCAGCACGGCGACGTCGATGTGCCCGCCGCGGATCATCCCGAACGAGAGCGACGAGTCGAAGTAGGAGGCGCCGGGCAGGACCGTGACGGTCTCCTTGCCCGCGTTGATCAGGTCCGGGTCCACCTGGTCCTCGGTCGGGTACGGGCCGGTGCCCAGGATCCCGTTCTCCGACTCCAGGATCACCTCCACGCCCGGCGGGAGGTAGTTGGGGATCAGCGTCGGCAGACCGATGCCGAGATTCACGTACTGGCCGTCGTGAAGCTCACGCGCCGCGCGGGCGGCCATCTCTTCCCTGCTCCAGGCCATCACGCACTCACCGTTCCCTCTGCGGCGGGCGCCGAGGTCGTCCGCTTCTCGATCAGCTTGGAGTTCGCCTGCTCGGGCGAAAGCGCGAGAACCCGCTGCACGAAGATGCCCGGCAGATGCACGGCGTCCGGGTCGATCTCGCCCGGCTCCACCAGCTCCTCCACCTCGGCGATCGTCAACCGCCCGGCCATCGCGGCCAGCGGGTTGAAGTTGCGGGTCGACTTGTTGAAGACGAGGTTCCCGTGCCGGTCGCCCTTCGCCGCCCTCACCAGCGCGAAGTCGGTACGGATCCCATGCTCCAGCACATACTCAGTGCCGTCGAACTCCCGCACCTCCTTCGGCGGCGAGGCAAGCGCCACCCCGCCGCTGCCGTCGTAGCGCCAGGGCAGCCCGCCGTCCGCGACCTGCGTACCCACCCCGGCCGGCGTGTAGAACGCCGGAATCCCGGCGCCGCCGGCCCGCAGCCGCTCGGCCAGCGTGCCCTGCGGGATCATCTCGACCTCCAGCTCCCCGCCGAGGTACTGCCGCGCGAACTCCTTGTTCGCCCCGATGTAGGAGCCGGTGACCCGGGCGATGCGGCCCGCCGCCAGCAGTACCGCCAGCCCGGACTCCATCGCCCCGCAGTTGTTCGAGACCACGCCCAGGCCGGAGACCCCGCGCTCGTACAGCGCCTCGATCAGCACGTTCGGCACACCGCTGAGCCCGAAACCGCCGACCGCCAGGGTCGCGCCGTCGGGCACATCGGCCACTGCCTCGGCGGCTGTGGCGACCACCTTGTCCATCTGCGAAGCCTCATCTCTGCCGAGCGTCAGCGGCCCGATTAATCAGGGCACTGAGTATTTCTTCGAGGTTTCAAACACGCTGCCATTCGAACCCCTGACCGTCAAGACCCCCAGGGAATCCGCAGCTCAGAGTCTCGTCGTACGGCGAGACAAGGAGAGCGGCTGCCCGGTATCGTTCAGTGCACCAACGAACAAGGAGGGCACATGACCGCGGTGGATCTCTCCGCCCACCCCGGGCACCTGGCCCGGCGGCTGCAGCAGGCGCACTACCTGCTCTGGAACACGATGGTCTCCGAGGAGATCACCTCACCCCAGTTCGCGGTCCTGAACGCACTCGTCGCCGAACCGGGGCTCGACCAGCGCTCGGTGGGGGAGCGGGTCGGGCTCGACCGGTCCACCATCGCCGAGGTCATCAGCCGCCTCGGCCGGCGCGGACTCCTGGACAAGGTCCGCGATCCGCAGGACGGCCGGCGCTTCCTGCTCCGCCTCACCGACGAGGGCGTGCGCGTCCACCGGAAGCTGACGGTACGGACGGCGCGGATGAACCAGGTCTTCCTGGCACCGCTCTCCGGCGAGGAGCAGACCGTCTTCTTCGATCTGCTCCAGCGGGTGTCGGACGCGGCGGAGGGCCTGCGCAACCCAGGCGCCCCGGTGGCTCCCCTCGTCACGCAGAGCTGAGGCTGCTGAGGCTCAGGACTTCGCTGGTCAGGCCTTCGCGAACACCACCCAGACCTGGCCCTCCGCGAAGTTCATGGGGCTGCCGTCCGTGGTCGTGAACTCCGTGCCGTCCTCGGCCGCCGGGCGCTTCCAGCCGGCGTCGAAGACCTTGCCGTCACGCAGGACCTTCGCCGTCCCCGTGCCCACGGTGTTCGTGTACGGGGTGTTGTTGCCCAGGAAATCGCGGAACGAGGACTTCCGGACGTTCACGTACTGCACGACGACCGTCGAGGCCGCCACCCGCTTGCCGTCCGTCGTGACCGTCGGACTGCCGTCCATCGACACCAGCCAGCGCTGCCGGTCCTGCGCCCAGTCGAAGGTGAAACGGGCCGCCGGGAAGCGGACCGTACGCGTGCTCTCGGCCTTCCCGCCCGCGGGCGCGGCCCCGTACTTGAACCCCGTCGTCAGCGCGTCCGCTCCGGGCACGGACTTCAGGAGCCGCTCGGGGCGCAGATAGAGGTTGTGCGGCGTGGGCTTGTCCGACCCCCGGTAGTACACCTTCCCGTCGTCCTCCGGGGACACCGCGCGCAGCGGCGCCCTGTCGATCAGCGGCATCAGCTTGCCCTGCGCGCCCGAGAAGGCCAGCGTCGGCTCGTTGAACTGGCGCAGCAGCTCCAGATCGGACTCGCGGGCGCTGCGCACCGGGCCGATGGCCTTCGGCAGCTTCGTCGCGTACACCGCCATCAGCCGGCTGAGACCGCCCTCCACCTGCTCCGCGTACACGATGTCCGCGGCGTCCAGGCCCGTCTGCGGCCGGGCGGCGGGGACGTTGTCGATCTTCACTGCGAGCGGTGAGGGAGCGCGGGGCGCCACGCTCTCCGGGCTGCCGCTGTCCGTGCTGTCGGGGACGTCCCCGCGCCCGTCGTCGAGCCGGTTCCCGGCTGTCGTACAGCCCGACGCCAGGGCGGCGGCCACCGTGGCAGCCAGCAGTGCCGCCGTCATCGTGCGGCGCCGCCTGAGCGCCATCCGTCCCATGCCCACCGTTGCCACCAATTCTCGTATTGATGATTGTGTGCTTATAAGTTCATTGATGGCCTTACCCGCTCGGTTCTGATTGCGCGCGCCGATCGGCCGATCAGCGCAAGTTGATGACCGATCGATACATGTGGAGGGGCCCGGCGGGGACTACCCGGGTACCCACATACGCCCCGTCCACTGCCGTCCACTGCCGTCCACTGCCATCCGGTCGGCCGTCCGGTCGGCGCCGGTCAGTCCCGCGGTCCCAGGATGTCCGCCAGGTCGTAGCCGACCGGCTCCTCCAACTGGGCGTAGGTGCAGCTCTCGGGCGTACGGTCCGGGCGCCACCGGCGGAAACGGGCCGTGTGCCGGAAGCGCTCGCCGTTCTCCATGTGCTCGTACGCCACCTCGCACACCAGCTCCGGCCGCAGCGGGAGCCAGGAGAGGTCCTTCTTGCCCGTCCACCGGCTGGGGGCGCCCGGCATCCGCGCCGACTCGTGCGCCTCCCCCTCCGTCCAGGCCGCCCACGGATGCCCGGCGGCCGACTCCATCCGAAGCGGCTCAAGCTCCGCGATCAGCTCCTCACGCCTCTTCATGGTGAAGGCCGCGCACACCCCCACGTGCTGCAACGTCCCCCCGGCGTCGTACAGACCGAGCAACAGCGAACCGACGACCGGCCCGCTCTTGTGGAGCCGGTAGCCCGCGACCACCACGTCAGCCGTCCGCTCGTGCTTGATCTTGTACATCAGGCGCTCGTCCCGCCCGTAGCGCAGCGCGAGCGGCTTGGCGACGACCCCGTCGAGGCCCGCGCCCTCGTACTGCTCGAACCACCGCTGCGCCACCTCGATGTCCGTCGTCGCCGGTGCCACATGCACCGGAGCCGTGGCGCCGGACAGCGCCGCCACCAGCAGCGCCCGCCGGTCGCTCAGCGGCACGTCCAGTAGCGACTCGTCGGCGAGCGCGAGCAGATCGAACGCCACGAACGACGCCGGATTCCGCTCGGAGAGCGTCTTCACCCGGGAGGCCGCCGGGTGGATGCGCTCGGTGAGCGCGTCGAAGTCGAGCCGCCCGTCGCGCGCGATCACGATCTCACCGTCGACCACACAACGCTCCGGCAACCGCTCCCGCAGCGCCTCCACCAACTCGGGAAAGTATCTGACCAGCGACTTCGTCGAACGACTCCCGATCTCGACCTCGTCCCCGTCCCGGAAAACGATCGCCCGGAACCCGTCCCACTTCGCCTCGTAGTGCATGTCCGGAGGAATCCTGGCCACGGACTTGGCGAGCATGGGTTTCACGGGGGGCATCACCGGTAGATCCATGTTCTGATTCTGCGCGGACCGGAGACGATTCGCCCGGTGTAGGGGCATGCACCCGAATATGCGAGGCGCGCCCGGTGCGCCTACCGTGGCTCGCATGGCAGACGCGGTGCAGCTGGAGGTGGCCGGGCGGACGGTACGGCTGTCCAGTCCGGACAAGGTCTTCTTTCCGGAGCGCGGGTTCACCAAGCGGGACCTCGCCGAGTACTACATCGCCGTCGGCCCGGGCATTCTGCGCGCGCTGCGGAACCGGCCCACGACCCTGGAGCGCTACCCGGACGGCGTGACCGGGGAATCGTTCTTCCAGAAGCGGGCGCCGAAGAACATGCCCGACTGGATCCCCACCGCGCACATCACCTTTCCCAGCGGACGCAGCGCGGACGAGATGTGTCCGACGGAGGCCGCCGCCGTCCTGTGGGCCGCCCAGTACGGCACGCTGACCTTTCACCCCTGGCCCGTACGCCGTGATGACGTCGACAGCCCCGACGAACTGCGCATCGACCTCGACCCTCAGCCGGGTACCGACTACGCCGACGCCGTCCGCGCCGCCCACGAACTGCGCGAAGTGCTCCACGAGTACGGGGATCTGCGTGGCTTTCCCAAGACATCCGGAGGCCGCGGTCTGCACGTCTTCGTGCCGATCGAGCCGCGCTGGACCTTCACCCAGGTCCGCCGGGCCGCGATCGCCGTCGGGCGTGAGCTGGAGCGGCGGATGCCGGAGCAGGTGACCACGGCCTGGTGGAAGGAGGAACGGGGCGAGAAGATCTTCGTCGACTACAACCAGACGGCCCGTGACCGCACCATCGCCTCCGCCTACTCCGTACGCCCCCGCCCGCACGCCCCGGTCTCGGCGCCCCTCACCTGGGACGAGGTCCCCGACGCCGTACCCCGTGACTTCGACCTCGCGACCATGCCCGCGCGCTTCGCCCGACTCGGCGATGTGCACGCGGACATGGACGAGCATGCCTACTCACTCGAAGCCCTGCTCGAACTCGCCAGCCGTGACGAACACGACCACGGCCTGGGCGACCTGCCGTACCCGCCCGAGTACCCGAAGATGCCGGGTGAGCCCAAGCGGGTACAGCCGAGCAGGGCCAGGGACAAGAAGGAGAACGGCCCTACAACTCCTTGATCACAGCGTCTGGATCACAACTCCTTGATCACAGCTCCTTGATCCTGATGTCCCGGTACGAGACGACATCCGTCGTGCCGTGCACCTGCAGTCCGAGATAGCCGGAGGCGAACCGTCGCCCGTCCGTGCCCGGGTCGTCCGAGCGCGGCGGGGTGAAGTCCTGGCCACCGGTGTTGTCGAACTCGTTGATCAGCACACCGTTGCGGTAGATCGAGTAGTGCTGGTCCACCACACGGATCTCGTAGTCGTTCCAGGTGCCCTTCTGGGTGACACCGGCCCCGGCCAGACCCACGCGGTCGAAGCCGTAGATCGAACCGCTCTTGTACATGTCGCCGGTTGGGCTGTCGAACGCCTGGATCTCGTGCCCGTACTTGATGGCGACCCACTCGGGCCGGGACTCCTCGGGGTGGTTGTGGACTCCCGGGAACCGCACGAACACACCGGAGTTGGCGTTGCCCGTGCCCGGCGCGTCGTCACGCCACTGGAGCTTCAGCGAGAAGTCCCCGTACTTGCGCTCGGGGAACCACAGCATGCCGAGCCCGGCCCTCGTCGTGCCCGAGGTGATGGTCCCGTCGGCGTTCAGGCCGAACGAACCGCCGCCCACGTGCTGCCACTTGGCGAACGACGCCGGCGTACCGTCGAGGATCGTCCGGTAGCCCTCGGTCTGGCCGGGCTTGCCGATGCCCGACTGCTTGGCCGCCTTGTTGATCAGGTTGTACTCGCGCTGGACGACGACACCTTCCTTCAGGAGGGCGTCCAGGACCGTCGTCACGTGCTTGAGGAACAGCGCGTGGGACGTCCACTCCTTCTCGTCCTCGATCAACTCGTTGATGCGGCAACGGCTGTTGGTGATCCGGTTCGGCACGCCCGAGTCGATCGTGCCGACGATGACCGTCAACCGCTCGTCGTACTCGGCACAGTTGGGCGCCGGCACACCGCCGCCCGGGGCGACCGTGAAGCTCACGGACCGGGCGTCGGAGGTGTTGCCCGCCTTGTCACGCGCGCGGTACGCCACGGTGTGCGCGCCCACGCGGTCGACCACCACGGGAGCGGTGTAGGCGAGGTAGGGCCCGCCGTCGAGCGAGTACTCGATCGCCTCGACCCCCGAACCGTGCGCGTCCGTCGCGGTCACCGTCACCTTGGCGTTGTTGATGTACGCCCCGGACGAGTTCTTCGTGCCGTCGACGCTCACGCCGGTCACCGGGGGAGTCTTGTCCTCCTCGGGCGGTGCGACGACGGTGAAGGAGACGGACTTCTCGGCCGCCGCGTTGCCCGCCTTGTCCGTGGCCCGGAAGCGCACCTTGTGGGTGCCCACCTCGTGGACCATGACCGGGGCGGTGTACGGCTGCCAGGCGCCCGCGTCACCGATCGCGTACTCGATGGTGTTGACGCCGGAACCGGTGTCGGAGGCCGTCACCGTGACGGTCGCCATGGAGAGGTACTCCCCTTGCGGGTTCTGCTCACCTGTCACGGCGGCCGACGTCTCCGGGGGAGTGGTGTCGTCCGTCGGCTTGGCGACCACCGTGAACGACTCCGCCTTCTCGGCGGCCATGTTCCCGGCCTTGTCGAGCGCCCGGTAGCGGACCTTGTGGGCGCCGACCTGATCGACCACCACCGGCGTGGTGTACGGCTGCCAGGCACCCGCGTCACCGATCGCGTACTCGATCCGTTCCACACCCGAACCGGCGTCCGTCGCGCTGAGCGTCACGGTCGCCGAACCGACGTACGCGCCGTCCGCGTTCTGCGTCCCGCTCACGTCCGCCGCGGTCTCCGGCGCGGTGGTGTCCTCGCCGGTGCCCTCGGTGACCACGAGGATGCCCTGCATCTGGCCGTGGCCGGGGATGGTGCAGAAGTAGCGGTACCGGCCGGGAGTGAGTGTCACCTCGGCCGTGTACTTGCCGCCCTGGTCGTCGTTCGGGCTGGCCAGGATGTTCAGCGGTACGTCGTTCTGGTACTCCGGGTCGGACACGTCGAACGTCAACGTGTGCGGCATTCCCATGGTGTTGCCGGTCGCCTTGCTGTTCTCGAAGACGATCGTCGTGGGGCCCGCGACCGCCGTGGTGGGGGCGGACGCGTACTTGGTGATGTCGTCGCCGGCCGTCCACGTGAGTGTCTGCGCGGCGGCTGCCGCGCCGGCCGGAGCGCCGTCGGTCTGGCCGGACGCCTGGGTGGACGCGAGCCCGAGCACCATCAGCAGCGACGCCACAAGTGCCGTCCACAGCCGTCCAGTTCTTCGCCTTCGCATGTCCGTCACGCTTGTCACTGCGCCTCCCTGGCCAGCTGATCGGCGGCAGGCGTGGGGCCACCGCCCTTGTACGTCACCTGCCACAGCGCGGACTTGGAGTCCGACGTGAAGAAGCCGCGCCCGTAGTCGAGGACGTACAGCGTGCCGTCGGGGCCGAACTTCCAGTCCATGAGGTTCTTGATGCCGTCGTTGCCGATGGGGATGATCTTCTTCAGCGACTCGGCGTGCACCGGAATGCCGCCCTGCCCGGCCGTCTTGGGGTCGAGCAGCACCGCGTGCCGCGGCTGGTCGGCGTCGTAGAAGTCGCCGACGAACCACTTGCCGTCCCAGTACGAGGGCCACTTGGCGTCGCTCGCGGTCGTGGCGTCGTACCGGTAGACCGGCCCGTCCATGGCTGCCTGGCCGCCGCCCTTCAGCCACGGCAGCAGGAACTTCTGGTCCTCCGCCTTGTACGACGGGATGCCGTTGGCGTCACGCGGGAAGTCCGGGCCGCCGCCCTGGGGCGAGTACCAGATGGTGTTCGAGGTGACCGGCGGAAGGTTGACCAGGCCGTCGTTGTTGGGCGACTCGTTCTTCGGCGCGTCGCAGTTGTACCAGCCGAGCGGCTGGTTGGGGTCGGGCAGGTTGCGGTCCCGGTAGGGCTGCTTGTTGCCCATGCAGTACGGCCAGCCGTGATTGCCCGGCTTGGTGATCGCGGCGAACGTGTCGTACTTCGCCGGACCCCAGGTCGTCGACGGCGCCGAGGCGTCCGGGCCGACCCAGCCCGCGTACAGGGTGTCGGTCTTCTTGTCGATGGAGATGCGTGCCGGGTTCCTGACACCCATCACATAGATCTCGCCGCGCGTCTTGCCGCCGCCCTCGGCGGTCTCCTTGCCCGTGAAGAGGTTTCCCTCGGGCAGGGTGTACGTGCCGTCCTGCTCCGGGTGGATGCGCAGGATCTTGCCGTTGAGGTTGTTGGTGTTGCCCGCCGTGCGGCGCGCGTCGGCGAAGGAGACGCCCTTGTAGTTCGGCTGCGGGTTGTTGCCCGAGTAACCGCTGCTGAAGCCACTGGAGTTGTTGTCGCCGGTCGCGATGTAGAGGTTGCCCTTCGAGTCCCACGCCATGCCGCCGCCCGAGTGGCAGCAGCTGTGGATCTGGACCGGCCACTTCAGCAGGACCTTCTCGCTGGCCATGTCCAGCTTGCCCGTGGTCGAGCTGAGGGTGAAGCGGGAGACGTAGCGCTCGGCCATCCGGGTGTCGCGGTTGATCCGGGAGTGGGGCGTGTAGTGCAGATACACCCAGCCGTTCTCCTCGAACCGCGGGTCCAACTCGATGCCCAGCAGGCCCTCTTCGACCTTGATGAGTTCGTCGCCGCCGCCCTTGTTGCCGAAGACGGTGAGCGCGCCGGCCAGCGTGACCTTCTTGGTCTTCGGGTCGTAGACGTGGATCTCGCCCTTGCCCTTGCCGATGTCCGGGTTGTTCCAGTCCGTCACGACGGGCTGCGAGGAGTCGGCGCCGCCCCGGCCGATGTAGAACACGCGGCCGTCGGGCGCGGTGACCAGGCCGTGCGGCTCGCCGATCTGGTCGTTCTGGCCCGGCTGGTTGGGCTGGGTCAGGCGCTCCGCCTTGTAGTTGGCGTTGATCGTGGCCTTGCAGTCGGCCTGCGCGATACGGGTCGTCCAGTTCAGGGCCCCGCGCAGATGGGCGCGGAAGTCCGTCTCGTCGTACGAGGAGACCGTGCCGCCCATGCCGGTGTAGAAGGACCGGCCGCCGTCGTAGTCACGGCACCAGGACACCGGGTGGTCCGCGCCGTTCTTGCTGTCGCCCGGCTGGTACGTCGACTCGCGGACGCGGGCCACGGTGTGCACGTCGCCGGACGGGTTCTTGACCCAGTTCAGCCACTGGTCGGGGCGCTTCCACTGGAGCGGGAGGTCCTTGGTGGCCGGGTGCTGGCGGTCACCGACCTCAACGGTCGCGCGCTGTACGGCCGTTGGGCTGCCGGCCGCCGGACGGGCGCCGACGAGTCCCGAGAACCAGTCCGAGTAGGGCTCGGCGCGGGCCGCGTCATGGATGCCGAGGAAACCGCCGCCCGCCTCCATGTACGCCTCTAGGCCGGACTCCTGCTCCGGTTCGAGGATGTCTCCGCCGCCGGTCAGGAAGACGACGGCGTTGAAGCGGCTCAGCTTCGTGTCGTTGGTGAAGACCGAGGCGTCGTCCGTGGCCGTCACGCTGAACCGTTGTGCCGCAGGCCCCGTCAGACCGATGTCCTCGATCGCCTCGATCCCGGCGTTGACGACGGGCGACTCCTCGCCGTTCGCCGCGGATCCGTGGAAGATCAGCACACGTACGTTGGCGCCGCCGGGCGGCGACTTGATCGACATCGTTGTCAGCGCCGGGTCGGGCGCCTGGCGCGCGCTCGCGGCCGGCCCCGAGAGGACGCCCGCGGTGACGACTCCGGCGGCCAGCGCGGCCGCCCAGCCTCTCCGTCTACCTCTGCTCAACCCTCGTACGGTCAAGGGCTTTTGATGCGGTGTGAACCGCATGTGGTCACCCACCCCTCTGCTTCCTTTAGGGCTCGGTTCGCCGCCGGGGCGCTACAGCCTGGGTCGAGAGCGCGACCGTGCTCGACCCTCCTTCGTCGGGCCTCCGCGCGCTCGCACTCTCGACCCAGGCGCGCCCCTTTGGCTCACTCGCGTCACAGCAACAGCGCCATGGAAGCTAGACCTTTTCGTGGAACTCGCCAATAGGTAGGACCGGGATCGAACGAACTTTGTCCTGAGTGTGGATAAACGGACGCGATGCCACTACCGTCTCCCGGGTTCGTCTCTGTCACTCGGTCCTTCAATTCCGTCAATTCCGTTGATTCCGCACCCAGTTGGGGGAGTTCGGCATGGGCACCACGGACGACATGGACAGACGCGGCCTCAGCCGGCGGATGGTGCTGGGCGGGGCTGCGGTGGCCACGGTCGCGACATCGTTGTCGCTCGTGGCGGCGCAGGACGCCACCTCCGCGGACAGTCCGGTCCGGACCGCGCCCGCGGGCGGCGAGGTGAAGCACCTCAAGCTCTACATCGAGAAACTCGCCGACGGATCGATGGGCTACGGCTTCGAGAAGGGCAAGGCCTCGATCCCCGGCCCGCTGATCGAGCTCAACGAGGGCGACACCGCCCACATCGAGGTCGAGAACACGATGGACGTGGCCGCGAGTCTGCACGTCCACGGCGTGGACTACGAGATCTCCAGCGACGGCACGAAGCTGAGCAGGTCCCAGGTCGAGCCGGGCGACACCCGTACGTACACCTGGCGCACCCACGCCCCCGGCCGCCGCAAGGACGGCACCTGGCGGGCGGGCAGCGCGGGCTACTGGCACTACCACGACCATGTGGTCGGCACCGAACACGGCACGGTCGGCCTCCGCAAGGGCCTCTACGGTCCTGTGATCGTCCGCCGCAAGGGCGACATCCTGCCCGACAAGACGCACACGATCGTCTTCAACGACATGACGATCAACAACAAGCCCGGCCACCAGAGCCCCAACTTCGAGGCCACGGTGGGCGATCGCGTCGAGTTCGTGATGATCACGCACGGCGAGTACTACCACACGTTCCATGTGCACGGTCATCGCTGGGCGGACAACCGCACCGGGCTCCTGACCGGCCCCGACGACCCGAGCCAGGTCATCGACAACAAGATCGTGGGGCCCGCCGACTCGTTCGGCTTCCAGGTCATCGCCGGGGAGGGCGTCGGGGCCGGGGCATGGATGTACCACTGCCACGTCCAGAGCCATTCCGACATGGGGATGGCGGGCCTGTTCCTGGTGAAGAAGACGGACGGGACGATCCCGGGGTACGAGCCCCACGAGCCGCACGAGCACTGACGGCTCCGCCGAAGGGGCCGGTCGGTGTCCGCGGGTTCGATGCGGCCGGCCGCGCGGTTCCTCGCAACCCTTCGGCGGGTCGGCGAGGCGGTTTTCCAGGAACGCACATCCGACCACTTGAACAGGGAGCGCTCTCAATGGCGTGTCGTACGGCGGCTATCCTGATCCGCAAACGCCGCCCTGAGGAGCCCCGAGGTGTCCGAGCAGTCGACAGAGCCCCGCCCGACACTGGAGGCCGTGGCCGCCCGGGCCGGAGTGTCCCGGGCCACCGTGTCGCGTGTCGTCAACGGCGGTGACGGCGTGCGGGAGCCCCTGGTCGAGCGGGTCAGGCAGGCCGTCGAGGAACTCGGCTACGTGCCCAACCAGGCCGCGCGCAGCCTCGTGACCCGGCGGCACGACGCCGTCGCCGTGGTGATCGCCGAACCGGAGACCAAGGTCTTCGCCGACCCCTTCTTCGCGCTTCAGCTCCGGGGCATCAGCAAGGAACTGACGGCTCACGACTCGCAGCTCGTGCTGCTGCTCACGGAGGGACGCGCCGACCACGCGCGCGTGGCCCGCTATCTCGCCGGCGGCCATGTCGACGGCGCGCTCGTCTTCTCCCTGCACCTCGACGACCCGCTGCCCGGCCTCATCCACGGTGTGCCGACGGTGTACGGCGGGCGGCCCGGCTGGATCGACGGTTCGCGTGGCGCGGTGTACGTCGACTGCGACAACCGGGGCGGCGCCCGCGAGGCCGTACGTCATCTCGTCGGGCTGGGCCGCCGGCACATCGGCCACATCACCGGCGCCCTCGACCAGACCTCGGCGGTCGACCGGCTCGACGGCTTCCGGGACGTGATGGTGGACGCCGATCCGAAGCTGATCGCGGAGGGCGACTTCACCCCGGGGGGCGGTGAGCGTGCCATGCGGGAACTCCTGGACCGCTGCCCCGACCTGGACGCGGTGTTCGCCGCCAACGACCTCACGGCGGTGGGCGCCATGCGTGTTCTGCGGGAGCGGGGGCGGCGGGTGCCTGAGGACGTCGCCGTGGTCGGCTTCGACGACATGCTGCCGTTCACCGAGCAGGCCGACCCACCGCTCACGACGGTCCGGCAGGACATAGAGGAGATGGGTCGGCTGATGGCGCGGTTGCTGTTGCGGGGGCTCGAACGGACCTCCGCCGCGGGGGGCTCCGGCGGGTTGGTGGGGGCGCCGTCGAGTGTTGTTCTGCCGACGACGCTGGTTCGGCGGGGCTCGGCTTAGCCGCTCCGCGGAGGGGTGGGTTTTGGGGTGCGGGTCGGTGTGGGTTGCCCGCGCAGTTCCCCGCGCCCCCAAAAACGGGGCCCGGGGAACTGCGTGACCAGCCGCAACGCACCCGCAGATGAGTTGCCGCGCTCCAGACTCGCTTACGACCCGACCGACACCGTGAAGCGGCGTGGGTTGCCGTCGTGGGCTGCGCCCGAGACGTCGGGCTGGCCGTCCGGGCGTACGTCGTCGTACGGGAAGGCGTAGCCGATGGGCGAGTTGGCGTGTACGACGCGCGACCAGTGGTTGACGGCCGAGCCCTTGTAGTAGTCGGCGGTGGTCGTGCCGTTGGGCTGGGTCGGGTGGGTGAGCATGATCGAGCGGTTGAAGCCGGCGGCGAGGCGGGCGAGGAGGGCCTTCTTGTCGTCGGAGTCGCCCGGGTTGTTGGTGAACGGCCCGTGGTTGCAGGTGAAGATGTCCTTCGACGTGGGCTTGGCGAAGGTGTGGCCGCCCGCGAAGGTGAGCGTGTCCCCGCTGACCCGGCCGGTGAGCGTGCCCCGGCCGCCCTGGAGGTCGATCTTCAGGTCGGTCGAGCGGTACTTCGCCCACACCTCGTCGATGTAGCTGTTCCAGAGGTCGCGGAACGGCATCTCGGCGGGCCGGTCGAAGTACGGGGCCATCAGGTTCTGCGGGGAGATCACCCGCAGCACGGAGCCGCCGTCGCCTCGGATCACCAGCTTGTCCCAGGGCTGGCCGTCCCTGGCCGCCTGTGCCGTGAGGTCCGAGGCGATCCTGTCGACCGCGCCGTCGGGCAGGGGCGCCACCGTGTGCGTGGCGTCGCCCTCCAGGGTCAGGCCGATCGGCAGGGCGGTGACCAGGTCGACGTAGCTGATGTTGGCGTACAGCTGCTGGGTGTTGAACGTGAACTCGCAGAACGACCAGGTCTTGCCGTAGTTCGAGTCGCCGGGCGTGGCGAACGCGGGCTCCACGAGCGCGGGGCCCGGGTTGAGGAAGAAGTTGAGCGTGCTGTCCCGGACGAAGTAGACCCGGGCGCCGAACATCTGAGGCAGCGTCAGGACCTTCGGGGCCGAGCCGGCGGCGCCGAGCGGGATGGCGCAGTCGACGGGCAGCGGGGTCTGCGGCGCCGAGGGGGAGGTGGGCCGGTAGACGCTGCCGTCGGCCCGCAGCAGCACCCAGTCGCCCGTCGACTGCTCGTGCCCGGTGACGTACGCGCGGACCGTGCCCGGCAACGAGGTGTTCTTGAGGGCGAGTTCGCAGGTGGCGGGGGCCGCCTCGGCGGTGGGGCTGAGAGCGCTTCCCCAGACGGGGTAGCTCGCGGTGGCTCCGACGGCTGCGGCTCCGGACAGGAACGCTCTGCGTGAGATCACGGAAGTCTCCTGGATGTGGGGGGAGGCAGGGGGATGGGCCGACCCGTGGGGGGATCGACGCCCTGCGGTGCACCACTGTTCCCAGGGGGAGTTGGGGCGTCAAGGGTTATGACTGAGAGCGCTCTCGAAATCTGCTTGCGTTCAGAAGTTGACGGCGAGGGTGACAGCGAAGTCGACGGCGAGGTTGGCGGCCCGGTGGCCGGGTCCTCGTGGGGGCCCGGCCACCGTTCGCCCTGCCGGCCGCGCTGTTGTCAGTCCTGCAGTCACCACTCGTGTTGGAAGTGCTCTGGCCAGTCGTGTGGTCAGCTCTGCGGCTCGCTCTTGATCACCGCGAAGCGCGCCCCGTACGGGTCGGCGAGCTTGGCGATACGGCCGACGCCCTCCACGGACGTGGCAGGCATCCGGACCGTGCCGCCCAACTCCTCTGCCTTGGCTACCAGGGCATCGGTGTCCGCGACTTCGAAGTACGGCAGCCAGTAGGCCCCGGTCTCCTGCTCCGTCGGGTCGTCGGCCAGCGGGACGACACCGCCGAACATGGAGTCCTCGCCGCCCTCCGCGGGGTTCAGGCAGGTGTACGTGCCGCCGGGGAACGGCATGGCCGAGGTCTCCAGGCCCAGTACGGAGTAGTAGAAAGCTGCCGCCGCGGCGATGTCCGGTGTGTAGAGCTCGACCCAGCACAAGGAGCCCGCGTCGCCCGCGATGTCGATGCCGCGAAGCTGGCCCGGCTGCCAGACGCCGAAGGAGACGCCCGCCTTGTCGCTGAAGACGGCCAGTCGGCCCTCCTTCATCACGTCGTCGGGCGGCATGAGCACCTTGCCGCCGGTCCGCTCGACGGCCTTGGCCGTGGCGTCGGCGTCCGGGGTCTGGAAGAACACGTTCCAGGACGGTGGGCCCTGCTCGGGAGAGGTCTGCATGCCGCCGGCGGCGGTCTTCCCCGCCAGTTGGAAGAAGCCGTAACCGCCGGACTCCGGTCCCGCCGACCGGAAGTCCCAGCCGAAGAGGCCGTTGTAGAAGGATGTGGCGCCGTCGATGTCGCTCGTGCCGAGATCGACCCAGTTCGGGGCGCCGGTGACGAAACGGGTGGTGAGCATGTTGCCCTCCTTTGAGGGGTCCCGTTGCCTGCACCCCGAGTCTTGCACCGCGCACTGACAAACGCTGCCGGAGCGCTGCCGCTGGGCTTGGCGGTTCATGGTGCTTACTCTGGGTGATCGGGTGCTGCTTGTGTGGGGTGGGGTGGGGGGAAGGTGCGGGTCTGTGAGGGCTCGGCGCGCAGTTCCCCGCGCCCCTTTGGGGCGCGCCGCCGTGCGGACCGCCCGCTCCGGGCCACATCATGGGGTCAGTGCGTTCATCACTGGAGCCGGTCGTGGTGTGCCGGGGCTCGGCATTGATCCGGCGTTGATCGAACGTTTTTCGGTGCGCGGCACGATCCTGGGCATGCACAACGACACCATTGCCGCGCCCGACCTCTCCTGGCAGGAACAGGCACTGTGCGCCCAGACCGGATCCGAGTTCTTCTTTCCCGAGCCGGGCAGTTCGGTGCGTGAGGCGAAGCGCATCTGCGGACTGTGCGAGATACGCTCCGCCTGCCTCGAATACGCGCTCGACCACGACGAACGCTTCGGCGTCTGGGGCGGCCTCTCCGAGAAGGAGCGGCTCAGTCTCCGCCGCACGCAGGACCAGCAGCAGCACCAGCAGCAGTACTGACGGCGGCGCCCGTCATTCGTACGTCACCGTGAACCGTTCCGTCCCGGCCGGTACCCGCACGTCCTGGCCCGTCACCTCCAGGTCCCGCCCGTCGGCGGACGCCGCCCGCACCCGGCCGAACCCGCACGGATAAACGAACCGCACCCCGTCCGGAGCCTCCGTGATGTCGATGCTCACGGTTCGCCCGGCCGGATCGTGCGCGAGCCGGTATCCGAACGGCTCCCCGAAGAGCGTGGGCGCCGCCTCCACCGCGACCTCTTCGCCCTCCGGCACCCAGTGCGGACGTACGCCCGGCGCGATGTAGAGATGCGGATCGCGGTCCTCGTCCGCCTCGAAGAAGAGGATGTCGCGGATCAGCAGCAGATACTCGGCCGCCGCCCAGCCGTGCGGGATGTCGCCCATGTACCAGGGTCGGTACGGGACTTCGGTGAAGTCCGAGGCGACCGGGAAGGCGTGCTGCTCGTTCCACGCGCCAAGTGCCGCCACCCGGCCCGCCGTTCGGGGGAAGCCCGCGCCGACCGTCCAGCCGAGCAGCGCGTCCATCCGGGCGGGATCGCCCGCCAGCAGATACGCGTGCGCCAACTGCAGCGTCAGATAGGGCCCGTACGCGTTCCAGGCAGCCTCGTGGCGATAGCCGCCGGTGACGAAGTGCGCGTACATCGGGTCCAGGGTGGAGCGGGCGGCCCGGTCGACCTCCTCGCCCAGCTTGCTGCCCATGTGCAGGCGCAGCGGGTGGAAGTAGGCGGCCGTGCCGATCATCGTGGAGTCGAGCCGCCCGACGTCGGCGGGCCCGGTCGGGATGTATGTCTCCCAGGCACCGCGAGCACGCTGCTCGGCCAGCACCCAGCGGATCGAGTCGCCGGTGGCGCGTTTCAAGTCGTCGAAGGCGGCCCAGAGTTCGGGGACTTCGGGTGCGTCGATCCGTTCCGCGAGGCGCGCCGCCTCGTACAGTCCGGCGAGGCCCCAGAGGTCGTCCCAGTAGTGCGGCTTGTCGCGTCCGCCGAGGTGCTCGGCGCTCCAGCCGCTGTGCAACAGCCCGTACCCGTCACGGTTGTCGCGGAGCCAGCGGGCCGCGTCGCGTACATACGGGACGTACAACTTCGCCCCGAACGCGGCCTGTCGGCCGATGGTGCGGTCGAACCGGCCGATCGCCCAGAGCGCCTGGCCGTTGCTGTCCCACTCGCGGTCGTCCTTCTCGTGCGGGCCGCCGTAGAAGCCGTACTCGGCGCAGGGGCCGATCCGGCCGGTGCCCCGGTTGAACCGCAGCGGGTAGTGCGTGCCCAACTGGTGCTCGGCCAGGGCCGAATCACCGACCAGCGAGCAGGCCGTGGCCTCCACCGACGAGTCGCGGATCCAGAACGAGTCGTAGACCGTCGGGCCCGGATGGATCTCCCCGTGGTCGGAGAGAATCAGCAGCTGCGACCGCGACTGCCGGAAGAGGTCCGTCAGATGGCCGACCGGGGAAGGCAGTTGGGGCTGGAGTCCCTGACCCAGCAGTTTCGCCGCCCAGAAGTCCCGGTTGGCGGACTCCAGTTCAGTTGCCGGCGTTCCCTTCAGCTCCGCCAGATCGTCGGCTCCGGCGTACAGGTCGACCGGTAGCCGTACGTCGAGTTCGAAGACCTCGTCCGCGGTGACCCGGAACGGCCAGGCGAACACGGCACTGCACAGCCCTGCCACCTGGTCCTGCGCGTCCAGGGCGCCGTTCAGCTTCCCGCCCGTCACCAGGTCGTGGAACGGGCTGTGCGCCAGATACGTGTCCGGATCGAAGGAGGAGTCCGGGTTGCCGTACACGCCGTACTGCTCGGGCGGGGTGTCGAAGACCGGCCCCCACCCCGAGTTGGTCTCCACGCGCTGTTCGTCCGGCAGATGACGCAGGTAGGTCAGTCGCCGGTCGGTGACCTGACGGCCGTTGCGGTCGTGCCGCTGGAAGCCGGTCGGCCCCGCGGGCATGACCGCCGCGCACAGCAGTCCCTCGCGCGGCTGCCCGGTCGGACTGCTCACCGTCACCCTCGACATCACCAGGTCCCGCTGCCGCGTGCCGACGGGTGCGGCGAAGGTGCGCTGCACGAACTCGACGTCCTCCGGCGTACGGAACGTCGTGAGGACGACCGGTAAGTGCGGTGCCTCCATGCGCTGTTCGACGCTTCCGTCGTCCGGGAGCTGGGGCAGCCGCAGCGTGCCCGTCGCCGGATCGTGCAGGAAGAACGAGAGACAGTACTTGTCGTAGACCGGCTCGATCTCGCCGGCCTGCCCGATCAGTGACTCCTGCCGGTGGTCCTTGACCCCGACCATGTGCCAGTAGCGGTACAGGGCGTTGGAGGCGAAGGCCGCCTCCTTCGAGTCGTACGTGCCGGCGTCGAAGTCGTCGCTCCAGCGCCGGAAGGCCTGCTGCGCCCACCAGGGAACGGGATACGGAACCTGCCTTTTGCCCGCCCAGCCGCGCCACATGACCTCGTAGAACATCCACTCATGGGTCTGTGCCATGGTGTGTCACCCCCTCCGGGCACCGTTGCACCGCGAGGGCGACCCGTAAATGCGTACGGCACACGGTTAAATGCGTACGGCGGACGGTCGGGGCACGATGGGCTGCTTTCGGCTTCGCGGCCGGCCTCATCGGCAATTCGGCGCGCACCACGGTCCCCGGCAGGCACAATCCACCCCATGGTCCACACCCCGCGGCACCAGGCCGAGAGCCTGCTGAACGCCCTCGACCCACTTCCGTACCCCTTGCGCATGCGCGAACTCGCCGCTCGCACACGGGAATTGAAGGAGACGCGCCCGCTGCTGGACGAGCTCGAATCGCGCGGCGCCTACGAGCGGGGGCTCGCTGTCGTCGCCGCGTCCGTCGCAGGGGACACCGAGTGGATCGCGGCGCGCATCGCCGATCCGGACTCCTTCGTGCGCGGGCACGCCCTGCGCACCGCCGACAGTCTCCAAGTGCCGGACTCCGCCTACGAGTCGGCGCTCACCGATGCGCCCGAGGTGATACGTCGTCAGCTGCTGCGTGCTGTTGTTGCTGGCCGGCGTACCGCGCTGGCGGACCGGCTCGTCGACGGGGTGCGGGCGGAATGGGGCGACGAGGAGGCGGCTCGGCTGCTGCCCGGGTGCTCCCCGGAGACGGTGGCCCGGCTGCTGCCCGCGCTGCTGCACGCCGTACAGGGCTCGAAGTCCCTCGGCCGACGGCACCCCGGGGCCCTGCTGGACGTGGCGGAGCGTGAGTTGAGGACCCTGCCGGAGTCGCTTCGCGACGCCTGGTGGCAGCGGTACACCCAGGCCGTCGTCGTCACCGTGACCGCCGAGCCACTGCGTGTGCTGGAGCTGATCGAGCGTCTCGGGCCCTCCCGGATCCCGGCTCAACTCCTCGACCAGGTGGGCGCGTTCGCCGCCGTCGCGCCGGAACGCGTGCTCCGGCTGCTGATCTCGGACCGCTTCCCCTCCTACATCGGCGCGCGCAGTCGCTCGCTGCAACGCAGGCTGGCCCGATCCGAGGCGGAGGAACTCGCCGTCCACGGGCGGATGCTGGCCGCGTCGGGTGGCCTCGCACCGCTCCTCCAGGCACTGCCGCCCGCTCGTCGGCACGCCTTCTACACGGCGTCGACGGCGGGCCGGGGCGTGGGCGGTACCACCGTGGACGCGGTCATCCTCGAGGCGCTGCCCCGCAGTTGCGTGGCCGAGGAGGCCCGGCGGATGGCCGCCGCGGCACGCGAGCGCGGAGAGACGTGGGACACCGTGCTGCTCGCCGAATCCTTCCTCCCCGTCGACGAGGTACGGGAGCGGCTCGTCGAGGCCACGCGCCGTCCCGCGGCCGAAGACCGGGCGCTGGCCTGGCCGTTGCTGATCCGCAACGCCGCCCGCTCCGGCGACTCCGCGGCCGTCACCTCCGTACTGGAGGAGTCGGCCAGGCTGCGCAACGAACAGGACCTTGTGCGGCTGCCCGCCCTGAACGCGATGTCCCGCACCCCGCCCGCCCTGTTCACCGAGGACGCCGAGCCGCACCTCGACCGGATCACCGCCGACGCCGTCGAGGCCCGGGACTCCTCGCACCAGACCCGGGGCAACCTCAGCGAGCTCGCCCTGTCCGTGCTCCGGGAGCACGCGGCGGGCGGATCACGGGAGTTGGTGAACTGGGCACTGCGCACACTCGTCCGGATCTCCGGCAACACCGGACGCGCCGACCTGGGCCGACTCGACGAGAAGCTGCGACGCGGCCAGGAACACCAGGTGTACGAGGCACTGCGGCCGTGGATCGAGGCGGGCGCCGAGAAGTCCGACTACAGCCTCGCCTTCTCGCTCGCCCGGGCCGTGGGACGTCGCGCCGCGGGCATGCCCGAACTGCAGGAACTGCTGGGGCAGGCCGTGAGGTTCGGAAGCGACAGCACCGTGCGCGACGCAGGCGAGCTGTGGCTGGAACCGCCCGCCACCCGCGACGAACGGGTCGCGCGCATCCTCTCGCTCGAACCCTCGGCGGGAACACTGTGGCCGGTCCTGGACGTGATCACCCGGCGCCGCACCGACCTCCTCGACGTGCTCCTCGCGGACACCCCGCCGTACGGGCGTTTCCTCACCAAGGGCAGCCCGTGGACCGTGCCCGTGGGCCACGACGTACGGCGCTGGCTGCCACGTCAACAGGAGGCCGTGGCCCGGCAGTTGGCCGACCAGGCCGCCGATGCCGGGCTGCCGTCGTACACGCGGGTGGCCGCCATCGCGCAGGGCGCGCGGATTCCGGGCGCGGGCATCGGACTCGTACGCGACTGGACCGGCTCGTCGGACGTCGTGCTCGCGGAGGCCGCGCTCGGCGCGCTCGCCCACACCGACCGTCCGGGCGACGCACTGCCCGAACTCCTCGCGCACGCCGGGAACGACCGTGCCCGCGTCGCCGTGTACGCGGCCACACGGGCATCCCGGCACGTGGCGCCTTCGCGACTCGTGGGACAGCTGCGCGAGGTCCTGCTCGGCCCGGGCGTCAAGGTGACCAGCCGAAAGGAGGCCGCCCGTCTCGCCGCCGCCCGGCTCCCGATACCGGTGGCCGCGGGGCTCCTCGCCGAGGCGTACGAGCGGCCCGGTGCCCATCTCGACGTCCGGGCCGCGTGTGTCGCCTTCGCGGGAGCGCTGCTCACCGAGGAGAGCGTCTGGACGCTCCTGGGTGACGCGTCGGGTGCCGAGCCAGTGCTCCGCGCTGCCGTCCTGCGTGTCTCGCCGCTCGACCTGCCGGAACGGCACCGCGCGCGGTACGCCCGTCTCGTCCGTGACGTGTGCGCGACCGACGACCCGGCGACGGCGACCCTCGCCTTCGCCGCCCTGTCCCACTGGGCACCCTGGTCCCCGGACGCCCCCACCGTCCTGGCCTCGGCCACGGCGGACCTGTCGAACCGCACGAGCTGGCGGGCGGCGGGGCAGGGTCTCGTGGTCGCGGCGGCAGGAGCGGCCGGGGGAGCGGGGGGCCTGCGGGAGGCTCTGCGCGTACTGGCCGAGGCGGAGGCGGAATCCGAGCCCGAAACCGAGGCCAGTGCCAACGCTTTCGCCGCCGACGCCGAACCCCGTCGCGACCGCCCCGCCCGCCAACGGGTCGACTACCTCGTCGCCCGGCTCGCCCAGCAGGCCAGGACAGCCGCCGGGCCCGTCCGGGAAGCGGCCCTAGGAGCCGGTGAGCTGCTCGCGAGCTATGACGGATTCGTACCGCAGGCCGCCACCATCGCGGCGTTCCATCTCGACCTCGACGCGGAGGCGGAGCAGGTCGACACGGCCCTGGACCGGCTGGCCGCGCTGACGGCAGGCCGGCCGGTGCTCGCTGCCCGCACCGCCACGGAGCTCGCCGCCAGGCTCCGCCGGACGCAGGAGGGCGACGCCGAGACCCTGCTCGGCGCCGCCCGACGGCTGACTGTCCACGGCGGCCACAGCGAGGGACTGCTCGCTACGGCGATCACGGCCACAATCGGCACCCGCACGGGCTGGGCACCTGCGTGGCGGGCCCAGCTGAGGACCCTGCGCCGCCACCCGCACCCCGACGTGCGGGACGCGGCACTGGCGCAGATGACGGCGTACGAGTGAGCCCCGCGTCCCATCAGGGGCGCGGGGCTGTGTCGATATGCGGCTCCTCCGCGTGGGCGCGATCAGCCCTCGACGAGCCGCGGCTGAAGGATCAGCCCGAGCCGATCGGTCAGACGGCCGCGGCGCGCGCCGCCATCCGCGCCTTGCGAGCCGCGAGCTTCTCGTCGAACTTCGAGGCCTCGGCGTCGAGCCCGCCCATGTAGAGACCGAGCTCTTCCTGGGCCTTGAGGCCCTCGGGGCCCAGGCCGTCGATCTGCAGGACCCTGAGGTGACGCAGCACCGGCATCAGCACGTCGTCGTGGTGGATCCGCATGTTGTAGACCTCGCCGATCGCCATCTGCGCGGCGGCCCGCTCGAAGCCGGGCATGCCGTGTCCGGGCATCCGGAACTGGACGATGACGTCCCGCACGGCCTGCATGGTCAGGTCCGGGGCGAGCTCGAACGCGGCCTTGAGGAGGTTGCGGTAGAAGACCATGTGCAGGTTCTCGTCGGTCGCGATGCGCGCCAGCATGCGGTCGCAGACGGGGTCGCCCGACTGGTGGCCGGTGTTGCGGTGCGACACGCGGGTCGCGAGCTCCTGGAAGGCGACATACGCGACGGAGTGCAGCATCGAGTGGCGGTTGTCCGACTCGAAGCCCTCGCTCATGTGCTGCATACGGAAGGCTTCCAGCTTGTCCGGGTCCACGGCGCGCGACGCGAGCAGGTAGTCGCGCATCACGATGCCGTGCCGGCCCTCCTCCGCGGTCCAGCGGTGCACCCAGGTGCCCCAGGCGCCGTCGCGGCCGAAGAGGGAAGCGATTTCGTGGTGGTAGCTGGGCAGGTTGTCCTCGGTGAGGAGGTTCACGACCAGCGCGATTCGGCCGAGCTCGGTGACCTTGGACTGTTCCTTGTCCCAGGCCTCGCCGTCCTCGAAGATGCCGGGGAAGTTGCGGGCGTCGGACCAGGGCACGTACTCGTGCGGCATCCAGTCCTTGGCGACCTTCAGGTGACGGTTGAGTTCGGTCTCCACCACTTCTTCCAGCGCGAACAGCAGCCGTGCGTCGGTCCAGTCGGAGGACGGGCTGCCGAGATGGGGAGAAGTGATCGTCACGGGGGCTCCAGGGGGGACGTAAATGCTGAGCGTTCACACAACCTACGGCATCGTAGGCTACGTATCCGTAGGTTACGATGCCGTAGGTTAAGCGCGACGTAAAGGGCCCTGATCAGCAAGAATCTCTTCGTAGATCGACAAGGGCGGTCTACCGGAGTCGCCCATCTGGCGGACACGCAGGTCCCAGGGGGCGAACAGGCGTCCTGGCCGGTCGTTCAGGCGTACAGCCCCCTGAGCCGGACCGAGAGGCAAGTCACACAGCCTTCGAGCTTCTCGAACTCGCTGATGTCGACGAGGACGGGCTCGTGGCCGAGATCGGCGTAGAGCTCGGCGGTCTTGGGCGCGCTGGCCGCCATCAGCAGCTTGCCGCCGCCGAGGAGCACCACGTGGGCGCCCGACTCCTCCGGCACCCCGAGGAAGCGCGGGAAGATCGACGGGGTGTCCACCAGGGGCTCGTGCCCGACGACCGTGCCGTCCGGGAGCGCGGTGACGGCCGATTTCAGGTGCAGCACCTTGCTCACCGGTACGGCGACGACTCGGGCGCCGAGCGGTTCGAAGGCGGCCCGCAGCTGCTGAATGCCGGCCCCGTTGGTCCGTCCGCCCCGGCCGACGTAGATCGTGTCGCCGACCTTCAGGACGTCGCCGCCGTCGAGCGTGCCCGGCTCCCACACCCAGTTCACCGAGCAGCCGAGCCGTGCGACGGTCTCCTCGACCCCGGTGGTCTCGCCGCGCCGCGACTCCGCGCCGGAGCGGCCGATCAGGGCCACGTTGCGGTAGACGACCACCGCGTCCTCCACGAACACGGAGTCCGGGCAGTCGTCGGCGGGGTCGACCTCGACGGTCTCCCAGCCGTGCGTACGCAGCGCCTCCGCGTAGGCCTCCCACTGTTCGGCCGCCAGCTCGACGTCGACCTTCGTGCGCTCGATGTGCGTGACCAGACCCTCGGCCAGGCGGGGGCTCGGGCGGCGGATGAGGGCTTTCTGGCTGGGCACGTGCGTTTCTCCGTCTCGGCCGGGTGTGTCCCCGCACATCATGCAGCCCATGCCGGAGTCGCAACAGCCCCCTGGGGTGCGGGGCTGGAGAGGGGATTGTGGCGGGTGTGTCCGTATCCGCACTCCCTCCCGCGACCGATCGCCCCCATGCCCCCCTTCGGAGTCCTATCCCACGAACCGCCGCAGGTGCTCCGCCGTGAACGACCCCTCCGCGTCCAGAAGCTGCCCGGGCGTCCCCTCGAAGACGACCCGCCCACCGTCCTTGCCGCCGTCGGGCCCCAGGTCGATGACCCAGTCGGCGTGGGCGACGACATCGAGGTTGTGCTCGACGACCAGGACCGTGTTGCCCGCGTCGACCAGCCGGTCGAGGAGAGCGAGCAGTCCGTCGACGTCCGACATGTGCAGGCCGGTGGTCGGCTCGTCGAGGACGTACACCGCCCCCGTCCTGTGGAGCCGGGTCGCGAGTTTGATGCGCTGCCGCTCCCCGCCGGAGAGCGTGGACAGTGGCTGACCGAGCGTCAGATACGTGAGCCCCACGTCCCGTAGAGCCCGCAGACGGCGGCGTACGCCCGAGTCCTCGAAGAAGCCCAGGGCCTGATCGGCCGTCATCTCCAGTACGTCCACGATGGAGTTGCCGCCCACGGTCAGCCGCAGCACCTCGTCCTTGAAGCGCCGCCCCTCGCAGTCGGGGCAGGTCGTCGTCACCGGGTCCATGAACGCGAGGTCCGTGTAGCTGACCCCGCGCCCCTGACAAGTCCCGCACGCCCCATCGGAGTTGAAGCTGAACAGGCCCGGCTCCACGCCCGTCTCCCGCGCGAAGATCTTCCGTACGGTGTCCATGACGCCGAGGTACGTCGCCGGAGTGGACCGCGCCGAGATGCCGATGGACGACTGGTCGACGACCACGGCGTCCGGGTGCGCGGCCGTGAACTCCTTCGAGACGAGCGTGCTCTTTCCCGAACCGGCGACACCGGTCACCGCGGTCAGCACACCCGTGGGGAACTCGACCGTCACATCCCGCAGGTTGTGCAGGCCGGCGCCCTTCACCCAGAGCCCGCCGGTGGCCGTCCGCGTCCGCCGCTTCACCTCGGTGCGGCGCCGCAGACAGCGGCCCGTCGGGGTGTCGGCCGAGGCCAGCTCGCCGGGCGTCCCCTCGAACACGACCCGGCCGCCGTCCGCCCCGGCCCGAGGCCCCATGTCGACGATGTGGTCGGCGAGGGCGATGACGTCCGGATCGTGCTCGACGACCAGCACGGTGTTCCCCTTGTCCCGCAGCCGCAGCAGCAGGTCCCCGAGCCGCCCCACGTCACGCGGGTGCAGTCCGACGCTCGGCTCGTCGAAGATGTACGTCATCCCGGTCAGGCTCGACCCGAGGTGGCGCACCATCTTCAGCCGCTGCCCCTCCCCGCCGGACAGCGTCTGGGTCTCCCGGTCCAGGCTGAGATAGCCGAGCCCGATCGCCTCGATCCGCTCCAGCGAGGCCACGGCGGCGGCCGCGACCGGTGTGGCGACCGGGTCGTCGATGTCCTTGAGTACGGGGATCAGGTCGCTGATCTGCATCCGGGTGCAGTCGGCGATGGACAGGCCGGGCCGCCCGGCGGGCCCAGCGGCGATCCGGGTGGCGAGCGCCGCCTCGTTCAGCCGCGCGCCACGGCACGCCGGGCAGAGCCCCTCCGTCATATAGCCCTGCACCTGGTCGCGCGTCTTCTGGCTGAGCGCGGACAGGTCCCGCTTGAGATACAGCCGCTCGAAACGGTCGGCGAGCCCTTCGTAGTCGGTGTTCCAGGTGCCGCCCGAGCCGCTGATGGTGACCTTGCTGCCGGGCCGCCCGCGCAGCAGGAACTCCCGCTCGGCCGTGGTGAATTCACGTACGGGCCGGTGCGGGTCCAGTTCGGTGGTGTTCGTGTACCCCTGCCCCTGCCAGGTTCCCGCGGCGAACGGCGGGAAGAGGATCGCGCCGTCGGCCAGGGACAGGTCCGGGTCCAGGATGCGGTCCCAGTCGGGCCGGACCGTGCGCCCGAGGCCGTCGCACTCGGGGCACATCCCCGACGGATCGTTGAACGAGTACGCGGTGGCCGGGCCCGCGCTCGGACTGCCGTGCCGCGAGAACAGCACCCGGATCACCGAGTACACGTCAGTCATCGTGCCCACCGTCGACCGGGAGTGGCCGCCGACCGGCTTCTGGTCGACGACGATCGCGGGCGAGAGGTCCTCGATGGCCTCCGCGTGCGGTCGCTCGTACTTCGGCAGCCGGTTGCGGACGAACCAGGTGAAGGTCTCGTTCAGCTGGCGCTGCGACTCGACCGCGATCGTGTCGAAGACGACCGACGACTTGCCCGACCCCGACACCCCGGTGAAGACCGTGAGCCGGCCCTTCGGGATGCGCAGGGTCACGTCCTGGAGGTTGTTCTCCCGGGCCCCGACCACCCGGATGAACGAGTGCGTACCGGAAACGGGCTGGTCAGGGCCGGTGGCGGGCTGATGTGTACCGGTGGTCAACTGGCTCATACCGCCGAAGCTAGCCTGGATACCCGACAGCTTCTGGCGTGATTTCCTTGAGTTCTCCTCCTTCCAGGAGCAGCCAGCGGGTGATCCCGATGGACTCCAGGAACGGCACGTCGTGGCTGGCCACGATCAGCGCTCCCTCGTACGACTCCAGGGCCGTGGTGAGCTGCCGCACGCTCGCCATGTCGAGGTTGTTGGTCGGCTCGTCCAGCATCAGCACCTGCGGCGCGGGCTCGGCGAGCATCAGTGCGGCCAGCGCCGCCCGGAAGCGTTCGCCGCCGGAGAGCGTCGCCGCCCGCTGGTCGGCCCGCGCACCCCGGAACAGGAAGCGGGCCAGGCGTGCCCGGACCCGGTTGTTGGTGGCGCCGGGCGAGAACCGGGCCACGTTCTCGGCGACCGTCAGCTCGTCGTCGAGCACGTCGAGCCGCTGCGGCAGGAAACGCAGGGGCACATGTGCCCGTGCCTCTCCGGAGACCGGTTCCAGCTCCCCGGCGATCGTCCGCAGCAGAGTCGTCTTGCCCGACCCGTTGCGCCCGATCAGCGCGACCCGCTCCGGCCCGCGCAGATCGAAGCTGCCCACACTCGCGCCGTACGCCAACTCCAGGTCCAGGAGCGTCAGTACGTTCCGGCCCGGCGGCACGGCCGTGTACGGCAGGTCGACGCGGATCTCGTCGTCGTCCCGCACCGCGTCCACGGCGTCGTCGAGGCGCTCCTTCGCCTCGGCGAGCTTCTCCTCGTGCATGATCCGGTGCTTGCCCGCGGACTCCTGGGCGGCCCGTTTGCGGGCACCCATGACGATCTTCGGCTCGCGCTTCTGCTCGAACATCTTCTGCCCGTACTTCTTGCGCCGGGCCAACTTGACCTGTGCCTCGGCCAGTTCACGCTTCTGCTTCTTCAGATCGGACTCGGCGACGCGCACCATGCGCTCGGCCGCCTCCTGCTCGGTGGCGAGCGCCTCCTCGTACGCCGAGTAGTTGCCGCCGTACCAGGTCACCTCGCCGGAACGCAGATCGGCGATCTGGTCGACCAGGTCCAGGAGTTCACGGTCGTGGCTGACCACGACCATGACTCCGGACCAGGCCTCGACGGCCGCGTACAGCCGTCGGCGTGCGTACAGGTCGAGGTTGTTGGTGGGCTCGTCGAGGAGGAGGACGTCGGGCCGGCGCAGCAGCAGCGCGGCCAGCCGTAGCAGGACCGACTCGCCGCCCGAGACCTCGCCGATGGTGCGGTCCAACTCGATGTGGCCGAGGCCGAGTTCGCCGAGGGTGGCGACGGCTCGCTCCTCCACGTCCCAGTCGTCGCCCACGACGTCGAAGTGCGCCTCGGACACGTCGCCCGCCTCGATGGCGTGCAGCGCGGCCCGCTTGTCGGCGATGTCCAGCGCCTCGTCGACCCGCAGACCGGTGTCCAGGGTGACGTTCTGCGGCAGATAGCCGACCTCGCCCGCGACACGCACGGTGCCGTCGGCCGGGGTCAGTTGCCCGGCGATCAGCTTCAACAGGGTTGATTTCCCTGATCCGTTGACGCCGACGAGCCCGGTTCTGCCGGGTCCGAAGGCCACCTGCAGATCGTCGAAGACGGAGGTGCTGTCCGGCCAGGCGAAGGAAAGGGAGGTACAGGTGATGGAGGTGGGGAAGGTTGACATACGCGCCTCGCGGTACTTGATGCGGTCAGGGCAACGCGTATCGAGACACCGGGGCGGCGACGACGGCCGGGAGGACGGTCAGAAGTCCTCAAGGCATCCTGGGAGGAAAGGGGAAGGCCCTGTTCCGAAGGACGGCTCGAATGCCGAGGTCGCACGCTGCGCACACACGTACAGGTGTGTGACGAGGTGTCTCAGGACCTCAGACGAGCAACGTCCTTCTCCAATCGGCGACAACAGAACCGTCATACACCGTACGAGGGGCTCTCCCGGCTGTCAACGAATTAACGTGAGCCCCCACCTCGACCGCACCAAGGAGACCCCGTGCCCACCGGTTCCCTCTCGTTGCCCGCCCGGCTCTACCTGCTGGCCTGGGACACCACGAAGCTGAAGGTCACCGACGCCGCCCACCTCCCCCACATCGTCCGGGCCGGTGCCCTCACCGAGCTGGCACAGCGCGGGCTGCTCGCCGACGTGGACGGCATCGCCACGCCCACGGACCCCGACGCCCAGACCGGGGACCCCGTCCTCGACGGGCTCCTGGAACTCGTCGAGGAGTCCCGCCCGCACAGGTGGAAGACCTGGGTCGGCCTGCGGGCCCGCGTCACCCTGGACGCCGTACGGGCGCAGCTCGCCGCCGACGGATACCTGCGCGCGGAGAAGACGCGGGTGCTCGGGGTGTTCCCGTCCGTCGAGTACGAGATCGACCGCGTCGCCGTCGTGGACGCGCTGCGCGCGGAGGCCCGGGAGGTGCTGGAGGGGCCCGTGCCCGTCGAGGAGGTGCCCGAGCAGGACGCGGCACTCGTCGCCCTCGCCGCCGGGGCCGAGCTGCGCACGCTGCTTTCGGGCAAGGAGCAGCGGCAGTACAAGCAGCGGATCGAGGACCTGGTCGAACGCAGCGGGGCGACCACTCCCGCCTTGAAAAAGGCGGTCCAGGAGGTCCGTTCGGCGGTGGTCCTGGTGATGACGACGACAGGCGTGCCCGGGAGCTGAGCGCGCGAGCCGCCCCCGTCCACTGGTGAGCGGCGCGGAGGGAGCACCGGACCCGGCCGCCACCCTGGAGGGAGCCGTCGCCCTCCTTGCCACTGGGGCCCGCGGATTCTTCCTGCCCGTCCGTCCCGTCGGCCCGGTCACCGTCAAGTTCCTGGCCGCACACGCGCTTGTCCGCCGTGCCGCGCGGGAGCTGCTGGGCACGGGAACGTACGAGTCGCCGGCCGGCGTACTCGACCACGGCGAGCTCAACACCCTGCTGGGGAAGGGGCGCCGACCTCTCCGGAAGGGGTCAGCAGGCGTCCCGCAGGAGTTCGGCCAGCTGCTGGTCCAGGTCCTGGTGCAGATGCTCCAGACCGAAGGGCACGACCTGGGTCGTGCTCTCCAGGAAGCGCCGCAGTTCGCCCGTGCGGACGTGGACCACGGCGGTGCCCTCGGGGGCGTGGAACTCCAGGACGATGCGGTCGTATCCGTACGGCCGCACGCGGACGTCGCCGTGTCCCACCGGCTCCTCCAGGCCCGAGGCGAGGAGCTCGCGGGCGAAGGTCCAGATCACGTCCACGCCTTCGAGCGTGGCCGGGGCCGGGAAGGACATGCGGACGGCGAACGGGTCGTGAGGGTCGTACCGGAGGGTTGCGGGAATGCTCGGCATCCGCGGAGCCGCGGCGACGAGACGGGCCTCTACGGGCTGCTCGATGACGGTGGACAACGCCTTGCTCCCTTGTGACGGCTGGACGAACGGTGGACGGATGAGCCGGGCACTTGTAGAGACGCTCGAACCGGCCGATCCGTGCGCACCAAAGTGCAGGAAATTCGAGTGACCTCCGTCACCGCCTTCAATCACGGAAGTGATCAAAGATTCCTGAAGTGACCTCCGATGCCTTCCGGGGCATCTGGACGCCACTGGGGGAGTGGGCTAGCTTCGCCCGCCATGAGGGGCTTGGGGAAGACGCGACGCACGAGACTTACGGGATTCACAGGGCGCACGGGATCCACAGGGCGCACGGGATCCACGAGACGACTGGTGACGGCGGGGGTGTGCGGACTCGCGCTCGCCGCCACGCTCACGGCACCCGCGCAGGCACACGGACCGGACCAGGGGTCCGACCAGAGATCGGGCCAGGTGGCAGACAACAGGTCGGGTGGCGGCTCGGGTGACGGCTCCGGTGGTGGGAAGGCGCCGCACTGGGAGCTGAAGGACAGCGGCACGGACGTGCGCTTCCGCGGGCTCTCCGCCGTCAGCCGGAACACCGCCTGGCTGGCCGGGTCCAAGGGAACCGTGCTGCGCACCGCCGACGGCGGCAAGAACTGGCGGAACGTATCGCCGCCGGGAGCCGCCGAGTTGGAGTTCCGCGACATCGAGGCCTTCGACGGCAGGCGCGCCGTGGTGCTGGCCATCGGCGAGGGCGAGGCGTCCCGGGTCTTCCGGACCGAGGACGGCGGGTCGACCTGGACCGAGTCGTTCCGCAACACCGACGCCAAGGCCTTCTACGACTGCATCACCTTCTTCGACAGCCGCCACGGCCTGGCCATGAGCGACCCGGTGGACGGCAAGTTCCGCATCCTGTCGACCCGCGACGGAGGCCGCTCCTGGCAGGTGCTGCCGAGCGCCGGCATGCCCGCGGCCCAGACGGGCGAGGCGGGATTCGCGGCCAGCGGGCAGTGCCTGGTGAGCTCGGGGTCGCGGGACGTGTGGATGGCCACCGGCGGGGCGGCACGCGCGCGCGTGCTGCACTCCTCCGACCGGGGCCTGACCTGGACGGCCACCGACACCCCGATCCCGGCGGGCGACCCGGCGCGCGGCGTCTTCGCCGTCGCCTTCCGCGACCGGACGCACGGCATCGCGGTCGGCGGTGACTACCGCGCCGACCAGGCCTCCCCGCAGGCCGCCGCGACCAGCCGCGACGGCGGGCGTACCTGGACGACGGCCGGCACACCGCCGCCCGCCTACCGCTCGGGCGTCACCTGGCTCCCGCACAGCCGCACGTCGGCCCTCGCGGTCGGCCCCACCGGCACCGACCTCACCACGGACGGCGGCCGCACCTGGCGCACGCTGGACACCGGCTCGTACGACACCGTGGACTGCACCCCAGACCGGGCCTGCTGGGCCTCCGGCGAGAAGGGCCGGGTGGCCCGCCTGGAGCGCTGACCGGGATCCACCGGGCGAACGGGCGCGGCAAGTGACCGTCGGCCGCGGGGTCGTACGCTCGTCACATCATGACGACGACCGTACGCATCCCCGCGGGCTGGCCCGCCACCGAGGACCAAGCCCGGGCCGTACAGGACGAGTTGCGGGGGCGGGTGGTCCTCGACGAGCCCGGGCCGCCGCCGGGAACCGGCCGGGTGACCGGGGTCGACGTGGCGTACGACGACGAGCGCGATGTCGTCGTGGCCGCGGCCGTCGTGCTCGACGCGTCGACCCTCGACGTGGTCGCCGAGGCCACGGCCGTGGGACAGGTGCCGTTTCCGTACGTCCCCGGCCTGCTGGCCTTCCGGGAGATCCCGGCCGTCCTGGCCGCCCTCGAAGCGCTGCCGTGCGCACCGGGCCTGGTCGTCTGCGACGGCTACGGCCTCGCCCACCCCCGCCGCTTCGGCCTGGCCAGCCACCTCGGCGTCCTCACCGGCCTGCCGACGATCGGCGTCGCCAAGAACCCGTTCACCTTCACGTACGAGGAGCCGGGCGCCCCGCGCGGATCCGCCTCACCGCTGCTCGCGGGCGAGGAGGAGGTCGGCCGGGCACTGCGCACACAGGCGGGCGTCAAGCCGGTGTTCGTCTCCGTCGGCCACCGGGTGACCCTGGACACCGCCTGCGCCCACACCCTCCACCTCGCGCCGCGCTTCCGCCAGCCGGAGACGACCAGGCACGCGGACGCCCTGTGCCGACGGGCGTTGAAGGCGACCGCCCTCTGAGACGGCTCCCTGAGTACGGGTACTCGGCACCGGATTCTGAGTACGCGTTCTGAGTACCAGTTCTGAGTATCTGTACGGATGCCGGGCCCCCGCCATGATCGGCAGGCTGTGACGCATGACGACACACCGTGCCCCGAAGCCCGCCACCAGCCCCACCCAGCCCGTCGAGCGGGCCGTGATGGCCGGACTGCTCCTCGCCGTCCTCGCCGGAGTCGCCTGGATAGCCGGGATGATCTACACGGTCATGGGGTGGCCGCTCTGAGCAGTTCCTCGCGGCCGATGACGTCGGCCCTCGTGGCCGGCACAGTGCACGCGTACGCCCCGGCGATCGCGCCGAAGAGCCCGCACCGCTCGGGCGGTTCGCCGCTCAGCCTGCCGAACAGATAGCCCGCCGCGAAGGCGTCCCCGGCCCCGTTCGAGTCCACGACCGGCGCGCTCGGCGTGACGGCCGGGATGCGGGTCAGTTCACCGTCCAGCAACTGGTACGCGCCCTCGGCCCCGGCGGTCGCGACGACCACCTCGGCCCGGCCCCGCTCGGCGATCCGCCGCATGGTCCGCTCCCGGTCCGCCAGCTCGGCCGCCGACAGGAACACGACGTCGGCCTCATACGCGAACGCCTCGTGATACGCCTGCGTACCGTCCCAGTTGTGCAGATCGGTCGAGATGCTCACCCCCGCCTCGCGCAGCTCCGGAAGGGCGTACGCGCAGGGGTGCGTGATGGACACATGCGCGTGCCGGCTCCTCGCGGCGAGGGCCCGTACGGTCTCCGGCGGCAGCCGATCCTCCTCCCGCGCGCGCGTGCTGTCGTACAGCGAGAGCCGCCGCCCGTCCGGCCCGACGAGGTTCACCGCCCGCTTGGTACCGCCCGACTGCGGAACGTCGGTGAGCGGCACACCCCGGTCGCGGTGCAGCGCCCGCACGAGATCCCCCGCGTGATCCTCACCGAGCATGTCGAGATGGTGCGTCCGCAGCCCGAGCGCATGCACCCCGAGTGCCACGAAGTCCCCGGTCTGCCCGGCCCGCGTCTCGATCGCGGGCACCATGTGGCTGTCGGCGAAGGGCAGCGGCAACTCGGGCACGTACACGATGGTGTCGACCCCGGCACCCCCGAGAACGAGCACGTCGATCGAGCGGCTCAAGTGCCCTCCTGCGATGGTCGAGTGTGATGGCCGGGGTCCAGGCCCGCGGGGCGCCTCGCGAAGCGCTACCGCGTGGCGGCCACCCGGAAACTGATCCCAGCTCCCCGCAGCCGTTCAATCAGCGATTCCCCCATGGCGACAGCAGTCGTCACCTGCCCGGACGTCGAGGGAAGCTCGTCGAAGGCAAGGCACAACGCGGACTCGGCCAACATCTTCGCGGTGTCCCCGTACCCGGGATCCCCACCGGAGACCTCGGTGAACACCCGTCGCCCACCGCCCTCACCGACGAACCGCACGGAGAACCAACTCTCCGCCCGCTTCTCCTCGCTGGGCCCGTCGCCGGGCTTGAGCCGGTCGGAGAGCCACCGCCGCACCGGCGGCACCTGCGCCGCCGCGATGACCGCCCCGGCCCCTGCCGCCCCGCCCAATGCGAAGGGCAGCGTCTCGACGGCCGCGTAGTGCCGGTAACGGAAATCGGGCCCGTACCGCTCCAGCGCCCGCGCGGACCGCTGCACGATCTGCGCGTCGATGGTGGGCAGGGGCAACGCCCACGCCCCGACCTCCTTGGCGTACCGCGGAGCGCTCGGCGGCGCGTACGCCCGCCGTCCCACCAGGCGGGGCTCGTGCCGCTTGCGGTCCCGCGCCGCGGCGAGCATGTGCCGTCCGCGCGACATCTGGTTGAGGGCGGAGGCGAAGGTGCCGCCCGAGAACATGCCCCCGGCGCGTACGAACCCGTCCACGGTCAGCGGCACCCCTTCGGGCAGCTGACGCACGGTGAAGTAGGCGCCCAGGTCGTGCGGGACCGAGTCGAAGCCGGCGGCGTGCACCAGCCGCGCGCCGGTCTCACGCGCGCGTGCGTCGTGCCGCACGTACATGAGGTCCACGAACTCCGACTCACCACACAGGTCCAGGTAGTCGGTGCCGGCCTCCGCGCAGGCAGCGACCAGGTCCTCGCCGTACGTGAGGTAGGGCCCGACGGTCGTGGCCACCACGCGCGCGTGCTCCGCGAGTTCCCGCACGGACGCCGGATCGGTGACATCGGCCCGCAGCAGCGGCAGCTCCGCGCAGGCCGGGTCGATCGACGTCAGGCGCTCCCGCAGCTGTTCCAGCTTCGCGGTGTCGCGCGCCGCGATCGCCCACCGCAGCCCCTTGGGAGCGTGCGCGGCGAGATACTCCGCCGTGAGCACTCCGACGAACCCCGTGGCCCCGAAGAGCACGATGTCGTACGCGCGCTCCGTCCTGTCCTGCCTGCTCATGGCACCTCTCAGCCGTCCAGCCCGCGCCGTTGTCGGTGGCTGAGGCTAGCGTGAGGTACGAGGAGCCGAACCAGTACCCCGTGCGAGGGGCCGAAAAGGACCGGAGGCAGCCGTGGCCCCGACGAAGACCGCCCTGAAGAAGTGGGAGAAAGTACGAGAGTTCGCCCTCGGACTGCCGGGCGCGGCCGAGGAGTTCCCCTGGGGCGAGAGCGTCGCGAAGGTCAACAAGAAGGTGTTCGTGTTCCTCGGAGTCGCCGACGGCAGCTATCCGCTGGGCGTCACCGTGAAGCTCAAGGACGAGGTGGCGCACGCCCACGCGCTGTCCTCGCCGGGCGCGGAGCCCGCGGGATACGGCCTGGGCAAGGCCGGCTGGGTGAGGGTCCCGCTGGAGGAGAAGGGCGCCCCGGCCGCGGAGCTGCTGTGCGACTGGGTCGAGGAGAGCTACCGCACCATCGCGCCAAAGAAGCTCATAGCGGAGCTGGACTCGCGCTGAAGCTCCTGGTTGGCTTCCAGAATCTACTAAGCGCTTGCTCGTCAGGGCTTGTGCGGAGTGGAACGCGTTCTTAACATCACTGATGTTACATCAGGTGTGTCACAGTGCTGGGGGCTTGATGGCAGCGGCAGGAACGGCAGTGCACGGCCCGCTCGCCGGGGTGCGCGTGGTCGAGCTGGCGGGCATCGGGCCCGGCCCGTTCGCCGCCATGCTCCTGGCCGACCTGGGCGCGGACGTCGTCCGCGTGGACCGGCCGACCGGCGGGGGACTGGCGATCAAGCCCGCCTACGACATCACCAACCGCAACAAGCGCTCGGTGATCGTCGACCTGAAGGCACCGGAGGGCGCGGACCGCGTCCTCGACCTGGTCGACCGCGCCGACATCCTCATCGAGGGCTACCGCCCGGGCGTCGCCGAGCGCCTCGGCGTCGGCCCCGAGGCCTGCCACGCCCGAAACCCGAAGCTCGTCTACGGACGGATGACCGGCTGGGGCCAGGAGGGCCCGCTCGCCCCGCGCGCGGGCCACGACATCGCGTACATCGCGCTGACCGGCACCCTCGGCATGATCGGCGCGCCGGGCGAGCCTCCGGCCGTCCCCGCGAACCTCGTCGGGGACTACGCGGGCGGCTCGCTCTACCTCGTCGTCGGCGTCCTCGCCGCCCTCCACCACGCCCGCGCGACCGGCGCGGGCCAGGTCGTGGACGCGGCGATCGTGGACGGCACGGCCCACCTCGCCTCGATGATCCACGGCATGATGGCCGCCGGCGGCTGGCAGGACCGGCGCGGCGCCAACCTCCTCGACGGCGGCTGCCCGTACTACGGGACGTACGAGACGGCCGACGGCCAGTACATGGCGGTGGGCGCCCTGGAGGGCCAGTTCTACGAGGAGTTCGTGCGGCTGCTCGGCCTGGGGGAGTACGTCTCGGCGCGCAAGGACCTGTCCCGCTGGGGCGCCCTCCGCGAGGAGGTCGCGGCCCGCTTCAAGAGTCGTACGAGGGACGAGTGGACCGAGGTCTTCGAGGGCTCCGACGCCTGTGTGGCCCCGGTGCTGTCGCTCCGCGAGGCCCCGCACCACCCGCATCTCGCCGCCCGCGGCACCTTCACCGACCACGGCGGCATCACCCAACCCGCGCCCGCGCCCCGCTTCTCAGCCACCCCCACCGCCGTCCGCAGCGGACCCGCACTGCCGGGCGCAGACACGGCGGACGTGGCCGATGACTGGGACGTGCCGGATCTCCTGAAGGGCAGCGCCGAGCCGGAAGGCAATAGCGAACTGACGAGCAACAACGAACCGAAGGGCAGCGCCGAATGAAGCGGCAGATCTTCGCGCCCGAGCACGACGCGTTCCGGGAGACCGTCCGGACCTTCCTCGCCAAGGAGGTGCTGCCGCACTACGAGCAGTGGGAGAAGGACGGCATCGTCTCGCGTGATGCCTGGCTGGCCGCCGGACGGCAGGGGCTGCTAGGACTCGCAGTCCCGGAGGAGTACGGGGGCGGGGGCAACGCCGACTTCCGCTACAGCGCCGTACTCGCCGAGGAGTTCACCCGCGCGGGGGCCGCAGGGCTGGCGCTCGGGCTGCACAACGACATCATCGGGCCGTATCTAACGGGCCTCGCCACCGAGGAGCAGAAGAGGCGCTGGCTGCCCGGTTTCTGCGACGGCTCACTGATCACCGCCATCGCCATGACCGAGCCCGGCGCCGGATCGGACCTCCAGGGCATCAAGACGCGCGCCGAGGACCGTGGCGACCACTGGCTGCTCAACGGCTCCAAGACCTTCATCTCGAACGGGATCCTTGCCGACCTGGTGATCGTCGTCGCGAAGACGACCCCCGAAGGCGGCGCGAAGGGGCTCTCCCTGCTCGTCGTCGAGCGCGGCATGGACGGCTTCGAGCGCGGGCGCAACCTCGACAAGATCGGCCAGAAGGCCCAGGACACCGCCGAGTTGTTCTTCCACGACGTACGCGTCCCGAAGGCCAACCTCCTCGGCGAGCTCGACGGCGCGTTCGTGCACCTGATGACGAACCTCGCGCAGGAGCGGCTGAACATCGCCGTCGCCGGGATCGCCGCGGCCGAGTACCTGCTGGAGATCACCACGGAGTACGTCAAGGAGCGCGAGGCCTTCGGACGGCCGCTGTCCCGGCTCCAGCACATCCGCTTCGAGATAGCCGAGATGGCCACCGAGTGCGCCGTCACCAGGACGTTCGTCGACCGTTGCACAGAGGACCACGCGAACGGCGAACTCGACGCGGTGCACGCCTCGATGGCCAAGTGGTGGGCCACCGAACTGCAGAAGCGCGTCGCGGACCGCTGTCTCCAACTGCACGGAGGCTACGGCTACATGACGGAGTACCGAGTCGCCAGGGCCTTCACCGACGGCCGCATCCAGACCATCTACGGCGGGACGACCGAGATCATGAAAGAGATCATCGGCCGCTCCCTGCTCGGCTGACCCTCCCGGCCCTCGCGGGCTCTCCTCGAAAGGCTCACGCGTGACCACCGAAGCGTACGTGTACGACGCGATCCGCACCCCGCGCGGCCGCGGCAAGGCGAACGGCGCCCTGCACGGCACCAAGCCCGTCGACCTGGTCGTCGGGCTCATCCACGAGATCCGGGACCGCTTCCCGGGGCTCGACCCGGCCGCCATCGACGACATCGTGCTCGGTGTCGTCGGACCCGTCGGCGACCAGGGCTCCGACATCGCCCGGATCTCCGCCATCGCCGCCGGACTGCCCGACACGGTGGCCGGAGTCCAGGAGAACCGCTTCTGTGCGTCGGGCCTGGAGGCCGTCAACCTCGCCGCGATGAAGGTCCGTTCGGGCTGGGAGGACCTCGTCCTCGCGGGCGGCGTCGAGTCGATGTCCCGGGTGCCGATGGCCTCCGACGGCGGCGCCTGGTTCGCCGACCCGATGACCAACATCGCCACCAACTTCGTACCGCAGGGCATCGGCGCCGACCTCATCGCCACCATCGAGGGCTTCTCTCGCCGGGACGTCGACGAGTACGCGGCCCTGTCCCAGGAGCGCGCCGCCGCGGCCTGGAAGGACGGCCGCTTCGAGAGGTCCGTCGTCCCCGTGAAGGACCGCAACGGCCTGGTCGTCCTCGACCACGACGAGCACCTGCGCCCGGGCACCACCGCCGACTCGCTGGCCAAACTCAAGGCGTCGTTCGCGGACATCGGCGACCTGGGCGGCTTCGACGCCGTGGCGCTGCAGAAGTACCACTGGGTGGAGAAGATCGACCACGTCCACCACGCGGGCAACTCCTCCGGCATCGTGGACGGCGCCTCGCTGGTCGCCGTCGGCTCGAAGGAGGTCGGCGAGCGCTACGGGATCACCCCGCGCGCGCGGATCGTCTCCGCGGCCGTCTCCGGCTCCGAGCCGACCATCATGCTCACCGGGCCCGCGCCCGCCACCCGCAAGGCGCTCGCCAAGGCCGGGCTGACCATCGACGACATCGACCTCGTCGAGATCAACGAGGCCTTCGCCGCGGTCGTCCTGCGCTTCGTGAAGGACATGGGCCTGTCCCTGGACAAGGTCAACGTCAATGGCGGCGCGATCGCCCTCGGCCACCCGCTCGGCGCCACCGGCGCGATGATCCTCGGCACGCTCGTCGACGAACTGGAGCGCCAGGACAAGCGGTTCGGCCTCGCCACGCTCTGCGTCGGCGGCGGCATGGGCATCGCCACGATCGTCGAGCGCATCTGACTCCCCAGTGGACCAACGGACTTCCAACGGACTTCTACGGAGAACCCCCTCATGACCGAGAGCACCACCATCCGCTGGGAACAGGACGAGACCGGCGTCGTCACCCTGGTCCTCGACGATCCCGCCCAGTCCGCGAACACCATGAACCAGGCGTTCCGCGACTCGCTCACCGTGATCGCCGACCGTCTGGAGGCGGCGGTCCAGGCCGACCCCGACTCCGTCCGAGGCATCGTCTTCACCTCCGCCAAGAAGACCTTCTTCGCGGGCGGTGACCTGCGCGACCTCATCCGCGTCACCCCCGAGACCGCCCAGCAGCTTCTCGACGGCGGCCTCGCCATCAAGCGCGACCTCCGCCGCATCGAGACCCTCGGCAAGCCCGTCGTCGCCGCCATGAACGGCGCGGCCCTGGGCGGCGGCTTCGAGATCGCGCTGGCCTGCCACCACCGCGTCGCCCTCGACGCGCCCGGCTCCAAGATCGGCTGCCCCGAGGTCACGCTCGGCCTGCTGCCCGGAGGCGGCGGCGTCGTCAGGACCGTACGCCTCCTGGGCATCGCCGACGCGCTCCTCAAGGTGCTCCTCCAGGGCACCCAGTACAGCCCGCAGCGCGCGCTGGAGAACGGCCTCGTCCACGAAGTGGCGGCCACCCCCGAGGAGATGCTCGCCAAGGCCCGCGCCTTCATCGACGCCAACCCCGAGTCGAGCCAGCCCTGGGACAAGCCCGGCTACCGCATCCCGGGCGGCACCCCGTCCAACCCGAAGTTCGCGGCCAACCTGCCCGCCTTCCCGGCCAACCTGCGCAAGCAGACGAACGGCGCGCCCTACCCGGCGCCGCGCAACATCCTCGCGGCGGCCGTCGAGGGCTCGCAGGTCGACTTCGAGACCGCGCAGGTCATCGAGGCGCGCTACTTCGTGGAGCTGGCCGCCGGCCAGACCTCCAAGAACATGATCCAGGCCTTCTTCTTCGACCTCCAGGCCGTCAACTCCGGAGCCAACCGGCCCAAGGGCGTCGAGCCCCGCCAGGTCCGCAAGGTCGCCGTCCTCGGCGCCGGGATGATGGGCGCGGGCATCGCGTACTCCTGCGCCCGCGCGGGCATCGACGTCGTCCTCAAGGACGTCTCCGCCGAGGCGGCGGCGAAGGGCAAGGGCTACTCCGAGAAGCTCTGCGCCAAGGCCGTCTCCCGGGGCCGTACGACCCAGGAGAAGGCGGACGCGCTCCTGGCCCGCATCACACCGACCGCCGACCCTCAGGACGTGGCGGGCTGCGACGCCGTCATCGAGGCCGTCTTCGAGGACTCCGCGCTCAAGCACAAGGTGTTCCAGGAGATCGAGCACATCGTCGAACCGGACGCGCTGCTCTGCTCCAACACCTCGACCCTGCCGATCACCGCCCTCGCCGAAGGCGTCGAGCGTCAGGTCGACTTCGTCGGGCTGCACTTCTTCTCGCCCGTCGACAAGATGCCGCTCGTCGAGATCATCAAGGGCGAACGCACCGGCGACGAGGCACTCGCCCGCGCCTTCGACCTCGTACGGCAGATCAGGAAGACCCCGATCGTCGTCAACGACTCGCGCGGCTTCTTCACCTCCCGCGTCATCGGGCACTTCATCAACGAGGGCGTGGCGATGGTCGGCGAGGGCATCGAGCCCGCCTCCGTCGAGCAGGCCGCCGCCCAGGCCGGCTACCCCGCCAAGGTTCTCTCCCTGATGGACGAGCTGACCCTCACCCTGCCGCGCAAGATCCGCGCCGAGTCCAAGCGGGCCGTCGAGGAGTCCGGCGGCACCTGGACGGCGCACCCCGCGGACGCGGTCATCGACCGCATGGTCGACGAGTTCGGCCGCCCCGGGCGCAGCGGTGGCGCGGGCTTCTACGAGTACGGGGAGGATGGCAAGCGGGGCGGACTGTGGCCCGGGCTGCGCGAGCACTTCACGCGCGCGGGGGGCGCCGAGGCCGAGATTCCCTTCCGGGACATGCAGGAGCGCATGCTGTTCTCCGAGGCGCTGGACACCGTCCGGCTCCTGGAGGAGGGCGTCCTGACGTCCGTCGCCGATGCCAACATCGGCTCCATCTTCGGGATCGGGTTCCCCGGCTGGACTGGAGGCGTCCTTCAGTACATCAACGGATACGAGGGCGGCCTGCCGGGCTTCGTGGCCCGCGCGCGTGAGCTCGCCGAGCGGTACGGCGAGCGGTTCACGCCTCCGGCGCTGCTCGTGGAGAGGGCGGAGAAGGGGGAGGGGTTCGGGGGCGCGTGAGGGTTTGACGCCGGGTTTTCTTCGCCCCCGCCGCCCCTACCCATTCCCGTCCCCTGGGGCTTCGCCCCAGACCCCGTGCCCCGTGGGGTGGGTTTTCGGGTGGAGGTTGGTTGTTGCTGGCCGCGCAGTTCCCCGCGCCCCTAAGTACCTAGGGGCGCGGGGAACTGCGCAGTCTTTTGGGGGTTCGGGGGCGGAGCCCCTGAGGAAGGGACGGGAATGGGTAGGGGCGGCGGGGGCGAAATACCCCCGGCCCCGCCGACCGTACCGCTCAGCGACACGCCCCCCTTGCCCCCGGCCCAGCGGGCCTCGACGCTGACCGGCGACCCCAGGTCCCCCTCCCCACGAGGAGCCAACGATGGGCCCCCGCCCCGCCCCCGCCCTGCTCGACATCCTGCGAGGCGAGGGCGTGGACCGCGTCTTCGGCAACCCCGGCACCACCGAACTGCCGTTCCTGGCAGCCCTCGCGGACACCGAGGAGGCACCCGAGTACGTCCTCGGCGTCCACGAGGCCGCGGTCGTCTCGATGGCCGACGGATACGCCCGCGCCACAGGCCGCCCAGCCTTCGTCAGCCTCCACATCGCGGCAGGCCTCGCCAACGGACTCATCGGCCTGCTCAACGCCCGCCGCTCGCGCACCCCGCTGGTGGTCATGGCGGGCCAACAGGACCGCCGCCACCTCCAACAGGACCCCATGCTCTCCGGGGACCTGGTCGCGCTCGCGGCACCCGCCGTGAAGGCGACGTACGACATCCAGCACGCCCACGACCTCCCGCTCGCGCTGCGCCGCGCCTTCGCACTCGCCGTACGGCCGCCCGCCGGGCCCGTGTTCCTGTCGGTTCCCATGGACCTGCTGGCCGAGGACACGGAGGTAGACGTCCCGGCCCGCACGCCGCCGCTCAGGCCCACCCCCGCCGGGGGCCTCGACAGGGCCGCCGTCCTGCTCGGCGCCGCCGCCAGGCCCGTGATCGTCGCGGGGGACGGGGTGGGCCGCGAGGATGCGATGGCCGCGCTCGTCCGGACCGCCGAGACGTGCGGCGCGCCCGTGCACCACCAGCCGATGGCGGACCACCTCGACTTCCCGACCACTCACCCCCTGTACGCGGGGATGCTGCCACCGCGCCACGACGCGATCCGCACCGCGCTCGCCCCGTACGACACCGTGCTGATCGCCGGGGCGCACGCGTTCACGCCGCACCACTACAGCCCTGGTCCCGCGCTGCCGCCCGGCATCACGGTCGTACAACTCGACTCCGACCCGGACGAGATCGGCCGCAACTTCCCGGCCGACCACGGGGTCGTGGGCGCGCTCCGTCCCTCCCTGGACCGGCTCGCGGAGTTGCTGCGCGAGCGGGTTCCCGAGCGCACGGCGAAGATCCGGGTGCTGCGTGCGTACGACCGGCACACGGTCGAACGGGACCGCACGGAGGCCGCCGCGCGGGCCGCGTACTCTCCCGCGCCCCTCGCCCCCTGGGCCGCAGCCCACGCCGTCGCCCGCGGGCTGCCACCGGGTGCCGCCGTCGTCGAAGAGGCCATCACCGTGGGCCTGTTGCTGCGCCGGCTCGTACACCTCGACCGGCCCGGCAGCTACACGCACACCGTCGGCGGCGGGCTCGGCTGGGGCATCGGCGCCGCGGTCGGCCGGGCCCTCGCCGAGCCGGGGCGGCCCGTCGTCGCGGTCCTGGGCGACGGCTGCGCGCTCTTCGGCCTCCAGGGCCTGTGGAGCGCGGCCCGGTACGCGGCTCCCGTGCTGTTCGTGGTGATGAGCAACGGCGCGTACCGCACGCTCCAGAACACCTACGAGGCGATGGGCGGCAACGGGCCATGCCCCGGCACCGAGTTGGGGCGACTCGACTTCACACAGGCGGCCCGCTTCTTCGGGGTCGACGCGGTGCGCGCGGAGAGCGCGGATCACTTACGTGAACTGGTGGGTGGGGCAGGTGAGTTGGTGCGACCGATGCTGGTCGATGTGCCCCTTCGGTGACGGGGAGAGGGAGGGGAGTGGGAGGCGGCCGGTGACTCACAGGGCCCCGCACCTTGTCACCCGTCTGCCGGGGCCGGACCATCGGTCCATGACGGACAGTCAGGTGCCTCGAGTACCTCAGGTGCCGAAGTCGGTGCTCGCGCGCGGGGCGGCGCTGCTGCGGGCCTGTGGTGAGTCCGAGGGAGCTCAGAGCCTGGCCGAACTCGCGCTGCGCACGGGGCTGCCCAAGCCCACCGCGCACCGGCTGCTGGGCGAACTGGTCCGGCTGGGGCTCGTGGAGCGCGGACCGGACGGCCGCTACGGCATCGGGCTCGCCCTGTTCGTACTCGGTCAGTCGGCGCCGTCCGCGCGTGAACTGCGGGACATCGCCCTGCCGTTCCTCGGCGACCTGTACGAGGCGACCGGCGAGAACGTGCACCTGGCTGTGCCCGACGGCCCCGACACCCTCTTCCTGGCCAAGCTCACCGGCCGCCGCGCCACACCGATCGTCTCGCGCACCGGTGGTCGCCTGCCTGCCCACTGCACCGCCACGGGGAAGGTCTTCCTGGCCCACGACCCCCGGCCGCCGGGTGTCTCCCTGCCCAGGCTCACCCCGCGCACGCTCGTCCTCCCGGGCCAGCTCGCCCGCGACCTCGCACGGACCCGCGCCCGCGGCTTCGGCGTCAACCTGGAGGAGGCCGAGATCGGCATCTCCGCCGTCGCGGCCCCGGTCTACGCCCACGAACGCCGCCCGGTCGCCGCCATCTCCGTGACGGGCGGGACCCGGCGGCTCGACATGGAACGCGTCGGCGCGCGGGTGTGCGCGGCGGCGCGTGCTCTGACGCGGGCGCTGTCGGCGTGAGAGGTACAGGGGCTGGGCGCCCGGAGCCGGTCACTTCTCGGTCCCGGTCCTCCCGCCCGCCTGCATCGACACCGCCAGCTCGTGCTCGGTCAGCCGGGCCCCGCTCAACTCCTCCACGGTCCGGCCCCGTACGAAGACCAGCACCCGGTCGCAGACCTCGGTCAGTTCGGCCAGGTCGGTCGAGGCGATGAGCACGGCGGCACCGCCCGCCGCCAACTCGCCCACGATGCGGTGCATTTCGGACCGTACGCCGACGTCGACGCCACGCGTGGGGTCGTCCAGGACGACGATCCGGGGCTCGGTGGCCAGCCACTTCGCGAAGACGACCTTCTGCTGATTGCCGCCGGAGAGGCGGGCCACGACGTCGTGCGGGTCGCCGCGCAGCCGCAGACGTTCCGTCAAATCACCTGTGCGCTGGATCAGTTCGGCCCGCGAGGGCAGGAAACCGCCTCGCCCCAGCGCCAGCCAGCTCACCGCCGTGGTGTTCTCCCACACGGTGCGGTCGGTCATCAGCCCGTACCGTTTGCGGTCGCTCGGCACGAAGGCCACGCCCGCCCGGACCGCGTCCCGCAGGGACCGCGGCAGCCCCCGGCCGCCGATGTCGACCCGGCCGACAGAGACGGCCGTACGCCCGCACACCACCGCCAACGCGTCGAGATGGCCCGCTCCTTGGAGCCCGGCCACGCCCACGACCTCTCCCGCGCGCACGGTGAAGGTCACGTCCGCGAGGCGCCCCGGTACGCACACCCCGGAGAGCACGACCGGTGGCGGCCCGTCGGCCACGGCACGCGTCCGCCGTACCGGCTGCTGCGGAGTCCCGCCCAGCATCGCCGTCACGAGATCCGGCACGCCGACGTCCTCCCGCCGTACACCGGCCAGCGTGACCCGTCCGTCGCGCAGTACCGTCACGCGTTGCGCGAGGCGCATCACCTCCTCCAGGAAGTGTGTGACGTACAGGATCGCGATGCCCCGCCCGGTGAGCGTCCGCAGGACCTGTTCGAGGCGGTCCACGGCGGCGGCCGGCAGCGCGGATGTCGGCTCGTCGAGCACCAGGACTCGCGGCCGGCGTAGCAGCGCCCGCGCGATCTCCGTCAACTGCTGGTCGGCGAGCGGAAGTTCACCGACCAGGGTGCCGGGCTCGACGTCGAGCCCCAACTCCGCGAGTACTGGGCGCGCTGCCCGGTCCATGGCGCTCCGGTCGAGCAGCCCGAAGCGACGCGGCGGACGGTAGGGGAAGAGGTTCTCCCGTACCGACAGATCGGGGAAGAGGCTCAACTCCTGGGAGACGACGGCGATTCCGCCCGACCGCGCCTCCGGCGCGAGCCGCACCGTCCCGTCGTCCGGCCGGAGCGTGTCCGACAGGATCCGCACGAGAGTCGACTTGCCCGCCCCGTTCTCGCCGACCAGCGCATGCACCTCACCGCCCCGCAGCCGGATGTCCGCTCCGTCCAGGGCCCTGACCCCGCCGTACGACTTGACCAGGCCCTGCGCGGCCAGCATGTCGCCGTACGTCATCTCAGCGCGCGTCCTTCAACGGCTTGAGCTGCGCCTTCTGGTCACCGAGCAGCTTGTCGATCACGGGCTGGTACCAGTCGTACGCCGCCTTCGCGGACTTCTGCCGCGTGATGATCTCGTCGATGTTGGAGGAGTCGACGACCCCGCCGGGGGAGAGGAACCAGCCGTCGGGCAGCTTGCCGTCGTTGTCGCGCACCGACTCGATGAGCATCGCCGTCGAGAGGTAGCCCTTGAGGAAGTGCTGCGGGTCGATGGCGACGAAGTTCGAGCCGTCCTTGACCGCGTCGAGGGTCTTCGGGTCGACGTCGAAGCCCGCCGTCAGCCACTTGCCGTTCTTCTCCTTCTTGATCTTCGCGAGGTTGTAGCTGTCGGCGTCACCGACCCCCAGGAAGGCGAGGGCCTTCGGGTGCGCGCCCACCTGTGACGACCAGGAGCTGTGGTTCTGCCCGGGATCGCTGTACGTCTGGAAGGGGCCGAGCACCTTCACGCCCGGTGCCTCCTTCCTGAACGTGTCGGCGATGCCCTTGGCCCGGTTGTCGAGCACCGGCGTCCCCGGATTGGGCACCCCGACGACGATCTCCCCCTTCGGATCGTCGCCGAGCCGTTTCAGAGCCTCCTTTGCCATCAACTCGCCCAGCGCGTAGTTGTCGTTGCCCACGTAGAAGGTCACCTTGCTGCCGTCGGTGGGGGAGGTGTCCAGGGCCACGATCGGGATGCCCTGGTCGACGGCGCGCGCGGCGGGCCGGGTGAAGATCGGCGGGTCGAGGTTCTCCAGGACGATGCCGTCCTTGGCGCGGGCCGTGAGGTTCTGGAAGAGCTGCACCTCGGCGGGGCCGTCCGTGTTGGGCGGCCCGACGGCCTTGAAGTTCACGTCCCCCGCGTGGTCGGCGGCGCTCTCGGCGCCCAGCACCATCTCGTGGGCGAAGTTCAGGCTGATGTTGGCCACCGCGATGCCCATGTCGAGCTCGCCGCCGCCCGAGCCGCCGGGGCCGTCGTCACTGCCGCAGCCGGTCACGGAGAGGAGGACCAGCGCGCCGAGCGCGGCGGACAGCGTACGCAATCGGGAGTGCATGGCGGCCTCCAAGGCGGCTCCGAACAAACTCCGAACCAGGCTCCGAACAGGGCCCGGGCCAATCCGAACCAGGCTCCGGACAAAGGGACTTCAATGTCGACGGCGTCCGCCGCGCCGCAGCGCGCTGTCCGCCGCGACCGCGACGAGGATCACCCCGCCGGTCGCGAACGACGTCCAATTGATGGGTACTTCGAAGAACACGAGCCCGGAGGCGACGACGGACAGGATCATCGCCCCGGCCACCGCCCCGACCACCGAGCCACGGCCGCCCGCGAGCGGAGTGCCGCCGATGATGCACGCGGCGATGGCCTGCAACTCGTAGCCCTGGCCGAGCGTGGGATCACCGGCGCCGTAGTACGCGAGCGCGAGGACCGCCGCGCAGGCCGTGGTGAGGCCGGACAGCACGAGGGCCTGGACACGGGTGCGTACGACCGGGATACCGCTGAACTCGGCGGCGTCGGGATTGGACCCGATCGCCCGCACCCGAGCCCCGAACCGGGTGCGGGCGAGCAGCACCGCGAGAACGACCACGACCGCGAGCAACACCCAGAGCGCGAAGGGCACTCCGGCCGCGTCACCGCCCGCGAGCGTGAAGAACGAGTCGTCCAGCGGCAGATCGGTGATCTGCTTCCCGTCGGCGAGCGCCAGCCCGACACCGCGGAACAGCATCAGCGTGCCGAGCGTCACGATGAACGACGGCAGCCCGAGCAGCGTCGTGACCAGTGCGTTGAAGACCCCGAGCACGATCCCGGTGACCAGCACCGCCGGGACCGCCAGCCAGGGCGCGACACCCTCCCGGATGAGCAGGGCGCCGACGACCAGGCACATCGCGTAGCTGCCGCCCACCGACAGGTCGACCTCGCGCATGGCGAGCGCGAAGACCATGCCGCACGCCATCAGCGAGATGTAGACGGAGTTGTGTGCCGTGGAGAGCAGGTTGTCGCTGTCGAGGAAGTCCGGGTAGGGGATGCCGATGCCGGCGACGAGCAGTGCGAGGACGACCAGGACGCCGAGTTCGTCGGGCAGCCGTCGCCGCCAGTTCCCGACGCGGCCCGCCGACAGCCGACCGCGACCGGGCGACAGCCCGAACCACCGTCCGCCGCCGCCCTGTTCGCGGGCGCGCTCGGCGTCGTCCACGGCACGGTCGGTCTCGGTCATCGGGCACGGCTCCCGAACGCTCGCGGCTGGGGGTCGCCCCGCAGCGTCGGGCCGCCGGGCGCGCGCGGCAACGCGGCCGTTCCAGCGAATGGAACAGGCGCGGTGGTGATCGGGGCAACGCGGGGACCCACCGGCCGAAGGGAGCCGCCGCCGGACCCGGCCACCGCGTTCCGAAGACCGGAAACGCCCCCTTGCCCGCCGCCTGACGGGTCATCACACTGCCCGCATGGAGACGCGGACCGCGTTGGTGACCGGAGCGGCACAGGGCCTCGGGCAGGAGTTCGCCGTCGCGCTCGCCGGACGAGGCTACCGAGTCGCCGGACTCGACCTCGTCCCGCAGACCCGGACGGCCGAACGCGTCCTGGACTACGTGGAGTTGATCGCCGACGTCACCGACGAGGCGCAGGTCCACGCGGCACTTGAGCGGGTGCTGGAACAGTTCGGCACGCTGCACGTCCTGGTCAACAACGCGGGCGTGTACCCGGAGTCGCCCTTCGAGGACATCACGCCCGAGGAGTGGCGGCGCGTGATGCGCGTCAACCTGGAGGCGCCGTTCCTGATGACCCGGGCCGTCCTGCCGTACCTGAAGGCGGCGGGCTGGGGGCGCATCGTGAACATCGCCTCCGCGGCCGTCCTCACCGCACCGCCCACCATGGTGGCGTACACCGCCTCGAAGGCAGGCCTGATCGGCTTCACCCGGGCGCTCGCCTCGGCGCTCGGCCCGTACGACATCACGGTCAACGCGATCGCGCCGAGCATGGTCCGTACCGCGACCGCCGAGCGAACGGTCGGCGCCGGCGGCGGTTTCGAGCACGTCCGCGCCCAACAGGCCGTCCCCAGAACCCAGGAGCCGTCCGACCTGGTCTCCACGTTGCTGTACGTCGTCGACGAGGGCAGCGGCTTCCTGACGGGCCAGACGCTCAACGTGGCAGGCGGGTCGGCGTACTTGTGAGAGTCGGAGGTGTGAGGGACCGGGGGCGGCGGCTCAGGACTCCTCGGTGAGCCACTCCCGCAGCTCTTCCTTCAGAGACCGCTGAAAGGTCGTCAACAACGCCTGCACCACGAGCGGTTGCATGTGCGCGGACAGGTCCTTCACCGCCTCGACGGACTCGCGCTCGGACACCTCGTCCCGGAACAGCAGGGACAGCTCGTGGGCCGCGGCGCGCGTGTGCTTCAGCAGGACCGTGCGCGCGGCGAGGATCGTCTCGTGCGCGATCGGTACGTCGAGCAGCTGGACGCCGAGCCGCAGCAGCCCGAGGTCCACGCGGTACGTGCCCGGGGCGGCCGCCTCCCTGACGACGCTCATCGCGACGAGCCGGTCCAGGTCCTCCGCGCTCAGTGGCCGGCCCGCCCGGCGCTCCAGCTCCGCGCGGCTCACCTCCTCCGCCGAGTCCGGCGCCCAGGAGGCCACCACGGCCCGGTGGATGGCCAGGTCATGGGCGCTGAGCCCCTCCGGGAGCTGCTGCAGATAGCGCTCGATCGCGGCCAGCGTCATCCCCTGGTGCTGCAGCTCCTCGATGAGCGCGAGCCGGGACAGATGCTCCTGGCCGTAGTGCCCCACCCGGCGCGGCCCGATCACGGGCGGCGGCAGCAGCCCCCGCGTGCCGTAGAACCGCACGGTCCGCACCGTGACCCCGGCCCGCGCGGCCAGCTCGTCGACCGTGAGCGTCGGCTCCTCGATGTCCGTCGCCATTGACCGCTCCTTCGGGTGCCACATCTGCCTCACGGGTGCGGTGCAACAGTATTGCTGTCTCACCTGCGTTGTGAAAGCTCCCACGGGCGGCCGGCGGGCCCCGAATGCCGTGGCCGATTGTCAGTGGCGGTCCGTACGGTTGGCGTCATGTCGGAGATCACGTACGTCCGGGGCGACGCCACCACCCCGCTGGGCAAGGGCGTCAAGCTGATCGCCCATGTCTGCAACGACATCGGGGGCTGGGGCAAGGGCTTCGTCCTCGCCCTGTCGAACCGCTGGCCGGAGCCGGAGGCGGCCTACCGCCGCTGGCACCGCGAGCGCGCGGGCAACGACTTCGCCCTGGGCGCGACCCAGTTCGTGAAGGTCGACCGATACATGTGGGTGGCCAACATGATCGGCCAGCGGGGCACCAAGACCGGCAGCAAGGGCGTCCCCGTCCGCTACGAGGCCATCGACGCGGCCCTCGCCCCACTGGCCGACAAGGCCCTCGAACTCGGCGCCTCCGTCCACATGCCCCGCATCGGCTGCGGACTGGCGGGCGGAAAGTGGTCACGAGTGGAGCCACTGATAACCGAGCGGCTCATAGGGAGGGGCATCAAGGTGACGGTGTACGACCACGGCGACTGAGCCCTGCTCGTCCACCCTGGCGAGCCCCGTAAGGGGCGCGGGGAACTGCGCGCCCAGCCCAAACCAACCCGCACCAATTGTCCGAGGCCAGCACACCCCGCCCCCCCCACAGCACCGGCACCCCTCCCCGCCCCCCCACAGCACCCGCACCCCTCCCCGCCCCCCCCCGCGGAGCGCTTGCGCTATCCCTCGTGAACGGAGTTCGTCGCCGCGATCTTCTTCCAAGACTTCGGCCGCACCAGATCCCCCTGACCCCGAGGCGCAATGGAAACAGCCCGCGCCGCCGGCGCCCCCGGCTTGGCCGCCTGATACAGCCACGTGTCGAACAGCGAGGCGAGCGGCTGCCCGGACACCTTCTCCGCGTACTTCACGAAGTCACCGACCGTCGCGTTCCCGTACGAGTACTGCTTCGGCCACCCCTTCAGAATGGCGAAGAACGCCTCGTCCCCGATCTCGTTGCGCAGCGCCTGCAACGCCAGCGCCCCACGGTCGTACACGGCGATGTGGAACTGGTTCTCCGGCCCGGGATCCCCGGGCTTGACGGTCCAGAACGGATCGTCGGCGGCCCGCGACGCGTACACGTAGTCCGCGATCTCCTGAGCCGTCCCCTCGCTCTCGTGCTCCGACCACAGCCACTGCGCGTACCGGGCGAAGCCCTCGTTGATCCAGATGTCCTTCCACCCGGTCACGGACACGGAGTCGCCGTACCACTGGTGGGCCAGTTCGTGCACGACCACGGACACGTTCGTCCCGCTCGCGAACTGCCGCGGGCTGTAGAACGGCCGGGTCTGAGTCTCCAACGCGTACCCGGTGTTGGTATTCGGCACGTACCCACCCAGCGCATTGAACGGATAGGGCCCGAAGTACTCGGACAGCCAGTCCGCGACCTCCCCGGTCCGCTCGATGCTCGCCCGCGCCGCCCCGTAGTTGTCGCCCAGATCCTTGCTGTAGGCGTTGACGATCGGGATGCCGCTCTCCGACGTGCCGGTCGTGAGGTCGAACTTCCCGACCGCCAGCGTGGCGAGATATGTGGCCTGCGGCTTGTTCGAGCGCCAGCTGTAGCGCGTCCAGCCGGCTCGTGAACTGACCGACTGGAGCGTGCCGTTGGAGATGGCCTGCGAACCGTCGGGCACGGCGACCGACACGTCGTACGTGGCCTTGTCCAGCGGGTGGTCGTTGCTGGGGAACCACCACCAGGCGGCCTCGGGCTCGTTCGCCCCGACCCCGCCGTCCGGGGTGCGGTGCCAACTGGTGAACCCGTACGCCTTCTTAGAGGACGGCACCCCGCTGTACCGCACCACGACGGTGACGGCCGTGCCCTTGGGCAGCGGGTTCTTCGGCGTGATCTCCAGCTCGTGCTCGCCCGAGGTGGAGAACGAGGCCTTCGTGCCGTTGACCCGCACCTCGCTCACATCGAGCAGGAAGTCCAGATTGAAGCGCGAGAGATCCTGTGTGGTCCTCGCCAGGAGGGTCGCGGTGCCCTCCAACTTGTCTGTCTCCGGCTGGTATTGGAGCCGGAGGTCGTAGTGGGAGACGTCGTATCCGCCGTTGCCGTAGGCCGGGTAGTAGGGGTCGCCGATGCCCGGCGCTCCAGGCGAGTAACTGGCCGCCGATGCCGGGATCGCCAGCAGCAGGGAGGCCGCGAGTGCGCCCGGGGCGATGAGTCTGCGGTGCACGTCAAGCTCCAAGTCGTAGGGGCACGAAGTCTGTTCGGAGCCTATTCAGTCCCTGTGGGCCCAGCCCTGTCCATGACCGCTCCTGTCACACGATCGCCATTCGGCCGACATGAGCGACCCCGTCCCACGCACCTTTCAAGCCACACCTCGGCCGAACCACCACCCACCCCAATCGGCCCCCTTTTGCACAGGAGTTGACCGGAGTACCTTCCGCGCATGCGGACACCTGCGCGCTACAAGCGCTTCACCAACTGGAGATCGCTCGCGACGGCGGCCACAGCCGCCCTGATGGCCACGCTCCTCACCCCGGCAGCCGCCCACAGCGCCCCGCGGGAGAGCGCCCCCGTCTACTCGTACGAGAACGCGATCCGCGAATCCGTCTGGGTGGACACCAAACTGGACGGCGACAGCGACGGGAAGACCGATCGCGTCGCCGTCGACATCGTCCGCCCGCGCGAACCCGCCCAGCAGGGCCGCAAGATCCCCGTGATCATGGATGCCAGCCCGTACTACTCCTGCTGCGGGCGCGGCAACGAGAGCCAGAAGAAGACGTACGACGCGAACGGCGACGTCGTCCAGATGCCGCTCTACTACGACAACTACTTCGTGCCGCGCGGCTACGCCTTCGTCGGCGTCGACCTCGCCGGGACCAACCGCTCCGACGGCTGCGTCGACGTCGGCGGACGCTCCGACGTCCAGTCCGCGAAGGCCGTCGTCGACTGGCTGAACGGTCGGGCCAAGGGCTACACCTCCCGCACGGGAACCACGAAGGCCAAGGCCGGCTGGACCAACGGCAGGACCGGCATGATCGGCAAGAGTTACGACGGCACGATCGCCAACGGCGTCGCCGCGACCGGAGTCGAGGGCCTGGAGACGATCGTCCCCATAGCCGCCATCTCCTCCTGGTACGACTACTACTTCGCCAAGGGCGCCCCCCTCTACGACTCGGGCCCCGAGTGGCTGTCCGACTACGTCGAGAGCCCCGACGCCCGCGCCAGGTGCGCCGCCGTCCAGCAGAAACTCGTCGACGAGGCCCCGCGCACCGGCGACTGGACCAAGCTGTGGACCGAGCGCGACTACGTGAAGGACGTCCGCAAGGTCGACGCCAGCGTCTTCGTCATCCACGGCATGCAGGACCTCAACGTCCGCCCGAAGCACTTCGGCCAGTGGTGGGACGGCCTCGCCGAGAACGGCGTCGACCGCAAGATCTGGCTGTCCCAGACCGGTCACGTCGACCCCTTCGACTTCCGCCGCGCCGAGTGGGCCGACACGCTGCACCGCTGGTTCGACCACGAACTCCTCGGCTACGACAACGGCATCGACGACGAGCCGATGGCCGACATCGAGCGCGCCCCCGACCAGTGGGTCACCTCGAACGTCTGGCCGCCGCGCGCCACCGACACCGTGAACCTGCGCCCGGGCAAGGGGGAACAGGCGGGCGTCGGTACCCTCTCACTGCGTACCGGATCGGGCACCGAGACCTTCACCGACGACCCGCAGCAGGACGAGACCGACTGGGCGGCCCAGATCGACCAGTCGACGTCCGCCAAGGCCGGCTTCACCACCAAGCCGCTCACCCGTGACGTCCGCCTGTCCGGCTCCTCCAAGGTGACCGTCACCGCCACCCCGACCACGTCGAGCGCCCATCTCTCCGCGGTCCTGGTCGACCTCGGCCCGGACACGATCCGCGACTACTCCGCCTCGGGCGAGGGCATCTCCACGCTCACCGACCGCACCTGCTGGGGCCCGAGCACCACCGGCGACAGCTCCTGCTTCAAGGAGACCCGGGCGAAGACCGCGGACGTCGACTACACGGTGTTCAGCCGCGGTTGGGCCGACCTCGGCAACCACGCCTCCGACGCCAAGGGCGAACCGCTCACCCCGGGCAAGCGCTACACCATCACCCTCGACCTGCACGCCAGCGACCACGTCGTCCCGGCAGGGCACCGCCTCGCGCTGATCGTCGCCGGTACCGACGAGGGCCTCATCGACCCGCCGTCGAGCACCCCGACCCTCGCGCTCGACCTCGCGCGCACAAAGGCCAGCGTGCCGCTCGTCGGAGGCGCCGCCGCCTTCGCCCGCGCCACCTCGGGATCCTCGTACGTCACTCCCGACGCCACGCTCGACGGCATAGGCGAGCCGCGCGCCACGCACCGCGTCCCCGGAGGCACCCACTGATGACATCCCGCGGCACAGGAATACTCGCCCTGACGGTGGCGGTGCTCACCGCACCCCTCCTGACGGTGCCCGCCCACGCGGCCCAGGCCCCGCCCCGTACCGGATTCGAGCAGACCGACGGCGCACGCTGGACCACCCAGCCCGAGGAGCAGGACTTCCTCGCCGCCGTCGACAGGTCGAGCAGCCGGGTGTCGATCAGCCGGATCGGCACGACGAAGCAGGACCGCCCGCTCCGGCTCGTACGCATCGGCAACAGCCACGCGGCCAACACCGTCCTGCTGGTGTGCAGCCAGCACGGTGACGAACCCTCCGGGCGCGAGGCCTGTCTCACGACCGTCCGCGACCTCGCCTACGCGAAGGACTCCGCCACACGGAAGTTCCTCGACCGCACCACGCTGCTCGTCGTGCCCACCGCCAACCCGGACGGCCGGGCCGCCGACACCCGCGGCAACAGCGACGGCATCGACATCAACCGCGACCACCTCGCGCTCCAGACGGCCGAGGGCCGTGCCATGGCGGCCGTCGTCCGCGACCGCAAGCCCGACGTGATCTACGACCTGCACGAGTACGGGGCCACACCCCCGTACTACGACAAGGACCTCTTCGACCTCTGGCCGCGCAACCTCAACACCGCCGCGGCCGTGCACGACGAGGGGCAGACCCTGTCGCAGTCGTACGTACGCCCCGCCGCCCAGGCGGAGGGCTACTCGACCGGCACGTACGGCATCTGGACCGACCCCGTGACCGGCGACCCGATCCGGCAGGTCGCGGGCGACGGACAGGAGCGGATTTTGCGGAACATGTCCGGCGTCAAACACGGCGTCGGGCTGCTCATCGAGAGCCGCGTCGACCCCCTCACGGACGCCGAGAAGGCCGACGAGGCGCTCAACAACCGGCGCCGCGTCCACTCCCAACTGGCCGCGCTGGACGGTCTGTTCGAGTTCACGGGCGAACGGCGTAACCGGGTCGAGGCGGCCACGACGGCGGCCCGGCTGGCCGGCTACCGGGACACCGGGCCGGTCTACGTCGGCGGCGCCGACAACGACCCGGCCGAGCCGTCCGAGATTATCGCGGACCCGCCGTGCGCGTACCGGCTGACAGCCGAGCAGTACGCGGACGTGCAGGACGAACTCGCCCTGCACGGGGTCACGACGCGGCGGGACGCCGAAGGCACCTACGTCCCGCTGCGTCAGTCCCTGCGCGCTCTCGTCCCGCTGCTCCTCGACGAGCGCGCTCCGTACCGCCTCACGGTCGGGGAGCCCGACACCGACTGCTGAGGCGGGTGAGATCTGTAGCACCTGTGGTAGGTCGTAGGGCATAGCGAGGAAATGGCTTACCCACGGTTTCCAGGGGAAGGTGCCGCAGATGACTGAAGACCTGAGTAAGAGGGGAGGCCGGGAAGGTCCCACGGACATTCCCGGCGGCCCCGGCCAGCACACAGACTGGGTGGTGTTCGGCGTCACCGCCGCCATCACCGTGGCCTTCGTGATCTGGGGATCGGTCGGCACCGACTCCCTGAAGAGCGCCTCCGACACGATGCTCAGCGGCCTGATCCACAACGGCGGCTGGGCCTTCATGCTGGCCGCGTCGGGCTTCGTGGTCTTCGCACTGTGGCTCGCGATCAGCCGGTACGGCAGGATCCACCTCGGCGCGGAGGGCGAGGAGCCCGAGTTCAAGACCGTGTCCTGGGTCGCGATGATGTTCAGCGCTGGTATGGGCATCGGCCTGATGTTCTACGGCGTGAGCGAACCGCTCTCCCACTACACGACCCCGCCACCGGGAACCGACCCCGCGGACTCCGCGGAACGCATGCAGACGGCGATGGCCACCACGCTCTTCCACTGGACGCTCCACCCCTGGGCGATCTACGCGGTGGTCGGCCTCGCCATCGCCTACAGCACCTTCCGCAAGCGCCGCCGCCAGACGATCAGCGCGGTCTTCACCCCGCTCATCGGGGAGAAGCACGCGAACGGCAGCGTCGGCCGGGCCATCGACGTCCTCGCGATCATCGCCACCGTCTTCGGTTCCGCGGCCTCCCTGGGTCTCGGCGCCCTCCAGATCGGCTCCGGGTTCACCGAGCTGGACTGGATGGACAAGGTGAGCGACAGCCTGCTCGTCGTGATCATCGCCGTCCTGACGGTGGCGTTCGTCGCCTCGGCCATCTCCGGCATCGAGAAGGGCATCCAGTGGCTGTCCAACATCAACATGGTGCTCGCCCTGGTGCTCGCGGTCTTCGTGTTCATCGCGGGCCCGACGGTGATCGTCCTCGACCTGCTCCCCACCTCGATCTTCTCCTACCTCGGTGACCTGCCGCAGCTGGCCGGCCGCACCGAGGCCAGCACCGGCGAGGGCGTCGCGGACTGGCTCGGCAGCTGGACCGTCTTCTACTGGGCGTGGTGGATCTCCTGGACGCCCTTCGTCGGCATGTTCATCGCGCGCATCAGCCGTGGCCGCACCATCCGGCAGTTCGTCGGCGGCGTCATCCTCGTGCCCAGCACCGTCAGTCTCGTCTGGTTCGCGATCTTCGGCGGTACGGCGATGAAGCTGAAGGAGGGCGGCGCGCTCGGCGGCGAGTCGACCCCCGAGGGCCAGCTCTTCGGCGTCCTTCAGGAGTTCCCCATCGCGACCGCGACCAGCCTGCTCGTGATGATCCTCGTCGGCATCTTCTTCGTCTCCGGCGCCGACGCCGCGTCCATCGTGATGGGCACGCTCTCCCAGAAGGGCGCCCTCGAACCCGGCCGCTTCGTCGTGGTGTTCTGGGGCGTGGTCACCGGCGCCGTCGCCGCGATCATGCTGCTCGTCGGCACCGAGGGCAACGCGCTCACCGGCCTGCAGAACCTCACGATCCTGGCCGCCGCGCCCTTCGTCCTCGTGATGATCGGCATGTGCATCGCCCTCATGCGCGACCTGCGCCGGGACCCCGTCATCGTGCGCCACGAAATGGGCTCCGAGGCCGTCTCGCTCGCCGTGATCGAGGGCCACAAGAAGTACGACGGCGAATTCGAGATCAGGGTAGGCCCAGGAGCCGGCACAGAAACGGAGGGCGACCCCTTGGGCCACGACCACGGCTGAGCGCGGGTTTCGGCTGCAGACTGGGCGGGGCCGGGGCTTTGGCTTTTGTCTTTGAGGGGCGCGGGGAACCGCGCACCCAGCGACAACCGACCCGCACCCAACAAACGGCCTTCACCACGGGGCGCCCTGCGTTCACCACAGGGCGCCCCGTGGTGAACGCAGGGCGCCCCGCGAGGGACCGCTCAGCCGAAGGCAAGCCCCGCAGCCACCCGCGCACACCCCCAAGCCACCGTCACCCCCGCCCCACCATGCCCATAGTTGTGCACCAACACCCCACCCCCACCTCGAACCTCCCGCTCAAGCCGCACAACACCCCGCACAGGCCGCAACCCGACCCGATGCCCCAGGACCCGCGCCCGCGCCACCGCGGGCGCAAACCGCGCACACCGCTCCACGATCCGCGCGGCCACCGCCGGATCAGGCGTCAGCGACCACTGGTCCTCCTCGGTCGTCCCACCCAGCACCAACCGGTCGGGCTGCGGAAACAGATAGGTGGTCGTCCCGTCGACGGCATCCGTCGAGACGAGCCAGCTACGCACACCGGGGTTCTCCACGATCACCAACTGCCCCCGCACCGGCCGAACCGCAGGATCCGCCACGAGCTCCCGGGCACCCAACCCCGTGCAGTTGACGACCACCGGCGCCGCCGCCTCCGCCTCGGCGAGGTCGGTGACGGCACGCACCTCGACCGTCCCGCCCGCCCGCAGGAACCGCTCGCGCAGCCACCGCAGCTGCACCGGCATGTCGATCAACGGCAGCCGGGCCCACAGCCCGGTCCCCGCGTACTCCTCGGGCGTCGACGCCCGAAGCCCCGGCAGCCGAGCGGCGGCCCACGGCCCGTGCTCGTCCAGCCGCGACTCACCCAGTACGCCCTCGACCATGCGTACGCCCGTCTCCTCGGGCCGCGCCGCCAACTCCTCGTACACGGAAAGTGACTCCAGGGCCCACGCGCGGGCGAGTTCAAGGGGTTCGACGCTGTACGGCCACCACAGCGCGCCCGCAACCGCCGAGGTGGTTCCCTCGGCGGGCTCCCGCGTCCAGACCCGCACCCGCCTGCCGCTCTCGGCCAGAACGACGGCTGTCGTCAGCCCTATGACCCCGCTGCCGACCACGATCACGTCACCGCTTCGATCCCTCGTCACGCGGGGACGGTAGCGGAATGTGTCATGCCGTGCTCAGACAGCGCTCACTCTGGGGATACTCACAGCATGTCTGCCGAGTACGCGACCTTCGGCCTGGCACCGGCGATGCGTGCCGGTGGAGTCCTTGCCAACGGTGACTACCAAGCGCACCGGGATTTCCTCGACTTCATCGTCGACGGACGCCCGCTGCTGTATCAGCTCTCCGACCTCGACGCCGTGTCCCCCCTCGCCTCCGACGTACCGCCCGCGATCTTCACCGCACAGGTACGCAGTCTCCTGCTGGAAGCCGACGCCCCGCTGGAGGGCGGCCGGTACGTCATCTACGGCTGCCCCGAGTGCGAGGACCTCGGGTGCGGCGCCGTGACCGCCGCGATCGAACGGCACGGCGACGACTACGTATGGCGCGACTTCGCCTGGCAGACCGACGAGCACGCGGATCTGGAGCGGAACGGCTATCACGGCATCGGCCCGTTCCTCTTCCACGGCGAGGAGTACCGCGCCGCCCTGGGCTCGCTGCTCACCGGCACCGCGGGCGAGCGCCGCAGGGTCCTGCTCATCGGCGCCCGGGCAGCCGTCCTGGCCAAACTCGCCGCCGCCCTGCGCATCATCGGCATCGGCGCCGAGACCGCCCAGGACGCCACCGACATCTCCGCCGACGAACTGCGCACGTACGGGGCCGTCGCCTTCGGCCGCGCGGTCACCGAGCAGGAACGTGCCGCCGTACGGCAGTCCTTCGACCACGCGGGCGCCGAGGTCGCGTACGTCGAGGGCCTCGCCCCGATCGTCCCGCTCCTGGTCGCCCAGATAGAGAATGCCCTGGACCGCAGCCCCCAGGAACAGCGCCGGCTGACCCGGCTGGTCGCCGCCGACGGCGAGGCGGGCGTCGAGGTCACCTCCACCTGCCGGGTCCAGCTGACGGCGTACCGCCTCGACCGCCTCTATCGCACGCACATGTACGAGGTCTTCGACGGCGTCCTGGAAGCGGGCCGCCACCGGCTCGCCCTGGACGCCAAGGCCACGAAGGGAGAGTCGTTCATCGTGGCGCGCACATCGGGAGGCGTGCTGGTGGAGGCGATGGTGCGCTGAGGTCCCCGGGCGCGCCGGGATCCTCCGACGGCCGTGCGCAGGGAGCCCGACATCGGTGCGCCGGGAGCCCCCCGACATCGGCGCGAGGGCGCCCGCGATGTCCCCGCGCCGGGACCGGGGCGACGGCGGTACCGGCGCCGGGGCGCCGGCGTGCGCGAAAACCGAGGGCGGGCGTGCGTGGCCGGGCGATTAGGATCGCCCTCTGATGACTGCCACCCTCGTCGCCAAGAACCTCGCCGCCGGCCACGGCGACCGCTCGCTCTTCTCCGGGCTCGACCTCGTCGTCGCGCCCGGAGACGTGATCGGTCTCGTCGGTGCCAACGGAGCGGGCAAGTCCACCCTGCTGCGGATGCTCGCCGGGCTGCTCACACCCGAGGAGGGCGAGCTGCGGCTCTCCCCGCCGGCCGCGACCGTCGGCCATCTTCCGCAGGAGCCGGAGCGCAGGACCGGCGAGACCGTCCGGGACTTCCTGGCGCGCCGCACGGGCGTCACCGAGGCCCAGCGACTGATGGACGAGGCCACGCAGGCGCTCGTCGACGGGGCACCGGGCTCGGACGACGCGTACTCGACCAGTCTGGAGCGCTGGCTCGACCTCGGCGGCGCCGACCTCGACGAGCGGGCCGAGGAGGTCGCCGACTCGCTCGGCCTCGCCGTCGGCCTGGACCACCCGATGACCGCCCTCTCCGGCGGCCAGGCGGCCCGCGCCGGACTCGCCTCCCTCCTCCTGTCCCGCTACGACGTGTTCCTGCTCGACGAGCCGACCAACGACCTCGACCTGGACGGCCTGGAACGCCTCGAACGCTTCGTCTCCGGCCTGCGCGCGGGCACCGTCGTCGTCAGCCACGACCGCGAGTTCCTCACCCGCACGGTCACCAAGGTCCTCGAACTCGACCTCGTCCAGCAGCAGATCAAGCTGTACGGCGGCGGCTACGAGGCCTATCTGGAGGAGCGGGACGTCGCCCGCCGGCACGCCCGCGACGACTTCGAGGAGTACGCCGACAAGCGGACCGCGCTCGAAGGGCGGGCCCAGATGCAGCGTTCCTGGATGGACAAGGGCGTCAAGAACGCCCGGCGCAAGGCGAACAACGACAACGACAAGATCGGCCGCAAGTTCCGCAGCGAGGCCAGCGAGAAGCAGGCCGCGAAGGCCCGGCAGACCCAGCGCATGATCGAGCGGCTCGATGTGGTGGAGGAGCCGCGCAAGGAGTGGGAACTGCGGATGGAGATCGCGGCCGCCCCGCGGTCCGGCGCCGTGGTCGCCACCCTGCGGGACGCGGAGGTCCGGCGGGGCGACTTCAACTTCGGCCCGGCCACGCTCCAGATCGACTGGGCGGACCGGGTCGCCGTCACCGGCGCGAACGGCGCGGGCAAGTCGACCCTGCTAGGAGCGCTGCTCGGCCGGGTGCCTCTGGACTCGGGTCACGCCACCCTCGGCTCGGGCGTGATCGTCGGTGAGGTCGACCAGGCCCGCAAGCTGTTCCACGGCCCGGAAGCCCTGATCGACGCGTTCTCCGCGGCCGTCCCCGAGACCGAGCCCGCCGAACTCCGTACCCTGCTGGCCAAGTTCGGCCTCAAGGCGGAGCACGTCCTGCGCCCGGCCGCCACGCTCTCCCCGGGCGAGCGCACCCGCTCCGCCCTCGCCCTTCTCCAGGGCCGAGGCGTCAACCTCCTCGTCCTCGACGAGCCGACGAACCACCTCGACCTGCCGGCCATCGAGCAGTTGGAGTCGGCCCTCGACTCGTACGAGGGCACGCTCCTCCTGGTCACCCATGACCGCCGCATGCTGGACGCGGTCCACACGACCCGCCGCCTGGAGGTGGCGGCGGGCAAGGTGACGGAGCGCTAGAGCGCCCCCGAAGGGGCGCCCCTTCAGGGGCGCGGGGCCGTATCGCTTTGCGGCTCCGCCACGTGGGCGGCGTGGGCGGCGTGTGCCAGCCACGATCCACCCGCAGTCCGGCCACGCGCCCCCAGCGATCAGCGCTTGCCCTTCTTCGGGTCGGCAAGCCCCGCGCGCCGCAGCGCGTCAGCCATCGCGCTGTTGGCGGGCGGAGGCGCCTGACGGGAACCCCCGCCCCCGCCACCACCGGAACGGCCGCCACCCTGGCGCTGCTGCCCCCGCTGCTGAGGAGGCCGCCCACCCCGCTGAGGCCGGTCCTGCCGCCCCTCGCCGGAGGCCACCGCCTCGTCGTCCAGCCGCAGGGTCAGCGAGATCCGCTTGCGCGGGATGTCGACCTCAAGGACCTTCACCTTGACGATGTCACCGGACTTCACCACGTCCCGCGGGTCCTTGACGAACGTCTTGGACATCGCGGAGACGTGCACCAGACCGTCCTGGTGGACGCCGATGTCCACGAAGGCACCGAAGGCGGCCACGTTCGTCACGACACCTTCGAGGACCATCCCGGGGGCCAGGTCGGAGATCTTCTCCACGCCGTCCTTGAAGGTGGCCGTCTTGAAGGCGGGCCGAGGGTCGCGCCCCGGCTTCTCCAGCTCCTTCAGGATGTCGGTCACGGTCGGCAGACCGAAGGTCTCGTCCACGAAGTCGTCCGGCCGCAGCGACCGCAGCACACTCGTGTTCCCGACCAGCGAGGCGACCTCGCTGCCCGCCGTCTTCACCATCCGCCGCACCACGGGGTAGGCCTCGGGGTGCACGCTGGACGCGTCCAGCGGGTCGTCACCGCCGCGGATCCGCAGGAAGCCCGCGCACTGCTCGTACGCCTTGGGGCCGAGCCGTGCCACGCTCTTCAGCGCCGTACGCGAGGTGAAGGGGCCGTTCGTGTCGCGGTGCGCCACGATGTTCTCGGCGAGTCCGGAGGTGATGCCGGAGACCCGGGAGAGCAGCGGGGCCGAGGCCGTGTTCACGTCCACACCCACGCCGTTCACACAGTCCTCCACGACCGCGTCGAGGGAGCGGGACAGCTTCACCTCGGACAGGTCGTGCTGGTACTGGCCGACACCGATCGACTTCGGGTCGATCTTCACCAGCTCGGCGAGCGGGTCCTGGAGGCGGCGGGCGATGGAGACGGCGCCGCGCAGCGACACGTCCATGCCGGGCAGCTCCGCCGAGGCGAACGCCGATGCCGAGTACACGGACGCGCCCGCCTCGGACACCATCACCTTCGTGAGGTTCAACTCCGGGTGCTTGGCGATGAGTTCACCGGCGAGCTTGTCCGTCTCGCGGGACGCCGTGCCGTTGCCGATGGAGATCAGCTCGACCGAGTGCTCCTTGGAGAGGCGGGCGAGCTTGGCGATGGCCTCGTCCCACTTGTTCGCCGGGACGTGCGGGTAGATGACGTCCGTGGCGACGACCTTGCCGGTCGCGTCGACCACGGCCACCTTCACACCCGTACGGAAACCCGGGTCGAGGCCCAGCGTCGATCGCGTGCCCGCAGGGGCGGCGAGCAGCAGGTCGCGGAGGTTCGCCGCGAAGACGTTGACCGCCTCGTCCTCGGCGGCCGTGCGCAGCCGCATCCGCATGTCGATGCCGAGGTGCACGAGCAGCCGGGTGCGCCAGGCCCAACGGACCGTGTCCGTCAGCCACTTGTCGGCGGGACGGCCACGCTCGGCGATCCCGAAACGGTGGGCGACGATCCCCTCGTACGAGGACGGGCCGGGCTGTTCGGAGGGCTCCTCGGGCTCCAGGACGAGGTCCAGGGCCTCCTCCTTCTCGCCGCGCAGCATGGCGAGGATCCGGTGCGAGGGCAGGTCGGTGAAGGGCTCGGCGAAGTCGAAGTAGTCGGCGAACTTGGCGCCCGCCTCCTCCTTGCCGTCCTTCACCTTGGCGGCCAGCCGGCCCCGCACCCACATGCGCTCGCGCAGCTCGCCGATCAGGTCGGCGTCCTCCGAGAACCGCTCGGTGAGGATCGCGCGGGCGCCGTCCAGGGCGGCCTGCGGGTCGGCGACGCCCTTGTCGGCGTCCACGAAGGCCGTGGCCGCGGCGATCGGGTCGACGGACGGGTCGCCGAGCAGCCCCTCGGCCAGCGGCTCCAGGCCCGCCTCACGGGCGATCTGCGCCTTCGTGCGCCGCTTCGGCTTGAACGGCAGGTAGATGTCCTCCAGCCGCGCCTTGGTCTCGGCGCCGCGGATCTGCGCCTCCAGCTCGTCGGTGAGCTTGCCCTGCTCGCGCACCGAGTCGAGGATCGCCGTGCGCCGCTCCTCCAGCTCCCGCAGATAGCGCAGCCGCTCCTCGAGCGTGCGCAGCTGCGCGTCGTCGAGCATCTCGGTCGCTTCCTTGCGGTAGCGGGCGATGAAGGGCACCGTCGATCCGCCGTCGAGCAAGTCGACGGCGGCCTTGACCTGCCGCTCCCGTACGCCGAGTTCCTCGGCGATCCTGCCTTCGATGGACCCTACGAGGGGTGTCGTCACGATCCCGTACCGCCTTCTTGACTGAGGTTGCGCGGCAATTGTGGCAGGTGACACCGACAACGGGGGATCAGGGCGGCGAACAGGGTCTCGACGCGGCGGACATGCCGGGAGCCGGACACGCCCATGGCGTCTCCGGCTCCGATGGCAGTCGGTGGTCAGGCCCTGCGACCCCGCCCGCCGCGCGTCGACTGGGAGGCGCCGCCGAACAGCCGGGCCAGGGCCCGGAACGGCAGCGTCACAACCGTGGCGATGGCCCCACCGATCTGCCGCAGCACGTCTGCGATGGCACGGAACACGTCTTTCCCCTTTCGTCTCCCGGCCGGCACGGCCGGAGGACGAACGAGTACCTCGCACAGGGAATCCGAATCATGGCCGGTCGAGCGCCACCCGCAGGCCACTCGCACGCCACCCGCGAGCCACGCGCGCGTGCCCGACGACGGGCCCCTCTGCCGCGGCCCCGCCGGGCCCCTCCGTCGTGGTCCCGCCGCACTCAGTTCTTGCCGATCATGCCCTCCGGGAACGCCCCCGCGGCCATCGCCGCCATGAGCAGCCCCGTGGCCAGCTCGGTGAGGCGTTCGACGCCCGGGGCGCCCAGATGCTCGTACGGAGCCGCGTCGAGGCGGTCCGTCCGCGACTCGATCTCCTTGCGCAGGGCGACGCCCACATCCGTCAACTCGCCCTCGGCGTTCAGCAGTCCGCGCTCCTTGAGCCGGTCCACCGCCGCGTCCCAGTCCTCGCGGGCCCAGCCGCGCGTGCCGAGGACCCACCTCGGGGCCATCCCCTTGCCGGTCGCGGTGTGGCTCACCAGCGCCTCCAGGGGGTCGAGTTCCGCGTCGAGCAGCGCCGCGAGATGCCCGTCGCCGCGGTGTTCGCGGAGCAGCGTGGCCGCGTGCCACAGCGCGAGGTGCGGCTCGCCGGGGACCGGCAGATCGGCGTGCGCGGCGTACAGCGGGCGGGCGGTACGGGTGCACGCCTCGGCCGCGCGCAGCGCGAGCTCCGCCGCCTCGGCGACCTCCTTGGACGCGAGCATCTCGTCCCCGAGCAGCCGGCGCAGCGTCGCGTCCACGGCACGCGCGCGTGCCGCGAGCACCACCTCCGGAGAGGCGGTCCGCCACACCTCGGGCACATGCAGCGCCACCAGGTCGTGGCGGAAGTTGTAGAACGTCGCCGTCACCGTGCCCGCGCCCACCGGCCCCATGGCCGCGGCACGCACCGCGAAGTACGCGGCCCTGGGGTCCGTGACACCGACCCCGGCCAGCTGCTCCGCGAGATCGGGCGAGAAGTAGTGGGTCGAGTGCAGGGGATTGAGGACGTTGTGACATCGGCGTCCGGCACGCTCCGGCAGGGCTGTGGTCATGCCTCGCACGTTACCGACTGGTTGGTACGTGCGGAATGGTGGGGCGACGATCGGGTCGGTCGTCCGGCCCTCCACCTGTGCCCCGATGGCAGGAAAGGTGGGATGTTCGTCATTGCGGCCATCCCGCCGCCCGCGAAGAATCGACCTCATGGCGTACCGAACCGTCCTCGTCGTCCTCTTCGACGGCGTCCAGAGCCTGGACGTCACGGGCCCCGTCGAGGTCTTCACCGGCGCGGACACCTACGCCGGCGAGCCAGGAGAGACGTACCGCATCCGGACCGCCTCCCTGGACGGAGCTCCCGTACGCACCTCGAGCGGCCTGACCCTCGTCCCGGACCACGCCCTGGCCGGGGCCCCGGCGCCGCACACCCTGCTCGTCCCGGGAGGCAGGGGCACGCGCGGTCCCGATCCGCGCGTGATCGACTGGTTGCGCGAGCACGGCCCGCGCGCCGACCGCCTGGTCTCCGTCTGCACCGGCGCCATCCTGCTCGCGGAGGCGGGCCTCCTGGACGGCCGCCGCGTGACCACCCACTGGGCGTACTGCGACCGGCTCGCCCGCGACCACCCGGCCATCGAGGTCGATCCGGACCCCATCTACGTACGCGACGGCCATGTGGCCACCTCGGCCGGTGTCACCGCCGGGATCGACCTCGCCCTCGCGCTGGTCGAGGAGGACCTCGGCCGGGACGCCGCGCTCAGCGTCGCCCGGCACCTCGTCGTCTTCCTCCGGCGCCCGGGGAACCAGGCCCAGTTCAGCGCCCAGCTCTCCGCGCAGACGGCCCGCCGCGAACCCCTCCGCGAAGTCCAGCACTGGATCACCGAGCACCCCGGCGACGACCTGTGCGTCGAGTCGCTCGCGGCCCGCGCCCGCCTGTCGCCCCGCCACTTCGCCCGCGCCTTCCAGTCCGAGACGGGCATGACCCCGGGCCGCTACGTCGACACCGTCCGCCTCGAACACGCCCGCCGCCTGCTGGAGGACACCACGGACGGCATCGAACAGATCGCCCGGGCGAGCGGCTACGGCACCCCGGAGGCGATGCGCCGGGCCTTCATCAGGACCTTGGGCGCACCTCCGGCGGAGTACCGCCGCCGTTTCCACACGACACGGACCTCGTGATCAGGCGCCGGCCCACGACGGCCCCGCCCCTCAACGGAAAGGCTCGCCATGCAGATCGCCATCGTCCTCTTCGACCGCTTCACAGCCCTGGACGCAGTAGGCCCCTACGAAACCCTGGGCCGCCTCCCAGGCTCGGAAACGGTCTTCGTCGCCGAGCAATCGGGCCCCGTCCGCACGGACACCGGCAACCTGGCCATCACCGCCGACAAAACCCTCGCCGAGGTCTCGACGCCGGACATCGTCGTGGTCCCCGGCGGCCCCGGCCAGACCCCGCAGATGGACAACGAGGTGCTCCTCGACTGGCTGCGCGCGGCGGACGCCACGAGCACCTGGACGACTTCCGTGTGCACCGGTTCACTGCTGCTCGCGGCGGCCGGGCTCCTGGAGGGCCGGCGCGCGACCTCCCACTGGCTGGCCCTCGACCACCTGAAGAACTTCGGCGCCGAGCCGACCGGGGAGCGGGTCGTCACCGACGGCAAGTACGTTACGGCGGCCGGCGTCTCGTCCGGCATCGACATGGGACTCACGCTGCTCGGCAGGATCGCGGGCGACGAACAGGCCCAGGCGGTACAGCTGTTGACGGAGTACGACCCGCAGCCGCCCTACGACGCGGGCTCACCGCAGAAGGCCCCGGCCCACCTCGTCGAGCGGTTCCGTTCGGACAGCCGCTTCAACGTGACGTAGACGTAGACGTAGACGTGGGCTCGGACGCGGGCGCGGGCGTGGTCCAGGTGAAGTCGGGCCGGCGGCGCTCCAGGAAGGCGGCGACCCCCTCCGCGGTGTCGCCGCCGTCGCGCGCCTGCCGCGCCCAGTAGTCGTCCCGGTCCGTACGCCCGTCGGCGAACTCCTTCGCTGCGGCCTGCGTGAGCTGCGAACGCGAGACGAGGATCCGGCTGAACTCCGCGACCCGCTTGTCGAGTTCGCCGCCCGGCAGCACCTCGTCCACCAGACCGGTGCGCAGCGCACGCTCGGCGTCGATCAACTCACCCGAGAACAGCAGGTACTTGGCGGTGGCGGGCCCCACGAGGGACACCAACCGCCGGGTGGAGGAGGCCGCGTAGACGATCCCCAGCTTCGCCGGAGTGATCCCGAACGACGCCTCCTCGTCCGCGAACCGCAGATCGCACGCAGCCGCGAGCTGACACCCACCGCCCACGCAGTAGCCGCGTACGGCGGCGAGCGTCGGCTTGGCGAACGCGGCGAGCGCCTCTTCGGCCCGTACGGCCAATCCCTGCGCCTCGCCCGACGAACTCCGCAGCGAGGAGATGTCGGCCCCGGCACAGAACGTCCCGCCCTCACCGGTCAGCACGAGCACGCGTACGGCGGGGTCGGCGGCCAGGGTGTCGAGCAGCGGCGGCAGCGCCCGCCACATGTCCGCCGTCATGGCGTTGCGCTTCGCCGGGTGGTGGATGACGACGGTGGCGACCCCGTCGGCGACGCTGTGCAGCAGCTGCGGCTCCATACGCGGGATGCTATCCGCCCTCGTCGAACGCACGATCAAGCGGACCTCGGGCTCGTGACGACCGGTACGGCGGGCGGCGCGTCGCGATGTGGTCCCGGAGCTAACCCGTACAACCCGAAGAGTTCCGGATTCGGCACAAGACGGACAGGACCGGTCCCACAGGTGACGGTGTCACGCATCGGTGATCAGAAATCGCCGATACTCGCTGACTTCTGTTCAGTTATCCGGTACGGACCAGCGCGTTACCAACACTCGACGTGTGGTGACAATCGAGCGCAAGGGCGGCGACCGGACGATGGACGACCAGGGGCGGGGGTCCGGCCCACGCCCTGAAGGCGGCGGGGAGTTGCCTCCCGACGTCAGACCGCCGGGCCCGCTGCCGTACGAGGGGGTCTGGCGCTTCACCGCTCCGGCCGTCGACGCCTCGGTACCGCAGGCGCGGCACGCCGTCCGTGACCTGCTGGCCCGCCAGGGCGTACCCGTCTCGGACGAGCTGATCCAGGGGCTCCTGCTGATCGTCTCGGAGCTGGTCACCAACGCGGTCCGGCACGCGGCACTGCTCTCCCCGGTGCTCGCCGTGGAGATCGCCGTCGGCGCCGAGTGGGTGCGCGTCTCGGTCGAGGACAACCACCCCTACCGCCCGACCGCCCTGGAGGCCGACCACGGCCAGACCGGCGGCCGGGGCCTCCTCCTGGTCCGCGAGGTCACAAGGGAGGCGGGAGGCGTCTGCGACGTGGAACACACGGCGACGGGGGGCAAGGTGATCTGGTCGGCGCTCCCACTCACACCTGTACGAGCCATGTGAGAGGGCACGGGGGACGGCCTGCCGCGCCCCTCTTTAGGGGCGCGGGGCTGTGTCATCCTGCGGTTCCGCCGCCTGGGCGCAACCAGCCACACGGCCCCGCAGCCACTTCAGATACGGACGGTCACCAACCCGCCGCGGCCCCGGTCAACTCCCGAATCGCCGGCCGGGCCGAATCCAGCACGGTCATGAACCACGCGGAGAACGGATCCGCCGCATGCCGCTCCACGAGCTCCCCCGCGGTCACGAACGCCGTGGACCCCACCTCCTCCGGATCCGGCCGCACGACGGACTGCACCATCCCCACGAACAGGTGATTGAACTCCTGCTCGACCAGCCCCGACTTCGGATCGGGGTGGTTGTACCGCACGGTTCCCGCCTCGGCGAGCAGCGACGGCGAGACCCCAAGCTCCTCGTACGTCCGCCGCGCGGCTGCCGCGAAGGGCGCCTCGCCGGGGTACGGGTGACCGCAGCACGTGTTGGACCAGACACCGGGGGAGTGGTACTTGCCGAGAGCCCGCTGCTGGAGCAGCAGCCGCCCCCGCTCGTCGAAGAGGAACACGGAGAACGCCCGGTGCAGCTGCCCGGGCGGCTGATGGGCCGTGAGCTTCTCCGCCGTGCCGATCGTGGTGCCGTCCTCGTCTACCAGTTCGAGCAAGATGGCTTCGGCGGTGCCGTTCGACGAACTGTGCGTCGCGGTGGCAGGTGTGATCGGCATACCCATCCTTCGCATCGGTCTTCAAGCCCCAAGTCTGCCGTACGAAACCGGCACTCCCGGCATCACGCGGAGTCCCGCATGTCCGGTTCCGCCCCTCGGCCGAACCGGGCAACGCGGCCTGCGCCGGTCGGACGCCGAAAGCGGCCGGACACCTGATCGTGCCCGCCCCCACCGGGGCGGAACCGTCCGGTCAGGTGCCGTCACCGCTGCTTCCGGCACCTGGAATCCGGGCCGGATGCCGTAACCCGAGGTCGGTACGCCGTGCACCCCGACCGCCCTCACGCGCCCGTGTCGCCTCCGTCACCGGACGTACGTCCCGCCCGTACCCGCAGCTCAGTGGCAGACGCGCAGCTCGTGCGCCGCGTGCCCGTCGGGCTCCAGCTGGAAGGTGCAGTGCTCCACGTCGAAGTGGTCGCCGAGGCACGTCCGCAGCTCGTGCAGCATCTTCTCGTGGCCGATGGTGTCGAGCGCCTCGGCTCCGACGACCACGTGCGCGGAGAGCACCGGCAGCCCCGAGGTGATCGTCCAGGCATGCAGATCGTGGACGCCCTCGACTCCCGGCAGCGCACGAATGTGCGAGCGCACCGCGGCCATGTCGACGTCCTCGGGCGCCGCCTCCAGGAGCACGTTCAGCGTCTCCCGCAGCAGCTTCCACGTACGAGGAACGATCATCAGGCCGATGACGATCGAGGCGACCGGGTCGGCGGCCTGCCAGCCCGTGGTCAGGACCAGGACGGCGGAGACCAGCACCGCCAGCGAGCCCAGCGCGTCCGCGGCGACCTCCAGGAACGCACCGCGTACGTTCAGGCTCTCTTTCTGGCCGCGCATGAGCAGCGACAGCGAGATCATGTTCGCGACCAGACCGATCAGGCCGAACACCGCGGTCAGTCCGCCCTCGGTCTCCGTCGGGGTCACGAAGCGCTGGACCGCCTCGTACAGGACATAGCCGCCCACCCCGAGCAGCAGCAGACAGTTCGCGAGCGCGGCGAGGATCTCGGCGCGGGCGTACCCGAAGGTGCGGTTTCCGCTCGGCGGGCGGCCCGCGAAGTGGATCGCGAGCAGCGCCATGGCGAGGCCGAGCGCGTCCGTCGCCATGTGCGCCGCGTCCGCGACGAGCGCGAGCGAGTTCGCGACGATCCCGCCGACGATCTCGACCACCATGACGGTGAGCGTGATCCACAGCGCGACGCGCAGCCTCCCGCGGTACGCCGCTGCCGCCGTGCCCCCACCCCCGCCGTCGGCGCCGTGCGCATGCCCGTGACTGTGACCGGCCCCCATGAGAACCACCCTCCGAGATCGCCCCGACGCCCTGTCGGCGATCTCCAGTGAACTACGGGTGGGGGGTATGTGCAACGCGGTACTGAACACCGTTGTCATATGCTCTGACCTGCGGAAACGGTCCGCAGGTCAGAGCGGGGGCCCGATGGTCCCGTGGGGCCTCCGGCGGGTCATCCGGAGTGGTGCAGCCGCCAGCCCTCCCAGGCCGACTCGACCATCTCGCGCACCCCGCGGCGCGCGGTCCACTCCAGCTTCTCGGCGGCCAGCGCGGCCGAGGCGACCGCGCGCGGGGCGTCGCCCGCCCGGCGCGGCTCGACGAGTGCCGGACGGCTGTCACCGCTGACCTCGCCGATGAGCGTCACGAGCTCGCGCACCGAAACCCCCTCGCCGCGGCCGATGTTGACCGTCAGGTCGCCCGTCCCGCTCCCGGCACCCGCCGAGGTCAGCCGCCGGGCCGCCGCGAGATGTGCCTCGGCGAGGTCGGCGACGTGGATGTAGTCGCGTACGCAGGTGCCGTCCGGCGTCGGATAGTCGTCGCCGAAGATCCGCGGGGCCTCGTCACGGGTGAGCCGGTCGAAGACCATCGGGACCACGTTGAAGACCCCGGTGTCCGCCAGCTCGGGCGTGGCCGCGCCCGCCACGTTGAAGTAGCGCAGGCAGACCGTCGCGATGCCGTGCGCGCGGCCCGCCGCCCGGACCAGCCACTCACCGGCGAGCTTCGTCTCGCCGTAGGGGTTCACCGGGACGCAGGGGGTGTCCTCCGTGATGAGATCCACATCCGGGTTGCCGTAGACGGCGGCGGAGGAGGAGAAGAGGAAGCGCTCGATGCCCGCCCCGGCGACCGCCTCCAGGAGCGTGGCGAGCCCTCCGACGTTCTCCTGGTAGTAGCGCGTGGGCTGGGCCACGGACTCGCCGACCTGCTTGCGCGCGGCCAGGTGCACCACACCCGTCACCGCGTGCTCGGCGAGCACCCGCTTCAGCAGTTCCCCGTCCAGCGACGAGCCCTGGACCAGAGGGATGTCGTCGGGCAGTCGCGCGGGGACGCCGGCCGAGAGGTCGTCCAGCGCGATCACGCGCTCCCCGGCCCCGGTCATGGCACGCACCACGTGTGCCCCGATGTATCCAGCTCCGCCTGTGATCAGCCATGTCATGGACGCCAACCCTATGCCGGTCCCGCGCGGTCGGATCGGCGCGCGGGCGTGAGGTGGGGCAAGCGACCACAAGAACCATGACGGGAGCTATGCCATGAATTGCGGTGGAATCAGCCGTGGTTTGTGGGCCGGGGCCCGGATCCCCGATGATGATCGCGGCGGACGCGGCACAGCAGACCCTGTTGATCGGGCCGTGAACGGCCGGTGAACGGTCCGTTCCCATCATCCGATAGCCTCTGCCGACACGCCGCCCGGCCGTTCCTGGCCTGGGGCGCCCCCCACCACGCACATGCCCGGCGTCGGCGTACGCCGGAACCCAGAGGAGTGAGTTCGTCTGTCGACCGCCATCCTCACCGGTCAGCCGGTCCCCGGGTCGTCGCTCGAGAACGATCTCCGGTCGCTCGGCTTCGACGTACGGGTCGCCACTGACGCGGCCGACGCCGAGACACTCCTCGCCGCCGTCCCGGCAGACCAGCGGGTCGCCGTCGTCGACGCCCGTTTCGTGGGGCACGTCCACGCGCTGCGGCTCGGCCTGACCGACCCGCGCTTCGACGCCGCCGCGATCCCCGGTGCCGTCACCGCCCGGCCCGCGGCCCGTCCGGCGCTGACCCGCGCGCTGCGCACCGCCTCCGACGACGCCTCGAACGGCTCGGTGGTGGTCGGCATCCTCGCCGAGCGGATCGCGGAGGTCCTCGACACCGACCTGCACCGCCCCGAGCTCGGCGAACTCGTCGCCGAGGTCCCGAGGGACCCGCAGGCCCGCAACGAGGCCCGGCAGGCCGTCACCGTCGTGGACGACGAGGCGATCCGGCTGCGTACGGCCGTGAAGTCCCGCGACGGCTTCTTCACGACGTACTGCATCAGCCCGTACTCCCGCTACCTCGCCCGCTGGTGCGCCCGCCGCGGCTTCACGCCGAACCAGGTCACCACGGCCTCGCTGATCACCGCGCTGATCGCGGCGGGCTGCGCGGCGACCGGCACCCGCGCCGGCTATGTCGCCGCCGGGCTGCTGCTCCTCTTCTCCTTCGTCCTCGACTGCACGGACGGCCAGCTCGCCCGGTACTCCCTGCAGTACTCCACGCTCGGCGCCTGGCTCGACGCGACCTTCGACCGCGCCAAGGAGTACGCCTACTACGCGGGCCTCGCCCTCGGCGCGGCCCGCGGTGGCGACGACGTCTGGGCGCTCGCCCTCGGCGCGATGGTCCTGCAGACCTGCCGGCACGTCGTCGACTTCTCCTTCAACGAGGCGAACCACGACGCCACCGCCAACACCAGCCCCACCGCGGCTCTTTCGGGACGGCTCGACAGCGTCGGCTGGACGGTCTGGCTGCGCCGCATGATCGTGCTGCCCATCGGCGAGCGCTGGGCGATGATCGCCGTCCTCACGGCTGTCACGACGCCCCGCATCACCTTCTACGTGCTGCTGATCGGCTGCGCCTTCGCGGCGACGTACACGACCGCGGGCCGGGTGCTCAGGTCCCTGACCCGCAAGGCACAGCGCACCGACCGGGCCGCCCAGGCCCTGGCCGACCTCACCGACTCCGGTCCGCTCGCCGAGTTCCTGGCCCGCCTGACGCGCGGAGTGCGCGTCAGCGGCCCGGCCGCCGTCGCCCTGATCGCCGGTGCGCTCGTCGTGGGCGCCTCCTGGCTTTCCCCGTACGGCAGTTGGTGGCCCGTCCTGGGCGCCGGCGTGTACGTCCTGCTGTCGCCCGTGGCCCTCCAGCGGCCCCTGAAGGGCGCCCTGGACTGGCTGGTTCCGCCGTTCTACCGGGCGGCCGAATACGGGACCGTTCTGGTACTGGCGGCCAAAGCCGATGTGAACGGAGCCCTTCCCGCGGCTTTCGGGCTGGTGGCGGCCGTCGCCTACCATCACTACGACACGGTGTACCGCATCCGCGGCAACGCCGGCGCGCCGCCGCACTGGCTGGTGCGGGCGATCGGCGGGCACGAAGGCAGGACGCTGCTGGTCACCGTCCTGGCCGCGCTGCTCACCGCCACAGATTTCAAGGTCGCGCTCACGGCTCTCGCCGTGGCCGTGGCGCTCGTGGTGCTCGTCGAGAGCATCCGCTTCTGGGTGACCGCCCACAAACTCGGCGCACCCGCCGTACACGATGAAGGAGAACCCGCATGATCGGCCTCGTGCTGGCTGCCGGCGCCGGACGGCGTCTGCGCCCCTACACCGACACCCTGCCCAAGGCACTGGTGCCGGTGGGACCCGAGGGCAACGAGGACAGCATCACCGTGCTCGACCTCACGCTCGGCAACTTCGCCGAGATCGGCCTGACCGAGGTCGCGATCATCGTCGGTTACCGCAAGGAAGCCGTCTACGAGCGTCGCGAGGCGCTGGAGCAGAAGTACGGCGTCAAGATCACGCTGATCGACAACGACAAGGCCGAGGAGTGGAACAACGCCTACTCCCTGTGGTGCGGCCGTGACGCCATCAAGCACTCGGTGATCCTCGCCAACGGCGACACCGTGCACCCGGTCTCCGTCGAGAAGACCCTGCTCGCCGCCCGCGGCGACGGCAAGAAGATCATCCTCGCCCTCGACACGGTGAAGTCCCTCGCCGACGAGGAGATGAAGGTCGTCGTCGGCCCCGAGGGCGGCATGACCAAGATCACCAAGCTGATGGACCCGGCCGAGGCGACCGGTGAGTACATCGGCGTCACCCTCATCGAGGGCGACGCGGCCGACGAGCTCGCCGACGCGCTGAAGACGGTCTTCGAGACCGACCCCCAGCAGTTCTACGAGCACGGCTACCAGGAGCTCGTGAACCGCGGCTTCCGCATCGACGTGGCCCCCATCGGCGACATCAAGTGGGTCGAGATCGACAACCACGACGACCTCGCCAAGGGACGTGAAATCGCGTGCCAGTACTGACGAGGCTCATCCCCTCGCCGGTCGTCGTCGACATCCGTCCGGGGGCCCTGGACGACCTGGCGAGTGTCCTCGCCGACCAGCGCATCTCGCACTCCGGCAAGCTGGCCGTCGCGATCAGCGGCGGCTCGGGAGCCAAGCTGCGTGACCGGCTGGCCCCGGCGATGCCGGGCGCCGACTGGTTCGAGGTCGGCGGCGGCACCCTGGACGACGCGATCAAGCTCGCCGACGTCATGAAGAAGGGGCACTACGACGCTGTCGTCGGCCTCGGCGGCGGCAAGATCATCGACTGCGCGAAGTTCGCCGCGGCACGCATCGGCCTCCCGCTGGTCGCCGTCGCGACGAACCTCTCGCACGACGGTCTGTGCTCGCCGGTCGCGACCCTGGACAACGACGCGGGCCGCGGTTCCTACGGTGTGCCGAACCCGATCGCGGTCATCATCGACCTCGACGTGATCCGTGAGGCCCCTGTCCGCTTCGTGCGCTCCGGCATCGGCGACGCCCTGTCCAACATCTCCGCGGTCGCGGACTGGGAGCTGGCCAACCGCGAGAAGGGCGAGGCGATCGACGGCCTGGCCGCCGCGATGGCCCGCCAGGCCGGCGAGGCCGTGCTGCGGCACCCGGGCGGGGTCGGCGACGACGCCTTCCTGCAGGTGCTCGCCGAGGGCCTGGTCCTCACCGGCATCTCCATGTCGGTCGCGGGCGACTCCCGCCCGGCGTCCGGCGCCTGCCACGAGATCAACCACGCCTTCGACCTGCTCTTCCCCAAGCGGGCTGCCAGCCACGGCGAGCAGTGCGGCATGGGCGCGGCCTTCGCGATGCACCTGCGCGGGGCCCGTGAGGAGTCCGCGTACATGGCGGAGGTCCTCCACCGCCACGGCCTCCCCGTGCTCCCGGAGGAGATCGGCTTCACCGTGGAGGAGTTCGTCCAGGTCGTGGAGTTCGCTCCGTCGACCCGGCCGGGCCGCTACACGATCCTCGAACACCTCGACCTGTCCACCGACCAGATCAGGGACGCATACGCCGACTATGCAAAAGCCATCGGTAGCTGAGCTCCGCCCGGTCGTTCACCCTCCGGGTGTGAAGGACCGGCGGAGCGGCGAGCACTGGGGAGGCCGGCTCTACATGCGCGAGATCTCGCTGCGCATCGACCGGCACCTGGTGAACACCCGGGTCACGCCCAACCAGCTGACCTACGTGATGACCGTCTTCGGCGTGCTCGCCGCCCCGGCCCTGCTGGTGCCGGGCATCCCGGGCGCCCTGCTCGGCGTACTGATGGTCCAGCTGTATCTGCTGTTCGACTGCGTCGACGGCGAGATCGCCCGCTGGCGCAAGCAGTACTCGATGACCGGGGTGTACGTCGACCGCGTCGCCGCCTACCTGTGCGACGCCGCGGTCCTGGTCGGCTTCGGCCTGCGCGCCGCGGACCTGTGGGGCACCGGACGGATCGACTGGCTGTGGGCCTTCCTCGGCACCTTGGCCGCCCTCGGCGCCATTCTGATCAAGTCCGAGACCGACCTCGTCGGTGTCGCCCGGCACCAGACCGGCAAGGAGCCGGTCCAGGAATCGGCGTCCGAGCCGCGCTCCTCCGGCATGGCGCTGGCCCGCCGGGCCGCCGGCGCGCTCAAGTTCCACCGGCTCGTCCTCGGCATAGAGGCCTCCCTGCTGATCCTGGTCCTCGCGGTCCTGGACACGGTCAGGGACGACCTGTTCTTCTCGCGGCTCGGCGTCGCGGTCCTGGCCGGTATCGCGATGCTGCAGACCGTGCTGCACCTGGTGTCCATCCTCGCTTCGAGCAGGCTGAAGTGAGCACGGCCATGAAGGTCGGCGCGGTGATCATCACCATGGGCAACCGCCCCGACGAACTCCGTGCCCTCCTCGACTCGGTCGCCAAGCAGGACGGCGACCCGGTCGAGGTGGTCGTGGTCGGCAACGGCTCGCCCGTACCGGACGTCCCCGCGGGCGTACGGACGGTCGAGCTGGCCGAGAACCTCGGCATCCCCGGCGGACGCAACGTCGGCATCGAGGCGTTCGGCCCCGGCGGCACCGACGTGGACGTCCTTCTCTTCCTGGACGACGACGGCCTCCTGGCGAACCACGACACGGCGGAGCTCTGCCGGCAGGCCTTCGAGGCGGACCCGGAGCTCGGCATCATCAGCTTCCGCATCGCCGACCCCGAGACCGGGGTCACCCAGCGCCGCCACGTACCCCGGCTGCGCGCCTCCGACCCGATGCGCAACTCGCGCGTCACGACCTTCCTCGGCGGCGCCAACGCCGTCCGTACGAAGGTGCTCGGCCAGGTCGGCGGACTGCCCGACGAGTTCTTCTACGCCCACGAGGAGACCGACCTCGCCTGGCGTGCCCTCGACGCGGGCTGGATGATCGACTACCGCTCGGACATGGTGCTGTACCACCCCACGACCGCACCCTCGCGGCACGCGATCTACCACCGGATGGTCGCCCGCAACCGTGTCTGGCTGGCCCGTCGCAATCTGCCCGCGCCGCTGGTTCCCGTGTACCTCGGCGTGTGGATGCTGCTGACCCTCGCCCGTCGCCCCTCCCGCCCCGCGCTGAAAGCCTGGTTCGGTGGTTTCAAGGAGGGCTGGACCAGTCCGTGCGGCCCCCGGCGCCCCATGAAGTGGCGTACGGTATGGCGCCTGACCAGACTGGGCCGGCCACCCGTCATCTGACAAGCTCGAAATCTGAGAGCATTCGGGCCGTACCCCGGTCCCTGGCTTTGGCCTACGCCCGACCAGGCTGCGTATCTTGAGGACGAAAGTTTCCACTTGTGAGTGAGACAACGCATGACGGTGGTGTCGCGGTGAGCGCCCCTCCGTCGCCCGATGAAGGGCTCTCCGCGGCGGACCTCGCCGCCAAGTACGGGCTTGCCGTCAGCGGCGCCCGGCCCGGACTCGTCGAGTACGTCCGCCAGCTCTGGGGACGGCGTCACTTCATCCTTGCCTTCTCGCAGGCGAAGCTGACCGCCCAGTACAGCCAGGCCAAGCTCGGCCAGCTCTGGCAGGTGGCCACACCGCTGCTGAACGCACTCGTGTACTTCCTGATCTTCGGCCTGATCCTGGGCGCCGACCGCGGCATGCCCCAGGAGGTCTACATCCCGTTCCTGGTGACGGGCGTCTTCGTCTTCACCTTCACGCAGAGCTCGGTGATGGCGGGCGTCCGCGCGATCTCCGGGAACCTCGGCCTGGTCAGGGCGCTGCACTTCCCGCGCGCCGCGCTGCCGATCTCGTTCTCGCTGCAGCAGCTCCAGCAGCTGCTCTTCTCGATGATCGTGCTGTTCGTCGTGGCGGTCGGCTTCGGCAGCTACCCGGGCCTGTCCTGGCTCCTGATCGTCCCGGTGCTCGCCCTGCAGTTCCTCTTCAACACCGGCCTCGCGTTGATCATGGCCCGGATGGGCGCCAAGACCCCGGACCTCGCGCAGCTCATGCCGTTCGTGATGCGTACGTGGATGTACGCGTCCGGCGTGATGTTCTCGATCCCCGTGATGCTGGAGAAGCACCCCGCCTGGATCGCCGACATCCTCCAGTGGAACCCGGCCGCCATCTACATGGACCTGATGCGCTTCGCGCTGATCGACGGTTACGGTTCCGAGAACCTGCCCCCGCACGTGTGGGCGGTCTCGGCCGGCTGGGCCCTCCTCGTCGCCGTCGGCGGATTCGTGTACTTCTGGAAGGCTGAGGAGCGCTACGGCCGTGGCTGAGGAAAACACCGTGGGCCAGATCCCCACCGTCATCGCGGACGAGTTGCACATCGTCTACCGGGTCAACGGCGCCAAGACCGGCAAGGGCAGCGCCACCGCGGCACTCAGCCGCATAATCAAGCGCGGCGAGGACCGTGGCGTCCGCAAGGTGCACGCCGTCCGGGGGGTCTCCTTCAAGGCCTACCGCGGCGAGGCCATCGGCCTGATCGGCTCCAACGGCTCCGGCAAGTCCACCCTGCTGCGGGCCATCGCGGGCCTGCTCCCCGCCGAGAAGGGGCACGTCTACACCGACGGCCAGCCCTCGCTCCTCGGCGTCAACGCGGCACTGATGAACGACCTCACGGGCGAGCGGAACGTCATCCTCGGTGGGCTCGCCATGGGGATGTCCCGCGAGCAGGTCCGGGAGCGCTACCAGGACATCGTCGACTTCTCGGGCATCAACGAGAAGGGCGACTTCATCACCCTGCCGATGCGCACCTACTCCTCCGGCATGGCCGCCCGTCTGCGGTTCTCCATCGCGGCGGCCAAGGACCACGACGTCCTGATGATCGACGAGGCCCTGGCGACCGGCGACCGCTCCTTCCAGAAGCGCTCCGAAGCCCGCATCCGCGAGCTGCGCAAGAGCGCGGGCACGGTCTTCCTCGTCAGCCACAACAACAAGTCGATCCGTGACACGTGCGACCGCGTCCTGTGGCTGGAGCGCGGCGAGCTGCGCCTGGACGGCCCGACCGACGAGGTCATCAAGGAGTACGAGAAGTTCACGGGCAAGTAGCCCGAATCGCCCAGGGCCCCGTCGGAACGTTCCGGCGGGGCCCTGCGTCTGCAAAGGAAACGCCAACTCTGGGCGTCCTTGGGAATCTTGACGCCAATCGGTGTCTTGTTGTGATGTGCAGGACACCCCGACGAGGCATGCCGGGTTGTACAACGTAAGCTGTACCGGTGCTGATTCGCGGCAAGTAGGGCGATAATGCGCGACACCCGGCATAGGGTCTGCTGCGCGGACGCCCGGGCGGCGTGTCCGAAATAGTCTGTATTGGGTCGGCAGTGTAGAACGGGAGATGTGACGGCAATGGCTACGGAAACTCTCCAGCTCAGCTGTGCGCGTGCCGTCTTCGCTTGTGCCGTTCCCGGCCCGGGCAGTGAGCGGTGACGCCAGCCGGGACGGCGCGCGCCGGTGACCCGGAGCGCAGCACCCTGGACAAGGCCACGGACGAGAACTTCCCCGTGGCACCGTTCTTCCTGCCCAGGGCCTGGCGCGCCGACCTGATGGCCGTCTACGGCTTCGCCCGCCTGGTCGACGACATCGGTGACGGAGACCTGGCCCCCGGCGGTGCCGACGCCCGCCTCCTGGGTGTGTCCCCCGAGGAGGCCGAGGACCGGCTGCTCCTCCTCGACGCCTTCGAGACCGACCTCCACAGGGTCTTCGACGCGACCCCGCGCCACCCGCTCCTGCGCCGCCTCCAGCCGACGGTCCGCCGCACCGGGCTCACCCCCGAGCCCTTCCTCGGCCTCATCGCGGCGAACCGCCAGGACCAGCTCGTCAAGCGGTACGAGACCTACGACGACCTCGTCGCCTACTGCGAACTGTCCGCGAACCCCGTCGGCCGACTGGTCCTCTCGGTCACCGGCACCTCGACCCCCGAGCGGGTCCGCCGCTCGGACGCCGTCTGCACGGCACTGCAGATCGTCGAGCACCTCCAGGACGTCGCCGAGGATCTGGACCGCGACCGTATCTATCTGCCCGCCGAGGACATGAAGCGCTTTCATGTCCAGGAGGCGGATCTCGCCACGGCCACGGCAGGCGCATCGGTGCGCGCACTGGTTGCATACGAAGCAGAACGCGCCCTGAACCTCCTGAATGAAGGCACCCCCCTCGTGGGTAGCGTCCACGGCAGGCTGAGGCTGCTGCTCGCGGGCTTCGTTGCAGGAGGAAGGGCGGCAATCCGTGCGATTGCCGCCGCCGAATACGACGTACTTTCCGGCCCGCCCAAGCCCGGCAAGATCCAGTTGCTGCGCGAGGTGGGAGTGACTCTGCGAGGAGAGGGGTGATCCGGACCGTGGAGGCTCCGCCGCACATGTCCGCACCGGTACTCGCCGCATATAGCTACTGCGAGGCGATCACCGGGCAGCAGGCCCGCAATTTCGCGTACGGCATCAGACTGCTGCCGACGCCCAAGCGTCGCGCCATGTCGGCGCTGTACGCGTTCTCGCGCCGCGTCGACGACATCGGGGACGGCACGCTCGCTCCCGACGTCAAGGCCGCGCGCCTCGAAGACACCCGGGCGCTGCTCGCCCGGGTCCGCGACCGCTCCGTGGACGAGGACGACACCGACCCGGTCGCGGTCGCCCTCAGCCACACGGCGGACCACTTCCCGGTCCCGCTCGACGGCCTCGACGAACTGATCGACGGCGTCCTGATGGACGTCCGCGGCGAGACCTACGAGACCTGGGACGACCTCAAGGTCTACTGCCGCTGCGTGGCCGGGGCCATCGGCCGCCTCTCGCTGGGCGTCTTCGGCACGGAACCGGGGGCGCGCGGCGCCGAGCGGGCGCCGGAGTACGCCGACACGCTCGGGCTCGCGCTGCAACTCACCAACATCCTCAGGGACGTTCGCGAGGACGCGGAGGACGGGCGTACCTATCTTCCAGCGGACGACCTGGCGAAATTCGGCTGCTCGGCCGGCTTCGACGGAGCGTATCCACCGGCCGGCTCCGACTTCGCGGGCCTCGTCCACTTCGAAGTGCGACGGGCCCGCGCCCTTTTCGCGGAGGGCTACCGGCTGCTGCCCATGCTGGACCGCCGCAGCGGCGCCTGCGTCGCCGCCATGGCCGGCATCTACCGCCGCCTCCTCGACCGCATCGAGCGCGAGCCGGAGGCCGTCCTGCGCGGCCGCGTCTCGCTGCCCGGCCGGGAGAAGGCGTACGTCGCCGTGCGGGGCCTTTCCGGTCTCGACGCCCGGCACGTCTCGCGCCGAACCATCAGGAGGCGCGCTTGATGGACACTTTGGGCCAAGATGACGCAAGTCCCGGGAAACGGCGCGCAACCCTCCGGTCGGGGACCGCGTCCCTGACTTCAACGGCCGACCGTGCACTGCTCGATCAGCACGGCCCGGCTTCGGGGGAAGGTGCACGATGAACGACACGACGCAGGACGAGGGGCTCGACGCGGATCAGCGGAGCCGCCCGGCGACGGCCGTGGTGGTCGGCGGGGGGCTCGCCGGAATCACCACCGCGCTCGCGCTCGCCGACTCCGGGGTGCGCGTGACGCTGGTGGAGGGCAGGCCGCGCCTCGGCGGGCTGGCCTTCTCCTTCCAGCGCGGCGCCCTCACCGTGGACAACGGCCAGCATGTGTATCTGCGCTGCTGCACCGCGTACCGCTGGTTCCTCGACCGCGTCGACGGAGCAGAGCTTGCTCCCCTGCAGGATCGTCTCGACGTGCCCGTTCTCGACGCGGAGGCGAAACCCGGACGCAGACTCGGCAGAATCGGCCGCACGGCCCTGCCCGTACCGCTGCATCTGGCGAAAAGCCTCGCGACGTATCCCCATCTGTCGCTCGCCGAGCGCGCCAAAGTAGGACGTGCCGCGCTGGCCCTCAAGGGCCTGGACCTCGCGGATCCGGCGCTCGACGCGCAGAACTTCGGCACCTGGCTGGCCGCGCACGGTCAGTCGGAGCGTGCCATCGAGGCACTGTGGGACCTGGTGGGGGTCGCCACCCTCAACGCGGTGGCCGGCGACTCGTCGCTCGCCCTCGCCGCGATGGTGTTCAAGACCGGTCTGCTGTCCGATCCGGGCGCGGCCGACATCGGCTGGGCTCGCGTCCCGCTGGGTGAACTGCACGACCGGCTGGCCCGCAAGGCGCTCGACTCCGCGGGCGTCCGTACCGAACTCCGGACACGGGTCACCTCCATCTCCCTTCACGAGAACGGGCGTTGGAGCGTTCAGGTTCCCGGCGAGACGCTCGACGCCGACGCCGTCGTGCTCGCCGTACCGCAGCGCGAGGCCCACGATCTGCTGCCCGACGGCGCCCTCGACGCCCCTGAACAGCTCCTCGACATCGGTACGGCGCCGATCCTCAACATCCACGTCGTGTACGACCGCAAGGTGCTCGGTCGGCCGTTCTTCGCCGCGCTCGGCTCGCCGGTGCAGTGGGTCTTCGACCGGACCGAGGCGTCCGGCCTCTCGGACGGCCAGTACCTCGCGCTGTCGCAGTCGGCCGCGCAGGACGAGATCGACGAACCCGTCTCGGCACTGCGCGAGCGGTACCTGCCGGAGCTGGAGCGGCTGCTGCCCGGCACCCGCGGCGCCGAGGTCCGGGACTTCTTCGTGACCAGGGAGCGCACGGCGACGTTCGCTCCGACCCCCGGCGTCGGGCGGCTGCGGCCCGGCGCCCGCACCAAGGCACCCGGCCTCTACCTGGCCGGCGCGTGGACCGCCACAGGGTGGCCCGCGACCATGGAGAGTGCGGTCCGCAGTGGCGTGAGTGCGGCGGACGCCGCGCTGAGCGCCCTGGGCCGGCCCCGCGACCACCTCTTCGAGCTCTTCGAGGAGGCGGCGTGACGCTCGAACTGAGCGCGGCGGGCCCCCGCACCCCCCGTATCACCACAAGAGGAGAGACTGTGCCCACTGTGCCCCCGGCATCGACGGCTGCCGACGCGGTGGACGTGACCGCGCTCCTGGAGCGCGGCCGGACCCTGGCCACTCCGGTACTGAGGGCGGCCATCAACCGCCTCGCCCCTCCCATGGACACCGTCGCCGCCTACCACTTCGGCTGGATCGACGCCGAAGGCAACCCCGCGGAGGGAGACGGCGGCAAGGCCGTACGCCCCGCCCTCGCCGTCATGTCCGCCGAGGCCGCCGGTGCGGCCCCCGAGGTGGGCGTGCCGGGCGCGGTCGCCGTTGAACTGGTGCACAACTTCTCGCTCCTGCACGACGACCTGATGGACGGCGACGAGCAGCGCCGCCACCGTGACACCGTCTGGAAGGTGCACGGCCCCGCCCAGGCCATCCTCGTCGGCGACGCCCTGTTCGCGCTGGCCAACGAGCTGCTCCTGGAGCTCGGCACGGTCGAGGCGGGCCGGGCCACGCGCCGCCTGACCACCGCCACCCGCGCCCTGATCGACGGCCAGGCGCAGGACATCTCCTACGAGCACCGCGACCGGGTCAGCGTCGAGGAGTGCCTGGAGATGGAGGGCAACAAGACGGGCGCCCTGCTCGCCTGCGCCTGCTCCATCGGCGCGGTCCTCGGCGGCGCCGACGACGTCACCGCCGACACCCTGGAGAAGTACGGCTACCACCTCGGCCTCGCCTTCCAGGCCGTCGACGACCTGCTCGGCATCTGGGGCGACCCGGTGGCCACCGGCAAGCAGACCTGGAGCGATCTGCGCCAGCGCAAGAAGTCCCTGCCGGTCGTGGCCGCGCTCGCCGCGGGCGGCCCGGCCTCCGACCGTCTCGGTGAACTGCTCGCCGAGGACGCCAAGAGCAGCGACTTCGAGAACTTCTCCGAGGAGGAGTTCGCCGTACGTGCCGCGCTCATCGAGGAGGCGGGCGGCCGCGAGTGGACCGCCAAGGAGGCGCGCCGCCAGCACACCATCGCCATCGAGGCGCTCGACACGATCCTCATGCCGGACCACGTACGGGCCCAGTTCGTGGAGCTCGCCGACTTCGTCGTCGTACGAAAGAGATGATCACTATCGGTCGAATAAGCCTCGCGTAGTCGCCGGCCGGTGCCGCGGGAGAACGAGCACCGGCCGACGGCGGACCCACAGCAGAGACATGCCACTGCACGAAGGGGAAGCCATGACAGCGACGACCGACGGAAGCACCGGGGCCCTGCCGCCCCGGGCAGCCGCGGCCAGCGAAACCACACAAGTCACGACTCCCGAGGCGGCCGGGACAGTCGACACCCGAGACGCCGCCGAGCGCGCGATACTGCGCGCCACCGACTTCCTGCTCTCCACGCAGGACGCCCAGGGCTGGTGGAAGGGCGATCTCGAGACCAACGTCACGATGGACGCCGAAGACCTGCTGCTGCGCCAGTTCCTGGGGATCCGCGACGAGGCGACCACCCGCGCCGCCGGCCTCTTCATCCGCGGCGAGCAGCGCGAGGACGGCACCTGGGCCACCTTCTACGGCGGACCGGGCGAACTCTCCACCACCATCGAGGCGTACGTCGCCCTGCGGCTGGCCGGTGACGCGCCGGACGAGCCGCACATGGCGAGGGCGTCCGCGTGGATCCGCGAGCGGGGCGGCATCGCCTCGGCCCGGGTCTTCACCCGGATCTGGCTCGCCCTGTTCGGCTGGTGGAAGTGGGACGACCTGCCCGAACTCCCGCCGGAGCTCATCTACTTCCCCAAGTGGGTGCCGCTCAACATCTACGACTTCGGGTGCTGGGCTCGGCAGACCATCGTGCCGCTCACCGTCGTCTCGGCGAAGCGTCCGGTACGGCCCGCGCCGTTCCCCCTCGACGAGCTGCACACCGACGCGGACAACCCGAACCCGGTCAAGCCCCTTGCCCCCGTGGGCAGTTGGGACGGGGTCTTCCAGCGGCTCGACAAGGCCCTGCACACCTACCGCAAGGTCGCACCGCGCCGACTCCGCAGGGCCGCGATGAACACCGCCGCCCGCTGGATCATCGAGCGGCAGGAGAACGACGGCTGCTGGGGAGGCATCCAGCCGCCCGCCGTGTACTCGATCATCGCGCTGCACCTGCTGGGCTACGACCTCCAACACCCGGTGATGCGCGAGGGGTTGGCGTCCCTCGACCGGTTCACCGTCTGGCGCGAGGACGGGGCCCGGATGATCGAGGCCTGCCAGTCGCCGGTGTGGGACACCTGCCTGGCGACCATCGCGCTCGCCGACGCGGGCGTGCCCGCCGACCACCCGCAGCTGGTGAAGGCCGCGGACTGGATGCTCGGAGAGGAGATCGTCCGCCCGGGGGACTGGGCGGTCAAGCGGCCCCATCTGCCGCCTGGCGGCTGGGCGTTCGAGTTCCACAACGACAACTACCCCGACATCGACGACACCGCCGAGGTCGTCCTCGCGCTGCGCCGCGTCAAGCACCACGACCCGGAGCGCATGGAGAAGGCCATCGGACGCGGGGTGCGCTGGAACCTCGGCATGCAGTCGAGGAACGGCGCGTGGGGCGCCTTCGACGTCGACAACACCAGCCCCTTCCCCAACCGGCTGCCGTTCTGCGACTTCGGCGAGGTCATCGACCCGCCCTCCGCCGACGTCACCGCGCACGTCGTGGAGATGCTCGCGGTCGAGGGACTGTCCCACGACCCGCGCACCCGCCGCGGCATCGAGTGGCTGCTCGCCGAACAGGAGGCGAACGGCTCCTGGTTCGGCCGCTGGGGCGTCAACTACGTATACGGAACCGGGTCGGTGGTGCCCGCGCTGGTCGCCGCCGGACTGCCCGGATCGCATCCCGCGATCCGCCGGGCCGTGGCGTGGCTGGAGACCGTGCAGAACGACGACGGCGGCTGGGGCGAGGACCTGCGCTCCTACGACGACGTCGCCGAGTGGAGCGGGCGTGGCGCCTCGACCGCCTCCCAGACCGGGTGGGCGCTGCTGGCGCTGCTCGCGGCTGGGGAGCGCGACTCCAAGGCCGCCGAGCGCGGTGTCGCCTGGCTCGCGGAGACCCAGTTGGCGGACGGCTCCTGGGACGAGCCGTACTTCACCGGTACGGGGTTCCCGTGGGACTTCTCGATCAACTACCACCTCTACCGGCAGGTCTTCCCGCTCACCGCGCTGGGCCGGTACGTCAACGGCGAACCGTTCGCCGACCGGCAGGGCGCCTTCGGCAGGGCGAGCTGATGAGCACGACACCGGGCGCCGCCCCGCTGCTGATCGCCTGCGCGCTCGGCATCGAGCAGCTCGCCCTGCGCACCGGCGGCGACCGGGGCGGCGCCGACGGTCCGGTCACCGTGCTGCGTACGGGCATGGGGCCGGGTGCCGCCGAACGGGCGGTCACCCGGGCTCTGGCCCGCCCCGCGCTGAGCGGGGCGGCCGTCCTGGCCACGGGCTTCTGTGCCGGGCTCGCCCCCGGCATGCACCCGGGGGACCTGGTCGTCGCCGACGAGACCCGGGACCCGCGGGGCACCACGCCCTGCGTGGGCACCGAACTGCTCGTCAAGGAACTGGCACGCGCCCTGCCCGGGCGCACCGTCCACACGGGGCCGCTCACCGGCTCCGATCACGTCGTCCGCGGTCAGGAACGGTCGGAACTGCTCGCGACCGGCGCGATCGCGGTCGACATGGAGTCGGCGGCCACGCTCCACAGCGCCGTCCGCGCGGGCATGCGCCCGGTTGCGGCCGTCCGGGTGGTCGTGGACGCTCCAGAACATGAACTCGTCCGGATCGGCACGGTGCGCGGTGGAATATCAGCCTTCCGCGTTCTTCGTGCCGTTCTTCCAGCTTTCTTCGAATGGCACCGTTCTTTGCTGCTCCCCAGGAGGTGAGCCAGATGGCCATGCCGCTCCGCCAGACCATCAAGGTCGCGACGTATCTCTTTGAACAGAAACTGCGCAAGCGGGACAAGTTTCCGCTGATCGTCGAGCTTGAACCGCTCTACGCCTGCAATCTGGCATGCGAGGGCTGCGGCAAGATCCAGCACCCGGCCGGAGTGCTCAAGCAGCGCATGCCGGTGGCCCAGGCCGTCGGGGCGGTGCTGGAGTCCGGCGCGCCGATGGTGTCCATCGCCGGCGGCGAACCCCTGATGCACCCGAAGATCGACGAGATCGTGCGGCAGCTGGTGGCCAGGAAGAAGTACGTCTTCCTGTGCACCAACGCCATGCTGATGCGCAAGAAGATGGACAAGTTCACGCCCTCGCCGTACTTCGCGTTCGCCGTGCACATCGACGGCCTGAAGGAGCGGCACGACGAGTCCGTCGCGAAGGAGGGTGTGTTCGACGAGGCCGTGGCGGCCATCAAGGAGGCCAAGAAGCGGGGCTTCCGGGTCACCACCAACTCGACCTTCTTCAACACCGACACCCCGCAGACGATCATCGAGGTACTCAACTTCCTCAATGACGACCTGAAGGTGGACGAGATGATGATCTCGCCCGCGTACGCCTACGAGAAGGCGCCCGACCAGGAGCACTTCCTGGGCGTCGAGCAGACCCGCGAACTGTTCAAGAAGGCCTTCGCGGGCGGCAACCGGCGGCGCTGGCGGCTCAACCACTCCCCGCTCTTCCTGGACTTCCTGGAGGGCAAGGTCGACTTCCCGTGCACGGCGTGGGCGATCCCCAACTACTCGCTCTTCGGCTGGCAGAAGCCCTGCTACCTGATGAGCGACGGGTACGTCACCACGTACCGGGAACTCATCGAGGACACCGACTGGGACTCGTACGGCCGCGGCAAGGACCCGCGCTGCGCCAACTGCATGGCGCACTGCGGCTACGAGCCGACCGCGGTCCTGGCCACCATGGGCTCCCTCAAGGAGTCCCTGCGGGCCGCCCGCGACACCGTCTCCGGAAACCGCGGGTGACGTCATGACCGCCATCTCCTTGGGCCTCCCCGAGGTACCGGTCCGGCCGATCGCGGAGCGCCGCGTATCGCGGCAGATCCAGGTCGGACCGGTGGCGGTCGGGGGCGGGGCACCCGTGTCCGTCCAGTCGATGACGACGACGCGTACGTCGGACATCGGCGCCACCCTGCAGCAGATCGCCGAACTCACCGCGTCCGGCTGCCAGATCGTCCGTGTCGCCTGTCCCACACAGGACGACGCGGACGCGCTGGCCACCATCGCGCGCAAGTCGCAGATCCCGGTGATCGCGGACATCCACTTCCAGCCGAAGTACGTGTTCGCCGCGATCGAGGCGGGCTGCGCGGCGGTCCGCGTGAACCCGGGCAACATCAAGCAGTTCGACGACAAGGTGAAGGAGATCGCGCGGGCCGCGAAGGACCACGGCACGCCGATCCGGATCGGGGTCAACGCCGGTTCGCTGGACCGGCGGCTGCTCCAGAAGTACGGGAAGGCCACGCCCGAGGCGCTCGTGGAGTCGGCGCTGTGGGAGGCGTCGCTCTTCGAGGAGCACGGGTTCCGGGACATCAAGATCTCGGTCAAGCACAACGACCCGGTCGTGATGGTCAACGCCTACCGGCAGCTGGCGGCCCAGTGCGACTACCCGCTGCACCTCGGCGTGACCGAGGCGGGCCCGGCCTTCCAGGGGACCATCAAGTCCGCGGTGGCCTTCGGGGCGCTGCTCGCCGAGGGCATCGGGGACACCATCCGGGTCTCCCTGAGCGCACCGCCCGCCGAGGAGTGCAAGGTCGGCATCCAGATCCTGGAGTCGCTCAATCTCAGGCAGCGGCGGCTGGAGATCGTCTCCTGTCCCTCCTGCGGGCGGGCCCAGGTCGACGTCTACAAACTGGCCGACGAGGTCACGGCCGGCCTGGAGGGCATGGAAGTGCCCCTCCGTGTCGCGGTCATGGGCTGCGTCGTCAACGGACCGGGAGAGGCCAGGGAGGCGGACCTGGGGGTCGCCTCCGGCAATGGCAAGGGCCAGATCTTCGTCAAGGGCGAGGTCATCAAGACCGTGCCCGAGTCGAAGATCGTGGAGACCCTCATCGACGAGGCGATGAAGATCGCCGAGCAGATGGAGGCGGACGGCGTCGCGTCAGGCGAGCCGGAGGTCACGGTGCCGGGGCAACCCACCGTCACCGCGAGTTAGCTGCAGCACGGACCGAGAGGGGGCCGAGCGTGACGATTCTGGAGAGCATCCGGGGACCACGCGACCTGAAAGCGCTGTCCGAGGCGGAGATAGGTCAACTGGGCGACGAGATCCGGGAGTTCCTGGTGCACGCGGTCGCCAGGACCGGCGGTCATCTGGGGCCCAACCTGGGGGTGGTGGAACTCTCCATCGCGCTCCACCGGGTCTTCGAGTCGCCGGTCGACCGCATTTTGTGGGACACCGGCCATCAGAGCTACGTACACAAGCTGCTGACGGGACGTCAGGACTTCTCCAAGCTGCGCGGCAAGGGCGGCCTCTCGGGCTACCCGTCGCGTGAGGAGTCCGAGCACGACATCATCGAGAACAGCCACGCGTCCACCGCGCTCGGCTGGGCCGACGGGCTCGCCAAGGCCCGCCAGGTGCAGGGGGAGAAGGGGCACGTCGTCGCGGTCATCGGCGACGGCGCCCTCACCGGCGGCATGGCGTGGGAGGCGCTGAACAACATCGCGGCGGCCAAGGACCGGCCGCTCATCATCGTCGTCAACGACAACGAGCGCTCGTACTCGCCGACCATCGGCGGTCTCGCGAACCATCTGGCGACCCTGCGGACCACCGACAGCTACGAGAAGGTCCTGGCCTGGGGCAAGGACGTGCTGCTGGGCATGCCCGTCGTCGGCGGCACCCTCTACGAGTCGCTGCACGGCGCGAAGAAGGGGTTCAAGGACGCGTTCGCGCCGCAGGGCATGTTCGAGGACCTGGGGCTGAAGTACGTGGGCCCGATCGACGGGCACGACGTGGGCGCGGTGGAGTCGGCGCTGCGGCGCGCGAAGCGCTTCCACGGGCCCGTACTCATCCACTGTCTGACCGAGAAGGGGCGCGGCTACGAGCCCGCGATCGCCCACGAGGAGGACCACTTCCACACCGTCGGCGTGATGGACCCGCTCACCTGCGAGCCCCTCGCGCCCTCCAACGGCCCTTCCTGGACCTCGGTGTTCGGCGACGAGATCGTACGGATCGGGGAGGCGCGCCAGGACGTCGTCGCGATCACGGCGGCCATGCTGCACCCGGTGGGACTCGCGAAGTTCGCGGAGAGGTTCCCCGACCGGGTGTGGGACGTCGGCATCGCCGAGCAGCACGCGGCGGTGTCCGCGGCCGGGCTCGCGACGGGCGGACTGCATCCGGTCGTCGCGGTGTACGCGACCTTCCTGAACCGCGCCTTCGACCAGTTGCTGATGGATGTCGCACTGCATCGCTGCGGAGTGACCTTCGTGCTGGACCGGGCCGGTGTCACGGGAGTTGACGGCGCGTCACACAACGGCATGTGGGACATGTCCATCCTCCAGGTCGTGCCGGGGCTCAGGATCGCCGCGCCGCGCGACGCCGACCAGCTGTGCGCCCAGCTGCGCGAGGCGGTCGCCGTGGACGACGCCCCGACCCTGATCCGGTTCCCCAAGGAGTCGGTGGGGCCGGTCGTTCCGGCGGTCGACCGGGTGGGCGGCCTGGACGTCCTGCATCGCGGCGAGCGGCCCGAAGTGCTCCTCGTGGCCGTCGGCGTGATGGCGCCGGTGTGTCTCCAGGCGGCCGAACTGCTGGAGGCGCGGGGCGTCAACTGCACGGTCGTGGACCCGCGTTGGGTCAAGCCCGTCGATCCCGCGCTGCCCGGCCTCGCCGCCGAGCACCGCCTGGTCGCCGTCGTCGAGGACAACAGCCGGGCGGCCGGCGTGGGCTCGGCGGTCGCGCTCGCCCTCGGGGACGCCGAAGTCGACGTGCCCGTACGGCGGTTCGGGATCCCCGAGCAGTTCCTCGCGCACGCCAAACGGGGTGAGGTGCTCGCCGACATCGGCCTCACGCCGGTCGAGATCGCCGGGCGGATCAGCGCGAGCCTGGCCACTCAGGAGGCGCGCTCGACGGTCACGGAGGCCGAATCCGCGGTCGAGGGGCAGGTCCCCGAGGCGCGGCGGGCTGTGAACGGGAAGGCCGCTGACGGTAAGGCTCCCGCGTCGGGCGGCTCGAAGGCGCGGTCCGCCGGGCAGGGCGCTTCAGGCGCTTCGAGGGCGCAGCCCGCCAGGCAGCGCGTCGCGAAGAGGCAGACCGCCAAGAAGCCGGCGGGCAAGGAGCACGCGTCCAAGGAGAAACAGGAATGACGACCAGCAAGTCCCAGGAGTTCGACCTCACCGGTCTGCTTGCCGAGCGCGGAGCCGAGCGCTACGAGCTGCACGCGAAGCATCTGAACCACCAGCTGCCGCGCATGCTGCACACCATCGGCTTCGACAAGGTCTACGAGCGGGCCGAGGGCGCGTACTTCTGGGACGCGGACGGCAACGAGTACCTGGACATGCTGGCCGGGTTCGGGGTGATGGGCCTGGGCCGCCATCACCCCGTCGTCCGCAAGGCGCTGCACGACGTCCTCGACGCCCAGCTCGCCGACCTCACCCGCTTCGACTGCCAGCCGCTGCCCGGGCTGCTGGCGGAGAAGCTGCTCACGCACAGCCCGCATCTGGACCGGGTGTTCTTCGGCAACAGCGGTACGGAGGCAGTCGAGACCGCGCTGAAGTTCGCCCGCTACGCGACCGGGAAGCCGAGGGTCCTGTACTGCACCCACGCCTTCCACGGTCTGACCACCGGGTCCCTGTCCGTCAACGGCGAGGACGGCTTCCGGGACGGCTTCGCCCCGCTGCTGCCCGACACGGCCGTCCCGCTCGGCGATCTAGACGCGCTGGCAAGGGAGTTGAAGAAGGGCGACGTCGCCGCGCTGATCGTCGAGCCGATCCAGGGCAAGGGGGTGCACGAGTCGCCGCCCGGATATCTGCGCGCCGCACAGGAGTTGCTGCGCAAGCACAAGGCGCTCCTCATCGCGGACGAGGTGCAGACGGGGCTCGGCCGGACCGGGGACTTCTACGCCTACCAGCACGAGGACGGCGTGGAGCCGGACCTGGTGTGCGTGGCCAAGGCACTGTCCGGCGGGTATGTGCCCGTCGGGGCCACCCTCGGCAAGGACTGGATCTTCAAGAAGGTCTACTCGACCATGGACCGCGTCCTCGTGCACTCCGCGAGCTTCGGGGCCAACGCGCAGGCCATGGCGGCGGGCCTCGCCGTCCTCTCGGTCATGGAGAACGAGCAGATCGTCGCCAACGCCCGGGCCACGGGGGAGCAGTTGAAGTCCCGGCTCGCGGCGCTCGTCGACAAGTACGAGCTGCTGAGTGATGTGCGCGGCCGTGGGCTGATGATCGGCATCGAGTTCGGGCGGCCCAAGTCGCTGAAGCTGCGCAGCCGTTGGACGATGCTGCAGGCCGCGCGGAAGGGGCTGTTCGCCCAGATGGTGGTCGTGCCGCTGCTCCAACGGCACCGGATCCTCACCCAGGTCTCCGGCGATCACCTGGAGGTGATCAAGCTGATTCCGCCGCTGGTCGTCGGGGAGCGGGACGTCGACCGGTTCGTGGAGGCCTTCACCGCGGTGATGGACGACGCGCACAGCGGGGGCGGGCTGATGTGGGACTTCGGGAAGACACTGGTGAAGCAGGCGGTCGCCAACCGGTAGGGACCTCTGCCCCAACCGGTAGGGGCCTCTGCCGCGGGACCGGCCTTGTCGCCGCGGGACCGGCCTCGGCGGCGTGGCCCGGCCTGCGCGCCGTGGGCCCGCCTCACTTTTGCCTCTGAGGTAAGAAATTTGCCTCAGAGGTAAGCCTCCGGCTCAATGGAGGCATGAACCCTGTCGAGGGTACGAGCCCTTCCGAGCCGGGGGCGGCCGACGAGCTGCCCGCGGTCGCACCGCAACTGCGTGCCCTGCGGCGCCGTGCCTCCCTCACCCTGGAGTCCGCGGCCCGCGCCGCCGGGCTCTCGCCCGCGCATCTGTCCCGTCTGGAGACCGGACAGCGCCAGCCCTCGCTGCCGATGCTGCTCGCGCTGGCCCGCATCTACGGTACGACCGTCTCCGAGCTGCTCGGCGAGACGGTCGCCGAGCGGGACGCCGTCGTGCGAGCCGACGACATGGAGCCCACCCAGGCCGGTGGCTGGACGTACTGGCAGGCCGGTGCGGCCGGACGCGGCATGCAGTCCCTGCGCGTGCACGTCCCCTACGGAGCCCAGGGCGACATCGTGCGGGTGCACCCCGGCGAGGAGTGGCTGTACGTCCTTGAAGGGCGGCTGCGGCTGCGCCTCGGGGACACCGCGCACGTCCTCGAGCCCGGCGACAGCGCGCACTTCGACTCGCTGACCCCGCACCGGATCGCCGCCGCGGACCGGGACGGGGCCGAACTCCTCTTCGTACACACCCTGCTGCAGAGCCCCACGGCCACGCTGTGCCTCGGGCCGACGACCCCTGGAGAGACGTCATGAAGGACATGGAGGAGAAGTTCCCGCGCGCTCTGTGGGTACGGCTCATCATCTACGTGGCGGTCGGGCACATCTTCGCCGCCTTCATCTACCTGCTGTTCTCGCTCGGAGCGCAGGGGCAGTAGCCGCCGTCTCGAGGGGCGGGAAGCCGGTCAGTCGAGGAACCGCTCCCGCAGGCGCTCGCGGATCTCGGGGGTCACGCCCAGGCCCTGCTCCAGATACGCGTCCACCCCGCCCCACTTCTCCTCGATCGTGTCGAACGCCGCTTCCAGGTACTCGGCGCGCGCGTCGAAGAGGGGGCTGAGCAGCTCCATCACCTCGGGTGAGTACGCCGAGGCGGAGGACTTGCTGCGGTGCACCTTGTAGCGGCGGTGCGTCGCGTTCGACTCCAGGTAGTCCGCGACGATGGCCTCGCGCTCGACGCCCAGGGCGAGCAGGGTGATGGCGATGGAGATGCCGGCGCGGTCCTTGCCCGCCGCACAGTGCATCAGGGCGGGGACGCTGTCCTCGGCCATCGAGTGCAGCACCTGGCGGTGCTCGGCCGTGCGCTCCTGGATTATCGCGCGGTAGGAACCGATCATCCGGTCCGCCGCCTTGCCGTCCCCGAGGATCGAGCGCAACTGGTCGATGTCGCCGTCGCGGACCATCGTCCAGAACTCGGCGCCGTGCGCCGGGTCGGTCAGCGGAAGATTCACGTTCCGCACACCCGGCAGCTCGACGTCCGGTCCTTCGAGCTTCTGGTCGGCCGCATTCCGGAAGTCGAAGATCGTGTGCAGGCCCAGGGACGCGAGGAACGCGGCGTCCGACTCCGTCGCGTGCGCGAGATGGCCGCTGCGGAACAGCCGTCCGTACGCCACGCGTCGGCCGTCCACCGTCGGCAGGCCGCCCACATCACGGAAGTTGCGCACTCCAGCCAGCTCGGGCTCGGTCGACGGGACCTGCTGCGTCACGGGGGCTCCTCCCATTCGGCTGCCGACGCGGCTCGTCGGCGAAGTGCGTTCTCGACGATACGACATCGATTCGTAGGCCAATGAGTTGTCCACAGGCGTTGCCGGGGAGGCACGCGGCCCATAATGATGTTGATGATTGAGCGTGCCTGTTCGGATCTGTGAGGGTTTGATGTTGGAGATCGGCGAAGACGGTCGTACGTGGCTTCTTTCGGGCCCGGCGAGCAGTTATGCCCTGCGGCTCGGCGAGGACGACGCGCTGCTGCATCTGCACTGGGGTCCGCGTATCGCGCTCGCCGACGCCGAGGCACTCGCCGCCGGCCCGGGACCGGAGTACTGGGCCTTCGAGGCCACCCTCGACGGGCACGAGGAGTACCCGGTGGAGGGCGGCCCCCGGTTCGGGCGGCCCGCCCTGTCCGTGCGTACGGACGAGCGGCGCGGCACCGAGTGGAGCTTCGAGACGTACGAGGCCGACGGCGACGAGCTGCGGCTGCGGTTCTCCGACTCCGGGCTCAGGATCACGCTGCACTACCGGATGCGTGCCGGGACCGACGTCGTCGAGCGGTGGGTGACCCTCGCCAACGAAGGGCCCGCCCTGGAGGTGCTGCGCGCAGACTCCGCGGCCTGGACGCTGCCGCACCGCGACGGCTGGCGGCTGTCCCAGCTGCATGGCCGGTGGGCGGCCGAGTCCCGGCTCGTGCGCTCCGAACTCACCTACGGTGAGAAGGTCATCGGCAGCCGGCGCGGGCACACCTCGCACCAGCACCTGCCCTGGGTCGCCCTGGACCCCGACGGAGCGGCCACCGAGGAGCAGGGCGAGGTCTACGGGTGCGCCCTCGCCTGGTCGGGCACCTGGCGGATCGCCGTGGCCCAACTCCCTGACGCGCGCGTGCAGATCACCGGCGGCGTCGGGTACGACGACTCGGGGCTGCTGCGACTGGAGCCGGGGGAGAGCTTCGTCACACCCGTCTTCGCGGGGTTGTGGAGCGACGGCGGATTCGGCGGCGCGAGCCGTGCCTGGCACGCCTACCAGCACGCCCATGTGATCCCGGACGCGGGCGAGCACCGGCCGGTGCTCTACAACTCCTGGGAGGCCACGGAGTTCGACATCTCCGAGGAGCAGCAGGGGGCGCTGGCGCGACGGGCCGCCGCGATGGGGGTCGAGCTGTTCGTGGTCGACGACGGCTGGTTCGGGGCGCGCACCAGCGACCGGGCCGGGCTCGGCGACTGGACGCCCAACCCCGACCGCTTCCCGGCGGGTCTCAAGCCCCTCGCCGACGAGGTGCACGCGATGGGGATGCAGTTCGGGATCTGGGTCGAGCCCGAGATGGTCAACCCGGACAGCGAGCTGTACCGAGCGCATCCCGACTGGGTGCAGTTCCAACCGGGACGAAAGAGGACGGAGCTGCGCAATCAGCTCGTACTGAACCTCGCCCGCGAGGACGTCCAGGAGTACCTGTGGGAGCAGCTCGACACGCTGCTCTCCAGTGCGCCGATCGACTACGTGAAGTGGGACTTCAACCGCTGCTTCACCGACGCGGGGTGGCCCGGCGAGGCCTACCCGCAGCGGCTCTGGGTGGACCATGTGCACGCCCTGTACCGCCTCCTGGACCGGCTGCGGGCGGCCCATCCGGGCGTCGCCTTCGAGTCCTGCTCGGGCGGCGGCGGCCGTATCGACCTCGGGATCATGGCGCGTACGGACCAGGTGTGGACCTCGGACAACACCGACCCGCTCGACCGGCTCGCCATCCAGCACGGCTTCAGCCAGGTGCATCCCGCGCGGGTGATGGCCGCCTGGGTCACCGACAGTCCGAACGACCAGCTCAACGGCCGCGCCAGCTCGCTGCGCTTCCGCTTCGTGAGCGCGATGGCCGGCGTGCTCGGTGTCGGCGGCGACCTGACCCGGTGGAACGAGGAGGAGCTGGCCGAGGCGCGGACGTGGGTGGAGCTCTACAAGGAGATCCGGCCCGTCGTGCAGGGCGGGGACCTCCACCGGCTGCGGGCGCCGGAGGGCGGGCTGAGCGCCGTGCAGTACTCGCGTGACGGGGAGGTCGTCGTCCTCGCCTGGCTCCAGGCCCAGCACTACGGCGAGCCGGTCGCTCCGGTGCGACTGCGCGGGCTCGACCCGGCGGCGACGTACGAATGCCTCGAAACGGGCGAAGTCCACCGAGGTGCGGTGCTGTTGCATCACGGATTGCGGACGGGGTTGCGCGGCGACCTTGATGCGGCAGTTTTCCGGCTGCGTCGCATGTGACTGTTGTGTCCGTAATGGAGCATTGGTTCCAACTCGCTCTGGAATAAAGGCTCCTGGAACGGCACTCCGTGAGCAGCGTCATATTCGTGACGGTCCGCTGTCGCCATGTTCACGTAATTCGGTTGCGTTTTCAGGGATTTAACAAACGGGGAAGATCCCTGATTTACGCAGCGTGACCGTCATTTCGGTCAGGGATCAAGAGAACGGGGCACACAGGAAACCCCAAAGGTTGTTCCTGCGTCTTCATGTCGCTTACGTTCGCCACCAATCCGGACGGACGCCCAATCCTGCCGCCGCCCGGAATCCGCTCACCCACCCGTACACGGCAGGAGCGGGGGACCCACAGGTAGAACGCCTGTTCCGGTCTCCGGAACGGCTAGGGGTTAAGTCGTGCGCAAACACGGCCGGGCATCTCCAGCTCGCACCCGACAGCTCACCTCGCAGGCGCCGGAGAGGAATTCGCCATGCCCGCGAAGGGTAAGCACCGCCGTCCCAAGTCCCAGCGTTTCACCCGCTCCATAGCCGTCGCCGGAACCGGCGGCGCGGCGCTCGCCCTTCCGCTGCTCGGTGCGACCGGGGCGCACGCCGCGACTTCGCAGTCCGCCGCCGATTCCGTGGCGAGCGTCTCGAATGTCGCGAACAAGGCCGCCGAATCGGCGCCTGCCGCCGCCGACAAGAAGGCCGAGGCGAAGAAGGCCGCCGCCAAGACCTATTCCGTGCGAGCGGGCGACTCCCTGTCGAAGATCGCCGGCACGCAGAACGTCAGCGGCGGCTGGAAGAAGCTGTACGAGGACAACCGCAAGGCGATCGGCGGTGACCCGGCGCTGATCCACCCGGGCCTGAAGCTGTCGATCGGCAAGGCCGCCGCCACGTCGAGCTCCGACTCCGGCGCCTCCAAGACCACCCAGTCCTCCGCGAAGAAGGCCGCGGCCCCCAAGGCTGCTGCCGCTCCAAAGGCCGCCGAGGCCAGTGCCGCCGGCTTCACGCTGCCGGTCGCGGGCGCGGGCGTCGGCACCCCGTACAAGATGTCGGGCAGCATGTGGTCCAGCGGGTACCACACCGGCGTCGACTTCGTGGTCCCGACCGGCACGTCCCTCAAGTCCGTCGGTGCGGGCACGGTCGTCTCCGCCGGCTGGGGCGGCGCGTACGGCAACCAGGTCGTCATCCAGCTCGAGGACGGCCACTACGCCCAGTACGCCCACCTGTCCTCCCTCTCCGTCTCGGCCGGACAGGCCGTGACCGAGGGCCAGCAGGTCGGCCTCTCCGGCGCGACGGGCAACGTCACCGGCCCGCACCTGCACTTCGAGATCCGCACCACCCCGGACTACGGCTCGGACGTGGACCCGCTGGCGTACCTGCGTGGCAAGGGCGTCTCCGTCTGACCCGACGCCAGGCACGCCCGCACGGCGTACCACTCCGCTCGTCTCCGAAGGCCGGACCCGGTGATCCCCGGGGTCCGGTCTTCGGTGTTTCGGTTCTGTGGCACGTCTGTGGCATGGCCGGGCGATGTGTCGACAGGGATGCGGAAGTCGCGGCACAGTGATCTCCGCAAGCGCTTTCTATGCGCCTTCCCTGCCATGGAGGTCTTCATGACGACCACACGCAGAGCGTTCGGAGTCCTGGCCGCCGGTGCCGCACTCACCGCGCTGGCCCCCGCGCAGACCGCGGGTGCGGCGGTCCGGGGCCGTCCGGGGCGGCTCATCGCCCGCGACGACTTCCGGCACGGCCTCGGCCAGTGGGCGACGGAACTGCAGGACGGCGGCAGCGTCACCGCGTCCCGCGGCGTCCTGGAGATAGACGTGCCGAGCGGCGCGACTGTGTGGTTCAAGCGCAAGCTCCGAGGGCCCTATGTCCTGGAGTACACCGCCACACCGGTCTCCGCGGGCGGCGCCAACGACCGGGTCTCGGACCTCAACAACTTCTGGAACGCCACGGACGTCCGCTCCCCGGAGGACCTCTTCGCCACGCACCGGGGCGGTGCGCTCGACGAGTACGACCACCTCACGACGTACTACGCCGGATACGGAGCCAACACCAACACCACGACCAGGCTGCGCCGTTACGTCGGTGAGGCGGGTGTGCGCCCGCTGGTCTTCGACTACACAGAGCCCTTGCTCACGGCGAACGAGCCCAACCGCGTCAGGATCGTCTCGAACGGCTCGACGGTCCGGTGGTGGAACAACGGGCGGCTCGTCTTCGACTTCGTGGACCAAGAGCCGTACACGAGCGGGCACTTCGCGTTCCGGACGGTCTGGAGTCACTTCAGGATCACGGACTTCAGGGTGCGAGAGCTGCGACAACGTCCCTGATGGAGCCCCTTATTCCGAGATTGACCAACACTTGACGAGTGGCTTATCTCACCGCGCGTCAACCCTTTCCTACGGTCGCGTAGCTCACACCCGAAGGTGAATCATGGCCCGATGTGGCAGACGATTCGAAGAATGACAACAGATCAGTGATCGGGTCGTACGTGGCGGTGGGGGACAGCTTCACCGAGGGCGTCGGCGACCTTGGCCCGGACGGGGCGTCCGTCGGCTGGGCCGACCGGTTCGCGGTGCTTCTCGCGGACCGTCGGCCCGAGGGCGACTTCGACTACACCAACCTCGCAGTCCGCGGGAAACTCCTCGACCAGATCGTCGAGGACCAGTTGACGCGCGCGAAGGAGCTCGCGCCCGACCTGGTCTCCTTCTGCGCGGGCGGCAACGACATCATCCGGCCGGGCACCGACCCCGACGAGGTCGCGGAGCGCTTCGAGCGCGCCGTCGCGGACCTCACGTCGGCCGTCGGCACGGTCCTCGTGACCACCGGCTTCGACACCCGTGGCGTACCCGTGCTCAAGCACATGCGCGGCAAGATCGCCACGTACAACCTCCATATCCGGTCCATCGCCGACCGGTACGGCTGTCCCGTGCTCGACCTGTGGTCCCTCAGGACCATCCAGGACCGGCGGGCCTGGGACGGCGACCGGCTCCATCTGTCGCCCGAGGGGCACACGCGGGTCGCCCTGCGCGCCGGCCAGGTCCTCGGCCTGGAAGTGCCCGCGGATCCCGACCAGCCATGGCCGCCGCTGCCGCCGCGCGGCACGCTCGAAATGCGGCGCGACAACATCCACTGGGCGCGCGAGTACCTGGTCCCGTGGATCGGGCGGCGCCTTCGCGGGGAGTCCTCCGGGGACCGCGTGGTGGCGAAGGGGAGCCTGTCGCCCGACGACATCAAGATGCGGATCGAGCCGGTGGCTTGAAGGTCCGGGGGCCTGAGGGCCTTCGGGGCGGGCCGTGGTTCGACCGGCGGTCTTGCTCTGCGGCCCGAATGTCCGCGGAGGGGCGGGGCTTCCCTGACGGGTGACGTCGGGGGAGCCCCGCTGCTTCGTTGTGGGTGAGGCCGAAATTCTTTGTGGCGAGGCCGCGAACCGTCTTGCGGGCGGTGATGCCGGGCAAGCCCCACCGTCGCTCGGCGGTGATGTCGACGAGGCCTCGCTGTCCCCTCGCCCGGCGAATCGACGGTGCGTCGGTACGCCGCCTCAGGCGCCCGGAGTCGTCAGCGCCTCGCGGTCCAGGCCCAGCTCCCGGGCCAGTGCCTCGTCCACCCACTCCTGGGTGCGGGCGCGTGAGACCGCGCCGGGGTACGCCGTCATCTGGACGGCGAGCCCGTCCAGCAGGGCGGTGAGGCGCAGGGCCGTACTCGTGGGGTCCGGGCAGTGGAACTCGCCCGCGGCCACGCCCTCCGCGATGACCTCGGTGATCGCGGCCTTCCACTGCCGGTCGAGGTCACGGGTGACGTCCCGGAGCGTGGGCTCGCGCAGCGCCACCGCCCAGCCCTCGATCCACAGCCGCCAGCCCTTGGCCTGCCCGGTCGGCGCGTACCAGCGGACCGCCGCGCGCAGCCGCCGCAGCGCGGTCGTCCGGCGGCCGAGCAGCTTGCGGAGATGGGCGAGGTCGTCCTCGGCCGCGTAGGTGAACGCGGCGGCGACCAGTTTCTCCTTGGTCGAGAAGTGATAGAGCACCAGCGCGTTGCTCACCCCGAGCGCGGTCGCCACATCGGCGATCCGCACCGCGGACACGCCCCGCCCCTCGATCTGCTGGATGGCGGCCCGCAGCAGTTCCTCACGCCGCTCCGCCACGCTCAACCGCACTCTTGCCACCGGGCAACCCTATTGCGTCGCCCCGGGGCACGCCGGTGGAGGGTCGGTTACCGGCCGCGGCCGGGCGGTCACCGTTCCCGCCCGGCCTCGCCGACGGCGTCAGCGGTACCAGCCGAACCGCTCCGCGATCACCGGCAGCCGGTCGGCGACGATGGCGTGCGCGGCTGCCCGTGGTGTCGTCCCGTCGGCCTCCGCGCGCGCGAGCGTCTGGTCGATCAGGGCACGCATCGAACGCCGCGTGTACGCGAACGCCTCGTCCGCGTCGGCCCCGATGTCGCCGAACAGCGTCCACCACCACCAGGCGTTGGTCCCGGAGTTGACCACGACGTCCGGCAGGACGGTGACACCGCGGCCGGCGAGCTGCTGCTCCGCGCCAGGCAGGACGGGCATGTTGGCGGCCTCGACGATCCAACGGGCTGTGATCCGCCCCTGGTTGGTGGCGTCGATCGCGTACGAGACCGCCGCCGGAACCAGTACGTCGGCGTCGGTGGACAGCCAGGCGTCGCCGGGCAGTTCGCGGTCGCCCGGACGCAGCGCCGCGCGGTCGATCGTTCCGTACGTGTCCCGTGCGGCGAGCAGCGCGTCGACGTCGAGCCCCTCGGGGTTGGCGATCGTGCCCTTCACGTCGGCGACGGCCACGATTCTGAGCCCCGCGCGCGTGAGGAAGCGGGCCGTGGCCCCGCCCATCGTGCCCAGACCCTGCACGGAGACCCGGGTCCCCTCGTACGCGACCCCGGCCCGGTCGAGGGCCGCGAGGACCGACTCGGCCACCCCGCAGCCGCCAACCAGCTCGTCGAGCCCGATGCCGTCCACCTCGACCGCGAACGCGTCCGCCAGCCGCCGCCGGGCCGCCGCCTCGTCGTCGAGCAGCGGATACACGGCCTGGATCGACGACACGAGCCCCGCCTCCGTCGCGGCCCGGTCGACGAGGTCCTGGGTGAGGCCGAGATCCTCCCCGGTGGTCCAGAGGCTCTCGATGTACGGGCGCATGGCCCGCAGATAACGCACGAGCAGGCCGTACGCCTCCGGGGCCTGGGGATCGCAGTCGATGCCGCCCTTGGCGCCGCCCAGCGGCACGTAGCGGCTCTCGGGGTTGTAGTGCAGGGCCTCTTTCATGGTCATGCCACGGGCGAGCCCGGTGACCTCGTCCAGCGTGCAGCCCGCCCGCATGCGCAGCCCGCCGCTGGAGACACCGCGCACCAGCCGGTCGACGACCAGATGCCCCTGGCGGCCGGTGACGTGGTCGGTCCAGGTGAGCGTCATCAACGGGCTGCTGTCCTGGGCGGTCATGGGGCTCCTCGGGAACGGGGATCTGGGGAACGGTGATCTGGGAACCGGAAACTGGGAACTGAGGACTGGGACTGAGGACTGGGAAAGACGGAAACAGGGGGGATCAGGGGAACAAGGTGACAGGTTCGGAGCGTTTGACCGGCGTGAGGCCGGGTGCGCACCGCGCCCCGGTGCTGTACCGGCTGCCTTTACTGAATGGTCGGTCAGTATCGAAAGTGCTGCATGTATCTGTCAACTTACTGAATGGACCTTCAGTAGAACGTGATGTCGTACCCGATGGATCCCGCCATGGCCCGCGCGGAAACCGCCCCGCCATACGCCCGACCCGGCGCTGTCAGAGGCGGCGACCATAATGGAAAGTCAGACCGACTCCACCTGGAGGTGCCGTGACCGGTTCCCGTTCTCTCAGCTCCGGGCTCCGTGCGCTGCGGCCCGCCGCCTTCGGCGCGGATCCGAGCGGTGAGCGCATGGAGCGCATCCGCAGATCGCCGAACTACGCGGACGGCGTCTTCCGGAATCCCGAGGGCGCACCCCGGCCCGACGGCGCGATGCTCGAGTTCGCCCGGTCGTTCTTCCGCAAGGAGGAGCGTGTCCGCCGCGCCCCGGCGGGCACGGTGCCGGTGCATGCCACGACCCTCGCCGACCTGGCCCGGCCACCGGCCGACGGACTGCGGCTGACGTGGATGGGGCACTCCAGCGTCCTCGCCGAGATCGACGGGCACCGGGTGCTCTTCGACCCCGTCTGGGGTGAGCGCTGCTCCCCGTTCGCCTTCGCCGGTCCCAAGCGGCTGCACCCCGTGCCCCTCCCGCTGGAGGCGCTCGGCCCGGTGGACGTGGTCGTCATCTCGCACGACCACTACGACCACCTGGACCTGCCCACGATCAAGGCCCTGGCCAGTACGGACACGGTGTTCGCGGTGCCCCTGGGCGTCGGCGCCCACCTGGAGCGCTGGGGCGTCTCGGCGGACAGGCTGCGCGAGCTCGACTGGCACGAGACGACGAAGATCGGCGGAATCTCCCTGACCGCAGCGCCCGCCCGCCACTTCTGCGGGCGCGGTCTGCGCAACACCCAGCACACCCTCTGGGCCTCCTGGGTCGTGGCCGGGGACGAGCACCGGATCTACCACAGCGGGGACACGGGTTACTTCGCCGGTTTCGCGGACATCGGCGCCGAGCACGGCCCCTTCGACGCCACGATGATCCAGATCGGCGCGTACAGCGAGTTCTGGCCCGACATCCACATGACGCCCGAGGAGGGCATGCGGGCCCACCTGGACCTCCAGGGCGGCCGGCCCAGCGGCGTGATGATGCCGATCCACTGGGCGACGTTCAACCTCGCGGCGCACCCCTGGGCCGAGCCCGGCGAGGGCACCGTCACGGCCGCCCGTGCGGTCGGCGCCCGGATCGCGCTGCCGCGGCCCGGTGAGCCCTTCGAGCCGACCTCGGAGACCGTCCCGTCCGAGCCCTGGTGGCGCGGCGTGGCCGTCGTCCCGGAGGGCGGCTGGCCCTCCGCGGAGGAGACGGTCCGTGACACACCGCGTGACACCAAGGAGGACACCGGAGACCCGGAAACCGTCCCCGCCGGGTGACGTAGAAGCGCGCGAAGGCATCAAAGAGGCATTCGGCGAGGGCCGAGGAGCATCCCGCTCCTCGGCCCTCGCCGATTTTTGCTGACCGCTTCTGACCAGGTCTGATCGGTTCGCTGGCGCACGGGAACGGACGTGCGAGGGGTTTATCGGCCTGTCGTACGAACCCTCATACCAGAGCGGGACGCAGGCCGCCGGACTTTGTCAACTGCCCACCGCACATGATGCGGTGGCGACTACTGTGAGTGGCCGCTGAGCGACACAGGGCCGAATTCTTCGACTCTCTCGACCGGCGCAGCGATGGCGCGTGTCCCAGTCGGCGCATGCCTCGGTCGCAGAACCCGCGGGAGCCCCCACGGCCCCGACACACCAGTACGAGGACGTCGATGTCTCACCTTCGCGCACCGGCCGCACGCGCAGACCGCCGCGAGGGCGGGCGGCACGGGCGACCGGTCGCCCGCACCGCCCCCACGCTGCCCGAGACCCACATACGGCCCCAGCTCCTCCGCCTCGCGGTCCTGCCGCCCATCGCCGTCGCCCTCAGCGCCAGCGCCGCCGTGCTCTTCCTCGTCCGTACGACCGCCGTACGGCCCGGCCCCACCCTGTGGATCGTGCTCGGCGGGGCCTTCGCGGTCGCCCTCGCGGGCATCGTGATCGCCGCCGTGGCCGCCGACCGCGCCGCCAGGTCCGTACGCGACCGCGTGGGCACCCTGCGCCGCGCCAGCGGCCGCGGCCAGTCCGATCTGCGTGCCCTCGTCGAGACGCTGCGCCGGGGCGAAGCGCCGCCCGAGCCCCGACCTGTCGGCCGGCCCGCCTCGGACGCCGACGAGTTCGACCTGCTCGAGGACGACCTGGCACGCGCCCAGGACGGTGCCGTGAAAGCCGTCGTCCAGGCCGCCCAGCTCTCCAGCCAGGCGGGCAGCGAACAGAAGGTCGAGGTCTTCGTCAATCTGGCACGGCGCCTGCAGTCCCTGGTGCACCGCGAGATCTCGATCCTCGACGAGCTGGAGAACGAGATCGAGGACCCGGACCTGCTCAAGGGTCTGTTCCACGTCGACCACCTGGCCACCCGTATCCGGCGGCACGCCGAGAACCTCGCCGTCCTCGGCGGGGCCGTGTCGCGCCGGCAGTGGAGCAACCCGGTCTCCATGACCGAGGTGCTGCGATCCGCGATCGCCGAGGTCGAGCAGTACTCGCGGGTCAAACTCGTCCCGCCGATCGACGGCACCGTGCGCGGGCACGCCGTCGCCGACGTGATCCATCTGCTGGCCGAACTCGTCGAGAACGCCACGGTGTTCTCTGCGCCGCACACCCAAGTACTGCTGCGGGCCAACGTCGTCACCTCCGGGCTCGCCGTCGAGGTCGAGGACCGCGGGCTAGGGATGCCGCTGGCCGAGCAGCACAAGATGAACGCTTTGCTCGCCGACCCCGATCAGGTGAACGTCGCGAGTCTGCTGCAGGACGGCCGCATCGGGTTGTTCGTGGTCTCGCAGCTCGCGCGCCGGCACGGGATCGTGGTGCGGCTGCAGACCAATATCTACGGTGGCGTACAGGCCGTGTTGGTTGTGCCGCAGGCGTTGCTGGGGGCGGAGGGAGAGCCGTCGGCCGGGGGCGGGGCCGATGTCGGGGTCCGTTCTGGGACTGGCGCTGGGGCTGGTTCCGGGGGTGGGTCTCCTCGGGAGGTCACGGCGGGAGGTGCCGGTGCGGGTGGCGGTGCCGGTGTTGGGGCCGGGGTGTTGGGGCCGGGTGCTTCCGGGATTGAGGGGGTGGTTGGCCGTGGGGGTCCGGCACATGGTGGTCAGGCGCATGCCGGTTCGGCACAGGGTGCCTCGGGGCATGGTGCTTCGGTGCCTGGGGCTCCAGCGCATGCCGCGCAGTCTCATGCCGGACCGACTCATGCCGCGCCGAGTCATGCCGCTCCGGTACGTGGGCTTGCAGCACATAGCTCTTCGGCACATAGCTCTTCAACACATGGGGCCGCGATTTCCCATGGCATGTCAGCACACGAGCCGCCGCTGAGGAGCACGCCTCGCCACGGCACGCCGGGGCAGGACACGCCGGCCCATGGCACGCCACCACATGGCACGCCCGCACATGGGAGCCCGGTTCAGGGGACGCCGACTCACGGGACGCCTGCCTATGGGACGCCCGCTCACGGGACGCCGACTCATGGAACTCCCGCCCATGGGGTTCCCGCCCACGGCAGTCCGGTCCACGAGACTCCCGCTCACGGCAGCCCCGCCCATGGGACTCCCTCCCACGGGACGCCGATCCCCGTACCGGGAGTGGTTCCGGGCGCCTCCGTCGACGTAGCGCGGGCGTCGTTTCACGAGTCCGCGTCGTATCCGCCCCACGACGCGCACGGCGTGAGGACCGCCGTGCCCGCGCAGCCGCGGGGGGACAGCGTGCCGGGCGGGCTGTCGGTTGTGAACGGTGGTGTTCCGGCGCCGCTTCCGGTGCGCGGTGCCGAGACGCGGGCCAATCCGGCGGAGGCCGTGCCCGGTATCCGTCCCGGGGATCGGCGGTTCGTCGCCGAGAACACGGTCAAGCCTCCGACCCCGCGCGGCGGAGTGGTGCGCGGCACCATGAGCAAGCCCCAACTGCCCAGACGGCGGGCCCAGGAGCACCTCGTGGCCGAGCTGCGCGACGGACCCGCGCCCCGGCCGGACACCGACTTCCATGTCGGTCACGACCCCGGTCTGATGGCGGCGTTCCAGCGCGGCATCGGGCTCGCCGAGGCCCAGTTCCGGGACTCGGCCCACATGGATGAAACGCCCATAGGGGAAGCGCACCCGGCGCACCCAGCGCACGAACCACCCGAGGCGCACGCGGCGCACCCGGCGCACGAGCCGGCGCCCGCGCCAGGTCACGACCTCACCGCCCGGCACGACGGGAGCACACCAGCCGGATGAACCACGCGACCCCCACCCCCACCCACACCTCCGCTCCCGCACACCTTCGTACTTCAAGGAGTCGATCCCCCATGGCGAGCGATGTGCCGACCGGGCACGCATCCGACCTCGACTGGCTGATGAGCGGCCTGGTGCAGCGCGTACCGCACACCAGGAGCGCCGTACTGCTTTCCTGTGACGGCCTGGTGAAGTCGGTGCACGGGCTGGACCCCGACAGCGCCGACCACATGGCGGCCCTGGCTTCCGGGCTCTACTCCCTGGGGCGCAGCGCGGGCGTCCGCTTCGGCGACGGCGGTGACGTCCGCCAGGTCGTCGTCGAACTGGACTCCACCCTGCTGTTCGTGTCCACCGCGGGCTCCGGCACCTGTCTCGCCGTGCTCGCCGGACGCGACGCCGACGCGGCCGTGCTCGGCTATGAGATGGCGATGCTGGTCAAGAGTGTCCGCCCGTACCTGATGACCGCGCCGAGGCAGCACAGCGTCGAACCGTCGGCGATGAGGCCTTGAGCGTGACCTCGGCCGGTGACGGGCCCTGGCTCGACGATGCGGCCGGACGCCTTGTGCGCCCCTACCAGGTCAGCAACGGCCGGACCCGGCCGAGCACCGCGCTCGACCTTCTGTCGCAGGTGATGGCCACCGGCGTCACCCCTCTCGGCTACCTCGGCCCCGAGCACGCCCAGGCACTCGAACTGTGCCGGGACCCCGTCTCGGTCGCCGAGGTCGCCGCGCATCTGAGACTGCCCGCCGCGGTGACCAAGGTGCTGCTGTCCGATCTCGTCGACTGCGGGGCGCTGTCCATGAAGCCCCCGACGTTCCACCACAACCCCACTGACCGGTCTCTTCTGGAGGCAGTGCTCGATGGACTACGACGACAGCTCTGACCCCTTTCCCACCGCCTTGAAGATCCTGGTGGCAGGAGGGTTCGGAGTAGGAAAGACGACTTTCGTCGGCGCGGTGAGCGAGATCGCGCCGCTCAGCACGGAGGAGCTGCTGACCACTGTCAGTGCCGCGACCGACAATCTCGACGGCATCGAGAACAAGGTCGAGACGACCGTCGCGATGGACTTCGGCCGCATCACCCTCGATCCGGAACACGTGCTGTACCTGTTCGGCACGCCCGGACAGGAGCGGTTCTGGTTCATGTGGGACGAGCTCTCCGAAGGCGCGCTCGGCGCGGTCATCCTCGCCGACACCCGCCGCCTGGAGGACTGCTTCGCCGCCGTCGACTTCTTCGAGCAGCGCGGCCTGGGATTCATCGTGGCCGTCAACGAGTTCGACGGAGGCTTCCGCTACGACCCGGAGGAGGTGCGGGCAGCCATCGACCTCGACCCGGAGGTGCCCGTCGTGCGCTGCGACGCCCGGATCTCCAGCTCGGGAGTGCAGACCCTGCTCACCCTCGTCCGCCACCTCCTCGCCCACGCCCCCTCGCACGCCCCCAGCCATGGAGCCCACACATGACGTACGACCCGCCGCGTCCGGCCGGTCGGCTGCTGCTCACCCCAGAGGACAAGGAGGCCCCCGCCAGAACACGACGGCTGAGGGTGCTCGGCCTGGGGCAGCACACGGAGCCTGCTCTCGACGCGTTCGCGGATAGGCTCGCCGAACTCGCCGGGGCGCCCTACGCGATGGTCAACTTCATCGACGAGGAGCGACAGTTCTTCGCGGGCCTGCATGTCCCCGACGGGGGCGTCCCGGCCGGGCCGTCGGCCGAGTCCCGTACGGATCGCACGGACGCCACGAAACCGAGGATCGGCCGCTATATGGCCCGGGACCATGGCTTCTGCCCACATGTGGTCGTCCGCCATAAGGCGTTGGTCCTGGAGGACGTCCGTGACTATCCGCGTTTCGCGGGCAACCAGATCGTCGACGAGTTCGGCATCCACTCCTACCTCGGCGCCCCGCTCATCGACCGCACCGGCATCGCGCTCGGCACGGTGTGCGTCAGCGATGTCGAGCCCCGGCCGTGGGGGCGGGCAGGGCTCGACACCATCAAGTCGATGGCGGCGGAGCTGGTCGAGCGGATCGAGCTGCGGGAAGGCGGGTTCTGACCCGCGCGCCCTCCGTCCTCACATGGACAGTGCCCCTCTCACACGGAGTCCGAGGCACATCGGTCATGTCGGTCAGACGGAGACGGTGTCCCCTTCGGGGAACGTGATCCGGACCTCGTGCCCCTCGACCTCGCAGGACACCGACTCCCGTAAGGCCTGCGGGTGTACGGAGTCCCGCGTGAGCGCGAGCAGCGTGACGTACACGCCGGAGCCGCCCGGACGGCCCGCCGCGCACCGGAGGTACGGCGTCGCCGAGTGGGGGCCGAAGGCGTTGGCCTCGACCTCGCGCGCGATGCCCGCGTCCTCGTCCCAGCCGTGCAGTGCGACGACCACACTGGTCAGCCCGTTGTCCGTGCGGGCCAGCGCCCAGCCGTGGCCCCGCTCGGCGGTTGGCCGGGTTTCGGCGGCGACCGCGTAGCCGCCCTCCCGGACGGTCAGGCCGGTCGGCGCGAGCACCCGGTGCACGCGTATCTCCCAGGGACCGCGCAGAACGCTCGTCGTCTCGATCGGGAACTCCTCCTCGCTGCCCGGCAGTCGGGCGCTGTAGCGGGAGGCCGCCGTCCGCCCGGAGCAGCTGAGCGGAACGATGGTGCGCCGGCGGGACGCCGTGCCGTCCGGGGTCACGAGCGCGATGTGCCCGTCCACGGTCCGCTCCCAGGCGTGGGCGGCCGCCTCGGGCGCGGTCGCCGTCGAGTAGCCGAACTTCGCGTAGTGCGGATCGTCCTCGGCGAGCCCGGACGGGGAGCTGTGGTCGCCGCCGTGATTGACCAGGCGGACGATGCCGTCGTGTTTCGTGCCGTGCAACAGCCAGCCGGGGGCCGGGAGCGCGGTGTACTGGTCCGACTCCTCGACGGGCAGCGGCAGTTCGCGTGCCGTCCACACCGGGTGCTCCGGAGGCAGCAGCAACCCGAGGAAACCCATGCTCGCCCAGTACGGGGACGCGGGCCCCGAGTACGGCTGGGTCATCGGCAGGAACGTTTCGTACCAGCCGAGCGGCAGCAGCCCGCGTTCATCGGGCACCCCACGCTCCACGAAGTGCCGTACCGTGCCGGACGCCAGCCGTCGGGTGAGGCCCGGCTCCAGCGGCGTACAGCCGGCGAGGGCGCCCATCCATGCCGGGGCGGCGGTGGCGAAACGGTACGTCAGGGAGCGGCCATGGTGCACGGGGGCACCGTCCGCGCCGAAGAAGCGCGGGTAGTCGGCGAGGAACCGGCTGAGCCGCTCCCGGTAGACGTGGCCGCGACCACCGCCGTCGCCGCCGGTCATCCGGCACCACAGCAGCGGGTACAGGTGCATGATCCAGCCGTTGTGGTAGTCGAAGGTCCCGCCGTCGCCGTCGCTGTACCAGCCGTCGCCGACGTACCAGTCGTCCAGGCGGTCGAGCCCGGCGTCGATGTCGTCCTGGCGGTGGGGCGCGCCGACCGAGGCCAGGAACTGCTCGGCCACCACCTGATAGAGCCGCCAGTGGTTGTCCCAGGTGCGGCGGCCCACAAAACCCCACAGCCAGTCCACGACCCGCTCCTGCGCCTCGGTGTGCAGCCGGTCCCAGATCCAGGGGCGGCTCTCGTGCAGCGCCACGGCGACCGAGGCGGCCTCCGCCATCTGCTGGGAGCAGTCCGTGAGTTCGGGCCAGGCCTCGCCGCTGTCGCGGTCGGTGCCCGTTGTCAGACCTCGCGCGTAGCGTTCTGTGAGACGGGGATCGACGTCGCCCCGCGCCCCGGCGATCCGGAAGGAGGCCAGCAGGAATGACCGCGCGAACCCTTCGAGGCCGTCCGACACGACACCCGACCACGAGGTCCGCCCGGGCAGCCGGTACTGCGCGAGGCCCGGCGTCGCGTACGGGACCAGGGCTTCGAGCTGCCGGTCGGCGAGCGTCTCCCAGTGCGCCCGCGTCCAGCCGGTGTGCGGCGACAGGACGTGGTCGATGGGCGGCAGGGACACGTGCGGTGCGGGCATGGCGGGGTTCCGACTCCTCTGTTCCCAGGCGCGATTCCAGGTTCCGGAGAGGGATACGGCTGGTGGGGGCCGACAGATCAATTGTGCTGTGTGCGTATGCCATGTGTCGTGTGCGCACAGCGTGAGACCTGTTCGCATGTGGTCGGCCCTGTTCGTATGTGCGGCCCCCGTGCGCTCTCCCGGAACGCGGCGCCCGATGGGAAGTTGACTCCGGCGCAGGTGGGCTCGGCTTCCTCGGAGGAACGCGGCCGGACTCCCTGCCGCCGGACACGACTCCTCGTCACCGAACGGGAAGGCATCCCATGACCGACCTGCGTCTCGGCGCCCTCGGCTTCGGCCTGCGCGGTTCACTCGCGCGCATCGCCCACCGGCCCGGCCGGGGCTCGCGCGTGACCGTCGTCGCCGAACACGATCCGGCACTGCGGGACCGCGCCGCCGACCGCATCCCCGGCGTCAGGACCGTCGAGGACCACCGCAAGGTCATCGACGACCCCGACGTCGACGCCGTGCTCGTCCTCACCCCGGACCACACACATGCCGACATCGCCTGCACGGCACTGCGCGCGGGCAAGCCCGTCCTCGTCGAGAAGCCCCTGGACATCACCATCGAGCGCTGCGACCTCATCCTCCGCACGGCCTTCGAGACCGGCACCCGGCTGTACGTGGGCCACAACATGCGCCACATGCCGGTGATCCGGCAAATGCGCGACCTCGTCCTGCGCGGCGACATCGGCACGGTCAGAACGGTGTGGGTACGCCACTTCGTCGGCTACGGAGGCGACTGGTACTTCAAGGACTGGCACGCCGAACGCCGGTGCACCACCGGCCTGTTGCTCCAGAAGGGCGCCCACGACCTCGACGTACTGCACTGGCTCGCGGGCGGATACACCCGGCAGGTACAGGCGTTGGGCGACCTGATGGTGTACGGCGGCAATCCGCACCGCCGTTCGCCGGGCGAGCCGAAAGCAGACGACTGGTACACGGAGGACGGCCACTGGCCCCCGCACACCCAGCGGGCCCTCAACCCCGTCATCGACGTCGAGGACGTGTCGATCGTCAACATGCGCCTGGACAACGGGGTGTTGGCCGCCTACCAGCAGTGCCACTTCACCCCCGACTACTGGCGCAACTACACGGTCATCGGCGACGCGGGCCGCCTGGAGAACTTCGGGGACGGGCCCGGGGGAGTGGTGAAGGTGTGGAACTCCCGCCGCTCCGGATACCGGGCCGAGGCGGACGCCGAGTACCCGATACCCGACGTGGAGCAGGACGCCGAGCACGGGGGCGCGGACCCGCTGCTGATCGACGAGTTCCTGCGGTTCGTACGCGAGGGAGGGCGCACCGACACGTCCCCGGTGGCCGCGCGGATGGCGGTGGCGGCGGGATACCGGGCCACCGAGTCGCTGCGCGGGGGCGGCGTTCCGTACGAGGTGCCGCCGCTGGACGCGGAACTGGTCGCGTACTTCGAGAGGGGACAGACACGCTGACGGACCCGAGGGAGGCGTGAGAAGGGAGCAGATCTGCGGGAGGGGAGCGAGGCGTGAAGGAAAGCTGCGGCGGAGCTTAAGAAAACCTCGATGGACCGCAGCGCCCGCGTACGGCAGATTTCTCCACGTCGGCAGTGGAGCGCCGCAGCCGCTGAGAGGCGCTCCCGCATGGCCCACCCGCCATGCCCGCTGCCGTGACGCCACCCCTCACTCCGGGCCCAAGCCTGCCTCGGCATGCCCAGGCCCGGAACCCTCGTACACGGGAGCCGTGTTGAAGGCGCTGGTCAAGGAGAAGGCTGAGCCGGGACTCCGGCTCATGGACGTACCGGAGCCGGTCGTCGGACCCGGTGACGTGCTGATCAAGGTCCTCAGGACCGGGATCTGCGGCACCGACCTGCACATCCGCAGCTGGGACGGCTGGGCACAGCAGTCGATCAGGACCCCGCTCGTGATCGGCCACGAGTTCGTGGGCGAGGTCGTCGAGACTGGCCGCGACGTCGGCGACATCACCGTGGGCGACCGGGTCAGCGGCGAGGGCCACCTCGTCTGCGGCAAGTGCCGCAACTGCCAGGCCGGGCGGCGCCATCTGTGCCGCGCCACGGTGGGGCTCGGCGTCGGCCGCGACGGCGCGTTCGCCGAGTACGTCGCGCTGCCCGCGTCCAACGTGTGGGTGCACCGCGTCCCCGTCGACCTCGACGTCGCCGCGATCTTCGACCCGTTCGGCAACGCCGTGCACACCGCGCTGTCGTTCCCGCTGGTCGGAGAGGACGTACTGATCACCGGCGCGGGCCCCATCGGCCTGATGGCCGCCGCCGTCGCCAAGCACGCCGGCGCCCGGCACGTCGTGGTCACCGACGTCAGCGAGGAGCGTCTGGAGCTCGCCCGCAAGATCGGCGTCAGCCTCGCCCTGAACGTCGCCGAGTCGACCATCGCCGACGGGCAGCGCACGCTCGGCCTGCGCGAGGGCTTCGACGTCGGCCTCGAGATGTCCGGCAACCCCGTCGCGATGCGCGACATGCTCGCCAACATGACGCACGGCGGAAAGATCGCCATGCTCGGACTGCCGTCCGAGGAGTTCGCCGTCGACTGGTCCCGCATCGTCACCTCCATGATCACGATCAAGGGCATCTACGGCCGCGAGATGTTCGAGACCTGGTACGCGATGTCGGTCCTCCTCGAAGGCGGCCTCGACCTCGCCCCCGTGATCACCGGCCGCTACGGCTACCGCGACCACGAGGCGGCGTTCGCCGACGCGGCGAGCGGCCGTGGCGGCAAGGTCATCCTCGACTGGACCCACTAAGGACTGATGATGTTCGACTCCGTACGCGACGACCTCCGGACCACCCTCGACGAGATCCGCGCCGCCGGACTGCACAAGCCCGAGCGCGTCATCGGCAGCCCGCAGTCCGCGACCGTGAACGTCACCTCGGGCGGTCGCCCCGGTGAGGTCCTCAACTTCTGCGCGAACAACTACCTCGGCCTCGCCGACCACCCCGAGGTGATCGCCGCCGCCCACGAGGCCCTCGACCGCTGGGGCTACGGCATGGCGTCCGTGCGCTTCATCTGCGGTACGCAGGAGGTGCACAAGGAACTCGAACAGCGCCTCTCGACCTTCCTCGGCCAGGAGGACACGATCCTCTACTCCTCCTGCTTCGACGCCAACGGAGGAGTCTTCGAAACCCTCCTCGGCGAGGAGGACGCGGTGATCTCCGACGCCCTCAACCACGCGTCGATCATCGACGGCATCCGCCTCTCCAAGGCTCGCCGCCTCCGCTACGCCAACCGTGATCTCGCGGACCTGGAACAGCAGTTGAAGGAGGCAGCGGGTGCCCGCCGCAGGCTGATCGTCACCGACGGCGTCTTCTCCATGGACGGGTACGTGGCCCCGCTGCGCGAGATCTGCGACCTCGCCGACCGCTACGACGCCATGGTCATGGTCGACGACTCGCACGCCGTCGGCTTCGTCGGCCCCGGCGGCCGCGGCACCCCCGAGCTGCACGGCGTCATGGACCGCGTCGACATCATCACCGGCACCCTCGGCAAGGCACTCGGCGGTGCGTCCGGCGGTTACGTCGCCGCCCGCGCCGAGATCGTCGCCCTGCTGCGCCAGCGCTCGCGCCCGTACCTCTTCTCGAACACCCTGGCCCCGGTGATCGCCGCCGCCTCGCTCAAGGTCCTCGACCTGCTGGAGTCGGCGGGCGACCTGCGCGAGCACCTCGCCGCGAACACCGCGCTGTTCCGCTCCCGGATGACCGAGGAGGGCTTCGACATCCTCCCCGGCGACCACGCCATCGCCCCGGTCATGATCGGCGACGCGGCCGTCGCCGGACGCATGGCGGAGCTGCTCCTGGACCGCGGGGTGTACGTGATCGGCTTCTCGTACCCGGTGGTCCCGCAGGGCCGCGCCCGGATCCGCGTACAGCTGTCCGCCGCGCACTCGACGGAGGACGTGAACCGGGCCGTGGACGCCTTCGTGGCGGCGCGCGCGGAGCTGGAGGCGGAGACGAAGGCATGAGCGCGGAAGCCTGGGCGCGGGGGAACGGGGTCGGGTGCCCGGCGCCGCGGACGGGCTGAGGGCCGGAGCAGCAGGGTGAGCGCGAACCTCTGAGAGAATCGGTCACATGATCGAAGCGCGGCGGCTCCACATCCTCCGTGCGGTGGCGGACCATCGCACGGTGACGGCCGCTGCCGCCGCGCTCTACCTCACACCCTCCGCCGTCTCGCAACAGCTGACGGCCCTTGAGCAGGAGACGGGCCACCGCCTGGTGGAGCGCAACGCCAGGGGCGTACGCCTGACTCCGGCCGGCGAGATCCTGCTCAGCCACACCAACGCGGTCCTCGCCCAGCTGGAGAAGGCCGAGGCCGAGCTCGCCGCGTACGGCTCGGGTTCGGCGGGCACCGTCACGGTCGCCTCCTTCGCGACCGGTATCGGCCTGGTCGTCGCGCCCGCCGTGGCCCGGCTCGCGCGGACCGCGCCCGGCATCCGCATCCGCGTCCAGGACGCCGAGGGGGACGCCAGCCTGCCGATGGTGCTCGACCGGCAGGTCGACGTGGCGGTCGCCGTCGAGTACCGGGGCGCCCCGGACGCCGACGACCCCCGCCTCGCCCACATCTCGTTGTACGCCGAGCCGTTCGACGCGGTCGTCCCGGTGACCCACCGCCTCGCCGACCGTACGGAGGTCCCGCTCGCCGAGTTGGCGAAGGACCCGTGGATCGGCCCGTACCCCGGAAACCCCTGCCACGACGTGGTGGTCCTGGCCTGTGAGCACGCGGGATTCCAGCCCCGTCTGGAGCACTCCTCGGACGACTTCCGGGCGGTCGTCGCGCTCGCGTCGGCGGACGCGGGGGTCGCCCTGGTGCCGCGCTCGGCCCTGAGCGGCATGGATCTCTCGGGTGTGGTCGTACGCCCCGTCGACGGGGTCGCACCCACGCGCCGGGTCTTCGCCGCCGTGCGCCGGGGAGCCGAGGAGCATCCACTGATCCGGCCGGTGCTGGAGGCGTTGGGCGAGGCCGCACCGGTGGGATGAGTACCGCGTCGCCGTAGCGTTTCACATGTGGGATAGCATCCCGAATATGAGACGTGATGGTGATGGCGGCGCGGAGGGCGGCGGCCCGGACCCCGTCGACTCCCGACTCGGCGTGCGGCTGGCCGAGCTGCGGGCCGAACGAGGCTGGTCCCTGGGCGAGTTGGCGGAGCGCAGCGGGGTGAGCCGGTCGACCCTCTCCCGGGCCGAGCGAGCGGAGATCAGCCCCACGGCCTCACTCCTGAACCGACTGTGCGGGGTCTACGGCCGCACCATGTCGCAGCTGCTCAGCGAGGTCGAGGAGGAGCCCGCCCTGCTGGTACGGGCCGCCGACCAGGCCGTATGGGAGGACAAGGCGTCCGGATTCGTACGCCGCTCCGTGTCCCCGCCGCATGCCGGGCTGCGCGGCGAACTCGTCGAGGGCCGGCTCGCGGCCGGCGCGGACATCGCGTATGACCGGCCGCCCGTACCCGGCCTCGAACAGCACATCTGGGTGCTCGACGGGCGGCTCGAGGTCACGGCCCAGGACACCGGACACCGGCTCGACGCGGGCGACTGCCTGCGGTTGCGGGTGTGGGGGCCGACGCGGTTCCGGTCCACCGGCCCCGGGGACGCGCGCTATGTGCTGGCGGTGGTGCTGCCGTGACTGCCACCACCACCGTCGTCCGGCTCACCGCCGACCAACTCCTGCGGTCGGTTGATGAGTTGGCCGATCTGTTGACCCACACCGTCAATGAGGGAGCGTCGGTCGGCTTCCTCGCCCCGCTCGACCGCGCCGCCGCCGTCGACTGGTGGCGGGGGCGGGCGGACGTGCTCGTGGAGGGCGGTCTCGCCGTGTGGGCCGCGTACGCGCGGGACCGGATCGTCGGCACTGTCAGCCTGGCCTTTCCGGACAAGCCCAACAGCAGCCACCGCGCCGAGGTGGTGAAGCTGATGGTGCACCGGGAGGGGCGGGGGAAGGGGCTCGGCCGTTCGCTGCTCGCGACGGCCGAACGCGCCGCCGCCGAGGCGGGCGTGACCCTGCTCAACCTCGACACCGAGACGGACAGCCCGGCCGAGTCCCTTTACCGGTCCGCGGGTTGGATCCGGGCGGGCGTCATACCCGACTACGCGCGGACGCCCGCGGGGGTGCTTCGTCCGACGACGATCTTCTACAAGTATGTGACGGCGGCCGAGGGTTCGGAGCCTGTTCCGAGTCGTTGACCGCGCTCTTCGCGGCGGGTGGCCGAACCGGCTGTCAGTGGTGCCTGTACCTGCTCTCAGCAGGTGATTGTCAGTGGTATTGGCTACGGTGCTTTCCATGCAGGATGCCGAAGACGTACGCCGAATCTGCCTCTCTCTGCCGGACACGACGGAGAAGATCGCCTGGAACATGCCCACCTTCCGGGTCGCGGGGAAGATGTTCGCCACGCTGCCCGAGGAGGAGACCTCCATCGCCGTGCGCTGCCCCAAGGAGGAGCGCGACGAGTTGGTGCTCGCCGAGCCCGGGAAGTTCTGGATCGCCGACCACGAGGCGGGCTTCGCCTGGGTGCGCGTGCGGCTCGCGTCCCTTGAGGACTCGGACGAGTTGCGTGACATCCTCGCGGACTCCTGGCGGCAGGCGGCTCCGACCCGACTGCTGGAGTCCTACCCGGAATTGGGCCTTCCGGCCGACGGTTGATGGCTGATGGCAGACGCATGAGATCTGACGCGTATGAGGTCTGACGGATGAGGCCTGGCGGCTGAGGGGCGTTGTCAGTGCCGCGTGGCATGATCCGAAGGCGGGTGGGGAGCTCGGCGCGGAGGGGCGCGGGGGTCCCGTCGAGGGGTCGGTCGGTGGGGGAGGCGTGTGAGGGGGATGGCTGGGGGCGGGTTGTCCTCGGGCGGGGTGCCGTCGTCGGGGAAGGACGTGGGCGGCGGTCACCGTGGCGTGGGCGGTGAGCCCGGGCGTCGTGACGTGACTGACGGCACCGGGCCCCGGAAGGTCTGGTCGCGGGATTTCGGACTGTTCTTCACCGCTCGGGCCGTCGCCAAGCTGGGCGACACGATGTTGCCGGTGGCGCTGGCGGCAGGCCTGCTGCAGCACGGCTACGGGGTGGGGGCCGTCGGCCTGGCCATGGCCGCTTCGGCCGCCTGCTTCGCGGGGCTGGTGATCTTCGGCGGGGTCTTCGCGGACCGGTTCAGCACCCGTCTGCTGATGATCGGCGCCGATGTGGTGCGGCTGGGCAGCCAGTCGGTCGCCGCCACCTTGTTCTTCACCGGCCACGTGGTGCTCTGGCAGATCTGCGTGATCGGCGCGGTCAACGGCGCGGCGGCGGCGATCTTCGAGCCGGGTGTCGCGAGCACGGTGCCTCGGCTCGCCACCGACGTCCAGGCGGCCAACGGCGCCATACGGGTCGCGGAGTCCACAGCCCAGCTGGCGGGCCCCGCGCTCGCCGGCCTGCTGGTGGCCTTCGCCTCACCCGGCGGAGTCTTCGCGGCCCACGCCACGACGTACGCCCTCAGCGCCCTGTGTCTCCTGCTGCTCCGGCTGCCGCCGGCCGACCCCGACCACAGGGCCCGTACCAACGGCTTCGGGGCCGATCTCGTCCAGGGCTGGCGGGAGTTCAGATCACGTACGTGGCTGTGGTCCGTGATCGTCATCTGGTGCGTCCTGATGATCTCCGTCTGGGGTCCGACGGTTCCGCTGGTCGCGACGGAGGTCGTCCAGGAGCACGGGCCGCGTGCCTACGGCCTGGTCAACTCCGCCCTCGGCGCGGGCACGGTCATAGGCGGCCTGATCGCACTGCGCCTGCGCCCTCGGCACATGCTGCGCGCGGGTTCGCTCGCCCTCTTCTCCTTCGCCTGCTTCCCGGCCGCCGTCGGAGCGGGCTTCGGAGTGGCGACGATGGCGGCCGGTGCGGCGATAGCGGGCGCGGGCCTGTCGTTCTGGGGCGTCATGTGGGCGACCAGCGTGCAGACCCAGGTCCCGCCCGATGCCCTGAACCGCATCCACGCGTACGACATAGCCGGCTCCCTGGCCATGATGCCGGTCGGCCAGGCCCTCGCGGGCCCGGCCGCGGCGGCCCTGGGCGCGGACAACGTCCTCCTCGTGGCCGGCGCCATGACCCTCGTCGTGGCGACGGCGCTGCTCTCGGTGCCCGCGATACGAGGGCTGGTGCGGGCCGAGGCGCCGACGCCGCGGTCGCTGCCGCACGGGCCCACCGGGACAGCCCGCCCCGCCCATACCGGCGGCGGAGGAAACAGCCAAGGGGACAGGCCTACGCGCTGACCCGCGTCGCCCCCAGGAACCCACCGATCCGCTCCCGCAACGACCCGGCGTCCAGCCCGTGCGCGGCCACGTGTTCCTCGATCTGCCCGTAGCGGCGCAGCTCGCGGCGGCCGACGCCGAGGCCGAGAACGCGGTGCGGCAGATCCGCGAGGGCGTCGTTCGCGACGGCCGTCGACGTGCCGGCCAGGTACGGCTCGACGAGGACGACGTCGGTCCCGGCGGCCTCCGTGGCCCGGCGCAGCGCGGCCGAGTCGAAGGGGCGCACGGTCGTGCCGTACAGCACGGTGACGTCGAGGCCCTCGGTGGCGGCGAGGACCGGGTCGAGCATCGGCCCGACCGCGACGACCACACCGGCCCGACCCTCGCGGACGGTGCGGAAGCGGGCTCCGTCGACGGCGAGGGCCTCGGTGTTCGACTGCACGGACAGCCGTACGTACACCTTGTCGTCGCCCGCCGCGACGGCGTGCCGCAGTAGGGTCTCGGCCTCGTCCGGGTGGCCCGGGACGTGCACCGTCCAGCCGTCGAGCGTGTCCAGCAGGGCGATGTCGCCGGGTGCCATGTGGGTGTAGCCGCCCGAGGGCCAGTCGAAGGACGCGGAGGCGCTGACCAGCACCGCGCCCACGTCCTGGTGCCCGAGGTCCAGCTTGACCTGCTCGAAGGGCCGCTCGACGAGGAAGCTGGCGAAGGTGTGCACCACGGGCCGCAGCCCGGTCAGCGCCAGGCCCGCGCCCGCCCCGACCAGCAGCTGCTCCCGGATGCCGACGTTGATCACGCGGTCCGGATGCCGGTGCCGCGCCTCCTCGAACCCGGCCAGACCGATCTCGGCGAGAACGACCGCGACGCGCGGATCCTCGTCGAGCAGCCGTGAGACGACCGGGGCGAAGCGGTCACGCATGGTGTCCATGGGGAAAGTCCTCCGTTGCGGGTGTGCGGGTGTGCGGGTGTGCGGGTGTGCTGAAGAGTTGATGTGCGGGCGGGGGCGACCGGCTCAGGCGGTCTTCGGTTCCACTCGGGCGACGACCACGCGCGGCTGTCCCGGGTGAGGGGCGGTGAAGGCGGCGTACAGGGCGTCGTGGTCCCGTCCGTCGACGGTCTCGGCGGACCAGCCCGCGGCCTCGAAGCGCGCGGCGATCCCGCCGGGGAGCGCGTAACTGGCGGAGGAGTTGTCGATCACGACGGTGTGCAGCTGGTCGAGTCCGGCCGGACCGGCGTACGCGATGGCCTCGTGGTTGCTGCCCTCGTCCAGTTCGGCGTCCCCGACCAGCACCCACACGCGGGGGTCGCCCAGTCCTTGGGCGCGCAGACCCAGCGCCGTACCGACCGCGATCGGCAGCCCGTGCCCGAGCGAACCGCTGCCGATCTCGGCACCCGGGACGAGCACGCGGTCCGGATGGTGGCCGAGCGGCGAGTCGTACGAGCCGAAGCCCGGCAGCCAGTCGACCGGCACGAAGCCCTTGGCGGCGAGCACCGCGTAGTAGGCCATCGGCCCGTGCCCCTTCGACAGCAGGAACCGGTCCCGTTCCGGAGCGTCGGCCCGCTCCGGCGTCACCCGCAGTACCCGGTCGTAGAGCACCCACAGCGCGTCGAGCGTGGACGTCGCCGCCGGTCCGTGCTTCTCGTCCCCGCTCATGAGCCCCATCAGGCCCGGCAGGTCCGCATACCCGTAGTCGCGCTTCAGCGTTGTCGTCGTCATACGGACGATCGTGCAACCTCAAGCGAGGTTGAGGTCAAGCGGTGACCGCCGGGTCAAGGTGATCACCGGGACAAAAGGAGTGCGCGACCACCGACCCGAGTGCGGTATTGTTTCCGTGCGCGTTCAACCAGGGGAAACCCCAGGTCACAACGGGCAACGGGACGTGGCGCAGCTTGGTAGCGCACTTGACTGGGGGTCAAGGGGTCGCAGGTTCAAATCCTGTCGTCCCGACAGAGCGAAGGGTCTTCGCAGGCGAGAGCCTGCGAAGACCCTTTTCGTATGCATAAGGGTCAAGCCCTCTTTCCGAAGACAAGCACCTCGGTGGAGGCGACGCCCATGGGTGCCAGGAAGCCGGCCTCCAGGCTGCAGCCGAGGGTCGCGAAGAGGTCCACGCACGTCTGGCGAGGCATGGCGGCCGGGTAGGAGCCGTGCCCGGCGCCGCCCTTCGTCGCCCAGGCGCGCACCGTGGCCGGGTCCAGGCAGGTCTCCGTCATCACGTCGAAGACGATCCGACCACCGGGTCGCGTGACCCGTGCCATCTCGAAGAAGTAGCGGGAGGCGTAGAGGAAGGTCACGGTGTTGAAGACCTTGTGGGCCTGAACGAGGTCGACGCTGTCGTCGGGTGTCGAAGCGAGACTGCATCCCGCGGTCGGCTGGGCGACCACGCCGAATGTGTCCACCAGGTGGTCGGACCAGGGCGCTGCCGTCTCGTAGATCTCGTAGCGGCCTGGTGAACACTCCTTCAGCGTCTTCTCCAGGTACCGTCCGGACCCGGGGCCTATCTCCAGCACCGTGTCCGGGTTGGCGGTGAAGACGCCGAGAGTGCGTAGTTCGTCGATGGTGAACTGGGTGGCGCCAGGCGTCCCGTTCATGACCTCGTCTATGTAGTCACCGACCGACAGGCCGGCCGCCCGTGCGGCCCGCATCGTTGCCTCGAAGGGGATGAAGTCGTCCACTCCACCCCGGTTGTTGTTGGTGCGCACGATGTCGAATCCCGTACGTCCCAAGAGCCGCTTGACCCCCGACTTCAATGCTGACGTTCCCCGCACTGCTGGGCTCACCAGGCATCCCCCCTCTTTCCGCCTTAGGTGCCCAAAGCATAGGATCTCGGACGCGGACGCGCAGTGGGACGGCGAACTTCGCATCTCGGCCTCCTCGCGCAGTCGCGCGACTTCCCCGGAGCCCCTCTTCTTCCGCGGTTAGGGTGGCAAGCGGAGAAATGGGGGACTGTGGGCGGGGAGTTGGCGTCAGCGGAAGCGGAAGAACACGTCGACCGGCGTCAGTGGCGTTGGATCGCCAAGTCGGAGCGGGCCCGGAAGTCGGCCCGGCCCAGTTCGGGGCGTAGCGCGGTCGAGTTCGGTGATGAAGTGCGGCCATCCGCGGGGGTTGCAGAGGCCGTCGGCGAGCAGTGCCCGAAACGCGACGCAAGCGGCGCGCGCCCGGACCACCAGGTGGGCGGCCGCTGGGCCCCTGGTGGCCGCGACGATGCCGTTTCCGACCTGTGCCCTTCCGACCTGTCCGCGGGAGCCGAGGTACTGACGGGACATGAACCACTCCTGTGCATGGCGGACAAGCAGGTCGCCGAAAGCAGGCCCGGCAGTCTTCAAGAGGGCTTGGAGCAGGGGAGACAGGAAGCCGCTGATTCATGGCCGGCCACGGGGCGGACGACGAGCCGCATCCTCGCCCCGCCCCAAGAAGTCAGGGTCCGGAGCACCATCTGCCGATCACGGCAAAGCACCGCAGGCCGACCGGACGCGGTGGACGCGTGACCGGCCGGTCGGAGACCGCCGTGCTGCCCCCTTTGCTGCGCATGTGGCTCGGGCTGACCGCGATCCTCTCCGCGCTGGTGGTCGTCGTGCTCGGGGTCCTGTATGCCGGCCACAGTGAACCCGGCACAGTGGACAGATGGGTCATCCAGCCGACGGCGGACAGCGTGCGGCCGCCGTGGCGGAACGTCGCTCTGGCCACGGACTTCCTGGGGGAGCCCGCCGGAGCGGCGGTGCTGGTCGTGGCCGCCGTGACGGGCTGCCTGCTGCAGCGGCGTCCTCGCGCGGCGGTGCTCGTCGTTGCCGGTGCCGGCACGACCGTGGCGACGACGACATTGCTCAAGTCCCTGGTGGGCCGCACCATCCACGGCGACGACAACCTGTCCTATCCGAGCGGGCACACCGCCTTCCTCACCGCGCTCGCCCTCGTGGTGGCGCTGCTCGCGACCGGTCGGCTGGGCCTCGGCAGGAGGGCCGGCGCGTTGCTCGTACTCGCAGCGGCGCTGGTCGCCGGCGCCGCCATGGGCTGGGCGCAGGTCGCCCTGGGCGCGCACTACCCGACCGATGTCCTCGGCGGCTGGTGCACCGCGCTGGCAGTGACACCGGCGACCGCGTGGCTGGTCGACCGGACAGCCGACCGGACAGCCGACCGGGTGGCCGACGCCGGTCGGCGGGACCGCCGCTGACGTCACGTCACGTCACGTCACGTCATGTCCCGGCCGTCACGCCAAGCGGCGGAACACGGGCTTCACCGGTCGTCCGGCCAGCCAGGGGGTGGGGTCAGCGGCGTCCAGTGCCTTCCGGTACACCGCGCATGCCTGGGCCACCACGTCGACGGTGTGATCGATGTCGACGTCGCCGAGCGCGCTGCTCACCACGAACGACGGGGCCAGTACGCCGCCCGCGAGGAGCCGGCGCAGGAACAGGGTGCGGTACTGCTGCGACGGCTGCCGGTTCTCGTCGAGGGTGGCGAAGACCAGGTTGCTGGCCCGGCCCCGGACGACGACGTGGTCGCCGACGCCCATGCTGTCCGCCGCGTCGCGGACACCGGCGGCCAGCCGCTCGCCGAGGGTGTGCAGCCGCGCGGTGATGCCCTCCTCGACGTAGGTGGTCTGCACGGCCATCGCGGCGGCGAGCGAGTGCGTCTCCGCACCGTGCGTGGTGGACAGCAGGAACACCCGTTCGCCGGAGTGGCGCAGTCCGCCCAGCTCCATCAGATCGCGGCGCCCGGCCAGTGCGGAGACGGCGAACCCGTTGCCCAGCGCCTTTCCGAAAGTGGAGAGGTCGGGGACGACGCCGTACAGGCCCTGGGCGCCCGCCTCGGACCAGCGGAGGCCGGTGATCATCTCGTCGAAGATCAGTACACAGCCGTGCCGGTCGGCCAGCTCGCGCAGGCCGGCCAGGTATCCGGGCGGCGGCTCGGTGTGGGTAGCGGGTTCGAGGATCAGGCAGGCGACCTCGTCCCGGTACCGGGTGAGCAGCTCCTCCGTGGCGGCCAGGTCCCCGTAGGGGAATGCCACGGTCAGCTCGTTGGTCGCCGCCGGAATGCCGGCGGACATCGGCGTGGTGCCGATGAACCAGTCGTCGGTGGAGAAGAACGGATGGTCGGCGCAGAGGGCCACCCGCGGGCGCCCGGTGGCGGCGCGGGCGAGGCGCACCGCGGCGGTGGTGGCGTCGGAGCCGTTCTTCGCGAACTTCACCATCTCGGCGGTCGGCACGGTGGCCAGGAAGCGTTCCGCCGCCTCGACCTCCACGATGGACGGCCGGACGAAGTTGCTGCCGCGGTCGAGTTCCCGTCGCACCGCCTCGGTCACGCGTGGGTGGGCGTGGCCGAGGCTGACCGAGCGCAGGCCGGAGCCGTACTCGATGTAGCGGTTGCCGTCGACGTCCCACACATGGGCACCGCGGCCGTGGCTGATGACCGGGGCCAGGCCCTCGGGGTACTGGTCGTCGCCCTTGGCGTAGGTGTGCGCGCCGCCGGGGATCAGGGCGTGCAGCCGCTCGTTCGCCGCCCGCGATCGGGGAAGGCCGAACTCTTCGGTGTCCACGGTGACTTCAGCTCTCTCTCTGCTTCAGGACCTCGGCGAGGCTCGGCGCCTCCCGGTCCCGCTGGGACATCGAGGCGGGTGGGAGCGGCCAGGGGACGGCGAGCTCCGGGTCGTCGAAGGCGATCGTCACGTCCTCGGCCGGATCGTGCGGGCGGTCGATCCGGTACGAGGTGTCGGCGGTCCCGGTCAGGGCCTGGAATCCGTGGGCGCAGCCCGCCGGTATGTAGAGCGTCGCCTGCGTCTCGCCGGACAGCTCGAAGGTCGCCACGTTGCGGTACGTCGGTGAGTCCGTCCGCAGGTCGACGACGACGTCGAAGATCCGTCCGTACGAGCAGCGCACCAGCTTGGCCTCGCCCGCGCCGGAGCGCAGGTGCAGGCCGCGCAGCACGCCCCGGACCGAGCGGGACAGGCTGTCCTGGACGAAGGCGTCCGGGTCGAGGCCCACCGAGCGGACCACGTCGGCGTCGAAGGTGCGGCAGAAGAAGCCGCGCTCGTCGGAGTACGGCGTCGGCTCGAACAGGTACGCGCCGTCGATCGCCGGGACTTCGGTCGCCTTCATTTGGCCTCCCTCAAGGCGTGGGCGTGGTCGGCCGCCGGGAACAGGGCCGCGGTCAAGGCGGTGAACTGGTCCTCGAGTTGCCGGGCGGCGGTCAGGTTCCGCTCGGCGAGGGTCCGCCGCAGCTCCGCCGATCGTTTCTCCAACGCCCGGAACTGCTCCAGGAGTTGACCGGCGTCGACCTCGCGAGCCGGGTGGCAGTACGCGGCAAGGCCCATCCGGTCCATGAGGGCGTCGCTCTTCGCCGCATAGCTGAGTGCGAGCGTCGGCGTGCCGACCTTCAGCGCGCAGACCAGGTTGTGGTACCGGGTGGCCACCACGGTGTCGGCAGCCGCCGTCTCCTTCATCAGGTCGGCGAGCGAGGTCGCCTCGGCGGCGGTGACCAGCGGCGAGTCCACCGCGTCGAGGATCGCGGCGACCACCGGCCGGTCGCACTCGTCGCCGGTGAGCAGCCGGACCGGCCTGCCGTCCTCGACCAGCGCGCGGACGAAGCGAGTTGTCCCGTCGAGGTAGCGCCGGTGGATCTCCTCGGCCTGTGCGCGGTCGTCGTTGCCGCCGTGGAAGTCCATGACACCGACGCAGACCGGGCCCGGCGGCCCCGAGGGCGCGCTCGCCGGCGGCGTCGGCAGGGCGAAGGCGAGGTCCGGGTAGACCTTGTCACGTGCGGTGTCCACGCCCATCGCCCGCATCGCGTCGCGGGACAGGGCGTCCCGGTACGACCGGTAGCCGGCCAGCCGCGCCGACCAGCGCACCAGGGCCCGGGTCGGCCGGTTGCCGATCGCGGCGGCCCCGACGCCGACCAGCGCGACGCGGGTGCCGAACAGTCGGCCGCTCGCGCAGAGCAGGAACAACGAGTACGGGAAGCCCCACGGCCGCAGCGGCAGCGTGGCCTCCAGGACGCCCATGCCCGGCACGATCACCACGTCGTGCCGGCGCACCCAGGCAGCGGTACGGACGGCGTCGACGAGTTTGCCCAGGCCCTTGCCCGCGATCGCGCCCGCCCGCGACGCGGTCTGGTACTCCCCGCGGTACCAGTGCAGCCGCGTCGCGGGGATGCCGTACCGGGACGTGACGACCTCGGGTCCGCCGCACAACGCGTCCACGACCGCATCCGGGTGCTCGGCGCGGAGGTAGCCGAGCACGGCCTCCAGTGACCCGTCGTTGCCGAGATTGCCGGAGCCGAGCAGGCCGAACACCCCGACGCGCACCGGGGTTTGGTCCGCGGGTGTCATGCCTGCCGCCCCTCACGTCCGGCGACGAGGGCGTCGACCGAGACGGTGAGCCGGCCCGGGTCGACCGGGGTACGGTCCTCGACCCGCTCGCCGGCACCCGGCCGGACCCGGCTGGTCATCCATGCGGCCAGGTGGCGGTGGCACGCGCGCCGGTCGGCCGCGGACAGCGGCGCCCGCCGGATCGCCGAGACGAAGCCCCAGACGTACTCGGCGAGCAGCCGGGGCGTCGGGTGCAGCGCACCGGCCCGGCGCGGGTCCAGGTTGACGCACCGGGAGCGTTTGGAAGGGTTCGCCCGCTCGGCGCGGGTGGGGTGGTCGCGGCGGAAGTACAGCAGCTCCGGCACCTGGTGGAACGGCCCGTGCAGGGTGATCTCGGCGACGAACGTGCGATCCGCGTGGTGGTAGCTGTCGTGCGGCTTCACCCGGCGCAGCACGTCGGCCCGCATCACACCGTAGAAGTCGTCGCCACCGGGCTCGAACAGCAGACTGCGGAAGCGTTCCGGCGCGTGTGGCGAGTCGGTGGCCAGCCCGTACTCGTACGGGACCTTCACCTGGCCCTCGCCGTCGATGACCGCCTGGCCGGAGTGCGCAAGGACCACGTCCGGCCGCTCGTCCAGCGCCTCCACGCAGCGCCGCAGCAGGTCGCGGGCGTAGAGGTCGTCGTGCGAGGCCCACTTGAATAGTTCGCCGCGGCACTCCGTGAACACGTAGTTGTGGTTCGGTGCGGCGCCGATGTTCCGGGTCAGGCGGATGTACCGGATGCGCGAGTCCTTCGCGGCGTACCGGTCGCAGATGTCCCGGGTCCCGTCGGTCGAGGCGTTGTCGGAGATGACCAGCTCGAAGTCCTCGTAGGTCTGGCCGAGCAGGGCGTCGAGCGCCTCGGCCAGGTACTCCTCGCCGTTGTACACGGGCAGGCCGATGCTCAGCCTGGGTTGCGCGGTCATGGCGTCCTCACTTCGGGAATGGGGTTGTGGTGGCGCTCGCGCAGAGCGGACCGCAGCTGCAGCCACCACACGGCCGAGCTGATCGACGTCGCGGCGGCTACGCCCCAGGCCGAGCCGACCGTGCCGGCCACGGCCGCCCCGCCGAGCCCGCCGATGACGTAACAGGCGGAGGCGAACAGCTGGCTGCGCAGGCTGCGCCGGGCCGCGGCGAGTGCGCGCAGCCCGGCCGCCGCGCCGCTGCCGAGGCCGGCCCCCGCGACGCCGAGCGTCGCCGGGACGATGAGTTCGGAGGCAGAGCTCCAGACGCCACCGAGCACGAACTCGCCGATCCGGTCCGGCATCAGCAGCAGAGCCGCGCCCCAGAGCAGCGCGGCGACGGCCTGCCCGCCGCCAAGGTGGAGGCAGAATCTGTTCAGTTGATGCGGGGCCTGCCGCAGCACCCGTGCCGCCTCGGCGACGGTGACCAGCGACAGCCCCATCAGCAGGGCGAGGAACGGGCCCAGCAGGAGCTCGGCGCCCCGGACCGCGCCGACCGCGCCGACCCCGACGATGGCGCCGAGCCCGTACGCCCTCAGCTGGCTCGCGCCGCTGAGGCTGACGTTCTCGACCAGGTACCGGTAGCCGAGATCGCGCTGCTCGCGAAGCCACCCGCGCGCCCCGGTCGTCCGGGGGCGGATGCCCGACTGGAGGCAGCCGTACACCGCGGCCACCGTGGCGGACGCGCCCCAGGCGAGCACGAAAGCGGCCACGCTGCCCACGCGGGCCGCCACCACCATGGCCGGGACGAGCGCGACGCCCCACACGAGGTCGTTGGCGAACGCCTTCTGCCCGGCGCCGGCCGCGAAGAACGCGAACCGCCAGGCGTCCTGCAGCAACAGCGCAGGCAGCACGACGCCGAGGCAGACGAAGGCGGGCCCCACACGGCCGCCCAGGCCCAGCCCGACCAGCAGACACGCGGCGCCGAGGGCGGTACCGATGCCGAGGGCGGCACCCGACGACCGGGCCGCCGCCGAGCGCCAGGACGCGGTCGGTACGCCGCTGAAGCGCACCACGAGCGGGTCGGTGGCCAGGCCGCGGGAGACGTTGAGCACCACGCCGTAGGTCAGCCAGGCCAGGCTGAACACGCCGAACGCGGCCAGCCCCAGCGAGCGTGCCACGTAGAGCCCCACCGCGAAGTTGGTCATGCTGGAGGCCGCCTGGTCGGCCAGTCCCCAGGACAGCCGGCCGACGATGGCCCGCTTGGCGGTCCGCTTCCCTCCCTCGGTGGCCATCGGCGTCACGCCTTGATCAGCCCGGCGCCGTGCAGGGCATCGGCCGCGGCGGCGACGGTGTCGAACGGCAGCCCGGACCGTTCTGCGACGTCCAGCAGACCGTGCTCGCCGTCGGAGAGACTGAGCACCCAGAGCATGGCCATCTCGGCCTGCTTCGCGTCGCTGCGGCCGCCGAGAGAGTCGTACAACCCCCGTCGGCCCAGCTGCGGTTCGCCGTAGGGGCTGAGGTTGACGTACCGCCGGTTGCCGTCGAGGACGGCGAACGCCTCGCGGCAGACGGTGAGCGTGTCCTCCATCGCGTCCGGGGAGACGAAGTCCGGGTTGTCCGCCGAGGTGTGGTACTCGGGGTAGCCGGCGTACGGGGTCCGGCTGAGCGAGCCCACGCCCAGATCGAACCCGGGCGAGCAGTACTGCCGCTCGTCGTAGCCGTACGGAGTGAACTCGTTGACGCGGTGCGGGCGTTCGGAGGCGGCCAGCACATGCCGCATCACCCGGTCGATCTCCGCGTCGCCGCGCCTGCTCTGCTTGTACGTCAGTTGGCCCGGGTCGCCTGCGCAGGCCAGCACGAGCCCGTGCTTGACCCGTTCCACCCGCTCCGCGTTGCGGGCCAGCCAGGTGATCGCCCCGATGGTGCCGGGCGCGTAGATGAACCGGTAGGTGTAGTACGGCGTCTGCTGTGCCAGCGCGCGGGCCAGGAACGTCGCCACCGCGATGCCGGCCAGGTTGTCGTTGGCCAGTGACGGGTGGCAGACGTGGCAGGAGACGATCACCTCGTCCTGGACCTGTCCGGGGACCACGTGCTCGGCGTAGGTGAGGTGGCCGTCCGCGAGGGTGGAGTCGACGCGCACCTCGTACTCGCCGTCCGGCATCGCGTCCAGGGTCTCCTGGGCCAGGCAGAAGCCCCACTCCGGCTTGTAGTAACTGGTGCGGTACGGCACCCAGTTCGGGTGGTCCGGCAGGGTGTGCAGGTGCGCGCGCAGCTCGGCGAGTGGCATGGTCCGCGACACCGGCACGCTGTAGCCGAGCACGTGCAGGCTGGACGCGGCGAAGTCGACGACCCGGTGGCCGGAGCTGTCGGCAACGTACGCGTCCCGGATGTTCCACTCCTGTGGCACCGTCCAGTCGAGCACCTGCGTCCCGGTCGGGACCTCGTGCACCTGGAGGGGGACGTACTCGCCCACGATCTCCAGGGTGGCGCGCACACCGTCGCCGGTGATGCTCCGGCACAGCGGGTACAGCCGCTCCACCAGCGCGTGCATCTCCTCGCCGGCCCCGGTCGTCGTCTGCTCGCCGACCGCGGTCATCGGCGCCACCGCAGGGTGTCGTCGACGGCACCGGACTCGGACGCCGCGCGCAGCACGGCAAGGCGGGTGAAGCGTCGCTCGAAGTCCTCCCGGGTCAGCCCGAACTTCCGGTAGGCGTCGGCGAGTTCGAGTGCGCCCTGCTTCACCGTCCACTCGCAGTCGAAGCCCGGGATCGCGGCGCGGAACCGGGAGAAGTCCACCCGGTACGACCGCGGATCGGCGCCGTTCTCCCCGGTGATCACCACCTTCGCGCCGGACACCGCCTCGGCGACCTGCTCGGCGATCTCGGCGACCGTGACGTTGTTGGTCTCGCTGCCGATGTTGAACGCCCGGTCGTGCACCGCTTCCCGCGGCGCGGTCAGCGCGGCTGCGAAGGCCCGTGCGATGTCGGCGGCGTGCACCAGTGGGCGCCAGGGGGTGCCGTCGGAGAGCACCAACACCTCGCCGGACAGCAGCGCATGCCCCACCAGGTTGTTCAGCACGATGTCGGCGCGCAGCCGGGGCGAGTAGCCGAAGGCGGTGGCGTTGCGCATGCACACCGGGCTGAAGTCGCCGTCGGCCAGCGCGTGCAGGTCGTCCTCCACCCGCACCTTGGACTCCGCGTACGGCGTCACCGGGCGCAGCGGGGCGTCCTCGGCCACCAGGTCGTCGCCGCCCGAGGCGCCGTAGACCGAGCACGTCGACGCGTACAGGAAGCGCCGCACTCCGGCGTCGCGGGCCAGCCGGGCCAGCCGTACGGAGGCGTGGTGGTTGATGTCGTAGGTGAGGTCCGGCGCCAGCGATCCCAGCGGGTCGTTGGAGAGCGCGGCCAGGTGGATCACGGCGTCCACCCCGGCCACGTGTTCGGCCGTGACATCGCGCAGGTCCACCCGATGCCCCTGCGGGTCCGCGGGCGGCTCGCCCAGCACGCAGTCGGCGAACAGGCCGGCGTCGAGGCCGACGACCTCGTGCCCGGCGGCCGCGAGAACCGGGGCCATCACGGTGCCCAGGTAGCCCTGATGTCCGGTCAGTAGTACGCGCACTGTTCATTCCCCCAGGTCGAGAGTGAGTTTGCTGACGGCGAACGCCTCGGCGTAGCGCGCGTGGCATTCGATGCCGCGGATCCGTGCGAGACCGAGGAAGGCCTCCCGGTCGAACCAGGGCCGGTGCCGTTGCGAGGGGTAGTGCTCCTGCAGCAGCCGCACCTTCTGTTCGGCGATCTCCGGCGACAGCGGCTGGTACGCCGTCGGACGTCCGAGATCGCCGTCCCACTTGACGATCTCGTAGCCGAGGACCAGGTGGTCGCGGAACGCGGTGGGTATCAGCTTCGCCAGGCCGCGGTGATCCTGGTGCGCGTCGTGGGTACGCGGGGCAAGCACGAGATCCGGCTCGGTCCGCTCGCGCAGCTCCTCGATTGCGGCCTTGGCCTCTTCCCAGTGCGTCGGCAGTCGGCCGTCCGGCAGCTTGAGCACGGTCAGCCGCAGGTCGGCGCCCGGGCAGAAGGCGCCGAGCGCGGCCTGCTCCTCCTGCTCCCGCTCGCCGCCACCGCCGGAGAGCACCAGCGCGTCGACACGTACACCAGGCTGCGCGAGGCACAGCGTCAGCAGCGTGCCGCCGGCGCCGATGGCGATGTCGTCGCAGTGCGCGCCCACCGCGACGATCCGCTCCAGGGGGCCGGCCCCGAGCCGGATCACGCTCTGACTCCGGCACGGTCCCGCTCCCACACGGCCCACGGGCGGTCGCCCCGGGCGTAGGAGTCGTCGAGCGCGGCCCGCTCCTTCACGGTGTCGGTCGGCTTCCAGAAGCCGTAGTGCTGGTGCGCCACCAACCGGCCGCGCTTGGCGAGCTGGGCGCATCCGTCGGCGACCAGGTCACCGTTCTCCGGTATGTGGTCGAAGATCTCCTGGCGGAGCACGAAGTAGCCACCGTTCTCCCACAGCGGGAGTTCGCTCACCGCGGTGATGCCCCCCACCAGGCCGTCCTCACCCAGCTCCACGCAGTGGAACGAGGACTGCGGCGGCACCACCATCATCGACGCACCGGCGTCGCGCGGCGTGAACCGGTCGATCATCTCCGGGAGCGGAGCGTCGGTGAGTACGTCGGCGTAGTTGGCGAGGAACATCTCGTCGCCGTCCAGGTGGTGCCGCACCCGGCGCAGCCGCTCCCCGATCGGCGACTCGATGCCGGTCTGCGCGAACGTGATCGTCCAGTCCGAGATGTCGGTGGACAGCAGCTCGGTCTTCCCGCCCCGCAGTACGAAGTCGTTGGACGTCGTCTCCTCGTAGTTGAGGAAGAAGTCCTTGATGTGGTGGGCCCCGTACCCGAGGCACAGGATGAACTCCGTGTGCCCGAAGTGCGCGTAGTAGCGCATGACATGCCAGATCAGCGGTCGCGGGCCGACCATCGCCATCGGCTTGGGCACGTCGTCGGAGGTTCCGTTGCGCATGCGCATCCCGTAACCGCCGCAGAACAGGACGACCTTCATGCGGTGACCTCCTTCAAGACGCCCTCGACAATGCTCAGTTCGGGGATCGGAAACACCAGCTGGCCGCCCCACTCGTGCACGAACGACAACTGCTCGACCAGTTCGGCCCGCAGGTTCCACGGGAGGACGAGGACGTAGTCCGGCTTGTCGGCGGCTATCTGATCGGGCGGCAGGATCGGGATGCGGGTGCCCGGGGTGAACCTGCCGTGCTTGTACGGATTGCGGTCGACCGTGTACGCGAGCAGGTCGGGCCGGATGCCGCAGTGGTTGAGGAGGGTGTTGCCCTTGCCCGGGGCGCCGTAGCCGACGACCGTCTCGCCGCGCTCGGCGACCTCGATGAGGAACCGCAGGAGGTCCCGGCGCACCTTGGCCACCCGGGCGGAGAACTCGGCGTACCCGGACAGCTCCTGCAAGCCGGCGGCCTTCTCCCGGTCCAGCACGTCGGCCACCCGCTGCGTCGGCTCGCCGGCCACCTCGGCAGGCCGGGCCCACAGCCGGATGGAGCCGCCGTGTGTGGGCAGCAACTCGACGTCCACGAGCGTGAGTCCGCCGCTCGCGAGGGCTCGGATCGCGGACGCGACCGTGTAGTACTGGAAGTGCTCGTGGTAGATCGTGTCGTACTGGTTCTCCTCGATCAGGGTCAGCAGGTGCTGCACCTCGATGGAGACCCAGCCGTCGTCGGCGACCAGGGCGCGCAACCCCTGGGTGAAGCCGACCACGTCGGGGATGTGCGCGTACACGTTGTTGGCCACGACCAGGTTCGCCGGGCCGTGCTCGGCGCGGACGTCGGTGCCGGTGGCCGGGTCCAGGAACTCCGTCAGTGTGGGCACACCCGCCTCGCGCGCCGCGGCGCCGACGTTCACCGACGGCTCGATGCCGAGACAGCGGATCCCCCGGTCCACCACATGCCGTAGCAGGTAGCCGTCGTTGCTGGCGACTTCGACCACGAAGGCGTCGGCGCCGAGGTCCAGCCGCTGTACGGCGCCGTCGACGTACGTGCGCGCGTGCTCCACCCAGGAGGTCGAGAAGGAGGAGAAGTACGCGTACTCGCTGAACGTCTCCTCCGGCGTGATCAGCGGCGGGATCTGCGCCAGCCAGCAGTTGGTGCAGACCCGCAGGTGCAGCGGGTACGCCGGCTCCGGCCGGTCCAGTTGGTCCGCGGCGAGAAAGCTCTCACACGGCGGCGTCGCCCCAAGGTCGACGACGCTCGCCATCGCTTCCGAGCCGCAGAGTCGGCATCGTGTCATCTGCTGTCCCCATCCCCCCTGCTCGCGCGCGTGTCCCCGCCGCGAGCCAGTGCTGACCGACCCGCGATCGCGGTGCGGTACTCCTCCACCAGGCGCTCCAGGCCGACGGCCGGGCTGAAGCCCTTCTCGTAGCGGCGCCGGGCCGCCTGGCCCATCTCCCGGTTGCGGGCCGGCTCGGCCGCGATCCGGCGTATGCGGGACGCGAGCGAGGCGGGCTCGCCCGGCCGGTGCAGCAGCCCGGTCACCCCGTCCTCGACGAGTTCGACGAAGGCGCCGTGACCGGCGGCGACGGTCGGGACCCCGGCCGCCATCGCCTCCACGACCACCAGGCCGAACGCCTCCAGCCACGTCGAGGGAGCCACCACGGCGACCGACCGCGCGATGGCCTGTCGGCACTGCTCCGTGTCGTACAGGCCGACGTATCGCACGTCGTCCCGGCCCGCGGCCCAGGCGGTCACCTCCGGCTCCAGCGGCCCGGTGCCGGCGATCACGAGCGGTACGCCCACACCGCCGCTCGCCGCGATCTCGTCCCACGCGGTCATGAGCAGCCGCACGCCTTTGGCCTCCGCGAGCCGCCCGAGGTAGAGCACGTGCTCGCCGTCACCGGTTCGGCAACTGCCCGGCTCCGGCACGAAGTTGTGCTTCACCGCCAGCCGCTCGGCCGGCATGCCGGACCGCACCAGGACGTCACGCTGCGCCGCGGAGATGCAGAGGAACCGCTCCACGCCGGACCACCACCGCCGCCGGTTGACCGACAGGCTGACCGCGAGCGGCACCGTCGCGAGGCGGGAGCCCCGGTAGCAGCCGTGCCGGACGGCGGGCAGTGGTGCGGAGCCGACGCACTCGGTGCACGGCCGGCCGTCGCGTTGCAGCGTGCCGGGTGGGCAGACCTGGGTGTAGTTGTGCAGTGTGGCGACGGCGGGCACGTCGGCGTCGGCGCAGGCGGCGAGGACCGCGGGCGACAGGAGCGGGAAGACGTTGTGAACGTGCACCACGTCCGGCCGTTCGGCGCGCAGCCGGGCGGCGAGCTCCGATCGGACCGCCGGGTTCCACGGTACGAGGAGCGGCAGCGCGGCCTTGGAAAGGAGGGACCGGGCGGCGATGTCGTCGCTGCGCCGCTCGAACACCTCGACCCGGTGGCCGGCCTCGCGCAGCAGCGCGACCTCCTGGTCGACGACCTTGTTCTCCCCACTCGGCTGTGCCGAGGCGTAGCGGTTGTGCACCACGAGGACGTGCATGATCAGATCACCTCCGATCTTTTGGCCCATCGCGGGATGTGTCGTCGCGGGGCTTCGGGCGTCGGCAGTCGAGGGACTTCGGGCGTCGAGAGGCGAGTGGCCGCGGCAGGCGTTGCCAGCAGTGAGGCGGCCACGGCCAGATGCAGCAGATACGGCGAGGCGTCGCCAAGACCGGCCTCGGTGTACGACGCGATCCCGCAGTAGCTGATCAGGAAGATCGCGCAGGCCCTCGACAGTGACGGTGGCCGCAGCAACGCGACGCCGGCGAGGACGATGATGATCGCCGCCACCAGGGCGACGCCGATCAGACCCTGCTCCTGGTAGACGGCCAGCCAGCTGTTGTCGATCGGCAGCCCGCCGAACGACTTGTCGCCCAGGCCCATGCCGAACAGCTGCTCGAAGGTCGTCCGGGGTGCTGCCAGCAGGGCGTCCCAGACCTTGGCCCGACCGGTGAGATTGGAGAAGTTCTCCTGGCTCTGCCCGCGCAGGAACCACGCCTGCAGCGCGGAACTCAACGCCACCGCGGCCACCGTGGCGCACAGCACCGCCCAGACGAAGAACCGGCGGGCGGCCGCACTGGTCAGGACGAGCGAGCCGATCGCCAGCGCCAGCCCGATGAGCAGCCCGAGGGTGGCCGTCCGGGTATGGGTCAGCAAGAGCAGGACGAGTGACGGCACGATGACCACCGCCGCGCTTGTCCTGTCGGTCCGGCGGCCCAGTACGAGCAGCACGGTGAGCCCGATGATGACCGCCGCGTACTGTCCGATCTGCGGCGGGGTGAGCGGCCACAACGCGCCGACAAGGCGTCCGCCGTAGAGCTCGGGCATGGCCGCGCCCGGTGACACGACCAGGCCGGCGGCCACCGACCCGAGCACCGCGAAGTACATCCGGATGTGGTGCCGGACGAGCGTCAGGCCGCCGTCCCACCAGCGGCTGAGCAGCCACAGCGTGCCGACGAAGAGAGCCAGCCGGCCGCAGCGGAACAGTGCGCCGAACCCGGACTCCAGGTTCGCGCTGGAGATCACGCTCAGCACCAGCAGCAGGGTGAGCAGGAACACGAAGGCGCTCGCTCGCAGGCGCAGCCGGAGATTGACCGCCAGCGCCAGCGCGAACGCGGCGACCAGAGCACCCATGGTGGCCATCTGGATGAGGGAGCGGGGCAGCGGGATGATGGTCTTCGCCCCGGTGGAGCCGAGCGTGTTGAGGATCAGCAGCCCCCAGACGATTCCGACGATCCTCGGTGTGCCGCCGGGGCGCGGTTCGGCGCCGGGCCGCGGGCCCGCCGTGTCCGGTCCGCCCGGCAGCCCACCGTGCCGCAGGTCTCCGCCCATCTCAACCACCGGCCCGTGGGCCGAGGGTGCTGCCCGTGTCCTGCTGGTAGGGCCTGCCCTGCCACTCCCCGAAACCGAGCACCCGGCCCGGGTCGTGGGCGACGAACTTCCATGATCCGAGGTAGACGTTGTCGTGCCAGCGGTTGTGCTGTTTGCGGGTGATCGCGTCGGCCACCCGCTCGCCCTTGTACGGCGACCATTCCGGATAGGTGCCGTAGTTGGACAGCACGGCCATTCGGTCGCACATCGACGTGCACTTGACGACGGACTTGTCCAGCACGAAGCGGTTGTCGTGGATGTCCACCCGCTGGGTCTTCCACCGGCAGTCGGTGTAGAGCGGTGCCTTGGCGATCGCCGGCTGCTCGCAGCGGTCCGGGTTCCGCACCAGCAACGTGCAGTCACCGGACGAGGTGTTGGCCGGGCTGTTGCAGAACCGGTCGGCGTTCTCCCACAGGGTGATTCCGGACCAGTTGTTCTCCAGCAGGTTCCCGTAGACCTCGATCTTGTCGGTACGGGCTCGGACTCGTGGTTCGCCGCCGGACTCGGACAGGTAGACGGTCGCGTACGGGAAGTCGTCTCCGCCCTCGGCCCCCTTGCGGCCCTCGACCCAGTTGTTCCGCCGGATCGTGTTGTTCCGGACCACCGCGTTGTAGCTGGTCTCGTAGATCAGCGCGGCACCGTCGTTGGCCTCGATCACATTGTTCTCGATACGGAAGTCGTTGTTGTTCGTGTCCGCCCACAACCCTGTTCCGCGGTTGTCGTGCACCCAGTTGCCGCGTACGTCGGCGCCGTTGACGGCCCAGAACTTGATGCCTCCGGTGCAGCCGCAGCCCTCCCGCCGCCGCTCCCAGTCGCCGGTGTTGTTGCCCACGATCTCGTTGCCCTCGACCACCAGGCCGCGAATGGAGTCGCCGGCCTTGTACGCGTTCATGCCGTACTGGCCGTTGTCGCGCAGGCAGCTGGCGCGGACCTGCTGGCGGGCACCGGCCATCAGCCCGGCGGCGGAGTTGTTCTGGATCGTCGCGTTCTCGATCACCCATCCGTCGGCCGAGTCATGGTTGACCACGCCCTCGTCGTGCGGCGCGACGAAACGCTGCACGGTCAGGTAGCGGATGGTGACGTCACTGGCGCTGCCGCCGAACGCGTACTGGTTCTTCTTCCGGCCGTCGAGCACCGCGCCCGGAGCGCCGAGGTAGCGGTTCCCCTTCTTGGGGATGACCTGGGCGTAGCGGTCCGGATCGAGCCTGTGCTTGCCCGGCCGTAGCCAGAACGTGGTCTTCGGGGGGCTGCTCTTGGTCTTCGCGGCCAGGTCACCGACCACCGAGGGGTCCACCGTCACCGCGCCCGCCGGTGCCTTCGTCGGCCCGGCCGCGGGCTTGGCGCACACCCGGGCCACCGATCGGGCCGCGGACGGGGCGGACGTGGATGCCGCGGGCTTCGGCTCCGCCTTGGTGCCCTGCGAACCGTCGCAGCCGGTCACCGTCAGCAGGGCCAGTGCCAGCGGTGCCGCCGCCCAGTGCCGCCTCTTGACGCTCACTCGTCCCCCGGGCCGCGGAACCTGAGCACAGTGGTGAACTCCCCCGACGGCCCAGAGCCGTCGGCGAAGCCGGTGCCGACCAGCGTCGTGGCGGGTTCCTTGCGCCCGAAGCCGGGGGAGTACCAGCCCAGCGGCGGGTCGGTCTCGCCGCGGTGCGACAGCCAGCTGAGCTGCCCGGGCAGGTCGAGCACCGCGGAGCGTTCCTCGCCGTCCCGGGTCCAGGTGAGCACGGCCCGGTTGTCCGCCAGGTCCGCGGTGATCGCGGGGCCGAGGTGGAACGCCAGCCGAACGGCCCGGTGCGGGCCGTGTCGGCCGCGGACCTCGTCGACGATCCTCAACTCCTGGCTCGCGGCCGTCAGTTCCACCCGGCGGCGGTGCACGGAGGGCTGGTAGCCGTCGTGCTCGGCACACCAGCGGGCCGTCCCCCCGTCGGAGGCGTCGGACGCGTCCGCGACCAGGACGCGGCTGCGGGCCTGCCGGGTCCACAGGAACGGGCCGCCGGAGACGGACTGGTCACCGCCGTCCAGCTGCAGGGTGTTGTGGCCGAGGGTCGAGCGGAAGTACTGCCGCCACTCGGGCTGCCCGTGGTAGCAGAACGTCCCCGGGTCGGCGAGCACGTCCACCCCGTCGTGCCGGACCTCCACGGACAGCGCGTCCGCGTGGGCATGCGCGGCGATGGACAGGAAGCCGTGCGGACCACCGTCGCAACGGCACCAGATCTCCGCCGGACCGCGCAGGATGGTCATGCCCGCGTCCGCGAAGTGGCCCGGTCGGCTTGCCGGGCGGGCCACGGCCGGTGCGGTTCCCTTGTTTGCGTACGGCTTGATGAGCGCGGCCAGCAGCGGGGTGCGCACATCGGTGCCGGTCACCGTCGGCCACCAGGCGAGCCGGCCGAACACGGCGTCCCCGGTGGCCAGCAGCGAGGCCCAGCGGTCGGTGCCCTCGCCGTCCACGACCAGACCGTGCCCGTCGTCAGCGTCCCCCTGACGCGGGGGCCGTAGCCGGTTGTCCACGACGGCCGCGAGCGCGTCGGTCATCCGCAGCAGCACCAGCCGGATCGTGGCGGGGACCGGTACGTCGGCGGCGTCCGCCTCGGCCACCGCGGCCAGACCGAGTTCCAGCACAAGTCCGTGATACTCGGTGGCCAGCTCGCGGTTGAGGCCGGAGGGGAAGGTGTTGCTTCGCAGGTGCCGCTCAAGGGATCGCAGCGCCTCGGCCCGCCAACGCGCCGAGGAGGGGAACCACCCGAACGCGCAAGCCGCCGCGAACTGCCCGGCGGCCTCGGCGACGACGTGGTTGTTCGCCGAGGACCCCCGGCTGGGGAAGGCGGCCAGCCAGCGCTGGTGGTGCCAGATCTGGTTCAGCGCCACCGGGTTGTCCTCGAACAGACCGGCCGCGCCCGGCCAGCCGTCGAGCAGCCGGCGGATCCACACCCAGGACAGCAGCCGGATGCCCAGCTCGATGCCGCTGATCCAGTGCACGCCGCGCAGCGGTGGGTTGGCCGACCACCACGACCGCAGGTGCTCGGCCACGCGCTCGGCGTACCGCTCGTCCCCGGTGATCGCGTAGGCGGCGGCGAGCTGGGTGAGGTACTGATGCCGGGACGGCTCCCAGATCTGCTTGATGTCCCCGACCGCGTCCTCGTTCCGGTACGGCACGTCGAAGGCGTAGCCCCACGGGGCCCGGCGCCCGGTCTTCGGGTCGCACCACCAGTCCGGGTCGGTCATGTCGTCGCGGACCACCCCGAAGTACTCGGCGTGCCCGTACATCAGCCGGTCCGCCTCGGCGATGAGACGTTTCGCGGCGTCCGGGGGTATCGCGGCGAACGTCCCGGCGGGCAGTACCGCGGTGAACCGGGCGCCGGTCACGCTCGGGCAGTCCGGCGGCTCCGACCGCCACCGTCGCCTGCGCACCGTGTCGCCCACCCGGCCGCCGACCTCCCGCGGTCCCATCCGGGACAACCGCCGCAGGTACCAGGCCGGACTCCCCGAGTTCACAGTCATCGCGCCCTCGCCAACGTCACCGGCGCGCCGCCGGCCAGGCCGGCCTGCACGGCGAGGGTGGCCGACGTGGTGGCGACCAGCGACTCCAGCGGCACCGGCATCGGCCCGCCGGTCCGCACGGCCTTGATGAACGCGGCCAGCTCGGCGTTCTGGCCCTTGTCCCGGGCCTTGGGCAGCCGCGAGCTGACCCACTGCTTGCGGCCGACCGTGCCGTCCGAATACACCGAGGCACGGACGAAGTCGTCGAGCCGCAGCACCTTGCCGTCCGCGATGAGGTCCAGCGTCTCCTTGGGGAAGCCGGCCGCGCCCGTGGTGACGTAACTGATGGTGGCGGTGGACCCGTCCGGGTAGCGCAGGACGACCTGGAGGTCCTCGTTGCCGGGCGCGGCCGTCGCGTACACCGAGACCGGGTCGGCGTCGAGCAGCCAGCTCGCCGTGTCGATGAAGTGTCCGCCCTCGCCGACGAACCGCGAGCCCTCGGCGCCCTGTTGGAGGTACCAACTGCCGTGCTGGAGCTTTCCCGCGTTGACGAGGTAGCGCAGGCTCGCCGGACCGGTCCGGGCGCCGAACCGCTTCCTGGCCTCCTGCAGCAGCGGCGCGAACCGGCGGTTGAAGCCCACCTGCAGCCGGTCGTTGCCGGACTCCTCCACCGCCGCGAGCACGCCGGCCAGCTCGTCCTCGGTGAGGGCCAGGGGCTTCTCCACGAACACCGTCTTGCCGGCCAGCAGCGCCTGCCGGGTCAGTTCGGCGTGCGAGCTGTGACGGGTGACCACGAACACCGCGTCGATGGACTTGTCGCCGAGCACGGCGTCGAGATCGGTGGTCGCCTCGGCGAAGCCGAACTTCCGCTGCGCGTTGGCCGCGGACAGCGCCGTGGTGGTGACGACGGTCGACAACTCGACGCCCTCGCGCTGGGCCAGGTGCGGCAGCAGCATCGACGTCGCGTAGTTTCCCGCGCCGACGAACGCGAGGCGCACCGGTGTCTTGGCGGACCTGGCCGGGGCGACGGTCGTGCCGGTGCGCCGCACCTCGGGCACGGACACCTCCGGGGCCGCCGACTCCCCTTGTTCCTCCGCCTGTTCGGGGTAGCGGAACAGCACGGCCACGGCTTTGAGGTCGCCGTCCTTCAGGCTCTGATAGGTCTCCACGGCGTCGTCGAAGTCGGCGATGTGCGAGACCAGGGGTTCCACGTCGACGCTGCCGCGGGCGAGGAGATCGAGGAAGCAGGCCAGGTTGCGGCGCTCGGTCCAGCGCACATAGCCGATCGGGTAGTCGCGTCCCTCCAGTTCGTACGCCGGGTCGTAGCGGCCGGGGCCGTACGAGCGCGAGAAGCGGACGTCGAGTTCCTTCTCGTAGTACGCGTTCCACGGCAGGTCCAGGCGGCACTTGCCGATGTCGACGACCCGGCCGCGGTCCCGCGCGAGCCGGGCGGCGAGCTCGACGGGCTGGTTGCTGCCCCCGCCGGCGGCCAGGAACACCTGGTCCACGCCGTGACCGCCGGTGAGTTCGGCGACGGCGGCCTCCACGGCAGTGGACGCGGGATCGCCGCAGGCCGCGGCGCCCAGGCGCTCGGCGAGCTCGCAGCGCGTCGGGTCCGGGTCGGCTCCGACCACGCGGACTCCCGCGGCGGTGAGCAGCTGCACCACCAGTTGCCCGATCAGCCCGAGGCCGATGACAAGGGCCACCTCGCCGAGCTGCGGCTCGCCCTGGCGGACGCCCTGCATCGCGATCGACCCGACGGTGCCGAAGGCCGCGTGCCGCGGCGCGAGGCCGTCCGGCACCGGGGTGTAGAGGTTCTTCGGCACCCAGTTCAGCTCGGCGTGCAGCGCATGCTCGTTGCCGGCGCAGGCCACGAGGTCGCCGGCCTTCACGTCGTCGACACCGGCGCCGACCTGCTCGACCACCCCGCACAGCGAGTAGCCCAGCGGCGTGTAGGAGTCCAGCTTGCCCATCACCTTGCGGTAGGTGGCGGGCACCCCGTTGGTGGCCACGCTCTGCATGACCTTGGCCACCTGGTCCGGCCGGGAGCGGGCCTTGCCCAGCATCGACATGCCGGCCTCGGACACCTTCATCAGCTCGGTCCCGGTGGATATGAGCGAGTAGGCCGTGCGGACGAGGACACCGCCCGGCTTGCACCCCGGCACCGGTACGTCGAGCACCGCCAGCTCGCCGCTCTTGTAGTTCTGTACGACCTGCTTCACCCGAAGTCCCCTTGTTTCTGAGCCGTCTTCGCCGTCTTCGCCGTGTTCGCCGTCTTCTACGCCGCCGAGCGAGTGCTCCGGCCGGACCCGGAGGTCGCGTCGCGATACCAGTACTCGAGCGTCAGCACATGCCACAGATGCTTGGAGAAGTCCCGCTGCCCGGCGGCGTCCTCGGCGACCATGCGCGCCAGCGCGTCACGGCGCAGGAGCCCGGAGTTGACGAGCACACCGTCGTTGACCACCTCGCGCACCAGCGGTGCCAGATCCCGGCTCATCCAGGCGCGCAGCGGGGCGCTGAACAGGCCCTTGGGCCGGTACACGATCTCCCGGGGCAGGATCGAGGTGGCCGCCTCCTTGAGGACGGCCTTGCCCTGCCGTCCGACGATCTTGCGGTCGCCGGGCACGGCGAACGCCGCCCTGACCACCTCGACATCCACGTACGGCACGCGCACCTCGGTCGACGCGGCCATGCTCGACCGGTCCGTGTAGGCGAGGTTCAGGCCCGGGAGGAACATCCGGGCGTCGCCCAGGCACATCCGGTTGACGAAGTCGTCGAGGTCGTTGTCCTCGTAGACGTCCGCATGCTCGGTCAGCACGTCCTCGACCGTCCCGGCCAGGTCCGGATTGACCAGCGCGAGCAGCTCGTTCTGGTCGTACATGGTGTAGCTGCGCCGGAACGCGGTCTCCTCCGGCAGATCGGCGAAGGACAGGAACCGCTTCGCGAAGCGCACCGACCGATAGCCCCGGCGGGCCGTCGCGACCGGCAGCCGGTCCACGGCCGCGTGGACGCCGCGCCGCAGGGGCCGCGGGACGCGCTGATAGCGCAGCGCGAGCAGGTTGGCCAGGTGCTTGCGGTATCCGGCGAACAGCTCGTCCGCGCCCATCCCCGAGAGCATCACCTTGACCCCGGCCTCCCGGGCGGCCATGCAGATCAGAAACGTGTTGATCGCGGCGGGGTCGCCGATCGGCTCGTCCAGGCTGTACGTCATCTGCGGCAGCAGGTCGAGCACGTTCGGGGCGATCTCGATCTCGTGCAGGTCGACGCCGAACTGTTCCGCCACCTGCCGGGCATAGCGCAGGTCGTCCGGCATCGCCTCGAACTTGGCGTCCTCGGCGCGGAACCCGATCGTGTAGGCGGAGATCCCGGGCCGGTCGCGGGCCGCAAGCGCGGTCAGGTAGCTGGAGTCGAGGCCGCCGGAGAGGAAGGTCGCCACGGGTACGTCGGAGAGCAGGTGACGGCGGGTCGAATCCTCGACGATGGCAGCCAGGTCCGGCCGCTCGCCGGCCTGCGCCCGCTCCCGGCCCTCCGCGGCGACGTCCTTGAGGTGCCAGAACCGGCCGCGCTCCACACGGCCGTCGGGCCGGAACCTCATCCAGCTCCCCGGCGGCAGCTTCTCCGCTTCGCGGAACGCGCACCGTGAGTCCGGCACCCAGTAGTACAGCAGTGAGGCCACCAGCGCCCCATGGTCCACCTCCAGCGACCCGCCGGTCGCGGCGGCGAGCGCCTTGAGCTCGGAGGCGAACATCAGGCCCCCGCCGCGCCGGAGCAGGAACAGCGGCTTGATGCCCAACTGGTCGCGGGCGAGCACCAGGTCACCGGTTCGCTCGTCGAAGATCCCGAACGCGAACATGCCGCGCAGCCGGGGCAGGCAGTCCGTGCCCCAGCGCCGCCAGGCCTCGAGCAGCACTTCGGTGTCGGAGGTACCACGGAAGCGCACCCCGGCGGCTGCCAGTTCGGCACGCAGCTCGGGCGCGTTGTACAGCTCGCCGTTGTACGTCAGGACGAGGCCGCCCGAGACCATCGGCTGGGCGCCGGTCTCGGACAGGTCGATGATGGACAACCGGCGGTGCCCGAGCTGCACTTCGCCGTCACCGACGGGGTGGCCGTACCGGCCCGCCCCGTCCGGCCCGCGATGGGCGAGGGTGTCGGTGAGCCGGTCGGTCACGACCTTCCCGTCCGGCCATCGGTAAGTGCCTGCGATGCCACACATGTGCTACCGCGCCTCCTGGTCGTTGTCCGGGCCCTGGGCGGCCCGCACCGGCAGCCGCTCCGTCCGCCGCAGATCCGTCCCGTTCTGCCGGGCCGGCCGCTCGCTCCGGCCGCGCAGCGCGGTGTGCAGCCCGTCCCACAGCGTCCCGTCGGTCCGGTCACGCGGATCGGGGTCGATCAGCACCACACCGATCACCGGAATGCGCTGGTCCGCGAGCTGCCGCGCCACGGTGTGCAGCCATGCGGCGCTGCCGTGCCCGGCACGCACGACGAGTACGGTCTGGGTGCCGAGGTACTGGAGGTCGGTCCACGCGGTGCCGGGCGCGACCGAGCCGACGCCGATCGGGCGCTCCTGATGCGACACCGCCGCGGCACGCTCGCCGCTGACCACCGTGGGGGCTCCCGGCTTGGGGCGGCGGCCTGCGAGCGGCAGGCCGGGCAGACCGTCGATGACGACCACCGGCCCCTCCGCCGCCAGAGCCCCGGCGAGGTCCAGGGCGATCACGCTCGTGCTGCGCGCACAGCCCAGTTCCAGCAGCGACACCGGTTCCGCGGAGCCGCGTACGGTGCGGGCCAGATGCGCGGTGAGCCGTTCGCGTGTCGCCCGGGTCCGTCGGCGCTGCCACAGCCTGCCCGACCGGCGGGGCAGCTCGGCGATGACCGAGGCACCCAGGTTCGCCGCGATGTCCCGGCGCAGCACGGGGCGGTCCGCCACCACCGTGCGGACCGCAGCGAGGGCGAGCCCGAGGACGAGCCCGAGGACGAGCCCGATCGCGGCATTGGTGACAGCGGTCCTGGGCAGGGAGTGTCGCACCGCGCGCGGTGCGTCCACGATCTGCGTGCCGGCGACGACCTTGGGCGTGCCGGTGCGCGCCTCCGCGGCGCGTTGGTCGAAGTCGGCGATCCTCGAGTTGAGTTCGGCCCGGCGGGCGAAGAGCGTCTCGATGCTCGCCGACGCCGTCGGCTCGCTCTCCGGCGTCCGGCTTCCGATCTCCTCATTGACCTGGGCGAGTTCGTCCCGCATGCGGTCACGCTGGTCGAGCAGGGCCTTGGACTCGGCCGTCGCGGTTGCCCGCATCCGACGCACATGGTCCGCGATGAACGCGTCGGCCAACGCCTTGGCCCGGGCCACCGCTTCCGCGTCGCTGTCACCTGTCACATCGATCTGCATCACGTTGTTGGTCAGGCCGGTGCCCCGGTAGTCCCGCATGAAGTCCTCCGGCTTCTCCCGGGACTTGAGGGCCCGCAGGGCCTCGTCGGCGATCCGCGTGGTCCCCAGCACCGCGACGTCGGTGCGCATCAGCGTTCCGGTGTCGTTCGGCTGGTCCTCCGCATGCGCGACCAGCACCTTGGTCACCGCGCTCGCCGGCGGCGGCAGCAGGACCGCCAACGCCGCGCCGGCCACCAGACCGAGGAGCGCCATGGCGCACCAGAGGCGGCGGCGCCTGCGCACCGCAACCACCAGCGCCTGCAGGTCGAAGAGCGGAGTGGCGGCCGACGACTCCGAAGTCGTGCTCGTCGTCACGCTGAACCTCCCGTCGAGTGGCCGCGAACCGCGAGTGCGGGAGAGGCGCTGTCCGGCGGATCGCCGTCGGACCGTGACTCACGGGCCCGGACCGTGCCGGCGACGACGATGCCGACGACCTCATGCCCGCCGTCCGCACAGGCCTCGGCGATGCCGGCGAGCTCCTGTGCGGTCCAGCTGCCCGCGCTGAGTACGACCAGGACACCGGACTCGGTGTCGCGGTCCGGCACCATCGGCCGGTCCACCGAAACCTCCACCACCCGCAGCAGCGGATCGCCCTTGGCCTCGGCGACGAGCTGCCCGGCGGCCCGGAGGGCGATCTCGTCGCCGTCCGGTACGACAACCAACAGCCGCCGGGGAGAGGCGAGTTGGTCCCGGAGGCGAGCGCACACCCGCCGGTGGCGGAGCTGCCTGCCGGCCTCGTCGACGGACCTCTGCGGGGCCGGTATGTCCCACCGGGTGTCGATGCCGAGGAATCGGCGGATCGAGGCCCGTGGGCCACTGTCCTCCGGCCGGTACGCGCGCCGTTCATCAGGCACGTCGACGGTGCCGAGCAGCGCCGAGCCCAGGGCCGCGGCGATCTCCGGTTCGGTGCGCAGCCGGCGATTCATCCGTGCGGCGGCGAGATGACCGATGACCGCGAACAGGAAGAACAGCAGTGCCCCGGCGACGATGAGCTGCATCCTCGTCGGCGGCGCCTCGCCGGTCGGCCGGGCCGCAGGACCCATGACGACCATGCCGGCCAGGGTGCTCGCCGGATCGGCCTGGTCCAGCTTCGTCATGGCCTCCTCCAGCGAGGTCCGCAGCTTCTCGAGCGAGGTGCGGGCCTGCACGCTCTCCACGGTCTTCCCCGGATCGGCCGCCTTGGCCAGGTCGGTGATGCGGCGGTTGGTCTCCTCCACCTGCTGCCGCAGCGTCTCGGGCGCCGTGGCCGCTTCGGAGTCGGTGCCGCCCGCGATCCGCGCGGCGAATGCGACGAATTGCCGGGCCACCTGGTCGGAGAGCTGCTGCGCGCGCTCCGGGGTGCTGTCCGTACCGGAGATCTTGATGATGTTCCCGTCGCCGACCTCGGCGCTCACCCGATCCCGCAGCTCGGCGCCGCTGACGCCCGGCCGGCCGAGCTCGGCGGCCGCGCGGTCGATCACCGTCGAACTGGTCACGATGTCCACTTGGGTCAGCAGCTCGCGCTCTTCCCACTGCCCCGGCAGCAGTACCGATGCCGAGGCCGTGTACCGCGGCGGGAACACCACCGAGATGCCGTAGCCGACCAGCGCGCCCACCACGGCGAGGGTGGCGAGAATCCGCCACCGCCGACGGAGAATCCGCCCGATCGTGGCCAGGCGGATCGTGTCTTCGTTCAACGGTGCTGCCTCTTCCCTGTGCGGTCCGGGCCGCCCGCCGACACCGGTGTGTGGCCACGGGTTGCGGCGGAGTAGGCGGCGAGCAGCGACGCCTGCGAGTTCCGCCAGGAAAGCTGCCCGCTGATCCGCTCCTGGCCGATCTCGCCCATCCGGGCCCGCTTTTCGGGATCGTCGAGGAGCACCGTGATGAGCTTGGCGAATGCGGCCTCGTCGTTGGCGGGCGCGTAGAGGGCGGCGTCACCGGCGGATACACGCGCCTCACGGAGGTCGAACGAGACGATCGGCCGGCCCATCGCCATGTACTCCAGGACCTTGTTCATGGTCGACACGTCGTTGAGCGGATTGCGCGGGTCGGGGGAGAGGCACACGTCCGCGGTGGACAGGTAACGCACCAGGTCGGCGTCCGGAATGCGCCCGGTGAACTGCACCTGTTCGGAGAGACCGAGCTTCCGGGACAGCTCCACCATCGCGTCGAAGGCGTCGCCGGAACCGACGAACACCGCGTGCCAGTCGGTCCGCCCGATCTCGTCGCGCAGCTTCGCGAGGGCACGCAAGGCGTAGTCGACGCCGTCCTGCGGGCCCATGACGCCGAGGTAGCACAGCAGATGAGGCTTGCCGCGCTTCAACTCCGGTTCGGGCGGCACCGGTTGGAACCGGTCGGTCTGGGGCGCGCTGCGCACCACGAAAACGTCCTCCGGCCGCCGACCACCACGGCGCACCGCGACGTCCCGGTAGCTCTCGTTCGTGGCGAGTACGACGTCCGCGGCCCGGTAGGTCCGCCGTTCCAGCGCGCACACGGCGCGATAGAGCAGATCCTCGCCGCGGTCGAACCGGGAGAGGTACAGCTCGGGTACCAGGTCGTGCTGGTCGAAGACGAACCGCGCGCCGCGCCGCTTCAGCCACAGTGCCGGCAGGAACAGCAGGTCGGGCGGGTTGCAGGCATGGACCACGTCGACCGGTCCGACCTTGCGGGCCAGCCGGGCCGTGTGCCACAACGCCGATCCGTACTCCCGCAGATAGCCGGCAGGACCGCCGGTGGCCGCGCGCAACGGGTAGCGGTGGATCCGCACCCCGTCGATCACCGCCTCCGGCTCCGTGTCCCGCTTCTCCCCGCGGGGACAGATGACGTGCACCTCCCAGCCCGCGTCGCGAAGCGTCGTGCACTCCTGCCACACCCGCCGGTCGAACGGCACCGACAGGTTCTCCACCAGGATCAGCGCGCGCCGGTCCGGCCGGTCGCCGCCGGCCGTGTCATCGAACGATCTGTCACCAAGCAAGGCCCACGTACCCCGGTTCGGCCCGCCGCGCGTCGGCGTCGGGAAGGTGGATGAGGTCGACGATCACCGGGCTGTCGCCATGGGGCAGCGCCGACAGCACGGCCGGATCCCTGGTCCCGACGAGGCACACCTCGGCGTGCTCGAGCACCTCGTCGACGGACTCCGCGAGCAGCTGCCCGAGGTGCGGCAGCCGGGTCTCGATGTACTCGCGGTTGGCGCCGAGCAGCCGGGAAAGGCTCACGTTGGCGTCGTAGATCTTCAGGTCGTATCCCTTGCCGAAGAGTCTCTCCGCCAATTCGACGAGTGGGCTCTCACGCAGGTCGTCGGTGCCGGGTTTGAAGGACAACCCGAACAGGCCCACCCGGCGCTTGCCGGTGCGCCCGACCAGCTCCACCGCGCGCTGCAGATGGTCGGAGTTGGAGGGCAGCACGTGGGCGAGGATGGGTACGGAGATGTCGGCCCGCTGCGCCGCGTGGACCAGGCTGCGCAGGTCCTTGGGCAGGCAGGAGCCACCGAAGGCGAAGCCGGGCCGCAGGTAGGCGGGGCTGATGTTCAGCTTGCGGTCGGCCAGGAAGACATCCATCACCTGGTGCGAGTCCACCCCGAGCGCCTGGTACACCGCGCCCAGCTCGTTCGCGAAGCCGATCTTGAGGCCGTGGAACGCGTTGTCCGCGTACTTGATCGCCTCGGCCGTCGGGACCGGCACCCGGAACACCTCGCCGGGCAAGCCGTCGTACAGCGCCGCCACCGCGTCGCCGCTTGCCGGGTCCAGCTCGCCGATGACGGTTTTCGGCGGGTCGAAGAAGTCCCGCACGCTCGTGCCCTCGCGCAGGAACTCCGGGTTGACCGCGACCCCGATGTCCACCCCGGCCGTGCCGCCGACGTACTTCTCCAGGATCGGCACCAGCAGGTTCAGACAGGTGCCCGGGAGCATGGTGCTGCGGAACACGACGGTGTGCCGGCCCCCCTGCTTGGCTCCCTCGGCCAGCACAGCGCCGATCTGCTCGGTGACCCGCTCCAAGTACGTGGTGCACAGGCTGCCGTTGGGCTCCGACGGTGTGCCCACGCAGACCAGCGACACGTCGCTGTCCATGATCGCCTCGCGGACGTCGTCGGTGGCTCTCAAGGCCCCGGTCCGCACGACGTCGGCGATGAGCTCGCCTATCCGTTCCTCGACCACCGGGGCCCTGCCGTCGTTGACCAGGTCGACCTTCACCTGGTTCACGTCGACCCCGATGACCTCGTGCCCCATGCTGGCCAGGCACGCGGCCGACACACAGCCCACGTAGCCGAGCCCGAAAACGCTGACCTTCATGACCTGTCCCTCCCCCCAGGCAGGCCCCTACGGCCTGCAGTCCGCGTGCGAGCCGGTCGACGACCCCCGCGCATCAATAGGCCCCGTGCCCATGGAGCACCGCACGCAGCGTCTTCCACAAGATCACTGTGTCCAGGGCGAGCGACCAGTCCTCCACGTACCGCAGGTCGAGGCGCACCGCCTCCTCCCACGCCAGATCGCTGCGTCCGCTGATCTGCCACAGGCCGGTGAGCCCGGGCTTGACCAGCAGCCGCCGCCGGATGTCCGGGCCGTACTCGGCGGTCTCCTCCGGCAGTGGAGGCCGCGGACCGACGAGCGACATCGATCCGGTGAGCACGTTGAAGAGCTGCGGGAGCTCGTCGAGCGAGTACCGGCGCAGCACTGCTCCCACCCGGGTCACCCGAGGATCCCGGCGGAGCTTGAACAGCAGGCCGGCGCCCTCGTTGTGGTCGGCCAGCTCGGCACGTACCCCGTGAGCCCCGGCGACCATGGTGCGGAACTTGAGAATGGTGAACTCGCGGCCGTCCTTGCCGACCCTGCGCTGGCGGTAGACCGCCCCGCCGCGGCTGTCCACCATCACGAGCAGCGCGACGAACACCATCAGGGGTGCGAACAGCATCAGCAGAATCGTTGCGCCTATCCGGTCGACGAACCCTTTGACCGCCCGGCGACCACCCGTGAAGGTCGGCATGCTGACCCGCAGCAGGGGGATCCCGAGCACCGCGTCGACATGCAGTCGCGGGCCGGCCACTTCCATCAGCACGGGGGCCACGACCATCTCGGCGTCGCTGCCCTCGAGGTTCCAGGCCAGCCGCTGCAGCCGGTCCGGTGACCAGTGCGGGTCCGGTGTGACGGCGACGACCCGGTAGCCGTCGTGGCGGACGTGCTTGGCGACGTCCTCCAGCAGGCCTATGACCGGTACTCCGTTCAACTGGTCGCCGTCGAGCCCGCCTTGGTCACCGTCGAGCCCGCGACCGTCCGTCGTGCACACCGCCTCCACCCGCCAGCCGAGGTGCGGGAGTTTGCGGGTCCGGTCGATCAGGTCGCGTACGGTGGCCGGGCTCCCGGCAGCGAGCACCGGTCTCAGGCACCGTCCCTCCTTGCGCTGTTTGTGCAGTCGTAGGCGGAGCAGATACCGCGCGGTCATGGTGACGAGCGCGATCGCGGGGATCGCGACGAAGATCCAGAGTTTGATGTTGCGCGAGGTCAGGGCGATCCCGCCGAGCGCCAGCACGACGGTCGCCGTGAACAGTGCGCGTCCGAGCCGGCGGAATTCCTCGGCGCCCTGGCCGAGCACGGCCGGAGACCACGACCGGCTCACCGCGAGCGCTCCCAGCACCAGCAGCTCGGTGCCGAATGCGAGAATTCCCCACTTCTCATGCCAGTTGGCCGCGTCCCGGGCCCCGAAGAAGTTGCCGATCGCGGCCACCACGAAAGCGGTGGCCGCGGTGTCGCTGGTGATCACGGTACGTCGGTACCGCTGCTCCCAGTCGATTGCGGGCCTGCTGATTGCCCCATTCGTCAGACTCCCGCTCGCCGACGAAAAAGGGTCGACTATTCCCCCCTGCCGCACAGAACCCCCCGGTTCCCAGTGGTACGACGTGAGCGCCTAGCGCTGTCCCTCCCCCGGGAGGCCCCACCCTCCCGCACAGTCCCTTCCCGCAGGAGGTCCCTGCCCCTCCGCGCATGACTTCTCGGCTCTTTGAGCGTTACTTGGACAACTCACCCTGGCGGCAGCGGACTCATATGTCCTGCCGGACTCTCAAGGTGTGCGGGAACCCGTCGAAACCTCGGGTGCACCCCGCACCCGAAGCCCTCTCGCGGGCTCCAAGAATTGATCATCCCCACGCATGGCGTGGGGGACGCGACTGCTGGCCTTTTGTGGTGCCGGACCTATAGATCATTGCGGGTCGCCTCGTGTCCGATCAGCTGAAGCACGGTCAATCTAGACCATCGTTGCCAGTCTGTAGAGGGGGTGTGTGTAATTTGTGGTCAAGCTATGGTGCTGGAGCTACCTACCGGTGACCACCTACGGGTGACTGATGCCACCGCGCACTCCAGCAGCTCGCCCGTCGGCCCCGGGCGCTGCCTCCAGAGGTGGGCTGGGCGATCGACTCCCGCGATCCGTACGTGTGAATTCCGGGAGTTACGTGGCGGGGACACGGTGTACGCAAGGTCGCGCGCATGCCCAAGTTGGGCATGAGTGGTCGCACCCCGGCGCCGGCTCCGTAGGAGTCGCGGTAGATCGAGGATCCCGATTGGATGGCGCATCTTGAACGTGCCAATGGCCTGAAGGAATTGCCGGGAGATTGTCCAAAACGGCGCGGAACTCCGGCCCTTTTTGGCGTCCACGCACCACATGGAATATCGGGGGCGACAGGACGGCATCGTCCGGACGAGTCCTTCGCAGGTTGGCGCGTTCGCAGCTTGCTCGCGCCGTTCGCTCCACCGCGCGGCACTGGAATCGGTACGTGCGGCGCCGTGTCGGTGCCGGCATCCACAACGGCTCCCGCCCGTCCGGTCGGTTGCTCAACGGGGCGGCCCGGAAATGCGAATGATCGAGGGCGGGCTACTGATCGTCATCGTCGTGATCGCTACCACCTGCCCCGAGCAGGCCATTGCGTGCTGTTGTCCGGCCTGCCGTGGCGCATCGGTGAGATGACATCCGGGGGACCGGCCCGGCCGTGCTGTCGTCAGCGGTGGGTCTGTGCCGGACTGCTCGAAGTGGCGGGGTCGGTATCCCGACTCGACCGAACCGTTGAGGCGCGTGCCGCCGAGCCCGGCTTCTGTCATCACGCCGCTGAAGACAAGACACCGACCGGGCCGGAGTCCGACCACCCTGCTTGCTCGATGCGGACCGCCGGCCTTCCCCGCGCACAGTGGCGGCGAGTGAGGCAGTTGCTCGTGTCGAGGTAGCGGGCGTGGTCGTCGAAGGAGTGGGCGAGCTCGGGATTTCCGGAGTCGCCCATGCCGATGAGATCGGGGGCGAGGAGGCGGCGGCCGGGCTCGGCCACACCCGGCAGGACGTTCCGTCACAGGTGGGAGGAGGTGGGGTTGCCGTGGAGGAAGACGAACGGCAGACCGTCGGGGTCGCCGGACTCGCGGTGGTGGAGAGTGGAGTCGAGGACGGGGAGGCCGGGCACGGCGGAGTTGCTTCGCTTTCTTCGAGGGGGCTTCAGAGGTTGAGGCTCAGGACCCGGTCGACGGCGATCTCGACGACGACCAGGTCCGGCGGGGTGGGCGGGGCCGCGCGGTGGCGGACGGTGTAGCGGCGGACCGCCTCGGCCAGGCGCGCCGGGTCGTCGGTGACGGTGGCGCGGCCTTCGAGGGTGACCCAGCGGAAGCCGTCCGCCTGGCAGAGCGCGACACGGGCCGTCGGGCCGCCCGCCGCCACGTTCCGGGCCTTGCGCGCTCCCGCCCGGGTGGTCACCCGGGCCAGTCCGGTGACCGGGTCGAAGGTGAAGCGGACAGGGGTGACATGCGGGGTGCCGTCGGGGCGGAGGGTGGTGAGGGTGGCGGTGTGGGGGCGAGTGAGGAACACCCTTGTGGAGGGCGGGAGTTCGACGGTCGCCCGGCTCACTTCTTCTTCACGCCCTCGTTCCAGATCAGCTTGGCGATGTTCGGCTTCACGGCCGTGGTGATGACACCCATGGCCGTACGGACGTACCGCCGCTCCTCCAACTCGCGCAGCATGCTCGAGGCGAGGTCGGTACGGGCGGTGAAGACGCCGTCGGCACTGGCCTCGGCGGTGTGGTAGTCCGTGACGACGGGGTGCTCGAAGAGGCCTGAGGGCCGGACGAAGGTCCAGTCGAGGTCCGTCCGACGGATCACGGCCTCCATGCGGCGCATGTCCTCGTGGAGGGTACGGCCGAGGCGTCGGTTCACCAGCGGGTCGAGCACATGATTGAAGAAGTGCGCGCCCGTGGGACGCCAGTGCGGGTCGGCGATGCTGGAGCTCACGGCGAGCAACCGCTTGATGCCGTGGCGGTCCATGGCCCCGGTGATGGCCGTGGCGCTCGCCGAGTACGTGCTGATGGTCTCCTTGCTGAAGCGCGCGCCCAATACGGAGAGGACGGCGTCCGTCCCCCTGATCGCGGCGTCGACAGCCACCGGGTCGGTGGCGTCGGCGACGGCCACGGCGAGACCGGGCCGCGTGGCGAGGGAGCCGGGGCGGCGAGTCACGGCGACGACCTCGTGGCCGGCGGCGAGGGCCTGGTCGGTGAGGTGGCGGCCGGTCGGTCCATTGGCGCCGAAGACTGCGATACGCATGGCGTCGGGTCATCCCTTCGTGTGGTTGCCGGAACGCCCTTGACTGTGCCGACCACGAAAAGCAGGCTCAACGCTGATGAATAACTCCGCCCCTGTCGCCGCCCGCACCCGAGGCCGCCCCCGCGGCAACCCGCCGACCCGCGAGTCGATCGTCTCGGCGGCCCGCGCGCTCTTCCTGGAGCGCGGCTACCGGGGCACCACTCTGCGCGCGGTGGCCGGGGCTGCCGGCGTCGACCCGGCGCTGATCGCGTACCACTTCGGCTCGAAGAAAAGCCTGTTCGCGGACGTGATGCAGTTCCAGTGCGCCAATGCGCTGGCGGTGGACGATGTCCTCGGCGGAGACCCGGCCACTCTCCCCGACCGTCTGATCGACGCGGTGACGAACCTGTGGGAGGACGCTGACTTCGTACAGCTCACCACCCAGGGCGAGGAGGCCGCCGAGGTGATTCGTGAATACCTGGAACGCGAGCTGCTGGCCAGGCTTGTTGAATTTCTCGGCGGCCGGGACGCGACCGCCCGCGCCACGGCCGTGGTGACGATCCTCGGCGGCCTCATCTACACCCGCTACCTCAACCCCCTCCCGACCCCCGCCGCCCTCACCCCCTCCGAGACCCGCCGCATCCTCACCCCGGCGCTGCGCGCGGCACTGACCCCGAGGCCGCGCACTGGGGCAACCACCGGAGCGGGCCGTCGGGGCTCGCCGACCTCCGGTTGAGGGCGGCTGGTCGCAGTGTGGCTGCGGCAGGTGCCGTCGGCCGGGGCAGGTTGCCGCCCCGGCCGACAGCCCTTCGGGTCAGTCCCGGATCTGCGGCAGAAGCGAGACGATCCTGCTGTTGTTCCGGGCGACCAGGACGTCCTCGTAGAGCAGGAGTTGGGGCGGATTTCCGAAGTAGGGCCCCGGCTTCTGGTTGCCGGGGTCGGCGTGGCCGCGCCAGACCTGCTCACCCGTGCGCACGTCGAGGCCGGACATTGCTCCGGTCGGGCCTGCGAAGTACAGGACCCCCTGGCTCGCCGACAGGACGGGAGCCACGAGGCCCGTCATCGTGTCCTTGTCGGGCATCTTGACGCCCACCGGGACGGTCCACAGGGTCTTTCCCGTGGTCAGGGAGTAGGCCGAGGCCTTGCCCTGCCAGGACACGGAGATCAGAAGATCACCGACGATGTCCGAGTTGGCCGGCTCTCCCTGGATCCGATAGGAGTGCGAGGCCTGCTCCCCGGAACCGCTGAGGGTGGTCAGCCGCAGGTCCTTGCCGCCCACGCTCTTCGCCGCGACCAGGACCATCCGGTCGCCCGAGGTCCCGACGAGCTGCTGCCTGCCGGGCATGGTCACGACCTTCTCGGCACTTCCGGTGGCGGGATCGAGACGGAAGATGTCGGTGTCGTGCGGCTCCTTGGTGTCCTGGTTGCACAGCAGATAGGGCACCCCGCTCAGCACCGCCCGCTCGCAGACGATTCCCTTGTCCCAGGTGTGGCGCCACTTCTCCTCTCCCGTCAGCGGGTCGAGGGCAGACATCGTGCGGAGTGTCGGGGTGTTGGCCAGTACCGCCCCGTCGATGAGCATGGCGGCCTGGTCGGTGCGGTCGTCCTGCGGCATCTCGGCCGTCCACACCACCTTGCCGGTGTCGGCGTGCACCGCCATCAGATCCGTACCGCCCATGTAGTCGCCGTTCGGCTCCTTGTCCGCGGTGTGATTGCGGTAGGCGTAGACAATGCCGTCCCGCACGGCGAACGCGTGGTCGGGCCCGTCGCCCTCGCGATTGACCTTGACGGTCCACAGCCGCTTGCCGGTGTTGGCGTCGAACTTCGCGACGTCGTACTTGAACCCGCTGCAGTACAGCGCGGAACCCTCCACCAGGCAGCCCCGCTCGGCGGCGCCCGTGGCGCTGCTCTGCCACGGCTTCCAGCCCTCAGGAGACACCGCCGGCCGTACGGGCCGGTCCTGGTCTGCCGTACCGCCGCCGCCGAAGCCGAACACCGCCCCGACGGTGATCGCGGCAACGGCCACCGCCGTCCCCGCGGCCTGCGAGTAACGGCGCCGACTGCGCCGCCGTACCACCGTTTCGGCCAGGTCCCCGGGCGCCCGCACCCGGTCCAGGGCGACCGCGCGCAGTGTCTCCCGGACCTTCTCCTCCACCTGCTCCGTCGTCATCCCTGGACCTCCTTCGGCGTGTAACTGAGCGACTGCACCTGTTCCGCGGGACTTTCGGGCCCGAGCTCCGGTACGAGCAGCCGGAGCTTGGCGAGCGACCGGTACGCCGTACTGCGCACCGTGCCGACCGGGCATCTCAGCAGCGCCGCGACCTCGGCCTCCGGCAGGTCCTCGAAGTAGCGCAGTACGACCACGGCCCGCTGCCGTTTCGTCAGTTTTCCGAGCGCCGCCCACAGAGCGATCCGCAGCTCGGAGTCCGACGCGGTGCCGGGCTCGCCGCCGGACTCGGGCAGCACCGGCACCGTCGTCTCGGCGCGGTGCCTGCGCAGCCGCCAGCGGTTGACCTGCTGGCGGTACATGATCTGGCGGACGTACGCCTCGGGCTGCTCGATTTGAGCCCAGCGCCCGTAGGCCTTCATCAGCGCGATCTGCAGCAGATCCTCCGCCGCGTGCCGGTCCCCGCCGGTGAGCAGCACCGCGAGCTGCAGCAGCGCGGTGGAGCGCATCGCTACGAACTCCCGGAACTCGTCGTGACTTGTGGCCTCCATCGACCCTCCCCTTCTCGCAACCACCACGACGTGATGAGCCGCCCGCGGCTATCCCTCAGCCGATGAAATTGTGTATTCACACCAAGTCGGTGAGGGCAAGATCGCACATACCGTCACTGACGAACCGAAGCCCCCTCCGGGAATGGAGCCGCAGGCGTGACCGACCCGTTGCAGGACCCGCGGTTCTTCGCCGATCCCTATCCGACCTACGCCCGGCTGCGGGACATGGCGCCGGTGCGGAAGGTGCCCACCGGTTCGGGAGGGCGCCACAGCTACCTGGTCACGGGCTATGCGGAGGCCCGGGAGGCGTTCGCCGATCCTCGGCTTTCGAAGGACACCGTACGGTTCTTCGCCGGTCGGACCTCGGAGCGCGACCTCCATCCGGCCGTCTCCCGGAACATGCTCGCCACCGACCCTCCGCAGCACGCACGGTTGCGGGCGCTGGTGACGAAGGCGTTCACCACCGGGGCCGTCGCACGGTTGCGTCCCTATATCGCCGGCCTGGTCGACGAGTTGCTCGATGCCTGGCCGGAGCGCGGACCGGTGGACCTCGTCGCGAGCCTCGCCGTCCCGCTGCCGGTCACCGTCATCTGCGAGATGCTGGGGGTGCCCGAGTCCGACCGTCCGCTCGTGCGCACCTGGTCGAGCGAGCTGTTCGCCGCAGGAGATCCCCGACGGATCGACGCCGCCTCACATGCCATCGGCGGCTACATGACCGACCTCGTCGCCGCCAGACGCAGTTCGCCCGGCGAGAGCCTGCTCGACGACCTCATCGCCGTACGCGACGGCCAGGACCGGTTGACCGAGGACGAACTCGTGTCGCTCGCCGTGCTCCTGCTCGTCGCCGGCCACGAAACCACCACCAACTTCATCGGCAACGCGGCCCTGGCGCTTCTCCAACACCCGGAGTCCCTCGCGCGGTTGAGGGCGGAGCCGCAGTTGCTCGGGAGTGCGCTGGACGAGTTGCTGCGCTTCGACTCGCCTGTCGGGATCGCCACGTTCCGCTACAGCACCGAGGAGTTCACGCTCGGCGGGACCGTGATCCCCGAAGGCGTTCCGGTACTCATCGCTCCCGGCGCCGCCAACCGCGACCCGAACCGATTCCCCGGTCCGGACCGACTCGATCTCGACCGCGGTGCCACCGGACACCTCGCCTTTGGCCACGGAATCCACAGATGCCTGGGAGCACCCCTCGCGCGGGCCGAGGCCGAACTCGCGCTTCGGGCGGTGATTTCCCGCTTCGCCGACATTCGACTGGCCGTTCCCGCAGAGGAACTGGAGTGGCGGCACACGCGGTTGATGCGCGGCCTCGCGTCCCTGCCTCTCATCCTGTGAGGACCATCCTGTGACGGTCATCCGGTGACGACGAGGGGCGCGGGTTCACGTCCTGTCGAGCGAGCGATAGAAGTCGAGGTGGCTGTGGGCCGCGGAGGCCCAGGTGTGGCGGGCGGCCAGGGCGCGGCCGGCGGTACGTCGCACGGGGGCGTCCGTCGTGAGGGCGTGGCCGAGTTCGGTGGCCAGGTCGTGGGGCGTGGCCGCGAAGCGGGCGGTGAGGCCGAAGACCTCGCGCAGGACCGGCAGGTCGCGTACGACGAGCGGGACGCCCGCGGCCAGTGCCTCCATCGCCGCCAGGCCGAAGCCCTCCTTGACCGAGGGGAAGGCGAAGGCATCCGCGGCGGCCACCAGCGACGGCAGTTCGTCCTCGGCGACCTGGCCCAGCACGAGCGGTTCGACGCCGAGTTCGGCCGCCCGGTTCTCCCAGCGGGTCCGGTAGTCGCGGTAGTCGAAGAGGGTCTCGCCGCCCGCGATCACGAGCCGTACGTTCGGGTGCTCGGCGCGCAGGAGAGCGTACGCCTCCAGCAGGTCCAGGGAGCCCTTGCGGGGCTCGATGCCGCCGACGGTGAGTACGTAACTGCCCAGGCGGGAGCGCCAGTTCGCGCGGGCGGCCGGATCTGTCGTGGCGAAACGCTCGTACGCCACTCCGTTGGGGACGACCTCCGCCTTGATGCCCCAGTCGTCGGCGAGTTCGGTGGCGACGGACGCCGACACGCAGATGTGCGCGTACGGCTCGACGATGGCGCGCTCGTGGCAGGCGGCCAGTTCGGGCGTGGTGAAGTGGTCGATGTGATGGACCGTGCGGATGCAGCGCCCGTCCACCGCGTTGGCGCTGATGCAGTCCTGGGCATGGACGATGTCGTACGTGGCCGCGAAGGGCTCGAAGGCCTCGCCGAGCACGGAGATGGAGCGCAGGATCCGTTCGCCGACGGACTCCTGCGGTGGGCCGTCCGGGAAGGGGACGATCCGCAGCCGTACGGCAGGATCCACGGGCCGGAAGAAGCCGGAGTCGCCGCCGCGGCCCAGCGTCCACACCGTGACGTCCTGCCCGGTCGCGGCGAGCGCCTCGGCGAGGGCGAGGGTGTGGACGACACCCCCGCGAGGCCTGGTGGAGTAGCTGAGCAGGGCGATCCCGAGGCGCGTCACGAGGAGGTCTCCCGGTAGGCGTCAGGTCGCCGTTCGTCGAGGTGGCGCAGGATGCGGCGGGCGCGGTCGATCTCCTCCGCGACGTCGACCTCGGCGACGGCGAGACCGGCCTTGGCCCAGGTGCGGGCGAGGATGTCGCCGCCGGGGCCGACCACCTTGGACTGGCCGAGGAAGCGCATGCCGCCCATCGCGCCGGTCTGGTTGGAGGAGGCCAGGACGACCTGGTTCTCGGCGGCGCGGGCCTGGTCGTACAGGTCGAAGAGCTTGGCCTGGCGGTCCTGCGCCATGCGTGGGGCGCGGTTGGTGATGCTGGTGGGCCAGGCGGACAGACAGGCGAGGATCTCGGCGCCGTCCAGGGCGAGGGAGCGGGCGGACTCGGGGAACGTCTTGTCGTAGTCGATGAGCATGCCGATCCGGCCGACCGGGGTGTCGAAGGCGTCGAAGCGGTCGCCGGGGGAGTAGGCCGCGACCTCTCCGGCGGGCAGGTGGACCTTGCGGTGGCGGCCGAGGATCCCGTCGCCGCTGACACAGACGGCGGCGTTGTAGCGCTCGGTGCCGCCGTCCTCGCAGTAGCCGACGCAGACCACCATCTCGGCCGCCAGGCGCGCGACTTGGAGGATCAGCGGGTCGTCGGGCTTCAGGGCCGGGGGCAGGGCCTCCGGGTCGGGATGACGCAGATCGGCGAGGTAACCGCCGAGGGCGGCGTCGGGCAGGACCAGCAGACCGGCGCCGGACGCCCGGGCGTCGTCGACGAGTTTCGCGATACGGGCCAGGTCGAACTCCAGGTCGCGGCCGAAGTGGGCGGCCGCGGCCGCGATCCGGATGGTGCTCATGCGCTGACTGCTCCAGGGGAAAGGTCGTAGGTCTCGGGCCGCCGGTCGCGCAGATGCCCCATCGACCGGCGTGCGGTGTCCAGGGCCTGTACGACGTCGAGTTCGGCGACGGCGATGCCGGCCGTGACGCCGGTGTCGGCGAGGATCTCGCCGCCGGGGTCGACGACCTTGGCGCTGCCGACGAAGCGTAGCGACCCGAAGGTTCCCGACTGGTTGGCGGAGAGCCACACGATCTGGTTCTCCAGGGCGCGGGCCCGGTCGAACAGGTCGAAGCGACGCTTCCACCGGTCCTCTTCGAGGCTGGCGGCCACGTTCGTACGGGATCCGGGCCACGCGGAGACACAGACCCCGATCTGCGCCCCGTCCAGGGCCAGTGCGCGGGCGGACTCCGGGAACGCCTTGTCGTAGCAGATCATCATGCCGATCCGGCCGGCCGGTGTGTCGAAGGCGTGGAAGCGGTCGCCGGAGGCGTAGCTGGCGTCCTCGCTCAAAGGCTGGTGCACCTTGCGGTGGTTGCCGAGGACGCCGTCGCCGGTGACGCAGACGACGCTGTTGTAGCGCCGCCCGTCCGCCCCCGCCTCGCAGTAGCCCGCGACGACCGTCATCTCCCCGGCGAGGGCGGCCAGTCGGCGGATCTCGGGGCCGTCGAGGGCGAGAGCCGGCGGGCCCCCGTCCAGTTCCGTGTCGTCGTCGAGGCTCAGCAGATACCCGCCCAGGCACGCCTCCGGGAGCGCGAGCAGCCGTACGCCCTCCTCCCGGGCCTCCTTGACCAGCCGTTCGGCGATCTGGAAGTCCTCCTCCAGGTCGCGGCCGAACTCGGCGGCGACGGCCGCCATGCGCAGGGCGGTCATGCGGTCCCCATCCCGGTCACGCTGGACGCGACCACTTCGGTGATCTCTCCGTCGGGCCAGCGCAGCCCGACCCCTTGTCCTTCGGTGAGTTCCCCGCAGACACCGCCCGTGGCAGGTCCGGCGGGCAGCGGCGGTGCGCCCGGCTCGTCGGCCGTGAGCATCGCGAAGCCCGGGAAACAGGTGAACCAGTCGCCCACGGTCGCGGTCCGCGGTCGCGGTACGGCCGCCACGTCGAGCACCGCGCGACAGCCGCTCGCCTCCGCGAGCATGCCGAGCGTGCCGGCGATCCCGGCCATCGACACGTCCTTGGCCGCGGCGGGCCGGGCGGCGGCCACCGAACCGGTCATCGCTCGCAGTTCGTCCGTACGGCGGTGGGTGGACGAGTCCCACTGGCGGCCCCGGTATCCGGGACGCCAGCCGCCACCGAGATCGACGGTGAGCCGTACGGAGTGTCCCGGGCGTCCGCCGCCACCCGGAACCGGCCGGTCGGTGCGACCGAGAGCGGTCACCGACAGGGCGGCCGGGACACCGAGTTGGGTGTGTCCGCCGAGCACCGGCACGTCGTACGACCGTGCCGCCCCGGCCAGTCCGGTGAGGACCCGAGAGGCGTGCGCCGCGTCGCGAGCGCCCACCGCGTCCAGCAGCCCAAGTGGTGAAGCACCCATCGCCGCGAGGTCGTTGACGTTGACGAGGACCGCGCACCAGCCCGCCCACTCGGGGTCCCGCTCGACCATCGACGGCACGATCGCGTCGCACGCGGCGATCATGTCGGTGCCGGGGACGGGGGCACCGTCGTCACCGACGAAGCCGGTACCTCCGAGGACGGCTCGCGCCGCGGTGCGCGGGGCCCCGCCGACAGGGTCCCGGGCGGCGGCGCGAACCGCCGGTTCACGGAGGACCGTCAGGAGCGGCCCCAGGGCGGACTTGGTGGCTGCCGCGAGGGCGGCGATGCGGCCGATCGGCCAACGCATCAGTACATGCGGGGTGTTCGCGACCTCGACGTCCCGGACCCGCTGCCAGCCGAGGCGCCTGAACAGCACCTCGCTCGGGGCCTGGACGGTCGCGTCGAACCGCAGCACGCCCTCCGCCTCCGCCCGGGCGCAGGCGGCCCGGACGAGCGCCGCGCCGATGCCGTGCGGGCCGCGCGCCCGGCGGGCGACGACCAGGCGGCCACCCTGCCACCAGCCGATGTCGGGGCCGTCGTCGACCGGGCCGAGGCGCACCCCGCCGACCACGACTCCCTCCGGATCCTTCGCGACCAGGACGACGGTCCGGGGGTCACTGTCGCGGTCGTCCAGGTCATGGCGGGCGAAGAGCCCCTGCTCGTGGACGAAGGCGTCACGGCGCAGCTGCCGGTAGGCGGCCAGGTCCGTCGTGCCGTCCGCCTCCTCGATGCGGAAGGCGGGCAGCCGGGCGAGCGTGCTGCGGTCGCCCAGCAGGGCCAGGATGTCCTGCGGCCCGTCCATGGCAGGCCCGACGACGGAACCGTCGAGGTACACGCCGCTCACCCGCCCGCGGCCCGGAGCACACTGCACGCCCCGCAGGCCGCGCAGCCGGCCTGCTGGTCGGCGCCGCTCATTCCGGCGGCGCGCAGCTTCGCGGCGACGCCCTCGGTGACGTACTTCAGGAGTTCCGCGCCGGGCGCCGTGACGCCGTCGCGGGCGGCGAGCGTGCCGCTCATCGGGCGGAAGGGGACGACGAACGGGTACACCCCTCGGTCGATCAACCTGCCTGCTCCCGCGACGAGTTCGCCGGGATCCTCGCCGAGACCGACGAGCAGGTACGTGGAGACGCGGTTCGGTCCGAAGACCCGCACCGCCTCGTCCCACGCCGCCTCGTACTCGGCCATCGGAACCGTGGACTTGCCGGGCATCCAGCGCCGGCGCACCTCGTCGTCGAGGGACTCGACGTGGATGCCGACGGCGGTGGCCCCGGCGTCGTGCAGTGCGCGGATCCAGGCCAGGTCGCCGGGTGGTTCGCACTGCACCTGGATCGGCAGACCGGGTACGGCCTTCAGGACCGCGCGGACCGACCGTACGAGGTTGCGGGCGCCGCGGTCGGGTCCCGTGGTGGTGCCGGTGGTCATGACCATCTGCCTGACGCCGTCCAGCCGTACGGCGGCCTCGGCGACCTCGGCGAGCTGTGCCGGGGTCTTCGCGGCCACGGTGGCGTCGGAGCGCAGGGACTCCTCGATGGTGCAGAAGCGACAGCGGTCGGACTCGGCGTAACGGATACAGGTCTGGACGACGGTGGTGGCGAGGACGTCCGCCCCGTGCAGGCGGGCGATCTGTTCGTAGCGGATGCCGTCGGAAGTGGTCAGGTCGTAGAACTTCGGTCGCTGGACGGGGGTGAGGGAGATGCCGGTGTCCTGGAGACGGCCGTCCTCGTCCCCCAGCCACACCTTGCCGTCGCGTACGGAGAAGGGGCTGTCGGGGTTGCGGGGGAGTGCGGCGTTGACACCGTCGGCGTGACCGTGCCCGATCAGGAAGTGTCCGTCGTCGCTGGGCCCCGCGCCGTCCGGCCGCCGCACGGGCGCGTCCGACGCGACGCCGTGCAGGGCGAGTTCGGCGCGGGTCATGATCCGCACATCCACCGCCGTACTGCTGGTACCGGTGCCAACGCTCACGGCGTGCTCCCTACAGCTGGTAGGTGGAGTTGATGATGGCGCCCTTGCGCGCGTAGTGGATCAGCGCGTCCTGGACGTCGAGCGGATGGGTGGGGATGACGCCCTCGATGAGGTCCTCTTCGCGGGCGCCGTGCAGGGACAGACCGAAGCGGCAGCAGAAGACCTTGCCGCCCTCCGCGATGAACGTCTTGAGCTGGTTGTTGATGTTGTGCTCGCCGGGGAACGCGGAGTTGCCGACGGTCGGAAAGCCGCGGGTGGCAAGGCAGTTGAGCGAGCCCGGGCCGTAGAAGTAGATGGCGGTCTCGAAGCCCTTGCGCAGGGCGCGGGTGGCCTGGAGGACGGCGACGAAGGACACCGACGACTCGTGGGCTATGCCGTGCACGAGGGTGAAGTAGGTCTCCCCGTCCTCGGCCCGGTAGTCGGGGAAGACCTTGGTGGAGCCGTAGATGCTGGTGCCCTCGGGAAGCGAGGGGTGCGGGATCTCGTCGAGGGACTTCTGCTCGACGTCGGAGAGTTCGGCGGCGACGACGGATTCGGACATGGCTGTCTCCCTGTACGTGGTGTGGTCGTACGTGGTGTGGCGGTATGCGGTGTGGTCGTACGTGGCGTGGTCGGGATCGGTGGTCAGTCGTAGAGCGCGGCGAAGGTGTCCCGGAAGGCCAGGTCGCCGAGTTCGCCGTCGCCGGTGGCTTCGGCGAGGCGGGCGTACTCGCCGGTGAAGTCGCCCCACGGCTGGTCGCTGGCGAAGAGCACCCGGTCATGGCCGATGCCGCGGCGCTCGATCTCCTGGGCCAGCCAGCGGGGAGTGAAGCCGATGGCCCAGGAGAGGTCGGTGTAGACGCGCTTGCCGGCGTCGATCCAGTCGAAGAACCGGGAGCCGGCGAGCTTGATGTGGCCGCTCATCCCGCCGCCGAAGTGCACGAGATGGACGGGGACCCGGTCGGCGTACCGGTCGACGAGGTGGCCGACCTCGTCGATGTCGGACGCGGCACCGGGGGAGGTGTGGACATGGACGACGAGGCCGTGCCGGGCGGCCTCGGCGAAGACACGGTCGAGCATCGGGCGGCAGGCGGCGTCCGTGGGGGCGCCGCCCAGCAGGAAGCTGAGCTTGAGCGCCTTCACACCCGCTTCCCCGGCCAACTCCAGGGCCTGTGCGGTGCGTTGTTCGTCCTCGGGGCGCGGTGAGACCCACAGCCCGGCGCGGATCCGGTCGTCGGTCTGCGCGGCCTCGATCGCCAACTCGTTGAAGGAGAACGCGATGGCGGGGTCGGGTACGCCGTAGTTGGGGATGACCAGGGCGCGTTCGGTGCCCTCCGCGTCGAGGTCGGCGATGAGCTGCTTGACGGTGGCGCGGGCGGTGGTGTCGGGGTTGACGGGCGGGCCGCCGTAGAAGGGGTACGCGGGCAGGACGCCGATGTGGCGGTGTGCGTCGTGGACCATGTCTTCTCTTCCTCCTCCTCAGCCGATCGGGAGGGCGGAGGCGAGTTCGCTGGGTGCGCCGGTGAGCGTGCCGCACACGTCGGCCAGGCGGCGCGAGGCGTCGATGTGGTCGGCGAGGAACTCGGCGTCGCGGCCCACCGCCTCGAAGCGGCCCGAACCCCACGAGTGCTGCCAGGGCAGGCCGAGGAAGTGCAGACCGGGCGTGCTCGTCGCACCGCGCCAGTGCATCGGGTAGCCGCGGCCGTCGAAGACGGGTGCCTCGATCCACCGGTGGTCGCGACGGAAACCGGTCGACCAGACGACGGAGGTGATCCCGGCGGACGCCAGGTCGAGCGAGCCGGGCTGCTCGGCGGGCTCCCACACGGGTACGTACCGGGGCTCGTCGGGGGCGGTGATGTCGTGTGCGCCGATGTACGCGTCGATGGCGTCCTTGATGCCCTCGGCGACCGCGTCAGCGTGGTCCAGGTTCACCTTCAGGTCGTCAGCGAACTCCAGTCCCGTACCGCTGACACCGGTCAGCCGCCCGTACAGTCGCATGCCGTCGCGAGCGAAGGCGCGCAGGTCGATGTCGCGGCCACCGTCCCGTCCGGTCACGTAGTGGTTGACCCGCATCCGTACGGCACCGGCGTCGTCGAACTCGTCGATGCTCCGGTCGTAGTGGCCCATCTCGTCGAGCCAGGCCACGCAGTCGCGGCCGCGGTAGCAGCGGGCCACGCGCGGGGCGCTCCCCACGGCCAGGTGCACGGGCCGCCCCGCCAGATGCAGGTCCTCGGCTATCTGGCACCCGGACTGGCCGGTGCCGACCACCAGGACCGCCCCGCCGGGGAGTTGGGACGGGCCGCGGTAGCGGGAGGAGTGGACCTGGACGACGTCGTCGGGCAGGCGCTGGGCCATCGGCGGGACGGACGGCGTGTGGTACGGGCCGGTGGCGACCACCACCTGATCGGCGGTGAAGTCCCCTGCGGTGGTGGAGAGTTCGAAGACGCCGGCCGGTGTGCGCCGCAGTCGGGTGACCGACACCCCCTCGACCAGCGGCGGCCGGAAGAAGGCCACGTAGTCCTCCAGGTACCGGACGATCTCGTCGCGGACCATGAAGCCGTCCGGATCGTCGCCCCGGTACGGGTAACCGGGCAGCCTGCACTGCCAGTTGGGGGTCACCAGACAGAAGGAGTCCCAGCGGCGCTCCCGCCACTCGTGCCCGACCCGGTTCGCCTCGACGACGACGTGCTCGACACCGCGCTGCCGCAGGCAGTAGCTGATCGAGAGGCCCGCCTGCCCGCCGCCGACCACGGCCACCGGAAAGTGGGCGCCGGCCGGCCGTATCGCCGGGCTCACCGGGCCCTCCCGTCGGCGCCGGTCAGGGACTCGACCGCGACCTTGGCCCCGCCGACGGCGCTGTAGGAGGCGGCGGTCCGCTCGATCTGCGCGAGCTGGTCGGAAGCGCCGGTGCAGAAGAAGCCGAACTTCTCCTTCACGCGCTCCCCGGCGATACCGAGCGCCGTGCGGCTGCGCTCGACGAATTCCGCGAGATCGTATTCATCGCCAGGGGTGAAATAGTCTTCGACTACCGTGGAGGGGGAATAACAGCGCTGCGTCACGCCGTCGGGCCAGCGCACATGGAAATACATCTCGGGCATGACATCCTCCATGCCGGGCGCCGAGGTCTTGACACCTCGCCGCTGTCCGTGGAGAACAACTCCAGCCCTCGGAGATTTCCGAACGAAGTCATCCGGAATAAAGGGGAGTTGCCAGAACCTCACGCGCCGTCATGCGGATTACGAATCCGTTCTGTCGCGCTTCCTGATGGGAGCAGCGCTGTCCGGGTTTCCCGTACCGGGCGGCGGCTCACACGGTCGCGAGGGAGACCTCGGTCGACTTGATCAGGGCGATGACGGCGGTACCGGTCCTCAGGTCGAGGTCGGTGACTGCGTCCTTGGTGATCGCCGAGGTCAGGTGGCCGCCGTCGACGCTCACCTTCACGGAGGCCATGGCGCCGCCCGTGGCGATGTCGGTGACCGTGCCCGGGATTCGGTTTCGGATGGACAGGCCGTCCACCGAGCCTGTGGCCAGCGAGATCTCGGTGGACTTCACCAGCGCGCGGACGGTGGAACCCTCGGCGAGACCGAGTTCCTTCACGGCCTCCAAGGTGATCGCCGTGGTGAGCTCCTGCCCGCCGTCGAGACGTACTTTGACGGTCGCCATGGCCTCGCCCGGGGTGACGGCGGTGACGGTGCCGGGGAGCTGGTTGCGGATGCTCAGACTCATGACGGGATGCCTCACAGACTGCGTGATTGATATGTCCCACTTTGGGGTGGCTGTGGTTTCACCGTAGCCGGGTGGGGCGTGAGCCGGGGTGAGGCTGGTCGCATCCGCCAGGCGAATGACGTCCAAGACCTCGCAGGTCGCACGACGAGCTGTAGACCTCGCAGGCCGTGGTGAGCGGGGAGCGTCAGACCGGGTGGGCGGGGGAGCGTCAGGCCGGGTAGGCGTGGGTCTGGGTCGCCTTGACCGTGGCCCAGACGGTGGCCCCGGGGTGGAGGTCGAGTTCGGCGGCGGCGACGGTGGTGAGGTCGGCGGCGAGGGGGAGTTCGCCGGTGAGGTCGGCCCGGATCTGGTCGCCGTGGGTCTCCAGACCGGCGACCTCGCACTGCCAGAGATTGCGGGCGCTGGAACCGGTGGGGCGGTCGCGGTAGAGGGTGACCGCGCTCGGCGGGAAGGCCACGAAGACCGGGCCGGTCAGGTCCTCCGTGGTGGTGATCGCCGGGCCGTCGTCCACACGGACCGTGTGGCCCTCGGCCCGTCCCTTGTAGAGGTTCAGGCCGACCAGGTGTGCGATGTAATCCGTGCGCGGGTGGCGTGCGATGTCCGCGGGAGTGCCCTCCTGGACGATGCGGCCGTCCTCGATGACGACGAGACGGTCGGCCAGGACCATGGCGTCGAGCGGATCGTGGGTGACGAGCACGGCGACGGCCTCGAACTCGGCCAGGTGGCGGCGGAGTTGGGTCCGTACCTCCAGGCGGGTGCGGGCGTCGAGTGCGGCGAGGGGTTCGTCGAGGAGGAGCAGGCGGGGGTTGGTGGCGAGGGCGCGGGCGAGCGCGATGCGCTGGGCCTGACCGCCGGAGAGGCGGCGGGGCTTGGCACCGGCATGCTCGGCGAGGCCCATCCGCTCCAGCCACTCGGCGGCCTGGGCGCGGGCCTCCGCCTTGGTCGCGCCGTGGCAGCGCGGGCCGAACGCCACGTTGTCCAGGGCCGTGAGGTGCGGGAAGAGCAGGTAGTCCTGGAAGACGACACCGACCGGGCGTGACTCGGGCGCCGTACGGTCCAACACCGCGCCGTCCAGGCGCAGTCGGCCGCCGGTGAGCGGCGTCAGGCCGGCCAGGGCGCGCAGCGCGGTGGTCTTTCCGGCGCCGTTGGGGCCCAGCAGCGCGACGACGTCGCCGGGTGCGGCGGTCAGCGCCACGTCGAGCCGGAACGACCCGCGGTCGACGACGAGATGGGCGTCCAGCCCCGCGGGAGCCGGGCCGGGGACGCCCGTGGCCTCGTACACGGCCTTCTCGGCCCCTTCGCTCTTCCGGGTCTTCTCGGTGTGGGTCATGAGGCGGTCATCCAGCGGTCGCGCAGCCCGGCCAGGACCGCGACGGACACGGCCAGCAGCACCAGGCTCAGGGCGATGGCCGCCTCGGGGTCGCTCTGCAGGGCCAGGTAGACGGCCAGCGGCATGGTCTGCGTACGGCCGGGGAAGTTGCCGGCGAAGGTGATCGTCGCGCCGAACTCGCCGAGCGCCCGTGCCCAGGCCAGGACCGCGCCCGCCGCGATGCCGGGCGCGATCAGCGGGAGCGTGACGCGGCGGAAGGCGGTGAAGCGGGAGGCGCCGAGCGTGGCGGCGGCCTCCTCGTAGCGGGGGTCGGCGGCGCGCAGGGTGCCCTCGACGCTGATGACGAGGAACGGCATCGCCACGAACGCCTCGGCGATGACGACACCGGTGGTGGTGAACGGCAGCGTGATCCCGAACCACGCGTCCAGCCACTGCCCGACGATGCCGTTGCGGCCGAGTGCCATCAGCAGTGCCACGCCGCCCACCACCGGGGGCAGCACGAGCGGCAGCGTGACCAGGGCCCGTACGAGCCCGCGTCCGGGGAACTCGACCCGGGCCAGCAGCCAGGCCAACGGCACCCCGATCACCAGACTCACCGCGGTCGCCGCCGTGGCGCACAGCAGGGACAGCTTCAGCGCCTGCCAGACCTCGGGACTGGTCAGCTGGTCCGGCAGGCTGTGCCAGGGGGTGCGGACCAGCAGGGCGATCAGCGGCAGCACCAGGAACGCCAGGCCCAGCAGCGCGGGCACCAGCAGCGGCAGCGGTACGCCCCGGCCGAAGCCCTTCCGGACGCGCCCGCGCCCGCGCCGCGGCCCACCCCGGAGGGTGTCGGCCGCGGCGGCGGACCTGTCGGGCGCGTCGGTCGGGGAGGTCACGGCTTGAGGAACCCGGCCTCGGTCAGGACCTTCTGGCCGTCGGCGGACTGCACGAGCGCGATGAACGCCTTGGCCGCCTCGGCGTTGGGGGCGTCCTTGAGCTGGACGATCGGGTAGTCGTTGATGGCGTCGGCCGATTCGGGGAAGTCCACGCCCTCCACCTTGTCACCGGCGGCGTTCACATCGGTCTTGTAGACGACGGCCGCGTCGGCCTCCTTGAGCTCGACCTTGGTCAGGGCGGCCTTGACGTCCTGCTCGTACGAGACCGGTGTGAGCTTGAGCTTGCTGGCGTCGAGCGCCTTCTGGGCGGCGGCGCCGCACGGCACGGTCTTGTCGCAGAGGACGACCTTCAGGCCCGACTTGGTGAGGTCCTTGAGGGAGGCGATCTTGTCCGGGTTGCCGGGCAGGGTGGCGATCTCCAGCTGGTTGCGGACGAAGGTGGCGGGCGTGCCCGACGCGTCGCCCTTGTCCGTGACGATGGCCATCGTCTTGGGGCTGGCGGAGGCGAACACGTCGGCCGGGGCGCCGCCGGTGATGCTCGCGGCGAGAGAGTCGCTGCCGCCGAAGCTGAAGGTGACCTTCGTGCCGGGGTGCTCCTGCTCGAACTCCTTGCCCAGCGCGGTGAAGCTCTCCTTCAGGGAGGCCGCGGCGAACACGGTGACCGTGCCGGACAGCTTGTCCGAGGAGGTCGAGGACTCCGACGCGGAGGAGCCGGACCCCGTCGACGAGTCGTCGGAGGAGGAGCAGGCGCTCAGAGCCAGCAACGCGGCGGCTCCCGCACCGGCCACCTTCAGGGTCCGGCGGGTCCGGCGCGCGGAACGAGTCATCACGGATCTACTCCCTCTATTACTGGCATGGGCGGCCTATTACTGGCATGGGCGGCGAGGACCGGCCCGGGGATGATCCGGCGGCCCGTCCCGTCGCGCTCGGCGGCGAGCTTCCCACCGTCGACCAGGCGCCTCACGGTGTCGGCGCTGATACCGAGCAGGGCGGCGGCGTCCCCGATCCGGTAGACGTGCAGTGCAGATGATACTGCCGCAAATGCAAGGTGAAAGCCTACTGTCTCATTGCATGAGCCGGATCATTGATTCACAGGGCTGGAATGTGCGTTTCTACGAGGCGGCGGCCCGGTGCGGTCGTCCGGGAGGCGGTGGGCGTGAAGAATTTGGTTGCCGGACGAAGATTCACCCGCCTACGGTCGATCGCATGGCGGACGACGAACCCACGCGCGCGGCGCGCCTGCTGGGCGCCCAGGCGAAGGCCGAGCGGCTCTTCGCGGAGATCGAGGAGCGCGGGCTCATCGCGCCGGGGCAGGGGGAGCGGGCGGTCAGCGACCGGGTCCGGGACCTGGCGAACGAGCTGTTCGGCACGACCCGCCACTGGCACAAGCGGATCGTGCGCTCCGGCCCGAACACGCTGAAGCCCTACCGGGAGAATCCGCCGGACCGTCAAATCGGCGCGGACGACATCGTGTTCGCCGACTTCGGACCGATCTTCGAGGAGTACGAGGCCGACTTCGGGCGCACCTTCGTACTGGGCGACGATCCGGTCAAGCGGCGGCTGAGGGACGATCTGCCGAAGCTCTTCGCGGCCGGGCGGCGGTTCTTCGGGAGCGAGCCCGACATCACCGGCAAGGGGCTGTACGCCGAGGTCGAGCGGCTCGCCACCGACGCCGGGTGGGAGCTGGGCGGCTGGCACGCCGGACACCTGGTCGGCGAGTTCCCGCACGAGTGGATCGACGGCGCGGACGTGGAGTCGTACATCGCGCCGGGCAACGACACCCCGATGCGGCGCACCGACAAGGCCGGGCGCCGCTGCCACTGGATCCTGGAGATCCATCTCGTCGACCAGGAGCGCGAGTTCGGCGGTTTCTACGAGGAACTGCTGGACCTGGGCTGATCCGTCACACCACCCACGCCGCGGGGTCCCTGTGCCTCGGCCCGCCAAATCCTGTCGCGGAGCGGTGTCAGCCGCCGCCGTCGAGGTCCGCGCGTCGGCGGAGCACTCGTAGCTCGTGGCCGCCGAGTTCCATCTCGTACAGCTTGCCCCGTGCGTTCTCGAAGGGGCGGTGGAGGACCATCATCAGGCGGCCGTCGAAGGTGTGGAAGAGCATGCCGTGACCGCTGTCGTCGCGGACCAGCGGCCGGTGCTGCTGCCACGGCCCTGTGATGCCGCCGGACCTGGAGGTGGCGTAGGTCTGCACATAGCCGCCGCTGACGGACCCGTCCTGGCCGACCACGTTCTTCTCGTATGTCGACCACAGCATGAGCAGGGAACCGTCGGGGGTGCGGTGGAGCTGGGGGCCGTCGGTGATGTAGGGCGGGAGCTGGTTCGGCAGGCCGGCGGGGATCTGCTCGGTGATCCAGGACGCGTCCGAGGCCTTGAACAGGAGGACCGGGTCCCCGATCGTCCGGGTCAGGTCCTCCGGGGCCAGCCGGATCGCCTCCATGGTTCCGTCGATGGTCTGCAGCCACTCGTGCGCGTACACCATCCACGGCTGTCCGGACGGGTCCACGTGGAGCGTGCCGTCGAGGGTCATGAGGTTCTCTGGCGGGGTGGGGCGTGCGGGGTCGACGACGGTGAAGGGGCCCAGCAGCGAGTCGGAGACGGCCGTGATCGTGCCGCGCATGTAGGCCGGGATCTGGAACGGCACACCCCACTGGTTGGGCGGGGGCACCGGGATCGGTCTGTCCTGGTTGTGGAGTGTGGTGAACAGGTAGTACCTGCCGCCCCATTCGTGGACCTCCGGCGCCCATCCGCCGTCGGTCGCCCAGAGTTCCTGCTGCTCGGCGGCGAGGAAGACCACGACGGGACGCGTCCAGTCACGCAGGTCCTCGCTGCGGTAGACCATCGTGCCGGTGCCGTCCACGCCCGATACGGAAGGGTCGTTGGACGTGTAGAGGTGGTAGGCGCGCGTCCTCGGGTCGGCGACGACGAACGGATCGTGCAGCGGCATGTCGGGAAGACGCATCAGTTCGCTCTCGGCCACGGCCGAAGACTACGTCGACGGGAGCCGGGAGCGGTCGGGCCGCCGGACGAACCCGACGCCGACGAACGCGACGCCGTCAGCCGAGACACACCACCAACAGGCATATCTGCGACGGCGAGGTCGCGGTCGGCGCGGGGCTCGTCTGCGGCGGCTGCGAACTCGGCTCGGTGGCAGAGGGTGTGGGCATCTGACTCGGCTGCGCCTCGTTGCGGTCGGAGACCGTGTCCTCGGGGGCGGGCGAGGTCGGGGACGTCGTCTGCGGCTGAGGGGTCGACTCCGTCGTCGTACGCGGCGGCGCGGCCGAGTCGGTTCGCAGGTTCGAGGGCGTGCTCCGGGGCGGGGCGGCGGTGCGCTGCCGACTGGGGCGCTCGGGCGCGGCCGATGTGGGGGAGGAGGCGCCGGTGTCGGGCCGTGTCCCGGTCGACGGTGTGTAGGGCGTCGACGGTTCGTCCGCGATGTCCGTGTCCGTGCCGGTGGACTCCGGTGCCGTGGCCGCCTGCGCCCGATCGCCGGACCGCTGGTCCATCGCGGACACCGTCAGGCCGCCTCCGACGAGTGCGACCGCGGTCGCCACGACGGCCCGGCGCTGGTTCTTCTTCCAGCGGGCCCGCTGGCGACGCCGTGCCGCCCGTCCCTGCGGGGCGGACGGCACGGGTACGAGGTCGTCGTCGCCCGGGTCGGTCAGCGGGGGCTCCCAGGCGGGCGGCATGCCCGTCGTCGCCGAGACGGCCGGGGCCGGGACGGTGTGACCGGCGGTGCTGATCGGGGCGATGTCCGGGGCGTAGGCACCGCACCCGGGACACACCAGGGCGCCGTTGAGATGCCGGCGGCAGGAGGTGCAGTAGTCCATCTGGGGTCTTCCTGGGTTGACGCACCGTCGACCCTCCGGGCCGCGGCCCGGGCACGTTCGTACGTGGGATCGAGCGGCCTGCAACGCTAACGAGGCTTTCGAGGGACTGTGTGCAGTCTGTGTGAGGCTCCTGCACGGGTTCTCCGGGGGCTCTGTGGGTTACAGCGGTGTACCGCGCCCGGCCGCGAGGTGCAGCGCGCCCGGCCGGAGCGGGCTCACCGGGGGTCGTGCTCCGGCTGAACCGCTTCGTGTCCGTTGAGTGCTTCGGACATCTGGCGCTGCGTCTGCTCGGCCGCCGCACGGGCTTCCTCCACGACGTCACCGCGCTCACGCACCAGGCTCTCGTAGACCGGCAGGTGGTCGTTTCGGGTTGAGCTGGGTATCACGGGGCTGGTCCTTCTTCGTGTCGTACCCGGATGAACGAGCGGTGTCGATCGAGCCATTCAACCGGCCGGGCTGAGATTCGCACGCAATTATGCCCGCCAATTGGCGAGGCAATCCCGTGGCCCCGCCCGGTGGGCAAATCGCGGCGGACGGAACGCAATTGAGGAGAACGCGAAACAATTCTGTGCCCGTGGTGAAAACATTCTGCGGTGGTCCATTCCGCGTGTGCCGCCTCTGACGTGTCTGCCGCCTCTACCGCGTGTACCTGACGCGCCCCGGTGGCGGTGAGGGAGGCGCCACCGGGAAGTACCGGCGCGCACGCGGGCGTACGGCGGCGCACCGGTAGGCGGCGGGCCAATGGCTGAGAAAAACGCTTGGACTGCGGGGGTTCCGGCGCGGGACGATTTGGTTCCAGTCGGCACACAACACCACAGGGTTGGAATGGGATCGCCCGAATCGCGAGAGGTTCCGCGGTGCAAGGGGTCGGTGCTCCTTGCACTCCGATACTACGGACGGGAGTTGGCCCGGCTCAGGTGGCTGACGGCCCCCGCGATGCTGCTGCCCGCACTGGGCAACATCGGCATCAACTACATCGCGCCGCTGATCGTCGCGAAGCTCGTCGGCCGCATCGCCGGTGACGCCGGTATCGACCTCGGCTCGACGCTGCCGTACGTTCTCGGCTTCGCCGGTGTCCTGCTGCTCGCGGAAATACTGTGGCGCATCGGCCTGCACTGTCTGAACCGCCTTGCCGCCCGCGGTATCGAGCGGTTGTACGTGGTCGGCATGGACGAACTGTTCGCCAAGGACGCGGCGTTCTTCCACGACAACTTCGCCGGGGCACTGACCAAGCGGGTGCTGAGCTTCGCGTCCCGCTTCGAGGAGTTCGTCGACACACTGACGTTCCAGGTCGTGGGCAGTCTGGTGCCGCTCGTGTTCGGGTCGGTGGTGCTGTGGCGCTATGAACCGCTGCTCGTCGTCGGCCTGTTGACGATGATCGCGTTCACGGCGCTGATCGTGGTGCCCCTCATCCGCCGCCGTCAGGTGCTCGTCGACAAGCGCGAGGAAGCGATCGCCAGGGTGGCGGGCCATGTCGCCGACAGCCTGATGAACATGGACACGGTCCGGGCGTTCGCGGCCGAGGAACGTGAGGCCGCCGAGCACCGCTCCCGCGTCGCGCAGTCGCGACGGCTCACGCTCAGGTCGTGGGACTACGGCAACCTGCGCATCGACACGCTGGTCGCGCCGATGTCCGTACTGACCAACGCGCTGGGCCTGTTGCTCGCGGTCGCGCTCGGCGGGGGCAGCCTCGGCGTGGAGGCGGTCGTGGTCGCCTTCACGTACTACACGAACGCGACGCGGATCATGTTCGAGTTCAACCAGATCTACCGCCGCCTGGAGAGCTCGATGACGGAGGCCTCGCAGTTCACCGAACTGCTGCTGGCGCCGCCCACCGTGCTCGACCCGCCGTCGCCCGCGCCGCTGCCCGGGGCCGCCGACGTCCGCTTCGAGCAGGTGACCTTCGCCCACGGGGGCGGGCGGCCGCTCTTCGAGGACCTCGACCTGGCCGTGCCCAGCGGGACGAAGATCGGCCTCGTCGGACGGTCCGGCGGCGGCAAGACCACGCTCACCCGGCTGCTGCTGCGGATGACGGACATCGAGGCGGGCCGGATCCTGATCGGCGGCCAGGACATCAGCAGGCTGCGCCAGGCCGACCTGCGCGGTCTGATCGCGTACGTGCCACAGGACCCGGCGATGTTCCACCGCACCCTGCGGGAGAACATCGCGTTCGCCCGGCCGGACGCCACCGACGCCGAGATCCGCCGCGCGGCCGAGGCGGCGCACGTCGCGGAGTTCGCCGACGCGTTGCCGGACGGCTTCGACACCATGGTCGGCGAGCGCGGTGTGAAGCTGTCCGGCGGCCAGCGCCAGCGGGTCGCTCTCGCCAGGGCGATCCTGCGCGACGCACCGATCCTGCTGCTCGACGAGGCCACCAGCGCCCTGGACTCCGAGAGCGAGATCCTCGTGCAGGAGGCGCTGTGGCGGCTCATGGAGGGACGGACGGCACTCGTGGTGGCGCACCGGCTGAGCACGGTCGCCACCATGGACCGGCTCGTCGTCCTCGACCGCGGACGCATTATCGAGCAGGGCACCCACCAGGAACTGCTCGCCTCGGAGGGCGCGTACGCGAAGCTCTGGCAGCACCAGTCGGGCGGCTTCCTCGACGAGGACGCCATCGACCCCGTCGACGACCCTCTCGACGGCAGCCCCGCCCGGGCCGACCTGCTCTGAAGGTGATGCGGTCGGACGCTCTGGACGCTCCGGACGCGAGGAGGTCGCGGATGCTCTGAACGCGAGCCGGTCGGACGTCAGGCGGCGAAGACCTGGGAGTCGTCGGTGAACGCCTTGAACTCCAGGGCGTTGCCGGCCGGGTCGAGGAGGAACATCGTCCACTGCTCGCCGGTCTGCCCCTGGAAGCGGACGTAGGGCTCGATGACGAACTCTGCGTCCGCCGCGCGCAGCCGGTCCGCCAGCTGCTGGAACGCGGGGACCGTGAGGATCAGCCCGAAGTGCGGCACGGGTACGTCGTGGCCGTCGACCGGGTTGTGGATCCGCTGGGCGCGCTCCGGCGCGAGGTGCGTGACGAACTGGTGGCCGTGCAGGTTCCAGTCCACCCAGGTGTCCGAGCTGCGGCCCTGCTCCAGGCCCAGCACCTCACCGTAGAAACGGCGGGCGGCCGTCAGGTCGTCGACCGGCATGGCCAGATGGAAACGCGGGATCGGGGAGTCGAGAACGGTCATGGACGTCTCCTGCCTCTCAGCGACGCGGGTCCGGCCCCCGCCTTCGAAGATTGTCCAGGGTCTCGTCAACGGTCCGGCTGCGCATCAGCGGCCGTATCGCTCGCCTGTAGGCGGCCGGCGGCATCTGTCGGTGATCTGTCGGAGGCCGCCGGGATCTTGGGGATGTGGGCGACGGGCCGTGAACGCGCGGCCCCGCCGCCACCGCCAGACCGTCCCGAGCGCGAGGAGCGTGCCATGTCGTCCGCAGTCCAGTCCCGCCCGTGGTCCGTTCACCGGCTCCCACGTGCCGACGGCAAGACCTTCCTGGTCACCGGCGGCAACGTGGGCATCGGGTACTTCGTCGCCGAGCAGCTCGCCGGCACCGGCGCCACGGTGGTGCTCGGCAGCCGTGACGCGGCCAGGGCCGAAGCGGCCATGGCCTCCATCCGCTCCCGCGTCCCCGACGCCCGCGTACGTCATCTGAAGCTGGACCTCGCCGACCTGTCCTCGCTGCGGGCCTGTGTGGACGCCCTGGAGACGGACCGCTTGGACGCGGTGGTCCACAACGCCGGGGTCCTGATCGAGGAGCCTGAGCGCCGGGAGACCGCGGACGGCAACGAGTGGATGTTCGGCATCAACCACCTCGGGCACTTCGCGCTGACCGGATGGCTCGCGCCCCTGCTGGAGGCCGCCCCCGCCGGCCGCGTCGTCACCACCGGAAGCTTCACGGGCAAGTCCGTACGGCTGGACCTCGCCGATCTGCAGAGCACCCGGGAGTACCAGCCCAAGCGCACCTACTCCCGCTCCAAACTCGCGCAGATGCTCTTCGGCTTCGAGCTCGACCGCCGGCTGCGGGCCGCCGCGAGCACGGTGTCGAGCGTGGTGACCCACCCCGGCGGCGCGCTGGACTCCCTGACTCCCGAACGCGCGGACGTGCACCGGCGCACCACCGGCGAACGGCTGCGCGGCCTGCCCGCCGGTCTGCTCGTCCAGGGCAAGGAGCACGCCGCGTGGCCTGCCGTACGGGCCGTTCTCGACCCGTCCGTGAGCGGCGGGCAGCTATGGGGGCCCCGGGTGTTCGGCCTGCGGGGCCTGCCCGCGCTCGAACCCGTGCGTGACGCTCTGGCCGACCAGGACGTCGCGGCACGCCTGTGGGAGGCCAGTCGCGACCTGACCGGTGTCGATCCGACCTTTCGACCGGCGTGACTGTGTGTCCCGTATCTGGGTAGCCGCCCGACCGCTCAAGGAGTTCGCCGATGGCCCCGCGGGGCCGGCCGGAGGGCGTCCTGGCCGCGTATCCGGCTGTTCCGGCGGCCGGAGGCATCCGGACGAGTGGCCCGGCTCACATGGCGCGGGGCGGGCGGGGCCGACACGATGGTGCGCGTCACCGGGCAGGCTGAAGGGATCCAAATGTTCCGCAAGGTGCTGGTCGCCAACCGTGGTGAGATCGCTATTCGCGCGTTCCGCGCCGGCTATGAGCTGGGCGCGCGAACCGTGGCTGTCTTCCCGCACGAGGATCGCAATTCACTGCACCGGTTGAAGGCGGACGAGGCGTATGAGATCGGGGAGCCGGGACACCCGGTGCGGGCCTACCTCTCCGTCGAGGAGATCGTCCGTGCGGCGCAGCGGGCGGGAGCGGACGCGGTCTACCCGGGATACGGCTTCCTGTCCGAGAACCCCGACCTGGCGCGCGCCTGCGAGGAGGCGGGCATCACCTTCGTCGGCCCCAGCGCGGACACCCTGGAGCTGACCGGCAACAAGGCGCGCGCGGTGGCTGCCGCCCGCGCGGCAGGCGTACCGGTGCTCGGCTCCTCGGAACCCTCCACCGACGTGGACGAACTCGTCCGCGCCGCCGAGGACATCGGCTTCCCGGTGTTCGTCAAGGCCGTCGCGGGCGGTGGCGGGCGTGGCATGCGGCGGGTCGAGGAGCCCGCCCAGCTGCGCGAATCCATCGAGGCGGCGTCCCGCGAGGCGGCGTCCGCGTTCGGCGACTCCACGGTCTTCCTGGAGAAGGCCGTCGTCGAACCCCGTCACATCGAGGTGCAGATCCTCGCGGACGGGGAGGGCAATGTCATCCACCTCTTCGAGCGCGACTGCTCGGTGCAGCGCCGCCACCAGAAGGTGATCGAGCTCGCCCCCGCGCCGAACCTCGCTCCCGAGCTGCGCGACCGGATCTGCGCCGACGCCGTACGGTTCGCCCGGGAGATCGGCTACCGCAACGCGGGCACCGTGGAGTTCCTCCTCGACCGCGAGGGCAACTACCACTTCATCGAGATGAACCCGCGCATCCAGGTCGAGCACACGGTGACCGAGGAGGTCACCGACGTCGACCTCGTGCAGTCGCAGCTGCGCATCGCCTCCGGCCAGACACTGGCCGACCTCGGCCTCTCGCAGGAGACCGTCACCCTGCACGGCGCCGCACTCCAGTGCCGTATCACCACCGAGGACCCGGCCAACGGCTTCCGCCCGGACACCGGCAGGATCAGCGCCTACCGCTCGCCCGGCGGTTCGGGCATCCGGCTGGACGGCGGAACCACCCACGCCGGTACGGACATCAGCGCGCACTTCGACTCGATGCTGGTCAAGCTCACCTGCCGGGGACGCGACTTCAGCACCGCGATCGGCCGGGCCAGGCGTGCCGTGGCCGAGTTCCGCATCCGCGGCGTGGCCACCAACATCCCCTTCCTGCAGGCCGTGCTCGACGACCCGGACTTCCGGGCCGGCCAGGTCACGACGTCGTTCATCGAGAAGCGTCCGCACCTCCTCACGGCACGTCACTCCGCCGACCGCGGTACGAAGCTGCTCACCTACCTCGCCGACATCACGGTGAACAAGCCGCACGGCGAACGGCCCGAGCTGAGCGACCCCGTCACCAAGGTGCCGCCCGTGCCGGCCGCGGAGCCGCCCGCCGGGTCCCGGCAGCGGCTCGTCGAGCTCGGCCCCGAGGGCTTCGCGCGGTGGCTGCGCGAGTCACCGGCCATCGGTGTCACCGACACCACGTTCCGCGACGCCCACCAGTCGCTGCTCGCCACCCGGGTGCGTACCAAGGACATGCTCGCCGTCGCGCCCGTCGTGGCGCGGACCCTGCCCGAGCTGCTGTCCCTGGAGTGCTGGGGCGGCGCCACCTACGACGTCGCGCTCCGCTTCCTCGCGGAGGACCCCTGGGAACGCCTGGCCGCGCTGCGCGAGGCCGTGCCGAACATCTGTCTGCAGATGCTGCTGCGTGGCCGCAACACCGTGGGCTACACGCCGTACCCGACCGAGGTGACCGACGCCTTCGTGCAGGAGGCCGCGGCGACCGGCATCGACATCTTCCGGATCTTCGACGCGCTGAACGACGTCGGGCAGATGCGCCCCGCCATCGACGCCGTACGGGAGACCGGAACGGCGATCGCCGAGGTCGCCCTCTGCTACACCTCCGACCTGTCCGACCCGTCCGAGCGGCTCTACACCCTCGACTACTACCTCCGCCTCGCCGAGCAGATCGTCGAGGCCGGGGCCCACGTCCTGGCCGTCAAGGACATGGCGGGCCTGCTGAGGGCCCCGGCCGCCGCGACCCTCGTGACGGCGCTGCGCCGCGAGTTCGACCTGCCGGTGCACATCCACACCCACGACACCGCGGGCGGCCAGCTCGCCACCTACCTCGCCGCGATCCAGGCCGGGGCGGACGCTGTCGACGGAGCGGTGGCCTCGATGGCGGGCACCACCTCGCAGCCCTCGCTGTCGGGCATCGTCGCCGCGACCGACTACACCGAGCGGTCCACCGGGCTCAGCCTCCAGGCTGTGGGCGACCTGGAGCCGTACTGGGAGAGCGTCCGCAAGATCTACGCACCCTTCGAGGCGGGCCTGGCCTCGCCGACCGGGCGCGTCTACCACCACGAGATCCCCGGCGGGCAGCTCTCCAACCTGCGCACCCAGGCGGTCGCGCTCGGCCTCGGCGACCGCTTCGAGGACATCGAGGCGATGTACGCCGCCGCCGACCGGATCCTCGGCCATCTGGTGAAGGTCACCCCTTCGTCGAAGGTGGTCGGTGACCTCGCGCTCCACCTGGTGGGCGCAGGCGTGTCGCCCGCGGACTTCGAGGCGACGCCGAACAGGTTCGACATCCCCGACTCCGTCATCGGCTTCCTGCGCGGCGAGCTGGGCAACCCGCCCGGCGGCTGGCCCGAGCCGTTCCGCACCAAGGCTCTTGAGGGCCGCGCCGCCCCCAAGCCGGTCGAGGAACTGACTGCGGACGACCGCGAGGGGCTGGTGAAGGAGCGGCGTACGACACTCAACCGGCTGCTGTTCCCCGGTCCGACGCGCGAGTTCGAGACACACCGTCAGACCTACGGCGACACGAGCGTGCTGGACAGCAAGGACTTCTTCTACGGGCTGCGTCCGGGGAAGGAGTACGCGGTCGACCTCGAACAGGGCGTACGGCTGCTCATCGAGCTGGAGGCCGTGGGCGAGGCCGACGAACGCGGGATGCGTACGGTGATGTCCGCCCTGAACGGTCAGTTGAGGCCGATCCAGGTGCGCGACACCTCGGTCGCCTCCGACGTCCCGGCGACGGAGAAGGCCGACCGGGCCAACCCCGGCCATGTCGCCGCCCCGTTCGCCGGAGTCGTGACCCTCGCGGTCGCAGAGGGCGACGAGGTGGCGGCCGGTGCCACGGTGGCCACCATCGAGGCCATGAAGATGGAGGCCTCGGTGACCGCCTCGAAGGCCGGAACGGTGTCCAGGCTGGCCATCAACAAGATCCAGCAGGTGGAGGGCGGCGATCTGCTCGTCGAGATCGGCTGAGCCTCCCGACGGTTCCGGTCGGCGAGTTGGGTGAGCTTGGAGGGTCGGCGGGTTCGGCGGGAATCGATGGGTCCCGGGGGCGGTTCGCCGCCGGGCATGATCACCGGCGAACCCGTGGGCTCGTACCTCCACCGCCCGCGGGGATCACTGCCGGGCAGTGAGCCAGCCGGTGTCCGCCCAGACCGCCGTCGGCGGGATCCGGTCCGCGTAGGCCGCGTCCTTTTCCAGGCGCGCGCGGACGCTCTCGTGCACGTGCGCGCCCTGGGGGAGTCCGCGCCGCCGGTAGGTGAGCAGGGCCCAGATCCAGCCCATCCGGTGGACCTCGCCCAGGGCGTCCTCGGGCACGAGGGTCACCTCGCGCTCGTAGGCCCGGGGCTTGAGGAGGAGACGCGCTTCGGGCTCGCCGTCCCGTGCTTCGAGGGCGCCGTCCACGACCCACTTGAGGGCGATCGTGGGGAGCCGGGGGTCGTCCTCGAAGGTCCCGCCGACGTCGGAATGGACTCCGGCGAACCACACCTGCTCGACCGTCGACGGTACGGCGGCCCGCTTCTTGTCGCCGTCGGCGGGGGTGACGAGGTACTCGCGGTAGGGCCTGCGCTTCTCGTCGATGGACACGGCGTGGCGGATACGGCGGACGTTCGGGGCCTGACGGGTGTACGGCCAGCGCAGGTTCCAGCGCAGGAGGCCCGCGGCCTTCACCGAGTCCCAGATCCCCAGGTACTCGACGCGGATGCCGACCCGCCCGTCGACCGCGTTGCTGAACGCGCCCGCGAATCGGTGGAGTTGGTCCCAGTCCTGCCGCGTCCAGTCCTTGTTCCTCGCGTAGACGGACACGGCGTACGGGACGAGGTTCTCCATGCCGGGCCGCATGAGACCGACCGCCTTGAGCATGCCCACCAGGGCGCGGGCCGTGTAGGCGCCGCGGCTGAAGCCGAACACATAGATGCGGTCGCCCGGTTGGTAGTGCCGCATCAGATAGGTGTAGGCCTCGGCGAGGTTGGTCCGCATTCCGGAGCCGAAGGCGAGACCGAGGAGTTTCGACAGATGCCGGCCCAGAGGTGTCCAGGCGCCCGCGGCCGAGAACGTGCCGACGCCGGGGTCGTAATAGGCGATCTGCCGGGCGGGATCGCTGAGGTCCAGCATTTCGTAGAGCCGGACGACATTGGTGTTCCCTTTCGCCTTCAACTGATTCCCCGTGCCGTCCAGACAGACGACGAGATTCTTGGCCATGGCGGGCCTCACGTTCACCGATGAACCTGCCACTGGTGGCATATCAAGACATATTGGATGTCTCAGGAATATAATAGGGAAAATGCTGCCTGCGGGCATGCTCCGGTGCGGTAGTAGGGGTTCCGGAGGATCCATGGCCGGTTCCGTGGTCCACCTCGATGAACACGCCGATTCTCCGTGCACCCACGCACTGGTCATCGGCGTCGGCAAGTATCCCCATCTCGCCGGGGGCGAGGCACCGGTCGCCGATCCCGACGGAATGCGGCAGCTCAGCTCGCCGCCCATCTCCGCCCGTACGCTCGCGACCTGGCTGCTGGCCGAGTACCACGATCCCGGACGGCCGCTCGGCTCTCTCGCCCTGCTGCTCAGCGAGGAGACGCCGACCCCGTTCGTGAACCCCCGCACCCAGCAGGCCCACGAGGTCGAGACCGCCACCATCGACAACATCCTCACGGCGGTCACCCAGTGGTACGACCGCGGCGACAGCCATGTCGACAACCGGCTCGTCTTCTACTTCTGCGGCCACGGCGTCTCACAGGGCGACGACATGGCGCTCCTGGCCGCGGACATCTTCGCCGACGAGCACAACCCCCTCAACAGCGCACTGGACTTCGCGGGCCTGATGAACGGCCTCAAGCGGTGCAGGGCCAGCGAGCAGGTGTTCTTCGTCGACGCCTGCCGGTCCAACTCCGATGTCCTCATCGAGCGTTCGGGCGCGCGGTTCGCGGGGCGCTCACCGCTCGGCGCCGGGACCCGGCCCCTCGATCTGCCCCGCCGCTTCCACATCCCGTACTACGCGACCCTGTCCGGCGACCGCTCGCACGCGCGGCCCGGTCAGGTGAGCCTGTTCACCGAGGCCCTGCTGAAGAGCCTCGGCGGCGCCGCGAGCGACGATCCCGAGGGCGACTGGCGGGTCGACACCTCCGACCTGCTGAAAGCCATCGACCACTTCATGCGCCAACCGCGGTTCGCCGGGGCGGTCGCGGGCGTCCAGGTCCCCTCCGTCGGCGAGCTGCCCGTGTTCGTCCTCCACCAGCTGTCCGGCCCGCCGGTCGTCCCGGTGTACGTCGGCTGCGATCCCGCCGAGGACAACGCCGAGGCCGAGTTCGTCTGCCGCGAAGACGGTCTTGAACGGCTGCATCGGGCCGCGGGAGACGTCGACGGCGAGGATCCCGACAGCGAGTGGGCCATCGAACTGCGCTTCGGGGACTACGACTTCGAGGCCCGACTCGGCGACCAGGACGTACGGACCAAGTCAGTCACCGTACGTCCGGTGTTCCGCCGCGTGAAGTTGGAGAAGCCATGAGCGCGGGCCTGAGCGTCAACGTCGAGCTGAGCCTCCACGAAGCCGACCTCGCCGACGGGGCAAAGGTGGTCGGCAACATCTACCCGTCCGAGGGCAGCGGCCCCGGTCACCGCGCCGTCCTCTTCCCCTGCGGGACCACGGCACCTCCGGCGCGGTTCGAGGTCGCCCCCGGCCACTACATCGTGTCCACCACACTGCCCTCCGGTGTCGTGCTCTCCAAGGACGCAGAGGTGGCGGACGGTGAGGAGAAGCAGGTGACGCTCCGCCCGGCGGCCTCGCCCTTCGAGTCCCACTCCTGGCAGCACCTCATGGGCAACATCGAGTCCTACGGGGCCTACCACGACGGGGCCACGATCCCCGTGCCCCGCTCCCTGGGCTCGCGGTCCGGGACCTGGGAGCGCGGCGCGTTCATCGAACCCGGACACGCGGCCTGGGTCGGCGACCCGAAGCCGACGAGCTGGCAGTTCCCCTCGATGCTCCGGCTGACCGACGGGCCCGCGAAGCAACTGGTCGCGTTCGAGATCGCCCGCTCCGAACCGCACTCCATTGCCAGTCTCGAACTGGGCGACGCCGCCTCGCGGTTGTACCGCTTCGGTGAACACGGCCCGGTCGACGAGCGGGGTGGCCGCACGCTCGACGTGCCCCTGGGCCCACGCCAGTTCCTGGTCGTCACGCTGGCCGGCATCGAGTACGTCGTCACCCTGCCCGCCCCCTGGGGCGCCTCGCAGATCGAGGTACTCGTCAACGAACGGCAGAGCCCCACCGGCAGTGCCGTCTCGGTGTCCGTACGGGACAGCCGGGTGGGGCCCGCCCTGGCCTATATGGCCCGGGGCGCCTTCGACGCGGCGGCGATGCTGGTCAGGGACGCGGAGGCCATGCTCTACGAAGGCAGGATGACCAACCCGCTCGCGGCGGTGGCGGGCGCCTACGTCCTGGTCGGCAGCGAGCTGACCGAGCAGCCGCACCGCTGGGACCCGTGGCTGTCCCGGCTGCGGCACGAGTTCGACTGGATGAGCGACGGATCCCTGCTCTGGGCCATGCGGCACCTGCGCCGGGCCCACACCGAACCGGAGCGCGAGGCGGCCCGGGACGCCCTGGTCGAGGCTTACGACCGCGGAGTGCCGGTGTTCACCCTGGGCCTGAGCCGCCTCATCCACGGGCTCTCCGAGTTCCCCGACGACCCCGGCTGCGCCGCGCGGCTCGAACAGGCCCGCCGCCTGTCGTGGCGCGTCGACATGCGCGAGCCGTTCGTGATCGTCGCTCTGCGAGGGAGACAGCAATGATCCGGTTCACGATGATGCCCGGCGAGGACGGCGACTGCCTGCTCCTGGAGTACGGCGACGGCGGCTTCGTACGCCGGATCCTCGTCGACGGCGGACGCTCGGGCACGTATCCGCTGATCAAGCCCACGCTGGCCGGGCTCGACGGGCAGGTCGACGTCCTCGTCGTCACCCATGTCGACCAGGACCACATCCTCGGGGTGCTCGCCCTGCTGGACGACCTCGACCGGTCGGTGGAGTTCGGGGACGTGTGGTTCAACGGCTTCGACCACCTCCTCGACACCGAGGGGTTCGGCGCGCAGGACGGGGAGAAGCTCACCAGCGCCCTGCTGGAACAGAAGGTGCCGTGGAACGACTCGTTCGGCGGACGCAGTGTCGAGGTCGGCCGGGAGCTCGCGTGGTTCGACGACGGATCCACGATGGACGTGCTCTCACCCGACCGCAGACAACTGGAGAAGCTGGCGCCCGCCTGGACCGCGGAATGCGCCAGACACGGTCTGATCCCCGGCAGGGATCCCGAGGAGAACGCCCCGGTCCCGGGCTTCGAGCACTTCGGCGGCGTGAACGTGGACCGGCTGGCCGCGTCGGTGTTCAAGCCCGACACGTCGAAGACGAACGTGTCGAGCATCGGTCTGCTCTTCGAGTTCGAGGACAAGCGGGTCGTCCTCACCGGTGACGCCGACGACCGCCGGCTCGTGGCGTCGATACGGCCCCGGGCCGAGGCGGAGGGCGGACGGATGCACGTCGACCTCCTCAAGGTCGCCCACCACGGCAGCGACCACAACCTCTCGAACGAACTCCTCGACCTGATCGACTGCGACCGCTACCTGATATCGACCAGCGGCGCGCGGCACGACCACCCCAACGAGATCGCGATCGCCCGGATCCTCAAGCACGGCGGAGTGGAGAAGGAACTCGTCTTCAACTACCGCGACCGTGCGGCGCTGTGGGACGTCACGGGCCTGAAGGATCGCTTCGGCTACACCGTGACCGCCCCGGCACCGGACGAGCCGGACGGGTTCGTCACTCTCGAACTCTGAGGACGGGCACCCGCCGTCAGGACAGGTGGCCGATGTGCGCGAGGGCCTGCTTGAGGAGGGCTCCGGTGCCGCCCGGCATCTCGTTGATGACCACGGGAGACGCGGCCTCCTCGGGGCTGAACCAGACCAGGTCGAGAGCGTCCTGCCGCGGGCGGCAGTCGCCGGACACCGGGACGATGTAGGCGAGGGACACCGCGTGCTGGCGGGGGTCGTGGAACGGTGTGACCCCGAGTGTCGGGAAGTACTCGGCGACGGTGAAGGGCTGCAGCGAGGCCGGGACGCGGGGGAGTGCGACCGGGCCGAGGTCCTTCTCCAGGTGGCGCAGCAGGGCGTCCCGCACCCGCTCGTGGTGCAGCACCCGGCCGGAGACGAGCGCGCGGCTGACCGTCCCGTCCGACCCGATGCGGAGCAGCAGTCCGATGCTGGTGACTTCGCCGCTGTCGTCGACGCGGACGGGGACGGCCTCCACGTACAGGATCGGCATGCGTGCGCGCGCCTGCTCCAGTTCGTCGTGCGGGAGCCAGCCGGGCGTGGTTTCGGTCATGTCAGACATTGGTTGATCATACTTTCAGGGTCTCGTGTCGCGAGCGTGTCGCGTGACACAGCCGGGGCCGGGGTCACGTGCGTGCCACAGCGGGGCCGGGGCACGGATCGTCGTGGCCCCGGCCCTCTGTATACATGCGCCGGGTATCCGTGCGGACGTCGTCAGGACGTCGGATCGGTGACCTTCGTGGCCGTGTCGCCGTCGACCGCCGCGCTCAGCTGCGGGACCAGACGCTCCAGCATGTACGGCAGGCTCAGCACCGACACGAACGAGACGGCGTTGCCGTAGTCGCTCGACTCCTTGACGAAGACCTCCCGCCCCTGCTTCACCACGTCCAGGTCGGCGTAGAGGGCGTTCTTGTGGAGCGTGGCCGCGCCCTTGGTGGTGTCGCCGACGATCCACACGATCGCGTCGGTGTCCAGCAGGTCGGTGCGCTCCTTGCTGATGTTGGCCCCGAACTCGTCACCGATGACCTTGTCCAGGTCCTTGGGCAGCTCGAAGCCGAGGTCGGTCAGGATGCGCGAGCGCGGGTCCTGGCTGCCGTAGACGAAGATGCCCTCGTACGGGGTCGCCATCACGCCGGTGGACTCCGCGAACTTGGGATTGTCCTCGGCCGTGGTCGCGATGTCGTCCTGGACGCCCTTGACCAGGTCCTTTGCCTTGCTCTCCTGGCCGAGCGCCTTGCCGATGATCTCGGTCTGCTTCTGCCACGGCACACCGAAGTCGTTGTACTCCTTCGGCTGGGCGAGGACGGGGGCGAACTTCGACAGGGTCGTGTACTGGTCCTTCGTCAGACCGCTGTAGACCGCGAGGATCAGATCGGGCCGGAGCGCGGCGACCTTCTCCGTCTGCGGGCCCGTGCCGGTGTCCTTCAGCACGGTCGGGGCCTCGGCGCCGCCCAGCTCGTCGGCGGCCCAGGGGCCGATGGCGCCCTTGTAGTCGCCGAGCCACCGGGTGGTGCCGACGGGCACCTTGCCCAGCGCGAGCACGGGGTCCTGGTCGGTCAGCCCGACCGTGACGATCCGCTTCGGCTCGGACTTGATGGTGGTGCCGCCGTACTTGTGGGCGATGGTCACCGGGAAGGCACTGTTCGCGGACGCGGACGAGTCGGAGCCCGCCTCGGAGCTGTCGTCCTCGGAGCCGCAGGCCGCGGCGGTGGTGAAGAGGAGGAGGGCCGACGCGAGCGCCGCGACGAGGCGTATGCCTCTTCTGGAAGAGCCGGGCATCAGTGGTCCTTCACGGTGGTGGTGTCAGGGCGGTGGTGCGTGGGGGTCTCGTCGGCCGTGGTGCGGGTGCCGGACCACGCCTCCCACAGGGAGGCGTAGATGCCGGCCGCGGCGCACAGCTCGTCGTGGGTGCCGCTCTCCACGATCCGGCCGCCGTCCATGACGACGATCCGGTCCGCGGTGGCGGCCTGGGTGAGGCGGTGGGCGACGACGAGCGCGGTGCGGCCGTCGACCGCCCGGTCGGCTGCCTGCTCCAGGAGGCGGGCACCGGTGCTGCCGGCCTCGGCTGTCGCCTCGTCCAGCACGGCCACTGGCGGATCGGCCAGCACGAGCCGCGCCAGGGCGAGTTGCTGGACCTGCGCGGAGGTGAGGCGGTGGCCGCCCTCGCCGACGACCGTGTCCAGGCCCTCGGGCAGTGCCTCGGCCCAGTCGAGGGCGTCCACCGCTGTCAGGGCCTTGCGCAGCTCGTCGTCGGTGGCGTCGGCCCGCGCCAGGCGCAGATCGTCCGCGAGCGGTCCGGCGAAGACGTGCGTCTCCTGGGTGACCAGTGCGACCGGAACCCCGTCGCCGGACTCCCCGGCGCCGTTCGTCGTCACCCGCACCGAGCCGGCCGTCGGACGGTGCACGCCCGCGATGAGCTTGGCCAGGGTGGTCTTGCCCGCGCCGCTCGGACCGACCAGGGCCACCCGCTCGCCCGCCCGGAGTGTGAGGCCCACGTCGTGCAGGACGGGGCGGCCCGGCTCGTACGCGTGATGGATGCCCGTCACGGTGACCGTGCCGCCCGCCTCCGCCGTCCGGGGCCGTGACTCGTGGGCCTGCTTCTCCGGTTCGGGCGACGGCTGGTCGGCGACCCCGACGAGACGGGCCAGCGCGGCGGTCGCCGACTGCGCGTCGTCGAGGAGGACGAGCGCCGCGTTGACCGGCGTGAACAGGCTGTGGAAGTAGAGCGCGGCGGCCGTCGCGGTGCCGATGGACACCGACCCGCCGCGCACGAGCAGGAACCCGGTGACGAGGACGGCCGCGAGCCCCGCGTACTCGGCGATGTGCAGCCGGTTGTAGAAGTCCAGGACCAGCCGCACACCACGCAGCGTCAGTTCGACCGCCGCCGACGACCGCCGGGTCACCCGCCCGGTGTGCTCCTCCTCCAGCCGGAACGCCCGTACGGTGCCGGCGCCCGCGATGGTGTCCAGGAGCTGCTGTTGCTGGGACCCGGTGGCGATCCGCTGCCGGGCGTAGAGCGGCACGGCGTTGCGTACGTACCAGCGCGCGGTGGAGGCCTGGACGGGCACCGCGATGAGCGCGGCGAGGAAGAACCGCCAGTCCAGGGCCGCCATCGCGGCCAGGGTCAGCGCGATGGCCAGCACGGAGCGGGCCAGTTCGGGCAGCGCTTCGCGTACCGCCTCGCCCACCACCGAGACGTCCCGGGTGACCCGCGCGGTGAGGTCTCCGGCGCCCGCCTTCTCGACCTGTTCCAGGGGCAGCCGCAGCGCCTTCTCCACGAACCGTTCGCGCAGCCGCGCCAGTACGGTCTCGCCGAGCCGGGAGACGAGGGACAGGCCCAGCGCGGTGGCCGCGCCCTGAGCGAGGGCGACCAGGACCAGCAGGACCACCGGGAGGGTGATGTCGCCCGGCGGGCGGTGGTCGGCGACGATGTCCACGATGCGGCCAAGCAGCGGCTGGACCAGCAGGCCCACACCGGTGGCCGCGATCATCGTCGCGAAGCCGGCGACCGCCAGGCCCCGGCGTGGACGGACGAGTTCGCGGACCGCGGCACGGGTGCGGGCCGGCGTCGCGGTGGGCAGCAGCTCGCGGCCGGCGGGCTCCGAGCCGAAGTCGCGCGCCGAGCCGTCGTCGGGGGCCGCGCCGGTCGGGCCCGTGGGTGGTGTGCTGGGGGAGTCGCTCATGCCAGCACCGCCGCGCGGTAGGTCTCGTGACGGGCTATCAGGTCGGCGTGCGGGGCGGTGTCCGTGACCCGGCCGTCGTCGAGCAGCACCACCCGGTCGGTGACGGAGAGCAGCGCGGGACTCGTCGTCACGAGGACCGTGGTGCGGCCCTTGCGGATCTCCCGGATGCCGGACGCGATGCCCGCCTCGGTCACCGCGTCGACCGCGGTGGTCGGATCGTGGACCACCAGGACGGGCCGGTCGGCCGCCAACGCACGGGCCAGGGCGACCCGTTGGCGCTGTCCGCCGGAGAGCGAGCGACCGCGTTCACCGACCGCCGTGTCCTCGCCGTCGGGCAGTGTCTCGGCGACCTGCGCCACCCCGGCGGCGGTCATGGCGGGCTCGGGGTCGGCGGAGCCGGGGGCGACGGCCGTGACGTTGTCGCGGACCGTGCCCGCGAAGAGGTCCGCGTCGTGCTCGGCCACCAGCATCGCCGTACGCAACTCGGCCAGGTCAAGGTCCCGCAGCGGCACGCCGTCCAGCTCCACCGTGCCGGTGTCGGGGTCGGCCCGCCGGGCCAGACAGCGCAGCAGGTCGGTGGCGTGCGCGGGGTCGGTCGCGACCACACCCAGCAGTTCGCCGGACGCGATGTCCAGGTCCACCTCGCGCAGGCCGCCGTGGCTGACGCCGGTCAGCCGGACCGCGCCGCGAACCGGCTGGGCCAGGATCCGGTCTCCGGCCGTGACGGTGTGCGGGGTCGCCAGGACCTCCGCGATCCGGGTGGCCGAGGCGCGGCCCTGGGCGAGCCCGGCGTTGACCCACGCGAGCACCTGAAGTGGTCCGAGCAGGAAGAGCGCGAGCCCCACCGCCGACACCAACTGGCCCAGGCTGATGGTGCCCTGCGCGGCCAGCCGCCCGCCGACCAGGGCGACGACGGCGATCAGGCAGCCCGTCAGGGTGAGCACCATGCCGCTCTGGAAGGCCTGCGCGCGAGCGGCTTTCAGGGTGGCCTGCAACGAGTCGCGGCTGGTGGTGCGGTAGCGGGCGATGGCCGTCGACTCGCCGCCGATGCCCTTGAGGATGCGCAGCCCGGCCACCAGGTCCGCGGCGACGGCCGAGGCGTGCGCCGCGCGCTCCTGCTCGGTCTCGCTGCGGGACTCCAGCGGCTTGCTCAGCAGATGTCCGAGCCAGAGCAGCACGGGTGTGCCGAGCAGGACGACCAGGCCGAGCGTCACCGACGTGCGCAGCAGGACGACGGCGGTGGTGAGGATGCCGACCAGGGCCGAAATCCCGTACATGACCGCCATGTTGACGGCGCCGACCCGCTTGGCGTCCTCGGTGGCGATGTTGGCGAGGGCGCCGGGCAGCCGGCCGTCCTCGGCCCCGCCGCCGGGGTGCAGTACCCGTCGTACGAGGGCGATGCGCAGGGCGTGTTCGGCCCGTACGGCGGAGCGGTCGCCGGACCAGGCGCCGAAGCGCCAGCTCAGCGCCAGCCCTACGTAGACCACGGCGAGGACGCCGAGCCACAGGACGAGGGCGCCGGTGTCGGACTTGGTGACGGCCCGGTCGATGACCACGCCGATCAGGACCGGGACCAGCGCCTCGCCCAGCTGATGCCCGGAGCCGAGGAGCGAGCCGAGGGCGACGTCCCGCCGCTGCCCTCTTACCGATTCCCGCAGGACGTCCCGCCCCGACGGAGTTGAAGGACCCACCCGTTTCCCTCCGGGACTAGGACGCAGAAAAGTTAGGTTAGGCTACCTTAAGTTAATGGGTATTGCCCGGTGGGCGGGCGTGGAGCCGACGGTGGCCGTGCCGGGTGGGACGGCACGTGGATCCGTGCCGTCCCACTCGGCCGTCGAGGGTGTTCTCAGCCGGTTCGCGCGGTGAGGCCGTCCGCCAGGTCGCCCGCTCGATGGGCGAGCAGGGAGTCGAGGATCTCGCCGGACCGGACCGCCGTGGTGGACAGCAGGGTCGAGGTCAGTCCGTGCGTGTGCTCGGTCGCGCCCTGCAGATAGATGCCCGCCGTGACATCGGGCGTGAGCTCGACACGGTGATCGCGCCCAACGCGTACCGCGTCCTTGTCGTCCCGCAGGCAGAGTTTCGCGGTCCTGCCCAGGAGGGTGTCGAGATCCCTGGGGCGGTAGCCGGTCGCGTGGACGAGCAGGTCCGCGGAGATCACCTCCCGTTCCCCGGTGGGGAGATACTCGACGGTGACTTCGAGGTGGTCGTCGAGACTGCGTACGTCCCGGATGCGGGACACGTTCCGCAGGCGCAGCCGCTCACGGCCCTGCACCTTCTCGCGGTACATCGTCGCGTACAGCGACTCGATGAGATCCATGTCGACCACCGAGTAGTTGGTGCTGCGGTGGTAGTCGACCAGGGACTGCTTCACCTCCGGTTTGGAGCGGAAGTAGACGTCCACCGCCTCCGGGTCGAAGATCCGGTTGGCGAACGGGCTGTCGTCGGCGGGCGTGTACCCGTACTTGGCGAAGATCGCGCAGATCTCCGACTCGGGGAAGGACTGGTGCAGATAGTCCACGGCCTCGGCCGCGCTCTGGCCCGCGCCGAGCACCAGGACACGGCCCACCGGGGTACCGGACTCGTTCAACTCGCGTACGCGCGGGACGAGTTGGCTGTTGTGCCAGATGCGGTCGGACAGCGCGGTGTCCGGTGGCAGGTGCGGCTCCAGGCCGACGGCCACCGAGATGTTCCGGGCCCTGCGCGTGATGGTCCGCTCGGGGGCGCCGGGCACGCGGCTGACCACGTCCAGCCAGCGGACCTCCCCGTCGGGTCCGGTCACCGGGTCGACCGACACGACCTCGTCGGAGTAGTCGACGAGGTGGGCGACCCGGGCGGCGGCCCACTCGAAGTACTCGTGGAACTCGATCCGCAACGGGAACAGCGTCTTCGCGTTGAGGAAGTCCACCATCCTGCCCCGCTCCCGCAGGAAACACAGGAAGCTGAAGTCGCTGGTCGGGTTGCGCATGGTGACCAGGTCCTTGAGAAAGGACACCTGCATCGTGGCGTCTTCGATGAGCATTCCCCGGTGCCAGCCGAACGACGGCTGGCGCTCCAGGAATCCCGCGCGGATCCGGTGCTCCGGAGCGACTTGGGCGTTGTGTTCCTCAACCGCAATGGCCAGTGCGAGATTTGACGGCCCGAAACCTATACCGAGCACGTCAAGGATGGCGTCCGGCTCGTCATGCAGTGCGTTCACCGCAACTTTCCTTCCCCTAGGCGCCACTGATGTTAAATAAGGTTAGCCTTACCTTGCAATGGTGTGTCCTAGGAGAGGATCGACGATGCGGGTCGCCATGTTCGGCCAACAGACCAGGGGGCACCACACGCTCCGGGCTCTGCTGGACTCCGGCAACGAGGTGGTCACGGCCGTGACCCACCCGAAGAGCGACCACGTATACGAGAAGATCTGGGACGACTCCGTGGCGACCGCCGGCTTGCGCACCATGGGCGGCCACCTTACGGCACGCCCGTGAACGGGGCCGTCGTGGCCGAAACGGCCACCTCCCTCGATGCCACCTCCCTCGATGCCGCGTCCTCCGAGATCACGTCCTCCGCGGCCGATCTCACCGACCGCCTCGCGGCGCTGGAACCCCTGCGCGGACACACGGTCGTCGTCAAGTACGGCGGCCACGCGATGACCGACGACTCGCTCAGGCGGGCCTTCGCACAGGACGTCCTCACCCTGCGGCGGGCCGGAGTCAGACCGGTCGTCGTGCACGGCGGCGGTCCGCAGATCGGCGCCCACCTGGACCGGCTGGGCCTCAAGTCGTCCTTCCTGAACGGGCTCCGGGTCACCACTCCGGAGACCATGGAGGTCGTCCGCATGGTGCTGTCCGGCAAGGTCCAGAAGGAACTCGTCGGCCTGCTCAACGAAGACGGCCCGTACGCCGTCGGCCTCAGCGGCGAGGACGGGCGCACCCTCACCGCCGTCAAGCGGTACGCCGAAGTGGCCGGTGAGCCCGTCGACATCGGGCTCGTCGGGGACGTGGCACGGGTGAACACCGCGGTCGTGCGCATCCTGCTCGACAGCGGCCACATCCCGGTGGTCTCCTCCGTCGGCCGGGGTGAGGACGGGCAGGTCTACAACGTCAACGCCGATACGGCGGCAGGGGCGTTGGCGGCGGCGCTGGGGACGCGGATCCTGGTCGTCCTCACCGATGTTCCCGGGCTGTACGCCGACTGGCCCGAGAGCGACCGGATCGTCGACCGGATCGGCGCGGGTGAACTGGAGCGGTTGCTGCCGACGTTGAACGGCGGCATGGGGCCCAAGATGGAGGCCTGCCTCAGGGCCGTCAGGGGCGGGGTGGGAGCGGCCAGGGTGCTCGACGGGCGCGCGCCGCACGCGTTGCTCGACGGGCTGGCCGGTGTCGTCGGAACGGGGACGACGATCCTGCCGTGACGCTCCGCTGGGGGCAGGGTTGTTCGGCTGCGGCTGTGTGTGGGGCTGGTCGCGCCCCGCGGCGGAGTCGCGGATCGATACAGCCCCGCGCCCCTATCGGGCGCTTGGACCCGTCTCGAGCGGCGGGGCTCCATGGTGACGGCCGATCGGGATCACCAGCGGGGTCCCGCTGACCGGGTCCGTCGTGATCTGGCAGGTCAGGTCGAAGACGTCCTCGACGGTGGCGGCGGTGATGACCTCCGCGGGGCTTCCTTCGGCGACGATCCGTCCGGACTTCATCGCGACGACGTGATCGGCGTACCGGCAGGCCTGGTTGAGGTCGTGGAGCACCATGACGACCGTGCGGTTCTCGCGTCGGTTGAGGTCGGTGATGAGGTCCAGGACGTCGATCTGATGGGCCAGGTCCAGATACGTCGTCGGCTCGTCCAGCAGCAGTACGGGGGTGCCCTGGGCGACCGCCATGGCGATCCAGGCGCGCTGGCGCTGGCCGCCGGACAACTCGTCGACGGGCCGGTCCGCGAGGTCCGTCATGCCGGTGGCGTCCAGGGCCCGCCGCACGGCCTGCTCGTCGGCCTTCGACCACTGCCGCCACCAGGTCTGATGCGGTGAACGGCCGCGGTTGACCAGGTCGATGACGGTCAGTCCCTCCGGCGCGAGTGGACTCTGCGGCAGGATGCCGAGGCGCTGGGCCAGCTCCCTGCTCGGTATCGACCGGATGGCCCGGCCGTCGAGGTGGACGGCTCCCTCCTTGGGCGCCAGCAGCCGGGCGAGGGCGCGCAACAGGGTGGACTTGCCGCAGGCGTTGGCGCCGACGACGGCCGTGATCCGGCCCGGCGGTACGGCCAGGTCGAGCCCGTCGACGACCAGCCGGTTGTCGTAGGCCAGCCGCAGACCGCTCGCGCGCAGGTCCGGGTCGGGGGCCGGCACGCGAGCGGCCGACCGGGGATCAGCCGACGTGGGCTCAGCCGACATGGGTTCAACCTCCTGATCCCGCGCGGTTGGCGCGGGCGAGCAGCCAGAGCAGGACCGGTGCGCCGAGCACTCCGGTGACGATTCCGACCGGCAGTTCCGTGCCGGGGACGAGCGTACGGGCGATGAGGTCGCCGCCGAGGACCACCAGCGCCCCGGTCAGTCCCGAGGCGACGGTCGGCGGCCAGGACGTACGGGCCAGCCGCTGGGCGATCTGCGGAGCGGCGAGCGCCACGAACGCGACGGGACCCGCGGAGGCGGTGGCGAACGCGATCAGTCCGACACCGGCGAGCAGGATGGCGAGGCGGACGGGCTGTACGCGCGTACCGAGGCCGGTGGCCACGTCGTCGCCGAGTTGGAGGGTGCGCAGCAGCCGGCCGAGCAGCAGTGCCGTCGGCAGCAGCACCGCCAGCGCGACGGCGAGCGGGCCGACCTGGTCCCACGTGCGGCCGTTGAGGTTGCCGACCAGCCAGCCGAGGGCGGCCTGTGCCTGGAAGCGTCCGCCCCTGGCCACCAGGTAGTCGGTGGCGCTCGTGCAGATCCAGGCCACGCCGATGCCGACCAGGATGATGCGGTATCCGGTGGTGCCGCGCCGCCAGGCCAGCACGTAGACGATCAGAGCCGAGGCCAGGGCGCCGAGCAGGCCGAGGGCCTGGGTGCCGAGACCGCCGTCCCAGCCCAGCACGATGCCCGCGACCACGGCGGTGCCCGCGCCCTGGGTGAGGCCGATCATGTCGGGGCTGGCCAGCGGATTGCGGGTCATGGTCTGGAACAGCGCGCCGGAGACACCGAAGGCGACCCCTGCCAGCAGCCCGACCAGGGCGCGCGGCAGCCGCAGTTCCCGCACCACGAGGACGGTTCCGGGGTCGCCTGAGCCCACCAGGGCCCGTACGACGTCGGTGAAGTCGATGGGATAGTCGCCGGTCGTCAGGCCCCAGCAGAACAGCAGGAAGGTGGCGGCGGTGAGCACCGCGCACAGGGCGACCAGCCGGGGGCGGAAGACACCGGAGACGGGCGGCAGGGACAGCCGGTAGGTGCGGAGGCGGGGGCCACCGGGTGAATCGTCGGGAACCGGGCGGGAGTTGAGCGCCTGCTTCGGGTTCGGCACGTTCACACCTCCGCCAGATTGCGTCTGCGGACCATGGCGATGAAGAAAGGGCCGCCGATGAAGGCGACCAGTACGCCCGCCTGGATCTCCGTGGGCCGTGCCACCAGGCGTCCGAGGATGTCGGCGGTGAGCAGCAGACTGGGGGCGAGGACCGCGGACAGTGGGAGCAGCCAGCGCTGGTCGGGGCCGATGCCCGCCGACTGGGCGAGCACGCGGGCGACATGGGGGACCACCAGGCCGATGAAGACGACCGGGCCGATGACCGCGACCGAGGCCCCCGTCAGCAGGGTGACCGCGGCGACGCCCGCGAGCCGGACCAGGCCGAGGCGCCGGCCGAGCGAGGCCGCGACGTCGTCGCCGAGGGCCAGGCTGTTGAGGGCCGGAGCGCAGGCCAGCGCCAGCACCGCGCCGATGACGAGGAAGGGCAGGACCCGCCACACCATGCCGCTGTCCGCGTCCGCGAGCGAACCCGCGGACCAGAAGCGGAACTTGTTGAGCGCGTCCACGTCGGTGAGCACGATGGCCTGTGTGAATGACCACAGCATCGAGGTGACGGCGATTCCCGCGAGTGCCAGTTTCACCGGGGTCATCCCGGACCGCCCGAGACCGCCCAGCAGATAGACGGCCACCGTGGCGATCAGCGCTCCGGCGAAGGCGAACCACACATATCCGTAGAGGGAGTTGATCCCGAGCACGCCGACGGCCAGCACGATGGCGAAGGAGGCGCCGGCGCTGACCCCGAGCACCCCGGGGTCGGCGAGCGGGTTGCGGGTCAGGGCCTGCATCAGCGCGCCGGCCAGCCCGAGGGCCGCGCCCGCGGCGAGCGCGAGGGCGGTACGCGGTACGCGCGCCGTCCAGACGACGTTGTCCACGAAACGGCTCGGTGCGTCGCCGAACAGGGCCCGGATCACCTGGTCCGGCGGGATGTCGGCCGCGCCGAGCGCGAGCGACAGCAGGCAGAGGACGGCCAGGACGACACCCAGCAGCGCCACGAGAAGGGCTGGGCGCGCTCTCTTGCCTGTCACCTTGCGGTCTCCAACGGCCGGCTTCCTTGGCTGAGGCGGGCCCGAATCGTAGAGGGAACGCCCCCGCCGTGCGGAGACGGGAAGTTCCGCACGGCGGGGGCGTCCGGCCGGCCCTCGGGACCGTGCTGGGGCCGGGGTATCAGGGGCGGGTGGTGAGGTAGCCGCCCATGGAGGTGAAGTACTGCGTCGCGGGCAGCTCGCGGCCGTCCTCGGTCCGTACGCGGGTGATGGCCAGGCCGTGGTTGCGGCCCGTGCGGGCGTCGGCTCCGGCGACGATCACGACGCCCTCGCCCTCGCGGTAGAAGATGCGGCCGGGCGTACCGCCGTAGCGGCCCTGGGACACCACGGCGGCGAGGACCTCGAGTCGCTTGCCCTTGTGGAAGGTGAAGGCGCTGGGGTACGGCTCGGACTGGGCGCGGACCAGGCGCTCCAGGTCCTCGGCCGGCCAGGCCCAGTCGATGCGGATGTCCTCGGCGGCCCGCTTGTGGAAGAAGCTCGCCTGGGACCGGTCCTGCTTGGTGAACTCCGTCTGCCCGGCGGCGATGAGGTCGAGCGCGCCGACGGTGACCGGGGCGATGAGGTCGACGGTCTTGTGGAAGAGGTCGGTGGCGGTGTCCGTCGGCCCGACCGGAACGGCCTCCTGCCGGACGATGTCACCCGCGTCGAGTTCGTCGTTCATCATGTGCGCGGTGACGCCCACTTCGGACTCTCCGTTGATCAGAGCCCAGATCAGCGGGGAGAAGCCGGCGTACTTCGGCAGCAGCGAGTCGTGGACGTTCAGCGTGCCGTGGCGCGGCAGGTCGAAGATGCGCGGGGGGATCCAGGTCCGCCAGTTGTTGGCCACGAGGATGTCCGGGTCGGCCTCCTTGAGGCGCTCGAACAGCTCGTCGTCGTCAGGGCGGTTGCGGATCAGCACCGGGACGCCGTGCTCCTCGGCGAGGTCGGCGACGGAGTCGCTCCAGATTTTCTCGTACGCGTGCTCGCTCTTGGGGTGGGTCACGACCAGCACCACGTCGTGTTCGGAGTCCAGGAGGGCTTGCAGGGTGCGGTGCCCCCAGGTCTGGTAACCGAACATGACGACCCGCATGGGGTTCCTCCTCGAAGGCAGGGGATGGACCGGGGTCAGTAAAGCAAGGCTTACCTTAGTATGCAACGGGGGTGCGTAGTGCCCCAGTTGGCGACTGCCGGTGCCTGATTGCCCGGTTCGTCCGGTCGACAGTCTTATGAGATTAGCTTAGGCTAACCTAAATTCCCGGTGGGCTCGGCCCGTTGGCATGCCCACCTTTCGCACTTCGTACCTTCCCCCGCCTGACAGGCGACTGCCCCGCACGATGGGAGTGACATGTCACAGGTTCTTCCTGATGACGCACCACTGGTCCACGACCTCATTGGCATCGGTTTCGGACCGTCCAATGTGGCCATGGCGATCGCACTCGGCGAGCACAACGCCCGAGCCGGCGAGCAGGAGGCGATCACCGCTCACTTCTTCGAGCAGCAGCCGTGCTTCGGCTGGCACCGGGGCATGCTGATCGACGACGCGACCATGCAGGTGTCCTTCCTCAAGGACCTGGTGACGCTCCGGAACCCGGCCAGTGAGTTCAGCTTCCTCTGCTACCTGAAGAGCAAGGGCCGGCTGATCGACTTCATCAACCACAAGAACCTCTTCCCGCTGCGGGTCGAGTTCCACGACTACCTGGAATGGGCCGCGGCCCAGGTCGAGGACGCGGTCTCCTACGGCCACGAGGTCGTCGGCGTCGCGCCCGTCGTCCGTGACGGAGTCGTGGAGCACCTGGAGGTGACGGTCCGGTCGGCGGAGGGTCTCGCGGTCCACCGGGCCCGCAACCTGGTCCTCGGCACCGGAATGCGTCCCCTCATGCCGGAGGGCGTCGAGACGGGCGACCGGGTCTGGCACAACTCCGAACTGCTGGCGAAGGTCGACCGGTTGGAGGGCACCTCGCCCTCCCGGTTCATCGTCGTGGGCGCCGGTCAGAGCGCCGCGGAGAACGTCGCCTACCTGCACCGCCGCTTCCCCGAGGCCGAGGTCTGCGCGGTCTTCTCCCGCTACGGCTACAGCCCCGCCGACGACAGCAGCTTCGCCAACCGGATCTTCGATCCCGCGGCGGTCGACGAGTACTTCGCCGCGCCCGAGAACGTCAAGCGGCGCCTGATGGACTACCACGGCAACACCAACTACTCAGTGGTGGACATCGACCTGATCGAGGACCTGTACCGGCAGACGTACCAGGAGAAGGTCCTCGGCACCGAGCGGCTGCGCTTCCTCAACGTGTCCCGGCTGACCGACGTCGAGGAGACCGCGGGCACGGCCCGTGCCACCGTGACCTCCCTCGTCACCGGCGAGGAGACCGTCCTGGACGCGGACGTCGTAGTCTTCGCCACCGGCTACAGCCCCGCCGACCCCCTCGGACTCCTCGGCGAGGTCGCGGACCACTGCCTGCGCGACGACGAGGGCCGCGTCCGCGTCGAGCGCGACTACCGCATCGTGACGGACCCCGAACTGCGCTGCGGCATCTACCTCCAGGGCGGTACGGAGCACACGCACGGCATCACGTCGTCCCTGCTGTCCAACACCGCGACCAGGGTCGGGGAGATCCTGGACTCGCTCCTCGCCCGGGGAGTGAAGGCCCCCTCGGACGAGGCCCGGACGGTCGCCGCGTGAACGGCCAAGGCCATGTTTCTCCGGTGGATCAATAGGGATAACGTACTTCGGCATGGGCATCACGACTGCGGTTGAGCGCCCCGCGCCCAGGGGCACAGACGCCCGTCGGCGGCGGGTGCTGGGTTTGGGCATGCTGGTGTTGGTCCTCGTGGCCGCGGGGGTGGTGTCGTTGGCTGTCGGTGCGCGCTCGTTGAGCCCCGCCGAGGTGTGGCACGGGCTGTTCGCGGCGCCGGACTCCGACCAGCGGCTCACCGAGATCAGGCTCATCGTGCGGACCGTGCGGGTGCCCCGGACGGTGCTCGCGATCGTGGCGGGCATCGCGCTGGGGGTCGGCGGAGCGCTGATCCAGGGGTACACGCGCAACCCGATCGCGGACACGGGCCTGTTGGGCGTGAACGCCGGTGCCTCGTTCGCCGTGGTGTCGGTGATCGCCGTGTTCGGGCTCTCCAACCCGTTCCAGTACGTCTGGTTCGCGTTCCTGGGAGCGGCGGTCGCCGGCGTCGTCGTGTTCGGCCTCGCGAGCATCGGCCGGGGCGCCGGCAATCCGTTGACGCTCGCACTGGCCGGGCAGGGGATCACGGTGTTCCTCGCGGCGATGACCACCGCGGTCGCGCTCACCGACCTTGCGTCGCTGAACGCGCTGCGGTTCTGGAACGCCGGCTCCGTGGCCGGCGTCGGATTCGACGTCATCTGGCCGGTGACCGCGTTCATCGCCGTCGGGCTGGTGCTGGCCCTGGCCATGCTGCCGTCCCTCAACCTGCTCAACCTGGGCGACGACGTGGCGCGGGGCCTCGGAGTGAACATCGCGCTGAGCCGGACCGTCGGCATCCTGGCCATCACCCTGCTCGCGGGCGCGGCGACGGCGGCATGCGGCCCCATCGCCTTTCTCGGGCTCATGGTGGCCCATGTGGCCCGGTACCTGACCGGTCCGGACTACCGCTGGCTGGTGCCGTACGCGGGACTGCTCGGCGCCATCGTCCTGCTGGTCTGCGACATCGTGGGGCGACTGGTGGTGCGGCCGGGCGAGTTGGACGCGGGTGTCCTCGTCGCCCTCCTGGGCGCCCCGTTCTTCGCGGTCCTGGTGTGGCGCGGAAAGTTCAAGAACGCATGAACGGGACCGATGTGAAACCGACGGTGGCGCCCGGCGTGCGGCTCGGCCAGGTGTCGTTCGTGTGGCGGCCGTTGGTCGTGTTCGTCACGCTGCTGCTGGCGGCGGCGACCTTCCTGGTGTTCTGCGTCTCCATCGGCGTGGGGGACTTCCCCATCGGCCTGAACCGGGTGATCGCCACGATCCTCGGCCGGGGCGAACGGGTCGACGAGTTCGTCATCATGGACCTGCGGATGCCGCGTGCCCTGGCCGGGCTCGTCGTGGGGATCGCGCTCGGGGTGTCCGGTGCGATCACCCAGTCCATCGCGCGCAATCCGCTGGCCAGCCCGGACATTCTGGGGGTCACCGGGGGCGCCAGCGCGGTCTCGGTGTTCCTGGTGACGGTGTCGGGCGGGACCGCGACGGCGATCGTCAGCTCCGTGGGCCTGTCCGCGGCGGCGCTCCTGGGCGGGCTCGGCACGGGTCTGCTGGTGTACTTCCTGGCGTGGCGGCGCGGGGTCGACGGCTTCCGGCTCATCCTCATCGGCATCTCGGTGAGCGCGGTGATGGAGGCGATCACGACCTGGCTGCTGGTCACCGCCGACATCCGGGACGTGGCCAAGGCCCAGGCGTGGCTGGTCGGTTCGCTGGACAACCGGTCGTGGGGCGAGGTCCGGATAGCGCTCTGGTGCACGCTCGTCCTCCTGGTCGTCGTGGCGAGTGTCGCGTTCCAGTTCAAGCCGATGCACTTCGGCGACGAGATCGCCGCGGGCCTCGGCGTCCGGTACTCGATGGTCCGGGCCGTCCTGCTGCTGTGCGCGGTACTGCTGGCCGCCGCGGCGGTGAGCGCGGCGGGCCCGGTGCCCTTCGTCGCGCTGGTGGCGCCGCAGGTGGCGATGCGGCTGGCGAGATGTCCGACGCCGCCGATGGTGGCCTCGGGGCTGGTCGGGGCGCTGCTCCTGATCGGCGCGGACCTGGTGGCACGTACGGCACTGCCGATCAGTCTCCCGGTCGGTGTGGTCACCGCGGCGATCGGCGGCCCCTTCCTCGTCTATCTCCTGGTGCGGGCGAATCTCAGATAACTGGTACAAAGAGTTAGGCAAACCTAAGTAGGCAGAGGGGGATTCGTGGCCGCGCAGCACATCGCCGAGGTCGAGGCCGGGGTCGGTGACACCTCGCGGCTGGCAGCGAAGGGCGTCACGGTCGGGTACGGCGGCCGGATCGTCATCGACGAGCTCGACGTGGCGATACCGCCAGGGGTCATCACCACGGTCATCGGCCCCAACGGCTGTGGGAAGTCGACCCTGTTGAGGACCCTGTCGCGGCTGCTCAAGCCGACCAGCGGGACAGTCGTGCTCGACGGCGACGACATCGTCAAGCTCAGGACCAGGGACGTGGCCAAGAAGCTCGGCCTGCTGCCCCAGGCGCCGGTGGCGCCGGAGGGGCTGACGGTGTCCGACCTGGTCGCCAGGGGCCGCCATCCGCACCAGAGTTGGCTGCGGCAGTGGTCGTCGGACGACGTCGCCGTCGTGGAGCGCGCACTGGCCATGACCGGGGTGTCCGACCTCGCCGACCGTCCCGTCGACTCGCTGTCCGGCGGACAGCGGCAGCGCGTCTGGATCTCGATGACCCTGGCCCAGGGCACCGACCTGCTGCTGCTCGACGAGCCGACCACGTACCTCGACCTGGCGCACGCTATCGACGTGCTCGACCTGGTGGACGACCTGCACGAGTCGGGCTGCACCGTGGTCATGGTGCTGCACGACCTCAACCTCGCCACCCGCTACAGCGACAACCTCGTCGTGATGAGGGAGGGGGCGATCCTGGCGCAGGGGCATCCGCGTGACGTGATCACCGCCGAACTGCTCCACGAGGCGTTCGGACTGCGCGCCAAGGTGATCGACGACCCGGTCGGCGACAGGCCGCTCATCGTGCCGATAGGCCGCGCTCACGTCCAACTCGACTAGATGCGCATAAAGATGACGAAGTTAGGCTAGGCTAACCTCACTTCGCCAGGATAAGGTTTGCCTGCCCTAAGACAGGGTGCAGCGGATGGCGCTAAAGCAAGGGATCTGGGATGTTCCTCCTTCGAACGACGCGTATGAAGCCCTGGCGGCGATTGGCGGCGACGGTTTCCGCGGCGACGCTCGGCGTCGGTCTTCTCGCGGGATGTGGTTCCGACTCCAAGGACGAGTCGAACGACAGCGCCCCGGCTGCCAAGTCCGGTGCGTTCCCGGTCACCGTGGAGCACGCGTTCGGATCCACGAAGGTCGCCGAGGCCCCCAAGCGCGTGGTCACCGTCGGATACACGGACGACCAGAGCGTCCTCGCGTTCGGCATCAAGCCGGTCGGCATGGTCGACCAGTACCCGAACCCGGCGGGCCAGAGCCCCGACATCAACACCCAGTGGCCCTGGGTGAAGGACAAGTGGGGCGACGCCAAGCCCGAGGTCATCATGAAGAACGGTGACGCCGGCCCCAACTACGAGAAGATCGCGGCCCTGCGGCCGGACCTGATCATCGCGGTCTACTCCGAGGTCGACAAGGCCGCCTACGACAAGCTCTCCCAGATCGCCCCGACGGTGGGCCGTACCAAGGCCGAGAAGGAGCCGTTCAGCGCTCCGTGGCAGGACAACGCGCTCCAGATCGCCAAGGCGCTCGGCAAGGCCGACGAGGGCGAGAAGATGGTCGAGGGCATCCAGGCCCAGCTCGACACCGCCAAGAAGGAACACCCGGAGTTCGCGGACCAGAAGGCCGTCGCGCTGTCCTGGTACAAGGACGCGGTCAACCCCTTCACCTCCACCGACGTGCGCGGCCAGCTGCTGACGGGCATCGGCTACAAGTACCAGACCGAGATCGACAAGGTCGCGGACGGCAGCTTCTCCGTCGCGCTGTCGCCCGAGCGCATCGACCTGGTCGACGTCGACCGCATCTTCGTCATCAACGACAAGGCGGACACGGCCGCCCTCAAGAAGTTCAAGCTGTTCACCAACCTGGACGCGGTGAAGAACGGCAAGGTCACGTACCTGCTGGACAGTGAGGGCCCGGCGATCGGCGCGGCCATCTCCCAGGGCACCCTGCTGTCCATGCCGTACGCGGTCGAGGAGCTCGTCAAGTCGGCGGCCGGCTAAGGATGTCGACGGTCAACGGATCCCGTCCCCGACCCGATCTGGTTGTGGTGTGAGCACTACCGACACACGCGTCGCCCCGGCAACTCTGCGTACGGCGACCGGGGGTGAGGCCACCCGCTGGGTAGCGGCACACTGCCGCGAGGTGCCGTGGCTGACCCTCTCCACCGTGCTCACCACGGTGGTGGGGGCGGCGCTCCAGGTACTCCCGGTGCTCCTGCTCGGCCGGGTGGTCGACGGGGTGGTCGGGGGCGAGTCCCGCTCGATCCTGGTCAGGATCGGGGTGTTGATGGTGGCCGCCGCGGTGTTCGGCGCGGTGGCCACCGCGGTCTCGACGTATCTGATCGGGCGGCTGGGCGCGGATCTGCTCGCGCGGCTGCGCGAAGGGGCCGTCCGGGCGGTGCTCGGGATGCCGAGCGAACGGATCGAGCAGGTCGGCCGGGGAGACGTACTGTCCCGGGTCGGGGACGACGTCGCCGTGATCTCCAAGGGCATCCGGACGGCCATCCCCACGGTGTTCTCGGCGGGAGTACTGGTCGCCATCGCCACGGTCGGCATGTTCGGCCTGGACTGGCGGCTCGGCCTGGCGGGCGCCGGCGCACTGCCCGCGTACGCGCTGGCCCTGCGCTGGTATCTCCCGCGGTCCGCCCCGCTCTACCGGAAACAGCGGGTGGCCCAGGCCGACCGCGCCCAGGCGTTGATCAGTGGCCTGAACGGGATCGACACGGTCAGGGCGTACCGCCTCGAGGGTGCCGTCCGCGAGAAGGTCACCAGCGAGTCGTGGCGGGTGCGTGAGCTCGGCATCGAGGTGTTCCGGTTCTTCGGCCGGTTCGTCGGCCGGGAGAACCGGGCCGAGTTCATCGGCCTGGTCCTGATCCTCGTGGTGGGGTACGCCCTGTTGGAGGCCGATGCCGCCAGCCTGGGCGAGGTGTCGGCGGCGCCGCTGATGTTCCACCGGCTGTTCACCCCGCTGGGCGCCATCATGTTCACCTTCGACGAGGCCCAGAAGTCGGGCGCGAGTCTGACCCGGCTGGTCGGGGTGCTGGGGGAGGACGCGGAGGACCGGCTGGTGGGCGACGAGGCCGTCGCGCCCGCGGATGCCGTGTCGTACCAAGTGACGGTGGAGGGGCTGACGTTCAGCTATCCCGACACCGAGGAACCGGTCCTGAGGGATGTCGCCCTGACGATCCCGGCCGGCGGTTCGCTCGCGCTGGTGGGGGCGACGGGCGCGGGCAAGTCGACCCTGGCCGCGCTGATCGCCGGCATAGGGACACCGCAGGCCGGATCGGTGCGTGTCGGGTCGACCGACCTCGCCGGTCTGGACGAGGCCGGGGCGCGGGCCCTGGTGAGCATCCTGACGCAGGAGACACATGTGTTCTCCGGTCCGCTCGCCGACGACCTGCGGCTGGCCGCGCCGGAGGCGACCGACGCCGAGCTGATGGACGCGTTGCGCACGGTCGGCGCCGGTGGATGGGTCGACGCGCTGCCCGAGGGGCTGAACACCCTGGTCGGCGAGGGCGGCGAGCGACTGGACGTCACCAAGGTGGCCCAGATCGCCCTGGCCCGCCTCGTGTTGGGCCGGGCACCGGTGGTCGTGCTCGACGAGTCGACCGCGGAGGCGGGCAGTGAGGGCGCCGCCGAGCTGGAGCGGGCCGTGCTGGCCGCGTGTGCGGGCCGGACCACGCTGTTCGTGGCGCACCGGCTGACCCAGGCGATGGCGGCGGACCGCATCGCCGTGCTGGACGCGGGACGCGTCGTTGAGCAGGGAACTCACGAGGAGTTGGTGGCTCTGGGCGGCCGCTACGCACGACTGTGGCGGGCCTGGCGCGAAGGCAGTTAGGTAAACCTAATTTAGGTTAGGCTAACTTTCATTACCTGGAAGGGACGCTGAGTCTTCGATGATGGAACCGAGCGCTCGTCTCGTACTGCTTTCTCCCACGCGCCTTGCCGACGTACGCAGGCGGACCGGCGACTTCTCCGACCGGACCATCGTCGAGGCATGCGCCATCGGGCTGTCGTACTGGGCCACGGGACAGAGTCCCGACGGCATCGACCTCACCCTCGGCACGCTGTTCGCCGACGTGCTCGCGTGGGTCGACAACGGCGGGGACGCGCCCGGCGGTGCGGAGTCCGGCAGTTGGGAAGCCCACGAGGGCGGCTGGAGCATCGCCGTCCCGGCGGGCGCCATGCAGTCCGACGCGCAGCTCGCGCTGGACGACCTGGCCGACTTCCCGGACCGGCCCGTCGGCACCATCGGCCCGTCCGGCGTGGCGGCGCGGATAGAGGCACTGGCCGAGTGGAACGACACCGAGGCCGACCGGGTCCGCCCGACCATGGTGGAGATGTTCCGCGAGCAGGCGCGTACCCGTCCTGACGCCGTTGCCATCGTCGACGAGCACCGATCCCTGACGTACCGTCAGGCGGCCGAACTGTCCAGCCAGTTGGCCCACCACCTCATCGAGCGCGGACTCACCGCCGAACAGGTCGTCGGCATCTCGCTGGGCCGCTCCGCCGACATGGTGATCGGGCTGCTCGGCGTCCTCCAGGCCGGGTGCGCGTTCGTCCCGCTCGATCCGCAGTGGCCCGCCGCACGCCGAGCCGTCGTCATCGAGGACGCCCGGGTCGTACTGCAGCTCAACGACTCCGGCGAGCAGGCCCCGGGCGAACCCGACGCCGTGGCCGTCGACCTCGGCGACTGGAAGTTCGGCTCCCACCCCACCGACGGGACCGGCATCGCCGTCGACGGCGACGCCCTGGCGTACGTGATCTTCACGTCCGGTTCGACCGGGCGGCCCAAGGGCGCGATGATCCGTCACGAAGCCATCAGCGAGCGCCTGTTGTGGCAGGTCGACGAGATCCTCGGCTTCGGCCACGACGACGCGTCACTGTTCAAGGCGCCGCTGTCCTTCGACATCTCCATCAACGAGATCTTCCTGCCGCTGGTCAGCGGCGGCCGGCTGGTGGTCCTGCGGCCCGGCGGCGAACGCGACCCGCACCACCTGCTGAGCGTCATCGCCGAACACCGCGTCACCTTCACCTACTTGGTCTCGTCCATGCTGGACGTACTCCTCGAGATCGCCGGCGACTCCGGAGACCTGGACAGCCTGCGGCACGTGTGGTGCGGCGGCGAGGTGCTGACCCCCGAGCTGTACGAGCGGTTCCGCACCCGGCTCGACATCCCCATGTACCACGGCTACGGCCCGGCCGAGACGACGATCGGCGTCTCGCACGTCATCTACCGGGGCGAGGCGGAACGCCTGTCGACGTCGATCGGCAAGGCCAACCCCAACACCCAGCTGTACGTGCTGGACGACGAACTGCGCCCGGTCCCGGTCGGCGTCGGCGGCGAACTGTACGTGGGCGGCTTCCTGTTGGGGCGCGGCTACGTCAACGCGCCCGGCCTGACGGCGTCCCGGTTCGTGGCGAACCCCTTTGCCGCGGACGGGTCCCGGCTGTACCGGACCGGTGACCTCGCGAGGTTCGCCCCGGACGGTTCGCTGGACTTCCTCGGCCGTGCCGACAACCAGATCAAGATCCGCGGTATGCGGCTGGAGATCGAGGACGTCGAGGTCGGTCTCGCCGAACACCCCGGCGTACGGCACACCTGCGTCGTCGCGAAGAAGAACGCGGCGGGCGGCACCTACCTCGTGGGGTACGTGATCCCGGCCGCCGGGAGCGAGACCCTGCGGGCGGACGAGGTCAAGGCGTGGGCCACCGAGCACATGGTCGAGTACATGGTGCCCGCCCATGTCGTCGTGATGAAGGAGTTCCCGCTCACCGCGAACGGCAAGCTCGACCGGAACGCGCTGCCCGAACCCGCCGTCGGGACAGGCTCGATCGTCCCGCCCACCACCGAGAACGAGCGCGCGGTCTGCGCGGCGATCGCGACGCTGCTGCAGCTCGACGAGGTCGGTGTCGACCAGGACTTCTTCCAGCTCGGCGGAGACAGCATCCTGGCGATCTCGCTGCTCAGCGCGTTGCGCGACGCGGGCCTCTACGTCACGACACGGCAGATCTTCACCCACACCCTGGTGGGAGCACTGGCGGCGGTGGCGAGCCGTGAGGACGTCTCCACCGTGGACCACGGTGACGTCGCGACCGGCGCCGTCGTGGGCTCGCCCATCGTGCAGTGGCTCGGCGAGACCACGGACGCGATCGACGGCTTCGTCCAGTCGGTCGTGCTGAACACCCCGGCGGACCTGACCGCCGACGCTCTCGACGAGATCCTCGCCGCCCTGGTCGGCCGACACGACATGCTGCGCGCCCAACTGGTGCGTGGCGACCACTGGAGCTTCGAGATACCGGAGGCCGACCAGGCCGCCCCGGGGTGGCAGGAGAGCGACCGGCCGCTCGACGAGTGCGTCGCCCTCGCCACCGACGGTCTCGACCCGGCGAATGGCGCGATGCTGCGTGCCGTGTGGCGCCGCGAGGCACGCCAACTCGTCCTGGTCGCCCACCATGTGGTGATCGACGGCGTGTCCTGGCGGGTCCTGATGGAGGACCTGGCCACGGCATGGCGCCAGTTCTCCTCGGGCGCGCCGATCGACCTGCCTCCGGTGGGCACGTCGTTCCGCCGCTGGACACAGTTGCTGGACCGCGCCGCCTTCGACGCGGACAGCGCCTACTTCCGGCGCCCCTTGCCGGGAGCGGACGAACCGGTGGGCAGGCGCGCGCTGTCCGAGGCCGACACCGTCGCGGGCGAACGGCTCCGGACCGTCTCCGTCGGCCCCGAGGTCACGGCCGCGCTGCTCGGCGAGATCCCCGCGAAATTCCACGCGGGCGTCAACGACGTACTGCTGACGGCACTCGCCGTCACCCTCGCCCGATGGCGCCGCGACCTCGGTCAGGACCAGACGTTCGCGCACATCGAACTCGAAGGCCACGGCCGCGAAGGGCAGTTCGTGGCGGGCACCGCCGGCTTCGAACCCGAACTGTCCCGGACCGTGGGCTGGTTCACCACGCTGTTCCCGGTGACCGTGGACCCCGGCGCGGCGAGCGACCTCACCGCACCCGAGTACCTGGCCGCCGCACTCAAGGCGGTCAAGGAGGACCTCGCCCGGGTGCCGGACAACGGCGTCTCCTACGGCGCCCTGCGCTACCTCGCCCAGAGCGAGTTCGACGCGCCCGCACCCCAGGTGCTGTTCAACTACCTGGGCCGCTTCGACGCGGGCTCGTCCGGCGACTGGCAACTCGCGGGCACCACAGGCCAGTTGGGCGAGAAGCGCGACCCGAGGATGCGCCTGCCGCGCGCCCTGGAGTTCAACGCGATCGCCGAACCCGCCACCTCGACCGGCGAGTACGAACTGGTCACCACCATCTCCTGGCCCGACGGGATGTTCACCGACGAGGACATCACGACGCTCGGCGAGTACTTCCGGCTGGCCCTGGCCGGACTGGCCGCGCTCGACCAGGGCGGCCACACCCCCAGCGACTTCCCCCTGGTGCCCCTGACACAGGCCGACGTCGACACCCTGGACGGCCCGGAGCTGCGGGACATCCTGCCGCTGACCCCGCTGCAGGAAGGCCTGTACTTCCACTCGGTCTTCGACGACGACTCCGCGGGCAGCTACGTCGAGCAGCAACTGCTCACGCTGGACGGCGAGGTGGACGCCGACCGGCTCGCCGCCGCGGCCACCCGCCTGCTCACCCTCTACCCGAACCTGGCCGCACGGTTCGTGGCCCTCGCCGACGGCCGCGTGGTCTCCGTACTGGACAGCGGCGCGGAGGCGCCCTTCACCACGCTGGACCGCCCCGGCATCACCGACGACGAGATACGCGACCACGCGGAACGCGACCGCCGCGCCGGATTCGACCTGGCCACAGGACCACTGATGCGGTACACGCTCGTCCGCGCGGGCTCCGGCCGCAGCGTCCTGGTGCAGACCGTGCACCACATCATCGCCGACGGCTGGTCGGTGCCGCCGATGCTCCGCGCGCTGCTGGCCGAGTACCACGCGCCGGGGACCGTGTACGCGATCGGCGGCTTCCCCGACTACGTGCGCTGGCTCGCCGGACGCGACGCCGACGAGAGCGACCGCGTCTGGCAGGAGCAGCTCGCCGAGCTGCCCGGCCCCTCCCTCGTTGCTGAGGGGCACACTCCGTCGGACCAGTTCGACGACACCGCGGTGGAGCCGACGGACGACATCGACGCGGCCGTCCGGTCCGCCGGGGTGCCGCTGAGTGCGGCCGTGCACAGCGCCTGGGCCGTGACGCTGGGCGGCATCCTGCACGGCAAGGACGTCGTGTTCGGCTCCACGGTGTCCGGGCGCGACGCGGAGGTGCCCGGCATCGAGAACATGGTGGGTCTGTTCATCAACACGATCCCCGTACGCGCCCGTTGGGCCGGAACCACCACGGCCCGCGACCTGCTCGCCTCCGTACGGGAACACCAGAGCGCGGTACTGCCGCACCAGCATGTCTCGCTGGCGAGGATCGGCCGCCAGGCCGGCACAGGCTCCCTCTTCGACACCCTGGTGGTCTTCGACGTCGCGACCGACGTGGACGCGCTGCGAGGGCCCGACGACGACCTGGTCATCACCGACATCGTGAACGAGGGCGCCCCGCACTACCCGTTGACCCTGGTGGTGGAGCGCGCACTCGACGGCCGTCCGCGCTTCAACCTGATCTACGACGGCGAACTGCTGCGGGAGGCTCGCGCCCAGGAGATCCTGCGTACGTTCACCCGGACCCTCACCGACCTGCTCACCCGGCCCGACGCCCTGGTCGAGGACCTGGCGCCCGAGGACGGCCGACGTCCCGCACACATCACTCCGACCACCCTGGGCGGACTCTTCGACGCCGCCGCGCGCCGGGACCCGGCCGCCACCGCCGTCACCCAGTGCGGTCTCGACGGCGGCACCAGGTCACTGACTTACGGCGAACTGTCGGACGCGAAGGACGAGTTGGCCTCGGTGCTGCGTGCGTCCGGGGTCGGCCCGGGCAAGCGGGTCGCCGTCGCCGTCCCGCGTTCTCTTGAGCAGGTCGTCGCCCTGGTCGCGATCGTCGGCGCGGGCGGTGCCTACGTGCCGCTGGACCTGGCGTACCCGGACGAACGGCTGGAGTACATCCTCGCCGACTCCGCTCCGCAGGTCGTCCTCGTGGAGCGTGAGCAGCGGGAACGCTTCACGGAGCTGCTGGCCCGGGCAGGCGTGTCGGCCCGCGTGTTCGTACAGGGGGACGAGCCGCCGCGGGCAGATGCCCAGGCGTGGGGCGATGGGCAGGCGCAGGGAAGCGGGCAGGCACCGGGAGCTGGGCAGGCGACGGCCCCCAACGAGCCCGGTCCGGCGGTCAGTTGGCGCGACCCCGCGTACGTGATCTACACGTCCGGATCGACCGGCCGGCCCAAGGGTGTCGTCGTCCCGCACTCCAGCGTGGTGACGCTGCTCGCGAACACCCGGCCCGACATGGACTTCGGTCCGTCCGACGTGTGGGTCCAGTTCCACTCCTTCTCCTTCGACTTCGCGGTCTGGGAGCTGTGGGGGGCGCTGGCGCACGGCGGTGAGCTGCTGGTGCCCGAGTACGGGCTGACCCGTTCCCCGGTCGACTTCCACCGGCTGGTCCGCGAGCGCGGAGTCACAGTGCTCAACCAGACCCCGTCAGCGTTCTACCAGTTCATCGAGGCCGACCGGCACGCCGGAGAGCCCGTCACCGCACTGCGCCGGATCGTCTTCGGTGGCGAGGCGCTGGACCTCGGGCGGCTGCGCGGCTGGGTCGAGAGGCACGGCACCGGTTCGCCCGAGCTGGTCAACATGTACGGCATCACCGAGACCACGGTCCACGTCACCCACCGGGTGCTGACCGACGAGGACTTCGGCCTCGGCGACGACGTCAGCCCCATCGGCGGTCCGATTCCCGGCCTGACCACCTATCTGCTCGACGACCGGCTCCGGCCGGTGCCGCCGGGCCGGGTCGGCGCCATCTACGTGGTCGGCGACCAGGTGTCCCTCGGCTACCTGGGCAGGCCGGGGCTCACCGCGGGCCGGTTCGTGGCGAACCCGTTCGCCGACGACGGCTCCCGGATGTACCACACGGGCGACCTCGCCCGGCGCACGCTCGACGGCGAGCTGGAGTTCGCGGGCCGCGCCGACGACCAGGTCCAACTCAAGGGCTTCCGGATCGAGTTGGGCGAGGTCGAGTCCGCGATCCGGGAACTCGACGGTGTGGTCGACGTGGCCGTCACCGTGGCGGACAGCGGCGACCACCTGGTCGCACACGTGGTGGGTTCCGTGCCCGGCGACCTCACCGGCCTCCTGTCCACGAAGCTGCCCGTGCACATGGTGCCCGGGCGGGTGCTGTCGGTCGACGCCTTGCCACTGACGGTCAACGGCAAGCTGGACCGCAAGGCTCTGATCGAGCGGGCGGGTACGCCCCTCCGGGGTGCGGGGCACGCGGTGACCAGCCCTGACGGACTCGCAGACGGATACGCCCCTGTTGCGACCCTTCCTGCGGAACGCGTCAGCGATTCCACGCTCGCCGAGCTGGTCGGCATCTTCGCGGAAACCCTGCCCGGCTCCGCCGCGGGCACCGTGGATGCCGACACCGACTTCTTCATGGCCGGGGGCGACAGCATCGTCGCCATCACCGTGATCAACCGGGCGAGGGCGCTGGGCCTGCCGATCGCGCCACGGGACGTGTTCCTGTTCAGGACACCGCGCGCGCTCGCCGAGCACGTGGGCACGCGCACCCCGCAGGCCACGCCGACGGACCCGGCACCCGCCCGCCGCGAGGACGGCCCGCTGACGCCGACGCCGATCATCCTGCGCCAGCGCGAACTGGGCGGATCGCTCGCCCGGTTCGCCCAGGCGAGGACGCTCGTGGCCCCCGAGGGCACTGGTTTCGCCGATGTCGAGCGCGCCGCGAACGCCGTCGTGGCCGCACACCCGGCCCTCCGCCTGCGGCTGCGCGCCGAGCACGGGGTGTGGGCCCTGCGCACCGAACCCGCCCGCGAGGTCACCGTCGTGGAGACGGCCGCGACCGACGCGACGACCGCGGCGAACGAAGCCGCCGGACGGCTCGATCCCGAGTCCGGGGACGTCATCGCGTTCACGTGGCTGGCGGCGAGCCGGACCCTGGTCGTCACCGTGCACCACCTCGCCGTCGACTCGGTGTCCTGGCTGATCGTCCTCGACGACCTGGCCGCCGCCTTGAGCGGGGCGCCCCTGGCACCGCCGACCACGTCCTACGCCGAGTACGCCGAAGCCCTGACGCTCCAGGCCACCTCGGCGATCGACGGCCTCGGGCGCTGGGTCACCACGCTCCAGGCGCCCGAACTGCTGCCCGCGGTCGAGAGGTTGCGCGAGATCACGGTCGTACTCGCGCCCGACGTGAGCGACCGCGTGACACGTACCGCGCCCGCCGCACTCGGCGTCGGTCTCACCGAGCTGCTGTGCGGCGCCCTGCGCACCGCGCTGACCGGCGTCCAGCCGTCACCCACCGACCTGGCGGTCGAGCTGGAGCGGCACGGCCGGGTCCCGGCCCTCGAACACCACGACTACACCCGTACGGTCGGCTGGTTCACCTCCATCGCGCCCGTGCGGCTCACGGCGCACACCGACCCGGTCGCGGCGGCTCGCGAGGTCGCCGAACGCCAGCCGGACGAGTGCGGACACGTCGCCTACGGCGGGCTCAGGTACCTCAACCCGCAGACCGCACCGCTCCTCACCGCCCGCCCGCAGGTGCTGTTCAACTACCTCGGCCGGGGCAGCGAGTCCCAGGCGCTGCACATCACCGGCGGCGATCAGGGCAGCCCGTACGCCGTCGAGGTCAACGCCTGGGTCGACGAGGGCACCGGGAGCCTGCGCGCGGAGTTCACCCTCGCCGAGGGCGTTCCCGACGAGATCACCGAGCACTGGCTCGGCGCGTTGAAGCACATCGCGGACGCCTCCGAGACGGCCGAGCGCACGGCACCGGTCACCCCGCTCCAGCGGGGCCTGTTCTTCCAGGCCCAGATGGCGGGCTCGGCCGGACACTACGTCGCGCAGAGCTGGTTCACCTTCGACCGGCGGCTGGACACCGACGCCCTGGCCGAGGCGATGGCGTACGTGATCGGGCGCCACCCGATCGTGGGCGCCGGCTTCTCCACCGACGACGACGGAAACCCGGTCCAGGTCCTCAAGGCGGGCCGGCGGGTCGGCGTACGTACGGTCGAGCTGGCGACGGATGCCGAGGTCGAGGCCCTGCGCGCCCGGGATCGGGACACGGGGTTCGACCCGGGTGAGCCGCCGCTGATCCGGCTGACGGTGGTGCGGCTGCCCGACGGCCGCGACGGCCTGCTGCTGAGCTACCACCTCCTGCTGTGGGACGGCTGGTCCCGCGAGATCATGCTGCGGGACCTGTTCGACGCCTATCAGGCCGTCGTCGCGGGCGAGCCACTGGACGCGGCTCCGGCCACGCCGAGCTTCGAGGACTACGCCCGGGCGCTCGACGCCAAGGACCCCGCCGTTTCGGAACGCTTCTGGGCCGAGCACCTGGCAGGCCTCGCGGGCCCGACACTGCTCGCCGGACCGGCGCCGGCCCTCTCCGACGACCTGCCGCAGGCGCTCGTGCACCAGATGTCCGAGGAGCAGTCGGAACTGCTGCGGGAAGCGGCCAGGACGCACGGCGTCACGCTGAACTCGGTGCTGACCGGCGCCTTCGGCCTCCTGCTCGGCGCCCATACGGGCCGCAGTGACGCCGTGTTCGGCGTGACCGTCTCCGGCCGCGAGGGCGAGGGGCTGTCCGACATCGTCGGCGTGCTGCTCAACACCGTGCCCATGTGGACGCGGGCACGGCCGGACGACACGGTCCGCGAGTATCTGTCGGCCGTGCAGACGGCCAGGGTCGAGGCGATGGAGCACGAGCACCTCGGCCTCGGCGAGATCCAGCGGGCCAGCGGGCACGACACCCTGTTCGACAACCTGTTCGTGCTCCAGAACTTCCTGGACATGGACGCGTTCGCCGAGATGAACGCCAGGCACGGCATCACCTCGGTGAAGGCCGACGACTCCACCCACTATCCGTTCACCTGGGTCGTCACGCCCGGAGACCGGCTCACGGTCAAGCTGGAGCACCGCTACGGCGACTCCGACAACGCCCGCCGTCTCCTCGACGACTATCTGCGCGTGCTCGAGGACCTGGCCCGGTCGACCGGACCGGTCGGCGCGTTGCCGGGTCTGGGGGCCGAGCCCGAGTCGGCTGAGCGCACGGCCGTCGGAACGGACACCGTGGTCGACCGGTTCGACCGGGCGGCGGACCGCGACCCGGAGCGGGTGGCGCTCGTCGCCCACGGCTCGACCATGACCTTCGCCCAACTGCGGGACCGCAGCCGGGCGGTGGCGGGTGTGCTGGCCCGGCGTGGCATCGGCACGGAGACGAACGTGGGGCTCGCGATCCCGCGCTCCCTCGACTCGATCGTGGCGTTGTTCGCCGTGCTGCGCGTCGGCGCCGCGTACGTACCGCTGGAACTGGACCACCCGGACGAGCGGATCGCCGCGATCGTCGAGGACGCCCGCCCGGACGTGATCCTCACCGTGAGCGCCGTCTCGCCCCGGCTGACCGGCGACCTGATCGAGCTGGACCGACCCCTGCCGGAGGCCGAGCCGTTCGTGACGTTCGCGCCGGACGACCCGGACCGCCTGCGGCACCCCGCGTACACGATCTACACCTCCGGTTCGACCGGGAAGCCCAAGGGCGTGGTGACCGAGTACGCCGGGCTCACCAACATGCTGATCAACCATCAGCGCCGCATCTTCGAGCCGGTGTTGGCCGAGCACGACCACCGGGTCTTCCGGATCGCGCACACCGTGTCGTTCGCCTTCGACATGTCGTGGGAGGAGCTGCTGTGGCTCGCCGACGGGCATGAAGTGCACATCTGCGACGAGGAGTTGCGCCGCGACGCGCCCCGACTCGTCGAGTACTGCCTCGATTTCGGCATCGACGTCATCAACGTGACCCCGACCTACGCACAACAACTGGTCGCGGAAGGACTGTTGGAGAACCCGGCACGTCGGCCGGCGCTCGTGCTGCTGGGCGGCGAGGCCGTCACCCCGACGCTGTGGCAGCGGCTCGCCGAGACCGAGGGGACGGTCGGCTACAACCTGTACGGGCCCACCGAGTACACCATCAACACCCTCGGCGTCGGCACCTTCGAGTGCCAGGACCCGGTGGTGGGCGTGGCGATCGACAACACCGACGTGTACGTACTGGACCCGTGGCTGCGCCCGCTTCCGGACGGAGTCCCCGGTGAGCTGTACGTGTCCGGCATCGGCATCGCGCGCGGCTATCTCGGGCAGCCCGCCCAGACCGCGCACCGCTTCGTCGCCTGCCCGTTCGGCGAACCCGGCGAGCGCATGTACCGCACCGGTGACCTGGTGGTCCGGCGGTCCGACGGCAACCTGATGTACCTGGGCCGCACCGACCAGCAGGTCAAGATCCGCGGACACCGGGTCGAACTGGGTGAGGTCGAGGCCCTGTTCGCGGCCCACCCGGCGGTGCGGTTCGTCGCCGCGGTCGCCCAGCCCGACCCGCAGGTCGACGGGGCGTACCGGCTGGCCGCCTACCTCGTGCTCGACGGCTCCGACCTGGCGGCCGTCGCCGCCGAAGTGGGCGCCGGACTCCCGGACTTCCTGCGCCCGACGCACTACGCCGAGGTCGACAGCATCCCCCTGACGGTGAACGGGAAGGCTGACACCAAGGCGCTGCCCGAGGCCAAGCCGCTGGGTGCGCTGACCACGGCGGGGGAGCGCGGACCGGAGACCGAGACCGAGACCACGGTGTGCGAGTTCTTCGCCGAGGCACTGGACCTGGACGACGACGAGGTGAGCGCGGTGAGCGACTTCGTGTCCCTCGGAGGGCACTCCATGCTGGCGGTACGGCTGATCGGGATGCTCCGCCGGGAGTACGGTCCTGTGATCACCATCCGAGACCTGTTGACCCTGCGAACCCCGGAAGCGATTGCCCACCATCTCGATGACAACTCCTGACACACAGCGGCCCCGACCGGGGTCCGACATCCTCCGTACCGCTCTGCGCCGCAACATCGGCGCCATGGTCTGGGGCACCGTCCTCATGGGCCTGTACCAGGCAGGCGAGACGGCCTTTCCCATCGCGCTCGGCCTCATCGTCGAACACACGATGCAGGGCGACCGGAGCCTCGGCGCGCTCGGCCTGTCGATCGGCGCGCTGGCCGTGATCATCACGACCGTGTCGCTGTCGTGGCGGTTCGGGATGCGCGTCCTGCAGAAGGCCAACACGACCGAGGCACACCGCTGGCGGGTGCGGGTCGCGGCCTGCGGACTCCAGCCGGTGGCCAGGGACGTCGACCTCAAGTCCGGCGAGATCCTGACCATCGCCACCGAGGACGCCGACCAGACCGCCGACATCATCGAGGTGGTGCCGCTGCTGATCAGCTCGCTGGTCGCGGTGGTGGTCGCGGCGGTCGCGCTGGGCCTGGCGGACATCCGGCTCGGGCTGCTGGTGATCGTGGGAACCGTCGCGATCCTGTCCGTCCTGAGCGTGATGTCCAAGCGGATCGGCGCCAGCACCCAGGAACAGCAGGCCCGGGTCGCGCGGGCCGGCGCGAAGGTCGCCGACCTGATCATCGGCCTCCGCCCGCTGCACGGCTTCGGCGGCAACCACGCGGCGTTCCGGTCCTACCGGAGAGTCAGCACGGAGGCCAAGCACCAGGCGATCACCGTCGCCAAGGTGAACGGCGTCTACGCGGGCACCGCGCTGGCCCTCAACGCGGTCCTCGCCGCCGCCGTGACCCTCACGGCCGGCTGGCTCGCGTTCGGTGGCGAGATCACCATCGGTGAACTGGTCATGGCCGTGGGCCTGGCGCAGTTCATCATGGAACCCCTCAAACTGTTCTCGGAGATGCCCAAGTACGTGATGATCGCCCGCGCGTCCGCCGAGCGGATGGCGCTGGTCCTGACCGCGCCGCCGGTGACGACACCGGGCCCTGAGCGCCCGTCCGAGGGCGGATCCCTGGAGATCGACTGTGTCCGGTACGGGACCCTGCGCGACGTGAAGTTCCAGGTGCCGGCCGGGGAGTTCGTGGCGATCGCCGTCTACCAGCCCCGCTCGGCGGCCGACCTCGCGTCGGTCCTGTCGGTGAACGTCCCGCCCGAGGCGTACGAGGGATCGGTGCGGGTCGGCGGGCAGGAGCTCGCGGAGCTGTCGGTCGAGGCGGTGCGGGAGCACATGCTGGTGAACCCCTACGACGGGGAGATCTTCGCGGGCACCCTCCGTACGAACATCGACCCGTCCGGCACCAGCCGGTCGGTCCCCGAGGCCGTCGAGGCGTCCCTGCTGACCGATGTCGTCGCCCTGCACCGCGAGGGCCTCGACCACGGGGTCCGCGACCGAGGCGCGAACCTCTCAGGAGGACAGCGCCAACGACTGTCCCTGGCCCGCGCGTTGGCCGCCGACACCGACGTCCTCGTCCTGCACGACCCGACGACAGCCGTCGACGCGGTCACCGAACAACTCATCGCCCGCAACATCGCAAAACTGCGCCGAGGCCGCACCACCGTCGTCCTCACCAGCAGCCCGGCCCTCCTGGACGCCGCCGACCGAGTCCTGGTCCTGGACGAAGGCGCAATCACAGCAGAAGACACCCACCGCAACCTCCTGGCGAAGGACGAGACTTACTGCTCGGCGGTGGCCCGCTAACTTTCTGACGGGCCTGTGGCTTCAAGGGGCGCGGGGAACTGCGCAGTCTTTTAGGGGGCGCGGGGAACGGCGCAGTCCTTTGGGGCGCGGGGAACAGCGCGGTCGGTTAGGGGCGCGGGGAACAGCGCGGTCGGTTAGGGGCGCGGGGAACTGCGCAATCTTTTAGGGGCGCGAGGAACTGCGCGGCCGGCCCCCACCGACCTCGCAGAAAATCACGACGCTCACCGCGGAGCGTCAAGCGCCCAGGCCACATCCCTCAACAAGGCATGCCGCCAGCCGGCCCGATCGTGCCCCGCGGGCGATCGCGAAACCCGTACGGTCGCCCCGGCTTCAGAGGCCAACGCCTCAACCAACTCACAGTGCGGCAACATCCGCCCCTCATGCTCCCCCACATCGAACGCAACCCGCAGCCCAGCCAGTTCGGCCCCCCGGTCCCGCAACCGCGCCGCGATGGCCCCGCCGAGCGGCCCGCCGAACGGGTCGGCCAGCTCCATGGCATCGGGCGTCCACCAGAACGACCCCGACTGGCACGCGACACGCGACACCAACTCCGGGAACTCCAGCGCCGCGTACACCGCGCTCAGCCCGCCGAGGCTCTGCCCGGCGACCACCAGCCGGTTCTGGTCGGAGGGGACGTCGGACTCCGCCACCAGCGGCAGCAGTTCGTCCCGGACCGCCTCCCAGAGTTCGCGCCTGCACGCGAACTCGGCCGCCCTGTCCTTGCTCGGCAGGAAGACGAGGGTGACGGGAGGCATCTCACCACTGGCGACGGCCGAGTCGAACGCGGTCATCGCCGGGTGCAGATACAGCCAGTCGTCCCCGTCGAGCAGCAGGACCACCGGTCCGCCGCCACCCACCGGATGGACCCGCACGGTACGCCGCCCGCCGAGCCGTTCACTGTTCCAGCGGAGCCGGGTGAGCGGGAGAGGCAGGACGACATCGGCGCCGACGACGGGCCAGTGCGGCTGGGCCGGGGCGTCCGGGGTCGCGGCGATGGACCGGTCGCCACCCGCACCGACCGGGTTGAACGGGTCGGCGTACGCTTCGTCACCCGCGAGGAACCGGTAGGTCACCCGCAGCCGCGCGGGCATGCGCACCTCGGCGTACCAGCAGTCCGTGTCGCCCCACCGTCGCAGGGGGACCGGCTCCGACCAGCTCTCGAACTCGATGCTCGCCGGAGAGCCGCGCCACAGGAACAGGGTCACCCAACCGCCGTCGTCGGCAGGTACGGACGCGGGTGTCCCCGCCGCCGCCCAGAACTCTTCGGTGCCTGGTTCGCCGGGGAGTCCGAACGCGACGACGGCGCTCTCCCTGTCGGCCGCGAGGCCGGGGACGGCATCGGTCATGGCCGGACCCGTTCGATCACCAGGCGCATCAACGTCTCCTTGTGAGAGGGAAGGTGAGAAGGATAAGCTCGCTTCTAATTAGGCGAGCCTAACCTAATCATGGCATTCCTCTCCATCCTCGAATCCACCCCGGCTCCCTCCCCGATGAGCTTCCTGAAAGGGCCACCGAACATGAGCACCAACCCTTTCGACGACACCGAAGGCCGCTTCCTGGTCCTGGTGAACGACGAGGGCCAGCACTCGCTCTGGCCGTCCTTCGCCGAGGTGCCCGGGGGGTGGACGGTCGCCTTCGACGAGAACACCCGAGAGGCGTGCCTGGACTACATCGAGGCGCACTGGACCGATCTGCGCCCCCGGTCCCTCGCGACGTCCGGGGACGTGTGACCCCGCCGACCACTCCGGGGGGACACCGCTGATGCTCTGCACCAGACTGACGAACGCCCGCTTCCTCACCATGGATCCGGACCACCCCGTGGCCCACGACCTGGGCATCTGGCGGGGCCGGATCGTGGGCCTGGACGAAGCGGTGACCTCCCTGCCGGCCCGCGAGGTGATCGACGTCCAGGGCGCCACCGTGCTGCCCGGGTTCATCGACAGCCATGTGCACCTGGCCTGGACCGGTTTCAAGGCGGGCACCCCGAGCGTCGCCCCGTGCACCTCGGTCGAGGACGTGCTCGCCGCCGTGGCGGAGGCGGTGGCCCGTACGCCGGAAGGGGGCTGGGCGGACCTCGCGGGGTACGACCAGCGTGGCCTCGGACGCCATCTGACCGCCGCCGAGCTGGACAAGGTCAGCGCCGGGCGAAAAGTCTTCATGATGCACGACTCCGGACACGGCTGCATGGTCAACACGGCCGTCCTGGACCTGCTCCCCGCCGAACTCCCGCACGAGGAGGGCTTCCTGGCTGAGGGCGCCATGGGAGCCGCCCGAGCGCTTCGACTGCCGTACTCCCAGCAGGAGTTGGCCGACGCGATCGGGCTGGCCGCCCGGACCTGTCTGGCCGAGGGAGTGACGGCCTGCGCGGAGGCGGGCATCGGAGGCGTGCTGTTCGGGCACAGTCCGGTCGAGCTCGGCGCCTATCAACTCGCCCAGGAGCAGGGCAAATTGCCGCTCAGGGTGCAGCTCATGGTGTCCGCCGACCGCCTGCGCCCCGTCACCGCGCACGAGGACGACGGCATTCCCCGCGCCCTCGACCTCGGGCTGCGCACCGGGTTCGGCGACGACCGGCTCTCCGTGGGTGCGCTGAAGATCTACACCGACGGCGGCATGATGGCCCGTACCGCCGCGCTCACCGGCCCGTACCAAGGGCTCGACCACACGGGCCAGTTGCAGGACGACCCCGAGATCCTCGCCGACACCATCGTCGACGGCCATCTCGCGGGCTGGCAGCTCGCCGTGCACGCCATCGGCGACCGGGCGGCCGATGTGGCCCTGGACGCCCTGGAGCGGGCACAGCGGATCCGGCCCCGCCCGGGCGCCCGGCACCGCATCGAACACGCCGGCCTGATCCGGCCCGACCAGCTGGAGCGCTTCGCGCGGCTGGGCGTGACGGCCGTGATCCAGCCGAACTTCCTGCGCTACTTCGGCGACGACTACGCGGCGATCATGGGGGAGGAGCGGGCGCCCTGGCTGTACCGGGGGAGGGGTTTCCTGGAGCACGGGATCACGCTCGTGGGCAGCTCCGACCGGCCCGTCGCGGACGGATCGCCGCTCAGGGCCGTGCAGTTCATGGTCGAGCGCGCGTCCACGTCGGGTCAGGTCATCGGCCCGGACGAGGGCATCACGGTCGACGAGGCCCTGCACGCGTACACCGTGGCCGGCGCCTTCGCCTGCCACTGGGAGGAGAGCGCGGGGAGCCTGACCCCGGGGAAGCGCGCCGACCTGGTCGTCCTGGGCGACGACCCGAGGAGTGTCGACGTCTCGCGCATCGGCAACATCGAGGTGGTCGCGACGTACGTCGACGGCCGTGAGACCGAGGAGGCCGCGTCGTGAGCACGCGGACGGACAACGACAACACCCGGTACGCACACCTGTGGCAGGGGTCGCCCTACCCGCACCGGTGGGTGCTCTGGGACACCGCCGACGGCATCCTGGTGTTCGACCGGGACGCCAACGGCCTTGTGGACATCGACGACGAGCGTGTCCGGCACGAGGTTGTACGCAGGATGCGCGAGGCGGGCGTACCGGAGAGCGACGACTACCCGGGTCGCCCCTGCTCGTGAACGACCCGCTTCGGCGAAGGCGAAGGCGAGCGGTAAGACGAGGGCGAAGGGCAGGGCTAGAGCGGCGAAGGCATCACATGCTCTGTGCCGCCCTGCCGTGCAGGAGCTGGCGGATCAGCTGGTCGGTGGTGCACACCACGCTGGTGCGTCCGATCCACCGCAGTGCCATGGAGTGGTCCTCGGCGGAGAAGTCGGCCACCGCGTCGGCCACCACGAACGGCTGGATGTCGTTCATGAAGGCGTCCGCCGCCGTCAGCAATATGCCGAGATGTGCCCGCACCCCGCAGAGGATCAGCTGGTCGCGCCCTTCGGAACGCAGCAGCCGGCCCAGATGACTGCGCAGGAAGGCGTTGTGGCGGACGTTCACAAGTACGTGCTCTCCCACCCTGGGCGTGAGTTCCGCGACGATCGCCGCGTCGTCGCCGGGCTCCTGACCGATGCCAGGGCCCCAGATGTCGGTCATCAGCCCTCGCTGGCCCGGGCGTTGGGCGGCCGGCTCGGCGCTGAACACCACCGGCATGCCGAGCGTCCCCGCGAGCTCGCGCAGGGTGGCGCTGTTGTCGAGCAGCTCCACGACGGGCGAGCAGTCCGGCGGGAAGGCCTGGACGAAGTGGTTCTGCATGTCGTGGATCAACAGCGCGGCCCGTGCCGGATCGATCGTCCAGGGCGGGCCCGACGGGGGCACCGCGGAACGGTCGGGCATGGGATAGGAGTGGATGACCGGCAAGCCCATGGGCGGACTCCTCCCTGATGGCGTGTGCGCCGAGTCCGATTGAGAGAAGTTAGCTTAGCCTAAGCTAACTTGATGAGTGGTGGATCGTCAGATGGCCGGTTCGGCCCAGTTACCAGGAGTTCGAGGAGCGAGGATCATGGCGAGCAGTACGTACCGGGACGCCTGGGGCATCCCGCATCTCCGTGCCTCCGATCCGTTGCAACTGGCCTTCGCCCAGGGGAAGAACGCGGCGCGCGACCGGGCCTGGCAGATCGAGACCGAAAGACATCGCTCGCAGGGCACCACCGCCTCCTTCCTCGGGCCGGCCGCCGTCCCCTGGGACCGTTTCGTCCGCCGGGCCCGGCTCGACGACACGGCCCGGCGCTGCTTCGAGACGCTGGAGGAGGAGACGGCGGCCTGGGTGTCGGCGTACGTGGACGGGGTGAACGCCGGCCTTGAGCGGGGAGCGGCCGACGCACCGGAGTTCGCGGCCACGGGACTGACCCCGGGAACCTGGCAGAAGTGGACGCCCCTCGGCGTCTGGCTCGCCCACCACATCCTCTTCGCCGGATTCCCGACCAAGCTGTGGCGCGAGGAGGTCGCGCGCCGACTCGGCGACGAGGCCCTCGAACTCTTCGCCGCGGACGGCCCCGCCACCTCGGGCTCCAACGGCTGGATGGTCGCGGGCGACCGCACCGAGTCCGGGGCCGCGCTCATCGCCGGCGACCCCCACCGATTCATCCAGGACCCGGGCTTCTACCAGCAGATCCACCTTTCGTGCCCGGAGTACGACGTCGTCGGCTTCGCTGTGCCCGGAGTGCCCGGCATCGCGCACTTCGGCCACACCGGGACCGTGGCGTGGGCCATCACCAACGCCATGTCCGACTACCACGACCTCTACCGGGAACAGCTGCGCACCACGGATGGCGGCATCGAGGCGCTGGGGCCCGAAGGGTGGCGGCCGGCCGCACAGCACCGGGAGACCATCCGGGTCGCGGGCGGCGACCCGGTCGAGATCGACGTGATCGAGACGGAGCGCGGACCGGTCGTCATCGACGGGCCCGTCGAGGGGGCCGAGGGCGACTCGGGACCCACCGCGCTCTCCGAAGGCATCAGCCTCCGCTACCCGCCCCGCGTCACCGAGGACCTGGGGTTCGATGTACTCCCGGCCCTCCTCCGGGCCCGTACGGTCGCGGACGTGGACCGGGCGCTCGACCGCTGGATCGAGCCGGTGAACGTCGTGTACGCAGCGGACACGTCCGGCGGGCTGCTCCACCGCGTTGCCGGATACGTGCCCGTACGGCACCGGGAGAACGGGCTGCGGGTCGTGCCCGCCTGGCGGGGCGGGCGCGAGTGGCAGGGCCGTCACGACACGCCTCGCGCCGAGGTGGACGGCATCGCGGTGATGGCCAACGAGCGTGGCCTCGCGGCGCCGCTGGGCACGGAGTTCGCCCCGCCGTACCGCGCCGACCGTATCCAGCACCTGCTGCGCGCGTCACGGCAGTGGGCGCCCCACGACATGGCCGCCATCCACATGGACACCCAACTCGCCTCCGCTGCACCCCTGTTGGAGCGAGTGGCACGGCTCGACGGACTCGGCCCCGAGGCGGAGCGGCTGAGGGCGCGGCTGCTGGCCTGGAACCGGCACATGGACGCCGACAGCGCCGCCGCCGCGGACTACGCCCGGCTGCGCTCCGCGGTCGTACAACGGGTCGCGGCGGCCCCCGAGTTGAAGAGCCTCGCCGTGCCGCCCCTGCCGTATCCCGCGGTGTTCGAGCCCTGGCTGAACCTCACCGCGAAGGTCGCTTCCGCGCTGGAGAACCTGCTGGCCACCGAGTTGCTCCCGGGGCTGGACAGCGCGGCGGTCGTCCGGGCGGCTCTGGAGGAGACCGCGCGCCTGGAGCCCGTCACCTGGGGTGAGCTGCACCGGCTCGCCCCCGCCCGGATCCTCCCCGCAGCCGAGGGCGAGGAGTGGCCCGGCCTCGGCGGGGACCACGACTGCGTGCTGGCCACGTCGAGCACGCCCGGCCTGACCGATCTCAGCTCCCGAGGGCCGTCCGCCCGGTACGTCTGGGACCTCGCCCGCCGCGAGAACAGCCTCTGGACCGTGCCCCTGGGAGCACGCGGCATCCCCGGAGACCCGCACCGGCGGGACCAGCTACCTCTGTGGGTGACCGGTCAACTCGCCCCTGTCATCACCGATTTCGCGCTCCTCGTAGAAGAACCGGAGCACGGTTCCTGAAGCCTCGGAATGTGATCGTCCGTTCTTCATGCGGACGAATGAAAGGCGAAGGCCCCTGGTTTTTCGCTCTCCCCGCTCGGACAGACCGGGGTCATGGTTCACGGGAATTGGGCGGAGACTTCAGGCGTGTCCGGGATCGGCGATCCGGAACTCCATGAATCCCAGGAGGAGTTACGAAGGGCGTTGTCCTGGGAGGTGATCGCCGGCCACCGGGAGCGGCTGATGAGACTTGTCCGCCGGCGTCTTCCGAACGCGCAGGACGCGGAGGACTGCGTGCAGGAGGCGATGCTGAGGACGGCCGCCTGCGGCGATCTGGACCGGGAGCGGATCGGTCACTTTCTGACCTCGGTGGCCCTGCGCCTCTGTGTCGACAACCACCGCGAACAGGAGCGGAGCCGGCTGCTGCTGCCCCGCACCGCCGATGTCCGTACGCCCGAGACCCCGGACGAGGGCGTGTGCGACCGGGACTTCGGGCGCTGGCTGCTCCGCCAGGTGTACCTCCTGCGTGGCCGGGAGCGGCAGGTCGTGCTCGCTCGCGCGCATGGAATCTCCACTCTGGAATTCGCCCGCATCCACCAGATCTCGGTCAAGGCGGCCGAGGGCGCGTTCACGCGTGGTCGTGCGCGGCTTCGGCTGATCTGCGCCAGGTCCATGGACGGTGTCGTGGCGTAGGCGGCGTACGCCGTTTTCGAGCAACGCTCCCGATTCCTCCGGCCACGCTGTTCAATGAGTGTGAACGTATCTGCGGAAGGAGCCGTCCGTGTCCCCTGTGGTCGTGCCGCCCGTCGGTGCGCGCATCCGGCAGGCGCGTACGGCGCGGGGGATGAGCCTGCGCGGCCTCGCGCGGGAGATCGGGGTCTCCGCGAGCCTGATCTCCCAGATCGAGACCGGCAAGAGCCAGCCCTCGGTGAGCACGCTGTACGCGATCACCACCGCGCTCTCCATCCCGGTCGAGTCGCTCTTCGACGCGGAGGGGGAGACCGCCCGGACCCCGGCGCCCGCGGCCGTGGGTGCGCCCCCCGACACCGTGCTGCACGCCCTCGCCGCCTTCGCCGCCGACCCCGGCCGCAGGATCGGACCCCTGGTCGGAAGCGGTGAACGGGAGGTGCTTGAGCTCGATTCGGGAGTGATCTGGGAGCGTCTCGGCCATGTTCCGGGAGCGGACGTCGACTTCCTGCGCGTGACCTACCGACCTGGCGGTACCTCCTCCAGCGCGGGAGGCCTGATGCGGCACCCCGGGACGGAGTACGGCTATCTGACCTCCGGCGAACTCGTCCTCACCCTCGGCTTCGAGGAGCATGTGATCCGGCCCGGCGACGCCGTCTGCTTCGAGTCGACGACCCCGCACCGCTATCGCAACGATGGCAGCGAACCCGCTGTCGGCGTCTGGTTCGTGTTCAGTATGGGTTGACACTTTCCCCGGACGGTCGTTCACTCCGAATGAGGGTGGTGGTCGTCATGGCAATCCGCACATTCGGACCGAACGCCGTCGACTGGGAACAGCGCATCGACCTCGACCGGCTGCGGAGGCAGCGGCTGGCCCGGCTCCACGAGGCACTGAACCGCTCCGAGCTGGGGGCGCTGCTCAGCTTCGACTTCGCCAACATCCGCTACATGTCGTCCACCCACATCGGCACCTGGGCGATGGACAAACTGATCCGCTTCGCGCTGCTCGTCCGCGGCGGCGAACCGATCGTCTGGGACTTCGGCTCGGCCGCCCGCCACCACCAGCTCTACAACCCCTGGCTCGACTACAGCGACGGCAAGGAAGGCCCGCCCACCGGCGCCCGCGCCGGCATCTCCACCCTCCGCGGTGCCTTCCACCCGGACGCCGGCATCGGCGCGGACGTCGCGGCGAAGGTGGCGGCGGAACTTCGTGAACACGGCCTGGCGGGCGAGCCGTTGGGCGTCGACCTCGCCGAGATGCCCGTCCTGCACGCCCTCAAGGAACAGGGCATCGACGTCGTCGACGGCCAGCAGGTCTTCCTTGAGGCCCGCCGCGTCAAGACACCCGACGAGATCTCCCTCCTCACCCAGGCCTGCTCGATGGTCGACGCTGCCTACGAGGAGCTGTACGCCCACCTGCGGCCCGGCATCCGCGAGAACGAGTGCGTCGGACTCGTCAGCAAGGTCCTCTACGACCTCGGCAGCGAGTACGTCGAAGGCGTCAACGCCATCTCGGGCGAGCGCTGTTCACCGCATCCGCACGTCTACAGCGATCGGCTGATCCGCCCCGGCGACCCCGCCTTCTTCGACATCCTGCACAGCCACCTCGGCTACCGCACCTGCTACTACCGCACGTTCGCCGTCGGCAGTGCCTCGCCCGCCCAGCGCGACGCGTACATCCGCTGCCGCGCCTATATGGACGAGGCCATCTCCCTGGTCCGGCCCGGTGCCACGACCGCCGACATCGTCCAAGTCTGGCCGCGCGCCGAGGAGTTCGGCTTCCCGGACGAGACGGCCGCCTTCGCGCTCCAGTACGGGCACGGGGTGGGCCTGTCCATCTGGGAGAAGCCGATCTTCAGCCGCCTCGTCTCGCTCGACCATCCCGAGGTTCTCGAAGAGGGCATGGTGTTCGCCCTTGAAACCTATTGGCCGGCGGCGGACGGCTGGTCGGCTGCGCGCATCGAGGAGGAGCTCGTCGTCACGGCCGACGGGTGCGAGGTGATCACGAAGTTCCCCGCCGAGGAACTCCTCGTCGCGGGCCGCAAGTACTGGACCGTAGGCGGCGAGCTCAACACCCGGCGCGAGTCCCAGTCCCACCTCAACACCCGCGAGGGTCGGGGGGAACGATGACGGACGCCCTCCAGCGGGAGGAGGCGGCAGGCCCGGACGCGGCCCAACTCCTCGCGCTGTACGAGCAGATGGCCGTCATCCGGCGTACGGAGAAGGCCGCCCACGACCTGTTCATGTCCGGCCTCGTCAAGGGAACCACTCATCTCGCCGCCGGGCACGAGGCCATCGCCGTCGGCGCGAGCGCGGCCCTGCGCGACGACGACTACGTCTTCGCCACCTACCGCGGCCACCACCACGCCCTGGCCCGTGGTGCGACCCCCGAGGAGTGCCTCGCCGAACTCATGAGCCGCGCCACCGGACTCTGCGGGGCCAAGGGCGGCTCGATGCACCTGACCAAGGCCTCGCGGAACATGCTCGGTTCGTACGCGATCGTCGGCGCCCATCTCCCGATAGCGGTCGGCGCAGCCTGGTCGGCCCGGCTGCGGGGCACCGAACAGATCGCCGTGGCCTTCTTCGGCGACGGCGCGACCAACATCGGAGCCTTCCACGAGGCACTCAACCTCGCCGCCGTGTGGAAGCTGCCCGTGCTGTTCGTCTGCGAGAACAACCTCTACATGGAGTACACCCCGATCGCCGACGTGACCGCGGTGGCCAACCCCGCCGCAGACCGGGCGCCCGCCTACGGCATCCCCGGCGAGATCGTCGACGGCAACGACGTGGTCGCCGTCCAGGAGGCGGTGACCCGGCTCGCGGGTCGGGCCCGGGCAGGAGACGGGCCCAGCCTGCTGGAGGCGCAGACCTACCGGCACTTCGGCCACAGCCGCGCCGACCCGGCGACGTACCGCCCGGCGGAGGAGGTCGAGCGCTGGCTCAAGCACGACCCGCTGGACGTGGCACGCGGCCGGCTCGCCGAACTCGGGGTGCCCGCCGACACGGTCACCGAGGCCGACGAGCGTGCAACCGGCCTCGTACAGGCGGCAATTGAGGCCGCAAAGAGCGCACCCGCGCCCGATCCCCGGGAGGCGCTGACCGACGTGTGGGCCGACGGAGGTGCGGCGTGGCGGACGTGATCACCTACCGGCAGGCGGTCGCCGAGGGCATCGCGCGGGAGATGCGGCGCGATCCGACGGTGGTGTGCCTGGGCGAGGACATCGGCGCGGCGGGCGGGGTGTTCAAGACGACCGCCGGGCTGCACGAGGAGTTCGGGTCCGGGCGGGTGTGGGACACGCCGATCTCCGAACAGGCCATCGTCGGAGCCGCGATGGGCGCCGCGATGACCGGGATGCGACCCGTCGCCGAGATCATGTTCTCCGATTTTCTTGCCTGTTGCTGGGACTACCTCGCCAACGAGATACCCAAGGTGCGGTACATGACGGGCGGTCAGGTCACCGTCCCGCTCGTGGTGCGCACCGCCAACGGCGGTGGACTCGGCTTCGGCGCGCAGCACTCGCAGGCTACCGAGAACTGGGCGCTGACCGTCCCCGGGCTGAAGATCGCGGCACCGGCCACACCCGCCGACGTGGTCGGCATGATGGCGGCCGCCATCCGCAGCGACGACCCCGTGGTCTTCTTTGAGCACAAGGGACTCCTCGCGACCAAGGGAGCGCCCGCACCGCCGGACCACGTCGTCGAACTGGGGCGGGCGGCCGTCGTGCGAGAGGGCGCCGACATCACGCTCGTGGCCCTCGCCTCGATGGTTCCGGTGGCGCTCACCGCCGCCGAACGGCTGGCCGAGGAGGGCATCGAGGCGGAGGTGATCGACCTGCGCTGCCTGGTGCCGCTCGACACCCGGACCGTGCTCGGCTCCCTCGCGAGGACCTCGCGGCTCGTGACCGTCGAGGAGAACCCGTACCAGGGCGGCTGGGGCGGCACGCTCGTGTCGGTCGTCGCCGACGAGGGGTTCGGCCTCCTCGACGCGCCCGTGCGCCGGGTCGCCGCCGAATGTGTGCCCCTGCCCTTCGCGGACGCGCTCGAGGAGCAGGTGATCCCCACCGTCGACAAGGTCGTGACCAAGGTCCGCGACCTCACCGCGTACTGAACTCGGCAAGGAGAGAGGCGAGTAGGGCGATGACGAATCGGATGCTCCTGCGCTCGGGCCATGTGATCTCGATGGACCCCGACATCGGGGACCTGCCCGGCGGTGACGTCCTCATCGAGGACGGGAAGATCGTGGCGGTCGACCGCGACATCAGCGCGGACGCCGAGGTGCTCGACATGACGGGCCGCATCCTCGTGCCCGGCTTCGTCGACACCCACCGCCACACCTGGGAGGCGCCCATCCGCGGCTGCGCGCCCAACGCCACCCTCGACGACTACTTCGTGGAGGTCCTCGACACCTTCGCGCCCGTCTACACACCCGAGGACGTGTACGCGGGAAACCTGGCCGGCTCGCTGGAGTGCCTGAACGCCGGGATCACCACCCTCGTCGACTGGTCCCACATCAACAACACGCCCGAGCACCCGGACGCCGCGGTCCAGGCACTCGGCGAGACCGGCATCCGCGCCCAGTACGCGTACGGCAGCGCCAACACCTCGCTCGCCGACTACTGGTACGAGAGCAAGATCTCGATTCCCGGGGACGACGTACGCAGGGTGAGGGACCGTCACTTCGCCTCGGACGACGGGCTGTTGACCATGGGCCTCGCCACCCGGGGCCCCGGCTTCTGCATCAACGACGTCGTCGAGGCCGAATGGCGCCTCGCACGTGAACTGGGCATCCCCATCACCGTGCACGTAGGCATGGGACGGCTGGCCGGCCGCTTCGGGATGGTCAAGCAACTGCACGAGCTCGGGCTGCTCGGCTCCGACACCACCTATGTGCACTGCTGCTACTTCAGCGAGGAGGAGTGGCGGATGGTCGCCGACAGCGGCGGCACGGTCTCCGTCGCGCCGCAGGTGGAGCTGCAGATGGGGCACGGCTGGCCGCCCGTGGCGAAGGCCATCGAGCATGGGCTGCGGCCGTCCCTGAGCATCGACGTGGTCACCACCGTGCCCGGCGACATGTTCACCCAGATCCGCGCGGCCTTCGGCGCCGAACGGGCACGGGTGAACGCCGACTGCTGGCAGGCCGACATCCCCGTACCCGAAACGATGTTGACGGCACGTCAGATGCTGGAGATCGCGACGGTCAACGGCGCCCATGTCGCGGGACTTGAACACCGCACCGGTTCACTGACCCCCGGCAAGCGCGCCGACGTCGTCGCGATCGACGCGACCGCGCTCAACGTCGCGCCGCTCATCGACCCGGTGGCCGCCGTGACGCTGAGCGCGGACGTGTCCAACGTCGAGACCGTCATCGTCGACGGCGTCGTCCGCAAGCGCGACGGCAGGCTGCTCGCCGACGTCGGGCGGGCGCGGCGCCTGGTCGAGGAGTCCCGCGACCGCCTCGCGGCAGCGGTCGAGGCACGCGGGAAGCAGCAGGCATGACGCACCACGTGATCCGGCGGGCGGCGGACGCCACGTTCGTCGCCCCGCCCCAACTGTCGTACGGGAGCACGGGATTCACACGGCGGACCGTGGTCGCCGAGGAGGACGGCTCCGTGCACACGGGCTTCGGCGTCTGCGAACTGACGCCGGACGGGGCCATCGGGGCGCACGTCCACTCGTACGAGGAGTCCTTCCACCTGCTCTCCGGGACGGTGATCCTCGATACGCCCGAGGGCTCGTACCTCCTCGAAGAAGGGGACTACGGGCTGCTGCCGACGGGCGTGCCGCACGCCTGGCGCGGGGCCGGGGACACCGCCGCGCGCTGGGCGGACATGCTCGCACCGGTGCCGAGGGCGCGCTACGGACACGACACCCGGGCGGTGCCCGCACTGCCGGACCGCGAGTCGTTCCGCGAGCCGGTCCGGATCGACGTCCGCGACCCGCGCACCCGCTCGTTCGGCCACTTCGAGGCCGCCCAGATGGACCCCGGCAAGCAGTCCCAGGACCTCCTCGCCGTGTCGGCCAGCATGCGCACCGCGCTGCTCGTCTACAGCGGGATCACCGTGAAGATGATGGTGGACGCCGACCTGGGCGCGGTGGCCTCGACGATGTTCATGGTGCAGTACGCGGCCGACGGCGTCGCGGGCGCGCACGACCACCCCTTCGAGGAGACGTATCTGATCGTCGAGGGAACGGTGGACGCCGCCTTCGACGGCCGGCAGTACCGCCTCGGCGTGGGCGACGCCGCCTGGGCGGGCGCCGGTTGCGTCCACAGCTTCACCAACGCCGGTACGGGACCGGTGCGTTGGCTGGAGACCCAGGCACCGCAGCCACCGTCGCGCCACTCATACCGGTTCGCCCGCGACTGGGACCATCTGCGCGACGTGCGGGGGGCGGAAGAAGGGGAGAAGAAGCCGTGAGCCGTGACGTGCCGGGGGAGAGGCCAAGGCCATGAGCAGTGTTGTCGTCATCGGCGGTACGGCCGGCATCGGCCGAGAGTTCGCCCGCACCCGCGTGGAACGCGGCGACGAGGTCGTACTCACCGGCCGCGACGCCCACCGCGCCGACACGGCTGCCAAGGAGATCGGCGCGCACGGGCTGGCCCTCGACCTGTCCCGACCGCGCGAGATCGCGGGCGCCCTGGCGGGCGTCGAAAGAGTCGACCACCTCGTCCTCGCGGGCATCTCCCGCGACCAGAACACCGTCACCGACTATGACATCGACGCCGCGCTGCACCTGGTCACCCTCAAGCTCGTCGGCTACACCGAGGTGGTCCACACGCTGCTGCCCCGGATGAGCGGGGCGAGCGCCGTAGTGATCTTCGGCGGGCAGGCCAAGGAACGGCCCTACCCGGGCGCCACGACCGTCGCCACGGTGAACGCGGGCGTCACGGGCCTGGTGCGCACCCTCGCGAGCGAACTCGCCCCGATCCGCGTCAACGCCGTCCACCCGGGCATCGTCGGCGACAGCCCCTTCTGGGCGGGCAAGCCCCCGGAGGTACTGGAGAACTACCGCACCCAGACGCCCACGGGACGGCTCGCGCGCATGCGGGACGTCGTGGACGCGGTGGACTTCCTGCTGCGCAACGAAGCGGTCAACGGTGTCAACCTCGGTGTGGACGGGGGGTGGTTGCTGCGATGAGCGAGCGTGGCCCCGGCACCGGGGGTCCGCCGGCTCAGCCTCAGGAGGTCTTGAACCCCACACCCGCGTACAGCGGCACCGGCGCCTCGCCCTTGAGCCGCTCGCCCGCCGCGAGTTCCGGATGCCACTCCGGCAGGGGGACGACCCCCGGCTCGACCAGTTCAAGTCCCGTGAAGAAGCGGGTCACTTCGGCGTGCGAACGGGCCACGAGTGTGACGCCGCCCGCCGCGTACGACCGCACGGCCCGGTCCATGTTCTCCGGATCGTAGTCCCCGGTGATCATCGACAGCACGACACAACTGCCGGGCGGCAGCGCCTCGACCAGGCTGCCCACCAGGTCGTACGCCCCGTCCTCGTCGGCGACGAAGTGCAGCAGCGCGACCAGCGACAGCGCGATGGGCCGGTCGAAGTCGAGGACGGCCCTCGCCTGTTCCAGGACCTTGCCCGTGTCGCGCGCATCCGCCTGGATGTACTCCGTCACCCCTTCGGGAGTGCCGTGCAGCAGAGCCGCGGCGTGGGCCAGCACGATGGGGTCGTTGTCGACGTACACGATCCGCGCGTCGGGCGCCGCGGCCTGCGCCAACTGGTGGAGGTTGGGCTCCGTCGGGATCCCCGCACCGATGTCGAGGAACTGACGGATGCCCGCCTCCTGGACCAGCCACCGCGTGGCGCGGTGCATGAACCAGCGGTTGTTGAGCGCGGAGTGCCTGGCGTGGGGCTCCAACGCCAGCATTTGAAGGCCCAGTTGCTCGTCGACCGGGTAGTTGTCCTTGCCGCCGATGAGCCAGTCGTACACCCGTGCGGGATGCGGTCTGCTGGTGTCGATCCGGTGCGCGGAAGGCTCTGGCCCCGTCATACGGCGCTCCTCTGCTCATCGATGTGTGCGAGCAGTGTGCCACCGGTCACCGGATCTTCGAATGCCTTTGCCGGGCCCTGCGAGGGGGAAGTCCCGCTCTAGGAAGGCGGTTTGAGCGGGTCGTGGCCCAACGCCATCAGCCGATGCCGGCGCTGTGTCTCCTCGGCCCCCGGACCGGCCAACGGTTCGCTCCCGGCGTCCGTCTCGGCCGTGACGGCGTCCACGACCTCGTACATCACGTCGAGGTCGTCGTCGGTGAGATCGGTGCGGCGCTTCTGGAGGATGGCCAGCACATGCTCACCGGTGGGCGAACCCGCGTGCTCCGGCAACGGTCCCGTCTCCTCGGAGGCGTCGCTCACCCGCAGCCACGCGGCCAGCTCCTGCGAGGTCATGTTCACCGCGCGGTGGAACTCGTCCCACAGCGCGTCGAGTTCGAGGGCGTCGGTCATGACGTACCCCTTCCCCTTTCGGTCGTGCGCTTGCCCCTGCCTGCGTGGCCCGCGTGGCCTGTGCGTGTGTCGTGCGGGCGCTTCTCGCGGCGCCGCGTACGCACGCCCGCGGCCTCAGGCGCGCCGCGGCCAGTCCTCGGCCTGGAACATCCAGCGGTGCTTCTCCAGCTCCGCCGTCAGACCGATCAGCAGGTCCTGGGTGACGGGGTCGGGCTCGGCGGTCGCGGTGATCCGCTCCCGCAGCAGTCCTATTGTCGCCTCCAGCGCCTCGACGAGCACGCCGACGACCTCGGTGTCCTGGACCCAGCCCTCCTTCGGGCCCTGCGGGGCGGCCGTCGCCGCGACGGTCTCGGGCCGGCCGTCCGGCGGCACACCGAGCGTCGCCGCGCGCTCGGCCACGGTGTCGGCGTACGTACGGGCCGTGTCGACGACCTCGTCGAGCTGCAGATGGATCGATCGGAACCGCGGGCCCACAATGTTCCAGTGGGCCTGCTTGCCGATGAGTGAGAGCCCGAGCAGATCCACCAGCGTGCCCTGCAGGGCCTCCCCGACGACCTGACGAGCAGACTCGGACAGGGTGCTCTTCACCACGGTCATAGTGCGTTTCTCCTTGAGGTTTTCGATGTTCGCGACGTTTGCCGACGGCGGACCATGCGGAGCAGTGCGGCGCGCTCCTCCTCGCCCGTGCCGCCCCACACACCGGAGGTCTGTCCGGTGGAGAGCGCCCACGCGAGGCACTGGCCGGTCACCGGACAACGGGCGCAGACGCGCTTGGCGGCGGCGATGTCGTGCCGTGCGGGGCCGACCGAACCCACGGGGAAGAACAGTTCTGGGTCCTCCTCCGCGCAGGCCGCTCGCCGCAACCACTCCATGCGGGGGCGGGTGCCCAGGGCGGATCAGCGAAAACACCCGATTCCGAAGACACGCGGCCCGTCGCCCTCAGCCGGCGAGCACCCGGTCCACGAAGGCGGTCACGTCCGCGAGGACCGTGTCCTTGTTCGTCTCGTTGAACACCTCGTGCTGAGCGCCCGCGTACACACGCTCGGACCAGTCGGCCCCGCGCAGCTCCTCGATGCCCCCGCGGCTGGCGGGCAGCGGCACGATCCGGTCGTCGTCCCCGTGCAGCCAGAGCAACGGCAGCGCACCCACGTCACCGCTCTTGGCGATGGTCTCCAGAGTGCGTACGAAGGCCTCCAGGGTGGGGCGCTTGAACGGCCCGTGCCAGACCAGCGGATCCGCCGCGTACGCCGCACCGACCGACGGGTCGCGCGAGAGCGTCGTCGGGTCGATGGGGATGTCGGGTAGCGGATCGAGCGCGAGCAGCTGGGGCAGCAGGTCCCAGCTGCCGATGACCGGCCCGGAGAGGACGAGCGCGGCCAGGCCGTCCCCGTACCGCTGGGCGTGTCGTGCGGCGATGAGGCCGCCCATGGAGTGGCCGATCAGCACGACCGGCACGTCCGGGTGGGCGGCCCGGGCCAGCCGCTCCACGGCGTTGACGTCGCACACCACGTCCTCGAAGTCCTCGACCAGCACCCGCTCGCCCGCCGACTTCCCGTGCCCCATGTGGTCGGGGCCGAACACGGCCGCGCCGTGCCTGTGCAAGACGTCGGCCACGTACTCGTACCGGCCGATGTGCTCCCCGTAGCCGTGCACCAGCAGTGCCACGTACCGAGGCCGTTCCCGTGGCCACTCGCGTGCGGTGATCGTGCCCCGGGTGCCCGTGAGGGTGTGCTCGCGGGAGTCGGCCATGGGTCCTCCATCGGCGTCGGCGAAGGGTCGGGGGCGATCTTTCCAGGAGGCGGGGGAGCGGTCCATAGCGCGCGGCCGGTGTCGGAGGCAGGGGCCACCTGTCGAGACGGTCCTGACGCGACCGGATACGTGGGCATAGCATCGGTCCCCGCATGAACACGATGACGCTCTGGCACATATCCCTGTGGGAGTTCGCCGCACTCGCCGCCGCGGCCCTGCTCGTCGGCTTCTCCAAGACAGCCGTCAGCGGAGCCAACACCGTCAGTCTCGCCATTTTCGCGGCCGTCCTGCCCGCGCGGGCGTCGACCGGAGTCCTGCTGCCGATCCTCATCGTCGGTGACGTGCTCGCCGTGCTCACCTACCGGCGGCACGCGCACTGGCCCACGCTCTGGAAACTGTTCCCCGCGGTCGCCGCGGGAGTGATCGTCGGCACGGTGTTCCTGATGTGGGCCGACGACCAGGTCGTACGGACGTCGATCGGCGCGATCCTGCTGCTGATGGCCGGGGTCACCATCTGGCGCCGACGCAGGGCCGAGGCGGAGGAGGAACCCGAGTCACTGGCCACGCGGACCGGCCGCGTCAAGGCCCGTTCGTACGGCGTGCTGGGCGGATTCACCACGATGGTCGCCAACGCCGGCGGCCCGGTGATGTCGATGTACCTGCTCTCCGCGGGCTTCCGGAAGCTCGGCTTCCTGGGGACCTCCGCCTTCTTCTTCCTGATCGTCAACGTCTCCAAGGTCCCCTTCAGCGTCGGCCTCGGCCTGATCGACGGCAACTCGCTGCTGCTGGACGCGGCCCTCGCCGCCTTCGTCGTACCAGGGGCGTTCATCGGGAAATGGGCCGTGAACCGGATCAATCAGCGACTCTTCGAGCAGCTGGTGATCGCGGCGACGGTGGTGGGCGGAGCACAGCTGCTCCTGCGCTGAGCCCCGTCAGCCGTCGCCCGTCGCCCGGCGCGCGCGGTCGCCTAGTACGCCGATTCCGTGGCGTCCCCGTCCGGCCGGACCTAGGCTGGAGGCGTCAACAGTGTGTTCCCGGGGCAGGGAGGCTGCGGCCATGTCCGAGGCGTCCGGTCACGAGGATCCACCGGCATCCGCCCGTTATCTGCCGATCGCCGAGCACGGCCTGATCGGCGATCTGCGCAGCGTGGCCCTGGTGGGCACGAACGGCACGATCGACTGGTACTGCTGTCCGTCCTTCGACGCCCCCAGCGTCTTCGCCTCGATCCTCGACGCCGAGCGGGGCGGCTCCTTCGAGCTGGCGGCCGCCGTGCCGGCCCGGACCAAGCAGTTCTACTTCCCCGACACGAACGTCCTGGTCACCCGGTTCTTCACCGAGGACGGAGTGGGTGAGATACAGGACTTCATGCCGGTGGACGGCGACGAGACCGAGGCGGACCGGCACCGGCTCATCCGCCGCGTGCTGTGCGTACGCGGCTCGATCCCCTTCCGCGCGCGCGTGGCCCCCCGGTTCGAGTACGGAGCCCAGCCGCACACCGCACGGCTGCACGACGACATGGTGATCTTCGAGTCCGAGAACCTGGCCCTCGCGCTGACCGCCACGGAGCCGCTCGAATGCGACGGGGTCGACGCGCGCGTGGACTTCAAGCTCCAGGAGGGCGAGTCCGCGGTGTTCGCCCTCGACCAGGTCAGCGGTGCCATCCAGCCCCGCCGCTGCCCGCGCGCCGAGGCCGAGGCGCTGTTCAACTCCACGGTGGCCTTCTGGCGGCACTGGCTGACCGCCTCCCAGTACCGCGGCCGGTGGCGGGAGATGGTGCACCGCTCCGCGCTCACCCTCAAACTGCTCACCTACGCGCCGACCGGCGCGATCGTGGCCGCGGCTACGACCAGCCTGCCCGAACAGCTCGGCGGCGAGCGCAACTGGGACTACCGGTACGTGTGGGTGCGCGACGCCGCCTTCTGCGTGTACGCGCTGCTGAGGCTGGGTTTCACCAGCGAGGCCGAGTCCTTCATGGCCTTCGCGGCCAGGCACATCACCCCGGGCGACGGCCACCCCGGGGGCCCGCTGCAGATCATGTACGGCATCGACGGCCGCACCGACCTGCCCGAGCGGGAACTGTCCCACCTGGAGGGCTACCAGGGCTCCTCCCCCGTCCGGGTCGGCAACGCGGCCTCGGACCAGCTCCAGCTCGACATCTACGGGGCGCTCATCGACTCGGTCTACCTCTACGACAAGTGGGCCCAGCCGATCTCCAGCGACCAGTGGGACAACATCTGCGGACTGGTCGACTGGGTCTGCGAACACTGGGACCAGCCCGACGAGGGCGTCTGGGAGACCCGCGGCGGCCGTAAGAACTTCCTCTACTCCCGGCTCATGTGCTGGGTGGCGATCGAGCGGGCCATACGGCTGGCGACTCGCCGGGGCCTGCCCGCGGACATCGTGCGCTGGCGCGACGCCCGCGACACGATCTACCGGCGGATCATGAAACGCTGCTGGTCACCGGCGCGCCAGGCGTTCGTCCAGCACGAGGACGACGACGTCCTGGACGCCGCGGTGCTGATGATGCCCCTGGCCAAGTTCATCTCGCCGACCGACCCGAAGTGGCTCTCCACCCTCGACGCGCTCACCGAGGACCTGGTCTCCGACTCGCTGGTCTACCGCTACGACCCGAACGCGAGCCCCGACGGCCTGCGCGGCGAGGAGGGCACCTTCTCGATCTGCTCCTTCTGGTACGTCGAGGCCCTGACCCGGGCCGGACGGCTCGACGAGGCACGGCTGGCCTTCGAGAAGATGCTCACCTACGCCAACCACCTCGGCCTGTACGCCGAGGAGATCAGCCACACCGGCGAACAGCAGGGCAACTTCCCGCAGGCCTTCACCCATCTCTCCCTGATCAGCGCGGCGTTCAACCTGGACCGGGCCCTGGGCTGACAGCGGCCGAGGCCGGTGGACGGATACGCGGATCGGCGACCGGAGTCCGGGCCCGTACGCTCGATGCCATGTCCCCGCATGTCCTGGTCCTCGGCGGGACCACCGAGGCGCGTGAACTGGCCGCGTCGCTCGTGGCCCGCCCCGGCGTGCGCGTGACCACGTCGCTCGCGGGCCGCGTGTCCCGGCCCGGGGCCCTGGACGGGGACGTACGAGTCGGGGGATTCGGCGGGGCGGAGGGCCTCGCGCAGTGGCTGCGTACCGAGCAGGTGGACGCCGTCGTCGACGCCACGCACCCCTTCGCGACGGGCATCACCGAGAACGCGGCACGGGCCGCGGCGGCCACCGGAGTCCCGGCCGTCGTCCTGCGCCGCCCGGGCTGGACCCCCGTCCCCGGCGACCGCTGGCACCCGGCGGCCTCCCTCGCCGAAGCCGCCGCCCTGCTCCCGCCCCTGGGCCGGCGGGTCTTCCTCACGACGGGCCGCCTGGGCCTCGCGGCCTTCGCCCGGGAGCCCGAACTGCACTACCTCGTACGCTCGGTGGAACCCCCCGAGCCGCCGATGCCGCGCCACACGGACGTCCTGCTGGCGCGCGGCCCCTTCACGGTGGAGTCCGAAACGGCCCTCCTGCGCGACCGTCGCATCGACGTCCTGGTCACCAAGGACAGCGGCGGCTCGGCCACCTCGGCCAAACTGACGGCCGCCCGGGAACTGGGGCTGCCGGTCGTGGTCGTACACCGCCCGCCCCTCCCGGAGGGGGTACGAGCCGAACCGGACGTGGCGTCGGTGCTGGCCCGGCTGGGCTTCGGGGTGGGGCAGGGAGCCGGGTAGGAGGTGGGGCCGGACGGCTCGCGGGCGTGCTCGTCAGGTCTCCTCCGTGGCCGCCGCCAGGGACTTGGGACGGTTCTCCGTGAGGATGTCGTTGGTCAGGTCCTCGACCAGGAGACGCTTGGCGATGGTGTCCACGGCGGCGCGGAGATCCGCGCCGGAGGGGCGGCCGATGTCCTGCTCGACGCGTTCGGCGAGCGCGGTGGACAGGGCCTCGCCGATGATGTGGGCCTCGCGGTCACCCGCCTCGGTGTGGGTGAAGAGGGTGCCGTGGCGCGAGAGGTAGCCCTCCTCGACCATGCGCTGGAAGACCGGGACCAGGACCTCCGGGGGCATGCGGCGGCGGGCGGCGATCAGGCTGAGGTTCGCGTGGCCGACCATCCGGGTGAACAGCTCGACCTGCATCACGGCCCAGGCGCCCGCGATGTCGAGACGGGTGTCGGACTCGGTGACGAGCCGGCGCATGGCGTCGGGACTCGTGCCGCCGATGATCTTTCCGACCACGGCCTCCAGACGCCGCTGGTTGTCGGCCGAGGAGGGGGTGCCGAAGCCCTCGCCGAGGTCCGTGGACCCCATCCGGGCGCTGTCGCGCAGCTCCACCTGCTTGAGGAACAGGGCGACCACGAAACCGATCAGCGTCACCGGCACGGTCCACAGGAAGACGGACTGGAGCGTGTCGGCGTACGCCTCCACGATGGGCGCGGCGGTCGCCGACGGCAGTTCGTGCAGTCCCTCGGGGCTGGTCGCGGCCTTCATGAGGGCCGCGGGGTCGGTCCCGCTCGTCCTGGCCGCCTCCGCGACACCGTCCCTGAGCTGCGGCGCCAGCGTGTTCGTGTAGATGGTGCCGAACACCGCGGTGCCGAACGAACTGCCCAGCGTACGGAAGAAGGTCACGCCGGACGTCGCGGTGCCCAGGTCGGTGTACTCGACGGTGTTCTGTACGGCGATGGTGAGCACCTGCATGCACAGACCGATCCCGGTGCCCAGGACGAACATGTAGAACGACGCGAGCCAGGCGCTGGTGCCCGGGCCCATCAGGGAGAGCAGATACAGGCCGACGCCCATGACCAGGGACCCGACGATGGGGAAGACGCGGTAGTGGCCGGTCTTGCTGACGACGTTGCCGCTGAACACCGACGCGATGAGCAGCCCGATGACCATGGGCAGGGTGCGCACGCCGGAGACCGTGGCCGAGTCGCCGTCCACGTACTGCAGGAACGTCGGCAGGAACGTCAGCGCGCCGAGCATCGCGAAGCCCACGATGAAGCTGAGGATCGAGCAGACCGTGAAGACGGGGTTGCCGAAGAGCCGCATCGGCAGCATGGGCTGGTCCGCGCGGGTCTCCACCCAGCAGAACACCGCGAGGGCGACGACACCGCCCGCGAAGAGGCCGATGATGACCGGCGAGCTCCAGGCGTACTCGTTGCCGCCCCAGCTGGTCGCCAGGATCAGGGCGCTGGCGCCGACGGCCACGAAGGCGATGCCCAGATAGTCGATGACCGGGCGGGAGGGCGACTTCACCACCGGGATCGTGCGGGCCGCGGCCACGACGACGAGGATCGCGATCGGGACGTTGACGTAGAAGCACCAGCGCCAGGTGAGGTGGTCGGTGAAGAGGCCGCCGAGCAGCGGGCCGATGACGGTGGCGACACCGAAGACGGCACCGATGGCGCCCTGGTACTTGCCGCGCTCGCGCAGCGGGATCACATCGGCGATCAGCGCCATCGCGGTGACCATCAGACCGCCCGCGCCGATGCCCTGCACGCCCCGCCAGACGATCAGCAGCATCATGTTCGAGGCGAGGCCGCAGAGGAACGAGCCGGTGATGAAGATGATCGCCGACGCCTGGAAGACCACCTTGCGGCCGAACAGGTCTCCGAACTTGCCGACCAGCACCGTCGCGACGGTCTCCGCCAGCAGATAAGCGGTGACCACCCACGACATGTGCTCCGCACCGCCGAGGTCCGACACGATCGTCGGCAGGGCCGTGCCCACGATCGTCTGGTCCAGTGCCGCCAGCAGCATTCCGAGCATGATCGTCACGAAGACGATGTTGCGTCGGCGCTTGTCCAGCACGGGCGGCTGGGCGGGGGCCGCCTCGCCGGCGGACGGCGGCTCGGTGGCGTCGGTGGTCGTCACATCCGTCAGCTTCACACCGGGTGGTGGCGCCTGCATGCGGGGCAGTCCGCACGGGTGCGGGGCGCTGCCGCGGTGGTTCGGGGCAGCGGTGGGGTGGCTCGGCGTCCCACCGCGGGAAGTCCGGTGCGTCGGCTGCGGGTGCGCCGTGGCTGGGCGCGCAGTTCCCCGCGCCCCTTCGGGGCGCTGCCGGACCCCGCGTCTGCGGCATGATCCGCCGGAACGGCCCTAGTCCCGCGGGCGTCGGCGCAGCAGGTACGTGTCCATGATCCAGCCCTTGCGGTCGCGGGCCCGCTCGCGCAGTTCGGCGATGCGCGGGGCCGTTTCCGCGAGGGGGCCGGAGGCCAGGATCTCGTCGGGCGTGCCGATGTAGGCACCCCAGTAGATGTCGATGTCCTGGTCGGCGTACCGCTGGAAGGCCTGGTGCGCGTCGAGCATGACCACCACGTCGTCGACGTCCTCGGGGAAGCCCTGGGCGAGCCGGCGGCCCGTGGTGATCTGCACGGGCCGGGCCACGCGGTTGAGCCCGGTGCGGTGGCGGGCGACCAGCGCCGAGACGCTGCTGATGCCCGGCACCACGTCGTGTTCGAAGGAGACCGCGCCCCGGTCGAGGATCTCCTCCAGGATCCCCAGCGTGCTGTCGTACAAGGAGGGGTCGCCCCAGACGAGGAACGCCCCGCTCTCGTCCTCGCCCAGCTCCTCGGTGATCAGCCGCTCGTAGATGTCGGCACGGGCACTGCGCCAGTCCCCGACGGCGGGGGAGTAGCCCGCGCCCCCGGCGGCCCGGTCCCGCTCCGGGTCGCGCGCCTCGACCAGGCGGTACGTGCCGTCCGGCAGATGCGCGTCGAGAATGTCACGGCGCAGCTGGACGAGGTCCGACTTGGCCTCGCCCTTGTCGAGGATGAAGAACACGTCCGTGCTCCTCAGCGCCTTGACCGCCTGCAGGGTCAGTTGGTCGGGATCGCCCGCCCCGATGCCGATGACATGAATCTTTCGCACGCCCCGAGTCTGCCCCACGCCACCGACAGTCCCGTCACCGCGTCCGGCGGAGGCGTCCGGCCCCCGGCCCCGAGCCGCCGTCAGGCCCCGCCGCCCCGCAGCCGCGGCGCCCGCACCTCCGCGTCCACGGCCGCCCCGTCCTTCTCCACCGTGTCCGCCAACTCCCGCGCCCACGCGGCCAGTCCGACCAGGTCCAGCCCGTACGGCCGCGACCGCCCGCTCTCCGCCGCCCACTGCTCGACCGCCCCGGCGCCCCGCCGCAGCAGCCGCGCCCCGCCCGTCACGTTCCCCCGGGCCGCGTGCGTGAGCCCCACCGCGAGCTGGGCGAGCCCGCGCCACAGGGCCCGCTCCTCGTCGGGGCCCGACTTCCACGCGTCCTCGAAGACCTCGTGCGCGTGGAACGGTTTGCCCGCCGTCAGCAGCGCCTGCGCCTCCGTGACCGTCTCCTCGGGCGCGCGCACCACCCCTTCGGGCTGTCGCTCCACCCCGTCGGTCCCGTACGGCAGGGGCCGCCCGAGTCCGTCCCGGGGCCGCGCGTTGCGCGCCCGTCCCTCGGCGTCCCGGTCCCGCCCGTCGTCAGAAGCACTGGTCATTCGGCGATTGTCCCTCGCCCCACGCCACCTTCGAAGCAGCACCGGGGGTGGGGTAGTGTTCTGTCTGCGCGATCACGTGGTTCTGCCGCGGCGAAGCGCATCGGGACGTGGCGCAGCTTGGTAGCGCACTTGACTGGGGGTCAAGGGGTCGCAGGTTCAAATCCTGTCGTCCCGACTCGTACGAGTCGTAGGTCAGGGGCGGTTTCGGAGGAATCCGAAACCGCCCCTTGATCATTTCGCCGTCAGGGCAGGATCGAGTCGATGTAACCCCCGTCGACGCGCAGCGCTCCGCCCGTCGTGGCCGACGCCTGGTCGGAGCTGAGGTAGACGACCATGTGGGCGATCTCCTCGGGCTCGATCAGCCGTTGCAGGAGGGACTGCGGCCGGTGCTTCCGCATGAACTCGCGCTGTGCCTCGTCCCAGGGCAGGTCGCGGTCGACGAGTTCGTAGACGAAGTCCTCGACGCCGCCGGTGTGGGTGGGGCCGGCGATGACCGAGTTGACCGTCACCCCCGTGCCCGCCGCCTGCTTCGCGAAGCCGCGGCCGACGGCGAGGAGCGCGGTCTTGGACATGCCGTAGTGGATCATCTCGGCCGGGATGACGACCGCCGAGTCGCTGGCGATGTTCTGGATCCGGCCCCAGCCGCGCTCCGTCATGCCCGGCAGGTACATACGGATCAGCCGCACCGCGGCCAGCACGTTCACCTCGAAATAGCGCCGCCACTCCTCGTCGCTGATCTCCAGCGGGTCGGCGGAGCCGAAGATGCCGAGGTTGTTGACGAGGATGTCCACGTCCGGCAGCGTCTCCAGGACGCTCTGCGCGCCCTCCTCGGTCGCCACGTCGGCGGCCACCGGGACGAAGTCCGCACCAGGCACCTCCGCCGCCAGCCGCTCCACGCCCTCCGCGACCCGCTTCTCGTTTCGGCCGTTCACCCCCACTTGGGCACCGGAGCGCGCGAGTCCGGCGGCGATCGCCGCGCCGATGCCCTGCGTCGAGCCCGTCACCAGGGCGGTGCGGCCCGTCAGATCGATCTGCATGTGGAACCAGTCCCCTTGCGCTGCTGTCCGTCCGTGCCGGTACGTCTGCCGTCAGCCTGGCGGCAGGGGGATCGCCCCGCCACTCCGGCCGACGCCGACGGGCACGACCTCGGCTGCGTATGCCCACTCGGCCACGAGTGACACCCGGGCCGGCTCCTGCCCCCGCGACGCGCCGACAGGCCCTTCGGGGCATTCGGCCGGCCACGGCAGGATGGCGGTCATGCGATTTCGACTGCTCGGCCGCCTGGAGCTGGTGAATGCCAACGGCGCGGTCGTCCCTCCCGGCGCCGTGTCCCGGGCGATCGTGGGACGGCTGCTGCTCGCCCACGGGGCGGTCGTGCAGCGCGACACCCTCGTCGACGAGTTGTGGGCGGAGCGCGAGACCAAGAACCCGGTCGGCGCGCTTCAGGTCCAGATGGCCAAGCTGCGCGCGGCCTTCGCTGCGCGGGGCGAGGACGGTCGTCTGCTGTTCGGCCACGGCGGGTACCGGATCGTCCTGGGACCGGAGGACGAGGTCGATGTGCCCGTCTTCGAGGCCGCGGTCCGGGAAGGCCGCGAGCACCTGGCGGCCGAGGAGTACGAGAAGGCCGAGAGCAACCTGCGGCTGGGACTGTCGATGTGGAGTGGCCGCGCCCTGGACGGCCTGGAGGGGCGGGTCTTCGAAACCGAGCGGACCCGCCTCGAGGATCTGCGGCTGGGCGCTCTGGAGGACGTCGCCACCGCGGGCCTCGAAGTCGGTCGGCCCTGGTGTCCCTCGCACCGCTCCGCGAGCGGTCCCGGACCCGTCTCATGCTCGCGCTCTACCGCTGCGGGCGGTTCACGGAAGCCCTGGAGGTCTACGAAACGGGCCGACGGCTGCTGAAGTCCGAGCTCGGTGTTGTCCCCTCACTGGAACTGCGCTCCCTGCACGCCGCGATCATCCGCCACGAGCCGTCCCTGCAGGGGCCGGCCTCCACGTCGTACCGCATGACCTCGACGCGCACGGATGTCCGGCCGGCACCCGGCGAGGGCAATCCGATCCGGCCACCCGAGCGCTGGATCGAACCCCTGGTCGCGGCAGCTCCGGCCGCGCCCGCGCACCCCAACGCCCGGGGCCAGCAGGCCATGGCCGCCGTGGTGGAGCGTGCCGTCCACTGCCGCGCGTACCGCCGGTGAACTGAGTGGGTGACGGGTACCGGCTGTCCCCGGGACAGCCGGTACCCGTCACCCGAGCAGCCCGGAAGGAACGCTGCCTTCGCCCTCTTGCCGGAGTAATGGCGGGAGCGGCGGGAGCGGCGAACTGTGAGAAGTCGCTGAAGTCCGGTGATGTCTCGACCCGATACGACGAAGGTCACAGTTATATATCGGACACTTCGCACTTCAATCTTCACACGAGGTGCACATGTTGGCTAAGTTGACGGACAGGACGCACGACTCCCTCCGGTGAACCTCGCCGGGTCGCGCGGCCTCCGCCGAATCCGGTGGCCCACGCGGCGACCGGAACCGGGGACCCAACCGAACTTTGGGGTGAATCGGCCCAACCGCCCGACAGGGCAAGGGCCGTAGGGCATACCTTCCGGATTCCTCGCCCGAACCCGACAGCTAACTCGGTAGGCGGAGCACGGAAGGAGTACGGCTCCCATCGCGCCGGAACGAACCCCGCGCCCCGGAGGCAGCAACCTCCCGGGTATACCCCGGCCCGCCCTCGCGACGGCGGCCGCCACCTCAGTGGACCTCTACTCCTCGGCCGGCGGCTCCTCGCCCGCGAGAGAGGACGACAAGCCGAGTCGCGAAGAGGTCCAGCAGAGGATCAGCAGCCTCTACGACCAGGCAGAGACCGTCAGCGGGAACTACAACGCGACCCGGGCGATGAGTTCGGGGCGCACGCGCGAGCGTGTGACGCCCGGACCCGACACCGGGCGTGGGCGCGCCGACACGGTTGCCGCCCCTGCCCCCGCTCTGAACGACCGTGCCAAGCAGTGGTTCGACGTGGGGCGTTCGCAGCTGGGGCCCCTCATCCCCGCCGTGCTGCCGCCCGACAGAATGCCGGACCGCGGCCAGGACGCGACGCGGCCCAAGAGCCCCGGTGGCCGTTCGGAGGACCGGAAGCCCGAGGGGTCGGGTGGCCGTGCGCTGGAAGCGCCGAGTAAACCCCTCCTGGAGCTGACCGCCGGACCCGGTGCCGCTTCGACCGCCCGGCCCGTGGCGGAGTTGACCGCGGGGCCCATCGCCGCGCTGCCTGCCGTGCCGCAGGCGCGCCAGGAGGCCACCGCGATCCTGCCCGCGATCGCCGCCGATCCGCGGCAGTCGTTGAAGACCTCCAAGCAGCGGAACCAGAGCAAGCTCGCGAAGGCCCGTGAACTGCTCTCCGCACACACCGCCCGGCGGAGCGCGCCGGTGGCGGCCATCGAACCCCCTCCGGCGGAGACCGTCTGGGCCACCACCGAGGGGCAGGGCTACCGCCAGGCCGAGCCTGAATGGTGGCAGCCGCAGGCGCAGTCCCAACTACAGCCTCAGTCGGCCGGTTTCGGCATGGAACCGGCCGTCGACGCCCTGGGCGGCCCGGACCTGACGTTCGGCATGGGTCTGCCCGCTGCTCCGGTTCCAGCTCCGGTACCGGTTCCGTCAATCGCTCCGGCTCCGGTCCTGGCCCCTTCTCCGTCCATCGGCATGGACCTGCCCATGGGCCCGGACCTGTCGTTCGGTATGGCTCCGCCCATCGACACCCGTACGCCGATCGGCACGGGCATGCCCATCGGTTCGGACGGAGCTGCGAACCCGGGGTACGGCGCTTCGAACCCCGGCTACGGCGTCGCGGCCCCGGCATACAGCGGCGGGTCGACCCCGGGATACGCCGGAGCGACCCCCGGATACGGCGGAAAGGCGGCGACAGCGGTCGACTTCGCCCGGGAGCAGATCGGCAAGCCCTGTGTGTGGGGAGCGATGGGGCCGGGCTCGTACGACTGCTCCAGCCTCACCCAGGCGGCCTGGAAGGCGGCGGGGGTCGCACTCCCGCGCAATGTGAACGATCAGGCGGTCGCCGGTATGGCGGTCCCCCTCTCCGACATCCGTCTCGGCGACCTGGTCCTCTTCCAGGGGCAGGTCGGCCATGTCGGCATCTACAGCGGCAACGGCATGATGGTCCACGCGCCGAGCCCGGGGGCGGCCATCCGCGAGGAGTCGATCCACTGGGCCGGCGAGTCGGCGATCCACAGCGTGATCCGGCCCGCCTGACCCGGAGTCGTATCCGACCCAGGGGCCGTATCGCTGCGCGCACGAGGCGCCGCCCGATACGGCCCCTGATCGTCTCGTTCCGGAGACGGCGGTCCGCGAAAGTGTCAGCTCATGTCGAGCGAGACGGCGACGTCGGTGATGGCTATGGGGAACTGGTCCACACTGGTCGTGGCTCCGGTGAGCACGTCGACGGTGTAGAACGTCGACGTCGAGGCACCGGCCGGGGTCAGGGTGGCGAAGGCCGTGTTCGAGATCGTCTTGCCTGCGCTCAGATCGCTGAAGATGTCGAAGCCCGCGTTGACACCGGCGTCGAAGCCCAGTGAGCCGGTCGGGACCAGCAGGCCGTTGGCGGGCGGCGACTGGATGACGACCTGGTCCGAGGTCGTGTTGATGTCGAACAGCGTCGTCGCGGTGGCCGAGTTCAGGTCGTTGTTGGTGTAGGCCGCTCCGGTGACGCCGTGGGTCGTCGCCCCGTCCGTGGTCAGGGGGGTATTCGTGGCGGTGCTGCTGTTGGCGAGGTTGTGCGCCAGGTTCTGACCGGTGTCACTGATGATCCGCAACCGGTCGGCCGCGGGGTTGAAGTCGACACCGAAGTTCGTGCCCTGCAGCGGAACACTGAGCTGCGAGACCTTGGTGACCAGCGGGTTCGGGACCGCGGGCGGGATCTGGACCGTGTAGATGCCGCCCTTGTTGCCGACCAGGTACAACAGTCCGTTCTGTACGCGGAAGTCGAGCCCGACGACGGCGGTGTCGCCGACGAGCCCGTCGATGCGCTTGAACCAGTTGAGCGTGCCGGGGTCGTCGGTGTTGAACGCGGCCATCAGCGTACCGTCGGCCGAGATGCCGAACGCCAGCAGACGGGGCGGCGCCGCGTGGCTGGTGCCCGGCGTCGCCACGACGAGTGCCGCCATGGCGGACGCGGCCGCGACCGCCGCGGCCAGTCTCTTCTTGAGCCCTGCTTTCATCGCTATTTCCTTCTCGGTCGGCGTGAGCGCGAGCGCGCGCTGTGGCAGAGGTGTTGCCGCCTGGCCCGTAAGGCCGGAGCGACAGGCGGCGACGGCAAGCTATGGGGCAGGACTGGACGTCCACTGGACGGTGGTTGAACGGTCGACCGGCGAGGGCTCCGAGGGCTCCGGGGGCTCTGCGGGTTCACGGCCCCGAAGTGGTCGACGCCGCGGTGGCCGCCACCCACGACCCCAGGGCCCGGCGGGCGCGCTCGGCGCCCGCGTGCGCCCGTGCCAGCTGGTCGTGTTCACCGGTGACGGCCGCGACCGTCGCCGCGGTGGAGTGGTGGTCGAGCGCCTCGTCGTGACGGCCGCTGCCGTGCAGCGCCTCGGCCAGGCCGTTGAGCGCCGACGCCTCGCCGTAGCCCTCACCGTTCTCACGGAACAGTTCGAGGGCCCGCCGCTGGCAGGTGACGGCGGCCTCCAACTCGCCCTGCCCCAGCCGGATGTCGCCGAGTCCGGACAGCGCGTACGCCTCCCCGCCGTGGTGCCCCAACTGCCGGAAGAGCGTGAGCGCTTGCTCCTGGCACTCGGCCGCGGACTCCGAACGGCCCAGCCGCAGAAGGGCGTTGCCGAGGTGGGAGAGGGTGCGGGCGCGGCCGATCCGGTCACCGGTCAGATCGTGCAGGGCGAGGGCCTGCCGTTGGTGGTCGGCCGCCTGCTCGTACTCGCCCAGCCGCAGACACACATTGCCGAGGTTCGTGAGGGTGCGCGCCTGTCCCACCTGGTCGCCGGTCTCCCGGTAGAGGGTGAGGGCCTGTTGATGGTCGTGCGCGGCGTCGCGGAGGCTGCCCAGCCGCCAGTGGACGTTGCCGAGGTTGGACAGGGTCCTGGCCCGCCCCGCCCGGTCGCCCGTCCTGCGGTGCAGTTCGAGGGCCCGTACGAGATGGTCCTCGGCCGATCCCGCGTCGGCGAGCCGCCAGTGCACGACCCCGAGGTTGGTCAGCGCGTGGGCCTGTCCGCCCAGGTCACCGAGCGTCTCGGCGGCCCGCAGGGCGTGGCGGTGGATCTCCAGCGCCTCGGTGTGGTGACCGGAGTCGAGGTGGCGGAACAGCAGGGCTGCCAGGCGGACGGCGTGCCGGGGGCTTCCGCGGTCCGCGGCCACCGCGCAGACGGCGGCCAGTGTCGGCCGCTCGGCGTCCAGCCACGCCCGTGCCGCGTCCGCGTCGCCGACGACGGACGGGACATGGACGGATGCTGCGACCGCGGGCCTGTGGTGCCGCTCGGCCGGGTAGAGCGTGTCCATGGCCGCCGCGGCCGTGCCGAGGTAGTGGTCGAAGAGACGGACCAGCGCGGCCTGCCGTTCGGCCTCGGAGTCATGCGTACGGGTCAGGCGGAACGCGTACGCACGCAGCAGGTCGTGCGTGCCGAACCGGCCCGGCCGGGCGGGCTGAAGGAGGTGGGCACGGGCCAGCAGCGCCAGGGTCCCGGCGGCGCGGGGCGGACTGTCACCGGCGCCTGCGGGTTCGTCGCCCGGTACGGCACCTGGCGTGTGGAGCTCCGGCGTCCGACCCGGCACGTGTTCCGGCGTGTGGCGTGGCCTGCTGCCGGGCACCTGGCCCGACGAGGCGCTCGGCACGTGCCCGGGTCTCTCTGCCCGCGTGGCGCCCGGCGCAAGGGTCGGTTCTTCGCTCGGCACAGGGGGCGGTGCGTCGCCCGGCGCACGAGTGGCCCCCTCGCCCGGCGCAGGGGCCGTTGCTTCGCCCAGCACAGGAGTCGGCCGCTCGCCCGGCGCTGGGGTCGTTGCTTCGCCCGGCGTATGGGTCCGCTCCTCACCCGCCACACGGGTCATCGCTTCGCCCGGCGTCTCGCCGATCAGCGCCGCCACCGCATGCGCGTCCGCCTCCGGTCCCGGATGCAGACTCAGCAGGCGGAAGGTGCGGGCGGCCGGGGCCGGGAGGCGTTCGTACGACCAGGAGAACACCGCCTCCACGGCCGCACGCCGGTCGCCGCCCGCGTCCAGGAGATCGAGCCGCCGCTGCTGGTCGGCAAGCTCAGCCACCAGGTCTGCCAATCGCGACGACGGGTGGGCGACGGCGAGTTCGGCCGCGACCCGGAGCGCCAGCGGGAGACGCGCGCACTGTTCGGCCAGGGCGGCGGCAGGACCCGGCTCGGTGTCGACGCGCGCTCCGACGAGTGTGCGCAGCAGGGCGACCGCGTCGGGCGGCGGCAGCGGGCCCAGGGCGATACGGCGGGCGCCGTGCAGGGCCACCAGTCCTGCGAGGCTGTCCCGGCTGGTGACCACGACCGAACAGGCCGGCGAGCCGGGAAGCAGCGGGCGGACCTGCTCCTCGGACAGGGCGTTGTCCAGGACCAACAGCATGCGCCGGTCTGCCAGTTCGGTCCGGAACCGGCTCGCGCGGTCGTCGACGTCGAGCGGGACCGCGTCACCGGGGACCCCGAGCACGGTGAGGAACCGAGTGAGGGCGTCGCCGGGAGGCATGGGGCGGTCCGGGTCGTAGCCGCGGAGGTTGACGTAGAGCTGGCCGTCGGGGAAGCGGTGCCGGGTGCGGTGCGCCCAGTGCACGGCCAGTGCGGTCTTGCCCACCCCGGCCGTGCCGGAGACGACCGAGACGGCCCCGGCCGTCGGGCTGTCCGCCGCCGCGGCCAGCAGCCGGTCCAGTGCGGACAGTTCGGGGTCACGGCCCGCGAAGTCGGGTACGTCCGCGGGTAGTTGCGCGGGTAATCGGTGCGCCGAAGTCGGGTACGGGGGTACGTGGGCGGGCACCTGCGCGGGCAACTCGGCGGCGCTTGCCGTGACAGGGCCACCGGCGGCGTCGCGGGGAGCGTGCCCGGCGCCGGGAGCGGGGGGCCGGGTGCGGCGGCGCAGCAGGGCGGCATACGCCTCGGCCAGCGCGGGGCCGGGGTCGACGCCGAGTTCGTCGGCCAGCCGACGGCGGCTCCGCCGGTAGACGGCGACCGCCTGGTCACGTCGCCCGACTGCCTCGTACGCCCGGATCAGCCTCGCCTGGGCGTCCTCGTCCAGCGGCTGCGCGACCGCGGCCTCCTCCAGGACGGGCAGCGCGTCGGCGCTCCGGCCCGCCGCGATCATGGCCTCGCCGTACTGGGCGACCGCCCCTCGACGTTCCTCCGCCAGCGCGACGACCACCGGGTGTGCGGAGAGGAAGGGCAGGTCCGCGAGGGGCGGTTGCTGCCACAGCCCGAGCGCGTCGGCGAGCAGCGCGGCGGCCCGTTCCTGGCCGCCGCCCCGCCCGTCCCGTCGTACGGTCACCGCCCCGGCGACCAGGGCCCTGAAGCGCAGCAGGTCGATGGCGTCGTACGGGACGCGCAGCGCGTAGCCGTCGCCGAGCCGGGGGAGCAGCGTGCTTCGAGCGCGTGGTGGGCGGTCCGGTTCGAGCAGGTGGCGCAGGTGCTTGATGTGGGTCTGGACGACGTTCGACGCGGTCGCCGGCGGGTGCTCGCCCCACAGCGCGTCCGCGAGTCCGAAGAACGGCAGTTGCTGTCCACGGGACACGGCGAGCAGGGCGAGTACCGCGCGGCGCTGGGGCGAACCGAGGTCGAGGCGGGTGGCGTCCCGCCAGGCGCAGACCGGCCCGAGTACCTGAATGCGCATGCGTCCCCCGCCCGCCGTTTTACAACTCCCTCACCATTCCCTTTCTCTATCCTCGTTTTCTGCATATCCGGAAGGCGTATTCAGGCCCACTGCCGCGCAGTTGGCCGCATCGGCCCGTGGGTCTGCGCTCGGCGCTCGGCGCTCGGCGGTCAGCGCTCAGCGCTCAGCGGTCAACGCTCGTCGACGGAGAGGTCCGGGTGATCGCCGAGGCGTCGTACGTACTCCTCGATGTGGCGGTACGCGGCGAGGGTGCCGGCCGCGTCGAAGTGGTCGAGGTGGGTGAGCGTCACCCAGAGGTCCCTGTCCGCGGTGCCGAGTTCGTCGCCCGACACGTAGGGCCGGCGGGCGAGTTGCCGGTCGAGCCGATCCAGTGCGGACGCACATGCCCCGTCGGCGAGCAGGCCGGCGAGGTCGCGGAGGATGTCGGGGGCGTGGTTGCTGACGACGCGTCCGCTCCAGCGGTCGCACAGCGCGGGCGCGGTGAGCGGGCCGTCGTAGTGGTGCCAGGTCGCCTCGTAGGCGCCGCGCAGCGATGCGAAGGCCTCGGGTGTCTCGGCGGGGAGCTTCAGGACCGTGGTGGTGAGCGAGCCCGTGAGGCCGAGCAGGTCGAGGACGACCGCCACGCGCCCCGAGTAGGGACAGGCCTCGGACAGGTACAGCTGATAGCGGTGCGGCGCAGGGTAGAAGCCGCCCGCGAGACCCACGCCGATACGGCCGCGGAAGCGGTGCGGACGGGCGGCCGGAGCGGGGGCGGGCGTGCCACCGGCGGCCGTGCCGCAGCCGGACGAGTGGGAGGCCGATGGGTGGGGGCCGGAGGAATGGGAGGCGGTTGCGCGGGAGGCCGTCGTGGTGAAGGTGTCAGTGCTGCTGGAACCGCGGGAAACTGTCTCGGGCATGACTCTCCAGGGGGAACGCGGAGGCCCTGGCCGCCTCGTGGGCGCCAGTGGCGGAACGGAGTGACTGCGCTGCCGTACAGGTCCGGATCGGTCGGACGTGTAGCGGATCAGTAAGCGCTGGAGACACGCGACAAATCGATGTGCAGGCGCCTCGTCAAGCCGTTCCTGGACAATTCCCACCGGTCCTGCCGTCGGGGCTCGCGAGACGCGAGACCACGCTTGCCCCGCCGCTCCGGCGGAACCCGGTCGTCACCCGGGGCACCCCGTCGCGGTGGAAGGGTTGCCTGCCAGCGGGCCGGGGCCGATGACCGCACGAACGGGGAATCCCCGCACGACGGGCGCTGGCAATCGTGACCGTCCCCGCCAGTGTTGATGCGGTCCGCGGGGCCGTCAAGACGGCGTCTCAACAACTGGGCATCCGGCCGCCGGACCGGCTTCGCGCCCTGCACTCGTGTCGCACCGGCGTCGCACTGGCTTCGCACCTCGTGATGAGGAACCCCCGCCGACAAAGAACTCCCCATGGCCGGAAGAAAAGGCACAGCCGTACTGTTGTGCCCGTTGACGACGAGGCGGTGCCCGATCGAGGGCCCGCGAACGCGAGGTCGGCCGGACCCCTGGTCCGCCGAGCAGGAAGGGCGGAGGTGACGCAAGTGCCAGCGCGAACGGTGTCCCGCCGCAGCGTCCCGAAGGCCGCCCCGCTCCATCGCGTACGCCTCTACTCCCGGCCGCACATCGACCTGTTGCGCGTCGCCGGCGCGCTCTGTTGCTCCTGACCTGTATCCCACGCGGTCGCGCCCTTCGGTGAGGGCCGGCCTTCTCGTACGGTCGATCAGGAAGGCACACCTCCCGTGTCCTCAGCACCTTCTGCCCTGCCCACTTCCGCGCATCTGCACCTCGCCGTGGCGCTCGACGGCGCCGGCTGGCACCCCGCCGCCTGGCGCGAACCGGTGGCCCGCCCGCGCGAACTCTTCACTGCCCAGTACTGGGCCGACCTCGTCGCCGAGGCCGAGCGCGGTCTCCTCGACTTCGTGACCTTCGAGGACGGCCTCGGACTGCAGTCCTCGCACTTCATCGAGCCGGACGGGCGGACCGACCAGGTCCGCGGCCGGCTCGACGCCGTTCTCGTCGCCGCCCGCATCGCCCCGCTGACCCGCCACATAGGTCTGGTGCCGACCGTGGTGTCCACCCACACGGAGCCGTTCCACATCTCCAAGGCCATCGCCACCCTCGACTATGTGAGTGGCGGCCGGGCAGGCCTGCGCGTGCAGTTGACGGCACGACAGAACGAGGCGGCGCACTTCGGCCGCCGTACGCTGCCCCGCCTGGACGCCTACGACAGCCCGGCCACCCAGGACGTGGTGACCGAACTCTTCGACGAGACGGCCGACTACGTCGAGGTCGTACGCAGACTCTGGGACAGCTGGGAGGACGACGCCGAGATCCGGGACGTGGCCACCGGCCGCTTCGTCGACCGCGACAAGCTCCACTACATCGACTTCGAGGGCCCGCACTTCAGCGTCAAGGGGCCTTCCATCACCCCGCGTCCGCCCCAGGGTCAGCCCGTCGTCAGCGCCCTCGCGCACCAGACCGTCCCGTACCGGCTGGTGGCCCGCGCCACCGACGTCGGCTACGTCACCCCGCACAACACCGAACAGGCCCGCGCGATCGTCGCCGAGATCCGCGCCGAACAGACCCTCGTCGGCCGCGCGGACCAACCCCTGCACGTCTTCGGTGACTTGGTGGTCTTCCTGGACGAGGATCCGGCCGCCGCGGCCGCCCACAAGGACCGTCTCGACGCCCTCGCGGGGCAGCCGTTCACCAGCGACGCCCGCGTCTTCACCGGCACACCCGCCCAACTCGCCGACCTGCTCCAGGAGTTGTGGTCGGCCGGGCTGAGCGGCTTCCGGCTGCGCCCCGCCGTCCTCGGGCACGACCTGCCGGCCATCACCCGGGGCCTGGTCCCCGAACTCCAGCGCCGGGGCGCCTTCCGCAGCGCCTACGAGGCCGACACCCTGCGCGGACTGCTCGGGCTCGCCCGCCCGGCCAACCGCTACGCCGCCAACGGCAACGCCACCGGCGCCGCTGCCGCCGACGCCACCGCCGCTGCCAACGCCACCGCCTGAGCCGGACGGAGACCGCAGGACCATGAGCAAGCCGCTGAAGCAGATCCACCTGGCCGCCCACTTCCCCGGCGTCAACAACACCACCGTCTGGAGCGACCCGGAGGCCGGCAGCCACATCGAGTTCAGCTCCTTCGTGCACTTCGCGCGGACCGCCGAGCGCGCCAAGTTCGACTTCCTCTTCCTCGCCGAAGGGCTGCGACTGCGCGAACAGGGCGGAAGAATCTACGACTTGGACGTCGTCGGCCGACCCGACACCTTCACCGTCCTCACCGCGCTCGCCGCCGTCACCCAGCACCTCGGCCTGACCGGAACCATCAACTCCACGTTCAACGAGCCCTACGAGGTGGCCCGCCAGTTCGCCAGCCTCGACCACCTCTCGGACGGACGCGCCGCCTGGAACGTCGTCACCTCCTGGGACGCCTTCACCGGCGAGAACTTCCGCCGCGGCGGCTTCCTCCCGCAGGACGAGCGCTACTCCCGGGCCAAGGAGTTCCTGGCCACCGCGAACGAACTCTTCGACTCCTGGCACGGGGACGAGATCGTCGCCGACCAGGACACCGGCACCTTCCTGCGCGACGCGAAGGCCGGCGCCTTCGTCCACCAGGGCCAACACTTCGACATCGAGGGGCAGTTCAACGTCCCGCGCTCCCCGCAGGGCCGCCCGGTGATCTTCCAGGCAGGCGACTCCGAGGAGGGGCGCGAGTTCGCCGCCGCGGGCGCCGACGCGATCTTCAGCCGGTACGCCACCCTCAAGGACGGCCAGGCGTTCTACACGGACGTCAAGGGACGCCTGGCCCGCTACGGCCGTACGCCCGACCAGCTGCTGATCCTGCCCGCCGCGACCTTCGTCCTCGGCGACACGGACGCCGAGGCGGAGGAACTGGCCCGCGAGGTGCGCCGCCAGCAGGTCAGCGGGGCGACCGCCATCAAGCACCTGGAGTTCGTCTGGAACCGCGACCTGTCCGCGTACGACCCCGACGGCCCGCTGCCCGACATCGACCCCGACCTCGGCGAGCACACCATCGCGCGCGGCCGGGCCCAGGTCCGTATGTACCGCGACCCGCTGGCCACCGCCCGCGAGTGGCGGGAGCGGGCCTCCGCCAACAACTGGTCCATCCGCGACCTGGTCATCGAGACCGGCAACCGCCAGGCCTTCGTCGGCTCCCCGGCCACGGTCGCGGCCACCATCGACGACTTCGTCCAGGCCGACGCGAGCGACGGCTTCATCCTCGTCCCGCACATCACCCCCGGCGGCCTCGACGCCTTCGCCGACACGGTGGTCCCGCTGCTCCAGGAGCGCGGAGTGTTCCGTACGGAGTACGAGGGCACGACCCTGCGCGACCACCTGGGCCTGGCCCATCCCGATGCCCGTACGAGTGCCGATGCCGGTGGCGCCGACCTCGGTGAGCGGGGTGAGCGGGTGGCCTCGTGAACGTACGGGGTCATCTCGATCGGGTAAGCACGAGACCACGGCACAAGACCACGGCGCGAGACCGGGGAGTGGGGGTCGAAACCGGTCATCTGGCTTGATGTGGATGCCGAAAGGGACCATTCTTGTACACATGGTGACATTGCCGCGCGACGGAGGACCGGCGGCCACGGCCGGTGACGCCATGGCGGTGGTCGACGCGAGCGGCGATGTCACGGGCTGGAGCGAGGGCGCGCGGCTGCTGACGGGGTACACGGCCGAGGACGTGACCGGGCGGCCGGCGTCGGAGCTGGTGGCGGGGGACCCCGCGGCGGCCCGGCGGGCTCTGCTGACACACGGCGACGCGGTCGTTGCCGTACGCCACAAGGACGGGCGGCGGCTGGAGCTGGCGCTGCGGATGTGCTCGCTGCGGGGCGGGAAGGAGCGGCGGCCGGGGTTCGTCGTCACCGCGACCCCGGACGCGGGCGAGGGAATCGCCGGCGAGCGGACCCTGGGCGAGCTGGCCTTCAAGCAGGCGTCGATGTCCATGTCGATCTTCGACACCGGGCAGCGCTATCTGCGGATGAACGACTTCGCGTGCCAGGTCATGGGGCAGCCCGAGGAGGCGTTCCAGTACCGGTACTTCCCCGACACCGTGGAGAACGCCGAGCACAGCCGCGGCTTCCTGCGCCATCTGGAGATCGTCGCCGAGACCGGGCAGCCGGTGCACTACGAGAGCTGGACCCGCTCACCGTCCGGCCGTCGCATGCACGCCTGGAGCTTCGAGATGTGGCCGGTGCGGGACCGGGCCGGAGAGCTGCTCGGCACCGCGCTCGCCGGGTTCGACAGCAGCGAGCAGTACTGGGCGCGGCAGCGGCTGGCTCTGCTGAACGAGGCCGCCGGGTCCATCGGCACCAAGCTCGACGTGATCCAGACAGCCCGTGAACTCGCCGAACTGGCCGTGCCCCGGCTCGCCGACTTCGCCAGCGTCGACCTGCTGGACTCGGTGCTCCAGGGCGAGGAACCCGTGACAGGACCGGTGGAGGGCGGCGTGGAGCTGCGCCGGGTCGCCCACCACTCCGGCACCCCCGGTGTGCCGGAGGCGGCCATCGACCTGGGTGCCGCCGACATCTACCCGGCCTTCTCCCCGCCCGCCCGCGCCCTGGCCACCGGCGAGCCGGTGCTCACCCGGAGCGGCGACAGCGGCCTCGACACCTGGTTCGCCCAGCACGGTGCCCGCTCCGCCAAGCTGCGCGAGAGCGAGGACCACGAGCTGTCGCTGATGGCCGTACCGCTGGTGGCACGCGGCACGACACTGGGCGTGGCCGTCTTCGTACGGATCCTCACGCCCGAGCATCCCGACGCCTTCGACCTGGACGACGTGTCGCTGGCCGAGGAACTGGCCAGCCGGGCGGCCGTCTGCGTCGACAACGCCCGCCGCTACACCCGCGAGCGCACCACCGCGCTGGCCCTGCAGCGCAGCCTGCTGCCCCAGGTGATGGCGGTGCAGGCGGCCGTCGAGTTCGCCTCCCGATACCTTCCGGCGCTGTCGCAGGCGGGAGTGGGCGGCGACTGGTTCGACGTGATCCCGCTGTCCGGGACCAGGGTGGCGCTGGTCGTCGGAGACGTCGTCGGACACGGCCTGCACGCCTCCGTCACCATGGGTCGGCTCCGTACGGCGGTCTGGACCCTCGCCGATGTCGATCTGCCGCCGGACGAGCTGCTCACACACCTGGACGACCTGGTCGGACACCTCGCGGCCGACGAGAGCGCGATGATCGGCGAGATCGGCGCCACCTGCCTGTACGCGGTGTACGACCCGGTGTCCCGCCGCTGCACCGTCGCCTCCGCCGGCCACCCGCCGCCCGTCGTGCTGCTCCCGGACGGGACGGTGAAGGTCGTCGAGGTCACCGCGGGACCGATGCTCGGCGTCGGTGGCCTCCCGTTCGAGGCCACGGAGCTGGACGTGCCCGAAGGCGCCGTCCTCGCCCTCTACACGGACGGTCTCGTCGAGGCCCGCGATGTCGATGTGGACGTGGGCACCGCCGCCCTCTGCACCGCGCTGGCCGCCCCGGCCCGGAATCTGGAAGACGCTTGCGACAACGTCCTCAAGGCCCTGCTTCCGCAGCGCCCCGCCGACGACGTGGCGCTGCTCCTGGCCCGTACCCGCGCCCTGGACGCCGACCAGGTGGCCGTCTGGGACCTGGAGTCCGATCCGGCGCTGGTCGGCACGGCCCGGCAGTACGCCACCGAGCAGCTGACGCGCTGGGGGCTCGACGAGGCCGCCTTCGTCACCGAACTCGTCGTGAGCGAACTGGTCACCAACGCCATCCGCTACGGCGGCTCCCCGATCCAGCTCAGACTCATCCGCGACCGCACGCTCATCTGTGAGGTCTCCGACGCCAGCAGCACCTCGCCCCATCTGCGCCGGGCCCGCACCTTCGACGAGGGAGGCCGGGGCCTGCTGCTCGTCGCGCAGCTCACCGACCGCTGGGGCACACGTCCGAGCGGCACCGGAAAGACGATCTGGGCCGAGCAGGCACTGCCGGTTCAGTGAGGCTCAGTCGAGGCCCACGTAGTCGCGCAGGGCCTGTGAGCGGGACGGGTGGCGCAGCTTCGACATCGTCTTGGACTCGATCTGGCGGATGCGCTCGCGCGTGACTCCGTAGACCTGGCCGATCTCCTCCAGGGTCTTCGCCTGCCCGTCGAGAAGCCCGTAGCGCAGGGTGATGATGCCTGCCTCGCGCGGGGTCATATGGGCGAGGATCTCCTGGATGGTGTCCTTGAGCAGGAGGAACGTCACCGCGTCGAAGGGGGAGATGCTCTCGCTGTCCTCGATGACGTCGCCCAGTTCGCTGCCGCCGTCCTCGCCGAGCGGCAGGTGCAGGGAGACGGGGTCCTTGGTGTAGCTGTCGAGCTCGATGACCTTGGAGACGGGCAGCTCCATCCGCTCCGCCACCTGCCCCACCGTGGGTTCGACGCCCAGTTCCTGAAGCATCTCCCGGCGGAGCCTGGCCATTCTGTTGATGACCTCCACCGCGTGGACCGGAATACGGATCGTGCGGCTCTGGTCGGCCAGGGCCCGTGTCAGTGCCTGCCTGATCCACCAGGTGGCGTAGGTCGAGAACTTGAAACCCTTGACGTAGTCGAACTTTTCAACGGCCCGAATCAGACCCGTGTTGCCCTCCTGGATCAGGTCCAGAAAAGTGAGACCCCGTCTCGTATAACGCTTGGCGATGGAGACGACCAGGCGGAGGTTGGCCTCGATGAGGTGGGATTTCGCCCGGTGGCCGTCCTCGACAAGGATTTTCAGCTCGTGCCGGAACGCCGGATCGAGATCGGGATCTTCTTCGAGCCTGTGCTCGGCGAACAGGCCGGCCTCGATCCGCTTGGCGAGGTCGACCTCCTGTGCGGCGCTGAGGAGGCGGACCCGGCCGATCACCTTCAGGTAGTCCCGGACCGGATCGACGGAGGCACCGTCGGAGCCGAGCCGGGGCTCGGGAGCGTCGGCGTCGTAGTCCGGAGACACCAGAAGAGTCTCCTGCCCTTGTTCTGGGGTATCCGTCTCCATTGCGGTCAACATCTCTTCCCGTGCCTCAGTTCTTTGTGCAAACTCAACAATGTCGAGCAAGACCTTCGGTCTTCAGGAATCCTGAATTCTTGTCGTCCACGGTGCTGATTGCTCGGCGTGGGAAATCTTCATCAGGCTCGCCCCATTACGGTACACCCGCCGGAGCCCCGGTCGGCGGCCCCGCATTGCCTCGAAATGTGGGTGACATGAATCACGTCGTCCGCGCTGTTGATTTTCCCGACGGATTCTGAACGCCCAATATTCCGTGGCCCGCAGGGGCGGCGTGAGGTCATACTCCGACACCGATGAGCACACAGACTTCCGGGGAGATCCCCGAAAAGTTCGCCGCCGGGCACTTCCTGAACCGCTGGTCACTGACGCCGGACGGCCCGACGGCACGCGGGATGGCCTCCGTCGTCCTGCCGGTGACCCGCGCGGACGGCACGCCCGCGGTCCTGAAGTTCCAGGAACTCAGCGAGGACAACGCGGGCGCCGCGCTGGGACTGCGGGTGTGGAACGGCGAGGGCGCGGTGCGTCTGCTCGACCACGACCCGCACACCGGCACCATGCTGCTGGAGCGACTGGACGAGGCGACGCCGCTGTCGTCGCTGACCGACGACGACACCGCTCTGCGGATCCTCGCCGGCCTGTTGGCGCGCCTGGTCGCGGTGCCGGCGCCGGACGGCGTCCGACGGCTCTCCGACATCGCCGCCGCGATGCTCGACCAGGTGCCGCACGCGCTGCCCGCCCTCCGCGACCCCGCCGACCGGCGTCTGCTGCGTATCTGCGCGTCCGCCGTGGCCGAACTCGTCGGCGAGGCGGGGGACCGGCTGCTCCACTGGGACCTGCACTACGACAACGTCCTCGCCGGGCAGCGGGAACCCTGGCTAGCCATCGATCCCGAACCCCTCGCCGGAGACCCGGGGTTCGACCTGTGGCCCGCGCTGGACAGCCGCTGGGACGCGGTGACGGCGACCGGCGACGAGGCCCGCGCGGTGCTCCGCCGCTTCGACGTGCTGACCGAGACGGTCGGCCTCGACCGGCAGCGGGCGGGTGGCTGGACGCTGGGCCGCATCCTGCAGAACACCCTGTGGGGCATCGAGGACGGCAAGACGGCGATCGATCCGTCTCAACTGGTCATCGCCTCGGTGGCGTTGGAGCGCTGGGCCGGGACGGGCAAGGGGTGACGGGGCGCGCCCGTGACGGGGCGCGCCCAAGTGCCCAGCGAAAGTTTCGAATAGTGGTGCTCGCGCGATGGGAGCGTTGACCCCGCAGCAACCGGTTCCTACATTGAGCGCGCCTCAGCGAGGCGTGGCGGACTCCGTGTGAAGGGAACTGCATGACCGTGGGCCGTATCAGCAACCCCGTGCTGCCGGGATTCCACCCGGATCCGAGCATCCTGCGGGTCGGCGGGGAGTACTTCCTCGCCACCTCCACCTTCGAATGGTTCCCGGGCGTACCTGTGCACCGCTCGACCGATCTCGTCCACTGGGAGCGGGCCGGTCACATCCTGGACCGGCCCGAGCTGCTCGACCTGCGCGGAGTCGCCGACTCGGCGGGTGTGTGGGCGCCCTCGCTCTCGCACCACGAGGGCCGGTTCTGGCTCGTGTACAGCATCGTGCGGACCATCGGGCACCCGTTCAAGGACGTCGACAACTACCTGATCACGGCCCCGTCGATCGACGGCCCGTGGTCCGAGCCGGTGTTCCTCAACTCATCCGGCTTCGACCCGTCGTTCTTCCACGACGAGGACGGCCGCAGCTGGCTGCTCAACATCCAGTGGGACCCGCGCGACGGCCACCCGTCCTTCGCCGGGATCCTGCTCCAGGAGTACGACGCCGACAAGCGTGCCCTGATCGGCCTGCCACGCACGATCCTCACCCACGAGGAGCTGATCGAGGGGCCCAACGTCTACCGGCGCGACGGCTGGTACTACCTGATGCTCGCCGAGGGCGGCACCGGCTGGAACCACGGCATCCTGATGGCCCGCTCGCGCGAGCTGACCGGACCGTACGAACTCGACCCGGACGGCTCGCTGTTGACGACCCGTGACGCCCCGGACTGGCCGCTGCAGAAGGCCGGACACGGTGAGCTGGTCGAGACGCCGGAGGGGGAGTGGTACCTCGCCCACCTGGCCTCCAGACCCGTAGAGACACTTGACGGGCCGCGCTGCATACTCGGCCGGGAGACCTGCCTGCAACGCGTGACCTGGACGGACGACGGATGGCTGCGGCTGGCGGACGGAGGGCGGCGGCCGAGCCTGGAGGTCCCGCCGCCCACGAGGGTGGAGTCGAGAGTGGTCGCGCCGCCCGTCGCCCGCGACGACTTCGACTTGCCCTCCCTGGAGGGGAGTTGGAGCACACTCCGCGTGCCCGCCACTCCCGACTGGCTGACCCTCCGCGAGCGTCCCGGACATCTGCGACTGCGAGGCAGGCAGAGCCCGCACTCGCGGTTCGACCAGAGCCTGGTTGCGCGGCGGCTCACCTCGGTGCGCTGCGAGGTGACGACGGTCGTCGACTTCCACCCCTCGCACTTCAGTCAACTCGCGGGCCTCATCTGCTGGTACGACACCTCGACGCACTTCTATCTCCGCCTCACCCATGCTGAGGACCGGGGCCGCGTCCTGGGCGTGGTCCTCACCGACGACGGCGCGTACAGAGAGCTTCCGGACAGCGAACTGGCCACGGACGACTGGCCGTTGGTGCACCTGCGGGCGCGGTTCGACGGCGTGGAACTCCGCTTCTCCGCGTCGCCCGACGGTGCGGACTGGCATGCCGTGGGCCCGGTCCTGGACGCGAGCAAGCTCTCCGACGACTACGGCGACCGATTGCGGTTCACCGGCGCCTTCGTCGGCATCTGCGCACAGGACCTGGGCGGGACCCGCACCCCGGCGGACTTCGACTGGTTCGAGATGCGGGAGCTCGACGGCCGGCAGTAGAAGACCTGCCGACCTGCCGACCTGTACGCCCGTCTGCTCACCGGTTCCTTTCGAAAGTCGGCGAAGACCCTTGACGCGGATTCCGGACGGGAAGAAGCTCTGCGCACCCACTCATAGAAACCGGTTGTCACGCTCGCCGCCGCACACAACCCGAAGCAGGAGATCACCAGTTGATGCGCTCACCCGCCGTCGCTCCCCTCGGCCGAGGTCCCTTCCTTCCCCGCTCGGCGGGCGCCACCGCCGGACCGGAGGACGGGCCGGAGGACGGGCCCGAGGCCGCCGACCGGCTCGTGGTGCATCCCGTCCCGACCGGGCTGCCGCTCAACACCAGCTTCTCCGTCAAGGCCCGCACGCCCGGCGGCGGGTGGCGGACCGTGCCAGTTCTGCGCGCCCGGACGAGGACCGTCGACGAGACGACCGGCGCGGGCATCGTCAGGAACTCCTCGGTCGCCAACCTGGACTTCACCGGCACGGTCGAGATCGAGGTCACCGCCGCCAAGGGCGCCATCGGCTCCGTACGCATCCGCCCCTTGTCGTACGCCGTCGAGCACGAGGTGAGTGGCGACACCGTCCGCTTCAGCCTCACCGGACCGCGCAACCTCTCCATCGAGATCGACGGGGACCTCCACGACAACCTCCACCTGCACGCCAACCCGATCGAGCGCCAGTCGCCCGACGCCGACGACCCGGACGTCCTCTACTTCGGCCCCGGCATCCACACCGTCCCGGACAACGTGCTGCAAGTGCCCAGCGGGAAGACGGTCTATCTGGCCGGCGGCGCGGTGCTCAAGGCACGGGTCGACTTCACCAGCGTGGAGAACGCCCGGCTGATCGGCCGGGGCATCCTGTACGACACGGACGGCGGCACCACGGTGGCGTTCTCCAGGAACATCGAGATCGACGGCATCCTCGTCCTCGACCCGAAGAGCGGCTACTCCTGCGCCATCGGCCAGTCCCGGCAGGTCACCGTCCGCAACCTGCACTCGTACAGCTGTGGCCAATGGGGCGACGGGATCGATGTGTTCAGCAGCGAGGACGTCCTGATCGAGGGCGTCTTCATGCGGAACAGCGACGACTGTGTCGCCGTCTACGCCCACCGCTGGGACTACTACGGCGACTGCCGCAACGTCACCGTCCGCGACTCCACGCTGTGGGCCGACGTCGCGCACCCGGTGAACATCGGCACGCACGGGAACCCGGAGAAGCCCGAGGTCATCGAGAACATCGTCCTGAGCAACATCGACGTCCTCCAGCACCGCGAGCCGCAGGTGCTCTACCAGGGCTGCTTCGCCCTCAATCCCGGTGACGCCAACCTCATACGGAACGTCCGTATCCAGGATGTCAGGGTCGAGGACTTCACCTGTGGCCAGCTGGTCAACCTGCGGGTGATGGCCAACCGGTACAACGCCTCACCCGGCCGGGGCATCGAGGACGTGTACGTGCGGAACCTGACGTACGACGGCACGCACGCGGACACGGCGGTCCTGGCAGGCTACGACGCGGACCGGCCCGTCAAGAACGTCACCTTCCAGAAGCTGACGGTCAACGGCACGGTCGTCCACGACAGGATGGAGAAGCCGGGCTGGTTCCTGACCACTGACATGGTGCCGATGTTCGCCAACGAGCACGTGTGGAACCTCCGTTTCCTCGACGACGCGACGGCCGCATCCACGGCGGCCCCGGAGATCACCAGCTCGGGCGAGGCGACGGCCACGAACAACCGCGCCTTCAACCACCTCGTCACCGCGACCGCCCTGCCCACGTCGTTCGACGCCGAGGGGCTGCCGAAGGGCCTGGTCATCGACGAGGACACGGGGCTGATCTCCGGGACCCCGAAGGAGCCCGGCACCAGCACGGTCACCGTCTCGGCCACGAACGCGGCGGGCACGGCGACCAAGTCCCTCAGGCTCATCGTCCGGAACGTGTGAGGGAGTCGGTCGTGTCGGGACCGGAAACGCCTTCCGTCCGAACCGAGCAGTACGGGCGGGCCGTACGTACTACTGCTCGGTCTCCGCCACCAACCCGCAGGAGGCAAGCGGCAGCAACTCGGGGTGGGTGGCGGCGACCGTCAGCCTCCCCACCGTGCCGCGACCGTGCTGTGACCGAAGCACCGGGACTGCCTTCGGCGCGGCCGTTTCCCCCGATGACGGCGTCGTCCGGACCCCCCTCGCCGAGGGAGAGATCCCCGGCTTCGGTGACGCCCCCACCTGAACGGTCTCCCGCAGTGCGGGTGTGCTCCCGTGCTGCCTGAGAGCCGCTGATCCTTCCCAGGATTGGAGATGCACAGAATGAGCCGCACATCCCCCCACCAGCACTTCCCCAGCACGGAGTTGAGCCGCCGCGGTCTGCTCAGGACCGCCGGTGGCCTCACCGCCGCCCTCGCCGTCGGCGCCTCCGCCACGGCCCTCACCGGCAGTACGGCAGCGGCGGCCCCGGCCACTTTCACCCACCCGGGCATGCTGCACGCGTACGGCGAACTCAACCGGGCCAAGGTACGGGTCGCCGCGGGGAACGAACCCTGGCTGTCCGGCTGGAACCGGCTGACCGCCAACTCCCACTCCGCCAGTACCTGGACGCCGCGCCCGCAGGCCACGATCATCCGCGGTGGCACCGGCGAGAACTACGGCATCCTCTACAACGACATCCACGCCGCCTACCAGAACGCCCTGCGCTGGAGGATCGCCGGCACCACGGCCCACGGCGACAAGGCCCGCGACATCCTCAACGCCTGGTCGGCCACGCTCACCACGGTCACCGGCAACGCCGACCGCTTCCTGGCCGCCGGGATCTACGGCTACCAGTTCGCCAACGTCGCCGAACTCATGCGCGGCTACAGCGGGTTCGACCTCGAACGGTTCAAGACGATGATGCTCAACGTCTTCTACCCGCTCAACAACCAGTTCCTCAACAACCACAACGACGCCTGCATCACCAACTACTGGGCCAACTGGGATCTCTGCACGATGAACTCGGTCCTGGCGATCGGCATCCTCTGCGACGACGCCGCCAAGTACGACCAGGCCGTGAACTACTTCAAGAACGGCGCGGGCAACGGCTCCATCAACCACGCCGTTCCGTTCGTGTACGACTCGCAGGGTCTCGCCCAGTGGCAGGAGAGCGGGCGCGATCAGGGCCACACCATGATGGGCATGGGCCAGATGGGCGCCTTCTGCGAGATGGCCTGGTCCCAGGGCGACGACCTGTACGGCTACGGCGACAACCGGTTCATGAAGGCCGCCCAGTACGTCGCCAAGTACAACCTCGGACAGGACGTGCCCTTCACGACGTACACCTGGGGCACCGGCCAGAACTGTGCCCAGCAGTCGCACACCGTCATCTCAGCCTCGGGCCGGGGGCAGGTCAGGCCGGTGTGGGACATCCTCCACTACCACTACGCCCGCCGGCGCGGGCTGTCCGTCCCGTACATCACCGCCATCGCCGAGAGCGTGCGGCCCGAGGGCGGCGGGGGTGACTACGGCACCAACAGCGGAGGCTTCGACCAGCTCGGTTTCGGGACGCTGATGTACGCCAAGTAGCTCTTGTCGACCGGCACTTGAGGGTGCCCGCCGGGTGTCCGCCGCCCGTCACTCATGCGCCTCCGACGGCGGTGCCACCGAAGCGCGTACGACCACGTGCGTGCCCAGGAGCAGGTGTTCGTCGGGGGCGTCCGGGGTGCGGGTCAGGGCTGTGCGGACCGCGAGCCGGCCCAGGTCCTCGTAGGGGACGTGGACGGTGGTCAGCGGCGGATTGAGGTCCCGGGCGAAGGGGATGTCGTCGTAGCCGACCAGCGAGACGTCCTGCGGGACGGAGAGGCCCGCCTCGTGGAGGGCGGTCAGGGCTCCCGAGGCGACCATGTCGGTGGACGCCATGACCGCGGTGAAGTCGAGGCTCTGAGCGAGGGCCTGACGGATGAGGCGGTGGCCCGAGTCGCGGGTGAAGTCGCCGAAGAGGCGGAGGGCCGGGTCCGCGGTGACGCCGCGGGCCCGGTGGGCCGCGAGATAGCCCTGTTCGCGGCCCTGGGCCGTGGTGTTGGACGGCTTGCCGCCCAGGAAGAGGACACGGCGATGGCCCTGGGCGAGGAGATGGGCGCAGAGCGCGTACGCTCCGCTCTCGTTGTCGTACTCGATGACGGTCACCGGCGTGCCCGGGTCCAGGGGCGGACGGCCGCAGAGGACCAGACGGGAACCCGCGGAGGCCAGGGAGTCCGCGATACGGGCCATGCGTTCGCGGTACTCGGCGGTGTCCGCGGTGCCGCCGACCAGGATCACCGCGGCGGCACGCTGGGCGCGCATCATCTCGATGAACTCCAGCTGGCGTTCGGCGTCGCCGTCCGTGCTGCACACGAGGGACAGATGGCCGAGCCGGGTCGCCTCGCGCTCCACGCCGTGCGCCATGTGCGCGAAGGACGGGCCCGTGATGTCGTCCAGGACGAACGCGAGCGTGGGAGTGCCCGCCCCCGCGATGGCCTTGGCGCGGGCGTCGGCCACGTAGTCGAGATCGCGGACCGCCCGCATCACACGGGTACGGGTCGAAGTGCTGACCGGGTAGTCGCCGCCGAGGACGCGCGACACCGTGGACGCCGATACGCCGGCCCGCGCTGCCACGTCCCGGATGGTGCGTCGGCCCGCGATGTCGCCGGTGGTCTTCCTGGTCATGACCCGCCCCTCTGTTCCGCCCCGGAACCGACTCGTCCGCCGTCCGGGGTGCGCCCCACCGCTGGGAAGTGCGGCAACGCTCGTGGCAACCGGTTCCCGGGCCGGAGGCTAGCAGGGGGAGCGGCGGACGGGGAGGGGTCGGAATTCAGCTGTCACAGGGAGGGGAACTCTGCTGTCATCGGGAGCGGAACCGTGTTGTCACAGGGAATAGCCCCGCAGCTTTCGGTACAGCGTTGCGCGGGCGATGCCCAACGCCGCCGCGGCGCGCGCCTTGTTGCCGCCGTGGCGGCGCAGCGACTCCAGGATGGCGGTGCGCTCGGCGAGCTCCATCGGGCTCAGCTGCCGTGTCGCGGGCCCCTCCCGGACGAGGTCCGGGAGTTCGGTGCGCCGCACAGGGCCCGCCACCTGGCGGTGCTCGGCCAACGCCCGTACGAGATGGGCGAGTTCCGTGATGTTCCCCGGCCACGGATGACGTTCCAGGGCCCGTAGCGCGTCCAGCGTCCAGGTGAGTGGCGGCCGTCCCGGTACCGGCCTCGGCGCCAACTCGGGGAGCAACTCCCTTATGTCGTCCGGGCGTTCACGCAGCGCCGGGAGGGTCACCGAGCGGACGGCCAGGGTGTCGAGCAGCCGCTGGAGACACGGGCCCGCGGGAGTACCGGGCGTGAATGTGAGGAGCAGAGGCGCGTCCGGGCGTTCGTCGAGCAGGGAGTTGAGAGCAGCGACGTCCGCCTGGGCGAGGCGCTCGGCATGTCGGAGGAGGAGCGCGCGGTCGCTCGCCAGGGCCGTCGCCCAGATGCCGGGGTCATCGACCGGGCCCTCCGCCACGTCCACGACCAGCGGATCCAGGTCCCCGCGCGCCGTCAGCAACTCCCTTGCCAGGGCGGTCTTTCCGGTGCCGCGCTCCCCGGTGAGGAGCAGAGGCTCCCGGGAACGGGCCAGCTCCGCGGCCTTCGCCGTCGCGTGACGCCACGGCACCGAGCGCCCGGCGAGTGCGACACGGGGCTGCTGCGTGTGCGGTCGAACGGCTTCGTCGGCGGGCGGCTCGACCACGGCGACCACACCGATGACCGCGCCCTCGTGGCGTACGGGGGTGACATGAGCTGTGCCCGTGCCGTCGGGGAGTTCGAGGTCGTAGGCGGCGGAACCGTTCCTGCTCGGTGCCGAGTCGTACGCCTCGGCGGGGCCGGTGTCGTCCCGTCCCGAGCCGTTCGTCGCCGCGGTCCGCTCCAGGACCGCCACCGCGCCCGGCGACAGCATTCCCGCCGCCGCGTCGCTCAGCAGCCGGTTCTTGCCGTCGAGCGCCACGACCGCGGCCCCGGGACGTGCGGCGGCCCGCTGGAAGGCGTCGAGCAGCACGCGTTCCGTCGTACGGGACCTGGCCAGCAGCTGCGCCTCCACGGCCGTCGCCGTGGCCTCGGCGAGGGCGGCGCCCGGATGCGGCGTACACCCCGTGCACAGGCCGGACGCCACGGTCAGCGTCCCCAGGACCTGGCCGTTCTCCGGGGCCAGCACCGGCACGCTGACCGCGGACACGTCCTGCCACAGGTCGAGGAAGTGCTCGGGGCCGTGCACCTCCGCGCGACGCCGGGTGCGCAGGGCGAGGGCCGCGCTGTTGTTCCCGACCTCCTGCTCGGACAGGTCATGGCACTTCTCGTCGCCGGGCCCGCTCCCGGCCGACCAGAGCACGCGCAGCCGCTCGTCGGTGAGGACGAGGGACGACTGCCCGGAGGCGAGGGCGGGGGCGAGCCGTTCGAGTACGGGCCGCGCGGCGGTCAGGAGGGCCGACCGCGTAGGAGGCAGGGGCTCGGAGGGTTCCGCCAGGTCGTGCCGTACGCCGAAGAAGCGGGCGCGCCGCCAGGCGGCGACGATCTCGTCCGGCACTCCGTCAGGCAGCGGGCGTCCCGTGAGGAACCGCTCTCGCGCCTGGCGCAGCGGCGTGAGAGCGGGTCGGGCGGGGGACTCTTCGGTGGTCGTCACGGCGCCTCCCACCGTACCGGGCATGGTTGAAGAGGTAACAAAGGGGCGCCCCCGCTCTGTTCCGCGCCCCGCACCGGTGTCCCGTCGGACCCGCACTCGTGCCCCGCCGAACCCGCACGGGTTCCCGTAAACCCGCGTCGGTGTCTCGTAATGAGACACCCGCGTTCCCGCGCATCGCACCATGATCATGAATGGTTGGTGCTGTTCTCATCCCCTGGAGCGTGCCCGTGCACAACGTCGAGCCCGTAGTCGAGACCGACGTACTCATCGTGGGCAGCGGCCCCGCGGGCGCCTCGGCCGCCCTGGCCCTGAGCACCTACGGCGTGCCCAACATCGTGGTCACCCGCTACGCGAGCCTCGCCGACACACCCCGGGCCCACATCACCAACCAGCGCACGATGGAGGTCCTGCGCGACCTCGGTGTCGAGCAGGAGGTCGTCGCGCAGGCCACGCCCCAGCACCTGATGGGCAACACGACCTTCTGCACCAGCCTGGCCGGGGAGGAACTGGGCCGCGTCCGCTCCTGGGGCAACGACCCCCTCGTACAGGCCGCGCACGACCTCGCCAGCCCCACGCGGATGTGCGACATGCCCCAGCACCTCATGGAGCCGGTGCTCGTCGAAGCGGCCGTCGCCCGCGGTACCCACCTCCGCTACAGCACGGTCTACAAGTCCTTCGTCCAGGACGCCGACGGAGTCACGGTCACCGTCGAGGACCGGCTGCGCGGGGACGAGTACACCATCCGCGCCAAGTACCTGATCGGCGCCGACGGGGGCCGTTCCAAGGTCGCCGAGGACGCCGGGCTGCCGATGGGCGGCCAGATGGGCGTGGCCGGCAGCATCAACATCGTCTTCGACGCCGACCTGAGCAAGTACACCGCGCACCGGCCGTCCACGCTCTACTGGGTGCTCGCCCCGGGCGCCACCGTCGGCGGCATCGGCGCGGGCCTCGTCCGCAACGTCCGCCCCTGGAACGAGTGGATGATCGTCTGGGGCTACGACGTGACCGCGGGCGCCCCCGACCTCACCACCGAGTACGCGGAGTCCATCGTCCGCAGACTCGTCGGCGACGACGAGATCCCCGTGACCATCAAGTCCTCCTCGGCGTGGACGGTCAACGAGATGTACGCCGAGACGTACTCGAACGGCCGCGTCTTCTGCGCGGGCGACGCCACGCACCGCCATCCGCCGTCCAACGGCCTCGGCTCCAACACCTCCGTCCAGGACGCGTACAACCTGGCGTGGAAGCTCAGGCTCGTCCTCGACGGCTCCGCCTCGCCGAAGCTCCTCGACACGTACACCGCCGAGCGCGCCCCGGTCGGCAGGCAGATCGTCACCCGCGCCAACAAGTCCATCGGCGAGACCGCGCCGATCTTCGAGGCGCTCGACGGTCTCTCCCCGCAGAGCCCCGAGCAGCTGTGGGCCAACATCGCCGCCCGCAAGGACGCCACCGAGGCCGCCGAGAAGCAGCGCGCCCGCCTCCGTGAGGCGATCGCCTTCAAGGTGTACGAGTTCAACGCGCACGGCGTCGATCTCAACCAGCGGTACGTGTCGGACGCGGTCGTCCCCGACGGCACGGCAGATCCCGGGTTCGACCGCGACCCCGAGCTCTACCACCAGCCCTCCTCGCGGCCCGGTGCCAAGCTGCCCCATGCCTGGATCACGGCCGGGGACCGGACCCTGTCCACGCTCGACGCGGCCGGTCAGGGGCGTTTCACCCTGTTCACCGGTATCGGTGGGGACTGCTGGGTGCGGGCCGCCGAGGCCGTCGGCCTCGACATCGCCACCGCTGTCGTCGGGCCCGGGCAGCAGTACGAGGATCCGTACGGCGACTGGGCGCGGTTGAGCGAGGTCTCCGACTCGGGTGCGCTGCTCGTGCGGCCCGACGGGTACGTGGCGTTTCGGTACGCGACGGCCGCCGGGGACGCGGAGGAGTTGCTGGGGGACGCCGTGCGGCGGATTCTCGGACGGTAGCGGGTGGCTCCGCCGGTTGGGCCGTGGGGCGTCGGGGTGGTGTGGGTGTCGTGCTGGTGCGGGTCGCCCGTGGCTGGGCGCGCAGTTCCCCGCGCCCCTGAAGGGGCGCCCCATGCGGGCGGAGTAGGACAATGATCGTCGGGAAGCGGGACACGGCGAATCGGGACACGGTGAATCAGGAGTCGTCATGACCATCGATGCCAGCGAGACCGCGGTCACCGAGGAGGCCGTCGGGAGTCTCGGCGGGGCAACCGATCCGCGGTTGCGGGAGCTGCTCACCGGGCTGATCCGGCACCTTCACGACTTCGCGCGCGAGACGCGGCTCACCCAGGAGGAGTGGGAGCGGGCGATCGGGTTCCTGACGGCGACCGGGCAGACGTGCACCGACACCCGGCAGGAGTTCATCCTCCTGTCGGACGTGCTCGGCCTTTCGATGCTGGTCGAGACCCTGAACGCCGACCGCGGCCCCGGCGCCACCGAGTCGACCGTCCTCGGCCCCTTCCACATGACCGAGTCGCCGGTCCGTGAACTCGGCGCCGACATCAATCTGGTGGGCAGCGGCGAACCCTGTGTCGTCAGCGGCCGGGTGCTCTCCCAGGACGGCACCCCGCTGCCCGGCGCGGTCCTCGACGTCTGGCAGGCCGACACCGACGGCTTCTACGACGTGCAGCAGCCGGACCTCCAGCCACCGGGCAACGGCCGCGGTCTGTTCACGGCGGACGCGGCGGGCCGCTTCTGGTTCCGCACCTGCGTACCGAGCCCGTATCCCATCCCCACCGACGGCCCGGTCGGCGACCTGCTCCGCGCCACCGGCCGGCACCCCTACCGCCCCGCCCACATCCACTTCATCGCCACCGCCGAGGGCCACGCCCCCGTCACCACGCACATCTTCGTGGCGGGCAGCGACTACCTCGACTCGGACGCGGTCTTCGCGGTGAAGAGCAGTCTGGTCGAGGACTTCGCGGAGACCGACGACCCTTCCCTGGCACGGGAGTTCGGCATCCCGAACCCCTTCCGGCACGCCCGGTTCGATCTCGTACTGACTCCTGGGGCGAAAGCGTGAACTTCTCGTACGAGGCCCAGCCCATGCGGGTCGTCTTCCGGCCCGGCGCCTCGGTGGGCGCGACGGCCGAGGAGGTCCAACGGCTCGGTCTGCGGCGGGTGTTGGTGGTGTCCGGCGCGCGCGGCGCGGACACCGCGCGGGCGGTCGCCGACTCGCTGGGCCAGCTCTGCGCGGGACTTCACGCCGAAGCCCGGATGCACGTCCCGGTGGAGGTCGCCGACCGGGCCGTCGAGGTGGCTCGCAAGACCGGTGCCGACGGCTGCGTCGCCGTGGGCGGCGGTTCGTCGATCGGCCTGGGCAAGGCGATCGCGCTGCGCACGGGACTGCCCCTGATCGCCGTGCCCTCCACGTACTCGGGTTCCGAGATGACCCCCGTGTGGGGCCTCACCGAGCACGGCGCGAAGCGCACGGGCCGCGACCCGTCGGTCCTCCCACGCAGCGTGGTGTACGACCCCGAGCTCACCCTCTCCATGCCCGTGCCCCTGTCCGTCACGAGCGGGGTCAACGCCGTCGCGCACGCGGTCGAGGCGCTGTACGCCCCCGACACCTCGCCCCTCGTCTCCCTGATGGCCGAGGAGGGCGTACGGGCGATGACCTCCGCCCTTCCGGAGATCGCCGCCGAGCCTGCGTCCCTGGAGGCCCGCGGGCGCGCCCTCTACGGGGCCTGGCTCTGCGGTTCCTGCCTGGGCGCGACCACCATGGGGCTGCACCACAAGCTCTGCCATGTGCTGGGCGGCACGTTCGGCCTGCCGCACGCCGAGACGCACACGGTCGTCCTCCCGTACGCCCTCGCGTACAACGCGCCCGCCGCTCCCGAGGCGATCAGGGCCCTCGATCGCGCCCTGGACACCGACAACGCCCCGCTCGCTCTGTGGACCCTGTCCGGACAGCTCGGCGCACCTCGCTCCCTGGCTCAACTGGGTCTCACCGAGGCCGACTTGGCGGTCGCGGCCGAGCAGGTCGCGGGCCAGGCGTACGCCAATCCGCGCGAGGTCACGCACGAGGGCGCGCTCGCCGTGCTGAGTGCGGCGTTCGCGGGGGACGCCCCTCTCGTCTAGTTCTCCATGTCTTGACATACACCTGAAACGATTCTTAGCTGGCTGCGCGCCAGCTAGATTCATGAAGCAGGTTCATGGACATGAATGGCGTGCGTGAAGCTCATCGACCACGGCCTGGAGGCAGTCCGCGCATGACCACCCCCGACAGTCGGATCCGTGAACTGATCGTCACGCCGATCGCCTTCCGTGACCCGCCGCTCCTCAACTCCAGCGGTGTGCACGAGCCCCTCGCCCTGCGGCTGATCCTCCAACTCGTCCTGGAGGACGGCACGGTGGGCCTCGGCGAGTCGACCGGCGGCGACATCCGTATCGAACGACTGCGGGCCGCGGCACAGGCGGTCGTCGGCATGGACGTCTTCGACACGACCGCCGTCGCTGCCGCGATCGACACCGTCCTGCTGCCCACCGTGCCCAGTTCCCACGAGCGCGGCTGGACCACCTCCGCCGTGGAGGTCGCCTGTCTGGACGCCCAGGGCAAGCTCCTGGGGCGCTCGGTCAGCGACCTGCTGGGCGGCGCGGTCCGTGACGCCGTGCCCTTCGCCGCGTACCTCTTCTACAAATGGGCCGAACACCCGGCGCTCGACGGCAGCCCGGCCGTCGGTGACGAGTGGGGCGAGGCCCTCGACCCGGCGGGCATCGTCGAGCAGGCCCGGCTGATGCAACAGCGGTACGGATTCAGCTCGTTCAAGCTCAAGGGCGGTGTCTTCCCGCCCGACGAGGAGATCGCCGCGATGAGGGCGCTCGCCGAGGCGTTCCCGGGACAGCCGCTGCGGCTCGATCCCAACACGGCCTGGACGGTGGAGACTTCGCGGTACGTGGCGCGGGAGCTGGACGGCTGTCTGGAGTACCTGGAGGATCCCACCCCCACGATTCCCGGCATGGCGGAAGTCGCGAAGACCTCGCCCATGCCGCTGGCCACCAACATGTGCGTGGTCGCCTGGGAGCACCTGAAGCCGGCCGTCGAGCAGGACGCCATCCAGGTCCTCCTCACCGACCACCACTACTGGGGCGGTCTGCGCCGCACCCGTGAACTCGCCGCCGTCTGCGAGGCGTTCGGCCTCGGTCTGTCCATGCACTCCAACTCGCACCTCGGCATCAGCCTCGCCGCCATGACCCATGTGGCCGCCGCGATCCCGAACCTCGACACATCGTGCGACACCCACTACCCGTGGAACCTCGCGGACGACGTCGTCGTCCCCGGCGCGCTGGAACTGCGGGACGGCGCGGTCAAGGTCCCCACGGGCCCCGGTCTCGGAGTCGAACTCGACCACGACGCGCTGGAACGCCTCCACCGGGCCTATCTCGACTCCGGCATGAAGGGCCGCGACGACACCGGTTACATGCGGCGCGTCCACCCGGAGTACGAGCACAAGCTCCCTCGGTGGTGACACCGGCGCGCCCCTGGGTGCGTGGGAACACGGGCTCCCATGTGTCACTGCCGTGACACGGGTGCCCGTAAAACTATCGAAAGAGAAAGCGCTGTCACGCGTCTCGACAACCGTTTGCCTCCGCCCCATTCTTCAACCAGGTTGTGGCATGAGCGCGACAGGAGACCTCCATGATGAAGCGCAGATCCCTGCTGGCGGCGGCGGGCGGCACGCTGCTGGGCAGTGCGCTGGCGACGGGCACCGCCCGCGCCGACGCGACCATCAGTGTCAACCCCGGCACCAGGTACGGGAGTTGGGAAGGCTGGGGCACCTCGCTCGCATGGTGGGCCAACGTGTTCGGCGCGCGGGACGACTTCGCCGACATCTTCTTCACCACCAAGTCCGTGGCGTACGGCGGCAGGACGCTGCCGGGCCTCGGTATGAACATCGCCCGCTACAACCTGGGCGCGTGCAGCCCGAACAGCGTGGGCGGCCAGTCCATGGTCGCCTCGCCCAACATCCCGGCCTTCAAGCAGATCGAGGGCTTCTGGCAGGACTGGAACAACGAGGACCCCACGTCCTCCGCCTGGGACTGGACGGCGGACGCCAACCAGCGCGCCGCACTGGTGAAGGCCGTCCAACGCGGCGCCGTCACCGAGCTGTTCGCCAACTCGCCCATGTGGTGGATGTGCCTCAACCACAACCCGTCGGGCGCGTCCGGAGGCGGCAACAACCTCCAGTCCTGGAACTACCGCCAGCACGCCTCCCACCTGGCGGCCGTCGCCCTGCGCGCCAAGAACAACTGGGGCGTGAACTTCGCGACCGTCGATCCCTTCAACGAACCCTCGTCCTCCTGGTGGACCGCCACCGGCACGCAGGAGGGCTGCCACATGGACGCCGCCGTCCAGGCCGCCGTCCTCCCGTACATGCGCAGCGAACTCGACACACGGGGCCTGTCCGGCATCAGGATCTCCGCGTCCGACGAGACCAGTTACGACCTGGCCCGTACGACCTGGAACTCCTTCGGGGCGTCGACGAAGGCCCTGGTCAACCAGGTCAACGTGCACGGCTACCAGGGTTCGGGCGGTCGCCGCGACCTCCTCTACACAGACATCGTGACGACCGCGGGCAAAAAGCTCTGGAACTCCGAGACCGGTGACAGCGACGGCTCCGGCCTCACCCTGGCGAGCAACCTGTGCCTGGACTTCCGCTGGCTGCACCCGACCGCCTGGGTCTACTGGCAGGTGATGGACCCCTCCACCGGCTGGGCGATGATCGCGTACGACGCGAGCACCCTGCAGCCGACCACCGTGCAGACCAAGTACTACGTGATGGCCCAGTTCAGCCGCCACATCCGGCCGGGGATGACCATCCTCGACACCGGCGTCGGCTACGCGGTCGCCGCCCACGACGCCACGCAGAAGCGCCTGGTCGTCGTGGCCGTCAACTCCGGTGCCGCGCAGACGCTCACCTTCGACCTGTCCCGCTTCACCACGGTCACGGGCGGCAGCGGCGGGCTCGTACGGCGCTGGAACACGCTCACCTCGGGCGGCGGCGACCTCTACACGGCACGCTCGGACACCTACCTCAACGGCAAGAGCCTGAGCGTGCCGTTCGCCGCCGCCTCGGTGCAGACCTTCGAGATCGACGGTGTCACCGTGTGAGGGCGGCCCCTCCCGTACCGGTGACCTTCAGGTCGCGCATCCGCCCGATGTTGTCGAACGAGCCGAAGCCCACCCGGCCGGAGGAGAGCGTGGTGTCGACGGCCGTCATCAGGGGGTGTTTCGAGCCGTCGAGGTAGACCGCGATCTCACCGGTGCCGGGGCAGTGCACCACCCGCACCTTGTGCCAGGCCGAGTCGGTGACGGCCGGTGGCGCACCGGTGGTGCCGTTCCACTGGTCCTCCAGGCGCAGCCGGTCGGCGTCGTTCACGACGAAGATCCCGTTGTGCGGATAGATGGTGTTGTCGGTCGACAGGTGCGCGTAATAGAACTTCGTGTCCGACTGATGGCCGAACACGATGATCACGTCCCGGTTGGTGATCTCGACGGGCGTGTCGAGACGGACCTGCGCGTCGATCCGTACGGAACCGAAGGCCGGGGGACCGGCAGTGAGCAGGGCGTACTCGAAGGGACGCCGGGGACCGGGGCGGGCGACCCCGGCCTCGGCGAGGATCGCCTCGCGGCCCGGGAACTGCCACTTGGACGGGGTGACCGGGGCCCAGTTCCGTCCGGCCATGACGTTGGTGACCTTCGTGCCGTCGGTGTCGCAGGAGGCGAACTTCCGGGTGCCGGTCACCTTCCAGATCTTGCCGTTGGCCTTGGAGAGGAGATAGAGCCCGCCGTCGGCGTCCTGCCCGAAGCGGAGGTCGACCCGGCTGTCCCCGGCGAGGTCCTGCAGCGTCACCCGGGTGCCGCTCTCGTCGTACAGCATCAGGTCGTACAGCTTGGCCAGGTCCGTGCCGCCCCGGCGCATGTCCTTGGTGTCGGCGTAGAGGAGCCGGCCGTCGACGAGGTCGCCGAAGACGTACTTGCCGTACAGCTCGGGCAGGTCGCGGTCGCGCAGGACGAAGCCGCCGACGATGGCCCGTCCGACGTCGGAGGTGCAGTTCCAGTTGGCGGGCGGGTCGTGGTCGTAGGCGGCGACGGGATACGTGTAGCCGTACTTCTCGTCGTCGGCGGGCAGCGGCTGGATCTTGGCGCAGGGATCGGTGGCGGTCTTGTCGAAGACGAAGGCGCCCTCGCGCTCGCTCCAGCCGAGGTTGTCGCCCGCCCTCACCTCGTAGACGGCCTCGATGGCGTGCTCACCGATGTGACCGAGGTACATACGGTTGCGGCCGCCGGAGTCCCAGCTGAACCGGTGCGGGTCGCGCATGCCGTACGCGTAGATCTCGCCGAGGGCGCCGGGGGTGCCGACGAAGGGGTTGCGGGACGGGATGCCGTACTTGCCGTTGGCGCTGTTGGTGCCCCGCGGGTCGATGCGCAGGATCTTGCCGTGCGGCAGGGCCAGGTTCTGCGGCTCGCTGTTCCTGGCGCCCTGGCCGCCGTCGCCGACGGCGAGGTAGAGCAGCCCGTAGTCCTTGTCGTGCGGCCGGGCGGTGGGGTTGAAGTCGATCTGCTGGATGCCGTGGACGCGGCCGTTGAAGCCGATGCGGAGGACCTCGCGGCGCGTGCCCTCGAAGGTGTCGGCCGAGGGGTCGTCGGCCGTCCACTCCGTGACGATGCCGTGGTACGTCGTGTTCGACGCCTGCCGCATGTCGGGCACGGCCGTGGTGGCGGAGGCCAGTTCGGCGTGGACGGTGTAGAAGCGGCCGTTCTTCTTGAAGCGCGGGTCGAAGGTGACGAACCCGAAGCCCATGCCGAGACCCTGGCTGCCGAAGAACGCGGGAGAGAAGGTGCCGGCGACGTCGAGATAGACGCGCGGGGTGCCGTCCTCGACGAGATACAGCTTCCCGTTGAGGTCGGGCACGGCCATCCGGCCCGAGCCGTCGGGCAGTTCGCTCAGGTAGTTGATGCGGGCGTGCCGCCTCAGCCGTGGATCGGTGACGGGCCCGTCCGGCGGCACGCTCTTCGGGAAGGCCGCGAACTCCTCGACGGTCAGCCCGATGCCGGAGGTGGTGGGCCGCTCGGGGATCGGGTCGGTGATCGGTTCGGCCGCGTGGGCCGTCGCGCCGGGCAGGGCGACGAGGACGGAAAGCAGCAGGGCGAGAACGAGTAACGGTGTCAGCAGGATGGGTCTGGGGCGGGCTTCGAGTCTGGGTCTGAGGCTGGGTCTGGTGCCGGGTGATCCGGTCATGGCTGTCACTCCTCTGCGGCCTTGTGCGTGACCAGTCGGTACTGCGCTCGGACCAGCGCGGCATCCACCGCGCGGTCGAGGAACATCAGGCTGTCCATCCGGCAGTTGCAGGGATTGCCCTCCCGGGTGTTCTGCGGGAAGCTGCCGCCGATCTTGATGCCTCGCGGGTTGGTGGCCGAGGTGCGGTGCGGGCCGGGGCCCGAGAGGTCCCAGGGGTCGCCGACCACGGTGTAGAAGCCGTCCAGCGGCCTGCCGTTGCGGTAGAGCGCCATCTCACCGCTGTCGAAGTCGAAGGTCGCGGCGAGGAACACCCACTTGCCGGGCGGCAGCAGGGTCCGCCAGTCCTGGGAGGCCGCGAAGGTCTGGGACGCGGCCCCGTCGATCCGCCGCCCGAGAGCGACCAGCCGGAGCTCGCCGTTCACGTTGATGAGTTCCAGCAGGGCGCGCACACCATGTCCGTCGGAGTCGCCGGAGAGCACCCCGGCAAGCCCGATCGCGCCGTAAAGGTCGTCGGGGGCCGCCGTGTTGGTGTTGGGGCTCGGGTTCTGCCCGGTCATCTTGAACCACCCCATGACCGTGGTCCCGCGCACCGCGTTGAAGGCGGTCAGCGTCGGCACGCCGGACGCGGAGTACACGCCCGCCTTCCAGTCGTCGTTGCCCGCCGCGTCCGGGGTGACCTGCCGCACCTGGAGCGAGGTCCGGCTGCCGCGGTGTGCGCCGTCCGGGGCCCGCATCCGCGCGCCGCCGCCGACGAGGTCGATGTCGGTGCCGGAGAAACCCCGGTCGCGTTCGCGGCCCGGATTGCCGCGTACCGGGTGCTCGAAGTCGTAGTGGGCGGCGAGGTGGGGTCGGAGCCCGGGATGCACGGTGGGTGGTGGCCGGTGGTGGCCGCTCGCCCCGGCCGGGGCCGCGGCGAGAGCCGTGAGAACTGTCAGGAGAACGGCGAGGGCCGCTCCCGCGTACCGTCTGCGTTTGACCATGTCGCTCGCTCCTTTGCGAGGCGTGTCATGACATCGATGTCCTTGCCTGTCATCGCGGGTCCCCGCCGGGTCACCGCTTGGGCGCGGCCGGCGGCTGGGCCGGCCTGCCCCCGAGATACAGCTCGCCCAGCTGCGGATCGGCCAGCAACTCCCTTGCCGGACCCGATATATGGACCCGCCCGAGGTCGAGTACGCAGCCGATGTCGGCGGTCTCCAGCGCGCGGCGGGCGTTCTGCTCGACCAGCAGTACGGCCGTGCCCGCCTCCCGCATCCGTACGATCTGCTCGAAGACCACGCCCGTCGTCTTCGGGTCGAGCCCCATGGACGGCTCGTCGAGCAGAACCACCCGGGGCCTGACCATCAGCGAGCGGGCGAACTCCACCTGCTTCTGCTGCCCGCCGGAGAGCAGTCCGGCCAGACTCGTCCAGCGTTCGGCGACGAGCGGGAAGAGATCGCGTACGAAGTCGGCACGTTCGGCGACGACCGCCTTGTCCTTGATGGTGTAGCCGCCGAGGAGGACGTTCTCGGCGACCGTCATCTCCCGGAAGACGCTGTGCCCTTGGAGGACATGGGCGACTCCGGCGGCGAGCAGTTGCTGCGGTCCGCGGCCGGTGACGTCCACGCCGTCGACCAGGACCCGGCCGGAGCGCGGCGTGAGCAGCCCGCTGGCAACCTTCAGCACGGTGGACTTGCCCGCGCCGTTCGGGCCGACCAGGCACACCACGCCTCCGGCGGGCACCCGGACCGTCAGACCGCGCAGCACCAGGGCCGCCCGTCCGTATCCGGCGCGGATGTCGTCGAGTTCGAGCAGGAATCCGGAGTCGGAGCGCGGGGAGGGGACGGTGGGGGAGCCGGAGTCAGACGCCAAGGTAGGCCTCCAGGACTCGTTCGTCGGACTGGATCAACGAGGGCGGGCCCTCCGCGATCGGCCGTCCGCGGTCGAAGACCACGACGTGGTCGCTGAGGGACATGACCAGGTCCATGTTGTGCTCGACGATCAGGAACGTCCTTCCCTCGGCGTTGAGTTCGCGCACCAGGTCGCAGATGCGGTCGATCAGTGCCGGATTGACCCCGCCCGCCGGTTCGTCGAGCAGGATCAGTTCGGGCTCGCTCATCAGGACGCCCGCGAGCTCCAGCAGCTTCTGCTGCCCCCAGGACAGATTCCGCGCCTCCGCCCTCTCCAGGTGGTCGATGCCCATGCGGGTCAACCAGTATCGGGCCCGTTCCGTCTCCTCCCGCTTTCGGGCACCGGCGAGTTGGGCCAGGAGGTTCGGCGGGCGTACGGCGACGAGCAGGTTGTCCAGGACCGTCATCCGGGGGAAGACACGGCAGAGCTGGAAGGAGCGGCCGATCCCCGCCCGGGCGATGCGGTGCGGCGGCCTGGCGGTGATGTCCCGGCCCCGGTACGTCGTACGGCCCGCGTCGGGACGGATCATGCCGGTGACGCAGTTGAAGAACGTGGTCTTGCCGGAGCCGTTCGGCCCGATCAGGGCGTTGACCCTGCCGTGCCGGAACGACACGGTGGCGCCGTCCAGGGCGGCGACCCCGCCGAAGGTCTTGGTGAGTCCGACAGCCGCCAGGCTCTGCTCACCCTCGTCCGCGCTCACTGCCTCACCTCTCTCTTCCCGTCCGGTCTTTTCCCGTCCGGCCGGTGGTCCGGCCGGACGTCCGCCTCGTGCTCGTCGCGTTCGTCGCGCAGTTCGGCTGCGGTGACCTCGCGGATCGACGTCTCGCCGGTCCCGAGGACACGGGCGACCAGACCGGTGACCGCCGGGATGACACCGTCCGGCATGAACATCACGACGACCCCCAGCAGCAGGCCCGCGAAGACCAGGTGCAGCGGGGTGTCCCCGTACTCGAGCTTGGAATACTCGAGGCCGTACCCGACGACCACCGCCCCGAGCAGTGGCCCGTACAGATGGCGTACGCCCCCGAGGAGCGCCATCAGGACCATGTAGGCCCCGCTCAGGATCGAGAACTGGAAGACGGGGTCGAGGTCGCCGAACCACAGCCCGTAGAGCCCTCCGGCCAGAGCGGTGAAGGCCGCCGAGACCACGAAGACGACGAGCTTGTACGTGTAGGTGGGGGTGCCCAGCGACTGCGCTTTGTCCTCGTCCTCGCGGATTGCCTTCAGACCCATGCCGAACCGCGAGCGGTCGATGATCCACCAGGCGAGGAGCGCCATCGCGAGCAGCCCGAGGAACAGGAAGTAGAAGATCTCGTGGTGCTCGGAGCGCAGCTTGCCCGGGAACGGCCGCGGGACCACCAGACCGCGCGAGCCGCCGGTGAAGGAGGCCCAGCTCTGGAACACCAGCAGCATGATCAGCACCAGTGCGATCGAGACGATGACGAAGGACGCGCCGCGCACCCGCAGCGCCGCGTAGCCGACGGGTATCGCGAGCACGGCGACCAGGGCGGCCGACACGAACAGCGCGACGAACGACGGCAGTTCCCCCTTGGTGACCAGCAGCCCGGTCGCATACGCGCCGAGCCCGGCGAACGCGCCGTGCCCCAGGGAGATGTAGCCGGTGAAACCGCCGACGAAGTTCCAGGAGGTGGAGAGCACCGCGAAGTTGAGGATGGCGATGCCCACGGTCAGCTCGTACGGACTGGGGGCCATGGACGGGAAGGACAGCGCGACGGCGATCCCGGCGAGCAGTGCTCCCAGCCGTAACAACCTGCCAATGGGGCGCGGGCGTTCAGAATCTCTGGGCAAGCCGACCCCCGAAGAATCCCTGCGGCCGGACGGCCAAGGTGGCGAAGAGCGCGACATAGAAGACCGTTTGCGCCCAGGTCGTGCTGAGTTCCAGCTGGAGCAGGCTCTGTGTCAGGCCCAGGGTCATGGCGGCGATCGCCGCGCCCGGCACGCTGCCGAGGCCGCCGACCACGATGATCGCCATCAGCGGTCCGATCCAGTGCCAGTGCAGCGACGGGTAGATGGTCGTGTCGAGCGAGAGCGCCGTACCGCCGACCGCCGCCGTCGCGAGACCGAGGCCGAAGCCGTACCCGGCGATCCGGTCGGTGTCGATGCCGACCAGCGCGGCGGCCTCCCGGTGCTGGATCGTCGCCCGCAGCGCCTGGCCGAACCTGCTGTGCCGCATCAGGAGATACAGCCCGAGCAGTGCGGCGGCGGCCAGGCCGAACGCGATGAGCTTGACCACCGCGACGCGCGCGCCGAAGAACTCCAGGCTCGCGGAGGAGTAGCCGAGCCGGATCCGGCGCTGGGTGCCGGAGAAGGCGTACCCGAGGAGCCCCTCGATGACGAGGGCGACGGAGAACGTCAGCAGCACCGACATCATCGTCAGGGTCGCCGGGCGCAGCCGGGTCAGGAGCAGCCGTTGCATGGCCACGCCCGCGACGAAGAACAGGGGGACGGTCACGAGCAGGGTGAGCAGCGGGTCGACACCGGTCTCCCGGTGCGCGTACCAGGCGAGGTAGGCGGCGAGGATCAGGAACGCGGAGTGGGCGATCATCACGACGCGCATGACGCCGAAGTAGAGGGTCAGGCCGGCCGCCAGGAGGGCGTAGAGCCCTCCCAGCAGCACGCCGAGGACGATGCTCTGGAAGACGAGGCTCGCGGAGGGCACGCAGGCATCACCACTTCGGCTTGGGATGGACCAGGTCGGCTTCCTTCTGTTCCTCGGGCAGGACGATCTGGATCTCGCCGTCCACCCACTGCTGGATCATGTGCGCGCTCTGCGGGCGGCCCTTGTCGTCCCACTTGAGGGGCCCGACGACGGTCTCCACCTCGTTGCCGCGCAGCCACTTCACGAGCTTCTGCTGGCACTCCTCGTCCTGGGAGGCGCACTTGGCGGCCTCGACGGCCGCGGCGACGACCTGTCCCGTGGTGTAGGCGTTGGCCTCGTCCTCCTCCGGGGCCTTGCCGAACTGCTCGGTGTACTTCTCGACGAACTCCTTGTTGCTCGGGTAGTCCGCGTGCTGGGTGTAGCCGGTCGGCGCGAGGATGCCCTCGGTCTTGTCGCCGATGGCCTTGGCGAACTCCGGTTCGGTGGGGGCGGTGGAGAAGGCGGCCATCTTCGGCTGGTAGTTCAGCTGTTGGAGGGCGACGATCAGGTTCACCCCGTCCTGGTACTGCGAGCCGCCCACCACCATGTCGGCCTTGGAGGAGGCGATCTGCGCGGCGATCGAGCCGAAGTCGGTGGTGTTGGGCGGGTAGACCTCGTCGACGACGGTCTTGATACCGCCCTTCTCCAGCTTGTCCTTCAGCCCGTACGCCGTTCCCTGGGCGAAGGGGTCGTCCATCGCGGCGTACGCCACTGACTTGGGACGCTCCGCCTCGGGCAGCGCCAGGATGTAGTCGGCGAGGTGGTTGTAGTGGTCGTTGGCGACCGCGGGGGCCGCGTAGAAGAGGTTCTTGAAGCCCTGGTCGAAGACCTCCGGGGCCGCACCGGCCGGCTCGACGAAGAGCAGACCGTATTCTTCCGCCACCCGGGCCGCCGGCACCACGAGCCGGGTGGAGAACGGGCCGAAGACCAGGTCGACCTGGTCCCTGCCGATCAGCTGCTCGTAGTCGGAGACCACCCGGTCCGCGTTCGACTGGTCGTCGAGGATCTTCAACTCGACCTTGCGGCCGAGCAGTCCGCCCTGGTCGTTGACGATCTTCGCCCATGCCTTGTAGCCGCGCTCCACACCCTTGCCGGGCTCCGAGAAGTCCCCGGTGAGCGGCAGTGAGACACCGATGGTGATGGGGTCGTCGGGTGAATCCTCCGAGCCGCCGCCCGAGCCGCAACCGGCGGCAGTCAGTGCCGTGGCGGACGCGAGGGCGGCAACTCTCCATGAAAGGCGCTGTGTTGTGCTCATCGCTGGACTCCCCTGTCCGCAGGCACTCTCTTCGCCGTTCGAAAGCGCTTTCGCGAGCGCTTGCGTACTATGTAAGCCACGTCACATGAGTTGAGACAAGCGTCGTGCACGGACCGATTGACAAGGCCCTGTTCGGAGGCGGTGACGAATGCCAAGGCCCCGTTCACGACTGCGGCTCGCCGATGTGGCCGAGCGCGCGGGGGTTTCACTGACCACGGCGTCCCGGGCGCTCGCCGGACGGGACGGGGTGCGCGAGGAGGTGGCCGAGCGGGTCCGCCGCATCTCGCGGGAGCTCGGCTATGTCGCCAATCCCCATGCGCGCACCCTGGCGGGCGGTACCGCGTCGACGGTGGGGCTGATCGTCCATCAGATCGACGACCCGTACTTCTCGGAGATCGCGGGCGGGGTCGTACAGGTGGCGGACGAACGCGATCTGATCGTCCAGATCTGCCACTCCGGCCGCAATCCGCAGAACGAACTGCGTCAGATCCGCCATCTCATCGCCCAGCGCGTCGGCGTCATCATCATCGCGGGCTCCGGGTACGTCGATCCCCGGATGGAGGCCGAGTCCAGGGCCGAGCTGTCCGCCTTCCAGGACGCCGGCGGGCGGCTGACGGTGATCGGCCGTCACTTCCTCAACGCGGACGCGGTGCGGCCCGACAACAAGGAGGGCGCCGAGACCGTCACTGATCATCTGCTGTCCCTCGGACACCGCAGGATCGCGGTGGCGGCGGGGGAGATGCTGCTGTCCACGGTCGCCGACCGGTTCGCGGGGGTGGTTGGGGCACTGACGGAGGCCGGACTGCCCACCGACGAACTGCCCCTGGCGCAGGCCGAGTTCACCCGCGACGGCGGGCGTGACGCGGCCGAGCGGATCCTGCGCGACCACCCGGACACCACCGCGATCGTAGCCCTCAACGACGCCATGGCCATCGGTGTCCTCTCCGCGCTCCGCGCCCACCGCGTACCGGTCCCGCACCGGATGTCGGTCGCCGGATTCGACGACGTGTCGTTCGCGGCGGACCTCGCACCCGGCCTCACCACCGTCCGGCTGCCCCTCGCAGAAATGGGCCGCCAGGCCCTCTCGATGGCCCTCAGACCGCCCGCGTCCCGGCCCCGCCGCAAGTCCACCGGCCATGAGCTGGTGGTACGCGACTCCACGGGGCCCGCGCCCTCGCGGTGAGACACCGGGCGCGCACTGTCTCGATCGAGACGGCGTGCACTGTCTCGAATTGAGACACCCACGCCGTGGACGGCCGGATCATGATCATGGCTGGCTCACGTCCCGGTTCGCCGTGCCCGTGTCCGTGCGGCCCACGGGCCTGCCGGGTGCGTGGGAGGGCGTCGAGCCGTGGCACGCAACGGAATTGAGAAGACAGGTGAACATCATGGCCCTCGGACTGCTTCGGCGCCGGCGTTCCAGGGACGCCTCCGCCGCCGCCTCGGGCCTCACAATGCCCCTGCCGCCCGGCGCGGGCGCGGTCGGCTGCGAGGTCGCGGACCCCATGGGACAGCCCATGGGAGGCGCCGACGTCACGATCACCGCGCTCGACTCGCATCGCGTCGCGGCCCGCGGCACCACCGACCCGTACGGCTTCTTCATGGCCGTGCTGCCGCCGGGCGGCTACAGCATGATGGTCATGGCCGAGGGGCTCTCCCCGGTCCGCGAGACCGTCGAGATCGTCGCCGGCGTCACCCTCCCCACCCTGTACGCCCGCCTGGAACCGGCCCGTCAGCTCGACCTGCCGCCGACCGGCACCTGGCTCTTCGACCCGCCCCACACGGCGATCCGCTTCATCGCCAAGCACGTCGGAATGGCCCATGTGCACGGGCGCTTCGAGCGTTTCGACGGCGGTATCCAGATCGTTCAGGACATCACAGAGTCCCGGGTCCATGTCCGGATCGACGCGGCGAGCATCACGACCGGCAACACGACCCGCGACAACCACCTCCGGTCGGCGGACTTCCTGGACGTCAAGCGGTTCCCCTTCATCGACTTCCACAGCACGCGGTTCGCCTACCGCGGCGGCAGCAAGTGGACGCTGCAGGGCTCGCTGACGATGCACGGGGTGAGCCGCTCGGTGGCCCTGGACACGACGTACCTCGGTATGGTGAACGGCGGTTATGGCGAGGAACTGCGCTGTGCGGCCCTGGCCAAGGCCGAACTGCACCGCGAGGACTACACCCTCAACTGGCGGAACATGCTGGCCCGCGGTATCGCGGTGGTCGGTCCGACGATCCAGCTCGAACTGGACGTCCAGGCGATGTACCGCACGCACGACACGCCCACCCCGCCGGAGTAGCGGGCCCTCTCCGAACTCACTTACCGTCCGATCGAGTTGAGGGCGTCGAGCAGCCGGGGACTCGCCGGGGAGCCCTCGTCGGGCGGCCCGGCCGTGCGGTGGAGTTCGCCGTCGACGATCTCGTAGTGCCCGATGGCCTCGATCGGCGGCGAGTAGACGTGGATGGTCACGGCACCGGCGTCGTGGTCCATCCGGTGGACGCCCGAACCCGGGAACGAGAACGACTCGCCGGCCCCGTACCGGCGGGCGCGGCGCGGGCCGCCCACCGGCAGCCCCTCCTGCCAGGCGGCGCCCTCGATCACATGCACGCCGACGCACGACCCCTGGTGGTCGTGGTAGCCGGTGTCACGCGACTCCCACCAAGTGTTCAGCCACGCCTCGGAGTTCGCGTTCCGCCACAGCAGCAGATACGAGCCGGGACCGGAGCGGTCGAGCGCGGCGGTGTCGACGAACGCCGCCGCCCGGCGGGCCCGGTCCGCACATTCCTCGGGCCTGAACGGCCGGTCGGACGCGCCGAGTTCGGCGAGCGCGGGTGTGTCTATCGGGGTCGGGTCCATGGTCATCCCCCTTGTGCCGGTTGCGTGTTGGACGACGGTCACGGGTGGCCGTCGCGTGAGTCCGTCGGGCGCGGTCAGTGCTCTCCGGTGAGCAGTCGGCGTGGATTGGTGATGCGGAAGGCGTATGCGGTGGCCCCGCCCAGGCCGAAGCCGGGCTGCTGCGGCGGTTCCGCGTAGGGCCGGTCCGAGCCCATCACGACGACGTCGGTCCCGAGGACGCGGACGACCGAGTCGACGGCACGCGGACCGTACGAGGACGTCTCGACGAACACATCGGGATCGATCCCCGCCCGCCCCTCGTCCCCGCCGCGGGCGGCGAAGCGCTCCCCGTGCAGCGGGGCGAGCCCGGCCAGCAGCGCGAAGCACACCCGCAGCCGGGGATGGCGGGGCCGGCCGAACGCCCGGAAGGCGAACCAGGCGGAGTGCATCTGCTGCACGTACGGCACCATCGCGGGCCACCAACCGGGTCCCGGGGAGGCACCGGGCGCCGGGCCGGGGTGGACGAACAGCGGGAGGCCGCGCGCTTCGAGCAGATCGAGCAACGGGGCGCAGCGCGCGTAACCCGCCTCGTCGGTCAGGGCGTTGGCCGGGAGCTGGAGCCCGGCGAACCCCCGGTCCAGGTCCGCGGCGGTCGTGCCGGCGTCGATGTCCCGGACGCAGGCGGCGGCCCAGGCCCCGAACGGTTCGGGCAGTCCTGCCGCGTCCTCGTGGTAGGCGTCGAGCAGCGGGCGTGCCTCGTGGGACGGCAGCCACTCGATGCCGAGCGGGGCGGACAGTGAGACGAGCGCCCTGCCGAGCCCGTCGGCGGCGGCCAGTTCGGCACGCGCGGCCACATCGTGCTGGGCGGCCGGGACCTCGTAGGGCGGCTCACCGGCCGTGTGCAGGGTCCAGCCGTCCAGGAACGGCGGCTCGTCACGCGCGCGCAGGGCGGCGAGGAACGAGGCGGTCCACAGATGCTGGTGTACGTCGACGTTGGTCACGAAGGTCCTTCCACCAAAGCGTGCAGAGCGCTTCGTACCTCGTCGGACCCCAGGACGTCATCGCTCACCCGGTCCACGTCCACTCCGCAGGGCCGGTCGTCGTCCAGGCGCGGGACCAGTTCGCGGATCGCGTCGTGCAGGAGACCGGGTCCGCGTCCCACGGTCGCCGGGGCCGCCAGGTCCACGGCCTGCGCCGCCGCCAGGGCCTCCACGGCGAGCAGTTGCCGCAGCCTGACCAGCATCGTCGTCAGCCGGCGCGCGCCGAGCGCCGCGTTGGTCGAGTCGTCCTCGACCGCGTCCGCGCCGTGCCGGGGGTCGGTGCACACGGGCGCGGACAGGGCACGGATCTCGGCGACGAGCGCCTGTGCCGTCTTGGCCAGCGGCGCGAAGCCCGAACGCTCCGGACCGTAAGGCGAGAGGTTCGCGGGCAGTCCGCTGACAGCGGGATTCAGCAGCCGCCGCATGCGCTCGGCCGAGATCGCCGCGGTCTGCGTCAGGGCCAGCGCGACGGTGTCGAAGCCGAGGGCCAGGGCCGGGGTGTGGAAGTTGCCGGACGAGAGGATCTCCCCGGTGTCCGCCAGGACCACCGGGTTGTCGCCGCAGCCGTTGAGCTCGGGTTCCAGCGCGGCGAGGGCGAAGTCCAGGGCGGCGTGCAGCGCCCCGTGCACCTGGGCGGCACAGCGCAGGCTCACCGGGTCCTGGACGCGCCGCGCGTGCCGGGGGTCGGCCAGCTCGCCGCCGTCCAGCAATGCGAGGAGTTCGCCCGCCGCCCGGGCCTGACCGGGGGCCGGGCGCAGACCCAGTACGCGGCTGTCGAGCGGGCTGGTGTTCGCCCGGAACCCCTCGAAGGTGAGCGCCGTGACCGCCTGGGCGAGGGTGAGTACGGCAGTCGCCTCGTGAAGAGCGAGGGCACCGACTCCGGCGGCCAGCGGGCTCGCGCTGCACAGCACATGCCCGTCCTTCGGCCCCAGTTCCGCGGGGGCCAGCCCGGCCCGTCGCAGTGCTTCCGCCCCGTCGAGCACCTCGCCCGAGACCTCGGCACGGCCCTCGCCGATGACGACCAGACCGACATGGGCCATCTGGCACAGATCGGAGGCGCCGATCGACCCCACCTCGGGGATCACCGGGTGCACCCGTGAGTTGAGCATGGAGACCAGCAGCGGCACGATCTCCGGCCGCACCCCGCTGCCACCGCCCGCGACGCCGTTCACCCGGGCCAGCAGGGCGGCGCGGACGACGGGGACCGGCAGCGGATCGCCCACCGCGTTGGCCCGCCCCCGCACCGTGCGCACGCTGAACTCGCCGAGTTCGGCCCGCGGCAGCGCGTACGACGAGCGGCTGCCGAGCCCCGTCGTCAGGCCGTACGTCGGCACCTCACGGTCGACCACGTCGTCGACGACCGCCCGGTCGCGCTCCAGCCGGGGCAGGACCTCCTCGGCCAGCACGACCGGAGCGCCGCGGAGTGCGACGGCGGCGACGTCGTCGCAGGTGAGTACGCGCCCGTCGAGGACCACGGCGTCAGTCGCGACGGGCGGGGTAGGAGCGGGAGGCGTACCGGTCATGAGAACCGCAGGTTCTGCCCGAGGCCACGCTCTTCGGCCTTCTTGAGCATGGCCGCGCCCAGTGCGATGTCGGACAACGAGAGGCCGCGATGCCAGAACAGGATGGTCTCGTCGTCGCGCTCGCGGCCGGGCTTGTCGCCGACGACGATCTCGCACAGCTCGCCGTGCAGGGTCTCCTCGCTGAGCCGCCCCGACTCGACATGCGCGCGCAGGGCACCGAACGGCCCGGACCGGCACTGGCCCCAGTCGTCGACGACGACCTTGTCCATGATGTCGGTGAGGGTGATTTCGACCGCGCTCATCGTTCCGTACGGTACGACAAGCGCTCCCGGCGCGATCCACTCCGTCCTCAGCAGCGGCTCGGGCCGCTCCAGGCGGGACGCCTCCACGACGATGTCCGCGCCCTCGACGCACGACTTCCAGTCGTCGGTGACGATCACGGGCTTGCTGAGGTCGTTCTCCAGCCGCTCGGCGAAGGCCTCACGGCTCTCCGGGCGGCGCGAGTGGACCCGTATCTCCTCGAAGTCGAAGATCCGGTCGAGCAGGCGGACGTTCCAGTACGAGGTGGCGCGGGCGCCGATGTGGCCGAGCACCTTGGAGCCGGGGCGGGCCAGGTGCCGCGCCCCGAGCGCGGTGAGCGCGCCGGTGCGCATCTCGGTGATGGCGGTGGCGTCGACCACGGCCACCGGCATGCCCGTACGCGGGTCGAAGAGGTTGAGCAGCGCCATCTCGGACGGCAGGCCGGCCTTGTAGTTGCCGACGTAGTCGCCCACAATCTTGACTCCGGCCAGCCCCAGTGGCGCGATATAGCCGCGCAGGACGTTGAAGTGGCCGTTGAACGAGGGATCGGGCGTGAGGTGGACCCGTGGTTCGATCACCGTTTCCCCGCGGCCCTGAGCACGCAGCCCCTGCTCGACGGCGTCGAGCACCTCGGTGTCGTCAAGTTCGAGCTGTTCGATATCCGAGCCGTTCAGAAACGTGAACCAAACCGGATCAAACGCCTGCATTTCGGGCGCCCTTTCACTTTCTTCGGACGAACGTAACGTGCCGTTTACAAAAGGGGATTGACTGTAATTCAGCCACACACAACTCTGCATGACCATATGCAGTCGGGTAAGGGGCAGCTTTGATCAGATTCGACGCGGTGAGCAAAAACTATCCCAACGGCACGACAGCCGTGGACGAGCTGTCGCTGGAGTTGGCGGAGGGCGGCATCACGGTCCTGGTCGGCCCTTCCGGCTGCGGCAAGACCACGACTCTGCGCATGGTCAACCGCATGGTCGAGCCGACGGCCGGCACGGTGAGCCTGCGCGGCCAGGACATCCGGGAGATCGCCGCCCCGGAGCTGCGCCGGGGCATCGGGTACGTGATCCAGCACGCGGGGCTGTTCCCGCACCGCACGGTGCTGGACAACATAGCCACCGTGCCGCTGCTCCTCGGCTGGGGCAAGAAGAAGGCGCGCTCGCGGGCGGCGGAGCTGCTGGAGCTCGTGGGGCTGCCGGACTCCATGGCCAAGCGCTACCCGTACCAGCTCTCCGGCGGACAGCAGCAGCGCGTCGGGGTGGCCAGGGCGCTGGGCGCGGACCCGCCGGTGCTGCTGATGGACGAGCCGTTCAGCGCGGTCGACCCCATCGTCCGGGGGGAGCTGCAGGCGGAGTTCATCCGGCTGCAGAAGGAGCTGCACAAGACGATCGTGTTCGTCACCCATGACATCGACGAGGCGATCAAGCTCGGCGACCACATCGCGGTACTCCGCACCGGGGGCAAGCTCGCGCAGTTCGACACCCCGGAGCGGCTGCTCGCGCACCCCGCCGACGACTTCGTGGCCGATTTCGTCGGCCAGGACCGTGGCATCCGCCGTCTGTCCTTCGTCAAGGCGGCAGACCTGCCGCTGCGGGAGGGGCTGGTCCTGCCGGCCGGCTCCCCGGTGGCCCAGGCGCGGGCGTCGGGCGAACCCTGGGTGCTCGTCGTCGACGGGGACCGGCGTCCCCTCGGCTGGGCCGCGGTCGCCGACCTGCCGACCGGCGGCACGCTGGCGGACGCCGCGCTGACCCCGCTCGGCCACACGTTCAGCCTGGCCGGCGACTCGGCACGGGCCGCCCTCGACGCGGCCCTCCTGTCGCCGTCCCGGCTCGCGGTGGGGGTCGACCCCCAGGGCGCGGTCGTCGGGGTCGCGGACGCGTATGAGCTGTCGGCGGCGATGACGGGGGACGGGACGGTCGGTGATGCGGCGGTCGAGGAGAAGACGCTCGGCGTCGCCGCGACCGCACCCGAGAAGGCCCGCGCGGCGACTACTGAAGCGGAGAGCGGCGAGGCGGCGGCGACCGGCGCGGGGACGGCCGACGCTGCGGCGGCTGAGGACCCGGTGTCCAAGGCGCCGGTCGCCAAGGACGAAACGGACGGCGGCAGCGGCGGCGACGCCGACGAAGCTGGCCCGAGCGCAGGCGGTGACGGGCGATGAGAGACGGCGAACCCCTCATACGCTGGGACTGGATCGGCGATCACATCGGCGAGCTGGCCGACTACACCGGAGTCCATCTGCGGCTCGGACTCCTGCCGGTGCTGTTCGGGCTGATCATCTCCGTGCCGCTCGGCATCCTCTGCCACCGCTGGCGGTGGATCTACCCGCCGACCCTGACCGCGGCCAACGTGCTGTACTCGATCCCGTCGCTGGCCCTGTTCATGATCTTCGTGCGCTACACGGGACTTACCGAACGCACGGTGATGATCCCGCTGACGCTCTACACGCTGTCGGTGCTCATACCCAACGTCGTGGACGGACTGGCCTCGGTCCCCGAACCGGTCCGGCAGGCGGCCACCGCCATGGGCTTCAGCACGGTACGCCGTGTCGTCCAGGTCGAGCTGCCGATCGCCGTGCCCGTCGTCGTGGCAGGCGTCCGGGTCGCCGCCGTCTCCTCCATCAGCCTCGTCGCCGTGGGGCAGCTGATCGGACAGGGCGGCCTCGGCTACTACATCACCCGAGGACTCCAGCTCGACTTCCCGACCCCGATCATCACCGCGACCGTACTGATCATGCTGCTGGCCCTCGTCACCGACGCACTGCTCGTGCTGGCCCAGCGGCTGCTCACGCCATGGGCGCGCGGCAAGGGGGCGACGGCGTGAACGACTTCCTGAACCAGCTCGAGCTCGTGGGTGACTGGCTGACGTCGTCCCAGCAGTGGAGCGGTGACGACGGCATCCCCCACCGGCTAGCGGAGCATCTGACCTACAGCGGCATTTCGCTGGTGTTCGCCACCCTGATCGGGCTGACCTTCGGACTGCTGGTCGGGCACACCGGCCGGGGCGCGTTCGCCGTCGCGAGCGTGGCGAACCTCGCGCGGGCCATCCCCACCTTCGGCCTGGTCGTCCTCGTCGTCACGGTCGCCGGGCTGAGCACCACGCCGGTGCTGGTCGCCCTGGTCGCGCTGGCGGTCCCGCCGATCCTCATCAACACCTTCGAGGGCGTACGAGGCGTAGATCCCGACACCAGGGACGCGGCGCGCGGGATGGGCATGACCGGCTGGGAGGTCCTGCTGAAGGTCGAGGTGCCGATGGCGCTGCCGCTGATCCTGCTCGGGCTGCGGGTCGCCGCGATCCAGGTCGTGGCCACGGCGACCGTCGCCGCGTACCCCGGTCTCGGCGGTCTGGGCCGTTTCATCGTCGACGGACTCGCCCGCAACAACTACGAACTGGTCATCGGCGGCTCCGCCGTCGTCGTCATGCTGGCGCTCGTCGTCCAGGCCGTCTTCACCGCGCTGCGGCGCCTCGTCGTCTCGCCGGGGCTGCAGCCTTCGGCGACCAAGTCCTGATGTCCCGAGTTCCCCGAGTTCCCGATTTTCCGGGTTCCCCGGCTCCCACGCTCCTGAAGGCCCCGAGAGCTCCTGAGAGCTTCTGAGGGCTCCCAAGAAAGGAAACACCCATGAAAGCCAAATCCATCGTCCGCGCCACCGCGTTCGGCCTCATCACCACGTTCGCCCTGACCGCCTGCGGAGGAGGCGACGACAGCGACGACAACCCGCTGACGGGCAGCAGCGGGGACAGCGGAGGCGGCAAATCGATCGTCGTCGGCTCGGCCAACTTCCCCGAGAACCAGCTCCTCGCCGAGATCTACGCCCAGGCCCTGGAGGACAAGGGCCTGAAAGTGACCCGGAAGTTCGACATCGGTGCCCGCGAGGTGTACTACGGCCAGGTGGTCAAGGGCGGCATAGGTGTCTTCCCCGAGTACAACGGCGCGCTGCTGTCCGTCGCGGTCGACAAGAAGAGCACCGCCACCAGCACGGAGGAGATCAACGCCGAGCTGAAGGCGAAGCTCCCGAAGTCCGTGGAGATACTCGACTCCGCCGCGGCCGAGGACAAGGACTCGGTCACCGTCACCTCCGAGACCGCCGCCAAGTACAAGCTCAAGACCCTCGCCGACCTGAAGCCGGTCGCGAAGGACATGACGATCGGCGCCGGCTCGGAGTTCAAGACCCGTACGCAGGGCGGTGTCGGTCTGAAGACGGTCTACGGCGTCGAGTTCGGGAAGTTCCAGCCGCTGGACGCGGGCGCCCAGAGCACCCTGCTGAAGCTGCTGAAGGACAACAAGGTGCAGGCCGCCAACCTGTACACGACCGACCCCGCCATCGTCGAGGACAAGCTGGTCGTCCTGGAGGACCCGAAGAACCTCTTCTCCTCGCAGAACGTCACACCCCTCGTCTACAAGTCCGCGGTCAATGACAAGGCCAAGGCGGCTCTCAACGCCCTCTCGGCCAAGCTCACCACCGAGGACCTGCTGGAGATGATGAAGAAGCTCGTCAACGACAAGGAGGACGCCTCCGACGTCGCCAAGGAGTGGCTGACGAACGCGGGGCTCGCCGGCTGACGCAGACGGTCGCCCGGACCGTCCGCAACCTGTGCGGACGGTCCGGTACGCCCGGCAGGGAGTCAGGCAGGACCGGCAACGAGTCCGGTACGCGCGCGACAGGGAGGGGGACCAAGGTGACCGACACGGATGGGGCCGGCGTCGGTGTCGACGCGCCCCAGGGGGCCGTCGAGCCCGCGCGGCTGCACCAGCTGTTCGAGGGGCGACGGCTGACGCCCACCCAGCGCCGCATCGCCCACTGCCTGGTCCGGCAGACCGCGGCCGCACCCTTCCTGTCGAGCGTGGAACTGGCCCAACTGGCAGGCGTGAGCCAGCCGTCGGTGACCCGCTTCGCGGTCGCCCTCGGCTTCGACGGCTACCCGGCCCTGCGCAAGCACCTGCGGGACGTGGCACCCGCCGGGCCTTCCGTGGACGCGCGGCCGGCCAACCCGTACCAGCAGGCGGTACGCGCCGAGATCCACCACCTGCTCCAACTCGCGTCCCTGCTGGCCGATTCCGGGCCCGTGGAACGCGCGGGACGGCTGCTCGCCGCCTCCCGTCCCCTGCCGGTGCTCGGACTGCGCGCCTCCGCGGCCCAGGCCCGAGGCTTCGCCTACTTCGCGGCCAAGGTCCACCCGGACGTACGTCTCCTCGACGAGGGAGGCTCACGGCTCGCCGACCGCATCGACATGGCCAGGAACGCCGGTGCGAGCGCCCTCATGTGCTTCGCCCTGCCGCGCCACCCGGCCGAACTCCTCGACGCACTCGACCACGCCCGCACGACGGGACTGACCGTGGTCACGATCGCCGACGGCACCTTCGCCCCGGTCGCCGCCCACAGCGACCTGCTCCTCCCGGCCGCCGTCGGCACCGACCTGGTCTTCGACACGGTGAGCGCCCCCATGCTCCTCGGCCAGGTCCTCCTTGAGGCGATGTGCGACGCCCTGCCCGACGCCCAGGCCCGCCTGGAGGAGTTCGACACACGGGCGGCCGCACGGGGCCTGTTCGTCGACTGACCCGCTCGGGCGAGCGCCGCGCGACGGGTGCGCCCCGACACCGGTCACCGCCTGCGGACCGGCCTCGGTCACCGGGCGCGTACGATAAGGTTCACCTGCGTGTTCACGCGGAACTCCGCGACGAAGCGCATCGGGACGTGGCGCAGCTTGGTAGCGCACTTGACTGGGGGTCAAGGGGTCGCAGGTTCAAATCCTGTCGTCCCGACAGAGCGAAGGGTCTTCGCAGGCGAGAGCCTGTGAGGGCCCTTTTCGCGTGCGCGTGTTGGGCCGGTGCTCAGCATCGGCGGGGGAGGGGCGCGTGCCTCTGGCTGGAATCGATCATCATCAACGTCCGATATTTCGTTCGTAGTTCGAAGTTTCGGTGCTGAAAATAGAGCCGTGCCCGAAGCGCGTCAAGACCCTTGCCGTGAATCCGTGTTGTGGGCCGCCGGCCCGACACCGCATGCTTCCGCCGCGTTACTCAAACGTGACGTCCTCCTGCTGTTGCACCCCTTGACCGGCATGAATTGTTAGCGCTCACAATGACCTCCGCAATCACCCGCCGACTTCCAGGGAGGTACGACCATGGCGTTCGCGACGCCTCAACTCGCCTCCGTGGCAACTGCCGTGGTCGTGGGGCTCCCACCCGGAGAGTTACCCGGCTGTCCGGCGGACCTGCTGCCGTCGATGCGGGCCGGGCCCCACCGCCCGGAGACGTCCACGGGTGTCACAGGAATCTTCCGGTATACGACCGCCAAGGAGGTGCGGCCATGGCACAATCGCAGCTTCGGCCGCCCACCATGGCCGATGTCGCGCGACTGGCGGGCGTGTCCCACCAGACTGTTTCCCGTGTGCTGGGGGATCACCCCAACGTGCGGGACGAGACTCGGGCCAGGGTGCTGCACGCGATCGAGGAAATGGGCTACCGCCGCAACTCCTCCGCACGAGCCCTGGTCACCCGGCGCACTCGGACCCTGGGAGTCGTCGCCTCCGACACGACGCTCTACGGACCGGCCAGCACCCTCTTCGCACTCGAGGAGGCGGCCCGTGCCGAGGGCTACCTCGTCTCCACGGTCAGCCTGCGCAAGCTGACCGTCGAGACCCTGTCCGAAGCCCTGGACCACCTCAGTGAGGGCGGGGTGGAGGGAGTCGTCGCCATCGCCCCGCAGCGGTCGGCGGTCGAGGCCCTCGCCGAACTCCGCCACCCCTTCCCGGTGGTGACCGTCGGCAGCGGACCTGGCGTGGGTATCCCCTGCGTCAACGTGGACCAGTACATGGGCGCACGACTCGCCACCGGTCATCTGCTGGCCGCCGGCCACCGTACGGTCTGGCACCTCGCCGGACCCGAGGACTGGCAGGAGGCGGCCGACCGGGCCGCCGGCTGGCGGGCGACCCTCGAAGAGGCCGGTGTGGAACCGCCGATGTCCCTGCGCGGGGACTGGAGTCCGCTGTCGGGCTACCGGGCGGGCCAGGAACTGGCAGGCTGGGTCGGCCGGGGACTGACCGCGGTGTTCGTCGCCAACGACCAGATGGCACTGGGGGTGTTGCGGGCCCTTCGGGAAGCGGGCGTGCGAACTCCCCAGGACGTCGCGGTGGTCGGCTTCGACGACATACCGGAGTCGGAGTTCTTCGCCCCACCGCTCACCACCGTCCGGCAGGACTTCTCGGCGGTGGGCAAACGGAGCATCGCCCTGCTCCTGGACCTGATCGAGGGCCGTGACCCGGCCGGGACACCCCGGTTCGCCATCGAGCCCCAACTCGTGGTCCGCGCAAGCACTTTCCCGTACACCGCGGACCCGGGCGCAGCACCCACCTGACACCGCGCACAGCGCCCGACGGCCGATTTTCACCGCATCCGTATGGCCGATATGTCGAACAATGATCGACAGGCTGGACGAGGGCAGCCTGTCCCGGCGAGTAGCACGGCGTACCAGCAGGTCCCCCAGGGACCGGCTCTTCAAAGGAGAAGACACATGCTCAACAGAAGGAACTTCCTCACCGCGGCGGTCGGCGTGGCGGCGGCGGGCGGCCTGGCCGCCTGTGCCAAGGAGGACGAGGGCGGCTCGAGTTCCTCCGACGGCAACGGCGGCGGCAAGAAGATCACCCTCGGCTTCGCACAGGTCGGCTCGGAGAGCGGCTGGCGCACCGCCAACACCAAGTCGGTCAAGGCGGCGGCCAAGGACGCCGGTTACACCCTCAAGTTCTCCGACGCGCAGCAGAAGCAGGAGAACCAGATCTCGGCGATCCGCAGCTACATCGCGCAGAAGGTGAACGTCATCGCCTTCTCGCCGGTGGTCGTCACCGGCTGGGACGCGGTGCTCAAGGAGGCCAAGACCGCGAAGATCCCGGTCATCCTCACCGACCGCTCGATCGAGACGTCCGACGACTCCCTGTACGTGTCCTTCATAGGCTCCGACTTCACCGACGAGGGCCGCCGCGCGGGCAAGATGCTGGAGACGGTTCTCGAGAAGGCCGGCCACAAGGGTGCGGTGAAGATCGCCCAGCTGGAGGGCACCACCGGCGCCGCCCCCGCGCTCGAACGCGCCAAGGGCTTCAAGGAAATCATGGACGCCGACCACAAGGACGACTGGAAGATCGTCGTCAGCCAGACCGGCGACTTCACCAGGGCCGGCGGCAAGCAGGTCATGGCGGCCTTCCTGCAGTCCAACCCGGACATCAACGTGCTCTACGCGCACAACGACGACATGGCCCTCGGCGCCATCCAGTCGATCGAGGCGGCCGGCAAGAAGGCCGGCAAGGACATCCTGATCATCTCGGTCGACGGCGTGAAGGACGGCTTCGTCGCGATGTCCGAGGGCAAGATCAACGGCATCGTCGAGTGCAACCCGCTGCTCGGCCCCCAGCTGATGGAGCTCGTGAAGAAGGTCAACGACGGCGAGACGGTCGAGCGCCGGATCAAGACCAAGGAGGGCGACTTCCTGCAGGAGCAGGCCAAGGACGCTCTCCCGACCCGCAAGTACTGACCTACGGGTGCCGGCCCGCAGGTACTGACCTACGGGTACCGACCCACGGTACTGAACCTGCGGGTGCGATCCGCAGGTACTGACCCTCGGGTGCCGGTCCGCACGTACCGATCCGCGGGTGTCGGCCCGCACGTACCGACCGACCGCACCCACCGCCAGGGAGCCTCCGCCCGGCCGAAGACCTCGGCCCAGGGGGCTCCCTGCGGGACTGAACGAAATCCATGAGGAGCGCTGCCATGGCAGAGCCGCTGCCCGTCCTGGAGATGACGGGCATAGTCAAAGAGTTTCCGGGGGTACGGGCTCTGTCGGGTGTCGACTTCCGGCTCTTCCCCGGCGAGATCCACGCACTGCTCGGCGAGAACGGCGCCGGCAAGTCCACCCTCATCAAGGTGCTGACCGGGGTCCACACCCTGGACGGCGGCACCATCACCCTCAACGGCACGAACGTACGGTTCGCCAGCCCGTCGCAGGCGCAGCAGGCCGGCGTCAGCACGGTCTACCAGGAGGTCAACCTCTGCCCCAACCTGTCGGTGGCGGAGAACATCTTCATCGGACGCGAGCCCACCCGCTTCGGCCGCATCCAGTGGAAGCGGCTGCGCCGTGAGGCCGCCGAACTCGTCGACCGGCTCGGCCTCGACATCGACGTCACCGCGCCCCTGTCCTCGTACCCGCTGGCCGTGCAGCAACTGGTCGCGATCGTACGGTCGGTGGGCACCGGAGACGCCGACGGCCAGGGGGCGGGCACCAAGGTGCTCATCCTCGACGAGCCGACCTCCAGCCTCGACCGCGACGAGGTCCTCGAACTCTTCGCCCTGATGCGGCGGTTGAAGGACCAGGGCGTCGCGATCCTCTTCGTGTCGCACTTCCTCGACCAGATCTACGAGGTCTGCGACCGGATGACCGTCCTGCGCAACGGAACCCTGGTCGGCGAGCACATGGTCCGCGACCTCGACCAGGTCGGCCTCGTTCAGCTGATGATCGGCAAGGCACTGGACCAGCTGGAGGAGCTGCACGACCAGCAACTCCACTCCGACGTGGGCGAACCGCTGCTCCAGGCGGACGGCCTCGGCCGCGTCGGCGGCATCGCCCCCTTCGACCTGGAGATCAAGAAGGGCGAGGTCATCGGGCTCGCCGGTCTCCTCGGATCGGGCCGCACCGAACTCGCCCGGCTGCTCTTCGGCGCCGACCACCCCGACAGCGGCAAGCTGACCATCGGCGGCAAACAGGTCTCGATGAGCGACCCGAACGACGCGATCGCCGCGGGCGTCGCGTTCTGCTCGGAGAACCGCAAGACCGAGGGCCTAGTACCGGACCTGACGGTGCGGGAGAACATCATCCTCGCCCTCCAGGCCACGCGCGGCTGGACCCGGCCCATCCCGGTCGCCCAGCGCGACGAACTCGTCGCCAAGTACATCAAGGCCCTGGACATCAGGCCCGCCAACCCCGAGGCCAGGGTCGGCCAGCTCAGCGGCGGCAACCAGCAGAAGGTGCTGCTCGCCCGCTGGCTGATCACCCAGCCGAAACTGCTGATCCTGGACGAGCCGACGCGCGGCATCGACATCGGCGCCAAGGCCGAGATCCAGAAACTCGTGGTCTCGCTCTCCGAGGAGGGCATGGCCGTGCTGTACATCGCGGCCGAGCTGGAGGAGGTCCTGCGGCTCAGCCACACCATCGGAGTGCTGCGCGACCGCAAGCTGGTGGCGCAGCTCGCCAACGGGCCCGAGATCACCACCACCCGGATCCTGGAGACCATCGCGAGCGGAGAGCACCAGTGACCACCACTCCCCGATGGCGAGCGCTGACGCACCATCACCTGTTCTGGCCGGTCGCCGTGCTGGTCATCCTGCTGCTCGTCAACGTTCCCTTCACACCCGACTTCTTCGCCATCAAGATGACGGACGGCCACCTCTACGGCAGCCTCGTCTCGATCGTCCTGTTCGGCTCGCCCCTCATCCTGGTCGCGGTCGGCATGACCCTGGTCATCGCCACCGGCGGCATCGACCTCTCCGTCGGCGCCGTGGTCGCCATCACCGGCGCCCTGACCTGTTCGTACATCAGCGACCAGGCCGACCAGAGCGCCCTGTCCGGGGTGTTCCTGGCCCTGGGCATCGGGCTCGTGGCCGCCATCGTCTGCGGCCTCTGGAACGGCTTCCTGGTCGCCAGGATGGGCATCCAGCCGATCATCGCCACGCTGATCATCATGGTCGCCGGCCGCGGTGTCGCCCAGCTCATCACCGACGGGCAGATCATCACCGTCAACAGCGAGCCGTACAAGCTGATCGGCGGCGGCTACTGGCTGACGCTGCCCTTCTCCATCTTCATCGTGGCCGCCGTCGTGGCCGTCACGGTCGTACTCACCCGCCGCACGGCCCTCGGCCTGCTCGTCGAGTCCGTCGGCGGCAACGCCGAGGCCAGCCGCCTGGTCGGCATCAGGTCCATGCGGATCAAGATCATGGTGTACGTGTTCTGCGCGCTGTGCGCCGGTATCGCGGGCCTGATGATCAGCTCCAACACCTCGGCCGCGGACGGCAACAACGCCGGTCTGTGGATCGAGCTCGACGCGATCCTCGCCGTGGTCATCGGCGGTACGTCGCTGCTCGGCGGCCGGTTCTCCATCGGCGGCACGGTCGTCGGCGCCCTCGTCATCCAGACCCTGACCACCACGATCTACACCATCGGCGTGCCGACCCAGACCAACCTGGTCTTCAAGGCCGCCGTCGTCATCATCGTCTGCCTGATGCAGTCGCCGAAGTTCCGCGCCAAGGTGTTCGGCGCGAAGTTCGGCGGCAAGCAGACACCGGCACCGGCACCGGCGGAGACCGCCCCGGCGGCCGAGGCCTCTCCCAAGATGGAGGTGTCGTGATGAGCACGACCACCCAGCGGCCGACTGCGGCGGACAGCCGCACGCCCAGCAAGGCGTCACGCGTACTCGGCGACCGGCGGCTGCCCGTCCTGGTGACGGCCGGTCTCTTCCTCGTGATGTACGCCGTCGGCCTGAGCCGGTACCAGAACTACGGGTTCGCCGAATCGCAGGTCTTCCTGAACCTGTTCATCGACAACAGCTATCTGCTGGTCGCCGCCGTCGGCGCCACCTTCGTCATTCTGTCCGGCGGCATCGACCTCTCCGTCGGCTCCGTCATCGGCTTCACGACCATGTTCACGGCATGGCTGGTGGAACGTCAGGGACTGCCGATCGTGGTCGTCATACCCATGGCGCTCGCCGTGGGAGCCTTCGGCGGCTTCCTGATGGGCTATGTGATCCAGAACTTCGAGATCCAGCCCTTCATCGTGACCCTCGCCGGCCTCTTCCTCTTCCGGGGCCTGTGCCTGGTCATCAGCAAGGAGTCCATCTCCATCGGCGACCCCTCCGTGAGCAGCATGGCCCAGACACAGGTGTCACTGGGCGGGGCCTTCCTCTCCATCGGAGCCATCGTGGCGCTGGTGGTACTGGCCGCGGCCTTCTACGTCCTGCACTACACGCGCTTCGGACGCCGGGTGTACGCCATCGGCGGCAACGAGCAGTCGGCCCTGCTGATGGGGCTTCCGCAGGGCGGCACCAAGATCGCCGTGTACACGATGAGCGGTTTCTGCTCGGCGCTCGCCGGACTCCTCTTCACCCTCTACATCCAGTCCGGTGACCCCCTGCACGCCACCGGCATGGAGCTCGACGCGATCGCCGCGGTCGTCATCGGCGGCACGCTCCTCACGGGCGGCTCCGGCTATGTGATCGGCACGCTGTTCGGTGTTCTCGTCCTCGGCCTCATCAAGAGCCTCATCCAGTTCGAGGGCACGCTGAGCTCGTGGTGGACGAAGATCGCGACGGGCGTGCTGCTGTGCGCGTTCATCCTGATCCAGCGGGCGATGACGTCCCGCCGCAAGACCTGACCCACCGTCCGTTCCACGCCTTTGGGCCCGCCCGGAAACACTCCGGGCGGGCCCTTGGTATGCGCGTCACGACAACGGTGGGAGTTCCCCGCCGCGTTGGGCCGAGTCGTCCGAGGCCAGCGTCTCCTTGATGGCGCCGAAGAGGGAACGCCGTGCCACGACCTGAGCGCCCCGCAGGTCTGCGAGCGGCTCGGGGCGATCGCCGAAACCGGCGGGCAGCGGGGGCAGTCCGAGCAACGTGAACGTCTCCCCGACGTGCTGCAGCGGTGCGCCGGTGCCGCGCAGGGCGGCGGTGAGCGGCCGGTGGTCCGCCACGCTGTAGCAGGCCGCCAGCGCCGCCGCCCGCTTCGCCGCCTCCTCCTGCGTCGGCATCTCGGCCGGGTCGGTCCACCAGGCGTGGGCGGTCAGCTCCCGGCCGTCGTGGTACAGGCGGAGCGTGTAGTAGGCTCCCTCCTTCGCCACCACGAGGACCGGCCATGTCTCACCCCTGCTGAACGCGCGGGCGAGCCTGGGCAGTTCGCCCTCGCCCAGCAGCGTTCTGCGCATGCCCTTGCGGCGGGCCGGCGGGTCGGCCGAGGGCGCGGTCTCGACCAGGGTGCTGCCACGAGGTGCCGGGGCCAGACGCATGGTCGTACCGGTGATCAGGACCGCCTCACGGACCTCCCGCATCGGGGCACGGACGACCGCCAGGGCCATCGCCGTGGGTACGGTCGCGGACACGGTCGTGCCCGGCGCGAGGGTTCCCGACGGGGTCTCGGCCACCGGAGAGGGTATGGAACCGCCGAAGTACGGCGTGGAGCGGGAGACGTGGACCCGGACCCCCTTGCGCAGGAGGAGGAAGACCTCCCGGGCGTCGCCGAGGTACGCCCAGGGGAAGGTGCGCGCGTCGGTGCCGATGAGCCGGAAGACCTCCAGGGCCTCGTGGTGGCGCTCGCAGCGGATCAGCGCGAGGGCGAGATGGTTGCGGAACCCGGCGGCCTGCCGGTCGCCCGGCCCGTAGGCGGCGGAGAGTTCGAGACCCGCCTCGACGTGGGCCTCGATACGGGACCAGGCCACCGGCCCCCGGCCGATCCCCGCTTCGTGCTCCAGCGCGTACTCGGTGACCGCCTGCAGGGGCAGACCGCGCAGCAACGATCCCTCCGGCGATGCGGCGGCGGCCGACTCCGCGAAGTCGAACATCTCCTCATGCGAGCCGTACCACTTCTGCGCCAGGTACTGCACCGCGCGGGTGTGCAGGCCGAGGTCGTGCGGGTCGCAGTCCCTGCCCCGGGCCAGGTACTCGTCGAACACCTCGCGGGGTGCGCCGAGACCCATGGCGTGGCTGATGAGGATGCGCCAGGGAACGGGGTCGCCCGGGTTCAGGTCGGCGGCCGTCCGCAGGACCGGCGTGGCGTCGTTCAGGAGGGTGCGGAACGCGTGGAACTGCTCCTGGGAGACATGGCGGGCGCGTGCCGCCGTACGGATCTGCCAGGCGCGGTCGATCCCCAACTCGGCCAGTACCAGGGCCAGATCGGGGTCGCCGGGCCGTGCGCGGTTCCAGTCGTCCAGCCATCCGTGGTGGTGCAACGCGAGTTCGGCGAGGCCGGCGCTGGACAGGCCGCGCCGGTACCAGTCCCCGGCGGAGCGCGTCTCCGCCAGCAGGGTCGCGGCCGGTTCCCAGGTACCGGACCTCGCGGCGGAGAGCACGGCACGGAGCGCGTCGTCCGGAGCGTCCACCTCCACCGCGCCGTCCTCGGGCAGCCCTTCACCGGTGGTCGCGAAATGACGGAGCATCCGAGGCAGCGCCAGCGCGCCCGGCAACTTGGCCACAGCAGTCCTTCCCCCAGCGGTCCAGGGACCGCGCACATGTGATCGTCGACAATGTGGACGCACCCTACAGAGGGAGCGGCGCCCGGGCTCACGAGCCCGGGCGCCGCTCCCATCGGTGGTACGTCAGCCGTCAGACCTCAGCCGAGCACGATGCCGTAAGCCTTCGAGCCGGTGCGGTTGTCGTAGACCACGTCACCCGTGGACTTCTTCCAGATCCTGATGCGGTAGGTGTCGGGGGAGTCGGTGATGGTGATGCGGAAGGCGTATCCGCCGGTGCCGTTGACCGTGCCCGAGCCCTGGTACTGGGCTTCGGAGCGGGTGACGACCAGCCAGTCCGAGTCGGTGGAGCGGAACTTCACCTTGCCGGCCGCGAAGTCGAAGGTCGCGTTGCCGCTGGGCACCGTGTCCTTCGCCTTCTTGTACGCGGCACCGAAGGAGAAGCCCGCAAGACCGGTCAGCGAGGGCTTCGCCGGATAGGCGCCCGCCGGGGAGGAGATGACTCCGACGCCCGCGATCGGACCGGCCGCACGGTCGTAGACGACCAGCTCTGGCAGCTCGGTGCTGTCCTTGCCGCCGTCGTCGTCGGTGACGGTGACCACCGGACGATGGATGCCCGCCTTCTTGTACGTGTGCGTGGCCTCGCAGCCGGAGGCGGTGACCTTGCCCGTGGACGGCTCGGTGCCGTCCTTCCAGTCGATCTTGCACGTCTGGGTGTCGTCGGACCCCAGGTCGGTGAACACGGCCTTGACGGACGCGCTCTTGCCGACGGACACCGCCGAGGCGGGCCCCGTCGCCGACGTGATCACTGGCGCCGCGTTGTCCACGGTCACGGTGAGCGTGTCACTGCTGCGGCCCCCGGTCAGAGTCACCTCGTACGTACTGTCGTCGGCGCACGTGACCGAGGTGAGGACGGCGTCGGGATCGGCGAAGGTGCAGGGCGCTCCGTCCTCGACCGTCCACCGGGGCTTGCCCGCGCCGGAGATCGTGCCGGTGACCGGGATCGCGCTGCCCTCGGTGCCCATGGCGTCCGGACCTGCCCGGACGATGGTGACCGGGTCGATGCTCGACAGTGTCGGGACGACCTTCTTGATCAGGCCGTCGGCGTCGAACTCCAGCTTGTCGATGGTGGTTTCGCGGTTCGTGCCGTCACCGCCGGGGATGGCGAAGCGGTGGTAGGCGATGTACCAGTCGTCGGTGTTCGGCACCTTGACCACCGAGTGGTGGCCGGGGCCCTTGATGCCCAGGGACAGGTCCTTCTCCAGGATCACGCCCCGCTTGGTCCAGGGGCCCGTGGGCGAGGAGCCGGTCGCGTAGGCGACGCGGTAGTTCTCGTCCCGGGTGTCGTTCTCCGACCACATGAAGTAGTAGGTGCCCTTGCGCTTGATGACGAAGGTGCCCTCGTTGTAGCCGCTGGGAGTCATGTCGGTGACCTTCGACGCGTCGAAGGAGACCATGTCGTCGTTGAGCGGGACGGCGTACGCCCTGCCGTTGCCCCAGTAGAGGTACGGCGTGCCGTCGTCGTCCGTGAAGACGGCCGGGTCGATCATCTGGCCCGGGTACAGGCCCGCCTTCAGCAGCGGCTTGCCCAGCGCGTCCTTGAACGGGCCGGTGGGCGAGTCGGACACCGCGACACCGATGTTCGCGTCGGCGCAGAAGTAGAAGTAGTACTTGCCGTCGCGCTCCTCGATCGCCGGCGCCCAGGCCCTGCTGTCGGCCCAGGTGACGTCCGGACCGAGGTCGAGGATGACGCCGTGGTCCTTCCAGTGGACCAGGTCCTTGGAGGAGTACGCCTTGAACTGGGTGCCGCTCCAACCCGGGAAGCCGTCGGTGGTCGGGTAGATGTAGAAGGTGTCGCCGAACCTCGTGATGTTCGGGTCGGCGTTGAGCCCCGGCAGCACCGGGCTCTTCATCTCCACGGCCCGGACCGTCCAGGTGCGCTTCTTGCCGTCCGAGCCGGTCACCTCGTACGTCACCGGCTCGGTGAAGTCGTGCAGCGAGCCGGACGCGGGGCTGATCGACGCCCCGTGGGCGAGGCCGAACTCCGGTGCCAGGGCGGTGAGATCGCTGCCCTCGGCCAGCGGGAGGGTGACCTTGCTGTCCGCGTCATCGATGATCGCGTCGACCTTGAGCGCCGGGTGGGTCGCCGTGGCGATGCCCGTCGTGTTCCCGCTCAGCTCCAGGACCTCGGTGGGCGACAGTGCCCGGTTGTAGATCCGGAAGTCGTCGACCTCGCCGCCGAAGTACGGGTCGGGGGAGTACATGGACCTGCCGATGTAGCCGGAGTAACCCTTCGACGCGTCGTACAGCTCGGACGGCTTGATGATGACGCCGGTCGCCCGGGCCGCCTCGACGCCGTCCACGTAGAGGATCGCCGTCTCGGTCGCGCTGTTCACCGTCACGGTGACGTGCTGCCACTTGCCGGGGGTGAGCTGCGAGCCGCCGGTCATCTGCTTCTCGCCCGACCAAGTGGCCTTGGTGATCGCGGAGAAGAGCTTGCCGCCGCCGTTGGACGGAGTGGCGAAGAGGTACTTGTCGCTGTCCGGGCCAAGACCGAACAGCCACTGGAAGTTGTCCCCGCCCTTCCACTTGGCGTACGTGGAGACGGTGACGCTGTCGGCGCCCTTCAGCACGCCGTTGGGGATCCTCACGTAGGGGGAGGTGGTCGAGGTACTGGAACCGCCGGACATCTTGAACGAGCCGCCGTCCACGCCCGTCCCGAAGTCGGGCGTACGGACGTACGTGCCGTGGTAGCCGTGGCCGCTGGAGTCACGGGCGATGCTGCCGCCGGTCTCGTCGAAGCCGTAGTGCAGGACCAGGTCGGCGGGCACGTCGGGGCCCTCCGACGTGACAGTGACCTCGGCCTCGGCCTGGAGCGCGGCTCCGTCCGGCAGGCTGCCCTTCACGGTGAACGTGCCGGCCTGCGCGTACTCCGAGGCCGGGACCTCGTCCCAGGTGACGGAGACGGGCCGCTTGACGCCGTCCGCGTACTCGGCGATGACCGTGCCCGGCAGGACCGGGGCCTCACCGATGCCCGTCGTCACCTTGACGTCCTCGACCGACTCGACGATCTGGTCCGGCTGGTACGCCTTCAGCAGCCGGTCGTACTCCGCCTGCGTGACCGGAAGTACCGTGCCGTGGCGAGGCCTTGACGGAAGGTCATATCCCGTGGACGGCGTCCAGTTGCCGGAGGCGAGGTTCGTCGTCTCGAAGGGGATGTAGCCGCGACCGCCGAACTCGTCGAGGAACGCGTACCACTTCTCCTCGGTGTTGGACTTGAACACCAGCGGTCCCTCGGCGGCGCTCATCGCACCCTTGCCGATGCCCTCGGCCACGAAGTCCCAGGACTCGTCAAGGATCGAGTCGCTCTTCTCCTGGAAGATGAACTTGCTGTTGGGGGTCGAGGAGGAGTTGTTGCGCTCGTCCTTCGACAGCCGGTAGTAGGTGTCGCCCTGCTTGATCATCGTGGAGTCGATGACCGAGTAGCCGCGGTCGATCCACACCTTGGGCTCGCTGAAGGTGCGGAAATCACGGGTGGTCGCGTACATCATGCGGTTGTACGTGTCGCCCGAGTGCTCGGCGTTGTCGTACAGCTTCGACGCCCAGAAGACGACGTACGAGCCGAGCTTCTCGTCGTAGAACGCTTCCGGCGCCCAGGTGTTGCCGGCCGAGTCGGGCGAGACCTTGACCAGGCGCTGGTCGGTCCAGTGGACCAGGTCGGTGGATTCCCAGACCATGATGGACTTGCTGCCGGTGCGCTGGGCCGCGTCCCAGTTGCCGTTGCCGTAAATCCGCAGGTCGGTGGCTATCTGGTAGAACTTGTCGCCCTCGGGGGAGCGGATGATGAACGGGTCGCGCAGGCCCTTCTCCCCGAGTGTGGAGGTCAGGACGGGCTTGCCCTCGTTCAACTCCCGCCATTTCAGCGGGTCGTTGCCCTTGCTGAGGGCCGCGTAGAGCTGCTCGCCGTCCGAGGTGCCCTCGCCGGTGAAGTAGCTGAACATATAGCCCTTGAGGGGTGCCTCCGCGGGGAGTTCGGGCACCTTCGCGGTGAGGACGCGGGTCGCCCGAGCGTTGCCCTTCGTGACGGTCGCGGTGAGCTCGACGGTCGTGCCGCCGTCGCCGTGCGCCGGGCGGTGGACGATGCCGTCGGCGGAGACGACGTCCGGCTTCGCGGAGGTCCAGCCGACCTTCGTGCCGTACGAACCGGTCGTCGGCAGGGTGATGTTGCCGCGCACGTCGTCGAGGTTGTCGACCTTCAGCGCCTCGGCGGCCTGCTCGGTGGCCGTGTCGTCGTCGAACGCGGCCGGGACCGTGATGTCGAAGGTCCTGGTGTCGGTCACCGAGCCCTTCTTCAGGGTCGCGGTGAGCGTGGCGTGGCCGTCCGGTTCGCCGGCGGCGGGGCGGGTGACGGCACCGGAGTCCGACACCACCGAGGGGGTGTCGGACTTCCAGCTGATCGTGGAGCCGCCCGCCGTGCCGGTGGTGGGCAGCGTCAGGTCCGCTACGACGGCGCTCGTGTCGCCGAGGGTGAGGGCGGCCTTGTCGTCGGCGACGCCCCGGGTGGCGACGGGGAGGGAGAGCTGCTCGACCTCCGAGCCGGCCAACGCCCGGTCGTAGACCCGGAAGTCGCGGATGCTGCCCTTGAAGAGCTTGTCGCCCGGGTACACCGACTTGCCGATGTAGTTCGCGGTGGTGGTGCCGGAGCCGATGGAGCCGGGCGTGATGGTGACCGCCGTGTTGCGAGCCACCTCGACGCCGTCCTCGTAGAGGACACCGGTGTTGCCGGTCTGGGTGTACGTGACCTGCTTCCACACGGCACGGGTCATGGCACGCGCCGGTGAGGGCTGGGTGGTCTGTTCCGTCGACCAGTTGCCGGAGGCGATGGAAGTCCGGAAGGTGCTGCCGGTGGTGAAGAGGTAGCCGTTGCCCGCGGATCCGCTCGTGTTGCCGAAGCCGTAGATGAAGTACGGGGTGTTCTGCGCGGAGTCGACCTTCACGTCCATCGAGACGGAGATCGAGTTCATGCCGCTCATGACGTTGTCCGGCACCTTGACGTAGGTGTCGGAGCCGTTGAACGAGAGTCCCTCGCCGGTGCCGGACCAGGTGGCGGTGCCGTTCACCGTGCCGGTCCTGCCGTTGCCGGAGGCATCGGCCACCGTGGTGCCGGAGGCGGCGTCGAGCTTGTACCAGAGGGCCAGGCCGTCGGTGATGTCCGCGCTCTCGGCCGCTGTTGCGGGGGCGACGGGACCGGCCAGTCCGAGGAGCAGTGAGGCCGCGGTCAGTCCCGCGAGTCCTCCTGCCCAACGTCTTGTACGGCTAAGGGATCTCGCGAGTTGCATCGTTTCAACTTCCTCTGCTGAGACATGCCGGAAGGAAAGGACCGCGAGGTCTCAGCAGCGGGCTCGTGCCGTTTCGCGTGTGTGACGTCGCGTTGCGAGAGTGTGAAGCGGTGCGAACGGGGGCGTCAAGAGGTTCCGAACAATGTCCGACAGGTCGAACGGCCGGGAACTTCGCGCAACACCCGTAGGTCCGCGTGACGTTCGTGGTTTTACGTCACGGAAAGCCGACCGGAACCAAACGTGTCAGAAGCGTTGACGCGTACCTCGTGCGTCCTTATCTTCTGGTCGAAGTTACGCACGCTGTACGGGATTTCGAACGTTGTCAACGTCGTGCTCATCGGAAGGGGATCAGCCGTGTTCCGTGCCCGTCACTGGTGCACCCTCGTGGCAGCGCTGCTCGTGATGCTCGCCTCCGTCGCGACGCAGCCCGCCACGGCCGCGGAGGGGCGGCCGTACACGAACCCCGTCAAGGCGCAGAAGGGCGCCGACCCCTGGCTGGAGTACTACAACGGCAACTACTACCTGGTCACCACGTCCTTCACCGGTGTGCTGACCATGCGGAAGTCGCCGACTCTGGCCGGTCTGTCCGTGGCCCCCAGCGTCCAGGTGTGGAGCGACACCACCTCCACCCGGAACACCAACTTCTGGGCCCCCGAACTGCACTTCTTCGACGGGCACTGGTACCTGTACTACTCCGCCGGACAGGGCGGGGTCGCCTGCTGCGACTCCCAGCGCACGTACGTCCTGGAGAGCGCGGGCACCGATCCGATGGGCCCGTACACCTTCAAGAACCAGCTCACGGGCTCCAACCTGACCCCCGGCGGCTGGCTGATCGACGCCAGTGTGCTGAAGCAGGGCAACAACCTGTACCTGGTCGGCAGCGGATTCATCAACGGCAGTACGCAGAGCCTGGTCATCGCGCCGATGAGCAACCCGTACACGCTGAGCAGTTCCACCTTCAGTGTCATCTCCAGCCCGACGCTGAGCTGGGAGACCTCGGGCGGCGCCGTCAACGAGGGGCCCGAGCCGCTGTACCACGGCGGCCGCACCTTCCTCACCTTCTCCGCCAGCCACTGCCAGACCGCGGACTACAAGCTCGGCCAGCTCGAACTGACCGGCACCAACCCGCTGTTGGCGTCGTCCTGGACGAAGAAACAGACCCCGGTCTTCCAGCGCAATGACGCGGCGGGTGTCTACGGCCCCGGCCACAACGGTTTCTTCACCTCGCCCGACGGCACCGAGAACTGGATCGTCTACCACGGCAACAACACCGCGAACGGCGGCTGCGGCAACGGCCGGACGACCCGCGCCCAGAAGTTCACCTGGAACGCGGACGGCACGCCGAACTTCGGCACCCCGGTCGCCCTCGGAACCACCCTGCCCGGCCCGGCGGGGGAGACCGCGGCGACCCCGACGGCGTACACGCTGGTGAACCGCAACAGCGGCAAGTGCCTGGACGTCGCCGGCGGCAGCACCGCGGACGGCGCCAACATCTTCCAGTGGACCTGCACCGGCGGCGCCAACCAGAAGTGGCGGATCGAGGACCAGGGCAACGACACCAGCCGGCTGGTGAACGTGGCCACCGGCAAGGTGATGGACACCGCCGGGTGTGCCGCCGCCGACGGTACGGACATCGCCCAGTGGTCCTGGCTGAACAACAACTGCCAGAAGTACCGCCTCGTCTACACGGCGACCGGTGACTACGTGCGGATCGTCAACGAGAGCACCGGCAAGGTCGCCGACGTCGCCAACTGCGGCACGGGCGACGGCGTCGACGTACGCCAGTGGACCTGGCTCAACAACACCTGCCAGCAGTGGCAGTTCAAGCCCACGACGTGACCGGCGCGTTCGACGTGATCTGACGCATTCGACGTGATCGAGAGGAACTCAGTGAGACGCACGATCGCAAGGGTGGTCACGGCGCTGCTCGTCACCCTGGCCGCCCTGACCTCCGGCATCGCCGAGGCCGCCGCCCCCGCCTCGCCGGCCGTCACCTTCACCAACCCGATCGCCGAACAGCGCGCCGACCCGCACATCTTCAAACACACCGACGGCTACTACTACTTCACCGCCACCGTGCCCGCGTACGACCGGATCGTCATGCGGCGGGCCACCACGCTCCAGGGCCTGTCCACCGCCACCGAGACGACGATCTGGACGAAGCACGCGAGTGGTGAGATGGGCGCGCACATCTGGGCGCCGGAGATCCACTTCATCGACGGCAAGTGGTACGTCTACTTCGCCGCCGGTGCCTCCAACGACATCTGGAAGATCCGGCCGTACGTCCTGGAGACCAGCGCCGCCAACCCGCTGACCGGGACCTGGACCGAGAAGGGCCGTATCGCGCTGCCGCTGGACACCTTCTCGCTCGACGCGACGACCTTCACCGTCGGCGGTACCCGCTATCTGAGCTGGGCGCAGAACGACCCGGCGGTCGGCACCGGAACCAGTGTCTACCTCGCCCCGATGTCCAACCCCTGGACCATCAGCGGCACTCCGGCACGGATCTCCACCCCGACGCTCTCCTGGGAGATCGTCGGCCACCGCGTCAACGAAGGACCGGCCGTCATCCAGCGGAACGGCAAGGTCTTCATGACCTTCTCGGCCAGCGCCACCGACGCCAACTACTGCCTCGGCCTGCTGACCGCCAACGCCAGCGCCGACCTGATGAACCCGGCCTCCTGGACGAAGACCCAGACCCCGGTCTTCAAGAGCAACGACGCGACCGGCCAGTACGGCCCGGGCCACAACACCTTCACCACGTCCGAGGACGGAAAGTCCGACATCCTCGTCTACCACGACCGCAACTACAAGGACATCAGCGGCGACCCGCTCAATGACCCCAACCGCCGTACCCGCTACCAGAAGCTCTACTGGAACGCCGACGGCACGCCCAACCTCGGCATCCCGGTGGCCGACGGTGTCACCCCGGTCCGCTTCTCCTCGTACAACTTCCCCGACCGGTTCATCCGGCACTGGGAGTACCGGGCGAAGATCGAGCCGAACGTCACCAACCTCGCGGACTCGCAGTTCCGTGTCGTGACCGGGCTCGCCGGTACCGGGACCGTCTCCCTGGAGTCGGCGAACTTCCCGGGGTACTACCTCCGTCACCGGAGCAACGGTGAGGTGTGGGTGGACAAGAGCGACGGGAGTACGGCCTTCAAGGGCGACGCGAGCTTCTATCGGCGGGCGGGGCTGGCCGACGCGTCGGCGGGCGTTTCGTTCGAGTCGTACAACGTGGCTGGCAGCTATGTCCGGCACTACAACTATCTGCTGGTGACGCAGCCGGCCGATACGACGACGGCGAAGGCTGACGCCACCTTTTACGCCGAGTAGGCGGGGGATTGTTCGTGGGGTCGCCGGGTGCGGGCCGTTCGTGGCTGGGCGCGCAGTTCCCCGCGCCCCTTAGTGGGTCAAGGGAAGCCTCATTGTGAAAGTTGTCGCGCCCGGGCCGCTCCTCAGGGTGATCGTGCCGCCGTGGGCCTGGACCAGGGAGCGGGCGACCGCCAGGCCGAGGCCGCTGCCTCCGCGGTCTCGGCTGCGGGCCTTGTCGATGCGGAAGAAGCGGTCGAAGACGCGCTCCTGGTCGGCGGCCGGGATGCCGGGGCCGGAGTCGGTGACCTGGACGACCGCCGCGTCGGCCACGACCGACACCTCCACGGACACCTTCGTACCGGCCGGGGTGTGGACGGCGGCGTTGGTGAGGAGGTTGTCCAGGACCTGGCGGATGCGCAGGGCGTCGAGGCGCAGCCGCACCGGAGCGGGCCCGACCGTCACGGCCAGCGGATGGTCCGGGCGGGCCGCGCGGAAGGCTTCCGCGGCCTGGCGGACCAGCTCCGCCAGATCCGCGTTCTCCAGCCGCACCGGTGCCTCCACCTCGGCGGCGTCCAGCCGGGCGAGCAGCAGGAGGTCGTCCAGGAGGATGCCCATCCTGGCGGCCTCGGCACGCAGCCGGGCCAGGTGCTTCTCCCGTTCCTCGGGTTCGTTGGCCGCCGCGTACTGGAAGAGGTCCGCGTAGCCGCGTACCGACATCAGGGGCGTACGCAGCTCGTGCGAGGCGTCCGCGACGAACCGGCGCAGCCGCTGCTCGGCCTCGGTGCGGACGGCCAGCGAGTCGTCGATGTGCTCCAGCATGGTGTTGAAGGCGGTCCGCAGCTCCTCGACCTCGGGGCCGCCGTTCCCGCGGTCGGCGCGCACCGGAAGCCGCGCCGAGTCGGTGAAGTCGTGCGAGGTGATGCCGCGGGCCGTGTGCGCCATGTCGCTGAGCGGCTTCAGGCCCCGCCGCAGCACCGCACGTCCGAACACCACGAGCCCGATCAGCGCGAGGGCGAAGGCGACGACCTGGACCGTGGCCAGCTGGTCCATGGTGTCCTCGATGTCGTCCATGGGCGCCGCGGTGACCAGGACCACCCCGGGTTCGGGCTCGCAGGCACGCAGCCGGTACGTGCCCTCTCCCTTGATGTGCGCGGTGCGGAAGACGGGGTCGTCCCCCGAATCCCGTACCGCCTGGGCGACGACGGCCAGCTCGTCGGCGTCCGCCGGCACGTCCGCGGGCTCGCGGAGCACGGCCGAGTTGGCGGAGACCTCGTACGAGGCGGTGTACCAGCCGTAGTACGGCTTGCCCTGCACGGTGCCGTACGCCTCGACGTCCTTGGACTGGGTGAGCTGGACGAGCTTCATCTGGTCGTTGAGCTGGCGTTCCAGATAGTCCCGCATGTACATCGACAGGGCCGCCCCGACGACGGCGAACACGACCAGTGAGAGCACGCCCATGCCGAGGGCCAGCCGGGTGCCCAGCCGCAGCCTGCGGTAGGTCTCCCTGAAACGGCGGATCACCCGGCGACCTGCCGCACCACGTATCCGACGCCCCGGACGGTGTGGATGAGCGGCGTCCCTTCCTCGTCGTTGCCGTCGAGCTTGCGGCGCAGCCGGCTGATGACCAGCTCCACCACGTTCGACCGGCCGCCGAAGCCGTACTCCCAGACATGGTCGAGGATCTGCGCCTTGGTGAGCACGGTCGGCGACTTCCGCATCAGATAGCGGAGCACCTCGTACTCGGTGGGGGTGAGCGTCAGCAGCCGGTCGCCCCGGCGCACCTCGCGCGTGTCCTCGTCCATGGTCAGGTCCGCGACGCTGAGCACCGACCGCTGGAAGGCCGGTCCCGCGCTGCGGCGCAGCACGGTCCGCAGCCGGGCCATGAGCTCCTCCACCGCGAACGGCTTCACGAGGTAGTCGTCGCCACCCCTGGTCAGGCCCGCTACTCGGTCGGCCACGCCGTCCCGCGCGGTCAGGAACACCACGGGCACCATCGTCCCGGACAGCCGCAGCCGGTCGAGCACGGCGAAGCCGTCGAGCCCGGGCAGCATGAGGTCGAGCACCACGATGTCCGGATGGAAGTCCGCGGCACGGTGCAGCGCCTCCTCGCCGGAGTTCGCGGTCACCGCCTCCCAGCCCTCGTAGCGGGCGACCGTCGCGACCAGGTCGGCGATGGGCGGGTCGTCGTCCACGACGAGAAGTCGTACTTTTTCCACGTGCCCATAGTGCTTCACGCGCCTCCTGACGCCATAGCCGCGGGCCTGTCTACTTCATATCGATAAAAACTTGAAAGTTGACCGACAGGAAAACGACAGCACCCGGAAGGCAGGCTCGGAGTCCCAGGACCCGATCAAGGAGTTGCCGACCCCGTGACTACTGTCCAGACGACCGTTCCCCCACCTCCCGCGGCGGTGCGTCCCAAGGTGGTGGCCCGCGCCGGCCTGTACGGCGTGCTGGCCGTGAACGTAGCCGTGGTGACCGTGTTCTTCGTCCAGGCCGGGTTCGCCTCGAACGCCCTCATCGTCATCGGCCGGCTCCTCGGCCTGTACGGCGCTCTCCTGATGGCCTTCCAACTGCTGCTGGTCGCCCGGCTGCCGTGGCTCGACCGCCGCATCGGCATGGACCGGCTGACCTCCTGGCACCGCTGGGTCGGCTTCGGCCTGCTCTGGACGCTGCTGGGCCACGCCGTGTTCATCACCTTCGGCTACGCCGACTCCTCCGGCCTGGGCCCGGTGAGCCAGCTGGTGGACCTCGCCGAGACCGTCGAGGGCGTGCTGCGCGCCGTCGTCGCGCTGGTGCTGATCCTCGTGATCGGCGGCGTCTCGGCCCGCTACGCCCGCCGAAGGCTGGCCTACGAGACCTGGCACTTCATCCACCTCTACACGTACCTCGCGGTCGTGCTGGCCTTCACGCACCAGGTCGCGGTGGGTACGACCTTCACCGCGTCGTCCTTCGCCACGGCGTACTGGTACGGCGTGTGGGGCGTGGCGCTCGGCGCGGTCGCCCTGGGCAGGCTCGTGCTGCCGCTGTGGCGGAACATGCGGCACCAGCTGCGGGTCTCGGCCGTGGTGCCCGAGTCCGACAACGTCGTGTCGATCTACATGACGGGGCGCGACCTGGACCGGCTGCCGGCCCGCGCGGGCCAGTTCTTCCTGTGGCGGTTCCTGACCAAGGACCGGTGGTGGCAGGCCAACCCGTTCTCGCTGTCGGCGGCGCCGGACGGCCGGACACTGCGGCTCACCGCCAAGACGGCCGGCGACGGCACCGCGGGCCTGCGGCACCTGAAGGTCGGCACGCGCGTCTTCGCCGAGGGCCCGTACGGCGCCTTCACCGCGATGCACCGCACCCGGCCGGAGTCCGTACTCATCGCCGGCGGCGTGGGCGTCACCCCCATCCGGGCCCTGCTGGAGGAGGTCCAGGGGCACGCCGTGGTCATCTACCGGGTGTCCACGGACCGGGACGCGGTCCTCTACGACGAGCTGCGGGAGCTCGCCCAGGCCAAGGGCGCCGAGCTGCACCTGGTGTCCGGGCCGGTCACCCCCGACAAGCTGGCGGCGCACGAGCTCGTACGGCTCGTGCCGGACATCGGCGACCGGGACGTCTTCCTGTGCGGACCGCCTCCGATGATGAACGCGGTGCTGGGCAGCCTGCGCGAGCTGAACGTGCCCAAGCAGCAGATCCACTTCGAGCGCTTCAGCCTGGCGGGATGAGAGAGACACCGTGAAACGAGCCATTCCTGTCCTGGTCCTGACCGTCGCGGGTCTCATCCCGGTCTGGCGCTACGCGCCCTCGACCGACACGTCGTCCACCACGGAGGTCTCCGAACCCGCCTCGACACCTTCCACCTCCTCTTCGGGAGGTACCTCGAACCAGGTCGTCGCCGGTTCGACCATCAAGACCGAGAAGGGTCCCGTACAGGTCGAGGTCACCTTCGACGGCGACAAGATCAGCTCCGTACGGATGCTGCAACAGCCGAACCACCCGCAGACCAAGGCCGCGGTCCCGAAGCTGATAGCGGAGACGCTCACGGCACAGAGCGCCGACATCGACGCGGTGTCCGGCGCCACGATCACGAGTGAGGGGTACGTCGAGTCCCTCCAGGCCGCCATCGACGCGAAGCCGGCGTCTTCGTCGTCGTCCTCTTCTTCGTCCTCCTCCTCGTCCTCGCCGTCCGCCTCGGCCGCCGCATCCCAGGTCGTCGCGGGTTCGGCCGTAGGCACGGAGAAGGGCACCGTGCAGGTGGAGGTGACCTTCGAGGGCGACAAGATCGACGCGGTACGGATGCTGCAGCAGCCGAACCACCCGCAGACCAAGGCGGCCGTGCCGAAGCTGATCGCCGAGACGCTGGAGGCCCAGAGCTCCGACATCGACGCGGTCTCGGGCGCCACGATCACGAGCGACGGGTACGTCGAGTCCCTCCAGGCCGCCATCGACGCGAAGGGCTGATCGAGATGTCACGGGCCGAAGAAGTGCGCCGGGTCGAGCACATCATGGGGCTGCCCATCTCCCTGCGGATCGAAGGCGCTGACCTGGACGGCGGTGACCCTCACGGGGGTGACCCCGACGGGGGCGCCGCCGTGGCCGCGGACCGGGTGTTCGCGTGGCTGCGCGAGGTCGACGAGCGGTTCAGCCCGTTCATCGCCGACAGCGAGGTGTCCCGGCTGGGGCGGGGGGAGCTCGAACCCCACGAGCTCAGCGCGGACCTCGTCGAGGTGCTCGACCTGTGCGAGGAGTACCGGGTCGCGAGCGGGGGCGCGTTCCAGGTGCGGCTGCCCGGCCGTGGCCTCGACCCGTGCGCGATGGTCAAGGGCTGGGCGGTGCAGCGGGCGGCCGAACTGCTGCTCGCCGAGGGCATGACGACGTTCTGTCTGAACGCCGGCGGCGATGTGGTCTCGGCCGGCCGCCCGTGGCGGGTGGGAGTGCGTCACCCGGAACAGGCCGACCGGCTGTGCGCGGTCCTGGAGATCACAGACGGAGCGGTGGCGACCTCCGGGCGCTACGAGCGGGGTGACCACATCCTCGACGGCCGCACCGGCCGTCCGGCGACCGGACTGCTCAGTCTGACCGTCGTGGCCCCGTCCCTGACCGAGGCGGACGCGACGGCGACCGCGGCGTTCGCGATGGGCGCGGACGGGATCGACTGGGCCGCCGCGCGCGAAGGCTGCGAGGTGTTCGCCGTGGACGTCGAGCGCCGCGTCTTCCGCACGTCGGGGTTCCCTGTGGCCGCCTGATCGCGGGGAACCGCTCGTACGAATTCCCGAGGGCCCTGATATCCGCAACTGCGGATATCAGGGCCCTCGTTGGTGTGTGGCCGTGTGTGGCCGTGCCATATGGAAAACAAAATTGTTGACAATCTTGTTCGTCTAGATTTAGGTTCGACAGGCACTCACCACCCAGGGAGAGCACACATGCCGAAACAAGCCCGTCCGAGCACCGGAGAGCAGGCCAGGCAGCATGCGCTCGCGCAGCTGCGGCAGGCCATCCTGCGCGGCGAGATGGCACCGGCCCAGCGGCTGGTGGAGAACGAACTCGCCGAGCAGTTCGGTGTGACACGGGCCAGTGTGCGGGCCGCACTGATCGAGTTGGAGTCGGAGGGTCTGGTCGAGCGGATCCGCAACCGCGGTTCGCGGGTGCGGGTGGTGACCGTGGAGGAAGCGGTCGCCATCACCGAATGCCGCATGGTCCTCGAAGGGCTGTGCGCGGCCAAGGCGGCCGTCGCGGTCACCGACGAGCAGCTGACCCGGCTGGTCGACGTGGGCGAGGCGATGTCCAAGGCCGTCGCCGACGGCGAACCGGTCACCTACTCCGACCTCAACCACGAACTGCACGCCCTCATCAGACAGTTCTCCGGCCAGCAGACGGCCGTGGAACTGCTGGAGCGGCTCAACGGGCAGCTGGTGCGCCACCGTTTCCAGCTCGCGCTGCGGCCGGGGCGGCCCCAGAAGTCCCTGGGTGAGCATCTGGCCATGATCGAGGCGATCAGGGCCCGGGACCCGCAGGCGGCCGAAGCGGCCGTCCGCGCCCACCTTTCGGGTGTGATCGACGCGTTGCGCGAGTGACACCGCGGGGGGTGGGTCAACTGGCCTGTCCATCAAGGAGATTGCAACAATGACGCATGGCAACGCGGCCGGTACTTCACTACCGTCGACGCCCGCCACCCCGCGATCCACGCTCGTCATCACGGCGCACGCAGGGGACTTCGTGTGGCGGGCGGGTGGAGCCATCGCCCTCGCCGCCTTGCGCGGCGAGAAGGTCACCATCGCCTGTCTGACCTACGGCGAGCGCGGCGAGTCCGCGAAGGCCTGGCGCGAGGGCAGGTCGCTGGAGGAGATCAAGGAGATGCGCCGGGCGGAGGCCGAGGCAGCCGCCGCCACCCTCGGCGCCGAGGTCGTCTTCTTCGACGCCGGCGACTACCCCCTGACCATCAGCCCCGAGCTGACGGACCGGCTGGTGGCCGTCTACCGCGCGGCGCAGCCCGACGTCGTCCTCACGCATCCACTCGAAGACCCGTACAACGGCGACCACCCGGCGGCGGCCCGGATGGCCTTGGACGCTCGCGTGCTCGCCCAGGCCATCGGCTACCCGGCAGAGGGGGAGATCATCGGCGCCCCGCCGGTGTTCTTCTTCGAACCGCACCAGCCCGAGATGTGCGGCTTCAAGCCGGAGGTCCTCCTCGACATCTCCGAGGTGTGGGAGACCAAGCGCAAGGCCATGGAGTGCCTGGCCGCCCAGCGGCACCTGTGGGACTACTACACCGACCTCGCCGTCCGCCGCGGTGTGCAGCTCAAGCGCAACGCGGGCCCCAACCTCGGTCTGCCGCACACCACTTACGCCGAGGCGTACATGCGCCCGTACCCGCAGGTCACAGGGGAATTGGCATGAGCGGCCTGATCGTCACCAACCCCCCGAAGGCCGCCGAGAAGGACGTCGATGCGCTCTCCGCGTACGGCGTGGCGACCGTCCACGAGGCCCTCGGCCGCACCGGCCTCCTCGGCAGCGACCTGCGCCCGATCCAGCAGGGCGTACGGGTCGCGGGCACCGCGGTCACCGTGCTGAGCTGGCCCGGCGACAACCTCATGATCCACGCGGCGGTCGAGCAGTGCGGCCAGGGCGACATCCTCGTCGTCACCACCACCTCGCCCTCCACGGACGGCATGTTCGGCGAACTCTTCGCCACCGCCCTGCGACGCCGGGGCGTACGCGGCCTGGTGACCGGCGCCGGGGTGCGCGACACCGAGGAACTGCGCGCGATGGGCTTCCCCGTCTGGGCGGCGGCCGTCTCCGCACAGGGCACCGTGAAGGCCACCGGCGGATCGGTCAACGTACCCGTGGTGCTCGGCGGACAGAGCGTCCGGCCGGGCGATGTGATCCTCGCCGACGACGACGGCGTGATGGTCGTCCCGCGCGAGCGGTCCGCCGAGGCCGTCGACGCGTCCGCCGCGCGCACCGCGAAGGAGGAGGCGACACGCGCCGCCTTCGCCGAGGGCCAACTCGGCCTGGACCGCTACGGGTTGCGGGAGACGCTCGTACGTCTGGGAGTGCGCTACCAGTCGTACGAGGAGTACCGGAGGGAGCGGCAGGAACGGCCGGAGCGGCGGGAACGGCTGGATCCGTGGGACGGGGCCGGGTCGTGACCGGGCACAGGGGCGGAGTGGGCTCGTGACCGGGGCCGGCTCCGAGGAAGTGCGCTGCATGCTCATGCGCGGCGGTACCTCCAAGGGCGCCTACTTCCTGGCCGGGGACCTGCCCGCCGAACCCGCCCCGCGCGACGACCTGTTGCTGCGCGTCATGGGCAGCCCCGACCCGCGCCAGATCGACGGCCTGGGCGGTGCGCACCCCCTGACCAGCAAGGTGGCGGTGGTCTCCGCGTCGGCCGACCCCGAGGCGGACGTCGACTACCTGTTCCTCCAAGTCGGCGTCGACACACCGGAAGTGAGTGACCGTCAGAACTGCGGGAACCTCCTCGCCGGGGTCGGCCCGTTCGCCGTCGAACGCGGACTGGTCGCCGCCGGAGAGGGCCGTACGTCGGTGCGGATCCGCATGCTCAACACCGGGGACCTCGCCGTCGCGTCCTTCCCCACCCCGGAGGGGCGCGTCGACTACACCGGCTCCGCCGAGATCTCCGGGGTGCCGGGGGCCGCGGCGCCGGTGACCATCGAGTTCCCGCAGAGCGGCAGCCCGTTGTTGCCGACCGGCCGGGCGCTTGACCTCGTCGCCGACGTACCGGTCACCTGCGTGGACAACGGCATGCCGACCGTGCTGATCGCCGCGTCCTCGCTCGGTGTCACCGGGTACGAGACCCCCGCCGACCTGGAGGCGGACCGGGCCCTCGCCGAACGGCTCCGGGAGATCCGGCTGGAGGCGGGAAAGCTGATGGGGCTCGGCGATGTCGAAGGCACCACCGTGCCCAAACTCAGCCTGCTGGCACCGCCGTTGGACGGTGGCGCGGTCATGACCCGCACCTTCATCCCGGTGCGCTGCCACACCTCGATCGGGGTCCTGGGCGCCGCGAGCGTCGCCACCGGGCTGCGGATCGAGGGCGGCGTCGGCGGGGCGATCGCACGTCTCCCGGCCGGCGGGGACCGGGTGCGCATCGAGCACCCCACCGGATTCCTCGACATAGAAACGACCCTCGCGTACGACACCCCGGGCGCCCCAACGAGTGCTGCTTCGGGCGCCGCAACGAGTGTCGCTTCCGGCGCTGGCCCGAGCGCCGTCCCCGTGGCGCGGCGCACCGCCGTCGTCCGTACCGCACGCAAGATCTTCGACGGCACGGTCTTCCCCCGGCCGGCCGGAGCCGCACAACACCCCTGAGGAGGCCCCATGGCCCCGCCGCTCGGCGACATCGCCCACCTCGGGCACGTCGAACTGCTCACCCCCGACCTGGACGCCAGCGTCCGGTTCTTCACCGACTACCTCGGCCTGACCGAGAACGGCCGTTCCGGAGACTCCGTATACCTGCGGACCTGGGACGACTACGAGCACCACAGCGTGACGTTGACCGCCCACACGACGTCCGGGATCCGTCGCACCGCCCTGCGCGCCTCCAGTGAGGAGGCCCTCCAGCGCCGGGTCAAGGAGACCGAGAACGCGGGCCGCCCCGGCCGCTGGGTCGAGGACGAGCCGGGCATCGGCCCGCTGTACGTCACCACCGACCCCGACGGCCATGAACTCGCCCTCTACTGGGAGAGCGAGTGGTATCAGGCACCGGACGAGCTGAAGCCAGGGCTGAAGAACCAGCCGCAAGCGAAGCCCGGTCACGGCGTGGGCGTACGCCGCCTGGACCACGTGAACTTCCTCGCCGCCGATGTCGAGCCCAACGGAGACTTCGTCCACGAGGTGCTCGGCGCCCGTCCCACGGAGCAGATCCGGCTCGACAGCGGGCGGATCGCCGCCCAGTGGCTGACCTTCAGCAGCAAGTCGTACGACCTCGTCTACACCGAGGACTGGACCGGCTCCAACGGGCGCCTGCACCACATCGCGTTCGCCACGGACACCCGTGAGGACATCCTGCGGGCGGCCGATCTCGCCCTGGACACCGGTGTGTTCATCGAGACGGGCCCGCACAAGCACGCCATCCAGCAGACGTTCTTCCTGTACGTCTACGAGCCCGGCGGCAACCGCGTCGAGCTGTGCAACCCGCTCACCCGCCTCGTCCTGGCGCCCGACTGGCCGCTGATCACCTGGACCGAAGAGGAGCGGAAGAAGGGCCAGGCCTGGGGTCTGAAGACCATCGAGTCCTTCCACACCCACGGCACGCCGCCGGTCGGCTGACACCGGCGTCCCCGTTTCGCGTCACGGGCGGCACACCCATGCCGTGTGCCGCCCCGGCGCCCGCCTGGTTTCTATGATTGTTGACAAAAACGTTGACAATTAGGAGGGCGGATTTCTAGCGTCATGCGCATCACGGGGTCGGCCGCACGAACCGCTCGCGCCGCGCGCTCCCCGCCTCCCCGATCCCCTCCAGGGACACGACTCCTGGACGAGAGGAAACAACGATGTCCTCCTCCTTCGCCCTGTCCGCCCGCGGCGGCAAACTGGCGGCACTGGCCGTCGGCCTGTGCTGGCTGGCCGTGCTCTTCGACGGCCTCGACATGTTCATCTACGGCTCGGTGCTGCCGCACATGCTGGCGGAGAAGGCCCTCGGCATCACCCCGGACAAGGCCGGTGACCTGGGCAGTTACGCCACCTTCGGCATGCTGGTCGGCGCACTGACCGCGGGGACGGTCGCCGACCGCATCGGCCGCAAGAAGCTGATGGTCGCCTGCGTCACGCTCTTCTCGCTGGCCTCCGGCCTGTGCGCGATGTCGGGCAGCGTCGCGGTCTTCGGCCTCGGCCGCACCCTCGCCGGAGTCGGTCTCGGCGGGCTCCTGCCCACCGCGATCAGCATGGTCTCCGACTACGCCCCGCGTGGCCGCACCGCCCTCACCATCGGCATGCTGATGACCGCCCACCACGCAGGCGGCATCCTCTCCGCGTACGTGGCCCTGTGGATCGTGGAGCCCTTCGGCTGGCGCGCCGCCTTCTGGGTCTGCGTGGTGCCGCTGCTCTTCGTCCCGGTGCTCGCCAGGTTCATGCCCGAGTCGCTGAGCTTCCTGGTCGCCAAGGGCCGTACCGAGGAGGCCCGCGAGCTGGCCGGCCGTTTCGAGGTCGAACTGCCCGCCGCAGCCGAGAAGAAGGCCCCCGCCGACCGCTGGAACGCCCTCGTCAACCTGTTCCGCGGCGGCGAGTGGACCCAGACCCTGCTGTACTGGCTGGCCTCCTTCGGTGGACTGCTGCTCGTCTACGGCGTCGCCACCTGGCTGCCCACCCTGATGCGCAGCGAGGGCTACGAACTGGGCTCCGCGCTCACCTTCGTGGTCCTCTTCAACCTCGGCGGCATCGTGGGCATGCTGGTCGCGGGCCGGGCCGCCGACCGGTTCGGGGCGCCGCGCATCTCGTCGATCTGGTTCGCGCTGACCGCCGCCGGAGTCTTCCTGCTCAGCGTCCACATGCCGCTCGCGGTGACCTTCACGGTGGTCTTCCTCACCGGCGTGTTCCTCAACAGCGCCCAGACCATGATCTACGCGACGGTCTCGATCCGCTCCACCCCCGACAACCGCGCCACAGCCGTCGGTTGGACCTCCGGAATGGGTCGCTTCGGCGCGGTCTTCGGCCCGTGGCTCGGCGGCCAGTTGCTCGCCGCCGGCAACGGGGACTGGGGCTTCACCGCCTTCGCGATCGCGGGCCTGTCGTCGATGGTCTTCATCGGCATCGCGGCACTGCGCGGCTCGCGACAGACGCCGCAGAGCAGCACGCGGCAGGAGCTGATCACCAGCGGCTGACCCGACACGGGGGCGGGTGCCTGGGCCGGGTTCGAGGAGGGCGCCGGCCCAGGCGCGTAACGACACTCATCCGGACAAACCCGGGCCGCCTCACCCGCCCCAAGAATCGTCAACAATCGTGTTCTGCATCTTGCCGACGCATTGGTGACACGGTTACGTTCACCGCCACGGAGCCGGCCGCTCGCCACCGACCGAGACCGCCCTCAACAAGCCCACCCCTCCTGGTTGTTCATGCCCGGCACGTCAACAGGAAGCAGGGATCGATGCGACGCATGAGACCACTCGGCTCAGCTGTGACCGCCCTGGTGAGTGCGAGCCTGATCGGCCTCGGGATCCTGTCCCCGGGGGTGACGCAGACACGGTCCGCGGAGGACTCGGCCCGGCCCACGTCCACGCTGGTGGAGACCACGAACGGCAAGGTACGCGGCCGTAGTCAGACCGGGTACGACCAGTGGCTCGGCATCCCGTACGCCGCCGACCCGACCGGGAAGCAGCGGTGGACCGCTCCCCGGCCGGCCGCGCGGTGGACCGGGGTGCGTGACGCCACGCGGTTCAGCGACCGCTGTGCCCAGGCGAGTGGCTGGGACCCCGGCTACGAGAACCCGACGCTCACCGAGGACTGTCTGTCGCTCAACGTCTACACGCCGGAGGGAACGCGGGGGCGGCTTCCGGTACTCGTATGGATCCACGGCGGCGGCTTCACCGGCGGCGCGGGGCAGGACACCAACCCCCGCAAGTTCGCACAGCAGGCCAACGCGGTCGTCGTCACCGTCAACTACCGTCTGGGCGCCCTCGGATACCTCAACCTGCCCCAGCTGCGGAAGGAGAACGCCGACGGCCCCGGCACCTTCGGGCTGCTCGACCAGCAGGCGGCCCTGCGCTGGGTACAGGCCAACATCGGCCACTTCGGCGGTGACGCACGGAACGTCACCATCGCGGGCCAGTCCGCCGGCGGCTCGTTGGTCTGCGCACAGCTGGCCTCACCGACCGCCAAGGGACTCTTCGCACGGGCGGTCGTCATGAGTGGCGGCTGCAGTCTGCAGTCAGCGGCGGCAGGGGAGACGTCAAGTCTTGCCTTCGTCAAGGAGATTGGCTGCTCGACCGCCTCGGACGTCCTCGCGTGTCTGCGAGGCAAGCCCGCCGCCGACATCGTCACCGCCCAGCAGAAGGCGGGCATCCGGCCCTCGCTCGGAGGCGCCGCCTTCCCGGCCGATCCCGCTGTCGCTGTCCCGGCCGGGAAGTTCAACCGCGTCCCGGTCATGCTGGGACAAGTCAGCAGCGAGCGCTCGCTGTTCACCTTCCAGAACTACGACTACCTGGGCAAACCGCTGACCGCACCGCAGTACGAGGCACTGGTGAGGTCGACGTACGGCACCGACGCGGACCTGGTCCTGGCCGAGTATCCCGTCGCCGAGTTCGACTCCCCAGGGGTGGCGTGGACCACCGTGCAGAACGACTCGACCTCGTACACCCGTCAGCAGGTCATGGGGCAGCTGGCGCGGTATGTGCCCACGTACGCCTACGAGTTCACCGAGAGCGACACACCGCAGTTCACGTCCATCCACCTGCTCCAGCAGAAGAACGAGGTCGCCCGGAAGTTCCCGTTCGGCGCCACCCATGTCGACGACCTCGGCTACCTCTGGGAGTACCTCGGACAGACCCTGCCGTACAGCGACGGCCAGTTGGAGCTGTCCGACCAGATGATCCGGTTCTGGGGGAGGTTCGCGGCGAAGGGCGACCCGAACGGCGAACGCACCCCGAAGTGGCCCAAGTACGACCCCAGGAGCGACGCGATGATGTCGCTGTCGGCCTGCGACACCTCACCGGTCACCGATCGGCCTCCGGCCGCTTGCTCCAGGACCACCGACCGGTTCGGCATCGAGCACAACACGGCGTTCTGGAGGGGGCTTGCCTCCTGAACCCGGAAGGCGGTGGCTCACCCCATCTGGTCCTGCGCCGACAGGTGTTCCACCGTCACTCCGGTCTCGGTGAACGTGCGGGTCACCGTTCCCGACGTGTAGACCCACAGGATGCGCAGGGGCGTGTCGCCGGTGTTGCGGAAGAGGTGGGGGAGGGGAGAGGGGACGTACGTCGTGTCGAACCTCTCCAGCTTCGTCACCTCTCCGTCCACCACGACCTCCGCCTCCCCTTCGAGGACCGTCACGTGCTCGTCGCAGTTGTGCGAGTGCAGCGGCGCCCCGGAGCCGACCGGATACACGCTCATCCCGCTCGTGATCCGGTTCTCCCCGCCCGCCGAGGAGGTCGTGACGAGCGGTGTCGTCAGGACGGCACCGCCCCGGTCGAGCAGCGGCACGGACGCGACTTTGACGATGGTGGTCATCCGGAGTTCCTCACCGATCTCTGGGCTCACTGGGCTCTCTGAGGGCTCTGGGGTCCTTGGGGTCTCTTGGGTTTCCCGGCCCCGCGTCGAACGACGTTAGGTCGCGCGCCCGTGAACGGGTGCCCTCCGGCGTGCAGTTTTACGTTGCATTCCGGGAGGGGTGAGCTTCTCGAACCCGGTTGTACCGTCGGCTGCCATCGCACGGCTTCTCGATCCGTGCCGGAAACGCGCCGGAAAGAAAAGGCAGGTATCGGCCACATGAGGCTCCCCGTTCTCAGCGAAGAGGAAATGAATCCGCGGCAGCAGGAGCTGGCCGCCCGTATCGCCGGCCGCCGCGGTGCCGTCCGTGGTCCGTTCCGGGTCTGGCTGCACAGCCCGGAGATGTGCGAACGCGCCGAGTCCCTCGGCGCGTTCGCCCGGTTCGACTGCGGCCTGCCCGAGCACCTGCGTGAACTCGCCCTGCTGATGGCCGCCCGGAACTGGGACGCGCAGTACTCCTGGAACGCGCATGTGCGCCAGGCGGTCGAGGCCGGTATCCCGGAGGCCGCCGTCAAGGCGATCGCCGAGAGGCGCGAGGCGGTCCTCGACACCGAATCGGACCAGGCCTTCTACCAGTTCTGCCGCGAGATCCTCGATGAGCACTTCGTCTCCGACGGGACCTTCGCCCGCGCACTGGACCACTTCGGCGCCAAGGGCCTGGTCGACACCATCGGCGCGCTCGGCAACTTCACCATGCTCGGCATGTGCCTCAACACCTTCCAGGTGGACCTGCAGGCCGACCGCGAGCCCCCCTTCCCGGACATCCGCGGCTACGAGCGGATCGTCCCCGGCGCCGACCGGCCGCGGCCGTGAATCCCCTCCTTCGCGTACGGGGCGTCACCAAGAGCTTCGGCGGAGCCGCCGCGCTGAAAGGCGTGGACCTCGACCTGTACCCCGGCGAGATCCACGCGCTGATGGGCATGAACGGCGCCGGCAAGTCGACGCTGGTGCAGATCCTCTCGGGGGTCCACCAGGCCGACTCGGGCACCATCGAGGTCGACGGCCGGCCGCACACCGCGCTGACCGTACGCAGGGCCCGTCGCCTCGGCATCGCCTCGGTGCCGCAGCGCCGCGAACTCGCGACCGGCCTGACTGTGGCCGAGAACGTCATGCTCGGCGATCTGCCCACCCGGCACGGCACCGTGCACTGGAAGGCGGTCAGGGACGAGGCGAGGAAGGCACTGTCCGCACTCGGCATCGACATCGACGTCCGACGCGTCGCGGGATCCCTCACCGTCGCCGAACAGACCATGGTCGAGGTGGCGCGGGAGGTCCGCCGCGGCGGACGGATCCTGGTCCTCGACGAACCGACCGCCTGCCTGAGCGCCCAGGACGCCGACCGGATACGGGAGTTGGTGCGGACCCTGCGCGACGAGGGCGTCGCGGTCGTCTACATCTCGCACTACATCGACGAGGTCATGGCCGTCGCGGACCGCCTCACCGTCCTGCGCGACGGGGCAGTGGTGACCGCCGCACCGGCCGTCGACATGGACCGCGCCGGACTCGTCCGCAGCATGGTCGGCCGGGACGTGGTCTCGCGGCGCCCCGAGCGTCCCGCACCGAAGGACGAGAGCGGACTCGCCGTACACGGACTGAGCCACGGGCGCGCCGTGCGGGACTTCACCGTCGAGGTGCGCAAGGGCGAGATCGTCGCCGTCCTCGGGCCCGCGGGCGACGCGCAGTCCCGGCTGTTCGACCTGCTGTCCGGACGGCAGCGCCCGGACACCGGCGAACTGCGGATCGACGGCAGGTCAGTCCCCCTCGGTCGGGTGGCGGCCTCGCTCGCCGCCGGACTGCGCTGCGTCACGGGCGACCGCCGGAGCCTGGGCCTGGTCCAAGGGCTGTCCCTGGACGAGAACCTGATGCTCGCGGGCGACCGCCTGGCAGGACGCAGACTGCACCGCCGCACCGAACTCGTCCGCCGGGCAGCCCCCTTGCGCAGCAGCTACGGAGTGGTCGCCCTCGCCGGGAATCCGCCGGTGGGCGCGCTGTCCGGCGGCAACCAGCAGAAGGTCCTGCTCGGCAAGTGGCTGGAGACCGATCCGGTCGCCTGCTTCCTGGAGGACCCGACCAACGGGGTGGACGTGGCGGCCATGGCCGACATCCACGCCCTCGTGGACGACCTCGCGTCGAGCGGTGTCGCCGTGCTGCTCGCCTCCTCCTCCGCTGAGGAGGTGATGCGCCTCGCCGACCGTGTCGTCGTCGTCAGCGCCGGCCGCACGGTCGCCGAGCACGACATCACCGCCATCACCCGCGACGAGCTCGTCGCCACCGCTCTCGGAGGTCAACCCCAGTGAGCCTCAAGACCCCCGCCGCCTCCCCGGACGTCGCGGCCGACCCGGCCGAGCGCACCGCGTCCCGCCTGACGCCCCGGGCCCTGCTCAGGATCCCGCACGCCGGACTGATCGCCGTCCTCGTCCTCGTGGCGCTGTTCACCGCACTGCAAGCGGACTCCTTCACCAGCTCGCAGAACCTGCTCAACGTGCTGCGGCAGATCAGCGTGACCGCCGTCATCGCGGCCGGGCTGACCCTGCTGATGACCGCGGGCGGCATGGACTTCTCCATGGGCAGCAACGCGGCGGTGACCGTGTCCGTGGCGGCCCAACTCCTGCACGACGGCTGGTCCACACCCGTGACCGTCGTGATCAGCCTGCTCCTCGCCACGGCCGTGGGCCTGGTCAACGGAGTGGTCGTGACCTTCACCCGGGTCGCCCCGTTCGTCGCCACCCTCGCCTCCGCGATGCTGCTCGACGGCGTGGCACTGCTGGTCCTCAACGGCATGAGCGTCACCATCGGCGACAAGATGTCGGCCCTGGGCAACTCCGAACTCCTCGGCATTCCCTACCTGTTGGTCGTGGCGCTGCTCGTGCTCACGGCGGTCGGTCTGGCCATGCGGTTCACCACCTTTGGCCGCGACGCCTTCGCGATGGGCGGCAACGAACACGTGGCCCGGCTGAGCGGTATCAACGTCTCAGGACGCAAACTCGCCCTCTACGCCCTCGCCGGTGCCCTCGCGGGTCTGGCCGGACTGATGCTGCTCTCGCGACTCGGCGCCGCCGCCCCCAACACCGGTGGCCTGCAACTGCAGTTGACCGCCGTGGCCGCTGTCGTCATCGGCGGCACCTCGCTCGCGGGCGGCCACGGCACCGTCGTGGGCACGGTCCTCGGCGTGATGCTGCTGGGCGTCGTCGCCAACGCGCTCAACCTGCTCCAGGTCAACAGCTACTACCAATTCGTCGTCACCGGCGGGGTGTTGCTCGTCGCGGCGATCATCAACGAGTTCCAGCGCAAGTCGCCGCCGGGCCACTAGCGCCGGGCCGGGTCACTGGCGCCGGGTCAGGTCCACCGGGCGAAGAGCCGGGCCACTGGCGCCGGGCCGGTCCAGAGCACACGCCTCGCTCGCGCGGCCTCACGCCGCACGTCGTCCGAGCGACCGCACGTCAGCCACGCGCCATCCGCATGCCGGCCACACGCCATCCGCGCGGCCTTCAGCGTCCGCGCGCCCGCTCCCGCACTCGCCCTCCCGCACTCCTCCGCCACGCACTTCCCTTCAACGACGCAGGAAAGGCCAACCCCATGAAGCCCAAGGTCCACTCCAGCCGCGCCACCGCGGTCTCGTTCGTCGGCGCCGCCGCGCTGGTCCTCTCCGGATGCGGCTCGGAGAACGACGCCGGGGGCGCGGCCGACGGCTCGGTCACCCTCGGGTTCGTCAACGGCGCCAACACCCACTTCCACACCTGTCTCCTCAAGTCGGTGGAGGAGACCGCGAAGGCGGACGGGGCCAAGATCTACTCGGCCAACTCCAAGCAGGACGCCGGGACCGAGCTGTCCAACATCGAGGACATGATCTCCCGCAGTGTGGACGCCCTGATCGTCCAGACGGTCAACGTCGACGCCCTGGAAGGTGACATAGCCAAGGCGAAGAGCGCCGGCATCCCGATCTATCTGACCTCCGTGGCCACCTCCGACATGTCCGACGTCCTGGGCGCCGCCGTGGTCGACCTCAAGAAGGTCGGCGCGCTGGACGCGGGCTGGATCGAGAAGGACGCGGCGGGCAAGAACGTGAACGTCGGAATCGTCGCGGGTGCCCCCGGCGCCGCCTCCGACCTGCTCGTGGGCGGATTCAAGGACGCCCTGCCGTCGAACGCCGAGGTGGTGGCGAACCAGCCGGGCATGTTCAACCCGGCCAAGGCACAGGACGTCGCCGAGAACATGATCCAGGCACACCCCGACCTCGACTACGCCTTCGTGGCCAACGAGGAGATGGCCTTCGCCGTGCGCAAGGCGTTCGACGCGGCCGGCGCCGACGACGTGAAGATCGTCAGCGTCAACGGCACCGAGGAGGGCGTGGCGGCCGTCAAGAGCGGGGATCTCGCCGCCACCGTGGCCAACTCGGCGATGGAGATCGGCCGGACAGCGGTCACGAACACGATCGGCCTGCTCGATGACAACCAAGGTGTTGACAAAATTGCCAACATTCCACTTGTCTTGGTGACCGAGGACAACGTGAGCGAGGCACCTCAGTACTGCCCCAAGTGAGCGAGCCCCGACGGGACGCGATGTCCGTCCCACGCGTCCCCCGGAGGAATCATGGATCGCTTGCTGCTCATGCACAGCTTCGTCACCGTCGCGCAGGCCGGCAGCTTCAGCGGAGCCGCCAAGAAGCTGGGCTCCTCGGGCTCCCTGGTGTCACGGCACGTCGCCGAACTGGAACGACAGGTGGGTGTCCGCCTCGTCAACCGCACCGCCCGCTCGGTGAGCCTCACCGAACCCGGCAGGCGGTACGCCGAGTTCGCCGCGCGCATCCTCGACGAGATCGACGCCGAGGACGCCAGCCTCTCCCACCTCCACGACCGCGCCGAGGGCTCGCTCAGCATCATCTGCCCGAAGTGGATAGGAAGCCTGGACCTCGGAGACGCGATCGCCGCCTTTTCCGCCGCCCATCCGAAAATCAGCGTCCGCTTCGAGCTCGGCGGTATGTCCGACCGCACCTATGACTTCCTGGACAGCGGATTCGACATCGCCTTCCACACCCGGGACCTGCGCGATTCGAGCGTCCGCCTGAAGAAGATCGCCTCGCTGCCCTTCGTGCTCTGCGCGGCAAAGGGCTATCTGGACAGGGAGGGCCCGCTCACCGAACCGAACGCCCTCGCCCACCACGACTGCCTCGTGCACGTCAACGACCCGGTCTGGCGCATCGGGCACGGACACGCGAGCACCCTCCACAAGATCCGCAACATCGCCTTCTCGTCCAACTCGTACATCGCTCTGCAGAAAGCGGCCGTTCACGGTCGTGGCATCGCCCTGCTGCCGCAGCGCCCGGCGTACGACGACCTGATGTCCGGCGCCCTCCAGGTCCTGCTGCCCGAACTGGCCGTACCCGACCGCCCCTTGTACGCGATCTACGGTCCCGGACAGGCGACGCCCCGCAAGGTCAGCGTGTTCCTGGACTTCCTCGCCGAATGGTTCTCACAGAATCCGATTCCCGCGATCCGGTCATAGCCGCGATCTGGTCATAGTCGCCATCCGGCGATAGTCGCGATCTGGTCGTAGTCACGATCCGGTCGGATTCGCAAGCCGCAAGAAACGATTGCGAATTCAGCAGAGCCCAAGTCATTGAGGGCCCCACGATCCGAAATCTAGGCTCGCCGGGCGACCAGCGAAACGAGGCATCCATGGGAATCCAGAGAATCGAATCGGTCACCTACGGCATCGACAATGTCGACGAATGTGCCCGATTCTTCGACGACTTCGGGCTGTTCCCGGTCGAGCGGACCGACGAGCACGCGGTCTTCGAGACGCTCACCGGCCAGACCCTCCACCTGGACTCCCGCCCCGGCCCGCGACTGCCGCCCCCCGTGGAGGCGGGCCCCACCCTGCGCGAGGTGGTGTGGGGCATCGACACCACACAGGAACTGGAGCGGCTGGTCGCCGCGGCGAGCCGTGACCGCAGGGCGCACGAGAGCGCCGACGGCGTCCACCACACCGTGGACGAGACCGGCTTCGGAGTGGGACTGGCCCTCGCCCGGCCGAAGGCCGCGCCCGTCACCCCCCGGCCCGCCAACGCGCTGGGCAGCGTCAACCGCTGGAACACCGCCCTGGACCCGATCACCCGCGTACGCCCGCTGCGCATGTGCCATGTCGCCCTGAACATCGCCAAGCAGGGGCGTGAGGAAGCCGTCGCCTTCTACGTCGAGCGCCTCGGCTTCCGGCCCACCGACGTCGTCGAACCCATGGGCGTCTTCCTCCAGGCACCGGGCGACGACGACCAGCACACCATGCTGCTCTGCCACCGCCCCGACCGGCCCGGCGTCAACCACATCGCGTACGAGGTCCCGGGCTTCGACGACGTCGTCGAGGGCGGCAACCACATGATCGACCAGGGATGGCGGGAAGCCCGCAAACTCGGCCGCCACACCATCGGGTCCAACGTCTTCCGCTTCCTGCACGCGCCGTGCGGCGGCCGGGTCGAGTACGCCGCCGACATGGACCGGGTCGACGACACCTACGAGACCCGCGTCCACGGGACCACACCGCCCCACCACATCTGGGCGCTGCGCACGAACCGTGACCAGGAAGCCCCGGCCCGGTCCTGACCCTGAGAGGGCACCCACCCATGACCACCGACCACGGCTACCCCGCCGTCCGCATGCACATCGCGGGCGAGTGGTGCCAGGGCGGCACCGGACGTACCGCCCCGATCGTGAACCCGGCCACCGAGGAGGTGATCGGATACGTACCGTTCGCCACCGGCGCCGACCTCGACCGCGCCCTCGACGCGGCGGCCGAGGGCTTCAGGACCTGGCGGGACACGCCCGTCGCCAGGCGTACCGAGATCCTGCACACGGCCGCCGACCTGCTCACCGAGCGGGCCGTCGCCGTCGGCCGGATCATGACCCTGGAACAGGGCAAGCCACTCGCGGAGGCGACCGGCGAGGCCCGCCGCGTCGCGGACACCTTGCGCTGGCACGCCGATGACGCCCGCCGCGCGTACGGCCGCATCATCCCGTCCGCACCCGGCACGCTGCTCTCCGTACGACGTGAACCGATAGGCCCCGTCGCCGCGTTCGTCCCGTGGAACTTCCCCGCGGGCGGCCCGATGCGGAAGATCTCCTCCGCGCTCTCCGCCGGCTGTTCGATCGTCATCAAGGCCTCGGAGGAGACGCCGGCCACCGCCGCGGCCCTGGTGGGCTGCTTCGAGGACGCGGGTCTGCCGGCCGGGGTGCTGAACCTCGTCTTCGGTGAACCGGCCGAGGTCTCCGCCCAGTTGATCGCCTCCCCGGTCACCCGTCTCGTCGCCTTCACCGGCTCGGTGCCCGTGGGCAAGCTGCTGGCCGCCGCGGCCGGGAAGGTCATGAAGCCCTCCTTGATGGAGTTGGGCGGGCACGCCCCGGTGATCGTGTGCTCCGACGCCGACCCGGCCGTGGCCGCCCGCCGCGCCGCACGGGCGAAGTTCGCCAACGCGGGCCAGGTGTGCACCTCGCCGAGCCGGTTCCTCGTCCACGAGAACCTCGTCGAGGACTTCACCGCCGAGTTCGTGAAGGCTGCCGAAGCGGTCGTCGTCGGTGACGGTCTGGCGGAGGGCACCACCATGGGGCCCCTCGCCAACGAGCGCCGGATGCGCGCGATGCGGCGCCTGACCGCGGACGCCGTCAACCGTGGCGCCACCGTGCGCACAGGCGGCGAACGGCTCGACCGCGCCGGGTACTTCTACGCGCCGACCGTCCTCACCGACGTACCGGCGGACGCGGACCTGATGCGCGAGGAACCGTTCGGGCCGATCGCACCCATCGTGCCGTTCACCGACCTCGACGAGGCGCTCGCGACCGCGAACGAACTCCCGTACGGACTGGCCGCGTACGGCTTCACGGAGTCCGCCGCCACCGCCGAGCGGCTCGTGCGCGAACTGGAGGCCGGGATCCTCTCCCTCAACCACTGCGGAGGCTCCGTCAGCGAGGCACCCTCCGGAGGCGTCAAGGAGAGCGGCTACGGCAGGGAGGGCGGGCCGGAGGCCCTGGACGCCTACCTGGTCACCAAGCGCGTCTCCCATCTGCTGGCGGGCTGAGACGCCATGAGGTACACCAGGGTCGCCGTCGGCGGCCGGGCTGTGTGGGGACGCGTGGGGGAGACGGACATCGAGCTGTTGTCCGAGTCCCCGATCGACGGCGCCCCCACCGTGCTCGGCACGGTGCCGCGGGCCACCGCGACCTGGCTGCCCGTCGTCGTCCCGCCCGTGTTCTACGCGGTCGGCCTCAACTACCCGCGGCACATCGAGCATGCCGGCGCCGAGACGCCTGCCCGCCCGGAGGTGGGCTACCGGGCCAACAACGCGCTCACCGGCCACGGGCAGCCCATCGTCAAACCGGCAGGTGTCGAGGGCCGGTTCGAGGCCGAGCCGGAACTTGTCGCGGTCATCGGCCGCACCCTGCGCCACGCCACCCACGACGAGGCGCGCGGGTCCGTCTTCGGCTGGACCATCGGCAACGACGTCAGTGCCCGCACCTGGCAGCACCAGGACCGCACCTTCTGGCGCAGCAAGAACAGCGACACGTTCAAGCCGATGGGCCCCTGGATCGAGACCGACGTCGACGCCCTGGCGCAGACGACCACGCTCCGCGTGAACGGGGAGGCCCGCGCCTCCTTCGCCACCGGCGACATGGTCTTCGACCCCTTCGACCACATCGTCGAGATCACCAGACACATCACCATGCACCCGGGCGACGTGCTGTGGATGGGCGCCGAGTCCACCTGCCAACTCGAACCCGGGGACACCGTGGACATCGAGATCAGCGGTATCGGCGTCCTGTCCAACCCGGTCCGGGGAGAAGCCCCCGTCCAAGGAGAAGCCCCCGTCACGGAAAGGCAGCAGCAGTCATGAGCAGCGCACCCCGCTACATCCACCACGTCAACTTCCCCACCACCGACGCCGACAGGACCGCCGAGTGGTACACCAAGGTCTTCGGAATGAAGCGGATCATGCCCAAGTCCAACACCCGTGTGGTGCTGATGACCCGGGGCAACTTCGATCTGCACTTCACCCCGGTCGAGGAGATGGAGCGCATGGCGCCCTATCACTTCGCCGTCGAGGTCGACGACTGGGACGACTTCCTCGCCCACCTCAAGGACCTGGGCATCCGGCACACCCGCCCGATCCAACGCCCGGAGAACCAGTCGAAGTTCTGCTACATCCACGACCCCGACCACACCATGATCGAGCTGGTCTGGCACAGCAAGCGCCCCAACTGACCGCGTACGACTGGGAGTTCACCGACATGCCTCTCGTCGACTCCGACGGCACCTCCATCTACTACGAGCGCCACGGCAGCGGTCCGGCGATCCTGTTCGTGCACGGCAGCGGCGGGCACCATGCCGCCTGGTGGCAGCAAGTGGCCGCGCTGCGCGAGGAGTTCACGGTCGTCACCGTGGACCTGCGCGGCTTCGGGAAATCGGACACCCCGACCCGTCCGCACTCCTCGAAGCCCGGGTTCGACGGGCAGGATTTCCCCGGTGACGTGGTCGCCGTACTGGACGCCGAGGATCTGACCGACGCCATGCTCGTCGGCCAGTCCATCGGCTCCGTCGCCGCACTGCGCGCCGCCCTCCTGCGCCCGGGACGGGTCTCCTCGGTCGCCCTCGGCCACTCCCTCGGCGGCATCAATCACCCCGAACTCAGGGAGCTGGCCGCCGCCGACCGCACCGAAGCCGTCAAACTACCGGTCATCGACCGCCTGTTGACCAAACGGTTCCAGGAGGAGCGCCCCGACCTCACGTTCCTCTTCCAGCAGATGGGCACCTTCAACGTCGCGAAGATGGCCGACCTGCGCAACCTCGACACCGACGGACCGTCCCTGGACGACGTCCGGGCCTCGGGAGTCGCCGTCGCGTTCCTGGCCGGCGAGCGGGACGCGGTGCTCAGCGTGAAGACCGTGACCCGCGCCCACGAACTGCTGCCCGGCTCCCACCTGGAGATCGTCCCGGACGCCCCGCACTCCATGTACTGGGAGACGCCGGACAAGTACAACGCGGCCGTCGCCCGCCTGCGCCGCACCCTCACCGCACCGAAGGAAGCCGCATGAGCCCCGCATCGAAGGAAGCAGCATGAGCACCCTCACGCTCGACGCCGCCGACGAGATCGTCGACGCCGCACTGAAGCGCGCCCAGTCCCTGGGGAAGGCGGTGAGCGTCGCGGTGGTGGACGCGGGCGGCTTCGTCATCAGCGTCCGCCGCTCGGACGGCGCGCGCCCCCTGACGCCGGACATCGCCCGCGCCAAGGCGTACACCGCGGCCGTGATGCAGCGCCCCGGAAAGATGCTGAAGAAGTGGCAGGAGAGCCAGCCGGTCTTCTTCGCCCAGCTGTCCCAACTCCCTGGCGCGGCCCTGCCGATCATGGCCACCGAGGGCAGCGTCACCATCAAGAAGGACGGCGAGATCATCGGCGGCCTCGGTATCGCGGGCGGCACCGCCGACGAGGACCAGCAGGTCGCTGACGACGTACTCCAATCCCTCGGCTACGAGCTGGAGTTCGCGGCATGGGGCGTCGCGGGCACGCCGACCGGGCCCAAGCAGAGCGGGACCACGGAAGCCGGGGCCACAGACAACGGGACCACGGGCAACGGGACCACGGACAAGGGGGCCTGAGTCATGGCGGACACCTTCAACTACCGCATCGACCACCACGGCAGTCTGGTCCGCCCCGCCGAACTCCTCGCGGCCCGGGCGGCCGACGACCCCGAGGCACTGCACAAGGCCCAACTCACCGCGGTCGAGGAGTCGGTGGCCTACCAGCGCCGGTTGCGCTCCACGGTCGTCACCGACGGCGACTTCCCCCGCGAGGACTTCCGCAGCGCCGTCCTCGACGCGGTCTCCGGCTTCCGGCGTACGGAGGAGCGGACGGCCGACGGGCTGCCCCGCTGGGTGGCGGAGGCCTTGCCCAAGGCCAGTGGCCCGCTGCTCGCGGACTGGGCCGCGCGGATCGCGGACCTGACGGTGATCGCGCCGAAGGTCTCGCTCCCGTCACCTGCCTACCTGGCCGCGACCACCTTCGACCCGGAGTTGGTCGGCTCCGGCGGCCCGGCCTCGGCCCGCGAACTCGGCGAGGTCCTCGCGGAGATCATCCACGCGGAGATCGAGCTGCTGGTCTCCCGGGGCGTCCGGCTGATCCAGCTCAACAACCCGCTCCTCCTCGGCCAGGTCGCCGCCGACCCGGCCGAGCCCGGCCCGCTCTCCTTCGAGGACGCGCTGGCCGTCGAGGCGCAGGCGGTACGGCTCGACGTGCGACCGGAGGGCGTACGGATCGGCGTCTGCCCGGGCTGGGAGGCTCCCGCGGTGGTGGACCGGGCCGGGGCCGAGAGCCTGTTCGGTGAGGTCCCGGCCGACCGCTGGATCCTGCCGTACGACAAGGGCACCGCCGCCGAACTCGACCTGCTGAGGGCGCTCCCCGAGGACCGGGACGCCTGCCTGGGCGTGGTGGACGCGACCGTGCCCGAACTGGAGGACATCGACACGGTGTTGGCCCGCCTTGACGCCGGCGCCGAGGTCAAGGACATCGAGGACATGGCCGTCGCACCCTCCCGCGGCTTCGCCGACTCGGCCGCCCATCCGCTGCTGAGCGCCGAGGACCAGCGCCGCAAGCTGGTCCTGGTGGAGACCGTCGCCCGCTACTGCTGGGGCAACGAGTTCTGAGCCGATGACCCCGATGCGGCCCCTGTGCAGCCCGGATACGGCCCGGATACGAGCCGGGAAGCGCACCCGCGCTTCCCGGCGGGGCAGGGCCTCACAGGACCTCGGCGAAGGTCACCGTCCGTTCCGTCAGCAGCGGCCACACCGTCCCGACGATCAGTTCGTCGAAGTGCTCGGCGGCCTTGTGCGCGTCGAACCCGGCCCGGTCGGTGTACTGCTCGTACAGCACGAAGCTCCCCGGACGGTCCGCCTCGGCGTGCACCTCGTACGCCAGGTTCGCCGGCTCGGCACGGGTGTGCTCGCGCGCCTTCAGCAGCGCGGCCCGCACCGAGGCCTCGTCGGCGGGCTCGCAGTGGTAGCGGGCGATGACCGCGTAGGCCATGTCTGTCTCTCCTCGCGTCAGTGGATCTCGGCTCCCGGCGGCCCGCCACAGGCCTCCGGCCTGCCGATTCCAGCACGGATCAACCGCCCGCCGACCTGCGCGCGGCGCAAGCAATGCCTGCCCACGCGGGGCTGGTGGCACGTTCGCCCATGGTGTGTTGTCGCATCCGGCCCGTACGGCCGCTCCCTGTGCAGACCGCGGACCCGCGCCGCGGCGGACGAAGGAAGTGATCTTCATGCGAACCCTGGAAACCCTCTCCGGTGGAGAGTGGGTGGCGACCGGAGAGTGGATCGACGTCCACGACCCCGCCGATGTCCGCACCCCGTTCGCACGTGTCCCCGCCCTCGCCGCCAAGGACGTCACCCGCGCGTACGACCACGCCGAGCGAGGGTTCGCCGCCTGGAAACGCACCAGCCCCTTCGAACGCGCCCGCATCCTCACCGAGGCGGCCCGGCTGATCCGCGATCGGGTCCACGAGACAGCCGCCGACGTCACCGCCGAGAACGGCAAGACCCGTGCCGAGGCCCGCGGCGAGACCCTGAAGGCCGCCGACTTCCTCGACTACTACGCGGGCCTCGCCCGCCAGGGCTACGGCACGCTGCTGCACGACGCCCGCCCCGACACCCGTACGCACACCCAGCGGGAGCCGATCGGCGTGATCCTCGTGATCAGTCCGTGGAACGACCCGCTGATCACCCCGGCCCGCAAGCTCGCCCCGCTCCTCGCGGCAGGCAACGCGGCCGTCTTCAAACCGGCCACCCAGACCCCCCTCTCCGGCCTGCACTTCGCCCGCGCCCTGCACGACGCGGGCCTGCCGGCCGGTGTCCTGAACGTGGTGACGGGCCGTACGGCCGACATCGAGGAGGCGCTGCTCGACGACCCGCGGATCGCGGGCATCACGTTCACCGGCTCCAACGCGGTGGGCAACCGGATCCGCCGCCGCCTCGCCGACCGCAACGTCCGCTTCCAGGGCGAACTCGGCGGCAAGAACGCCTCCGTCGTCCTGCGTGACGCCGATCTGCCGGCCGCCGCGAAGGCGGTCGTCGCGGCCTCCTTCGGCCAGGCCGGACAGCGCTGCACCGCCACCAGCCGGGTGGTCGTCGAACGGCCGGTGTACGAGGAGTTCGCCCGGCTCCTGGTCACCGAGGTCGAGGGGCTGACGACGGGCCCGGGCAGCGACCCGGCCACCGCCCTGTGCCCCCTGTCCAGCCCCCAGCAGCGCGACAGCGTCCTCGCCGACCTGAACAAGGCCATCGACCAGGGCGCCACCGTCCTCACCGGCGGCGGCGCGGACACCGAGGGCGACCGCGCCCACGGCTGCTACGTACAGCCGACCGTCCTCGCCGACGTCACCCCCGAGACGGCGGTCTGGCGCGAGGAGGTCTTCGGCCCGGTCCTCGCCGTCCGCGTGGTCGAGGACTTCGACCGGGCCGTCGACGCGGTCAACGACTCCCAATTCGGCCTCGCCGCCGCCGTCTTCACCCGCGACCTCACGGCCGCGTACCGCTTCGTCGACGAGGCCGAGTGCGGGCAGGTCGCGGTGAACACCACCACGACCGGCTGGGACGTCCACCTGCCCTTCGGCGGGTTCCGCGACTCCGGCACGGCCTACAAGGAGCAGGGCGACGAGGTCCTGCGCTTCTCCACCCGCGTCAAGACCGTCGCCGTCCACTTCGGCACATGACGGTCGTGACGGTGGCGAGCGGCAGAAGGAGAGCCGGAGGGAGAGCCAGGAGTGCCGGAGGAGTGCCGGAGGGAGAGCCAGGAGTGCCGGAGGAGTGCCGGAGAAGAAAGGAGGACGCCGATGGCTGACGAGACGATCGGCATAGTCGGCGCAGGCATCGTCGGCCTCGCCACCGGCCGCGAGATCGCCCTGCGCCGCCCCGGCACCCGGGTCGTGGTGCTGGAGAAGGAACAGCGGATCGCCGTCCACCAGACCGGCCACAACTCGGGCGTCGTGCACGCCGGGATCTACTACGCCCCCGGCAGCCTCAAGGCGGACCTGTGCGTCCGGGGCGTGTCCATGCTCCGCGAGTACTGCCAGGAACGGGCCCTGCCGTACGAGGAGACCGGCAAGCTCGTCGTGGCGGTGCGCGAGGACGAGCTGGACCGGATGGAGAGCCTCTACCGGCGGGCCCGGAACAACCACGTACCCGACCTCCGGAGGGTCTCCGAGGAGGAGATCAAGGAGATCGAACCCCACACCACCGGCATCGCGGCCCTGCACTCCCCGCGCACCGCGATCACCGACTACCCGGCGATCGCCCGGGAGTTCGCCAAGGACATCGAGGCCTCGGGCGGCGAGGTACGGCTCGGCTTCCCGGTCACCTCGATCACTGACGTACCGGGTGGCATCGAGGTGACCTCAGGCCGGCCGCAGGGATCCCGGGACGAAGACCGGGGGAGGGTCCGCGTCGACCGGCTGATCCTCTGCTCGGGGCTCCACTCGGACTCCGTCGCCAGGCTGGCCCAGGACAGCAGGGAGCCGCGGATCGTGCCCTTCCGGGGCGAGTACCTGCTCCTCAAGCGGCAGTCGCGAGACCTGGTCCGCGGGCTCATCTACCCAGTGCCAGACCCGCGTTACCCCTTCCTCGGCGTGCACTTCACCCCGCGAATCGACGGCTCCGTCGAGGTCGGTCCGAACGCAGTCCTGGCCCTGGCGAAGGAGGGCTACCGGCTCGGCAGCGTCTCGCCCAGAGATCTCGCCGGACTCGCCGGTTACCCCGGCACCTGGAGGATGGCCGCCCGGCACTGGCGGACGGGCATCAAGGAGTACCGCGGCTCACTGTCGAGGGCGGCCTTCATGAAGGACGCCCAGCTGTACGTGCCCGGCGTCGGCGTCCCGGACGTGGTGCGCGGCGGAGCCGGTGTACGCGCCCAGGCCCTGGACCGGGACGGCACCCTCGTCGACGACTTCCGCATCCACCGGCTTGGCCGGATCACCGCCGTCCGCAACGCACCCTCGCCGGCCGCCACCGCCTCCATGGCGATCGCCGAGCACATCGTCGACGCCGTCCTCGACGACGCCTCCGCACCCTGAAAATGCCCTGCTCACACCGCACTTACGTGCAACAACAGCTTGCGCTCCCAGCGCTCTGCAAGACCTCACGTCCCGCCTAGCGTTCCTTCCGCACCACCCCAACACGCCGTCCCAGAGGAAGAGTTGAAGACATGTTCGTCGTCGACACGCAGATCCACATCTGGAAGGAAGAGACCCCGGACCGCCCCTGGGTCCCGGGCGCGCGGGAGCGCATCCGCCTCAACGGCCACCGCGAGGACCCCTTCTCGTACGAGGAGGCCCTGGAGCTGATGGACGAGGCGGGCGTCAACCGGGCGCTGATCCTGCCCCCTTCATGGGAGGGCAACCGCATCGACTACGCCCTGGAGGCCTGCGAGGCGCACCCGGACCGCTTCGGCATCATGGCCCGCGTCCCCCAGGACGACCCGGTCGAGGGCACCGCCCTGCTGAAGGACTTCGCCGGGAACCCGTACATCAAGGGCACCCGGCTCACCTTCCACCGCCCGCAGGACCGCAACTGGATGATCGACGGCACCAACGACTGGTACTGGCCGATAGCCGAGGAGCTCGGCATCCCGACCATGGTCCACGCCCCGATCTGGAAGCGCGAGCTCGGCCAGATCGCCGCCAAGCACCCCGGACTGAAGATCATCATCGACCACATGGGCATCATGGCCCGCTGTGTGGACGACGCGATCGGCTACTGGGTCCAGGAGACCGCCGACCTCGCCGAGCACCCCAACATCTACGTCAAGGTCTCGGCCCTGCCGGGCTATTCGTCGCAGCCCTTCCCGAACAAGAACATCGAGAAGTACGTGCGCGAGATGGTCGACAAAATGGGCCCCCGGCGCTGCTTCTACGGCACCGACATCACCCGGCTGCTCGGCCACGGCATCACGTACACCGACACGATCGAGCAGTTCACCAAGCACTGGGACTTCACGCCCGAGGAGCTTGAGTGGATCATGGGCCGCGGAATCTCCGAGGTCCTCGACTGGCCGATCGAGGGCTGAGGAAGCGCCGGAGATGACGGACACCCAGAACACGCCCGGCACCGCCAAGACGCCCGACGCCCCGAGCACCCCGAGTACCTCCAGTGCCTCCAACACCCCCGGCATCGGCGGTGGCGATGGCGTCGACGGCGGCGATGCCTTCGTATCGGCCTTCCAAGCCGCCGGCGCCGACTACCTCTTCTGCTCTTCCGGTTCCGAGTGGGCCCCGGTCTGGGAGTCCCTGGCCCGGCGCCACCGCGACGGGCTGCCCTGTCCGCGGTACCTCGACCTGACGCACGAGACCGTCGCCGTCGGCATGGCCACCGGCTACGGACTCGTCAGGCGCCGCCCGCAGGGTGTGCTGCTGCACGCGGCACCCGGCCTGCTGCAGGGCTCCATGGCCGTGCACGGGGCGCTGCTCGCCGGCGTGCCGATGGTGGTGGCCTCCTCGGAGTCGACGACGTACGGCGACGGGCCCGGCCAGGACCCGGGCGGCCAGTGGTACCGCAACCTGTCGATCGTGGGCGGCCCGCACGGCATCGCGCAGCCGTTCACCAAGTGGTCCAACGAGGCCGCGAGCGTCCACACCCTGCCCGCGATGATCACCAGGGCGGCGGAACTGTCCTGGCGTGCCCCGGCGGGACCCGCCTACCTCAACATCCCGCTGGAGATCCTCCTGGAGGAGTGGGACGGCCGCGAGGCCAAGCCCGTCGTGCCGCCGGGCTCCACGCACAGCTCGCCCGAAGAGGCCGATGCTGTCGCGCAGTTGATCCGAGAGGCCCGCAATCCCGTGATCGTGACCGAGACGTCCGGCCGCGAGGCGGGCGGCTTCGAGGCGCTGGTCGCCTTCGCCGAGGCCTGGCACATCCCGGTCGTCGAGCCGGACTCGGCGGTGTGCGCCAACTTCCCGCGCACCCACCCCCTGCACGCGGGCTCTGACATCGGTCCCTGGATGGACGAGGCGGACCTGATCCTCCTCGTCAACTGCCGTGCGCCCTTCTACCCGCCCTCGCGCCGACCGTCCAAGGCGCGGGTCGTCGTCATCGACGAGGTGCCGCAACGCCCGCACATTGTCCACCAAGTCCTGTTCGCCGACGCCTACTTGGAAGGCAACGTCACCAACACCCTTCGCCAGCTCACGAAACGGGCGAGGGACCTCGACGAGACGGCGGTCGCCGAGCGCCGTGCGGCACAGGAGGTCCGGTCCGCCGCCGAGCGAACCGCCGTGGCCACCGTGGAGACGAAGGCCGAGCAGCGGGCCGAGGGCATCGACCCCGTCCTCCTCGCCGCCACCCTTCGCAAGCTGCTCGACGGCCGGGACGGGATCGTCGTCGATGAGACCATCACCCACAGCCGGATCGTCAGGCGTCATCTGCGGACCGACGCGCCCGACTCGTACTTCTACGTGCAGGGCGGCCTCGGACAGGGCATCGCCGTCGCGCTCGGCGTCAAACTCGCCGCCCAGGAGCGCCCGGTGGTGCTCACGATCGGCGACGGCGCCTTCGCCTACAACCCGGTCATCCCGTCGTACGACGCCTCCAAGGCGTACGAACTCCCGTTGCTGGTCGTGGTGTTCAACAACCGTGTCTACAAGTCGATGAACCTCAACCATCGCAGGTTCTACCCCGAGGGCGCCGCCGCCGAGACGGGGGAGTGGCTGGGCACCGATCTGCGCCGGCTGCCCCGACTCGCCGCGTTCGCCGAGCCGTTCGGCATGCACACCGAGACCGTCGACGCGCCGGACGCGCTCGCTCCGGCGCTGGAGCGTGCCCTCAAGGCCGTGTCCGAGGGCACCACCGCCGTCGTCGACGTCCTCGTCACCCGCTGAAGCGCCTTGTGGGCGAACCAGCCAAGAATCCGGAGGCATCCGCCACCATGACCGACACCCCGACGACCCCCAAGCCGGGCCAGGTCCGCGTCCGGGCCGAGGACCTGCGCGCCTTCTCCGCCGGACTCCTGGAGAAGGGCGGGCTCAGCCCCGAGCATGCCGCCACCACCGCCGACGTGCTCGTCTGGGCCGCCCTGCGCGGCGTCGACTCGCACGGCATCGCCCGCGTCCCCGCCTACCTGGAACTGCTCGCCAAGGGCGTGGCCAACCCGCGGGCCGAGATCACGCTCGCGTCGACCACACCGGCCGCCGCCGTCCTGGACGCCGACCGTGCCCCCGGTCCGGTGGCCCTCAGTGCCGCCGCCGAGGAGGCCGTGAGCCGGGCGCGGACCACCGGTATCGCCTCCGTCGGCGTGCGTGGCACCGTCCACACCGGTGCCATCGGCTACTACGTCTCGAGGATCGCCGAACAGGGCCTGGTCGGCCTCGGGTTCGTCGCCGGAATGCCGAACATGGGCTACACGGGCGTGCGGGGCGCGGCCGTGGCGACCAGCCCGCTCGCCATCGCCGTACCCACCGCCGCCTCGTCGGGGCACGCCCCGCTGCTGCTCGACATGGCCACCGCCACCATCGCCCTCGGCAGGATCCGCCAGGCCAGGGCGAGCGGCACACCATTGCCCGAGGGTGCCGCCGCCACCGAGGACGGCACCCCGACCACCGACCCGGACAAGGCCGTCATGCCGCTGCCGCTGGGCGGCGCCAAGGGGTCCGGCATGTCACTCGCGTTCGAGCTCCTCACCAGCGTGCTCGTCGGTGCGCCGATCTTCTCCGCCTTCCACTCGGACGACCCGAAGGCCCGCAAGCACCGGCAGAACGCCCTGCTCATCGCCCTCGACCCGGCGGCCTTCGGCGACCCGGACCGCTTCACCGCGGACGCCGACACCACCCTGAGCACCCTGAAGGGACTGCCGTCGGCGGACGGCGCGGCAGGCGTCTTCTACCCGGGCGAGCGCAGCGCCGCCGTGGCGGTGGAGCGGGCCGAGAAGGGAGTGCCGGTGACTCCGAAGGTGTGGCGCGAACTGACGGAGAGCGCGGAGAGGTTCGGGATCGCTCCGCCGACCCCGGTCGCCTGACGGGACCGGGCGGCGGGGGCGCCGCGGGGGCTCGGGGGCCCCGGGGGCCGAGGTCGCTCGCGAAGGATCGGGTCGGCCCTCGGTCAACCCCGCCTCCCGCCCCTCCGGCACTGGGTTCCGCACGGAGTATTGACTCGCGTGCCCGCGCTGTGAACACTGGCCTGACTACGTAGTCATCCCGATCCTCGCATCACCACACGCGAGACTGACTACGTAGTCAACGCCGACGAACACCGGACTGAGCACGAGGAGGGTCATGGCCACCACCGGCACCGAGCCGGCGTCCCCCCGTGGTCCGGGACGCCGCCGACGCGGCCCCGGGATGATGGAGGTCGCCCGTGCCGCGGGTGTCTCCCAGAAGACCGTGTCCCGTGTCGTCAACGGCGAACCCCACGTCAGCGCCGACGTCCGCGACCGCGTACTCGGCGTCATCCGCGAACTGGACTACCGTCCGAACAACGCGGCACGCGCCCTGCTGATGGGCAGGTACCGGCGGATCGGCGTGGTCTCGCTGGGCAGCGCGCTCTACGGTCCGTCGACCCAGCTCATCGACCTGGAGCGGGCCATGCACCGGGTCGGTTACTCGTTCGCCGTGGCCAGCACCCTGGAGGGTCAGGGCGGCGCCGGAATCGCGGCCGCCGTGGAATCCCTGCTGGAACAGGGCGTCGACGGGATCGTCCTGTCGGAGCCCATCGACGACGGCACGCCCCTGCGACTGAGCGCGGACGTACCGGTGGTGAGCCTGGGCGAGGGCGTGCACCTGGCCGACGCGCCCAGCACCGTCGTCCGTGCCGACGGAGTCACCGCCGCACGCATCGCCACACAGCACCTGCTCGGGCTCGGGCACCACACGGTCTGGCACATCCCCGGCCCACAGGACTGGTGGACCGCCCGCGACCGGCTCCGCGGCTGGCGCGAGGCGCTGGCCGACGCAGGAGCCCCCGAACCACCACTGCCCGCGGACGGCGACTGGACCCCGGCCTCGGGCTACGAGGCCGGCCGGTCACTGGTCCAACTCCCCGACCTGACCGCGGTGTTCGCCGCCAACGACGACATGGCCCTCGGCGCGCTGCGCGCCTTCGCCGAGGCCGGACGTGCCGTACCCGCCGATGTGAGCGTGGTCGGATTCGACGACATCCCCGCCGCGCCCTATCTCTCCCCGCCACTGACCACCGTCCGTCAGGACTTCGCCGCCGTCGCGACCCGCGCCGTCGACGTCCTGGTCGCCATGATCGAGGGCAGGCCCCATCCGGCCGAACCCGTCGATCTAGCCGTCGAGTTGACCGTACGCGCCTCCACCGCACCGCCCGCCCGCTGACCGACCTCGACGCATTGGCCGGCCCGCCGACCGGCTGACCGATCTCATCGCCCCACCCGATCCGCTGACCCGCGGACCGACCCCACCCGCCCGAACCGCCGAACCGTCGGCGGGACGGCCGACCTCGCCGTCGGCCGGATCCGCCCTGCCCGCGTGAGCCCGGACCGGGACGTCCGTCGCACGCGCACCCAAGTAGCCGCACCACGTGAGGAGTCACGTGTGTACACCCCACCGCCCCTCCCGCGCCGCACCCTGCTGCGTGGCGCCCTAGGCCTGGGCACGGCCGCCGCGCTCGCCGCCTGCGGCCGTGACAGCACCACCGCCCGCACCTCGGGAGACGTCAACCTCGCCCTGTGGACCCACGATCCGGGATACGAGGCCTTTTTCCGCAAGGGCATCCCGGAGGCCGACCGGCTCGCCGACTTCCGTTACCACTTGACGGTCACCCGTGCCGGACCCGCCGACATCGTCACCAAGCTGCTCGCCCAGGCCGTCGCCGGACGCGGTACACCGGACATGGCGGGCTTCGAGATAGGCAGCTTCCCGCGCATGCTGCGCGGCGACATCTCCGAGCGCCTGCTGCACGACTTCACCCCCGACATCGCCGCCGTGCCCGGCCTGAAGGACGACCTACTGCCGGCCCGAACCGCCCCCTACAGCAAGGACGGCCGGGTCTACGCCCTCGACTCGGACACCCCCATGGTCGTCTACTACTACCGCGACGACCTGTTCACGAAGTACGGGCTGGCCAAGGACACCCCGACCTGGGAGGAGTTCGCCGAACTCGGCGCCCGCGTGCACAAGGACCACAACGCCTCGCTCTGTGTCGTCAGCACCAACGGCAGCGACACGGCACAGATCGTGCAGTCCTTCCAGATGCTGCTCTACCAGCGCGGCGGCGCCTTCTTCGACGCCGACCAGCAGCTGGTGCTCGACTCGGCCGAGGCCGAGGAGGTACTCGGCTTCCTCTGCGAGGGGCTGCGCAGCGGCTTCGTCATCGACATCTCCGACTACTACGGCGCCGCGATGCAGACCGCCCTGAAACAGGGCAGGGTCATCGGCCTGCCCATGGCCATCTGGTACAAGAGCTACGGTCTCGTGCCCAACGTGCCCGAGCAGAAGGGGAAGTGGCGGGTCCGTGCGATGCCGCGGTTCGCCGAGGGCGGCGGGACGACGGCGGCCCTCGGTGGCACCGGCTTCGGAGTCATCAAGGACAAGGCCAACACGCGGGCCGCCACGGACTTCCTCCTCAACACCTGGCTCACGCATGAAGGTCAGGTCCGGCGGTTCATCGAGACGGGCTATCTGCCCACGCGGCGTTCCGTGTTCGAGGACCCGCAACTCAGAGGTCTCAAGGACGACTTCTGCGGTGGTCAGCGGTTGTTCGGCCTCTATCGGGACCTGCTTCCCGATGTGCCTCCGCAGCACACGAGTCCCGACCAGTCGATTCTCTTCGACGTGCTCGCCGGGAATCTGTTGCGGGCCTATCGCGGGGACGTCAGCCCTCGGCAGGCGTTGCGGCGGACCGCGGAGGAGTTCCGAGACCAGGCGGGGCGCTAGCGCCGTTCGCGAAGTTCCTCGCGCCCCTCGAACGGGGCGCGCCACTCGCATCCGGAATTCACCTCTCGCATCCGGAATTCAAATGAGTACGGCCAGGAGAGTTGTCCATGACCACCGCCATCGCCGATCCGGCCAGCAGTGCTCGCAAGCGTACGAGCACGCGCCGGACCGCTCCCCGTCTCAAGCAGTCCCGAGCCCCCTACCTCTTCATCGCCCCCTTCTACATCCTCTACGTGCTCTTCATGCTGGTGCCCGTCCTGGTGTCGCTCTGGCTGAGTCTCACCGAGTGGGTGGGCCTCGGTACTCCGCAGTGGGTGGGGCTGCGCAACTACCGACTCCTCGCCACCGACGTCAGCTTTCACCGGGCCCTGGGCAACACGGGTGTCTTCGTGATGATCGCGGTCTTCGTCGTCGTACCGCTCGCCCTGCTGATCGCACAGGCCCTCAACACCCGTGGCCTGCGGGTACGCGACCTGTGGCGGACCGCCTACTTCGTGCCGATCGTCGTCTCGCCGATCATCGTGGCGCTCATCTTCGGGCTGATCTTCGACCGGCAGTTCGGGCTGCTGAACTCCGTCCTGCGGGCCTTGTTCGGCACCGGAGGCGTCGACTGGCTCGGCGATCCGGACCTGGCCAAGGTGAGTATCGGGCTGGTGATGCTGTGGCGCTGGACCGGCTACCTCACCGTCTTCTTCCTCGCCGGACTCCAGGCCGTACCGAAGGAGTTGTACGAGGCCGCCGCCCTCGACGGCGCCGGACGCATTCGCACCTTCACCACCGTCACCCTCCCGGCCCTGAAACCGGTGACCGCCTTCGTGGTCGTCACCTCCTTCATCGGCGCCGCGCAGATCTTCGAGGAGCCGTATCTGCTGACCGGCGGCGGACCGGCCGAGAGCACCCTGTCGGTGACGATGTTCATCTACCGGGCGGCCTTCCAGCGCCAGCAGTTCGGGTACGCGGCCGCCGCGGCCGTCGTGCTGTTCGTCCTCGTCTTCGGGCTCAGCCAGCTCTTCAACCGTCTGCTCGGCATCGGGAGGGCGACCTCATGAGCGCGACCACTTCGTCCGGCTCCATACGCACCTCCACACGTACATCCGTACGTACCTCCGCGGGCGCGAGGACCCGGCGCGGCCTGCTCTACCTGACGCTGGTCCTGCTGCTGCTCGCCTTTCTGGCGCCGCTGCTGTGGGCGCTGAGCGGGTCGTTCAAGCCGCGCGGAGACATCTTCGCGTACCCGCCGAAGCTGGTTCCGGACCCTTTCACCCTGCACAACTACCGTGCGCTGATCGAGGATCAGCCCTTCGCGCGCTGGTTCGTGATGAGCACGGTGGTCGCCGTCGTCGCCACCGTCGTGTCGGTGTTCGTCTGTGCCCTGGCCGGCTACGGCTTCGCCAAGTTCCGGTTCGCGGGCAAGAGGCTGCTGTTCGGCGTGATGTTCAGCTCGCTGTCCATCCCGTTCGCCGTGATCCTCGTGCCGCTGTTCGTGATCCTGGTCAAGACCGGGCTCGGCAGCCCGTGGTTCGCGCTGATCGTGCCATGGGTGGCGCCCGCGTTCGGGATCTTCATGATGCAGCAGTACATCGTGCAGTCCGTCCCCGACTCGGTCCTGGAGGCCGCCCGCATCGACGGCGCGAGCGAGTTCGGCATCTTCCGGCGGATCGTGCTGCCCCTGCTGCGGCCCTCGCTCGGCGCACTCGCCGTGTGGACCTTCCTGCAGAGCTACAACAGCTTCCTGTGGCCGCTCGTCCTGGTCTCCGACAGCTCGCAGTACACGCTGCCGCTCGGCCTGCAAACCCTCTTCGTCTCGGAGCAACGGCAGTACGACCTGGTGATGGCCGGTGCCGTGCTGGCCGTCCTGCCCGCCGTCGCCCTCTTCGTGCTGCTGCGCAAACAGCTCCTCGAAGGCCTTTCCACGGGTGCCGTCAAAGGCTGACGCACCCTCACATCCCGTAAAGGAGAAGCATGTTCGAGCTGCCCGGCCGGGTTCTGTTCGGCGCCGCCTACTACCACGAGTACCAGCCGAACGAGCGGCTCAAGGACGACCTCGACCTGATGGCGGAGGCCCGCTTCACGGTGATCCGGGTCGGCGAGTCCGTCTGGTCGACCTGGGAGCCCGAGAACGGCCGCTTCGACCTCGACTGGCTCCAGCCCGTCCTGGACGGGGCGGAGGAGCGGGGGATCGGAGTCATCCTCGGGACGCCCACGTACGCCGTGCCGCCGTGGCTGGCCCGGCAGTACCCAGAGATCGCGGCGGAGCGGCGCACCGGCGAGCGCGTTCCCTGGGGCGCCCGCCAGGAAGTCGACTACACGCACCCGGCGTTCCGCTTCCACGCCGAGCGGATCATCCGCAAGGTCGTCGGCCGGTACGCCGCGCACCCGGCGGTGATCGGCTTCCAGGTCGACAACGAACCCGGCCTCGAACTCTTCCACAACCACGGTGTGTTCCAGCGCTTCACCGACCATCTGCGCGAGACCTACGGCGACGTCGAGACCCTCAACCGCGAGTGGGGGCTGGTCTATTGGTCGCACCGGCTGTCCACCTGGGCCGACCTGTGGACCCCCGACGGCAACGCCCAGCCGCAGTACGACCTCGCCTGGCGCCGCTTCCAGGCGAGGCTCACCACGGAGTTCATCGCCTGGCAGGCGGACATCGTGCGCGAGTACGCCCGGCCGGACCAGTTCGTCACGACATGCATCTCCTACGACCGGCCCACGGTCGAGGACGACGAACTGACCAGGAAGCTCGACGTCACCGCCGGCAACCCGTACTACACGATGCAGGACGCCCTCGCACTGCCGGACCTGAACCGCCAGGACCAGGGCTGGACCACCAACGGCACCTGGGCGCTGTACCAGAGCGCCGACCGCATGTACGCCTCCCGCCAGGAACCCTTCCTGGTGACCGAGACCGACGCGCAGGCCATCGGCTTCCCCTGGAACAACCGCCCCGCGTACGACGGGCAGTGGCGCCAGGCCGCCTGGGCGCTGATATCGCGGGGCGCCTCGATGATCGAGTACTGGCACTGGCACACCCTGCACTTCGGCACCGAGACCTACTGGGGCGGAGTGCTGCCGCACAACGGGCGACCGGGCCGCGTCTACCGCGAACTGGCCGCGCTGGGCGCCGAGTTGGAGACTGCGGGCGACCTCGTGTCGTCCCTAACTCCGGACGCCGACGTGGCGTTCCTCTACTCCAGCCCCAGCAAGTGGGCGCTCCAGGCACAGCCCGCGCTCGCCACGCCCGACGGAGGGCCCGACCGGCGCTCGTACCAGACCGTCTTCGACGCCTTCTACCGCGGCGCCTTCGACGCGGGGCTGCAGAGCAGGCTCGTACACCCGGGCCAGGTGGACGACACCGACCTGCCGCCGGTACTCGTCGTCCCCGCCTTCTACGCGGCCGACGACGCCACCCTCGACCGCCTCCTCGCCTACGCCGAGACCGGTGGCCATCTGGTCCTGGGCCCGCGCACGGCGTACGCGGACCACGAGGCGCGGGCCCGTACGGAGGAACAGCCCGCCCGGCTGGCCGAGGCCGCCGGAGTCACGTACGACGAGTTCAGCAATCTGGGGTCTGGACTCGGCGTCCACGGCACGGATTCCCTTCCGCTGTCGGAGGAGGCGCGTGCCCTCCACTGGGTGGACGGCCTGCGGCCCAGGGGTGCGGACACCCTGGCCACGTACGACCACCCGCACTTCGGCCGCTGGCCCGCGGCCACGACCCACGCGCACGGCGCCGGACGCGTCACCTACGTCGGCACCGTGCCCGACCCGGAGTTCGCCAGGGCCCTCCTCCGCTGGGCCGCCCCGGCCGGCCTCCCGAGTCCGGCCCACCCGAGCGTCACGTCGACGAGGGCGACCGCGCGCGACGGCCGTCGGGTCCGGTTCCTGCACAACTGGTCGTGGGAGCCGGTGGAGGTCGCACTGCCGACGCCGGTACGCGACGCGCTCACGGGGACGTCGTACGCGCCGGACGAGGCGATCCCGCTCGGGGCGTGGGACGTGAAGGTGCTCCAGGAGGAGTCATGAGCAACTGAGCCACCAGCGGTCTTGTGGGTGAGGCCGGGGCGCGGGTCGCCTCGGTCTAGCCCCGTTGCCGTGCGGCCAGTTCATGGGAGATGTCCCGTGTCGCCGGGTAGAGCCGGAGGTACAGCGCGTACAACTCGTCGTAGTCGGAGCGCAGTTGAAGGTCCGGGGCGACGCGTTCGCGCACGGGGTTCCACTCGTCGATGAGCGGGCCGCCGACCGCGCTCGCCGCGAGGAACGCCGCGCCGTAGCTCGCCCCGAGCGTGACGGTTCTGATCTCCTGCTCCAGGCCGGTCACGGACGAGACGATCCGGGTCCACAGGCCGCCCCGGGTGCCTCCGCCCACGGCGACGACACGGCGGATGTCCGCGCCGGCGGCGCGCATCGCCTCGACGTTGTGCCGTACGCCGAAAGCTGTCGCCTCCAGGGCGGCACGGTAGAGGTCGCCGCGGGTGTGCTCCACCGTCAGCCCGGCGATCACCCCGCGGGCGTGCGGGTCGGCCACCGGTGTCCGTTCGCCCGCGAAGTACGGCAGCATCAGCAGCCCGCGCGCACCGGGACCGGACGCCTCCGCCCCGGCGAGCAGCTCGCTGTGCTCGGGCGTGCCGAACAGCTCCCGCAGCCAGTCGGTGATCATGCCGGAGGTGGCCATGCCGCCCGCGAGACTGCGCGTTCCGGGCAACGCCCCGACGGTGCTCCACAGTTGGGGAACCAGCAGACGCTCGGACAGGGTGTTGATCAGGAACATGGTGCTGCCGTACATGAGCATCAGGTCACCGGTGTGCTGTGCCCCCACACTCAGCGCCTCCGACCAGGCGTCGATCGTGCCGGCGATCACCGGGATCCCGGCGGGCAGACCGGTGGCGTCCGCGGCCTCCGCCGTGACCTGCCCGGCGATGTCTCCGGGCCAGAGCAGCCGGGGGAGTTCGAGCCAGGGCGCGATGTGCCGGGTCCACGGCTCGTACCACTCCTGGGCCACGGAGTCGTACAGCGGGACGGCCTGGCTCGCCGAGTGGTGGTCGAGCACGTAGGTCCCGGTGAGCCGGACCACCAGGTACGAGCTGGGCATGTGGAGCCGCCGGGCCCGGGCGACCACGTCGGGTTCGTGCTCCGCCAGCCAGGCGATCTTGGGGCCGACGGCCTGGGTGGAGAGCAGCGACCCGCAGCGCCGCAGTACGGCGTCGCGGCCCAACTCGTCGTCCAGGCGGGCGATCTGCTCGGTGGCCCGGGTGTCGACGCCGTACAGGATCGCCGGGCGCAGCGGTGTGTCCGTCCCGTCGGTGAGGGCCACGCACGGGCCCATACCGCTGACGCCGACCGCGGTGACGGAGGTGCCGTTCGGTGCGGATTTCAGCAACTCCCGGGTGATGGAGGCGAGCTCGTCCCACCACACGCGTGCGTCCATCTCGACGTGCCCGGGGTGCGGACGGTCGACCGTGTGCGGGCGGACAGCCGTCGCGAGGACGGTTCCGCCCTCGTCCACCAGCACGCCCTTGCTGCTGGACGTACCGATGTCGACACCGATCACCGTCATACGCTCAAGTCTCCCCGCTCACTCGCCGACCGGCCCGGCACAGGACGCCCGACCGGCCCGATGGGGGCGGCCTTCGCGGACCGCCCCACCCCGATGTTCTACGGGATCGACAGGGATCCGTCGCGCTGAGGCGGAATCGCCACGCCGTTCTGCTGGAGGGCGACGGTCCGCGCGGGAGCGGGAATGCGGATGCCCTCCACGTGGTACCGCTTGTGCAGCCGCTTCACGAACTCGTGCTTGATCCGGTACTGGTCGCTGAACTCCCCGACACCCAGGATGACGGTGAAGCTGATCCGCGAGTCCCCGAACGTGTGGAAGCGGATGGCGGGTTCGTGCTCCGGAACCGCCCCCTCGATCTCCGTCATGACCTCGGTGACGACCTCGGAGGTGACGCGCTCGACATGGTCGAGGTCGCTGTCGTAGCCGACGCCGACCTGCACGGTGAGCGTCATCTCCTGTTCCGGACGGCTGAAGTTGGTCATGTTGGTGCTGGAGAGCTGGGCGTTCGGGATGATCACGAGGTTGTTGGAGAGGTTGCGTACGACGGTGTTGCGCCAGTTGATGTCGACGACGTACCCCTCCTCCCCGCTGGTGAGACGGATGTAGTCGCCGGGCTGGATCGTCTTCGAGGCGAGGATGTGGATGCCCGCGAAGAGGTTGGCGAGGGTGTCCTGGAGGGCCAGGGCGACCGCGAGACCGCCGACGCCGAGGGCCGTGAGCAGCGGGGCGATGGAGATGCCCAGGGTCTGCAGGACGATCAGGCAGCCCATGGCCAGGACGACGACGCGCGTGATGTTGACGAAGATCGAGGCCGATCCGGCGACCCCGGAGCGGGAATGGGTGACGGCCCGCACCAGGCCCGCGACCACGCGTGCCGCCGTGATGGTGGCGGCGAGGATGAGCAGGACCGTCAGGATCTGGTTGACGGTGTGATTGACCTTGCCGGTCAGCGGCAGCGCCGCCGCGGCGGCCGCGATGCCGCCCGTGAGGGCCGCGACCGGTATCAGCGCGCGCAGCGCGTCGACGAGGACGTCGTCGCCGCTCCAGCTCGTGCGGGTCGCGTGCTTGCCCAGCCAGCGCAGGAGGAGGCGCAGCAGGACGCCCGCCGCGAGCCCGACGGCCAACCAGACACCCGCGACGATCCAGTCGTGCACAGTGAGGTCCCGGTTCACCAACTGCCTCCCGACGTGCCGCGAAGGGCGTTCGCGCCCGGTATGTGATGTGTCGTCACCTTGTTGCCACCTGCTGCTCGATTCCTGGATGTACGACCCCGCCGGGAACGTCAAGTCGTTGACCGGCGGGTTCGCTCATCTTGCTACATGCGCACAGGTGTTCCGCGCCAGGACCGCTCGGGTCAGGCCATCTCCCACCAGCATCGCCGCCAACTCCCCATGCCCGTAGGCATGTTGGCGTCATCCCCGCCTCGTCCGAGCGCCGAGGCACCCTCGACTTCCGGCCCGACGGACATCCCCATGCCCCCTTGAGGATTCCGCCCCAACTTGGCCTGGATACGTCGTCGGGAACGCTCAGATCTCGCCGAACGAACCGTGCCGCCCCGCCCCCGCCGAGAACCTTGCCGCCCCCTCAAGGCTCTCCTCCAACACACCTGTCCCGTGACGGAATTCACCCCGCATGGCGGCGCGCTCTTTCACCCCCTCCTGGTCGAGGACGGAGGCGCGGTCGCCGCGGAGACAGGCCTGCGGGAAGCGGGCGATCGACGCGGCCAGCGCCTCCGCCTCCGCACGTGCCCGGCCCGGCGGGACGACCCGGTTCGCGAGGCCCATCTCGTACGCCTCGGGAGCCGCCACCGGGCGGCCGGTGAGGATCATGTCCATCGCGCGGCTGGTGCCGATGAGACGGGGGAGCCGAACCGTGCCGCCGTCGATGAGAGGCACGCCCCAGCGGCGGCAGAACACCCCGAAGACCGCGTCCTCCTCGGCGACCCGCAGATCGCACCAGAGGGCCAGCTCCAGACCTCCCGCCACGGCGTGGCCCGCGACCGCGGCGATCACCGGCTTCGACAGCCGCATCCGCGTGGGGCCCATCGGGCCGTCGCCGTCCTCCGTCACATGGTTGCCGCGTTCCGTGCCGAGCGCCTTGAGGTCCGCGCCCGCGCAGAAGGTGCCGCCCTCGCCCCACAGCACGGCCACCCGGGCCGTCTCGTCGCTCTCGAACGCGCGGAACGCGTCGGCGAGGTCGGCCGCCGTGGGCCCGTCCACCGCGTTGCGGACCTCGGGGCGGGAGAGGACGACGGTGGTGACGTGTTCCTGGCGCTCGATCCGGACCGGCATCGCTCGGACCCCTTCGTGTGGCGACCTGGTGTGGCGACGCCAGCAGGTTACTCCCGAGTCACACCGACGAGTTCAGGCCGTCCGCGTCAACCGTCCCCGCGAGTCGTCCTCGCCGGGCCGTTGCCGCCAGCCGTCCCCGTCGGTCGTCAGCCGTTGGCCGTCGGCGTCGGTCGTCTTCGCCACCCACCCCCGTCAACTTCCGGGCGGAATGAGAAGAGTGCTTTCGGGAGGGCCCGGCGGCCCACGCGCTCAGATCATCTTCAGCCGCACGAGCGCGCCGAGCGTCAGCGCCCCCGGCAACAGCGGCAGCCACACCGTGATGATGCGGTAGGCGAGCACCACCGCCGTCGCCACGGCCACCGGACCGCCCGCCGCCACCAGCGCCAGGATCAGCGCGGCCTCCACCGAGCCGATCCCGCCCGGCGTCGGCACCAGGGCGACGGCCACCGTGGCCGCCAGATACGCGAGCGCCATGTGCAGCGGCGGCACGGGCAGCCCAAGCGCCTGCCCCACCGCGGCCAGTCCGGCGGCCTGGAACATCGGGAAGGAGAGCGAGCCGCCCCACAAGGCGAGCGCCCGGGCCGGCCGCGTGTGCACGGACCGGGCCTCGCCCAGTGCGGTCCGCAGGAACGTGAACACGACGGTACGCACCCGTCGTACGAGCAGAAGCACCGTCACCGCGACGCACACCACCGCTCCGACGACGAGCAGCAGCGGGCCGACCGCGCCGTCCGGCAGGAGCGCGCCGACCCGCAGGGCGTCGGGGAAGGCGATCAACAGGGCCAGCAGCAGCCCGACCCGGGCGATGGACTCCGCCAGCAGGTAGAGCGCGAGCGCGGACGACGAACGGGCAAGCGGAACCCCGCACACCGTCATGAACCGCAGATTGACGGCACTCGCGCCGAGGCCCGTCGGCAGCAGATGGTTGGCGGCGCCAGCAGCGAACTGCGTGGCCAGCAACCGCCGTTTGGGCAGCCGTTCGACGAGCGCGCCCTGCCGGGTGACGGCGGCAGCCACCCAGGTCAGACAGGTCGCGGCGACCGCGGCCAGCAGCCACGGCCACTTCGCCGACGCCAGATGCCCGAAGCCCTCAGCGAGCACGGACCGGTGCTGCACCGCCACCACGGCCACGAGGGCGAGCGGGAGGAGGCACAGGATCTGCCGGACAGGAAGGCGTCTGGCGAAGCCCTGGGGAAAGCGTTCGACCGTCACATCGGGAGAGGGTTTCCACACCGCACCAACGTGGGGTTGCGGGCACGGGGACAGCGGCTGACACGCCGGGCACGTCAGAGGGTCGCCGGGCCCGGTGAGGGACTTGGTGCCGGTGAGCGCGGCTGTCTCGGTGGGATCCACTGTCCCGCTGAGGGGAGTGGGCTCAGTCAATGTCATCGATCGCCCCTTGACCTCAAGATTGCTTCAGGTTCTACGGTCGGTCTCATGAGTATGGAGACCACAGCCTGGACGCAGCTCCACAGCGTCATGAACGCCGAGCAGGAACGCCGCCCCTTCGCCCGGGCGACCCTGCGTCGCATCGCCGGATTCGCCCGCCCGCACCGCCGCCGAATCGCGCAGTTCGTGGTGCTCAGTGTGGTGACGGCACTGCTCGCCGTGGCCACCCCGGTCCTCGCCGGACGCGTCGTGGACGCGATCGTGTCCGGCGGCGACGAGAGCACGGTCGTGCGACTCGCCCTGCTCATCGCCCTGATCGCGTTCGCGGAGGCGGCGATCGGACTGGTGGGCCGCTGGCTCTCGGCGAACCTCGGCGAGGGACTCATCCTGGATCTGCGGACTGCGGTCTTCGATCATGTACAGCGCATGCCGGTCGCGTTCTTCACACGCACTCGTACGGGCGCGCTCGTCAGTCGACTCAACAACGACGTGATCGGCGCCCAGCGGGCGTTCAGCAACACGCTCTCCGGAGTGGTGAGCAATCTCGTGACCCTGCTGCTCACCCTCGCCGTGATGCTCACCCTGTCCTGGCAGATCACCCTGCTCGCGCTCGTACTGCTCCCGGTGTTCGTCGTGCCCGCCCGCCGGATGGGCAGCCGGATGGCGAAACTCCAGCGCGAGGCGGCCGACCTCAACGCGTCCATGGGCACCCGGATGACCGAGCGCTTCTCCGCGCCCGGCGCCACCCTGATCAAGCTCTTCGGCCGGCCGGGCCAGGAGTCCGCGGAGTTCGCGGTGCGCGCCCGGCGGGTGCGGGACATCGGGGTGCGCACGGCGATGGCGCAGACCGCGTTCATCACGGCCCTGACCCTCGTCTCCGCCCTCGCGCTCGCCCTCGTCTACGGACTCGGCGGCTGGTACGCCCTGCGCGGCAGCCTGGAACCGGGCGCGGTCGTCTCCCTGGCCCTGCTCCTCACCCGCCTGTACGCGCCGCTGACCTCCCTCGCCGGCGCCCGCGTCGAGGTCATGAGCGCCCTGGTCAGTTTCGAGCGGGTCTTCGAGGTCCTCGACCTGAAGCCGCTGATCGACGAGAAGCCGGACGCCCGCGCGGTCCCCGACGGCCCGGCCTCCGTCGAGTTCACCGACGTCCGCTTCGCCTACCCGTCGGCAGACAAGGTCTCCCTCGCCTCCTTGGAGGAGGTCGCCGCACTCGACACCCGTGGCGGCGCCGAGGTCCTGCACGGCATCTCATTCCGAGCCGAACCCGGCCAGACCGTCGCCCTCGTCGGCTCGTCCGGGGCGGGCAAGTCCACGGTCGCCGCACTGCTGCCACGGCTGTACGACACCGACGAGGGCACCGTACGCATCGGCGGCGTCGACGTCCGTGACCTGAGCGCCGAGTCGATGCGGGCCACCCTCGGCATGGTCACCCAGGACGGCCACCTCTTCCACGACTCGGTCCGCGCCAACCTGCTCCTCGCCCGTCCCGACGCCGACGAGGAGGAACTCTGGGACGTCCTGCGCCGGGCCCGCCTCGACGACCTCGTGAACTCCCTGCCCGACGGCCTCGACACGGTCGTCGGCGAGCGCGGCTACCGCCTCTCCGGCGGCGAACGCCAGCGCATGACCATCGCCCGGCTGCTGCTGGCCCGCCAGCGGGTGGTCGTCCTCGACGAGGCGACGGCCCACCTGGACAACACCTCCGAGGCCGCCGTTCAGGAGGCACTCGCCGAGGCCCTCCAAGGCCGCACCGCACTCGTCATCGCCCACCGCCTCTCGACGGTACGGGCCGCCGACCAGATCCTCGTCGTCGAGGCCGGCCGCATCGTGGAACGCGGCACCCACGAGGAACTCCTCAAGGCGAACGGACGGTACGCGGAGCTGTACCGGACGCAGTTCGAGAAACCGGCACGGACCGACGGGACCGAGGACGCCGTGACCGGGGCCGGCGCGACCAAGGACGGGGTGACTGAGATCGCTGTGGCGGAGGAGGCGGTGGCATAGGTACCGCGCACGACGCCGTCGTACCCCGACGGCGTCGTGCGCGTACCCGCACCCGGGACGCGCCCCTCTCGTCACAGGAGCAACGCCTCGTGCTGCGCACCATGCTCAAGTCCAAGATCTGACGTTTGGGCATTTGCACAGTTCAGAGGCGTGTTCGGGCCGTTTGGGCCAGCAAACGGTCAGCATTGGGCGCGGCGGCGTCCGGGCGTGATGCTGATAACTGCGGCTGTGCCGGGCCGACCCGGTACCCGCATTTCTTGACGTGCTCGCCTGTCGAGTATTCGGTCACCCAGCGCTGAAACGGATTGTATACGGAGCGTTCTGGACCTGATCCACGTGAAGCAGGCTTTGGCTGTCGCGGGGGACTGCCTTGCATTGGAGATCGTGATGATGGCGGGTTGCGAACTTCGCAACGGCGAAGCCCGAATCGTGAAAATCAACAACGTGGCAGCGGATGACGTGTGCCGAGTGTGCGAGCATTTTCATTCCAATACACACCGGCTCGCCGCTGCTTTCGACTCGGCTGCGCCAGGAAGATTGACAGTGTCCAGTTCGGCTTGAGAAGGTGAAGTGGATCAACATTGCTGACAAATTGCTTAATTTGATTGCTCCTGGCGTGGAGCGCGAGCGTTGACCGAGGTGTGGAGATGTCTGGATCGCATGGCGGCCGTCGTGAGCTGATGGCTGGACAGCTTGGCTTATGGCATGCGCAGCAGCTGAATCCGGATAATCCGATCTATAACATGGGTGAATACATAGAGATTCGCGGAAAGGTGGACACGAGCTTATTCGAGGCGGCTGTGCGAAGGGTCGTCCTGGAAGTCGACGGTTTTGCTCTGCGCTTTGAGGGAGGTGCTGACGAAGTTCCGCGGCAATATTTTGGCCTGCGGAGCGATTGGCTGTTTCATGTGATCGACGTGATCGACGTGAGCGGCGAGGAGGACCCCCGTTCCAGCGCGGAGAGTTGGATGCGGGCGGACATGCGACGCCCGGTGGATCTCCAGGTCGGTGAACTCTTCACCCAGGCCATCTTCAAGGTGGACGAAGATCTCTTCTTCTGGTACCAGCGAATACACCACATCATCGCGGACGGACTCGCGGGACCCCGGATAGCCTCCCGAGTGGCTGCGGTCTACACGGCACTGTCGGCCGGCGAACCCCTCGCGGACAGTGCGCCTCCCTCAAGTTCCGTACTGATGGACGCCGATGCCGACTACCGGGCGTCCGCAGAATTCGAACTGGACCGGCAGTACTGGACGGAGCGTCTTTCCGATCGCCCTCAAACGGTCAGCTTGAGCGGCCAGGAACCTTCCACCACACCCCATGAACTGACACGGCATACGCTCCACATCCCACCCGACGCCGCTGCGGAACTCAGAAGCTCCGCCCGTCGGCTGGGAACGAGCCTCTCGGGTCTGGCCCTAGCTGCGAGCGCCGCCTACCTGCATCGCGCAACGGGACAAGAGGACATCATTCTCGGGGTCCCCGTAATGGGCAGAAAAACCGCGCTGCGGGACATCCCCGGAATGACGGCGAATATCGTTCCTCTGCGCCTCACCGTGCAGCCGAAGGCCACGGTGAGGGAACTCGTGAAGCAGGTGTCTCGCGGAGTGCGAGACGCCTTGCGGCATCAGCGATACCGCTACGAGGACATACTCAGAGACCTGAAGCTCGTGGGGCGCGACGGACTCTACCCCCTACTGGTCAATATCGTCTCCTTTGACTACGATTTGAAATTTGGTGACGCCCCCAGCAGTGCGCACGGGCTCGGCGGCATAAACTTCAACGACCTGTCGATTTCCGTGTACGACAGGTCGTCCGACGGAAGCATGTCCGTGGTTGTGGACGCCAATCCCGACCTTTACAGCCGCGGAGCAGTGCAAGAGCATGCCGCGAAATTCCTCGACGTGATGAACTGGATGGCGCGTTCCGCTGCGGAGGAACGCATCCACCAGATCACGTTGATGAGCCGCTCCGAACAGCGTCTGGTTCTCCAGGACTGGAACGACACCGCCCGGGAGGTGTCCGCGACGACACTGCCGGAGCTGTTCCAGACCCAGGCCGCCCGCACCCCGGACGCGGTCGCGGTGGTCTTCGAGGGTGTCGAGGTGACCTATGCGGACCTCAACGCACGGGCCAACCGTCTCGCCCGATTACTGATCGACCGGGGCGCGGGACCCGAATCGCTGATCGCGGTGATGATGCACCGCTCCGTCGACCTGGTGGTAGCCCTCCTCGCCGTGGTCAAGGCCGGCGGGGCGTACGTACCCGTTGACCCGGACTACCCCGCTGAGCGGATCACCTACCTCCTCACCGACGCCCGGCCCCTCCTGGTACTCACCAGCACGGACCTGGCCTCCCGCCTCACCGACAGCCACCCGCCCCATGTGGCCGTCGACGATCCCAGCACCACTGCCCTACTCGGGGATTTCGACGACACCGACCCCACCGACACCGAGCGCCGCACCACCCTGCTGCCCGCCCACCCCGCCTACGTCATCTACACCTCCGGCTCCACCGGGCGGCCGAAGGGCGTGGCCGTACCCCACGCGGGGATCGTCAACTGGCTTACGTGGCTGCAGGGAACGTACAACTTGACTGCCTCGGAACGGGTGTTGCAGAAGACGCCCTTCGGTTTCGACGTGTCGGTACGGGAGTTCTTCTGGCCGCTGCTCCAGGGTGCGACGTTGGTGGTCGCCAAGCCCTCGGGCCACCGCGACCCCGGGTACCTGGCCGAGCTGATCCAACGCGAACGTGTCACGATCGCGCACTTCGTCCCGTCCCTGCTGCAGGTCTTCCTCCGCGAACCGGCTGCCGCCGCCTGTACCGACCTGCGAGCCGTGTTCTGCAGCGGCGAAGCGCTCCCCGGCGACGTCGCCGGACAGCTGCGGAACGTACTGGACGTTCCGCTTCACAATCTCTACGGTCCTACCGAGGCGTCGGTCGAGGTCACCGCGTGGACGTACGACAGTGACACCAGCAGGAGCAGTGTCCCCATCGGCCGCCCGGTGTGGAACACGCAGGTCTATGTACTGGACGCGGCGTTGCGGCCCGTGCCGGTGGGTGTCGCGGGTGAGTTGTACCTGGCCGGGGTCCAGTTGGCGCGTGGCTATCTCGACCGGCCGGGGTTGACGGCGGAGCGGTTCGTGGCGAACCCGTTCTCTCCGGGTGAGCGGATGTACCGCACCGGCGACCTGGCCCGGTGGAGCGCCGACGGGCAGGTCGAGTACCTCGGCCGTACCGATGACCAGGTGAAGGTTCGTGGGTTCCGGATCGAGCTGGGTGAGGTCGAGGCCGCGCTGACCGCGCACTCGTCCGTGGCTCAGGCGGCGGTGGTCGTGCGTGAGGACCGTCCGGGTGACAAGCGCCTGGTCGGCTACCTCGTCCCGGCGAGTGGTCCGGAGGGTCTGGATACCGCCGTAGTGCGTAGGCATCTGCGGGGTGTGTTGCCGGAGTACATGGTGCCGTCGGCGTTGGTGGTGCTGGATGAGCTGCCGTTGACGGTGAACGGCAAGTTGGACCGTAAGGCGCTGCCTGCTCCGGACTACCTGGCGGCCGATCGTGGTCGGGGGCCGTCGACGGTGCAGGAGGAGCTCCTGTGCACGGTGTTCGCCGAGGTCCTGGGCGTGCCTCAGGTCGGAGTGGGGGACAACTTCTTCGAGCTGGGCGGTCATTCGCTGTTGGCGACCCGGCTCGTGAGTCGTATCCGGTCGGTGTTTGGGGCGGAGGTGCCGATCCGGGTGTTGTTCGAGGCGCCCACCCCGGCTGGCCTGGCGGGCCGGCTGACGTCGTCCGATGCGAGGCGGCAGCCGCTAGTACGGGTGGAGCGATTTGAGCGGCTGCCGGTCTCGTTCGCGCAGCAGCGGTTGTGGTTTCTGGGGGAGTTGGAGGGCCCGTCGGCGACGTACAACATCCCCTTCGCCCTGCGACTGACCGGGCCGCTGGATGTCGACGCCCTGGAAGCTGCTCTGGGCGATGTGGTGGGTCGGCACGAGGTGCTGCGGACGGTGTTCGCCACGGTGGACGGACAGCCCTATCAGCGCATCCTTTCGGCCGAAGAGGCCTCGGTGTCCCTTGAGGTCGAGCAGGTGACCGACCTGGAGTCGGCGATCGGCGAGGTCGCGGGTCATTGCTTCGATCTCGCCACCGAGATCCCGTTGAGGGCCCGGCTGTTCGAAGCCGGTCCTGACGAGCATGTGCTAGCGATGGTGGTGCACCACATTGCGGGTGACGGATGGTCTCTGGCCCCGCTGGCGCGTGATTTGTCAGCTGCTTATTCGGCTCGGTCCACCGGCCGGATCCCGGAGTGGGCAACGTTGTCGGTGCAGTACGCGGACTACTCGCTGTGGCAGCGTCAACTGCTGGGCGAGGAGGCCGACGCGGCCAGTGTGCTGGCCCGGCAACTCGGTTACTGGCGTGAGGCGCTGGCCGACCTGCCCCAGGAACTGACGCTGCCGTTCGACCGGCCACGCCCGACGATCTCCTCCCACCAGGGCGGAAGCGTGGAGCTGACCATTGGCGCCGACATCCACGGCGCCCTGGTGGAGCTGGCCAGAGCGCAGGGTGTGACGGTGTTCATGGTGGTGCAGGCGGCGTTGGCCGTCCTGCTGCACCGGCTCGGAGCCGGAGATGACATTCCGGTCGGTACCCCGATCGCGGGCCGCACCGACGAGGCACTGGACGACCTGGTGGGGTTCTTCGTCAACACCCTCGTCCTGCGCTCGGACCTGTCCGGGGATCCGACCTTCCTGCAACTGCTGGCCAGAACACGGGAAGCGGACCTCGGCGCCTACACGCACCAGGACGTGCCGTTCGAGCGGCTGGTCGAGGACCTCGCACCGGCCCGCTCGATGGCCCGCCACCCCCTCTTCCAAGTCATGCTCACCCTGCAGAACACCGCCGAGGCCCGTCTCGACCTGCCCGGGCTGAACATTGAGGCACTGCCTGCGGGCGTCCTGCCCGCCAAGTTCGACCTGGACTTCCAGATCGCCGAGCAGATCACCGACGGCGGCACCCCGGCGGGTCTGACCGGGCTGATCATCTACGCCACCGACCTGTTCGATCCCGCGAGTGTCGAGGCGATCGCACGGCGTTTGCTCATGGTCCTGGAGACAGTGACCGCGGATCCGTCGGTGCCGGTCAGCCGCGTCGATGTCCTGGACACGGCGGAGCGCGAGCTGGTCCTCTCCGGCCTGACCGGCTTGTCCGGCCTGTCCGGGTGGAACGACACCACCCACGATGTTCCGCAGTCCACGCTGGTCGAACTGTTCGAAGCCCAGGTCACGCGCACCCCCGCTGCGACCGCGGTGGTCTTCGACGGCACCGAGGTGACCTACGCGGAGTTGAACGTGCGGGCCAACCGGCTGGCCCGCGTCCTCGTGGACAGAGGCGCCCGGCCGGAAGAACGCGTGGCCGTGATGATGGACCGCTCCGCCGACCTCGTCGTCGCGCTCCTCGCGGTGGTCAAGACCGGAGCCGCGTACGTCCCGATCGACCCGGCGTACCCCGTCGACCGCATCACCTACATGCTCCAAGACGCCCAGGCCACAGTGCTGGTCACACACCAGGCCATGACAGACGCAGCGGATGACGGTGTGACACGCATCGTGACGGATGCTCCGGACACCATGGCGGCCCTGTCCAACATGGCCGGGGAGAACCTCACGCACCACGAGCGAGGAGCGGCGCTTCTGCCCGCCCACCCCGCCTACGTGATCTACACCTCCGGCTCCACGGGCCGCCCCAAGGGCGTCGTGGTGAGCCACGCGGCAGTCTCCTCCTACCTCAACTGGGCCATCAGCGCGTACCCCGGGTTGAGTGGTCGGACCATGCTGCATTCGTCGGCCGCGTTCGACCTGACCGTTACACCGTTGTACGGCACGCTGATCTCGGGCGGCGCCCTGCACATCGCGGACATCCAGGATGGGATTCCCGCTGAACCGGCGCCCACCTTCCTGAAGGTGACGCCGAGCCACCTGGGCCTTCTGTCCGAAGAGCCCGCCGGATCCTTCACCCGGGGAGACCTCGTCGTCGGCGGCGAAAGCCTTACAGGCGAGCAGCTCACACGCTGGCGGTCCGCGCACCCTGACGTCCTGATCACGAATGAGTACGGTCCGACCGAGGCGGCCGTCGGATGTGTCACCTTCACCATCCGTCCCGGGGACGCGGATGTACTGGGCGGCGGCGTCCCCATCGGCCGTTCCGTTCCGAACATGAGGGTCTTCGTACTGGACGCGGCGTTGCGGCCGGTCCCGCCGGGGGTGGCGGGTGAGTTGTACCTGGCCGGTGTTCAGCTGGCGCGTGGCTATCTCGACCGGCCGGGGTTGACGGCGGAGCGGTTCGTGGCGAACCCGTTCTCTCCGGGTGAGCGGATGTACCGCACTGGCGACCTGGCCCGGTGGAACGTCGACGGGCAGTTGGAGTATCTCGGGCGTACCGATGACCAGGTGAAGATCCGGGGTTTCCGTATCGAGCTGGGTGAGGTCGAGGCCGCGTTGACCGCGCACCCGTCCGTGGCCCAGTCGGCGGTGGTGGTGCGCGAGGACGGCCCCGGCGACAAGCGCCTGGTCGGCTACCTCGTCCCGGCGAGCGGCAACGGCGGCAGTCACGACAACACGGAGCTTGCCGCGCTGCGCGCTCGTCTTGGCGAGGTGTTGCCGGAGTACATGGTGCCGTCGGCGTTGGTGGTGCTGGACGAGCTGCCGTTGACGGTGAACGGCAAGTTGGACCGTAAGGCGCTGCCTGCTCCGGACTACCTGGCGGCCGACAGCGGGCGGGGGCCGGCCACAGTGCACGAGGAGCTCCTGTGCACGGTGTTCGCCGAGGTTTTGGGTCTGCCCACGGTCGGGGTGGAGGACAACTTCTTTGAGCTGGGCGGTCATTCGCTGTTGGCGACCCGGTTGGTGAGCCGTATTCGGTCGGTCTTCGGGGCGGAGGTGCCGATCCGGGTGCTGTTCGAGGCGCCCACTCCGGCTGCTCTGGCGGGCCGGTTGACGTCCTCCGGCGTGAGGCGTCAGCCGCTGGTACGGGTGGAGCGATTTGAGCGGCTGCCGGTCTCGTTCGCGCAGCAGCGGTTGTGGTTTCTGGGGGAGTTGGAGGGTCCGTCGGCGACGTACAACATTCCTGTGGCGCTGCGGTTGACCGGTGATGTGGACGTCGAGGCATTGCGGTTGGCGTTGGGCGATGTGGTGGGCCGGCATGAGGTGTTGCGGACGGTGTTCGCCACGGTGGATGGGCAGCCCTATCAGCGCATCCTTTCGGCCGAGGAAGCCTCGGTGTCCCTTGCGGTCGAGCAGGTGTCCGACCTGGAGTCGGCGATCGGCGAGGTCGCGGGTCGTTGCTTTGATCTCGCGGCCGAGATCCCGTTGCGGGCCCGGCTGTTCGAGGCCGGTCCTGGCGAGCATGTGCTGGCGATGGTGGTGCACCACATTGCGGGTGACGGATGGTCCCTGGCCCCGCTGGCGCGTGATCTGTCAGCTGCCTATACGGCTCGGTCCACCGGCCGGACCCCGGACTGGGCAACGTTGTCGGTGCAGTACGCGGACTACTCGCTGTGGCAGCGCGAGCTGCTCGGTGATGAGGGCGACCCGGACAGCCTGCTGAACGAGCAACTGGCTTACTGGCGCAAGGCTTTGGACGGGGTGCCGCAGGAGTTGGTGCTGCCGTTCGACCGGCCGCGTCCGGCGGTGGCTTCGCATCGCGGGGGCCGGGTGGAGGTCCGTGTGCCGGCCGAGGTGCATGCCCGGGTGGTCGAGCTGGCCCGTGCTCAGGGTGTGACGGTGTTCATGGTGGTGCAGGCGGCGCTGGCGGTGCTGTTGTCCCGGGTGGGCGCGGGCCGTGACATCCCGGTGGGTGTCCCTGTTGCCGGGCGTACTGACGAGGCGTTGGACGACCTGGTCGGGTTCTTCGTCAATACGTTGGTGATGCGTACCGATCTGTCGGGTGATCCCACGTTCGTCGGTCTGTTGGAGCAGGTTCGGGAGAAGGGTCTGGCGGCGTTCGCGCATCAGGATGTGCCCTTCGAGCGGCTGGTCGAGGATCTGGCACCGGCCCGCTCGATGGCCCGGCACCCGCTGTTCCAGGTCATGCTCGCCTTGCAGAACACTGCCCAGGCGGTACTGGACCTGCCCGGGATCGACGCCGAACCTCTGCCCACCGGCGAACCGGCAGCAAAATTCGACCTGTCCTTCGCCCTGGCCGAGACCTTCTACACCGACACCGACACAGACACCGATACGGACACCGACACCAGCACCGACACCCGTGCCGAGACGGGTACCGGCAGCGGCAATCGCCCGGCCGGTCTGCACGGCGGTATCGACTACGCCCTCGACCTGTTCGACCGCGAGACGGTGGAGACGCTTGCCGAACGGTTCGTCCGCGTCCTGGACACAGTCACCGCCAACCCCCACCAGCACATCGACGCGATCGAGGTACTGGACCCGGCGGAGCGGGAGCGGATCCTGGTCGAGTGGAACGACACCGCCCGCGACGTGCCCGCGGCGACGCTGCCCGAACTGTTTCAGGCCCAGGCCGCCCGCACCCCCGACGCGACCGCCGTGGTCTTCGCCGACGCCGAGATGACCTACGCCGAGCTCAACGAGCGGGCCAACCGCCTCGCCCGCCTGCTGATCGATCGCGGAGTGGGACCGGAGTCTCTGGTCGCGGTCATGGTGCACCGCTCGGCCGACCTCGTCATCGCCTTCCTCGCGGTGACGAAGGCAGGCGGCGCCTACCTTCCCATCGACCCCGACTACCCAGCCGACCGCATCACTTACATGCTCACCGATGCCGAGCCCCTCCTGGTGCTCACCAGCACGGACGTGGCCTCCCGTCTCACCGACGGCCACCCGCCGCATGTGGCCGTCGACGACCCCCGGACCACCATCGCACTCGAAGACCTCGACGACACCGACCCCACCGACACCGAGCGCCGTACCGTTCTGCTGCCCGCTCACCCCGCGTACGTCATCTACACCTCCGGCTCCACCGGGCGGCCGAAGGGCGTGGCCGTGACTCACCAAGGGCTGCCGAGCCTGGCTGCCGCGCAGGCGGAGGAGTTCGGGATCGCAGCGGGTAGCCGGCTGTTGCAGTTCGCGTCGGCGAGTTTCGACGCGGCGGTCTGGGAGATGGTGATGGCCTTGTGCAATGGGGCCTGCCTCGTGTCGGCAGCGTCGCACGACCTGCTGCCGGGCCAGGCACTCGTCCGCCTGGTCGCGGAGAACTCGGTCACACACGCACTCCTGCCTCCCGCTGCACTGGCTCTGCTGGAACCGGGCAGCCTGCCGTCGATCACGACCCTTGTCACCGGCGGCGAAGCTCTAGGCCAGAACCTGGTTGCACATTGGGCCGACGGCCGTCGCCTTATCAACGCTTACGGACCGACGGAATCCACTGTCTGCGCCACGACCACGGCCCCCCTGTCCGCCGACGAACCCACCACCCCGCCCATCGGTACACCCGTCCCCAACACCCGGGTCTACGTGCTGGATTCGGCTCTGCGGCCGGTGCCGGTCGGTGTTGCGGGTGAGTTGTACGTCTCCGGCGCGGGCCTGGCCCGCGGCTACCTCGACCGGCCGGGGCTGACCGCTCAGCGCTTCGTCGCCAACCCCTTCACCCCGGGCGAGCGGATGTACCGCACCGGCGACCTGGCCCGCTGGAACGCCGATGGGCAGGTCGAATACCTCGGGCGTACCGATGACCAGGTGAAGATCCGGGGTTTCCGTATCGAGCTGGGTGAGGTCGAGGCCGCGCTGACCGTGCACCCGTCCGTAGCCCAGTCGGCAGTGATGGTGCGTGAGGACCGCCCCGACGACAAGCGCCTGGTCGGCTACCTCGTCCCCGCCACCGCTCACACAGGCGGAGTCGACACCGCTGCGCTCCGCGCCCATCTCGGCGCGATGCTGCCGGAGTACATGGTGCCGTCCGCGCTGGTGGTCCTGGACGAGCTGCCGCTGACGGCGAACGGCAAGCTGGACCGCAGGGCCCTGCCCGCTCCGGACCACCAGGCGGCGGACCGCGGCCGGGCGCCGGCGACCGTGCAGGAAGAAATCCTGTGCTCGGTGTTCGCCGAGGTCCTGGGCCTGCCCACGGTCGGCGTGGACGACAACTTCTTCGAACTGGGTGGCCACTCACTCCTCGCGGTGCGCGTGGTCGAGCTGCTGCGTGCTCGGGGGATATCGGTCGACGTGCGGTCGTTGTTCGCGGCGCCCACGGCTGCCGGACTGGCCGCGTCGGACGGCCGGGCCGAGGTGGCGGTGCCGGAGAACCGGATTCCGGAAAATGCCCTGACCATTTCTCCGGACATGCTCCCCCTGGCGGATCTGACTCGCGGGGAGATCGGCCGGATCGTGGCCCGGGTTCCCGGCGGAGCGGGCAACGTGGCGGATGTGTACCCGCTGGCTCCGCTGCAGGAAGGGATCCTCTTCCACCACCTGATGGGTGACGCCGGGGACGGGACCGATGTGTCCGGGGACGGGACCGATGTGTACGTGCTGCCGGTGCTGCTGGGGTTCGATTCCCGGCAGCGGCTCGACGGATTCGTGGACGCACTCCAGAAGGTCGTCGACCGGCACGACATCCTGCGGACCGCCGTCCTGTGGGAAGGACTCCGCGAACCGGTTCAGGTGGTGGTGCGCCGTGCCGCGATCCCGGTGGAAAGCGTCGATCTGCCCGAGGGGCCCGACGACGACGTGACCGGCCGGATGCTGGCCGCCTGTCCTGGATCGATGGACATCGGCCAGGCACCGCTGATCCGCGTATACACGGCGACCAACCCGGTGACCGGTCAGTGGCTCGCACTCGTTCAGGCCCATCACCTGATCTCGGACCACACCACCCTGGATGTGCTGCTGCAGGAGGTGCGCTCGTTCGTCACGGGCCGCGAGGACACCCTGCCTGCTCCTCTGCCCTTCCGGAACTTCGTTGCCCAGGCCCGCCTGCGGGTGGCGCAGGAGGAACACCAGAGGTACTTCTCCACCCTGCTGGGGGACGTGACCGAGCCGACCGCGCCGTTCGGCCTGCTCGACGTCCGCGGCGACGGCACCGGCGTGACGGAGTCCCGTCGCGTGATGGACGCGGAACTCGCGCGGCGACTGCGGGACCAGTCCCGCCGGCTGGGCGTGAGCCCGGCCACGGTCCTGCACGTGGTGTGGGCGCGGGTTCTGGCGGCCACCGCGGGCCGGGACGACGTCGTCTTCGGCACAGTCCTGTTCGGCCGCATGGCCGCGGGAAGCGGTGCGGACCGCGTTCTGGGCCTGTTCATCAACTCCCTGCCGGTACGGGTGCGGACGCACGGCGCGCAGGTGATGGACACGGTCCGGTCGGTGCAGAACCAGCTGGCGGACCTGCTCGTCCACGAACACGCCCCCTTGAAACTCGCCCGGCAGGCCAGCGGCATCAAGGCGGACACCCCGCTGTTCACCTCCCTCTTCAACTACCGGCACTCCAGGAGCTCTGAGCCGGAAACGGACAGCCGCCTCGACGGCATCGAGTTGCTCTACGACCAGGAGCGGACGAACTACCCGATCGGGCTGAGCGTCGACGACACCGGTGACGGTTTCACCCTCACCGTTCAGGTCGCCGAACCCGTCTCGGGCGCATCACTGTGCGCCATGGTCCACACCGCCGCCGAAGGTGTCGTCACCGCCCTGGAAACAGCACCACACCAGCGGATCAGCACGGTGGACGTCCTAGGTCCCGCGGAGCGGCACCGGATCCTGGCCGAATGGAACGACACCGCCCGCGACGTGCCTGCCGCGACGCTGCCGGGACTGTTCCAGGCCCAGGCCGCCCGCACCCCGGATGCGACCGCCCTCGTCTTCGAGGACGTGGAGCTGAGTTATACGGAACTCAACGCCCGCGCCAACCGCCTCGCCAGGCTGCTGATCGACCGCGGAGTGGGACCCGAGTCGCTGGTCGCAGTCATGCTGGTGCGCTCCATCGACCTGATCGTCGCCTCACTTGCAGTGACGAAGGCAGGCGGCGCCTACCTTCCCATCGACCCCGACTACCCAACCGACCGCATCACTTACATGCTCACTGATGCCGAGCCCCTCTTGGTGCTCACCAGTACGGATCTGGCCTCCCGTCTCACCGACGGCCACCCGCCGCATGTGGCCGTCGACGACCCCGGGACCACCACCGCACTTGAGGATTTCGACGACTCGGATCCCACGGACGCCGAGCGCCGTACCGCCCTGCTGCCCGCTCACCCCGCGTACGTCATCTACACGTCCGGCTCCACCGGGCGGCCGAAGGGCGTGGCCGTTACTCACCAGGGTCTGCCGAGCCTGGCCACCGTGCAGGCGGAGGAGTTCGGGATCGCAGCGGGTAGCCGGGTGTTGCAGTTCGCCTCGGCGAGTTTTGACGCGGCGGTCTGGGAGATGGTGATGGCTTTGTGCAATGGGGCGTGCCTCGTGTCGGCGGCGTCGCACGATCTGCTGCCGGGCCAGGCGCTCGTCCGTCTGGTCGCGGAGCGTTCGGTCACACACGCCACCCTGCCCCCGGCCGCACTGGCTCTCCTGGAACCGGACAGCCTGCCGTCGATCACGACCCTCATCACCGCCGGCGAAGCCCTGAACCAGAACTTGGTTGCCGATTGGGCCGGCAGCCGCAGTCTCATCAATGCCTACGGACCGACGGAATCCACCGTCTGCGCCACCACCACGGCCCCACTGTCCGCCCACGACCACGACACCCCGCCCATCGGCACACCCATAGCCAACAACCGGGTCTACGTACTGGACTCGGCTCTGCGGCCGGTTCCACCGGGGGTGGCGGGTGAGCTGTACCTCGTCGGCGCGAGCCTGGCCCGCGGCTACCACGCTCGGCCGGGGCTGACCGCTCAACGATTCGTCGCCAACCCCTTCACCCCGGGCGAGCGGATGTACCGCACCGGCGACCTCGCGAAATGGCGACCGGACGGTGTCCTGGACTTCGTGGGCCGTGCGGATGACCAGGTGAAGGTTCGTGGGTTCCGTATCGAGCTGGGTGAGGTCGAGGCCGCGTTGACCGCGCACCCGTCCGTGGCCCAAGCCGCGGTGATGGCGTGTGAGGACCGTCCGGGTGACAAGCGCCTGGTCGGCTACCTCGTCCCGGCGAGTGGTCCGGAGGGTGCGGACATCGCTGTCATACGTAGGCATCTGCGGAGTGTGCTGCCGGAGTACATGGTGCCGTCCGCGCTGGTGGTCCTGGACGAGCTGCCGCTGACGGTGAACGGCAAGCTGGACCGCAGGGCCCTGCCCGTTCCGGACTACCAGGCGGCGGACCGCGGCCGGGGGCCGGCCACGGTGCAGGAGGAGCTCCTGTGCTCGGTGTTCGCCGAGGTCCTGGGCCTGCCCACGGTCGGCGTGGACGACAACTTCTTCGAACTGGGCGGCCACTCACTCCTCGCGGTACAGCTGACCAACAGGATCCGTACGGCTCTGGGGGTGGAAGTTGCGATGCGGGCGCTGTTCGAGGCGCCGACCGTGGCCGGACTCGCGCAGCGGCTGACGGATTCGGGTGCGGCACGTCCCGCGCTGGTGGCGATGACACGGCCCGGAGCGCTACCGGTCTCGTACGCGCAACAACGCTTGTGGTTCCTGGGGGAGTTGGAGGGCCCGTCGGCGACCTACAACATTCCCGTGGCTCTGCGCCTGACCGGTGATGTGGACGTCGAGGCGTTGCGGTTGGCGTTGGGCGATGTGGTGGGCCGACACGAGGTGCTGCGGACGGTCTTCGCGTCCGATGAGGGCAGGCCGTATCAGCGGGTCCTTCCCTCGCCTGCCTCTTTTGATCTGCCGGTGGTCGGCGTCGAGGAGGAGGGTCTGGCGGGGGTGGTCGCCGAGCTGGCGGGTCATGCGTTTGATCTGGCGGCTGAGGTTCCGTTGCGGGCGTGGCTGCTGCGGGTGGGGCCGGGTGAGTGTGTGCTGGTGATGGTGGTGCACCACATTGCCGGTGACGGGTGGTCGATGGGGCCGCTGGCGCGGGATGTGTCGGTCGCGTACGCGGCCCGTGCCACCGGGCAGGCACCCGACTGGGAGCCGTTGGAGGTGCAGTACGCGGACTACACGCTGTGGCAGCGCGAGCTGCTCGGTGAGGAGAGTGACCCGGACAGTGTGCTGAACGAGCAACTGGCCTACTGGCGCAAGGCTTTGGACGGGGTGCCGCAGGAGCTGGTGCTGCCGTTCGACCGGCCGCGTCCGGCGGTGGCTTCGCATCGCGGGGGCCGGGTGGAGGTCCATGTACCGGGCGAGGTGCATGCCCGGGTCGCCGAACTGGCCCGCGCCCAGGGTGTGACGGTGTTCATGGTGCTCCAGGCGGCGCTGGCGGTTCTACTCTCCCGGGTGGGCGCGGGCAGCGACATCCCCGTGGGCACCCCGGTCGCCGGACGCACCGACGAGGCGCTGGACGACCTGGTCGGATTCTTCGTCAACACGCTGGTGATGCGCACCGACCTGTCCGGTGATCCCACGTTCGCCGGCCTGTTGGAGCAGGTCCGGGAGAACGGCCTGGCGGCGTTCGCGCATCAGGATGTGCCCTTCGAGCGGCTGGTCGAGGATCTGGCACCGGCCCGCTCGATGGCCCGGCACCCGCTGTTCCAGGTCATGCTCGCCTTGCAGAACACTGCCCAGGCGGTACTGGACCTGCCCGGCATCGACGCCGAACCGCTGCCCACCGGCGAACCGGCAGCCAAATTCGACCTGTTCTTCAGCCTGAGCGAAACCTTCCACACCAACACCAACACCAACACCAACACCAACACCGATACCGATACCGATACCGACTCCCGCGCCGAGACCAACGCCCCTACCGAGAAGGGAAAGCGCAGCAGCAATCGTCCGGCCGGTCTGCACGGCGGTGTCGACTACGCCCTCGACCTGTTCGACCGCGAAACGGTGGAGACGCTCGCCGAACGGTTCGTCCGCGTCCTGGACACCGTCACCAGGGCACCGCACCAGCGGGTCAGCGGCGTGGAGGTGCTGTCGGCGGAGGAGCGGCACCGGGTTGTGGCGGAGTGGAACGACACCGTCCAGGAGGTGCCCGGGGCGGCGCTGCCGGAGCTGTTCCAGGCCCGGGTCGCGAAGCATCCTGATTCGGTCGCGGTGGTCTTCGGTGGCGCTGAGGTGACTTACGCGGAGCTCGACGAGCGTGCCAACCGGCTTGCCCGGCTGCTGATTCGTCGCGGTATCGGTCCCGAGCGCATCGTCGGGCTGGCCGTGCCTCGCTCGGTGGACCTGATCGTCGGTCTGCTGGCGGTGCTGAAGTCGGGCGCGGGTTACCTGCCGATCGATCCGGAGTACCCGGCCGAGCGGATCGCCTTCATGCTGGCCGATGCCGTCCCCTCGCTGACGCTGACCACCACAGAGGTCGCCGGGCGCATGTCCACCGGGCCCGCGCTGTTGCTGGACGACCCTGCGGTTGTCGCCGAACTCGGCGCACTGCCGACCGATGCTCCGGGCGATGGGGAGCGGACCGGTCCGCTGCTGCCGGAGCATCCCGCGTACCTGATCTACACCTCCGGCTCGACCGGGCGTCCCAAGGGTGTGGTGATGTCCTGTGGCGCGCTGGTCAACCTGATGTCCTGGCACGCTTCCGCCATCCCCGCCGAGGCCGGTTCGCGGGTCGCTCAGTTCACCGCGCTCAGCTTCGACGTCTCCGCCCAGGAGATCCTCTCGACCCTCTTGGACGGCAAGACCCTCGTGATACCGGCCGAGGAGATCCGACGTGACCCGGAAGAGTTCGTGGCATGGCTGAGGGAGCAGAAGGCCACTGAGCTGTACGCCCCCAACATGATGGTGGACGCCCTTGGTGAGGCCCTGGCGGAGCAGGGCACGGACCTCCCGCAGCTCCGTCATGTTTCCCAGGCCGGCGAGGCACTTGTGCTCAGTGACCGGGTCCGTGACCTGTGCGGGGCGGGTGGGACGGTGCTGCACAACCACTACGGTCCGTCCGAGACCCATGTGGTCACCGCCCATACCCTGTCGGCGGACCGGGCGGCCTGGCCCGGGGGCAGCGCGCCGATCGGCCGTCCCGTGTGGAACACCCGGGTCTACGTCCTGGACCCGGCTCTGCGGCCGATGCCGGTGGGTGTCGCGGGCGAGTTGTACGTCTCCGGCGCCCAACTGGCCCGCGGCTACCACGCCCGGCCGGGGCTGACCGCGCAGCGGTTCGTCGCCAACCCCTTCGCCCCGGGCGAGCGGATGTACCGCACCGGCGACCTGGCCCGCTGGAACGCCGAGGGACAACTGGAGTATCTGGGACGTACGGACGGCCAGGTGAAGGTTCGTGGGTTCCGTGTCGAGCTGGGTGAGGTCGAGGCCGCGCTGAGCACACATCCGTCCGTGGCCCAGGCAGCGGTGATGGTTCGTGAGGACCGACCAGGTGACGAGCGCCTGGTCGGCTACCTCGTCCCCAACAGCGGCAGCACCAGCAGTGACGGCGAAACCGCCGGCGTCGACCTGGCCGCCCTGCGCGCCCATCTCGGCGCGATGCTGCCGGAATACATGGTGCCGTCCGCGCTGGTGGTCCTGGAGAGCCTGCCGCTGACGGCGAACGGGAAACTGAACCGACGGGAACTCCCGGCGCCGGACCACACCGTGTCCGTGCCGAGCCCGGAGCCCTCCTCGGTCCAGGAGGAAATCCTGTGCAGACTCTTCGCCGAAGAACTGAATGTGCCTCACATCGGAGTCGAGGACAACTTCTTCGAACGCGGTGGACATTCACTTCTGGCGGTCAAGCTGGTGCGTCGAATACGTACGGTCATGGGCGTCGATGTCTCCCTTCGGATGCTGATGGAAGCACCCAGCGTCGCAGGACTCGCACATCGGCTCAGTCTTCCCGAGATGACGGAATCCCTTCGTACGCTTCTTCCCATCAGGACACACGGGAGCAGGCCCCCCCTCTTCTGTGTCCACCCACGATCCGGGTTGAGCTGGTGCTTCGCACCCCTGGCCGGATTCGTACCGCCTGACATTCCCTTGTACGGCGTGCAGGCGCGGGATGTCGACGGTTCGGGCGAGTTTCCGGGATCCATCCGGGAAATGGCGGAGGAATACCTGAAAGAGCTGCGCACGGTGCAACCGTCCGGTCCGTATCATCTGCTGGGGTGGTCAATGGGGGGCCGCGTGGCGCAGGAGATGGCCGTGCAACTGCAGGAAGACGGCCAGCAAGTGGCACTCGTCATCATGGGAGGCTACGCGCCTGCGCCACTCGACACACTCGACTCGGACAAGACCGTCCGGGACGATCATGAGAGTGCGTCGGACGTGCTCGACGAGGCGCCCTCTCTCCGCGATCTCGCCGGACTTCCGGACTACTTCCGAAGCGAGATCTCAGACGAAGAGGCTGAAGTGCGGGCGAGAATCATCGCGAACAATACCCGCATCTATGTGAATCACTATCCTCGCGGATTCCGCGGCGATCTCCTCTTCATCTCGTCGGACGAACTCGAGGACGGTTGGGGCCGTGCGATGTGGCAGCCTTATACCTCCGGTCACATAAGCGAGTCGCGGTTGCCTTGTTCTCACGACGAAATGGCGGACCCTCCCATGCTCTCGCTGCTGTGGAATTCAATTGCTGATTGGCTGTCCCTACCTTCGAACTTCAAGTGACAGAAAGGACTGAATGATGACGAACCCTTTTGAGGACGAGGACGCCAACTATCTTGTTCTGAGGAACGAGGAGGGCCAGTTCTCGCTTTGGCCCACATTCGTCGACGTGCCGGACGGGTGGGAGCTGGTCTTCGGAGAGGCAGCGCGGCAGGCGTGCCTTGACTTCATCGAGGAGACCTGGACCGATATGCGCCCCAAGAGCTTGATAGACGCCATGAACGCCGACCGAGCGGGGAGACCGGCGTGACGGAGATCGCTGTGGCGGGGGAGGCGGTGGCATAGGCACCGCGTACGCCCCCGCCGTACCCTGACGGCGTCGGCGCGTACCCGCACCCGGGACGCGACCCTCTCACCCCAGGAGCAACGCCTCATGCTGCGCACCATGTTCAAGTCCAAGATCCACCGCGCCACGGTCACCCAGGCCGACCTGCACTACGTCGGATCCGTGACCATCGACGCCGATCTCCTCGACGCGGCCGATTTGCTGCCGGGCGAGCTGGTCCACATCGTCGACATCGACAACGGATCCCGCCTGGAGACGTACGTCATCGAGGGCGAGCGGGGGTCCGGTGTCATCGGTATCAACGGGGCCGCGGCGCACCTCGTGCACCCCGGAGACCTGGTGATCATCATCAGTTACGCTCAGGTCTCCGACGCCGAGGCCCGGTCGCTGAGGCCGCGGGTCGTGCATGTGGACGCCGGGAACCGGATCGTGGCCCTCGGAGCGGATCCGTCCGAGCCGGTGCCGGGCTCGGACCAGGAGCGCAGTCCCCAGGCCGTCCCGGCCTGAGCGCCATCCGCATCCGCATCCGCGAGGAGAGACCATGAGCGACACCGCGATCCGCGACGACCGGGCGGCCGGCCGCCTGGAGGCGTACGCCGGTGACGAAGTAGTCGGCCACATCGAGTACTTCGTCCTCGAAAGCCCGGGTCGCGCACTCGTCCCGGTCCACACGATCGTGGAGCCCGCCCATGAGGGCAAGGGCATCGCGGGCTCCCTCGCCCGCGAGCTGTACGCCATGTCGGCCCGCGAGGGAGTCCCGGTCGCCCCGCTCTGCCCGTACGTCGTCAAGTGGGCCGCACGCCACCCCGACGAGGCCCCGGCCGCCGACCCCGAGCTGCTGAGCGCGGCGAAGGCATGGCTGGCCGCCCACCCGGGCCGGTTCTGATGAGCCGGCTCGCCCTGCTGCACACCTCGCCCGTCCACATCCCCGTCTTCGACGCGCTCCGCGACGAGGACCACCCGGCCCTGGAGCTACGGCACTTCGTGTCCGAGGAGCTCCTGGAGCGGGCCCGGGCGGAAGGGCCGGAGGCGGTGGCCGACGAGGTGCGCGCGATGCTGGACCGGGCCGTCGCCGACGGGGCGGTCGCGGTCCTCTGCACCTGCTCCACCATCGGCGCGGTCGCCGAGGCCGCCGGCCCCGGTGTGTCCGTGCTCCGGGTGGACCGTCCGATGGCAGCCGCGGCGGTGGCGGCCGGCCCGCGTGTCGTCGTGCTCGCCACGGTGGAGAGCACCCTCGGCCCCACGGTTGCCCTCGTCGAGGAGGAGGCCGCCCGCGCGGGATCCCCGACCGCCGTACGCACCCTGCTGGCGGCCGACGCCTGGGACCACTTCAAGGCGGGAGACATGGACGCGTACGCCCGCGCAGTCGCGTCCGCGGCCGACAAGGTTACGGACGCCGACGCGATCGTGCTCGCCCAGGCCTCGATGACCCCGGCCCAGCACCTGACCACGACCGCCGTACCGGTGCTGTCCAGCCCGCGCCCCGGCCTGGCCGCGGGAGCGGTGGCGGCCGCCGGGGCGTAGGCCCACCTGGTCCCGCGTTCGTCCCGCGACGGGGTGAGTGGGCGCGCGGGGCACGGGTACGCGTGGGAGAAGTCCAGGGCCGACGTACCGACTGGCTGGAGGACGCCATGACGCATCCGTACCCCGACCCCGTGAAGCCGGGACCCACACCGGGCCCGGGCCCCGACCAACCCCAACCCTTCCCGGAACCGGACCCGGTCCCGTCCCCCAAACCCCAACCGGTCCCAGAACCGTCCCCGTCCCCGCTGCCTCAGCCCCCGGATCCGTCCCCGGCCCCATCCCCCGAGCCCCAGCCGGGCCCGCTGGGCTGAGACGCCAACAAAAGATCGGGTGGCCCGATGCGGAGAATCCGCATCGGGCCACCCGATCTTTCAGGGGCGCGGGGCCGTCACATCGTGCGGCTCCGCCGCGGGGGCGCGACCAGCCCCCACACACCCGCAGCCCGAATCCGAACCTCAGCCGGCAACCTCGGACCGGTCCCCGCCCCACAGCGTGTGGAACGACCCCTCCCGGTCGGTCCGCCGGTACGTGTGCGCACCGAAGAAGTCCCGCTGTCCCTGGGTGAGCGCCGCAGGCAACCGCTCCGCACGCAGCGCGTCGTAGTACGCCAGCGCCGCCGCGAACCCGGGCGTGGGCACCCCCTGCTGCACGGCGGAGACGAGCACGGCCCGCCAGTCGTCCTGCGCCGCCGCGATCTCCGTCGCGAACGTCTCGTCGGCCAGCAGGCTCGGCAGATCGGCGCGCGCGTCGTACGCGGCACGGATCCGGTCGAGGAAGGCCGCCCGGATGATGCACCCGCCACGCCAGATCGCGGAGACCGCGCCCAGGTCGACGTTCCAGTCGTACTCGGCGCTGCCGGCCGCGATCTCGTGGAAGCCCTGCGTGTAGGACACGATCTTCGACGCGTAGAGCGCCTGCTCCACCTGGTCGGCGAAGGCCGCGGCCTCGGCCTCGCTCAGCGCCGTGGCCTTGGGCCCGGCCAGGTCCCGCGAGGCCTCACGCAGCTCGGTGTGGCCCGACAGGGACCGCGCGAAGACGGCCTCGGCGATGCCCGACACGGGAACGCCCAGGTCGAGGGCGATCTGCACGGTCCACCGCCCCGTGCCCTTCTGCTCCGCCTGGTCCTGCACGACGTCCACGAAGGCCTTGCCCGTCGCCGCGTCCACGTGGGACAGGACCTCGGCGGTGATCTCGATCAGGTAGGAGTCGAGCCGCCCGGTGTTCCAGGTGCGGAAGATGTCGGCGATCTGCGCGGGGGAGTAGCCCGCCACGTCACGCAGCAGCTGGTACGCCTCGCCGATCAGCTGCATGTCGGCGTACTCGATGCCGTTGTGCACCATCTTCACGAAGTGTCCGGCACCGTCGGGACCGACGTGCGTGACACACGGGGCGCCGTCGGCGGCCTTCGCGGAGATCTTCTCCAGCATCGGGCCGAGCGACTCGTACGACTCCACCGGGCCACCGGGCATGATGCTCGGGCCGTGCAGCGCGCCCTCCTCGCCGCCGGAGATGCCCGCGCCGACGAAGTGGATGCCCTGCTCGCGCAGTTCGCGCTCCCGGCGCCGGGTGTCCGCGAAGTGGGCGTTGCCACCGTCGATGATCATGTCGCCGGGCTCCAGGAGCGGGGCGAACTCCTGGATCACCGCGTCGGTCGGCTCGCCGGCCTTCACCATGATCACAAGGCGGCGCGGGCGTTCCAGCGCGGCCACGAACTCCTTGGCGGTCTCCGTCGCGACAAAGGTGCCCTCGCTGCCGAACTCCTCCACCAGCGCGTGCGTACGCGCCGCCGTCCGGTTGTGCAGGGCGACCGCGTATCCGTTGCGCGCGAAGTTACGGGCGAGATTGCGCCCCATGACCGCGAGTCCCGTGACGCCGATCTGGGCTGAAGTGCTCATACGGTTGGCTCCTAGAGGTGCTGAATCGGTAGTGCCGGTCATGCCTGCCAGTTTGCCCCACCGACCATCCTGACTTGCAGGTTCGCCGACCGCACATCCTGACTTTCCGACGGTGTGTACGCAGCGGAGCGGCCCCCGCCTCAGTGCCCGGCCGAACTTCGCCGTCACATCTGCCCCGGGCATACGTGCCGACAGTCGTGAACGAGGGGCGATTCCTGGTCACTTGGCGGGATAGGGCGGCCGATTGCCCCCTTGTCACGGCCTGTTAGGAGCGTTTACTTTTGCCGCTCCTGACGCTTGTCGAGGGGGCACCTTCATGGCCGTACGCGGCCGGCACCGCCGGTATCAGCCGAACAGGATCAACCGCGCCTCACTCACCGTCACGGTGGGGGGCGCCGGGATGGCGATACCGCTCATCGGTACCGGCGTCGCGAACGCGGCAGACGTGGACACCTGGAACAAGGTGGCCGCCTGCGAGTCCACCAACAACTGGCAGATCAACACCGGCAACGGCTACTACGGCGGGCTGCAGTTCACCCAGTCCACCTGGGAGGCCTACGGCGGCAGGGCCTACGCGGCACGCGCCGACCTCGCCACCAAGGACCAGCAGATAGCCGTCGCCGAGAAGGTCCTGAAGGGCCAGGGTCCCGGCGCCTGGCCGACCTGCTCGGTGCGGGCCGGCCTCACCCGCGGCGGCGACACCCCCGACATCAACCCCTCGGGCAAGTCCGCCCAGCCTGCCAAGCGCACCGTCCGCGACGTACAGCCGCAGACCACGCCCCAGTCGCAGGCCGGCACCGCCGAGATGTACACCGTCGTCCGCGGCGACACGCTCTCCGGCATCGCGGGCTCCCGCGATGTCCAGGGCGGCTGGCGGCAGTTGTACGACGCCAACCGCAGGACGGTCGGCGCCGACCCGGACATGATCATTCCCGGTCAGCGGCTGAGCCTGAAGCCGACAGCGTCGCCGGGCACGGGATCCGCCTCCGACACGTCGGAGAAGACGGAGAAGAAGCCGAAGGAAAAGGCGAAGGCCAAGGCAAAGGTCGAGGAGAAGTCGGAGAAGAAGACCCACTCGACCACGCGCGGCCTCACCGCCCCGGTGAGCGCCGGTACGGGAACGCCGTACCACGCCGCGGGTTCCTCCTGGTCGAAGGGCTACCACACGGGCGTCGACTTCCCGGTGCCCACCGGTACGTCCGTCAAATCGGTCGGCGCGGGCAGCGTGGTGACCGCGGGCTGGGGCGGTTCCTTCGGCTACCAGGTGGTCATCCGGCACGGCGACGGCCGCTACACCCAGTACGCCCACCTGTCGGCGATCTCCGTGAAGGCCGGACAGAGCGTGGTGAGCGGCCAGCGCATCGGCCGCTCCGGTTCCACGGGCAACAGCACGGGCCCGCATCTGCACTTCGAGGTGCGGACGGGGCCCGGTTTCGGCAGCGACGTCGATCCTGTCGCCTATCTGCGTGCGGGTGGCGTCACGATTTGACGCTGGAGCGGATCACCACCGGGGCGGGGAGTAACGGCAGGAAGGGAAGGCCGTAGTACCCGCCGTTGGGCCAGGACGGTTCGTCGATGCCCTCGATGTCGTCCGGCGTGTCGCCGGACGGCGGGGGCCCGTTGGATCCGGGCGGCGGCAGGAGCGCGTCCTGCCGCGCCGAGGCGGAGGCGAACATCCCGGCGGGCGCGAGCGTCTCCTCCCGGGTGCGCGTCTCGTCCCGTACCCCCGCCGAGACCACCAGCCGCTCCGCCGGGACAAGCTGCTCCGGTAGTGCGCGGTCGGGCGGAACGGCGGCGGGCTCCTCGATACGGCTCGGCTCGGCAGCCGGGCCCGGCTGGGTCATGACGGTCGCGTCCGCCATCGCTCCGGCCACTGCCTGGACAGGCACGGATGCAGGTGCGGGGGCGGGCACGGACACCGGCGTCGTACGCTCCGAACCGCTGATGCGCTCCGTCGTGAGCAGGATCAGGCCGCCCGCGGCGACGACCCCGCAGCCCAGCGCGAGGGCGGTGCCCGTCTCGCCGTAGCGGAACGTCTCGCCGAACATCGTGATACCGACAGCGGCCGCCACGATGGGGTTGATGACCGTCAGCGTGGCCAGCGGTGCGGCGAGGCCTGCGCCTCGGTAGGAAGCCTGCGACAGGAGCATTCCGGCGGTCGCCAGGACACCGATCACGGCGAGGCTCGGCACATCGGCGAGCGAGACGCCGCCCGTCCAGTCGACCGCGACCGTCTTCGTGAACACCGACGACATACCGAAGGCGACACCCGCGGCGGTCGCGAGCAGCACGCTGCGCACGGCCGGGTGCCGGTGCACGGCTCGGGCGGCCATCATCAGGGCCACCACGGCGCCGCCGGTGACCAGGGCCACCACCACACGCTGGGTGCTGTTCAGGGACTGCGAATCGGCCGTACCGACCAGTGCGAGCAGACCGGCCAGGCCGACCGTCGCCATGATCGCGCCGCGCCATGCCGTCGCCCCGGCCCTGCGGCGTACGAAGACGGCAGCCATCGGCAGCGCGAAGACAATGGTCAGAGCGCCCAGCGGCTGGACCAGGCTGAGCGGTCCGTAGGCGAGCGCCACGACGTGCAGAAGCCCGCCGAGGGCGTTGAGGCCGACCGCGATCCACCAGACGAGCTGGCGCATGGGTGCGTACGTCGTGCCGGGCGTGTTCGCCGCGACCCGTTCCTGCACGATCGCCCCGCCGGCGTACGCGACGGCGGAGACGAGAGAGAGCAGCACAGACAGCACGAGTGCGTTCATGTGTCGCTCCTCCTCTGCATGTGACGGACGTTCTCCCGAAGGCGGGGAGTCCGGTGCGACGATCGGTCGGCTTCCATGGTTAATACGATCCCTTTTGAAAGCGCCCGTGTCGTCGTACCTGAGCAGTCATTGGGTCCTACTGCCGATGGAGTACGTCTTGGGCCTAGTCCTCCCCAGGTCGGGTGACACCGGGTACAACCCCCCTAGTGGCTCCGTTATGCCCCCTTGGTGTACTTGGTCTCCGTGAACCTCGATCCGGATCTCAATCGACTCGCCTCTCTCGAAGGTTTCTTCGCCCTGCGCACGGGACGGCCGTCGCTGCCGACCCTCACGGAGGCGTATGGGATACGGAGTGTCACCGAAGAGTCGGATCCGCTCACTTTCCGTGTTCGTAAGGTCGTGCGGCTGCTGGACGCGCCCGAGGCGCGCATCGGGGCCTCGGTGGCGCAGCAGGGACTCGCCGCCCGGCTGTGGTCGGTGGCCCTGGGGTCGGCAGCCCTCTACGGGCAGATTCCCGACCTCGACCCCCGGCTGCTGCGCTGGGACGCGGACGGCAGCGCGCCCGACGACCTGTGGCTGGCCGAGACACGCCCCCTGCCCGGCGACGCGGCCACCGTCCGGCGCGTCGTACAGGACGGCCATCTCGAACCCCTCGCGGCGGCGCTGCGGGCCCGGCAGCCCGTCTCCGCGGCACTGTTGCGGGGCAACGCGGCCTCCGCGCTCGCGGGCGCCGCACGCGAACTCGACCGCTGGGCCCGCGCCAACGGCCACCCCGAGGTGGGAGACCGGGCCCGCTCACTCGCCGCCGAGCTCCTCGACCACCCCGACCTGCGGGACACCGGCACCCTGAACGGCACGGCGTTCCGCCGGCGCAGCTGCTGCCTCTACTACCGGGTGCCCGGCGGCGGAGTGTGCGGCGACTGCTGCTTCGTACGTCCCCCGCGCCGACTCTGAGCACGGTGTCGCCGCGACTCCGAGCACCGTGCTGCCGCGACTCCCATCGTGCCGCGCTGTGAGGCGTGCCTTCCTCTGTGGTCTTCCCCAAGGGCCACTTCTGGGTGACCATGTGGGAACCAGCCGCTGAGACAGGGGGTTCCGGGTGCGTGTGGGACTGCTTTCCCGGGAGTACCCGCCGGATGTGTACGGCGGTGCGGGGGTACATGTCGAGTTCCTCGCCCGGGAGTTGAGGCCCCTCACCGACCTGGACGTGCACTGCTGGGGCGAGGGCGCCGCAGGCGGAGTCGTACGCCACCGGCCCTGGCCCACGCTCGACGGCGCGAACGACGCGCTGCGCACCTTCTCCGTCGACCTCGCCATCACCGCCGCTCTCGAAGGCCGCGAGCTCGTCCACTCGCACACCTGGTACGCCAACCTCGCGGGCCACATGGCGAAGCTGCTCTACGGCATTCCGCATGTGATGACCGCACACTCCCTGGAGCCGCTGCGCCCCTGGAAGGCCGAGCAGCTCGGCGGCGGCTACGCCCTCTCCAGCTGGGCCGAGCGCACCGCCATAGAAGCCGCGGACGCCGTGATCGCCGTCTCCACGGCCATGCGCGAGGACATCCTCGGCTGCTACACGTCCCTGGACCCGGCGAAGGTGCGCGTCCTGCACAACGGCATCGACACCTCCCTCTACCGGCCGGATCACGGCACGGACGTGATCGACCGCATCGGGCTCGACCTCAGCCGCCCCTACGTCCTGTTCGTCGGCCGCATCACCCGCCAGAAGGGCGTGCCCCATCTGCTGCGCGCGGTCCGGGACATCGACCCGGCCGCCCAGGTCGTCCTCTGCGCGGGAGCCCCCGACACACCGGAGATCGACCAGGAGTTCCGCGACCTCTTCCAGGAGCTCAGCGGTGTCCGCGAGGGCGTGCACTGGATCCCGCAGATGCTGCCGCGCCCGGACGTGATCCAACTCCTCACGCACGCCGCCGTGTTCGTCTGCCCCTCCGTGTACGAGCCCCTGGGCATCGTCAACCTGGAGGCGATGGCCTGCGGCACGGCCGTCGTGGCCTCGCGGGTGGGCGGGATTCCCGAGGTCGTCGCAGACGGCGAGACCGGCCTGCTGGTGTCCGTCGAGGACGACTTCGAGGCGCAGCTCGCGCGTGCCCTCGACTTGCTGCTCGCCGACCCGCAGGCAGCCCGGCGCATGGGCGAGGCGGGCCGGGAACGGGCGGTGCGGGAGTTCGGCTGGGACGCCGTGGCCCGGCGAACCGTCCAGCTGTACGAGGAAATCCTCAAACAGGGGTAGTCCGCGGGCGCGGATCGCCCTCTCACGGGGGTAGTCCTCTGGCAGGTGTAGTTCAAGAACGTGGCCCGAACCGGGCGGTAGAGGGGCGGCGGCATGCGACGCGGTGGACCTTCGGTACTGGGAATCGTACTGGCGGGCGGCGAGGGCAAGAGGCTGATGCCCCTGACCGCCGACCGGGCGAAACCCGCGGTGACTTTCGGCGGCACGTACCGCCTCGTGGACTTCGTACTCTCCAACCTCGTCAACGCCGACATCCTGCGCATCTGCGTCCTGACGCAGTACAAGTCGCACTCGCTCGACCGGCACATCACCACGACCTGGCGGATGTCCAGCCTGCTCGGCAACTATGTGACGCCGGTCCCGGCCCAGCAGCGGCTCGGCCCGCGCTGGTACCTGGGCAGCGCCGACGCGCTCCTGCAGTCGCTGAACCTCGTGCACGACGAACAGCCCGACTACATCGCGGTGTTCGGCGCCGACCACGTCTACCGCATGGACCCGCGGCAGATGCTGACCCAGCACATCGACAGCGGCGCGGGAGTGACCGTCGCGGGCATCCGCGTGCCCCGGAGCGAGTCGTCGGCCTTCGGCGTCATCTCTCCCGGGACGGACGGCCAGAGCGTCCGGGGCTTCCTGGAGAAGCCTGCCGACCCGCCGGGCCTCCCGGACGACCCGGAGTGCGTCTTCGCCTCCATGGGCAACTACATCTTCACCACCAAGACCCTGGTGGAGGCGTTGCACCGGGACGCCGAGGACGAGAACTCCGTGCACGACATGGGCGGCTCGATCCTGCCCACGCTCACCGACCGCGGCGAGGCCCAGCTGTACGACTTCAGCCAGAACCACGTGCCCGGTGAGACGGTCCGGGACCAGGGCTACTGGCGTGACGTCGGGACGCTCGACGCGTACTACGACGCCCACATGGACCTGATCGCCGAGCGGCCCGCATTCAACCTCTACAACCGCAGCTGGCCCATCTACACGCACTCCGGCCAGCTGTCGCCCGCCCGCTTCAACGCAGGCGGCATGGCGAGCGAGTCCATCATCAGCGCGGGCTGCCTGATCCGCGGCCAGGTCACCCGCTCGGTCCTCTCGCCGGGCGTCGTCGTCGACCCGGGCGCGGTCGTCCAGGGCTCGGTGCTCCACGACAACGTGCACATCGGACGGGGCGCGGTCGTGCGCGGCGCGGTCCTCGACAAGAACGTACAGGTGCCCCCGGGAGCCACGATCGGCGTCAACCCGGAGCGGGACCAGGAGCTCTACACGGTCTCCAAGGGCGGCGTGATCGGGCTCGGGAAGGGCCAGCACGTGTCGTAGCGGCCGGGCACGTTGGGCTGCCGGGGTGGCAATGGCGCGGCCCACCCCGGCAGGTCCGAGGTGATGGGCGTGCCGAGCGGTCTTATTAGTACGACCGCACGGTGATCGAGCCCGACACGGAGGACCTGCGTATGAGATGGACCGGACGCCCGCGCCCGCGTACGGCGGCGGTGATCGCTGCCGCCCTGCTCGGGCTGGTCGGCGGCCTCACCGCTCCCTCCGTTCGGGCCGCCGAGCCGGGGGAGGGCAGCCTCACCGAGCTGGTCAACCCGTTCATCGGCACCCAGAACGAGGGCAACACCTTCCCGGGCGCCGCCGTGCCCTTCGGCATGGTGCAGTTGTCCCCGGACACCGGGCACAACACCGGCTACGACTACTCGCAGCGCCACATCCGCGGCTTCTCCCTCGTCCACCTGTCCGGTGTCGGCTGTCGCCTGGGCGGGGATCTGCCCGTCCTGCCGACCACGGGTGACGTCACACAGACCGACTACGCGAAGTACGCCGCAGAGTTCGGCCACGACTCGGAGAAGGCGAGCCCCGGCCACTACAAGGTCGGCCTGAAGAGCGGCATCGACGCCGAACTGACCGCCACCGCGCGCACCGGTGTGCAGCGCTACACCTTTCCGGCCACGGACAAGGCGAACGTCCTCCTGAACGCCGGCCAGTCGCTGCACAAGACGGTCTCCGCGACGATCGAGATCCTCGACGACCGCACCGTACGCAGCTCGATCACCGGCAGCGGCTTCTGCCGCGCCACCGGGCCGTACACCGTCCACACCCTCACCCGCTTCGACCGGCCGTTCACCACGTCCGGCACCTGGCAGGGCGACACGGTCACCGAGGGCTCGAACCGCTCGGCCGGCCCGGGCCGCACCGGCGCGTACCTCCGCTTCGACACGACGAAGGACCGCACGGTCGAGGCGACCACCGCGCTGTCGTACGTGGACGCGCGCGGCGCCGCCGCGAACCTCCGCTCCGAAGGAGACCGTTCCTTCGACAGCGTCCGGGACTCGGCGCGGCGGGCCTGGGAGGACCGGCTCGACGACGTACGGGTGAGAGGCGGCGCAGACACGCAACGGCGCACCTTCTACTCCTCTCTCTACCGGTCCTTCCTCGCCCCGAACATCGGCAGCGACGCGGACGGCCGCTACACCGGCTGGGACGGGAAGGTCCACCGCGAGAAGGGCTTCACCTACTACCAGAACTGGTCGCTGTGGGACACGTACCGCACCCAGGCGCAGCTCCTGGCCCTGCTCGCGCCGCGCGAGTCGCGTGACATGGCACTCTCCGTCCTGAAGATCGACGAGGAGGGCGGCTGGCTGCCCAAGTGGGGCTACGGGACGATCGAGACCAACATCATGACCGGCGACCCGGTCACCCCGTTCCTCACCAACGCCTACCAGCAGGGACTGCTGGACGGGCACGAGGAGGAGACCTACCGGGCCCTGAAGAAGAACGCCGACGGGGTGCCGCCCGCCGGCTCGCCCGCGCTCGGGCGGGAGGGCAACAAGGAGTACATCGCCGACGGATTCGTGCCCCGCCTCAAGGGCCGCCCGCACGCCAAGCCCGGCGACTCGGACTACGACCACGGGGCGTCCGCGACGCTGGAGTACGCCCTGTCCGACGCCATGCTCGCCCAGATGGCACGGGACCTCGGGCACGAGGCGGACGCCGAGCGGTACGCCGCACGCGCGCAGAACTACCGCCGGATCTTCGACCCCTCGACCGGCTTCTTCCGGGCCCGGGACGGCTCGGGCGCCTTCACGGGCGCGGCCGATCCGGCCCGGACCGAGGGATTCCACGAGGGCACGTCCTGGCAGTACCAGTGGCTGGTTCCGCAGGACCTGCCCGGGATGATCGACCTGATCGGCGGAAGGCAGGCCGCGAACGAGCGACTCGACGCGTTCTTCGCGTACGACCAGTTGATGAAGGACCCCGCGAAGACCGCCCGCGAGGTGTGGGTCAACGGGCCGTACGCCTACTACAACGCCGACAAGTACAACCCCCAGAACGAGCCCGACCTGATCGCCCCCTACACCTATCTGTCGACCGGCACGCCCTGGAAGACCACCGACGTGGTGCACGCCGCGCTGACCCTCTTCACGGACGCGCCGACCGGCATGACCGGCAACGACGACCTGGGGACCATGTCCGCCTGGCACGTCCTGTCGTCGATCGGGATCTTCCCGGTGCAGCCCGGATTCGACACCTGGGGCCTGTCCACACCGGTCTTCGAACGGGTGGACATCACGCTCGACCGCCGCTACCACCCGATCGGCGCGCTGACCGTGACGGCCGGGCCGGACGTCTCCGACGGACGCCGTTACATCCGGTCGGTACGTGGTGACGGGGCCGCGCACGACCGTACGTACCTGACGACCGGTGAGCTGCGGGGCATCCGCGAACTGGCCTTCACCCTGGGCGGGAAACCGTCCGACTGGGGCACGGCCTCGGACGCCGCTCCGCCCGTCCTGAAGTGACATCGCCCACTGAGCCGACCCCATAGACCACAGGAGTCCCGCCACCGCCACCGGTGGCGGGACTTAATCTGCTGTTAACTGAGCGTAGCTTGATCGTACTTGACCGTAATCGCCTGCCCGGGATTGACTGCTTGCTCACCCGTCGTCGACGCGAGAGCCAAGCCCTTGACCTCTGACCTTCTCGCACCTCTCGACCTGGCGTTCTGGAACATCGAGTCCGCGGAGCACCCGATGCACCTCGGGGCCCTCGGCGTCTTCGCGGCCAACTCGCCCGCCGCGGCCGCGCACGCGGCCGACCTCCTCGCGGCCCGCGCGGCCGGCGTCCCCGGGCTGCGGATGCGGATCCGCGACATCTGGCAGCCGTTCGACCCGCGGCAGCCGCTGGCCTTCGCCTTCGGCGGCGCGACCCGCGAACCCGCGACCGACTTCGAACCTTTCGACCACATCCGGCTGCACGCACCCGTCGCGGACTTCCACGCCGCCGCGGGCGCGATCATGCAACGCCCCCTGGAGCGCGGAAAGCCCCCGTGGGAGGCCCATGTGGTGCCCGGCGTGGACGGCACCTCGTTCGCCGTGCTCTTCAAGTTCCACCACGCCCTGGCCGACGGACTGCGGGCACTGACGCTCGCCGCGGCCCTCATGGACCCCATGGACATGCCGACGCCCCGCCCCCGCCCCAAGGAGGCCTCGCGCGGCTTACTCCCCGACGTGCGCAAGCTGCCCGGACTCGTCCGCGGCACGCTCTCCGACGTGGGCCGGGCCCTCGACATCGGCGCCTCCGTCGCCCGCGCCACCTGGGGCGTACGCTCCTCCGCCGCCCTGGTTTCCGAGCCGACCGGCACCCGCCGGGTCGCCGGCGTGAACGTGGACCTCGACGAGATCCACAAGATCCGCAAGAGCGCGGGCGGCACCGTCAACGACGTACTGATCGCCGTCGTCGCCGGGGCCCTGCGCCGCTGGCTGGACGAGCGCGGCGACGGCAGCGAGGGCGTGGCGCCCCGCGCCCTCATCCCCGTCTCACGGCGCCGCCCGCGCACCGCCCACCCGCAGGGCAACCGGCTCTCCGGCTACTTGATACGGCTTCCCGTCGACGACCCGGACCCGCTCGGACGGCTCTCCACGGTCCGAACGGCCATGAACCGCAACAAGGACGCGGGCCCCAACCGGGGCGCGGGCGCCGTCGCCCTGCTCGCCGACCACGTGCCCGCGCTCGGCCACCGGCTCGGCGGGCCCGTCGTCGGCCAGGCCGCCCGGCTGCTCTTCGACATCCTCGTCACCAGCGTGCCGCTGCCCAGCCTCGGCATGAAGCTCGGCGGCTGCCCGCTCACGGAGGTCTATCCCCTCGCGCCGCTGGCCCGCGGCCAGTCCCTCGCGGTCGCGGTCTCCACCTTCCGCGGACGGGTCCACTACGGTCTCGTCGCCGACGCGGAGGCCGTGCCGGACCTCGACCGGTTCGCCAAGTCGCTCACCGCCGAGGTGGAGGAACTGCTCGCCGCCTGCACGCCCTGAGGCGCCGTTTCCGGGTCCCGTGGACCACCCGCCACGGGCCCGGAAGAGACCGGTGATCATCGCGGGTTTGGTGCCTTTGCCCTGTGCTCCGTAAAATTCCGCCTTCGAAAGCGATCGCGGTTCGAGCGCGGCGCGGAACCTTAGGAACGGCAACGGCGATGACGGTGACAGAGGACAGCCAGGCGGCCCCCGCCGTGGACACGGCAGAGGCTCCGGAGGGCTCGTACGGTCCCGGTATCGACCCGGAGCGGTTGGCCGTCTGCCTCAGCGTGCTCGACGAACTCGAGAAGATCGAGGTCGACCACCCCGACGCCATCGCCGTGCGCCGCGCCACCGCGGGCGTCTACCGCACGGTCAAGCAGCGCCGCCGCCAGGAGCGCCGGGCCGCCAAGACCGCCCACGACAAGGCGGTCACCGAGTCCACGGCCACCGGCTCCGCCCAGCGCATCGACGACGAGACCGAGGGCATCCTGCCGTCGTCGGTGACGGACGAGGGCCAGATCGCCGGGATACTCCAACGCCCCCGCTCCTGCTACATCTGCAAGGCGCGGTACGTCGAGGTCGACTACTTCTACCACCAGCTCTGCCAGAACTGCGCCGCCGAGAACCGCGCCCGCCGTGACGCCCGCGCGGACCTCACCGGCAAGCGGGCGCTGCTCACCGGCGGCCGGGCCAAGATCGGCATGTACATCGCCCTCCGGCTGCTCCGGGACGGCGCGCACACCACGATCACCACGCGCTTCCCGAACGACGCCATCCGCCGCTTCAAGGCCATGCCCGACAGCGACGAGTGGATCGGCCGCCTGAAGATCGTCGGCATCGACCTGCGCGACCCCGCCCAGGTCGTCGCGCTCGCCGACTCGGTCTCCGCCGAGGGCCCGCTCGACATCCTGATCAACAACGCCGCCCAGACCGTACGCCGCTCCCCGGGGGCCTACAGCGAGCTGCTCGCCGCCGAGTCGGGACCGCTGCCCGCCGGTGAACTGCCGCCCGCCGAGGTGATCGGCACGTTCGGCTCCGGAGCGGTGTCCGCGCTTCCGGTCGCCGGGGGTGGCGCGCTGACCGCCGACGACGTCACCGGCCTGGCTCTCGTCTCCGGCTCGGCGTCCCTGGAGCGGATCGCGGCCGGTACGGCCATCGACGCGGGCGGCCTGGTGCCCGACCTGCACGACACCAACAGCTGGATCCAGGCGGTCGAGGAGGTCACGCCGGTCGAGCTGCTTGAGGTGCAGCTCTGCAACTCCACCGCGCCGTTCATCCTCATCAGCCGGCTGCGGGCGGCGATGTCGGCCGCGGGGGCCGACCGTACGTACATCGTGAACGTCTCCGCCATGGAGGGCGTCTTCAACCGCGGCTACAAGGGCGCGGGCCACCCGCACACCAACATGGCCAAGGCCGCGCTCAACATGCTCACGCGCACCAGCGCCCAGGAGATGTTCGAGAAGGACCGCATCCTGATGACCGCCGTCGACACCGGGTGGATCACCGACGAGCGGCCGCATCCGGACAAGATGCGGCTCGCGGACGCGGGCTTTCACGCGCCGCTCGATCTGATCGACGGGGCGGCTCGGGTGTACGACCCGATCGTTCGGGGGGAGCAGGGCGAGGACCTGTACGGGGTGTTCTTGAAGGACTACGCGCCCGGCAAGTGGTAGGTGAAGGGGGCTTCGGAGGGGGCTCTTCGCGCAGTTCCCCGCGCCCCTTACGGGGCGCTCCGGCCGCCCGGGGTTTGTGAGCGTAGGCGGTCGTGCACGGCGTACGGGGTTGCCGCCGTGTGCGCTGCTCCTACCCTCGTGCCGCCGTCAACCAGTAGGTCCGTCCCCGTGATCCACTCCGCCGCGTCCGAGGCCAGCCAGACCACCGCGCGGGCGATGTCCTCCGGTTCGCCGATGCGGCCCAGTGGGAGGCCGGCCGCGAGTTCTTCCTCGGCCTGTTCCCATACGAAGCGGGCCATCTCGGTGCGGACGAGGCCGGGGGAGACGGAGTTGACCCGGACGCCGGGGGCCAGTTCGCCCGCGAGTTGCTGGGTCAGATGGAGCAGGGCTGCCTTGCTCGTGGAGTAGGCGCCGACGTTCGGTCCCACGTGTGTCGCGCCCTCGGTGCAGATGTTGATCACCGAGCCGCCGTGGTCGGCCATCCAGGCCCGCCACGCGTACTGGACCAGCCGGAGCGGTGCCTCGACGTTGACCGTGAACGCCTCGCGCCAGAGGTCCGGGTCGGCGTCCATGAGCGGGCCGTAGGGCTGGTTGGTCGCCGCGTTGTTCACCACGATGTCGATACGGCCGAACTCGTCCATCGCCAGCTCGGTCAGCTCCCGCAGATGGGCCGGGTCGGCGACGGTGCCTGCCAGCCCCACTGCACCCAGCTTCGCCGCGGCCCGGCGCACCCCCTCGGCGTCCCGGCCCGTGACACACACCCGTGCCCCCGCGGCCACCAGCCCCTCGGCGACGGCCAGCCCGATCCCGCGCGAGGCCCCGGTGATGACGGCGACCCTGCCCTGAAGTCCGTACGACGACGTCATCCGCGTACGGTCTCATGACGGACCGTCAGTCAACAGGCTTCGGTTGGACCGTCCTTGAGCGGTGGACGTGCGGCCGTCAGCCGACGGTCCTGGGGCGTGCGTGACGTGCCGCGACCAGCTCCAGCACCGTGCGCCAGTCCTCCAGGACCCCGGCGTCGAGGCCGGACGCCCACGAGGCCTCGTCCGCCTGCCGCAGGGTCTGGACGTCCTCCATGACCGGGTCGTCCTCCCACCCGTCCTTGTGGAGGCGTACGAGACGGGAGACGCGCTCGCCCAGCAGTGGGCGGACCGTGTCTGCCGCGTGGTCGGCGTGCCCCGCGACATCACCGGGCCGCAACAGCTGCCCGATGACATGCACCAGGCCCGCCACCTGGAGTTCCTTGTCGGCGGGGCGACTTCGACGCAGCAGCGCCGCGGTCTGCAGCGCGTGGTCGTGGAGATCGACCGGAGGGCCGCCGTGGCCGGCGGAGTTCCGGGAACCTCGGCAGGCGTGCAGCAGATCCATCAGCTCTTCGACACTGCGCAGCTCCATGCGCCAGTCCTCCCTGCGGGCGAGAAAGGCCGTTGCCACGCGTCAGCAGATCATGGCCAGCTTTCGACCGAACCAACGGGAACTGAACTGCGAGCCGTGTAGTGCCCGGATGCCCGGCGCCCGCCCGATCCGGACCCACCTTGCCCGCCCCGGGCCACGGTTCCCGGAGCGGGCAGTGCTGTCTCTCGGCGGGCTCCGCTCAGTGCCCTCGGTCGATCCACTCCTGAAGGTGCGGGGCCTCGGCGCCGACCGTCGTCGAGTCGCCGTGGCCCGTACGGACCGTCGTCTCCGGAGGCAGGGCGAGCAGCCGCGTCCGGATCGACTCGACGATCGTCGGGAAGTGGGAGAACGACCGGCCCGTCGCACCCGGCCCGCCCTGGAACAGGGTGTCCCCGGTGAAGACCGCGCCCAGCTCCGGGGCGTACAGGCACACGGCGCCCGGCGCGTGCCCCGGCGTGTGCAGGACGGTCAGCTCCACGCCCGCGACGGAGAGCTGCTGTCCGTCGGTGAGTTCGCCGTCCGGCAGGCGGTCCGGGTGGGTCTGCTTCCACAGGGGGAGGTCGTCCGGGTGGAGCAGGATCGGGGCGCCGGTGCGGGCCGCGAGGGCGGGGGCCGCGTCGATGTGGTCGTTGTGGGCGTGGGTGCAGACGATGGCCCGCAGTGTGCGGTCGCCGAGCGCCTCGGCGATGGCGTCGGCGTCGTGCGCCGCGTCGATCACCATCGCCTCGGAGTCGTCACCCACGATCCAGACGTTGTTGTCGACGTCCCAGGTGCCGCCGTCCAGGCTGAACGTGCCCGACGTGACCAGATGCTCGATACGGGCCGCCGTCACAGTTCCACCACCGAGCGCAGGACGTCGCCCTGGTGCATGCGGTCGAAGGCCTGCTCCACCGCGTCCAGTTCGATCGTCTCCGTCACGAAGGCCGCCAGGTCGAGGCGCCCCTGCTGGTGGAGGTCGATCAGCATCGGGAAGTCGCGCGAGGGCAGGCAGTCGCCGTACCAGGACGACTTGAGGGCGCCGCCGCGGCCGAAGACGTCCAGCAGGGGCAGCTCCAGCTTCATCTCAGGCGTCGGCACACCGACCAGGACCACCGTGCCCGCGAGGTCCCGGGCGTAGAACGCCTGCTTGTACGTCTCGGGGCGGCCCACCGCCTCGATGACGACATCGGCGCCGAAGCCGCCGGTCAGCTCGCGGATCGCCTCGACGGGGTCCGTCTCCTTGGAGTTGACCGTGTGGGTGGCGCCCATCGTGCGGGCCTTCTCCAGCTTCCGGTCGTCGATGTCGACGGCGATGATCCGCGCGGCACCGGCGAGGTTCGCACCGGCGATCGCCGCGTCCCCGACGCCGCCGCAGCCGATCACGGCCACCGAGTCACCACGGCCCACGTTGCCGGTGTTGATGGCGGCGCCGATGCCGGCCATCACACCGCAGCCGAGGAGGCCCGCGACCGCGGGGGACACCGACGGGTCGACCTTGGTGCACTGGCCGGCCGCGACCAGGGTCTTCTCGGCGAAGGCACCGATGCCCAGGGCGGGGGAGAGCTCCGTGCCGTCCTCCAGGGTCATCTTCTGCTTGGCGTTGTGGGTGTTGAAGCAGTACCAGGGGCGGCCGCGCAGACAGGCGCGGCACTGGCCGCACACCGCGCGCCAGTTGAGGACGACGAAGTCGCCGGGCGCCACATCGGTGACGCCCTCGCCGACCGCCTCCACCACACCGGCCGCCTCGTGGCCGAGGAGGAAGGGGTAGTCGTCGCTGATGCCGCCCTGCTTGTAGTGCAGGTCGGTATGACAGACCCCGCAGGCCTGCACCTTCACGACGGCCTCGCCGGGACCCGGGTCCGGGATGAGAATCGTCCGGATCTCCACCGGTTCGTTCTTACCGGGGGCGATGACACCGCGTACCTGCTGGGCGGCCATGTCGGGCTCCTTCGCGTGGACAATGGGGCGTTGATCATGTTGGCACAGGGCCGGTCGAGTGGATCCGTGCCTGTGGACAACCGAGTGAAACACGCTCGACCGGGGCCTGAACGGACCCTGAAAGACTTCAGACGGTTACACCTTGTTTTCAGCCCCATCGAGCGGGCGCCCGCTCATTTGGTTACCCTGTACGGGACGGACAGCTTATTTGGGTCCCACCCACACCCACGGTCCGTCCCGGGACAAGCCGGTCACCACGGCCTGCTCTCATACGAGTTGACTGGCGCCACCGCGTCCGAACGGCCTCTACTCAGACCCGAGCGGGCGTCAGGCGACCAGTAGCAGAGTGGTCCTGCACGCCCCGAGGGTGACCGACACAAAAGGAGTGCGCGGTGACACCGGAGAAGACGAATCTCGATCAGGGCCCCAAGGAACGTACGGAGCACGCAGGCCGGGCGGAGAAGCTCGGCAGCCTCGACGTCTGGGCCAGGTCCGCACCCATCCGCCTGGCGGGCTACGAGGACGACCTCGCGGAGCCCCACATCCTGCCCAGCGTGGACTGACCGCCCAGGTCCACGGCAGGACCCGCAGGACCCGCAGGATCGCTGATCGGCATGGGCGTGCAAGACTCACGTCCATGCTGATCAGAGAAGCCGCGGCCAGTGACTGGCCGCGGATCTGGCCTTTCTGGCACCGCATCGTCGCCGCCGCCGAGACCTACGCCTGGGACCCGGACACGTCCGAAGAGGACGCCCGCGCCCTGTGGATGGCTCGGGGCAAGCGCGTGTATGTCGCCGAGGACGCCACGGGAGCGGTGGTCGGCTCGGCCTACGTCACCCCCAACTACGGCGGCCCCGCCTCCCACATCGCCAACGCCGGTTTCATGGTCGACCCCGCCCACTCGGGCCGGGGCATCGGCCGGGCGCTGGCCAACCACGTCCTGGAAACGGCCAAGGCCGACGGCTACCGCGCGATGGTCTTCAACGCCGTCGTCGAAACCAACCCCGCCGTCAACCTCTGGCTCTCCCTGGGCTTCACGATCGTGGGCACGATCCCGGAGGCCTACGCCCACCCGACCAAGGGCAGGGTGGGCTTGCACGTGATGCACCGGGCTCTCTGACCGGTCGGGGGTACGGGGCCCCGACCAGCCACAGCCGACGCGCAGCCGACCTACGACCCTTCCCCCGAACCCTCCATCGGAGCCGTCCGCGTCCAAGGCCGCAGCTCCTCCAACTGCCCTGCCAACTCCAGCAACACCGCCTCACTCCCGGGCCGCCCGACCAGCTGGACAGCACCCGGAACCCCCGACGCCAGCGTGCCGAACGGCACAGCCATCGCCGGCCACCCCGTCAGATTCCACGGCGGCGTCAACGGCGAATAGTTCGTGTTGACCAGCACATTCCGCAGCCACCCCCGCCGGTGCCACTCCGCCGCCGCGGGCCCCCGCCGAGCAAGCGCGGGCGTGAGCAGCACCTCGTGCTCCGCGAAGAACGGCTCGAACCTCTCCCGCAACTGCTCCCGCCGCACCCCTCCCCGCACCGACCCCACGAACCGCCGCCCCAGGGCAGCGTGCACGCGGGTCCGCCGAGCGAGCAGCCGCGGATCGAGCCCCTCCGCATCCACCGCCGTACCCGCGGTCCAGTGCGCGAGCGAGGTCGTCCCCAGCCACACGGGATACGGCGGATCCGCCCGCCGGACCCGATGCCCGGCTCCCGCCAGCAACTCGCCCGCCTCACGGGCCGCGTCGGCGTAGGGCCGGCTGACGGTAACCCCCATCAGAGGGCTCCGCACGGAGACGGCGACCGTTCGGGTGACGGGATCCCCGGCCCGTACGACGTCGGTCGCGGCCACCGCCGAGCCCGCCGTCGCGGCCTCCGTCCCGGCCAGGACCGAGAACATCAACCGCGCGTCCTCGACCGTCGTCGCCAGGGGCCCGTTCTCGGACATCCCGAACCAGTCACCGTGGCCGATGCCCGCCGGGACGACACCGTGCCCCGGCTTCAGCCCGACCAGCCCGCAGTTGGCGGCGGGAATGCGCAGCGACCCCATGCCGTCGTTGCCGAGCGCGATGGGCACCATGCCGGCGGCGACCGCGGCCGCGCTCCCACCGGACGAGCCGCCCGCCGTGCGCGTGGTGTCCCACGGATTGCGGGCCGTGCCGTGCACGCCCTCCGTGGTGCCGAAGACGCAGAGTTCCGGGCAGTTCGTCAGACCCACCACGACCGCGCCCGCCGCCCGCAGCCGCGCCACGGTGACATGGTCCTCGTCGGCCGGAGTGTCCGGGCTCGCGGCTGTGCCGTTGCGGGTGGACTCGCCGCGTACGGCCAGATTGTCCTTGACCGCCACCGGCACGCCCGCGAGGGGGAGTTCGGCCAGGTCGGCGCGGGCCGCCACCTCGTCCGCCTCGGCGAGCGCCGCCGTCGCGCGCAGCGTGCGGAAGGCACCCACGCGGGCGTCGAGCAGCTCGATCCGGGCGAGGTGCTCGGCCACCACCTCGCGGGGCGTGACCCGCTTCTCGCGTACGGCGGCGGCGATCTCGGCGGCGGTCCGGCCGGCCCAGCTGGTCACGATGGCTCCTCGGGGCGTGCGATTACCGGTGAGTACTGATGGGGTACGTGGAGCACTGTGCCCCGGCGCGGGGCATCCCGTCGAGAGGCGCCGGGCTTGGACATTCGCTCCGGTCCTCTTGGACTTTTCGCGCCGAGGTTGTCGCACTGTTCGCGCGGAGTGGCAGGTCATCCGACCACTGGGTCAACTTGGCTGACTTCAGACCCCATTGACAGGCCCTGAAGCCAGCTCAATCATCACACCTCCGATGATTGGGAGGTGCCCGTGCGCACGGATGCCAGGAGTACGTATCCAAGACGGTCCCGGCTGGTCGGCGTCGTGGCGGCGCTGCTGCTGCTCGCGGCTCCGGTCCCGGTGGCCCAGGCGGCCGGCGGGGCTGAGAAGGCGGCCCCGGCGACCCCGGTCACCGTCCCCGCGCTGACCGACTGGGCGCCGGAATCAGGACAGTACGTCTACGGCCGCGGCACGCGTCTCGTGGCGGACGGCAAGGCCGAGCGCCGCGTCGCCGACACCCTCGCCGACGACCTGCGCGCGGCGGGCCACGGCAGCGTCCCCGTCGTCGGCGGGGGAGCGCGTACGGGAGACATCGTTGTCGATGTCGCGCCGAAGCGGGCCGCGCTCGGCAAGGAGGGGTACGAACTCCGTGCGGGCAAACGCCTGTCGGTGACGGGCGCCACCGAGACCGGCGCCTTCTACGGCACCCGGACCATCCTCCAACTCCTGGCCCAGGGCGACAGGTTGCCCGCCGGACGCACCGTCGACGTGCCGCAGTACGAGGAGCGCGGCGTCGGGGTCTGCGCCTGCTACATCCACATCACGACGGACTGGCTGGAGAACCTCGTACGCGACATGGCGTACAACAAGCTCAACCAGCTGCTGCTCGAACTGAAGGTGAAGAGCGACGCGCACCCCGAGGCCAACACCTGGGGCTACTACACCAAGGACGAGATACGTCGCCTCGTCGCTCTCGGCGAGAAGTACCATGTCACGATCATTCCGGAGATCAACTCCCCGGGGCACATGGACCCCTGGATCGAGAACCGCCCGGATCTCCAGCTCACCGACTCCGACGGCAACAAGCAGCCGTCCCGTCTCGACATCACGCGCCCCGAGGCCTTCGCCTACTACACGAGCCTGATGGACGAGTACGCGGAGGTCTTCAAGGGCGGCTCGTGGCACATGGGCGCCGACGAGTACATGCTCGGCTCCGACTTCGCCAAGTACCCGCAGGTCCTGGAGTACGCCCGGGCGAAGTACGGCGCGAACGCCACGCCTCAGGACGCGTTCATCGACTTCGTCAACCGGGTCCACGCCTACGCGGCGGACAAGGGCAAGAAGCTGCGCATCTGGAACGACGGGCTCACCGGCGCCAACACCGTGCCCGTCACGGCCGGGACGACGGTCGAGCACTGGCTGAACGTGGCGACGAAGCCCAGCCAACTCCGGTCCCAGGGCTACCCATTGATGAACGCGGCCTACGCCCTCTACCTCGTGCGCGGCGGCTTCCACTCGGACACCAAGGGCCTGTACGACCAGAGTTGGGACCCGCGCAGCTTCGAGGGCGAGAAGCTCGCCTCGCGCGAGGGCATCACCGGGGCGAAGATCAGCCTCTGGCCCGACAACGGGCGCGGCGAGACCGAGAACGAGGTCGCGGTCGACACGGATCCGGCACTGCGGCACGTCGCGCAGGCCACCTGGGGCAGCCCTCACCCGGACGCCACCTACGCGCAGTTCACCGCTCGCGCGGCGGCCGTGGGCCACGCGCCCGGATGGCGGGACCTCACCCGCGTACCGGTCGCGGACGGGACGTACACCTTCCGTGCAGGGAGCGCGACCGTGACGGCCGAGGTGAAGCGCACCCCGGACGGTTACGTGACCTTGAAGACCGCGAACGGCTGCCTCGAAGTACGCGGCGGCAAGCTCACCCTCAACGTGCCGCTCCAGCCCGGCGTCGAGGTGTCCCGGCAGACCTGCGACCCCGCGAACACCCTGCAGCGCTGGCAGTTGGCGCCCGTGCAGGACGGCGGCTACCGGCTCGTCAACGCGATCACGCAGATGGCCGTGCACGTGACCGACGACGGTCGGCTCGTGCAGTACCCGCCGGACCAACAGTCGCCCGCCGTATGGCAGTTGACCGCCGGATGACCCGTAAAGCCGACGCCCGCAGCCCCGTTGACCACCTGACCTGAGGAGTCCGACCCGCATGGCAGTCTCCAGACGTCTCTTCGTCACGGCCGCCGCCTCGCTCGTGGCGTCCAGCGGTACGTCCCCGGCGCTCGCGCCTTCCGCATCCGCCTCCGCGCCCACGGTCTCTGGCTCGGCCACCGCCTCGGCCGAAGAGCCGTGGTACCGGATCCCCGTGAGCTCCGACGACACCCCGGAGGAGCTGGTCCGCAAGGCCTCCCAAGTCCGGCCCACGGAACGGCAGATCGCCTGGCAGGCCCTCGAACGCACCGCCTTCCTGCACTTCGGTGTGAACACCTTCACCGGCCTCGAATGGGGCACGGGGGACGAGGACCCCGACGTCTTCCAGCCGGTCGGCCTCGACACCGACCAGTGGGCGCGCGCCCTGCGCGACGGCGGCTTCAAGCTCGCCATCCTCACCGTCAAGCACCACGACGGTTTCGTGCTCTACCAGTCCCGCTACACCAACCACTCGGTGGCGTCGAGCAGTTGGCAGGGCGGACAGGGTGACGTCCTGCGCTCGTTCGCCGACTCGATGCGGCGTCACGGTCTCAAGGTCGGGGTCTACATCTCACCGGCCGACGAGAACCAGTACCTGCACGGCGTGTACGCCAACGGCAGCGCCCGCTCCGAGCGCACCATCCCCACCCGCGTCCCGGGTGACGACCGCCCGGACGGGCCCACCTTCACGCTCCCGGCCACCGACTACGGCGCCCACATGCTCGACCAGCTCTACGAGGTCCTCACCGAGTACGGGCCCGTCGACGAGGTGTGGTTCGACGGCGCCCAGGGCCGTATCCCGCCGGACAAGGTCGAGAAGTACGACTGGGACAGCTGGTACACGCTGATCCGGACCCTCGTGCCGGACGCCACGGTCGCGGTGTCCGGACCCGACGTGCGCTGGGTCGGCAACGAGGGCGGATTCGCCCGCGAGAACGAGTGGAGCGTCGTCCCCGTCCAGGAGAAGGACAACGGGCGCATGGACTTCGCGCTCTCGTACGACGCACCCGACATGGGCGGCCGGGACGCCCTGGTCGCCGCCCAGCCCGTGGCCGACTACCTCCAGTGGTGGCCGGCCGAGGCAGACGTCTCCATCCGCGACGGCTGGTTCTACCACGCCGACCAACAGCCCAAGTCCGTACAGCAGTTGATGGACATCTACTTCGGCTCGGTGGGCCGCAACTCGGTACTCCTGCTCAACATCCCCCCGGACAAGCAGGGCCTCCTCCCGGCCGCCGACGTCACCCGCCTACGGGAGTTCCGCGAACGAATCGACCGCGAACTGCCGGAGGACCTGGCCCGCGGCGCCCGGGTCACCACCTCCCCGGGCACGATCACGGTCGACCTAGGCCGGACCCGCGAGGTGAACCGCATTCGCCTCGCCGAGGACATCCGGCACGGGCAACAGGTGGAGGGCTTCGTGGTCGAGGCCCAGTCAGGCGGGGCCTGGACACGGGTGGCCGAAGCGGGCACGCTCGGCGCGAGCCGCATCCTGCTTTTGCCGACTCCCGTACGGGCAAGGCACTGGCGAGTACGGGTGACACGCTCGCGCCGACCGGCACACCTGGCCCAGTTCGAGCTGCACCGCTCGCGCCCTTAATTAGGAGTGCTGGGCTGGCCCCGCGCCCCTTTCAAGGGGCGCGGGGAACTGCGCACCCAGCCACTCCAACCCGCAGGCAGAACACACCCCCGCCCTAACCCCCTCCCGCTCAAGCCCGGCAGGGCCCCGTACTCTCCCGGGAAATCAACCGCGGCACCGGCACCCGCACAGCCCGCGCCGGCCCCCCGTCCAGCAGCGAGGTCAGCTCCTTCGCGGCCGTCCGGCCGAACTCCACCGTGTCGCGGGAGAGCGCCGACAGCCACGGCTTGACCATGCGGCACAGCGCCGAGTCCTCCCAGGCGACGACCGAGACGTCACCCGGCACCGAGAAGCCCAGCTCCGTCGCCGCGGCGACTCCGGCGACGGCCATCACGTCGTTGTCATAGATCAGCGCGGTTGGCCGCGAACCGCCCTCCACAACGCCGTCCTCCACCGTGCCGCCCGCTGGAATCTCGCCCTCCAGGACCCCGCCTTGCAGGACCCGCCGCGTGACGGCGGCCCCCTCCGCGTCCGAGTAGTCCGTGGTCACCGAGCGCACCTCGGCGAGTCCGCGCCGATCGGCCTCGGCGCGCAGCGTACGGATGCGGCGCTCGGTGTGTGCGAGGCCGGGCAGGCCCGCGATGTGCACGATCCGGCGGTGCCCCAGCGCGGACAGCTCGTCCACGACGGCGGCCATGGCGCCCGCGTCGTCCGCCCAGACGGTGGACAGACCCGGGTGCCGCGCGTCCGGCGCCCCGCCGATGACCACCGCGGGCAGTCCCAGTTCGTCCAGCAGGTCCGGGCGCGCGTCGTCCGTCCGGGGGTCGACGACCAGCACCCCGTCCACACGGTGCTCCGCCCACCAGCGCCGGTACACCGCGCACTCGTCGTCGACGTCCTCGACCACCTGGAAGAGCAGGCCGAGATGACGCTCCGCCAGGACCTCCTGGATGCCGGAGATGAGCTGCAGGAAGAACGAGTCCACGCCCAGGGTGTCCGCGGGCCTGGCCAGGACGAGACCGACCGTCGCCGCACCTTCGCCGGACAGTTGGCGCGCCGCCGTGCTGGGCCGCCAGCCCAGTTGCTCGGCGACCCGGCGCACCCGGTCACGGGTGATCTCGGAGACCCCCGGCCGGTCGTTGAGCGCGAAGGAGACCGCGCTCTCGGAGACCCCGGCGCGCTGCGCGATGTCCTTCATCGTCGGCCGGCGCGCGGGAGACCGCTTGGCTGGCAACCTTGCTCCCCATTTCATGAAGCCGTGCTCAATGAAGCCCTGCTCAATGGGGCTCCGCACTAATGCGCTTGAGTCAGGTCACTCTAAAGCGCATTAGTGATCGGTTGCAAGAGGCGATGCACAAGCTTGTGACCTGGTCTTATGTGCAGCTAATGAATTTAGCGGGGCGGAATCCATTGACTTCCCCACCGGGATGGATGCAAGGTCTGCCCGTCACCCCTGACCCACACCGTCGCAAAGGAGCCCGGTCACCGTGCGCATGCCCCGCAGAGCACTCGCCGCCGCTGTCGTCGCCCTAGCCCTGCCGCTCAGCGCCTGCGGCTCGGGAGGTGACGAGGGCGGTTCCACGGACGCCTCTGGCAAGGTCGAGGGCGACATCACCTTCCAGACCTGGAACCTGAGGGCCAACTTCAAGCCGTACTTCGAGGGCCTGATCGCCGACTTCGAGAAGAAGTACCCCGGCACGAACGTGAAGTGGGTCGACCAGCCCGCCGAGGGTTACGCCGACAAGATCAGCGCGGACGCGGCCGGCGGCACCCTGCCCGACGTCGTGAACGTCTCGCCGGACCTCGTCGCCCCGCTCGCCAAGGCGGGCCTCGCGCTCGACCTCGACAAGTCCGCCGCGAAGTACAAGAAGGAGTACCTGCCGGGCGCCTGGGCCAGCCACGAGATACCGGGCATGGAGGGCACGTACGCCTTCCCCTGGTATCTGAACACCGGCCCGCTGTTCTACAACAAGTCGCTGTTCAAGGAGGCCGGCCTGGACGCCTCGAAGCCGCCGAAGACGTACGACGAACTCTTCGACGACGCCCTGGAGCTGGCGGACAAGAGCGACGGCAAGGTCGCCACCCTCGCGAACGTGCCCACCATCGAGGACTTCGGCCGCTACGGCGTCGAGCTGATGAACAAGGAGGGCACCGCCTTCGCGTTCAACGACGCCAAGGGGGTCGAACTCCTCACCAAGTACAAGGAGTTGTACGACGCCAAGGCGCTCGACTCGCAGGCGCTGACCGCGACCCCGGAGTCGTCCGGCAAGAAGTTCCTGACCGAGGCCGTCGCCATGAACCCGGGCAGCGCCCTGGACCTCGGCAACTTCAAGAAGCAGGCGCCGAACCTCTACAAGAACATCGGCATCACCGACCAGATCACCAGCACCGGCAAGGTCAACATGTACGTGATGGGTGTGATGGTCAACGCCCAGACCAAGCGGACGCCCGCCGCGGTCGCCTTCGCGCACTTCGTCACCGACGCGCAGAACCAGATGTCGTTCGCCAAGAAGGTCGCGATCTTCCCGAGCACCGCCGGTTCGCTGGACGACCCGTACTTCACGAAGGAGGACGGCACGGACGAGACCCGCGTCCGGATCGCCGCCGCCAAGTCCCTGAAGAACGCGGTCAATTACACCCCGGTCCTGTTCAGCGAGCAGATGAAGACCGAGCTGCGGAACTCCGTCGCCAAGGCGCTCCAGGGCAAGGTGAGCCCCCAGGAAGCCCTCGACAACGCTGTCAAGGCGTGCGACCGGCTGCTCAAGCAGCAGGGCTGACCGGCATGGCGAGTTCCTCCAGCACCGCTTCCTCCGGCACCGCCCCTCACCGTGCCGTCACCACGCGGGTGCGGCGCCAACTGCCCACCAGTCCCTGGCTGTTCGCCGCCCCGGGGCTGCTGGTCGTCGGCATCTTCATCCTGTACCCGTTCGTCTCGACGCTGGTCAACGCCTTCACGGACCGCCGGACCCTGATCCCCGGCGAGTTCGTGGGCCTGGCCAACTTCCGGGAGCTGCTGCACGACGAGATGTTCTGGATCGGCCTGCGCAACAGCACGCTGTACGTCCTCGGGGTGGTCCCCGCGCTCGTGCTGCTGCCCCTGCTGCTCGCACTCCTGGTCCAGAAGAACATCCCCGGCATCGCCTTCTTCCGGTCGGCCTTCTACACCCCGGTCGTGGCGTCCATCGTCGTGGTGGGACTCATCTGGGTGTGGCTGCTCGACGAACGCGGCCTGGTGAACTCGCTGTTGGAGACGATCGGCGTCGGCAGGGTCGGCTTCCTCAGCGACCAGTGGCTGCTCCTGCTGAGCGCCATGGCCGTCACGGTCTGGAAGGGCCTCGGCTACTACATGATCATTTATCTGGCCGCGCTCGCCAACGTGCCGCGCGAGCTGCACGAGGCCGCGTCGGTGGACGGCGCGGGCGCGTTCCGCCGCTTCCTCACGGTCACCGTGCCCGCCGTCCGCTCCACGATGGTGCTGGTCGGCGCGCTCTCCTCGGTCGCCGCCTTCAAGGTGTTCTCCGAGGTCTATCTGATGGCCGGCCCGGACGGCGGCCCGGCGGGCGAGGACACCACACTCGTGATGCTCGTGCAGCGCACCGGCACCGGCCTGACCGGCCGGGTCGGCTACGCCTCCGCCATCTCGGTCGTCGTCTTCGTCGTCACCGTCGCGCTGATGCTGCTCGTGCTGCGCGCCGACCGGAAGGAGGACGCGTGAGCATCGCAGAGAAGGTGCGCGAGGAACCGGCCGTCACCGAGGCGGCGCCCCGCCGCAAGCGCGTCACCGACGAGCACGGCCGAAGCGTCCGGGTGTGGGAACTCGCCCTGCGCTACCTGCTGTTGATCGCCGTCCTCGCGCTGACCGTCGGGCCGTTCGTGTGGCAGCTGTCCACCTCGCTGAAGGGCCCGACCGAGGACATCTTCAGCTCGCCGCCCAAGTTCCTGCCGAGTGACCCGACCCTGCACAACTACGAACGGGTCGCCGAGACCATCCCCGTATGGGACTACGCGTTCAACTCGCTGAAGGTCGCCACCACCAACGTCGTGACGAACTGCGTCGGTTCGGCGCTCGCGGGCTACGCACTCGCCCGGCTGCGCTACCGCGGACGCAAGGTGACCACGCTTGTGTTCATCCTCGCGATGCTCGTGCCCGTGGAGGGCATCATCATCGCCCAGTTCACGACCATGCGTGAGCTCGGTCTGAACAACACCCTCATCGGGGTCGTCCTGCCCGGCTGCATCGGCGCGATGAACGTCCTGCTGATGCGCAACGCGTTCCTCAACCTCCCCTACGAGATCGAGGAGGCGGCCTACGTGGACGGGGCGAACGTCTGGCAGCGGTTCCTGCGGATCGCCCTGCCCTCGGTGAAGGGCACCCTCGCCGTCGTCGCGATCTTCGCCTTCATGGGCGCCTGGGACGACTTCCTGTGGCCGCTCATCGTGCTCAGCGACCCGGACAAGTTCACCCTGACCATCGGCCTCAACTACCTGCACGGCACCTTCGCCAACGACGAACGGCTCGTCGCCGCGGGCACGATCATCGCCGTGGCACCGCTGATCGCCCTCTTCGCCTGCCTCCAGCGGTACTTCTTCCGCGGTGTCGGCGAGGGCGCGGTCAAGGGCTGAGCCCTCGGCAACCACGGGCTCGCCCGCCCACACCACCACGGGCTCAGCCGCCCACGCCGACCCCGGGCTGAGCCGCCCGCAAGACCCACACACACCCCCACGTACGCACCCCAGAACCAGGACTCCTGCATGCCGCCTTCTGTCGTGCGCTTCGGCGTCAACTACACCCCGAGTGAAGGGTGGTTCCACCACTGGCTGGACTTCGACCTCGACTCCGTACGGGCCGACCTCGACTCCATCGCCGCACTCGGCCTGGACCACATCCGGGTCTTCCCGATCTGGCCCTACTTCCAGCCGAACCGTTCGCTGATCCGCCCGCGGGCCGTCGAGCAGCTCGTCGCCCTCGCGGACGCGGCGGCCGAGCGCGGCCTCGACGTCAACGTCGACGGTCTGCAAGGGCACTTGTCCAGCTTCGACTTCCTGCCCGCGTGGACGCAGACCTGGCACCGGCGCAGTCTGTTCACCGACCCCGAGGTCGTCGAGGGGCAGGCGGAGTATCTGCGGACCCTCGCGGCGGCACTCGCGGACCGGCCCAACTTCATCGGCATGACCGTCGGCAACGAGGTCAACCAGTTCTCGGCGGGCCCCCATCCCGACCCCGACCGGGCGGAGCCGGCCCAGATCGACGCCTGGCTGGAGCGGATGCTCACCGCCTGCGAGAAGGGCGCGCCGGGCAAACTGCATCTGCACGCGGAGTACGACGCGGCCTGGTACCAGGACGACATGCCGTTCACCCCGGCCCAGGCCGCCCGGCGCGGCGCGGTGACCGCCGTCCACTCGTGGGTCTTCAACGGCACGGCCCAGCGGCACGGACGTACCGGAGTCGCGACCGAACACCACGCCGCCTATCTGATCGAGCTGTCCAAGGCCTGGGCCGACGACCCGTCCCGCCCGGTCTGGCTCCAGGAGGTCGGCGCCCCGGCGCCGCTGGTCCCCGCCGAGCACGCCGCCGCCTTCACCGCGGCGACCGTCGCGAACGCGCTCGACTGCACCGACCTGTGGGGCATCACCTGGTGGTGCTCCCACGACGTGTCCCGCGATCTCGCCGACTTCCCCGAACTCGAATACGGGCTCGGCCTGTTGACCAACGACCGCCGCCCCAAGGACAGTGCACGGGCGCTGGCCCGCACGGCCCGCGAGCACACCTACGCCCCCAAGACCCGTACCACCGCGCTCGTCGTCCCCGACGACCCCGCCGGCCGCTCGCTCTGCGCGCCCGGCGGGCCCGTCTTCGAGGCGTTCTTCCGGCTCACCGCGGACGGCGCCCGCCCGGCCACCGTGCTCGCCTCACGCGCGGACGACGAGGAACACCTCGCCGCCCGTGGCATCACCGAAGTCGTCACACCCGATCAGGTTCCGTAGTCCCCCACAAGAACTCCCACAAGGAGGCACTTGCTCGTGAACCCCACCAGACGCACCGTCCTGCTCGCCGCCGGTACCGGGGCGGCAGCCGCGCTGCTCCCGGTCTCGTCCGCCACCGCCGGGCCGAGGGCCGCCGCGGCACTCCAGCCGTACGCGTCCTACTGGTACCCGGACTCGTTCCCCTCGGGCACCCCGGGCGCCGGCATCACCTGGCGCAGCCTGAAGGCATGGCGTGCCGCCGACGACACCGACCTGGCGTTCAACGCGGCGTCCGTGCCGCTCGCCACGCGCTTCACCCCGACACCGGCGAACACGACGGCCCGCTCGGGCCAGGCCCGTATCCAGTCCCTGGTCTCCTTCGGCCCGACCGCGAGCAACCCCTCGCAGGGCGCGGCCAACGCCGACTACTACGCCCTCACCCACTGGTCGTACGTCGACGAGCTGATCTTCTGGGGTGGCTCCTCCGGCGAGGGCCTGATCCTCGCCCCGAACGCGCCGATCGTGGACGCCGCACACCGGCACGGCGTGCCCGTCCTCGGCAATGTCTTCCTGCCGCCCACCGCGTTCGGCGGACAACTGCAGTGGACCCGTGACCTGGTGCAGAAGGACGCGTCCGGGCACTATCCGCTGGCCGCGCAGCTCGTGGCGGTCGCGGAGGCGTACGGGTTCGACGGCTGGTTCATCAACGCTGAGACCAGTGGCGGGAACGCCGCCCTGGCCACCGACATGCTCGGCTTCCTCACCGAGCTCAAGACGCTCGGATCGGCGAAGGGGCAGCGCGTCACCTGGTACGACTCCATGACCGTGAGCGGCTCGGTGAGCTGGCAGGGCGCCCTCAACAACCAGAACAGGGTGTTCTTCCAGGCCGCCGACTCGATGTTCGTCGACTTCCGCTGGTCGTCGAGCAGTCTCGCCTCCTCGGGCACGACGGCCCAGCAACTCGGCCGCAGCCGCTACGAGTTGTGGGCCGGTGTCGATGTGGAGGCCAACGGCTGGAACCGCTCCGTGAACTGGGACGCCATGGTGCCCAGCGGCTCGGCCCATGTCGTCTCGGTGGGCTTCTACCGGCCCGAGTGGACCCGCAACCACCTGCCCGCCGGGCGCACCCCCGGCGACTTCCACGCCGCCGACGACCGCTTCTGGACCGGACGCTCGCTCGATCCGGCGAAGCCCGACGCCACCGACACCTGGCGGGCCCCCGCCGTCTCCGTCGCCGACCGCTCGACGGTGACCTCGGTCCCCTTCGCGAGCACCTTCAACACCGGGCACGGACTGCGCTGGTACGAGGAGGGCAAGGTCACCTCGACCGCCGCCTGGAACCATCTCGGCCTCCAGGACCGGCTGCCCTCCCGGCGCTGGGTCGTGCGCACGACGGGCGCGCGTCCCGCCGTCACCTTCGACTTCGCGGACGCCTGGAGCGGCGGCAGCAGCGTCCTGGTCGCCGGAGCCCTCGACGCCCCCGCCACCCTGGACCTCTACGCGACCAGGCTCCCCATCGGCGAGGACACGGTCGTCGAACTGACCCACCGTGCCGAATCGGGGAGCGTGACGGTCGAACTGGCCGTCGCCACCGCCGAGCCGTCGGCCGCGGGCCAGCCGTACGCGTACACGTACTTCCCGGTCACCGTGGGCAGCGGCTGGGGGACCTCGACCGTACGGCTGACCGGTCTTCCGGCGGGCGGCACGGTGCACGGCCTCGGTGTCCGGCTCACCGGGGGCGGTGGCGCGGTGAAGTGGCGGCTCGGCGGTATAGCCGTACGGAACCAGGCCGCCCAGAGCCCCTCCGTCCCGGCCGACCTGGCCATCACCGGCGCCACTGGAGGCGACCTGCGCTTCGCGTGGCGGGCCGTCCCCGGTGACATACGCCACTACACGCTGCACCGGGTCCTGCCCGACGGCACCCGGCGGTTCCTCGGCGGCACCGCCCAGCGGGCCTTCTTCGTCGGCGGATTGACACCCGAGGGCGGTGAGTCCACGGCGAGGTTCGAACTGCGGGCCGTGGGGGAGCTTTACACCGCGTCGGCCCCCGCTACCGTCACACACACCTGGTGACCGCCGACCAGGTGGTCACCATCGAAAGCCGGTGTTGACCACCGACACCGAGCAGCAACCCGCACAACGGAGTTACGGAGCACCTCACATGCATGACGACCGCAGCCTGGTCGAAGCCCGCCTCAAGCGTGTGCTCGACGAGCGCATACGACCCGCCGTGTACCCCGAGTCGGTACCCCTGGAAGTGGCGGTGTGGAACGCGCCCGGCGAGCCCGTGCCGGTCGACGAAGGGCTGTCCGCCCCGGTCGAACTGATCGAGGCGGGCGCGCGGTGGGGTGCTCCGTGGGGCACCAGCTGGTTCCGGGTGACCGGGACCGTGCCCCAGGAATGGGCCGGGAAGACCGTCGAGGCGATCCTCGACCTCGGCTTCGACGAGAACATGCCCGGCTTCCAGTGCGAGGGCCTCGTCTACCGGCCCGACGGCACGCCGGTGAAGGGCCTGAACCCGCGCAACCAGTGGGTGCGGATCGGCGCCCCGGTCGAGGGTGGCGAGGAGGTGCGGCTGCACGTCGAGGCCGCGTCCAACCCCGTCATCCTCGACTACCACCCCTTCCAGCCCACGCAGTTGGGCGACAAGGAGACCGCGGGCAGCGAACCGCAGTACAAGCTGGAGCGGATGGACCTCGCCGTCCTCGACGAGTCGGTGTGGCAGCTGGTCATCGACCTGGAGGTGCTCGGCGAGCTGATGGCCGAGCTGCCGGTGGAGTCCGCCCGACGCTGGGACATCCTCCGGGCCGTGGAGAAGGCCCTCGACGCCGTCGACCTGCAGAACGTGGGCGGCACGGCGGCAGCGGCCCGCACGTACCTCGAAGGGGTGCTGTCCGCCCCCGCCGTCCCCTCCGCCCACCGCATCAGCGCCATCGGCCATGCCCACATCGACTCGGCGTGGCTGTGGCCGCTGCGCGAGACCGTACGCAAGGTCGCCCGGACCACCTCCAACATGACGGCCCTGCTGGAGGACGAGCCCGACTTCGTCTTCGCCATGTCGCAGGCCCAGCAGTGGGCCTGGGTGAAGGAGCACCGGCCCGAGGTGTGGGCGAAGGTGAAGAAGGCCGTCGCCGACGGGCGGTTCGTGCCGGCCGGCGGCATGTGGGTCGAGTCGGACACCAACATGCCGGGCTCGGAGGCGATGGCCCGTCAGTTCGTGCACGGCAAACGGTTCTTCCTCGACGAGTTCGGCGTCGAGAACGAGGAGGCGTGGCTGCCCGACACCTTCGGCTTCGCCGCCGGACTGCCGCAGATCATCAAGGCGGCGGGCTCCAAGTGGCTGCTCACGCAGAAGATCTCGTGGTCCCAGACCAACAAGTTCCCGCACCACACCTTCCAGTGGGAGGGCATCGACGGCACGCGGATCTTCACGCACTTCCCGCCCGTGGACACGTACAACTGCTCCATGAAGGGCAGCGAGATCGCCCACGCGGCGAAGAACTTCAAGGACAAGGGCGTCGCCCGGCACTCCCTCGCGCCGACCGGCTGGGGCGACGGAGGCGGTGGCACGACCCGCGAGATGGTCGCCAAGGCGGCCCGGCTGCGGGACCTCGAAGGCTCGGCGACCGTCGTCTGGGAGACCCCGGAGAAGTTCTTCGAGAAGGCGGAGGCCGAGTACCCCAACGCCCCTGTGTGGGTGGGTGAGTTGTACCTGGAGCTGCACCGCGCCACGCTCACCAGCCAGGCCAAGACCAAGCAGGGCAACCGCCGCAGCGAACACCTCCTGCGCGAGGCCGAGTTGTGGGCGGCGACCGCGGCCGTCCGGACCAAATTCACGTACCCGTACGAGGAGTTGGACCGGCTCTGGAAGACGGTGCTGCTCCACCAGTTCCACGACATCCTGCCGGGCTCGTCCATCGCGTGGGTGCACCGTGAGGCCCGTAAGACGTACGAGGCGGTCGCCGAGGAGCTGAAAGGCATCATCGGCGCCGCCCAGCGCGCGCTGGCCGGTGAGGGCACGACCGCCCTCGCCTTCAACTCGGCGCCCCACATCCGCGACGGGGTGCCCGCCGGCGGAGCGCGGACCCCGGCCGTCGGCGGCGAGTGCACGCTGGTGCCTCGCACGGACGGCGGCTATGTGATCGAGAACGGACGGCTGCGGATCGAGATCGACGAGCGCGGACTCGTGGTCTCCGCGTTCGACCTCGCCGCGGACCGCGAGACCCTCGCGCCCGGCAAGGCGGCCAACCTGCTCCAGATCCACCCCGACTTCCCCAACATGTGGGACGCCTGGGACGTCGACGAGTTCTACCGGAACACGGTCACCGACCTGGTCGACGCCGACGAGGTCGCCCCCGGTGACGACGGCGTCTCGGTCCGGATCGTACGGACCTTCGGGGCGTCGAAGGTCACGCAGGTGCTGTCGCTCGCGCCGGGGGAGTGGCGGCTCGACATCGCCACCGAGGTCGACTGGCACGAGACGGAGAAGTTCCTGAAGCTGGCCTTCCCGCTCGACGTGCACGCCGAGCGGTACGCCTCCGAGACGCAGTTCGGGCACTTCTTCCGGCCGACGCACACCAACACGTCCTGGGAGTCCGCCAAGTTCGAGGCCTGCAACCACCGGTTCGTCCACATGGAGGAGCCCGGCTGGGGTGTGGCGGTCGTCAACGACTCGACGTACGGCCATGACGTGACGCGGGCCGTGCGCGACGACGGTGGTACGACCACCACGGTCCGCGTCTCGCTGCTGCGTGCCCCGCGCTTCCCCGACCCCGAGACCGACCAGGGCGTCCACCGTTTCCGGCACGCGCTGGTGCCCGGTGCCGCGATCGGCGACGCGGTGCGCGAGGGCTGGCGGATCAACCTGCCGGAGCGGAAGGTCGTGGGCGGGGCCTCGGAGGTCGCGCCCCTGGTGGCCGTCGCCCAGGACGCGGTCGTGGTGACCGCGGTGAAGCTCGCCGACGACGGCAGCGGTGATGTGATCGTCCGCTTCCACGAGTCCCGCGGTGGCCGCAGCCGGGCCACCCTCACGGCGGGCTTCGATGTCGAGGCCGTCACGGTGACGGACCTGCTGGAACGGCCGCTGGCCGACGCGGTCGCCCCGGAGCGGGATGGCAACAGGCTCACGCTGAAGCTCCGGCCGTTCGAGCTGGTGACGCTGCGACTCAAGCGAGCCTGAGGTTCCTTTCAGGGTGCGGGTGGGCTGTGGTTGCTCGCGCAGTTCCCCGCGCCCTTAAAAGCGAAGACCGAGACGCGGCCCCGTCTTTGAGGGGCGCGACAAGCGCCCACCGGCCCGCAGGTAAGTCACATCGGACCCGGTTCCAGCCCCTAAGGCTGGAGCTGGGTCCGAAGCCACTGCTCCACCTCACCCACATGCGCAGCCGCAGCCGCCCGGGCGGTCTCGGGATCGCGGGCGACCAGCGCACGGTGGATGGCCGCATGCTCCCGCCGGGTGCGCTCGAACGCGCCCTCCTCCTGGTACCCGCGCCAGACCCGGGCGCGGAACGTGCGCGACGAGAGTCCCTCCAGGATGGCCGCCATCGTGTCGTTGCCCGCGGCGACACCGATCGCGCGGTGGAACGCCAGGTCGTGGGAGAGGATCTCCTCCGGATCGTCCGTCGCGTTCATGGCCGTCAAGTGCTTCTCGACCTCGGCCAGTTGGTCGGCGGTGATCCGTGCGGCGGCGAGCGCGGTCGCCGTCGACTCCAGGATGCGCCGCACTTCGAGGAGCTCGACCAGCCCCGGGCCCCGGGAGAGGTCCGCGACCACGCCGAAGGTCTCCAGCAGGTCGCCGGCCTCCAGTTGCGTGACGTAGATCCCGGACCCGTGACGGGCCTCCAGGACGCCCAGGACCGTGAGGGCCCGGATCGCCTCGCGCATCGAGCTGCGCGAGATGCCCAGCTGTGACGCCAGATCCCGCTCGGTCGGCAGCCGCGCGCCGGGCTCCAGACGGCCCTCGCCGATCATCGCCTTGATCTGGTCAATGGCGCGCTGCGTCACGCTCTCCTTCTGCGGGGCCGCCGTCGTCCCCTGGGGCAGGCTCTCGTCCACGCCATGTCCTCCTGTTGCCGGGTGCGCCGCAGTCTAACCACTGAGGTGGTCCGACCACTACGCATGAAAACCAGGGAAAATTGCGGTCCAGGGGTGTTGTCAGGGGGAAGTGGTCTGATAAATATGCGTGGCACCTGCTCGATCACGCTCAACGAGGAGCCGATACATGGCCGGCAGAACAGTGCGGTACCGGAACGGTCGAAACACCTCACGGGCGATACGTGCGGCGGCCGTTGCCGCCTGCGCCACGCTCGTACTCGCGGCATGCGGCAGCACCAAGGACAACGTCGCCTCCAAGGGCGACGGCGGAGGCGACGGCAGCGGCAAGGTCGGCGTGATCCTGCCCCTGCTGACCTCGCCGTTCTGGCAGTCCTACAACGACTACGTGCCCAAGATGGCGAAGACCGAGGACGTCGACGCCCTCAAGACCGTCAACTCCAACAGCGACCCGACGCAGCAGATCACGGACATCAACAACCAGCTCAACCAGGGTGTGAAGGGCCTCGTCGTGGCCCCCCTGGACAGCGCCGCGATCTCCGCCGGCCTCGACCAGGCCGAGCGCAAGGGCGTGCCCGTGGTCGCCGTGGACGTGGCGCCCGAGAAGGGCAAGGTCGCGATGGTCGTACGCGCCAACAACGTCGCGTACGGGGAGAAGGCCTGCGAGTACCTCGGCAAGCAGATCCCCTCCGGCAAGGTCGTGCAGATCATGGGCGACCTGGCCTCGGTCAACGGCCGGGACCGCTCCGAGGCCTTCCGGGCCTGCGTCAAGGAGAAGTTCCCGAAGCTGAAGGTCCTGGAGATCCCCGCGAAGTGGGAGTCCGACACGGCGGCCTCCAAGCTGGACACGCTCCTCAACGCCAACCCGGACATCAAGGGCATCTACATGCAGGCGGGCGGCGTCTACCTCGCGCCCACGCTGCAGACCCTGAAGTCCAAGGGGCTGCTGAAGACGGTCGGCCAGAAGGGCCACATCGCGATCGTCTCGAACGACGGCATCCCGCAGGAGTACGACGCCATCCGCAAGGGCCAGATCGACGCCACCGTCTCGCAGCCGGCCGACCTCTACGCCAAGTACGGCATGTACTACATCAAGGCCGCGATGGAGGGGAAGACCTTCAAGCCCGGCCCGACCGACCACGACTCCGAGATCGTCAAGCTGCCCAGCGGCATCCTCGAGGACCAGCTGCCCGCGCCGCTGGTGACCAAGGAGAACGTCGACGACCCCGAGCTGTGGGGCAACACGGTCAAATGAGCACACCACTCGTTGAGGCGCGGGGCATAGCCAAGCGGTACGGCCCCACGGTCGCCCTCGCCGACGGACAGCTGACCGTGCACGCGGGCGAGTCCCATGCCCTCGTCGGCCGCAACGGCGCGGGCAAGTCCACCCTCGTCACCGTACTCACCGGCCTCCAGGCCCCCGACGAGGGCACGGTCAGCTTCGACGGCGAGCCCGCGCCCGCCCTCACCGACCGGGACGCCTGGCGCCGCAAGGTGGCCTGCGTCTACCAGAAGCCCACCGTGGTCCCCGAGCTGACGGTCGCCGAGAACCTCTTCATCAACCGGCAGCCGCAGGGCCGCGGCGGCTTCATCAGCTGGCGCCGCCTGAAGACCGAGGCCGCCGAGGTCCTCGACACCTGGGACGTCCACGTCGACCCGGACGCGCGGACCGCCGACCTCAAGGTCGAGGACCGCCAAATGGTGGAGATCGCCCGGGCGTTGAGCTTCGGCGCCCGGTTCATCGTCCTCGACGAACCGACCGCCCAGCTCGACAACCGGGAGATCGAGCGCCTCTTCACCCGCATGCGCGCGCTCCAGGAGTCCGGCGTCACGTTCCTGTTCATCTCGCACCACCTCCAGGAGGTGTACGAGGTGTGCCAGACCGTGACGGTCCTGCGCGACGCCCGCTGGATCACCACGGCCCCCGTGGCCGAGCTGCCGCGGGCGGCCCTGGTCGAGGCCATGGCGGGGGAGTCCATCGCCGCCGTGGAGGAGAAGGCCTCCCGCGGCGACGTGGACGCGGGCGCGCCCGTCGTCCTCGAAGCACACGGGCTCACCTCGGAGTCGTACGAGAGCATCGACCTCACCGTCCGCGGTGGTGAGGTCGTCGGTCTCGCCGGATCCAGCGGCAGCGGCAAGATCGAACTGGCCGAGTCCTTCGCGGGGCTGCACACGCCGACCGGCGGCACCGCCCAACTGGACGGCAGGCAGCTGCCGTTCGGCGATGTGACGGCCGCGCTGCGTGCCGGAGTCGGGTGTGTCCCGCGCGACCGGCACGGGCAGGGGCTCGTCTTCGGCATGACCGTCGGCGACAACGCCACGATGAGCGTCCTGGACCGCCTCGGCCGGTACGGATTCGTCGGCACCGACCGCAAGCGGGGCTTCGCCGACGAGCTGATCGACCGCCTCGACATCCACACCGAGGGGCCCGACCAGCCCGTGTCCGACCTCTCCGGCGGCAACGCGCAGAAGGTCGTCATGGCCCGGGCCCTCGCGTCCGACCCCCGGCTGCTGGTCCTGATCAACCCCACCGCGGGCGTCGACGTGAAGTCCAAGGAGTCCCTGCTCTCCCGTATGGACTCGGCCCGGGACGACGGCACCGCCGTCCTCGTCGTCTCCGACGAACTCGACGACCTGCGCCGCTGCGACCGCGTCCTCGTCCTCTTCCACGGCCGCGTCGTCGCCGAGCACCCGGCGGGCTGGCGCGACCACGAGCTGATCGCCTCCATCGAAGGAGTGGACCACCATGGCTGACACGAAGGCCCCGTCGGCCTCGGCCTCCACCCCCCTACGGCCACTCAAGAGCAAGGCCGACGCCAAGGCCGTACTCCTGCGCAGGGCGCGCGAACTCGCCCTCGTACCGGCCCTGTTGCTGCTGCTCGTGCTCGGTGCGTTCGTCAACGACGCCTTCCTCACCGAGCAGAACATCATCTCCATCCTGGGCGCCTCGGCCGCCCTCGCGATGGTGGTCCTCGCCGAGTCGCTCGTGCTCATCACCGGCAAGTTCGACCTGTCGCTGGAGTCGGTCGTCGGCATCGCGCCCGCCGTCGGCGCGCTGTTGCTGCTGCCCGCCGCGCAGTCGGGCTGGGGCACGGAACTGCCCGCCCCAGTCGCCCTGCTCGCGATCCTCGTGGTGGGCGCGATCATCGGCGGCTTCAACGGCATCCTCGTGGTGAAGCTCAAGCTCAACGCGTTCATCGTGACGCTGGCGATGCTGATCATCCTGCGCGGTCTGCTGGTCGGCGCGACCGAGGGCAAGACGCTGTTCGGGATGCCCGACGCCTTCTACACCCTGGCCACCACCACCTTCCTGACCGTGCCGATCTCGGTGTGGCTGGCGGCGGCGTCGTTCGGCGTCGCCGGGTTCTTCCTCAAGTACCACCGCCTGGGGCGCGCGCTGTACGCGATCGGCGGCAACGCGGACGCGGCGCGCGCGGCCGGCATCCGGGTCGAGCGCGTGATGCTCGGCGTGTTCGTCGTCGCCGGGACGCTCGCCGCGGTCGGCGGGCTGATGCAGACCGGCTACGTCGGCGCGATCAACGCCAACCAGGGTCAGAACATGATCTTCACGGTGTTCGCGGCGGCGGTCATCGGCGGCATCAGTCTCGACGGTGGCAAGGGCACGATGTTCGGTGCCCTTACGGGCGTCCTGCTTCTTGGGGTGGTCCAGAACTTGCTCACTCTTGCCCAGGTTCCGTCCTTCTGGATCCAGGCCATTTACGGGGGAATCATCCTGGTTGCCCTGATGATCGCCCGTGTTACCACCGGCCGTGCACAGGACTAGGCGTGGTGTGCACCGCGGGTCCGTTGTGGCTGAGCGCGCAGTTCCCCGCGCCCCTTGAGGGGCGCGCCCTGGGTGCACCGGGCTTCGGTAGTCCGCCTCCTCGTCCCTGACCGAAAGGCACTTCTGTGTCCTCATCCGCCGCCTCCCGCATCACCGCGGTCGACACCTACGACATTCGTTTCCCCACCTCGCGTGAGCTCGACGGCTCCGACGCGATGAATCCGGACCCCGACTACTCGGCCGCGTACGTCGTGCTGCGTACGGACAGCGACGACACGGCCGGTGGCCTGGAGGGGCACGGGTTCACCTTCACCATCGGGCGGGGCAACGACGTCCAGGTCGCCGCGATCGAGGCGCTGCGCCCGCACATCCTGGGCCGGCCGGTGGACGAACTGTGCGCGGATCCCGGCGCGTTGAGCCGGGACCTGATCGGGGACAGCCAACTGCGGTGGCTCGGGCCCGAGAAGGGCGTGATGCACATGGCGATCGGCGCCGTCGTCAACGCCGTCTGGGACCTGGCCGCCAAGCGCGCGGAGAAGCCGCTGTGGCAGCTGCTCGCCGACGCCACGCCCGAATGGCTCGTGTCCCAGGTGGACTTCCGCTACATCGCGGACGTCCTCACCCCCGAGGACGCGCTCCGCCTGCTGAACGAGGGCCGGGAAGGCGTGACGGAACGTGTCGCGCTGCTGAAGGAGCGCGGCTTCCCCGGCTACACGACCTCGCCCGGCTGGCTCGGCTACTCCGACGAGAAGCTGACCCGGCTGGCCCGCCAGGCCGTCGCCGACGGCTTCACCCAGATCAAGCTGAAGGTCGGCGCGGACCTCGCGGACGACGTACGCCGCTGCCGGGTGGCCCGTTCCGTCGTCGGCCCCGACATCCGTGTCGCCATCGACGCCAACCAGCGCTGGAACGTCGACGAGGCCATCGAGTGGACCAAGGCGCTCGCCGAGTTCGACCCGTACTGGATCGAGGAGCCGACCAGTCCCGACGACGTCCTCGGCCACGCCGCGATCCGCAAGGCGATCGCCCCGGTCAAGGTCGCCACCGGCGAGCACGTACAGAACCGGATCATCTTCAAGCAGCTGCTCCAGGCGGGCTCCATCGACGTCCTGCAGATCGACGCGGCCCGAGTCGGCGGAGTCAACGAGAACCTCGCGATCCTGCTCCTGGCGGCCAAGTTCGGCGTGCCGGTCTGCCCGCACGCCGGCGGCGTCGGCCTGTGCGAACTGGTCCAGCACCTCTCGATGTTCGACTACGTGGCACTGTCCGGAACGACCGAGGACCGCGTGATCGAATACGTCGATCATCTGCACGCCCACTTCCTCGACCCTGTGGTGATCAGAGAGGGTCACTACATGGCACCCACCTCACCGGGCTTCTCGGCGACCATGCGGCCGGAGTCCATCGCGGAGTTCACGTTCCCCGGCGGCACCTTCTGGGCCGCCGACCTCGACCGGCAGAAGGAGCAGGCGGCATGAGCGACTTCGAGGGCCTCAAGGCCCTGGTGACGGGCGGCGCCTCCGGCATCGGCCGCGCCACCGCGGAACTCCTCGCCTCCCGCGGCGCCCAGGTCGCCGTCCTCGACCTGGACCCCACCAGCGTCGAGAAGCCCCTGCTCGGCTACGAGGCGGACGTCACCGACGACGACTCCGTACGCCGGGCCGTCACCGCTGCGGTCGCCGACCTGGGCGGTCTCGACGTGCTGATCAACAACGCGGGCATCGGCGCCCAGGGCACCGTCGAGGACAACGACGACGAGGTCTGGCACCGCGTGCTGGACGTCAACGTCGTCGGCATGGTCCGCACCGCCCGCGCGGCCCTGCCGCACCTGCGGAAGTCCTCGCACGCGGCCATCGTGAACACCTGCTCCATCGCGGCCACCGCGGGCCTCCCGATGCGCGCCCTGTACTCCGCGTCCAAGGGTGCCGTCCTGTCGCTGACCCTCGCCATGGCCGCCGACCACGTCCGCGAGGGCATCCGCGTCAACTGCGTGAACCCCGGCACGGTCGACACCCCCTGGGTCGGCCGCCTCCTGGACGCCGCGACGGACCCGGCCGCCGAACGGGCCGCGCTGGAGGCCCGCCAGCCCACCGGCCGCCTCGTCACCGCGTCCGAAGTCGCGGGCGCCGTCGCCTACTTGGCGAGCCCGCTGTCCGGCGCCACCACCGGCACCGCGCTCGCCGTCGACGGCGGAATGCAGGGGCTGCGACTGCGTCCGGCGGGCCAGTGAGCGGGGCAGCGAGCGAGCCGGTGAACCGACTCGGCCGCAGCAACGTCGAGATCACCGCCCTCGCCCTCGGCGCCGCCGGCATCGGCAACCTCTTCACGGAGGTCCCCGACCAGCAGGCGTACGAGACCGTGGGCGCCGCCTGGGACGCGGGCGTCCGGTACTTCGACACCGCGCCCCACTACGGCATCGGCCTCTCCGAACGCCGCCTGGGCGCCGCCCTGAGCGAGCGCCCCCGGTCGGCGTACACCATCTCGACCAAGGTGGGCCGCCGTCTGGAGCCCAGCGACGCGGGCGGCGACGACCTCGCCAACGGTTTCGCCGTGCCCGCCACACACCGCCGTGTTTGGGACTTCAGCGCGGACGGCGTACGCCGCAGCCTGGACGCCAGCCTGGAACGGCTCGGCCTCGACCGGGTCGACGTCGTCTACCTCCACGACCCGGACGACCACGCCGAACAGGCCTTCCGGGAGGGCTATCCGGCGCTGGAGAAACTCCGCGCGGAGGGCGTGGTGGGCGCGATCGGCGCGGGCATGAACCAGGCCGAGCTGCTCACCCGCTTCATCCTCGACACCGACGTCGACGTGGTGCTGTGCGCCGGGCGCTACACCCTCCTCGACCAGGGCGCGCTGACCGACCTGCTGCCGGCCGCGCAGGAGCGCGGGACCTCGGTCGTCATCGGTGGCGCCTTCAACTCCGGTCTGCTGGCCGACCCGAGGCCGGGAGCGACGTACAACTACACGGCCGCACCGCCCGAGATGCTGGAGCGCGCCCTCGCTCTCAACGCCATGGCCGACCGGCACGGCACCACCCTGCGCGCCGCCGCCCTGGCCTTCTGCGCCGCCCATCCGGCCGTCGCGGGCGTCCTCGTGGGAGCCAAGTCGCCGCACGAAGTCCGCGACTGCGCCGAGCAGTTCGCGACGCCCGTGCCCGCCGCCTTCTGGCAGGAGGTGCGGGACGCGGACCTCCTGCCCGCCGACGCCCCCGTACCCGGCGAGAACGCGTCGGAGCCGAAGGAGCCGAAGGAGCCGTCATGAGAGTGGCCCTGCACACCAAGGTCCGCGCCGACCGCATCACCGAGTACGACGCCGCCCACCGCGAGGTCCCCGAGAAGCTCACGGACGCGATCCGCGCCGCCGGAGCCACCTCCTGGACGATCTGGCGCAGCGGCACCGACCTCTTCCACCTCCTGGAGTGCGAGGACTACCCCCGACTCCTCGCCGAACTGGAGCAACTGCCCATCAACGTCGCCTGGCAGGCCCGGATGGCGGAGCTCCTCGACGTGGTGCACGACTACTCGGCCGAGGGCTCCGGGGCGGAGCTGCCGGTCGTATGGGAGCTGCCATGACCGCCGCACGCACGGGCGTCGTCGACGCCCACCATCACGTCTGGGACCTCTCCGTTCGGGACCAGGACTGGATCACCGGCCCCGAACTGGCGCCCCTGAGAAGGAACTTCACCGTCGAGGACCTGGAACCGGAGGCGCGTGCCGTCGGAGTCACCCGGACCGTCCTCGTGCAGACGGTCACGGTGGCGGAGGAGACCCCGGAGTTTCTGGCCCTCGCGGAGGCACACGACCTGATCGGCGGAGTCGTCGGCTGGACCGACCTCACCCGCCCCGACGTGGCCGACGAACTGGCCCGGCTGCGCGAACTGCCGGGTGGCCGCCACCTCAAGGGCATCCGCCACCAGGTCCAGGGCGAACCGGACCCCGAGTGGCTCCTGCGCGAGGACGTACGCCGGGGACTGGCGGCGGTCGCCGAGGCGGGCCTGGTCTACGACCTGGTGGTCCTCCCGAGCCAACTCCCGGCCTGCGCGAGGGCGGCGGAGCTCCACCCCGAACTCACCTTCGTCCTGGACCACTTGGGCAAACCCCCGATCGCCGCGGGCGAGCCGGAGCCCTGGGCCACCGGCATCCACGCCCTCGCCGCCCTGCCGAACACCGTCTGCAAGCTCTCCGGAATGGTCACGGAGGCGGACCCGAAGGGCTGGAAGGTGGGCGATCTGACCCGCTACTCGGACACCGTGCTGGAAGCCTTCGGCCCCGGCCGGCTCATGTTCGGCTCCGACTGGCCGGTGTGCCTGCTCGTCGCCTCGTACACCGAAGTGGCGGACATCGCGGGCCAGTTGACCGGGAAACTCAGCGAGAACGAACAGAAGGAGATCTTCGCGGCGACCGCTACCCGCGTCTACGGGATCTGACGCACAGTGCGGATCTACTTCTACGACTGCTGGACCACCACGTCGAGCCGCGTCGGCGGTAGGAATTCCCGTACGTACGTCCGCTCCCAGCAGGCGCCCGTCGCCCGCAATTCCTGCCAGGTCGTGTACCGGTAGCGGAAGAGGCGGGCCCGGACGTACCGGGGCGGTGCGTCCGGCGGGAACGGGGAGCTGCGCAGGAGACGCAGGGTGTCCCGGTCGTTCTCCAGCAGCCGCTCCACCAGCGCGCCGAACCACGGTTCGGCGTAGGCGGGGGAGAGCGCGGCGAACCACATCATCCAGTCGAGCCGCAGGTGGTACGGGGCGAACTGACGCGGCCAGCGCCGCGGATCGCCGGGCTTGCCCCTGAACTCGTACTCCCGCCAGTCGGAGTCCTCGTGGGGTACGGCGTCGGCCGTGCCCTCGACCACCACCTCGTACCGGATACGGCTGACGCTGCCGAACGCCCCGTAGGTGTTCACCAGGTGGAGGGGGTCGAAGGAGCGGTTCATGACCTGGCGGCGGGAGATCATGTTGCGGACCGGTCGGTAGCTCAGTGTCACGAGCAGCGCGGCGACCGCGAGGACCACGACCTCGTACCAGAGCGGGGCGCCGGGGACGTCCGGGGCCGTGCCCGGGAGCTCCAGTGCCGAGAGTGCCAGCACGATCGTGATCCAGTTCAGCCAGGAGAAGTTGCCGGACAGGATCAGCCACAGCTGGGTGAGGATCATCAGGGCTGCGGCGGCCGTGGCGACGGGCTGAGGCGTGAACAGCAGGACGGGCACGACGAGTTGGGTGAAGTGGTTGGCGGCCACCTCGACCCGGTGCAGCGGCTTCGGCAGATGGTGGAAGAACCAGCTCAGCGGGCCCGGCATCGGCTGGGTCTCGTGGTGGTGGTCGAGGCAGGTCAGCTTGCGCCAGCACGCGTCACCGCGCATCTTGATCAGCCCCGCGCCGAACTCGACGCGGAACAGGATCCAGCGCAGCAGGAAGAGCACCACGACCGGCGGCGCGACCTCGTCGTTGCCCAGGAAGATGGCGAGGAAGCCGGTCTCCAGGAGCAGGGACTCCCAGCCGAACGAGTACCAGGTCTGGCCGACGTTCACGATCGACAGATACATGAGCCAGGGCACCAGCCAGAGCAGCATGCCGCCCCAGAGCGGCAGCAGACCGTCCAGCCCGGCGACGAGCGCCACCGACACCGCACAGCCGGTCCACGCCCAGGCCGCGAAGAAGCGGTCGGAACAGCGGAGATGGAACACGCTCGGCGACCGCCGGAACGGCACCCGCGCCACGAACCGGGACACCGGCAGCATCCCGCGCTCGCCGATCAGCGCTCGGAACTGCAGCGCCGCGCCCAGGAACGCGACGAGATAGATCACGGCCAGAGCCTTCTGGAGGACCAGCTGGCTCATCCAGTACTCGGGGGCTGTGAACCACTCCACGGAGGCCGCTCCCTTCCCTTCCATTGTGACGCTGTGTGACTCTCTCCGGCTTGCGGGGTTCCCGGGACCGACGCAGACAATGGGGGACATATTGCCCGGGCTGGACCGGGACGGACGGGAGAACGTGGTGCGCATACCCACCAGAACCCTCGTCACGGCCTGCGTGCTCTCCGCGGCGCTCCTCACCGGGGGCTGCGGCGGCGACGGGGACAAGGCGTCCGACTCCGCCACCTCCGGCGGAGAGGTCTTCCTCCAGCCGGTCGCGGACCAGGGCCCGGACCCCTTCACCGACTCCACGGCCACCACGACCGCGACCCCGCCGCCCGTCACCCGTACACCCCAGTCCACGCCCACCGGAAACGCCACGGCCACGACGGAGGGCGTCCGGTCCGTCTCCGGCGGCACCCCGGGCCTCTACGGCGGCACCCGGCGCGTCGGCAGCTGTGACGTCGACCGGCAGATCCGCTTCCTCACCGCCGACCAGGTCAAGGCGCGCGCCTTCGCACAGGCCGCGGGCATCGCCCAGGCAGGCATCCCCGATTATCTGCGCCGGCTGACCTCAGTCGTGCTGCGCGCCGACACCAGGGTCACGAACCACGGCTTCCGGGACGGGCGCGCGACCGAATACCAGGCCGTGCTCCAGACGGGCACCGCCGTCCTCGTCGACAACCGGGGCGTACCGCGTGTCCGCTGCGCGTGCGGGAACCCCCTCAAGCCGCCGGTCGCCCTCCAGGGAACCCCCGGGCACAACGGCCGCCCGTGGTCCGGCTACGAGCCGACCAAGGTCGTCGTGGTCACTCCGGCTCCGAAGGTGATCGTCAACATCACGATCATCAACATCCAGAACAACACCTGGATCGAGCGGCGGATCGGCGACCACCACGGCGACGAGGACCGCATCGTGCCCGCACCCGTCGTCGACCCGCACAGCCCCCGCCCGGACGGATCCTCGCCGTCGCCGGACGAGTCGTCGTCCGACCGGCCGTCGCCCGACGGGTCGTCGTCGGAAAGCTCCTCGGAGAGCTCGGAGAGCTCCTCGGAGAGCGCCGAGGACTCCGCGAGCGCCTGCGTGACAGCGACCGTGACCATCACCCCCGGCACCGCCGAGGACACTCCGACGGACGACTCCACGGACACCACGTCCCCGGACCCCTCGGACTGCCCCACGATCACCGAGACGGCCACCCCGGACCCCTCCGACGGCCTGGTGTCACCCCCGGACGGCACGGACACGGGCACGCCGCCCGACGTGGACGTCCCCGACTAGGCCGGGCCGTGCGCAACCTGCCGTGCATCCGTCGTCCGAGCGGTCCCCGGGGGCGTCCCACGGGTCGAAGAATCGCCCAAATCCTGGCAAGGTGGGCCCATGGTTGATCGGGGAGCGAGCGCCCTGTCACTCCCGGACGACTGGCCCGCCCACCCGGACCCGATCCTGGCGCTCAACCGCATGGGCAGCTTCGACTGGGACCTGGACGCCGGAACCTTTCAGATGGACGCCCTGGCCCACGAGATCTTCGACGTGCGCCCCGACGAGTTCGACGGCCGCCCCGAATCGCTGAGCCCCCGGGTGCCACCGACCGAGGGCCGCCGCCTGGACGCCCACGTCTCCCAGGCCATCAAGGACGGCAGCGAGAACTACGGGGCGTACTTCCGGGTCCGCCGCCGTGACGGCACCCTGCGCTGGACCCACACCCAGGGCTACATCCGCCGTGACGAGACGGGCCGTCCGCGCCGCATCATCGGCATCGTCCGCGACGCCACGGAGGAACTGGGCGAGGCCGAGGCCCGCCGCGAGCAGGCCGCCCAGGACGAGGCCCGCCGCCAGCAGACGAACGTCGTGCAGATCACCACCGCGGCCCTCGCGCACGCCCACACCGTCCAGGACGTCATCGACGTCCTCAAGGACACCCACGGGGTCACCCATCTGGGCGCCAAGAGCCTCGTCATGGGCCTGGTCGAGGCCGGCCGCATCCGGCTCGTCGCCGAGGGCCCCGCGGGCAGCTTCGTACCGGGCACGCTGGTCACCCGTATCGACGAGCAGTACCCGATGAGCGAGGTCGTGCGCACGCTCGCCCCGCGCTTCATCGAGTCGCCGGAGGAGTTCGCCGAGTCGTACCCGCTGCTCTGGCCGCACATCACCGATCTGGAGATCACCTCGGCCGCCTATCTGCCGCTCATCGCCCAGGCCAGGCCCATCGGCGCCATCGGACTGCTCTACAACGACCGGCAGGGCTTCTCGTCGGAGGACCGCAACGTCCTGGTCGCGCTGGGCAGCAGCATCGCGCAGAGCCTCCAGCGGGCCATGTTCTACGAGCAGGAGAAGGATCTCGCCCAGGGCCTCCAGCAGGCCATGCTGCCGCGCTCCATCCCCAGCGTCCCCGGCGCCGACATCGCGGTCCGCTACCGCTCCGGCTCCCTCGGCCGGGACATCGGCGGCGACTGGTACGACGTGATCCCGCTGCCCGGCGGTCGTGTCGGGGCCGTCATCGGCGACGTCCAGGGCCACGACACGCACGCCGCCGCCGTCATGGGCCAGCTGCGCATCGTCCTGCGCGCCTACGCGGCCGAGGGCCACACCCCCGCCACCGTCATGGCCCGTGCCTCCGTCTTCCTGCACGAACTCGACACCGAGCGCTTTGCGACCTGCCTGTACGCGGAGGTCGACCTGTCCACCGGTGTGATGCAGGTCGTCCGGGCGGGCCACATCGACCCGCTCGTCCGTGACACCGACGGCAGCTGCCGCAGACTGCCCGTCGAAGGAGGCCTGCCACTCGGCCTCTCCGCCCTGTTCGGGCGCCTCGAATACCCGGTCAACACCCTCGAACTCGACCCCGGCCAGACCCTGCTGCTGTGCACCGACGGCCTCGTCGAACAGCCCGGGATCGACCTCGACGACGGCATGCAGACCCTGCGCGCGCTCATCTCCACGGGCCCCGACGACGTACGCGACCTCGCGGACCGGCTCATCGACGTCGCCGAGGAACGCGGCGGCGAGGACGACGTGGCGCTGCTCCTGATGCGACGCCTCGGCCTCGACGCGCAGCGCCCCGGAGGCCGGCTCCAGCAGCACGTCGGACCCGGCGACCCGGAGGCGCTCGCCGAGGCGCGGCACATGATCCGTGCGGCCGTACGGGCCTGGGGCGCGCGTGAGAAGGCCGACGAGATCGAGCTGATCGCGGACGAGCTGATCACCAACGCCCTGATGCACACGGAGGGCTCCGCCATCGTGACGTTGCGTGTCCTCACCGGGCTCGACCGGCGACTCCGTGTGGAGGTCGAGGACGCGTCGAGCGCGTTGCCGCGGCGGCGGGAGGCCGGGGAGTCCGGGGTCTCCGGGCGGGGGCTGCTGCTGGTGGACCGGCTCGCGGACGTGTGGGGCGTGGAGGCGCGGGGCGGTGGCAAGTGCGTGTGGTGCGAGTTCCTTGTGCCTGACCGGGAGTGAGTGGGTCCGGGGGCTAGCGGGTGCGGTGTGGCGTGCGGGGCGCGGGGGCTTGTCGCTCGGTTCCCCGCGCCCCTGACGGGGCGGTGGTGGCACCCTGGGATCTATGCCGGAGCTTCCCGAGGTCGAAGCCTTGAAGGACTTCTTGGTCGATCATCTGGTCGGTCACGAGATCGTGCGGGTGCTGCCCGTCGCGATCAGTGTGCTGAAGACGTACGAGCCGCCGTTGAGCGCCCTCGAAGGGCGGGAGGTCGTCGCCGTGCACCGGCACGGGAAGTTTCTGGACCTGGAGACGGACGGCGGGCCGCGCTTCGTGACGCATCTGGCACGGGCGGGGTGGCTGCACTGGAAGGACCGGCTCCCGGACGGGCCCCCGAGGCCCGGCAAGGGCCCGCTGGCGATGCGCGTCGCCCTGGAGACCGGCGAGGGCTTCGACCTCACCGAGGCGGGCACCCAGAAGCGGCTGGCCGTGTACGTCGTACGGGATCCGGGTGAGGTCCCGGGTGTCGCCCGGCTAGGCCCGGACCCACTGGCCGACGATTTCGACGAGGCCCGTTTCGCGAAGCTCCTGCACGGAGAGCGGCGGCAACTGAAGGGCGCCCTGCGCGACCAGAGCCTGATCGCGGGAGTGGGGAACGCCTACAGCGACGAGATCCTGCACGCCGCGAAGATGTCGCCCTTCAAGCTCGCCTCGTCCCTCACGCCGGAGGAGACGGGGCGGCTGTACGAGGCCCTGCGGACGACGCTCGCCGAAGCCGTCGAGCGCTCCCACGGAATCGCCGCGGGCCGGCTGAAGGCCGAGAAGAAGAGCGGCCTGCGGGTCCACGGCCGCACCGGACAGCCCTGCCCGGTCTGTGGCGACACCATCCGCGAGGTCTCCTTCAGCGACTCGTCCCTCCAGTACTGCCCGACCTGCCAGACGGGCGGCAAGCCCCTAGCGGACCGCAGGATGTCGAAGTTCCTGAAGTGACCCACGGTGGGCCGTGACCGGCCGTCAGGCGCCCGTGCAGGGGCCGTCGGGACCCGCTTACGGGCCCGTCGGACACCTCCGCCTCAGGGGGCCTTGAGTGTCACCAGGGCCTTCCCGTCCGGGTTGCGCACCTCGTACCGGACGACCTCCTCGGGATGCATCGCCGCCGCGCCCTGCATGGGATCGGACGGCTTGCTCTCGACGGCATCGCCGGTCTTCTCGGGCACGGTCCAGCTGAGTACGACCTGCTCCGATTCGTCGCGGCCGATGGCCACGAGCTGACAGCGCAGGAGACTCGGAGCGTTCTTGACCTTCAGGTCCACTTCGCTGCCCCAGGCGCGGTTCAGGGTGGTGACCTCGGCCCATACGCCCGACGACGGGTCGGTCGCCGCGACAGTCTCGCCGCCGGAGGACTCGTCCCCGGTGAAGACCGCGACCGCGGGGCCGCCCACGGCGAAAGCCACGGCCGCGGCGACCGCGTACAGCCAGCGCCTGCGTCCGCTGCGGCGTGTCGCGGCGACATCGTCCAGGAGCCGGTCCAGCAGGGCCGGCCCGGCCTGCGTCATGGGATGCACCGCACGTGGCGTCGCTTGGGCGTATGCCCGCAACGACCGTGTGGTGGCTGCCAGTTCATGTATCTGAACCGCACACTGGGGACACTCCGTGAGGTGGTCCTCGAAGCGGAAGGCATCCGCCTCGTCCAGCACGCCGAGCGCATATGCGCCGACGTCGCGGTGGCGTTCCAGCGACCTCATACCAAATCCTCGGTGCCGATGGGGTGTGTGTGCGGGGAGTAGTTGCTTGCCCACCGGTACGCAGGAGACCGCCGAATCACTCAAGTCCCGCAGGAAACGAACCAAGAGATTCGGAGCGGACGGGCCCGCGGATTGGTCGAGGTTCAGAAAAAACTGGTCAGGGTAGTTAGGGACGGAAGTCTGTCGGAAAATCGCTCAGAAAAGATGGATCGCCAGGTGCCCCAGCGGCAGCCCCAGCTGCCAGGCGGGTGTCCAGACCTTGGGACCGTCGTCCTCCCCGATGACCGGACCGCCGCCCGGCACCGCGTCCAGGTCCGGCGCGAGCAGCTCGGTCTCCTCCAGCCAGCGCCAGGCCGCCGTCGCCAGGTCCAGGTCCGGCGCCGGACCGCCCGCGTCGATCGCCTCGGCGGCGAGTCCGGCCATGCGCTCGCGCACCCAGTCCTGCCACGGCTGGTCGTACGCCGTCAGCGACAGCCACGTCTCCAGCTGTGAGACGACCCGGATGCCGGAGAGCTCACCGCTCGTGTCCGACAGGAAGATGGTGAGCGCCAGGGCGTCGCGCCCGGCGCGGAACTCGAAGGACGTCGGCGGCATCAGGTCGCCCGTCCGCAGCAGTTCGTCGGCGATGTACTCGGCGTACAACCACGCCATGGGGACGGTGAGTTCACCACCGCCCGCGCCGTCCGTGCTCTCTTGACCTCTGTGCAGCATCCCTTCCTGCCTTCCTCCGGTGCGTGCGCGTCGCCCGACCCCGGGCCCCAGTCCGGAACACGGATGAAGACAGCTGATTGCTCAACCATGGTCCTCGGCAAGGCGCTTTACGGAGGCTTGACCTAGCCTCCGGTTTCACCGCAGGTCGGCCGCGTATCCCGGAAGAACCCGGCGCAGGGCGCGCAGCGCGTAGTACGCGCGAGATTTCACGGTACCGGGCGGAATACCCAGGGCCTCGGCGGCCTCCGCCACACTCGCCCCCCGGAAATACACCTGCACCAGGACTTCACGGTGCTCCGGAGTGAGTGTCTTCACAGCCTCTCGCACATCGAGGGTCGCCACCGAGCGTTCCGCGTGATCGGCCGCGACCCGTGCGCTCTCCAGTACGGCGTCGCCGACCTCGGCGGGGCGCGCCTGACGGGCCCGCCGCGCGTCTATGGCCAGCCGCCGGCCCACCGTCAGCAGCCAGGGGCGTACTGACTCGAAGTCGTCGGCGCGCAGCGCCTCGGGATGCTGCCAGGCGCGTACGAACGTCTCCTGCACCAGATCCTCGGCACGCTGGCGGTCTCCGTCGGAGAGCCTCAGCATCAGGGCGAAGAGCGGTGCGCCGTGCTCCCGCTGCAATTCGGCCAGCTCGTGCTCGGCGGTCGTCCTGCTGGTCATGGTCGTGGCGGCCGTCATGGCCGTATGCCAGCGCAGGGCGACCCGCCGGGACAGGCCACGGACACGGCTCGTCGGCAGACGGTCGAACCCGTCGACGAACGGTACGACGAACGGTCAACCGGGACGGAAGGCTCCGCCTCCGCATCTCGGTTCGCCCCAATGGCCCCGTCCTGGAACCCCGTTCGGGCCAGTGGCGGTGGCGCCTTCTTGACTCCCGTCGGCACTCTTGTCTGGACACGTATCGGTTCGTACGCAAATACGACCGCATGGAGTGGTATTGAGCCGCAGGGGAGCGAGGCCGAGAATGGCGAGGACACCACGCACCCGACAGGCGGCAACGGTCCTCGCGGTCCTGTGCTGCGCCGCCGTTGTCGCGAGCTGTCAAGGGCAGGACGGGCCGAAACGCCCAGGGAGCCCGGTCGGGGGCGGATCGTCGGCGCAGGGCTTCACCCTCGTCGCCTCCGGTGACGTCCTCCCGCACAGCTCGATCATCGACCGGGCGCAGGCCGACGCGGGCGGGTACGGCTACGACTTCCGCCCCATGCTGTCGGGGGTCAAACCCGTCGTGGCCCGCGCCGACCTGGCGATCTGTCACATGGAGACGGTGTACGGAGCGGACGGCCACTACACCGGCTACCCCACCTTCAAGTCCCCGCCACAGGTGGCCCAGGCCCTCGCCGCGACCGGCTACGACGCCTGCTCGACCGCCTCCAACCACACCCTGGACGACGGCGCCGCCGGTATCCACCGCACCCTCGACGCCCTCGACCGGGCCGGGGTGCGGCACGCCGGGTCCGCCCGCAGCGCCGCCGAGGCGGACGCGCCCACGATCATGCAGACGGGCACCGCCAAGGTCGCCCACCTCGCCTACACCTACGGCACGAACGGCTTCCCGCTCCCGGCCGGCGAACCCTGGGCCGTCAACCTCATCGACCCCGACCGGATCGTCACGGACGCCCGGGCCGCCCGGAAGGCCGGCGCCGACGTCGTGGTCGTGTCCCTGCACTGGGGCACCGAATGGCAGGACGAGCCCGACGCCCAGCAGCTGGAACTGAGCGAGCGGCTCACCGGGGCCCGCACGGACGGCCGCCCCGACATCGACCTGATCCTCGGCACCCACGCCCACGTCCCCCAGGCGTACGAGAAGGTCAACGGCACCTGGGTGATCTACGGGATGGGCGACCAGATCGCCGGCAGCATGACCAACCACGGCGGCGCCCAGGACCCCCGCGGCAACGAGAGCACCATCGGCCGCTTCACCTTCGCGCCGCCGGAGAGGTCCGGCGACCGCTGGCGGGTGGAGAAGGCCGAATTCGTACCCCAGTGGTTCGACGTCGGCTCGGGCCGCGTGGTCGACCTCAACAGCGCGATCGGCCAAGGAGCGGACGTGACGGCCGTACGGGACCGGATCCGCCGCGTCGTCCTCAGCCGGGGCGCGGCCGCCGACGGCCTCGTCATGGGGAAGCCGGCGAAGTAGGTGAAGTAGCGGGGCGCGTTGAAGCGCCTCGCGGGCGTGCACGCCCGGGGAGCGCGTTCCGTACCCCCGGCGCTCGCCCCGATGGCACCGCCCGGCGCTCTACGGCACCACCGTCACCGGCCACCGCCCCGCCTTCACCAGGCGGATCGCGACGGAACCGACGATCCGGTGGCCCGCCTGCTCGGAGGCGCCCACGACGACGGCGTCCGCCTTCAGCTGGTCCGCCGCCGAGACGAGCCCGTTGTACGGGTCGCCGCGGAAGGTGTGGAACTCCCAGCGCACATCGAATATGCCCTTGACCTGCTCGGTCCCCTCCCGGATCTGCTGGATCAGATCCTCGGCGATCTGGTCGGTCGTCTCGGCGACCGGAACGCCGAGCGCGGCCCCGGCCGCCATCACCGGCTGGATGTAGACCAGAGCGAGCAGCGCCCGCTGGCGCCGGGCCAGCCCCGCGGCGTAGGCGGCGGCGCGCAGCGACGAGTCGGAGCCGTCCACGCCGACCACGATGACCTTGGGCCCGTCGGTGCCCCGTTCGAACTGGTGGGGGTGCTGTTCCGTCACGGCGCAGAGGCTATCGGAACAGCCCGCTGCCGCAGTCGCCCGGGATCGCGACCGGCCGCGCTCGACAGGCGGCCCGGCCCCGCTCTTCCTACAGTCGAGAGCATGAGTGCCGGCGCCCGGGCGGAAGCCCCGAGGGACCCGAGAGACACGACAGGTCCGATACGCCCGTCGCGGGACGGTCTCCTCAGCAAGGTGCCCGAGGGATTCGCGGTCTTCTTCGCCGCCCTCGGGCTGCTCTGTCTGGTGCTGGCGTTCATCCCGCCGCTGCGCCGGCTGCTGCGCCCGGTCGTCCATGTGCTGAACCTGGTCGTGGTCCCGGTCAGCGCGAACCTCGCGTACGCCGTCTTCCTGTTCCTCCTGGCCGCCGCCATCGCGGCCCGCAAGAAGATCGCCTGGTGGCTGGTAGTCGTCTATCTCGGACTGCTGGTCCTCGCCGACGTGCTGGGCACCGCGATGGGCCAGTACGCCGACTCCGTCCCCTCGCTCGTGGTCTGCGCCCTCGCACTCGCCCTGCTGATCGTGGCCCGGCGGGAGTTCTACGCGGACTCGCGCAGGGCCGCCGTGCGCCGGGCCCTCGGCGTGCTGCTCGCCGGGCTGGTCGTGGCGATCCTCGTCGGCTGGGGGCTCGTCGAACTCTTCCCCGGCACACTGCCGCGCGGCCAGCGGCTGCTGTGGGCCGCCGACCGGGTCTGCGGCGGACTGATCTCGGGCGGCGCCTTCGACGGGCGGCCACCCCGCCCGCTGTTCTTCTTCCTCGGCCTGTTCGGCGCGCTCGCCCTGCTGAACGCGGCGGCCACCCTCTTCCGCTCCCAGCGCATGGAGGCGGCCCTGCACGGCGACGAGGAGCGCCGCATCCGCGCCCTGCTGAAGGCGTACGGGGCGGACGACTCGCTCGGCTACTTCGCGACCCGCCGCGACAAGGCCGTCGTCTTCTCGCCCAGCGGCAAGGCCGCCGTCACCTACCGCGTCGAGGCCGGCGTGTGCCTCGCCAGTGGTGACCCCGTCGGCGACCGCGAGGCCTGGCAGCACGCCATCGGCGCCTGGCTCGACGTGGCCCGCCGCTACGCCTGGGCGCCCGCCGTCATGGGCGCCTCCGAGGAGGGCGCGAAGGCGTACGCACGCTCCGGGCTCGGCGCTCTGCAACTCGGCGACGAGGCGATCCTGCACGTCGCCGCCTTCGACCTCGACGGCCGCGACATGCGGGTGGCCCGACAGGCGGTGGGCCGCGTCCGCCGCACCGGCGCCACCTGCCGCGTCCGCAGACACTCCACCCTCACCGACGAGGAGATGGAGGAGATCGTGAACAGGGCGGACGCCTGGCGGGACACCGAGACCGAGCGCGGCTTCTCCATGGCCCTGGACCGGCTCGGCGACCCCGAGGACGGCGACTGCCTCCTCGTCGAGGCCCTCGATTCCGACGGCAAGCTGCTGGCGCTGCTGTCCCTCGTGCCCTGGGGCCGCGACGGCGTCTCGCTCGACCTGATGCGCCGGGACCGCAGCGCACCCAACGGCGTCATGGAGTTCATGGTCGCCGAGCTGTGCGCGGTGGCCGGAAAGCTCGGCGTACGCCGGATCTCCCTCAACTTCGCCGTGTTCCGCTCGGTCTTCGAGGAGGGCGCCCGCATCGGCGCCGGACCGGTCCTCAGACTCTGGCGCCGCCTGCTGCTGTTCTTCTCCAAGTGGTGGCAGCTGGAGGCCCTCTACCGGTCCAACGCCAAGTACCACCCCGAGTGGTATCCGCGCTTCATCTGTTACGGAGACACCGCGGCCCTCGCCCGGATCGGACTGGCCTCGGGCATCGCGGAGGGCTTCGTCTCCGTACCGTCGCTGCGCACGCTCTGGGGCAGGGGGCACGCGAAGGGCGGGCCGAAACCGGCGAGCACCGAGGGTCTGCCGTCGCTGTCGGCACTCGGCCTCGACGGAGGGGACGGGGCCGAGGCCGCCGATCCGACCGCGGGACTGCCCGAACAGGTCCGCATCCGGCACCGCAAACTCGACCGGCTCCGCGCCGACGGCATCGACCCCTACCCGGTCGGCATCCCGCCCCGCACCCACACCCTCGCCGAGGTCCGCGAGGGGCAGCACGTGACGGTCGCGGGCCGCGTCATGCTCGTACGCGACTTCGGAGGCATCGTCTTCGCCGTCCTGCGCGACTGGTCCGGCGACTTCCAGCTCGCCCTCACCCGCAAGGACGCCGGGCCCGCGCTCGACCGGTTCCGCAAGGACGTCGACATCGGCGACCACATCACCGTCACCGGCCTCACCGGTGTCAGCGACAAGGGGCAGCCCACGGTGTTCGTGAGCTCCTGGCAGCTCATCGGCAAGTGTCTGCGCCCCCTGCCGGACAAGCGGCGCGGTCTCGCCGACCCGGAGGCCAAGGTGCGCCGCCGCTACCTCGACCTGGTCGCGAGCCCGGACACCCGGGACGTCGTACGCGCCAGGTCCACCGCCGTCCAGGCGCTGCGGCAGGGCCTTCTGGAGCGCGGCTATCTGGAGGTCGAGACACCGATGCTCCAGCAGATCCACGGCGGCGCCAACGCCCGGCCCTTCACCACCCACATCAACGCCTACGACCTCGACCTCTATCTGCGGATCGCTCCCGAGCTGTATCTGAAGCGGCTGTGCGTCGGCGGCATGGAGAAGGTCTTCGAGATGGGCCGCACCTTCCGCAACGAGGGAGTCTCCTACAAGCACAACCCCGAGTTCACGATGCTGGAGGCCTACCAGGCCTTCGCCGACTACGACGTGATGCTCGACCTCACCCGCGAACTGATCCAGGGCGCGGCGACAGCGGCCTTCGGCTCGCCGATCGCCCGCAAGGACGGCACCGAGTACGACATCTCCGGAACCTGGCCCGTCAGGACGGTCTACGGGGCGATCTCCGAGGCTCTGGGGGAGGAGATCGACGCCGACACACCCCTGGAGTCCCTGCACCGGCTGTGCGACCGGGCGGACGTCCCGTACACCGCCGAACACGGCCGCGGCGATGTCGTCCTGGAGATGTACGAGCGGCTGGTCGAGGAGAAGACCGAGCTGCCGACCTTCTACAAGGACTTCCCGACCGACGTCTCCCCGCTCACCCGGCAGCACCGCGTGGACCCGCGGCTCGCCGAGCGCTGGGACCTCGTGGCCTTCGGCACCGAGCTGGGGACCGCCTACTCCGAGTTGACCGACCCGGTCGAGCAGCGCCGGCGGCTCACCGCGCAGTCGCTGCTCGCCGCCGGGGGAGACCCGGAGGCGATGGAGCTGGACGAGGACTTCCTCGACGCCCTGGAGTACGCCATGCCGCCCACCGGAGGGCTCGGTATCGGCGTCGACCGGCTCGTCATGTTCCTCACCGGGCTCACCATCCGAGAGACGCTGCCCTTCCCGCTCGTACGACGCCGTTGAGCCGTTCCCGGCGCCCGGGAGCTGCTCTCAACGGGTGCTTTCGTGCGTCCGCATCGGTGGACATGTGCTGCGGCACACGTCGGCCGGGCGACTGATTACTCATGAATAAGGATCAGTTCCTCTCGCGGCGCCGGGCGTTGCTCGCCGGTGCCGCCGTGCTGGGAGCGGCGGGCGCGGCCGGCACCGTACAGGTGCTCACCGCCGACCCGGGCTCCCCGGTCCGGTCCTCCGCCGCTCCCGCCGCCGGCGCCCAGGCGAAGCGCGCGGCCCTGAGACCCTCCGCCTACCGTCTTCAGCCCATCGCCGGATACGGGCCGGTCCGCGGCACGGCCGCGCGGACCCTCGTACGGCACCAGCCGTTCCTGCGTATGTCGGGGCGCGGCAAGACCATGGTGCTGACCTTCGACGACGGGCCCGACCCCCGCTTCACCCCGCAGATCCTGCGCACGCTCAAGGCCCACAAGGTGCGCGCCATGTTCTTCGTGTGCGGGGAGATGGCCGCGGGCCACAAGGACCTGCTGCGCCGGATGGCCGACGAGGGACACGTGGTGGGCAACCACACCTGGTCCCATCCGCTGCTGACCCGGCTGACCCGGGCCGAGATCCGCTCCCAGATGGAGCGCACCTGCGATGTCATCGAGGAGGGCACCGGAGAGCGGCCGGGCTGGTTCCGTGCGCCGTACGGGGCCTGGAACCGGGCCGCCTTCCAGATCGGCGCCGAACTCGGCATGGAGCCGCTCGCCTGGACCGTCGACACCCTCGACTGGACATCGCCGGGGGCCGAGGCGATCGAGAGCCGGGTCGTCAAGGGCGCGGCCCCGGGCGTCGTGGTCCTCGGACATGACGCGGGCGGGGACCGTACGCAGAGTGTGACGGCGCTGCGCGACTATCTGCCCCGGCTGCTGGACTCGGGCTATCACATCATCGTGCCCCGACGGCAGTCCGTGTAGACGTCGGCACACATAGGCTTCGGCAGTCCACAAAGAGCCGCGGAGTTCCACGGAACCGAAAGGGTTCCGTGGAACTCCGCTGGATTTCCCGGGATTTCCCGGGATTTCGGCCGTCCGGCCGGGGAACGCTCAGCGAACCTCGATCAGGCGGGCGAACACGACGACGTTCCCGTCGTAGCCGTTCTGCTTGGAGAAACCGCCCCCGCAGGTGATGACACGAATTTCGGGGGTTCCGGTGTTCCCGTAGACACGGTCTCCGGGGAAGTTGTTCTTCTCGAAGACCTCGATGCCGTAGATCTCGAACACGGCGGTCTTTCCGTCCTTGCGCAGGACCTCCACGCGATGTCCCTTTTTGAGGGCCCCGAGTCCGTAGAAGACGGCGGGACCCTGCCGGTTGTCGACGTGCCCGACCATGACGGCCGTGCCCTTCTCGCCGGGCGAGACCGCGCCCGAGAACCAGCCCGCGAGGTTCGGGTCCTCCGGCGGCGGCGCGTCCACCCAGCCCTCCATGTCGAGGCCCACGGGTGTGGCGGGGGCGTCGACCCGGATGGCCGGGATCCTGATGCGGTCGGCCACGGAGAACGGCAGGGGCGCCGGAGCGCCGCCCGTGCGGGTCGTGTCGCCGGTGACGTGGTTGTCCGCGGCGGCGGCCGTCGCGGGTTGTGGGGGCCCGACGTCGAACTCTCCCGAACCATTCCGAATGAGAGCGAGGCCGGTCAGCAGGACAAGCGCTATCACGCCCCAAGGAGCGCGCTTCTTGGGGCGCTCCTCCTCTTCCGCCAGCTCGGACACGAACATTCGCAATCCCCTCTCGACGTGGCCGTCGCCACGTCCGTCGCGCATACGAGAACGCTAAGCGCAGCGCGCGCACAGGGCGACGGGAGAAGCGCGAACGGGTGGTGGAGCCGGCTGCCGTGAGCCATCCGAGTTGCCATCGTCAGGAAATTTCTGACGGTCCGTGACCTGCGGCAATATCCGATTGTGTTCCTTTCTGTCGGCGTGTCCTCTCACCGGTACGGAGCATTCTCGAAATGCGGCCCTGTGCACGGCAACTGAGGGTCTGTCTGGGAGGCGTTTTCTCGCCGATCGACTCGGGGACGGTTCCCGGGGCGCCTTCCGCGGAGGATCACATGCGTACCAATCGTGCCCTGGCGGTCTCTGCGGTGGCGTTCGCCGCCGTCGGACTCGCCGCTCCCACGGCCGCGGCCTGGGACAACCCGAGCAACATCACCGCGATGCCCAGCGTCATCGCCCGCGGCGGCCAGCTGTCGGTCACCGTGGACGGCTGCCCGAACGGCGGCTCCATGACGTCGACGGCGTTCCCACAGGCCAGACTCTCGCCGGTCAGCGGCAACAACGAGACCTCGAAGGGGACCGCCACCATCAACAGCTCGGCCAACCCGGGCTCGTACGACATCACGGTCCACTGCAGCGGCAAGACCCTCACCAAGCCGCAGGCCTTCACCGTCATCGGTGGTGTCCGAGGCGGTCTCGGCGGCAGCAGCTCCACCGGTGCCACCCCGACCGACATCGCGATCGGCGGCGGCCTCGTCGGCCTCGCCCTCATCGGCGGCGGGGTGTTCTGGATGCGCCGCCGCTCCGAGAACAAGATCTGAGCGTGAACAGCCCTTCGCCCCGGACCCTCAAGGGTTCCGGGGCGAAGGGCTGTCCGGTGCGTCCGGGGTGTGCGGCGCGTCAGCCGCCGTGCTCGCCGGTGCGCCGCCGCGACCAGTAGTACGCCGCGCCGACCGAGCCCGCGATGAGCGCGGCGCCGAGGCCGATCTCGCTCAGGTCGAAGCCGCCCGCGCTGCCGCCGACGCCCGCCTTGACGCCCCGGTGGACGGGGGTGTGCGTCGGGTCGTCCGGACGGCCGGTGGCGATGGTGAGGTCCGTGTGGCCGGACTCGTTGCCGCACTGGAACGTCACCTCGTACACCGCGCCGGGCTTGGCGTCCCAGTCGACGGTGGCCGTGGCGGAGCCCTGTCCCTTGGGGATCGTCACCGTGTCGAAGACGCCCGAGGAGACCTTGGTGTCCGACTTGCAGCCGTTGACGGACAGCGAGACGCGCCCGCCCGCGGCGATGGTCGTGGGCGAGACGTTGAAGCCGAACGAGGTGATGTTGCGCTCCTCCCCGTCGTCCCGGGCGGCGGCCACGGGTGCGGTGAGGGTCAGGGCGGTCATGCCCAGCAGTGCGGCCGAAGCGACGCGTATCGCGCGCATGGTGAGTCCTCCGGGTCCCCGAGGCGCAGCCGCGGACCTTTTCCGCTGCGCCGTACATGCACCTCGATGATCGAAACGCTAGGAAGGTGCGGGCGTCGGCGCGATCGCAGTCGCGCGAATGGGGCAACCGTGTGGGCCGAACCGGGTATCGGATGCGTGCGGTTGGGGGACGGGCGCGGCGTGGCGTCCGTCCCCCGGTGAAGCGGGCTCGTAGGGGTCCGTCACTCACCGGCCTTCGGGAAGAGCGTGAGGAACGGATCGGCCGTCGCCGTGATCCCGCGGCTGTAGGGAGCGTCGAAGTCCCAGATCAGGAAGAGCAGGAAGGCGATCAGGGCGGCGAACAGGCCCGCCAGGATCACCTCGCGCAGGGTGCGGCGGATCTGCAGCGCGAAGATCAGCCCGACGGTGACCACGGCTCCGGTGATCAGACCGAACCACACGACGCCCGGCATGGTCGGGGCCGTCGACTCGGCGCGGGCCGTGCGCGCGTTGTCCGCGGCGGTGACCTGGTCGAGGAGCGGCTGGTAGGCCTGGGCCTCGAAGTCCGTCCGCGGCTCGTAGTCGGTGACGTCGTTGCGGATCCTGGCCAGCAGCTTCGTCCCCTCGTCGGTGACTTTGCCGTCGTCGGCCATGGCCTTCCACTCGGTGGTGACGACGTGGCCGACATAGACGTTGACGTCGTCCCGGATGCGGTCGCGCACGTCGGGCGGGTACACCCGGACGCGTTCGGAGATCTCGTGCAGTGCGTACGCCTCGTTCTGGACGTGATCCTGGGCGACGCCGCGCGCCTCCCAGACACCGGCGATGGCCAGGCCGAGCACGATGGCGTACACCACGCCGATCATCATCGTCATGTACTCGATCACGTCCGGAGTCTCGGACGGATCGTCGTCGTCGGCGGCGGTGTGGTGCCGCACGACGGTGACGATGAGGACGACGACGCTGGCCGCCGCCATCGCGAGGGCGAGAACAAGCCATTCCGACAAAGGATTCCTCCAGGGGTCATCGCGGGCGCAGCGCGGCGACGGCGAACACCGCGGGCGCGGTGATGAGCAGGGTGAGCGAGACCAGGGACGGGCCGCCGCGGGGAGGCGCCTTGCGCGGCCTGGTGCGGTACGGCGGGTAACTCACCGGAGTCGGCGAGGGGCTGGGACGCACGGTGGGGGTCGGCGTCGGTGTCGGAGTGGGCTTCGGAGTCGGCACGGGTGCCGCCGGGCGCGGTACGACGGGGGCCGGCCGTGGTGGGGCGGGCGCCGGCGGTGCCACGGTCGGCGGGTCAGGTGCAGGCCGCGGTGGGGGAGGCGGCGGGTCGGGCGTCGGTGTGGGCGTCGGAGTCGGTTTGGGCGGCGGCTTCGGCGGAGGGGACGGTTCCGGAGTCGGGCACGGCGGGGTCGGTGTGGGTGTCGGGGTCGGTGTCGGCGTGGGGCAGGTCCCCGCGACGGCCACCGCCACCGTGCCGTTGCCGCCGGGCCCCGTGGCCGCGTACGCGCAGGAGTCGGCCGCCGCGGGAGCGGGCGCGCCGCCTGCGATCCAGGTCAGCGCGAGCAGCATCAGCAGGCGTATGACGAGGGCGCATCCGGTCCGTGGCTGAGTTCGTAGTGGTCCAGGCACGACGGCGATCATCGGTCCCCACGCGCTCGCGCGCGCGAGAGTGCGCCCAGGTTGCCCCGAAGGAGGGACAAGGGGCTCGCGCGCTTGCCGTCACGCGCCGCAAAACGGCCTCCCGCGCCCCACCAAAAGCAGGCTTCCCGGGCGTTACCAGAAAGAAATTTGTGCGCGCTTTGAACACTCACCGCACTCCCACCCGTACCTAGGGCCATACGCGGTGTGGATCAGCGCCGCAACACCTAAGCAGACAGCGGGAGTTACCAATGAAGACCTCCTGGCGGAGCGCCTCACTCGTAGCGTCAGCTGCGGCAGTGCTGGTGCTGACGACGGCGTGCGGTCAGGACAAGGCGGACACTTCGACCGGCAGCCAGAACGTGGGCGCGGCTCCCGCGGCCAATGGTTACGGTTCCGCGGGAGCCGCGGCCAGCCCGAGCACCGGCACCAACACCGGTGCCGGCGCCCAGACGCAGAGCGCCGGACAGCTTGCCGTGGCGGACACCGACAAGCTCGGTGAGGTTGTCACGGACAGCGCGGGCATGACGCTCTACCGCTTCGACAAGGACACGGCCGAGCCGCCGAAGTCGAACTGTGACGGCGACTGCGCCACTGCCTGGCCTCCGGTTCCGGCTTCGGGCGCCACCGCGCCGATCGGCGTTGACAAGACCCTGCTCGGCGAGGTCACCCGTACCGACGGTTCCAAGCAGCTGACCTACGAGGGCTGGCCGCTGTACCGCTTCGCGAAGGACACCAAGGCCGGTGACACCAAGGGCCAGGGTGTGGGCGGCACTTGGTACGCGACGGCCCCCGACGGCAAGAAGGCCTCCGGTGGCGGAGAGGCCGCGGCCGGCGGCAGCGCGGAAGCCGCGGACCTGCCGGGTCTGTCGACCCGTAACGACCCCGAGCTCGGTGAGGTCGTCGTCGACAAGAACGGCATGACCGTCTACCGGTTCGAGAAGGACGTCCCCTGGCCGATGAAGTCGAACTGTGTCGGCGAGTGCCTGGAGAAGTGGCCGGTCGTCGCGCCGGTCGACGCCGCCGACACCAAGGGCATCGACAACAAGAACGACGGCCGGCGCGGATACGTCGTCAACAACCGCCCGGACGGCCTGAAGCAGCAGAGCATCGACTGCTGGCCGCTCTACACCTTCGCGGGCGACAAGAAGCCCGGTGACACCAACGGCCAGGGCGTCGGCGGCACGTGGTACGCCATCTCCCCGGAGGGCAAGCCGCTCGGCAAGCCGAAGTAGCCCGGCCGAAGCAACCAAGCAGAGTTGTGAACGCACAGAGAACGTGAACGCACAGAGAACGAGAGTGCCGAAAGTTCGGAAAACGTGTGCACAACCACCGGTTCGCCCCCTCCGCACCGCGCGGAGGGGGCGAAGCGGCTTTTTCACATCCGGCCGGACCCGGTCGCGTGAACGGTTTTCCACACGCTTCTTCGTAACGCTGCGCAGTTTCTCCGGAACTCTTTGGAATGCTTCGGTGCGTTTTCGTAAGGCAGTCAATTCGGCACGTGCCGGAGGCAGTGACCTGGAACGGACGGTCAATTTCCGTTTCCACTCGCTCCTTTGGCGGGCGATCAGTAGCCTCAGCTCGAACACCGGATCGTCTACGCCTTGGAGAGATAGATGGAGCGTCCCGCCTGGGCCCCGCGTGGCATCGACATCTCGGTGCCCAGCGTGAGCCGCGTCTACGACTACTACCTGGGCGGATCGCACAATTTCGAGGTCGACCGGGAAGCCGCGCGCCGGGCCATGGAGTTCATGCCGGGACTTCCCAAGATCATGCAGGCGAACCGCGCGTTCCTGCGCCGAGCCGTGCGCTTCGCGGCCGACGAGGGCATCGACCAGTTCCTCGACATCGGTTCGGGCATCCCCACCTTCGGCAACGTCCACGAGGTGGCTCAGAGTGCCCGCCCCGGCGCACGCGTCATGTACGTCGACCACGACCCGGTCGCCGTCGCGCACAGCACGGCCGTACTGGCCGGCAACGAGGACGCGGACGTGGTCACCGCCGACCTCCGCAAGCCCCGGGAGATCCTGGCGAGTCCTCAGGTTCAGCGCCTGATAGACCTGAATCAGCCAGTCGCACTCCTTCTCGTTGCCATACTTCACTTCGTGGAGGACACGGACGACCCGTACGGGGCGGTGGCAGAGCTGAGGGACGCGCTAGCGCCCGGCAGCCTGTTCGTCGTCTCGCACGCCTCGTACGAGGGACTCCCGCTCTCCCAGGAGCGGGCCGAGGGCGCCGTCGACGTCTACAAGGACATCCGCAACCCGCTGATCATGCGCTCGCGCGAGGACGTCGCGCGGTTCTTCGAGGGGTACGACATGGTGGAACCCGGACTGGTGCCGATGGCGAAATGGCGGCCCGACTCGGCGTCCGAGGACGAGGATCCTTATTCCTACTCGGGTTTCGCGGGCGTGGGGCGCAAGGCGTGACCGCCGAGCCGGACGGGCCGGAGGACAGACTGCGCAGGTTCGCGACGATCTGGAGCCGGGCCGTGTTCCCGGCGACCGCGACATCGCTGACCCGGCCGGAGTTCGAGCAGCGCCTGGTGCCGCTCGCCCGGCGGCTCAGTGACGCGCTGCGGGCCAGGACGTTCGAGGCGGCCGAGGGCCAGGCCGTCGGTGCCGCGCTCATCGACGCGCACTGCACCGAACCCGAGGCGCTCAGCCGCACACTCGACTGCGTCGACGCCTACCTGGTGCTCTACTGCGGCGGCGACGGGTCCCAGGAGGCCCTGCGCACCCGCTCCGCGCGCCTGCAGCACGCCATGGCCGCCGGGTTCGCGCACGCGCTGCGTGAACGGACGCTGGCCGAGCAGGAGTCCATCGCACGCGCCGCCCTCCAGGCCCAGGGCGTCGTGGCCGACGCGCTGCACGCCACCGAGGCACGCTTCCGCGCGGTCTTCGAGGGCGCCGCGATAGGCATCGGCGTCGCCGACCTCGACGGCAACATCCTTCAGGTGAACAACGCCCTGCTGCGGATGTTCGGCGGCACCGAGCAGTTGATGCGCGGCCGTAACGTCACCGAGTGGACCCACCCCGAGGACGCCCCCCAGGTGTGGCGGCTCTACGAGGAGTTGGTGCGCGGCGACCGCGAGCACTACCACGTGGAGAAGGCCTTCTACCGCCCCGACGGAACGGTTCTGTGGACCAACCTGACCGTCTCCCTGCTGCGTGACGCGGACGGCCGGCCCCAGTTCCAGCTCGCACTCATGGAGGACACCACCGAGCGGCGGCTGCTCAATCTGCGGCTGCGGTACGAGGCCACGCACGACGCGCTCACCGGACTGCCCAACCGGACGCTGTTCTTCGAGCGGCTCGACAAGGCGCTCGCGGCGGGCGACGGCATGCGCTTCGGTCTCTGCTACCTCGACCTCGACGGCTTCAAGACCATCAACGACAGCCTCGGGCACGCGGCCGGCGACCGGCTGCTCGTCGAGGTCGCCGACCGGCTGCAGTCCTGCGCGACCGCGCCCGGTGAGATGGTCGCCCGGCTCGGCGGCGACGAGTTCGTCGCCCTGACGACCGGGCCCGACACCGAGAGCGAGGTCGACGCGCTCGCCGACCGCATCATGAACGCCCTGATCACACCGGTGCGCATCGACGGCAGGGAACTGACCGTCCGCGGCAGCATCGGCATAGTCGAGGGCCCGGCGGGCGAGCGCGGCCCGGCCGAGGTGCTGCGCAGCGCCGACATCACGATGTACCGCGCCAAGTCGGCGGGCGGCAACCGCTACGAACTCGCCGACCCCGAGGCCGACGCCCGTGCCATCACCCGGCACGGGCTCACCACGGCGCTGCCCGCGGCCCTGGACCGCAACGAGTTCTTCATCGAGTACCAGCCGCTCGTCCACCTCGGCGACGGCAGTGTGCGCGGTGCGGAGGCGCTCGTGCGCTGGCTGCATCCGCAGCACGGTGTGCTCGGGCCCGACCGGTTCATCCCGCTCGCCGAGCACACCGGCCTGATCGTGCCGCTCGGCCGCTGGGTCCTGGAGCAGTCGGTCCGCCAGGCCCGCGAGTGGCAGGAACGTCACGCCGAGGCGGGTCCGCTGCGCATCAACGTGAACCTCTCGCCGTGCCAGCTGACCCATCCCGGCCTGGTCGCCGACACCGTCGACATCCTGGAGCGCATCGGGCTCGACCCGTCCTCGCTCTGCCTGGAGGTCACCGAGTCCGCCCTGATCGGCGCCGACGACGACCTGCTGAAGCCGCTGCGCCGGCTCGCCGAGATGGGCGTCGACATCGCCCTCGACGACTTCGGCACGGGCTATTCGAACCTCGCCAACCTGCGTCGCCTCCCGGTGAGCATCCTCAAGCTGGACCGTTCCTTCACCCAGGGCATGCAGCAGTTCCCCGCGGATCCCGTCGACCTCAAGATCGTCGAAGGGATCGTTACTCTGGCCCACAGCCTGGACCTCGCGGTCACGGTCGAGGGCGTCGAAACTGCCGCCCAGGCCGAACAACTCCGCATACTCGGCTGCGACACGGCCCAGGGCTGGTACTACGCCCGCCCGGGCCCCCCGGACCGCCTCCACGAACTGGCGCTGGTGGACGCGACGGGCTGAGCGGGACCGCTCCGCGGGGGCTCCGTTTTGGGGTGCGGGGTGCGGGCGTGCTGTGGCCGGCCGCGCAGTTCCCCGCGCCCCTGAAAAACGGGGCTGCGCCCCTGGCTTTTGCCTTCCAGGGGCGCGCACCTACACCCAACACCCCACGGCAACCTCCACCCCCTCAGGGGCGCGAGGAACCGCGCACTGAGCTGAAACGAACCCGCACCCAACACCCACGCTGACCCCCACCCACCTAGGGGCGCGAGGAACTGCGCGACCAGCCGAAACCGACCCGCACCCCCGAACGCCGCTCCACCAAAACGGAGCCACCCCGCACCCCGGCGGAGCCTCACCGCTCCAACAACATCCGCTGAAGCTCCCGAGCCGCCCGAGGCGGAGCCACATCACTGCGATGCGCCAACGCGATGGTCCGAGCCAGCCCGGGCCGCGCAAGCGGCGTCACCCGCAACCCCCGCCCGGTCCGCGCAGCGACCATCCGCGGCACCACAGCCACCCCCAGCCCCGCCCGGACAAACCCCAACACCGCGTCCATCTCCCCACCCTCCACCGCGAAATCCGGCTCGAACCCCGCGGAGCGACACGCGGCGACGGTCAGCTCCCGCAGGTCGTACCCGTGCCGGAACATCACCAGCCGCTCACCCTCCAGGTCGGAAACCCGCACGGACCGCCGCCCACCCCCCGGCGCCGAAGCCTCCGGCGACGACACCACCACCAGGTCCTCCCGCAGTACCTCCACCGTGGTCAGCGCGGGCGACGGCGTGGGCAGCGGCAGCACGACGAGAGCGAGATCGAGCGCCCCGCGCGCAAGCTCCCGTACGAGATCGTGCGAGCCCCCCTCCTCGATCAGCAGCCGGATGCCGGGATACCGGTCGTGGAAGGCACGCAGCACATCCGGCAGCAGACCCGTGCACAGGCTCGGCGTCGCCCCCAGCCGGACCCGCCCGCTGCGCAGCTGGGCCAGCTCCTGGACCTCGTGCCGGGCCGTGTCCGCGTCGGCCAGGATGCGGCGGGCCAGCGGCAGCAGCGCCTCGCCCGCGTCCGTGAGCGTGATGTTCCCGCGCGCCCGGAGGAAGAGATCGGCGCCCAACTCCCGCTCCAGCGCCTTGATCTGCTGGGAGAGCGACGGCTGAGCGACATGGACCAGATCGGCGGCCCGGGTGAAGTGCCGGGTCTCGGCGACGGCCACGAAGTACTGGAGCTGCTGGAACTGCATCCCTCAAGAATACGCCCACGATAGCCAGGGCCTATCGAAACGAGCCGGACCATGTCTTGGACCGATCGGCACTCCCGGCCCTAGCGTGCGTTCCATGGCTCTGGCAACGCGGACGGAACGAAAACCGTCCATGACGCGCACCATGTGGGACTCGTCCGTCGGCAAGAAGACCGTGATGGCCGTCAGCGGCCTGATCATGCTGGGGTACCTGGTCGTCCACATGCTGGGCAACCTGAAGATCTTCTTCGGGTCGGACGAGTTCAACCACTACGCGCACTGGCTGCGCACCATCGGCGAGCCCTTCCTGCACTACGAGTGGGCGCTGTGGATCATCCGCGTGGTCCTGGTCGCCGCCGTCGTCGCCCACGCCGTCTCCGCGTACCAGCTCAGCCGCCGCGACATCAAAGCGCGCCCCACCAAGTACGTACACAAGAAGCCCCGGGCCAGCTACGCCACCCGCACCATGCGCTGGGGCGGGATCATCCTCGGCCTGTTCATCGTCTGGCACATCCTCGACCTGACGACCGGCACCGTGCACCCGGGCGGCTTCCAGCACGGACACCCGTACCAGAACGTGATCGACACCTTCTCCACCTGGTATGGCAACGCCATCTACATCGTCGCGATGCTCGCGCTCGGCCTGCACGTACAGCACGGCTTCTGGAGCGCGGCACAGACTCTCGGCGTGGGCAGCCGCACCCGCGACCGGGCCTTCAAGACCATCGCCAACGTGCTCGCGGTGGTGCTGACGGCGGGCTTCATCGCCGTACCCGTGGGCGTGATGACCGGAGTGGTGAGCTGACATGACCGCTGAATTCGCCGAGTACACGACCGGAGAGCCGGTCGTCGACACCAAGGCCCCCGAGGGACCGGTCGGTGAGCGCTGGGACACCCGCCGCTTCGAGGCCAAGCTGGTCAACCCCGCCAACCGCCGCAAGCACACCGTGATAGTTGTCGGCACGGGTCTGGCGGGCGGCTCCGCCGGCGCCACGCTCGCCGAACAGGGTTACCACGTCGTGCAGTTCTGCTACCAGGACTCCCCGCGCCGCGCCCACTCGATCGCCGCGCAGGGCGGCATCAACGCCGCCAAGAACTACCGCAACGACGGCGACTCGATCCACCGGCTGTTCTACGACACCGTCAAGGGCGGCGACTTCAGGGCGCGCGAGTCCAACGTCCACCGCCTGGCGCAGATCTCCGTCGAGATCATCGACCAGTGCGTCGCTCAGGGCGTGCCCTTCGCCCGCGAGTACGGCGGCCTCCTCGACACCCGTTCCTTCGGCGGCGTCCAGGTGTCCCGCACCTTCTACGCCCGCGGCCAGACGGGCCAGCAACTCCTGCTCGGCGCCTATCAGGCGCTGTCCCGGCAGATCGCCGCCGGGAACATCGAGATGCATCCGCGTACCGAGATGCTCGACCTGATCGTGGTCGACGGACGGGCGCGCGGCATCGTCGCCCGCGATCTGATCACCGGGAAGATCGATACGTACTACGCGGACGCCGTCGTGCTCGCGAGCGGCGGTTACGGCAACGTCTTCTACCTCTCCACGAACGCCATGAACTCCAACGCCACCGCGATCTGGCGGGCCCACCGGCGCGGCGCCTACTTCGCCAACCCGTGCTTCACCCAGATCCACCCCACCTGCATTCCGCGCACCGGCGAGCACCAGTCCAAGCTCACGCTGATGAGCGAGTCGCTGCGCAACGACGGCCGGATCTGGGTCCCGAAGGCGAAGGGCGACGACCGCCCCGCGAACGAGATCCCCGAGGCCGAGCGCGACTACTACCTGGAGCGCATCTACCCCTCCTTCGGCAACCTCGTCCCGCGCGACATCGCCTCCCGCGCCGCGAAGAACGTCTGCGACGAGGGCAGGGGAGTGGGCCCCGGCGGCCAGGGCGTGTACCTCGACTTCGCCGACGCCATCGGGCGTATGGGCCGCAAGGCGGTCGAGGCCAAGTACGGCAACCTCTTCGACATGTACCAGCGGATCACCGACGAGGATCCGTACGAGGTGCCGATGCGGATCTACCCCGCCGTGCACTACACGATGGGCGGCCTTTGGGTCGACTACGACCTCCAGACCACCGTCCCGGGCCTGTTCGCGATCGGCGAGGCCAACTTCTCGGACCACGGCGCGAACCGGCTCGGCGCGTCCGCGCTGATGCAGGGCCTCGCCGACGGCTACTTCGTCCTCCCGTCGACCATCAACGACTACCTCGCCCGCAACCCGCACCACGAGGAGGTGGATGACGAACACCCCGTCGTCCAGGAGGTGTTGGCCGACACCGAGGACCGGCTGCGGCTGCTCCTCGCCGTCGACGGCGACCGCACCCCCGACTCCTTCCACCGCGAACTCGGCGAGCTGATGTGGGAGTTCTGCGGAATGGCGCGTACGGACTCGGGGCTGCGCAAGGCCCTGGAGCGCATCCCGCAGATCCGCGAGGAGTTCTGGCGGCGCATCAAGGTCCCCGGCACCGGTGAGGAGTTCAACCAGTCGCTGGAGAAGGCCAACCGCATCGTCGACTACCTGGAGCTCGCCGAGCTGATGTGCCTCGACGCGCTGCACCGCGACGAGTCCTGCGGCGGCCACTTCCGCGAGGAGTCCCAGACCCCGGACGGCGAGGCGGAGCGCCGGGACGAGGAGTTCTCGTACGCGGCCGCCTGGGAGTTCACCGAGACGGGCTCTTCCCCCGTGCTCCACAAGGAAGAGCTGACCTTCGAGTACGTCCACCCCACCCAGCGGAGCTACGCATGAAGCTCACCCTGCGCGTCTGGCGGCAGCGCAACGCCGACGCCGACGGAGCGATGTCCACGTACGAAGTGGACGACATCTCGGCAGACATGTCCTTCCTGGAGATGCTGGACACCCTCAACGAGGAGCTCATCCTCAAGGGCGAGGACCCCGTCGCCTTCGACCACGACTGCCGCGAGGGCATCTGCGGTGCGTGCTCGCTCGTCATCAACGGCGACGCGCACGGGCCGGAACGCACGACCTCCTGCCAGCTGCACATGCGGTCCTTCGAGGACGGCGACACGATCGACATCGAGCCGTGGCGCGCCTCCGCCTTCCCGGTCGTCAAGGACCTGGTCGTCGACCGGTCCGCCTTCGACCGGATCATCCAGGCCGGCGGCTACGTCACCGCCCCGACCGGCGCCGCACCCGAGGCCCACGCCACGCCCGTGCCGAAGCCGGACGCCGATTTCGCCTTCGAGCACGCCGAATGCATCGGCTGCGGGGCATGTGTGGCGGCCTGCCCGAACGGCGCGGCGATGCTCTTCACCTCGGCGAAGATCAACCACCTGAACGTGCTGCCGCAGGGCGCGCCGGAGCGGGAGACCCGGGTGCTGGACATGGTGGCGCAGATGGACGAGGAGGGATTCGGCGGGTGCACGCTCGCCGGGGAGTGCGCGACGGCCTGCCCGAAGGGAATTCCACTGGTATCCATCACGGGCATGAACAAGGAGTGGCTGCGGGCCACCCGGAAGGCCGGAAAGCGGTAGCGCTCCGCCGGCGCGTCGCTATTCGGCTGCGGGGCGTGGGGGCTGGTCACGCAGTTCCCCGCGCCCATTTCGTGCGCGGCCGGCCGCGGTTCTTTCGGGGCGCGGTTCGCCGCGGTCTTACGGGGGCTTTAGTGGGCGTTCGCCTAAGGTGCGGACGGGCGGGCCGGAGTGTATTCAACCTCGGCCCTGCCGGGCACCCCTGGCATTCAACAAGCTCACACCCGGTCTCTCTCCGGGGGTTACTCGCCGGTCAGCCGGCGTCGGAAGAACAGGAGCGCACGGACCGTTCGTTTCGGTCCGCCGCGCCGCTCCGCCGAACCGGCCCGTGACCAGGAGAGTGCCATGACCGGCGTTTCCACGCTCGACAGCCCCCCACTGTCGACGGCCCCCACCCGCTACACCGTCACCCTCGCCCGCGACGAGGCGGACGTCCGCGCCGCCCAGCGGCTGCGTCACGATGTCTTCGCCGGGGAGATGGGCGCACTGCTCTCCTCCTCGCAGCCGGGCCTCGACGTCGACGCCTTCGACGCGTACTGCGACCACCTGCTCGTACGCGACACCACGACCGGGCAGGTGGTCGGCACGTACCGGCTGCTGCCGCCCGACCGCGCGGCGATCGCCGGACGGCTCTACTCGGAGGGTGAGTTCGACCTCGGACCGCTGGCCGGGATCCGCTCCGGGCTCGTCGAGGTCGGCCGCTCCTGCGTCCACCCCGACCACCGCGACGGCGCGGTCATCGGTCTCATATGGGCCGGGATCGCCCGCTACATGGTCGACGGCGGCCACGAGTGGCTGGCCGGCTGCTGCTCCATCCCGCTCGCCGACGGCGGCACGCTCGCCGCGGGCACCTGGGACCGGGTGCGGGACAAGCACCTGGCGCCCGAGGAGTACCGGATACGTCCGCTGCTGCCGTGGAGCGCTGAGGGCGTCACCCGCCCCGTCCGCACCGAGCTGCCCCCGCTGCTGCGCGGCTACCTCCGCCTCGGCGCCTGGGTCTGCGCGGAACCGGCCCACGACCCCGACTTCGGCGTCGCCGACCTGTACGTGCTGCTGTCGATGCGCCGGGTCAACCCGCGCTACCTGCGGCACTTCCTGTCGCTCGTGCCGGCGTGATCACCGTGTCCCGCATGGGTGCGATGGGTGCCACGGGTGTGTCTCGTGTGGCCGTGAAGCTCCGCCCGCGCCGGGGCGGCACCACGACGCTCGTGAGCCCGGGCGTGAGCACTCCGGTGTTCCCGGGCACGGGCCTCGGGAAGGTGCCGCGACCTCGGCGCGGCGGGGTGCGCGTCGGGGCAGGGGAACGTCCTGGCGGGGCCGGGGAACGTCCGGTCGCGGGGCCCTCGGCACCCGCCCCGGTGAGCGCGTGGCTGCCCAGCGCCCCGTGCTCCCGGGTCTGTGTGGAGTCCGTCGGGTCGCCGGCCGCCGTGCCGCGCGCCCTGGTGCGGCTGGCCGCGCTCCTGGCCGTGCTCCTCTTCGGGATCGTGCTGATCCCGGTCGTGGGGCGGCTCGCCGCCGTGTGGCGCGACCGGCTCACCCGGACGTGGTGCCGGACGATCGTGCGCGCCACGGGCGTCCGGCTGCGGATCACCGGGGCGGCCCCGCCCGGCGGCGGACTGCTCCTCGTGGCCAACCACATCTCCTGGCTGGACATCCCCCTGCTCGCCGCCGTCCGCCCCGCCCGGATGCTCGCCAAGGCGGAGATCAGGCAGTGGCCCGTGGCCGGCGTGCTCACCGCGAGCAGCGGCGCGCTGTTCATCCAGCGTGACCGTCTGCGCGCGCTGCCGAGGACGGTCGAACGGATCGCGGACTCCCTGCGCGGCGGATCGGCCGTCGTGGTCTTCCCGGAAGGGAGCACCTGGTGCGGCCGAGCCCAGGGCCGCTTCCGCAGAGCCGCCTTCCAGGCCGCCCTGGACGCCGGCGTGCCCGTCCAGCCGGTGCACCTCCACTACCGGTTCGACGGGGGAGCGGCGACCACCGCGCCCGCGTTCGTCGGGAGCGACTCGCTGCTCACCTCGGTCTGGCGGGTCCTGTCGGCCCGCGCCCTCGTGGCCGAGGTACGCGTCGAGCCGGTGCTCGGGGCGGGCAGCGCGCCCGACCGGCGAACGCTTGCCCTCGCCGCCGAGACCGCCACCAATGGGGCTGCCACCAATGGGGCGGCCGACACCGGGACGGCCGTCGTCGAGACCGCCGACGCCCACCGGAGGAGCGCCGAAGCCCGCCGGAGGAGCACCGACGCCCACGGAATGAGCGCGAACTCGGAGGCGTATGCACATCTCTGACGTACCGTCACAGCCGCGGGGTACCGTCCCCGCATGTATCCCGGAGCGTACGACCCCGCCAGGCCGGCCGTCGTCACCGCGGACGGCGGCCGGACCCTCACCTACGGCCAACTCGAAGATCGTTCCCTGCGCCTCGCGGACCACCTGCGGACCGCCGGACTGCGCCCGGGCGACCATCTGGCGCTCCTCTCCGACAACGACCCACGCGTCCTGGAGGTCTACTGGGCGGCCGTCCGCTCCGGCCTCTACCTCACCGTCGTCAACCATCACCTGACCGCCGACGAGGCCGCGTACATCGTCCGCGACTGCGGTGCGAGCGCACTCGTCGTCTCCGGACCGCTCACCGAACTCGGGGAGCGAATACGGCAGTTGGTGCCCGGCCCGGCCGCGCACCTGGGCTTCGACGACGGCTCGTACGAGCGGGCGCTTGCCGCCGCCTCCCCCGAACCCCCGGACCACCAGCCCCGCGGCGCCGACATGCTCTACTCCTCCGGCACCACCGGCCGCCCCAAGGGCATCGCACCGGCGCTCCCCGAGGGTGACGTCCGCGAGGTGATGACGATGTACCAGTTGCTCTTCCAGCCCATGTACGGCTTCGGCGAGGACACCGTCTACCTCTGCCCGGCCCCGCTCTACCACGCCGCGCCCCTCCGCTTCAGCCATGTCGTCACGGCGACCGGCGGCACGATCGTTCTCATGAACTCCTTCGATCCACAAGGGGCGTTGGAGGCGATCGAGCGCCACCGGGTGACGCACAGCCAGTGGGTGCCCACCATGTTCGTACGGATGCTGAAGCTGCCGCGCGAGGTGCGGGAGGCGTACGACGTGTCGTCGCTGAAGGTCGCCATCCACGCCGCCGCGCCCTGCCCCGTCGAGGTCAAATGGCGGATGATGGCCTGGTGGGGTTCCGTCCTGTACGAGTACTACGCGGCGACGGAGGCCAACGGGATCACGTTCATCGGGCCCGAGGAGTGGCTGCGCAAACCGGGTTCCGTGGGCCGCGGCGGACTCCTCGGCGAGCTGCGCATCTGCGGCGAGGACGGCAAGGTGCTGCCGGTCGGAGAGACCGGAACCGTGTACTTCGAGCGTGAGGAACTCCCGTTCAGGTACCACAACGACGACGCGCGCACCCGTGAGGCGCAGCACCCCGAGCACCCCAACTGGACGACCACCGGCGACATCGGACACGTCGACGAGGACGGCTACCTCTTCCTCACCGACCGCAGGGCCTTCACGATCATCTCCGGCGGCGTGAACATCTACCCGCAGGAGATCGAGGACTGTCTGACCCTGCACCCCAAGGTCACCGACGTCGCGGTCGTCGGTGTCCCGGACGCGGAGATGGGCGAGGCGGTCAAGGCGGTCGTCCAGCCCGCCCCCGGCGCGGCCCCCGGCCCCGAACTCGAACGCGAGCTCCTCGACTTCGTCCGCGACCGCATCGCCCACTACAAGTCGCCCCGCAGCGTGGACTTCACGGACGCGCTGCCGCGCACGCCCACGGGCAAACTGGCCAAGTCCCATCTCAGGAAGGCCTATTGGGACTGAGAGGCCTCGGTGCCCAGCGCACGGGCGAGGTACGGAGCCGTGGTGCTCGACTCCGCCCGTGCGACCTCCGCCGGAGGCCCCGCCGCCACGATCCGGCCGCCCGCGTCGCCGCCGCCCGGCCCCAGGTCGATCACCCAGTCCGCACCCGCCACCACCGCCATGTCGTGCTCCACGACCACGACGCTGTGCCCGCCGTCCACCAGACCGTGCAACTGCCGCATCAGGACCTCGACATCGGCCGGGTGCAGACCGGTCGTCGGCTCGTCGAGCAGATAGAGCGTGTGACCCCTGCGTACGCGCTGGAGTTCGCTCGCCAGCTTGATGCGCTGCGCCTCGCCGCCGGACAGCTCGGTCGCCGGCTGCCCGAGCCGCAGATAGCCGAGCCCGACATCGAGGAGGGTGGCGAGGCTGCGCGCGACGGCCGGAGTGTCCGCGAAGAACTCCGCCGCGGCCTCGACCGTCAGGTCCAGCACCTGCGCGATGTTCCGTTCCCTGTATGTGACTTCGAGCGTCTCGGGGTTGTAGCGCGCCCCGCCGCAGTCCGGGCACGGGGCATAGGTGCTCGGCAGGAAGAGCAGCTCGACGCTGACGAACCCCTCGCCCTGACAGGTCTCGCAGCGCCCGCCCGCCACGTTGAACGAGAACCGCCCCACCCCGTAACCGCGCCGGTGCGCCTCCTCCGTGGCCGCGAAGACCTTCCGCACGACGTCGAACAGCCCCGTGTACGTCGCCAGATTCGAGCGGGGCGTACGGCCGATGGGCTTCTGGTCGACAGCGACCAGCCGTCCCACGCCCGGAAGTTCCTCCGTGATCTCCCCGATGAGCGTGGACTTGCCCGAGCCGGAAACACCGGTGACCGCGGTGAGCACGCCGAGCGGGAACTCGGCGGTCACCCCGCGCAGGTTGTGCCGTGTCACCGGGCCGACCTTCAACTGGCCGCGCGGCGCCCGGACTTTACGTACCGGAGCGGGGGAGCGGTCGAAGAGGAACCGGGCCGTCGCCGACTCCGCGACACTCTCCAGCTCCGCCACCGGGCCGCTGTGCAACACCTCTCCGCCGTGCTCGCCCGCCTTCGGCCCCACGTCGACGAGCCAGTCGGCGCCACGCATGACATCGAGATGGTGCTCCACGACGAACACCGAGTTGCCGGACGCCTTCAGCCGGTCGAGGACGGTGAGCAGCGCCTCCGTGTCCGCCGGGTGCAGTCCGGCGGACGGCTCGTCGAGGACGTACACGACCCCGAAGAGACCGGAACGCAACTGCGTGGCCAGACGCAGCCGTTGAAGCTCACCCGCCGACAGCGTCGGGGTGGCGCGGTCGAGGCTGAGATAGCCGAGGCCCAGCTCGGTGACGGGGCCGATACGCGCGAGCAGATCCTCGGTGAGGACGCGGGAGGTCTCCGAATCGCCATGTCCGGTGAGGGAGTCGGCCAGTTCGACGAGCGGCAGCGCGGCCAGCTCCGCGATGTTCCGGCCCGCGAACGTCACCGCGAGCGCCTCGGCCCGCAGCCGCCTACCACCGCACACCGGACAGGGCGCGGCCTCCAGAAACCGCTCGGCCTTCGCCCGCAGCGTCTGACTCTTGGAGTCCGAGAAGGTCTTCATGACATAGCGCCGAGCGCTCATGTACGTGCCCTGGTACGGGCGTTGGATCCGCTCGGCGTCCCGCACCGGATGCACGGTCACGACCGGCTGCTCGTCCGTGAACAGGATCCACTCGCGCTGCTCGGCGGGCAGCTCGCGCCACGGCCGGTCCACGTCGTACCCCAGCGCGTCGAGGACATCGCGCAGGTTCTTGCCCTGCCATGCGCCCGGCCACGCGGCGATCGCACCCTCGCGGATCGACAGTGACGGGTCGGGCACCAGCGACTCCTCGGTCGTACGGTGCACCCGGCCGAGCCCGTGACACTCCGGGCAGGCCCCGGCGGCCGTGTTCGACGAGAAGGAGTCCGAGTCGAGACGCTCGGCCCCCGGCGGGTAGTCGCCCGCGCGCGAGAACAGCATCCGCAGCGAGTTGGAGAGGTTGGTGACCGTGCCCACCGAGGAGCGCGAGGTCGGCGTCGACCGCCGCTGCTGCAACGACACCGCCGGCGGCAGCCCGCTGATGTCCCCGACCTTCGGCGCCCCCACCTGATGGATCAGGCGCCGCGCGTACGGGGCCACCGACTCGAAGTACCGCCGCTGCGCCTCCGCGTAGATCGTCCCGAAGGCGAGCGAGGACTTCCCGGACCCGGACACCCCCGTGAAGACCGCCAGCACATCCCGCGGAACATCGACATCGACCCCCTTGAGATTGTGCTCACGGGCACCACGCACACGGACGTACGGGTCGTGGGGGCTGTGCATGTGACGGACTCCGGCTGGCTAGAGGCAAGGGACACGATACAAGGGGGGACTGTTCCATCTGTGCTCTCGCCTGCAGTGATGCGCCCATCGAATGTTGAGGAAAACGCGGTCCGCATGCTGGTCACATCGGCCGGATTCGGCGGTGCGCGGGCGACATCGAGCCGGGACCATATGGGTCTGGTACCGGAAGCGTCGCAGAGGGTCGCCATCGCACTTCAGGCTGCCTTCTCGGGGGAGGGCGTTGTGGTGGGTATCTCTACGCAGGAACGACGAGAGCGTTATTTCCAGGCCATTTCGATCCATTCCCCGACGCCGGAAGAGACGACCCCCGACAAGCCTCGGGCCGAATCGGTCGAGAACGAGAATCGAGCCTCGCGCACAGAGGTGACCAGACGACTGTGCGCAGCCGCCCACGCCCGCCCCGACCGGGTGGAGCCGATCCGGACAGGATGGAGACACCTTCGGACCCACGGTTTCGGGCTCAACTCGGTGCGCGCCCTGCGGAACAACGAGCGACCCCGGTGGCAGCACCCGGAACCGACCTGTCCGCCGCTGGGCGAACCCCTCGCCAAATGGGCGATCGGGAAGGTACTCCTGTCCCGAATACGCGTGGTGCCCTCCTTCGGATTTGATCTCGGGCCTGTGCTCGCGCATTGTCTTGCGGCGCGTAGACAATGGCGCGTTCGTCGTGCAGTACTCACTGTTGTGCTGAGTTGGATCGCCTACCAGTTTCCGCTCGGCGTCGGTGTATGGGCGCTTACAGCTGGTCTCGCGTTGGTGGTTGCCCTGCCTACGAGGCGGAATTCGTGGCGCTCTGTGCGGCGACGTCGTTGGGCAGGGCGGGCCTGGGTAGCGGCGCTCCTACTGTTGCTGCTTCCACTGCTGGTGACAGTGTTACGTCCGACTAGCCGGATCGGCTCGGAGACCTTCTGGGCGGCCGAGTTCGCCACGCTCGCATTCGTTGTTGTGCGGATAGCGGACCGGCTCGTCGCGATCGGCTATGCCTTGATGTGCGACCTGGACCGGCGTAATCCATGGACTGGGCCGCGAAACCGCAGCCGAATCGCCGTGATCGAACGGGCACAGGAACACAATGCCCTCCCGTATGAGCTCTACGCGACACGCTGGCGTTTCATCGGAGCCGGCAAGTCTCCATGGGGCCGGTCGACCGTCAGCATCAAGCTGCAGGGTGAGAAGGACGACGAGGACGAAACGGTCCGCAAGGAATTCGAGGCATTCGACACCGAAGAGCTCCTCGCCGCTGTGAGCGAAGACCTGGAGGACCTGCGCCTCGGCGAGCCGCCCTTCCACCCGCTCCGCTGCGAGGTCGAGGACGTGTGGGGTGTGCCGGACCGGCGATGGGCGCGTCTGTCGAAAAGTCCCGGCGCCAACGGTCCGAGCGAGGAGGACGACTGGGGACAGGCGCAGGACGTGACTGTGTCCGGGCTCGAAATCCGACGGTATCTGTGCGCGCAGGTGCGTACTTGGTCGGGGCAACTGGTCGTCACAGTTCTGGGGTCTGCGGTGATCGAAGGACAGGAACTGCACTTCGTCGTGCGGCCGCATGTGCTGTCGCCCCTGTTCGAAGAGGTCGAAGAGGCGGTGGACCCGGACCTGCTCCGTCGGATCACCACCTTCGCCTTGGTTCCGCTGCAGGCGCTGGCGGACCTCCTGGCTCTAGGCCTCGCTGGCTGGCGCTTTCTGAGGTGGTGGACGCGTGAACACCAGGAGGTGACGTCGGACGAACCGTTGTCGACGGTTCCGAAGAGGCCGATGCCGACAAGCCTGCGAGAGCGCTATTCGCCCGTGTATACGAGAGATATGCACGTGTCCGAGGACGCTGTGCGACATGTGGCGATCGTCCAGTCGTCCATGTTCGCCACAGTTGAGGAATTCCTTGAGAACAAGGGTGTCGACGTCACGGAATTCCAGCGGCAGGTACAGAAGATCATGACGGTCATCCACGCCGGCGACAACAACATCATCCAAGCCGTCACCGCTGGGAGGGATGTGCAGGACGTGCGCCAGGGGCAGGACGAGTCTCAAGACCGGCAGCCGAGCCGACAGGACGACCGAGAGCAGAGCGACAAGGAATCGACGAAGGGTGATGTGAAATGAACCGTTTCCGGCGCGAGGGCGGCTGGAGGAGCAAGAAGGACCGTTCACAGGTGTCCTCGAACGTGAGGGCTGGGGACAACAACGTCATCCAGGCACTGAGTGCTGGAAGGGACATGAGCGGAGTCAGTCAGACCACGTCAGCACCTGCGGGGAATTCCGCGGTGGAGGAAGTTCGTTCCAGTCTCGACGAGTTCCGGGTCGCCCTCGAACGGCTGGACGCGAGCGACAACCGTGATGCCGGCCTGCGTGCGGTCGACAGGATCGAGCGCAGCCTCGAAGACCCGGCCGGGCGGCGCGACACCATTGAAGGCGCGGCCGACACGATCGCCGTCATGGGCCGATCGGTCGGTGCTCTGGCCGGGGCGGCCACAGCGGTGCACCAGGCCGTGGCGGCACTTTTGTCCTGACGCCGGCCCGACCGTGCGCTAGGCGCCCGGAAATCCGCCTAGCCCCGCAACCCGGGCCAACCGCCGATACGAGTCCACCAGTGCCTCCCGGTCGTACGTGCTGGTCGTGACCAGCACCTCGTCCGCCGAGGTCTCCTTGATCACCGTCTCCAGCTCGTGGGCGACCTGCTCCTCCGTCCCGACGACATGGCCGGAGAGACCGGATTCGTAGAACCCGCGCTCCCTGTCCGTCATCGTCAGAGATTCGACGCGCTCGGCCGGCGGCAGTGGCGGAAACGTGCCGTGCGTGCGCGAGTACGCCATCGACCAGGCCTCCGGGACCAGGAGCCGCCGAGCCTCCTCCGGGGTCTCCGCGACGGCGACCGTGCCGGAGATGACCACGTACGGCTCCGACGCCCAGGCGGACGGCCGGAACGTCTCGCGGTAGTGGTCGATGCCGCGGCGCATCTTGTCGCGGTTCCTGAGGTCGCCGATCACCATGGGGAGGCCGGACCGGGCGGCGATCGTGGCGCCCTCGCCCATGGCCAGCACGAACGGCGGCACGGTCAGGCCCTCGGCGGGGCGGGCGTGCACACCGGTCGGGGACGTGCCGCGGAACCAGCCGAGCAGTTCGTCGAGCTGCGCCGCGAAGTCGTCGGCCACGTCCTTGTCCCGGCCCAGCGCCTTCCGTACGCCGTCCGTGAACCCGACGGAACGGCCTAGGCCCATGTCGATGCGCCCGGGGAACAGGGACTCCAGGACGCCGAACTGCTCGGCCACGACCAGGGGTTGGTGGTTGGGCAGCATCACTCCGCCCGTGCCCACCCGGATCGAGCTGGTCGCGGCGGCGACCGCGGCGGCAAGGACCGTCGGCGCTGAACCGGCCACACCGGGCACGCCGTGGTGCTCCGAGACCCAGATCCGGTGGTAGCCGAGCCCCTCCAGCTCCCGCGCCATCCCGACGGTGTCGCGCAGCGCCTCGGGGGCGTCGTGTCCCTCCCGGGTGCGCGAGCGGTCGAGCACGGAGAACCGTGTCGATCCAAGACGAGAGCCCAGGTCCGGGTCTCGTCGGGCTTCTTGATCCTGCTCGCTCACCATGGTCTCTCCGCTGGAAGAACTGGGCTCTGTTCTCTCAACAGTCGTCCCGCTGTTTTCTTCCGCGCCCGCCGGGACGGGCGATCAGGATGATGGGAAAAAGATGGTGTGAATGATGGCCTATTGAGGGATCCCACCCCTTCAGTATTCCGCCGGGACGCACCTAACGTTGCGCCCACGTAAACGGCCTGGCCGTCGGTCGCTCGCCACTTTCCCGCTCACTCTCGGGGTCTCGCGAGAGCCGCGTTCCAGCGCCGACGGCTGTCTGAAGGGAGAACGCGATGGCACCGACGGAGCTGCTCATCGGAAGCCGGTGGCAAGCGTCGACAGGGCCGGGACTGACGCGGGAGGTCAGGTCCCCCTTCGACGGTTCGACCGTCGGAACCGTGGCACTCGCCGGCCCCGAGGACGTCGACGTGGCCCTGGCCGCGGCGGTACGGGGTGCCGCGGTGTGGCGGCGCACACCCGCCCACGAGCGGATGACCATCCTGCTGCGGGCCGCCGAGCTGGCCGACGAACGGGCCGACAGGATCGCGCGGACCATCAGCGCGGAGTCCGGCAAGACCATCACCGAGGCCACCGGTGAGGCATCGCGCTCCGGAGACCTCATCCGTCTCGCGGCCTTCGAGGGGACCCAGCTCTACGGCGAGACGCTGCCCCTGGACGCGAACCGTGGCACCGGCTTCGACAAGGTGGGCTTCACGCTGCGCCAGCCCTGCGGTGTCGTGGTGGCCATCACGCCGTTCAACTACCCGGCCCTCCTCGTCCTGCACAAACTGGCACCGGCTCTCGCGGCGGGCAACGCCGTCGTCCTCAAGCCGGCCACCTCGACCCCGCTGACCGCGCTGGAACTCGCCTCGTGCTTCGTCGACGCCGGGATCCCCGAGGGCGTGCTCTCGGTGCTCGTCGGATCCGGCGGGGTGCTGGGGGACGCGCTGGTCACCGACCCCCGGGTACGGAAGATCTCCTTCACAGGGTCCACCGCCACCGGCGAGCACATCGCGCGGGTCGCCGGCGTGAAGAAGCTCTCCCTCGAACTGGGCGCCTCCTGCCCGGTCGTGGTCCTGCCGGACGCGGATCTCGAACTCGCCGCGAGCGCGGTCGCGTTGGGCGGTTATGTGAACGCCGGGCAGGTGTGCATCTCCGTCCAGCGGGTGATCACCCACCCCTCGGTGACCTCCGACTTCCTCGACGCACTCGTCCCCAAGGTCAAGGCCATCAGGACCGGCGACCCGTCGTCCCCCGAGACGACGATGGGCGCGCTGATCACGACCGCCGAGGCGGAGCGGGTCGAGCGGGCCATCGCCCAGGCCGCCACCGACGGCGCCCGGATCCTGACCGGCGGCGAGCGCGACGGAGCCGTCGTGAGCCCCGCCGTCGTGGCCGACGTGGACCCCGACTCCCCGTTCAGCCAGCAGGAGTTGTTCGGACCCGCCGTCGCCGTCAGCTCGGCCGCGGACTGGGAGTCCGCGATCGCCCAGGCCAACGGCACGGCGTACGGCCTGGGGGCGGGCGTGTTCACCTCCGACGTGGCCGGCGCGATCCGGGCCGTACGGGAGATCGACGCGGGCTCGGTGCACATCAACTGGACACCGCTGTGGCGCGCCGACCTGATGCCGTACGGCGGACTGAAGGGCAGCGGCTACGGCAAGGAAGGCCCGCGCGCGGCGGTCAGTGAGATGACCGAGGTGAAGACCATCGTGCTGCACGGCCGTCCCTGGTGAGTTCGCGGCCCTCCGAATCCCCTCCCCATCTGAACTTTCTGAAGATCCACGCCGCCCGAGAGCCGTGGGCATCTCCCCAACAGGAGCCCGACCATGACTGACCCGACGACCCGGCGCACCGTGCGCCTGACGGTGGCCCAGGCACTCGTCACCTATCTCTCCCGCCAGTACTCGGTGGCCGACGGCGAGCGACGCCGTCTGATACCCGCCGCCCTCGGCATCTTCGGCCACGGCAACGTGGCAGGACTCGGCCAGGCGCTGGACCAGCTCAGCGACGAACTCCCCTTCGTCCAGGGCCGCAACGAGCAGGCACTCGTCCACATCGCGACGGCCTACGCCAAGGCGTCCACCCGGCATGCCACCCTGGCGGTCACCGCCTCCATCGGCCCGGGCGCGCTCAACATGATCACCGGCGCCGGCCTCGCGACCGTCAACCGGCTGCCCGTCCTGCTGCTGCCCGGCGACACCTACGCGACCCGCCACCAGGGCCCCGTACTCCAGCAGTTGCAGCACCCCATTGAGGCGGACACCTCCGTCAACGACGCCTTCCGGCCCGTCTCCCGGTTCTTCGACCGCATCACCAGGCCCGAGCAGCTGCTCACCGCGCTGCCCGCGGCGATGCGCGCCCTCACCGACGTGGACACCGGCGCGGTCGTCGTCTCCCTGCCGCAGGACATCCAGTCCCACGCGTACGACTACCCGGTGGAGTTCTTCGCCGAGCGTGACTGGCCGATCCGGCGCCCCGCGGCGGACGCCGACGAGGTCGCCGCGGTGGCGCGGCTGCTCGCCGAGGCGGAGAAGCCGCTGATCATCGCCGGTGGCGGTGTCGTGTACTCCGGTGCCACCGAGGAGCTGGAGGCGCTGGCCGACGCGGCGGGGATCCCCGTGGCGGAGACGTTCGCGGGCAAGGGAGCGGTCCAGCGCCGGGCCTGGTGGCAACTGGGCGGCATCGGCCTGGAAGGCACCCCGGCCGTCAACACCCTGGCCCGGGAAGCCGACTTCGTGTTGACCGTGGGCTCACGACTGACGGACTTCTCCACGGCCTCACAGTCGATCTTCCAGAACCCGGACGTGCGGTTCGCCGCCGTCAACGTCAACGTGCACGACGTGAGCCGCCTGGGCGCCACCGGGATCGTGGCCGACGCCAAGCGGGCCCTCGCCGCACTCACGGAGGCGGTCCGCGCGAACGGCACCACCACCTCCCCGGCCTGGCAGGACAAGGCACGTGCCCTGCACGAGACGTGGTGGACGCAGCGCGCCGCGGCCCTCGACCCCGACACACCCTTCGACCTCTCGGCCGAACCGGCAGACTCGGACGTCGTACGCGACACCGACGCGGTGCTCACCCAGGGCCAGTTGATCGGCCTGCTCCAGGAGCACGCACAGGACGGCGACACGATCACCGCCGCCGCCGGTGGTCCGCCCGGCGATCTGCAGAAGGTGTGGGACGCCACCGAAGGCCGCCGCGCCCACCTGGAGTTCGGCTTCTCCTGCATGGGCTACGAACTGCCCGCGGCGATCGGCGTACGGTTCGCGATCCCCGACCCGGCCCGCCGGGTGCTGTCCCTGCTGGGCGACGGCACGTTCCTCATGGCACCGACCGAACTGGTCACCGCGGCCCAGGAGAAGCTCCCGCTCACCATCGTGATCCCGGAGAACCACGGGTACCAGGTCATCCACCGCCTCCAAATGGTGCGCAACGGACGGGAGTTCGGCAACGAGTTCCGCTACCGCGAAGGCGGCCTGCAGCTGGCGGAGACCGGCGGCGACACCAAGCCGGCCCGCCTGGAGGGCGACTACCTCAAGGTCGACCTCGTCCAGACCGCGACGGGACTCGGCGCCCGCGCCATCCGTGCCACCACCGCCGCCGAGGTGCGCACCGCACTGGCCGACACCCGCGATCACGCGGGCCCCGTCGTCCTCGTCGTACCCGTGATCCCGCACGCGGACCTGCCCGGCTCGGGCGTGTGGTGGGACGTGGCACCCGCCGAGGTGTCCGAGCAGGAGTCGGTCGCCCAGCTGCGCCGCGAGTACGAAGAGGGCCTGACGTCCCAGAGGTGGTACGGATGAACCGCTCCCCGCTGGACCACGGCCGACTGCGCGCCCGGCTCGCCGCGGGAGAGCTCACCCTGGGCACCTTCGTGGGAACGGCCTCTTCGGTGACGGCCGAGGTGTGTGCGGCCTCGGGCGCCGACTGGCTGCTCCTCGACCTCGAACACGGCGCCGGGGGAGAGGAACAGGCCCGCACGACCGTCCCGGTGGCGGCGGCCTACGGAGTCCCCACCGTCGTACGCGTCGAGTCCGCGGCCCGGATCCGCATCGGCCGCGTACTCGACCTGGGCGTCGCCGGGGTCATGCTGCCGCGCCTCGACACGGCGGCCGAAGTCCGGGAAGCCCTACGGCACTTGAGGTACCCGCCCGCGGGCGACCGGGGCGTGGCCACGTACAACCGGGCCTGTCGTTTCGGGCTCGACTCCGCCGCCCTGGACCGGGAGGGCGAGATCCTCGGTGTGGTCCAGATCGAGTCGGCGAGCGCCCTGGCGGAGGTCGAGACGATCGCGGTCCTGGACGGTGTCGACGTGCTGTTCGTCGGCCCCCGCGACCTCAGCCACGACCTCGGCGTGCCGGGCGACTTCGCGGCCCCGGTCTACCGCGAGGCCCTGGAACGCGTACGCAAGGCCGCCGCCGCACACGGCAAGGCGTGCGGACTGCTCGTACCCGACGGCGCGGCGGCTGCCGCCAAACGCGCCGAGGGCTGGACGTTCATCGCCATCGGATCCGACTCGACCCTGCTCGCAGCCGCCCTGTCCGCCGCGCTCGGCGAAGCCCGGCCGGGGCCCCGGGACCACCAGGAGACACAGTCATGACCACAACCCCCTCGGGAGCCGCACGCGAGATCGGCGTCGGCCTGATCAGCGTCGGCTGGATGGGCAAGCTGCACAGCCGCGCCTACCAGGCACTGCCCTCCGTCTACCCCGAGCTGGGCCTCAAGCCCCGGCTCGTCCACGCGGCGGACACGGCCGAGGACCGCGCGGCCTACGCCCGTGACGTGCTCGGCTACGAGAAGGCCGGCACCGACTACCGCGCCGTACTGGACGACCCGGACGTCGAGGTCGTGTCGATCTGCGCGCCGAACGTGCTGCACCACGAGATAGGCATCGCCGCCGCCAAGGCGGGCAAGCCCTTCTGGATCGAGAAGCCCGTCGGACGCGGCGCCGAGGAGACCGCCGAGGTCGCCGCGGCGGCCCGCGCGGCCGGCGTCGTCACCTCCATCGGCTACAACTACCGGCACGCCCCCGCCGTGGAGCGGGCCCGCGAGCTGATCGCCGAGGGCCGCCTGGGCCGTATCACCAACGTGCGCGCCACCTTCTTCTCCGGCTACGCATCCGAGCCCAAGGGCGCCCTGTCCTGGCGCTTCAAGCGGGACCTGGCCGGACACGGCGCGCTCGGCGACCTGATGAGCCACGTCGTGGACCTCGTCAGCTATGTCGTCGCCCCGATCAGCGAGGTCTCCGCGCTCACCAGCACCGTCTACACCGAGCGCCCGATCCTCCCGATGGGCTCGGGCACGCACTTCGCCGTCATCGAGGACGGCGAGATGGCACAGGTCGAGAACGACGACTACGCCGCCGCCCTCGTCCGCTTCCACGGTGACGCCGTCGGCACACTGGAGGCCTCCCGCACCATCGTCGGCCCGCAGTGCGGCATCGGCTTCGAGATCTACGGCACCGACGGCTCGCTCACCTGGAACTTCGAGCGAATGAACGAGCTGCGCGTCGCCCTGGACCGCAGCGGCCCGAACCAGGGGTACACCACCGTGCTCGGCAACGGCCACATGGGCGACTACGCCAGCTTCCAGCCCGGACCCGGCAACAGCATGGGCTACGACGACCTGAAGGTCATCGAGGCGAAGAAGTTCCTCGCCGCCGTCGCAGGCATCGAGCACCACAACTCCACGATCGAGGACGCGCATGCCGTCGCCGAGGTGATCTCCGCTGCTGCCGCCTCCGCCGGGAGCGGCACCTGGGAGCCGGTGCCGGATGTCGCCGGGGCGACCTTCGGTCACCAGGCACGGAGCTGATCGCGTGGACGGTCATGTCGTAGTGGCCCTCGGCCCGGTCGACCCGGACACCGTCGTCGGCGTCCTCGGCGACCGGGTCACCTTCGTCACCCACCCCACGCCCGACGACCTCGCGGTCGCGGAGGGCGCCATCGTCCGCGCCGACCGGATCGTCGACGAGGACTTCCTCGTACGAGCCCCGCGGCTGCGCGTCATCGCCCGCACCGGAGTCGGTGTGGACCTCGTCGACGTGGCCGCGGCGACCGCCCGGGGCATCCCCGTGGTCATCACCCCGCAGAGCGGCTCGCGGGCCGTGGCCGAGGGCGTCGTCGCCATGACCCTGCACCTGGTCAAACGGCTGCGCCCGCTCACCGACCTGGTGCGCGAGGGCCGTTGGGCCGAGCGGAACGCCCTGCCCGTCGGCGACCTCGACGGCGCCACCATGGGCATCGTCGGCCACGGCCGCATCGGCCGCCGGGTCGGTGAACTCGCCTCCGCCTTCGGGATGCGGACCCTGGCGTACGACCCGTACAGCCCGCCCCCGCCCGAGGTCGCCTGCGCCGATCTCGGTGAACTGGCCGAAGTGAGCGACGTACTGACCCTGCACGTCCCGCTCACCGAGAGCACGCACCACCTGGTCGGCGAGGAACTGCTGTCCCGGGTGAAGCCGGGGACGTTCCTCGTCAACTGCGGGCGGGGCGGCCTGCTCGACCCGGACGCAACCCTGATCGCCCTGGAACTCGGCCGGCTGTCCGGTGTCGGACTGGACGTCTTCGATCCCGAACCAGCCGTGCACCACCCGCTGTTCGACCACCCCGACGTCGTCCTCACCCCGCATCTGATGGGCATGACGAACAGGGCCATGGCCCTGACCTTCATCGACGCCGCCCGCGGTGTCGCGGACGTGCTGGCGGGCCGTCCGCCGGCCGCGGTCGCCAACCCCGACTGGAACCACCGAAAGGCCACGGCATGAACACTCAAGCGCACCGGATCGCTGGAGCGCCCATTTCGTGGGGCGTGTGCGAAGTACCCGGCTGGGGCTACCAGTTGACGCCCGAGCGCGTCCTGAAGGAGATGCGCGAGGTGGGTCTCGCCGCCACCGAGATCGGGCCCGAGGGCTTCCTGCCCGGCGAGCCGCAGGCCATGGCGCAGGTCCTCGACCACCACGACCTCCAGGCCGTCGGCGGCTTCACCCCGCTCCTGCTGCACGTGCCCGGGCACGACCCGCTGCCCGAGGTCGAGACGCTCCTGGAGAGCTACGCCGCCTCCAAGGCCGACGTCCTCGTCCTGTCGGCCGTCACCGGGCTCGACGGCTACGACTCCCGGCCCGAACTCGACGCCGACGGCTGGAGGTTGCTCCTGTCCAACCTCGACCGGCTGTCCGCGCTGGCCGCGGAACGCGGCGTACGGGCCGTGCTGCACCCGCACGTCGGCACGATGATCGAGAACGGCGACGAGGTCCAGCGCGTGCTGGAGCACTCCGCGATCTCCCTCTGCCTGGACACCGGTCATCTGCTCATCGGCGGCACCGACCCCGCCGAACTCACCCGGCAGGCACCCGAGCGGATCGCCCACACCCACATGAAGGACGTGAACGCCGCCCTCGCCGCCAAGGTCCAGTCGGGCCGCCTCACCTACACCGAGGCCGTCCGGGAGGGCATGTACCGCCCGCTCGGCGCCGGCGACGTGGACGTCCGGGCCATCGTGACCCACCTCGGGGCCCGCGGCTACGACGGCTGGTACGTCCTGGAACAGGACACCATCCTCACCGAGGAGCCCGCGGGCCGAGGGCCCCTGGACGACGTATGGGCGAGCGCGGAACACCTGCGCTCGGTACTGGGAGAGGCTCAACAATGATGTGTTTTTGATGGGTTCCAGGGAATTGACTTTCGGATTCGAATCAACCGGGACCCGGTTGATTCGAATGCGGCTCGGATTTATCTTCTGTTCGCCGTATCGACGTGGATGAGAATCATCGGAATGGCCTCGCAGAGGAATGGTCTTGATGGAGGTCCGGACGGGTTCTCTGAAACAGTTACGAAGAGGAAACAGGTATGACTACTGAAGACCTGCTGGCCACCTGTTGGACCACCGCGGGCGATGCCGCACCCGGGCAGCCCGACCAGCGCAGCCCACTGACGCTGCGGGAACGGGTGGAGGCGGCCGGCTCCGCCGGATACAAGGGCTTCGGCCTGCTGCATGCGGATCTGGTGGAGGCCGAGCGCGCGTACGGACTGTCCGGCATCCGGTCCCTCTTCGAGGACAACGGACTCGTCCACCTGGAACTGGAGCTCCTGGTCGACTGGTGGGCCGACGGACCACGGCGTGCCGCGTCGGACGCCGTCCGCCTGGATCTTCTGCGGACCGCCGAGGCGCTCGGCGCGAGCCATCTCAAGATCGGGCCGGACGTCGAGGACCGACCGTGGGAACTCGACCACTGGGCCGAGGAGTTCGCCGCGCTGGCGGCTCAGGCCGACGGAGCGGGCGCCCGGCTCGCGATCGAGTTCCTGCCCTGGTCCAACCTCAAGACCGTGCACGACGGCCTGCGGCTGGTCGAGACCGCCGGGCATCCCGCGGGCGGCCTCATCATCGACGTCTGGCACACCGAGCGCGCCCACACGCCACCGGCCGATCTGGCGTCCGTACCCGCTTCGCGCATCGTGGGTGTGGAGCTCAACGACGCGGACAGCGAGGTGATCGGCACCCTCTTCGAGGACACGGTCCGGCGCCGGCGCCTGTGCGGCGAGGGCTCCTTCGACCTGACGGGGATCATCTCCGCGCTCCGCACGGCCGGCTGGACCGGTCCATGGGGGGTGGAGATCCTCTCCGACGCGCACCGCGCGCTTCCCGTGCGCGAGGCCGCCGAAGCGGCGTACCGCACCGCCGCGGCGGTACTGAAGTAACTGCGCAGGGGAGCGGGCGGGGATGGCACGTGTGGTTTATGGGGCTCGATCGCATGAGGATTTGATAACGAAAAGGGCAGGCAACTACCCGCGACATTTCACGTGTATATGACACGGGAAATGGCTCATCAGGGAAATGCTCTGACCTTTCCCTTGATGGATAAATGATGTCTTTGCGTATGTTGACGCTGAGGTGCAACTGGGGCTTGTATCCCGTCATAGGCAACAGCCGTGTTAACGGTATGTGACCGGAGGGTCTACTCGGTCGGTCACCCGTTCCTTTCCCCAGTCGCACAGTGAGGTGCCGGAAAGATGAACCGCACAATCCTTCCCCGTTCCCGCAGAATCGTCCCCATAGTGGCCGTGGCCTCCGCGGCGGCTCTCGTCCTCGCCGGTTGCTCCAGTGACTCCGGTGGCAAGAAGGCCGAGGAGGACACGGGTGCCGTCTCGGCCGGCAAGGCCAACACTCCCCGCATGAAGGTCGCGATGATCACCCACGCGGCCCCCGGCGACACCTTCTGGGACACGATCCGCAAGGGGGCGCAGGCCGCCGCCGCGAAGGACAACGTCGAGCTGATCTACTCCAGCAGCCCCGACGGTGCCAAGCAGGCCAACCTCGTGCAGAACGCGATCGACCAGAAGGTCGACGGCATCGCGGTCACCCTGGCCAAGCCCGACGCCATGAAGTCCACGGTCGCCAAGGCCAAGAAGGCCGGCATCCCGGTCGTCGGCTTCAACGGAGGCGTGGACGACTGGAAGGGCCAGGGACTGCTGGAGTACTTCGGCCAGGACGAGTACGTCGCCGGTGAGGCCTTCGGCCGGAAGCTCAACGACGAGGGAGCCAAGCACAACATCTGCGTGATCATGGAGCAGGGACACGTTGCTCTGGAAGCGCGCTGCAAGGGTGTCAAGGAAGGCTTCAAGGGCAAGACGGACGTCCTCTACGTGAACGGCACGAACATGCCGTCCGTGAAGTCGACGATCACCGCCAAGCTCAAGCAGGACAGCTCGATCGACTACGTGGTCACGCTCGGCGCCCCCTTCGCCATGACGGCCGTGCAGTCGCTGGGTGACGCGGGCAGCAAGGCCAAGCTGGCGACCTTCGACCTCAACAAGGACCTCATCGGAGCCATCGAAGACGGCGACATCCAGTTCGCCGTGGACCAGCAGCCCTACCTTCAGGGCTACTTGTCCGTCGACTCGCTGTGGCTCTACAAGACCAACGGCAACTTCAGCGGCGGTGGCCAGGAGCCGGTGCTGACCGGTCCCGCGTTCGTCGACAAGTCGAACGTCGAGGCCATCGCGAAGTTCGCCGCGAAGGGCACGCGGTGATCCCCATGTCCCAGGCAACGGCACCGGCGACGAGCTCCTCGTCGCCGGCTCCGCCGGCCGCCCCCAAGGACGGCCGGACCTCCGAACGGTCCCTGGCCCGCAGGCTGGCGGCCCGCCCCGAGATCGGCGCACTGATCGCGGCGATCGCGGTGTACGTGTTCTTCTTCGCGGTCGCCTCCCCGTTCCGCGAGGCCAGTTCGCTGGCCAACGTGCTCTACGAGTCGTCGGTGATGGGCATCATGGCCCTCCCGGTGGCGCTGTTGATGATCGGCGGGGAGTTCGACCTGTCCGCCGGTGTGGCCGTGACGACCTCCGCTCTGACAGCCAGCATGTGGAGCTTCCAGCTCTCCATGAACGTGTGGACCGGCATCATCGTCGCCCTCGTCGTCTCCCTGGCGATCGGGGCATTCAACGGCTATCTGCTGGTCAGGACAGGGCTGCCGTCCTTCCTGATCACGCTCGGCACGTTCCTGATCCTGCAAGGCGCCAACCTCGCCATCACCAAGGTCTTCACCGGGAACGTCGCCACCGACTCGATCAGTGACATGGACGGTTTCGACCAGGCCAAGAAGGTCTTCGCGTCCGAGATCAGCATCGGCGGCGTCGATGTGAAGATCACCGTCTTCTACTGGCTGGTCTTCGCCGCGGCCGCCACCTGGCTGCTGCTGCGCACCAAGTTCGGGAACTGGATCTTCGCGACCGGCGGCAGCAAGGAATCGGCCCGTGCGGTGGGTGTGCCGGTCACCTTCACCAAGATCGCCCTGTTCATGGGGGTGGGGGCGGGTGCCTGGTTCGTCGGGATGCACATCCTGTTCTCGTTCAACACCGTCCAGTCCGGCGAGGGTGTGGGCAACGAGTTCCTGTACATCATCGCCGCGGTGATCGGCGGCTGCCTGCTCACCGGCGGCTACGGCTCGGCGATCGGCCCGGTGATCGGCGCCTTCATCTTCGGCATGGTCTCCCAGGGCATCGTCTACGCCAACTGGAACCCCGACTGGTTCAAGGCCTTCCTCGGCGTCATGCTCCTGCTCGCCGCCCTCGTCAATCTGTGGGTCCGCAGCCAGGCCACCCGGAGGTGAACTGACCCGATGACAACCAACGAAGTCTCACTCAACGGGACACACACGACGACCGCGTCCGACACCGCCGAGCCCATCGTGCAGCTGAAGGGCGCGGGCAAGGCCTACGGCAACGTCCGCGCCCTGCACACCGTGGACCTGGCCGTCTACCCCAGCCAGGTGACCTGCGTGCTGGGCGACAACGGCGCCGGCAAGTCCACACTGATCAAAATCATCTCCGGGCTGCACCAGCACACCGAGGGCGAGTTCCTCATCGACGGCCAGGCCGTCCACCTCAACACCCCACGCGAAGCCCTCGACAAGGGCATCGCCACCGTCTACCAAGACCTCGCCACCGTCCCGCTGATGCCGGTCTGGCGGAACTTCTTCCTCGGCTCCGAGATGACCAAGGGCCCCTGGCCCATCCGCCGCCTCGACATCGCCAAGATGAAGCAGACTGCGGACCAGGAACTGCGCAACATGGGCATCATCCTGGACGACCTCGACCAGCCCATCGGCACCCTCTCCGGCGGCCAGCGCCAGTCGGTCGCCATCGCCCGCGCCGTCTACTTCGGCGCCCGCGTCCTCATCCTCGACGAGCCCACCGCGGCCCTCGGCGTCAAGCAGTCCGGTGTGGTGCTGAAGTACATCGCGGCGGCCCGGGACCGGGGGCTGGGGGTCATCTTCATCACCCACAACCCGCACCACGCCTACATGGTCGGCGACCACTTCAGCGTCCTGCGCCTGGGCACCATGGAACTCTCCGCCGCCCGCGCCGACGTCACCCTCGAAGAACTCACCAACCACATGGCAGGCGGCGCCGAACTCGCCGCACTCAAACACGAACTCGCCCAGGTCCGCGGCGTCGACGTCGAAGAACTCCCCGAAGCCGAAGAGCTTCAGGTCGGCGTGCCGCACGGCAACTGACCCCCACCCATGGAAGAGACACTGCACACATGTCACCTCAGGGAGCACTCGGCGTAGCCGTCATCGGCACGGGCAAGATGGGAGCCGATCATGTGCGACGGCTCCATCACGTCATCAGCGGCGCGCGGGTGACCGCCGTCGTCGACATCGAGGCGGAGCGATGCAAGGCCCTCGCCGACGAGATCGAAGGGTGCACGGCGTACGAGGAACCCTCGGCCGCCATGGCAGCCCAGGACGTGGACGCCGTACTGATCGCCTCACCCGGGCCCGCCCACGAGGCGGCTCTGCTCGAAGCCCTCGGCCATGACCTGACGGTTCTGTGCGAGAAGCCGCTGACCCCTGACGCGGCCTCCGCGCTACGGGTCCTGGAGGCGGAACAGCGGCTCGGTCACCGTCGCGTACAGGTGGGCTTCATGCGCCGGTACGACACCGAGTACGTGAAGCTCAAGAGGCTGCTCGACGGCGGGGAGCTGGGCAGGGCCCTGATGATGCACCACCGGCACCGCAATCCCTCGATGCCGTCGTGGTTCACGAACGAGATGCTCATCAACGACTCGGTCGTACACGAGATGGACGTGACCCGCTGGCTCCTCGATCAGGAGATCACCGCGGTCACGGTACTCAAGCCGACTCCGTCCTCACTGGCGCCCGAAGGCATGAGTGACCCTCAACTCGTCCTGTTCGAGACCGAGTCGGGGGCTCTCGCCGACGTCGAGATCTTCGGCCACTGCGGCTACGGATATCAGGTGTGGGCCGAAGCCGTCTGCGAGCGGGGCGTGGTGGGCATCGGTGACGAGCACGGACCACGGCTCAGCGCCGACGGCCGGTGGGGCGGCCGTGTCACGCCCGACTACATCGAGCGGTTCGAGGACGCGTACGACCGGCAGGTGCGGGCATGGGTGGACGCCACCCGGCGCGGCGAGGTCACCGGGCCCGGCGTCTGGGACGGCTACGCGGCAGCTGCGGTCTGCGAGGCGGGCGTACGGGCCCAACGGGAGGGCCGACGCGTCGAGGTCGAGCTGATCGAACGGCCCGACCTCTATCGGTAGACCGTAGACCTGCAGACATATGGATAGCGCAACGGGAAGCAGAACGGGAGTGGGCGGTGCCGAAACGGCACCGCCCACTCCCGTTCTGCTTCCGTTCCTCTCAGTCCGTGCTCACACCGTGCTCGGAAGGACCGTCCGTGGCCGAGGCTGGAACCCGGCCCCCTGGTAGCAGTCGTCGATGAGCCGCATCGTGGCGACCGCGTCGTCGGCGTCCAGGCGAAGGGGTGTGCCCCGGCGCAGATGGGCCGCGAACGATTCGAGCTGGTAGGTGTACGAGGACCGGCGGCCGAGCATCTCGGTGCGCTCGCCCGTGGCCGTGCGGACCAGGACCCGGTCGTCCAGGTGCGGTTGGACGAAGTTCACCGCGGTGGCTTCGCCGAGTGAACCCACGATCCGGCAGCTGAACTGCCACTCGTTGTGGGCCATGTGGCAGCGGGCGGTACCGGTGGCACCGCCCGGGAACTCCAGGTCCGCGTCCAGCCACTCGTCCACTCCGGGCGTGCCCGGACGTTCGCCGCCGCGCGCCGCGACGAGCCGCGGTGCGCCGCCCGCCCAGGGAGCGAGCACCCGCTGGGCGTGCAGGCTGTAGCAGCCCAGGTCCATGAGCGCGCCGCCCGCCAGCGGGAGCGACCAGCGCACGTCGGTGTCCTCGGGCGCCGGCATGAGCATCGTGGTCTCCACATGCCGGAGTTCGCCCAGTTCCCCGCTGTCCAGCAGTTCGTGCAGGCGCCGGGTGACCGGGTGGAACAGGTAGTGGAAGCCCTCCATGAAGGCCGTGCCCGCCTTCGTGACGGCGTCCCGGACCTCGATGGCCTCCTCTGTGCTGCTCGCGGAGGGCTTCTCCGTCAGCACGTGCTTGTCAGCGGCGAGCGCGGCGAGGTTCCAGGGCCCGTGCAGGCCGTTGGCGAGGGGGTTGTACACGACCTCGACCTCGGGGTCGGCGATCACGTCGGCGTACGAGTCAAGGACCCGCTCGACATCGTGCTCGGCGGCGAATGTTTCGGCGCGGGCCCGGTCGCGGGCGGCCACCGCGACGAGGCGGTGGCCGGTCACACGAGCGGGGCCGACGATCGAGAGCTCGGCGATCCGGGCCGCGCCCAGAACACCGATCCGTAGCGGTTCGTCCGTCATGCCTTGCGTACCTCTTCCAGTCGTACGGGCCGGTGCTCCTGCAGCGACAGCGTGCACGCCTCGGCGATCCAGCTGGCTTCGAGAGCGTCGGCCACGGTGCAGGGGGAGGGGCGGGAGCCCGCCACGACCTCGGTGAACGCGCTGAGCTCGGCGCGGTAGGCGTCCGCGAAGCGGTCCATGAAGAAGTGGTGCGGGGGACCGGCCGGGAAGGTGACCCCCGGCTCGACGGACCGCAGCGGCAGCTTGTCCTCCAGGCCCACGGCGATGCTGTCCTTCATGCCGTGCACCTCCAGGCGGACGTCGTAACCGCGGGCGTTGTGCCGGGAGTTGGAGATGACGCCGATCGTGCCGTCGTCGAAGGTCAGCAGCGCGGAGGCGGTGTCGACGTCGCCCGCCGCCGCGATGTAGTCCGCGCCCCGGTTGCCGCCGGTCGCGTACACCTCGACGACCTCGCGGCCGGTGACCCAGCGCACGATGTCGAAGTCGTGCACGCTGCAGTCGCGGAAGATGCCGCCGGAGACGGCCACGTACGCGGCGGGCGGCGGGGCGGGGTCCAGGGTGGTGGACCGTACGGTGTGCAGCAGTCCGAGTTCGCCGTTCACCACGGCCTGGCGCGCGGCGACGCAGCCGGCGTCGAAGCGCCGGTTGTAGCCGATGTGCACCTCGACCCCGCCGTTCTCCACCGCACGAAGTACGTCGAGGCTCTCCTCGACGCCGCGGGCCACGGGCTTCTCGCAGAAGACCGGGATGCCCGCCTTGACGGCGGCGAGAATGAGCTCGGGGTGCGCGTCGGTCGCGGCGGCGATCACCACTCCGTCCACGCCGGCGGCCAGCACCGCGTCCGGTGAGTCCACCGCCGTGGCCCCGAACCGCTCCGCGGCGGAGGCGGCGGCCGCGGCCACCGGATCGGTGACCACCAGCGAGTCCACCGCTTCGAGTCCTGCCAGGGTTTCCGCGTGGAACGCGCCGATCCGGCCCAGCCCCATGATGCCAATACGCATGTGAATCGTGCTCCTTCAGCCCAGGGGGCGGTTCAGTCGAGTCCGCCGAAGACGATCTGGTCCCAGTCGATGACCGAGCCGGTCACCACACCGCTGCGGTCGGAGAGCAGGAAGACGACGAAATCGGCGATCTCGTCGACCTGCCCGATCTTGCCCATCGGCTGGGACGCGGCGGCCTTCTCCAGCCAGTCGTCGCCCGCACCGTGGAAGGCACGCTGGGTGGCGTCCTCGCCCTCGGTGTCGGTCCAGCCGATGTTGAGTCCGTTGATACGGACACGGTCCCAGCGGTGCGCGTGGGCCGCGTTGCGGGTCAGCCCGGCGAGCCCGGCCTTCGCCGCGACGTACGGGGCGAGGAAGGGCTGGCCGCCGTGCTGGGCGCTGGAGATGACGTTGACGACCGTGCCGGGGCCCTTGCGCGCCACCATGTCCGCCACCGCCGCCTGCATCGAGAAGAACGGCGCCCGCAGATTGATCGCGATGTGCGCGTCGAACAGCTCCGGCGTGGTGTCCAGGAGCGAACCACGTGACGTCAGCCCCGCCGCGTTGACCAGGCAGTCGACACGCCCGTACGCGTCCACGGTCTGTACGACGCTGTCGCGCGCCTGAGCGGCGTCCGACAGGTCCGCGCGTATGAAGCGGGCGCCGGTGACCGCGGCGAGTTTCTCGCCGACGTCGGCCCGGCGTCCGGTGAAGACGACGGTCGCGCCTTCGCGTACGGCCGCCCGGACGATTCCCGCGCCGACGCCCTGGCTGCCGCCGTTGACGAGGACGACCTTGTCCTCAAGCAGTCCCATGAGTGCGTTGTTCTCCTTCAGCTCCGGCGGCGCTTGGCGCCCGCCTGTAGTTCCTGGCGGAGCCGGGCCGGGGCCCAGCCCTCGGCGACTGCCTGCCAGAGGGTGTCCGCCTGGGAGGGCGGAGCGAGACCGTCGACCGGCGGGTCGAGGTCCAGGTTGGTGGGGAAGGGGTAGCCCTCGGCCGTCGCGGCGACCACGCGGCGCAGCCAGCTCTCCGGGACGCCCTCCTCCTTGCGGCGCAGCAGCACCGGGAACAGGGCCACAGCCATGGCCTCCCGGTCCACGGACTCCATGGCGCGGCCGAAGGCGGAGGAGATCTGCAGCAGGTTGGCCATGCGCTTGATGTCCGCCGAGCGGTTGTGTCCGGCGGCGTGGAAGAGCGCGGGGTTGAAGAACACCGCGTCGCCCTTCTCCAGCGGGAGCTGGACGTGATGCTCCTCGAAGTACGCGATGAACTCCGGGCGCCGCCAGGCCAGATAGCCGGGCTCGTACTTCTGAGAGTGCGGCAGGTACAGCGTGGGCCCGGACTCGACGGGCATGTCGCAGTGCGCGACCGCGCCCTGGAGCGTCAGCACGGGGGAGAGACGGTGGACGTGCGCGGGGTACGCGGCGGCGACGTCGTTGCTCAGGAAGCCCAGGTGGTAGTCGCGGTGCACGCTCTGCGCGGCGCCACCCGGGTTGACCACGTTGATCTGCGAGGTCACCTGGTAGCCGGGGCCGAGCCAGGCCTCGGCGGCCAGGGCCAGCATGTCGTTGGCGTAGTAGTCCGCGAACACCTCCGGCGCCCGCACGGCCACCTTGTCCAGGGCGTTCCACACCCGGTCGTTGGCGCCGGGCTTTGCGAAGTGGTCGCCGCGGGCCGTGCCGCTCGAACGTTCCTCCTCGATCAGCGCGTTGAAGGCGCCCGAGGCCGCGTCCACGACGGCCGGGTCCGTGAACGCGCCCTTGAGGACCACGACTCCGGGCCCGTCCAGCAGGGCCCGCACCAGTTCGGCCTGCACCTCCCGGCGCCCCTGCGGAGTGACCGCGAGATCGCGGATCCGATCACTGACGTAAACCAGGACGTTCTGTTCGATCCGCTCGGCCGTGGGATACGCCTGCGGCTCGGTGCTCTGCTCGACCAGCGAGCGGAACGCGTCGAGATCGCAGTCCTCGTCGCTCAGCCAAGTCGGTGCTCCCGCCTCCTTGGGGGACATCCCGGGTCCTTTCGCCATGCGTGCTTTTCTGCCAGTCTTGTGAACCAGAGCCCGTCATTCAATCCGCAGAGACCCATCAAAAGTCCATCATTGAGCTTTCGGGGACCGCCATGCGACATCCGTATCCGATCAGAGAGATCGCCCGCCAGGCCGGTCTGAGCGAAGCCACGGTCGACCGGGTCCTCAACGACCGGGGCGGCGTACGGGAAAGCACCGTCATGGAGGTGCGCCAGGCCATCAAGGATCTGGACCGTCAGCGCACCCAGGTACGCATCGGCGGACGCACGTTCATGATCGACATCGTGATGCAGACGCCGGAGCGGTTCTCCACCGCCGTACGGGACGCCCTGGAGGCCGAACTGCCGTCCCTGCACCCCGCCGTGGTGCGATCACGCTTCCACTTCCGGGAGGCCTGTCCCGCCTCGGACCTGATCGCGACCATGGACAAGATCGCGAAACGCGGTTCGCAGGGCGTGATCCTCAAGGCCCCCGACCTGCCGGAGATCGGCGCGGCCGTCAGCCGGCTGGTCGCGACGGGCATCCCCGTCGTCACGCTGGTCAGCGACCTGCCCAGCAGTGCGCGCATGGCGTACGTGGGAATCGACAACCGGGCCGCGGGCGCCACCGCCGCCTACCTCATCGGGCAGTGGCTCGGCGACCGGCCCGGCAACGTGCTCGCCACGATCAGCCGGGGCTCCTTCCGTGGTGAGGAGGAGCGCGAGATGGGCTTCCGCAGCGCGATGCGGATCGCGCAGCCCGGGCGTTCCCTGGTGGAGGTCACCGACAGCGACGGCCTGGACGCCACCCAGCGGGACCTCGTCCTGGAGGCCCTCAAGCGGGACGAGGACGTCATCGCCGTCTACTCCGCCGGTGGCGGCAATGCCGCGACCCTCGACGCGTTCGACACCCTCGGCCGGGAGTGCGCGGTCTTCATCGCCCACGACCTGGACCACGACAACACCCGCTTCCTGCGCGACCGTCGCCTCTCCGCCGTCCTCCACCACGACCTGCGCCAGGACATGCGCCGAGCCTGCCAAACCATCATGAGAGCCCACAAGGCCCTCCCGGACGAGGGTCCCTTCCTGCCGTCGGCGATCCAGGTGGTGACTCCTTACAACATGCCGCCGGGGGTGCCGTTGGCGGAGTACGCGGGCTGAGGCCTTTTCTTCGCCCCCGCCGCCCCTACCCATTCCCGTCCCTGCCTCAGGGGCTCCGCCCCCGAACCCCCGTATCGCGCTGCCGCGCTCGTCCTCAAACGCCGGACGGGCTGGGTGGGTGGGGGTTGGCGTGGGTGGGTGGGTTGACCGGGGGTGGGCGGAAGATCGGCCTGAACGGCCTTGTCCTCAAGCGCCGGACGGGCTGGGTGGGACGGGGCTGGCGGGGTGGGTGGGGTGACCGGGGGTGGGCGGAAGATCGGCCTGAACGGTCTCGTCCTCAAACGCCGGACGGGCTGAGATGTGCCTGGGCTGGGCTGTAGAGGTTCAGCTCAGCCCTCGAAGTCTTCAGCTCGGCCCTGCAAGTCTTCAGCGCAGCCCCCGAAGTCTTCAGCGCAGCCCTCGAAGTCCTCAGCTCGGCCCCGAATTCTTCAGCCCGGGCCGCGAATTCTTCAGCCCCTCCGGCGTTTGAGGAGCGGGGGTTCGGGGGCGGAGCCCCCGAGTAAGGGACGGGAATGGGTAGGGGCGGCGGGGGCGAAAAAACCCGCGAGCCCCCGGGATGCCAACACAAAGAAGACCCCGCCGTCTGTATATGCAGACGGTGTCCCTAATATGGAACGCCGCCGCACGCCACCCACACCCGTAAAGATCAAGAGGCCAACGTGCAAGCGCTGATAGCCGGCCCCCCAACCCCCGGCGCCGCACTCCTCCTCCTGGCCGCAGGCATAGCCTCCGGCCTGGCCGGCTCGATAGCAGGCCTGGCCTCCCTGTTCAGCTACCCCGCCCTCCTGGCCGCAGGCCTCCCACCCGTGGCGGCCAACGTCACCAACACGGTCGCCCTCTTCTCCAACACGGTCGGATCCGCGGTCGGCTCCCGCGAGGAACTACGAGGTCAACGCACCCGACTCGTCCCCCTGGCCATCACGGCGGCCCTGGGCGGCGCGACAGGCGCGGCCCTTCTCCTCGGCACCCCGTCGAAGACGTTCGAACTGGTCGTGCCGTGGCTCATAGCCCTCGGCTCGGTCCTGATCCTGGCCCGCGAACCCCTGCGTCGACTCACCGCAAGACTCAGCCCCGGCCAGGACTCCCTGCCGAAGCTCCCACTGGCCTGCGCAGTCCTGCTGGTCGGCCTGTACGGCGGCTACTTCGGCGCAGCGGCGGGCGTCCTCATGCTGGCCGTCCTCTCCCTGTCCACGACGGAACCCCTGAGGGTGACCAACGCGGTCAAGAACATCGCCACCGGCGCGGCCAACGTCACCGCGGCCGTCGCCTACGCGTTCCTGGCCCCGGTCGACTGGAGCGCGGCCCTCACGCTCGGCCTGGGCTGCTTCGCGGGCGCCTGGATGGGACCGGCCGTCGTACGCCGCCTGCCCGAGGCCCCACTCCGCATAGCGATCGCCCTCGCCGGCCTCGGACTCGCATGGAGCCTGTGGCACGAGGCAACCACATCCTGAACGCCGACCAAGCCGACCAAGCCGACCAAGCCGAATACGCAGCCCACGCAGCCCAAGCCGACCACGCAGACCGCACCGACACGGTGCGGTGCGTATGCCCGGACGTGGCCGTTTGTTTACCTTCTGGGGGTGGTTTCGCTCCTGATACCTGACAACGCTGTCAGTTCGCACCATCAGCCCCGGAGGAACAGTGAACGTCTCCCTTGGCGTGTGGGCGCTGTCTGTCGCAGTGCTCTGCGCGCTCATCGCCGTGGACTTCTTCATCGGCCGCAAACCCCATGAGGTCTCCCTCAAGGAGGCAGGCATCTGGAGCGCGGTCTGGGTCGCCCTCGCGGTGGCGTTCGGGATCGGACTGCTGGTGGTCTACGGAGGCGGGCCCGCGGGCGAGTTCTTCGCCGGATACATCACGGAGAAGTCGCTCAGCGTCGACAACCTCTTCGTCTTCGTCCTGATCATGGCGAAGTTCTCGGTGCCGGCCCAGTACCAGCAGCGCGTGCTGATGGTCGGCGTGCTGGTGGCACTCGTCCTGCGCACGATCTTCATCGCCGCCGGCGCCGCGATCATCTCGACGTTCTCCTGGGTCTTCTACATCTTCGGCGCGTTCCTGATCTGGACCGCGTGGAAGCTCGTCCAGGACGCCCGAAAGGGCCACGGGGACGAGGAGTACGAGGAGAACAAGCTGCTCAAGGCGGTCGAGCGGCGCTTCGGCGTGGCCGACCGCTACCACGGCACCAAACTGTGGATCGAGCAGAACGGCAAGCGGGTGATGACCCCGATGCTGGTGGTCATGCTGGCGATCGGTTCCACGGACGTCCTGTTCGCCCTGGACTCCATCCCGGCCATCTACGGCCTCACCGAGGAGCCGTACATCGTCTTCACCGCGAACGCCTTCGCGCTGATGGGCCTGCGGCAGCTGTACTTCCTGATCGGCGGCCTGCTCAAGAGGCTCGTCCATCTCTCGTACGGGCTGTCGATCATCCTCGGCTTCATCGGCGTCAAACTGGTGCTGCACGCCCTGCATGAGTCGGGGGTGCACGTCCCGGAGATCAGCATCCCGTTCTCGCTCGGCTTCATCGTCCTGGTGCTCGGGGTGACGACCTTCACCAGCCTGCGGGCCTCGAAGAAGCAGCAGGCGGAGACGGACTCGGAGACGGAGTCCGTGCCGTAGAGAGCGGCGCCCTAGGGTTGGCCGGGTGACGAACACCAGCAGGCCACGCCCCGGATCCGACGCGCGCGGCGGTGCCGGCGGGCGCGGGCCCCTCGCCGTATTCGACCTCGACGGCACCCTCGCCGACACCGCGCACCGGCAGAAGTTCCTGGAGCGCAAGCCGCGCGACTGGGACGCCTTCTTCGCGGCGGCGCCGGACGATCCGCCGCTCGCGGAGGGCGTCGCCCTCGCGCTGGAGCACGCGCGGGAGTGCGAGATCCTCTATCTGACCGGGCGGCCCGAGCGCTGCCGCAAGGACACGGAGGCCTGGCTCGCCGCCCAGGGCCTGCCCGAGGGCCGCATCCGGATGCGGCGCAACGACGACCGCAGGCCCGCTCGGCGCACCAAGCTGGAGATCCTCCGCGAGCTGGCCCGGAACCGTGAGATCCGGGTGCTCGTGGACGACGACGAGCTCGTGTGCGAGGACGCCGAGCGGGCCGGCTTCACCGTCGTACGGGCGCGCTGGGCGGCCGCGTCCGAGGCGTTGAAGGTGGCGCAGGAGCGGGAGGGGCGGACCTGAGGGGTCCGCGCCCCCGCTCGCCGCGGCGGTGGGGATCCGCAGAGGTCAGCCCGCGTCCTCCAGGCGGAAGCCGACCTTCAGGCCGACCTGGTAGTGCTTGATCTGCCCGTCCTCGATCTGGCCGCGGACCTGGGTGACCTCGAACCAGTCGAGGTTGCGCAGGGTCTGCGAAGCCCGGGAGATGCCGTTGCGGATCGCCTCGTCGACGCCCTCGTGCGAGCTGCCGACGATTTCGGTGATCCGGTAGGTGTGGTCGGACATGCGGGTGCTCCTCTCCGCCGTGGCCCGTGTGCCACGCGTCATTCCACGGTGCCGCACGAGGCGGGGGACCGCGAGATGTAGGCCCGAGGGACATGGGTCCGTACGGGTTCCCGGCCGGTGCTGGTCACCGGGCCGTGCTCAGCGACAGCGCGAACCTCCCCTGCGGGTCGGTCCACCAGTGCGTGAGGTCGAGTCCGGCCGCCGCCAGTTCCGTCCGTACGCCGTCCTCGCGGAACTTCGCCGACACCTCGGTGCGCATCTCCTCGCCCTCCGCGAAGTCCACGGCGAGGTCGAGCGCGGGGATCTTCACGGTCAGCGCCGAACGGGCGCGCAGCCGCATCTCGATCCACTCCCGCTCGGCGTCCCAGAGGGCGACATGGGTGAACTGGTCGGGGTCGAAGTCGGCGCCGAGTTCGCGGTCGACCACGGTCAGCACGTTCTTGTTGAACTCGGCCGTCACCCCGGCCGCGTCGTCGTAGGCGGCGACGAGGACCGACTCGTCCTTGACCAGGTCGGTGCCGAGCAGCAGGGCGTCGCCGGGCGACAGCAGGGAGCGTACGGATGCCAGGAACGCGGCGCGTTCGGCGGGCAGCAGATTGCCGATCGTGCCGCCCAGGAACGCGACGAGCCGCGGACCGGGCGTGTCGGGCAGCACGAGCCCACCGGTGAAGTCGGCGATCAGCGCGTGCACATCGAGCGAGGGACGCTCCGCGATCAGCGCCTGCCCGGCCTGGGTGAGCGCGCTCTCGCTCACGTCGACCGGCACGTACGTGTGCAGGTCGGGCATGGCGTCGAGCAGGTGACGGGTCTTGTCGGAAGACCCGGAGCCCAGCTCGACGAGCGTGCGCGCGCCGGTCGCCGCGGCGATCTCGGCGGCCCGGGCGACGAGGATCTCGCGCTCGGCCCGCGTCGGGTAGTACTCCGGCAGTTCGGTGATCTTCTCGAAGAGCTCGCTGCCGTGCGCGTCGTAGAACCACTTCGGCGGGAGCGTCTTGGGCGTGCGGGTCAGGCCGTGCAGGACGTCGGCGCGCAGGGCGGCGTCGGTGGCGTCCTCGGGCAGGGTGCGGGTGACGAGGAACGGACTCACGTACTGGGCTCCTTGGGTGCGGCGGATGCCATGTGTTCTTCCACGTCCTTGAGCGGGGTGAGCAGGACGTCCGTGCGGCTCGCGGCCAGCAGCGTGCGGTCCGGCACCTCCTGCCAGTGCGGATCGTCGTCGTACGGCTCGGACGCCACGACCGTGCGCCGGCCGGGCTCGGTCAGATACCAGAGCGTGTCGCCCCAGGCGGTGGCGGCGATCACCTCGCCGTCGGTGAGCAGGAGGTTGAGCCGTGAACCGGGGGCCGCCGCCGCGACGTCGAGGACCGTGTCGGCGAGCGCCTGGCCCTCCTCGTCGCCGCCGCGCAGCCGGTTCAGGACCAGCGCCCAGACGAGCGCCGAGTCGCAGCGCGCCTCCATCGACAGCAGGTCCTCGGCCGGCAGTGTCCGGGCGAGCGGGGCGAGCGAGCGCGGCCAGCCGGCGACCGCGCCGTTGTGGCTGAACAGCCAGGTGCCCGCGGCGAACGGTGCCGCCGCGGCCTCCCCGTCCGCGCTGGCCACGGTCGCGTCGCGCACCGCGGCGAGCAGCGCGCCCGAGCGCACCACCCGTGCGAGGTCGGCGAACGAACGGTCGCCCCAGATCGGCCCGGTACGCCGGTAGCGCGCCGGCACCGGATCGCCCTCGGCATACCAACCGACTCCGAAACCATCGGCGTTGACGGTCCCGTGCTGTTGCCGCCGTGGCTCCCACGACTGCCGGAAGAGGCTGTGCGGCGGATCCACGAGAAGCCGTCCGAGCCGCTCCTCAGGGCCCAGGAACGCGAGATGACGGCACATCAGACGGTCTCCGGATCGGCGTCCCGGGCGGTACGGAACCCGGAGAAGATCTGCCGGCGGATCGGATAGTCCCAGTTGCGGAACGTCCCCCGGCAGGCCACGGAGTCGACCGCGAACGAACCACCGCGAAGCACCTTGTACTCGGGCCCGAAGAAGACCTCCGAGTACTCCTTGTACGGGAAGGCCGCGAAGCCCGGGTAGGGGAGCAGATCGCTGGACGTCCACTCCCACACGTCACCGATCAACTGCCGTACGCCGAGCGGGGACTGGCCCTCCGGGTAACTGCCGGCGGGGGCCGGCCGCAGATGGCGCTGGCCGAGGTTGGCGTGCTCGGGCGTCGGGTCCTCGTCGCCCCACGGGTAGCGCGTGGAGCGGTCGGCCACCGGGTCGTGACGGGCCGCCTTCTCCCACTCCGCCTCGGTCGGCAGCCGCCGGCCCGCCCAGCGGGCGTACGCGTCGGCCTCGTACCAACTGACGTGCAGCACGGGCTCGTTCGCCGGTACGAGCTCGGTGACGCCGAAGCGCCGCCGCAGCCACTGCCCGCCCTCCCGGCGCCAGAACAGCGGCGCCTCTATGGAGTGGGTCCGGATGTGGGACCAGCCGGCGGGCGTCCACCAGCGCTGGTCGGTGTAGCCCCCGTCCGCCATGAACGCCTGGTACGCGCCGTTGGTGACCGGAGTCGTGTCGATGTGGAACGGCGGCACGAGCCGCTGGTGCGCGGGCCGTTCGTTGTCCAGCGCCCAGGGCTCGGTGGACGTGCCCATCGTGAACGGGCCACCGGGGACCAGCACTTCGGCCGGTCCGTTGAACGCCGGGTCGGGCATGGGGTCCGGCGCCGTCAGTGCCGCCGGTCCTCTGCGCAGCTGATGGGTGATCAGCATCGTCTCGTCGTGCTGCTGTTCGTGCTGGGCGATCATGCCGAAGGCGAAGCCCGCCTCGGTGAGCTGTATGCCCGTGCCCTGGAACGAGGCGCTCTCCAGGACGTCCAGCGCCCGGCCGCGCACCTCGGCCGCGTAGTGGCGGGCCTCGGCGGGCGGCAGCAGCGGCAGCGAGGGCCGCTCGGAGCGCGGGTGCTCGAACGCGTCGTAGATGCCGTCTATCTCGGGCCGCATCGCGTCACGGCCGGCGACCGTCCGCAGCAGCCACAGCTCCTCCTGGTTGCCGATGTGCGCGAGGTCCCACACCAGCGGCGACATCAACGGTGAGTGCTGGGCGGTCAGTTCGGGATCCTCCACACAGGAGGTCAGGAGCGCGGTGCGGTCACGGGCCGTGGTGAGCGCCGCCAGCGCGCGCTCCCTGAGCGTCTCCGGATCGGTGGGGGAGGAGTGGGTGTCGGGGTCGGTCATGTGCGGATGTCCTTCCCGGGGAGCAGGTGTTGCGTGCTCCGGAGGTCCGTGCCGTTGAACAGGTGGTCAGTGCCGTCGGCGTGGTCGAGGATGTCGTCGGCGGGGCAGCGGCCCCGGGCCACATAGCGGTCGGTGAACTCCGCGACCGCCTCCTGCACCTCGGGGCTCGCGCCGATCCGGGGCAGGGCGTCGGCGGCTGCCGCGAAACAGGTGACGGCGGCCTCGCGCAGCTCGGGGTCGGTCAGGCCTGCGCGGGCGGCGGCCGTCCACAGCGGGTTCCGCGGCGCGGGCAGCGAGCCGGCCCGCTCGGCGAGCGGCTTGACCGTCCGGTACGCGGTCTCGGCGGCCTCCGCGTCGTCGAACAGTGCTGCCGTCACGGCGAGCGGCACGATCCAGCCGTTCTCGCCCGACTGCGCGTCGATCATGCGCAGCTCCAGATGGCCGCGCGGGCGCACCGGCGGGAACAGGGTCGTCTGGTGGTAGTCGAGGTCCTCCCGGTCGGGCGGTGCGTCGGACCGGGTCCACGCACGGAAACTCAGCCCCTCCGGAACGTCCCAGGGGCCGCTGGGCGCCCGGACGCACATCACCGGCGCGTCCAGGACGTGCCGGGCCCAGGCCGTCCGCGGATCGCCGTCGAGGGGCGGGGCACTGGTGCGGCCCGGATCCATCGCGGCCCACAGGGACTGCCGGGTGGAACGCCAGCCCGTGGGCTGCCCACAGGCCATCGGGGAATTGGCGAACGCGGCCACCAGGACAGCGCCGAGCTGATGCGCGAGCCACCAGCGCCGACCGTGCCCGAGCGGGCCCGGCTCCTCGTACCCGGCGTCCAGACAGACCTGGACGGAGGCGGAGGTGCACATCATGGCGCGGCCCTCGGGGCCCGTGCGGTCGAGGTAGGTCTCCATGGCGTCGTAGCGCGGGTCATGGAGGAAGCGGGTGGGCGGGTTCCAGGGATCCTGGCCGAGGCCGCTGAGGGCCAGGTCCGCCTCGCGCAGTACCGCGCGTACGGCGTCGAGGTCGGCGGACACGGACCCCACGCACTCCATCAGGGAGGCGGCGGGAGCGGAGCTGAGCTCCAGCTGACCACCCGGTTCGACGGTGAGCGCCGAACTCAGGGGCAGGGCCCGCAGTGCGGCGTAGGCCGCTTCGAGACGTTCTGGTGGTACGGGGAGTCGCGGGGAACGCGACTCGTGGACGAGCCATTCGAGTTCCACACCGAGGAATCGGGGCGGGCCGGTCTTGAAGCAGATGCCGCGGACCAGCGCCTCCACTTCGGCCTCGGTGACGGCGGAGCGCCGGGGCTCCGTACAGTCACTCACCGAATCGGACATGTCGGGATCCTCCTGAGATTCCATCCATGCCGCCGGCCCGGCGTCGGATGGACCGGGCCGACAGTCGCTCGTCCCACCCAAGACCCTTACGGCTCCTCGCACAAGGGTGCGTATCGTCGCTTTTGGGGCCGGGAAACTCTGTTGCGGCGCTATACCAGGATCGCTCACCATGCGTTCATGAGCACGACGGGGGATGCGACGGGGGAGTCGGGGGAGATCGCGCGGGACGCGATCATGGCGCGTACAGGGGTGGCGCCATGAGCGCCCGCCTGCGCGGGATCGCGCGGCAGACGGAGGAGATCGTCGCGGCGGGTTCGTACCGCGCGAACGACGGACGCACGGTGTCGATCGCCGCGGCGGTGGCCGCCGCACGGCAGGGCACGCGGATGTACGGGCCCGGGCCCGTGGAGATACCGCCGACCAGTCCTACGGACGCGTCGCCGACCGGCCCGGTGAAGACGTTCTTCGAGGTCACGGGCGAGAGCAGCCTGGAGGCGGCGCTCCGGCTGACCGGCCCGGTGGCGGTCCTGAACTTCGCCTCGGCCCGGAACCCCGGCGGGGGCTATCTGAACGGCGCGCAGGCCCAGGAAGAGGCCCTGTGCCGGGCCTCCGCGCTGTACACGTGCGTGATGGAGGCCAGGGAGTTCTACGACCACCACCGGGCACACCGCGACCCCTTCTACACCGATCGGGTGATCCACTCACCCGCCGTCCCGGTCTTCCGCGACGACCGGGGACAGCTCCTGGACGAGCCGTACACCGCCGGATTCCTGACCGCAGCCGCGCCCAACGCCGGAGTGATCCTGCGCACGGCCCCGGAGCGCGCGCCCGAGCTGCCGGGCGCCCTCGCGTCACGGGCCGAGCGGGTGCTGGAAACGGCCGCGGCGCACGGCTACCGACGGCTGGTGCTCGGAGCCTGGGGCTGCGGCGTCTTCCAGAACGACCCGGCGCAGGTGGCGGGCGCCTTCCGCGCCCTGCTCACGGACGGCGGCCGGTTCGCCGGCTCCTTCGAGCACATCGTGTTCGGAGTCCTCGACCGTACGAAGGGTGCGGTGGTCCTGAGCGCCTTCGAGCGGGCGTTCCGGGAGGTGCCGGAGGCAGAGGTGCCGGAGGCAGAGGTGCCGGAGGCAGAGGTGCCGGGGACAGAGGCCCTGGAGGCGAAGGCGGCTCAGCGCCAGCCGTAGCGCTCCCGCAGCCGGTGCACCACCGAGTTGAACCGCATCCGGTCCAGCGCGCACGCCTCCCGCCGCATCCCCTTCTCGTGCAGCCGCAGCACCCGGTCCGTGTCCACCCAGGAGTCGCGCCCCGACCGGTCCCACGGCCCGCTGCCGATCGGCACCCACTCCCGGTCGCCGTCGTGCCGCTTGCTCGACAGCTGCACGGCGAGAAACGTCCCGGCGGCCTCACGGGCGACGACCAGCACCGGCCGGTCCTTGCCCCGCCCATCGTTCTCTTCATAGGGCACCCAGGTCCACACGATCTCGCCCGGGTCCGGGTCGCCGTCGTGCGCGGGCGAGTACTCGGTACGCACCTGACCCACTCGACGCGGATCCGCTTCGACGGTGGCGGCGGGCCCGGAGCGCCCGGGAACATCTTGCTCGGCAGAGGCAGTCACGCGGCACACGGTAGCCCGCGCCCCTTTGTGGACAGGAGCGCGGGCCGCTGTTTTTCAGGGGCGCGGGGCAGTGACATCATGCGGCTCCGCCGCGTGGGCGCGCTCAGCCACGCACAACCCGCACCCGGCCACCCGCCGTTCTACGACTCCCCGTCCACCGGAACCTTCTGCGAAGGAGGAGCGGCCGGCGGCGTCGCGAACCCGTTCACCGCCGAACCGTCCTTACCGGCCTGCCCGTTCTGATCCTGACCCATCGACGACAGCAACTGCCGAGCCAGCCCCAACCCCGTACCACCCATCGTCAACGCCTTGGCGAACATGTCGGACATCCCATCGGCCCCGTTGAGCAACACCATGTGCTCGACGTTCCCGAACGCGCCGGCCCCCGCCCGCACGATCTCCGGCCAGTTCTCGGCGAGTTGCTGCGCGACCACGGCCTCCTGGTTCTCCGCCAGCGCGGCGGCCCGCGCCTTGATGGCCTCGGCCTCCGCGAGCCCCTTCGCCCGCGCGGACTCGGCGATCGCAAGACCCTTGGCCTGCTGGGCGGCGGCCTCGGCCTCACCGGTGGCCCGGGTCGCCGTCGCGGCGGCGGCGCCACGCGCCTTGGTCGCCTCGGCCTCGGCACCCGCGGCCGTCGTGACCCGGGTCGCCTCGGCCGCTGCCGCGAGTTCGGTCTCCTTCGCCTTGGCCTGCGCCGCGGAGATCCGGACATCGCGCTCGGCCTCGGCCAGCGTGCGCTTCTCGTACGCCTTCGCGTCCGCGGGCTTGCGGACGTCCGCCTGGAGCTGCTGCTCACGGCGGTGCGCCTCCAGCTCGGCGACACGCGTCTCCTGGACCACGACCTCCTGCCGCGCCGCCGCGTCGGCGAGCGGTCCGGCCTGCCGGGCCTTGGCGGAGGCGTTGTCGCGCTCCGCCTGGTATCCGGCCTGGAGGATCTCGCTGTCCCGGGTCGCCTCCGACATCCGCGCGGCGGCCTGCTGTTCGGCCTCGGTGGCCCGCCGGTTGGCCTCGGCCTGCGCGATCCGGGCGTCCCGCTGCACGGCGGCCGCGTGCGGCATGGCCAGGTTCTTGATGTAGCCCGTCGGATCCTCGATCTCGTGGATCTGCAGCGAGTCGACGATCAGTCCCAGCTTCTCCATCTCCGTACCGCAGGCGGCCCGGGTCTGCCCGGTGAGCTTCTCGCGGTCGCGGATCATGTCCTCGACGGTCAACCCGCCGACGATGGACCGCAGATGACCGGCGAACACGTTGTGCACCCGCTCCGACATCAGTTTCTGCTGGTCGAGGAAGCGGCGGCCCGCGTTGGCGATCGACACGAAGTCGTCGCCCACCTTGAAGATGACCACGCCCCGCACCTTGAGCGGAATGCCCTGGTGGGTCACGCAGTCCACGGACAGCTCGGTCTCGTTGAGGTCGAGCGAGAGTTTGCGCACCGCCTGGACGCCTGGCAGCACGAGCGTGCCGCGCCCGGTGACGATCCGGAATCCCATGCCCTCCTCGAGGCCTTCGGTGCGGTGCTTCGAACCGGAGATGATCAGTGCTTCGTTGGGCTCCGCGACACGCCACATGAGCTTGAAGATCACCACGATGAATATGAGCGCGAGGACCGCTGCCCCCGCCACGACGCCGACAACCATCGGCATACGCCCCCTGTTGGATGGTGCCCTTTCGGCACCGAACGAACGGAGTGTGCGCCCGCTCGGGCCCGGGGGTACAGACGCTGACGAGTCTTTGGCGCATCCTTGACGAGCACGACACGCTCACATGGCACGACGAGCGCGACACGCTCACATGGCACAGCGGCTCACGGCCGGCTCAACCGTCGTACGCCGCCGACACGTACACCGTCCGCGGCGGCAGGTACTCCACCACCATCACCACCGTGCCCGTCTCGATGCGGTCCTTCGGCGAGGCGGGATACGCGAGGAAGTGCTCGGCGCCACCGCGGACCCGGACGATCACCTCGCCGACGAGTCCCGGCCCGATCGTGCCGGTCACCCGTCCCATGAGGCCCACCATCGACGCGTCGTCCATGGTCCCCAGACTACGGGCCGGTGGGCGCCCCGAAATCAGGTACGGCGCCGTCCACTTCACCGCTCGGCCGGTGCTCGTACCACCGCTGGTCCGCCTCCAACTGCGCGGCCAGCGACACGAGGAGCGGCTCGCTGTTCGCGGGACCCAGCAGCTGCGCGCCCACCGGCAGCGAACCGTCGACGAACCCCGCGGGGACGTTGACACCGGGCCAGCCCAGCACGTTCCACGGCCAGGCGTACGGACAGGCGGCGATCATGGCCCGGTCCGTCCCGAAGCCGCTCAGATCGTGCAGGGCGCCGATGCGCGGCGGGGGAGCGGCGGTCGTCGGCGCGAGCACCACGTCGTACGTGTCGAAGAGCGAGCCGATGCGCCGGTGCAGCCTCGCCTCGGCGCGCCGGGCCAGCCGCAGCGGGACCCCGCCGAGCAGCCGGCCCAGCCGGGCGGCCTCCAGGGTGCGCCGGTCGAGCAGGTGCGGATGGGGCGTCTCGCGGACCCGTTCGGCGATCCCGGCCGTGGCGCGTGGGACGAAGGCCAGCCCGATCTGCCCGTACGGCGGATCGGCCTCCTCCACCTCGTGGCCGAGCGCGGTCAGCCGCTCCGCGAGCGCGAGGACCCGGGCCCGCACGTCGGGCCGCAGCCGGGCGGGCAGCGCCGTGAACGGCGGCTTCAGCGAGAGCGCGATGCGCAGCCTGCCCGGGTCCCGGCCCACCGCGTCCGACACGCGCAGCGCGGACGGGCGGTGCATATCGCGCTCGTGGCTGCCGCTCGCCGCGTCCAGCAGCAGCGCGGCGTCCTCGACCGTACGGGCGAGTGTGCCGTTGACCGTGATGCCGTGGAAGGACTCCGCGCGCGGCCAGGTCGAGATGCGGCCGCGCTGCGGTTTGATGCCGATCAGATGCGTCCAGGAGGCCGGGATCCGCACCGAGCCCGCGCCGTCCGAGCCCAGCGCGGCGGGCACCAGTCCGGCCGCGACCGCTGCCGCCGAGCCACCGGACGAACCGCCCGGCGTGTGCCCGGTGTGCCACGGGTTGCGGGTCTCACCGAAGGCAGGCCCCTCGGTGAAGGGCCACTGGCCGAACTCGCAGGTGTTGGTCTTGCCGACGACCACGGCCCCGGCCGCCCGCAGCCGCCGCACCGCCTCGCCGTCCTCGGCCACCGGCGGGAACTCCCCGCGGCAGCCGAACGCGGTCGGCTCGCCCGCCACGTCCATGTCGTCCTTGACAGCCACCGGCACCCCGAGCAGCGGTCGGCGTTCGCCCGCCGCCAGCTCCTTGTCCGCGGCGTCGGCCTCGGCGAGCGCGGCCTCGGCACGCACCAGCCGGAAGGCGTTCAGGGTGCCCTGAGAGGCCTCGATCCGGGCGAGGGCCTCCTCGACGAGCGTCCGCGAGGACACCGTTCCCTCGGCCAGGGCGCGGGCACACTCCGCGAGACCCGGGGCAGGGTCGGGGGTCACGGGAGTCATACGGCCACCTCCGGGAGCGCGTTGTCTACTGAACGGTAACGTCACGGCGGGCTGAGCGGTACGGGAAGGACAACTTCCCTCGCGGGGGCGGCGATCCGTCCGTCCATGGCACCGCTTCACCGGTCGGACGGCACATCGGGCCTTGACTTCGAGAGTGCTCCAAGATCTACCGTCGCGACAGTCGGTGACGATCCGACGGTGAGCCCAGGGTGACGGAGACGGACATGCGGGTCGGCGTACACATCAACCGGTTCAACCACCCCCGGGGCGCGGCGGCGCTCGGTCCCGAGCTGGCCGCCGCGGGCGCCGCCGCCGAGGCGGCGGGCGTGAGCTGGATGTCGGTCATGGACCACTACTTCCAGATGGAGTTCAACGGCGGCGCCGAGAGCGACATGCTGGAGGCCTACACGACCCTCGGCTTCCTCGCGGCCCACACCTCCACGGTCCAGCTCGGCACACTGGTGACCGGTGTGACGTACCGCCATCCAGGATTGCTCGCCAAGATCGCCACCACGCTCGACGTCCTGTCCGGCGGCCGGGCCACCCTGGGCATCGGGGCGGCCTGGTACGGCCGCGAGCACGAGGGCCTGGGCGTGCCGTTCCCGCCGCTCGCGGAGCGTTTCGAGCGCCTTGAGGAGACCCTGCGGATCTGCCTGCAGATGTGGGACCCACAGGCCGACGGGCCCTTCGAGGGCAAGCACTACCGGCTCGCCGAGACCCTGTGCGTACCGGCGCCGGTGAGCACTCCGCGTCCGCGGATCATGATCGGCGGGGGCGGCGAGAAGAAGACCCTCCGGCTGGTCGCCCAGTACGGGGACGCCTGCAACCTCTTCGCCTCGACCCCGGAGGAGGTCGCGCACAAGCTGGACGTCCTGCGCGGTCACTGCGACGCCGTGGGGCGCGAGTACGCCGACATCCACAAGACGCTCACCCACTCGGGCGACCCGCGGGGCGAGGCCGAACTCGACGCCTTCACCCGGGAGTTGGAGGGCTACGCCAAGCTCGGCATCGAGACGGTGATCCTCGGCCCGCGCGTGGACGAGCCGGCGGAGTGGATCGAGCAGAGGGTGGCCCCGGTGGTCGGGCGACTGGCCGAACTCGGCTGAACCGCAAGGGTTTTGGCGCGGCCGGAACACCGTGCTCGGCCCGCGGGGATTCGGGCGAGGCCTGACCCGTACGGCTTCGGCGAGGCCTGATCGTAGGGCCTCGGGCGTGCCGCCTACGCGGGCTGGCGGCGCGCCAGTGCGACGAACTGCTCCAGCACCCGGGCCACCCCGTCCTCGTCGTTCGATGCGGTGTGGAACCGCGCCGCCCTCCGGACTGACGGATCGGCGTTGGCCATGGCGTACGAGCGGCCCACCGCCCGCAGCATGGGCAGGTCGTTGGGCATGTCGCCGAACGCGGCGATGTCCTCGGGACGTATGCCGAGCCCGGCGCTCCAGGCGGTCAGCGCGCTGGCCTTGGTGACCCCCGGTGCGCTGAACTCCACGAGCGCGAGCCCCGTGGAGTGCGTGGTCTCGGCGTCAGTGCCCGCGCCGGCATGAGCCTGCGTATGGAAGTCGCGCAACGACAGCGTCGGATGATGCGCCAGGATCTTGAGGACCGGACGGTCGGGGTCCCTCGCCAGCAACTCCTCGGCGCTACCGATCAGTTCGACCTCGGACTCCCCGTACGACCAGGCGGGGTACGCCGGTTCGTGGCCGAAGACCGTCTCGTACTCGAAGGCGAAGGACACGCCCGGTACCGCCGCGCGCACCCGTGCCACGAGCGGGGCCACCGAGGCGGCCGGGAACGGTGACAGTCGTACGGGCGTGCCGTCGGGTGCGTACACGGCGGCGCCGTTCGCCGTCACGGCGAAGTGCCGGCCGATGTCGCGGTGCAGGGCGGGAAGGCCGCGCGGGGGACGGCCGGTGACGAGGGCGAGGCGGATTCCCGCCGCCCCGGCCGCCGCGAGCGCGTCCGCCGTCCGCCCGGAGAGGGTCCCGTCGCTGCGCAGCAGTGTCCCGTCCAGGTCGGTGGCCACGAGCTTCGGCGGCGTGGCGGGGCTGGGGGCCGGGTCGGGCGTCGTCGTCATCGTGAACCGGTGCCTTCCGGGCCGGATCGAGGGCCCGGCCGGGCCGTGGGGGCCGGTGGTGCCGGGAGGCGGCCACCGGACGGACGTACGGGAGGGGGCCGGAACCAGGTCGGTTCCGGCCCCCTCCCGTCCTCGCGGCGAGCCGCGGGAGTGTCTGTCGTCGTCAGGCGGCGGCGACGGCGGTGCCGGCCTCGCCGTGGATGCGGCCGATGACCTCGGTCAGCTGGGCGGCGACCTCGGTGTCGTCGGCCGGGTGGGTCTCGGCGAAGCGGACCACGGAGCCGGGGATGGAGAGCTTGATGTCCTCGAGGACCTTGGCGCCGGCGATGCCCGCGGCCTTGCGGGTCTCGTCCTGTGCCCAGACGCCGCCGAACTGGCCGTAGGCGGTGCCGACGACGGCGAGGGGCTTGTCCTTCAGGGCGCTCGCGCCGTACGGGCGGGACAGCCAGTCGATGGCGTTCTTCAGGACGGCCGGGATGGTGCCGTTGTACTCGGGCGAGAAGAGCAGCAGGGCGTCGGCGGAGGCCGCGGCCTCGCGCAGCCGGGCGGCGGCGGCCGGGACGTTGCCCTCCACGTCGATGTCCTCGTTGTAGAAGGGGATCTCGGCGAGGCCCTCGAACAGGTTGATCTCCGCGCCCTCGGGGGCGAGCTTGACGGAGGCCTCGGCGAGCTGGCGGTTGTGGGAGCCGGCGCGGAGGCTGCCGACGAGCGCGAGGATGCGAACAGACATGGGGAACTCCAAGGGGGGTGAAACATTGCCGTTACGATCCGGACCGGGGTCCGTTTAAAGTTGTAGCAGCTAAACGGACCACGGTCCAGTTTTCTTCCCGGGGCGATACGCTGTGTTCATGTCCGCCTCCCTGCCGCCCCTGCCGAAGCCTCAGGAATCGACCGGCGAGCCCGTCCTGCTGGAGCTCGGCTCCGCCGAGGACGAGCCCTGCCTGCGCGCCGACGCGGCGCGGAACCGGGCCCGGCTGCTGGAGGCGGCCACACGGCTGATCGAGGAGCACGGAGTGGCCGGCGTCACGATGGAGGCGGTGGCCGTCGCCGCCTCGGTGGGCAAAGGGACGGTCTTCCGCCGCTTCGGCGACCGCACCGGCCTGCTGACGGCCCTGCTCGACCACTCCGCGAAACAGCTCCAGGCGGCCTTCCTCAGCGGGCCGCCGCCGCTGGGCCCCGGGGCGCCGCCCGCCGACCGGCTGCGGGCGTTCGGCCAGGCCGTCCTGCGTCAGGCGACCGACCACCTGGAGCTCCAGCTGGCGGCCCAGCCGGAAGCGGCCCGCCGCTACTCCATCCCGCCTACGCGTTTTCTGTCCGGTCACGTCACCCTGCTGCTGCGGCAGGCGGTGCCCGACGCCGACTGCGCCCTCCTCGCCCAGGCACTGATGGGCTATCTCGACCCCGCCCTGATCCACCACCTGACCAAGGAGTGCGGGATGCCGATGGAGCGCCTGGAAGCGGGATGGATCGACCTGGTCGCGCGCGTGACGCGTACGGAACTGCCCCAGTAGGCCCGGGAATTGGGCCGCGCACGCCCTGAGGTCGCCGCGCCGGACGTCCGGCACACGGGGCGCCCCCGGCCCCGAGGCCCTCCCCGGCTTCTGCAAAGATGCCGTACGTCATGGTGCAGATACCGAAAACATCCGCCCCTACGTCGCCCGCGCCGCACTCCGTGCCCACGAGTGCCGATGTGGCCCGCCTGGCGGGGGTCTCGCGCGCGACCGTCTCCTACGTCCTGAACAACACCAGCGCCGTACGGATCAGCGAGCCCACCCGTCGCCGTGTCCACCAGGCGGCCAAGGAGCTCGGGTACGTCCCGCACGCCGCGGCCCGCAGTCTGCGCGCCGGGCACAGCCGCATGGTCCTGATGCCCGCGCCCGACGTGCCCGTGGGCCCGCTCTACAGCCAGTTCTTCAACGAACTCCAGTGGGCCCTGAGCCGCCTCGACTACACCGTCGTGCAGTACGGCAGTGTCGGCCTCCAGGGCGACGAGGCGGCCCGCGCCTGGGCCGAACTGCGCCCGGTCGCCGTGCTCGTGCCCGGCAGCGGACTCGGTGCGGAGGGCGTGGCCGTCCTCAAGCGCTCCGGCGCCCGGGCCGTCGTCACCCTCGGCCCCGACCGGGTCGAGGGCGCGCACGCCCTGATCATGGACCACCACGAGGTCGGCCGGAGCGCGGGCGCCCATCTGCGGGCCCGCGGCCACCGCCGCGTCGGAGTCGTGGTGCCCGAGGACCCCGGCCTGGAGATCTTCTCCAAGCCCCGCTTCGAAGGCGTACGGCAGGCCCTCAGCGGCACGGACGCGTCCGTGACCGAGGTGTCGCTCGCCTACGACGAGGAGGCCGCGTCCCAACTCGCCGCGCGCTGGCGCTCCTTGGGCCTGGACGCCGTGTTCGCGTACAACGACGAGTACGCGATGCTGCTGATGCGCGCCCTTCAGGATGAAGGCATCGGCATCCCGGGGGACACTGCTGTCATCGGCGCCGACGATCTGATGCTCGGCCGGCTGCTGCGCCCGAGGCTGAGCACCGTCCACATCGACCTGCCGTCCGGACGCGAGCTCGCCGAGCTGGTCGACCGCGCGGTGCGGGAGCCCGGTGCCCCGCCGGAGGCGCACGAGGTGCTGGGAGCGACGGTCGTGCACCGCGAATCGAGCTGAACACCTGGGAGGCGCGTCATGCGGACCACGGTCGGCATCATCGGCGGAGGCCCGGCAGGGCTCCTGCTGGCCCGGCTGCTGCACCGGACGGGGATCGACTGCGTCGTCCTGGAGAGCAGGACCCGCACGTACGTCGAGCAGCGCCAGCGCGCCGGGATGCTGGAACAGGGCACCGTGGACGCGCTGCGCGAGTGCGGCGCCGCCGACCGGCTGGAGGCCGAGGGGCTGATCCACAACGGCATCGAGCTGCGCTTCGACCGCGAGCGGCACCGCATCGACTTTCCCGTGCTCACCGGCGGTCGCACGGTCACGATCTACGCCCAGACGGAGATCGTGAAGGACCTCGTGGAACTCCAACTCGCCGACGGACCACCGCTGTTGTTCGAGGCGGAGGCCCTCGCCGTCGAGAACGCGGTCGAGGAGCCGGGCGGCGGCGCACCTCTCGTGCGCTTTGTGCACGACGGCCGCGAACAGACCCTCACCTGTGACTACGTGGTCGGCTGCGACGGCTTCCACGGCATCGCCCGCGACGCCTTCCCGGCCGCCGTCAGCCGCACGTACGAGCACGAGTACCCCTACTCCTGGCTCGGGATCCTGGCCGATGTGGCGCCCTCCTGCGAGGAGTTGATCTACGCGCGCGGCCCGGGAGGCTTCGCGCTGCACAGCATGCGCTCGACGTCGGTGTCACGGCTGTATCTGCAGGTCCCGAACGGCACGGACGCCGACGACTGGCCCGACGAACGCATCTGGGACGAGCTCGACGCACGCTTCGCGATCGACGGCGACTGGCGGCTGGAGCGCGGCCCGATCACCTCCAAGTCGGTGACCGGGATGCGGAGTTACGTCCACGAGCCGATGCGCCACGGACGGCTCTTCCTCGCCGGGGACGCCGCACACATCGTGCCGCCGACAGGCGCCAAGGGACTGAACCTGGCCGTGTCCGACGTCCGGGTCCTGGCCCGCGCCTTCGCCGAGCTCCACCGCTCGGGTTCGACCCAACTCCTCGACTCCTACTCGGAGTTGTGCCTCGAACGGGTCTGGCAGGCGACCCGTTTCTCGTACGACATGACTAAGATGTTGCACGCTCAACCAGATGGGGATGCCTTCGAGGACCGGCTGCAGCATGCGCGACTGCGGCGGATCGCGGCATCCCGCCCCGCGGCTGCCGAACTGGCCGCTAACTACACGGGACTTCCGCTCGCGGCCACCGTTCGCGCTGTGGGTCCCACCGGTGTCCACTGACCGATCGGAGAGCCGTCATGCCGCTGCTCGACCCGGAGAACTGGCAGTCCCACAACCTGGCGGGCGGTGAGTACGCCGTCACGGAGCCCGCGACCGGCGACCCGCTCGGCACCGTCACGCTCGCCTCCGCCGAGGACGTCGCGGCAGCCGCCGGGGCCGCCCGCGCGGCCCAGGCCGAGTGGGCCCGCGCCCCGCACTTCGTCCGCGCCGCCGTCCTGCGCAAGGCCGGCGACCTGTTCACCGAGCACGCCGACGAGCTGCGCGACTGGATCGTGCGCGAGTCCGGCTCCATACCAGGCAAGGCCGACTTCGAACTGCATGTCGCGGCCCAGGAGTGCTACGAGGCGGCGGCACTCGCGTCGCGTCCGGCAGGGCAGGTCCTGCCGTCCGAGGCCGCCCGGCTGTCGTACACACGGCGCATCCCGGTCGGCGTCGTGGGAGTCATTTCCCCCTTCAACGCCCCGCTGATCCTTTCGATCCGCTCGGTGGCCCCGGCGCTTGCGCTCGGCAACGGCGTCGTACTGAAGCCGGACCCGCGCACCGCGGTCTGCGGCGGCCTCGCGCTCGCCGCGGTCTTCGCCGAGGCGGGCCTTCCGGAGGGGCTGTTGCAGGTGCTGCCCGGAGGACCGGAAGCCGGGCAGGCGCTGGTCGCCGACCCGCAGGTGCCGGTGATCTCCTTCACGGGCTCAACCGCCGCCGGGCGAGCGGTGGGTGAGGCCGCGGGGCGCCATCTCAAGCGCGTACACCTGGAGTTGGGCGGCAACTCCGCGCTGATCGTGCTGGAGGACGCCGACATCGACGCGGTGATCTCCACGGCGGCCTGGGGCTCGTTCTTCCACCAGGGCCAGATCTGCATGACCACCGGCCGCCACCTCGTCCACGCCTCGCTGTACGAGGAGTACATCGAGCGGCTCGCCGCGAAGGCCGACTCACTGGCCGTCGGAGACCCGCACCGGGAGCAGGTGCACCTCGGGCCGATCATTGACGACGCCCAGCTCGCCAAGATCCACGGCCTGGTGGAGTCCAGCACCGCACGCGGCGCCAAGCTGGCGGCGGGCGGCACCCATGACCGGCTGTTCTACCGTCCGACGGTCCTCGCCGGGGTCGACGACTCGACCCCCGCGTACGCCGAGGAGGTCTTCGGCCCGGTCGCGCCGGTGCGCTCCTTCAGCACCGCCGACGAGGCCGCCGCCCTCGCCTCCGACGGGCCGTACGGCCTCTCGCTGGGCATCGTCACCCGGGACACCGCGCGTGGCCTCGACCTCGCCGAGCGCGTCCCCACCGGGATCGTCCACATCAACGACCAGACCGTCAACGACGAGGCCGTCGCGCCCTTCGGCGGCATCGCCGCCTCCGGCACCGGCGCCAGGTTCGGCGGCGAGGCCAATCTGGAGGCCTTCACCGACCTGCGCTGGACGACGGTGCGAGGGGATGTGGCGGGCTACCCCTTCTAGGGGCGCCGACGAGGTATTGGGACCACGAGGTACTGGGACCGCTGGCGGCACAGGCGGATCACTGGGCGTGCCGGCGGTCCTGGCGGATCACTGGGCCTGCTGGCCCTGCTCCGCGATGGACTTGCGGACCTCGTCCATGTCCAGCTTCCGGGCCTGTCCGATGACGTCCTCGAGGGCGGCCTCGGGCAGCGCCCCGGGCTGGGCGAAGACGGCCACCTGGTCGCGGACGATCATCAGCGTCGGGATCGACTGGATGTTGAAGGCCGCGGCCAGCTCGGGCTGCGCCTCGGTGTCCACCTTGCCGAAGACCAGGTCGGGGTTGGACTCCGCCGCCTTCTCGTAGACCGGGGCGAACTGGCGGCACGGGCCGCACCAGGACGCCCAGAAGTCGATCAGGACGAATTCGTTGTCCGTGACCAGCTGGTCGAAGTTGTCCTTGGTGAGCTCCACGGTGCTGCTCATGGCGTTGAATCCCTCTTCCTGGGGTCGGGGCCTTGCCGATGTCCACAACGGCGTCGATCAGTGGCGTATTCCGCGCACGTACCCGTGTGGCCACGGCCCACACCAAGGACCAGACTGGCCCCATGACGGAATCGGAATCCATCGCGTACGACGTCGTGGTGCTCGGGGCCGGGCCCGTGGGGGAGAACGTCGCCGACCGCGCCCGCGCGGCAGGCCTCTCCACCGCGATCGTGGAGAGCGAGCTGATCGGCGGCGAGTGCTCCTACTGGGCGTGCATGCCCAGCAAGGCCCTGTTGCGCTCGGTCCTCGCCCGTGCGGACGCACGCCGCGTGCCGGGCCTCAGCCAGGCCGTGCAGGGCCCCCTCGACGTCGGCGCGGTCCTCGCCCATCGTGACGAATACACCTCGCACTGGAAGGACGACGGCCAGGTCCGGTGGCTCGACGGCATCGGCGCCGACATCTACCGAGGCCACGGACGGCTCGCCGGAACACGCAAGGTCACGGTCGACGGCCCCGACGGGGAACGGCACGTCCTGACCGCCCGGCACGCCGTGGCGGTCAGCACCGGCACCCGTGCCGTCGTGCCCGACCTGCCGGGAATCGCCGAGGTCAAGCCCTGGACCAGCCGCGAAGCCACCAGCGCGCACGCCGTGCCGGGCCGCCTCGTGGTCGTCGGCGGCGGGGTCGTCGGCGTGGAGATGGCCACCGCCTGGCAGGCCTTCGGCTCGAAGGTCACGGTCCTCGTCCGCGGCAAGGGCCTGCTGCCCCGTATGGAGCCCTTCGCCGGGGAAATGGTCGCCGAGGCGCTGACGGAGGCGGGCGCGGACGTGCGTACGGGCACGTCGGTCGAGGCGGTGACCCGGGAAGGCGCGACGGTCGTGGTCACCACGTCCGCGGGCGACCGCATCGAGGCCGACGAGATCCTCTTCGCCACCGGCCGCGCCCCGCGCACCGACGACCTCGGACTCGAGACGGTCGGCCTGAACCCCGGCTCCTGGCTGTCGGTCGACGACAGCTGCCGGGTGACGGGCAGCGACTGGCTCTACGCGGTCGGCGATGTCAACCATCGCGCCCTCCTCACCCACCAGGGCAAGTACCAGGCCCGTATCGCGGGCGCCGCCATCGCGGCCCGCGCGGCCGGTGTCCCGCTCCTGGAGACCGACCCCTGGGGCGCCCACTCGGCGACCGCCGACCACGCGGCCGTTCCGCAGGTCGTCTTCACCGACCCGGAGGCCGCCGCCGTCGGCCTCTCCCTAGCCGAGGCCGAACAAGCAGGTCACCGGGTCCGCGCGGTCGACGTCGACCTCTCCTCGGTCGCCGGCGCCGGCCTCTACGGAGACGGCTACCGCGGCCGCGCCCGCATGATCGTGGACCTCGACACCGAGACCCTCCGTGGCGTCACCTTCGTCGGCCCCGGCGTCGGCGAGATGCTCCACTCCGCGACGATCGCCGTCGCCGGCGAGGTCCCGGTGAGCCGACTGTGGCACGCGGTGCCGGCGTATCCGACGGTGAGCGAGGTGTGGCTGCGGCTGCTGGAGGCGTATCGGGACGCGTGATCGCTCCGCCGCTGCGCTACGCCGGGGTGACGGGCCTCAGCTCTCCTCGGGCAACTGGAAGCCGAGGTCCGTGGCCGCCTGCCCAGGCGTCGGATGGGACCAGCGTTCCAGCATCGCCTGGTTCGAGGAGAGGGAGCGCAGTTCGGCGCGGTCCAGGTAGAGGGTGCCGTTCAGGTGGTCCGTCTCGTGCTGGACGATACGGGCGGGCCAGCCCGTGAACACCTCGTCCACCGGGCGGCCGTTCTCGTCCTGGGCCAGCAGCCGCACCTCGGCGGGCCGGGCCACCACCGCCTGCCAGCCCGGCACGCTCAGACAGCCCTCGAAGAACGCGGCGCGGGCCGGACCCACCGGCTCGTACACCGGGTTGACCAGCACCCGGAAGGGCAGGGGCACCCGGCCGCGCGCCTCGCGGATCTCGTCCGGCACCGGCGCCGGGTCCTCGACGACCGCGAGGCGCAGCGGTACGCCGACCTGGGGCGCGGCCAGCCCGACGCCCGGTGCCGCGTGCATCGTGTCGCGCAGGGCCGCGACGAAGCGGGCGAGGAGCGTCGGATCCAGCTGGCCGTCGAAGGGCTCGGCCGCGCGCCGCAGCACCGGATCACCGGCGGCGACGATCGGCAACGGGCCCGTACGGGAGAGCAGTTCCTCCACCTGATCGCTGAGGGACGAGGGCGCGGGGTCACTGGTGGAAGCCATCGCGCCAGGATGCCAAGCGGGATGCCGGGGTGCGAGGCGGCTCTCTGAAGGGGAGTAGAGGGTGTCGCGTCTCACTCGACTCCGGATCCTCCTCTGGTTCCCTCCTCGGACCCGCCTGATCCCTGCCCCGGGTGCCTACCCCGCGGCCTCCAGCAACGCCGTCACGCTCTCCCGGGCGCGCGCGACCCGCGACCGTACGGTCCCGACCGGGCAGCCCACCGCCGACGCGGCGTCCGCGTACGGCAGGCCCGCCAGCTGCGTCAGGACGAACGCCTCGCGCCGTGGGGCGTCCAGGGTCTCCAGGAGGTCGAGGAGGGCCACGCCCTCGTCGAAGCCGGGCAGCCCGCGCGGCTGAGCGCGCTCGGCGGCCGTCTGCCAGTCGCCGGTGTCGGACAGCCGCGGCCGGGTCGCCGCCGTGCGGAACCGGTCGGCCACCGTGCGGCGGGCGATCGCGAGCAGCCAACTGCGGGCGCTGGAGCGGGCGGAGAACCCCGGCAGGGCGGTCAGCGCCCGGAGGAACGTTTCCTGGGTGAGGTCGTCGGCGCCGTGCACATCGCCGCTGAGATGAGCGACGAAACGCCATACGTCCCGGTGGGTGGCCCGCACGAACCGCTCGACCGCGTCGGGGTCGCCGGCCCCGGCGGCCAGGGCCCAGCGGGTGATCCGTTCGTCGTCGTGTGCCTGAAGCAGGGCAGAAGCCATCGCAAGTGGTCCTTCGGTGAAGGGAAGCGCGGAGTGAGGAGAGCGGCGTACGGCCGGCGCGACCCGTAGATGTGCGCGTGGAGGCACGCGCGTGTGGGCCTCGCGTGGACCAAAGGGCCATCGCACGCGCGCGTGGGCCTACGACAACGGCACGCGCGCGTGGCTCCGTACGACGCCTGGGCGCAGTACGAGAGGGACCAGGATCGGGTCCACGAGGAGGACCGGGACCCGCCCTACGACGAGGACCGGGATCCGGCGGGCCTACGACGAGGACCGGGACCCGGCCTACGAGTAGGACCGGGACCGGCCTGTGCGAAGGACCGGAACTGCTCTCCGAGGGGGACCGGGACTTGGTCGCCGAGCACGCGAGCCGTTCGCCGACGGCAGGCACGTGGCACGTACGCCGCGGTTCCGCCCGTCACCGGTGGCGGGACGGACGGTCAGCGGGCGGCCGGTGCGACCGGCGGACCCCTCCGCGCGACGGCGTACTCCAGCAGAACTCCGCGCAGCCGGCGCACCGGGACGTACACGGGCGTCCGTACGGGCCCGGCCTGCCGCATGGCCGCCGACACCCGCAACGCCAGCAACGCCCGCCGCAGCGGCTCGAACAGCGAGGTCCCGAGCAGTCGGCCGGTCCGGTACGCGACCGCCCGCGCCGTGCGGAACGCGGCCTCCTCGCCGCGCCACAGCCACACACCGCAGACGAGCGCGGCGAGCAGGTGGGCCGCGAGCATGCGGACGTCACCACCCATGAGCAGGGTGTCCGTCGGCTCGGGGCCCATCGGGTGCGTGTGCGTGTGGCCCGCGTCCATGGAGGTCGTGGACGTGAAGGCGTCCGACGAGCGCACCTGCTGGGCAAGTCCGAACAACTGGTGCAGCCCGAGCTGTGCCACGACCGTGGCCCCGGTCACCAGCCCGGCGCCGCGCTGGCGCCCGGTGAGCCACCACGCGGTGGCCGTCGTCGCGGCGAACGCGTATCCGACGGCCCACCACGGCAGACCCGCCCCGGACATCAGCGTGTGCCCCAGGCCCGCCGTCACCACGCACACGGCCGCGAACACGGCGGCACGCGCGAGGCGGAAGGCGATCCCGGAGGTCATGGCGAGCATCGTGCCAGTCCAGGGCCGCCCGGATGACCGGAGCCCCGAATTGCGCCTCACGATGTGACCCACACCACGCGAACCTCCGGGAACTCGACGGCCCCGCCCACCGACTACTGCACCGCAACGGCCGAGCACGGCCCGTCGTCCCCTGCCCCACCGGAGAAGCCCGCCGATGACCACCGCTCCCACGACCGAGACGGACGAGTCCCCGCAAGCCGTCGCCCCTTCCCCGAAACGCGGCCTCTGGTCGCCGCTGCGCCCCCTGGTCCTGCGGCTGCACTTCTACGCCGGAGTGCTCGTCGCCCCGTTCCTGCTGGTCGCCGCCACGACCGGATTCCTGTACGCGGCGTCGTTCCAGGCCGAGAAGATCCTGTACTCGCACGAGATGACGGTCCCTGTCGGCGACGAGAAGCTGCCGATATCCGAGCAGGTCACGGCCGCCCGCAAGGCGCACCCGGAGGGCACGGTCTCCGCCGTACGCCCCTCGCCGAAGGACGACGAGACCACCAGGGTGATGCTGTCCGGCGTCCCGGGCATCGGCGAAACCCACACCCTCGCGGTGTTCGTCGACCCGTACACCGCCAAGGTGCGCGGCTCGCTCGAACAGTACGGATCCACCGGCGCACTGCCGCTGCGCACCTGGATCGACGAGTTCCACGCCAACCTGCAACTCGGCCAGAACGGCCGGCTCTACAGCGAACTCGCCGCCAGCTGGCTGTGGGTGATAGCGGGCGGCGGTCTGGTGCTCTGGTTCAGCCGCCGACGTACGCAGCGCAAGATACGCGGCACCACCGGCCGCCGACGCACGCTCGGTCTGCACGGCACGGTCGGCGTCTGGGCGGCCCTCGGCTTCTTCTTCCTGGCGGCGACGGGACTGACCTGGTCGACGTACGCCGGCGCGCACATCGACGAACTGCGCACCTCGCTCCATCAGGCCACCCCCGCGGTGTCGGCGGCTGCGGGCGGCGAGCACTCCGGCCACGGTTCCGCCTCGGCCGAGGAGGACGTCGAGCACGGCGTCGGCCTCGACAAGGTGCTGGCGTCCGCGCGGGCGGAGGGCCTGGGCGACCCGGTGGAGATCGTCCCGCCCGCCGACGCCGAGTCCGGCTACGTGGTGAGGCAGGTCCAGCGCAGCTGGCCCACCAAGCAGGACGCGGTCGCCGTCGACCCGTCGAACGGCGAGGTCACCGACACGGTCCGCTTCGCCGACTACCCGGTCCTCGCGAAACTGACCCGCTGGGGCATCGACGCCCACACCGGAGTCCTCTTCGGCCTCGCCAACCAGCTCGTACTCATGGCCCTGGCCCTCAGCCTGATCCTCCTCATCCTCTGGGGCTACCGAATGTGGTGGCAACGAGGCCGAGCCTCCGCCTTTGGCCGCCCCATCCCCCGCGGCGCCTGGCAACACGTCCCTGCCTACATCCTCGTCCCCCTGATGGCAGCAATAGCCGTCCTCGGCTACTTCGTCCCCCTCCTGGGCATCCCCCTGGCCGCCTTCATCGCCATCGACATAGTGCTGGGCGAGATAGCCCACCGCCGCGGGAAACGGACGTACGCGTCGGCCAAGTAGCCAAGTTGAGGCAGAGCAGAGAAAGAGGCCGAGCCCCGGCACCTCGGGCGCGTCACGTCAGTGACAACCCTTGGTGCCTGGGGGCTCGGCCTCCTGCTTCGCGGTGCGCGTCTCTAGGCGCGACCGCTTCTCCGAGTACTCACAAGGACTCGAACTCGCCCGCGAGGGCCGAGGCTAGGCGGATGTGGGGCTCGGCCTCGTCGGTTCGGCCCTGGCGTTGGAGGGTGCGGCCGAGCATCAGGCGGGCGTAGTGCTCGACGGGGTCGCGCTCGATGAGTAGCCGCAACTGGGTTTCCGCGCGGCCCAGTTGGGCCGAGTGGTAGTACGCGCGGGCCAGCAGCAGTCGCGGGCCCACCTGCTCCGGCACCTCCTCGACCAGGCCGTCGAGGATGCGCGCCGAGGCGGCGTATTCCTTGGCGTCGAAGAACATCTGGGCGCGCTCCCAGCGCTCCGCGGACGTCCCGTGGTCGTAGTACGTCGTGTCCACTTCCGACCTCCTTCGACGGGCAGAACGACGTTGATTCGTTGAATATTCCACGACCTCCGTGCGTGCCCTGGGGTGGCTGTCGGTGGTGCTATATCCGGGCCAGTTCGGCGTTTGCGCGCTCGGTGACGAGTGTCAGTACGCGGCCTGCCGTGGCCAGGTCCTCGGTGGGGATGTCCGCGTAGATCCGGGCGGAGATCTGGTTGGTCTCGGCGGTGACCCGGTCGTACAGGTCCCGGCCGACGGGTGTGAGTCGCAGCCCGGAATCGTCCGACGGGGCTTCTTCGACCAGCTTCGCTGCCACCAACTCGTCGATGGTGGTCTGTACTGCCGACTCCTCGATCTTCAGTGAGCCGGTCACGTCGGCGACCACTTTGTCGCGTGCGATGGGGGCGTCCGCGATCGCGACGACCCTGAGGGTCACCGACTGGTTGAACGTGTTTCCCGTGCGCGTCAGGACGCGCTCCAGGACGGCACGTCCCGCGTAGTGGGCCAGGGCGATGACACGGCCGTTGACGGTGGGTGTGGTGGGGGTGGTGGGTGTGGCGGTGGTCATGACTGCTCCGTCTCGTTCTCGGTCGGCGGGTCGAGCGGTACGTCAAGCAGGGTCGCCAGCTCGCGGCTGAAGGCCTTCGTGCGTGGGCCGTCAAGGCCTCCGAGCGGCGTCAGTAGTTGTTCCAACAGTCCGTGCACGATCCCGATCGCGCGGCGGGTGACCTCGCGACCCTGATCGGTGAGCGTCAGCTGCACCGCGCGGGGATCGGCGGGGTCCCGCGTGCGCTCGACGAGGCCGGCCGCCTCCAGGGCGCGGGCGAGCTTCGACACGTACAGCGGTTCGAGCCCTGTGTGGTCGGCGAGTTGCCGCTGGCTGGGGCGGAGTCCGGTCCGGTGCATGCCGTAAAGCGACGCCACCAGCGAGTACTGCGCGTGGGTCAGGCCGAGCGGTGCCACCGCCCGGTCAACGGCGACCCGCCATTTCATCGACAGGCGCCACACCAGGAAGCCGGGCGTCGCGCCCTCGGGATTCGTGCTCACGAGAGATACAGTACATAGACATTATGTACATGGCTAGTATGTTCGCCGCGGGAGGCCGTCGCCGTCGACCGGCGGGTGGTTGGCCTGACGGAGTGTCCTTCGCGGGGCTAAGTTGTGGGCCATGAGCAATCTTGATCGCGAGGCAGTTCCCGCTCTGTGCGGTGGCCGGGGTTTCGTGGTGGCGGAGCCGGTGCGTGAACTCCTCAGTCCCCGCCGGGTCAAGCTCGGCGAGTCCAGCGAAGTCCGCCGTCTGCTGCCCAACCTGGGCCGGCGCATGGTGGGCGCCTGGTGCTTCGTCGATCACTACGGCCCCGACGACATCGCCGAAGAGCCCGGTATGCAGGTCCCGCCGCATCCGCACATGGGTCTGCAGACCGTCAGCTGGCTCCACGAGGGCGAGGTCCTGCACCGCGACTCAACCGGCAGCCTCCAGACGATCCGGCCGCGCGAGCTGGGCCTGATGACGTCCGGCCGGGCCATCAGCCATTCGGAGGAGAGCCCCAAGTCGCACGCCCGCTTCCTCCATGGCGCGCAACTGTGGGTCGCGCTCCCCGACGGCGACCGCCACACCGACCCGCTGTTCGAGCACCACGCCGAACTGCCCGTCGTCACCGCACCCGGCATCGAGGCCACGCTCATCCTCGGCAGCGTCGACGGAGCGGCCTCGCCCGGGACGACGTACACCCCGATCGTCGGCGCCGACCTGGCCCTCGCCCAGGGCGCCGACGTACGCCTCCCGTTGGAGCCGGACTTCGAGTACGCCGTGCTCTCCATGTCCGGCGAGGCCCACGTCGACGGCGTACCGCTGCTGCCCGGTTCCATGCTCTACCTCGGCTGCGGGCGCTCCGAACTCCCCCTCCGCGCCGAGTCGGACGCGGGCCTCATGCTCCTCGGAGGTGAGCCGTTCGAGGAGGAGCTCATCATGTGGTGGAACTTCATCGGCCGCTCCCAGGAGGAGATCACCCAGGCCCGCGCGGACTGGATGACCGGGGCGCGGTTCGGCGAGGTGAAGGGGTACGACGGGGCAGCGCTGCCCGCTCCCGAACTGCCGCCCGTGCCGCTCAAACCACGGGGAAGGGTGCGCTGACCGACAGAGCTCAGTGGTGGCCCGGTGGGAATGGCGAACCTGATCGACAGCATGCCGTCCGTGCCGGTGCTGCCGCGGCGGACGGCTCCGTGCGGTGCGGGCGCTGTTCTCGTGTGCAGCTCGGCGTCAACAGCGACCCGAACCTCACGCCAACAGCGACCCCAACCTCACGTACGTGGGCTCCCTGGTGACCTTGCTGTGGCGGCGTATCGTGCGCGACCACGACACTGATGTCTGATCGGACATGACCCACCTGGCAGTCGGAGGGCGAGCGGATGACCGTCATCGCGTGGATCGTCGAAGGCACCTGGCCCGCCTGCGTGGACGCCGTCCGCACCCATGCCCCCGAGGACGCCGAGATCGTTCTGCTCCATGTGAGCGGCCACGAGATCCCGGGCATCGCGCACGGTGCCTTCGCCGGTCTGCTCGGCCGCGGCCACCCCGAACGCGACCCCGGCACCCGCCTGGAACACCTCGCCGCCACCTCCGCCAACCAGCTCCTCCAGAACGCCGCCGACCGACTCGGCCGCCCCTGCACCCGCATAGAGCGCACCGGCCGCGTCGAGCAGGAGGTCGTGGTCGCCGCGCAGGGCGCGGAGTTGCTCATCGTCGCGCGCGACGGCGACCGCAGCCGCCTCGGCCCCAGAAGCCTGGGCCCGGCCAGCCGCTTCGTCGTCGACCACGCCCCCTGCCCGGTACTGCTTGTGTGGCCCGAGCCGGCACCCGACCTCGCCGGCACGCCCATGCCGCCACCCCCACCCGAGCCTGGAGGCGATGGGCGCTAGAGCGGAAGGCGCCCCGGCGGTCCCCGCCGGTCGGGGGCTGGGGCTTCAGCTCGTCACCGACGTGGTCGCGACGCTGTGCCACTGCGGTTTCCGCGTGCGCGGCCTGCGGCGGCTGCGGATCGAGACGCTGTCGGACAACGCCGCGATGCTGCGATGTCGCGATGCCGCCCTCCGCCGAGCGCGACGGTTTCGTCCGCGAGGGCATGCTGCGCTCATCCGCCTGGGTGCTGGGCGAGTTCCTGGACGAGGTACTGCTCGGCCTCCTCGTCCAGGACCGGAAGCCGGACTCGCAGGGCCGGGCCTTTCGCCCCCGGACCGACCGGACCGACCGGGCCCATCGGACTGACCGGGCCGGACCACACCGCACCGCCCGCACCGGACGCCGACGTACGGCAACCGGCGGCGCGTCTGCGACCCGGCGCATCGTCGCCTCCGGCGTCCCCGGCCTCCGGCGCGACGGCGGTTCAGGCAGGCGTGAGGATTCCCGTGAGGACGATGTCGAGTGCCGCGTTGAGGCTGTCGGGCAGGTCGAAGGGTGGCGGCTCTTCCCTGATCCAGCGCAGGACGGTCGTGAAGTAGCAGGCTGCGAGCAGGGCGCCCGCCTGGTCGGAATCGACCTCGGGCCGGATCTCGCCGCGCTGCTTGCCTTCCTCGACGATCTTCGTGAGTTCGATTTCCAGTGACGGGTCCTGGAACAGCCGGCCGAACCGTGCGGAGGCGCTCATGAGGACCGTGGTCTCCCCGCGGGAGGCGACGTTCAGCTCGGCCATCTCCCGTAGGTAGCGCCTGAGGCGCTCGCCGACCGGCAGGACCTCGGCGTGCTCCTGGCCGAGGATCGCCGCGACCGACGCCCGCCGACGGACGCCCCACTCCTCCAGGAAGCCGACCTTCTGCGAGTAGTGGTTGAAGACGGTGGCCCGGGCGACGTCGGCGGTGTCGGCGATCTCGTCCATGGTCGTCGCCTCGAACCCCTGGGTGACGAACAGCCCGACCGCCGCTTCGTACAGCTGATCACGTACCTGGCGGCGCTTCCGCTCCCGGCGCCCGGGGGCCGGTGTCTCGCTCGCGGGGACGGCTCCTGCGTCCGGGATCTTCATGGCCTCCAGTACAGCACAGCGCCGCACGCCTCTTGACCGTATCCGCGAGTGACTCTAGATTTTCGGTCATAGATGGACTCCAGTCCATCATTGGATTTCAATCTCGCGATGCTGCGGGACGTGGAAAGGAGGCAGCGTGGCTTCCGTAATTCCCCTGGCGGGCCGTGCGGACGTCGGCGCCGGCTGTCATGTGTGGCTCCCGGACCGGGGCGGCTGGGGCATGAGCAATGCCGGGCTGGTCGTCGGCCGGGGCGAGGCCCTGCTCGTCGACACCCTCTACGACCTGCGGCTGACCCGCGCGATGCTCGATGCGCTGGCTCCGGTGACCGCCGCCGCCCCCATCTCGACCGTGGTCAATACCCACGGCAACGGCGATCACTGGTTCGGCAATCAGCTCGTGGCCCAGGCCGAGATCATCGCGGCCCGCGGGTCACTGGCCGACATGCGGCAGGTGGGCCCGTCCGAGATGCGGCAGCTGTCGGCCGCCCAGGGACTCACCGGGCGGTTCGCCCGCAGGATCTTCGGCGCCTTCGACCACACGGACATCGAGCCCGTCCTGCCCGGCCGGGTCTTCGACGGCGAACTCGTCCTGGACGTCGGCGGTACGGAGGTCCGGCTGGTGGACGTGGGCCCTGCGCACAGCTCCGGCGACACCATCGTCCATGTGCCGCGGGCGGGGGTCGTCTACACCGGCGACATCGTGTTCGCCGGTGCCGCTCCCGTCGTGTGGCACGGCCCGTTCGCCAACTGGCTCGCCGCCTGCGACCTGCTCCTCGGTCTCGACGCCCACACCATCGTGCCCGGGCACGGACCGGTCACCACCAAGAAGGCCGTCCGGGACATCCGCGACTACCTCGAATTCGTCCACGAGCAGGCCACCACCCGGTTCACCGCCGGACTGCCCGCCATGGACGCCGCACGCGACATCCGCCTCGGGCGATTCGCCGGGCTGGACGAGAGCGAACGCCTCGCCGTCAACGTGCACACCGTCTACCGGGAACTCGACCCCTCCCTGCCCCCGCTCGACGGCCCCGGCCTGTTCGGGCGCATGGCCGAACTCGCCTGCCCGCACCCCGGTTTCTGATTCCTGAGCCTTTCGATCCGCCGGTCATTCCCCGGACCACGGACCGGCCACCTATCAGCCATTGCCCGGCCATTCGCCGGCCCGCCCACCGGCCGTCCACCGGCCCACCCACCGGTCATTCCCCGGACCGACCAGAGGAGGAGACATGGTCTCCAGACCCGCCTACGAACCACCCACCGGACCGGCCCACGAACCACCCACCGTGCTGGCCGACGGCCCGCCGGCACGGCACACGGGCACGATCATCGCCGGCTGTCTCGCGGTGTGCCTGGCCCAGATCGGACTGGTGCTGCCCGCCGCGATCAACGGCGTCATCCAGCGCTCCCTGCAGACATCCGGCGCGGAACTGACGTGGATCAGCGACGCGTTCCTGGTTCCGGCCGCCGTGCTCGCGCTGACCTTCGGCGTTCTCGGCGACCTGTACGGACGCAAGAAGCTGCTGGTGGGTGGTGCACTGCTGGCCGCCGTCGGCTACGCGGTCTCCGCGACCTCCGACTCCGCGGCCCAGCTGATCACCGGCCAGGCCCTCTCCGGCATCGGCGCCGCCGCGCTCTTCCCCGCCTCACTCGCCGTGATCACCGCGAGCACACCGACACCCGCAGCCCGGGCCCGCGCCCTCGCCTCGTGGACCACGGCCCTGTCGCTCGGCGCGCTCATCGCCCCGCTGCTCTCCGGCGCTGTCGTCGAACACACCTCCTTCCGCTGGGCGTTCGCCGCCACCGGGGTGCTCGCGCTCGCGGCGGCGGCAGCGGCCTGGCTGCTGACCGGCGAGTCCAGTGCCCCCGAAGGCCGTTCGCTGGACTGGCCGGGGCAGATAACCATCGGCCTGGCCCTGCTGGCCCTGCTGTACGGCATCATCCAGGGCCCCTCGGACGGCTGGGGGTCGGCGCCCGTCGTCCTCTCCCTCGTCGCCGCGGCGGTTCTGCTGGCGGCCTTCATCCGCGTGGAGAACAGCAGCGCCTCGCCGATGCTGCGCCTGGAACTGTTCCGTATCCCGGCCTTCGCCGCCTCGGCCGCGATGGCGGTCATCGGGATGTTCGGCTTCCTGGGAGGCGCGTACGACCTGAGCATCCGGCTGGGCGTGATCCAGCACCAGAGCCCGCTGCAGTCGGCGGTTCCCTTCCTGGTGATCCAGGGCATCACCCCCTTCATCTGGCCGCTGCTGGTCCGGCTGCTGCACAGCGTCGGCCCCGGTCCGATGCTCGTCACCGGCTTCATGTCGTTGGCCGTCGCCCAGCTGTGGCTGCGGGAGGTGCCGATCCACGAGACCGGCTTGGTGCCCCTGCTCGGCCCGCTGGTTCTCAACGGCGTCGGCTTCGGACTGGTCGTCGCCGCCATCACCGCGGCCGCCGTCAACGTCGTACCGCCCAGTCTCACCGGCATGGCCAGCGCCACCACCAGCCTGGTCCGCGACCTCGGTCAGACCCTCGGCCCAGCCATCGTCGGTGCGGTCGCCCTGGGCCTGGCGACCGGCCGGCTGACGGACGGTCTCGCCGGGGCGGGACTCACACCCGCCGAGCACGGGACCGCCAACGCCGTCCTCGAAGCGGGCGGCCCGATCGCCCTGCACACCGCCGAACTCGGCCCGCTCAGCGCGAAACTCGCCCCGTTCACCGAACGGGCGCTGGCCGACGGCTACAACGCGGGACTCGTCCTGACCGCCGTCGCCTGCGTGGTCGCCGCCGCGATCGCCGCCGTCTTCCTGGGAGTCAGGTCCAGTGGCGGCGATGCGGGCCCGAAGCCCGAGGCGCGGACAGCCGAGCCCGAGGGGGTCCGGCCGTGAAGTACGCGACCTTCCTCCACGACGGACAGCAGCGTTCGGGAGTCGTGACCGGCGACCGGATCCACCCCTTCGCCCCTGGCATCGGCCTGCTGGAGCTCATCCAGGCGGGCGAGAGCGAACTGCGGGCCGCCGGCGACCGGGCCCTCACCGGGTCAGGGCCCCTGGCGCTCGGCGAGATCCGGCTGCTGCCGCCGCTCCAGCCGCCGACCGTACGGGATTTCATGACCTTCGAAGGGCATGTGGCCGCAGTGGCCCGGGGATTCGGCGACACCGTGCCCGAGGAGTGGTACGCCCAGCCGGCGTTCTACTTCACCAACCCGTACGCCATGATCGGCGCCTACGACGACGTCCCCGTTCCGCCGGGCTGCCGGCGCTTCGACTTCGAACTGGAGGTCGCCGCTGTCATCGGACGGGCCGGGCGGGATCTGAGTCCCGGGCAGGCCCGGGAGCACATCATCGGCTACACGATCCTCAACGACTGGTCCGCCCGCGATCTGCAGGGCCCGGAGATGAAGGTCAAACTCGGCCCGGCCAAGGGCAAGGACACCGCCACCACCCTCGGACCCTGGCTGGTCACCGCCGACGAACTCGATCCGCATCGCGACCCCGAAGGCTTCCTGGATCTCGAACTCACCGTCGATGTCAACGGCGTGACCATCGGTCAGGACACCCTCGCCAACATGGCCTGGACCTTCGAGGAGATGGTCGCGTACGCCTCCCGAGGCACCTGGGTCAGGCCCGGCGACGTCCTCGGCTCCGGGACCTGCGGCAACGGAGGGTGCCTGGCCGAGCGCTGGGGCCGGGCCGGCACATTCGAACCGCCGCCCCTGGAGCCCGGCGACACCGTCACCATCACGGCCCAGGGCCTGGGCACCGTCAGCAACACGGTCGTCGGAGGAGTGGCACCCTTGCCCATCGCCACGGCGCGCCGCAGGCTGTGAAACCGCGTGGACAGGGGTGGCGGCACGGGCGGGGATCAGAGCTCCCGCACCCGATATCGGCCCCCTGATCTCGGCGCATCCGACATCGGCACACCCGATCTGGGCACGCCCGACATCAGCACACCCGATCTCGGCGGCTCGCTCACGTGCGGACCCAGCGGTGGTACGCGTCCAGGTCGACGTTGCTGCCGCAGATGATGGTCGCCACGTGGCGGCCGGCGAAGCGGTCACGGTCTTCCAGGACGGCCGCGATGCCGAGGGCCGCTGAGGGTTCGACGACCAGGCCCGCGCGCTCCAGGAGCAACCGCATGCCCGTGACGATGGACTCCTCGCGGACCAGGACGGCGTCGTCGGCCACGGCGAGGAGGTCGTCCAGGACCGCGGGAATGGGGTGCCGCCCGGCGACGCCGTCGGCGATGGTGTCGGTCGAGTCGGTGGAGACGACCCGGCGTCCGTGCCAGGAGCGGGTCATCGCGGGTGCGCCGAGGGGCTGTACGCAGATCACCTCGACGTCCGGCGAAAGGGTCTGCAGGACGTAACCCACTCCGGTGGCCATCGCGCCGCCGCCCAGGGCGATCAGGACCGCGTCGAAGGAGGAGGCCGCGCCGGCCAGTTCCAGGCCGATGGTCGCCGCGCCCTCGCAGGTCTCGATGTCGAGGCTGTCCTCGACCAGCCGGACGCCACGCCGTCGCGCGATGCTCACGGCCCGTTCGCGGGCCATCTCGAAGTCGCCGTCGACCAGCTCCAACTCCGCACCCAGCGCGCGGATCCGATCGAGTTTGGCGGCGGGCGCCTTGTGTGACGCCACGACCGTCACGTCGAGGCCGCGGCGGCGACCGGACCAGGCGAGCGCCTGGCCGAGGTTTCCGGCACTGGCGCACACCGCGGCCGTACCGCCCTGGCCGGTCAGCAGGCCGGCGACGAGTTCCGTACCGCGGGCCTTGAAGCTGCGCACCGGATTCGCCGTCTCCAGCTTGATGCTCACCGTGCAGCCGAGCTCGCGCCCCAACGCGTCGCACTCGTACAGCGGAGTGTCCAGGAAGATCGGGTCGATGTTCCGACCGGCCGCGCGGATCCGGGCGAGATCGAGACGCGTCGCGAGCATGACCAGCAACGTACCCCCTCTGAGTCGCCCCTGGTCGAGACCAACAGCCCTACGCCGCCTGTGACTTCGTATGTTGCGGTCGGCCGCGGCCCTTTGTCCCGTACCTGGAAAAAGTATCGAGATCATGAGTGAAAGGGGTTACGGAGCTCAACAAAGCTCGCTAACTTCCTTGAAATGAACCGGTCATAGAGCCGCAACCGGTCATGACGGCGCGACGGCGCGCGCCTGTGCACTGCTTGGCAGCCCGGTGAGGGCTGCCGTCATCCCACCCCACTTTGGGAGACCTCTGTGCGCAACAAACCGCTCGGAAACAGACGTATCCGCTACCTGCTGACCGCCGTGGCCTGCGCCATCGGCTGCCTGCTGCCCCTGCCCCAGGCCGCCGCCCGCCCGGCGGATCCGGCCGCCGGGACCAAGGCGGCGGCCGTCGAGTACCAGCAGGTCACACTCGCCAAGGGTGTGGCCGAGACGGGCGAGCCGATGACCCTGGCGGTGCTGCCGGACCGCTCGGTCCTGCACACCTCCCGTGACGGCACGGTCCGGCTCACGAACGCCGCGGGCACCACCGCCGTCGCGGGCAAGCTGGATGTGTACAGCCACGACGAGGAAGGCCTGCAAGGCGTCGCCGTGGACCCCGGCTTCGCGTCCAACCGGTCCGTCTACCTCTACTACGCCCCCAAGCTCAGCACTCCGGCCGGTGACGCCCCGGCCGACGGCACGGCCTCCGACTTCGCCCCCTTCGACGGGGTCAACCGGCTGTCCCGGTTCGTGCTGAAGACCGACGGCACCCTGGACCTCGGCAGCGAGAAGAAGATCCTCGACGTGCCTGCCTCCCGTGGCATCTGCTGCCACGTGGGCGGCGACATCGATTTCGACGCGGCCGGAAACCTGTACCTGTCCACCGGCGACGACACCAACCCGTTCGCCTCCGACAGCTACACCCCGATCGACGAGCGCCCCACCCGCAACCCCGCCTTCGACGCCCAGCGTTCCTCGGCCAACACCAACGACCTGCGCGGCAAGGTCCTGCGGATCAAGGTCAACGCCGACGGGTCGTACGCGATCCCGAGCGGCAACCTCTTCGCGCCCGGCACCGCGAAAACCCGTCCCGAGATCTACGCGATGGGCTTCCGCAACCCCTTCCGCATGAGCGTCGACAAGCCCACGGGCATCGTCTACCTCGGCGACTACGGCCCCGACGCAGGCACCGCCAGCCCCACGCGCGGCCCCGGCGGGCAGGTGGAGTTCAACCGGATCACCAAGGCAGGCAACTACGGCTGGCCGTACTGCACCGGCGACAACGACGCCTACATCGACTACAACTTCGCCACCGGCGCCTCCGGGTCCGCCTTCAACTGCTCGGCGCCCACGAACAGTTCGCCGAACAACACCGGCCTCACCGGCCTGCCTCCCGTCCAGCCCGCCTGGATCCCCTACGACGGCGGATCCGTACCGGAGTTCGGCAACGGCTCGGAGTCCCCGATGGGCGGCCCGGTCTACCGCTACGACGCCACCTCCACCTCCGAGGTGAAGTTCCCGCAGGAGTACGACGGCGACTACTTCGCCGGGGAGTTCGGCCGCCGCTGGATCAAGCGCATCGAGTCCGGCACCGACGGCACCGTGCAGTCCATCAACGCCTTCCCCTGGAGCGGCACCCAGGTGATGGACATGGCCTTCGGCCCCGACGGCGCCCTGTACGTCCTCGACTACGGCACCGGCTACTTCAGCGGCGACGAGAACTCCGCCCTGTACCGCATCGAGCACGTCACCGACGGGCTCGCCCCGACCGCACAGGCGAAGGCCGACGTCACCTCGGGCAAGGCGCCCCTGGCCGTCTCGTTCTCCTCGGCCGGCAGCACCGACCCGGACGGCGACGCCCTGAGCCACGCCTGGACCTTCGGCGACGGCGCCACCTCCACCGCCGCCAACCCCTCCCACACCTATACGGCCAACGGCCAGTACACAGCCACGCTGAAAGTCACGGACACGACCGGCAAGTCCGCGACGGCCTCCGTGCAGATCACGGTGGGGAACACCGCGCCCACGGTGAAGCTCGACCTGCCCCTGGACGGAAGCATCCACGACTTCGGCGACGCGATCCCGTTCAAGGTGACGGTGACGGACCCCGAGGACGGCACGATCGACTGCTCCAAGGTGAAGGTCACCTTCATCGTCGGGCACGACAGCCACGGCCATCCGCAGACCTCGACCACCGGCTGCAACGGCACACTGCAGACGCTGGCGGACGGAGAGCACGACCCCAACGCCAACATCTTCGGCGTGATCGACGCCGAGTACACCGACAAGGGCGCCGGCGGACAGCCCGCGCTGACCTCGCACGACCAGCACGTCGTCCAGCCCAGCCACCGGCAGGGCGAGCACTACGGCAACTCCGCCGGCGTCGACGTCATCTCCCACGCTCCCGCCCACGGCGGGAAGACCGTCGGCAACATCGAGAACGGCGACTGGATCTCCTTCCAGCCGTACGCCCTCGGCAACGCGACACAGTTCACCGCCCGGGTCTCCTCCGCGGGCGCCGGCGGCACCATCGAGGTCCGCGCCGGATCCCCGACCGGCACCCTGCTCGGCACGGCGACCGTGCCGGTGACCGGCGGCTGGGAGACCTTCCAGGACGTGACCGCGGGCCTGAGCAACCGGCCCACCGGCTCCACCTCCCTCCACCTCGTCTTCAAGGGCGGCAGCGGCGCGCTCTTCGACGTGGACGAGTTCTCCTTCACCACCTCCGGCGACACCACCCGCTCGGGTGAGGTGAGGGGCGTGAACGGCAAGTGCCTGGACGTGGACAACGCCCAGACGGCTGACGGCACCAAGGTGCAGATCTGGACGTGCAACACCTCTGCCGCCCAGAAGTGGACGGTCCCCGGTGACGGCACCCTGCGGGTTCTGGGCAAGTGCCTGGACGTGTCCGAGGGGGCCTCTGCGGACGGTACGAGGATCCAGTTGTGGACCTGCAACGGTTCGGGTGCGCAGACGTGGGCGGCCCAGTCCGACGGCACGGTCCGCAATCCGCAGTCCGGCAAGTGCCTGGACGCCTCGGGCGGCACCTGGAACGACGGAACCGCAGTCCATCTGTGGACCTGCCACGCCAACGCCAACCAGAAATGGACCCTGCCGTAGGAGGGAGGAGACCGACCATGCGTACTTACCTGAAAGCGGCCCTCGGCCTGTTCGTGGGCGCCACACTCTGTCTGACCCCGCAGGCCACGGCGCTGCCCGGAGCGGCGGGCCGGCCGGCCACCGGTTCCGTGACCGCCGAAGCACGGCCACTCGCGGCGGCCGACCCGGCGTACAAGATCCTCGTCTTCTCCAAGACGGCGGGCTTCCGCCACTCCTCGATCGACGAGGGCATCACGGCCCTGCGCGGCCTGGGCACCGCGAACAACTTCACCGTGGACGCGACCGAGGACGCGGGGACCTTCACGACCGGCAACCTGGCCCAGTACAAGTCCGTCGTCTTTCTGTCGACGACGGGTGACGTGCTGAACGCCGCCCAGCAGACGGCCTTCGAGAGTTACGTCCAGGGCGGCGGCGGATACGTCGGCATCCACGCCGCCGCCGACACCGAGTACGACTGGCCCTTCTACGAGGGCCTGGCAGGCGCGCTCTTCCACTCGCATCCGGCCATCCAGTCCGCCACGGTGGAGGTGGAGGACCGGGCGCACGACGCAACCGCCCACTTGGGCAGCAGTTGGCAGCGCACCGACGAGTGGTACAACTACCGCACCAACCCGCGTACCACCGCCCGAGTTCTGGCCTCGCTCGACGAGTCCAGCTACTCCGGCGGGAACATGTCCGGCGACCACCCGATCGCCTGGTGCAAGGACTACCAGGGCGGCCGGGCCTTCTACACCGGCGGCGGGCACACCGAAGAGTCGTACGCCGAGCCCGCCTTCCGGCGGCACCTCCTCGGCGGCATCCGCTGGGCCGCCGGGATGACCGACGCCGACTGCCGTCCGGAGACCGGCTACACACCCCTGTTCGACGGCTCGTCCACCAGCGGCTGGAAGCAGGCCGGCCCCGGGCAGTTCAGCCTCGCGGACGGCACCCTCACCTCCGTGGGCGGGATGGGGTTGTTCTGGTACAACGCCCAGGAATTCACCGGCGATTACTCCCTCAAGCTCGACTGGCGGATGGCCGGGGACGACAACTCCGGTGTCTTCATCGGCTTTCCGGCCTCCGACGATCCGTGGACGGCGGTGAACAACGGCTACGAGATCCAGATCGACGCCACCGACGCCGCCGACCGCACGACGGGCTCCGTCTACGGCTTCAAGTCGGCGGACATCGCCGCACGGGACGCGGCGCTGAATCCGCCGGGGGAGTGGAACACCTACGAACTCCGGGTCACCGGCGAGCGGTTGGAGATCTTTCTCAACGGCCGGAAGGTCAACGACTTCACCAACACCGATCCCGTACGGAGCCTGCGGCAGGGGCACATCGGCATCCAGAACCACGGCGACGGCGACGACGTGTCCTTCCGCAACATCCGCGTCAAGCACGCCGGCGGCCAGGAGCCAGGACCCCGCTCGGGTGAGGTGAAGGGCGTGAACGGCAAGTGCCTGGACGTGGACAACGCCCAGACGGCCGACGGTACGAAGGTGCAGATCTGGACGTGCAACACCTCTGCCGCCCAGAAGTGGACGGTCTCCGCCGACGGCACTGTGCGGGCTCTGGGGAAGTGTCTGGACGTGTCCGAGGGGGCCTCCGCGGACGGTACGAGGATCCAGCTGTGGACCTGCAACGGTTCGGGTGCGCAGACGTGGGCGGCCCATTCCGACGGCACGGTCCGCAATCCGCAGTCCGGCAAGTGCCTGGACGCCTCGGGCGGCACCTGGAACGACGGAACCCCGGTCCATCTGTGGACCTGCCACGCCAACGCCAACCAGAAATGGACCCTGCCCTGACGAACCGACCGACCGGCACGGTGGCCTGAACCAGCCGCCTTCCCCATGACTTCGCCCCGCTCACCGGTGTGAGCGGGGCGAAGTCGTTGTGCACTGCCAGGTCCTCCCGTTTAGCCGCACGCACGAGGCCAACCGCCTCAACTCCCGTGCCGGCCCCGGCTCTTGGGTGGCCCCTGGTGCACCGGACGGGCCGTCACGTCCCTTCTGCCGGTTTTCCGCCGGCAGATGCCCCGCCCTTCGCGGGCGGCGAACGCGTGAAGTTCGTAGATCCCTCGCGGAGAAAGTGACCGTTCCGGCGCCCGAGTCCGGCTCCTATGCCCGGATTGCGGGTGGAGGAAACTATGAATCTGAGAATCCAGTGAACATCCTGTGACCACATCCGTATCAAGGGAGAGCTTCGCCCACACCGGAAGTCCCGCCGGTTCCGAGGATGTTCAGAGAGGCCTGATGAGACGCAACACGCGGAAGAAGTCGAAGACCACCGTTCGGGTGGTGGGCGCTGCGGCGGCACTGGCCATGGGGGCCGGCGGACTCGTCGCGGCCAACATCTACGCCTCTGCCGATGAAACCGGCGCAGCGAAGGGCACGGCCCAGAACCAGGCGTTGGCGGCCGGAACCTCCACGATCGACTGCCCCGACGTCGGCCAGCAGTTGAAGGCGGTGCCCGACAAGGCCCGAACCCAGGTCGACAGGGAGCTTGCCCTGCTCGACAAGCAGGTGTCCGAGGCCTACCAGCGCCTCTCCACCTCCCAGCAGGCGATCCAGCAGGACGCCAACTTCGCGCAGAACGCGATCGTGAACCCGCTGAAGGACAAGCGGAAGGCCACGATCGACCGGATCGTCATCGCCATCGGCCGTGTGGGCACCAAGCCGCAGGGCCTTGAGGCGCTGGCGCCCTGTACGTTGCGCTCCACGGGCAACCAGCCCGCCGCCGGTCAGCCCTCGGGCCAGCCCGCCTCCGGTCAGCCGGCTTCGGGTCAGCCCGCTTCAGGAGCGCCGGCCGCCGGCCAGCCCGCCGCGGGCAACGGGCCCGTCGCCGCCGACTTCGTGGACATCACCAAGGTCAAGGCCAACGTGAGCACGCCGCGCAAGTCGTCGAAGGCGTCCAAGGGCACCTTCGTCACCAAGTGCGGGGTGAACGCCAACAAGCTGTACAACAGCGACAACGTCATCGTCGCCCCCGGTGTCACCAACGGCGCCCACCACGTGCACGACTACGTGGGCAGCCAGGACAACGACGCCTTCACCAGCGACCAGGACTTCCTCAAGGCCAACACCAGCTGCAAGAACAAGGGCGACAAGTCGTCCTACTACTGGCCGGTGCTGCGCCTCCAGGACGGCACCAAGGAATTCGACGCCGACCGGCTGGGCGGTGGGGCCGAGGGCAACACCGGCCGCATCCTGACCGCCAAGCAGGCCACGCTGGACTTCGTGGGCAGCCCGCGCGGCAAGGTCGTGGCGATGCCGCAGCTCCTGCGCATCATCACCGGTGACGCCAAGGCGTTCACGAACGGCCCGGGCAACGCCAACGCCTCCTGGAGCTGCACGGGCTTCGAGAACAAGGTGCAGCTGAAGGACAAGTACCCCCTCTGCCCGTCGGGCCGGGACGTGGTGCGCACCTTCAAGTTCCAGAGCTGCTGGGACGGCACCAACATCGACAGCGCCAACCACCGTACGCACGTGGCCTTCGCGGACGCCCAGGGCAACTGCCCGGCCGGCTTCAAGGCCATCCCGCAGCTGGTCCAGCGGCTCGTGTACGACGTGGACGCGCCCAGCCTGAAGGACAACGGGAAGACCCGGCCGTTCTTCTCCCTGGACGGGTTCCCCGAGCAGGCGCACAAGCCGATCACGGACCACGGTGACTTCATCAACGTGTTCGACAAGAAGGTGCAGAACAAGATGGTCCAGTGCATCAACTCCGGACGCAGGTGCAGCTGACCCCGGACAGCGGTCCAGTCGGCGGTAGGTAAGTAGAAGTAGAAGTAGGTAGGGGTGGGCGTCGTGCCAACGGCGTCCACCCCGCCGCGTTCGCGCCCACCCCGGCGTGTTCGGGCCACCGCTTCCAGGGCGCCGAGCGGGTCTACCGCCTAGGCTTCCGGTCGGCACCGGAACCGGCACCGACCCCAGGAGCGCGCACCGTGTTCGACCCCGCACCCGAGCACCCGTACCCCGACGGCCACCAGCCGGACGGGACGCCGACGCCGCACGCGCTGCTCGAACCGGTCCTCGGCCTCCTGGGGTCCTGGCACGGCCGGGGCCAGGGCGAGTACCCGACGCTCACCAGCGACTTCGCGTACGCGCAGGAGGTGACCTTCAGTCATGACGGCCGCCCCTTCCTGCGTTACGAGGCCAGGGCCTGGCTCCTCGACGCCGACGACGCCCCGCTGCGCCCGTCGGCCCGGGAGAGCGGCTGGTGGCGACTGCAGCCCGACGGCCGGGTGGAGGCACTCATCACCCAGCCCACCGGCATCGCCGAGATCATGGTCGGCCACGCGGCCGACAAGACGGTCGACCTCTCCACCCACCAGGTGGCTCTCGCCCCCACCGCCAAGAAGGTCGACGCCACCCGCCGCCGTTACACCCTGACCGACGACGACACGCTCACGTTCGACCACGACCTGGAAGCGGTCGGCCAGTCCTTGCAGCACCACCTCTCGGCGCTGCTGCACCGCAAGGCCGACGACGGCTCCGGCCGGCGGTTCACCGGGCGTTGAGCAGGAGTGACGCCCCCGAGCCGAACCGACCCCGGAGATCGAGGAAGACCATGACCAGCATCGCCATCATCGGAGCCGGCCCCGGACTGGGAGCGGCCGTCGCGCGGCGCTTCGGGCGCGAAGGGTTCGGCGTCGCGCTCATCGCCCGCGACCACGAGCGGACGAACGCCCTCGCCGCCGAACTGGGCCGAGAGGGCGTCACGGCCCGGGGCTTCGCCGCCGACGTACGGGACCCGAAGGCCCTCGCCGCCGCCCTCGACGCGGCGAACGCGACGCTGGGGCCGGTCGAGGTCCTGCAGTACAGCCCTGTCCCGCACCGGGACTTCATGCTGCCGGTCCTGGACACCACCCACGCCGACCTCACCGGCCCGGTGGAGTTCTCCGTCTACGGGCCCGTCGTCGCCGTACAGCAGGTGCTCCCCGGTATGCGCGCCCTGGGCCGCGGCACGGTCCTCTTCGTCAACGGCGGCACCGCGGTCGTCCCCCACCCCGACCGCGCCGGTACGTCCATCGCCTTCGCCGCGGAGAGCGCGTACGGCCATCTGCTGCACGACGCGCTCGGCGGCGAGGGCATCCATGTCGCCCAGCTGATCGTCCCCGGCGCGATCATCGCCGGACACCACAGGAAGGACCCGGCCGTGCTCGCGGACACCTTGTGGGGGATCCACCAGGACCGGCACGGGTTCCGGCACTACGCCGACGACCTCGACTCCTGACCGACAGGTCGGCGACCCGGGCGGCGTACTCCGCGGCTCAGGCGGCGGACTCCGCCGGGCGGGGGACGAGCCGCATCGTGGTGGAGTTCGCCTCGGGGCCGGTGATGGCCTTGATGATGTTCGCGGCGTAGTGGCCGTACTTGGCGCGGTAGGCGGCGTCGACCTGGTCGTTGAGGGCGGGATCGGCGTCGACGAAGGTCACGTCCTTGTCCACGCCGCCGCCCTGGATACGGCCCTGCAGTCGGGCACGGGTGCCCCGGTACCAGGCGGCCGTCGGCCCGTTGACGGACCGTACGCAGAGGTCGTCGCCGACGCGGACGACCCAGATGGTCCGCCAGCTGCCCGGCGATCCGTCGCGCCGCAGGGAGACGACGCGCAGCTCCTCGGCGTGCTCGATCCGGGCGAGTTCGTCATTCGGCCAAGTCGTCATCGACGGTCTCCTTGTCGCCACCGGTGTGCCGCCTTCGGATCCAGACTTACCGCCGCGATCGGCACCGGCAACAGCACGGCGCTCAAGTGGCTGACGGTGTGCCGACGAGTGTCGCGGATGGTGAGGGTGATCGCGCGGGCGAGGCGCTGTTCGCCCTGGTCGTCGAGCGGGGCGGGCGCCCGCGGGCGGAGGGGGACGGCCGGGTGCGGCCAACGTCCCTGACTCCAGGGGGAGTTCACGCTGCACCGCTCTGGCGCGCGTGCGATCACTTGGGCTACCGTCGGTAACACCCTGCCGTCGCAGCGGCATCTTTGGCGTCTCCCGCCCCCTCCGCACCTCCTCCGGAAGGCACCCCATGGAGAATTCAGCAGCCACGGCTGCCATCACGCGCCGCCGTGCCCTGACGGTGGCGGGCGGCACGCTCGCCGGCGCCGCCCTGGCCCAGTCGGCCGGATCCGCCTTCGCCGCCTCGGCGTCGGACGCGGACGCGATCGTCGTCGGCGGAGGGCTCGCCGGGCTGGTCGCCACGGCGGAACTGGCCGCGGCGGGCCGCAAGGTACTGCTCCTGGACCAGGAACCGGAGTCGAACCTCGGCGGACAGGCGTTCTGGTCCTTCGGCGGTCTGTTCCTCGTCAACTCCGACGAGCAGAGACTCATGGGCATCAAGGACACCAAGGAGCTGGCCTGGCAGGACTGGCTGGGCACGGCCGGCTTCGACCGCGGCATCACCGACCCGAAGGGCCAGGACCACTGGGCCTACAAGTGGGCCGAGGCGTACGTGGACTTCGCCTCCGGTGAGAAGCGCTCCTGGCTCGCCGGCCTCGGGGTGCAGTGGTTCCCGATCGTCGGCTGGGCCGAGCGGGGCGGCGGTCTCGCGGACGGACACGGCAACTCCGTGCCTCGCTTCCACGTCACCTGGGGCACGGGACCGGCGGTCGTCGAGCCGTTCGAGAAGAAGGTGCGCGCCGCGGTCGAGGCCAACAAGGTGACCTTCAAGTTCCGGCACCGCGTCGACGCTCTCGTGACCACGGGCGGCGCCGTCACCGGCGTACGCGGCGCGATCCTGGAGCCGAGCAGCGCCGCCCGCGGCAAGCCCAGCTCCCGTACGGTCGTCGGCGAGTTCGAGCTGCGTGCCCCGGTCGTGATCGTCACCTCCGGCGGTATCGGCGCCAACCACGAACTCGTACGCCAGAACTGGCCGGCCCGGCTCGGAACCCCGCCGAAGACCATGATCACCGGCGTGCCCGCCCACGTGGACGGCCGCATGCTCGCGATCACCGAGAAGGCGGGCGGCCGGATCGTCAACCCGGACCGCATGTGGCACTACACCGAGGGCCTCAGGAACTACGACCCGATCTGGCCGGGCCACGGCATCCGCATCCTGCCAGGCCCGTCGTCCATGTGGTTCGACGCCACCGGCAAGCGCTTCAGCGCACCCGACATGCCCGGCTACGACACGCTCCACACGCTCAAGTCGATCACCGACACCGGGTACGACTACTCCTGGTTCGTGACCACCCAGAAGATCATCGCCAAGGAGTTCGCGCTCTCCGGCTCCGAGCAGAACCCGGACCTCACCGAGAAGAACATCTGGATGCTCCTCTCGCGCATCTGGCAGACCCCGGAGCCGATCGAGAAGTTCAAGAAGAACGGCGTGGACTTCGTCGTCGCCACGACACTGTCCGAACTCGTCCGCGGGATGAACAAGTTGACCGGGGACGGCCTGATCGACCTGAACGACCTCCAGCGGCAGATCGACGCCCGCGACCGGGAGATGGACAACCCCTACTCCAAGGACGCCCAGGTCATGGGCATCCGCAACGCCCTCTCCTACCCGGGGGACACCCTCAGCCGCACGGCCGCCGCCCACAAGATCATGGACAGCAGTGCCGGGCCGCTGATTGCCGTGCGCCTCAACATCCTCACCCGCAAGACCCTCGGCGGCCTCCAGACCGACCTCTCCGGCCGCGTCCTGAACGCGGCCGGAGAAGCAGTACCGGGTCTGTACGCGGCCGGAGAGGTGTCGGGATTCGGCGGAGGCGGCGTCCACGGATACCGCTCCCTGGAGGGCACGTTCCTCGGCGGCTGCCTGTTCTCCGGCCGCACGGCGGGACGGGCCGCGGCAGCGGCGACCGGTTCCTGAGACTCACCTCGACGCGGTGCCGATGTGGCGCCGAACGCGGTGCCGAGTGATGTGGTGCCGGCGCGGAGATCAGTCCCGCGCCGGCGCCTGGAGCTTCGCGAGCGTCAGTACCTCGCCGCCGATTCCCCATCCGCCGTCGGTGACCTCCTCGACCAGTACGAGGGTGGTGGCGCGGGCGCGTTCGCCGTAGATCTCGACGTAGAGCTCGGTGGTGCGGGTGATGATCTGCTCCTTCTGCTTCTCGGTGAGGGTGTCGGCGGGCACCTTGAAGTTCGCGAACGGCATGTTCGATCTCATTCCTGTGATTGCTAATGATTGCTAATGATTGCTGGTGATTGCTGACTGCTGTTGGTGGAGCCGGTGGGGCGGCCGTCAGACGATGCCGCCGTTGGCCCGGACGACCTGTCCGTTGATCCAGCGGCCGGCCGGGGAGACGAGGAACGCGACCGTCTCGGCGATGTCTGAAGGGGTGCCGAGGCGCTCCAGCGGAGGCTGCGCGGCCAGCCGGGCGATGGTCTCCTCGTCCTTGCCGTCGAGGAACAAATCGGTCGCGGTGGGACCGGGGGCGACGGCGTTCACCGTCACGTCCCGGCCGCGCAGCTCGCGGGCGAGGATCATCGTCAGCGCCTCCACCGCCCCCTTGCTCGCGCTGTAGGCCCCGTACGTGGGAAACGCGAGACCGACGACGGACGTGGAGAAGGTGATGATCGTGCCGCCCGGCCGGATCCGCCGGGCGGCCTGCTGGGCGACGACGAACGTGCCGCGGATGTTGGTGCGGTGCAGCGCGTCCAGCTCCGCCAGGTCCAGGTCGACGACGGCCGCCGTGTGGGCCCGGCCCGCCGCGTGGACGACCACGTCGACCCCGCCGTACGTGGACTCGGCCAGGTCGAACAGCGCGGACATGTCGTTCTCGTCGGCGACGTCCCCGCGTACGGCGATGGCCCGGCCGCCGGCCGCGGTGACCTCCTTGACCGCGGCTTCGGCGAGGTCCGCGTTGCCCGAGTAGCCGGCCACGACCGCGAACCCGTCGGACGCCAGGCGTGCCACGGCCCGGCGGCCGATTCCGCGTGAGCCACCGGTGACGACGGCGACGCGGGGGTGGGCATTCGGAATGGGCATGATGGCGATGGCTCCTTGCTGAGGTGCTGAGGTGCTGAGGTGCTGAGGTATCGGTGAGCGCTGTTCCGCGACCGTTTCTGCGGGGCGCCCCGAGACCCACCATCGGCGGCTCTTCCCGCGTTAACCAGGGCTGTCTCCACCCTGGGGTCGGCATCCCCTGGCTCCGGACACGTACGCGAGTGAGGATGGTGGGGTGACCTTTCCCGAACTGGCGGCATTCCTGAGGTCCCGGCGCGACCGTGTGAAGCCGGGTGATGTGGGGCTGCCGGTCGGCCCCCGCAGGCGCGTACCGGGACTGCGCCGCGAGGAGGTCGCCCAGCTGGCCGGCCTGTCGGCGGACTACTACACCGAACTGGAGCAGGGGCGCGGCGCCCAGCCCTCGGAGCAGACCCTGGCCGCTCTCGCCCGCGCTCTGCGACTGGCCGGCGACGAGCGCGACCACCTCTACCACCTCGCGGACCGGCGAGTACCCCCGGCCGCGCACGGCCCCGCCGCCCATGTCCAGCCGGCGCTCCTCCGTCTCCTCGACCAGCTCACCGGTACACCCGCGCAGGTCATCACCGACCTCCACGAGACGCTGGTCCAGAACGAGGCGGCGGCTGCGCTGATCGGCCGCCCTCCGGCCGTCCGCGGACCTGCGGCCAGCTTCGTCTACCGCTGGTTCACCGACCCCGCGGCCCGCTCCCTCTATCCGGCCCCGGACCATCCCCGCCAGTCCCGGGCCTTCGTGGCGGACCTGCAGGTGGTCGCCGCCCGACGGGGCCGCGACGCCGAGGTGACGCGAATGATCCGCGAACTACGCCTGCGCAGTACGGAGTTCACCGAGCTGTGGGACACCCACGACGTGGGCCTGCGCAGGAACGACCACAAACGCATCGTCCACCCCGGGCTCGGCGTCATCGAGGTCGAATGCCTCACCCTCTTCAGCGAGGACGGCCGCCAGCGCCTCCTCTGGTTCACGGCCCCGCCGGGCAGCCATGCCGCCGAGCAACTGCGGCTCCTGTCCGTCATCGGCACCCAGGACATGACGGAACCGGCCCCCCTCCGGCCGTGAACCAAACTCGTGGCGACGCGCGCCCCAACCCTTCAACTGCCTTGCGGCGAACGACGTAATGTGACCGGTCATGAAAGATTCGGTTCGGTTCATGAGGGGCTCAGGGGTATGGGGGACGGCGGCTCGTTAGGCGACCTCGTGGTCGCGGCGCGGGACCGGGCGTTCGTCGGGCGGGCGGCGGAACGGGCGATGTTCCGGTCCGCGTTGGCGGGGGACCCGCACGGTTCTCCGGTGCTGTACCTGCACGGGCCCGGCGGAATCGGCAAGTCCACGCTGCTCAGGCGGTTCGCACTCGAAGCGCGGGAGGCGGGACGGCTGGTCGTCGAGATCGACGGCCGTACGGTTCCGGCGACGCCCGACGACTTCGAGCGGGCCGCGGGAAAGGCGATCGGCGAGCCCGGATCGGTGCTCCTGGTCGATGCCTTCGAGCACTGCCAGGGCCTGGAGCACTGGTTGTGGGAACACTTCCTGCCGCGGCTGCCGCTGGGCACGCTCGCGGTGGTCGCCGGGCGCTCGGCCCCCGATCCGCGCTGGGTCGCCGACCCGGGATGGGCCGACCTGATGCACGTCGTACCGCTCCGGAACCTGGCCCGGGGCGACGCCGCCACCTTCCTGCGGGTACGCGGCGTCCCGGACGGGGCGCACCACGCGCTGCTGTCCTTCACCGGCGGCAATCCGCTGGCCCTGTCCCTGGCCGCGGCGGTCGTCGTGCGGCAGGACGCGGACGGTACGGCCAGGGCGGCCGACTGGGCACCCGGCCGGGACGTGATCGCGACACTGCTGCCCCGGCTCGTCGGCGATCCGCCGAGCCCCGCACACCGCACCGCGCTGGAGGTCTGCGCCCAGGCCGACGTCACCTCCGAGGCCCTCCTGCGGGCGATGATGGGCGAGCGCGCCCCTGAACTGTTCGCCTGGCTGCGCACCCAGCCCTTCATCGAATCCACCGCGGCAGGGCTCTTCCCGCACGACGTGGTGCGCGAGGTACTGGCAGCCGACCTGCGCTGGCGCGACCCGGACGGATTCGCCGCCCTGCGCCGACGGATGTACGAGTATCTGCTCGGCCGTGTCAGGGAGGCGTCCGCCGCGCAGATGCTCCCGGCGATGCAGGCGCTGGTGTACCTGCACCGGACCCTCGGCCATCTCGCGAAGGCCTTCGAGTGGGACTCCTACGGCCAGGTGCGGGAACTCCCCTGCACTCCCGCCGACGAGAAACGCGTGGTGGAACTGGTCCACGAGACGGAGGGCCCCGAGTCCGCCGCGCTCGCCCGGCTCTGGCTGGACCGGCAGCCGGAAGCGTTCGTCGTCTACCGGTCGACCAGTACCGATGACATCGTTGCCTTCTCCGCCTGGCTGCAACTCACCGAGCTGGAGGGCCAGGACGTCGATCCGGTGGTGGCCGCCGCCTGGGCCCATGTGCGTACGGCCGAGCCGCTGCGAGCGGGGGAGCGCGTGGCCGTAGCGCGTTTTCATGTGAACCCGCAGGCGTACCAGCGTCCTTCGGCCGCCATGAACCTGGTCCAGTGGCGTGTGATCGGGGAGATAGTCCGGTCCGACGATCTCGCGTGGTCGTTCGTCGTGATGCGGGACGACGGCTTCTGGGACGACTATCTCGAACGCAGCGACATGCTGCCGACCGACGCCAGACCCGTCGTCGGCGACCACGGATACCGGCTGTTCGCCCACGACTGGCGTACCCGGCCCGCCCTGGCCTGGATGGTGGAGAAGAACAAGGCCCTGCTGGCCGGTGCCGGGATCGATGTCGATACCGGCACCCATCTCGTCGACGCCACCTGTGAGTTGGCGCCTTCGGCCTCGCGCGGGACGCCGCGGGAAGGCACGGACCATGTCGTGCTGTCCCGGCGGGAGTTCGACACCGCGGTACGGGACGCCCTGCGCGCCCTGTGGTGGCCCAACGAGCTCGCGGCCAACCCCCTCAGCCGCAGCCGCCTCGTCGCGGCGCACGGCCAGAGCCTCCACGACGTCCTGCTGAGCGCCATCGACACCGTCCTGGCGGAGCGCGGCGGGGAGAAACGACACCGCGTCGTCACGACCACGTACAGCAAGGCCGCGCCCACCCAGGAAGCGGTGGCCAGACGACTCGGCATGTCCTTCAGCACCTATCGCCGCCACCTGACGGCCGCGGTGAAGCGCGTCAGCGATGTGCTGTGGAGCCATGAACTGAGCGGAGAACCGCTGGCGCCCGCCGCCCGCGACCAGACGCCGGACCAGCGCGACGGGCCGCCGCCCGACGCCCCGGGCCCGGGTTGACCGGGCACGGCCCGCGTCCGCTCGCCCCGGGCCGCCTCATCCAGTGGCGCGGACCGGATGCCGTGCCGGACGCCCGGCCAGCAGCCGAAGGCACGCCACCGGACGGTCCCGTACCGGACGGCGGGCGACCGAGGCGCCGCGGGCCGTCACCGATGCCAGTCGCTGGTGGTGCAGGTCGAGGATGAAACGCATCAGCCGCCGGTGCTCCTCGGAGCAGTGCTCCAGGAGCACGGTGGCCTCGTGGAGCGTGGTGCGCGCGGCCTCGACGGTGGCGGCGACCAGCGCGCGGACTCCGGGCAGGTCGCGGCCCTTCTCGAGGTCGGCGCGCGTGATGCCGTGCCGGTCGAGATCGCTGAGGGGCAGATACAGCCGCCCGCCGCGCAGGTCCTCCGACAGGTCGGTGAGGATGTCCGTGCGCTGCGCGGCGTCGGCGAACAGCCGGCAGGAGGCGGCGAACTCGGCGCTCCCGCCCCCGAGATGGGCCAGCCCCGACGTGATCATCAGGAACGGCCAGGTGAGCTGCTCCACATAGCGCTGGTAGTCGGCCTCGGTCTCGAACCCGCCGAAGTCGAGGTCGATCCGCGCGCCCTCCAGGTACGAGTCGACCCAGCGGCGCGGCAGTTCACGCTCCGCCGCGGTGTGCAGGAACGCCCGCAGCAGGGGATGCGTGGCGTCTCCCGTACTCAGTGCCGTACGCACCTGCTCGGCCCACGCGTCGTAGTGCCGTGTGCGTTCCTGGACCGTTCCCCGGTCGCAGACGTCGTCGGTGAACGCCGCGAACGCGTACCCGGCCAGCACATGGGGCTGATGGGAGGCGGGCACCAGCAGGCGCACCGCCAGATAGCCGGCCGGCTCGCGCCGCTGCATGAAACGCGCGACCTTCATGTAGTCGTCACGCAGAGCGCCCTGGTGCGCTCCTGCCGATTCCAGACAACTCCGCCAGGTCCGCACGTACGTCTCCCACGCGATGGTTCCTTTTTATAACTAAAGAACGCGCAGGCTATCAGTCACGGTTTCCGAGCTGCTCACCGGCGGCGGCGCAGGGTGAACGCAGCGCCCGCCGTGATCAGCAGTCCGGCCGCCCCTCCCGCGACGAGAGGCAGGGCCAGTGCCTGGCTGTCGTCGTCGGAGTCGGGCGAGGAGACTGCCTCGCCGGCCGCGTCGGTCACGGTGACCGACGGTTCCACGGGCGCACTGGTGGCCTCGGCCGAGGACTCCGCCGGTGTGGGAGTAGCCGCGGCCTTGGTGGGGGCGGCCTTCGTCGGTGTCGCCGCGGGCTTCTCCGTCGCGGACCCGCCTGCCCCGGCGCCCGCGTTCTCCTTCGCCGCGGGGAAGACCACGTCCGAGCAGGAGTAGTACGTGTCCGGCGTGCTCGTGTTCTGCCAGATCGTGTAGAGGAGATGGCGTCCGGTGCGGTCGGACGGCAGCTTGGCCTTGATCCGGTAGGCGCCGTTCACGAGCGCCGGGTCGGTCGCCGTGGCGAAGGGCTGCGACGGCAGGTCGGACCAGGTGAGGGGCTTCGTCGGGTCGTAGCCCTCCTTGGTCAGGAACAGCTTGAACGAACCCGTGTGCGGAATCGTCGACCGGTAGGTGAGCGTCATGTTCGCCCCGCCGGTCAGTCTGGTCGACGGCCAGTCTGCGCGGGCCAGGTCCAGGCCCCGGTAGGCGGCGATCCCTCCGCTGCACAGCTTGCCGTCGGGGACGACCTGGCGGTCCCGGCCGTTGACGCCCGCGAGACGCAGATTGTCGAAGGCCGCGATGCCGGAGGAGGCAGCCGCCCGGCACGCCGCCGACTGCGCCTGCTGCGCTCCGGGGGAGCAGGCCACCACCCGGCTCACGGGGTCCGTCGGCGCACCGTGCGCGGCGGCGGGCCCGGCGGCCCACACCGCGAGCAGGAGCGGTGCCGTCCCGAGGAGGGCGGCGGTGCGGTGTGCGGTCATGGGTCGGGTCCTCCTAGCACGGCAGACGGGTCGGGCCCGCTGCCCCTGAAGTACGCGGATCACACGAAGCCCGTTCAACGCCCCCCGTACGGGGGATCAATACGCGCCACCCGGCGCCCTCCCGGCTGGAATGGACCCGTGACCGCGCCCCCGGACGACTGCCTCGCGCGCAACGAGTGGATCTGCGGCGAATACCTCACCACCCGCCGCCACATCCTCCTCGACGCGGTCGGCCAGCACCTCCAACTGACGGCGCTCTCCGTCCTCATCGGGCTTGCCCTCGCTGTACCGCTGGCCGTGCTGGCGCGCCGCTGGGGCTGGGCGGCGGGCCCGGTGCTCGCCCTGACGACGATCCTCTACACGATCCCCTCGCTCGCCATGTTCTCGCTGCTCCTGCCGGTCTACGGACTGTCGGCGGCCCTCGTCGTCGCCGGTCTCGTCCTGTACTCGCTGACCCTGCTCGTACGGAACATCCTGGCCGGACTGCGCGCCGTGCCCGAGGAGACCCGGCAGGCGGCCCGCGGCATGGGATACGGACCCATCCGGCTGCTGCTCACCGTGGAACTGCCGCTCGCCCTGCCCGCCGCCATGGCCGGGCTGCGGATCGCCACCGTCTCGGCGGTGTCGCTGGCCACGGTCGGCGCGATCGTCGGCTACGGAGGGCTCGGCAACCTCATCTACTCGGGCATGAACACCTTCTTCAAGGCGCAGGTCCTCACCGCGTCCGTGCTGTGCGTCGTCATCGCCGTCGCCGCCGATCTGCTGCTGCTCGGTGTGCAGTGGCTGATCACCCCGTGGACCCGGGCGGCCAGGGCGTGAACACACTGGCCGACGCCTGGGACTGGCTCACCGACTCCGCGAACTGGGCGGGCGACGCCGGCGTCTGGCACCGGCTCGCCCAGCACCTCGTGCTGACCGTGGTCTGCCTCGTCATCAGCTGTCTGATCGCGCTGCCGGTCGCCCTCGTCCTCGGCCACCTCGGCAAGGGCGGCGCACTCGCCGTCAACATCTCCAACGTCGGCCGCGCGATCCCCACCTTCGCCGTCCTGGTCCTGCTGCTCCTCACCCCCATCGGCAAGTGGGGCGAGGGCCCGACGGTCGTCGCGCTCGTCCTGTTCGCCGTGCCACCGCTCCTCACCAACGCGTACGTCGGAATGCGCGAGGTCGACCGTGACGTCGTGCGGGCCTCGCGCGGGATGGGGGATGACCGGGCGGCAGATGCTGTGGCAGGTCGAGGTGCCGCTCGCGATGCCGATGATCCTCAACGGGGTGCGCATCGCGGCCGTCCAGCTCGTCGCCACCGCCACGATCGCCGCGCTCGCGGGCGGCGGCGGCCTCGGACGGATCATCACCGCCGGGTTCAACCTCGCGAGTACGCCCCAGGTCGTCGCCGGAGCCGTCCTCGTGGCCGTCTTCGCGCTGCTCGTCGAAGGGGTCTTCGAGGTGGCCGAGCGACTGGGACCCAAGAGGGGCGCCCGATGAGACGGCGTGCAGCCCTCGCGGGCCTGCTCCTGCTGACCGGCTGCGCCTCCGGTCCGTCGCTGGAGACTCAGGGCGAGGTCACCGAGCCGCCCGGCGACAGCAAGCATCTGACCATCGGCTCGGCCGGCTTCACCGAGAGCGATCTGCTCGCCACCATGTACGGGCTGCTGCTGAACGAGGCCGGCTACAAGACGTCGACGCTCACCGTCACCAACCGCGAACTGTACGAACCCGCCCTGGAGTCGGGGCAGATCGACGTCGTCGCCGAGTACGCGGCGACCTTCGCCGACTGGCTCAACGCCAAGACCAACGGCGCGGACGCCCCGGCCGTCGGCTCACCCGACCTGAAGGCCACGATGACCGCGCTGCGCAAGCTCGCCACCCCGCGCGGACTCACCGTCCTCGATCCCGGCCGGGCGGTCGACCAGAACGCCTTCGCCGTGACCGGAGAGTACGCCCGGCAGCACGACCTCAAGACCCTGAGCGACCTCGGCAGGTCCGGCCTTGAGGTGCGGCTCGCGGCGGGCGACGAGTGCGTACAACGCCCTTACTGCCAACCGGGGTTGAAGAAGACGTACGGCATCGACATCACCGGAGTGGACCCGAAGGGCGTCGGTACTACGCAGGCGAAACGGGCCGTGCAGAACGGCCAGGACCAGATGGTGCTCACCACCACGACGGACGCGACGCTCGACGAGTTCGGACTCGTCCTGCTCGCGGACGACAAGCATCTGCAGAACGCCGACTACATCGTGCCCGTCGTGAACCGCTCCCGAGCGGGCAGCAGGGGCGTGACCGGGGCGCTGGACAGGCTCAACGACGTACTCACGACCGCCGATCTGGCGTCCATGAACCAGCAGGTCGACAGCTGGCGACGGCTGCCGGAGGACGTGGGGCGTACGTACCTGGAGGACAAGGGCCTCCTCAAGTGACAGGTCTGTGACGTCGGTGACCGTACTGGAGCGGTGGCTCGGGTTCCCGCGCCGGGCGCCCGTCGGTACAGGTACTTCATGGGGGACAAAAACGGGGGAAGCCGCCGGGAGTGGCGGGAGAGAGTGTGGGAGACGATCGAGGGGGCGGGCACCGACCTCGATCCGCAGGGGCTGATGGACCTGGTGGAGCCCGAACTGCGGGACGCGTACGTGCAGTTCGGCCGGTCGTTTCCCGAGGAGCAGCTGCAGCTGCAGTCGCTCCACGGCGAAGCGCAGCGCGCCTTCGAGGAGAAGACCAGGCAGTCGCTGCGCACCACGGTTCAGAGAGTGCTGAGGAACGTCCTGCGTGACCAGCGGCTGGCGGATCCGGAGCCCGATAAGCATCTGGCCGCCTATCTGGGACGGGAGATCCTGCGCATCCGGGTCCGCCTCGACCAGGACGGCGAACTGGCCGTCAACCGCGGTCTCAACAGCGGGTTCGCGCTGGGGATGGTCCTGCTGGTCGTGCCGTTGCTGGTGGGCGAGAAGCTGCTCGGCCTCTGCGACGTCTCGCTGAAGTGCACCGACCGATGGAGCCTGCTGGGCGCGCTCGTGTGCGGGGGAGCGGGCGCGTTCGGGGCCGTACTCAGTGTCCTGACCCGGCTGCGCAACAGCGGCGACCAGCTGATGCGCCGACCGGCCAACGGGTCGAGGGAAGTGGTCCCGCCCGGCCAGCAGGCCCGCGCCATGCGGCGCGGCGGGGTCCATCGGGTCTTCCTCGGCTGGCTGCTCGCGATCGCCGTCTACCTGTTGCTCGGCAGCGGTCTCGTCACCGTGATCGAGATACCGGCCGGCATCACCGACGTCTGCGCCTCGGAGGGCCGCGCGGACTCGGCGGGCACCGCCTTCTGGGGGTTCTGGGGCGCGGTCGGCTTCCTGGCCGGGTTCAACGAGCGCTGGGCGTACGGACTGGTCGGGCGGGGGGCCACCTCGCGCAAGGGCAGCGGCTAGGCGCGGGCTCAAGAGGAGCGGCTAGTCGTCCGCCCAAGGGCAGCGGCTAGGGGTCAGCCCAAGGGCAGGGGGCAGGCGCCCGTCCAAGGGCAGAGCTAGGCGTCCGCCACCGAGTCGAACTCCACCTGGTCCCGCGCCACGCCCAGGGCGTCCGCGTCCACCGACCGCCGTAGCGCCTCGTGCAGCTTCGCGGGGGTCAGTACGCCGAGGAACCGCGCGCCCTCCAGCACGGCCACCCACCCGGCGTCGTGCTGGAGCATCACACCGAAGGCCTGTTTCAGCGGGGCGCCCACCGGCACCCAGGAGTTCATGTGGTGGGCGAGGTCGCCGACCGTGCCGCCCGCGGCGAGCTCGTCGACGCCGACCCAGCCGTGCAGCTCGTCGCCGGAGTCCAGGACGACGGCCCAGCGGGCGCCCTCCGCGTTAAGCCGGGCGGCGGCCCGCTCGGCCGGCTCGTCGAGGCGCGCGACCGGCGGCTGCTCCAGGTCGTCGGGCTCGATCTCGGTCACCGACAGCCGCTTCAGACCCCGGTCGGCGCCCACGAACTCGGCCACGTACGGAGTCGCCGGAGTGCCCAGCACCGCCCCGGGCGTGTCGAACTGCTCGATGCGACCCTGCCCGTACACCGCGATGCGGTCGCCGAGCCGGACGGCCTCCTCGATGTCGTGCGTGACCAGCAGCACCGTCTTGCGCACGGCGGCTTGCATCCGCAGGAACTCGTCCTGCAACTGCTCCCGCACCACGGGGTCGACCGCGCCGAACGGCTCGTCCATCAGCAACACGGGCGGGTCGGCGGCGAGGGCCCGCGCCACGCCGACACGCTGGCGCTGACCGCCCGACAGCTGGTCCGGATAGCGCGAGCCGAACGTCTTCGGGTCCAGACCGACCAGGTCGAGCAGCTCGGCGGCCCGCGCCCGGGCCTTCGCCTTCTTCCAGCCCACGAGCGTCGGCACGGTCGCCGTGTTGTCGAGGACCGTGCGGTGCGGGAAGAGGCCCACCTGCTGGATGACGTACCCGATCCGGCGCCTGAGCTTCACGGGGTCCACCGCGGCGATGTCCTCGCCGTCCACGAGGATCCGGCCGGACGTCGGCTCGATGAGGCGGTTCACCATCATCATGGTCGTCGTCTTGCCGCAGCCGGACGGGCCCACGAGCGTGACGAGTTCGCCCTCGGACACCTCGAACGAGAGGCCGTCCACGGCCGTCGTGCCGTCCGGGTAGCGCTTGGTGACCTGTTCGAACCGGATCATGACTTCACGCTAACCGCGTCCGTCACTCTCCGCTCACCAGCACCACCTCAAGGGTGCGCGGACCGTGCACCCCCTCGACCCGGTCGAGCTCGATGTCACTCGTGGCGGAGGGACCCGAGATCCAGGTCAGCGGGCGGGCCGGGTCGAGGCGTTCCAGACCCTGGGGCACGGAGGACACGACCTGGTCCGGGACGCGTACGACACAGATGTGGTGGTCCGGGACCAGGGTGATCCGGCGGCGGCCCTGGTCCAGGCCGCCGTCCAGGACGATCGTGCCGGTCTCGGCGATGGCGACCGCGCACGCGGTGACGACGCTGTCGACGCGGTCCAGTTCGGCCGGGGTGCTGTCGAGCCGGTCCGGAACCCGCGTCACGTCGGTGGCCGCGAGCCACTCCGGGTCCAGGCCCGTCGGTACGACGACCGACGTCGAACCCCGCTCGGCCAGCAGCCGGGCGATCGTCGCCGCCAGCTCATCGGCCGCGCAGCGGTGCACCTGCGCCCGGTAGTCCGCCAGGTTCTCCGCCAGCAGATCCACCGTCTGCTCGACACTCCGGTTCCCGTGCTCGCGCAGATACCCGCGCTCGAAGGCCTGGTCGTACGGCGTGTCGTGCCGTGGCACGTCCGCCAGCGCGCGCCGCACCCGGGCCAGGATCAGATCCCTGCTGCTCACTTCGTGCCCCCTCCGTCCTTGTTCCCGCCGTGCGTCCGCTGCCACCAGTCGCGGAACGGCTCCGCCGGAACCGTAGGCAGCGCCCGTGTCTCGCTCCACGCCTTGCCGGGACCGGGCAGCGTCCGCGGATGGAAGCGGCGGGTCCGGGACGCGAACCGCTGGCCGGTGCGCAGCGCGCCCGGGTGACCGAAGGCCCACCGCGCCGCGCGCATGGCCGCCCGCTCGGCGGCGTGCCCCTTCGCGGGCTTGAGTACGACCTTGGCGCCGTCCCGGGTCACGACACCGCCCTCGACGACCCGCTCCCGCAGATGCACCAGCACCTCCGGGATGTCGATGGCCACCGGACAGACGTCGTAGCAGGCACCGCACAGCGAGGAGGCGTACGGCAGTGAGGCGTCGATTTCGCTCTGCGTGCCCCGGAGTTGGGGGCTGAGGATCGCGCCGATCGGGCCCGGGTAGACCGAGCCGTACGCGTGGCCGCCCGCCCGCTCGTACACCGGGCAGACGTTGAGGCACGCCGAGCAGCGGATGCAGCGCAGGGCCTGGCGGCCGACCTCGTCGGCGAGCGTGTCGGTGCGGCCGTTGTCGATGAGGACCAGATGGAAGGTCTGAGGACCGTCCTCGTCCGTCGTGCCCGTCCAGGTGGAGGTGTACGGGTTCATGCGCTCGGCCGTGGAGGAGCGGGGGAGCGTCTGGAGGAAGACCTCCAGGTCCTGCCAGGTCGGCACGATCTTCTCGATGCCGACGACCGAGATCAGCGTCTCGGGGAGGGTCAGGCACATCCGGCCGTTGCCCTCGGACTCCACGACGACCAGCGTGCCGGTCTCGGCGACCATGAAGTTGGCGCCGGAGACACCGACCTTGGCGCGCAGGAACTTCTCGCGCAGGTGCACGCGCGCGGCCTCGGCCAGTTCGGCGGGCGTGTCGGTCAGGCCCTCCGGCGCCGGGCGGCCCCACTCGCTCATCTCGCGCGCGAAGATGTCACGGATCTCGCCGCGGTTGCGGTGGATGGCCGGCACGAGGATGTGGGAGGGCCGGTCCTTGCCCAACTGCACGATGAGTTCGGCGAGATCGGTCTCGTAGGCGTTGATGCCCTCGGCTTCGAGAGCCTCGTTGAGGCCGATCTCCTGCGTGGCCATCGACTTGACCTTGACGACCTCGCTCTCGCCGGTCGCCTTGACGAGGTACGTGACGATCCGGTTGGCCTCGTCCGCGTCGGCGGCCCAGTGCACGGTGCCGCCGGCCGCCGTGACCGACTCCTCCAACTGCACCAGATACCGGTCGAGATGACGGAGTGTGTGGTCCTTGATCTGCTTGCCGGCCTCGCGCAGCTCGGCCCAGTCGGAGACCTCCGCGACCGCGTTCGCGCGCTTGGCGCGGATGGTGTGGGTGGCGTGGCGCAGATTGCCGCGCAGGGTCTGGTTGTGGACGGCCTCGTGCGCGGCCTTCGGGAAGGACGGCATCCCGACGAAAGTCCCACCGCTCATGCGGTCGGCTCCTCTCCGCTGGTGTGGTTCATGTCAGCGGCTCCTCCTCCGTGCTCGCCAGGATCTCCGCGATGTGCACCGGACGCATGTCCGTCCTGAGCCGGGTCATGGTGCCGCCGATGTGCATGAGGCAGGAGTTGTCGGCGGCGCACAGCACATCGGCGCCCGTCGACTCGGCGTTGCGCACCTTGTCGGCACCCATCGCCGCCGATACATCGGAGTTCTTGACGGCGAACGTGCCGCCGAAGCCGCAGCATTCGTCCGCGCCGGGCAGCTCTTTGAGCTCAAGTCCCTTGACGGACTGGAGCAGTCGGCGCGGCCGGTCGCCGAGCCCGAGGCTCCGCAGCCCGTGACAGGTGGGGTGGTACGTGACGGTGTGCGGGTAGTACGCGCCCACGTCCGTCACCCCGAGCACGTCCACCAGGAACTCGGTGAGCTCGTACGTCTTCGGTACGACCGGCGCGAGCGTGGCCGCCAGGGTGTCCCCGCGGCCCTCGGCCCGCGCCCGCTCGCCCATCCGCGGATACAGCTCCCGCACCATCGCGCCGCACGACCCGGACGGGGTCACGATCGCTTCGTACCCACCGAATACATCGGAGAAATGCCGGGCCATCGGCTCGGCCTGGTGACGGTAGCCGGTGTTGTAGTGCGCCTGCCCGCAGCACGTCTGCGCCATCGGGAAGTCGACGTCCACGCCCAGCCTGGTCAGCAGTTTCACCACGGCACGGCCGGTGTCCGGGTAGAGCGTGTCGTTGACACAGGTCAGGAACAGAGCGACACGCATCGCGGCTCCTTGGGGTCGATCATCGGATGAGTGCAGGGTACGCGGCGCCGGCTTTGCTGGGAATGAGGTTGCCCTCCGCGCGGGGTGCCGTTTCCCGGCCGGCGATTCCTGGAAGTGTCGTTCGGGGCTGCGGGTTGTTCGTGGCTGGGTGCGCAGTTCCCCGTGCCCCTAGGGGGCGCCTGTGCTGGGGCGGGGATACAGGTCATCGGCCTGCCAGGCGAGCCTCGGCGGCCTCCCACACCGACGTGGTGCCCCGGGGGGCGTAACGGGTCAACTGCTGGGTGCGGGCCAGTAGTTCGCGCATCGACGCGCGGTCGTCGACCAGGCCGTGGGTGCGGGCCTGGACGAGGACGTTGCCCAGGGCTGCTGCTTCCGCCGGGCCCGCCACCACAGGCAGGCCGCAGGCGTCGGCCGTCAGCTGGCACAGCAGCGCGTTGCGGGTGCCGCCGCCGACGATGTGTACGACGTCGACCGGGTGGTCGGCCAGTTCCTGGGCCTGGGTGATCGCCCGGCGGTGGGCCAGGGCGAGCGAGTCGAGGATGCAGCGCGTGATCTCGGCGGGCGACTCGGGCACGGGCTGCCCCGACTCCCGGCACGCATCGGCGATCCGGGCCGGCATCCGCCCTGGAGCGAGGAAGGCGGCGTCCCCGGCGTCCACGACGGACCGCAGCGCCGGTACCTCGGCGGCGGCCGACAGGAGGTCCCCCAGGTCGGAGTCCCCCCATTCCCGTACGCACTCCTGGAGCAGCCAGAGCCCCATGATGTTCCGGAGATAGCGGACCGTGCCGTCCAGGCCCAGCTCGTTGGTGAAGTTGGCCGCGCGGCTCGCCTCGGTGAGGACCGGGGTCTCCAGCTCAAGGCCCGCCAGGGACCAGGTGCCGGTGCAGATGTAGGCGAAGCGCTCGCCGCCTACCGCCGGAACCGCGGCCACCGCGGAGGCGGTGTCGTGCGAGCCGACCGTCGTCACCGGCACCGGACCGGTCAGCCCCGTCTCGTCCAGCACGCTCTGCCGGAGCAGCCCCGCCGGATCTCCGGGCCGCCGCAGCGGCGCGAACAGCGTCAGGTCGATGCCGAGGCGTTCCGCGAGGTCGTACGACCAGTCGCGGGTGCGCGGGTCGACCAGCTGGGTGGTGGAGGCGTTGGTGAGCTCGGTGCCGGGCTCGCCCGTGAGCCAGTACGTCAGCAGGTCGGGGATGAGCAACAGGCGGCTCGCGTAGGCCAGTTGGGACGACGAGCGGGCGGCCACCAGTTGGTACAGCGTGTTGAAGGGCGCGTACTGGAGCCCGGTCGCCGCGTACAGGTCGGCGGCGGGCACGGTGGCCCACACCTTCTCCGCGACGCCCTGGGTGCGGGCGTCGCGGTAGTGCACGGGGTTGCCGAGGAGCGCCCCGTCGGCGTCCAGCAGGCCGTAGTCCACGGCCCAGCTGTCGATGCCGACGGAGTCGACCTGCCCTGCCGCGCGCAGCCCGTCGAGGACGCCCGCGTACAGCGCGAGGATGTCCCAGCGCAGCCCTTCGGGCGTCCGCACCGGCCGGTTCGGGAAGCGGTGCGCCTCCGTCAGCTCCAGCGAGTCGGGGCCCACGCGGCCGACCATGACGCGCCCGCTGGACGCGCCGAGGTCGACCGCGGCGTACGACTTCACAGCCGCCTCCTGAGTTTCACTGTCGCTTCCTGAGTCACGTGCGTCACCGGAGGAACGCGGCGGCGACACCGGCGTCGACCGGGACGTGCAGACCGGTAGTGTGCGTGAGGTCGCCGCCCGTCAGGGCGAACACGGCGTTCGCCACGTGCTCGGGCAGTACCTCGCGCTTGAGGATGGTCCGCTGGGCGTAGAACTCGCCGAGCTTCTCCTCCTCGATGCCGTACGTGGCCGCGCGCTGAGCACCCCAGCCGCCCGCGAAGATCCCGGAGCCGCGCACGACCCCGTCGGGGTTGATGCCGTTGACCCGGATCCCGTGCTCACCCAACTCGGCGGCCAGCAGCCGCACTTGATGGGCCTGGTCGGCCTTGGTGGCCGAGTACGCGATGTTGTTCGGACCGGCGAAGACGGCGTTCTTGGACGCGATGTAGATGACGTCACCGCCGAGCCCCTGCGCGATCATCACCCGGGCCGCCTCGCGCGAGACGAGGAAGGAGCCGCGGGCCATGATGTCGTGCTGGAGGTCCCAGTCCTTCGCCGTGGTCTCCAGGAGCGGCTTGGAGATGGAGATACCGGCGTTGTTCACGACCAGGTCGACACCGCCGAAGGCGAGCACCGCCGCCTTGAAGGCCTCGGCGATCTGCTCCTCGGAGGTCACGTCGACGGTGACGGCGACGGCCTTGTCGGGCCCGCCGAGCGCGGTGGCGACATCGGCCGCGTTCTCCGCGTTCAGGTCCGCGATCACGACACACGCGCCCTCGGCGACCAGCCGCTCGGCGATCGCCTTGCCGATACCGCTGCCCGCACCCGTCACCAGCGCCACCCGCGTGGCGAGCGGCTTGGGCTTCGGCATCCGCTGGAGCTTGGCCTCCTCAAGGGCCCAGTACTCGATGCGGAACTTCTCCGACTCCTCGATCGGCGCGTACGTCGAGACGGCCTCGGCCCCGCGCATCACGTTGATCGCGTTGACGTAGAACTCGCCGGCCACGCGCGCGGTCTGCTTGTCCTTGCCGAAGCTGAACATGCCGACCCCGGGGACGAGCACGATCGCCGGGTCGGCGCCGCGCATCGCGGGGGAGTCGGGCAGGGCATGCCGCTGGTAGTAGGCGGCGTACTCCTCGCGGTACTCGGCGTGCAGCTCCTTCAGCCGGGCGATCGCCTCGTCCGGTTCGACGGTCGGCGGCAGATCGAGGACGAGCGGCCGGACCTTCGTACGGAGGAAGTGGTCGGGGCAGGACGTGCCGAGCGCGGCGAGCCGCGGGTGCTCGGCGCTCGCGAGGAAGTCGAGCACGACCTCGGAGTCGGTGAAGTGGCCGACCTGCGGACGGTCCTGCGAGGCCAGCGACCGGATCACGGGCGCGAGAGCGGCGGCCCGCTCCCGGCGCTCGACGCCGCCGAGAGCCGCGTACCCCTCGACGACGGGACCGAAGGGCTCGTCCTTCCCGCGCTCGGCGAGGAACGTCTCGGCGGTACGGATGATGTGCAGCGAGTTCCGCTCGCACTCCTCGGCCGTGTCGCCCCAGGCGGTGATGCCGTGCCCGCCCAGAACGCAGCCGATGGCCTGCGGGTTCGCCTCCTTGACGGCGGCGATGTCCAGGCCGAGCTGGAACCCGGGCCGGCGCCACGGCACCCACACCACGCTGTCCCCGAAACACTCGGCGGTCAGCTTCTCCCCGTCGGCCGCGCAGGCGAGCGCGATCCCGGAGTCGGGATGCAGATGATCCACATGCGCCGCGTCCACCAGCCCGTGCATGGCCGTGTCGATCGAGGGAGCCGCCCCGCCCTTCCCGTGCAGGCAGTAGTCGAACGCGGCCACCATCTCGTCCTCGCGCTCGACCCCCGGATACACGTCCTTGAGCGCCAGCAGCCGGTCGATCCGCAACACCGCGAGCCCGGATTCGGTGAGGGTCCCCAGGTCGCCCCCCGATCCCTTGACCCACATCAGCTCGACGTCCCCACCGGTCACAGGATCGGTGTCGGTGCCCTTCGCGGACGTGTTCCCGCCCGCGTAGTTCGTGTTCCGCGGATCAGAGCCAAGCCGATTGGACCGAGCGAGCAGAGCGGCGGCTTCGGGATGGGGTGCCATGTTCCTAGTCCTTAAAGAGTGTGTGTATGTGCGCTTGAGCCCCGTAGGGACGCGGGGCGCCCTTCTGTCGCACGGGGCGAGGGTCGTGCCCCTTCAGGGGCGCGGGGAACTGCGCGACCAGCCGAGGACGACCCGCAGTCAGCCACCGACCTGCAGCCCTGCGGGGAGTGGGCCGGTCAAGCCCAGTGCAGCGGCTACGCTCCCCACCCCGCCTGCTGTCCACCAACCCGCTCCGCAGCGATCTTCTCGGCCCACCCGGAGCGGCGGTACGCCGCGATCGGGTCCGCGTCCAACCCCAGCTCCTCACGGACCTCGGCCACCAACGGCCGCACATCCGTGTTGTACGCGTCCATGACGACAGCGTTCGCGGCCAGCACATCCCCCGACCGCTGGGCGACGACAAGAGCCTCGCGGTCCACCAGGAGCGCCTTCGCCGTGGCCTCCTGCACATTCATCACCGACCGGATGATCGCCGGGATCTTCGCCTCGATGTTGTGGCACTGGTCGAGCATGAACGCCACATCCGGACTGAACCCACCCCCGCGAATCACCTCGTACATGATCCGGAACAGCTGGAAGGGATCGGCGGCCCCGACCATCAGGTCGTCATCGGCGTAGAACCGCGAGTTGAAGTCGAACGCCCCGAGCTTCCCCTCGCGCAGCAGCGTCGCGACGATGAACTCGATGTTGGTCCCGGGAGCGTGGTGCCCGGTGTCGACGACGACCTGCGCCTTGGGCCCGAGCTTCAGGCAGTGGGCGTAGGCCGTGCCCCAGTCCGGCACGTCCGTCGTATAGAAGGCGGGCTCGAAGAACTTGTACTCGAGCAGCATCCGCTGGTCGTCGCCGAGCCGCTCGTACACCCGGGCGAGCCCCTCGGCGAGCCGGTCCTGGCGCTCGCGGATGTCGTCCTGGCCGGGATAGTTCGTACCGTCCGCGAACCACAGCTTCAGGTCCTTCGAACCCGTGGCGTCCATGATGTCGATGCATTCGAGCAGGTGGTCGAGCGCCTTGCGGCGGACCGCCGCGTCCGGGTGGCAGATGCTGCCCAGCTTGTAGTCGTCGTCCTGGAAGGTGTTGGAGTTGATCGCGCCGAGCTTCAGGCCGCGCTCCTCGGCGTGCTTCGCGAGCGCCGCGTAGTCCTCGACCCTGTCCCAAGGAATGTGCAGCGCCACGGTCGGCGCGGCGCCCGTGAACTCGTGCACCTTCGCGGCGTCGTCCAGCTTTTCGAAAGGATCGCGCGGGACTCCTGGCTGCGCGAACACCTTGAAGCGGGTTCCCGAGTTCCCGTACGCCCATGACGGCGTCTCTACTGCCTGGGTCTTGAGGGCGGCCTTCACCGCGGCAAGCTCGGTCACTTCAGGGCTCCTGTGACTTCGGTTGTGGCTTCGGGTCCGAAGGGCTTCAGCGCGGCTTCCGCACGACGTGCAGCGCGAGGTCCAGTCTGAAACGATTCAGAACGCTGAAGCTATGAGCAGCCCGAAAGGCTGTCAACCCCTCCGGCGAATACCTCTCTCCGTGACTCGGTTGTGACCTTTGGCTATCGAAAATTTCGGCCTTTACCCATTGACGTGACCTGGGCTACCTGCCTAACGTCCCGGCAACCTAGTTGAAACCTTTCACGACGTCGTGAGGCCGCATCGCCCGCGTCGTTGAGGAGCCCTCATGACCCACCGGTCCGACGCGGGTCCGGCCCCCGTGCTGGCACTGAAGGACATCTCGAAGTCCTTCGGCGCCGTACGCGCCCTGCGGGACGTGTCCCTCGAACTCTTCCCCGGCGAGGTCCACGCACTCGCCGGCGAGAACGGCGCGGGCAAGTCGACCCTCATCAAGACGCTCGCCGGCGTGCACCGACCGGACGCCGGTCAGGTGCTCCTGGACGGCGAGCCCACCGTCTTCCACGGTCCCGCCGACGCCCGGGACGCGGGCATCGCGGTGATCTACCAGGAGCCCACGCTCTTCCCCGACCTGTCGATCGCCGAGAACATCTTCATGGGCCGTCAGCCGCGGCGCGCGCTCGGCCGGATCGACCACAAGGCCACGCACGCGTCGACCCTGGCCCTGATGAAGCGCCTCGGCGTCGAGCTCGACCCCGACCGCCCGGCGCGCGGCCTGTCCATCGCCGACCAGCAGATCGTCGAGATAGCCAAGGCACTCTCCTTCGACGCCCGCGTCCTGATCATGGACGAGCCGACCGCCGCCCTCACCGGCAGCGAGGTGGCCCGTCTGTTCGGAGTCGTGCGCACCCTGCGCGAGCAGGGCTCGGCCGTGCTGTTCATCTCGCACCGCCTGGAGGAGATCTTCCGGATCTGCCAGCAGGTGACGACCCTGCGCGACGGCGCCCTGATCTCCAGCGAGCCGATCGACGGCATGACCGAGGACGACCTCGTACGCCGCATGGTCGGCCGTGATCTCGACGAGCTCTACCCCAAGCAGGACGTCGACGCGGGCGAAGTCGCCCTGAGCGTACGGCGGCTGACCCGTGAGGGCGTCTTCACCGATGTCTCCTTCGACGTCCGCCGCGGCGAGATAGTCGGCCTCGCCGGACTCGTCGGCGCCGGGCGCACGGAGGTCGCCCGGGCCGTCTTCGGCGTCGACCGCTGGGACGCCGGAGAGGTCGAGATCGACGGCAGGAAGCTGACGAACGGGGCGCCCTCCACGGCCATGGCCGCCGGGCTCGCCCTCGTCCCCGAGGACCGCCGCGCCCAGGGCCTGGTGATGGACATGTCCATCGAGCGCAACATCGGCCTCACCGGCCTGCGTACGACCGTCAGGGCAGGCCTGATGGACCCGCGCGCCGAGCGCAGCCGCTCCCTCGACTGGGCCGTCAAGCTCCAGGTCAAGTACGCGCGGATCGCCGACACCGTCAACACCCTGTCGGGCGGCAACCAGCAGAAGGTCGTCCTCGCCAAGTGGCTCGCCACCGGCCCGAAGGTGCTGATCGTCGACGAGCCGACCCGAGGCATCGACGTCGGTACGAAGGCCGAAGTGCACCGGCTGCTCAGCCAGTTGGCCGCCGACGGGGTCGCCGTCCTGATGATCTCCTCCGACCTGCCCGAGATCCTCGGCATGGCCGACCGGGTCCTCGTGATGCACGAGGGCCGGCTCACCGCCGAGATCCCACGCTCCGACGCCACCGAGGAAACCGTGATGGCCGCAGCCACCGGGAGGGCAGCCGCGTGACGGTCACCGCTCCCAATCCCGCCCCCGCCGCCGAGGTGCCCAAGTCCAGCGGCACCCGGCTGGTGGACCGCGTCTTCAAAATGCGCGAACTCGCCATCCTGGTCGTCTTCCTGGTGATGATCGTCATCACCCAGATCGGCAACAGCGACTTCCTGTCCGAGCAGGGCATCAAGGACCTCCTGCTGAACGCGACCATCCTCGTACTGGTCGCCACCGGCCAGTCGCTGGTCGTCATCACCCGCAACGTCGACCTGTCGGTCGGCTCCACGCTCGGCATCAGCGCCTTCGCCGCGGGCACCTACCTCCAGGGAGGCGGCAACTCCGTCGTCGCCGTGGCCCTCGCGGTCCTGCTCGGCATCGGCTGCGGACTGGTCAACGGACTGCTCGTCAGCCTCGGCCAGGTGCCCGCCCTCGTCGTCACCCTCGGCACGCTCTACATCATCCGCGGCATCGACTCCATCTGGGTCGGCTCCCGGCAGATCACCGCGGCGGGCCTGCCCGACGGGTTCATCGACTTCGGCTCCGGCGGCCTCTCCGCCGTGCCGTGGCTGGCGATGATCGCGCTGGTGGTGCTGATCGCGACGGCGTACTACCTCAAGCACTTCGGCAGCGGACGCGAGCTGTACGCGCTCGGCTCCAACCCGGAGGCCGCCCGCCTCGCCGGCATCCCCGTACGCAAGCGGATCCTGGCCGCCTACACCTTCTGCGGGGCCCTCGCGGGACTCGCGGGCGCGCTGTACCTCGCCCGGTTCGGCAACGTCGACTCCGGCACCGGCAACGGCTACGAACTCACCGTCGTCAGCGCGGTCGTGGTCGGCGGCGTCGTCTTCACCGGCGGCTCCGGCAGCGTCTACGGGGCGGCCCTCGGCGCGCTCCTCCTGACCTCCATCAACAGCGTGCTGCCCGCCCTCGGCGTCAGCTCGGTCTGGGTGCTCGCCATCAACGGCATCCTGCTCATCCTCGCCATCGCGGTCGACCGGATCGTCGCCCTGCGCGTGGCGACCGCCCTGAAGAAGAGGAACGCCCGCCATGGCTGACTCCGCTCTCGCGCGCGCCGTCCGCTGGGACACGGTCGTCGGCGCCCTCCTCATCGTCGTCCTGCTGCTGTCCTTCGGAACCGTGGACGGCTTCGGCAACGCCCTCAACCTGTCGTTCCTCATAGGCAACACGCTGCCCATCGCGCTGATCGCGCTGCCGATGACCCTGCTCGTGGTCTCCGGCGAGATCGACCTCTCGGTCGCCTCCACGGCCGGGCTGTCCGGCGCGGTGATGGGCGCCCTGTGGAACGAGGGCATGACGATCGAGACGATCATCCCGATCTGTCTGCTCCTCGGCGTGGTGTGCGGGCTGATCAACGGGCTGCTGGTGACACGGCTCGGACTGCCGTCCCTCGCCGTCACCATCGGTACCCTCGCCGCCTACCGGGGCATCGCGCAGATCGTCCTCGGGTCGGACGCGGTGACCGACTTCCCCACCCAGTACCTGGACTTCGCGTCCGGACGCATCGGCGACACCTTCATCCCGTACGCCTTCCTGCCCTTCCTCGTGCTGCTCGCGATCGCCGTGGTCGCGCTGCACGCCACACCGTTCGGACGCTCGCTGTTCGCGATCGGCGCCAATGAGGAGGCCGCGCGGTTCGCCGGCATCCGCGTCAAGCGGCAGAAGCTGATCCTGTTCACCCTGACCGGTCTCATGGCCTCGCTGACCGGCATCTTCTGGGCGCTGCACTACGCCAGCGCCCGCTACGACAACGCCACCGGGCTCGAACTCTCCGTCGTGGCGGCCGTGTTGCTGGGCGGCATCGACTTCGACGGCGGCAAGGGCACGCTCGGCGGCGCGATCGCGGGAGTCTTCCTGCTCGGCGCGCTGCAGAACGTGATGAGCCTCCAGGACGTCTCCGCCCAGTCGCAGATCGTCGTCACCGGCGTTCTGCTCGTCCTCTCCGTGCTCGGCCCCCGGGTCGCACGGCAGATCTCCGTAGCGAGGGCGGGCCGCAGAGCCGCCTCCGCACCCACCACCTCGTAACTCCTGTCGAAAGGCTCTGCCACCATGTCTTCCACCAAGCTCCGTCGGGCCTGCGCGGCCCTGGCCGCCGTCACCTCCCTCGCCCTGGCAGGGACCGCCTGCGGTGGCGGTACCTCCAAGGACGACGTCAAGGAAGAGGGCGCGTCGAACGCCGCGGCCGGCAAGGCCGACCCGAACGCGGCCACCAAGAAGGGGCTGACCGTCGGCTTCCTGCCCAAGGCGGTCAACAACCCGTACTTCACCTCCGCCGACAAGGGCGGCGAGAAGGCCCTCACCGAACTGGGCTCGAAGTACAAGGAGGTCGGCACCAGCAGCGCCACGGACACCGCGGGCCAGGTGAGCTACGTCAACACGCTCACCCAGCAGCAGGTCGACGCGATGGCCGTCTCCGCGCAGGACCCGGGCGCCCTGTGCACCGCGCTCAAGCAGGCCATGAAGAACGGCGTCAAGGTCGTCACATACGACTCCGACACCAAGGCCGACTGCCGCAACGCCTTCGTCTCCCAGGCCAGCGCCGAGGCCCTCGGCCGTACCGAGGTCCAGCTCCTCGCCGAGCAGATCGGCTACAAGGGCGAGATCGCGATCCTGTCCGCCGCGCAGACCGCGACGAACCAGAACACCTGGATCGACTTCATGAAGGACGAGCTCAAGGACCCCAAGTACAAGGACATGAAGCTGGTCAAGGTCGCGTACGGCAACGACGACGCCCAGCAGTCCTTCCAGCAGACCCAGGGCCTGCTCCAGGAGAACCCGAAGCTGGCCGGGATCATCTCCCCGACCACCGTCGGCATCAAGGCGGCCGCGCAGTACCTGTCGGGCTCGAAGTACAAGGGCAAGGTCAAGCTCACCGGCCTCGGCACCCCGAACGACATGCGCAAGTACGTGAAGAACGGCACCGTCGAGGCCTTCGAGCTGTGGGACCCGGCGAAGCTCGGCGAGCTGGCCGCGCGTACCGCCGTCGCGCTGTCGTCCGGTCAGATCACGGGCAAGGAGGGCGAGACCTTCAAGGCCGGTGACATGGGCAGCTTCACCATCGGCAAGGACGGCGTGATCGACCTCGGCAAGCCGACCGTCTTCGACAAGAAGAACATCGACCAGTACGACTTCTGATCCGCCCTCACCCCGGGAGTTGCCCTTCATGCAGCGCGTCTGTTTCCTGCTCAAGGTCCGCGAGGACCGGCTCGACGAGTACCGCGAGAGACATGCCGCCGTGTGGCCCGAGATGCTCGAAGCACTCTCGGCCACCGGCTGGCACAACTACTCGCTCTTCCTTCGCGAGGACGGCCTGCTGGTCGGCTACTTGGAGACCGAGGACTTCGCAGCCGCGCAGGCAGGCATGGAGGCCGCCGAGGTCAACGCCCGTTGGCAGGCCGAGATGGCGCCGTTCTTCGAATCGCTGGACGGCGCCAGGCCCGACGAGGCCATGAAACCCCTCACCGAGGTGTTCCACCTCGCCTGATCCACCGTTCTCGTCCCCGCTTGCCCCGCTCTTCCCGTTCCCCTGCTCTTCCCCTCGCTCGTTCTCCTCGTCCCCGCACGTTCAAGGAGCCCCGAACATGAAGAGACGCACCCTGCTGGCGACCGCCCTGCTCGGCAGCGTGGCGGTTCCCGGCATCGCCGGTACCGCCCGGGCCGCCGACCCAGGTCCCTCGGTCACCCAGACCGGTAACACCACGCTCGACGGCCAGGCCATCTTCTTCGTCTCCTACGACGGCCTCGTCAACAACAACTCGTTCCAGAAGAACGGCCTGCTGACCTACAAGGGCTACCAGTACGCCGTCTGGTACACCGCCGACCGCAACGCCGTCGTCGGCCGTCGCGTCCTCGGCGCGAGCACCTGGTCCACCGTCAAGGTCGGCCACACCCTGCGGTACAACGACTCCCACAACGTCATCTCGATGGGCGTCTCCAAGGTCGACGGCCGCCTCCACCTCAACATGGACTCCCACAGCGACGGCTTCACCTACGTGAAGTCGGTGGCCGGGCTCATGGACAACCCCGCCGGGCTGAGCTGGACCGCGAGCCGCTTCGGAGCGCCGCAGTCCACCCTCGACGGGCTCGCGCTCACCTCGCAGTTCACGTACCCGCAGTTCATCTCCACGCCCGACGGAAAGCTCCAGCTGAGCTACCGGGTCGCGGTCTCCGGCAACGGCCGCAACGCCCTGGCCGAGTACGACGGCACGTCCTGGACCAATCTCGGCGAGTGGACCAGCTCCACCGGCACGTACACCAGCGAGCACGGGACCAGCACCGTCCGGAACATGTACCTGCACGGCATCGACTACGACAAGAACGGCAGGCTGCACTCCTTCTTCACCTGGCGCGAGCAGAACGGCGCCGTGATGTGCAACGGCGGCGGCATCACCAACCACGACACCGGCTACGTGTACTCGGACGACCGCGGTCGCACCTGGCGCAACAACGCCGGCACGGTGGTCGGCACCACGGGCGGCTCCGACAAGGTCGCCGTCACCGACAGCGGGCTGGTGATCGACGCGATCAACCCGGACCACTCCCTGATGAACCAGGAGAGCCAGTTCACCGACTCGGCGGGCCGTCCGCACGCGATCATCAGCTACGTACCGGGCCGCTTCGGTCAGTGCACCACCAACTACGTCGCCGACCGGACGGCCAACGGCCGTGCCTTCCACGTCCGCAAGACGTCCACGGGCACCTGGCGCAAGACCGAGATCCCGGTCCCTCTGAACTCCAGCCAGCGCACCAAACTGGTCCTGGACAAGTACGACAACGCGTACGCGATCCTGCCCTTCGGACGGATCGTCGCCGCGTCGGCCGCCTCCGGGCACACGGACTGGACGACACTGTTCGACGGCAGCGGCCTCAACGCCTTCGGTGAGGTCGTGGTCGACGAGACCCGGATCGCCCAGGACGGCGTGCTCTCGGTCCTCTACCAGGTGAAGTCCACCGGTACGACGCCATCGGCGCTCCATGTCGTGGACTTCAAGCTGCCTGCATGACGGAGTCCGTTCCACGTGGGCACGCGGGTAATGTGACTGCGTGCCCACCACTCCCCGTTCCCCGGAGGTAACCGCCTGATGGCCCAGTCGGTGGGTATCAAGGACGTCGCACGAGTCGCCGGAGTCTCCGTCGGCACGGTCTCGAACGTCATCAACCGCCCGGACACGGTCGCCTCCGAGACCCGCGCCCGCGTGCTCTCCGCCATCGACCGGCTCGGTTACGTCCGCAGCGAGTCGGCCCGGCAGCTGCGCGCCGGACGCAGCCGGATCATGGGCCTGCTAGTCCTCGACATGGGCAACCCCTTCTTCGTGGACGTGGCCCGTGGCGCCGAACGGGCCGCCCGCGAGGCCGGGCTCGGCGTGATGGTCTGCAACAGCGCGCAGAGCGCCGGTGAGGAGGCCGACTATCTGTCGCTCTTCGCCGAGCAGCGGGTGCGGGGCGTCCTGTTGACCCCCGCCGACGCGACCGGGCGCAACATCGAGGCGTTCCGCCGCCACGGCATCCCCTTCGTGCTCGTCGACCGCGTCGCCGAGGGCACCACGGAGTGCTCGGTGTCGGTCGACGACGTGGCGGGCGGCGCCCTGGCCGTACGGCATCTCATCGATGCGGGCCACCGCTCCATCGCGTACGTGAGTGGGCCGCCCGGACTGAACCAGGTCCGGGACCGCCGCACGGGCGCCCTGAACGCGCTGGGCGAGGCGGGGCTCGGTCCGGAGTGCCTGCGCGAGCTGCCCACCGAGCGGCTCGACGTGGCCGCGGGCCGCGACGCGGGCGCCCGCCTCCTCGGCCTCGGCGACCGCCCGACCGCCGTGTTCTGCGCGAACGACCTGCTCGCCCTCGGCGTCCTGCAGGCCATGTTCGCGGCCGGGGTGAGTGTCCCGGACGACCTGGCGATCGTCGGTTACGACGACATCGAGTTCGCGGCAGCCGCGGCCGTCCCGCTGACCTCCGTACGGCAGCCCGCCGTGACTATGGGCGCGCTCGCCGCCTCGCTCCTCCTGGAGGAGACCGAGGCCGAGACGGCACCCACCCCGCACGAGCACCAGCGCGTGGTGCTCCAGCCGGAGCTGGTGGTGCGGCGCTCCAGCCTCCCGCCGCGCTGAGCGGTCGTTCAGTACGTAGGTGGTTCCCGGCCTGATCGGCCGGTCAGTACGATTTTCTTGATCCCCGGGCTCGGCTCGCCGCAGAACTTGTGCTGAACTGGTTCGCGGTCAGGAATCCGTCCGTCTCGGGAGCCCCTTTTGAGCGCCAGCTACCGTCAGCCCGGTGTCGTCCTCAGTGACCGCCGCTTCACCGTGCCCCTCGATCACGACAACCCCTCCGGGGAGACGATCGAGCTGTACGCGCGTGAAGTGGTCGGCAGCGACAAGGCGGACAAGGACCTGCCCTGGCTGGTGTACCTCCAGGGTGGCCCCGGCTTCGGGGCGAATCGTTTCGTCGGTAAGCAGGCCTGGCTCGGCCGCGCTCTGGAGGACTACCGCGTCCTGCTGCTCGACCAGCGCGGCACCGGCAGCTCCACGCCCGCCAACCGGCAGACCCTCCCGCTGCGCGGCGGCCCCCGCGAACAGGCCGACTACCTCGCGCTGTTCCGCGCCGACTCCATCGTTCGCGACTGCGAGGCGATCCGCCCGGCCGTCACCGGCGGCGCTCCCTGGGCCGTCCTCGGCCAGAGCTTCGGCGGCTTCTGCGCGGTCCACTACCTCTCCACCGCGCCCGAGGGCCTCAGCACCGCCCTGATCACCGGCGGCCTGCCCACCCTCGACGGCCACGCCGACGACGTCTACCGGGCCGCCTACCCGCGCATCGAGCGCAAGGTCGCCGCCCATTACGCGCGTTACCCCCAGGACGTCGAGCGCGCCCGGCGCATCGCCGAGCACCTGCTGCGGCACGAGCCCGTCCTGAACGGCGGTTACCGCCTCACCGTCGAGGCCTTCCAGTCCCTCGGCATCCTCCTCGGCGGCAGCGAGGGCAGCCACCGCCTGCACTACCTCCTGGAGAACGCCTTCGTCCGCACCGCCCAGGGCCCGGCCCTCTCGGACGCGTTCCAGGAGGACGTCCAGTCCCTCCTCTCGTACGCCGGACACCCGCTGTACGCACTGGTCCACGAGGCCTGCTACGCCCAGGGCGACCGCCCCACCGCCTGGTCCGCCGAGCGGGTCCGCGCCGACTTCCCGCAGTTCGACGCCGCCAAGACCCTCGCGGGCGACGGTCCGGTCCTGTTCACCGGCGAGTCCGTCCACCCCTGGACCTTCGACTGCGACCCGGCCCTGCGCCCCCTCCGCGAAACGGCCGACCTCCTCGCCGAACGCACCGACTGGCCCTCGCTTTACGACCCCGACCGCCTCGCCGCCAACGAGGTCCCCGTCGCCGCGGCCGTCTACCACGACGACATGTACGTCGACACCGACCACGCCCTGAGCACGGCCCGCACGATCCGCGGCCTGCGCACGTACGTGACGAACGAGTTCGAGCACGACGGCGTACGGGCGGGTGGCCCACGGGTACTGGACCGTCTGATCGACCTGGCGCGAGACGAGGCCTGACACTGGCGCGTCTCGCCATTTGAGGGCGCGTGGCTTCTTGTTCCTTCAGGGGCGCGGGGAACTGCGCGCCCAGCCACATGCGGCGCGCAGACTTCCAACGAGGTCCTCACTTAAACGCATAACCTACGACCATGACCGAGCCGACGAACAACCAGCTCAAGCCCATGCCCGAGGACTGGAAGCGCGCGCTTGCCGTCGTCGCCCACCCCGACGACCTGGAATACGGCTGCTCCGCGGCGATCGCGTCGTGGACGGACGGCGGTCGCGAGGTCACCTACGTCCTCGCAACGCGGGGAGAGGCGGGGATCGACACCCTGGAGCCGGAGAAATGCGGCCCGCTGCGTGAGCAGGAGCAGCGGGCCAGCGCCGCCGTCGTGGGCGTCACCGAGGTGGAGTTCCTCGACCACAAGGACGGCGTCGTCGAATACGGCACCGCCCTCAGGCGGGACATCGCCGCGGCGATCCGCAGGCACCGCCCCGAGCTGGTGATCACCCTCAACCACCGCGACACCTGGGGCGGGGTCGCCTGGAACACACCCGACCATGTCGCCGTGGGCCGGGCCACCCTGGACGCGGCCGGGGACGCGGGCAACCGCTGGATCTTCCCGGAGCTGGGCCTGGAGCCCTGGAACGGAGTGCGCTGGGTCGCTGTTGCGGGCTCCAACGCCCCCACACACGCCGTGGACGCGACCCCGGGCATGGAGCGCGCGGTGCTCTCCCTGCTCGAACACCGCACCTACATCGAGGTGTTGACGGACGAGGACCCCGAGACGTACGTACGCTCATTCCTCACCGGCTACGCGCAGTCCACGGGCGAACGCTTCGGCGGGAAGCCCGCGGTCGCCTTCGAACTCTTCAGCCGCTGAGGTCTCTGTCCGGCTCAGGCGGCCACCGGCTCGCGCATCGTGCGCAGCGGGCCCACGATGCGTCCGTCCGGCAGGAGTTCGCCGGTGTCGTCGAAGACGATGGTGCCGTTGCACAGCAGGTTCCAGCCCTGTTCCGGATGGGCGGACACGATGACCGCGTCGTGGTGGTGGGGGCTGTCGGCGGTGGGGCACGTGGGCCAGTGGGTGCACATGACGTCTCTCCGGGGTCTGTGAAGGGGCTCTTTCCTCCGTGATAGCGGAGTTTGTTTTCAGCTGTATTAGAGACGCCTCCGGCGCCGAGAACTCATCGGTGAGTTCGTTGCCCGCAAGGGAGTTGGATGTCCGGGAGGGAATCGGACGGCCGTGGGTCGAACGGCCGTCCGGGCGTCGGTGATCGGTACGGGCGTGCGCTGCGTAGGGTGGGGGACATGCAAGACGAAACCGGCACCGCAGCACCCGTCCCCACCGAGCTGAAGGCGGACTGCGCCCAGTGCTTCGGGCTGTGCTGTGTGGCGCTGCCCTTCTCCGCCTCGGCGGACTTCGCGATCGACAAGGCGGCCGGAAGCCCCTGCCGGAACCTCCGGACGGACAACCGCTGCGGCATCCACACGGAGCTGCGGCAGCGCGGCTTCAACGGCTGCACGGTCTACGACTGCTTCGGCGCGGGCCAGAAGGTCTCGCAGGTCACCTTCGGAGGCACGGACTGGCGCTCGGGCTCCGGGGAGCGGGCCCGGCTCATGTTCGACGTGTTCCCGGTCGTACGCCAGCTCCACGAGCTTCTCCGGTACCTCACGGAGGCGTTGGAACTGCCCGCCGCCCGCCCGATCCACCCCGAACTGCGCCGCGAGCTCGACAGGGCCGAGGCGCTCACCCGCAAGGCCCCGGAAGAGCTCGCCGAGCTGGACGTGTCGCCGGTCCGTCAGGACGTCAACGTCCTGTTGCTGCGCGCCAGTGAGCTGGCGCGTGCCGGTCTCGGCCGGGGCAGGAAGAAGGAGCGCCGGGGCGCCGACCTCATGGGCGCTCGCCTCAAGGGCGCCGACCTGAGGGGTGCCAACCTCCGCGGCGCCTTCCTCATCGCCGCCGATCTGACGGGCGCCGATCTGCGGAGCGCGGACCTGATCGGCGCGGACCTGCGCGACACGGATCTCACGGACGCCGATCTGACCGGCGCGCTCTTCCTCACCCAGCCGCAGGTCAACGCGGCGAAGGGCAGCGCCGGCACCAGGCTTCCGGCGTCAGTCACCCGCCCCGGTCACTGGACACCGTGAGACCGAGGACGGCTCGGACACCGCCGGGGTCTCCGGACGCGCGGGAGCTGCGGGGGAGCGGCGGTCGAGGTGCAGGGTCAGGCCCTCAGGCATCAGCGTGAGCCGCTCGGCGACCCGCAGCCGGTACGCCGGATCCGGCCGCAGCTCGTAGCGGCGCAGCAGCAGCCCCAGCACCAGCGTCGCCTCGTGCAGCGCGAACTGCCGCCCGATGCACGCCCGCGCACCGGTGCCGAACGGCTTGAAGGTGTGCGCGGGCCGGGCTCGTACAGCCGTGGGCTCGAAGCGGTCGGGATCGAATCCCTCCGCGTCCGCGCCCCACACCTCGGGGTCGCGGTGCAGCAGGGGGATCAGGACCAGGGCCCATGCCCCCCGGCGCATCGGATGGACACCGCCGAGGACCGTGTCCTCCTTGGCCTCACGGGCGTACGCCGGCGCGGTCGGCCACAGGCGCAGCGACTCGTCGAGCACGCGGCGTACGTAGCGGAGCCTGGCGACCTGCTCGTAGGCGGGCTGGGCTGTGTCGCCCCAGACACGGTCGATCTCCGCGCGGGCGCGGGCGGCGATGTCGGGGTGCTGCGCGAGGTAGTGCAGGGCGAAGGAGAGCGCGCCGGACGTCGTCTCGTGGCCCGCGATCAGGAAGGTGATGACCTGGCGGCGGATGTTCTCCGGCGTGAGGCGTTCGCCCGTCTCGGGATGTGCCGTGTCCAGCATCCGGTCCAGCAGGTCGCCTTCCCCGGCGGGCCCGTTGATGCGGGCCTCGACCACGTCGTCGACCGTGCGGTTGAGGTACGCCACGTCGGCGTCGTTGCGGCGGGTGGCTGAGCGCATCAGCACCGGGGCCAGCGGCACGGGGACCACGTTGAGCCGCTGCGCGTACATCAGGGCGCCGACCATGGCCGTGACGAAGGGGTGCGGCCGGGTGCGCTCGAACGAGCCGAAGTCGTGGCCGAAGCCGGTGCGGGCGATCGTCTCGAGCGTCAGCTTGGTCATGTCGCCGGGCACGTCGACGGCCCGGCCCGCCGCCTGATCGCCGTCCCAGCGGTCCGTCAGCCGGCCCGTCACCTCCAGCATCATCGCGTGGTAGCTCTCCATCGCGTCGCGGCTGAAGCCGGGCGCCAGCACGTCGTGCGCCAACTGCCAGTTGGGCTCGTGGTTGTACGCGGTGAACAGGCCGTCCCCGGCGACCGGCCGGAGGTTGGCGACGCCCAGCCCCACGTGCTTGGCGAACCGCGACTCGTCCGCCATCTCGCCCGAGAGCTTGGCGCCCCACACGAAGACGATCTCCTTGCCGAACCCCTTGCGCCGGAAGATCGGACCGAGCTGTCGCCCGACGCGCAGCGAATCCTGCAACGGGGTGCGGAGGTTGACGCCGACGACATCGCCGACCAACGGCACGCGGTGCGGCGGACGCGGGATGCGGCGCAGCTCGGGCCAGCCCAGCTCGGCACTGCGGAACCCCTTCGGCAGCGTGCTCCTCGTCGTCCCCGTCATCACGCCATCTCCCTTGTGCCGACCGCCGGTTGAGCTTGCTGTGCACGGCTTGTTGTACGCGGATTCAACAGCGACTGTCAGTGTGATCCCGCTGTTGAACCGACGTCAAGTAAGGTGCGGACATGGCCGCCAACGAGGGGGAGCGCACACGCCGTCGGCTCAGCACCGAGGAGCGCCGTGAGCAGTTGCTCTCGGTCGGCGCGCGGCTGTTCTCGGAGAGCCCGTACGAGGACGTGTGGATCGAGCAGGTCGCCGAACTCGCGGGCGTCTCACGCGGGTTGCTGTACCACTACTTCCCGACCAAGCGGGACTTCTTCGCGGCCGTCGTTGAGCGCGAGAGCAAGCGGATGCTGCGGGTCACCGCCGCCGTGCCCGGAGTGCCGGTGCGTGAACAGATCGACGCGGGACTCGACACCTTCCTGGAGTACGTCCAGGCGCACGCGCACGGCTTCCGCGCCTTCCATCGCGCCGAGGCTGCGGGGGACCAGGCCGTGCGCAGGGTGTACCGCGAGACGCTCGCCGCGCAGCAGCGGCAGATCCTGGAGGCGCTCGCGGCGGACCCGGAGACCGCCTGGACCGAGGAGGACCTGCCGACGCTGCGGATCGCCGTGCGGGGCTGGCTCGCCTTCATGGCGGCGGCCTGTCTGGAGTGGCTCAAGGAGCCCGGTCTGTCCCGGGATCAGGTGCGCGACCTGTGCGCACGGGCGCTGTTGGGTGCCATCACTCCGTGAATTCCCCGTCACCAAGGTGTGACGACCGGTGCCACGTGGTTGGCGTACACCCCGATCTTCGATAGGTTAGGCAAGGCTTACCTAAGGGAGGTTTGGGATGGGTGACCGTCACAGCTGGACGGCCGCGCCGGCCACGGCACAGCGTGCCCGCTCGGTGCTCGCCGCGGCATGGTCCTGCGCGGTGACCGCGGAGGGCGGTCGGGAGGAGTTCATCGGCGTGCACACCGTCGCCGAGGACGGCCGGGTGCTGCTGCACCTGCCGGACGACAGTACGCTCGCGGCGTCCGCGATCTGCGCGCCGCGCGGAGAGCCGTCCGCCGTCCTCGAGTTCGCCGATGTGGCGCCCGTCCCCGTACGGCACCGGATCCGCGCCAGGCTCTGGATGGCCGGTTGGTTCGCGCCCGAGGAAGGGCACTTGGCGTTCCACACCACGCGCGCCGTGCTCCGCGAGCCCGGCGGGGCGGTCGTCGTCGACCTCGACGAGTTCGCCATCGCCGAACCCGACCCGCTGGCCCTCGCGGAGGCGCAGCTGCTGACGCACCTCGCCGACGCCCACCCGGACGCGGTCGAGCGGCTGACCCGTCTCGTCGAACCGGACAGCCTGCACGGCGCCGTGCGCGTACAGCCGCTCGCCGTCGACCGGCACGGACTGACGCTGCGCATCGAGCGTGCGCGAGGCCACGGCGACGTACGGCTGCCCTTCCACCGGCCCGCCGACAACGTCGGACAGCTCACCGAGCGCATGCACGTCCTGCTCACGCAGGCGAGCAGCGCGAGTTGCCCGCGTGCGCTCCAGCGGCAGCGCACGGAGGGCGACGGCTGAGGTGAACACTCCGGCCGCGGGCCGGAGTCCGGTTCACCACTCGCCGTCCACGACGGGCTTGCCCGGCGCGTCTCCCAGCGGCTTGACCTGCTGGGGCGACGGCGGTTGCCACGGCGTGTGGTCGTCGCCGAGCCAGTCGCCGACCGGCTTGACCTCGCCGAGCGCGTCCGTGGGATCGAGGTCCGCGGCGTCCTGGTCGTAGTAGTCGAACCAGGGCAGTCCGGCCCGGGTGTAGGCCGCGCGGTCGACGGGCGACGGCGGGGGAGCCTCACCCGTGATGCGGCGCCACTCGGGCGGCGTCACGAGGTGGACGAAGACACGGCCGGCCGCCGTGGTGGCCCAGTCCGACAGCGGACGGTCGTCCTTGTAGACCTCCTGGCGCATCGAACCGCCGACGCCGAGACCCATCGCCGCCGCGGCGCGCGGCGCACTGCCCGCCGCAGCCGGAGCCGGAGCCGGAGCGCCCCACTGGGGTGCGGAACCGGGCGCCATGGGCATCGCCGCGCCGTAGCCGGCCGCCTCCGCGCTCCTGCGGCGCTGCTCCGCCGCCTCCGCCAGCCGGCGCTGCTCCTCACGCCAGGCGTGCAGCGCGGTGTCGTTCAGCGGGAACGACTGCAGCTGTACGCCGCCCCACACCTCCTCGCCGGTGACCTGGCCCTCGACCGTGGCACCGAGACCGAGCGGGACCGCCACGAACTGACGGACCGTGCCCTTCCCGGAGTTGATGCCGTCGAGCCACGGCTGCCGGGGCAGGACCACGTAGTTCTGCGGATTCCGCGTGGGCCGGGGGCTCCACGGCTTGCCGGAGACCGCGCACACCTTCCCGACGCCCACCTGGAGAGCGGCCGGTTCCGACGTACCGCCGAAGCTCAGCCACATCGCCTCGCGCAGATACACCGGCAGCATCACCCCGCCGCGCGCCAGCCACTCGGCGGGCACCGTCTGCGGGTAGTCCTCCACGCGCCGCAGCGGGAACTCGCCGAGCCCCGGGGGCAGGGGATGCGTGCCCGTCTCGGGCAGGCGCAGGGTACGGATGAACCGGACCTGCACACCGCCCGCCAGCCGCAGTGAGTTCCCGTCGATCCGCACGGTGCCGTCGGCCATCCGTAACTCCCTTTGTCGTCATGTGGACATGTCGTTCCGCAGTCGCCGTGTACGTCCAGTATCGGGACGTCGTACGGCGATCAGCACGTCACGTAGTACGACGTGAGGGGGCGGTACGGTTCCGCCGGGCGGAGCGCAGCCGTCGGCGGAGGCGGTCCAGGCGGGGCATCCGCTCGCGCTGTTCCCGCGTGCAGCGGTCCAGTTCCTCCAGGAGCCGGCGCGAGCGGTGCTCCATGTCGAGTTCGTCGAGTATCCGGGTGACCTCGGTGAGGGCGGCGCCGTGCAACTGCCACTGCCGGGCGTCCCGCTGGACCTCCTCCAGGAGGAGCTGGCTCAGCTTGTCGCGGGTGGCGGTCGCGGCGACGAGTTCGGAGGCGAGCCGGGATTCCGCCGACTCGGCGCTGCGACTGACATCGGTGGTGACCAGGACGGCGAAACTGACCACGGCGTCACCGACCTCCGCCAGCAACTGCTCCAGGGTCGCCCCGATCTCCGCCTCGAACAGCGGCTCCGGCGCACGCTCCTTGGCGAGGTCCGTCAGGGTGCGCGCGAGGACACGCAGCACCACCGTGCAGATCTCCAGCGTGTCGAGGCCGGTACGCAGCACGACCCGGTGCAGCAGCCCCTCCCGTACACGCGGATTGAGCCGCAGGCTGTCCTCGGCCTGTTTGAGGGCCGCGTCCACCTCGACGATGTCGTGGTCGAGCTCCCGTGCCTCGTGGAGCCGGGCCGCCGCGACCGCCACCGGAGTGCGGCCGGCGGCCTCCTCGCCGACGCGCAGCAGCAACTGCCGCATCCGGCGCGCCAGATCCTCGATGGACTCGCCTGCCGCGCCGACCCACACCGGGGGAGCGAACAGCAGATTGCAGCCGAACCCCACCACAGCGCCGATCAGCGTCTCCAGGATCCGCGCCCAGGCCGTGTCGCCGACCCGGGTGACCCCGAGGACCAGCATGGCGCTGATCGCCACCTCGGGCACGAACTCGCTGACCCGCACGAGGTGCCCGACGGCCAGCGAGGCGAGGATGAGCAGCCCCAGACTCCACCAGGTCAGCCCCACCAGCGCGCTGAAGACGATGGCGACGAGGACGCCCGCCACCACGGAGTTGACGCGCCGTATGCCGGTCGTGAGGGTGGCGTAGAGCGTCACCTGGACGACGAGGAGCGCGGTCAGGGGAGCGGTGAGAGGGGCTGCCTCCGGACTGAACCGCAGCGCCACCACGTACGCGATCGTCGCGGCCGCCGCGGAACGGACCGTCTGGACGATCACCGGCTCCTGGCGCCACTTCCCGATCCTGGCCCTGCCCGCGGCCCACGCCTCACGTACATCTCGCATCCTTGGGCACTTCCCGTTCCACAGCCGCACCGAACTCGTCCAGACGGCGCAGCTCACCCGAGACGACGGCAAGGAGGCACAGGCCGAGCGGCCAGCATGACACGGCCGACAACGCGTTGACCACGGCCGTTCGTGTCCCGCCCGCGTCGCACCCGGCGGCTGTCCGGCGACCCGTCAGGCGTACAGCCGGTCCAGGATGGCCGACAGATGGCCGGTCGCGCGGGCGATCTGCTCTTCCAGGGTGAGGCTCTCCTCGAAGCGGGACCCGGAGTCGAGCTGTTTCTTGCCGCGTACGTAGAGGGAGCAGGCGAGGTCGGCGCACATGTAGATGCCGACCGAGTTGCCCTCGCGGCCGGCCGTGCCCGCCTTGCGGGCCGTCATCAGGGAGACGCCGTTGCCCGGGTGGGTCGTCAGACAGACCGAGCACATGCTGCGGTGAAGGAAGCCGCGTTGCCCGGAGGGGAAACGCAGGGTCACGCCGGTGAGCCGGCCGGCCCGCTCGGTCACCAGGTAGCTGCGGTCGGGTGCTCCGGGATCTCGCCAACCGAGGAAGTCCAGGTCGTCCCACGGTCGTTCGGCCAGATCGCGCGGTATCGCCAGCCGTTTGGCCTCGCCCTTGGAGCAGTTGACAAATGAGTTGCGGATGTCCTGCTCGGAGAGTGGTCTCATCGTGAAGGGTTCTCCTGGTGCGTCGGTGGCCGGCCGGGGAAACCTAGGGGTACTAGGTTCTGGCCTAGGGTAAGTAGCCGTGTCGAGGGAGATCCAGTGAATTTCGGGGGCATTCGCTCACCGCGGGCGCGGGCTCTCCGTCATGTCGCGGCGCTGTCGTCGGGGCCCGCCCTCGATCCGGCACTGCGGGTGACCCTGAATCTGCACCCGGACCGCCTGGTGCGCGGGCGCCCGATCCTGGAGGCGCTGGCCGAGGACGGCACGTACCACTCGCAGTTCGTCACGGGCACGAGCAACGGCGGGCTGACGGCACATCCGGGCGGCGACCGATGGCGCTGGGAGAGCCGGATGTTCGGCGGGGCGTACGACGCGGCGGCCCCGCACGAGCGGCCGGTGTACGGCGCGCTGAACTTCCGGCACCAAGTGGTCGGTGCCGCACCGCGATTCGGCTCAGCGCACTTCCGGCTGACCTCGGACGCGCTGTGGCGCGCCACGTTCTGCTATCCGGACAGCTCCGTCGATCCGACGGCGTTCGGGGTCGCCGACGGGATGTCCCTCATCGGCCTGGCCGAGGCGGACGACCGGGACGCCCTCGACGACTACATCGAGGCGCAGGTGCACGGACTGGTCGCCCTGGACCGGGACATGGAGGCGCTGGTCCTGGACGCCTGCTACCGCGGCACTCCGGTCGAGGCCGCGGCCCGGCGGCTGCCCTGCCCGGTCGAATGGCACCCCGGGTACCGGCTCTCCGTCGAGGAGTTGGGCCGCCACCCGGACTTCCGCGGTCCGCGGTACGTCGAGTTGGGGGCGCGGATCGCCGAGGACGGGCACCTCGACCCGCGGGTCATCGGCGACGCCGTCCGTACGGGGCGTCACGACCCGCAGGACCTGAAGAAGGTGTGGCACTGCCTGGCCAGGTTCGGGGCGCCCGCCGGACAGGCCGCCCCGGCCGGCGAGTCGGCGGACCGGGCGGTCGGCCAGGCGTTCGCTAGTCGAGGGGAGCGGCCGACGGTGGCCAGGCGCCGGGGGTGAGTACGCCCAAGGCGTAGGCGCGGGCGACCAGTTCCGTGCGGTTGGCCGCGTTCCAGCGGCGGGTCAGGCGGCGCAGGTGGTAGTTGACGCCGTCCACGGTGAGGCCGGTCTCGCGGGCGGCGTGCGCGGTGGTCGCGCCGCCCGCGAGCAGGGCCAGGATGCGGGCCTCGGCCCCAGTGGCCGGCGGCTCGGCGGGAGCGGGCGTCGGTGTGTCCGGCTCCTGTTCGCCGAGCACCCGCAGCAGGACGAGCAGATTGGTGGTCGCGTCGATGGTGTCGCTGACCGGGTCGGCGGTGAGCTCCCCGTACCGCTCGGTGCCGCCGGGGGCACGCCAGCGGACCGAGATCTGGTAGCGCGAGCGGTGCCGCAGGCGCAGTGCCTCCGCGATGCGCTCCACCTGCGTCGCCTGCTGGGGCTGGAACAGATCCAGTACGTCCCGGCCGCGGAGGCCGCCCGGAGTCGCGCCCCATTCCGCCGCCATCGCCGGGTTGGCCAGGACGATCGTCCCGTAGACGTCGCACACCGCGATCGGCATCGGGATGCGGTCGAAGAGAGTCATGGCCCGGTTGCGCCAGACCACCGCGGACTCGGGAGGTACGTCGGGCATGGTCAGGCGTCGTCGTCGCTGTCGTCGTCGTCCTCGACCGTGTGCGAGTCCGCGTTGGACAGGCGCAGCGCGAGGGTGCGCAGGAGTTCCGTGCTCTTGATTTCGGTGCGGCCCGTGTCGTGGACCTCGGCGAGTTCCGAGAACAGGAAGGCGAAGGCGCCGACCAGGGAGATCGCCGCGGGCATCAGGGCGTCGATGACGGCCTGACCCGCCTCGGCCGGGGTCGCGTCGCCGGGGACCTCGACCGACGGGAACACCTCGGTCACCAGCCTGCCGAGCTGTGCCTCTCCGGCGTCTATGTCGACCTCGACGTCCTCGTTGAGCCTGCGCACCATTTCCTGGGTCTCGGTCAGGACGCCGATGGCTCGCAGGATGATCTCGCTCTGTTCCATGTGGGGAGCCTATGCGCTCCGCTTATTCGGCGGGGGAGACGGCTGGGCGTTGTGTGTTGGGTGCGGGTCTGCTGTGGCTGGGTGCGCAGTTCCCCGCGCCCCTGGGTGGGAAGGGGCACCCGGAGTTGTAAGGGGCGCCCCCAGTTGCAAGGGCCGACGCGCAGAAAGCGCTACACGATCATGTAGCCCTGTGGCGCGAACGGGCGCGCGGGCTGGTCGAAGCTGGGACGGCCGTGACCTCCGTACCACGAAAGGCAGTTGTCGCGTCATGACCCCCACCGTGTCGCATCCGCAGGTCGTCGGGACCCTTGATGGTGTTCCCGTTGTTGATATCTCCGCCGTTGGACCCGGCCGCACCCCACTGCAGCAGGTCATGGAGTTGAGCCGGGCCCACGGTCCGGTGCTCGTGCGGCGGCTGCACGGGCGGGACACCCTGTTCGTGAGTGACCTTGAACTGGTGACCGAGCTCGCCGACGAGACGCGGTTCGCCAAGCATGTCGGGCCCGCTCTGGAGAACGTGCGGGAGTTCGCCGCGGACGGGCTCTTCACGGCGTACAACGACGAGCCGAACTGGGCCAAGGCGCACGACATCCTGATGCCCGCCTTCGCGCTCGGGTCGATGCGGACGTATCACCCGATGATGCTGAAGGTGGCGCGCAGGCTGATCGACTCGTGGGACCGCGGGGCTCGTGACGGGGCTCCGGTGAACGTTCCCGACGACATGACGCGGATGACGCTCGACACCATCGGTCTTGCCGGTTTCGGCTACGACTTCGGGTCCTTCGAGCGGGACGAGCCGCACCCGTTCGTCGAGGCCATGGTCCGGTGCCTGGAGTGGAGCATGACCAGGCTGAGCCGCCTCCCCGGCCAGGACCACTCCGCGGCGGACGCTGCCTTCCAGGGCGACTCCGACTACCTGGCGCAGGTGGTCGACGACGTGATCGAGGCCCGGGTCTCCGAAGGAGAGGGCACTGCCGAGGACCTGCTCGGGCTCATGCTCTCCGCCGAGCACCCCGTCGACGGCACCAAGCTGGACACCGCCAACATCCGCAACCAGGTGATCACCTTCCTGATCGCGGGCCACGAGACCACGTCCGGCGCCATGTCGTTCGCGCTCCACTACCTCGCCAAGCACCCCGCCGTCCTCCAGCTCGTACAGCGCGAGGTGGACGCGCTGTGGGGCGACACGGCCGACCCCGAGCCGACGTTCGACGAGGTCGGGCAGCTCGCGTACACCCGGCAGGTGCTCAACGAGGCGCTCCGGCTGTGGCCGACGGCCGCCGTGTTCGGCCGGCACGCACGGGAGGACACGCTCCTCGGCGGGCAGATCCCGCTGAGCGCCGGGCAGGGCGTCATGGTGCTCGCCCCGATGCTGCACCGGCAGCCTGTGTGGGGCGACAACCCCGAGCTGTTCGACCCCTCGCGCTTCACACCGGAGGCGGAGGCCGCGCGCTCCCCGCACGCGTTCAAGCCGTTCGGCACCGGCGAACGCGCCTGTATCGGGCGGCAGTTCGCGTTGCACGAGGCGACCATGCTGCTGGCGATGATCGTCCACCGCTACCGGCTGCACGACCACGCCGACTACCGGCTCACGGTCAAGGAGACGCTGACGCTGAAGCCCGACGGCTTCACGCTCACGCTCACACCGCGCACGACGGCCGACAGGGAGCACGCCCAACTCCCGGGCGCCGCACGGCAACAGGAGACCCCGGCCGACGAGAAGACGCTGCCCGCACGGGTACGCCACGGCACCCGGGCGCTCTTCCTGCACGGCAGCAACTACGGGACCTGCCGCGAATTCGCCGCACAACTGGCCGACGAGGCAGCCGTGTTGGGGTGTGAGAGCGAGGTGGCGGCGCTGGACGCGTACGCCGACGGGCTGCCCACCGACCGCCCCGTCGTCATCACCGCGGCCTCCTACAACGGCCGGCCCACCGACGACGCCACCGCCTTCGCCGCCTGGCTGGACGAGGCCCCGGCCGCCGCCGACCTGACGTACGCCGTCCTGGGTGTCGGCGACCGCAACTGGGCCGCCACCTACCAGCACTTCCCGACCCGCATCGACGACCGGCTGGCCGAACTGGGCGGCACCCGGCTCCTGGACCGCACGGCCGCCGACGCCTCGGGCGACCTCGGCGGGACCGTCCGCGCCTTCACCGCCAGGCTGCGCACGGCCCTGCTGGAGAAGTACGGCGACCCGGACGCCACGGACGCCACCGCACCGGACGACGCGGAGACGGCCTACGAGGTCCGTACGCTGACCGGCGGCCCCTTCGACGCGCTCGCCGCCCGGCACGATCTCGTCCCGATGACGGTCACCGATGCCTATGACCTCACCGCTCCCGGCCACCCGCGCACGAAGCGCTTCGTGCGGCTCGCCCTGCCCGACGGCGCGACCTACCGCACGGGCGACCACCTCACCGTGCTGCCCGTCAACGCTCCGGAACTCGTCGAGAGGGCCGCGGCTGCTCTTGGCGTGGACCTCGACTCCGTGCTCGACATCCGGGCGAGCCGCCCGCGCCGCGACGGAATCGCCGTGGACCGGCCGTTGACGGTACGTCAACTGCTCTCCCATCACGTGGAGTTGCAGGACCGCCCCACCGCCGACCGGTTGGTGGTACTCGCCGCCGCGAACCCGTGCCCGCCCGAACGGGCTGCCCTCGCCGACGTCCAGGACTCCGACCCGCGGACTCTGATCGAGCTAGTCGAGGCGTACCCCGCGCTGCGCGGAGCGCTGGACTGGCCGCTGCTGCTCGAAGAGATCCTCACGCCTCTGCGCCCCCGCACCTACTCGATCTCGTCCTCGCCCGCCACCGACCCCTCCCACGCCGACCTGATGGTCTCGCTGCTGGAGGCGCCGGCCCGCTCGGGCAACGGCGTCTACACGGGGACCGGCTCCGGGCACCTGGGCGCGGTCAAGCCGGGCGACACCGTGCTGGCCCGGGTCCAACCGTGCCGGGAGGCCTTCCGTATCGACCACTCGGCGCCGGTCGTCATGGTGGCGGCGGGAACGGGCCTCGCCCCCTTCCGCGGAGCCATCGCGGACCGCGCCGCGACGAACGCTCAACTGGCCCCCGCTCTCTGCTACTTCGGCTGCGACGCCCCGGACGCCGACTTTCTGCACGCCGAGGAACTCCGCGCCGCCGAGGGAGCCGGAGCCGTCTCCCTGCGCCCCGCCTTCAGCACGGCCCCCGTCGACGGCGTCGCCTTCGTCCAGCACCGGATCGCCGCAGAGGCGGACGAGGTGTGGGACCTGCTGAACTCAGGCGCCCGCGTGTATGTCTGCGGCGACGGTTCACGGATGGCACCCGGGGTGCGCGACGCCTTCCGTACCCTGTATCGGGACCGTACGCGGGGCGCCGACGACGCGGCCTGCGAGCGGTGGCTCGACGAGCTGATCGCGGCGGGCCGCTACGTGGAGGACGTCTACGCGGCCGGGTGAGCCGCGCGGCGGCGGATCGCCGACCGGGCAGCGCAACACCGAGCGGCACAAGGACGAGCGACGCGACGACGAGGACGGGGTGGGGCGGAATGTCGGAGGAGCGGGCCGGACGGATCCTGGAGGCGGCCGGGTTTCCGCCCGGCAGCCTCGCCGGCTGCCGTCCGATGAGCGGCGGGACGTACAACACCGTCGAGGAACTCCGCCTCACCGACGGCAGCCGGTACATGCTGAAGATCCCGCCCCCGCCGACCGTCCCCGGCATGAGCCACGAGCGCGAACTCCTCGTCTCGGAGGCGGAGTTCTACCGCGCCGCCGCCACGGTCGACGTGCCCGCACCGCGAGTCGTGCACGTGAGTCTCGACGCGTCCGAAGGCTGCCATCTTCTGATGACGGCCTGCCCGGGTGACGGCTGGGACGACTCCTACTCGGATGCCGAAGAGGCCGGTCTGCGGCGGGAGTTGGGGCGGCACGTGGCCCGCCTCCACCAGGTGATCGGCCCCGGCTTCGGCTACCCGTCCGGGGCTCTCGGCCCCCTGTCCGCCGACTGGCGTACGGCCTTCACCGCCATCTACGACGCCGTCCTGGACGACGCCCGCCGGTACGAGGCCTGGCTGCCGCGCCCGGTGGACGAGGTGGCCCGCGCGGCCAAGACGGCGTACGACGCCCTGGACGAGGTCACGGACCCGCGCCTGGTGCACTTCGATCTGTGGCGGGGGAACATTCTGCTCGACCGACCGGAAGGCGGCGGCGAGCCCAGGATCGGCGGACTGATCGACGGCGAGCGCATGTTCTGGGGAGACCCGCTCGCGGACTTCGTCTCCCTGGCACTCCTCGGTGACATCAGGAAGGACCACGACTTCCTGACGGGATATCAAGAGAGGGGCGGACGGGCCGAGTTCACCCACTCGGCCCGTCAGCGCCTCGCCCTCTACCGCAGCTATCTCTACCTGATCATGCTCATCGAGACCGTCCCGCGGGGCGCCGGGGACGAGCAGGTCGCCTGGGTCAGGGAACGCGTCGCCCCGGAACTCACCGCGGCCCTGGACGAACTCGGCCAGTAGCCCTGGGACTTGGTTAGCTGGCCTCGGGCTCGGTCAGCGAGGCTGGGACTGGCTCGGCCGGTGAGCCTCAGGCCGCCTTCCGTGCCCTCCCGCCGTGCTCCCGGATGATCTCCGCGTACCGTTGCCCGCTGCCCTTCACCGTGCGCCGCTGCGTCTGGTAGTCGACGTGCACGAGCCCGAAACGCTTGTCGTAGCCGTACGCCCACTCGAAGTTGTCCAGCAGCGACCAGGCGAAGTAGCCCGCCAGGGGAGCCCCCTTGCGGACGGCCGATGCGCAGGCCGCCAGGTGCTGTTCGAGGTACAGGGTGCGCTCGGGGTCGTCGACCGTACCGTCGGCGCGGACGACGTCCGGGTAGGCGGAGCCGTTCTCGGTGACGTACAGCCGCCGGGCGCCGTAGTCGTCGGTGAGGCGCAGCAGCAGGCTCTCGATGCCGGACGCGTCGACCTCCCAGTCCATGCCCGTGCGCGGCACGCCCGGCCGACGGACCGACTGGGCGAAGGGGGCCGGCCCGTCGGGGTCGTCGGTGACGGCCGAGGGGAAGTAGTAGTTGAGGCCCAGCCAGTCCAGGGGCTGGGCGATGGTCTCCAAGTCGCCCGCCCGCTCGGGGAGTTCGACCCCGTACACCTCGCGCATGTCGGCCGGGAAGCCGCGGCCGTGGACCGGGTCGAGCCACCAGCGGTTGGTGTGGCCGTCCAGGCGCCGGGCCGCCGCGATGTCCTCGGGGCGGTCGGTGGCGGGCTCGATGCTGGAGAGGTTGTTGACGATGCCGACCTCGGCGCCGGGAGCGGCGGCCCGGATCGCCTGGGTGGCGAGGCCGTGGCCCAGCAGCAGGTGGTACGAGGTGCGGACGGCCGCCGTGAGGTCCGTGAGGCCGGGAGCCATCCGCCCCTCCAGATGGCCGATCCACGCGGAGCACAGCGGCTCGTTGAGGGTCGTCCAGTGCTTGACCCGGTCACCGAGGCGCTCGGCGACGGCCGTCGCGTACGCCGCAAGGTGGTACGCCGTGTCGCGCTCGGGCCAGCCGCCCCGGTCCTGGAGGACCTGTGGCAGGTCCCAGTGGTAGAGGGTCACCGACGGCGTGATCCCCGCCTCCAGCAGACCGTCGACCAGCGAGTCGTAGAAGTCGAGGCCCTTGGCGTTCACCGGGCCGTCGCCGCCCGGCACGACGCGCGGCCAGGCCACCGACAGCCGGTACGCGTTGGTGCCCAGCTCCTTCATCAGGGCGATGTCCTCGCGCCACCGGTGGTAGTGGTCGCAGGCGACGTCCCCGTGGTCGTCGCCGTCCACCTTTCCCGGCGTGTGCGAGAAGGTGTCCCAGATGGAGGGCGAGCGGCCGTCCTCGGCGACGGCACCCTCGATCTGGTACGCCGACGTGGCCGTCCCCCACACGAAGTCCTGGGGGAGCGCGGCGAGATCGATGGTCACAGAAGTCCTTTCGGAGGAAGGGGAGTTGGAGCGCAGGGAGGAGTCGGTCACTTCACGGCCCCGGCGGTGAGCCCGGCGACCAGATAGCGCTGGAGCAGCAGGAACCCGGCGACCACGGGGACGCTCACGACGAGCGAGGCGGCCATGACCTGGTTCCAGTACACGTCGTTCTGCGTGGCGTAGCCCTTGAGGCCGACGGCGAGCGTGCGGGTGGTGTCGTTGGTCATCACCGACGCGAACAGCACTTCGCCCCACGCGGTCATGAACGCGTACACCGCGACCGCGACGATCCCGGGGACTGCGGCGGGCACGACGACCCGGAAGAGGGCGCCGAGCGGCCCGCAGCCGTCCACCATCGCCGCCTCGTCCAGGTCCCGCGGCACCGACTCGAAGTAGCCGATCAGCATCCAGATCGAGAACGGCAGCGAGAACGTCAGATAGGTCAGGATCAGGCCGATCCGCGAGCCGAAGAGCGCGATGCCGGTGGTGTTGCCGATGTTCACGTAGATCAGGAACAGCGGGAGCAGGAAGAGGATCCCGGGGAACATCTGGGTGGACAGCACGGTCACGGTGAACAGGCGTTTCCCGCGGAAGCGGTAGCGGCTCACCCCGTACGCGGCGAAGATCGCGATCACCACCGAGAAGACCGTCGCCGCGCCCGCCACGATCAGCGAGTTGACGAAGTACTTCGCCAGCGGAACGGTCGACCAGATGTCGATGTACGGGCGGATCGTCAGCCCGCTCGGCACCCAGCGGAACTTCCCCGACACGTCCTGCAGCGGTTTCAGCGAGCTGGACAGCATCACGTACACCGGAAGCAGGACGAAGCCGGTCAGCAGGGTGAGGAAGATCCGGCGCGACCAGAGGAAGGACCGCGGCGCGGCCATCGGTGACCGTGGCGCCGACGGCGTCCGCTTGGAAGGTGACTGCTTGGGCAGTGACTCCTTGGACAGTGCCTGGCTAGACATCGGCGGCCCTCCGTCCGCGCGAGGTCAGGACGAGGTAGATGCCGGTCACGACCAGCAGGAACAGCAGCAGCATCACGGACATCGCCGATCCCGTCCCGAAGTTCCATGTGACGAACGACGACTGGTAGATGTGGATCGAGATCAGGTCCGCCGCCTCCGGTGCCGCCTGGCCGAACAGCACGTACGGCGTGTTGAAGTCGTTGAACGTCCACAGGAAGAGCACCAGTACGAGCACCTGGTTGACCGGGCGCAGCGAGGGCAGCGTGATGCGGCGGATCTGCTGGACCATGCCGGCCCCGTCGATCGCCGCCGCCTCGTACAGCTCCTTGGGGATGTTCTGCAGGCCCGCCATCACGATGAGGAAGGCGAACGGCCAGCCCTTCCACACCGACACGACGAGCAGCGCGACGAAGCTGTTGTCGCCTATCAGCCAGAAGGACGGGCTGTCGGTGAGGCCCAGCTGGTCGTGCAGCACGTGGTTCACCAGGCCGTTGTCGCGCTGGAACATGAACGCCCAGGTGATGACGGCCGCGTACACCGGGAGCGCGTACGGGATGAGGAAGATCGCGCGCAGGAAGCCACGGCCGCGGAACGTCTCCTGCATGTAGACCGCGGCCGTCGTGCCGAGCAGCCAGCACAGCCCGACGGACAGCACGGTGAAGGCGCAGGTCACGAAGAAGGAGTGGAGCAGCGCCTCACCGACGGGCGCGTCGAAGTCCACGGACAGGCTGTAGTTGTCGAACCCCGCCCAGGGCGCGGCGCCCCAGTCGCGGATGTAGAACTGCGTGAGCTCCTTGAAGCTCATCACGATGCCGATGACCATCGGCACCAGATGGACGAGGAGTTCGAGCAGCAGGGCGGGCAGGAGGAGCAGATACGGCAGGGCGATACGGCGTACGCGCCCGGTGCGGCGGCGCGGGGTGGGCCCCGTCGCACCGGGCAACGCCTCTTCCCCGACCGCGGGTTGAGCGGTCACGGTCATCGAGCGCTCACTTCTTCGGCATCTGCTGCTGAGCCTCGGAGAGCTTCTCCTTGACCGAGGCGGTCGTGATCGGCCGGCCGGCCGCCGCGTCCGCGAACAGCTCCTTCACGGCCGTGCCGACCGCCGTCTCGAACTGCGACTCGTTGGGCACCTGCGGCAGCGGGGCGGCGCTCTTGGCGAGCGTGTCCCTGATCACCTTCAGCGCGGGCGTGTTGAACGCGGGATCGTCCTGGGCGGCCTTGACCGGCGGGATGGACCCGTACGTCTTGTTGAGCGTCTTCTGTTCGGCGTCGCTCGTCATGAACTTCACGAACTTCGTGGCGCCGTCGATGTTGTCGGTGTTCTTGAAGACGGCCAGGTTGATGCCCGCCACCATCGAGTTGACGGCGGTGCCCGACCCCGGGCTGCCGGACTGGACCGGCACCGGCGCGACACCCCAGTCGTCGTCGCTCATGCCGTGCGCCTTGAGCGTGGTCGCGGCGGTCTGCCACATCACCATCGCCGTCTTGTCCTTGGCGAAGTCCTGCAGCGACTGGTTCTGCGCGTACTCGGCGTTGCCGGGCGCGACGACCTTGTCCTTGCCCATCAGATCGACGTACTGCTTGACCGCCGCGACGGCCCCGTCGGAGGTGAAGTCGGGCTTTCCGTCGGCGTCGAAGAAGTCGGCGCCGTGCTGCTTGCCGAGGACGAAGACGTGGTGGATGTTCTCCGACGGGTTCGAACCCTCGGCGGCCAGCGCCCACTTGCCGTCCTTGGAGATCTTCTTCCCGTCGGCGACCAGCTCGTCCCACGTGGCGGGCGGCCCGGATATCCCGGCGTCCGCGAACATCTTCTTGTTGTAGTAGAGCGCGTACGCCATCGAGTACAGCGGCACCGCCGCCGGATCCGAGCCGGTGGCCCCCGCCGAGCCGAGCGCCGACTCGACGAACCGGTCCTTGCCGCCGATCTTGTCGAAGTTCTTGGCGTCCCAGGGCAGCAGAGCCCCCGTCGCCTGGAGCGAGGCCGACCAGGTGTTGCCGATGTTGAGGACGTCCGGGCCCTGGCCCGAAGTGGTCGCGGCGAGAATGCGGTTGAGGAGGTCGGACCAGGGGACGACCTCCAGCTTGACCTTGATGCCGGTGTCCTTCTCGAACTTCTTCAGCTCGGGCGTGAGGATCTTTTTGTCGGCCTCGATGCTCGGGCCCTGGTTGGAGGCCCAGTAGGTGAGCGTCTTCGGCGAGTCGTTGGACCCGCCTTCCGTCGACGAGCCACCGCCGCAGGCGGTCACGGCGGCCAGCAGTGAGACGGTGACCGCGCTCGCGGCCGCGGCTCGGGTTCTGCGCATGACGTCTGGCGTCCCTTCCCGGAGGGAGATGCGCAAGGGCGCCGCGTTCACTTCCCGAACGCCCTCACGGCTTAATTTAGAACGTGAGTTAAGACCCGGAAGAAACTCGCGTCAAGGGATGACGCAGCGGTATCTTGCAGGTCGGGGGACGGCGGGAAGGAACCACATGGCGGGGCGGAACGGTCGTACGGTGCGTGACCTGCGGCGGGGCAATCGAACAGCGGTGCTGCGGCGGCTCTACTTCGAAGGACCGATGAGCCGCTTCGAGCTCGGTCCGGCCACCGGACTGAGTTCCGGTTCCATCAGCAATGTCGTTGCCGAGCTCGTCGGCGACGGTCTGGTGGAGGAGGCGGGCAGCGTCGATTCCGACGGCGGGCGCCCGCGCACTCTGCTGCGGGTCGCCCCCGCCAGCGGCCACATGATCGGCGTGGACGTCGGCGAGACCCGCGTACGTGTCGAGCTCTTCGACCTCACCCTCACCGAACTCGCCCGCACGGAACGGCCCTTGGAGCATCAGGGCTACGACGTCGACGTCATCGTCGGCCACATCCGCGACGGCATCGCGGAGGTCCTCGCCGCCGCCGAGATCGCCCCCGAGCAGCTGCTGGGCGTCGGCATCGGAGTGCCCGGCATAGTGGAGCGCACTCCGGCCGAGGGCGCCGTGGTGCACGGCCAGACCATCGGCTGGCCGGCCGTCCCGCTGGAGTCCCTGCTCCGCACCGCCTGCGGGCTCCCGGACTCCGTCCCGTACTTCACCGACAACGGCGCCAAGACGCTCGGCCAGGCGGAGATGTGGTTCGGCGCCGGACGCGGCGCGGACAACGCGGTCGTGGTCCTCTTCGGCTCCGGCGTCGGCGCCAGCCTCGTCACGGACGACGTGGAGCGCGGCCGGGCCGTGGAGTGGGGGCATCTGACCGTACGGGTCAGGGGGCGCCGCTGCCGGTGCGGTGCGCTCGGCTGCCTGGAGGCCTACGCGGGTGCCGAAGCCCTCCTGGAGCGCTGGGAGGAGGCGGGCGGACAGCCGCCGAAGCGGGTCGACGAGGAGACCGCCCTCACCGCGATGCTCGCCGCGGCCTATCCGGCCGACGGCTCGGCGGCCGACACGACGGCGCTCGCCGTGCTGGAGGAGACGGCCGAATACCTGGGTGCGGGCCTGTCCGACCTGATCAACCTCTTCCAGCCCGAGCGCATCCTGATCGGCGGCTGGGCCGGACTCCAGCTGGGCTCCCGCTTCCTGCCCGCCGTCCGCGAACACGCCGTCTCGTACGCGCTGCGCTACCCCGCCGAGCGGGTCACCATCGAGCTCGGCGCCCTCGGCCCCGACGCCGTCACGGTCGGCGCCGCGATCCTCCCGCTCGCCGACTTCTTCGCACACGGTGGACGACGCCCCGGCCCCGAACCGGGCGACAACCAGCTCCCGGCCTGGCGCGCGGCCATGGAGGAACGCGCTCCGCATTGACGCCTTCCGGGGGTTTCACCGGCCGCGTCGGCAGGTACCCGCACCAGGGCCGACGCGGAGGTCCGGCGGAGTTCCGTCCGACGACGAATTCCGTCCGACGATGGATTCAGTCCGGCGAGGAGTTCCGTCCGGCCAGGAATGACACCGACGAGGAGGGGAGCGCGCCGTGAGCGACGACCGGACGAAGAGGGCGGGGGAGGACGCGGGTCCCGTCCCCCGGGACATGCCGGACCAGCAGGCCCAGGAGGGCGGGGACCGCTGGGACGTCACGCCCGCCGACCCCACGCGGCGCGAGGGCTCCGACGAGGACGCGCCGGAGCCGGAGCCGGACACCGACGTTCCCGACACCGACGAGGCGGGGACGCGACGGCGGGGTGACGAGGACTCCGGCAGCACCGTGCACCCCGAACACCCGGGGCCGGAGGAGTCCCCGGCCTGAGCCGAGGTCTCGGCCGGGCCGTTCGATCTCCGCGGAGTCGTCGTCCGTGGCCGGTCGCGCCCGCGCGGTCGCGGTCAGGTGCAGAGGTGCAGGTGCAGGTGCTCAGGCGAAGGCGTTCACGCCGGTGAGCTCCGCGGAGAGGGTCCACAGGCGGGCCGCCGACGCCGGGTCGACGGCGTAGTCACGTACGCCGATGCGTTCGCCGTCGGCCGGGGCGGGCTCGGAGATGTCGCAGTCCTCGCAGTAGACGCCGCCCATGCCGGACAACTGGGGCGAGGTCGCCGCCCACACCTGGGTGGCCGCACCCTGTTCGGGGGTCTTGAAGCCCGCCGGGTTCAGCGGGGTGCCGTTCTCGTCGATCCAGCCGCGCTCGACCATCTCCTCCTTGGGGAGGTGCCGCTGGAGCGGGGTGAGGATGCCGCCCGGGTGCAGTGAGAAGGCCCGTACGCCGGAGTCCTTGCCGAGGGCGTCGAGCTGTACGGCGAACAGGACGTTGGCGGTCTTCGCCTGCCCGTACGCCTGCCACTTGTCGTAGCCCTGCCGCCAGTGCGGGTCGTCCCAGCGGATGTCGGAGTAGTGGTGGCCGGCCGAGGAGACGGAGACGACACGGGCACCGCCCGGGGCGAGCGCCGGCCAGAGCCGGTTGACGAGGGCGAAGTGGCCCAGGTGGTTGGTCGCGAACTGGGCCTCCCAGCCCGGTCCGACGCGGGTCTCCGGGCAGGCCATGATCCCGGCGTTGTCGATGAGGATGTCGATGGTGCGGCCCGAGGCGAGGAAGCGCTCGGCGAAGGCACGGACGCTGTCCAGGTCACCGAGGTCGAGCTCGTCCACCTCGACACCGTCGAGGCCGGCGACCGCCTCCTCGGCGACCGACCTGCGCCGCGCCGGGACGACGACCCGGGCACCGGCCTTGGTGAGCGCGCGGGTCGTCTCCAGGCCGAGCCCCGAGTAGCCGCCGGTGACGATCGCCAGCTTCCCCGTGAGGTCGATGCCGTCGAGCACGTCGTCCGCGCTGCTCCGGAGGTCGAATCCCGAACCGATCTTGTGCTGTGCAGTGGTCATATAGCCGACGCTACGAATTGAAGCGCTCTCGAAGTCAAGCGTGGACCGGCGTGGCGCGAGGGAAGTGCGCGGAGACAGCGGAAAGGCCCCGACCGGACGGGGGAATCACGGTCGGGGCCGTCTGTGGGTGGCCACGGATGGCGGTCGCCTCTCGGCGGAGTGCTCCACAGGGCTTCAGCCGAACGATCTTCCCTGTGGGCGGAAGGTGAGGCCCGGGGACACTGTTCCATCCGCACCCACAGCTGATTTAACGGGAAACTACCGGCGAGTGTTCCCAGGTCCGCGCGGCGTGTTCCGTGACGTGTGTCACGACGAGGTTTCACGACGTCCTATGGGGTTTCACGGCGTCCTGTCCACGCCAGCAGCTCCTTGGCGGTCCAGGTGTTGACCACGCGCTCCGGAGGCACCCCGCACTCCTCGGCCCGTGCGCATCCGTACAGCTGCCAGTCGAGCTGCCCGGGCGCGTGGGCGTCGGTGTCCACGGAGAACAGCACACCCGCCTCGACCGCCCGGCGCAGCAGTCGGCGCGGTGGGTCGAGCCGCTCCGGGCGGCTGTTGATCTCGACCGCCGTGCCCGTCTCGGCACAGGCGGCGAAGACCTCGTCCGCGTCGAACTCCGACTCGGGCCGCCCGCGCCCCGTGACCAGCCGCCCAGTGCAGTGGCCCAGTACATCGGAGTGCGGATCGCGTACGGCGGCGACCATCCGGCGCGTCATCGCGCCCGCGTTCATCCTCAGCTTGGAGTGCACGGACACGACCACGAGATCGAGCCGGTCCAGCAGCTCCGGCTCCTGGTCGAGGGACCCGTCGTCGAGGATGTCGCACTCGATACCGGTGAGCAGCCGGAAGGGAGCCCAGCGCTCGTTGAGTTCCGCGACCAGGGCGAGCTGTTCCCGCAGCCGCTCAGGAGACAGCCCGCGCGCCACCGTGAGCCGCGGGGAGTGGTCGGTGAGCACCGCCCACTCGTGCCCGAGCCGCGCCGCCGTACGGCCCATCTCCTCGATGGGGCTGCCGCCGTCCGACCAGTCCGAGTGCAGATGACAGTCGCCGCGCAGCAGCGCCCGCAGCTCCTCGCCACCCTGGACGAGAGGGCCCGCGGCCTCCTGTTCCTGTTCCAGCTTCTCCAGGTAGCCCGGTGTCTGTCCGGCCAGCGCCTCGCGCACCACCTGCGCGGTCTTCGGCCCGATGCCCTTCAGCGACTCCAGCGACCCGTCGGCTGACCGCCGGGCCACCTCGTCGGCGGGCAGCCCCGTGACCACGCCCTCCGCCGTGCGGAACGCCTGTACGCGATAGGTGGGAGCCAGGGACCGCTCCAGCAGGAAGGCGATCCGGTCCAGGGCCTCGGCCGGGTCCATACCCCCAGCCTGGCGCAGCCCGCCGCCGCCCGCACGGCAGCCGACATGGCCTCGTTGTGCCACCATGAATTGCGACCTCGTACGGACGTCGGCCACGTCGGCGCCGCCGAGTGCCACGACGACCGACAGGCGCCGCCCGGGCAGGCTTATCGGCGGCACGCGTGTGGAACCGGTGGGATCATGACTGAAATCGCAAGCCCCCACATCTCGTACCCGCGGATCACGGTCCTGGGCGTCCAGCCCGGCGATCCGCCCTTCCGCATCGTGGAGATCGACGGCGCTGTCATCGGCGAGGCCAGGAGCTTCACGGACGTCCTGATGGCCGCCGCGGCGTACGGGATTCCGGTGCATGACGCCGATGACCCCGCGGTGGTGCGGTGGGTCGGTGGAGACAAGCTCACCTGGCATCTTCGGTAGGGCTCCGCGGGGAGCAGGGTCACGCTGCGGGCCGGTGAGGGCTGATCGCGCCCGCGCGGCGGAGCCGCGTGTGTCACACCCCCCTTCGAGAGCCCGTTGTGGGTGCCGTCCGCTGTTCGGGTGAATGCTCGGGGGAGCGCGCGGACCAGGGGTTTTCGCGCCGTGGTGAGCCGTCGCGGACTGGACGGCTTCGTGCATCGGCAGGCATCGGGAGGCGAGTGCGGCCGTGCATGGGCCCGCTCCCACGAGGGCACTTTGATCTTGGCGGTCACCGTGATCACGATCCGGCCAGGTTGCCCTGCGTGTATCCCTCCCTCGTACGACTGGAGTCGTCATGTTCCGTCGCCTCGCCCTGCCCGGGGCCCTGCTTGCCGCCGTCGCCGTCCTGGGCGCTGCTCCCGCCACGACGGCCGCGCCCACGGCACCCGCCGCGGGCTCCGTGTGCTTCTGGACCGGGGCCGGACAGCACGGCACGTCCTGGTGCTACACACCACCGGGCTATACGGACGTACCGGAGTCCTTGCACGACAAGGCGGCCTCGTTCCGCTCGGACGCGAACACCGCCGTGTACGCCATCGACTGGGCCCGTGACACCTGCTACTACCGGCTGATCCGGGCGCACGACCTGGCCGACAACTGGCCCTGGGGCGCCCGGCTCGACGGGGTGTCCGACACCACGATGGGCTGCGAGGTCGGCTGAGCCGTGCGACTGATGCGTGCGCTCGGCACCGCCGTCACCGTCGTACTGGCGCTGCTGGCGTTGATGTCACTGGGCGGGTGCGCCATGCCGACAGGCGCGGGACCGGACGCGCCCGCGCTGCCCAGGACCGAGCGGGAGCGTGACGACCTCATCAAGGCCGCTCAGCAGGTCCTCGTCGAACGGTGCCTGGCCGGGCGGGGGCTCTCCTCGAAAGGAGCCGTCGGCGAACGGCGGGAGGGCGGCACGGACGACGCCGCGGACCGGCGGCTGCAGGGCGTCCTCTTCGGCCGCGGCCGTACGGAACTGTCCGTCACCCTCGCCACCGGATACACCGTCAAGGCGCACACCGACGGCTGCCTCGCCGCCGCGCAGCGCGAGCTGTACGGGGACGAGCGGCGCTGGTTCCGCGCCCAGGTCGTCGTGAACAACCTCCGCGCGGAGGCCGCGCTGCGCATGAAGGACGACCCCGACTACCGCGCGGCGCAAGGCCGTTGGGCCCACTGCGCCACACCGGACCAGGGGCCTGGACCCGAGCGCCCCGACCCCGCCGTCGCCGCGCGCTGCGCACAGAAGAGCGGCCTCGACAAGGTGCGCGCCCGGCTGGAGCCGGCCCTGCTGGACCAGGTCCGCGCCGAGCGGCGCGACCAGTTGACCACCTACCGGCAGCTGCGCACCCGCGCACTGCACCGCGCGGCGGATCTGTACGCCGAGCGGACCGTTCCGGAGAACCGAGAGAAAGGCAGTTCCCCTTCGTGATCATCAAGCGCTTCGCCGTCTCCGCCGCCGCGGCCGTCCTCGCCCTGAGCGGCGGTCTGGCCCTGGCCTCGCCCGCCGGCGCCGCCAGCTGTCCGAGCGGTGAGTTCTGCGTCTGGGAGAACGCGAACTTCGCCGGTCAGCGAGCCAACTGGTCGGGCGACGACGGCTGGTGGGAGAGCTGGATCGCCGACACCGACTCCTCCTGGGCCAACCACGGCATCTCAGGACCCGGCATCAAGGACCACGTCCGGGTGTACGAGAACTCCGGGCAGGGCGGCGACATGACGATCTGCCTCTCACCCGGACAGGAGGTCGGTTACAACGGCGTGGCCAACGACCGCGGCGACTCGCACACCTGGGCCATGAACTGCTGACAGCCGCCCGCCGCGCGCCTTGCGGGTGACCTCAGGAGGGGAGCGGCACGCCCGAGAGATCGGGCGTGCCGCGTGAGGAACGTGGCGTACGGCGCACGTGGCGTACGGCCAACGGGTTGCGTGATGGGGCGCGTGACGAATGTGCGGTAAATGTCCGGGAACGGAAACAGCGACGGAGGAGAGCACAACGCCTGCCGGGGGCGGCGGGTCTGCTCCTGTGACCAGCCCAACTCATGGGCACAGCAAGGAAAAACGGGGTACCTCACATGTTCCGCACCGTCACGACCGTCACGCGCCCGACCAAGCGCGTCGCCCTCGCCCTCGGTTGCGCGGCCGTCCTCGGTCTCGGACTCGCTTCCACCGCACCGGCCTCCGCCGCACCCGCCGTGGACCCGAACGACCGCTACACCGCCGAGGAGATCCACACCTTCCTCGGGGACTTCTACGGCGACCACGGGCCCGGCGACTTCGCCCGGAAGTACGGCATCTCCGAGCACCTGAAGGAGAAGGTCGCGCAGAGCGAGGGCGTCGACATCCTGCTCTGCGCGCAGAACGAGCCGCGGTCCATCGACATCGGCCCGGTGAGCACGGCACAGTCCGCGGGCGTCGGCTACGCCACGGTGACCACGCACTGGGGCGAGCAGGGCCAGGACACGGCCACCTTCACGGCGTACGTCGGCCTGGACGCCACGCGGCCGATCCAGCTGCAGGACACCGACTGCGAGGCGACCGACTGACAAGCAGGTGCGGGCGTGCGGCCGACTCCCCGCGTCAGTCGGCCGTACGCCCGCACCCGCTGGTAGTGCTCCGGCACCTGCGGGATTGCTCCCGCGCCGGTCGGTCGCGCCGTCCGGTCAGCCGACGGTCCACTTCTGGTTGGCTCCGCCCGAGCACGTCCAGATCTGGAGCCGTGTGCCGTTGGCGGAGTTGTTGCCCGTCACATCCAGGCACTTGTTGGCCTGTGGATTCACGATGTCGCCTGCCGCGCTGACCACCCAGCGTTGATTGGCCCCGCCCCCGCAGTCCCAGAGCTGAACGGTCGAACCGTCCGCCGTGCCGTTGCCCGTGATGTCCAGGCACTTGCCCAGCGCCCGGATCGAGCCGTCGGAGGCCACGGTCCACTGCTGGGCGGCGCTGCTGTTGCAGTCGTAGAGCTGAACGGGCGTGCCGTTGGCGGAACTTGCCCCCGCCACGTCGACGCACTTGCCCGCGAGCCCCCTGATGGGCGCACCGCCACCGGAGCCGTCGCTCGTCGTCACCTTCACCTCGTCCACGACGAGCTGCTGCGGGAACGAGGTCGAGCCGTCCGGGTCGCCCGGCCAGTAGCCGCCCACGGCGAGGTTGAGGATCAGGAAGAACGGCTTGTTGAACACCCACTGCCTGCCGCCCAGATCGGCGGGGGTGCGCCGCTGGTAGACATTGCCGTCCACGGACCAGGTGACCGCGTCGGGGCTCCAGTCGATGGCGAAGGTGTGGAAGGCGTCCGCGAAGGCCTGGCCGCCGGGCAGCGAGTAGGCGGCGCCGATGCCGCCCGAGCCGGAGTAGCCGGGGCCGTGCAGGGTGCCGTGGACCGTCGAGGGCTCGAAGCCGACGTTCTCCATGATGTCGATCTCGCCCGAGTTGGGCCAGCCGACCTGCCCGATGTCGTTGCCGAGCATCCAGAAGGCGGGCCACATGCCCTGCCCGCGCGGGACCTTCAGCCGGGCCTCGACCCGGCCGTACGTCGTCGTGAACTTGCCCGCTGTGTTGAGGCGGGCCGAGGTGTACTCACAACGCCCGTACCAGCACTGGTAGTTGTTCGGGTTCTCGCGGCGGGCCTCGATGACCAGGTGGCCCTGGCCGTCGAGCTTCGCGTTGTTGTTGCCGGCTGTGTAGTACTGCCGCTCGTGGTTGTTGACGTTGTCGCCGGTCTCGATCTGCCATTTCGAGGAGTTGACGGCCGAACCGGCGGCGCCGTCGAAGGTGTCCGAGAACGTCACGGCCGCGGCGGCCTTCGGCTCGGGGGCCGCCTGCCCTGTGGCGGCCTGCCCCGCATCCGCCTGTGCGGGCATGACCGCGGCGGACGCGAGGAGTACGGCGGACAGGGTGGCGAGGAGGCATCTGCGGAGCAGGCGTGGGGAGTCCACGACTCTCCCTTCCGTACGGCGATCCCTGTGGGGGATGGGTGCCGACTGAGGTGGGGGGTGCGTGCTTCGACTCTTGATTTAAGAGGTGAGGTAAGGGGGCGTCAAGACTTTGGTACGTACCATTCCTTCACAACTTGACGTTCACCCTTACGACTTCACGCCCTCAGGCCCCCGTGCCCCCTCGCACCGGCCTGCGTGCGTTCACGCCTTCAAGCCTGCGAGTCCTCAAGCCTCCAGGCGCTCACGCCTCCGAGTTCTTGAGGCGGCGCTTGCGCGGATGCACCGCACGGTTCAGTCGACGGCCCAGGAGCAGGTAACCGACGAGCGCCCCGCTGGTGTTGAGGATGACGTCGTCGACGTCGAAGGCGCGCCCGGTGATCACCGCCCCCTGCACCAGCTCGACCAGCATCATCACGGCCGCTGTAAGGAGGAGCACTCGCAGGATCCCGCGCGCCTTGGGGACCAGGACGGGCAGCAGCACCCCGAAGGGGATGCCGAGGACGAGGTTGCCGCCGATCTGCTTGAAGGCGTCACGCAGTTCGGGCTGGTCCAGATAGGCGCGTAGGGAACGGCCGGGATGCAGGTTGCTGTGCGTCAGGGCCTCGGAGGCCGGCGAGGGCTGCAACGTGATCTGGGCCAGCGCGGCGGCGAAGGCCACCATCGCCGCGAAGGCGATGAGCATGACCAGGAACCGTACGACAAAGGGAAGTGGCCGTCGTTCGCCCGGAGCGGTCGCCGGGCGGGGGTCGGACTTGGAGCCGGGAGAGCGCGACTTCTTGGTGCGAGGGCTGGTCTTCTTCGTGCCGGAACCGGTCTTCTTGGTGCCGGAATGAGATGTGGAGCGAAGGCGTAGTGCGATGCGCGGGCGTGACACTGCGCGGGCCATGCAACCCTCCAGTTTTCAACTGTCGTCCGATGACAGGCGAGTACCCCCGAAGGGGTCGAAGATGCCGACGACATGTGTGCCGGGCCTGAGCCGCCGATCGCCCCGGCTCTGCTTTGCGCTGCCGGGGCGATCGGTGTGCTCGGGCTGGAGGGGCGACGGTGGCGTCGACGGGTGTGTGCGGACCGAGGCCCCGGGCCGGGGTCACGGACCGCGGCCCATGAACCGGGCCGGATACGTCACGGGCCGAGGCCCATGACCTGGGCCTGAGGAGTCACGGGCGGAGTCTCATGACCCGTACGTCACCTTCACCTCCTTGAAGCCCAGGGAGCCCAGCAGCCCCTTGAGCATGCCGGTGGTGTTCTCCTCGGCGCGGGCGGTCAGCTCGGTCTTCTTCGCGGCGTCACCGATGTGCCGGGCGGCGAGCCGCTGGACGGCCCGCTCGTCGTTCGGGTTGTCCGAGAAGACGTCGCCGAGCCGGTCGAGGAGACCGCGCTGCTTGGAGACGGCGTAGGACTGGTCGGGGTCGAGTGCGGGCTTGCCCAGGGCGGCGTGGGGGAGATTGAGCGTGGCCGAGGTGCGGTCCTTGTTGACCTTCACATCCTCGTCGCGGATCTTTCCGAGGTCGACGTAGGCGTCCACGGTGCCGGCGCCCACGTACAGGGTGCGGGTGCCGCGGACCGCGTCCGGCAGGTACTTGGTGTCCTTCTCAAGATCCACCACCACCTGGAAGTTGCCCGAGGCGGCGTCGTAACGGCTCATGTCCTGAATGGACTTGAGGAGCGTGGGTCCGGTCCGGTCGTGGGTTTCCTCGCGGAAAACGTCACGCAGCCCGGGCAGCAGGCTCAGCTGCAGCCCGGCACCGAGTATCACCAGAACCAGCACGACCGCGCTCAGGATCTTGGCCCATCCGGGCATGCGCTTCAGGGACGTCGTCATGTGGCCGTCCTCCTTCCTCCTTCCTAGTGCCCCCCAAATGACCGGCCAGACAGGCGTGTTGACCGAATGGTTGACCGCGTGAGGACCTCGGTGACTTCCTGGTGCGAGGGCTGTTGCCCGGGACGCACCACGAGCAACGGACGGTCGCGCAAGGTGTCTTCCGCCAATCCTGTTGTTTCCCGCCTCATCGGGACCTGAATGGCACGCTCCAGCTGATGTGGGACGGCAGGCCGGGGCGGGGCAGGCGACGGGCTGGGGGCTTCTCGGCGCGTTGGCCCTGGTAGAACAGTGACCGATGGGTACCCGGGAGCGCGAACGCAAGGTGTACCGGCCGCTGTGGCGGGCCGGTCTTGAGGTGATCCCGAACGCCGTGCCGGACGGCACGATGCCGTTCGTCCTCGGGTACGGCGCCGAGGACGTGACGGGCGGTTTCTCCCACCGGTACGACACCCCGCGGCTCGTCGAGCGACTCAACGCGGACTGGTACGACCTCGCCGTCTCCTCGGGCCTTCTCGACCACCGGCGCGAGTTCCTCGTCCAGCTTCCGCAGGGCACCCGGACGCACCGGGCCGCCCTGCGGAACATGCACGAGGGCAGCCACACCGCGCCGGCGGTCTGGACCCGGGTCCGGCTCCTGGAGCGCTGGGACATCATGGGCCGGGGCGCTGCATCGGCGTTCCTCGGCGTGCACGCGGGCCACGCGGGCTTCGCCATGATGGCCCTCGACACCAGCGTGTACGTCCATGCCTCGACGGGCGAGACCGGCGTCGACGTGCTCGCCGTGCGCCACCCGGACCGCTCGGAGAACATCCTGCGGTACCTGGAGTGGATCACGCTTCACGACAGTCCCTACGTCGACCGCGAGTTCAAGGAGCGGATCGCCGTCTGGCTCGCGGGCCGCCGAAGGAGCGCTGCCTGAACTCGACGAGCCGCGCGCGTTCGGCTGGATCACTGAGACGGCACGGCCCGCTGATCAGAGGTGGACCATGACGTGGTCGACGATGTCCTCCACGTACTCACCAGAGCCCGCTGGGCTCCCTTCCGGCAGCCCGGAGCAGGATGGCCCGCGTGGAACCCATCCCGTACTTGTCGGCCTCGCTGGAGAGTTCGGCCACGTCCAGGAGGAGCGGCCGGATGTCGAGGCCGGCGTCGCGGGCCTGCCCGCACAGATCGTTCAGGGCGACCATCATGTCCCGGGTGTCCTGGCCCTGATCCCCGACCGACATCTCCACCAGTCGCTGCCGGAAGCCTCGGGGCGTGGGCTCGAAGGGCAGCGCCGTCGCCCAGGCGAAATAGTGACACCGTTCCAGGAGCGCACGCAGGGCGGCCCGTACGTCCTCGTCGCCCTCCTCGTAGAGGGAGAGCACATCCCGCAGTGCCGCCTCGGCCTCCGGTCGGATCCCCGCCTCGTCCAGCGGACGCGGGCCCTCCCGCAGCTTCCGCATCCAGTCGGGGTCGGTGACATCCACCGGCCTCCTCGCGATGGGCTCGATGCACGCGTCGATCACCGCGACCCATTCATCGAGTTCCGCCAGTTCCGCTGGTTCCCCCATCGCGTCCTTCCCCCTCCGACCGACCATCGGCGGCATGCCGCAACCCGCCCTCCGCGGCGCGAGGATGGGGCCGTAGGAGCATAGGGCCGCCCCGTCCTTGCCCGGGCACGCGACCGGCCCGGCTCTTCGTGGGGGCAGCCCCGGGTGACGGATCCTCCCCGTCCCGCGGTGCCGTGTCGAGAACGGCGTCAAGTAGGTGCCGGGAGCTCTCGAGTTGGCTGATCGCCTCGGTGATGCGGGTGCGTTCGCGCCGCAACTCCCCTATGAAGGTGGGGCAGTCGGACGGCACCCTCAGTTCGTCCTTGTCGCGCACACAGTGCACGAGCCTGGCGATGACCGCGGTGGAGAGCCCGGCGGCGAGCATGGCCCGGATGTGGTGCACCGTCGCGACGTCCGCCTCGACGTACTGACGGTAGCCGTTGCCCAACCGGACCGGCCGGAGCAGGCCTTGCTCCTCGTAGTAGCGCAACAGCCTTCTGCTCACCCCGGTTTCATGGGCGAGGTCGCCGATTCGCATCCCGGCCTTCCCCTTGACCTTCACATGGATGTGACGCCTTAGCGTCCCTCAGTATCGCTGATCGTGAAGCAGGGGAGCCGGAGCATGTCAGGTGCAGTGATCATTGGTGCGGGACCGGGGATCGGGCAGGCGGTCGCCCGTCGGTTCGCCAGGGAGGGAATGCCGATCACGCTGATCGCCAGGAGCGGGCAGACGCTGCGCGCCGTGGCGGGCGAGGTCGCTCGCAACGCCGCTTCTCATGGCGTTCCGATCGTCACGCTGCAGGCCGACAGCACCGACCGGGCCGAGTTGGACGCGGCCCTCGACCGGGCCGTCGGCGAGCACGGCGTGCCGGAGGTCGCCGTGTACAACGCCGCGCTCGTCCGCGCGGACGAGCTGGGTGAGTTCTCGGTACGCGAACACATGGAGGCGTGGGCGGTCAATGTGGTCGGCGCGCTCAATGCCGCGGCACGACTCGCGCCGGCGATGGCGGCGCGCGGCCGTGGAACCTTCCTCGTCACGGGAGGCATGCCCGAGCCCAAGCCGCAGTACGTGAGTCTCTCCTTGGGCAAGGCGGGCGTCCGGACCCTGGTCGCGCTGCTCGATCAGCAGTACGGCCCTTCCGGGGTGCACGTGGCGAGCGTCACCGTGGACGGCCCGGTCGCTCCCGGCACCGACTTCGACCCCGACGACATCGCCGAGCACTACTGGCAGCTGCACACGCAGCCGCGCCACCTGTGGGACCGCGAGACGCTGCACGCCGGCCGCTCTTCAGGAGCCCGGTCATAAGGACTCCGAGGCCGCCTCGGGCTGCCCGAGGACCTCGTCCATGCTCGCCAGCGGAGGCAGCACGTCGTCGAGCCCGGTCACGTGCAGGATGCGCAGGGTCAGCGGATGGGTGCAGACCAGGTGCAGCCGCCCGCCCTGGGCGAGGACCCGGCGCCGGGCCCGGTACAGCAGGCGCAGGCCCGAGCAGTCGAAGAACTCGATGTGCCGCAGGTCGAGCACGACCCGCGCGGCCGGGTGTCCCGTGGCCGCGTCCAGGGCCGGGACGATGTCCAGCGCCGCGATGATGTCGATCTCTCCGTGGAACTCCAGCACGGTGTGCCCGCGGTCCTGGTGGACACGCAGATGAGGAGTGAACGGCGCGGACTCGCTGCGCACGACGACATCACCTCCAACAGGGTCACCGGGGGCCAGGGTGACGTCGTTCAGTGAGCGCGGACGCAGCCGTGAGCGGCTGACGGCCGCCAAACCGTTCCCCACTCAGCAAGTTACCCTCGATGGGGTGAATTTCAGCATGTTCGATTGACATATGTCTTCGATTTAAAGGACGTGTCGCCCGTCAGTTTCAGGACAGCGACTGCCACGCCTTCGACAGCGCCTGCCGGAACTGCACCGTCTGGTGCGCCGTGAGATCCCGGACCATGCGCTCCTCCAGCTCCCGCACGGGCTCGGCATGCCGAGCGAGCACATCGCGGCCAGACTCGGTGAGGAGAATCAGCAGCTCGCGGCGGTTGCGGGGATTGCGCTCGCGCCGTACGAGACCGCGGGTCTCCAGGGACCGGATCACATCGGCCACGGACTGCGCGGTGACGAACGAGTCGCGTGCGAGCTGCGCCGCGGACAGGCCGTCGTGCCGCTCCAGGACGGTGAGCGAGGTGTACTGCAGTGCGGTGATCCCCGTGGGCTTCAGCAACTCGTCGAGGCGGGACCGTACGACGAGTTCCACCTGCTTGACCATGTACAGGAGCGATGGGGGTGCCTTGGTGACGACCATGCGTTCAGCCTAGGGCATTGACAGGAAACCTGTCTGTAAAGAGACTGCGAACCAACAGGAATCCTGTTGGTTGAAATCTTGGCGATCGAGGCTGAGGAGTGGGCAATGACGACCACCTTCGAGAGCGGGCCCGGGCAGCTGTTCATCGGTGGACAGTGGCGCGAGGCGGCCGACGGAGCGCGTACGGACGTGTTCGATCCGTCCACCGGCCAGGTGGTCACGACGGTCGCGGAGGCCTCCGCCACCGACGTCGACACGGCTGTACGCGCCGCGCGGAAGGCGTTCGACAGCGGCCCGTGGGCCACGATGAGCGGCCGTGAGCGCGGCCGGGTGCTGCACCGCGTCGCCGAACTGATCCGGGAGAACGCGGACGAGATCGCGGCCCTGGAGAGTCTGGACGTCGGCAAGCCGATCACCCTGTGCCACGCGGTCGACGTGACGAACGCGGCCAACGACTACGAGTACTACGCCTCCCTCGCCTGGACCCTGGACGGCGCGACCCGGGACACCCCGCTCAACGGCCTCGCCTACACCAAGCCCGGCCCGATCGGTGTCGTCGCCGCGATCACGCCCTTCAACTTCCCGCTGATCCTCGCCGGATCGAAGATCGCCCCGGCACTCGCGGCGGGCAACACGGTCGTGCACAAGCCCGCCGAGGAGACCCCGCTCAGCGCCCTCTACATGGCCGGTCTGCTCCAGAGGGCGGGCGTCCCGGACGGTGTCTACAACGTCGTCACCGGCACGGGACCGATCGCGGGCGAGGCGCTCCTGCGCAACCCCGGCGTCGACAAGATCGCCTTCACCGGGTCCACCGCGGTCGGACGGCACGCGGCGAGCGTCGCCGGCGAGGGCCTGAAGTCGGTCACCATGGAGCTCGGCGGCAACGCGGCGCACATCGTCTTCGAGGACGCCGACGTCGAGAAGGCCATCGGCGCGGTCATCAAGGGCTTCGTCTTCAACACCGGCCAGTTCTGCATGGGCGGCCCGCGCCTGCTCGTCGCACGCCCCCTCTACAACACCGTGGTCGGCATCCTCGCCGACGCCGTCCCCGGCGTACCGGTCGGCGACCCCCGGGAGCCCGGGACCGTCGTCGGGCCGATGGCGGGGGAGCGGCACCTGAAGAAGGTCGAGGAGTACGTCGAACTGGCCCGCAAGGAGGGCGGTCGCATCGTCTGCGGCGGCGAGCGCCTCGACCTGAACGGCGGCTTCTACTACAAGCCCACCGTCATCGCGGGCCTGTCGAACGACTCCCGGGTGGTCCAGGAGGAGATCTTCGGCCCGGTCCTGACCGTGCAGCCCTTCGACTCCGAGGACGAGGCCGTCGAACTGGCCAACTCCACGCCGTACGGCTTGGCTTCGGGCCTGCAGACCACCGACCTCGCCCGTGCGCACCGCGTCGCAGACCGGCTCCAGGCGGGCATCGTGTGGGTCAACGACTGGGCGATGCTCGACCCCGCGGTGCCCTTCGGAGGGGTCAAGGCCTCCGGCTTCGGCCGCGAGTACGGGCCCGAGGCGCTCGCCTCCTACACCAAGGTCAAGTCCGTCGTCATCTCGTTCGACTGAGCGCCCCCGCGCAGCCAGCCCCACCCTCACCCAAGGGAGTTCGCAGCATGTCCACCACCACTCGCGCAGCCGTGGTCGAGTCCGGGGGAGCGCCCTTCACCCTCGCCGACGTGGAGCTCGACGAGCCCCGCGCCCATGAGGTCCTGGTACGGATCGTGGCCGCGGGCCTGTGTCACACCGACCTCGGGGTCGCGAGCGGCGGCCTGCCGTTCCCGCTGCCCGGCGTGCTGGGCCACGAGGGCGCCGGGATCGTCGAGGCCGTCGGCCCGGACGTCGTGGGCGTCGAGCCCGGCGACCATGTCGTGCTGTCCTTCACCTCCTGCGGCTCCTGCCGCAACTGCCGCGACGGCCACCCGGCGTACTGCGCCGCCTGGCTGCCGCTGAACCTCCTCGGCGGACGCCGCGCCGACGGCTCCGCCACCATCAGCCGTGACGGGACCCCGCTCGGCGGTCACTTCTTCGGCCAGTCCTCCTTCGCCGAGCGGGCGTTGGTGGACGAGCGCAGCCTCGTCAAGGTCGACAGGGACATCCCGCTGGAGTCCCTCGCACCGCTGGGCTGCGGCGTACAGACCGGCGTGGGCGCGGTCTGGAACGTCCTTGAGCCCCGTACGGGCGACACGATCGTGGTCCTGGGCGCCGGTGCGGTCGGTCTGTCGGCGGTGATGGCCGCGGCTCTGACGCCCGCGACCACCGTGATCGCCATCGACAAGGTCGTCGAACGGCTGGAACTGGCAAGGGAGTTGGGCGCCACCCACACCGTGAACGCCAACGAGGCGGACATCGTCGAGGCGGTCCAGCTGATCACGAGCGGGGCCGGGGCCGACGGGGTCGTCGAGACCACCGGCAACGTCATCGTCCTGCGCAAGGGGGTGGAAGCGCTCGCCGCGCGCGGTACGGCGGTGATCGTCGGCGCCCCGCCCTTCGGTTCCGAGGTCGCCCTGGACGTCAACGGAATGCTCGGCGGCAAGCGACTCGTGGGCCTCACCCTCGGCGACCAGGAGACCCAGACCGCGATCCCGGCCCTGGTCAAACTGGTCCGCGAGGGCCGCCTGCCACTGGAACGGCTGATCAGCACCTACGCCTTCGAGGACATCGGCCAGGCGGTCCAGGACATGGCAGCGGGCAAGACGATCAAGCCGGTACTGACGTTCGCCTGATATCCGGGCTTCACACAGGGCGCCCTTTCAGGGGCGCGGGGAACTGCGGGCCGGCCACAACCGGCCCGCAGCTCAGCACCACCTGTGGTACGCGCTCTACAAGGTGCTACCGAACCTGAAGAACAAGCTTCCCCACGGTCCGCCCGGTGTCCCCGAGCGCATGCGCCTTCGAGGCCTCGGCCAACGGAAACACCTCGGCGACCTCGGCACGCAGCCGCCCCGCAGCCACCAGCTCGGCAATCGCCCGCATCCCAGCCTGATCGGCCTCCACGAGCAGCTCGATCGCCCGCACCCCGAGCCCCTTCGCCTCCTCGGCGAGCGCCGGCGACCCGGACGGCAGGATCGACACCAGCAGCCCGCCCGGCCGCAGCGTCCTGAGGGACCGCGACCGATACTCGCCCCCGACCGTGTCCAGCACGACGTCGACGTCCCGCACGACCTCGGCGAAGTCGGTCTCCCGGTAGTCGACCGTCTCATCGACGCCCAGGCTCCGCAGGAACTCGTGCTTGCCCGCGCTGGCCGTACCGATCACATGGGCCCCACGCTCCTTGGCGATCTGTACGGCGAGATGCCCCACTCCGCCGGCCGCCGCGTGGATCAGCACCCGCTGCCCGGGCCGGACGTCCGCCGTGTCGACCAGCGCCTGCCAGGCGGTCAGTGCGGCCAGCGGAATCGCGCCCGCCTGCGTGTGGTCGACCTCGGCCGGCTTGTGCGCGAAGGCCCGCGCGGGACCGGTGACGTACTCGGCGTGCGCCCCTACGCCGTAGGGGTACGGCAGCATGCCGAAGACCTCGTCGCCCGGCTTGTGGAGGGTGACGCCGAGGCCGATCGCCTCGACCACGCCGGACACGTCCCAGCCGAGGACGAACGGCGGCTGCCCGAGGAAGTTGCCGTTCGCCCGGTGCTTCCAGTCGGTCGGGTTGAGACCCGCCGCGTGCACCCGGATCAGCACCTCGCTCGGCCCGGGCCTCGGGATCTCCAGCTCCACTTCCTTGAGGACCTCGGGACCGCCGAGGACGTCCTGACTGATCGCGCGCATCGTGTTCTCAGTGCTCATGCGCTCCAGCCTGCCGGGCCGCGGCAGCCGAGAAAATGGCATGATTGCCATTGTTCGATAGGATCGTGCCATGCTGCAGACGCAATGCGGGGAGCGCCCCGACCCCACCGAGACCTCACGGCGCGGGGAGTACGACGGATGCGTGGAGCGGGTCGTCGTCCTGGCCCTGGACGGGGTCTACCCCTTCGAACTCGGCATCCCGAACCGGGTCTTCGGCTCGGCCGAGGGCCGGTACGAGATCCTGACCTGCACGGTCGACGGGCAGCCGGTGCGCAGCAGCTCGGACTTCTCGATCACCGTCGAACACGGCCCCGAAGTGCTGCGTACGGCCGACACCGTCGTCATCCCGCCGTTCGCGCTGTCGCAGCTCAGCGATGATCTCCCCGAGGCGGTGACCGGCGCGCTGAGGGCCATCCGGCCGGACGCCAGGATCGTGTCCATCTGCACGGGTGCCTTCGTCCTGGCGGCGGCGGGGATGCTCGCCGGACGCCGGGCGACCACGCACTGGCAGCTGGCCCCGCTGTTCCGGAAGATGTTCCCGGACGTGGACCTGGACGCCGATGTGCTGTTCGTCGACGAGGACTCCCTCCTCACCTCGGCGGGAGCCGCGTCCGGTGTGGACGTCTGCCTGCACCTCGTGCGCAAGGACCACGGCAGCGAGCTGGCCAACCGTGTGGCCCGGTCCTGTGTGGTGCCGCCTTGGCGGGACGGCGGCCAGGCCCAGTACATCGAGCAGCCCGTGCCCGAGCCCTCGAACGCGGGCACCGCGGCCACCCGGCAGTGGGCCCTGGAACGCCTCGGCGAACCGCTGACCCTGGGCGATCTCGCCGCGCACGCCCGGATGAGCCTGCGTACGTTCGCCCGCCGGTTCAACGACGAGGTCGGGATGAGCCCCGGCCGCTGGCTCATCCAGCAACGCGTCGTCCGCGCACGGCAGTTGCTCGAAGCCAGCGATCTTCCGGTGGACCAGATCGCGGGCGAGGTCGGCTTCGCGACCGGCACCTCGCTCCGGCAGCATCTGCACGCGGCGATCGGCGTCTCGCCACAGGCCTACCGGCGTACGTTCCACGCGGCCCGGCAGAGCTGAAGGGCGACGAATTCCGCCTGAACGTCCTGAGGGGCTCGTGCGTCGGAGGAGGGATACGGCGAAACGGCAGGCAGGGGGCGCTATGCGGGGGATCAAGGCGGGCGGACTGGCGGTGGCGGGCATCGCGACGGTCGCGACACTCGTGACGGTGGTGGTGGAGAGCGAGAAGGGGCACACCGACGGAGGGCTCCTCGACGGCGGACCCGCGTCGGCCACCCCGTACAGCGGACCGCTGCGCGTGCCGCACAAGGAGTACGACGAGGACAGCCAGCGGGCGACCGAGGCGGAGTCGGGTGCGGCGGGGCTTGCCCTGGAGTGCGAGGGGGACATCCACTCGGGCGGGTTCGGGGGCAACTGGAGCAAGGGCGACGGCGGTTCGACCCCGGCGGAAGGGCTTCAGGCGTACTTCGACATCGAGCAGCCGAACGTCCCGAAGTCCGGCTACCGCGTGGAGCGCGACGACGGGGACCGCGTGCTGTTCTCGTACGACGTCGGGGGCCTGACCAAGGTGGCCGTCATCGTCGCCAAGGACCAGCCGAACCGGCCCGGTTGGGGGCCGGAGACGACGGCCTCGTGCGACCCGGCGGAGTTCCCCACGAGCTTCACCGACGACCAGGGCTACGAGGTCTGGACCGACGCGCGCGGCCATCGGCTTCCGGTCACCACCATCAGCAGTTCCCAGGGCTCGGAGCACTGCGACTGGCAGTCGGCCCACTTCCTCGAACTCGGGCAGGGCGCGAAGCGCGTGCTGTACGCCCGTGATCCCGAGGGCGTGCTGTCCGGGATGCTCACCGCTCCGTACGACGGCGACGTCACCCTGCCCGACGGCGCCCGCGACACCGGATACCGCCACGGCGAGCGGGAGTTGTGGCTGACGGCCGACAAGAAGAAGGCGTACGTCCGCACGCCGGACGGGTTGGAGGCGTGGCCGGCGGTGAAGAAGGGGATGGGCTGCGACTGACCTCCCGACCGGTGGCGTCCTACCGGCTCGCGTGCAGGGCCACGAGCAGGCGCCACACCTTGTGGGCGATCTCCTCAGGAGTGGCCTCGACGAGCCCGTGCAGCCAGTCGGCGAGAACGCCCGCGAAGGTCGCGGCGACGGCGGAGGCGATGAGAGGGGCCTCCGGCGCCCCGACGAGTTCACGCTCGGCGAGGCTGCGGGCCCGCAGGTCCTGGTGGAGTACGCGGCCGAGCGGTCCGCCGCCGCCCGGGCTCAACAGGGCGCGGTAGAGCGGGGCATGAGGGGACAGGCCCGCGAAGAACGTGAGCAGGGCGTCCGGCGCCGACCTGGGGTCGGGCCTGCCTCGCCAGGCGTGCAGGGCGTCCACGGCGTCCCGTACGACATCGGCGCAGGCGTCGACGGCCAGCGCCTCCAGGTCGGCGTAGTGCAGATAGAACGTGGCCCGGCCGACCCCGGCCGCGCGCACCAGCGCGGCGACACTGACCTCCGCGAGCGGCCGTCGGGCGCACTCGTCGAGGAGGGCCCGGCGCAGCTTGGCCCGGGTGCGCTCGGCCCTGGGGTCGGCCGTGGAGTCGGCCCTGGGTTCGGAGGTCACCGGGCGACGAGGACGGCGGCCAGGGCGAGCGCGCCGGGCAGGGCCTGCGCGAACAGGATGCGGCGGTTCGCTGTGACCGTGCCGTACACACCCGCGACGATCACGCACACCAGGAAGAAGACCTGTACGCGGAAGCCCGTCGGGTCGTCGGCGATGAGTCCCCAGACGAGGCCGGCCGCGAGGAAACCGTTGTAGAGCCCCTGGTTGGCGGCGAGCGCGGCGGTGGCCCGCGCCATCTCGGGGTCGAACCCGTGCAGCCCGCGCCCCGGCTTCTTCTCCCACAGGAACATCTCCAGAACCAGGATGTACGCGTGGAGGGCGGCGACGAGGCCGACCAGCACGTTCGCGAGTGTCTGCATGGGGAGGTGGGCTCCTTCAAGGGGGAACTTCCTGGGATTTCCTGGACAGGTGTCCACTATACATGGACACCTGTCCAGGAAATCCCACGTGCCGATTAGCGCTGTCCGGTGGCACTGTCAGACCCGGCGGCTACCGTCCTGTGCCATGAGTGACCACGATGATCAGGCAGTCGTCCGCAGGGCCCGTCCCGAGGACATCCCGGCGCTCGTCGCCTCCAGCGCTGCCCTGTTCGCCGAGGACGCGGGCACCAGGGACGCGACCGTCGACATCAACTGGCCTCTCGCGCAAGGTGCGGAGAGATTCGCCCAGGGCATCGACGATCCGGCCCGGCTGTCGCTCGTCGCCGAGCACGACGGGGGAGTCATAGGACACCTCGTGGGCACGGTCGCGGACGGCTCGGCCATGCGCCCGGTGAAGCTCGCCACCCTGCACAGCCTGTACGTCCGCCCGGCCCACCGCGGCACCCGGACGGGAGCGCGGCTCGTGGCGGCCTTCCTCGACTGGGCGCGGGAACAGGGCGCCCAGCTCGCGGAGGTGACGGCGTACGCGGCCAACGCGGACGCGATCCGCTTCTACGAGCGCAACGGCTTCGGACCGCACACGCTGACCCTCGGCCGGCCACTGTGACGGTCACTTGCGACAAGTCCCTGCGACGGTCACCTTCGGCCGGTCGCTGTGACGGTCACTCTCGGCCGGTCGCTGGGACGCTCACCGCGCTCGGGCGGCCCTCCGGAGTTTGAGCGCCCGCAGTGCCAGCTGCATCTCGAACTGGGTGGTGGGGTCGTGGAGCCGGTCGCCGAACAACTCGTCGAGCTGGCGCATGCGGTAACGGACCGTCTGCGGATGGACGGCGAGACGGGCGGCCACCTCGCTCGCGTTGTGGCCGCACTCCAGCCAGCTGAGGAGTGTCTCCGCGAGGCGCTCGCGCTGGGGCAGCCGGATGGTGTCCAGCGGGCGCAGATGCCGGTCGGCCATCGCCTCCACCAGCGCCTCGTCGCGGAACAGCATCAGCGTGGCCAGATGGTCCCGGCAGCGCACCATCTCCGTGTCCGGCAGTACGCCCCGCCGGGCCAGATCGAGCGCCTCGGCCGCCCACCGCAGCGACCGCGACCCCTCCTGGAGCGCCACGCTCGGCCCCATGACGGCCCGTAGGCCCTGCAGTGCACCGGCGACGGCGCGCGCCCTGCCCGGGCCCTCCGGATCGGGCACCACCAGCACGGCCGGGCGCACGTCGAACCGCGCCAGGAACTCCGGTGGCACGATGGGCGGTTGGGACGCACCGGTCTGCGCCCCGTGATCGATGACGACCACGGCCAGCGAGCGGGGCACGGGCCACTGCGCGGTGTGCGCGAGATCCGTGATGGCCGCGACCGACGCGGGCGGGTCCACGATCAGCAGATCGATCAACCGCGTACGGCGCTGCTGCAGTTCGCCGGCCGCGTGCAGCCGCGCCTCCGTGTACCCGGCCGTCGTCGCTGCCGCCATCTCGTCCAGGTGCAGGAACAACGCCTCACCGAACGCGGCCAGCACATGGCGAGGCAGCAGATCGGCGTCGACCAGCGCGTTGATCCGACGCCATGTCACCCGCGCACCGAGCCGCAGCGCCGACTGGAACGCGTCGAGACTGCGTCCCTCGTCCGCCTCGCCCCGGCCGATGCGCTGATACGTCGCGGTCACCGGCTCCCAGTCGGTGTCCGGCTTCGCCATCCGCTCCAGGAACCCCTGCAGTGCGTGCTCAACACCCTGATGCACGACCTGCATGTACGTGTCGTCCGTCGGCCGCGCGTACTCCGGGATCTCGGTTCTGATCGCCCGTACGACCTCTTCGGTGATGTCGTCGAAGAAGGGTCTGAGATGGTCGTGCAGACCCGAAGGGAACGCCTTGAACGGGCCCTGGGCGTCCTCGGCCCTCGCTGTGGCGTTCGTGGCCTCGATCTTCTCCAGCATGCGGAATCCGGTCACGCAGCGGCTCCTTCTGCGCACGGGAAGTGGGGCACGGTGACGATACCCGCAAGAATTCTGCCCAGCTTCATCGGAGACTGACAGACATGCACCGGGGGCTTGTCACTTCATGACAAGGGGAACCCTGGTGCTGGCCTTGGCCTCGGTCTTGGTCCTGGTCCTGGTTGTGATTCTGCTCCGCGTCACCACCCGCCGATGACGCCCGCGACGGCGCAGCGTCACCAGCGTCACGAACGCACCCGCGAGTACGCAGCACGCCGCGAGCCGGAGACCGAGGTCGTAGCCCTCCAGGAACGCGCCGCGCGGATCGGCGCCGGAACGCAGCTTGGCGCTTTCACGCCGGGTGAGGACCACGCCCACCAGGACCACCCCGAACACACCGGAGACCTCGCGCGCCGCGCTCACCAGACCGGTCGCCATCCCCATCCCGGTCTCCGGAACCCGGTCGAGACTGCGCACGGTCAGGGGAGTGGTGAACGCGGAACCCCAGCCGATCAGCAGCAGCCCCGGCTGCAGATCCCAGAAGCCGGCCCGCGCACCCGCCCCCGAGACGGACAGCAGACCGACCGCCACCATGCAGAGGCCACCCGCGATCGAGACATGCGCGCCCAACGCGCGGGCCGCCCGTTCGGCCACCGGCGTCCCCAGCAGCAGCGCCCCCGCCAGCGGCAGAAACGCGAGCCCCGCCCCGGTCGGCGAGAAGCCGAGCACCCGCTGGAGATAGAGCGCCGTGAAGAAGAACACCCCGTTGACGCCGATGCCCCACAGCACCTGCGCGACGATCCCGCCGGTGAGGAACCGGTCGCGCAGGAGCCCCAGTTCGACGAGTGGCCGCGCGGTCCGGGCCTCCACGACGACGAACACACAGGCGGTGACGGCCGAAACACCCAGACACAGCGGTACGGGCGCGGTGCCGAACCCGTGCTCCTGGCCGCGCACCAGACCGTAGGTGAGCAGATAGAGCGCGAGCACGGACAGCAGCACACCGGGCAGATCGAGACCACCGCGCCGAGGTGCGGTCCTGCCGGGCACGGCCGGCATCAGCAGCAGCGCGATCAGTCCGAACGGGACGTTGAGCGCGAACACCCAGCCCCACCCCCACCGTTGGGTGACGAAGCCGCCCACCACGGGTCCCAGCGCCAACGCCACGGCCAGCGCCGCCGTCCACAGACCCACGGCCGTCGCGCGCAGCCGCGCGGGCAGGTCGACGGCGATGACGGCGAGCGAGGCCGGGATGACCAGCGCAGCCCCGACCCCCTGCACGGTACGGGCCGCGATCAGCGTGCCCCCGCTGTCCGCGAGGGCTGCCGCCGCCGACGCCGCCGTGAAGACCAGGATCCCGGCGGCCAGCACGGGTCTGCGCCCCAGCAGATCGGTCAGCCGCCCGCCGGGCAGCAGCAGCGCGCCGAAACTGAGCACATAGCTGGCGGCCACCCATTCCAAGTCGGGCACCGTCAGGCCCAGTTCGCGCTGCACGGTCGGCAGGGCCACATTGATGACCGTGTTGTCGAGCGTCGTGATGAACCCGGTCAGTGTGAGCAGGGAGAACAGCGCGAACAGCCGTGCACGTCCCACAAGACGCTCCTTCCGCCGTCGCACGGATTGTCGGCGGGAGAGCGCCGCCCGGGCTCTGGCCCACGGCATGGAATCGACGGCACGCCTTTGTCAGCGAACTGACAGAAGGCGGAAGACGAACTGTCAGCACGTCGTCTAACCCACCCCTCGCCCGGAGGCGGAACCTGGGGCACCGCCCCAAGCGGACGCACCCGCCCCCTCGCATCCTTTGCTCCGCATTCCTCGCTCCGCATTCCCCGCTCTCGCTCAACTCGCGCTGCCGCCGACCCAGTTGGAGCCCCCATGACCTCCGTCCGGCCCGCCGAATCCGCCTCACTCACGGACCATCTGAGGCACTGGGCCAGACACCGGCCGCAGCAACGCGCCTTCAGCCACGTCGACTTCCCCGACAGCGCCCCCACCGGAGTGCACCGGGCCCTCGGATGGCGTGCCCTCGACGCCCGGGCCAGGGCCGTCGCCGACCGACTCGTCCAGGTCGCCTCCCCCGGCGAACGCGCCGCCCTCGTGCTGCCCCAGGGGCTCGACTACGCGGCCGGCTTCCTCGGCTGCCTGTACGCGCGCGTCATCGCCGTACCCCTCTTCGGTCCCCAACTCCCCGGCCACGAAGGGCGACTGGCTGCCGTCCTGGCCGACTGCGAACCGGCCTGTCTGCTCAGCGACTCCAAAACGGCCCGCGCGATGGGCGAGTTCATCCGCGAACGCGGCCTGGCGGAGGTCCCGGTCGTACCCGTCGACCAACTCCCCGTCCAGCGCGGCGGGTTCATCGATTCGGGCGAACCGTCGGGCGCTCCCGAGCCGGACGACATCGCGTACCTCCAGTACACCTCCGGCTCCACCCGTAGCCCGGCCGGCGTGATGATCAGCCACGCGAACGTCGTCGCCAACGCCCGCCAGGCCATCGACGCGTTCATCGCCGACCCGGACGCCGCCACGACGGTCGGCTGGCTGCCCCTCTTCCACGACATGGGCCTGGTCCTCAGCATCGCCGCGCCCGTCGTGGGCGGCTTCCCGTCCGTCCTCATGGACCCCTCCGCCTTCCTTCAGGACCCCGCCCGCTGGTTGCGCCTCCTCGGCTCGTACGAGGGCACGGTCAGCGCCGCCCCGAACTTCGCGTACGACTACTGCGTGGCCCGCACCGCCCCCGCGCTCGTCGACGAACTCCGCCTGGACCGCGTACGGGTGCTCATCAACGGCAGCGAACCGGTGCGCGCCGGGACGGTGGACCGCTTCCACACGACCTTCGCGCCCGCCGGGCTCGACCCGGCCGCGCACTGTCCGGCCTACGGCCTGGCCGAGGCCACCGTGTTCGTGACCGCGAGCTCCCGCGACGAACCGTCCTCGGCCGTCGCCTGCGACGCCGACGCACTCACGGAGGGGCGGATCGAGGAGACGTCGGACGAGTCGGCGGCCGTCCTCGTCCCGTGCGGGGCGCCCGTCGGGCAGGAGCTGCAGATCGTCGGCCGGGACGGCGCCGTGCTGCCACAAGGACGGGTCGGCGAGATCCAGTTGCGCGGACCCAACATCGGGCTCGGCTACTGGAAGCGCGCCGGACTCACGGCCGAGACCTTCGGCTTCGGCGCGGCCGAGGACTGGCTGCGCACCGGCGACCTCGGCGCCCTGCACGACGGGCGGCTTCTCGTCACCGGCCGCCTCAAGGACGTACTCATCGTCGACGGGCGCAACCACTACCCCCAGGACATCGAGGAGACCGTACAGACGGCCGTGGCCCTGATCCGCCGGGACCACCTCGCCGCGTTCGGGGTGACCCGGGCGGACGACGTGGGCGAGGATCTCATCGTGGTCGCGGAACACCGGCGCGACACCGATCCGACGCCGGAGGACACGCAGAACGCCGAACGGGTCGTGCGCGCCGCGATCTCCGCCCGTCACGGACTGCGCCTCGGCTCACTGCTGCTCGTACCGCCGGGCTCCGTCCCCCGCACGAGCAGCGGCAAGGTGTCCCGCGCGGCCACCCGGGCGAGCTTCCTCGACGGCGGGTTCGGGCCACGATGAGCGTCTCACGCAGGGAGATCCGCGAGCTGATCGCGGGCCGGCTCCAGGACTGGTACGGGGTCAGCTCCGTCCAACTCCCCGACGACAGGCCCCTGGCGGAGGCAGGACTCACCTCCCGGGACGCGGTGGCGCTGACAGCCGACCTGAGCGAACTGGCCGGAAGGCGCCTCCCGGACACGCTGCTGTGGGAGGCCCCGACGATCGACGCCCTGGTGAGACGCCTGGAGGCGACCGAGCCCCGTAAGGGGCGCGGGGCTGCGACACATACGGCTCCGCCGCGCGGGCGTGACCAGCCACAGCGGGCCGGGACCATCCAGACCGAGCCGATCCCCGTCGCCGTCATCGGCGTCGGAGCCCGCTTCCCAGGCGGCGTCACGTCCCCCGACACCTACTGGCAACTCCTCACCGAAGGCCGCGACGCGGTAGGCACACTTCCGCCCGGCCGCTGGGACCCCTTCGTCCGGGATCCGGAACGCCTTCCGGACGACGTGACCCGGCACGGCGCCTTCCTCGGCGGCCTCGACGACATCGCCGGCTTCGACGCCGAGTTCTTCGGCATCCCCGCCCACGAGGCGACCGCCATGGACCCCCAGCACCGCATGCTCCTCGAAGTCACCCGCGAGGCCCTCGACCACGCGGCCCTCGCCGCACCCACGCTCGCGGGCACCCGCACCGGAGTCTTCGTCGGCATCAGCGGCAACGAGTACGCGCACCTCACGACCGCCGACCTCCGTGCCGTGGACGCCTGGACGGCCACCGGCGCGTCCATGAGCATCGCCGCGGGCCGCCTCTCGTACGCCCTCGACCTGCGCGGCCCCAGCCTGTCAGTCGACACGGCGTGCTCGTCGTCGCTCGTCGCGGTGCACCACGCCGTACGAAGCCTGGTGACGGGCGAGAGCGACACGGCGCTCGCCGCCGGGGTGAACCTGCTTCTGACCCCCGCCGTCACCCTCGGTTTCCAGCGCGCGGGCGCCCTCGCCCCGGACGGCCGCTGCAAGGCCTTCGACGCCGCGGCCGACGGGATCGTACGCGGCGAGGGCTGCGGAGTCGTCGTACTGAAACGCCTCGCGGACGCCGAACGCGACGGCGACCGCGTCCTGGCGGTGATCCATGCGACGGTCGTCAACTCCGACGGCCGCTCCAACGGCCTGACCGCCCCCAATTCCGAGGCCCAGTGCGCCCTCCTCGCCGAGGCGCACACCGCCCCGACGACCGTGGACTACGTGGAGGCGCACGGCACGGGCACCGCCCTCGGCGACCCCATCGAGGCGAGCGCCCTCGGCGCCGTGCTCGGCCGCGAACGCTCCCTGGACCAGCCCCTCCTGATCGGCTCCGCCAAGACGAACCTCGGCCACCTGGAAGCTGCCGCCGGTATCGCGGGCCTGATCAAGACCGTGCTCGCCCTGCACCACGGCGAGATCCCCGCCCACCTGCACTTCAACCGCCCGGGCCCGCACGCCGACCTCGACGCGCTCGGCCTGCGTGTGGTCGGCTCGCCCGAACCCTGGCCCCGCTACTCGGGCACGGCCACCGCGGGCGTCTCGGCCTTCGGCTTCGGCGGTACGAACGCCCATGTCGTCCTCGCCGAACACCGCCGGGCCGCCCGGGCGAAGGGCCCCGCCGGCCGCCCCGCGCTGCTCCTGCTCGACGGGCCGACCAAGGAGCGCGTACGCGCCTACGCCGGTGAACTGGCCGCTTGGCTGGACACCCCCGACAGCCGGCGCGTACGCGACGCCGACCTCGCCCGCACCCTCGCGGGGCGCACCGGCCGTGGCCGCCATCGCGCCGCTCTCGTCACCCGCGACCGCACCGAGACCCTCACCGCACTCGGCCGCCTCGCGGCGGGCGAGCCCTCTCCGCGGCTGGTCACGGGGGAGGGGCGGCCGGGCGGGCCCGGACCCATGGTGTGGGTCTTCTCCGGCTACGGCTCCCAGTGGCCCGGCATGTGCAGCCAACTCCTCGCGACGGAACCGGTGTTCGCCGCCGCCGTCGACCGGCTGGAAGCCATCGTGCGCTACCACGCGGGGCTCTCCCTGCGCGCCGGACTCCGCCCCGACGCCGACCTCTCGACCCCGGCCACCGTCATGCCCGTGCTCTACGGCGTCCAGGTCGCCCTCGCCGAACTGTGGCGCTCCTACGGCCTCGAACCCGACGCCGTCATCGGCCACTCCCTGGGCGAGATCGCGGCGGCGGTCGTCTCGGGCGCGCTGGACGAGGCCACCGGCGCCCGGATCGTCGCCGTACGCTCCCGGCTGCTGGACCGGATGACCGGCGGAGCCATGGCAGTCGTGGAGCTGCCGGCGGCCGAAATCCCGCTGCTGGCAAGGGAGTTCGGCACGCTGGAAGTGGCCGTGCACTCCTCGCCCGCGCAGAGCGTGGTCACGGGCTCCGCCGAGGACGTGGCCGGGCTGGTCGCCCGGGTGACCGCGAACGGCGGCTTCGCCCGTTCGCTGGGCGTGTCGGGAGCGGGCCACTCGCCCGAAGTCGACCCGCTGCTCCCGGAGTTCGCGTGGGAACTGGGCGAGGTCCGGCACTCCGAGCCCCGCTGCCGCCGCTACTCCACCGCGCTCGGTGATCCCCGCGAGACCGCGCCCTGCGACACGGAGTACTGGGCGGCCAACCTGCGCAACCCCGTCCGCTTCGCACAGGCCGTGCGCGCAGCCGTCGAGGACGGCCACCGCGTCTTCGTCGAAGTCGCCCCGCACGCCACGCAGTTGCACCCGCTGACCGACACCCTGCGCGACGCCGGCGCCGACGACGCGCTGATCGTGCCCACGCTGCGGCGCGACACCGACGACGCGTTCACCTTCCGGACCTCGCTGGCCACGCTGCTCGTGCACGGCGTACGGGTGGCCCAGCCGCGGGAGGGCCTGCATCCCGAGGGCCGCATCGTGGACGTCCCGCCGCCCCGCTGGCGCCACCGCCGCTTCTGGGCGGGGGAGGAACCGGCCGATGAACCGTCCCGGGAGGCGCCTCTCGACCCGGCCGCCGGTCCTCTCGAACGGCTCCGGCTGTGCGTGGCCGCTGTCATGGGCTACAGCCCCGAACGCCTCGACCCCGACACCCCGTTGACCGACCTCGGGCTGGACTCCCTCACGGCCGTGCGGATACGGGCCGCCGTGGAGCGGGAGTTCGGCATCGAGGTGGAGCCGGGGGTGCTGCTCAGACGCGGGACGCTGAGGGGCGTGGCCGAGCTGCTGGAGACCGGGGGAGAGGCGGAGACGGTCGGTACTCCGGGACGGCAGGCGACGCCCGGCGATCCGAAAGAGCGGGGAACGGAGGTGAGTTCGGCCGCCGACGGGCCCGTACGAGGAGGTTCCGCGACCCGGCCCGACGCGCCGCCTCCTCTCCGGACGTTCCCGGGAACCGGCCCCGGCACCCCCCTCTTCCTGGCCCACGCGGCAGGCGGATCCGCCGATGTCTACGCCCGGCTGGCCCGGCGCCTGGACGGTGACCGGCCGGTGTACGGCTTCGACCGGCAGCCCGACCCCGACGATGTGCCGGGACGGGCCGAGGAGTTCGCCCGGAGGGTACGGGAAGCGCATCCCAAGGGCCCCTGGATCCTTGGCGGTTGGTCGTACGGCGGCCTGGTCGCCCAGGAGGCGGCCCGGCTGCTCACCCCGCACGGCAGGGTCCCCGCCCTCGTTCTGCTCGACTCGGTCCTGCCCCTGCCCACCAGTCTCACCGCGACCGACCTGGCCCTGCGGCACTTCCGGGACTTCGCCGCGTACGTGGAACGCACCTACGGCACCGCGCTCGACCTGCCGTACGACGAACTCGCCGGGCTCGACGACGCGGGACGGATCGACCTCGTCGTCAAGGTGCTGCGGGACACCGTCGAACTACCCGAAGCGGTCCTCGAACACCAGCGGACCTCCTATCTGGACCTGCGCAGCGGCGAGCGCCACCGGCCCGGCGGATACGCGGGCCGCACCCTGCTCTACCGGGCGAGCGAGCCCGCCCCGCACACCGTCCACGACCCCCGTTACGAACGCGGCGACGCGACGCTCGGCTGGGACGCGCACTGCGCCGACCTGACCGTCGTCCCGTTGCCCGGCCACCATCTGTCGCTGCTCGACCCCCCGGTCGTCGACACGCTGGCCGCACTGCTGACACGCGATCTGCGGGACTCCTGAAGGGACTTGCCCCATGACTCGTAAGCGGAGATGTGCCGCGCTCGCGGTGACAACGGCCCTGCTCGGCGCGGGAGTCGGGCTCAACGCCCCACCCGCGACCGCGGCTCCTCCCGCCGCCGCGGTGGCCGCGAGCGCCACGATCGTCGCCGAGCAGTGGCTCGACACCCGAACCGTCGACCTCACGGTCGCCTCCCCGGCGGTGGGTGCGTCCCTGCCCGTGCGGGTGGTCCTGCCGACCGGCTACGCCGCCCAGCCCGACCGTACCTGGCCCGTGCTCTACCTCCTCCAGGGCGCGCACGACGACTACACGTCCTGGACGAGGGAGACGGACGTCGTCGACTTCCTCGCCGGCCAGAACGTCATCACCGTGATGCCGTCGTCCGGCCCCACCGGCATCCCCACCGACTGGTGGAACTACGGCAGCGCCGGCGCACCGGACTACGAGGCGTTCCAGGTCGACGAGTTGATGGGGCTGCTGCAGCAGAAGTTCCGGGCGGGGACGAAACGTGCCGTCGCCGGTGTCTCCACCGGTGGCTACGGCGCCCTGGCCTTCGCCGCCCGGCACCCCGGGACGTTCACCGCGGCGGCCTCGTACAGCGGGATCCTGGACACCACGGCCTTCGGCATGCCCACCGTGCTCAACGCGATCGTCGCCCGGGAACAACTGCTGCCGCTGACGCTCTGGGGCAGCCCGCTGCTCAACCGGGACAACTGGAACCGGCACAACCCGTCCGCGCAGGCCGCCAACCTCAAGGGCACCAGCCTGTACATCTCCCAGGGCAGCGGCCTGGCGGGCGGTGACTTCGACAACCTCGAAGGCGCGGTGCTCGAAGGCGCGCTCTGGTCCCAGGCGCACCGGTTCACCGATCGGCTGGATGCCCTGGGTGTCCCGGCCCAGGTGCACTTCTACAACGGCGGAGCACACGCGTGGCCGTACTGGCGACAGGAGTTCAAGGCGTCGTGGCCCCTGCTCGCGGCGGGCCTCGGCCTGAGCTGACCCCCTGGCCCCAGCCGATCCCCTCAAGGAGGAACCACCATGGACGCCCTGGCCGAGGCAGTCGTCGCGGGAGCCGCCCGCAGCGAACTGGAGCACCTGCCCCCACCCGACCGCTTCACCGCCGCCCACCTGCGCGCGGAGGACGTCGACAGTTTCACCGGAGTCGCCGACAAGGACGTACGGAAATCCATCCACATCGGCGCGGTGCCGATGCCCGAACTCGCTCCGAACGAGGTGCTGGTGGCCGTCATGGCCAGCGGCATCAACTACAACACCGTCTGGTCGGCGATGTTCGAACCCATCCCGACCTTCACCTTCCTGAAGCACTTCGGCCGTCAGGACCGCTGGGCGGCCCGGCACGACCAGCCCTTCCACGTCATCGGCTCGGACGCCTCCGGCGTCGTCGTGCGCACGGGTTCGGGCGTGCGCAGATGGCGGGTCGGCGACTACGTCGTGGTGAGCCCCGTGTACGTCGACGAGGAGGACCCCGCGACCCACGCCGACGGCATGCTGGGCACGGGCATGCTGGCGTGGGGCTTCGAGACCAACTACGGAGGACTGGCCCACTACGCCGTGGCCAGGACCAGCCAACTCCTCCCCAAACCCGCCCACTTGACCTGGGAGGAGGCCGCCTCGAACCCGCTGTGCGCGGGCACGGCGTACCGCATGCTGGTCAGCGACCGGGGTGCCCGGATGACCCAGGGCGACGTGGTGCTGATCTGGGGAGCGGCGGGCGGCCTCGGCGCGTACGCGGTTCAACTCGTCCGCAACGGCGGGGGCATAGCCGTCGGCGTCGTCAGCAGCGAGCAGAAGGCGGAGTACGCCCGCCGGCTGGGCTGCCACCACGTGATCAACCGGGAGGAGATCGGCCTCAGCGGCAGCGAGCCGCCCGCCGATCCCGCCCTGGTCGGCAAGCGGCTCGGCAAGCTGATCCGGGCCGCGACCGGGGAGGACCCGCACATCGTCTTCGAGCACGTCGGCCGGGCCACCTTCGGCGTCTCCGTCTTCGTCGTCCGCCGCGGCGGGGCGGTGGTGACGTGCGGCTCCAGCACCGGCTACCAGCACGAGTTCGACAACCGGTACCTCTGGATGCGCCTCAAGCGCGTCATCGGCAGCCACGGCTCCAACCTCCACGAACAGGCCGCCGTCGGCCGCCTCCTCGACCTCGGCCACCTCACCCCCGCCCTCACCGAGACCTACCCCCTCACCGACACGGCCGAGGCGGCCCGCCTGGTCCAGAACAACGCCCACCTGGGCAAGGTGGGGGTGCTGGCGCTGGCTTCCGGGCCCGGGCTGGGGGTTGTGGATGCGGAGAGGCGGGAGCGCCTCACCGGGATGTGACCGCCATCAGGAAGGGGCGGGCTGCTCCTCGTGCTCCTGGGCCTTCGTCGGGACCCGCGGCTGCGGTGTCATGGAGAGCTTGTCGGGCTTGACCGTGACGATGGCCTGGGGGCGCGGGGGAGCGGACGTGAGGGTCAGCCGCCAGCGCTGGACGACGGTGGCCAGGACGATGAGGAGTTCGGTCCAGGCGAACTCCTCGCCTATGCACTTGCGCCGGCCGTCCCCGAAGGCGAGGAACGAGGAGCGGTTGATGCTCTTGGCGCGCTCAGGTTCCCAACGGCCCGGGTCGAAGGCCGCGGGGTCCGCATAGACCTCGGGGTCGTGCTGGTGGACGTACGGGCTGTATACGACGTCCGCGCCCTCGGGGATCGGGACTCCGTCGAGGACGACCGGCCGTGTGGTGGTTCGCGTGACGAGCCAAGCCGGTCCGTACATGCGCATGGCCTCCTTGAGGACACTGCGCATGTACGGCAGGGAGGCCAGGTCCTCCTGGCGCAGCGGGCGTTCGCCGCAGACGGCGTCGAGTTCGGCGTGCAGCTTCCGCTCGATGCCCGGGTTGCGGCTGATCTCGTACAGGGTCCACGCCAGGGTCGTCCCAGTGGTCTCGATCGCGCCCGTGAGAAGGGTGATCGCCTCGTCCTGGAGCTGCTGGCGGGAGAGAGGGCCTGTCTCGGGGTCGTCGGCGGTGAGGAGAGTGGAGAAGAGTCCGGTCTGCGACGCGGTGCCCTCGGCCTGCGCGCCGTCCTGATGGGCGGGGCAGCCGGGCGGCGGCGCGGGCTGCTCCGCGGACGCCAGCTGGGCCCGGTGGTGGTCGATGGCCTGGTCGATGAGGACTCGCAGCCGGGCGACCCGGCGCTCGTGCGCGCGGTTCGCGGGCAGAGGCAGTTTCGTCACCCAACCGGGCAGGATGGTCTGCCGGATCGTGCCACGCATGATCTCCGGCATGAGGCCCTGGAACTCCTGCTCGACATGTCCCGGCAGGCCCGAACCGAAGAGCGCCACGAGGAAGGTCGACAGCGTCAAGTCGTTCATGTCCTCGTACGTGTCACGCGCGACCCCCTCCGACCATGCCTCGGTCGCCGCCCGTACGTGGCTGATCATGACGTCGCCACGGGTGGCGATGTGCGACTTGTTGAACATGGGCTGCATCAGCCGCCGGTGCTTCATGTGCAGGTCGCCGTCGGCGATCGTGGCGAGGCCGTTGCCGAAGAACACCCGCAGCGCGTCGATGATCTTGCCGCCCTTTGCGAACGCGTCGACCTCCGTCACCAGCACCCGGCGGGTGACGGCCGGGTCGGTGACCACATAGGCGGCGGTGGGGCCTATCAGGATCTTCACGACGCTGCCCTGTTCGCGCAGCGCGTTCATGAACTCCAGGGGACGTCGGGCCAGTTGGTGTCCGTGTCCGATCAAGGGCAGGCGGCCGGGGGCGGTCGGGGCCGAGGCGGGGGGACCTGATACGCCGCTCATCGGTGGGTCTCCTCAAGATCAACTCGGGTGCTGTGATCATGACATGCATGCCCACGCGATCCGTGTCGTACCCGCCGTTTTCGTCACAGCACCCTCCGGTCGCGGCAATGAGTAAAGGGATTTGTCGACTGATTCGAGCTGGTCGGAGGGTCGCCAAAGCTTCACAGAAGTGGGCCGGTGAGGTTGATCTGAGGTAGATCAAACCCGATAAGGTTCCCTGAGGCGCGGCGAGTTGACGCGACAGCAATCGGTTGTCGCTCGCTGTCCACGCATGCCCGTCGCGGGGTGGATCACCGCGCGACGAGTGCTGCCCCGAGCTTCTCCCCCCTGTTCGATCGTGTTGCTTCGAAGGATGCAGATGGAACTTGCCACTCCGCCACCGGAGGCGCGGGCACCGGCCGCCTGGTACAGCTGGTGGCTGATGCCCCTGGCCTTAGGCGCTGGAACCGTCGCCGCCGCGGTCGCCGGACCCGACTCGACCCAGATACCCGCGATCGTCTCCGGCGTCGCGGCGACGGCTGCGAGCGCCATCTCCGTACGACTTCTCGTCCGCTCCCAGCTCCAGCTGCGCCGCAGCGCCGGCGAGTTCAGGAACGCGCAGGCCGAACACTCCCAGCAGTGGCAGCAGCACGTGGCCGGCCTGGAGCGCAAGTACGCGGCCGAACGGTCCACGTACGACGCCCAGTTGGCCGAGCAGGCCAAGGCCTACGAGTCGCGGATCGCCGAGCAGACGCGGGCCTGGCAGGAGCAGCTCGACCGGCAGCTCGCGGCCGTCGCCCAGCTCGCCGACCAGCAGCTGCCCGAGGCGCTGGAGCGGCTGCGGGCCGGTGACTCCATCGACGACGTGCTGCCCTCCGTCAACCAGTACGCCGAGGTCAGCGCCGACCTTCAGGCCCAACTGCGCAAGGTGCTCAGGACGGCGCTCATCGGCGTGGAGCAGGAGTTCAACCGCTCCACCTCCGCCGAGCAGGCCGTCATCAGCATCGGCAGCCGCATCCACGTACTGACCAGCAAGCTGCGCGGCCGGCTCCACGAGATGCAGGGCGAACACGGCAGGCTGCCCTCCGTCGCCCAGGGTCTGATGGAACTCGACCAGCAGCTCGGCCCGGCCGACTCGCTGGCCGCGAGCATTGGCGTGCTCGGCGGCTCGGACCGGCCCGGCCGCCAGTGGCAGGAGCCCCAGCGCCTGCTCAGCGTGGTGCGCGGTGGTATCGGCCGGATCAAGGACTTCGACCGCGTCCAGGTCCAGCATCTGCCCGAACTCGGCGTCGACGGCGGCATGGTGGACCACCTCACGCTGATCTTCGCCCACCTGCTCGACAACGCGGCACGCTACTCGCCGCCCACCGAGCCGGTGATCGTCTCCGGCAAGGAGGTGCCCAACGGTGTCGGCGTCGAGATCCAGGACTCCGGCAAGGGCCTGAACGAGGAGAAGAAGCAGGAGGCCCTCCAGTCGCTGGAGGGTGTGGCCCCCGGCCCCGGCCTCGGCGGGGTGTCCGAGGACGCCCACCTCGGTCTGCGCGTGGTGGGAGCCCTGGCCCGCCGGTACGGCATCAGGGTCACCTTCGCGGACTCTCCGTGGCTCGGCACCTCAGTGGTCATCGTGGTACCTCACAAGTACTTCAGCCAGTTGCCCGCCGCCGTCACGGCGCCGGCTCCTGTCGCTGAGGCTTCCGTCGCGCCGGGCACCGTTTCGGCCCCGGCCGAGGAACCGGCTCAGGCCGAGGAGCCGGAGGCGACCGGGGACACCACCCCCGGCGGTCTGCCCCGGCGCCGCAGGCGAGCCGAGTCCGAGAGGCCCAAGTCGGCCGCCCGGGAGGAAGAGTCCACCGCCACCGCCTCGCACGCGGTGCCGCCGGACGAGTCCTTCACCGGCCTGGCCGCCTTCGCCACGGCCGGACGTGAGCCGGCCGCCGGGCGTGAGCCGGCTGCCGGACACGAGCCGACCGCCGGACGTGAGTCCACAGAGCACCGCACTGAAGAGAGCGACTAGTCCACATGACGCAACAGGGAACCGACGTGAGCTGGGCGCTCCGCGATCTGGTGGAGAGCATCCAGGAGATCCGCTTCGCCCTCGTGGCCTCCAGCGACGGCAAGGCCATCACCTCCTACGGCGCCGACGACCCCGACGACGTGGACCGTTTCGCCGCAGTGGTGGCGGGCCTGCAGGCACTGGCCCAGCCCGTGGCCGAGCAGTTCCCCAAATACGCGGGGCAACTGCGCCTCGCGATGATCGAGGTCGACGGCGGTCACCTCTTCGTGGTGCGCGCCGGCGTGGAGACGTACCTCGGAGTACTCGCCAGGGAGGGGCTCGACCAGGGCCTGCTCGGCCACCAGATGAGGGACCTGGCCCGCAGGATGGGTGAGCTCCTCGGCACCACTCCGCGCCTGGAGGAGCACTCTGGATGAGTGGTCCCCGCCGACCCACGGACCCGTCCGGTCTCGAGCGCTACTACGTCCTCACGGGCGGTCGCAGCGGACCGGGCGGTTCGTCGTCGAGCCTTGACGTGGCGACCCTCATCACCTCCCGTGCCGCGGCCGTCCCCGGTCTGCAGCACGAGCACGAGGAGATCCTCCGGCGCTGCCGCGATCCGCTGTCGGTGGCCGAACTCGGCGCCCATCTCGGATTGCCCTTCAACATTCTCGCGGTGCTCTTGGCCGATCTGCTGGACGCAGGCCGCGTTGAAGCCCGTGACCCCATCCCGGCGTCGAACGCCGGTCGCGGGCCCGACCTCGCGCTCCTTGAGGAGGTACTCAGTGGACTTGAAAGGCTTTGACCATCCCGACCGGTACTCGGCGGACGGCACTCTGCCGGACGGTGCCCGCTCGGTGAAGGTGATGATCGCCGGCGGGTTCGGCACCGGTAAGACCACCATGGTCCGCTCGGTCAGCGACATCAAGCCGCTCACCACCGAGGAGACGCTGACCCAGGCCAGCGCCGACGTCGACAACCTGATCGGGGTGGCGGACAAGCAGGAAACCACCGTCAGCCTCGACTTCGGCAAGATCGGCATCAACGACCAGCTGGTGCTGTACCTGTTCGGCACTCCCGGCCAGGAGCGGTTCTGGTTCCTGTGGAACGGGTTGTTCAAGGGCGCGCTCGGGGCCGTGGTCCTGGTCGACACGCGTCGACTGGCCTCCAGCTTCCGGGCGATCGAGGAGATGGAGCGGCAGAACGTCCCGTTCGTGATCGCCCTCAACGTCTTCCCCGACTCCAAGGACCACCCGGTCGAGGAGATCCGCGACGCCCTGGACATCTCCCCGCACACCCCGATCGTGGCCTGCGACGCCCGCGACCGGGCCTCCAGCCGTGATGTGCTCATCGCGCTGATACGCCACCTCAAGGAACGCTCCGCAGTCGCTCTGGAGTCCCGATGACCGACCAGCCCTTAAACGGTCCCGACGCCCCGCGCGGCTGCCCGGTCGCGCACGGCGGGGGAGACGGGCTCACCCGTCTCTACGGGCCCGACGCGGCGACCGACCCGATCGGTATCTACTCGCGCCTGCGCAAGCAGCACGGGCCGGTCGCGCCGGTACTGCTGGAGGGCGACATCCCGGCGTGGCTGGTCCTCGGCTACCGGGAGAACCGGCGGGTGCTCGACAACCCCCGCCAGTTCAGCCGGGATTCGCGGATCTGGCGGGACTGGAAGGACGGGCGCGTCGAGAGCACCTCGCCACTGATCCCGATGCTGGGGTGGCGGCCCGACTGCGTCTCCCAGGACGGCGAACCGCACCGCAGGCTGCGCGGTGCGGTGACGGACAACCTGCAGGCCGTCTCGAGCCGTGGCATCCGCCGCCATGTCACACACTTCTCGAACAAACTGATCGACGTGTTCGCCGGGGCGGGCAGTGCCGACCTGGTTTCCGACTACTCCGAGTATCTGCCGATGCTCGTGCTGACCAGGGTGTTCGGGCTCGCGGAGAGCGAGGGGCGGCAACTGGCCGAGTCCACGGCGCTGGTCATGAAGGGCGGTGCCGAAGCACTCGTCCACAACGACCGCATCATGCAGATCCTCGGTGAACTGGCTGAGCGCAAGCGGGTGGAGCCGGGCTCGGACTTCACCACCGGGCTGCTGGAGCACCACGCCGACCTCGACGACGACGAGATACTCAACCATCTGCGTCTGGTACTGATCACCGCGAACGCCACCACCAGCAATCTGCTGGCCCGGGTGCTTCAACTGGTGCTCACCGACACCAACCGGCTATCCGGTCTGGTCAGCGGGCAGCTCAACATCTCCTCCGTCGTCGAGGAGGTCATGTGGAACACCCCGCCGCTGGCCGTCCTGCCGGGGCGGTTCGCCGCGGCCGACCTCGAACTGGGTGGGCACCGTATCCAGGAGGGCGACCTGCTCGTCCTCGGTCTGACCGCCGGAAACGCCGACCCGGAGATCCGGCCCGACGTCGGCATCTCCGTGCACGGCAACCAGTCGCACCTCGCGTTCAGCGGGGGGCCGCACGAGTGCCCCGGGCAGAACATCGGGCAGGCCATCATCGAGACGGCCGTCGACGTTCTGCTGCACCGGCTGCCGGGGCTGCGGCTCGCGGTGACGCCGGACGAGCTCACCTCCACGGCCTCCACGTGGGAGGCGCGACTCGACCGGCTTCCGGTGGAGTTCACGGCGTAGGCGCTCCGCCGGGTGGTGGTGGCCGCTGCCGTTTGTCGCCCCCGGTTGGTCCCGCCCACGCGGCGGAGCCGCACGATGTCACAGCCCCGCGCCCCTGAACGGGGGCGCGGGGAACCGTCTTTCAGACTGCCAGTAGGTCGTCCAGTGACCCCTGGCCCGCCAACTCGGCCCTGGCGGCCGGGGATTCCTTGTCCGCCGCGTAGCGGCCGGACGTAAGTGCCCACTCGTAGTTGCCGTTTATCCAGTGCTGGATGGCCTCGACGCCCATCCGGACCTTCTCGCGGTCGTCCTCGTCCAGGCCGAGTTCGTCGCACATCTGCGGTACCTGCGCCTCCAGTCGGAGGTACTCGGCAAGGCTGTCCGTGGTCATCTTGACGGCCTCGTCGGCGGCCTCCTGCCACCCGCAGCGCCGCTCGCGGTGCAGGACGGCTATCAGGTTGTGGCCGTCCCCTCGGCGTTTCTCGCGCTCGAAGGAGTGGATGTCGTTCATGAAGCCGATGGTGTCGGCGGCCAGGTCCCGCATCCTCTCCATCAGCGGATGTGCCTGCACCTCGGCGGGCACCTCGAAGCCGCGGCTGCGCTCACCGGCGTCGATGCTGTGATGGATACCGACCGTGCGGCGGCGGAACTCGGCGTACTCCTGAAGGTCGAGCGTTCCGGCCAGGCCGCGGGCGGCCAGGTCGACCTCCTCGGTGTGCGCCACGAGGAAACGGCCCCAGGAGGCCGCGAATCGCGTCCGCCATGTCAGAGACATGCCATCCGAAAGATGGGCCCAGACCTCCGCCCAGGCCACGGTGATCGGGCACGCCACACGAGGGGTGATGCCTGTCGGCCGCAAGGGGGTGGCGATGAGTTCCCGCGCGACCTCCGCTATGCGGTCGGCGCGATCCAGCCTACCTGAGTCGAACTGGTCGTCGAACAGAAAGGCCAGCGAGAACCAGTTCATCAGGACGACCATGTCGTCAGCCGAAGCGTAGGGATAGGTGCGGGCCGCCGCCTGGGGCAGATCCCAGGATCGGTACTCCTCGAATCCCGCCTGGCTGCGCACCAGGCCCTTGTCCCATACCCAGCGCAGATGGCGGGCGCGGGCGTACTCGAGATGTTCGCTGACGGGGGTGGTGAAGGGGAGGTCGAACCTGACGTCCTGCGGCATTCGCGTCCTCTCTTGAGACGATTCACAGAGCCCCCCATCCCTGTGGGCGGACGTCGAAATCGACGCCCGCTGGCTCGAACTGCGTTTCCCGAGACGAAAGTTGACTCGATTTACGCTACGAGGCTGCCCTGATCGTAAATGATCTATGCCACGACCTCGGTGACTTGACCGTGACCTGCGTTACACCACTCCGTGACCTCGACGATTTGTCGGTCTCCGTGGCCGAATGAGCGCGTTCGCCTCCGGCGCCGACGGGTCAGACGGGTCAGACAGGTCATGGGCGCGCGGCCGACTGATTCCCGCAGGAGGGGTACCCGGTCGCCGTGGAGCCGTGGGCGGAGCGCCGCTCGTGGTCGGTCGGTGTACGGAGGAAACATGGCACTGGTAGTGGCGGGCGTCGTGGTGTTGGACTGTGCCGAGCCCGAGAAACTCGCCGCGTTCTACAAGGAGTTCCTCGACGCGGAGCAGACGGACGCGTCGGCGAACCGTGTGGAGATCAGGGCAGCCGACGGATTTCGGATCGCGTTCCGGCGGGACGTGAACGCCACTCCGCCGAGCTGGCCGCGCCCCGAGAACTCGCTGCAGGCCCACATCGACTTCCACGTCGAGGATCTGGACGCGGCCGAGCGCAAGGTCATCGGGCTCGGCGGCCGGGCGCTGGAGGCCAAGGACCCGTCCGGTCCGTTCGAGGAGCGGGGGTTCGCCGACCCGGCCGGCCACTCGTTCACCGTACGCAGCAACCGGACGACCGCGCCCAAGCAGGGCTGAACGACCCAAGCAGGGCTGAACGAAGAGGACTTGAAGAGGGCTTGAGGGCTCAGCCCTTGTGCGCGCGCAGGGCCGCCAGGGCGCGGTCCGCGTGCGCGCTCATCTTGAACTCGCTGCGCACCACTTCCAGCACCTTCCGGTCCTCGGAGATCACGAAGGTGACCCGCTTCGTGGGTGCCAGCGAGAAGCCCCGCTTCACCCCGAACTGCTCGCGGATCAGCCCATCCGGGTCGGACAGCAGCGGGTACCCGAGGGTGTGCTTCCCGGCGAACTCCTGCTGACGCTCGACCGCGTCACCGCTGATCCCCACCGGACGGCCCCCGGCGGCGGTGAACTCGGCGGCCAGGTCGCGGAAGTGGCACGCCTCGGCGGTGCAGCCGGCGGACAGCGCCGCGGGATAGAAGAACAGCACGACCGGCCCCTCGACCAGCAGCTCGGAGAGCTTGCGCGAGGTGCCGGTCTCGTCGAGAAGCTCGAAGTCCTCGACGGTGTCGCCGACCTCTGTCTGGTTCTTCACGATCGCTCCCCTGACTGCCGGCCGGCTCCGGGCCGACTGCGTGGAGGCCAACCGTACTGGACGGTAAGGGGAGTCAGTCGCGGCCCCCCTTGTCGCTGGAGGGCCACACTCCGGTCGACCGCTCGATGGCCGTCGCCCCCGTACGGTCCACCGCGCTGCGGACGACCGCGAAGAGCGCGCCCTGGATGGCCGCGGCGAGCAGAACCTCGCCCCAACCGCGGTCCTTGTCCAGCGCGTCGGGAGCGTCCTCCTCGTGGCGTATCGCCTTCCAGGTCGCCTGGAAAGCCATCCCGGCGAGGGCTCCGCTCGCCCAGCCGAGCACGAACCCGAGGGGCTTGTAGACGAGTGGCAGCTTCTTCTTCTGCATCTGGGTCTCCTTCGGCTCGCGTTCCGGGGCTCACCATGGCGAGTGTCCAGTTCAGCGGCACCTACGCAAAGAGCCGGCGGATGCGTGGCGGCCCAGGCTCGGACGCACGGACCGGGCAGGCGCGGACGCACGGACGGTTCAGGGCCGACCCGCCGCCGGTACCTCCTCGCCCTCGCGCACCGGCCCCGGCGGACTCCCGTCCCCGAAGGGCCGCCCGCCCAGTTCCTCGCGGCCGTGCGAGGTGAGCCAGCCGGACAGGTCCGGCCCGAGCGGCACGATGCCGGTCGGGTTGATGCCCGTGTGGACCTGGTAGTAGTGCCGCTTGATGTGGTCGAAGTCGACCGTGTCCCCGAATCCGGGCGTCTGGTAGAGATCACGGGAGTACGCCCACAGAACCGGGTCCTCGGTCAGCTTCCAGCGGTTGCACTTGAAGTGGCCGTGATAGACGGCGTCGAAGCGGACCAGCGTGGTGAACAGCCGGATGTCCGCCTCCGTGATCGTGTCCCCGACCAGGTACCGCCGCCCCGCGAGCCGCTCCGACAGCAGCTCCAGCCGCCGGAACACGCCCTCGCAGGCCGCCGCGTACTCCTTCTGACCGGTGGCGAACCCGGCCCGGTACACCCCGTTGTTGACGTCCTCGTACACCTCCGCCATGACCTCGTCGATCTCGGCGCGGAGGTCCGCCGGGTAGAGGTCGGGCGCGCCTTCCCGGTGCAGGGCCGTCCACTCGGTGGCGAGGTCCAGGGTGAGCCGCTGGTAGTCGTTGGTCACCAGCCGGCCGGTCGGTACGTCCACGAGCGCGGGCACGCTGACGCCGCCCGGAGCGCCCGGCTCCCGGGCCTCGTACGCCTCGCCGAGATACTGGATGCCGAGTACGGGGTCCCGGCCGCCGGGGTCGAGGGTGAACCGCCAGCTCCGGTCGTCCTGGATCGGGTCGGCGATCGCCATCGACAGGGCGTCCTCCAGCCCCAGCAGCCGTCGGGAGATCACCGCGCGGCTCGCCCAGGGGCACGCCCGGCTGACGACCAGGCGGTAGCGCCCCGCCTCGACCGGCCAGCCGTCCCGGCCGTCCGCCGTGACGCGGTCCGTGAAGTGGCTCTTGGACCGCTTGAAGGACTTCTTGCCGTACGCCCTGTTGCCCTCGGTGTCGCTCATACCTGGTCCCTTCCGTGCGCCTGCTCTGGGGAGGGTTCCCCGAAAACCGCCGTCGCCCCGTGTGAGGGCCGGTGGGAGGGGCATTCGGCCGAGATGAGTCACAAGCCCTCCACACCGTCCGATCGCAGGACCCGGGTCACCGTGCTGGTGGCGCTGGCCGCGAACCTCGTGATCGCCGTGGCCAAGGCCGTGGGCGGGCTGATCGCGGGATCGCCCGCGCTGCTCTCGGAGGCCGCGCACTCGGTGGCCGACAGCCTGAACGAGGTCTTCCTCCTCGCCGCCCTGCGCCGCAGCAGGCGCCCCGCCGACAGCCGGCACCCGTTCGGCTACGGAAAGGAACGCTTCTTCTGGTCCCTGCTCGCCGCCGTCGGGATCTTCGTGATGGGCGGCTGCTTCTCCTTCTACCAGGGCGTCGACGCCCTCAGCAGCGGGAGCACGGAGACCCACGACGGTTATGTGGTCGGACTGGTCGTCCTCGTCGTCGCCCTGTTCGCCGAGGGCGCGTCCCTGCTACGGGCCCTCCACCAGGTACGTAAACAGGGGGGCCTCGCCGCCGGAGCCCGAGACCCTGCCCTGCGGACCGTCGTCGCGGAGGACGGCACCGCCGTGCTCGGGGTGACTTTCGCGATCGTCGGCATGGCCCTTCACATGGTCACCGGCCAGATCGTCTGGGAGGCGTCGGCCTCGCTCGCCATCGGGGCGCTGCTCGTGTACGTGGCGTACCGGCTGGGCCGTGACGCACGCGACCAGTTGATCGGCCAGGCCGCGGATGTGGAGTCGAGCAGTCGTATCCGCGCGCTGCTGGAGGCGCAGCCCGAGATCGACTCGGTGGAGTCCCTGCTGACCATGCAGCTAGGCCCCGACTCGACGCTCGTCGCCGCCCGGGTCGACCTGGTCCCCGGCCTGGACAGCGAGGAGGTCGAGCTCGTCGCCGTGCGCATCAAGCGGTCCGTCGCCCACACGATCCCGGAGGCCGACCAGATCTTCCTCGATGTGACGGACGCCGCCATCGCGCGCCGCGCCGCAGGGGCCGAGCACGCGGGTTCCCGCCCCGGTGCACACGTAGGCGGCCCCGCCGCGACGGGGGAACGCGGCGGGGCCTGAGCATCGGGTGCCCGGCGGTCCGGGAATCCATGCCAACTTTTTTCGAACGAGTTCCGGGAGCCGCCGCAGAGCCCCCGTCGGGACCAGGACGATGGGCCGCACCAGGACGCCGGGCCGTACGGGGACCGTGCCCCGTTACGGCCCACGGCCATGTGCGCTTCGGCCCAAGGTCATGTGCCCGCGCCGCTCACTCCCCGGCGGCCGGCTCCAGGACGAAGACCGGTATCTCGCGGTCGGTCTTCGTCTGGTAGTCGGCGTACGCCGGATACGCGGCGACGGCCCGCTCCCACCACTGGGCCTTCTCCTCGCCGGTCACTTCGCGTGCCGTCATGTCCTGGCGCGTCCCGCCGTCCTGGAGCTCCACGTGGGGATCGGCGACGACGTTGTGGTACCAGACGGGGTGCTTGGGCGCGCCGCCCAGCGAGGCGACGGCGGCGTAGGTGCCGTCGTGCTCCACGCGCATGAGCGGCGTCTTGCGGATCTTCCCGCTCTTGGCACCCACCGTGGTCAGCACGATCACGGGCAACCCCGTGTCCATCAACGTCGTTCCCTCGGTTCCGTTCGAGCTCTCGTACAACTCGACCTGATCACGTACCCACTTGGTGGGGCTGGGTTCGTACTCACCTTTGAGAGGCATGACATTCATCCCATCGATCGTCGTTCGTGCGACTCGTGCCGACTCCCGATTGAACACGGACACCCCAGGGTTTTCATCCCTCCCGCACGCCGCTCCCGCAGACCACTTCCGTAGACCGCTTTCGTCTGCCGGAGCGGTCCGTCACGACGGCGCCGCCAGCATGCGTACGGCCAGCGCCAGGATCACGGTGCTGGACACCAGTGCCGTCATCAGCCGCCCCCGCCGCCCTGTCAGAACCCGGCCGAGCAGCGCACCGCCGCCCGCGAGCAGCAGTTGCCAGCAGGCCGACGCGACGAAGGCGGCCAGGACGAACACCCCCTGTTCCAGGAGGCCGGCGGCAGCGCCGGCACTGCTGCCGAGGACCAGCGCCGCGAAGTACACGACGGTGGTGGGGTTCAGCATCGTGATGCCGAGCAGGGCCAGGTACGCACGGCCGGGGCTCACCGGCGTCCGGTCGGAGCGGGTGGCGAGCCGCTGCTCGCGGTACTGGCGGAGCGCGGCGACTCCGCTTCGTACGGCGAGGGAGACGAGCACGAGTCCCGAGGCCCAGCGCAGCGGTACGAGTACGGGCTGGAGGGCGGTGGCGAGCGCGGAGCCGCCGAGCGCGGCCACCAGGGCGTAGATCCCGTCGGCCGTCGCCACGCCGAGCGCGGCGCACACGCCGGTCCGCAGGGACGTACGGGCGGTGAGGGAGACGAGGTAGGTCGCGACCGCTCCGACGGGGATGGCGATGCCAAAGCCCGCGAGAAGCCCCGCGACGAGCGCGGCGGTCACGACCGCGGAAGCGAGAGCCTCCGCGGTCGGCCGGACTGCTGCTGGACCCGCACCGGACGAGCGGTGGCGAAGGTCGGCGGCAGAAGGGCTTCGGTCGTGGTCATGGGCAGATGGTGGCGCCGGGGCAGCCGCCCGGGCAACTCATTTGTCGGACCGCCCAGAACGGTCGGCCCGCCTAGAACGGGAAGTGCGCCTGCTGCGTCGCCAGCGTCACCCAGCGCGTGTTGCTGAACGCCTCGATGCCCCAGCGCCCGCCGAAGCGGCCGTATCCGCTGGCCTTGAACCCGCCGAAGGGGGCGTTCGGTTCGTCGGCGACGGACTGGTCGTTGATGTGCACGATGCCGGTACGGATCCGGCGGGCGACCTTCAGTCCGTGAGTGCCGTTCTCGGTGATGATCCCGCAGGTGAGCCCATGTTCCGTGGCGTTGGCGAAGGCGATCGCCTCGTCGTCCGTGCCGAAGGCGCTGATCACGGCGAGCGGGCCGAACGCCTCGCCGTGGTACAGGTCGGCGTCCTCGGGCAGGTCGGTCAGCACGGTCGCCGGATGCACGGCGCCCTCGGGGGCGGCGCCGCCGGTCAGCACGGTGGCGCCCTTGGCGACGGCGTCCTCGACGAGCGCGGCGACCCGGCGGGCGGCGTCCCCCGTGACGAGCGGGCCGACGACGGTGTGCGGGTCGGCCGGGTCACCGGACGCGAGCGACTCGGTCTTCGCAGTGAACTTGGCGGTGAACTCCTCGGCGAGGCTCTCGTGGACGAGGATCCGGTCGGCGGACATGCAGATCTGCCCGGAGTTCATGAAGACGGAGAAGACGGCGGCGTCGACCGCGTAGTCGACATCGGCGTCGTCGAGCACGATCACGGAGTTCTTGCCGCCGAGTTCCAGGACCGCGGGCTTCAGATGCCGGGCCGCGTGCACGCCGATGATGCGGCCGACGCCCGTGGAACCGGTGAAGTTGACGGCCCGTACGCGCTCGTCGGCGATCAGGGCCTCGGCGACGACGGCCGCGTCCTCGGGAGCGTTCGTGATCACGTTCAGGACGCCGTCGGGCAGACCCGCGTCGCGCAGGACGTCCGCGACGAACAGCCCGCAGGCGATCGGCGCGTCCTCGCTCGGCTTCATCACCACGGTGTTCCCCGCGGCGAGCGGCGCGGCGACCGCCCGGACGCCCAGGATGACCGGGGCGTTCCACGGCGAGAACGCGGCCACGACACCCACCGGTTCACGGACGGCGAGCCCCAGCGCGCCCTCCTCCTGCGCGCTCAGCACCTCGCCACGCGGCGCGGTCACCGCGGCGGCGGCCTCGCGGAGGATGTTCGCGGCAAGACCGACGTTGAACATGGCCCAGGGCCGGGTCCCGCCGACCTCGCCCGCCATGATCCGTACGGCCTCGTCGGTGCGGGCCTCCAGCAGGTCGGCGGCGGTGAGGAAGATCTTCCGCCGCTGGGCGGGCCCGAGCGCGGCCCAATCGGCGAAGGCCGCGTCGGCGGCGTCCACGGCGCGGGTGACGTCCTCGACGCCGGCCGCGGCGACCGTGGCATACACCTGTGAGCTGTAGGGATTCACGTCCTCGGCGGTGCGGCCGGAGGAAGCGGGCAGGTCCTTGCCGCCGATCAGCAGGTCACGATGGAGGGTCATGCGCGGCTCTTCCCGTCGTGCGAGGCGATGCGCCGCGCTCCGAGCGGGAGCACGCCGTGTTCGCCTGGTGAACAATTCTCCGTTGAATCTTCAATTGGAGTCTGCAACTCGGCGGGGCGGCAGTCAATGGCCGACGGTCCCGCCGTATCCCTCCACCAGCATCCGGGCCGCCCGCCCGGCCTGCTCGGCGGGCTTCGAGCCGCTCTGCTCGATACCGGCGGTGACCATGGCGCCCTCCGCCAGCAGGTACACCTGTTCGGCCAGGTCAGGGGGCAGTCCGGCGTCGCTCACGAGGCCGGTCAGGTAGTCCTTGAAGGCCCGCTTGTGGGCGCGGACCTGGGCGGTGACCCGCTCCGACGTCGCCCCGAGCTCCCCGTACGAGTTGATCCAGGCGCAGCCCCGGAAGTCGGGCTCGCGGAACCACTCGCCGAGCCAGTCGAAGACCGCGAGGACGCGCCGCCCGGGATCCTCGTGTCCGGCCACGTGGTCGGCCAGCCGCTGCCGCCAGCGGATGTCACGCCGCTCCAGGTAGGCCACGACCAACTGCTCCTTTGCGGGAAACAGCTGATAGAGCCGCTTGAGCGATACCCCCGACGCGCCGCGGATGTCGTCCATGCCCACGGTCTGTATGCCCCGTCCGTAGAACAGGGTTTCCGCCGCATCCAGGGCCTGTTCCCTGGCGATCGCGCTGTCCATGTACCGGCCCGCTCCTTGGCATCTTGACGGGAGAACCATCGTTCTCTACGTTAGCAGCCATGAGGGAGAACGCACGTTCTCTCGCTCATCGCACCGCCGTTGAGCTGCACGGCCATAGAGCAGCACGGCCGTAGAACTGCCCTGCCATCGAGAGGAAGCCGTCATGACCGACCGCCCGCCCCTGCCGCCCTTCACCCGTGAGACCGCGGCCCAGAAGGTCCAGGCGGCCGAGGACGCCTGGAACACCCGCGATCCGGAGAAGGTGTCGCTCGCCTACTCGCAGGACTCGGTCTGGCGAAACCGCGACACCTTCGTCACCGGCCGCGCCCAGATCGTGGACATGCTCACCGACAAGTGGGGGCGCGAGCAGGAGTACGCCCTGCGCAAGGACCTCTGGGCCTTCGACGGCAACCGCATCGCCGTCCGCTTCCAGTACGAGTGCCGTGACGCCGACGGCCAGTGGTGGCGCTCCTACGGCAACGAGCTGTGGGAGTTCGACGAGCACGGCCTGATGACCCGGCGCGAGGCCAGCATCAACGACGTACCGATCGAGGAGAAGGAACGCCGGATCCACGGCCCGCGTCCGGACGCGGAGCGAGGGGATTCCTTCCCCGTCCAGTAGGGGGCGGTGGCGGGCCGCAGGGCGCCAGTTCGGCGAGGCGGCGTTCAGTAGGGTTCCCGGGTGACTGAACAGGCCAGGAAGCCCTTCCTCTACGTCGTCGTCTGCGCCGCCGGAGTCGCCGAGGGGGTCGAGGAGTTGATCACCCTGGCGCAGGAGCGGAACTGGGAGGTCGGGGTCTTCGCGACCCCGATCGCGACCGGCTTCTTCGACACCGCGGCGATCGAGTTGCGGACCGGCAGGCCGATCCGGTCCGCATGGCGGGCCCCCGGCGACCCGCGCCCCTTCCCCGACCCGGACGCCGTCACCGTGGCGCCCGCGACCTTCAACACCATCAACAAATGGGCGGCCGGTATCTCCGACACCCTCGCCCTCGGCACGCTCTGCGAGGCATATGGGATGGGGGTGCCGATCTCCGTACTCCCCTGTGTGAGCAAGGCGTTGACGGCCCACCCCGCGTATCAGGACAGCCTGAAAAGGCTGCGCGGGATGGGAGTCCGGTTCGGCGAACACGCCTTCGGTAACCCGGCGGACCGGGGGTTCCGCTGGGAACAGGCCCTGGACCTCCTGGAGCGGTGACCCGGTCCCGGGCCGGGTGTCAGTGCCCCAGCTCCTCCCGCAACTCCGGCTGCAGCAGTTTCCGATGAGCCCGTACGAGGTCGTCGCACAGGTCCCAGATCCGCTCCACCGGAAGGGCCGCCGCCGTCGCGGGGTCGGCCATCGCGGCATGGCGGATGTGCCGCGGGTCGCCGTCCGTGGCCGCGCGGACGACCAGGTCGGTGACGGAGACGTACGCGCTGTTGAGCGCCGCGCACTGCGGGGGAAGTGAGCCGACGCGGGTCGGCTGGACTCCCAACGCGTCTACCAAGCAAGGCACTTCGACCACGGAATCGGCGGCCAGGTTGTCGATGAGCCCGCGGTTCGGGACGTTCCCGTAGATCGTGCGCGGGGTCCCCGTGACGACACTGTGGATGACCTGGGGCGCGTACTCCATCGTGCCCTCGACCGGCAGGGGAGCATCCGCGAGCAGGGCCCGGCGGGTGCGCTCGTAGTCGGCGGTGTTCTCCTCGATGATCTCCAAGTACGCGCCCACCGGCAGCCGGAGACGTTCGACCTCGGTGTCGTGGTGCAGATACCAGGGCACGTACTCGGCGGAGTGCTCGCTCGTCTCGGTGGGGTAGTGGCCCAGCCTGCGGTACATGTCGACCCGTACGCGGCGCAGGAGCCCGGGATCCTCGGCGATCGCGGCGTCGAGGAGCGGGTGGAGGTCGCGGCCGGCGCGTTCGAAACGCAGCACCCAGGCCTGGTGGTTCACGCCGGCGGCCAGATAGGAGACCTCCTCGAAGGGGACGCCCACCAGTTGTGAGAGGTCGTGCATCGTCCAGTACACCGAGTGGCACAGACCGGTCGTGCGCAGGGCCGGTGCGATCCGCGACAGGTACAGGACGTTCATCGCCATTGGGTTGGTGTAGTTCAACAGCAGGGCGTCCGGGCAGAGTTCGGCCATGTCCTCGGCCAGACCGCGCAGCACCGGGAAGGTGCGCAGGGCGCGGAAGATGCCTCCGATGCCGAGCGTGTCGCCGATGGTCTGGCGCACTCCGTAGCGGGCCGGGACGTTGAAGTCCGTGCGGGTGGCCTCGTTCATGCCGACCTGGACGGTGTTGACGACGAAGTCGGCGCCTTCGAGGGCGGCGCGCCGGTCGAGGTGTGCGGTGATCGTCGGTTTGGCACCGCGCTCGTCCGCGATGTGGCGGGCGGCTCCCTCCGCCGTGGCCAGCCGTTCCTCGTCGATGTCGTGCAGGGCGATCCGGGCGTGCCCCAGCTCGGGGAAGGCGAACAGATCGGCCAGGAGCCCTTGCGTGAACACCACGCTGCCGGCTCCCACGAAGGCGATCTTTACCTCGGTCATGTGCGGCTCTCCAGGTCGGTGTGGGCGCAGGCCTCGTGCCACGTCGGCTGCGCCGCGGTACCGCCGTGGCCGCGGGTCGAGAGCGAACCGCAGACGGCGGCCAGCGCAAGGGACGAGCGCAGGTCCAGCCCGCGCAGGGTCGCGGCGACGAAACCGGCGTCGAAGCTGTCGCCCGCACCCACGGCGTCGACAGGCTCCACCGGCACGGCCGGTACCCGCCGGACCCGTTCTCCGTCGTGGGCGAGCGCGCCCTCGGAGCCGTCCTTGACGACGACCAGCGGGACGATTCCCGCCAACGCGGCTGCCGCCGACTCCAGTTGGGTCTCGCCGGTGAGTGCGCGGGCCTCGGCGGCGTTCGGCAGCAGGATGTCGGTGAACTCCAGTACGGGGTCGAGCAGTTCGCGGTCCCATCTGCCGTCGGGATCGTCGTTGGTGTCGAGCGAGGCGCTCGCCCCGCAGGACCTGGCCCGGGCGAACACGGCTGCCAGGGAACGGGCCAGACGGGGCATCAGGAAGAAGGACCCCGCGTGCACGTGCCGGGTGTCGGCCAGCAGTTCCTCGGGCACGTCCTGCGCGCTCGTCGCCGCCAGACAGCCGGGCGAGGTGAGGATGGCACGGTCACCGTCCTTGTCGTTGAGCACCACCGTCAGGGGCGTGGGCAGGTGAGGGTCGACGGTGAGATGAGTGATGTCGACGCCGTGGTCGGTGAGCTCTCCGCGGACGAACGCGCCCGCGGGATCGTCCCCCACGCGCCCGGCGAAGGCCACCCGCAGCCCCAGCCGCGCCGCCCCGCACGCCATGATCGCCGCCGAGCCGCCGAGGACCAACGCGCCCCGCTCGACGAGCTGTTCACGCTGGCCGAAGGCCATCGCGCGGGGCACCGGACCCACCACGACATCGGGATTGACGTCACCGATCACCAGAAGGTCGAAGGAACGGGACAAGGCGGCTACCCCTTCAGTCCGCTGGATGTGAGCGACTGGACGAACGTCTTCTGCGCCAGCAGGAACGCCACCAGCACCGGCAGCACCGTGATGACGTTGCCCGCCATCACCGCGGACCACCGTGCGTGGTGCTGCCCCTGGAAGGTCGTCAGGCCCAACTGGAGCGTGTACTGGGTGTCGTGGTTGATCGCGATGAGCGGCCAGGACAGGTCGTTCCACGTCGTGAGGAATGTCAGCACCGCGACCGTCGCGAGAGCGGGCCGGGCCAACGGCATGACGATCGAGAAGAGCACGCGCAGCCGCGAACACCCGTCGATCCAGGCGGCCTCCTCGATCTCCCTCGGCAGCGTCAGGAAGAACTGCCGGAACAGGAACACGGCGAAGGGCGTCACCAGCGACGGCACGATCAGCGCACCCAGCGTGTCGATCAGACCGAGCCACTTCATCACCAGGAACGTCGGGATCATCGTCAGCTGGAAGGGGATGACCATGGTCGCCAGCATCAGCCCGAGCAGCACCCGCGACCCCGCGAACCGCATCCGCGCGAACGCGTAGCCGCCGAGCGACCCGAGCAGCAGATTCGACACCACGGCGACCGACGCGACGATCAGCGAGTTCGCGAACCAGCGCGGGAACATCGCGTTGCCCAGCACGTACCGGTAGCCACCCAGATCGATGCCGTCGGGCCACAGCGCCGGCGGAAACCGGTTGATCTCCGCGTTCGTCATCACCGAGCTCAGCAGCAGCCACACCAGCGGCAGCGCGAACGCCAGCGCCAGCGGGGCGAGGATCAGATGCCAGGGGCTCACCCTGCGCGAACTCGCCCCGCCCGCACTCGCCTTGAGCGCGGTTGCCTTGAGCGCACTCGTCGGACGCGTGCTCATCGGAGGGCCCCTTCCACGACGCGCCCCTGTCGGCGCCGGACGACACGCAGGGCCACCCCCGCGACCAGCAGGGCCAGCGCGAGGACGTACGCGGCGGCGGCCCCGTATCCGGCCGTGAACATCTGGAACGCCTGCTGCCAGACGAAGTACACGATCACGGTCGTCGAGCCGAGCGGGCCGCCCTTCGTCGTCACGTACACGAGGTCGAAGACCTGGAGCGCGGTGATCAGCTGCCACAGCAGCAGGAAGACCGTCACGGGAGTGAGGGCCGGGAGAGTGATGTGCCGCAGTACGCGCCAGCGGCCCGCCCCGTCGATGCGGGCGGCCTCGACGAGTTCGCGCGGTACGTCCTGCAGCGCGGCGAGATAGACGACCACGCAGAAGCCGACACCGCTCCACAGCGAGATCAGGACCAGCAGGTAGATGGCCTGGTCGGGGTCGGTGAGGAAGCCCTGCGGCGAGATGCCGAACTTGTGCAGCAGCGAGTTGGCCGCGCCGAACTCCGGATCGAGGATGAAGGAGAACAGCACGCCCTGCGCGGCGGCGGACACCACGAACGGGATGAAGAGCAGGGTCCGGTAGAGGCCGATGAAACGGATACGCCGGTTCAGGGCGAGCGCGAGCGCCAGACCGCCGAGCAGGCTCAGCGGCACGAACAGCGCCGAGTACAGCAGCGTATTGCCCACCGCCGTATGGAAGTTGGGGTCCTGGGACAGCGCCCGGTAGTTGTCGAGGCCCACCCAGCGGCCCGGCGTGACCAGGTCGTCGGCGCGGAACGACAGCAGCAGCGACCAGACGACCGGGACGATGCCCAGGCCCAGGATGACGAGTACCGACGGGGCGATGAACGCCCAGGCGGTGGCCGTCTCCCGCCGGACGCGCCGCCGCGCGCCGCGCCGTGAGACGGCCGGTGCCCGCGGCTGGGACTGCGGTGCGAGGGTGATGGCGCGGGGCAGTGATGTCATGCGGCCTTCCTCCCTTGGTACAGCGCGGGATCAGCACAGGTCGAGCGGGACCCACGAGGGATGCATGAGGCATCCACGAGGCGTCCGTGAGTGGTCAGCGCGGGATGAGCAGCGCCGCGTCGGCCTTGTCGGCGCACCGGCGCAACGCCTTGGCGGGGGAGTCCCGGCCGAGCAGCACGGAGACGATCGCCTCGCCGAGGGCCTGGGAGATCTGCGGGTACGCGGCATGGACGGGCCGGACCCGGGCGGAGTCCAGCGCGTCGGTGAACACCGAGAGTCCCGTGGTCTCCCGGGAGTGCTTCCGCCACTGCGGGCGCCGCTCCGTCGCGGAACCGAGGGGCAGGCTCCCGGCCCGGATGTCCCACCGGGCGTCCTGTTCCGGCCGCATCATCCACTGGACGAACTCCACGGCGGCCCGCGAGCGTGCGGAGCCGTTGTCGAAGACGGTCCAGGTGTCGGGGCCCGAGATCGTCACCGGCCGCCCGCTGTAGGACGGCAGCGGTACGACGTCGTAGTCCACCTCGGCGTCCAGGATGTCCGGCAGCTGCCAGGGCCCGGTCGCGACCATCGCCATCCGGCCGCCCAGGAACACCTGGTACATCTGCTCGCCGCCGGGCTTCGGATCGACGTACACGCTCTTGTCCTCGACGAGTCGGCGCAGCGTGTCGAGTGCTCGGACGCCCTGGCGGGCGAAGCCGATGCTCTTGCCGTCGTCGGCGACGACGTCCCCGCCCAGGTCCCAGATCATCGGCCACAGCCGCCAGACCGTGTCCTCGTCACCCGTGCCGGGCCAGCCCGTTCCGAAGACGCCCCGGCCGGAGTCGGTCAACTTCCGTGCCGTGTCGGTGAATTCGTCCCAGGTCCAGCCCGCCTCGGGAAAGGGGACACCGGCCTGCCGGAACAGCTTCCTGTTGTAGACGACGGCCAGCGAGTCGAGCAGCGCGGGCGCCGCCCGCACCTTGCCGTTGACGCTGACTGCTTCACGCACCGGCGCCCAGAAGCTGTTCCAGGGCGTGGGGCCGCCGCGCATCGCGTCGGTCAGGTCGACGACACGAGGGCTGCGGGCGATGCTGGCGAGGTCGGAGCCGAAGACGTACGCGATGTCCGGATACGAGCCGGCGGCCAGCGCGGCCGTCACCTTCTGCAGCATCGCGTCGGAGATGACCCCGCCGCCACCGGCGTCCACCCGGATCTTCGGATGCGTCCGGTTGAACTCCGTGACCAGCGCCTGTATCGCGTCCTTGGCCACGTCGACCTGGCCGTGCCACAGCTCCACGGTCACTTTCCCGTCGGCGCCCACGCCGTCGGACGCGCCTTGCGAACAGGCGCCCAGCAGCGGCGCGGCGGCGATCGCGGCAGCCCCTTTGAGCAGGCCGCGGCGTTCAACAGGGCACAGAACACCTCGGGTTCGAGCCATCGGGAGCCTCCGTCAGCGGGTCTTGCGGACGTAGTCGGCGCTGTCCGGCGTCGACACCTGCACATCCCGGCGCACGATGCTCAGCCGGTCGCCGAAGCCCGAACGGGCCTTCCTGAAACCGTCGTCGGTATACTCGATCACGACGACCCGGTCGTCGAACGCCTCGGCGTACTCACCGCATTCGTCGTACTCGCCGCACTCCTCCGCCACGGCGAAGTCGAGCCCCGTACGGCCTCGTTGACTGGCCAGCTCCACGGTGTTCTTCTGTCCGATGGCCAGGCCCCGGGAGTGCGCGTGGTCCGAGAGCAGCTTGATGAAGGCGGTCGCGTCGGCCGCGCTCAGCAGACCGCGGGAGCGGGTGAAGCTGTCGAAGTTGTCGGGCTCGACGGCGTCGTAGCCCTTGTCCGCGCAGCCGTCGATCCACTTGTTGATCCGGGCCGCGACGCGCTCGCGCTTGGCGGGCGTACCGATGTCGAGCAGGGCCTCGTCCCAGTCGCCGTCGACGACGACCTTGCCCTTCTTGTCGCGCAGCAGCAGATCGGCGGGCCAGTCGTCCCGTTCGTCCGGCTGGGCCTGGAAGGCGTTGACGTAACAGATGTTGTAGAGGCCGCGGGCGGGTTCGGCCTTGCGGTCGCGGGCGACGATTCGGACGCCGGAGGGCGGCGAATAGGCGCCGCCGATCTGGTAGTCGAAACCCGCGTGCACGGGGGGCAGCCGAACGGCCTTCGGGCTCGGCTTCGTGGACTCGTCCGGGCCCTTGCCGTCCGGATCCGACGTACAGGAAGCCAGGGCGGCGAGGATGATCAGGGCGGCGGCCACCCTGAACACTCCTACGCGGGCGTCACGCTTGACGGGCATGTCCGCTCCATCAATCGCGAGTACGTCCCCGCCTCGGACCCGGTGACGGTCCTGGCGACTTTGGCCGGACTGAGAACCTTGTCCGATACCGGCTGGGCGTACCTCTGCGTGCCGGGCCGGGGGCCTGGGCACGCCCTGGATCAAACCGTGCGAATTCTTTTGCGTCAAGTCTGCCACCGGGTGAGAGGTGGCTCCGCCGGGCGGGGGTGTGTTGTTGGGCGCGGGTGGGTCGGGGTTGCCCGCGCAGTTCCCCGCGCCCCCAAGAAGCCGGTCGCTGGGGCCCGCTGCCAACTGACCGCCGCAACCCCACCCCACCCCACTCAGGGGCGCGAGGAACCGCGCGGGCAACCCCTCCCACTCGCAGCCGACAACGGGCCTGAGCCACCGGCTCCTTAGGGGCGCGGGGAACTGCGCGGGCACCCCCGACCCACCCGCCCCTACAAGGCAGGCCACCCCACAGGCCCCCCGACCCGACCGCACGTTCTAGTGTTTGATCATGACCCGAGACCACGTAACCCTCGCCGTCCACGACCACGGCGGCAAGGGCACCCCGCTCCTGCTGCTGCACGGCGCCGGCCGGACTCTCGCGGACTGGGCCGCCGTCGCCCCGCTCCTCGCCCGCCACCACAGGGTGCTGGCCGTGGACCTGCGGGGCCACGGATTCTCGCCGGACGGCACGTGGCGCATCCCCGAGGTGCTCGCGGACATCGAGGCGGTCCTGGACTCGCACGGCATTCCCGGGGCGCTCCCCGTCGGCCACTCCCTCGGCGGGATGCTCGCCGTCCGGTACGCCCTGGACCACCCGGGAATCACTCCGGGTGCGGTGAACCTGGACGGATTCGGATGGGGCAGGCCCGGCCAGTACGTCGGTCTAGAACCGGCGTACGTCGAGGAACGGCTCACCCAGGTGCGGGAGTTGGCCGCGACGGTCGCGGGCCAGGTCGTTCCCCCGGGCGGCCTCAAGGACCTGCTCGCCCAGCAGCGGGGGATGTCTAAGCAACTGGGCATACCGTACGAGCTGTTGGAGGCGGGCATCCGGCGCTCGGTCCACGAACGCGCCGACGGGCAGCTGGAGTTGCGGCCCGGGCGCGAGCACGCCCTGGAGATGCTGGCCGAGATCGACTCGCTCGACCTCTTCGCGCTCTTCCGCCGCACGGACCGCCCCCTGCTGCTCGGCCGCGCCCTGCGGCCGGTCCCCTCGATCCCGGGCCTCGACTGGTTCGACGAACTGATGGCGGCCTACGCGGAGGGACTCGCCCGAGACCTCGCCGAACTGGCGGACAGCCGCCCCGAGGTGACCGTCGCCGACATCGACGGCACCCACGCGATGCTGCTGGAGAACCCGCGCCCGGTCGCCGACGCGATCCTGGGATTCGCAGCGGGGCTCTCCGTCGACTGACCGGGTGCTCGGCCATGGTGCCGTGCCGGCAGCGTCGGGCTACCGTTTGGTGAGGCCGACGCCAGTGCCTGTACGAGAACCGTGACGGACGCAAGGAGAGCCGTGAGCACCCCGCACAAGCCGCTCGTCATCCTGCAAGCCGACCCGCACCCCAAGGAACGCATCTTCACGCCGGACGCACTGGCCCGGCTCGACGACCGCTTCACCGTCGTGGAACCGGACACCGAGGAAGCCTTCGACAAGGCGCTGCCCGACGCGTTCGCCGTCGTCGGCCAGCCCGATCTCCCGGCCGAACGCCTCGCCCGGGCAGGGGAGTTGAGGGCCCTGCTCAACGTCGAGGGCAACTTCTTCCCGAACGTCGACTACGAAGGGTGCTTCCGGCGCGGCATCCACGTCCTGGGCTGCGGACCGGCCTACGCGCAAGCCGTCGCCGAGTACGCCCTCGGGCTCGCGCTCGACCTCGCGCGCGGCATCAGCCGCGAGGACCGCGCCTTCCGCGCCGGACGCGAACGGTACGTGTCCGACGGCAACACCGACGCCGTACTGCTGCGCGGCGCGGACGTAGGCCTGATCGGATTCGGGAACCTCGGCCGCAGCCTCCACCCGCTCCTGGCGCCCTTCCGACCCACCCTCCGCGTCTACGACCCGTGGCTGCCTGCCGCCGTCCTGCGGGAGCAGGGACTCGTCCCGGCCACCCTCGACGAGACCCTGAGCCGCAGCCGGTTCGTCTTCGTCCTCGCGACCGTCACGGACGACAGCCGCCATCTGCTCGGCGAGCGTGAGCTGGGGCTGCTGCCCGACGGGGCCCGGCTCGTGCTGGTCAGCAGAGCGCCCGTCGTGGACTTCCCGGCGCTGCTCGCGCGGGTCGCCGAGGGCAGGCTCCTCGCGGGCATCGACGTCTGGCCCGACGAACCCGTCGCCGCCGACGACCCGTCCCGCGAACTGGAGGGCCTGGTCCTCTCCGCCCATCGCGCGGGCGGCATCCCGGAGGCATTCCTGACCATCGGCGACATGGTCGTCGACGACCTGACCCTGCTGGCCCAGGGGCTGCCGCCCGCCCGGATGCAGACCGCCGCACGCGAACTCGTCGGCCGCTACCGCAACCGCCCCGTCACCTGAAGGGCCCCGGCCATGCCGTGCTTTCCCGGCGGCCACCCCGCCCCCGGGAAGGCCGGTCGGCCGACGTGCCCGGGAAACCCGCCCCTGTGAGGTGCATTTCAGTGAACATCCCCTGCGAGGGCCTTCTGTTCGACAACGACGGCGTGCTGGTCGACTCCGACCTGGGCGTCGACCAGGCATGGAGCCAGTGGGCCCGTGCCCGCGGTCTGGCCGCCGACCGGGTCACCGCGATGGTGCACGGCCGACGCTCAGCCGACACCGTCGCACTGCTCGTGCCCGACCCCGGGGAACGGCCCGCCGCCCTCGCCGAGATCGACCGCCTGGAGATCGAGGCGGCGGCCACCACGACCGCGCTGCCCGGCGCCCTCGACCTGCTGACGAGCCTGCCGCAGGGCAGCTGGGCCGTGGTGACCTCCGGAGTGAACGCGCTCGCCCGGGCCCGGATCGCCGCCGCGGGCCTGCCCCTGCCGCCCGTGCTCATCACCGCGGACGACGTCAGCCATGGCAAACCCGCTCCCGACGGCTACCTCGCGGCTGCCGGGAAACTGGGCACGGACCCGGCACGCACGGTCGTCTTCGAGGACAGCGCGGCCGGTGCCACGGCGGGGGCCGCGGCCGGGGCGTACGTCATCGGCGTCGGGCCGCGCGGCCTGGACACCGACGCCCCCGTCGTCGTACGGGATCTGCGCGGACTGACCTGGCACGACGGCGTACTCGACCTGGGCGCGGCGGAGTTGCTGCGCTCCTGAAGCGCGCGCCTGGTGGGGGCTTCAGTGGGGGCCCGCCGGTTCGAACTCCGTGCCGCACGGGCCCGCGCCCTCGCTCTCCCGCAGGGGGACCGGGGCCCCGCTCATCGTCAGGGTGGGGTAGTGGCGGCCGATGCGCTCGGCGGAGCGGCCGACGTAGTGGCCGATGTACGAGCGGCGGAAGCGGTCGGTGCTGTGGTTGGGCTGGGAGCCGTGCACCAGGCTGCCGTTGAAGAACAGCACGTCACCCGGCTCCATGTCGACCGGAACGGGGGCCAGTCCGGGCGGCGGCGGGACGTACTCGCGGGCGAACGACAGCCCCTCGTCGGCCTCTTCGGGGCAGAACACGTCCATGCGGTGGGTGCCCGGGACCACTTCGAGGCCGCCGTTCTCCCGGTCGATCAGATCGCAGGCGACCCAGGCGGCCACACAGGTGCCCGGCTCCACCCGCAGATAGAAGTTGTCCTGGTGCAGGGCCTGGCCACGGGCGCCCGGCGGCTTGAAGTAGAACATGCTCTGCGCGGCCAACACCTCTTCGCCCAGCAGCAGTTCGAGGATGACCCGCAGCCGGGGCTCGAGGAGGTGGCGCAGCGCCAGGTCGTTGATGCGGTGCGGGTTCATGACCCGGGGGTAGGCGTGCAGCGGGTCCGCCGGGCCCGTCGTCCCGGTCGCGCGGGGTTCGAAGTGACCGGGGACCGGACCGTCGGCGTGCAGTGCGGCGAACTCGGCGCACAGCGCGTCGATCTCGGCCGGGGCGAACAGCCCGCGTGCCACGGTGAAGCCGTCCTCCTCGAAGCGCCGCACGACGTCCCCGCCCGCGCCCCCTCCCGCGTCCGTTGTCGTGCCCTCGCCCGCCTCCGTCGTCGCGCCCCTGTCCGTGACTGTCATGCGACCGTCCCTTCGCGTCGGTGTCCTGCATGCCTCACGCTAGGCAGAAGCGCCTTCCGGGAGGATGTCTGTGCGTGCTGTCCAGTTGCCCGAGCCTGCTGCCCCGTCCCCGCCGCCCGGCCTGGTGACGGTCGGCCGCTTCGACCAGCACCCCGGCTACAGCGTCAGCCGGCCGGGCGGCGCCGACAGCTGGCTCATCATCTGGACCACCGGCGGCGAGGGCCGGCTCGCCCAGGGCGCCGCGGAGACGCGGGCGGCCCCGGGAGACCTCGTCGTCCTCGGCCCGGACCTGCCCCACCACTACACGGTCGCACCGGGCGCGAGGCACTGGGCGTTCTGGTGGGTGCACTGCCAGGCACGGCCGACCTGGACGGAGTGGCTGCGCCCGTACACGCTCGGGGACCGGCTGTACGCCGTCACACCGGTCCCGGACGGGGTGCGGGGACGACTGGATTCGGCGTTCCGGCGGATGCTCGCGGACGCCCGGTGGACCGGGGCGGGGGCCCCGCCCGAGGAAAGGCCGGAGGAAGAGCTCGACGGGGAGCCCGAGGACGTCCGGGTCGCCGTGGCCCACGGAACCGCCGCCCGCGAGCTCACCCACTGCTCCCTGGAATCCGTCGTCCTGCTCGCCACCGCCACGGCACGCGGGGAACCCGACCGGTCCGGCCTCGACGCACGGATCCGGCAGGCCGAGGCACTCATCGCGGCCGACCCGGGCGCCCCGCACACCGTGGAATCCTTGGCCGCGGGGGTCTCGCTCTCGCCCTCCCGCTTCGCGCACCTCTTCACCCAGCAGCTCGGCCGGTCCCCGATGCGGGCACTGCTGGCCGCCCGGCTGCTGCACGCCGCGCGACTGCTGGAAGCCACCGACCTGCCGGTGGAACGGGTCGCCGTCGCCTCCGGCTTCAGCAGCCCGTTCCACTTCAACCGCGTCTTCCGACAGCGCTACGGAGCCCCGCCCGGCGCGTACCGGGCCGGGCTCCGACGCTGACGACCGTCGCGGCCTAGTCGCGCGGCGGGCAGCGCTCGGCGGCGAAGGCCGCCAGCCAGGCCAGCGGGGCGTTCCAGTTGACCGTCACCTCGTTGGTGGAGTACGAGCCGATGTCGTCGATGTAGCAGGCCGCGGGGGAGCAGCCCGCCAGGTGCTCCTGCGCCACCGGATCCTGCAGACCGCTGTTGGGACCGCCCGCGAGGGAGCCCGCCGGCGGGTTCGGCAGCGAGGCGTCGTACTGGTTCGCCCAGAACCGGTGGTGCTGGTTTCGGGCGTACGTTTCGCCGTAGCCGGTGACATAGGAGAGGTCGAGGGTGTTGCGGCCCAGCAGGTAGTCCATCGACTCCAACACCCCGTCGCGGTAACGCTGTTGACCGGTGAGCGCGTAGGCCGTGGCCATCACGATCGCGTTGTTGGTGACCTGGCTGTTGGAGCCCCACACGTACCCGTTCGCGGGGATCGGCACCGCATAGCCCTGCCCCGCCATCATGGCGAGATGTCCGTCGGCCGCGGCCGTCACCGACGCGCGTACACGCCTGATGTCGGAGGCGGGCAGCCCGTTCGGCACGGTCGCCAGGGTCAGCCGGCCGAGCGCCGCGGTGTCGGCCCAGTTGAAGCCGGTCGGCGTGAGCGCGCTCGACGAGGTGTGCCAGGGCGAGGACGTGACCGCGTCCCGGTAGGCACGCTCCCCGGTCGCCGCGTACAGCTCGGTCGCCGCCCAGTAGAAGTCGTCCGTGACCTGGGTGTCGTTGTAGGGGCCGCCGCCCGTGCTGTCCGATTCCGGGGCGTAGATCGCCGGGTTGGCCTTCGCCGCGGCCCACGCCGTACGGGCCACGCTCAGACACCGCTTCGCGTACGTGGAGTCGTACGGCTTGAAGACCCGTGCGCACTGGGCCGCCGTGGCAGCGAGGTTGAGCGTGGCCGCGGTGGACGGGCGGTGCAACTCGCGGGGCTGGGAGTCGAGTTCGGGGCGGGTCGGGATGCCCGTCCAGGCCGCGTCGTGGATCTTGTGGAAGGCCATACCGGCGTACGGCTTGCCCTCCGGCACCTGCATCCGCATCAGGAAGTCGAGCTCCCAGCGGGCCTCGTCCAGCACGTCCGGGACGCGGTTGCCGCGCTCGGGTATCCGCAGGGTCGAGTCGCCGAGCGCGGACGCGTTGCCCGCCCGCTTGGCCCGCGCGAAGGAGTCGACGAGCGTCCAGGCGGAGATCCCGCCGTTGACGACGTACTTGCCGTGGTCGCCCGCGTCGTACCAGCCGCCCCGCACGTCCTGGGTGTAGTCGCACACCCCGGCCTGACAGGGCACGTTCGTGTCGCCCTGGTTCGGTGCGACTCCGAGGTGCGCGGCCGGGCGCGCGTAGGCGGGACCCACCAGCGAGGCCTCGATCGGCGTGCCGCTGCGCTGGTGGTAGAAGAACGCCATCGCGTCCGAGCGCAGGTTGTCGTAGAGGTCCGCGCGGATGTCGAAGGGCGCGCTGTTCTGCCCGTCCACGACCAGGACGAACCCCGAGCCCGCCTTGCGGTACGCGGAGAAGTCCGCGGTGTGGGTCGCCTCGCCCGAGGCCGTGTCCGCGCCGTGCACGACGGTCCGGCCGGAGGCGGCCACGGCGCCCGACGCCTTGCGCAACTGCCAGGCCAGCGGCTGGGTGGCCGCGGTGACCACCGTGGCCCGCTTGGGGCCGTCCGGCAGGTAGCCAGCCTGGTTGACCCGCACGGGCGTCGTCGCGGTGGCGGCCGGGTCCGCGGCGGTCGGCGGTGCGGCCGACGGTGATCCGGCGGACGACAGGCCGGTCGCGCCGGGGGCGAGGGCCATGCCGCCGGAGAGCAGGGCCGCCGTCAGCAGGGCGGCCGTCGTGCGTTTTCTCGTACGGCGTCTTGTGGGGCGGCGGTGCACGTGCGGGAACGTGAGCATGGAGCGCCTCCCGGTGCCTGGACTGGGTCCACGGATGCCGTCTCACGGGGACGACAGGACGGGTGGGAGCGCTCCCAAAACGGAGCATTGCATGGTCATGTCACAGCGTCAATGCTCCGCGCACGACCTGGCGGGGACGCGACGGCGGACCCGGTCGAGGCGGGCCGGGGGTGTGAGCCCGAGGCGGGCCGGGGCGTGCGCCCTCAGGCTCCGAACACCCGCAGTGAGAGCCAGAGGGCCACCACGGCCGGGATCAGGGTGGCGGGCACGGTGATCAGACCGAGCCGCGTGAACTCGCCGAGACCGACCTCGTGTTCGTGCTGATGCACGATGCGCCGCCACAGCAGCGTGGCCAGCGACCCGGCGTAGGTGAGGTTGGGGCCGATGTTCACCCCGAGCAGTACGGCGAGGACCGGTCCTGGACCCGCCACGGCTGCCAGGGGCAGCAGTACCAGGACGGCGGGCAGGTTGTTGATGAGGTTCGCCAGGACGGCGGCGAGGGCCGCGATGCCGAGCAGGGCGAGCAGGCTCGACGAATCGGGGACCAGGTGGCCGAGCACGTCCGCGAGGCCGTTGTCGACCACGGCACGCACCACGATCCCGAGCGCCAGGACGAAGGCGAGGAAGGCCGGTGAGGTGGCGCGCACGACGGCGAGCGGAGTGGTGTGCCCGCGGACCAGTGCCCGGACGGCCAGGACCAGCGCTCCGGCCAGCGCCGCCCAGGCCGGTTCGATGCCGAGCGCGGACGCCACGGCGAAGCCCGCGAGCGTGCAGCCGACCGTGACCAGGGCGAACACGGGCAGCTCGACGGGCTCGACGGTGGCCGGCTCCGGGGCGTGGACCTTGAGGTCGTCGGCGAAGAAGCGCCGGAAGACCAGATACTCGGCGGCGATCGCGACGGCCCACGCGGGCCCCATCAGCACGGCGAACCGGGTGAAGCTCAGACCGCTGGCAGTGAACGCCAGCAGATTGGTGAGGTTGGAGACGGGCAGCAGCAGCGAGGCCGTGTTCGACAGATGGGCGGTGGCGTACACGTGGGGCTTCGGGCGGGCGCCGAGCCGGGCCACGGTCGCGAACACCACCGGAGTGAGCAGGACGACCGTGGCGTCCAGGCTCAGCACGGCCGTGATCACCGAGGCGAGAAGGAAGTTGGCGGCCAGCAGTCGTTGCGGGCGCCCTTTTGACGTACGGGCCAGCCAGGCGCCGCACGCCTGGAAGAGCCCCTCGTCGTCGCAGAGCTTGGCGAGCACGAGCACCGCGGCCAGGAAGCCCACGACGGGCCCGAGCAGCTCGACCTCGGCGCGTGCGTGGTCGAGCGTGATCGCGCCGGCCGCGATCACCACGCCTGCGGCCGGGACCGCCACGGTGGCCTCAGGCAGGCCGAAGGGGCGGATAACGGCACAGGCCAGTACCGCCACGAGGAGAACGGCGGAAAGGGCTGTGGCGAGTGTGGAACTCAGGGTTTGTCCTTCGGGAGTGATTGTCGGTTTCGTTGAATCGAATCAGACGGACTGTTGCGGAGGCGAACGGGGGTCTGTCGAAGACCCCGCCGTCAAGCTCCTTCCCTGCGATCCTGGGTTGCATATTCCAACGAATTACCGGTGGCGACCTGCTTCTTCGCCGATGCCAAATCGGTACTTACTTCGGGTAACTTGAGAGTGTGCCATTCCGAATCGCATTGCTTCGGGCTTCTGTTGACGCTTTGTCTCTGCCAAAGACGTTGCTGGAAATGGAGGATTGGGAGCGTTCTCTTGTTCCGGAGCGGTTCGTTGTGCAAAGGTGCACCCGTCAGCGTGCAGGAAAGATTCCGTACCCCTTGGTATGGACTATTTCTGCGGGGGCTTTGGAGGAAGTGCACGTGAGCGACGCGACCCCGTCGAATTCCCCTATAGCCGGAAGCCTGTTCGATGCGACGGACGAACGGCTCACGGCAGACCTGAAGAGGGGCTCGGGCAAGACACCCGCCCAGTATCCCTCGGGGGAACTGCTCTCCCGGCACTGGGTGCCGGTCTTCTCGTACGCCAGACTGTGCACGAACGGTGCGCAGTACGCCGGAATGCTCACCACCGCCGCATTCACCCGCCTCTTCGGGGAGTCGGTTCGGCGCACCGGACCGAAGTCTGCGTGGCGACCGCAACTGCTGGTGGCGGTGCGCCGAATAGCGGGCGAATGGGACGCGGACAAACGCCGGGAGCTGCTCCGTCCCGAGTTGCGGTCCGACCCGAACGACAAGGAACGGGCGGCGGACCGGCTCCTTCCGCCGGAGAACAGGCGGCTCGTGTCCCGCGCGTTCCACCGGCTGCCGGAGTCCGCCCGCTGCGTTCTGTGGCATGCGGAGGTGGAGGCCGAGGATCTCGCGGTACCGGCCCGTCTGCTCGGCATCTCCGTCGAGGACGCCTCCGTCGCGCTGGACCGGGCGCGGGAACTGCTGCGCCAGAACTGCCTGGAGAACCATCGAGAACTCGCCCCCGACGAGGAGTGCCGCCGCTACAGCCGGCTGCTCGACGTCTCGCTCCGGCCCGGCGGCAGGATCTGCCCCGATCTGCAGGAGCACATGGCCGACTGCCCGCACTGCCAGTCCACGGCCGGCCAGTTGGACCAGTCGGGCGGCCGTCTCGCCGGCCTCCTGGCCGAGGGGGTGCTCGGCTGGGGGGCCCAGCCGTATCTCCACTCCAGGCCGGGACGCCGGGTCCGGGCGCAGGAGACGCAGGCGGGTCCCGTGGTGTCGGTGGCTCCGGGCATGGACGCGCATCCGGGCATGGGCTCCTACCCGGCGGCTCCGGGACCACAGCCGGGCACCGGCAATGGCGCAGGCGCAAGCACAGGCGCAGGAACAGGGCCCGGGACCGCTCCGGGTTTCGTCCCTCAGCCGGGCACCGGACATCCCCCGCAACACCGCTCTGACGCCGATCTCTACTCGGACACCGATTCCGTCTGGGGACCCAGTCCCCGGCAGGCTTTCGATGCCCCGGGCCCCGGGCCCCGCCCGGACCTCGCCCCTCACGCGGGAGCCGGCGCCCACCCAGCCGATGGTCCTAGCGCCGATCCCGGTCCGGGAACCGGGTCCCACCCGAATGTGAGCGGCCACGCGAGTACGGCCAACGCCTCGGGGGCGGGCTCCCACCGGGATACCGGTCGTCGTGCGGGCGCCGGCCTCCACAGCGCGGGTCCGCGCCACGCCGTACGGCTTCCCCCGCATGCGGACGCCCGCCCGGGCGAGCCCGGCAGGCGCTCCCCGCGCCGACGCAACCTCGCCCTGGCCATCCTGGCCGTGAGCGGCTGTGTACTCGTGCCACTGGCCCTGTGGTCCGGCGGGGACAGCACGGGGCAGCCCTCCTCCTCGGATGCCGGAACGGCGTCGCAGGAGCCGGACTCCAGGCCGACCAGGGTCGGCACCGGCGGCACGGAGACCGGCACCCTGAGCGGGCGGCTCCGCAACGTCGGGAGCGGCGACTGTGTCGGGATCGCCGACGGCAAGGCCACCGCGGGCGTGGAGGCCACCGTCGCCACCTGCAGCTCCTCGGAGCGGCAGCAGTGGGCTTACGAGAGTGACGGTCTGCTGCGCAGCCTGGCCGACAAGGACCTGTGCCTCGACTCCCGGCTTCCTTCTTCCGTCAGGCTGGGTCCGTGCGACGGCGAAAAGGACGAGGTGTCCGTCCGCTACGACCTCACCCTTGAGGGAAACCTGGTTCCCCTGGGGCGCCCGAAGCTCGCGCTGGCGCCGGTCTCGGGGGACGAGGAGACGGGCCTGGTCCTCAAGACCCGTAGCGAGGGCAAGGCCCAGCGCTGGGAGATCGACACCTCGGTGGACTCACTCCAGATGGAGTGGATCACGTCGTACACGAACAGCGACACGGCGAAGCCGACGCGCGATCCGGGCCCGGCGCCCACCCGCACGCCGCCCCCGCCACCGAAGCCCGCGCCTTCCCAGACGCCCCCACCGCCTCCGCCCCCGACGCCCGCCCCCGCTCCGAGCTGGGTGTGTTACGGCTACTACTGCTGGTACGACGGCGGGTCCGGCGGTGGCTATGGCGGAGGCAGCGGTTACGGAGGCGGTTACGGCGGCGGCTATGGAGGAGGCGGCTACGGCGGCGGATACGGGTACGGCGGGGGCGGTTACGGAGGCGGAGGCTACGGCGGCGGCCGGTGAGCCGGCGGTCCGTCAGGCCCCTTGAGGCTTCCGGCGTATCACTCCTCGACGAGCGTCAGCTCCGCCCAGATCGTCTTGCCCTCGGGGGTGTGGCGGCTGCCCCAGCGCTCGGTGAGCTGGGCGACCAGGAGCAGACCGCGGCCGCCCTCGTCGAAGATCTTGGCGCGGCGCAGATGCGGCGCGGTGTGGCTGGAGTCCGACACCTCCACGATCAGCGTGGTGGCGTCGTGGATCAGCCGTAGCCGGATCGGACGCTCGCCGTACCGGATGGCGTTGGTGACGAGTTCGCTCACGACCAGTTCGGTGGTGAAGCCCGCCTCGCTCAGGTCCCAGGTCTCCAGCTGCTGGACGACCTGTTTGCGGATCGGGGCGACGAGGGCCGGATCGGCGGGGATGTCCCAGGTCGCCACTTGCGAGGTGGGCAGACCCTTCGTCCGGGCGAGCAGCAGGGCCACGTCGTCGGAGGCGCCGGTCGGCGGGAGCAGCGACTGGAGGATGTCGTGGCAGGTCTCGTCGAGGGAGCCCGCGGTCCGGGCCAGTGCCCGGCACAGCACCGCTCGGCTCTCGTCCGGGTCGCGGTCGCGGCTCTCGATGAGGCCGTCGGTGTAGAGGGCGAGCACGGTGCCCTCGGGCAGCCGGAGTTCGACCGGCTCGAACGGCAGCCCGCCCAGGCCCAGCGGAGGCCCCGGCGGTACGTCGATCTCCTCGGGCGAGCCGCCGGGCCGGAGCATCAGCGGTGGCGGGTGGCCCGCCCGGGCGAGTGTGCAGACGCGGGTGACCGGGTCGTACACGGCGTACAGACAGGTGGCCCCCACCTCGCCGGTGGTTCCCTCGCCGGCCTCCGAGGAGAGCCGGACGACCAGGTCGTCGAGGTGGGTCAGCAACTCGTCCGGTGCCAGGTCGATATCGGCGAGCGTGCGCACGGCGGTCCGTAGCCGCCCCATCGTGGCGGAGGCCTGGACGCCGTGGCCGACGACGTCTCCGACGACCATGGCGACGCGCATCCCCGACAGCGGGATCACGTCGAACCAGTCGCCGCCGACCCCGGCCCGGGCGGCGGGCAGATAGCGCGAGGCCGCCTCGACGGCGGCCGTCCGGGGGAGTGTCCGGGGCAGCAGACTGCGCTGCAGGGCGATGGCGGTCTCGCGCTCGCGGGAGAAACGCCGGGCGTTGTCGATACAGACGGCCGCCCTGGCCGTGACCTCCTCGGCGAGCAGGACGTCGTCGGCGGTGAACGGGTCGGGGCGCTGGAACCGGGTGAAGACGGCGACGCCCAGCGTCGCACCGCGGGCCTGGATGGGAACGGACATCGTCGTGTGGATGCCGAGTTCCCTGACGCGCTCGCCGCGCGCCGGATCCCAGGCGAGCCAGTCCGCCAGTGTGCTCATGGGATCCGTGGCCACGATGGGCCGGCCGGCCACCAGGGAGTCGGCCTGCGGCGAGGAGGCAGGGTAGACGTCGATCTGGCCCAGCTTGACCACGGCCTCCGGATTGCCGGGGTGCACCGACCGGTGGGCGGCGCGGCGCAGGCTCACGGGAGCGGAGATCGGCCCGGTGTACGGCTCGCTGCCGTGTTCCGGCGGGTCCACGAGGTCGATGCTGACGAAGTCGGCGAGCGCGGGCACGCAGACATCGGCCAGCTCCTGGGCCGTACGGGTGACGTCGAGGGTGGAGCCGATGCGGATGCTCGCCTCGTTCACGATCTGGAGGCGCTCGCGGGCGAGGTACTGGTCGGTGAAGTCGTGGGCGGACAGACAGACGCCGACCACCCGGCCCTCGGTGTCGGTCAGCGGCGCCATCCGCGCCAGCCAGGCCAGCGCGCCGTCCGCGTTGCCGGTGCCCAGGGTCTGTACGTCCTGGTGCTGCCCGGTCAGGAGGACCTGGAGCATGGACGCCTCGAGCTCGTCGTTCTGCGGTCTGCCGCCGATCTCGGGGATGCGCAGCCCGCGGATACGTTCCTCCGGGAGGCCTATCGACTCGGCCATCACCGCGTTGACCCGCCGAAGCCGCAGCCTCTCGTCGAAGAGGGCGGTGGCACAGGGTGACTGCTCAAGGAACATGGCGGAGAGGGAATCGGCCTCCGTCCGCGGCTCGCCGTTCTCCAGCGGGGTGACGACGAGCCAGTCGCTGCGGTCGCCGAGTTCGGGTCTGCGCCGGTGCGCGAGCAGCCATACGTCCAGGGTCCGGCCGTCCCGGTGGCGCAGTGCGAGTGTGTCGTTCCAGCGGCGGTCGGCCGACGGGGGGAGCAGGGCTCCGTCGTCCGTGGCCAGCAGGTTCGCGGCGGGCCGGCCCACGACCTCGGCCGGGGCATGACCGAGCAGTCGCCGGGCGCCCTCGTTCCACTCGACGAGGATGCCGTCGCGGTCGATGACGGCCCGCGCGGTGGCGGTCTCGTCGAACGGGTACCCCGGGCTGTCGTCCGAGGCTTCGTCGGGGCTCCTCATCGCCGCCACTCCATTGCGCACACTCACAGTTAACAAGCGCGTCACTTCTGTTCCAGCCTAGTGCGTCGGGGTCTTCCGCACATGGCACAACGGCCCGCGCACCTGCCCTCTGACGGGCCCCTCCGCCACCGTGGGATTCAGGCCGATGTGACACCCGGGACGGGAAGCGCTTACCGGAGTCTTGACGGTCGCACATGTCGCACTGTCAGAATCTGTTTGTTCGCGAGCAGTTGTGAGCAAATGTGAGCCCTTACGAAAGGGAAACACCGTGACGGTGACTCGCAGGTCCGTACTGATCGCAGGCACAGCGGCTCCCGTGGTCCTCGCGAGCCCCTCCGACGCATGGACCGCCGAGGAAACCGCTCTACGGGCCCGGCCCGCCACCGGAGGACGGACCGTCCCGCTCCGCGACGGCTGGCGCTTCGCGCTCGTCGATCCGGCCGGCCTCACCGACCCCACCGGCGCCTACGCCCGGGCCGCCGAGCCCGACTATGACGACTCGGAGTGGCGGCGGATCGCCGTACCGCACGACTGGAGCAACGAGCTCAGCCCCACGACGGACCACGGCACGACCAGCGGCACCGGATTCTTTCCCGGCGGCCTCGGCTGGTACCGCATCGCCTTCACCCTCCCGAAGGCGTACGCGGACAAGCGGGTCTCCGTCGAGTTCGACGGCGTGTACATGGACTCGTCCGTGTACTGCAACGGGCAGCTCGTCGGCCAACACCCGTACGGCTACACGGGGTTCGCCCTCGATCTCACCGATCTGCTGCACACGGACGGCACCACCGCGAACGTCGTCGCGGTCGAGGTCCGCAACCGGCTTCCCAGCAGCCGCTGGTACTCGGGCAGCGGGATCCACCGCGAGGCCCGCCTCGTCGTCACCGACCCGGTGCACGTCCAGCGGTGGGGCACCCAGGTGACGACACCGGAGACCGGGAAGGACCGCGCGCTCGTACGGGCGCGGACAAGCGTCGTGAACGCGTCGGGCGAGGCGAGACGGGCGGAGGTGAGAACGGCGGTCGTCGACCCGGACGGCCGTACGGTGGCGCGCGGGACGTCCACCGTGACGGTCGACGCCGACCCCGCGACCGTCACACACGACCTCACCGTCCGACGCCCACGGATGTGGGACATCGACACACCGGCGCTCTACACCCTGAAGACCGAAGTCCGAGTCGACGGCCGCACCGTCGACACCTACGAAACCCCCTTCGGCATCCGGCACTTCACCATGGACGCCGACAACGGCCTGACCCTGAACGGCCGTTACCTCAAGCTCCGGGGCGTCAACCTCCACCACGACCTGGGCGCCCTCGGCGCGGCCGTCAACGCGGACGCCGTGGAACGCCAGTTGAAGATCATGCGGAGCATGGGGGTCAACGCCCTGCGCACCTCCCACAACCCGCCCGCCCCCGAGGTGATCGCGGCCTGTGAGCGGCTCGGCATCGTGATGATGGTGGAGGCCTTCGACTGCTGGCGGCGCGGCAAGAACCGGTACGACTACGGGCGCTTCTTCGACGCGCACAGCGACGCCGACATCGCCGAGATGGTCCTGGCCGCCCGCAACTCGCCCGCCGTCATCATGTGGTCCATCGGCAACGAGATTCCCGACTCGACCTCGACCGCCGGCCTGGCCATGGCCGACCGGCTCATCGACGACGTGCGCCGACTCGACCCGACCCGGCCGATCGTGATCGGCTCCGACAAGTACCGGAGCCTGCCCGCCGTCGGCTCGGCGGCCGATCTGATGCTCGCCAGGATCGACGGACTCGGCCTCAACTACAACACCGCCGCCTCGGTCGACGCCCTGCACGCCCGCTATCCGCGCCTCTTCCTCTTCGAGTCGGAGTCCTCGTCCGAGACCTCCACACGCGGTGAGTACCAGGAGCCGGAGCGCCTCAACACGGGCGAGAACCACACCCCCGGCCGGCGCGCGACCTCCTCGTACGACAACAACCTCGCCTCCTGGACGATGAGCGGCGAGTACGGGCTGAAGAAGGACCGGGACCGGAAGTGGTTCACGGGCGAGTTCCTGTGGTCGGGGATCGACTACCTCGGCGAGCCGACGCCGTACGACGTGTTCCCGGTCAAGGCGTCCTTCTTCGGCGCGGTCGACACGGCCGGCTTCCCGAAGGACATGTACTACCTCTTCAAGAGCCAGTGGACCGAGAAGCCCATGGTCCATCTGCTCCCGATGAACTGGACCGATCACCGCCCGGGGGAGGTGGTCGACGTCTGGGCGTACTCCAACGTCGACACCGTCGAGCTCTTCCTCGACGGAAAGTCCCTCGGCACAAGGAAGTTCGACGAGAAGAAGACCGCCGACGGGCGTACGTACCTGGAGACCACCGAGGCCACGGGCGACGACAAGACCGTCACCGGCGGTCCCTGGCCCGGGAGTTACACGAGCCCGAACGGCAGCGCGGGCAAGCTTCACCTCACCTGGAAGGTCCCGTTCGCCCCGGGCGAGCTGAAGGCGGTGGCCCGGCGGGACGGCAGGACCGTGGCCACCGACGTCCTGCGCACCGCCGGGACACCGCACGCGCTGCGCCTCACCTCCGACCGCAAGTCCCTTGCAGCCGACGGTCGTTCGCTCTGCTTCGTGACCGCCGAGGTGGTCGACGCCCATGGCGTGGTGGTGCCCAGTGCCGACCACTCCATCGCCTTCGACGTCGACGGCGGATCGCTGGCCGGGGTCGACAACGGGCGCGAGGAGAGCGCCGAGCGCTACCAGGCGAGCACCCGAACGGCCTTCCACGGCAAGGCCCTGGCGATCGTCCGCGCCGGCACCGAGGACGGAAGGCTCACGCTTCGGGCACGCTCGGCGGGCCTGCGGACGGCGACCATGACCGTCCGCGCCACGACCGCGCGCCCGAAAGTCCTCACCCCGGCGGCCGACTTCGCCCCCGACCCCGGACCGGGAGCCCCCAACTACCCTCTGGCGGACGCCAGTTACTCGGGCCGCCCCGACACCCTGCCCGCCGCGATGCTCGACGGCGACCCCGCCACCGGCTGGTCCAACGCGTTCCTCAAGGCCGCCACGGCTCTGCTACCAGCCTTCGACGGAGCCCGCGAGGAGGACTGGGTGTCCGTCGAGTGGGGCCGTGCCCGCACCTTCGACCGGATCGAGGTCTCCTTCACGGCCGACGCCACGCACTCCCTGCCCGCCTCGGTGGAGGTCGCGGCTTGGGACGGGCGCCGCTACCGGCCCGTGAAGGGAGCCGACGTCGACTGGGCCACCGCGTCCGACGCGCCGACGGTGATCACCTTCGACGCGGTACGCGGCAGCCGGCTCCGGCTCACCATGAGGAGCCGCCACCCGGGCGAGGTCCGGGGCGGCCTGCGGATCAGCCGTCTGGAGGTCCCGCCTCGCTGACCTGACGCCCACTCACCTGATGCTCCCTCATCTGCCTTTCCTCCGGCGGCTGTTCGACGGCCTGGTGCTCAGCGGCCTGCTGCTCAGAGGACGGGTTCTCAGCGATCGGGCGCTCGGCGGCCGGGTGTTCGTTTGGCCCGTGGGCCTCCCGGTACTCCTCTGCCGTCGGCTTCGCCACCTGGGTGCCTTCGCCGTACAGCGCGCGCGAGAGCCGGGCCCGCAGGCGCAGCATCGGCATCCGGCGGTTCGGGCTCGGCACACCGTTCTCGTCCTCCGCCGGGCCGAGTTCGAGCGGCCGGGGCTGCTCGTGCTGGGTGAGGGTGTGCAGTTCGGCGGGGGAGAGGGGCCGGTGCAGTTCGACGTACTCGCCGTGCGGGAGCCGTTTGATCACGCCGGTCTCCCGGCCGTGCAACACCAGCTCCCGGTCCCGGAGTTGGAGGCCCAGACAGATGCGCCGGGTCGCGACGAAGACGATGACCGGGACGACGAAGAGCGCGATCCGGACGGCCCAGGTGACCGTGTTGATCGACAGATGGAAGCGGGTGGCCACGATGTCGTTGCCGCCGCCCGCGAGCAGGATGAGGTAGATGCTGATCCACGCCGTGCCTATGGACGTACGGATCGGCCGGTTGCGCGGACGGTCCAGGAGATGGTGCTCACGCTTGTCACCGGTGATCCAGGATTCCAGGAACGGATAGACGCCGATGAAGATGAGCAGGAGCGGGAAGACGACGATCGGGATCAGCACGCCGAGGACCAGCGTGTGCCCGGCGATATTGATCTCCCAGCCGGGCATGATGCGTACCAGGCCCTCCGCGAAGCCCAGATACCAGTCCGGCTGAGCCCCCGTGGACACCTGGTCGGCGCGGTAAGGACCGTACGACCAGACCGGGTTGATCGACGCGACCGCCGAGATGAGCGCGATCACCCCGAACACCAGGAAGAAGAAGCCGCCCGCCTTCGCCATGTAGACGGGCATGAACGGCGCGCCCACGACGTTCCGTTCGGTCTTTCCGGGGCCGGGGAACTGGGTGTGCTTGTGGTAGACGACCAGGATCAGATGCGCGACCACCAGAGCCGCCATGATCCCGGGAATCACCAGAATGTGCAGCGAGTAGAAGCGCCCGATGATGTCGTGCCCGGGGAACTCGCCGCCGAAGAGGAAGAACGACAGATACGTTCCGACGATCGGCACGGACAGGATCGCGCCGTCCACGAACCGCATTCCGGTGCCGGACAGCAGATCGTCCGGCAGAGAGTAGCCGAAGAGACCCTCGAAGAGTCCGAGGAACAACAGGGTCCAGCCGAACAGCCAGTTGACCTCACGGGGCCTGCGGAACGAGCCCGTGAAGAAGTGCCGCATCATGTGCATGAGCATCCCGGCGATGAAGATCAGCGCCGCCCAGTGGTGGATCTGCCGGATCAGCAGACCGCCCCGCACGTCGAAGCTGATGTCCAGCGTGGACGCGTACGCCTCGGACATCCGGACGCCGTTCAGCGGGATGTAACTGCCGTGGTAGGTCACCTCGTTCATCGACGGGTGGAAGAACAGCGTCAGATAGACGCCGGTCAGGATCAGGATGACGAAGCTGTAGAGGCAGATCTCCCCGAGCAGGAACGACCAGTGGTCCGGGAAGACCTTGCGCAGGTATTTCTTGCCGAGGCTGTGGGTGCCGAGGCGGCCGTCGAACCAGTCGGCGACGCGCTGACCGGAGGACTCCTTCCCCGCCTGCCGTTCGGTCGTGGTCACGCGGCCCCCTCCTTCTCGTCGTCCTTCTCGTCCTTCTCGTTCTTCTCGGCCAGGTGCACGTGCGTGAGTTTTTCGGGGTTGGAGACGATGTAGAGGCCGGACACCCGGTCGCCCTCCGGGGTGAGGTCCATGACCATCACCGCGTACGGGGAGTCGCCCGCGAACAGCACCGCGGCGTCGTCGCCGTTGACGCGCCGGTATCGGATGTCCAGCGCCGGCACGCCGCCCCGTGAGGCGTAGGAGGCGATGAGGCGGATCGCCTTGTCCCGCCCGTGTATCGGCCGCAGCCCCGCCGGACGCCGTTTGCCGCCGCCGTCGGTCCACATCGTCACGTCCGGCGCGAGGATCTCCATCAGGGCGCCGATGTCTCCGCCGAGAGCGGCCTCGACGAACCGCTCGGTCGCCTCTCTTCGCACCCGCGGATGTGCCTCGTACAGCGGACGGCGGGCGTGCACGTGCCGGCGGGCGCGGTGCGCGAGCTGGCGGACGGCCGCGGGATTGCGGTCGATGACCTCGGCGATCTCGGCGTGGGCGTAGCCGAACACCTCGCCCAGGACGAACACCGCCCGCTCCAGCGGGGACAGCGACTCCAGGACGACGAGCATCGCCATCGACACGGACTCACCGCGCAGCACACGGTCGGCGGCGTCCGCGGACGCCGGCTCGGTCCCGGCGGACTCGGCCACCAGCGGCTCGGGCAGCCAGGGACCGACGTACGTCTCGCGTCGGCGGCTGATCACGGCCCGTCGTTTCAGCGCGTGGTTCACCGCTATGCGTACGAGATACGCGCGAGGGTTGCCTATCTCCTGGTCCGGCGCCCGGTCCCGGCTGCCGGACCAGGACAGCCAGGTGTCCTGGAGTACGTCCTCGGTGTCCGCGACGCCGCCGAGCATGTTGTAGACGATCGCGAACAACAGCTCGCGGTGGTCGATGAACAGCCGGGTCGCCGTGCTCAGTGCCTCGTCGGTCTCCGGTGCCGGACTCTCGGACATGCGTGTGCCTCCCGTTGCGCGCTCACCCATGCGAGGGCCGCGGGGGTCCGGAATGTGACAGACGGCGGCTGGAATGTGACGCAGGTCTCAGGCGGGCCGCTTCGGGTTCGTGGCGGTCGTATCCCCCCGGTACCGTTGGACATGGCACTTGACCTGCATGTATTTACGAGTAAGTACCCGCGCGGTACCGTGAGGGCATGCCTGCTCTCAACGTGGAATTCAGCGAGCGCGAGCTCGAGGATCTGCGGCAGATCGCCAAGGAGCGCGGTACGTCGATGAAGGCCCTGGTTCGTGAGGCGGCCGCGGCCGACATCGTGCGGCACCGAGCGCTGCAGGAAGGCGCGGACGTCTTCCGCCGGTTCTTCGCCGCGCACGCGGACGAGTTCGCCGCGGCCTTCCCCGACGACGAACCACCCACCAAGGGCGAGGGGCGGGCCGCCTGACTCATGGCACCCGTCATTCATATCGACGTGCCCTGGCTGCTCCAGCGCCATGAAGAGGTGCTGCCCGACCAGCCGACCGTCAACGACTTCTCGGTGCTCGTGGCAGCCGTGGCCCGGCACAGAGTGGACCCGCCCCGGCTCGGGGTGGACTCGGACCCGGCCTGGCGCGCCGCCGCGCTGCTGCACACCCTCGCCCTGCTGAAGCCGCTGCCGTCCGCCAACGCCCGGTTCGCCTGCGCGACGGCGGTCTCGTACATGTTCGTGAGCGGCGTCGGCATCGATCCGCCGTACGGGGCACTCGTGGACCTCGCCCGCGACCTGATCTCCGGCAAGGTGGACGTCTTCGCGGCGGCCGACCGACTGCGGTCCTGGCAGATCTGACCCACGCCGCGACAGGTTCGAGTCGCCCCGGACGTGACGACCCGCCCTCGGGGCCGCCGACCGAGGGCGGGAGGATCGGGGTCGGCGGCCGTTTCGCGCGGGAGAGCCGCCGTCCCGTGCGGGGCCCCCGAGAAGGGCCGTTACCAGTGGACTACGCCAAGTCGCGCGCGGGGAGCGTGCGAGAGGCACCGGCGCGGGCGCGCGCTTCACACGGGGCGCATGGCAACGATTGCCATTTCGAAATGCGGTACGGCCGAGGCGAGTTGCCCCAGGTGTGACTGACTTTCCTTCAATGCCGCGGATGTTGCTGAAGTAGCTCAAGTGCCTTGTTGGGTGTGAGAGTTTTGTGCAAGGGTGAACTTCCTCGTACATGTCCAATGGTCAGGTCTGATTCGCTGCTCGGGATTTCATCGTGCCGTGGGGCCCAAAAGGCTCGCGGCCGGCGGACGTCGAGTGGTCGAGATCCCGGCCGCTTTCCGTGCGTCAAGCCAAAAAGGTATGCACCAACCAGGAGCCCCTTTTCGGCGGTCACAACTTCTGTGTGACACCTTGTGCCTTGGAAGGAAACCGCTCAGTGCACACCCCCCACCCGCCTCGTCCCCCGTATCCGCCGGGCTCCGGTACCGCTCCCGGGGAATCCGACGAGAGCCTCGCCGCCCTCCTCAGAGCGCAGCCGGAGGGCGAGCTCACCCACTCCGTGGCGCTGCTGCTCGCGCGACACTGGCAGCCGACGCACGACTACGCGGTCATCTGCCTCGCTTCCTCGGCGAACGTCGCCTCCATGGTCACCGCCGCCGCCTTCCAGCAGGTGCTGGAACGCCTGCGGCGCGCCGGGTCCGCCGTGGCCCTGCGCCCCCAGCTCCTGGTGGCCGTGCGGGACATCATCAAGGCATGGTCCGCGGAGGACCGGATATCCGCGGTGCTGCCGGATCTCCGGAAACCCGCCGGGGGTCGCGGTATGCGCGCGACGAAGTCCATGACGCCGGAAAATCGCAAGCTCGCCGAGCGTTCTTTCCAGTCCCTCCCGGGACTCGCCCAGTGCGTGCTGTGGCACACCGAGGTCGAGGCCGAGCCCATATCCGTACCGGCCGGTCTGCTGGGTATGGATGCCGACACCGCGTCGGCAGCTCTGGAGCAGGCCCGGGAGAAATTCCGTGAGGGCTGTGTTCGGGCCCACCGTGAACTCGCGCCGAACAAAGACTGCCGCTACTACAACCGTCTCCTGGACGTTCCGATTCGCCGCGGGGGCGCGCTGCTCCCCGATGTGCAGCAGCATCTCCTGGAGTGCCGCTTCTGCCGTTACGCGGCCGAGCAACTCAGTCATTTCGAGGGCGGGTTGGGCGGTCTGCTCGCCGAGTCGATGCTCGGCTGGGGCGCCCGCCGCTATCTGGAGTCGCGGCCGAGCCGCGGTCACTCGGGTGCCCGTCCGGGCCGCAACAGCGGCAAACGCCCGGGCAGCGGCGACCGCCCCCGTCTGCTGTCCCAGCTCTCGCCCAGGCCGTCCCGGCAGGGGCGCCACTCCTCGCCGGGCTCCCGGCACTCGAAGGCGCTCCTCACCGGAGCGGGACTCGTCTCGGTGGCCCTGCTCGCCTCCGTCCTGGTCGCCAGCCTCTGGTCGTCGGACGACGGCGACGCGGATCCCTCGGCCTCCGCCGGCGCGTCCAGCAGCATCGTCCCCGGGGCGGGAGGGCAGACCCCGCCCGCCAGGTCCTCGTCCCCGCCCAACTCGGCGGGCCTGCCGACGCCTCCCGGACAGACCCGGCTGCGCAACCTCGCCGCGGACCTCTGCCTCGACATCAAGGACGGCAGGGCCAAGGCCGGTGTCGGCACCAAACTGGAGACGTGCTCCGCGGCCAGGACACAGAAGTGGTCGTACGAGGAGGACGGCCTCCTGCGCAGCGTCGCCGAACCCGAGCTGTGCCTGGACTCCCACGTGGACGCCGGCGTCGTAGTCCTCGGCCGCTGTGTCTCCGCGTCGGCCAAGCGCGGCGACGATGTGCGTTACGACCTCACCGTCCAGGGCGAGTTGCTGCCCCGCTGGCAGGAGGGGCTGGCCGTCGCCCCCTCCTCCACCGATCCGGACGCGGAGGTCGTGGTGAAGATCCGCGACAGGTCGGACGAACAGCGCTGGCTGACCGACGCGACGACGGCCAGCCCCGAGTCGCTGTCGATCGCCGGAACGGGTGCGCCGTCGTCCGGCCGCCCGGACGCCGACCCGACGTCCACCGAATCGGACTCCGTTTCGGGATCCGACTCCGACTCGGACTGCGTCGAGTCCCCCTGCGAGGTGGAGCCGTCGGCCGCGGAGAAGGACGCGGAGCCGGAGCCGACCACGACCGTGTCCGGGCCGTACACGGAGCGCCGCGCCGTCACCGTCGACGACTCCGCCCCGCGGCCCGTCGCACCGGTGCCTCTTCTGCTGGCGCAGACGGTCTCGAAACTGGGTCTCTGACCCGGCCTTGCTCCCGACCGGGTGCTAGGAGACGACGTCCCGGGGTGGTTCGCCCGCCAGGAAGTCGGTGACGTTCTGGACGGCGGCCAGCGCGATCCGTACGAGGGTCTCGCGGGTGACGCCGGCGACGTGCGGCGAGAGCACCACGTTCGGGGCCTTGAGCAGCCGTAGGGCCGGTGTGGGCGGTTCGGGGTCGAAGACGTCGATGCCCGCCCCGGCCAGGGCACCCGACTCCAGCGCGTCCGCGAGGGCGTCCTGGTCGATCAGCGCGCCCCGCGAGGTGTTGACGACGAACGCGGTCGGCCTGAGCAGCGCGAGCTTCCCGGCGTCCAGGAGATGCCGGGTCGTGTCGTTGAGCGGCGCGTGCAGCGTGACGTAGTCCGACGCGCGCAGCAGCTCGTCGAGGCCGACATGGCGGGCGCCGCCGAGCCGTGCCTCTGTCTCCGGGCCGACGGATCGCGGTCCGGCGTACAGGACGGTCATGTCGAAGGCGACCGCGCGGCGGGCGACCTCCTGGCCGATGTGGCCGAGTCCGATCACTCCGAGGGTCTTGCCGGACAGTTCGGTGATGGACCGCTGGAGCCGCGGCAGCGCCCAGTCGGCGTCGACGAGCGCGGTGTGCGCCGGGATCAGCTGCTTGGCGAGGGCGAGCATCAGGGCGAAGGTCTGCTCGGCGACGTTCTGCTTCTCGGCGCCACTGGAGCCGATGGTGCACACGGGGATGTTCCGGGCGCGGGCCGCATCGAGGTCCACGTAGTCGAAGCCGTGGCTCGCGCACTGGACCAGCTCCAACTCCGGCGCGGAGGCCAGGTGTTGGGCGGTCACGGGAGCGAGCCCGGTGAGGACGACGTGCGCCTCGCGCAGCGCGGCCGGGTCCTCGTCGGCCGACTCGACGACCGTGACGCGGGCCTCCTTCGGGAACAGCGTGGCGAGGCCGGCGCCGCCCGAACGGCCGCCCACGTGGGGCGAGATGACGACCAGGACGTTCTTGGCAGCGGCGGGGGAGTCGCCGGTCATGCGGTCTCCTCGGCGAGGTCGTCGGCGCTCACGGTCGCCGGGCCCGCGTGACCCGACAGCGCGAGGGTCAGGTCGAGTTCGGCGAGCAGACAGCGGATGACGTGCTCCACTCCCGCCTGGCCGTCGAGGCCGAGCCCATACGCGTACGGACGTCCGACGAGCACCGCCTCGGCGCCCAGCGCGAGTGCCTTGAAGATGTCGTCGCCCGTGCGGATCCCGCCGTCGAAGAGGACGGTCAGCCGGTCACCGGCGGCCTCGACGACCCGCGGCAGCGCGTCGGCGGCGCCGACGGAGCCGGCCACCTGACGGCCGCCGTGGTTGGAGACGACCACCCCGTCCATCCCGGCGGTGACGGCCCGGCGGGCGTCGTCCGGGTGCAGGATGCCCTTGAGGACGATGGGTCCGTCCCAGTTCTCGCGCAGGAACTCCAGGTCGGGCCAGGTCTTCGCGGGATCGGCGAACATCCCGACGAAGTGCATGACCGCCGCGTTCGGATCCTCTTCCACCGGCTTGGCCAGACCCGCCTGGAACGCCGGGTCGGAGAAGTAGTTGGCCGTGCCGATCCCGTGCAGGAACGGCAGGTACGCCTGGTCCAGGTCGCGTGGCCGCCAGGCGAGCAGCGGTGTGTCCAGCGTGACGAACAGCGTGCTGAATCCGGCCGCCTTCGCCCGGTTCAGGAAACTCTTCGTGACATCGCGGTCCTTCGCCCAGTACAGCTGGAACCAGCGCTCCGCGTCGCCCATCACCTCCGCGACCTGCTCCATCGGGGTGCTGGAGGCGGACGACAGGATGTACGGCACCCCCTGCGCCGCGGCGGCCCGGGCGGCGGCCGACTCGGCGTCCGGGTGCATGATCGACAGCACGCCGACGGGTGCGAGGGCGAGGGGAGCGGGCAGTGGGCGGCCCAGCACCTCGACGGACAGATCGCGTTCGTGCACATCGCGCAGCATGCGGGGCACGATCCGGCGCCGTTCGAGCGCGGCCCGGTTCGCGCGCGCCGTACTGCCGTTGCCCGCGCTGCCCGCCACATAGCCGAACGGGCCGGGTTCGAGCCGCTGCTCGGCCAGCTCCTCCAGCCGGGTCAGATCGGTGGGCAGCCGGGGCACCGCGCCCGTCATGCCGTTCAGATAGATCTCGTACTGGAAGTCCGCCCAGTGCTTCGTCATCCGTACGTCCCGCCTCTCGCCCTTGATCTCGCCGTCGAGACCGTGCCGTTCGCGCTGGAGACCGTGCCCTGTTTCCGCGGACACCACGCCGTTCCTGCGACGATCCTGACGAGCGGGACAAGATCCGTCCACCGTCGCCGCGAAGGTCACCGCGACGGCCGCTGCGAAGGTCGATACGAAGATCGCCGGGCGGGCCGGTCTCAGGCCGGGCTCAGGCCCGGCTTCAGCTCGGGAACGACACGCGTACGGCGACCAGTTCGCCGGCCGGGCCGAGCTCCGCCGACACGGGGAACCAGCCGTCGCCCTGGCCGGTCATGGTGCACAGCACGCGCGCGCCGCCGACCTCGACGGTTCCGGACTCGACCGCGGAGGCGCGGACCTCGCGCATGACCTGCCAGTGGTGGGAGTGCGGGCGGAAGTCCACCATCAGCCGCCGCCCCGGGGCGGCCTCCTTCCAGTCGAAGAGGGCACTGGCCCGGCGCATCGCTTCCGGCACGGTCAGCCCCGTCCAGCCCCTGACCCCGTCCTCGCCGGGCTCACCGAGCGCGGGCGCCCCGAACTCGGCGGCGGCCTCCTCCTCGGCGGCGCCCCAGAACGCGACGTCGGCCAGCCCGTCCACGGGCTCGTCGTGCTGCCAGGCGTTCAGCGCGTCGGCGTCCCCGAAGAGGAGCCGGGCCCAGTCGACCCGGATGTCGCCGAGTTCCACGATCTTGGCGGCGGGGGCCGGGTCCACCGGGATCACGATGCCGGCGCCCGACGCCAGCACCGGGAGGGCGCGGTCGCGGGGCAGACCGCCGAGCGCCACGACCGGCACCCCGTGCATCAGGAAGCAGCCGCCGCCCCGCCCCGCACACCGCCGGACCCGCTCCCGGTGCGGCACCCGCTCGCAGGCCTCCAGCCGGGCGTCGAAGCCGTGCTCCCGGCAGTGCGCGTCGAAGAGTTCACGCAGCCGCGCGACTCCGGACGCCGGGATGTCGTGGAGCATGCGGCCGGGCTGCCGGTCGAAGGAGTGGGCCGCGGTGTCGGCGTCGGGGCCGGTGATCGTGAAGTCGTTCGCTCCGCTCACATCGGCGGCGACCGCCGGATCATGGACGCCGAAAGCCCCCGGGTCCACCTCCGCCGGCGACCGCTCCCCGCTCCACATGCCCAGGTGGCCACCGTCGAGGACCACCAACTCGCCGGACGGACACGTGATCGCGCCCAGCTCGTAGATCTCTTCCATGGCGCGGCAGTCTACGAAGGCACCGCTCCTCGACGGCCCCGTGCCGGGCGGGCTGTCCGGATTTCGCCCTCCGAAGTGCTCAGAAGCCGTCAGAAGTCGTCACGGGCCCTCGGTGGCCAGTACCGGTCGGTTCTCGGCGGCCTCGCTGCCCGGTCCGGTGATCGGTGGTACCGGTACATCGACGGTACGGACCAGGCGAGCGCCCTCCGGCCCGTACACCGCCCGGGGTTCGGGGAAGAACCAAAGCAGCGACAGGAACAGCACGGCGGAGACGGCCAGGGAGATCGGCAGGCCGATGTCGACCCCGCCGGCCAGGTCACCGAGCGGGCCCACGAACTGGCCGGGGATGTTCGTGAAGAGGACGCCGATGACGGCGGAGACCCACCAGGCGGTCATCCCGCGCCAGTTCCAGCCGTGCGCGAACCAGTAACGGCCGCCCCGCTGGCGCCGGTTGAAGACCTGGAGCGCGTCGGGGTCGTACCAGCCACGCCGGGTGTAGAAGCCCAGCATCATCACGACCATCCACGGCGTCGTACACGTGATGATCATCGTGGCGAACGTCGAGATGCTCTGTACGAGGTCGAAGCCGAAGCGCCCGACGAAGATGAACGCGATGGACAGCACGCCGACCAGCACCGTCGCCTGCACCCGGGACAGCCGGGGGAACACGGACGAGAAGTCCAGCCCGGTCCCGTACAGCGCGGTCGTGCCCGTCGCCATGCCGCCGATCAGCGCGAGCAGACACACCGGCAGGAAGAACCAGCTCGGCGAGATCGCCAGCAGCCCGCCCACGAAGTTCGGGGCCGCGGGATCGACGTAATCCGGTGCCTTCGCCGCGATGATGCTCGCGGTCGCCAGGCCGAAAACGAACGGCAGCAGGGTCGCGATCTGCGACAGGAACGCGGCGCCGATCACCCTGCGCCGCGGAGTGCTCGCCGGGATGTAGCGCGACCAGTCGCCGAGGAACGCCCCGAAGGACACCGGGTTCGACAGCACGATCAGCGCGGAGCCGATGAACGACGGCCAGAACAGATCCTGCGTCGCCGCGTCGGCCGACGCCGTGAAGATCCCCGCGTACGAGGGGTCGAAGTCCCCGGCGAAGGCCACCGCGCCCAGCAGGAACAGCAGGGTCGCCGAGGTCACCGCGACCTTGTTCACGAACAGCATGAAACGGAACCCGTACACGCACACCGCGAGCACCAGAACGGCGAACAGCGCGTACGCGACGACGTACGACAGGTCGCTGCGGCTCAGTCCGAAGAGCCGGTGCGCACCGCCGACCAGGGCGTCGCCCGAGCTCCACACCGAGATGGAGAAGAACGCGACCGCGGTGAGCAGCGACAGGAACGAACCGACGACCCGGCCGTGCACGCCCAGGTGCGCGGAGGAGGAGACGGCGTTGTTCGTGCCGTTGACCGGCCCGAAGACCGCCATCGGACACAAAATCAGCGCACCCGCGATCACCCCGAGGAGCGTCGCCGCGAGCCCCTGCCAGAAGGAGAGGCCGAAGAGGATGGGGAAGGCCCCGAGTACGCAGGTGGAGAAGGTGTTGGCCCCGCCGAAGGCGAGCCGGAAGAGGTCGAGCGGGCTCGCGGAGCGGTCCGCGTCGGGGATCCGCTCGACGCCGTAGGGCTCGACCTCGGTGAGGGACGGGGGCTGCGTGGCGGGGGAGTTCTGGGACAAGGAGGGGCTCCAGCGAAGGACCGACATCCCGAGGGGCGTCCGGGCGGGGGAGCGCGTGGTGACGCGGCTGGCCGGACGGCGTGTCGCTGTCGCTTGGGTGCGCGGAGCGCGGGGAAGCCGTCCCTTGGTGCGGTGATCTGCCGAAGCTAAGGGCTGGGCCGAGGCCCGCACCAGTGGACGAACCATCCATGTTCGCGGTTGCCGGTGGACGAATGTGTTATCGGCTCTTGTCAGTTGCCGGTGGACGAACCGCACTGTCTCGCGGGCGGCCGCGTCCGTCAGGTGATCGCTGTCATCCGCCGTGGCTCACGGGCGCCAGAGCCGCGAATCCGCAGGCGAGCAGTGCGAGCACGGTCAGCCGTGCCCGGAGGCTGTTGACCACTTTGCGCATGAAGTCCTCCCGTTGACGTCGTTTCCCGGATCGGCTCAGGTGTCAGCCGTCGGTCGGAGTGTCCTCGGGGCCCGCGTCCTCGGCAATGGGTTCCGGCGCGTCGGGACCCTGCGCGCGAACCCGCTGTACGTGCTCCAGGGAGTCCCGCAACTCCGTGAGCCAGTCGTCCGCGTGGCGTTCGACGAGGCGGACGCACCAGGCGAGCGCGTCGCTGCGGCTGCGGGCGACACCGGCGGCGATCAGGGTGTCGAGGACCTGCCGCTGGGGCTGCCGCAGGCGGGTCATCACGGGCGCCGCGACATGCGTGAACAGGGCTCGCTCGCCGCCGCACTCCACACCCCACGAGACCTTCTTGCCGAAACGGTGCTCGGCCTCGCGGGCCACGCTGACCCGGGCGTCGCGGGTGCGCTCGCGGAACTCCTGGATCCGGGAGTCGACGGCCGCCTTCCGCTCGGCGTCCGAGGCGTTCTCGGTGAGCCGCGGTTCGGGAACGCGGCCGATGACGGTGATCTCCTCACGGTCGACCGTGACCTCGCCGAGGCTCTCGAAGAGGTCGTCGGGCAGACGGCCGGCGAACCAGCCGCGCAATTTCTCGTGCTGTTCGGCTGTAATCATGTAATGACGATTACTCGCTTGCGGTGCGGGCGCAAGGGGTCGGCACTCAGCTGGAAGCGGAATGTTTCAGGCCTATTGCTGAGCAGTACATATCCGGCCAGCGTGTCCAGTCGGTGACGCAGGGTCCGCTCAACTCCGGGGTCTGCGCGTTCGAATTCCGTAACTTCACGCCACTGATTCAATACGCAAGGTTACTGAAACGCGTGGGGTCGACGTGTGTTTCCGGCGCGGACTCGGCAGACTCGCGCTCGCCGCACCGGCACTCGACCGAGCCGGCGGCAACCAACCGAGCGGAAGGATGCACAAAATGCCGAACACCGCGCGCTGGGCAGCGACGATCACACTGACGGCCACCGCCGTCTGCGGACCCCTCACCGGGTCCGCGCTCGCCGCCACCCCCTCGCCGAACTCCCTCTACGCCCCCTCCTCCCTGGTGCTCACCATGGGCCACGGCGAGCTGAAGGCCGATACCGCCCCCGAACGCGCGGTCACCCTGACCTGTGCGCCGACCGCCTCGGGAACCCACCCGGCCGCGGCGTCGGCCTGCGCCGAACTCCGGGCGTCCGGCGGGGACTTCAGCACCCTGCCAGGAAGAACCGAAGCAATGTGCACCCGCGAATACGATCCCGTCGTCGTCACGGTCGACGGCGTCTGGCAGGGCAAGCGGGTGTCCTATGAACGCACCTTCTCCAACGAGTGCGTGAAGCGGGCCCACGGGTCGACCGTCTTCACGTTCTAAAGGGACCGGGGTCGCGCGGTTCGCCGATGTGCGTCGACGGAGGCCCGCGGATGCGGATGGGGAGTGCGGGTCCCCTCGCGGAGTGCCACGCGATCTCGCAACAGGGGCCGGCGGAGACGGAGTGGGGCCGTCTCCGCCGGCCCCGGCGTCATTTCCGGGACGGCCGCGACGTCAGTCCTGAGCCGAGTTCGGCCTCAGTCCTGAGCCGATCCGGGCGTCACGTCGAAGCGGTGATGCTCCAGGAGCCCACTTCGCGGTAGTCGGAGTCGGAGACGGCCGCCCCGTCGCCCGGCTTCAGCTCGTAGTGCTGGAGATTCCCACCCCAGTAGCGCAGGATCCGCCCCAGTTCCCGTGCGGCGTTTCCCTCCCAGGCGGTGTCACCCATGTCGACTTCGAGAACGAACTTCATGGCGAGGCTCTCCTGTTCCTGTTCCTGCGTCCCCGGTCTTCTTCCGGTCTGCTCTCCTTCAATCGTTTCATTGAAGTACTTCTTGAGACTTGGCCCGAGTTCGTGCCAGCTCAGGCTCACGGCCTACTCTGTAACCCTCAAATCGCGGTGAAACGGCAGGCTGGGGAGGCAGGGTGGGGGACCGACTGCGGGCCGTCGACCTCGCACGTGAGGCGGGCATCTCGACACAGCAGGTCCGCAACTACGTGGAGACGGGCATCCTGCCGCCCGTCCAGCGCACGGACAGCGGCTACCGGGTGTTCACGACCGCACATGCCGAAGCGCTCAAGGCCGGCCGCGCGCTGGCCGTCGGGCACGGCTGGCCGACGACCGGCGCGATCATGCGGGCCGTGCACGGCGGCGACCTGGAGACCGCGCTCGCCGTACTCGACGAGAGCCACGCCGAGCTCCACAGGGAGCGCACCGAACTCGCCGAGGTCATCCGGGCGCTGGACACGTTGATCACCCACGAGACCGAGCCGCCGGACCGGGACCGTGGCGGGATGCGCATCGGCGAAGTCGCCGACGCCATCGGGGTGCAGACGCCCGTACTGCGCCTGTGGGAGACGCGCGGCCTGCTGTGGCCGACGCGGGAGAAGGTCACCGGATACCGCCTCTACTCCGCCTCGGAGGCGCGGCTGGCCCAGATCGTGGCGCTTCTGAGGCGCGGTCACCATCCGTTCTCCACCATCGAGTCGGTCCTCGCCGAACTGCGCACCACCGGCAGCCCCGAGCGCGTACGGGCCGAACTCGCGGGCCGAGAACGCGAGTTGCACCTGCGGAGCCGGAGCCGACTGAAGGGCTCGGCCGCCCTCCACGCGTACCTCCAGGGGCTCGCGCAACAGACTACGAAAACGTTTTAAGCGTTCTCCGCAGGTCGGCAGGCGTACCGCACCAAGGCCAACTACCCGTCTGTGTCAGAAGTGTTGACCCTGGATTGGAAACGTTTTAATTTCCCCTCACCCAACAGCCAGAGGTGAGGAGGCTCCGTGGCCGCGGTGGTGCGGGAGCGTGCAGGTACGGAGGCGGTGACCCCATCCCGCCGCCGTCCGACCGGTGCGTTCAGGAGAAGAAAAGGTTTCCAGAGCAGCAGAGGCGGGAGCCGGAGAAACCGGGCGCTGTTCCTGCTGATGCTCCCCGGGCTCGGCTACTTCCTGCTGTTCCACTACGGCGCCCTGGCGGGCAACGTCATCGCGTTCAAGGACTACGTGCCCTTCGACGGCATCTGGGGCAGTCCTTGGGTGGGACTCGGCAACTTCCAACGGATGTTCCAGGACGCCGAGTTCTGGGACGCGGTCCTCAACACCCTCTGGATCGCGGTTCTCCAGATCGTCTTCTACTTCCCCGTACCGCTCGCCCTCGCCCTGCTCCTGCACACCCTGACCTGGACCACCGTCCGCCGCTTCGTGCAGTCGGTGGCGTACCTGCCGCACTTCATCTCATGGGTGATCGTGGTCGCCCTGTTCCAGCAGGTCCTCGGCGACACGGGGCTGGTGAACGGCTACCTCGGCGACGCGGGACTGAGCACCGTCGACATCATCGGCAACCCCGACGCCTTCAGACCGCTCACCGTCGCCCAGGTGATCTGGAAGGACGCCGGCTGGGGCACGATCATCTTCCTCGCCGCGCTCTCCCAGGTCGACGAGCAGCAGTACGAGGCCGCCGCCATCGACGGCGCCGGACCCTGGCGCCGCTTCTGGCACGTCACCCTGCCCGCGATCCGGCCGGTGATCGTCCTGCTGCTCATCATGCGGCTCGGCGACATCCTCTCCGTCGGGTTCGAGCAGATGCTGCTCCAGCGCGACGCGGTCGGCCCCGAGGCCGCCGAGATCATCGACACCTTCGTCTACTACCAGGGCATGGTCGGCGGCGACTACGGATTCGCGGCCGCCGCGGGCCTGTTCAAGGGCGTGATCGGCGCCCTGCTCGTCTACGCGGCCAACAAGGTCGCCCATCGCCTCGGCGAACAGGGGGTCTACAAGTGAGTGCTCAGACCCGGCCCGCCTGGATGGAGAAGCCCAGGCCCCTGACCCAGGCGGCGAAGGCCGTCGCGCTCGTGGCCGTCGTCCTCCTGGTCTGTGTGCCGTTCCTGGTGATCCTCTCGACCTCGCTCGCCTCGCCCGAGGAGGTCGTCGACAACGGCGGCTGGGTGCTGTGGCCCACCGAACCGACCATCCAGGCGTACCGCGACATCCTCGACGGCGGCATCGTCACCCACGCCCTCGGCGTCAGCGCGGGCGTGACCGTCGTCGGCACCCTGTTCAGCCTCTTCTGCACGGTCACACTCGCCTACGCCCTGTCCCGCCCCGGAGTCTTCGGCGGCCGGCCCGTGCTGCTCCTCGTCCTGTTCACGTTCCTCTTCCCGCCCGGCATGATCCCCAGCTTCCTGCTGGTCAAGGAGCTGGGCCTGCTGGACTCGTACGGGTCGCTGATCTTCCCCGTGCTCATCAACGTGTTCAACCTCGTGGTGCTGCGCGGCTTCTTCCAGTCGATACCGGATGAGCTGTACGAGGCCGCGCGGCTGGACGGGGCGGGGGACTGGCGGGTGCTGTGGTCCGTCGTGCTGCCGCTGTCCAAGGCCGCGCTCGCCGTCGTTGGTCTCTTCTACGCGGTGGCCTACTGGAACTCCTGGTTCTATGCCTCGCTGTATCTGGAGAGCGACCACTGGCCTCTTCAACAGGTGCTGCGCACGTATGTGGTGGCCGGGTCGGGGCTCACGGACACCGCGACCAGTGAGGGCACGGTGAATGCTCCGCAGACCGTGCAGATGGCTGTGCTGGTGATCGCCACGGTGCCGATTCTTTTGATCTATCCGTTCCTGCAGAAGTACTTCACGAAGGGTGTGCTCACAGGAGCCATCAAGAGTTGAGCGCCTTTCCTCCAGAGCTGGGAGAGAACACCTATGTCCAGTACACCGCTGTCCCGTCGTGCCCTGATGCGTACCGCTGCCGTGGGTGCTGTCGCGATTGCCGCTCCGGTCGGCCTGACCGGGTGTTCCACGGAGTCGGGGGGCGACGGGGTGTCCAACGCGGGCAAGAAGCTTGCCCCTTGGCCCGCGTACAAGGCCTTCGCGGGGCCGAAGCCGGATCTTGCGCCCACCGCTGAGGGGGTTCAGCCCGGGTACACCTCCTACCCGGCCGACCTCGCCCGGTCGGTGTCCCGGACGCCGGGCGACGGGTCCACCGTCAAGGTGATGTCGGTGTCGTTCGGTACGCCGCCGAAGCCGGCCTCGGCCAACAAGTTCTGGCAGGCCGTGGAGAAGGCGCTCGGGGTGAAGATCGAGTACACGGTCATCTCGCAGACCGACTACCAGAAGAAGATGGCCACCGTGATGGCGGGCGATCCGGGTGAACTCCCGGACATCATCAACATCTTCTCCGGGTTCGCGCTGCCCCGTGAGGCCCAGTTCGTGCAACGGCGTGCGGAGGACCTCACGCCCTTCCTCTCCGGGGACGCGGTCGAGGACTATCCGAACCTCGCGAACATCCCGACGCACGCCTGGCGCGACATGGGCCGGATCGGCGGACGTATATACGGCATTCCGCTGGAGCGCCCGCTGCCCGGATCGACCCTGTGGCTCAACGAGGAGTACTTCGAGGACGCCGGGATGAAGGAGGGGTGGACCGACCAGGACTTCGCGGCGGTCGCCAAGAAGGGCACGGGCGGGAAGAAGTACGCGCTGGGGGCCGCGGTCGGATCCGTGTTCGGGGACGGGTTCCACTCGGCGGCGCACGGTGTGCACGCCCGGGGCTGGTCGGTGAAGGACGACGGTACGTTCCTGCCGGTCGTGGCCGACGAGCGGTACAAGCAGATGCTCGACTTCCAGCTCGGACTGCGCAAGGCGGGCTCCTACCACCCGGACGCCACCTCCATCTCGCAGATCGACATGATCGCCCTCTACTACAACGGGACGGTCGGCTCGCTGCAGGACGGATTCGGCGGCTACCTCCCCAAGTTCCTGGAGAAGGGCCGCAAGTACACGCCCGCGCCCGCTCTGCCGTACAGCGTGGGCGGTACGCCCGGTGGGATCGTCGGGGCACGCCGCTCGTTCGGCTACACGGTCGTCAAGAAGGCGAAGAAGGAGCGAGTGCAGTTGTTGCTGCGCATCCTCGACTACCTCGCGGCGCCGTTCGGCAGCAGGGAGTGGGAACTCGTGCATTACGGCGTGGAGGGCACCCACTTCACCCGGGCCAAGGACGGATCGCCCGAGCCCAACGCGCTCGGCCAGGTCGAGAACAACACCAACCTGCCGCTGAAGTACCTCGCCGAAGGACCCCAGGCACTGTTCGTGCCCGGAATGCCCGACGCCGTGAAGGCCCTGCACGCCTGGCAGGTCAAGACCGTTCCGAACGCGGTCCGCAATGCCTCGTACGGGCTCCAGTCCAGGACGTACACCGCCCAGGGCACCACCCTCGAAACGCTCCTCAAGGACACCGCCACCGGGATCATCGCGGGACGCACTCCGCTGTCCGAATGGGACGCCACCGTCAAGACCTGGCGGCAGCGGGGTGGCGACAGAATGGCCGAGGAGTTCGCCAAGGACTACGCCGCCAACAACTGACGCGGCAGGTCGGGCGGTTGTGAGGGGAGACACGGGGAGATGGGCAACGACATGGCAGAGGCGGAGCCGACGGCGAAGCGACGCGTCACCATTCGCGAGGTCGCCGAGCGGGCAGGCGTGTCCATGGCCACCGTCTCGCGTGTGCTCAGCGGCAACCACCCCGTGCCCGCGTCCACCCGGGCCCGTGTGCTGCGCGCCTCCCGCGACCTCGACTACGTGGCCAACGCGCACGCCCGCGCCCTGGTCGGCGGCGGCCGCAAGATGGTCGCCGTCGTCCTGCGGCAGGTCACCAGCCCCTTCTACGCACAGGTCGCCGAGGGCGTCGAGGCCGAGGCGGCCTCCCGCGGCTGGCTGTGCCTGGTCGGCACCACCGGCGGGGATCCGCAACGCGAGCTGGAATTCGTGCAGTTGATGCGCGAGGAGGGTGCCCGGCTGGTCATCCTCGTCGGCGGGGTCGTCGAGGACGACGCCTACCGGGAGCGCGTCGCGCACTACGCCCAGGCCCTCGACTCGGCCGGCGCGCGCCTCGTGCTGTGCGGACGGCCCGCGCCCGACCCCGACATCCCCGCCCTCGTCGTCGAGTTCGACAACGAGGCCGGCGCGCACGCCATCACCGGCCATCTCCTCTCGGCGGGCCACCGCGGGATAGTGTTCCTCGGCGGACTGCCCGGCAACACGGCCCTGGACGCGCGCGTCGCCGGATACCGCGCGGCGCTCGCCGAGCACGGCCTGCCGCCCGAGGCCGCCCACGTCGTCGACTGCGGCCTCGGCCGGGCGGCGGGCCATCGCGCGATGACCCAACTCCTCAAGGAGACACCGGACTTCACCGCCGTCTTCGCCGGGGACGACATGGTCGCCGCCGGAGCCCTGCGGGCCATCACCGAAGCCGGGCTGCGCGTACCCCACGACATCTCCGTCGTCGGCTACAACGACATCCCGCTCGCCGAGGACTTCAACCCGCCGCTCACCACCGTGCGCACCCCCGCCGAGGAACTCGGCCGGGCCGCCGTACGCATCGCCCTGCGCGACCCCGAGCACGCCGCGGGCGCCCACCATCTGCTCGGCACCCACATCGTCGTGCGCGACAGCGTCCAGCCGCCCCCGCAGGCGCCGCGCGACGCAGCGCCCGACCACCCCCACTGACGGAGGACCCACCCCCGTATGACCGCGCCGCATGTGTCGCTCACCGACCCGACGCACTCGTCCTTCCTGCCGCCCCCCGATTCCGTACGCTCACCCATCACCGGCTGGACCCGCGCGCACTGGGAGGCGATGGCCGACCGGCTCCTGGACGGCCTGCTCCCTTATGCGTCAAGGGAGTCGGCCCAGTACCGGTTGCCCGGCCGGCCCGGCCACGCCGGATCCTGGTCCGACGGCCTGGAGGGGTACGCCCGCTCGTTCCTGCTCGCCGCCTGCCGCATCGCGGGCTCCGGCGGGCGCGTCCCGCCGGAACTGATCGAGCGGTACGCGGCCGGACTCGCCGCCGGTACCGACCCGGAGGGCGCCGAGCGTTGGCCGCCCATCGCCGACCGGGCCCAGCCCATGGTCGAGGCCGCCTCGATCGCGATCGCCCTGCACGAGACCAGACCGTGGATCTGGGACCGGCTCGACGACGCCGTACGCCAGCGGGTGGCCGCCTGGCTCGGCGGCTTCGTCGGCGCCCGGGCCAACGACTCCAACTGGCGGCTCTTCCAGGTCGTCACCGAGGAGTTCCTCGCCTCCGTGGGCGCCCCGCACAGCCGCGCCGAGATCGACGGCGGCCTGGCGCGGCTGGAGGACTGGTACCGGGGCGACGGCTGGTACACCGACGGCGACGGCCGCAAGTTCGACTACTACAACGGCTGGGCCCTGCACCTGTACCCGATCCTGTGGGCGCGCATCGCCGGACCCCGCGCGGACGCCTCGCTGACGGAGGTCCACCGGGCCCGCCTGCGCGCGTTCCTCGGCACCCACCAGTACTTCTTCGGCTCGGACGGCGCACCCGTCCACCAGGGCCGCTCCCTCACCTACCGCTACGCGACGGCCGCCCCGCTGTGGGCAGGAGCGCTCACCGACGCGACCCCGCTGCCGCCCGGACGCACCCGCCGTCTGGCCTCGGGCGCCCTCAAGCACTTCACCGAGCACGGGGTGCCCGACGAACGGGGACTGCTGAGCCTGGGCTGGTACCGGCCCTTCCTCCCGGTCACCCAGCGGTACTCGGGTCCCGCCTCGCCGTACTGGGCGAGCAAGGCGTTCCTCGGGCTGCTGCTGCCCGCCGACCATCCCGTCTGGACGGCTCCCGAGGAACCGGGCCCCGTGGACACGGCGGACGCGTATCTGGCGCTGCCCGCTCCCGGCTGGCTGCTCCACTCGACCGCCGCCGACGGGATCGTACGACTCGTCAACCACGGCAGCGACCGCCTCCCACCGCCGCCCGCCGAGGCCGAGGACAGCCCGCACTACGCGAAGTTCGCGTATTCCAGTGCCACGGCACCCGACACCCCGGCGGACACCCCCACGGACGGTCCCGCGACCGGGCCCGACAGCCACCTCGCCCTGCTCACGGCGGACGGGACGGCGGTCTCCAGGCGTGGCCGGATCCATCCCCTCGGCGCGGAGGGCCGCCGAGCGGCGTCCTGGCACCGGGCGGTTCTGCCGGGCTCCGACGAGGAGCACCGCATCGAGACGACCAGCGTGGTCCACGGCCCCTGGGAGATCCGGGTCCACCGCGTCGAAGCACCGCCGGGAGCCGTCGTACGCGAAGGGGGCTGGGCCCTGGCCGACGACAGCGGGCCGTTGACCGAGGCCGCGGGGCCCGGTTGGGCGCTGGCGCGCCGGGAGGCGGACGGCCTCACGAGCGCGGTCGTGGCGCTGTACGGGTGGGAGGAGTCCGGGGCCGACGGCCCGGCGCACGGCGTTGTCGCACAGGTCCGTGGCGCCAACGCCTACGGCGAGTACTCCGCCACACCTTGCCTGCGGCTGCCCGCCCACCCGGGGAGTCCGTATCTCCTGGTCACGCTCGTCGTACTGAGCGCCGACCCGGCGCGGCCCTGCGACCCCGAGGTGCTGCGCGCGCGGGCCGGTACACGTGTCACCGAGGCGGGAGCTGTGGTGGTGCGCTTCCCGGACGGGACGGAGGAGGAAGTGCCGGCAGTGGCGGGAAGCGGCTGAGGAGCCCCGAGGCGCGTAACAGCCGGTGTATGCGGGGCTGGTCGGAGACGAGGCGCAGGGAGCCGCCCCGCTCCTTCGCCCGGCGGTCGGCCCTGCACAGCACCCGCAGCCCGGAGCAGTCGAAGAAGGTGACCCGGCGGAGGTCGACCAGGACCTGGGGCGCCCGGCCCGCGGTCACGGCGTCCAGGTGCTCGGCCAGGTCGCCGGCCGTCGCCATGTCGATCTCGCCCAGCACCTCGACGACGGTGAAGCCGCCGCTCGCGTAGCTGTGGGCGTACGGACTCGCCGTGGGCACTTCGGACTCCGCGGTGCCGCACTCGGGCAGCCCGGGGGCCTGGTCTTGGGATTCCGGCGACATGTCGTCTCCACCTCTGCAGGGGAGGGCGTATTCGATCTCGGTAGCTACCCCGCCCGCGGCGGAACCATCCATGCCACATCGTCCGCAAGATCTAGTTCACTCGACCCAGTGAATTTCAGCTGCAACAGTTGACTTTTGGTCTTTGTGTTTACTCAACATGCCCTGTGCAAGGGGGTGTTGCGGACGTAGGGTCGCCGTGCTGCCCCGGTCGCGGGCCGCAGCCACGGGCCGCATGTCTGCCCGTTGTCCGCACGAACGTTCACCAGTCGTGTTCGTGCGACTGGCCATGAACTGTCTGACCAAGGAGGGTTGGCGGTGGGAACGCCGGTACGCACTCCGTCGGGCGGGCCGCCGCTGCTGACCGAGTGCGGGCTCATGGAACCGGTGCAGGAGATGGAGTTCACCGCTCATTTCTCCCGCGCGGACGGGGAGCTCGCCGCCGAGGAGGCCGCCGCGGCGGTGACGCGGGTGATCGACGCTCCGCTGTCCTTCGTCACCCCGGTCCTCGACGCCGGCCGCTCCGCGAGCAAGTGCCTGCTGGCGCGCAGCGCCGCCGACACCTGCCGGATCGTGCTCACCGCGGACCTCACCGGCATCACCGTGGCCGCCACCGACGACGTCAAGGTCTCGCTGGACTCCTGCGACCAGGTCGGCGCCAAGAACCTGCCGCTGCTCGCCGTCGTCGACGGACTGAAGGTGCACCACGGGCCGGACGGCCATGTCTGGGTGGTGTGGAAGGGCTCCTGGCGTCGAGTGGACGCCACCTCCGACGGGCACGGCGACGACACCCCGGACGGCTCCGCCCACCCTTAATGCATATGATGCGCAAGTGCGCGACTACTGCATAAGAACGGCGACCCCCGACGACCTCGACGGCGCGCGGTCCGTGATGCTCGACACCGTCTACCGGGACTTCGGCACCGGGTACGTACCGCGCTGGCACCGCGACATCATCGACCTGCACTCCTTCTACCTCGCACCCGAGCGGCACACCTTGCTGGTCGCGGTCGACGAGCGGGACGGCACGGTGGCCGCGACCGCCGCACTCGACTCCCGGGGCCCGGCGCACCCGCCCAACCCGCGCCACCTCGCCGAGCGCTACCCCTCCGGGGACACCGCCCAACTGCGCCGCGTGTACACGCGACCCGATCACAGGCGACAGGGCCTGGCCCGGCGGCTGGTCGGCGAACTCCTCGACTTCGCGGCGGCGGACGGCGGCTACCGCGCCGCCTATCTGCACACCGACCCGGCGGTACCCGGCGCCGAGGCGTTCTGGCGGTCCCTCGGCAAGGTGGTCCACGACGAGCGCGAGGAACCGGACGGCGGGCAGCGGATCGTGCACTTCGAAGTCCCCCTGCCCTGACGGACCCCGTGGGCTGACGGACCCCCTTGCCCTGACGGGCGCGCAGCCCCGACGGACTCGCTGCCCTGACGGACCCACTGTGCGTGCGTCGTCCCCCCCCCACGAATTTCCCCCGAATCTCTCCCCCCCCACGAAGAAAGAGACCATGCGCTTTCTGCCGCGCCGTCGCCGGTTCGTCGCCGGCCTGCTGCTCGCCCCTCTGCTCACCGGCTGCTTCGCCTCGGAGGGCGGGGAGGAGTCCTCCGGCAGCGGCGGGGGTGGCTCCCGGCTAAGGGTCGCGCTCGCCTTCCCGCCCGCCGAGAACTTCAACCCGTACGGGGCCGATGCCACGCTCCTCAGCCGGCTCGGCGTCACCGAGGGCCTGACCCGCCTCGACGCCAACGGCGCCGCCACCCCTGCGCTGGCCGAGTCGTGGAGCCGTGAGAACGACCGCAGTTGGCTGTTCACCCTGCGGGATGCGGCCTTCCAGGACGGCACCGAGGTCACCCCGAAGGCCGTCGCCGAGGCCCTCACCCGCGCCGCGGGCGCCGAGCCCGTGACCGCCGCCCTGTCCGGCGTCGAACTCACCGCCGAGGCCGCGGGCGACCGACGCGTCCGGGTGACCACCGCCGAGCCCGACCCCGCACTGCCGCTGCGGCTGTCGAGCCCCGGCCTGGTGGTCCTCTCCGCCAAGGCGTACGCCGACAAGGACGCCGTCAGCCCGGTCGGTACCGCAACCGGACCCTTCGAACTCACCAAGGTCAGCGGCACCACCGCGGCCGCCCTGGACCGCTTCGAGGACTACTGGGGTGGCCGCGCCCAGGTCTCCGGCGTCGACGCGCGGTTCATAGCCGACGGCACGGCCCGTACGAACGCGCTGCGCACCGGCGGTGTCGACGTCGCCGAAGCCGTGCCGGTCTCGCAGGTGACCTCCCTCGACGAGGTGACCCGCCGCGAGACGGCCACCACCCGCACCACGAGCCTGCTGCTCAACACCGAGAAGGGTGCCTTCAAGGACCCGAAGGCACGGGCCGCCGCCCGCGAGGCGATCAACACCTCGGCCCTCGCCAAGGGCGTCTACGAAGGGCACGCCGACCCCGGCGTCGGCATCTACGGACCCGCCCTGACCTGGGCGGCCGACAAGCGCGTCAAGCCGACCGGGAGGGCCGGAGCGGCAGCTGCCGACGGCACGTCGGTCACCGTTGCCACGTACGACAACCGGCCCGAGCTGCCCGAGGTCGCCCAGGTGCTCAAGCAGCAGCTGGAGAAGGCCGGGTTCAAGGTGAAGCTGGAGGTGCGCGAGTACTCGCGGCTCGAAAGCGACGCGCTGGCCGGGAAGTTCGACGCGTTCGTGTCCGCCCGTAACACCATGCTCGACACCGGCGACCCCGTCTCGATCCTCGCCAGCGACTACACCTGCAAGGGCAGTTACAACCTGGCGCTGCTGTGCGACAAGCAGGTCGACAAGGCCGTCGCCGAGGCCGAGACGGTCACCGACACCGCGAAGCGGCAGGACGCGGCGATGACCGCCGAAGCGGCGATCCTCGGCACGGACGCCGTCGTGCCGCTGGTCCACCAGCGGATCATCACCGGCGTCGGCGCCGCTGTCAGCGGTGTGCAGCTCGACCCGTACGAGCGCGGACTCGTCGGCGTCGGCACGCGGCGCTGACGGGCGGCGGTACACGTGCTCAAGGCCGTCGTACGCGGCGGGGCGCCGGTGCTGCTCTGGCGCGCCGCCCTCGTCGCCGCCCTGCTGTGCGGTGTGGGGCTGCTGCCCTGGCTGTCGCGCACGGACCCGGCGCTCACCGTGCTCAAGGCGCGGTCCGCCGAACGCGCCCCGACGCCCGAGGTACTGGACGCGATCCGCGCGCAACTCGGCCTGGATGCCGGGCCGTTGAAGCTGCTCGGGGACTGGTTCGGCGGGCTGCTGCACGGTGACGCGGGCCGGTCGTGGATCTCCGGTGCGGAGGTCACACCGTCGGTGCTCCAGGCGCTCGGGGTCTCGCTCCTGCTGATGGGCGGCTCGTTGGCCGTCGCGGTGATCACGGCGGGGGCGGTGTGCGCCCGAACGTTGCGGCTCGGTGCGGGGCGGCGCCTGGACGGCCGGCGCTCGGCGGGCACCGGATCGGCGCTCCTGTCCACGCTGCCCGACTTCCTGACCGCCTCGGTGCTCGCCGCCGTCGTCGGCGTGCAGCTCGGCTGGCTGCCCGCGCTCGGCTGGTACGGGCCCCAGTGGATGGTGCTGCCCGCGCTCTCGCTCGGCCTGCCCGCGGGCGCGCTGCTCGGGCGGATGCTCGACGACCTGCTGCCGGGCGCGTTCGCCGAGCAGTGGGCGCTGGCAGCCGCCGCGCGAGGCGTCCCCGGCCGGAGCATCGCCCGGCAGGCGGTACGCCGCTGTGTGCCCGGACTGCTCCCGAACTTCGGCCTGTTCGTCGTCGGCCTGACCGGCGGCGCGGTCGCCGTGGAGCAGGTCTTCGACATCCCCGGGCTCGGACGGCTGACCCTCCAGGCCGCGGTGGCGCAGGACCTGCCCGTCCTCCAGGCGGGCACCCTCGCACTCGTCCTGCTGGCGGCGATCGCGGGAGGGGCGGCCCGGCTCACGGCGCGGCTCCTGATCGGCCCGGCCCTGCGCGACGGCGCGCTCTCCTCGCTGCACCGCCCGACACCGCCCCGCCCAACGACCCTGCCCCTGCTGTACGGCGGCCTGCTGCTCGCGGTCGTCGCGCTGGGCCTCGCCCGCGATCCACTGCGGCTGGACACCAACACCCGCCTCCAATCCCCTTCCTGGGCGCACCCGTTCGGCACGGACGGGCTCGGACGCGATGTGCTGGCCCGGGTCGGCCACGGGGCGCTGAGCACCCTGGCCCTGGCCCTCGCAGTGAGCGTGGCCGCGCTCGTGCTGGGCGTCCTGCTGGGCCTGCTGCCACGGGTTTCCGGGCCGCTGGTCGACACGGTCAACGCCGTACCGCCGGTCCTCGCGGCCCTCCTCGTCACGGGCGTCGCGGGCAGCGGCCCGTCCACCCCGGCCCTCGCGGTGACCGCCGTCGCCTGGGCCCCGCTCGCGGCCCACACCTCGGCACTGCTCCAACAGGAGCGCGCCACCACACACTTGACGGCCACCCGCGGCCTGGGCGCGGGCCCGCTCCAACTGCTCCGCCACGAACTCCTCCCGGCGGTCCTGCCTCCGGTCGTACGCCACGCACTGCTCCGCCTGCCGGGCGTAGCCCTGGCCCTCGCGGCCCTGGGCTTCCTCGGCCTGGGCGCGCAACCGCCGTCCCCGGAGTGGGGCCTGCTCCTCTCCGAGAACCAGCCGTACGCGGAGCGGGCCCCCTGGGCGGTACTGGCTCCCGCCACCGCACTCGCCCTGCTGGGGGCGGTGGCCGTCACGGGCGGGGGCGGGGTGCGGTGGCCCCGACGCGTACGGCGCCGGGGCGCTGGTGAGAACGAGTCGGTGGCGGGGCCAGGGGAAGAGGTGGCGGAGCGGAAGGCGGCGGGTGAGCCGGTGGCCGCAAGTTCGGCGGAGGCTGCGCAGCTGACCCCGACCGACGAGGCTCCTCCGGCAGGCCCGGTGTACTCCGTGGATCGGGGGGCTTCGACAGGGGCGGCCGGTGCCGCGAGCGCTGGGCGCCGCACAGGCTCGGCGGGTGCGGGAGGCCCGCTCAACACGTATGGCGCACCCGGCGCACCCACGGCACCGGCCTCACCTGGACCGTCCGCCCGCCCGGCCGGAGGCGTGAGGCCTGATGTCTGAACCATCGCCACCGCAGGCGGCACCCGGGAAAAGCGCCCCCACCCACCGCCCCCGCCGAAGAGTCCTTTCCTCGCTGCGGACCTTCGCCGCGCTCCCTCCGCTGCTCCGGCTGCTGATCCTCACCCAGCTCGCGTTCAACATCGGGTTCTACGCGGTGCTGCCGTTCCTCGCGGAGCACCTCGGGACGGCGATCGGCATGGCGGGCTGGATGGTCGGGCTGGTGCTGGGGCTGCGGACCTTCAGTCAGCAGGGGCTGTTCGTGGTGGGCGGGGCGCTGGCGGACCGGTACGGCGTACGGCCGGTGGTGCTCGCCGGCTGTGTGCTGCGGATCGCCGGATTCGGCTGGCTCGGTTTCGCCGAGGCGAGCTGGGCGGTCGTCGGAGCCGTCCTCCTGATCGGCTTCGCCGCCGCGCTGTTCTCGCCGGCCGTCGAGTCGGAGGTGGCCCGGCAGGCGGTGTGCCGGGAGGAGGCGGGGGAGGGCCCGCGCACCCACGTACTCGCCCTGTTCACCGTGGCGGGCCAGGCGGGCGCGTTCCTCGGGCCGTTCATCGGCGCGCTGCTGCTGGCCGTGGACTTCCGCGCCGTCTGTATCGCCGGCGCCGGAGTCTTCGTACTCGTCCTGGCCGGGCACGCGTGGCTGCTGCCGCAGCACATCCCCGGCCGGGCACGCGTGCAAAGCCGTGGTGGAGTGCGGCGGCTGGTGCGCAACCGTGGCTTCCTCGCGCTCTGCTGCGCGTACGGGGCCTATCTGCTGGCGTACAACCAGCTGTACCAGCTCCTCCCCGTCGAGGTGGAGCGTGCGGCGGGCTCGCAGGCGCCGCTGGCCTGGCTGTTCGCGCTCTCCTCGCTGCTGGTGGTGACGGCCCAACTGCCCCTCACCCGCTGGGCGGGGGACCGGCTCGACCTGCGCCGGTCCATGGCGGCGGGGCTGCTGCTCATCGCGGCCGGGTTCGCGGTGGTCGCCGTGGCGAGGCCAGCCGCGTGGACGGGAACAGTGGGGCTCCTGCCCGCGGCCGGTTACGTCGTCCTGCTCACCCTCGGCCAGATGCTCGTCGCGCCCGCCGCCCGGGCCTGGGTGCCCGACCTCGCAGACGACGGCAGACTCGGCCTCTACACGGGCGCGCTGTCGTCGGTCTCCGGCCTGATCGTCCTGGTCGGCAGCGCGGCCACCGGCTCCCTCCTGGACACGGGCCTGCCCCCGGCCGTGCCGTGGTTCGTCCTCGCCGTGCTCCCCGTGGCGGCGATCGCCCTGCTGCCCAGGCGTCGAGGTGCCGAGCCGCCGACGTGAACGGCCTGAGCGGGTGACCGTAGGCAGACATGAAAGAGGGGCCGCCGTCTCCCTGCAGACGGTGGCCCCTCAGCTTCGGGAGGGTCACATGTGGACGACCGGCGCGGCTTCCGCGTCCTGCTCGGGAACCCCACGGCGGTAGAGGAGGAAGGCGATCACCGTGCCCACGGCGAAGAAGCCCGCGGACCACCAGAAGGCGGTGGTGTAGCTCTCGATCGTCGACTGGGCCTGGACCAGCTTGTTCGTGGCGTCCTTGCCGGACAGGTAGCTGGTGGCGGCGCTCGCGGCGAGCGTGTTCAGCAGAGCCGTACCGATGGAACCGCCCACCTGCTGCATCGCGTTGACCGTCGCCGAGGCGACACCGGCGTCCTCCGGCGCGATCCCGCTCGTGGCCAGGGCCATCGCGGGCGGCATCACGATGCCGAGTCCCGCGCCGATCAGGAGCAGCTGCGGCAGCACGTCGGTCGAGTAGCTGGAGTCGACTCCGATGCCGGTCAGCCAGGCCATGCCGACCGCGGCGATCGCGAAGCCCGCCGGGATGACGACCTTCGGCCCGATGCGCGGCACCAGCTTCGTGGTGGAGACCTGGGCCATGATCATCAGGGCCGCCATCATCGGCAGGAAGGCCACACCGGTCTTGGTCGGGCTGAAGCCCAGGTTCAGCTGCAGGTAGTAGGTGAGGAAGAGGAACACGCCGAACATGCCCGCACCGGTCACGAGCACGGCGAGGAACGAGGCTCCGCGGCTGCGGTCCAGCAGGACACGCATCGGCAGCAGCGGGTGCGCGGCACGGGTCTGCCACCAGGCGAACACCGTCAGGAGCAGGCCGCCGGCGATCAGGAAGCCCCAGGTCTGCGGCGAACTCCAATCGTGCGTCTCGGCGTTGGAGAAGCCGTAGACGAGGGCGAAGAGACCGGAGGAGACCAGCAGCGCGCCCGGCAGGTCCAGCTTGGAGCTCGCGGCGTCACGGTGGTTGCTCAGCAGCATCCAGCCGCCGACCAGGGCGATCACGGCGAAGATGATGTTGACGTACAGGGTCCAGCGCCAGTCCAGTGCGTCGGTCAGGACACCACCGAGCAGCAGTCCGAGCGCACCGCCCGCACCGGCGATGGCGCCGTACACGCTGAACGCCTTGGCGCGCTCCTTGGCGTCGGTGAAGGTCGTGTTCAGGAGCGAGAGCGCGGCGGGTGCGAGGAGTGCGGCGAAGACACCCTGGAGGGCGCGCGCGGTGACCAGCATTCCGAAGCTGTTCGCGGCTCCGCCGAGCACCGAGGCTCCGGCGAATCCCGCGACACCGATGAGGAAGACGGGCTTTCGCCCGAAGAGGTCGGCCAGCCGGCCGCCCAGCAGAAGCAGTGAGGCGAACGCCAGTGCGTACGCGGTGACGATCCACTGGCGGTTGCCGTCGGTGAAGCCGAGGTCCGCCTGTGCCGACGGGAGGGCGATGTTCACGATGGTCGCGTCCAGCACCACCATCAGCTGGGCGATCGCGATGATCGAGAGGATCCACCACCGCTTCGCCGACGACGGCGCGTCGGCCTTGTCGGGTGTGCCCTTACGGGCACCTTCGGAAAGAGTCTCAGTCTGGGACATCGGAGCATCACTCCAGGGAAGGTCGCTCGGGATGACGGCTACGTAAACGAAACCGTTTCGTACGCCTTGAGGCTAGACCACTTTTATCGAAACGGCAAAGTTTCGCTACTGAGAGAGGGCTCACATGCGCAGGGGCATGTTCGAGGTCGACGGGGCCGAGCTGTACCACGAGGTGCGCGGCGAGGGGCCCGCACTGCTGCTGATCAGCGGCGCAGGGGGCGATGCCGGGTATTTCACGGGCATCGCCGACGAGCTGGCGGACGCCTTCACCGTGATCACGTACGACCGGCGGGGCAACTCCCGCAGCACGGGCCGGGGCGACGCGCCCATGGATCTGTCCGAGCAGGCCGCCGACGCCCGCGCGCTCATCGACGGCCTGGCTGGCGGCCGGGCCCTGGTGTTCGGCAACAGTGGCGGCGCGATCATCGGCCTGACGCTGGCCGCCCGCCATCCGGAATCGGTCGCCGGGCTGATCGCCCACGAGCCGCCCGCCGTGAACGTCCTGCCCGACGGCGACCCCGCACGCGACTTCTTCGCCGAGGTGGCCGAGGCGTACGCGCGGGGCGGCGCCCCGGCGGCGGGCCGCCTCTTCGCGCAGACCGTGCGCGGCGAGGGTACGTACCTGTGGCCGGAGGACCTCTGGAAGAGGTTCCTCGGCAATGGTGACCACCTCTTCGGCCGGGAGTGGCCGGGCTTCGCCGCCTTCGTGCCGGACGAGGTCGCACTCTCCGCGGCCCCCTTCCCGATCGTCCTCGGGGCCGGCTCAGCGGACCGCGGCACGTACTACGCGCGGCCCTCGATCGAGATCGCCCGCAGGATCGGGGTGCCCTGGGTGGAGTTCCCCGGCATCCACATGGAGTTCCTGCCGCGCCCCGCGGGCTTCGCGGCGGCCGTACGGGTCCTGGCGACGCAGATGTGGACCCGGGGCGGTGAGGTGCCCCAGGACTGGCTCGGGTGAGGTCGTGGCCGTCTGTTGCTGTTCCTCCGTTGTCCATTCCTTGACTGGCATATAACCGCGGAGGCATATTGGAGTCATGTCCGACGCCTCCCTCTGGGCCGCACTCGCCGACCCGCACCGGCGGGCCATCGTCGCTCTCCTCCTGGAGCGGCCGAGGCCCGTCGGTGAGATCGTCGAGGCGTGCGGCCTGAGCCAGCCGAGCACCTCCAAGCATCTGAGGGTGCTGCGGGACGCCGGCCTGGTGCGCGTACGACAGGACGCGCAGCGCCGCGTCTACGCGCTCGACCCGGCGCCGATCGCGGAGCTCGACGCCTGGCTGGCCCCGTACCGCAAACTCTGGAGCGCGAGCCTGGACGCGCTGGGCCGACGCCTGGACGAGACGGCGACGGCGGCAGCAGCGGCACCGGGGGAGCCGTCGGACGAAGAGGACACAGACACGTCAACCCCCTCCTCGAAGGACTGAGCCACCATGTCCACGGAACGCACCGGTACCTACCTCACCCTTGACGACGGCCGCCCCGCCGTCCGCTTCACCCGCACCTACGACCACCCCGTCGACCGGGTCTGGGAGTTCGTCACCGAGCCCGGGGAGCTGGCCCACTGGTTCCCCTCCAGCGTCGAGATCGAGCTGCGTGAGGGCGGCACGATCAGGTTCGGCGACGACCCGAACATGGACGACTCCACCGGGCGGGTCCTCGCGGTCGATGCGCCCCGGCACCTCTCCTTCAGCTGGGGCGGCGACGAACTGCACTTCGATCTGGAGGAGCTGGACGAGAAGCGCACCCGCTTCACCCTCACCAACGTCCTGGAGGCCGAGAACACGGCCGCTCGCAACGGCGCCGGCTGGGAGGTGTGCCTCTCCGCCCTCGACGAGCACACCAGGGGAGCCTCCACCGGCGGCCCGCACGCGGGTGCCGGTGCGCCCTGGCAGGACGTGTACCGGGCGTACGTCGAGGCCGGCGTCCCCTCCGGAGCCGAGGTCCCGGGACAGGACGCCTGACGTCGGCCCCGCCGCGTCCGGCTACTGCATCTGCCGTCGCACCAGTTCGTGCAGCCGCCCGCCCGTGTCCGCCAACAGCTGGGCGGGCGGGCCCTGTTGGGCGACCCGGCCGTCCTCCATCACGATGACGCGGTCCGCGTCCATGACGGTGGACAGACGGTGCGCGATCACCACACGCGTGGCGTTGAGGGCGCGGGTGCTCTCGATGACCGTGCGCTGGGTCTCGTTGTCGAGGGCGCTGGTCGCCTCGTCGAAGAAGAGGATGCGCGGGCGCCGGATCAACGCCTGGGCGATCATCAGCCGTTGACGCTGGCCGCCGGAGACGGCGCCGCTGCCGGAGACGATGGTGTGCAGGCCCATCGGCATCCGCTTGATGTCCTCGGCGAGACCGGCCATCTCGGCGGCCGCCATCGCCTCCTCGGGTGTGTAGGGCTCGGTGCCGCAGATGACGTCCAGGATCGACCCGGTGAAGGGCTGCGCGTGCTGGAGCACCACACCGCACTGACGGCGTACGGCCGACTGGTCGAGGGCCGCCAGGTCCTGGCCGTCGTACAGGACGCTGCCCGAGACCGGCTTGTCGAAGCCGATGAGCAGGCGCAGCAGGGTGGACTTGCCGCAGCCGCTGGGGCCGACGACCGCCACGAACTCGCCCGGCCGGATCGCGAAGGACACGTCGTCGAGGACGAGCGGACCGTCCTCGGTGTACCGGAAGGAGAGCTTCTTCGCCTCCATGGCTCCGGACAGCTCGGCGGGGCGCGTACTCGCCACCCGCACCTCGGGCGTCGCGTCCAGGACCGGCCTGATCTCCTCGAACATCGGCAGCGCGGAGACCATCGACACAAAGGCCCCCGTCACCTGGGTGACCGAGGTCAGCAGCATCGTCATCGAGGTGTTGAACGTCAGGAACGCGGCGGCCGACAGCGAACCGCGCGCCGGGCCCGCCAGCAACATGAACATGATGAGCGAGCAGAGCGGCAGATACACCGCGCCCAGCACCGTCGTGAGGTTCTTGATCCGGCCCACGCGCTGCTGGAGTTCACGGCTGCGCGCGAACTCGCCCGCCCAGGCCGCGTACGCGTAGTTCTCCGCCGCCGCGACCCGCAGCTTGGGCAGACCGCGCAGGGTCTGGAACGCCTGGTTGTTGAGCTTGTTGCTCAGTACGACCAGTCGGCGCTGCCAGCGCACCTGCCACAGGCCCAGCCCGAGGAAGACCCCGGCGATCACGACGAGCATGCCGATCGCGGCGAGCGCCATCGGGACGCTGTACCAGAAGAGCAGCGCGAGGTTCATCGCGCCGACCGTCACCGACTGGACCACCACCGGGCCGACACCCGCCATCAGCCGGCGGATCGCGCTGATTCCCATGGCCGCACTGGCAAGTTCACCGGTGGAGCGGGAAGTGAAGAACTTCGTCGGCAGCCGCAACAGCCTGTCCCACACGGCCGGTTGGAGCGTGGCCTCGATCCGGCCCTCCAGCCGCAGCATGGTGAGGTTCTGCATCAGCATGAAGGCCGCCGACACCACACTGGCGATCATGATGGCCAGGCAGAACTGGACGATCAGGCTCTCCTGGGCCTTCGGCACGAACTCGCCGAGCACCTTGCCGGTCGCGATCGGCACCAGCGCGCCGAGCGCCACCGTCACCAGACCGCTGAGCGCGAGGTTGCGCATGTCCCCGCCGGTGCCCTGGAGGCTGAACCGCAGCAGCCGCAGCGGGCTCAGCCGGCGTTCGGGCAGCGGCCGGTAGAACATGACGGCCCGCGCTTCGAACTCCGCCGCGTTGGCCTTCTCGACCGGTGTCTCACGACCGCTCGACGGATGCACCGCCACATATCCGCCGCGCCGCCACAGCAGCGCGGCCGGGGCGCCGGACGCGACCCGGTGCCCGACGAGCGGGCCGATGTTGTCGCGCCACCAACGCCCGTCGAGGCGTACGGCACGCACCCGGACCCGGGAGGCCAGCGCGATCCGTTCGACGGGGTCGAGCCGGTCGCTCTCCGCGCCGCCCTGCGCCGGGTCCGCGAGCGTGATCCCGGCCGCGCGGGCGACCAGCCGGCAGGCCGCGTACGTGGCATCGGCGTCCGCCGCGCCCGGACCCGAGCCCGAGCGCTTGGACATGGAGGCGATGAGCGTCCGGTCGGCCTGCGCGCGGACCGCCTCGCCCGCCTTGATGCCCGCGGCCGTGCGGGTCTCGTGTGTGCGCTCCAGCTGCTCGATCCAGCGGTCGAGGGTGGCCAGCAGCCGGTACTGCTGGTCGACCATCGCCTGCCACATCGCGGGGTCCACCAGCAGGTCCGCCGCGGCCTCCGCCCCGTACAGGGAGCCGTACTGCACACTGCCCGGCGGCACCTGCATCCACAGCACGTCGTCGTCCGTGAGCGCCGCGTCCCGCTCGGTCACCAGGGGCGCCTCGAAGAGGATGGCGAGGCCACGCCCGACACCGAGCGAGAGGGCGTACTCCAGCGGGCTGGTGGCCGGGGGGACGTACTGGGGGTTGCCGTACGCGTCGTACGTCCAGGTCTCGGTCTGCGGCGGCTGGTACAGCTCGCGCAGCGCGATCCGGCGCAGTACGCACTCGCGCAGCGGCCTGCCGACCAGGGTGTGCTGGGGTCCCGCGACCGGGCCGAGCAGCAGCGAGCCCGCTTCCAGGCGGCCGAGGTGGTGCCAGTGGCCCTGCTGGGCGGCATCGACCGCGAACAGGTCCATGGCACCGGACACGACCAGCCACAGCACGTGCGGCCCTTCGAGATCCAGACGGGTGAGGCCGGAGCCGTCGACCGGGGTGCCCATGCCGCCGAGCGCGCCGAGCACGTAGTCGCCCTCGGTGGCGGGCTGTTGGTGCTGCTCGTGCGCTTGATACTGCTGGTTCTGGCTATGGTTCTGCTGGTTCTGTGGGTACGCGGATGTCATCTCATCGCTCCCTGACCAGCTCGGCGTACGCGCCGCCGGCCGCCACCAGGGCGTCGTGACGCCCGCGTTCCACGATCGTGCCGTGCTGGAGCACCACGATCTCGTCGCTGTCGCGCACGGTGCTGAGCCGGTGCGCGATCACCACACAGGCGCAGCCGCGCTTGCGCAGGTTGTCCATGACGAGCTGCTCGGTCTCCGCGTCCAGGGCGCTCGTCACCTCGTCGAGCACGAGGATGCTGGGCCTGCGCACCAACGCCCGCGCGATCTCCAGGCGTTGACGCTGACCGCCGGAGAAGTTCCGCCCGTCCTGCTCGACCCGGCTCTGGATGCCGCCCGGGCGGCGCATCACCACGTCGTACAGGGCGGCGTCCTCCAGCGCGGCGACCACGGCCTCGTCCGGGACCGACGGGTCCCACAGCGCGATGTTGTCGCGGACCGAGCCCTCGAAGAGGAACACGTCCTGGTCGACGAAGGAGACGGAGGCCGCGAGCGCGCCGCGCGGGATGTCCTCCAGGCGCTGGTCGTCGATACGGATCACGCCCTCCCAGGGCGCGTAGAGCCCCGAGATCAGCCTGGACACCGTCGACTTGCCGCTGCCCGAGCCGCCGACCAGGGCGACCTGCTGGCCCGGGCCGACCGTCAGCGAGAAGCCGGAGAGCAGTGGCTTGTCGAGCGGGCTGTAGCCGAACGTGATGTTCTCCAGCTCCACATGGCCGTGCAGCCTGCGCGTGCTGTCGCCCCCGCCGCGGCGCGAGTAGAGCGGGTCGGCCGCGAAGTTCTCGACGTCCTTCAGGCGGGCCACGTCGGCCGCGAAGTCCTGGATGCGGCCCGCGACGCCGTTGAGCCGGGTGATCGGCGCGGTGAAGCGGGTCACCAGCGCCTGGAACGCGACCAGCAGACCGACGGATATGTGCCCCTCCACGGCCCGCATACCGCCGATCCACAGGATCAGCGCGCTGTTGAGCGTCGCGAGCGTCGGCGCGACCACACCCAGCCAGGCACTGGGCACACCGAGCCGCTGCTGCTCCTCCAGCGTGGTGGCGTGCTGTCCGGCCCACTTGCGGAAGTAGCCCTCCTCGCCGCCGGTCGCCTTCATCGTCTCGATCAACTGCAGGCCTGTGTACGCCGTGTTGGTCAGCCGCGCGCTGTCGGCGCGCAGCTTGGCCGTACGTGTCGCACGCAGCCTGATCACCACGCGCATCGCCACGATGTTGAGCAGGGCGACCCCGATGCCCACGGCCGTGAGCTGAGGATCGTACGTGTAGAGCAGCACGGCGTAGAGGACGACGACCACGGCGTCCACGCCCGCCGCCGCCAGGTCCCGGGCCAGCGTCTCGGCCACCGCGTCGTTGGACTGGAGACGCTGCACCAGGTCGGCCGGGCTGCGCTGGGAGAAGAAGGTGACCGGCAGCCGCATCAGATGCCGGAGGAACTTCGCGCTGCTGAGCGTGGACGAGATGATGCGGCCGCGCAGCAGGTTCGTCTGCTGCAGCCAGGTCAGCACGACCGTCAGCAGCACCGTCGCGCCCATCGACGAGAACAGCACCCCGAGCAGCGAGGTCTGCCCGCCGATCAGGAACATGTCGATGTACGTACGGCTGAGCGCGGGCACCGCCGCGCCGACCGCGACCAGCAGCAGGCTCGCCAGGACGGCGGCGGGCATCGTGCCCGACGTGCCGCGCAGCCGGGCCGGCATGGCGCCCATGACGCCGGGCTTGCGGCCGCCCTTCTTGAAGTCGGGGCCCGGCTCCAGGACCAGCACGACACCGGTGAAGCTGGTGTCGAAGTCCTCCATGGGCACGAAACGACGGCCCTTGCCGGGGTCGTTGATGTGCACACCGCGCCGGCCGAAGCGGCGCCCCATGCCGTCGTAGACGACGTAGTGGTTGAACTCCCAGAACAGGATCGCCGGAGCCCGCACCTCGGCGAGCGCGACCGTGTCCATCTGCATGCCCTTGGCGGTCAGGCCGTAACTCCGCGCCGCCTTCAGGAGGTTGCTGGCCCGGGAGCCGTCCCGTGAGACGCCGCAGGCGATGCGCAGCTCCTCCAGCGGGATGTGCCGTCCGTAGTGCCCGAGCACCATCGCGAGCGAGGCGGCGCCGCACTCCACGGCCTCCATCTGGAGGACGGTGGGCGTACGCACGGTCTTGACCCGGCCCTTGGGAACCACGCGCTTGGGCGGCGTGGCCTTGCGGCGGCCCCGTACGGGCGGCGGCAGTTGTGACCCCCGGCCGGCCGCGGTCGTGGTCTCGTCGGTCGCGCTCACGGCAGCAGCCAATCGATCGGGCGCTGGTCCTCCAGGCGGATCGAGCCGGAGGCCACGGACATGGAGCTCAGCCGGAACGGCGGACCGTCCGCCGAGGACCACTTGTAGCCGGACTTGGTGTCCGACGAACGGTCGAGCCGGACGAGGACGGCCACCGGCCTGCCCTTCTTCGTGAACTGCTCGCCCAGCTGGCTGTCACCGAGGAAGGCGGCGATCTGCTGCTCCGACTGGGCGGCGCGGTCGACCGACTTCACATGGCCGCGCAGCACCCCGTACTGCTGGGTCGGCGCGGACTGGACGGTGAGGTCGACGGCGGCGTCCGAGGGAATCGTGGCGGCGTTCTCGGCGGGCACGTACACCGTCGCGTACAGCGGGTCGTCGGCGTCGGCGACCTTCTCCACGGCGGCCACGTTCGTGCCCGTGCTGATGATCGCGCCGATTGTGGCGGCGAGCCCGGTGACCCGGCCCGCGGCGACACTGCGTACGACCGTCTCGCCCTTCGCCGTACGGACCTTGAGGACCGGGGCGTTCGCGGCGATCCGCTGGCCCTGCTCGGCGACGACCGCGGTGACCTGGCCGGAGACGGGGCTCTGCAGGAGGTAACTGCCCTGCCCGTGCGTGAGGATGGCGGGCGCGCTCACCGTGGACGCCACGGAGCCCGTCACGGCCCAGACCGACGCGGCCGCCATGACGACCACCGTCACGAACAGCACGAGCCAGCCCTGGGGGCGGGCGAAGCGCACCGGGAGGTCGAGCTCCTCCGGCGACTGCAGCTTGGCGAGGGCCTGTTGGCGGAACTGCACGGTCTTCCCTCACCTGCGAGAAATGAGATCCGAACTTCCGAAATACGACATCCGTGAGTCCCGGAACCGGTAAGCGGTTCCGGGACTCACGGCACGCTATGCGATCACAGAGTGATCAGATGCCGGCGACCAGGCCGGTGACCGGGGCGGTGTTCAGGCCGGTCGCGCCCTCAACGGTGCCCACGACGGTGTCGACCAGGCCGGAAACCGGGGCGATGCCGTCGACGATGCCCGTGACGGTGCCGAGCGCGTTGACCGAGAGGCCACCGGAGACGTTGTCGAGCTCAGCGTCGGAGATCTCGACGGTGGCAACCTGGGGGGTGGAGTTCATGATGGAACTTCCCTTCCTATTGATATTCACAAGGGGGGAGCGGCCCCCTCTGGGGACAGATGGACGGCCGCGACCGCAGGCGTCCGGAAACCGGAACCGGAAACCGTCGAACGACCCCCGCGGTGCAATGGATCAAAGCACGCTGCCGCGCCACTCATCCAATCAACGACCCATGTGATCAGGGCATTTGAGAGCCGGATCGACTCAACGGTGCAGGCGTGCGCACGTCTCGGTGGCGACTTCTTCACATGCCTCCGGGGTGATTCACATTTCGGCAACACAGGGTGTGAGTCCGAATCGGGCACACCTCGCCAAAGACGCGGCACGCGACGCTCCACTGTGTGGATTCGTCGCGTGCCGTGACCCGGGTGCGTATTCGATGTGCAGATTTGCTGAAGCCGGGATTCCGCTCCCTGGCTCCAACGGGCTGTTACCGCGTGGTGGCGGAGTGCAAGCCGATGGCCTCTGTTACGGGAGTGGCGTCCCCGGGCTACGGGAGTGGCGTCAGCCGAGCTTCTTCAGGAGCTCGGCGGCGAGCGGCGCGGAGGAGGCGGGGTTCTGGCCCGTGACGAGGTTGCGGTCGACGACCACGTACGGCGCCCACGGCTCGCCCTCCTGGAAATCGGCGCCGGCCTCCACCAGCCGGTCCTGGAGCAGCCACTTGGCCTTGTCGGCGAAACCGGCCTGGGTCTCCTCGGTGTTGGTGAAGCCGGTCAGCCGGTAGCCCGCGAAGGCGTTGCCGCCGTCCTCCTTCGTGGCGGCCAGCAGCGCGGCCGGGGCGTGGCACACGACACCGAGCGGCTTGCCGGACTCCAGGGCGAGAGTGAGGAGCCGTCCCGAGTCGGCGTTGACGGCGAGGTCCTCCATGGGGCCGTGGCCGCCGGGGTAGAAGACGGCCGCGTACTCGTCCAGGTCCACGTCCTCCACACGGATGGGGTGCTGGAGCTCGGCGAACGAGCCGAGCGCGGCGGCGACCTCGGCGGCGCCCTCCTCGCCGCCGTTGAACTCGGGAGCCAGGCTGCCCCGGTCCACGGTCGGCACGACGCCGCCCGGGGTGGCCACGACGACCTCGTACCCCGCGGCCTTGAACGCCTTGTACGGGGCGACGGCCTCCTCGGCCCAGAAGCCGGTGGGGTGCTTGGTGCCGTCGGCGAGGGTCCAGAAGTCGGTACCGGTCACTACGAAAAGAATCTTTGCCATGCCTCGAAGGTAGGCCGACGGGACACCGAGATCCAATAGGGGATCCATTGGAGGGCATCGGATTTCCAATGGCATCACGGGAATAGACCCGAATGGCCGTCGGTGCGCCCGAATGTCGTCCTTTCGTCACCCGCAACTGAAATGGGCGGCGGATCCCGGCCGGGGAACGGATCCGGGCCCGGAAATGGACGGCTCCGGGCCCGGCAGCGGACCGCGAATCAGCCGAGCAGCGCGTACACCGCGCTCGCGCGGGCCGCGATCTCCTCCGTGCCCTCGGCGGTCATCGTGATGTCGGCGAAGGCCGTCCGGCGGCCCAGTTTCGTCACGACCGCCTCGATCAGGACGTCCGCGTCCAGGACCGCACGCTGGAACGACGTGGACTGCTGGACCGTGGTCATCGGCCCGTACGTGCCGCGCGCCGCCGACACCGCGATCACCGTCGCCGTGTCCGCCGCGGCCATCAGGGCCTGCCCCGACAGCGAACCGCCCTCCCGGGCCAGCCGATCGGACCAGGGCAGTCGCAGCAGCGCCCGACGGTCTCCCAACTCCTCGACCGATAGGCCGAGTTCGAGAACCCAGGGAGCGAAGTTCGCCGAGAGGATCTTGTCCGCATCAGCGGTGGTCAGCGTCATGCGGGCATTGTTCCCCGGCATCGGCGACGGGTCACCCGGGACAGCCGAATCATGCTTTCGCAAAGGAAGTTGAGGAAAGACGTTGAACGCCACACGCACCGCTTGCGTACCTACAGCCATCCAGGCGCCCGCAGTCAGCTGCCAGACGGCGGCTCGGACCCCCCAGTCCCCAGGAGGTCAAGAAGTTGAGTCACAAGCGGATACCCAAGCGCAAGGCCGTCATAGCCGCAGGAAGCGTGGTGGCGCTCGGCGCGGCGGCACTCATCCTGCCCAACGCGATGGCGTCCCAGACCGATGCGACGGAAGGTGCCGCCCCCAGAACGGTGAAGGCCGCGGAGGCGTCCGACCTCGCCTCGCAGCTGGCCGAACTGCTCGGTGAAGCCTATGCCGGTGCGTACTACGACTCGGGCAAGCAGCAGCTCATCATCAACGTCGTGGGCGACGACAACAACATCATCGTCCAGGCGGAGGAGGCAGGCGCCGTCGTCCAGCAGGTCGACAACAGCACGAAGGAACTCACGGCGGCCTCGCAGACGCTGAAGGCCGACGCGACCATCCCCGGCACCTCGTGGGCCGTCGACCCCCGGACGAACAAGATCCAGGTCACCGCCGACAGCACCGTCACGGGCGCAAAGTGGGACCAGCTCGAGTCGACCGTCCAGACCCTCGGTTCGGGCATGGCGACCATCAAGAAGTCCGCCGGCACGTTCAAGACGTTCGTCGAGGGCGGCGATGCCATCTTCGGCGGCGGCGCACGCTGCTCGCTCGGCTTCAACGTCGTCGCCGACGACGGCTCCCCGGCCTTCCTGACCGCGGGTCACTGCGGTGTCGCCGCGGCCGAGTGGTCGGACTCCGAGGCAGGCGCACCGATCGGCACGGTCGAGGCCGCCACGTTCCCCGGTGACGGCGACTTCGCCCTCGTCAAGTACGACGACCCGGCGACCGAGGCACCCAGCACGGTGAACACCGGCCAGCAGTCGGTGGAGATCACCCAGGCCGCGGAGGCCGCTGTCGGCCAGGCCGTCATCCGGATGGGCAGCACCACCGGTCTGAACGACGGTGAGGTCACCGGCCTCAACGCCACCGTGAACTACCCGGAGGGCACGGTCACCGGGCTCATCCAGACCAACGTCTGCGCCGAGCCCGGCGACAGCGGCGGCTCCCTGTTCACCGCGGACGGCAGCGCGATCGGCCTGACCTCCGGCGGCAGCGGCGACTGCACCGTCGGCGGCGAGACGTTCTTCCAGCCGGTGACCACCGCGCTGGCCGCCGTTGGCGCGACGCTCGGCGCGGGCGACGCGGGTGCCGGCGCAGGCGCCGGCGAGGAGGCCGGTGCCGGTGAGGAAGCCGGTGCTGGTGAAGAGGCCGGTGCCGGTGGCGACGCGGTCGGCGGCGAAGAGGTCGGCGGCGAGGAGCAGGTCGGCGGCGTCGAGGACCAGAACGGGCAGGTCGAGGACCAGAACGGACAGGTCAACGACCAGAACGGCAACGGCGTGGACGACGAGTCGGGTCTCACGAACCGCCAGTGATCTGAACGTACGTCGGTAGCGCTTCCCAGTTCAGTTGGTTCGGAGCGGCTCGGTCCCCCAGGGGGCCGGGCCGCTCCGTGCGTGGGGCCGACTGGGGAGGGGCTGTGTTGGGTGCGGGTTGTGGCGGCTGGGGTGCGCGGTTCCCCGCGCCCCTGAAGTGTGCGGCCCCGTTTACGGGGTGGGGCGGGCGCGGAGCAGTAGGAGTGCCACGTCGTCGACCCGTTGCTCTGCTGTTCCGCTGTGTTCCACGAGGGAGTCGGCGACCTCGTCGAGGGGGCGGTCGCCGATCTCGCTGAGGCGTTGGGCGAGGCCGGCCAGGGCGTCCTCGATGTCGACGCCGGGGGACTCGATGAGCCCGTCGGTGTAGAGGGCGAGCAGCGACCCGGGCGGCAGCGCGACGTCGGTGGTCGGGTAGGTGGCGGCCGGGTCGATACCGAGCAGTGGCCCGCCGGCCAGGTCCAGGACCCGTACCTTGCCGTCCGGCTTTCTCAGCAGGGGCGGCGGATGCCCCGCCCGGGCCATCACGACCTGCCCGTGCACCGGATCCAGACGCAGATAGACACAGCTCGCGAAGAGCTCCGTACCCAGGTCGATCACCAGCCGGTTGGTGCTGCTCATGACCTCCCCGGGCGGCTGGCCGACGGTCGTGTAGGCACGTACGGCGGTACGGATCTGGCCCATGAGGCCGGCCGCGGTGACGTTGTGGCCCTGCACGTCCCCGATCACCGCCGCTGCCAGACCGCCCGTGTCGCCCTCGCCGCCCGTCGGCAGGAGGTCGTAGAAGTCCCCGCCGATCTCCATGCCCTGGGTCGCGGGCAGATAGCGGGCAGCCGCCTCGATGCCGGGCAGGGACGGCAGCGAGTGCGGCAGCAGCGCGGCCTGCAGACCGTGCGCCAGCTGGTGCTTGGCGTCGTAGAGACGGGCCCGTTCCAGCGCCTGCGCGATCAGCCCGCTGAGGCTGGTCAGCACGGCGCGCTCGTCGGCCGGGAAGGGATGCGGGTCGGCGTAGGCGAGGACACAGGTGCCCACCGGCCGCCCGGACGCGATGAGCGGCAGGAACGCCCAGGCCGCCATGCCGTCGGGCGTGGCGTTTCGCGCCGGGTACAGGCGCTCCAACTGCTGACGCGAGTCGAAGAAGGTCGGCACACCGCTTCTCAGCGCGTGCGCCCCGGGTGTCTGGTCGGTCAGCGGCATCCCGTCGAAGCGCTCCACGACATGTGGATCCGGATAGCCGCGGTGCCCGAGGACGTGCAGCCGGCCCGCCTGGGAGCCGAGGAGCACCAGCGCCTGGCTGCCGACCGCGGGCGCGATCTCGTCCGCGACCAGCTGCACCACGTCCTGCACACCCACCGCCTCGGTGAGCGCTCCGGCCAGGCTCAGCACCTGCGAGATGGTCACGAGGCGCGTGCCGGTGTCGGCGTGCCGGAAGCCCGCAGGGCCCTCCCGCGCCACGGCCCGCGCCCGGGTGATGCGCAGGCTCAGCCCGTTCGTACTGGGATAGAGCCGGAACGACAGCCAGTCCGAGGGCGGCCGGAGCGCCACGAACGACGTCGCCTGCTGGCTGAGCAGCGCGGCCCGGTAGCGGTCCTCGTAGACCGGATCGTTGAGCCACGGCACGGTCGCCCACAGCTGGGTGCCGAGCAGCCCGCTGACCGGCAGGCCGAGCAGGTCGGCCGCCGCCGCGTTGGCGAAGCTGATCCGGCCGTGCAGATCGAGCGCGCAGAGCCCGTACGGCAGCCGCGCCACCATCCGCACCGCCTCCACCGCGCCGAGTGTTCCGGCCACGGTCGCCACTGACGCCGGGGCGATCAGATCGGGCTCGGGATGAATCGGCCGGCCCTCCTCGACGGCCCGCTCCAGGCGCAGCGCGAGCCGGTCACAGGCGGCGATGAGATGGTCCCGCTCCCGGTCGGACAGCTCCGGGGGGTGCGAGCCGGGCCAGGTCACGAAGACCGCCCCGTAGGTGGCCCGGTCGGTCGCCACCGGCAGCGCGGCCAGCGCGAACGGGTACGGCAGGACGACGGCGATCCGCGGATAGTGGCGGGCCATGTCCTCCTCACCGCTCACCCACACGAGCCGCCGGTCGCGCGCCGCCTCCGCCACCGGGATCGGCGCGCTCAGGCCCACCCGCTCCCAGGGCGCCGCGAAGGCCCTGGGCAGCCCGGCCATCACCGCCATCTCAAGGACCGGCTCGCCGGGGGTCAGCAGATACACCGCGCCCGAGTGCGCGTGCACGTCGTCCATGAGCGCGGCGAGCGTCAGCGACAGCAGCGGCCGGCCGACCGGCGGCGGGGCGGCGTCCCGTCCCTGCCCGGACACGTGCCAGTCGGACACGCCGACCACCTCCTCCCACGGACACGCGAAGGAGCCCAGGGCACAAGGCTCCCCCGGGAGGGCGGTTCCCGCACGGCGAGGGAGCCCCGAGTGCCTCGGTCACCGACCATGGCCGGTTCTTCACGCCCGGGACAGGAGAGAAGTGGGACGCGCCTGTCATTGGGCACACGCGCAGAGCACGAAGGAATCTGCAGGCGGAGGGCGGAAGGGACGGACGTGATCCGGGTGCTGTTGGTGCACGACGTGTGTCTGGTGCGGTCGGTCCTGGCGGAGTGGCTGCGCCGTGTGTCCGACTTGACGGTGTTCGACGCCGAGTGGCGCGGTGCGTCCGGGAGCGCCCGATCGCTGCGGCCCGACGTCTGCGCGGCGGATCTCGAACGCGTCGACTCGCACGAGATGCCGCCGCTCGGCGACCTGTGCGGGCGGGGCACGACGGACCCTCGCCTGCTGGTGCTGGCCACGGCGCGAAGACCCGGTCTCCTGCGGCGCGCGTTCGACGCCGGGGCGCTCGGCTACGTCGACAAGGAGGGCTCGCCGGAGCGGCTGGTCTCCGCGATACGGCGGGTGGCAGCGGGCGAACGCTTCGTCGACGACTCGCTCGGCTTCGGCTTCCTCAGGGCCGCCCGGATGCCGCTGACCAGCAGGGAGCTGAGTGTGCTGTCACTGGCCGCCGAGGGTGCCTCCATCTCGGAGATCGCCGGAAGCCTCCATCTGTCCAACGGGACCGTACGCAACTACATGGCGGCGATCACGCGGAAGACCGGCGCCCGCAACCGCGTCGACGCCATCCGGATCTCGCAGGGGGAGGGCTGGGTGTGACCACTCCGGTCGGTGAGCGGCCGGAGCGGCCGGGGTTCCGCTGCTCGGCGACCAGGCGCCGACCAGGTCGCGGTAGAGCGGGGACCGCTCCATCAGTTCCTCGTGGCTGCCGTACGCGGTCCGTCGGCCGTCCATGACCAGCACCCGGTCGGCGCGGAGGGCGGAGCTGATGCGGTGCGCCACGACCACGAGGGTGCCGCCCCGCCGGGCGAAGGCGCGCTCCACGCGCTCCTCGGCCGCCGCGTCCAGGTGACAGGTCGCCTCGTCGAGCAGGGCGAGTGAGGCCCGCGCGAGGTAGGCGCGGGTCAGCGCGATGAGCTGACGCTCACCTGAGGACAGCGCTCTCGGGTCGACCTCGGCCGTCGGCCCGCCCAGCCGGTCGAGCAGTGGGCTCAGCCCGAGGGCCTCGGCCGCGGCCAGCAGCTCCCGATCGGGCACGGGGGCCGACCGCAGCTGGCCGAGGTTCTCGGCGAACGTGCCCGTGAAGACGTACGCCTCCTGCGGGATCAGTACGCGGACGGGGTGCCCGGGGCGGTCGGGGGCGGGGAGGTCGGGCGCCGGGCGTATGTCGACGGAGCCCCCGGTCGGTGCGAGGAGCCCGGCCATGAGGGCGGTGAGCGTGGACTTGCCGATGCCGCTGGGGCCGACGATCGCCAGATGGGTGCCGTGGGGGACGGCCAGGTCGAGGCCGTCGATCACCGGCTCGCTGGCGGGGCCGTAGGCGAAGGTGAGGGAGGAGAGGGTGACGGCGGCGGGAGGGCCGGGCGGCGCGGAGCCCGCTGCGGATGTCGTGTCTGGACAGGGGGCAGGCGCGGGGGCGTCCGTGGGTGCCGGAGTGTCCGGTGCGAGCCGGCGGAGGACGACCGCCAGCCTGGAGCCGCTCGTGCCCAGGCCGTGGATCAGGTTCTGGAGGGCCGGGAGCAGGGACTGCGTGACATAGGCGAGGGCGCCCACCAACGCGCCGGGTGTGACCCCGTGGGTGAGGAGCCAGGGTGCGGTCGCGAGCAGGAGGACGATCGGGAGCTGTCCGCCGATCGCGAGGGCCACTACCCGCAGGACGCCCCAGCGGGCCAGGGACCGCGCGGCGAACTGCTCGGCCGCGATGCGTGTCCCCGCGTCGGCGGCGACTTCGTCCTCGGCACCGGCGGCCGTGATGTCCCTCAACCCCGGGCAGACCGCGCCCAGTTGGGCGGCGAGTTCCTCGTCGGCCACGAGGAACGCCTCCTGACGGCGGGTCAGTGGCCGCAGGGTCAGGGCGAACAGGGCCACACCGGCGGCGAGCGGCGGCGCCACTACGAGCAGCAGCGGCGGCGCGAGCGAGAAGAGGCCGATCAGGGCGCCGGCGGCGGTGAACACGAACGAGCGCGACACCATCACGAGTCCGGCGAAGGTGTCCCGGGCGATCTCCACCTGCTGGGTGAGCCGGGACAGTGCGCCCCGGTCCGCGTCCCGCACCCCCCGCTCGACCACGTGCCGCACGAGCCGGTCCCGCAACGGCTCGACCAGCGCGGCCACGGCCCCGTAGACCCGCCCGGTCCCGTACGCCCCGACGACCACGGCGACGGCGGCCGCCGCGAGCCAGCCGAGCCCGACGTTCACTCGACCGGCCAGGAACCCGGCGTCGAGGGCCCGCGCCAGCGCGTACCCGGTGAGGAAGGTCTGAGCCGTCTCCAGTACCGACCAGGCCGCGAGCCGCCCGACCACGCGCCGCCTGGCCCGCAGGAAACGGAGCCCGCGCCGGTGGACGCTGTTGTGCCTTTCCGAGGTGGTGGGGCCGGAGCGCCGGGCGCCAGGGGGCGGCTCGCCTCCGGGCGGCAGGTCGGCAGGCGGGTCGCCGATCACGGAATCCCCCCGTTCCGCTCGCCGTCAGGCGACGCGTCGCCCGTGCGGTCGGCCTCGTCGCTCGCATCGCTCCCGAACACGGCCCGGTACTCGGGCTGCGCCCACAACTCCGCGTGCCGCCCGACGTCTCGTACGCGCCCGCCGTCCAGCCAGGCCACCGAGTCCGCCCGTGCCGCGGTCGATGCCCGGTGGGCGACGACCAGGCGGCCGTACCCTGGCATGCGCCGGAAAAGCGCCTCCGTGACGTGGTGTTCCGTCACCGTGTCGAGGCTCGACAACGCGTCGTCCAGGATCAGCAGCCGCCCGCCGCGTGCGAACGCCCTTGCCAGACCGAGGCGTTGGGCCTCACCGCCCGACAGCGGAGCCGCGGCGCAGGGGGTCGCGTAACCGTGCGGGAGACGGCGTACGAAGTCGTCGGCGCGGGCGGTACGGGCGGCCTCCCGTATCCGGTCCGGGGGCGGTTGAGGGTGGCCGAAGCCGATCGTGTCCTCGATGGTCTCACCGAGCAGGGCGGGGCGTTCGAAGGCGTAACCGATCGCGCGCCGCAGTGTGGGTCGGTCCAGTTCGCGCAGCGGTACCCCGTCGAGGAGCACCTCGCCGGAGTCCGGGTCGGCCAGTCGCCCGGCGAGCGCGGCCAGCAGGGACTTGCCCGCACCCGAGCGCCCGACGACGGCCAGTGTGGTGCCGCCGGGCACGACGAGATCGACACCGTCCAGCACGGTACGGCCCCCGCGGTTCCGGGCGGTCACCGTGCGCAGCTCCAACTGCCCCTGTCCCGGCGGGAGATGGCACGTTCCGTACGTGGTCTCCGGCTCGTCCAGCACCTCACCGAGTCGGCGTGCCGAAGCCCGGGCCTCGATCAGCCCGCCGAGTCGGCCGACGAGCACGCCGACGCCGGTCGCCAGTACGGCGTACCGGGAGGCGGCGAGCAACTCACCGACGGAGAGCCGGTGTTGGGTGAGCAGCAGCCCGGCCGTGGCCAGCACCGCGATCTGCAGCAGCGGTGCCACCCCGACGGCCTGTGCGGCGGCACGCCCCTGGACTCGCCACATCCGGTGGCCCTCGCGGGACAGTTCGGGCAGTGGCCGCAGGATGCGCGCCACCTCCTTGTCGGCGGTACCGCCCGCCGCGATGGTGCGTGCGCCGCCGATCGCCTCCGCCAGCGCGCCCGCGATCCGCCCCTGTGCGTCCTGGTAACGCGCCACGCACCGCGAGGAGTTGCGGGCGAAGGCCCGGAGCACCGCCACGACGACGGGTACCCCGCCCAGGAACACGAGTGCCAGCCGGGGATCGATCAGCCAGAGCGCCACGACCGCCCCGAGCGGAGCGGCCAGCGCGGCGAAGAGGCCGGCGAGTGTGGCGGGGGCCGTTCCGGCCTGCGCTGCGTTGCCGACGAGGCGTGCGACGAGTTCACCCGGCCCGAACCGGTGCCCGGCCCGGGGACCGGCGCCCAGGACATGCCCCGTGAGCCGCTCGCGCAGCCACGCCGTGGCGCGGGCGTTCGTGGTCGCGCCCAGTACCGTCTCGCAGGCGTCGAGCACGGCGAGCACCAGTACCAGGGCGGTGCAGTACAGCACCCAGTTGGTGGCCCGGGACGGATCCGCCGAGGGATCCGCCAGCAGCGCGTCGAGCGCCCGGCCCAGCGCGGCTGGCAGCAGCAGGCCCGCCGCCGTCCCGGCCAGGGACAGGAAGGTGAGGGTCGCACAGCGGATGCCACTGTGCCGGGTCGCCGCCCGCAACAGCGCACCGCCGTGCGAGGCCCCGGGCGGCCCCTCCCCACTGGGGGTCGGGAACCGCCCGGAGCCGTGAGAACGCGGTGCTGTCAGAGACACAGGGTGACGCTGGCCGCGCTGATGCACGAGAGCAGGCTGAGGGTGCTGTTCGCGCCGCCGTCCGTCTGCTCGTCGGATTCCATCGTCTGCAGGTCGAGAAGTGCCATGGTGATGTCCTTTTCTCTGTGAAGTCGCCCTGTGGGGACGGGGTTTGGTGTCACGACTCCGCCGGACGGCGGAACCGCGTATCAGGGCCGCCGTGGAGGCGGCGGGAGGAACGGCAGATGGGCGAGGGCCTCGCCGTCGAGGGCGGCGCCGAGCGCCAGCAGGCACCCTGCCGTTCCGGTGCCCAGGTCCATGGAGAGGCGCATCATCTGGTGCCCGGGGAAGGCCAGTTGGCCCTGGTAGGGCATCGCGAACCAGCCGAGCCCGGCGATCTGCGCGGCCACCTGCCCGGGGTCGGCGCCGGTGCGGCTCAGGTGGAGGATCATGCCTGCCCGGCCCTGGAACAGCCCGGGCTGCGCGTAGAAGCGCGAGGTGGCGGCGGTCACGATCTGCGAGCGAGCTCGCTCGAACTCGTCCGAGCCGTGGGTGACTTGGCCGTACGTGACCAGGCCGTTCGCGACTTGGCCGTGCGTGACTTGGCCGTTCGCGCGCCGGCCGACCTCGCCCCGGCCGTACCCGTCTCCGCTGTCCTCGCTCCGGCCGCCCTCCGCATGCGCCAGGTAGTCGTCGATGACCAGGCCGATTCCGGCGCTGCCGTCGCCGACGTAGGGCATGGTGCGTCGGCCCTCGTCGACCTCCAGGCCGCCGCCGTGCTGGACGACGCAGCACTCCAGGTCCCGCCGCAGCGCCTCGGCGGCCGACGTCAGCAGCTCGGGATCACCGGTCGACTCGTACCGGCGCAGCAGGAACAGCGCGGGCCCGCTCGCGCCGCGGAGGAGTCCGGCCCGGCGCTTCTTAGGCCCGGGCTCGGCCAGCCGTTCCCGGAGGATGCGGGCCACCTCGGCCGCCCGCAGGTCCAGCTCCGGCTCCCCGGTCGTACGTGCCAGCCGGTCGAGCACCAGGCCGAGTCCGGCGAGCCCGCCCTTCAGGTCGGAGGACAGCTTCCGCCACTTCTCCTTGAGCACGGTGTCGACGAGGTCCAGCGCCCGCTGCCGGTGCCCGAGCAGGTCGAGGACGTACGCCACGCCCGCGAGACCGTCGTACAGGCCGAGCGGCGTTCCCGTCGGCACCGGGTCGGTGTGGTCGAGCAGCCAGCGCTCGCCCTCCTCGTACCGGTCCGCGCCGGTCTGGGCCAGGGCGTACAGCACGCCCGCCGCCCCGTAGGCGAGCCCGAGTCCGCCGCCGTCGGAGAACTGGGCGATGTCGCCGGGGAAGAGCCGGTCGTCGCGCTCCGGTGTGGCAGAGGCGAGGATCGCCTTGACCATCGAGTCGCGGCTGTACGGCCAGTCACCGGGGTCGGCGAGTGCGGCGTACGGCGAGGCGGTCGCGGGGGACGGCAGGACGGCCGCGGAGGACGGCGAAACGGTGGCGGAGGAAGACGGCGTCGCGGCGGCAGTGGACGTGGAAGTCGAATCGGCCGTGCGCGATGCCGGGCCCCGGGTGATCTCGGCGACCGCCTCGGCCAGGAACTCCCTTGGCACGTCCGGGAATTGGTCTGTGATGACCTCGGCGAGGTGCGCCGCCTTCGCGCGGTCCATCACGAACAGCGTGGTGACCGGCATGAACATCGCGAGCCGCAGACACGCCAGCGCGTACCGGTCCACGTCCGCGCCCGTCCGGTCTGGCGGTGCGAAGAACCCCGGGTGGGCGACGACTTGGCGACCGCCCTCCTCGATCGGCGCCGCCGCCTCGAAGTCGAGGAGCGCGACCGACTGTTCGTCGGGGGAGACCATGATGTTGAACATATGGAGGTCGTTGAAGGCGATGCCACGCGCGTGCACCGCCTCGACCGCCTCCTCGACCAGCCCGTGAACGCGCAGCGCCCAGGCCGTGTAGTCGGTCACGGCGGCGGGGTCCGGGTCGGCGGTGAGCAGCGGATGGCGTTCGGCGAAGAAGGAGTTGAGTGGCCGGCCCTCCAGGAAGTCCATGACGAGGAAGCGGTGCTCGCCGAGCGGGAACCAGTCGCGCACCTCGGGCACGACACTGAGTCCGGACACCCGCTCCAGGGCGTACTTCTCCCGGGCGAGCCGGGCCACGGCGTCCGCCCCGTCGGCGGCGAGCCCCGCGTGCGGCCGGCCCTCCTTGAGGACGACCTTGCTTCCGTCGCGGGTGTCGACCCCTGAATACACGCCACCGCCGTTGGAGAAGTGCAGCGCCTTCTCGATGCGGTACGGCAGTTCGCCGACCGTCGTCGTGTTCCGCGCGGCGAGCTGCGGTTCGAGGAACGCGGGCAGGGTCACCCACTCCGGCACCTGGAAGGAGGGCGCCCGCCGGTCCGGCACGAGCCGGCCCTCGCCGTCAGTCACCGCGGGCACCAGCCTCCCGCGCTCGTCGACGACGAACGACCGCGCGAACGCCCCGTAGCGCACATACAGCGGACCGTCGTTCCAGCGCAGGTCGGTGAGGATGTACGGCCCTTCGAGACCCTTCAGGAGCGCGCCCAACTCCTCCAGCACGACCTGGAGTTGGACCTCGTCCGCCGGATAGACGGTGACGAACTTGCCGCTCGTGTCGCGCGCCGCGTACTTGACGTTCCGCAGATGCAGCAGATGCGGACCCGGCACGAACTTGAAGGGGATCAGCCGAGGCACGCAGTAGTCCCAGACAGTCGCCGCGATGCGCTCCGCGTTCTCCCGGGTGGCCGAGGCGTGGATCTTCCAGCCCTGGACCGGGCCGGACCGTGGCCTGCCCTCCCCATCGACGGGGGTCATCGTCAGCCAGTCCCCCATGCGGGCCGCCCGCCACCCCTCGGGCACCGCCCGCCGTGCCGTCTCGTAGCCGGGCGCTTCGCCGCGCCCCTCTCCGGTCAGCCGGTCCGGTGTCTCGTAGAAGAACCTGTCGGCCAGCGCGTAGACCTCGTACCGCTCGTCCATCGCATTCCCCTCGACGGCTGCCGAGCCTTCCACCCAGTCGGGAGCCCGGACAGTCACGGCTGTCACGAGGTGACCGTGAGGAATGCACGGGTCGAGTCGCGTTCGGTCTCTTTCGGCCGGGAACGGTCTACGGGATCGTCGTGGACACCGACGGCACCTCCCTGGCCGTCGCGGACTCGGACGGGACGGTCCAGCTCTGGGACCTCGACGCCGGACGGGTGACACGCCACATCTGCGATGTGGTGGGGCTTTCGGTCGACCGGGACCGCTGGCGCAAACTGATCCCGGACGTTACCTCCCATACGACGTGCCCCTAGATATACGGATACATATGGACCGGCGGGGCCGCCCGGAGGCCCCGCTTCCGGGTCCCGCCGGACCCATGACCTGCCTCCGTACGGTCACAGGGGCTGCGCCGCAGTCCCGGAAGCGCTGTAATTGCGGACGTGGTCAGTGAGGGCGCTGCGGAACGCAGAACGAGAACGCTGCGTACCGAACTTGCCCTCAAGACGCTTCACGCGGACCTCGGGGCCCCCGAACGACTACGGAGCGTGCTCGAACAGGCACTGGTGTTCGGTGGCGCGACGCTCGCCACCGTCTACGCGCCGGGCGACAGCGGTGACCAACTGTGTCTGATCGAGGCGGCGGGCGTGCCCCGGTCCCTCTACGGGCTGCGCGACAGCTACCCGCTCTCCGGCGGCTCGCCCGCGGCGGACGCCTACCGGATCGGCCGGCCCCTGTGGCTCAGCGCCGAGGAGCTCGCCGTGCGTCCCGGTGCCCGCCCGATGCCCGCGGGGGACTTCTGGCTGGCCGCCCTGCCGCTGCCCCCGGACCCGCGCGGCGGCGGCTGTCTGGTCGCCGTGAACGAGAACCCGGGCGGCTTCGACACAGAGGACCGGGTCTGTCTCGAACTGCTCGCCGAGGCCGTCTCCTTCCCGCCCTCCACCGGATCCGCGGACTCCGAGGACCTGCCCAGCAGTTCCTTCAGCCTGGCCATGGACACCGGGCGCGTCGAGGTCGACGACGAGATGCTGGAGCTGTTCGGGCTCGCCCCCGACGAGTTCGACGGCAAGGTCGAGACCCTGCTGGGCATGACCGTGCCGGAGGACCTGCCCTCGCTGATGTCCGTGGTGGAGTCCGACCACATGTCCGTCGGCGAGCGCGAGCTGGAGTTCCGTATCCTCCAGCCCTCGGGCGACCAGCGGTGGCTCAGGCTGCGCGCGCGACTGCTGCCGGCCGCCGACGGACGCCCGTCCCGGCTGGTGGGCACCGTCGCGGACGCCTCCAAGCTGCGCTCCGGCGGCAACGAGGTCGCCCGCGTCCAGCGCCTCGCCGCGGCCCTCGCCACCGCGGGCACCGTCCACGACGTCAGCCAGGCCGTCGTCACCGCCCTGCGCCGGCCCCTCAAGGCGGACCGGATCGCCCTGGCCGAGCTGGAGGGCGACCGCCTCGTCGTCACCGTCCTGGACCCGCCCGAGCCGGAGGCCTGGCCCGAGGTCTGGCGCTCGGAGTGGCGCTCGGAGTGGCCCGACGCGCCCGTACGCACCATGCCGACCCTCGCGGCAGCCCTGCGCGACGGACGTGCGGCCATCTGGCCGGCCGGAACCCCGCTGGAGGCCACGCTCGCCGAGGTCGGCCCCGGCGGCCTCGCCATCCTCCCGCTGCCGGCCGGCAGCGGCCGAATGGCCGGCGCCTGCCTCATCGGCTGGGACACCCCGCACGACTTCGGCCCCGACGAGCGCGCCCTTCTCACCGCCTCCGCCGGTCTCGCGGGCCAGGCCCTCATGCGTGCCCACGCCTTCGACGCCGAACACGAACTCGTCGGAATGCTCCAGCGGACCCTCCTCCCGCGCAGACTGCCGCCCCTGCCGGGCGCGGAGGCCGTGGCCCGCTACCTGCCCACCACGGCGGGCCTGGAGGTCGGCGGCGACTGGTACGACGTGATCCCGCTGCCCGACAGCCATGTCGCCCTCGTCATCGGCGACGTCCAGGGGCACAACGCCCAGGCGGCCACCCTGATGGGCCAGATGCGCACCGCGCTACGCGCGTACGCCGTCGAGGGCCACCCGCCGGACGTGGTCGTCTCGCACGCCAACCGGCTGCTCATGGACATGGAGACCGACCTCTTCGCCACCTGCTGCTACGTCGACGTCGACATGGCGGAGGGCACGGCCTGGTGCGTACGCGCCGGACACCTGCCGCCCGTCCTGCGCCACCCGGACGGCACCACCGAGATCGTCGTCACCGAGGGCGGACCACCGCTCGGCGTCATCACCCAGGCCGACTTCCCGATGAGCCCGCTGCCGCTGCGGCCCGGCACCATCGTGGCCCTCACCACCGACGGCCTGGTCGAGTCCTCCGAGCTCGAGATGGAGGACGGCCTGAACCGGCTGGCCGACGAACTGTCCGCCGCCGACCCCGCCCACCTCGGACTCGTCGCCGACGCCCTGCTCGCGGGCGCCAACCGCAGCGACGACGTGGCCCTGCTCCTCATGCGCTACGACGGACTCGATCTGAGGCCGCTGCGCGAGAGCTGGACCGTGTGGCGCGTACCGGAAGCAGTCCGCCACGCCCGCCGCTTCACCCGGCGCACCCTGCGCGTCTGGGGTGTCATGGAGGAGTCCGACGCCATCCTCCTGGTCGTCTCCGAACTCGTCACCAACGCCCTCGTGCACACCGACGGCCAGGTCCGCCTCGACCTCACCCTCATCAACGATCGCCTGCGGATCGCCGTCGCCGACGCCTCGCCGCGTACGCCCATCAAGCCCACCAGCATCGGCTGGGAGGCCACGGGCGGCCGTGGCATCCTCCTGGTCGAGGCACTCTCCGCGACCTGGGGAACGGTCCCGGTCAGCGGCGGCAAACAGGTGTGGGCCGAGCTCGCCGTGACCGAGCCGCCCGTGACAGAACCGCCCGTCCTAGGCTGATCACGTGCGCCTCCTCCTGATGTCCGACACTCACCTCCCCAAGCGCGCCAAGGAACTCCCCGCGCCACTCCTCGCCGAACTCCCGCGCGCCGACGTCGTGATCCACGCCGGCGACTGGGTGGACACCGCCACCCTCGACCTCCTGGAGAGCCGCTCGAACCGGTTCATCGGTGTGTACGGCAACAACGACGGCCCCGAGCTGAGGACCCGCCTCCCCGAGATCGCCCGGGCGGACCTGGACGGCCTGCGCGTCGGAGTCGTCCACGAGACGGGCGCCGCCCAAGGCCGCGAGACGCGCTGCGCCGCCCGCTTCCCGGACCTCGACGTCCTGGTCTTCGGCCACAGCCACATCCCTTGGGACACCACGGCCCCGACCGGCCTGCGCCTCCTCAACCCGGGCTCGCCCACCGACCGCCGACGCCAGCCGCACTGCACGTACATGACGGTGTCGGTGAAGGACGGCGAGCTCGTCGACGTACGACTCCACCGGCTGCCGCCCCGACGATCGGCTGACGGCTGACGGCTGACGGCTGACGGCTGACGGCTGACGGCTGACGGCTGACGGCTCGGGCGGCGGACGGGCGGGCAGAAAATCAGTGGACGGTGCATGGTCCGGCGGATGGGATGGGTCGGCCGCTTCCCGGTCCGCATCCAGGAGTTGACCCTTGTCATCCGGTGACCCGCATGCCCACGACGACGTGACCATCGACGCCGACCTCGTCCGCCGTCTGCTCGCCGCCCAGTTCCCGCAGTGGGCTGAACTCCCGATCTCGCCGGTGCCCCGGTCAGGGATGGACAACGCGACGTTCCGGCTCGGCAACGTCCTGTCCGTACGGCTGCCCCGCTACCCGCGCTGGGTCGGGCAGGTCGAGCGGGAGCACCGCTGGCTGCCGCTGCTCGCCCCGCATCTGCCGCTGACGGTGTCCGAACCGCTCGCGGCGGGGGCGCCGGGGGAGGGCTACCCCTTCCCCTGGTCGGTCTACCGGTGGCTGGAGGGCGAGACGGCGACCACCGAGGGGCTCGCGGATCCGGTGCGAGCGGCCGGACAACTGGCCGAGTTCATCAGGGCGTTGCGGAAGATCGACGCCACCGACGGCCCTGGACCGCAGTGGAGCAACGCGTTTCGCGGGGTGCCCATGGGCGACGAACGCGACTCGCTGGCCGCCGACGCCCTGGTCCGGCCGAAGATCGCCAAGCTCAAGGGCGTGGTCGACACCGACGCGGTGACGGCTGTGTGGGACGCGGCGCTCGCGGCGCCCGCCTGGGACGGACCGCCGGTGTGGTTCCACGGCGACCTCGCTACCGGCAACCTGCTGTCCGTCGACGGCCACCTCAGCGCGGTCATCGACTTCGGCACGCTCGGCGTCGGCGACCCCGCCGTCGACGTGCTGCCCGCATGGAAGTTCCTGCCCGACACGGCACGCGGCACCTTCCGCGAGGCACTCGGCGACGACGACGCCACCTGGGCACGCGGACGCGGCTGGGCGCTCGCCGGATCACTGCCCGTACTCGACGACCCCTTCTTCCAGGAGGACCCGGCCCGAGTGACCACGGCCCTGCGCCACCTCGAAGCGATCATCGCCGACTTCCACGACGAGACCTGACACGCCGACTCCTGACACGACGACTGAGGCGCAGGGCGACCGGGGCCGCCGCGACGGCCGTGGCTCGTCACTGCTCCCGCGGGTGGATCTCCCCGGCCGTCGCCGTCAGTGGTGCGCCGCTGCCGCCCCAGCGCAGGGCGACGATCTCGGCGGCGACGGACACGGCCACCTCCTCGGGCGTACGTGCTCCGAGGTCGAGGCCGACCGGCGAGCGCAGCCGGGCCAGTTCGGCCTCGCCGAGTCCGCCGTCCCGCAGCCGTTTCATCCGGTCGTCGTGCGTACGACGGCTGCCCATGGCCCCGATGTACGCGGCCGGCCGGCGCAGCGCCTCCTCCAGGAGCGGCACGTCGAACTTGGGGTCGTGGGTGAGGACACAGATCACCGTGCGTTCGTCGGTCGGGGTGGCGTGCAGATAGCGGTGCGGCCATTCGACGACGACCTCCACGCCCGCCGGGAAGCGTTTCGGGGTGGCGAAGACGGGCCGGGCGTCGCACACGGTCACCCGGTAGCCGAGGAAGGCGCCGATGCGGGCCACGGCGGCCGCGTAGTCGATCGCCCCGAAGACCAGCATGCGCGGTGGGGGAGCGAAGGAGTGCAGGAAGACCGTCACGGCGTCCTCGCGCCGTTCGCCGCGCGGGCCGTAGTGCCGCTGTCCCGTGGCGCCCAGGGCCAGTTCGCCCCGCGCGTCGGCGGTCACCGCCACATCCAGGCCCGTCGTGCCGAGCGTGCCCGACACCTCGTCCTCCCAGACGGCGAGGGTCGCGCCGCGCCGAGCAGGGCCGTCGATCACCGTGGCCACGGTCACCGGGCGGCCTGCGGCGACCGACTCAACGACCGCCCCGAAGGACGGATCGAGGGCGGCGGTGACGGGCCGTACGAGGAGGGTGATCTCCCCGCCGCAGGTCAGACCGACGGCGAAGGCGTCCTCGTCGCTGTACCCGAAGGTTTCGAGCCGTGCCTCGCCGGACTCCACCACGTCCTGGGCCAGCTCGAACACCGCCCCCTCTACACAACCGCCGGACACGCTGCCCACGACCTCGTCACCGGGGCCGACGGCCATGGAGGCGCCCGGATCCCGTGGCGCGCTCCGGCTGACGGCGACGACCGTGGCGAGACCGAAGGGGGAGCCCTCCGCGTACCACCGGCCGAGCGCCGGGAGGATCTCACGCATCGCCCGCTCCTCTCACCACCGCCGCCAGACGTTCCAGCGCGGCCAGGCTGTGTCCCTCGACGAATGAGTCAACGCTCGGCAGCGCCGCCGCCATACCGGCGGCCAGGGGCGCGTAGCCGGGACGGGCCTTGCGCGGATTGGCCCAGATCACCCGGTGCGCCAGCCGGTGCAAGCGTCGCATCTGGGCCGCGAGCAGTTCGGGATCGCCACGCTCCCAGCCGTCCGACAGCACGACGACCACCGCGCCGCGCGCCATACCGCGCTGCCCCCACCGGTCGAGGAAGCCCCGCAGCAGTTCGCCGAGCCGGGTACCGCCCCGCCAGTCCGGCACGGCCGCCGCGACCGCGGCCATCGCGGCCTCGGGATCGCGGTGGGTCAGCTCACGGGTCACCCGGGTCAGCCGCGTACCGATCGTGAACACCTCCGTACGAGCCCGGCCGCCGTACGGCCCGGCATGCGCGGCGGCGTGTGCGAACCGCAGCAGCGCGTCCGCGTACGCGGACATCGAGCCGCTGACGTCCACCAGCAGCACCACCCGGCGCGGTCGCTCGGCCCGTGCCCGCATCCGGGGCGGCGCGGGCTCGCCGCCGCGCCGCAGCACCTCCCGCACAGTGCGTCGCGGATCGACGACCCCGCGTCTGGCGGGCCGCAGCCGGGCGGTACGCCGGAGCTCGCCCCGCAGCGCGAACGCGGCCAGCAGCCGCCGGAGTTGACCCCGTTCGGCATCGGTGAGCCCGGCGAAGTCCCGGTGCCGCAGCACCTCGGCGGCACTCGCGAGGACCGCCGTGGGCACGGCGTCCCGCTCGCCCTCGACCTGCGCACGGGGGGCGGGCCCGGCGTCCCGTACGGTCATCCGCAGCCGCGGCGGGGGAGCGGCCCGCATCGCCCGGGCCTCGGACGCCGAGCCCCCGAAGTAGGCGGCGAACACCCGGTCGTACCGCTCCAGATCGTCCCGGCTGCCGCACAGCGTGAGCCGCCCCGACCAGTACACGTCGGACCGCATCCCGGGCCGCAGTACGTCGAGCGCGCCGAGGAAGGCCTGTACGCGGTCGGGCCCCGCCTCGACCCCCGCGGCGCGCAGGGCACGGGCGAAGCCGACCAGGACGGCGGGCACGTCGACGGCCGCCCCGGCGCGCTCCTCGACGTCGGCCCCGCGCTCCGTCCCGGTCACCTCACGCCCCGCTCCCCGCACGTCTCACGCATCGCATGCGCCTCACGCGCCCCGCACCGCGAGCAGCGCCGTCAGATCGAGACCGCGGGCCCGCTCCAGGTCCTCCCGGTACTTCAGCACCGACCCCAGCGTGGCCACCGCCAGCTCCGCGTCGACCTCCGTGGCGCCGAGCGCGTCCAGTGCCTCCGCCCAGTCGATCGTCTCCGCGACCCCGGGCGGCTTCACCAGATCCTCCGCGCGCAGCGCCTGTACGAGGCCGGTCACCTGCTCGGCGAGCCGTGCCGTCACACCCGGCAACCGCCCTCGTACGATGGCGAGTTCGCGGGCGAAGCCGGGATGGTCGAACCAGTGGTAGAGGCAGCGCCGCTTCAGTGCGTCGTGCACTTCACGGGTCCGGTTCGAGGTGAGGACCACGACGGGCGGCGACTCGGCGCGCAGGGTGCCGAGTTCGGGGACGGTGACCGTGTACTCGGACAGCAGCTCCAGCAGGAACGCCTCGAACTCGTCGTCGGCACGGTCGATCTCGTCGACGAGCAGTACGCACGGCTGGGTCTCCAGGGCCCGCAGCAGCGGCCGGGCGACCAGGAACCGCCGCCCGTACAACTCGCCCTCAAGACGGTCCGCGTCGGTGACACCGGCCGCCTCGGCCGCCCGCAGATGCAGCAACTGGCGCGGGAAGTCCCAGTCGTACAGCGCCTGCGAGGCGTCGATGCCCTCGTAGCACTGGAGGCGGATCAGCGGAGCGTCCAGCGCGGCGGCGAGGGCCGACGCGAGCGAGGTCTTGCCCACACCCGCGTCGCCCTCGCAGAAGATCGGCCGACGCAGCTTCAGGGCGAGGAAGCACGCGACCGCGAGGCCGTCGTCGACGAGGTACCCGGTCTTCTCGAGCCGATCCCGGATGTCGCCGGGGCCTGTCGGCCAAGCCGCCTCGACACCGGAGGCCCCGCCACCGCCCGAGCCGCCGTGGGATGCCCCACGGTTGCCCGGCCGGTCGTCGGACGGCCCGCCGGCGCTCAAGTCGTCGTCGGGCCGCTCGCCCTGGCCCGAGCCCGGCCCGGAACCCCAGCCTGCACCCGGCCCCGGCCCTGTGCTCGGCCCCGACCCCGCTCCGTCCATGCCTGCGATCGGCTCCTCACCCCATCCCCGCGGCGGTCAGCACCGAGCGCCGCGTCAGCACCCGTGCCAGATGCGCCCGGTACTCGGGCGAGGCGGACGGATCGCCGGTCGGCCGGGTGCCCTCCGCCGCCGACCGCGCGGCCCCCGCGACGCCGTCCGGCCCCACCCCCACCAGCGCCTCCTCGGTCGCCGAGGCCCGCAGCGGAGTGGACCCCATGTTGCTGAGACCGATCCGCGCCTCGGCGATGTGCCCGTTGTCGCGCCGCACCAGTGCCGCGACGCCGACCACGGCCCAGGCCTGCGCCACCCGGCTGAACTTCTCGTAGTGGAAGCCCCAGCCTTCGGCCTTGTCCGTCATCGGGAGCCGCACCTCGACCAGCAACTCGTCCGGCCGCAACGAGGTCTGGAGGTAGTCGACGAAGAACTCCTTTGCGGGGATGGTCCGTTGGCCCCCGGGCCCCGCCGCGACCAGTTCCGCGTCCAGCGCGAGCGCCACCGCCGGCAGATCACCCGCGGGATCGGCATGGGCGAGCGAGCCGCCGAGGGTGCCCCGGTGGCGTATAGCTGGGTCGGCGACCGTCGCCGTGGCCGCCGCGAGAAGGCCCGCGTGACGGCGTACCAGCGGATCCGCGAGGACGTCGTGGTGCGTGGTCAGCGCGCCGATGACGAGCGTGCCGCCGTCCTCGCGCACACCGCGCAGCCCGGGTATCCGGCCCACGTCCACCACCAGTTCGGGGAAGGTGAGCCGCAGGCGCAACAGCGGGAGCAGGCTCTGCCCGCCCGCCAGTACCTTCGCGTCCTCGCCCGCGTCGCCGAGCGTCCGTACGGCTTCGTCGACGCTGGCGGGCCTGACGTACTCGAATGCCGGAGGAATCATGACCGGGTCTCCTCCCTGGCCTGGGCGGACTGCAGGGCCTCCCAGACCCGCCCCGGCGAGCAGGGCATCGCGATGTCCTGGACGCCCAGTGGCCGGAGCGCGTCCACGATCGCGTTGACGACGGCGGGCGTCGAGGCGATGGTCCCCGCCTCGCCAACTCCCTTCACCCCCAGGGGATTCGAGGTGGCGGGCGTCTCCGTACGACCGGTCGTGAACTCGGGCAGATCCACCGCGGAGGGCACCAGATAGTCGGCCATCGTGCCCGAGACCAGGTTGCCCTCGTCGTCGTACACCGCCTCCTCGTACAGCGCCTGAGCGATGCCCTGGGCGAGCCCGCCGTGCACCTGACCCTCGACGATCACAGGGTTGATGACCAGGCCGACGTCGTCGACGCAGACGTACGAACGGATCGACGTGCGCCCGGTCTCCGTGTCGACCTCGACCGCGCACAGGTGCGTGCCGTGCGGGTAGGAGAAGTTGTCCGGGTCGAGCAGGTGCTCGGCGTTGATCGTCGGTTCCATGCCGTCGGGCAGATCGTGCGAGGAGAACGTCTCGAAGGCGACCTCCTGGATCGTCTTCCGCGCCTCGGGCGACCCCTTCACCGAGAACGCGCCGTCCGTGAACTCCAGGTCGTGCTCGCTGGCCTCCAGCAGATGCGCGGCCACCTTCCGTGCCTTGTCGACGACCTTCTGGGCCGCGTGATGCACGGCCGAGCCTCCGACGACGAGCGACCGCGACCCGTACGTGTCCATGCCCTGCGGTGCCGACCTGGTGTCGCCGTGCACGACCTCGACGTCCTCGAAGGGCACCCCGAGCACGTCGGCGGCGATCTGGCTCCAGCAGGTCTCGTGCCCCTGCCCGTGCGGGCTGGTCCCGGTGATCACCTCGACCTTGCCGGTGGGCAGCATGCGGATGCTCGCCGCCTCCCAGCCGCCGGCCGCGTACCGCAGATCCCGCAGCACCCGGCTCGGCGCCAGCCCGCACATCTCGGTGTACGTGGACACCCCGATCCCGAGCCGCACGGAGTCGCCGCTCTCGTTCCGCTTGGCCTGCTCGGCGCGCAGTTCGTCGTACCCGAAGAGGGTGAGCGCCTTGTCGGTGGCGGCCTCGTAGTTGCCGCTGTCGTAGGTCAGTCCGGCGACCGACGTGTACGGGAACTCGTCGTGCCCGATCCAGTTCCGGCGCCGCAACTCCACCGGATCCAGGCCGAGTTCGACGGCCAGCTCGTCCATGATCCGCTCAATGGCGTACGTGGCCTCAGGGCGCCCGGCACCCCGGTACGCGTCCGTCGGCGTACGCGTCGTGAAGACACCCGTGCACGTGAAGTCGTACGCGTCCATCTTGTAGATCGCCGGATACATGAAGGCGCCCAGGATCGGGATGCCCGGCGTGACGAGCATCAGATAGGCGCCCATGTCGGCGAGCAGGTCGACCTTGAGACCGAGCAGCTTGCCCTCGCGGGTCGCGGCGATCTCGATGTCCTGGACCTGACCGCGTCCGTGGTGGGTGGCGAGGAAGCCCTCGGAGCGGGACTCGGTCCACTTGACCGGCCGCCCGAGGCGCCGCGCGATGTCGAGGGCGATGACCTCCTCGCCGTACACCTGGAGCTTGGAGCCGAAGCCGCCGCCGACGTCGGGGGCGACCACGCGCAGTTTGTGCTCGGGGACGCCGGTGACCATGGAGAGCATCACCCGCAGCACGTGCGGAACCTGGGTCGCCGAGTACACCGTGTACTCGCCGGACGCGGCGAGCGGGGTGACGACCACCGCGCGGGGTTCCATGGCGTTGGGGATGAGCCGCTGCTGGAGATAGCGGCGGCGCACGACGACGTCGGCGCGCTGTTTGACCGTCTCGTAGTTCTCGCCCGTGGCCAGCGGCCAGACGTAACAGCGGTTGGTTCCCTTGTCCGAGTGGACCAGGGGCGCGTCGTCGGCGAGAGCGGCCTCCAGGTCGAGCACCGGGGGCAGCGGCTCGTAGTCGACCTCGATCGCTTCGAGCGCGTCGGCGGCCGCGTACCGGTCGCGGGCCACGACCACCGCCACCGGGTCGCCCGCGTACCGCACCTCGTCGACCGCGACGGACGGGTGGTCCGGCAGCACGATGTCCTCGGTCACCGGCCACGCGCACGGCAGCGACGCCGTCCCCTCCGCGAGGTCGCGGCCGGTGAACGCGGCGATGACACCGGGCCGTTCGAGCGCGGGCGTCACGTCGACACGGTCGATGCGGGCGTGCGCCATCGGGCTGCGCAGGATGGCCAGATGCAGCAGTCCGTTGACGCTGATGTTGTCGGTCCAGTTCGTCTGACCGGTGACCAGCCGGGCGTCCTCCTTGCGGGCACGGGACCGGCCGACCTCGCGCTCGGTGATCTGCTCGCTCATGTCCTCGCCTCCTGGCCGGAAGTCGCGGAAGCCACATCCGCCTCGGGGGCCCCGGAAGCGGCCAGCACCGCACGCACGATGTTCTGATAGCCCGTGCACCGGCAGAGATTGCCTTCCAGCGCATGCCGTACGTCGTCCGCGCTCGGCTGCGGATTCTCGCGGAGCAGATCACGCGCGGCCATGATCATCCCTGGTGTGCAGTACCCGCACTGCAGGGCGTGGCGCTCGTGGAACGCCCTCTGCAGGGGATGCCACTCCCCGTTCGTGGCCAGCCCCTGGACGGTGGTCACTTCGCTCCCGTCGGCCTGGACCGTGAGCACGGAGCAACTCTTGACGGTCTCGCCGTCCAGGTCGACCGTGCAGGCCCCGCAGTTGGAGGTGTCGCAGCCAATCGGGGTGCCGGTCAGACCCAGCCGGTCACGCAGATAGTGGATCAGCAGAAGACGGGGTTCCACCTCGTCCTCGTACGTCGTGCCGTCCACCTTCACCGAGATGCGGGTCATGTGCCCTCCCAGGGAACCGTGCGAGGGAAATCAGCCACCGGACGTGATGGGCGTCACTCTAGGACCGTGTCCGGGGAGGGGCGAGTGCCGCGACAGGCTTTGTTGAGCGTTAATCCGTTGCTCGCGGATGCCAGGGCCTGATGGACTGAAAGGGATCAGCCGCGAGGCACAGTCGACCGGAGTCAAGGAGCAGCAATGCGCGCACCGTTCATGTCCACCCAGGAAGGAATCCCTCTCACTTCAAAGGACATGACAAGCGGTGCACACGCTGAACCTTGGAATTCTGGCGCACGTAGACGCCGGTAAGACCAGCCTGACCGAGCGGCTGCTGCACACCGTCGGGATCATCGACGAGATCGGCAGCGTCGACGACGGCAGCACCCAGACCGACTCCCTCGCGCTGGAACGACAGCGCGGCATCACCATCAAGTCGGCCGTCGTCTCGTTCGAGATCGACGACGTCACGGTCAATCTGATCGACACACCCGGCCACCCGGACTTCATCGCCGAGGTGGAGCGGGTGCTGAGCGTGCTCGACGGCGCGGTGCTCGTGATCTCGGCCGTGGAGGGCGTCCAGGCGCAGACGCGTGTCCTGATGCGGACGCTGCGACGGCTGCGCGTTCCCACGCTCGTCTTCGTCAACAAGATCGACCGCCGGGGCGCACGGGACGAGGCCGTACTCCGGGCCGTCGCCGAGCGCCTCACCCCGGCCGTGGTCCCGATGGGCCGGACGGTCGGACAGGGCACACCCCAGGCGCGTTTCGCCCCGGGGCTCGCTCCGGGCGCACTCGACGTACTGGCCGACCACGACGACCGGCTGCTCACCGCGTACGTCGAGGGCGGAGTGCCGGACACTCTGCTCCGCACGGCACTCGCGGACCAGACCGGGCGGGCCCTCGTGCACCCGGTGTTCTTCGGCTCCGCCATGACGGGCGCGGGCGTGGACGAGCTGATCACCGGCATCAGGGACCTGCTCCCCGCCGGCCGGAGCGACACCGAAGGACAGGTCTCCGGCACGGTGTTCAAGGTCGAGCGGGGCCGGGCGGGGGAGCGGGTCGCGTACGCGCGGATGTTCTCCGGGGCCGTCCGGACCCGGGACCGGGTGACCTTCGGGGACGACAAGGAGGGCAAGGTCACCGCGGTCCGTGTCTTCGAACGCGGCTCGGATGCTCAGGACGGACTGCTGTCCGCCGGCCGCATCGGCAAGCTGTGGGGCCTCGACGGCATCAGGATCGGCGACAGCATCGGTCTGGCGCGCCCGTCGTACGAGCACTTCTTCGCGCCGCCGACCCTCGAAACCGTCGTCGTGCCGAACCGTCCCGCCGACAAGGGCGCCCTGCACACCGCACTCACCCAGCTCGCCGAGCAGGACCCGCTGATCAACCTGCGTCTGGACGGGACGCGCCGGGAGATCTCCGTGTCCCTCTACGGCGAGGTGCAGAAGGAGGTCGTACAGGCGACCCTGGCCGACGAGTTCGGCCTCGACGTCGGCTTCCGCGAGACGACGACGATCTGTGTCGAGCGGCCCGTCGGCAGCGGCGCTGCGGTCGAGTTCAACGGCAAGGAACCCAACCCGTTCCTCGCCACGGTCGGGCTGCGTGTCGATCCGGCGCCGGTCGGCTCCGGCGTGGAGTTCCGGCTGGAGGTCGAGCTGGGGTCGATGCCGTACGCCTTCTTCAAGGCCGTCGAGGACACGGTGAGGGAGACCCTGGACCAGGGAATCCACGGCTGGCGGGTCCCGGACTGCACGGTCACCATGACGCACTCCGGCTACTCGCCCCGGCAGAGCCACGCGCACCAGGGCTTCGACAAGAGCATGTCGAGCACGGGGGCGGACTTCCGCGGCCTCACCCCGCTCGTCCTGATGGACGCGCTGCGAGAGGCCGGCAGCCAGGTGTACGAGCCGATGCACCGATTCCGCCTGGAGGCCCCGGTGGACTCGCTGGGCGCCCTGCTCCCGGTCCTCTCCGGGCTGCGGGCGGTGCCCCGGACGACGGAGACGCGGGGCACCTCATGTGTGCTGGAGGGTGCGATCCCGGCGGCCCAGGTCCATGGTCTCGAGCAACAGCTACCGGGTCTGACCAGTGGAGAGGGCGAGCTGGAGGCCGCGTTCGACCACTACGCGCCGCTCGCGCGAGGCACGGTTCGGGACCGGCCGCGTACCGATCACAACCCGCTCAACCGCAAGGAGTACCTGCTGAACGTGACGCGGCGAATCGGCGGATGATCGGCGAGTGACCGGCACAACTCCATTCCGGAAAAGGTGACTTACTCTCAAGTCAGGAGTCTTGACGGGCCGAAGAGGCACCCGCGACTGTTGTGCACATGTCGAAGTTGCGTGTGCATCTGCTCGGCGTCCTCGTACTCCTGACCGGTCTCCTGACGACCACCGGAGCTCAGCCCGCCTCAGCCCTCCCCGACGATCTGTGGTTCGACCCGGCCGCCGCCGCGACCCTCACGGTCCAGAACGGCCGCTTCACCGACGGCCTCGGCCGCGAGGTCGTGCTGCGCGGCTACAACGTCTCCGGCGAGACGAAACTCAAGGAGAACAACGGCCTTCCCTTCGCGTCGGTCGCGGACGCCAAGAAGTCCGCGACCGCGCTTCGGGCGCTCGGCGGCGGCAACTCCGTCCGCTTCCTGCTCTCCTGGGCCTACGCGGAGCCCACGCGCGGCCAGGTGGACCCGGCCTACCTGGCCGCCGCGACCGACCAGATACGCGCGTTCCTGGACGCCGGGATCCGCGTGTACCCCGACTTCCACCAGGACCTCTACTCCCGCTGGCTGTTCGACTCGGACAGCTGGTACACCGGCGACGGCGCCCCCAAGTGGGCCGTCGACCTCGGTGACTACCCCGACGAGTACTGCGGCATCTGCCCGTTCTGGGGCCAGAACATCACCTCCAACGCGGCGGTGACACAGGCGACTTACGACTTCTGGCACAACGAGTACGGGCTCCAGGACGCCTTCCTCGACACAGCCCAGAAGACGATGGCGTACGTGAAGCAGAACCTCACCGCGGCCCAGTTCGCGGGCGTCGTCGGCTTCGACCCGTGGAACGAGCCGCACGCGGGCACCTACGACTCGGGCCAGACCAGCCGGGCGTGGGAGAAGGACGTCCTGTGGCCGTTCTACGTCAAGTTCCGCGCCCGGATGGACGCGGCGGGCTGGCAGGCCAAGCCGGCCTTCGTCGAGCCGAACCTGTTCTGGAACGCCAACATCGACTTCCAGAAGCAGGAGGGCGGACTGCTCGACGCGACCCTCGGCTCGCGCTACGTCTTCAACACCCACTTCTACGACCAGAAGGCCATCTCCGGCGTCTTCATGTGGGGCAAGGCCGAGGACGGCCAGTACGTCGGCGACTTCGGCACCGTCCGCGACCGGGCCACGGCCACCGGGACGACGGCGATCATCAGCGAGTTCGGTCACCCGCTCACCGGCTCCGTCTCCGACAAGGCGCCCACGGTCTACAAGGCGATGTACCAGGCCCTCGACTCCCGCGTGAAGGGCGCCAACTGGTGGGCAAATCCCGCGAGTTCGGGACCCGTCCTGTCCGGCTCCCAGTGGCAGTGGGACATCTACAACGGCCGCCACCACGAGCTGATGAACGACAACCCGAACGAGGTGCAGACCGCGGGCGACGCCTGGAACGACGAGGACCTGTCCGCGGTACGCCTCGACGACTCCGGCAAGGCCGTACTGCGCCAGGACGCGCGGATGCTCGACCGCGTCTACCCCAGCGCCACGGCGGGCCGCTCCCTCGCCTTCACCTACGAGGACCGCTCACGGGACGGCTCCACGACACTGACGTGGAACCCCGTGCCGAGTTCCCTGCCGAACGTCGCCCAGCTGGTGGGCTCAGGGCAGTACGCGCTGCAGGTCTGGCGCTCCGACGGCAGCGCCGAGCCGACGGAACTGCATCTCCCGGCGTCCTTCCCGAACGCGTCGACCACGGTGGTCTCCGACCTCGGGACGGTGTTCGGTCCGCCCGCGTACACCCGCACCACGCCGATCGCCACGGCGGCCGAGCCGGGCGGCACCGGCAGTCGGCGGCTGCTCCTCACCGCGGCCGACTCGGGCACGCTGCACTACGCCCTGGTCACCAATGGCGCGACCGCCCCGTCTGCTTCGGTGCTGAGCGCGGCGCGTTCGGAGCTGTCCTCGTGGATGGCTTCGGAGTTCAGCTAGGGGCTCCGCCGGGGCCGGTGTGTCGTCTGCGGGTTCGTCGTGGCTGGTCGCGCCCACGCGGCGGAGCCGCAAAGTGTCACAGCCCCGCGCCCCTTTGGGGCGCGGGGCTGCCGGGCGGAGCAGGTCAGTCGGCGGCCGTCCCCGTCCAGTTGGCAGGCACGTGGGCCAGCCGGACGCGCTGGGGGTGGTCGCCGACCGGCACGGACACCGTCTTCTTGCCCGTGTTGAAGTCGATCGCCGTGACCTGGTCGGCGCCGCTCTCGGAGACCACGCAGGACTTGCCGTCACCGCTGACGGTCGCCCAGTAGGGCTTGGAGGCGGGGACGAGCGGGCCCTCCTGGAGGGTGGCGCGGTCGACCACGGTCGCGTAGTCGTCCATCGTGCCCGCGACGCACAGCTTCGTGCCGTCGGGCTTCATCGAGATGCCGTGGTGGCGTGAGTCGTTGACCCAGGTGGTGCGGTCGGTGCTGGTCGCCGGGTTCTTCGGCAGTGTCTTGGTGCGGGTGATCCGGTCCGTGGCGATGTCGTACTCGAAGAAGCCGTTGAAGAACGACACCTGGAAGTACAGCTTCGACTCGTCCGGGCTGAAGGCCGCCGGGCGGACCGCGTCGGAGTAGTCCGTGAGGCCGATCGCGTCGAGCCGCTCCCGCATGTCGATGACCTTGACCTGCTTGAACGTGGTCGCGTCGACGACCGTGATCTTCCGGTCGCCCTTCGTCCAGTCCAGCCATGGGGCGTCGGTCGCGGTGTTGACGTCGCCGATCGCCATGTTCCAGATCTGCTTGCCGTCGCTGGTGAAGATGTTCTCGTGCGGCTTGTCGCCCGTGGCGAACGAGCCCGCCTGTTTGCCCGTGTTGATGTCCAGCACGTGCACGGTGTTGGAGGTGGAGGCCGAGACGGCGACCCGGGTGCCGTCGGGGGAGACCGCCATGTGGTCGGCGCGGAAGCCCGACACGGGGAAGCGCCAGTTGATGCCGCCCGAGGCGAGGTCGATCGAGACCACGTCGGCGAAGCTCGGCCGGGAGACCACCATCGACCTGCCGTCGGGGGTGGAGTACATGTCGTCGACGAACTGGTCGTGACCCTCGCCCACGCTGTTGCGGATGGTCATGAAGGCGATCCACTTGATCGGGTCGGCGTTGATCTCCGCCATCCGCGCGTCCTTGTCCGGGATGACGTTGATCCGGCCGACCTTCGCGAAGTCGCCGCCGGACTTGATGACGTCGGCGGTGCCCTCCCAGTTGTTGCCGACGAACATCACCTCCCGCAGATCCGCGGAGGCGGTCGAGGCGCCGGTCGCGGTGGCCGGTGCGGTGACGGTCAGGGCGAGGGCGGCCGCGATGGACCACGCGTGCCGGGCTCTGAAGGCAGACATGACCGATCTCTCCTATGTGTGGGGAGCATGACAAGGCGAGGAATCTGAAAACGTGCGCGTTCAGATTGGACTTACTGGAAAGTAAGGAGCGGGGCCCGCTCACCACAAGACTCCGGACAGGACAAAATTGGCCGTCGGATCGATCAGGGAGGGTCAATGGCGGGCAGGCTCCGAACGCCGACCGGTCGTTACGGCGGCAAGACCGCCGAGGAGCGGAAGTCCGAGCGTCGCCGGAGATTCCTGGACGCCGGAATCCAGTTGTTCGGGGACGCCCCCGGCTACCGCGCCACGACCGTCTCCGCCCTGAGCGAGGCCGCCGGCCTGTCCACCCGCCAGTTCTACGAGGAGTTCCGCACCCTCGAAGACGTACTGGCCGCCCTCCACCTCCAGGTCAACGACTGGGCCGAGGAGGCAGCCCTGGCCGGTCTCGCCGAGGCGGACGGGGCACCGATCGAGGAACGCGCCACGGCGGCCTTCCGCGCCTATGCCGCCAACGTCACCGGCGATCCGCGCCGCCTGCGCATCACGTTCGTCGAGATCATCGGCGTCAGCCCGCGGCTCGAACGGCAACGGCTGGCCCGCCGTTCCCACTGGATCGACTTCGTCTGTGCCGAGGCCACGGCCGCCGCGGTCCGGGGCGAGGCGGTCCCCCGCGACTACCGGATCGCCGCCGCGGCGTTCATCGGCAGCGTCAACGGCCTGCTGCACGACTGGAGTTCGGGTTGGGTCGACGCGAGCCTCGACGAGGTGGTGGACGAACTCGTGGGGTTGCTTTTGGGGATCCTGCGCCCGGCGGGATGGCGTCCGGAGGGCTCGTAGATCCGGGCCCGTCGGGGGACCGGAGAGTTCCGTTTCGGCGCGCCCAAGTTCCGCTGTACGACTGCACGTTGACAGTAATCTCGGGCCCAACTATGAGAAGGTGTACGGCCTTCGCATGGCCGGATTTTTCTGGATTCTCCGTGTCCGGCAAGAGGGGTTCGTCCCGTGAAGGGGGTGCCTGATGCGTCATACGCTCAGCCCTGTACGACCAGTCCACGACTGTGCCGCAGCCTGTCCCGTACCGCTGTCGCCCCAGGCTCTGGCGCAGCTGTACGCCCGCTATCTCGAACTGCTCAAGCAGCGCCGCCTGCCCGGGAACATGACGTTCGAGGAGTACTACACCGTCTGGCGCGCCGGACGACGCGGCGAGAACCTCGTCGGCCTCGACGACGGAGCCCTCGACCCGGGCCCCAGCACCGACAAGCAGCTCATCACCCGCCCGTCGTCCCAACTCCGGGGAACCATCAGGACGTTGGTGCTGCTCGTCGACTTCCCCGACCAGCCGCACGAGGTCGACCACGGCCCCGGCCACTACGACAGCATGCTCTTCGGCCTCGACGAGTTCCCGACCGGCAGCATGCGCTCGTTCTACCGCGACGTCAGCGCCTTCGACACGTCACCGAGCACCGGCATCGACGTCCAGGGTGCTGTGCACGGCTGGTTCCGGATGCCGCAGCCGCTGTCCTTCTACGCCGACGGCAACTCCGGCATGAACGCCAACTTCCCGCGCAACTCACAGGGGTTGGCGCGGGACGCCGTACTGGCGGCCCGGGACGCCGGAGTCGACTTCACCTCCTTCGACGCGCTCGACGAAGGAGTCGTCACCGCCCTGTTCGTCATCCACGCCGGACGCGGCGCCGAGCAGACGACCCAGCGCGGCGACCTGTGGAGCCTCAAGTGGACGATCCCCGGTGGCGTCGACGTCGGTCCGGGCCTGTCCGCGCGCACCTTCCTGACCGTCCCCGAAGACAGCGCAGTCGGCGTCTGCGCCCACGAGTGGGGCCACCTCGCGGCACGCTGGGCCGACTACTACGACACCGGCCAGCAACAGCTGACCCGGTCGGCCGGACTCGGCAACTACTGCCTGATGGCGGGCGGTTCATGGGGCAACGGCGGGCTGACCCCGGTTTTTCCGACCGCCATGCTGCGCATGTTCCACGGCTGGATCGAGCCCCAGGTGGTGAACAAGACCACCCGGGACATCAGGCTGCGGCCCGCCGCGGAGGACGGCGAAGCGGTGTTCATCCAGAACCCCGCGACCATGACCGACAGCCAGTACATACTCGTCGAGTACCGTCGCCGCCGGGGCCAGGACGCCTTCCTGCCCGACGAGGGGATCGCCGTCTACGTCGTCGACGAATCGATCGACAACGTCAACGACGAACAGAACCTGGCCATCGAACTCCTCCAGGCGGACGGCCGCGGCGACCTCTCCCGGATGTTCGGCCGGGGCAACCGCGGTGACAGCGACGATCTGTACCCGTTCAAGGACAACACCACGGTCGGCGAGAAGACGGTTCCGCCGCTGAACCTGCCCCAGGGCACCTGGACCGGGGTCACCATCGAGACGGTGGGCACACCCGGGGCCGACGAGATGACGGTGCACGTCACGGTGGCGTAGGGGGTAGGGGGGAGGGGGTTGTAGCCGGGGCCGCAGCGCCCTGACCTGCGGGGCAGGGCGTTGGCGGCTGACGGTGCTTCAGCCTCCATTGGCCAGTCGGCCAGCCAGTCAGCCAGCCGACCGGCCGGTTCACTCCACGGCGGCGAGGACGGGACCCACCCCGTCCTCGTCCCGGAGCCGGTCGGCCACGTCGCCGCGCGCCGCGGCAGTGAGCACGGCTCCGGCCCGGGGGTACCCGCCCCCTGGCCGTCGAGCGCGCCGCTGCCTACCGGCGCCTCACCGAAGTCCACGCACAGCAGAACCTCGCGGACCACTCTGCTCGGCAGGCCACCAATGCGCACGGGTCCCCCCTCTCCTCCGGCAGGTTCGACTTGCACCTGACACCAACGTCAGGTTTTAGCGTGATGGGCGTCGGCGCTCGCCGAACATTCGCCCCACTGACCTCACGAGCGGCTGGTTCAGGCCGCGTGGAAAGGCAGAACGTCATGCGCGCAGTCCGCTATCACGAGTACGGCGGTGTGGAGACCCTGGTGGTCGAGCAGGCGCCGGACCCGCATCCCGGGCCCGGCGAGATCCGCGTCCGCGTCGCGGCGGCCGGCGTCAATCCCGTCGACTGGAAGGTGCGGTCCGGTGCGGTGCGCGAGGTGCTCCCCGTGGACCTGCCCGCGATTCCCGGGCGGGACGCCGTCGGTGTGGTCGACGAGACCGGTGAGGGCGTGCACGGAGTGAGCATCGGCGACCGTGTCTTCGGGCTGGGCGGCGTCACCGGCGCGACAGCGGAGCTGGCCGTGTTCTCGGCCTGGGCCCACGCGCCCACCACGTGGACCGACGAGGAGGCCGCCGGCGCCGGTCTGGCATCCGTGACCGCGATGGGCGGGCTGAAGGCGCTCGGTCCCCTGCGGGGGCGCACCCTTCTCGTCGAGGGCGCCGCCGGAGGCGTGGGCAGTGCCGCGGTCGAGATCGCGGTGGCTCAGGGCGCCACCGTGATCGGGACGGCCGGCGAGCGCAACCACGAGTTCCTCACCTCTCTCGGAGCCGTTCCCACCACCTACGGCACCGGCCTCGCGGAGCGCCTCGCCGCCCTGGCTCCGGACGGTGTCGACATCGCGCTCGACACCGCGGCCTCCGGATCCCTGGCCGAAATCGTCGCGATCGTCGGCGACCCCGTTCGTGTCTCGACGGTCGCCGACCACACCAACGCGCAGCGCCTGGGTGTGCACATCGCCAACGCGGAGAACGACTCCACGCTCCTCGCCGAAGCGGGCGAACTCGGCCGGCAAGGCCGCTACACACCGCGCATCGAGCGGTCCTACCCGCTCGAACGGATCGCGGAAGCGCACGCATACGCCGAGCGCGGACACACGCGGGGGAAGATCGTGGTCAGCGTCTGAGCCTGTCCCACAGCTCGGGGCTTCCAGCGGCTTCGGCTGCGGGAAGCCCCGCACCTCCGGATCACGGCTCGGTCCGTCATTGCCGGGCCAGCGACACCACCACAACGGCGGCCCCGCTGATGAGAGCCACGCCGAACAGCCACACCGAGAGCAGCCGTCGACGCAACACCCGGTACAACTCCTCGTACTCACCCCGCAGTTCAGCGCCCCGCTGGACCGTCCGCCGCCAGGAAAGCCGCGTCAGCGACACGTACTCCTCCGCGAATCGCTCCTCGACCTCGGCCCGCTGGCTGTCGGTGAGCCACTCGAACTGCCGGGTGAAGCGGCCCGCTTCGGCCCGCCCTTCACCCCGGGTGGCCTCGATCAGGAGATGACCCTCCAACTCGTTGATCAACGCCCCCGCATCGACCGGCCGTTCGTCCATCGCGGTCACCGCAGAACCCTCTCCGCCACAGGCAACTGGGCGCCCGCGGCACCAATTTCGGGATGGTGCAGGTCGAAGGCCGGGGACTCGGAACGGATGCGCGGCAGGACGACGAAGTTGTGCCGCGGCGGCGGGCAGGAGGTCGCCCACTCCAGCGAACGGCCGTAGCCCCACGGGTCGTCGGCCTCGACCTTCTCGCCGTACTTGGCCGTCTTCCAGACGTTGTAGAAGAACGGCAGCAGGGACAGACCGAGGACGAAGGAGAAGATGCTGGACACCGTATTGAGGACCGTCAGCCCTTCCACGGCCAGATAGTCGGGAATCCGGCGCTGCATTCCGTTCGTGCCCAGCCAGTGCTGGACGAGGAAGGTGCCGTGGAAGCCGATGAACAGCGTCCAGAAGGTGATCTTGCCGAGGCGTTCGTCGAGCATCTTGCCGGTGAACTTCGGCCACCAGAAGTGGAAGCCGGAGAACATCGCGAACACCACCGTGCCGAACACCACGTAGTGGAAGTGCGCCACCACGAAGTACGAGTCGGAGACGTGGAAGTCCATCGGCGGCGAGGCCAGGATGACACCGGTCAGACCACCGAAGGTGAAGGTGATCAGGAAGCCCGTCGCCCACAGCATCGGGGTCTCGAAACTCAGGGACCCCTTCCACATCGTGCCGATCCAGTTGAAGAACTTCACGCCTGTTGGGACGGCGATGAGGAACGTCATGAAGGAGAAGAACGGCAGGAGTACACCGCCGGTGACGTACATGTGGTGCGCCCACACCGTCACCGACAGGCCGGCGATGGCGATGGTGGCGCCGATCAGGCCCATGTAGCCGAACATCGGCTTGCGGGAGAAGACCGGGATGACCTCGCTGATGATGCCGAAGAACGGCAGCGCGATGATGTACACCTCTGGATGCCCGAAGAACCAGAACAGGTGTTGCCACAACAGGGCCCCACCATTTGCGGCATCGAAGATGTGTGCGCCGAATTTCCGATCCGCCTCCAGCGCGAACAGCGCGGCGGCGAGGACGGGGAAGGCGAGCAGCACGAGGACCGCGGTGAGCAGCACGTTCCACACGAAGATCGGCATGCGGAACATCGTCATGCCCGGGGCGCGCATGCAGATGATGGTGGTGATGAAGTTGACCGCGCCCAGGATGGTGCCGAAGCCGGAGAACGCCAGACCCATGATCCACATGTCGGCGCCGATGCCCGGCGAACGGACCGCGTCGGAGAGCGGGCTGTAGGCGAACCAGCCGAAGTCTGCCGCGCCCTGCGGGGTGAGGAACCCGCCGACCGCGATCAGCGAGCCGAACAGGTACAGCCAGTAGGCGAACATGTTCAGCCGGGGGAACGCCACGTCGGGCGCGCCGATCTGCAGCGGCATGATCCAGTTGGTGAAGCCCGCGAACAGCGGCGTCGCGAACATCAGCAGCATGATCGTGCCGTGCATCGTGAACGCCTGGTTGAACTGCTCGTTCGACATGATCTGCGTGCCGGGACGGGCCAGTTCGGCGCGCATGAACAGCGCCATCACGCCGCCGATGCAGAAGAACGCGAACGAGGTGACCAGGTACAACGTACCGATCGTCTTGTGGTCAGTGGTGGTCAGCCAGCGGACGGCGGCGAGGCCCCGGCGACGGCCCGCACGCGGGGGCGCGAGCGCCGCGGTGACAGTGTTGCTCTCCATACCCCGCCTGTGTCCGCGGCCCGGCCCGGCGTCACACTTGGGCGGAGCGACAAGGATCACCGCGTACAGGTGTGACGATCGAGGGACTGCCGGACACCTACGGAACATGAGCAACGACGAGACCTTCGCCGCTGCCTATCGCGAGCACTACTGGGCGGTCAGCCGGTACGTTGCGCGGCGACTGGACGGCCGGACGAGCGAAGTCGAGGAAGTGGTGGCGGAGGTCTTCGCCGTCGCCTGGCGACGCCGGTCCGACCTGCCCGCGTCCCCCCTTCCTTGGCTGTACGGAGTGGCCCGCAACTGCCTGTCCAACGCGGTACGCGGCTACGGACGTCGCCGGCGACTCGTCGACAAGCTCGGTCACGACGAGACCGCGCACGGCCGGCAGATCGTGGACAGCCCCGACTCGGAGCAGCCCGGCGCCTGGGTGCACGACGCGCTGGCCCGCCTTGCCCCCGCCGATCAGGAGGTTCTGCGGCTCACCACCTGGGAGGAACTCGGCATCGACGAGGTCGCCGTGGCCCTCGGCTGCGGCAGCAGGGCGGCGGCGATGCGGCTGCACCGCGCCCGCCGCCGGCTCAGAGCCGAGATCGACAGCATGCGCCCCGCCGTGGCCGCCGGTCCCACGACGCCTCGCCGCGACACCCCGAAGGAGCAGCGCCATGGCTGACGAACTCGAACTGCTGCGCCGCGCCAACCCGGTGCCGCCCGGCGACCCCCGCTTCGGCGACGGCCCGCTGGGCCACGAGGCCGAGCGCCGCCTCAACCAGTTCGTGGGACCGCCGGCCGACGAGCGCCCGAGGCCGGGCCGCTTCCTGCCCGGCCGTGGCAGCCTCGGTCGACTGCTGCGCGGCCCCCGCCCCCGCCGTACGCGTCTGGTGTGGGCCCTCGCGACGACCGCGGCCGTCGCCGTGACCTCCCTCGCGCTCCTCCTCGCGGGCCCGAGCACCACCCCCGCCGTGGCCGCGCCGCGCCCGCTGGTGGTCCGGGCGGACTCCACCCCCGTACCGCTGGACCGGCTGGCCGAGCGTGCGCGCGGGGCAGCCGCGGACGGTTCGTCCGGTCCCCGCAAGGGCACGCATGTGCAGTCGTGGAGCATGGGCATGTCGGAGGACAAGCCTCCGATCACGCTCCCCGTGGAGCGCATCGTGCGCTGGAACGCGGACGACAGCCACACGGAACTGGTCGTCGCGACCGACCCGCGCCACCCGGGCCGGCCGGTCCTCTCCGACGCGGACGGCGATCCGGGCCTCGTCGACGACGGTCACGTCATCAGCGAGCAGACCTTCCCACCGAGCTGGAGCGACGCCCCGCCCGAGTCGCCACCGCCGCATGACGCCGAGCGGCTGCGCGCCTATCTGCAGGAGGCGCAGCACACCGACACCCCGCTGACCACGCCCGAACTGCTGGACGCCACACGGCTGTTGCTCGACACCTGGACCCTCGGCACCCGTGAGGACGCGGCACTCGCCCGAGTCCTCGCGGACGCCGACGGACTGCGGTCCGTCGGCCAGGTGACCGATCGCCTGGGCCGGCACGGTCAGGCGTACCTGTACGACGGCACCGGCTACCGGCAGATGCTGATCATGGATCCGGTCACCGGTGCCGTCCTCGGCCTGGAGAGCACCGCCACGACCGCCGAGCCCGAGTACGGACTCAAGGCCGGTGACGTCATGGACTACAGCGCGTGGATTCGCTGATCAGGCGCCGGTCTGCCGCGTGGCCGCCTCGACGGTCTGGGCCAGCAGTGTGGCGATCGTCATCGGACCGACCCCGCCCGGTACGGGAGTGATCAGCGAGGCCCGCTCCCGTGCGCTGTCGAAGTCGACGTCGCCTATGTTGCCGGGGTTGTAACCGGCGTCGACGACTACCGCGCCCGGTTTGATGTCCTCGCCGCGGATCAGCCGGGGCCGCCCCACGGCGGCCACCACGATGTCCGCCTCCCGCACGGCCGCCGACAGGTCGGCCGTGCGCGAGTGGCAGTACGTCACCGTGGCGTCGCGGCCGAGCAGCAGCATCCCCACCGGCTTGCCGAGGATCGCGCTGCGGCCCACCACGACGGCCCGCTTACCGGCCGGGTCGACGTCGTACTCGTCCAGGAGCCGCATGATCCCGCCGGGCGTACACGACGCGAAGCCCGGCAGACCGAAGCTCATCGCCGAGAAGGACGCCAGCGTGACCCCGTCGACGTCCTTCTCCGGAGCGATCGCCTCGAACGCCGCGCGCTCGTCGATGTGGTGCCCCATCGGGTGCTGCAACAGGATGCCGTGCACGGTGGGGTCGGCGGACAGCTCGGTGAGCGTGCCGATCAGCTCGTCCGTCGTGGTCCCGGCGGGCAGAGCCACGTGCCGCGACTCGATACCCGCCTTGCGGGAACGGTTCTGCTTCATCCGTACGTACGTGACGGAGGCGGGGTCCTCGCCCACCAGCACGGTGGCGAGACAGGGCGCCACCCCCGTGCGTTCGGTGAGGTCGGCCGCCCGCTTGGCCGTCTCGTCGACGATCCGCCGGGCGAGACCGGTGCCGTCCATCAGCTGCGCCTGGGACATGAGCCACTCCTGAGCGTCGTAGAAGATGCCCAGGCGCGCGGCGAAGACGTGTGTGTCGGGCCGCTCCCCGGTGGTACTCCACCTCAGCGCCAGTCACGGCCTGCCACCACAGTACGCGTCGCCGGAGTGGCATTGTCGTCGAGCCGGGCCGTAGGCGTCTTCCTCCGGCCCGGCCGTCGGGTCCACGTACGGCTCACCGAGGCGGGATACGACGCGTTCGAGCGGCACGCGGCTTCCGAAGAGCATGGCGAGAACGGGCTGCTCTCAGTGCTGTCAGCAGGAGAGAAGCGGACACGCGCCGACCAGCTCCGGAAGCCGGTCGAGGCCGCAGAGGCCTCGCCGGACGCGACTGAGCCGAAAAGGTCCAGGTCAGACGGGTCGTGATCCGGACCCTCGGCATTCCCCTTACACCTCTTCGGCGTCCCATACCTGCAGCACCGTCTGGTCGACGATCTTCCCGTCGCGCAGCGACATCATCGAACTCATGAGCACCCTGACGCCGTCCGCGTACTGACAGGACTCGGTGAAGGCGACATGGTCGCCCTGGATCACACACTGCTCCATCTTGTGTGTCATGTCGCGGCTGTAGACGTCGTCGAGCATCTCGCGGATCTGCTCGCGGCCGTGCATGACCTTGGGGTGGCTGGGCTGGGTGTTGCGGTCGACGACGCGCATCTCCGCGTCGTCCGCGTACAGCGACAGGAGCGCCGACGCGTTCTGGCCTTCGATGCCCCGGCGCAGCGTTTCGGTGTTGAAGGCGGGGCTTGCCGCAGTGCCCATGGTGGACCTCCTTGTGGACCACTGGCGAAGGCCGCGGCCCGCTGCGGAGCGGGCCGTCGAGGGCCTCTCCCTTCTGAGACTCCTCCGGCACGGCGGCCACGGCAAGCGCAGGCGGACCGATGAGCCTGTCGGGTGAGGGGCCCGGTGCGGCCGTGTCCGTGGACGGCCCGCCACCGTTGCTGAAGGCATGATCTCAACACGACGTATCGTCGCCGCCGTTGGCCTCGCCGTCGGCGTCACGGGCCTTGCCGTACCGTCCGCGAGCGCTGCCACCACCCCGGAGACGGGAAAGGTGAACCCCATCGCGATGCTCGACTCGCTCGCCGTGAGCGACCTTCCCGCGGAGCACAAGGCCCAGATGCCGAGGGTCTCCGACCAGCTCGACAAGCTCAACGAGCTGAACGGCCTCTACCAGCTGGAGCAGCTCCACCAGGTGACCGACCTCGCGGCCCCCGCCATGGGACTGGTCGGGGCCGTCGAGTAGGGCCGTCGAGTACCGAACGGCCCGGTCCGTCGGCGCGCGTCTCGTGGGGAGGCGCGCGCCGACGTCGTTCCAGGCGAAACGGCGGTGGCCCCCGGATGCGCGCCGGGGCGGTCCGGGTGAGGCTGAGGGCATGTCGGAACATCCCGTAGTGGTCGTGCACCCGCCGCAGGAGGAAGGCGGCAGGCGCGTGACGGTCCACGGCGAGCCGATCGGCGTCGCCATGAACCTCCCGGACGTCGTCGAGTTCCTGCGCCGCGCGGGCCTGGAGTTCGACGAGAACGAGGTCGCCGTGTCACCGCTGATCGAGTGGCGTGGCGGAGGACCGTCCTACTGGGGGCCGGAGCCGCGCCGCCCCTGACGGCCGGGCGCAGGTGAGAGGGCGCATGTAGGGGCCCACGTCCTTCCTCGGTAGTACCTCGTCCATGGGGACTGCCGCCACGGGACCAGGACGAAGGCCTCCATGGGCACGATGTGTGAGGGCGCGGCGGCGCGGAGGCTGGTGGTACCAGGAATGAGGAGGCCGCCATGAACCGCCGGATCCGCATCCGTCCCACCCGCCGCACGACCACCGCGCGCGACACGACGATCGACCGCAGGACCCCCTCGGGCCGACTCCTGCCCTATTGATCGCCCCACTGACCGCGTCCTAATGACCACGCCTACTGACCGCGCCCTCCTGACTGCCGTACCGGCCACTGGCGGACGTCAGCAGATGGTCTGGGTGCTGTTGACCAGGGTGTTGTTGCGGAACGTGGTGTTGTCGCCGCAAGGGCTCTCCCTGATCGAGGAGTTGGTCACCCTCAGGTTCTGGACGGTGATGTCCGAGTTGTTGGGGAACTCCGAGCGGGCCGCCAGCCGGATCTCGCCGCCGCCCGTGACACTGCCGCTCTGGGCGGCGAGGTTCACGTTGTAGCAGTTCTCGATCAGGATCGCGTTGTTGCCGGTGTTGGAGATGGTCACCCGGTCGATGGTCGCGCCGCCGCTCTCGGAGACGCAGAAGACGCCCCGGCCACCGCCGCGCGCCACGACCTCGCCGACCCGCACATTGGTCGGGTACGCGCTGCCGATCCGGCCGTTGCGGTTGGCCATGCGGAAGGCCGCGTAACCCGTACCGGCGCCCGCGCCGTCCGCGTCGACCTTCGCGACCGTCGCATTGATGGTCTGGTTCAGCAGGAGACCGGACTCGCCCACATTGCGCGCGGTGACCGTGCCGATGGTGAGGCCGTCGACCCCGTACGTCTCCACGGCGTGGCTGCTCGCCCCGGAGACGTACACGTTGTCGATCCGGACGTTGCGTGTCCACTGGCTGGTGTCGCCGCGGTTGTCGATGCGTACGCCGAGACCGCGTGAGAGGCGCATGTCGATCTGGCCGAGCACGACGTTGGTGACGTTACGCATGAAGACGCCGTACAGCGGGGTGCCGGTGAGGTTCAGGTGCTGGACCTCGATGTCCCGGGCGCCGCGTGCGTACACCGGGGCCTGGTCGCCGGTGCCCGAACCGGTGACGTCGATGGTGCCGCACACGTCGAGCACGGTGTAGCTCGGCAGGGAGACCCGGGAACCTGCGCCGATGGCACCCGAGCCGCGCACCACGACCCGCTCCTTCGAAGTCCGGCCCGCCGTAAGGCTGTTGACGGCCGCCTGCATCGCGGCCCGCATGTCGGTACCGGTGTACGTGACACTGCTGCCGCGCCGGGCGGTCCAGGTGCTGTCGTTCAGCACGGCCTCGGCCTGGTACGAGCCCTCGCCGCACGCTGCCGCCGCCTGCTGCGGGGCCGCGCTCGCGGGGGCCGTCAGCAGGGCTGCGCCGGTGAGGAGAGCGGTGGCGCAACAAGCGGCGGTGACGCCGGCCCGCCTCCCGCGGGCACCGGCGGTCGTGGGGGGTTGGCTGGTCCTGGTGGTCCTGGTGGTCCTGGTGGTCCTGGTGGTCCTGCTGGTCTTGTGGGTGACGTGAGGTGCGGCTCTGCGTCCCATCTCGTCTTCTTCTCCTGTGTGGGGGTTCGCCGCCCGCGCGAATGCGTCGCAGCAAGCGTTTTCTATGGCGGGCGGTGAGTTTGGCAAGGGCTTTCTACGGCGTCAAGAGGCCGGTGTGACAAAGGAGTTGGTCACATCTCGCGGCGTACGAGGAAGGCCAGCAGCGCACGCAGATCGTCGGCCGCGTGCGGAGCCGTGGGGAGGCTGTCGAGGCAGGCGTGGACGTGGGCGATGTGACGGTGGGCCTCCGCCAGCGCGGCGCTCCGGCCGCTGGCCTCCTCGATCAGGGCCGCGGCCCGGCGGGCGGTCGCGTCGTCGAGCTCTTCGGCACCCTCCAGGAGGCGGGCGAGGGGGCGGACGGCGGCCGGGCTGTCGAGAGCCGCCAGGACCGGGAACGTCTTCTTGCGCCGACGCAGATCCGCGTGGACCGGCTTGCCCGTGACGGCGGGGTCTCCCCAGATGCCCAGGAGGTCGTCGATCACCTGGAAGGCCACGCCGAGATGACGGCCGGCGCGGTCGAGCGCGGTGACCGTCGTGGCCGGGGCTCCGGCGAGTACGGCACCCAGGGCGGCGGCGCAGCCCAGCAGCGCGCCGGTCTTGTGCTCGGCCATCGTCCGGTACTCGTCGGGGCCGACGGCCTCCGGGCCAGTCCAGGGGCGCGACTCGAAGAGCAGGTCGTCGGCCTGACCGCTCACCAGGTCGTTGAGTGCGGTGGACAGGTGACGGACGGCCGACGGGACATGGCTGCCGGGCGCGGACGCAAGGGTCTCCACGGCCAGGGCGAACAGGGCGTCCCCCGCGAGGACGGCAGGGCCCGTGCCGTACGTCTTCCAGACCGTGGGACGGCCACGCCGGGTCGCGTCGCCGTCCATGATGTCGTCGTGGAGCAGCGAGAAGGTGTGCACCAGCTCCACCGCGACGGCCGCGCTGACTCCGGCGCCCGCGGGTGCTCCGGCCGCCTCCGCGCCCAGGACGGCCAGGGCCTGCCGCAGCCCCTTGCCGCCCGCCGCGGCGGCGGGCGTGCCACCGGCCTCGCACCAGCCGAAGGAGTACGCCGCCATCTCGCCCACCCAGGGGTGCAGCCGCCCTACCGCCTCGGCCAGGGCGGGGCGGACCAACGCCCGGCTGCAGTCGAGGAGTTGAACGGCACGTTCGGCATCGGCGGCGGTGGTCGAGACAGGCGGATGCAGCGCGGAGGTCGTCATCGTCATCGCCCAACCTCCGTGCCTGCCAGGGTGGTTGCGGAGGTGTCGATCTCGGCAGCCGCAGCCGCAGCCGCAGCCGCAGCCGCAGCCGCAGCCGCAGCCGCATCTGCTTCGGAGGTGGTGGCCGTTGCGGCGGTGGCGGCCGGGGCGCCGGGAGTTGGCGGGCTGGTGGCCCCGGTGGCCGTGCCCGCCACTATCGGGTCGGAGGGGTGGGGGCTCGTCTCGTTCCCGGTCCCGACGCCCGCGTCCGGCACCGTGGCAGTCCGGACATCCGCATCCGTGCTGGTGTCCGTGCCCGCACCCGTGTCCGTGTCCGTATCGGCCACGATGCCGAACTCCGCCTGTGCACGAGCCACCATCTGCCGCGCGTGCCGCAGCCCGATGCGTTCCAACACCTGGGCGAGATCGGCCAGTTCGGCGGCGGTGTCGTCGAGGTCGTGGCCCAGGTGGGCGAGGGACTTGGCGAGGCCGAGACGGGAGAGTGCCTCCCCGCGGGGCTCGCTCATCGCCCGGAACTCCGCCAGCGCCTGGGTGTAGACGTCCCGGGCCTCCGCGTAACGCCCGGCCCGGTAAAGGACGTTGCCACGCATCTTGTGGTTGTACGCCAGTGCGCTCGACAGGTTCATCTCCCGGCAGGTCACCTCGGCCTCGGCGAGCAGGCCGAGCGCGCGTTCGGCATCCCCGTCGCGGACGGACACGATGTCGGCCAGACCGCGCAGTGCCCACGCGTGGCCGCGCCGGTCGTCGGCCCGCCCGGCGATCTCCGCGGCCTCCTCGAACATCGCGTACGCCGTGTCGTACGAGCCGGTGTTGCGGTGTATCTGCGCGATGCCCTCCAGGGCCCACACGGTGTGCCGTGCCTCGCCGCGCTTGCGTGCCTCGGCCAGGAGTTGCTCGTGCAGCGCACCGACCGCCTCGTAGTCGCCCTGGATGCGGCCCGTCTCCGCCATCCCGGCGAGCGAGTAGCCGCGTACGACGATGTCGCCGCCGCGCTCGCCGAACTCGGCCGCGAGCCCCAGGAGTCGCCAGGCGAGCGGGAACGCACCGCGCTGGCGTGCCAGCGTGCCGCCGCTCCACAGGGCCCATGCCATCGCCGCGATGTCCCCGGCGCCCCGGGCCGCGCGGTAACTCGCCTTCCACGCGCGGTCGGCGTCGCCCACCTGCCCGAGCCGCCGATGTGCCTCCGCGACCGCGAGACCCGAGCGCGCCACCTCTCCCGGCGCTCCGGCGCGCTCGGCGGCGCGCAACTGCTCGGTGCCCGCGGCCAGTACGTCGACCAGGGAGGAGTTCACGGACAGGGTGGTGAGCGCACCTTGGTACTCGGGTGCGAATGCCTTGCCGTACATGCGTGCCTTTCGGTCTGCCGATGCTCGGACGAGGTGGCGGCGGACCCGACTCCGCACGCGTATACACGGTGTGTATACGCAATGTGTATAGTGCCCTGTTTTCCGCCCCGGGCCATGTGTCCTGGGTCGACGGGTCACCGGCGCCGCCGCGCCACCTCGTTGTCGATCAAGACGTCGGTGTCGGCGGCGGGGTTGCCTCTGCGTCGTAGATCACAGTCGGGGTGGGGAGTGGCTGTGGTGCTTCCGAGTCTCCGGCCGGATTGCCGTGGTCGGCCCGGGGTGAACGGTTTCTTGGGGGTGATTCGACCGATTGATCCGAACTGCGTTCTCCTGGTGTCGGCGGGGAGATTCCTGAAACGTCTTGCGGTTGCGGAGACGTGAAATCCTGCCGGCGGTTCGGGGGAGGGGGCGGGTAAAAGGGAAATCCCCGTGAATGAGCCGGAGTGGCGTCCCGCGATGGAGCCAGATGTGTCGGGACTTGTTTCTCGACAGAACGCCACGCGCTGATCTTCGGAGTGGGACTTGACAGGGGCTTCTCGTGGTGACATGTGAATTTTACAGAGTGGCGTTGCGCTGCCGCCCGTGTTTCACGGTGGTGAATCATGGTGCTGCTTTTGGCGGACTTGCGGCGCTGTCGTCCGAGTAGCGTAGTGACTGATTGCAATTGGCCGGGTTTTCGGTTCTTGGGGACCGGTGGAGCCTGGCTGAATCGATTCCACGGCGTAGCGGGAGGTCGGCGCGTTGTTGACCGGTGGGTAACTCTGGCGCTAGCTTCCAACGGGTTGGTTTTCGCGCGGGAGTTTCCCCCGATGCCGTGTAAACGGTGTATGTCCGCGTGGGCCAATTCGTCGTCTCCAGGCACCCCCCCACCGTGCAGTCTCACCGATTATTTCGGAGAATCATGACGTCTGCTGTGCGCGCCGAGGACATGATCATTGGAATCACCCCGTTCGGTGAACCCGAAGCCAGGCTTGCCGCCGCCGTCAGCCGTGCGGGCGGCCTGGGCGTACTTGACCTGGGAGTGGGCGACCGCAGAGCCAGAGAGGCGCTGGCATCCCTCCGGCGCTGGGCGACCGGACCGTTCGGAGTGCGGGTCGGACCGCACTGCCGGATCGCTCCCGGAGAACTGGATCCCGGAGAACTCGACCCCGGGAAACTCGAACCCGGAGAATTCGCGCCCGGAAAGAAGAACGGAAAGCCGGGAAAGCGAGAGGGCGGTGGCCTCCATACCGTCGTCCTCGGCATGGATTCGCCCTGGCAGATCGACGAGGTCGCCGCGACGTACCGAGTCCTGGTGGAGGTCACGGACCTGGCGCAGGCTCTGGCGGCGGTCCGCGCCGGAGCGCACGGCCTGATCGCCCGCGGCAGCGAGAGCGGCGGCCGGACCGGGGAGCTCAGCACCTTCGTCCTGCTCCAGCACCTGCTCGCCGAACCCGGTGTGGACCTACCCGTCTGGGCCTGCGGCGGCATCGGCCCCCGTACGGCGGCGGCGGCCGTGGCCGGCGGGGCGGCCGGAGTGGTCCTGGACAGCCAACTGGCGCTGCTCGCCGAGGCGAGGCTTCCGGAGCCGGCGGCCGCGGCACTGCGGTCCATGGACGGCTCGGAGACCGTCGTGGTGGGCGGACACCGGGTGCTGCACCGCCGGGGCCCGGACGCCCCGCGCGTTCCGGTCGGCGATCCGCTGCTGGTGTCGGGGATGCTCGGCGCGCAGGACCCGCGTACCCAGCTCCTGCCGGTCGGTCAGGACGGCTTCCTCGCCGCCCGCTTCGCCGAGCGCTGGGGCGACGCCGCCCGGACGGTCCGCGCTCTGATTACCTCCGTACGGGACGCCGTACGCGACGACAGGCCGGCCGGGGCATTGCGTCCTGGCTCCCCGATGAGCAGGGCTCTCGGCACGCGTGTGCCCGTCGCCCAGGGGCCGATGACCCGGGTCAGCGACCAGGCGCGCTTCGCCGCCGCCGTCGCCGGGGACGGGGCCCTGCCGTTCATCGCGCTGGCTCTGGCGAGCGGCGAGCAGACGCGAACGGTCCTGGAGGAGACCCGCGCCGCCGTGGCGGGCCGGCCCTGGGGCGTCGGCGTGCTCGGCTTCGCACCCGAGGAGACCAGAAACGCCCAGCTCGAAGCCGTACGCGAGCTGCGGCCCACGCACGCGATCATCGCGGGCGGACGACCGTCCCAGGCCGAGGCGCTGGAGCGGGCCGGGATCAGCACCTTCCTGCACGTGCCCTCGCCGGGACTGCTCCGCCAGTTCCTCGACGCCGGAGCCCGCCGCTTCGTCTTCGAGGGCTCCGAATGCGGCGGCCACGTCGGACCGCGCGCGAGCTTCCCCCTGTGGGAGGCCCAACTCGCCGTACTGGAAGACTATTTGGACGGAGCGGACGCCGAAACGGCCGAACGCGTCGAGGTGTTCTTCGCGGGCGGCGTCCATGACGAGCGCTCGTCGGCGATGGTCGCCGCGCTCGCCGCTCCACTGACCGCGCGCGGGGCCGCAGTCGGCGTCCTCATGGGAACCGCCTACCTGTTCACCGACGAAGCGGTGGAGTGCGGAGCGGTCCGGCCGCTCTTCCAGCAACAGGTCATGGCCGCCACCCGCACCGCGCTCCTGGAGACCGCGCCCGGCCACGCCACCCGGTGTGTGCCCAGCCCGTTCAGCGAGAACTACCGGGAGTTCGAGGCGGAGCTGCGCGAGCGCGGTGTGGTCGAGCGGCGGATCTGGGAGGAACTGGAACGGCTCAACGTCGGGCGGCTGCGCATCGCCAGCAAGGGGATCGAGCGGGACGCCACCGGTGAACTGGCGGCCGTGGCCGAGGAACGCCAGCTCTCCGAAGGCATGTTCATGGCCGGGGAAGTGGCCGTCCTGCGCTCGGCGACCACGACGATCAACGCGCTGCACGGCTCGGTGACCACCGGCGCGGCGGGATTCCTCGCCGCCCGCGCGGCCCTGCTCCGGGAGCGCCTCGGGATGGACACGGCCGAGGAGCCCGTGGCGCCCGAGCCGCTGGACGTGGCCGTGGTCGGCATGGCCTGCATGTTCCCCCAGGCTCCCGACCTCGCCTCCTACTGGGCGAACATCCTCGGCGGCCACGACGGCGTCGGTGAGGTCCCCGCCGACCGCTGGGACCCCGCCGTGCACTACTCGGAGGACGCGGACGGCGCCACCCCGTCCAAGTGGGGCGGCTTCCTGCCGCGGATCCCCTTCGACCCGCTGCGCTACGGCATCCCGCCGACCTCCCTGGGCAACATCGAGCCCGTACAACTGCTGGCACTCGAAGCCGCGCGGCGGGCGCTGGAGGACGCCGGATACGGGGAGCGCGGCCGGGGCTTCGACCGGTCCAGGACCTCCGTGGTCTTCGGCGCCGAAGCGGGCAGCGACCTCTCCAACGCCGCCACCCTGCGAGCCGTCCTGCCCTCCTACTACGGGGAGGTTCCGGACGGCCTGGACGGGCAACTGCCCCGGCTCACCGAGGACTCCTTCCCCGGCATGCTCGCCAACGTCATCTCGGGGCGCATCGCCAACCGGCTGGACCTGGGCGGCGCCAACTACACCGTCGACGCGGCGTGCGCGTCGTCACTCGCCGCCGTCGACGTGGCGTGCAAGGAACTCGTCGGCGGTACGAGTGACGTCGTGCTGTGCGGGGGCGCCGACCTGCACAACGGCATCAACGACTACGTCCTCTTCTCCTCCGTGCACGCCCTCTCCCCGACGGGCCGGTCGCGGGCCTTCGACAGTTCGGCGGACGGGATAGCCCTGGGCGAGGGCATCGCCTGTGTCGTGCTCAAGCGGCTCGCGGACGCCGAACGCGACGGCGACCGGATCTACGGCGTGATCAAGGGAGTCGGCAGCTCCAGCGACGGCCGCTCGCTCGGACTGACCGCGCCCCGCCCCGAGGGCCAGCGCGCCGCGCTGGAGCGGGCCTACCGCAACGCGGGGATCTCACCGGCCGACGTCGGCCTGGTCGAGGCCCACGGCACCGGGACCGTGGTCGGGGACCGTACCGAACTGACCATCCTCAGCGAGGTGTTCACCGAAGCCGGGGCCAAGGCGGGCGGCTGCGCGCTCGGTTCGGTCAAGTCGCAGATCGGGCACACCAAGTGCGCCGCCGGTCTCGCCGGTCTGATCAAGACCGTGCTGTCCCTGTACACGGGAGTCAAGCCGCCCACCCTGCACATGAAGCGGCCGAACCCGGCCTGGCAGGAGGAGAGCAGCCCGTTTGTCTTTCACGCGAGGCCACGGCCCTGGGCGGCCCCGGCCGAGGAACGGGTCGCCGGGCTCAGCGCGTTCGGCTTCGGCGGGACCAACTTCCATGTGGTGCTCAGCGCCCACACGGCCGCCGAACCGCCCGCCCAGGGCCTGGACAGCTGGCCCGCCGAACTGTTCACCTTCCGCGGTACGGATCCTGCGGCGGCCCGGCGAGCCGTCGAGGACGTACTCAAGGCCGCCGGGACCGACGGCCGCCCATGGCGCCTGCGCGACCTCGCGCTGAGCGCGTCCCGACGTGCGGATGCCCGCCATGAACCGGTCCAAGTGGCCGTCGTCGCCACCGACGTCGACGGGCTGATCGGCCAGCTGCGCCGGGCTCTGGCGGGCGAGCACGATCCGGCCGCAGGCATCCACCTGGCGGAGGCCGGACGAGCGCCGGCCGACGGAAGCGAGCGGGCGGGAGCGGACGAGGGGCAGGTGCCGGCGGACGCCGGGCAGGCGCAGGGGGATGCGGCGTGGGCGGACGCGGAGTTGGCGGACGCGGAGTTGGCGCAGGGAGACGCGGCGTGGGCGGATGCGGGGCAGGCGCCGTCCGGTTCGCGTCGGCCGTCGGCGTCGGCCGACGGCAAGGTCGCGTTCCTCTTCCCGGGCCAGGGCAGCCAGCGGCCCGGGATGCTCGCGGACGTGTTCATCGCCTTTCCCGAGCTCCAGCACTATCTGCACCTCGGCCGCGACCACGCCGACGCGCTGTACCCGCCCGCCGCCTTCGACACGGCCGCCAGGGATCGCCAACGGGCCGGGATCACCGACACCCGGGTCGCCCAGCCCGCGCTGGGCATCGCCGGACTCGCCGCCAACGCGCTGCTCACCGAGGCCGGGGTGCGACCGGACATGGCCGCCGGGCACAGCTACGGCGAACTGGTCGCCCTCTGCGCGGCGGGCGCCATCGCACCGGAGGCGCTCCTTGAGCTGAGCGCCGAGCGGGCGGCGGCGATCCTCTCGGCCGTCGGCGAGGATCCGGGAACCATGGCGGCGGTCGCGGCCGGTGCCGAGGACGTCGCACGGGCCCTGCGCGAGACGGACGCCCCCAGCACGGTCGTCGTCGCCAACCACAACTCGCCCCGGCAGACGGTGATTTCCGGACCGACGGAGGCGATGGCCACCGCCGTGCGACTGCTGCGCGCGGCGGGATTCCGCGCCGAAGGCATCCCCGTCGCCTGTGCCTTCCACAGTCCGGTGGTGGCCGCAGGCGGAGAGCGGTTCGCCGAGGCACTCGCGAGCCGGACCGTGCGCCCGCCCGAGTTCCCGGTGTGGTCCAACCGCACGGCGGCCCCGTACGGCGACCACGCCGACGAGATCCGTGCGGAACTCGCCGCCCAGATCGGGGCTCCCGTCGGATTCGTCGCACAGATCGAGGCCATGTACGAGGCCGGGGCGAGGGTCTTCGTCGAGGCCGGCCCCGGCTCCGTACTCACCCGGCTGGTCGCACAGATCCTCGGCGACCGCCCGCACCGCACCGTCGCGTGCGAGCCGCGCCACGACAGCGGACTGCGCGGCTGGCTCGACGCGCTGGCCCAACTGGCCGTGGCGGGGCTGCCGGTACGCACCGGATGGCTGTTCCAGGGACGCGACGCCGTCGACGCGACCCGGACCCCGGAGCCCAAACGGCCCGGATGGACGGTCGACGGGCAACTGGTCCGTACGGCCGCCGGTGAACTCCTTCCCGGCGCCCTCGCGCCGGCCCGACGCGTTGTGGAGACGACAGTGACGACGAGCCACGCGAACCATGGAAACGGCGTTCCGGCCGACAGGGACGCGCTGATCGTCGAATACCTGCGTACCAGCCGGGAGATGGTGGCCGCCCAACGAGACGTGCTGCTGACCTACTTCGGCGCCACGGCGGGGGAGTGGATTCCCGCGCCCGGCGCGCCTGCCGCGCCCGCCACGGCCGCCGTGGTCGGCACCCACCAGCAGGCCGTACCGGCCGCCGAGCTTCCCGCGGCCCAACAGCCGGTTCTACGGCCGGAGATGGCAGCAGCGCCCGCCGGCGGCGAGACGCCCGCCACCGCGTCGGTCACGGCAGCCGCAACGGAGACGGTCACGACAGCAGCCGTCACGGAAGCGGACGTCCTGGCGGTCGTGCTGGAGATCATCAGCGAGCGCACCGGCTATCCCGTGGACATGATCGAGCCCGATCTCGACCTGGAGGCCGACCTCAGCATCGACTCCATCAAGCGGGCCGAGATCGCCGGTGAGTTGGCCAAGCGCCTGGGCGCCGGGGGCGGCGTGGACGTTGCCGGGCTGGACGACGCGGAGCTGGAGGACCTTGCGAAGGCCCGTACGGCCGCGTCGGTGACGGGCTGGCTCGCCGCGCGACTCGCGGGGCCCGCCGAACCGCCCGGCGGTACGGCTCCGGATACGACCCCGAGTACGCCTCTGCGTACGAGTGGAGGGCCGGAGGGGCCAGGGGACGGAAGGGCGGTCGGGCGGACCGAGACGCCGGAGCCGGTGGAAGCCACCGGGGAGGCCCCGAAACGCTTTCAGCTCCGGCCCGTCCTTCTGGAGCAGCAGGATGGCGACGGCTCGGGCGACCCGTCCGCCGTACTGGCCGGGATGCGGTTCGTCCTTCTCGGCGACGAGAGCGAGGACGTGTCCCGGGAGGTGCGCTCGCGGCTCGCGGAGCACGGAGCCGACGCCGTGGTCCTCGGCCCGGAGCACCTGCTCACCGAGGCGGACGGCCGGGTGGACGGCGTGCTGTACCTCGACTCCCTCGCCGCCGCCCCGGCACCGGTGCTGCCGCACGCCTTCCCGGTGTTCCAGTCCGCCCTGCGACGGGTGCCGCGCTGGCTGCTCGCCGCCCGGCCCGCCGACGGGGATTCCCGGGGCCTCCGGTCGGCAGGGCTGCACGGTCTGTTCCGTACGGTCGCACGCGAGTACCCGGAGACCGTCGCGCGGATCGTCGACCTCGACGACACCACGCCGGCCGCCGTCGCCGACGCGCTGATCGCCGAACTGCTCGCGCCCGACGTGGCCCCGGTCGTCCTGCGAACGGCAGCCGGTCGCCACGGACTTGACCTCGTGGAGACACCGCTGGGCGCCCTCGGCACCACCGGCGCCGGACCGGCGGGTGACGGAGCCGCCGAGGCCGCCGCCATCGGCCTCGACCGGGATTCCGTGGTGCTGCTGGTCGGCGGGGCCCGCGGTATCACGGCGACCTTCGCCGCGGCGCTCGCCGCGGCCTCCCGGTGCCGTGTCGAACTGCTCGGCAGGACGCCGGCGCCGACCGGACCCGAGGATGCGGCCATCGCCGCCGCCCCGGACCGCGCCGCGCTGCGTACGGCACTCGCCGCCCGCGCGGGCGGTGGCCTGACGCCCGCCGACATCAACCGCGAAGCCGAACTCGTCCTGGCCCAGCGGGAGATCACCGCCACCCTGGCGGAGCTCACGGCGCTCGGAAGCACGGCCCGCTACCACTGTGTGGACTTCCGGGAGCCGGACGCCGCGCTCCAGGCGGTGAAGGAGATCCACGCCGAACACGGCCGGCTCGACGGTGTCGTCTATGCGGCCGGAGTGATCGAGGACCGGCTGATCGCCGACAAGACCGCCGAGTCCTTCCAGCGCGTGTACGACACGAAGACGAGCGGCGCGGAGACCTTGCTGACAGCGCTGGAGGAGTTCCCGAACGGGCCCGCGTTCGCCGTCCTGTTCGGCAGCATCTCGGCAGTCCTCGGCAACCGCGGCCAGGTCGACTACGCGGCCGCCAACGACGCCCTGCAGAGCCTGGGCGCCGACTGGGCCGCCCGAACCGGTCACCGTGCCCTGACCGTGCACTGGGGACCGTGGGCACCCACCGGTGGTCACGCCGGAATGGTGACCCCGGAACTCGGACGCGAGTACGCCAGGCGCGGGATCAAGCTCATCGACCCCGAGGAGGGCACCGCGGCGCTGCTGCGTGAACTCGCCTGGGGCGACGAGTCGGCCGGAGCCGTCGTCTACACCGCGTCGGGCTGGTGACATGAACGACTTGGCCGACCTGACGGATCAGGCGGATCGGGCGGACCGGGCGGACCGGGATCAGCGGAATCAGCGGGATCGGCAGGATCAACTGAGGGGTCGTCAACTTCCTTCTTCCGTCGCCATCGTGGGGATGGCGGTGCTGCTGCCCGGTGCTGTCGACCTCGACGCGTACTGGCGGAACCTGCTGGCGGGCACGGACGCCATCACCGACGTACCCGACGGGCGGTGGGACGCCGACTACTACCGCCCCGACTCCGCGACCGGGCCGGCCGTCGCCGACCAGGTGTACTGCCGACGCGGCGGCTTCGTCGACGGGCTCGCCGACGTGGAGGTCACCCGGTTCGGGATCATGCCGAACTCGGTGCCCGGCACCGAACCCGACCAGCTCATCGCGCTGAACGTGGCCGCCGCCGCCCTCGCCGACGCGGGCGGCGAGGACCGGTTGCCCGACCGGCATCGCATCGGCGTGGTCCTCGGCCGGGGCGGCTACCTCACCCCCGGTCTGGTCCGCCTCGACCAGCGGGTCCGCACCGCCGGTCAACTCGTCCGTACGCTGGGCGAGTTGCTGCCCGATCTCGATGCGGGCCAACTCGACCGTGTCCGGGCGGCGTTCACCGAGCGCCTCGGGCCCGACAGCCCCGAGTCGGCCATCGGCCTGGTGCCCAACCTCGCGGCCTCGCGCGTCGCCAACCGTCTCGACCTGCGTGGCCCCGCCTACACCGTGGACGCCGCCTGCGCGTCGTCGCTGGTCGCCGTCGACCAGGCGGTAAGCGAACTCGCCTTCGGACGCTGCGACTTGATGCTCGCCGGGGGAGTGCACCACTGCCACGACATCACCCTGTGGAGCGTCTTCTCTCAGCTCCGCGCGCTCTCCCCGAGCCAGCGGATCCGCCCCTTCCACCGCGACGCCGACGGCATCCTGATCGGCGAGGGCACCGGTGTGGTGGTGCTCAAGCGGCTGGCCGACGCCGAACGCGACGGCGACCGGATCTACGCGGTCATCCGGGGCACCGGCGTGGCCAGCGACGGCCGCGCCGCCGGTCTCGTCAACCCCGACCCCGGCGGCCAGGCCCACGCGGTACGCCAGGCCTGGCAAGCGGCGGGGCTCGACCCCGCCCAGCCCGGATCGATCGGCCTCCTGGAGGCCCACGGCACCGCGACCCCGGCGGGCGACGCGGCCGAACTGGCCACCCTGGCCGAGGTGTTCGGCGCCGGTGCGGACGGTGACTCCGCGGTCATCGGCTCGGTGAAGTCGATGATTGGCCACACCATGCCCGCCGCCGGAGTGGCCGGCCTGGTGAAGGCAGCCCTCGCCCTCCACCACGGCATGCTCCTGCCGACCCTCCACTGCGACGACCCGCACCCCGCGCTCGCGGCCACCCGGTTCCGCCCGCTGGAGACGGCGACGCCCTGGGAGACCGGTCCCGGGCGGCCGGTGCGGCGCGCGGCCGTCAACGCGTTCGGCTTCGGCGGGATCAACGCGCATGTCGTGCTTGAACAGGCGCCTGGCGCAAGGGCCGTCGGGCCCGCGGCGACAGCTTCCCCGCTCTCGTCCGCGCCCCAGAACCCGTCCCCGTCTCGGTCCCTGTCCCCTTTACGGACCGCCGCCACCGCCACCGCTTCCGTCGCCGAGCCCGAGCAGGTGCTCCTGCTCGCAGCCGACAGCCCCGAGCGCCTCGCCGCTCTGCTGGAGGCCGACGACTCGGCCCTGCTCGCGGCCGGCCTTGACCCCGGCCGGACACATCCGGACGCGGGCCAGTCCCGGCTCGGCATCGTCGCCCCCACCGCCAAGCGCCTCGCCCTGGCCCGCCGGGCGGTCGCCAAGGGGCGCGCCTGGCACGGCCGCAGCGACCTCTGGTTCACGCCGACTCCGCTGCTCGGCGGCGGCGGTGCGGACGAGAACAAGACCGGCAAGCTGGCCTTCGTCTTCCCAGGACTCGAAGGCGACTTCGAACCCCAAGTCGACGATGTCGCCGCCCACTTCGGCCTTCCCCACGTCCCGGGGCCTACCCCGAACACCGAGGGGGCGGCCCGGGTCTCGGACGTGGGCCGCCACGGATTCGGTGTCGTCGGCGTCGGCCGGCTGCTCGACGGCGCGCTGCGCCGCATGGGCGTCGTCCCGGACGCGGTGGCCGGGCACAGTGTCGGCGAGTGGACGGCGATGGTGGCCGCGGGGATGTACGCCGGGGACGAGGTGAGCGACTTCATGGCGTCGTTCGACCCCGACGCGCTGACCGTCCCGGGCCTTTCCTTCGCCGCTCTAGGCGCCCCCGCCGGGCGCGTCCTGGAGGCCCTCGACGACGGGTGGACGGACGCCGGAATCGTCCTCTCCCACGACAACGCGCCGAACCAGTCGATGGTGTGCGGACCGCAGGACGCGGTGGAGGAGTTCGTACGCGCCTTCCGCGCCCGGGGCGTGCTCAGCCAGGTGCTGCCCTTCCGGTCCGGCTTCCACACACCGATGCTGAAGCCCTACCTCGCACCCATCGAGGAGGCGGCGAACCGCTTCCGGCTGCATCCGCCGACCGTGCCCCTGTGGTCGGGAACGACCGCGGCGCCCTTCCCCGCGGGCGAGGCCGCCATACGCGACCTCTTCGTCAGACACCTCCTGGAACCGGTCCGCTTCCAGCAGTTGATCGAGGCCATGTACGCGGCGGGCCATCGCGCCTTCGTCCAGGTCGGCACCGGGCAGCTCGGCTCACTCGTCGGAGACACGCTGAGCGGGCGCGATCACCTGGTCGTTGCGGCCAACTCGCCCCACCGCACCGGCCTCGCCCAGCTCCGCCGCGTGGCGACGGCACTGTGGACCGCGGGCGCGGCGATCGCTCCCGCGCTGCCGCCGTCGGTACGTTCCGCTGCTCCCTCCGCCCGCTCGGCGGGTGCCGTTGGCCCGACACGCCCTGCGCGGGTAGCCCGGCCGATCGTCCGCCTCGACCTCGGCGGGGCGCTCATCTCGCTCGACGGCCCGGCTCTCACAGAGTTGCGCAGCGAACTGTCGGCATCCCGGGCCGGGGCTTCGCCCAATCACCGTGTTCAGGCAGGGACGGGCACATCGGCCCCGAGCGAGGCCACCCCTACCGCGGTCGCCCCGGCCCGGTCGCCCCTGGACGCGCTCGCCGCGCGCATGCCCGTCGCCGCCGAACTGAGCGCGCTGTTGCGGGACACGGCCGACACGGCCGCCGCGCTGATCACGGCAGGCAGCCGCCACTCCAGCCCTGCCACGGCCACCCCACTTACCCGCGCGGTGCCACCTGCCCAGGTTCGCGGCCCGGCCCAGGCAACCGCTCCCGCCTCACCCCCCGCCCCCACACCCCCTACCGCCGGGCCACCCGCTGCCGGGCAACCCGGGCAGGAATGGCGCACCACCGTCCCCGTATCCCCGGAAGCTATGCCGTACCTCCTGGACCACTGCTTCTTCCCGCAGCGGCCCGGCTGGCCCGATGTGGCCGACCGTTGGCCGGTCGTCCCCGCGACCACGATCGTTCACCACATCATGGAGGCGGCGGAGCGCGCGGCCCCCGGCATGCGGGCGGTCGCCGTGCACGGGGCCCGGTTCGACCAGTGGCTCACCGCCACACCGGCCGTCGAGGTACCGGTCACCGCTGTCCCCGACGGCCCCGGCCGCCTCGCGGTCTCCTTCGGCCCCCGGGCCCGTGCGGTGGTCGAGCTCGCGGCCCGCCATCCCGTGACACCCCCGAACCCGTGGCGTACGGACCCCGGCTCCGAGCGAGCCCCCGACCACACCGCGGCCCAGCTCTACGACGAGCGCTGGATGTTCCACGGGCCCGCCTTCCAAGGGGTCACCGAACTCAGCGCGATCGGCGACAGTCACGTACGAGGGGTGATCACCACGCCGCCGGCCCCCGGCGCCCTGCTCGACAACGTGGGGCAGATCCTCGGCTACTGGATCATGGCGACGCGTACGGAACGGACCGTCGTGTTCCCCGTCCAGATGCGGCACATGCGGTTCTACGGGCCGCACCCACGCCCCGGGACCGACGTGGAATGCCTGGTGAGGATCACCTCCCTCACCGACACCGTGCTCGAAGCCGACGTCCAACTGGTCGTCGCGGGCGAGGTCTGGGCGGAGCTCACGGGCTGGCAGGATCGCCGCTTCGACAACGACCCGCAGACCAGGCCCGTGGAGCGGTTCCCTGAGCGCAACACCCTCTCCCAGGCGCGGCCAGGCGGCTGGTCTCTGCTCCACGAGCGCTGGCCCGACCTCGCCTCGCGTGACCTGATCATGCGCAACTCCCTTAGTGGAGCCGAGCGTTCGGAGTACGAGCGGCACGCTCCCCGGGGCCGCAGACAGTGGCTGCTCGGGCGGATCGCAGTCAAGGACGCCGTACGGCAGTGGCTGTGGGACCACGGCGAAGGGCCGGTCTTTCCGGCCGAGATCCGAGTGCGCAACGACGAGTCGGGTCGGCCGTACGTCACCGGGCTGCACGGCCGGACCCTGCCCCCGCTGGACGTCTCGCTGGCCCACCGCGCGGAGGCCGGGGTCGCGATCGTACGGCCGCACAGGCCCGAGCCGGGGCCGGGCATCGACATCGAAGAGGTCGTCGAGAGGGACGCGCAGACCCTCGCCTTCGCCCTCGGCGAGGACGAATTGAGACTGCTGAACGCGCGATGTGCCGCCACCGGCGAATCGGAGGCGCTGTGGTTCACCCGGTTCTGGGCGGCCAAGGAAGCGGTCGCCAAGGCGGAGGGCACCGGCTTCCGGGGACGCCCCCGGGACTTCACCGTGCTCGCGGCGACGGCCGGGGACGCCGGAGCCGCCGGAGACCGGCTGTTGGTCTCTGGTCGCCTCGAACGCGAGTACACCGTGCACTGCGAGCGGACCGGCAACCCGCCGGGACTGCCGGACAGGGACTACGTCGTGGCCTGGACGACCGGACCGACGGACCAAGACTCGACGGACCAAGAGGAGAGCGATCGATGAAGCCGAGCCAGCCGACCGGCGAGACCGCCGACGAACTCGTACCGATCGGCAACGAACTCGCTCCGACCGGCGACGAACCCGTGCGCGCGGACGAGGAGTCGGTCCTCGCCGATCTCACCGGCATGCTCGCGACCCTCCTGGACGAGTACGGCCTCGACGACGTCGAGGTCCGCATGGAGACCACGTTCAACCGCGATCTGGAACTGGAGAGCATCGACCTCGTGACCCTGGCGGGCCTTCTGGAGGAGCGGTACGGGGATCGGGTCAACTTCGCCGAGTTCCTGGCCGGTATGGAGTTCGACGAGATCATCGAGCTCACCGTCGGCAGGCTCGTCGAGCACGTCGTGCAGAGCCTCAAAGTGGCGGAGGCGGGCTGAGCCATGGCGATGGTCGAAACCGGCGACGTCCGGCTGCATGTCCAGCGGATGACGCCCAAGGGAGGGCGTCCCGTCACCGCGACCGCGGTTCTCGTCCACGGGCTGCTCACCGACAGCCTGGCCAGCTACTACTTCACGCTGGCGCCGGTGTTCGCGGTGTCCGGCATCGACGTGATCATGTACGACCTGCGCGGCCACGGCCGCAGCGAGCGCCCGGAGAGCGGCTACCGCCTCGACGACCACCTCGACGACCTGGAGGCGCTGCTCGACCGGCTGGAGGTGACTGGACCGGTCCAACTGGTCGGCAACTCCTTCGGCGGGTCCGTCGCCTTCGGTTACGCCGCCCGTCACCCGGAGCGGGCGGCCGGCGTCTCCCTGATCGAATCGGAACCGGCGACCGCGGGGTGGGCGGCGACCATGGACGGGGTGCTGCGGCAGGTGCTGACCGAGCTGGCGCACAACGAGGCCGCCGCGCTGGCCTGGATCACCGCCAACCGCAGCCAGAACACCGCCCGCCTGGCGAAGGGCGCGGCCCGCCTGGCCCGCGAGACCACCCTCGCCCGGGACATCCCGCTCAGCGAGGTGCTGACCGAGGACCGGATCCGGGCCGTACGCTGCCCGGTACTCGCCCTCTACGGTGGCGAGTCCGCCCTCGTCGAGCGGGCGCCGTGGCTGGAGTCGCTGCTGCCCGACTGCCGGACCGTCGTGGTGCCGGGTCATGAGCACTCCGTGCTCGTCGAGGCGCCCGGGGCGGTCGGCGAGTACATCCTCTCCATGATCGGCGAGGGGACGGGTGTGCAAGGCGTGGAGGAGCAGGGCTCTGCCGAGCGGAGTATGGCTGAGCGGGGCGTGGCCGAGCTGGGCGTGGCCGAGTTCGCGAGGGTCGAGGGCCGGTGAGCGGCTTCCTGTTCGTCGTACCGCCGCTGGTCGGCCACATCAACCCGACGGTGGGCGTCGCGGCGGAACTGACCGCGCGGGGACACCGGGTGGCCTGGGCCTCCGCGGATCCGGGGCTCGTCCGGCGGCTCGCGGGGGACGAGGCAGCGGTGTTCCCGTGCGCTGGACCGGTCCTGACAGGGGAAGACGGAGTGCGGCCTGCGGAGCTCCGGGGCCCGGAGGCGCTGAAGTTCCTGTGGGAACGGTTCCTGGTGCCGCTGGCCGAGGCGATGGCCCCCGGAGTGCGGGCGGCCATCGGGGAGTTCGGCCCCGATGTCGTCGTCGCCGACCAACAGGCCTTCGCCGGTGGGCTGGTCGCCGAGCGGCTGCGCGTGCCGTGGGCCACCTCGTCCACCACCTCCGCCGAGTTCACCTTCGCCGAAGCGCTGGCGGGCATGCCCAAGGTCGCGGACTGGCTCGACACGCTCCTCCACGAGCTGCGCGGCAGGATCGGCGATCCGTCGGGCACGGCCGATCCGCGGTTCTCGCCGCACTTGGTGCTCGCGTTCAGCACACCGGAGCTGGTCGGCTCAGGAGCAGGAGCAGGAGCAGGAGCAGGAGCAGGAGCAGGAGCAACGGGAGAGGTGGGGGCCGGGGCGGGTGACCGGATCCGCTGGGTCGGTCCCTCGATGGCGCCCCGGCCGGCCGCTGCCGACTTCCCCTGGACCTGGCTCGACCCCGCCCGCGCCACGGTGCTCGTGACCCTCGGCACCGCCAACACCGATGTCGGGGCCCGCTTCCTCGCCGAGTGCCGTGAGGCCCTGCGCAGTCGTGCGGACCGGGTACAGGCGGTGATCGTCGATCCCGCGAACGTCCTCGGCGCGCAAGCGGACCTGGACGACCTGAATGACATGGACGACCAGGACGACAAGGACGTACTGATCCGGTCCTCGGTCCCCCAACTCCCGCTCCTCGAACGGGTCGACGCGGTCGTCTGCCACGCGGGGCACAACACCGTGTGCGAGGCGCTGTGGCACGGCGTCCCTCTCGTGGTGGCCCCCATCCGCGACGACCAGCCCGTCGTGGCCGGGCAGGTCGTCGACGCGGGCGCGGGCATTCGGGTCCGGTTCGGCCGGGTCACCGCGCCCAAGCTCGGCGCGGCGATCGACGCCGTACTCCACGAACCTGGCTACCGCGCCGCCGCCGAGCGGATCCGTACCGCGTTCCGTGCCGCGGGTGGTGCCCGAGCGGCAGCAACTCACCTCGAAGAACTGGCCGGCGCCACGCCCTCCAAGGAGGCCCCATGAGCGACGCAGAGCACGAACCACAAGGGACGGGCGCCGAGCGGGCCCCGAGTAGCACCGAGCAGGTCACGGACAGCGAGCCGACGCCGAGTCGCGCCGAGCAGGTCGCCGCGCTGCGCCCCGCGTACCAGGCCGACCTGGCGCGCGGCCTGGACCGCTTCTTCGAAGCCCGGCGCGCCGACTGCCCGTGGTGCGGCTCGGAGCGGCTGAAGACGCGGCTGCGCACCACCGACCTGCTCCAGCACAAGCCGGGCCACTTCGTCCTCGACCGCTGCCAGGACTGCCGGCACACCTTCCAGAACCCCCGACTGAGCGCCGAGGGGCTGGAGTTCTACTACCGCGACTTCTACGACGGTCTGGGGGAGAAGCAGCTCGGCAACACCTTCGGGGGCCGGACCACGATGTACCGGCAGCGCGCGGAGTCCCTGCTGCCGTTCGCCGCGACACCCAAGAACTGGCTGGACGTCGGCACCGGCCACGGCCACTTCTGCGAGTCGGCCCGGACCGTATACCCCGGCACGACCTTCGACGGGCTCGACTTCACCGACGGCGCCGAACTCGCCGAGCGCGCGGGGCGGGGCTACCGCGGCAGCTTTCCCGACCTGGCACCGGAACTCGCCGGCCACTACGACGTGGTGAGCATGTTCCACTACCTGGAGCACAGCACGGAGCCCGGCCGCGAACTGGAGGCCGCGCACCGGGCGATACGCCCCGGCGGCCATCTGCTCATCGAGGTCCCCGACCCCGACAGCCGCTTCGCCCGTCTACTCGGCCGCTGGTGGCTGCCCTGGCTCCAGCCCCAGCACCTGCACCTCGTCCCGGTCGAGAACCTGCGGCGCAGACTGACCGACCTCGGCTTCACGGTGGTGGCGGAACAGCACGCCGAACCGCACGATCCGGTCGACCTCCTGGCCGGTACGTGGCTGGTCATCGACGCGGCGGCGCCACGCGAGGACCTGCCGTGGCTGCCGAAGCCGCCGAACCGCAGGCAGCGGACGCTGCGCACCACGATGGCGATCGCCGGAGTGCCCTTCCTGATCCTGGGCACCCTGCTGGACCGGTTCGTGATCAAACGCCTGTCGCACCGGCTGGGTCTGTCCAACGCCTATCGGCTCCTGGCGCGCCGCGACTGAAGTGGTTGAAGGGCGGCGTGCCTACATGCTCACGGCGCAGCCGTCCTCAACGACCCTCCAGGATCCCCCGCGCGAATGCCGCCTGGCCCACGTGCTGCAGGTCGTCGGAGAGGACGCTGACCAGGCGGGCGCCAAGGGTGACTGGCGGGGACCAGTTCTCGTCGACGATCCGGTCCAGGTCGTCGGCGCGCAGGTCGCGCAGGGCGGCCAGCGTCTGCTCGTGGACGGCGTCGTAGTAGCCGAGCAACAGGTCGCCCGAGTCGACCTGGACCTTGGCGACCTGCCGTGGGGTGTGGCCGTAGCCCGTGTCCCGGCCCGGCAGGCCCAGGACGAAGCGGTCCGGCCAGTCCTGCGACAGCCAGACCTGTTTCAGGCCGAAGGCGTCGGCGACATGGTCGTCCTGGACACGGGTGAGATGCCAGACCAGCCAACTGATCGAGTTGGTCCGGTCGTCGATGCGGGTGTTGAGGTCGCCGGGGGAGAGGCCGTCGACTGCGGCATGGACCTCTTCCCGGATGCGGCCGTACGCGTCGACGAGAATGTCCTTGGCGTGCATGGGCTCCTCCACGCTCTCCGCGGGTTCCGGTCTCTGCTCTCCGCCCAGTGTCCCCCGCGGACCCGCCGCGCGCGTCGCGCCGGTGGGAGGGCCGGTCAGTGCCAGCCGGAGTACGGCTCCTCGACGAGCTTGAACACCGGTTCGCGGCGGACCGGGTCCAACGCGGTGGTGAGCTGGACACGGTCGCCGGTACGGATCGCTATGAGCGGTCCCGAGACCCGGCCCCGGACGGTGAAACCCTCCGCCATCTCGACGAGCGACACATTGCGCGCGCCCGGAGTGTTGCGCTGGACGACAGTGGCGTGGCGGATGACGCCCAGGCCCGCGCTGCGCTCCGTGCGCAGGTCGCTGCCCTGGCAGACCGGGCAGAGCAGCCGGTGGAACATGGCGGTCCGGCACCAGCGGCAGCGCTGGTAGAGGAGCCCTTCCTCGGCGGCCGGGCCGCTCGTCGTCGTCTCCGGGTCGAGTACGCCCGTCGTGGTCCCGCTTCCTCGGTGGAACACGATGTCATCTCCCTGCGCTGGGCCGGAATCTGAAAAAGTGCGCGGAGCGCCGTGCACGACGTCAGAATATGGCACGCAGTGTCACGCGTAAAGGCACTCAGTTCCCTCAATCATTCGGGATCTCGACCAAGAGCCGTCTCGACCTCCTGGACGACCCGCCACATCGGCGCACCGCGCCTGGAGATGACGACGACCACGTCGTCATCTGCCGCCCTCTTCGCAGACTTGCCGGTCGGCCGCTGTACCGGTCCGACGGGGTCGGGGTCGGGGTCTGGGTCTGGGTCTGGGGCCGAACCGAAGACCTGCTGGACATGGGCGAGCGCGTGGTCCACCTCCGCGGTCGCGTCGCTCTGGCCGTCCGAACGCAGCCAGGACCGCAGCCCGTTGTTGTGCGCGGCGACCACGGCCGCGGCGATCACGTCGGCCCGCAGCGTCCCGTCCCGACGACCGGCGAAGCGCCCGCGCAGATACTCGGCGAGCGCGCGCTCGTACCGCCAGACCACCGACAGTTCGTACGTCCGCAGTCCCGGGACCTTCTTGGTCAGACGGTAGCGCTGGACGGAGAACGTGGGGTTCTCGGCGTACATGCGCAGTACGACGCGAGCGGCGTCGCAGACCCGGGCCACCGGGTCGTCCGCGCCCCCTTCTCCTTCCCCGCCCTCACCGCTGCTGTCGCCGAGGAAGTCGTTCATCTCGGCCAGGCAGCGCTCGTGGTCCGGGAAGACCACGTCCTCCTTGGACGGGAAGTACCGGAAGAAGGACCGCCGTCCGACCCCCGCGAGGGCCACGATCTCGTCGACGGTGGTCTGCTCGTACCCCCGCTCCAGGAACAGTTGGAACGCCGCCGCGACGAGGGAGTCCCGCATCGGCGGCTTCGGAGGTGTCACATCGGCCGCCTGGTCAGGGCGGGGTGCCTCGCTCATGGTGGGGAACCTAGCACCGGACGAGCCGCGGATGGCACTCGGTGTGCTCCGATCAGGGAACTGAGTGCCATGCCAGGCCAGGGCCGGGTGCGAGGCGGCCCGAGGCGCCGAGTAGGGTCCGGGCCTGTGCCCGGCCGTGAGGCCGGAGCGAACGCTGGTGCGGGTGTGACGGGGGTCGGAAACGGTGCGGCGCTGGATCAAGGTGTCGGTGGCGGCTGCGGTGGTGCTGGGTATCGGCGGCTACGTGGCCGAGCCGTACGCACAGGACTGGATGCTGGCCGGCAGCGCGTGCGGCGGGGCACTGCCCCGGGACGTCGTGGACCGGCTCACCCCGGACGACGCTCACCTGGAGAGCGAGGAGTCCCGGCAGACCGGCGCGCTGGGCTCGTACGGGTGCGACCTCACCATGAAGGGCGATGAGGTCGACGACTCACGGCTCATCAGCATGGAGGCGTACACCCGGCGCGACGACCGGGACCGGGAGTTCTTCCGGGCCTTTCCCGAGGAGGGGTTCTCCTCGCAGTCCGCGGTGCCCGAGGGGCTGCCCGGGTTCATCGACCGCCTCGGCGTCATCCAGCTCCTGATGCCCTGCCCGGACCTCCCGAAGGACGCCGAAGGGCGGCAGAGCAAGCTCCTGGTACGCACCTGGATGGGCCGCGACACGCTGTACGGGGTGCCGGGAGCTGCGTACCAGGCGGTCGTCGCACTCGCCAACTCGGCCTCGGACCGGCTGGGTTGCGGTGCCGAGCCGCTCAAGGCGCCGAAGGGCAACGCGGTGCCGCCCGCCCTCGGGGGCGAGCCCAAGAGCGTGCCGCTGACCCGGGCCAAGGGCACCGGCTGCGAGTGGGTGACCAGGGCGGGCCTGCCGGCGAGCGGCGACTGGCGCGTCGAGGCGGGCATGAACGACTCCGCGCCCACGGGTCAGTGCGACCTGAGCAGCGAGTCGGGCGACAACGGGAACGACAAGGGGATGTACTTCGTCGCCTGGTACGGCGACTGGAGCAACCGGCTCGTCTTCGAGGACAGCAACGGCGAGTTCCTGTCGACGACGGCCACCGCCCGCTGCGACGGCGAGGCCGCCAACTTCGCCCTCAGCGCCTCCGACGACATCCCCGGCGTCGACAAGGCCGCCGAGCAGCGGATGTTCAAGCAGTTCGCGCGGGACCAGGTGGACCGCCGCGGCTGTTCCGACCTTCGGTTCCGCTTCTGACCGCCGGCGGCTCGACCCGCCAGTAGTGCGCTAGTAGATCGTCATCCACAGCGCCCGTACGTACCAGTCGTCCACCAACTGCCGTATCGCGGCGGTGCGTTCGGCGGACACGTTCCGTTCCTCGGCCCATCCTTCGAGGACCGTGAACAGCTGGTGGCGGCCGTCCATGAGGTCGCCGCGCACCGGACCGGCGGCCTTGCGGTCCGCGATGTCTCCCATCGGCGGGCGGTCGTCGAGCTGCCGGGACGCGGGGCGGAACGTGCCGCGCGTGTGCTCGCGCACCGCCTTGTCGAAGGCGGCGAGGTCGGGGATCGTCCCGTTCCTGGCGTACGCGGCGCGGTACTTCATGAGGTTGCCGATGTGGCCGGACATGTCCTGGATGTCGTTGTCGGGCCAGTCCTGCGGGGTCGACTCGAAGCGCTTGTCGGTCGGGGGGCGGAAGTCGGGGTCGCCCCCCGAGTCGGTCAGCCGCTCCAGGTAGTACGCGAAGTGGGCGCGCTCGGCGTCGTAGAGGATCGCGAACGCCTCCGGATCCTTGGCGAGTTCCGCGACGAGGTACTCGATGTTCGCGTCGGCGTCCGCGTAGCTGTCGCTGTGCTCGAAGACCACGTGCGCCTCGCCCGGGGCCAGGAAGCGCCCGTACCGGGAGTAGCCGTCCGGGTCGAGCTGGGCCTCCTCGGCGGGCACCGCCGGGCGGTTCGCGTCGTCGTCGCTGATCGAGTCGTCGCGCCCCGAGTCCACCACGTACTCGGCCAGCATCCGCGCCACGCCCGGGGCGAGACCGTCGGGGATCTCCGCGCGATGGAAGACCGCGGCCACCGCGTAGGCGCCGCGTGCCTGCGCCAGGGTGTGCGGGGTACCCGAACTCTTCGCGCGGGTGGCCGCGTTCACGATCTCGCCGAGTACGCGGGCGCCGTCGTCGCACACCTTGTCGTGTGCCAGCAGCTTCCTGACCGAGCCGAGCCGTTCGAGGTCCTCGCCGGGGTCCAGGGCCCTCGTGGCGGCCGTCGCGTCGTCGGCGAGCGCCCGCTTCGAGGCGGGAAGCCGCCAACAGGGCTTCTCGTGCCCGGAGTCGGCGAGCGCGAGCGGAAGGGAGACCCCGGCCGCGAGAACGACCACGGCTCCGCCCACGACGGCCCAGCGGCGCTTCCGCGGTTGCCCCCGCAACGAGAGGCGCCTCGTCAACGATCCGAATCGGCCCTGAGGTCCGACGGACGTCTCCTCGCCGAGACCATCAACGCCACCACCAGCGCCACTGTCAACGCCACCGTCACTCCCGCTTCCCCCATCACGCATCCCGGCAGAGTAGCGAGCGTCCGCGGTCGCGAACGCGCCGGGTCCGCGGGTGGGCGGCTCAGTGGCCTTGGCGTGTGCTGTGGCTCTCCACCAGGGCCTGGGAGACGACGCGTACACCCCGGGCGATGTGGTTCAGCTGCGTGAGCTCGGCCGCGTACAGCTTGATCGTGTTCTCGATGACGGTCTCCGGCATGCCCAGGGCGGGCAGCTCGGCCCGGGCGCTGTGCAGCGCGGTGCGCACGACCCGGATCTCCTGCTGGAGCTGGATCTGCGCGTGACGAGCGAGCAGCACGGGCTGACGGATCAGCAGCGGATAGCTGGCGTAGCGGGAGGGCACCAGGTCGCGCAGCCACTTGGCGGCCGACCGTTCCCAGTCCCGGTTGCCGGGCGTCTTGACCTGACACGGCCAATCCGTGCTGATGGGGGAGTACGTCAGGGACATGGACATCGCTTCCGAGGTGGCCGGCGGGTGGTGAGGGTGGTTCTTGGCGGCCCCGGCCTAGGGGATGGACCGGGGCCGCCACGGGCGTGCGCGAGCGGTGCCCGTTCAATGCACCCGGGGCCGATGCGAGAAGGGAGCGCCGTTCCCGGGCTGACCAGGACCCCACCGGATCCCGATCAGCGAGAAGTATTCATATATACCGTCTGGTACGCAAGGGTATGTAAAAATTCATGTGGAGGTACGGCTGAATCGCCCCTTGCGGACGCCGGTCATCACATGTCGGAGAGGTCAGTCCTTGACGAAGAAGGTGTGCTCGTCCGCGACCTGTTCGTAGTCCTCCAGGCGGGCCTGTGTGCGCTCGGGATCGGCGTCGGTCATGGCCTGGAGCAGGGCCGCGGACAGCACGACGGGCGCCGCGTACGAGTCGAAGACGAGGCGTGATCCGGTGCCGGTGGCGAAGACGACGTCGGCCTCGTCGGCCAGTGGCCCCAGCCCCAGGTCGGTGACCAGGGCCACACTCAGCCCGGCCCGCCGGGCGACCCGCATGGCCATCAGCGTCTCGTGCGCGTGCCGGGGCATGGTGAAGGCCAGCACCCACGTGCCGCCCGCCTCGCGCGACTGGAGCAGGGCGTCGTAGGCGACACTGCCGCCCCGCGTCACCAGCCTGACGTCCGGGTGGATACGACGGGCGGCGTATGCGAAGTATTCGGCCAGCGAACCGGAGATCCGCAGCCCGAGGATGGTGAGCGGCGTCGACTGCGACAGCGCTCGGCCGGTCTCGATGACCTGCTCGGGGTCCGCGAAGTCGCGGCGCAGGTTCTCCAGGTTGTCGATCTCGGCGTCGACGGCCGCCTGCAGCTCGTTCGGCCGGGCCGCCTCCGCCTCCTCGGCGGCCTCGGGCGTGCTGGCGAGCTTGCTGAGCGCGATCGACTGGAGGCGCTCGCGCAGCGCGGGATAGCCGCTGAAGCCCACCGCCGTCGCGAAGCGGGTCACCGAGGGCTGGCTGACGCCCACCCGCTCCGCGAGATCAGTGATCGACAGGAACGCGGCCTCGGTGATGTGCTCGATCAGGTACTGGGCGATGCGGCGCTGTCCTGGAGAGAGCCGGGGGCCGTCGAACAGCGCCCGCAGCCGTGTGGTGGGAGCGGCCTCCGCCTCCGGGACCGGTTTCCCCGAGCTGATCGCAGACGCCTGCGCGCGGGCCTGCTGCGGCGATGGCACCGGTGCGCCTCCTTCGTGTCCCACTCAGGTTCAACATAACTCACAGGAAGGGGGGTCCGGCGGACAGTTGCGCGTGGTCAGAGGCCCGCGGTCCGGACGGTTTTCCGGGGTGCGCTGCGCCGTACTCGCCACGGTCCACTGTTGCGCAGGGTCGAGCCCCCGACTTCCAGGGGTGCGGGGCGTGACATTGTGCGGCTCGGCCGCGTGGGCGCGACCAGCCACGACGAACCCGCACCCCACCACCCACCGTCACGGAGGGACCCCGGCCCCTGGCATGATCGAGCCCATGGCTGAACGCGTAATCGCCGCATGCGACGGTGCATCGAAGGGAAACCCGGGCCCCGCCGGCTGGGCCTGGGTCATCGGCGACGGGACGGGCACGACTCCTACCGAGTGGGAGGCAGGACCGCTCGGCACGGCGACCAACAACGTCGCCGAACTGACCGCGCTGGAGCGGCTGTTGACGTTCGTGGCCCCGGATGTGCCGCTGGAGGTCCGGATGGACTCCCAGTACGCCATGAAGGCCGTCACGACCTGGCTCCCGGGCTGGAAGCGCAAGGGCTGGAAGACGGCGGCGGGCAAGCCGGTGGCCAACCAGGAACTCGTCGTACGGATCGACGAACTGCTCGACGGTCGCTCGGTCGAGTTCCGGTACGTGCCCGCGCACCAGGTCGACGGCGACCCGCTCAACGACTTCGCGGACCGCGCCGCGAGCCAGGCGGCCATCGTCCAGGAACCGGCGGGCAGCGAGCACGGCTCTCCGGAACCGCCGAAGTCGCCCGCGGCCAAGAAGACGGCCAAGAGCGCGGCGCCTGCGCGCAAGCGTGCCGCGTCCTCCCCCACCTCTTCCTCGTCGTCGTCCTCGCGCACGCTCAAGGCCAAGTTCCCCGGCCGCTGCCGCTGCGGCCGCTCGTACGCCGCGGGCGAGACCATCGCGAAGAACCCCGACGGATGGGGCCACCCGGAGTGCCGTACCGAGGCCTAGGACCTGCCCTCTGACCGGCGGTTTTCCCGCCCGGATGCGGAATCCGCCACCTGCGGTGACCCTTGATGCGTGGGGGTGAACTGATCAGGAGGATGTCTCATGTCCGTTATGGACAAGCTCAAGGGCATGCTGAAGGGCCACCCGGACCAGGCGAACAAGGGTGTCGACAAGGCCGGAGACTTCGTCGACGACAAGACCCAGAGCAAGTACAGCGGTCAGGTCGACAGCGCCCAGGACAGGCTCAAGGACCAGTTCGGTTCGAACCCGGACCAGGACCGGCCGCCGCAGTCCTGACACCGTCACACCGCGATCGCGCACGGCGGCGAGGGCTGCCTCGCCGCCGCAACGGGCCGGTCCCCTCTTGGGGGCCGGCCCCGTGGCGTTTGTCGCGTCAAGTGGTCAGTGCCCGCGAGGAGTTGACGGCGAGCAGGTGACCGTCGGGCCGGCCAGCATGCCTCCGGTGTAGAGGCTCTGGCCCCGGGGCATCCAGTACCCCAGCTTGGACACGACCGTCGTGCAGGCATCCGCGAGCCGGGCGTGGACGACGACCGTGGAGGGCCTGCCCGGCTGGAGGTCGGTGAGGGCGCAGTCCAGGGCATACATGCTGCGGGCGCTCGACGGATAGCGGCCGACGAGCGGATTGACGCAGCGCGGGTCGGCCGTCGTCAGCTCCACGCCCGAGGCCTCCTCGCCGATGAGCCCGAAGCGGGCGCTTCCGTCCCCCTCGTCGCTGTCGCGGGAGACGGTGTACGTCACCGTCGTGGTCGTGTTCGGCCGCAGTGCGTCCCGGTCGGCCTCGATGCGATGGGTGGCGACGGGCTTCGGCTCGGTGAGGGTCAGGGTGGCGCGGACCGTGCCCCGCAGGTCGACGCCGGCGGGCGACGAGCGGACGTGGACCGTGCCGCTGACCTCGTACGTGCCCGGACCGGGGCTCTCCCTGCCGCCCGGAAGCGGGCCGGTGGCCACGGTCCTGCCGTCGCGCCGCAGGGTCCAGGTGCCGGACGTCCGGCAGGTGTACCGGACGGAGGATCCGGCCCGCCCGCAGGTGGCCGGAGCCGACAGGGACGTACCGACGCCCCCGCCGCTCGCGCACAGACTGACGGAGGCCCGCTGCCCGCCCTCGCCCTTCAGGGTGCCCGCGGGGGCGCAGAGCATGGCAGGCGGGGGCGGCTCCGGTGCCAGGGTCCGGTGTGCGGCTCCCGCGGGCTGGCCCACGGCGGTCCAGCCCGCGGCGGCCAGTACCGCCGCCGCGGTCAGCACCAGGGTCGTCCTGCGAGGCGTGGGGTGGGACGGCATCGACTCCTCCTCCGGCTCCGGGGCGCCAACGGCCGGACGTACATCGGTCGCGTGCGCTCAGATGTGGTCGCATGCGGTCGAATGTGGACGCACGCGTCGAGGAGAGGATGCGGGAAGCGCCGACGGCCGGACCGTTCCCACGCCGGGCGGGACGGGTCAGGGCCGGTACGCGTCGCCCGGATGGGCCAGGTCGTAGGGGCGCAGGTAGGGGGTGGGGCGGTACGCCGTGTAGCGGGCCGGAGTCGTCGGATCGGCCTGCGCCGCACGTGAGTTGAGGGAGTCGGCGCCCGTGTCGCCCCATCGGCCCGTGTCGACCCGGTGCTCCAGCGTGTCCAGGGCGGCGACCTGTTCGGCGGGGCTGAACGTGCAGTGACCGGCGTTGTCGACGTACGCCTGGCGCAGCAGCGGGCGCGAACCGGCGGCCGTGGCGGCGCGCAGGTAGGCGCTCTCGGTCTGTACGGGGACGAGGGCGTCGCCGGTGGTGTGGATGGTGAGCTGAGGCTTCGTCAGCCGGCCGGTGAAGGTGCTGGTCCGGCTCATCCAGTCGACCGCGTTCTTGTCGGCCTTGACGCGCGGGGCGGTGTTGAGCGCCCTGAGGTCGGCCTTCAGGGAGCGCCCGGCCGCCTTGTAGAGGCCCTTGACCTCCTTGTACGCCGAGGACGTGCGCAGCAGCTTCGCGTAGTCGACGCCCGTGTTCCAGGACGAGTTGCCGCCCGCCAGCACCTCCGTGTCCTGGCGCCAGCTGAACGCCGCGGTCGCGAGGAGGCCCCGGACGGCCGTGTACTGGTTGGCCTGCTGGGCGTTCCAGCCGTCGGGAGCGGGGCGGGGCTGGGAGGGGTCGTTCCAGCCGGGGATGTTGTGCAGGGCCGCCGCGAGAGCGATCCGGGCACGGCCGTCCGCGGAGGTCTGGGCCTGCGTGACGACGCCGGCCAGGGTGGCGGCGGCGGTCGTGGCGGACGCCTGGTCCTGGAATCCGGCCAGCGGTATCGACGCGTCGGGCGCCAGGAGGGTCTTGAGGGCGAAGACCGGGTCGAGCGTGTTGTTCCAGTTGGCGACCCCGCCGTGGACCAGCCCGCAGACGGACAGCGATCCGTCGATCCGGTCGCTGTGCCGCTCGGCGATCCTCGTGGTCACGAACCCGCCGTACGACTGGCCCCAGGCGAGGGTCCGCCGGGCCGCCCCGAACCGCTCGGTGAACGCGTCGAGCGTCGCCAACTGGTCCGGTACCGCGTGCTCCACCGCCCAGCCCGTGGTGGCGTACGAGGAACCGACCAGCGCGTAGCCGTCCTTGAGGAGGAGCGCGCGGGTGGCGGGGTCGGTGACGTTCTGGGCCGGGTTGGGCGCGCCCGGCGGGCGGAAGCCGTGGCTGAACAGGAGCACCGTGCCGTTCCAGCCGGCGGGGACGTCCATGACGTACGTCGCGCCGGAGGCGAGTGTGCCCTCGACGTGGACGTCCTCTGCGGTGGCTGGATGGGCCGGGGCCGCGGTCGCCATCAACAGGACGGCGACCGAGAGGAGGAGTCGGCGATTCACGAGAGGATCCCTTCGGCGGTGGGGGGCATGACGGCACAACTGGGCCTGCCCTTACGGCCGTTGGCGCGACATGTGCACAGCGGGCTTCCTGTGACGGGGCGGGCACAGTGAAGCTAGGCATGATTGCGGCGGTGGTCAAGAATCTGCGCAACATGACTTCGCCCGGTAGTCGTGGGTGATGTGCGCGAACACCGTGCCCGCCTGCGTGCACACGGGTACTCGCCGAGGTCCGCCGGGACCTCGGCGAGCGTATGTGGGCCGCGCGGTCCGCGTACGGACCGCGCGGCCGCCCCCTCGGGCGGGGGCTATCCCGTGGGGCAGGTGTTCCGGTATTCGCTGATCTGCGTGTTGGGCGCGGGGGCCGGGCAGAGGAACTGCTCGTACCGCACGTCCTCGTCGACGAACCGCTTCAGCCAGGCGATGCTGTACTTCGCGATCGTCACGTTGGAGCCGAGCGCCACGTTGTGGTCGGCGCCCCGGAGCTCCAGGTACGCCTTCTCCGGCGCGGCGGTGAGGCTGTTGTAGAACACCTCCGCGTGCGAGGCGGGCGAGGCGATGGCGTCGTTCTCGGCGCCGATGATCATCGTCGGTACCCGGTCGGTCTGCCAGGTCTTGTCGTTGCTCCACGGCATGAGCGGCACGGCCGCCTTGAGCGAGGGGCGCGACTCGGACGCCTTGAGCGAGCCGCCCCCGCCCATCGAATGACCCATCACCGCAAGGCGGTTGGGGTCGATGCGGGTGCGCACGGAGCTGGACTGGACTAGGTAGTCCAGCGCGTTGAGCATCTGCGTGGCGCGGTCGTCGGGCTGGTCGAACCCCGAGTTGGTCTCCAGTGTCAGGACGACGAAGCCCTGCGACGCGAGGCGGGGGCCGTACCAGCTGATCAGCGCCTCAGGTGTCACGAAGCCGGGGCTGACGACGACGGCTCCGAACGTGCCCTGGCTGGTGTCGGTGGGGTAGTAGGCGGTGCCCGACTTGAAGGTCGGACCGTCGACGGTGGTCTGGGCCGTGGCGAAGGGACCGCGCTCGGCGGTGATGGACTGTTCGGTGGGGGCGGGACCCCGCTGGAAGTCTCCGGGCCCGGCCTGAGCCTCCTGGGGAAGGAGGCTCAGGCTCACCGCCAGTGCGGCGGCGCCGGAGAGAAGGCCTAGGCGTTTCGCTGCGCGGGTGCTGGCATGTCTCATGCGGCCAGAGCATGCTGACCGAAAGTCAGTACCGCTTCTGGCTCAACTGCTGAATTCCGTACGGAAGTTTGTCAGGGCAGCAAGGAGCGGCGCACTGACCTGCTGCGCAGCGCGAGCTGCACATCGAACCGGAACGCCGGGTCGTCGAGCCTGTCGCCGTACAGCGCGGCGAGTTGGCGCAGCCGGTTGCGGGCGGTCTGCGGATGGATGCCCAACGCGGCGGCGACCTCAGGGGCCGTCCGCCCGCCGGAGGTGAGCAGCGCGTCGAGCGTGTCCGTGAGCCGCTCCGCCTTGCCCGGCGGCAGGGTGCGCAACGGCTCAAGTACCTGGTCCGTCAGGAGAGTTCCGATCGGCGAGCCGTGCAGGAGGTGCAGCTCCGCGAGATGGTCCTCGGCCCTGAGCCGGCCCAGGCGCCGCCCCAGCCGGGCGCAGTGCAGCGAGACCCAGGCCTCGTTGAGCAGCACGCTCGGGCCCACCGCCACCTCCGTCCCCTCCAGAACGGTCAGCAGGCTGTCGTCCGGCGCCACCAGATGCAGCTCACCGCCCCGGCTCACCCGCAGTACGTCCTCGTGGACCGCGGTCAGATCGGCGGAGGCGGGGAGCACCGCGCACCGCACCCGCTCAGGGAGCGGCCAGGCGGCCCTGCGGGCGAGGTCGGGCAGCGGTTCCGCGAGCGGATCCCGGTTGCGCTCCAACAGCCGTGCGGCGAGCAGCCGCCGGGTGCGCAGCATCTCGTCGGCCGCCCCGGCCCGCGCCTCCTCGAAGCCCGCCACCGACCCCTCGGCCATCGCGTGGATGTGCGTGAGCACGGCCTCGCTCAGCGGGACGGCGATCTCGCCGGAGAACGCGGCCTCCCGGGCCACGTCCATATAGCGGCGGCACGCCACCCGGGCGCCGATCCGGTACGCGGCCTGCAGCCCGTCCATGCCGCGTCCGCTCAGATACTCCAGTCTGCCCAGCCGCTTGAAACGCGGCACGTAGTGCTGCTGCGGCGCGTCCGGCTCCTCCACCAGCTCCGTGAACTGCGTCGCGGCCAGCCGGACCGCCTCGGCGAGGTCATGGGCGACGGCGGAGCCGATCGGCTGCCGGTAGCCGCGCACCTCCCTGCGGATGGCCTGCACCATCTCCGTGGTGAGCTCCGGAAGTCTGGCCCGGAGGAGCGGGGCGAGCGCCGGGGGCAGGTCGTGCCACGGGCGCCTGGATAAGAGCGGATCGACAGCTGACACGTCCAACTCCCTTGCTTGGCCCTGTAGTCGAACTCCCTCCACCAGCCTGCGGCGGGGAGGTGCCCCAACCGTGCGACGCCGTGCGCGCTCGCGCCTGGCACGCCGAGAGCGCGCCTGTGCCGGCTCTCGACTTCGCTCGACCAGGGGGACCCCCATACCGCCGAAGGGCCCGCCCTCCGGGCGGACGACGGGAGTTGGCGACAGGGCCTAGCACGGGACAGTGAGTCGTCGTGGTCCGGAGTGTAAGCCGGGTGACACTTTCGCCGCCGGTCCGCGCGCGGAATCTGGCGTACGTCACACCGGTCCCGCAGGCTGCCCAGCCCCACGGGAATCCACGGGAGGCCCCTTGACCCCCACGCACGAACGGGCCGCGCGCACCAACACGCACGTACGAGCCGCGCGCACGAAGGACCCGCACCCTCAGTACGCCGCGCCGCTACCGGGCGAGATGCGGCGGACGCTGCTGCTGCACATGCCGGCCGCCGTCGACGAGATGGAGGAGGCCGTCCGCACCGGCCTGCCGCACTACACGCACATCGTCGACGGCACATACGGCTACTCGGTGCGCCAGATCATCGACCGCACGGTCAACTGCTTCATCTCGATCCACGACACCGGCCGGCACGGCCCGGCCGCCACCGCCGAGATCATCGCCCTGTACGAGCGCATCGGCGCTCGGCACGGCCGCCTGGGCTGCCCCCTCGACGCACTGCGGGACGCCCTGGACCTGGCTGGACGGGTGGCGTGCCGCCGGCTCATCAAGGACGCGTACCGCCTCCACTGGCCCGCGCCCCTGCTGGCGACGCTCACCGAGGACACCTTCACCCTGATCGGGACGGCCATCGCGGCGGCGACACGCGGCTACGCCGAGGAGAGCCACCGCGCCCCGCTCGACGTACAGCGGGACCGGCTGCGGGACGCCCTGATCGCCGAGCCCGACGACCGGGACCGGCCGCTCGCCGAGCTGGCGGCGGCGGCCGACTGGCGGCTGCCCGGCACGCTCGCCGTCCTCGCCCTGCCGCCGGGCGACCATCCGCAGACACACGTCCTGCCGCCCGAGGTGCTCGCCGACCGCAGCCCCGCCGCGCCCTATCTCATCCTGCCCAACCCCCGTACACCGGGCCCGCGTTGGCTTCCGAAGACAAAAGGGGCGGCCCTCGGACCCGTGGTGCCCGCGGACCGGGGCGCGGTGTCCCTGCGATGGGCGCGGCGCGGCCTGGACCTCGTCGAAAGCGGGACTCTGCCCGCAGGCACACCGCTGCGCTGCGTCGATCACGTGGCCGTCCTCACCGCGTTCCGGTCGGGGGACCTCCTCGAAGCCGCCGCGGCCGAGCTCCTCGGGCCGCTCCTCCAACTCCCGCCCCGCCGCCGCGAACCGCTCCTCGAAACCCTGCTGGTGTACCTGCGCTGCGGCGACAACGCAGTCCTCACGGCGGAACGCCTGCACGTCCACGAACAGACGGTCCGCTACCGCCTGCGCCAGATCACCCAGCTCACCGAAGGCAACTGCCCGGACCCCGAACGCCACTTGGAGACCATGCTCGTACTGACCCGGCTGCTGTCCCCGGGCGCCGCGGACGAGGGCGCTGGCGCGGGCAGATGGCGGGCCAGGGCCCGGGCCAGGGCTGGGGAGGCGGGCGACGCGGCGGCCCGAGCGCACCCGCCCGTCCGGCCGAAGCAGGCGTAGGCGTAGGCGCGGGCGCCGGGCCCGGATCCCGTGGATGAGTCCCGTGGATGCGGTCAGGTCAGCTCGGCGCGGCCCTTCGCGCCGTGCTCCCGCAGCCACTGCACGACCCCGTCCGCGTCGGTCGTCCGCGCGATGTCGAGGGGGGTCTTGTTGTCGTAGCCGACCCAGTCGAGATCGGCTCCCTGCGTCAACAGGTACTCGGCGGCGGCCAGTTGACCGCCGTGGCAGGCACCCCAGAACGCGCGGGTGACGGCGGACCGGCCCGGCGGTTCGGGGCTCTCGACGACCTCCTTCACCCGGTCGAGCAGACCGAGCGTCGCCGAGTCCATGAGCGTCGTGCACGCACCCAGTTCGACCAGCCGGTGCGCGGCCCGCCACTGGCCGAAGCCGCGGGCGTCGGCGAGCGGAGTGCCGCCGCCGATCACGGCACCGGTGGCCTCGATGTCGGCGCCGGCCTCGACGAGGGCGTCCAGTACGGGCACGTCGTTGCTGCTGGCCGCCCAGTGCAGCGGGGTCTCCGAATGGGCGCCCTCGAAGCGGGCGCCCGGGTCGGCGCCCGCCGCCACGAGGGCGGCGACGACGGCGGGACCGTTCGGGTAGTGGCCGGGCCAGTCCGCGGCGACGTGCAGCAGACTGAGCGTCCCGGCTCCGGCGCCGCGCCGCACGATCCGTGTGTCGGCGAGGCCGGGGTGTTCGGCGAGGCACTGCCGGAGCGTGGCCAGGTCACCGCCGCGGATGGCCTCGGTCACCGCGACGGCGAGCGGATCCTGCGAGTCGAGCGTCTCCATCTCACGCCTCCTGCCGAGGACGCCCTGTCGGGGGCGTCCTGCTCGGGATCGGAACGATGCGCCTGGGGTGAGCCTGCCAGAGACGGAGGTACGGCGTGACGCCGGGCCCTCGGAAGAGCCCGGCGCCGGCTCGTCAGGACGCGTCGATCCCGTTCGTGCACGCGGCCCCCGGCTCCGGGGTCTGCGCGCCCTGCACGTACTTCGTGAGGAACTGCTGGACCCGCGGATCGGACGCCTTGTCCACGGTCAGCTGCTTGCCCCAGGCCGACAGCATGATGGCCCCGGCCTGGTCCTTCACCGGACTCATCAGCGTGTACGGGGTCTTGGCGACCTTGTCGGCGAGCGTCTTCACATCGGCGTCGGCGGCCTTGTCGTTGTACGTCACCCAGACCGCGCCGTGCTCCAGCGAGTGCACCGCGTTCTCGTTCGGTATCGCCTTCGTGTAGACCGTGCCGTCACAGGTCATCCACGCCTGGTTGTGGTCGCCGCCGACCGGCGGGTTCATCGGGTAGGACACGGCCTTCGCGACATGGTTCTGCGTCAGCTTCTTCGCGTTCCAGGACTTCTCGCCCTTCACGGGCTTCTTCACGGCCGCCTGCTGCTGCTCGTCCTTGTCGTTCGCCTTGTTGATGCCGTAGGCGCCGAAGACGACAAGACCGGCGACGATGGCCGTGCAGATCGTGATCGTGAGGACGCGGTTTCTGCGCTCGCGGGCCTTCTCCGCCCGCCGCAGCTCCTCGACGCGCGCCTTGCGCGCCGCGGCGGCCGACTTCTTGCTGGTCCTGCTCATGGGAATGCGTTCCTTGTCCCCGCCGCGCCGGTTCCTTCGGGCGGCGGTGGGTGAGGGGTCGGACGGACGTCTGTGGTCTGGACGTCGGTCTAGATCCGCTGCACCTGGAGGACATGGAGATCGGGAGCGCCACGCGCGGGCGGCAGGACGGGAATGTGCGAGGCCACGACCGGGCGGGCCGCGACCGGCATACGCGGCAGCACCGCGGGCAGGGGCTGCGCACCCGCGGGCAGTACGGCCCGCGCCTCCCGGGTGGGCAGGCCGCAGCACCGGTCGTGCTCGGCGGGGGAGCCCAGCCGCTCCTGGGCGACGGAGACGGTGACGACGGGGTCGGCGACCGGAGCCGCCCGGCCGTGCGAGGGCACGTACCCCAGACACATCACCAGCGCCGCGAGCAGCACGGCGAGGGCAGGGCGCAGCACCGCGTCCCGCGTGACGCGGTGCGGTCGCCGGTGCGTCCTGCTGCTCATCACGGTGATGGTATGCGGTGCGCGCGACGGCGGTTCGCGGACCCCGAGGATCGGTCGGCCGCGCACCGCCGCTCGGCGGAGAACGTGCCTCCAGCAGTGGGCAGGCAGTTCCCATGAGCCGCCGGTAGACACTGTCTACTCGCGACTGGTAGACAGTGTCTATGACCGAACAGGAGGCGGGACTTCGAGCCCGATTGGTGTCCGTGGGCGTGGATCTGGTGACCCATGAGGGAGCGCAGGCGCTGACCCTGCGGGAGATCGCCCGCAGGGCGGGTGTCTCGCACGGCGCCCCGCGCCGCTACTTCCCGACCCACCTCGAACTGCTCTCCGCGATCGCACGCGAGGGCTTCGCCGAGCTGGGGGCCGAGGTCGCCGGGGAGCTGCGCGGCGGCAAGGGGCCGGCGGACGGTGAAGAACCGGCAGGCGGTGAAGAATCGGGCGGCGTCGAGGCGAGCCCGCGTGCCCAACTCGCCGCGCTGGCCCGGATCTACGTCGACTTCGCGCTGTCCCACCGCGGTATGTACGAGTTGATGTTCCGGCACGACCTGCTGGAGAGCAACAGCCTGGGTCTGCGCGAGACCAGCCTGCCGCTGTTCAACTCCCTTGTGGACCTGGTGAGTCGAGTACGCCCCGATGTGCGGGCACCGGACGTGGCGGGCGCGCTCTGGGCCAACCTGCACGGCATCGCCCAACTGTGGGGCTGGGGCAGTCTCCAGCTCGCGACAGGGGCCAACGGCGTCGAACCCCTCGTACGGGCCGCGCTGGACGCCCACCTCGGACCGGAGGCCCGGTGAACTCGGCGCGCGACCAGCGCCTCACGCTCACCGCGGGCATCACGGGGGCCGCGCTCGTCGCCCTCGACGGGACCGCGCTGACCGTCGCGCAGCCCAGCCTGCGGAGTGACCTCGACGCCTCGTTCGTCCAGATGCAGTGGACGAGCACCGGCTATCTCATCGCCGTCGCGAGCCTGCTCGTCTTCTCCGGACGGCTCGGTGACCGGTACGGACACCGACGGGTCTTCGCCCTCGGAATGCTGGGCTTCGCCGTCACCTCGGCGGCGATCGGCCTGGCACCGGACGTGGGCTGGGTCATCGGACTGCGTGTCGTACAGGGGGTCTTCGGCGCGCTGCTGCAACCGGCGACCCTGGGAATGCTGCGCGCCGCGTATCCGCCCGACCGCCTCGGGATGCCGATAGCCGTGCGCACCAGCGCCATCGGGGCCGCCGCCGCGCTCGGCCCGTTGGTCGGCGGGGCGCTGGCGACCCACTTCGGCTGGCGGTCGGTCTTCTTCCTGGGGCTCGTCCCGGCGCTCGCGGCGGTGGTGCTCGTCCTGGTGGCGCGGGTGCCGAGGGAGGCCTCGGACGTGCGCCTCGACCTGCCGGGCGCGTGCCTGCTGGGGGTGACGCTGGTGTGCCTGGTCCACACCCTGGTCGGTCTGCCGGACACCGGCTGGACGGCCGCGAGCGCGCTCGGACTCCTCTGCACCGCTGCCGCGTGCGCCGCCTTCGTCCGCCACGAACGGCGTACGGCAGGGCCGCTGGTGCCGCCCGACGTGTTCCGTTCGACCGCGATCACCTCGGCACTCGGTGTCCTGCTCACCGCGTCGGCGGTGCTGTTCGGCACGTTGTTCCTCAGTACGTACTACCTCCAGGACGTACTCGGCCTGGACCCCCTCCACGGCAGCCTGCACGCGCTGCCGCTCGCGGTGGCCATGGTGGTCGGCGCACCGGTCTCGGCCGTACTGCTGCGCCGGTGCGGTCCGCGCCGAACGACCGTGGCGGGCATGGCTGTTGTGGCCCTTGCCGCGTTTCTGATGTCCCGGCTCGACCAGACGTCGGGCTCCCTGGCGATCGGCGGCTGTTTCCTTCTGCTGGGGGCCGGCTTCGTCCCCGTGATGGTCACCGCGACCGCGGTCGTCGTACGGGAGGCGTCCGTGCGGTCGGCGGGCGTCTCCGGCGGACTCCAGCAGACCGCGATGAACATCGGCCCGGCCCTCGGGGTGGCCGTGGCCACGACGCTCGCACCGGCCGGCGCCTCCGCGAGGGGTACCGCACTGGTCGTCCTCGCCGCGGTCGCCGTACTCGGCGCGCTACTTGCGGCCGGACTCCCTGCCTCGGCAGGGGAAAGGCGCCCGGACCCCGCCGTGGGCCCGGGCGCCAGAAGCACGGCGGGTCACCCGTAGAACGGCCCCGGCGTACTCCATGTCGTCGTACCGAAGACGTTCGCGTCGTCAATGCTGATGTTGACGTTGCTGACCTTCAGCCCGTACTGGGTCGCTGTCATGCCTGACGGGCAATTCACCTCGACGGGAGGGAAGTTGACGAAGAAGTGCGGGCCGAACTCGCCCTCGTAGTTCCGGTGCGCGTACAGGATCCAGTTGCTGTCCGGCTCGTAGTACGTCGAGCCGAGGCGCTGCTGCTCGGTGCGGACGACGAAGCTCGTGCCGTGGTCGAAGCTACCGTCGGGACGGAGGCATCCGAAGGTACGGGCGGTGTCGGCGTGCGCCTGGAAGTAGTTCCCGGTGCTGTTCAGGCCGGCCAGATAGCCGGGCTGGTTGCGGACGTTGTGCAGGACGACGCCGAGCTTGAAGCCCCCGCAGCCCGCCGTCGGGTCGTAGTCGTGGTAGATCAACTGGCACTTGCGGTCGCCGAAGTAGGCGGTCGGATCCGGGTTGTAGGGCTGCGGCACCACGGTCCCGTAGAACTTCACGGTCGCCGAGACACCGCCCTCGGTGCCCGCCGGGATCTCCACGGTGGTCGTGGCATGGGCGGCGCCCGTGCCGGTCAGGACCAGAGCGAACCCGGCGAGCAACGCGACGAGCAGCCGTGCCGGATGTCTCAGCACACGCTTGTTCCCCATAGCTGACTTCCCCCCTGTGCATGTCATGCACATTCACGCGAACGGTGACCAGCGCACGCTAGCGGCACCACCGCCCCATGAGGGGACAAACAACGCAGTCCTCACAACCGGAACGCGCACGCGCGGCACTGGATCAGCGCGCGCCCAACTGGATCAAGGCGCGCCGAACTGGATCAGGGCGTGCGTCCCGCTCGTGCGCCACGCCTCCTCGCCCGCGTCCAGCTCCTCCAGCGTCGTCGCTGCGAGTCCGGTCACGACGTCCGACTTGAGCGTCCGCAGCGCGGCCACCGGACCCGGGAAGTACGCGGTGGCCTCGGCGAACGGTGTCGTGGCTGGCCAGTGGCGATCGCCCACGAGACGACGGTAGTTGAGGTCGCCCTTCAGCACGGTGAGCGTGGCGGACGCGAAGTCCTCCCGGAGGTCGGCCGGCATCCGCTCGTAGGGATGGGGCGCGCACGAGAACGGGTGGGTGCGCAGGATCAGCCGACCACCGCTGACAGCCTGCCGCAGCCGCTCGCCGATCTCCGCCGCGTGTCCGGACGCCCCGGTCATCCGGTCGAGAGAGGCCAGGGTGTCGGTGGTGGTCGCGTCGGAGACGTAGTACGGGTACGGCTTGAGGTGCAGGACGACGCCGGCCGCCCGCCGGGTGGTCAGGAGATGGTCGGCGAGGACGAGGTCGGGAAGCAGCTCGGGACCGGCGTTGTCGGCGACCAGACAGACCTTTCCGGGCTCGCCGGCCTCAAGGGCTTCCAGGAGCGCGGGGGAGTCGTCGACGACGAGGCCCGTCACGCGCTCGCCCAACCCACCGGCGCCCGCGGACAGTTGGAAGCCGAGATCGGCCCGGTTGCCCCAGAGGGAGGAGAGCAGGAGTGTGCGGTCCCGTTCCTCCGACGGGAGTTCGGGCAGGCGGTCCAGCGCGGCGAGCTCCTCGTCGACCTTGGCGCTCGTGAGTTCGGCGTTCTTGAAAGGGGCGAAGGGGTCGATGCCCTGCCAGGGGCCCGGTGTGAAGTGCCGCAGGGCGGCCAGGAGTTTGCGGTAGAAGAAGCTCTCCGCCCACAGGAACGGCACGTCCGGCCAGCGCTGCCCGTAGTAGGGCTCGTCCCGCCACCGCTCGGCGCCGGGCTCGCCGTCGTCGAGCCGCTCGATGACCCCCTTGGTGATCTCCTCCAGGAGGGAGTCCAGCGCGCGCTGCTGCTCGGGCGGATACGGAGTGGCCCGCCGTACGCGCTCGATGAGAGCAGGGTGCCGCTCGTCCAGCACGCTCCGGGCGAAGGAGCCGGGGGAGCTGACGATGACAGGGGCGTTATCGGGGTTCGGGCTGTGGCTGTTGGGGCTGGGGCGCGTCATGCCCCCAGTAAACCGTTCCGTCACACGGTGACGTCGGCTCCCTTTCCGGTGGGCAGCCAGCGGAAGCGGTCACGGATGTCGGCCGGAGCGTCGGCGAGTTCCGCCTCGATGGCGGCCCGGCCCTCCTGGAAGTGGCCCCAGCCCTCGTAGTGCACGGGCAGGACCGTGTGCGGCCGGAGTTCGCCGCACAGGCTGACGGCCTGCGCCGCGTTCATCGTGTAGCGGACCGGGCCCGTCAGCGGAAAGCGGACGCTGCCCAGATGCAGCAGGGCTGTCCCCACGTCCAGACGGCGGGCCACCTCCCGTACGCCGTCGTACAGGACCGTGTCGCCGGAGATCCACAGCACGCCGTGCCGCTGGCTCTCCCAGCGGAGTGCGAAGCCGATGACGTCCCCGGTGACCGGGCGGGACAGTGGCGGTCCGTGGCGGGCCGGCGTCGCCGTGACGTCGATCGTCGGGCGTCCGGGCGCCTCCAGCCGGGTGCTCGTCCAGGCCGCCAGCCCCCGCGCGTTGCCCCCGAGCCGACCTGCCCCGGACAGCGTGGTGAGTACCGTGCCGACGCCCGGCAGCAGGGCACGCCCCGCCGTGTCCAGGTTGTCGCCGTGGTGGTCGTGGGTCAGCAGCACAGCGTCGATCGGCGGCAGGTCAGTGACGGCGAGGGCGGGGCCCGTCAGCTTGCGGGAGGAGGTGCCCCAGCCGAACGCGTAGCGGTCGCCCGGCGGATCGAACGTCGGGTCGGTCAGCAGCCGCCAGCCGTCGGCCTCGATCAGCGTGGTCGGACCGCCGATGTGCGTGACACGGACCTCGGTCATGCGGTGACCCCCTCCCAGGGCATGCGGTGATCCCTGCTCTTCGGCTTCTTCCGGGTGGCCCGGGGCGGCCCCTGCGGTCGCCCCGGGCGTGCTGCCTGCCCTACTTGGCGTGCTCCACGGCCCAGGACAGGGCGTGGTCGGCGATCTCCTCCCAGCCGGGCGAGGCCGGCATGAGGTGCGGCTGCCCTGGATACACCTTGACCTCGGTGACGGTCTTCGACTTGTAGTGCTTGGCGTTGGACTGCTGGACCTTCGGTGGCATCAGATGGTCCTCCTCGCCGGAGAGGAACAGCAGCGGGGCGCGGTCGTCGTTGTGGTAGTTGACCCAGATGTCCTGGTGGCCGGGCTGGAGGTTGGCCAGCACGCTGTTCCACAGGATGCGGCCCGAGGCGGGGATCGCGTACCGCTCGTACAGCGCCCGGGACTCCTCCTCGGGGAACGTGTTGGTGAACGCGTAGTGCCACTGCTCGAAGGTGAGGCCGACCGCCTTGTGGTGGTTGGCGGGGTTCTTGAGCACGGGGAACGTGGACCTCACCTGGCTCGGCGGGATCACCCGCACGCCTTCTGTGGGTGCGGAGTTGATGGCCACGCCCGCCGCGCCGAAGCCGTGGTCGAGCAGGACCTGGGTGAAGGCCCCGCCCGCGGAGTGGCCGATCGGGACGGGCGGCCTGTCGAGTGCGCGGATCACGGTGGCGAGGCTCTCGACGATCCGGGGCGCGGTGATCGCCTCGATCGGCGCCGGGTCGGCGTTGAGGGACTCGACCTCCACCTCGAACCCGGGATAGGCGGGCGCGATCACGCGGTAGCCCTGCTTCTCGTAGCGGGCGATCCAGTGTTCCCAGCTGCGGGGCGTGACCCAGAAACCGTGGATCAGGACGACGGTGTCCGGCTTGCTCATGGGTTTTCCTTCCGGGAGGTCAACGGGTGGCGTGGTGGGCGGCCAGGATCTGGCGGACGACGACGGCCGGGCGGGACATCATCACGACATGCGAGGCGCCCTTGACCTCGACGACCCTGCTCCCCGCCCGCTGCGCCATGAAGCGCTGCACGGCCGGCGGGATGACCTTGTCGGCGGTCGGGATCACGTACCAGGACGGCAGCGACTTCCAGGCCGGTACGCCACTCGGGCCCGCCAGACCGCCGACGCTGCCCGGGCGTTGGGCGGCTGCCATCAGCCGTGTCTCGGAGCGCGGCAGATCGCCTGCGAACACCTCGCGGAACTTGGCCGGGTCGATATAGCCGTCGAGGCCGGGATCGCCGGGAGCCGCGTCGGTGGGCAGCGGGAACGGGCGGGTCACCAGGGCGCCGGGCAGCTCACTGCCGGGAAACTGCTCGGCCAGCTGCAGCGCGCTCTCGCCCTCGTCGGGGGCGAACGCGGCCACGTACACCAGCGCCTTGACGTTCGTGTGGCCGCGCCCGGCGTTGGTGACGACCTCGCCGCCGTAGGAGTGGCCGACCAGGATGACCGGGCCGGGGATCGTGTCGACGATGCTGGAGACGTACGCGGAGTCGCCGGCCAGGGTGCGCAGCGGGTTCGCGACGGCGATGACCGGGAAACCGGCGTCCTGCAGTCCGGCCATGGTCTTGTACCAGCCGGACGCGTCGGCGAACACGCCGTGGACGAGGACGACGGTCGGCTTGGCACCGCCCGCCGAGGGTCTGGCGTCGGCTGCCGACGCGGAGGGCAGCGCGCCGCCGAGGCCGAGTGCGCCGGTGCCGGCCGCGAGCAGGCCGCCGAGGACGCGGCGGCGGGGGTGACGGTCGGACGTCATGTGATGAGCTCCTTCTGGGTCGGGGCATGTCGGTGGCGGGGCATGCGGACGGAGCTTCGGGAGTGCGCCGAGGCGCCTCACCGGTTCGTCGGAGGTGCCTCAGGAGTGCGCGTCGCAGGTTCCTCAGGAGTGCTTCACGGGTGCCTGCGAGGTGCCTCAGGAATTGAGGAACTCCAGCAGGTCGGCGTTGAGTTGTTCCTTGTGGGTGTCGGTGATGCCGTGCGGCGCGCCCGGATAGACCTTGAGCGAGGCGTTCTTGATCCGCGCCGCCGAGGCCTTGCCGCCCACCTCGAAGGGCACGACCTGGTCGTCGTCGCCGTGGATGACGAGCGTGGGCACGTCGAAGGCGTCCAGGTCGGCACGGAAGTCGGTGGCGGAGAAGGCCGCGATGCACTCGTACGCGTTCCGGTGCCCGGACTGGAGCCCCTGGAGCCAGAACGCGTCGCGGGTGCCCTGGGAAGGACTGGCGCCGGGCCGGTTGCCGCCGAAGAACGGGCCGTCGGCCAGGTCGCGGTAGAGCTGTGAGCGGTCGGCGATCGAGCCGGCGCGGATCGCGTCGAACACCTCGCCCGGCACCCCGCCCGGGTTGTCGTCGGTCTTCAGCATGAACGGCGGTACGGCGGAGACGAGCACCAGCTGGGCGAGCCGGGCGGTGCCGTGCCGGCCGACGTAACGGGCCACCTCGCCGCCGCCGGTGGAGAACCCGACGAGCGTCGCGTCCCGCAGATCGAGCGTGTCGACGAGCGTGGCCAGGTCGTCGGCGTACGTGTTCATCTCGTTGCCGAGCCAGGTCTGGGTGGAGCGGCCGTGGCCACGGCGGTCGTGGGCGATGGCGCGGAAGCCGTTGGAGGCGAGGAACAGCTGTTGCGCCTCCCAGCTGTCCGCGCTCAGGGGCCACCCGTGGCTGAGCACGACCGGGCGGCCCTGGCCCCAGTCCTTGTAGTGGATCTGTGCGCCGTCGGAGGCGGTCACGTACGGCATGGGGGGTGCTCCCGTCTGTGGATTCGTTCCGACCGCCCGATCGTCCGGCGGGGCGGGCCGTCCTCGAACCACGTGGAGCGCGTAGTCGTGACCCCGGTCAGAGGTCCGGGGTGCGGGCGAGCTGTCGCCGGGACGTGACGTCGAGCTTCCGGAAGATCTTCCTGAGGTGGTAGTCGACGGTGCTCGCGCTGATGAACAGCTGGGCGGCGATCTCGGCGTTGGTCGCGCCCGACCTGGCGAGACGGGCGATCGTGAGCTCCTGCGGGGTCAGCGCGCCGGTCGTTCCGGCCGGACCGCGGTGGGGGTGCTCTCCGGTGGCTGCGAGTTCCTGGGCGGCGCGGGCGGCGTAGCCCATCGCACGCATGGCGTCGAACATCGCGACGGCCGTACGCAGTTGCTCACGGGCGTCCTTGCGGCGCTTGCGGCGGCGCAGCCACTCGCCGTACAGCAGATGGGCGACGGCGAGATCGGAACGGGCCCGCGTCTTCGACAGCAGGCCGATCGCCTCGCGGTACAGCGGCTCGGCGTCGGCGTCGGGGGCGAGCAGGGCCCGCGAGCGTGCCAGCAGGCCCAGGGCCCAGGGAGTGCCGGTCGCCGTCGCCCTGGACTTGAGGGTGCGCAGCGTCGCCGTGGCGAGGACGCGGTCGCCGCAGCGGATGGAGGCCTCGACCAGCCCGGGGAGCAGCCGGGAGTGGTACGCGAACAGGTCGTGCTCGATCAGCTCGTGGGTGATCGCGCGGGCCCGGGCGTAGTCACCGCTGCCGAGAGCCACGATCACCATGCCGATGCGGGCGATGGACTCGACCGCGCCGTTGCCCAGCCAGGTACCGGCCTCCATCGATCCGCGCAGCACGGCGTCGAGGTTCTCGGACTCGGCGTGCCAGGCGACCAGTTCGGGATGCCGGTAGAGCTCCCACATGTCGTCGGTGGCCCCGATCGCCGTGCGGATCAGGTTTCCCTGGGCATGCATGTCGTCGGCCGTCGCCAACTGGCCGAGGATGGTCTCGTGCATCACCGAGCAGTACAGGGCGCTGTCCAGTTGCAGCAGGGCGCCCGTCCTGCGGGCCACGTCCGCGGCCCGCTCCATGACCGCGCTCTGAGCCTGTTCGTCCCACAGCATCATCGAGAGCGTGACGGTGGGCAGATAGGCCGACAGCACCGACTCGTCCGAGGTCCGCGGGTCCACCAGCATCGCGTGTGCCCTCCGCATGTGGGGCACCGCGCGTTCGTAGCCGTCGGTGACCAGGACGGCGAAGGCGCGCAGTACGAGGTCGACGCCGTGTACGGGCTCGTCGCGGGGCAGCAGTTCGTCGACGGCCCGAGCTATCTCGGCCACCGTCGTGTCCCGGATGAGGTGTTCCGCGGTGATGGCACGGTCGACCGCCCTCAGCAGGGCCTCCCGGGCGAGATCCGGTGCCCCTTCGGCGAGGGCCCGCGCGGCCAGCAGACACAGCGCCGGGGCGGTGGCGAACGCACCGGCGTCACCCAGCAGGATGACCGCGTGGGCCCGCACCAGCAGCGCGCGGCCCCGGCCCACCTCACCGAGCAGCCCGACGTCGATCGAGTCGAGCAGCGACTCCGCCTGCAGCGGTGCCCCGGCCCGGAGCGCGGCCTCGGCCGCCGCGAGCAGCCGCCCGGCCCGGACGTCACCGTCCGGGGTCAGCTCGGTGGCCCGGGTCAGGAAGGTGGCACGCGCCGCGTAGCCGCCCCGGGCGCCCGCCCTGTCCGCCGCCCGTTCCACCTCCGCGGCGACGGTCTCGTCCGGGCCGATCGCGGACGCCGCGAGGTGCCAGGCCCGCCGGTCGGTGTCCGCCGGGCGGTCGGTGACCTCGGCCAGCGCCCGATGCGCGCGACGCCGCTCGACACTGGTGGCACCGCCGTACACCGCCGACCGCACCAGCGGATGCCGGAACTCGGCGGTGGCGCGCAGCACCACGAGGCCCGCCTTCTCGGCAGGTCCGCAGGCCTCGGCGTCGATACCTAGCCGCCGCGCCGCGTCCGTGAGGTATCCGAGGTCGCCGCCCGGTTCGGCCGACAGGAGCAGCAGCCAGCTCCGCGTGGGCTCCGGCAACTCACCGACCCGACGCAGGTAGTACGCCTCCAACGTGCCGCCCACCGGCAGAGGTTCGGGCAGTGCGAGAGAGCCCGAGAGCTGGTCGGCGGAGAGTTCCTGCCCGAGATCGGCCAGGGCAAGGGGATTCCCGGCGGTGGCTGCCACGATCCGCGCCGCGACCCGGGCGTCGAGCTGGCCGGGCACGGCCTCCCGCAGCAGCTCAAGCGCGAAGTGCTCCTCCAGGCCGGTGACGTCGACGGCGGCGGGCAGACCCGCGGGTACGTCGAATCCGGTCCGCGCGGCGAACAGCAGGCCGACGCCCTCCGCGTGCACCCGGCGGCCCACGAAGGCGAGTACGCCAAGGGACTCCTCGTCGAGCCACTGGGCGTCGTCGACGAGGGACAGTACGGGCCGCTGTTTCGCGGTCTCGGCGAGCAGGGTGAGCGTCGCGTGCCCCACCAGGAACCCGTCGGGCGGTGGTCCTTCGGCCAGTCCGCAGGCCACCCGCAGCGCCGTGTGCTGAGCCGCCGGGAGCACGCCGGGCTCCTTGAGCCCGTCCAGCAGGGGGACGAGCAGCCGGTGCAGCGCGGCGAACGGGAAACCCGACTCCGCCTCCACGCCCACCACCCGCAGCACCCGTAGACCGGCGGCCTCGGTCACCGCGTGCTCCAGCAGGACGGTCTTGCCGATACCGGCGTCGCCCCGCAGCACCACCACACCGCTGAGTCCTTCGCGCAACTCCCCGACGAGCAGGTCGAGTTGCTCGCGTTCCCGGGCGCGTCCCTTGAGGGTCATGTCGAACGATTGAACCAGTGCCACGGTCACGATGGACGACAATGGGCACTATCGACTGTTTCAGTTATGTGAACCGGTATATGTGCCGGGATTCAGCGATGCCGGATCTCAGCCGGGCCACTGTCAGCCCCAGCTCTGCGAGTACTGGTTGCGGTACCGCTTGCGCCCGCGTTCCGAGCGGATCCGGAGGGCCACCAGTGCGACCAGGCTGCCCGCGATCACGAACAGTCCGGGACCCAGGCTCCTGAAGTCCGCGACCCGCTCCAGCGCCGAGGCCAGGCTGTCGGTCTGCCCATCGGGCACCGTGTCCACCGATCCTCCCCCGGCCCCGGGCAGGACCGCGCCGCCGGGAGCGGTCGAGGACGTGCCGGGAGGGGCCGCCGCGCCCGCGCCGTTGTTGGCGCTGCCCGTGTTCCCCGTGCTCCCTGAGGAGGGCGCCGCCTGGCCCGAACCGGGCTCGGTCACCAGCTTCACACCGAGCGAGTCCAGCGCCTTGGTGACCGGCTGGAAGAACGTCGTACCGCCGCTCTGGCAGTCACCGTTGCCGCCCGAGGTGACGCCCATGGCCAGCCCGTCGGCGAACATCGGGCCTCCGCTGTCGCCGGGTTCGGCGCACACCGTGGTCTCGATGAGTCCGGTGACCGTGCCCTGCGGGTAGTTCACGGTGGCGTTCAGTCCGGTCACCTCACCGGACTGAAGACCGGTCGTGCTGCCGCTGCGGAACACCTTCTGTCCGACGGCGGCGTCGGCCGCTCCGATGATCCGTATGCCCTCGCCGTTGCCGACGGCCACGAGGTCGGCGCCACTGAGATCCACGCCCGGGCTGTACTGCACGAGCGAGAAGTCACCGCCCGGGAACGAGCCGGACACGGTCGCGCCGACCTGCTGGCTGCCCTGCTGGTCCGAGAACCACGTCGTGCCCACCGGGCCGCAGTGCCCGGCGGTGAGGATGAAGTTGGCCTGTCCGTTGGTCACGTTGAAACCCGCCGAACAGCGTCCGGCGCTCGCGAAGAGCGGCGAGGCGCCGTTCACCCGCGGGGTGAACGTGCCCTCGATGCGCTCCATCCGTACGGACTTGCCGACGCTCTTGGCGACCTTGGCCAGCCGGTCCCACTCGTCGGAGGAAACGGTGGTGTCGGCGCGGACCACCACCTGGTTGGAGGCGTAGTCCATCGCCCAGGAGGTGCCGGCCACCTTGGGAGCGTCCTTGAGAGTGTCGGTGGCGGAGCGCAGATCCTTCATGGCGTAGCGGACGACCTTGGGGACGGCACCAGCGCCACGCACGTCGGCCGCGGCCTCCTCGTCGGTCACCGCCACGACCGGGCGCCCCTTCGCGTCGATCCAGCTGCCCGCCGTACGCGACGTGCCCAGCTCGGCGACCAGTTTCTGGCCGGTCCGGGCGGCCAGGATCTCGGCGTTCGGCGCCTTCGGATCGTCCGGCGTCTCGCTCGCCACGGCATGCGAGACCATCAGCCCCCCGCACACCAATCCGCCGACTGCGGCGAACCGTGCGATCCGCTGAACGTTCCGTCGTGCATGCCTCATCCACGGCTCCCGTGCGACTGTCCTGACCCAGCGTCACTGCAATGGGTGCTCCCCGTGAGGTGAACGCCCTCCTTCAGTACGTGCCGCCCCACGGTCTGGTTCAGCGGCCCGGCCGAGTGTTCGGAGTCGGCCAGAACTCGCCTGTGGCCCCGGCCGTCCCACCGGAGGGGCACATCCACGGGGGTGGTGTGCCCCGCAGGGCGTTGTTGCCGAAACAGCAACGTCCCTCGCCCCCTCCCGGGACCGGCGCGATGATCGACAGCAGTACACCCCAGTCCGAGGAGGACCCATGTCGCAGGCCGCAGACCCGTTCACCCCGGCGGGCGCCCAGCATCGACTGGTGGATGTCCCCGGTGGCCGTATCCACCTCGTGGAACAGGGCACCGGCCCCCTTGTCCTGCTGGTCCACGGCTTTCCCGAGCTCTGGTACTCGTGGCGCCACCAGCTCCCCGCACTCGCCGAGGCGGGCTACCGCGCCGTCGCCATCGACGTACGCGGCTACGGGCGCTCGTCGGTGCCCGACGCCGTGGAGGCGTACCGCATCGGGGCGTACGTCGAGGACAACGTGGCCGTCGTCCGTGCCCTCGGCGAGGAGACCGCCGTGATCGTCGGCCACGACTGGGGCTCGACCATCGCCGCCGACTCCGCGCTGCTCAGGCCCGATGTCTTCACCGCGGTGGGACTGCTCGGCGTGCCGTACGCGCCGCGGGGCGGGATCCGCCCGTCCGACGCCTTCGCCATGATCGGCGGGGACGAGGAGTTCTACGTCCGCTACTTCCAGGAGCCCGGCCGGGCGGAGTCGGAGATGGAGCCGGATGTACGGGCGTGGCTGTCGGGGTTCTACGCCTCGCTGTCGGCCGACACCATGCCCGAGTCGGGGGACGGCAGCGTCTACTTCGTCCCGGCGGGCGGCAAGCTCTCCGACCGGTTCGTGAAGGACCGGCCGTCCTGGCTCTCGGACGAGGAACTCGACTTCTGTGTGGGCGAGTTCGAGCGCACCGGATTCACCGGCGCGCTCAACCGCTACCGCAACATGGACCAGGACTGGGAGGACCTCGCCGAGTGGGACGGCGCCCCGATCACCCAGCCGTCGCTCTTCGTCGCGGGCCAACTGGACGCGTCCATCGGCTGGTTGGCCAGTGCCATCGAGGCGTTCCCCACCACACTCCCCGGCCTGGTCTCCTCGCACCTCGTCGAGGGCAGCGGCCACTGGGTGCAGCAGGAACGCCCCGAGGAGGTCAACCGGCTGCTGACCACCTGGCTGCGCACCCTCAACGCGTAGCCGCGACCAGCCCCGCCTCGTACGCGATGATGACGAGCCGCACCCGGTCCCGGGCGTCCAGCTTGGCCAGCAGCCGGGTCACATACGTCTTCGCGGTGGCGACACTGATGGACAGCCGCGCGGCGATCTCGGTGTTGGACAGCCCGTTTCCGATGAGGGTCAGCACCTCGCGCTCGCGGTCGGTGATGCCCAGGGCCGTGCGCGGCGCGGGCGCGGCGGACCCGGGACGCTCCGCGAACTCCCTGATGAGACGGCGTGTCACACTCGGCGCGAGCAGCCCGTCTCCGGTGGCGACGACGCGGATCGCGTCGAGGATGTCGTCCAGGGCCATGTCCTTGACGAGGAATCCGGCCGCGCCCGCGCGCAGCGCCCCGTACAGATAGTCGTCATCGTCGAAGGTCGTCAGCATGATGACCTGGGCCCCGCCGGATCCCTCCGTGATCAGCCGGGTGGCCTCGATGCCGTCCATGCCGGGCATGCGGATGTCCATCACCACGACGTCGGGGTGCTCCGCCCCGGCCAGTTCGACCGCTTTGGCTCCGTTGCCCGCCTCGCCGACGACCTCCAGGCCGGGGGTCTCGGCGATCACCATGCGCAGGGCCGCGCGGACGAGGGGCTGGTCGTCGGCGAGGACGACCCGGACCGTCATCGCACACCCGCCGGTACGGGCAGCCGCGCCGCCACTCGGAAACCGCCCTCGGGGCGCGGCGCGGCCGAGAACTCCCCGTGCAGCAGGCCGACCCGCTCGCGCATGCCGAGCAGCCCGTAGCCGGTGGCCGCGGTGCGCCCGGGGCCGTTCCCGCTGTCGACGACCTCGATGGCCAGCTCCTCGTCCCGGCAGTCGACGGTCACCCGGCAGGACCGGGTGCCGGCATGGCGTACGACATTGGTGACGGCCTCCTGCACGATCCGGTACGCGGACATGTCGATCTCCGGGGGCAGCGTGTGCCGTTCGCCCTGCCAGCGGACCTCGACGCGGATGCCCGCGGCCGTCGTCCGCTCGGCGAGGCGGTCGATGTCGGCCAGACCGGGGGCGGGGGAGGGATCGAGCGGAGTCTCCTCGGGGTCCTGGCCCGGTTCGGCCCGGCGGAGCGCGCCGAGCATCCGGCGCAGGCCCGACAGCGTCTCCCGGCTCGCGTTCTCCACCTCGCCGAGCGCCTCCCGCGCCAGCTCGGGCCGGGTGTCGATGACCCGCCGCGCGGCACCGGCCTGGAGGGCGACGATGCCGATCGTGTGGGCGACCATGTCGTGCAACTCCCTTGCGATCCGTAGCCGTTCGGCGGTTACGGCCTGGGCGGCGGCCTGGGTGCGCAACCGTTCGGCGTGGACCCGGGACTGGCGCACCTGGTACCCGACGAGCCAGGCGATGACGACCACCAGCGCCATGAACGGCTCCGACGGCGTCCCGTCGTCCCGCCCGACCCCGAACAGCACGCGCGGAAGCAGGAATCCGGCCAGGACACCGAGCGTGACGGCAGCGGCGGAGAGCGAGACCCGGCGCGGCTCGACGGCCGTGAGGACCGCGAGGGCCACGCACACCGCCACGAACTGGATCCCGACGACCTCCGTCTGCTTCCAGGCCGGCGCGAGCAGGACCGTGCCCGCGAGGACCAGGGCGTAGGCCGGTCGCGGCCTGCGGTGCAGCAGCGCGCTGCCGGCCAGGACGAGGACGGTGGCCAGGGCGAGGAGTGCCTGGGCCGCGTACGAGTCGAGGCCGTGCCGTGGATACGCGTACGAGTACTCGTGGGCCGTCGGGAACACGACGTAGTCGACGACCGGGTACACCGTCGCCGCACACCAGATCACCGCCGTCCAGACGCCCGGCGGTATGCGCTTGAGCAGCGGAAGTCGTGGTGTGGCGGCCATACGCCGATCGTAACGACGCGATCCTGGCAGGGCATCGGACCGTGGGTGTACACCCGTGGTCGACACCGCCCCGCGCGATTGTCGTCGCCGGTCCGATGCCGAACCGCCGTGCTCCCGGGGACCGTTGGACCCGTGATCGAAGTCAACGAACTGACGAAGCTATACGGCGGCACCACGGCCGTCGACCACCTGAGTTTCACCGTGCGGCCCGGACACGTCACCGGGTTCCTCGGCCCGAACGGTGCCGGGAAGAGCACCACCCTGCGACTCGTACTCGGCCTGAACGACCCCACCAGCGGATCCGTCACCATCGACGGCCGCCGCTTCCGCGACCGCCCGCGCGGCCTGCGCCACGTCGGCGCGCTGCTCGACGCCCACGAGGTGCACGGCGGACGCAGCGCCCTGGCGCATCTGACCGTGCTGGCCCGCTCCAACCGCATCCCGCGCCGCCGGGTGGACGAGGTCCTGGAGGAGGTCGGTCTCGCGGGCGCGCGGCGGCGCCGGATCGGCGGGTTCTCGCTCGGGATGAAACAGCGGCTGGGCATCGCGGCAGCGCTGCTCGGTGAACCGCCTGTGCTGCTGTTCGACGAGCCCCTCAACGGGCTGGACCCGGAGGGGGTGAAGTGGCTCCGCGGCCTGTTCCACCGGCTGGCCGCCGAGGGCCGCACCGTGCTGGTCTCCAGCCATCTGATGTCCGAGATGGAGAACACCGCCGACCAACTCGTCGTCATCGGCCGCGGCACGCTCATCGCCGCCGAGAGCCTCACGGAGTTCGCGGCCCGAGGCACCCGTCCGACCGTGACCGTACGGACGCCTGACCCCGCGGCGCTGACGGCGCTGCTCACCGGGGCGGGAGCGGAAGTGCGCCAGGACGCCGACTCGCTGACGGTGACCGGCATGGACGCGGACCGGATCGGTGAACTCGCCCTCCGGAACCGGGTGCTCCTGCGCGAACTCACCACCCGGACCGCCTCGTTGGAGGAGGCCTTCATGGAACTGACCGCCGACAGCGTCGAATACCTCGCGGGAGAAGCCCGATGACCATCACCCCCGACGGAGCCGCCCCCGACAGGGCCGCTGCGACTGCGACTGCGACTGCGACTGCGACTGCCACGGCCCCGGCAACGGCCGTTGCCACGGCCAAGGTCGACCTTGTTCAGGTCTCCGAACCCCGCGCCCGGTTCCGCGACCTCGTCGCCGCCGAGTGGATCAAGCTGTGGTCGCTGCGCTCCAACACCTGGGCGTTCGTGATCGGCGCACTGGCGGTCATCGGGTTCAACGTAGGAACCGCCTGGGACACGTACCGCTACTGGACGGCGCAGGACGTGCGTTCCCGGGCCGGCTTCGTCCGGGACGGGATCCCGCTGTCGATCGCCTTCACCGCGAACGCCGCCATGATCCTTATGCTCGCCCTCAGTGCCATCGGGGCCACGGCGATCGTGGGCGAGTACAGGACCGGAATGATCCGCACGACGTTCACGGCCGTCCCTGCCCGGCGTTCGGTGATGGCGGCGAAGGTGTGTGTGGTCACGGCCGTCACGACGGTGTTCGGCGCGGTCGTCGCGGCGGCCTCGTTCGGTCTGACCCAGGCCGTCCTGTCCGCCCGGCACATCGGCGTCCCGATCGACCATCCCGGCGCGCTGCGCGTCGTCGTGGCCTCCGCGCTCCTCGCGCCGGTGTCCGCGCTCCTCGGTATGGCCCTCGGCACCCTGATCAGGCACAGCGCGGCCACCATGACCGCCAATGTGGTGATCCTGCTGTTGCTGCCCCTGGTCTTCAGCGCCGACCGCCACTGGGCGGCCGTCGTCGACCACGCCCTGCCGACCGGCGCGTGGATCCGCCTGGTCGACGCCGACCAGCAGGCGGTCGCGTACCCGTGGACGCTCACGGGCGCATGGACCGTCTACGGGGTCTGGGCCCTGGCCGCCGCCGCTGTCGCCGTGACCTCCGTGCAGCGGCGCGACCAGTGAACGCCCTGACCCGCGAGCCGCCTCATGCCTGGCGGCCCTGTACCTGCATCACCATGTCTACATGTCTACGTACGTGTCTCGTGATGTCTACGTACGTGTCTCGTGCAGGGCGGTGCGGGCGAGGTCGACGAAGTTCACGACCGACTCCCAGAACGGGCGGTAGCAGTCGCTGAACCGCTGCCCCGCTCCCTCCTCGCCCGCGATCATCGCGCGGAGCGCCCGCCAGTTGTCGCCGGTCGCGAGGCGGAGCCGGTCCGCGGCCGAGGCGGCCTCCGCCGACCCTTCCAGGTCCACCACCCAGACCCGCTGACGCAGCACGGCGTACTCGCCCTGAAGCCGTATCCGTAGTTCCTTGAGTGCGGCGAGCCGCTCGTCCGGGTCCTGGATCTGGTCGGCGTCGGTGACCTTCCAGTAGAGGTCGCCCATGCGCTGGGCCTGCTCGATGACGTCGACGTACGCCGAGCGGCGGGTCGCCCGGAGCCGGTCCGCCTGTACGGTCGCGGCGGCCGCGTCCGCCTGGATGCGGGCGGCCCGGTAGGTGCCGCGGCTGGTCACCCAGCTCGCGACCACGGCGGTCCCGGCCGTCAGCGCGGCCACCCAGAGTGTGCTGTCCCCCATGTCGAAGAGATCCTCAACCCTCAGGCGAGCCGGGCGAGTTCGTCGTCCGACAGGCTGATCGCGCCCGCGGCCACGTTCTCCACGAGGTGGTCCGGATCGCCGGTGCCCGGGATGGCCAGGACGTGCGGGCCGCGGTGCAGTGTCCAGGCCAGCCGGATCTGCGCGGGGCTCACGCCGTGGGCCCGGGCGATGTCGAGGACCTCGGCCTCGTGGGTGCCGTCGGCGCCCTTTCTGCCGCCCTCGCCGGCTATCGCGAAGAACGGCACGAAGGCGATGCCCTGTTCACCGCAGATCCGCAGGACGTCGTCGCCGACCTCGCTACGGGTGTCCAGGGCGTACCGGTTCTGGACGCAGACCACCGGGGCGATGGTCTGTGCCTCGGCGAGTTGCTCCGGGTCCACGTCGGACACCCCGAGGTGGCGGACGAGCCCCGCCTCGCGCAGTGCGGCCAGCGCGCCGAAGTGCTCGGCGATCGAATGGCGGCCGTGCGTCCGGAGGTTGACCACGTCGAGGTGGTCGCGGCCGAGCTGGCGCAGGTTCTCCTCCACCTGCCCACGCAACTGCTCGGGCCTGGCCCAGGGCAGCCACTCGCCCGACGGATCCCGCCCCGGCCCGACCTTGGTGACGATGACGAGGTCGTCCGGATACGGGGCCAGCGCCGAGTTGACCAACTCGTTGGCCGAGCGCAGCGACGAGAAGTAGAAGGCGGCGGTGTCGATGTGGTTGACGCCCAGTTCCACCGCGCGCCTGAGCACGCCGAGCGACCGGTCGCGGTCACTCGGCGTGCCCTGGTGGAAGGCGCCGCTTCCGGTCAGCCGCATGGTCCCGAAACCCAGCCGGTTGACCGTGAGGTCGCCGAGCCGCCACGTGCCCGCTGCCGCCGCGTTGATCTTCTCCGAGGTCATCGTCGGAGTCTTGCACGGAGGTTCGGACCATGGGGGCGGAGGGCGAAAAGTGATCTTCACGGGCCCTGCGGGCGTCGACCGTCGGCGTCGACGGTCGACGTCGAGCCGGAGACTCAGCCGGAGATTGCGGCGGAGACTCAGCCGGAAAATGAGGCGGAGACTCAGGCGGGGCGATCCGGTTCGCGCGTCCCCGTCAGATGCGCGAAGACGACGACATTGCTCCGGTAGCCGGTCCTCCGGTCGTACGCCCCGCCGCAGGTGATCAGCCGCAGCTCGGGACGCTTTCTGGCGCCGTACACCTCCTGGCTGGGGAACTGCTCCTTGTCGTACGTGCGGACGGCGTCCACCGTGTAGACGGCGGTGCGGCCGTCGGCGCGCCGGGCCTCGACCAGCCGGCCGGGCGTCAGTCCGCTCAGGCCGACGAAGACGGCGGGCCCGGTGGCGGTGTCGAGATGGCCGACCACCACGGCGGTGCCCGCCTCCCCGGGCGAGGGGCCGCCCTCGTACCAGCCGACCAGTTCGGGCTTGTCCACCGGCGGAGCGGTGAGCTGCCGCTTCCGGTCCAGGCGCAGGCCGATGACCGGGGCCTCCAGACCGAGATACGGGATCCTCAGGACCGTCGCCCTGGACCGCGGGAGCGGCCGGGGCGCCGGGGCGGGGCGGCGGACGGGAGGCGGTACACGGACGTGGTCGCGCCTGGGCTCGGGTGTCGCGGTGGCGGACGGACCCGGGGCGGGGGACCCCGGGGACGCCTTGGCGTCCCCGGGAGCCGGTGCCGGGGAGGGTGCGGCGGCCGGGTCCGGGGGCCGACCGTCGTCCTCGGCCCACCAGAGGCCGCCCATCACCAGCGAGAACGCCAGCACGGCCGTCCTCGTCAGACGGTAGGCGCGCGTCCGGTGCCAGGGCCTGGGCGCGCGCCTACGCGGCGCCATCGGGCCGGCGGCGCAGCATCCGGAAGTAGACGAAGCCCGACACACCGACAAGGCCCACCGCCGCCGCGGCTCCGAACGCCGACACGCTCGGTGGCTCGGCGAGACCGCCGCCGCCCGCCGGTACGCCTCCGTTGGGGCCGCCGGGTGCCACGCCCTCGGGTCCGCCGGCGGGCGGTGTCTTCTTGCAGTCGACCTTGAACACCTTGTGCTTGCCCGCGCCCTTGCCGTCCACGATCTGCCAGGTGAGCTTGTACTGGCCGTCGGGCAGGGCCAGCAGACCGGTCGTCCGGCCGGTGCCGGTGGGCAGCGCGAGCGTGCCGGTGAGCGTGGCGCTTCCCCGCTTCGCCGGCTGGGGCTCGATGATCCAGGTGACACCCTGCCCTCGGTCGAAGTTGAAGGCGGCGAGGTAGAACTGGCAGACCTTCGGGTTGTTGCGCTGGTCCGCGTCGGGCGTCGTATCCGCGTGGATCTTGACGTCACCGTTGTCGCCGGGGGCGGCGACCGCGGCCGGGGCTCCGAGGAGGGCGGTTCCGGCGAGGGTGAGCGCCGTGAGCGCGGCGGCTCCCGTGCGGGCGGTGCGGGCGGCGGGTTTGGTGCCTGGAGTGCGTACGGTGCCTGCAATGCGCGCGGTGCTTGCGGTGCGCACGGTGCTTGCGATGCCTGCGGTGCGGGGGAGTGGCGAGGCGGACATGCGAGATCCTCCGAGCGGGATGATTGTCGTACAAATCGGCTCTTTGTCTGACTCTCTTTCACATCCCGCGCCCGAAAGCTCGGCGCATCACTGACGAACCGTCAGAGATCGCTCGTCCGGCCCAGGGGCTCGCCGGACCGGACTCCGGTCGGCCCGGGCTCCCGCCCGGCCCGCCCGCGGCCTAGACTCGCCGCGTGGACAACACAGCGCTGGAGCGGCTCGGTGCCGGCAAGTACCTGCTGGTCACCAGCTATCGGAAGAACGGCACGCCGGTCGCGACCCCGGTGTGGGTTGTCCGTGACGGCGACACGCTCGGCGTCTGGACCGTCGCGGACTCGTGGAAGGTGAAGCGGATCCGCAACCGCGCCGACGTCCTCGTCGGCCCCTGCGACGTCCGCGGCAACCCGACCGGCGAGCAACTCCCCGCCACCGCCGAGGTCTGCGACCCGGACGTCACCGCGCACTATCGCGGTCTCATCGCCCGCAAATACGGCATCACCGGCCGCCTCGGCCTGCTCGGCAGCCGACTGCGCCGCGGGAAGAACGGGACGATCGGCATCCGGGTGTCACTGGTGCCGTAGCCAGACGTAGGCGACGGGCTGTACGGCGTTCCAGGCCTGGGTCAGCTCCGGGCCGACGGGGACGAAACCGGCTCCCCGGTAGCAGCGCAGAGCCCGGTCGTTGTCCGGGTGCACCCGCATGAACACGTCCGAGTGTCCGGAGCCGAGGGCCTCGCCGAGCAGGCCCCGGACCAGTACGCGCCCGAGGCCACGACCGCGGGCGTCGGGCGCCACGATGATCCGCGCCAGCTCCACCTCGTCCTCCTCGGCGTCGAACCACAACTCCCCGTACGCGACGGGCCGTTCGTCCTCGACGAGCAGACGAGCCGTCACATCCGTGTCCTGCTGCCATGCCGCGACGGTCTCTGCGGCCATGGGGAAATCCCCCCGCCCGCACCACATCGCGACCTCCGCGGCGGAGAGCGGCCAGTTCGCCACGGTCGTCGCGTGCGCGGTGCTGAAAGGAAGCAGATCCATGATGTGACTCCGTTTGTCCGGCGACGCGGCCCTTGACCGGACCGGGGGGATGCCTAGAGTGACCGGTAGTTGAACGGCAAACCGCTTTCGCGATGCCGGTGACGCGCCGGCCTCGACCGTCGCGGCCGGCCTCCCGATCCATTGTGTGAGGAGTGTTCGCACACATGTCGAGCCAGGAGAACCCCTTGGACCTGACGGAGATCGAGACCGAGAGGGCACGGATCCGGGACACCTACCTGGCCCCGGACAGGCAGCCCAGTTCGGCCCGGGGCGTACACCATGTCGCGCTGCTCTCCGGCGACGTCGAGAGGACGGTGCGTTTCTACCAGGAACTGCTGGAGTTCCCGCTCACGGAGATGTTCGAGAACCGCGACTACAAGGGCTCGACTCACTTCTTCTTCGACATCGGTCACGGCAACCTGCTCGCCTTCTTCGACTTCCCGGGCCTCGACCTCGGACCGTACGCGGAAGTCCTCGGCGGCCTCCACCACCTCGCCATCTCCGTCGAACCGGCGGCCTGGACCCGTCTGCGCGACCGGCTCGACGCGGCCGGGGTGGACTACCAGGAGGAGAGCGGCACTTCGGTCTACTTCCGCGACCCAGACGGAACCCGCGTCGAGCTGATCGCGGATCCGCTCGGCGAGATGTACGGCACGATCGTGCGGTGAGTCGGCACGGGTTCGTGGTGACCGGCACGAGCGTGGGGTGAGTCGCGAAGACGGCCTGCGGCGTCGGGCCGGAGGCCTACCGCACCGTCGATGACGGGGTCGGTGTCGGCGACGCACTGCCGGCCGGCGGAGTGAGAGCGACGACCGGCGCTCCCGGCTGGGGCGCGGGCGGCGTGACATCGCCGGCGGGCAGCTTCGGCGGGGTCGTCTCCTGGAAGAGGACCGAGTCGAAGTCGACCAGCCCGGTCTTCTCCAGGACGGATATGTGGTCCAGGACGGTGTCGTTGGCCTGGTCGGCCAGCTCACGGACCAGGCTGTTCTCGGTGGTGGCACGGATCTTCGCGACGGCGGGGAAGATCTGGCCGTGGGTGACCCGCAGGATGTTGGCGAGGTCCGTGTCGAACTGCTTGCCATGGTCCGCGGTCAGGGTCGCCACGAAACCCTGCTGCTGCGGGGACGCCTGGTTGGGCAGGGTGATCCCCAGCTGAGGAGCGATCAGCCGGCACTCGGCGTCGAGTGCGGCGTGGCCCGAGATCAGGTGCTCGCCCGCCGTCCTGACGGGCTGGGTCGTGCCCTTCGTCAGGGCCAGCTCGCCGGAGGGGAACTCCCACAGCCCGGCGGCGCGCACCTTGACGACGAAGTCACGGTCCGCCTCCGTGAGCGGGCCGGTCGCGGTGCGGGCGATGATGCGGGACGGGGAACTCGACGCGTTCTGCACCCCGAGCATCGCCGGATACGCGAGCGCGGCGAGGGTCACCGTCAGACTGCCGACGACGAAGACCGTTCCCGCCACGTTCCGGGACATACGCATGGTTCCTCCTGGCCCAGGACATCCGCCCCCGGAGTGGAGTGCTCCAGGGGCGCTGCTTTCGCCCCGCGATGAGCGGTGCGGATGCCAGGAGGTACGGCTTCGCCGGTTCAGGAGATCCTTTGGTCCGGGCAAAGACTGAGCCATGGAGGCCGGCCCCCGGACCGGCCGGCCATCACGAACTGTGGACTACGGCTTGCGGCCGACGCCGCCGAGGGCGATCACCTCGGACGGGATCGCGGCGGCGCCAGGGTCGGGCCGCCACTCGGCGAGCGGGACCACGCCGGGCTCCAGCAGCTCCAGGCCCTCGAAGAAACCGGCCAGTTGTTCCGGGCTGCGGAGGAAGTATGGGGCGGCGCCGCTCTCGTTGTAGCGCCGGGTGGCCTCGGCGTTGGCCTTGTGGGTGTCCACGCTGTCGTTGAACGCCAGGAAGCTGCCGGACGGCAGGGCCTCCATCAGCCGGGTCACGATGGACCGCGCCTCGTCGTAGTCGGCGATGTGCCCGCTGACCTGCATCAGGGTGAGCGCCACCGGCCGGGTCAGATCCAGCGTCGTGGCCGCCTCCCGCAGGATCGCGTCGGGATCGTGCAGATCCGCGTCGATGTAGTCCGTCACCCCCTGCGGGGTGCTGGTCAGCAGCGCCCGGGCGTGCGCGAGCACCAGCGGGTCGTTGTCGACGTAGACGATGCGTGCCTCGGGGGCCACCCGCTGGGCTATCTGATGCGTGTTGTCCACGGTGGGCAGCCCGGTGCCGATGTCCAGGAACTGCCGGACACCCGCTTCGCCCGCCAGATGACGCACGGCCCGGCCGAGGAAGGCGCGGGAGCCCCGGGCAAGTTCCTCGATGCCCGGGAAGAACTCACGGAACGCGTCGCCCACTTGATGGTCGACGGGGTAGTTGTCCTTCCCGCCCAGCCAGTAGTTCCAGATCCGGGCCGAATGCGGCACCGATGTGTCGATCTTCGACCACGGGCCCGCGGGTGCGGACGAATCGTGAGTCACTGAACAGCCTCCTCAGTACGCGCCGTCGCGAGTCTCACCACATAACGTAGAGCCGCCGCCCCGCCCGCCGGACGGGATCCGGCCAAGTGCCATGTGTCTTCCCCGCGTTCCTCAGCGGAACTCATGGACGAGCTGGATCTCTCCCACGATGTGGGCGTTGAGGTCGTCCAGCTCTTCGGCCGGAACCCACAGTTCGAGGATCGTGCGCCCGCCGGCCTGCTGGACGGGATACCGGCGCAGGAAATCCGACTCGACCTCGAAGCGCGTGACGAAGCCGGCGCCGTCGTGCTTCACGTTCCAGTCCCGCGCGATTCTGATCGCGTAGTCCTCGTTGAGGACCGGGTAGAAGATCGGCTGCTCGGGGAGACGGGGCGGCCAGGCGCGCCAGTCCAGTTCCCGGACCAGTTCCAGCTCCTTGGGACCGACCGGGCGCCAGAGGGTCGTCGTCGCGTGTCGGCTGGTCATGAGCGCTGCTCTCCGAACGTGGGAATCCGCCGAAACGGCTGGTCAGGAGATCGAACGATAGCGGCGCCGCCCGCCTGGAGGCACGTGGTTTCCTGGCCCCGCCGATCGTTCGCTCATCGAGCGGGAGGCGCGGAACGACGAGCGGTCACAGTAGGAAGAGCAGATGGACGGCGACCAGGACGTCCACGACCCCGCACCACTCGGCGAACGACCGGGCGACGACCTTGTCGAGCCTGAGATGGACGAAGTCCCAGACGCCGTGGAAGAACCAGCCTGCCGCGACCAGGTAGCGGCCCAGGTCTGGGTCGACCGCGAGACCGATCAGCGCGAGCGCACCGAACACCACCGCTCCCGCGGCCTGGACCCCGAAGGTCGCCCGCCCGTGCGGCGTTCCTCGTACGGCTCCCCAGACCAGGACCGCCAGCGCGATGGCGACGAGCGTGACGGGCTGCGAGACCACGTCCTGCGCCCCGAGAGCGACCATGGCTGCCACCCCGGCGCCGAGCACGGGCCAGGTCACGCGTGGGTTGCCGACCTGATGGATGATCACGTACAGCAGCGGGAGCAGAGGCAGGGCGTCCCCGAACGCGCCGACGGTGTCTGCGAGTTCGCCCGAGGCGTCGTCGGCCGTCGTGAGGATCACGAGCGCGACGGCCAGAGCTGTCGGCCAGCGCCGCTTGAGCATCTCGACGGGGTGCCGCCCGTTCGAAGCCGGGTGGCCGGACGCCGTGCCGGAAGTCGGGGTGGATGCCCTGCCGGTCGGGGCGGGTGCCGGGGCGTCGGTGGTCGCTTGCGGGATCGTGGTGGTGTGCGTGGCAGTCATGGCAACTCCAGGGCGTGAAGGGCTAGTTGTGGGAGTGGGCGGGCATCCGGTCAGCAGCCGTACTCGCTCCGGCGGCGGACCATGACCAGGAACATCAGCGGGAGCATCACGAGGTGTTCCAGGGCGATCATCGAGTCGGCGGCGATGACGTCGAGCCAGAGCAGCGGGAACAGCGCGAGCGCGGGCACGAACATCGCGCCGCACATCTCCAGCGTGCTCGCCCAGCCGTGGCCGCGCCTGCGCATCCAGACGGCCATGCCGACCGACATGTCGAACGCCATCTCCAGGGAGGCCAGTTCGGGATTCCGGCTCGCGGAGAGCTCGGTTCCGGCGAGTGCCAGGACGCCCCGAGTCGCCGCGCCGAGGACCAGCATCCCGACGACCATCGCGACCACCATCTCCAGGTAGTGGCGGGCGAAGCGCCGCTTGCCACCGTGCCGTTCTCCGCCGTGCCGCTCGGCCGGCGTCCGTCCGGAGTCGACCGGTGTCCGTCCCGAGTCGACCTGTACGGCGCCCTGAGTGTGCTTCGTCTGCCGCTGCTTCGGCTGGGTCTGCATGACGGGCTCTCTTTCCGTACCGGGTGGGTGTTGCGGGCGTCTCCAGACTGCGACTGGGCGAGAACCGCGCGTAGTGCCGAACCCGCATGCGGACGCGTGGAGTTGTCACGTCTCCGCATGACATCTGTCATTCCGGGACCGGCCGCACGGCAGCAACCGCGCCCGATCAGGCGGATTCGGGGACAATGGCCGGATGGGGGACGGGGCGAACGACCGTGGGGCGGGGCTGACGAGCTTCCGCCGTCATACATGGCTGACCGTGCCCGGCACGGCCGCGTGTGTGCAGCTCCTCTTTGTCGGGGAGTGGATCCTCGACGAGGACGTAGAAGTGTGGGCCCGGGGCCCGGCCGCCGTCGCCCTGGTGGTCGCGGTCGTGGCGAGCGTGGTGCTCCTCGGTCGGCGGCTCGCGCTGCTGCCGGTGGCCGGGACGCGCCCCGGCAGGCCGCCCATGGGGTGGCTGATCGCCGCGTGTGCGGCCGGTGCCGTGCTCGCGGTGTGTCCGCTGGCCGTGCGGAACTACGGGTTGTGGGCCGTCGCGCCCGCCATGGTGGTGGCGATCGTCGCGACCTACCTCGCACCGGGCAGCAAGCGGCTGCTCATCGCCTGCGCCGTGGTCCTCGCGTCGCTGCCCGGCGGCGTCGTCAGTCTGGTCGCCGGAGACGGGGAGCTGCTGTACGCCGCACTGTTCCCGCCGGGGCTGGTCGCGTTCACCGTCTGGGTGATGCTCGGGCCCCTGTGGGCCTGGGACACAGCGCGCCGACTGGACGAGGCACGGCGGCTGGAGGCGGAGATCGCGGTCAAGGACGAGCGCCTGCGGTTCGCCGCCGACCTGCACGACATCCAGGGCCACCATCTCCAAGTGATCGCGCTGAAGAGCGAGTTGGCGGCGCGGCTCGTCGAGGTGGACCCCGGTCGCGCCGCCGCGGAGATGAAGGAGGTGCGGCGGCTGGCCGCCGACGCCCTCGGTGACACCCGGGCCGTGGTGCAGGGCTACCGCCGCACGAGCCTGGACGACGAGATCACCAACGCGACCCGGGTGCTGGCCGCGGCCGAGATCGACGCCCGGATGACCGTCGAGCCCGCCACGGCCGTCACCGAACTGGCCGAGCCGGCCCGCCATCTCCTGGGCCTCGTGATGCGGGAGACCACCACCAACGTGCTCCGCCACAGCAGCGCACGGCACGCCGAGGTCGACTGCCGCGTCACCGGCGGCCTCGCCCGGCTGCGGGTGAGCAACGACGGCGCCGACGAGCACCCGCCCGGCACCAACGGCACCGGACTGGGCACACTCAGGGAGCGACTGCAGGCGGCCGGCGGCGAGTTGACCTGGGCCCACGACGGCGACCGCTTCGTGGTCGAGGCCGCGCTGCCGACGAAGACTACGAAGCCGACGAAGACTACGAAGCCGAAGCCGAAGCCGAAGCCGAAGCCGACGAGACCGGAGCCGGAGTCGACGAAGTCGAAGCCGACCAACGCCGGAAACGGAGCGGCACGTTGATCCGACTGCTGATCGCCGACGACGAGGACCTCCTCAGAGGCGCGCTGGCCGCCCTGCTCGGCCTGGAGCAGGACCTCGTCGTGGTCGCCGAGGCGTCCACGTCAACCGACGCGGTACGGCTGGCACGCGAGTTCCGCCCGGACATCGCGGTCCTCGATCTGGAGATGCCGCCCACCGACGGGCTGCGCGCCGCCGAGGAGATCCGGGCCGAACTCCCCACCCAGATAGTCCTGGTCACCCGGCACGCCCGCCCCGCCGTGCTGCGCCGCGCGCTCGCAGCCGGCATCCGCGGCTTCGTACCCAAGACGACCGCCGCCACCAGACTGGCCGAGATCATCCGCGACGTCGCCGCCGGCCGTCGGTATGTCGACCCCGACATCGCCGCCTCGGCGCTGACCGAGGACGACTGCCCCCTGACCGACCGCGAACTGGAGGTCCTGCGCGCCGCCCGCACCGGAGCGTCGGTCGTCGAGATCGCCGCGGCGGTCCATCTGGCCCCGGGCACGGTCCGCAACTACCTCTCCGCCGCCATGTCGAAACTGGGCGCGTCCACACGCCATGCCGCCGCACATCACGCCTGGGAAGAGGGCTGGATCTGAGCCCGCCGCTTCTCCACCGATCGCTTCTCCACCGATCGCTTCTCGGTCAGTGACACGGTGAACGGATGCGCGGGCGCCGTCAGGATGTCCTCGGCCGGCCCCTGCTCGACCACCTCCCCGGCGTCCAACACCGCGATCCTGGAAGCGAGTCGGGCGGTGTCCAGGTCGTGTGTGATCAGTACGAGGGACAGGTCGTCGCGGTCGCGCAGCAGCCCGGCGAGCAGGTCCAGGATTCCCCGGCGGGTGACGGTGTCGAGCCCGGAGGTGATCTCGTCGCACACCAGGACCCGCGGCCGGGCGAGCAGGGCCCGGGCCAGCGCCGCCCGTTGGAGCTCGCCACCGGAGAGCCGGGTAGGTGTGCGAGCCGCCAACTCGTCCGTCAGGCCAAGGCTGTTGAGCACCTCCGCCGCCTCGACCCATGCCACCCGAGGGGACAGCCCACGCAACCGAACCGCCGTACGGGCCACCTGGTCGAGCACCGGCCGCCGCTCGTCGAAGGAGGCACGCGCGTCCTGGAACACGTACTGCACGGCGGCCAGTTGACTGCGCGCACGGTCACGCAGACTCGGCGGCAGCACGACCCCGTCCAGCAGCACCTCTCCCTCGTACCTGCGATGGAGCCCGGCCAGACAGCGGGCGAGCGTCGTCTTTCCGCTGCCCGAGCGGCCGAGGACGGCGAGGCATTCGCCGGAACGCAGAGCGAGTTCCGGGGCGTGCAGCACCTCGACGTCACGGTGCCGGGCACGGAGATCACGGACCCGCAGCACGGTGTACGAGTCCGACGTTGCCGGGGTTTCGCCCCTCAACGTCGGCTGCTCCGCGAGGAGTTCACGTGTCCACGGATGCGAGGGCGCGAGCCACACCCGTTCCGTCGGCCCGGACTCCACGACCCGACCGTCCCGCATGACGAGTACCTCGTCGGCGAGCGCGCGTACGGTCTCCAGGTCGTGGCTGAGCAGGAGAACGCCGATGCCCCGCGCGGCGACCGCCGCCAGCCCGTCGACCACGCGTCGCTTCGTCAGCGCGTCCTGCCCGGTGGTGGGCTCGTCCGCGACGATGACCCGCGCGCCGAGGAGCAGGGCCTGAGCCAGGACGACTCGCTGCTGCTGGCCACCCGAGAGCTGATGCGGGAAGCGCCTCAACAGCCGTATTCCATCTGGGAGTTGAGCCATCTCCAAGGCACTCAGAACATGCTCCCGAGCCGAGGCCCGACGAACACGGCGAGGCAGTTCGCGCACCTGGCCCCGCGCGATGTCGTACAGCAGCGCGCCCACCCGTCGAGCGGGGTTGAGCACCGCCGCCGGATGCTGCGGGACGTATCCGACCAGGGCCTCGTCCACTCGTGCGGAGCCGTTCACCCGTACCGAGCCCTCCAACCGTACGGAGCCTTCCAGTCGTACGGAGCCCGTCACCCGCGCGCCCGGCGGGAACTCGCCGAGCAGCGCACGCCCTGTCGTCGTCTTGCCGCTGCCGGAGGCACCCACCAGCGCGGTCACCCGACCGGGCAGCACCCGCAGGCTCACCCCGTCGACGATGCGCCGCCCGCCGACCTCCACGGTCAGCCCCTCGATCTCCGCGACCGCGGTCGGCTCGCTCACGGACGAGACTCCTTCACACGAGTGCTGAGCAATGCGTCGAAGAGCAGATTGCACCCCATCGTCAGCGTCACGATCAGCAGCGCCGGGACCACCACGGCCCACGGCTGCACGAACAGACCTGTACGGTTGCGGTCCACCATCACCGCCCAGTCGGCCGCGTCCGGGGCCACCCCGATGCCCAGGAAGGCGGCCGTGGCCACCAGATAGAGGACACCTGTCAGCCGTACGCCCGCGTCGGCGGCGAGCGGCCGCAGGATCGACCGGCCGACATGCCCGACGGCGATGCGCCACCACGACTCGCCCTGCATCCGCAGTGCCTCCACCGCCGGTCGTGAGGCCACATCGGCCGCCGCGGCGCGCACGATGCGTGCCGCGTCCGGGATGTTGACGAGCGCCACCAGCAGCGCGAGCCCCGCCGCGCCGGGCGAGAACACCGACGCGACCAGCAGGATCATCAGCAGCGACGGCACGGCGAGGAGCACGTCCAGCGGTCGCATCAACACCTCCTCCAGCCAGGTCCGATGAGTGAGCGCGCTGATCAGCCCGACCGGCAGTGCCACCAGATACGCCAGCGCCGTAGCCGTGAGCGCCACGACCACCACGGGCCGGCCGCCGAACAGCACCTGCCGCCACACGTCACGCCCCACGAAGTCCGTGCCGAGCCAGTGCCCGCCGCCGAGCGTGAACGAGACGGCCCGCGGCCCGGGTTCACCCGCGAACAGCGGCCCGAACAGGGCGAGGACCAGCGGTACGCACACCACCGCGGCCCCGAGCGCGAAGCGCCCCGACGGCAGCCACTTCGGCCGCCCCCTCACGCGGCCACCTCCGCCCGTGGCGCGAACCGGTGGGCGACGAGATCGGCCCCCAGGTTCAGCACCACGGTGATCACTCCGAAGATCACCGCCAGCCCCTGCACCACCGGCACATCCCGCTCGGCGACGGCGTTCATCAGCACCGTCCCCAGTCCGGGAATCACGAACAGCGCCTCCACGACGATCACCCCGCACAACAACCAGTCGACGGTGCGGGCAAGTTGCTGGGCGGCGGGTGCCATCGCGTTCGGGAGCGCGTGCGCGTACCGCACCCGGGCGCCCGGGATCCCGTACCGGCGGGCCTGCGCGACGTACGGCGAGGCGAGCGCGTCGATCATCCCGGCGCGCACCAGCCGGGACAGCGAGCAGACGGGCCGGGACAGCAGGACGAGCACCGGCAGCACGAGTGCGGCCGGATGCCCGAGCAGATCCGTGCCGTAGCCGACGGCCGTCGGGGGCAGCCAGTCGAGCCGCAGCGCGAAGACCGTCACCAGCAGCACCCCGAACGCGAACTCCGGTACCGCGTACACCCCGAGCGTCACCGAACTGACCAGCCGGTCCACGAACCGCCCCTCGTACCGAGCGGCCAGCACCCCGAGCCCGACCCCGACCGGCACCAGCAACGCGACCGTGAGTCCGGCGAGGAGCAGAGTGGGACCGAAGGCGTCGGAGATGTACGAGGAGACGGGCCGCCCGGACGTCAACGAGTTCCCGAAGTCGGCGTGCAGCAGGCCGGTCGCCCAGTCGGCGAGCCGCTCGTACGCGGGCCGGTCCAGGTCCAGGGCCTCGCGGATGGCGGCGATCCGCGCCGGATCCGGCTGGTCACCGGCCAGGGCCACCGCCGCGTCGCCCGGCAACGCCTCCGTGAGCGCGAAGACCAGGACCACCACGGCCACGGTCTGCGCGCCACCGAGCAGCAGCCGCCGGGCGGCCCACGAGCCCAGTCCGCTCACGCCAGCCAGACCTTGTCGAACCGCGCCCAGTCGAGTGAGTTCGCGGGTGCGGTCCGCTCAACTCCCTTGACGGTACGGGCCGTTCCGATGATCCAGTCGGCGAACCCCCACACCAGAAAACCGCCCTCGGCGTACAGTCGGCGCTGCATCCGCCCGAACACGGCGGCGCGGTCCTTCTCGTCCTTCGTGGACTGCGCCTGGTGGTAGAGCGCGTCGAAGTCCTTGTGGTGCCACTTGGTGGCGTTGGTGGTGGAGTCGGTGAGCAGCCGCTGCGAGATGTGCGATTCGATGGGCATGGCCCCCGAGCGGTAGCAGCACAGGGTTCCGGAGTCGAGGATGTCCGCCCAGTACGAGTCCTTGCTGCCCATCTTCACCTCGACCGTGACTCCGGCCTTGGCGGCCTGGTCGCGGAAGATGCCGGCCGCCTCGGTGAACCCGGCCGCGACCGCCGACGTGTCCAGCGTGACCTTCAGCTTCTCCGCGCCCGCCTTCTTGAGGAGGGAACGGGCCCGGTCGAGGTCCTGCTCGCGCTGCGGCAGACCGTCCGCGTAGTACTCGTACCCCTTGCCGAACAGGTCGTTGCCGACCACACCCGCCCCGGACAGCGCGCCGTCGATCAGCTCCTGGCGGTCGGCGATCAGGAAGAACGCCTCCCGGACCCGCCTGTCGTCGAAGGGCGGCCGGTCCGTCTTCATGGCGAAGGCCTGCATGGCACTGTTCCGCAGCCGCACGATCTCGATCTGGCCCTTGCCCTCATGGGCGCGCGCGGTCGTCGGGTTCAGCTCGTGGGCGTACTCGACCTGCCCGCCGAGCAGCGCGTTCACCCGCGCCGACTCCTCGTTGGCGACGACGAACTCCACCTCGTCGAGGTGCGGGGCGCCGTCCCAGTAGGCGTCGTTGCGCCGGAAGACCGCAGAGCGGCCCGGCGCGAACGAGCCGAAGCGGAACGGCCCGGAGCCGACCGGCTTCTTGTCGAAGTCGGCGTCCGACGTCCCTTCGGGCACGATGTACGCGCCGAACGCGGCCAGCACATTGGGGAATTCGGCGGTCGGCCGCTTGAGAACGAACTCCACGGTCCGCTCGTCGACGGCCCGGCTCGCCTTCAGATCGATGGGTTCGAGGGACGCCTTTGCGCGGAACGCCTTCTCGGGATCGGCGATACGGCGGAAGCTGAACAGGACGTCCTCGGCGGTGACGGGCTTGCCGTCGTGGAAGTCCGCCTTGCGCAGGGTGACCTTCCAGCGGTCCAGGCCCGCGTTCGGTTCCCAGCCGGATGCCAGGCGCGGCTGGGCGGAGAGGTCGTCGCCGTAGTCGGCGAGCTTGTCGAAGAGGGCCTTGGCGCGGGCCACGTCGGCGAACAGGTTGGCCAGGTGCGGATCGAGCGTCTCGCTCGCACCGCCGCCCGCGAAGGCGGCCCGGAGCCGCCCGCCGCGCCGGGGCTTGCCGTCGCTCCCGCCGCCCGAGCCTGATCCGGAGTCGTTGTCCGAGCCGCCGCAGCCGACGAGCGCGAGGGCGCCCACACCGGAAGCGGCGGCGAGGAAGCCTCTACGACGGAGGCCGGGGTATTCACGCATGACGATGTCCTTGCTGTGTGAGGTGGATGAATCGGATGAGACAGGGATGCGTGTGAGGCAGTGATGCGTGGTGCGGTCAGGCGTCGAGCCGGGCCACCACGTGCAGCCGGTCGGCCTCGGCCGCCGTCCCGGGCAAGTCGCCCTCCTGCCACGGCGGTTCGGTACGCGGCCCCGGACCGTCGTGCAGCGCGAGCACCGTGAATCCGTGGGAGGTCAGGAAGTGCCGCAGTTCCAGCGGGAGGAGCAGCCGCCAGGCGGACCGCTGTTCGACGGGGGCCGAGTCGTTGTCGGCGGTCCATACGCGCGTACGCCGCAGGAGTTGCGCGGTGCGGTCGACGTACAGCGTGGTCGTCGACCGGTACGAAGTCCCCTGCCAGGCAAAGGCGTTGACCTTCGGTGTGTTCAGCAGATCGTCGCGGCCGAGGAAGTAGGCGCCGTTGCGCATCTCGGCGACGAGCAGCCCGCCGGGTGTCAGGCTCCGGCGACAGGAGGCGAGGAAGCCGTCGAGGTCGTCGTTGGTGTGGCAGTACAGCAGCGAACTGTCCAGGCACACCACGGCGTTGAAGACTCCGAGCGAGAAGTCCCGCAGATCGGCGCGCACGTACTCCGGGCCGGGGTGCCGGTCGCGGGCGTACGCCAGCATGGCCTCGGAGAGGTCGGCCCCGACGACCGTCCGCCCGGACGCGTGCAGTTGGGCCGCGTCCCGGCCGGTGCCGCAGCCCAGGTCGAGGACCCTCGGACCGGCCACGTACCGCCGCAGGCAGTCCTCGGCCCACCGCCCGGCCAGCCGCTCGGGATCGGGGAACCGGGCCTCGTACAGCTCCGGGTTGTCGGTCAGCAGATTGCCGCTCGTCATACCGTCGCCCCCACGGGCACGGGCCGTTCGGGCAGTGCCTTGAGGCGGCGCAGCCAGGTGACTCCGGCGGCCGACATCAGACCGAAGACCAGGCAGCAGGCCCACGGCAGCCAGGAAGCCCCCCGCTGGTCACCGGTGTCCATGGCCCAGCCGACGACCGTGTTGCCCACGGCCGCCGCGATCCCGGACACCATGTAGAAGATCCCGAAGTACGTGCCGGTCAGCTCTGCCCGCCCGAAGCCGGGGATCAGCTCCATCACGAAGGGCTGGGCGACCATGACACCGACGTAGAGGAACAGGACGCCGAGGAGCACGGGCACGGCGTGCCACAGCTCCGGCGGGGCCCCCGACACCAGCATCGGCGGCAGGAAGGCGAGGCCCATGAGGGCGAGCCCGGCACCGATGGCCTGATGGCCGCGATCCTTCAGGGCCCGGGTCAGACGCATCTGGAGGGCGAGATTGGCGAGCGTGCCTACGAGGAAGACGAGCCCGGCCGCGCCGTCCCAGCCGGTGGCCCGGCGGGCGCCGTCGGGCAGCAGCAGATACAGCTGGTTCTCCAGGGTGAACATGCCGACCATGGCGAGCGAGAAGGCCAGGAACGCGCGGTTGCCCACCACCTCACGCCAGTCCGCGAGCACACCGCCCGTGCTCTTCGGCACCGCCCGCGTCGGCAGCACGAGCGCCTGCGCCACGGTCAGCACCGCGAAGATCCCGGCTGCCGTGAGCGCGGAGGCCCGGAAGTCGAACAACAGCAGCACACTGCCGAGCAACGGCCCGATCAGCGCGCCCGTGGTCGCGAAGACGTTGAACAGCGCGAACGCCTCGGCCTTGCGCTCACCGGCCTCCTGCGCGAGGTAGGCCCGCACGGCCGGGTTGAACAGCGCCCCGGCGAGCCCGCTCAGCACGGACGCGGCGAGCAGCACGGCGACCCCGTCCCCGAGCGCGAACAGCGCGAAGCCGACGGTACGCACCGCGCACCCGGCGATGATCACGCCGCGCGCGCCGAGCCGGTCCGCGGCCGATCCGCCGATGAGGAACAGCCCCTGCTGGCTGAGGTTGCGCACCCCGAGCACGATCCCGACGACGGCCGACGACATGCCCAGGTCCTCGCCGAGATGCGTGGCCAGATAGGGGATGAGCAGGTAGAACCCCGTGTTGACGCCGAGTTGATTGACCAGGAGCAGCCGGATCGCGGGCGAGAAGCCACGTATCTCATGCAGCGTCTTCACGGCCCACCCGCCTCTCCCGTACGCCGAGCCCGGGCAGCTCACTTGCCCGTACGACGCCGTCGGCGCCTCCGATCCCGGTCCACGGGTCGTCGGCGAGCAGCAGATGCCCGTCGAGATCGGCCCAGCGGGCACGGTCGGCGAGATGCACGGCGGGCGCGAGGCCGAGAGTGCTGGCGGTGAGACAGCCGAGCATCAGCTCGGTGCCGCTGCCCTCGATCAACTCGGCGATCCGCAGCGCCTCGTACGGACCCCCGCACTTGGCGAGCTTGACGTTCACGCCGTGCACCCGGCCCGCGAGACGGCGTACGTCCTCGTACGTGACGGCGTCCTCGTCGGCGATCAGGGGGAGTGGCGAACGATCGGCGAGCCGCGCCAGAGCCTCCTGGTCACCGGGGGCGAGGGGCTGTTCGACGGCCTCGACACCCAACTCCGCGTAACGGGGGAGCAGTTGCAGGGCCTCGGCGGACGTCCAGGCGCCGTTGGGGTCGAGGAGCAGGCGGGCCCGGGGCGCGGCGGAGGCGATGGCTCGTACGCGGTCGAGGTCGTCCTCGGGGTTCGGGGCACCTGCCTTGACCTTGATGACGGTGAAGCCGCTGTCCGCGAGCGAGCGGGCCTGCGCGGCGGCGCGCTCGGCGGGGACGATCCCGATGGTGCGGGCGGTCCGGGCGCTCGGGGGACTCGGAGCACTCGGAGTGCCTGGAGTGCTCCGAGTGGTCCGGGCGCTCTTCGCGTCGAGCAGCCGGTGCACGGGGAGGCCGGACCGCTTGCCGCACAGGTCGAGCAGTGCCGCTTCGACGGCCGCGGTCACCGCCGGCGGCCTGTCGCCCGCGGGCCGGTCCCTCAGCGCGCTCTCGGGGTCGCCGAAACGGCCCAGAGCCAGACCGGCCTCCAACAACTGCCGTTCCAGTTCAGCGGTGTTGAGACCGTAGTAGACGCTGGTGACGGCCTCGCCGTGGCCGGTCAGGCCCTCGTGTTCGACCGTGAACCAGACGGCGTCGCGGGCGGTCATCGTCGAACGGGATATGCGCAGCGGCTCGGCGAGCGCGAGCCGCACGGTGCGCAGGGTGGCCTTCACGGGCTCCCTTCCAAGGGGGTGTGCAGGGGGTCGGTGACCGTGGCGCAGCGGACCCAGCCGGTGGCTTCGACGGCACGCGGATGCGGGATCTCGACGGGCCGGGTGGCGGCGCCGGCCGGGTCGAGGCCGTGCGCGGCCGTGAAGTCGTCGTCGTAGACCGTGCCGAGATAGCGGTGCGGCCCGTCGGGGAAGACGGTGGCGACCACGGCTCCGGGATGGACGCGGGCGGCCCATGCCGAGACGAGCGCGACCGCCCCGGTACTCCAGCCGCCGCTGACGAAACTCCCGCGCGCGAGCCGTCGACAGGCGTCCGCGGACTCGGCAGGGCCGACCCAGTGCACCTCGTCGAATGCCTCGTACGCCACATTGCGCGGATGGATGCTGCTCCCGAGGCCGCGCATCAGGCGGGGCCGTGCGGGCTGGCCGAAGATCGTGGAGCCGGTGGCGTCAACACCGATCAGACGCAGCCCCGGCCAGTGCCTGCGCAACGGGCCCACCACCCCGGCGCTGTGACCACCGGTGCCGACACTGCACACCAGTACGTCCAAGTGGTCGAGCTGAGTGGCGAGTTCGGCGGCGAGAGACGCGTACCCGGCGATGTTGTCCGGGTTGTTGTACTGATCGGGCCAGTACGCGTCCGGCAGCACCGCGAGCAGCGCCCGCAGCCGGGCCAGCCGTGCCGCCTGCCAGCCGCCCACGGCCGCCGGACGGTCGACGAGTTCGAGGCTGACCCCGTACGTGCGCAGCAACTGCCGCATGGACGGCTCCAGTTCGCTGTCGCCGACCAGCACGATGGGATGCCCGAGGGCCTGCCCGGCGAAGGCGAGACCGATTCCGAGCGTCCCCGAGGTGGACTCCACCACCGGGGCGCCGGGCCGCAGTTCACCCCGTTCCCGGGCGCCGAGCAGCATGGACACGGCGGCCCGAGCCTTCATGCCACCGGCGCCGAGCCCTTCGAGCTTGGCCCAGAAGCCGGGCTGGGGGCACGGCAGATCGGTGGTCACCCGGGCCAGCGGTGTGCGGCCGAGCAGGGCGAGGAGATCGGGGTTGGCGGCGAGGGGGCGCAGCGCGGCCGTCGTCACAGCGCGGCCTCCGTACAGCCGTCGAGGTGTCCGTAGCGGTGGATGACGCCGGGACCGCCGTCCAGCCAGAAGAAGGGGTACGGCTCCGCGCACACCGCGCTCACTCCGGCACCGAGGAAGCGCGGCAGGACGGCACTTCCCGTCTGCGCGAACATCACCAACTGCTTGTCGGTGCGCAGGGCATGTTCCCGCAACGATTCGAAGGACCCGTTGCCGAGCGTCATCCCGGACGCCAACACGGCATCACAGTGGTCGAGTTCAGCGAGCGCGTCCGTCACGATCGGCTCGCCCCACTCCGTCCGGCCGCCCTTGAGGTCGCACGGTATGTACGGGACACCACGTGAACGGAGTGCCTCCAGAAGGGAGTTGACGACGCCGACGACCAGCACGGTCTGTCCCGGCCGGACGTCCAGCAACTCGACTACGGCCTTCGCCCGTGCGCGGGACTTCTCCAGAGAGCTTCCGGCGGGCAGCGGCCGGGGGAGTGCCCCGTTCTCGGGCGTGTGCGGGGTGACGTGCATCAGATACGCGTCCAGCGCCGCCACCCTGACCGGTGTCAGCGGGTGCTCCAGCAGGCGTGCCACGTCCGCGCCGACACAGTCGTCCACCGCGGTCTCGGACAGCGCCCCCGGTTCGACCGCGCACGAGCCGACGGCCCGGTCGAGGCGCAGGCTGAGCACCTCGTTGCGGTAACCGCCGCGGCGCCCGTCATGACGTACGACCTGGCTGGTGGTGAACGCCACGGCGATACGCAGCGTGCGGGGGTCCGGGCCGAGCCGGCCGGTCAGGGCACGGCTCACCAGGTCGTCGTACGAGGCCGGGGCCGTGCTGTCCCTGACGGGGACAACTGCTGCCTCCGCACCGACCGCCGCGCTCATCGGGCACTCACCCGCGGCCGCAGCCCGGACAGCAGCGACTCGACACGAGTCCGTGCCCCGAGGCCCTCCGCGTCACCCGCCATCACATGACCGAGGTACTCGTTGTTGCTGCCGGCAGCCTTGACCGCCCGGCCCGGCTCGGCGAGCTGGACCTCCAACACGCCCTGGGCGCCCCGCACTTGATCGGATCCGTCGATCGTCTCCAGCGTCCCCGTGGCGTCCGGCACCAGGAAGCCGACGGCGGCGCTGCGCAGCCCGGTGTCGCTCCGGCGCAGGTCGGGGGCGCGGCCGAGGGCCACGTCGACGCAGGCCGCGGCCAGGTCGAGTCCGGTGACGTGCCGGATCAGCTCGGTGATGCGGTTTCCGGCCGGGCGGGGGTTGACCTCGACGAGGCGGGGACCGGCGGCGGTCAGCTTGATCTCGGTGTGGGCGACCACGGAGTCGAGGCCGAGCGCCTTGATGGCCTGCACCGCGGTGTCCTGGGCGGCCTCCGTGTCGCCGGGGGCGAGCGCGGCCGGGAACATATGGCCCGTCTCGATGAAGGCGGGCGCTCCGCCGACGCTCTTGTCGGTCACGCCCACCACATGGGTCGTACCGTCGAACGACACGGTCTCCACGCTGACCTCGGGCCCGTCGAGGAGTTCTTCGAGCAGGAGGACGGGTGCCCGGACCTGACCGCGGGCGTTCACCGGGAAGTCCGCGATGGCCCGACAGGCGTCCGCCAGCTCGCGCTCGTCGTCCACGCGCCGCACGAACATGCCCGCGCACAGGTCGACCGGCTTGACCACCAGCGGGAAGCCGAGTCGACGCGCGGCCTCCTCAGCCTCGGCCCGGTCGGCGCAGACGGCGAAACGAGGGCCGGGGACGCCGGCCTCGCCGAGGACGCGGCGGGTGGTGTCCTTGCGGCAGGCGTTCTCCACCGATTCCGGCGTGGGGCCGGGGAGCCCCAGCCGGGCGGCGATCCGGGCCACGGTCGGCAGATAGTAGTCGCAGGACGTGACCACTCCGTCGAAGCCGAGGGCCCCGTGCAGGCGCTCGATCTCCGGCAGCAGGGTGTCGACGTCGTTCGTGTCGGCGGTCAGTACATTTCGGGCCCCGAGCAGGGGGTGGGCCGTGCCCTCCGGGGCGGAGCGCAGGTAGTGGTGCAGATCGCGGGTGAGGAACGTGAACTCGTGCCCGCCCTCCCGGATCGCCCGTGGCAGCAGTCTGCTCATCGACCCGACCCAGCTCTCGACCACCAACAGATGAGCCACAACTCCCCTTTCGCGCAAGCCGGTTGAGGTTCAGGGCACGCCAGGGGCACCCCATGGCGGGGCGCGGACGGCGTGACCGACGCACACGTTATCGACAATCATTTTCATTGTCATCTGATTGCCTGTCCTTTGTTGCCGAGGCGGCAAAAATCCCCTGGACAGGGTCGGGCGGGCCGATCTAGCCTCGCCCGGTCCGAGTGATGGTGTGCCTACCGAATGAGGTGCGGGAGATGACGGTCCTGACGAGCGCGGCCACGTACGAAGGGCTGCGCACTCCAGCCACCACGACCTCCTCGGACCGAAGGAATCCCAGAAGTGGATCTTCCACGTAGCTTCACCATCCGCGAGAGCGGACACCGCATTCACAACCCGTTCACCAGCGAGAAGCTGGCCACCCTCGGCCGGGCCCTCGGCCTGGCACCCGGGACGAGCGTGCTCGACCTCGCCTGCGGCAGCGGCGAGATGCTGTGCACCTGGGCGCGCGACCACCAGGTGACCGGCACCGGAGTGGACATCAGCACCGAGTTCCTCGCCGCGGCGCATGCCCGCGCGACGGAGCTCGGGGTCACCGACCGCGTCGCCTTCCGGCACGGGGACGCGACCGGTCATGTCGCCGACGAACCCGTCGGCGTCGCGGCATGCCTCGGCGCCACCTGGATCGGTGACGGGGCGGCCGGCACCGTCGAGCTGCTCCGCCGGAGCCTCGCCCCCGGCGGGATCATGCTGATCGGCGAGCCGTACTGGCGCCGGGAGCCCCAGGACCAGGCGACCATCGAGGGCTGCTACGCCACCACGAGGGACGACTACCGCCCGCTCCCCGAGCTGCTCGAACTCTTCGGCAGGCTCGGCTGCGACGTGGTGGAGATGGTCCTCGCCGACCAGGACAGCTGGGACCGGTACGTGGCCGCGCAGTGGCTCAACACCCGGCGCTGGCTGGACGCGCATCCCGACGACGAGATGGCGGACGAGATGCGCGAGGACCTGGCGACCGGACCCGTACGCCATGTGCGCTACCAGCGTGAGTACCTGGGCTGGGGCGTGTTCGCACTGATGAACCGCTGACGGGTGCCGGGTGGGCTCCTCCGGCACGACGCGCTGACGTGCGACTCCGCCGGTACGACGCGCTGACGTGCGGAGGAGCCCACCCGGCTGACGGCTTCGACAGGCAGCGGTCCCGTCGAGAAGCCGACCTGATTCGGGGGGGCGCCCCGCCCAGGGAGGATCGGGGCGATCAACTCGGCGGGCCGCTGTTGAACTTCCGGGCGGGGGAACCCGTATCACTCCTCAGTACCGCCCGGAGGGAGAGCAGGTTGTCGACACCGTCCGACCCCCAACTGCCGCCGAACCGGTCGGCGCTGGAACCGACCCACGTCATGCGCCGCCGTCGGTCCGGAGCCCTGTCGGAGCTGGTGAGGCAGGTCCAGGAGCGGGAACGCGACCCGGACGACGGGTACGAATTCGTCGCGGTCCCACGGGAGTTCACTGCCGAACTGCCTCGGCCGGCGGAGGACGACACCCAGGAACTGCCGCCGTACATCACCGACTTCGACAGCGAAGACCACTACCAGGGCGACACACGCGGCCGTCAGGTCGCCCGCACGACGGCGCACGGACATTCGTCCTTGTTCCGCCGCACGGCGATCGCCATCGCCGCGGTGGCCGCCGCCCTGGCGGGATTCAGCGCGGCTCTCGTACTCACCTGGGACCGAGACGCCACCGACGACAAGGCCCAGGCGCCGCCGCCCCCGGCGGCGTCATCGGCCCCGGCACCGTCCCAGCCCGCCGCCGCTCCCGACCCCGACGGCGCCGGCACCCTCCGCGAGGGCGACAGCGGTCCGGAGGTCAGCGACCTCCAGGAACGACTCCTCCGCATCCCCAACGTCTACCAGGGCGGCACGGCCACCGGCCGCTACGACGCCACACTCACCGAGGCGGTGGCCCGTTTCCAACTCTGGTACGGAATCCGCGGCGACGAATCAGGCGTCTACGGCAACGACACCCGCAACGACCTGGAATCCCGCACGGCGTCCTAGAACGGTTGGCCGGCAGTCGGAACCTGGCCCACGGCTCCAACTGCCGGCCCGTCCACGTCAGATCCAGCCCTCCAACGACTTCATGAAGCCGTCGAAGTCGTCCCGGTGGATGGTGTGGCCCGCCTTGGCGACCGTGCGGACCTCGAAGTGGCTCTTTCGTAGGTGGGCGGCGTCCTCGGGGCCGATGAGGAAGCTCGGGTCGGCGAGTTGGACCAGTGAGGGGACCACCGGCTGGGCGGGGAGGAAGCCGAGCAGGGGGCGGTCGCCGAGGAAGTGGGCCGTGTCGGGGTCCCAGTCGGCGAGGGTGGCGAGTTCGGTGTCGATGTCGGCCTCGTCCCAGCGGGGGTTGAGCCGGGCGATGTGCTCGCGGGTGGCGTGCTTGCCCTCGACGAACGCGGCCGCGTTCACTCGTCCGTCTGGCGCGGATGTCGCCCAGACCGGGTCGCAGTACACCGCCCGGCACGGCCGCAGCCGGTCGACGGCCAGCGACAGCGCGAGTCCGCCCAGGGAGTGCCCGATGGCCACGTCGGCCCGCTCGGTCAGCGTGTCCACGAGGTCGCGGGCGAAGAGCGCGGGGCTGTACTCGCCGCGAGGCGACGCACCGTGCCCGCGCAGATCCACCGCCACCACCCGGTACCCGCGCTCGGCCAGCGCCGGTCCGACCCGCCGCCAGGTGCGGGAGTCGGACATGATGCCGTGGACGAGCACGGCGCTCTTGTCGCCGGATCCCCACGTACGGGTGTTGAGCTGCACGTTGATGCCCTTCTCGGTCCGAGTCCCAGGCCGCGGCCGGCGGCAGCCGTTCTCGCCACCGACTCACATCATCCGGCGGCCCGGGCCCGGGCCACGAACTCCCAGCCGCCGTGCGCCACTTCATACACCACGAACCCCGGCTCCACCCGCACGAATTCCGCCCCGCCCGGCGCCTTCACGGCTGAACGGCTCGCCGCGGGCACGTACACCTCGGCCGTCGAACCCACCGGCACCCGCACGGACAGACGTGTCGAACCGTCCACGACCGACCACGCCGCCGAGGCCTCGCCACGCACCGTGCGGACCGAGGTGCGGGCCCAGTTCACGCCCGTACGGCCGTCCGGGCGGACCGTGAAGGTCCGGTAGCCCGCGTCTCCGGGACGCAGCCCGGCCACGTTCTCGTACAGCCACTGCACGACCGTGCCCTGGAAGTAGTGGTCGCGGGAGCGCGAGTCGAGCGGCCACATCTCCCACATGGTGTCGGCGCCGTTGTCGAACCAGTAGCCCCAACTCGGGTACGTGCGCTGGGTGGCGATCGCGTGGGCCACCTCGGAATGCCCCTGCGCGGACAGCTGCCGCAACAGCACACTCGTGCCGAGCGCGCCGGTGTTGAGATGGTTGCCGCGCTGCTTGATGTCGGCGAGGAGCGAGTCGACGACCGTGGCCCGGGCGCCCGGCGGGACCAGCCCGAAGGCGAGCGGAATGCAGTTGTTGGTCTGGCGGTAGTCGGGGTCCTTCGCCGTGCGGTAGTGGCCGTCCGGGCCCAGGAAGGCCGCGTTGAACGCCTCCTTGAGCCCGGCGGCGGCCTTGCGATAGCGGTCCGCGACCTCGGCGTCGCGCAGCAGGTCCGCCAGCTCCGCCGTGCCCGTGAGCGCCCGGTGCAGATACGCCGTCGCGGTCAGCCGGGTGTCCTCGGGCGGGTTGCCGCCGTACCCCGGCGGCAGATAGTCGCCCAGCGCGGTCACCGCGAGCCCGTCCTTCAGCCGGGAGATCTCCCAGTCCAGATAGCGGGTCAGCGGCGCCCAGTGGTCGCGGGCCAGCCGCTCGTCCCCGTAGACGCGGTACATCTCCCGCAGCAGGAAGGGATACACCGTCGTCCACTCCGGCGACGGACCGAGGTCGCCATAGCCCCAGCCACCGCTCGGCACGATCACCGGCAGCTGCCCGTCGGTGTTCTGACTGTCCTTCAGGTCACCGAGCCACTTCGACAGGAAGCGGTGCACGCCGAGCGCGTACGTCATGACGGGCGCACCCAGCTGCGCGTCACCGGTCCAGCCGTTCTTCTCGTACATCGGCGTGTCCGTCGGAATGCCGTGCAGGTTGTTGAGGACCGTGCGCCGCATCGCCGCCTCCAACCGCTCGTAGAACGGCTCGGAACACGCGAAGGTACCCGTCTCCGCCACGCGCGTATGGATGACCCGGCCCAGTACCTGCGACGGCTTCGGCTTCGCGGGCAGTCCGCTGATCTGCACGTAACGGAAGCCCTTGTACGAGAACTTGGGCTCCCACACCTCGTCGGCGCCGCCGCCCGCGCACACGTACTCGTCGGTCTGGAACCGTCCCGGCACGTGCCCGGTCTCGGCGTGGACGCTCCCGTCGGACTTCAGTTTCTCCCCGTGGATCAGGCGCACGGTCGTCCCGGCGGCGGCCCGAACGGTCAACTGTGTCCAGCCGGCCGTCGTGCGGCCCATGTCGACGACGTACACGCCCTCGCTCAACTCCTCGACGGCGACCGGGCGTACGGTCTCGATGATCTCGATCGGATCGTGCGGCTGTGCGTGCAGGGTGCCCTTCGGGGCCGCCTGCCGCTTGACCTTCCGCCAGCCGCTGTCGTCGAATCCGGGGCGGGACCAGGCAGCTCCGGGCGACTTGCGAGCGTCGTAACTCTCGCCCGCGTAGAGGGAGTTGGAGAGGGTCGGGCCTTCGGTGATCCGCCACCGGTCGTCCGTGGCGATCGTGGTGCGGGAACCGTCCGGGTGGTCGATCTCCAACTGGCCGAGGAGCCGCGGCTCGCCGTGCCACGGAGGGAGATGCCAGTTCCACACGTTCGGTGTGGTCATGCCGAAGAAGCCGCGGCCGAGGGTCACCCCGATGGCGTTGGTGCCCCGACGGAGGTGGTCCGTCACGTCGTGCACCGCGTACAGCACGGTCTCGTCGTAGTCGGTGAAGCCCGGGTCGAGGACCTGGCGGCCGACACGTCTGCCGTTGATCTCGGCGTCGTAGTAGGCGAGGCCGCTGATGTAGAGCCGGGCGCGCGCCACGGGCTTCGGCACGGCGAACTCGCGTCGTAGCAGCGGAGCCGGCTGCTCGGTCGCCGCGATCGACACACCGTTGCCCCAAGGCCCCTGCCCGTACGCCGCGAGCACGGCCGCCTCGGGCCACCCGCTGTCGTCGAACTCCGGCCGCTGCCAGCCCTCTTGCTCAGTCTCGGCCGAGCGCCACCCCTCACCCGTGACCAGTTCGACCGTCTCCGATCCGGTCTCCACGATGAGCCGTACGAGCAGTCCTCCGGGATTGACGGAGGCGTTGCCGCGGTTCGTCGCCAGTGCGGCGACCACGATCGGCCCGGACCCGGCGGCCCGCACCTGCTCGGTGACGTCGACGAGATGGCCCTGGCGCCAGGCGTCGGTCTGCTCGGGCTGGTGTGCCACCCGCTCGCCGTCGAGATACAGGGTGAAGTCGTCGTCGGCCGTGGCGAGCAGCGTCGCCTTCCGGATCTCCGCGCCCGCGGCCGGTGTCAGCGCGCCGCGGAACCAACGGGGCCCGGCGGGCGCGCTGTTGGAGGTCGAACCGGGTGACCAGATCCAGGACGCACCGGTGAACCTCGGCGGCTCCGGTGCCGCGTCCGCGCCGATCCAGAACCCCTCCCAGGCATCCTTCGACAACGTTGTCTCCCACCAGCGCGGCGCGCTCCACGCCGACGGCCGGCCCTCGCCGTCCCAGACCCTGACGTGCCAGTGGTAGCGGGTGCGCGGATGGAGAGCCGGGCCGTCGTACATGATCCCGACCGTACGGTCCGACGTGACCCGCCCGGAGTCCCAGACCGTGCGCCGCCCCTGACGCAGACCCTTCTCGCTCAGCGCCACTCTCACCTGGTACGCGGTCTGTCGCGCTCCGCGCCCCTCGGCGGCCAACTCCCAGGTCAGTCTGGGCTTTTCGACCTCGGTGCCGAGCAGTGTCTCGGCGTACTCGACGGTCGTGCGCTCGATCCGCAGCCGGCCGGCGCCCGAGGCGTCGGCGGCCGTCCCCGCGGACGCGGTGGCGGTCTCGACGGCCCCGGAACCCAGAGCGGCTGAGGCGCCCGCTCCGGCGACGGAGGTGCGGAGGAAGGCGCGGCGGTTCCAACCCTTGGTCATCTGGGGCCCCTTGGTTGCGTACATGCGTGCACGGATGCGGGTGACGAAGCGGCGAGGGTGTTTGAAACGATTCATTCAGCTGTGAACGATCCTATGCAGAGCGGCTGTCGGGCTTCAAGAGGCGTGCACGGTGTGGCCGTCGGGGCCGCAGGGAGTGGTGAGGTCGGGCCGGAAGGCGCCGCCGTCCGCGTCCCCGCGCGGTGAAGTGGGTCGCGACCGACCGGAACGGCCCGGCGCGTGCCAGAATCACAGCGTGGATTGGGGGATCCTCGAACGAGACGACGAGCTGGATCAGCTGGCCGTCGCCGCGCGGGACGCGGCCGACGGAGCCGGGTCGGTGGCGCTCGTCTTCGGCGAGGCCGGCATCGGCAAGTCGAGCCTGGTGAAGGCCATGCCGGCCGTACTGCCGGAGAAGGCCCGCGTCCTGGTGGGGGAGTGCGACGACCTCGCCACGCGACGGCCGCTCGGCCCCTTCCGCGACCTCGTCGGCAGCGTCGGCGCGGAACTGGCCCGGGCTCTCACGACGGGCGGCGACCGGCCCCGGGTGTACGACGCCCTGCGGGCGGAGCTGACCGCCGCCCCGCACCCGGCCGTGCTCGTCGTCGAGGACGTGCACTGGGCCGACGAGGCATCCCTCGACGCCCTGCGGTTCCTGGTGCACCGGGTGGAACGCCTCCCGGCCCTCCTGGTCCTCACCTACCGCGACGACGAACTGGACCGCCGCCACCCTCTGCACCACCTCCTGGGCCAGGTCTCCCGGGCCGAACGTGTGCACCGCCTCCCGCTGTCCCGCCTCTCCGCGGGCGCCGTGCGGCAGCTGAGCGCGGTGAGCCGCCTGGACCCGGCGGAGGTGTACGAGGTGACCTCGGGCAACCCGTTCTTCGTCGCCGAGGTCGTGGCGGCCGGCGGCACCGGCGGGGTCCCGCCGACCGTGGTCGACGCCGTCCTCGCCCGGCTGCGCGGCCTGGACGACCGCACCCGCGACGCCCTGGAACAGCTCGCCGTGGTCCCGTCCGCCGTCGAACGGCCCCTGGTCGACGCGCTGTTCACGGACGGCGTCGCCGAGCTGGCCGCCGCCGAACAGCGCGGACTGCTCACCGTGACACCCGAACGGGCCGGATTCCGCCACGAGTTGATCCGCCGGGCCGTCGCCGACTCGCTGCCCGCCGCACGGCGCATCGAACTCAACCGCCATGTCCTCGCCGCGCTCGTCGCGAAAACCGGCTCCGACCCTGCCCGCGTCGTCCACCACGCGGCGGAAGCCGGCGACCAGGAGGCGATCGCACGCTACGGTCCCGACGCCGCCCGGGACGCCTCCGGCGCGGGCGCACACCGGGAGGCCGCCGCCCACCTGCGGCTCGTCCTGCGACAGCGCGACCGGTTCGAGGCCGCCGAACTGGCCGACCTGCTGGAGCGGTACGCCGTCGAGAGCTACACCATCGCCGACTCCGCGGCAGCCGTCGACGCCGAACGGGACGCGGTCGCGGTGCGCCGGTTCCTCGGCGACACCCGCGCGCTCGGCGCCGACCTGCGCTGGCTGTCCCGTATCCACTGGTGGGCGGGCAACGCCGACGAGGCACAGCGTGCCGCGCGCGAGGCCATCGCCGTACTGGAGGACGCGGGCGACGACCGGCTGCTCGCGCTCGCCCTCAGCAACACCTCGCAGCTTCACATGCTGTCCGAACGCACCGCCCTGGCCATCGACTTCGGCGAGCGCGCCATCGCCCTGGCCCGCCGCACCGGCGACGACGCGATCCTCGCGCACGCCCTCAACAATGTCGGCTCCGCCCGCTGGCGCGACGGCGACCCGCTGGGCCGCGCCCAGTTGGAGGAGAGCCTGAAGGTCGCGCTGGCCGCGGGCGAGGTCGAGCACGCCTGCCGCTCGTACGCCAACCTCATCTGGACCCTGCTCCAACGCCTCGAGTTCACCGAGGCCGACCGGTTCCTGGCACCCGGAATGGCGCTGGCGGACCGGGCGGAACACGTCGGCTTCCTCAGCTATCTCCATGTCGCGATGGCACTGCGCCGGTTCGCCGCCGCGGCCTGGGACGACGCCGAGCGGCACGCCGAGATCGGCGCCCACGACTTCGTGCCCGCCCGCTGCCCCGCGCTGACCGTGCTGGCCCGGGTCCGCGTCCGCCGCGGCCGCGACGGCGGGGAGGAACTGCTCGACGAGGCCTGGGAGATCGCCGTACGTACCCGCGAACTGCAGCGCACCGGGCCGGTCGCGGTCGCCCGGGCGGAGGCGGCCTGGCTCCGGGGCGATCACGCGGCGGTGGTCTCCGTCGCCGGTGAGGTCTTCGAGGAGGCCCGCCGCCTGTCCGCCATGCCGCACGTGGCCGAGCTCGGCTACTGGCTCACCAAGGCCGGCAGCCCCGTACCGGCGGACGGCTGGGACCATCCGTACGCACTCCAGGCCGCCGGACGCTGGCGCGAGGCCGCCGAGGTCTGGCGTGCGGCCGGCTGCCCGTACGAGGATGCCGCCGCCCTCGCCGAGAGCCCGGACCCGGACGACAAGCTCACCGCCCTCGCCGGTCTGGACGCGCTCGGCGCGGAACCCCTGGCTCGCCTGGTCCGCGGCGAACTGCGGCAGCTGGGTGTGCGCCACATTCCGCGCGGCCCGCTCGCCGCGACGCGGGACAACCCCGCGGGCCTCACCGAGCGCCAGCTCCAGGTCATGCGGCTGCTGGCCCAGGGGCTGACCAACCCCGAGATCGCCGAGCGGCTCGTGGTGTCGGTCCGTACGGTCGACAACCACGTCTCCGCCGTACTGGACAAGCTCGGTGCCCGCTCCCGGCGCCAGGCCACCGCCCGCGCCACGGAGCTGGGGCTGGTGCCCGGACGCGAGACCTAGGTAGCCGCCGAGGCCGAGCTGAGTGACCGGCACGGATATCTGCGCACGGACGACGGGACTAGAAACAGGCCCATGGAAGGGGCCCGGAAGCCGGGTCCCGGATCGGGGGATGCACATGTCCGTCACACCGGCACAGACGGCCCGGCAGGAACTCACCCAGTTCAAGGGCCAGTTGATCGGGCCGGACGACTCCGGCTACGACGAGGCCAGTCCCGTCTACAACGCGATGATCGAACGTCGGCCCGCCCTGGTGGCGCGCTGCACGAGCGCCGAGGACGTCACGCACGCCGTCGGCTTCGCCCGCGCCCACGGCCTGCCGCTCGCCGTACGCGGCGGCGGGCACCACGGCGCGGGACTCGGGACCTGCGACGACGGCGTGGTCGTCGACCTGTCCCCGCTCAAGGACATCCAGGTCGACCCCGAGGCCAGGACGGTACGCGTCGGCGGCGGCTGCGTCTGGGGAGAGGTGGACCAGGCCACCAACGCGCACGGTCTGGCCACCCCGAGCGGCATCATCTCCACGACCGGCGTCGGGGGCCTCACGCTCGGCGGCGGCCTCGGCCATCTCACCCGTAAGTGCGGGCTGGCCATCGACAACCTCCTGGAGGCCGAGCTCGTCCTTGCCGACGGCCGCCACGTGCGCGCGAGCGCCGACGAGAACCCGGACCTGTTCTGGGCGATCCGCGGTGGAGGCGGCAACTTCGGTGTCGTCACCTCGTTCCTGTTCCGGCTGCACGAGGTGAGCACGGTCGTGGCGGGTCCCACGTTCTGGCCGGTCGAACAGTGCGCCGAAGTACTCGCCGCCTACCGCGACTTCATCCCGCACGCGCCCCGCGAACTGAACGGCTTCTTCCTGATCGGCGCCGTCCCGCCCGCCCCGCCGTTCCCCGAGGAACTCCATGGGCGCAAGGCCTGCGGTGTCGTGTGGTGTTACGCCGGAGAGGACACGGACGCGGCAGCCCGCGCGATGGCCCCTCTGCTCGACGCCCTGCCGGAGCCGATGCTGCACGGTCCCGCGCCGATGCCGCACCCCATGATCCAGGGCGCCTTCGACGGCCTCTACCCGCCCGGCGACCAGTGGTACTGGCGTGCCGACTTCGTCAACGAGATCCCTGCCGAGGCGATCGACCTGCACGCCAAGTTCGGTGCCGAACTGCCGACCATGAAGTCGACCATGCACCTGTACCCGATCGACGGCGCCGTCCACGACCACGCGCCGACGGACACCGCCTGGAGCTACCGCGACGCACGCTGGGCCTCCGTCTTCGCGGGCGTGGACCCCGACCCGGCCAACGCCGACGACATCAAACGGTGGACCGTCGACTACTTCGAGGCCCTCCACCCGTACTCGGCGGGCGGCGCCTACGTGAACATGATGATGGACGAGGGCCAGGAGCGCGTACGGGCCAGCTACCGCGACAACTACGCCCGGCTGGCCCGGATCAAGGCCGAGTACGACCCGGGCAACCTGTTCCGGCTCAACCAGAACATCGAGCCGGCCGCGCGGCCCTGACCGACCGGACCGGGATGGGCCCTGGCGCCACGGGGGGCGTCAGGGCCCACGGCTCTCACACCAAGACTCGCGTTCGAGCGCTCACGCCTCAGGGATCGCGCTTCAGGACTTGCGCGCGACGCCCCCGTACACATCCGTCGACTCCGGAGTGGTGCCCGGCTCGGGGCGCCACAGGGGGCAGGAGACGATGCCGGGCTCCAGCAGTTCCAGACCGTCGTAGTAGACGGAGATCTCCCGCGGGCTGCGCAGCACGTACGGGACGGCGCCGGTGTCGTCGTAGCCCTCCTGGGCCCGCTTGAGCTCGGCGTCCGTGTCGGTGCTGTCGTAGTGCACGAAGTAGCTGCCCGACGGCAGGGCGGCCTGGAGACGGCGGACGATCGACTGGGCCTCCTCGTAGTCCTGGATGTGGCCCAGGATGCCCATCAGCATCAGCGCGACCGGCTGGCTGAAGTCCAGGATCTTGCCAGCGGCCTCGATGATCTGCTCGGGCTCGTGCAGGTCCGCGTCGATGTAGTCGGTGACGCCCTCGGGGGTGCTGGTGAGCAGCGCCTGGGCGTGCCGCAGCACCAGCGGGTCGTTGTCCACGTAGACGATCCGCGACTCGGGCGCCACGCGCTGGGCGACCTGGTGGGTGTTGTCGTACGTGGGCAGGCCCGTGCCGATGTCCAGGAACTGGCGGATGCCCAGCTCACCGGCGACGAACGTCACGGTACGGATCAGATAGCCGCGGGAGGCGCGGGCCATCGTCTCGATGTTCGGGGCGATCTCGCGGTAGGCGTCGCCCGCCTCCCGGTCGACCTCGTAGTTGTCCTTGCCGCCCATCCAGTAGTTCCAGATGCGGGCCGAATGCGGCACCGTGGTGTCGATCTTGGACAAAGCGTCCTGGTCGGGAGCGGACTGGCCGTCTGCCATGCGAGATCTCCTGCCGTGCGTCACGCGGTCTGCTTCTAACCTACCGTCAACTGCCCTTTGCATCGCCCCAGTTGGAGATCGGGAGCGGATGGTGCACGGATGGGAGGGCCGGGGCGGCCGATGTCCAGAGTGACGACCGGGACATGCTGGGAGAGGGTGCGGAACACCCGGCGGTAGGCGTCGGCCGCCTCGGCGCCCTCGGTGTCCGGGCGGCGTCCGGAGTCCGTCAGATGGAGCAGGGCGCCGTCCCGCTCGGCCACGGACTCGGCGAAGTCGAGCGCCTGGATCCAGGTCACCCGGGAGTGTCCGCGGCGCAGTGGCCCGTAGACGAGTTCGTGGACGATGCCGCCGTCGACCGCCAGTCGGCCCGGAGCGGCGAAGAGTTCGCGGTACGGACGGGTCGGGTCCACGTGGTGCAGCTGGCCCAGTGAGCGCCTGATCGTGAATCCGCCTCGGACCAGCTCGGCGAGCAGCCCGCTTCTGGCGATGTCGTCGGGGCCCTCGACGACCAGTGTCCGGCACCGGTCGACGGCCTCATGGAGCGTGCGCATACCACTCCCTCCAGGACGACCGACTTTCCCAGTGTGGCCGGACGACCCGCACGGCGGGAGTGCGCGTGCGGGTTGTCCGGTTGTGCGGCCGTAGTGGTGGATGGTTGTGCGGGCGTAGTGGTACCGCCCGGTCCGGGCGGGCGAGGGCGTCGGAGCGCGGGCTCGCGACGCGCGGGTTCAGCCGGGTCGGGCGACCAGGGGCGTCAGGCGATGAGGAAGTCGGCCTGGCCGGACTTCGCGCCCTCCAGGAACGAGATCATCTCGTCCCGGGTGTAGATCAGCGCGGGCCCGTCCGGGTCCTTGGACTGGCGGAACGCGACGCTGCCGTCGGGCAGTCGCTTGGCCTCGACGCAGCTGCCGCCGTTGGTGCCGCTCCAGGGCTTGTGCCAGCCCTCGGTGCCCAGATCGATGGCGGGCATTCCGCTGTGGATGGGGTCCATGGAAGTCATGGCTCACAACTCCTTACGCAGTTCAGCCAGGATGGCCCTGGTCCGAGCGACCGGCTCCGCCTGCACGGACATCCGGTCCATTACTTCGAGATACGTCACGACGTCGGCCGGCTGGTCGACGTAGACCGAGCCGACGAGGCTCTCGGTGTAGACGACATCGGGGAGTTCGGAGAAGCCGAAGCGGAAGTGGTGGAAGGGGCCGAACGCGCCCGGGTGGGCTCCCACGGAGTAGCGCAGTATCTGGATCCGGACCTTCGGCATGTCCAGGACCTCGTTCAGCCGGTCGATCTGGGCCCGCATCACCTCGGCCCCGCCCACCGGGCGGCGCAGCACCGTCTCGTCGAGGACGGCCCAGACGGCCGGTGCCTCGGACTTCGCGAGCAGGTCCTGGCGCTTGAGGCGCAGGGCGACACGGCGGTCGATGTCCTCCTTCGTCTCGTTGGGAAAGCCGATGTGCATGAGCGCGGCCGCGTAGTCGTGCGTCTGCAACAGGCCCGGGACGTAGTGGGGTTCGTAGAGACGGATGACGCTGGCTTCGCTCTCAAGGCTCACGTAGGCGCTGAACCAGTCGGGCAGCACATCGCGGTACGAGTACCACCAGCCGGGCTGGTTGGCCTCCCTGGCCAGCGAGAGGAAGTCCTCGACCTCGGACTCCGGGACTCCGTAGGTGTGCAGCAACTCCCTCACGTAGGGGATACGGAGGCCGACCTCGGCCTTTTCGATCCGGCGGACCGTCAGAGGAGTGACCTCGATGGCCCGCGCGGCGTCCTCGAAGGAGACTCCGGCCTGTTCTCGCAGATGCCGGAGCCGCTTGCCGAGAACCATCCGCAGGACGGTCGGTGCACTGCCGCCCGAGCGGTTGTCGCTCACGTCCTACCTCCCGGAACGGCCGTCACAGCGTGCAGTGTGCCACGAGGTCGCTGACACAGACAGAGCGATGAGGATCGTTCTGAAATTATCAGAACGCTTGTTGCGGGTTGTGTGTGTCGGCCATCATAGTGATCGAGTGACCTGCCGCACAGTCCGGCGGCGACGGCGCACAACAGCGCATCGCCTTCCCGGACTTGACGCCCCGGCAGGGAGGGCAGACCGCAGCACCGTGATGCGACACCTGGATGGCCACCGTGACCGACGGACAATCGAGGAGCCCGGGCAAGGGTCCCGCCGGGGCCAACAAGGCGCTGGCGGCTGCCCTCAGAGACGCCGGCTGCTCGTATGCCGCGCTCGCCCTTCGGGTCAATGAACTGGGGCGCAGACAGGGTGCGGACTCGAACTACGACAAGGCGTCGGTCACCCGCTGGCTGAACGGCCAGCAACCCAGGGGAAACACCCCCGAGTTGATCGCCGCCGTCCTGTCCGAGCGACTCGGCCACGCCGTCTCGCCGACGGACCTCGGCTTTCTGCCCGACCAGCAACGACCGGTCGTCGGCAGGGCACTCGTGTACCGCGAAGACCTGGCAGACACCTTGCACACCTTGGCCGAACTGGGTTCCACCGACATCTCCCGCCGCAGCCTCCTCGGCGCGGTCCCCTTCGTCGCCGGCGCACTGACGAACCCTCAGCGCGAATGGCTGCTCTGGCTGGTGGAGAACCCGGACGTGGCGCGGCTCACGCCGGTCACCGACGGCGGACCCGTCGAGCAGGTCCACGCCATGATCAGCATGTTCGACCAGATGGACAACCACTTCGGCGGCGGGGGAGTGCGCACCAGCATCGTGCACTACCTGTGCACCGAGGTCGTCCCCATGCTCCAGCGCCGTGGCACACCCCCGCACCAGCAGCGCCTGCTGTACGCGGCTGCCGCCCGCCTCGCCGCGATGGCCGGCTGGAGCTCGTACGACGCGGGGGAGTACGGGCTCGCACAGCGCTACATGACCCAGGCGCTGCGGCTCTGTGCCGAGGGCCGCGACCGGGTCCTGGGCGGGCAGATCCTGGCCGGTCTCTCCCACCTCGCCACCAACCTCGGCCGCCCGGACGAGGGCGTGGCTCTGGCGAGGGCCGGCATCGCGACCGCGAAGGACTCGGGCAGCCCGCTCGGCCTGATGCGCCTGTACGCCATGTCGGCGCGCGGACACGCGGCGCGGGGCCGCTCCGGTGAGACGGCCGAGGCGCTGAAGCTCGCGGAACAGCAGCTGGACGCGAGCCGGGGAGCCGCGCAGGAGTCCGTATGGGTGCGCTTCCTCGACCACCACTATCTGCAGGCCGAGTCCGCCCTGTGCTTCCGCGACCTCGGCCTGGCCGCGCAGGCGGAGCGCACGGCCGGTGAGTCGGTCGACGCCAACGCCGACCGGCGCAGGCGCCAGGCCATCAGCCGTTCCGTACTGGCGACCGCGCACCTCCAGCAGAACCGCCTCGACGAGGCGATCGGTACGGCGACCAAGGCCCTCGACACGCTCAGCGCGGTGCACAGCGAGCGGTCCATCCAGGCCCTGCGCGACTTCCGCAAGAGGCTGGAGCCGCGCAGCCACGAGCCGCTGGTCCAGGAATTCGAGCGCAGGTCCCGACCGGTGCTGGGGGCGGTGGCGTGATCATCGGCCCCGGCACGACCGGCCTGCCCGACGGCTTAGTAACCGTCGGGCGAGGGGGAGTTCTGGGCGCGGTCGACGGGCAGATTGGCCCCGGAGATCCCGCTCGACAAGTCCGACAGCAGGAACGCCACCACGCGCGCCACCTCCTGCGGCGCGACCGGCTCCCCGCCCGGCAGCTCGGCCGCCGCGAACGCGGCGAAGGCCTCGGGTTCCTCCCTGCGCATCCGGTCCCAGCGCCGGCCCGGGATCAGCATCGACCCCGGCGAGACGGCGTTCACCCGGATCCCGTCCGGGCCCAGCTCGCGGGCGAGCGAGGCGGCCAGATGGATCTGCGCGGACTTCGCGGTTCCGTACTGCGCGTTGGGTCCCGGCTTCCAGCCGGAGATCGACGAGATGACCACGACCGAGCCACCGCCCGCCGTACGCAGATACGGCACGGCGGCCCGTACCAGCCGCGCGGTGTGTCCGACGTTCAGCTCCCAGGTCGCGGCCCAGTCCCCGGCGTCCGACTGTTCGAGGCCGCGCCCGCGAGAACCGCCCGCACAGGCCACCACACCGTCCAGGCCGCCGAAACGACTCGCCGAGGCCGTGACGAACGCCTCCAGCCGCTTCGGTTCGGTGACGTCGAGGGCCCGGGTGAACAACCCGTCGGGCGCCGCGGCATCGACCGTGCCTCTCAGCGTCTCCAGGTCCCGAGCCGTACGGGCACACGTCGCGACCCGGGCGCCCTCGGCGGCCAGCAGCCGCACGATCTGCTCGCCGAGTCCTCGTGTGCCGCCGGTGACGAGCACGCGCTTGCCGCTCACGCCGGACCAGCCACGGGCACCCTGCCCGCTGTCGACCGCCCGGTCCTCGCTCACGTTGCTCACGCTTTCGAACATACATGCCACACCACTACGGGCCTGCAACCGGACAACCCCCGCACCCCCTGGTCCGCCGTCGCTCCGGCCGGTTGGCTGCACGGGCAGCCACCGAGACCGTCCCCCACCCGTGCTGCACTTGAAGGAGGCACGATGACGGCACCCAGGGCACACCGCTGTCGGCCGTCGCCCTCGCTGTCGCGCGGCGCGGAACATGACTCGCCCACCGGTCGGCCCTGGGCCGGTGAGAGCGCCCAGACCGCCCCGGTCGCGTCCGTGGTGGCTCCGGCCGCGCCCGTCCCCGTGAGCGCGGCCCGTGTCCTACGCGTCGTGGTCCCCGCGCAGCCCTCGCGCGCCTCGGGCGTACGCCGCATGGTCGCCGAGCAGCTGTCGTACCTGCGGTTGCCGGACGAGCAGCTCGACAACGCGGTCCTGGCCACCGACGAACTGTTCGCCAACGCCGTCAGGCACGGCAGCCCCGACGCCGGTGACATGGTCACCGTCAGCGTCGAGTGCACCGACCACGAAGTGCGGGTGACGGTCGCCGACCACTTGCCCGACCTGCCGCGCCACCGCACGGCGGACGACGCCGACGAGTCCGGACGCGGGCTCGCCATCGTGGCCGCGCTGGTCGACGACTGGGGCATCGCACCGCCCGACCCCGGCGAGACGGGGAAGCGGGTGTGGTTCTCATTGGAAATCCAGGGGGCGTCATGAGCGGTTCCGGCATGCCGGGCCACGTCGCGCACGACACGGCACGGGAGGGGCGTACGGGGGTCGCCCCCCTTCCGGGTCGCGACGGGCCCACGGAGCCGGCGGGTGCCCCGGGCGGTGACCCGGGGCACCCGTGCCGGGACGGGCACGCCGGGCGAGTGCACGACACGGCGGGGGAGGACGGGGCGGGGCGCAGCCACGACGACATACACGACGGGGTCGAGGAGGTGCGTCCGGTCGTCGTGCCGGCCCTCGCGGCGGCCCTCGCCCACGAGCTGGTCCGCAGGGCGGACGAGGACCAGAGAGTGACGCGGGCAGCGCACCGCAGTCCCACGCAGGTCGCGCGCCGCCGCATCACCGAGTGCCGCAGAGGAAACGCCGAAGCGCTGAAGACCATCGTCAAGCGTCACGCCTGGCCGACCGCCGACCTTGTCGGCGCGCCCGCCTCCACGGCGGCGCTGATGATCCTCCTGCACGCTCCCGACCTCGACTTCCAGCTCGCCTGCCGCGACCTGATCGCCCAGGCCACGGCGGACGGACGCTGCCCGGCGCCGCACCACGCGTACATCGCCGACCACTGCGCCGTCGAACTCGGCCAGCCGCAGTTCTACGGCACCCGTGTGGACCCCGCGACCTTCCGTCCGTATCCCGTCCGTCAGCCCCGGACGCTCGACGAGCGCCGCGAGGACGTCGGGCTGTGCCCGCTCGACGAGCAGATGCGGGCGCTGCGCCTCGGCGTCTGAGGCCGCGGCTGCGGTTTTGTGCGACGGCGAAGGCTGCGTTACGGCTCCAGTCGGAGCTGCCATTCCTGCTCCTGGTCGCCGGAGACCATGCCCTCCTCGCGCACGGTGAAGACGGAGGTGAGGGTCTCGTCGGCCCGCCGTACCGCCTCGGGGCTGCCCTGGAGGGTGACGGTCACGGGCGCGGAGAGTGGCGGCGCGGTCGGGGGTGTGACCCCGGCATCGACCGGTATGTCGTTGTCGAAAGCGGCCGTGTAGACCGTGGCGCCCCCGTTCCCGGGCATGTCCTCGGCCGTTCCGAAGGTGGATTCGAGGGTGTGGACGACCGCCCGCGCGTCGGCGGCCGTACCGCCGCTGAGCGTGAGTGTCAGAGCGAGATGCGTGCCAGGCGTCATGACGAGCCACCTTTTCTTGTGCGGATGCGCGCCGTCCCGTTCGTGTAGCCGGTCCTCCGGGTCACAAACGGCGGCTCGGCCCTGCGTGGGGCATGTCTCCATGACACCGCCATCCACCGGACCTCGCAGCCGCACCACCCGGGGACCGCGGGCCGTCGCCGGATTCCCGCTCGGCCTCCGGTCGGCTTCTGGTGGGCCTCCCGCCCGGTCAGGACGGTCGCAGCGGGGTGGTCTCCATGAGCCGGGCGGCCATCCGGCAGGCGGGGGCCTCGGTCTGTTCCGCGATGCGGTGGAAGGTGTCGTGGGCCGACCGGGCAGGCCAGGCGGCGGGCAGGTGCCGGGCGGGCAGCCGCGGGTCCGTGCGGATGATCTGGAGCCACTCGCTGGTCAGGCGCAACCTGGTCCCGAGAGGGTCCCCGGAGCCGGAGCCGGAGCCGGAGCCGGAGCCGGAGCCGGAGCCGGAGCCGGAGGCAGGGCCAGAGCCGGATTCGGAGCTGGAGCCGAGCCAGTCGGTCCAGCGTTTGTCGAAGTCGGCGTACCGGGCGCCGACGCCGTCCAGGTCCCAGGTGTCACGGATCATCAGGCCGATGTCGGTGGCGTCGTCGGCCGTGGCATGGAAGATCTTGACGTGGGCCGCGAGCCCGAGTTCGGAGACGAGCGCGGACACGTCGAAGTCGCCGGGCGCGATCCACAGCCCGCTGTAGAGGGGGCCGAAGCCCGACCAGGCCAGCCGGGAGCGCAGATCGTGCCGCTGGCGCTGCCAGGACTCGGGCAGTGAGAAGCCGAGCAGCGTCCAGGTGCCGTCCCAGTCGTCGTTGACGGCGCCGGTGTCCCAGAGCCGCTTCTTGCCGTTCCAGAGGATCTCCGTCGCCTGCGGGGTCAGGCCGAAGTACATGCGGCGCCCCTCCCGCTGACGCCGCAGCAGACCGCGGTTGACCATCCGGGTCAGCGTGGACCGCACCGCCTGCTCCCCGACCCCCGCGCGCGCCAGCACCTCGATGACGCTGCCGGAGTACACGCACAGCGGCCCCTGCTCCAGAACATGGCCGCCGAAGAAGGCGAACATCAGCGACTGGGGGCGCAGTTGCGGTCCTTCGGGGAAGTCCACGCGCGAGTCCATGGCCGCCTGAGGAGTCTCCTCGTGCACGTCCGAGGTCTCGTCGTGCATGCCCGAGGTCTCGTCGTGCACGTCCGAAAGGGTCCGGCCGCTCACCTTGCAACCTCCCTTGTCCGGGGTACTGACAGGGCGAACATAGGTGTGTAGATTGCGGCCGTCAAGAAAGTGCACAACGTCTGGACGGGTCGACTGGTCTCGACGAGGCAGCGGCGGCTACTCCCCGCTCCGCTGCCTCGCCGTCGGAAGTCCACGCGTCCGGCGGCCGTGGCTCCGGGAGTGCCCGGGGCCGAACCGGACATCGAGCCGGTTCGGCGTCCACTTCCGATGCGCTCCCGGAGTTCGCGGTTCCCCGCTCGACCTGCTCGATCCGTTCGATCCATTCGAACCCGAGCGGCCTGCTCGATCCGTTCGGCCCGGGCGATCCGCCGGGCCTGTCCGGTCATGGCGGGCCGACCGGGCGGGGTGTGCACACCACCACAGGTGTTTCCGTCAGGAGGAGCCCATGCAAAGGCGCATTCTCGGGCTAGCCATAGCCGTGGTCACGGTCGCAGGCGCGGCCGGATGCGGGTCCTCGTCCTCCTCGAGCGGCGCTTCGGCGCCCTCCGGCGGAGGCAGGACCACGGAGGTCAAGGTCGGCATCATTCCGATCGTCGATGTGGCACCGCTCTATCTGGGCGACAAGAAGGGCTTCTTCAGCAGCCGGGGCATCAAGCTGAAGATGGAGAGCGCCCAGGGCGGCGCGGCGATCATTCCCGGTGTGGTGAGCGGCCAGTTCCAGTTCGGCTTCAGCAACACCACCTCGCTGATGCTCGCCCAGACCAAGGGCGTACCGGTCAGGTCGGTGGTGAACGGCGCGGCCTCCAACGGCAAGGTCGGCGCCGACGTCACCGCCGTCGCGGTCAAGAAGGACAGCTCGATCAAGTCGGCCAAGGACCTCGCCGGAAAGACGGTGGCGGTCAACACCCTGCAGAACATCGGGGACACGACGGTCCGGGAGTCGGTCCGCAAGGACGGCGGCGACCCGTCCAAGGTCAAGTTCGTCGAGATACCGTTCGACCAGATGCCCGCCGCTCTGGACGGCGGCCAGGTGGACGCGGCCTGGATGGGCGAGCCCGCGACGACGATCGCCAAGGCACAGGGCGCCCGGGTCATCGCCTCGCCGTTCGCCGAGACCGACCCGAAGCTCACCGTGGCCACGTACTTCACCTCGGCCAAGGTGACGCAGGAGAACCCGGAGCTCGTGAAGAAGTTCAGCGAGGCGATGGCCGAGTCGCTGACCTACGCCTCCGAACACCCGGACGAGGCGCGCCAGATCCTCACCACCTACACCAAGATCAGCGGCGATGTGCTCGACAAGCTCATCCTGCCCAACTGGCCGGCGGAGGTCGACATGGCCTCCCTGGAGAAGCTGGCCGCCCTCGGCGAGGAGGACGGCATCTTCGGCGACAAGAAGCCCGACCTGAACGCGCTGTTCTCATGACCAGCCCCGGCCTCACCCCTGTACTGGCGGAGCCCGCCGGGACCGACCCCGGTCCCGGCGGGGCCGAGGCACCCGCCCCGGGCGGTCCGGTCCCGGTCGCGGTACTGCGCGGCCTCGCCGGTCTCGCCGGACTGGTCGCGGTGCTCGAAGTGCTGCCGCACACCGGCCTGGTGTCGGCCGACTATCTGCCGCCCGCCTCGGAAACCGTCCGCACCCTGGGAACCCTGCTCGCCGAACCGACGTTCTGGACCGCACTCGGCGACACCCTGACCGGATGGGGCCTGGGGCTGGCCGTCGCCGTCGTGGCGGGCGTCGCCGCCGGAGTCGTCATCGGCTCCGTGCCCGTACTGCGCGCGGTGACCGCCTCCACCATCGAGTTCCTGCGCCCCATCCCGTCCGTCGCCCTGATCCCCGTCGCAGTCCTGCTCTACGGCACCGACCTCAGGTCGAAACTGCTGCTCGTCGTGTACGCCTCCTTCTGGCAGGTGATCGTCCAGGTCCTGGCCGGAATGCAGGACGTCGACCCGGTCGCCGAGGACACCGCCCGCAGCTATCTGCTCGGCACCTGGGGCAGGGTCCGCCACGTCCTGTGGCCGACCGCGCTGCCGTACGTGATGACGGGGGTACGGCTGGCCGCCACCGTGGCGCTCATCCTCACCATCACCGCCGAACTCGTCATCGGCGCCCCCGGCCTCGGCCACGAGATCGCCGTCGCCCAGGTGTCCGGAGCCGTACCGGAGGTCTACGCCCTTGTCCTCGTGACCGGCCTGCTCGGCGTCGCCGTCAACCTGGCGGCACGGGCGGTCGAACGACGGGCACTGCACTGGCACCAGTCGGTACGCACGGAGGTGACCGCATGACCGCCCTCACCGTGGCCCGACGGAGCTTGCTGGTCCTGGGTCTGCCCGCCGTCCTCTTCACCGTGTGGTGGTTCGCCACCGCCGGCAGCACCGACTTCTACTTCCCGCCCCTGGCCACCATCCTGGACAGCTTCGGGAAGGTCTGGACGGTGGACCGGCTGCTGTCGGACGTCGTACCCAGCCTGCTGCGCCTCGCGGCCGGCTACCTCCTCGCCGTGGTCGTCGGAGTGGGGCTCGGCCTGGTCGTCGGCATGCGGCGGGCCGTACGGGACGTCCTGGAACCGGTCCTCGAACTCTTCCGGGCCATCCCGCCACCCGTGCTCATCCCGGTGATCATGCTGTTCGCCGGAATCGGCGACACCATGAAGGTGCTCGTCATCGTCAGCGGCTGCATGTGGCCGATCCTGCTCAACACCGTCGAAGGCGTCCGCGCGGTCGACGAGGTGCTCGGCGACACCTGCCGCTCCTACGGCATCACCGGCGTCGCGCGCCTGCGGCATCTGGTGCTGCGCGCGGCGAGCCCTCAGATCGTCACGGGCATGCGCCAGGCCCTCTCGATCGGGATCATTCTCATGGTCATCAGCGAGATGTTCGCCGCCAGCAACGGCCTGGGCTTCACCATCGTGCAGTTCCAGCGCTCCTTCGCCATCCCCGAGATGTGGAGCGGGGTTCTGCTGCTCGGCATCCTCGGCTTCCTCCTGTCGCTGCTCTTCCGGTTCGCCGAGAACCGAGTCCTGGCCTGGTACCACGGCCTGCGCCACGCGCAGCGCAATCCCTGACGCAATCCCTGATGCACCCTCCGACGAAATCCCTGACGCAACGCCTGACAAGGAGACGTCGATGCTCGACGTACAGGACCTGCAGAAGATCTACACCGGTCGGCACCGCAACGTCGAGGCGCTGCGCAACCTCACCTTCCACATAGCCGAGGGCGAACTGGTCTGCCTGGTCGGCCCATCCGGCTGCGGCAAGACCACCCTGCTCAAGTGCATGGCGGGCCTGCTTGCCCCCACCCGCGGCGAGGTGCGTCTCGACGGCCGCCCGGTCGCCGGACCGCCGCCCGGCATGGCGGTCGTCTTCCAGGAGTACGGCCGCTCCCTGTTCGCCTGGATGAACGTGCGCGACAACGTCGCCCTGCCCCTGCGCCGCAAGAAGCTCGGCAAGGCGCGCGAACGGGAGCTGGTGGACCACGCCCTGGAGGTGGTCGGCCTCTCCGACGCCCACGAGGCGTACCCCTGGCAGCTCTCGGGCGGCATGCAGCAGCGCGTCGCCATCGCACGCGCCGTCGCGTACGAGCCGAAGGTGCTGCTGATGGACGAGCCCTTCGCGGCGGTCGACGCGCAGACCCGCGCCGAACTGGAGGACCTGATCCGGAAGTTGTGGCACGAACTCGGCGTCACCGTCCTGTTCGTCACCCACGACATCGACGAGGCGGTCTACCTCGGCCAGCGCACCCTGATCCTCTCCAAGTCCCCGACCGTTGTGCAGGAGGACCTCACCATCGACCTCCCCGACGAGCGCGACCAGTTGCACACCCGCTCCAGCCCCCGCTTCGCCGAACTGCGCGCCCACGTCTACGAACAGATCCAACGGGCGAAGCACCACAGCGGAGACACGGCCCCGGACCCGGACCCGGCGGTCGCGGACCGCGCCATCGAGCCCGTCGTCCAGAAGCCCGTCCTCCAGAAGACCGAGTCCTGAGCGCCCGTCGGCGGGCGGCGAGCGGGGCGCCGCCTCCACGGCAGACGGCCACTCTCCGGCGCCGACGCCTCGCCAACGCCCCTTCGGTGATCACCCCGAAGCGGACGGCTCCGGCTCGACCAACCCCTCGCGGTAGGCGATCGCCACCGCCTCCGTGCGGCTGGCGGCGCCGAGCTTGGCGAGGATGTTGGAGACGTGCACGCTCGCCGTCTTCCCGCTGATGAAGAGCTCCTCGCCGATCTGGCGGTTGGTGCGGCCACGGGAGAGGAGCAGCAGGACGTCGTTCTCGCGTGCCGTCAGCAGCGGTACCCGGTCGGCCGTGGACGGGGTCTCCGCGAGGCGGCCCCGGCGGATCAGCCGCTCGACGTCGTCGAGCAGGGGCACGGCGCCCAGCCGGACGGCCGTGTCGCGCGCGGCACGCGCGTGCGCGGCGGCCTCGTCGCGCCGCTCCGCCACCAACAGGGTCTCCGCCAGGCGCAGTTGACAGCGGGCCTGCTCATAGACGTCCCCGTAGCCGAACGCCGCGACGGCCTTCTCCCAGGCCCCGACGCTCAGTTCGACGCCCGGTCCGTCGTCCGGCCGGGCACAGGCCCGCGCCCACTCCGCCTCGGCGCGCGCCAGCCACGCCAGCCCCTCGGGGCCCTGCGGCGTATCGTCCTCGCCCTTGTTCGCCGTGATCCGGGCCAGCTCCACCAGCTCCGTCCCGGTCTCCGTCCAGCGGTCGGCCCCCTCCTCGTCGCCGGTCCGCCGGGACTCCACGACCGCGTCCCCGATGGCGGTCAGTGCGAGGGCCGCGAGCCGTACGGCCACATGGGGCGTGGTGCCGGCGTCGTCGATGAGAGCGGTAAGCGTCGTACGGAACTGTTCGAGGGCCTCCTCCGCGTCGTGTCGCTGCACCGCGGCGTCGGTCAGGAGGAGGCCCGCGACGAGCGTGGCCATCCAGTCGAACGGCCCGTCGAGCAGGGCCCGGGCTCGCTCGACGGCATGCTGGTCACCGCGCGCCAGGGCCACGGACAGGGCGGGCCCGATCGCGTACCTGCCCGCCGTCGGCAGCCCGTCGAGCTCGGTCTCCGCGGCCCGGAGGCACTCGTCCCACTGGCCCAGGGTGTAGAGCATCAGGGAGCGCAGATAGCGCATCTCCACCGGGTACGGGGACGAGAGGAGCCCGGCACGGCCCGCGCGCTCCAGACCCTCGGTGAGCCAGGTCAGGCATTCGTCCAGGTCACCGGACTCGTGCGAGCCGATGGAGAGATTGAAGAGCGCGCGCATCTCGACGGAGGCGTTACCGGCGCGGCGGGCCAGCTCACGTGCCTCCCGCAGCCGGGCCCGTCCCTCGGGGGTACGCCGGCTGCGCCCTTCGAGGCTGACCAGGGAGATCAGCAGATCGGCCTGCGCGTCGGACACGTCGAGTTCCTCGGCGATGCGCACTGCCTTGCGGGCCACGCGGTGGGCGGCCTCGTCCTCGCCCATGTACGTCGCCGCCATGACATGCGTGGCCGCGGCCCACACCCAGGTGCGCGACGGAGGATCGGCGGGGATCATCGCGAGCGCCTCGTTGCTGTACGTGAACGCGGCGGCGAGGTTGTCGATGCGCATGAGGTTGCCCGCGAGCGTGTAGCGGACGCGGGCGGCCAGTTCGGAGTCCTCGTCGTCGCCGACCCTCGCGAGCGCGGACCGCGTCAGCGAGACGGCCCGGTGGGTCTCACCGGCGTGCGCGGCGGCGGCGGAGGCGCGCAGCGTCAGGGTGACCGTGTCGAAGCCGTCGGGCCGTGCGTCGTGCGGCACCGCCGACCACAGGTCGAGCGCGGCTTCCAGATGCCGCAGTTCCTCGGCGGGCGCCCGGACCCGGCCAGCGTGGTCGGCGGCCTCCAGCGACGCGGCCAGCGCGTCGGCCAGGTCGTGGCTCTCCCGGGAGTGGTGGGCGCGCTCCGCCGCGCTCTCGGCCCGGTGGCCGCGCCCGGCCAGCACTCCGGCGAACGCCCTGTGCAGCCGCACCCGTTCACCCGGCAGCAGATCGGCGTACACGGCCTCACGGATCAGGGCGTGCCGGAAGGAGTACGTGTCGTCGTCACCGGGGACGAGGAGTTGCCGTCCGACGGCCTCGCGCAGGGCCGACTCCAGCTCCTCCTCGGGCAGTTGGACGGTGTCGCGCAGCAGATCGTGCTCGACGCGGCGCCCCGCGACGGCTGCCGTGCGCAGCACCTGCTGGGCGGTCGCCGCGAGTTGCTCGAAGCGGATGAGCAGCACATCGGCCAGCCCGCTCGGCACGGCGGACGCCGCCCCGGGCATGGTCTCGGAGGTGGCGGCGAGCAACTCCTCCGCGTAGAACGCGTTGCCCTCGGCGCGCTCGACGATACGGCGGACGGTGGCATCGGGCACCGGGGCGGCCTGCTGGGCACGGACGAGACGCGCCACCTCGCCGTCGGGCATCGGCCGCAGTTCGAGCCGCTCCACGACGGGCAGCCGGACGAGCTCGGCGAGCAGGGGGCGCAGCGGGTGTCTGCGGTGCAGATCGTCGGCGCGGTACGAGGCGAACACCGCGAGCCGCTGACCGGGCGCACCACTCGCGACCGCGTCCCCTCCCCTTGAGCGGACCCGGGACTGGAGGATCCCCCGGCTGAGCAGGAAGCGCAGCAGGTCACGGGAGGACTGGTCGGCCCAGTGCAGGTCCTCCAGGACCAGCAGCAGCGGGGCGGTCTCGGCGAGATCGGTCAGCAGACTCGCCATGCCCTCGAACAACTGCAGCCGTCCGCCCGCGTCCCCCGCGCCACCGCTCCCGTCGCCGAGCAGCCGGTCCACCACGGGATGCGAGGCCAGGGCGGCGGAGAACCGCTCGTCGTCGGCGAGCACACCCACGATCTCGGTGAACGGCAGATAGGGCAGACCCACGTCACCGAGGTCCACACAGTGCCCCGTGACGACGGTCGTGCCGGCCTCGGCGGCATGCCCGGCGGCCTCGGCGAGCAGCCGGGTCTTGCCGACTCCCGCGTCCCCCGCGACGAGCACGGCACGCGCCTCACCGGCCCGGGCCCGGTCCAGGACTCGGGTCAGGCGGGCGAGTTCGTCCTCGCGGCCGATGAACGGCGTGGTGAAAGAGGTGGTCGGCACACATCCATCCTGGCACGCACCACCGACACAGCGACCGACAGTGGCCCCGGGCCGCCCTCAAGGCCGCGTCGGCAGCCTCAGCAGCTCGGTCAGGCGGCGCCGGGCGAGGACGTCCGCCTCCTCGAAGTGGTCGACCGACGCGCCGAGCCCGGACAGCCAGTCGGCGAGGGCCCGGCACAGCGTGGACTTTCCGACCCCGGGGCTGCTCCCGATGACGGAGATCAACTTCAGCGCAGGGTCTCCGCCCAGTTCGCCGGGACCCGTCCAGCGGGCCCGGGTGCGGGCTGGTCCGCCGGGTGGGAGGCCGGGGGAGCGAGCTCCGGACCGGACTCGTACAGCTCGGACGTCTTGAAGTTCCAGAACCAGCGCTCGCCCGGCTCGAAGCTGCGGATGATCGGATGGCCGGTGGTCCGGTGATGGGCGGTGGCGTGCTTGCCGGGGGAGTCGTCGCAGCAGCCCACATGACCGCACTGGGCGCACCGCCGCAGATGGAACCACCAGCCGTCCACCTGGTCGCATTCGGCGCAGCCCGCACCGCTCGGCGGTACGCCGGGGTCGATTCCGTCCGTGGTCATGAGGCCTCCTGAGGGGCGTCGGTTTCGGCGGCGGTGAGCGGGAGGAAGACCTGGAAGCGGGTGTCGCCGGGCTCGGAGTGGACCTCCAGATGACCGTGGTGCTTGTTCACGACGATCCGCCAGGAGATGTCGAGCCCCAGCCCGGTGCCCTCGCCGACCGGCTTCGTCGTGAAGAACGGGTCGAAGATCCTGCCGCGGATCTCCTCGGGCACGCCGGGCCCGGTGTCGCGGAACTCGACGAGCAGCTGGTCCCGTTCGAGCGCGGTGCGCACGGTCAGCACGCCCTCGCCGCCCATCGCGGAGGCCGCGTTGTCGATGAGGTTCGTCCACACCTGGTTCAACTCGCCCGGGTAGGCGGGGATCCTGGGCAGAGCACGGTCGTACTCCTTGACGATCCTGATGCCGGAGCCCATCTTCCCGGCGAGCATCATCAGCGTGCTGTCCAGCAGTTCGTGCACATCGGCGACCTGGTAGGGCGCACGGTCGAGCTGGGAGTACTGCTTGGCCGCGTTCACGAGATTCGAGACCCGGGTGGTGGAGTCCTCGATCTCGTTCATCAACAACTCGGTCTCCACCGTGTAGTTGAGCCACCTGATCGCGCCTTCGAGCGTCCCCTCGTCCACGGCCGCGGCGACCTGGTCCAGCCAGTCGGTGTCAAGACCGGCCTGGACGAACGTCGGCGCGAGCTGCCAGCCGCCCGCGATGCCGTGGTCGTCCAGCCAGTCGGCGAGCGCGTCCTCCCGGTCGGAGGCTTCGAGCGGACTCAAGGGCGTGGCCTTGGCGACCTGTTCGGCGGTGCGCTCCTGGATCTCGACGAGCGTCTCCAGGGCGGCGCGCGCGTACGGGCCCGTCGCGATCATGCCGAGTTTGTGCCGCATCCCGGCCACCCGGTCCCGCAGCGCGGACGTGGCCCGTACGGCCGCCGCGGCCGGGTTGTTGAGCTCGTGCGTCAGCCCGGCGGACAGCGAGCCGAGCGCCAGGAGCCGCTCGCGCTGCCCGATGGTCCGCTGGGTGTTCTGGCTGCCGAAGAACAGCCCCTCCAGCAGATGCACGGCCATCGGGAACCACTCCCGCAGGACCGCCGCGAACGTCTCGGCGGGCAGGATGAAGAACCGCGACGGCTCGGTCACCCGCAGGGAACCCTTGTAGCGGGCGTCGTCCGGGACGGCCAGATAGGCCTGCATGGCCCCCGCGTACACCCCGCGCTGGGAGGTGCGGCTGATCTCGACGTCGTCCTCGCCGACCCGCCGCGACATCACGAGCGTGCCTTCGAGGAGGACGAAGAAGCAGGTGGCCGGCTCGCCCTCCTCGTACACATAGCCGGGCTCGAACTTCTCGACGCGGCCTTCGCTGCACAGCCGCCCGAGCTGTTCCGGTTCCAGCTTCTCGAACAGGAACAGTGTGCTGAGTTCCGCCGCGTCGCACGGCATCGGCTGCCCGCTCACGACTGCTCCAGATACCTGTGGACGAGCATCACGGCCATGGCTCCCTCTCCGACGGCGGAGGCGACACGTTTCGCGGACTCGGCCCGGGCGTCACCCGCCACGAACACCCCGGGCACATTGGTCTCCAGGTGGTACGGCGCCCGGTCCAACTCCCAGTCCGGCGGCGGCTGCCCGCCGACGGCCAGGTCGGGTCCGGTGACGATGAACCCGCGCTCGTCCCTCAGCACGATGCCGTCCAGCCAGTCGGTCAGCGGGGCCGCGCCGATGAACACGAACACCCACTGCGCGTCGACGAGTTCGGTGTGCCCGCTCTCGATGTCGCGCAGCGTCAGCTGCTCCAGGTGGTCGGAGCCGTGCGCCGCCTCGACGACCGTCCCCGTACGGACGCTGATGTTCGGCGCACCCTCGATCTGTCCGATCAGGTAGTGCGACATCGACGAGGACAGGGAGGAACCGCGCACCAGCAGGGTGACCGACTTCGCGCCCCTGGACAGGTACATCGCCGCCTGGCCCGCGGAGTTCGCGCCGCCGACGATGTACACGTCGTGTCCCTGGCACGAGGCCGCCTCGGTCAGCGCCGATCCGTAGTACACCCCGCACCCGGTCAGGTCCGCCGTGCCCGGCGCCTGCAACTGCCGGTACGACACGCCGGTGGCCAGGATCACGCAGTGCGCGGCGATCGCGGAACCGTCCGAGAACCGCACGGTCCGCGAGGAGCCGTTGACCTCCAGACCGGTCACCTCGCGCGCGGTCAGGATCTCGGCGCCGAACTTCGACGCCTGACGCCGCGCCCGCTCGGTGAGCTGCGCCCCGGACACACCGTCCGGGAAGCCCAGGTAGTTCTCGATGCGTGAGCTCTGGCCGGCCTGTCCGCCGGTCGCGGAGCGCTCCACGAGCACGGTCCGCAGCCCTTCCGAGGCCCCGTACACGGCCGAGCCCAGCCCGGCGGGTCCGCCGCCGATGACGACGAGGTCGTAGAAGTCCGCCGCCGGGGTCGTGGCCAGTCCCACCTGGGCGGCCAGCTCCGGGTCGTCGGGCTCGACCAGCACGGCCCCGTCCGCGGTGATCACGAGCGGCAGCCGCTCGCCGTCCTGGTCGGCGCAGGCCAGCAGCCGCTTGCCCTCCGGCTCGTCCGAGGAGTACCAGCGGTAGGGCACCTGGTTGCGGGCCAGGAACTCCCGTACGTCCGACGACCGCGCGGACCAGCGGTGCCCGACGACCTTCGTGATCGGCACCGCCCGGTGGTCGGAGGTCCGCCAGGCGTCCAGGAGGTCGTCCAGGACGGGATAGAGCTTCTCCTCGGGCGGGTCCCAGGGCTTGAGCAGGTAGTGGTCGAGGTCGACGACGTTGATCGCGTCGATGGCCGCGTTCGTGTCCGCGTAGGCGGTCAGCAGCACCCGCCGCGCGCCCGGGTACACGTCCAGGGCCTGCTCCAGGAACTCGATGCCGTTCATCTGGGGCATCCGGTAGTCCGCCAGGATCACCGCGACGAGATCACCGCGCAGCTTCAGCTCCCGCAGGGCCTCCAGGGCGCTCTCGCCGGACTCGGCGCGCACGATCCGGTATCCCTCGCCGTAGCGTCGCCGCAGGTCACGGGCCACGGCACGCGAAACTCCAGGGTCGTCGTCCACGGTGAGGATGACGGTCCGTGCTGCGTCCGTGCCCTGTGCCATTCGTCTCCCACCCCGAGCGGTCGGCGTCCCGGGGCGGCCTGTCTGCGAGACCGTCCCCAGTGCATGCCCATCGTATGTTCGATCGTCCTGCTTCGCTCCGAAACCGGGAGGTACCGCACGGTCGGTGCCTGTGGGGGTGTCGTACGGCCGGTCGGGGGCACCTGGGGACGGGAGGCAATGATGAACGCAAGTACGTTGACGCGAGGCGGCAGGGCCGGGAAACGAAAGGCCGCCCCGGCGATCGAGGGCGCGGCCCGCGCAGGTTTCACCGCACGCGGTGTCATCTACCTGCTCGTGGGCCTGCTGGCGCTGCAGATCGCCTTCGGCGGCAGCGGGAAGCAGGCGGATCAGGGGGGCGCACTCCAGGAGGTCGCCGAGAAGCCCTTCGGTGGGGTCGTGCTCTGGGCGCTCGGCATCGGGCTGGTCGGTATGGCGCTCTGGAGGCTGTCCGAGGCGGTCTTCGGTGCGGCGGGCCCCGACGGCGGCAAGGCGAAGAAGAGGCTGGCCTCGGCGGCACGAGCCGTGTTCTACGGCTTCGTCGCCTACTCCGTGCTCTCCTTCGCCGCCGGTTCCAGCGGGAGCGGATCGAGCGACGGCAAGTCCCGGGACGCGACGGCCAGGGCCATGGAGCTGCCCGCCGGGCAGTGGCTCGTGGCCGCGGCGGGCGTGGGCATCCTCTGCGCGGGTGTGTGGATGGTGGTGCAGGCCGCGCGCCGGAAGTACCACAAGCACATGAGGCTCGGTGAGATGTCGCACCGGGTGCGCCGCACGGTCGACGTGACGGGTGTCGGCGGCGGTGTGGCCCGTGGTCTGGTGTTCGCCGTCGCCGGAGGCTTCGCGCTCCGGGCAGCCGTGGAGTACGAACCTGACAAGGCCAAGGGCATGGACGACACCCTGCGCTCGTTCACCGAGACCCCGGTGGGGCCGTGGCTGCTGGTGTTCATAGCCGTCGGCCTGATGCTCTTCGGGCTGTTCTCGTTCGCCATGGCCAGGTACCGCAAGGTCTGACGGGCGTCCGCACGGGCGGTGCCCCGGGGTCCAGCTGGACCCCGGGGCACCGACACGTCAGCGGGGCAGCCCGCCGGGCGCGGTCGCCCAGTCGGTGTCCGGCTCCTGCGAGAGTCCGAACGTGAGGGTGCCGCCGCCGCGCAGGAAGCGGGCATCCGTCCAGGAGCGGTCGTGCGTACGGCCGTTGAGCCGGACACCGCTCACATACGGATGACCGGCGTCGGCCGAGGGCGCGTCGATGACGATGTCACCGCCACCGGGCCGGTCGACCACGGCGTGCGGGAAGAGCGGCGCGCCAAGCAGCAGGTTGCCGCTGCCCGGGGTCTGCGGATAGATGCCGAGGGCGGAGAAGACGTACCAGGCGGACATGGTCCCGAGGTCGTCGTTGCCGGGGAGTCCGGCCGGTCCGGTCCCGTAGACGGTGTCGAGGATCTGCCGGACCGTCGCCTGGGTCTTCCACGGCTGACCGAGCGCGTTGTAGAGCCAAGGGGCGTGGATTCCGGGCTCGTTGGTCGGGTCGTACCGCAGGGCGTCGCCGCCCTTCACCGACCAGGAGCCGTCGGGCTTGTGGAAGAAGCCGTCCAGCCGGCGCGCGGCCGTCTCGCGTCCGCCCATCGCCTCGGCGAGCCCCTGGACGTCCTGCGGCACCATCCATGTGTACGTGGCGCTGGTGCCCTGCGCGAAACCGCGGTCGCTGCCCGGGCTGAACGGCGTGACCCATGAACCGTCGAGGTTGCGGGCCTGGATGTAGCCGGTGGTGCCCGCGCCGTCGGTGGCGCCCGGGTTGAAGACGTTGCGCCACCAGCCGCCCCGCTCGGCGAAGGCGGCGGCCTGCTCGTCGAGGCCCAGCAGCTTCGCCCAGCGGCCCAGCGCGTCGTCGGCGACCGAGTCCTCCAGGGTCTCGGCAGCGCCGCCCCAGCAGTGGCAGACGTCCTGCGCGGCGTACTGCGAGGTCAAGTACTGGGCGAGGTTGGGCCGTTGGCCCGTGCACTGGCCGGGGCAGCCCGCGTCGGAGAGCCCGTCGGGGTGCGGCACGGTCGCCTGGCGGGCCAGCGAGTCGAAGGCGCCGCGGTAGTCGAAGTTGCGGACCCCCATGGCGTAGAAGGTGGCGAGTGTGGCCGCCGTCGGATCACCGGTCATCACGTGGGTCGGCCCGTTGATGTGCACCCAGCGGTCCCACACCCCGCCGTTCTGCCGTGCGAAGTTGTAGAGGGACTGCGCGAAGTCCCCGGCGATCCGTGGCTTGAGCAGGGCGAGCAGCTGTATCTGCGCCCGGTACTGGTCCCAGCCGGAGAAGTTGCTGTACTGCGCCCCCTGCCCGCGCTCGATGCGCTGCGGCTTGCCGTCCATGCCCGGATAGCGGCCGTCGGTGTCGCTGACCAGGTTCGGCTGCATGAGCGAGTGGTAGAGCGCGGTGTAGAAGGCGGTGCGCTGGGCCGTACTGCCGCCTCCCACGCGCACGGACCGCAGCTCCCGGTCCCAGGCCCGCGTCCCCGCGGCGGCCACCTGGTCGACGCTCGACCTCGGCGCGATCTCCTCGCGGAGGTTGGCCTCGGCGCCCGCCTTGCTCACGTACGAGATTCCGAGCCGCATGCGGACATCGTTGTCAGAGCTGGTGTCGAAGCCGACCCAGCCGCCGGAGCCGCGGCCCGCGCGGTCGGCGCCCGTGGCGTATCCCTCGCCGCCTCCGCCCGAGGTGGCGCCGGGGGAGAGGGTGCCGTCCTTCCACGTGCCCGTGGTCGAGAAGGCACGGTCGAAGGAGGCGCTGAAGTAGAGCCGGTAGTAGCTCTTGCGGTTGTTGACGCCGCCGTTGGCGCGCCGTCCGCAGAACGCGCCAGTCAGCACCCAGCCGCTCACCTTGCGCCCCGCCCGGTCGATCTCGACATGGGCGTCCTCGCTGCCGTTGAGCGAGTTGGAGACCCGGAAGAGCAGGTTGGCGGGCTTGTCGGCGGGGAACGTGAAGTCGGCGACGCCGGCCCGCTTGGAAACGGCGAGGTCGGCCCGGGCACCGGAGTCGAGCCCCACGGAGTAGCGGCCCGGCACGGCCCGCTCGTCGGCGTGCGAGAAGTTCGCGGCGTACACGGAGTCCGTGGTGTCGGCCGACGGTGACGAGGTGACGTCCCCGACGAACGGCATGATCGGCACGTCGCCCGCGGCCCCCGGGTTGCAGCCCGCGCCGTTCACATGCGTGAGACTCAGCCCGCGCAGCCGGGTCGCGTTGTACTCGTAGCCGTTGGCGGCGCCCGTGCTGGTCTGGTCGCCCCGGGTGCTGGTCGGAGACCAGGCGATCATGCCGTACGGGAGGGTGGCACCCGGATAGGTGTTGCCTCCGTTCGTGGTGCCGATGAGCGGATCGACGTACGCCGTGGGGTGGGCCGGCGTGTCGGGGGCGTCGGCCGCGGAGGAGACCGGGCCGGGCAGTGCGGCGGCGAGGGCGGTGGTCAGCGCGAGAGCGGCGGCTCTTCTGCCGAACCTCCGCGCCCCACCTGTGGATCCGAGGACCATGTAACGGAACCTTCCGTCAGGACGGACAGCGGGCACCGGCTGCCCGTCGGGGATCCGGGCCCGCGAAATGCCGCCGAGCGTAGGCCGCCCGGACGCGGGGTGGAACGACAGGGGTGGCAGCGCTGGTGAACGGGTGGTGAATCCGGGGCACTTGGGTCGAGGGGAGATGCCCCGGGTAACGCGGGGCGGGCGCCAACGGGCTCCGCCACCTGACCGGTGACGGAGCCCGCCGAGCCGTGCCCCGGAGCCTTGCGGATCAGGCCGTGTGGAGCGTGAGGCCGTACCGGCTGAGGATCTCGTTGATCGGCTGGTACCAGGTCTCACCGCCGCCGGAGCAGTTGCCCCAGCCGCCGGAGGTGACGCCCTGCGCCTGGTCGCCGCTGATGAAGGAACCGCCGGAGTCGCCCGGTTCCGCGCAGACGCTGGTCTTGGTCATCTGGTGCACCGCGCCCTGGCTGTAGTTGACGGTCTCGTTCTTGGCGAGGACCGTGCCGCAGTGCCAGTGCGTGGTCGACCCCGACCGGCAGATGGACGAACCGACGGGCGCCTCGTTGGACCCGCGGACGAGCCGGTCCGAGATGGTGCCCCAGCCGAGCACGACCGGCACGGTCCACCAGCCGCTTCCGACGTTCACCCAGGCGTAGTCGTTGCCCGGGAACGAGGAGCCCTGGATGTTGCCTATGTAGGACCGGTCCCAGCCGCTGACGCCCTGTCCCGCCCCGCCGCAGTGGCCCGCGGTGACGAAGCCGCCGTGCACCGAGAAGCCGATGGAACAGCGGACGTTGCCGGTGTAGAAGGGGTCGCCGCCGACCGTCCCGGCGGCGAAGGTCTCCGGCGCCGAGGTGGCCTCTTCGACCTTGACGGGACCTGCCGCACGGGCCTTCGAGAGGAACGTGCGGACATCGTTGTCAGCACGCTGCGCGGCGACGACGGCCACGACGACCGAGCTCGCCTTGGCGTCGACGTACCAGTTGCTGACACCTTCGGGCGCGGCCAGCTTGTCGATGCGCGACTTGGCCGCGTCGAGCTGCTTCGCGCTGTGCTTGACGGTACGGACGGTCGCGCCGGTCTTCCGTACGGAATCGACGGCGGCGTCGGAGGCGCCGGCCGTGACGGCGACGGTCAACTTCCCGCTCTTGGCGTCGAACCAGGAACCGCCGTACGCGGCTCCCGCCGCGCGCCGCGCGTCCGACTCGACGGCCGTCGCGGTCTTCTCGGCCGCGAGCCGCGCTTCGGCCTGGGTCTTCGTCAGACCGAAGTCTCGCTGCATGGCGTCGAGGAGACCGGCGGAGGCCGGAGCGCCGGAGGTGCGGGTGGGTTCGGGGGCGCCGGCGGCAGAGGCGGGTCCGGCGGCGAAGGTTGCCCAGGCGCCGACGATGAGGAGTGCGGACAGGCCTGTGCGCATGGTTGTGGTGCGTCTCAAGGCAGTAGCCCTTCGTTGTTCCAGCGAGGTGGGGGTGGAACAGCTGTCTTGTGAGAGCGCTCTCAGTGCATGGCGGGGCAGAGCCTAGCGGCTGTTCATGGTCAGGTACATACCAAAATTGGTTCGCTCTTTACTCATGACCGGCGCGACGATCCGAACCGGCCGGACCGCCGCGCCGCTCGCTGTCCGCCGCCGAACTCCCGGACGGACGGGACCCGTTCTCAGGACGCGGTGCAGGAACCGACCGAGGGAGCCGAGGAGTTGCCGTTCTTCATGACGGTGAACCCGAAGCTCGTCGACGCTCCGGCGGCCAGACTGCCGTTGCCGTTCGGCCTCATGGTCATGACGTTGCCGCTGGAGTCCCAGCTCGGTGTGCCGTTCCAGGTCGTGGAGACCTTCTGCGGGGAGGTCACCGTGACGGTCGTCGTCCAGGTACTGATCGCCGAACCGCCCGCGGTCACGGTCACCCTGCCGTTGTAGCGGTCGCTCCAGTCGTCCGTCCTGCTGTACGACACCGTGCAGGCGGCGCCTCCACCGCCGCCGCCCGAGCCGGTGCCGCCGAGCGCGGTGAGCACGGCGTTGTACGCGGCCTTCTTGTTGTAGTTGTTGTCGAACAGCAGGGGAGTTCCGCTGGCCCGCCACGAGTACTTGTCCGTGACGCCCCAGACGGTGATGCCGGTACAACGGGACACGCCCAGACAGGCGTTGACCACATTGGTGTAGCTGTTGGCCTGCGCTGTACCGGAGCCCTCGATGTCGAGCTCGGTGATCTGCACGTCGACACCGAGGTCGGCGAAGCGCTGCAGGTTGGCGCGGTAGTCGCCGGGCACCGGGGAGGCGCTGTTGAAGTGGGACTGGAGGCCCACGCAGTCGATGGGTACACCGCGCGCCTTGAAGTCCCGCACCAGGTTGTAGACGGCGTTGCTCTTCGCGTTGACCCCGTCGGTGTTGTAGTCGTTGTAGCAGAGCTTGGCCGCGGGATCGGCGGCACGGGCCGTGCGGAACGCCTCCTCGATGAAGCCGTTGCCGAGCTTGTCCTGGAAGGGCGAACTGCGCCGGGCGCCGCTGCTGCCGTCCTGGAAGGCCTCGTTGACGACGTCCCAGGAGTGGATCTTGCCCTTGTAGTGCTGCATGACCTGCGTGATGTGGTTGTTCATCGCCGTCCTGAGGTCGGCGGCGCCGAGCCCGCCGACCCAGCCGGGCAGCTGGGAGTGCCACACGAGGGTGTGCCCGCGGACCCTCATGCCCCTGCTCTGGGCATGGCTGACGATCTGGTCCGCGGCGCCGTAGGTGAAGGAGTTGCGGGTCCCTTCGACCGCGTCCCACTTCATCTCGTTCTCCGGAGTCACCGAGTTGAACTCCGTGTTGAGCGTCGAGGCGTACGGGGCCTCGCCCAGGTGGTTGGCCGCGACCGCGGCGCCGAAGTAGCGGCCCTTCTCCGCCGCCGCGGCACCGAGCGTGCCGGCGGCCTCGGCCGTCCCGGCGAGAGTGGTGACACCGGCCGCGGCGAGCAGGCCCGCCATGCCGATCACCAGGGCTCTTCGGGTGCGGGACTGCCGGGGCGGCGGGGTGGCCGTGGGATCTGATGACGTGCGGGTGATCATGTCGTCCCTTTCCGTCGTTTCGAAAGTTTCGAGCATGTTTCCGATTGGCTGCGCAGACCTTACGGCCGGCTTCAGGAGGCGTCAACGCCCCGCACTGGCAAGGATTCGGGATGGCTCAAGATGCTCGGGTCGCCCCGTGGGTCTCGTCCTGCCCCTTGTCGGGCGGCCCTGTTCTGCCTACATTCCGCACAACAGTCGCCATCGGGCCCGAATGTTTCGAAGAAGGAGGGTCAAGGGACGATCAGGAGGACAACCGAGTGATTCTGCGTCACCGATCGAACCGACCTGACGAGTTCCTCACATGTACGGGTCAAGGTCGACACATGATCACACCCACACACGGTGCCGTGCGCCGCCCCGTCGTCGTTCTGGCCGCCTCTCTCGTCCTCGTCGGCTGCGGAGGAGGACCGGCCACGACGTCGGATCAGAGGCCCGGCACGGTATCGGTGAACGGCAGTGCGGGAGCGTCACCCGCCCCCGCACCCCACGTCGCCCTGAGCGTGGCACCTCAGCAACTGCCCGGCCTGGGCTCCAAGACGTGGGCCAAGGTGCCCCCGAAGACCCGTCAGGCCCTGGTGGTGACGGGCCGGGGCAAGAACTCGTCGACCTCCACCGCGGTGCTGTACGAGCGCACGGAGTCCGGCTGGCACGCCGGGGCCAGCTGGCCCGCGCACAACGCCCTCAGGGGCTGGACCGACCACCACCGGGTGGGAGACCTCCGCTCGCCCATCGGCGTCTACGCGCTCACGGACGCGGGCGGCCTGCGCCCCGACCCGGGCACGAGCCTTCCGTACGACCACTCCGGCGGCTTCAGCATCGGAGGCACGGGATTCGAGGGCGAGCCCCTGGCCGGCTCGTTCGACTACGTGGTCGCCATCAACTACAACCGCCAGGCCGGCACCACACCGCTGGACTGGACCCGCCCCCTCGGAGCCGACCGCGGCGGCGGCATCTGGGTGCACGTCGACCACGACGGCCCCACCCAGGGCTGCGTCAGCCTCCGGAAGAGACACATGAAGGAACTCCTGCGCGCCCTCGACCCCGACCGAGATCCCGTGATCGTCATGGGCAACGCTGCCGCACTCAGACGCTGACCCGGGCCGCCGGACCGGCACTAGGGCCTGTCTGACAATTCCCGTCTGCCTCGCGACGCCATGCACGCACCCTCGCCGCACCGGGCGCAGAGCCAAGTACGTCCAGTACGAGGCTCTACGCCCGGCACGCCGAGAGCACGCACCTGACGCCGCGAGGCCGCCCTCCGGGCGACGACGGGAATTGTCAGACAGGCCCTAGCAGGCGGTTGTGAGGAAGATGTCAGGGCGTGGGAAGCCCCTCACCCACGGTCCCGCCACGGCCCGGGGCGCTTAGCATCGGCCCCGTGTGCGCACATGTGATGGTTGCCGAGGACGACGAGAAGCAGGCGGAGCTGATACGCCGTTCCCTGCTGAGCGAGGGCCACACCGCCACCGTGGTCCACGACGGCGGAGCCGCCCTGGAGGCGGCCCGGCAGCGTCGGCCCGACCTCGTCGTCCTGGACCTGATGCTCCCGGTGATCGACGGCTTCGGCGTGTGCCGGGCGCTGCGCCAGGACGACGACATCCCCGTCCTCATGCTCACCGCACGCTCCACAGAGGAGGACGTGCTGCTCGGCCTCGAACTCGGCGCCGACGACTACATGACCAAGCCGTACAGCCCGCGCGAACTCATGGCCCGCATCCGCACCGTCCTGCGCCGCAGCGGACGCCAGGCCGCCGGGCACCGCGAGGACCCGGTCGTACGGGCCGCCGGGATCGTCGTGGATCCCGTACGGCACGAGGTGGTGTGCGACGGATCGCCGGTGGAGTGCACCCCGGCCGAGTACGAGATCCTGCTGGCCATGGCCGCCGAGCCGGAACGGGTCTTCTCCCGGCAGCAGTTGCTGCACCGCACCCGGGGCATCGACCGCGCCTCGACCGAACGGGCGGTCGACGTGCACATCATGAACCTGCGCAAGAAGATCGAGGCGGATCCGCGCAGACCGGTACGGCTGCTGACCGTCTTCGGTGTGGGCTACAAGCTCAGCGGGGACCGCTGATGACCCGCCCGATACCGCTGCGCAAGAGGCTGCTGGTCCGGCTGCTGATCACGTCGGTGCTGATCGCCATCTGTTCCGTGGCGGCGACGGCCTGGCTGGCGGTGGAGACCACGACCCGGGCGATCCAGGAGGAGCAGGGGCAGGTACTGACCGAGGACATGGACATCCTGCGCCAGTTGAGCGGATACGCGGCCACCCATCGCGACTGGTCCGGCGTCGGGAAGACCGTCCGCGCGCTGTCGGACCGGACCGGGCGGCGCATCGCCCTGACGGCCCCGGACCGTACGCCGATCGCGGACTCCGAGACACGGGACACGGCTCTGCCGCCCAGGGCCGCCGCCGCGGTCGATCCCCTGCACACCGACACCTTCACCGAGCCCGGAGCACAGCGGACCGGCATCGACCCGCGTGCGGTGGGTCCGTTCCGGCTGCCGCGCGCGGAGCGTGAGCGCGTACGGCTGCTGGCCGAGAAGCGCCGGGCCTGCTTCTCGATCAACGGTGTCGAGACCACCATCACGCAGATGGCCAGCGGCCGTTCCGTCCTCGTCGACGAGGACGGCACCGTGGACGGAGGCCAGGTACCGACGCCGTGCGCCGACGGATTGCTCAACACCCCGACCGCGACGGAGGAGAAGGCCCTGGCGGAACTCAACACGTACGCCGGGGACTGCCTGAAGGGTGTCGGCGGGAAGTTCCCCTCGCTCTTCGCCGCCACGGTCGACTTCACGGACCGGTCCATGCTCACGCGCTACCTCGGCCGGAAAGCGGAGACGGGCATCGACACCACCCGTGACCAGGACAAGAAGGCGCAGGAGTGCGTCGACCGTGCCCGGCGTCAGCAACTGGAGCCCTACGTCGCGCCGGCCGCGGAACTGTTCCTCGGCCGCGGCGACAGCGCCGTCCCGCACTTCGACATGTCGGCCGCCAACAAGGCCAAGGTGACAGGCGTCGCCGGCCTCGTCCTCGCCCTCACGGTGGCCGTGACGGTGCTGGTCGCCACCCGGCTCGTACGGCCGCTGCGCGCGCTGACGCACGCCGCCCAGCAGCCGCCGGAGCAGCACGTACGGGTACCCGTGACCACGCAGGACGAGACGGGCATCCTGGCCGTCGCGTTCAACGACCTGGCCGATCGCCGTGAACGCATGGAGGCGCAACGCAAGGCGATGGTCGCCGACATCGCCCATGAACTGCGCACCCCGCTCACCAACATCCGCGGCTGGCTGGAGGTGACCCGCGACGGCGTCGTCGACCCCGACCGCGAACTGCTCGCCTCCCTGCACGACGAGGCGGTCGTCCTCCAGCGGGTCATCGACGACCTCCAGGACCTCGCGGCCGCCGACGCGGGCACGCTCAGGCTGCACCGCGAACCGGTCCGCGCCGACGAACTGCTCGAACAGGTCGTCGCGGCCCACCGGGTGGCGGCAGAGGGGGCGGGAGTCCGGCTGCACATGTCCGTGGCCGCCTCACAGGGCTCACAGGGCTCGCACGGCTCTGACGGCACACCTTGGCTCGACGCGGATCCGGTCCGGATGCGGCAGGCGCTGGGCAACCTGGTGTCGAACGCGATTCGCCACACGCCGGCCGACGGCACGATCACGCTCTCCTGCCGTCGCCAGGGTGACGAGGTCGTCTTCGAAGTGGCCGACACCGGCAGCGGGATCGCCCCGGAGGATCTGCCCAGCGTCTTCGAACGGTTCTGGCGGGCGGAGAAGTCCCGCAGCCGGCGCACGGGCGGCAGCGGCCTGGGTCTGTCGATCGTGCGTCAACTCGTCACGGCCCACGGCGGTACGGTGACGGTCACCAGCGAACTCGGCACCGGGTCGGTCTTCACTCTGAGGCTCCCCGACGCGGGCTGACCGGTGGTTCGGCATCCGTTGGCTGGTGGTTCCGGTACCAGGATCCGCGGTCCTGCACACAACAGTGATCTGGTTGCTCCGGCACCGTTGGCGCAGTGTTGCCCCATGAACACCACCAAGCACCCGGAGGTCAGGATCCGCGTGACGCCTCTGCGTCGCCTCAGGGGTGACGCATACGTCCCGCGCACCGTTCGAGCAGTTCCCGCACAGGCCGACGACGAGGCCCCGCGCGTACGGAGCCGGGAACGGCCCACACGATCGGACGGCCGCCGCCCCGCATGTGACTGAGCGTCGGGAGCGCGAACCGGCCCGGCTCACTCGGCCGGGCCGGTTCGCCCGGCTCCTCAGCCGTCCGCGGCATGCACGCCCGGGGTCAGGATCTCGTCCAGCACCTTGCGTACGGCCTCATAGGCCTGACTCCGCACGTCGGCATCGCGTGACCCGCCGGGATCGCCCCGCCTGAGGTCGTCGCTCCGCGCCTTCCACGTCTCCTCCTCCCGCTCGGCCCAGGCGCGAGCACGCTGGATACGGCGCAGGAGTTCGTCGGAGTCCACGACATCAGCCATGGCATACGGATACCCGCTGGAGCGCTTTCGACAGCCCGTGGGCCCCACTGATCCGGGCGAGGCCCGTGAGCCTCCGCCCGCACCACCCGGTCGTCATCCCGGCGGGGTGCCCGCGTCATCGCGGCGCACCCCGCCGGTGTGCGACTACTCCGTCGGCGCCGGGACGCTCGGCAGAGCGGGCAGACCGCCGCCGAGGAGCCCCGTCAGCACGCCGATCACGTTCGACAGCACCTTCGGCACCTCGGCGACCACTCCTCCCACATCGAGGGAGGTCAGAGCCGAGAGCAGCCCGCCGAGTGATTCCTGAAGCCCTGCCACCGCGTCCGACACCGGGTCGGCCGCGGCCAGCTCGGTGGGACGGTCCACGGTCTCCAGCCGCTCCTCGACGGACGCGGTCGCCTCCGTGACGGCCTGGCCGTGCTCGGCCGCCTCGTCCGCGTCGAGCGGTTCGTGATCCCGGTCGGCGAGGGGGATGAGCGCGTCCAGGAGAGGCCTCAGGACGTCTCCGTGATCCGCCGCTTCCAGGGAGTGGATCCGCTCCAAGGCCGTGTCGGCCGCGTCGGCGGACAGCGGGGCCACCGCGACGGGGTTGCCCACGGACCCCGTGGACACGTCGGAGGCGGCAGTGGCCGTAGCGACCGGCCCGCAGACGAGAGCGGCACAGACGAGGGGCGGGAGAAGGAGCCCGCGGGATACCAGGGCGCGCATACCGGTTCCTTTCGAGGACGGCAGTATCTGGGCCCCACCGTGTGAAACCAGCCGACTCACCGCAACCGATCACACACCGAAAGTGAGCTCCCGCCGCACGCCCACCAGGGCGCCGACCTGCGCTTTTCTTCTGTACGCGCCTGACTCCCCAGGGACCGGCCCGTACCGCCGTCGGGGTACGGCGGTGCCGGAGCAGCCCGATCTGGGAGCGGTCAGGTCGCTTCGCGGTAGAGGACCAGGTGCTCGTGGTACAGCACTCCGTCGCGGACATCGCCCGTGGCGGTGAATCCGATGTCGTCGACGTAGTCGATGTGGCTGCCGGTCACGGTGTAGCTGCCGGTGTACGCGCTCTGCCGGGCGCCGCGGGCCTCGTCGTACCGGCCGTCGGGCAGCAGTTCCTGGCGGATGTGGCCGTCGGCGGTCACCCACATCCCGACGTACGGGTGCGGGGCGCGGGAGGTGTCGTCGTTCGTGCTCGTTCTCGTGGTCATGGCTCCACGGTCGCCCCGGCGGCGCGGGCCGACCAGGCCGCCCTCTTCCCAGGTGGACGACTCCTGGGTGCCGCACACCCAGGAGAGCGGTCCGCTCATGTCGGGGACGGCACGGGACGACCGGCGGGTCAGCGCTCCAGCAGGTCCAGCAGATCCGCGAGCGGCAGCGGCTTGGCCAGGTGGGCGTCGAATCCGGCCTCGTGGGCCAGCGTCCGGTCGGTGCCCCGGCTGAAGCCGGAGACCGCGATGAGGCGCAGCCCGGCGCCGTGCGGACGGGACCGTACGGCACGGGCGACCGCGTAGCCGTCCATGTCGGGCAGCCCGAGATCGCACAGCACGACGTCGAAAAGGCTCGCCTCGGTGGCCGTGACGGCGTCCGCGCCCGTGTGGACGACCGTGACGTGGTGCCCCTGGCGCTCCAGCAGGGTGCGGTAGGTCGCTGCGAGGTCCGTGTTGTCCTCGACGATCAGGATGGCCAACTGCCGTTGCGCACGGCCGGTGGCCGCGGGGCGGGTCGGCTGTGGCGCGTTCGAGGCGGCCGTCGGCAGCAGCACGTCGAACGAGGCGCCCTTGCCGGGCCCGTCGCTGTGCGCGGAGATCCGGCCGCCGTGGAGTTCGACGATGGTCCGGGCCACCGCGAGCCCGAGTCCGAGCCCCTCGGGGGTGTGCGGCCCGGCGGGAGCCGCCCGCATGAACACCCCGAACAGTTCCTCCGCCTGACCGGGCTCGAAGCCGATCCCGTCGTCCCTGACCGTGAGCTGCGCCTGCCCGTCCACGGTCGCCAGGCATACGTCCGTACGGCCGCCCGGCAGCGTGTACTTCAGCGCGTTGGACAGGAGGTTCGTCAGCACCTGGGCCAGCCGCAGCCGGTCACCGTCCACGAGCACCGGGCCGTCGGGCAGCCGGAGTTCGAGGGCCCGTCCCTCGTGGCCGAACAGGCCACGCATGTCGGCGCAGGCGCTCTCGACGGCCGACCTCAGATCCATCCGCTCGGGCACCAGCTCCAGACGACCGGTCAGCGCGCGCGTGCCGTCCAGCAGGTCGTTGCTCATCCGGGCCAGGATGCCGAGCTGCCGCTCCAGGACGGAGAGCGCAGGATGGCCGCCGGGGAGGTCGAGCGCCAGCAGCTCGGTCGCCGCGGTGGCGGCGGCCAGCGGATTGCGCAGCTCGTGCGAGAGCGTCGCGATGAACCGGTCCTTGGCCCGCTGTTCCTCCTGCAACTGCCGCCCGGCGGCGTCTAGTTCGCCGTTCACCCGGCGCAACTGCTCGTTGACCTCACGGATCTCCCGCGCCCGGACGAACAGATCGATCTCCATTCCCTCCGCGCGCATCTGCGCCTCGGCTGCCGCTCGCTCGCGTTCGTGCCCGGCCCGGCGCAGCCGCACGAACTCGGTGACGTCCTCGACCCGGTGGATGATGTGCGTGACCCGGTCGTCGGCGTCCAGGACCGGTGTGTTGACCGGGCTCCAGTAGCGCTCGGCGAAACCGCCCTCGTCGCCCGTCGGGATGTCGTACCTCTGCAGCGCCATCGTGTCCGTGCGGCCCGTGCCCACCACCGTCTCCAGCGAGCGGCGCAGGTTGGTGACGCCGTCGGCCGACGGGTCCTCGGGGTTGTCGGGGAACACATCGAAGATGGGGCGCCCGACGATGCTCCGCCGGGTGCCCGTGGCCGTCAGATAGGCGCGGTTGACCTCGACGATCGTGAAGTCCGGGGCGAGGACGAGCAGCGGGGAGAGCGTGGAGTCGAAGAGGCGCCGGAAGTCCGGGACGGGCTTCGGGGTGCTGGACGGACGGCTCGTGGACATGGCGGCCCTCAGGGGTCGAGACGGTATCCATAGCCGCGCACCGTGGTGATCCGCGGTGCGGGCGCCGGGAGTCGGGAGAGTTTGCCGCGCAGCCGGTACACGTGCTCGATGACCGTCGCGGGCTGCTGCCAGGACGCTCCCCAGATCAGCTCCAGCAGCTGCTCGGCGGAGAAGACCCGGCCGGGGGAGCGGGCGAGGGCCTCCAACAGGGCGTACTCCTTGGGGCGCAGGTTCAGCAGGACGCCCGGCCCGCTCGCCTGGCGTGCGGCGGTGTCGACGCGCAGGGTCCCGACGTCGAGGACGGTCGGCAGCTCGGGCGGCCGGCACCGGCGCAGCACGGCGCCGATGCGGGCGACGAGTTCCCGCTGCGAGAACGGCTTGACGAGATAGTCGTCCGCGCCGATCTCCAGGCCCGCCACCCGGTCCGTCTCGTCTCCGCGACCGCTGACGACTATGACCGGAAGTCGACTGGTCGAGCGCAGCGCCCGCAGCAGTTCGAGACCGCTGCCGTCGGGAAGTCCCAGGTCGAGGACGACGAGATCGATGCCGCCGTCGTGCATGACGGCCTTGCCGGCCCGGGCGTCCATGGCCCACGAGACGCTGAAACCCTCACGCTCGAGATAGGTACGGCACATCAGTGCGAAGTCGGGGTCGTCCTCGATCAGCGCGAGGTGTGGACGCACTCGTCATCACCCGGCCCAACTGCCGCCCGCACGTTGTGTCGCTGGTGAGCGGGCGTTGATGCCCCGACCATGTGGCGAAGGTAGAACAGTAAGCACCCACGGTTCAAGGGGGAGCCGCCCGGGGGAGTTCCGGCGCGGGCGCGTGCGGCGCGGGGAGCGCATGACGCCGCACCAGCCCGTGCCGGAACAGGGGCCACAACCGGCCACGGAAACCGCTCCAGTCGGGCCGGGAGCCCCGCTGTCAGCGGGGCCTGCGGGCCGGTCGCGGCGCGGTCCTGCGGTGGATGGGGCCGCCCGGCGCGTACCAGCCGGCCTTCTTCCGGACAGCGGGCGACGGATCGTTGTCCCGTGCCCGGACCAGGGCGGCGACCGCCTCCGTGTGGGTGTGCACCGACAGCCCGACGAGCTCCGCGGCGAAGTTGCGTACGTGGGCGTCGGGATCCCGGTGCAGCAGCCGGATCCCCCGGGGCAGCACCACGGCCCGGTCGGGACGGCAGGCGTCGCTCTTGCACCGGTCACAGGCGAGCGCGTGCACCGCGGCGATCCGGACCTGGGGGCTGGGGTCGTCGAGCATGGCGATCAGGTCGTCCAGTGCCTCGGTCACCAGCAGGTGGTCCAGCAGCCTGCAGCACTGCTCCCGTACCAGGGCCTCGTGGTGCGCCAGGCCCCGCCGGATGGTCGGCACGGCGGCGGAGCCGAGCCGCATCAGCTCACGGAAGGCCGCGGGCCTCCTCGGCTCGCTGCCCAACGCACGCACCAGAGCGTCTTCGTGTGTCTCCGTGGCCGACATGGCGCCTCCCCGTCCCGGGCTCCCCTCATCGACGAGTCTGCGGAGGCCCTCTCATGGCCCGCAACGCATTTCTTCGCGGCGGATCACCTGCCGCTGTCCTCGGCGAGCGTGTGCGCGACGAGGGCGTTGGCGTGGCCGTGGCCGATGCCGTGTTCGGTCTTGAGCCAGGCCACGAGTTCCATGTGCTTGGTGAGGGGCGAGGAGCGGATGAGGCCCTGCCACTCGGCTATGGGGCGGCCGTACTTCTTCTCTATGGAGGGGAAGTAGCTCGCGGGCCCCTTCACGGTCTCACTCATGGCGGTGTCCCATCCTCTGGTCTGCTGTTTCGACTGGTGTCGCAGTGTTGGACCGAGGCGGTCACGGAACATCATCGGCGGGTAAAAGTGATCTGCGTCACGTATCTCGCGGTGTTCGCCGCGCGCTTCGGCCGACGGCTGGCTAGCGTGACAGGTCAGAGCCTTCAATGACGAGGGAGTCAGAGCCATGGCCGTACAACCTGAGGGAACCCCGTGCTGGGCCGACGCCAGCTTCAGCGATGTCGAGGGTGCCAAGAGCTTCTACGGTGACGTGCTGGGGTGGACGTTCGGCGAGGCGTCGTCGGAGTTCGGGAACTACACACAGGCTTACGCGAACGGCAAAGCGGTGGCCGCCGTCGTCCCGCCGATGCCCGGCGACGAGGGCCCGTCGGCGTGGTGTCTGTACCTCGCGTCGCCGGATGCGGCCGCGACCGCCGAGAAGGTACGCGCCAACGGTGGCCAGGTCCTGATGGAACCGATGAAGGTCGGCGACTTCGGCACCATGCTGCTGGCCCAGGAGCCGAGCGGCGCCGTCTTCGGCGTGTGGCAGGCCGGTGAGCACGAGGGCTTCGAGGCGACGGCCGTGCCGGGAGCCTACTGCTGGGGCGAGTTCTTCACCCGGGAGCCCGAGAAGGTGGACGCCTTCCTCCCCGCCGTCTTCCCCTACCGCGCACAGCAGATGGAGGACGACGCGATCGACTTCAGGATCTTCAACCTCGGCGAGGAGACCGTTCTGGGCCGGATGAAGATGACGGACGAGTTCCCGCCCGAGGTGCCGTCCTACGTCAACGTCTACTTCACGGTCGAGGACTGCGACGCCGCCGTGGCGAAGGCGACCGAACGTGGCGCGATCCTGCGGTTCGGCCCGATGAGCAGCCCCTTCGGACGGTTCGCGGCACTCAGCGACCCCCAGGGCGCGTCGTTCTCCGTTATCGACGTCACCACGACCGAGGGCGAGATGCCGAAGCTGACCGACGTGTCCTGAGCGCGTATCCGATGCGCACGGGTGGGGCGGGCCCGTCCTCGGACGGGCCCGACCGCGACGACCCGCTACGGCTTGCGGCCGACCGCTCCATAGGCGTCGACCACCGAACCGGCGGCCTCCGGACGCCACTGGGTGACCTGCACGACGCCGGGCTCGACCAGCTCAAGGCCGTCGAAGAACCCGGCGATCTCGTCGACGGCCCGCACGTAGTACGGGACGGCGCCACTGGCGTTGTACGCATCCGACGCGGCGATCATGCCCTCGCTGGTGGCGGTGCTGTCGCTGATCACCAGGTAACTGCCCGACGGCAGACCGGCCATGAGGCGCGAGACCAGATCCCGGGCCTGGTCGTACTCGGCGACATGGCCGAGCGTGTTGAGGATCATCAGCGCGACGGGCTTGGAGAAGTCCAGCGTGTGCGCCGCCGCCTTGAGGACGGCCTCGGGCTCGTACAGATTGGCGTCGAGGTACGCCGTCTCGCCCTCGGGCGTGCTGGTGAGCAGCGCGCGGGCGTGGGCGAGGACCAGGGGGTCGTTGTCGACGTACACGATGCGTGCGTCCGGGGCCACACGCTGGGCGACCTCGTGCGTGTTGTCGGCGGTCGGCAGACCGGTGCCGATGTCCAGGAACTGCCGGATGCCCTGCTCGCCGGCGAGGTGTGTGACAGCGCGTCCGAGGAAGTGGCGGCTCGTGCTCGCCACGTCGACGAGGCCGGGGAAGATCTCCTTGATGTGGTCCCCGATCTCACGGTCCACCTCGTAGTGGTCCTTGCCGCCCACGAAGTAGTTCCAGAAACGGGCGGAGTGCGGCTTGTCCGTGTCGATCCGGGCCCGTATCTCGGCAGCTGCGGCGAGTTCGGGTTCGTGCTCTGTCACGAGAGGGCCTCCTGCGGATCGTTGTTCGGCAATCGAACGTCAACTTAGCCGAACGATCCGCTCGCGCGTCCCCGCTCCGGGGGCAACTCGGGCGGACCGTACGGGTTTTGGCCACTGTGGGTTAGTGTCGGGCACCGGCGCAACGGGGTTCAAGGAGGAGACATGGCGATCGAGATCAGTGACAGGCCCGAGGCGCGTCGCTACGAGGCCCGGATCGACGGGGCGTCGAAGGTCGCCGGCTTCGCGGAGTACATCCGTACCGAGGAGCTGATCGCGTTCGTCCACACCGAGGTGAGCCCCGAGAGCGAGGGCAAAGGTGTCGGGTCCGCGCTGGTCCGGGCGTCCCTGGACGAGGCACGTGCCGCGGGACTGCGGGTGCTCGCCACCTGCCCCTTCTACGCGGGCTGGATCGCCCGCCACCCCGCGTACGGGGACCTGCTGTACCAGGCACGCAGCCAGGTCAGCGACTGACACCGACGACACCGCCGACCAAGCCGCACCGCACACACCGAAGGCGCCGTACGCGTGGCCGACGGGCCCCTCTATCCCTGCTGGGCCGTCGCCTGCCAGCCAAGCGCCGGGCCCAGCCGGGTGGCGATGTCGGTGAGGATCTGGACGTAGTCGTCGTGCTCGAAAGTGAAGGGCAGCGCGAACGCCACTTCGTCGATCTCCCGGAACGCCGCGTGCGCGTAGAGCCGTTCGGCGATCTCCGCGGACGTACCGACGAGATCCGGCGCGAACATCAGACGGGCCGGCCCCTGCGGCGTGGCGGTCCGGGGCAGCCGCTTCTCCGCGTACGCCTCGTACTTCGCGCGCTGCTCCGGTGAGGCGCTGTCGGTCGGGATGACGACGAGCCCCTGGGAGACCCGGGCACGGTCGCCGTCGGGGTGGTGGGCACGGAAGGCGCGTACGTGGGACAGTTGGACCTCGGCGAAGTCCTCGGGCTCCTGTGGTCCTTCCGCCTTGACGACGCTGCTGGTCAGGAAGTTCATCGCGTGCTCACCGGCCCACTGCGCCGACCGCAGGCTTCCCCCGCCGTACCAGAGACGGCGGCCAAGACCGGGCGCGTGCGGCTGGACCCGGTCCGAGAACACCTCGAAGCCCTCGACACCGCTGAAGTCGGTGGCCGGTTTGCCGCGTACGAAGTCCAGCAGCCGCGCCACCCGGTCGTACCCGAAGTCCTCGGCGTCGGCGGTGTCCGGATACAGCGCCTGCTTGACCTGGTCGTAGTGCATCGGCGGGCCGACGCTGATGCCGGGATTGAGCCGGCCGCCGGACAGGATGTCGACCGTGGCCAGGTCCTCCGCCAGCCGCAGCGGGTTCTCCCAGCCCAGCGGGATGACCGCGGTGCCGAGCTCGATACGGGTGGTGCGCTGCGAGGCCGCGGCCAGGACGGCCACGGGGGAGGAGATGCCGTACTGGAGATGGCGGTGGCGCAGCCACGCGCTGTCGAAGCCCAGCCGCTCACCGAGCTGGATGATCTCCAGCGTGGACTCGTGGCCCTTGCGGGGGTCGGCCTCGTCGAACAACCCGATGGTCAAGAAGCCCAGCTTCCGCAACGGTTGTGAGGGCAGCGGCACGGGGCTCCTCCATCGTCCTGGGCGGGTTCTGTCGAACGCCTGCGCTGATCACCATTCTGGCAGGCGATCACCGCAGACCGCGCTCGCGGGGTTCGCCCTCAGCCGAGAATGTGCCGGAGATAGGCGTGCGGGTCGGCGAGATAGCGGCGCCAGTGGTCGACCAGGGCGAGATCCTGCCAGGCCACCCGGCGCATCCCGTGGTCGCCGACCTCGATGATGTCCGCCCCCGGCAGCGCGGTCAGCAGCGGTGAGTGCGTGGCGCAGATGACCTGCGCGCCCTGCTTCGCCAACTGGTCAAAATGGCCGAGCAGTTCGAGGCAGGAGCCGAACGACAGCGCCGCCTCCGGCTCGTCCAGCACATACAGCCCGGGCTCCAGGAACTTCCCGCGGAACGCCGCGAGGAAGCCCTCGCCGTGACTGACCGAGTCCGGCGCGAGCCCTTCGCGGTCCAGCGCGTCCATCGCCGTCTCCGCCCGAAGGAAGAACCCCTTGCGGGCCGACCAGCTGCCGAGCATGCGACGCCCGCGTGCTGCCGCAGCGTCGAAGCGGATCCGCTCGCCGAGCACCGACTTGGCCCGGGGACTCGCGTACCGCCAGTCGTGCGAGCCGCCCCAGGAGTCCAGACCGAAGCCCTCGGCCAGCGCCTCGACCAGGGTCGACTTGCCCGATCCGTTCTCACCGACGATGAAGGTCACCGGCGCCGTGAACCGCATCCCGTCCGCCATCAGTCCGCGCACACAGGGCACGGACCAGGGCCACGCGTTCTCGTCGTGCGAGGCGATGTGTGCGTACGCGCGTTCGATGATCACGGGTCGAGTCTTCCACAGCGCACCACGGCGGTCCGAGGGAGTGCTGAGGCCGTCCGAGGACCGTTACGTGCGCGGCTGGTCGCCCTTGTCGTCGCGCTCCGCGTTCTTCTCCTTGATGCGGACCGCTTCCTTGCGGACCTCGGCCTGGGTGGCGCGCTCCTTCTGGAGCCACTCGGGACCCTCGGCCTTCAGCGCCTCGATCTGCTCCGTGGTGAGAGCCTCCGTGACACCGCCGCGCGCGAGCCCCGCGATGGAGACGCCCAGCTTCGACGCGACGACCGGACGGGGGTGCGGGCCGTCGCGGCGCAGGTCCTGCAGCCACTGCGGGGGGTCGGCCTGCAGTGCGGTGAGCTCGGATCGCGAGACGACACCCTCCTGGAACTCGGTGGGGGTGGCCTCGAGGTACACACCCAGTTTCTTGGCCGCGGTCGCGGGCTTCATCGTCTGGGTGTTCTGGTGCGACGTCATGGTGTCCAGGGTATCGAGCATGTGAACCACCGCCGACCACGCCGGGTAACCTGGCCAGGTGACAGGCTCGGAAGATTCCCCTTCGTTCCGGCTCGCGTATGTCCCGGGAGTGACGCCCAGCAAGTGGGTGCGGATCTGGAACGAGCGGCTGCCCGACGTCCCCCTCACCCTCCTCGCGGTGTCCGTCGCGGAGGTCTTCGAGGTGCTGCGCGGCGGCGACGCCGACGCGGGATTCGTACGGCTGCCGGTCGACCGTACGGACCTCAGCGCGATCCCCCTCTACACCGAGACGACCGTCGTCGTGGTCCCGAAGGACCATGTCGTGGCGGCCGTCGACGAGGTGACCGCCGAGGACCTGGCGGACGACATCGTGCTGCATCCCCTGGACGACACCCTCGACTGGGAGCAGCTGCCGGGCCGCCCCGCGATCGAGCGCCCCGCGACGACGGAGGACGCGATCGACCTCGTGGCGGCCGGGGTGGGACTCCTGGTGGTCCCGCAGTCCCTCGCCCGCCTCCACCACCGCAAGGACCTCACCTACCGGCCGGTCACCGACGCCCCCGAGTCGCGCGTCGCCCTGTCCTGGCCGGAGGACCGCACCACGGACCTGGTCGAGGACTTCATCGGCATCGTCCGCGGCCGGACCGTCAACAGCACCCGCGGCCGCTCCACGGCCCAGGCGCAGCCGAAGACCGAGTCCAAGACCAAGGGCTCCGACAAGGGCACCGCTCGTCGGAAACCCGCCGCGGGCAAGGCGACGGGCAAGCCGACCGGCAGGAGCCCGCGGACCGGCTCCGGCGCCCCCAAGGGAACGAAACGCGGAAAGCCCCGCCGCAAGTCCTAGCGACCGCGGGGACCGCCGAGTCCCGCGGGCTACTCCCGGTGGCGTATGCGCCGGGATGATCCGGCCCATACGGTGATGTCGTGACGAGCTTCGACGGACTGGTGGAGCGTGCACGATCACTGTCGCCGCTGACCGCGGATCTGCTGGTGGTCGCCGTGGTCGGGCTGTTCACGGCGTCCGACGCCGCGTCCAACGACCCCGACTACCAGCAGGCGGACGGGCTCACCTGGCTGCTGCTCGCGATCTCCCTGACCGCGCTCGTGTGGCGCCGACGGTGGCCGGTCCCGGTCGCGGTCGTCACGGGCGCCGCCTGCGCGGGCTGGGCGCTGCACGGGCACATCGGGGAACTGCTCAACCTGCCGGTGATCGTCGCCCTGTACACCGTCGCGGTGCTGGGCGACCGACGGCGCACCCTGTGGACCGGGCTCGTCGCGTCCCTCGTCTCGGGCGCGGTCGCACTGCGGGTGGGGCGTGACGTGGCCAACCCGCAGGGGCTGCCGATGCTGGAGATGATCTGGCCGCTGGTGCCCCTGCTCCTCGGCGAAGTCATCGGTACGCGGCGGGAGTTGATGGACGAGTACGCGGCCCGGGCCGTCCGCGCGGAGGAGGAGCGGGAGCGGGAGGCGGCCCGCCGGGTGCACGAGGAGCGCCTGCGCATCGCCCGCGAACTGCACGACATCGTTGCGCACACGGTGACCGCGATGACGGTGCAGGCCGGAGTCGCCCTCGACGCACTCGACACCCGGCCCGAGATCTCCCGGCAGGCGATGCGGCAGGTGCGCGACTCGGGCAAGGAAGCCGTGGGAGAACTGCGGGCCACCGTCACCGTACTGCGAGACCACGACCGCGAGACCATGGCACCCGCTCCCGGACTCGCCCAACTGCCCGAACTGGTCGGCCGGTTCACCGACAGCGGCGTGGACGCGGCACTGCGCCACGACGGCACGGCGGACGGGCTCTCGCCGATGGTCGAGCTGGCGGCGTACCGCATCGTGCAGGAGGCGCTGACGAACGTGGTCAAGCACTCCGGCGCACGCCACGCGGCGGTCTCGGTCGCCCGGCAGGGCGACCGGCTGTGCGTGGAGATCGTGGACGACGGACCACCCTCGCGGACCGAACCACGCTCGCGGTTCGAACCACCGTGGCAGCTCGGCCCACCGCCACCGTCGGCGGCCGAAGGCTTCGGGCTCGTAGGCATGCGGGAGCGGGCCGCCGCGGTCGGTGGCAGCATCGAGTACGGTCCGGTGCCCGGCGGCGGCTTCCGGGTACGGGCCACACTCCCGGCCGTACTCCCGGCCGAGGCACTCCATGGAGGACGGCCATGACCGTGCGCGTGGTGCTCGCCGACGACCAGACCGTCGTACGGGCCGGTTTCCGGGCCCTGTTGGACCTGACCGACGACCTGGTGGTGGTCGCGGAGGCCGCCGACGGGACGCAGGCCGTCGAGGCGGTCCGGCTGACCCGGCCGGACGTGGTCCTGATGGACATCCGGATGCCCGGCGTCGACGGCATCGAGGCCACCCGCCGCATCGCCGCCGACCGCACCCTCGACGGCGTACGCGTCGTCATGCTCACCACCTACCAGGTCGACGCGTACGTCTTCGAGGCGCTGCGGCACGGCGCCGCGGGCTTTCTGCTGAAGGACATCGAGCCGGACGGGCTGCGCGCGGCGATCCGTACGGTCGCGGCCGGACAGAGCCTCCTCGCACCGGCGGTCACGCGGTCCGTCGTCGAGGAGTTCGCCCGGCTGAAGGCCCCGGAGACGGCCGGTGCCGAGCGGCTGGCCGTGCTCACCGACCGGGAGCGCGAGGTGATGGCCCTGGTCGCGGCCGGACTGAGCAACGAGGAGATCGGCCGGGAGCTGATCATGAGCCCGTTGACCGCGAAGACCCATGTCAGCCGGGCGATGACCAAGCTGGGCACGCGCGATCGGGCGCAGCTGGTGGTGCTGGCGTACGAGACCGGGCTGGTCCGGGCGGGGGAGCGGTGAGGGTACTCCCGCGGGAGTAGCGGCCGACTCCAGGCGGCGGATGTCCGGGGCGTCGCCGCTCCCTACGGTCGAAGACATGATCGAGGCACGCGAACTCACCAAGAGGTACGGCGACAAGACCGCCGTCGACCAACTGTCCTTCACGGTCCGGCCCGGCCGGGTGACCGGCTTCCTCGGCCCGAACGGCGCCGGAAAATCCACCACGATGCGACTGATCCTCGGCCTGGACGCGCCCACTTCGGGCTCCGTCACGGTCGGCGGGAAGCCCTACGCCGAACTGCCCGCGCCTCTGTGTGCCGTGGGCTCGCTGCTGGACGCGAAGGGCGCGCACGGCGGGCGTTCGGCGTACCGGCACCTGGCCGGGCTCGCGGCGAGCAACCGCATCCCGCGCCGACGTGTCGACGAGGTGCTGGACCTGACCGGTCTGACCGAGGTCGCCGGACGCCGGTTCAGCGGCTTCTCGCTCGGCATGGGCCAACGGCTCGGTATCGCCGCCGCGTTGCTCGGCGACCCGGAGGTGCTGATCCTCGACGAGCCGGTGAACGGGCTGGACACCGAGGGCATCCGCTGGATCCGCGATCTGATGAAGTCCCTTGCCGCGCAGGGCCGTACGGTCTTCCTCTCCAGCCATCTGATGAGCGAGATGGAGCTGACCGCAGAGCATCTGATCGTCATCGGACGCGGTCGGCTCCTCGCCGACACCACCATGCGCGACTTCATCGAGACCAACTCCCGCGCCCATACGCTCGTCCGCTCCCCGGAACCCGAGAAGCTGCGGGGCCTGCTGGAGGCGAAGGGCGCCGACGTCCGGCTCGACCCGCGGGGCGGCTGGCGCGTGGACGGTCCAGACGCCGCGGCCATCGGCGACCTGGCCCGCGACCACGGACTCGCGATCCATGAACTCACGCCCGCGCACTCCTCGTTGGAGGAGGTCTACACGGCCCTGTCCAAGGACTCGGCCGAGTACCGGACGAGCGCGGTCCGCAGCCGCAAGGAGACAGTCTGATGGCGACCGCCACCCTCACCACCGCCCGGGCCGGCTTCCCGCAGGCCCTCGCCCACGAGTGGATCAAATTCAACAGCGTGCGCTCCACGGTCTGGACGACACTCGCGACCGCCGTCGTGCCCGTGCTGGGCGCGGTGTTCGTGGCCGCGACCGAGAGCCTGCAGCCGGACGACACGGTGCTCGGCGGCAGCCTCACCGCCTCCGTCCCCGCCCAGATGCTGGCCGCGGTGGTCGGTGCCCTGCTGATCACGGGGGAGTACGGCAGCGGCACGGTCCGGACCACCTTCGCCGCCAACCCGCGCCGCGCCACCGTGCTCGCCGCGAAGGCCACCCTGATCGCGGCCCTGATGTACGTCCTGGCCCTCATCTCCTGCACCCTCGCCTACCTGACCGGCGGCGCGATGCTCGACGACGGCCGGTACGCCCAAGGTGAGCCGCTGCCCGCCCTGTTCGGCATCGCCGCCTCCTTCGCCGTCGCCGGAATCCTCGGCCTCGCGGTCGGCACCCTCGTACGCCACTCCGCGGGAGCCGTCACCACCATCATCGGCGTACTGCTCCTGCCCTCCCTCCTCGGCCCGCTCTTCGGCGACGCCCAGCGCTGGATCGCGGGCGTCTCCCCGACGAGCGCCCTGGAGAAGCTGATCCAGACCTCGGACGCGACCGCGGAAACCGTCGGCAGCCTCGGCCCCTGGCCGTCCCTGCTCCTGGTGGCGGGCTACACGGCAGCCCTGCTCCTCCTCGCGACCGGGGCACTGCGCGGACGCGACGTCTGACAGGAACGGAGGAACGCCCATGACTTGGAGCGCCGCTCGACTACGCACCCTGCTCGCCCTCGTGGTCGCCGATCTCCTGCTGTTGGCGGCGGTGTCCGCCACGTGCGCGGAGGCGACCGTTTCCGCCCCGCACGGCGCCCGGATCATCGCCGAGGAGAAGGCCGGTGAGCGCCTGGTCGATCTCACGGTGGACTCGCCCGCGCTGGGCCGTACCGCGAAGGTACGGCTCCTCACCCCGGACGGCTGGGACCGGCGACGGCCCGGCGAGACCTGGCCGACGCTCTATCTCCTGGTCGGCGGCGACGGCAACTACAAGGCCTGGACCGAGGACTACGACGCCCGTCTCCAGGAACTGCCCGCCCTGCGGGACGTACTGGTCGTGATGCCGGAGATGCCGTTGTTCGGCTTCTACAGCGACTGGTTCAACGGCGGCGAGGGCGGTCCGCCGGCGGTCGAGACCTTCCATCTCAGAGAGGTACGCCCACTTCTGGAGCGCCGCCATGGAGCGGGCGTCCGGCGCGTGGCCGCGGGGGAGTCTCAGGGCGGATTCGGTGCCGTCTCCTACGCGGCACGCCACCCCGGGCTGTTCCGGGCGGTGGCGAGCTACAGCGGATTCGTACATCCACTGCGCCATCCCCACGCGGTGCGGGCCGCGATGACGTACCTGGGCCTGGACTGGACGGCGTTGTGGGGCGACCCGGTCGCCCAACGGGCCAACTGGCAGGCCCACGACCCCTATTACCTGGCCGACCGACTGCGCACCACCCCGGTCCACCTCTCCGGCGGCGACGGCACGGCAGGCGTCCTCGATCCGCCCGGGACACCACCGGACGTGGAGATCCCGGGACTTGAGGACCCCGCCGACCCGTTCCCCGAGGACGCGATCTCCCCCACGGAGACCCTCATGCAACGCCAGTCCCGGACCCTGGCCACCCGCCTGGCGTCCGTCGGGGCTCCGGTGACCACCCACTTCTACGCCGGGACGCACTCGCCCGCCTACTGGAAGCGCGAGCTGTACCGCTCGCTCCCCATGCTGCTGCGTGGCCTGGGGATCCGGGACCGGTGACCGTGACGCGCTGCTTCAGTTCTGCGGACGGGGCTGCCCGGAGTCCGGCTGCGCGGGGTGCGGTGCCGCGGCGGGCTGGGCGCTGTCGGCCGGAGTGGTGCTCTTCGGGCCGACGGTCTCGCCCGGGATGACGCGGGGACCGGTCTGCCCGTCCGTCCCGGCCGGCTCGTCCTTCGCCGCCGCGGCCTCGGCCTTGAGGATGCGGGCCGACTTGCCTGCCGAGCGGGCCAGATCGGGGAGCTTCTTGGCGGCGAGGACGAGTATGACGACGACGAGGATGATGGCGACTTCACTCAGTCCGAACATTCGGGTTCTGCCTTCTTCTCTGCCCGGCCGGTCGGGGCAAGGGCACTACGGGGACGGGGTGGTGCGGTGTGCGGGGGTGGGCGACGCAGTGGCGGATGGCGCGGTGCGGGGAGTCAGTCGAAGCGGGTGGCGGCGAGCTGCCGGCGGAGGTAGGGCAGCATGCCGCGCTCCAGCAGCGCCCGCTGCCACCTCGCACGGGCATGGTGCAGATTACGGGCCGATGCTCCGGTCCGGTCGCCGTGGCCGGGGCGTGCGCGCAACGCGGTGCACAGCAGGGCGGTCAGCCCGGCGAGGGTACTCGCGACCGCGATGAGCGCGAACACCCAGCCGGCGGCGACGAGCGAACCGCCCATCGGGCCCTGCGCGTCGGCGAGTCGAAGGCTGTACCCGAGCACGAGCAGGACCGCCGCCGCCGTGCCGGCGATCGGCGGAGTGAGCGCGGCGAGGGCGGGCAACAAGGCTCCGGGACCGGCCGGTTGGGGCTGCCGGTCGTGCTCCACGGTCGTGCCGGACTGCCGACCGTGTTCCACGGTTGTCCCGGACTGCCTACCGGGCTCCCCGGCGGCACGGGACCGCCGACCGCGCTCCACGACCGTGCGCGCGGCGAGGTACTCGCGGTACTCGTCATTCGCCGCGGCCGTGATCTCGTCCACGGCCCGCAGCGCCTGGGCGCGCAGTCGCGTGGCTGCCGCGCTCGTGGGGTCGGCGAGCAGCGCCGTACGGATGTCCGTCGTGCTCAGTGCCTGGCGCAGTACGTCCTCGAAGTCCGCTCGGTCCTCCGGGCGGAGGCGGGTCGGGCCGGCCAAGTGCTCTCCTGGGGTGGCTCGAACGATGGAGGTGCGGCCCGCTTCAAGCGGGGCGCGGGCCCGCCCCCGGTGAAAGGGGCGGGCCCGTGGATACGGAGGGCGAGAGCCGCTCGCTCAGACGCCGACGCCGAAGTCGGAGGCGATTCCGGCCAGACCGGACGCGTAACCCTGGCCCACGGCACGGAACTTCCACTCCGCGCCGTTGCGGTAGAGCTCGCCGAAGACCATCGCGGTCTCGGTGGCGGCGTCCTCGGACAGGTCGTAGCGGGCGATCTCGGCGCCGCCGGCCTGGTTGACGATCCGGATGAAGGCGCCACGGACCTGGCCGAAGCTCTGGCCGCGGTTCTCGGCGTCGTGGATGGACACCGGGAAGACGATCCGGGTGACGTCGGCGGGCACACCGGCGAGGTTCACCTTGATGACCTCGTCGTCGCCCTCGCCCTCACCGGTGAGGTTGTCACCGGTGTGCTCGACCGACCCGTCAGGGCTGGTGAGGTTGTTGTAGAAGACGAACTGCGTGTCGGAGGCGACCTTGCCGGCCTCGTTCAGCAGCAGCGCGGACGCGTCGAGGTCGTAGTCGGTGCCCGTCGTCGTCCGGACGTCCCAGCCCAGGCCGACCAGGACCGCGGTCAGGCCCGGAGCCTCCTTGCTGAGCGAGACATTGCCGCCTTTGGCCAGGGAAACTCCCACGCTGCTCTCCTTCATGCTCGGTTGTGCGGTGCCGGGTCCGGGTGGTGGACCCTAAAATAAATCTACATCACTGTAGAAATGTGGGGAGTGGGTCGGTCGTACTCGGTCGTGAGGCCGGTCCGGACGAGGGGGCGGTTCGCGGGCGAGTGGAGCGCGGGCGGATCTCTATACGATGGACCGCCCGCGAAGTGTGAGTGCGAGTGCGCGGCAGCGGAAGGGAGACAGGGCGTGACGGATCACCGGCGGCGTCCCCGGCGACGGGGGCAGGGTGAGCTGGAGGTGCAGGTCCTGTCGGCCTTGCGGGAGGCGGAGGGGCCGGCGACGGCGGGCTGGGTGCAGGACCGCCTCGGCGGGGATCTCGCCTATACGACCGTGATCACGATCCTCACCCGGCTGCTGGCCAAGGGCGCGGTGACCCGGGAGCGCGCGGGACGGTCGTTCGCCTGGACACCCGCGTCGGACGAGGCCGGGCTCGCCGCCCGGAAGATGCGCAAGGTGCTGGACGGCGAACCGGACCGGGAGGCGGTGCTGGCCAGCTTCGTCACCGCGCTGTCGCCGGACGACGAGCGGCTGCTGCGTGAACTGCTCGGGCAGCCCGAGACGGAGAGGGAAGACTGAAGCCTGATGGGGGTGTTCGTCTTTCTGCCCTTGGTCCTGCCTCTGACGGCCTGGCCGATCGCCCGGCTGGCCGAACAGCGCCTGCACCCGGGCACCGCCACCCGGCTGCTGACCGGCGTGGCCGGTGTCATGGCCGTCTGCAGCACGGTCTGCCTGGCGCTGCTGATGGTCGTCGGCACGGCGCAACTGCCCGGGAACCCGCTGCCCGACGGGTGGTCGGACCCCGAGGTGCGCGCGGCCGTCCCGTACGACGAGGTCGCCGGACGAGCGGCCATCCCCGCCCTCCTGGCCGTGGCCGTGGTGTGCGTGGCAACGCTGTGGCGGCACGGCAGGGTCCGCCGCCGCGCCCACCGAGCGCTGGCCGGAGTGCCCGGCACGGGTGTCGCGGTGCTGCCCGACGAGACGCCCTACGCGTACGCCCTGCCCGGCGGGTTCCGCGACCGGGTCGTCGTCACCACCGCCCTGCTGTCCCGCCTCGAACCCGCTGAACGGCGCGCCCTGTTCGCCCATGAGCGCGCCCATCTGACGGCCCGCCACCACCGCTTCCTGCTGGTCGTGCAACTCGCGGCCCGCGCCAACCCGTTCCTGCGACCCCTGCGAACGGCCGTGTCCTACACGGCGGAACGCTGGGCCGACGAAGAGGCGGCCCACGCCGTGGGCAGCCGCAGGGTCGTGGCGCGTGCGATCGGCAAGGCGGCGCTGGCCTCCCGCGGCACCCCAATCCCGACACTCGCCGGCTTCGCCGCACCGGGCCCCGTACCCCGCCGGGTGGCGGCCCTCCTGGAACCCGCGCCCGCCGCGCGCAACTGGCCCTCCCTGTTCACCACGGTCGGCATGGCCACCTGGGCGGCGGCCGTCGGAACGGCACTCTCCGCGATGTCATCGGCCAACTCCGCCGTGACGATGGTCCTGATCCTGCACGCGGCGACACCACTCTGAGCCATGGCCGACGGCCCGACGGCTGGTCCGGACCCGGGCCTTCGGACCGTCAGGTCACGGACGAGGGCGAGGGAACGTCTCCAGGGCTCTGGCGAGGCCGGCGGCGTCGGTGCCGATCTTGCGGTAGACGGAGGAGAGCAGTCGCGTCACGCCCTGTTCGGTGAGGCTCAGTGCCTTCGCGACCACCCCTGCCGGGAGCCCCTGGGCCGTCATCTCGGCGGCCTTGCGCTCCGGAGCGGTGAGCGTGTCCGTCTGACCGTAGCGAAGGGGCAGCGGTCGCAGTCCGGCCGCCGAGAGCTCTGCCCTGGCCCGGGTCGCCAGCGCCTCGGCACCGCAGTGGACCGCACCTTCCTGGCCTTGGTAGAGACGGTCCGCGGCCTCCTGCAGCCTGCCGTTCCGGGACAGGGCCGCCCCGTGGCCGACCAGCGCACGGGCCAACTCGTAGGAGGCGGGCGACCGTTCGAGATGCTCGATCGCCTCCGTGTACAGGTCGAGCGACGCGGGCCCGCCGGTCACCTCGGCCTCGGTGTGGAGCGCCTGGCCGATCGCGGAGGCCGCGCCGAAGTCACGGGCCCGCTTGACTGCGTCCTGGGCGAGACGGATCGCCCGGTCGGGAGCGGTGTGGGCCACGGCGGACGCCAGATTCAGCTGCCAGGGGCACCAGGTCGGATTTCTCCAGGATCGTGACTCCAGCCATTCGCCTACCGCGGACAACAGGTGCTCGGCCTCGGAGTGCCTGCCCTCGGCCAGGAGCAGTTCGGCGTACACCGTGCGGGGATCCGGGTAGATGACAGCGTTCGGGACCACCTCGCCGTAGTGGTAGAAGTCGGCGAGCTGCCGCGCTTCGTCGGTCCGCCCGCGGGCGAGGAGGATCTGAATGAGGATGCCGATGGCGAACCACTGGGCGGGCACCGCTCCTTCCACCCGGTCGGCGGTGCGCAGTCCCTCACGTACGAATTCCTCCGCCTCGGTGAGGCAGCCGCGACGGTAGCGGATGTAGCCGAAGAGAGTCTGGCCGACGGCCAGGTGGGAGCCGCGCCAGCCTTTTGTCTCGCACTCGGCCATTCCCTTGGTGAACAGTTCCTCGGCGCGTCGTGGCTGGTCGCAGTACATGAAGACGAGGGCGACGGAAACGGGCAGCTCGAAGCCCCGGTTCTCGGCGGTCCAGCTCAGCCCGCCCCGCAAGGACTCCTCGGCATACTCAAGAACGGTCTGCCGTGGCTCGCCCCGCATCATCGCGTCCCAGGACCGAAGGCCCAGGATGTACCGCTCCTCCAGACCACGGCCGGTCAGCCGCGCGGCCAGCCGTGTCAGCCTGCGCGAGCGGGCGGCCGAGTCTGGCTCGTCGGTGCGGAACGCGCTCCAGACGAAGTGGTCGGCCTGCATGCGCAGTCGGACACGTGGATTGGTCGCCTGCTGCGCCTCGTCGGCGGCCACGGCGGCGGCCTCGGCCACCCGGTCGAGGTGGGCCAGCGCCTGGGTCAGCCGGTAGACGATGGAGGCGCGCAGATCGGGGTCGACCCCGGGCTCCGCCAGCGCCGCCCGGAGGTGGCTGACGGTGGCCGCGGGTTCGATCAGGAAGGTCGAGCACGCGAGTTCGTGGAGGAGAGCCGCCCGGTCCTCCGGAAGGGGCGGCTCCTGCAGGGCCCGGGTGAGGACGCGCCGGGCGGCCTCCGGAGCCCCGGCGCACAGATACTCGTGGGCGGCCTCCCGCAGGCAGGCGACCGCCTCGGGCCTGCCCTCGCACGGGACTTCAAGCAGATGCCGGGAAGCGGCGGTGGGCCCGAACCCCGCGGCGTGGACCGCCTCCGCCGCCGCGTTGTGCAGACCGACCCGCAGACTCGCGGAGATGTCCCGGTAGACCGCCGTCGCGATCAAGGGGTGTACGAACTCCAGGCCGCCTCCCTGACCTGGGGCGTCCTTCAGGATCCGAGCGGTGCGCAACTTCTCGGTCGCCTCGGCGGCTTCCTCGCTGCCGACCACCGCGATGGTGGCGGCGAGCTCCGGCGAGATGGACGTACCGAGGACGGCCGCGGCCCACGCGAAGCGGACGGTGGTCGTGCCGAGCCGGTGCAGCCGGTCGAGCAGCCCGGGTCCCTTGACCGCCGAGGCGAGGTCCCGCATCGAGGACAACTCGTCCCGTGTGCCCTTCATACGGCGCTCGCCGAGTCGGATGGCGAGCTCGACGGCCTCGAACGGGCTTCCGCCGGTGGCCGTCCAGCACTCGTGGCAGAACTCGTCCTCGGCTCCCTCGCCCACCTCGTCCCTGACGATGCGCGCCACGCCCGCGGACGTGAGCGGTGCGAGGGAGTAGGGACGGTTCCGGTGGCGTTCGACGAGTGTGCGGAAGACCGCCGCCTCGCTCGGCAGTTCGTCGGGCCGGTAGGCGGCGACGATCAGCAGCGGGAGGTCCTCGGCCCGTGGGGCGAAGGAGGCGAGCCAGTTCAGGGACTCGACATCGGCCCAGTGCATGTCGTCCAGGAGCAGGATGACGGGCGCCTTCATCACCGTGAGGCGCGTCATGACCCAGTCGAGTCCGTCGCGCACCCCGGTCGGGTCCGGCACCCGGGCGCTGCCCGTCGCCTCCAGTCCGAGCGCGGCGGCGACGATGTCGTACCAACTGCCCAGGAAGGCCCGGCGCTCGGGCTCGTCCATCGCGGCCAGGGCGGGTTGCACGAGCTGGCGCACGACGTGGAAGGCCAGCTCCTGCTCCTTCTCTCCGCCCTTGCCCGAGAACACCGTGAACCCGTGGGCCAGGGCCCTGGCGCGTGCCTCCGTCATGAGGGCCGTCTTGCCCAGCCCGGCGGATCCGGTGAAGGTGAGGAGTCCGGTGTGGCGCGGTCGCGGTACACCGTCCCCTGTCTCACTGAGGTCGGCCAACGCGGCGTCGATCGCGCGGAGTTCCCTATGGCGCTCCAGCAACAGATGGCTCTCGGGGTCCGGTTGCCGCAGCTCATGCGCCATATGCCCTACCGCTTCCTGTTTCGTTGATCCTTCGGAAGGCAGCGATGAGCGTACGCCCTTGCGGACATCGGGTGGTCGTATTGAGCAATGAGTACACAGGGACGGGCGAATCATGCATCGGAACGGTTTGAGCGCCTTGCTTTCAGGTAACGTAATTTGATTGGTCTGCCGTCAGTGGACGGAGGACATCGCCGCCGCGTCCGCGTAGCGCGGCACGGTGCGGGACCAGTAGTAGCACCCGCGAATCCAGCCGGACATGCCTTCCACGTAACCGACGCCGGCCGGGCTCAGCTCCGGCTTGATCTTCTCGTAGAGCGTCTCGAACTCGTCGATGGTGCTGTTGATCCGTCGGATGGCCAGCGTGACGGCCTGCGGCAGCGAACAGTCGTACGCACGCTGATAGGCGAGGGCCAGGTTGATTATTCCACCGGTCCGTTGTTCCTTCACCGAGGAGAAGAGGTCGGCTATCCACACTGCCGCATCGACCGAGAGACGCCGCAGGCGCCGCATTGTGGCGTGATGGAGGTCCTCGGGGGCGAGTTCGCAGGGCTGCGCGGCTTCGTACAACGGATAGAAAGGCTCGATGCCTGCGGTCAGTGAACGTATCGAGTTGCACAACCCCATCCGCACCGGAGGAGTGTGCGCCTGAGCCACCGCCTCGTACAGCAGACCGTGCACGTACTCGCGGCTGTTCCAGGCCCATCGTGCCGCCTGTGCGGGCGTGCACCGTTCCTGGACCTGGCGGTGGAGGTCGGCCAGGGCCACTCCGAGGGGTGTGACGGGGGCCTGGCCGTCGCGCAGGATCCCGATGCTCTCGCTGAGCATGGGCAGGAGGCGGCCCGGCCGCCGTCGGCCGACCTCTTCCGCCAGGTCGTCGAAGATGAACTGGTAGGCGATCTGGTTGGCCACGATCTGGAGGACATCGCGGTCCACGGTCGGGCTGTTGTAGGACGCGAGTTCCGCAGGCCGGGTTTTGGCGATCATGGCCGCGACTGCCGGGTCGTCGGTCAGTCCACAGGTACGCAGCCATGCGTCGACGCCTGCCGCAGATTCGGATTCGTGGCGGTTGCTCTGGAAAGGGAACGGCATGTAGAGACTGGCGTCGATGAGGTCCTTCAAGTTGTCCGCGGGAATTTCTTCTTGCAGGGCGACCGTGATTTCCTCATGCGTCGTCGACACCGTTGTCACCTGCCGTTTGGGGATCCTGCGTACGGGATGTCACCGTGGTTCGAGGAGCGAGAGAACGGGCGCGCGGCGGTGTGCCGACCGGTATGCGTGAACGTGGTTCGCAGATCATCGGCAGCGACCTCGGACCCAACGTCACTGCGGGGCGGGGTTGTCCGACCGGTCCGGGCGGGTGGCGCAGCCGCCAGTGACCGGAGATGGTCGCGACGGCAACCGTGGCCTCCGCCATCGCGAACGCGTCCCCGATGCACTTGCGGCTACCCGTGGCGAAGGGGAGCATCGCGTGGTGCTGTGCGGCGGTGGTCCGCTCCGAGCCCGGCAACCAGCGCTCGGGCAGGAACAGTTCGGGGTCGGGGAACGACGCGGGATCGTGGTGCAGGAGGTAGGGGCTGTACAGGACGGTGGCTCCCCGGGGGATTCGGCGCCCGGCGAGCTCTGTCTCCCTGGTCGTGACGCGGGTGAAGAGCCAGCCAGGTGGGGAGTGGCGCAGCGTCTCGGTGACGGCGGACCGGGTGTAGGTGAGCCGTGACAGGTCGTCGAGGCGGGGCCGCCGCCCGTCGAGCACGGTGTCGACCTCGGAGTGCAGGTGGCGCTCGGTCTCCGGATGCTGTGCCAGGAGGCTGAAGGCGGAGGCCATGCAGAGCGCGGTGGTCTCCACGCCGGTGATCAGGAGCGTGATGAGCTGGTCGTGGACCTCCTGTTCGGTGACCGCCGCATCCTCGCCCCCGTCGCGCGCCGCCGCCAGCAGCGTTCCGAGCACGTCGTCGCGGGGAGTGCCCCGCCGCCGGTCCGCGATGACGGAGTCGATGACCGCGTGCAGGCGGTCGACGGCACGCCGATAGCGGCGGTTCGCCGGTGTGGGTAAACGGAACGGGGCGTCGACCGGCACGACCGTGCGGACGAACAGGCCACGGACGATGGTGCCGAGAGCCCTCCGTATCTGGGCGGCCCTGGCGTCGTCGAGCGAGTCGGAGAGCAGGACGCGGCTGGTCACCTTTGTGGTCAGGGCCATCATCGCCGCGCTGACGTCGATCCTCTGCCCGGCTCGCCATGCTCGGCACACCGACTCGGCCTCCTCGCCCATCAGTTGCGTGTAGTCGGCGACGCGGGAGGCGCGGAAGTCCGGCTGGAGCATTGTGCGTTGCCGTCGGTGTGCCTCCTGGCGGCAGGTGACCAGACCGTCACCCATCAGTGCCCGGAGCCTGTCGTACTGCGAACCTCCCTTGTCGAAGGTGCGTGGGTCCATGAGCATCCGGTGGACCAGCTCCGGGTGGCACACCATCCAGGCCCGCAGCGGGCCCAGGCGTAACTCGACCAGATCGCCCCGGGCGGGCAGGGAATTCAGAAAAGCCAACGGCCGACGGAACAAAGCGATACTGTGGCTGATGCTTGGGAATATGCCTGGCGCAGTGCCCACGGTCCATAGTCGATCCGGTTCGGGCATGGCGTCGGTCATCGAATACCACCTGCCTCAGTCGACTCACGTAAATCGGTGAACGTGCCACCGGCTCGGTGCTTGAGTCATGTCCTGCCCAGTTCAACTGCTGTCGGCTCCCCAGATCCACTTTCAGTGGGGGCGCACAGGAGCACAAAGAGGCGTTGGGCGAAACATACTTGATGCATGCTGCATTTACTGGAATTGTCTTTCGTCACTCAAGTGGCCTTTTGTAAAGGGGCACATCAGGGGGACGAAAAAGAGGAACCGGCGGACCCGGATCCTGTACGGGGCCGGAGTTCGTCCGCATCACGAACGAGCCCCGCGACATGGTCGGTGATCGTGTCGAGGATGTCGGCCCAGGCCGCGTCGTCGCCCAGCACGAGGAAGTTCAGGGTCAGCCCGTCGGTCATGGCGGCCAGGTAGCGGGCCAGCACGGGGGCCGGGACGCGGAGTTCGAAGTCCATGCTGCTGGCGAGCTGTTCGACGAGCTCGGTGTAGGTGTCGCAGTACAGCTGGTACTGCCGCCGCGCCAGATGCTCGAACCCCGGCTGACGCAGGGCGTACTGCGTCAGCTCGTACGTGAGCATGTGCTCGCCGGGATGCGCGGACACATGGTCCCAGTAGGCCTGGAAGCCGGCCCGGACGGTCTCCCGAAGGGTGGCCTTCGGCCTGATCGCCTCCTTGACCACCGTGACGGAGTGCTCGGTGATCGTCGTGATGACGGACTCGACCAGGGCCTGCTTGGAGTCGAAGCAGTAGTGGAAGACGCTCAGGGACAGACCGGCCTCCGCGGCGATGGACCGGGTCGTCGTCTTGGAGACGCCGTCCCGGGTCATCGCGCGGATGGCCGCTTCGGTGAGCTGCCGACGCCGTTCGGCCGACGGCATCCGTGCCATGGGTGTTCCCTTCGTTCCGGTGGGCGTCAGCTGCTGTAGACGCCCACCTCGTAAAGGGAGTAGCCCCAGTCGGTGCCCCGGTCCAGCCCGTGGATCCTTACATAGCGGGCCGGCACGCCGTTGAACCGGGCCGTGTCCAGGCCGCCGTCACCGGCGGTGGTGGCCCAGGCGGACTGCCAGGTGGTGCCGTCGGTGGAGACCTCGACGCGGTACGACTTCCCGTAGGCGCGCTCCCATTCGAGGGTGACACGCTTGACCGTGCTCGTGGAGCCGAGATCGATCCGCAGCCACTGGTCGTCGCTCCAGTCGCTCGCCCAGCGGGTGTCCGCGTTCCCGTCCACCGCCCGGCCGGGGGCGTAGCTCGTGAACGGGTTGGACTCCGACGAACTGGCCGACGCGGACGCGCCCTTGGCGAGATTCACACCCGCCTTGTGCCCCTCCGACGCGCCCCAGGTGTCGAGATACGACTCGGCGCCCCGGAAGAGGTCGTCCACGACATCCTGGCCGCCGACCTTCCGGATGTCCTCGATCCAGTCGGGGACCAGCCCGTAGTGCGAGGCGCCGTCGGTGTTCAGGTCCCAGGTGCGCGAACCGGTCGTCTGCTTGTCGATGACCGAGCCGCCGTCGGTGCTGCGGAAGGGGTACGTCACGGGGTTCGAGGCGTCCGCTCCGCGTGGGGCCGGCCAGCCGCCGACGCCGTTCATGTCGGTGCCGTAGCCGTACCCGACGTCGTACTTCTCGCGCAGCGCCTTGGTGCGGTCCGCCTCCGCGCTGAACCCCTCGGAGCCGTGCATGTACTGGGCGATGAAGCCGCCGAGACCGTAGACGCGCTCGGTCCAGTTGAGGTCCATCCAGCTGTGCGAGGAGAGCACTCCGGGGTAGGACTCGGACTCGAAGATGTCGAGGGCCCGGCCGGTGGCCTTGACGCTCATGTGGTCGACCTCGAGCATCATCTTGCGCTGCATCATGCCGCGTACGGCGTACTCGCCCAGCTCGGTCAGCCCGCGTTTGTTGCACTGGGCGTCGTCGTCGTACGACGGGACCTCGACCCCCGCCGGCAGCTCCTCCTCGGCGCTCGGCGCCGCCGCACCTCCGATGGGGTTGTCGTGCTGCGGGCCCGTGCACTTCTCGGTCTGCCAGAAGGTGCCGGTCGACAGGAACTGGCCGACGTTGATCGCCGTACCGAGGCCGCCCTCGTCGAACCGGACTCCGCAGAGCGCGTTGTCGAACTTGTGGCAGAGGAACATGCTGCGTACGCCCAGGTCGTACAGCTCGTCCAGACCGGCGTCGATGTCTTCCTTGTCGCACTGGGCGATGTCCAGGACCTGCTTGCAGCCGAACGGCTCGGACGTCTCGACGCCCAGGATGACGGCCAGCTTGCCCTGCTCGATGACGCTGCGGGCCTGCTCGCTGTCGGTGACGATCCGGAACCAGCCCTTGCCCGTGCCGCCGTACATCTTGTCGATGTAGGCCTGCATGTCGTAGGTCAGCTTCGCCTGCAGACGGATGGACGTCATCTCGTCGCAGCTGCGGTCCTTGAAGGGGTAGACCGAGCAGATCACGCCGTTGGTGACGAGGTCGTTGACGAGTACGCGCTGGCCGCCGCGCCAGGCCCGCTCCACCCAGGCGTAGTAGTTCTGCTGGTGGGTCAGCGAGTCGTAGGCCGGCCAGTCCTTGAAGGTGGGCCAGCCGTCGGGGTCGTGCTTGCCGTCGCCGCCGTTGGTGATGAAGTCGAAGATCGCGAGCGAGCCGTCGGGGTAGTGCTCGGGGCAGTCCTTGAGCGCGTCGGCCACCCCCGCCTCGGAGAACGGCTTGCCGCAGATGAGCCGGCCGCCGAAGGCCTCGTTGGCCATGATGTGGTTGTGCGCGTCGACGAACCCGCGCACCTCGCCCTGGGAGTTGGTCCCCTTGAAGGGCTCGCCGGTGACGCCGATCTGGGAGTCCGGGGCCGGCCGTGCGACCGGGTTCCACCAGTCCGTCCCAGCGGCGGAACTGGGAGTGGGGCCGAGTGTCACGGCCATCACGAGCAGGAGCAACGACAGAACCGTGATCGGTCTGCGCCTGTGGTGCGGCTGTCGAGTCATGGTCATCACCCACGTCTTCGGTCGGCGGACGGCGCAGTCGATGAGCCAGACGGTCGGGGCTCGACACCCCACGGCTGGTTGTCATGACTCGTGCAAGCGATGGGTCGAGAATCGCGACTGCGGTGAACGGAGTCAAGGGTCCGGGACGGATGACCTGATGGTTCGTCGGCCGTGACGGGTCCCGGCGATGAACAGCTGGTGCACATGGACCTCTTGACGACCCGTTGGTCCAGTCCTACCTTCCAGTCAGTTGTTCAAAAAGGCAGTCATCGTTCATATCTGTGAATTCAGACTGACCCCCCACGCCCCAAGGAGCCGACATGCTCACGCGCTTTCGGGCGCTCACCGTGACCGGTGCGGTGTGCGCTTCAACGTTCATGGCCCTGCCGAACGCCGTCGCCGAGGTGGAACCCGGCGGCTGGACCTCCGTCTCTCCGACCTACACCGTCCAGGAGCGAGGCTGTGGACAGGTCGACGGCCTGACCTTCCAGCTCACCTGCTCGACGGCCAGCGGCGACCAGCGCGCCGAGCGGCGGTACGCCACCTACACCGGCGGCACCCGCCAGTTCGAGGGCTACTTCCGGATCAGCAGTCTCAGCGGCACCCGGATCAGCCTCAAGCAGACCTTCAACGAGTCCGCGGCGGGCCCGTACTTCATGCTCGCCGTCGAACGAGGCGGGCGCCTGTACGCGGTCCACGGCGGCGCCACCCTGTCCAACGCGGGCACGGTCGGTGCCACGGTCCGCGTCAACACCGTTCACCAGGTGGGCAGTTCGCACCGCACCTACATCAACGGCTCGCTCCAGCACACCTATGCGAGCCCCGGCGGCAGCTTCTACGACAAGTTCGGCGCCTACCGCACCAATAGCGGCAACGGACCGGCCACCGTCGTGTGGAGCAACGTCCGCTTCTGGCGCAAGTAGCCGAGAAACGATGAGTGTTCCCGTACGCATCGCGGCGCCGACAGCGCTGGTCCTCGCTCTCCTCCTGATGCTGTCGGCCTGCTCGGCCACGACGGGCGGAGGCGGGGCGGACAGGCGTCCCGCGACCGCCGGGCACCCCGTGGCGGGGAAGGCCGATGCCGCCTCGGGGGTCGTGCTCAGTGCGGAGCGCACCACGCCCACCGACATCGATCTGCGCTGGCGGGGCGGCGGTTCGGGTGCCTCCGGCCACGTCCTCGAATTCGCGACGGAGGAGTCGGGACCGTACACCGTCCTGCAGTACCTGCCGCCTCAGGTGACGAGCTACCGGCACCCCGACCTGATCCCGAACACCACCTTCTTCTACCGCCTGCGCGCCTTTCGCGGTCCCGCCTCGAAGCCGGTGAGCGTCACCCTCCCGAAGGGGGAACTGACGGCGGCGGACGAGAACTCCAGCCACGACTGGCTGCCCGCTCGCAAGGATCCGAAGCGGACGGTCCCGGGCCGACCCCTCCGTTCCACGGGTGCGGGAGCGCCCACCGGATTCAAGGCCACGGTCAAGCATGCGAACGGCATTCTCTTCACATGGACGGACCGTGCCTCGGACGAGGCGGGGTTCCTGCTGGAGTCCCGTACGAGGACGGGCTCGGCCTACGAACCCGTCGTGGTCCTCGATCCCGACGTCAATTCCACCGGGCTGATCACCCTGCCCACCGAGAAGGAGGCGTCCTACCGGGTCCGCGCCTTCACCTACGGAGCGCGGTCGAACGTGGTGCGGCTGACCACCGGCGGGTCCACCGGTCCCTGACCTGCCTGACACGGACCGGACCAGGATGGTAGAAGCAGGGCATGACCACTTGTTCCACCTGCACATTCACCTCCGGCACCACCCGCACCTCCGTCCCGGCCGGCGCACGATGACCGCGGGCATCGACACCCCCGACAGCAGGGGCCGCACCGGACTCGACCGGGTCGGCCTGGACCTGACGGGAAACCATCGGGTCAAGGTGCGGGACGTGAAACTCCTGTCCTGCCACTGGTACGTGGAGCGCACCACGACCTTCGACTTCCAGAACGCCGACGGCACCTGGTCCACCCAGGAGCGCGAAACACACGACCGCGGCAACGGCGCCACGATCCTGCTCTACGACGAAGACCGTGAAACCGTGCTGCTCACCCGGCAGTTCCGCTATCCCGTGTACGTCAACGGCCACCCGGACGGGATGCTCGTCGAGACACCGGGCGGACTGCTGGACGAGGACGACGAACACCCCGAGGTCGCCGTACGCCGAGAGGTCATCGAGGAGACCGGCCACACGGTCGGTGACGTCCAGCGGGTCTTCGACGTCTATATGAGCCCGGGTTCGGTCACCGAGCGCGTGACCTTCTACGCGGCCTCGTACGGACCGGCCACCCGCACCCACGAGGGCGGCGGCCTCGACGAGGAGGGCGAGGACATCGAGACCCTCGAACTGCCCTTCCGCCAGGCCCTGTCCATGATCCGTACCGGTGAGATCGCCGACGCCAAGACCATCATGCTGTTGCAGTGGGCGGCACTCGAAGGGCCGTTCAGCGGCGGGAAGGACACGTCCGTCACCGAGTAGGCCACGCGGGTTCAGCGGAGCAGCAGTTGGACGATCGAGACGGTGCCGACCGCCACGATCAGGGCTCGTAGGGCCGCTGGGCTGAACCGGCGGCCGATCCTGGCCCCGAACTGGCCGCCCAGCGCGGAACCGCAGGCGATCAGTGCGACGGCCGTCCAGTCGAAGTCCGCGACGAAGAGGAAGAACGTCGCGGCTGCTGTGTTGACGATGGCGACCAGGACGTTCTTGACGGCGGTGAGTCGCTGCAGCGACTCGTCCAGGAGCGTTCCCATCACCGCCACATAGATGATTCCCTGCGCGGCGGCGAAGTAGCCGCCGTAGACGCTGGCGAGGGTCAGGCCGGTGAACAGCAGAGGGCCGCCGTCGCTGCGGGCCGGGACGCCGGTCCGGGCGCGGCGGCCCCGCAGGAACTTCCCGATCAGCGGCTGGAACGCGACCAGCACGAGCGCGAGGCCCACCATGACCGGCACGATCCGCTCGAACGCCGACGCCGGGAGGGCCAGCAGGAGCGTGGCGCCCGTCAGGCCTCCCAGCAGGGCGCCCACGCCCAGTTTCAGGATGCGCCGGCGCTGGCCGCGCAGTTCCTCGCGGTAGCCGAAAGCTCCGCTCACGTTGCCGGGGATCAACCCGAGCGCGTTGGAGACCGTGGCGGTGACGGGCGGCAGGCCGGTGGCGAGCAGAACCGGAAAGGTGATCAGCGTCCCCGAGCCGACCGCGGTGTTGATGCCGCCCGCGCCCACCCCGGCGGCGAACACGGCGAGACCCTCCAGCGGAGTCACGCGGCTCCCTGCCCGGCGTGACCGCCACCCGTGGCCGGTTCGACGGCGGAGACAGTACGGCGGAAGAGGCGGCGGGAGACGTTCATGGAGCCGACGCTAAGCGGCGGACACTTCGGCATCCGCCGAAGTGTCCCGGCTGCTCCCGCCAGGCTCCCGACCCGGCCGCGCGTCGACGCGCGGCGCGGCCCCACCGTCGGCCGCACCGCGGAGCGGCATATCACTCGAACCGTGCCGTGTCGCCCGCTCCCTTGCGCACGATCTCGGCCTCGCCGCTGGAGAAGTCGATGACCGTGGTCGGCTCGGTGCCGCAGTCCCCGGAGTCGATCACCGCGTCGACGACGTGGTCGAGCTGTTCCTTGATCTCCCAGCCCTGGGTCATCGGCTCCTCCTCGTCGGGCAGGAGCAGGGTGCTCGACAGAAGAGGCTCGCCGAGCTCGGCGAGCAGGGCCTGGGCGACCACGTGGTCGGGGATACGGACCCCGACCGTCTTCTTCTTCGGGTGGAGCAGCTTGCGCGGCACCTCCCTGGTCGCGGGCAGGATGAAGGTATAGCTGCCAGGGGTCGATGCCTTGATGGCGCGGAACACGTCGTTGTCGACCTGCACGAACTGGCCGAGCTGCGCGAAGTTCTGGCAGACGAGGGTGAAGTGGTGCCGGTCGTCGAGCCGGCGGATCGAACGGATCCGGTCGATGCCGTCACGGCTGCCCAGCTGACAGCCCAGCGCGAAGCAGGAGTCCGTGGGGTACACGACGAGCGCGCCCGCGCGGATGGAGTCGGCGACCTGGCTGATCGTCCGCTGCTGAGGATTCTCGGGATGAACGTCGAAGTACTTGGCCACGTGCCGAGCTTATGCTCTCGGCCCCCGCGGCCGACGCAGGCCCTGTGCGGAGGTCCGGTGAGGGCGTCCGATGCGGGGTCCGGTGCGGGTCTCCGCGCGGCGCTGATGAGCCGGGCTCACCAGCGCCGCGAGCGGTTCGGCGTCGAAGGCCGTCAGTCCCTGAGCCGGTCGATCTGCCGGATCTTGTTGGTCGCGTCCAGGGCGGCCACCTTGTACGACTCGGCGAGCGTCGGGTAGTTGAAGACGGCGTCGACCAGGTAGTCGACGGTTCCGCCGCAGCCCATCACCGACTGCCCGATGTGGATGAGCTCGGTGGCGCCCGTGCCGAAGCAGTGCACGCCGAGCAGCTTGCGGGTCTCGGGGGAGACCAGCAGCTTGAGCATGCCGTGCGAGTCGCCGATGATCTGGCCCCGGGCCAGTTCGCGGTAGCGGGAGATGCCCACCTCGAACGGCACGCAGTCCTCGGTGAGTTGGTCCTCGGTCTTCCCGATGAAACTGATCTCGGGAATGGTGTAGATGCCGATCGGCTGGAGGTCGTGCATCCGGTTCACCGGTTCACCGCACGCGTGGTACGCCGCCGTACGCCCCTGCTCCATCGAGGTCGCGGCCAGCGCCGGGAAGCCGATGACGTCGCCGACGGCGTAGATGTGCGGCACCTCGGTGCGGTAGTGCTCGTCGACGGTGATCCGCCCGCGCCGGTCGGCGGACAGGCCTGCCTTGTCCAGGTCGAGGTCGTCGGTGAGCCCCTGGCGGCCGGCGGAGTACATGACGGCGTCGGCGGGGATCTTCTTGCCGCTCTCCAGGATGGTGAGCGTGCCCTTGGGGTGCTGTTCGACCGCGGCGACGGTCTCGCCGAAGCGGAACGTGACCGCGAGTTCCCGCAGGTGGTACTTGAGCGACTCGATCACCTCGACGTCGCAGAAGTCGAGCATCCCGGGCCGCTGTTCGACCACGGTGATCTTGCTGCCGAGGGCGGCGAACATGGAGGCGTACTCCATGCCGATCACGCCGGCCCCGACGATGACCATGGAGCGGGGTACCCGTTCCAGGTTGAGAACGTTGTCGGAGTCCAGGATCGTCCGCTCGTCGAACTCGACGGTCGCGGGCCTGGCCGGGCGCGTACCGGTGGCGATGACGATGGTGTCCGCGCTCAGCATCCGGTCGTGGCCGGTCACTTCGCGCAGGGCGACGGTGTGGTCGTCGACGAAGCGGCCGGTGCCGGCGAAGAGCGAGACGTGGTTGCGGGAGAGTTGGTTGCGGATGACGTCGACCTCGCGGCTGACCACGTGAGAGGTGCGCGCGGTCAGGTCGGCGACGGTGATGTCCTCCTTCAGGCGGTAGCTCTGGCCGTACAGATCGCGCTGGGTGAGACCCGTGAGATAGAGGACCGCCTCGCGAAGCGTCTTTGAGGGGATGGTCCCGGTATGGATGGAGACCCCACCGACCATGTCGGGGCGGTCGACGACGGCGACCCGGCGGCCGAGCTTGGCCGCGGCTATGGCGGCCTTCTGGCCGCCCGGGCCGGATCCGATGACGAGCAAGTCGAAGTCGCGCACCCTCCGGAGTCTGTCAGCCCGAGGCTCTCGCCCGAAAGGGTGAACGGGTGTCGGTTCTTCCCGCTCACTGGAATCCGGCGAGCTCCTGCCCGGTGCGCAGGGTCCAGGAGTGCTCCTCGCCGAGGTGCCGGACACGGTCCTGGAGTATCTGCCGCAGCAGCCGCGCGGCACGCGCCCGGTCGCCCGCCTCACCGACACACCGGGCGTGCGCGTTGCGGCTGCCCAGGGTCGCGGGGTGGTCGTCGCCGAGGATCCGGGTGCGGTCCTGTACGAGGATCTCCAGCAGGTCGGCGGCTTCCGCGGCGCGGCCGACGGCGCCCAGGCCGCGTGCGTGACCGCTGCGGGCGGCGAGCGTGTGCGGATGGTCGTCACCCAGGGCCGACCGGCAGTCCTCGACGAGGCGTTCGTACAGCTCCACGGCTTCCAGCGTCCGGCCTCGGCGGCTCGTACTGCGGGCGTGCGCGGCGCGGATGGCGAACAGATGCGGGTGACCGTCGTCGAGCACGGCGCGGCTGTCGGTGAGCAGCTCGTCGAGCAGCCGCGCCGCCTGGTCGGGATCGCCCGCCTCCCCGGTGAAGAAGGCCCGGTAGCGCCGCCACACCAGGGCGACCGGGCTGCGGGAGCCGTGCGTTCCGCCGTCCCGTGCGCCGTCCCCGTTCGCGTCGGCCAGCAGCGCGGTGAGCAGGGCCGCCGCCCTGGCGGGGTCGCCGGACTCGCCGAGGAAGCGAGCGTGCCCATGACGGGCCGCGACGGTGTCGGGATGGTCCGGGTCGAGGACCTGGAGGCAGTCCCGGATCAGCTCCTCGAACAGCTCGGCCGCCTGCGCCGCGTGCCCGGCCTCCCCCAGGAAGTGGGCATGGTGGCGCCGGTTGTTGAGCGTGTACGGGTGGTACGGACCCTGCGTACGGGTCCGGTCGGCGACCAGACTCTCGAAGAGCCGGGCCGCATGCGCGGGGCGGCCCGCGTCGCCTAGCAGATACGCGCGCCCGTAGCGGGTGCTGAGGGTGTGCGGATGGTCGGCGCCCAGCAGCCGGGTGCGGTCGGCGAGCACGGACTCGAACTCGGCCAGCGCCGGGCCGATCCGGCCGGACTCGCCGAGGAACAGGGCAAGGTTGTTGCGGCTGTTGAGGGTGTGGGAGTGGTCGGCACCCAGCACCCGTACGCGGTCTGCGACGACGTCGCGCAGCAGGTCCGCCGCTTCGGCGGGGCGGCCTGCCATGCCGACGTACCGGGCGTAGGCGTTGCGGTTCTCCAGTGACTCGCGGGCGTCCGGGCCCAGTTCGCCCGTCGACTCGGTCACCAGCTCCCCGTACAGCTCGACGGCCCGCGCGGGGTTGCCCGCCTCGCCCACGCAGGTCGCGTACCACTGGCGGGGCAGCCGTCCCCGGCCCAGGCCCGCCTTCTCGAACGCGGCCATGGCGTGCGAGAGGTCGCCGCGCTGGTAGGCGGTCGTGCCGATGTCGAGTGCTCCCGTGGCGTTCGCGTGGCCGATGAGGGTCTCCCAGACGCTGTCCGGGATGCGCGGCGGCGGGACCTGCTCGTCGAGGGTGTGGTGGAGGTAGTCGAAGGCCTGGAAGCGGTCCCCGTCGTGCGGCAGCAGCAGGCTGGAGGTGGCGTGCAGGGGTTCCGTCGCCCAGGTCAGCGCCTCCTCCCAGGGCTCCGGACGCAGCGCGGTCCCGCCGCGTCGCTCCAGATACACCTCGTGCAACCGGCGCAGGACCTCCTGTGGCAGCGGCTGGTGGAAGCCCGTTCGGCGGGCGTCCGCGGCGGCCGTCACCAGCGCGGCGGCACGCGGATGGGTGCCGGTCGACCAGGCGTTGTGCCACTCGTCCAGCAACTGCGGTGCGGCGGCCAGGTATTCGGCCACCCCGTGCCCGTCCCGGCCGGCGCCCTTGACCGCCGCCCTGATCCGGGGGTCCTCGGTGTGCCGCTCGGCACGGGCGATCTCGGCCGCGCTCCACGTACGGTCGACCCGCACCGTCGTCGCCAGCCGGATCACCTCACGGCCGCTGCGCAGGACATCGAACCCGGGCTCGTTGTCGGCCCCCGACCTGGCCCCGAACTTGCCGTGCTGCTGGGCGCTCATCGTCGCCAGGATCACCACGCTGGAGTCCTCGGTGCCCAGCATCCGCTGCACATGACCCGCGGTAAGCCCGCCGACTCCCAGAAACACGTCGAGCTCGTCGAGCCACACCACTGCCCGGCGTGTCCGCACGACGAGGTCGACCAGGGGAACGGCCGACTCCCGGCTGTCGGGCACGATGAGGTGGTACTTGGCGAAGTGCTTGCGCATCACCTCGTACGCGAGCCGCGACTTGCCCGCCGTCGACTCGCCGACCAGCAGGACGAACCCCTCACCCGCACTGAGCGCGGCCTCCACCTGCGGCATCGTGTCCCGGTCGATGAACGCGGGTACCCGGCCGAGCCCCGCCGCCCCACCACCGCCCGGCGGCGCCGGATGCACCCCGAGCCAGATCGGATCCCGCGCGTCGGCCACGGTCGGCACGCGCCCGCGCCGCGAGATCCTCAACAGCCCCGGTAACGCCTGCTGCCGCGCCGCGACCCGGTCCAACGCCTGCCCGCCCGATGCCGCCGCGGCCCCCGCGGGCCCTGCGACGGCAGCACCGGGCGGCCCGAGAACCGCCACGAGCACCGGCCGAGCCACGGCCGCCACCAGGCGCACCACCCCGGCCCCCACAGACGCGAACCACCCCGCCCGCCACGCCATGACACCACCCCCGTGCGGCTGTTGGTCCTCCTTTTCCCGCTCGGGGGCAGGTGTAGCCATGCCGCGGGCGTTCCGCCTACTCGTTGGGGAACTTCCAGATGTACGGCTCGCCGTCCTCCTCCGACCAGTGGACCTCGAGGGACTTCGCGTTCGAGGGCACCAGGTACGACTCGCAGAAGACGTGGCTCTCGCCGGACTTCCAGCTTGTGACGTCGTACGGGTCCTCGCAGCCGGGGGCGTCGTCGGCGGAGCCGAGGAGCAGGGTGCCGCGCTGTCCGTCCGCCCAGATGGTGGTGCCGTCGCCCGCGTCGGAGTCGCTCGTGAGGGCCGGGCCCGCCTTGTGGGTGTACTTCACGTGGGCGACCGCGAGGGCCATGCCCTTGGCGTCGGCCTTGTCCTGGACCAGCTTCTCGGCCTCGGCCTCGGTGCCGAGATCCACCTTCTGGGCGGTGATCTCGTACGTGACCTTGCCGTCCTCCTCCTCGACCTTGCCCGTGGCGCTCTCGCCGGTGGCCAGGTCGCCCCCGGACGCGGCCTTGGACTGCGATGCGGTGGCCTTGGGCCGGGAGGACTTCTTCGCGTCCGTGCCGGTGTCGTCGCCACCGCCGCATGCGCTGAGGGTGAGCGCGAGGACAGCGGCGGGTGCGACGGCGCGCAGCGCGGAATTGTGGCGCAGCAAGACAGACTCCTTGAGATGAAAGGCGTGGGGGAGGGGCCCCGGCTGCCGGTGGCGGCGCGGCCTGGCGGGCCGCGGTCAACACGGGCGGGGCATGGGGGAGTTCGCGCTCCTCGCCGAGGGCGCGATCACTCGTCCGTTGAAGATCTTGGTGCAACCCAATGCGCTGCGTCAACAAATGTGAACGTTGTGTGAGGTGTGGTCGCCCTGGTGTGGAGGGCGCGTTGAGCTCCGGGTTCGCCGCCGACCCGGGCAACTCCCTGTCTCCCCCGGCAACTTCCTGTTCCGGACAGCTCTCCGACCCGGTCGGCCCCGCCAAGTCCCCGTCCCGGTGGGCGGATCAGGGCGCGGCGGAGCGCGCGACGCGGAACCCCACGTCGTCGACCTGGTAGCTGGGGTGGCTGCGGCGTCGTGCGGAAGCCCGGCAGCTCCAGTGCTCGTCGAACCAGCCGCCGCCGCGCAGGACCCGGTAGGTCCCGTAGACCTCGGCGTCGTAGACGTCCCAGCACCAGTCCCAGACGTTGCCGAGCATGTCGTGCAGGCCCCATGGGTTGGGCTGCTTGCCGCCCACGTCGTGGATGCGCTCGTCCGAGTTGCCGCGGTACCAGGCGATGTCGTCGAGCGGCCCGTACCGCGGCCCGGTCGTGCCGGCGCGGCAGGCGTGCTCCCACTCGGCCTCGGTGGGCAGCCGGTACCCGTCCGCGGACGTGTCCCACTCGACGCCCTCGACACCTTCGTCGTCCGTGTGGAGGACGTAGGCGGGGGTCAACTCCTCATCCCGGGACAGGGCGTTGCAGAACCGGACCGCGTCCCACCAGGACACACCCTCGACGGGCAGCCGGTCACCCTCGGCGCTGCTCGGCCGCGCACCCGTGACCTGTGCGTACAGCGCCTGCGTGACCGGGAACGCCCCGAGCCGATAGGGCGCGAGGTCGACCTGCCAACTGCGTTGCGTCCGCCGGTCCGACAGCGTGACCTGCCCCGGCGGGACAGCGATCATCTCGTTCACCGTGCTCGTGTCCATGAGCGGTCGATCCTACTGAGGATCTTGGCGCGTCTCCGGGACCGCGTAGCCGGGCAGGGACGGCCAGCGGACGGTCAGCACGACCGACTCCTCCTCCGCGAACCACGAGTGGTCGACTCCGGGCCCCCAGACCACGTAGTCACCCTGCTGTCGCAGCGTGACGCTGCGGCCTGGGAACTCCACGCGGAACCGGCCGCTCACCAGGACCTGGAGGGCGGTTCGTTCCTCGCCCTCGACCCACTGCGCTCGCTCGTCGCCCTTGGGATGTACGCCCCACTTGATCTCCAGGGCCTCGCTGTGGCGCGGATCGTCGGCGTCCTTGAAGTGCCCGAGCAGCCAGCCCCGGTCCATCGCCGCGTCCTTGCCCGCGTTTCCCACATACACACTGTCGTTCACGCGGTCGGACGCTAGCAGTTGCCCGCGCCCGGTGCGGCCTCCGGTGCCGCGTCCGGTGCCGCGCTGAGGGCGGTCCACCCACGCCGAGGCCCTACCGTCCGTCCAGGATCGCGGGCAGCTCGTCCATCCAGGCCAGCACCGCCTCCTCGTAACGGATGCCGAAGGCCAGCGTGGCCTCCGTGAAGCGGTCGGGAGCGCCCGCGGCCACCCTCTCCCGGTAGTCCGCGAGCCGCTTCTCGTGGTCGGCGCGGTGCCCGGCGATGAACTCCGTCAGCCGGTCCCGGTCCAGCGCGGAGCCGAAGGCGATGGTGAGCAGCAGCGGATAGCGGATCTGCTCGGAGCCCGGCGGCTCGGCGAGCCACGCGGCGAAGGCGGCCCGGCCCTCGTCGGTGAGCCGGTAGGGCTGCCGCGACCGGGGGCCCGCGGGCCCGGCCTCGACGAGCCCGCGTCCGGCGAGGGCCGTGAGCTCGCGGTAGACCTGGCTCCGGGTGAGGGTCCAGAAGTCGCCGATGAGCTGCTCGGCGGTGTGCACCAGCTCGTACCCGCTGGCTTCCCCGCCGTGCAGGAAACCGAGCAGCGAAGCCGCGGTGGGGTTGAGGTCGGCCATCCCGTTCTTCCCTTGACATTCCACTGTGGACGGTGTGCCATGAAATGAAGAGCACAGTCCACTGTGGCATGTCGGGAGGCGACCATGAGTACACCGGGTTTCACGGCCGGGTTTCAGGGGCTGCACGACGAGGCCGAAGTCGCAGAGCTTCCGGTCAAAGGGGCGCTGCCCGGCTGGCTGGAGGGGAGCCTGCTGCGCAACGGCCCCGCGCGCTACGACGCGGGGGAGCGCTCCCTGCGGCACTGGTTCGACGGGCAGGCGATGCTGCACCGCTTCACCATCGACGGCGGGAAGATCTCCTACGCCAACAGGTTCCTCGACACCGCCTCCCGACGCGCCGTCGAGTCGGGGACGATCGCCTACCCCGAGTTCGCGACCGACCCGTGCCGGTCACTGTTCGCGCGTTTCTTCACCCGCTTCTCGCGCAGGCCCACCCTGAACGCGAACGTCAACATCACCCGCTTCGGCGACCGCTTCGTGGCGCTGACCGAGACGCCGATTCCGGTCGCCTTCGACCGGGACACGCTCGCGACCGCGGGAGTGGTCGGCTACGAGGACGAGTTGAGCGGCCAGCTGACCACGGCCCACCCGCATCAGGACCCCACCACCGGCGACCTGGTCAACTACCTGCTGCACTTCTCGCGCACCAGCGAGTACCGCGTCTACCGCCAGCAGGCCACGGGTACGGCCCGCGAGCTGATCGGCACCCACCGGATCGCCCGCCCCTCCTACATGCACAGCTTCGCGATCACGCGCCGGTACGCGGTCCTCGCGGAGTTCCCGCTCGTGGTGAACCCGATGAGCATCGTGCTCAGCGGCCGGCCGTTCATCGAGAACTACCGCTGGGAGCCGGAGCGCGGCACCCGCTTCACGGTCATGGACCTGCGCGACGGCTCGGTGCGCGGTGTGTACGAGGGGCCCGCGTTCTTCGCGTTCCACCACATCAACGCCTTCGACGACGGCGACGACATCGTCCTCGACATGTGCTCGTACGAGGATGCCTCGATCATCGACACGCTGTACCTGGACCGGCTGCGCGCGGGCGACGCGATCCCGTTCGCGCTGCCCACCCGCTACCGCATCGGTCTCGGCAGCGGCGAGGTCGAGGTGCGGCGGCTGTCCGAGGAGGCACTGGAGTTGCCGCGCATCGCGTACGAGCGGCACAACGGCGTCGACTACCGCTACGCGTACGGTGTGGGCGCCCGCGACCGCAGCGGCGACGACTTCCTCAACCAGCTCGTGAAGGTCGACGTGACGGCGGGCCACGCGCTGAAGTGGTCCGAGGAGGGCTGCTACCCGGGCGAGCCGGTCTTCGTGGCGGCACCGACGGCCGCGCCCGGCGCGGAGGGCGAGGACGACGGCGTCGTGCTGTCGGTGGTCCTCGACTCGGCGCGGGGCTCGTCGTTCCTGCTGGTGCTGGACGCCCGCACGTACGAGGTGCTGGCGCGTGCGGACGTGCCGCACGCCATCCCCTTCGGCTTCCACGGGCTGTTCACCCGCCACACCTCGTAGGTGCGGGCCTCGGTCCTCAAGCGGCCTTCGGTCCTTACGCGGGACTCGCCCAGGTCCCGCTCTCGGCGGAGCGCGACATCGCGTCCAGGGCGGCCGCGCTGTGGACGGCGTCCTCGACCGTGGCGCCGTACGCCGTGCCCTCGGTGATCGAGCGAAGGAAGTTGTAGGCCTCGATGACCTTGAGGTCGTCGTAGCCCATGCTGTTGGCCGAGCCCGGCTGGAAGGCGGCGTACTCGCCGTGCCCGGGGCCCACGTACAGCGTGCTGACCGGCTGGTCCTGGTACGACGTGCCCCGGCTGACGGCCAGCTCGCCCATGCGGCGGAAGTCCCAGGAGACCGCGCCCTTGGTGCCGTGGATCTCGAAGCCGTAGTTGTTCTGCTCGCCGACCGAGACCCGGCAGGCCTCCAGGACACCGCGGGCGCCGGACGCGAAGCGCAGGAGGCAGGACACGTAGTCCTCGTTCTCCACCGGGCCCAGTTCGCCGCCCGCCGAGCGGGTGTGGCCCGCGGTGGCGCCGGTGGGTCGGGCGCGCTCGGGGACGAAGACGGCCGTGTCGGCGGCCAGCGACGCGATCTCGCCGAGCAGGAAGCGGGACAGGTCCACACCGTGCGAGGCGAGGTCACCCAGCACTCCGCTGCCGCCGCGCTCACGCTCGTACCGCCAGGTCAGGGCGCCCTCGGGATGGGCAGCGTAATCACTGAAGAGACGGATACGGACATGCGTGACCGTGCCGATCTCGCCGGAGGTGATCAGCTCGCGGGCCGCCGCCACGGCAGGCGCGTTGCGGTAGTTGAAGCCGACCGTGCCCTGCACGCCCGCCTTCGTGACGGCGCCGGCGACGGCCCGTGCGTCCTCGGCGGTGAGGCCGACCGGCTTCTCGATCCAGATGTGCTTGCCCGCCTCGGCCATCGCGACGCCGATCTCGCGGTGCAGGAAGTTCGGGGCGGCGATGCTCACCGCCTGGACCCGGGGGTCGGCGGCGACCTCGCGCCAGTCCCGGGCCGCGGTCGCGAAGCCGTACTGCCCGGCGGCCTCCTCGGCCCGGCCGGGCACCTCGTCGGCCACGGCGACCAGTTCGGGCCGCACGGGCAGCTGGGGGAAGTGGTGCGGCACACGGGCGTACGCCAGAGTGTGCACCCGCCCCATCCAGCCGAACCCCACGACGGCGACGCCGAGCGTACTCACCATGACTGCCCTTCTTTGGACCGGTCCAGAACTCTTCCGGTTCACACTGAAGGCCCGTTCCCGCACGTGTCAAGCCCCTCAGAGCCCCTCGGAACCCTTTGACAAGCCATCGATCCCTGTGGAACGGTCCATTTCATGAGACCACCGACGATCCGCGACGTCGCCGAACGGGCCGGAGTGTCGAAATCCCTGGTCTCGCTCGTGCTGCGCGGATCCGACCAGGTGCGCCCCGAGAAACGGCAGGCCGTGCTGGCCGCAGTCGAGGAGCTCGGCTACCGGCCCAACGCCGCCGCGCGCAGCCTCAGCGAGCGACGAACCCGGACGGTCGGCGTGCTCCTCAACGACATGCGCAACCCCTGGTTCGTCGAACTGCTCGACGGCCTCAACTCCCTGCTGCACGCCCACGGCCTGCGCATGCTCCTCGCCGACGGCCACCTCAACCTGCGCCTCGGCGAGGACCTCACCCGCGCCTTCACGGACCTGCGGGTCGACGGCCTGATCGCCGTCGGCACGCTGCCGGGCCCCGAGGCGCTGCGCACGGCCGCCACGCGGGTGCCCACCGTCGTCGCCGGCGCCCGCGAACCCGTACTGCCGCACGTCGACCTCGTCGCCAACGACGACCAACTCGGCGCCCGGCTCGCCACCGAGCACCTCATCGCGCTCGGCCACCGGCGCATCGCCCACATCGCGGGACAGGGCATGGTCGGCGAGCTGCGCCGCCGCAGCTTCGAGACGGTCATGCGCGAACACGGACTGGCCGACACGGCCGTCGTGGAACAGGGCGACCTGACCGAGGAGGGCGGCTACCGGGCCACGGTCCGGCTGCTGAGCGCCGGCGAACGGCCCACCGCCGTCTTCGCCTTCAACGACATCGCCTGTGTCGGCGCCCTGTCGGCCGCCGAGGAACTCGGCCTCCGCGTGCCGCACGACCTCTCCCTCGTCGGCTACGACAACACATACCTCGCACGTCTGCGCCACCTGTGGCTGACCACCGTGGATAGCGCCGGCCACGACGTCGGCCGCCGCGCCGCCCAGTGCCTCCTCGACCGCATCGCCGACCCCGCCCGTCCCGCCGAGGTCGTCCTCAGCACGCCGGTGCTGGAGGTCCGGGGCACGACGGCCGCGCCGCGCGAGACCCGCGCCTGAGTCGCGCACGCCACGAGCCCCGACGGCGGACGGCGCCGGTGAACGCCCGACCCGAACGAAGCCCGGGGAGCACCGGCGCGGGGCCGTGTCCTCGCGCGCCAACGGCTCTAGAGTGGGCGGCTTCTGACCGGTTCACCGTGTCCTTCCCCCTGGAGGAGCGCATGTCCCGCAGACCGCCCCGACGTTCCGTGCTGCGTGGCCTGGCCGCCGCCGGAACCGCGGTGATCGGCTTCGACCCCTTCACCCGCAGCTGGGCGGTGACCCCGACCGACGGGCCGCTGCACGGCATCCCCGACCTGGACGGAACCCTCCACACCGACGAGGCCGCGCTGAGCGCCGCCGCCGACGACTTCGGCCACATCGTGCACCGCCGCCCGGCCGCCGTGCTGCGGCCGGGCTCCGTCGCGGACGTCGTGGCGATGGTGCGGTTCTGCGACAGGCGCGGAATCCCGGTCGCCCCACGCGGACAGGGCCACGCCACGAACGGCCAGGCACAGGTCGCCGGCGGCCTCGTCGTCGAGACCGCTCCGCTCGACGCCGTCCAGTCCATCGGCCCCGGCAGCACCGGCGTCAGGGTCGGCGCAGGCGCGAAGTGGAGCGACGTCGCCAAGGCCACCCTCGTCCACGGCCTGACCCCTCCCGTCTTCACCGACTACCTCGAACTCTCCGTCGGTGGAACGCTGTCCGTCGGCGGCCTCGGCGGCCAGACCCACCGCCACGGCGCCCAGGTCGACAACGTCCTGGAGCTCGAAGTCGTCACCGGCGCGGGGGAGTTGCTGCGCTGCTCCCCGACCCGCCACCAAGACCTGTTCCTCGCCGTACTCGCCGGCCTCGGCCAGTGCGCCGTGGTCGTCGGCGCGACCGTACGACTGGTCCGCGCGCCCGAGACCGTACGCCACTACCTCCTGCCGTACGACGATCTGCGGACCTTCGTGGAGGACCAGCGCCTGCTCGTCAGCGACCGACGGTTCTCCTATGTCGAGGGGCAGATCGTTCCGGATGCCACGGGCGCCTTCCGCGGATACGTCATCGAGGCCGTCGCCTACGGACCTCCCGCGGGAGACGTTCCCGACGACACCGCGCTCCTGCGGGGTCTGCGACACGACCCGTCCGGTGCGGAAATCACGAATATCCCGTACTACGACTTCCTCGACCGGCTCGCCCCGGCCGTCGCCGCCCTCAAGGAAGCCGGGCTGTGGGCGTACGCCCATCCATGGCTCAACCTGCTCGTGCCCGGCCGGAAGGTTGCCGAGGTGACAGGCCGGCTCCTGGACGCGCTCACCCCGGACGACGTGGGTCCGGGCGGCGTGGTGCTGCTGTACCCACTGGTGCGCGAACGCCTGCGGACCCCGCTGCTGCGCATGCCCGAGGACCCCGTGCCCTACCTCTTCGCGATCCTGCGGACCACTCCTCCCGACGACACGGAGTCGGTCCGGCGACTGCTGGCGGCCAACCGGTCCGCCTACGACCTGGTCCGCGCGGCCGGCGGCACCCAGTACCCGGTCGGCTCCGTGCCCTTCGACCGGGCCGACTGGCGACGGCACTTCGGGTCCGCCTGGCCCCGGTTCGCCGCCGCGAGGAAGACGTACGACCCGCGCGGGAACCTCGTCCCCGGACAGGGAATCTTCTGACCGGGCCGGTCGGCCGACGACCCGGTCAGCCGACCGGGTCGTCGCACTGCGTCCCGGGTGGGCAGAACCAGAGCAGGGCCGTGTCCACGAGCTCCCGTTCGTCCTCGGTCCCGTCGGCCTCGGAGCCGTACGCGACCAGTGCGTACCGTTCGCCGTCCGTCGCCTCGAAGCGATGGTCGATGACGTGCCGGGTGCCGCCGCCGCCCAGCTCGCCCGCGATCTCGTCGGCCCGGTACTCGTGCTCGGCCGCCTGCCCCACGGCGCTCGGGACCTCCTCCATGGCGACCGGTTCGTAGCCGTCGAGCTTCTCCGCCTCGATCTGCGCGGCCTGCAAGGAGGAGTACGGGGAGGTCTCCATCACCTGGAAGACCTGAAGCCGTCGGGTGCCGTCCGGACTGCGGTAGTCGACGATGTCGATGCCGTACTGCGAGGACCGGCTCTTGCGCTCCCAGCCCTTCGGAAGCGCCACCCGATACCCGGCGACATCCTGGAAGGACTCGTAGTCCTCGGGAAGGGCCGTCGACGACTCGAAGGTCGTGTCCTGCGAGGGCGACCCGTCCGACGGCACGTCGTCTCCGCTTCCGCCCGAGGTCGTCTCCGAGGAGTCCTGCCCGGTGGCGGCGGGTTCCTTGTACGGTTCCGGCTCGTCCTTCCAGGCCAGTGCCCAGATGCCGAAGGCGAGCCCGGCGACCGCGAGCACGATCCCCGTCTGCTGCCGGACGGTCTTCTGCCGCGGCACGTCCAGGTACTGGTCGGTGTGGAAGAGACGTTCGCGCCGGGAACCGCCCCACTCCTGCCGCTCGGTGTCGAACACCCTCATCGCCGCGGCCCTCCCTGTCGCCGTCCCGAGCCCGTCATCTGCTGCCTGCCACCGCCCGTCGTCATCGCGCCGGTCATCCGAGGAGCTGGGCGATGCCCTGGACGACGGCGGTCGCCGAAGCGATGGCTCCGGCGGCAGCGGCCTGCGATCCCAGCCAGCCGCGTACGCCCGTCAGCAGGCGGCTGAGGCGTTCCGGCCCGGCGGCTCCGGTGCGCGTGATCTCGGCCTCCGCGTCGGCCAGTTCACCGTCGAGGGTGGTGTCGTCGGCGCTTCGCTCCCGCGCAGGCAGGGCTTCGCGGAGGGCGCGAATCGCCTGGAGCAGTTCGGCGTGCCGTACGTCCGGCTCCGCCGTCGTCTGGTTGACGGAGTACGCGCTGCCATGGCTGCCGGTCGCGATCGAGCCGCCGCTCATGGAGCCGATGTGCACGCCGCCGGCACCGCCGTCCTGTGTCGGTCGGCCGGGGGTGGGGTGTCCTGTGTCGCTCATGTGCTGGGGTCCTTGGGGTCCGGTACCTAGCTGGGGTCGGTGCTCGGTGTGCCGTGCGCCGGTGCGGGGGCGGTGTTGTGCGAGGTGGCGCTGCCGTTGGGGCCGGTGGCGACGGAGCCGCCGGACATCGCCTGGACGAAGACGCTGCCACCGCTGACCTGGTAGACGTGCTGCTCGAACTGCTCGGTCTGGTAGCCGTGGGTGTGGAGCGCCTGGCGCACGCCGTTCACGATGCGCTCCTCGACGGTCTTGATGTACCGGGTGACGTCCATCTCCTGATAGGGCGACAACCAGGAGGCGGCGGTCAGTTGACGCAGCGAGACCCGGGGCACGTCGGGGGCCGGTTCGCGGGTGGTCCAGCCGGTGCTGAGCTCCCTGGAGACGGTCTTCAAGGCGCTGATGCCCGCGCTCACACCGGTCGCGGGACCGTGGCCGAGGGCACGTACCGCGCCGCGCGCCCAGCCCTCGGGCAGCTGGTCCACCAGGGCGTCCACGTTCCTGAAGTCCTTGCGGACCGGGCCGAGTACGTACGGTGAGACCTCCAGCACGAGCATGCCGCCCTGGGTGTGCACGCGGACCAGGACCGTCACCACGACCTGTTCGTGCCAGGCACCGATGCGGACGCGCAGGAACACGCGCCGCCCCTCGCCGCCCTCGTCGACGGCTTCCTTCAAGTGGGCGGCGACCTGGACGGGGTCGTAGACGGTCGGACCGCCACTGTTGGGTCCGCCCGCCGCCGTCGTGCTCGCGTCCGGGCTGCCGCCGACGTGCAGTTCCTCGTCACGGCCGACACCGCCCGGCAGATAGACGAACCGGTCGATCTCCAGTTCGCGGAGCCGGTCCTTCCCGGTGTGTGCGGCCGAGTCGCGCAGTCGCAGCAACTGGGGCTCGATCATGGCGAGTGCGCGCTCGGCGGTGAGCGGTCCCTTGTCCTGGTGCGGGATCAACGCTCCGTTCGAGGCGGGGTCGGCCGGGGCGGCTGACCCGGCCGGCGGCCCGGAGCGCTTGCGCAGTTCCATCGCGAAGGACCAGGCCCGACGCCGTGTGCCCAGTCCGACGAAGGGGCTGTCCGCTTCGTAGAGGGTCAGTTTGGCCTTCTGCTCGCGCTGAATGTTGGCGAGCAGATCCTCGTACAACGGCCCTGCGGGCAGCTCCGGTTGAGCCGTCTTCTGGAAGGTCCAGCGCGACAGCCAGCGGCACAGGGACCGGCGCTGAGTGGCCTGGTGCCACCATGCGATCAACGCGATGAGCAGCGGAAACAGCAGCGGGTAGGGCGTCTGTACGGTGCCTTGGAGCACCCCGGCCACGTACCAGTACCAGTAGAAGAGGGCGAACATCGCCGCACACCACGTCACCGTGCGGCCGAGGCCCTCGGCCGCCTTGGCCACCGGGTCGGGGAGGCCCGCCTGACGCCCTTCGGAACTCTGCGTCTTCACGGCATGGGCGAACCAGAGGCCGAGGGTGACGAACGCGTAGAACTGGAACCACGGCAGGGGCATTCCGGCAGTGAGCTTCTCGTCGCCGGTGTAGAACGCGGTGAACACGTCACCGAAGCCGACCTCGGCCCCGTCGCCCCAACTGTCCGCGACGCGGTCCCAGAACATCACGACGTCGGAGAGGAAGAAGCCGAGCCAGGCAATCAGCATCAGCCCTGCCGTGCGCGCCTCCTGCCGGGTGACACGCAGGGCATGGGCCAGTACGGGCAGAACGTCGACCCCCAGCGGAGGGGCCACCGGCCGCTCCTGGTGATCCACGAGTTCATCGATGACCCGGCGTCGGAAGCCGGCGTCCTGATAGACGCCGGCGCACAACAGCCGGGTCGCCTCCGTGCGGCTGTACGGATGTTCCGGGAGGCTCACTCCGGCCACGTCGCTCCTATGTCCCCTGGTGTCAGGGGAAGGAAGCTAGTGGACGATCGGCCCCGCTCGTCCGGTCGTCGGGCACCGGCACTTCGTTAGGGTGAAAGGCGCCGTTTCCGCTGGACAGGGCCGTGAGGTTCGAAATCTCGGCCCACCATTCGAAGCCTCAGCCCACCAGCGGATAGTGACAGGCGGCCTGACGGCCCGAAGCGGTCCGGGTGAGCGGGGGACGTTCCACCGCGCAGCGCTCCCGGGCGTACGGGCAGCGGGTGTGGAACGTGCAACCGGTCGGCTTGGCCACCGGGTTGGGCACATCACCGCTGAGGACGATGCGTTCCCGGCGCGATCCGGCCGCCGCCGCGTCGGTGCCGTCGTCGATCTCCGGGACCGCGGACATCAGGGCCTCGGTGTAGGGATGGGCCGGGGCCGCGTACAGCTCCTCGGTTTCGGCGAGTTCGACGATCTCGCCGAGATACATGACGGCGATCCGGTCCGACACGTGCCGGACCACTCCGAGGTCGTGGGCGATGAAGACATACGTCAGCCCGAACTCGTCCTGGAGATCGGCGAAGAGGTTCAGCACCTGGGCCTGGATCGACACGTCGAGGGCGGACACCGGTTCGTCGGCGACGATCAGTTTCGGGTCGGTGGCGAGCGCGCGTGCGATGCCGATGCGCTGGCGCTGGCCGCCGGAGAACTCGTGCGGGTACCGGTCCAGGTGTGCCGTGGCGAGCCCCACGACGTCGAACAGCTCGGCGACCCGCTTCCGGACGGCGCCGGCGTCCCCGTAGCGGTGGATGAGCAGCGGTTCGGCGACGATGTCACCGGCACGGCGCCGGGGGTTGAGCGAGGCCTGCGGGTCCTGGAAGACCAGCTGCATGCCGGGGCGTACGGGACGCAGGCGGCGTGCGGACAGCGTGCTGATGTCCTGGCCGTCGAACTCGACCCGGCCGCTCGTGAGGTCGGTGAGCCTGACCAGGCAGCGGCCGAGGGTGGACTTGCCGCAGCCCGATTCGCCGACGATGCCGAGTGTCTCCCCGGCACGTACCTCCAGCGAGACTCCGTCCACGGCTCGCAGCACCTTGCGGTGCCGGGCGAGCGAGTCGGCGCGCAGGGTGTAGTGCTTGGTGACGTCCGTGGCGCGCAGCAGTACGTCGCCGCCGGGCCGGGTGTCGTCGTCCGCTGCCGCTGTGTCGAGGGCTGTCACGGCGCCATCTCCCTGTCCGTCTCGTCCGTCCTCTGTGCTCCTGCGCCGGCCTCTGGGCCTGCCCGGGCCGCGAGACGCTGCGCCGCGCGGTCGTCCGGTGGCAGCCAACAGGCGTCGCGGTGTGCGGTGTTGGCGTTGCCCGCGGCGAGTTCGGGGCGCTCCTCGCAGCGATCGTGACGTGCCGGACAGCGAGGCGCGAACGCGCAGCCCTCGGGGAGGCTGTCCGGCGATACCGGCATGCCCGCGATGGTGGGCAGCCGTCGCAGCCGGGTTCCGCCGACGCGCGGGACCGAGTCGAGCAGTCCCCAGGTGTACGGATGGCGGGGGCCGTGGAACACCGCCTGGCGAGGGCCTTCCTCGGCCGCGCGTCCGCCGTACATGACGAGGACCCGGTCGGCGATCTCGGAGACCACACCCATGTCGTGCGTGATGAGCACCACGGCGGAGCCGCGTGCGTTCAACTCCCGCATCAGGTCCAGGATCTGCGCCTGGATGGTCACGTCCAGGGCTGTGGTCGGTTCGTCGGCGATCAGCAGTGAGGGGCCGCAGGCGAGGGCCATCGCGATGACCGCGCGCTGCCGCATACCGCCGGAGAACTCGTGCGGGTAGGCGTTCACCCGCGAGGCCGCGTCGGGGATGCCGACGTCGGACAGCAGCTCCACCGCGCGGGCCCGTGCGGCCTTGCGGGACACCTGCTCGTGGGCCCGAATCTGCTCGGCGATCTGCCAGCCCACGGTGTAGACGGGGGTCAGCGCGGTCATCGGGTCCTGGAAGACCATGGCGATCTCCCGGCCCCGCACCGCGCGCATCTCCTTGTCGGGGAGAGCGAGCAGGTCGCGGCCACGGAAGAGGACTTGACCCGAGACCGTGACGTTCGGGTTGGTCAGCAGGCGCAGGACGGCCAGCATCGACACGCTCTTGCCGGAGCCCGACTCGCCCACCACGCCCAGGATCTCGCCGGGAGCCACCGAGAGGGAGAGACCGTCGACCGCCGTGACAGAGCCTCGGCGGGTACGGAAGGTCACCCTCAAGTCGCGTACGTCCAGCAGGGGTTGGCCGGGCAGTTCCTTGACTGGCTGATCAGGCATGGCGGGCCCTCGGGTCGAGTCGCGCGTACAGGATGTCCACCAGGGCGTTGGCGAGGACGACGAAGAAGGCCGCGTACAGGACCGTGCCCATGATCACGGGCAGATCCAGGTTCTGCAGGGCGTCGAACGTGAGCTTGCCGACGCCCGGCAGTCCGAAGACGACCTCGGTGAGCAGGGCGGCGCCGCCCACGAGCGCGCCGAAGTCCAGGCCGAACAGGGAGACGATCGGGATGAGGGAGCAGCGCAGGGCGTGCCGGACCAGGATGCGCCGCTCGGACAGACCCTTGGCACGGGCGGTGCGTACGTAGTCCTCGCCCAGCGCGGTGACGACCTCGCCGCGCAGCAGCCGGGCGTAGATCCCGGCGTACAGCAGCGCCAGGGTCAGCCAGGGGAAGAGCATGCGCAGCGCCCACTGGCCGGGGTCATGGCCCAGTTCGACGTATCCGGGTGGCGGCACCCAGGAGAACACCGTGTCGTGAAGCCGGTTCTGGGTGACCAGGTTGACGACTTCGCCGAGCCAGTAGGCCGGCAGGGACACGCCGACCACGCCGACCAGCATGATCAGTGGGTCGGCGAGCGTGCCGCGCAGGGCCGCCGCGGCGGTGCCCATCACGATGCCCACGGTCATCCAGATGACGGCCGCCCCCACCACGAGCGACAGGGTCACGGGCATCGCCTGGACGATCTGCGGGACGACGCGGGAACCGCGGTTGACGAACGACTCCAAGTCCCGGTCGATCAGCAGGTGTTGCATCATCAGCAGGTAGCGGACGGGCATCGGCCGGTCCAGCCCGAAGGAGTGCCGCACCTGGGCGAGCGTGGCCGGATCGGCGTTGCGGCCCGCGATCCGCGCGGCCGGGTCCACGCCGGGGGTCGCGAAGAAGATCAGGAACACCAGGACGCTGATCGCGAACATGACGAACAGGGCGGACAGGAAGCGCCGGAGGGCGAAGTACAGCATGGGTCACACCCCTCCGCGCAGCCGGGCGCTCGGGTCGAGCGCGTCACGCACGCCGTCGCCCAGGACGTTGAGAGCCACCGTGGTCAGCGCGATGAGCAGTCCCGGGGCGATGGTCACGGCGGGCCGGGTGTAGAGGAGTCCCAGGCCGTCCTCGATGATCGTGCCCCAGCTCGCGTCGGGCGGCTGGACCCCGACGGACAGGAACGACAGCGCCGACTCGGTGAGCATGGCGAGCGCGGTCATCAGCGGCAGGAAGACGATCGCCGTGGGCACGACGTTCGGCAGCACCTCCCGGCGCATGACGCGCAGGGCGGGCGCGCCCGAGCCGATGGCCGCCTGGATGAACTCCTTGTTGCGCAGCACCAGTACCTGGCCGCGCAGGGGCCGGGCGACGTACGGGACGTAGATCGCCGCGATGATCACGACGGGCAGCCACAGGCTCCCCGCGTCCACCGTGACCGGACCGAGCCGCAGTCCGTCGGTGAGCAGCACCACCGACAGGCAGATGGCCAGCAGATACACCGGGAACGCCCAGATGACGTCCAGGATCCGGGAGATGACGGCGTCCACGACACCGCCCGCGTAGCCGGCGAGGACGCCGACGGCCGTACCGATGACGACGGTCAGCAGGGCCGCGGTGACCCCGATGAACAGGCTGGTGCGGCCGCCGTAGAGCAGCCGTGCCATGACGTCGCGGCCCTGGTTGTCGGAGCCGAGGAAGTAGTGGGCGGTGTCCCAGGTGGGCCCGATGGGCGTGACGCCGAGACCGAGGCCGGTACTGCTCGGGGTGAGTACCGGCACGGTCTTTCCGTCGACGACCGTGGTGCCGGAGACATGGGACTGGAACGGGTCGGTGTGGGCGATGTGGTCCGCGTACAGCGGGGCGCACAGGCACACCACGACGACGATCAGCAGGACGACGGCCGCGGCCGTCGCCGGCCTGTTGCGGGACAGGTCGGCGACGGCGGTCCGCCAGGGGCCCGGCGAGCGCCGGGCCTCGGTGGTGGGCAACGGGGCCACGGCGCGGCTCACTTGACCCACAACTGCCCGACGAGCATGTAGAACTGCTTGCTGAACTGGTAGTTGCCGACGCGCTTCGACGTGAAGTCGATGATCTTCGGGTTGATCACCGGGACGACCGGGGACTCCTTCATGATGTCCTGGTCGATCGTGCCCCACTGCTGGTCGGCGCTCTTCTGATCGGTCTGTCCGGTCTTCAGCGCGGTCCGCATCCGCGCGTCGATGCCCTTGTCGCAGAAGCCGGAGATGTTGATGCTGGAGTCGCTGCCCGGGTGGAACGAGGCGCAGGACAGCAGCACGTTGAGGAAGTCGGAGGCCGCCGGATAGTCCTGGTACCAGGACGTCAGGGCGAGCTGCACCTTGTTCTTGGTGTTCTGGATGTACGTGAACTGGATGTTGCCCGACAGCGGTTTGAGGGTGGCCTTGTAGCCGAGCTGGGTGAGCAGACTCTGCAGGTACTGGCCGATCGACTTGTTGACCTCGTCGTCCTGAACGACGATGCCGACCTCCTGCCCCGCCGTACCGGACTTCTTGACCAGTTCCTTGGCCTTGGCCAGGTCCGGGGCCGACCAGGTCTTCCCGCCGCCCTTGGTGTAGTCGCAGGAGTCGACGTGCCCGGGGAAGCCCGGCGGCAGGATGGTGCACGCGGGAGAGGCGAGGTTCTTGCCGCCGTACAGCCGGACCACGGCCTCGCGGTCCACGGCCCAGTTGATGGCCTGGCGCGCCAACTTGTTGTCGAACGGCGCCGAGTTGACGTTGAGCGTCAGATACCAGAACGCGGTCAGCGGGTTGACGTGCGCCTGTGAGGCGTACTTGGTGCCTATCTCGTTCAGGCGGTCGGCGGGCGGCGGATCGTACATCCAGTCCGCCTGGCCGTTCTGGACGGCGGTGACCTCGGACTCGACGGTCTGCCCGAAGGTGTAGTCGATCTTGTCGGGATAGCCCTGGGGCTGGCCTTCCCGCGACCACTCCTTGAAGTGCGGGTTGCGGACCAGCTTGAGCGCCCGGTTCGGATCGTACGAGGCCGCCATGTACGGACCGGTGGTCGGCAGTGGCTTTGTGCCCGCGTCCTTGGCCGGCGAACCCTTCGGCAGCACGCTGGCATGCGGGACGGCCAGCTTGTACGGGAACTCCGGGTCCGCGGCGGTGAGGTTGACGGTGACGGTGCCTGCCGACGCGTCGCCGACGACGCCCTTGTCGAGCGTGCAGTCCGCGGGCTTCTTGATACAGGCGTCCGCGCCGACGATCCCGTTGTAGAAGGTGCCCGCGGTGGGGCTGGAGACCTTGAAGATGCGCTGGAAGGACGCGACCACGTCGTCGGTGGTCAGGGCCTTCCCGTTGGAGAACTTGATGCCCTTGCGCAGGGTGAAGGTGTACGTCTTGCCGCCGTTGGTCACCTTGGGCATGGCCGTGGCCAGGTCCGGTACGACGGTGAACGACTGCTGACCGCCGGTCTTCTTGAACGCCAGCAGACCGTCGTACATCGACTGGTACAGCTGCCAGTACTGGAGTGTGTAGTTCACCTGCGGGTCCAGGCTGCCGGCGGCCGCGTGGGCGACCATCCGCAGGGTGCCTCCCTTGTGCTCCGGCCGGAAGGCGGAGGACCCGGAGCCGGAGGAGGACGAGGTCGGGCCGGAGGCGCTGCCGTCGTCGGAGGACGAGCAGGCGGCGGCGGTGAGGGCGAGGGCGGCGGTGGCGGCGACGAGGGCGGTGCGTCTGGTGCTGCGGGACATCCGGACTCCCGTGGGTGGATCGAACGGTGGAGACAGCGGGGCGGGGCGGCGAGTCGAGTCGGCCTTTGGATCTGGCCGAGTCAGTCGGTCGAGTCGAGGAACGCGCCGACGACCTGGAGGTAGAGCTCCTCCTCCTCGACGTGCGGCATATGGCTGGAGTGCTCGAAGAAGTGCCAGCGCACATCGGGGATGTGGTCGGCGAAGGGACGGACGGTCTCGGGAGTCGCCTCGTCGTACCGCCCGGACACCAGCAGTGTCGGGACGTCGACGAGGTGCAGCCGGTCGATGACCGACCAGTCCTTGAGGGTTCCGACGACGTGGAACTCGTTCGGCCCGTTCATCGTGTGGTACACGGTCGGGTCGGCCTCGATGTTGTCCCAGGTGGCCTGGACCTCGGGCGGGGTCGGGACCAGGCGGCAGACATGGCGCTCGTAGAAGACCTGCTCCGCCGCGTGGTAGTCGGGGTGGTCGGTGGTCCCGGCGTCCTCGTGGGCGAGCAGGGTCCGTTGGGCCTCGGGCGGGAGAGCGGCGCGCAGCCCGGCCGCGCCGGACAGCCACAGCTCCATGGACGCGGGGGAGTTGGCGATGACCAGGCTCCGCAGTCCCGGCGGGCGCCGTACGGCGTGTTCGGCGGCGAGCATGCCGCCCCAGGACTGACCGAGGACGTGGTACGCGTCGGAGATGCCCAAGGCCTTGAGGAGGTTGTCGAGTTCGTCGAGGAAGAGCTGGACGGTCCAGAAGTCGGCGCCCCGGTCGGGCAGATGGGTGGACCGTCCGACGCCGAGCTGGTCGTAGTGCACCACGGGCCGGCCCTGTCGGCCGATGCCCGCGATGCGCAGCGTGTAGTCGTGACCGGCGCCGGGCCCGCCGTGCAGGACCACCAGAGGTGTCTTGCCCGGTTCGCCGGTGATCCGGTACCAGGTGGACCAGCCGTTGAAGTCGACGGTTCCGGTGTGGTTCGGTTCGGGGATCGCCACTGGGAGCCTCCCGGACCGGCCGAGAATCGGTCGGTCCCTGTCTGGAACGAGATGGGTGTGACGGGTGGCTGCGATACTGATTGGGCAAATGGTCAGGGCACAAGACCTTTTAGCGGGGGCAGGGCAAGACGTAACTGCGTGTTTACGTGTCCAGCGCGCGTTTACATGTCCGGCATCCGTGACCGACCTGAGGAGGACCAGCTGACATCCGCACCGCAGCCGCCCGAGCCGGGGGACGAGTTCGCCCGGGTGCTCGACCGTGTCCTCCTCGGTGGTGCCCCTTCACCGTCCCTGCGCCCGGTCCGTGTGACGTCCGCGGTTGACGAGGTCTCCGACCGGCTGCTCACGGCGATCGCCGTCGGGGACTTCCTGCCGGGGGAGCGGCTGCCGGCCGAACGCGAGCTCACCCAGCTCCTGCGGGTGAGCCGTCCCACCGTGCGCGAGGCCGTCGGACGTCTCCAGGCCGTGGGTGTCATCGAGATCCGCCGCGGCCGCAACGGCGGCGCGTTCGTGCGCGAAAGCTGGAGCGAGTCCTCGGCGGCCGCGGTCCGCCGGACGCTGCTGCCCCGCTGGGAGGAGTTCGAGCAACTCTTCGATCTACGGGGGCTGGTGGAGGGCATGGTGGCCGCCACGGCCGCCCGGCGCCGGCGGCCCGAGGACCTCGAACCGATACGCGAGGCCCTCGACGCGTACCTCTCCGCGACGACACCCCGCGAGGAACAGATCGCCGACAGCGCGTTCCACGAGAGCATCTGCCGGGCCACGCACAACCCGCAGATCGCCACGCTCAGCCGGGACCTGCTGACCCGGATCAGCCTCGGCTTCCCGGCGGAACCCTGGGGCAAGGGGGAACGGTCCCACTTCCACCGGGCCAGCAGGGACCACAAGGCTCTCTACGAGGCCATCGCGGCCGGTGAGCCCGCCAAGGCCGAGGAGATCGCCCGCGACCACTTCACCATCAGCGCCGACATGATCCGCGAGGTACTGGCCCGGGTGCGTGCCGGCGGACCGGCCTGACGCGCTGCGGGCCCACCGTCAGAAGGGCGGGATCTCCTCCGGAACGATCCCGAGCTGCCGCAGGAGGCTGTAGAGGTCGGTCTCGCCCCAGAACTCGACGATCCGCCCCTCGCTCAGGCGGTAGGACTTGGTGCCCGACATGGTCAGGTCACGCCCGGTGCGGTCGTGCGTGTACGTCAGGGTGAAAGCGGTGACCACCCGGTCCTCGGCGGCGAACAGATCGTCCACCTGTACGCGGCAGTTGGACAGACCCGGGCTCAATATCGCCCCTTCCGGATAGCGCCGCCCCCGCACATGCTGCCCGGCGCCATGGACCGCCACGTCCTCGGCGACGAGTTCCGCGAGCTCGTCGAGGTCCTGTGTCTCGAACACGCGCAGGTAGCGGAGGACGACCTCGGCGTTGAGCTTGCTCAGGGCGGTCGGCTCGGCGGGCATGGGAGGAACGTATCCAGCGGGGCCGACCGCCACCAGAGGTGTGCCGGCCGGTTGTCAGAGAACGGCAGCCACCTCGAAGCCCGCCTCGGTGATCGCGGCGCACACCTTCGAACCGTCGAGCGCCTCGCCCGTCACGGTCACCGAACCGGTGTCGAGGTCGATGCCGACCCGGTCGACGCCCAGCACCCCGCAGACTTTGCTCTCCAGGGCGTCGGCACAGCGGCCGCAGGTCATTCCGATGACGTGGTACCGCTGTTCAGTCATGATCCCTCGTCTCTTCCCGACGTGCGCACGCACGCTGTGGGAGCCGTTCCGGGATCAGATACGCGTCCGCCGACAGCGGTGTTCACCCCCGCGGGCGACTCACAGGGAAGCAGGTCGGGCGGTCCCACCAGCACCGCCGAGTACGTCCAACGCCGTGACGGCCACGTGCAGTTGGGTGCGGTGGGCGCCGGACTCCAGGTCGTTGCCCAGGAGCCGCTCGATGGTCCGCAGCCGTTGGTAGAAGGCCTGCCGGGAGAGCCCGACGTGCTTGGCGGCGATCGACTTGTTGCCGGCGGCGACGAGATATTCGCGCAGGGTGGAGAGCAGGTCGCTGCCGTGTCGGGCGTCGTGCTGGACGAGGCGCCCCAACTGCTGTTCCACGTACCGCTGGACGCGGACGTCGTCGCGCAGGGAGTACAGCAGTTCCGGCAGACCGATGTCCGACGCGACATGGAAGGGGCGGTCGAGCGTCCCGGGGCCGATCGCGTCGGCGATCTGCTCGGCCTCGCGGAACGACCGGGTGACCTGGCTCAGTTCGGTGACTCCGGGGCCGACCGCCACGACGAGCCCCTCCCCGAACGTGCCGCGCAGATCCCGGCCCACGCGCTCCACCACCGGCTGCCAGGCCGAGGCGCGGGCCAACGCGAGGAGCAGTCCGGTCCGGTGCTCGGACAGATCTCCCACCAGGGCCTTGACGCCCGAGATGGGCAGTTCCGCGGCGAGGTGCCCGGTCACCGTGGTGTTGCCGTCGGCCGTGTCCCCGTGGTCGATGACGACCGGGACGAGGCGGTGACCGGTCGTGGGCAGGCCGAGCGCCTCGGCCCTCAGCCGCGCCTCGGTACGGCTCCGGTAGCGCCAGTGGAGCAGATCGAGCAGGACGGAACTGTGCGCGCGCCGGTCCCACTCGGGTCTGCCGGTCAGCCGCGCCAGGGTGAGGGCGGTGGCGGCCTGTTCGAGGATCATCGTCTGCTCGGGGCCGATCGGCGGGCCGGACGCGTGGGGCAGCATGATCAGCCGCCCCCACCGTCTGCCCCGGTCCTCCACCGGCGCCACGAGCCAGCCCTCGGGCCCGCTCGCCGCCGCCCGATCCGGCGTCGGGGCGGTGCGCGAGCGCCGTGGCCAGGCCTCCAGGACCTGCCCGTCCGGAGGACCGGCGGTCCGGCAGATCACCGCGTGGTGGATGAGGTTCTCCAGGACCACCGGACACCCCGTGAGGTCCGCCGCGGCCTGCACGAACTCCTCCGGGTCCGCTCCGCGCAGGGTGAGGGAGGTGAACAGCTCGCGCACCTGCTGGGCTCGGCGCAGCAGCTCGCCCTGCGCGTCCAGGATCAGCGCGTGGACGGTCTGGGTGACCTCGATGAACCGCACCCCGCGCGCCAGCACGATCAGCGGCAGGTCCCGCTCCCGGCAGGCGGTGACCAGCTCCTGCGGCGCGTGCTGGTAGCGGCGCCCCAGCTCGACGACCAGCCCGGCCACGCCCACATCCGCCAACGAGTCGACGTAGCCGCGCAGTTGGGTGGGATCGGCCGGGTGCGGCATGCCCGTGGTGAGGACGAGTTCGCCGCCCTCCAGGAAGGAGGCCGGGTCGAGCAGCTCGGTGACATGGACCCAGCGGACCGTGCGCGACAGCTGGTCCTCGCCCGCCGCCACCCGGGGCAGACCGGCGGCGATGACGGGCAGCCGCAGCACGTCCGCGACTGTGAGGAACGGCATGGGGGCAGCTCCAGTCCGACGACGTGCCGACCGATCCGGCACGATGTCCGGACCACTCTGAAGGGTGAGACAGACCGGCGCAAGGCCCGATTGCCCAGCTCAGCGCCGCGCCCCGCCCCGTAGAGGGCGCGGGGAGTGGCGCGAGCGACCACGCGGAACGGCCGGCCGCGAAGGCACCACGTGCCCGGTGCGACGGGACGAGGCGAAGAGGCGGCCAGAACCAACGGGACGCCTCAGGGCCGCCGCGCGATCAGATCCGCGACCGTGGCGATCGGCGACGTACGGGCACGCCCACCCGCCTCGTGCCGGTCCGCCCACCCGTAGGCCACGTACAGCCCGCGCACGCCCAGCCAGCGCAGCGGTTCCGGCTCCCAGGTGCCGGGGCGGTGCCCCGTCCACGGCAGCCGGGTCAGCCGGGACTCGCGCCGGAGCACCAGATCGGTGAGGGTGCGGGCGGCGAGGTTCGTGGAGGTCACACCGTGTCCGACATAGCCGCCGGCCCAGCCGAGCCCCGTGGCGCGGTCGAGTCCCACGGTGGCGGACCAGTCGCGGGGCACGGCGAGCACACCGCACCAGGCGTGATCGACCCTGGCACCGGTGGTCTGCGGCAGCATGGCGTAGAGCGTGTCGGTGAGCTGACCGATGGTCCGGGCGTCCACCTGCCCGGCGTCGTCGGTGCGGGAGCCGAAGCGGTACGGGACACCTCGGCCGCCGATCGCGATCCGGTCGTCCGGGGTGCGCTGCGCGTACATGTGCCCGTGCGCCGTGTCGCCCAGCGTCTCGCGGCCCGCCCAGCCGATCTCCTCCCACACCTCCTTCGGCAGCGGCTCGGTGGCGATCATCGAGCTGTTCATGGGCAGCCAGGCGCGGCGCAGCCCCTTGAACGAGGCCGTGAACCCCTCCGTCGCACGCAGGACGACGGGCGCGGTGACCGTGCCGTGCGCGGTGACCGCCCGGCCGGGCTCGATGGCCGTGACCGGGGACTTCTCGTAGAGGGTCACACCGAGCCGTTCGACCGTCTCGGCGAGCCCCTTGACCAGGGCGGCGGGCTGCAGCCGGGCGCAGTGCGGGGTCCAGGCCGCGGCCGTCATGCCGTCGACGCGGATGCGGTCCGCGGCCTCGTCCGGTGTGAGCATCACGGCGTCGGGCACGCCCCACTCGTGGTCGGCCTCGGTCTTGTGGCGCAGCCGGGTCGCCTGTGCGGGGGTGCGGGCCACCCGCAGGGTGCCGCCCTTGACGATGCCGGCGTCGATCTCCTCGCGTTCGGCCACGGCGACGATCTCGTCGACGGCCTCGTTCATCACGCGCTGGTAGTCGAGCACGGCGTCCCGCCCGTACTGCTTCGCCAGTCGGTCGCGTGCGCCGGGCACGAGCCCCGACGCCCAGCCGCCGTTGCGGCCGGAGGCGCCGAACCCGGCGAACTCGGCCTCCAGGATGGTGATCCGCAGCGACGGGTCGGCCAGTTTCAGGTAGTACGCGGTCCACAGTCCGGTCAGTCCGGCGCCGACGATGCACACATCGGCGTCGCGGTCACCGGGCAACGCGGCGCGTGGGGTGGGCAGTTCGGCGAACCAGTGGGAGATCCGGCCGTTGACCGGGCCGGGCTGACCGAGCGTGGTGGCGCTCACGGGATGTCCTTTCACGGCGGCTGGACGAGAAGACGAGGAGACCAGGAGACGACGAAGAAGGTCAGACGCCGAGCAGGGGCGGCAGCTGGGAGAGGTCGCTGATCTCCTCGTACGGCTGGTAGGCGGCCGAACCCGGGAAGCCGTACCGGTTCACCCAGATCCGCCGCATGCCCTCGTACCGCTTGGTCGGCATGATGTCGTACTCCCAGCCCTGCGCGGTGTGGATGATGTCCTCGGGGCCGCGCCCGGTGGCCTTCATCAGGTACTCGAAGGCCTGCGGCAGCGGCTTGTACGCTCCGGCCTGCTCGGCGGTGAGCACGTAGTCCCACTCCACGCCGAGCTCGTCGACGGCGTACGAGATGAGGTCGTCCTCGCTGTTGGAGAGGATGGCGATGTCGTACTCGCCCTTGAGGCGGCGCAGCGCGTCCGGGACCTCGCGGAACGGCGTGAACTTCTTGATGGCCTCGATCAGCGCCTCGCCGTCCTCGTCCCGGTACTCCAGGCCGTGCAGCAGCATGACGTTGCGCAGGGTGCGGCGGACGACCTCGCGGTAGGGGCGGTAGTCGTCGACGACGCCCTGGAAGCGCATGACGTACGCGTCGTGGTGGAACTGGTCCGGGTCCACGCCGAACTCGGCCAGGCGGTCCTTGACGATCTCGTGCGTGGCGCTCCGGGTGTCGAAGTTGATGAGGGTCCGGTAGCAGTCGAAGCTGACGACCTTGCGCATGGAGTGAACTCCTCTGTGTGGGGCGGCGGTTGAGGTGTTTTGAAGGCGAAGTGGTGACGGAGCGAGCGGGTTCAGGGCCGGCTGCTGGCCTCGGTCAGGCCCAGGTCCTTGGTCTCGGGGGCGAGGAAGTAGGAGACGACGAGTCCCACCAGCGTGATCGCCACGGCGACGCCCAGCGTGCCGCGTACGCCCAGGTCCTCGGCGGCGATCGGCAGGAGGAACGTGGAGGTGGCGGAGCCCACGCGGCTCATCGCGGTGGCGATGCCCACGCCCGTGGCCCGCAGATCGGTCGGGAACAGCTCGCTCGGGTAGACGAACTGCAGCCCGCTGCCCGCCGCCTCGAAGAACTGGAAGGCGGCGAACAGGGCCACCACCGCGAAGGCCCAGTGCAGCGGCAGGACCGCCAGCGCGATGAGCGAGACGTTGATGCACACGAAGCTGCTGATCAGGAGCGAGCGGCGGCCGATCCGGTTGACGACCACCAGGCCGAGCCCGATGCCCGCCACCGCGATGGTGGTGATCAGCGCGCTGGCGCCGTACGTGCTCCCCACGCCGAACGCGGACAGCATCTGCGGCTGGAAGGAGCGGACCGCGAAGGCGGGTGCGACCTGACAGATCCAGAAGACGGAACAGAAGACGACGGGGACGGTGTAGCCGCGTTTGAAGATCTCGACGAGATTTCCGAGCCCGGAGCCGCCGCGCTTCTCCTGGCGGCCCTCCGCGAGCAGCTCCTCGTCGCTCACCTCCTGGCCGAGGTGTTTGCGGACGACGGCCTTCGCCTCGTCCATGCGGCCGCGCGAGGCCAGCCAGCGCGGGGACTCGGGGATACCGGCCCGCATGAACAGAAAGATGAGCGCCGGGACCGTGCCGGAGGCCAGCATCCAACGCCAGGAGTCGTCGCCGAGGCCGGTCAGCGCCCAGCCCACCCAGTAGCTCACGCCGTACCCGACCCACCAGGCGAGGACCAGGCCGGACAGGGCCGGGCCGCGCATCCGGCGGGGCACCAGCTCGGTGGTGAGGGCGGAGGCGATGGGGTAGTCGGCGCCGATCGCGATGCCGATGAGCAGCCGCAGCACCAGCAGCTGCCAGGCCTCGGTGACGAAGAACTGGAGCGCCGAGAAGACGACGAAGGTGGCCAGGTTGAGGACGTACATCAGATGACGGCCGACCCGGTCGGTGATCGGGCCGAAGACCGCGCCACCGATGAACACGCCGACCAGGACGGAGGCCGCTATCAGGCCCGTCCACAGGGTGTCGAGGGCGAGTGCGGGCGTGATGAGGCCGAGGGCGACGCCCATCACTCCGAGCAGATAGCCGTCACAGAAGGGGCCGCCCATGGCGACCACCATGATCCGGCGGTGGAAGGAACTGACGGGCGCGTCGTCGAGCGACGAGGCCCCGCCGGTGGTTGATGAGGTCAGAGACATGCTTGAGGCTCCTGGGGGACGCGGGAAGACGAGGGGGACGCGCGCCGGCAGGGGGACCGGGCGAAGGAGGCTTCGTACGTCAAGCATTGGAAAGCGGGGGTGGGGGGATTTTCAGGGGGGAAGGCGCACAGCGCTGTACGCGGTGCGGACCGGTCGTCACCGGGGTGGCCGGGCGAAGCGGTCCGGGGTTGGCCATCACCCTGGTTCAGCGTGGATCCACCGTCAATGAACATGGTGTTCTCTTGGGAGACGGCGGGTGGACAGTGTGTTCCGTGGCCGCCGACCGGTTGACACACCGTCCACAGCGGCCGTCCCGGGAGAACACCGTGGTCATTGACCCTTCCGCCACACCCCCCGGAGGGTGGGAGCGGTACCTCGTACCAGCCGCCCCCGCACCGTCTCACGCCGTGGGAGAACCGCCTTGGCCGACCGACTCGTCGTCCTGCACCGCGGCATCCTGCCGCACAACGCCGCCGGCATCGAAAGCCTCGCGGACACGGTGTACGCCACCGAGGAGGAACTGCCGCACCTCCTGCCCGGCGCGGACGCCCTCCTCTGCTGGCACTCGATCACCCCGGCCGTCGAGGCGGCCTGGCCCGCGGACCCGTCGAGCGCACCGAACTGGGTGCACGTGGCCGCCGCCGGTGTCGACTCCCTGCTCTTCCCGGCCCTGGTCGACAACCCCCGGGTGCTGCTCACCAACTCGCGAGGCGTCTACGACCGGCCCATCGCCGAGTACGTACTCGGCCTGATCCTGGCCCTCGCCAAGGACTTCCCGGGCACCTGGGAACACCAGCGGCGCCGCGAGTGGCGGCCCCGGGACAGCGAACGCATCGACGGACGGACCGTCCTCGTCTGGGGCACGGGCCCCATCGGCCGTGCCGTGGCCCGCATGCTCCGTGCCGTGGGCATGCGGGTGAGCGCCGTAGGGCGTACGGAGTGCGCGGAGGACCCCGACTTCGGCACCGTGCACGCCCTCTCCGGGCTGCGCCCCGCCCTGGCCGCGGCGGACTACGTGGTGCTCGCGGCTCCCCTCACGGCGGCAACCCGGGGCATGGTCGACGCGTCCGTGCTCGCGTCGATGAAGCCCGGCGCGCGGCTGGTGAACGTGGGCCGGGGCGGACTCGTCGACGAGGAGGCGCTTGTTCGGCACCTCACCGACGGCCGCCTGGCCGGAGCGGCCCTGGACGTCTTCGCCCACGAGCCCCTGCCCGCCGCCTCACCCCTGTGGGACCTGCCCGGCGTCATCGTCTCCCCGCACACGGCAGGCGAGGTCACCGGCTGGCGCGACGACCTCGCGGACCTGTTCCTCGACAACCTGACCCGCAGGGCCGAGGGCAGGGAACTGCGCAACGTGGTCGACAAGGAACGCGGCTATGTACGGGAGGACCCTGTGGGGACGTCTCCGACGTAGACCGGGTGGCCGGGTGGCCGGGTGTCAGCCTGGTAGTGACTCGGACAGGGGCAACGCGCCGATCACACCGACCGCGGATCGAATAGCAACAGGAAGCGGGAGCGGGCTGGGCGACTACCTGCGCTCCCGGCGGGGAGCGGGTCCGCCCCGAGGACATCGGCCTGCCGGGCGGGGCCCGGCGGCGGGTCACGGGTCTGCGCCGCGAGGAGGTCGCCCTGCTCGCGGGCATCAGCACCGAGTACTGCCTGTCGCTCGAACAGGGCCGAAAACCTCATCCGCCTCGGCCTGCTCAAGGACGCGACCCTCGCGTAGCCGGCTCGCGCGGCGCCCCCGGGGTTCGGCCGGAACCTCGGGGCGGCTCAGCCGCGCTTCGGCGGTGTGTAGAAGTCGCCCTCGGACGTCCAGACCCCGTCCTTCACGACCACTCGCTGCACGCTGCGGGTGCCGAGGTGGTTGCTCGGGCTGAAGTTCATGACCGGCGACACCCCCGTGTCCACCTTCGTCGCCTTCTCGTACGCCTTGTCGAGCGCGTCGGCCGTGACGGGCCCCTTGATGGTCTTCGCGATCTCCGCGAACACCTTCGCGTTGCTCCAGCCCCACAGCGCGAGGAATCCGGCGGGCTGCTTGGGCTCGTACTTGGCCATCGCGGTCCGGAACTCCTTCACCGCGGGGTCGGTGTCCGAGGGCGCCTTGACCAGCTGCACGGCCTTGAGCCCCTCGGCCGCGTCCTTGGCGAGGGAGACCGTCGACTCCGCGGCGACCGGCGCGTAGGCGTAGGTGGGCAGCGACAGCCCTTGCAGCTTGGCCTCCTTCAGGAAGGCGGCGGCCTCGGGGGAGGTGAGGATCAGGATCACCGCCTGGGTCTTCGCGGCCTTCACCTTGCTGATCACCGGGGTGTAGTCGGTGGTCTGGTACTTGACCGTCAGCCGGTCGACCTCGACCGAGGGGTCCACCTTCTTCGCGACGGGCTCGACCTGCTTGGCCACGTTCACGAACGCGGCCGGGTCACTGTGCACGACGAGGATCTTCTTCGCGCCGTCCTGCACCGTCCACGCCGCGATCGCCGCGGCCTGGTCCTCGTAGAGGGTCTGGGTGCCGAACAGACCGGGGCGCGGCGGCTTGTACCAGGACTCGTTGCCGCCCACCTCGTTGAGAACCGGAACCTTCGACTGATTGAGTACGAACGGGAAGGCCGCCTCCGCCTGGGAGGTGCCGTTCGCGTTCACGATGGCCACGACCTTGTCCTGGCCGACGAGTTCGCGGGCGATCTGCACGGTCTGCTGCGGGTCGGCCGCGTTGTCCTTGACGGTCCACCGGACCTTGCGGCCGTTGATGCCCCCGGACGCGTTGATCATCTTGAAGTACGCCTCGGCACCGGCCTTCTGCGGCACGCCGTACGAGGCGGTGGCGCCGGTCGTCGGGAGCCACGCCCCGATGTGTATCTCCGACGAGTCGCCGCCGGCTCCCGCGGAGTCCTGCTCCGCGCACGCGTTGGCGGTCAGCGCCACCACGGCCAGGACGGCCGTCGTTCCCGCGGCGCGGTGGAATTTTCTCATTGTCCGGAACACGGTCCACCTCGTTCACAACAGTTCACAACATGAGTTCAGTTTGTTTTGTGGCGGGGTTGGTTCACAGTCGGGCGGTGGTCGCGGCGGTCTCCCGGGCGCCGCTGAAGTACGCCGCCTCGGCGAGGGCGGCGAACGACGGGTCCCCGGGCCGCCCCTGAGCGGCGACCGACCCCTCGTGCAACACGGCCACCTCGTGGCAGACGGACATGGCACGGCTGAGCAACTGCTCCAGCAGAACGACCGTCAGGCCGTCGTGGGCCAGTCGCACCAGCCGGTCGTACACCTCGTCGACCAGCGCGGGCGCGAGCCCGAGCGCCGGCTCGTCGACGATCAGGACGTCGGGCCTGACGATCAGGGCGCGGGCGATGGCGAGCATCTGCTGCTCACCGCCCGACAGTCCGGCGGCCGGCACGGACATGCGGTCGCGCAGCCGCGGCGGCAGCCACTCGGTGGTCTCCGCAAGGCGCTCGCGCAACGGTGCCCCGGTGATGCCCGCCGCGTAGGCCGCCACTTCGAGGTTCTCCCGCAGGGACAGCGTCTTGAACAGGGCCCGTCCCTCGGGCGCCAGGCTGGTACGGACGGTCCCGCCCGTCTCCCTGTTCCCGCGCGCGGGCTTCAGCGAGCCGTGCAGGATCCCGGCGAGGGTGCTCTTCCCGGCGCCGTTGGCCCCGGCGATCCCGAGCACGACCCCCTCGCGTACGTCGAGGTCGACGTCCCGCAGGGCGACCACGCCGCCGTAGGTGTGACCGACCCCGCTGAGCCGCAGCACGCTCCGCTCACCGACCCGCTCGGGCAGCTCGGCCCGGCCACCGACCGTACCCAGGTACGACGACCGCACCTCGGGGTTGTCCAGCACGGTGTCCGGGGTGCCCTCGCCGATGGTGCGGCCGAAGTCGAAGGCCAGCACCCGGTGCGCGACGGAGAACAGGTCGTCGAGCACGTGGTCGATGACCAGCACGGCGGTGCCCTGTGCGTGCAGCCGCCTGATCTGCTGTGCCAGCAGTGCCCGTTCGCCGGCGTCCAGGCCGCCGAACGGCTCGTCCAGCACCAGGAGTTTCGGTTCCTCGGCCATCGCACGGGCGAGGTCCAGGCGCTTCTGCAGCCCGAACGGAAGCTCTCCGGGCCGTCGGTCGGCCACGTCGGCGAGGCCGACCGAGTCGAGCAGCCGCGCGACGTCGGCCCGGTCCCGGGCGGTGATCCAGCGGCGCGTGCACAACACGTTCTCGGCGACGGTGAGTTCGGAGAACACCTCCGCGTGCTGGAAGGTACGGCCGATGCCCAGCCGGCGCCGCGCGGTGGCCCGCGCCTTGAGCAGGGAACCGCCCGCGAAATCAACCGTCCCGCTCACCCGGCCGTTGCCGGTCAGGCCCGACACCGCGTTCAACAGGGTTGTCTTTCCCGCCCCGTTGGGCCCGATCACGGCCAGGACCTCGTCCTGCCGCAGCGACACCGAGGCATCCTCTAGCGCCTTCAGCCCGCCGTACGCGACCGACACGTGCTCCAGGCGCAGTACGACGGCGCCTTCACCTGTGACTGTGGCCGTGGCCGGTTGCCGCGGTGCGAGGTCCGCGGCAGGGGTTGGCTTCGGGGGCGTGGGTGCCGGCCGTCGCCACACACGCCGGAGCACCGACCGCAGGGGTGCGCTGAGGAACGGCACCACTCCGCCGGGCAGGAACAGCAGCACCCCGACCAGCACGAGGCCCTGCACGACCGGCTGGGGGAGTCCCACGGCGGACGACAGCGAGGGGTTCCAGGTCAGATAGGCGCCGCCGGCCACCGCGCCGACGATGGTTCCGACCCCGCCCAGCACGCACGCCGCGATGAGCGCGATGCCGAGGTTGAGGGAGAACGGGTCCGGGCTGACGAAACCGGTGATGAGCCCCAGCAGTACACCCGCGAAGCTGGTGAACGCGGCGCTCACCGCGAACGCCAGCGCCGACTGCGCCTCGGGCGCGATGCCGATCGTACGGGCCGCCAGGGGATGCGATTTCGCGGCCACCAGCCGCATCCGCAGTCCGGATGCGGCGGCCGGTACCGCCAGCGCGAGCACCACGGCCGCGGCGCCGACCGCGAGGTACTGGGACTCGGTGCTGCCGCCCGCGAGGGTGCCCAGGCCCAGGGAGCTGCGCAGTTGGAGCACCGCGACGCCCTGGTCGCCGCCGGTCACGCTGCTCCAGCGGTTGACCAGCTCCAGCGTCACCATGGTGAAGGCGAGCGTCAGCAGGGCGATGTAGAGCATCGAGAACCTGGCACCCGCGTACCCGAGGAAGGCGCCGAGTACGGTTCCGGTGACCACTGCTCCCAGGACCACCGTCTCCAGCGACCAGCCGTGACCGCTGCCGTACGCGGCGAAGTAGGCGCCGATGGCGAAGAACGCCGGGTGGCCCACCGACCAGATGCCGGACCAGCCGGCGAGCAGGCCGACCGACAGCACGACGACGGTGTAGATCGCGGCGAGCGCCACCGAGTACATCTGGTACGCCGGAATCGCGCCGGAGGCCATGAAGGCCATGAGCACCGCGCCGGCAGCCGGCCCGAGCGCGGCCTTCGCGAGGAGGGAACGGTTGAAGACCATGGATACGACCCCTCAGACCCGTTGGAAGGTGCGGGTGCCGAAGATGCCCTGAGGGCGGATCAGCAGCACGAGAACAGTGAACGAGAAGACGAATGTGTCCCGGAGGCTGGCTGAGGCGTAGTTCGCCGCGAGGTTGTCCAGCACGCCGACGGTGAGTCCGCCGACGACAGCGCCGTACATGCTCGTCAAGCCCCCCAGGAAGATCCCGGCGAAGGCGCGGAACAGCGGTGCGACGAGGGCGGTCGGTACCAGCCCCGACCTCGGCGCGTACAGACACGCGGCGAGTGCGGCGAGGCCGAGTCCGAGCGCCCAGGCGATCCGGGCCAGGCGCTGCGCCCCGAGCCCGACGACGCGCGCGGTTTCCGCGTTCTCGGCCACCGCGCGCATCGCGGAGCCGAGCGTCGTGCGGGCGAACAGATAGCCCACGACGGCCATCGCCACCGCGGCGACGGCGATCGTCACCAGGCTCTGGACCGGCAGTGCCGCGCCCGACCAACTCACCGTGCCGTTGACCAGGTTGGGGAAGGACTTCGGTTCGTCGCCCCAGATCGAACTGGCCACGTTCTCGACCACCAGGGACACGCCCATCGTCACGACCAGCGCGGAGAACAGCTGGCCCTGGCCCAGCGGCCTGATCACCGTTTCGCGCACCAGCAGGCCCGCCACGACGGTGATGGTGACGGCCGCGACGATGCCGAGCACCGTCGCCACCCCCTGGTCCCGGAGCGAGACCGCCACGTACAGGCCCAGGGTCGCCAGGGACGCCATCGCGAAGTTCACGACGTCCGTGGCCCGATAGATGATGACCAGGCCGAGTCCGATGAGGCCGTACACGGCTCCGCTGGCCACGCCGCTGACCAGGACCAGCAGAAACTGACTCACGGTCCCTCCTTCTTCGAAGAGCTTCGAGAAGCGCGTGCGGCGTGTTCGCGCCACGTGCTCGAAAGCCGGGTGCGCGGTACTCGCCGCTTAGTAAAGTGAACTCAATTCAGTAAGCTAGGCACTCCGGTGCCGGACGGGCAAGACTCGTGCACGGGATTTGTCGGAGTGCGGGTGATCTGGTGCCTGTCCGGCACGATCCGACGGACGGATGGACGGACTGAGAGGCAGACGGGAAGAAAGGCGGGTAGGCCCTAGCTCTGGCGCAGCGCGGTCCGCGCCGCCGCCAGGCCGAACACGAGCGCGGGGGCGAGGCCGCCCGCGTAGGCGCGCCGGTAGAGCCCGCCCGCGTCCGCACCGGCCACGAGCAGGCCCGGTACGGGGTGCCGGCTGTCCGCAGACAGGGCGCGGGCGTCGGCGTCGATCAGCAGACCGCCAAAGGTGAACGTGATGGCGGGCGCGGCCTCGATCACATAGAAGGGCGGCTCGTTGAGTGGCTGCCGGTCGAGCAGCCGCCCGGGGGCCGGCTCGCCGCCCCCGCCGACGGTGTCGTTGTACTCCTCGACCCGGTCACGGATCCTGGCGCCCGGGTAGCCCCACTCCTCGGGCATCCACGCGAACTCCTCCAGGCTGTCGGCGACCGCGCTGCGGGCGCCCGCGCGATGGCAGAGCTGGAACTTGTCCACGCCGGGGATGCCCTCCACGTACGACGCGGAGATCCATTCCCGGTGCACGCGCGCGTCGGCGACCAGCAGCCCACGGGCCTGCGGTCTCTCCAGCAGTGCCATGGTGGTCAGGTGATCCCCGACGGTCTCGTCGACGAACCGTTCGCCCGTGAGGTCGAACAGCAGGGCGTGCTCGCTGTAGTAGAGGGCGAGGTCGACGAACCGGGCGGGGTCGGTGAGAGAGACGCCCGCGGGCATCAGATGCCCGTAGAAACCCGCGTCCTTCTTGCCGAACGCAGCCCCCGCCGCGAGACCGAGCGACAGCCCGTCGCCCCGGCTGTGCGGGTTCGCCCGCAGCTCGATGTCCGCGGCCTGGGGATGTACGTGTTCCGTGCGCAGGCCCGGATTTCCCTGGAATCCGCCGGTCGCGAGCAGGGTCCAGGTGGCGTCGATCCGACGGATCGATCCGTCCGGCAGCACGCACTCCGCACCTGTGACGGCGCCGTTCTCCGTCAGCAGAGTGCGCGTCGAAGTGGCGGTCAGTACCTCGCCGCCCCGGTCGCGGATCAACCGCTCGCAGGTGTCGAGGTAGTGGTTCGTGTCGAGTTGATGCCCCCGGCCGAAGCCGAGTACGGGCACCGGCGGCCGGCATTCCACGCCGAGCGACCGGATCCAGGCCACCGCGTCGGTGAACCCGTCCACCAGGGCCGCGGCGAGTTCCGCGTCGCCGTCGGGATTGACGCGACGCAATTCATCGAAGGTGGGGGTCGTCCATACGAAGCCGGCGAAGCGTGCCGAGCCGCCGGGGCGCTCCGCCTTCTCCACGAGAACCACGGAGCCGCCTTCCGCGGCCACCCGGGCGGCGGCCGAGAGTCCGGCCATTCCGCCACCCACCACCAGCAGATCCACTGTTCCAACACCCATAGCGGGTCCCACCGCCTTGTCGTGTCGCTGAGTGACCTGAACCCTAATTGAACTCACTTCTGTAGTCGAGAGGTGTGTCGGCACGAGCTTTGGCAGGGCAGCTTTCGGCCGGACAGGGCGGCCCGGATCAGTCGGGGACGAGCACCGTACGCCCCCGCGCGTGGCCGGAGCGCAGTCTGTCGATCGCCTCCGGCGCGCTCGACAGGGCGAACTCCTCCGTCTCCACCCTCACCACGCCCTTGCGCGCCAGGGCGACGACCTCTTCGAGCTCCGGCCGCGTCCCCCAGAAAGGCAGCGAGATCCGCACCCCGGGAGGCAGCGCTCCGGGCTTGCGTACGGTGAGCTCCCCGCCGCCGCTCCCGACGACGGCCAGCTCGCCGCCCGCCCGCAGGGCGCCGACCGCGAGCTCCAGGCTGGAGTGGCTGCCGACGAAGTCGAGCACGGCGTCCACGCCGATCCCACCGGCCCGTCGCCGGAGCACCTCCGAGGTGTCGGGCCGCAGCAGCGTGCCGAAGTGCGCGCCGCAGGCGTCGGCCAGCGAGAGCGCCTCCTCGCGTACGTCCACGGCGAGGACCTGCGCCGACGTCGTGGCACGCAGGATCTGCACCGCCAGATGCCCCAGCCCGCCGACCCCGATGACCGCCACGCTCGCACCGCCTTCGACCGGCAGCGCCGGCCGGATCCCGGACACGGCGTGATACGCGGTGAGCCCGGCGTCCGACAGGGGCGCCGCCTGCGCGGCGGGCAGATCGCCCACCGGAACCAGCAGCCGTCCGGACGGTACGAGCAGGAAGTCGGCCATACCGCCGTCGCGCCCCAGCCCCACTCCCGTACCGGTCCGGACGGCGTCGAGGTCCGCGCGGCGGTCGCAGTAGTTCTCCGCGCCGGCCGCGCAGCGGCTGCACAGCCCGCACCCCCAGGGGCCGTAGACGACCACGCGCTCGCCCACCGCCGGACCGGTGGCCCCGGGGCCGCGCTCGGCCACACGCCCGGCGACCTCGTGCCCGAGAGTGAACGGAGTTCGGTACGGAAGGGTGCCGGGCCTGGCGTCCAGGACGTGGAGGTCGGAGCGGCACACACCCGCCGCCTCCACCCGGATGAGGACCTCATCCTCCCTGGGTATCGGGCGTGCCACTTCGGTCAGCACCGGTGGGCCGCCCCAGTGCGTCATCCGGACTGCTCTCATCCTGCCTGTTGACATGCGCGAAACGGTAGCAAAAATGAAGTCAGTTCAATAAGTGAGCGGAGGCGAGTGGATCCGATGGACGACGAAGACACGCCACACGGACGCTTCACGGGCAGAGCAGCGCTGGTCACCGGAGCCGGCTCCGGCATCGGCGCGGCGGTCGCCCGGCGACTCTCCGCGCAAGGAGCCGTGGTCTTCGCCGCGGACGTCGACGGTGCCGCGGCCGAGGCGGCCGCCAAGGAACTGCCCGGCGCACACGCGGTGACCATGGACGTCTCGGACGCCGACCAGGTCGACCGCGCGGTCGAAGGGGTCGTACGGGCGCAAGAGCGCCTGGACGTTGTGGTGCACGCGGCCGGAGTCGACGACCCGGTGGCGAAGCAGTGGATCGCCGATGCACTGCTCGACGAACGGCCTCCCGATGTCGTCACCCGGCTCGACGGGGCTGCTTGGCGGCGTGTCATGCGGGTCAACCTGGACGGCACCTTCTATGTCCTGCGGGCTGCGCTGCGGGTCATGGCGCCCCGCCGGTCCGGTGCGATCGTCACCGTTGGTTCTTCCTCGGCCTTCGACGCTCCGGCCGGCTATCCGCACTACGCGGCCTCGAAGGCCGGTGCGCACGCGTTGAGCCAAGCCGTCGCCAAGGAGGCGATCGCGTTCGGCGTCCGTGTGAACACGGTGGCGCCGGGGCCCACCCAGACGGGGATGGCGGCGCGGACGCCCGCCGCGTTGCGGCAGGACCTGGCCGATCCCCGCGTGCGGCCCTACGCGACGGCTGAGGAGATCGCCGACGTCGCGTTGTTTCTGGCGAGTGATGAGGCGGTGAATCTCGTTGGGGCGGTTCTGCTGGCCAACGGGGGGCGGTTCACGGTGTGAGGGGTTCGTGGGGGTGCGGACCGGATGATCGCTGCGGGTGCGTCGTGGCTGGTCGCGCAGTTCCCCGCGCCCCTGACGGGGCGCCCATGGAACCGGAGTTTGCTTGGTCTAGGGAGGTCTGTGTGAACCGGCTCGATGTGGACCCGGCCGTGTTGCTGGAGAGCGAGGAGCGGCATCAACTGCGGGCGGTTCTGCGGGACTTGTTCGCCGAGAGCTGTGGGCCCGAAGAAGTGCGCAAGCAAGTGGAGAGTGCGCGCGGGCACGACCAGGCGCTCTGGGCTCGGCTCGCCGGGGAGATCGGGGTGCACGGGCTTGCTCTGCCGGAAGAGTACGGAGGTGGGGGCTACACCTTCGCCGAACTCGCCGTGGCTCTGGAAGAGGCCGGGCGTGTGCTGTGTCCGGCGCCGCTGCTGTCGACCGTCGTGCTGACGGGGCATGCCCTGCTGGGGAGTGGTGATCGGCGGGCCTGTGAGCGCTGGTTGCCCGGGATCGCCTCCGGTGCGGTCACGGCCACGGTCGCCGGGTTCGTGCAGGCCGCCGATGTGACGGCCGAGCGCGGGCCCGACGGCTGGGTGCTGCGCGGGGAGGCCGACTTCGTGCCCGACGGCGAGGGCGCCGATCTGCTGCTCGTGGTGGCCCGGGCGCCGGACGGGGAGCGGCTGTTCGCCTGTGAACCGGCGCCGCCGCACGGGATGCACGGCTCGACCTGTGATCGCACGGCCCGTCGCGTTCTCGATCCCACCCGCCGCCAGGCGCTCGTCCGCTTCCGGGGAACGCCGGCCGAACCGGTCGGTGAGCCCGGGCAGGTGTCCGGAATCGTCGACGCCGTCCTCGACGCCGGGCGCGTGGCGCTCGCCGCCGAGCATGTCGGCGGCAGCGCGCATGCCCTGGACGCGACCCTGGACTACGTTTCGCAACGAACTCAATTCGGTCGCGCCATCGGCTCGTTCCAGGCGGTCAAGCACCGACTGGCCGATCTGCTGGTCGAGGTGGAAGGGGCGCGGTCGGCGTCGGCGTACGCGAGCGCCTGTCTGGCTGAGTGGACTCCGGAGTTGCCGGTCGCCGCGAGCGCCGCGGCGGTGGCCTGCACCGGCGCGTACCGACTCGCCACGACCGAATACGTGCAGCTCCACGGCGGTATCGGCTTCACCTGGGAACACCCGGCCCACCTGTATGTCCGCCGGGCGCGGGCCGACGAGGCGCTGTTCGGCACGGCCGACGACCACCGTCTGCGGTTGGCGGGGCTGCTCGGCCTCACCGGCACTTCGGACTGAGTGTCGGCTCCCGATCCATTGACAGGGGCATCTACTGCCCACAGAATCGTACTGAATTCAGTTCAGTTTGGAGGAGCTCATGGCAGTCGAAGACGAGATCCAGTTCGAGCGGGACGGGCACGTCGCACGGGTCTGGCTGAACCGGCCGCACAAGAAGAACTGCGTGACCGTGCCGATCCTCAACCGGCTCGACGAGATCATCACCGAGGTCGACGCCGACCCCGAGCTGCGTGTGCTGGTGCTGCGCGGGCGGGGCAACACCTTCTGCTCCGGGTTCGACCTGGACAGCCTCAAGGCCGAGTTCATCGGCAGCTCCACCGCCATCGACGTCGCCGTGCTGTCGGCGAAGGTCTGCGACCGGCTCTACTCGATGAAGACGCCGTCCATCGCCGTCCTCGAAGGCCATGTCACCGCGGGCGGCTTCGAGTTGATGATCTCCTGCGACTTCGCGATCGCCGCGGACGACGCACTGATCGGCGACTTCCACATTCGCCGCGCGTTGTTCGGCGGGGCAGGTCCCATCTACCGCGTGCCGCGCATGATCGGTGTCCGCAAGACCAAGGAGCTCATGCTCACCGGCAAGCTGCTCACCGGTGTGGAGGCCGCGGAGTTCGGGCTCATCAACTCCTCGGCGCCGGCGGACAAGCTGGACGCGACGGTCGAGGAGTTCTCCGACCAGCTGGTCGACAAGAGCCCGTTCACCATGTGGATCACCAAGATGACCATCGACCGCAGCCTCGACGCCGACATCCAGTCGCTGATGGTCATGGAGCACCTCGCGGTCGGCGTGATGCTCAACTCCGAGGACGCGGCGGAGGGTGTGGCGGCCTTCCTGGAGAAGCGGGAACCGCAGTGGAAGGGACGCTGAGCACCGTGGCGGATCCCGGGAGCCGACTCCGCGGCTCCCGGTGCGCCGACTGCGCGGTGGCCGTCTACCCCGCCGACCCGGCGTGCCCGCGCTGCGGGGGACCGGCCGAGCAGGTCGCTCTCTCCGCTACGGGCACGCTGTGGACGTGGACCGTGCAGCGGTACGCGCCCAAGTCGCCGCCGTACGCCGAACCCGCCGCCGGATTCCAGTCGTTCGCCGTGGGATATGTCGAACTGCCGGAGGGCGTCCGGGTGTTGGCCGTGCTGGACATCCGGCCCGAGGACGCGGAGATCGGCATGCCGCTGACCATCGCGGCGGGGGACGGCGTGCCCAGGGCCGTGGGAGCCAGGGCATGAGCGCCGAAGAGGTGCTGGTCTGCGGCGCCGGAATCACCTCCTTCGCCCGTACGGAGGACGACGGCAGGCAACTCGCCGTACGGGCCGTCCGATCCGCACTCGCCGACGCCGGAGTGCCCTGGTCCCGGGTGCGGGCGGCCTACGGCGGCAGCGACGCGGCAGGCAACGCCGACACACTCGTCAGCGAACTCGGCCTGACCGGCGTGCCGTTCATCAACGTCCGCAACGGCTGCGCCACCGGCGGCAGCGCCCTGGTGTCGGCCGTGGGCGCGATCCGCTCCGGCGCGGCGGACGTCGCCCTCGCCGTCGGCTTCGACAAACACCCGCGCGGCGCCTTCGACCCGCGGCCCGCCGACTGGGGGCTCGACGAGGCCTACGGGCGCGACGGACTCATGGTCACCACCCAGTTCTTCGCCATGAAGATCCAGCGGTACATGCACGACCACGGCATCAGCGCCCGGACTCTCGCACTGGTCGCAGAGAAGGCGTACGCGAACGGGGTCCGCAACCCCCACGCCTGGCGCCGCAAGCCGGTCGACGCGGACGAGATCCTGGCGTCCGGCGTGGTCAACGACCCGCTGACCCGGTACATGTTCTGCTCGCCCGGCCAGGGCGCGGTCGCCCTGATCCTGTGCAACCGCGCGGTCGCCGACGAGCTGGAAGGCACCCCGGTCGCACTGCGGGCCGCGGTCGTACGGACCCGGCGGTTCGGCTCCTTCGAGGTGTTCAGCCCCTGGGCGCCACCCGGGACGCCGACCAGCGTGAGCGCGGACGCCGCCCGACTGGCCTTCGAGGAGGCCGGGTTGGGTCCGGGCGATATCGACGTGTGCCAGCTCCAGGACACCGAGAGCGGTGCCGAGGTGATGCACATGGCCGAGTGCGGGTTCTGCGAGCACGGCGAGCAGGAGCGGCTGATCCCCTCCGGCGCGACCGCGATCATCGGCGCGCTGCCGGTCAACACCGACGGTGGCTGCATCGCCAACGGGGAGCCCATCGGCGCCTCCGGGCTCCGCCAAGTCCACGAGATCGTCCAGCAGTTGCGCGGCAGGGCGGGCGAACGGCAGGTGCCGGGCGAACCGTCGACCGGCTTCACACACGTCTACGGAGCGCCGGGAGTCAGCGCCTGCACGGTACTGACCCGTTGATCCTGGCACCTGATTCGCTCGCCGAAGGGAGGACCATGAGTGATATCCCCGAACCCGAGGAGTTCCGTGCCGAGGCCCGGCGCTGGCTGGCCGGCACGGCGGAGCAACGCGCCGCGCGCCAGGACTGGGACAGCGGCGACGACTCCGTGGCCGTCTTCGAGAACTGGACCGAGACCGAGGAACGCGCACACACCGAGCGGATACGGGACTGGGAGCGCACCCGGTACGACCGGGGCTGGGGCGCTCTCGACTGGCCGCCGGAGTACGGAGGCCACGAACTGCCCTCGTATTACGAGCAGTTGTACCGGACCGAGGAGGCCGCCTTCGACGTGCCCCGGCGCACCGAGGTCTTCCCGGTCACCCAGCAGCTCGTCGCCCCCGCGATCCGCATCTGGGGCACCGACGAACAGAAGGCTCGCTGGCTGCGCCCCATGCTCCGCACGGACGAACTCGCCTGCCAGCTCTTCTCCGAGACGGAGGCCGGTTCCGACCTCGCCGCCGTCCGCACGCGGGCGGTACGCGAAGGAGACGGCTGGCTGCTGCGCGGTCACAAGGTCTGGACTTCCGGCGCCCGCGTCGCCACTTGGGGTGTCGCCGTCTGCCGAACCGACCCGGACGTGCCCAAGCACGCGGGCATCACGGTCTTCCTGGTCCGGATGGACGCGCCCGGCGTGACCGTGAGGCCCATCCGGCAGATGACCGGCGGCTCCAGCTTCAACGAGGTCTATCTCGACGACGTCTTCGTGCCGGACGCGGACCGGCTCGGCCCGGTGGGGCAGGGCTGGCGGGTGACGCTCACCGTGCTCGCGGCCGAGCGGCTGGACTCGGGAAGCCTCGGACTGGACAACGCCGACCGTGCCCTCCACCTTGCCCGCCGACTGCCCCGCCCGCTCACCGGCGGTGAACAGCAGCAGGCGGCAGACCTGTACGTCCGCACCCTCGTTCAGCGACTCATCGGACTGCGCGTCACGGCAGCCGTGGCCGCCGGCCGTGAACCGGGCGCGGAGGCCTCCGTCGGCAAACTCCACGCCACCGCGACCATGCGGGCCACCACCGACCTCGTACAGCAGTTGCTCGGACCGCGACTGGCCGCCGACACGGGGGAGTGGGGCACGTTCGCCTGGACCGAGCACCTGCTCGGCGCACCCGGATACCGCATCGCCGGCGGCAGTGACGAGATCCAGCGCACGATCCTGGCCGAGCGAGTACTGGGCCTGCCCAAGGAGCCGAAAGGGGCGGTGAGTTGAGTACAGCGACCGGCGTGATCGCACTCGCCGGACGGGTGCGCGAGCGGCTCGCCGCCCGGCATCCGGGCCTGTCCTTCGGCGAGTTGCGCACCCTGCCCGGCGGCCACTCGGGGCTCACCTACTCGATCGCGGCGGGATCGGCCTCGTACGTCGTGAAGGCGGTGCCGCCCGGGCAGCGGCCTGTCGGTCGCAACGACGTGCTCCGCCAGGCCGAGGTGCTGCGGGCCCTCACCGGATCGTCGGTCCCCGTGCCAGAGGTGTTCGCCGTCGACGATCGGGAACCTGCCTGGTTCGCCATGGAGTTCGTGGACGGCGAGGCGGTCGAGCCGGTCCTGGACGAGCACCGGCTCGACCCGGGCCTGTGCCGGACCCGGATGCTGGCCCTGGCCGGGGTGCTGAGGGATCTGCACGGCACGAAGACCGAGGTTACCTCGGAACTCCTCGACCCGGCAGGGGAGTTGGAGCGGTGGGGACGCACCATGCGAGCCGTGCCGGAGGACCTCCGGCCGGGTGCGGAGGAGTTGCTGAGCCGCCTCGCCTCCATGGTCCCGGACGGCATGCCACCCACCCTGACCCACGGCGACTTCCGGCTCGGCAACGTCCTGTGCCGGGGCGAGCGACCCGCGGCCGTCGTCGACTGGGAGATCTGGAGCCTCGGGGACCCCCGCATCGATCTCGGCTGGTTCCTCCTCTTCGCCGACCACCGGAACTTCCCTCGACTGGGCCGCCCGGTCCCGGGTCTGCCGACCGAGGAGGAGCTGCTCGCCGCCTACACGGACGGGGGCGCCGACCTCGCCGACCTTGCCTGGTTCCGTGCCCTGGCCCGCACCAAGATGGCCGCGATCATGGGCCACAACCTGCGCAGACACCGCGAGGGCAAGCACCACGACCCCGACCAGGAGCGGCTGCCGCCGACCATCGCGGCGATGATCCGCACGGCGCTCGACATCCTCGCGCAACGGTCTTGAAGGAGCACCACCATGGATTTCGGACTCTCCCCGAGGACCGACGAACTCCGCGCGCGCATGACCGCGTTCATGGACGAGTACGTCTTCCCCGCCGAGCCCGTGTACGACCGGCAACTGGCCCAGGCGGGCAACCCGCACGAACTTCCGCCGGTCATGCGCGAGTTGAAGGAGAAGGCGCGCGCCGAGGGGCTGTGGAACCTCTTCCTCGCACACGGCGACTGGGGTGCCGGTCTGACGAATCTCGAATACGCGCCGCTCGCCGAGCTGGCCGGGCGGTCGGTCATCGGCCCCGAGGTGTTCAACTGCTCGGCCCCGGACACCGGCAACATGGAACTGCTCGCCCTGTTCGGCACGCCGGAGCAACAGGACCGCTGGCTGCGGCCGTTGCTCGCGGCCGAGATCCGGTCGTGCTTCGCGATGACCGAGCCGGAGGTCGCCAGCTCCGACGCACGCAACATCCGCACCCGGATCACCCGCGACAGCGACGAGTACGTCGTCAACGGCCACAAGTGGTACACCTCCGGCATCCTCGATCCGGACTGTCGGCTGATCATCCTCATGGGCGTGACCGACCCGGACGCGCCCACGTACCGGCAGCAGAGCATGCTGCTGATCCCGCGCGACACCCCCGGCATCACCGTCCTGCGCGATCTGCCGATGTTCGGCTACACCGACCGCTGCGGCCACGGCGATGTCCTCTTCGAGGATGTACGGGTGCCCGTGTCGGGGCTGTTGGGCGGTGAGGGGGAGGGATTCGCCCTGGCCCAGGGCAGGTTGGGGCCGGGCCGCATGCACTACGCCATGCGCGCCGTCGGATTCGCCGAGCGGGCACTGGAGTTGATGTGCCGCAGGACCCTGACCCGTACGGCCTTCGGCGGTGCTATCGCCGAGCAGGGTGTCGTCCGCGAATGGATCGCGCGCAGCCGGATCGAGATCGAGCAACTGCGGCTGCTGGTCCTCAAGTCCGCCTGGCTCATGGACACCTCGGGCAACGCGGCCGCCCGTACCGAGGTCGCCGCCATCAAGGTGGCCGCACTGGAGGTCGCCCACCGGGTGGTCGACCGGGCGGTCCAGGCGCACGGGGCCGCGGGGGTCAGCGACGACACCGTACTGGCGCGGCTGTTCGCGATCACCCGGGCGCTGAAGATCGCGGACGGGCCGGACGAGGTGCATCTGCGGACCGTGGCACGCCGTGAACTGACGAAGTACCGCGAGGAGTCGGCATGAGCGGACACGCACTGCACGGCCGTGTCGCCGTGATCACCGGCGGTTCCCGGGGCATCGGCCTGGGCATCGCCAAGGCGTACCGGGAGGCGGGAGCCCATGTGGTGATCGCCGCCCGCAAACCGGACGGACTCGCCGTCGCACGGGAGGAGTTGCTCCGCGTCAAGGGCGACGGCGAGGTGTACGAGGTGATCGCCAACGCCGGGGAGCCGGACGACGCCGCGCGCTGTGCCGAGGAGACCATGGCACGGTTCGGCCGCCTCGACATCCTCGTCAACAACGCGGCCACCAACCCGTACATGGGCGATCTGCTCGACCTCGACCTGCCGCGCGCGGAGAAGACCGTACGGGTCAACCAGTACGGCATGATCGCCTGGACCCGGTGCGCCTGGCGGGCGTGGATGGCGGAGCACGGGGGAGCGGTCGTCAACATCGCCTCCGTCGGCGGGCTGATCGTCGATCCGCACATCGGCTGGTACAACGCCACGAAGGCGGCGATGCTCCACATGACGCGGCAGCTCGCGTACGAACTCGGCCCGCGGGCGCGGGTGAACGCGATCGCGCCCGGCCTGATCAAGACCGAGCTGGCGCGGGCCGTCTGGGAGCCGAGGGAGCCGATCCTCACCGCGAAGCTGCCGCTGCGCAGGCTGGGCACGGTGGAGGACGTGGCGAACGCCGCGGTGTTCCTCGCCTCCGACGCGTCGGCGTGGATGACCGGCCAGACGCTCGTCCTGGACGGCGGGGCGACCGTGCTGCCGATCGGGGTGGACGCATGACGACGGCCTCCCCGAAGAACCGTGACGCGGACCTGTTCTCGCTGCACGGCCGGACGGCCGTCGTCACCGGGGCCTCCTCGGGGCTCGGGGCCCGGTTCGCGACCGTCCTGGCCGCCGCCGGCGCCACGGTGTTCGCCGCGGCCCGCAGACCGGATCGGCTGAAGGAACTCGCCGACGAGGATCCGCGCATCCACCCCGTCGTCTGCGACGTCTCCCAAGAGGCGGACCGGGTGCGACTGGCCGAGACCGTGCTGGCGACCGGCGGACGCTTCGACATCCTCGTGAACAACGCGGGGGCGCCCGGAGCGGTTCGGGCGCAGGACGAGAGCGCCGACGACTTCGCGGACGTACTCGCCGTGAACCTCGTGGCCGCCTTCCACCTCGCCCGGCTGCTGGCGGAGGCGCCGGCCTCCGGCCGTACACGATCCATCGTGAACGTCTCGTCCGTCCTCGGGCTGGTCTCCGGTGCCCCGATGGGCGGCGCCGCCTACGCCGCCTCGAAGGCCGGACTCGTCGGGCTGACCCGTGAACTGGCCGGTCAGTGGGGGCAGTCGGGGATCCGCGTCAACGCCCTGGCCCCCGGCTGGTTCCGCACCGAGATGACTCACGAGTTGTTCGCGGACGAGCGGTCCCGGCGGTGGGTCGAGCGCGGCACGATGCTCGGCCGGGGCGGTGAACAGGGCGAACTGGACGGGGCGTTGCTCTATCTGGCCTCGGACGCGTCCTCGTACTGCACCGGGCAGGTGCTCACCGTGGACGGCGGGTGGACGGCGCGATGAGGGTGACGGTCGAGGTCGACGGTGACGGGGTGGCGCGCGTCGAGATGTGCCGAGGGAACGGCAACGCGATCGACCTGGCGATGGCCCGGGCGCTGCTGGACGCCGCGCGGGAGTGCGAGCGGGCGGGAGCACGGGCGGTGCTGCTCACCGGGCAGGGTCGGCACTTCTGTGTCGGAGGCGACCTGAAGGAGTTCGCGGCCCTTTCCGGTGATCGGCTGGTCGCGCACCTCACCGAGGTCACCGACGCGCTGCACGGAGCGCTGCGGATCCTCGCCGGTCTGGACGCGCCGCTGGTGACGGCCGTGCAGGGGAGCGCGGCGGGCGCCGGGCTGGGGCTCGCCGCGGCGGCCGACCTGTGCTTCGCGGCCTCGGACGCGGGCTTCACGGCCGCGTACACCGGCATCGGGTACTCGCCGGACGCCGGGGTCAGCTGGTCGCTGCCCAGGCTCGTCGGACCGAGGCGGGCCATGGACCTGCTGCTGACCAACCGCCGGATCCCGGCCGCCGAGGCCCTGGACATGGGCCTGGTGAGCAGGATCGTCGCGCCGGAGCGGCTGTACGAGGAGGCCGCCGAGGCCGCGAGCGCGCTGGCGCGCGGGGCCACGGGGGCGTACGGGGCGACCCGGCGGCTGGTCGCCGGGGCACTGTCGGCGGAGTTCGGTGAACACCTCGACGCGGAGGCCCGCCAACTGGCCGCCGCCGCGGTCTCCGACGAGGGGCGGGAGGGCGTGGCCGCGTTCCTCGCCAAGCGCCGGCCCGACTTCACGCACGCCCCGGTCCCATGAGCACCGGGGTCGTGCAGGTCACGCCTCTTTCATTCGCAACCGGCCTTCCATTCGTAACCGACTTGAACTTGGGTCTACTCTCGGACACCCGAGCGGTGATCGGTGCCGGTCGTGGCGAGAAGAGGGAGAGACGATGGTGAGCGCGCGGATCGTGGATCCGGACGAAGGGCCCAGGTCCAAGCGGGCCGCGATTCTCGTGGCGGCCGTGGAGCGGTTCGGTGAGGACGGCTACGAGAACACGAAGTGGTCCGAGGTCGCGGACCGGGTGGGCATCGGGCAGACCGCCCTGTACCACTACTTCGAGTCCAAGGCCCACTGCCTGCTGACCATCATGCGCCTGGAGCTGCAGCGCTCCCACGACATGTTCGTCGAGGCCACGGCCGGGAAGTCGGAGCCGGTCGAGGAGCTGCGCGCGGGGGTCCGTACCGCCTTCGCGGTCACTGAGCAGGAGATCCGCCAGATGCGCATCCTCCAGGCCAACATGTCCCTGCTCGCCACCCCGCGGAAGTCCAAGCGCGAGGAGACCGAGCGCGTCGCGGCCCGCCAGCTGGTGCAGATGGTCGAGCGGGACTGGACGAACCTGCTCATGCGCGGCATGGCCAAGGGCGCCTTCCCGGTCCGGGACGCGCACACCCTCGGGCTCGCCGTCCTCGGGATGATCGTGAGCGTCTGGCGCTGGTACCGCCCGAGCGGAGCCATCCCGCTCCCGGAGATCAGCGACATGATCGAAGGATGCGTGGTGCGCATGGTCGCCGAGTAGCAGTCCCGGCCGCCGGTCACGTCCCGCCTCTTGCCGGGGGCGGGGCACCCGTCTTACATTCAAACTGAAGTGAACTCAGGTTGTTTTAGGAACGCTTGCGGAAACGCTGACAGGAACGCTGACAGGAACGCTGAGGAGAATGATCAGCATGGTGCTTCGCGCATACATGGCCGCCATGGACGGCCAGGACCCGGACAAGGCCCTGGAACTCCTGGAGCCCGACTTCCGCTTCCTCATCGCGCTTCCCGGCGGGCAGCGGGCCGGGGAGTCCCGCGAGGACTTCGCGGGCTACATCGCCGGGCGCGCCGCGGTGGACCGTACCCACGAGATCATGCGGTACGCGGTCGACGGCGATGTCGAGACGGTGTACGGCTTCGTGGTCGAGAAGGGCGTGACCACCGGTGCCTTCCTCTCCGCCGCGCAGGTCTCGCCCGCCGGGCTGATGGCGCGCTACCAGTCCTTCTTCACCACCGACTTCGACCTGGTGGACCGGCCATGACCACACAGTCCCGTGCATCCCAGTCGGCTGCTTCTCGGTCCGCTGCTTCCGGGCCCGCCGCCCCGCAGCCCGGCGCCTCTTTCCTGACGGCCTGGTTCGCGATCCTGGACAGCGAGGACGCAGACCGGATCCTCGACCTGATCAGCGACGACTTCTCGTTCGCCATCCTCTTCTCCACCGGCGGTGACGGCGCGACCGACTTCCACGGCGGCCGGGCCGAGATGGAGGGCTACCTTGCCCAGCGTGAGGTGGGCGTCCGCACCCACCACCTGCTCTCCGCGAGCACCGTCGGCCGGGACGAGCTGTTCCTGGGCGAGGTGCGGCGCCACGGTGAGCTGGAGGCGACCTTCGTGGCCTCCGCGCGCCTGACCGACGCGGGCCGGGTGCGGCGGCTGCTCATCGGGCGCTCGCCTTCCGTGCTGTTCACCTGAGGAGTCCCGACAAGCCCCGGAAGCCCGAGAACTGTGAGGAGAGACGATGTACAACCTCGTGCTGCTGGCCGCCCGGCCGTCCGACTGGACCCATGAGCGGTTCATCGACTGGTGGCGCGGCGACCACGCCGAACTGACGCGCACCCTGCCCGGACTCAGGTCCTGGCGGCACACCGAGATCGACACGGCACTCGAACCGCGCTCCGAGGGCTGGGACGGCGTCTCCGTCCTGGGCTTCGACACCGCGGATGACCTGCGCAAGGCCCTCGACAGCCCCGAATGGGCGGCGGCCGTCGCACAGGTCGGCGACATGAAGGGCCGCCGGATCGCGGTCATGGGCGGCGAGAAGGACATGCTCGCGGGCTGAGCGGGCTGAGCGGGCTGAGCGGCCGGGCCGGCCGGCGGGACGAACATCACCACCTTTCGCGCGACGAGGCGAGGAAGCGGATGCGACAGACAGTACGAGCTTTCCAGGAGCGGGCCGAGGAGGCCGACTTCACGGCCGTCGTCGACGACGCCGGACCGCACAGCGCGCGCGAACTCCTGGCGCGCGCGGCCGACCTGGCCGACACCATGACACCTGACGGAACACCGGGCGGCACGGTCCTCCTCCAGGCAGACAACACCTGGCGCACCGTCGTGGCGACCCTCGCCGTGGGGATGACCGGCGGTGTTCTGGCCCTGGTCAACCGGCACACGACCCGGGCGGAGTTCGCCGCCGCGCTGGAGGACATCCGCCCCGACGTCGTGATCGCCGAGCCGGACGCGCTCCAGGAGTGGCACGGCCGGGAGGGTCTGCCGGGCGCGTGGCAGACCGAGGCCCTGGACGGCTGGACGGTCCTCGCCGGCCGCGGCCCGCGCGACGTCTCCCGCTGGTCCGGCGGCGCCCTCATCGGCCTCACGTCCGGGTCGACCGGGCGGCCCAAGGGCGTCGTCCAGTCCGAGAGCGCACTGCGGTACGCCTGTTCGAGCACCGCCGACATCAACGGGCTGCGCGACGGTGACGCGGTGGCCGCCGTCGTCCCCCTCTCCTCCACCGCCGCGTACTGCTTCGGCGTCTGCATGGCGCTCATGCTCGGCGGACCGCTCGTCCTGAGCGGACGATGGGACCGCGAGGAGGCACTCGCGCGGATGGCGGCCCACGACGTCCGGTGGACCATGTGCGTGCCGACCATGGCCCTCCAGATGGGCTCGGCGGCGGCCGGATCGCGCGTCCTCGAAGGGGTCCGCTCGATCACCGTCGGCGGCGGCCCCATGGACCGCGGAGCGCTCGCCCGCGCCGAACGCTCCCTCGGTACGAGGATCCTGCGGGTGTTCGGCATGTCCGAGTGCCTGGGACACACCTCGCCGCGCCCCGAGGACCCCGAGGAGCTCCGCTTGGACCGCGACGGCCGGCCCTTCCCCGGCACCGAGCTGCGAGCCGTAGCCCCCGACGGAACAGTTCTGGGTCCCGGCCGGACGGGCCGGGCCGAGGTCCGCGGCCCTTCCCTCTTCCTCGGCTACGCGCGCGACGGCAAGGTCGAGCCGCCCGCACTCACTCCGGACGGCTTCTTCCCCACCGGGGACCTGCTCATGACCGGCGACGACGGCACGGTCACCATCATGGGCCGCGAGAAGGACGTCATCATCCGCGGCGGCCGCAACCTCGACATCACCGAGATCGAGCGCGCCGTCGCCGGGCATCCGTCGGTGGCCCGCGTCTGCGTGGCGCCCGTACCGGATCCGCTGCTCGGCGAACGCGCCGCTGTCCTCGTCGTGCCCGAGGACGGCGGCGACGCACTCGGTCTCGACGAGATCATCGCGCACCTCGCAGGCACCGGCCTGTCCAAGGCCAAGTGGCCCGAATTCGCCTTCACCGTGGGCGAGTTGCCGCAGACGACCGTCGGCAAGCTCGACCGCTCGGGAGCCCGCGAACTCGCACGCCAACTGCACGCACGGCTCTCAGCAGAGCCGGAACCGACGCCGACGCAGCAACGGACGTCGAAGCCGGAGTCGGACCAGGGACAGCCTCGTCAAGGAGATGCATGACCACCCCCACGACCCGCGTCACCCGCTTCGACCGCGGCAGGTGGGCGGAAGCAGGAGCCGAGACCGTACGTCCCGGCGTCCACCGCATCCCGCTGCCGCTGCCGGACGACGGACTGAGGGCCGTCAACGTCTACGCCCTCGAAGGGCTGACGGAAGGGGTGGTCCTGATCGACGGGGGATGGTCGATCCCCGAGTCCCGCAAGGCACTTGAGGACGCGCTGGGCGGGCTCGGCCACGACCTCGGTGCGATCAGCCACGTCCTGGTCACCCACATCCACCGCGACCACTACACCCAGGCCGTCGAACTGCGCAGACTGCTCGGTTCCCGGGTCTACCTGGGCTCCGGCGAGCGCCGCGGTCTGGAACTGCTCGGGGAACTGCGTACGGACCAGCCGGTCGGCTCGCTTCGGACGCTGCGCCGGGCCGGTGCCCACGAACTCGCCGAGCGCATCGCCGCGATGGACCACGGCGGCTTCGACCCGAGCGTGTGGGAGGCCCCGGACCGCTGGCTAGAGAGCGAGGAACTCCGGTTCGGGGAAGTCGAGTTGACGGTCGTGCCCACCCCCGGCCACACCCGCGGACATGTCGTCTACCTCGACCGGGACCGGGGCCTGTTGTTCTCCGGGGACCACGTGCTGCCGCACATCACCCCTTCCATCGGCTTCGAACTCGGCGGCGGCACACTGCCGTTGGGCGACTACCTCGCCTCGCTGCGACTGATGACCGCACTTTCCGACGCCCGACTGCTGCCCGCGCACGGACCGGTCGGCGACAGCGTCCACGCACGCGTCGGTGAACTGCTGGCCCACCACGACGACCGGCTCACCGAGACGCTCACGGTTCTCGGCGACCGTACGCTCAACGCCCATGCCGTGGCGGGGGAGTTGGGCTGGACCCGGCGCAAGGTGGCATTCGCCGACCTCACCCCGTTCAACCAGATGCTCGCGGTCAGCGAGACCGCGGCACACCTGGACGTCCTGGTGGCCGACGGCCGTGCGCGCCGCACGCAGGAGGACGGCGTCGACCTGTACGCCGCCGTCGTCCCCGCCACTGCCTAGCGAGCCCCTCGCCGCACCGGCACCCTGAGACATCACAGGATGTGCCCGTCCCCGTTGGATGCCAAGGTCGATGACCATGACCATCGAACGGAGGAACCGATGCTGACGTCACGGCAACTCAGGTCGCGAAAAGGCTCGGCGGCCGTCGCGGGGGCGGCCACCGTCCTGCTCGCCGGGGCCGGGCTGCTCGCGGCCACGCCCGCCCAGGCCGCGCCGCGTCCGTGCCCCGGCGCAGGCCCGGGCGACCCGGCCCGTTGCGCCCAGGTGACCGGCATCGACCCGGGCTCGGCCCTGGTGATGCGTACCGCACCGAACTACGGCGCGACGCCGGTGGCCCGTTGGGGCAACGGGCAGTGGCTGGAGGTCAAACTGCTGGACCACCGGCGACCCGGACGCGGACGGCCACGGCTATCGCTACTGGATGAAGGTCTCCACGGGGAGCTCCAGCGGCTACGTCAACGACTGGTATCTCGACACCGGCGGCCCCAGCACCTGGAAGCCGCTGATCCGCCAGTGCTGACCGCGCCGACCCCACGGAAGGACCCCTCATGAAGCAGTCGAACCAGCCGCACTCGTCCAACCAGCCGCAGTCGTCGGACCTGCGGACGCGGCCCAGGCGCCGTCTGCGTGCGCTCGCCGCCACCGGTGCCGTTCTGACCGCCGCCGCCTCGGCCGTGGTCGGCGGAGCCGGCCCGGCGGGCGCCGCCATCCACCAGTGCAGCATCTCGGGCGACCGGACCAACTGCGCGTACGTCACCGGCATCGACGCGGGCTCCCACCTGGCCGTACGCACCGGCCCGAGCTACGGCGCCGCGAAGTCGCCCGTCTTCGGGCAGTACCACAACGGGGACCAGCTGGGCCTCATCTGCTGGACCACCGGCGACCCGGACGCGGACGGCAACGGCTACCGCTACTGGATGCGGGTCGACAACGGAATCGGCGACGGTTACGTCAACGACTGGTATCTGGACACGGGTGGCCCGGGCACCTGGAAGTCCCAGATCCCGCAGTGCTGAGCCGGACCGTGCGACCTGCCGTGCCCACTGCGGCGGGGCGGGTCGCACGGCCCGTACCCCGTATGACGGGGCCGTCCGGTCGGGTCCCGGTCCCACTCATCGGGCCGTCCAGCCGCCGTCGACGTACAGCTCCGAGCCAGTCATGAAGCTCGCGTCGTCGGAGGCGAGGAACGCCACGGTCGCCGCGACCTCCTCGGGTGTGCCGAGGCGGCCGAGCGGGGTGCCGTCGAGCATGGCGGCCAACCGGGGCGTGTCGCGCCACAGTTCACGTGAGCGCGGCGTCTCGATGAAGCCCGGATGGAGGGAGTTGACCCGTACGCCGCGCTTCGCCCAGTGCAGCGCGGCGTTCTTCGTCATCAGACGTACGGCACCTTTGGCCGCGTGATACGAGAACTGGGCGCCGAAGCCGCCGACCGTGCCGAAGATCGACGCGACGTTGACGATCGAGCCGCCGCCGGAGCGCTCGATGGCCGCGCCGCCGTGCTTCATGCCGAGCCAGACCCCGGTCTGGGTCACGCCGATGACCCGGTCCCAGGTCTCCTGGGTCTCCGTCTCCACGGTGCCCATCGCGGCGATGCCGGCGTTGTTGACCAGCACGGACAGGCGGCCCAGCTCGGCGGTCGCGCGAGCGACGACCGATTCCCAGGCCGACTCGTCGGTGACGTCCAGGGCCAGGCCCATGGCACCGCCCCCGACCTCCTCGGCGAGTTTCGCGCAGCGGTCCACGTCGACATCGGTCACCACCACCGCCGCGCCCTCGGCCGCGAGCCGCCGTACGACCGCGTCGCCGATTCCTCCGGTCGCGCCGGTCACCAGCGCCACCTTCCCGGCCAGTCTCGCTTCCATCGTGTCTCCCACGTGCTCAGCCCTTGACGCCGCGCCAGGCCAGCGCGCCGCCGTCGATCACATACGAGGAGCCCGTGATGAACGCCGCGTCGTCGGACGCCAGGAAGCAGGCGAGCCGGGCCACCTCCTCCGGCCGTCCGAGCCGGTCCACCAACTGCGGTGCGGTCAGCTCCCGTTCCATCGCGTCACGGTCCTCGGCCGCCGTGAAGAAGTCCTGCGCGAGCGGTGTGTCGATGACGCCGGGGCAGAAGCAGTTGCAGCGCACGGGGGCGAGATCGACGGCGGTGACCTTGGTCAGATGGATGACGCCCGCCTTCGTGACGCCGTAGGCGGGGGCGTTCGGGAAACCGGTGAGACCGGAGACGGACGCGGTGTTCACGATGGCCGGGCCACGCCGGGAAGCACGCAGGAACGGCGCCGCGTACTTGGTGGTGAGCCACACGGCCTTGAGGTTGACCTCGTAGACCGCGTCCCACACCTCCTCGGAGAGTGTGTCGACGCTCCGGCCGGGGTCGGCCGTGAACGTGGTCTCGATCACCCCGGCGTTGTTGACCAGCACGTCCAGTCCGTCGAACCGCTCCGCCGAACGCGTCACCATCGCCTCGATGTCGCTGCGCACCCGCAGATCGCAGACGATCGACTCCGCCTTCGCCCCCGCCGCGCGCACCAGCTCGGCCGTCTCAGCGGCGGGTTCCTCGTTCCGGTCGGCGACGGCGACCGCCGAGGCCCCCTGGAGGGCGAGCTCCACGGCGATCGCCCGCCCGATGCCCTGGCCCGCCCCGGTGACGAGGGCGGTCTTGCCGTCGAGAGAACCCAGCATTCCGTTCACTCCCGTCCGCGAGCCGTTGGATCCAGATAGCTGAACCCACTTCAGTTCGATTTCGAGTCTAGGTCCGGGAATCGAGGTCGACAAGGCTCGGGACAGGCCTTCGGCCGGGCCCGGTGCCGCCCGGTGGAGGGCCCGGGCCCAGGGAGGCAGACGTATGGCCGCCGAGGTCCCCTCCCTGGCCGCGCGGACCAGTTCGCGCCGAGCGCCCGGTGCATAGGTTTCCGGCAACACCGGCGAAGTGCGAGGAGAAAGGAGGCGGGCTCGTGGAGAAGACCCAGTACGACACCTGTGTCATCGGGGCGGGACCTGCCGGGCTGGCGGTCGCGAGGGCCCTGGCCGAGAGGAACCTGCCGTACACGCATCTGGAGCGGCACACCGGGCCCGGCGGCATCTGGGACATCGACAATCCCGGCAGTCCGATGTACGAGTCGGCCCACTTCATCTCCAGCAGGACGCTCTCGGGATTCGGCGGCTGGCCGATGCCCGACCACTTCGCGGACTATCCCCCGCACCGCCAGATCCTGTCGTACCTGCGGTCGTTCGCCGACGCCTACGGGCTGACGGACCGGATCGAGTTCGGCGTCGGGGTCGAGGGCGTCGAGAAGAACGCGGACGGGACCTGGACCGTCACCCGGGCCGACGGACGGCAGAGCGTGCACGGCGAGGTCGTGGTGTGTACGGGCGCACAGTGGCACCCCAACCTCCCCGAGCTGCCGGGGGACTTCACCGGCGAGGTCCGCCACACCGTCGGCTTTCGCAGCGCGGAGGAACTGCGCGGGAAGCGGGTGCTGGTCGTGGGCGCGGGCAACTCCGGCTGCGACATCGCCTGCGACGCGGCGCGCAGCGCGGACCACGCGGTGATCAGCATGCGGCGCGGCTACTGGTTCATCCCCAAGCATCTGTTCGGGCGACCGGTGGACACCATCGCGGCCGGCGGGCCGAAGCTGCCGATGTGGCTGGAGCAGCGGGTCTTCGGCGCCCTCCTGCGGATCGTCAACGGCGACCCGAGGCGCCTGGGCCTGCAGAAGCCGGACCACAGGCTGTTCGAGACGCACCCCGCGGTCAACTCGATGCTGATCCACCACCTCCAGCACGGGGACATCACCGCCAAACCGGGGATAGCCCGCGCCGAGGGCAGCACCGTCCACTTCACCGACGGCACGAGCGGCGACTTCGACCTCGTCCTCATGGCCACCGGCTATGTGCACAAGGTGCCGGTCGCGCAGAAGTACTTCGGCGACGAACAGCACCCCGATCTGTATCTGTCGTCGTTCTCCCGCGAGCACCGGGGGCTGTTCGGCGTCGGCTTCATCGAGACCAACTCCGGTGCGTACCAACTCTTCGACACCCAGGCGCAGTTGATCGCCGGGTACATCCACGACACGCGACACGGGCTGCCGAACGCGGAGCGTTTCGCGCAGATGATCCGCAACGACCGACCGGACCTGACCGGGGGCCTGAAGTTCGTCGCCTCGCCCCGTCACACCGGCTACGTCGACAGCGCGACCATCGTGAAGCACCTCGGCAGGATCGCGGCCCGGATGGGCTGGCGCACCGAGGGGCAGCCACCGCCGGTGAAGTCCCCGCGGCGTGCGGAGGTGGTGTCGTGAGCGGCTTCGACTTCACCGACAAGGTCATGCTGGTGACCGGCGGCGCGGGCGGTATCGGCAGCGCGATGTGCCGTCGATTCGCCTCCGGCGGTGCCCGCTGCGTGGTCGTCGACATCGACGCGGCCCGCGCCGAGAAGACCGCCGACGAACTGCACGGCACCGGGCACCTGGGCATCGGCTGCGACGTCCTGGACCGCGTCCAGGTGGAGCGTCTCTTCGACCTGGTCGCCGACACGTACGGCCGGCTCGACGTGCTGGTCAACAACGTGGGCATGACCAGCGCCGAACGCTTCGACGTCCGCAGTGTCGAGAGCATCGAGCGGGAGATCACCCTCAACCTGACCTCCCCGCTGATCGCGACCAGGATCGCGATACCCCTGCTCCAGGCCTCCCGGGACGCCCGGGTGGTCACCACCGTCTCCCTCGGCGGGATCTTCCCGCTGGGCGAGACGCCCATCTACACGGCCTCGAAGTTCGGACTGCGGGGCGCGATGCTCTCCATCGGGCTCGACCTGCGGAGCAAGGGCATCCTCGCCGGGTCGGTGCTCCCGTCCGCCACCGACACCCGCATGCTGCGCCAGGAGGCCGTGGACGGCGGCAACTCCATGCAGTTCCAGGACCCGCCGCAGCAGCCCGCCGACGTCGTGGCGGCCGTTGTCAGCCTGCTGGACAGGCCCCGCCTGGAGGCCTACGCCCGGCCAGGTGAGTCGTGGCTCGTCCGGTTCGCGATGCTCGCGCCGAACCTGCTGCCCAAGGTCCTCCCGCTCTTCCGCAGGAGAGGCGATCGCGGCATGGCCCGCTATCTGGAGGACCTGCGCCGCCGGGGGCTGGCGTGCAGGGTCGACGACCGATGGGAACTGGTGGAAGAGGCATGACCACAGTGGAGAGCCGGTCCGTACTGCGCGTACTCAACCCCACGACGGGGGAACTGAACACCACGATCCCCGCCACGACGGCCGAGGATGTCGCCAAGGCCGCCGAGCAGGCCCAACAGGTCTTCGACTCGGGAGTCTGGTCGCGGTTGCCGGTCCGCGAGCGGAGCGCGGTGCTGCTGCGGCTGGCCGGTCTCATGGAACGCGACGGCGAGCTGCTGGCCCGGCTGGACAGCGAGGACGCGGGCAAGCCGATCTCCGAGTGCCGGGAGGGTGACGTACCCGGCGCGATCGAGTCGATCCGCTGGTTCGCCGAAGCGGCCGACAAGGTCTTCGGCCGGGTGGCCCCCACCGGGTCCGACAGCCTGGGCCTGACGATCCGGGAGCCCATCGGTGTGGTCGCGGCGATCCTGCCGTGGAACTACCCGCTGGCCATGACCGCGTGGAAGGTCGGGCCCGCGCTGGCCGCCGGAAACTGCCTGCTGGTCAAGCCCGCCGAGGCGACACCGCGTTCGGCGCTCCACCTGGCCGCTCTCGCCGCCGAGGCGGGCGTCCCGGACGGTGTCCTCACGGTCCTGCCCGGATACGGCCCGGTCGCCGGGGCCGCCTTGGCCCGCAGCCCCCTCGTCGGCGCGCTGTCGTTCACCGGGTCCACCGACACCGGGCGGCGGATCCTCAAGGACGCGGCCGAGACCAACTTCAAGCGCGTCTCAATGGAGATGGGCGGCAAGAGCCCCCAGGTGCTGATGGCCGACGCCCTCGCCTACGGGGACGAGCTCATCGACGGCATGATCGAGGCCGCGTTCCTGACGATGGGCCAGAACTGCACGGCGGGCTCCCGCATCCTGGTCCATCGGAGCATCGCCGACGATGTCCTGGCCCGGTTCACGGTCGCCGCGAGGGACCTGGTCATCGGCGACCCGGCCGACCCACGAACGCACATCGGCCCGCTCATCAATCGTGCCGCCTTCGACCGGGTCGCGGGAGCCGTGGAGGCCGCGCGGTCCGCCGGAGCCCACATCCACACCGCGGGTCTGCCCGACGGTCTGCCGTCGCGCGGCGCCTACTACCCGCCGACCGTCGTCACCCACGCGCCCGAAGGCAGCGACGTCCTCACCAAGGAGCTGTTCGGGCCGGTCGTGACGCTGCAGACCTTCACCTCGGAGACCGAGGCGATCGCCCTGGCCAACGCCACCGCGTACGGGCTCGCGGCCTCCGTGTGGACCCGCGACCTCGACGCCGCCCTCCGCCTGGCACGCGGCATCCAGGCCGGGGTCGTCTCCGTCAACTCCTACAGCGAAGGCGACATCACGACCCCCTTCGGCGGCTGGAAGGAGTCCGGCTTCGGCGGCGCGGAGAAGTCGACGAACGCCTTCGAGCAGTGGACCAGGGAGAAGACCGTCTGGATCCGCAGCCGCTGACCGACCGCCGGGTACGGGGCGTACGGGGGCATGCGGGGCCTACAGGGCGCCCCGTCCGGCGTCAGCCCCGGGCAGGCCCCTCGGCGCCCAGCATGTCCTCCCGAAGCCGCCGCGAAGAGGTGCCGTGCCAGCGGCGCACCGCTCGGCGCAGGGTCCGCTCGTCGGAGAAACCCGCCTGATGGGCGATGTCACGCAGGGTCAGTTCCGGGCGTCGCAGCAACTGTTCGACGCGCTCCCTGCGCACCCCGTCCACGAGAGCCTCGTACGTGGTGCCGCAGTCGGCCAGCCGGCGCCGGAGCGTGCGCTCGCTGGCCGCGTGCCGACGTGCCTGCTCGGCGAACGACGGCACCACCGGGAGGCTCTGCGCGATGGAGATCTCCATGACCTCCAGCAGCTCCTGGTGGTGCCTACGCGAGGCCATCTGCTCGTCGAGCGTCTCCAACGCCGACGCGAACGTCACCGGATCCCGGCCCGGCATCGGCGCCCGGGCCCACACGGGGTCGATGACGACACGGCTGACCGGGACCCCGAAACGGACCGGACAGCCGAAGAAGGCACCGTACGGGTCGCCGTGGGCCGGTGCGGGGAACGCGAACTCCGCCACGCGCGGGCCGAATTCGGGGCCGACGGTCAATCGGGCCAGCGTGACCGCGGAGGTCAGCGCCTCCTCGATCAGGAAGACGGCGACACCCGGATCCATGGCGGGATCGGGCAGGTCGGCACGGATGGCGAAGCCGTCGTCCTCCTCGCCGGCCGACCACACCACCATCGCCCCGGACAGATTCTGGTACGTCACCCCGGTCTCGGCGGCCTGCCGCAGGTTCTCCGCGGCCATGAGCGCGAAACCGAGCAGCCCCCAGGCGGTCAGGTGTTGAGCGGCGCCCACCTTCATGCCCAGGTGTTCGTCACCGGTGAGTTCCAGGGCCCGCCGGATCACCGCGCTGCCCTGACGGTAGGAGACCCTGAGGGCCGCCGAACGCATCAGGGTCTCGCTCAGACCGACCTGCTCCAGATGCGGGCGCAGGTCGACACCGCGCTCGAAGGCGACCGAGGTGAGATAGCGCAGGATGTTCGGCTGGATCGTGGCCGATGTGCTGCGGCTGGTTCCCGCGGGGGCGGGGGCTCGGGCTGGGGTCGCCGGTACGTCGGCAGCGGGCATAGCGGTCACCTCCTGCCTGGGCGGCCCACCTCTTGCCTGGGCAGACCCACTTCTTGTCCGGGCGCACCACTGTAGGCGGGCGGGACCCCAGCGGCAGGAGGTCTGGCCGGTGAAGTCCCCTGTCCGGCCTCTGGCGCCCGCCTACCCCGTTCAGGCCGGTTGCCTGATGCTCTCGATGATCCGGGCGAAGCCCTCGTCCCCGTGGCCGGCGTCGATCTGGCGCTGGATGAGCCGCTGGACCATGTCGACCACCTCGGTGCCGATGCCCTGGTCCGCACTGGCGGCCACGAGGTCACCGAGGTCGGAGAACACGAGGCTCTGCTGCCCGGCCACCGTGTAGTCCCCGCCGTCGATGACCTCGGCGAACCCCTGGAAGCCGCCGGTCATGGCCGTCAGCCAGGGCGCGGCCAGCGCGGCGAACTCGCCCGCCGTCACACCGGCCGGAGCGACCATGGCGGCGCCGTGCAGGAATCCGGCGAACATGACGTACATGCCTGCGAGCAGGGCGAGGTCGTACAGGGACGCCAGCCCGGCGTCCTCACCGAAGTAGGTACTGGTACCCCACAGTTCGAGCAGCGACTTGTACTCGTCGAAGACATCGGCCGATCCGCTGTAGAGGATCGAGGCCCCGGGTCGGCCGATCATGTCCGGCACGGCCATGATTCCGCCGTCGAGATACGCGACCCCTGCTCGGGCGGCCCACTCCGCGAACTCCCGTGACTGCGCCGGGGACGTCGTGGTCACGTTGACCAGGGTTCGCCCGGCCAGTTCGTCGGAGAGCGGATCGAGGACCTCATGGACCGACGCGTGGTCCAACAGACACACGACCACGAGTCGGCCGGCCAGGACCGCATCACGGGCCGTGGGGGCTACCTCCGCGCCCTGCGCGACGAGTTCGTCCGCCTTCCCCGGAGAGCGGTTCCAGCAGGTGGTCGTGTATCCGGCCTTCACCAGGGCGCCCGCGAGAGCGGTCCCCATCGCACCCAGCCCTAGAACACTCACCCGGACACTGTTGTCGGTCGTCATTTCCGGCGTTTCCCCTCGTGTTTGCGGTTCGGTTCGATCCTCTCCCGGGCCGGTAGGGTTGACCAGTACGGACTAATTAGTCGGGTACTCACCTGTTAGTAAGTACCCCTTGGGGTTCAAGTACCTCTTGGGGTTTGGGTCTTGGGGGACGGATGGCGACCTCGGCACGACGTGGTCCCTATTTCTGCGGCATCGACGCGGCCATGGACGTGGTGGCCGGCAAGTGGAAGTCGCTGATCCTGTGGGAGCTGGACCACTACGGGGTCCGCCGGTTCGCCGAGCTGCGCCGCGGACTGCCGGGCGTCAGCGAGAAGATGCTGATCCAGCATCTGCGGGAGATGGAGGAGGACGGGCTCGTCCATCGTGAGGTGTACCGAGAGGTGCCGCCGAAGGTCGAGTACTCCCTGACGGAGCACGGCGTCTCGCTCAACGCCGCCCTGGCCTCCCTCGGGGCGTGGGGCACCGAACGCATCCGGCGGATCGGTGCCGAGAAGGTCTCCGCCGAGAGGGTCTCCGCCGATGTCGCGGAGACCGCTCAGAGCTAGGCACCTGGGCTTCCGAGCAGGGCGAACCGGCTCCCGGGCACGGCCAACCGGCTTCCCGGCAGTATCAACCGGCGTCCGGCAGGGCGCGGTTGAGGATCGCGTCCAGGTCGGCGGAGGCGGGGAGCGTACCGAAGGCGTGTCCCCAGTCGCCGCCGAGCCGGGTCGCGCAGAAGGCGTCGGCGACGGCGGCCGGGGCGTGACGGACCAGGAGCGAGCCCTGCAGGGCCAGTGCCATCAGCTCCACCAGCCGGCGGGCGCCCGTCTCGGCTCCCTGCACGTCGGACAGCTGGTCCTTCAGCCGGAGCACGGCCGCGTCGAGCCGGGCGTCGGCCCCGTGCGCCAGGGCGAGTTCGGTGAACAGGGCTTCTGAGGTGTCGGGAGAGCGGCCGAGGGCACGCAGCACATCGAGGGCGTTGACGTTGCCCGACCCCTCCCAGATGGAGAGCAGGGGCGCCTCGCGGTAGTGGCGGGGCATGCCCGACTCCTCCACATAGCCGTTGCCGCCCAGGCACTCCAGGGCTTCGGCGGTGAAGGCCGGACCGCGCTTGGTCACCCAGTACTTGCCGACGGCGGTGGCGATCCGGCGGAACGCCGTCTCCTGCGCGTCGCCGCGGATCGACCGGTCGGCGGCTCCCGCGAGCCGCAGGGTGAGCGTCGTGGCGGCCTCGGACTCCAGCGCCAGATCGGCCAGTACGTTGCGCATGAGGGGCTGGTCGATCAGCAGTGCCCCGAAGGCGCCGCGGTGCTTCGTGTGGTGGCCCGCCTCGACGAGGGTCTTGCGCATGAGCGTCGCGCTCATCATCACGCAGTCCAGACGCGTGCAGTTGACCATCTCGATGATCGTCTTCACGCCCTGCCCCTCGGGGCCGACCAGCCAGGCGACGGTATTGTCGAACTCCGGCTCCGAGGAGGCGTTGGAACGGTTGCCGAGCTTGTCCTTCAGCCGCTGGATCCGGAACGTGTTGCGGGTGCCGTCCGGCAGGATCCGCGGCACGAGGAAACAGGACAGCCCGCCGGGCGCCTGGGCGAGTACCAGGAACACATCGCACATCGGCGCCGACGTGAACCACTTGTGGCCGCGCAGCGTGAACACACCCGGCTCGGCCGTCGGCGCGGCCACCGTCGTGTTGGTACGGACGTCCGAGCCGCCCTGCCTCTCCGTCATCCCCATGCCCGCCAGCAGCCCGCGCTTCTCGCCCGGGACGCGCAGTCCCGGATCGTAGACCCGGCTGACCAGCAGGGGTTCGTAGACCGCGGCCAGCTCGGGCTGGCGCCGCAGAGCGGGTACGGCCGCGTACGTCATCGAGGTGGGGCAGCCGTGTCCGGCGTCGGTGTGGCCCCACACGAGTCCGCCGGCGGAACGGGCGACATGGGCGCCGGACCTGTCGTCCGCCCAGGGCGAGGCGCCCAGGCCCTCGGCCACCGCGACGCCCATCAGCCGGTGCCAGCTCGGATGGAAGTCGACCTCGTCGATCCGGTTGCCGAAGCGGTCGTGCGTACGCAGCTCCGGCTCGTGGCGGTTGGCCTGCTCGCCCCACAGCTGGGCCTCTTCACCGCCGGCCACACGCCCCAGACGCCGTACGTCCTCCTCGGCCCAGCCGGCGCCCTCGCGGCGCAGCCCCTCCAGCAGGGCCGCGTCCTCGGAGGCGTCGTACGGGGTGAGGGGCGGGGCCTGGTTGGTGACGTCGTGCGTGGCGGACTGCTCGGGCGCGAGTATCGGGACCATGCCGTCAGTGTTGCACTATTCCTGCGACCGCATCAAGGATGTAACACACGGCTTCTGGGGCGTGCTCGGCCCACGCGGGAGGCGCCCACGCATGCCTGGCGGGGCCGCGCCCGGGTCCCGCCTCGCCTGACCGGGCACAATGCGGTCCATGCGGATGAACGCCACCCAGTCGCCGGACGACGTCGAACTGCGCCCCCTGTCCGCGCGGTCGGTCGTCCTGAGCCTTCTGCTCGGCGTGCATCCGCCGGAGCTTCCGGTGCGGGACCTGGTCCGCAGCGTCGAACCCTTCGGCATCGCCGGTTCCACGCTGCGGGCCGCGCTCAGCCGGATGGTGACGGCGGGCGACCTGGACCGCGCCGACGGGGTCTACCGGCTCAGTGAACGGCTCCTGGAGCGCCAGCGCCGCCAGGACGACGCGGTCCACCCGAGGACGAGGGCCTGGGACGGTTCGTGGGAGACCGTCGTCGTCACCGCGACCGGCCGAGGGCCCGCCGAACGGGCCGAACTGCGCGCCGAGTTGTCCCGCCTGCGACTGGCGGAGCTGCGCGAGGGCGTCTGGCTCCGCCCGGCCAACCTGCGACGACCCTGGCCGACCCACCTCACGGAGTTCACCCAACGCTTCACCGCACGCCCCGAACAGCCCGACCGGGCCCTGGCCGCGACCCTGTGGCCGCTCGACGACTGGGCCCACACTGCGGGCGCGCTACTGGCCAACGTGGCCCGACTGACCCAACCGGCCGACCGTTTCGCCACCTTCGCGGCCATGGTCCGCCACCTGGTCACCGACCCCGTCCTGCCCGACGACCTCCTCCCCACCCCCTGGCCGGCCCCGGCTCTGCGCGCCGCCTACACCGACTACCAACGAGAGGTGACGGAGGCGCTGCACCGGGAACCGACGTCCACGGAGCGTCTCGACGACGACTGAGGCGGTGGCGCGGTCGGGGTGGAGCAGGGTCCAAAGGTGCCACCATCGCCGTTCACGGCTCTGTTTCCGGGGCTCCCGCTTTCTCCTTGTCGGCGTCGACGTCGGTCGTGTCGGTGGGTGGGGGAGTGGTGAGTTCGGCGACCGCCGTCGCCAGGTGCTGTCGCAGTGATTCGGGGAGAGGTCCGCCCTGGACGGCGCCCACCATGTCCTGGGCCAGGTGGTGGAGCTTGGTGTTGGTGTTCTGGGAGACCGCCACCAGGACGTTCCAGGCGTTCTCGGGGCTCAGGCCGAAGGAGGCCATCAGGACTCCGCGGGCCAGGTCGATGACCGGCCGGGTCTGCATGGCGCGCTTGAGCTGGACGACTTCCGCCCGCAGGTCCCGCTCGGCTTCGTCGTGCAACGCGTCCTCCTCCGTGGGGCGCTGTTCCTTGTCGGGGTGCGCGTCCTGGCCGGGAAGGGCCACGGCCCTGGTGGCCTCGCCGGTGGACGCGTGCGTGGGTGCGTATGCGGGCGCGAACAGTGACGACGTCTCGGTGAGGGAGAGCAGTCGCTCGACCACCGGGTCGGCGGCCTGTATGACGACGGTCTTGTCGTCCTTGAGAGCACGCCGACGCAGGCGCAGTAGGACGTTGAGACCGGAGCAGTCGCAGAACTCGACTCTGCTCAGATCGAGATCCACGCCGGTGACCGACTCGGCGAGGGCTCGGCGCAGTACCTGCTTCAGCGTCTGTTCGCCGTCGAGGTCGATCTCACCGGCGATCACGACGGCTGTGCGCGGACCGGTTTGGTGTGCCTCGATCTTGAGGGACGTCGGCGGACGCCCCGTCGCCGCGATGACCGATGCCGCGCCGCCGGGCTCGTACCCGCTCTCGAACTGCGCGGAAAGTGCAGTGTCTCGCATGGCAGCCGCTCCTGAGGCATCCGGCCGTTTCTAACTCACCCAGGCTCAGCTCCCGAGCGTCACACGTCAAGCGATACATGAAAATTCTTTCGTCCTTTTGAATGCGTGAATGACAGGACCTATGCTGTGGCGCATGGGTGGAGTACCTGAGACACATTCCGGCTGGACCTTCCTCACCAACCACGCCCGCGTACTGGCTGCCATCGCCGATGACCAGAACACCCGTATCCGGGACATCGCCGCACGTTGCCGACTCACGGAGCGGGCCGTACAGAAGATCATCTCCGATCTGGAGCAGGGTGGTTATCTCACCCACACCAGGCAGGGGCGCACGAACGAGTACCACATCGAGCCGGGGACCGGCCTGCGCCATCCGGCCGATGCCGGGCTCTCGGTCGCGGGTCTGCTCTCCGTGCTGGCGCAGCACGACGCCGAGCGCGACACCAGATCGCAGCGGCTGCAGACGGCATCCGTCTCCGAACAGGGTTCCGCCGCCGACGAGTGACGAGTGGCGCCGCAGCCACTCGGACCAGGGCAAGATCGACTGGTGAGGCTCGGCGCTCCGGACTACCGTCGGTACAGCGAACGTCGACCTTCACGTCGTCGTACACGCAGGACAAATGCCATGACGGGCGCTCAGACGACACCCTCGGAATCTGCCAAGTCCCCGGAGCGGGGCCGAGGCAGGGGGATCGCACTTCTCGTCATCGCCTCCTGCCAGCTGATGGTGGTCCTCGACATCACCATCGTGAACATCGCCCTCCCGCACATCCAGAGCTCGCTCGGCTTCTCGACCGAGAACCTGTCCTGGGTGATCAACGCCTACACGCTGACCTTCGGCGGTCTGCTCCTGCTCGGCGGGCGGTTGGGCGACATCCTCGGCCGTCGCCGGGTCTTCATGTTCGGCGTGCTGCTCTTCGTGCTCGCCTCCCTGCTCGGCGGACTCTCGCAGGAATCCTGGCAGTTGCTCGCGGCCCGCTCGCTGCAGGGCGTCGGCGGCGCCATCGCGTCCCCGACGGCCCTCTCGCTGATCACCACGACGTTCGAGGAAGGGCCCGAGCGGAACAGGGCGTTCGGTGTGTTCGCCGCGGTCTCGGCCGGCGGCAGCGCGATCGGCCTGCTGGCCGGCGGACTCCTCGTGGAGTGGCTCGACTGGCGCTGGGTCCTCTTCGTCAACGTGCCCATCGGCCTGCTGATCGTGCTGGCGACGCCCCGCTACATCCGGGAGTCCGAGCGCCATCCGGGCCACTTCGACATCCTCGGCGCGCTCACGTCCACCGTCGGCATGGTGATGCTCGTCTACGGGTTCATCCGCGCCTCGGAGGACGGCTGGAGCGACAGCCTCACCCTCGCGGCCTTCGCGGCGGCCGTCGTGCTCCTCGCCGCGTTCATCGCCATCGAGCGCAGGTCGAAACAGCCCATCACGCCCCTGTGGATGTTCCGCGACCGCAACCGGGCGGGCGTCTACGCGATCATGCTGAGCCTGGCCGCCGCGATGTTCGGGATGTTCTTCTTCCTGACGCTCTTCGTGCAGAACATCCTGGGCTTCAGCCCGCTGGAGGCCGGTCTCGCCTTCCTGCCGGTGAGCGCGATCATCGCCATCGGTGCCGGATTCGCCTCACAACTGCTGCCCAAGTGGGGGCCCAAGCCCTTCATGACGGTGGGCGCGGTCCTGTCCGCCATCGGACTCGGCTGGCTCACTCTGACCGGGGTCGACAGCACGTACGCGGGCAGCATCCTCGGCCCCATGCTGGTCTTCGGCTTCGGCATGGGTCTCAACTTCGTGTCGCTGACGCTGATGGCGGTCTCGGGAGTGGAGTCGCAGGACGCGGGGGCGGCCTCCGGCATCCTCAACGCCACCCAGCAGGTGGGCGGTTCGCTCGGTCTGTCGGTGCTGGTGACCGTCTTCGGCACGGCCAGCCGCAACGAAGCCACCGATCAGGTAAACGACTTCATGGCGGAGGCGACCCCGGCCCAGCGCCTCGAGTTCCGCAGAACCGGCGAACTCCCGTCGCCCTGGAGCGACCAGGTGCTCACCTCGGGCATTTCAAGCGCGTTCATCGTCGCGGCGATCATCGCCGTCGTGGGCGCCCTGATCGCCCTGTTCGTCATTCAGGTACGCCCCGACGACCTGGAGCGTCTCCAGGGAAACAGTGGCATGACGCCCGTAGCGGCCGGGGACGTCCCGGAGGCCGGGAACGTACAGGAGAGCCCGGCCGACGCGAGCCGGCCGGCTTCGGACCCGTCCGAGTCCCGCCCGGGACCCGGCGAGGATCCCCCCTCGCACGGCTGAGTGCACGGACGAGCCCAAGGCGGGGCCTCAGGGCAGCGGCTGTTCGGTCCAGATGACCTTGCCCGCGGGGGTGTAGCGGGTGCCCCAGCGTTCGGCGAGCTGGGCGACGAGGAACAGTCCGCGTCCGCCCTCGTCCGTGCTGGCCGCGTACCGCAGGTGCGGTGAGGTGTTGCTGCCGTCGAAGACCTCGCAGATCAGGCTGCGGTCGCGCAGCATACGGACCTTGATGGGGCCCGTGCCGTACCGGATCGCGTTGGTGACCAGCTCGCTGAGCATCAGCTCCGTGGCGAACGCCAGGTCGTCCAGCCCCCACTCGGTCAGCTGACGGGTGACCGACGCGCGCACCTCGCCGACGGCGGCCGGGTCGGAAGGCACCTGCCACTCGGCGATGCGGTCGGCTCCGAGGGCACGGGTGCCGGCGACGATCAGGGCGATGTCGTCACCGGGCCGGTCGGGGAGGAGGGCGTTGAGGACGCCCTGGCAGGTGTCCTCCGGTGACCGGTCGGCGCCGGCCAGCGCGGTGCGCAGCAGCTCGAGGCCGACGTCGATGTCCCGCTCCCGGTCCTCGACGAGCCCGTCCGTGTAGAGGACCAGCCGGCTGCCCTCCGCCAGTTCGAGTTCGGCCGTCTCGAACGGGAGGCCGCCAAGACCGAGCGGCGGACCGGCGGGCACCTCGGGGAACTCCACGTTGCCGTCGGGGCTGACGACGGCGGGCGGTGGGTGGCCCGCTCGGGCGACGGTGCACTTCCGGGAGGTCGGGTCGTAGACGGCGTACAGACAGGTGGCGCCGGTGATCGCGGCACTGCTGTCCTCCGCCGCCTCGTCCTGGTCGATGCGGCCGACCAGCTCGTCGAGGAGTCCGAGCAGCTCGTCGGGCGGCAGGTCGAGCGCGGAGAAGTTGTGCACGGCGGTCCGCAGCCGCCCCATCGTCGCCGCGGCGTGCAGCCCGTGGCCGACGACATCGCCCACGACGAGCGCGACCCGGGCGCCGGACAGCGGCAGTACGTCGAACCAGTCACCGCCCACCCCCGCCTGCGCGGGCAGGTAACGGTAGGCGATGTCCAGGGCGCTCTGCTCGGGCAGATTGCGCGGCAGCAGGCTGCGCTGCAGCGTGACGGCCATGGTGTGCTCGCGCGTGTAGCGGCGCGCGTTGTCGATGGAGACCGCGGCACGGGCGACCAGCTCCTCGGCGAGGGCCAGCTCCTCCTCGTCGAACGGCTCGGGCTTCTCCGAGCGCCAGAAGTTGACCACGCCCATCACCAGGTGCCCCACCCGCACCGGAACGATGATCAGCGAGTGGATCCCGTACTCCACTACCTGCGCGGTGCGCTCCAGATCCTGCGCGAGCCACCCCGGAGCCTCCCGGAGGCTGGGCTCGACCACGGCCTGGCCGGTGCCGATGCTGCGGGCCTGGGGCGTGGATGCGACGAATCTGATCCGCTCGCCCACCGGATAGAGGGGAGCGTCCTTGCGGATACCGCTGAACGCCGTACGCCGCAGATCGGTGCCCGCCTCCGGCTCCTCGCCGCTCAGCACGGCGTCGGCCAGGTCCACGGTGACGTAGTCCGCGAACCGCGGCACCGCCACCTCGGCCAGTTCCTCGGCGGTACGGGTCACGTCCAGGCCCGTACCGATGCCCACCCCGGCGTCGTACAGGAGCTTGAGATGCTCCCGCGCCACCTCGGCCTTGCCGGACAGGGCGCGCAGCTCGGTCGAGTCGCGGAGTGTCGCGACGCTGCCTGCCGGGCCGCCCTTGAGGTCCGTGGGCCGCTGGTTGATCGCCAGCAGCCGGTCGCCGACCAGATGCACCTCGTCCGTCGCGACGCGCCCCGAGGCCAGCAGGGCGGCCGTGTCCGTGTCGAGGCCGAGTTCGAGCACATGCCGTCCCTCGGCGTCCCGGGGGAGGTCCAGCAGCCGGTGCGCCTCGTCGTTGGCGAGCAGCAGCCGCCCCTCGCCGCTGGCGATCATCACGCCTTCCCGGACCGCGTGCAGCACCGCGTCGTGGTGCTCGTACATCCGGGTCATCTCGAAGGGGCCCAGCCCGTGTGTCTGGTGCAGGAGCCGTCTGCTCACCAGTGCGGTCCCGCCGAGGGCCAGGGCGAGAGCCGCGGCGGCCGCGGTCAGCAGGAGCGGGAGCTGCCGGTCCGCGACACCGCCGACGTTCTCGGTCGTGATGCCCGCCGACACCAGGCCCACGACCTCGCCGTCGTCCGACTTGACGGGGACCACGGCCTGTACCAGCGGCCCGATGGTTCCCGTGATCTCCTCGGTGAAGGAGCGGCCCTCCAGCGCCGGTTCGAGGGTCCCGACGAACTTCTTGCCGATCCGGTCGGGCTTGGGATGGGTGTAGCGGACCCCGTCGGTGTTCATCACCACGATGAAGTCCACCTTGGACCGCTCACGGGCCGCCTCGGCCCGCGGCTGGAGCACCGCGGTGGGATCGGAGGAACTCAGGGCTTCGCGGGTGCCGGGAGCATTGGCGAACGTCTCGGCGACGGCCAGGGAGCGGTTCGTGGCCTCCTGGGTGCTGTCGTGCCGCACCTGCAGCACAAGGGCCACCACCGCGGCCACGACGAGCAGCAGAACGATCACCACTTGCAGGACGAACACCTGGCCCGCGACACTGCGCCCGCCCAGCCCGGACCGGAGCCCCGCCGAGGGCCCGTGCCCGCCGTCGTGGGCCCCCCGAGGATCGACTGGATGGCGCGGCGTGTGCCGTGCTCGCCGCGCATGCGCCCGGCGAGGGCGGTCACGCCTGCGCCGCGCACGCAGGCCGCCCAGGCGGGGGGTCGACCGAGCCCAGGATCGACCCAAGAGTCGGACCATAAGCCCATGTCTACACTGCCGGGCGCCATGAGGCGAGAGGGTCATGCCCCGGGAGGGGCGACGGCCCGGGGCGAGTGGCCCAGACCAATGGCGGAAGGAGGGCCTCAGGTCCCTGGGACAGCACGGCCCAGGCATGTGGGGTGGTACCTGGTGGACGCGGCCCGGTGCCGATGATCCCGGGCCGTCCGATGCTGCCGTCGGCACGATCTCGCCGCATCATGGAGAGGGGTACATTTGTGCGCTTTTGTTCCTGGAGTGCGGGAGGCCGTCATGCACAGCCCGGACCGGTACCGGCTGACCTTCACCCATGAGGGATCGGGCGTCGGCGCGACCACGGACAAGGTGGTCGTCGAACGGACCGACACCCTGGGACCGGGCGGAAACCCTGTCTACTGCGATCCCACCGGCATTCTCCGTGCCGAGATCAGCCCGGCGGGGGAGGTGCGGATGCTGGCCAGCGGCGGCTACCAGTCGCCCGTTCCACCGTCCGCCGAACCGCTCCGGCAGTCCTAGGAGCGTGACCAGCACACTCCGGCCACAGGGACGTACGCGGTGAGCCGGTAGCCCCAGTCACCCGCGGCGGTGCCCCTGCATGTCATGTACGGCATGGCTCGACGCGCCTGGCCGAAAGAGCCATTGGTCCTGTGACTGGTCCCGGTTAGCGTGCTTTTCAACCGATCATCAGGGGGAAACAGCATGTCAGCAGGGCCTGTTGTCGATCTGCAGCAACTCGGCGGGGACTTCACCCGCGATCCCTATCCCGTCTACGCCGAACTCCGCGCGGCCGGACCCGTACACCGGGTGCTCGACACCGACGGTGAGGAGGTGTGGTTCGTCGTCGGTTACGACGCGTGCCGTGCCGCCTTCACCGACCCCCGGCTCAGCCGGGACTGGCGCAAGTCCGGGAACATCGGCCAGATCGTCAACACCGAGCAGGACCAGCCGGCGCTCGCCCACATGCTGATGTCGGACCCGCCGGACCACACCCGGCTACGGCGGCTGGTGGCAAGGGAGTTCACCCCACGCCGTATCGACGCTCTGGCCCCCCGCGTCCAGGAGATCGCCGACGAACTGCTGGACGCGATGCTCGCGGGGGAGGAACGGCAGGCGGACCTGGTGGCGTCCTTCGCCTTTCCGCTGCCCATGACCGTCATCTGCGAACTGCTCGGCGTGCCCGCGCTCGACCGGGACGCCTTCCGCGCCTGGTCCAACGAGATGGTCGCCCGTACGAGTCCGGAGGCGGAGGCGCGCGCCTACCAGGAGATGCCGGCGTACCTCGCCGAACTGGTCGCGGCGAAGCGGAGCCGGCCCGGCCAGGATCTGCTGAGCGCGATGATCCACACCGTGGACGAGGGCGGCGACCGGCTCTCACCCGACGAACTCATCGGCATGTGCGTGCTGTTGCTCATCGCCGGCCACGAGACCACGGTCAACCTGATCGGCAACGGCATGCGGGCCCTGTTCGCGCATCCTGCCCAACTGGCCGACCTGCGAGCCGACTTCGGGCTGCTCGATGGCGCGATCGAGGAAATGCTCCGCTACGACGGCCCGGTGGAGAACTGCACGGACCGACTGGCGCTGGAGGACGTGGAGATGGGTGGCGTGACCATCCCCGCCGGTTCCACCGTCCTGATCGCCATGGCCGGCGCCGACCGTGATCCGGAGCGCTTCAAGCAGGCCGACCGGTTCGACATCCGCCGGGACTCGCGCGGCCACATCGCCTTCGGCCACGGCCTGCACTACTGCCTGGGCGCCCCGCTGGCCCGGCTGGAGGGGCGTATCGCGATCCGCACCCTCCTGGAACGCTGCCCGGACCTGAGGCTGGACGCGAACGAGTCCGAGCTGCCCTGGATGCGGGGGCTGTTGATCAGGGGTGCCCGCGAACTTCCCGTGCGCTGGTGAACCGGCGGTCCACCACGCCGGTGACCGACGGTGCTCCGGCCCTTGTTGGTTACCGGCAGTAATAAGGACTGCCGTCGCCGGACCCCGTCCGCCACCAGTACCTACGCGATGGCACGCCCTCATCGACAACCTGACTTCGCGGCGCCCGGCAGGCCTGTCTGCCGGGCGCCGCAAGGCGTTTCAGGCTCGGCTCCCGCTCCGCGGCGATGAAGGCGGCGCAGACGCGACGCGCGCTCGCCGCCCTTCTCTGGGGTAAGGTCCTCGTCACTTCGGAGGCGCCCGTATCTCTCCGTCACATTGACCGGCCTCGCACACCTGCCGGACGACGGAGCGTGTACGCGGACGAGGAGCAAGAAGCCGTATGGCGCCCTCGGGTGAGCTGGTTCATGAGAGGTTGCTATGAATCCGCGAGACGTTTGAACACTCGGGGCCTCCCCTCCGTATAGGGCGGGGGATTGCCATGCCGGCTCCGGCAACAGAAGCGTAGGAGTAGATCCTTGGGACGCAACACGCGCAGACGCCCAACAGGCGCACGACGCGCGACCATTGGGGCGGTCGCGCTGATGCTGGGCGGAGGTGGGCTGGTAGCGGCGAACGTCTACGCGACGGCCTCCGAGAGTGGTCAGAGCCAGGCCGGTCAGGTCCTGGCCTCGGGTGCCGCCACCATCGACTGCCCGGATGTGGGCAGCCAGCTGACGGCGGTGCCGGACGAGGCGAAGGCGGAGGTCGACAAGGAACTCGCCCTCCTCGACAAGCAGATCGCCGAGGCCTACCAGCGGTTGCAGCAGTCGACGCAGGCCATCCAGCAGGACGGTGCCTTCGCCGAGAACTCGATCATGAACCCGCTGAAGGAGAAGCGAGCCGCGACCATCGAGCGGATCGCGATAGCCGTCGACCGGGTGGGGGACCGTCCGCAGGGCCTCGAGGCCTTCGCGGCCTGCATACTTCGCGCCTCGGGCAACCAGGGCGAACAGGGCGGCGACGGACAGAACGGCGAGCAGGGCGGCGAAGAGCAGCAGCAGGGCGACAACCAGGACGGTCAGAACCAGGGCGAAGGCCAGGACAACGGTCAGAACCAGGACAACGGCCAGGGTCAGGGCGACGAGCAGGGTGATCAGCAGGGCGGCAACGGCGGCCAGGCCGGCAACGGCCCTGTGGCCGCCGACTTCGTTGACATCAAGTCGGTCCAGCCCAACGTGCAGAGCCCGCGCAAGCAGGGCAACGCCTCCCGCGGCACCTTCAGCACCGCCTGCGGTGTGAACGAGAACGGCCTGTTCAACTCCGACAACGTGATCGTGGCCCCCGGTGTCACCAACGGCGCCCACCACTTCCACGACTACGTCGGCAACCAGGGCAACAACGCCTTCGCGAGCGACCAGGACCTGGCCGACGCCGATACGTCCTGTGAGAACCAGGGCGACAAGTCCTCGTACTTCTGGCCTGTGATCCGTCTGCAGAACGGCGCCCAGGAGCAGGACGCCGGTTCTCCCGGCGGTGGCATCGAGGGCAACGCCGGTGAGATCGTCACGCCGAAGCAGGTGACCATGACCTTCGTGGGCAACCCGCAGAGCAAGGTCACCGAGATGCCGAAGCTGCTGCGCATCATCACCGGAGACGCCAAGGCGTTCGTCAACGGCACCGCCAACGCCAACGCCTCATGGAGCTGCACCGGGTTCGAGGACCGGCAGCTGAAGGACAAGTACCCGCTCTGCCCGCAGGGCAGTGACGTGGTCCGCACCTTCAAGTTCCAGAGCTGCTGGGACGGCAACAACATCGACAGCGCCAACCACCGCACCCACGTGGCCTTCGCCGACGCCAACGGCGTCTGCGGGAACGGCTTCAAGGCCATCCCGCAGCTCGTCCAGCGGATCGTCTACGACATCGACGCGCCCAGCCTGAACGACGGCGGACGTACAACTCCGCTGTTCGCGGTCGACTCCTTCCCGGAGCAGCTGCACAAGCCGGTCACCGACCACGGCGACTTCATCAACGTCTTCGACGAGGACCTGATGGGGGAGATGGTGGACTGCATCAACGGAGGCCGGAAGTGCGACGCCGCCGACGGTGCGGGTGACGGTGACGGTGGCGGCGCGGGCGAGGAACCCGGCAACTCCCCGTCGCCGACGCCCGAGAACCCGCCCGGCGGCGGGAACAACGGGGACGACGACCCCGCGGACAACGGCAATGGGAACGGCAACGGCGGCGACAACGGCAACGGTGGCGAGGACACCCCGTCGCCCACCGCCACCGCCCCGTCCGGTGGGAACAACCAGGACGACGAGCCCGCCGACAACGGCGCCGAGAACACGCAGAAGCCTTCCGCCGACAGCACCCAGGCCCCCAACCCCGCCGACGGCGAGGACAAGGGCAACGGCGAAGCGGTCCCGAAGGCCGAATCGTCCCCGTCGGCCGTCCAGAGTGACGATGCCGCGGCTACGGGCGGCGACGACAACGACCTCGGCGGCGCTGTGCCTGGCCCCGAACCGTCGAGCGCCTCGGTGCTCGAACCGCAGGCGACCTCGGGCGGACTCGCCGACACCGGGACGCAGTTGTGGCCGGCCGCGGCCGGAGCGCTGCTCCTGCTCGCCGGGTTCGTACTGCTCCGCCGTATCAACAGCAGGCAGACGTGACGCGGTACCGCCACGGTGAGGTAGCGCCACGACGGGGTAGCGCCACAACGAGGTAACGCCGTATCGCAGTCACGGCATCGAGGAGCCGACCGGGGAAACCCGGTCGGCTCCTCGCTTGTGTGCGGGCCCGTAGCTCGGTGCGACCGTCTACCGCGGCGCCTCGTCCGGACCGGAACCGAGCACCTCGGCGACGAAGGTCGCCAACTGCTTCCGCATGTCTTCCCGGGACACGCCCTTCTGGCCGGCCAGGTGCTCGACGAGGTCGGCCCGGACGGTGGCGAGCAGCGCGTGCCCGGTGAAGTCGCTGTTGGTGAGGCCGGGAATCTGCTCCAGTGCGGACCGGAGCAGGCTGTGCCAGCGCTCGTAGTGCTCCGCCTGGTAGGGGCTGTCGTTGCCGGTCGCCTCCAGGGCCAGGGCGAGATGGCGGTTGTCGAGCTTGAAGCACAGGAGGGCGTCGAGCAGGGCGGGTACGCGCTGAAGCGGGGGAGTGTCCGGCCCCAGCGGCGGTGGGCCTTCCTCGACGGCGCTCCCGACCGGTTCGAGTCGCGTCGCGTACAGCGCCCGGATCAGTCCGGTGCGGTCGCCGAAGGCCCTGAAGAGCGTCCCCTTGCCGACGCCGGCCGCCGTCGCGATGTCGGCCATGGTGACGTCCTCGGGGCTCTCGCACTCGGTGAAGAGCGTGTCGGCTGCCGCGAGGACGGCGGCCCGGTTACGGGCCGCGTCCTTGCGTGGTCTGCGCTCGGTCATGCTGCTCCTCCATTTGCGAAACGGACCCTGGGTCCGTATCGTCCATTGAAACGGACCAGCGGTCCGTATCGTACTGGACGGAGCAACGCATGCCCGCGAACACCTCACCGGCAGATCTGTACCGCCACAGCCTGCGCCTGCTGCTGGACAAGAACATCCCCGCCTGGGTCGACCTGTGGGCCGAGAACGGCGTCATGGAGTTTCCCTTCGCGCCCCCCGGCTGGCCCGGGCGGCTGGAGGGCAAGGAGGCCATCGCCGCCTACATGCGCCACTATCCCGACCACATCGACCTGCACGACATCCGCGACGTGCGGATTCACCAGACCACCGAGCCCGACGTCATCGTGGTCGAGATGCGCGGTGTGGGCCGGGTCGTGGAGACCGGCGGCCCCTTCGACATGACCTATATCGCCGTCGTGACCTTCCAGGACGGGCTCATCTCCTCCTACCGCGACTACTGGAACCCGCTCGCCGTCCAGGAACCCGGCGTCGACTTCGTCGCGAGCGGCACCCGATGAGCAGCACCGGCAGGACTCTGGTCATCGGTGCCACCGGTACGACCGGCAGCCGTATCGCCGAGCAACTGATCGCCGCCGGCCATCGCGTCAAGGCCGCCAGCCGTCGCGCGACTCCGGTGCCGGGCGCGGAACCGGTCCGCTTCGACTGGGGCGATCCTGGGACCCACGCCGAGGCGCTCGACGGGGTCGACCGCGTCTACCTCATCCCGCCCCTGGGCGACTCCGACCCGGCGTCGGTCATGCTGCCCTTCCTGCGGCAGGCCCGCGCCGCCGGGGTGCGCCGTGTGGTGCTCCTCAGTTCCTCGGCCGTACCCGAGGGCGGCCCGGCGGTGGGAATGGTGCATCAGGCGCTGCCCGGCCTGTTCGACGAGTGGGCGGTGCTGCGGCCCTCGTGGTTCATGCAGAACTTCACCGGAGCGCACGCCCACGCCGAAAGCATTCGTGCGGACGGCACCATCCTGACCGCGGCCGGCACCGGCCGTGTCGGGTTCGTCGACGCCGACGACATCGCCGCCGTCGCCGTGCGTGCCCTCATCGACGACCGCGCCCCCAACACGGATCTGGTCCTGACCGGGCCGGAGGCGCTCAGCCACGACGACATCGCCGCGATCGTCACGGAGGTCACCGGTCGACCCGTGGTCCACCGCCGACTGGCCCATGAACAACAGCGGGACCGCCTCGCGGCGTTCATACCGCTGGAGTTCGCCACGATGCTGGCCGACATGGACCACGCCATCGCCGGTGGCGCCGAGGACCGCACCACCGGCACCGTCCAACTCCTCACGGGCCGCCCGCCCAACGGATTCCGCGCGGTTGCCGAACGCGAGTTGAGCGATCCAGTCCCCTTGTAAGGGGCCGCCGGTATGCGCCTGTTCGCCGGACACCGGGTCGGCCCGGCGCCCGACGAACCGCAAGGTCAGCCGTGGTAGCCGATGTAGCCGTTGCCGTCCCGGTCGTTGTTGCTCTTCGTGTAGCTGTGCACGTCCGCACGGCTGCCCGCGGGCTTGTAGAGGTAGATGGTGTCGGCGTCGTTGTTCCACATGAAGTTGCAGTTGTCGCGGTAGACGACGTTGTTGGCATCGGAGTCGTTGCCGTTGCCGCCGCGCAACTTCACATAGTCACCGGGCTGGAGATAGTGGTTCGCGGTGAAGGCGAACCGGTTCCCGGTCTTGTCCTTGACGACGTAGCCCTTGAGATTGACGGTCGCCGAGGACGAGTAGTTCTTGATGGTCAGGTATTCCTGGTGAGTGTTGCCGGTGGTGCATCTGTTGGAGTCGCTGCCGGGTGCGTCGTACTGGATGCCCCGGACCTTCAACGCCGATGTGTACTCGGCCGCCTGGGCCGGGGCGGCAACGAGAACCGCCAGCGCACCGGCTGTGAAGGACACGGCTATGACAGGGTGCTTTCGCATGGGAATCCCCCTCCGGATCGCTATGAGGCACTGGAGCCTAGCCATGCCGTGAACGAAGTGTGTCGGGTTGGGGGTTATTGCGATTTCCGTCATGAAAACGTGATAGCGGCGCGAAAGGTGCGGTCCGGGAATTCCCAGGACCACGACGCGAACGTCCCGGCCGACCCGCACTCTCATGCGGGACAGCCGGGACGGTCAGTGCAGCGGGATCAGACCGCCGGGGCCGGGTACGTCGGGTACTCGACCCCGGAGACGTGCTGGACGACGCGGATGACCTGGCACGAGTAGCCGAACTCGTTGTCGTACCAGAGGTAGAGGATCGCGTTGTCGCCGTCGACCTTGGTGGCGCCGGCGTCGACGATCGAGGCGTGGCGCGATCCGATGAAGTCGTTCGAGACCGCGTCCGGGGCGCTGGTGAAGTCGATCTGGCGCTTGAGCGGCGAGGTCAGCGACACGTTGCGGAGGTAGTCGAGGACCTCGTCGCGGGTGGTCTCGCGTCCGAGCCGCAGGCTGAGGATCGCGATCGAGACGTCCGGAACGGGCACCCGGATCGAGCTGCCCGTGATGGGCGCCTTGAGGTCGGGCAGCGCCTTGGCGACGGCGGAGGCTGCTCCCGTCTCGGTGATGACCATGTTGAGCGGCGCGGAACGGCCGCGGCGGTCGGCCTTGTGGTAGTTGTCCAGCAGGTTCTGGTCGTTGGTGAACGAGTGGACGGTCTCCACGTGGCCGCGCACGACACCGTACTCGTCCGCCATCGCCTTCAGCGGCGGGACGATCGCGTTGGTGGTGCAGGAGGCGCAGGACAGGATCTGCTCGTCCGGCTTGATCGTGTCGTGGTTGACGCCGTGCACGATGTTCGGGACGTCGCCCTTGCCGGGCGCGGTCAGGACGACCTTGTCGATACCGGGACGCAGGTGCCCCGAGAGGCCCTCGCGGTCGCGCCACTTGCCGGTGTTGTCGATCAGGATGGCGTCCCTGATGCCGTACGCCGTGTAGTCGACCTCCGACGGGTCGCTCGCGTAGATCACCTTGATCTCGTTGCCGTTGGCGATGATCGTGCTGTTCGCCTCGTCGACGGTGATCGTGCCCTGGAACTGGCCGTGGATGGAGTCGCGGCGCAGCAGCGAGGCGCGCTTCACGATGTCCTGCTCGCCACCCCGGCGGACCACGACCGCACGCAGGCGCAGACCGTTCCCGGAACCGGTCTTCTCGATCAGCAGGCGGGCGACGAGGCGGCCGATACGGCCGAAGCCGTAGAGGACGACGTCGCGCGGCTCACGGCGATCGATCTTGTTGGCGCCCGTGGCGCCGGCGACGGACTCGGCGGTGAACTCGCGCACCGACAGACCGCGGTCGTCGGCCTTGTACGTCGCGGCGAGCATGCCGAGGTCGATCTGCGAAGGCCCGAGATCGAGCTCGGTGAGGGTCTGCAGGAACGGCAGCGTCTCGGTGACCGAGAGCTCCTCGCCGGCTATCTGCCGGGCGAATCGGTGGGTCTTGAGGATGCTGACCACCGACTTGTTCACCAGAGAGCGGCTGTGCAGCAGGACCGTGACGTCCCGCTCCCGGTGCAGCTTCCCGATGAGGGGGATCATCGACTCCGCGATCTCCTCGCGGGTCTTCCAGTTGGTGAACGAGTCGTCATTGACAGTCACAGGTTTATCTTTCGAGCTAGGCGGCGCTCATATGCTAAACCGTCGCCTTTTTGATCACGCCAGCGGCATCGGTCGAGCGGATGGCGTGCCCGCCCGTGGCGGCCGAACGGCGTCGCTCAGCGTCCCGGTGCGGCCGGTCCGGATCCGGCCGGTCCGGGCGCGCCCACGCGCAGCCCGTCCATGACCAGGTCCAGGAGCCGGGTGGCGCGGGGCTGCCAGTCGCCGGCCGGGTCGATCAGCCAGAGGCCGCCGATGGCGAGGATGAAGTCGTCCGCGGTGACGCCCGGGCGGATGGTGCCGGCTTCCTCGTTGGCGCGGAGGAGGAGTTCGGCCGCTTCGGACACCGGGGCGTGCCCGGGCTTCGCCAGGTTCCCCGGACCGCTCGTCGCCTGCTGGATCGCGTTCGCGAGGCCGGCCTTGGCCATGCCGAACCGGGCGAGCTGGTCCATCCACTCGCGCAGCGCCTGCTCGGGTTCCCGCGTCTCGAGCAGCTGGGCCGCGCTGTCGGCGACCTGCTGCATCTCGTGGCGGTAGATCTCCAGGACGAGGGTCTCCCGATTGGGGAAGTTCCGGTAGAACGTGCCCTGCCCGACGCCCGCCTTCCTGGCGATCACGCTGAGCGGGGTGTCCGCGGAGTTCGTCAGCTCGACCAGGGCCACCTTCAGGATGCGTTCGCGATTCCGCTGCGCGTCCGAGCGCTGGGGTCCGTCCTTCTTGGGCTGCACTCGTCCTCCTCGCGGGTCCGTGTCCGAATCCCGACCTTGCTCAACCGGACAACTGTCCGTTACGTTTCCTGTGAGCGGACAACTGTCCGGTTGAGCTCATCCTAGCGCTGGGCGCGGCCGGTGTGGACGCCCGTGACCGGTGTCACCAGCATTCCCTCTCTGACTCTTCTGCCCGCCGGACCGTCCCTCGGACGCCCTTCGGGAACGCGAAAGAAGGCTGATCATGGCCCCAGCCACCCCCTCGACGCATAGCGCCATCAGTCTGAACATCAACGGCGAGAAACACACGCTCTCCGTCGACCACCGCACCACCCTGCTCGACGCCCTGCGCGAGCGCCTCGACATGACCGGCACCAAAAAGGGCTGCGACCAGGGGCAGTGCGGTGCCTGTACCGTCCTGCTCGACGGCCGCCGGGCCGTGTCCTGTCTGCAGCTCGCCGTGGCGGCCGAGGGTCGTGAGATCACCACCATCGAAGGCATGGCCGCCGGCGATCAACTCCACCCGGTGCAGCAGGCGTTCCTCGACCTCGACGGCTATCAGTGCGGCTACTGCACGCCCGGCCAGATCTGTTCGGCGATCGCGGTGATCGAGGAGCACGCGGCCGGCTGGCCGAGCGCCGTCACCGAGGACGTCCGGCCCGAAGCCGGACCACCACCGCTGAGCGCCGACGAGATCCGCGAACGGATGAGCGGCAACCTGTGCCGCTGCGGCGCGTACGTGTCCATCGTCGAGGCCGTCGCCCGTGGGGCCGCCGAGACGCAGACCGTGACGTCCGCGGGCCTCCCGCAGACCGAGGAGGCGGCGGCATGAGGGAGTTCGGATATCAGCGGGTGTTCGACGTCTCCGGCGCGGTCGCGCTGCTCGACGCCGATCCCGACGCCCGCTTCCTGGGCGGCGGCACCAACCTCGTCGACCTGATGAAGACCGGCGTCGAGCGGCCCGGCCGGCTCGTCGACGTCCGCGAACTCCCGCTGGACACCATCGAGTTGACGCGGGACGGCAGCCTCCGCATCGGAGCGACCGTCACCAACAGCGACCTCGCTGCGCACCCCGAAGTCCGGCGCCGCTACCCGGCGTTGACGCAGGCTGTGCTGGCCGGCGCCTCCGGGCAGCTGCGCAACATGGCCACCGTCGGCGGGAACCTGCTCCAGCGCACCCGCTGCGGCTACTTCGCCGACGTGACCAAGCCCTGCAACAAGCGCGTCCCGGGCAGCGGTTGCCCCGCCATCAAGGGCGAGCACCACAACCACGCGATCCTCGGCGCCTCCGACCGCTGCGTCGCGACCCACCCTTCCGACATGGGCGTGGCGCTGACCGCCTTCGACGCGGTCGTGTCGTACGAAACGGCCGACGGACCGGGGGAAGTGCCGCTCAGCTGGCTCTACCTGCCCGTGGGAGACACTCCGCACCGCGAGACGGACCTGCCGCCGGGCGCGCTGATCACCCATGTCACGCTGCCGCCCGCCCCGGTCGCCGCCAACTCCCGCTACCGCAAGGTGCGCGAGCGCGCCTCGTACGCCTTCGCGATCGGCTCGATCGCCGCCGCGCTCGACGTCCAGGACGGCGTCGTACGCGAGGTGCGCCTGGCCTTCGGAGCGGTCGCGTCCCGGCCGTGGCGGGCCCGCGCCGCCGAACGCGTACTGACCGGTGGACCGGCCGACGCCGAGGCCTTCGCCGCCGCCGCGGACGCCGAACTCGCGGCCGCCCGGCCGCTGCCGCACAACGGATACAAGGTGACCCTGATGCGCAACCTCGTGGTGGCCGAGCTGACCCGACTCGCCGAGGAGGCCACCCGATGACCACCGTCACGACCGGCACCCGGGCGGTCAAGGGAGCCGTCGGCACCGCGCACACCCGCGTCGAGGGCCGCGACAAGGTCACCGGAGCGGCCCGCTACGCCGGAGAGATCCCCTTCGCCGAACTCGCCCACGGCTGGCTGGTGTTGTCGACCGTCGCCCGGGGCCGCGTCCGCTCGGTGGACACCGCGCCGGTTCTCGGTATGCCGGGCGTGATCGCGGTCCTGCACCACGAGAACGCCCCGCGGGTCGAGACCGACTACCCGGGGCTGCTCGGGTCCGCGCCGGATCCGACCGTCGCCGTGTTCCAGCACGACCGGGTGCCGCACATGGGCTGGCCGGTCGCCCTGGTCGTCGCCGAGACCTCCGAAGAGGCCCGGGAAGCCGCCGAAGCCCTCGTGGTGCACTACGAGGTGGAACCGCACGACGTCGACTTCTACGCGGGACACCCGGACGCCTACGCGGCGGAGGGCCATATGCCGGGCGTGGTGGAGAAGGGCGACCTGGAGGCCGAACTCGCCGCGTCCGCCTTCGTGGTGGACGAGCGGTACACCACCCCGGAGGAACACCACAACTCGATGGAGCCCCACGCGGCGACGGCCCGCTGGGACGGCGGCCGGCTCGAAGTCGTCGACTCCAACCAGGGCACGACCTGGGTCGCCGGCGAACTGGCCAACCTGTTCTCGCTCGACCCGGCCTCGGTGTGGGTGCGCTCCGAACACGTCGGCGGCGGCTTCGGCAGCAAGGGCGTCCGCCCGCACCAGGTGGCCGCGGTGATGGCCGCGACCACCCTGCAGCGCCCGGTCCGGGTCGTCATGACCCGCCGTCAGATGTTCTCGCTGGCCGGCTACCGCAGCCCCACCACACAGCAGGTCAGGCTCGGCGCCGACACCGACGGGCGGCTGCGCGCGCTGGACCACGGCTCGCTGAGCCTCACCTCGACCGTGCACGAGTTCGTCGAGCCCAGCGCCGGTGTGGCACGGGTGATGTACGACGCCGACGCCCACCACACGGCCAACCGGATCGTACGGCTCGACGTGCCGACGCCGACCTGGATGCGCGGGCCGGGTGAGGCGCCGGGGTCGTTCGCCATCGAGTCGGCGTTCGACGAACTCGCCGAGAAGTGCGGCCTCGACCCGATCGAACTGCGCGTCCGCAACGAACCCGCGCTGGGCCCCGTGTCCGGTCTGCCGTTCAGCGGCCGGAACCTCATCGCCTGCTTCCGCAAGGGCGCGGGCAGGTTCGGCTGGGCGGACCGCGACCCGCGTCCCGGACTGCGGCGCGACGGACGCTGGCTGCTGGGCACCGGGACGGCGGCGGCGTCCTTCCCGGCCGGTGCCGCCCCGTCCACGGCGGCCATCACGGCGGAGGCGGACGGCACCTTCACCGTGCGGATCAACGCGGCGGACATCGGCACCGGGGCGCGGACCGCGCTCACCCTGATCGCGGCCGACGCGCTGGAGGTGGCACCGGACCACATCCGCGTGCGCCTCGGCGACAGCGACCTCGGACCGGCGATGATCGCGGGCGGCTCGATGGGCACCCGTTCCTGGGCCTGGGCCGTCACGGCCGCGGCCGGCGATCTGCGCGAGCGGCTCGCCCTGGGCGACGGCATTCCGCCGGAGGGGATCACGGCCCGGTCGAACACGACCGAGGCCATCGGTGCCCTCGCTCCGAAGGAACGCCACTCCTTCGGAGCCCAGTTCGCCGAGGTGGCCGTGGACGTCACCACCGGCGAGGTACGGGTGCGCCGCATGCTCGGCGTCTTCGCGGCGGGCCGGATCGTCAACCCCCTCACCGCCCGCAACCAGTTGGTCGGCGGCATGACCTGGGGCATCTCCATGGCCCTGCACGAGGAAGCGGTCCGGGACCGGGTCACCGGCGGCCACTACGGAGCCGACCTCGCCGGCTACCACGTCGCCGCGCACGCCGACGTACCGCACATCGAGGCCGACTGGGTGGACGACCCCGACCCGGACGACCCCGTCGGGATCAAGGGAATCGGCGAGGTCGGCATCGTGGGCGCGGCAGCCGCCATCGCCAACGCGGTCTGGCACGCGACCGGCGTACGCCACCGGAACCTGCCCATCCGGCCCGACCGCGTCCTCATGGCAGGCCAGGATGCTTGACATCGGCGAGGAGTTGCACGGCTGGGCGGAGGGGGGCCGGGACTTCGCCGTCGCCACCGTCGTGGCCGTCGGAGGCAGCGCTCCGCGCGGCCCCGGCGCCGCCCTCGCGGTCGACAGCGAGGGAACGGTCATCGGCTCGGTGTCCGGCGGCTGCGTGGAAGGCGCGGTGTACGAGCTGTGCGAACAGGCGTTGGCAGACGGTGAGAGTGTCCTGGAGCGGTTCGGCTACAGCGACGAGGACGCCTTCGCGGTCGGCCTGACCTGCGGCGGGATCATCGACATCCTCGTCACACCGGTGCGCGCGACAGCGCCCGCCCGGACGGTGTTCCGGTCGGCGCTGTCGGCCTCGGCCCAGGGCGAGCCGACCGCCTTCGCCCGGGTCGTCCGCGGCCCGGCCGAACTCATGGGCCAGGCCCTGCTCGTACGGCCCGACGGATCGTACGAGGGCGGGCTCGGCGGGCACCCCGACCTGGACCGGACGGCGGCGGCGCAGGCCCACGCCATGCTGGACAACGGCAGCACCGGAACGGTCGAGCTTTCCGCGGACGGATCGCACTGCCCTGGTGGCATCACGCTGCTCGTCGAGACGCGCGTCCCGCCGCCCCGCATGATCGTCTTCGGTGCGATCGACTTCGCGTCCGCGTTGGTCAGGGTCGGCAAGTTCCTCGGCTACCACGTGACGGTCTGCGACGCCCGACCTGTCTTCGCCACCCGGGCGCGCTTCCCCGACGCCGACGACATCGTCGTCGACTGGCCGCACCGCTACCTCCGGCGCACCGCGACCGACGCCCGCACGGTCCTGTGCGTACTCACCCACGACGCCAAGTTCGACGTGCCCCTGCTGAAGGAGGCACTGCGGATGCCGGTCGCGTTCGTCGGCGCGATGGGCTCGCGTCGCACGCACACCGACCGCGAACGCCGACTGCGTGAAGTCGGCCTGACGGAACGGGAGTTGGCCAGGCTCAGCTCGCCGATCGGGCTCGACCTCGGGGCCCGTACGCCCGAGGAGACGGCCCTGTCCATCGCGGCGGAGATCGTCGCGGCCCGGCGGGGTGGCACGGGCGTCCCGCTGACCGGCTCGGACGCGCCGATCCACCGAGAGGGGGGCGAGCGGGGCGCCGCGGTGGCCGCCTGAGGGGGCGTCAGCCCAGCCGGGACACGTCGAGCGCGATGAGGGCCACGTGCAGTTCGGTCCGGCGCTCGCCGGATTCGAGGTCGAGGTCGAGAAGCCGCTCGATGGTGTGCAGCCGTTGGTAGAGCGTCTGCCGGGACAGCTCGCCCCGGCGGGCGGCGGTGGTCTTGTTGCCGGCGGCGTCCAGGTAGTGGCGCAGCGTCGTCAGCAGGCTGGTGCCGTGCCGGCTGTCGTGGTCGATGAGCTGGGCGAGCTGCCGCTCGGCGAAGCTCTGGACACGTGGGTCCTGGCGCACCGCGTACAGAAGGTGCCGCAGGCCGATGTCGGACAGCTCGTAGTAGGGCTTGTCCGAGGAATGCGGCAGGGCCGCCTCCGCGACACGCGTCGCCTCGCGGAAGGAACGGGCCGCGCGGGAGAGGTCGGTGACCTCGGAGCCGACACTCACGACGGCCCCCGCGTCCAGGTTCAGCGCGGTGCGGCCGAGCTGTTCGACCGTGGGCCGCCAGGACCCCGAGGGGCGCAGGGACAGCAGCACGCCCACGCGTCCGGGGGCCAGTTCGCCCACGAGGGCCGGCACGGTCACCGTCCGCAGGTCCTCGGCCAGCCGGGTTTCCAGGTCCTCGCCGCCCGGGTGGGTGGGGGTGTCGATCAGGACGGCGAGGAAATGGCACTCCTCGGTGGGCAGGCCCAGGGCGGCGGCGCGGGCCCGGGCCTCGTCGGGGGAGCGGTGCCGCTGCTCGGCTATGTCCCGCAGCGCGGTGCGGTGCGCGCTCCGCTCCCAGGTCGTCGCGTGGATGAGTCGGGCGATCGTCAGGGTCATCGCCGTCCGTTCCAGCACGGCCACGTCCTCGGGGCCGAACGACGTGGTACCGGGGGTCCGGGTCGGGGCGGGGAGCATGATGACGCGGCCCCACGGTTCGCCGCGGTACTCCACCGGTGCCACGAGCCAGTGTTCGGGACCGAGCACCTCCGTGTGGTCGCGGGAAGGCGTCGCCCGCGAACGCCGCTCCCACCCGGTGAGCGCCTCCTCGACGGTCCGGCCCGAGGGTTCGCAGATCACCGCGTGGTGGACCAGGTTCTCCAGCACGACGGTGTGGCCGCTCGTCTCCGCCGCCGCCCGGACCACCTCCTCCGGGGAGGCGCCGCGCAGCGTCAGCGCGGTGAACGCCTCGTGGATCTGCTGGGTCCTGCGCATCGCCTGCATCTGGTTGCCGACGATCAGCGCGTGGACGACCTGGGTGACCTCGAGGAAGTTGACGTCCTTGGACAGGGTGACGAGCGGCAGACCGCGGCTGCGGCAGGCCTGCACGAGCGCCTCGGGCGGGCGGTGGTACCGGCGGACCAGTTCGATCACGAGGGCCGCCGCACCGATGTCGGCGAGTTCGTCCACGTACCGCCGGACCTCGGCGGCCTGCTCCGGCAGCGGCATACCGGTGGTGAGGACGAGTTCCCCGCCCTTCAGGAACGAAGCGGGATCCGTGAGCTCGGTGATGTGCACCCACTGGACCCGCCGGTCGAGCCCGGACTCGCCGGCGACCACCCGGGGCTGCCCCGCGGCCAGCACGGGAAGCCCCAGCACGTCGCCCACGGTGAGGGGACGGCCCGTCACGGCCTCCGGCTCGTTCCCGTGCGGCCCTCCGGCCGTCCGGTGTTCCTCACTCACGGTGCCTCCATACGTGCCCGGCCACTCTGACAAGCACCCGCCACCTGCGCAGGGCCGGTCCGGCGGCCGTTGACCGAGTCGTTGACGACGTGCCCGGCTCCGTGAGGTTGACACATCGTCCAAATGCCGTGCCCGGAGCGGACAGATCAGACGTTGTGGCGGTCCGGCTCCCTGGAAATGCTGAAGACGCCGAGCGAGAAACGCGAGAAACGACCGAGCGACATCCGACACAGCGCCGGGAGACGAACATGACCACACTGTCGCCGCACCTTCGCCAGGCCACGCCCGTGGTGGCGGTCCGGGGCGAGGGCGTCCACCTGTACGGGGAGGACGGCCGCCGCTATCTCGACTTCACCGCCGGCATCGGTGTCACCAGCACCGGCCACTGTCACCCCAGGGTCGTGGCCGCCGCCCAGGAGCAGGTCGGCACGCTCATCCACGGCCAGTACACGACGGTCATGCACCAGCCGCTGCGGCAGCTGGTCGACAGGCTGGGCGAGGTGCTGCCGGCGGGGCTGGACAGTCTGTTCTTCATGAACTCCGGCAGCGAGGCCGTGGAGGCCGCGCTGCGTCTGGCCCGACAGGCCACCGGCCGGCCGAACGTCCTGGTCTGCCACGGAGGCTTCCACGGCCGGACCGTGGCCGCCGCCTCCATGACCACCTCCGGCACCCGCTTCCGCTCCGGCTTCTCGCCGCTGATGAGCGGGGTGGTCGTCACCCCCTTCCCGACGACCTTCCGGTACGGCTGGGACGAGGAGACCGCGACCCGCTTCGCCCTCCAGGAGCTCGACTACACGCTCCAGACGATCTCCTCGCCCGACGACACGGCCGCCATCATTGTCGAGCCGGTCCTCGGCGAGGGCGGGTACGTGCCCGCGAACCAGGCCTTCCTCGAAGGGCTGCGCGAGCGGGCGGACCGCCACGGCTTCCTGCTGATCCTGGACGAGGTGCAGACGGGCGTGGGACGCACCGGCCGCTTCTGGGGCCACGACCACTTCGGCGTCACCCCGGACATCCTGGTCACCGCCAAGGGCCTGGCCAGCGGCTTCCCGCTGTCGGGCATCGCCGCCTCCGAGGAACTGATGCAGAAGGCCTGGCCGGGCTCGCAGGGCGGCACTTACGGCGCCAACGCTGTCGCCTGCGCCGCGGCCTGCGCCACTCTCGACGTCGTACGCGACGAGAAGCTCGTCGAGAACGCCGAGGCGATGGGGGCCCGGCTGCGGGCCGGTCTGGAGACGGTCGCCGCGAACACCCCCGGCATCGGGGACGTCCGAGGACTCGGCCTGATGCTCGGCACCGAGTTCGTGACCGAGGACGGGCAGCCGGACTCCGCGACGGCCGCACGTGTGCAACGGGCCGCGGTGGACGAGGGGTTGCTCCTGCTGCTGTGCGGAGCCTGGAACCAGGTCGTACGGATGATCCCGGCGCTCGTCGTCGACGAGACGGCGATCGACGACGGGCTGCGGGCCTGGACCGCCGCCGTGGCAACCGGAACCTCGGCGCCGTGAGCGCTGGTCCGGACTCCCTCACGGGCCACGAGGCGGCGACGCTGCCGCCTCGTGGGCCCGGCGCGTCGGCGGACGACGCCACCGAGGCGCTGTCGCGGCTGCTCGCCGGGACCGCCCCGGGGATGCGGGTCGACACGGGCGGCCGGACCGCCGCCTACGCGTACGACGCCTCCAACTACCGGGTGCCGCCACGGGCCGTGGCCTTTCCCCGCTCCGCCGCCGACGTCACCGCCGTACTGAACGCCTGCCGGGAACTGGGCATCCCCGTCACGGCCCGCGGTGGCGGCACCAGCATGGCGGGCAACGCGATCGGCCCGGGTGTCGTCCTGGACTTCTCCCGCCACATGAACCGCGTGCTGGACATCGATCCCGCGACCGGTCTCGCCAAGGTCGAGGCCGGCGTCGTACTCGACGAACTGCGCACCGCCGCGGGGAAGCACGGGCTCACCTTCGGCCCCGACCCGTCCTCGCACAGCCGGTGCACGCTCGGCGGCATGATCGGCAACGACGCATGCGGCAACCGGTCCGTACGCCACGGCCGGACCGGCCGCCACATCGAGTCGCTGGAGATCGTCACCGCCGATGGCGTCCACGCGATCGCCGACCACACCGGGCTGCACGCGGCCGATCCCGCGGACACCGCGTCCGTCGAGCGCGTCGCCGAACTCGCGGACGAGGTGCGGAAGTTGGTCGCGGACCGACTCGCACTCATCCGGACCGAACTCGGCCGCATCCCGCGCCAGGTCTCCGGCTACCAGCTCCAGCACCTGTTGCCCGAGCACGGCTTCGACATGGCCCGCGCCCTGGTCGGCACCGAGGGCACCTGCGCGGTCGTCGTCGCCGCGACCGTCCGCCTGGTGGCCACGGCTCCGGCCTCGGCCCTGCTGGCCCTCGGCTACGACGACGTCGTGGACGCCGCGGAGGACGTACCGGAGATCCTGCGCTGGTCGCCCACCGCCGTGGAGGGCATGGACGAGGCCATTGTCGCGACCATGCGCGCCCGCCGTGGAACGGACTCCGTCACCGGGCTGCCCGGCGGACGGGCCTGGCTGTACGTCGAACTCGACGGCGACGAGGAGGAGTTGGTCACCGCCCGAGCGGCCGAACTTCTCAACACCCTCAAGGCGCGCGGGCGGATGGCCGACGGGCGGCTGGTGGCGAGCCCGGGGGAGCGGCGGTCCCTGTGGCGGGTCCGCGAGGACGGTGCCGGTCTGGCCGCCCGCCTGCTCGACGGCGGGGAGTCCTGGCCCGGCTGGGAGGACGCGGCCGTCGCCCCGGAGGACCTGGCCGACTATCTGCGGGACTTCCGCGCGCTGCTGGCCGCGCACGAGCTGACCGGCGTGCTGTACGGGCACTTCGGCGCGGGCTGCGTCCATGTCCGCGTCGACTTCGACTTCGCCACGGACACCGGCCGGGCCGCCGCCCGCCGCTTCCTCCAGGAGGCGGCCGCCCTGGTGGTCCGGCACGGCGGCACGCTCTCGGGCGAACACGGCGACGGCAGGGCGCGCGGTGAGCTGCTGGAGGTCATGTACAGCGACCGGATGATCCGGGCCTTCGCCGCGTTCAAGCGCGCCTTCGACCCGGAGGGCCTGCTGAACCCGGGCGTCATCGTGACACCGGCCGCGCTCGACGCCGACCTCGCCCTGCACGGCCCGCCGGTACCGGACGGCCGCACGACGCTCTTCACCTTCCCGCACGACGAGGACGGCTTCGCTGGCGCCGCCCGCCGCTGTGTCGGCATCGGCCGCTGTCGCTCCGACGCGTCGGCGGGCGGCGTGATGTGCCCCAGCTACCGCGCCACCGGCGACGAGAACGACTCCACCCGTGGCCGGGCACGGGCCCTCCAGGAGATGTTGCGCGGCGAGACCGTCCACGACGGCTGGCGCTCAACGGACGTCCGCGACGCCCTCGACCTGTGCCTGTCCTGCAAGGCGTGCTCCACCGACTGCCCGGTGGGCGTCGACATGGCCACGTACAAGGCGGAGTTCCTGCACCAGCACTACCGGGGGCGGATCCGGCCCCGCTCCCACTACTCACTGGGGTGGCTGCCGTTCACCTCGGCCCTGGCGGGTCTGGTCGCGAGGCCGCTGAACGCGCTGCTCCGCGGGCCCGTCGGCAGGCTGCTCGCGCGGGTGGGCGGCGTCACCAGGAAACGTACGATCCCCGCCTTCGCCTCCCGGCGCTCGCTGCGGTCCGCCCTGCGCACGTCCGGCACCGACGAACCGGCCGCACTGCTCTTCGTCGACAGCTTCACGCGCGCCTTCCGCCCGCAGGTGGCCGGGGCCACCGCACGCGTGCTCGCCGACGCCGGGATACCGAGCGCGGCGCGGGATGGCCTGTGCTGCGGGCTGACCTGGGTCAGCACCGGCCAACTGTCCGTGGCGCGGCGGGTCATGGCCCGTACCGTGGCCCGGCTCGACGGCGGACCCGACAGCGAGCTGCCGATCGTCGTGGCCGAGCCCAGCTGCGCCGCCGCGCTCAAGCGCGATGTGCCCGAACTGCTCGGCACCGACGCCGCCCGGCGGGTCGCGGCCCGGGTCCACACCCTGACCGGCGCGTTGACCGACCTCGCAGCACCCGACTGGAGCCCGCCCCCGCTGCCGGAGTCGGTGCTGCTGCAGACCCACTGCCACGAGTACGCGACCTTCGGCAGCCGCCGCCCCCGCGATCTGCTGACCCGCCTCGGGGTGGACGAGGTGACCGAGGCGGAGGGCTGCTGCGGCCTCGCCGGGAACTTCGGCTTCGAGGAACAGCACTACGACACCTCGATGGCCGTCGCCGACCTGTCGCTCCGACCGCGCCTCGACGCGGCTGCGGCCGACGGCAGACCGACCGTGGTGGCCGACGGCTTCAGCTGCGCCACCCAGATCGACCACCTCGACCAGCTCGCGGGCGGCCGGGGAACCGTTGCCGTACATCTCGCGGAACTGCTCGACCCCGCCGCCCCCGCCCGTGCCGACCAGCCTGGAGACACACCGTGAGCATCCTGAACGACGTACCCAAGCAGCTGTTCATCGGCGGCAAGTGGCTGGACGCCGAAGCCGGCGCCACGATGCCCGTGGACGACCCGGCGACCGGCGAGATCCTCTGCCAGGTCGCCGACGCCGGCCCCGAGGACGCCCGGCTCGCCGAGGAGGCCGCCGTCGGGGCGCAGGAGGAGTGGGCCCGTACGGCACCCCGCGCACGCAGCGAGATCCTGCGCCGCGCCTACGAGATCATCCTTTCCCGCACCGACGAGCTCGCCCTGCTGATGACCTCCGAGATGGGCAAGCCGCTGGCCGAGGCCCGCGGTGAAGTGGCGTACGCGGCCGAGTTCTTCCGCTGGTTCTCCGAGGAGGCGGTCCGCATCGACGGCGGCGGCTATGGCGTGCTGCCCGACGGCCGCAACCGGATGCTGCTGACGCGCCGCCCCGTCGGTCCCTGTCTGCTGATCACCCCGTGGAACTTCCCGCTGGCCATGGGCACCCGCAAGATCGGGCCCGCGATCGCGGCGGGCTGCACGATGGTGTTCAAGCCCGCCCCGCAGACCCCGCTGACCAGCCTCGCGCTGGCCGGGATCCTCCGGGAGGCGGGGCTGCCGGACGGCGTGCTGAACGTCGTCACCACCTCACGGGCCGACAAGGTCGTCGAGCCACTCCTGAGGGGCGGCCGCATCCGCAAGCTGTCCTTCACCGGCTCCACGCAGGTCGGCCGGATCCTGCTCGCCCAGTGCGCGGACACCGTCGTACGCGCCTCGATGGAGCTGGGCGGCAACGCGCCGTTCATCGTCTTCGACGACGCCGACCTCGACGCCGCCGTGGACGGCGCGATGATCGCCAAGATGCGCAACATGGGCGAGGCATGCACGGCCGCCAACCGCTTCTTCGTGCACAGCTCAGTGGCGGACGAGTTCGCCGTGCGGCTCGCCGAACGCATGGGGGCGCTCGTCGTGGGACCCGGCACGCGGGACGGCGTGGACGTGGGCCCGCTGATCGACGACGCGGGCCGCGCCAAGGTCGAGGAACTGGTCGCCGACGCCGTCGGACGAGGCGCCCGGGTGCTCGTCGGCGGATCCACCCCGGACGGGCCCGGCCGCTTCTACCCGCCGACCGTGCTGGCCGGCGTGGACCCGGGCAGCCGGCTGATGGACACCGAGATCTTCGGGCCGGTGGCGGCGATCCTCACCTTCGACGACGAGGACGAGGTGATCCGCGTGGCGAACGACACCCCGTGGGGGCTCGTCGGCTACGTCTTCACCGCGGGCCTGGACCGGTCGCTGCGGGTCAGCGAACGCCTGGAGGTCGGCATGGTCGGCCTCAACACGGGGCTCGTGTCCAATCCGGCGGCCCCCTTCGGCGGCATCAAGCAGTCGGGGCTGGGCCGTGAGGGCGGCCGGGTGGGGATCGACGAGTTCCTGGAGTACCAGTACCTGGCGATGCCGGTGAAGTGACCGGCCACGCGCCCGGCCCGCCGCCGCGGCCCGGGCGCGCACCGGTGCGTACGGCTCAGGAGCCCGGGTCGGTTCCGTCCAGCAGGGCCAGGACGCGCTCAGCCGTCTTCCGGCCGGCCCGCTGCTTGATCAGGCCCTCCTTCGCGACGGCCCGCACATGGATCGGGGTGGCCCACCCGCTCCCGCGAGTCACGTCCACGGTGATCACCACCGGGTTCATGGCGAGGGCTCCGCCGCTGGTGAGCACCCGCAGAGTCGCCCGGTCCGTCGTCGATTCCAGCACGACCGGATGCACACCGTGGGACACGCCGAAGAGCAGTGCGCGGACGCGTTCGAGGGCGGTGTCGAAATCCAGCGGCAGCTCACGGTCGAACTCGCCGACGTCGTTCCGCAGGAACCGGGCGGCGAACTTCCCACCGGGATTGATACTGCCGAGGGCTTCCGCCAGGAGCCTGTCCTCCGGCTGCCGCATTCGACCTCCCCCTTCTGTGCCTGCCGGTCGAGGTGGTTCGCCAAGAGTGCGCCACCCGTCAGGGCTTTTCAACGCACATCTTTCGCCCCCGCCGCCCCTACCCATTCCCATCCCTTGTCAGGGGCTCCGCCCCCGAACCCCCGCTCCTCAAACGCCGGAGGGGCTGATCCGGCCCTGGACAGCGAAGCGATGATGGCAGGTATGCGTATCCGAATCGACGCCGTCGACCTGCCCGGCCGTACCAGTCCTGCCCCCGCCGACGGCAAGGTCCCGGCGTACGACAACATCCATGTCGCCGTCCAACGCCGGGACCGGCCGGCCGAACTCCTCGAACCGCACCCGGGCGACGCCAAGTCTGCGACCTGGACCCTGGAGTGCACCGCGGTCACCTCAGCGACCGGCACCGACATCAAGGGCCCCTACGTGCAGGACCGGCTGGGCCGCCGGTTCATCTACCTGTCGTGGGGCACGGTCGACGAGTCCGGCGTCTTCAGCATGTTCCGCCGCGCCAAGCTCATGCTCGACGTGGTCCCGGAAGAGGTACTCGCCGAAGCGGCTCGCGATGGCCTGCTGGTGGCCCGCCTCGGCCTGACCGACGAACAGGGCGGCCCCCTGTGCGCCCGGGTCGAACCCCCACACGTGACCTGGACCGCCGAACCCGCCGAGGCGGCCTGACCGGCCGCGGACAAGAGATCCTGGCGGGGTGTCGATTCGGCGTACCGCTGTTCGTCGGTGGGGTGCAGGGGCTCACAAGGGCCTCGTCAATACCTGGAGGAACCATGAAGTACATGCTGCTGGTCTGCGGAGACGACACCGCCGACACCTCCGGCATGGCCCCCGTCGAACCCTGGGTCGAGGAGCAGGGCGTCCAGCGCGGCGTACGGCTGCACGGCCACCGTCTGCGGCTGCCCGCCGACGCGGTCACCGTGCGGGTGCGCAACGGCGAAGTGCTGCGCACCGACGGGCCGTTCGCGGAGACGAAGGAGTACGTCGCCGGGTTCGACATCCTCGAGTGCGACAGCCTGGAGGAGGCCGTCGAGGTGGCGGCGAAGCATCCGGTGGCGACCATCGGCGCCATGGAGGTGCGCGCGTTCTGGGACGACGAGGACTCCGAGGGGGAGATCCGCCGCCTGGACGCGGAACTGACCGCGGCCGGCCGCGAGCGGGACTTCGACCGGGCGATGGCCTGCTATGCGCCTGACGTCGAGGTCTTCCACCCCGTGAGCGGTCTGGAACAGCGCGGGATCGAGGCCCTCCGCAAGGCCGAGGAGATGTGGTTCTCCACGCTGGCCGGGCCGGTCGAGCGCGAGGTCCTCGAATTCCGCGTACGGGTCGACGAGAGCGTCGCGTTCAGCCACGCGCTCGTACGGATGCGCGCCACGCTGGTCGGCGGTGACTCGCTGGACACCACGGCGCGGGTGACCACCGGCTACCGCGCGGCGGGCGACAGCTGGCAGATCGTCCACCAGCACACGTCCGTTCCCTTCGACGCGGGTATTGCGGGGACCTCCGCAACCGGATGAGGACCGGCAGGGGACTGGCCGGGTGCCGGTCGAGCGCCGGTCGCGTGCCGTCAGCCCGTCCTCAGCACCCGGTCCGCGTTGGTCACCTGCCTGCGGATGTCCCGCTTGATCGCGGCGAGTTCCCGGGTCTTCGCGCTCATCGCCCGCAGCTGGTAGGCCGCGTCGACCGAGGACCAGACGCCGATGACGTTCGTCTCGCGTTTGCACCGTACGTCCGTACCGGCCAGGTCGATCTCGGCTCGGGTGGCCTTCGGACCCGTGAACTCGGGTTCCTTGCCCGGTGCTTGGGTCGGATCGGCGTACTGGTGGCCGTGTCGCTTCATACAGCGCGACCAGGCGCGGAAGACCTCCACCACCCGTGGATCCTTCTGCGAGTCGCTGTAGCTGCCGATGTTGATGGTGCCGACGAGCTCCCGGTTGCCGATCTTCTCCGGGTCGCCCGACAGGGCCGCCGTGGCTTCCCCCTGGCATCCGCCCGCCGGGATGGCGCGCCCGCGTTCGTCCTTGCCCGCCGGGGTGCCGTCGTCGCGGAGACCGGTCAGGAGGAGCATCTCTTCGGGCCCGGGCTCGGGTCCCTCGCTCTGCTCCTTGGAGCGACTCGGTGCGGAGCCGGGGGCCGGGTGGTATCCGTACCGGGCCGCGAGCCGGGCGTCCGTGATCCCGTACCGGTGGGCAGTGTTGGCCGGATTCAGCGTGCCGGTGTTGGGCGCGGTCTCGGTGGGGACGGGCCAGCGGTGGCCGAAACGCTCCATGCAGGACGCGGTGAGCACGGCCCGCGCCCGGAACAGCCGGGCGACCTGCCGGTCGGTGAACAGGTAGGGCTCGATGGGCAGGACCAGCGATCCGACTTCGAGCATCGTCGGCACACCGGTCACGGGAGGCGGCCCTGACACCGTCGGCCCCGGCTCGGCAGCCTGTCCCTCCGCACAGCCCGCGAGGGCGGCGGAGAGGGCGACCGCGGCCCCGATCCGCAGTGTGCGCTGCCTGGTTCGCGCCCGCATGACATGTCCCCCTTGTGTGTGCGGCCGTACGAAGAGCCCGTACGAAGAGACCGTGCGACGGCTCGTACGGAAGGGCCCGTCCGAAGCTCTCGGACGGGCCCGAGCCCGATGTCAGCCGACGCGCCACCAGCTCATCGAGGCGTTGTTGTTCCGCACACCGTTGTTGAGCTGCCGGGAGTTGCCGGGGTAGAAGTCGTCGTAGGGAGCGCTGCCGCTCGCGTTGTAGTTCTCGTTGTAGTAGATCCGCGCGGCATAGTTCGCGTCGTTGTTCCAGGCGCGGTTCACGTTGTTCTTCACGCGCTGGCCGCTGCCTTCACCACCTGCGGCGAAGGTGTGCCCGGCGAAGTCGCTGACCCAGCCGGCGTACTTGCTCCAGGAGCTGTTGCCGGACGCGCTGTAGTAGAGGTAGATGTTGCCGTCCCAGTCGGCGCGCTGGGGCTGGGCGGGCGCGGACGCGTCGGCCTGGGCGGACGCCGGGGCGGTGGCCAGGACGGTGGTCCCGGCGACGAGAGCTGCCGCGACCGCGAGGGAACCGACCATTCGACGTGCAGTTGTCACGAAGTCCTCCGTTTGCCTACGGGCGGCGACGGAAGCCGTCGGCGGTTTCCGTCGCCGTACCCCCGTGGTGCCTGGCCCTGAAGCTAGGCCGGGTCCAGGAGCGCACAGGAACAGTTTCGGCCGTCGCCGAAAGACCAGGGCTGGCGAAATCGGAGCTATCGCGCCCTGCGTTCATCGGCAAGAGTGGGGCGCCTGGGGTAGCAGCCTTTCGGGGGGAAGCTGATGCTGCGTATCCATTTCAGTGCGGAGGACCTCGGCCGGATTCGCCTGGCGACCGGGCCCGATCCCGCTTGGGAAGCTCTGCTCAGCCTTCATGTGCTCGGCGGTCCCGACATCGATGTCGAGTTGCGGCGATGGCGCACGCACGTCCGGACGTCGATCGACACGGCCGCACGGCCCTTGCTGCATCTCGTTCCGCCGCGCGGGTACTCGCCCGACTTCCTGACACCGGCCGAGGGGACCACCGACCCCGAAGCGGCCATCGACACGATCCTGTCCACCTCGCACACTCGCCTGCGGACGGATGTGGAGACCCTCGGGCAGCAGCGACGACTGCCCTCGTGGGCGGCAGCGCTCGCCTCGGGACTGCCCGCTGCGAGACGAGGGCTGGGCACGGCCCTGCGTCGGTACCACCGGCAGGCGCTGCATCCGTACTGGACACAGATCAGCGCATCGGTGGACGCCGAACGGGCCCTGCGCGCCAAGGCGTTCCTGGCCGGCGGGACCGACCGGCTGCTGAGCGGGCTGCATCCCACGGTGCAATGGCGTGCGCCGGTCCTGCAGGTCGCCTATCCCGAGGACCGGGACGTGCACCTCCAGGGGCGTGGGCTGCGGCTCGTGCCCTCGTACTTCTGCCGAGGGAGGCCCATCGCGCTGCGCGACGGCTCCCTTGCCCCGGTCCTGGTGTATCCCGTGAGCCGCGGCATCGACTCCTTGCGGCCCGGCGGTGCCGTGGGGAGAGCGAGCGCACTCGACCGGCTCCTGGGCCGCACCCGGGCGGCGACCCTCGCCACGATCGCGGAGGTGGATAACGCGACCGGCAACGAGATCGCCCGCCGCCTGGCCATCTCGCCCGCGTCGGTCAGCGAACACGCGACGGTGCTGCGTGACGCGGGCCTGATCCACAGCCTGCGCGTACGCAACACCATGCGCCACACCCTGACGCCACTGGGCACGGAGCTCCTGGACGGCCGGGCGGCACGGCCGTCCGAGGCGGCGGAGCAGGGCGACGCGGACGGCGCGGCGGGAGCGCTTGCTCCGTCGACCAGATGAGCAACTCGGGCTTCGGGTGGGGCGGACACGCCACTGCCCGGCGCCCTGATCGGCTGTTTGGCTCAGGTGCGCGAGCGGTGAGTCCCGGGCGAGCCGATGCTGGGCGTGTCCTGCCCCGTCTGCCCGGGAATGATGATGCCGCTTCAGCGCCACTCTCGCCTTCACCTGTGCCTGGTCACTCTGCTGGCCACCGTCTCGATCGGCAGCGGCACGCTGCACCCGGCCGCCGCCGCGCCCGGCGACGGTTCCCGCGACCAACCGGACCAACTGCAGCGACAGCTCGACGGGCTGGTCGCCGCTCCGGGTGGTCCGCCGGGAGTGGTGGTCCTCCTGCAGAGCGGCGACAAGCGTCGTGTGCTGCGCGCCGGAGTCGCCGACCTGACGACCGGCCGCCCGATCGGCCCCAGCGACCACACCCGGACCGCCAGCGCGAGCAAGGCCTACAGCGGCGCGGTGGCCCTGCATCTCGTGCAGCAGGGCGCGCTGGACCTGGACGACACCATCAAGGCCCGACTGCCACACCTGCCCCGAGCCTGGGCCAAGGTGACGTTGCGACAGCTGCTGCAGCACACCAGCGGTCTGCCCGACTACAGCCGCGATCCGAAGTTCCTGCGCCTGCTCGCGGCCGACCCCCGACGGCACTTCGACTCACGACGCCTGCTCGACTTCGTCCGTGGCAAGCGTCTGCTGTTCGGCCCGGGCTCCCAGTACCACTACTCGAACTCGGACAACATCGCCGTAGCCCTCATGGCCGAAGCGGTGACCGGCGAACCCTACGAGACGCTGCTCCGCAAGATCGTCTACCGGCCCCTGGGCCTGCACGAGACCAGCCTCCCGCAGGGGTACGAGATGGTGCGGCCCTTCATGCACGGCTATGACGTCAGTGAGGTCCCGCCGCTGGACGTCAGCGAGTTGATCGGAGCCTCCGGGGTGTGGGCCTCGGGCGGAATCATCGCCACACCGCGGGACATGAACCGCTTCATCCGCGGCTACGCGAGCGGCGCACTGACCTCTCCGGCCGCGCTGCACGCACAGCGCCGCTGGGTCGACGGCGCCTCCGAACCGGCCGGCCCCGGCCGCAACAAGGCGGGGCTCGGCATCTTCCGCTACACCACCCGGTGCGGAGTGGTGCTCGGGCACACCGGAAACACCCCCGGCTACACCCAGCTGATCGCCGCGACACCGGACGGCCGACGCTCCCTCACCGTCTCGCTCACCACCCAGGTGAACCAGACCACGACCCCGGACCTGCTGAAGAAGCTCCGCACGATGGAGGAATCGGCGGTGTGTTCGCTGCTGCGCATGTAGTGATCGTGCAGTGATCGTGCGGTGGCGGCCCCGGAGGCCGCGCTGCGCGATGTATTGACATGTTCCTGCCGCAGTGCCTCTATGGGAGCGCTCCCACGTTTCTTCTGATGCTCAGGTTTCTTGGCGCTCACTCCCTGGAGTCGCAGTGAGAACAACAAGAAGCACCACACGAGGCACGACAAGAAGCACGATAGGAACCACGACGACCAGCGCGTTACGAACGAGCCGCGTCGCCGCCCTGCTGACCCGGCTGGTCACCCTCCTCGGGCTCGTCGCCCTCGGAGTCCTCGGTCCGGCGACGGCTCATGCCCAGTCGTCGCCCGGTGCTCTGGCCACCGGAATTCACATCAGCGACGGCCGCCTGGTCGAGGGCAACGGGAACGACTTCATCATGCGCGGCGTCAACCACGCCCACACGTGGTACCCGGGCGAGACGCAGACACTGGCGGACGTCAAGGCGCTCGGCGCCAACACAGTCCGCGTCGTCCTCTCCAACGGCCATCGCTGGACCAAGAACAGCGCGGCGGACGTCGCCGCCGTCGTCAGCCAGTGCAAGGCCAACCGGCTCATCTGCGTCCTGGAGGTGCACGACACCACCGGATACGGCGAGGACGCCGCGGCCGGCACGCTCGACCAGGCGGCCGACTACTGGATCGGCCTCAAGGACGTACTGGCCGGTGAAGAGAACTACGTCATCGTCAACATCGGCAACGAGCCCTGGGGCAACACCAACCCGGCCGGCTGGACCGATCCCACGATCGCCGCGATCAAGAAGCTGCGCAACGCCGGGTTCGAGCACACGATCATGGTGGACGCGCCCAACTGGGGCCAGGACTGGCAGGGCGTCATGCGGGCCAACGCCCAGACCGTCTACGACGCCGACACCACCGGCAACCTGATCTTCTCGATCCACATGTACAGCGTCTACGACACCGCCCAGGAGATCACTGACTATCTGAACGCCTTCGTCAACGCCGGACTCCCCATCCTCATCGGCGAGTTCGGCGGGCCTCCCGACCAGTGGGGCGACCCGGACGAGGACACCATGATGGCGGCGGCCCAGCAGCTCAGGCTCGGCTATCTGGCCTGGAGTTGGAGCGGCAACACGGACCCGATCCTCGACCTGTCGATCGGCTTCGACCCCGGCCGGCTCAGCTCCTGGGGCCAGCGCATCTTCAACGGCGCCAACGGCATCGCCCAGACCTCACGCGAAGCCACCGTCTTCGGCGGCGGCAACCCGGGGGACACCCAGGCCCCGACCGCCCCCGGAACCCCGACCGCCTCCGCGGTGACGGCCACCTCCCTCAGCCTCACCTGGACGGCCGCCACGGACAACGTCGGCGTCACCGGCTACGACGTCGTACGCGTCAGCGGCGGCTCCGAGAGCACGGTCGCCGCCTCCACCACCAACACCGTCGCCGTGACAGGCCTGACCGCCGACACGACGTACACCTTCGCCGTCTACGCCCGAGACGCGGCCGGGAACCGTTCGGCCCGCTCGGCCACGGTGAACGTCACCACGGACGAGGGCGGGAGCACTCCCGGTGTGGGCTGCTCGGTCGGTTACCGCATCATCGGCGAGTGGCCGGGCGGCTTCCAGGGGGAGATCACCATCCGCAACACGGGCACCACCGCGATTAGCGGCTGGACGCTCGCCTTCGCCTTCGCCAACGGCCAGACCGTCACCAACATGTGGGGCGGGACCCCCACCCAGAACGGCGGCGCGGTGAGGGTCACCCCCGCCTCCTACACGTCCACGATCCCCGCCGCCGGTTCGGTCACCGTCGGCTTCACCGGCAGCAAGGGCGCCGGCAACACCGCTCCGACCGCGTTCAGCCTCAACGGCAGCACCTGCGCCACCACTTGACCCGCTGTACGCGCTTGCCGGTGGGGGCCGTCAGCCCCTGCCGGTCAGGCGGGCCCGTTCCCGGCCGTGACGGTCAGCCCGGCTTCTCGCCCGTCTCGCAGATCAGGCGGGCGATCTCGCGGAGCTTTATGTTGCGGTCCTGAGATGCCTTCTTGAGGACTTTGAAGGCCGTGTCCTCGGTCAGCCCGTGGCGCTCCATGAGGATGCCCATGGCCTCGCCGATCTCGTGCCGGGTCTCCAGGGCGTGGCCGAGCTGCTGGTGCGTACGGGCCGCGGAGAAGGCCACGGCCGCGTGCGAGGCGAGGATCCAGCCGGCCTGCTGTGCGGCCTCGTCGAAGGTGCCAGGCTCCCGGGAGTACACGTTGAGGGCGCCGAGATCGTCGTCCTCGGTGAAGAGGAGGAAGCCCATCGCGCTGCCCATACCCAGCTTGTTCAGCTCGGGGGCGAAGCGGGGCCAGCGATCATGGGGTTGGCGCAGGTCCTGGATCGTGTAGACCTGCTGGCGGTCGGTCACGGCGTCGAAGCAGGGGCCTTCCTGCAGATCCTGCTGGATCCGGTCCGCGCGGCGCACGAGATCGCTCGTCGCCGCCAGCGCGTGCACCTCGCCCCGCCGTACGGTGAGAATGCCGGCGTGTTCGCATCCGTTGATCAGGACCGTCGCATGCTCCACGATGCGGTCCAGGGTGTCCTGCGCCGAGTCCTGGGCCAGCAGGTCCCGTGCCATCTCCGCCAGGGCGACGGCGAACCGCTCCCAGACCTCGCCCGGTTCATCCGTCATGTGTCACCCGCTTATGTGATCGAAGCGCCCTCGCGGCTCCACTGGGGGCCCATCTTGCCACCAGGGCGCCCCCACCGCGTCGTGCGGGCCAGACCTGTCCGGCGGAGCGCGATCACGCCTGAGATTCCTGAGTCACATGCCGCTCGGTGGCCTCGATGTAGTCGTGGAGGGCCTGGCGGGATCGCGTGAGCGTGTCGATGTGCTCGTCCAGCCCCTTCAGGCGCGCCCGAAGGGTGTCCAGGAGCTCTGGGCAGGGTTCGAGGTCGGGGGCCGTGCCCGTGACGCAGGGCTGCAGGTACCGGATCTCCTCGGTCGACAGTCCGGCTTCGAGCAGTCTCCTGATCTGGGCCACGGTCAGGACGGCGTCGTCCGAGTACTCGCGGTAGCCGCTGGTGCCGCGGTCGGGCTCCAGCAGCCCCTGGGCCTCGTAGTAGCGCAGCTGATGCGTGCGGATCCCGGTCCGCCGGCTCAACTCCCCGATCAGCATGCCGATTCCCCCTTGACCTTCATACCGGTGTGAACGTTGACGATTCTGCCATGACCACCGACACACCCAGGGGGAACTCATGACACAGAACCGCGACGCCGACCGCACGCCCGTGACGGTCATCGGACTGGGGCTGATGGGCCAGGCACTGGCCGGAGCGCTCCTGCGCGCCGGGCACCCCACGACCGTGTGGAACCGCTCGGCGGCGAAGGCCGAAACACTGATCGCACAGGGCGCGACACTCGCGGACTCGATCGCCGACGCCGTCGCGGCCGGTCCGCTCGTGGTCGTCTGCCTCTCGGACTACGACACCGCGCACAAGCTCCTCGATCCGGTCGGCGAGCTCCTCGACGGCAGGACCCTGGTGAACCTGACCTCGGGCACCTCGGCGCAGGCCCGTGAGACGGCCGAGTGGGCGGCGCGACACGGCAGCGACTACCTCGACGGCGTGATCCTGGCCGTTCCTCCGGGCATCGGCACGGCCGACGCCATCATCCTCTACAGCGGGCCCAGGGCTGCCTTCGACCTGCACGAGCCCGTACTGAGCAGCCTGGCCGAGGCAACGACGTACCTGGGCGGCGACCACACCCTGTCGGCGCTGCACGACATGGCCGTGCTGGGCCTGATGTGGGGCGTCCTGAACGGATTCCTGCAAGGTGCCGCGCTGCTCGGGGCGGCAGGAGTGGATCCCGCGGCGTTCGTCCCGCTCGTGAGGCAGGGGATCGGGATCGTGACCGACTGGTTGCCCGGTTACGCGCAGCAGATCAACGAGGGCACGTACCCGGCGTTCGACGCCACCCTCGACACCCACCGGGCCGCGATGGAGCACCTCGCCCACGAGAGCGAGTCCCGCGGCGTCAACGCCGACCTGCCCAGGTTCATCCAGGCCCTGGCGGACCGGGCCCTGGCCGATGGACGCGGTGGCGACGGCTACGCGGCGATGATCGAGCAGTTCCGCAAGCCCTCGGAGGCGCGATCATGACCGCCCGTCGGCCTCGCCCCGCCGACGGTGGGCCTTACCCCGTCGGGCGTCGGCGTCGCTCCGCCGGGAATAGCCGGCCCGCGGTCGCGACTTGGCCCTGGACATGACCGACACACCATTCGATCCACGCACGCTGCTCGCGGAGAGCCGGCTCGGCGTTCTCGCGACGATCAAGTCGGACGGCCGCCCCCAGCTGTCGCCCGTCATGCCCTTCTACGACCGGGAGGCCGGTGTTCTCTACGTTTCGATGACCGAGGGACGCGCCAAGACGGCGAATCTGCGCAGGGACCCGCGAGCGGCACTGGAGGTCACCGGCCCCGACGGCGGTTCGTGGGCGACGGCCGAGGGCACGGCGGCCCTCACCGGGCCGGGAACCGACCCCCACGGCCCGGAGGTCGAGGCGCTGGTCGCGTACTACCGGCGTGCCGCGGGTGAGCACCCGGACTGGGACGAGTACCGGTCGGCGATGGTCACCGACCGTAGAGTGCTCATGACGATGACGGTCACCCACGTGTACGGCGCCAGGATCCGCTGAAGGTGCCACGGTGAGCGCCGCCCGGGGCGGGCTCGGGCGGTTCGCCGACTGCGTGACGCACTCACGGTCGCAACACTCGGGGCTTGAAACCGAGGGGCGCGGGCTTGAAACCGAGGAGTGGGAGTCCGCAACCGGGACACCCGTCGGTCACGAGGGGCCGGACGAGCGGCTTCGGAGGGTGCTCCGGAGCCGCTCCGGCCGTGTTGTCAGTGCCCTCCGCAACAATGCGGAGCAGCGAGAACGTCATCGTCCCGGCGATGCGGGATCGCACCCGTCCGACGAAAGGCCGCCCGTACATGACGCCCACCCCCCACCGTCGAGCCGTGCCGCGCGCCCTGGACGGAGGGCCGCTGACGATGCTTCGAGCCCTCCCGCGCACACCCGCTCCGCTCGGCCCCGGCGGAGCCGAGGTGCTGCGTCTCATCACGGTGCAGCGCGTTCCCGTCTGGCTGACCGTGCACGCCAACGGCCGCCGCCGGTACGGCTACTGGCAACCCCTCAGTTCCGGTGCCGGGCTGGGTGTCAGCCATGTGGCCCTGCCCACCGACGAGTGCGACGCGCTGCAGGCGGCGGGCCGGATCGTGCTGGGGGACCCGGTCGTGGACCCGGCGAAGACCACGTATCCGGTGCGTCCCGCGGTGCCCGGCGCGCCACCCGCGGCGGGCACACCGCGCCAGACCCGGCAGGCCCTCTCGGCGTGAACCGAAGACCCTCCAGCCACGCGGCGGCTGAAGCCGGCCGATCCCGAAGCGAAGCCGGCTGACGCCGGAGCAGGAAGGCGGTGTCCGTCGGGAGGAGGGCCGTGCCCGGTCCCTACCGGGGCGAGAGCGGTACGACGGCGGTGATGCGCTTTCCGCCGGCGTCGAGCTCCGAGATCGTGATGTCCCGGGCGAGATGGCAGACGATCGGCCAGCCGTGGCCCCCGACCCGCATGAACCCCCGCTCGTCGATGTGCCGTGCCGATGTCGGCAGTTTCTCGCTGCGGTCGCTCACCGACAGGCGTACTTCCCAGTCGTCCAGCGTCACCTCGAACTGAGTGACACCGCCGCCGTGCAGCATCGCGTTGGTGGTGAGCTCCGAGGCGACGAGCAGGGCGTCGCCGACGGCCTCCTCACCGGCCACGGTGTCGCGCCTGCGGGCCTGTCGTGCGCCTTCGAAGGCGTGCCTGACCGCCTCGCGCACCTCGGCCGGACTCCGCGGCCCCGGTGAACGAGACCGGCCGGGGACCGTCACCGTGTCGATCGGGTGCGTCCGGTGCTCCCCGCACATTCTTCGCTCCTTCGCCTGAAAAGACCTGAAAGCAGGCGGGCCCGCCGCAAGCGCGCAGCGGGCCCTGCGGAATGGATGATCGACATCAGTGACGGAATATGTCCTTCGTCTTTTCCTTGGCCTGGCGGGCGTCACCCTTGGACTGCTCGGCCCGGCCCTCGGCGGTCAGCCGCTCGTTGCCGACCGCGCGGCCGGCAGCCTCCTTGGCCTTGCCCTTGGCCTGCTCCGTCTTGGCTCGCGCCTTCTGGTTCCTGGCCACTGCGATCACGTCCTCACTGCTTCGACGGTGCGCTCTACTATTACGGCTGACCGGGGAAAGCCCGTCCAAACACGGGTGGGTCGAGAATTCGGCGGGCTTCCCCCGAAGGGCCGAATCATTCCTGACCCGGAAAAGGATTCACCGAATTTCACAGAACGAGGAGTCGTGAGCGATGGGCACCGCTGAGCACGTCCCGCAGACGCGGGACATGATCGGGGAGGAGCTGTCCGGTGACGAGGCGCTCACCGCGCTGCGGCACTACGGGGGCCGTCGCCTGCTGGTGGACGCGTTCTCCCGCTTCCGCTACGCGGACGGCTTCACCAGCGCCCGCTCCCTCGGCTTCCAAGTGGTGCTGGGCATGGTGCCCTTCACCATCGCGCTGGTGGGCGTCGCCACCACCGTCCACACCGAGAGCGTCGGCCGGATCATCGAGCTCACCCTCAGCCGGATCGTGCCCGGCGCCAGCGCCGATCTGGTCGAGGACGCCCTGGCCGAGACCGAGCGCAGTGCCGGCTCCGGGATCTGGAGCGCCCTGGCGATGTGGCTGGGCCTGGCCTTCGCGATACTCAACCTGGCCTCGGCCATGGGCCAGGTCGAAAGGGGCGCCAACCGCATCTACGGGATCGAGCGGGACCGCCCGGTTCTGGCCAAGTACGGCCGGTCCCTGCTGCTCGCCCTCGCCGCGGGCATGCCGATGGTCCTCGGTTTCCTCGTCCTGGTCGCCGGAGACGCGGTGGGGGAGTCGGTGGTCCAGGCCCTCGGCTGGTCGCGCGACAACCTCGACTGGTGGGGACCGCTCCAGGTGCCGCTGGGCGTGGTGTTCGTCTGGGTCGCCTCGGCGGTGATCTTCCGCTGGGCACCCCGCAGGGACCAGCCGGGCTACACCTGGCTCGCCTTCGGCTCGGCGGTCCATCTGGTGCTGTGGGTCGCGGCCACCTGGCTGCTGGCCTTCTACGTGGCCAGCAGTGGGTCCTTCGGTGCCGTGTACGGGCCGCTCACGGCCTTCGTCGCGCTGCTGCTGTGGGCGAACCTCACCGGTATCGCGCTCTTCCTCGGTGTCGCCTTCGCCGCCCAGCTCGAAGCCGCCCGCGCCGGAATCACCGCCGCCGTGAAACCGGACCCGGGGCCCGGTCCCTGAACCCCTCGTCGGATCCCGTGGTGATCAGGGCGGGTCAGCCGTTGCCGTATGGGTGTGTCGTGATAGTCTTGATCCAGTTGCAATTGTAGTTCCCGCACACTTCAAGTGGCTCGGATGATTACATATCGCCGGGCGCTTTTGTATTTCCGGCGCTCTTTCCGGACGGGTTCATTGCGGCGACGCAGGGGTTCACACAGTGCGGACCCCCGGGTACTGCCCCGAAGGGGAAATGACATGGCTACTGGAACCGTCAAGTGGTTCAACTCGGAAAAGGGCTTCGGCTTCATCGAGCAGGAGGGCGGCGGCCCCGACGTCTTCGCCCACTACTCGAACATCGCCACCCAGGGCTTTCGTGAGCTCCAGGAGGGCCAGAAGGTGAACTTCGACATCACCCAGGGTCAGAAGGGCCCGCAGGCGGAGAACATCACGCCTGCCTGACGTCGAAATAGCTCGAGGCAGCTGGGGTCCCACCTCGCGGTGGGGCCCCAGCTTGCTGGTTTTTCCAGGAAGTCCCGACCCGGACTTCCTTCTTGTGTCACATCGCTGCGGCCGGTTCGTTTTCCGGTCCCGCACCCGGCTCGTTCTTGCAATTCGTTCGGCTCCTGTCCGCCGAGAATTCCTCGATACGTGCCCTATCGAGGAAGGTTCTTCATGAACCGTTCAGTTCGCACGAACGATGGTTTTTCCAAGGGCCGCAAGGACGGCTTCGGCGGTTCCGGCCGCGGCGGCCGTGCCCGTCCGCAGAGCCAGGGACGGCCCGTCACCCGGTCGGGTGGCAACGGGCGCCGGCCCGCGGCACTGCAGGGCGAGTTCACGCCGCCGACCACCATCACCCCGGGCCTCCCCGCGGTGGCGACCTTCGGTGAACTGGGCCTCCCCGCCGAGTTGCTGGAGACGCTCACCAGCCTCGGCGTGACCGAGCCGTTCCCGATCCAGGCCGCCACGCTGCCGAACTCCCTCGCGGGCCGTGACGTACTCGGCCGCGGGCGCACCGGCTCCGGCAAGACGCTCGCCTTCGGCCTGGCACTCCTCGTGCGCCTGGCCGGGCGGCGTGCCGAGCCCCGGAAGCCGCTCGCGATGGTCCTCGTTCCCACCCGCGAGCTGGCCCAGCAGGTCACCGACGCGCTGACCCCGTACGCCCGGCCGCTGAAGCTGCGGCTGGCCACCGTCGTCGGCGGTATGTCGATCGGCCGGCAGGCCGGTGCGCTGCGGGGCGGCGCCGAGGTCGTCGTCGCGACCCCGGGCCGTCTCATGGACCTCGTCGAGCGCAAGGACTGCCGCCTGGACCGGGTGGAGATCACCGTCCTGGACGAGGCGGACCAGATGGCCGACATGGGCTTCATGCCCCAGGTCACCGCGCTGCTCGACCAGGTACGGCCCGACGGTCAGCGGATGCTGTTCTCGGCCACCCTGGACCGCAACATCGACCTCCTGGTCCGGCGCTACCTCCACGACCCGGTGGTCCACTCGGTCGACCCGTCGGCGGGCACGGTCACCACGATGGAGCACCACGTGCTGTACGTGCACGGCGCCGACAAGCATGCCGCCGCCACGGAGATCGCCGCCCGCGACGGGCGGGTGCTGATGTTCCTGGACACCAAGCACGCCGTCGACCAGTTCACCCGGCACCTGCTGGGCAGCGGGGTGAAGGCCGCGGCGCTGCACGGCGGCAAGTCGCAGCCCCAGCGCACCCGCACCCTGGCCCAGTTCAAGGACGGCCACGTCACGGTGCTGGTGGCGACCAACGTCGCGGCCCGGGGCATCCACATCGACGACCTCGACCTGGTCGTCAACGTGGACCCGCCCAGCGACCACAAGGACTACCTGCACCGCGGAGGGCGTACGGCCCGCGCCGGGGAGTCCGGCAGTGTCGTCACGCTGGTGCTGCCCAACCAGCGCCGTGACATGACCCGTCTGATGTCCGACGCCCGCATCAGGCCTCAGATCACCCAGGTCCGCTCGGGCGAGGCCGAGCTGAGCCGCATCACCGGTGCTCAGGCGCCCTCCGGGATCCCCGTCAACGGAAGCGCGCCGGTCACGGAGCGCCCCCAGCGCGGCGGTACGCCCTTCCGCGGCATGGGCACCCGGCCGGGACGTACCGGTGGCGAGTCCCGCCGGTCCGCCGAAGCCCGCCAGACGGCCGAGGCACGCAAGGCCGCCCGGGTGCGACGCGGCGCCTAGGCCAGTCGGACAGGCCCGGGAACGAGCACACGGCAGTTCCCCGAGTGGCGGCGGACGCGGAGATCCACCATTTTGGTCCCAGATGCGATCATGTTGGCCACATCGGGGAAGTCGAGTCCCATGAGCGAATCAGAGTTTCCGCCCGAAGACCGGCCCGTGGACCTCTATCTCGACCTGTTGCGCGTGCGTATGGCGCCGTCGGACTACGCGGTGCTGCTCCGCATGGTCGAGCCTGTGCTGGAGGCGATGCAGGAGCAACGTGCTGGGCCGATCGAGTTGAGTCTCGAAGGCGAGGACGGTGCGAGCGTCTCGCAGGAGGTCCGTGACGAGGCGTCCCTCGTCGTGGCCGTCGCCGTCACGGGACGGCTGGACAACCAGATCGTCGAGATCGAGACCGAGGAGGTCGGACCCGTCAGGGTCGTCACGGACTCCGGCACCGCGGCCGACCCGGCCAGGTGCCAGGAGATCGCCGACTTCATCGGTGAACGACACCGCCAGGACGAGGAGCTGCGCGGCATCGCGGAGGTGAGCGGCCTGCCCACCGATGTCTGACCCTTGTCGCGCCCCCGGACCCGTCCGGGGCCGGCACACGACGGTGAGGCCCGGGACGACGGCACCGGTGCGTACCGGTGCCAGACGCGTCACACAGCACGCGTTCTCGCCGTGCCCCCGGCAAGGTCCTGCGATGCTTTCGCTCGTGTCGATCACCTCGTCCGTCCCGGAACCGATCACGCCCGACGCCCCGGTCGCACTGCCCCGCCCCCTGCTCACCCAGCAGTGGCTGGATCTCACCTTCGTGCACTGGGCCGTGGATCCGGCGGACGTGGCGGGACTGCTGCCGGACGGCACCGTTCCCGACACCGTGGACGGCGTCACCTTCGTCGGGCTGGTCGCGTTCCGGATGCACAAGGTGGGCTGGCTGCGCCTGCCGGGAGTGCCGTACCTCGGCTCCTTCCCGGAGACCAACGTGCGCCTGTACTCGGTGGACGCGCACGGTCGGCGCGGGGTGGTCTTCCGCTCCATGGACGCGTCCCGGCTCCTGCCGGTGGTCATGGGGCGGCTCGCGTTCCGGCTGCCGTACGTGTGGTCCCGTATGTCCGTGCGCAACGGCGAGGACACCGTCGGCTACACCAGCGCGAGGCGCGTGCCGGGACCGCGCGGCGCGTACAGCCGGCTCGTCGTCAGGCCCGGGGAGCGCATAACCGAGCCGACGGGTCTTGAGCACTTCCTGACCGCCCGATGGGGCATGCACAACCCGTTCTTCGGCGACGCCGGGTTTCTGCCGAACGACCATCCGCGCTGGCCGCTGCACCGGGCGACGCTGGTCTCGTGCGAGGAGAACCTCGTCGAGTCGGCCGGGCTGCCGACGCCGATGGGTGAACCCGTGAGCGTGCTGTACTCCCCGGGCGTCCCCGTGCGTCTCGGGCGCCCGATTCCTCCGCCGCGCGGTTGAGCCCTGACGCGGCCCCTCACGTGGGCGCACGAGGTGCCGGGGTTCAGTGGCGTCGCCCGGCACTCGGACGGCGTGCCGTCAGCAGCAGCGCTATGTCGTCCGGGCGGTCGGCGACATGGCGGGCCTTTGCGGTGAGCCGGTCGGCGACCGCGGCCAGCGAACGGCCGCCGGGGCGTCCGGCGGACGAACCGGCCCGGGCCAGGGCCACGCGCAGCGCGGTGATGCCCTCGTCGATGTCGACGCCGGGCCGTTCGACCAGCCCGTCGGTGTAGAGCGCGAGGATGGCGCCGTGCTCCAGCTGCAACTCCGTCACGGGGTACTGGGCGTGCTGGTCGACGCCGAGCACGACGCCGCCGGGGATGTCCAGGACGTGGGTGCGGCCGTCCGGGTAGCGCAGGATCGGTGGGGGATGCCCGGCGCGGGCGACCTGGGCCAGACCCGTGAGGGGGTCCAGCCGGATGTAGCAGCAGCTGGCGAACAGGCCGGGATCGAGGTCGATCAGGAGCCGGTTGGTGCCGCTGAGTACCTCGTCGGGCGGATGGTCGCCGAGCGCGAAGGCCCTTACGGCACTGCGCAGTTGACCCATGGTGGCGGCGGCCTGGACGCCGTGCCCCTGGACGTCGCCGATGACCAGGGCAAGCCCGTCCCCGGACTCGACGACGTCGTACCAGTCGCCTCCCACGTCCATGCCCTGGGTGCCCGCCAGATAGCGCCCGACGGTCTCCACCCGCGGATGGCCCGACAGACGCCGGGGGAGGAGCGCCTGCTGGAGCCCGCGGGCGAGCGCGGCCTCGGTGTCGTACCGGTGTGCCTTCTCCATGGCGTGGGCAATCAGCCCGGCGAGGGCGGTGAGCACCGTACGTTCCTCGGTGCTGAAGTCGCGGGGACGGTCGAAGCCCAGAATGCAGGAGCCGACGGGGCGCCCGGAGGCGATGAGGGGCAGGAAGGCGCGGGCACCCTCCGTGGCGTCGAGCGGGATGCCGGGATAGGCGGCCGTGAGCTGGTGCATCGACTCGAAGAAGAGCGGCCGGCCGGTGGTGAGGGTCTCCACGCCGGGCAGCCGGGTGTCCAGACCGACTCCGTCGAAGGGTGCGAGGAATCCCTTCGGGAAGCCCGATTCCCAGGCCAGATACAGATGCCGGTCCTGCAGCAGGTAGATGGCGAGCCGACGGCCGCCGAAGGCCGGCAGCAGTTCCTGCATCACGACCGCGGACACCTGGTGGGCGGTGACCGCCTCGGTCAGCGCGATCGCGAGGATGATCGGCCGGTACAGCGGGGCCATCGAGGTGACCGCGGCCGAGGAACCGTCGGCCAGGGGTGCGTCGTCGGCCAGTGCGTCCGCCCCGGGTTGCGGCGCCGGCTCGGGAGGCGGGTCCGCCATACGGTCGGCCGGAATGACCTTGCAGGTCAGGATGTCGGGACCCGGATAGACGGAGAGTGCGAACCAGTCACCTCCCTGGGGGTCCGCGTGGGGCTTCTCCTCGTCCTTGAGCGGCCGTACGACGTGGCAGTGCACCGGATGCGGTGACAGCAGGGCCTCGCGCAGGTGGTCCTCGTAGGTGGGCCTGTCCATCCATGGCACCGCCTCCCACAGGAGACGGCCCACGAGCTCGGACCGCGGTCGGCCCAGGACCTCCGCCGCCCGCGGATTCGCGTAGACGATCAGACCCAGCCGGTCGAGGCAGAACACACCCTCAGGGAGCAGGTCGGCCGCCTTGTCGGCCGCCGAGCCGATGGCCGGATCGAGGACGATGCCGCGGACCGGGTGCCCTCCGGGCGGTACGGACGTGTCGTGCGGGGTCCAGAGCTCCAGCAGCCGAAGCTTGCCGTCGACGGCGTGCACGTGCAGGGGCAGCGGCGGCGGTCTTCCTGCGGCCGTCTCCCGAAGGGCGGCCAGGATGTGATGGGAGTCGGCGGCGGCCACGGCGTCCGCGAGCGCCTGCGGGGTGTCGGCGGCCTCTCCCGGTGCCACCCCGAGCAGGGCGCGCAGCCGGTTGTCGGCGGTCACGACATCGGTTGCCGGATTCCAGGAGAAACGCCCGATGGGCGCGGCAGGGGGGCCGGCCGCCGGTGGCCGCACGCACAGCGGTTCGTCGTCCCAGGCGATCGGGGACCCGTTGCCGTCCTCCAGGCTCCGCAGGGCCGTGCCCAGGTTCTCGGCCAGCTGTGCCATGCGGTCACGGTCGGGCAGCACGGTGGTTGCGTCCGACGTCGAGGGGCGCAGGAGGGTCAGTACGCCGTAGACCGTCGACCCTCCGACCACGGGCACGTACACGGACCCGAACTGGAACGGCAGGCCCGCCGCGAACTGGGGGTAGCGGCGCATCGTCTCCGTGGCGTCCGGGAGCACCACCTGGACGCCCAGCCGGTAGGCGTCCGCGACGGGGAACCGACGGTCGACGTGCAGGCGCCACCAGGGCCGGAACAGGGGCCCGGGCAGCCCTGAGAGCACGGCCAGCCGCAGCAGCCCGGGCGTACTGGACCGCAGGTACACGCCTCCCGCGAAGGCGTCGGCCGCGCCGATCGCCTCCGCCGTGATCCCGGTCAGCAGCGCGGCCAGGCGTGCGGGCGTCCGGGTGTCGTGCTCGGCTCTCCCAGTCATCGGCCCTACCTCGTCCGTGCGCCGCCGAGTGGCTGACACAGCAAGAATGCGCCACGATCGCCTCCGCCTGCACCCGGGCGGGGAACTCCGTGTGAATCCGACGAGGGTAACGGCGCCCGCACGGGCCCGGGCGTCCGGAATCGTGACGGTCGGGTGGCAGGCAGCTACTGTCCGGCACGTCTCCCGGAACAATACGGCGATCCGGCCGACGGGCTCGGCCCGGTCGGTGTCAGGCCGCCGGTCGCACCAGACCGGACTCGTAGGCGAAGACCACCGCCTGGACGCGGGCGTGGGCGCCGATCTTGGCGAGGATGTTGCTGACGTGGGTCTTCACGGTGGTCGGGGCGATGGACAGGCGCTCGGCGATCTCGGCGTTGGACCAGCCGGAGGCGACGGCGGTGAGGACGTCCCGCTCGCGCCCGGTGAGGGTGCCGAGGCCGGCCTCCCCGCCGAGCGGGTGGACGGGGCGCTGCTGGCGGACCGTGTCGATGAGCGTGCGGGTCAGGCCGGGAGTGATCACGGCGTCTCCCGCGGCCACGATACGGATGGCCGCGGTCAGCTCGTCCGGAGTGGCGTCCTGGAGAAGGAATCCGGCCGCTCCGGCGCGCAGCGCGGCGTAGGCGCTTCTCTCTCGGCTGGCAGGTGTCAGCACGAGCACGCGCGGGCGCTGCCCGCCCGCTCCGGTGAGTTCGGAGACCAGCGGGAGGAGGGAGGGGTGGGCGATGCGGCGAATGGTCGCGATGCCGTCCGTGTCGGCGACGCCGCTGTCCAGCAGGACGACGTCGGGGCGGAGTTCGGTGCTGAGACGAACCGCATCTGCTCCGGTCGCAGCTTCGCCGACGACGGTCAGGTCGGGCTCGGCGGCCAGCAGCATCCGCAGGCCGAGCCGCTGCAGGGACTGGTCGTTCACGATGAGTACGGAGGTCATGGCAGGCGTTCTCCATGGGGAGGGGCGATGGGCGGCGTCCTCGCCGGGGACATGCGCGGAGCCCTGAACGAAACTGTTTCGTTCACCTCGATGTCCAGAGTAGCCCCGCCGCTATCGATACGGCACCGTTTTTGTTGTGGTCTGGCTCACTCCTCGCCCTCAGGTCGCGGCGGACCGGTCCGAGAGGCACTTCATCAGCGGCTGGACGCGCGTACCGAACGGTGTGCAGCACGGGGTGCCGGAGTGCCGGACCGGCCATGTCGAGGCAGGCAACTCGGCCTGAGGCGGCAGGTGTTGAAGACCAGGTAAGGGAGGGTGGAGGCGAAGGTGCGATTCCTGCGAAGGCCCGCATTCTGTGAGGCCAGAACGGTAAAATTTATCGTATGAACGCACGGCTGGCTCTGCTCAGCATGGTGGAACCAGGTGTCGCGGAGAGTGAGATCTTCCGGTTGGCACTCCAGCACGCAGTGGGCGAGCTCGGTGCCCTGGGAGGGATGATCCACCTTCGCGGCCCCATGTCCGCCCTGCGGCTGGTGTCCGCCGCCGGACTCCCACCGGCCCTCACCCGGGCCTGGGAGATCATCGACCAGGAGGGCCCGCTGGCCCCCGCCCGCGCCCTGCACCGGGGCAGCGGCGTCTGGGCGCCGCGGGAGCTCACGGCGCATTCGGTGGCCGGGGAGGCCGCCTGGCCGGGCAGTGGACTGGCGGCAGCCCCGCTGTTCAGCGGGGACCGCAGCATCGGGGCGCTCTCCGTCGTCACGGGCGAAGGGGGCGAGCCCACCCGGGAGCAGTGGGACTTCCTGCGGGCCGTGATCGCCTGGACCGAGGAACGCATGGCCCAGGCGCCCCCGCCGGCCGGACCCGCGCAGGCCGAGCTCAGCGGCGAGCGCCTGCGACAGGCCCTCAAGGAGGTCAGCGTCGGCTCCTGGGACTGGGACATCCGCACCGGCGACCTGATCTGGGACGAGGCGGCCCTGGAGCTCTACGGCACCAGACCGGCCGACTTCACCGGCAAGATCGAGAACTGGATGAGGATCGTCCACCCCGACGACCTCGCCCCGACGCTGGGCGCCGCGCAGCGGGCGATCCGCGACCACACGGTCTACGAGGCGGAGTACCGCGTACGCGGCCTGGACGGTACGTACGGCTGGACCCAGGCCCGCGGCAGGGCGACGTACGACGAACACGGCGAACCCCTCCGGATGATCGGCGTGGGCTGGGAGAGCAACGAGTCACGGTCCGCCCGTGACGCTCTCAGCCGCGCCCTGCGCCATATGAGCGACGGATTCCTGGCGTTCGACGACGAGTGGCGGATCACCTTCGCCAATCTGGAGGCGGAGCGCACGCTGGGCCTCTCCGAGGAGGAGTTGTTCGGGCGTGTCCTGTGGGACCTGCCCACGGCACAGCAGGTGCCGGGCATGGAGCGGCGCTTTCGCAAGGCCGCGGCCGAGGACAAGCCCGCCAGCTTCGACGTACACATACCGGAGGGCGACCGTCGCTACCACCTGCGGCTGGTCCCCGGCCCCGACGGCCGCACCCTCTACTTCGCCGACGTCACCGAGAGGCGGCGGCACGAGGAGGAGCGCCAGGCCGCCGAGCGGGTCGCGTCCGAACGTGCGGCCCAGATGGCTGAGCTGACGGCCGCGCTCGCCAAGGCGACGACCTCACGGGACGTGGTGGACGCGCTCGCCCCACGGGTGCTCCCGCCGTTCGCCGCCGCCGGACTCCTGGTGCAGACGGTCGAGGGCGAATGGCTGCACACCGTGGGAGCGGTCGGCTATCCGGACGGCTTCCTCGCCAGAGTCGACCGCCGCCCGCGGATGTCCGGCGACCCGGGCTGGGACGCGATCACGTCCGACACGCCGCTCTTCCTGTCCACCGTCGAGGAACTCGTCGCGCGCTCACCGGGACAGGCCGACCTGCCCGGGAGTGCGGGCAAACAGGCGTGGGCGTTCCTGCCGCTGACGGCGTCCGGCGTCACCTTCGGCGTCTGCGTCGTGGCCTTCGACCGCCCGCGCCGCCTCAACGACGACGAACGCACCCTGCTGACCACGATCAGCGCCCTGGTCGCCCAGGCACTGGAACGGGCGAGGCTCTACGACGCCGAACACACCCGGTCCCGCGAACTCCAGCGCAGCCTGCTCCCCCGGGACCTGCCCACCCCTCCGGCCTGCACGGCGGCGGCCCGCTACCTTCCCGCGGGCCAGGGCATGGACGTGGGCGGCGACTGGTACGACATCATCCCGCTCTCCGGCGGCCAGGTGGCCCTGGTGGTCGGCGACGTGATGGGCCACGGCCTGCCGGAGGCGGCGACGATGGGCCGCCTGCGCACGGCGGTCCACACCCTCGCCGACCTGGAACTTCCGCCCGACGAGATCATGAGCCACCTGAACGACATCGTCGGCGGCATGGGCGAGGAGTCGTACGTCACCTGCCTGTACGCGCTGTACGACTCGACCACGCAGATCTGCTCCATCGCCCGGGCGGGCCATCCCCCGCCGGCCGTGGTCCACCCCGACGGCCGGGTCCACTTTCCGGAACTGGCCCCCGACCCTCCGCTGGGCGCGGCCGAACCACCCTTCGAGACGGTCGAGTTGGCGGTGCCGGAGGGCAGCCTGCTCGTGCTCTACACCGACGGTCTCGTGGAGTCCTCCACGCGCGAGATCGACGAGGGCATGGCGGACCTCGCCGGGCTGCTGCGCGCGGCGCACATCACGGACGTGGACCCGGAGGACGAGCGCGATCGGCTGGAACGTCTCTGCGACACCCTCACGGCCGGACTTCTCCCCGCCGAGCACCAGGCCGCCGACGACGCGGCACTCCTCGTCGCCCGGCTGCACGCCCTGCCCGTCGAGAGGATGGCCTCCTGGTCGCTCCCCGAGGACCCCAAGGCGGCAGGCCAGGCCCGCCGCCACGTCCGTGAGCAGCTCGCCGCCTGGGGCCTCGACAGCCTGACACCGACCACGGAACTCCTGGCCAGCGAGCTGGTCGGCAACGTCGTACGCCACGCCAAGGGACCTGTCAGCCTGCGCCTTCTGCACGACGCCGAGCTGGTCTGCGAGGTCTTCGACGGCAGCCTGACGATGCCCCGCATCCGCCGGGCGACGGACACCGACGAGGGCGGGCGCGGCCTGCAACTGATCACGGCACTCTCCCGGCGCTGGGGCACGCGATACACCGCGACCGGAAAATGCATCTGGACCGAGCAGGCCCTCCTCGGCCCGGACAGCCGCAAGGGCGAGCCGTCCGACGCCCTGGAGCTGATGCTCCCGAATGTCGGGGAGTTCGACGGGGACCTGGACGCACTCCCTTTCGGGGACCAGGAGTTGTAGGGGCCAGGGTCCTTGGGGACCAGCAACTGTCCGGACGGGGCCGGAACTTCGGCTCCTAGACCGCGTCGCGCCACACCTTCACGTCCAAGGTGGCGTACGTCGTTCCGGACGAGCCCTGGTACGTCACCAGCCCCACGTGTCCCGTCCCGCTGATGACGCACATCTGCTGGCCGGCGGCCAGGTCCTTGATCCAGATGTAGCTCTTGTAGCCGGTCGCGGCCTTGCACGCCTCCACGCTTCCCGTTCGCCCCGCCGGCAGCAGGGCCAGGGAGCTGCCGGAGGTGGTGCCGGGCGCGAGGACAGCACCCGAGGAGTAGACGGCGTACGTCAGATCCTCGTCGGAGCTCCCGGAGTCCGCCTTGGAACGCACCGGGGTGTCCGCCAGATACAGGTCGTGGCTCGCGGTCATCCGGATCCCGGAGTACGTGACCGGGGCAGGGGCCTTGGGCGCCGACGGCTCGCTGGACGCGGTCGGGGGCGCCGGGTTCGGAGCCTGTGTGGGCGTCGCGGGCCCCGAAGGGCCGGACGGCAGCGCGGACTTGGCGGGCTTCGGCTTCTTCGACGCCTTGGTGGACGGGGAGTCGGATGCCGACGGGGACTTCTCGGCTTTCGGCGCCGACTGCGACGCGGCCACCTCCGCGGACCCGGTGTCGTCCTTGTCGCCGTCCCCCGGGGCGAGCAGCAGCGCGGCGGCGGCTCCACCGGCGACGAGCCCGACTGCGGCGGCTGACAGTATCCAGGGCCGGGCCCTGCGGCCCGCGCTGTTCGTGGCGACCGGGGAGGTCTGCGCGGCGGTCGGCTCCTGCGGCTGGGGCCATGGGGTTGGTGTGTACGCACCTGGTGCGGCCGGACTCCCCATCACGAACGGCCCGGGCAGCGCGGCGTGGGACTGGCCGGCATGGGGCTGAGCGGCATGGGGTTGCGCCGCGTGGGACGGCGAGGTGGGGGAGTAGGCCGCCGCGGGGCCGAAACCGCCGGAGCCGGCGGGGCCGAAGCCGCCACCTGAGCCCGCCGCCCCGAAACCGCCCGAGTCCGCGGCCCCGAATCCACCGGAACCCGCGGCCCCGAAACCGCCGGAACCGTGAGCGCTCGGAGTCTGCTCCGGCTCCGCCTGGGCCTGGGCCTGGGCTTGGGCCTGGGCCTGATGGGCTCCTTCGGCACGAGCCGCTATCCCCGCGGCCAGTTCGCCCGGCAGCCATGCCCCCGATGTGTACCGGGCCTCGTCACCGCGGTGCGCCTGGATCGTCTGGACGGAGCGGATGACCTCCTCGACGGAAGGCCGTTCGGCGGCGGGCTTGCGCAGACACCGCGCCACCAACTCCCGTATCTCGTCGGGTACTTGGCCGAGGTCGGGCTGCTCGTGCACCACCCGGTAGAGCACCGCGTGCGCGTCACCGTCCCCGAAGGCGCCGCGGCCCGTCGAGGCGAACACGGCGGTCTGTCCCAGCGCGAACACGTCGGCCGAGGGGGCGGCCTCGCCGCCGAGCGCCTGCTCCGGTGCCATGTAGGCGACCGTGCCGAGGGCCATTCCGCTCTGCGTGACCGAGGTGGCGTCCGCCGCCCGTGCGACACCGAAGTCGATGACGCGAGGACCGTCGTCGGCGAGCAGCACGTTCGACGGCTTGAGATCGCGGTGCACGATGCCCTCGCGGTGCACCGCCTGCAGCGCCTCCGCGACACCGGCGATCAGCCGCAGCACGGTGTCGACGGGCAGTGGCCCGTGGTCGCTTATCGCGTCGGCGAGGGACGGACCCGGCACATAGGCCGTCGCACACCACGGGACGGAGCCTTCGGTGTCGCTGTCCACGACCGGGGCTGTATAGAGGCCGTGCACCCGGCTCGCGGACGCCACCTCGGCCTGGAACCGCTTGCGGAACTCGGCGTTCTCGGCCAGCTCCGGCCGGATCACCTTGACCGCGACGGCCCGTCCGCCCGGCGTGTGCGAGAGATAGACCCGCCCCATGCCGCCGGACCCGAGCCGCGCCACCAGCCGGTAGCCGCCCACGATCCGCGGATCGCCGTCCTCCAGCGGCTGGAAACCTCCCGCGCCGGGCCCACCGTTGCTCAACACGCCCACTCCGCCCCAAGATCTGTTCGGTGGCCCCATTGCATCACGGGTCACTCGCGTCCCGTCGCACAGCCGTTCAAGCGGGCGCCGGATCGGGGACCTGTGGTGAAGGTGATGTGCGGAACTCGGTCCCGGGGGCCTTCAGACCCGGGGTATCGGGAGGGCGTACACCTTGTTGAAGTGCTGGGCGATCAGCGGGCCGTCGCTGTCGCAGGCGAGTTGCCAGTCGTTGATGCCGGTGTCCTGGCCGTCGGTGAAGTTCCAGAGCAGCTCGCCCTGTTGGGCGTCGAGCGCGTAGAAGCCGTCCTTGTTGCGGGCGGCCGTGACGAACACCGAGCCGGCGCCCGCCACGAGGGCGTTGCCCAGATCGAGTCGCGGGGTCCGGCGGAACCAGCGCCGGGTGCCGTCGGCGGCGTCGAAGGCCTGGACGCCGTGCGGGTTCCTGGTGGTGCAGTACACCGTGCCGGCCGCGGCGGCCACGGAGGCGAATCCGCCCTTCTCCTCCTTCACCCGCCAGCGCACGGCACCCGACTCCACGTCCACGGCGATGAGTTCGCTGTCGACGGCGAAGACGGTCGCGCCGAGCACCACCGGGGCCGAGCGGGCGTCCGAGTCGGAGTTCATGGGCCGGCGCCACAGCACGTTGCCGCGGCTCGCGGTGCCACGGGCCGTGAGCCGGTGCAGCCCGTCCATGTAGACGAAGCGGCTGGACGCCATGACGGGCTTCAGATCGAGGCCGATGTCCTCCTCGCTGATGGGGATGACATTGGCCCGGCGCGCCCGCAGATCGGTGTTGAGGACGACGTTCGTGGAGGTGGCCGACCCCGGCGACCCGTCCGGGCGGGTGAACCGCAGACCCGAGATGGTGACTTGCTGGTCGCTGAACCCGCCGAGCAGGGTGTCGAACCGGAAGTCCTCTCCGAAGTCCAGGGAGAACCGCTCGACGCCCGTGGCCGGGTCGACGCCCAGTACGGTCGCGCCGGTGCCGAGGGCGACGACATCGCCCGAGACGAGGAGGGGCGAGGTGGGGGACTGGCTGATGCCCCGGTAGGTCCACCGGGGGCGGGTGCCGTCGGCGAGGCCGAGGCAGAACAGCGTGCCCGACTGCGACTTCAGCAGGGCCGTGTCCTTGTAGAGGGCGGCCGGTGCCTTGACAAGTGCGTCGCCCTGGTAGACCCACAGCGGCTTCGGCGCGGGACCGGCCGGCTCCGGGGCCGACCCCGTCCGCTCGTCCGGCTCACCGAGCAGTGCGGCGACGCCGGAACCGAGAGTGACGGCGCCGAGCGCGGCTGCCGCGAGGACCGTACGGCGGGAGGGGCGCGGCCGGGACCGGCGCCGTGAGCGGCGGGTGACGGGGTCGGGCGACGACTTCTCGGGCGGCGGGCTGGGCGTCGGGGCATGGGGGAAGACGACACGGCTGGGGCTCGGGCGCTCGGTGACGAGCTGCTGAACGGCCACGCGCGGGTCGGTGCGGACACCGGCGGTGGCCGCGCGGCCGGTGGTGGCGCCGGCGGGCTCGCGCTCGACGTTGTCCGCACTCGGTCCGGGCCCGAGGTCCAGGTCCATGAGGTCGGCAGCCTGCGCGCTGATCGAGGCGGCCACGGGCTCCGGCAGCCAGCCCGTCCAGTCCAGCGCGTCGGTACCACCGGGCACGCACGCCGCCGACACCCGGTCCGGGGTGGGCCGGGCCGTCGGGGACTTGTCGAGACAGAGCTCGATGATCGTGTCCAGCGGATCCGGAACACCCGTCAGATCCGGCGTACCGTGCACCACTTGGTACAGCAGGGTGGCCGCCGACGAGCCGTCGAAGGGCGCGTTCCCGGTGGCGGCGAAGGCGAGGACCGAGCCGAGGCAGAACACGTCCCCCTCCGGGCCCATCGGGTCACCCGTGGCGTGCTCGGGGCACATGTAGCGCGGGGAGCCCAACAGCACACCGGACAGGGTGAGTTCGTAGCCGTCGGTGGCGCGGACGATACCGAAGTCGATGACCCGGGGGCCCTCGGCGGACAGCAGCACATTGGACGGTTTGAGATCGCGGTGCACCAGCCCCGCGGAGTGCACGGCGATCAGCGCCTCGGCGAGTCCGGCCCCGAGGGCCAGCACGGACTTCGGCGGCAGCGGCCCGTGTTCCTCGACCGCGTCGGCCAGCGTCGGACCGACGATGTGCGCGGTGGCGAGCCAGGGGACGGGGCCGTCCGGGTCGGCGTCCACGACGGTGGCCGTGTATCTGCCGCTCACCGCCCGCGCCGCGTCCACCTCGCGCCGGAACCGGATCCGGAAGTCCCTGTTCGCGGCCAGCTCCGGCCGGATGACCTTGACGGCCACGGTCCGCTGCTGATCGTCCCGGGCGAGGAAGACCTCCCCCATCCCTCCGGCGCCGAGCCGCGCGACAGGACGGTACGGTCCCAGGTGCTCCGGATCCGTGGGACGAAGTGGCTCCATTGCCCTCAGCTCGCCTGTTCATCGTCGAATGGACTTGGGGCGAGAGTAGGTGCTGGAGGGACAGTTGGTGTACGCAACCGAGCAACCTATGGCCATTACTTGACGTTTCAGATAGATACCGCCCGGACGGTCTTCCGGACGGCCTCGGAGGATGCGTACGAGAGTGTCAGGCCCGTCCGCGGGCCTGCTGGGAGCGTCGCGCCAGCGAGTCGATGAGCACCGCGGCGAAGAGCACCCCGCCCGTGATGATGAACTGGACGGCCGTGGGGGTGTCCGTGATCGCCATGCCCGAGGCGATCGACTGGATGATCAGCATGCCGAGCACCGCGGACCAGGTCGTGCCGCGTCCGCCGAACAGGCTGGTGCCGCCGATGACGGCCGCCGCGATGGCGTTGACCAGCAGGACGCCCGAGCCCGAACCCTGGCTCACCGACGTGATGCGCGAGGCCAGGAACAGGCCGCCGATCGCTGCCATGGTGCCCGAGACCGCGAGCACCGCCGTCTGCACCCGCGTCACACTCAGGCTGGCGCGCCGGGCCGCCTCCATGCTGCCGCCCAGTGCGTAGATCTGCCGGCCGTAGTGCGTACGGCGGAGGACGAGGTCGAGGCCGGCCACCACCACGAGGAAGATCAGGAGCGCGAGCGGCAGCCCCTGGAAACGGTTGAGCAGATACGCGGCGGTGAACGCGACCACCGCGACCACTCCCGTGCGGACCGTGATCCACCGGAGCGAGCGGTGCGGCATACCGACGGCCTTGCGTCGCCGCATGTCCTGGTAGGACACCAGGAAGACGACGCCCGAGGCGATCGCCGCCAGACCGTAGGCCGCGGCGTCGTTGGTGAAGTAGTAGCTGGTCAGCTTGGCGACGAGTCCGTTCTCGTCGAGGTTGACGGTGCCGCTGGTCCCGAGGACGTAGAGCATGAGGCCGTTCCAGGTGAGCAGCCCGGCGAGGGTGACGACGAACGCCGGCACCCGGGTTCTGGCCACGGAGAAGCCCTGGACGGTTCCCGCCAGCGTTCCCGCGAGCACCGCGATGATGACGGCGAGCCATTCCGGCACGCCGTGGTTGACGTTCAGCACGGCGAAGGCCGCCGCTGCGAGACCGCTGATCGAGCCGACCGACAGGTCGAGTTCACCGAGCAGCAGTACGAAGACGATGCCGACCGCGATCAGGCCCGTACCCACGATGTCCACGCTGAGGTTGGACAGGTTCCGCGGGGACAGGAAGTTGGAGTTGAGCGACTGGAAGGTGATCCAGACCGCGGCCAGGACGAGGACGACGGGGAGCGAGCCCAGTTCGCCGGCCCGCATCTTGCGCCTGAGGTAGGCGACCCCCCTCTCCGTGGCACGGGTGACGGCCGGCCCGCGGTTCGGCCGCCCGGCCCCGGCGCCGGGTGCGGTGGGCTCGGACCGTGTGGTGTCCGCCGTGTCGCGCGTCCCTTTCACCATCCCGCCTCCTGGGCGGCCGTTCGGCGGGGCACGTTCTCCGTGGCGCCGGTGATGGAGGAGATGATCTGTTCCTGGGACGAGGTGTTCACGTCGAAGAAGCCGTTGTTGCGGCCCAGCCGCAGGACGGCCGCCCGGTCCGCGAGAGCCTTGATGTCACCCATGTTGTGGCTGATGAGCAGAACGCCCAGACCGCGGTCGCGCAGCTGGTCGACTAGGTCCAGGACCTCGCCGGTCTGCTCGAATCCCAGCGCCGCGGTCGGTTCGTCCAGGAGGAGCACCCGCGGGTCGCCGAGCAGCGAACGGGCGATGGCGACCGTCTGCCGCTGACCGCTGGACAGCGAGACGACAGGGGCACGCAGATCGGGGATGCCTCGGGTCAGACGGTCCAGCAGGCCTCTGGTGCGGCGCTCCATCTCCACCTCGTCGAGGAACCCGAACCTGCGGATCTCCTGCCCGAGGAACAGATTGCCGACGACGTCGAGGTTTCCGCACAGCGCGAGGTCCTGGTAGACGGCGGCGATGCCGAGGTCCCGGGCGTCGTGGGGACGCCTGATGTGGACCGCCCGGCCCTCCCACTCGATGGAGCCCTTGTCCGCGGGTGAGACCCCGGAGATCACCTTGACCAGGGTGGATTTGCCCGCCCCGTTGTCGCCCAGCAGAGCGACGACCTGCCCGGCGTGGATCTCCAGCTCGATGTCGTCGAGGACCTCGATGACACCGAAGCGTTTGCATACGCCGTGCAGTGCCAGCAACGGGGGACTCGGCACGGAAACCATCTCCTTCCCGGGGGCGGGCCGGACCTGGTCGGAACCTGCTTGTCAGGTGAGTCCGGCCCTCTCGCAGGCGGCCTCGAGCTGCGGGGTGCAGATCTGCTCGACCGTGTACACGCCGTCGTCGATCAAGGTGTCCTCGATCGTGTCGACCGTCACGGACACGGGGGTGAGCAGGACGGCCGGAACCGTGTGCCCGCCACGGGGCGTCACCTCGCCCTTGGCGACCCGGTCGAGGCTTTCGTTGCGGGCCGCGGCCACGGCCATGGCGGCGCCGGCGGAGGCCTCGGGTGCGAAGGGCTTGTAGACGGTCATGTACTGATCGCCGCCGACGATGCGCCGTACGGCTCCGAGCTCGGCGTCCTGCCCGGTGACCGGGGGCAGCGGGGCGACCTTGTTCGCCTTGAGGGAGGAGATGCAGCCGGCGGCCAGGCCGTCGTTGGCCGCGTACACCCCGTCGATGTTCTCGACACCGAGGGCCGCGATCGCGGCGGACATGTTCATGTGAGCGGTCTCCGTCCTCCACTGGAGGGTGTCGTACGCCTCGCCGATCTTCACCCGCCCCTGGAGCACGGACAGCGCGCCCTTCTTGAACGACACCGCGTTGGGGTCGGTGGGATCGCCGTTCATCATGACGATCTGGTCGTCGGGCGCCCTGTCGCCCATCGCCGTCAGCAGCGCCCTGCCCTGGAGCCTGCCGACCTCCTCGCCGTCGAAGGAGGCATAGCCCGCGATCGGGCCCTCGGCGAGGCGGTCGTAGGCGATGACCGGGACGCCCGCCTGGTCCGCCTTCCTGACCGCGGGGCGCATGGATCTGGCGTCCACGGCCACGAGGATGATGGCGTCGACCCCCTTGGTGAGCATCGAGTCCATCTGCTCCTGCTGGATGGCCACATCGCCCTTGGCGTTGGCGTTCTCGACCGCGCAGTCGTCGCACAGCTCCGTGATCCTCTTCTGGAGCAGGCGCCGGTCCTGTGTCTCCCAGCGGGCTGTGGTGGAGTCCGGAAGCAGCACGCCGATTCTCAGCGCGTTCCCGGTGTCGGAGTTGTCCTCGGCGTCCTGCCCGCAGGCCCCAAGGGCGACAAGCGTCGAGATCACGGTCATGACGATGGCCGCGCCCCGGATGCAGGCCTTCATGTGAAAGACCTCCCTTGTCCTTCACCTCGCGTGACGAGGGGCGCTCACGGTTGTCCGCGCCCGGCCCGAGACGGTCAGGGGGTCCGGGTGCGTCGCGGCGTCAAGGGCTGGCGTGTGACCGGCGTGGCAAGACGAACACGTCTCAACTGTTGCACCGGCCGTGGTGATCTGCGAACGCAGCGGTCCGGCTCCGGCCGTCGGCCGCGGCGGTGACGGCATTCGGCCTGATCTGTCGGGTTCGTTCTTCTATGCGATTCTGGTAGGTGGGCGCCCGATCTCAACCCAGCGGCACCTGCCGCATGGACCGGAGGTAGGTCGCGGACATGCATCATGACGGCCGCGCCCTGGCCGGAGTCTCGGAGCCGCGGGAGTCCCGGACCGGCGCCGACGACAACGGTTCACGGCCACCCCTGCCGAAGGCCGCCGCGAGCGACAGGTCCCTGACGTTCGCCGGAGTGGCGTTGGCAGCGGTCTATGTGCCCGACGCCGGGAACGGCGATCTCCGGTTGGTGGAGACGGCCGGACGCGCCGCGTCCCGGTACCTGCCGCCGGAGCGGCTGCCCCTGTCCGGTGACTCACCCGCGGCGCACGCCTTCCGCACCGACCGGCCGCTGTGGCTGGACCTCGCGGTACTCGCTCCCCCCTCGGAGGGCCGGGACTCCGCAGGCCGGCGCTCTGCAGGCGGGGATTCCGAAGGCCGGGATTCCCAGGGCGGGCATTCCGGGGGCGGGCCGATGTCGTCGTCGGCACAGGCGCAGCCACGGGCGCAGGCGCAGGCTTGGGCGCCGCAGGCACAAGCACAGGCGCGGGCGCGGCAGGCGCAGGCCCCGCCGACAGAGGCACCGCTCGCCGCCCTGCCGCTCGGGGCGGAGGGCAGGCGGCTGGGCTGCCTCGTCGTCGTGGGAGCGTCCTCGGTCGGCTTCGAGGCCGAGCAGCGGCGTTTCCTGGAGCGGTACGCGGACGCGATCGCCGGACTGCTCCGGACCGAGGCCGGCCGCCCCGCGCCCACGTCGTTGCTGAGTCCCGCCCTGCTGAGTCTGGGCGTCGGCTCGTTCGTCCTGATGCCGGACACCGGTCTGATCGAGGCGGACGAGGCTCTGCTCGATCTGGTCGGCATCACACCGGACGACTTCGACGGCAAGGTCGACACCTTGCTCGCGCACGCGCTCCCGGAGGACATGCACGCGCTGATCTCCGTACTGGAACCGTCCACGGAGGCGTTCGGGCGCCGGGAGCTGGAGTTCCGTGTCCGCCGTCCCACCGGTGGAATGCGCTGGCTGAGCCTGACCTGCCGGGTGGTGGCGAGCACCGACGACAGCCCGGAGCAGGTGCTGGGCGTCGTGACGGCGACCTCGGTCCTGCGGCAGAGCGCCGACGACGTGTCCAGGATCCAGTGGCTGACCGCCGCACTCGACGACGCGACGACGGTCCGCGACGTCGGCCGGGTGGTGGTCACCGCCCTTCGCGAGCCGCTGGGCGCCGACCGGGTGGCACTCGCCGAGTTGCGGGACGACCGGCTCATGGTCACCGTGCTAGACCCGCCCCAGCCCGCCGCCTGGCCCGACTCGTGGCGTTCCGAGTGGCGTTCGGAGTGGCCCGACGCACCGGTCAGCGCCCTGCCCACCCTTCAACTGGCGCTGCGGGACGGACGGATGAACCTGTGGTCCGCCGGCACGGCCCTCGAACCCGCGCTCGCGGGCATCGGTGCCGGAGGTCTGGCCGTGCTGCCGCTTCCGGCCAAGGGCCGGGTCGCGGGCGTGTGCCTGGTCGGCTGGGACGAGCCCCACGACTTCGTCCCCGAGGAGCGGTCCCTGTTCACCGCCACCGCGGCGCTGGTCGGACAGGCCCTCAACCGCGCACACGCGCACGACGCCGAGCAGGAACTCGCGACGATGCTGCAGCGCAGCCTGCTGCCCCGGCGCCTCCCCGAGCTGCCCGGCGGGACGGCGGTCGCCCGCTATCTGCCCGCCCGGCGGGGGCTGCAGGTGGGCGGCGACTGGTACGACGTCATCGCCCTGTCCGAGGACCGGGTGGCGCTCGTCATCGGAGACGTACAGGGACACAGCGCCGGAGCCGCGACGATCATGGGCCAGATGCGTACGGCGGTCAGGGCCTACGCGGTCGAGGGCCACCCGCCCGATGTGGTCGTCTCGCGCGCCAACCGGCTCCTCGTCGGTATGGAGACCGATCTGTTCGCCACCTGCTGCTATGCCGAACTGGACCTGGAGGAGGGCAACACCCTCTTCGTCCGGGCCGGGCACCTCTCTCCGCTGATCCGCCATCCCGACGGCACGACCGAGGAGGTGCAGGTCGAGGGCGGGCTCCCACTGGGCATTCTCGCGGAGGCCGAATTCCCCATGACCACCGTCGCGTTGACCCCCGGCACGGTGCTCGCCCTGGTCACCGACGGGCTGGTCGAGGCGGCCGACCTGCCTCTGGACGAAGGCATGCGGCGCACACGTGAGGCCCTCGCCGCCGCCGATCCCGCGGATCCCGGGCGGATGGCCGACGAACTGCTCGGCGGTGTCGACCGTCGCGAGGACGACGTGGCGCTGTTGCTGCTGCGCTACGACGGGATGAAGTCCCGGCCGATCCGGGCCGGTTGGGCGGTGTGGCGGCTGCCCGACGCCGTCATGCACGCCCGCCGTTTCACCGCGCGCACGCTGCGCAAGTGGCAGGTCGAGGACGTGGCCGACGCGGTGCTGCTCGTCGTGTCCGAACTCGTCACCAACGCCCTGGTGCACACCCAGGGCCCGGTACGCGTCGATCTGATGCTCCGCGGGGACCGGCTCCGGGTCTGCGTGACCGACTCCTCGCCGCGCGCGCCCGCCAAGCCCGTGTCCGTGGACTGGGAGTCGACCGGCGGTCGGGGCCTGCTCCTGGTCGAGGCGATGTCCGAGTCCTTCGGGTCGATGCCGGTGGCCGACGGCAAGCAGGTGTGGAGCGAGATCGTCGTGCCGCGACGCGAGCCGACTCCCGCGGACCCGGAGCCCGGGACGGGACAGGAACCCGGTACGGAACAACCCGGTACGGAACAAGGGGCCGGGCCATGAGAACGCGTACGAGACGTCTCGTCGCGGCGCTCGTCGCCGGGCTCATGGCGATGTCCCTGGCCTCGTGCGGAGGAGACGACGCGGCCGACACGGACAGCTTCACCGTCGGTCTGCTGCTCCCGAGCCGGGCGGTTCCCCGCTGGGAGCATGCCGACAAGCCCTTCATCGAGCAGCGCCTCAAGGAGCTGTGCCCCCGCTGCACCGTGGCGTACGTCAACGCCGAGAACGACGCGGCGAGGCAGCGGCAACAGATGATGTCCATGATCACCAAAGGGGTCGAGGTCCTGATCCTTGACGCCGCCGACACCCGGGCGATCCGCTCCTCGATCCAGGAGGCACGCAAGGCGGACATCCCGGTCGTCTCCTACGACCGGCTCGCCGAGGGCCCGATCTCGGGGTATGTCACCGTCGACGGCGGACAGGTCGGCAGGCTCCAGGGCGAGGCCCTCCTGACGGCCATGGACGACAGGGCGAACGGCGAGAACGTCGTCATGCTGAACGGCGATCCGACCAGCCCCAACGCGGCCTGGTACAAGCGGGGCGCCCTGTCCGTCATGACCGGCAAGGTGACGATCAGCAGGTCGTACGACACCCTGGGCTGGAGCAAGGACAACGCCCACACCAACATGTCTGCCGCCATCGCGGCCCTCGGCCCCGACCGGATCGACGGCGTCCTCGCGGCCAACGACGCCATCGCCGCGGGCGCCATCGCCGCCTTCAAGAGCGCCGGCGTCACGAAGCTGCCGCCCATCACCGGCCAGGACGCCGACCTCGAGGCCGTGCGGCGCATCATCAGGGGCGAGCAGTACATGACGGTGTACAAGCCCTTCGCGGCCGAAGCCGACGCGGCCGCCGCCATGGCCGTCGCCCTGGCGCGCGGGGAGGAACTCGACGACGTGGCCAAGACGACGACCGACAGTCCCACCACCGAGGACATCCCGTCCGTTCTGCTCACTCCGAGCGCGGTGACGGTCGACAAGATCGACCAGACCCTCGTCAAGGGCGGCGTGTACACCGTCGGCCAGATCTGCACCGTGGAGCTCCGGCGCGCCTGTGAGAAGGCGGGGCTGACCGACTAGGCGGGGCTGACCCGCTACGGGGACGTGGGCCCGATCTCCGGGACGTTCCACGACGACGCTCTGCCGCCGCCCTCGTCAGCGAACGGGACGCCGCCTGGCGCGCCGGGACCAGACGACGGCGGCAACGATCACGTCGGCAGCCAGGAGCACGATGCCGATGACCAGCAGATAGCCCAGGCCGTCCGCCGCCACGCCGATGATCCCCAGGACGACTGCGGCGAGGACGACCAGCAGGAAGAGCACCATCGCCGGCACACCTCCCTTCGGGTTCCTTCGAGCAGATTGCCGTCTCGGTCGATTGCTGTCTCGGTGGAGCGTGATCTCAGTGGAGCGCGGTCTCAGTGGGGCACGGTCTCAACGACGCGCGAGTTGCCGTTCGCCGTTCGCGCCCGGCTTGTAGGCGATGCCGTAGTACTGGAAGATCTCTTTCTCCTGCTCGGCGGGCAGAATGTCGTCCGTACCGATCGAAGGAGCCTTCTTCACCAGGCTCTTGGCATAGGAGACCTTGAGGTAGCCCGGCCCGAGGGTCGTCTCGTCGAGGGGGACGAAGACAAGACGCTGTCGGGTGGGCAGTCCGGTCCGAACGGTGGCCACGGCCGGTTCGTCGGTGGCGGTGTCCACATAGACCGCTTCGAGCACGCCGATCCTGTGTCCCTTCGGATCGACGACGTCCTGGTTGCGCCATTCTCGGATGTCGGCTGCTTGGATCATGCCGTTCCCCTCTGAGCGAGGCGCCTGTCGGTGCGCGTGGACGTGCACCAACCGCAACAATTTTACTACGGTCCGTGCTGGTCGGACATTCGCGAGTGCCCCGTCGAAGGCCTCCTTCCCGCGTGGTGCGCCAGGGCGGAGACCGAGGATCGGGGCCGGTGCGGCAGCCGTCCATCGCAGCGAGTACCCGCAGACGTCGCACCGTATCCGCAACCTTTGGGCAGGACTACGCTGTCGAGTGAGGCCCCAGTCCCCGGCAGCGATGTCCTGTTCCGCTCCTGGGAGGCCCACCGTGCACCAGGTGACCACGTACCGCGAGGAAGAGCGGCCGGTGACGGCTGTCGCTCCGGCGAGGGATGCGGCTCTGCTGGCCGAGATCGTCGAACTACGAGCCAGGAACGAGCAGTTGGGGCGGGCGCTGGTGACGCGTGCGGTCATCGACCAGGCCCGCGGGATGGTGATGGCCATGGCGCCGTGCTCCAGCGATAGGGCCTGGGACCTGCTGGTGGGGGTGTCTCAGCACTGCAACATCAAGCTCCGGGACGTGGCCGCGGCCCTGGTCGCCACGACGGACGACGAGACGCTCCCGGAAGAGATCCGGCGAGAGTTCCGCCGGGCGCTGCGGCGCCTGCACGCGGTGGACCGGGGGTGACGGCGTGCGCCCGGCGGATGGCACCGGGAGCTGTGAACTCAACTCTCCGGTGCCTTCGTCCCGGCCGGCCGTCGGACGCCCCTGCTGAGTAGCCCTGTCGGCGAGTCCCAAACACCCCCGCGATTCCTGGCCCGTTCGGTCCCTCTGCCCGTCGGATTCCTGGCCCGTTCGGCCGTTCGGCGTTCGGGCCGTGCGGCTACTCGGGCCGTTGGGTCCGGTCGTTGTGGGCGAGGCCGTCCGGATGCTCGGACGTGCGCTCCCCGAGAGGAAGTACCAGCACCTGCAAGGTCGTTGGGCCGGGAAGCCGGTGGATCTGGCCCGCCTCCTGCCAGCCCCAGGTCGTCAGGGCCGCGCAGGTCGATCGATCGGAGCGGTCCACCAATGTGACGCCGAGCGAGGCCTCGTGGTCACCGAGCAGGCGTTCCTGCAGCCGGCGGGCGAGTCCGTGGGCGTGCTGGTGGGGATGGACGACGGTGTCGAGGATCGCGAAGACATGTCCGGAGGCGGTGAGTTGCTCCAGGTTCTGCGGCAGCGGCCCGTGGAACCCCTCCCACCAGGAGCCGTCGCGCGGCACGGGCACTCCGAAGGCGCAACCGGTCAGGGACTGCGCCTCGGCCACCAGCATGTCGAATCCCGGCAGTTGTACGTCGTCAGCGAGGCGGAGCAGGAACTTCTGCCGGTCGCGGAACTCCTCACCGGGTGAGGCGGCGGACGACTCCACGTACAGATCCGCGAGGTCCTCCCGCAGGCCCTCGGCCTGCCAGCGGTTGAGTCGGCGCAGCCGCACCGTGTCCATGGCGGACGGCTCGGAAACTTCGGAGACTTGAGGGTCGTTTGGTTGCGGCGGGGTGCGCATGGGCGCCTCGGTTCCAGACACTGGGAGAGGTGTGGGGACAGGCATCGTTGCCGACTGGCAGTGCACCGCCGGGGTCTGGGACGTGCACTTCGCAGCATAGCCCCGAATCGGCCCCGGGCCGGGGCCCGTTGGGCGTTTGAAGGCGGGCTGCCCGGGAACTCGTCCGACGTGCTTCAGACCGGAGGCACGCCCGTGGGAGCGGCTGTCGCTGCTCCCCAGTGTGCTGCGGTCCGACGGCTCCCACGGTGAGCGATGCCACCGATCAGGGAGACACGTGCCCATGCCGATCGCACCCACGCAGAACCGGCCGCCCAGGCGTCTCTACGACGACGCCCCGGACACCGACGCCGCGTTCCGTCGCATCGCTGCTTTACCGAAGGGCCCGGAGCGTTCCGCACTGGAACAGGAAGTGGTGTGCGCCTGGGCGCCGATGGCCGTACGGCTGGCCCGGCGCTTCCGACATCGCGGCGAGTCCTTCGAGGACCTCAAGCAGGTCGCCCAACTGGGCCTCGTCAAGGCGGTGTCCCGCTTTAACCCGGCCCTCGGCACCGCCTTCCCCAGCTTCGCCATACCGACGATCCTCGGAGAGGTGAAGCGGCACTTCCGCGACGACCTGTGGGTTGTGCATGTACCCAGGCGCGTACAGGAGCTTCGCAGCCGGGTCCGCTCCGCCGGCAACGAGTGGGCTTCGCTCAACGGCCGTGAACCCTCCGCCCTTGAGATCGCCGCGCACACCGGACTCACCGAGGCGGAGGTACGACTGGGCCAGGGAGCCCTGGAGGCGTACACGGCGCTGTCCATGGACGCCCTGCCCGGCCACTCCGCGGACGGCTACGCCCTGACCGACACCCTCGGCGGCACGGAGCCCGGCTTCGACCGGGTCGTCGACCGCGAGGCGCTCCGGCCGCTTCTGCAGGCACTGCCCGAACGGGATCGGCAGATCCTCTACATGAGGTTCTTCTGCGAGATGACCCAGCAACGCATCGCCCTGCAACTCGGGCTGTCCCAGATGCATGTCTCCCGTCTGATCACCCGCATCTGCGCGGGCCTGCGCGATCAGGTGTGGGCCGAGACCCACGATCTGAGGAGGGTGTCGTGACGACGTGACGAGGGCGCGGGTGACGCGTGCACGGGGTGACACATGCACGGGTGGCATGGGGGTGACTGCCGGGGTGCGGGCCCGGACGGTCAGGCGCCCAGACCGACGAGGGGCTCGGAGCCGTCGATGAACGCGCGGGCCACATCGACCAGGCGCCGGTTGTGGGAGCGGGCGTAGCCGCGCAGTGCGGTGAAGGCCTGCTCCATGTCGATGTTCTGGCGCTCGGCGAGCTTCCCCTTGGCCTGCTCGATCAGCACCCGGCTGTTCAACGCCGTCTGGAGTTGTTCGTTGAGGACGGTGCTGCGGTGCGTGGTGCGCTGCTGCAGAAGGCTGATGGTGGCGACGTCGGCCAGGGCCTGCGCGATGAGCGTGGCGGCCGGGTCGAAGGGGCCGGGGGTGGCGCGGAACAGGTTCAGCGCGCCGACGACCTCGTCCCGCAGGCGCATCGGCAGGGCTTGCACGGCGCCGAACCCGCTGCGATGGGCCGCCGTGACGAAGCGCGGCCAGCGGTCGACCTCGCGGGTCAGGTCGGGGACGATCACCGGTGCGCCGGTGCGGAAGCACTCCAGGCAGGGGCCCTCGTCGTTCTGGAGCTGGAAGAGCTCGAGCAGGCGCACCTGTTCGTCGGAGGCGGCCATCACCCGCAGTTTGCCGTCCCGGTCTGCGAGCAGTACCCCGGCGGCGCCCGCGCCGAGCATGCCGACGCAGCGGTCGGTGAGCAGACGCAGGAAGTCGATGAGGTCGAAGTCGGCGACCAGGTTGTCGGCCAGCTCGACGAACGTCTTGGCCAGGAGCTGCTGATTCATCGTGACACCCTCGGTTGAGACTATTCCCGCCGGGGAGGGGCGGGAAGTGCAGCACGTTCGTCGGACGGCACCGATGCGTCAGGTTTCCTCGTCGGTCCGGTCGGGTTCCGCGTCGGGGGAGAGGCGGAGCCGGTGGGCCACCACGTCGGCGGCCACGTCGGCGAGCCGGAGCCCTTGCACATAGGCGTGGGCGCGTAGCCGGATGAACGCTTCCTCGATGCCGACGCCGAGTTGGACGGTGAGGATGCCGCTGGCCTGGTCGATCTCCGCCCGGTACGCGCCCAGGTCCTCGAAGCCTCGCTCCGCTGCCGGCCCGCCACCCGTGGGGTTCGCCTCGACGATCTGCGTGTCGAGCAGGAGCAGTGTCGCGAGATCGGCGAACGCCAGCGCGTCGGCCAGCTGCTCGGCGTCGAGCACGGTCGGCACGTCGGCGTACAGGTCCAGAACTCCCGGGATGATCGCACCAATCTGCAAGGGGAGCGCGAAGACGGCGCGCGCTCCGGCCTCCAGAGCCGCGTCGGCGAACACGGCCCAGTGCTCCTGCAGTTCACCGGTGAGCAGATCGGGCGTCAAGACGGCGGAACCCCGTACGAAGGCATCCACGCACGGTCCCTCGCCCAGCGTGAGCTGGAGCTCCTCCAACTGTGCGCTGATGTCGTCCGTGCTGCACAGCGGATGGCTCGCCGCGGTCCGGGACATCGCCGACAGCCCGGCCCCGCCGACCGGCAGCGCGGCCACGGCCGCGGTGCACACGTCCACCACGCCGGCCCGGGCGCCGCGCCGGGCCGCCTGCTCGGCGACGAGCACCTGTATCCGGTCCGAGCGACTGTCGGCCCTCACCCGTGCCACCGCGTCCAGGCCCCGGAGGTAAGGCGGTTGAGAAAGCGCTGGCGGTCGGACCGGTCCGACCGGCGGTGCGGCTCCCGGGGCGGCGGCGTCTCCCACGAGGCAACGTACGGATCCGCCGGTTCCCCGCTCATGTCCTCCGCCTGCGACGAACACCCATGGTTCTACCATCCTCACGTCGAGGCCGTCTCCCGGACCCGAGCGGTCCGGGAGACACCCGGCACGGGAAGACCCCGGCCTGTTGTCCGTGGTGCGGCGGCCGGGGTCCTGGGCTGCGGGCGGTGCGACTGGCTGAGCTGCGGCTTCCGCCAGAGCTGTCAGCCGGGAGAGCGGGACGGTACGACGGGCCGGGCGGCCGGGGTGACACCGGCGGCGGCAAGGACATGTTCGGCCGAGGCGGCGTTGTCGTCCCGTACGGCCATGGCCATCGCGGTGTGGGCGGGGCCGTGGGCCGTCTGCGGAGGGACCACCAGGAACAGGAAGTGGTCCTGGGCGCCCCGGGTGACGATCATCGTGCTGTCCCCGACGGCGGACCAGTCGATGTGGACCGTGTGCCCGGCGACGACCAGATGGCCCGGGGTCTCGTCCCAGCCGCTCGTGTCGAGGCCGACGCGGGAGATGGTGCCGAGGCGGGCCGTCAGGGCGATGAGCAGGCCGGACAGTTGGCTGCCGATGTCGCGGGATCTTGGCCACCATGCGCCGTCGAACGTCCCCGTGCGTCTGGAGGTCGTCTCCAGCCGCAGCACCGCGGTGCCCGGACGCACCGGCTCACTGCTGGTGTCCGCGAGGAGCTGGACGGGGTCCATGACGACTCACTTCCCTTGTGTGCGGGCCCAGGCCCAGGACCGGAGCCGTCCGCGTCCCCCGCCGTCATGGCTCCGGCGATCACTGGTACCGCTCGTCGCGGCGCGACCCGGAACCTTCTGCGGGGCCGATGGCGCGGGTCCCCGTACAGCCGGCAGCGAGCGGCTGAAGCGGAACGCCGCGATGCGCTCGTCGTGCTGGTTGTTGAGCCGATGGATCAGGAACGCGCCCAGAGCGACCATCGCCAGGATCACCACTACGGTCACGAAGGTCTCCATGGCCGTCACACCTCCTTCGCCGGACGCGGCATCGCGAGAGCGACCGCCGATGTGCCGATTACCGGAGCAACCACTGCCGGGATCCGGGGAGTTGAGGGCGCTCCACCGGCCTCATGGCCTCCTTCGGAGTCCCAGACCGCCTCCACGGCCCGGTCGGTCTCCGTCACTGTGCCGAGGTGCGCCGCCTCCGCCATCAGCTCGCTGGCGGTCGACGTACGTATCGGATCGCTCGCGGCGGCGAGCAGCCAGGCCGCCGCGACGGGATTCGTCTGCGGAGGGATCACCAGCAGGTCCCAGCGGCCCACGCGGTAGGAGAGCAGCAACATCTGGTGCGGGTCCTGCTGGGCCATGAACGAGCCGACCTTCACCACATGGCCCGAGACGGGCACTTTGCGTGGGACGGTCGGCCAGTGTGCGGGATTCACCGTGACCCTGGTGATCCGCCCCCACAGCGAATCGAGTACGGCGGTCAGTGCGGGAAGTTCCGCCCCGAGATCGCGGGAGCGGGGCCACCAGGCGCCGTCCAGCAGGGCCGGTGCGGAGCCGGCGGGAGCCAGCGACATGCGCAGAGCTGGAGGAGAAGGCCGGTCTTCGAGTGTCGGCGCGTACGAAACGGTCGCAGTCATGATGCGAACCCTGCTCCGGGCGGTCGGAACCGGCCCCGGGGTAGTCAATCGCCGAAAACGACACGAGCATGGAGGCCGGTGCGCGAAGTACTCTCGGTAACCCCAGCCTACTCCTCCGTCAAGCCTCACGGACTGTTGTGCCCGGGCGCAGCGGCGGAGACGGGCGGCTACGCGTCGATGACGAGCCCCTTCGCCTCAAGTACGGCGGCGAGGTTGCTGACCTCGATGACGCTCTTCCCGGAGCGGTAGGCGGCGATGTAGGCGTCCTCGGCCTCGACCCGTTCCTGGGACTTGCGCACGACGTCCGCCAGGTCGTCGCGTCGTACCACCACCACGCCGTCGGCGTCGGCGCGCACGACGTCGCCGGGACGGACGATCTCGCCGCCGATCAGCACCGGTTCGGCCATCGGTCCCACGGTCTCCTTGACGGTGCCCTTCATGCAGACGCTGTACGAGAAGACCGGGAAGCCGAGTTCACGGAGTTCCCGCGTGTCCCGGACACCCGTGTCGGTGACGAGGCCGCCCAGGCCCTTGGCGACACACGCGTTGGCCAGTACGTCGCCGAAGGAGCCCGCCTCGGCGTACTCGCCGGCGGAGACCACGATGACGTCACCGGGCCGGGCGTGGGCGATGGCGACCTGCAACATGATGTTGTCGCGGGGAGCGCAGCGCACGGTGAACGCGGGGCCGCACAGCGACATCGCGGGGTCGACCGGCTTGATGGTCGAGTCGAGGGCGCCCAGGCGGCCCTGTGCCTCGTGGATCGTGGCGGCGGAGTACTTGCTCAACTGCTCGACCAGGTCCGGGTCGGGCCGGTCGAACTTCGTGTTGACGCGGATCATGACGCTCCTTCGGGTCTTCAGGAGGGGCGGGCGGGAATTCAGGAGGGATCGGCCGGGGACAGGTCCGCGCAGGCGCGGCCGATGCGCTCACAGGCCTCGGTGAGGACATCGGTGGAGGTTGCGAAGGAGATCCGGAAGTAACCCGGCGATCCGTACGCGGCACCGTGGATGACCGCCACCTGCTGCGACTCCAGCAGATAGCGGGCGAAGTCCTCGTCCGAGCCGATCACTTCACCCGAGGGAGTCCGCTTCCCCAGCACGCCCGTGCAGTTCACGAAGGCGTAGAAGCCGCCGCTGGGCGGGGTGCAGGACAGACCGGGGATGTCGTCGACCAGCTTCACGGTCACGTCGCGGCGGCCGCGGTAGACGGCCACACACTCGCGTACGAAGTCCTGGTCGCCGGTGAGGGCGGCGGCAGCCGCGGCCTGGCTGATGGACGACGGGCAGGACGAGATCTGTGACTGCAGAGTGTTGACGGCCGCCACGAGCGAGGCGGAGCCGGCGCCGTAGCCGATCCGCCAGCCGGTCATCGCGTATGACTTGGAGACACCGTTGGTGAGGAACACCCGGTCGGTCAGGCGCGGTTCGACAGCGGCGAGGCTGGGGACCCGACCCGGCTCGAACCAGATCTCGTCGTAGATCTCGTCGGTGAGCACCTGGACGTGCGGGTGCGCGAGCAACACGTCGGCCAGGGCGCGAAGTTCGTCGACCGTGTACGCGGCTCCGGTGGGGTTGCTCGGGGCGTTGAGGATCACCCAGCGGGTGCGGTCGGTGATCGCCGACTCCAGCCGCTGCGGAGTCAGCTTGAAGCCCTCCGCCTCCGGGCAGGGCACGACGACCGGTGTGCCGTCGTTGGCGAGGACCATGTCCGGATACGACACCCAGTACGGAGCGGGGACGATCACCTCGTCGCCCGTGTCCAGCGTGGCCATCAGCGCGAGGAAGATGACCTGCTTGGCCCCGCCGCCGACGGCGATCCGGTCGGCGGAGTAGAGGAGCCCGTGCCGCTGCTCCAGCTTCTGGGCGATGGCGGCCCGCAGTTGGGGGGTGCCGTTGACCGGGGTGTACTTGGTGTCGCCCCGCCGGATCGCCTCGACGGCGGCTGCCTTCACATGCTCGGGGGTGTCGAAGTCGGGCTCGCCGACCGTCAGGTCGAGGATGGCGAGTCCCTGGGCCTTCAGCTCGCGGACGCGCTGGGCGGCCGCGGTGCTCGCCGACGGCTTGATGCGCTGCACGCGCAGGGCGGTCGTGGAGCTCGTTGCGGTCGTCATGTCAGTCGGTCCGCCTCTCGAAGTTCAGGCCACCTGGCACCTGGAACGTCGGCAGGATCTCGACATGGCCGATGTTCACGTGGCGCGGCGAGCCGACGGCGAACTCGATGGCGTCCGCGATGTCCTCCGGCTTGAGCGACTCGTAGCCGTCGTAGAACTGCTTCTGGGCCTCTTCCATGTCGCCGAGGAGCCGGCCGAAGATCTCCGTCTCCACCCGGCCGGGGCAGATCTCGGTCACGCGGATCCGGCGGCCGTAGCCGTCGACGCGCAGCTGCCGGGAGAGCGTGTGCACGGCCGCCTTGGTGGCGTGGTAGACGGTGTTCCCGCCGAAGTTGTAGACGCCGGCGATCGAGCTGATGTTGACGATGTGCCCGAGGTCGCGCTCGACCATCCCGGGCATGATCAGGCGGACGAGGTGCAGTACGGCCTGGAGGTTGACCGCGATCTGCTCGTCCACGGCGAACTCGTCGGCGGAGAGGATGTTCCCGGTGCGGGAGACCCCGGCGTTGTTGACCAGGACGTCGACCTCGATGCCCCGCAGGGTCTCGGTGAGGGCGGCGGTGTCGGTGATGTCGACGGCGTGCGGGATGCAGCCCGTACGCCGGGCGAGGTCTTCGAGGCGTTCGGCGTTACGGGCGACGGCGTGGACTTCGAGCCCCTGCTTGGTCAGCCGCTCGACGACCACCGCTCCGATTCCGGTGGAGGCTCCTGTCACCAGGGCGGTGTTGTAGTCGGAAAAGGGCATGTGGATGCACTCCTAGAGATCCTGGAGAGAGGTGGGGGGTGAAAGAGAGTGGGGGGTGAAGGGTGACCGGCCGGACTACGCGTCGCGCAGCGGCAGGTGGGCCCTGTCCTTGACCCGGGACACGGCGATGAGCGTGCCGATCGAGGTGACGACTGCGTAGAAGGCAGGCATGTTGACGTTGCCCGTCTTGTCGATGAGGTAGGTCATCAACAGGGGAGCGGTACCGCCGAAGAGGGCGGCCGAGACGTTGTAGCCGAGCCCGTAGGCGGAGTAGCGCACCCGGGTGGGGAAGAGCTCGACGAGCAGGACGTGGATGACGCCGGTGTGGCCGGCGAAGATGACCGCCATGATGCAGGCGCCCAGGATGGCGAGCGGGACACTGCCGGTGCCGATGAGCAGGTAACAGGGAACGCCGGCGATGGCCATGGCGACAGCGGCGCCCGCGAGGACCTTCTTGCGACCGATGCGGTCGGAGAGGCTGCCCATGTACGGGATGGCGATCGAGATGGCCACCAGGCTGGTCGCGGTGACGAGCAGGCCCTGCACCTTGCTGAAGTCGAGCTCGGTGTTCATGAAGGTCGGCATGTAGCTGAACAGGACGTAGTAGCCGGAGCCGTTCATGAGCGGGATGAACAGGGCGAGCAGCATGGCCCGGCGGTGCTCGGGGGAGGAGAAGGCCTCCTTGAGCGGGTTCTTCGACAGGCCCCCCTCTTCCTTGAGGCGGTTGAAGTTGGGGGTGTCGCTGATCCGCTTGCGGATGTAGATGCCGGTGATGCCGAGCGGCACGGCGAGCAGGAACGGGATGCGCCAGCCCCACGACTCCATACGGTCCTGGCCGAGGCCGCTGGTCATGGCGGCGGCGATCAGTGTGCCGGTGAGCAGGGAGAGGAACGAGGCGATCTGGGCGTAGCTCGTGTAGAGGCCGCGCTTGCCCTCGGGGGCGTGCTCGGCGAGGAAGCTCATCGCGCCGGAGGCCTCGCCGCCGACCGAGAAGCCCTGTGCGACACGCAGCAGGATCAGCAGCGCCGGGGCCGCGATGCCGATGCTCGCGTACGTCGGCAGGATGCCGATCGCCGCGGTCGCGACGCTGATCAGCATGATGACGAAGACGAGCATCCGCTGTCGGCCTATGCGGTCGCCGAGGTGGCCGCAGATGATCCCGCCGAGCGGGCGGAAGAAGAACGAGACGGCGTAGCCGAGGAAGACGAACTGGACGGCGGTCGCGTTGTCCGCGTTCGGGAAGAACACGACGGCCAGGGTGCCCGCCATGAAGCCGAAGATTCCGTTGTCGTAGAGCTCGGCGAAGATGCCGACGCACCCGGCGAGGGTGACTTTTCGCGCGGTTTTCGGATCGACGGTGTTCGGCACCGGTTGAGCGGCCACGGTACTCATGACGTTCTCCTGTCTGCTTGGCAGGTTACGGGGAGACGGGGACGGTGCGTGCGGGGCTCGAGGGGATGCGCAGGGCGTCGAAGACGGTGCGCACCCGGTTCTGGAGGGCCTGGACGGCGTTTCGCTGGGAGCGGTGGGCGGCCACCGCCTCGGCGACGGTCCGGCGCCGGAAACGGACGGTCTGGCCCGGTCCGACCTGGCCGAGCGAGGACAGGCCGGTCGCGGTCACGACGGCCAGTACGGGATAACCGGCGGTGACGCCGCGACCACGGTGCAGGACGAGCAGCTCGTCGCCGGCGGGGACCTCGACGGCGCCGACGGGGACACCGCGCGAGAGCACCTCGCCGGTCGCCACGCGACGGGGCACGTCACCGGCCATCCGCAGTCCGATGTGGTTGCTCTGCGGGCTCACGGTGAACTCCGACCGGAACAGCCGGTCCGCCGTGTCACCGAACTCGGCGAGGTCGGGGCCGTCGGTCACGTCGATCGTCCAGGGCGACGGGAGGCGGGTCACGGGGAAGCGGGGCACCGGTGCCCGCAGCCGGAACAGCGGGATGCGGTACTCCGGGTGGTCGACGGGCGGGCAGTGCCGCTGGAGACCGAGCTCGTCCCCGTCGCGCAGCGAGTGGCCGAAGCCGAGGATCGTGTCGGGGGCGCAACTACCTTGCAGGTATGGGGTGTTGAGCGAGCCCAGCACGGCCAGGTAGACCCGGATGCCGCTCCGGATGCCGCTGATACGGATCGTCTCGCCGGACCGTACGGAGAGGGGCTCCCACTGCGGTCGTACGACGCCGTCGACGGTCAGGTCCGCGGGCGCGCCGGTCACCGCGACGAGTACGTCGGTGGACGGTGTGCAGCTGAAGTCCAGGGCGGTGATCTCCAGCAGCGGCGCGCCCTCGTCGTTGCCGCAGAGCACATTGGCGACGCGGGCGGAGTGCTGGTCGAGCGCGCCGTTCACCGGCAGGCCGTAGCGGGCGCGCCCGAACCGGCCCAGGTCCTGCACGGTCGCCATACCGGCCCGGAGGATGTTCAGGGTGTCAGCCATGCGACACCGCCAGGGAGCGGCCCGCGTGGTCGTCCCACTGCTCGGGCGTGATGGGTACGAAGCGGAAGGTGTCGCCGGGCCGGTACGCGGTCAGCGGGTCGGCGTCGAGGTCCTCCAGGACCCGCAGGGGTGTGCGGCCGAGCAGCGGCCAGCCGCCGGGCGAAGGCATCGGGCAGATCACGGCCTGTCGCCCGGCCACCGCGACCGAGCCGGGCAGCACCCGTGTGCGTGGGGAGGACAGTCGCGGTACGGGCCGGGGGAACGCCGGGCCGTCCATCATCGGGGCGCCGGCCGGTGCGCCGAGACAGCGGACGGTGAGGTCCGCGGCGGAGTGCAGGTCCACGACCTCCCGCTCGCTCAGCCCCAACTGGTCGGCGACGACGGGAAGATCGGGGCCGAACTCGCCTCCGTAGACCACCGGGACGACGAAACGCCGGGTCGCGGGCGGCGTCACGGGACCTTCGCCGAGCCGGTCCGCCTCGTGTCGCAGCACGCGCCGTACCGTGTCGTGATCGGTGTCGGCACAGTCGAACTCGACGAGCAGCGAGTCGTAGGTGGGCACGAGGCCGTGCACCCCGTCGAGCCTTACCGCGCCGAAGGCGTCGGCCAGCGCGTGCACGGTCTGCCAGGCGCGCTCGGCGTCCATGCCGACGGCCTTGGCCACGACGGCCGAGTCGCCGCAGTCCACGATCACGACGCTGCCGCGCGTGGTGTCGGCGCAGTCCACGACGCCCGTGCCGCTGTCCATGTCAGGCGGCCTTTCCGTCGAGCACGTCGGCCAGGGCCGTGATCTCGACGTCGGCGGCGAGCAGGTCCTGGCGCACGCGGTGGGCCAGGGAGATCGCGCCCGGGGTGTCTCCGTGCAGCAGCACGGTGTCGCATTCGACGGGGATGTCACGCCCGCCGACGCTGCGTATGACGCCCTCGGTCACCATGCGGATCGTCCGCTCGGCGATCTCCTTCTCCTCGTGGATGACCGCGCCGGGCTCGCTCCGCGGCACCAGCGTGCCGTCGTCGCGATAGGCCCGGTCGGCGATCCCGACGATGCCCACCCGCAGGCCGCGGGCGCGTGCGGCGTCGGCGAGCTCGCCGTCCTGGGCCAGGACGATCAGCGACGGGTCGAGGGAGGCGACCGCGTCCGCGACGGCCGCCGCGTAGTCGGGCCGGGTCGCGACCAGGTTGCCCAGCCGGCCGTGCGGGGCCACATGCCGAAGCCCGGTGCCGTTCGACACGGCGAACGCCTGGAGCGCCCCGACCTGGTAGAGCACATCGGTGCGGACCTCGTCCGGTGTCACCTCCATCGCGCGGCGGCCGAACCCGACGAGATCGGGAAAGCTGGGGTGGGCGCCCACGGCCACGCCGCGCCGCACGCAGTGGCGGACGGTGGCGTCCATGATCCGTGGATCGCCCGCGTGGAATCCGCAGGCGATGTTGGCCGATGTCAGCACATCGAGGAGGGCCTCGTCGTCGCCCATCGTGTAGGCGCCGAACCCCTCGCCGAGGTCGGCCACGAGATCAACCCTGTGCGTCATGACATCCTCCGGACAGAAGAAGAAAACGGCGGCGCCGCATTGTCGATCCGGCGCTCTTCGGGCGGGGTCTGTACGCTGCCTGAAAAGAGGGATTAACGGGGCCGTTACATTTCCTGCGAGATACGCGAGCCGTTCGGTCGAGCGACCTGGAAATCGCGTTTCGGTGAACGTAGTCCGAACGCGAGGGGGCGGCAAATACCCGTTGTGCGTGACGTAATCACCGTTGGATATGACGTCGAGCACACGCGCCAAGGGCCGTCCGGCGGCCCCGCGCCTACCATGAGGCTCCGCCCCCGCTGGAAGGCCGCACATGGACACCAGGCGTCTCTACTCGTTCGTAAAGATCGTGGATGCCGGGAGCATCACGCGCGCGGCGGACATCCTGCACATCGCGCAGCCCGCACTCAGTCAGCAGCTGTCGGCGCTGGAGGCCCAGTTCAAGCAGCAGCTGCTGATCCGCAGCAAACGAGGGGTCGCCCCGACGGAAGCGGGGCGCGCGCTGTACCGGCACGCGCAGCTCATCCTGCGCCAGATCGACCTCGCCCACGCGGCGGTCGACATCTCCGGACGGGCGCCCGCGGGCAGCGTCTCGGTGGGCCTCGCCCCCTACAGCATGGGCGCGGCCCTCGCGCTGCCCCTGCTCAGGAGCGTGCGCGAGCGCTACCCCGACATCCTGCTGCACATCAACGAGAACTTCGGCGGTGTGATCAGCGAGGCGATCATGACCGGCCGGATGGACATGGCGTTCATCTACGGGGCCGGGCCGCTGCGGGGCGTGCAGTTCGAGCCGCTGCGCACCGAGGACCTCTTCCTGATCGCCGCGCCGGGCGGGTCGGTGCCCTCAGGGGAGGGCGACGTCTCCCTCGAAGAGCTGGCCGGCGTCCCGCTGCTGCTGCCCAGCCGCATCCACACCATCAGACAGGTCGTCGACGCCGCGTTCCAGCACGCCTCGCTCGAACCCAGGGTGGTCGGCGAGATCGAGTCGGTCCTGACCCTGATCAGCGCGGTGGGCGCCGAGGTCGGGGCGACGGTCCTGCCCTGGTCCGCGGCGCGCGCGACCCTCGACGTACGGAATCTGGTGGTACGCCGGATCGTCAATCCGGCGATCACGGTGAAACTGTCCCTGTGCACCTCCGACCATCAGCCGCTGTCGGAACCCGCGCACGCCGTGCACGACCTCTTCCATGAATTGATCACGGAATTCGATGAGGACGCAGCCTTCGGGGACACGGCGATGGAGTCATCGACGTCATCGGATTAATGCATCCCGATTTTCGATGACGTCACGCAAATTGGCTATTTGTTGCTCTGGTCTGTGCTGACTAGCGTCTTCACGAATCGAATCGAATGAAATCGACTTCACTGATTTCGTGAAACGCGGATCAAGCACGGGAGAAACAGATGAAGCAGCGTGTGCTCACCACCCGGACCGCCCTCCCCGGCGGGGGAATCGCCCGCCTGGCGTCGCACGCGGAGGTCGTGGCGTGGCCGGGGACGAGCAAGCCCGAAGCGAGGGATCTGGCGGAACTGGCCAAGGGCGCGAGCGCCATCCTGGCCCTGGGCAACGACCAGGTGGACGCAGCCCTGCTGGACGCGGCCGGACCCACGTTGCAGGTCGTCGCGCTGGCGAGCATGGGCTACGACGCGGTCGACCGGGACGCCGCCGCCGAACGCGGAGTCGTGGTCACCCACACGCCCGGCGTTCTCGCCGAGACCACCGCCGACCTCACCTTCGCGCTCATCCTGATGGCCCGCAGGCGCCTCGGCGCCGCCCGCGACTCGCTGGCCGCCGGTCAGTGGGGTCTGTTCCGGATGGACGACTACCTGGGCCTGGACGTGCACGGCGCCACGCTCGGCCTCATCGGCTACGGCCAGATCGGCCGAGCCGTGGCGCGCCGCTCCCAGGGCTTCGGGATGCGGGTCATCCACCACGACCCCTACGCACCCGACGACGCCCTCTCCACATCGGTGGACCTGCCCACGCTGCTCGCCGAGGCCGACGTCGTATCGCTGCACGTCCCCCTCACCCCGCAGACACGTCACCTCATCGGCACCGCCGAACTGGCCGCCATGAAGCCCACGGCCACCCTCGTCAGCACCTCGCGCGGTGGTGTCGTGGACGAGGACGCACTGCTGCGGGCCCTGCGCGACGGGAGCATCCACTCGGCGGGCCTGGACGTCTTCGAGCGCGAACCCATGGGCCAGGAACTCTCCCCGCTGGTCGCCGAGCCTCACGCGGTCACGCTTCCGCACATCGGTTCCGCGACCGAGGCCACGCGGGCCGCGATGGTGGACCTCGCCGTGGACAACATCCTGGACGTACTCGCCGGGGGCCTGGCGCGCACACCGATCCCGGGCGGCGCGGCGACCCCGGGACAGGACAGGGCCCCGCGCCCGGTGGGCGGGCGCGGGGCCAGGTGACGCGGGTCGGAACTCGGCCCGTGCGGGGGTCGGAACACGGCCCGCGAGCGGGTCAGAGCGCGGCGGCTGCGCTGTGCAGGTTCTTGGCCGCCAGCGCGAGTCCCTCGGTCTGGGAGTAGGCCGCGTCCTCGTGCTCGATGTTCACGGCCATGTCCGGGTCGATCTCCGCGAGGGCACGCAGGAACTCGGTCCAGTAGGGGACGTCGTTGCCGTTGCCGACGGCGACGAACTTCCACGCCGGGTTCTCGGGCCAGGCGTTGCACCAGAAGCCGTAGCCGGTGGGCACCTTGTCGGGCGCGTCGGCGGGCACGCGCGTGAACGACGTGTCCAGTACGCCACGGATGTCGGCGCCGGCGCAGAGCGTGGCGTCCTTCGCGGCGGCGTGGAACACCAGCGGGCCCAGCCACTTGATGGAGGCGACGATGTCCATGCCCTGCCACATCAGGTGGGAGGGGTCCATCTCCGCGCCGACGTTCGTCAGGCCGCCCGCGTCGACGAGGCGCTTGAGGGTGACGGGGGAGAACACCACGTTGTGCGGGTGCATCTCGATGGCGACCCGGACGTCGTTCTCCCGGGCCAGCGCGTCGATCTCCTTCCAGAACTCGACGGCCACGCCCCACTGGTAGTCCAGGACGTCCATGTAGACGCCGTCCCACGGGTTCACGACCCAGGACGGGTACTTGGCGTCGGGGTCGGAGCCCGGCGTGCCGGACATCGTGACGACGTGCTTCACACCCAGCAGACCCGCCAGCCGGATGGTGCGGCGCAGATCGTCGGCGTGCTTGGGCCCGACGCCCGGGAGCGGGTTGAGCGGGTTGCCGTTGCAGTTGAGCCCGGTCAGTTCCAGCCCACGCTCGGCGAAGGCCGCCAGGTACTCCTCGCGCGCCTTGGCCGAGGACAGCAGCAGGTCGACAGGGCAGTGCGGGGAGGGGATGAAGCCACCGGTGTTGACCTCCACCGAGGTCAGCCCGTTCTCCTTGAGGATGTCGAGGGCTTCGGTGAGGGTGCGGTCGTGCAGACAGGCGGTGTAGGCGCCGAGCTTGAGGGCCATGTGTTTTCTTCCTTCTCTACAGGCTCTACGAGGGGGTCAGGCGGCGGGCGGGACCGTGACGGCGGCACCACCGGCCCGGGACGACTCGACGACGGCCCGGATGATCTCCATGGTCCGCAGCGCGTCGGCGAAGGTGGCGCAGGCCGGCAGCGGCTCGGCGACTCCCGCGACCTGGTCGAGGAAGGCACGCGCCTGGTACGTGAAGTTGTCGGCGTTGTTGGCGCCCACACCCGGCGCCTCCATCGGGACCCCGCCCGCGAAGTACGGCATCTGCGGACCGGCGATGATCTGCCGGGCGCCACGTGTACGGGCCTCGGGCTGGGCGTCGTCGAAGAGGTACTCGGCGGGCCGGTGCTGGTCGAACGCGGCCCGGCCGCCGAGGCCCAGGACGTCGAAGGCGAGCCCGTTGGGCAGGCCGAAGCCGGTGCGCGTCACCGAGAAGGTGCCGACCAGCCCCGACTCGAAGCGGGCGGTGAAGGACGCGGTGTCCTCGTTCTCGACCTCGCCGAACTCGTCGGAGACCGGCGCGGCGTTGTGGCCGACCACAGCACCCAGCGGCAGGGGCCGCTTGGGGATCTGCGTCGACAGCGAGGCACCTGAGACCGAGATGATGGGGCCGGCGACGTACTCGGCGACATCGATGACGTGCGAGCCGACGTCACCGAGCGCACCGGAACCGGGGCCGCCCTTGAACCGCCAGGTCAGCGGGCCCTTCGGGTCGGTCGCGTAGTCGCACCAGTACCTGCCGCTGAACAGCGAGAGATCGCCCAGCTCGGCGCGCTGCACATGCTGTCGGATCGCCGCGATGCCGGGGGAACGCCGGAAGGTGTACCCGACAGCGGTCACGACCTCGGCGGTGCGCTCCAGCTCGGCCATCGCACGGGCGTCCTCCAACGACCCGGCCAGCGGCTTCTCGCACAGCACGTGCTTGCCCGCGGCGACCAGCGCCTCCGCGATCGGGCGGTGCAGCGCGTTGCCCACGACGATACTCACCGCGTCGATCGTGGGGTCCTCGACGACGGCCTCCCAGCTCGGGAGCGCTTTCTCGTACCCGTAGCGACGGGCGGCGTCCTGGCCGAGTTCGACGTTGGCGTCGGCGATCGCGGCAAGGCGGACCGGCGGCAGGCCGGCACCGAAGACCGTGTTGACGTTGCGGTAGCCGGCGGCATGGCTGCGGCCGGCCATGCCGGCTCCGATCACCGCGACGGAGATGGGTTTGGCGGACGTGGTCATGGCGGGGCCTTTCGAAAGGAAGGGACGAGTCAGGAAGGAGGGGCGTGTCAGCGGGAAGGGACGTGTCAAAGGGAGCGCGTGGTCAGGTGGCGTACTGCCGTCGGAAGTGGCTCTCGATGGCTTCCATCGAGCGGCCCCGGGTCTCGGGAACGGTCCGCACGTAGTACGCGATCGTGGCGGCGTTGACCGCGGCGAAGATCAGGAACGTGGCCCCGCCGATCGCGTCGATCAGAGGCGGGAACACCAGCGTGACCACGAAGTTGGCCATCCAGGTGCCGAAGACGGCGGTGCCCATCGCGAAGCCGCGCAGGCGGAGCGGGAAGATCTCCGAGAGCATCAGCCAGAACACGGTCGCTATACAGCCCTGCATGAACAGCAGGAAGGTCAGCATGGACGCCAGCACGAGGTAGCTGCGGACGGTCGACTCGGGCAGGGCCAGGAAACAGAAGGCGATCAGCACCAGTGAGACGGTGACGCCGACCTGCCCGGTCAGCAGCATGGGGCGCCGGCCGAACCGGCCGAGCAGCCACATCCCGGTCGAGACCGCGAGCACCGCCACGACACCGTTGGCGATGGTGGCCGTGAGCGCGGCCTGGGTGCCCAGGCCGGTGTCCAGCAGGATCGTCGGCGCGAAGTACATGATCGAGTTGACGCCGGTGAGCTGCGTCAGGGCGGCCAGCCCGAACCCGAACGTCACGATCCGCCGCACCCAGGGTGTGCCCAAGTCCCGCCAGCCCGCCCGCCGTTCATGGGCGTCGGCGGTGACTCGGCGCTTGATCTCGGCGAACTCCGCGTCGACGACCTGCTCGTCGCGGATCCGGCTCAGCGTGCGGGCGGCGTCCTCGAACCGGCCGCGGGAGGCCAGCCAGCGGGGAGACTCGGGCACGAAGAGCATCCCGAACCACAGCAGCACGGCCGGGATGGTGGCGATCGCGAGCATCCAGCGCCACACACCGCCCTCGCCCACGGTGTTGGCCATGATCGCGTTCGACGTGTAGGCCAGCAACTGGCCGGTCACGATCATGAGTTCGTTCTGCGTCACGAGTCGGCCGCGGTGCTCGGCCGGCGCCAACTCGGCGATGAACACCGGAACCGTCGCGGACGCGCCGCCGACGGCGAGTCCGAGCAGCACGCGGAACAGCACCATCACCGTGACGTCGGGTGCGAGCGCGGTGCCCAGCGCGCCGATGAAGAACAGCACGGCCAGTCCGAGGATCGTCCGCTTGCGCCCGTAGCGGTCGCAGAGACGGCCCCCGAACAGGGCCCCGAAGGCCGCGCCGAGCACGAGCGACGAGGCGACGACCCCTTCGGTCAGCGGGCTGAGACCCAGCCCGCCGTCCTCGGGCGCACGGGCCATGAAGGGAAGTGCGCCGGAGATGACACCGGTGTCGTAGCCGAAGAGAAGTCCACCGAAGGTGGCGATGACGGTGATGGTCCGTAGCCGCCGGTAGACACGGCGGGAGGAGCTGCCTGCGTTGGTGGTGCTTGGTGTGGGGGCCTCAGTCGCGTCGTCCCTGACGTCCATGGCCACCTCCTGGCAGTTGTCGTGGGGGAGCCGTGCTCCTGCGGGAAGGGCGGACCGTCAGCTGGATGTGGGGAAGTTGAAGCCGGCGGTCACCTGCTGCTTGGGCTGCGGCCAACGGGTGGTGACGACCTTGGGCCGCGTGTAGAAGCGGATGCCCTCGGGACCGTGGATGGGGGAGTCGCCGATGAGGGAGTCCTTCCACCCGCCGAAGGAGTAGTACGACATCGGCACGGGCACCGGCACGTTGACGCCGATCATCCCGACCTTCACGTTGCGCTGGAAGCGGCGCGCGGCCTCGCCCGAGCCGGTGAACAGGGCGGTGCCGTTGCCGTACGGGTTGGCGTTGATGACACCGATCGCCTCGTCGAGGCTGTCGACGCGGACGACGGCGAGGACCGGTCCGAACAGCTCTTCCTTGTAGGCGTCCATCTCGGTCGTGACGTGGTCGAGGAGGGAGGGGCCGGTGAAGAAGCCGCTCTCGTGGCCGTCGATCTTCAGGCCGCGACCGTCGACGACGACCGTGGCGCCCTGCGTGGCGGCGGTGCCGACGGCGTTCTCGACGCGCTCCTGGGAAGCCTTGGTGACCAGAGGCCCCATCTCGATGCCGGGCACGTCACCGGGACCGACCTTCACCTCGCCGGCCTTGCGCTCCAGGATCTCGACCAGACCGTCCGCGGCGGTGCCGACCGCGACGGCGACCGACACGGCCATGCACCGCTCGCCCGCCGATCCGTACGCGCCGGCCGTGATGTGGTTTGCGGCGAACTCCAGGTCGGCGTCGGGGAGGACGACGGCGTGGTTCTTGGCCCCGCCGAGTGCCTGGACGCGCTTGCCGTGCGCAGTGGCCGTCTCGTGGACGTACCTGGCGATCGGCGTCGAACCCACGAAGGAGACGGCCTCGACACCGGAGTGGGTGAGGATCGCGTCGACCGCTTCCTTGCCGCCGTGCACGACGTTGAAGACGCCGTCGGGCAGCCCGGCCCTCTTGTAGAGCTCGGCGACGAAGTTTGCGGCGGAGGGGTCGCGCTCGCTGGGCTTGAGGATGAAGGTGTTGCCGGTCGCGATGGCGATCGGGTGCATCCAAAGAGGCACCATGGCGGGGAAGTTGAACGGCGTGATGCCCGCGACGACCCCCAGCGGCTGGCGGAAGTTGTGCACGTCCACACCGCGTGACACCTGGTCGGAGAAGGACCCCTTCAGGACGTCGCCGAGTCCGCACGCGAACTCCACGACCTCCCGGCCGCGCGTGATCTCGCCGCGCGCGTCGTCGACCGTCTTGCCGTGCTCGGCGGAGATGATCCGGCCCAGCTCCTCCTCGTGCTCCACGAGAAGCTGCCGGAAGGCGAACATCACCTGGGTGCGCTGGGTGAGCGACGACTCGGACCAGGTCTCGAAGGCGGCGGTGGCGGCCGTGACGGCCGTGTCCACGTCGGCGGCCGAGGCCAGGGCGACCCGGGCCTGCTCCTGGCCGGTGGCCGGGTTGAACACGGGGGCCGTCTCCGGGCTGGTCCCGGCGGTGGGGGAGCCGTTGATCCAGTGCTCGATGGTCTTCACGGTGCGGGTTTCCTTTGCGGGGACGGGACTTACAGGTAGTGGCGCTGGGCCTGCTTGCGGGCGGCGTACGTCTCGTACGCGTCACGGGTGGAGTCCAGGGCGGAGGTCTGGCTCACCGGCACGTCCCACCAGCCGTGGCCGGGCGGGTTCGGCCCGTACAGGTCGGTCTCGACGTGTACGACCGTGGTGCGGGTGGCCGTCTTCGCCTTCTCCATCGCCGCACGGAACTCGTCGACGGAGGTGGCGTGCAGGACGTCCGCGCCGAGCGAGGAGGCGTTGGCGGCGAGATCGACGGGAAGCACGCCACCGTCGAGCTGGCCCGAATCACCGTTGCGGAAGCGGTACTTGGTGCCGAACCGCTGGGAACCCAGGGCCTCCGACAGCGAACCGATCGAGGCGAAGCCGTGGTTCTGGACGAGGACGATGATGACCCTCAGCCCCTCGGAGACCATGGTGACGATCTCCTGAGCCATCATCAGATACGAGCCGTCACCGACGAGTACGACGACCTCGCGCGACGGATCGGCCATCCGCGTGCCGACGCCGGCGGCGACCTCGTAGCCCATGCAGGAGTACGCGTACTCCACGTGGTAGGCCTTCGGATCCCGTGCCCGCCACAGCTGTTGCAGGTCGCCCGGCATGGAACCGGCGGCGTTGATGACGACGTCACGGTCGCCCAGGACGTCGTTGAGCGCGCCGAGGATCTGGGTCTGCGCGGGCAGTTCACCGGTCTGCCGGTCGGCCGCGAAGCACTCCTCCTCGATCTCCCTTGTACGGGCGATGAGTTGGCGTGTGCGGTCGCGGTACTCCGGGGAGACCTCCCAGTCCGTCAGCGCGCCCGCGAGGGCCTGGACGCCGAGCCGCGCATCGGCCACCAGCGGTTCGGCGGAGTGCTTCACGGCGTCCAGGCGAGCCACGTTGAGATTGACGAACGTGACGTCCGGGTTGCCGAAGACGGTGTGGCTGGCGGTGGTGAAGTCGGAGTAGCGGGTGCCGATACCGAGGACGACGTCCGCCTCGCGTGCCAGCTCGTTCGCCGCGTACGAGCCGGTCGAACCGATGCCGCCGACCGCGTACGGGTGGTCCCAGGGCACCGCACCCTTGCCGGCGTGCGTGTCCGCCACCGGGATGCCGGTGGCCTCGGCGAAGGCACGCAGCTGGGTCTCGGCGCCGGAGTAGACGGCACCGCCGCCGGCCACGATCAGCGGCCTGCGGGCACCGCGCAACAGACGCGCGGCCCGCTCCACAGCGGCTGCCTCCGGCACCGGGCGGCCCACATGCCAGACCCGGCGCCGGAAGAAGGAGACGGGCCATTCGTACGCCTCGGCCTGGACGTCCTGGGGCAGCGAGAGCGTGACGGCGCCCGTCTCGACCGGGTCGGTCAGCACCCGCATCGCGGCCAGCGCGGCCGGGATCAGCTGCTCGGGCCGGGAGATCCGGTCGAAGTACTTGGACACGGCCCTGAAGGCGTCGTTGACCGTGACGTCCCCGCCGCGGGTGTCCTCCAGCTGCTGGAGGACGGGGTCGGCGGCGCGGGTCGCGAACATGTCGCTGGGCAGCAGCAGAACCGGGATCCGGTTGGTCGTCGCCAGCGCCGCGCCGGTGATCATGTTCGTGGAGCCCGGCCCTGTCGACGCCGAGCAGGCGAAGGTCGCCAGCCGGTCGCGCATCTTCGCGTACGCCACCGACGCGTGCACCATGCCCTGCTCGTTGCGGGCCAAGTAGTAGGGCAGGTCGGCCTCTTGGGTGACGGCCGCTTGCAGGAGCGCCTGGCCCAGACCGGCCACGTTGCCGTGCCCGAAGATGCCCCAGACCCCGGGGATCAGCCGCTGTTCCTGGCCGTCGCGCTCGCTGTACTGGTTCGCCAGGAAGCGCACGAGGGCCTGTGCGGTGGTGAGCCTGATCGTTTCCATCACTCGGTCTCCTTGGCCCCGAACGGCAGCCGGGGGTCGGTCGCCTGGGACTCCCAGGTGCCGCGGACCCACCCGTGGGCGGGGTCGTCACAGATCAGCCAGGCGCGGTCCTGCCCCGGACCAGCCATGACGTTGAGGTAGTAGAGGTCGTAGCCGGGCGCGGCGATCGACGGGCCGTGCCAGCCGTGCGGGATCAGCACGGTGTCGCCGGAACGCACCTCGGCGAGCACGTCGATCGGCCGCTCCGGGGTGCCGTACACCCGCTGGTAGCCGAAGCCGTCCTCGCCCGCGACCTGGAAGTAGTAGATCTCCTCCAGCTCGGACTCGACCGCGCTGCCGCTGTCGTCCGTGCGGACCTCGTCGTGCTTGTGCGGCGGGTACGAGGACCAGTTGCCGCCGGGAGTGAGGACCTCGCACACCAGCAGCTGCTCGGCGTCGAACGTGCCCGGCAGGCAGTAGTTGTTGACCTGGCGGGAGCAGTTCCCGGCACCGCGCAGCTCGACGGGCACGTCCTCCTTGCGCCCGTACCGGGCCGAGTGACCTCCCCGCTCGGTACGGGCGGAGGGCAGCGCGAACAGACCTCCCTGCGCGCTGCTGATCAGGGCCTCCGACTCGCGCGGGAGATACGCGAAGTCGGTGGCCGAGGCGAACACGCCTGTCCGACCGGCGAGTTCGAAGGCCGTGCCGTCCGTGGTGACGGTGCAGGAGCCCGTCAGCGGCAGGACCAGGAACTCGGAATCCCCGGTGGACAGGGCGTGCGCCTGGCCCGGCCTCAGGGTCAGGATCCTGAGGCCGGAGTATCCCCAGCCCGCCGACTCGGGCGTGACCACGAGGTCGTACGAGCCGTCGGCCGAAGTCCCATGGGGGAGGTGGTACTTGCTCGTGTCGTTCACAGCAGGCTCACCGCCCGGTCCACCGCGCCGGCCACGTCGCCGTCCGAGGGGTAGAGCAGGGAGCGGCCCACGACCAGGCCCTGTGCGGTGGGCTGCTTGAGGGCCTTGCCCCAGGAGGCGAAGGCCGCGTCGGGGTCGGTGACCTCGCCGCCCAGCAGGAGTGCCGGGAGGGTGGAGGCGGCGAGGACCCGCTCCATGTCGTCCACGACCGGCAGCTTCAGCCAGGTGTAGGCGGTGCGTCGGCCGAGCCCCGAGGCGATGGTGACCGACTTGATGACGGCGTCGGTGGAGAGGTCGTTGCGGACCCTGCCGTCCTGCCAGGTGGAGAGGAACGGCTCGACCAGCGCGATGAGTTGACGGTCGTTCAGCTCGTCGACCGCCCGGGCGGTGTTCTCCAGGACGGACGGCGTCGCCGGGTCCTGGAGGGCGATGCGGGTGAGCATCTTGCCGCCGTCGAAGCGCATCGCGGCGATCGTCTCGGCGTCGTAGCCGGTGAAGCGGTCGTCGATCTCGAAGACCGACCCCGCGAGCCCGGCCCGGTTCATCGAGCCGAAGACGCTCTTGCCGTCGAGCACACCGAGCAGCAGCAGGTCGTCCAGGATGTCTGCGGTGGCCAGCACACCCGTCACGCCGGGTCGCTCCAGGGCGACGCACAGGCGGTCCAGCAGCTTGAAACGGTCGGCCATGGCGGTGGGGTCGCCGCCGACGCCGTTGGCGCCGCGCGCGGGATGGTCCGCGGCGATGATCATCGCCTTGCCGTGCTCGCCGAGCAGCGAGGTGGACCGAACGCGTCGCGCGGCTGCCGCCGCGACGGCACCGGGATCACTGACCCGGGCCTCCACGATCCGGCTCACGTTGTCAGACAGCACGTCGTCACACCTCTCGCTGAGGATCGTCGAGGGAACCGGGGAAGCCGGAGGAAACAGGGGAACCGGAGGCCGCTGCGCGGAGCTTCGCCTCCACCTCGGCCTCGGTCGGCATGGCGTCGGAGCAGGACAGCCGGCCCGCGACGATGGCTCCGGCGGCGTTGGCGAAGGCGACCGTGCGGCGGGTGTCCCAGCCGGACAGCAGCCCGTGGCAGAGCGCGCCGCCGAAGGCGTCACCGGCGCCGAGGCCGTTGACGACGTCCACCGGGACCGGCGGGATCTCGGCGGTCGAGCCTTCCCGGTTCATGGCGAGCACACCCTTGGGCCCCTGCTTCACCACGGCGAGCTCGACCCCGGCGGCGAGCAGCGCCTTCGCCGCCGCGTAGGGCTCGCGCTCACCGGTGGCGACCTCGCACTCGTCGAGGTTGCCGACCGCGACGGTGGTGTGGCGAAGCGCCTCGGCGTAGTACGTACGGGCCGTCGCCGGGTCCTTCCAGAACATCGGCCGCCAGTCGAGGTCGAAGACCGTCGTCCCCGCCTTCGCCCGGTGTGCCAGGGCGGTGAGGGTGGCCGAGCGGCTCGGGTTCTCGCTGAGACCGGTTCCGGTGATCCAGAAGACGCGGGCGTCGCGCACCGCCGCGAGGTCGAGATCGTCGGAGCGGATGTCCAGGTCGGGGGCCTTGGGGAGGCGGTAGAAGTAGAGCGGGAAGTCGTCCGGCGGGAAGATCTCGCAGAAGGTCACCGGGGTCGGCGCGATGTCCGACGTACCGACGAAGCGGGTGTCGACGCCGTAGCCGTCCAGGGCCGTGCGGACGAAGTCCCCGAACGGGTCGCGGCCCGTCTTGGTGATCACGGCCGCGGAGTGCCCGTAACGGGCGGCGGCGACGGCGACGTTGGTCGGGCTGCCGCCCAGGTACTTGCCGAACGAGGTGACCTCGGCCAGTCCCACGCCTGTCTGGAGCGGATACACATCCACTCCGACGCGGCCCATGGTCAGCACTTCCAACGGCATAACGCGGTTTCCCTTCGCTCCGGAGATCCCGGGGACGGTGGACTTAAAGCGCTTTAAAAGCGCCTACAGCGGAGAACGATGCCTTCGCTCAAATGTCCTGTCAATAGGTTGTTACTACGAGATTTCGCGGGTCGATCGTCGCGCCGCGAGGCCGATGGGGAACGGCGGCGGCGAAGGTCGGAGACCGATGCTTCGCGCGCCGGTTCATCGGCGATGTTCGCGCCTGGCGACTCGGGCCTGATTCGCAGGTCAGGCCCGAGTCAGGAAGGTGCCAGGGCACTGGGCATTCCCGAGCACCGCGCGGGACGCCCGAAGGACGTGGGTGCCGGGGGCGGGCCCGTCAGGACCCGTCCGCCAGGTATCCGTCGATCTTCTCGCGCATGAACCGCGAGGACTCGTGGGCCCGTTCCTCCCACGCGAAGACGCAGGCGGTCAGCGTGCCGTCGAAGTTGTTGGCCTTCAGCTCCCGGAAGAGTTCGCCGAAGTCGACCTCGCCCTGCCCGATGTCCAAGTGCTGGTGGATCCGTGCCGGGGTCCCGGGCGGATTCAGGATGTACCGGTTGCCGGACGACGCCGTGTGGTCGAAGGCGTCGGCGAGGTGCACGTGGGTCAGCAGGTCGCCGGCGTACTGGATGATTCCGGGCGCGTCGTTGCCGATGTGGAAGGTGTGCGGGGCGCAGTACAGGAACGTGACGTTGGGGTGGTTGATGCCCCGGATCAGGTTGACCGCGTCGTAGCCGTTCTCGATGAAGTCGTCCGGGTGCGGCTCCAGGGCCAGGTGAATGCCCTCGCGCTCGAAGACCGGGAGGAGCTCGTCGAGGGACTTCCAGAACTGCGCCTCGCTACGGTCGGCCTGCTCCGGGCGGCCGTTGAACTCGGAGATCATGCTGTCCACGCCGAGGTCGGAGGCGATCTGGATGGACCGCTTCCAGTACCGTACGGCGGCCTGCCGGTCGTCCTCGTCCGGCCCGGACCAGCGGAACAGGGGCAGCATCGAGGAGATGCCGACGCCCGCCGCGTCCAGGGCCTTGCGGAACTTCCGTACGGTGGCGTCGTCGACGCGGGGGTGCCGGAAGAACGGGATGAAGTCCTCGCGGGGGGAGAGCTCGATCCACTCATAGCCCAACTCGGCCACCACAGCGGGTAGTTCGAGCAGCGGGGTGTCGCGGATCATGTATGGATCGAGGGCGATCTTCATGAGGGAATGCCTTCGGGTCGATGGGGGACGGTGGAGCGTTGGATCGGGGCGCCGCTGTCAGCTTTTTCCTTCGGCGGAGGTGGAGGTGGAGGCAGTGACGCCGGTGGTGGTGGGCGTGGGCGTGGGTTTGGGTGCCTTGAGGTCTTCGGCTTCGGGGAGTTCTTCGACGTCGACGCCGCGGACCTGGGCCAACTCGTGCTTCAGCGCGGCGAGTTCGGCGCCGCCTGCCATGTGGTTGGTGAGTTCTTCGAGGGTGACGTCGGCGCGGGCGGCGGAGAGTTCCATGGTGCCCAGGCGCAGGACGCTGAAGTGGTCGCCGACCATGTAGGCGTGGTGCGGGTTGTGGGTGATGAAGATGACGCCCAGCCCCCGGTCCCGGGCGGCGGCGATGTACTTCAGCACCACACCGGACTGCTTGACGCCCAGGGCTGCGGTGGGCTCGTCCAGGATGAGGACGCGGGCGCCGAAGTAGACGGCGCGGGCGATGGCCACGGACTGGCGCTGGCCGCCGGAGAGGGTGCCGATGGGCTGGTCGAGGTCGTCCAGGATGATGCCCATGTTGCGCAGTTCCTGGTCCGCAGTCTGCTTCATCTTGGCGATGTCCAGGCGGCGGATCGGCCAGGGGCCCTTGGTCATCTCGGAGCCGAGGAAGAAGTTCCGCCAGACCGGCATCAGCGGCACGGTGGCCAGGTCCTGGTAGACGGTGGCGATGCCCTTGTCCAAGGCCTCGCGTGGGGTGTTGAGGTGGACGGCCTGGCCGTCGATGAGGAACTCGCCCTCGGTGTGCTGGTGCAGCCCGGAGATGATTTTGATCAGTGTCGACTTGCCGGCGCCGTTGTCGCCCAGCACGCAGGTGACCTGGCTGGGATACACCGACAGGTCGACGGTGTGCAGGGCGCGGACATTGCCGTACGCCTTGCCCGCGCCCTTCAGCTCGACGATCGGCTTGGCGTCCGTGGGCTTGTCCTTGACCGCTGCGCCGTTGGGGGAGGTGTGGTTGGTGGTCATGGCTTTACCTCCGGGTGGCCTGGCGGCGGACCCACAGATTGACGAGGGCGGCGAGCAGGAGCATGACGCCGAGGAAGGCCTTGAACCAGTCGGGGTTCCAGTTGGCGTAGACGATGCCCTGGGAGACCATGCCGAAGATGAAGGCGCCGATCACCGGGCCGATGGCGGAGCCGTAGCCGCCGGTGAGCAGGCAGCCGCCGATGACCGCGGCGATGATGTACAGGAACTCGTTGCCGACGCCCTCGCCGGACTGGACGGTGTTGAACGAGAACAGGATGTGCATCCCGACGAACCAGGCACCCGCCCCCACGCCCATGAACAGGGCGATCTTGGTGAAGGTGACCGGCACACCCACCGCACGGGCCGATTCCTTGCTGCCGCCGGTCGCGAAGATCCAGTTGCCGAACTTGGTGCGCAGCAGCAGCCAGGTCGCAGCCGCGGCGAAGACCAGCCAGTAGAACACCGTGATTTTGACGTCGACGCCGCCGATGCTGATCTCGGACGCGAAGACCTTCTTGGCCTGGTCGAAACCGTCCATGTCGCTGATCGAGTCCGTCGCGACATTGCCCGTGAAGATCTTCGTGATCGCGAGGTTGGCGCCCTGGAGGATCAGGAACGACCCCAGCGTGATCAGGAACGACGGCAGCCCTGTCCTGACCAGCAGATAACCGTTGAATGCCCCGATCGCCAGAGACACCACCAACGCGACGACCACACCGACCCAGACATTCATGGAGAGCTGGAAGCTCCACATGCTTGCCGTCAGGGCCGAGGTCGTCACGGCCACACCGGCGGAGAGGTCGAACTCCCCGCCGATCATCAACAGCGCCACCGGGAGGGCCATGATGCCCATCACCGACGACTCGTAGAGCACGTTGGCCAGCGAACTGGCCTCGCGGAACGGGGAGGCGACCGCGAAGAAGAACACGTACACGGCGATCGCCGCGATGAGCGCGCCGATCTCGGGGCGGGCCGCCAGCCTGCGGGCCAGGGACCGTTCCGAGGTCCGGCCGTCCTTGGGGGTGGCCGGCGGAGCCGGCGACGAGGAACTCGTCGCCGGTGCCGTTGCCTGGATCATCGGGGTCACCGAGTGCCCTTCTCAGCGAACTTCGCGATGGCCTCGACGTTCGACTTGTCGACGAACGCCGGGCCGGTCAGCACCGGCTCCTGACCACCGCCACTGAAGTTGCCGTTGGTCTTGTAGAGCCACAGCGAGTCGACGGACAAGTAGCCCTGAAGGTAGGGCTGCTGGTCCACGGCGAACTCGACGTCACCGCTCTTGATGGCGCTGACCATCTCCTTGTTCAGGTCGAAGGTCGCCACCTTGGCCTTGCTGCCGGACTCGGAGACCGACTGCACGGCGGTCAGTGCGAACGGGGCACCGAGCGTGACCACGGTGTCGATCGACGTGTCCTGCTTGAGCTTGGCGCTGATCGTCGACTTCACGGCCGGCATATTCGTGCCGTTCACGTACAGGTTCGTGGTCTTGCCCTTGAACGTCTTCTTGACGCCCGCACAGCGCTGCTCCAGGCCGACGTGGCCCTGGACCTGGATGACGCAGACGTTGTTCTTGGCGCCGGTCTCGTTGAGCTTCTCGCCGAACGCCTCACCGGCGACCAGCTCGTCCTGGCCGAAGAACTCCAGGAGGCCCTGGTCCTTCCACTGGTCCATGCCGGAGTTGAGGCCGACGACCGGGATACCCGCCTTGCGCGCCTTGGCGATGACGTCCTTCATGGCGTCGGGCTTGGCCAGGGTGACCGCGATGCCGTCGACCTTCTGGTCGATCGCGTTCTGCACGAGGCTGGCCTGCGTCGACGCGTTCTCGTTGTTCGAGTAGATGAGCTTGACGTTGTCCTTGGCCGCGGCGGCCTGGGCGCCCTTGCGGATGATGTCCCAGAACGTGTCCCCGGGAGGCGCGTGGGTGACCATCGCGATGGTGATGCGGGGAGTGTCGGCCTTGCCGACGGCCGCGTCGCCCGAGTCCTCCTCGGCCTTCTTGCCACCGGAGTCACTGGAACAGCCGGCGAGGACCAGGGCGGCCGCGGCGGCCACGGCCACTGCGGGGACGATTCTGCGGGAGCGGGGAAGGGATGTGCGGTTCATGGTTCGTGCACCTCACTGTGCATCTGGTGTTGCGTCTGGTGTGCGTCTGGCTGGGAAAGTGGAGCCGCGGCTGCTGGTTGGGCCGGGTGGTCGCGAGCGCCTGGGTCAGGGTCGCGGTACAGGCGGGGGAGCGGGCTGAACCCGGCTCGGTGGGTCCCTCGGATGCCTGGTGGCGCCTGGGGTCCCACGGCGTCCGGACGCAGGCCCTCGATCCGGTCGACCTAGCGGTCCCCGGATTCGACCTTCACGGCCCTGTCGGGTGGAGAGCGTGCGGAGGCTTCGGGAGCGTGGTTCGTAAGGCGATGCCGCGCCCGGTACCGGCATGCGGGGAGCCGTGGCGGCGGACCGTGCCGCGGCCGAGCGCCTTGTGGGCGTCGACGGCGGCCTGGTGCCTCTCGGGCACCCCGGTGTCATGCACGGCCGAGGCCGCTCCGTAGCCGCCCGGGCGGGTGCGGTCGGCCATGCCGGCGTCGATGACGCCGATTCCGATCGACTGCTTCCTCACTTGAGGCTCCTCTCCGGCGCACGAGGCGCTGTGGCAGGGGAGTCGGAGAACGCGATCCGTGGGGTGACGCGGTCCCGAGCCGACTACGTTGGAACAACAGGACAATTTAAAGCGCTTTAAGTCCTGGTACTATCGGCTCGTTTCGTGAGCGTGTCAAGGGTGTTGCGCGGGGAGATTGCTCAGGGAGGTATCAGTGGATGACGTCGATTCCGCGCGTGACCGGAACGGCACGGGCAAGCGTCCCCGGCTGGAGGACGTGGCCGCCAGGGTGGGGCTGTCCACGGCGTCGGTGTCCCTGGTCCTGCGTGGTGTGTCCGGCCCCAGCGAGCGGACCCGTCAGCGGGTCCTGAAGGCCGCCGCCGACCTCGGCTATCAGGTGGACCGCACCGCGAGCCTGCTGGCCAGCCGACGCACCCGGCTGCTCGGCGTCATGGTCGACGTCCACCGACCCTTCCACGCCGAACTGGTCGAGCACCTGCACACGGCCGCCGAGGCGGTCGGCTACGACCTCGTCCTCAGCACCCAGACCCGCACCCGCGACGAGCACACCGCCGTCGAGACGCTGCTGGCCTTCCGCAGCGAGGCCATGATCCTCCTCGGCCCGACCGTCCCCGCCGACACTCTCGCCGCCCTCGACCGCAGGTCCCCCGTCATCGCCGTCGGCCGCCGGATCGCGGACGCCGCCCTGGATGTCGTACGCACGGCGGACGACGACGGAGTGGGCCAGATCGTGGACCATCTGGTGGGCCTCGGCCACCGTGCGATCGCGTACGTCGACGGCGGCAAGGGTGTCATCGCCACCGACCGGCGCCGCGGCTACCGCACCGCCATGCGCCGCCACGGCCTGGACGCACACATCCGGGTCCTGCACGGTGACCACACCGAGGCGGCGGGCGAACGGGCGGCCCGCAAGCTCCTCGACGGCGACGCCCTGCCCACCGCCGTCGTCACCTACAACGACCAGTCCGCCATCGGTGTGCTGGCCGCCCTGGCCCGAGCCGGTGTCGCCGTCCCGGGCCAGGTGTCCGTGGCCGGCTACGACGACGACACACTCTCCCGACTGAGCTGCTTCAACCTGACCACCGTCAGCCAGAACGCCGAGGAGCAGGCACGGCACGCGGTCGCCGCCGCCGTCGAACGCCTCGACCACGGCCGCACCGAGCCGCGTGAGGTCGTACTCCCGCCGCATCTCGTCATACGTGGCACGACGGCCGAGCCCGCCTGATCCCACACGCGGCACGACGGCCGAGCCTGCCTGACCACCTCTGCCCGTGCTGGTTCCGGGGGCAGGGCCGCTTCCGCCCTGCGGCCGGAACCGCCCCGCGGCGCAGCCGGTCTTCGTGCGCCGAAAACCCGTCGCGATACGTGCGGCGGGTTGTTAGCGTGAACGCATGAGTTACGTCCTCTACCTCTGACCGGGCCCCAGGCTCCGCCCCTCACACCGCAGTTGAGGCGCCGGGAGCCGTGATGCGCCCGCGGCCCGCCCTGTTCTGGGCCTGGCCGTCCGTCAGATCGAAGGCGCGCTTCCACCCCCCATGACACAGGGGTGACGTGTGCCTCCTTCCGGAGGAAGAACAACGTGACCACTCTCAACCTGCCTGCCCGCGATCGGGCCCAACTGACCTGCACGGGCGTCCGCGTCGACCGCGGTGGCCGTACCGTCCTGCACCAGGTCGACATGAAGGTCGCCCCGGGTTCGCGCTGGGGCGTCGTCGGCGAGAACGGACGCGGCAAGTCGACCCTGCTGCACGTACTCGCCGGCACCCTGGCACCCGACGAGGGGACCGTGCACCGCGTCGGCACGCTGGCCCTGGCCGAGCAGGAGATGCCGGCCGAGGACGAGCGGACGGTCGGCGACATCGTCGACGAGCACCTCGCCGACGCCCGCGCCGCCCTCCTACAGTTGGATGCCGCAGCGACGGACCTCGCCGAAGCGCGGCCCGGCGCCGAACAGGACTACGCCGACGCTCTGGAAGCGGCGCAGGCACTGGACGCCTGGGACGCCGACCGCCGGGTCGACGTCGCCCTCGCCGGGCTGGGCGCCGTCAGCGACCGCACCCGTCTCCTCGCCACCCTCTCCGTAGGACAGCGCTATCGGATCCGGCTGGCCTGTCTGCTGGGCGCCGAGAACGACCTCCTGCTGCTCGACGAGCCGACCAACCACCTCGACCTGGCGGGTCTCGAGTACCTCACCGCCAGGCTGCGCGCCCACTCCGGCGGTGTCGTCGTGGTCAGCCACGACCGGGCGCTCCTGTCGGACGTGGCCACCACGATCCTGGACCTCGATCCCACCCGCGACGGCAGCCCGCGCGTCTACGGCGGCGGGTACACCGGCTACCGCGAGGGCCGCGAGGCCGAACTGGCCCGGTGGGAGGCGGAGTACGAGCAGCAGCAGGCCGAACACACCCGTCTCAAGCAGGCCCTGTCCGATTCGCAGAACCGCCTGAGCACCGGCTGGCGCCCGGACAAGGGCACCGACAAGCACCAGCGAGCCACCCGTGCGGGTGGGCTGGTCCGCTCAGTCCACCGACGCCAGGAGGACCTGGAGCAGCACAAGGTCACCGCCCCCGTCCCGCCCCAGCGATTCCACCTGCCCGACCTGCCCGCCCGGCCGGGTGTCGTCCTGCTGCGCGCGGAGGAGGTGACTGTCGACGGGCGGCTGCACCGGCCGACCGGCCTGTCGGTGACATCCGGCGACCGGCTGGCCGTCACCGGGCCGAACGGGGCGGGCAAGTCCACACTCCTGTCCGTCCTGGCCGGTCAACTCGTCCCCACCACAGGCCGGATGCACCACTCGCGCAAGCTGCGCCTGCACCTGCTCGGACAGGAGTCACCGCGAGCGACGCGCCGACGGGCCCATGACCTCTACCGCCGGCACACCGCGCGACTGGTCAGCGCCGGTGTCCTGAAGGAGGGCGAGGTGACAGGACTCGGCTCGCTGGGCCTGCTCACCTCGCGCGACGCCAACAAGGCCGTCGCCGAGCTGTCCATGGGACAGCAGCGCCGACTCGATCTCGCCCTGGCCCTCGCCGCCCGCCCGCACGTCCTCCTGCTGGACGAGCCCACCAACCACCTGTCCATCGCCCTGGTCGACGAACTCACCCAGGCTCTCCACACCACCGAGGCGGCCATCGTCCTGGCCACCCACGACCGCCAGATGCAACGCGACATCCACACCTGGCCGAATCTGTCGCTGCAGCTCCCCGTCGAGGCTGTTCGCGTGTAGAAGCCGCCGATGGAGGAGGCGGACCCCAGACCCCAGCTGTCCTGACCCGGACAACGGCATGGCGCAGACCGGTCCTCGCGACCGGTCTGCGCCGACTTCCCCGGTGGTACGTCGGTGGTACGTCAGACGCGGTCGGCCGCGATCAGCAGGTACTGGAAACTGCCGTTCTTGTACGCGGTCAGGAACGTGTCCTCGATGCCCGTGACCAGGTGGTCGGCCTGCTTGCGGAGTTCCCAGTAGGGGAGGGCGTCGGCGGTCAGGTCCTGTACGTGGACGGGCACCAGCCGGTTCCGGGCCATCGCGCGGAAGTACTCCGACCGTGGGTGGATGTCGCAGATGTAGTGGGCGTTGATGAGGGACACCTCGCGGGAGGCCCGCCCGTACGCGTCGTTGTAGCAGCCGGTGATCGTCACATAGCGTCCGCCGCGGCGCAGCAACCGGGCGTGCTCGGCGAAGAGCAGGTCCAGTTCCACGTACATGGTGGACTCGTTGTTCCAGGACGCCGCGTACGCGCCCGACCGGAAGCCGGTGTCCAGCATGTTCCGATGGTGATAGGCGACCTTGTCGTCGATACCCCGCTTGCGGGCCTGCGCGTTGGCGAACTCGGCCTGCTTGGCGGAGATGGTGACTCCGTCGGCGTGGCAGTCGTACCGCAGGTTGGCCACGACACTGCCGCCGCCGCGTCCGCAGCCGGCGTCGAAGACACGGTCGTCGGGGGAGAGGGGGCCGAGGTGGCTGGAGAGGAGCACGGCCTGTTCCTGCTCCAGACGGTGGAGTTCGGCGGTGAGCCGCTCCCTGCGCAGGTCGGGGTCGGACTCGTCGAGCACGGACCGGTCGGCGGCGCCGATGCCGTAGTGATGGTGGTAGAGGTCGTCGATCCTGCCGAGCTCGAGGTTGACCGGGTTCTCCTCGGCGTTCCAGTAGTCCGCGACGCGGGTCTGGTACGTGGACTGGGTCGGCACCGGGGCTGTCGTGGCGCGTGCGTGGGGGGCGGTGGTCAACGGTGACTCCTCGTGATGGTGCGTGTGACGATGTGTCAGTTCCGTGCGCTTCACCAGTAGTTGGGCAAGTGGTAGCGGTGGGTGTTGGTGGCGTGCCACTCGTGGTTGCCGGCCACCCAGTCGGACAGTCCCTGTGCGTAGCGCTCGACCAGGGGTGAGGTGGCGGACAGGAGCGCCGACTCCTCCTCGAACGCCGCCATGATCCTGTTGTGGATCTCGACCGCCTTGAGATAGGCGGCCTTCAGACCACGTTTCTCGTTCGCGGCGATGACCTGGGGCAGATTCAGATGTGTCGGATCGCTGGCCAGCTCCTTGGTGAAGGAGTACAGGTCGTTGACGATCGTGGTGGCGTTGCACGCGAGGGCGGTGACCCGCTGGATCTCGGGCCGTGCGTACACGGCCTCGGGCAGTTCGTACCCGTCCACGGCGTCGACGATCGACAGACAGGGCCGGAAGTTGTTGAACTGCCGCATCACCAGGTACTCCCACACCTGCGGCACGTACCGGATCTCCGACCAGGCGGCCTCGGCGAGGTAGCCAAGGTGAAGTCGGGCGATGTCGTGCACGAACCTGTCGGTCTGACTGGGAGTGGCGAGGACGGCGTAGTCCCGCAGTGCGAAGTGGTACGAGCGCAGCGGCCCGTCGGCCCGTACGCCGCGGCGCCACTCCTCCTCCAGCTCGGGAGTGCCGTGGTAGGGATCGAGTGCCGCCTGGGCCATGATCAGCCGCCCGCCCAGCCCGCGTGACGAGCCACCCTTGCCCTCGTCCTCCTCGCAGTAGAGGTTGTCGACGAGATTCTCGGCGAGGAGCAACTTGCCTGCGGAGACGAGCCGTTCGAGGTCGGCCGCGCGGGGATGCTGAAGGACGACGGCCCGGCCGAACTGGAAACCGGAGAAGTCCCCCTTCCACGCCGCCGGGAACAGGTCCAGCCCGTGAGCCCACTCCTCCAGTCTGCGGTCGACCTCGGCGGCCTTGGCCGGGTCGGCGGGGGCGACGGGCCGGTACCGCAGCCCGGGGATCGCCCCGCCCCGCCGGGGCGGGCGGGCGAGGCTCGGCGGACCGGGCAGCCGCGACGGCGAACCGGAAGCCGACGGTGTGCTCATTCCGCGGTCCGCCCGACCTGGACGTTCTCCAGGATGCCCGCGGCATCGGGCACGAGGATGGCCATCGAGTAGTAGGCGGTGACGAGGTAGCTCATGATCGCGGTGGTGTCGATGCCCATGAACCGCACGTTCAGACCGGGCTCGAACTCCTCGGGAATGCCGGTCTGGTGGAGACCGACGACTCCCTGGTCCTTCTCTCCGGTGCGCAGGGCGATGATGCTGCTGGTGTGCTGCGGACTGATCGGGATCTTGCCGCACGGAAAGAACGGAACACCCCGCCAGGAGGGCACCTCGTGGCCGTCGACGTTCACCGTGCCGGGCACCAGGCCGCGCCGGTTGCACTGCCGGAAGAAGGCGGCGATCGCCTTCGGATGGGCCAGGAACAGCCGGGTCTTGCGGCGCATCGACAGCAGCTCGTCGAGATCGTCGGGCGTGGGGGCGCCGGAGTACGTGCTGACGCGTTGCCCGTAGTCGATGTTGTGCAGCAGACCGAACTCGCGGTTGTTGACCAGCTCCCACTCCTGGCGCTCGCGGATCTCCTCGACGGTCAGGCGCAGTTGCTGCTCGGTCTGGTCCATCGGATGGTTGTAGAGGTCGGCGACCCTGGTGTGGACGCGCAGCACGGTCTGGGTCAGCGACAGCTCGTACTCGCGAGGCACGAGGTCGTAGTCGACGAAGCCGCCGGCGAGGACCGGCTCGCCCACATGGCCTGCCTGTACGGGGACATCGGCCTCGCCCTTGCGGTTCATGGGTTTGCTCTGCTGCTCCGCGAACGCGGCCAACTGGGCGGCGAGGGACGGGGTGCGGTCCACGAACTGCCTCAGGGAGTCCCAGTTGAGGGCGAGGAGCACGCCCGAGGTCTCGGCCCGCACCGAGTTGAGCCACAGGGGGTCGGCCTGGCCGATCGCCTCGTCCCCCATCCCGTCGCCGTCCGTGATGACGCCGGTTACCTCCTCCTCGCCGTACTTTCCGACGGTGTAGCGGGTGAACCGGCCGTGGACGACGAGGTAGGCCTCCGTGACGGGCTGCCCGGCGTCGAAGACGATCTGGCCGGCGCGCACCTCCCGCACCCGGAACCGGGAGGAGATCTCCTTGAGGGCCTCGGTGTCGGAGTAGCCGCGCAGGGAGGGCAGTTCGGTCAGTGTCTGGGGGATGACCTTGATGTCGTCGGCGCCGTTCTGCTCGAACTGCACCCGGCCCCGGCCGACGCGGAGCTGGAGTCGCCGGTTCACCCGGTAGGTGCCGCCCTTGATGTCCACCCACGGCAGCATCTTGAGCAGCCACCGTGAGGTGATGGCCTGCATCTGCGGTTCGGACTTGGTGGTGGTGGCGAGCTGACGCGCCGCCTGGGTGCTGAGGCTGGTGAAGCGTTCTTCGTCGGTGGGCCCGGCGGCGCTTTCGGGCGAGCTTTCCGGGGCAGACACATTTCCTCCCAAGGCATGAGCGGACGTGAGGGGACGCGCACGAACATGGCTGAACAGGGTGGTGTCGGGGACATCGGGACTCGGGAAGGGTGCGGGCGGCTCGGACCTGACCCGGTGTCAGGGAGGCCGGGTGGGGGGAACGCCCGGACGGCACCCTCGTGTTGGTCCGGGCAACTTGGCAGCACGCGCTGCATGTCAAAGCCAAACAGCCCCGGCCGCCACTCGGGAACCGCGCGCAAGGGGCGTGTTCACGCCCCGACGACGCCACTCCACGGCCCGAAGCAGCCCCTCGACGAGCGCGCACTCCCACGCCGGTCGAATGCGCCCTCCCACCGGCGCGGAGGGCGCACGGACGCCTCGAAGCCTCTGTGCTCAGGTCAGTCGGGGATCCACGTGGATCTTGGGGCCGGGCCCCGCGTGGGCAGGGCGTGCGCCGGCCAGGACGTCACCGACCTGATCCAGGCCGACGGTCGCGGCGACGAGGGGACCGGGGTCGACGGATCCGTCGGCGTAGGCGCGGATCGTGGCGTCGAGGCCGGGGGAGGCGGACAGGATGCCGACCGCCGTGACGTCCTTGAGGGCGAGGGCGCGGGTGTCGATCAGGCTCGGCTCACCGGCCAGTCCCACGTACACGACACGGCCGGCCGGCTCGACCAACTCCAGGGCCAGGCCGGGCAGATGGACGGCGTTGGAGGCGTCGATCACCGCGTCGAACGGCAGGTCCGGGACGGAGTCCTCCGTCCAGACGTGTGCGAAGCCCAGCGTGCGGGCGAAGGCGAGGGACTCTTCGGTGCGGCCCATCAGATGCACCTCCGCTCCGGCGGCGCGGGCGAACATCGCGACCAGCAGTCCTATGGTCCCCGGACCCAGCACCAACGCCCGGTCTCCGGGCTGCAGTTCGGCGGCCTGTGCGGCGCGCAGGGCGTTGCCGCCGGGCTCCACCAGCGCCCCGAGTACGGGACCGACGGAGTCGGGCAGAGCGTGCAACGAGGAGGCCGGTACCGCGAGTTGCTCCGCCAGTGCGCCCGGCCGCGGCCCGCGTATGCCGACCTCCTGCCGCTGCTCGCACACGTGTTGGTGGCCCCGGCGGCAACGGCGGCAGAGGCCGCAGCCGAGCATCGTGTCGCCCATGACCCGCTTGCCGATCCAGGCGGGATCGACGTCGTCGCCGACCGCGGCCACGCGACCGGCCCACTCGTGGCCGATCCGGGTCGGGTAGCTGGAGTGGCCCTGGTCGAGGTAGGCCATCGCACCGGTGAAGAACTCGACGTCGGTGCCGCACACACCGACCCGCTCGACATCGACGACGACCTCGCCCGGAACGGCCACGGGCGCCGGAACCTCCTGGACCGCGTACTTCCCGGGGCCGGTCAGCACGAAGGCGCGTATGAGGTGCACGAGGTCAGTCTCCAATGGTGGGGCGGTCACCGGTGCGGTTCTCCCAGCGGCCCGAGTACGGCACGGATCTCGTCGAGGGCGCCGATCAGGGTCTCCAGGGGTGTCCGGTACGCCAGTGCGCTGATGCTCAGTGCGCCGGAGGGGGTTGTCGGCGAGGTCGCGTACACGGGCAGGGAGAGGCAGTTGACGCCGGTCTCGTTCTCCTGGTCGTCGAGGCCGTAGCCCCGTTCGCCCGTGATCCGCAGTTCGCTGTGCAGGGCGGCTGCCGAACACAGGGTCCGTGGAGTGCGGGGCACCAGGGGCGTCGAGCCGATCCAGGCCTCGACGTCGTCGAGCGTGTCCAACTGCTGGGCGAGCAGCAGTTTTCCGACGGCGGTGGTGTGTGAGGGGTTACGGCCGCCCACCGTCGAGGTCAGCCGGACGGCTCCGGTGGGCGGGTCGACCTTGGCGCGGTAGACGACCTCGCGGCCGTCGAGGACCGCGTAGTGCGAGGTCTCGCCGAACCGGTGGGCCAGTGCTTCCAGCGCGGGACGGATGCGTACGTGCTCGGGGCGGGCCTCGTGGTGGGCGAAGGCCATCCGGAGGAACTCGTCGCCGAGCACATAACGGCCGCGGACGTCCTGGTCGGCCAGACCGGCCCGGCGCAGCGCACCGAGTGCCCGGTGCACGGTCGGCTTGGGGCTGCCGATGACCCGCGTCAGCTCCTCAAGACCCACCCCGTCGGGATACCGGGCGAGTTCCTTGAGGACGGCGAGCACCCGGTCCGATCCCACAAGTCGGCTGCTCTCGGCGCCTGTTGAGCCGTCCGCGCCGAGGTCTGTCGAACCTTCGAACGCCTGCGTATGCTTCATGGCGTTCCAAAGATTAGACCCCTGTGTCGATTATTGGAAGGAGCTCAATGGTGACGCTCCGCAGCGCCCAGTGGTACGCGGGCCAGGACCGCAACGCCTACATCCACCGGGCGTGGATGCGCCGAGGCGTGCCCGGTGATGCCTTCGAGGGCCGCCCGCAGATCGCCATCGCCAACACGGCCTCGGACCTGACTCCCTGCAACGCGCATCTGAACGAGGTGGCGGCGTCGGTCCGCAACGGCGTCTACGAGGCGGGCGGCATCCCGCTGGACCTGCCCGTGGTGTCGCTGGGCGAGACACAGGTGCGGCCCACGGCGATGCTCTGGCGCAACATGGCGGCGATGGCCACGGAGGAGATGCTGCGGGCCAACCCCATCGACGGCGTCGTCCTGTTGGGAGGCTGCGACAAGACGATCCCGTCGCTGCTGATGGCCGCCGCCTCGGTGGACCTGCCCGCCGTCGTCGTGCCCGGCGGCCCGATGCTGACCGGCACCTTCCGAGGTACGCCACTGGGGTGCGGCACGGACGTATGGCGGCTGTCGGAGGAGGTCAGGGCAGGCACGCTGTCCCAGGAGCAGTTCACCCGCTCCGAGTCGGCGATGATCCGCAGCCGCGGGCACTGCAACACCATGGGCACCGCCTCCACCATGGCGTTGGTGGCCGAGGCCCTCGGCACGGTCGTGCCCGGTGTGGCCGGCACCCCCGCCCCCGACAGCCGACTGCTGGAGGCCGCGCACGGCACCGGCCGGCTGGCCGTGGACATGGTCGCCGTCGACCGGCGGCCGGGCACCTTCCTGACCAAGGCGTCCTTCCACAACGCCATCGTTGCGCTAGCCGCGATCGGTGGCTCGACCAACGCGGTCGTCCATCTCCTGGCGATCGCGGGGCGGTTGGGGATCGACCTGTCGCTCGACGACTTCGACCGCATCGGCTCCCGCGTGCCGGTCCTGGTCGACCTGCAGCCGGCCGGGCGCTTCCTCATGGAGGACTTCCACCGTGCCGGAGGCCTGTCCGCCGTCCTGCGCGAGGTACGCGACCTGCTCGACCCGGACGCGCTCACGGTCACCGGCGAACCGCTGGTGAACCATCTCGACGACGCGCCGATCTGGGACGGCGAGGTCATCCGCACCCGCGCCGAGCCGCTGGTCGCCGAGGGCGGTATCGCCGTGCTCCGCGGCAACCTCGCCCCGGACGGCGCGCTCATCAAACCGGCCGCGGCCTCCGCGCACCTGCTGCGCCATCGCGGCCGGGCGGTCGTCTTCGACTCGATCGAGGACTTCCACGCCCGTATCGACGACCCCGATCTCGATGTCGACGCCGACTCGGTCCTCGTGCTGCGCGGCTGCGGGCCCAAGGGATACCCGGGCATGCCCGAGGTGGCCAACATGCCGCTCCCGAAGAAGCTCCTCGAACAGGGCGTCCGCGACATGGTCCGCGTCTGCGACGGCCGCATGAGCGGCACCGCGTACGGCACCGTCGTCCTGCACGTGGCCCCGGAGGCCGCGGCGGGCGGCCCGCTCGCCCTCGCTCGTACGGGGGACCACATCAGTCTCGACGTCCCGGCCCGCCGCATCGACCTCGACGTCCCGGCCGACGAACTGGCCCGCAGGACCCCCACAAAGGCCACCGTCACGGGTTTCGCGAGCCCCCGGCGCGGCTGGGAACGCCTCTACGTCGACCACGTCCTACAGGCCGACACCGGCGCCGACCTGGACTTCCTCGTCGGCTCCAGCGGCTCGGAGGTGAGCCGCGAATCGCACTGACCGACGTCCGCCCCCGGCGGCCGGGCGACCTACTGACTGCCGGGACCCTACGAGGCCCCACGAAGAACCACTACTCGGCCAGGGACTCGAAGTAGGCCTGCTGCGAGGGGTAGTAGTCGTCGAAGCTCGGCGCCGGAGTGCCGTCGCGTGAGGCGACGAGCATGTCGAGGTAGTACGCCCAGCCCGGTCCGATCTCGCCGATCCCCTTCGTGGTCGTGAGGTGATGGACGAACTGGAGCTCCGTCGTCCCGCCCGACTCGGACAACTGCAGCTCCATGCGCCAGTCGCCTGCTTCGTCGGACGTGGAGACGGCGAGGCGCCGCGGCGGCTCGCACGCGTCGATGCGCACCTCGGTCCACGCCTCGCCCTCCTCGAACGCCATCCGGACCCGGATCGTACGACCCGGCGCCGCGTCCCCTTCCCAGGGACCGAACCACCGTGCCGTGCGCTCCGATTCGGTGACGCTCGCCCAGACATCATCGATGGGCGCCCGGAACGTACGGGTCAGGATCAGGTCGTGACCGTCGGCGGTGGGCACGAGCCGACCGTTGGGTACTGGATTCATGCGGTGTCCTCCGTACGTTCTCCACGCTCTCCATGTACTGCCGTGCGACGCATGGACCTCTCACGGCGGGTACGACGAACCTCAGTCTCAAGGGCATCCAGGCGCTGATCCGCCGCCTCCCCACCAACTCGTCCCGAGCCTGAAAGCGTAACCCCGCAGTTACGGATTGGCCTCCAGCGGGCGTGCCTCGGACGACTGCTTCGGGGTTCTGCGCCCACGTCCGACGTCCATCTCCCGCCATTCCGGCCGCAAGCCGGTCAGGTTCGTGGCGAGGAAGTACGTGACCCCGCAGGTGACCAGCACCGGTACGAGCCCGACGGCGGCCACGGCTGTCCCGGCGATCAGCCCGCCGAGGGGGATGCCGGACCAGGCCAGCGAATCGCCGAGCGCGTTGACCCGGCCCAGAATGGGGCGGGGCACCCGCTCGAAGAAGACGGCCCCGATGATCGGGTTGAGGAAGCCCGCGCCGAGCCCGCTGACGGCGAACACGGCCAGCACGACGCCCATCGGCGCGTCGGCGGCGAGGACCAGGAACCGCGGTGCTCCGGCGAACAGGAACCCGGTGAAGAACACCGCCCGCCGCCGCAGCCGGTGTGCGACCGCTGTGGCCAGCAGGCTCCCGCCGATCGCCGCGGCTCCCGCCATGCCGCTCATCAGGCCGATCGCTGTCGGCCCGTTGCCGGATTCCCTGGCCCAGACGGGAATGAGTACCGCGCTGAAGGCCGCGTCCAGCAGGTTGGTGATCCCGACCATGACGATGAGGGCGAGGAGCAGCGGGTCGGCGCGCAGGAAGGTGAAGCCTTCGCCGAACCGTCGCCAGTAGCCCGGCTCCGGCTCCCCGTCCGGCGAGGGGTGTGCCGGGGTTGCGCGTCCCACGTCCCGGGGCAGTGTCATCGCGATGATCACCGATCCGGCCGTGAAACAGGCCGCGTTGACCACAAGCCCCGTCAAGGGGCCGAGCAGAGCCACCAGGGAGCCTGCGGCGGCGGGGCCGACCGTGGAGGCGAGCCGCTCGATCACGCCGGACAGGCCCGCGGCCCGCTCCAGCGGTACCCGGCTGTGGTCGGCCGCCTCCGGCACCATGACCTCCTTGGCGAGGTCGCCCGGACCACGGGCCGCGCCGATCAGCGCGACCAGGGCCAGCAGCAGGGGAAAGGAGAGCAGGTCCAGGGCGTGGAGCAAGGGAACGACAGCGGCGGCCGTCGCACTGGCCAGGTCGGTGACCCAGGAGACGACACGCGGGCCAACCCGGTCCACCAGCGGCCCGGTGAGCGCCTTGACCACCACGTACGGGGTCATCTCACAGAAGGCGACCAGCCCCGTCTGGGTGGCGCTGCCGGTCGTGACCAGTACGAACCAGGGCAGCGCGATGCCCGAGATCCGAGTGCCCGTCAGCGACACGGCCATCGCCGCGAGCACCCCGCCCAGCGCACGATAGGTGCGCGCGTCGGCTAAGAGGTCCTAACAAAGGCGTTGGACGTGGCGGTGAGTGATGAGGCAGGTGGCGAGGCCGAGGAAGGCTTCGTGGATGTCGTCGCGTCGTTCCCAGCGGATCCGCAGGCGGCGGAAGCCGTGCAGCCAGGCGATCGTGCGCTCGACCACGTAACGGAAGATGCCGAGGCCGGAGCCGTGTTTCTCGCCTCGTTCGGCGATCACCGGGCGGATGCCACGCTGCCACAGCAGGCGCCGGTACTTGTCGTGGTCGTAGCCGCGGTCCGCCAGGAGCGCGTCGGGCCTGCGTCTGGGCCGGCCGACGGTGCCGGCCACGGCCGGGATCTTGTCGACCAGGGGCAGGAGTTGGGTGACGTCGTTGCGGTTTCCGCCGGTCAGCGACACAGCGAGCGGGATGCCCTGACCGTCGGTGAGGACATGGTGCTTGCTGCCCGGCCGTGCACGGTCGACCGGGCTGGGCCCGCTTTTGGGCCCCGCCGAGCGGCCCGCACATGGGAGGAGTCGATCACCGCCCGCGACCAGTCCAGCTTCTTCGTGGCACGCAGCTTCTTCAGCAGCACCAGGTGCAGTGCGTCCCAGACCCCGGCCTCGTTCCACGCGGCCAGGCGCCGCCAGCAGGTCATGCCCGAGCCGAAGCCCAGCTCCTGCGGCAGGTACTCCCACTGGATGCCCGTGTGCAGCACAAACAGGATCCCGCACAGCGCCTGCCGGTCCGGGACCCGTGGCCGGCCTTCCACCAGCTTCGGACCCGGATCGGGCAGCAACGGCTCGATGAGCGACCACAGTTCATCCGACACGATCCACGGCCGCGACTGATGTCTCCCCACGAACAGACCAACGACCACCCAAACCGAAAGTCACATGATCAACAGCTTCTGTTAGGACCTCTAAGTCGTCCGTACCGGAGGCCTTCTTCGTCATGGCCTCTCCACGCCTGTGTCCGAGCCTGCGCCTGCGTCCGTGCCCGCGTTCGTGCCCGTCGAGGTGGCGGGCGCGTCGGGCTCGGGCAGCAGGTGGGTGATGACGGAGAACCGCTCGGCGCCCTCGGGGGCCTGTGCCGCCGCCCCCGGTGTGTCCTGCCGATAGCGGGAGATGACCGCCCGCAACTCCTCGTAGAGCGCGGAAGCCTCCTCGGGGGTGATCCGCAGGGGCCAGTCGCTCATGTCGAAGGTGTCCCGCCAGACACGAGGCATGGTCTGAAGCTCGTTGAGCGCCTGCTGGGTGCGTGAGGTGTACGTGGCGGCGACGGACTGCAGGTAGGCCAGTGCGGCCTCGGGTTCCCGCTCGACCAGCTCGTGATCGTTGAACCACGTCCGCTGGTGCACGGAACGCCACCAGCGCTCCCGCGCGTTGCCGCGTTCCGTGTCCTCCTCGACGAGACCGGCCGCGCCGAGCTGGCGCAGGTGGTAGCTGGCCGTCCCGGAATTGACGCCCAGCCGCTCCGCGAGCCGGGTGGCCGTCGACGGGCCGTGCTTCCGCAGCAGTCCCACCAACTGCACCCGCACGGGGTGCGCGAGGGCACGCAGCCCCTTGGCATCCAGAACGACCGAGTCCGGATGGGGAGTCGAGTCCTGCGGCTGCTCGTTCGGTTCAGTCATACCGAGCGACTCTAGACCGCAAAGGGTTCTTCGCAAAGACCTCTTTGCGAAGAACCCTTTGCGGTCAATAGCGCCCCTCGCGACGCCACCCCTTCTTGGCATCATGAGCGCAGTGAACGCGACCGGTGCTTCAGACGAGCGTGACCAGCTTCTTCGTGTGCGGCTGACGAGTCTGCTGGAGGGTGTTCGTCCCTGGGACGAGCAGGAGCGTGTCCATCTCGCCGAGGCGGTGGAGTGGGTTGCCGGCGGGGCTCCGCTCTGGCGGGTGCGGAAACCCGATGTGCCGGCGGTCCATCTCGTCAGCTACTTCGTGGTCCTGGACGAGAAGCGTGGCGAACTCCTGCTGGTCGCCCACCGGAAGGCCGGTCTGTGGCTTCCCAGTGGTGGTCACGTCGAGCCGATGGAGGACCCGTGGGACACGGTGGTGCGTGAGTGTCGAGAGGAACTGTGCGTCGAGGCCGTTCCGGCGGTGGTCGCCGGTAGGGAGCCGTTCTTTCTGACCGTCACGCAGACGCGCGGGCAGGGGCGGCACACCGACGTGTCGCTCTGGTACGTCCTGCGGGCGGACGTCGGCAGCGTCGTCACCTTCGACGAGGGTGAGTTCTCGGCGATCAAGTGGCTGTCCCTGTCACAGGTCCTCGCCGAGCCCGGGGACACTCTCGACCCCCACATGCACAGGTTCACCCGCAAGCTCATGGCCGCGCGGCCAGGGTGAGCGCAACCCCTCCGTCCGGTCACAGCTCACGTTCAAAGCGCGTCAGCCACCGGGGCGTTGGGGTCGGACCCGATCGTGACGCCTTCCTGCGTCGGTGTCCGGCGACGAGCAATGCCGAGCCGGCGAGGGCCGCGATTCCGGTGCCGACGGCCCAGCCGCCAACGCCGCTGCCGTCCTCCTCGGGCAGAGCGCAGGAGACCATGCCGTTCTCGGCCACCTGGACGGGTGCCGTGTCGTTGCTGCGTTCGGTGTCCTTGACCCGGGTGCTACCCGGCCCTGATGCGCCGGTCCGGGCCGAGACGGACACGCAGCCGGAACGGGTGTCGTCGCTGGTGGTGCGCAAGGTGAACTCGTAGAAGACCTTTTGGCCGACCCCGCTGTATTGGCTGCAGGTGTAGCTGCGGCCGCGATTCTTCGTCCGGCAGACCTGGTCGGCCATCTCCTCCTCGGCCTCGGGGTCGTAAGGCGCCCGGATCACCTCGGTGCCGGGCGGTGCGATGAACACGGTCCGGATCTCGCCCGTCACGGCGGGGCCGTTGTTGCGGTAGCCGATGCGGATGCGGTGGGTCGTGCCGACATTGCCGCGCAGCGCTGCGCCGATCGCCTCGATGTCGGCGGTGTTCCGTACCGGCACGTTCACCTCCGTCGGCTCAGGGGTGGTGGTGAACGCCATCCCTTTGCCGCCGGTCGGGTCCGGAGTGAGGGAAAGGGGTGTCCCCTGCCCCGGCGTGAGGCCGGGGTCGGGGTCGTCCACACAGCACGGCGGGCCCGGGTGTCGTCCGGAGGAGTGGAAGGACCAAGCCCCGTAGGACAGTCGCTCGGCCAGCGCGGCACGGCTCGACCTGACCCGCAGCACCGGCTTCACCCGCATCGTCTCGCCGGGAGCTATGACGGCGTCGGGAAGGAGGCATTGGACGGTGTCGGCGTCCTTGGCATAGCGGCAGTTGCTGTGCCGGGTGGCCGCGGACAGATCTGCGGTGCCTTCGATGAGCAGGACGACCCCGCGGGCAGGAACATCGCCGGTGTTGCGGATGACGATGGGCACGCCGAAGGTCTCCCCGACAGCGGTCGCACTGAGCACGGCACCCTTGTTCACCCGCAGTTCGGGCCGCCCGGCGATCACCGTCAGACTGCCTCGGACGGCGGGCAGGCCTTCCGGCTTGAGGGTGTAGCTCAGGCTGCCGGAGTCCCCGGCCCGGGCCCCGGCCGCGGGGCGGAGCTTCAGCTCCTGCGTGTTCCAGCCCTCGGAGTCGGGGTGCAGCTGCTTGGAACAGGTGAAGGACGGCATCCGCGGCCTGCAGCCGTCGGCCCCCGATGCGACGACCGCGACCCCGTCGATCCCCGCCGCGTCCACCGTGAGTTCGGCATTCCGTGGCGGCCCGTCGTACGCGAACTCAAGGCCGAGCCCATCGGAGGTGTACGGCTCCTGCGAATGCAGCGGTACGTAGAAATAGTCCTGCGTGATGTCGCGCGGCCCCCGCTCCGCCGCCGTCGCCCGGCCAACGCCCGCAAGAGCGGTCATCAGAGTCAGGGCAATGGCCACCACCCACCGGACGACGACCGCGCGCCGACGGTCCCGTATCCCGAACATTGCCGCAGTATCCCGCACCACCTTCCGCACCACGTCCTGTACGACCTGCCGTCCGTGGAGCCGAAACAGGGTGGCCCACCCTTGCAGTTGGGGCCTACGATCATGACCAAGGCGGGGTCGTAGCACAGAGGTAGTGCGCCGCGACATCATCTCGGAGGACGTCGGTTCGAATCCGGCCGCCCCGCCCCTTCTTCGACCGCCCCGCCCCTTCGGAGCACGCAGTTCGAGGCCCGCGGCCATGAACAGGCCACGGGTCGAGAGCGAGCTCCAGGCGAAGACGCCTGTTCAGTCGATGATCGCGACGGCTTCGACCTCGACCAGGAGGTCGGGAGCGGCCAGAGCTGCGACGCCGATCCCCGTGAGAGGGGCGGCCGGGGTGACCCCCAGCTTCGCGGCGGCGCGTGCGACCCCCTCCGCGAACAGGGGCATCTTGTCGGGGGTCCAGTCGACGAGGTAGACGGTCAGTTTCACCACGTCGTCGAAGGAGGCTCCGACCTCGGCCAGGGCCGTGCCGACGTTGAGGTAGGACTGCTCGACCTGAGCGGCGAAGTCACCTTCGCCGACGGTGACCCCTTCGGCGTCCCAGGCGACCTGCCCGGCGAGGAAGACCATCCTCGACCCGGTGGCGACCGACACCTGCCTGTAGAGGTCGACCTTCGCCAGTCCTTCGGGGTTCACCAGGGTGATGGCCATGCTGACTCCTTGTCGCAGAGCCCCTGTCATGAGGGCTCGTTTCCGTCGAACCACGCTTCCCGTGGTCTCTTGTGGTTACTGGGAAACCGTAGGAGAGTGTGTGCTGACATGGAAGAACGCACTTTTCAGTGACTGGGGAACCTCATGGTGACCAAGCAGCTCAGCGACTCGCCCAACGAACCCGACGAAGCGGATGTGACGCGCGCGGACTCTCTGGCGCGGGAGATCTTCTCGGACGTCGCCAACAAGTGGGCACTCCTGATCATCGAGTCCCTCGGTGAGCGCACCTTGCGGTTCAGCGAACTGCGGGACGAGGTCGAGGGCATCAGCCACAAGATGCTCACGCAGAACCTGCGCATGCTGGAGCGCAACGGCCTGGTCGACCGGAAGGTGCACCCCACCGTGCCGCCGCGGGTCGAGTACACCCTCACCGAGCCGGGCCAGGGCCTACGGGCGACGGTGGACGGAATGTGCGACTGGACCCACCGGTACTTCGGACACATCGAGGCCTCCCGCCGCAGCTTCGACGGCTGACGTCAACTGCCTTGCCTGTCAGGGGATTTGCCTGCCAGGCAATTCGGCGGTCCGGCATTGGCCCTGACGGCGGGCATCCCCTACTCTCGAAAATACCTACGGGGGTATCGCGTGGAGATCGTGAGGAGTCCTTCATGCCATCCATGTCCTCCGCCCGCCGTTCCGCCCGGCGGCACCACCGGGTGCTGATCGTCGGAGGCGGCACCGCCGGTATCACCGTCGCCGCCCGCTTACGCCGAGCCGGTGTCACCGACGTCGCCGTGCTCGAACCGGCGAGCACCCACTGGTACCAGCCCCTGTGGACCCTGGTCGGCGGCGGCCAGGCCCCGCTCGACATCACCCGCCGCCCCGAAGTCTCCGTGATGCCGAGGCGGGTGTGCTGGATCCGCGAGGCCGCCGCATCCGTCGACCCCGAAGCCCGGACGGTCACCACCACCGAGCACCGCACCATCGGGTACGACCACCTGGTGATGGCTCCCGGCCTCCAACTTGACTGGGACGCGGTCCCCGGCCTGGACACCGCTGTCGGACACGGGGCCGTCTCCAGCAACTACTCCTTCGAGCACGCCCCGTACACCTGGGAACTGATTCGTGGCCTGCGCTCGGGCACCGCGGTCTTCACCCAGCCCACCGGCCCGGTCAAGTGCGGCGGCGCCCCGCAGAAGATCGCCTACCTGGCCGCCGACCACTGGCGCAGGCAAGGGGTGCTGGACCGAATCCGAGTCGTCCTCGTCCTGCCCGCGGACTCCATGTTCGCCGTACCGGTCTGGCGCCGGGCCCTGGAGCGGGTCGCCGAGCGCTACGGCATCGAGGTGCGACTGAACTCGGAGATGACCGCTGTCGATGGCGCTGCCCGCCGGCTGACCCTGACCGATCACTCCACGGGCGACGAGGAGACGATCGCGTTCGATCTGCTCCACGCCGTCCCGCCGCAGAGTGCCCCCGACTGGGTCAAGCACAGCCCGCTCGCCGACCCCGCCAGTCCCTACGGCTATGTGGAGGTTGACAAGTACACCCTCCAACACCCGCGCCACCACAATGTCTTCGCCCTGGGTGACGTCGCGAACCTGCCCACCTCCAAGACCGGTGCCGCCGTCCGCAAGCAGGCCCCCGTCGTGGTCGCCAACCTGCTGGCCGGGATCGGGGCTGATCCCAACGGCGAGCCCCGTGACCTGCGCCGCTATGACGGCTACACCTCCTGCCCGTTGGTCACGGCCCGCGACAGGATGCTGCTCGCCGAGTTCGACTACGACCTGCGCCCCGCCCCCAGCATCCCGTTGGTCGACACCACCAAGGAACGCCGGGACATGTGGCTCCTCAAGCGCTACGGCCTGCCCGCCCTGTACTGGCACGGCATGCTCAAAGGCCTTGCCTAGAAGGCCGGGTGATCCGCGTCCCCGCCCAGCCCTGCCCAACTCGGCCCGTCCAGCCACTCCATGAAACCCGCCGCTCGGACCTGTGGGATACGTGAACTGGCCTACGCGCCAGGCCAGTTGGGACGTACGTTGTGCGGTGAACCATCCACGCCTCGGCCGAGAGACGGGCTGTACTCATGACCGACCACGCGACGACGCCCGGACCCGAGGCGCATCAGAAGATCGACACTTCGGTGCCGCACTCGGCGCGGATCTGGAACTACTGGCTGGGCGGTGAGGACAATTACGCCGTGGACCAGGAAGCCGGCGACGCGTACACCGCCGTCTTCCCCGGCATCGTGACCATCGCCCGCAGCAGCCGCGCCTTCCTGCGCCGCAACATCACCTACCTGGTCGCCGAGGCGGGTATCCGGCAGTTCCTGGACGTCGGAACCGGTCTGCCGACCGCCGACAACACCCATGAGGTCGCCCAGCGCATCGCGCCGGAGTCCAGGATCGTCTACGTCGACAACGACCCGCTGGTGGTGGCACACGCCCGCGACCTGCTCCACTCCACCCCGGAGGGGGCGACGGCCTTCGTCGACGCCGACGTGCTGGACCCGGACCGCATCCTGGCTTCCGCCGCCGAGACGCTGGACCTCACCCGCCCCACCGCCCTCGTCCTGAGCAACATCCTGGGGCACGTCGCCGACCACGACCAGGCGCGCTCCATCGTCACCCGCCTGATGGACGCGCTGCCGTCCGGCAGCCACCTGTCCATCAACGATGGTTCACGCGGCATCGATCCGGACTTCGAGCAGGCCCAGGACGCCTACAACGAAAGCGGCGCCGTCCCGTACAACCTGCGTACCGTCGACGAGATCACGGCGTACTTCGACGGCCTGGAACTCATCGAGCCCGGGGTCGTCTCGGTCCCTCTCTGGCGCCCGGAACCCACCTTCGCCACGCTCGAACCCGTCGGCGAGCACGGCGGCCTCGCCCGCAAGCCTTGACCGTCGGCAGTACCGTCGTGCCTCAGGGGCCGAAGTGCTCCATACGTGCTTGGGCGGGCGGGTAGGGGGACGAGGAGGTCGTTCCGACGGACCAGTACTCGCCGGTGTCGGGGATCCGGGCAAGTGCGTTGAGCACGACCGGTGTTGTCGCGAGCGGGCCGCGTTCGCTCACCCAGGCCGTGCCGTCCCAGCGCAGATAGTGCGCCCGTGTCTGGTCCCAGAAGTCCCAGCCGGCGATACGGTCCGGCCGACCCTGGTCGTCACCGGTGATGCCGCTGAGCAGGCCGACGGTGAACGGCGGGGTGACATGACTCCAAGCCGTGCCGTCCCAGTGCCGCAGGACGCAGCTCGGGGGCTTTCCGGGCGGCCCGCCGACTCCGTAGTCGTAGGCGGTGAGCCAGACGTCGTCGGCGGCGCAGGGGAGAAGCCCGGTGACACCGAAGCGGAACCCTGTGGGCGGCGGCAGTTCCGTCCAGGCTCCGTCCCAGCGGGCGACGACACCGGTTCCGTACACCCATATCTCGCCATCCGGTGTGCGGTGGACGCCCGATGGCGCCTCGGTCGCCGTGCTCGGCAGCAGCGCGTACCAGCGCCACTCCTGTTTGTTCCAGTGCAGCAGCCCCTGCCTGTCACTGTTGCGGCCGGAGACCCAGGCCCGCCCGTCCGGGGCGACCGCCACGCCGGTGAGTTCGGTCCCGGTGTCCTCCTGCCCCGGATACGCCATCTCCTGCCAGGTGACGCCGTCCCAGGCCAGCAGGTGCCCGTGTCCGGAGGTGTCGGTGCCGACGGCCCACGCCGCGTCGAGGGAACCGCCGGCGACGGAGTGCAGTTGACCCGAGAAATCCAGATGGTCCAAGCCGGTCTGTGTCCACGCCGTGCCGTCCCAGACCATCGCCAGGGGCCTGCCCCGTGTGGAGCCGTTCCGGCCCTCCTCGCCCACGGCCCACGCGAGCTCGGGCCCGGCGGCAGCCACGTCCAGGAGCTGCGCGGCCCCCTGCCCGATCGGTACGGGTACGGGTTGCCAGCCAGGGGGAAACGCGGAGGAGGTGGCGCCGCGGGCGGTCGCGAGGGGCCCGGCCGCCGTGGCCAGCCCGAACCCTGCCGCGGTGCCGATCAATCCACTGACGAAGTGCCGTCTTCGCACGGGGACTTCCCTTCATGTACCGAGTAGGGAGGATCCACCGTTGGACAGGACGCCGAAGAGGTCAATGCACGGAGGTGAGCATCTCGCGGCCCGTCGGGAATCGGCCGAAACACCCCCGCCGACATCCTGGAGCGAGAGTGCCGACAAGCCGTACGGCCCTCACCGCACCCGGGGCAGCCCCGTCACGGACATCATGAGTGAGTAGAGCGAGGTCGTGGCCGTGATGAAGAGGTGGTTGTTCTTCGGGCCGCCGAAGGCGATGTTGGAGACCGGCTCGGGCACGCGCAGCCGTCCGATGAGGGTGCCGTCGGGGTCGTAGCAGTGCACGCCCTCGTCGAACGCGGCGGCCCACAGGCGCCCTTCGTCGTCGAAGCGGATGTTGTCGAAGCCGCCCTCGGTGTGCTGGGCGAAGACCTTGCCGTCCGAGAGGGTGCGATCCTCGTGCACGTCGAAGACGCGGATCTGTCCGGCCTTCGTGTCGGCTACGTACAACTGCCGTTCGTCCGCCGAGAAGACCAGGCCGTTCGGTCCGCCGAAACCGTCCGCGACCCGGTCGACCCTGCCGGTCACCGGGTCGATCCGGTAGACGTCGCAGCTGCCGATCTCGCTCTCGGCCCGGAACCCCTCGTAGTCGCTGGTGATCCCGAAGTCCGGGTCCGTGAACCAGACGGAGCCGTCGGAGCGTACGACCGCGTCGTTCGGGCTGTTGAACCGCTTGCCCTCGAAGCGGTCGGCGAGCACGGTGAGGCGCCCGTCGTGCTCGGTGCGGGTGACCCGGCGGTTGCCCTGCTCGCAGCTCACCAGCCGGCCCTCACGGTCGAGTGTGTTGCCGTTGACGTGTCCGGCCGGGGAGCGGAAGACCCCGACCGTGCCCGTGGCCTCGTCCCAGCGCAGCAGGCGGTCGTTGGGAATGTCGCTCCAGATCAGTTGCCGCCAGGCGGGCAGATAGAGCGGCCCCTCGGCCCAACGGCAGTCGGAGTGCAACCGCTCCAGCCGCGCGTCGCCGTTCGCACACCGCCCGGTGCGAAAGCGCTCGTCCAGGACCTCGTACAGATTGTTGAGAATCTCGCCGGACATGGCCAACCTCTCCCCGTGCGGATCTGAGCGTCATGCGGATCTGAGCGGCGTCCGGATCTGAACGTCATGCGTCTGTGAACGCCATGGGATCTGAACACCATTCGCTGTGATCCTAATACGACCGAACCAGATATGGTGGGGCCATGGGGATGGTCAACGGGATCGTGGACGACGTCGACAGGGCGCTGATCGCGGAGCTGCAGCGCGACGCCGGGCAGGCCTACGCGCTGCTCGGCAGGGCGGTCGGCCTGTCGGCGGGCGCCGCTCACGACCGCGTACGTAAGCTCCGTGAACGCGGCGTGATCCGCCGCACGACCGTGGAGGTCGACCCGGCCGCCCTCGGGCGGGGCGTGCTCGCCTTCGTCATGGTCGACTCGTCGGCCTGGATGGGGGAGGCGTCCGAATCGTTCGCCGCCATCCCCGAGATCCAGGAAGCCCACGTCATCGCGGGCACGGCGTCCGTCCTCGTGAAGGTGCGCACGGCCACCACGGAGCAGTTGCAGGACGTCCTGCGGCGGCTCTACGAGATCGAGGGTGTGAGCGGGACGCATGCCACGGTCGCGCTGGAGACGTTCTTCGAACGGCCGGTCCATGCCGACTGACGGTGGTGGGCCGACGCTTGTCGGGTGCCGGGAGGTACCCATCGTGAAACTGCTTGCTGGAAAGGGCACTTCGAAATCGTGAATCTTTGGTCGATCTACCAGCACGGCTTCGCGCGGATCGCCGCGTGCACCGGCCATGCGGCCATCGCCGACCCGCCCGCCAACGCGGAGGCGGTCCTGCGACAGGGCCGCCGATGTGCGCAGGAGGGGGTCGCCGTCGCCGTGTTCCCCGAACTCTGCCTGTCCGGCTACTCGATCGAGGACCTGCTGCTGCAGGACGCGCTGCTCGACGAGGTCGAGGCGGCGCTCCAGACCGTGGTCGCCGGGTCTGCGGATCTGCTGACCGTGCTCGTCGTCGGCGCCCCGCTGCGCCATCGCCACCGCATCTACAACTGCGCGGTGATGGTGCACCGCGGGCGGATCCTCGGTGTCGCGCCCAAGTCCTACCTGCCGAACTACCGCGAGTTCTACGAGCGGCGGCAGATCGCGGCGGGCGACGACGAGCGGGGCGGGACGATCCGCGTCGGCGGCGCGACCGTGCCGTTCGGCACGGACCTGCTCTTCGCGGCCGAGGACGTCCCCGGCCTGGTGCTGCACGCGGAGATCTGCGAGGACATGTGGGTGCCGGTGCCCCCGAGCGCGGAGGCGGCGCTGGCCGGAGCCACCGTCCTCCTCAACCTCTCGGGCAGCCCGATCACGGTCGGCCGGGCCGAGGACCGGAGGCTGCTGTGCCGCGCCGCGTCCGCCCGCTGCTTGGCCGCCTACGTCTACGCGGCGGCCGGACTGGGAGAGTCGTCCACCGACCTGTCCTGGGACGGGCAGACCATGATCTACGAGAACGGTGAACTGCTGGCCGAGACCGACCGGTTCCCGCTCGACGACCAGTACGCGGTGGCGGACATCGACCTCGACCTGCTGCGGCAGGCCCGCGCCCGGATGGGCACGTTCGACGACAACCGCCGCACCCACGCCGCGCGCACCAGCGGCTTCCGGTCGGTGTCGTTCCGGCTCGCCCCGCCCGTGACCGACCTCGGACTGCGCCGCCGGGTCGAGCGGTTCCCGTTCGTGCCGGCCGACCCCAGCCGCCTCGCCCAGGACTGCTACGAGGCGTACAACATCCAGGTCACCGGTCTGCAGCAGCGACTGGCGGCCATCGGCGGCCCGAAGGTCGTCATCGGAGTGTCGGGCGGCCTTGACTCCACGCACGCGCTGATCGTCGCCGCCCGGGCCATGGACCGCGCGGGCCGCCCGCGCAGCGACATTCTGGCCTTCACCCTGCCCGGTTTCGCGACCAGCGAGGGCACCAAGAGCAACGCGCACAAGCTGATGCGTTCGCTCGGAGTCACCGCCGCCGAACTGGACATCACACCGACGGCCCGGCTCATGCTCCAGGAGATCGAGCACCCGTTCTCCTCCGGTGAGCCGGTGTACGACGTGACCTTCGAGAACGTGCAGGCCGGACTGCGCACCGACTACCTCTTCCGGCTGGCCAACCAGCGCGGGGGCATCGTGCTCGGCACCGGTGACCTGTCCGAGCTGGCGCTCGGCTGGTGCACCTATGGCGTCGGCGACCAGATGAGTCACTACAACGTCAACTCCGGCGTCCCGAAGACACTCATCCAGCACCTGATCCGATGGGTCATCAGCAGCGGCCAGTTCGAGGAGGAGACCAACGAGACGCTGGCCGCGATCCTCGACACGGAGATCAGCCCGGAGCTCGTGCCGGGAGAGGAACTGCAGTCCACCGAGTCCAAGATCGGCCCGTACGCGCTGCACGACTTCACTCTCTTCCACATCCTGCGCCACGGCTTCCGGCCGTCGAAGATCGGCTTCCTCGCCTGGCACGCCTGGCACGACCAGAGCGCCGGTGTGTGGCCGCCGGGATTCCCCGAGGCCAAGCGGACGGCGTACGACGTGCAGGAGATCCAGCACTGGCTGGAGATCTTCTGCCGCCGCTTCTTCGGGTTCGCGCAGTTCAAGCGCTCAGCCATGCCGAACGGGCCGAAGGTCCTGGCCGGTGGCTCCCTCTCACCGCGCGGCGACTGGCGCGCCCCGTCGGACAGCACCGCGGCGGTCTGGCTCAGGGACCTCGCCCGCTGGGACGTGCCGCAGAAGCAGGAACAGGAACAGGAAGGGGAGTAGGGACGCACACATGGCCAGCACCGCTCTCCTCGTGATGGACGTCCAACGGGTCATCGTCGACATCGCCGACGACGGCTCCGGATATCTGTCTCGCCTGCGCCGGGCGATCGACGGCGCCCACGCGGCGGGCATCCCCGTGATCTACGTGGTCATCGGGTTACGGCCGGGGCAGCCCGAAGTCAGCCCGCGCAACAGGGCGCTCACCGCCGCCGTGGAGGCCGGCCTCTTCAACGAGGGGGATCCCGGTACCGAGATCCACCACGATGTCGCTCCTCGGAAGGGCGACATCGTGGTGACCAAGCGGCGGGGGAGCGCGTTCTCGGGCAGCGACCTCGACCTGGTGCTCAGGGCGCGCGGCATCGACAGCCTTGTGCTCACCGGCATCGCCACGAGTGCCGTGGTGCTGTACACCCTGTGCCAGGCCAACGACCTGGACTTCGGCCTCACCGTCCTGTCGGACGGCTGCCTGGACACCGACCCCGAGGTGCACAGGTTCCTCACCGAGAAGCTGTTCCCGCAGTGGGCGGATGTCGTCGCCGTCGAGGACTGGCTCAAGGCCATGGAGCCACGAAAGGAACCTGTGTCCGAGGGGTGAGGGGGGAGCCCATCGCTGCCGGTTGGCAGGGCTATGCGTACGGCCGGTCGCCCGCGATGGCGACCCGCTCCGCGACCCGGGGGTGCGGCGCGTAGTCGTTCACCGCGTAGTGCTGGGTCGCGCGGTTGTCCCAGAAGGCGATGTCGCCAGGCTGCCACCGGAACCGCACCTGGTACTCCGGCACATGGGCCTGCTGCGTGAGGTAGCGCAGCAGGCGGTCGCTCTCCTCGCGGTCCATACCGGTGATCCGGGTGGTGAACGAGGTGTTGACGAAGAGCAGTCTCCGCCCGGTCTCCGGGTGGGTGCGCACCACCGGATGCTCCACGGGCGGAAAGGCGTCCTGGAACGGTACGAGCCGCTCGGGCGGGTAGAAGCGGGCGAAGCCGGGGATGAAGTCGTGCACGGCGGTGGCCCCGTCGACGCGGTCCTTCACCTCCTGCGGCAGGTTGTCGTAGGCGGCGGCCATGTCGGCCCACATGGTGTCCCCGCCGAAGGGCGGGACCTCGTGCAGCTGAAGCACGGCGCCGAGCGCGGGCCGCTCTCGGAAGGTCACGTCGGCGTGCCAGACGTTCTCGAAGGTGGGGGCGGATCCACTGCCCTTGTCGAAGCGGACGACATCCTCGCTGGAACCCTGGGCGAGCAGCGGGTTGGTCTCCAACTCCCCCCACTGGCGGGCGAAGTCACGCTGCTGCGCGGATGTCAGGCGCTGGCCGCGGAAGAACAGCACCTTCCACTCCAGCAGTGCCCGGTTCACCTCCTCGCGCAGCGCGTCTCCCAAGGGCCGCGCGAGACTGAGGCCCCGTATCTCCGCCCCGATCGTGCGGCCTTGGGGCACCACCTGGAAGTGTTCGTACGGGCGCTCCTCCCACCCCTCGGGCAGGCGGCGCAGGACGCGCGCGCCCTCGTACATCCCGCCCTCGGGTACGCGGGCCTCGCGCAGTGTGGGCTGTGGTCCGGCGCTCATGACGGTCATGGCTTCCAACTCCTCGTACGTGAACCTCATACGTGTACTTCCGGTGGCAGGCGGCAGGTTGTTCAGGAGACGTGCCCTCGCCTGCCGCGAACGGAGGAGTTCGGCGGCGCGGTGCGAACGTGCACCGGGAGTCGTCCGGGCCATGAGGAAGTGGGAGTCGATCCGGACCGTGAGGAAGGAAGACCGGCACTGTCAGGGCGGGCGCGCGGCGAGCTAAGGGCTCGACAGCTGCCCGGCTAGCGGCCTGAGCGCTCGCACCCGGTTCGATCCGGGACGCGCAGTGGCCCCGTCGTGTCGAACCAGTGTCCGGTCATACCGATGAGTGTGTGAGTTCCGCTGGTCACTGTCAACATGGCGTCGCGCGTCCGCCTGTTGACCCCGACATGGTGTGGTGGCTGGGCCGGGGTGCTGTCCGCCGGGCGGCGGCCGTGTCCGGCCGCCGCTGTGCCACCTGTCCGCACCCCACGGTGGGGTGAGACGTGTCACCCCAGCCGTGTCACCCCGACAAGGCAGACGTCAGGACAAGGCGGAGGTCAGGCGGTGACCGGCTCCTGCTCCGCGGACTTGTCAGCAGCAGGGGTCTCGGCCGCCGTGTAGAAGACGGACGAGCCCTGCTTGGTGCGCTGGACATGGCCCTTGGCGACGAGCCCTTCCACCGTGGTGCGCACGACCTTGGGCTTGATGTCGCGGTCGGGGTGGGCCTGGGTGAGCGCGGTGCTGATCTCCGCGGAGGACCGCGGTTCGGACTGCCGGCCGAGGTGGTTGTGGATCAGCTCCACGAGGGTGGGGAGCTTCGCCGCAGGTGAAGACGCCTTCGGCTCGGGGGTTTTGGCCGCCGCCTTCTTCGGCTTCGAGGCGGTTGCCTTCTTGCGCCTGCCCGACTTGGTCTCGGCCGAGGCCTGTCGCGGCACCGAAGGCTTGGCTGCCGTGACACTCTCCTCCTCGCCCGAACCCGCTTCGAGGCTCTCGGCGCCCAGCGTCCGCTGCAGGTTCACCAGCAGGGCCTGGTCGTGCTGCAGGGCACTCAACTGCTCCTGAAGCGCGGCCACTTCGGCGCCGATACGTTCCTGTTCCTTGGTGTTGCGCTCAAGGTCCGCAGCCACCTGAGCGGCGTACTGCGTCTTGAGTTCCGTGGTCGCTGACTCGACTTCGGACATGGCAGCTACCTCTCCTCCTGCATTGTGTGGTGCTGACGCCGGATGGTACTCGCATCATCCACGCCATGATCCTCACTGTGTGCAAGCTTGTCCCGCACTTCCGCGACCAGGACACAACTGCCTTGGGCTGCATATGCCTGGGGAAGAGTGCACTCAGGTGGCGACAGCACCTCCCTCACGTGCTGTCTCAATTTCAACCTTCAAGGTGAATGCGAAGTCGCCTGACACCCCTGCCGAGTTGGTCTGCCATGTGTGTCGGCCACGTGTGTGGAACGCAAAGGGCCGGCTCGACGCTGTTGGCGTCGAGCCGGCCCTTTCCGGTGGTGCGGTGCACTTCCGCGAACGGTCAGTCCGTGCCGGACTCCATCGCGGCGCGGTCCAGCAGCGCGTCCTCCTCCGAGACCTCGCCGCGGGAGGCGATGGCCTCGGCGCCGCCCTCGGGCATCTCCGGCATGGTGCCGATCAGGCCGGTCGCGGCGGCCTGGGAGGCGCCGATCGCGGGGCTGCCGGTGCCGATCAGGCCGAGGCCGACGTACTGCTCCAGCTTGGCGCGCGAGTCGGCGATGTCGAGGTTGCGCATGGTCAGCTGGCCGATCCGGTCCACCGGGCCGAAGGCCGAGTCCTCGGTACGCTCCATGGACAGCTTGTCCGGGTGGTAGCTGAATGCCGGGCCCGTGGTGTCGAGCAGCGAGTAGTCCTCACCGCGCCGCAGCCGCAGTGTCACCTCGCCGGTGACGGCCGCGCCGACCCAGCGCTGCAGCGACTCGCGCACCATCAGCGCCTGCGGGTCCAGCCAGCGGCCCTCGTACATCAGCCGGCCGAGGCGCCGACCCTCGTTGTAGTACTGGGCGAGAGTGTCCTCGTTGTGGATCGCGTTGACGAGGCGCTCGTACGCGGCATGCAGGAGGGCCATGCCGGGGGCCTCGTAGATGCCGCGGCTCTTGGCCTCGATGATGCGGTTCTCGATCTGGTCGGACATGCCGAGGCCGTGCCGGCCGCCGATGGCGTTGGCCTCCATGACCAGGTCGACGGGGGAGTCGAACTCCTTGCCGTTGATCGTCACCGGGCGGCCCTGGTCGAAGCCGATCGTCACGTCCTCGGTGAGGATCTCGACCTCGGGGTCCCAGAACCGCACGCCCATGATCGGCTCGACGGTCTCCACGCCGGTGTCCAGGTGCTCCAGCGTCTTGGCCTCGTGGGTGGCACCCCAGATGTTGGCGTCGGTGGAGTACGCCTTCTCCGTGCTGTCCCGGTAGGGCAGGCCGTGTGCGAGCAGCCACTCCGACATTTCCTTGCGGCCACCGAGCTCGGTCACGAAGTCCGCGTCCAGCCAGGGCTTGTAGATCCGCAGGTGCGGGTTGGCGAGCAGGCCGTAGCGGTAGAACCGCTCGATGTCGTTGCCCTTGAAGGTCGAGCCGTCGCCCCAGATCTGTACGTCGTCCTCCAGCATCGCCCGCACCAGGAGTGTGCCGGTGACGGCACGGCCGAGGGGGGTCGTGTTGAAGTACGCGCGTCCGCCCGAGCGGATGTGAAAAGCGCCGCAGGTGAGCGCGGCCAGGCCCTCCTCGACCAGCGCGGCCCGGCAGTCGACCAGGCGCGCGATCTCCGCACCGTAGGCCTGCGCGCGGCCGGGCACCGAGGCGATGTCGGGCTCGTCGTACTGACCGATGTCGGCGGTGTACGTGCACGGGACGGCGCCCTTGTCGCGCATCCAGGCGACCGCGACCGAGGTGTCGAGTCCGCCCGAGAAGGCGATACCGACGCGCTCGCCGGTGGGCAGGGAGGTGAGGACCTTAGACATGGGAAGAGTATGCATGATTACGCATGATCATGCAAAGTCCGGCTGGGGCGGCCCTGAGGACGGCCCGTCTCGGCGCCCGGAAGGTGACCCGCCTCGTCCTGGGCGCGGTCGCAGTTGTCGTGGCCGGGTGGGAAGCACGGTGGCACGCGGGCGTCAGAGGTATCTGACGCCCTGTTCCGCGCTGCCGGCCAGGAAGCCGGACAGGCGGGCACCGTAGCGGATCCACCGGCGGCGCAGGCTCGGGGAGTGGGCGAGGTCGGAGGTGTGCAGGAGCAGCCAGGACCAGTTCATGAGGACCGTCCGGTTGTCGCGGCGCTCGAAGCCGGCGTGGCGGTAGGCGGCGTACAGGCGGGCGCCGGACCTGCCGTAGTTCCACTTCTGCCGGGCCAGGGTGGAGAGCTCGGCGCGCAGCCGGTAGTGCATGCGGGCGTCGTGCGCGTAGTCGACCCGGAAGCCGCACAGGTGGGCCCGCCAGGACAGGTCCATGTCCTCGCCGCCGCCCCGGTAGCTCTCGTCCCAGCCGCCGATCGTCGTCAACACGTCTTTCCAGACGGCGCAGTTGGCGCCTCGCGCGAAGGGCAGGAAGTCCGTCTGCTGGGTCATCGGCATCGGCTGCTCGTCGGCGTACGTGGGGCTGAGCACACTGCTGTCCAGGCTGCCGCCGATGAGGTCGGCGTCCGGGGCGGCCGCGGCCAGCCCGGCGAGCCAGCCGGGGTCGGCGACGTCGTCCGCGTCGCAGAAGGCGATGAAGTCACCGCGGGCGGCGGCGATTCCGCGGTTGCGGGCGTAGCCCTCGCCGGGGCGCTCGTGGGCGTCGACGATCCGCAGGCCGGGCAGGTCGGGGCGGGCCTTCTCCGCCACCTCGCGCGTCGCGTCGGTCGAGCCGTTGTCGACGACGAGGACCTCCCAGGGGGCGGTATAGATCTGGGACGCGAGCGCACGCAGCTGTGCCGGGAGCGTGAGCGCGCCGTCGCGGACGGGGATCACGACGGAGACGAGGTCCGGGGTCCGCCCGCGTCCGGACACGTCCACGGAAGGCGCGTGGGTGGAAGAGGACAGGTGGGTGTCCTGTACGAGGTGGGCCCCCGCGGCCCGGGCGGCGGACACGGTGGCGGCGGTGTCGTCGGTGCGGCGTCGCACCAGAAGTCGCGGCACCATGACCCGCGCCGCCCGACGGCCCGACGTGCGCAGCAGATCGCGGCGCACGGCGTACGCGGCACCGTCGAGGCCGGGCGTCAGGGTGATGCCCTCGACCAACGCGTCCGCCCGCAGCCGGAGCGTGCCGCACTGGACGAGGCCCGCATCGTCGCGAGCCGCCCCGGCCAGGTGGCGCAGCCAGTCCGGGAGCGCCTCGTCGCGGCCGTGGAGGAAGGCGACGTAGGGAGTCCGGGTGGCACGCGCGGCCTCGACGCAGACCTCGGCGGCGGTTTCGGACGTGCAGCGCGCGAAGTGCAGGCGTGGGTCCGGCAGTTGGTCCGGCGGCGGGTCCGCCGGGGTGACCACCGTGACCGCGGCGGGGGGCAGGGACTGACGCAGCAGGCTGTGCACCGCGGGTTCCCACTCGCCCCCGGGTGCCGCGACGACCACGCCGATCTCGGGCAGGGTCGGTTCCACGCCGGACACCCGTCACCCGCCCACTGCGACCGGGTCCAGCGTGAAGTCGATGTCGTTGGGCGGCGCGACCAGTAGGGGCAGCAGCTCCTCGCGGGTCGTCGCCTCACGGCGGCGGCGCTCCTGGGCGTTCATGGCCCGTGTGTAGGAGCTGCGTTCCGCGGACCCGAAGCCCGTCTCCGGCGCCTGGGTCAGCGACTGGGGCCAGATCCTGTAGCGGTAAAGGACGTGGCGCACACTGCGCAACCGGTACAGCCGGGCCGCCCGGAGGTGGAAGTCGGTGTCCGCGCCCAGCCGGACCGTGCCGTCGAAGCCGCCGAGCCGCTCCAGCACCTCGCGGCGCACGACCGACGACGGGTGCAGCACCACAGTCGAACGGCCGAGGCGCATCCACAGGTTGCCGTTGCGCGGCATCCGGCGGCGGCCCGTGCTCTGGCCCGCGGCGTCGATGTACTCGTAGGCGCAGCCCACCAGGTCGGCCTTGTCCCGTTCCAGTACGGCGAGTTGATGGCGCAGCCGTCCCGGCAGACTGATGTCGTCGGCGTCCTGGAAGGCGACGTACGGGGTGTCCACGCGTTCCAGGACCTTGTTCTTGATGCGCAGATGGCCGACGTTCTCGGAGGTGCGCAGCACGGTCAGACGAGGGTCGTCGGCGTACGGACGCAGGGCGGCCGTCCATGTCTCGTCGGGGGAGCGGTCGTCGACCACGATCAGGCGGAGGTCGGTCCGGTCCTGGGCGAGGACCGAGGCCGCCGCCGCGCCCAGGTAGTCGGCGCAGTCGTAGTGAGGCAGGACGACGGTGACCGCCGCCTCCTTGTGTGCCGATGTCCGCACGGCGTCTCCATTCCGGGCCGCCGCAGCGGGCAGCCGCCTGTGGTGGCGTGCGGACGGCCGCCGTGCCGGGCGGCCGTCCCGTGTCAGGGTCCGGTGCGTGCCGCCGCGGGCCGTCCCTCGGCGGCCGGGCTCATGAAATCGCCGTCGTCGCCCCACGGCACATGCCGCAGCGGGCGGCCCGCCGCGCCCCGTACGGCGAGGCTCGCGGCGACCGAGCAGAACCAGGTCAGGTGTACGGCCTTGACGGTCCAGCGCTTCAGTCCCCGTACGGGGCCGCCGCTGCCGTCCCAGGCGGCGAGCGGCCACAGGCCGTGGAACAGGGTGCCGGTGAGGTAGGTCCGCGCGGTCGCCCACGGGTAGTCGGCCGTGCACGTCACATGGCTGTAGAGGGACCGACGCAGCCGGCGCAGTGTGTCGTGGGTCCGGGTGACCCGGTAGAAGCTGCCCCGGGCGTCGGGCAGTACTTCCAGGTCGTGCAGCGGGTCGGCCGCGTCGGGGTCGAGGAGTTCGAAGAGCACATAGCCGTCGTCGGCGAGCCGGCGGGCCGGGATGCCATCGGCCACGACGTCGGCCGCGACGAGCATGCAGGCCGCCGCGGGGTAGGAGCCCGGCGGCACGGTGACGCCGGAAATACGGTCCATGGTCCGCGACGCGGCCGACGCGCGGGGCAGGGCCACGAGGTGGGCGCCGACCGCGCCGGCGCAGTCGCGTTCGTGGAAGCGGTCGACGAGCCGGGCGAGACAGCCGGGGCTGAACTCGACGTCGTCGTCAGTCCACAGCCAGCCGGTGTGACCGAGCCGCTCGGACAGCCTGAGCGCCGTGTTGACCGTCCGGAGTTTCCCCCGGCCCGGCAGTGCGAACCCGATGACGGGTACGGGGGCGGCCCTGGTCAGCCTGCGAAGCCGTTCGACGGCCTCCGCCTGCTCGCCGGCGCCGTACTGCATGCCCAGCCAGATCGTCAGGGGCAGCCCGGGACGGGTCTCCCGTACGTCGTCGAGAGCGTGGAGGAGATGACGCAGCGCGGTCTCGTGGGCCGTCAGATCGCAGCGCGCCACGTATGTGGGCAGCAGCACCCCGAGTCCACCGGAGGGCAGTTCCGTCTCCAGGTCCGCCGGTTCCTGCTGGACATCTCCCAGCCTGACCAGTGTCACCGGGGCGTCCGGTGGGGGCAGGGGGTCGAAGCCGCGGGCCACGGTGCGTTGCCACCATGTGCGCCCGCTTCCGGTGCCCCCGAGCATCCGCGTCCCTTCGCCGGCCGACCCGTGCACCACCCGTTCCGGCCCTTCGTCAGATATCGGCGGACGAAGGGGAATTCCCTGTCGACGTGCGTGCAGCACAATGTGCGGAGTGTGCTGATTTCGACGGGGCGTACTCTAACCGGCGCCTTGAAGTGATCACAAGACAGCCGTCCTGTTCCGGGCCGATGGCCGAAATGCCTGCGTTCCGGTTGCACCGGTTCGGTGAATCGTCAGGGCGGACGTGCGGGAATCGGATGGTGGCCTGGCCGAATTCCGCTGCCGTCGCGCGGAGTTCCTCTTGGACGGCATCAGGGAAACGGCCGAAAATGGTCGGCCGGATATTTCCGCCCCCACCCTGTGTGTCGGTGGTGTGTGCGGCCCGCTCGCCGCTCTGTGGCAGGCTAACGGCACAGCATTCCGCGCCATTCGTCGCGGGCGGCGGAAGGAAGAAGGTGTCACACATGAGGTATTCCGCACGTGCGGAACAGCAGTTGGGCGGGACGTCCGGGCCGTCGTCCGGGCGGGACGTCCTGCTGAACGCGCACGGGATCGTGAAGAGCTATGGCCGCCGCCGCGTCCTCGACGGCATCGACCTCGTCGTGCGCGCGGGCGAGGTCGCGGCGATCGTGGGCAGCAACGGAGCCGGCAAGTCCAGCATGCTCAAGATCTGTGCCGGGCTGCTCGCCCCTGATGAGGGCCGGGTGACCATCTCCGGACGCCTCGGCTACTGCCCCCAGAACGCCGGTGTCATGGGCTTCCTCACGCCGCGCGAGCACTTCACGCTGTTCGGCACGGGCCGGGGCATGGGCGGCCGGGACGCCGACCGCCGGGGGCGCGAACTCGCCTCCAAGATCGACTGGCAGGTCGCCCGGGGCACCCTGGCCAAGGACCTGTCGGGTGGTACCCGGCAGAAGCTGAACGTCGTCCTCTCCGCCCTCGGCGACCCGGATGTCCTGCTGCTCGACGAGCCCTACCAGGGCTTCGACCGGGGGTCCTACGTGGACTTCTGGCAGAACGTCTGGGGCTGGCGCGACCAGGGCAAGGCGATCGTCGTCGTGACCCACATGCTCAACCAGCTCGACCAGGTCGACCATGTGCTGGACCTCAGCCCGAAGAAGCAGGAGGCGGGCCGATGAACCGGACCCTGCGCATGGCCGAGATGACACTGCGTGAACTGCTGCGCCGGCGTGGAGTGCTGGGCCTGCTCCTCCTCGTGCCGCTGGTGTTCTATCTCGGTCGGCACGACCAGCCCGGCCAGGCCATCCGGTTCGCCAGCCTGGGCGTCGGGTTCGCGGTGAGTACCGCAGCGCTCTTCTCGGCCGTCGGCGGCCGGGAGATCGAGTCCCGGCTCACCCTGTCCGGCTTCCGACCCCGGCATCTGTACCTGGGCCGCATGATCGCCCTCCTCACGGCCGGGCTGCTGATCTCCGCGCTGTACGCCGTGGTCGTGATCGTGGACCAGGACGTGGCGAACCCCCAGGCGGTCGCCCTGGAACTGGTGCTGACCACTCTGGTGGCGGTCCCGCTCGGGCTGCTGCTCGGCCTCGCCGTGCCCCGGGACCTGGAGGGCAGCCTGCTGCTTATCTCCGTCATCGGCGCCCAGATGGTGATCGACCCGGCCAAGGACGCCGCCAAGGTACTGCCCTTCTGGTCGACCCGGGAGATCATCACGTACGCCGTCGACGGAGCCGGCAGCGGTTCCCTCGTCTCGGGCGCGACGCATGCCGTCGTGGTGACCGCGCTGCTGGTCCTGGCGAGCGGCGGCGTCATGTCGGTGCGATTGCGGAGGCGTACCCACATGCAATTCGTGTGAATCCGCCGCGAGTCCGTGCGGAGGGCCGGAGGAAAGTGACTCTGTCTCGCCGATACGAACGCGTGTAGGGTTGGGGAATCGTCCTGCCGGTGCGTGTCCACGCGTCGGTACGGTGGCCCGGCTCGTCGCCTCTCCCCAGAAAGGAGAGATTCGTGAACGGTGCACAGCGATTACCCCTCGGCGAATCAGCCGAACAAGCCCTTTCGAGGGCAACGGAATTCCTCCGGACCGCACGTGATGCGGACGGTTGGTGGAACGACTACGAAGTCCGTGGCCCAGGCCAGTTCTGGGCCACTGCCTTTGTCGGTGCCTCACTCGCGGAATTACCCGAAGGCCCCGGGCGATTGGCGGCGGTGTCCGCCTGGGAGCTGCTGAGACAGGCCCGCGGCCCGTCGGACGGCTGGGGCTACTGCCCCCAGGTTCCCGGTGACGCCGACATCACTTCCTGGGTCCTGCGACTGGCCGAGGCGCTGGGAGCCGAGGACGACCTCCGCGCGGACGAGGGATACCGCTTCGTCGCGGCGCACCTTCAGCAGGACGGTGGCATCTCCAGCTATCTGCCGCAGATCGCCTCACCCTTCCTGGACCGGGTGGCCCCCCGTTGGGACGCCTGGTACGCCAGTCATGCGTGTGTGACCTCGGCCGCCGCCGGGCTGCTGCAACTGCCCGTGCATGAGCGGCTGTTGAGCAGACTCCGGGAGATCCAGCGGCCGGACGGATCGTGGCCCGCCTACTGGTGGCCGGATCGCGAGTACCCCACCGCGCTGGCGGCCGAGGCGCTCGCCGACGGCCGACCGGCCGGGGACCGTCCCGAGGCACGGGCAGCCGCCCGCTGGGCCGCCGCCAGAATCGGTGCGGACGGTGCCGTGCGTACCGAGTGGGAGCCGGAGGGCTCCGCCTTCGCCACCGCATTCGCCCTGCGTGCCGTGCTGGCCGGCGAGTTGCCGGAGGGCCGTGATGCCGTCCGCCGGGCGGTCTCCTACCTGACCGACTCGCAGGAGAAGGAAGGCAGTTGGCGGCCGTCCGCATGGTGCCGGGTGCCCGGCCCGATGGAGTTCGACCCCGACGCACGTGAGCACTGGGAACGCGGGCGGCGCGGCAAGGCCGCGCTGGGCTCCGTCGTCCTGGACACGAAAGCGCTCTACACCACCGCGTCCGTCGTGGCCGCGCTGGCCAGGGCGAGCACCGTGACGGTGACTTCGGCGGCGGCCGAGCCGAGCGCGGACCTTGCATGACGGCGCGCAGCGCGCCACGACCGGACAACGAGGGGGAACGCTGGTGAAAACGTCACCGCAGTTGGTCCAGCGCACGGAAGTCCCGGCCGTACCACCCCTGCTGGGCCCAGGAGCGGTCCTCGGGCGGCTGCGGGGTCACGAGCGGGGGCCCGTCCACATCATCGACCCGTTCAAGGTGCCGCAGGCCGAGGCCGTGGAGAAGGCGAAGATCCTGGACGACCTCGGCTGTCCCGCCCTCATCCTCGCCAGTACCGACTACGAGTCGTTCGAGTCCCGCATGGACCCGTACGTCGCGGCGATCAAAGAGGTCAGCTCGCTGCCGGTGCTACTGCACTTCCCGCCGCGGAAGGGTTTCGGCTTTCCGCTGGCCCGGGGCGCCGACGCCGTCATCCTGCCCGCGCTGCTCGGCTCCCGTGACGACTACTACGTGTGGAAGAGCTACCTGGAGACCCTGATCAACCTGCCCGGCCGGGCCGACCGCGAGGACTGGCCGGAACTCCTGCTCACCGTCGCCCTCACCTTCGGCGAGGACCACAAGACGGGAGACCTGCTCGGCACGGTGCCGGTGGCCACCACGAGCCCCGAACAGATCGACCGGTACATCGCGGTCACCCGCAGCTTCGGCTTCCACATGGTGTACCTGTACTCCCGTTACGCCCAGGTCCCCGCCGACGTGGTCCGTCACTTCCGGCGGCAGCTCCATCCCGACCAGATCCTGTTCGTCAGCGGCAACGTCCGCCGACGGGAGCACGTCACCGCGTACCTGGAGGCGGGCGCCGACTATGTGGGCTTCGCCGGGGCGCTGGAACACGGCGACTGGCGATCGACGCTCGCCGAGATCACGGCGGACCGGCCGTGACCGCGGTGCTGCCCGAGGCCTACACCACGTCCATGCTGGTCACAGAGGCCGCTAACCGCGACCATGTCACCGACTTCGTGGCCCGCAACGGCGGTTCCCCCGAACTCGTGGCGCACACCGCGGCGTTGCGCCTGTACCTGAGGGTGCCGCACTTCCTCACCGAGTGGGTCACCGAACCGGAGCGGCGCACCGCGGTGGCCCGGGCGCTGGCCATGGACATCGTGGCCATGAAGCTGCTCGACGACCTCATGGACGACGACACCGGGCTCAACCGCGTCGAACTCGCCTGTCTGTGCCTGCACCTGCACCTGACGGCGCTGCGCGAGATGTGCGAACTCGCCGCGGACGCCCGCGCCGTGACCGATGTGCTCGAACACGACTTCACCGCGGTCTGCACCGGCCAGATCCGCACCAAGAGCCACCGCGCGGAGAACCTTGACGAGTGGTGCGCCAACGCCAGCACCTACGGAGCCACCTTCCTCGGTTGCTACGGCTCGCTCTCCGCGATCTGCGGTCGGGAGGAGAGGTCCGTCGACCCCGCGAGGAGGTTCGCCGAGGCGTTCGGCACGATCATCACGATCGCCGACGACCTGACGGACTACGACCGCAATGGCGAGCGGGAGGGAAACCTCGGTCATCTGATGCGCACCGGGGCGGTGCCCGCACAGGACGTCGAGGCGCTGCTGGAGCGGCTGCGCGCCCAGGCGCTGGACGCGGTCCGGGAGCAGCCGGCCTCCTCGGGGCTGGTCCCCGTCGTCGGCCTGTACACCGACGACGTTCTGGACCGGCTGCTGCCTCGGCACCTCGTGCACTGACCGTCGGCCGACGGCCTACCGGGGCTCGCTCCGGTAGGCCATCACGTCGTCGAAGACGAACAGGTCGACGTCGCTGTGCGCGAAGTCGTCCAGCACGTGCCGGGCGGTGTGCGCGATGGCCCGGCCGGGGCCGTTGAGCGAGGTGTTGATCAGGGCCGGGACACCGGTCTGCGCCTCGAAGGAGGCGAGCAGCCCGTGCAACCGCGGCTGGTCGGCACCCAGGGTCTGGATCCGGCAGGTCCCGTTGATGTGCCGGGCCTCCGGCGCTGTGCCTTCCGGCAGCTGGTACTCGAAGAGCATGTACGGGGACGGCCGGCCGCCCGGGTAGAGCTCGGCGAAACGCTCGTCGCGCATCACCGCTCCCAGCGGTCGGTACCACTCCCGCTGCTTGAGCTTCTCGCTCATCCGCTTGCGCATTCCGGAGGCGGCCGGGCTGCCCAGCAGCGAGCGATGTCCGAGCGCCCGCGGCCCGAGTTCGGCCGCCCCCTCCGTCAAGGCCACCACACCGCCGTCCGCGAGCAGCCGGGTGACCGCCTGGGTGTCGTACGGAACGGCCTTCAGTCCCGAGGTGTCCAGGGCGGCCAGGACATCGGCGCGGGGCTCGCCGGTGCCGTTGCCGTACACGCTGAGAGGTTCGGGCCTCTGGCCCAGCACGTAGGTGAGGGCGTAGATGCCGGCGCCCGCCAGGTGGCCCGCGTCGCCGCAGGCCGGCGGTACGGCGATGTCGCGGCCGAAGGCCTCGCGCAGCGACGAGTTGGCGACGATGTTCAGTGCGCAGCCGCCGCCGAGGGCGATGGGCCCCACCCCCGTGGCGGTGCGGGTGACGTGTTGGTCGAGCACGTCGTGCACGGCTTCGGTGAACAGTTCCTGGAAGGTGGCGACGACGTGTGCCGCCGTCTCGAACTCGGGGTGGAACTCGGGGCGTTCGGCGAGTTCGGCGCGTACCCGCTCGGCCAGTTCCAGGTCGTGCATCACGCGGGGATCGACCCCTTGCAACTGCTCGCGTATGCGGGCGTCCGGCTGCCCGTAGCCGCCGAGCGCCATCACCTTGCCGGCGACGCTGGGGCTCTTGCCGAAGCCCAGGAGGTGGCCGATCGCGGTCCAGCCGAAGCCGTTGCCGTACCAGGGCAGCGGATCCTTCGCGATCCACTCCAGGCGGTCCTCCTCGACCCGGAACAGGGAACTGCGGGTGAGCTGTCCGCGGCCCTCGTTGACCAGCACGAGGGTGCCGGTCTCGTGGCCCGCGTAGTGGGCGGCGAGCGCGGCGTGCGAGAGCTCGTGCGTGACGACCACGCAGTCGACACGCCGGCCGAGCAGGTCGCAGGTGGTCCGGTGGTGGGGCGCGCCGGCGTTGATCCGTTCCATCGCTTGGTCCAGGTCCGGGATCCGCAGCAGGGCACTGCGGACGGGGGTGCTGACCGCCACCAGGTCGATCCCGTCGGTGTCCACGCACTCCTGGGACAGCACGTGCTGCAGCGCGATGTCGGAACGGTAGTCGTGCTTGACGCGGGTGAGCCGTTCGGTCTCGATGCCGAAGAGCAGCCGGCCGTCCTCGAAGTAGCCGACGCCGGTGTCGTGACCGGCGGAATGGAGAGAAAGTACCTTCATCAACGCTCCTGGTCAGCGGGTGTGAGGGGGTGTACGGCCGAATACGGGGCCCACTCGACTGCACGCAGCGGCCGACCGGTCAGCCCGCGCAGGTACAGCTCCGTCCCCACCCCCGCGAACCAGGTGAAGTAGAGCCACTTGATCAGAGAGTTCTGGATGCCGCGCCGCCGTCCTCCGGTGCCGTCGAAGCCGGTCAGTGGCCACAGACCGGCGAACAGGATGTGGCGGAAGTAGTGCCGGACCACGGGCAGCGGCCAGTCGGCGAGGTCGACGAGGTGGTTGAGGAGGAGCCTGCGGATCCTGCGGCGGGTCTCGCCCGCGGGACCGGCGACGTAGTAGTGGCAGCGGGCGTCCGGTACGAGGCGCAGCCGTGCGAGTGGATCCGGCAGGTCGGGATCGAGGAGCCGGAAGCAGACGTAGCCGTCGTCGGAGACGTAGCGGCCGGGCATGCCGCCGGACAGGACGTCGGTGGCCACCAGGATGCAGCAGCCGTGCGGGTAGTTGGTCGCGGGCGCTGCGATCGCCTTGGCACGGGCCAGCAGTCGCGAGGTGGCGAACTCCTTGGTGTGCGGGATCTTCGTGGCGCCCACCGCGCCCCGGCAGCCGGCCGCCAGGAAGTCCCGCACCAGTCGCGACAGACAGCCCGGGTCCAGGGTCACGTCGTCGTCGACCCAGCCGACGCCCGTGCAGCCGAGCAGTTCGGCCACCTCGATCGCGGCGTTGAGGGTGCGGGGCTTGCCGGGACCGGGCAGGGAGAGGCCGCACACGGGCACGTGCGGCAGCCGGGTGCGGGCCCGGAGCAGCAGCGCCCGCAGCCGCCGTACGGACTCGCCCTCCTCCGTGTCCGAGGACCACTGCATGCCCACGAACAGCACAGCGGGCGTGTCCGGATGGTCCTCGGTCAGCTCGGCGACTCGGTCGAGCAGGGCGTCGAGGCGTTCCGCCTGCTCGGCGAGGGTGCCGCGGGAGACGTAGGTCGGGGCGATCAGGGCGAGGGCGGGGGAGCCGGTACGCAGGGCGTCGGCGGCGGACCGGGCACCGGGGAGCGGGGTCGCTTCGCCCGACGGACCGTCGGGCAGGAAGTACCGCACCGGCACCGACCAGGACGGCGGCGGGCGGAAGCCGCGGGCCATGGTCCTGCGGATGTGGTGGGTGAGGAACGGTTCGCCGCGCCGCTGCCGGCCGTGGGCCGGCAGCGGCGCGTTGAGACGGACGGGAGGGCCCGGTCGCACGGACGCGGCCGGGCGGGTGGTCTCAGAAGTCACGGTCGGTGTTGGAGGTCGACCGGGCCAGGCTGCGCAGACCGTCCAGCGTGTTGCGCCACTGGCCGGTCGAGGCCATGTGGGACAGCAGCGGCTTCGCCATGGAGCGGCGCAGGAAGAACGCGCGGTAGGCGGCCTGGGCACGGCGCTGGGCGTCGGGCACCAGATAGCCGATCCGCGCGTCGAACTCACCCTGCACGAACCGGTCCCAGTAGTCGGCGGGTATCTGCCCCGCCTCCACGGACTCGGTGTGCAGCGGGGTGCCCGGGAGCGGGGTCGCGGTGTAGAAGCTCGCGTAGTCCAGAGGGATGCGGCAGGCGAGGTCGACGGTGGCGCGGAACTGCTCCCGGGTCTCGCCTAGCCAGCCGACGATGAAGTAGCCGAAGCCCTTGATGCCCGCCTCGTGGGCGGAGGTGACGGCCCGTTCGATCTTCTCGATGTCGCTCTCCTTGCGCATCCGCTTGAGGATCTCCGAGTCGCCGTGCTCGATGCCGAACCGCAGCCGCACACAGCCCGCCCCGGCCATCGCCTTCAGCAGCGGTTCCGGCACCAGGTCCACGCGGGTCGGCGCCTCCCAGCGCACCTTCAGGCCCTGTTCGCCGATCAGCGCGCAGATCTCCCGGACCCGGCCGCGGTGCAGGGTGAACACGTCGTCGTAGAACATGATCTCCTTCACCCCCCACCGGTTCTTGAGCTCCGTCATTTCCCCGACGACGTCCTCGGGGGAGCGGTACATCGACTTCTTGTCGACGGCCTGTTTGAAGCAGAAGCTGCACTTGAAGGGGCAGCCGCGGCTGGAGATCATCGTCGCGAACGGCCGGGGAGCCATGATCGAGTAGTAGCTGTTCATGGGCAGGCCATCGCGGGAGGGCCAGCCGACCTCCTCCAGGTTCACCATCGGGGCGGCGCCGCCGTCGTGTTCGCGGGTGACCAGGCCGCGGATGCCCTCCGGTTTGTCGCCCTGCTCCATCGCCTCGGCCAGCTCCGGCATGATCGTGATGCCTTCGCCGACGCCGACGTAGTCGATGCAGTCGTGGAAGAGGTTCTCGCGCGCGTAGACCTCGCTGTGCGGGCCGCCGAGGATGACCTTGGCGCCGGTGCTCTTGGCCGCCTGGCAGGCCTCGACGGCGCCGGGCAGGCCGGGTGTGGTGGTGCTGACGCCGACCAGGTCCGGTTCGAAGTCGGCGAGCAGCTTGCGCAGACCCTCGCTGTCCAGGCCGAGGGCGGGGGTGTCGACCTGGATGACGTTGTGGAAGCCGGCCGACTTCAGAGCGGTGTGGATGTAGCCCAGTCCGAGGTGCGGCAGGACGCCGGCCCGCTTCTGGATCTGGGTGATCTGACGGGTGTTGAGGCACAGGTCGTGGTGGCGGACCAGCGCGATCCGCAGGTTCCGCTTGCGCCAGCGCGGCAGGCCGGGGCGGGCCGGTGCATTGGTGACGGCCGTCGAGCAGCCGCCCGACGCGGTCCCCGACGCCGCACCGGTACTGATGACGGGCAGTGTCTTCCGCATGATGTCCCCTCCTTCTGGGGTCGTTCGGGCGCTGTTGTCGTCCGGACTCAGGCGGTTCTTCCGGCCGCGAGGGACTCCAGCTGGAGCAGGTAGAGGGCCAGCGGCTGGAGTCGGCTGACCCGCTGCGGTGCCCTCGGGCCGCGGCCCGCGGCCAGGAGCCGTTGCAGGATCCGGTCGCGGCTGTGCCACCAGTCCCGTTCGCTGTGCAGGGTGTGGCCGAGCAGCCGGGTGAGGTACGCCAGCCGGTGCCCGACCAGGACGAGCCCGTGCCGTTGCGGAACGGCCGAGGCGAAGCCCAGTCCGGCGTGTTCCGGGAACGCCCTGTGCAGCGCCTGGTCGTGGAAGGTGCCGTCGATCTGGAAGCGGTGCGGCACCGAGGCGAGGTGGTCGACGAGTGCGTGGTCGAGGTAGGGGGTGTGGATCACCGCGTGGTCGTCGCCCAGCGTGAAAGGGGCGAGGGCGATGGACCGCCGGGTCCGGTTCCAGAAGAAGAACGAGCCGAGCGGGAAGGCGGCGTCGGCGTGCCGGGCCAGTTCGCGCACGAGCCGGTCGCGGGCCCGTTCCCGGCTCCACAGCACGCGGGTCCGGGGTCCCAGGAGGTGCTCGACGTGCGCTCCGGTGCGGCCGGCGGCCAGCAGCCGGTCCGCGAGCCCCGGCAGGTCCGTCACGTCGTACGGGTTCTTCCTGATCAGCGTGATGCTGGGGTTCTGCGCGAGCTCGCCACCGCCGATCCCGTCGTACCAGAGGCCGCTGTGGCGGCGCAGGAAGGCCAGCAGGGACAGCGTCCAGGCGCCGTCCAGGGTGCCCATGCCCTGTGCCGGGTTGGCGGTGTGTTCGGCGCGGAACTGCGAGCGCGGCCGGGCGACGGTGCGGTGGGGCAGGCCGAGGCGTTCGGCGAGGTGGGCGGCGACGCGGGCGTCGGCACCCGGGTCGGGCGGGAACTTCGCGCCGCTGACGCACAGCCGCGGCGTGGCGCCCTGGCGGCAGAGCTCCAGCAGGATGTGCCGGGAGTCCCGGCCACCGCTGAGCGGCAGGACGTACGGTTCCGCGGGCAGCCGACGGGCAACGGCGGCGCGGAACAACTCGACGAAGCCGTCCACGGCGTCGGCCTGTGTGAGGGCCGCGGGACCCGGCACGGGGAGTGCGGGCGAACGGATCAGGGGCCCGTCGCGGGTCCAGGTCAGTGTGGCGGCGGGGGGCAGCGCACGGATCGCGGTGAAGGCGGTGTCCTCGGCGAGGAAGAAGCCCAGCCGGATGAAGACGGCCAGCGCGTCGTCGTCGAGTTCGGCGCTCTCGCCGGGCAGGAGCAGGGCGAGCGGATCGGGGGACAGGGTCAGGGAGTCGGCGTCGGCGCGGTAGTGGAGCGGGTGCATGCCGTACCGGTCGTTGCGGGCGAGGAGGCGTTCGCCGTCCCACTTCCAGGCGGCGAAGACGCCCTCGGGCGGCGCACCCTCGGCCAGCGGGTCCCCGCCGAGGACGTGCCCGAGCCGTGCCTCCTTGTCGCCCTCGGCCCGGACCCCGTCGGGCGTGGCGACGAGCCGGATGCGGGGCTTCACCGGGCGTCCAGCAGGGGCCGCATGGCGGCCCCGATCCGGCGGGCCACCGCCTCCTGGTCGAGCACGGACTCGGCGAAGCCGATCGCGGCCTTCTTGTGGTCCTCGATCGCCGACGGGTGAGTCAGCCAGTCGTCGACGGTGTGGAACAGGTCGTCGGGCGTCGCGCAGGCCCGGCCGAGCCGGTGTTCGTGGATCAGCCCCGGCACCCACCGCTCCATCGGCAGCCCCGACTCCAGCATGAGCACCGGGATCCCGAAGTAGGCCGCTTCGAGCGTGGTGTTGGGGCCCGCCTTCGAGACGAGCAGTCCGTACGGCGATCTGGACGCGCGGTCGATGTAGTCGAAGTACTCGGCCTGGGTGAGTCGGCTGTGGAAGCGCCAGTGCTTGAGCCGTTCGGCGCCGGCGGCGGCGCGGCGCGCGAGGTCGGGGTCGTCGTAGCCGACGAACACCAGGTCGGTGTCCGGAAGGTGTGCGGCGATGTGGTGCACCAACTCCAGGTAGACGTCTCCGCCGCGGTTGCAGAAGACGATCAGCCGGGGGCGGCCGGAGTCGGCGTCCCCGCCCCAGGGGCCGGCCGACGGAGCGGCCGACTCGCTGGTCATGAAGTCTCGTAGATCGTGCTGGGCGACCAGCGGTCCCACCACCTGCACCCGGTCCGGATCGCCGCCGGTCTGTGCGAGGAGGTGGTCCTTCGCCCAGGCGAAACCCACCAGCGTCAGGTCGGGATGCGGGCTGCGGTGCAGTGGCAGCTGGAGGAGTCCCGGGTTGGTGACATGGCTGACCACCCGGGTGCGCAGTCCCGCCAGCCGTACCGCCGCCACGCACAGCCGTGCCACGAAGCCCTTCGTGCCGACCACGATGTCCGGGGCGGTGGAGCGCAAGTGCTCGGTGAGTGGCGCCAGTTCGGTGATCTGCTCCGAGGTGGGGTCGGTCTCGAACCCGGAGGGGAAACGTTCCTGGAGAGAGGCCATCAGGGCCATGTAGCGCTGGGTGCGGACGGTCGCGTCCGGGCTCTCCAGGGAGATCGTGCGGATCGCGGCACCGGCCTCGCCCAGCCAGTTCAGGATCGGTTCCGCTTCCAGCAGTGTCACTTCCGCGTCGACGGCGCCGCGCAGCACCCGGGAGAACCGGGTGGCGGCGAGGTAGTTGCCGAACTCCCCCCAGGTCCGGGGGGACAGCACCTGTATGTGCGGACGGTCAGGGCGCACGGTGGGGCTCCTCGGTGAGATCGAGGCATGCAGGGGACGGGGTGTGCGTGGGGAGCGCCTGGTACCAGAGCTGGTACGTCAGGAGCGCCCACAGCTTGCGTGAGGTGTCGCGGCGGCCGCTGAGGTGGTCGTCGGTCAGCAGCCGTACGGCACGGGCGTCGAACAGCCCGCCGCGGTCCAGCGCGGACGAGGAGAGCGTGTCCAGCAGCAGCGGGCGCAACTCGTGGCGCAGCAAGGCGGCCAGCGGGGCGCGGAACCCGAGCTTGGTGCGCCGCACGATGTCGGTCGGCAGCCAGTCGGCGGCGACCCGGCGCAACAGGTACTTGCCGGTGAAGCGGCGCAGTTTCAGCGAGGTGGGGAGCGCGTTGCCGTACTCGACGAGGTCCAGGTCGAGGAAGGGAGAGCGCAGTTCGAGGGCGCTGCGCATGCCGCCGCGGTCGGTCTTGGTGAGGATCACATCGCGCAGGAAGTGGGCGACGACGGCGAGTTGGCTGCGCTGCACGCCCGTCAGGCCGGGCTGGCCGTCCAGGAGCCTGGAGACCTCGGCGAAGGGGTCGTGCCCGGCCAGGGCCGCATGGGCGTCCGGGCGCAGCAGGCCGGGCAGTTCGGCCGGGCCGAAGGGAGCAGTGGACAGGTAGAAGCGGTGCTCGGGTGCCGCGCGCAGCCCGCGCGCCAGCAGCCCGAGGGCCGCGGCGACAGGCAGATTCCCGGACCGCGCGGGCAGCCTGCGTACGAGGGTTCGCACCAGGGCCTCCAGCCGGGGGGCCGGCATCAGCCGCAGCAGCATCTCGATCGCCCGCTCGGCCTGGAAGTACCGGTAGCCGAGGAGCAGTTCGTCGGCGCCGTCCCCGGTGAGCACGCCGCGGACGTGCTGCCGTGCCGTCCGGCAGACGATGCGGGTGGGCAGCAGGGAGGGATCGGCCAGGGGTTCGTCGGCCCGGGCGTACTCCGACTCCACCACGTCGGCGAGTTGGCGTCCGCCGATACGGACGACGTGGTGCTCGGTGCCTAGATGCCGGGCCACCGAGCGGGCGTGGGCGCTCTCGTCGAAGTCGTGCTGTTCGAACCCCGCGCTGAAGGTCAACACGGGCCGTTGCGGGGAGAGCTGCTGGGCGACGGCGGCCACCGCGCTGGAGTCCAGGCCCCCGCTCAGCAGCACACCGAGCCGGCGGTCCGTGCTCGTGACCCGGCGGGCGACCGCGGCCCGGAACAGCTCCTCGAAGCGTGCGGCGGCCTCCCGCACGCCCGGTGTCCGCGTGTCCGTCGCCAACCGGGGCCGCCAGAACTCCACTTCGCGCAGCCGGCCACCCGAGTGCTCCAGGTAGCTGCCGGGGCGGACCTTGTGCACGTCGGTCACGGCCGACCCGGGCGCACAGAACGCCTGGAGCGTCAGATAGCCGGCGAGGGCCCGGACGTCCGGGGTGCGTGGTGCGTCGGGATGGCGCAGCAGCGCGGTGAGTTCGGAGGCGAAGGCGATCCCGCCGGGGACACGTGTGTAGTAGAGCGGCTTCTTGCCCATCGGGTCGCGGGCCAGCACCGTCGTCGCGGTGCGCGCGTCGTGCAGCACGAAGGCGTACATGCCGCGCACCCGCTCCAGCACCTTCATGCCGTGCAGCTCGTACAGCTCCACGAGCACTTCCGTGTCACCGGCCGTGCGCAACCGGACTCCCGCGGCCCGCAGTTCGCGGCGAAGCTCCTCGTGGTTGTAGATCTCCCCGTTGAGGACGAGCGCGGTGGCACCGCTCGCGGAGACGAACGGCTGCCGGCCCCGGTCCGGATCGACGAAGGTCAGGGCACAGTGCGCAAAGGTCATGCCCCGGTGGTGGCACCAGTTGCTGCCGTCGGGGCCGCGGTGCGCCACTGCGGCCAGCATCCGTTCGGCCGTGGCGCGGGCGGCCTCCTGGCCACCGCTGATGTCGCTGAATCCCACGAAGCCGCACATGCCGGCTATGACCGGTGGGTGGGCGCCATCTGGGCCGGTGAGGCGGTTTCGTGCGGTGGGGTCCGGGCGAGCGACTGCCTGGCCCACTCGATCTGTGTGGCCAGCCCGGCGCGCAGATCCGTCCGCGCGGTGAATCCCAGACGCTTCCGCGCCCGCCCGACATCGGCCGTCGTGGCCCGTACGTCGCCGATGCGCGCCGGACCGTACCGCGCGTCGGGCGTCCTGCCGGTCAACTCGCCGGTCAGGGCCAGGACTTCGTTCATCGACGCGAAACGTCCCGTGCCGATGTTGAGGACGCTGCTGCCCTTGTCGGGTGTCGTCGCGGCGAGCGTCAGCGCGTGCACGATGTCCGACACGTGGACGAAGTCGCGGATCTGGGTGCCGTCGCCGTAGACCTCGATCGGCTTGTTCTCCAGGGTGGCGCGGATGACCCGGCCGATGAACATGTCCGGGCGCTGACCGGGGCCGTAGACGGTGAAGAACCGCAGGGCGCTCACCGACAGAGCGGCGTCGCGGCGGGCGGCGAAGGCGAGGGCGAGTCGTTCCGCGGCGAGTTTGGTGACCCCGTAGGGGGACAGCGGGCGAGGGAGGTCGTCCTCGCTCATCGTGCCCTCCGCGCCGCCGTACACGCTCGAGGACGAGGCCATGACCACGCGGGGCACTCCGGCCCGGACACAGGCGTCCATAAGGCGTTGGGTGGCCAATACGTTGCAGTGGAGATAGTCCGGGAATTGCGTCCAGGACGGGCGCACACCCGGCAATGCGGCTAAGTGGAAGACCGTGGCGGCATTATCCAGACAGGCCGACAGATCCGCTGATACAAGGTCGGCGCGGATCGTGTGGAGGGATCCCAGCTCGGCGGTCGGCGGGATTTCACCGGTGGCCCAGCTCGATTTCCTGTCGATGGCCACCACGTTTGTGCCGCTGCGCCGCAATGCCTCGACGAGATGGGATCCGATGAAACCCGCGGCACCGGTGACCACTGCTTTTCCCGCGGTTCTTACCCCGCTGAGCGCGTCAGCCGACATTGAGTATCCCCCTTGGTTCCGTTGGTATCCGGTCGTTCAAGGCGGTGCTCCGTGCTGGTGCTGTCTCCGGGCGTCGACCCAATGCGGGTGCGCGAAATCGGCCGACCTGGACGTACGCGGGTGCCGGCGAAACATGGCCGAGAATGGTAGTACGCACAACGGCGTGCAAGGCGAATTGCCCAGAAGACCCGTGGAGTCTAACAGCGCGATGAATCGGCGGCAACGGCGTCCTGGACGGCGTTAACCCGACATTAAGCGGCGGATCACATTCCGCATGCGGGCGGCCCATTCCCGGCCTCGCCGCAGGACCTCCCTATGGCGAGTTCACCGGCGTACGCGTCATTCCCAACGCCCGGAGCGGACTTTATGCTGAGGCCTTCCGCCGCCCGGCGCTCGGGGAGGAACGCGTTGGCAGGCAGTCCGTTACGGCAGCTCTCCGTGCTGTTCCGCTATCTGCGCGGGGAACGGCCGTCCGTCCTCCTCCTCGCGGTGCTCGTTCCGCTGGGCATCGGGCTCCAACTGGTGGCACCCCAGATGCTGCGCCGGTTCATCGACCACACGCTGTCCCGGAGCCCCTCGGACCTGCTGCTCGCGGTCGCCGCCTGGTACCTGGCGGCGGCGCTCGGGCTGCTCGTGGTGACGATCGGCTGCGACGCCGTGGCCGCGCGGCTCGCCTGGCGCACCACCAACCGGCTGCGCGCCGACCTGGTGGCCCACTGTCTGCGCCGGCCCTCCCGCTTCTACCAGCGGTACCCGCCGGGCGAACTCGTCGACCGCGTCGACGGCGACGTCACCAGACTCGCCGCGGTGATGTCCGCGCTGCTCCTGGAAGTCCTCGCCCAGATGCTGCTGGTCGTCGGAATCCTCGGCGCGCTCTTCCAGCTCGACTGGCGACTGGCCCTGGTCTTCGCGCCGTTCGCCGTGGGAACCCTTCTGCTGCTGCGCCGACTCGTGGGGAAGGCCATGCCCTTCGTCTCCGCCCGGCAGACCGCGTCCGCGGAACTCCTGGGCTTCCTGGAGGAACGTCTCGCCGGCGCCGAGGACCTGAGAACCAACGGAGCCTCCGCCCACACCCTGCGAGCCCTGGAGACCCGGCAGGCCGACCTGTACCGGCGGGCACGCCTCGCGGCACGGGTTTCCGTGCGCTGGCCCGCCACGGTCCAGGGTCTGTCCACCGTCAGCGTGGTCCTCGCCCTGGGCGTCAGCGTATGGCTGCACGGCCGCGGACAGCTCTCCACCGGCACGGCCTTCGCCTCCCTGTCGTACGCCATGCTGCTGCGCCGCCCGCTGCTGGCCGTCACCACCCGCTTCCACGATCTGGAAGGCGCCGCGGTCAGCGTGCAGCGCCTGCAGGAACTGCTGCGCCAGGACGACGACGCCGGGCGCACCGGCACCCGCCACCTGCCCGCAGGGCCCTTGGACGCCCGGCTCGACCGCGTGTCCTTCTGGTACGACCCCGGTGAACCCGTGCTGCGTGACGTCTCGTTCCGACTCCGCCCCGGGGAACGGCTCGGAATCGTCGGCCGTACCGGAAGCGGCAAGTCGACCGTCGTACGGCTGCTGTTCGGACTGCACCACCCGGTGAGCGGCGGCGTCAGCGTCGGCGGCCAGGACGTGGCCGGACTCGACACCCGGGCGCTGCGCAGCCGGGTCGCCCTGGTCACCCAGGAGGTGCAGGTCTTCCACGCCACGCTCCGCGACAACCTCACCTTCTTCGACCACTCCGTCGACGATCGCCGGGTGCGCGACGCGCTGGACGAGGCCGGGCTCACGGACTGGTGGCGCGAACTGCCCGACGGTCTGGACACCGTGCTGGGCACAGGAGCCCGCGGGATGTCCGCGGGGGAGGAGCAACTTCTCGCGCTGGCCCGGGTGTTTCTGCGGGATCCGGCCGTGGTCCTGATGGACGAGCCGACGGCGCGGCTGGACCCGCAGACCGAACGGCTGCTCATGCCCGCGATGGAGCGGCTGCTGGAGGGGCGGACCGCCGTCGTCGTCCAGCACCGGCCGCACGCGTTGCGTCACGTGGACCGCATCCTCGTCCTCGACGCGGGGACGGTGGTCGAGCACGGGGAACAGACCGTGCTCGCTGCCGACCCGACCTCGCGTTTCCACGAACTGCTGCGCGCCGGCTGACGGGGCGGGAGGGTGGCCGACATCGACGCACGGGGCACGTTCCGGCGGCTCGGGGCAGTGCTGCGCGGTTCGGCGGGCGCGTACTGGACGCTGACCGGGCTGTGGGTCCTGCTGAGGGCCGGGACCCTGGCGGTGGGGCTGCTGTTCCAGCGGCTGTTCGACGAGATCGGCGCCGGCGCCGGGGTCTGGCTGCTCATCGCCTGGGTGGCCGCGATCGAAGGGGCGCGGCTGTGCCTGCAGTTCGGCGTGATGATCAACCGGCTGGAGCCGCGGGTCCAGTACGGAACGACGATGCGGATGCGGCGGGAACTGCTGAGTTCCGCCCTGCGCGGCCAGGGAGTCGCGGGCCGGACCACCCCCGGGGAGGGGCTGCGGGTGGTGGGTGAGGACGTCGACGAGACGGGCTTCTTCGTGGCCTGGGCGCCCACCAACCTGGCGCACTGGCTGTTCGTCGCCGCCTCCGTCACCGTCATGATGCGGATCGACGCGATCGTCACGAGTGCGCTGCTGGCGCTGCTGGTCCTGGTCGCCGTGGTCACGGCGGCGATCCACGGCCGCTTCCTCCGCTACCGGCGCGCCACCCGCAGCGCCTCGGCCGAGGTCGCGGGCGCCCTGCGAGAGGCGGTGGGGGCCGTGAAGGCGGTGCAGGCGGCGGCCGCCGAGGACCAGGTGGCGGCGCACATCGACCGGCTGAACGACGCGCGGGCGAAGGCGGCGGTGCGCGAGGAACTGTTCGCAGGCGTGCAGCGGACCGTGATCGGCAACGCGGCCCCACTCGGTATCGGCGTCGTACTGCTGCTGACGGCGGGCCGGGCACACAGCGGGACGTTCAGTGTCGGGGACCTGGCCCTGTTCACCTTCTATCTGCAGATCCTCGCCGAGGCGCTGGCCTCGATCGGGATCCTCTCGGTGCGACTGCAGCGGGTCTCCGTGGCGCTGGGCCGGATCGCGGACTTCCTCGGAGGACGGTCCCGGACGCCGGCCGAGGAACCGGCGCCCTTGCCCGAACGGGTGCCCGCGCTCCGGGAGTTGACGGTCCGCGGGCTGACCGCTCGGCATCCCGGCTCGGAGCGCGGTGTCGAGGACGTCGACCTGACCGTCGTACGCCATTCCGTCACCGTGGTCACCGGCGGTGTCGGCTCGGGCAAATCGACGCTGATACGGGCCGTCCTGGGCCTGTTGCCGCACGAGCGGGGCGCCGTCCTGTGGAACGGGGAACCGATCCTCGACCCCGCGGCATTCCTGGTGCCTCCGCGCTGCGGCTACACCTCCCAGGACCCGCGCCTGTTCAGCGGATCGCTGCGGGACAACGTCCTGCTGGGCCTCGGCGACGACGACGGGAGGATCTTCGAGGACATCGCGCACACCGCGGTCCTGGCCCCCGACGTGGCGGCCATGCAGAACGGTGCCGACACCGTCGTGGGCCCGCGGGGCCTCAGGCTGTCCGGCGGCCAGCTCCAGCGGACGGCGATCGCGCGGATGCTGGCCCGACGCCCTGAACTCCTGGTCCTGGACGACGTCTCCAGCGCCCTGGACCCCGCGACCGAGCAACTCCTGTGGAGCCGGCTGCTGGACGGCTCGGTCACCGTCCTCGCTGTGTCGCACCGGCCCGCGCTGCTGCGCGCCGCGGCCCGCGTGGTGGTCCTGAAGGACGGGCGCGTGGACGCGGCGGGGACCTGGGAGGAGGTGCTGGCCGAGTCCGCGGAGATGCGGCGCATCTCGTCGCAGTCGGACTAGGCGTGCCGACCGTCACCAACGTCCCCGGACAACACACCTCGCCCGGTCCCGCGGATCACGCGGGCATCGCGGCTTGCGGCACGCCTAGGGCGCCGCCGTCACCGCGGCGTCTCCGCGCGACGCGCCGAGTTCGGTCCAGATCCCGTCCAGCGCGTCGACGAACCGGCGGACGTCGGCCGCCTCGTGAACGGCGGAGGGTGCGACCCGGAGGATCTCCTCGCCCATCGGCACGCTCGGCGCGTTGATGGCCTGCACATAGGCGCCGTGCCGCTCCAGCAGCAGCGCGGACATCGTCTTGCAGAGACGGTCCTCGCCGACCAGGACCGACACGATGTGCGTCTGATCGGACAGGAAGGGGATGCCCCTGTCCCGCAACAGGCCATGCATCAGAGTCGCGTTGGCCGTGAGCCGCTCGCGTTCCCGCTCGGAGCCGCGCAGATGCCGTACGGCGGCGAGCGCGCCGGCCGCCACCGCGGGCGGCAGCGCCGTGGTGAAGATGAACGACCGGGCGAAGGCCCGGACCGCGTCCATCAGGACGGCGGGCCCGGCGACATAGCCGCCGGTCATCCCGAAGCCCTTGGCCAGCGTCCCCATGACCACGGTGAACGCGGGGGCGAGGCCCTCCTGCGCGGCGATGCCGGCACCCTCGGGGCCGTACATGCCGACGGCGTGCACCTCGTCCACGAACGTCACCGCCCCATACCGCTTGGCGATGTCGGCGATCTCCGCGAGTGGCGCGATATCGCCGCGCATCGAGTGCACGGACTCCGTAACGATGAGTTTTGGCCGCTGCGGATCCACACCGGACAGAAGTTTCTCGAGATGCGCGCAGTCGTTGTGCCGGTAGATGAACTTCTCGGCTCCGCTGTGCCGCAAACCGTCGATGATCGACGCGTGGTTCAACTGGTCGGAGAACACGGCACAGTCGTCGATGCGGCCGGCGAGCACGGAGAGCGCGCCCTCGTTGGCTGAATACCCGGAGGTGAACAACACCGCGTCCTGCTTTCCGTGCAGCGCGGCGAGTTCTGCCTCCAATGCGACGTGATAGTGGTTCGTCCCGCCTATGTTGCGCGAACCGCCGGAGCCGGCCCCGCATTCGTCGACGGCGAACTTCATCGCCGCCAGAACGTCCGGGTGCTGTCCCATACCTAAGTAGTCGTTGCTGCACCAGATCGAGATCTCGCCATGGTGTGCCGTACCGGCCGCCGGGAAGCGCCCCGCGATACGGCCGAGCTCCAGAAACTCCCTTTTCCGCTCGGATGTCTCCTGCCCAAGGCGTGCGAAGAAATCCATGTACTCGGACATGTCTCATACTCGCTCTCTGTCGCTTTCCCTCCGGCGCGCCTCATCGTAGGATGCCGTGCGGTCCCTGCAAAGTGCGCCTTCGCGTGAAAGCGGAGTATCAATGACCGAATGTGAAATCTCCCTCCCACGGATTCACAAGGATTCTTCCAGCCGTTCCGGAATGCGCGGACCGCGCCGGTGAGGGGCGGTGCCACGCTCTCCGCGGCGGATGTGCTTGCGGACTCAGCGACACGCTGCCCAGACCACACGGCGCTGGTGGCCGGCCGCCGGCGCATCTCGTACGGCGACCTCTGGCTGACCGCACGCCGATACGCGGCGGTGCTGCGCGAACGGGGCATCGGCCCCGGCGACCGGGTCGCGCTGCTGCTGTCCAACACGCCGGCCTTCCCGGCGGCGTACTTCGGCGTTCTCGCTGCCGGCGCGACCGTCGTACCGGTGAACGCGCTGCTGAAGACGGAGGAGATCGAGTACATCCTCCGGCACTCGGAGGGCCGGGCCCTGCTGTGCGCAGGGTCGCTCCTCGGGGAGGGGGAGCGGGCGGCGAAGCGCGCGGAGGTGCCGCTCCTGACGGTGGAGACGGACGACGACGGCACCGGGACGGCGCTGGACAGGCTCGCGGCTCGGGCCGTGCCGGTCGAGACCCCCGTGCCCTGCGCGCCGGACGACATCGCGCTGATCCTCTACACCTCGGGTACCACTGGCCGCCCCAAGGGTGTCATGCTCAGCCACCTGAATCTGGTCCTGAACATCGACACGACGATGCTCTCGCCCTTCGACATGCGCCCCGACGACGTCCTGTTGGGCTGCCTGCCCCTGTTCCACACCTTCGGCCAGGTCTGCGGCATGGGGACGTGCTTCCGCGCCGGCGCGACCCTTGTCCTGATGCCCCGCTTCACACCGGACGGGGCCCTTGACCTGATGGTGCGCGAGCGCTGCACGGTCCTCATGGGCGTGCCGACGATGTACATCACGCTGCTGGAGGCCGCCGCCCGGGACACCCGCCGTCCGCCGCTCGCCCGGGCGTACTCCGGGGGCTCGGCGCTGCCGGTCCGGGTGCTCCAGGACTTCGAGACGACCTTCGGCTGCCCCGTCTACGAGGGCTATGGCCTGACCGAGACCTCCCCGTGCGTCGCCTACAACCAGAGTGCCTGGCCCCGTCGGCCGGGCACCGTGGGCAAGCCGATCCGGGGAGTGGAGGCCGAGATAGCCAGGGCTGGTACCGAGGACAGGATCGTGCTGCTCCCGCCGGGCGAGGTCGGCGAGATCGTGGTCCGCGGACACAACGTCATGAGCGGTTACCTCGACGACCCCGCGGCCACCGAGGCCGCGCTCGTGGACGGCTGGTTCCGCTCGGGTGACCTCGGAGTCAAGGACCCCGAGGGCTATCTGACGATCGTCGACCGCAAGAAGGACATGATCGTGCGCGGTGGGTACAACGTGTACCCGCGCGAGGTCGAGGAGATCCTGTCCCGCCACCCGTCCGTGGCCCAGGCCGCGGTGATCGGCCTCCCGGACGCGCGCTACGGCCAGGAGATCTGCGCGGTGATCGTCCCTCGCCCCGGCGCCCCCACGGTCGAGTCTCTCGCGGAGGACATCATCGCCTGGACCCGTCGGCGCATAGCCTCCTACAAGTACCCGCGCCGCGTGGAGTTCGCCGCCACTCTCCCCCTGGGCCCGAGCGGGAAGGTGCTCAGACGGGAACTCGTTGCTCTGCTCGGAGCGGGAACGGGCGACATCTAGCTACGGGAGACGGTGACTTGCCGCCGGGCTCGTCGAGGCGGACGGTCCCGGAACGTACGCCATCGAGTCGTCAGGGCGCGAACGTGTCCGTGAGGCGGATGTCGTAGCCGTCCTCTTCCATCAGGACGACGGTCACGCCGAAGGGGGAGGGGTGGTTCATCTCCAGCGGGGTGAAGGAGAAGTCGACGGCCGCCCGGATCGGCGGGACCAGCTCGGCGCCCGGCTGCGGCTCGGGCGCGGGAAGCCAGCGGGGCGCGGGCGACGACTCGCCCTCGGGGGACTGGGACGAAGACTGTTCGGCGTAGGGGAGCTGATGGAGCACGTGGCCGCCGTCCTTCGTGGCGTGCACCATGTTCAGACAGGGTGCCGGGCCCGTGACCGGCAGCTGACAGGCGGTGGCGACGTCGTGGGTCTCCCAGACGAGGACGACTTCGTCGGCGCCGGCCGCCGCGGCGATGTTGGAAAGCTGGGCGATACCGGTCTGCGCGTCCCGGCCGGCGCTGGTGGGGCGCACCCGGATCAGACCGACGAGCTCGCCCCGCACCAACGGCATGATGACCGGGCGGGGCACCGCCCCTTCGCCGAGACCCGCGGTGTACGCGTTCTTCATCGACTCGACCAGCGTGTCCCAGATCTGCGTGTCCACGAACTTCCCCTTACCAACGACCTGTTCACGAGCACGCCGACCCTGTCACGGCAGCCGCTCCGCCGCCAGCGGCCGTGGACAGGGCCGTCGGGGCGGCTGTGTCACCGCCGTGTGGCGGCCACACCGCAGACAGGGGAAAGCCCCGACTGGACGGGGGAGACCAGCCGGGGCCGTAGGCCGTGGCGTGCGGAGGGCGGTCGCCTCTCGGCGGGGTGCTCCATGGGGCTTCAGCCGAACGATCTTCCCCATGGGCTTGAGGTGAGGCCCGGGGACACTGTCCCCTCCGCAGCCACATACAGATGAACGGCCGACCGTCCCCGCTTGTTCCGTGAGGGAGGCCGGGCGCCTTGTGAGTTGGGGCACTCAAGGGCGCGCCGGTCCCGGCGCGCGCCTCACCGGCGGCGCATCCGCCCGGGCACTCAGGGTGTGTCCCGCGTTTCCGTCGGCGCGGCCAGGCCGGACCGGTGCATCACCTGATCCACGGTTTCGGCGAGCGAGTTGCCTGCGGGAATCACGGTCTCGGCGCCGTCCGGCAGGAGGTCCAACGGCCGGTACCAGTCGCGCAGTTCGCTCTCGCCGACCGTGTGGGCGATCGGTTTGGTGGCGTGCCGGGAGAGGGTCTCCTCGAAGGGGACGTCCAGGTAGAAGCAGTGCGTGCGGTTCGGGTGGTCGGCCAGGAGCCGCGCCAGCATCTCGCCGTAGTGCGCGACGTACAGGATGCCTTCCAGCACGGTGTGGAAGCCGTGTTCCAGGGCATGCCGGACGGTCAGTTCGATCAGGCCGATGTTCGCGCCGCCGGGGATGTCGCGCTCGCGCAGCACATCGCGGCGGAGGGTGTCCTGGCTCACCACGGCGAGACCCCGCCCGTATCGTTCGCGCAACCCGGCGGCCACCGAACTCTTGCCGCTCGCGCTGTTGCCGCGCAGCACCACCAGTTGCGTGGGGGAGGAGAGCGTCGTCACCGGGGTCACCCTACTGATGTCGCGCTCGCTCACCGGCGAAGCATCTCCGCTCGCAGCACGAGCAGAGCGACCCGTCCAAGCGACCGTCCAAATGCGCTTGTCCGTCGTCGCGGCAGCGCACTACCTTGCCGGGGTGGATCTCTTCTCACGCTCGTGGACGGCGTTGCGCGAGGCGGTCGCCGAACTGTCGGACGAGGACCTCACCCGGCCGTCCGGCTGTACCGGATGGCTCGTACGTGACCTGGTGTGCCACCTGGTCATCGACGCACAGGACGTCCTGATCACCCTCGTGACCCCCGCCGAAGGGGAGCCGACCCGCGACGCGGTGACGTACTGGGACATCTCCGAAACGCCGCCGACCGGGGACGACCCGCTCGACGCGCTGACCGTCCGGCTGGCTGCCGCGTACGGGGAGCCATGGCTGCTCAAGTTCCACCTGGACGACGTCGGTTCGGCCGCCGGCCGTGCCGCCGAACTCGCCGACCCGGGGCTGCGGGTGGGCACCCGCGGCCAGATCCTCACCACGGGCGACTACCTCTCCGCGTACGTCCTTGAGTGGACACTGCACCACCTCGACCTGATCGCACACCTCCAAGGCGCGGCGGAACCGCCCGCGGAGGGGCTCGCCCGGTCCCGCGAGATGCTGGAGAAGATCGCCGGGTCCGCGTTCCCCGCGTCGTTCTCCGACAGGGACGCCCTGCTGGTCGGCACCGGACGGCGTGCCCCGACCGACGCGGAGACCACCGAACTGGGCGAACTGGCCGCGAAACTCCCGCTCGTCCTCGGCTGATCGTGTTCCACGAGATCCGTGAATTCCATTCAATCGCCGTGACCCGCACAAACGATAGTGCGATCCTCGCGACTGCTTGCACAATCCTCTTCCACCTGGGAGCAAGAGGACCGGCCGTGTGCTGCAATTGAGGCATGTACCTCGACGAGCTCCGCGCCCTCCTCGACCGGCACGCGCGGCCGGACTGGACCACCGCCATCGACGGTGTACTGATCTCGAAGGTCGACCGCTCGGATCCGCCGTCCCAGTCGATGTCCGGCACGGTGCTGGCGGTCATCGCCCAGGGCGCGAAACGCCTCGCGCTGGGCGAGCGGGTCTACGAGTACGGCGCCGGGCAGTACCTCGTCACCTCGGTCGACCTGCCGGTCACCGGGCACTTCACCGAGGCCACTCGGGAGCACCCGGCGCTGGGGTTCGGGCTCGCGCTGGAGCCGTCCGCCGTCGCGGGGTTGCTGTTGCAGGCGGGGGCGGGAGACTTCCCCCGCTCGGGCGGCAGCGCGCCGCAGGGCATCGCCGTCAGTGACGCTCCCGATGTGCTGCTCGACGCCGTGGTCAGGCTGTTGCGCCTGCTCGACGAGCCACGCGACCGGGCGGTGCTCGCGCCGCTCGTGAAACGCGAGATCCTGTGGCGCCTGATCACCGGCGAACAGGGCGGCATCGTGCGCCAGTTGGGCCTGGCCGACAGCAGCCTCAGCCACATCGCGCGGGCGGTGCGGTGGATCCGCGAGCACTACGCCCAGCCGTTCAAGGTCGAGGACGTGGCGCAGCTGTCCGGCATGAGCGTCTCCGCCTTCTACCGCAACTTCCAGACGGTGACCGCGATGAGCCCGATCCAGTTCCAGAAGCAGATCCGGCTGCAGGAGGCCCGACTGCTCCTGGCCACCCACCCCAACGACGTCACAGGGGTCGGCCAGCGCGTCGGCTACGACAACCCGTCGCAGTTCAGCCGGGAATACCGCCGCCAGTTCGGCGCACCACCGAGCCGGGACGCGGCCGGCCTGCGCCGCTCCGTACGTACGCCTGCGGCCGCCCTGCCCTGATGGGGCGCAACCCAATAGAAGAGGATTGTGCAAGGAGGCGGGAGAATTGTTCTTCTTTCTTCCCGTTTCGGAGTGCTTCCATGAATGAGTCGGATTTCCCCAATGGATTCCCCAACGGATTCCACAACTGATTCCTCAGGGGATTCCCTGTCGGAATCCCCGGTGGGGAAATTCAGATCCGCTCATGTGCAGGAGGCACGTCATGAAGGTCGCCATTGTCACCGGTGCCAGTTCCGGTATCGGTCGGAGCGCGGCAATACAGATCGCCAAGCGGGGGGTCGGAGTGATCCTGACCTTCAGCGGCAACAGGCAAGGAGGCCTGGACACCGTGGCGGCGATCGAGAAGGAGGGCGGTACGGCTGTCGCGCTGCCGCTGGACGTCGGTGAGAGCGGCAGCTTCCCGGCCTTCCGCACCTCCGTGGTCGACGTGCTGCGCGACACCTGGGGGCGCGACAGCTTCGACTACCTCGTCAACAACGCCGGCTTCGGACAGATGGCGATGTTCGAGGACACCACCGAGGAGCTCTTCGACCGGTTCATGCGGGTCCTGCTCAAGGGCCCGTACTTCCTGACCCAGACGCTGCTGCCGTTGATGGCCGACGGCGGGGCCGTCGTCAACACGACCAGCAACGCCGGGATGGCCTCCGGTCTGGAGCCCGGCTACTCGGCGTACGCGTCGATGAAGGGCGGCCTGATCGTCCTGACCCGCTACATGGCCAAGGAGTTCAGCGTGCGGGGGATCCGAGTCAACGCGGTCGCACCGGGTGCCACCCGCACCCGGATCTCCGACGACGCGTTTGACCGGTTCCCCGAGGTGATCCCGGCCCTCGCGGCGAAGACGGCATTCGGCAGGGTCGGCGAGCCCGACGACATCGGCCCGGTGATCGCCTCCCTGCTCTCCGAGGAGAGCCGTTGGATCACCGCGCAGAACATCGAGGCGTCCGGCGGCTTCAACCTCTAGTGCACGCCACCGATCCTCTCTGTCGGCCGCACCACGCGACGGTCGAGGACCTGTCCGGACTGCCGCCGCACACCATCTCCGTCAACGAACTCGACCCGCTCTGAATGTGCCGTCACGGGTACGGCCACCGCGTGATCATCGGGGGTCGGGTGGACTCCTGAAGGTCGTGCGGTGGCCGCGGGCCAGGGAGGCAGGACCCGGAGCTCCGTGCCGCCCTGGAGGCGCGTGGCCCCACCCGCCCTCCCCCTTCCGCAGCCCCGATCGGCACCCCGCCTCGACCACCGGCCGGAAGTCACCTGTGGACACGCCTGTCCCATTGATGGGGTGGCGTCTCACGGCTTCGATGGCCCTTTGCCGGGCGGCGCTCGGCCACCGGCATGGCTGGCTAGGGGGTTGGGGAGCGTGCAGCACTCCAGAAGAGTCAGACACCGCGGAAGCGGTTCCAGAGTGAGGTTGAGCGGGTTATCAGGTGCGGCGGCGCTGTTCGGGGTCGCCGCACTCGTCGTCTCGGCGGTTCCTGCCGACGCGGCGACAGCGGGGGCACCGCAACCGCCGAGCCCGGGGGAGGTGATCCCGGGCCAGGAGACGCGGACACCGGCGCTCGTACGGGACATCCGGGAGCAGGCGCCGTCGACCGGCAGCGCGGCGGGCGCGGCCCGCACCTACCTCGACGACAAGCGCAGCAGGTACCGCATCGCGGACGCGCAGCGCGATCTCGTACCCGCCGGGACCACCGGCGTGGGCGGCCAGGAGACGGTCCGGCTCCAGCAGAGGCACCGGGGCGTGCCCGTCCTGGGCGGCCAGTACGTCGTCCGTATGGAGAAGAAGGACGGGGAGCGGGTCGTCACCGGCACCTCGGGCAAGTACTTCACCAAACTGCGCACCGCCACGACGCCCGAGGTCGGCGAGGAACTCGCCGTCGAGCGGGCCGTCGACGCCGTCCTCGCCGAGCTCAACGAAAGGCACTTCGCCGCGAAGCCGCCGCGTGAGGGCGACGAGGACGAGTCCCCGATCATCGGTACCGCCCGCGGGCTCGTCGTCCTGCCCACCGGGGCGGGCGTCCTCACCCAGCGGGTCACCGTGCGCGGCACCGACCCGGCGAGCGGTGAACCCGTACAGCGTGAGGTCTACATCGACGCCCGCGCCGGATATCCGGTTCTCCAGTACAGCGGTATCAAGACGTTCGGCGCCCCCGGCCCGGCAGCCGGGAAGCCGGCGGCGGGCACCGCGTCGAAGCGGGTTCGGGCCGCGGAGAAGGGATCCGGCGTCCGGCTCGACGGCACGACCGTCGCCCTCGACGTGGAACTCGACGAGGCGCGCGGCGAGTACGTGCTGCGCGACCGCAGCCGAATACCCGGCGACGACTTCGCCGACAACGTCCTGTCCACCTGGGACGCGCGCGGCAAGTGGGCCAGTGACGTGGGCGGGCAATGGCCCGACGGCATCCAGGAGTTCGGCTCGCCGACCCCCGCGTTCGGCACCGAGGCCACCGAAGCGGGAGCCGTCGACGCGCACTGGGCCGCCGGGCAGGTCTACGACTACTTCAAGAACAAGCACGGCCGGAACAGCCTCGACGGCCGTGGCATGACCATCAACTCCCTGGTGGGCATCACCGATTACGGGCAGCCGTACGTCAACGCCTTCTGGGACGGCCAGAAGATGGTGTACGGCACCGGCGACGCCGAGTACCGCCCGCTCTCCGCGAGCGTGGACGTCGTCGGCCACGAGATGACGCACGGCGTGATCGAACACTCCGCCGACCTCATCTACGCGGGCCAGTCCGGCGCCATGAACGAGGCGATCGCGGACTACTTCGGCAACGCGATCGAGACCGACGTGTACGACATCCCGGTGACGGACCCCGAAGCGGGTCTCCTCGGTGAGCGGCTCTGCCGTACGAAGACTCCCCGGGAGTGCGCGCTGCGCGATCTCAACGACGGGCGGAACACGGCCAAGTCGTTCCTCGGCGTCGGTTTCGCCACCGACAACGGTGGTGTCCACCTCAACTCGACCATCTTCGGCGGGGCACTCTGGGACGCCCGCGAGGACCTGGGCGCCGAGGTCACCGACCGGATCGTCTACAAGGCCCTGACCGAGTACCTCACACCGCTCGACGGCTTCACCGAGGGACGGGCCGCCGTGCTCGCGGCGGCCCAGGACCTCGGCATCCCGGCTGTCGGCCAGAAGGCGCTGCAACGAGCCTTCACCGCCCACGGAATCGTGCCCGGCTGGGAGCCGGCCCTCGGAGTGGACTCCGACCCGCTCCTCGACCGGGTCAACACGACCCGTACGAACCTGGGTGCGGGCGGCGGCTGGTGGGCGGCGTCCAAGTCCAACGAGGAGGGCTCGGAGCCTTACTCGGTATGGGCCGGACGCGCCGACGGCGAGGGACAGCTCAAGCTGATGAGCCCCAACGACGGCCGCTACCACGTCAATCCGGCGACCGACGGCAGGACGGTGGTGTGGCAGGCCCACGGCTCCGACGGCGTCGACATCCTGGCCAGGCCCCTCGCGGGCGGTCCCGTGAAGGTGCTGTGGCACGGCAGGGCCGTGGGCAGCTCGGTGGACGTCGACGGTGACGTCGTGGCCTTCGACTACCAGAACCACGGCGGCCGTCAGGGCGTGGCCTACCTGAGTCTGAAGGACCCGACCGACAAGGTGACGACCGGCGGCGGGACCTACCACCGGGCGTACTCCTCGTCGGCGAGCAACGGCAAGGTCGCCTACCAGGAGCGGATGCGCGTGCGCGCCGAGTACGCGCTGAACACGGTCGTCGTCGATGTCGCGACCGGCGAGAGGAAGGAGATCCAGACGGCCCCGAGCAGCACGAGCCTCGGCCCGACCGCCATCAACGGCTCGTACGTCTTCTGGCTCCTCGACGAGGGCACGGCCGAGGGCAGGACGGCCCTGCGCCGCGCCGCGCTCGACGGTTCCGGCGTGGTGGACCTCAGCCCGCAGACCGGGCCCGACGCGCTGAACGCGTACGACGTGACGGTGTCCGAGGACGCGGTGACGGTCGGCACCTACCTCCCCGACACCGAGATCCGCAACGAGTCGGTTCCCAAGCTCTACCAGTTCGCGGCGGCCGGCTCGCCCGAGGACCCCGGCACGCGCAAGGGCCGCGTCTCCTGCAACCGCGGCGAGCAGTCGTCGGCCGCCGCGGTGGTGGGCAGCCAGGTGGTGTGGCTGGACGCGACGACCGGCGTCACCGACGTGGTGATCCGCACCCGCCCGACGGGCCGATGCGGCTGACCGCACTTGGCGCACCGACCGCACTGAGTGACTGACAGCGGGCGGTGGCCTGCCGGGTGACCCACCCCGGCAGGCCACCGCCCGCCCGTGCATCGGCCACCCCCGCGCCGGACCCGTACGGACGGGGAATCGTCCGGCCGATCACCGGGTTGGGGAGTCAGTAGCCGAGATCCTCAAGGAGCCGACATGCCCGATGAACCCGCTGTCCGCGGACTCCGCCTGGTGGTCACAGCGGCCGACTACGACGCGGCGCTGCACTTCTACCGCGATGTGCTCGGTCTGGCCGAGCAGGGTGCGTTCGCCTCCGCCGACGGACGGGTCACCATCCTCGATGCGGGCCACGCCACCCTGGAGATCGCCGATCCCAACCACGCGGCCTTCATCGACGAGGTCGAGGTCGGCCGGCGGGTGGCCGGCCACATCCGGGTCGCCTTCGAGGTCGACGACTCCGTCGCCACCACGTCGAAGCTGGCCGCCGGCGGGGCCCGGGTGATCGCCGAGCCGACGCGTACCCCCTGGAACTCGCTGAACTCCCGGCTCGAGGCACCGGCTGATCTTCAGCTGACGCTCTTCACGGAACTCGGCGACCAGGCCGAGGCCGGGCGCGACGCATAGGGGGCGTACGGGGCCCGCTTCTGCCGGGAATACGGCTGCGGGGGCCTCTGTTGTACAGCACAGAATGACATGCCTTCGTCAAGACGAGGAGGCAGAGGACGCCGTCACCTCTCGGTGGACGGCTGTGAGGAAGGAAAGCCCATGAGAGTCGGCATTCACCCCGTTTCCCGCCCGGTCGTCTACCGGGACCGTGCCGCGGACGTCGCGTTCCTCACCCGTTCGACCGCGGACTCGGCGAGGACGATCGAGTGGGAGGACGGCAACACCTACCCCGTGATCGACGTCGAGGTCTCGTCGGCCAGCCACCCGTTCTACACGGGGACCTCGCGGGTCATGGACAGCGCGGGCCGCGTGGAGCGGTTCGAGCGGCGATATGGACGTTCGGCGTAACTGACCCGATGACGCGCGGCCGGCATCCGGGCACGTGGGGCGTCGGCATCCCGGCAGGAGAGGCGTCGGTATCCGAGCAGGAGGAGAGCAGAGCCATGAAGGTGCGCAAGTCGTTGCGCTCACTGAAGTCGATGCCCGGGGCGCAGGTCGTGCGCCGGCGGGGCACGGTGTTCGTGATCAACAAGAAGAATCCGCGCTTCAAGGCCCGCCAGGGCTGACGTACAGCGCGTGCAGCGGGTATCCCCCGCAGGGCGCGTACAGCGTGTGGGCCGCCGGGCCCGGCTTCCTGAGATGAAGCCGGGCCCGGCCTGCTGTGCTCCTCAGCCGCGAGAGGCGCGGGCCGAAGCCGTCCGGCAAGCGGCCGACGCAGGTGAACCGGGTGTGGGAGTACCGGTCGTCACAGGTTGCCCAGGCGGGCGTCCCGCCACAGGTCGACGCCGCCGTCGATGGCGTACTTGTCGATCTCGGCCAGTTCCTCGCCGCTGAAGTCGGGGTTCTCCAGCGCGGCGACGTTCTGCTCCAGCTGCTCGGGGCGTGAAGCCCCGATGACGAGCGAGGTGACACGTTCGTCCCGCAGGGCCCAGGCGAGGGCCATCTGGGCCAGGCTCTGGCCGCGCCGGGCCGCGATGTCGTTGAGGGCGCGCAGCCTGCGCAGCATGTCGTCCGACAGCCACGTGGTGTCGAAAGAGGTTCCCTGCGCCGCCCGCGAGTCCTGCGGGACCCCGTCGAGGTAACGCCCGGTCAGCAGCCCCTGGGCGAGGGCCGTGAAGCCGATGACCCCGAAGCCCTCCTGCTCGGCGGTGTCGAGCAGACCGTCCGTCTCGACCCAGCGGTTGAGCATGCTGTACGACGGCTGGTGAATGAGGAGGGGCGTGCCCAGGTCCCGGAGGATGGCGGCCGCCTCGCGGCTGCGCTCGGCGTCGTAGGAGGAGATGCCGACATACAGGGCCTTGCCCTGGCGGACGGCGGTGTCGAGCGCCCCCATCGTCTCCTCAAGAGGAGTGTCGGCGTCGAGCCGGTGGGAGTAGAAGATGTCCACGTAATCCAGCCCCGTGCGACGCAGCGACTGGTCGAGCGAGGCGAGCATGTACTTGCGGGAGCCGCCGCCCTGGCCGTAGGGGCCGGGCCACATGTCCCAGCCGGCCTTGGTGGAGATCACCAGCTCGTCCCGGTACGGCGCGAGGTCCTGCTTCATCAGCCGCCCGAAGTTGGTCTCCGCGGCGCCGTACGGCGGGCCGTAGTTGTTCGCGAGGTCGTGGTGGGTGATGCCGAGGTCGAAGGCGCGCAGAGCGATCGCGCGCTGGCTCTCGAACGACCGGTCGTCCCCGAAGTTGTGCCAGTAGCCCAGGGACAGGACGGGCAGGTCGAGCCCCGAACGCCCGGTGCGCCGGTAGCGCATGGTGCCGTCGTAGCGGTCAGGATTCATGACGTGGCTCATCGAGTGATCTCCGGGTGGTGCGGTACGGGACGGACCCATCAGGCACGTCGGACCCATCGGGGTCGCGGGGATCCGCCTCCCCACACTGCCCCTGCCTGATCCCGAAGTCCAACAGCTCCCCGCCATGGGATTCAGCGGTGCCGCTTCTGAATCGGGAAGGGCGCTACCTCGGGGCCGGATTGACGGATTGGCGTCCGGCCTCGCTGGGCAGGGAGCCATGGAATGTCATGAGCACGACTACCTTTCCCCCACAAGGAGGTCGACTATGCACGTCCGTAAGCCGACGATCGGACTCGCTGCCGTCCTGACGGTGACCCTGTCGCTGATGGGCGGCCAGGCCGTGGCCACCCCGTCCACGACCGCTCCCTCCGAGGTCGCGGACAGCGCCGTCGCCGCCCGGGTCGTCACCTACGACGCGAGCGGCTCCGCGGAGTTCAAGTCCGCCGTCGACCGCGGTGCGGCGATCTGGAACGAGAGCGTCGACGCCGTCGAACTGCGCCCGGTCGCGACCGGGCAACGCGCCAACATCCGGGTCCTGGCGGACAACGGCTGGCCCCGCGCCCTGCCCACCACACTGGGCAACGGCACCGTCTACATCGGACGCCAGGCCGTTGACCAGGGCTACAACACGATCCGCATCTCGGCCCACGAACTGGGCCACATCCTCGGTCTGCCGGACCGCAAGCCCGGCCCGTGCTCAAGCCTGATGTCCGGCTCCACCGCGGGAATCGCGTGCACGAACCCCTACCCCGACACGGTGGAGAAGGCGGAGGTCGAGGACAACTTCAGCAGCGCGCTGGCCCGGACGGGCGGAGCGGCGCCCAGCGGTGCCGTGATCGTGGACTGACGCACGGTGCCGTGCGCGGGTGTCGGGCGGAGGCCGGGACATCGCGGCGTCCGCCCGCACCCGCACACGGCGACTGTCCGAGCGACCTCTGAGACCTTCTGAGGTCTCTGACCGCCTCTGCAGACCTCTCTGCCGTCAGCCTCGGCGACGCAGCTTGCTCAGGAACCCCTTGGCCTGGGCCCGTCGCCGTGGGTCGGCGGAGGCACGGCGTACCTGCTCGATGGTGCGCCGCCCCTGCGGGCTCCTGGCGAACCGTTTGATCTTCTCGATCATGCCGGGCACAACTCCTCCTAGGGCAAGGCCGGTGACACGTATGCCTGCACGCCCTGTATACCCCGTCACCGGGAAGTAAGCGCCTGACGGGCCCCGCTCACGGGATCAGTGATCAGTACCTGTCCGCGCCGTCTACTGCCCCGCCCGGGGAAAGCACTGTCGGACGTGTCCTCTAAGCTCCCGCGCATGAGCGAGGGGGACAGCGACAGACGCGTCATCGACGGGCGGTTCCGGCTGGAGTCGCGGCTCGGCGGCGGCGGGATGGGAACGGTCTGGCGGGCCACGGACCTCGTGCTGCACCGGAACGTGGCCGTCAAGGAGGTGCGTCCGCCGGACGCGGGGCTGGCCGAGTACGACCCGGACGGCGCGCGGATGCTGCGGGAGCGGGTGCTCCGCGAGGCCAGGGCGCTGGCCAGGATCGACCATCCGAACGTCGTGACGATCCATCACATCGTCGACGGCGGCGAGGGCACCTATCCATGGATCGTCATGGAACTGGTCGGCGGCGGATCGCTGGCCGACCGCCTGGGCCGTGGACCGATGGACCCGGCGGAGACGGCCCGGCTCGGACGAGAGGTGCTGGCCGCACTGCGCGCCGCGCACGACGCGGGCATCCAGCACCGGGACGTCAAGCCCGCCAACGTGCTCCTTCGCCCCGACGGCCGCCCCGTGCTCACGGACTTCGGCATCGCGGCGATCCGCGAATCGACGGCTCTCACCGCCACCGGATCCATCATCGGCACGGCCGACTACATGGCGCCGGAGCGAGTCTCGGGCAACGACGGCGGAGCGGCATCGGACCTCTGGTCATTGGCGATGATGTTGTACGCCGCCGTCGAGGGCCGGCACCCCCTGCGCCGGGGCACGACGCTGGCCACCCTCGCGGCCGTCCTCTACGAGGAGGTCCCGCCGCCGGTGAAGGCCGGGCCGCTGGCGGACGTACTGATGCGCGTGCTGGTACGGGATCCGGCAGCGCGCCCGGATGCCGAGACCCTCGACCGGATGCTCGCCTCCGTGGTCGAGGGCGGAGTGGCCGCCGCCGTGGCCGAGGGCACCACTTCCTACCGGCTGACGCCTCCGTCGGCTGCCCCACCCGCCCCGCCATTTCCTTCCGGATCGGGCGAGTTCGGCCCACCGACCGGCTACCCGACTCCTCAGGATGCGATTCCCGGGCTGCCCAACGCCCCTACGCCGTACCCGGTGGACCCTGCCGGTCCGCCTACGCCCGCCCGTCGCCCGTCCCGGCACAGGCGCTGGTCCAGGGTCGTCCTGTCCGCCGCGGCGACAGCGCTCGTCGGCGTCCTCGTGTGGACCCTGGTGCCGGACGGGGAGAAGTCCGACTCCTCGTCCTCCGGGGGTGCGGGGAGCGGGGCGAAGGCGACACCGTCGTCCAGCAGTACGTCGACGTCCGAATCGTCCGCCGATGCCTCGACACCCACACCCAGGCAGACGGAAAAGGGAAACACCACCGATCTGCTGACGCCCGACGGCATCCGCACCGCGATCAAGGCTTTCAAGAAGGAGACGGGTAGCGACCAGTTCGGCGATTTCTCCGTGTACCCCGAGCACATCTCCGCCTATGTGATGGTCAAGGGCAGCCGGACCAAGTACGACATGTACACCTACCGTGTCGACCGGGGCTCGGAGAAGGGAATTATCAAGGGCTCGCTGTCCGGCGGAAACCAGCCGTTCAGCCTGGACGAATTCGACTGGGACGCTGTTCCCACGCTACTTGCCGAGGCCAGGAAGAAGTTGAACGTCGACGACCCCACGAGCCGCTACCTGCTGGTCAGACAGCCGAACGAACTGCGCGACACCCCCGCCGCCATGGCCGTGTACCTCAGCAACGAGTACAACCAGAGCGGCTATCTGGAGGCCGACACCCACGGCAAGGTGACCAAAGTGATGGCCGCCGACAGTTGATGCCGGGGCCATCACCTCGTCCGTATGCCTCCGCGCGATCTCAGCGAATGCGGTATCTCTCCCAGAAGGGGCCCAGATCCTTGTCCGTCACGGACTGCGCGGCTTTCTTGAAGTCGGCGGTGGTGGAGAGGCCGTACCAGTGGTCGCGGGCGTACCGCTTGAGGAGGCGTGCCATGGTGTCGGCTCCGAGCGTGTCCTCCAGGCGCGACAGGGCGCAGGGGCCGGCCGTGTAGACGAGGTGGTACTCGTCGCGGTGCTTGGCCCAGTAGGCCATTGAGTTGGTGAGTGCGGTGCTCTCGCTCGGCCAGTCGTCGGACCAGCAGTCGCTGGTGTCCCAGCCGTAGAAGCGGGCGTTGGCGTACTGGGCGAAGCTCTCGTCGAGCCAGGGTGCGCCGTATTCGTCGTTGCCCACGATCCCGTACCACCACTGGTGGGCCACCTCGTGGACAACGGCACTGCCCTCTTCGGTGGTGCCGAGGAGGACCAGGCCGGGGTACTCCATGCCGCCGCCGAACTCCTTGGTCATCACGAGGTCGATCTCGCCGTACGGATAGCGGCCGAACTCCTTGCCGAACCGGTCGACAGCGGCGATGCCGTCCTTCCGGTTGAGGCGTACACCCGCGGCGGGTGTGTTCGGCGCCCAGTACGACTTCACGCGCACGCCCCCGGGCGAGGTCTCGGTCGCCGTGCGGAACGGGCCCGCCGCCCACGCGAAGTCCCGGACCCGGTGCGCGACGCTGTGGGTGACCGTGCGCCCGGGCTTGCCGGGGCTGGTCCAAGTGCGGCCGGTCGCCGGGACCTTGAGGGCCGCGGGGTGGTCGATGCGTGCCCGGAAGTCGCTCGCCAGGGCGTAGAAGCTCTCACCCGTCGCCACGTACGGATCGAGGTGCCAGCCCTTCGCGTCGTGCACGGCGAGCACCGGCAGGGCGTTGCCCAGGAAGCGGAACGCGCCCTCACGGCCGAAGCGGGCGTTGCGCTCGGGCACGGTGATGGACACGTCGAAGGCGACGGCCGTCCGCTCACCGCGCGCGAGCGGCTTCGGCAGGCTGATGCGCAACGCCGTGCAGTTCACGGTGAGTTGGCCGGCGGTGCCGCCGCTCACCTTGGTCAGCCTGATGGGGGACGGCTTGCCGGGCGTGCCGCACTTGTCGTCTCCGTTGCCCCACAGGCGTACGTACACCTCGTGCAGGGGCCGGTCGGAGGCGTTGCGGAACGTCACCCGCTGATGGCCCGTCCAGTGGGAGCCGTCGGCGTTGCCGCGCAGGGTCACGTCGTAGCGGAGGCGATCGGGTGTCGCGGACTTGGACTTGCTCGAGTTGGCCTTGGGTGCCGTGACGGCATCGGCCGCGGTCGCGCCCGTTGCCGCGAGCAACGCGACCAGGCCAACGAGCAGACGGCGACCGGTTCTTGACTGCCAGACAGGTAGCGACGACATGGCAGCGGATGATGCCACACGGGTCCGACATTCGCGCCCGCCGCCGCTACAGGTGACGGATCCCGACCGTCGTCCGCCGGGCACGGAGTTCCGTGCCGAGCAGCCGCCGTTCAGCGCAGGCGTCGGACATCCGGGCAAGCGACCTCAGGGGAACCGCCGTACGGATCGGTGACGGTCCTCGTGCCGGTGACCTTGCCGGAGAGGCACAGCTGACCGCCCAGCAGCCTCAGGTCGAGGGTGAACTCCACGCTCTCGCCGGAGCGTTGTGGGCCGTGGATCCGCAGGTCGACGTAACCGAGGCCGCGCAGGACGTCCTTGACCTGTCCCGGTGTCGGATCGGGCGTGCCCTTGAGGGCTTTCGCGATGCGGCGGGAGTGGACGCGGGCATCGCATTTCTCCACGGGGCTCAACTCCTCCTCTTTCCTGGCGTCATCAGGGTCTCTGGGCTCCACCGGGGGCGGCGTCGCGTCTGGCGGTAACGGTTCGGGCAGGGGGGTGAGGGGCGGCTCCGTGGGATCCGGTTCCTCCGGTGGTTCCATAGGGGGCTCCTCGGTCGGCTCGTACTTCAAGCACGGTTCGGAGATGGAGACGAGGAGTTCCATGAACGCCAGGAAGTCGGGGTCCGAGGACTCGGGGTCCGAGGAGTCGATGGGGGAGGGCGTGGCGGGGGCGGTCGCGGTCGAGCCGGCCTCGACCCGGTCGTCACCTCCGGCCTTCTGGTCCTTGTCCGCCGCTCGTTCGGAACCGCAGGCGGTGAGAGCGAGGGCGAGCGCACACAGCGCCGCGGGTATCGCGCCGCGGCGGACGCGTGAGGGGCGCCGCGTGCGACGAATGCGATGATTTTCCCTGGAAAGTCGTCTCATGCTCGCAGTGTGTGCGCGGGCAGCGGACCGCACATGAGTACGGCTACTCAGAGCAAGTCACCTGTGCGCGCCCGGACTTCACCGGTGGCGCCACGCCGCCGTACAGCTATTGCTGCCCCTGGGGGAGTCTCATACGGCGGCCGTCCTGCTCGGCCGTACCCGTGCACGGACGCTCGCGGCGCTGCACGACACGGCCACCACCGGTGAACTCGCCCGCAGACTGCGGATATCGCCGGCCTCGGCCAGTCAGCACGTCCACGCGCCGGCCGCCGCCAACCTGGCCCGCAGCCAGCGTGTCGGCAGTCAGGTGCTGCACACCCTGACACCGCTCGGCGAGGCCCTGTTGCGTGGCCGACTGTCCTCCGACGGGTCCGTGACCTGAGAGTTTCGGGCTCCGCCGAAACAAGTGGTGTGTTCGGTATACCGACCGCCAAGCTGGGGGGCGCCGACCGGGACCTCGACCTGCCCCGGACGAGTTGACAGCGCCTGCACGCCTCACCCCTTGGTTCTCGACCTCATCAACGAAGGAATGCCCCCACATGGCAGACGAGTTGGTCCTGCGCGCCCAGAGATTCGTCAACCAGGCCTACGGCGACAAGATCGGCATGACCGTCGAGGAGAACGGCCGCACGGGCTGGAGCACCATGTACGCCCTCACCAGGGCTCTCCAGTGGGAGCTGGGCATCAGTCCCGTGGCGGACAGCTTCGGCCCCACCACCCTGCGCGTCCTGACGCAGAAGTTCCCCCGGCTCAACAGCGACACCGTGCCGTCGGCCAACTTCTGCCGCATCATCCAGTCCGCGATGTACTGCAAGGGCTATGACGGCGGTGACATCGACGGCGTCTACAACGAGAACGTCAAGGCCGGCATCACCAGGCTCAAACAGGACATGGGGGTCGACGGTGTCTACCCCGGCTCCGACCTGACCCCGAAGGTCTTCAAGGGCCTGCTGAACATGGACCCGTACGTCCTCGTCAGATACGGGGACAGACCCGGTGACGAGGACATCCGCTCGATCCAGCGCTGGCTCAACGGGCGTTACATCCACCGGCAGGACTTCTTCGTCATCCCCTGCGACGGCCACCACTCCCGCGATGTCGCCAAGTCCATGCTGTTCGCCATCCAGTACGAACTGGGCATGGCCGACGGAGTGGCCAACGGCTCCTTCGGCCCCGCGACCCAGGCAGGTCTCAGACAGCACACCCTCAGGGTCGGCAGCACAGGTGTCTGGGTGAACCTGTTCACGGCCGCCATGATCCTCAACCAGCGGCCGCACATCGCGTTCGGCGGCACGTTCACGTCCGACCTGTCCTCGGCGGTCTTCGAGTTCCAGGACTTCGTCAGGATCTCCCCGAACGGCGACGGCGACTACCCCACCTGGGCATCCCTGCTGATCTCCTACGGCGACCAGTCCCGCTCCGGCGCCGCCTGCGACTGCATTACGACCATCACCCCGGCCCGGGCCCAGTCCCTGCTGTCCGCCGGGTACGTGTACGTCGGCCGGTATCTGTGCAACGTCCCGAACGGCCGGGACAAGATGATCAAACCCGGTGAGCTGCAGACCATCGCGGCCAACGGCCTGAACTGCTTTCCGATCTACCAGACCTTCAGCGACGGGGCGGCCTACTTCAAGTACAGCCAGGGCACGCGGGACGGCCTCGACGCGATCGACTGGGCCAAGTACCACGGATTCAAGGACGGCACCCGCATCTACTTCGCCGTCGACTACGACGCGTTCGACCACGAGGTGACGTCCAACGTCCTTCCGCACTTCAGGGGGATCTTCCGGGCGGTGCAGGAGAACTCCCGCTACCGGGTGGGCATCTACGGTCCGCGCAACGTGTGCCGCCGGGTGCGCGAGGCCGGGTACACCGACGCGAGTTTCGTCTCCGACATGTCCAGCGGGTTCTCCGGGAACCTGGGTTTCCCCATGCCGGGGGACTGGGCCTTCGACCAGATCGCCACCGTCACCGTGGGAACCGGTGCCGGAACCATCGAGATCGACAAGAACATCGCCTCCGGACGAGACGTCGGGCAGAGCAGCTTCGACCCCGGCGCGGACACCGCGGGACTGGACGTCGACTTCAACGCCACGTACCGCGCCGCCATGCTCCAGGAGGTGCGCTCGTACCTGGAGTCCATCGGCATCCCCGAGACGGGTGGCGACGGCTGGACCGACCCGGACTGGGCGACCCTGGGAGGCATCTCCAACACCAAGGCGTTCGAGCTGGTCCTCTCCGCGGACTGGCTGTTCACCTCGCTCGCCCGGCAGCTCAGGGTCCGCAAGGCCCTGATACAGGCCCCGGTGCTCTGGGAACTGCGCAAGTTCAACCCACTGGACATCGCCGCCGACACGGCGGTGAAGACCGGCGTGGACGACGACTGCAGCACCGGCTGGGCCCAGATCTTCGCCTGGGTGGCCATCGACGCGCGGAACCACTGCGTCGAGCAGGGCATCATCAACGGTTCGATCCTGGACGACCCCAGGGACAAGCCGTCGGTGTGGACCCAGCTGAACGAGGACCCGATCTACAACATCAAGTCGGCGGCCTACCTGACGCTCTTCAACGCCCACCAGATCAACCTGCCGAGGCCGGGGCTGAACACGAGTGAGGGTGACTCCGAGAGAATCCTCAGCCGCTACAACGGTCCCCCCGTGACGAGTGACGGGAAACCGAACCTTCCCGCCCTGCAGTACGGCCGTGAACTCGTCGGCCTGTACCGGGTGTTGGAGAAGTACTACCGGCTTTCCCGCAATGGCTGACGCGAAGGGGACGAACAGCGTGACAACAGGCAGCACAGGCACAGGCATCAGCACGACAGGCACGACAGGCACGACAGGCATGACGCGACGTGATGTCGTCAGGCACACCGTGCTCCTCGGCACTGTCACCCTGGTGGGCGGCGGCTCGGTGCTGGCCCTGCCCGCCGGGGCGGTGGCCGCCGAGAGACCCGGGCCCGACGACGCCCCCAAGCGGCCGACATCACCGAACGGCTGGGAGCTGGAGGAGAAGGCCAACGACGTCTCCACGGTGTGGACCCGGCCCGTACCGGGCACCGGCCTCGACGTGGACGTACGCATCGGTGACGTGGGGACGGTCCTCGTGCACGTCGTCCGGCGCTTCCACTACGAGATCGACGAACTCCGCAAGGGAGACCTGGCCGGATGGCGCGCCCCGGCCCGGGTGAAGTTGAAGCGGGCGGAGGGCAACCAGGCGTCCGGCACAGCCGTCGCGATCCGGCCGGGCTCCTACCCGCCCGGAGCCGAGGGAGGATTCTTCCCGCCCCAGCTCATGGTGATCCGCGACATCCTCGCCGAGTGCGACGGCGTCGTGCGGTGGGGCGGGGACGACGACCGCCCGTACGAGGCCCTGTTCTCCATCGACGTACCGCCCGGTGACAAGCGGCTGACGGACCTCGTGGCCAAGCTGCGGACCTGGGCCGACGAGCCCGGAGCCGGCCCTGGCACCCAGGTGGACGTGGCCGACGCCGAGCGGCGCAAGGCCGCCACCGCGCTGGCACGTCGGCAGAAGAAGACCGCCTGACACCGAACGTCCGGCACCCGCAGGTGGCCGTGGATCCGTGTGATCCACGGCCACCTGCCGTACGCCCCTGGCGGCGCCGACGGCCGAGCCCGTGGGTCGAGTCATCTAGAATGGCGGCCAACGCGCTTGTATGCGCGGGGAGTTGAGTTCAACGCCAGGGAGAACATCCATGGGCGCCACAGAGACCGTAGGCACACCTGAGGCGGGCTCCGAGCTGGACGCCCGGACCGCGGGGCCGACGGTGCCACGTCTGGTGCTGGGGGCACGACTGCGTCGACTGCGGGAGGAACTGCACTTCTCCCGTGAGGAGGCCGGCGAGGCCATCCGCGCCTCCCAGTCCAAGATCAGCAGAATGGAGTGGGGCCGGCACGGGTTCAAGATGCGTGACGTGTCCGATCTGCTCACGCTCTACGGAGTCACGGACGAGGCCGAGCGCGCCACCTTGCTGGCTCTGGCCAGACAGGCCAACACCCCCGGCTGGTGGCAGCCGTACAACGACGTGGTGCCCGGCTGGATGCAGGCCTACCTCGGGGCCGAACAGGCGGCGAGCCTCCTCCGCTGCTTCCAGCCCCAGGTCGTACCCGACCTGCTGCAGATCCCCGACTACGCTCGCGCCGCCGTCCGGCTCACCAGCCCGGAGGCTTCCGCGGAGGAGATCGACCGGCGGGTCGCCCTGCGCATGCGACGCCGGCACATCCTGCACCGGCGGCAAGCGGTCCAGCTCTGGGCCGTTATCGACGAGGCGGCGCTGCGTCGCCCGGTGGGCGGCACCGGCACGATGCGTGCCCAGCTCAAGCACCTCATCGAGATCTGCCAACTCCCGCAGGTCACCGTACAGATCGTGCCGTTTCTCGCCGGTGGTCACGCCGCGGCCGGTGGTCCGGTCACCATCGTGCGCCTGCCCGGCGGTCTGCTGCCCGACATGGTGTACCTGGAACAGCTCGCCAGCGCCGTCTATCCCGACAAGCCGAGCGAGATCGAGTACTACTGGGGTGTCATGAACCGCGTGGTCGTCCAGGCCGATTCGCCGGACGCGACGTGCACGACCCTCCATCGCATCCTTCAGGAGTCCTGACCCGGGTGGATCAGGACCCTCGATGGCCGATGGAACGCGTGCCGGCCGTCGCGCCCGGCGGCCGGTACGGCGGCGTACGCCAAGTGGGCCGCCGGGCGGCGGACTTCAGCGCTTGAGGGCGACGCCTCCGTACTGGTGCACTTCCGCCGGGAGACCCCAGGCCTCGGTGTCAGGACGCCACCGCGAGCACGATGCGACGCCGGGTTCGAGCAGTTCCAGGCCGTCGAAGTAGCGCTCGATCTGCTCGGGGCTGCGCAGGATGTACGGGATGGACCCGCCCTCGTTGTACTGCCGGATGGCATCGACATAGGCGTCGCTGGTGTCGGTGCTGTCGTACTGCACGAGGAAGCTGCCGGCCGGCAGACCGTCCACCAACTGCCGCACGATCGAACGTGCTTCGTCGTGGTCCTCGATGTGGCCGAGGATGCCCATCAGCATGAGGGCGACAGGCTGGTCGAAGTCCAGCGTCTTGGCCGCTTCCCGCAGGATCGTGCTCGGGTCGCGCAGATCGGCGTCGACGTAGTTGGTGACCCCCACCGAGCTGCTGACCAGCAGCGCGCGGGCGTGTGCGAGCACCAACGGGTCGTTGTCGACGTAGACGATCCGGCATTCCGGCGCCACCCGCTGGGCGATCTCATGGGTGTTGTCCACGTTCGGCAGCCCGGTTCCGATGTCCAGGAACTGCCGGATGCCCTCCTCGGCGGCGAGATGACGGACCGCGCGGGCCAGGAAGTACCGGGCGGCGCGGGCTCCGGTCTCGATCCCCGGGAAGATGTCACGGAACGCGTCACCGGCTATGCGGTCGACCTCGTAATTGTCCTTGCCGCCCAGCCAGTAGTTCCAGATCCGGGCCGATTGCGGCACGGTGGTGTCGATCTTGGAGAGTGCCTCCTGGTCGGAGTTCTCTCGTGCATCAGTCATGGACGCTCCTGTGGGTATGTGTGCGAGTACGTATGTGTGTACGCATGTGTGTGCGTGATGTGCGAACCGCGAAACTGTCGAGTGCCAGTCGTGGAGGGCCACGTTATTCGCCGGGTTTGGATCATGTGTATCCGCAGGCCCAACCTGTCCGTGGTTCGCCGGGCAATGACTTGTTTGTGTTCTCCGGACGGGCCGAAAGTCGACATCCGTGCCGTCACTTCACGGAATTCGCACAGAAGTTCATCAGCCCTTTAGGTTTCAACCGTTACGCTCACCGACAGTCGAGTGGTCGATGTCGGCGCCCCACCCGCCGCGGCCCTCGCCCCCCAGAGGCACAGGAGATTCGGCGTGCATGACGGCGACGTAGTGGTGATAGGCGGCGGCTACGCGGGCGTCCGGCTGGCGAAACGGCTGGACGGGACCGCGCGGGTCACGCTGGTCGACCGCAAGGAGGTCTTCTTCCACCGCATCGCCTCCCTGCGGGCCGGGGTGCGTCCGGAGTGGACGATGGCCCCGTTCATCCCTTACGACCGGCTGCTCGGCAAGGGCCGGGTGGCCGTGGGCAAGGCGGTCCGTGTCGACACCGCCGAGCGGGAGGTGGTGCTGGCCACCGGCGAGCGCCTCCCGTACGACGTGGTGGTGATCGCCACCGGCGCCGACTACCCGGAACCGGCCCGTTTCTCCGGCACCACCGCGGAAGAGGCGGCCAAGTCGTTCGCGGTGCACCAGCAGAGCGTCGCCACCGCGGACCATGTCCTCGTCGTCGGCGGCGGGCCCTCCGGCGTCGAGCTCAGCGCCGAGATCCGCCTGGCCCGGCCCGACGCCCGGGTCACGCTCGCTCACTCCGGCCCGACCCTGCTCCACTCCACGGGCAGTGAGCGGGCCGGGCGCAAGGCCCGCGCCTGGCTGGAGTCCCATGACGTGGAGGTGCGGCTCGACTCGTTCATGTCCCCGGGGCACGACTTCGGTACGTACCGCGACGCGCGCGGGAACGTGGTGGAGGCCGACCGCTCCTTCTGGGCGACGGGCACCACCCCCAACACGCTCTGGCTGCGTCTGGCCGGACACGGTGACTGGCTGAACCCGAGCGGGCATGTGAAGGTCGACCGGATGCTCCGGGCCGAGGGCCGACTGGATGTATTCGCGGTCGGCGACGTGAACGACGCGAGCGAGCTCAAGATCACCCCCGCCGCGCTCGCCCAGGCGGACCTCGCCGCCCACAACATCCGCGCCTACCTGGGTAGTTCGGGTAAACACCGCACGCAGTCCCGCTCGTACCGGCCGATCCACCGCACCCCGCTCATCGTGCCGTTCGGCCAGGCGGACGGAGTGACCATGCTGCCTGTACTGGGCGGCGAGACGGCGGTGCTCGGCGGCCGAACCACCACCCTGGCCAAGGCGAAGACCCTCATGACCCCCTACATGAGGCGCCAATTGGGGTACTCCGCGGCCTGACACGCGAAGCACGGCTTCCCGCACACGAGCGACGACCCCACGGTGGCACCCGTCGTTCGCCCAGGTATGCGCCCTGGGGTAAGGTCCCCACGTTTCCAACTACCGACTGAAGGCGAGCCGGTACGGGGAGTGCGGAAGGGGTGGCGGGACGATGGAATCCCAGTGGGGCGACGGTGGATCCGTGGATCTGGACGACACACCGTTGGAGGCGATGACTCCCGAACCGCTGCTCACCCGGGACTACGAGACACGCCCCTCGCTGGTGTACGAGCGGCTGAGGCAGCGTCACGGCCCGGTGGCGCCGGTCGATCTCCTGGGCGTACCCGCCTGGTTGGTCCTCGGCTACCGGGAGGCACTCGATGTGCTCCAGGACGACGACGGATGGCCCAAGGGCCTGGAGAACTGGCGGGCCCGCTCGGAGGGCCGCGTGCCGTCCGACTGGCCCCTCGGGCCGTCCCTTGAGGTCAACCACGTCCTGATCCAGGGCGGTCCCGGATACCCGCGGTTGCGTACGGCGTGGGACACGGCTCTCAGGCCCTTCCAGGATCCGCGCCACCCCCAGGCGAAGAAGCTCAAGACGGCCGTCACCGCCTACGCCGACGAACTGATCACCCTGGTGGGCCAGGCCGGCGGAACGGGCCTCGCGGACCTGTCCGCCCAGTTCTCCCGGCCCCTGCCGCTGATGGTGGCAAGTCACCTGCTCGGCTTCCCCGGTTCACAGGGCGACGACGCGCTGATGGACATGTGGCGGGTCCTGGACGCCGGTCCGGACGCGGAGCCCGCCCTGGAGCGCCTGTTGGCGACGCTGGCCGAACTGGCCGCGATGAAGCTGAAGACGCCGGGCGACGACTTCCCCTCGCACCTGCTCGCCGCACACCCGGACCTCTCGCTCGACGAGCTGGCCCGTGAGCTGTTCATGCTGCTGGGCATGACCTCCGACCACGTCGGCATCCTCATCTCCAACACGGTGGTCGAGGTCCTCTCGGGAGACGGCGGCGCGCGTGCCAGCCTGTCCGCCGGGATGGTCCGGGAGACCATGAACCGGGTGGTCATGCGCAAGCCACCGCTCGTGAACTTCGTGCCGCGCTTCGCCGCCAAGGACACCCCGCTCGGCAGGTACACGATCCGCGCGGGCGACCCGGTCTGGGTCTCCTCGGCGGCGGCACACGCCGACCCGCTCTTCGCCGACAGCGCGGCGAAGAGCACCACCGTCAGCACCCGGGCGCACCTGTCCTGGGGCGCGGGCCCCCGCCAGTGCCCGGCGCGCGAACTCGCGTCCACGGTCGCGGCGGTCGGTGTGAGCCGCCTGTTCGAGCGGTTCTCCCGCCTCGACCTCGCGCTCCCCGTCGACCAACTCCCTTGGCGCTCCTCGCCCTTCATGCGCGGCCTGCGCTCGCTGCCCGTACGGTACGAACTCGCCTCGGTGCCCGATCAGCCGCCGGCGCACGACCCGGCGGATGAACCGGCCGAGCCGGCGCTGCCGGACCCGTCCGCCCGACAGCGGTCCTCACTGTGGCGCTACCTGACGAGCCTGATCCGCGCGGGCCGCTGACGCCGCAACGCGCGAGCGGGAGTTGGGGTGAAGCCGGGCACGCGCGTGCCCGGCTTCACCCCAACTCCCGCACCACGCGCCCCATTCTGTCGAGCGCCTGGCGCAGGATGGCCGGTGAGGTGGCGAAGTTGAGGCGTACGCATCCCGCGCCGCCGGTGCCGAAGACATGGCCTGAGCTGAGGGCGACGCGGGCTTCGTCCAGGAACATCCGCGCCGGTCCGGCGAGGTCGGCCACGACGCCCGGGCCATCGGCCCGGTGTTCGTCGTGCAGTCCCAGCCGTGTGCAGTCCAGCCAGGCCAAGTAGGTGCCCTGGGGCGGCAGGTACCGGATGCCGGGTTCCTTGATGAGCTGCCCCAGCAGGGTCCGGTTCGCGTCGAGCCCGCCCAGGAGTTCGTCGAGCCAGTCCCCGCCTTCCTGGAGTGCGGCCGTGTGGGCGAGGATCCCCAGGTGGCTGGGCCCGTGGCCGACTTCCTCGGGCATGCGGCGGAGGTCGGCGGCAGCCTCCTCGCCCGCGATGGCCAGGGCGGCTTTGAGTCCGGCGAGGTTCCACGCCTTGGAGGCGGACATCAGGGCGAAGCCGTTCTCGGATCCGGGCACGCCGAGGAACGGCGTGAACGTGGCGCCGGGCAGTACGAGCGGGGCGTGGATCTCGTCGGAGACCACGCGGACGCCGTGCCGGCGGGCGAGTGCCGCGATGGCTTCCAGTTCCTGGCGGGTGTGCACGACACCGCTCGGGTTGTGCGGATTGCACAGCAGAAACGCCGGACATCGGCCGTGCCGCCGCGCCCGTACGAAGGCGTCCTCCAGGGCACCGAGGTCGATGCGCAGGTCGGGGCCGAGGGGAGCCTCGATCACCTTGCGGGCGTCGTGGCCGACGAAGGCGTAGAACGGCGGGTAGACGGGCGAGCACACGACGACGGCGTCGCCCGGGTCGGTGATCAGGCGGAGGACCTCGACGATGCCCATCATGACGTCGGGCACGATGGCCGTGTTCCCGACGCGAAGGCCGTCCCACTGCCAGCGCTCGCCGGCGAAGGCGGCCAGGGCCTCGGCGTAGGCGGTTCCGTGGGCGTACCCGGTGTCGCCGAGGCCGATGGCTCTGTGCAGCGCGTCTGCGACGCAGGGAGCCAGCGGGACATCCATCTCCGCCACCCACAGGGGCAGTACGTCCTCGGGGTGGGCGCGCCACTTCATGCTGGTACGCCTTCGCAACTGCTGCAGGGACACCTGCACAAGTGGATCGGTCCGCCTGGTTTCGGCGTCCTCGGATGCCGCCTGCTTCGTGGTTTCGGTCACGCGATCCTCCAACCGGTGCGCCTGTGCGCGATGAGACCTGCGGCTATGGTTCGCCCATGAGGGCAGCGGTGCACAACCGGTACGGTCCGCCCGATGTGATCAGGGTCGCCGACGTGGACAAGCCGTCGATCGGGGACCAGGACGTTCTGGTGAGGGTGCACGCGACGACGGTCAACCGCACGGACTGTGCCTACCGGGCGGCCAGTCCCTTCTTCATACGCATACTCACCGGCCTTGCCCGGCCTCGGCGTACGGTGCTCGGGACCGAGTACGCGGGAGTGGTGGACGCGGTCGGCGGCGGCGTCACGGCCTTCAAGGCCGGCGACCGGGTGTTCGGCTACAACGAGGGCCGGTTCGGAACCCATGCCGAGTACCTGTCGGTTCCGCACGACGGCGCCATCGCGACCATGCCGGACGGCGTGACCTTCGAGGAGGCCGCTCCTGGCACCGAGGGCTCCCACTACGCGCTGGCCTTCGTCAACAAGGCGGGCATCCAGCCCGGACAGGACGTCCTCGTCTATGGCGCGACCGGCGCCATCGGCTCGGCGGCGGTACAGCTCCTGAAGCATCGCGGGGCCACCGTGACCGCGGTGTGCGACGGGGTGCATCAGGAGCTGGTCAGGGGCTTGGGCGCGGACCGGGTCGTCGACCACACGGCCCAGGACTTCACCCGGGACGAGCAGAGCTACGACGCGGTGTTCGACGCGGTCGGCAAGAGCACGTTCGGCCACTGCAAGCGGTTGTTGAAGCCCGGCGGGGTCTATCTGTCGTCGGACCTTGGCCCCTGGTGTCAGAACCTCCTCCTGCCACTCGTCACGCCTCTCTTCCGCGGCAGGAAAGTCAAGTTCCCCTTCCCGAAGCAGGACCAACAGATGGCGCGGTATTTCCGGGACCTGATGGAGGCGGGAGAATTCCGTCCGGTCATCGACCGACGCTATCCACTGGAGCAGATCGTCGACGCCCATCGGTATGTCGAGACGGGGCAGAAGATCGGCAATGTCGTCATCATTGTCGTACCGCCGAACTGATCAAACCTTTCGTGCGCAGACGTCGGCTCCCGCGGCCCGGACCTCAACGGCACACCGCCCCATGAACCGAAGGGAACCTGTCCGTGGACTCGCTCTTCCTCCCGGCTGCCGGCGGTCACATCCGCTGGATCGACATCCCCGGCAGCACGACGGGGCCGCCGCATGTCTATGTGCACGGTCTGGGATGCGCGGGCTCGGCGGACTTCGTCCACATCGCGACACAGCCCTCGCTCGCCGGCCACCGAGCCATCGTCGTGGACCTGCTCGGCCACGGATACAGCGACCGCCCGGCTGACTTCTCGTACACCCTGCACGACCACGCGCAGACCGTCGCCGACGTACTCGACCACCTCGGCGTCCGGCAGTCCGTCCTCGTCGGCCATTCCATGGGCGGAGCCATCGCCATCATCCTGGCCTCGGAGAGGGAGGGGCTCTTCTCCCGTGTCATCGCGGCAGAGCCCAACTGGCATGCCGGAGGCGGGCTGTTCAGCAAGCCCATCGCCCAGTACGCCGAATCCGGCTTCCTGGACCACGGGTTCGACCTCCTGCTCCACAGCTACGACCCGACCTACGCGGCCCGTGTGCGGGTCACCGATCCTCGCGCCCTGTACCGCAGCGCCCTCGGGCTCATCCAGGCGACGGAACCGGACATGGCCGAGCGCTTCCTCGCCCTGCCTCACCGCCGCGCGCTCATCGTGGGGGCTCACAGCCGACCCTACGAAGAGGAAGACGTGATGCGCGACGCCGGGATCCCTGTCATCGACGTTCCCGACGCCGGACACGACCTGATGCACGAGAACCCGCAGGGCTTCGCCGCCGCCGTCGCGCGTGCCTTGCGCTGAGCGAATGCGCTGAACGGATGCAGTGAGCGGCCGTACTGAACGGACGTGCTGAGCTGACGTACTGAGCGGACGTTCTGAGCAGGCCCGAAGACGCGTCGGGTGTCGGTCCGGCGGCACCCGACGAGGCCCTGTTCCCGGGCGCGTCGAGGGACTCCTGGATGCCCCGTGCGGACGCCGGTCCGCTGAGCGGGACACAGTGCTTCACCCGCCGTTTCGGAATGGGCAGGGTACCGCTCACCATCCACCGTACTTAGTACGGATCCGATCCCAACCGGGAGGTTTTGGGATTGCAGCACATAACCGGACTAGGCCCGCCCAGCCGCTCTTTCACGGCTGCGGGACTGATGAGGCGGGCAACGAGCCTGCCACCCCTGATTCCGTTCATCGCCCGAAGGGTCCTCCGAGGGCTCGCTGTCCTGTTGGTGCTGTCGATCGTCGCGTTCGGACTTGTCCGGCTGCTGCCGGGAAACCCGGCGGACGTCCTGGCCGGGCCGTACTCCGACGCGGCGACCCGGGCACGCCTGACGGAGGATCTCGGGCTCAACCGTTCAGTGACCGAGCAGTACGTGTTGTGGCTCGGCAGGCTGTTCCACGGGGACTTCGGCCAGTCGGTCTACAACGGCCTGCCGGTCCTCGACCTCATCAAGCAGAGACTGCCGAACACGTTGCAACTCGCCCTGGCCGCCACGGTGGTGTCGGTTCTGTGGGGCGTGCCCGCCGGCGTTCTGGCGGCCCTTCGCCAGGGCCGGTTCTTCGACCGGCTGGCCCGTGGATCGGCCTTCCTCGGGCTGGCGACGCCGGTGTTCGTCTTCGGCCTCTGCCTGATCCTCGCGGCCTCGTACGTCGTACCGTCCTGGCCGGCCGTCGGGTTCGTGCCCTTCTCGGACGACCCGGTGCGGAACCTGCAGAGCATCGTTCTCCCCGCGCTCGCCCTGGGGCTGCCTCTCGGCTCGACACTGTGCCGGTTCATGCGCGCCTCGATGATCGAGGTCTACGAACAGGACTACATGCGCACCGCTCTGGCGACCGGGGCGACGCGCTGGCAGGCGACGCTCCGGCACGGTGTGCGGAACGCGTCGGGACCGGTGGTCACGGTGGCCGGACTGCAACTGGCAGGCCTGGTCGGCAACTCCATCCTGATCGAGAACGTCTTCGCGATCCCCGGCATCGGCCAGCTCACCGTCAACTCGCTGCTGCAGAAGGACTACGCGGTCACCCAGGCCTGCATCCTGCTGCTCGGCCTGACCTACATCGTGATGAACCTCGCGGTGGACCTGATCCACCGTCTGATCGACCCCAAGGTAGGTGAATCACGATGAGTGAGTCGCCGGTGCTGTCCAACACATCTGACGCGCCCAACGCAGCTGACACCATGGGCGCGGTCGAGGGATCCGCCGCACGCCCGCGGCGGCGGAGGTTCCGGCCGGGCGTCGGGGTCGCATTCGGCCTCGGTATCCTGGTGGTGCTGGTCGCCATGGCGTACGTGGCGCCCCTGATCCGGCCGTTCTCCGCGAACGAGGTGGCCGGACCGCCCTTCGCGGCTCCCAACGGAACCCACTGGCTGGGCACGGACGACCTGGGCCGGGACTATTTCGTCCGGCTGTGCGTCGCCGGGCGCACCTCGCTGTCGATCGCGCTGGCAGGCTCGGTGCTGGCGCTGGTGGCCGGTTCGGCCATCGGGTTCGCGGCGGGCGTCGGTGGCCGTTGGCTGGACACCCTGCTGATGGGCGGGGTCGACCTGATGCTGTCGTTCCCCTCGCTCCTGCTCGGGCTCGCCGCGGTGACCGTCTTCTCGCCCTCGACGACGACCCTGATCGCGGTGCTGTCGTTCGTCTCACTGCCGCACTTCGCCCGGATCGTCCGGGCGCGCTGCCTCGAAGTCCGCGAGCTGGAGTTCGTGCTCTCCGCGCGGATCTCCGGGGTGCCGTCCTTCATGATCGTCCTGAAGCATCTGCTCCCCAACGTTCTCCCTCTGATGATGGTCCAACTCGCCAACTCGGCAGCCATCGTCATCCTGCTGGAGTCGGCGCTCAGCTACCTCGGGCTCGGAGTTCAGCCGCCGACCCCCAGCTGGGGCCGGATGATCGCCGAGGCGCAGAACTACCTGACGGACTCCCCATGGCTGGTCCTCGGCGCCGGCGGGGCCCTGCTCCTGTCCTCCGTCGCCTGGGGACTCATCGGCGAGGGCTTCGCGATCTCACGCCGCTCAGTCGTCTGACCCCCGCCGTACGGCACAGAGCCGACGGTCAACCCTCCCTGCCCCACGCCCGAAAGTAAGGCGGCCTCACCATGTCCTCACCGATCTCGCCGACATCACCCAGATCGTTCAGATCGCTCAAACCGGTCAGGAAACTGGCCCTCACCCTGGCGGCGATCACCGCCGCGTCGATGGCGCTCTCCGGCTGCGGAGGCGGCGGGCAGACGCAGTCCGGTACGGGCAGCAGCAAGCCGCACCGCGGCGGCACCCTCGTCGTCGGTGACGAGAGCCAGCCGCTCAGCGGTCTGGATCCCATCCTGGCCCAGGCGTTCGACGCCAAGCGCATGGCCGCACAGTTCTACGAGGGCCTCCTCTCACTGGGACCCGACGGCAGCACCCTGAAGCCGGCACTGGCGGCCTCGTGGAAGCAGGCGACACCGACCCGCTACGAGTTCACACTGCGGCCCGGTGTCACGTTCCACGACGGCGAGGCGGTCAAGGCGAGCGACGTCGCGTACAGCCTCAAGCGGATCGCCGATCCCAAGGTGCACTCGCCGTACGCGGCGCTCTACAGGTTCAAGGACGTGACCGCCCCGAGCGCGGACAAGGTCGTGGTGACGCTGGCGCAGCCGCAGTCGTCCCTGCTGCACCTGCTCGCCCAGCCGTGGAGCGCGGGCATCGTCAGCGAGAAGTGGGTCAAGTCCCAATCGGCCAACGCCCTCAAGACGAAGGAGAACGGGACAGGCCCGTACAAGCTTGCGGAGTTCCGGGAGGGCTCCCTCATCAAGACCGTTCGGTTCGACGGCTACTGGGACAAGCCGAAGCCGTACATCGACCAGATCGAGTACCGGGTCATACCCGACGAGGCCACCAGGGTGCAGGCCCTGCAGTCCGGGACCGTGGACAGCATCCAGGTCTCCCTGCCGAAGAACGCGGCCTCGCTCAAGAAGCGCAAGTTCAACGTGGGCGACGGATACGACGTCGGCGCCTACTGGCTCGGCCTGAACACCCTGGAGGGCCCGCTGGCCAACGACAAGGTGCGGCAGGCGATCAGTCTCGGCATCGACCGCAAGCAGCTGATCAGCATCGGGGCGCAGGGAGCCGGTGTCGTCTCCGGGGTCATCCCGGCCGGAGACCCGGTCCTGTCCGGCGAGAAGGCGGACCTGCCCAACAACCAGTACGACCCGGCCAAGGCGAAGCAGCTCCTCGCCGACTCGGGTGCGGGACCGGTGAAGCTCAAGCTGGCGATCCGGTCGAACAGGCCGGACAAGCTCGCCACCGCACAGCTCATCAAGGAACAGCTGTCGAAGATCGGCGTGACGGTGGACATCTCCCAGATCCCCTTCGAACAGCTGGTCAGCAACCTGCTGTCGGGCAAGTGGAACGCCGACATGATGCAGCTGACGTCCTCGCTCAACGCCGACGCCAGTCAGTACCTGAGCCTGTGGTTCGAGAAGAACGGAAAGACGACGAAGGTCGACGATCCGGAGCTCTGGCAGCGGATGTCGGACGCCATCGCCAAGGCCGACACCGCCAAGGACCGCACCCGGATGTACCAGGAACTGAACCAGTACGTGGCGGAGAAGACGTACATGATCGTCCCGTATGCCTCGCCGTCGGTGTACGACGTCTGGTCCAGCAAGCTGGCGGGCTTCAAGACCGAGGCATCCAGTACGCGCATGTTCTTCAAGGACGCGTGGATCGCATGACGGAGCGCCGATGAACGCCACAGTGGTGGACGGTACGGGGAAGACGGAGAAGGACGACCGGAACCCCGCGGAAGCCGTCCTGCGATTCCGTGACTTCAATGTCCGGTACGGCACGGCGCCGGCCAGCGTCCGCGGGGTCGACCTGACCGTGCGGCCCGGGGAGATCGTCGGCCTGATCGGCGAGAGCGGGAGCGGCAAGACCTCCGTCGCGATGGCCTGCCTCGGGCTGCTGCCCAAGCAGGCACAGGTGACCGCCGAGCTGTTCGAGGTGTGCGGCACCGACCTGTCGGCCGCGGACGACAAGGCGCTCACGCGGCTGCGCGGCAGCGACGTCGCGATGGTGTTCCAGGACGCCATGGGAGCGCTCGACCCGAGCATGCGGGTGGGCAGGCAGATCGGTGAGGTGCTGACACGGCACCGTGGCCTGAAGGGAGACGCACAGCGGCAGGCGGTGGTCGAACTGCTGCGCCGGGTACGTGTCCCTGAACCGGAGCGCAGGGCGCGGCAGTACCCGCACCAGCTCTCCGGCGGACTGCGCCAGCGCGTGGCCATGGCACTGGCATTGGCCGGCGAGCCACGGCTGCTCCTGGCCGACGAACCGACGACAGCGCTGGACGTCACGGTGCAGGCCGAGATCCTGCGGCTGCTCCGGACGATCCGCGACGAGTTCGGCGTCGCGATCCTGCTGATCTCGCACGACATCGGCGTGATCGCCCAGACCGCGGACCGCGTGGCGGTCATGAGGGACGGCGAGATCGTCGAGACCGGCGCCGTGGAGGAGGTGCTGCTGCGTCCGGCCTCGGACTACACGAAGATGCTGCTCGGTTCGGTGCCCACGGTGGGCAAGCGGGTCCGGCCCGAGCCCGCGAACGGGAACGGGAACGGGAACGCCGATGCGTACGGGAAGAGTGATGCGTACGGGACAGTTGACCCGGACGGCTCCGCGCTCTTCACGGCGGACGGGCTGAGCCGCAGTTTCCGCTCGGACGGCCATGCCGTGCACGCGCTCAGGGACGTCTCCCTGAGCGTCGGCAGGGGCGAGGTGCTGGGCGTCGTCGGTGAGTCCGGCTCGGGCAAGAGCACTCTCGCCAAGATGCTGGTCCGGCTTGACCGGCCGACCTCGGGTCGGCTGGAGAAGGACGGCGCCGACTACAGCAGGCTCCGGGGCAAGCGGCTGAAGGCCTTCCGGCGTGCCGTGCAGATGGTGTTCCAGCATCCGGCGGGTTCGCTCAACCCGAAGCTGCGGGTGGCGACTTCGGTGCGCGAGCCACTGGCTACGAGCGGTGTGACAGGTGGCGAGGCACGCCGGCGGATCGACGAGGTGCTGGCCGAGGTCGGCCTGCCGCCGGAGGCCGCGGGCAGGCTGCCGCACGAGTTCTCCGGCGGCCAGAAGCAGCGCATCGCCATCGCCCGCGCGATCGCCGCCCGGCCGGAGGTCGTGGTCCTGGACGAGCCGACCTCGGCGCTGGACGTCTCCGTACAGGCACAGGTGCTGGATCTGCTCCTCACGATCCAGCAGGCGGAGGACTTGACCTACGTCTTCATCTCCCACGACCTCGCGGTGGTCCAGGCCGTCTCGGACCGGGTGGTGGTGATGTACGCGGGTCGTGTCGTGGAGGTCGCGGAGGCGGAAGCACTCTTCGCCTCACCGGCGCACTGGTACACCAGGGCGCTCTTCGACGCCGTTCCGTCGCCCGATCCACGCGACCGGCCCGAGCCGGGCGCGATGAGCCCGTCGGACGAGGCACGGCCCGAGAACCTGGCAGCGGCCCAGGGGTGCGCCTTCGCCTCCCGGTGTTCCCATGCCGCGTCCCGTTGCTGGGTTGAGGTCCCGGAACTGTCCACGGTGCGGGCGGGGCACGCCGCGGCCTGTCACTTCCCGGCGGATGCGGACGCGGACGCACAGGCACACGCGGACATCGCGGACAAGGAGGTACGTGAATGAGGAGGGCTCTGGCCGGCATGGATGCCGTGGCCCAGGCGGACTTGGTCCGGCGGGGTGAGGCGTCACCGAGAGAGCTGGTCGAGGCCGCCATCGAGCGCATCGAAGCGACCGATCCGCAGATCAACGCCATCACTCACCGACGGTACGAGCAGGCGCTCACCGAGGCGGGGCGCATCCGCGAGGACGCCCCCTTCGCGGGTGTGCCCACGCTGGTGAAGGCGCTCAACGACAGCGAGGGCGACCCGGCGAACTACGGGTCCGCGTGGGTGGCCCGGCACCGCCGCGTCGCCACGGAGGACGCCGTCATCAACCGACGGCTCAGAGAGGCCGGCTTCTTGGTCGTCGGCCAGACCTCGACGCCGGAGTTCGGCCTGCTATCGGTCAGCGAGAGCGGCGTCCACGGCGTCACGCGCAATCCATGGCGTACGGACCTGACGTCCGGCGGTTCGTCGGGCGGCGCGTCGGCTTCGGTCGCCGCGGGCATGGTGCCCGTGGCGCAGGGAGGCGACGGCGGGGGTTCGATCCGGATGCCGGCCGCGTTCTGTCACCTGGTCGGTCTGAAGCCGAGCCTCGGGCGGATCAGCGCGGGCCCGGGCAAGTCCAACAGGTGGGGACACAGCGTCCCGGCGGTGGTCACCCGGACCGTACGGGACACCGCGGCGGTGCTCGACGCGGTGAGCGGGGGTGCGCCGGGCGACCGGGGTGGCCCCGCCCCCCTGCCACCGGGCGGGCTGGCCGCGATGGTCGGCCGTGATCCGGGACGGCTCCGGATCGGCTTCCTCGCCAGGACGCCCGACCACGCCCCGCAGATCGCGCAGCCCGTACGGGAGGCCGTACTGGACACCGCCCGGATACTCGAGCGGCTCGGACACGAGGTCGAGGAGGCCCATCCCGAACCGATGCTGGATCCGATGTGCCTGAAGGCGTTCTTCGACGCGCTCAGTGTCACCGCGGTCCAGACCGTCGAGACGCTCAGCGCGGAACTCGGGGAGCGGCCAGGACCGGACGACCTCGACGCCGTGACCAGGTTCTGGCTGCGGCGTGGGCGGGAGATCACGGGACTGGAGCTCGCCGACGCCTTCGTCTGGCAGGAGCGGCTGCGCGCCGCCATGTCGGACTGGTGGCAGGAGTACGACCTGCTGCTGAGCCCGGTGTTCGCCACGCCGCCCATGCCGGTGGGCTGGCCGTGGCAGGAAGCCGACGGCCTACAGAAATCGGTCGACGTGCTCACCTTCACCGCGCCGTTCAACACGACCGGGCAGCCCGCGATCTCCGTGCCCGCGACGCTGACCGAGTCCGGCGAGCCCATCGGAATCCAGCTCGCGGCAGCCTACGGGCGGGAGGCCCTGCTGATCGCCGTGGCGGCGCAGTTGGAGACGGAGCGGCCCTGGGCCGCGCTGCGCCCGCCGGTGTTCGCGGACCAGGCGGACCAGGCTGACCAGGCGCACGAAGCAGGGGATGGACCGTACGTTGCGACACCGCGCCTGTCGCGGGACAGGAGTGGGAAATGACCGAGAACCACGTACACGGATCCGCAGGCTCCACCGTGTTCACCAACGCTCGCCTGATCGACGGAACCGGCTCCGCCCCCGTCGAGTCGGTGACCGTGGTCGTGGAGGACGGCAGGTTCACCTACGTCGGACCTGAGGGCTCGTCACCAGCGCCCGAGGGCGCGACGGTCATCGACCTCGGCGGACGTACGCTCCTGCCTGGGTTCTTCGACTGCCATGTGCACTTCCTCATGGACAGCAACGCCGATTTCAGGGGGAGGCTGCTGACCAACCGGCCGACGGTCACCATCTTCGAGCGGGCGCGGCGCATGCGCGAGACGCTGCATGCCGGAATCACGACGGCGCGGGACCTCGGCGGCATCGACGCCGGCTACCGGGACGCGGTGGCGCAGGGCCTGATCGAGGGGCCCCGGCTGCATGTCGCGGTGAGGCTGATGAGCCACACCGGCGGACACGCCGACTTCAGTCTGCCGAGCGGGTTCGACCCGTCGGCGGCCCTTCCCGAGCCCTTCAGCGAACTGGCGGACGACCCGGCCCAGGTTCGGCTGTCGACGAGGCGGCTGCTCCACGAGGGTGCCGACGTCATCAAGATCTGCGCGACGGGCGGCGTGAACAGCCCGAGCGACCAGCCCGAGGACGAGGGGCTGACCGTCGAGGAGATCGCGGCGGTCGTGGACGAGACACGGTGCCACCGCGGTCGGCCGGTCGCCGCGCACGCACAGGGCACACAGGGCATTAAGAACGCCCTGCGCGGCGGCGTGTCCAGCATCGAGCACGGCTACCTCATCGACGACGAGGGCATCGATCTCATGCTGGAGAAGGGCGCGTTCGTCGTACCGACTCTGTCGACCTTCCACATGGGGCGGGACCGCTATACGGCCGAGGCGTACGAGAAGAAGATGCGGATGGCCGATGCCGCCATCGAGCGGCTGAGCGAGGCGGTCCGGCGTGGCGTGAAGGTGGCCCTCGGCACCGACGCGGGAGCCGTCCCGCACGCACGGAACCTCGAAGAGCTCGGCCACATGGTGAAACTGGGCATGTCGCCGCTGGACGTCATCCGGGCCGGAACGCTGAACGCCGCTCAGCTGATGGGGCTGGACGAGACCCTCGGCACCATCGAACCGGGAAAGACCGCCGACCTCGTCGTGTGCGACGGTGACCCGGTCGCCGACATCGATGTGCTCGCCGACCCGGCGAACGTGGTGCTGGTCATGCAGGAGGGACGCCTGGCCAAGCACACGCTGCCCGAGACCGCCGGAGTGGCGAAGGTGGTGTGACGAAGACACTCGCAGCGACCGTCAGCCCGCTCGTACGGCTGCCGGTCGCGTGTCATGCCTGGACGGTGGGGCGAACGTTGATCTCGCCGATCTCGACGTCGGCGGGCTGCTCGATGGCGAAGGCCACCGCGCGGGCGACCGCCGCCGGAGGGATGCCCATCGCGTCCATGTTCTTGCGTGTCAGCTCACGGACGTTCGGGTCCGCCATGGAGTCGGCGAGATCGGTGCGGATGTATCCCGGCGAGATGGCCGTCGTGCGCACCACCCCGTCGGTGGACTCCTTGCGCAGCCCCTCGTGGACGGTGCGCACCGCGTTCTTGGTCGCGGCGTAGACGGCCATCGTCGGAGACACGGTCAGTCCGGCCACGGAGACGATGCTCACCAGGTGGCCGGACCCCTGCTCGCGGAAGGCGGGCAGCGCGGCGGCGATGCCGTTGAGCGTGCCGCGAAGGTTGACATCGATCATGGTCGACCAGCCTTCGGTGTCGAGGTCGGCCAGCGGGCTGATCGGGGCGATGCCCGCGTTGTTCACCAGCACGTCGATACGGCCGTACTGGTCGATGGCGGTGGAGACCAGGCGCCGCAGGTCCTCGGCCTTGGTGACGTCGACGACGCACGCGGTGGCGCGGCCGCCCTGCTCCCGGATGTCCTGCGCTATGGCGTCGATGCGCTCGCTGCGGCGCGCCGAGAGGACGACCGCGGCGCCGCGCTGGGCGAGCAGCCGGGCCGTGGCTTCGCCGATGCCCCCGCTCGCTCCGGTGATGGCGACGATCTTGTCCTGAAGAGATAGCACTACTGCCTCCAAGTAAAGTGGACACGTGTCCGGTCTGTGGTTCAGCTTACCGGACACGTGTCCACTTGTCGGAGGCGGAACATCAGGAGAGGCCCATGAGTACGCCCGCACGCCGTCCGGACGCGGAGCAGAACCGGACCCGCATCGTCGAGGCCGCCCGTGCGGCCCTCGCCGAGTCCCGCCACGTCCACCTCAACGAGATCGCCAAGCGTGCCGGTGTAGGACAGGGGACGCTCTACCGGAACTTCCCCAACCGCGAGGCGCTCCTGGCCGAGGTCTACCGGCGTGACGTGGAGGAACTCGTGACCGCCTCTTCCGCCCTGCTGGCGGATCACGAGCCCGTGGAGGCACTGCGTCGCTGGCTCGACCGAGTGATCGACTACGCCGAGATCAAGTACGGCGTCCTGGCAGTACTGGAGCCGGCCGCGTGGCAGGACCTCGTCGCTCACAGCCAGAACCCCATCGAAGGTGCCCTCGGCCACCTGCTGGACGCCGGGAAGGCGGCCGGTTCCATCCGCACCGACGTGGACGCCCATGGGGTCGTCCTGCTCATCGCCTACCTCGGCCGACTGGACCGGGGCGAATGGGAGTCGAAGGCGCGGCCTCTGATGAACGTCATCCTCGACGGCCTCCGCCGACGGGACGCGGACGGGTGAGGGCGGGGGAGGGGTGACGGTGGGGAGGGGTGAGTGTCGTGGATCGGGCGAGGCGGGATCGGTTCTGGTTCCTGCCGAGGCCGGTCAGTGACGTACTCGGTCAGGCGCTCGCCGGGGTCTCACACCCGCACGGCAGACCCACGCTCGCTCATCTGCGGCGCACACAGCACCCGCTTCTTCCGTACGCGCTTGCCCTCGATCGCCGCGACCGTCAGCCGTGCCGCCTCCGCCGCGATCTGGGTCAGCCCCCAGTCCACGGTGGTCAGCGGCGGGGTGAGCACCCGCGACACCGGATGGTTGTCGAAGCCGACCACGGAGACGTCCCGGCCCACCTCCAGTGAGGCGTCGGCCGCAGCCGCGTAGACCCCGTACGCCAGTGAGTCCGAGAAGCAGAACACGGCGGTCGCAGGGTGGGCTCCGTCCAATACGCCGCGCGCCACCGCCGTCGCCTCGCCCAGCTCCTGTGGGCAGGGGACCAGTTCGGCCTGGAGGCCTAGGCGGTCGGCCGCCTCGCGGACATACACGTCGGCGGGCCGGTCCGGGGTGCTCGGGCGGGTCGGCGTCAGCACGGTCACCCGGCGGTGGCCGAGGCCGTGCAGATACTCCAGTACGGCGTCGATGCCGGCCCGGTTGTCGAAGATGACCTGGCCGGCCGTGCGGGCCCGGCTCAGCGAGTCGCCGACGGCGACCACCGGCAGCGAGTCGGCGATAGCGGCCCAGCCCTTCGCGGAGGGATTCACGGGAGACACCAGCAGCGCGTCGACCCGCTGGTCGCGAAGCTGTTTGGCGAGGGCCAGTTCACGGTCGGGGTCGCCGCCCGCGTCGAGGATCAGCGCGTAGCGGTCGCCGGCCAGCAGCTCCCGGCCGATGGCCGCCATCAACTGCTGCTGCCACAGGTCCTGGAGGTCGCCGGCGAGGACGCCGACCATGCTCGTGCGGCCGCTGACCAGTGCGCGGGCGATGGGATCGGCCTCGTAGCCGAGTTCGGCCGCGGCCTGGCGCACCCGTTCCTCGGTCTCCTTGGAGACGTGTTTGCCGCGCAGGGCGTACGAGACGGCGGCGGTGGAGAGGCCCGTGGCCTCGGCCACCTCCCGAAGGGTGGTGCGCTTGCTGGGCCTGGCCATGCCGGGAAGCCTACCGGGACGCGTCCGCATTGTGAGCACACGGCCCGCCGGGTGCCGCCGTGGTCCGTCCGCACGCGGGTGCCGCTCCCGAGCACGGGCCCCGTCTCCGCCGCCAACGCATGCTTGACAGGCCCGCTTGTTAATCGCTTAAGTTAACCGTATAAGTGAAACGCTTAACCTAGGTTGACCGCCCCTCCTCAACCTTGCCTCTCATCCTTGCCAGCCCGAGGACCGCCGCGTGCCCACCGACGTCCACCAGCACATCTGGCCACCCGACTTCATCGAGTTGCTGCGCTCCCGCACCACACCGCCGTACCTCGACGGCTGGACCCTGCACGCGGGCGGCGAACCGCCCTACGAGGTCGACCCGGCCGACCACGACATCACGGCCCGTACGCGTCTTGCCGCCACCGACGGACTGGGCCTGGCACTGGTGTCCCTCTCAAGCCCCCTCGGCATCGAGTACCTGCCGCCCGCCGAGGCCGCCCCGCTGCTGTCGGCGTTCCACGACGGAGCCCTCGCACTGCCGTCCCCCTTCGGCGTCTGGGCCTCTCCCTGCCTGTCGGCACCGGACCCCGAGGCCGTCGAACGCGAACTCCGGCGCGGCTGCGCGGGCCTCCAACTGCCCGCCACAGCCCTCCTCGACGCGGCCGGCTGGACCCGGTGCGCCCCCTTCCTCGACGTCCTCACCCGCCACGGCAAGCCCCTCTTCATCCACCCGGGCACGGTCCGGCCCACCCCCGACGCTCCTCCGTGGTGGCCGGCCCTGGTCCCGTACATCCACCAGATGCACGCGTCCTGGTTCGCCTTCCGCGCCTTCGGCCGCGCCCGCCACCCCCGCCTGCGCGTCTGCTTCGCCGCCCTCGCGGGCCTCGCCCCGCTCCACGGCGAACGGCTCGCGATCCGCGGCGGCGGGCGGGGCCAGGTCGACTTCGACGCGTTCTACGAGACCTCCTCCTACGGAACTCGCGCTGTGGACGCGGTCGTTCGGGCCGTCGGCATCGACGTGGTCGTCGGCGGCAGCGACCGCCCGTACGCACCTCCCGTCATCCCCGACCTCGGCGCGGCTGCCGCCGTCCACGCGCTGCGCACCACCAACCCCGCCCGCCTCCTGTACGGCCACGCCTGAGCCGTGCCGCCCGTGGCGGACCCGACCCGAAGGGAGCCCCTCATGACGTACGAGTCGCTGCCAGACCGCACCCTCGACAAGCGCGAACTCCAGGCGCTCGTCGACAACCTCGCCACCCGCCCCGACCTCTGGCGCGAACAGGTCGCCTTCTCCGACGAACAAAGGCACTACGCGTCCTTGTACCGCGACGAATACGTAGACGTCTGGCTGCTCTGCTGGACCCGGCAGAACGACACCGGCTGGCACGACCACGACATCTCCTCCGGCGCCGTCGGCATCGTCCAGGGCGCCCTCCACGAGTCCAACCCACGCATCGGCGGCAGCCACCTGTCCGTCACCGTCACCACCGGCGAGTCCTTCTGCTTCGGCCCCGAACACATCCACCGGCTCACCGGCGCGACCGACGACGCCGTCTCGATCCACGCCTACTCGCCACCGCTGTGGCGTCTCGGCCAGTACGACATCACCGAGGACGGCCTGATGCGCCGCATCTCCGTCTCGTACGCCGACGAACTGCGCCCACTGGACACCCCGGCGGCCTGAGGCGGACTGGCCCGACCGGCCGATCGGCGCTCAGCTCCGCCCTCGGTCGAGAGGAGCGCTGACGGCGAAGTCCTCATCGAGCTTCGCGACCACGGCGCCGGCGATGGACGGGGCGTAACTCGCACCCCACGCCTCAACCGCACCGAGGAATCCGACAAGCTGCTCCCGAACCAGGCCCAGCAGCTCGGGCAGTTGAGCCGGCGGAAGCTCGATGGGAAGACCCGCCGGGCGATCCCCATCAGGCCACACTCGGGCGACCGCCCCGGCATGCTCGACCCGCGGCGAGGGATCGTGGCCGAGCCACGGCTCGTCGCCGTTCATCAGATCAAGCCAGTCCCGCCAGTTCTCCAGCCCGAAACAGCACCCAGGCACCACTGTGACCCCAGCCCGAACCGGCTGGAGTTCGAGGACGGCTTCGCCGATGACGCCGGCAAGCCCAACCCCGACATGCCGACGATGATCGTCCGCGTGCGGCTCACCGCAGACGGCGAGAGCGCCACGCTGATGACGGTCGAGAGCACGTTCCCCACGGCCGAGGCGATGGAACAGCTGGTGTCCATGGGCATGGCCGAGGGCATGTCCGCAGGCCTGGGCCAGATCGACGCGCTGCTGGCCGAACCCGCAACCTGATGGCGGGCTGAGTCATTGCTCGGTCGGCACGCAGAGGACCGGGACGCTCGACAGGTGGAGCAGTTTGTGGGGGGTCGAGCCCAGTAGCGCTCCGCGCATCGGGCTCTCCCCCCAGCTGCCCACCACGATGAACCGCGCCTCGTGACGTGACGCGGCGTCGATCAGCGCCTGGGCCGGCTTCTGGTCGATGATCTCGACGGTTGTCCGTACGTCGGCCTCGTCGGCCACCCTGACGGCGTGGTCGAGCGCGACGCGTCCGGCCTCACGGACGGCTTCGTGGTGAGCCCCGTACTCCTCGCCCAGGGTTCCCGGAGCCGCGGCGCCGTAGACCAGCACGAGCGGCTCGTCGAACGCGGCGGACACCTCGATCGCGACACGGAGTGCGCGTGCCGCGCCCGGCGACTCGTCGTATCCGAGGACAACCGACATCTCAGGACTCCTTGCCGTGGACGAGATCGGCGTCGGCCACACCTGGGCGTTCCGACCAGAAGACGGGTGACATCAGCCGCCGTACGACCATGAGCACCACACCGATGAGGGCGATCCCGATGCCGATGACGAGCGGGGGACCCAGGCCGAACCACGAGACACCGCTGTAGGAGTTCTCGGGGTCGGCCATGTCGGAGACCGATTCCACCAGCAGCCACGCCAGCAGCCCGGCGCCGACCAGCGGGCCCAGGCCGATGAGTACGAAGTAACGCACGCTCTCGGTCAGATGGCGGCGGTAGTAGACCGCGCAGGCGACACCCGTGAGCGCGTAGTAGAACGCGATCAGCAACGACAGCGCGGTGAGCGAGTCGAAGAGGGCGTTGGTGCTGATCTGGTTGACGATGAGGTACCAGGCGATGGCGATGCCGGCGACCCACCACGTACTGACGTCGGGCGTACGGAACCGCGGGTGGATGTGGGCGAAGTGCTCGGGCAACGCGTGACGGCGCGCCATGGACAGTGCCGTGCGCGACGCCGGGATGATCGTCGTCTGCGTCGACGCCAGCGCGGACGTCGACACCGCCAGCAGCACCACCCAGTCCCAGCCGCCCATCACCTCGGTGGCGAGCAGCGCGAAGACGAACTCCTCCTCGTCGGCGTTCTCGGCGAGGAACGTCGTGCCGGCGTAGGCGACGACCGCGAAACCGACCGACAGATAGGTCACCAGCAGCACGACCGTCGACCAGACGCCCGCCTTGCCGGGAGCGGTGGCGGAGTTCTCGACCTCCTCGGTGAGATTGACCGCCGATTCCCAGCCCCAGTAGATGAACACCCCCAGCAGCAGGGCTCCGGTCAGCGAAGCGCCGCCGGCTCCGAAGGGGTTGAGCCACTTGAAGGCGGGGTCGATGGAGTCGAAGGAGCTGGTGCCCGCGTAGACCCGGTAGAGCGCCACGACGACGAAGGCGAGCAGACAGGCGACCTGCGCCAGGATGAGGACGTTCTGCACCTTGGCCGACACCTCGGTGCCGACGACGCACACGGCCGTCATCACGAGGATGAGCAGCACGGCGAGCGACTGGCGTACGAAGTCGTTGTCGGCCCAGCTGTCGAGGCCGAACGCGAGCAGTGCGAAGCTCACGGCTACGTCCGCCAGTGAACCGACCACCAGAACCCCGGTCATCGCGATGGCCCAGCCACCGAGCCACCCGGCCCACGGCCCCATGGCCCGGGTGACCCACGAGAAGGTCGTACCGCAGTCCTGGTCGACCTTGTTGAGGTAGTAGAACGCCGATGCGATCAACAGCATCGGCAAGAAGGACGCGACCATCACGCCCGGGGCGTAGATGCCCACCAGCGCCACGATCGGACCGATGACCGCCGCCAGCGAGTACGCCGGGGAGGTGGAGTTGAGACCGATGACGAGCGCGTCGACGAAGCCGATCGCGTTGGCCTTCAACCCGACAGGTGGGGGTGCGTCCGCAGTGTCGTTGGCCATGTTCCCTCGCTCCGGTTGTGCGTGAATCCATACAACAGGGCGTTGTGGAACTTTCTACGCTATTGAGGGCCTCTTGGATACGCATGTCACCTGGGCAGACGTCTCCGGGTGCGCGAGCGCCGACGGGGAGTCAGACGGCGGGGTCATCGGACCCGGGCCCGGGTCCGGGCGTGTCCTCGCGCACGCCCCACGGTGACCCGTACTCCGTCAGCAGGTCGAGGAACGGCCGGGGCGGCAGTGCCTCGGGGCCGAGCACCCCGCTGCCGTGCCAGGCTCCCGACGCGATGAGTTCGAGAGCGGCCACGGGGTTGATCGCGGTCTGCCAGACCACGGCCTGGGAGCCGTACTCCCGCATCGACCACTGGTTGTCGACCACGTGGTAGAGGTACACCTCCCGGGGCCGGCCGTCCTTGGTGCCCTTGACCCACGTACCGGCGCACGTCTTGCCGTGCATACGGTCCCCGAGGCCGGCCGGGTCGGGCAGACAGGCGGCGACCACGTCCCGCGGGGAGACCGTGACCTTGCCCGTTCCGGCGCTGGTGCCGCCGTTCACGGTGACGGGATCGGTGCGGTCCAGGCCCAGTTTGTGCAGGGTCTGGAGGACGCCGATGAACTCGTCGCCGAGACCGTACTTGAAGGTGACTCGGCGGGCCTTCAACCACCGGGGGACCAGCAGCACTTCCTCGTGCTCGACGTTGACGCACTCCACCGGCCCGATGCCCTCCGGGAAGTCGAAGACCTCGGGCTCGCTGAAGGGCGGTGTGGTGAACCAGCCCCGGTCCGCCTCGTAGACGACCGGTGGGTTGAGGCATTCCTCGATGGTCGTCCAGATGCTGAAGGACGGGGCGAAGTCGTAGCCGTCCACGACCAGGTTGGCGCCGTCGCGGATGCCGATCTCCTCGATCTCGTCGAAGAGGACGTCGGCTGCGTAGCGGGCGAAGACGTCCGACAGGCCCGGCTCCACACCCATGCCGACCAGCGCGAGCCGGCCCGCCGCCTCCCACTCGGCGGACCGCGCGAACTGGGCGTCTCCCAGTTTGACGCCGCATTCCTCGTAGGGGCGGGTCGGGTGCGGCCGGGACAGGGACATCGCCATGTCCAGGTAGTGGGCGCCATGGGCGAGTGCCGCGTCGAACAGCGGCAGTACGAAACGGGGGTCGGTGGCATTGAGCAGGACGTCGCAGCGGTGCTCGGCGAGGGCGGCCCGCACACCGGCCGTGTCCGAGGCGTCGAGTCGTACCGCCGTGAACCTGTGCTCGTCCTCCCCGAGCGCCGCGACGGCCGACTCCGCCCGCGCCGGGTCGTAGTCGGCGACGACCATGTGCTCGTAGAAGGAACGCCGGGCCGCGATCCTCGTGATCGCGGTCCCGACGCCTCCCGCTCCGACCAAGAGAACTCGCATGGCGCAGCACCCCTTCGTCCCGCCGTCGCAGGGGAGCCCCCTGCCTGTTCGGTGGGCCAGGACGATATCAGCCGGACCGCCCGGTGAGAGGTGACTGATCCGGAGATGTCGCGCCATGCTCGATCGACTTCGTATGCCCAGGTCAGAAGCGGAGTTCTACTGTGCTGTGCTCCTAGATCGCTGCCGCGCCTCGTTGGGCCGATCGGGGCTTGACGTCGGGCGGCGGGGCGGTGCTGCGGGCCTGGAGTTCGATGGCCAGGGGTGCGGCGGTGAACATCGAGGAGTACGTGCCCACGATGATGCCGATGAGCAGGGCGAGCGCGAAGTCGGTCAGGGAGTCTCCGCCCAGCAGGGTGAGGGCGGAGAGGATGAACACGGCTCCCATGCCCGTGTTCACCGTGCGGGGGAGGGTTTGCAGGATCGCGGTGTTCGCGAGGCGCGAGAAGGGTGTCTTACGGTCGCCGGCCGACAGTTCCCTGATCCGGTCGAAGACGACGACGGAGTCGTTGACGGAGTATCCGATCACGGTCAGCAGGGCCGCGAGGAACACTCCGTCGATCGGTTTGCCGAGCCAGGCGAAGACGCCTACGAGGATCAGGGCGTCGTGTGCCATCGCGGCGACCGCCGATGTGCCGAAGGTCCAGCGGAAGCGCACCGCGAGATACAGCAACTGGGCGGCCAGGGCCGAGGCGAGGGCGATGAGAGCTCCTCGGCGCAGTTCGTCCCCGAGGCTGGGGCCGATGAGCTCGTCGCGGATCTTGTCGGCACTGCCCGCGAGGTCGCCGATCGTCCTGTCCACCTTCGCCGCCTCGGCGTTGGACAGTTGATCCGTCCGTACGGAGAGGTCACCGTCGCCGGAGGTCTGCACGACCGCGCGGGGCAGACCGGCGTCGGCCAGGGCGTCCCGGGCACGGTCGGCATCTACGGGGGTGGAGGTGGAGTACTCCATGAGCCGTCCGCCGGTGAACTCGACGCCGAAGTCCAGCCCTCGGAGCGCGATGCCCGAGGTGGCCAGGACGAGCGCGGCGGCGGACGCGGCCAGCCAGGTGCGGCGACGGCGCATCAGGTCGGGATCGCGGCGGACCAGCCAGTCGCGGACCTTCCCGGTGTCCGCGATGCCGGTGAGACGGGGACGGCGTCGTACGGATCGGCGGGCGACCGCGTAGTCGGCGAGGACCCGGGTGATCACCAGAGCGCTGAGCATGGAGGCGAGAACGCCGATGCCCAGGGTGACACCGAAGCCGCGGACAGGTCCGGAGGCGAGGAAGAAGAGCAGCCCCGCGGCGATGAGCGTGGTGATGTTGGAGTCGGCGATGGCGCTGAACGCGTTGCGGAATCCGGCGGTGAGGGCGGCGCGCAGGCCCTTGCTCTGACGGGCCGCGTACTCCTCGCGGGCCCGTTCGAAGACGAGCACATTGGCGTCGACGGCCATGCCGATGGCCAGGACGAATCCCGCGAGCCCGGGGAGGGTGAGGGTGGCGCCGAGTGCGGCGAGAGCCGCGTAGGAGATGACTCCGTAGCAGGCGAGGGCCACGGCGGCCAGGGCACCGAGGAGCCGGTAGACGGCGATGATGAACAGGGAGGTCAGCGCGGTGCCGATGACGGCGGCCCGGGCACTGGCCTCGATGGCGGATGCGCCCAGGGTCGGGCCGACGGTGCGCTGTTCGACGGTCTCGACCGGCACCGGCAGGGCTCCGCCGTTGATGAGCAGGCCCAGTTCGCGGGCCTCGTCACGGCTGAAGGAGCCGGTGATCTGAGTGGATCCGCCGGCGATGCCCGTACGGCAGGCGACGGAGGAGTTGACCTGCGGGGAGGAGATGACCTTGTCGTCCAGGACGATGGCGACGCGGCGGGCGGGATCGCCGGCCGGACGGCACGCCGCCTCGCCCGTCAGGCGGGCCCAGGCGTCGCCGCCTGCTCCCTTGAAGTCGACACCGACGTACCAGCCGACCCCGCTCTGCTGGTCGATGCGCGCCTCGGCGCTCTCGACGTCCGCGCCGGTGAGCGCCGACGGGCCCAAGCGCACGGACTGACCGGACTCGTCGGGGAGGACGAGTTCCGCCGACTGCTTGGGCAGCGGCTTTCGTGAGGTTTCGTCGGCGTCCGCGATACCGAGGACCGGATGGAAGGCGAGTTGGGCGGTACGGCCGAGGACGTCGGCGGCTTCACGCGGGTCCTGGATGCCGGGCAGCTCGACGATGATCCGGTTTTCTCCGGAACGGGCGATGCTGGGTTCGGCGACGCCGAGCGCGTCGACGCGGTGGCGCAGTACCTCCAAAGTGCGGTCAGTGGCCTCCGAGTCGGCCTTGGCCGTGGGCGAATCCCGGGTTTCCAGGACGATTTGGGTGCCGCCGCGCAGATCGAGTCCGAGGCGGACCGGCACGGTCAGCGTGATGTAGAGCGACAGGGCGAGAACTGCAAGGGCGAAGAACGCCCGCACGCGGATGGCGCGCGTCAAGGGTGCCTCCAACAGGCATACCGCAGCCATGAGAAGGGAGCGGTGGGGATCGACTGGGTGACGTCAGATGCCGTTGGAAGGCGGCGGGCCTCGCCCGCTGTGACGCTCGGAATGCTGTGGAGGCGTGAAGGTGCCCTGCGGGAGCGGCAGTTGCGGCCCGGACTCCGGCAGAGGGAGCACCAGTCCGGGCGGGACGGACACCCCGCCCGGAGCCAGGGTGTGCCACTCGCCCGGCGTGGCCCTGCCTACGCGGGGCTGCTGGCCGCAGGTGGTGGTGCACTTGTCTTCGGCGCTGCTACGGCTGTCGGCCTTGGTCGCGACACTCGTGGCCGGCGGGATCTCCGCCGCCGGTGCCGGGCTCTGGTACGCGGCGGCTGCGACCGGCGTCGATGCGACGGTGGAGGCCGCGGCGGGGATGCCCTGGAGGCCGAGTACGCCGAGGAGCGCGAACAGCGCCGACAGAAGTGCGCCGGTGATGGGCGTGAGGTTCCGGCTGTCGGAGGTGGAGGACGCACGGGTTCGCTGTGCCATGCGGTTCCTCCTCCTCAGGGACAGGGCCGCCACGGGTGGCGGCCCTATCGGACAACGCATGAGGAACGCATAAGGTTCGCGCGGGACGGTACGGATGGCGAATCCGGTCCGGGACTTCGTCAGCCGCCGTTCGCGTCGTCGTCGGGGACCCAGCGCAGTACGTCGCCGGGCTGGCAGTCGAGCGTCCGGCAGATCGCGTCGAGGGTCGTGAACCGCACCGCCTTCGCGCGGCCGTTCTTCAGTACGGCGATGTTGGCGGGCGTGATGCCGACGGCAGCGGCGAACTCGCCGACCGACAGGTTGTGTCTGGCGAGCTGGACGTCGAGGTCGACGATGATCGCCATCAGACGACCGCGGCGATCTCGGTCTGCAGATCCGTCGCCTTGCGCAAGAGGCTTCGCATGATGACGGTGAGCATCGCGAACGCCGCTCCCACGCCGACGCTCGTGATCGCGGCGCCCAGGGCGCTGAGTTCCTCCATGCCGTCGTCGGGAGACGGGATGTCGGCCACGAAGAGATGTCCGGCGACGCCGAGCGCCAGCAGTGTGGCCACGACGGAGGATCCGATGACGATGTCGACCCACCGGAAGGCCAGCGGTGAGAAGATCGCGCCGCGTCGGACCATGGCGAGCAGCATCCACACCGCGACGAGGGCGACCTGGACACAGACGACGCCGACGATCGCCACCGTCACATATGGCGTGGCGAACGGTGCGTAGGGAGGGAAACGATCGACTTCGTCCGCCGCTGTCGTCGGAATGACTACGATCTGGCCGAAGAGGCCGACCAGGATCGCTGCGGCGATACCGGCCCTGAGTGCGGCTATGAAGAGACGATGCATATATCGATTATCGATTGTTATCGATCGAAAAGCAATCGATTTCGTCCAGGAACTGCCTCGGCACGGCACCCACAGGAGCTCTCGTGACGTACGACATCACCGCCCTCCGCTCCCAGTTCCCGGCGCTGGGCGCCGGAACCGCGCACTTCGACGGCCCCGGTGGCACCCAGACCCCGCAGCCCGTCATCCAGGCCATCGCGGACGCGTTGGCGCGGCCTCTGTCGAACCGTGGGCAAGGGACACCGGGGGAGCGGAACGCCGAGAGCATCGTCACCAAGGCCCGCCAGGCCTTGGCCGACCTGTTGGGAGCGCACCCGACAGGGATCGTCTTCGGTCGTAGTGCCACCCAGCTCACCTACGACTTCTCCCGTGCCCTCGCCAAGACGTGGTCGCCCGGGGACGAGGTGGTCGTCACCCGTCTCGACCATGACGCCAACATCCGCCCGTGGATCCAAGCCGCCGCCCAGGCGGGTGCCACCGTGCGCTGGGCAGACTTCGATCCCGCCACCGGCGAACTGACCGCCGCCGACGTCCGTGCCGTTCTGTCCCCGCGCACCCGGCTGGTCGCCGTGACCGCTGCCTCCAACCTGATCGGCACACGTCCCCCGATCACCGAGATCGCCGGCCTGGTGCGCGATGCCGGAGCGCTCACCTACGTCGACGGCGTCCACTACACCGCCCATACGCTGGTCGACCTGGAGCGGCTCGGCGCGGACTTCTTCGTCTGTTCTCCGTACAAGTTCCTCGGCCCTCACCACGGAGTCCTCGCCGCCCGGCCGGAGTTGCTGGAAACGCTGCGGCCGGACAAGCTCCTGCCTTCCACGGACGCGGTCCCGGAACGCTTCGAACTGGGCACACTGCCCTACGAGTTCCTCGCGGGCACGCAAGCGGCGGTCGATTTTCTCGCCGGGCTCGACACGGGGGCCACAGGAACGCGACGACAGCGCCTTGCCTCGGCGTTCACGGCACTCGAAGCACACGAACATGCCCTGCGCACACAGCTCGACAAGGGGCTGTCCTCGCTCCGGGGTGTCCAGGTCCACTCCAGGGCGGTCGATCGCACTCCCACTCTGTTGCTCACGTTCGAGGGGCGCTCGTCGTTGGCGTCGACGGAGGCCTACCGGTTCCTCGCGGAGCGTGGCGTCCACGCGCCATCGGGGTCCTTCTACGCGATCGAGGCCTCCCGTCGACTCGGCCTGGGTGACACCGGTGGCCTCCGGATCGGCCTGGCCCCCTACAACGACGCGGAGGACGTCGAACGGCTCCTGGAAGGCATGTCCGAGTTCCTGGCGCTCTGAGGGGAGCCCTCGATCTTGTTCAGGGGGAGGGTGGTAGCGCCGGATCCGCTCCCCACGCCGCCGCGCACAGCGACCGGTCGACCTCCTCGGTGTAGTGGGCCGCCGCGAGCCATGCGTGGGCGAACCGGTTGATGTCGGCGGGGACGAGACGGCCGAAGACGTCGCGGGACCGGTCAGCCGCAGCCGAATGGAGTTCGTCGAGGAGGTCTCCGGCGCAGGCGAAACCGTAGCGGCCCAGGCGCCGGCTGTCGTTGGCGCTGTCTCCGGGGAAGGCGAGCACGCGACGGCCCGCCGAGGCCGCCTGGTGGACACGGCGGCGCAGGAGATGCAGCGGCGCCTCGTCCGGGGTGGGTGAGGATCCGGCGGGCGCCATCGCCGGGGCCGGCAGGTCCGCGTGCTGGAGGCGGTCGAGACCCAGGTCGAGGTGGGCCTCGGGATCACGCGGGTGGTCGGCGGCGAGGAGCAGCGCCCGGGGCTGGGGAGACGGGTCGAGGCGGGCGACGACCCGAAGTCGGGTGCCCGGAACGGCCGAGAGGAGACGGAGGTTGTCGCGGTAGGGCAGCGCCGGGTGGTCATGGGCGGCGGCGAGGCGGAGCGTCAATCCGTCGCAGTCGGCGAGCAGACAGTCTCCCGCGGCCTCGCGGACCGTACCGGTGAGGGTCACGTCGAGGAACAGCAGGCCGTCCCCGCCGGTCAGGGCACATGATACCTGATCGGCGACGGGCAGTGCCCACAGGTCGGCGAGAGGGTCCTCGCGCCAGAAGGCGCCGGACGCGCGCACCGCCCGTACGCCTGCTCCGGCACCCAGTCGGCCCGTCGGGGAGACGGTCGCGCCGGCCACGGCGAGCCCGGCCCGCGACAGTTCGCGGTGGGTGAGAGCCGTGTCCCCGATGCGTACGGCCCGGTCTGCCGCACCCACCGCCCGGCCGGGCCCTCCCGGGAGGACGTCCGAGACCGTGTAGAGACGGCCCTCGGCGTCCGCCGTCCAGGTGACCGCTCCCGCGTAGCCGGTCGCTGTGAGGACCGGCTCGGAGAACAGCCCGTACAGCCGCAGGGATCCGTCCGGGGCGTACGGCTGCCGTGCGGCGCCGCGCAGGGCGGCGAGTTCGGGGCCGGTTGAGCCCGGAAGGCGATGGGTTGTCCCGAGGACGTCGCGGAGGGCGGCGGTCAACTCGGCGAGGCGGTAGGCCGGATCGGCGCCGCGGGCGGCGCGCAGCTGGGTGACCACGGAGACCGCCGAGGCGGCGATCCGGGGCAGACCGCTGATCCGCGCGGTGTGAGCGGCGCGCAGCAACTCCGCCTGCAGCACGGCGCCTGCCCCGTCCGTACCGGCTTCGAGTACGGCGGCAGCGGCGTCGTACATGGCTTGCGCGGCGGCGCGTTGGTCGGGGGTGGGGGTGTCGAGCTCCGTGGGTGACGCGGACTCGGTGTCCGGCGTGTCCGCCGCGCCTGGCGTGTCCGCCGCGATCGGGGTATTCGCGGAGGCCGGTCCGCCCGGGGAGGCGGGTGCGTCCTCGCCGACCGATGTGGGCACGGCGCCCGGCATCGGCTGTGGCTGGGGTTGTGACTGCGGCTCGGACTCCGGCTCGGGTTCGGCGATCGGTGCCGCCGAGGCCGCAGCCGCGCGATGCAGGCAGTCCGGTGCCAGCAGGCAGCCGCAGCGGATCGCGTCCGTGCTGGTCACGGTGCCGCCGGGGGCGTGCAGTTCGAGGTGGGTGTCGTCGTCGACGGCGATGCGTACGGTGTCGCCGTCGCGGACGGACGGCCGCCCCGCCAGCTTGGTGACGCCGGCGTCCAGCCGCTTGCGGAGCCGGGGCGTGAGCCCTTGGACGAGTTCGGCGGTCACGGCCGGGGCGACCGGAGGCAGGTCGAGGCTCAAGAGACTTTCTCCCCTACCCAGCGGGCGAGTTCGAGTGGGCTGAGGGCGGCGACGGGCATGCCCGCGGCGACGAGTTGTCCCGCGACGCCGGTCGAGTACCGGGGGCGACCGGCGTCGTCCAGGCTCGCGCAGCCGAGTACATGGCAGCCGGCCCCGACGAGACTGCGGACTTCGGCGAGCAGACCACCGAGGGGGTAGCCCTCCTCGAAGTCGCTGATGACCACGACGAGGGTGCGGGACGGCACGGTGACGAGTTCGCGGGCGTGGCGCAGCCCGGCGGCGATATGGGTGCCGCCGCCCACGCTGACCTCAAGGAGCAGCGACAACGGGTCGTCGACATGACCGGTGAGGTCGATGACCTCCGTGGAGAAGGCCAGGAAATGTGTGGACAGGGTCGGAACTCCGGCCAGGACGGAAGCCGTGAGGGCTGCCCACACCGTGGAGGCCTCCATGGAACCCGACACGTCGGTGACCAGGATCAGCCGCCAGTCCGCGGCGCGTTTGGCGCGCGAACGGAAGACGGGGTGCTCAGGGATGACCTGGACGGTGCCGTCCGGGCCGCGGCGCGCGGTCGCGAGGTTGGCGCGCAGCGTGCGGGGCAGATCGAGGCCGCCGCCCGGCCGTCGGCTGGGGCGCGGCAGGACCGCGCCGTGCAGCGCGGGACGCAGTTGTGTGGCCAGTTCCCGGGTCAGCGCCTCGACCAGGCGGCGGACCAGCGGGCGCAGGGCGGCCAGTTGAGCCTCGGGCAGTCCTCCCGCGTGCTGGAGCACGGTGCGCAACAGGTCGACGGAGGGCCGCACGACGTCCGGGTTGAGCTCGGCTATCACGTCCTTGCGGCCCGACGCCGCGGCTGCCGCCAGCACCTCCTCCCGGATGCCCGGTCCGAACAGAGCGGCCAGTTCCTCGGACCACTCGCGCACTCCCGGGTACGAAGCCTCCCGGCCGCCCCCGCCGCGTCGGCGAGGTCCGGTCAGGTCGCCCCTGCTGCCCTCGCCGCGTCCGCTGCCGTACAACTCGTCCAGCGCGGTCGCGAACGCCGAGGCCGAGTGCGGCAGTTGATCCGTACGGCGGCCGAGTACGAGCCGCCAGCGGTCGGCGGACGCGAGGACGTGATCCTCGGGGGATTGCTCAGCAACTCGATCGGTTGCTTCGGCTGGTCCGGCTTGTCCGGTTGCTTCGGGGCCTTCGGGCGCCGGAACGAGGTCGTCCCCCTTGGGCGGAGGCAGGAGCCCGAGCGTGCGCAGGGCGGCGCGGGCCGCGAGGTCCGCGCGGGTCCAGGTGGCGAGTGCGGCGGGGTCGACGCCGCCGGTGTCGGTCAGATGCGAGGTGGCGAGGCGTTCTTCGACGGTGTCGAGGAGCCGGTCGCGTGCCGCCGGGCTGAGGGTGTCGAAGCCTCCCCGGAGCGAGGGGAGCCGGTCGAGGAACTGCCGGTCGGGCATCTCGACGATGCGGTTGAGCAGTGGTTCCAGGGCGGGAGCCGCCGCCTCCAGGAGCGGTCCCGCGGCGGTCAGCACTCCGATGAGCCGGTCGGTGAGGGCGGTCCGGGCCTCGGGAGTGTTGGCCGAGTCGACCCAGGACGCGATGCGATCGCCCAGAACATGCGGGTCCTCGTGACCGAGGAGTACGCGTACTGCTCCGGCGGCGCCGCGCATCAGCGGGGAGCCGTCGGCGGCGAGTCGGGCGAGCGCGTCGGCGAGCCGGATGCCGCCCAAGAGGTCTGCGCGATGGGCGAGTTCGAGCAGCGCGTGTGCGTCGCCCCGGTCCTCGGAACCCGTGAGACCGTCCACCTGCCGCACCGCCGCGGCGGTCAGCAGCTCGGCCACGGTGGCCACCGTGTCGGTACGTTCCTCGTCGGTGTCGAGGCCCGCGACGTGACCCGCCCGCAGTCGGTCCAACAGGGCCAGACCGGCGAGGAGTTCCGGCAGCGTGGCGGACTGCGGCAGCACGTCGCGGATGTCGGCGAGGCGTTCGTCCGTGAGGGCGGGCAGGCCGCACTCCGCCGCCTGCCGAAGGCCGTTCAGGGTTTGCGCGGCCGTGGGCCCGCCCTCGTCCAGCTCCGCGCGCCGGCGTTCGCGCAGCATCCCCTCCGCAGCCTGCGCGGGGGTGACTCCCCGGACACCGGCCGCGGTCAGCACGGCCGCCGTGGCGGGAGTCCAGCGCACCTCCCAGCGAGAGGTCAGAGCCTCGGACCCGCCTGCGCCGACGACCTCCTTCTGATCTCCGTACGGCACGCCGCACACGGTCAGGCGCTGCAACAGGAGTTCACGGCGGCTGTCCAGGTCGGAACGCAGCGGATCCAGACGCAGATCCCGCGTGGTGTCGGCGCCGCGGCTGTCGGGTCCGGGCAGTCCCAACGCCGTCAGCTCCGCCTCCACCGCCGGAGCGAGTCCGCTGCGGGGAGCTCCGGGCGCAGGGCGGCCCCCGCGTGTTCCCACGAGCACCCGCTCCATCGCCTGCGCGACGGCTCGGCCGCGCCCGTACGGTTCACCCTGTGTGAGTACGGTCTGCACGGCTTCGACCAGCTCGCCCCGGCCGGCTGCGGGAAGTCCACGCAGCCGGGCGAGGTCCCCCGCGAGGCGGCAGATCTCCCGGGCGTCGGCGGGGCCCGACGGGTGGCCGAGAGTGCGTAGTCGGGCACAGATCTGGACGGCGGCGCGTGTCAGGGCGTCCTCCAACGCGGCCGGGTCACCTGCCGCGCCCAGGACCAGGTGCTGCCATTCCGGGTCCCGGATGCCCGCCGGGTAGCCGGACCGCTCGTCGAGAAGCGCGTAGGTGTAGGGGATGAGCGAGGTCGTCCATGCCGGGGAGTCGGCGCTAGAGCCGACAGGGGCGGTCGATCGGGGGTCCGCCGGTGTGCCCGGTGACGTCAACGCCGGGGCGTGGAAGGCGCCGACGAGCACTGCTGCGCGTTCGCCGTTCGCGGTGGCGGCGGCCAGCCGGGCGCGCATCCACTCCTCGCGCCGCAGATCCAGCTCGGGCACGCCTCCGGAAGCGGCGGCGTCCTCACGTAGAGCCCAGCCCGTCAGGAGGGCGGCCCGTCGTAGTGCTTCGGGAGGCGAGCCCGGGGCGGCCGTCTCGACAAGGCGGTCCCAAAGATCGTCACCGGTACGGCCCGTGAGCCGGGCCCGTAGCGCGGTGGCGAGGCCGGCTCGGTGGGACGTCTTGTGGTCGCCGATGGGATCGGGAGCGCCGGGTGTCTCGCCGGTGGTGACCCGGTCGGAGCCAGGTGCCTGCGCTGGCGGAGTGGCGGGGCCGCCGGACGGCTGCGCGGACGTCGGAACGCTGGGAGGTCCGGGCTGTTCCGGAGTCGAGCCCCGGTCCGTACCGTCGTCCGGGCATGCGGAGGCGTGCCGTTCGCTGCTCCACGCCCGGTCGGCGAGCGGCAGGTCGCACGCGACTACCGGCACGTCGTGCCGCGCGGCCCAGCGCACCGCGGCGAGTTCGGGCGAGAAGTCGGCGAACGGATAGAAGGCCGGGCCCCGGCCGCCGCCCCCGTCGCGGGGAGCGGCGGCGAGGGCGACCGGCGCCCGCGTCTCCTCATGACCGAGCCAGGGCAGCCATTCCTGCATCTCGTCGGGGAGTTCGACGAGCAGCACGTCCGGCTTGGCCGCGTCCAGCAGCGCGGGCACGGCCGCGGCCAGGGAGGGCGCGTGGTGCCGTACGCCGATGAGGTAGGGCGCCGCCGGGTCGGTGAGGGCCGCGACGGCTTCGTCGGGGGAGAGGGGCACGGTGGTCAGTCCTCCAGGACGGTGCGCAGGTCCCACAGGGTGCGCCAGGTGGCGGAGCCCTGTTCGGCGCGGCGCCTGACGGGGCCGTCCCAGTAGCCGCGCAGCCGGGCCGCGTCGGCGGGGTCGTCCTTGCGGACCACGCCGAGCAGGTGGCCCGGCAAGAGGCCGAGGACGTCACGGTCGCCAGGGAAGTAGGCGGCGGCGAGCCCCAGCGCGCCCGCCACGGACACGGCTTCCGCGGTGCTCATCACCGTGGAGGGCCGCTCGACCTCCCAGCCCTCCGCGGACCGGCCCTCCCTCAGGTCCCGGAAGGCCGTGATGAGGGCTTCCAGTACGGCGTCGTCGACCCGGAAGGGGGCTCCGGCCCGCTCGACCGAGGCGCGTGCCTGACTGCGTACGAGCGCGGTCTCGGCGTCGAGGTCCGCGATGGGGCCGACGGTCTCGAAGTTGAAGCGGCGCTTGAGCGCGGCCGACATCTCGGAGACCCCCTTGTCGCGCAGGTTGGCCGTCGCGATGAGGCTGAAGCCGGGTGCCGCGTGGGCCAGGGAGTCCTCGGTGCCCGCCAGTTCGGGTACGGCGATGCGCCGCTCGGAGAGCAACGACACCAGGGCGTCCTGCACTTCGGGCAAGCAACGGGTGACCTCCTCCACCCGGGCGACGGCTCCGCGGGTCATGGCGGTCAGGACGGGCGAGGGCACGAGGGCCTGCCGGCTGGGTCCCTGGGCCAGCAACAGGGCGTAGTTCCAGCCGTACTTGAGCTGGTCCTCCGTCGTGCCCGCGGTGCCCTGGACGACCAGGCCGCTGGTGCCGCACACGGCGGCGGACAGCAGCTCGGACAGCATGGACTTGGCGGTACCGGGCTCGCCGACGAGCAGCAGCCCGCGCTCACCGGCGAGGGTGACGACACACCGCTCGACCAGGGCCCGGTCACCGACGAACTTGCCTTCTACGACGAGGCGCCGCGGCACACCCTCGGGTGCCTGGGCGTCGTCGGGCAGCCGCAGGGCCCGGCCGTCGCTGCCCATGACGAACGTGACGACGGCACGGGGCGTGAGGTGCCACGCGGGTGGGCGCGGACCGTCGTCGTAGGCGGCGAGGAAGGCCAGCTCGGTGGCGTGCCGGTCCTCGGGCGGGGTGATCTGGCGGGCCGTGTCGGCGGCCAGGGTGGTGGTCATCGGTGGTCCGTCCGGTCGGGTCGGGTGGTGGTCATCGGCGGCGGCCCTTCCGGGTGGCGCGGGTGGTGAGCTTCTCGTATGCGGGCGCGTCGCCGTCCTGGACGCGTTGCCAGGCGTGGGCGAACAGGTCGGGCACCGGGAGGCGGGGCACGGCACGCGAGCGGTCGCGCACCGGGTAGAGGTCCTCCTTCCAGATCTCCACCGGCAGGGCGGGGGACTTGAGGTCGCGCCAGCCGCAGGGCAGGAAGAGGGTGCGCCCGGCGCGCGGGCGCTTCGCCTCGACGACCAGGTCGGTGGCGGCCAGTTCGGTGCGGGCCTTCTTCAGCCGAGCGGGCTTCCAGCCGGTCCAGCGGGCGCAGTTGCGGTCCGTCGGATCGGGCAGGGCCAGCAACTGGAGGTAGAGCACGGCCGCGTCCTCGCTCAGACCGTGTGCCGAGGCCACTTCGGCGACCAGCGCGGGAGCGACGAGGATCGGATCCTGTGCGTGACCGACGGGTCCCTCGATGTCGAGGCCGGCGGCCAGGGCGCGGTCGAGTCCGTCGTCGAGGATCGTGCGCAGGGCCTGGAGACCACCGTCGCGGTCAGGACCCACCAGGCCCTCCAGGAGCCCGAGGACCGCGTCGTCCGGACCGGTGAGGGCCGCGGGGCGGAGCAGGACCGTCTCCTGATCGCCGTACCAGGGGCGCAGCACGAGGGCCTCCCCGACAGGCGTCAGGCCGTGTTCGTCGGCTCCTCCGGTGGCGGGAAGCCCGTATGCCTTGCGCAGTTCGACCGCCGTCGAGCCGCCCTTGTCCGTCCACTCGACGTCGAGGTCGAGCAGCAGCCCGGGGTCGGTGAGCCGGCGACGCAGGGCCGCGAGGCCCTCGGGCAGGCAGGCGCGCAGCGGGTGCCCGTACGGCAGGGCATACGCGAGTGCGGCCAGGGCGGCGACGGCACGGGTCAGGTCGTACCGTCCGGGCACTGCCGCGGGATCCGCCGCGACGAGGTTGCCCTTCTTGTCCGGCCGTTGCACCGTCGTGCGGCTGATCCAGGGGGTGAGCCCCGGATTGAGCACGGCCTCGGCGGAGTCGGCGGGCAGACCGGCGAGATCGACCGCGAGGTCCTCGGGCAGGCGGACGACGGAAGCGAGGCGCTCGGCCCACACCCGTCCCGCGGCTGCGATGTCCGGTCCGGTCGTCCAGAGATCGGCAGGGTCCTCGGGCAGCAGGGCGCTCATGAGGGCGAACCGGTCCTCCCGGCCGAGCGACGACAGGCGGCCGTTGCCCAGATCCAGCTGCCGGGGTTTGAGACCGATCGTGGCGAGTACGTCGGCGCTGGGGTTCTGCGGACGCGCGGCGAGGAGCACGGTGGCCTGGATCGGACCCAGACCGTCGCGGGTCGCGGCGGCGAACGCGGCGGGCGCCTCGGTGGGCCAGGGGGCGGCGCCCTTGTCCCGGATCGTCCGGGTGAGGGCGGCCAGCCCGTCGGCGGGGAACGCCGACGGCACCGCGGTCTCCTTGTCCAGGGTGAAGTGGGCGACGGCGCCGAACGCACCCGAGGGGTCGTGGTCGAGGGCGAGCCAACCGACCCGGTTGCGCTCGTTGTCGACGTTCTGGCAGCCGAGGAGGACCACGGTGCGTCCGTCCCGGCGGAGTACCTGACCGGCACGCTGCTGCTTGGTGTGCGGCTCGCTCAGCAGGATCTCGCGCAGCCCGTTCCCGGGTGCGGCCAGCGGTCCTTCGGCGACCGACTCCAACAGCAGGAGCAGGGATTCCCGTTCGGCGTCGGTCAGGGTGGGCGTGGCGGTCCGGAAGGCCAGCGGCCTCAGCACGGCCAGGACCGACGGCCACACGATGCCGATGTCGGGGATCGTGCGCTCCTCGCTCCGCCAGCCGTCACCGAGGGCGCCCGTCCGCGCGAGGTCGGGCAGCGGCTTGCCCTCGGCGGGCCGTCCGGACAGCACGTGGTTCACGGCCCGGATCTGGCGCAGGGCGGTCCACGCGTGGTTGCCTCCCCACCATCCCCCGAGATCCGCGATGCCGGCGGTGACCGCGCGAAGCGTCCGGTCCTCGCCGTGCTTGGGGCGGTAGTCCGCGAACATCTCCTCGTTCTGCCGCTGTTCGGGCCGTTTCTTCTCGGCCGGCGGGGCCACGAACGCGGCAGCCGTCCCGGTGAGGCGGAGCGCCTCACGGACCAGGGCGGACACGCCGATGATCAGCCGCTCGTCGGTGAGGCCGGGCAGGGCCGTCGACACGGCAGGCCGAATGAAGTCGTCCACCGACGGGACGACGGGCTTGCCGTCGACGATGGTGTTGGCGGCGTCGCCGGCCTTGACGATCTGTGCCTCACGCTCGCTCAGAGCCTGGGCTGCGGCACGCAGCACGACGGCCGCCACCTCGTCGGTGAGCGCGCGCAGCACGGCGGACGCCCGCTCGTCACGGGGACGCAGGGCGTGCCAGAAGGCGACAGGCGGTACGAGCCGGGTGCCCGCGGCGTACTCCCCGCCCCGCTGACCGGGTGTCACCCGGCCGAGTTCGCCGGTGGCGGAGGTGTCCTCGGAGGCGAACAGCACGACATGCTGGTGGAGGTACGCGGCGACGGGCTCGGCACCTCCGGGCAGTCGGAGCGCACCGAGAGGGAAGCCGGCCGCCCGCAGCGTGACGGTCCGGCCGTCCGGCGTACCGGCGGTCGTCCGGGCCTCGGCGCTTTCGCCCTCCGAGCGCACCCAGCGGCCGAGCACCGAGCCGTCGGTGCCGAAGGGGCTGTGTTCGAGGCCGGGTTGCAGCGGCAGGACCTCGCAGTGGTGCTGGAGGAGTGAGGCGTCCTCGCGGATGCCGGACCGCAGGAAGGCGGGCAGGGACGCCCGTCCGTGCGTACCGGTGTCAGGGTCGTACTCCAGCCAGACCTGCTGTCGGCCCTGCCTGCCCTGGCGCCAGCAGGTCGTGCCGTCACCTATGACGGACCGGCTCGGCGGCAGAACGGTGTCGCCGGCGTGCAGGGTGCGCCCGCCGGTGGCACGGCCGCCGCCGGTCAGGGGGATGGAGGGATCACCGGCGTCGTTGCCGTACCAGTGCGGCAGTTGCTCGCCGCCAAGGGTGAAGACTTCGGACGGCCGGGCCGACCAGTAGCCGAACTGCTTGCTGTCCTGCCGCCACATCACGAGCAGTTCGCCGTCGGTGTAGCGGAACTGCGGTTGCTGCCAGCGGTCCAGTTCGACGGGCAGGCGCAGGTCGTGGTCGAGCAGTATCTTGTCCGGTCCGACGACGACGGCCTTGTGCCTGCGGGAGAGGATCAGCGCGGGCCAGGCCTCGGTCAGGCGCAGTGGGTCGTCGTCGCGGCTGCGCCTGCGCCCGCTCTTGGTCTTGGTATCGGTATCTGTCTCGGTGTCGAGGAGGCGCAGCGCCTCGTCCAGGGCGGGCCAGCCCAGTTCGTCGGGGATGCCGGACCGCAGGGTGCGGCCGAGCAGCGGTGCGATCTCGTGCTCCCCGACACGCGCGACCGCTTGAGGGCTGACCCGGGCGGCGACCGGCCGGAAGGGGCGCAGGCGATTGAGCGCTGCGCGGGCGCCGGGCAGCCCCGTCGAGGCGCGGAACGTCTCGGCCGCGTCGTCCAGCCACTCTCGCAGTACATCACCCAGTACGGGATGGGAGGCGAGGGCCTCCAGCACGCCGGCGAGTGTCCGGTCGTCGCTCAGCGCATCGATGGCCCGGTGCAGCAGGGGCCGGAAACGCGGATCCGCGGCCGTGGCGGTCAGGTCGCGCCCACCGGACTCACGATCGCGAAGCCAGCGGTCGAGGGACAGATACACCTCTTTGTCCGCGTCGGGCATCGCGAGAGGAATTCCCTGTGCCACGCACAGGTCCAGGAGGTCGAGGTCGGCACCGGCGTGCCAGCGGCCCGTGAACAGGTCCACGGCCCGGCCGTCGGCACGCAGTTGCGGTGCCATCCGTTCGACGAGCTGGAGGGTGAGCGGGGAGCGGCTGCTGAACGTGCCGCCGTGCTTGCGGTGGGCGGCCCAGCGGCTGAGCCACTCCGCCGCGTCGATGCCGTCGGCCGCGTCGACGGCTCCCGCCTTCTCGCCGTCCTGACTGGCCTCACTGTCCTCGCCGCCCTCGCCGGTGAGGAGGCGATCGGCACCGCTCTCCGCGAGCAGCGTCAACCAGAACTCGTCGTCCTTGACCTCGCGTCCCAAGGTGGTCGGCATGATCTCCAACAGCCGGGCCCGTACGGCCGGTTGCCGCTCGGCGAGGACCGCGAGGGTGGCTCGGTAGGCGGTCCAGAAGGAGAGGGGCGCGCGCACCGCGGCGGGCGAGGCGACCAGGTCGGCCACCAGGGCACATTCCTCGGTGACCCGGGACAGCCCGGCGGCCTTGATCAGCCCGCGGGCGTCCTGCGGCAGCGAAGCGTACGGCGGCATGCCCGCCGCGCAGCGCTCCACGCACAGCTGCCGGAACTGCGACCATGCCGTGGCGGCGTCGAGCCGGTGGGCCAGGTCCTTCACGTACTCCTTGAGCGCCTTGACCGTCAGCGCTCCGGCGAAGGCGAACTCCAGGAACACGGCGCGCTGTCGATCCTCGTCGACGGCGAGCGCGTGCACCCGCTCGGCCTCGCGCGCCTTGCCGAAGAAGGCGGCGGCGTACGTCGTGTTCTCGTGCTGGAGGAAGATCCGGGCGGCCTGCTCGTAGAAGGTGGGCAGGAAGTGCGGCACGGCACGGCCGAGCCGCTCGCCGAGCTCCTCGAAGCCCTCTTTGGCGGTGCCGGGACGGGACTTGGCCTGGCGAGCGAGCCGTTCGACGTCCTTGACCAGAGCCAGTGCGTGGTGGCCGTTGGCCGGGTCGTTGACCAGTGCCCAGGCGGGGAAGCCGAGGGTCTCGCGGCGCACCTGTCCGACCTCGGGGGTCTCCGGTTCGCGGGCCAGACCGAGGAACTCCAGGGCCAGGTCCTCGGCCTCGCCGAGGGTTCCCGGCACGAGACGGACGGCGAGCCGGCCGTCCAGCGCGGGATGGGTGTACGTCCGTACGGTGAGGGAGTCGGCGTCCTCGCCGGTGGTGGTGCCCACGGGCAGGACGGCACCCGCTTCGAGGAGCGCGGTCGCAGTAGTGTGTGCGTAGGTGGTCATGCCGCCTGCTCCTCGTCCTCGATGTCACGCCCGGCGAACAGTGCGGCAGCCATGCGCATGCCCTCCGACCAGGCGACGGGCCCCACCTGACCGAGCTTCAGCACCCGGCCGGAGCCGTCGGTCCACATGAGGGGGCCGGTCTCCGTCTCCTCGTAACCGTCGTAGTCACCGATCCAGACCCGGGCCTCGACGCCACGGGCGTCCTCCCGCACGGAGCAGACGGCGTTGCCGCCGCGCACGCGGTAGCCGAGCTGGGTGGTCCTGCCGTGCAGGAAGCGCAGTTGCTTGAACGCGCCGCCCGCGTAGTCCTCCACGTTGGTGGCCTCGGCGTCGAGGCCCGCGGGGCGCCGCCACACTTCGCGGAAGAGCTGCTGGGCCCGCTGCTCGACGCCGAGTTCGACGGCGAACTCCCGCAGATCCTCAAGGTCGTCGAGAAGGACGGGGTGGGGGAGGTGGACGAGCTCGGGGGCGATGCGGACGCTGTCTCCGTCGAGGTCGACGAGACCGAGCCCGCGGTCGAGGTCGGCGTCCCGGAGGAATCCGGCCACTTCACCGTCCGGACCGGTGACGACGAGATCGCGCAGCGCGCTCTGCCAGGCGGGATCCGGCCACACCCGGGCGATGACGGCGAGTGGCACCGGAAGCGAGCGCACCATCCACTTCTCGACATCGGCGAGGCACTGGCGCTCGTGCCGTTCCAGCCACTCGGCGAGCTGCCGCAGTCCCATGACCGCGGGCTCGTCCGCGAGTTTGGCCGGTACGGACTTCAACTGCCGCCCTGCGGCGTTGCGGCACACCACCTTTCCGCCGTTGAGGCCGACCTCGTAGTCGCCGGCCGTGACCCACCCCATATGTGCCTCCCCGCACTTCACTGATCAAGTGACCGGAACTCTAGGTGAGACCACTGACAACGCCTGCTCCGAGGGCACTCGGACCCGCCTTCGGACCGACTTCGGGTCCGGAGTCAGCAAGTCCCCAGTACCCTGCGGACTTTCGAGGTGTCAGGGGAAACGGGGGGTGCGGGATGGGACGTCAGGATCTCGCGGACGCGCTGGACGATGAGCTGAGGAAGCGGCTGCTGCCCCCAACGGCGGTGCGCGCGCTGGGACTTTGGCTGGCCGGATCCGGTGCTCGGTACGCGGCGGGTGCCGGCGGCCACGCCGTGGAGTACAAGCCCGCGCAATGGTCCGGCGTCGAGTCTTGGCCCGTCGAGCTCCTCGAGCGGTCGCGGACAGGAACCGCGAGAATCAGCCGTGACCAGGTGGTCGCCGCGACCCGCGGGGCAGCAGAGCGCTCGCAGTGGTCCGAAGCCCTGGTCGCGTCGTACGTATGGGGGCAGGGCCGGACCGGCTACGGCCCGCACCGCCTCAAGGAGATCCTGGCGGAGCCGACTGTCGACGACGCGTTGGCCACGGCCGGTGACACCCTTCGCCTGGAGGGCGCCGTCGCGGCGTACGAAGGCCTGCGCGGGGCGGTGAAAGGACTGGGTCCGGCGTTCTTCACCAAGTTCCTGTACTTCCTCGACCAGGCGTATCTCCTCGACCAGGTGTCCTTCCCCGACCTGGCGACGGACGCTCCTGTCGTTCCCCGCGCACTGATCCTGGATCAGCGGGTCGCGCGTGTGATGAGGGCTCATGCCGCGCGGGTGGGCGCGGACATGGGACTGGCCTCCGCGTCGGACGTGGCCGCCTGGATCTGGTCGGACGGTCGCTGGACCTCCCATCGGTACGGGGTGTACCTGGCGTGGATCCACTCCGCGACCGGGCAACTCGCTTCCGCGGGGATCGGATGGCCCGGGTCATGCCCGGATGTGCTGGAACTGGCGTTGTTCGACGGTGTCTGGAATCCCGCGTCCTGACATCCGGCGCATCTGGCATGTCTGGCGCGAAGGAGTGCCTGACCTGCCTTCTTTCGGCCTGTTCGAATCTCGTAGACCGGCGGTCGCGTTCACACGCACTCTTACTTTCATCACAACAACCACACACCTCGGGAGAGACACCATGCGTACCCGCCGCCTAGCCCTCCTGTGCAGCACCGCCGTACTGGCCCTCGGAGGAAGCCTCGCGGTCGCGCCCTCCGCGAGCGCCACGGCCGCCGAGCCGTACTGCAACTACATCTCCGACACCGCCCGGCCCGAGGTCCGTCCCAACGCCGAGGGCAACGCGGTTCGTCAGGTGCAGTGCCTCATCAACGTCTACAGCAAGTACCCGACCTATCTCGATGTGGACGGGGACTACGGCCCGGCCACCGCGCAGGGCATCTACTACGTGCAGACCTGTAACGGCACCGACGGCGGCGCCGACGGCATCGTGGGTCCCAGCACCTGGAACCGCCTCTACAACCCGAAGCCCGCCTGCGCCCTGTAGGGGCACTCCTCCGTTCCATCGGCTGCCCGCTCCCCGAGGGAAGGAGCGGGCAGCTTCGACCGGCCAGGACACCCCCACAGGAGGAATCACGCGATGACGGTCCCGGACTCGAACCCCGCAGGCTCCCGGAGCTCAGCTCGCACGGCGTCCCCGGTATCGCGACGCGTGTTCCTGGGTGGCCTCGGAGTCGCCGCCGCGTTGAGTGTCGTGCCCCGCCCGCCCGCGGCCGCTGCCGCCTCCGCCGCGTACACGTTGCGCTCGCGCGCGGCCTGGGGCGCGGACGAGAGCCTGCGGTACGCCGCCGACGGCACGGAGATCTGGCCGCCGGAGTACTACCCGGTCCAGACCCTCACCGTGCACCACACCGCCGACGGGAGCACCAATCCGGACCCGGCCGCGGTGGTACGCGCGATCTACCGCAACGACACCGTCGGCAAGGGCTACGGCGACATCGGCTACAACTTCCTGATCGACAGGAACGGCCTTGTGTACGAAGGGCGTTGGTCCGGCACCGACGGCACGCCCGCACATGACGCGTCCGGACGGCTCGTCACCGGCGCGCACGTCCAGGGATACAACAGCGGAAACCTTGGAATCGCCTTTCTGGGGACACTGACGACCACGCCCCCGACGACCGCGGCACGCACCGCGCTCATCCAGCTCCTGGCCGAACTGGCCGAGCGCCATGCGATCGCCCCTTTGGGCAAGGTGTCCTACGTCAATCCGGTGAGCGGAGCCGCCCGCGTCGTTCCGGCCATCTGCGGTCACCAGAACTGGGCAGCCACCGACTGTCCGGGTACGGTCCTCGCGGACATGCCCGCCATACGTGCAGAGGTGGCTGCCCTGATCCAGGGCTGACGGACGGTTCGGGCGTACACGGCACTGACTCCGCTGTGTGCGCCCGAAGGATGATCCGTTCCAGTCATTGTCTTCATGAAGGCCGGCGCGGCATTGTCTGCCGCACCGGGCAGGAATCACGCATGGGGGGACCGTGCTGCGTATCCACTTCACGTCGGAGGATCTCGTCCGAACGCGGCTCGCCTGCCGCCCCGATCCCTTATGGGAGATCACCGCCAGTCTGCACCGGTTGCAGTCCCAGATCGGGCGGTGGGCACATGCCGCCTGGTACCGCGACGCCCGTGCCGCTATCGCCACACAGCAACTGGGCACCGTCGTACGCACGTTGCTGTTGCCGCTCTTTCCGCGCGCGACGTACTTCCCCGACTTTCTGACCCCGGCCGAGGCGGGCCACGGGCTGAAGAGCGGGCTCGACGCGATCCTCGACACACCGCCCGCCCGGGTCCGGCACGAGATCGGTCTGCTGGCCCAGGTGAGGAACGTACCGACGGACATGTACCGCCTGGCCGACAAGGACGTGCGCGGGGACCTGGTCGCGGCGCTGCGCAAGTACCACAACGCGGTCATCGCCCCCTACGGCGACCGTATGCAGGCCCGCGTCGACGCCGAGTGCGCCCACCGGGGCCGCGATCTGCTGCACGGCGGAGCGGACGCGCTGCTCGGGGGACTGGGTCCCGCGATGCGCTGGAGAGCCCCCGTCCTCGAAGTGGAGTACGTGGGCGGTGTCGACCGTGATCTGCACCTGGGTGGCCGCGGCCTGGTCCTGATCCCCTCGTACTTCTGCTGGCAGAAGCCGGTCTCCTTCGCCGACCCCGACCTGCCGCCCGTCCTGCTGTACCCGCTGGCATCAGGCGGCCCCGTCCCCCAACAGAGCCCGGCCGAGGCGCCGTTGTCGGCACTGCTCGGACGCACCCGCGCCGCGGTTCTGCTCGCGGTGACGTACGGCGCCACCAACTCGGAGATCGCCCGCGCGGTCTCGGTGTCCCCCGCCAACGCCAGCCACCACACCACGGTGCTGCGCGACTCGGGGCTCATCGCCAGCCACCGCCACGCGAACACCGTCCTGCACACCCTCACCCCACTGGGAGCGGCACTCCTGCGCCTCCCCGACCAGGAGCGGCAGATCACGGTGCAGGACGGCTGAGTACCGGAACCCGGCTTTCCCGGGGCGGCCGTGACGCCACCGGACCGCCCACAGTACGGTCACACACAGGACGGGAGACGCCGGAAGAGGATCACCCATGAGCCCGAACGCGGATGACACCGCACGCCTGGAGGACGCGGTGCTCACGCGTGCCGCACAGGCGGGTGACGTCACTGCCCTGGGTCTGCTGCTCGAACGGCACCGGGCAGGCATGCGCGCGGTGGCACTGAGCATTCTGGGACCGGGGCCCGACGTCGACGACGTACTCCAGGACGCGGCCGTGACCGCGCTCCGCCGGGTGGGCGACGTCCGCGACCCGGCGGCCATCGGCCCATGGCTGCGGATGATCGTGCGCAACGCCGCCCGTTCCCTGCTGCGAGGGTCCGTGGCCTTCCGGCCGATCGACGATCTGCGCCTGCCCTCCACGGACGCCGGACCGGAGCGCCGGCTGGAGCACCACGCGATGCGGGACTGGATCTGGGAGGCCATCGAAGAGCTGTCCCCCACGCTGCGACTGCCCCTGGTACTGCGTCACTTCAGCACCGGCGTCACCTCCTACGAGCGGATAGCCGAGGCGTGCGGAGTCCCGGTCGGCACGGTCCGCAGCCGGCTCAGCCAGGGTCGGGCCAAGCTGGCGACCGCCCTCGCCGCCACCGCGGACGCCCCGCACGGCGACACCGGGCGACGCACCCGCGCCAGCCGGGTCGAGGCACGCGAGACCCTGGCCGCCGCCGAGAGCGGACGGTTCGGCGCACTGCTGACGGAACGCTGGTCGCCCGAGATCGCGCTGCTCAGGGGGAACGAACCGGTGGGCGACCGGAGCCTCCTCGTGCGCGGCATGGACGGCGACCTCGATGCCGGGGTACGGCAGCGCCTGGTCCATGCGGTGGCGAGCCGGTCCCTCGTCGTCTGGGAGATGGACCTCCTCGCCCCCGCCGACGATCCCGACCACTGCCCGCCCTCGGTGGCCTGGCTGATGACCCTGGACGACGCCGGTCGTCCGCACCGGCTGCGCCTCGTGCACCCCAGGCCGGTCCAGGCCCTCCAGTCACTCACTCCGATGTGACGGGCGTCACGTAGGCCGGGTCGAACTTCGCCCTTCCTCCGGCGTCCTGCCGGTGTCATCGACACCTGCTGGATACGGAGTATCTCCATGACCACCTCTGCGACCGAACCTCTGGCCGCCGGAACGCACACCGTCGAGATCGACGGAGTCGCGCAGCGCTATCACGTCCACGGCACCGGACCGGTGTGCATCGCGCACTCCGGTGGACCCGGCATCTTCTGGGAGTACCTGCGGATGCCCGCGCTGGAGCGGCACCTGACGATGGTCTACCCGGAGCCGATCGGCACCGGCGCCTCCGGCAAACTGCCCTCCCACCCCCACGGCTACACCCGGCCGCGCTACAGCCAGTTCCTCGGGGCACTGATCGACCACCTCGGCGTATCCGAGGTGCACCTCCTGGGGCACTCGCACGGCGGTTTCGTCGTCCAGTACCACGCCCTGAACCACCCGGAGCGCATCGCAGGGGTGATCCTTTACGACAGCGCCCCGCTGACCGGCCCCGAACACGGCGCCGAGGCCATGCGTCTGGTCCAGCTGTTCGCCGAGCGGCACGCCGACCACCCTGCACTCCCCGAGGTCCTCGCGGCCTTCCAGGCCATCCCCACGATCTCCGACGACGCGCAGATGACCGCCGTCGCCAGGGGACTGCTCCCCTCGTACTTCGCCGACTACTGGGGCAGGGAGGAGGAGTTCGCCCCCATGCGTGCCTCCGTGCGGGCCACGCACATCTCCGGACTGGACGAGAGCCTCACCCCGCACGTCATCGACGACCGAGCGGACCTCGGCTCAGTCACCGTGCCCGCCCTCGTCGTCGTCGGCCGCCACGACGTCATCTGCGGGGTGCGGTGGGCCGAGGAACTGCACGCTCTGATCCCCGGATCGGAGCTGCTGATCCTGGAGAACAGCGGGCACTTCGGCCACATCGAGGAGCCGGAGGCCTTCTCGCGGGCAGTGACGCGCTTTGTGAACCAGGCCATCAACTAGGCCATTTGGCAGAAGCCCGCGCGGACGGTCCGACCTAGTTTGTACCTGCCCGGAAGCTTCCGACGAACAAGGAGCAATCGCATGAGCACCGTGAAGAACATCGTTCTCGTACATGGAGGATTCGTCGACGGCTCGGGCTGGCAGGCGGTGTACCGCCTCCTCACCCGCGACGGCTTCAACGTCGGCGTCGTGCAGAACCCGACCCACTCCCTCGAAGGCGACGTAGCGGTCACCCACCAGGTCCTCGACTCGCAGGACGGGCCGTCCGTGCTCGTCGGCCACTCCTACGGAGGAGCTGTGATCACCGAGGCCGGCCGGCACGACGGGGTGGCCGCGCTCGTCTACATCGCGGCCTTCGCACCGGACAAGGACGAGTCGGTCGGCACCCTGATCGCCGACCCGGCTCCCGGCGCGCCGGTTCCGCCGATCCTGCCGCCCCAGGACGGCTTCCTCTTCCTGGACCGCGAGAAGTTCGCCGCCTCGTTCGCGGGCGATGTGCCGCCCGAGGACGCGCAGTTCATGGCCGACTCGCAGGTTCCCTGGGGTCTGGGGGCCCTCAACGGAACGGTCACGGAGGCCGCCTGGCGTGCCAAGCCGAGCTGGTATCTCGTCGCGACCGACGACCGCATGATCCCGCCGCCGGCGCAGCGCGCGATGGCCGAGCGTACCGGAGCCACCGTCGCCGAGGTCGCCGGAAGCCACGCCATCTACGTCTCCCAGCCGGAAGCCGTCGCGGAGCTGATCAAGCAGGCCGCCGCCCACCAGGCGTAACCCCCGCACGGGACGGTCACCCGCAACGAGCGTGAACTCTCACGAATCCCGACAGGGTTTCGTGCCACCAGAAAGCAGAGAACCAAGAACATGCGCAAGAAGGTCGTACGTCGAGGAATAGTCGCTGCGGGCACCGCGGGTGCCGCGGCGGCTGTCCTCCTGACAACGTCGGCGTCAGCGGCGCCGACGTCCACCCCGAAGGACGCCGCCAAGCCGACGGTGGTGCTCGTGCACGGCGGCTTCGCCGACGCGTCCGCGAGCTGGAACGACGTGATCAAGCAACTTCAGAAGGAGGGCTATCCGGTCGTCGCCCCCGCCAACCCGCTGCGTGGACTGCCGACCGACGCGCCCTACCTGGCGAGCGTCCTCAAGTCCGTCAAGGGGCCGGTCATCCTGGCCGGCCACTCCTACGGCGGCGCGGTGATCACCAACGCCGCGGCCGGCAACCCCAACGTCAAGGCGCTCGTCTACGTCGCCGCGTTCGTGCCCGACAAGGGCGAGCAGGTCGGTGAGCTCCTCGGCAAGTACCCGGGCAGCGAGATCCCCGACGCGGTCGACCCCGTGCCGTTCCCGAACCAGGACGGCAGCACCGGCTCGGACCTCTACCTCAAGGCCGACAAGTTCCGCAGTGCCTTCGCCGGAGACCTTCCGGTGTCGGTCACCAACGTCATGCACGCCGCCCAGAGGCCGTTCAGCGCGTCTTCCCTGACCGATGTCACCCAGGATGCCGGCTGGCGCACCATTCCCTCCTGGGGTCTGGTCGCGACTTCGGACAAGGCCATTCCGCCGGCGCTGCAGCGCTTCGAGTACCAGCGCGCCCACGCCCGTGGCACGGTCGAGGTCCGGGGCGCCTCCCACTCCGTCATGATCAGCCACCCGGAAGCGGTCACCAAGCTCATCGAGCGGGCGGACCGGGGTACGCGCCGATAGACAGTCACCACTCCGCGACGGCCCGCCTGTCCCCTTCGCAGGCGAGCCGTCCGACGGCGAGCCGTCACGGAGTCGAAGGCGTGCTGCCTTCAAGCGCACTGTCTTCGAGCGCAGGCGGCGAAGTCGACTGGGTCAGGCCCGTCAGGGCGTCGCGCAGTCCGGCGCGCGAGGTGACGTTCAACTTCCGGAAGACACTGCGCAGATGGGCGGCCACGGTTCGAGGAGACAGGAAGAGCCGCGCGGCTATCTGTTTGTTGGTCAGCCCGGTGGCGGCCAGTTGCGCCACCTGCCTTTCCTGCGGGGTCAGTTGTGAGGGTGGGGCCGCGCCGGGGATGACCGTCCTGATGGGGATCCCGCTCGCCCGCAGCTCGTTGCCCGCTCGCGCGCTCCAGGGGGCGGCCCCCAGGCGTTCGAACGTGCTGAGCGCGGCCTCCAGGTGCACGCGGGCCTCGACGCCTGCCTTGGCCCGGCGCAGCCTTTCGCCGTACGCCAGACAGATCCGGGCCCAGTCGAACGGCCATCGCTCGGCGCCGGGCGTGGCGATGGCGGCCTCGAACAGTTCATGGTCCACGAAGTCAGGGGTGGCGATCGCCTCGGCGGCATCCGTCAGCATGGCCAGCCGCGGAGAGATCGACGGGATGTCGGTCTTCCTGACCGCCTCGACATGCGAGGCCGCTTCGGAGTGGCGGCCGGAGTGGGCGGCGGCCTCGGTGAAGTCCAGCAGGAGCCACAGGGCATGCGGCATGTGCGGCGGCAGTTGGCCGGGGGTGCCCACTTCGCCCAGGAAGCGGTAGGCGGCGTCGAAGTCCGCGCTGCCGAGCGCCGACAGGGCCCGGATGTGGGAGGCGTAGACGCGGAGCATGCCCAGGCCCCGGGGGTTCCCCCAGGAGATGAGGCCGTCCGCGATCCGCCGCGCGGTGGCGCTGTCTCCTCGTGCGGCGGCCACCAGCCCCTGAAGGAACTGGGCGGCGCATCCCAGCACGCGGTAGTTGTATGTCGCACACCACCCCAGACCCTCGTCCGTGGTCCTGCGGAGTTCGTCCCACTGCCCGCTGGTGTACGCGTCGTTCGCCAGGAGGAAGAGCGCCTCGATCGCCGACGTGATGGCGCCGCCCCCGCGGCCGTCGTCGATGACGCGCCGCAACGCGCTGCGGCAGCCCGGCAGTCGGTCGACATAGGCGGCCGAGATGGCGGTTCGGATGATGCGCGTGGGGTCGGTCTCCTGGTGCAGGCCGGAGATGAGCTCGTCGAGACCGTCCAGTACGGACAGTGCCGCGTGGGCCGGATCGCCGAAGGCGCCCCGCATCACCGTCAGCAGGGGATCCGAGGAGCACGGCCGGCATCGCGCGACGGCACGGTCGAAGGCGCGCCACAGATCGGGCCGTCCGCCGAAGAAGCACACCCCCAGCAGGGCGTGCAGCGCTTCGCGGAGGACGGTGTCGTCCGCCCCGTCGGGCAGGTCGCGGTGGTCGACGGCGCCGACGAGAAGCCGGTGGGCGGTGTCCACGTCGCCCTCGCCGTTGAGGAGTTGGCTGGCCGCGGCGACGGCGGCGGCCAGGGAGTCGGCGCCGACCGGATCGGCGCGGCCGGCCCGGTCCAGCAGCGCGCGTACGTTGCGGAGGTCGCCGGTGATGTTGGCGCCCAGGTAGGCCGCCTCGGCCAGCCTTCGACCCTTGGCCGTCCCCGTGCTGCTCAGCTCCGAGGCGCGCAGCAGGGTGGTGACGGCACCGACGGCGTCACCGCGGTGCAGGGTGCTGTAGGCCACCTGGTGCAGGAGGGCGGCCACCTGGTCGTCGGGGCCCACGGCGGCTTCGGCGAGGTGCCGGGCCCGGCGTTCGGATCCTTCCGGGAGCTCCGCGGCGAGCGCCAGATGTCCCCACCGGCGTTCGGCGCTGGTCGACAGATCCATGACCGCCGACCGGGTGAGCGGATGCCGGAAGACCAGACGGCCCGTCAGGGCGTCGACCTGTACGAGCCCGTTCCTCTCGGCAGGACACAGCTCCGCCAGGCCGTCCGGGTCGCCCATGGCCTGCCGAAGGATGTGCAGATCGCCCGAGCCGTCCAGGACGGCGAGCAGAAGCAGTTTCCGGGTCGCCTCCGGGAGCGCGCCGACCCGCGTGGAGAAGATCCTCTTGAGACGCTCGGTCAACGGCAGCACCGCCGGCAGCGTTCCTCGCTCCGACCGCTGCGCGTCATTGAGCGAGACGGGCAACTCCAGCAGCGCCAGGGGGTTTCCCCGGGCTTCCGCGACAAGACGCCGTCGAACCCTGGCCGCCATGGCGGGGAACCGCTCGGTCACCAGCTCGTTCGCCGATGCGTCGTCCAGGGGCTGAACCTCGTACGTGGGTATCCCGGTGCTGCTCAGGAACGACTCGTCGCCGGTCCGGGACGCCGCCAGCAGGGCGATGGGGCCGGTGCGAAGGTAGCGGGCGACCGTGCTCAGAACCGCGGCGCTGGGCCGGTCCACCCATGCCACGTCGTCGATGACGAGGGCAAGAGGACTGCTTTCGGTGGCGGCCCGGGACAGCAGGATGTGCACGGCGTTCGCGATGGCGAGCAGCTCGGTCGGCCGGCCGTCGGACAGCCCGCGGACCACTTGCAGGGTTTCCGCCTGCCGCGCGGGCAGAGCGGCTACTTCTCCGGCCAATGGCTGCAATATCTGGTTCAGTGCCGAGAAACTGACACCTTCCTCGAACTGGGAGCCGACGACACGCAGTACGCGGAATCCGGATTCGGAAGCGCGCAGCGCAGCGGCGTCCAACAGCGCGCTTTTGCCCACTCCGGCCTCACCGGTCAGCAACAGCGCGGTACCCCTCGCGACGGCGGTACCGAAGAGCCCGTCGATGATCGCCATTTCCGCTGACCGTCCGACGAGACGACCGACCGAGTTCACACAGGAATTGCCGATGCGATTCCTGTCGCCTTCTGGGACAGGCCGTGAAGGGGGTGCCATGAAGCCTCCCGTAATCGTCGGGCACGATCTCCCGCTTCGGTGGCATTCGTCTCCGTTCGGGAGGCGTTGCCGCCGAAGCGGGAGGGAAATGAGATCTCAGCCGGCCGCCGGAGGCGACGGAAGGCCCCACTGCGAGAAGTCCGTCTGACCGTCACCGCTCTTCGTCAGGAGATCCTTCTTGCCGGACGTCCAGGCGATCGCGATCTTCTCGCCACTCGAAATTTCGACGGTGCCTTTCAGGCGGTCCTTGTTGTCCTCGACGCATTTCAGGAGGATCGACTTCTGCTGGAGAAGGCCCTCGCACGCCTGCCGCTTCTGACCGTCCGCGGACTGGAAGGCGAGCATGACCTTCTTCTTCTGGACGATCATCGCGACCTTGTCGACATCGGATTCCCCGAGCCATCCGCCCTCAAGGCTGTCCGTCTGGCCACTCGCGCTGGCGTTGCTCGGAGTTGCGGGGGTGCTCGGAACTTCCTGGACCGCGCTTGTTTCCGGCGTCGACGGCTTGTCGTTCGACGCGTCGTCGGTGGAATCGTCGCTCTGGCAGCCGGTCAGCAGGACGACGCCGACTCCGGCGGCAACGCCGATCTTCATGAGGTTACGCATTTCGTGCGGACTCCTTCATTGAAATTGACTCGACTCCCGCGGTGGCGTGGCTGCTTGCGGGGCCGTTCTCACTGATTCCGAAACGTTGGTGGAACTTACGAAGCGGCCCCGGCGCATACCAGGCCGAGCGGCCGAGCAGTCGCATGGCGGCCGGGAGCAGCACTCCGCGTACGGCGATGGCGTCGATGAGGATGGCCAGACCGCTGCCGAGGCCGAACATCTGCATGAAGCTGACCTTCGCCGTGGCGAACGCGAAGAAGCCGACCGCGAGCAGACAGGCCGCGGCGCTGACGATCTTCCCGGTGTGACCGAGGCCGTGGACGACGGCGTCCTTGGTGCTCTCGCCCTCGTCGTGGAGCTCCTTGATCCTGCTGGTGACGAACACCTCGTAGTCCATGGACAGACCGAAGGCGATGCAGAAGAGCAGCACCGTCATGGACGTGTCCATCGGCTGGGCGGTGAATCCCAGCACGGAGCTGAGATGGCCGTCCTGGAAGATCCAGGTCATCGTGCCGATCGCCGCGGCCAGGCTGATGATGTTCAGGGCCAGCGCACGGATGGGCTGGACGATGCTTCCGGTGAACAGGAAGAGCAGGATGAAGGTGGTGACGGCGACCAGGCCGCCGGCCAGGGGGAGTCGGCTCGCGATCGAGTCCTTGGTGTCGAGCAGCTCCGCGTCCCCGCCTCCGACCAGGACCTCCTTGGCGCCGGCGGGCGCCGCGATGTCCCGGACGGCCTCGACGAGAGACTGCGCGTCGTCCGACTTGGGCGGAGCGGTACCGATGACGGTGACCCGCTGCGCGTCGGGGCGTTCCAGGGCTTCGTTCGCCGGGCCGGGAGCCTGCCCCTTGCCCTGCGCGTACGTGCCTGTCGCCGCCTCGACGCGAACGACCCCGTCGAGGAGCGACAGCTTCTCCGCGTACGCGTCGACAGCCTCGTAGTTCACGGACCCGTCGGCCACCACCTGGATGGCCGCCTCGTCATCGCCCTCGAAGTCCGCCTGCAAGGCCGTGGACACCTGCCGGCTCGCGGCGTCCTCGGGAAGGACCCGTTCGTCGGGGGTACCGAACGTGACGCCGAGGAGCGGGGCCGCGGCGAGCAGCAGCACCGCGAGGACCGGCACGCTGGTCAGCACCGGCCGGCGCATCACGGTCCCGGCGAGCCGGCCCCAGAACGGTGCACGCCGGCGATGACGGTCGGCCTTGGGCCAGGGGAGCCTGCCGCTGTTGATGCGATGCCCCAGCAGCATGAGCAGTGCGGGCATCACGAAGAGGGTGCCGACGGCCGCGATGACGACCACACCCACACCGGCGTAGGCGAACGAGCGGAGGAAGTACTGCGGGAAGACCAGGAGCGCGGTGAGCGCGACCGCGACCGTACCGGCCGAGAACACGACCGTACGTCCCGCGGTGTGCACCGTCGTTCGAACCGCGTCGGCAACGCTCGTCCCCAACGCGAGCTGCTCCCGGAAACGGCTGATCATCAACAGCGCGTAGTCGATGCCGAGTCCGAGCCCGAGGGCGGTGGTCAGGTTGATCGAGAAGACCGACACGTCGGTGACGCTGCCGAGGAGAGCGAGTTCCGCGAAGGTCCCGGCGACCGCCACCGTGCCGATGGCGAGCGGCAGCAATGCCGCGACCACGCCCCCGAACACGATGAGAAGGAGCAGCAGTGTCACGGGGACCGCGATGATCTCCGCGAGGAGGAGGTCCTTCAGCACCTGCTCCGACAGTTCGGCGCCCACCGCCGTACCGCCGCCGGCCTGGACGGTGAGTCCCTCGTACCGGCCCGTGTACGTGTCGATGATGTCGTGCGCGTGCTCTTCCCGCGTCGATTCATCGCCCTTCACATGGGCGAGGACCATGGCCGAACGGCCGTCACGGGCAAGCAGCGAGTCGCTCTGGGTGTCCCAGTAGGAGACGATGTTGCCGAGCTCGGGTTCCTTGCGCAGATCGGCCACCAACTGTCGGCCGTCCTGCTCCACCGCCGCGTCGGTGACGCGCTGCGTGCCGCTGCTGACCAGCAGCACCAGGTTGGCTTCCCCGCCGAACTTCTCGTCGATGACCCGACTGGCCTGTGTGGACTGCGAGTCCGGGTCGTCGAAGCCGCCGCCCACCAGTTTCCCGAAGGCGCCCACACCCACGACGCTCATCGCAGCCACGAGGACGGAGGCCACTACAAGCACAGCTCTGGGCCACCGAACCGTCAATTCCGCAACGCGGTCAAACATGTCCATCCTTTGATCGAGGGGATCCCATGGAGGCGGATCCCGGTACGACGCCGTTCGGCTGCGCGCAGACAAGACGCGGGACCGGCCCAGGAGTTCGATCCCGTAGACGTGAGCTGGCTCACAGCTGCGGAGCGGCCCACGGCCGGCCTTACGATGAGGCGTGTCTTCCCGGAGCCAGGACCTCACGGTCTCCTCGGCGAGCGCCTGGGACGAGGTCTTCACCGGCCTCCACGGCGCGAGCCGCATCAAAGTGCCTGATCGCCGCGCTCCCTGGGCCGGACGTCTGGAGTGGCAGCGGTCGAAGGTCTACGGCCTCGCCCTGTGCTCCGGCGGAGAGGAAGTGGTCGACAGGGACACCCGGCACATCCGGTCCGATCCCCGGGGCACGTACGAACTCCTCGTACCGCTCGCCGGAAAGGCCTGGGTCGAACAGGGGGCGTCGTCCGGTGAGATAGGGCCCGGCAGCATGGTGCTGTGCGACATCGACCGCCCGCTGACGTTCGCGCACGGTGATGATCTCGTGGGGCTCTCCTTCCTCATGCCCGGCCAGAACGTCGCCGGACGCAGCCCGGTCGCGGCCGAGGGGCCGCACATGCTCAGCGGCGCCGGTGGACTGGGCCGAGTCGTCCGGCAGTTGACGACCACACTGCACGAGGAGCGCGATCAACTCTCCGAATCGACCTTCGACATCGCGTGCGACCGGCTGCTGGACCTGGTGTGCCTGGCAGCGGAGGGCGGCAACGATTCTGCGCCCACCGGGCAACGGGCGACGGTCGAGGCCGCGATCCGGAGTTACATCCGCGAGCATGCCTGCGACAGGGACCTGGACGTCGTCGGTGTCGCGCGGGCGCTCGGCTGGTCCGCGCGCTATGTCCAGCAGGTGCTGCAGGCGGCCAACACCACGTCACGCGACCTCATCCGCCGCGAACGGCTGAACGTCGCCCGATCCCGTCTGGCCGGCGCGAGTTGGTCCACGTACTCGATCGCGGAGATCGCCCATTCCTGCGGCTTCGGCAGCCATGCCTCGTTCGCCACCGCGTTCCGGTCGGAGTTCGGCATGACGCCCCGCGAGGCCAGACGCGGCTAGCCGTTGGCCGGGGTGAAGTACCGGCGGGGATTGTCGACCAGCATGGTGGTGAGCTGCTCCTCGGTGACGCCTGCACGGCGCAGCGCCGGAATCACCTCGTCGTGCAGGTGTGTGTAGTGCCAGTTCGGCGCGATCTGCTCCCGTACGCCGGGAGGGAACCAGTCGATGTGGCAGGACGCGTCGTGCGACAGGACCATCCGTTCGGCGAACCCCTCGTGCGCGAGCGTCGCGACGGTCGCCACCCGCTGGTCGCCGGGCAGGAGGATGTCGAGACCGAAGCGGTCCATCCCGACGTACGAGCCGTTGTCGATGAGTTGGTGCAGATAGTCCAGGTCGGCGGTGTCGCCGCTGTGCCCGATGACGACCGCCCCGAGGTCCACGCCTTCGCTGCGCAGGACGTCCTGCGTGACCAGTCCCGTACGAGCACTCGCGCTGGTGTGCACCGTGATCGGAGCACCGGTACGAAGATGGGCCTGGGCCACCGCTCGCATCACCCGCTCCACACCCGGGGTGAGTTGGTCCTCGATCGCGCACTTCAGGAACGCCGCCCTGATGCCGGTGTCCGCGATGCCCGTGGTGAGTTCACGGACGAACAGCTCGGTCATGCGCTCGGGGCCGCCGAGCATCGTGCCCGGTCCGTGGTACCGGAAGAAGTCAGGGACGTCGGCCAGTGTGTAAATCCCGGTCGCCGCCACGATGTTGAGGTCGACCTGCTCGTTCACCAAGGCGACTCGCGCGACATCGCGTCCGAGCCCGATGACGGTGGGGTCGACGATGGTGGTGACGCCCGTTGCGGCCAGGGCCTTCAGCCGGGTCACCGCGTCGCTGATGTATTCCTGTTCGTCCCAGGTCTCCGGAAGGGCCTGCCGGAGTTCCTCGCTGAGAACGAAGACGTGCTCGTGCATCAGTACGGCGCCGAGGTCACTTGCCGCCACGGGGCCGCGGACAGTCTGTACCTGCGGGGTCGAGGTCATGCGGATCCTTCGATGCTCGCCCGGGACCCGCCAGTCGAGCGGGCGGCCGGGGTGTGGTGGGAGTGGGCTGCTGTCGAACCGTCGCTCCGAGGACAGTCCCGGGTTCGGCCTGGTGACGACTCTCGCAGGGCCGTGGGACGCCGTCTTTCGCGTCGGCGCGCAGTCCTTTCGCACAGGCGTGATGTCCGGCGGGGCCGCCGAGCCGGACATCACCTCAACCGGGCCACGAGTGTGAACTCCCCAACCTGGTACGCGAGTTGCCCTGAAGGGGTCACCGACCGGCGGAAGCCGAGCCGATCTCCACCACACGAGCCCAGGCGGGCGGCGTGTCGGGTACGTACTCGGGATCATCCTCGTCCCACGACCCGGAGGTGTACGGCTCGGAGTCGTACGGCCGTGGGAACAGGCCGACCACCGTCCGGCAGGACGGCTGCGCGCTCGGCCAGGGTGTCTGACCGTCGGTCAGGACCACGATGACATCCGGCCGCGGCCGAGTACGGAGCGCCTTGGCGAAGCCCGTGCGCAGGTCCGTGCCCCCGCCGCCCAGCAGCGGAATCCCCTCGGCACGGCACAACGGGTGCACGACCTCGGCGGACGCGTCGCACGGCAGCACGGAGACCAGGTCCCGGCGGCCGCCCACGGCACGGGAGATCGCGGCGACCTCGCGGAGGGCGCTGCCCAGTTCGGCGTCGCTGACCGAACCGGAGGTGTCGATGATCACGGATACCCGGGGCGGCCTGCGCCGGAGACTGGGGAGCACCACGCCCGGCACCCCGGCCGACCGGCGTGAGGGGCGGCCGTAGCTGTAGTCCTGGCCCGCGCCGGAGCCCGAGGTCGCCGAACGGATCGCCGCGCCCAACAACTCCCGCCACGGCTGCGGTGGTTGGAACGCCTCCTCGGCCCAGCGCTGCCACGCCTTGGGGGCGTTCCCCGGACGGCCCTTGATGCCATGCGCCACCCGGAACCGAACCGCGTCGCGTTCCTGTGCGCTGAGGCCGTGCGCGCCGTTCGGCCCCAGTTCCCACTCCCTGTCCAGGCCATCCGCCCCGCTGCCGCAGTCCAGCCAGGCGTGGTCCTGGGTGCGCGGCCCGAGCCGGAACTGCCGCAGGTAGTCCTCCATGAGCCGGCCCGCGGGCAGCCCCAGGGAGCCCGGGTCGACGACGTCCTGGGGCCAGGCCAACCCGTCGCCGTACACGTCGTCGTTGATCTCGCAGTCCGCGGCGATGTTCATCCGCAGCCGTTCTCCGGGGCCCGTCAGTCCGCGTTCCTTCGCGACCCTGTCACTGCGGCCGTGGTGGTCGCGGAGCAGGTGTGACACCTCGTGCACCCACACACCGGCCAGTTCCTCCACCGGTGTGCGATCCACGAACGCCGGTGAGACATAGCACCGCCAGTGCCGGTCGACGCCCATAGTCGGCACCGAACGCGACTCCACGGTGTGCAGGGCGAACAACGCCGTCGCCAGGTAGGGCCGGGCCCGGGCCGCCTGCAGCCGGGCGGCGAAGAGCTTGTCGAGGTCCAGCGGCCTCGGGGGATCCGGGATCACCGGCTCGCCCTGGTGGCGACCGCGGCCCGGGCCGCCGCCCGGTCCGCCCGCCGGGAGATGGACACCGCTCCGGCGAGCCGCTCGATCGACGCCGGAACGTCCCAGTCCTGCTGACGCAGCGAGGCGAGTGTGGTCGCCGGGACGACCACCAGGTCCGGGGCTCCGGTGTCCAGCGCCCGCACCAGCAGTGTCCACGCGGCGTCCCAGCGCTCCTTGTCCGGGCGCTTGCGGACGGCGGCCACGACACCGTCGAGCACGGCCTGACGCAGATCGCCCCGTTCGGGCAGGGCGGCGGACGCCGGGTCGGCGAGCAGCAGTTCGGGGTCCGGGAGGTCCATACGGTCCAGCCCGGCCAGCAGTTCCAGACCTGGGCCGTCGCCCACCGTTCCCCTGACCAGCAGGGACAGCACCTCCCGGGAGGAACCGGCCGCGGTCGCGAAGGCGATCAGGCACAGGGTCATCTCCCAGCTGCGGGGTGACGGCCAAGGGCCGCCCCGACGCGTCTCGTTGCTGGGCAGCCGGTGTACGAGTCCGGGGCGGGCGGAGAGGAGTTCGCAGACGGCACGGCGGGCGAAGCGCACGGCCTCCGGCAGCCGCTCCGGATCCAGCCGCGGCAGGGTGGCCCGCGGCCAGGTCCCGCCGAGTCCGCGAACCACCACGTCGTGGTCGTGGGTCCACTGGAGATGGACGAACCGGTTGGCCAGTGGCGGGCTCAGCTCCCAGCCGTCGGCGGCCGACGACCGTGGATTGGCGGCGGCCACGATACGTACGCCGGGCGGCAACTGCAGGGCGCCGATGCGCCGTTCGAGTACGAGGCGAAGCAGCGCGGCCTGTACGGCGGGCGGCGCGGTGGACAGCTCGTCCAGGAAGAGCAGCCCGCGGCCGGCCCGTACCAGTCGGACCGCCCAGTCCGGCGGGGCCATCGGGACGCCCTGTTCCGCGGGATCGTCGCCGATGACGGGCAGCCCGGAGAAGTCCGACGGCTCGTGCACGCTGGCGATGACGGTGGTCAGTGGTAGGTCCAGGGACGCGGCGAGCTGTGTCAGTGCCGCGGTCTTGCCGATACCCGGCTCGCCCCACAGGAGGACGGGCAGGTCCGCGGCGACGGCCAGTGTGAGGGCCTCCAGTTGGATGTCGGGGCGCGGTTCCGTGGTGGTGTCGCGCAGACGGGCCAACAGGTCGCCGGCGATGTCCAGTTGGGAGATGGGGTGCGTCGGGTCGGAGGGTGCGCTGGGCGCGGCGAACGGGCTGTATGAGGGCATGTTTGATCACCTGAGGGTTCGTGGAGCGGCGAGTAAAGGCAGGAGCGAGTAGAGGCAGGAGTGCGTAAAGGCAGGAGTGCGTAAGGGCAGGGGTGAGTAGAGGGCAGGGAGAGATGTCCCTGGATCAGCGGCCTGTCGTGTGGCGTGGATGGGAGCGGAGGTCACGTGGGCGAGGCGGATCCGGGCAGACGCGGCCGGGCCCCGGGCCGGCGAGGTCCGCCCGGAAGAGCCCGTACGTGACGCGCCGCCGCGCCGCCTTCTCCAGTTCGTCCCGCAGCGCGCCGTCGCGCAGCAGTGCGTCAGGGCCCAGCAGGCCCTCGACCACGGCCAGTGCTCCGGCGATGTCGCCGTGATGGAGGCGTTCCCGGACACCTGTGAGGCAGTCCGGATGACGGTGGGCCGTGTCGATGGTCTGGAGGCAGGGGAGTGGTGTGCCGGTCAGCTCCGCCAGGAGTTCCTCCCGGCGGATCTCGCCGGGGTCGTGGTCCAGCGGGGACAGGACACCGTCGACCAGGCCGATCCGGTGCTGTTCTCCCCGGCACTCCACGAGGTGCGGTTGCCCTGGCGTGGCGGGCGCCCGCCCGGCGGTCCGGAAGGGTCCTGTCGGGGAGTGTTCCGGTGCCAACGCCGAAGCGACCAGCGGGTGCAGCTGATCGATCTCGATCGAACCACTGCGGATCAGTTCCAGGTCGGGCAGCGTCCAGGTCGCCGCGTCGGGCAGGACCGGCAGCGCGGCGGTGGCCCCTTTCGTGGGCGCCACCGCGAGGGTGAACCCGGGCGACCCCGGGCCCTCACCGTCGGCGACCAGGTCCAGCAGCAACCGCTGCCCGGATCCCACTCGCACGGCGACGGTACCGGTGGACCGTCCCTCGGCGCGGAGCAGTATCCGGGCTTCTCCGGCCCACCGGTCGACGGCCCAACGCGGATCCCACGGCACCGGCTCCAGCGCATCCGCATTCACCAGTGGGAGGCCCCCGCCGGCCTTCACCAGGGCAAGGCTTTCGTCGGCCGACTGATCAGCTCCCGACCGGACCCGTAGCTCATCGCTCCTACGCGCGTCCCACAGATGACGGTGCAGATCGAGGCGGAACCGCCGGTTGGGGCGGGGGTGCGGGTGACGGCGGGCGCCGGCGTCGGCGTGCGACCTGTCCCACAGCGCGAGGCTGATGCGCTGACCGGCATCCGCCCAGGCGGGAGCCGTCCGGACCACCAGACACATCGAGCCGGGGCTGTCACGCGTGCCCGGGCCGTCACGCTCCACCGCGTCGTACCGCGTCAGAGCGATCGTCAGACCCGGGCGCAGCAACCCGTGGGGAGCGATCCTCGGCATGTGCCAGCGCAGCAGATCAGGAGCCAAGTGGCGGAGATCCGCGCGGACTTGGGCGGCGAGATCCCGGCCTCGGGTACGAGCCAGGGACCGCAGATCGAGATCGACATCCACACCGGCGGCGGCGCACGCCCCGGCCCAGTCCCCGGCATGGCGACGGGCGGACGCTGTCTCGATCATGGAGGGCGGCACGGCGAACTCTCGCACGCGCGGCCAGAAGGAAAGGCGGAGATCCTCGTACGCGGTGTCAGTGAGCATCAGCACTCACCTTGCGCGGACGGGACCCCCATTCTGTGAACAGAGTGAGTCGTCATCGCGAGCGACAGTAGCGCCCTCACGCCGACCTGTCAGGTGGTTTTCCGTGGCAGTCAGTTCGGTCAGTTCGGGCCACCTGGATCCGCAAGGGCCTGGAGCACGGCGGCCACGGCTTGCCGCAGCCGCGGGGACGGGTCCGAGGCGAGGGCCATCAGCCGGTCGTGCAGCGCATCGCGACCCGGTGGGGCTTCGCGGCCCGGCGGGAGCGCGAATCCGACCTTGAGCCACTGCTGCAGGGCGGCCGCGGCGCTGTACCGGACCGGCTCCTGAAGGTCGTCGAGCCCCCGCAGCAAGCGGCGTACGTCCTCCTCGGCGCCGTATTTGCCATGACCCGGGCCATCGAGGTCCTCCGGGACGAGCAGCGGGAGCACAGCGGCCCGAACCTGGCTGTCCTCGGTGCTGTCGGCCAGGCGTCGCAGGTTCGGCAGGGCGTCCGCCAGCCCGATGAGGGCATAGCCCGTCCGCCAGGCGGTGCTGGGATCGGACGTGAGGCGAGCGACGAGGGCGTTGGCCACGGGCCAACGCTCCCAGAGGCGCAGTCCGTTGTAGACGGCTGAGCCCAGACCGTCGACGGCACCCGTCTGCACCTCCGTGTCCGGGTCGTCGAGCAGCGGGAGCAGCAGCCACACGGCGTCCCATCGCCCGCACTCGCCGATGGCTTTCGCGGCGGCGGCACGAGTCGGTCCCGGTAGGGCCGTGTCGGCGATGACGCCGCGCAGGTGTTCCACGGCGGACCCGGTGTCCACCTCTCCCAGCGCCTGAGCGGCGGCCGGACCGGCCACGGGGTCGCGAAGCCATCGCCGTGCAGGGCCGATCAGTTGCTGGTCACCCGGCTGTTCCAGCATGTGCAGCAGGCGCGCTGCCACGGCCGGGCTCTGTTCCCCGTCGAGCGCGGTGGCAAGAGCCTCACGAATCTGCGGCGTTTCCACGCCGGACAGTCGCCGCGCCACCGCGATCCGTACATCGGGCGACGGGTCGCGCAGCCCCGAGAGCAGCGAGTCGAGCAGTCGCTCGGTGCACCGGCGCGGCAGCAACGTGAGCGCCTCTATGCGTGCGGCGCCGTCGCCCTCCCGGGCCGTCCGGATCACCTCGGCCTTCACGGCCGGATCGTCCCTCAAATCGTAGATCAGGCTCCGGGCCCGCCCCCACACGGCGCCGTCCGGATCGCCGAGCAGGCTCACCAGCGTCGAGACATCGCCGGGCACGCCCAACGCCGTCAGGCCCACGAGAGCGTTGATGCGGACGTGATACTCCGGGTCGTCGAGCAGCTTCGTGTAGGCACGCACGATCCCGTCGCCGCGCAGCTCAAGGTGGATGGCGGCGAGCGAGGCCCTGCGGCGTACCCATGGATCCATGTCGCCCATCAGGAGCGGCAACACCTTCTCGCCCGCCTCCGGCACCCCGAGCCGGCCGAGGCCGATGGCCGCGGCCTCGCGGACCTGGGGCACCGGGTCACCGGCCGTCTCGGCGAGCACCCAGGCGTGCTCGCGACGGCCGACCTTGCCCAGCCCCTTCGCCGCCGCCACGCGACGCTGCGTGTTCCGACTCGCCAACTCCCGCAGGAAGAAGGCGATCTGGTGCTCCGATCCCATGTCACACCCCGGAAAGGAAGACTTCCGAGCCGCTCGGAGGTTGTACGGCAGGGCTGGGTCCGCCGGGGATCACAGCGCGCGGGCGAAGGCGTCGAGGGCGGCGAAGTCGGTGTCGAGCAGGCCGACCCGGGCGTCGACATGATGGAGAAGCGCCGGGCCCTCGTGGTGCGAGGCGACGAAGGCGCGGTCGGTGTCGTCGAGGTCGTCGTCGACCCACGCGAACGGGCGGCCCTCGGCGTGCGCGACGAGGTGACGGGTCTTCCAGAACGTGCCGTCCGGGCGTATGTCATGTGTCGTGGGCCAGTCCACGACCGGCAACCGCGGAAGGCCGATGACAGGCCCGATGAACGTGTTGGCCTCCGCGCCCCAGGTGGTCGCCCACACCAGGTCGTACCGCTCGCCCAACTCCCTTAGCCGGGAACCGTGTTCGGGGTTGAGCCACACCCGGAGCGGCTTCACGTGGGCCCGTGGCGTACTGGGGTGCTGGGCGATCCAGCCCTCGGGCTTCATCCGATGCGTGCCGTACCCCGCGGGCCGCCGGTGAGGCTTGGCGGCGTAGGGGTTGAGCGGCCCGTCCACGTCGAGGTAGAGAAGCGGCCGGTTCATGCCGATACCCCCTTTCCCATCGCTGTTCCCACCCCGCGGTTGGCTTGCTTACGCGACTTCCGGCCAGGTGGCGGTCACCAGCCAGAGTCGGGCTGTCAGCCGTACGCCGGTGTCCGACTCATAGGTGCGGAAGGCGTCGACCGCCGCGCGCCGGGCGCGCTCCGTGGCCTGCGGGTCGGTGTCCCGCAGCCAGTGCCGCATAGGGCCCCAGCCGAAGAGGAAGGTCGCGGCGTCCTCCGCGTCCGCGCCCCACAGCTGAGTCCGTTCGATCGACTCGGCGTCGGGGCCCTCGAACCCGGCATCGCGCAGTACGCCCGTGGTGCGTTCGGGGTCGGCGAAGGAGGCGGGGCCGGTCTTCGTGTCCTGGGACAGGTCCGGCAGAGGCACATGCTCGGCGACGGCGGCGAGGATGACGGACTGTTCCATACGGCTGAAGGCCTGCGGACAGACGAAAGCGAGGCGTCCGCCCGGCCGCAGCGCCCCTCCGATGTTGGCGAACGCGGCCACCGGATCGGCGAAGAACATCACCCCGAAGCGGCTGAGCGCCACGTCGAAGCCAGCCTCGGGAAAGGGATATACCTGGGCGTCGCCCTGTACGAAGGAGACGTTGTCGAGCTTCTCCTCGGCTGCGCTCGCCCTGGCCCGCTCCAGCATCGGCACGGACAGATCGACGCCGAGGGCACGGGCTCCTCGGCCGGCCGCGAGACGGGTGAGACGTCCGTTGCCGCAGCCGATGTCGAGGACCGAGTCCGTGTCCTTGATGGCGGCGGCGGCCAGGAGAGGCTCGTTGGCGGCGTCGTTGAGGTTGTCGTAGCGCGTCTGGTGGTCGGCCCAGTGGGTGCCTTCATAGCCGTTCCAGGCCTCGGCCTGATGCGTGTTCACGATCGTCGCGTCCGTCATACGTACATGGTGAGGCCCGCTTTGTCGCGTGTCACCGCGTCGGGCGGAGCGCGGGTGGCGCCGTCGGGCGACCGCGTCAGGCGCAGGCGGACGCCTGGGACTGCTCGCGGTACGCTCGGGCCGAGGTCATCAGGCCGTCCAGGGCGTCGCGGGTCTGAACGAGTTCCTCGATGTGTGCGGTGAGCCGTTCGCGTTCCTGGCCCATGCGTTCGAGGGCGGCGTCCGAGTTCTCCTCGCTGGGAGAGTCGACGCAGGGGAGCAGTTCGGTGATGGTCCGGCTGGACAGGCCGGCCGCGTACAGCCGCTGGATGAAGGTGACCCGCTCGACCTCGTAGTCCGTGTAGTGCCGCTGGCCACTGGTGCTGCGGGTGCTGGTGAGCAGGCCCTGCTCCTCGTAGTAGCGCAGCGACCGGACGCTGACCCCGGCCCGATCGGCGAGCTCTCCAATGCGCATGTCGTTCTCCCCACTCCCCGCCGTTGCCCGCGCTGTTACCTACGACACAGGCCTTGCCTCTGACGTCAATGTCAGGTTTTAGCGTAACCGCTGTGCCCGGGACCCGGGCCGACGGATCGCGAAGGAGTCCTGAAGTGACGAGCCTGTTCCAGCGTCATCAGCTCGGCGAACTGACGCTGCCCAACCGCGTCGTGATGGCCCCCATGACTCGGGTGAGGGCCGCTGCCGGCGGCCTGGCGACGCCGTCGATGGCGACCTACTACGCCCAGCGGGCGACCGCCGGGCTGATCGTGACCGAGGGCGTCCAGCCGAGCCTGATCGGGCAGTCCAACCCGGGCACGCCCGGTCTGCACACCGAGGAGCAGCAGACCTCGTGGCAGCCGGTGACGGACGCCGTGCACGCCAACGGTGGACGGATCTTCGCCCAGCTCATGCACGGTGGGCGCGTCTCGCACCCCGACACCACCGGCATGCAGCCCGTCGGCCCGTCGGCGGTGCCCGCAGTCGGTGACGTCTTCACGCCGACCGGGCCCCAGCCCGCCCCCGTGCCCCGCGCGCTGGAGACCTCGGAAGTCCCGGAGCACGCCCGCTCCTACGCCGACGCGGCACGCCGGGCCGTGGACGCGGGATTCGACGGAGTGGAACTGCACGGAGCCAACGGATACCTGATCTCACAGTTCCTCTCGTCCAACGCCAACCTGCGCACGGACGGGTACGGAGGCTCCGTGGCCCACCGGATCAGGTTCGCCGTCGAGGCGGTGTCCGCGACCGTCGACGCGGTCGGCGCGGCGCGCACGGGCATCCGGCTCTCCCCGGGCGGGACCTTCTGGGGCGTGCGGGAGACGGAGGTCACGGAGCTCTACACCGCCCTGCTCGGCGAGTTGGCCCGGCTGGAGTTGGCGTACGTCCATCTCGAAGGGACCGCGGACGAAGAGGTGCTGGTGGCACTCCGCCGTGCCTGGCCGGGCACACTCGTCATGAACCCTGTCGTCCCCATGGGCCCCAAGCAGACCGGCCGGTCCGAGGCCGACCACTGGCTCGGTCTGGGCGCGGACCTCATCAGCTTCGGCCGCGCCTTCATCGCCAACCCAGACCTGGTGGAACGCCTGCGTACGGGTGTGCCGGTCGCGCCCGTCGACGAGGCGACCTACTACCAGGGCGGCGAAGCGGGATACCTGACTTACCCGGCGCACCAGTACAGCGCCTGACACCGGCGGTCCGACGGGGTGGCGTACCCGGAGGCGCGCCGCACCCGGAGGTACGCCGCTCAGCAGCCCCCTAGCCCTGTGCCCTGTCGCCTCGGTCAGACGATGCCGCGGTCCAGCTCGTCGAGTCGGCCGGTCTCCAGGTGCGCGATGTCACCGCCCGAGTCCAGGGCCGCGTCGAGGAGGAAGGCGAGTGAAGTGCCGTACACCGGGACCTCGTTCGGCTCGTCGACGAGGTGGAGGCGCGGGCGGTTCGTGTCCCCACCGTCGGACGGTGCTTTCTCGATCCGGCAGACGACCCAATGGGTGCTCCCTGTACGGGAGTTGTCGACAGCGCCGAGACTCCGGCCGTCCGCGAGGTCGATGATGACAGCGATCGAGTGCGCGCGGTGGCCGCGCCACACCGTGCGGCGCTCGGCGATGGGCCGCAGTCGCCAGGCGCCGTCGAACAGTGTCGCGGAGCCGACACGGCTGTAGAGCGCCACCACGTCCGCGCACCCCTCGAACCAGAGCCCGTCCGGAGAATGCGCGGGGGTGGTGGCATGGTCACGCACGATCCGGTCGATCACGTCATCCATCTCGATCGCAGCCGAGGTGAGATGCCAGCCCGCCACCGGCCGCAGAGATCCGTCCTCGTCCTGGCCGACACCCACGAGTCCGGCGTGCAGGGCGACCACTCGATTGTCGCCCTCCACCCGGTCGTTGATGTGGACGACCAGCCGTGACAGGGTCGCCGGCACGTCGTCGCTGCGCACCCCCGGGCCCGTGTAGAACATGCCGTCGAGGGTCAGGTCGCGTGGTTCGTCGAGGGGGAGTTCCAGCAGCGGATTCGGCCTCGTGACAGCACCGTGGCGGGTCAGGTACGGATAGAACCGTGCGATCCACCCGGTGACCACCTCGCCGCCGTAGGCGTCGACCGGGCTGTAGATGCGGCGCCAGAACGCGGTGTCGATGTCGCCCGCAGCGGCACGGACGAACTGGTCGGCTATCGGGACGAGCGACCGGCACCACGTCTCCATGCCCAGATCGGCGACCGCGTCCAGTCGTGCACGGATCCGCTGCCAGTCCTCGACCGTGCCGGTCAACGTGATCGACGGGATTCCGCAGACGAAGGTCATCCACAAGGCGAAGTACGGCGCGTACGCGTCGAGCATGACGATGCGCCCCACGACGCGCTCGACCTCGGTACTGGTGGAGAAGTCGCACTCGAAGAGGTCGGCGCTCGTGCCGGTGCCGTCGATCTCAGCCGCGAGCAGTTTGTGGAACAACTCCACAGCGTCCTGCCAGGAGTTCGGGTCGTGCGGCATCGGCCCGTCGACGGTCACGGTGAGCCGCTTGCGGCCTGCGTGACGCACCAGCCTCGGCCGCAGTTCCTCGGCGTGCAGCCGGATGTGCTGGGCGAGGCCCTGCGCGATCGTCAGCCACACCGTGTCCGGAGTCAGCACGAGCCGACGGTGATCGGCGAACGCGCGCCCCACCGCCCCGAGCAGCGGATGCACACCGTTCGGGGCGATGACCGGGGTGTTCGGGTCACCGCCGACGGCGAGCGCGTCCACGACCAGGTCCAGGTCACCGAGAGGCCGGGTCGGCAACGGCTCGGCAGCGGGCGTCACATCGTCGATCTCGAAGGTCACCATCGCGCGATTCTATTGAGTTCCGGGCTACTTGGTGATCAGTAGGCTGACCCCGTGGACGCGGAGGAGCATGCGGACGTCATGGGTGCCGGAGTGGACGATCGGGGCTGGTCCAACACCCGTGCCTGGGTGGAGAAGACGCTGCGTGAAGGCGATCGCATCAAGGATGTCGTCCCACTGCGTGGCGGCTGGACCTCGCAGATGCGCCGTCTCGACATCGAAGCGAGGAACGGCGAACCCCGGTCACTCGTCCTGCGATCGTTCGTCAAGCCCTTCTTCGTCAAGCATGCGCAGGGGCTGCTCACGCGCGAAGCGGACATGCTGACGTTCCTCGCGGAGACACCCGTGCCGGTCGCCGACTTCCATGGTGTGGATGCCCTGGCGGAGCACTGTGACCACCCCTCGCTCCTGATGTCCTGGCTGCCTGGACGTGTCAGGCTGGACGACGACGATGACGTGCCGCGCAGGATCGAGTTGCTGGCTCGACAACTCCTCGACATCCATGGGCTGTTCGTGCCGACGCGGGCGCGGCCTCGTACGTACGAGGCCTGGACGGCAGCCGATCGCGTGCGGTTGCCCGAAGGCACGCGGCGGCCCGAGCTGTGGCGACGCGCCGTGGACGTCATCCGCCGTCCGCCCCCGCCCTACCGGCCCTGTTTCCTGCACCGCGACTTTCATCCCGGCAACGTCCTCTTCACCGGCCACGGCGCCGACTTGGCGGTCACGGGTGTCGTGGACTGGGTGGAGACCTCCTGGGGTCCGGCCGACCTGGACGTGGCCCACTGCTCCACCGCGCTCGCCCTGCTGCACGGCGTCGACGCCGGAATGCGCCTGGCCGACGACTACTTGGCGGCCGGGGGAGTACTCGACGGGGATCCCGGAGCTCACCTGTACTGGCGTCTGCTGGATGCCCTGGCCTTCGCACCGGACGCGGAGAAGGTCGCCGGGCCCTGGCGGGAACTGGGCAGGCATGACCTGACACCCATGACGCTCACCAACCGCTTGGAGGACTACCTCCAGGCACTCTTCAGCCGTTACGGATGACTCCGTAGCGGACGACTCGGCTACGGGCGACTCAGCTGAGGCCGACTCCGCTACGAAGGACCGTGCCCGACCGCGCTCCGACAACGGGCGGCGTCAGCCCGGGGCGTCCTCCGGTCCGCCGTCGGTCTCCTCCACCGGTGGCATGAAGGCGCGCAGCCACCGTTCCGTCTGGGCGACGTGGGCCTCGGCCGCTCCGGCGGCGGCGCCCGGGTCGCGGTCGGCGATCGCCGTGGCGAGGACCCGGTGGTCGGCGTCGCTCTTGCGTCGCATCTCGGGGCCTTCGGGGAGGGTGAAGACCTGGTACTTGCGCGAACGGGCGCGGAAGACCGCGAGCAGGGAGGCGAGCGTGGGGTTCTCGGCGGCCCGCGCCACCTCGGCGTGGAAACGGTGGTCCAGCTCCGAGGCCTCGGTGGGGTCCTCGGTCGCCTCCATGGACTCGATGAGCGAGTAGAGCGTCTTCACCGTCTCGGGGGTCCGGCGCGCGGCGGCCTTGGCGGCGACGTGGGCCTCCAGCACCCGCCGGATCTCGTAGACCTCCAACAGCCCTGACAGCGGCAGGAGTTCAAGGGTCAGGGAGAGGCTCCCGATGACGTCCTCGGGCCGGAGTTGGGAGACGTACGTGCCCGAACCGTGCCGCGGTTCCACCACACCGAGCGCCGCGAGCATCCGTACGGCCTCGCGCAGCGGACCGCGCGAAACGCCCAGTTCCTCGCCGAGCTCGGCCTCGGGCGGGATGCGGTCTCCCGGGCCCAGGCGCCCCGTCGCGATCATGTGACGCAGACCGTGGAACGCCTTGTCGACTGCGGACATCCGATTCCTCCCCTGACGGGCCGGCGGCACCACCGAGACCCTCGGGCACTGTAGTCAGTCATCTGATGTCTCGGATGTATCGGCCGGGAGTCATCTGATGACTTTCGCTGCACGACCCTTGCGAGGCCGGAAAACGACTGCCAAGATGCCGAGTCATCATACGTGTCGCCGTCATCCTCTGATGTCTGGTGGCACTCGGGTTCGGTAGATGTGGAGTGATGTGAGCGAGACCGAGGTCACCACCGCCCCGCGTCCCCTGCTGCTGGCGGACGGCCGGCCCGCCGCCCGGGCGTGGTCGCTGGACCCCGTCATGAAGCACCTGAACCACGGCTCGTTCGGGGCGGTTCCGCTGGTGGCGCAGGAGCGGCAGAACGAACTCAGGGCCGAGATGGACAGCTCGCCGGTGGTGTGGTTCCCCGCGCTGCCGCAGAAGATTGCAGACGCCCGGGTCGACCTCGCGGCCTTCCTGCGGGCCACCCCCGACGACCTCGCCCTGGTGCCCAACGCGAGCGCCGGAGTCAGCGTCGTACTCAACGCTCTTCCGCGCCGCCGCGGCGGCGCGATCGTCGTCACCGACCACGGCTACGGAGCCGTGACCATGGGCGCCGAACGGCTGGCCCGGCGCTGGGGCGGCGAGGTCCGCACCGCCCGGGTGCAGCTGGACGCGGACGAGGAGCAGGCGTACGAGGCAGTGATGGTGGAGGTCGACGACGCCACGGACCTGATCGTGGTCGACCAGATCACCTCGCCGACCGCCCGCCGGATGCCGGTCGAGCGGATCGGCGCGGAGGCCGCGCGGCTCGGGATCCCCCTGCTCGTGGACGGCGCGCACGCCCCCGGTCTGCTCGCCGCCCCGCTGGACGGCCTGACATGCGACTTCTGGGTCGGCAACCTGCACAAATGGGGCTGCGCGCCGCGCGGCACCGCCGCACTGGTCGCCCGCGGCGCGCAGCGCGAGGACCTCTATCCGCTGATCGACTCGTGGGGCGCCCCCGACCCCTTTCCCGACCGCTTCGACCAGCAGGGCACGGTGGACGTCACCGGCTATCTCGCCGCGTCGACAGCACTGGACTTCGTCGACCGCACCTGGGGCTGGGACACCGCCCGCCGGTACATGGACGACCTGGCCGGCTACGCCGAGCGCCTCGTCGGAGCCGCCTTCGCCGAACTGGGCGCCGTCCCCGGCGTCGTCGACGTGGGCATGCCCGTTCCCGGGATGCGGCTCGTGCGGCTGCCCGAGGGGCTGGCGGGCAGCCGGATCGAGGCGGACACGCTGCGCGACCGGGCCGCCCGGGAGCTGGGCGTGGAGGCGGCCTTCACCAGCTTCGACGGCATCGGCTACATGCGGCTGTCCGCGCACGTCTACAACACCGCCGCCGACTACGAGTACTTCGCCGAGGACTGCGTTCCCGTCATCGGCGAATGGGCCCGCGCGGCCCACTGACAGCCCGGCGCGTCGACGGCGCGACTCCCCGATACCGCGATCCCCGACACCACGGTCCCCCCGCACACCCACCACGGTCCCCGCCCCCGAAGCCGCAGCCAGTGCGCCCGTATTCAAGGAAGAGGTCGGCACGATGAGTAGAAGGACGGCAGCTCTCGCCCTCGGCACAGCCGCCACCATGGTCCTGACCGGCTGTTCCGCCATGAGCGGCGGAGAAGCCGACGGAACAGTCACCCTCAACATGGTCGAGAGCCTGACGAACCCCGCCCGCACGGACCTGCTGAAGAGCCTGATAGCGGACTTCGAAAAGCAGAACTCCAAGATCAAGGTCAATCTGATCTCGCCGCCCACCGAGCAGGCGGACCAGAAGATCCAGCAGATGCTCCAGTCCGGCAGCGGCGTGGACACCCTCGAAGTACGGGACACCACCGTGGGCCCCTGGTCGAACAACGGCTGGCTCTACGACATGAAGAAGGACCTCAAGCCCTGGAAGGGCTGGGAGGCGATGACGGAGAACGCCGTCAAAGCCTCCGAGACCGCCACCGGCAAGACGTACTTCGTCCCGTACGGCTTCTACGGCCTGAGCGTCTTCTACCGCACCGACCTGATCAAGGAGGCCGGCTTCGACAAGCCCCCGGCCACCTGGGACGAACTGCTCGAACAGGCCTCCGCCATCCACGATCCGGCCAAGCGCCGGTACGGATACGCCTTCCGCGGTGGGGCCAACGCCAACGGCAACGCCACCGCCGTCATCGAGGCGTACGTCGCCGACAAGATCGACCCCGCCGACGGCTTCAAGGTGAAGGACGGCAGCACGATCTTCGCCGCCCCCGAGGCGGTCGACGCGATGAAGACCTACCTCAAGCTCTTCAAGGAGGCGTCCCCCAAGTCGTCGGTCTCCTGGGGCTATCCGGAGATGGTCGAGGGCTTCTCCAACGGTTCCACGGCCTTCCTGCTGCAGGACCCGGAAGTCATCGCCACCGTCTCGGAGTCCAAGTCGATCGCGAAGAACCAGTGGGACACCGCTCCGCTGGTGGCGGGGCCGAGCGGCAAGACCGTACAGCCGCTCGCCACCGCAGGCTGGGGCATCGCGGACGGCAGCAAGCACAAGGCGGAGGCCGTCAAGCTGGTCGAGTTCCTCTCCGAGGGCAAGGCGTCGACGGCCTTCACCAAGAAGAACAGCCTGGTGCCGATCCTCAAGTCGGCGACCGAGGACCCCTTCTACAAGACCGGCCCCTGGTCCAGCTACGTCACCATGACGGAGAACCCGGACACCTACCTCAACGTCAGCCAGCCGCGTGGAGTCGCCTGGTGGGCCGAGTGGCAGCAGAAGGCCGACGCGGACATCCAGAAGATGGTGCTGGGCAAGACGACTCCCGAGAAGCTGCTCGACGGCTGGGACGCGTACTGGACCGAGAAGCGGCAGCAGGAGAACTGACCATGCCCACCGCGTCCGACACGACGAAAACGACGGAGACGACGAAATCGGCGTCGGCGGGGCCCTCCGGAACCGGAGGCACCCCGCCCGGCCGCGGCGCGCAAGGAGGCCGCCGCAAGCCGGAGTTCACCGCCCGGCGCGGCTTCCTGATCGCCGCCTTCATGGCACCGGCCGCGGTCTTCGTGGCGGTCTTCACGTACTACCCGATGATCGCCGGCAGCCAGATGGCCTTCCGCAACTGGAAGCTGGCGGACCTGACCGACACCTCCTGGGTGGGCCTGAAGAACTTCCGCGACGTCTTCGCCGACCCCGCCTGGGGCACCGTGCTGGGCAACACCGGGATCTGGGTGTTCGGTTCGATCGTGCCCCAACTGGTGATCGGCTTCGCCCTCGCGCTCTGGCTGCGCAAGAAGTTCCGCTTCCGGGGCCTCTACCAGGCGCTGATCTTCTTCCCCTGGGCGATCTCCGGCTTCCTCATCGGCATCCTGTTCCGCTGGATGTTCAACAGCGAGTTCGGCGTCGTCAACGACCTGCTCCAGAAGGTCGGCCTGATCGACGAACCGGTCGCCTGGCTGGCCGACCCGCAGACCGCGATGTTCGCCGTCGTGGTCGCCAACATCTGGTACGGCGTCACCTTCTTCACCATCATGATCCTGGCCGCGCTGCAGTCCATCCCCGAGGAGCTGTACGAGGCGGCGGCGCTGGACGGTGCGGGCAAGGTGCGCACCCTCTTCCAGATCACCATTCCGTACATACGGGTCACGCTCGCGCTGACCGTCCTGCTGCGCGTGATCTGGATCTTCAACTTCCCCGACCTGATCTTCGGGATGACCGGCGGCGGGCCGAACAACGAGACGCACATCGTGACCACCTGGATGATCAAGATCACCCAGCAGGGCGACTACGGCAGGGCCTCCGCGCTCGGGCTCATAGTCGTCGCCACGCTGCTGGTGTTCGCGGTCTTCTTCCTCCTGGCCACGCGCGAGAAGCGAGAGGTGAAGTCGTGATCGGCAAGGAGTCCACGGCGGGCCGGGCCACGAAGTTCACCTTCCTGGGACTGTGGCTGGTCTTCACGGTCTTCCCGCTCTACTGGATCACCATCACGTCCCTGAAGGCGCCCGGAGACATCTTCGCCTTCCCGATCGCCTACTGGCCCGAGCACTTCTCGCTGGAGAACTACAGCGGGCTCTTCGGCAAGGCCGACTTCGGCGTCTACCTCACCAACAGCCTCATCGTCGCGTTCGTGGCGGCCGCGGTCGCCACCGCGATCTCGATGCTGTCGGCCTACGTGCTGGCCCGCTTCGAGTTCCGCACCAAGTCCGCCCTGCTGATGGCAGCGCTGGTCACCCAGATGATCCCGACCTTCATCGCGCTGGGACCGCTGTACCTGCTCATGACCGACCTCAACCTGGTCGACAACAGGCTCGGGCTCATCCTCGTGTACGTCGCCGTGTGCATCCCCTTCTGCACGGTGATGCTCCGCGGCTTCTTCGAGAACATCCCGGACGCGCTGGAGGAGGCCGCCATGATCGACGGCCTGTCCCGGTTCGGAGCGCTGTTCCGGGTGCTGCTGCCGGTGATGCGTCCCGGGATCGTGGCCGCGTTCATCTTCAACTTCGTCAACTGCTGGAACGAGCTCTTCCTGTCGGTGACGCTGATGAACAGCGACAGCAACAAGACCGTCCCCACGGCCCTGAACGGCTTCATCTCCAGCTTCAACATCGACTGGGGATCCATGTCCGCGGCCGCGGTCCTCACCATCCTGCCCACGATGCTGCTGTTCGCCTTCGCCAGCCGGCACATCGTCCAGGGGCTCACCGCCGGTGCGGTGAAGGGCTGAGGGCGGCGTCGGGAGAGTGGATGGGGGGGCGGAGGGGCCGCGTGTGGCTCAGCCGCTGCGGCCCTCCAGCGCCGCGGCGATGTCGTCGAGGTCCTTGGCGATGGCCTTGCTGACCGCCCGCGCGCCCAGGCGGCCCATGATCTTGGCCAGCACGCCCGCGACGCCACCGGTCGCCACGGCAGAGAACGTCATACGGACCGTTGTCGTAACCGGTCCGTCGGCTCTCAGCGCCCACTCCGAGATGTAGTGCGCGCCGTGGGACTCGGCCTCCACCACATATCGCTCGGGCGGCTCGCTGGCCGTCACCCACATCTCCTCGGTGGCGTCCTTGCCGAACATGCGCCGCGTCTCCCGCCACCGCGTGCCGACGCCGAAGGCGCCCTCCGTGAGGACGTCGACCTTCGAGACGCTGCTGAGGACGTGCTGCATACCGGCCAGATCGGTGATGGCCTCCCACACCGGTCCCTGGGCCGCGGCGATACGCCGTTCGACTACGACACTTCTGCTGGTCATGGTTCCCATGAAAGCACCAGGGTCCGACAACGGCCTGACGACCGCACGAGGGGACCCTGGGGCTCACTCCCGGCCGCTCTCAGCCACCCACCCGAACGGCCGGGCGCCTCCTGAGGCGCCCGGCCGCGGTGATGGGTCAGCGAGTGATGCCGGCGGTAGTAGGTCAGCGAGTGGTGACGGCGGTGGTGGGTCAGCGCGTGACGTCGAAGGACGCGGCGCGGGACACGAACGTCGTGTCCCCGTCCTTGGCCGTTGCGAGCGCCGAGACGTACCAGGTGCCCCGGTCCAGCTCGGCCGCCTCCTCCTTCGTGACCCGCAGCGTGTACGTGCAGCGGGACGTCTCGTCCGTCGTGCTCTTGCACGTGGCGCTGTCCACGGACCGGAGCTCCGCCTCGGTCGGGTCGAGCTTCGAACTCGCGGGCCACGCAAGGACCTTGAGGCCTGAGATGCCCGAGTCGTCACTCACGTCCGCGGTGAAGGTGAGCTTGCCCGCGCCGCCGTCGGACGGGGCGACATAGCGGGCCGAGCCGTTCTTCACGGTCGGCTCGGTGGCGGCTGAGGCCGATGCCACGGCGAAGCCACCGGCGGTAATTCCGCCTACGACGAAAACACCGACGAGCGACGACACGAGAATGCGCTTGGACATGGGAGATCCCCCTGAATTCGTTTCGGAGCAGATGTTTTTCACCTGCGGAAAGATACGGAAAGCGATCTACGTAATGGCGATCCAAGGAAAGGAACCGAACCGCTGGTCGATCGCCTTCTCGATGGGATCGAGCTTATGGCGCCAGGCATTGCGCGGTCCTCGCGCTGCGGGATGATTGCGGTCTCGAACCGGAGATAGAGAAAGGCTCCCGGGCAGTCCACCGGCCGTCCGTCATCCAGGCGCCGCCGCATCTGTAACCCAGGTAAGAGAACGAAATCCGCCTCCAGCCGGAGCCGGGCCGCTCACCTGCGGCCATAGCCTTGATCCGCCATGAACCGAACTGATACCGAAGACCGGCTGCTCCCTGTCCTGCTGATCTGTGCCCAGGCCGTGGTGTGGCCCGGCGCGGCACTGGCGCGCGGAGCCGTCCCGCCCTCGTCCTCCCTTCTCTTGGCGGCTCTGGTCGCCGGACTGGTGACGGCCGCCCTCGCTCTCCGCCGCACCCGCCCGGTCGTCGCCCTCGTCGTGGTCGCCGCCGCCTGTGCGGCGGGCGCCGGTCCGCTGCCCACCGGAGCGATGGCGGTACTCGGAACCGCGGGTGTCGCGCTGGCCCTGTTCACCGTGGCGACCGAACGCGACACCTTCACCGCCGTGTTGTGCCTGGTGACGCTCGCCGTCTGGCAACTGCTGTACGGCCTCACCCTGCACGGCCTCAGCGACCGGAACGGACTGGACCTCGTCCTGACGGCTCTGCTGTACGTCGTCGCGTGCGGCGCCGGCCTCCTCGTACGCAGGGCCCGTCGTGCCCGGCGAACGGCCGAACACCTGCTGAAGCGGGCGGAGACCGAGCGGCACCGCCTTCCGGCAGAGGAACGGCGCCGTATGGAAAGGGAGTTGCACGACGTCAGCGCCCACCATCTGACGGCCGTGGTGGTGACGGCCGGGGCGGCGCTCGGGCTGCGCGACCGGCGCCCCGAAATGGCCGACGAGGCACTGGAGTTCGCGGCCGAGACCGGTCGCGAGGTCACCCGGGCGCTCGGCGCGGTGCGGGCACCGGCGCCCTCGCGGGAGGACCTGCCGTCGCCGGAGGAACGGCTGCGGGGTCTGGTCGCGGGGTTCCGTCGGCTGGACCAGGTGGTCGACTGCGAGATCGACCCCTTGCCGGACGGCACCGTGGCGGACGCGGCGTACGGCATCGTGCGCGAGGCGCTGACCAATGTGGCCCGGCACGCCCCCGGTGCGCGGACGAGAGTGCTGTGCCGGTACGGCGACACGCGCACGGACGTCGTGGTCACGAGTACGGCACCACGGGCCGGTTCGGCGGCACTTGGTGGGGGCCTCGGCGGTGGGCGCGGCCAGGGCTTCCTGCGGTCCCGGGCACGGGAGGCGGGCGGCACGCTGACCAGCGGCCCGACGGCGGACGGCGGTTGGGAGGTGCGCGCGGTTCTGCCCGGCCGGACCGCCGCCCCGGTGGAGCGGTCCGCCGGGTGGAGCTACCGCCTCGCGCAGGTGACGGCCGCCGTCGGCCTGTGCGTGCAGCCGCTGCTCCCGGCGCTGGTCGTCCGGACGGAAACCGCGTCGAGCAGCTCGCACGTGTCCGCGGGGGTCCTCTTCGCGTTGCTCGCCGCGGCACAGGCGGTCGCGCTGCTGTGGCTGCGCCGGGGGCCCCGCGCCGCCCAGGGCGTCCTGCTCGGTCTGGCCCTGCTCTGGCCCTTGGCGATGGCCACGGGTGACTACACCGGTCCGGTCCTCCTGCCGCCGGCGCTGAGCATGCTCGCCACCTGCGCGGCGCTGGCCGCGGACGCGGCCCGTACGACTGCTGCTGCCTCGGACGAGACACGCCCCGCCGCCGGTCCGTCCCCTGCCGAGAACCGCACGCCCCCGTTCCTCAAGGCCCTGTCGGTCCTCCCGGTCGCGGCCGTGGCGGTGCACGCGGTGGCGGCGACGGCCGCCGTCCTGGACCGGGGCACGACGATCCCCGTCTGGGCGGTCGCCGCGTCGGCGACGGCCGGGGCATCCCTGGCGGTCGGCGCCGCCCGCCAAGCCGGAACCCTGCGCGGGCGGAGCGACCGGGCCGCCCGTGGCACACAGGACGAACGCCTCGCCACCTGGACCGAGGAGGCCGTCCGGGACGCGTGGGCCGAGCGCCGCCGGATCGCCGCCGGGCTGGAGACCACCGTGCTGGCGCGCACCGCCGGCATGGTCGCTGAAGCGGAGGCGGGCCGCCTCGACACGACCGCCGAACGCGCCCGCGAGGCCCTGGCCGCGATGCGCGCCCTCCTCGACACGGTCCGGGAAGGCGAGACAGAGCCCGAACTACGGCCGCAGCCCACCCTCCAAGCCCTCGACCTGCTCGCCCACCAGAGCCGGGCCACCGGCCGCGACGTCGAGATACGGATGACCGACCGCGTGCCCGATCGACTCCCCACCGCCGTGGACCTGGCCGCCTACCACGCCGCCGAGATGGTGCTGGCGGCCGGCGGGGACGAGCCCGCGATGCTCGAACTCGACGCGGACGAGGGTACGTTGACGCTCACGGCCACCGGAGTGCCCCGCGCCGCCCGCCCCGTCGTACGGGAGCGGCTGGTGGCGCGGGTCGCGGCACTCGGCGGCACCCTGACCAACGATGCGCCGGACACCGTCCGACTCCGGCTGCCACTCGTTCCGGATCAGGGCGACAAAGAGCAGGGCGTCGAAGAGCAGGGCGTCAAAGAGCGTGGCCACGAGAATCAAGGCCACGAAGAGGGGGAGCGATGAGTCTCAGAGTGCTGGTCGTCGACGACCAAGGCGTCGTACGGGCGGGGTTCGCCGCCATGATCGACGCCGAGGAGGACATGACGGTCGTCGGTGAGGCCGCCGACGGCGCCGCCGCGGTACGCCTTGCCGAGGAACTGGCGCCCGACGTGGTCGTTATGGACGTCCGGATGCCCGAACTGGACGGCATCGCCGCCACCCGGATCATCACCGGCCGCCAGGACGCGCCCCGCGTCCTGGTGTTGACCACCTTCGACCTCGACTCGTACGTCTTCGACGCGCTGCGCGCGGGCGCCTCCGGTTTCCTGCTCAAAGATGTCCACCCCGCCGAACTGCTGCAGGGCATACGGGTGGTGGCCGCGGGCGAGAGCGTGCTCGCCCCGTCCGCGACCCGGCGGCTCATCGGCCACTACTCGTCCGGGGCGGGCCCTGGAATCCGGGCCGACGCCGGCCCGCGCGAGCTGGACAGCCTGACCGGCAGCCAACGCAACGTCCTCACCCTGGTCGCTTCCGGGCTCAACAACTCGGAGATCGCCGAAGAACTCGGCATCACCGTCGGCACCGTGAAGTCCCACGTCAACGCGCTGCTGCGCAAACTCGGGCTGCGCGACCGCGTACAGGTCACGATCCTCGCGTACGACCTCGGCCTCGCCCGCCCGAACCCGCCCGGCGCCCACCTGTGACGGCCCACCGGCGCGCCCGCCTCATGATCCGACCGGCCTGTCAGACTCGGGCGACGAGCTTGACCTCGACGAGCAGCTCGGGGAATGCCAGTCGAGGCGTGCCGATCATGGTGCTTGCCAGCTGGGGGTCCGGCCGTCCGTAGGCTTCCTTCCGCACCGGCCCTGCCGCGGCGTCACCCGCGTCGGCATCGACCACGTAGATGACTTCGTCGACGACGTCGTCCAGCGATGCGTCGAAACGCTTCAGCAGTTCAGCCGCGTTGGCATAGCACTGGCGCAGCTGCTCACCCATGTTGGAGAAGTCGGTGACCAGCCCGTCCTCATTCACCGGAGCGGGGGCGACGAGTTTCGTCCCGTCGTGTGCCACCTGGCCCGAGAGGTAAATGGTGTCGCCGTGCTTGACCGCCTGAACGTACCCGTAGCTTTCTTCCCAGGGGACTCCGAAGCTTTCGACCTGATCTGTATCTGCCCTGCTCATATCGCTCCGATCGTCAAAGGTGAGTTCGCAGAGAACGCTATGAGGCCGGATTGAGGCGGACCAGACTCAGCCGTGCCACTTTCAGCAAGGATCGTGCCGTATCCGCAGGTCAGGTCCGATCCCGCGCCTGTGAGCTAGCCTGGATCAGGGGCGTAGGAAGCAGCAGGTGGCACGGAGACAAGGGGGCGCAATTGCGATCCGGAGACGACCGGACCACTGTCGCGATCCTTGCGATGCCGCGTGCGTATTCACTGGACGTCAGCATCCCGGCCCATGTGTTCGGTCAGCACGCTGGCTATCGAGTCTTCGTGTGCGGCGACCAGAATCTCGACGCGGTCGACGGTTCGAGCGACCGGCCGTCTCACATCGATGTGGCGGCGGACATCAGGCCGACCCACTCGCTCTCAGATGTGGAGTACGCCGACATCGTCGTGGTTCCGGGCTATGAGGACCCGAGTCTCCCTATCCCGGACGGCTATCTGAAGGCGGTGCAGCTCGCAGGTGAGCGGGGCGCCCGGATCGTCGCCGTCTGCACGGGCGTTTTCGCGCTCGCGGCCAGTGGAATGCTCGACGGGAAGACGGCCACGACGCACTGGCAGTACACCGAGCAACTCCGGACGACGTATCCCGGAGTCGACGTCGCCGAGAACCGGCTGTTCGTCGAGGACGGGGCAATTCTCACGTCCGCGGGTGCGGGATCGGGAATCGACGCCTGTCTCCACGTCATCCAGAGCGATTTCGGGACGACAGTCGCCGACGACGTGGCGAAGGACGTCGTATTCTCCGCTGCCCGCAGTGCGAACGAGCCACAGTACGTGGACGGTTCACCCCCTCCTCGCGCCGGCCTTCGGGCGACCCGGGAATGGGTGATCGAGAACATTGGATCCTCGATCACCGTGCAGCGGATGGCGGACCACAGTCGGCTGTCGCGGAGGACCTTCATCCGGCACTTCGTGCGCGAGACGGGAATGCCACCCATGCACTGGGTCGCCCGGCAGAGGATCCTCGGCGCGCGCCGGCTCCTCGAATCCTCCGACTGGTCCGTGGAGAGGATCGCCGGAGCGACGGGGTTCGGCACGGCCGCGAATTTCCGGACCATCTTCCGACGAGAGGTCGGAGTGACCCCGACCGCCTACCGGAAGACACATGCGGCGACGGCCGTCACTCGGTCACATACGCGTTGAGCGGTGACAGCCCGTCCAGGTCCACCTGAACCCCCTTCAGCCTGGAGCTGTAGAGGAACGTGCGCACAGGCACGTACACCGGAATGGCCGCCGCCTGCTCCATCACACGGCGGTCGACGGTGGACCACTTCTCGCCCGCGGCCACCAGGTCGGCCGTCCCATTGGCCGCGTCGATCGCGTCGTTGACCGCCGTGCTGTTGAGCCGGGAGAAGTTGGAGGTGGTCGGGTAGGTGTAGCGGCCGTCGAAGGAGTCGGGCAGGAACGCCGACGCCAACGGGAGGCCGCTGATGTTCATCGGCAGGCGGGCCAGGTCGTAGGCGCCGTCGCCCACGTTCTCGTAGATGTCGGAGACGTCGACGTTCTTCAGGGTCACCCGGAAACCGGCCTTGTCCAGGGCCTTCTTCACCACTTTGCCTCGTGCTTCGTCGGCTGTCGTCGCATAGGCGAGGGTGAGCGGGAAGTCCGTCTCGCCCGCCTCGGTGAGCAGAGCGCGGGCCTTGGCGGGGTCACCGTGCGCCCCGGCCCCGTACAGGTCGAAGTCGCGCGAACCGGGGATGCCCGGCGGCAAGAGGTGGTGCATGGCGACGCCGTCCTCGCCGCTCGCGGCCAGGACGTCCGCTGCCGGATACGCGGTGGCGATGGCCTGACGGACCTTCAGCTTCGGTACGCGTTTGGTGTCGACGGAGTACGCGAGGACATGGGGGGCCGGTGACGTCACCCGGACCGTGCCGCTGCCGGTGGCGCCGTCCGCCGTGCCCAGCCCGTCCTTGTCCAGCGAGCCGGAGAACGTCATCACGGCCGACTTCGAACCGGCCGCGCGGATCCGGGTCTTGATCTCGTCGAGGGTCAGCGAACCGGTGACCTCGTAGCGGTCGGGGTACGCGGTGCGCACCGGGTCCGTGTCCGCGCGCCACTTCGGATTGCGGGTGAGCGTGAGGTTCTTGGCGCCGGTGAAGGAGTCGACCTGGTACGGGCCCGTCGACGGCAGGAGTGTGGAGGTGCCGGAGATGTCGGAGACCCGCTCCGGCACGGGTGCGCCGTTCGGGCCGGCCAGGACGACGTTGAAGTCGGGGTGGGCGCCGTCGAGGTTGAAGATGATCGTGCGGTCGTCCGGGGTCTCGATGACGCCCGGCGGCATCTCGTGTTCGCCGCCGATGCCGTCCGCGTCCTCGGGACCGAGCAGGAAGTTGCGTAGGGTGCGGTCGCCCATCGGGAACTTGTCGGGGTCGAGGGCGCGTTTGACCGCGAACGCGAAGTCCTGGGCGCGTACGGGCGATCCGTCGTTGTAGGTGAGGCCGGGCTTGAGGGTGAACGTCCAGATGCGGCCCTCCAGCGATGGCCGGCCGGTGTCCTCGGCGAGGTCCCCGACGAGTCGGACGGATCCGTTGGGCAGGGTTTCGAGGGTGGTCAGGCTGCGGTAGACGAGGCGGGAGATCAACCGGTCGGCCCCGGACCACATGTTGCCCGGGTCGAGGGTGGTGATACCGCCCGGCTCGAGGACCGTGACCTTGCCGCCCTTGGTGGCGCCCCGCACCGCCGGGGCGGGGCCCTTGGCATCGGCGTCGGAGCCGAGCGTGAGGGTCTGGGTCTTCGCCACCGGGGCCACCGTGCCGGTGCCGGCCTTCGGCCCGCCGGAGCCGCTCTTCCCGCTTCCCTCGTCGCCGTCGTCGCCGCCGAAGGGCTGGACGACGGCGAATATGACCACGAGCGCGGTGACGGCCGCGGAGGCCGCGATCCAGGTGACGCGCCGCCCACGCAGTCGAGCGGCCGGGGGAGCGGGCGGCTGCTTCGGGAGCGGCGGCGCGAGCAGGTACGAGGTGGGGTCGGGGCTGATGGTTGTGGCGCCCGCCGCGAGTTGCCGTGGGGCTGCGTCGGATGCAGAGTGCTGCGGCTCGGACGATGCGTGGGACGGGCTCCCCGGTGCGGTGGAGGCGGGGTCCTGCCCCAAAGGAGGGGTGTGGTCCGGCAGTTGGGCGGAGGTGGGGACCCGCGACGCGGGCAGGGCCAGTCTCTCGAATACCTCCCGTGCCTCCTCCGCCGTCGGCCTGTCCTCGACCGGCTTCGCCAGCATCCGCCCCACCAGCTCGTCCCACTCGGGGGTGAGCCCCGGACGCCGAAGCGACGGCTTCTCCGGTGTCTCGTACACATGGCTGTGCATCAGTGCGGGCGCCGACGTCGAGTCGAAGGGCGGTGCACCGGTCAGCATCTCGTACACGGTGCAGCCCAGCGCGTACACGTCCGTACGGCCGTCGTCCGCGCCCCGCGTGAAGCGCTCGGGCGCCATGTAGGGGAGGGTGCCGATGGGGGAGTCGGTGGTCGCGGTGAGCCGGCCGCCGGTCGCGGCGTCGAGGAACTTGGCAATGCCGAAGTCGAGCACCTTGACCGTGCCCTCGTCGGTGAGCATCACGTTCGCCGGTTTGATGTCGCGGTGCACGATGCCGGCCCGGTGCGCGGTCGCCAGGGCCCGGCAGACCTGTGCTGAGAGCTCCGCGACCTGCTCCGGCGGCAGCGGCCCGTCGGCCAGCAACTCGCCCACGGTCCGGCCCGAGAGCAACGGCATGACCAGGTAGGGGACTTCGCCGTCAGCCCCGTGGTCGAAGACCGGCACGATGTACGAGCTGTCCAGTGCGGCGGCGGCCCGTGCCTCCCGCCCGAACATGGCGAGCAGTCGCTCCCGCTCGGCGCCGGCCGTGCCGGGTGGCAGGCTCAACAGCTTGACGGCGACCGGGCGTTCGAGCCGCGCGTCCCTGGCCCGCCACACCACACCCATACCGCCCGCACCGATCCGCTCCGTGAGCGTGTACCGGCCGTCCAAGACGGTGTCGCGCATCCCCGCCCCCACTCGCTCAACGAATCAGCGGTCTCAATGTACCTACGCACAAGGGGAGTTGACTGGTTCCCGGGTGAGGTGCGGGGGCTTGCGTGACCGGTGCCGACGTCCCATGCTGGCCGCAACGCCGAGGCAGGGGGGCCTTGAGATGCGATACGGGCGTGCCATACGAGCTGCCGCCTTAGTGGGTGTACTGGTGTGGGCGGCCGGCTGCTCGGACGGCGACGACGACGCGCGTGGATCGTCGGCCCCACCGACCGTGTCGACCCCGGCCACGACCGGCACCCCGTCGAGCAGCTCGTCCAAGCCGGCGTACTACGACAACGACGACAACGTGCTGATGGCCAAGGGTGACTGTTACGGGCCCCCGAGGGGTGACGAACAGGGTCATGCCGTGGAGATGCCCTGCGACGACCCCGACGCCATCGGCAAGGTCCTCAAGCGCGTCGAGAAGAAGACGACCGTGTACACCTACATCGACTGCTCCGACTCCACGGACGACGTGCTGGGCATCAGCGGCGATCCCGGATGGGAGGTCGCGGGCTCGCGTGACTACCTTGAGTACGTGGCCGGTGTGGGCTATGCCTGCGTACGCAACCTCAAGGCCCCGCACCCCGGCGAACCGGGCCAGGGCGGCATGGAGATCCGTGTAGGTGACTGCCTGGAGGCTTCGGACACGGGTGACAAGTACGAGGAAGTCCCCTGCGACGGCGATGTGTTGCCCGACGTCAAGGTCATCGGGCAGCCGGACCTGGACAACAACTGCCCGCGCAAGGACGACACCCAGCTGACGGAGGAGTCCATCCTGAACGTGTCCGGGCTGGGCGGCGGTCCCGTGTACTGCGCGAGGGCGTACGCGGAACTCTGAGGCGGCGTGCGTACGGCGGACGGATTCACCGGATCCCGGTTCCGAGTAGGGTCGTCCAACTCCTGTCGTACGAGCAAAGCGGGCTGGTTCGTGAACCTGGGCATCATCGGGCAGGCAGTCGGACTCTTCGCGGTCACCAACGTCGACGACATCCTGATCCTGGCGCTGTTCTTCGCCCAAGGCGCCGGGCACCGCGGGTCCACCCGCAGGATCGTGCTGGGTCAGTACCTCGGATTCGCCGCGATCCTGGTCGTGGCCGTGGCCGCCGCGCTGGGTGCCACCTTCCTGCCCGAGCCAGTCATTCCGTACCTCGGTCTCCTGCCCCTCGCCCTTGGCCTCAAGGCGGCCTGGCAGGCGTGGAAACACCGTGGTGAGGACGGCGACGACGAGGACCGGACCCAGGCGGGTGGGCCGACGTCCATGGCGGTGGCCGCTGTGACCTTGGCCAACGGCGGGGACAACATCGGCGTCTACGTTCCTGTCCTCGCCACCGCAGGCGTCGGCGGGATGAGCGTGTACGCCGTGGTGTTCCTGATCCTGGTTGCCGTGTGGTGCTTCGCGGGCAGGTTCGTCGCCACCCGTCCGGTCATCGGCACGGCCCTCGCCCGCTGGGGCCACATCCTGCTGCCCGTCGTCCTCATCGCCATCGGCCTGCTCATCCTCGTCGAGGGCGGCGCCTTTGGCCTCTGACCGGCGGGCGCCACTCGTATCGCTCCTTCTCGACCGGGATCAGCCTTCGGACCTCTTCACGCACATCAGCGTCTGCTGGCCGGCCGCGACGAGGGACCGACGGTCGCCCTCGACGCCGAACACCTCCAGCTGGCACACGGTGAGCGTCCGTCCGGGCTTCAGGACCTGTCCCACGGCCTCGATGTGATCGCCCACGGCGGGCGCCAGGAGGTTGATCTTGTACTCGACCGTGAGCACCGACGTGTCCTCGGGGAACAGCGTGAACGCCGCGTACCCGCCCGCGCTGTCGGCGATGGCGCTCGTCGCCCCGGCGTGGAAGTAGCCGTGCTGCTGGGTCACTTCGGGGCGGTTCGGGAGGACGATGTGCACGCGGCCCGGTGCGATGTGTGTGATGCGCGCGCCGAGATGGCCCATCAGCCCCTGGAGTCCGAAGCTGGTCCGGATGCGTTCCTGCACCTCGGGGGTTGCCTCTTCCTGCTGACTCTGGTGTTCCACTGCGCTCCTTGAGTCGGTGTCCCAGCCGGTTGGCCGAGGGGAGGCGGGAGTGTCCCGCGGGGCCGAAGGCGGCGGGCCCTCATCCGGCAAGACGTTCCACGAGGAGGAACCCGCCGATGGCGATCATCATGGCACCGCTGGTACGGGTGACAGCTCGTGCCGCTGCCGGTCGTGCCTGCAGCACGGTCCTGGCCAGTAGGCCCACGGTGAGGTAGACGACGGCGCAGCCGGCCATGTGAAGGGTGCCCAGCAGCGCGGTCTGAGCGGCCACGGGCCAGTCCGCCGCGGGGTCGATGAACTGCGGGAACAACGAGAAGTACAGCAGCAGCGCCTTGGGGTTCAGGCCGCTGATCCCGGCCCCCTTCAGCATGACCTGCCAATTTGAGGCGGCCATCACCTCGGTGGAGGCGCCGGGCGTGACCGGCCGTGCCAGGACGCCCCGGCCGAGCCACATCAGATAGGCGGCCCCGAGGACGGTCAACGCCGTGAGCAGGGTCGCGGAGCTCGCGACGATCACCACCAGTCCGGCCACGGCGAGCACGGTGTATCCCGCGTATCCGGCGACCAGCCCGGCCACCGCGGGGACAACCGACCGGTTCCGCAGCCCTGCCGTGATCGCGTAGGCCCAGTCCGCGCCGGGCGTGAACACCAGCAGAAGATCCACTGCCAGGAAAGCCGCCACGGTGCCCGCGTCCATGCTGAACCGATCCCTCTCTCACTCATTCCTACGAGAGGGAACGCTAGGCGGGATATGCGCGAAGGTGTTTGCGTATTTTCCCCGGATCCGGGCTGCTGGGGCACAATCTTCCCCATGGATGACCTGGACCGGAAGATTCTTACCGAGCTGCAGCTGGACGGCCGTCTGACGGTGACCGAGCTGGCCGCCCGGGTGAAGCTGAGCGTCTCGCCGTGCCACCGGCGCCTGCGCGATCTCGAACGGACCGGTGCGATCCGCGGCTACCGCGCTGTCGTGGATCCGGCCACTGTCGGCCTGGACTTCGAGGCCCTGGTCTTCGCCACCCTGCGCTGGGAGGACCGCGACACCGTCGCATCCTTCGAGCAGGCCGTCGCCGCGGTCCCGCACGTGGTGCAGGCCCAGCGCCTCTTCGGTGAACCCGACTACCTCCTGCGCGTCGTCGCCGCCGACCTGGCGGCCTTTCAACAGCTGTACGACCAGCGGCTGGCCACTCTTCCCGGAGTCCAGCGCCTGACCTCCACCATCGTCATGAAGCACGTTGTCGACGACCGCCCGCTGCCTGCCTGAGACCGGTTTCGGAGGCACCGGTCCCGGGCGAACGCCTGGAATCGGCCAACGGGAGTGCGGGCCGGGACCGAGTGGGAGAATCCCCCTCCTGGGGCCGCGCGCTACGGCCAAGGGACGGTCGGTGCATCTCTCCGTCGGCGCCCGGGAGGACCGGAAGGAACCGTCAGCGTGATCGAGTGGGTGTTTCTCAGCGCCGGAGCAAGGCCCGTCCCCCGGCCGGTCGCCACCCCGCTGGTGTGGGCCGCGGCCTTCGGCGGTGCCCTGTTGCTGGTGGCGACCCTCAACGCCCTCGTCGGCACCGACCGGCCCGCACTCGCGCTGACGGCCCTGTCCCTGCTGGCCGCCCTGCTCGGCGGGCGCTCCCGCTTCACCGCGGCGCCCGGAACGGCCGCGCTGTGCTGGCTGTTCCTCAACGCCTTCGCCATCCCGCCCCTGGGCACCCTCAGCTGGGCCGGACACCGCGACACGTTCTGGCTCAGCTGTCTGCTTGCCGCCGCCCTCATCGGCACAGCGGTCGCCCGCCTCGTCCACGCCCGCGCCGCCTACCGCCGCATAGCCGCGGGAGCCGGCCCCGCGACGTGGGAACCGGGCGAGCGCCCGGAGGACGCCTGACCGTCAGCCCGGGTACGGACCGGCCCACGGGGCGGACTTCGACCGTGCGTGGCCCGTTCGCATGAAGCTTGCCTGCCCCGGGGTGTCAGAACCCTTTCCCCACCCCGTCCTTCTCCATCGTGAGCCCTGCCTGAGCCGGGGACCCCGCGCGTAAGCGCGTGCGCTCCCGCGCCTCCGGCATCCGGACACCAAGTGGCGAAGGGGCGTACCTGTGCAGACCGGCCGACGAGATGTCCTGCGTACCGGAGGGGCCGTCGCGGCTGCCGGCGCCGCGATCGCACTGGGCGGCGCAAACAGCCCGTCCTTCGCCGCCACCCGCCGGACCTCCCTCGCCGGGGGAGCGGAGCCCGGCGCATGGCGCGAGCTGGCCAGGAGCCTGAGCCCGGCCGCCCGGCTGTACCGCCCGGGGCAGCCGGAGTACGCGGCCCGCGCCACCGCCGACAACCAGCGCTACGCGTACGTGCGTCCGGCCGGGATCCTCGTCTGCGCGACGGAGAGCGACGTACAGACGGCCGTGCGGTGGTGCGCGGAACACGGAGTGCCCCTCGCTCCCCGCTCCGGCGGCCACAACTACGCCGGCTACTCCACCACCCCAGGCCTGGTGATCAGCCTGCGCGCCATGAACCAGGTCGTGCCGCGAGGCCATGACCTGCGGCTCGGCGGGGGCGCCACAAACTCCGACGTGTACGCCGCCCGCGCCGCGAACCTGTACTTCCCCGGCGGCCGTTGCCCCGAGGTGGGCGTGGCGGGCCTGACCCTCGGCGGTGGCCTCGGCTTCAACGACCGCAAGTGGGGCCTGACTTGCGACCGGCTCACGGAGACCCGTCTCGTACTGGCCGACGGCAGCCTCGTCCGCGCGGCCGAGGACGAGAACCCGGACCTGTTCTGGGCCTGCCGCGGCGGAGCGGGCGGCAACTTCGGCATCAACACGGCGTTCACCTTCGCCGCCGTACCCGTGGGCAGGCTGCGCGCCACCGTCTTCCACCTCACGTACCCCCTGCACGCGGCCGTCGACGTGCTGGAGGAACTGCGGGACGTCCTCGACACAGACCGCGACAACGACTTCGACGTACGCGTCGGCTTCAGGCACGCCGGCGACGGCACGGCCACCCTCGCCCTGCTCGGGCAGCGGCTCGGCGACGAGGACGGACTGCTCCGCCGGTTCGCCCCCCTGCTGCGGCTGCGCCCCGCCCAAGCGGTCATCGAGGAGCGCGGCTTCTGGTCCGCGCAGGACTTCCTGATGGAGACCCCCGGTCCGAAAGAGGCCTACGCCTCCAAGTCCCTCGTCCCCAACCAGTGGACCGGCCCCGACACCGTGGCGGCCATCGCAGACTGGACCCGCAACTGGCGCCCGGGACCGGGCCGCAGCACCGGATACGTGACCCTGTTCGCCATGGGCGGCGACACCGCGACACGACGACCGGACGAAACGGCCTACCCCCACCGGGAAGCCGCCTTCGTCATCGACATCGGCACCCACTGGAAGCCGGCCGCCCCGCCCACCCAGGTACGCGGCCTGCTCGAACAGACCCGCGCCGCCCACCACATGCTGCGCCGTCACCTGAACACCGACGCCGCCTACGTCAACTTCCCCGACCCGGACCTGCGCGACTGGCGGCGCGCCTACTACGGCGCCAACTACGACCGCCTGGTCGACGTCAAGCGCCGCTACGACCCCGCCGCCCTGTTCCGCTACCAGCAGGCCGTCGGCCGTCCACAGCCCTGAGCCCTCACGGCGTGAGGTAGGTGTGGAAGACGTTCGCGGGGTCGTACGTGGCCTTGAGGGCCTGTAGCCGCTCCCAGTCCTCGGGGGCGTACGACCTCCGGGCGCGGGAGGCGTCGGCGGTGAGGTCGGCCTCGGCGATGTAGTGGCCGGTTCCGTACGGTTCGACGGCACGCATGGTGTCCCGGAGCCAGCGGGTGTTGGCGCTGTCCGCCGCCGGGTCGTCCCAGATCGCGAAGGGGGCGACATAGGTCTCGCCCAGGACCGAGAAGGCCATGTCCTCGGAGAGGGAGCGGTCCCGGGAGGCGGGCCACAGGGGGGCGAGGATGAGCGACTGCTCCGAGGGGGCCCGGGCGAGCGAGGCGGCGAGGACCGGCAGCAGGGTCTCGTACCCGGTGTCCGACCACAGGGTGTCCACCGCGTTGCGGTGCTCTCGGGGCCAGAAGCCGGACGACGTGCCGTACAGGTCCTCGATGGACTTCGGCTCGTCCGTCTGCCGGAACAGGGCGCGTTCGGCGAATGGGCATGCCCGCAGCGGGTCCAGGCAGCGGACCGCCTCGTCACGCGTGCGAGCGAAGGCCGTGCCGGTGAAGCTGATCACCTTGGGCCTCGGTGAAGCCGCCGTGATGTCCGGGGAGGCGGTCGAGAGCATGAAGGACGCCTCGACGTTCGCCGGCAGGCGCTGGGCCGTTTCGGTGGCCCAGCGGGTCACCGTTTCGACCTCGGCCAGGGGAAAGGTGTACGTGGTCTCGGCGACCGCCGCCGGTAGGTCGTGCAGCGTCACACGGAAGCGGGTGGCGACCGCGAAGAACCCGGGGCCCGCACCGCGCGCGGCCCAGAAGAGGTCGGGGTTCTCGCTTCGGCTGCAGGTGAGGGCGTCGCCCTCCGCCGTCACCACCTCGACCGCCCGCACGCCTGCGGCAGCCGGACCGTGAAGGCCGGAGTTCCAGCCGAGGCCACCGCTGAGGAGGTAGCCGCTCAGGGGGACGGGCCCACAGTGTCCGACAGGGAAGGCGAGTCCGTGCGGGGCGAGGGCGGCGGCGAACTCGCGGCCGATGAGCCCGGGTTGCACGGTCGCGGTGCGCGCGGCCGGAACGATCTCGCAGGCGTCGAGCGCGGAGAGGTCGATGAGCATGCCGCCGTCGCGCAGCGGGGAGCCGCACCAGCTGTGCCCATGGGAGCGAATGGCGACCCGGAGACCTTCGGAGCGGGCCAGCCGGACGGCCGCCCGGACATCGCGGTCCGAGGCGACCCGGACGATGAGGTCCGGAAAGCGCTCCGGCTTGAGGCCGTTCCACAGCATGGCCGACCAGGTGCTGTCGTAGGCGGCGTCGCCCCGCCGGACGACCTCCCCCTCGAACCCTCCGCCAACTCCGCCGGCTCCGCTCACATTGCGCTCCTCAGTCGGTGGTCAGCCCGAAGATCAGGATGTACGGCGCCCAGCAGAGCACCAGAGCACCGGAGCACCACGAGGGCCGCCCCGCCATCCTGGTGGTACAAGCCGGACCGGCATCCTTGCGACGCGGCGTCCTGTCTGAAGTCGCGGACGGGATCAGCTGTCGCCCGGACGAGTCCCGGCAGTGGCCTCCACCCGGTAGACCCTCGGCGCCACACCGACCGCGCGCTTGAAGGCGTTGCTGAAGGCGCTCTCGGAGGTGTAGCCGACGGAGCGGGCGAGTGCCGCGACCGGGGCGGTGTCCTGTCTCAGGGCCCGGGCGGCCAGGCTCATGCGCCAGTTCAGCAGGTACGTCAGCGGCGGCACCCCGGCCGCCTCCTTGAACCGTACGGCGAACGTGGTGCGGGACATCGACGCCGCCTGGGCGAGTTCCTCCAACTGCCAGGGGTGGGCCGGGTCGCCGTGCATCAGGCGCAGTGCAGGGGCGAGCCGTTCGTCGGCGAGGGCGCGCAGCCAACCGGGCGGCAGCCCGTCCGAGTCGGTCAGGCAGATCCGCAGCACCTGCACGAACATCAGCTGCGCGAGCTGGGCCGAGACGAACTCGACACCGGCCCGGCCGGCCCTCATCTCGGCCACCAACTGCCCGATGAGCCACCGCAGTACGCCTGCCTCGGGTGAGTCGGCCCGTACGTGGACCAGCTCCGGCAGTGCCCGGCGCAGCAGGTCGCCGCGGTCCCGGCTCAGGTCGATGTGCCCGGACACGCACTCCACGTCCACGCCCTCTCCCTGGCCGAGCCGCCCCATCCGGGTCACCGGGTCCATGACGACGTCGTTGGAGTCCGTCGGCTCGATGCCGGGCCGGTTGCACAGCGTGTACGGATGCCTGCCGTCGGAGACCACGACGTCCCCTTCGGCGAGCCGCACGGGTTCGCCGCCCGTCTCGCGGACCAGCAGGCAGCTGCCCCGCAGTACGGCGTTCACTTTGAGCCGGTCGCGTCCGCGCAGTTCGATGGCCCAGTCCCCGCCGGCCGTGAAGCCGCCGGAGAACACACTGCGGGCGTCGGCGACGGCCAGGGCGTCGGACAGTGGGTCTGCGGTCATATTCGAACTATCACGCAAGTAATGCGGATTCTCAAGCATTCATCGTACGGATCATTCGACCTACGGTGGTCTGGACAGCTCGTCCTGAGGCTTGAGGAGAGACCCGACATGACCACCGCACAGCACCCCCTGGGTTCCGGCTTCGGCGCCGCGTCCACCGCCGAGGAGGTGATCAAGGGGATCGACCTGACCGGCAAGGTCGCGATCGTCACCGGCGGCTACTCCGGCATCGGGCTGGAGACGGCCCGCGTCCTGCGCGACGCCGGAGCCGAGGTCGTCGTACCGGCACGGGACGTGGAGCGGGCCCGGACGGCGCTCAAGGACGTACCCGGAGCCGAGGTCGAGCACATGGACCTGCTGGACCCTGCGTCCATCGACGCCTTCGCGGAGAAGTTCCTCGCCTCGGGGCGTCCGCTGCACCTCCTGGTCAACAGCGCCGGGATCATGGCGACCCCGCTGGCGCGGGACGCGCGGGGATACGAGGGGCAGTTCGCCACCAACCACCTGGGGCACTTCCAGCTGACCACCCGACTGTGGCCCGCGCTGGTCGCGGCCGAGGACGCGCGGGTCGTGGTGCTGTCGTCGCGAGGCATCCGCTTCGCCGGCGTCGACTTCGACGACCTGCACTTCGAGCACCGGGCCTACGAGCCCTTCCTGGCCTACGGCCAGTCGAAGACGGCCAACGCCCTGTTCGCCGTGGAGGTGGACCGGCGCGGACAGGCGCAGGGCATCCGGGCGTTCGCCGTGCACCCGGGGCTCATCGTCGACACCGGCCTGGTCAAGCACCTCGACCCGGCGGCGCTCCAGGCCGCGGGCGCTCTCGACAGCGAGGGCAGGCCCGTCCGTGACCTCACGCGCCAGATGAAGACCGTGCAGCAGGGCGCGGCCACCAGCGTCTGGTGCGCGACCAGTCCGCAGCTCGACGGCATCGGCGGGGTCTACTGCGAGAACGTCGACATCAGCCCGCTGGTGACCCCCGAGAACGAGGCCGCCTGGGCCGGCGGGGATGGCCCGGGCGTGCTGCCCCGCGCCGTGGACCCGGAGGCGGCGGCCCGCCTCTGGGAGGTCAGCGAACGGCTCACGGCCTGACCGTGGCGTCGATGTGAGCCGGCTCGGGCGATGCGGGCCGGCTCTTCGGCGTCGAGGCCCAGGTCGCGGCCACCCGCGACCTGGACCTGGATCTGCCGCGGGCCGCTCGCATCGACGGGGGCGGGAGGCCACCCGGTTGCGGACCGGCACCCAGGCGGCCCAGGCGGCCCTACGAGAGGTGCTGGTGACGCCACATCATGCTTTCGCACTGACGAACGTCATGGCCAAGTGATGACACCACGCCCTGTCAGGTGAGTGTGAAGGCGGGTGAGGTGGATGCATGACCTCGATGCACAGAACCTTGTCCCTCGCCCTCGCCGCAACCGCCGTGGTGGTGACCGCGGCAGCGGGGACCGCGATTCCGGAAGAGTCGGTGGCGGCGACGCCGGACCCGGTGCGGTGGGGTCCGTGCTCGGAGAAGAAGGCCGCTTCACGGGACCCTTCACCCCGGCTGGAGTGCTCGACACTCGAAGTCCCGCTGGACTACCGCAATCCCGACGGCCGGCAGATAGAGATCGCGATCTCCCGGCTGGCGAGCAAGGAACCCTCGAAGCGCCGCGGAGTGCTGCTGACCAATCCAGGCGGCCCCGGCATCCCAGGACTTGGCTACCCGGCCGTTCTCGCCGCCTCCGGGCTGCCGCAGAAGGTGCTGGACTCCTACGACGTGATCGGCTTCGACCCGCGCGGCACCGGCCGCAGCGCGCCCGTGACCTGTGACCTGACGCCGGCACAGCGGAACCGCGGCAACCTGCCGCCGTACGCGCACACCGCGGCCGATGTCGCACGGGCGGCGGGGAACGCGCGGACCATCGCCAAGCAATGCGCTGCCTCGACGTCGGCATCGATGCTGCCGCACACCACCACCGCGAACACCGCGCGGGACATGGACCGCATCCGGGAGGCGCTGGGCGAGCCGAAGCTCTCGTACCTCGGTGGGTCCTACGGCTCCTACCTCGGTGCGGTGTACACGACGCTGTTCCCGGGGCGCAGTGACCGGATCGTGCTCGACAGCAACCTGGGCCCCGGCGGTTACGACGTCACGGCCATGCGGTCGCTCGCCCGTGGAATGGAGGACCGGTTCCCGGACTTCGCGGCGTTCGCGGCCGCGCGCCCCGAGTACGGTCTGGGCGCCACACCGGAGCAGGTGACCGCGAAGTTCTTCGAGCTCGCGAAGCGGTTGGAGGCGAAGCCGGTCCGGGGCATCGACGGGACGCTGTTCCGCGGGATCACCTTCGACCGCCTCTACAGCGATGCGTCCATGCCCTTGTTGGCCGAGATGTGGCAGGCGCTCGACAAGGATCGGCCGCTGCCGCCCGACACCCCGCCGTCGATGGACGACATGGAAAACTTCATGGCCGCTCGTTTCTATGTGATCTGTGGTGACTCGCGCTGGCCGGGGACGGTCCGGGAGTATCAGCGTGATGTGGCGGTCGACCGGCTGAGGTACCCGATGCTGGGCGGGTCGGCGGCAAGCATCGGACCGTGCGCGTTCTGGCCGACCGAGCGGGTCGAGCCACCGGTGCGTATCAGTGACCGGGGCCCGTCGAACGTGCTCATGGTGCAGAACGAGCGCGACCCGGGGACACCGCTGGCCGGCGCCCAGAAGCTGCGGCGGGCGTTCGGAGAGCGGGCCACGCTGGTGACGGCAGACCAGGGCGGGCACGGTGTCTATCCGTTCGGGTCCAACACATGCGCGAACGACACGGTGACGGCGTTCCTGACCACCGGACACCGCCCTTCGCGGGACCTCGCCTGCGGGGTGGAACCGAGCAAGTAGCGGGAGCCGGAGGGGAATTGAGAGGAGGGGAGACATGCTCAAGGAGTGGCGGCATCGTCGGGCCGTGCAGCGGGTCAAGCCCGGGGACGGGCGATCGTTGAAGCGGTTCCGCTGGTGGCAGACGCTTACCCGCGCACTGTTCTATCTTCGGCTGACGAACGACGACGGTCGGCAGGCGGTCTATGCCGTCGACGTCAGGCACCAGAATCACTCGTCCTCGTCCGGTCGGGTGACAGCCCACCTGTACCTCGACGGCAGGCATCACGCGGAGTCCACAGTCCCCGCCGTCTTCCCCGTCGAGGGCGGCACCGTCGAAGTCAGGACGAGCAGCTTCGGACTCAAGCGCTGCCACTACGTCACTGCCGAAGGGGCCGAGTTCCAGCTCGTCCCGGACCCCGCCTCCGCCGAGGGGCGCCGCGCGCGCTTCGACCGCGCGCACCCCGCACTGAGCCGCTGTATGGGTTTCCTCTCGGTAGTCGTGCTCGTCATCGGCCTGGTTCTCCTGATCCTGCAGCTCGCCGAACAGGTCACCCGGGATCCGGAGGGCGTCGCCCAGTACGTCGGGACCTTCACCTCGCCCATTGATCTGACCGCATGGGGCAACATCGTGCTCGGGGTGGCCACTGTGGCGGCCAGCACGGAGCGGGCGCTGCGGCTGCGCTACAGCCGACTGCTCGACGGGGCGGCGGGCTGAGCTCGACAGGGTGGACCTGAGGCCGACGGAGTGGACCTGAGCGTGACGGGTGGGTGCACGTGAACACGCTCGCCCTCGAAAGGCCGGCCCACCAGGGGCCTGTCCGGCGGAACCTGCCGGACAGGCCCCTGGTCCCGAGCAGGACTCAGGGTTCAGCGCTTGAGTGTGAAGGTGAAGTCGCTGGAGAGCTTGCCGCTCAGCCGGACCGCCGAAACGACGCTCCCCTCCATGATCAGTCTCTCGACCTCGGCCCGCGAAAGACCGAAGCCTTCGGCGATCAGCCGCATCGGCCGGACCGGGATCCGTGCCGCGAAGCGGACCGAGACATCGATGGGGTCGCTTGCATCGCTCACGTGGTTCACAGCGCGGTCCAGGTGATCCGACCCACCCGTGTCGAGACGCCAGGCGTTGTCCCAGTCGAGGGCGATGCGGTTACGGCGCCGCAAGACCGGACCCTGGAGCAACTCGGCTGCCAGGCCGGGGTCGTTGTCGTGCAGCCGCTCCAGCAGCTCAGCTCGTACGGAGCGTACATTCGTCCGCTCCAGGACCGTGAGCTTTGTCGTTTCCCCGCAGCCGGTACAGAGGGCGAGGAGCCAGGCGTCGATGAGCTTGTGGTTGGCGTTGACGCGAAACTTGCCGTTCGCCCGGAAACGCCCGGACGCGCACGCGTGGCAACGGCGGAGGACGAGCGGCAGGCAGGTGGGCATGACCACCCAGTCTTCGAGCACAGAAGTACACCGGTTTCAGTGAGAAGTCCGCAGCAAAAGGGAGCGCGGCGCAGATGCGCGACGCGCGACGATTCAGCACTCGGGGGGTCTCACACGGTGTACAACGGCACGTCCTTGCCCAGACGACTTGGTTCGGCAGCACGGTAGTGGCGCACAGCGGCGCTGCTCCACTGCTTTTCGAGCGCCTCACGGCCGGGTTCCGCCCGGCGGATCATGGACTGGGCCTGAGCCGAAACGTGGCTGGGCAACGGTGGTGGAACGTACTTCGGCGATGCCGACGAAGAACTCCTCGCGCGTCCGGATGTCGGCGGACCACCCCAACTCGGCTAGTTCGCCGGTCAGTTCCTCCGGATCGTGGAAGACCATCTGTTCCGTCAGAAGGGATCAGCCTCTGATCACGCAGAACGGATGGCCGGCCGGGTCCGTCAGGACCCGCCATCTGTCTTCGTTCGGCTGGTGATCCGGTTTGCCCGCGCCCAGTTCCAGCAGCCGGGCCTCGGCCTCGTCCAGGTCGTCGACCGTGAAGTCGAGGTGAAGCTGCTGGGGAACCGTCTGGTCGGGCCAGCGCGGAGCCCGGTGGTCGTCGACCCGTTGGAAGCCGACGGTGAGCCCGTTCTCGCAGGTGAGAGCAGCGAAGTCCGCGTCGGATTTCGGGTGGGGTTCCAGGCCGGTGGCCTGCTGGTAGAACGCCGCCAGAGCCAGTGGATCAGGGCAGTCGAGTGTGATCGCGCTCAACTTCATCCGTCGATGATCCCAGGGGACGTGGGCGGTTCAATAGCCGACGCGGAACGTCGCGTCCTGCTGTTCGGTGGACGTGGAGATCGGGTCTATGCGCAGCACGTAGTTGGCGTGGCGAATGTAGCGGGTCGGGTTGTTGTACGAGCGGAACGACGACCAGGAGCCGTCCGCGAGGCCCGCCGTGCGGTAGAAGGTCGCGTCGCCCGCGTACGTCGACGTGCCGTCGTTGACGTCGAGTTGGAGCTGGTAGTTGTAGTGCCGCAGATAGCGGGTGGGGTAGTTGATCGACTGGAAGGAGACCCCGGAACTGTCGGCCAGACCCGGCACGAGCTTCCACTGCGAGTCGGTGTACAGGTCGAAGGGGTACGTGTCGATGCGGGCCGCGTAGTTGGCGTGGCGCACGTAACGGTCCGGGAAGTTGTACGACTTGAGCCTGTTCCAGGTCGGCGCGCCCCACTTGGTGAGCAGGTTGTTGTACTCGGCCGTGGTGATCGTCGCTATGCCGCAGTGCTTGGAGTTGACCGGCTGGGTGTAGGTCTTCTGGTCCAGCGCCGTCCAGGTGCCCGAGGCCAGGTTGGTGGACTGCCAGGCGTAGAAGACACCGTTCGGCGTGTATGTGTCTCCCCACAGGTACCAGGTGTTCGAGGTCAGTGACTTGAACACGGTCGGCGCCTCGGTGCCGCCGTGTGCGACGCCCGCGCTGAACTCGGTGAAGCTGCCCGGGGTGAGGGAGGTGGAGCGGGCGGCCACCAGTGTCTGGTTCTTCTTGAAGTAGAGGTAGTTGACGCCGTTGACGCCGACGGCCATGTTGCCGTCGATGACGTCGTAGCCGGGGTCGAAGAAGACCTGCGGGGCCGAGGCGGTGACGAAGTCGGTCGTGTAGTTCACCATGATCACGTTGTGGCCGCTGGAGTTGACCGAGGAGTAGATGACCGCGTACTGGCCCCGCCCGGCGTCCCAGAACGCCTCGGGGGCCCAGCTGTGGGTGGTCATGTCGTGGAGCTTGAGGCGGCGGTAACCGGTGAAGGTGCGCAGGTCGGCCGAGTCCCAGACATGGATGTACTGGCTGTTGTAGCTCCAGTCGGTGCCCTTGAGGTCGGTGGCGATGACGACGAAGGTGCCGTCCTGCTTGCGCATCAGGAACGGGTCGCGCAGACCGAGGGCGCCTGCGGTGGGGGTGACCACGGGGTTGTTCTGGTTCAGCGGCGTCCAGTTGAGCGAGTCGGGGCTGACCGCGAGGTGAAGGCCGTAGTCGGTGCCCGCGCCGAGGCTGGTCGACTCGGTGAAGTAGCACATCACGTACGCCGAGTCGGCCGCGTGGGCTGTGCCGGCGCCGAGGGCCAGTACTCCGGACGCGGCCAGGGGAGTGGTGGCGGCCATGCGGAGGAAGAGGCGGCGGGACGTCTGGGGTCTTGCGCTCATCTTGGTCTCCAGGCTGCGTACGACGGGGGCGGGTGAGCGGGTGAGCGGGTGAGCAGGTGAGCGGCTGCGCGGCGCGGGGGACCTGGGACGGTGAAGTACGCGGCCAGGCAAGCGAGTTGGCCGAGATTTCGAACCAGGTTCGTAAATTCGATCAGAAGGTAGAGCGCTGTTCGGCGCGCGTCAATCACTCTGTCGAGGCTGTGGTGAATCTGTGCCGTCCGGGGCTGCGGGCTTCCGGCGGGGAGGGGGAGCCGCGTTCGACGGGTCGGTCGAATTCGCACACCGGAGCGGTCAATTCCGGCCAGAATGTCCCCTTCGTGAATCTGGCTGAACTCGATGTCGCCAGATAGGTGCCTGCGGCATCTAATGAAGATCGGTACGACGCACCCTTCGTCCGCGAGGTCTTCGATGACAGACATGACGGATACGGCAGACGTGCGGCCGCTCTCGGCACCCGTCGCCTTCCCCCAGGACCGCACCTGTCCCTTCCAGCCGCCCACGGGCTACGACCCCCTGCGCGCCGCCCGACCGCTCGCCCGCGTGACCCTCTACGACGGCCGGGCCGTCTGGCTGGTCACCGGCCGTGACCTGGCCCGCAGCCTGCTCGCCGATTCCCGCCTGTCGTCCGACCGCCTGCGCCCCGGCTTTCCGGCCACCGCACCGCGCTTCTTGGCGTTCCGCGAACGCCGGGCCGCCCTGCTGAACGTCGACGACCCCGAGCACCACGCCCAGCGTCGGATGCTGGTCCCGAGCTTCACCCTCAAGCGCGCCGCCGCGTTGCGACCGGCCATCCAGCGGATCGTCGACGAATGCCTCGACGCGATGCTCGCGCAGGGCCCGCCCGCCGAGTTGGTGAACGCCTTCGCGCTCCCCGTTCCCTCGACGGTGATCTGCGAACTGCTCGGTGTCCCGTACGCCGATCATGAATTCTTCGAGGAGCAGTCCCGTCGGCTGCTGCGCGGCCGGGACGTGGACGAGGTGCGGGACGCGCGCGACCAGCTCGACTGCTACCTCGGGGCCCTGATCGACCGCAAGTCCGAGTCGTCCGTCGGCGACGGTGTCCTCGACGCCCTGGTCCACGAACAGTTGCGCGAGGGCGCGGTGGACCGCCGGGAGGCGATCGCGCTGGCCACGATCCTGCTGGTCGCCGGCCACGAGACGACGGCCAACATGATCTCGCTGGGTACGTACACCCTGCTCCAGCACCCCGAGCGGCTGGCGGAGTTGCGGGCCGATCCGTCGCTGTGGCCCGACGCCGTCGAGGAGTTGATGCGGATGCTGTCCATCGCGGACGGGCTGATGCGGCAGGCCACGGAGGACATCGAGGTGGCCGGGACGACGATCCGCGCCGGTGAGGGCGTGGTCTTCGCGACCTCGGTCATCAACCGCGACGGGGAGGTCTACACCGAACCCGACGCCCTCGACTGGCACCGCCCCACCCGCCATCACGTGGCGTTCGGCTTCGGCGTCCACCAGTGTCTCGGCCAGAACCTGGCCCGTGCCGAGATGGAGATCGCCCTGCGTTCCCTCTTCGAGCGGGTGCCCGGGCTGCGGCTCGACGTCGCGCCGGACGAGGTCCGCTTCAAGCCGGGCGACACGATCCAGGGGATGCTGGATCTCCCCGTGGCCTGGTAGGGGGTCTCCTCATGCACATCGACATCGACACGGACCTGTGCATCGGCGCCGGCCAGTGCGCGCTGTCCGCCCCGGCCGTCTTCACCCAGGACGACGACGGCTTCAGCACCCTCCTGCCCGGACAGGAGGACAGCGGCGACCCGATGGTCCGGGAGGCGGCCCGAGCCTGCCCGGTCGGTGCCATCAAGGTCTCGGAGACCGCGCGACCGTGACTGCGGTGGTGGCCCCTCGGGCAGGGGCCACCACAGGCGCGCCGCCCGGGCGTGCTCTCGTCCGGCGGGTCAGAAACCGACATCGGCCTCCCGGTACGTCGGTGGCCGACGGACGCGGGACGCCTGCTCGTAGGCGTAGGCGAGCCGGAGCAGAACCGGCTCGCTCCATGCCGTACCCATGAAGGTCAGGCCCACCGGCAGGCCGAACGCGAAGCCGGCCGGGACGCTGATCGCGGGGTAGCCGGCGAGTGCCGCGGGCGTCGACGAGCCGCCGCCGTAGCTGTCCCCGCGGATCAGGTCGATCTTGGCCGGTGGTCCGGTGGTCGGCATGACGAGCGCGTCCAGGTCGAAGCGGCGCAGCACCGCGTCGATGCCCTCGGTGCGTGAGAGCCGGTGGTTGGTGGCCAGCGCCTCTCGGTATTCGCGCTCGGTGAAGTCCAGTTCGTGCACCGCCTCCAGCCCGTCCTGCCGCACATAGCGCAGTTCCCGGTCGGCGTGCGCACGGTTGAACGCGATCAGCTCCGCCAGGCCGCGCGGATGGTCGCCGGGGGCGGCGGCCAGGTAGGCGTTGAGCCCGCGCTTGATCTCGTACGCCTGCACGACCATCGAGCTGGGCAGGTCCTCGAGCTGCTCGGCCGTCGGGATGTCGGCCGGGTCCACCACTGTCGCCCCGGCCTTGCGCAGGGTGGCGATCGCCCGCTCCGCGATCTCGTCGGCATGGTGGCTGTAGCCGAAGTACACCGCTCGCGGTACGCCGATGCGGGCCCCGCGCAGACCGTCGGCGTCCAGGAAGCGGGTGTAGTCGCGATGGAAGTGGCCCCGGCTCGCCTCGGTCGCCGGATCGCGGTCGTCCACACCGACGAGCGTGCCGAGCAGGATCGCGGCGTCGCGGACCGTGCGCGCGATCGGGCCGACACTGTCCTGGCTCGGCACGCCGGGGATCACACCGCCGCGCCCGACCAGTCCGACGGTCGGCTTCACCCCGACGACGCAGTTCGCCGAGGCCGGGTCGATGATCGAGCCGTTGGTCTCCGTACCGATTCCGGCGACGCACAGGTTGGCCGCGGCGGCGACCGCGGTGCCCGAACTGGACTCGTTCGGCGACCGGTCCAGTTTGTAGGGGTTCCTGGTCTGACCGCCGCGAGCACTCCAGCCGGCATGGTGGGTGAGCGACATCCCGCCGGCCCACTCGCTGAGATTGGTCTTGCCGAGGATGACGGCACCGGCCGCGCGCAGCCTGGCTGCGACCGTGGCGTCCCTCGCCGGCCGCAGGCCCCGCAGGGCGAGTGATCCGGCCGTCGTGTGCATCCGGTCCGCGGTCTCCACCAGATCCTTGAGCAGGATGGGCATGCCGTGCAGGGGCCCACGGCGATTCCGCTCGGCGTCCAGGCGCCGGGCCTCTCGCAGTGCGTCGGGATTGACCTCGATCACGGCGTGCAGGAGCGGGTCGACGCGTTCGATGTGCTCCAGGTAGTGGCGGGTGAGCCGTTCGGCGGTGAGCCGTCCGTCGTCCATCCGCCGGCGCAGCTCGACGATGCCTAACTCGTCCAGTTCCGTGGCCGCTGCCTGTGCCGTGTCCGCGGCTCGTCCCGTGGTCGAGGCGTCGGCGCGGGCGGGGACTGCGCCGAGCCAGGGTGCGGCGGCCGTGGCGGTGCCGAGTGCGAGCACGGTGCGGCGGTGTGGGGCGTTGATCCGGTCCATTCACCGCACGTTAGAGGCGTGTCCGAGGTTTCTCGCTCCGGCTGTCCCCCGGCTCTTTGGTGAGAGCAGCCCCCGGTCGCCCCGGGGGCCGGCCGGAACACGGTGCACGGCAGACCTCGGTGGGCCGTTCCTCCACTTGTGTGGATTCAAGTCGTTTGTCTGGTCCGGGTGTTGGGTCGCGGTTAGCGTGCCTTGACCGATGTGCCTCAAGGGGGAGCAGTAGATGCGTAAGACAGGAATCCGCAGGATTCTGGCGCGACTTGGCGTCGCGCTGCTGGCGGCTACAGGACTCGTCCTGACCGGACCGAACGCCGCCCAGGCCAGCACCGTCGTCGACATCCCGGCACCCACGCCGGGCGGCGTCTCCATGACGATGAAGTTCTACGGGGCCGTCGTGCCCCAGCCCTACACCCCGGATCCGGACGCCGCGTACAACGAACCGAACACCTGCGAGCTGTACTTCCGGCAGTTCGACCCGTCCTCGGGCTGTGGCGGTTTCAAGCTCGGGACGGTGCTGCACAACGTCCGCGAGCAGCCCGGCTACAAGGCGGGACTGGCCGGCACCGGCTACTTCGACGCGCACGCCGACACCGACCGCACCTTCGGCTGCCTGCGTCCTGACGGCAGCTTCGACCACTCCACCGCCTTCGTCGTCCACCAGGACCAGCGCCGCCTGTCCCCGGTCTACGTCGAGGGCGGCGCCGCCAACCTCGTCCAGCGGCTCCGGGACTATCCCGACGGCGAATACGGGCCCAACTGGTTCGTCAACTTCACCCCGATCGTGGACGTCGACTGCCCGGCCGGCATGACCCCGACCCAGTACGGGCTGAAGATCAGCAACGTGCGGATCACGATCGACGACCCCGAGATCTTCGGTACGACGACGTGGGCCCACCCGGGGCCGTTCTACGCGTAGAACGTTGCAAAGAACGTCAGAACCGGCGCGTACGAGGGCTTGCCCGGCCCTGAGAGACCCCGGGCCCTCGTACGTCCCCCCGGCCGGTCGGTCCGGGACGACCCGAACTGTCCATGTCTCCGCTGAAGTTGACACCCGCTTCCGGTCGGCGGTGCGGGCATGATGCGGCAAACTCGTGCGCAATCCGTGGTTGATTGCGCAACAAGGCGTATGGCAAGGTCCTTTCACAACTGTCGGGCGTGCCGTTTCATACCGCAGGCCTGATTTCCCTCTTGCCCCCACTCGAGTGGAGTCCGCGTGCCCAAGAGCTCGCACCCTGGCGTGGACGGACAGCGTCCCCGTCACAGCCATGCCCGCCGCCGAGCGGACCGGCACGAGTGGGCCAACCGGCATTCCTTCGGCGCACGGTCGCGGGAATCCCAGAGGCATCTCCGACGAGGCCACGCAGCCGTTCAAGGGCCCGCGCCGACGGTGCGCGGACGGCGGTGCGACGGCCGCGTAACGCGTACGAACAACGCCTGATGCCCTGCTGATCGAATGCGGAGCCGCCCGCTCGACGCGGCCGATGACGGAAGCTCCCCGAGTGCGGGTCGCCGCCTTGTAGGCACGGCTCCCGCACATACCTTCCGGCCTCGGGCCATGAACCCTCGACCGGGTCCTTCATGTGGAGGACCGCCAGGTCGGCCCTCCCCCTTTTGTCATGCCACCGCTGACTGAAAGCACCCCACTCCGTGACCATCTCCGTTTACGAGGGCCAACCGGCCGGTCGGCACGCAGCCATTCCCCAAGGCAGCCTGCTCCGCCGGGTATACGCACCCCGGGCTTTCGACGCGCTTGCTTTCTCCATGTGCACCTACGCCATGCCGCTCCTGGTGCTGGCCACGACCAAGTCCGCGTCCCTGACAGGTCTGGCCTTCGCGCTGGAATGGCTTCCGCGGGTGGCGGCCTTCGGCCTGGCGGGCGACCTGGTCGACCGGCGTGGAGCCGCGATCGTGTTCTTCCTCGCCTCCCTGGCCCGGGCGCTGCTAGTGGCGGCGGGAGGCGTCGCCCTGTTCATGCTCCCGAGCGGGACGGCCGAAACGGTCACCGTGATGGCGCTGGCCGCCGGAACAGGTGCCCTGACACAGTTCAGTTTCATCGCCAACGAAGCCGTGGGCGCGATCGTCAGCCGGCGTACGGCGGGTCAGGCACACAAGGTGCAGGCCGTACTGATCGGGATCGACCAGACCGCCACCCTCACCGGGCCCGCGCTGGGAGGTGTGCTGCTGCTCGGCGGGCCGAGCCATATGCTCGCCGTCCTCGGGGTGTTGTCCGTCCTCGCGGCCTGTCTCGCCCTGCAGACCCCGCCGACGCCACTGCGCGGCTCCGCGAAGAACGGGGTGCGACGGCAAGCAGGGCTCAAGACCGGGTGGCACACGTTGAGTTCACTGCCTGTGCTGAGCTGGCTCGTGGCCGGGCTGGTCGTCTCCAACCTCGCGCTGGGGCTGCTGCAGGCGGCCAGCCCGATCATCGTGATCGAGCGCTTCGGACTGACCTCGGCGGCCGTGGGCACCCTCTGGTCGGCGGCAGCGGCATCCACCCTGCTCGCCATCGCGGCCTGCCGGTTCGCACTCAACCGGCTCGGCCTGTGGGGCGTGGGCGTGGTCTGTTCCACCGTCGCGTCCGCGGCCTGTCTCGCCCTGGCGCAGGCGCCCACCTACATCTCGTACGTCCTGGTCATGGCGCTCTTCATGGCCGCGGACGGCGGCCTGACCGTCGTGCTGCGCACCCTGCGCTCACTCCTCATACCCCCGGCCGCCTTCGGAAGCACCCTCTCCCTGACCATCCTGCTTCTGCTGCTGCCCTTCCCCGTCGCGGGAATCGTGGTTGCTCTGACACCGTTGTCGGCGCTCCAGCACGCCATCCTGGTGTGCGGAATACTCCAGGCCCTCGCCCTCGGCCTGGCGTTCATGCGGTTGCGGGGCGATCCGGTCCTGCGGGGTTCCGGGAACATGGCCCGGGCGACAGCGTGATCTGACGGGTATCGGCGTCCGGCGACCGGTCGGACGCCGATATCCGTGGGCAGGAGCTCTACTCCTTCGGCTGGGTGAAGCGGATGCTGTTGCCGAAGGGGTCGCGGAGCCCGCAGTCGATTCCGTACGGACGCTCGGTGGGGTCCTCGGTGAACTCGACACCCCGGCCCAGCAGCTTCTCGTACGTCTTGCGGCAGTCGTCGGTGGTGAAGATGAGGTGGCCGCCCATCGCCCCCTTGGTCAGCAGCTCCCGTACCTGCTGTGCCGTCTCCTCGGACAGTGCGGGAGGGCCCGGCTTCTCCAGCAGGATCTGGCGGTCGGGGTGACCGGGGACGTTGACGGTCAGCCAGCGCATGAAGCCCAGGGACACATCGGTGTTGACCTCCAGTTCGAGCTTGCCCACGTAGAAGTCGAGGGCCTCGTCCTGGTCGAGGACGTAGATCTGTGAGTGCGTGATCGCGGTGAACATGTGCATCACGCTACCGAGCGGGCCGGACGAAAACTTATCCAAAACTGCTCAGCCGACGGGACGGTACGGACCCTGAGGACGGTCGGCGGATCGTCAGGCGCTGGGACGCGTCCACGCCATGGTGAAACACGTCGGTACGGCCGCGGTCACCGATTCTTGGCGGTACGCCCTCGGCGACCGGCCGACGATGTCGCGGAACGTGCGACTGAAGGTGCCCGGGCTGCCGAAGCCCACCTGGAAGCAGATGTCCGTCACGCTGCGGTCGGTCTCCCGCAACAGGAACATCGCCCGCTCGACCCGGCGGCGCTGCAGATAGCGGTGCGGTGTCTCGCCGAACGTGGCCCGGAAGGTGCGTGCGAAGTGCGCCTGGGACACATGGGCGATCCGGGCCAGTGCCGGGACGTCCAGCGGCTGCGCGTATCCGCGGTCCATCGCATCCCGCGCCCGAAGCATGCGACGGTTGCTCTCCTCTGCGGCACGACTCACGACGCCATCACATCACGGTCCTGGCCGCAGGTCCTGGACAGGATTGCTTTACGTTGCCTTTGCCATTCGGGAACCCTGGTGGCGGTGAGGAGCGTTCATCAGTCGCGGGGCGTGAACCAGCGCGACCGATGATCAGTACCGGACAGGCAACAACCAAAGCCGAGGTGGCAGTAGTGGCGATGTGGGACCGGCTCAAGGACCAGGCCAAGAACCTCCAGCAGTCCCAGAGCGGCAGGGGATCGGGCGGACAGGGCCAGGCACCCTACGGGCAGGGCCAGGCCCCGTATGGGCAGGGCCAGGCACCCTATGGACAGGGCCAGAGCGGTGGCCACGCGCCCGGTTCGTCCTCCGGCGGCTCCAAGGCCAAGCTGGTCGGGCTGCTCAAGTCCCAGCTCGCGTCGGTCAAGACCGAGCTCAAGAGCGGCGCCTACCGGGACGCCAGCATGGCCATGTGTGCGCTCGTGGCCGCGGCCGACGGACATGTGGAGCAGGCGGAGAGGCAGCGTGTCGAGGAGCTGATCGTCTCCAACGAGGTGTTGCAGAACTTCCCGGCGGACCAGCTTCGCCAGCGCTTCAACAAGCACCTGGACCAGCTCATCGCCAACTTCGAGATGGGCAAGGCCGAAGCCCTGCGGGAGATCGCCAAGGCCGCCAAGAAGCCGGTTGAGGCCCGCGCGGTCATCCAGACGGGCATCGTGGTCGCGGGTGCCGACGGGCACTTCGACCAGTCCGAGCAGTTCGCCATTCGTGACGCCTGCGCCGCCGTCGGTCTGTCACCCACGGAGTTCGGCGTCTGACAGCTGCCGCCGCCGACTCCGTCGCCGTCGACTCCACCCCCCGGAATCGGCGGCTCCGCGGAGTCGGCGGCCCCGTGGTCACGCCGAAGGGGATCCACGGCGCGAACCCGTTCCTCCTCCGTCCCACGCGCCGCTGTCCTGACGCGCCTCTGTCCTGAGGGCGAACTGGCCGGTATACAAGTTCAGTCACCACGCAACGGCGCGCCGTCGGCGTCCCGGATCGCGGTGTTGGACCCAGGGGGGAACCTTGAAGAACCGTCGCACCCAGTCCGGCAGCACGGCCCCGAACCGCCGACGGGCGACCGCCGTGGGAGCGGCGGTCAGCGGCTGCGCCCTCGTCGTCGCGTCCGCGGCACCCGTCGCGGCGCACGGCGGAGGGCACGGCCGGGGCACGGACTACGTATCGCTCGGAGACTCCTACACCTCGGGGCCGGGGATCCCGACGCAGGTGGACGCGAACTGCGCCCGCTCCGACCACAACTACCCCTCGCTCGTCGCCGCGGAGCGCAGAACGTCCACGTTCAAGGACGTGAGCTGCGGCGGCGCCACGACCGAGCAGATGTGGAAGGCGCAGGGGACCAACCCTCCGCAGCTCAACGCCGTCCAGCGGGACACCGACCTGGTCACCGTCCAGATAGGCGGCAACGACATCGGGTTCAGCTCCATCATCGGCACCTGCGCCCAGCTGAGTTCCCAGGACCTCTCGGGGGACCCGTGCAGGCGCCACTTCACGTCCTCCGGGGTCGATCAGCTGACGCTGCGGATCCTCGAAACGGCACCCAAGATCACCCGCGTGCTGCGGGCCGTGCACGCCAGGGCGCCGCACGCCCGCGTGCTCGTCGTCGGCTACCCCGCTCTCCTGCCGGACGACGGCAGCGGCTGCTACCCCTCGGTGCCCTTCGCGGCGAAGGACTTCCCCTATCTGCGCGACACCGGCAAACGCCTCAATCTGATGATGCGCGTGGTGGCGCGGTTGAACGGGGCCGAATACGTTGACACGTACGGACCCACGATCGGACACGACATGTGCAAGGCCCCGGACATCCGCTGGGTCGAACCGCTGCGACCGGCTTCGCCGGCGGCGCCGGCCCACCCCAACGCCAAGGGCGAGGCGGCCATGGCACGTGCCGTGCTGCGGAGCCTGAGCAAGGGGCAAGGGCACTGACGGGCCTCCCACGAGGAGTGCGTCCACTCGCCTCATCGGGGGATCACCACGTGCGAAGGGGGGACTCAGGGGGCAGAGGGACCGTGGGAAGACAGAACGTGCGCGGCCGGTGAAGGGATGGACATCGTGGTACGACCGAAGATCCTGGTGGTGGGAGCGGGCTTCGCGGGAGTCGGATGCGTCCGGCGCCTGGAGCGCCGACTCGGGTCCGACGAGGCCGACGTGGCGCTGGTGACACCGGTCTCCTACCAGCTCTATCTGCCCCTGCTCCCACAGGTCGCCTCCGGAGTGCTGACCCCGCAGTCGATCGCCGTGTCGCTGCGCCGCAGCCGCAAGTACCGCACCCGCATCATCCCCGGCGGTGCCATCGGTGTGGACCTGAAGGCCAAGGTCTGCGTCGTCCGCAAGATCACGGGCGAGATCGTGAACGAGCGGTACGACCACATCGTGCTTGCACCGGGCAGTGTCACGCGCACCTTCGACATCCCGGGCCTCACCGACAACGCCCGCGGCATGAAGACGCTTGCCGAGGCCGCCTTCCTCCGCGACCACGTCATCTCGCAGCTCGACCTCGCCGACGCCAGCCAGGACGAGGCCGAGCGGGCGGCGCGCCTTCAGTTCGTGGTGGTCGGCGGCGGCTACGCGGGTACGGAGACCGCCGCGTGCCTGCGGCGCCTGACACAGAACGCAGTCAAGCGCTACCCGCGGCTCGACCCGAAACTGATCAAGTGGCACCTGATCGACATCGCACCGAAGCTCATGCCCGAACTCGGTGACAAGCTCGGCCGCAGCGCCCAGGAGATCCTGCGCAAGCGAGGCATCGACATCTCACTGGGTGTCTCCATCGCGAAGGCCGGCCCGGACGAGGTCACCTTCACCGACGGCCGGGTGATCCCGACCCATACGCTGATCTGGACCGCCGGAGTCGCGGCGAGCCCTCTCATGGCCACCCTGGGCGCCGAGACGGTCAAGGGGCGGCTGGCCGTCAGCTCGGAGATGTCCCTCCCCGGCCACGACGGCGTCTTCGCGCTCGGCGACGCCGCCGCCGTACCGGACGAGGCCAAGGACACGGAGGGCGCCGTCTGCCCGCCGACCGCTCAGCACGCGATGCGCCAGGGCAAGCACGTAGCCGACAACGTCATCGCGTCGCTGCGCGGGCAGCGGATGACGCCGTACGTCCACAATGATCTGGGACTGGTCGTGGACCTAGGTGGTCTCGACGCCGTGTCCAAGCCGCTCGGTTTCGAGCTGCGCGGCCTGCCCGCCCAGGTCGTCGCCCGCGGCTACCACTGGTCGGCACTTCGCACCAATGTGGCGAAGGTCCGGGTGGCGACGAACTGGGCGCTCAACGCAGTGGCCGGTCACGACTTCGTGGCTACCGGACTGCTGTCCCGTTCGTCCGCGAAGCTACGGGACTTCGAGCACACGAACGCGTACTTGACCCCGGAGCAGATCCGGGAGCGCACCGAGACCGGGTGACGCGAGGGGCGCGAGCGACGTGGGACGGGCACCCGAGTGACCCGGAGCGATCCGGGCCACCGGGTGTGGACGGCGATACGCGGGGGCAATGAGCCTGTCGGGCCCAACTCGTCGGAAAAGCCGACGAGTTGGCCGATCCGGAGGAGGATCCACGTGAGCAGCACGTCTCGGCTGGGCAAGGTCCGCAGAACGTTCGTCATGACCGGCTGCGCGGTGGCACTGGTCTTCGGGTCGACGTCCGCGCTCGCCACTCCCGGCAGTGGGGTGACCGGCACGATCCTCGCCCAGGGCACGTCGGCCGGAACCTTGAAGGTCAAGGCAAAGGGGCGCACGGACGTCATAGTCCGGTCCATCACCATCGCGCCGGGCGGTACGACCGGCTGGCACTACCACCCGGGCCAGCTCATCGCAGTCGTCAAGTCGGGCACGCTCACGCGCACGCTGCAGGACTGTTCAGTGGAGGTCAGCCAGGCGGGCACATCGTTCATCGAGCCGGCCGGGTCCCGTCACGTCCACGTCGGCCGCAACCTCGGGACCGAGCCGGTCGAGTTGTACGTCACCTACCTCGTGCCCAAGGGCAGCCCGCTGTCACTCGACGCGGACGCTCCGGCGTGTGCCGGGAGTTAGGCACACGCCGGAGAATTCGGTTCCGTAGAGCTCTCAGCGGACCTGGGGAGCCGTGCCCAGCTGCGCTTCCGCATCCGTGAGGATCTCCGTCACCCGCAGGCCGAAGGCGGCGTCGCACGGATGCGGGCGACCGGTGCGGGCGGCTTCGAGGAGGGCGTCGGCAGCACGGGTGAGAGCCTCGACCGCCCCTTCGGCGGATCCCGGCAGGACGGTCACCCCGGCCTTGCCGCGCAGCTCGACGGCGGCTCCGGCGGCGGCGGGCGGGGCCGTCAGACTGAGAGTCAGGGTGCTCGACGCCCCGCTGACGTGGTGGAGCACCAGGTGAACGGTGTCCTTCGGGCCCCGCGCGGCGGCGGCCACCCGCTCGACGTCGCCGAGCACCGGCATCAGCACGGACAGGGCGTGCGGACCGACGTCCCAGAGGCCGCCCTTCTCCTGCCGCCAGGGCGACGCGGCGAACGGGCTGTCACTCGTGAACACGGCACCGAGCCACTCGGCGCGCGCCGTGAACCAGCCCTCCGTGGCGGCCTGATCGGCGATCCAGGCCTGGATCTCGGGCTGGAAGCGGCTGGTGAAGAAGACGACCGAGGCGACCCCGGCCTGCTCGACGGCCTCGACGACGGCACGCCCCTCCTCCACGGTCGCCGCGAGAGGCTTGTCCAGCAGCAGATGACAGTTCGCCCGCGCGGCGCGCGCCGCGAGCGGTGCCTGCACCGACGGAGGCAGGGCGATGGCGACCGCGTCCACCTCGGCGAGGAGGGCGTCGACATCCTCGTACGCGCGCGTCCCGTGACGGTCGGCCAGCGCCTTGGCCGCGTCGGGGTTCCTGCCCCACACCCCCACGAAGTCCAGTTCGCGATGCCCGCTCAGGGCGGGAGCGTGTGCCATGTCGGCCCAGGGCCCAGTACCGAGCAGTCCGATGCGCATGCCGCCACCTCTCGTCGTGCCTGTCTCGTACGGTGGCCGCCGTCCGTGATCGTCCGGCCCCACCCGGAGTGAGCTTTTCACGCAGGCCCGGACGCTGCCCAGCCCCACCCACCGCAACGGTCACCGCGAGCACCCGGTCCCGCGCGGCTAGCGCCGGCTTCGTACCAGCAGGTAGAGGAAGTACGGCGTGCCGATGACCGCCGTCATCAGGCCGGCGCCCAACTGGGCGGGGGCGATGACCGTGCGGCCGAGGAGGTCGGCCGTGCAGACGAGTGCGGCGCCGAGGAGGACGGCGACCGGCACCATCCGCACGTGCCGCCGGCCCACCAGGGCACGTGCCGCATGCGGGGCCACGAGGCCCACGAAGCCGATGGTGCCCGCCGAGGCGACGGCGGTCGCGCTGAGCAGGACGCTCACCACCAGGAAGCCGAGTCTGGCCGGGGACAGCCGCAGGCCGAGGAGGCGCGGGGTGTCCGCGTCCAGGGAGATGAGGTCCAGCTCGGTGCGCCGGGCGACCGCGACGACAAGGCCCAGCACCAGCACGAGCGCGACGGGCAGGACGTCCGGCATGGTCCGGCCGTACGTCGAACCGGACAGCCAGGTCAGTGCCTTGGTGGCGTTGAACGGGTCGGTGAGCACGATGAGCAGGCTGACCAGTGCCGTCGTACCGGCGGCCATGCCGATGCCGACCAGGACCAGCCGGTTCTGCTGGTAGCCACCCCGGGCGGCCAGCCCGAAGACGATGACGGAGGTGATCGCGGCTCCCGCGAACGCGGCTCCCGCCACACTCCATGTGCCGGCGACGGGCACGGTGGTGACGAGGAGTACGGCGCCCAGCGCGGCTCCGCCGGACACGCCCAACACCCCCGGCTCCGCGAGCGGGTTGCGGGTCACGGCCTGCACCAGCGTGCCGGCCAGGGCGAGCGCCGCGCCCGCGCACAGGGCCGCGAGCACCCGGGGCATCCTGGTGTCGAGAACGAAGGACACGGTCTGACCGGCCCGCCCCTGCGCCCAGTTCACGACATCGCCGAGCAGCAGCTTGCTGTCGCCCAGCAGCGCGCCGGCGATCGTGACGCCGACGACCACGGCGACAAGTACGGCCAGGGTGACCAGGAACGCCGCCCGGCTGGGGATGCGCAACCGGTCCGGTGCCTCGGCCCCGGACGTGTCCCGCAGTCGCAGGGCCATCACCACCAGGAACACGGCGCCGATGAGGCTGGTGACGACGCCGGTGGGGACGGCGACGGCCGTGTCCGAGGGAACGAGGGCCCGCAGCAGCACGTCCGAGCCGAGGACCAGCCCCGCGCCGACCACGCCGGCCACGGGCAGGTTGGTACGGGTGCGGACAAGGCCCCGGAACCGGCGGGCGAGCGGACGCACCAGGGCCGGTGCGCACAGGCCGACGAAGCCGATGGGCCCGGCGAGCGTGACCGCCGCCGCGGACAGCAGAGTTGCCAGTACGACCACGGTCACGCGGGTGGCGCGGACCGGGACGCCCAGTCCGCGCGCGGCGTCGTCACCGAGGGCGAGTGCGTCGATCCGACGGGCGGTCAGCAGCAGGCCGACGAGTCCGATCAGGGCGACGGGCAGCATCTGCAGGACGCCGTCGAAGCCGTTCTGGCTGATGCTGCCCTGGTTCCACTGGTACAGGCCCTCGGTCTGCTCGGGGAACAGCAGAAGCAGGCTCTCCGTCATGGAGGTCAGGCCCAGCGCCAGCGCGGTTCCGGCGAGGACCAGCCGTACGGTGCCCGTGCCGAGGCCGGACAGGGCGAGTACGACGGCCGCGGCCAGGAGCCCGCCGGTGAAGGCGACCCCGGAGGAGGCGAGCAGCGGGAGCGAGACGCCGGTGGCGCCGACCAGCCCGAGCGCCAGATAGGAACCGGCGTTCACCGCGAGGGTGTCGGGAGCGGCGAGCACATTGCGGCTGACGGCCTGCAGCACGGCGCCCGCCACGCCGAGGATGACGCCGACCAGGATGCCGGCGGTCATCCGCGGCAGCCGGGAGGCGATCACGACGGACGCGTCGGACGGATCGGCCTGCCCGGTCAGGGCCTTGAACACCTCGGCCGGTCCGACGGCCGCGGTGCCCTGGGTGATGTCGACGACGGCGAGGACGGCGACCAGGAGGACGAGCCCGGCCGCCACCGCGACCGCGCCCGTCCGGGACGCGGTCGTCGGCGGACGGGTGACGGCGGGAGGCGTTGCGGTGACGGCCATGGCTCCGTTACTTCGTCTGCTTCTGCTTCTGCTTCTTTTCTTTCTCTGCGTCTACTTCGTCAGCGCGTCGACGACGGCGTCGATGTACGCCTCCATCGACTGGGGGCCGCCGAACATCCAGATGCCGTCGGGCAGTCGGTGCACCTTGTCGGCCTTCACGAACGGCAGGGACGTCCACACGGCGTTCTTCGCGAGCGCGCCGGTGAAGGGCGTGCTGCCCTTGTCGTCGTCGTTGCCTATGTAGGCGAACTGGACGTCCTTGGGCAGGGCGGTGAGGCCCTCGACGTCGGTGGTCCCGAGGCCGTAGGCCGCGTCGCCCTTGACCTTCCAGGCGTTCTTCAGGCCGATCTGCTCGTTGACGGCCCCGATGAGCGAGCCGCTCGTGTACGGGCGCAGGGAGACCTGGTTGGAGGTGACGTAACCGTCGGCGAAGGCGAAGTCCGTGCCGTCGAGGCCGGCGTCGGCCAGGGCCTTCTTGCCCTCGGCGACCTTGGCCTCGAAGTTCGTACGGGCCGTCCTGGCCTTGTCGGTGGTGCCGGTGGCCTTGGCGATGAGGTCGAGGTTCTCCAGCATCTGACCGACCTGGTCCGAGGCGTCGGCGGACTTGATGCCCAGCACCGGGGCGATCTTGCGCAGCTGCTTCACGGCCGCGGGCGGCAGGTCGGAGGAGGCCACGATGAGGTCGGGCGAGAGGGAGGCGACGGTGTCCATGCTCGGCTCGCCGCGCGTGCCGATGTCCTTCGGCTCGTTCTTCAGCGGGACGGCGGTGTCCCAGGTCTTGTAGCCCTTGACGTCGGCGACGCCCACGGGGTCGACGCCGAGCGTGATGAGGCTCTCGACCTCGTTCCACTCGGTGGCGACGACCTTGGTGGCCGGGCCGTCGAGCTTGAGCTTCGCGCCGGTGCCGTCGGTCAGGGTGATGGCCTCCGACTTCTTCTCGGTCTTGTCCGCGGCGGGCTCGGTGGTGCCGCAGGCGGCAAGGGCGAGTGCCGCGGCGGTGGTGGCGGCCGCGGTGAGCAGGAGGCGTCTCATGAGGTGGAGCCGAGCCTTTCGGTTCGAGTGTTGCGTGTGTGGTGGCGGCCGATCGGGCGGGTGCGCAGTCGGCCGGTGAGGGGGTCTGTGTCGACGTCGATCCGGATGCCGTAGACAGTCGTCAGGCGTTCCGGTGTGAGGACGTCCTCGGGCAGGCCGTCGGCGACGATCCGGCCCGCTTCGAGCAGCGTGATCCGGTCGGCGATGGCCGCCGCCTGGTCGAGGTCGTGCAGGACGACTCCGACGGCGATCCCGTGGTCGTCCGCCAGGTCGCGGATGAGGTCAAGGAGTTCGATCTGGTAGCGCAGGTCGAGATAGGTGGTCGGCTCGTCGAGCAGCAGCACGCCGGTCTCCTGGGCGAGGCAACTGGCGAGCCACACTCGCTGCAACTGGCCGCCGGACAGGTGGTCGGCGCCCCGCTCGGCGAGGTCCGTGACACCGGTCAGGGCGAGCGCCCGGTCGATCGCGGCGGATGCGTCCGGATCGGGACGGCCGAAGCGGCCCCGGTACGGGTAGCGGCCGAACTCGACGACGTCCCGCACGGTCAGTCCGCTGGGTGTGGGGCGGCCCTGGGTCAGCAGGGCGACGTGGCGCGCGAAGTCACGGGCGCTCAGGGCGAGGCCGTCGGTGTCGCCGTCGATCCTGAGCGTGGCGTGACGGCCCCGCTGCAACCGGGCGATCGTCCGCAGGAGCGTCGATTTGCCGCTGCCGTTGGGACCGACCAGAACGGTCACCTCGCCGGGCCGGAGCGCGACCGCGGCGTCGTGTACGACGTCGACGCCGTCGTACGACACGGTCACACCCGTGGCCGACAGTTCATGACCGCGCAGACGCGGGGCGTCTGCTGCTTCTTCACCAGATCTCACGCGGTGAAGGTTAGCCTAACCTAAATTGATCTTGAAGAGAGTGTCCCGGTATCTGCTCAGAGGGCGCCCGCGTACCGGCTCAGCCGGTCTGCCAGGACGCCGGATTCCACACTCCCGAGCGGCGCAGTGACTGCGGGCAGTGCAGGTAGATCTCGTCGATTTCCAGGACCAGGGCCAGTGTGGGTCGCTGGTCGTCCAGCTTCATGGCGTCGAAGAACGGGGCATCGGTGAGGATGCGGGCCCGGCCGTTGACCCGCAGGACCTCCTTGCTGCCGGGTATCAGGTACAGCAGACCGGCATGCGGGTTGCTGAGAATGTTGTGGAAGCTGTCGCCGCGCCGGTTGCCCGGCCGGTCGGGCAGGGCGAGCGTGCCGGAGTCGATGACGTGCGTGAACCCCGGGGCGTCCCCGCGCGGGGAGACGTCGCAGTTGCCGCGCGCGTCGGACGTGGCCAGCAGGCAGAAGGGTGAGCGGGCCACTATGTCCCGGTCCTTGTCGGTGAGTTGGTCGTGAACCTTCTCGATCACGATGGGCCAGGGCTCACCCAGCAGCTCGCGCAACTCGGCGCTCGACTCCAGCTCGACCCAGCCCTCCTCGGTCGCGGCGTCCGGCCCGTTCCCGGCGATGTCGATCGTGTGCGGCAAGGCCGACTCCCAACGTGTGTGCGTCCAGCAAGTGGTTACGCATGGGGCATTGTCTTGAAGTTAGGCTTACCTTACTTTGCGATGATCGGTCGCACGGCGGTCAATCCGCACCGGTACGGCTCGTCGAGCTCGCCGTCGGGGAAGAGCCGTGCCAGCGCGGTGCGGTTCGCGCCGAGGAGTTCGGCGCGCTCGGCGGGGTCCATGATCACGAAGTGCGAGTGCGTGGCGAGGTTGCGGATGTGCTCCTCGACGGTGATCCGCCGTGACCAGGTGATCTCGCGGGTGGCCACCCGGACCGGGAACGGGGCGAACAGCTCGGCCACCGTCGTCGGGAAGTCGCGGGTGAAGGGTGCGAGCCGGTCCTCCTCCGCCGCGACCCACGGAACGCGGATGTCGGCCTGGTTCCACCACAGGGCCAGTACGCCGTGGGGGCGCAGCACGCGCAACGCCTCGGGGGTGGAGAGGGTCGGGTCGGTCCAGTGCCAGGCCTGTGCGTAGGTGACCACGTCGAAACTGGCGGCGGCGAAGGGCAGTCGGTTCCCCTCGCCCCGCACCAACGGGACCTCGGGCTCGGCCCGTCGTAGCTCCGCGGCCATACCGGCGCCCGGCTCCATCGCGACGACGCGGGCGCCGCGTTCACGCAGCAGTCGCGTGGCGATACCGGTGCCGGCTCCGCAGTCCAGCACGTCGGCGTCGGCCAGTGGTCGGCCGGTGAGCTCCTCCACGGCGTCGAAGAGGGCGGGCGGATAGTCGGGGCGGGTGGCGGCGTACTGCGCGGCAACGGCGTCGAAGGACAGGGCGCGGGGCTGGTTCGCGTGTAAGGCCATGCCTGCGATCTTTGCGGGCCGAGGGTGCAGTTGTCATCGGTCGACCCGCCCTTCCGGGGGTTCGGTGGAGTTGGTGCGGCCCTCATCTGTGAGTACCCGTCCTCGTCTCTATCCGCTAACATAGAATAATTAGATAGATGAATAGGCTAGTGGTGGCGAGGAGTGGCCGTGGACTTCGGGCTGACCGACGAGCAGGACATGTTGCGCGCGACGGCACGGCAGTTCGTCGCCGATGTGTGCCCGGCCGAGAAGGCGAAGCAGTGGGACGAGGAGGGCGTCGTACCGCCCGAGCTGTTCGGGGGCATGACCGAACTGGGTTGGTTCTCCCTGCCGTTCAGCGAGGACGAGGGCGGCGACGGCGGGGGGCCGCTCGAGCTCGTTCTGATCGCGGAGGAACTCGGGCGGGCCAGCTTCGACGTCGCCATGTGCTACATCGGCGTACTCATCCCGGGAATCACCGTGTTCCGGTGGGGCAACGAGGCACAGCGCGACTTCATCCGTGAGCAGGTCATGACCGGACGCCACCGGCTCGCCGTCGGCCTCAGCGAGCCGGACAGCGGATCCGACGCCGCCGCGCTGCGCACCACCGCGGAGGATCACGGCGACCACTTCCTCGTCCGAGGCCAGAAGGCATGGTGCACCGGCGGCGGGCTGCCCGACACGACCATCGCGACCTACGTACGCACGGGACCCCGCGAACCCAAGCACGGCGGCATCAGCCTGCTGCTCGTCGACCCCGCGACCGACGGCGTCGAAGTGCGCCGCACACCCACGCTGGCCCGGCACATCCTGGGCACCAACGAGGTCTTCTTCAACGACGCCCTCGTACCGAAGGAGAACCTCGTCGGGCCGCGCGACGAGGGCTGGAAGGTCATGCTCTCCAACATCGAACTGGAGAAGGTGATCATCAGCGGGGGATACCTGGGCGCCGCCCAGGCCACCCTGGACGAGATGCTCGAGTACGCGCGCACCCGGCACGCCTTCGGCCGTCCGATCGGCAACTTCCAGGCGCTCGCCCACGCGATGGCCGATCTGCAGACCGAGATCGACTCCGCCCGGCTGCTCGCGTACCGCGCCGCCTGGCTGCTCGCGCAGGGCAGGCCGTGCACCCGTGAGGGCTCGATGGCGAAGCTGAAGGGATCGGAGACGTACGTGGCTGCTGCCAGACTCGGAATGCAGGTCTGCGCGGGGCACGGTTTCTCGACCGAGAGCGTGATGAGCTTCCGCTACCGCGAGTCGATCGTCGCCACGATCTCCGGCGGGACCAGCCAGATCCAGCGCAACGGGATCGCCCGCAGCATGGGCCTGCGGTCCTACTGACCGACAGGCCCTCCCGGCGTCCTAGGCAGGGCCTGTCGGTCTCACCGGTCCTCGGCGTCTCCGGCCTGTTGTCCGGCCAGCCACTGCGCGTGCCGCACGTAGTGGCTGTGGTCGCGTGTCACCCAGATTCCGGAGGCGCGGGCGAGGACCGCTCCGCCCGGCGGCAGCGTCAACTCGCCCGCGATGTACCAGCGTGAGCCCTCCCTGCGATCCGCCCACACCCGAAGTTCCAGGGGGCGTTCCACCGGTACCGGCTTCACGAAGCTCACCGTCAGCTCGGCCGTCACGCTCATCACGCCGTGCAGCAACGGGAGATGGCCGAGGCAGTCGTCCAGGACGGCCGCCGTCCAGCCGCCGTGCGCGACATCGGGACCGCCCTCGTGGGAACGCGGACAGCTCAGCTCGAACCTCGCCGCACCGTCCTCGTCGAGCCGCTCGCGCTCGACGCCGAGTCGACAGGAACCGGCGGCGCGGCACCCACCGCACAGCGTCACGCCCCCGGTGGTCCGGGGTGGCTCCGACAGGCCCGACCCCGCCCAGTGCCCGTTCGGCGTCGGCGCGTCGGTCTCTCCGGTTCCCGTCGTCGACATGGTGGAACTCCTCGTGTCAGACATCGGCAAGCAGCGGGCGCAGCTTCCCGGCGATGAGCTGGACCTGGCGGGCGACCATCTCCTCGGGCATCCCGGCCAGTGAGGCCCACAGGAACACCCCTTCGACCGGCAACCCCGCCACGTACGCCTTGATGGCATCGGCGGTCTCCTGCGGTGTGCCGTACAGGAACTGACCCACGCCGGTCGCGCTCAGCCCCGTCTCCCGCCACTTCTCGGGGTTGATCGGACGGGGGGCGGGCTGGTCGGTCCCCTCCACCATGTACCGGCGGTAGCTGTCCCATTGGTAGGAGAGATGCTTGCGGACGACCGGCCAGTCGGCCTCCGGGTCCTCGGTGACGAACGTCGTGAACGACCCCTGCATCCGGCCCGCCGACACGTCGTAGCCGCTCTCGGCGAGTCCTTCCCGGTACGGCTCCAGCAGCGCGGGGTTGAGTGACAGCAGCCCGGTGCCCAGCCGGCCGGCCCGGCGGGCGCCCTGCGGGCCCTGGTAGCCGAGCCAGATCGGCAGCGGGTCCTGGACCGGGCCGGGGGTGACCAGGGACTCGGCCCACAACCCGCGGATCTCCCGCACCCGTTGGTCGGTTGTCGAGTAACGCTTCGTCAGATCGGCGTCGTACAGCCGGTATTCGGGCACGCGATAACCCGTGCCGAGTCCGAGGTCCAGGCGCCCGTCGCTGATGATGTCCACGAGCGCGGCCTGTTCGGCGATCTCGGGGGCCGCGTGCAGCGGTGCGGGGATGACCGCGGTACCGAGGCGGATCCGCCGGGTGCGGGCCGCTGCCGCGGCAGCCATGGTGAGCGGTTGCGGGAGGTATCCGTCCTCGAAGCCGTGGTGTTCGGAGAACCAGACCGAGTCGACGCCGAGCCGATCCGCCTCCTCGCACATCTCCAGCGCGAATCCGTAGACCCGGGACCAACTCTGCTGCCACGGCGGGGGATTGCGCATGTCGAAGTAGATGCCGACCCTCACGAGAGGCCACCTTTCCTTGTTTCGTCAGCGAGCCGGATCGTCGCGCGGGTGACGGCGACCCCGTCCCCGGGCGGCAGCAGCCGTATCGGACGCAGCTCCATCGCCTCGATCTCGGGCAGGTCCTCGACCATCGCGGAGATCCGCAGGACGGTCTCCTCCAGCGCTGCGAGGTCCACGCCCGGGCCGCCCACCCTGCCGTCCAGCAGCGGAGCGGCCCGCAGCGAGCGGACCATCTCCCGGGCGTCGCGGTCGCTGAGCGGGGTCACCCGGTGGGCGACGTCCGCCATCAGATCGGCGTAGTCCCCGGTGAGACCGAAGGCGACCACCGGGCCGAACACCGGGTCGGCGCCGACGGAGAGGAACGCGTCGAGCCCCGAGCCCGGCCCCGAGCCCAGCCCAGAGCTCGGCAGAGAGCCCGGCCCGGACCCCGGTCCGGTGTCCCGTACGGCGATCCCGTACGAGTCCAGCAACTCGGCGGCGAGACGCGGCGATACGGGGCCGGGGGCGCACCCGGCGAGCAGCGACCTGGCCCGGTCGGTATCGACTCCGGGGAGATCGGGGACGACACCCGCGGGGGTACTCCGCCACGCCTGGTAGGCCGCCGCATGCCCGAGCGAGGCCGCCGCCGACTCGGGGAACGCGTAGGTGGGGACGACGAGTTCGCCCCGATGAAGGAGATCGGCGACGCCCGCGCCACCAAGGAAGCTGGCCACCACCGGCTTGGCGGGCGCGGCCTCGGCCGCGTCGAGAATCGCCGCCGCCACCTCGTCGGGCTTGTCCGTCAGAGGAGGCATGAACAGGACGATGGCGGCGTCGATCCCGTCGTCCGCCAGTACGGCGTCGAGCGCCTGCCGGTAGTGCGCGGCGGTCGCCATGGGGGTGAGGTCGGCCGGGTTGGCGGCCTCCGCGCCTGGGCCGAGGGCCGCGCGGAGCTTCTCCCTGGTGCGCTCGCCGAGCGGGGGCACGCTGAGACCGCTCGCCGCGCACGCCCCGACGGTCAGCGCCGCGGGGCCGCCCGCGTTGGTGATCACGGCGACTCTGTTGCCGGGCGGGGGCGGCTGGTGGGCGAGCAGCAGCGCCGCGTCGAACAGCTCCTGGAGGCTGCGCGTACGGATCACGCCGGACTGGGCGAACAGCGAGCTCACCGCCGAATCCGATGGACCTGACGGATCCGCATGCCCCGCCCCCGTCGAATCCCCGCGACCTCCCGAGCCTCCGCGCCGTCCCGAGTCCACCTGACCCGTCGTCTGCGCGTGCCCTGCGTGCCCTGCGTGCCCCGGGTGGACCGCGATGATCGGCTTGCGCGGTGCGACCCGGCGGGCGATGCGTGCGAACCGGCGCGGATTGCCGAAGGTCTCGACGTGCAGCAGGATCACGGAGGTCTCGGGGTCCTCCTCCCACCACTGGAGCAGGTCGTTGGTGGACACATCCACGGCATGGCCCACCGATACGAAGCCGGAGAAGCCCAGTCGCAGTCGCCTGGCGAGGTCGAGCACCGCGAGCCCCAGTGGCCCGGACTGGCTGGACATCGCCACCCGGCCGGGCGTGGGCAGGGCGGGCGAGAAGGTCGCGGCCAGCCTCGCCGCGGGCGTCGTGTTGACCACGCCCATGCAGTTCGGGCCCACCAGCCGCATCCCGGAGGCCCGGGCGAACCGGGACAGCTCCAGCTCGGTCGTCCGCCCGGCCGCGCCGGTCTCCCCGAAGCCGGTGGAGACGACGACCACCGCCTTGACTCCGGCCGCCGCACACTCCCGTACGACCTCGGGCACCGCCTCGGCCCGTACGGCGATCAGCGCCAGGTCCGGCGGCTCGGGCAGCACCCGGACGCTCGGGTACGCCCGGGCTCCCGCGACCTGCTCGGCCCGTGGATTGACGGGGAACACGCTGCCGCGGAAACCGCCTCGCAGCAGGTTGGCCACGAGCTCGTGGCCGATCGTCAGGGGGCGCCGGTTGGCGCCGATCACCGCGACCGACCGGGGTTCCAGGAGGGGGCGCAGGGATCGTCGTACGGCCGTGTGCTCGCGGCGCTCGGCCCGGGCGACCGCCTGGGCCTGCGGGTCGACGGCGATGTCGAAGTGGACGATCTGGCCGGGCGGTCCGGACTCGACCCGGTAGCCGGAACCCAGGAAGACATTGATCATGCGGGTGTTGTCGACGAGGACGTCGGCCTTGAGGACCCGGATGCCCCGGGCGCGGGCGGCAGCGGCGATGTGCTCCAGAAGCAGCCTGCCGAACCCCTCGCTCTGGTCGTCGTCCCGGATGGTGAAGGTGACCTCCGCGTGTTCCGGGTCCTCGGTGTCACGTACGTAGCGCACCAGACCGGCGATCTCGTCGCCGGCCAGCGCGACGAGTGCCAGCTCGTTGAGGTAGTCCACGTACGCGCCGCGCCGGATGACGTCGTCGCGTGCCCGGATCACCGGGCCGAGCGAGCGGTAGGCCAGGGTCGCCCGCGACAGGCCGCCGACGAAGGCGACCAGACGGTCGGCGTCCTCCGGCCGGATGGGCCGGACGAAGGTCGACCGCCCGGTCCTGACGAGTCCGGGCTGTTCCAGGTCCTGGGGATACGCGGGCTGTTCCGGGTCCTCGGGATACGGGGGAGTGGTCACTGTCTCGTCCGGAGTCCTCGCGTCGCCGACGCCGCTCAGACGGCCGCCTCCTGGGGAGTCTGCTCGGGCAGCCGGAACAGTTCGTTGAAGGTGCCGCGGGTGACGCGCTCGCGGATCTCGTCGGACACGCCGTCGAACAGCTCGTGCAGCGTGGACTGCGTGTGCCCGTACGTGCCTTCCAGGTGGGGGTAGTCGTCGCCCCACATCACATTGCGGTAGCCGGTCGACTCGACGATCTCCACCGAGCTCTTGTCGTGCTGGAAGGAGGCGTACACCTGCTGCCTGATGATCTCGCTGGGCAGCCGGCTCAGCTTCGGCCGTACGAACATGCCGTGCTGGCGGTAGGCCTCGTCCATCCGGTCGCCGATGGCCGGCACCCAGCCGGCGCCGCCCTCCGCGATGAGGATCTTGAGGTCGGGGTGACGGTCCAGGGCACCGCCCGCGACCATGTGCGAGACGACGCGCATGCCCGGGTAGGTCGTCTCCATGTAGTTGACGACGGCGCCGCCGGGTCCGCGGAAGACGACGTTCTCGCCACCCGTGCCGATGTGGAAGCCGAGTACGAGACCGGCCCGCTCGGCCGCGGTCCACAGCGGCTCCCACAGGTCGAGGCCGTACTCCTCACCGGGGCGGGTGGAGCACGGGAGGAAGACCGACTGGAAGCCCAGCTCCGCGACCCGCTCGACCTCGGCGACCGCGTCCTCGACGTTGGTCGTCGAGACGCAGGCAGGAGTGATGATGCGCTTCTGCTTCCCGAGGACCTCTGAGTGTGCCCAGTCGTTCCAGGCCCGGACGGTCTCCCGGGCGAGCTCCCGCTCGGTGATCGAGCACAGCCAGAACCCCATGGAGGGAAAGGCGAGTTGGCCCCAGACACCCTCCTGGTCCAGGTCCTTGAGCCGGACGTCGAGGTCCCGGGCGCCCGGCGGTCGCATGGCGTCCATGAAGTCGTTCAGCTGGCGGTCGATGCGCTCGCCGTCGATGTAGAGCACTTCGTACTTGTCGCCGCGTTCACTGCGCGGCGCACGGTCGGCGAGGCGCGGCGGCAGCGCCTGGATCCAGAGGTCGTCGGGTTCCATCACGTGGGAGTCCCCCGAGTTGACCCAGATCTTCGTCATGGCGCTCCTTCGGGTCAATTGATGCAATCAGTTAGCTATTTTAGTCGTATCGGCCTCCGGGTGGAAGGCCGGAAGGGGGAGGAGATCAGCTTCGGCGCCGCTCGATCTCCTCCACCAGCTGCGGGAGCACCTGGAAGAGGTCCCCCACGACGCCGTAGTCGGCCAGCTCGAAGATGGGGGCGTCCTGGTCCTTGTTGACCGCGACGATGGTCTTGGAGGTCTGCATGCCCGCGCGATGCTGGATCGCCCCCGAGATGCCGGCGGCCAGGTAGAGCTGCGGGGAGACCTGGGTGCCCGTCTGGCCGACCTGGTGGCTGTGTGGATACCAGCCCGCGTCCACGGCGGCGCGGGACGCCCCGACGGCCGCGCCCAGGGTGTCGGCGACGCGTTCGATGACCGCGAAGTTCTCGGCGCCGTTCACACCCCGGCCCCCGGAGACCACGACGTCGGCCTCGGTCAGCTCGGGGCGGTCACCGCGCTCCCTCGGCGAGCGGGACAGGACCTTGGCGGCGGCGGAGGCGGGCCCGAAGGTGACGTCCCACTTCTCGACCTCGGGTGTGACGGGGGCCGGTTCGGGGGCCGCGGCGTTCGGCTTGACCGTGATCACCGGGATGCCCCGGGTGACATGAGCCGTCACCTGGTACGTCGCCGCGAACGCGGACTGCTCGGTGACCGGGCCGTCCTCGCCCGCGGTGACGTCGACGGCGTCCGTGATCAGCCCCGACTCCAGGCGGAGCGCGACCCGCGCGGCGGTCTCCCTGCCGTCCGGGTTTGAGGGCAGCAGGATCGCCGCAGGGCCGGTGCTGCCGGCGATCTGGGTGAGCGCGTCCACGGCCGGAGTGACGAGGAGTTCGTCGACCTCGGGGGCGTCCACCACGTAGACCTTGTGCGCGCCGTACCGGCCGAGCGCCTCGGTCGCGGAGTCCGCGTTCCGCCCGAGGAAGACGGCCGACGGTTCGCCCAACCGGCGGGCCAGAGTGAGTAGTTCGAGGGTCGGCTTGCGAACGACGCCTTCGGTGTGATCGACGAGTACGAGGATCTCGGCCACGGTGATGCACTCCTCCAGTTGGAACGGTTCCGGGACGGTAGGTGGGGTGAGGGCGGTGCTGTGCGGGGCGTGGTCAGGCGAACTTCTTGGCCGTGAGGAACGCGGCCAGTCCGGCGCCGCCCGTACCGTCGTCGGCGACGATCTCCCCCTTGGAGCGCGGCGGGCGCCTGGTCGCGGTGTCCACGGCCGACCGTGCCCCGGCCGGGCCCACCTGCCCGGCGTCGATGCCCAGGTCGGTGAGGTCGAGGGTCTCCAAGGGCTTCTTCTTCGCGGCCATGATCCCCTTGAAGGAGGGGTAGCGGGCGTCGCCGGAGCGGTCGGTCACCGACACGACGGCGGGAAGTGTGCCCTGGACCCGGACGGTCGCGGAGTCGCCCTCGCGGCGGCCGGTGACCGTGCCGTCCTCGACCGTCAGCTCCTCGACATGGGTGACGGCTGGGACCCCGAGCCGTTCGGCCAGCAGCGCCGGGACGACGCCCATGGTGCCGTCCGTCGAGGCCATCCCGCACAGCACGAGGTCGAAGCCGTGCCGTTCGATCGCCCTGGCCAGCACGAGTGAGGTGCCGAAGGCGTCGCTGCCCTCGATGTCCTCGTCGCTCACATGGGTCGCCGAGTCGCCGCCCATGGCGAGCGCCTTGCGCAGGGCGTCCTTCGCGTCGTCGGGGCCGACGGTCAGGTAGCTGATCTCGGCGTCGACGCCCGACTCGGCGATCCGCAGGGCCTGCTCGACGGCGTACTCGTCGAGTTCGGACAGCAGGGAGTCGACCGACTCGCGGTCGGTGCTCCCCTCCTCGGTGAAGGTGCGGTCCGCCGTGGCGTCGGGCACGTGCTTCACGCAGACAACGATCTTCACAGTGTTCTCTCCGTGCTCTCCCGAAGGTCTAATGAGTGCTAATAGTTAACTATATGGATCGCGGGAGCGCGAGAGTCTCCCGAAAATCCGTCGAATTGGTTGACTGATTGTGCTGATAGCTGGAAGATCTGGGCAGCCGAGCCGCGAGGAGGCGCCATGGGCGGTGACAGGGACACCGGGGACAGGTACTTCGAGCCACAGGTGGAGACCATGCCCCGCGACCAGCTGAGGGCGCGGCAGGAAGAACGGGTCGTGGAACTCGTCGAGTACGCCTACGGCAACTCCGCCTTCTACCGCGAGCTCTGGGACGAGCACGGGGTGCACCCACGTGACATCCGCTGCCTGGAGGACTTCCGGGCGCGCATACCGTTCATCACCAAGGACATGGTGCGTGCCCACCGGGCCCGTACCGGCGATCCCTTCGGCGGTCTGCTCTGCGTTCCCGTCGAAGGGCTGACCTCCGTCTCCTCCAGCTCCGGCACCACCGGCGACCCGGAGTTCTTCGCCGAGATCTGGGAGGACGCACCGCCCCTGGTCACCGCGCAGGTGCGTGACCTCTGGGAGCTCGGCCTCAGGCCCGGGGACCGGGTGCTGAGCCCGCCCGGCACCTTCCGGAACCTCATGGACCCCGGCTACCAGGCGCTCGGCGCCGTGGTGATCGAGGTGGACACCTGGCTCGGGAAGATGAACGAGGTCGTCGACGCCCTGCGCACCTACCGGCCGGCCTATCTGCAGATGATGTATCCGCAGATGGTGGAGCTGGAGCACCTCGCCGAGACGACGGACCTCAAGGAGGCGTTCTCCTCCCTCAAGGGCGCCTCGTGCGCCGGACAGCCCCTCAGCCGGAAGATGCGCGAGCGGATCCGCGACGACTGGGGCATCGACGTCTACGAGTACACCAGCGCGGCCGACACCGGCACCGCCTGGGAGTGCCGGGAGCACGACGGCTTCCACCTCTGGGAGGACACCGTCTTCGCGGAGTGCGTCGAGGTCGACGAACAGGGCGGATGGCGTGACGTCCCGGAGACGGACCTCGGCGAACTGGTCGCCACCGACCTGGACAACCGGGCCGCCCCGCTGATCCGCTACCGCAGCGAGGACCTCGTCCGCCTCTCGGGGGACCGCTGCGGCTGCGGGCGTACCCACGCCCGGATGTGGGTGGCCGGGCGGCGCGGCGACGAGACGCTGGTCCAGGGTCGTTCCGTGGTCCTGCGCGACATCTGGCTGGCCGTGGAGGATCAGCCGGAGACGGCGTCAGGGGTGTTCCAGATCGTCCGGGACCGGCGCGAGGTCGACGAACTGCGGCTCCGCGTCGGCTACGACCCGGGACTCACCGCAGATGTCGACGCCCTGGCAGGGCGACTCGGCGAGGCCGTGCGCGAGCGGACCGGAGTCAAGCCGGTGCTCGACATGCGCACCGAGGAGGACCTGTTGAAGACCATGACCAGCGTCGCCAAGTTCCCCCGGGTGGTGAAGAGTTGATGGCCCGCGCCGACACTCTGGCCCGCGCCAGGACACTCGAACGGCCCGAACTGGCCTACCTCGTACGTTTCCCCACCGCCGACGGCATGCGGGACATGGAGCTGACCTGGGCGGAACTCGCCCGCGACACCGACTGGGTCACCGCGCGGCTGTGGGAGCACGGACTGGCCGCCGGACAGCGGGCGTTGCTGACCACCTCCGGCTTCGAGGGCTTCTGGGGTCATGCGGTGATCGGCGCACTGCGGTCGCTCAAGGTGACCTACGGCATCGCGGAGGCGATGGGCTGGGACCACCGCCGCACCTCGGTCTTCCACCGCGAACTGGACCCGCACGCGGTGATCGGCCTGTCGGCGGAGACCCTGGAAGGGCTCGCCGGAACGGCTGACCTGGGTGACATGTTCCGCTCGACGTCCCTCGTACTGGCCCGGCCCGCGGCCGTGCCGATACTCCGCGGGGTGGGTGTGTCCGCCTGTCTGATCTCCGCCGTGGGACCGGCTCTCGCGCTGGAGTGCCCCGAGCGGTGCGGAGCGCACGTCAACGGCGCCGAATGGCGGGTCGGCGAGCGCGCGGACGGACAGCTGTACGTCGCGGCGGGGGAAGGGCGTGCCTCGCTGCTCCCCGAGACACCGCTCGATATCGCGGGCCGTGTCGTCACCGGCAGGTGCGCCTGCGGCAGCGAGGACCCGCGCGTACTGCTCGGCGATGCCAACTCGCCGTATTCAGCGCCGTATTCAGCAAGGAGTTGAGGATGTCCGAAGGAGTGGTCGACGGCCGTGTCGTGGTCGTCACCGGGGCAGGCAACGGGATCGGCAGGGCACACGCCCTGGCGTTCGCCGCGCACGGCGCGAAGGTCGTGGTCAACGACCTGGGCGGCTCACGCGACGGAGGGGGCGCCTCGGCCGGGCCCGCCCAGACCGTGGTCGACGAGATCGTCGAAGCGGGCGGCGTGGCGGTTGCCAACACGGACGACATCTCCACCTGGGAGGGCGCCGGCCGGCTCGTCCAGCAGGCCGTGGACACCTATGGCGGCCTCGATGTGCTGGTCAACAACGCCGGCATCCTCCGCGACCGGATGATCGTGTCGATGACCGAGCGGGACTGGGACAGTGTGCTCGCCGTCCATCTCAAGGGCAGCTTCGCGACCCTGCACCACGCGGCCGCGTACTGGCGGGTGCGGGCCAAGTCCGGTCACGACAACGACGCCCGGGTGATCAACACGACGTCTCCGTCCGGCATCTTCGGCAACCCGGGCCAGTCGAACTACGGCTCGGCCAAGGCCGGTATCGCGAGCCTCACCGTCATCGCCGCGGCCGAACTCGCCCGCTACGGCGTGACGGTGAACGCCATCGCGCCCACCGCGCTCACCCGGCTGACCGAGGACATCGAGATGATGAAGCGGGCCGCCGAGAGCGAGGACCTGACCCCGGAGGCCATCTCGCCGCTTGTGGTGTGGCTGGGCTCGGCGGCGTCGCGCGAGGTCACCGGCCGGGTGTTCGGCGTCGTCGGCAACCGGATCACCGTACTGGAGGGCTGGGTCAACGGCCCCGGCGCGAGTGCCGAGACCCGGTGGACTCCGGAGGAGCTGTCCTCCGTCGTCCCGAACCTCGTGGCCAAGGCGGCTCCGAACGCCGACGCCCTCGGCAACCGGAACGGGGCGTGACATGACGACAACGCAACTACCGGTCACCGAGGGCCTGTTCACCTGGCCCTCCTCCGAATCCGAACCCCTCCGGCTCATCGGTTCCGAGTGCACGGCGTGCGGTCTGGTGAGTTTCCCGGCGGCCTCGGACTGCGTCAGGTGCGCGAGCGACGAGTCGAGGATACGGCTGCTCGCGGACCGCGGGACGCTGTGGACGTACACGACCCAGAACTTCCGCCCGCCGTCCCCGCCGTACGACGGCCCCGAGAACTTCGAGCCGTACGCGGTCGGTTACGTCGAACTCGTCGGCGAGCTGCTGGTCGAGGCCCGTCTCACCGAGCCCGACCCGGAGAAGCTGCGGATCGGGCAGGACATGCGGCTGACGCTCGTGCCCTATGCCGTGCGGGACGACGGCACCGAGGTCATGACGTTCGCGTTCGCCCCGGTCGAAGAGTCCGCCGAAGTCGAAGAGCCCGCCGAGGCCGGGAAGTTTGCCCAGGCAGAGCCGGTCGAGGAGGAGGCGTCATGACCGAGGCCGTCATCATCGGGGTGGGGCTCCACCCCTTCGGCCGGTTTCCCGGCAAGCCCGCCATGAACATGGGCGCGGACGCCGTGCGGCTGGCGCTCGCCGACGCGGGCGTGACCTGGCCGCAGATCCAGGGCGGTTACGTCGGCAGCTTCGAGGTCGCGAACCCGGACGCGATCGTCGGCAAACTGGGCCTGACGGGCGTTCCGTTGCGCGGTGTGTTCAACGGCTGCGCCACGGCCGGTACGGCGGTGGCTCTTGCGGCCCGGGCCATCGAGACCGGCGAGCACGACCTGACCATCGCCATCGGTATGGACAAACACCCGCGCGGCGCGTTCGCCGCGGATCCCTCCGTGGCCGGTATCCCCTCCTGGTACGGGCAGACCGGGCTCTTTCTCACCACCCACTTCTTCGGCATGAAGATCAACCGCTATATGCACGACCACGGCATCTCCCACGAGACGCTCGCGCGCGTGGCGTCGAAGAACTTCCGCAACGCGGCCGGAAACGAGAAGGCCTGGCGCCGAACTCCCCTCACACCGGAGGAGATCCTCGCCTCCCCGGTCCTCAACCACCCGCTCCGCCAGTACATGTACTGCGGCCCGGACGAGGGCGCCGCGGCCCTCGTGCTGTGCCGAGCTGACCAGGCCCACAAGTACACGTCCACGCCTGTACGGATCCGGTCCACCTCCCTGCGCAGCCGCAGGCTCGGCGCCTTCGAGGTGCAGAGCCCGTCGTTCCCCGTCGGGGAGCTCGTGGAGAGCCCGACCGTGGATGCCGCCCGCGAGGCGTACGAACGGGCCGGCATCGGACCCGAGGACGTCGACGTCGCCCAGCTCCAGGACACCGACGCCGGATCGGAGATCATCCACATGGCGGAGAACGGCCTCTGCAAGGACGGCGAACAGGAACGCCTCATCGCCGAGGGCGCCACCGAGATCGGCGGCCGGCTCCCGGTCAACACGGACGGCGGTCTGCTCGGCAACGGCGAGCCCATCGGCGCCTCCGGCCTGCGCCAGATCCACGAGATCGTGCTCCAACTGCGCGGCACGGCGGGCACCCGGCAGATCCCCGGCACACCGCGCGTCGGTTACACCCACCTGTACGGCGCGCCGGGCGTGTCGGCGGTCACGATCCTCTCGACCTGAAAGCAGCAGGGGACCCGCGATGGAACATGACATGCAGGACTTCACCGCCGAGGCGCGCCACTTCCTCGACGCACACGCGGCGAAGGCCCCCGACCGCACCGCCTTCACCTGGGGCGAGGGCGACGACACGATGGCGTACTTCAGCAGCCTCCCGCCGGAGGAGGAGCGCGAACACGTGCAACGGGCGAGGGACTGGCAGCGGATCCGCCACGAGAACGGCTTCGGCTGGATCACCGGCCCGCCCGAGTACGGCGGCCGTGGCCTCACCCCGGTCCACGACCTGCTCTACGACGCCATCGAGTCCGAGTACGACGTCGCGGACACCGGCACGCTGAGCGTGATCGGTCTGGGCATGATCGGCCCGACGATCCTCGCCCACGCCCAACCCCGCATCAAGGACCGCTGGTTGCCCGCGATGTACCGCGGGGACGCCATCGCCTGCCAGCTGTTCAGTGAGCCGGGCGCGGGATCGGACCTGGCGAGCGTGGCGACGAAGGCCGTCCGTGACGGCGAGGACTGGGTGCTCAACGGGCAGAAGGTGTGGACGTCGGTCGCCCAGCACAGCCAGATCGGCCTCGCGCTGGCCCGTACGAACCCGGACGCGCCCAAGCACCGCGGCATCACGGCCTTCCTGGTCCCCATGGACGCCCCCGGTGTCGAGGTCCGGCCGCTCAGGCAGATGACCGGCGGCGCCGACTTCAACGAGGTGTTCCTCACCGACGTTCGCGTCCCCGACGACCACCGCCTCGGCGAGGTCGACGGTGGCTGGACCGTCGCCCTGACCACCCTGATGAACGAGCGCGCGACGGTCGGCAGCGAGGGCGCGGGCCCGGTCGCCGCCGCCCTGTCCCCGGACCGGCTCTCGGCACTGATGCGTGCCACCTGGACCTGGGACGACCGCGCCCTGCGCGCCTGTCTCGCCGAACTCCTCGTGGACGCCATGGCCACCGAACACCTCAACACGCGCGCCCTGCGCACCCTGCGGGCCGGCGTCACACCTGGCCCGGAGAGGTCCGTCGCCAAGCTGATGTACGGTCAGAACCTCACCAGGGCCGCCCACTTCATCGCGGACTGCCTCGGACCCCGGCTCATCGCCGACACCGGCAAGTGGGGCACGTACGCCTGGTCCGAACTCCTCCTGGCCACCCCGGCGTTGCGCATCCTCGGCGGCACCGAGGAGATCATGAAGAACATCCTCGCGGAACGGGTCCTCGGTCTGCCGAAGGAGGCACGCGCATGAGCGCCGACGAAAGCGAGCTGAGGCAACTCCGGTCTTCCGTAAGGGAGTTCCTGGAAGCCAGGTCTCCTGAGGAAGCGGTCCGCAAGCTCATGGAGAGTGAGCCGCGCTTCGACCTCGACGTGTGGGCCCAAGCGGCCGACCAGCTGCGGCTGCCGAGCCTGGTGATCCCCGAGGAGTACGGCGGCGACGGCTTCGGCCCGGTCGAACTGGGCGTCGTCCTGGAGGAGATGGGCCGCGCCCTGCTCTGCTCACCCTTCTACTCGACGGTCGTGCTCGCGGTCCAGGCCCTGCTTGCCTCCGGCGACAAGGGCGCCTGCGCGCGTCATCTCCCCGGCATCGCGGCCGGGCGGACCACCGCGGCCCTCGCTGTCGCCGAGGACGGTGGCTCCTGGGACCCCGCCCTGATCTCCGCCCGCGCGGTGCCTGACGGGGACGGAGGCTGGCGGCTGAGCGGCCGCAAGTCCTTCGTGATCGACGGTACGACGGCCGAACTGATCCTCGTGGTCGCTCGTACCGTCGCCGGTCCGTCGCTCTTCGCGGTGGAGCGGACTTCCGCCGGTTTGGCAGCCGAACCGATGGAGACCCTGGACGCCACCCGCGCGATGGCCCGGCTGACGTTCGACGCCGTGCCCGCGACGCTCGTGGGCGCGGACGGGGCGGGCGGGCGCGTCATGACGAAGGTCCTGGACATCGCCACGGTCGGACTGGCCGCAGAGCAGGCGGGCGGGGCCCGTCGGTGTCTGGAGATGAGCGCCGACTACGCCCGCACGCGGCATCAGTTCGGCCGGCCGATCGGTTCCTTCCAGGCGGTCAAGCACAAGTGCGCGGACATGCTCGTGCAGGTGGAGCTGGCCGAGGCCGCGTCCCGCGAGGCGGCGCAGTTGGCCGCCGAGGGCGCTCCGGACTTCCCGGTCGCCGCCGCCGTCGCCCACGCGTGCTGCTCACGGGCCTACGTGTTCGCGGCCATGGAGAACATCCAGGTCCACGGCGGCATCGGTTTCACCTGGGAGCACCCCGCCCACCTGTACTTCCGGCGGGCCAAGTCCTCACAGCTGCTCTTCGGCGGCCCGGCGGTGTACCACGAGCGGTTGCTGGACCGGCTCGGCATCTGAAGTCGACGCCGCGTCAGGACCAGTTCCACGCCTGGTTGGTGTTGCCCGCGCAACCCCAGCCCTGCACCCTTTGACCGTCCTGGCCGGAGGTCTCGGCCTCCGCGTCCAGGCAGAGGCCGTTCGGGACGCCGACCAGTGCTCCGCCGCCACCGAGCCGCCATCTCTGGGCGCTCTTCCCGTCGCAGTTCCTGGCCCGGATCTGCTGGCCGTTCTGGCTCCCCGTGCCGGAGTCCAGGCAGAGGTGGCTGCCCTGGTTGACGACGAGGTACTGGGAGTCCTGACCGGACACCCGGTACAGCGCCCACTTCTGGGTGGCCGTGCCCTGGCATCCCCACACCTGTGCGTCCGGCTCGCGGATGTCGAGGCACCGGGCGACCGACGCCCCATTGACGCTCTGGGTCACCGTGACCGAGCCGGCCTTTACCGGCCCTGGCGGCTTGCCGTACAGCAGCTTCTTGGTCGTCCCGCCGACCCTCCCGTCGACGGTGATGCCGGCCTCGCTCTGGAGAGCCCTGACCGCGGTGCCCGTCGCCTCCCCGAACCGCCCGTCGACGGTGACGCGCCGGCCGTGCCCTACGAGCAGCATCTGCAGTGCCTCGACGCAGACGCCCTGGGATCCCGACGTGATCTCGGCGGGACAGGGGGCGGTCCGGATGTCCAGCGTCGCGGGATCCCGTGAGCCCCCGCCGCTGGGGGACTTCTCCGCCGCCTGGTCGGGGCCCGTCTTCGACGGAGTGGCCGTGGGCGCCTTCTGTGAACTGGTGGGCACCGAGACCGGGTTCTCCGTCACGGCCGACGACGCCTCCGGCCCGGGGCCGGCCGAGGGTGCGGTGTCGCCCTGCCGCAGAAGGGCGACGGTGATGCCCCCGGCGACCAGGACGCCCGCCAGGGCAGCGGTGCCCGCCATCAGTTTTCTGCGTTTCCCGGGCGTCGGCCTTCTGCGCCTTCCGGGCGTCGGCGCGGCAGGGGCGACGGACGCGACAGAGCTGGTGGAGGAGGGATCCACGGGCGGGGCCGCGGCGAGGACGGCGGGCTGTCCGGTGTGCGGTGGAGCCCACTTGGGGGCGGACCGGGGAGGCTGCCCGTCCGGGGCCGGCAGCTGGTGCCCGATGGCGGTCCTGAAGACCGCCTCCGGTAATGGGCGGCTCAGAGGATCCTTGTCCAGACAGGCACGGATGAACTCGGCCAGTTCCGTATCGACGGCCGCCACCTTGGCGAGGACTTCCTCCCGCGGCGGTTCGAAGGCCACCCGGTGCAGGACGTCGACACCCGTTCCCTCGCCGAACGGCGCCCGCCCGGTGACGGCGAAGGCGAGGGCGGAAGCCAGCGCGAAGATGTCCGAGGCGGCGGTCACCTCGTTGCCCCTGACCTGTTCCGGGGACATGAAGGCGGGCGTGCCCACGTTCTGGCCCGTGACGGTGATCGAGGCGCCGTCGGTGGCCTGGACGACACCGAAGTCGATGACGCGAGCACCGTCGGCCGCCAGGATCACATTGGACGGCTTGAGGTCACGGTGGACGATCCCCGCGCGCCAGATGGCTTCGACCGCACGCCCCATGTCGGCCATCAGCCGCCAGGCCACCGTCGCGTCGATCGGCCCGCGCGCGGTGACGACTTCGTCGAGCGTCGGCCCCGGGACGTACTCGGTGGCCACCCACACCAGGTCCTCGTCGAAGCCACTGCCCAACAGCCGTACGATGTGCGCCCCCTGGACACGGTCCAGCGCACCGACCTCGCGCTCGAAGCGCTTTCGGAAAAGGGGATCCTCCGCGTATTCGGACCGGATCACCTTGACCGCGGCCATTCCCGTCCCGCCGACGGTGTCCCGGCCCAGATAGACCCGGCCCATCCCGCCGCTGCCCAGCCGTGACATCAGCACATAGGGGCCGACCCGTGCGGGATCGTTCTTCCGGAGCGGGACCGGGGCCGGCGGGTCCATGCCGACCGCCGCGTAGGCGAGCGCGACGGACCGGTTGAGCTGGGGGTCAGTCATGGTGGATCCCGGTCTCTCGCGTGACATGTGCGACGAGCGCGGCGTGCGCGACTGACGTCGGTCAGCGGGAGACTATCCCAACATCCTTGCGAAAATGGCGAGTTGGTGTTCGATTCAACCTTGTGTCGCACTTCCCAGCAGCGCCTTCGCGATGATCACCTGCTGCACCTGGCTCGTGCCCTCGTAGATACGGAAGAGACGGGCGTCGCGGTAGAAGCGCTCGACGGCGACCCCGCGCATATAGCCCGCGCCGCCGTGGATCTGCACCGCGCGGTCCGCGACCCGCCACACCATCTCGCTGGCGAAGTACTTCGTGCAGGACGGGCCGATCTTGGTGTCCGTACCCGCGTCGAAGGCGCGGGCGGCCTCCAGGACCGTGGCGCGTCCGGCGTAGTAGTCGGTCATCGAGTCGGCGACCAGGCCCTGGACCAGCTGGAAGGAACCGATCAGCCTGCCGGACTGGCGGCGGGTGCCGGCGTACTCGACCGACTCGTGGACCAGCCGCTCGGCCATGCCCACGCAGAGCGCAGAGATGTGCACCCTGCCGTGCGCGATGCAGCCCATCGCCGTGCCGAAGCCCCGGTTCAGGCCGTCCTCGCCACCGACGAGCGCGGACGCCGGTACCCGTACGTCGTCGAAGAACACATCCGCCGTCCAAGCGCCGAACTGGCCCATCTTGTGGTCCTTCGGAGCCACGGTGAGGCCCGGCGTACCGGCCGGCACCAGGAACGTGGAGATCCCACGCGTGCGTGGCGCGTCGGGGTCGGTGCGGGCGAAGACCATGAAGACGTCGGCGAGCGGAGCGTTGGTGATGTACCGCTTGGCGCCGTTGATCACCCACTCGTCGCCTTCCCGATGGGCGCGCGTGGTCAGCGTCGACGGGTCGGACCCGGCCTCGGGCTCGGTGAGCGCGAACGACGCCAGTACGTCACCGGAGGCGATCCTCGGCAGCCACTCGGCCTTCTGCTCCTCCGTGCCGCCGACCATGAGGACATGACCCGCGATGCCGTTGTTGGTCCCGAACATCGACCGCAGGGACGGGGTCGTGTAGCCGAGCTCGAACATGAGCTGGGCCTCCTCGTACATCGACAGCCCCAGCCCGCCGTACTCCTCGGGCAGCGCGAAGCCGAACAGGCCCATCTTCTTGGCCGCCTCGCGGATGTCCGCGGGCATCTCGTCCTTCTCGTCGATCTCCGCCTCGAGCGGCACGACACGCTCCCGGACGAAGCGCCGGACCTCGGACAGCACCGCGCTGAAGTCAGCCGCGTCCATGTCGACTCCCTGATAGTCCTGATAGCCCTGGTTGTAATCAGTGATCTGTTTCAGTGATCTGTTTGTGTCTCGTCCGGCTTCCGCTCCGGCCGGTAACACACGGCCAGCAGTGCGGCGGCGCTCGCCGTGCCGATGCCCGCGGCCAGCAACGCGGGCCCCACACCCGCGCGTTGGCGTCGCAGCAGCCCGTCGAGCGAGTACCTGCCGTTGCCCAGCGCCGCCAGTGCGACGGCCGCGCCGCCCACGACACCGACGTACTCCCAGCCGCCCTTGAAGACGAAGAAGCCCTTGCCGCGGTGATCGGTCCGGGCCGCCACGGCCATCAGGCCGACGGCTGCCGCCGCCGGGAGGGGGTTGGCCGCGCCCAGGGTGATGCCCACGCCCGCCGCCATCTCGGTCCCGGCGGCCATCCGGGCGTGCACCTCGGGCGGCTTCAGGCCGAGTGCCTCGAACCAGCCCGTCGTGCCCTTGAGCCCGCCCGGCCCGGCGACCTTGTTCCAGCCGTGCGCGAAGAGCATCGGGCCGAGCGTCGCGCGCAGCACGAGTGCGGCGACGTCGTGGCCGCCCCGGCTGCCTCGGGCCTTCACTGGCCCACTCCGGTGGCCCGGCCGGCGGGGGCGACCCCGTACAACTGCGGCACGGCGTCGACGAGTTCGTCGTACGTGAGTGCCTCGCCGGACCGGCTGGGGTGGACGCCGGCGACGGTCCAGCCCTGCAGGCGGTTCAGCCGGTTGCCCTCGATGCGCAGGACCTGGCCGGTCAGCCAGGCCGAGGTGTCGGAGGCCAGGTAGACGACGACACCGGAGGCGTTGGCGGGATCGCGCGGATCGAAGCCGTCGACGGCCTGGAGGGACGCGCCGACGTCCAGCCCGTCCGTCATCCGCGTGGCCGCGATCGGTGACACGGCGTTCGCGGTGACGCCGTACCGGCGCATCTCCAGGGCGGTCAGGACGGTGAGCCCTGCTATCCCGGCCTTCGCGGCGCCGTAGTTGGACTGGCCCTGGTTGCCGAACAGGCCGGTCCCGGACGTCGTGTTGATCACGCGGCCGGCGACACGCTCACCCCGTTTCGACGCCTCGCGCCAGTACGCGCAGGCGTGCCGCGTCAGCGCGAAGGTGCCCTTGAGATGCACGGCGATCACCGCGTCGAACTCGGCCTCGCTCATCGAGAACAGCATGCGGTCGCGCACGATCCCCGCGTTGTTCACGACGATGTCGAGGCGGCCGAACTCCGCGACGGTGTCCGCGACCATGGTCTCGGTCGCAGCCCAGTCCGTCACCGAGGCGTGGTTGGCGACGGCCCGGCCGCCGAGCTTGGTGATCTCGGCGACGACGTCGTCGGCGGGGGAGTCGCCCGTCCGTTCGCCGTGCACGCCGGAGCCGAGATCGTTCACCACCACGGTCGCGCCGGCCTCGGCGAGCGCCAGGCAGTGCGCGCGCCCCAGCCCTCTCCCGCCGCCGGTGACGATGGCGACCTTGTCGTCGAGGATGCCCACGCCGTACCTCCTGAGCAGATCTGTCGGGTCAGTTGAGTTCGCGGAGTACTTCGTCGGTGTGCTCGCCGAGTGTCGGCGCGCCCCCGCGTGGCTTGTCGTCGACGCCCCAGAAGGCGACGGGTGTCGCCACCGTCCGCAGCATCGGAGCGTCACCCATGCCGGGCTGTTCGACGAACGCCCCGACCGCCTCCGCCTGCGGATCGGCCGACACCTCCGCCAGGGTCTGCACGGGCGCCCACCACACGCCCTCGGCGTCGAACCGCTCCGCCCACTCGTCCAGCGGGCGCCGCGCGAACTCCTCGTCGAACACGGCGATCAGCTCGCGTACGTGGCCACGCCGGGCCTTGCCGGACGCGAACCGCTCGTCCGTCGCCAGGTCCTCGCGGCCCAGTGCCTTGACGACGCCGGGCCAGTGGCGGTTGCCCTCGAGACCGACCAGCCAGAACCAGCGGTCGTCGGAGGCCCGGTAGGAGTTGTAGAGCGGGGACTCGTGCTCGGTGCGGTGTCGGGTACGCCCGCGCTTGCCGAAGAAGTTCTGCAGGGCCAGGTCGTTGCCATTGGCGTACGTGCCGGAGCGGAGCAGCGACACGTCGACCACGCCGCCCTCACCCGTGCGACCTCTCCGCAGCAGGGCGGCCAGCACCCCCGCCACCAGGTTGGACGCCGCCGTACGGTCGCCGAGGCCGGGGCGGATGCCGGGCGGCGGCTCTCCGGCCGGGTTGAGCATGGCGGCGATGCCGGGCCGGGCCCAGAAGGCGGAGACGTCGTATCCGGCCCGGTCGCGCTCGGCGCCCGTCCAGCCGTAGCCCGTCAACGTGCCTATGACCAGGCGGGGATGGCGGGCGCTTAGCTCGTCCGGTGCCAGGCCCAGGCGTTCCAGGGCGCCGGGGCGGAGATTGGTGACGAAGACGTCGGCGCGCTCCAGCAGCCGCTCCAACGCGTCCTTGCCCTCGTCCGACCGCAGGTCGAGGACGATCCCGCGCTTGCCGCGGTTGTCGGTCTCGAACGGGGGCGCGCTGTCGATGTCCTGACCGACGTGCCGGAGGGTGTACCGGTTGGGGTCACCGGTCGGAGCCTCCACCTTCACCACATCGGCGCCCCAGTCGGCGAGCATGGTGGCAGCGGCAGGCGCCGCCACCCACATGCCCAGCTCGACGACGGCAATGCCCTCCAGTGGCCGCACGGTCCACCACCTCCACACCGGTTCGGATCAGTCGGGATCAGTCAGGGATCTGTCGGGTGAGTCGTCCGGGACGCCCGCTACCTGCCGCGGAAGTCTCCTGGGCGGCGCTCGCGGAAAGCCTTGAGCCCCTCGGCCCGGTCCTCGGTGGAGAACAGCACGGAGACGGTCTCGCGCTCGTACGCGATCGCCGTCTCCAGGTCCATGCCGAGCCCGTGGTCGATCAGCCGTTTGCCCGCCGCGAGCGCCAGCGGTGCCCCGGCCGTCAGCGTGGCCGCCAGCGCTTCGGCGGCGGCGAGTGCTCCGCCGCGCTCGGTCAGTTCGTTGACCAGACCGAGCTGCCAGGCCCGTTCCGCGTCGATCGGCTCGCCGGTGAGGATCATCTGCTTGGCGATCGCGGGAGGCAGCAGTCGCGGCAGCCGCTGTGTGCCGCCCGCGCCCGGCAGAACGCCGAGCTTCATCTCGGGCAGGCCGAGCCGCGCACCCCGCTCAACGACCCGCAGGTCACAGGCGAGCGCCAGCTCGAGACCGCCGCCGAACGCGAACCCGTGGACGGCCGCGACCGACGGCTTGGGGAATTCCTCCAGAAGCGCGTACACATCGGTCAGGCGCTCCACGAAGGCTCGGAACTGCCCGGGTGCCGTGAACGACTCGATCTCGCTGATGTCGGCCCCGGCCGAGAAGGCGCGGCCCGCTCCCGTCAGGACCAGGGCGCGGACGTCGTCGTTGTCGCGTACGTCGTTTAGTGCCTGTGCGAGCCGGTCGACCGTTTCGGAGCCGACGGCATTGAGCTGTCCGGGCCGGTCCAGGGTCAACACGGCGAGTCTGTCGCGGAGTTCGACGTTCAGCACGGTGCTCACCTCAGACCATCGTGAGGCCGCCGCTGACCGAGAGCGTCTGCCCGGTCATGTAGGCGGCGTCGTCGGACGCGAGGAAGGCCACCACTCCGGCGATCTCGGTGGGCCGGGCGACGCGGCGCAGCGGGATCGCCCGCACGGTCGCGTCGTACATCTTCTGGCTGTACTCGGCGACCTGGCCGAGCAAGGCGGTGTCGGTCGGCCCCGGACAGACGCTGTTGACGGTGATGCCGTGCCGGGCGACCTCGCGGGCCAGTGCCTTGCCGAAGGCGATGACCCCGCCCTTCGTGGCGGAGTACACCACCTCGCCGGACGAGCCGACCCGGCCGGCGTCCGAGGCGATGAGGACGATCCGGCCGCCGCCGCGCTCGGTCATCGAGTCGAGCACGGCCCTGGTCATGGTGAGGGTGCCCCGCAGATTGACCGCGATGATCCGGTCCCAGGTCTCCTCGGTACTGTCGACGAAGCGGCCGATGACGTCGACGGCCGCGTTGTTGACCAGGATGTCCACCGGGCCGAGTTCGGCGTTCACCAGCTCGACGGCCGAGCGCACGGCCACGCTGTCCGAGATGTCCACGCCGACGCCCGTCGCGTGGACGGAATGCCGTTCGGCGAGTCCGGCGGCGACCTTCACTGCGGCCTCCTGGTCCAGGTCGCAGACAGCGACCGAGGCCCCCTGGGCGGCGAGTCGGTCGGCGATCGCCTCGCCGATGCCGCGGCCCGCTCCGGTGACGAGTGCCACCTTGTCCCGTACGCTCACGCGCCCTCCCTCGCCCAGCCACCGATACAGCGCTATCGTATAACTACTTCAGCTAAATAAGCGAGATGCATGAGTGGAGTCGAGCATGCGCCGTACGATCTTCACCGCGGAGCACGAGCTGTTCCGGGACACCGCCCGCACCTTCTACCTGCGTGAATGCGCCCCGAACACCGAGCGGTGGGAGCGGGACGGCCAGGTGGGCAGGGCCGCGTGGGCGGCCGCGGGCAAGGCCGGGCTCATCGGCTGGCAGTTCCCGGAGGAGTACGGCGGGCAGGGGATCTGGGACTTCCGCTACAACGCCATCATGGCGGAGGAGATGGCCGCCACCAGCTCGGTCGGCATCGGCCTCGGGCTGCAGAACGACGTCATTCCGCCCTATCTGATGCACCTCACCACCCCGGAACAGAAGGCCCGTTGGCTGCCCGGAGTGGTCAGTGGCGAGACCATCTGCGCGCTCGCGCTGTCCGAGCCGGCCGCCGGGTCCGACCTCAAGGGCATCCGCACCACCGCCCGCCGGGACGGCGACGAATGGGTCATCGACGGCTCGAAGACCTTCATCACCAACGGCATCCTGGCCGACCTGGTCATCGTGGCCTGCAAGACCGACCCGGACGCCGGGCACAAGGGCATCAGCCTGATCGTCGTCGAGCGCGGCACCGAGGGTTTCGAGCGCGGGCGCAAGCTGGACAAGGTCGGGATGAAGGCCCAGGACACCGCCGAACTGTTCTTCCACGACGTCCGCGTCCCCGTCGAGAACCTCATAGGGCAGGAGGGGCGCGGTTTCTATCACATGATGGGCAACCTCCCCACCGAGCGGCTGGCCATCGCCGTCTCCTCGCTCGCCGCGGCCGAGCGCGCCTACGAGCTGGCGCTGGAGTACGCCAAGACCCGTACGGCCTTCGGGCAGCCGATCGGACAGTTCCAGGCGAACCGGTTCGCCCTCGCCGACATCAAGGCCAAGCTGGGCGTCGCCCGGGTCTACGTGGACGGCTGCATCATGGCCCTCTTCCAGGGCGAGCTGACCCCCGAAGAGGCGGCCGCGGCCAAGTACTGGACCTCGGAGACCGGCTGGGAGGTCATCGACCGCTGTATGCAGCTCTTCGGCGGCTACGGCTACGTCAACGAGTACGAGATCGCCCGCATCTGGCGGGACAGCCGGGTCCAGCGGGTGTTCGGCGGGACCTCGGAGATCATGCAGGAGATCATCGGGCGGTCGCTCGGACTGTGAGCCCGTGGGGCGGGACGTGCTCCAGTCATTGCTTCAGTCATTGACTACCTTGGCTAAATAGGTTAGCTATTTAGCCTGGATGCGCGGACGGCGCCGGACGGTTTCAAGGAGGCATCCGTGGTCACGGTCGATGTGAAACTGCACCAGGACAGAGCCGAGCACGATCTGCCGCAGCCGAGGCTGGTCATCGGCGGCAAGGACATCACCGACACCAGCGGTGGCCTCTACGAGCACAGGAATCCGGCGACCGGCCTGGTCCAGGCGCTCATCCCCCTCGCGGGTGCCGCCGAGGTGGACCGGGCCGTGGCCGCCGCCCGCCAGGCCTTCGAGGTGTGGGGCACCATGCGCTTCGCCGAGCGCCGCCGACTGCTCACCCGCTTCGCCCAGCTGCTCCGGGACCACATCGCCGACTTCGCCGCGATCTGCCCGCTGGAGAACGGCGTCTGCATCGGCGGCTGGGCTTCGAGCGTCGGACCGCACGTCGCCGAGTGGACCGAGTACTACGCCGGCTGGGCCGACAAGATCGAGGGCATGGTCGGCGCGGCCTACAGCCCGCACGAGAACGTCGAATACACCATCGCCGAGCCCTACGGCGTCATCGGCCACATCATCACCTGGAACTCGCCCGCCCTGTCGCTGGCGATGAAGGTCCCGCCGTCGCTCGCCGCCGGGAACACCGTGGTCATCAAACCGGCCGAGTCGACACCGTTCTCCGCGCTGCTCTTCGCCGATCTCGCCCGAGAGGCGGGCATCCCCGACGGTGTGATCAACGTCGTCACCGGGCTCGGCGACGCGGGCGCCGCCCTGGTGACGCACCCCGGGGTCGACAAGATCTCCTTCACCGGCGGACCCGCCACCGCGCGCCGCATCATGGCCGACGCGGCCCTGAGCCTCAAGCCCGTCGTGTTCGAGCTGGGCGGCAAGTCTGCCAACCTGCTCTTCGCCGACACCGACCTGGACACCGTCGTGCCGTACTGCGCCGCCTTCGCCATGAGCAACACCGGGCAGGGCTGCGCGCTGCCCACCCGGCTGCTGGTCGAGCGGCCGGTCTACGACGAGGTCGTCGCGCGCGTCACCGGGGTCGTGGCCCACCTGCCCGTCGGCGATCCGCTCGACCCGACGACGTACATAGGACCCCTCATCAACGAAGCCGCCCGCGACCGGGTCCAAGGCGTGATCGACAAGGCCGTCGAGGGAGGCACGGGCCGACTCGTGTTCGGCGGTGAACGCATCGACTCCGACGGCTACTTCGTGTCCCCGACGATCTTCGCGGACGTCGACAACCGCAGCGACCTCGCCCAGCAGGAGATCTTCGGCCCGGTCCTGGCCATCACCCCGTTCGACACCGAGGACGAGGCGGTAGCCCTGGCCAACGACAGCGAGTACGGCCTGTCCGCCTACATCCAGACCCGTGACATCGCGCGCGTCAACCGCCTGGTGCCGCGTCTGAGGGCCGGCACCGTCTACGTCAACCCCGGGCCGAATCCCATCACTTCGCCCGCCACGCCCTTCGGCGGCGTCGGCCTCAGTGGATTCGGACGGGAAGGCGGCAAGGCCGGCCTGGAGGAGTTCATCAACGTCAAGGGTGTCGGCATCGGCCGCGTCTGACCCTCACCTTCCGAAGCCTTTGGAGCCATGAGCATGCATTCCGCCCGCCGCATGACGCTCGGCGACATCATCCGCGAGCACCGAAGGTCCTTCCCCGACGGCGTCGCCCTCGTGGACGGCGAAGTCCGGCTGACCTGGCCCGAGTTGGACGAGCGCACCAACCGGCTCGCCCACGCCCTCACGGATGCCGGGGTCGGGCCGGGCGACCGCATCCTGTGGCTGGGACAGAACTCCTTCCGGATCTGGGAGCTGCTCGGTGCCGCGGCGAAGACCGGAGCCATGGTCTGTCCCGGGTACTGGCGGTGGGCAGCCCCCGAAATGGCGTTCGCGGTCGAGGACTTCGACCCCAAGGTCGTCGTCTGGCAGGACGAGGAGATCGGCGACACGGTCGGCAAGGCGCGGGCCGAACTGGGCAGCGACCACCGGGCGTTGTGGCTGCGACACGACACCGAAGGCCCCGAGTCGTACGAGTCCTTCCTGGCCTCCGGATCGCCCGAGGACCCGTCCATCGACGTCGACCCGGACTCCGCGCTCCTGGTCATCTACACCGCCGCGATCACCGGACGGCAGTCCGGCTCGATGCTCTCGCACCGCAACCTGCTCGCCATGGGTACGAGCAGCGCCTGGATGGGCGACATCGGCCGGGAGGCCGCCTTCCTCGGCGCCGGACCGATGTTCCACATCGGCAACTACCAGTTCTGGGGCGTCCCGGCCTTCGTCCACGGCGGCAAGAACGTCATCGTCCGCCGCGTGATCGCCGAGGAACTGCTCCCGCTGCTGGCGGCGGAACAGTGCACCCACGCGTATCTGATGCCCCCGACCATCGCGCAGCTCGTCGCCCTGAACCGCGAGGCAGGCCACGACCTATCCCATCTGCGGGCCAGCGTCGCCGCACCCCTGTGGCAGGGCACCGTGCCGACCGACCAGAGCCGCTTCACCCGCAACGGCGGTGGCGAGGGCCGTGGCTACGGGCAGACCGAGGTGACCGGGTTCGCCGTGACCGGCGCCCACGGCGGCTCGGGCACCGGCAACGCGGGACGCCCGGGACCCTTCAGTGCCGTACGCATCCTGGACAGCACCGGCGAGGAGTGCGCGATCGGCGAGGCCGGCGAGATCTGCGTCCGCGGCGACCTCGTGCACCTCGGCTACTGGAACCGGCCGGAGATCAACGAGGAGCGTTTCCGCTTCGGCTGGTGGCACACCACCGACCTCGGACGGCGTGAGCCCGACGGCACGATCAGCTTCCTCGGGACGACGACCCGCATGCTCAAGTCGGCGGCCGAGAACATCTTCCCCGCCGAGGTGGAGAACTGCGTCGAGTCCCATCCCGCGGTGAAGGAGGCCGCCGTGATCGGCGTGCCCAACGAACGCTGGGCCCAGGACGTCAAGGCCGTCGTGGTGCTCCGGGAAGGCGCCGACCCGGTCACGGCGGCGGACATCGTCGAGCACTGCCGGTCGCGCATCGCCTCGTACAAGAAGCCGAAGACGGTGGAGTTCGTCGAGGCCCTGCCCCGCACCAAGGACTTCGCCAAGGACTACGAGGCACTCGACGAGCGGTTCGGCGGTGGCGGCTATCCCGGCGGCGACACGCTGGGCGCGGGACGGTGACCTCGTGAACGACCGCGTGCCCGTGGTGGTCGGCGTCCACGCCACCGAACAGGCGCTGAGCCTCCCCGACCGTGACGCCATGGATCTCGCCCTCGAAGCGGTGTCCGGAGCGATCGCCGATGCCGGGCTGACCCCGGCGGACGTCGACGGAGCCCAGGTCGACTGGCCAGGCCCCGGCGGCGTACCCGGCGAAGGCAGCTCATGGGCCCGCATGCTCGGCAGGGACCTGCGCTGGACCAGCGACTCGATGCTGGACAACGCGGGCTCCCGGGGCCTGCTGAAAGCGGCGGCGGCCGTACGGGCCGGACTCGCGGACACCGTCGTGGTCGGCGGCTGCAAGCTGGTCGCCCGCGGGGCAGGCCCCGTCGGGGCCGGTGTACCGCTGGAGTTCGCCGACGTGTGGGGCAGCTACGTGGTCGCGCAGTTCGCGCTGGTCGCGGCACGGCACATGCACGAATACGGCACCACGGCCCGCCAGTTGGCCGAGGTCGCCACGACGATCCGCAACAACGGCACGACCAACCCCGAGGCGATGATGTACGGCCGCGGCCCGTACACCGCCGACGACGTGCTCGCCTCCCGCATGGTCGCCACACCCTTCCACCTGCTGGACTGCTGCATCGTCGGCGAAGGCGGCGCCGCACTCGTGGTGACCACCGCCGAACGAGCCCGCGACCTGCCCCACCCGCCCGTCGCCGTACTCGGCGGAGGCATGGAGTACCACCAGGCCGCGTACGCCAATCCGGCGCTGCACTGGGAGGTCGGGCAACTCGGCCGCGACGCCGCCGCCCGCGCCTACGCGATGGCCGGCATCGGCCCCCACGACGTGGACGTGTTCTCCCTCTACGACCCCAACTCCTTCGAGATCATCAGGCAGTTGGAGATCCTCGGCCTGTGCGGCGAGGGGGAGGGGGGACCGCTGGCAGCCAGTGGCGCCATCGCCGTCGGCGGCAAGCATCCCGTCAATCCGGACGGCGGCTGCCTGGCATACGCGTGGAACGGGACGCAGCAGATGACACTCAAGGTCGTCGAGGCCGTGCGCCAGTTGCGCGGCAGCGCGGTGCACCAGGTCGAGGGCGCGGAGCTGGCGGTCGTCGGCAACGCCGGATCCGGGGCGCAGCACTACGAGATGAGCGTGCTGGGGAGGACCCGATGAGCCGGCCCGTACCCGTCCCCACCCCGCTGTCCCGGCCGTTCTGGGACGCAGCGAGTCGTGGAGACCTGGTCGTGCCCTGCTGCACGAGCTGCGGCCTGCGCTTCTTCGTGCCCGAACCCGCCTGCCCCGGCTGTATGTCCCGGGACTGGCGGTACGTGCCCAGCACGGGCCGCGGGACCGTCTACTCAGTGACCGTCGTTCACCGGGCGCCCGGCCCCGGCTTCGACACACCCTTCGCGCTCGCCGTGATCGACCTCGACGACGGCGCGACCCTGCTCTCGCACGTCGACGCCGGTGATCCGGACGACGTCGTCATCGGCATGCGCGTACGCGTGGATTTCCGGCCGTACACGGACGCGATCACGCTCCCGTACTTCGTGCCGGACACGAGACATGAGCGACCGACAACCGAATGAGCGTGGAGGTGGGCGCGGTGACGAACACGCCGGTACGGGTCCCCAAGATGGCCGAGCTGGTGGCGGCACAACTGCGCCGCAAGATCGTGCGTGGGGAGCTGACTGAGGGGGAGGCGCTGCCGGCCGAGACGGCGCTGATGGAGGAGTTCGCCGTCTCCAGGCCGACGCTGCGCGAGGCGTTCCGGGTACTGGAGTCGGAGTCGCTGATCAGTGTGCGCAGGGGAGCCAGGGGCGGGGCGCGCGTGCAGATCCCGGAGGGCACCGTCGCCGCCCGCTACGCCGGAGTGGTCCTCGAATACCGGGGTACGACCCTCAAGGACGTGTACGACGCCCGTACGGTCATCGAGGCGCCGTGCGCCGGGCTGCTCGCCGAGCGGCGCACGGACGAGGACCTGGAGCGACTGCGGGCCGCCGTCACCGAGGCCGAGGCGCTGATGGACGACCCGTCGGCCTTCATCCGTGCCCACATGGAGTTCCACGCGCTCGTCGTGGAACTCGCGGGCAACGAGACGCTGAGCGTCCTCAACGGCATGGTCCGGCACATCATCGACCAGGCGAACTGGTCCCACGTCGACCTCGACGCCGGCAGCCCCGAGAACATACGGGCCAACCGCCGCGGCTTCCGCGCCCATGGCGCGCTCGTCGAGCTGGTGGCCGCCCGCCGGGCCGAGGCCGCCGAGGAGCTGTGGCGCGTCCACCTCCAGGAGGCCGAGGACTATCTGCTGCAGAGCAGGTCCATGACGACGGTCCTGGACCTGCTCGGCTGACAGACGGTGACCGACTGACAGACAGCCGTCAGCTGCCGTGCAGTTCCTGCACGATCGGCTCCCACACCTCGGCGTCGATCTCGTACGCGGTGTAGAAGGACACCCTGTCGACCAGCGCCCCGTACCGGCGGTGGATCTCGGCCGCCACGCGCTCCGGCTCCGCCACCACGGCGAAGGTGTGCAGTACGTCGTCGTCGACGAGCCCGCCCATCGCCTCCCACTTGTCGGCGCGGTCCGACTTCGACAACGCGTTGAGCTCGTCGCCGAGTTCACCCCAGCCGTGCAGTTCCAGGACACCGCGGTAGGCGGGCGTGCTGCCGTAGAACGCGATCTGGCGCCGGGTGCCGTCCACCGCGCGGGCCAGCTCCTCCTCGGTCCGGCCGGTCGCGGTCAGCAGCAGATGGGAGACGGAGAAGTCGCCGCGCGTACGGCCCGACTTCGCGAGCCCGGCCTCGACGGTCGGGAGCGTGACCTCCCGCAGATACCGCTCGGTGGTGAAGCCGTGCGCGAGAAGTCCGTCCGCCACCTCGCCCGCCACCCGGGTCATCGCCTCCCCGACGGCGGCCACGAAGACCTGGGGCGCGCCGCCAGGAGCGGGAGGGGGAGAGAAGAACGGGGACATCAGCGTGTGCGTGTAGAAGTCGCCGCGGAAGTCCAGCTTCTCGCCCTCGTTCCAGGCGGCCCAGATGGCACGCAGCGCACTCACGTACTCCCGCATACGGGCCGCGGGCCGGCTCCAGGGCATGGCGAAACGCCGCTCTATGTGCGGCTTGATCTGACTGCCTAGGCCCAGCACGAAGCGTCCGCCGGAATAGGTCTGCAAGTCGTGGGCGGTGTACGCGAGTTGCATGGGCGAGCGGGCGAAGGCCACCGCAATGGCCGTACCGACCTCAAGCCGGTCGGTGTGCTCGGCCGCCAGCAGCAGCGGCAGGAAGGGGTCGTGCTTGGACTCCGAGGCCCACAGGCCGTCGTAGCCGGCCTTCTCGTGGTGCCGGGCCTCCTCGACCACCTCGGCGGTACGCCACACGTTGAGCTTCCCGTCGACCTTCATACCGCTCCTCCGACCACGTTCGTACCGCTGTCCAACCCGATGCGCTGTGCGAGCAGTTCCCGGTGGTACGCCGGATCGCCGAACAGCAGTTGTGATGTCTTGGCCCGCTTCAGATACAGGTGGGCCGGGTGCTCCCAGGTGAAGCCGATGCCCCCGTGGACCTGGATGTTCTCCGCCGTCGCGTGCAGACAGACATCGGAGCAGAACGCCTTGGCCAGGCTTGCCACGGCGGGCAGTTCCGGGTCCTCGTTCTCGGCCGCGAGCAGCGCGTAGTGCGCGGCGGCACGGGCCGACTCCACCTCCAGCAGGACGTCCGCCAGGAGGTGCTTGACGGCCTGGAAGGAGCCGATGGGCCGCCCGAACTGGTTCCGCACCTTGGCGTACTCCACCGCCATGTCGAGCGCGCGGGAGGCCACTCCGACCTGCTCGGCGGCGAGCGCCACAGCGGCCCGGTCGAGCACCTCCGACACCAGGTCCCAGCCGTCGCCACCGCTCGTACGGAGCCGGGTCGCCGGTACGTCGTGATACTCGAGGTGTGCCTGCCTGCGGGTGGGGTCCATCGTGGGCAGGGGCTCACGGGTCAACCCGGCCGCGTCGCCGTCCACCCAGAACACGCCGATGCCTTCGCCGGTACGGGCCACGGTGAGGACGACATCGGCGGCGGCGCCGTCGAGCACGAACATCTTGTGCCCGGTCAGCAGCCAACTCCCCGCCGACTCACGGGCGGTGAGCCGGATCCCCTCGGCGTCCCAGCGGGTGGGGGCACCTCCCGGACCGCCAGGGCCTGGGGGAGAGCCCTCGGTCAGGGCCAGCGTCCCGACCAGCTCGCCGGAGGCAAGGCCGGGCAGCAGCCGCTTGCGGGCGTCCTCGTCGTCGCAGCGCAGGAGCGTGGTGGTCGCCAGCACGGCCGAGGCGAGAAACGGCGCGCACAGCAATGCCCGACCCAACTCCTCCATCACCACGCCGACTTCGACCGGCCCGTACCCCGCACCGCCGTACTCCTCGGGGACGGCAAGCCCCTGGAGACCGAGCTCCGTTCCCATCCGACGCCACAGTGCCCGGTCGAAGCCTTCCGGGGTCTCCATCAGGCGCCGCATCTCGGTCTCGGGGGAGGTGTCCGCGAGGAACGCCCTTACCGTGCGCCGCAGTTCCTCCTGCTCCTCACTGAACGCGAAGTCCATGCCCCTCAGCCCTTCTCCGTGGCCCGGTGACGGCCGCGCGACGCGATGATCTTCTCCACGACGGCGATGTGGTCCGGGTCGTGCATGGTGTCCCGCTCGGCGAGCAGGGCAGGCTCCAGCACGCTGGTCAGGGCCTGCTCCAGGTGCAGGTTCACCGCCCGCTTGGTCTCGCGCAGCGCCCGCGCGGGCAGGGCGGCCAGCCGTCCGGCCAGGTCCATGGCCTCGTCCAGCAGCTTGTCCTTCGGTACGACGCGGTTGGCGATGCCCAGCCGGACGGCCTCCTCCGCGCCGACCCGGTCGCCGAGGAACAGCAGCTCCTTAGCCCGGGTCAGGCCGACGAGCAGCGGCAGGATGAGTGCCCCGCCGTCGCCCGCGACCAGCCCTACCTGGACGTGCGGGTCGGCGAGGTAGGCGTCGTCGGCGATCAGCACGAGGTCGCTCAGCAGAGCCAGGCTGCAACCGAGGCCCACAGCGGGCCCGTTGACCGCCGCGATCACCGGCAGTGGGCAGCGGACCATGCCGGTGATGATCCGCCGGGCCTCGTCGACGTTCCGCTCCCGGAAGGCCCGGTCGCGCTGGACCCGGGTCATGATGTCGAAGTTGCCCCCGGCGCTGAACGCCCGCCCGCGACCGGTGAGTACGACCACTCGCGCCTCCGGGTCGTCGGCGAGCGTGCCCCACACCGACGCGAGAGTGGAGTGCAGCTCCTCGCTCATCGAGTTGAGCTGTTCCGGCCGGTTCAGCTCGATCAGCCGGACCGCCCCGTGGGAGGTCACCACCAGATCCGCCGGATCAGTCATGTCCGCACCACCGCAATCCATCAATGAGTCAGTAGAGTGTAATGCTATAACTAATTAAGCTAACTGGGAACCGGTCGCAGGGTGACGAGGCCGACCGCGGGGCGACGAGGCTGACGGAGGACGGACATGCCGGAGCAGGAGTACGAGACCGTGCGGGCCGAGGTGGCGGACCGGATTCTCACGGTCACCCTCAACCGGCCGTCGAGGCTGAACGCCTTCAATCCGCAGATGATGCGCGACCTGCTGGACGTCCTGGACGCGGCCGACGCCGACGACGAGGTGCGCGTGGTGGTGGTGACCGGTGCCGGTCGCGGGTTCTGCGCGGGCGCCGACGTCAGCTCCGGCGGCTCGTCCTTCGACCACCGCAAGGCTGGCGCCTGGCACCGGGACACCGGCGGCCGGGTCGCGCTGCGAATCTACAACAGCAACAAGCCGGTGATCGCGGCGGTCAACGGCCCGGCGGCAGGCGTCGGGGCCAGCATGACCCTGCCCATGGACATCCGGTTGGCGTCGACCTCGGCCAAGTTCGGCTTCGTCTTCGCACGCCGCGGCATCGTGCCGGAGTCCGCCGCGAGCTGGTTCCTGCCGCGGGCCGTGGGCATGCAGCGGGCCATGGAGTGGGTGGCGACCGGCCGCGTCTTCGGCCCCGACGAGGCATTGGCGGCTGGGCTGGTCCGCTCCGTCCACCCGCCGGAGGAGCTGCTGCCCGCGGCGTACGAACTCGCCCGTGAGATCGCCGAGAACACCTCGGCGATCTCGGTCGCGCTGTCGCGCCAGATGATGTGGCGGATGCTCGGCGAGTCCCACCCGATGGCCGCGCACCGCCTCGACTCGCGGATCATGAGCCAGATCGGCGGCGGCCCGGACCCGGTCGAGGGCGTCGAGTCGTTCCTCGCCAAGCGGCCGCCCGAGTTCCCCGGCAGGGTCAGCAAGGACATGCCCGCCGTCTACCCCTGGTGGCAGGACGAGGAGTTCCGGCCCTTCGGGGAGTAGCACCGATCCTCGACGATCCCCGCGACCGGATCATGGCCGAAACGCCACTCTGCCCCACAGTCCGGGACGGCCGCGAGATCACCGACACCGGCCTCGACAGGCCCGACAAGGGCCGAGTGGTCGTCCGCTGGCGCCTTACGAATTGATGAGATCTGTCCGAAACATTGTCGTAGTTTCCCTGAAGTGTTAGCGTCCGCACGGCGTTCATTCAGTTGAATGCGTTAAACCATTACGCCCTGGACGGTGACCATGAGCGATGGTTTCCTGTACGAGTCCTTCCGTGGTGTCGACTGGGGAGTCGCCACGGCGGACACCATCGCGGCCCCGCCGCCGCCCCCGCCCGAGCGCGGCGGGCACTTCCGGCAGTGGACCGACGACGTCCGGCAGCTGGTCGGTGTCACTCCCGACGCGCACCGGATGGTGGCCGGCTGGCCACGGCTGCAGCATGACGGCCCCGGCGCCTGGGACCGGCAGGCCCTGGACCGCTGCGACCGCTCCCTCGACTCGCTGCTCGAACTCGGTCTGAAGCCCGGGCTGACACTGCTCGACCGGTCACTGCCGCCCTGGCTGGAGGCTTCCGGCGGCTGGCTCGCCCGTGACACCGCCGAACACTTCGCCGCCTTTGCCGCCGAACTGGGCCGCCGCTTCGGCGACCGCGTGACGCGCTGGATCACCTCCACCGACCTGGCTGGACCCACACTCGCGGACCATGTGGCCGGGATGTACACACCGGGCCGGGGAATCGGACGCGCGGGCCTGTCCACGGTCCACCACATCCTGCTTGCCAATGGACTCGCGACCCAGGCACTGAGGGCCGCCGGTGCCGGCGGCCGCATCGGCACCACGGTCACCCTCGTCGGCGGCTACCCGGCCACCGACGACCCCTTCGACCGCCTCGCCCTGGAACGCCTGGAGAGCTGGACCAACCGCCTCTTCCTGGACCCCATGCTGCTCGGCGAGCACATGGTCACCGAGGACGACGTCTCACCGGTCGAGGCCACCGGCTGCGTACACCCCGGCGACCTGGAGATCATCGCCACCGCCCAGGACATGCTGGGCCTCTCCTGGCACACGCCCTTCCGTGTCACCGCACCGGAGAACCTGCCCCACGTACTGCCGGCCGACAAGTGCCTGGGCACCCTCAACGAGGTGAACCGCCTGCTCGTCGGCCTCGGGTTCGCGATCACCCCGTTCGACGACGTGGAGACGACTGCGTACGGATGGCCCCTCGTCCCCGAGGCGCTCGCCGACGCCGTCGCGGACCTCCACGACCTGTACGGGGAGTTCCTGCCCCCGCTGTCCGTCATCGACAACGGCATGGGCGATCTGGACCTGGTCGACGAGACGGGACACAGCGACGACACCCGGCGCCGAGCACTGCTGCGCGCCAGGCTCACCTGGCTGGGCAGGGTGATCGCACGCGGCGTGCCCGTCTGCGGCTACGAGTACTGGTCGGTGCTCGACAACCTGGAGGCGAAGTTCCGCTACACCCGCCTCTACGCGATGGCGGTCCCGGACCACGAGCCCCCACCGCGCCCGCCGATGCCCTCGGACTGGGTGCGTGGAGGGGCGTTCGCGGGCCCGGTCCCGTCCGGTGCAGTGGCCGGCCTGACTCTCGTGCCGACCGGGCCCCGCGCTCAGAGCGTCGGAGCCCCGTAGTCCCTGCCCCGGATCAGTCGCACCGGGGTGTAGACGAGCACGTCCTCGTCCCGCTGGTTGCGTACGGTGATCCGGCTGGTCACCACGCCCCGGCCGGGCTTGCTGGAGGGGCGGGAGTCCGTGGTCTCGACGACGGCGTACAGCGTGTCGCCGACGTACACCGGCCCCTGCACGGTCAGCTCCATGTGCAGGAAGGCGAGGCCCGTGCCGTGCAGCACGTTCGTCTGGAGTACGAGTCCTTCGGCGATGCAGTACGTCAGCGCCCCCGGGACCAGCCGGCCCGTGTAGCCGCCGTCCGCGGCGTGCGAGGCGTCCCAGAAGAGCGGCTCGTTGAAGCCGCCCCAGGTGATGAAGTTGACCAGGTCCGTCTCGGTGACGGTGCGGCGGGCGGTCCGGAAGACCTGGCCCTTCGGCATGTCCTCGTACGTCATCCCCCTGACCAGCGGCGGGATCTCGGTGGCTGTGTGCTCCGATGTCATGGTGGGCTCCTCATGCGTTCGTGGGCGTGTGTGGGTGTCCGTGGACGCCCGCCGGTCAGAGGTCGATCGGGTGCTTGTCCGCCACGCCCTCGAAGTCAGGGGCGCGCTTCTCGCGATGGGCGGCCAGCCCTTCGACGACCTCGTGCCCGCCGAACCCGAAGAACTCCAGACCCAGCGACGCCTCGAAGATCGGCTGGGCGGTGCGGTACCAGTGGTTGAGGGACCGCTTGGTCCAGCTGATGGCGCTGGCGGGCCCGGCGGCCAGCGCGGTCGCCACCCGCAGACCCTCCGCGTGTACGTCCTCGTCGTCCACGCACTTCGACACCAGGCCGATGCGCTCGGCCTCCTCGCCGGTGAGCGTCTCGCAGGTCAGCAGGTAGTACTTGGCCTTGGCCATACCGCACAGCAACGGCCAGCAGATGGCGGCGTGATCACCGGCAGCGACCCCGAGCCGAGTGTGCCCGTCGACGATCTTCGCCCGGCGCCCGGCGATGGAGATGTCCGCCAGCATGCCGACGACCAGCCCGGCGCCGACGGCCGGGCCGTGAATCGCGGAGACCACAGGCTTGGAGCAGTTGATCACCCCATACACCATGTCCCGAGCCTCGCGCATGACCCGGGCCCGCACCGCGTACTCCTCGGTCAGGGCATCGATGGAATCGAAGGTCCCGCCGGCCGAGAACGCCTTGCCCGCTCCCTGGACCAGCACCGCGCGCGTCTGCTCGTCACGGTCCACGACCGCCCAGACATCGGCGAGCTCGCCGTGCATCCGGGGATCCACGGCGTTGAGGTTCGGGGCGTCGAGCACGATACGGAGCACGCCGGACGCGGGCCGCTCGAACGTCAGGCTCGTGAACTGGTCGTATAGATCGGTCACGTCGCGCTCCTGGTGTATTCAGTGCGGATACTATAATTATCTAACTGTATCGAGGGGTGGGCTAGCAAGCGGTCGGCAACCGCTTCGCACCGAGGACGGGAAGCGCGGCATGGATCTCACCTTCAGCGAGGAACAGGACGAACTGCGCAAGGTCGTACGGTCGTTCCTCACCAAGCACGCCACGGAGGCCGACGTGCGCCGCCTGGCCGCGGACCCGAGCGGGTACGACCCGGTCGCCTGGCGGCGGATGGCCACGGAGATCGGCCTGCAGGGACTGGCCGTGCCGGAGAAGTACGGCGGCTCGGGCTTCGGCTACGTCGACCTGGGCGTCGTCTTCGAGGAGACGGGCCGCGCGCTGCTGTGCGCGCCGTACTTCGCCACCGTCGCCCTGGCCGCCGAGACGCTGCTGTGCTGCGACGACGAGAGGGCCCGCGGCGACCTTCTTCCCGGTATCGCGTCCGGCGAGACCGTGGCCACGCTCGCGCTCACCGAGGAGAGCGGCCGGTGGGACGAGGCGGCGATCCGGCTCACCGCCCATGACGAGGCGGGCGGTTGGCGGCTGACCGGCATGAAGACGTACGTCCTCGACGGACACCTCGCCGACCTGCTCCTGGTCGCCGCCCGCACCCCCTCAGGCATCAGCCTGTTCGCCGTCGAGTCCGGGGCGCCGGGCCTCGCCCGCACGCCCCTCCCGACCCTCGACCAGACCCGCAAGCAGGCGCGGGTGGAGTTCACGAACACCCCCGCCCGTCTGCTGGGCTCCGAGGGCGCCGCCTGGCCGGCCCTCGAACGCACCCTCGCCGCGGCCTCCGTACTGCTGGCCGCCGAACAGGTCGGGGGAGCGGTCGCCGCGCTGGACGCCGCCGTGGAGTACGCCAAGATCCGTGAGCAGTACGGACGGCCCATCGGCTCGTTCCAGGGGATCAAGCACAAGTGCGCAGACATGCTCGTCGAGATCGAGTCTGCCCGCTCGGCCGCGTACGGCGGACTGTGGGCGCTGGACGCGGGCGACGAGGTGGAGACCGCGATCTCGGCGGCCCTCGCCCAGGCGTTCTGCTCGGAGGCCTTCACGAAGGTGGCCGGCGACAACATCCAGGTCCACGGCGGCATCGGCTTCACCTGGGAGCACCCCGCGCACCTGTACCTCAAGCGGGCCAAGAGCTCCGAGGTGCTGCTCGGCACGCCGTCGTACCACCGGGAGCTGCTCGCCGCCCGGCTAGGCATCTGATCATCGGCAAAGGAGCTGGCATGGAGCTGGACTTCGGGCCCGCGGTACGCGACTTCCGCGACGAGCTGCGGGACTGGCTGGCCGAACACCTCGTGGGGGAGTTCGCCGAGCACCGGGGCGTGGGCGGCCCGACCGACGGGGCGGCCTGGGACATCCGCCTCGCCTGGGACCGCGAGCTGGCGGTCGGGAACTGGCTCGGTGTCGGCTGGCCGCAGGAGTACGGCGGACGGGGGCTGGGGCTCATCGAGGAGATCGTCTTCGAGTACGAGTACGCCCGCGCGAACGCCCCCTACCGGGCCACCGGCAATGCCCTCGACCTCCTCGGACCGATGCTCCTGTCGATGGGCAGTGAGGCACAGAAGAAGCGCTTCCTGCCGCCGATCCTCTCCGTCGAGGAACTCTGGGGGCAGGGCTTCAGCGAGCCGGGCGCCGGCTCCGATCTGGCCTCCGTACGCACGCGGGCCGAGCGGGACGACGGGGGCACCTCCGTTGAGGGCACCTCCCGCCCGAGCGGAGTGGAGAGCGGGGGAGAGTGGGTGGTCAACGGGCAGAAGGTGTGGACATCCTTCGGCGTCCACGCCGACTGGCTCTACGTCCTCACGCGCACCGACCCCGACTCCCGGCGGCACAAGGGGCTGACGATGCTGCTCGTCCCGGCCGACCAGCCGGGCGTGGAGATCCGGCCCATTCGCAACCTCGCGGGCCAGGACGAGTTCGCCGAGGTCTTCCTCTCCGACGCACGCACCGACGCCGACATGGTGGTGGGCGAGGTCGGCCAGGGCTGGCGCACGGCGATGGCCACCCTCGGCATCGAACGCGGCACCACCCTGCTGCCCCAGCAGCTCACCTTCGAGCGGGAGGCCGAGGCCCTGATCGGCCTGGCCCGCGAGCGGGGCGCGCTCGACGACCCGATGCTGCGCCGCCGGATCGTGGACGCCTGGATCTCCGTACGCATCATGCGCACCACCAACCTGCGGACCATCGCCGAACTGACCGCGGGCCGCCAGCCGGGACCGCAGGCCACCACGGCCAAGCTGTACGCCTCGACCCGGCACCAGCAACTCGGCCATCTGGCCATGGAGTTGGCCGGACCCGCCGGGCAGATCGTCGGCGAGGACTACGGCCTGGACACCCGGCAGCGCTCCTTCCTGCTGTCACTCGCGGAGACGATCTACGGCGGGTCGAGCGAGATCCAGCGCAACATCATCGGGGAACAGCTCCTCGGCCTGCCGAAGGAGCCCCGGCCATGAGCGACGCCGCGGATCAGCAACTGCGGGGTGCGGGAGGGTCCTTGGAGGACCGCATCGACCGCGTCGAGTCGCACCTCGCCATCCAGCAACTGCCCATCCGCTACGCGCTCGCAGTGGACGCCCGCGACCTAGACGCCTGGGCCGGCTGCTTCCGGCCGGACGTGGAGATGGGCCGGCACGGCCGGGGCCGGGAAGCGCTGCGGGCGTACATCGAGCCTCTGGTCCGTGGCTTCCGCCGCTCGGTGCACCAGATCTGCGGCCACCGCATCGAGTTCACCGACCGCGACACGGCGACCGGTGCCGTCTACTGCCGTGCCGAGCACGAGGTGGGGGACCGGTGGATCGTGATGGCCATCTGCTACCGGGACGACTACGCGCGCGTGGACGGCGAGTGGTACTTCTCCCGCCGCCGCGAGCAGCACTGGTACGCGGCCGACGTGACCGAGCGCCCCCAAGCCGTGGGCTTCAACGGCTGGGAGGGGTCCGGAGAACCGGCGCTGCCGGACGCCTTTCCCTCATGGGCGCCCTTCTGGAAGGACATGTGATGCAGCGAGGCACACGGCTGGCCGGGAAGACGGCTCTGGTCACCGGCGGAGGGCAGGGCGTCGGCCGCGGCATCGCGCTCGCGCTGGCCGCCGAGGGGGCGGCCGTGGTGATCACCGGCCGCACCGAGAGCAAGCTCAAGGACACCGCCGGAGAGATCGCCGAGCGTGGCGGCAGGGCGCACCTCGTGGTCGGCGATGTGGGCGAGCGCGGCGACGTCGACCGCATGGTGGCCGAGACGGTACGGGAGTTCGGCGGGCTCGACGTGCTCGTCAACAACGCCCAGTCCTCGGTCCAGTGCCGGCTGGAGAAGACGTCCTACGAGGACGTCGAACTCACCTACCGCAGCGGGCCGTTGGCCGTGTTCCATGCGATGCAGGCGGCCCTGCCCCATCTCAGGGACAGCCGCGGAAGCGTCGTGAATCTCGGCTCCTCTGCCGCCGTACAGGGAGAGGTGACCTTCGCGGCCTACGCGATGGCCAAGGAGGCAATCCGGGGGCTGACCCGGGTTGCCGCGCGGGAGTGGGGTGCGTACGGGATCCGCGTGAACGTCGTCTGCCCCGCGGCGCTCAGTCCGGCGGCGGAGGAGTATCTGGCCGCGCACCCGCAGAAGGCCTCCGAACTCGCCCGCGAGATTCCGTTGGGCCGGCTCGGCGACCCGGAGGCGGACATCGGCCGCGCGGTCGCCGCGCTCGTCAGCGATGACATGGTGTATCTGACCGGGGCGACGCTGATGTTGGAGGGGGGCCGGACGTTGATCGGGTGACCTGGTGTCCGCGGTGATTCACGGCCGGCCACCTGGACCGTTACGAGCCGGGGGCCCGGTACTGGATTTGGCCGGCTTTGCGCAGGGCGTCCATGGTCTCGTCAATGGTCAGGAGAACGGTCGTCTCGAACGAGCTGAGTGCGCCGCCTCCGCTGATCGACAGGGCGACCGCGGCCATGGAGACGTTGTCGGGGGCTTCCCACAAGTTGTAGCCGTCACGGGTGCCGAACGCGTACCAGAAGCCGTGTAGCTTGCCGCCGACGGACTCGATGTACGACTGAGCGGCCTTTGCGCGATCCTCGGGGTGGCCGATGAGCCTCGCCCAAGTCTCCGGCGTGTAGCTGAACCTCGATAGATAGAGCGGCATCATGTCTCCCTTTCGTCCCAGCAAGGGATGCCCCACAGGGTGTGATACGCCCCCGAGGCCGCGCGCGTTTCCCCCGAACGGCCGGGATGATGACCGGCACGGCCACTGCCGTGAGCGACCCCGCCCGCATCGGAACCACAGCATCGAAGCCCTCAGCTCGGGAAGCTCGGATGCCGTGTGGGTGGGAAGGTGGCTGACCTGCGGCGGAACGATGGCGGCACCTGATGCCCACGGCCTGCACTCCCCGGTGTTCCCCATGGCCTCCCGCACAACCTGGCACGTGTCTGGCACGTGTGCCTGGAGTGCCGGTCGCAGGAACAAGAGCGTTGTCAGTGGCGGCTGTTAGCTTCCGTGGCAGAGATGAGCCGGTTCGCTGTTCTCACCGAGGAACACGGCGGCCAAGGGGGGTGGCCGGACAGGGGTCTCCGGACCAGCAGGTCCCGGGACGCCGAATGGCTCCGCACCCACCCCCCTCACAACCTTCTGTTCCGTAGCTCTAGACAGATCGGTCAGCGACAGTGATTCCGGTCGGTCAGCGGTCCCCGGGGAGGCACTACAGGACGGGGTCGGTTGCTGCGGTTGAGATACCACGCTGCTGTAGCGCCGGCCGGACTGCCGGTCACTCCTGACCTACCCCTCGACGTTCTTGAACGCGTTCAAAAAGGTGTCACTATGCGCAATGCCCATCGTGGTCACCTCTCCTTGGCACCGACTCGGCCGTGTCGGCTTGTGCATCGCTGATGCCGTCGGTCGCTACCTGCTGATCTGGGTGGCGGCGTGGCTCGTCTACGCCCTGACAGCTCCCCGCCAGCACGAGCTTGTGTCCTACCTGCCTCGCACCCGCTCGTACTGGGAGGACACCGCCTACTACCTGCCAGAACTTCGTGGCGCTCCTCTTTGTCCCAGTCCTGGCGCAGGTGGCCTTCGCGCTCTGGCTGATGCCGGTTCCCCTGGTTCGCTTCCCCGTGAAGGCCGAGGACTGATTGCCCAGGCGGGCGCGCGCCGAGTGGTGGCAGATGGACAGGCTTTGCGGATCGACATGCATGGCCCCGGCTTCCCTGCGGGTTGAGCGCCCCCAACGTCACTGGGCCACCAAGGGTGACGGCGTCCTCACTCCCGGGCGAACTCCGCGACTCCCTGTCACGCACAAAACAACGGCCGTGCAAGGCAAGTCGGGCTTGGGTTCTTTCGGTACGGCCCCCACGGGCTGCCGGCATGGGCTTGAGGGCCTACCGGGGCTTCGGGATGTCCTCATGCATGTGTGTGCTGCGGCCGATGGACTGCCGGTCGGCCGAATGCCGCGTGCGCCCGCACGGATTGCCGCGCCCGGACACGGTCGGGTCTGTCACGAGGCACACTTCCCCAGAGCTGTACAGGTCGGCGCACCGGAGGGGCCAAGTGTCAGAGTCGCCGCGGCGGAATGGCGTACGCGCTAGTTCGGACACACCCGCGGCACTTTCAACCGGAACAAAAGCCTCGCCGTATGCTCCCCCGCCTCACACGACCCCCCGCGCCCGCAACCCCGCCAACTGCCCCTCCGTCACCCCCGCAAGCCTGCCCAGGACTTCCGCGGTGTGCTCGCCAAGGCCGGGCGGCGGGCCGTAGCCCTCGACGGGGGTCGCCGTGAAGCGGATCGGGTTGGCGAGGAGCGGGAGGTGCCCGGACACAGGGTCGTCGACGTCGACCAGCATGCCCCGATGCTGGATCTGAGGGTCGGCGAAAACTTCGGGCATCTCGTTGAACGGCCCGGCAGGGACGTCGTGTTCGTCGAGAACGGCGAGCCACTCGTCCCGCGTACGGGTCAGCATGATCTCTTCGAGGACCGTCAGGATCTCCGCACGATGGACGATCCGCGCGGAGGTCGTACCGAACCGCGGATCCTGAAGAAGGTCGCTGCGCCCGGCCGCAGCGCAGAACGCGGCGAACTGCTTGTCGTTGCCCGCGACGAGGAACAGCGGCTTGTCCTTGCACTGGAAGGCCTGTGAAGGGACCCCGCCGTAGCCACCGTTGCCGCGCCGCTGCGGAACCTCCCCGGACACGAGGTAGTTCATCGCGAAGTGCGACAGCGAGGCGAGCCCGCAGTCGAGCAGGGAGAGGTCGATGAACTGGCCCTCGCCGGTGGCGTCCCGGTGTCGCAGCGCCGCCAGGACGGCCGTGGAGGCGTACAGCCCGGTGAGGATGTCGACCATGCTGACCCCGACCTTCATCGGCTCGTCGGGGTGTCCGGAGACGCTCATCATCCCGGACATGGCCTGGAAGATGCCGTCGTAGCCGGGCCGCTGGGCGTACGGGCCGCTCTGGCCGAAGCCGGTGACCGACAGGTACACCAGGCGCGGGTTGAGCTCGCGCAGGCTCTCGTGGTCGAGGCCGTACTTCGCCAGCGTCCCCGCGCGGAAGTTCTCGACGAGGACGTCCGAGCGGGCGGCGAGGGCGCGGATCAGCGCCTGGCCTTCGTCGGTGGCGTGGTTGACGGTGATCGACTGCTTGTTGCGGTTGCAGGAGAGGTAGAAGGCGGCCGTGTCGGTGCGGTCGCCCTCGGGCCCGGCGGCGAAGGGCGGGCCGTACGTCCGTGAGTCGTCGCCCGTCCCCGGGCGCTCGACCTTGATCACCTCCGCGCCGAGGTCGGCGAGCATCTGGGTGGCCAGCGGGGCCGCGAGGATGCGGGACAGGTCGAGGACGCGTACTCCGGCCAGGGCGGTCGACGGCATCGAGGGGCCTCCCTCTGGGAGGGCACTCCATGCCGGAGTGCCCTGTGACGAGCGAGCTAATGAGTTATATAAATAATACATCTGGAGCTCGAGCTCGTCCCGTACGATTGCTTCAACTATCCAATTCATGTAACTATATCGATCGGCCGGACAGGCCGAGACCGGAGGGCGTGCGGATGACCGTCGCGGCGAGGACCCTCACCGACCAGGAGCAGCGCGAACGCCGTGCGTGGTTCCGGGCCCGCTGGGAACGCGGGGTCGCGTTCAACCGCAACTGCCGTATGCGCATGCTCCGTTGGGACCCCGACGGCGTCGAGGTGGCTCTCCCTTACGCCGAGGCCCTCTCCGCCCACGAAGGCGTCTTCCACGGCGGGGTGATCTCGGCGCTCATCGACACCGCGGGCGCCGGAGCCGTGATCGCTGGGCACGACTTCCAGAAGGGGAGCCGGCTCAGCACCGTGTCGATGTCGGTCCAGTACCTCGCGCCCGCCCGGGGCCGGGAGGCCGTCGCCTTCGCGCGCTGCGTCAGACGGGGCCACCGACTGCACTTCGCCGACGTCGACGTGCGGATGACCGACGGACGCATCTGCGCCCGGGGCCAGGTGGTGGTGACCATCTCGGGGGAGCGGCCGGGCGTCGGTGACCCCATCGAACCGTTGACCGAGGAGTGACGTGATGTCCGACGAGCCCACCCAGGACCAGGACCTGGTGCTCTACGAGGTCGACGAGGACGGCGTCGCCACCGTCACCCTCAACCGGCCCGAGCGCAAGAATGCGTGGAGCATCCCCATGGAGCGCCGCTTCTTCGCGCTCCTCGACGAGGCCGCCGAGGACCCCGCCGTCCGGGTCGTGGTCATCACGGGCGCGGGCCGGGCGTTCTGCCCCGGCATGGACGTCCAGCGGCTGGAACAGAACGCACAGCCGGGCCAGTCCCTCAACCTCCAGGCTCGCGTCCCCATGTACAGCAGGCGCAACATGCCGAAGCCCCTGATCGCCGCCGTCAACGGCGCCTGCGCGGGCATCGGCCTGGTCCAGGCACTCATCTGCGACATCCGCTTCGCAGCCCGCGGGGCCCGCTTCACCACCGCCTTCACCCGCCGCGGCCTGGCCGGCGAGTACAACATGCCGTACGTGCTGCCACGCGTCGTCGGCCTGGAGAACGCGCTCGACCTGCTGCTGTCCGGCCGGGTCTTCGACGCCGACGAGGCGAAGGAACTCGGCCTCGTCAGCCGTGTCGTGGAACCGGAGGACCTGCTCGACGCAGCCCGCGCCTACGCCCGCGACATCGCCCGCAACTGCTCCCCGCGCGCCATGGCCGTCGTACGCCACCAGGTGTACGGCGATCTCGACCGCGACTTCACCGGGGCGCTCGCCCGCTCCTACTCCGCCATGGAGTTCTTCGCGGGCTCGCCGGACTTCCGGGAGGGCGTCGCCAGCTTCGTCGAGAAACGGGAGCCGAAGTTCGAGGGACTGCCTCCCGACTTCGACCCGGACGAGGCCACCCGCGACGCCTTCCTGCCGTACTGACCCACCGTGCTGAGCCGCCACGCGGCGCGCCGTACCAACCGCAGTACCGACCGCCGTTCCGACCGAGGAGACTGGACGATGACAGGGCAGCCGTTCCCCGTCGAGGCCGGGCACATCATGATGTTCGCCCGCGCCATCGGCGACGAGACCCCGGCCCACCGGGGCGAGACCGCACTCGCACCGCCCACCTTCACGATGGCGAGCGCCCAGTACGACCCGGACCATCGCCTGCGGCCCAGGCCGGGCGAGGAGTGGTTCGGGTCGGGGAGCGGCCCCGGGGTGATGCCCGAAGGCGGCGGCGGGCTGCACGCAGAGCAGCACTTCGAGTACCACCGCCCGGTCCGCGCGGGGGAGACCCTGTACGCGACCACCGTCCCCGGACGCAACTGGGAGAAGCAGGGCCGCACCGGCCGTCTGCTGTTCAGCGAGCGCGTCACCGAGTACCGGGACGCCGCCGGCGAACCCGTCGTCAGCGCCCGGACCGTGGCCGTCGTGCCCGAGGGCCCGGCAACCCCGAAGGACGCACGATGAGCCTGAGCGCGGACGGCATCAAGGTCGGCGAGACCCGGGAGAGCGTGCTGGTCGAGGACCTGAAGCGCACCCGGATCGTGCAGTACGCGGGCGCGTCGGGCGACTACAACCCGCTCCACACCGACGAGCGGTTCGCCACCGAAGTCGCGGGATATCCCGGCGTGTTCGCCCATGGAATGCTCACGATGGGCATGACCGGCCGGGTCCTCACCGACTGGGTCGGCACCGAGGCACTGCTGACCTTCGGGGTGCGCTTCAAGGCGCAGGTGTGGCCCGGGGACACGCTGACGGCCACGGCGACCGTCGAGTCCGTCGAGGACACACCGGCCGGACCGGTCGCCCACTTCTCCGTGCGTACCGTCAACCAGAACGGCGCCGAGGTGGTCACCGGCACCGCGGCGGCCAGGCTGGAGCCCTGAACCCGTGGTCGGCGTGCAGGAGGCCGTAGCGGCACCCACCTGGACCGCGATGGTGAACCGCGCCTGCGACCACGCGCGACCCGCCGTCCGGTTCCGCGACGTGAGCTGGACAGGACGCGAACTCCTCGACCGGGCGGGCGGCGCGGCCGACCTGCTGGACACGCTCGGCCTCGCCCCAGGCGAGCCTGTGCCCGCGCTGATCGCCACCTCACCCGACGCCCTCGCGCTGGTCATCGGCGGCGCGGGATCGGGCCACCCGCTCGCCCCGCTCGGCGTCCGAGCGACCCCGTACGAGATCGCTGCGGTGGTCAAGGCGTCGGGGTCCCAACTCCTGCTCACCCAGCCGGAGTTCGCCGAACTCGGTGAGCATGTCGCCCAACTGGTCGGCTGCCCGGCCGTCGTCGTCCCCGAACCGCGCCCGAGCGGACGGGCGTTGACCGCCGAGCCCGACGCGCTCGCCGCCGTACTGCACACCTCCGGGACCACCGGCATCCCCAAACCCGTCCCCATGACACAGCGGCGGCTGGCGGCCCGCGCCCACGTCAACGGCCGGCTTTGCGCGCTCGACCCCGACAGCTTCTACGGCGGCAGTGCGCCCTTCCACCACATCGCGGGCCTCGGCAACATCGCCGTCGCCCTCGCCGCCGGCGCGCTGATCACCGGCCTGCCGCGCTTCACCGTCGAGGGCTGGGCCCTGCTGCGGGAACTCGGCACCACCCACACCAGCATGGTCCCCGCGATGCTGGAAACGCTGCTGGCGGCCGGTCAGGCCCGCCACGAAGGGCTGCGCGTCCTCCAGTACGGCGGCGCGCCCATCCGCCCCGGCACACTGCGGCGCACGTACGAGGCGATGCCCGGCGTCCGCATGCTCAACATGTTCGGCCAGACCGAGGGCTCGCCCATCAGCGTGCTCACCCCCGAGGACCACCGCGAGGCGGTCGCCGGACACACCGCACTGCTGCGGTCCGTCGGACGGGCCGCCCCCGGCGTCGAACTGCGGGTCCGGGACGCCGGACCGGACGGGGTCGGCGAGATCCACGCCCGCGCCGACCATCTCTTCCGCGTGGACGCCGAGGGCTGGCTGCACAGCGGCGATCTGGGCCGGGTATCGGAGGACGGCTATCTCTACCTGTCCGGCCGACGCACCGACATGATCATCCGAGGCGGCGAGAACGTCCACCCGCTGGAGGTGGAGACGGTTCTCGCCTCGCACCCCGGCATCGCGGACGTGGCGGTCGCCGCCGCGCCGGACGACAGGCTCGGCCAGACCGTCGTCGCCTTCGTCGTACCGTCCGACCGTGACGACCCACCGGAACCGGCGGCGCTCAGGACGTACGCCCGCGACCGCCTCTCCGGGTTCAAGGTGCCCGTCCGCTGGTGGTTCGTGGACGAGCTGCCGCGCAACGCCAACGGCAAGGTCCTACGCCGCGGCCTGCGGGAACCGCCGGTGAACAAGGGAGACTCGTATGACGCCTGACCACTCCGTCGTCGCCCCGGAGACCGTCGGCGTCGACCCGCACCGGCTCGACGTACTGCTGCGCCGGATCCGGCTGGAGGTCGGCCACGGATCGCTGCCGTCCGCTCAGGTCGCCGTCGCCCGGGGCGGCCGGCTGGTGGCCTTCGAGACCTGGGGCGATGCCCGTCCGGACACCCGGTACATCCTGCAGTCCGTCGGACGGTCGATCGTCGCGGGCGTCGTGTGGAAGCTGATCGGCGACGGGCTGCTGGACGTGGACGAGCAAGTCGCCGCGATCATCCCGGAGTTCGCGCCGAACGGGAAGGAGGAGGTGACGGTCGAGCAGGTCCTCACGCACACCGCCGGCTTCCCCTTCGCACCGCTCGGGTACCCGAAGATGCTCGACCGCGAGCAGCGGCTCGCCGCGTTCGGCCGCTGGCGGCTCGACTCCCCGCCGGGCAGCCGCTTCCAGTTCCACCTCACCTCGGCTGCCTGGCTGATCGCCGAGATCGTCGAGCGGCGTACGGGCCTGACCTTCGCCGAGTACCTGCACGAGCGGATCGCCCGCCCGCTGGGCCTGTCCTCGGTCGAACTCGGCGTCCCTGTGGACCGACAGCCCGGTACCGTCGCCCCGATGACCGCCACCGACCGCACGGACGACGACCAGGACCCCGACCCGTGGGGACCCTGGTACCTGTCCGACCCGCGCGTGCTCGCGGCCGGCGAGCCGAGTCACGCACTGGTCGCCACCGCCGCCGACGTCGCCCTGTACTTCCAGGCGCTGGAGCACTCGGGCCTGTGGAAGCCGGAAGCGGTGGCGGAGGGCACCCGGATCCGCCTGACCGAGCACCCGCACGGCGAGCAGATCAACGGGGGCGGCAGTGGGCGGCGTACGAGCATGGGGCTGTTCGTCACCGTGGCCGGTCCGGACGCGGGCAGCCAACTGCCTTCCACGGGCTCGCAGTTGCTCTTCGGCAGTGCCGGAGCCGCGTACCAACTGGGCTTCATGGACCCGGAGTCCGGCCTGTCCTTCGCCTGCCTGAGCAACGGCTACCCGCTCGCGGGCTATGACCAGTCGCGGCGCGGCACGGCTCTGCTCACCAACCTGGCGAACCTCGCGGCCGACCTCGTCGAGTGACTTCTGGCCGAAGCGCCAAGCGGCCGCGCGCCATGTCCTACTGATTGAGCCCGGTACCGAAGTCGGTACCGGACTCAATCGCGGAGACTGCCAGACTCAACGGCTGATCAGCTGCTGCGCGTTGTTGTACATGATGTCGTCCTGGACCGACTCGTCGAGCTCCGCGAGGAGCTTGCGGTAGTCGGCCGGGTTGGCGATGCCCTCGGCGTGCGGGAAGTCCGAGCCCATCACGATGGACTCGTGATAGCCGAGACGCTTCACCAGGCTCGGGATGTCGTCCTCCGGGTAGGGCACCACCCGGATGTGCTTGCGGAAGACCTGGCTGGGGCGCTCGTCCAACTGGCCGCCTATCCAGGGGCCGTTGCGGCCCATGCCGCGGCTCTTGTCCATGTGGCGGACGAAGTGGGGTACCCATTCGGCGCCGAATTCGGACACCAGGACGTTGATGTCGGGGAAACGCCCGAAGAGGTTGTCGAAGATCAGCGCCGACAGCGTCTCCTCGATCGGACGCTGGCCGTAGGTGTTCATCCACTGCCACGCGGACATCCGGAAGTGGATCGGGCTCGCGTCGTGGCCCCAGGCCGGGGCGACGTGCGAGTTGTAGTAGAACTCGCTGATGTGGTAACAGACGCTGGCCTTGGCCTCGTTGACCAGTTTCCAGAACGGGTCGAAGTACGGGTCCCCGGGTGAGCGGCCGTACTGCGGGCCGGTCGGCAGCATGATGAACCGGGCGCCCTGCTCCAGCACGAACTCCAGCTCCTTCACCGCACTGTCCAGGTCGCGCAGGGACAGCAGGGCGGGGGAGTAGATGCGGTCGTTGTGGTTGAAGCCCCACACCTCGTTCATATAGCGGTTGAACGAGTGGTAGTTGGCGTAGAGCGGCTCGACGCCCTGTACGTACTCCTCGGCGACCAGTGCCCAGCCGCCCGGGTAGATGATCGTCTGGTCCAGGCCCTGCTCGTCCATGACGCGCAGCCTGGCCTCGCGGTTCTGGTACGACTTGTGCATTGGCTCGAACTGGTACGTCTCGTCGGGGTTGCCCGAGGCCATCGCCTTGAGCATCTCCTTGAGCGAGCCGGGCCGGTAGACCTGCCCGAACTCCGGTTCCAGGCAGACCACGATCCGGTCCCCGGCGAGGATGACCTCCCGGCCGTCCGGCAACGTCACCGGCGCCACGGCCTGGCCCAGGAACTCCTTCGGGAGGTAGCGCGTGAAGGAGTCCCGTTCCTCGTACATGTGCTGGTCGCAGTCGAAGATCCGCTTGCGCTGTTCGGCCATGGCCGTCGCCTCCACCCTGAAGCCATTCAGTACGCCTCCTATAATTATCTAACTATTTGGAGAACGCAAGGGAGGATGAGAGACGGCTGTTCGGGTGGTCAGTCGATGAGCTCCAGGACCGTCTTCGGGCCCAGTGCGTTGACGACGTCGTCGGCGCTGGAGATGTGGCGCTGCCACAGCTTCTCGGCCTCGTCCGCCTTGCCCGCCTCGATCAGGCCGACCAGCCGGACGTGCGCCCGGTGCCCCTTGAGGGCCTGCGCCTTCTGGGTCTCGGCGTCGGTGGCGGCCGCCGTGTACGAGGCGTTGGCCCGGTCGATGATGTTGCGCAGCATGCCGCAGAGCAGGATCAGTGTCTGGTTGCCGGTGAGCTCGACCAGGAGTGCGTGGAACGCGTCCTGTGCGTCCACCAGGGCCAGTGGGCTGTCCAGCACGGCCTTCTCGGCCGCCACCGCGTCGCGCAGCCGCTTGATGTCGTCCGCCGTGTGCTTGGTGGCGACCTGGCGCGCGCACGGCGGCTCGATGAGGGCCGCCGCCCGGTAGACATCCCCGAGGGTGGCGCCGCGGTACTCCAGGATCAGGCCGGCGAAACGGGCCGCGACGTCCGAGTCGGGCGCGCTCACCCGGGCGCCGCCGTGCGCTCCGCGGCGGACCGTGATCAGGGACTCCGACTCCAGGACGCGGAACGCCTCGCGCAGGGTCGGCCGCGAGATGCCGAACTGCTCCATCAGTCCCGACTCCGGCGGCAGCGCGTCGTCGGGCTTCAGTTCGCCGCGTACGATCTGGCGCCGCAGGTGTCCGGCGACCAGTTCGGCCGTCTTCGGTACGCGCACCTGGCGTCCGACGGGGCCGCGGGAGGGAGCGGGCACGATCGGCGTCTCTGCGCGGGCTGCCTCAGCCACGGTGGCTCCTCATATAGCAAAATGAATCGTCTTAGTGCATCGAGGGTACCAGGTCAAGGGTCGGGTGATCTTGTCCGTGCGGGACTTGGTCTGGCGCCCGGGTCGCCGTTGGGTATATAGATGATTCATCTAGCTATAAACCCGACGCGGGCCCGTGGGAGTGACCTCGATGACCGAGAACCCGACCCCGGTGATCCTCACCGAGCTGACCGACGACGGGGTCATGCTCCTCACCCTGAACCGGCCCGAACGGCACAACGCCTGGACGCTGGAGATGGAGCTGCTCTACAACGAGCTCTTCGACCGCGCCGAGGCGGATCCGGCGGTCCGTGCCGTCGTACTGACGGGGGCGGGGCGCAGCTTCTGCCCCGGCATGGACATGAGCGTGCTGGACGGGGCGTCCTCCGGCGCGAGCCCGTGGCCGACCGACCGTCTGCCGCCACGCACCCGGCCCATGTCCTTCCCGAAACCCCTCGTGGCGGCCGTCAACGGCGCCTGTGCCGGCATCGGATTCAACCAGGCGTTGATGTGCGACGTGCGGTTCGCCGTACCGGACGCCAAGTTCGCCGCCGCCTTCAGCGCGCGCGGGCTGGTGGCCGAGGACGGCGTGTCGTGGCTCCTGCCCCGGCTTGTCGGATACGGGAACGCGAGCGATCTGCTGCTGTCCTCACGCCGGATCACCGGTACGGAGGCCCTGGCGATGGGCATGGTCAACCGTCTCGTCGAGCCGGCGGACCTGCTCCCGACAGCGATCGCGTACGCGACCCGGCTTGCCTCCTCGGTCAGCCCGTACGCGATGTCCCTCATCAAGCGGCAACTCGCCGACGACCAGTCGAGGAGCTTCACCGAGAGCCGCGACAGTGCGGCCGCGCTGCTCGCCACGGCGAAGCGGGCGCCGGACTACCGCGAAGGCGTACGCAGCTTCATCGAGCGTCGGCGGCCGGAGTTCGCGGCGCTCGGGGCGCCGCCCGCGCCGCTCCGGGAGGAGGCCTCGTCATGACACGAGCCGAACTGCCGCTGCACTGCCGCACGATCACCGTGACCGCATACGAGGAGGAGGGCGGTGGCGAGATCTCGGTCGAGGCGGTGCTGCGCGACGAGCGGCCTCGGGTGGAGTCCCCGGCCCATGTCGTCCACCGGATGGTGCTCGAAGTGCGTGTCCGCCTCGCGGACATGGTCGTCGTGCACGCCGACGCGGACATGCGCACCTTCCCGCACGCCGAGTGCCCGCTGATCACCCCTGTCTTCGACGGGCTCGTCGGGCTGAGCGTCGCCGCCGGATACAACCGGGCGATCCAGGAGCGGTTCCGAGGTGTGTCCGGCTGCTCCCACCTCTACGAGTTGGCCCGCGCCCTCGGCCCCGCCGTCGTCCAGGCGGCCATCTCGGTCAACGCGCGCCGCCGTGACGCCGGTGAGCCGTCCCACGATCCGCGCTCCGCGGCGGGAGTGCTGAACAGTTGCCATATCTGGGCGCCGGGCGGGGTGGGGCTGCGGAAACTCGACGCGGGGTGGCTTCCGGGCACCGGCCCCCGGCCGGTTCCGGGGGTGGAGGCGTTCGGAGGGGAGTAGGTGGTTTGTTTCCGCCCCCGCCGCCCCTACCCATTCCCGTCACTACTCGGGGGCTCCGCCCCCGAACGCTCGCTCCTCAAACGCCGGAGGGGCTGGATTTTCCCGGCCCGGGCCGACACCTTCAGCCCGTCCGGCGTTTGAGGACGAGGCCGTTCAGGCCGATGCGGGGGTCTGGGGGCGGCAGCCCCCAGGGACGGGACGGGTAGGGGCGGCGGGGGCGAGATCAAACCCTCGGCTCGCGCGGCAACCCGAGCACCTTTTCCGCGAGGATGTTCCGCTGCACCTGGGACGTCCCGGCGTAGATCGTTCCGGAGAGGGCGATCAGGTAGGTCGTCGACCAGGACGCAGAGGAGTTCGCGGCGCCGGGATCGTCGGTGCGATACGTGCGCAGGGGCGGCCGTCCGACGGGAACCTGGCCGTGGAGGCCCATGATGTCCATCGCCAGGTCGGTGACCTTGGTGTGGTATTCGCTCCAGTACAGCTTGGCGATCGACGTCTCGGGGCCGGACTCGGCGCCCTTGAGCCAACCGGTGAGGATCCGGTAGCCGAGGAAGCGCATGATCTCGACCTTGGACCAGCACCAGGCGATCCGCTGCCGGATCACCGGGTCCTGGTCCTTGCCGTAGAGGCGGGCCAGCTCGACGAGACGCTCGACCTCGGCCCGGAAGAGGATCGGATTGGTCGCAGCCTCCTCTCCGCGCTCCACGCCCAGCAGACTCTGCGCGACCGTCCAGCCGTTGTCGACACCGCCCACGACGAGGTCGGCCCGGGTGCGGGCACCGTTGAAGAAGACCTCGTTGAAGTGAAGCTGGCCGCTCATCATGCGGAACGGCCGTACCTCGACGCCGGGTTGGTCGAGCGGCACGAGGAGGAACGAGATGCCGCGGTGCTTGGAGGCGTCCGGGTCGGTGCGGGCCAGGACGAAGATCCAGTCGCTGTGGTGGGCGCCGGAGGTCCACACCTTCTGTCCGTCGATCACCCACTCCCCACCGTCACGTACCGCGCGCGTCCTGAGGGAGGCGAGGTCCGAGCCTGCGTCCGGCTCCGAGTAGCCCTGGCACCAGGTGTCCTCGCCGCTGAGGATGCGCGGCAGGAAGTGACTCTTCTGCTCCTCCGTACCCCAGCGCAGAAGCGTGTTCGCCAGCATCTTCACGCCGAAGGTGTCCTGCGGCAGACCGAACGGCACGCCCGCCAGGGCCAGTTCCTCCACTAGGACGACCTGGTGGAGCTTGGACAGGCCGCGGCCGCCGAACTCCTCGGGCCAGGTGAGCGAGAGATAGCCGTGCTCGGCGAGCCGTCGCCGCCAGTCGCGGGCGAAGGTCCATGCGGCCTCCTCGTCCAGGGCGCCGATGCCCTTCCAGTCGGTGGGCAGGGCATCGGCGAGGAACGCCTTGACCTCGGTGCGGAACGCCTCGGTCTCCGGGGGATAGGTGATGTCCACCTGCAGTGCCTCCTGCGCTCGGCCGCCCCATCGCGGTATTGATTGTTTCAGTGTAATAGGTTATCTATTTAAGAGGAATAGCCACGAGCCAGGGCGGGCTGACATGGGACTGCTGGACGGCCGGAACGCGGTGATCACCGGCGGCGCACAGGGCATCGGATTCGAGATCGCCGGCGTGCTGGGCGGTGCGGGCGCGTCCGTCGTCATCGGCGACATCGACGAGGACGCCGCGGCGCAGGCCGCCGAGCGTCTCGCCAAGAACGGCGTGGCCGCCACCTCGCTGCGCTGCGACGTCACCGACGAGGACGAGGTCGCCGCTCTCGTCGCCCACGGCACCGACGTGTTCGGACCGGTCGGCGTCATGGTCAACAACGCCGGGATCACCCGCGACGCGACCCTGCGCAAGATGGCCCTCGCCGACTTCCGCGCAGTCGTCGACGTCCACCTCGCCGGAGCCTGGAACGGAACCCGGTACGCCGCCGAGGCCATGCGCGCCCACGGACAGGGCGGCAGCATCGTCAACATCTCCTCCATCGCCGGCAAGGTCGGCAACTTCGGGCAGACCAACTACAGCGCGGCCAAGGCCGGACTCGTCGGCCTCACCAAGGCGTCCGCCAAGGAACTGGCCCGGGCCGGCATCCGCGTCAACGCCGTACAGCCCGGCCTCATCCGCACCGCGATGACCGAGGCGATGCCCCAGGCCGCCTGGGACGCGAAACTCGCCGAGATCCCCATGGCGCGCGCGGGCGAACCCGCCGAGGTCGCCCAGGTCGTCCTCTTCCTCGCCTCCGACATGGCGAGCTACATCACCGGAGCCGTGGTCGAGGTGACCGGCGGCCGGTACATGTGACCCCGCTCCCCGCCCGACCCGTACCTCTCATGAAAGGCACGACGGATGCCCGCCCTCTTGCGTGACGCGGTGATCTGCGAACCCCTGCGTACCCCGGTCGGCGGCTACGGAGGCGTCTTCCGCGATGTGACGGCGGCCGAGCTCGCGGCCACGGTCGTACGCGCCGTGCTGGAACGCACCGGCGTACCGCCCGCCGCCGTCGACGACGTTCTGCTCGGCCAGTGCTACCCCAACGGCGAGGCCCCCGCCATCGGCCGCGTGGCCGCCCTGGACGCCGGTCTGCCCGTGGAGGTGCCGGGGCTCCAGATCGACCGCCGCTGCGGCTCCGGGCTGCAGGCGATCATCACTGCGGCGATGCAGGTGCAGACCGGCGCGAGCGACCTGGTGCTGGCGGGTGGCGTCGAGTCCATGAGCCAGGCCGAGTTCTACACCACCGATGTGCGCTGGGGAGTACGTGGCGCGGGCACCACGCTGCACGACCGGCTGGCCCGCGGCCGGGTCACCTCCGGCGGTGTCAACCACCCTGTTCCCGGTGGCATGTTGGAGACGGCCGAGAACCTGCGGCGCGCGTACGGCATCCCCCGTGAGGAGCAGGACCGGCTCGCCCAGAGCTCGCACGAGAAGGCCGTCGCGGCCCAGCGGGAGGGCCGGTTCGCCGACGAGATCGTCCCCGTCACCGTACGGACCCGGAAGGGCGAGACGGTCGTCGACACCGACGAACACCCGCGCCCCGGCTCGTCGTTGGAGAAACTGGCCTCGCTCCGTCCCGTACTCGGACGGCAGGACCCCGAGGCGACCGTCACCGCCGGGAACGCCAGCGGACAGAACGACGGCGCCTCGATCTGTGTCGTCACCCATCCCGAGCGCGCGGCCGAACTGGGCCTGCGCCCGCTCGGCCGCCTGGTCTCCTGGGCCGTCGTGGGCGTGCCGCCCGAGACGATGGGCATCGGACCGGTGCCCGCCACGGCCAGGGCGCTGGAACGGGCGGGACTGAAGCTCGCCGACATGGACCTGATCGAACTCAACGAGGCCTTCGCCGCCCAGGTCCTCGCCTGCACCCGTGAATGGGCCCTGACCGAGGCCGACTTCGACCGGTTCAACGTCAACGGCTCCGGTATCTCGCTGGGCCACCCCGTCGGAGCCACCGGCGGCCGCATCCTCGCCACCCTGCTGCGCGAACTGGACCGCCGAGGGGCCCGCTACGGCCTGGAGACCATGTGCCTCGGCGGCGGGCAGGGCCTGGCCGCGGTCTTCGAACGGCCGACGCACGCACACAACGCGCTCAACGCTCCTGGAGGACGCTGATGGCCGGACTGATCGCATATGGCGCGTACGTGCCGTACCACCGCCTGGCGCGAACGGATGTCGCCGCGGTACTGGGCACCAAGGCGGGCAAGGGAACCCGGGCGGTCGCGGGCTACGACGAGGACACCACCTCCATGGCCGTCGAGGCAGCCCGTGGGGCCCTGGCCCTCGACGGCCTCCGCCCCCGCATCGGCCAGCTCTTCCTCGCCACCGCCGCGCCCGCCTACCTCGACAAGACGAACGCGACCGCCGTGCACGCCGCACTCGGCCTCGACGAGCACGTCCTCGCCGCCGACATGGCCGGCTCCGTACGCTCCGGCCTCGGCGCCCTGGTGACCGCCGCCCGTTCCCCCGTCCCGACCCTGGCGGTCCTCTCCGACCTGCGGACCGGGCTGCCCGGCTCCGCCGACGAGGCCGCGGGCGGCGACGGCGCCGCGGCGTTCGCGTTCGGCGGCCACCGCAACGGGGCGCCCGTCATCGCGGAGCTGCTCGCCCACGACACCGTGAGCGACGAGATCCTCGAACGCTGGCGGCTGCCCGGCTCGCCCAACTCCCGCGTCTGGGAGGAGCGGTTCGCCGAGGAGATCTACGTGACCCTGGCGGGCAAGGCGCTCGGCGCCGCACTCGACCAGGCGGGCCTGGACATCGGCGCGATCGACCACTTCGTGGTCTCCGGACTGCACGCGCGGGCCTGTGCGACCGTGCGGCGCACGGCAGGTGTGCGCCCCGAGGCGGTGACCCCGGACCTCACCGGGGCGATCGGCAACGCGGGCACCGCCCAGCCCGGCCTGCTCCTCGCCGACGTCCTCGACCGTGCCCGCCCCGGCGAGACCATCGCGCTGGTCGTTCTCGGCGACGGCGCCGGAGTCCTCCTCCTGCGCACCACCGAGGCGCTGACCACGCACCGCGGCGCCCGCCCGGTCGCCGCCCAGATCGCCGCGGGCAGCGCCCCGGTGCCGTACGCCACGTACCTCTCCTGGCGAGGTCTCCTCGACCGGGAGCCGCCCCGCCGGCCGGACCCCGAGCCGCCCTACGCCCCGCCCGCGCACCGCCGGGGCGGCTGGAAGTACGGCTTCGTCGCCTCGCGCTGCGAGAAGTGCGGCACCCGGCATCTGCCGCCGGACCGGGTGTGCGTCTCCTGCCGGAGCGTCGATGCCATGACCGACGAGCCGATGGAGCATGTACGCGGCACCGTCGCCACGTTCACCGTGGACCGCCTGGCCCACACGCCGAGTCCGCCGATGCTCGTCGTGGTCGTCGACTACGACGGCGGTGGCCGGTTCCGCTGCCAGCTGACCGACGCCACCGAGGCCGACGCCGTCATCGGCGCCCGGGTGGAGATGACGTTCCGGCGCACGGTCACCGCGTCCGGAGTCCACAACTACTTCTGGAAGGCCCGGCCGGTGCGCACGGGCGACACCGACCAGACCGAGGAGACACACGGATGAGCTCGCACGGAATCCGGGACCGGGTCGCGATCGTCGGCATGGGCTGCACGACCTTCGGCGAACACTGGACCCGCTCGGCCGACGATCTGCTGATCGACGCCGTCGGCGAGGCCGTCACCTCGGCCGGCATCACCCTCGACGACATCGACGCGTTCTGGCTCGGCACCCAGGCGTCCGGCGTCTCCGGGCTGACCCTCAGCAGGCCGCTCCACCTGCAGTACAAGCCGGTCACCCGCCTGGAGAACATGTGCGCCACCGGCTCCGAGGCCCTGCGCAACGCCTGTTACGCCGTCGCCTCCGGCGCGTACGACGTGGCCATGGCGGTCGGCGTGGAGAAGCTCAAGGACTCCGGCATGTCCGGGCTCTCGGGCACCACCATGCCGGGTGCGGGCGACGACAGCCGCGGCGAGATCACCGCCCCCGCGAACTTCTCCCTCCTCGCCCCCGCCTACGCCGTCAAGTACGGCCTGTCGGAAGAGGAGTTGAAGGACGTCATCACCCGTATCGCCTGGAAGAACCATGTCAACGGCGCCCGCAACCCCCGCGCCCAGTTCCGCAAGGAGGTGCCGCTCGAGCGCATCAGGTCGGCGCCGATCGTCGCGGGGATGCTCGGTGTGTTCGACTGCTCCGGGGTCTCCGACGGCTCGGCCGCGGCGATCGTCGTGCGGGCCGAGGACGCCTACAAGTACACCGACAGGCCCATCTTCGTGAAGGCGCTGTCCTTCGTCGCCGGTCCGGCGGACGGGCTGCTCGATCCGGAGTACGACTTCACCACGTTCCCCGAGGTCGTCGCGTCCGCCCAGGAGGCCTACCGGCAGGCAGGCATCACCGACCCGCGCGCCGAGATCGCGCTCGCCGAGGTCCACGACTGCTTCACACCAACGGAGTTGGTGCTGATGGAGGACCTGGGCTTCTCCGAGCGCGGCCAGGCCTGGAAGGACGTCACCAGCGGGGCCTTCGACCTGGACGGCTCACTGCCGGTCAACCCGGACGGGGGACTCAAGGCCTTCGGTCACCCCATCGGAGCGTCGGGCCTGCGCATGATGTTCGAGGCCTGGCTCCAACTGCGGGGCGAGGCACCGCCGGAGCGCACGGTCCGGACGCCGGCCGAGGGACCTTCGCTCGCCCTCACGCACAACCTGGGCGGCGGACCGGGCGAATGCGTCTCCTTCGTGTCGGTGGTCGGAAACCAACTCACCGATTGAGAAAGGCGGTTCGGTCATGGGACGACTGGACGACAAGATCGCGATTGTCACCGGAGCCGCGTCCGGCATCGGCGCCGCCACCGCACGCCGCGTGGCGGCCGAGGGCGCGCACACGGTCGTGGCCGACCTGAACCTCGACGGCGCCAAGGCGGTCACCGAGGAGATCCGTGCCGCCGGAGGTTCCGCGACCGCGGTCCCGGTCGACCTCGGCGACATCGAGAGCGTACGGGCCATGGTGGACGCGGCGATCCAGACGTACGGCGGACTCGACGTCCTGCACAACAACGCGGCGGCCACCCACCTGGCCGCCCGCAAGGACCTCGCCGTCGTGGAGGCCGATCCCGCGGTCTGGGACGACACCATGCGCATCAACCTCCGCGGGACCATGGTCGCCATCCAGGCCGCGGTCCCGCACATGGTCGCGCGCGGCGGCGGTTCGATCATCAACACCTCCTCCGGGGCCGGGCTCGCGGGCGACCTGCGCAATCCCGCGTACGGCGCCTCGAAGGCGGCGCTCATCAACCTCACGCAGTACGTCGCCACCCAGTACGGCAAGCAGGGCGTGCGCTGCAACGCCATCGCGCCGGGCTTCATCGTCACGCCGGCCAGCTCCGGCTCGGCGCACGGCGCGATCCGTGAGGCGATGCTCCGTCATCACCTCACGCCGCGTCTGGGCGAGCCGGAGGACGTCGCGTCCGCGGTCGTCTTCCTCGCCTCCGACGAGTCCGCCTTCATCACCGGGCACACCCTGCGCGTGGACGGGGGCCTGCTGGCCCACCAGCCGTATGTGGCGGACCTGCGGGACGCGTAGCGCTCCGCGCTGGACATGTGGTCCGTTTGCTGCGGGCCGGTGGGGGCTTATCGCCCCGCGGCGAAGCCGCGGATCGATACAGCCCCCGCGCCCCTTACAGGGCGCCCTCCACGGCCTCTTCGGGTGCCAGGTCGCCCAGGTAGGCCGCCCTGACCGCCGGATCGCCGCGTACCTCCTCCGGCGTGCCGACGCAGATCCGGTGGCCGAAGTCGAGGACGACGACCTCGTCGCAGACGCTCATGACCATGTCGACGTCGTGCTCCACGAGCAGCACACCCATGCCCCAGTCCTCGGCGAGCCGCCGGACCAGGTGGGCCAGCTCCCGGGACTCGTCGTCCGACAGCCCCGCGGCCGGTTCGTCGAGCAGCAGGACGGACGGCGAGGTCGCCACCGCGCGGGCGATGGCCAGCAGCCGCCGCTCGCCGTACGACAGGTCGCCCACCGGTCGGTCCAGGGCGTTCTCCAGCCCGAACTCCCTTATGGCGACGAGGACATGGGCGGGCAGCGGGCGGCTGCCGGGGCGCACCAGGTCCTTGAGGTACGCCCACGGTCCGGGCCGGTCGCAGGCCGCGTACAGGTTGTCCAGGACGCTCATGTCCTCGAACAGCTCAAGTGACTGGAAGGACCGGCTCAGCCCGGCTCCGGCCCGTCGGTGCACCGGCAGGCGGGTCACGTCCCGGTCGCCAAGGCGGACACTTCCGGACGCCGCCCGGGTGAAGCCGGTGACGGCGTCGATGGCGGAGGTCTTGCCCGCGCCGTTGGGACCGATGAGACCCACGACCCGGCCCGGCTCGATGTCGAAGGAGAGGCCGTCCACGGCGACGACCCCGCCGTACCGCACGGTCAGGTCCCGTACGTGCAGGGGGAGTCCGGGGGTGCGGTGGGCGGCCTGGGACGGTGCTGCGTGATGTAGGTCTGGTGCAACCGGCTCGTCGCCATCGGTCGCTGCCTCTGCCGAGCCCTGCGCGACGCCGGCGTGCTTCGGGCCTCGCTTCGAGAGCAGTCTGCGCTCGGCTGCCGATGCCTGCTTGCCGAGTTCCCGTCCGATGCCGTCCTGGTTGCCCACCAGGGTCAGCACCAGGATGATCCCGCCGATCAGCGGCATCCACTCGCTGAGCCCGGGCAGTACGAGATCTCCGAAGCGGGCGCCGACCGTGCCCGCGGCGAAGGTGGCGGCGAAGAGCGGTCCGACGAGGAAGCCGACGCCGCCGATGACCGCGAGCCCGAGTGCGGTGATGGACTCGAAGCTCGCGAAGTCGGCGAAGACCACCGAGGTCGAGCGGAAGCCGGTGAGCACTCCGGCGAGCGCGGCGATGGCCGCGGACAGGCCGAAGGCGTAGAGCTTGGCCGCGCGGACGTCGATGCCGAGGGCCGCCGCGGCCCGCTCGTTCGCCCGCACCGCGATGAGCCGGCGGCCGGTTCTGCTGCGCCGGACGTTGGCGACCACGAGGGTGGCGGCCACGAACATCACCAGTACGACGGCCGCGTACCGCTGCGGATGGTCGACGCCGGAGATGTCGATCCCGAAGAGTGTCTGCTTGCCCACCGCGATGCCGTCGCTGCCCGGTGTCGTGGACAGGTCGGTGTTCTGGAAGACCATCGTCTCCAGCGTGGTGCCGAGCCCGAGCGTGATGATCGCGAGGTTGACCCCGCGGGTGCGCACGGCGGGAAGGGCGAAGAGCAAGCCGATCGGAACCGTGCCCAACACGCCTGCGAGCAGGGCGAGTTCGAAGGGCCAGCCCCAGTCGGCCGCCGCGTGCCCGGCGATGAAGGCGCCGGTCCCGGCGAGGGCGTACGCCGCGAGGGAGACCTGTCCCGCGTACCCGGTGACCACGATGATCGACAGGATGATCAGCGAGAGCACCAGGGTGTTGGTGATCGCGTCGGCCCACAGCGGCGAGGACAGCCCGATCAGCAGCAGCCCGGTCACGACGGCGAGCGCCAGCGGCACCGGGCGGACCCTTCCGGTGCCCAGGGCCGGCAGCCGCTCCAGGAACGTGCCGCGCAGCGGCAGGGCCCGGCCGCGAGCGACGAGCATCAGGGCGATGACGAGGAAGGGCACCGACGCGGCGAGCCCCGTGACGTCGGAGCCGAAGCGGGTCAGTTCGGACTGCACGACCCCGATGACCAGGCCGCCCGCCAGAGTGACGGGGAACGACGAGAACCGGCCGACCAGCGCGGCGGCCAGCGCGCTCAGCAACAGGGTGGTCAGGCCGGTCACCGACAGGCCGATGACCGGCACGATCAGGATGCCCGTCAGACCCGCGAGAGCCGAGCCGAGTCCCCAGTTGGCGGCGGCGATCAGGTCCGCGGACCAGCCGAGCGAGGCTGCCGCGCCCTGGTTCTCCGCGACCGCGGTCGTGCCCAGGCCGAACAGGGTGCGCTTGTAGAGGGCGTGCAGGGCGGCGGTGACGACGACGGCGATGCCGAGCAGCCAGATCCGGTCCTCGGAGACCGTCGCGCCGGCTATCTCCACCAGCCCGGACGGCAGCTTGGCCGGCACCAGCTGCACGCTGTCGCCGTAGCGTTTGACCGCGACGGCGGTGAGCACGATGAACACCGCCAGGGTGCCGACCAGGCGCGCCAGCGAGGACGCCCTGCGCAGCGGCCGGATCACCAGCAGATGGGTGAGCACCCCCAGCACCGTGGACCCGAGCACCCCGCAGGCGACGGCGGGCCAGTACGGCACACCGTGGTTGACGGCCAGCTCCCACTGCACATAGGCGCCTGCCATCCCGATCGCGCCGTGCGCGAAGTTCAGGACGCCGGAGCCCCGGTAGACCAGCACGATGCCGTGCGCGGTGAGCGCGTAGAGCGCACCGAGCCCCAGGCCGAGCAGTGCGAAACGCAGGATGTCGTCCACGTGAAGAACCTCCCAGGGCCTTACTTCTCAGAGCTCCATGAGTAGCGAACGCCGGATCGCCCGACAAGACCAGACAGCGTATTTATTTAAATAATTGTGCCGAGAGTACTTCACTAAACAAACGGCACCCTCCATGCTGTCGGCATCTCGACGTCGCCCATGACGGGCGCGAGCCCCGCGGAGGGACCATGAACGACTCACGACGACGCAGAAGTGCCACAGCGAGCTGTCTCGCCGTGACCGGAGCCCTACTGGCCGCCGGATGTGGGGGAGAGGCCTCCAGCAGCTCGTCCGACACGTCCTCGCTCAAGGGCGCGACGGTCAAGGTGATGGTCTGGGCACCGGAGAACACCCAGGGCAGCGCCCAGCCGGGGGTCCGGCAGACGGCCCAGGCCTACGAGAAGTGGATCAACGACAACGGCGGGATCAAGGGGGGCCCGCTCAAGGTCCTCACCTGCAACGAGAAGAACGACGCCGACGAGGCCGAGAACTGCGCCCAGAAGGCGGTCGCCGAGAAGGTGGTTGCGGTCGTCGGCTCCTACAGCCTCGCCGGAGACCGCTACATGCCGATCCTGGAGAAGGCCGGGATCCCCTACCTCGGCGGTACGGGTGTCTCGGCGGCCGAGTTCTCCAGCCCGATGTCCTTCCCGGTGAACGGCGGCACCCCCGTGGTGTTCGCCGCACACGGCAAGCAGCTGGTGGACGAGGGCTGCAAGAAGATCTCCGGCGTCCGGTACGACGTCGCCGCCGCCGACACCGTCTCGAAGTTCCTCGCGCTCGGCGTGACCGCCGCCGGAGGAGCGCCGCCCAAGGACCTCAAGGTGCCGCTCACCGCCACGGACCTCGCCCCGCAGGTCGCCGCGGCGACCAAGGGCACCGACTGCGTGAGCGTCATCCTGGGCACGCACTCGGACCTGTTCGTGAAGTCGTACGTACAGTCCGGCGCGAAGACCGAGCTGGGCAGTGTCGTCGGCAACCTCACCCCGGAACTCGCCGAGAGCACGGGTGGCGCCAGTAGCCCCCTGAACGGCGCCGCGATCACCGGCTACTACCCGCCGACCTCCGACCCCGCCTGGAAGGACTTCGTCGAAGCCACCAAGGGCGACGGTCTCGACACGTCCAACGGCGCCAACGCGACGGCCTGGGTGGCGTTCAAGGTCTTCACCGAAGCCGCCAAGAAGCTGCCGACGATCTCGGCCAAGGCCCTGGTCGAGGAGCTCAACACCACGAAGGGCATCGACACCGGCGGCCTGACCCCACCGCTGACCTGGGCGGAGTCGACAGCTCTGCCGATCAAGGGTCTGAACCGCATACACAACACCACCGCCACCGAACTGACCATGCGCGACGGAAAGATCGAGTGGGCCAAGTCCGGGTCGACCTTCATCGACGTCCGAAAGGTGCTGACGGGCGGCTCGGCCGGCTGACCTCCGGCATACGAGAGCCCTGGAGCCCGAGGAAGGAGAACGTCCGTGCACGACACCGGACAGCCCCTGATCGAAGCCCGCGCACTGTCCGCCGGCTACGGCACCGTGCCCGTACTGCGCGACCTCGACATCGAGGTCCGCCCCGGAGAGGTCGTCGCTCTGCTCGGGCCCAACGGCGCGGGCAAGAGCACGACCCTGCGGGTGCTGTCGGGAGAACTGGCCCCGATGAGCGGCGAGGTGCGCTGGCTGGGCGGCACCGGCCACGCACCACTGCACCGCCGCGCCCGCCAGGGGCTGGCCTACGTCGGTGAGCGGGCGGTCTTCACCCGTCTCGACACCGCCGACAACCTGCGCGTGGGCCGGGTGACGACGGACCGGGCCCTCGCGCTCTTCCCCGAGTTGGAGAAGCGGCTCAGGACCGGTGCCGGAATGCTGTCGGGCGGAGAGCAGCAGATGCTGTCGCTCGCGCGGGCCCTGTGCCGCACGCCGAAGCTGCTCCTCGCCGACGAACTCTCCCTCGGTCTCGCACCACTCGTCGTCGACCGCCTCCTGCGTGCCGTGCGCGAGGCGGCCGACCGCGGGCTGGGAGCACTGCTGGTCGAACAGCACGTGCGCAAGGTGCTGGACATCGCCGACCGCGTGTACGTGCTGCGCCGCGGCCGGATCGTCATGACCGGGACCCCGAAGGAACTGCGCGCGAACCTGGACGAGATCGAGTCGTCCTACCTCGCGCACAGGACAACTGTGACAACCGATTGAGGCAGGTGCTGTGGCAAGCGCACGCGAGCAGATCCGATCCCTGGTCCGGTCCGGCGACACCTTCGACCAACCCGCCGAAGACATCGCGGAGCTCCAACTGGAGGCCGCGCGGGAGGCCTTCGCCGCCCACCGCGAACGCATCCCGCTGCTGCGCACCCGGGCGGAGGAGACCGGCGTACGCGAGGTCGCCGGCCTCGACGACCTCGTGCCCCTCCTCTTTTCGCACACCAGCTACAAGTCGTACCCCGTCTCCCTCATCACCGCAGGCCGCTGGGACCGGCTGCTGCGCTGGTACTCGACCGTGTCGGTGGTCGAACCGGACGCCGTCGACGTCGACGGCGTACGCGACATAGACGAGTGGACCGAACGCGTCACCGCCGCCGGCCACCGCCCCTACATCACCAGCGGCACGTCCGGGAAGGTCTCCTTCCTCAACTGCGACGGCGCCGACCTCCGGTTCCTGCACGACATCCTGGAGAACCTCACCTGCTGGCCCGACCCCCTGCCACCGGATCCCGTCCGCCGCGGCTATCTGCTCGCTCCGGCGAGCGGCCCGATGCGCTCCATCGACGGCTTCCGATGGCATGCGGACGTCTTCGCACTGCCCGGCGAGACCCGGCTGCTGACCGAGGACCCGATGCGGGTGTCCGAGCTGATGAGCAGCGCGCTGCTGCGCCGGCGGATGGCGGAGGGCATCGCGACCCCGCAGGAGATCAGCTCCTTCGAGACCGTTTCCGGCTCCCGCGAGGAGGAACTGGGCGCGGCCATGACCCGGATCGTCGACGACATCGCCGCCCACCGCGACGAACCGTTGCTGATCGCCGGGATGAACAACCAGCAGTTCGCCCTGATCCAGGCCCTGCGCGCCCGGGGCGTACCCGACGGCGGCCTCCACCCGGACACACTGGTGCTCAGCGGCGGCGGCAACAAGGGCCGCGCGCTGCCCGACGACTACCAGCAGCAGTTCGCCGCCTTCTACCAGGGCGTACGGCGAGTACGCAGTTACGGCATGACGGAGCTTCAGGGCTCCTGCCTCGCCTGCGAGCACGGCAACTACCACGTGCCGCCATGGGTGATCCCGTTGGTGCTCGACCAGGCCGGCGAGAAGCTGCTGAACCCCGAACACGGCGTCGTGGAAGGGCGGTTCGCCTTCCTGGACGTCTCCCTGGAAGGCCGCTGGGGCGGACTGATCAGCGGCGACCGGGTCTTCGTGGACTTCTCACCGTGCGAGTGCGGCAGATCGGGCCCGGCCGTCCTGCCGGACATCCAGCGCTTCGGAGACCTCGGCGGCGACGACAAGATCACCTGCGCGGCGACACTCGACTCCTATGTGAGGGGAATGATCCACGGATGAGCGGTACGACGCTGCAGGGCGACCCCTCGGTCCGGACGGAGGTGGTGCACGTGGTGCGGGGCGAGGTCGACCAGGCCCCGCCCGTGGGCCACGGCCGCGGCGACTCGGCCTTCACGGCACCGGCGCTCGATCTGGACCGCCTGGTGTGGTCCCGCACCGAACCCGGACCGGCCTTCGACGTGCCCAGCGCGGAGATCGTCGACCTGCTGGTGGAGACCGGCGAGGCACTCAAGGCAGACCGGGAAGGGCTGCTCGCCGAAGCACTGGACCGTATGGTCCGGATCAGCCCGCTCCCCGCCGAGGTGCTCGAACGCGCCTACGCCGTGCTGTGGCGCAGCTTCCAACGGACCAACCTGCACGCCCAGATCGACCACGAACTCGGCGGAGCGGACGTACTCGACGGCTGGCGCGAGGTGCGGCTGCCCGAGGGCCGGATCGCCGCGACGCGCGCGTTCCCGCCGCGCCTGGTGCACATCATCGCGGGCAACGCGCCCGGTGTGGCGGCCATGTCCGTCGTACGCGGCGCCCTCACCAAGGGTGTCAACCTCCTGAAGCTGCCCTCGAACGACCTCTTCACCGCGACCGCGATCCTGCGCACGATGGCCTCGGTGGCACCCGGTCACCCAGTGGTGCGCTCGTTCTCCGCCGTGTACTGGAGGGGCGGCGACGAGACCGTGGAAAGCGTGCTGTTCCGCCCGCAGTTCTTCGACAAGCTGGTCGCCTGGGGTGGGGAGTCCACCATCCGCGGGGCCCTGAAGTACGTCGGCCCCGGCTTCGAGCTGGTCTCCTTCGATCCCAAGACCTCCATCTCGGTGATCGGCCGCGAGGCCTTCGCCTCCGAGGAGTCTCTGGAGCAGGCAGTGGAGTCGGCCGCATCGGACGCCACGTTCTTCAACCAGCAGGCGTGCGTGGCCAGTCGCTTCCAGTTCGTCGAGGGCTCCGAGGAGGACGCCGACCGCTACGCCGAGCTGCTGTGCGAACGCCTCGGCGTCGCCCGGGAGTTCAGCTCGGCCGACGGCCCTCGGGTCGCCGGGGAGCTCCGCGAGGAGATCGACGTACTGCGGTCCCTCGCCCCCGAGTACCGGGTGTGGGGCGTGTACGACGGCCGAGGCCTCGTCATCCGCTCCCCGGAACCGGTCGACTTCCACCCGGACGGAAAGATCGTCAACGTCGTCCCGGTCGCCGCGCTCACCGACGCCGTCGCGCACGCCGGGGTCGCCACCCAGACGGTCGGCGTGTATCCCGACACCCGCAAGCCGGAACTGCGCGACGCCCTCGCCTGCGCGGGTGTGCAGCGCGTCGTCTCGCTCGGGAAGGCGGGGGGCATGCCACCCGGTCTCTCCCACGACGGCTTCTATCCGCTGCAACGGCTCATGCGTTGGGTGAACGACGAGTAATTGGTCGGCGGGCGGTTCCGGTTCCGACACGTCCGCCCCGGCGCGGCACTCTTCTGAGTGCGGCGCCGGGGCGTTCGTCATCGTGTACCCGTGCTCAGCAGTTGCGGATGCTCCAGACGGGGGTCCAGTTGTAGGCGTGCTGGACCGAGTCGGGCCTGAAGGAGTGGAGGACGTTGCCGCTCTGGCCGTAGATGTACGAGGTGACGCCTCCGGTCTGGGCGTCGTAGTACGAGCCGGCGCCGTCCCAGTACGCCGTGTAGTACCGGTTGCAGGAGTAGAGGAAGAAGACCTCCCAGTTGCCCGTCGTGGGATCCCAGACCACTGTGCAGAGGTTCCCGCTGGAGCAGGTGACGGAGGCGCCGGGTGCCACGTGGATGGAGCTGGCGGACGGTGAGACGCTCGGGGAGTTCGCGGCCACTGCCCGGGTCGACGCCGACTGCGCGTCCTGCGGCGCCGGTGGCGCGGTCAGGACCACGCCGGCCGCGCTGTCGTCCGAGGCGACGGCTGCCTGGGCCGGGCCGGCGGTGAAGACAGCGGCCAGCATCAGAGCCAAGGCACCGATGAGGCCGAGGACGGAGCGCCTGGCACGCACTCCGTGCACGCTATGCATACTGCGCATTCGGTTGATCCCCCTGTTCAGGACGCGACATACGAGGCACCCGGTGGCGGTGTGACCCGTTCGTGGTGCCAGGCTGTCGCCGGCCGGCGCGTCGCCGCCACACGTTGAAGCCGTGGCTTAAACGGAGGCTGCCGCTCAGGCGTCTCGCGCCTCACGCCTGGCGTCAACGGGCAGGCGTGAGGCGTCAGTTGTCGGGCGTCGGTTTGTCAGGCGTCAGGGGGCCAACGGCGTGTGCGGCGGGTGCGGCGCACCTTCGAGGAGGACGAGCCCCGCGGGAGTGATCGTGTGCAGCACGTGCTTGCCGCGGCGCACGCTGAGCAGGAGTCCGGCCTGCCGCAGCACGGCCGTGTGCTGACTCACCGCCGCCCCGGAAATCCCGATGCGCTCCGCGAGTTCACCGGTCGTACGTCCGGTCACGACGTCCTGGAGGATGGCGGCCCGGGTACGGCCGAGCAGCGCGCCCAGTCCCGCGCCCGGTTCCGAGCCCCGGCCTGTGGCGCCGGGCACCAGCGCCCAGCCGAGCGTGTGCTGGATCGGGTAGACCAGCACCGGTGTGCGGTCGGGGAGTGGTACGGCGAGAGTGACGGGTCGTCGGGAGCAGAAGAAGGACGGTTGCAGCAGTAACCCCCTTCCATCGAGCCGCAGTTCGTGGTCGACCGGATAGTCGGCCTCCAGCACCGGGGGCTGCCAGCGCAGTACGGGCCTGAGGCTCGCCAGGAGTCCATCGGTTCCGTCTCCCAGCACCGCCCGGGCGCGTACGGCACGGTCGGCGTCCACCTGCGCCCGGATGTGCGGCCAGAAGGCGGCGAGCGCCCGCTGGTGGTATCCGTGCAGCGCGGCGCCCAGCCGTTGCAGGGCTTCGAGGGTGCCCTCGGCGAGGGCGCGGACCTCGGCCGGCAGCGGTCGCGGCCGGGCCGGGGAGGCGGCGAGCGTGGCCAGATCGCCGCGCAGGTCGGCCCGGGGCGTGCCGAGCACGGTGTCGACCGCGCTCTCCAGCCCGAGGGAGCCACCCAGATCGGGGGTGAGGAAGTCCGGGAAGTAGCCGCGGGGCGGCAGCAGGGCGGCGAGCAGCCCGTCCGCCGGACCCAGCCGTGGCCGCACGATGCGCCGCCACTCGCCGAACGCCAGGGCGTTCTCCTCCCTGATCAGCGCCTGGAAGCTGTTGACGATCTCCCACAGTGGGTCGGGGGCGGCGGCGACACGTACATGTGCGATGTCCTCGGCGGTGAAGTGCACCCGCAGCATGGGGATCTCCGACGATGGGCGGTCATCAGGTGGACGGCGGTGCCCAACGACAGTGATGGAGCCCAACTGCGCAGGCAAGAGGGCACATTCGGTCATGCGGGCCCTGCGGGGACCGCCCCAGGTCGTCCGTCGGCGGCGCTCGCAGACCTCAGGCTGCTGTCGGCGTCGGCGTCGGCGTCGGCGGTGTGCGTTCCCCGGGGTGGGTGTCGCTTCGGGGCGTCGAGGCGAGCCGGGTGTGGAAGAAGTCGGCCAACCGGGCAACGGCAGGCGTGACGTACTCGTCCTTGTCGTACAGGTCGACGTGGCGGGCGCCGTCGATCCAGTGGAGTTCCTTCGGGCCGCGGGCCTTCTGGAACGCCTCGACGCTCATCCAGGAGGTCACCGCTTCACGTCCGACGACCATCAGCAGCGGGCGTGGCGAGATCAGGTCGACGAAGCCGAAGGCGTCGAAGGAGACCATCCGGTCGACGCTTGACCAGGTGAGGAACTTCGCCGAGCGCGGGTGCTGGGCGCGGTCCGTGCAGTAGTACTCGAAGCCGTCGGCGCCGTGCCGGCCGCCCAGGGCGAGGGCCTGCTCGGCGGTGTCGGGAAAGAGCTGGAAGCTCTGGACGCCCTCACCGAGGGCCTCGGCGGTACGGGCGTGCGCGGCAGCGTCGAGCATGCCCTGGATGACGGCGGGGTCCTGCGTGCCGTCGGCACCCAGCCGGAACTGGCGGGCGATGTCGGCGGCACTGACGGTGCCGACGGCCTTGACGCGGTGGTCGGTGGCGGCGGCGGACAGCACGTACCCGCCGGAGGCACAGATGCCCAGAGCCCCGATGCGGTCGGCGTCGACCTCCTCGCGAGTGGCCAGGTAGGACACCGCGGCCTTGATGTCCTCGATCCGGTGGGCCGGGTCCTCCAGGCCACGCGGGGTGCCCTCGCTCTCCCCTTGAAAGGCGGCGTCGTACGCGAGAGTCACGAAGCCCTGCTCGGCGAGGCGCCGCGCGTACAGTCCGGCGGCCTGCTCCTTCACACCGCTGCCGGGATGTCCGACGACGATGGCGGGGCGCGGCCCGGCGGATTCGCCGGAGGGGTTGTCTCCGGGGCTGTCTCCCGGGGCGTAGAGGTGGCCGGCGAGCTTCAGGCCGGCGCTGAGGAAGGTGACGTCCGTCCTCGTGATGTCTGTCTTCATGATGTTCGTCCTCATGATGGTGATCTCCAGCTGCACAGGGGAGGTGGGCTCGTATCGGTGGGGAGCTCCGGCAGCCGCCCAGAATCTGACGGCCGCGATCACCACCGTCACGCCACCCGGCGGCAGGTGCCAGGGACAGTGCTGCCTATGCAGACCAGTACCAGGCACGCGGCGGCAATCCTGCGGACACTGGAGTCATGGAAGACCCTGGCAAACCTTCCGCTGGCAACGAGCTGGGCGGTTTTCTGCGCGCCTGCCGCGCGGCCCTCGACCCGCACAGCGTCGGCCTGCCGGACGACGGACGCCTGCGCCGCGTCCCGGGGCTGCGCCGGGAGGAGCTGGCCCAGCTCGCGCACGTGAGCGTGGACTACGTCGTCCGGCTGGAGCAGGGCCGCACCCGCCGGGTCTCCCGTCCGGTCCTGGACGCGCTCGCCGACGCGCTGCAGCTCGCCCCGGACGAACGCTCCTACCTGTTCACCCTTGCCGATGTGAGCCCCGGCGCCCGCCCGCGGCCGTCGGGCCGGCCGGAGGTCGCCCCACGGCTGCGGAGCCTGCTGGAAGGCATGCGCGACGTTCCCGCGATGGTGCTGCACCGGCGTATGGACGTACTGGCCTGGAACCGGGGAGCGGCTGCCCTGCTGACCGACTTCGGCACGCTGCCGCCGGCTGAGCGCAACCTGATCCGGCTGACCTTCCTCGACGACACCTTCCGGTCCCTGTACGCGGACTGGCCACGCGCCGCACGTGAGTGCGTCGCCGTCCTCCGGATGGAGGCGGGCCGCCGCCCCGAGGACCGGAGCCTGACCGCCCTGGTCGGTGAACTCAGCGTCCGCGACGCGGACTTCCGCACCTGGTGGGCCGGCCACCAGGTGCGCGGAGCGAGGCAGCTCACCAAGACCTACCACCACCCGGTCGCGGGCACCGTGACCCTCGACGTCCAGCAGTTCTCCGTCGACACCCACCCCGACCAGCTGCTGGTGGCCTACACCGCATCCGACTCCGCGTCCGAGGAGGCCCTGCGCTTCCTCCTGCAATGGACACCGACGGGCCCATCCACACCGCCGCGGAAGAGAACCACACCGCGGTGACCTTGAGTACGGGAACTCATGTGCACGGTCGGACGCCGGGACAGACTGTGGTGTCCATGACCAATCAAGTAGGAGTGAACATGAGACGGGCGAGGAAAGCTCTGGCCGCTACGGCGCTGGCTGCGTTAGGGCTCACGGGTGTGGTGGCGGGCCCTGCCGCCGCGTCGGCCGATGTCCTGTTGCCCCACCCCGGTCCGGAGGGCCTGGTATGGGTGGAGGAACGCGTGGGAGACGGCGGCGTCGTGTCGGGCGGCGCGTGGGAGGAGCTGCCGACCGTCCTCACCGTGGCCTGCGAGGGCGGCGGCAGCGTGCGGGTGACGATGGAGTCGCAGCAGACGGAGGTTGCCGCGTTCTCGGTCGATTGTCCGGCGGGGGCCGCCGGGGTGGGCTCGGTGACCATGGAGCCCGGTGTCGTTCGTCCAGGATCCTTCTCCGTGGCTGTCGACGCTTCCGCGGAGTCCATTCGGTGGGCGCTGACCGTGACACAGCCGGAGTAGCCGTCCGCTGTCCGGCGGTCACCTGCCCGAGGGCGGGTGACCGCGCGAGCGTAGTACGAGAACTGCCGGAGAGCCGGTTGGTCCGCTCCGTTGCGCGTTCCTAGACTCACTCGGCGTCAGGCGAATCGTGCACGTGCTGAGTGGGTGGAGTGCGTCCGGGGGTGCCCGTCACGGGTGTTCGCGTGCCGTGCCCTGCCCTGTCAGGGGGAGCCGTGGTACGGGATCGGGTGGGGCGTTGGCCGTTGGTGGGCCGCGAGCAGGAGCTGGACTCCTTCGCCGCGGCGCTGGCGGACCGGGAGTGCCGGGGGTTCGTGGTGGGCGGGTCGGCCGGGGTGGGCAAGTCCCGGCTGGCCGAGGAGTGTCTCGGCCGGGCCTCGGCGGCGGGTTTCCGGGTGGGGCGGGCCACCGCGAGCGCCGCGGCGGGTGCCGTGCCGCTGGGTGCGATCGCGCATCTGCTGCCCGCGGGGGTTGATCTGTCGGACCCGGTGGCCGGGTTCGCCGCGGTCGCCGAGCGGCTGGCCGCCGGGCCGGGGCGGCGACGGTGGGTGCTGCTGGTCGACGACATGCACCTGCTGGACTCGGCCTCGGCGGTGCTGCTGCGGCAACTGATGGACACCGGCGTGCTCCTGCTGATCGGCACCGTCCGCAGCGGTGAGTCGTACGGGAAGGCAGTCACGGCGCTGCGGGGCGGAGACGCGGTGCGCCGGGTCGACCTGACCGTGCTGGGCCCCGGGCAGATCGAGGAGTTGCTCCAGGCCGCCCTCGGCGGAGCCGTCGCGCGGCGCAGTCTGCACGAGCTGTCGGCCGCCAGCGGCGGCAACGTGCTGTACCTGCGTGAACTGGTCCTGGGCGCCCTGACCGCCGGGGACCTGACCGAGGACGGGGAGATCTGGCACCTGGCCGAGGGGCGACTTCCGGCCACCGTACGACTGACCGAAGTGATCGGCGGTCGCCTCGCCACCGCCGACTCGGCCGGATGCCCTGTACTCGAACTGCTCGCGCTGTGCGAGCCGTTACCCCTGGCCGATGCCGAAGACCTGGCCCCGCCGCAGGTGATGGCCGCCTTGGAACAGGCCGGACTGATCCGCATCACCCAGGACCGACGGCGCACCACCGTGTCCCTGGCCCATCCGCTGTACGGCGAGGTACTGCGGGCCGGTCTCCCGGTCCTGCGCCGCCGGACCCTGCTCCTGGACCAGGCCGCACGCGTCGAGGCCCGCGGTGCCCGCCGCCGCGGCGACCTGCTGCGCATCGCCACCTGGCGGCTGGCCGCCACCGGCACCGCCGACCCCACGCTTCTCACGCAGGCCGCCGTACTGTCCCGCCACGCGCACGACTACCCCCAGATCGTCGCTCTCCTGGAGGCCCTGCCCGAGAAGCACCGCACCACAGCCACCGGACTGATGCTCGGCCACGCCTTCTTCGAGATGGGCCGCTGGGAGCAGGCCGAGACGGCGATCGCCCAAGCCGACGCCGTGGCCATCGGCGAGCAGGACAAACTGGCGGTCGCGCTGGTCCGCACGCTGAACCTGCTGTGGAGCAACGCCCCCCTCAGCGAGGCACTCGCGGTCAACGACGCGGCCCTGAACCGGATCACCAGCGCCGAGGGCCGCCGCAAGCTGAGGATCAATGAGGGCTTCATGCGGATCGCCGCCGGCCTGCCGGCCGAGGGGCTGGCCCTGCTGGATGACGTGGAGACCGACGTCGGTGACGCCCCCGACGTCGACGTCTGGCTGCGAGGCGCCTGGATGAAGCCCTTCGCGCTGGCACTGGTGGGCCGCACCGGCGAGGCCGCGACCTGGGCGGAGCGCGCCCACGCCGGCCACCGGAAGGTCGACGAACACGCCCTCGTCTCCCATCCCGCCGTCCAGCGCATCCCGCTCGTCCTCGCGCTCACCGAAGCCGGCCTCCCGGACGAAGCCCGCCGCGAGGGCGAGCGCACCTACGCCGAACTGGTCGCCGCCGATTCCGTCGTACGGGTCTGGCTGGCGGTCTTCCTCGGCCGTACGGAGTGGCTGGCCGGCAGGCCGGCGACCGCACGCCGCTGGTGGGCCGAGGCCGCCGCCCTGGCCCGCTCCTTCGACCACGCCATGGCCCTGCGCCCGGTGCTCGGCGGCCTCGCCGCATGTGCGGCCGTGCTGGGCGACCTGGACGCGGCCGAGGCGTCGCTGGCCGAACACCGCACCCTGCCGCCGCTGGCGCCGGGCCTGCTGTCCGCGGGGGAGGAACGCCTGGGTGAGGCATGGCTGTTGGCCGCTCGCGGGCACCTGGGTCGGGCGCGGGCCGTGCTCACCGCCGCCGCCCTTGCCGCCCGCTCGACCGGCCACCTCACGGGCGAGGCACTGCTGTTGACCGATGTGGCCCGTCTCGGGGGAGCGAAGGAGGTCACGGACCGGCTCACCACACTCGCGCAGAGATGCGACGGGGCACTCGCCCTGGCCCGCGCCCAACTGGCCGCAGCGCTGGCCGCCGACGACCCCGACCAGCTCCTCCGTGCCGCCGACGCGTGCCAGGCCGTCGGCGCGGAGCTGCTCGCCGCCGAGGCGGCCACCGCCGCCGCGGCCGCCTGGCGCCGGGCACACCAGACTCGCCGCGCCTCGGCAGCCGCCCACCGGGCCGCCACGGCCCCGGCCCGCTGCGAAGGCGCCCGCACACCACTGCTGACCACCGCCCAGTCCACCGCTCCGCTCACCGACCGCGAACGCGAGATAGCCCTGCTCGCCGCGCTCGGCAACGCCAGCAAGGACATCGCCGACGCCCTCACCCTGTCGGTACGCACCGTCGACAACCACCTCCACCGCGCGTACGCCAAACTCGGCGTCACCACCCGGCGCGAACTGGCCAGGACCCTGAGGACACCATCACCCGGCGTACGAGCGGATCATCAGCCCCGCCTGTCGTAGTCGATGACGCCCGACCGCCCGTTGTGGACCGTAGCGCCCGCCCCCGCTTCCGCCGCGCTCGGTCGAGCTCGGAGTTGAGTTGCTCGCGCGGCAACGCGCGTATCTCCAGCGGCTGTTGAGTACCGACTACTCACGCCATCCCACTCAGCCACCGGCACTCTCAGTAATGGCAACGCCGGTGCGGAAGACACAACGAAGACACAACAGACGGGGAGTCGGGCGGCGACACCATCAACGGCGGCTCTACCCAGGGCAACACCAACGTCCTTTACGGCGGGGCGGTCAACGACACGCTCTAGGGCGACCTCGTCCAGAGCATCGGCGGCGTCGGCTCCGACACCCTCATCGCCGGCCCCCGGGAACGACACCCTCAACGGCCTGGACAACATCCTCGGCAACGACTCCCTCGACAGGGCGTCAACACCTACACCTGCACCGCCGACGCCGGCGACCCCAAGAGCTTCTGCGAAGCGTGAGGCCGGGCAGATCCCGATCTCATTCCTGCTCTGCCGCCCCGATCCACACCCACTTCTCACAGCCGGAGGATGATCCAGTGGCAGTGAACATGATCCATACGGAAAAGAAGTCAGTCGGTCGCATGGCCCTCGCCGCGGCATTCGGCTTGAGCCTGGTCGCGCTCTCGGGCGCCGGTGCCAGTGCCGCCCCCGCACAGACCCAGGCGGTGTACACCCTCGTGATCAACAGTCGCAGCGTCAAATGCCTGGACGTACCGCAGAACAGCAATTCCAACAACCAAGGCATCGAGCAGTACCTGTGCAACGGCAACGGCAACCAGCTGTGGACCCTGGAGTCCCAGGGCAACGGCTTCTTCCGAGTCATCAACGAGAACAGCCGCAAGTGCCTGGACGTTCGGGGCCGAAGCGCGAACAACAACGCGGTGGTGGTCCAGAACGGCTGCAACGCGGAGTTCAGCCAGCAGTGGGCTCGTCAGCCCGACTCGGACGGCGTCGGCACTCGACTGGCAGCACGCCACAGCGGCAAGTGCCTGACCGTCGCCAACTCGAGCCTGGCCAACAAGGCCGGGATCGTTCAGTTCGACTGCGGCGCAACAGGCACCCAGAGCCAGAGCTGGCAATTCGGCTGACTCGGTGCCGTGACTGCTTCCGGCAGCCACCACCCGCTTCACCGGTGATGCCCTCGACACCCGACGCCGAGGGCATCACGCACGCCGGGAACACACATCAGCCGTGGCCCTTGCTCTGCAGGCTATCGATCATGCGCCGGATCTCACCAACCGCGGCAGTGACTTCGTCGAGAGTGCGGGCCGGCAGGGAGCCGACGGCCTCGGCGTGGCCGCGGGCCAGGCCGTCGAGCGCGGCTTGCAGTCCGAGTCCCGTGCCGGCGACGGACGGGCCGAGTTCGTTGCGAAGGTCTTCGCGTATCCGATCGCATTCGGTCCGGGTGGCATCGACGACGTGGTCGCGCTGCGCCGCGACGGTTGCGGGGAGTTCGTGGGCCCGTACGACACCGGCGATTTGCTGGGCAATCGCTCGCAGCAGACGCGTGTCGTCGCGATCCTGCGGTTCGCCCGAAATTTGGTCGGCGACCGTCATGGTGCCCAAGGTGCGCAGGAGATCGTGTTCGTCCGCGTCGGCCGATCGGTCGCCGCGGCCGGTGAGCGCGCGCAGCGGAATCGTCGCCGGAGCCGAGGAACCACCGGTCCACGGTCCGCCGCAAGCGTTCGCGGGCCGGGGCGAGTCCGGCGGCCACGACAGCGGCGGCAACGACTCCGGGCAGCGAACTCGGGCCCGTGACCGCACCGATCGTGTCGCCCGCCACCAGGTGGACGGCGATCACCAGAGCCGTCAACGGCCCGTACACGAGCCCGCGGCTCAGCAGGGCTGTGATGGCGAGCAGCCGGTAACGCAACACCCCCACCGCCACCACGACAGGCACCGGACAGAAGCACACGGCGACGACGGGCAAGGGTGCGTCGACTCAGGTGTCAGCCGACAGCTGCCCTGCGGCGCAGACGAACCAGGCGAGTTGCCGGCGCTCGGGCGAAGCGGCGCGCATCAGCCGCCTGAGGGCACCCACCCAGATCGCGAGCGCCGCAAGCGCCGTCAAGGGCAGGCACACACCCATCAGAAGTACGGTCAGGAGACCGGAGAGAAGGGCAGCGTCCTGCCGCCAGGGTCAGGTCGGCCCCCGGCCACAACGGCTGCGACACGACAACTCCGTACCCACCGTAGGCGGCGAGCCCGACCTGCCACGCTCGCGAACGTGCCCAGGGCCAGGAACACCACCCCAGCACGTTGTGCGGGTGCAGTGTGATGAGTACTGCCCCGATCAGTACCCATGCCAGGCTTCCGCCGACGGCGGCGGCCACGTGAAGCGGGCCCGCCGACGCCCGGTCGGCATGGGGCTGGGCCGCTACCCAGCCTGCGAGCGTCACCGCCCCCGTGCCGGACAGCGCGATCGGCCACACGGCTGTGCGCACAGGGCACCTCATTCGCCGTTCCTCCGGCGTCTTCTGCCGGCGGGCGGAGCACCGAGCCCACCCCCGATGCGGCTCGGTGCTCCACCGTGAGAACGAGGATGCGCCGTCCGGCGGACGGCACGCAGAGGCAGCGGTCCCAACGGATCCAGGAGGATGGCCCGAGGCGGTCGGGACGGGTGCATCAGGTGCCCGGACGGCCCGGCGTCGCACAGTTTTCCGGTGCCGCGGGACGAGTCCGGGGCGATCGACCCTCTGCAACCACCGGGAGCCACCGTGTCCGCGAAAGCCCAACCGCTCGCCGTCGCCGGCGCGGCGTCACTGCTGATCTTCCTCGTCTCCGCCTGCGGTGAGAGTAGTGAGGGCGCCGACGACCCGCAGCCGCTGCCGGACATCGTCTACTGCTCCAGCACGACGGACTGCCAGGAGCCGAACATCGAGGTGCCGGAAGAGGACGAGCCGGAAGACGAAGCGCCGGGCACCGAGGGACCTGTCGGTGAGGAGCCGGTCGGTGAGGAGCCGGGCGGCGGCTACACCGAGGTCCCGGACCCGCCGGACGTCCCAGAGCCAGACGTCTGGACCGATCCGCCGTCGAGCGGCTGCGCCTACTGGGGTGAGATCGGTTGCCCGGACACTCCCATCCTGATCCCGCCTCCAGACCTTTCCCCCTGGTCATGACGTCCGGTCAGCACGGCCGGCTGACAGACGGCTCGCGCGTCCCAGACACTGGGGCCGTGCCCTCTCCACCGCGCCCCTCCGACGCCGTACTGCGTCGCACAGGATGTGCACTGGCCGGAGCTGCCCTGGCAGCCGCCGCGCTGACGGTCCACCTCGGCCGCGGGCTGCGGTTCCCGGCGGAAGCGGGCGAACAGCCGGTGCCGTACGCCCAATTGGTCGGCGTCACACTGGCAATTCCGGCGAGTGTCGTACTGATCACCGCACGGCCTCGCAATCCGATCGGCTGGTTGCTGCTCGCGGTGCCGGTGCTCGGAACGGCCCAGGACGCCACCTCCGTGTACGCGGTACGCGCGCGGGCCAGACCCGAGGAGCAGCTGTCTGGAGGAGGCCTGGCCTACTCCCTGGGCAGCTCTCTGTGGGTGCCGGCGCTGTCCCTGCTGGTCGTCCTGGTGGTCTTCTATCCGCAGGGGCGGCTGCCGGCCGCCGGGTGGCGCTGGGTGACGCGGGCCATCGGCATCGGCGCGCTGTCGGCCACCCTGGGCCTGGCCACGGCGGCCCAGCCGCCCGCGGAGTACTACCGGGGCGCGGGACCCGCGGTCGAACTGCCGCACCCATGGACGACAGGGCTGACACTCGGCGGTGCGCTGCTGGTGGCCGGTGCGACGGTCCTGGTGCTGGGCGGCGCCTGTGCGCGCGTGCGCCGTGCCCCGACACCGGAGCGTCAGCAACTGCTGTGGCTTCTCGTCCCGTTGGGGCTGCTGCTCGCCGTGTCGTTCGTACCCGCGTGGGGCCGGCTCTTTCCGTTCGCCCTGGGCCTTGTCTCGTTCGCGGTGACGGTGGGCGTGCTGTGGTACCGGCTGCTGGGCATCGAACTCGTCCTGCGGCGGACGCTGTTGTACGGCGGCCTCACCGCTGTGGTCCTGTGCACGTACGCCGGAGTCACCGCCGTGGTCACCGTCGCCGTGCCGACAGGTCCGACCCCCGCGGTCCTGGCGGCGGCCACGGTGGCCGCGCTGCTCACCCCCGTACGCGATCGCCTTCAGAAGGGCGTCGACCGGCTCGTCTACGGAGCGCGGAACGATCCGTTACGCCCCTTCCAGCGACTGGGCAGTCACGTCTCCGCCGACCTGGCCGACGTCCTGCCGACCGTCGTGACGGCGGTCGCCTCCGCGGTGCGCGCCCCCTACGCGGCACTCATCGGGGCCGACGGCACCCTCCTGGCCGAGACCGGAACGAGGTCCGCGCCGCCGGTCGTACGGCAGCTCACCGTGGCCGGCGCCCACGTCGCCGACCTCGCGCTGTGCCCGGCCGATCCTGACGGCTTCCTGCCCGCCGATGCCCGGATCGTCGATGCCCTGACGGCTCCGGTGGCGCTGATCGTCCACGCGGACCGTCTCAACCAGGAGTTACGAGCCGCCCGTCAGCAGGCCGTGGATGCCTCCGCGGCGGAGCGGGCACGCATCCGCAACGACCTGCACGACGGCCTGGGCCCCTCGTTGTCCGGTGTCGCACTGGGGCTGGAGGCGGTGCAGGCATCCGTCACCGGTCACTCGTCGACCTTGGAGGAACTCGTCCACCGTCTGCGTTCCGAGGTGGGACGCGCGGTCGAGGAGGTACGGCGCGTCATCGACGCCCTGCGGCCATCGGCCCTCGACCTGCACAGCCTGGTGCCCGCGCTGCGTGAGCGGGCGCTGGCCCTGACACTGGCGGCGGGCGGGCGTCTGCGGATCGAGGTGGAAGCGCCCGACGACGTCCCCACGCTCCCGGAACCGGTCGAAACGGCGGCCTTCCGGATCGTGGACGAGGCCCTCACCAACGTGGTCAAGCACGCCGGCGCCACCCGCTGTCTGGTCCGTCTGTCCTTCGGCACGGTACTCACCCTCGAAGTGCAGGACGACGGACGAGGCCTGCACCCGGAGCGGGAGAACGACGGAAGGATCGGACTGGTCTCCATGCGCCGCCGTGCCGAGGAACTCAACGGCAGCTTCCGCATCGTCAGCCGTCGCCGGGGCAACACGGTGAGCGTCGAACTGCCGCTGGACGCCTGAGGCATTTCTCAGCCTGAGAACCGGTGCGCGAGGCGCGGCTGCGGGCGCGCACCCTGAGGCGTGTGGCCTCCGTGGCGTCGTACTGGTCCTGTGTACGGGCCGCGAACAACCGCCCCAGCCGACAGTTGATTGAACGTCAGGACGGGTCGTCGGGGACTTTTCCGTTCAGATAGCCCAGGCTGCCGATTCCCATCCGTGTGGTCAGCAGATCCGTCAGCCAGAACGCGGCAGCGGCCAGTACGACACACAGCGCCACCGTCGTGGACGACGGAACGACATCGGTACGCCGGACCGCGGAGGGCGTGTTCCTGTCCGAGTGCCATGCCGCGGTGCCTGCGGTGGCGCGTTCCCCGTCCTGTCGTGTGGCCTGCTGGAGGAACGGAAGCCCGACGAGGATCGTCGCCGCGGCGGCGGCCACCTCGGCCGTGGACTGAGCTGAGGACATACCGAATTCCCCTTCGGGATCGTGCAGTTGGTGGACGGTGTCCGAGGACGGTGGCCGGTATCCCCGCTGTGTTCCGTGTCCCGGACCGGGCGGGCGGACTTCCCGTCCCGACCGGGACACGGCGTATACCGGACGGGCCACCCGGCACAGCACACTGGGTGCATGGCTGCGCGAACGGTTGCCTGGACAGTGGTGCTGTGCAGCACCGCGGCGCTGGGGTGTGCCGTCTGGATCGTCACCCTTCCCCGCTCCGAGCGGTTGGAGGACTTCGCCAACTTCGTGGGGATCGTCGGCGCGGTGGGTGTGGAGTGGGAGATCGCCGGCGCGGCGTTGATCTCGCTGCGTCCCCGCAACATTCTGGGCTGGCTGTTCCTCGGAGCCGGTGCCATGAACGTCCTGCAGGTGATCCTGGCCGCTTACGGGGGCTACGGAGTCATGGCGGCACAGCCGGGGTGGCCGGGAGCGGCGTGGGTGGCCGCGGCAAGTACCGGGTTGTGGATTCCCCCCGTCCTGGCCACTCCCACGATCGTGCTCGCCCTCTATCCCAACGGGCATTTGCCGAGCCGGTGGTGGCGATGGCCGGTCATCGGCGTGGCGGTCGCGATCTTGTTACCCGTCCTGACGATGCCGTTCGACCCGGCGGCCTACGACGACATCGCTCCCGGGCACGCTCCTCCAGCCACCCTGCCCTCCTGGGCGCTGACACTCGCGCTGTGGGGTGTCCACATTCCGCTGCTGGTGGTGTCGATTCTCGCCATCTGGGTGGGCACCGTCGTCCGGTTGATACGGGCCAAGCCCCCCGAGCGTCAGCAGTTGGTGTGGTTCGTGTGCGGCGCGGGTCCTCTCCTCACCTTCACCTACTTCAGTCTGCTACCTCAGCAGGTGATCGCCCTATGCATTGCTCTCATTCCCGTGGTGGTGGCGATCGGTGTACTGCGCTACCGCATGCTGGGCATCGAGATCGTGTTGCGGCGCGGGCTTGTCTACGGGGGACTGACCGCTGCGGTGGTCGCTGTCTATCTGACGGTCACCGTCCTCGTCGGATCAGCCCTGGACGAACGCCCGTTGCCCGGGGTGCTGACCGCGGCACTGGTGGCGGTGTCACTCACACCGGCCCGGGATCGGTTGCAGCGTATGGCCGATCGCTTTGTGTACGGCGCGCGCAGGGACCCACTGCGTGCCATCGCCCAACTGGGCGACCAGGTCGCCGTCGCCGGGGAGTCGGACCTGCTGCCGGCCGCCCTGCAGGCCGTCACGGACGCCGTGAGGGCACCCGCGGCCTCGGTGACGGCGCCGGACGGACGGAGCATCGGCTCCACGGGAGACACACCGAAGACGGGGCCGACCTTCCCGCTGCAGGTCGGAGGCCGCTTCGTGGGCGTACTGCAGGTCGCGGACCGCGGACCCGTTGGCTCCTATGGCGAGACCGAGATGCGGCTGCTCGCTGCGTTGGCTCCACAGGTGGCCGTTCTGGTGCGCGCGCTTGAACTGACCGAGGCGTTGGAGACCGAGCGGGACCGGGTCATCGGCGCCACCCGCGCGGAACGCGACCGGCTCAGGCGCGACCTGCACGACGGACTGGGCCCCTCACTGTCCGGAATGGGGCTGGGTCTGCAGGCCGCCGTAGACACCCTGAACGCCGACGACCGGCCCGCCTGTACTGCGCTGCTCACCCGCATCCGCGAAGAAGTAGACATCGCCGTCCAGGAGATCCGCAGGATCATCGACGGTCTGCGCCCCACGGCACTCGACGCCATGAGCCTGCCCGAAGCCCTCCGCCGCCACGCCAAGACCGTCTCCGGCACCCTGCCGGTCGAGGTGACCGTCGCTGAACTGGCCGAGCTGCACCCCGAGGTCGAGACCGCCGCGTACCGGATCGTGACGGAGGCGATCACCAACACCGTGCGCCACGCGTCAGCTCAGCGTTGCCATGTCCTGCTCGCCGCCCACGACGGCTCGCTGCACATCACCGTCACCGACGACGGCGCAGGCATTCCCGCGGGGACTCCGGTCGGCGTCGGGCTGTCCTCCATGCGCCGTCGTGCCCAGGCGCTCGCCGGCACGTTGACCGTCGAGTCCACGACGAGCGGTACCGTCCTCGCCGCCACCCTTCCGCTGGAGGCACTGTGACCGTCCCCTCCGCAGTTCGAGTGGTCGTCGCCGACGACCATCCCATGTTCCGCTACGGTCTCAAGGCCGCTCTTGCCGCCGGTGACGAGGTCGAGGTGGTCGGTGAGGCGGCGAGGGGCGACGAACTGCTCGCCGTCGTCGACCGGACCACTCCCGATGTCGTCCTCACAGACCTGGCCATGCCCGGACTGGACGGCGCAGCCGCCACCCGGGCCGTGCTGGCCCGCCATCCCCGGGTGGGCGTCCTCGTTCTGACGATGCACGAGGACGACGAGGCCCTCTTCGGCGCGCTGCGCGCCGGAGCCCGCGGTTATCTCCTCAAGGGCGCCGATCGGACGGAGATAGTCCGGGCCGTCCTATCGGTGGCTGCGGGCGACGCCGTCTACGGAGAAGCCGTCGCCCGCAAGATCGTTGCCTTCTTCACCGGCGCCCACCGCGACTACGCGGCCAAGCTCTTCCCCGAACTCACCGACCGGGAACGGCAGATCCTGGAACACATCGCCACCGGATGCGGCAACTACGAGATAGCGCGGCGGCTGGTCCTGTCGGAGAAGACCGTCCGCAACTACGTCTCAGCCATCCTGGTCAAACTAGGTGTCCCTCACCGCGCCGCCGCGGTTGCCAAGGCGCGCGACGCCGGTCTGGGCACACCCAGCACGGAGTGACCCAGCCTCATGGAGTGGATGCCCCATGTGCGGGTGTGCGGGTGTGCGGGTGTGGGGAGGGCGGACGGACGGGCGTGCGAGCTCGCCGAATCCGTCGTCAGCGCCAGTCCCCGGGGATGTTGCGCGACTGCTTGAGGAGATCCCAGTCCTTGGGCCGTGCCCCACGGGAGAACCACTCGGCGCCCTGCCCGGTCCAGTAGCCGCGATACTCCCGGGTGGCCGAAAGGTCGAGCGCCTGCGTGCCCGACTCCCATCCGCAGCAGCTGCAGATGATGTGGGTCGGCCAGGTGTCCTCGAAGAAGAGGTCACCGTCCGTGTAGCCGCAGACGCGACAGACTTCCTCGTCCTCGATGCTTCTCATGGGGTCGTCGCTCTTCATGGTTCCGCATACTGCCTCGGCGACGGTTCACACGGCGTCCAATTACCCGCTGCGGAGGCACGGTTGCACGGCGTTGGAGTGGTCAGGCCGCGCGGGCGCGGAGGCGGCGCAGCATGCGGGGGTCCTCGAAGCCGACCGAGCGGGCGGCGGCGTCGGTTGTCGCGCCATGGCTGATGAGGTGTTGAGCCCGTTCGAGGCGCAGGGCCTGCTGGTAGCGCAGCGGGGTGAGTCCCGTGGCGCGGCTGAAGAGGCGGGTGAGGGTCCGTTCGCTCACGCCGACGGCCGAGGCCAGGGCGGGGAGGGGGAGCGGTTGGTCGAAGCGGGCGTCGATGAGGTCCTGGGCCCGGTGCACGGTGTCGTCGAGGTGGGACCGGTGCCGGAGCATCGCGCTGGACTGCGGCTCGTGGCCGTTGCGGCGGGCGTAGACGACCATCTCGCGGGCCACCTGTGCGGCGACGGCCGGGCCGCGCTGGGTGGCGACCAGGTGCAGGGCCAGGTCGATACCGCTGGCGATGCCCGCCGAGGTGATCACCCGGTCGTCGGCGGTGAACAGGACGTCGCGGACGACCACTGCCGCGGGGTGGCGTACGGCCAGCTCGTCCTGCACGTCGTGGTGGGTGGTGCAGCGGCGGCCGTCCAGCAGGCGGGCCCGGCCGAGCGCCTCGGCCCCGGCGCAGACGCTGGCCACCGTCCCACCCCTGGCGTGGTGGTCCCGCAGGACCTGGAGGGAGGCGGCAGCGATGGCTGGGCTGTCGGCCAGGGTCGCCGCCCGCCAGCCGGGCACCACGATCAGGTCCTCGGGCCCGAGCTCGGGCCAGTCGAGCCCCGCCACCAGCGGCAGCCCCTGCGCGGTGGAGACCTGCGGCCTCTCGGCGACGTAGGACAGCGTGTAGGGGTACCCGAAGTCGGCGGCCGTCGAGAAGACCTGCGCGGGTCCTGCCAGGTCCAGCAGATGGACTCCGGGCACCAGGAAGAAGACGATGTGGCTCACGATTCGGTCATCATGCCCTACGTCCTGCTGCGGCCTCCAGCTCGTCGACGGTCGCGATGGTGGCGAAGCGTCCGGCGAGGGCGTACTCGGTGCGCCTGATGACCTCTTCGGCGGGCAGCGTGAGCGGGTCGGCCAGCAGCTCGGCGACGCTCTGGTCGGCGGGAGCGTCGCGGTGGGGGATGGGATTGGTCGCGGTCGCGTCGGTGACGAAGGTGACCTGGTAGCCGAGGTCGCTCGCGACGCGGGTCGTGGTCTCCACGCACTGCTCGGTACGGATGCCGCAGACGGTGAGTTCGCGGACTCCGCGCTCGGTGAGCAGTTGCTGCAGGTTGGTGGTGGTGAACGCGTTGTGCGAGGTCTTGTGGATCAGCGGCTCCCCGTCCGCCCGCTCCAGTTCCTCCATGAGCCGGACATGGCCGAGGGCAGGGTCGAAGACATCCCCGCTGCCCGGCTCGGAGTGCAGCACCCATACGACCAGGTCCCCGGCCTGACGCGAGAGCCGGACCAGGCGGTTCACCTGTTCGGCGATCTTCAGGTCGGAGGTGGTCTCCCACAGCGGACGGGCCCGGAAGGACTCCTGGACATCAATGACGATCAGTGCTCGGGTCATGCCCCAAGCCTGGGCCGTACGAGAGGGCCGGGACCAGGCCACATCGGGTCCGGGTGCGGACCGATCCGGTCATGGGTGGGGCTGGCGGGGCTGTGAGGTCATTGAGGTCGCCCCGATCTCTGCGAGTCGCGACGAGTCCCTACGAGAGGGAGTCGCGATCACGCAGAGCGCCGAGGGGGCCGGCGTCGTTGAAATGCTGCTGGGCATGAGCCTGGCGGCGAGCATCGCGCACGCCTCTGGTGGCCGCCGATTCGATGCGCCGCGCTTCCGGACCGGAATCCATCCGGCGCCTCTGACGGCCCACCAGCACGGTCACGGCGGCCGTCAAGATGGACACGATCGCCGTCGCAGCCAGGACCAGATAGACCATCCTCAACCCCCGTGCTCACTCGGACCGTTCACCACCATCTCGCCCCCGCACAGACCGCCCAGGGCCGCTCACGCCACCGTACCCAGCGGGCGACCACGGACGAACAGCCGCTTCCGGCACCAATGACCGGCAGAACTCTGCCGCCCTCCGGCAATTTCATGGTGCGCGATGGTCCGTCTCAGGCGAGTAGCGGGACCAAGGTCGCCGGAGTGGGCCCGTCCGGGCGGACGGTGATTCCGTGTACCGCCTTTGTGGGGGTGGAGGAGAAGGTCGGGGTGTGGGTCGGCAGCAGGTGTTCGAGCAGGACGGTTGATTCGCGGAGTGCGAACTGCAGGCCTAGGCAGGCGCGGGGGCCGATGCCGAAGGGGAAGTAGGCGCCCGGGTGGGTGGGGCGGGCGCCCGGTGTGATGAAGCGCTGGGGGTCGAAGTCGTCAGGCTCCGGCCAGAGTTCGGGGTCGCGGTGCGTGAGGTACGGGCAGACCAGGAGGTCGGTGCCCGCCTCGACTGCGTACCCGGCGAGGGTGTCGTTCTCGGTGGCGTGGCGGGGCAGGATCCAGGCCGACGGGTAGAGCCGGAGCGTTTCGTGGATCAGGGCTTGGACGGCCTGGCGGCGTTCCGGGGAACCCTCGCCGCCGGCGGCCAGGGCTTGATCGCGGGCGGCGGGGTTCCGGTCGAGGAGCAGGTAGAGCCAGGTCAGGGTGGTGGCGGTGGTCTCGTGCCCGGCCGCGAGCAGCGTGACCAGTTCGTCGCGGATCAGCTGGTCGGTGTACTCGGGGTGCTCGGCGGCGGCGTCCACCAGGATGTGCAGCAGGCCGGGGCCGTCGGGGCCGGCCGCCCCGTCGCGGGCGGCCTCGATGGCGTGCCGCGCGACCGCGTCGATCCGGGCGAGATCGGCGGCCACGGCTTCCTTGGCGTCGCCGATGTCGGCGGGCAGAGTCGGAAGGGCGGCCCCCACGTTTTCCACGGCGGCCAGTTCGCGCTCGGTCTCGTCATCGAGCGGGTGCCCGGTGAGGGAGCGCCAGATGGTGTCCAGGGCGAAGCGGCGCATCTCCTGGCCGACATCGAAGGGCTGCCCGGTACGGGCGTACTCGTCCCAGCGTCCGGCGGTGGTCCGGGCGGCACCGGTGATCCGCTGTTCGTAGCGGCGCATCCCGGTACCGGTGAACTGGGACTGCAGCAGACGGCGTTGCTGCTTCCACGCCGCGCCGGTGGCCGCCAGGACACCGTCGCCGATCAGCACACGGGCACGGTGGGAGCGCTTGGTGTACCGCTCCGGATGCCGGGCCAGTACGTGCTGGACCGCTTGCGGGTCGGTGACGAGAACGGTGGGGGCCGGCCCGAGGCGGAACGCGGCGACGCCGCCGAACCGTTCGCGCACCTGGGACAGCAGCTCGACCAGTTCACCTCCGCCCGAATGCCACTGCTTCACGAGCTCGGGCTCGGCTTCGGGTACCGGCCGCCCCGTTCCGGGGGCGTACGAGGGGGAGCCGGGACCGGCTTCAGTGTCCATGTTTCCTCTCCTGGTCAACCGCCGGGCTCGGCCGCAACGGAGCGCCGGCGCCAAGGCGGACTGTACGGGAGCGGGCACAGCAGGTGACAGTTCACCTTGGTACGGCGTCCGTCCCGGCACTGCCCGGGCACCGTCGCCCTGCGCCGCGTGGGGAACCGCCTTCGCCCTAGACTCGGGCCATGGACAGGACCGACCGCGCCAGCCGGGTGATCGCGGCACCACCGGCGACTGTTTACGGTGCTCTGCTCGACCGGGAGTCCCTGGAGGCTTGGTTGCCGCCGGAAGGCATGCGCGGGCGGGTCGAGTGGTGGGATCCCCGGCCCGGTGGCGGATTCCGGATGGTGCTCACCTACCTCGATCCCACCGACAGCCCCGGCAAGACCTCGGACGCGACGGATGTCGTCGACGTGGGGTTCGCCGAACTGGTGCCGTCGGAGCGCGTGGTGCAGCGGGCGGTGTTCGAGGCCGACGACCCGTCGTTCGCGGGCACCATGACGATGACCTGGCATCTCGCTGCCGCCGGTGACGGAACCGAGGTGACCGTCACCGCCACGGATGTGCCATCCGGCATCGACCAGTCGGACCACGAAACCGGGATCGCCTCCTCACTGGCCAACCTGGCGTCGTACCTCGAACGGACCGACTGACGCAGGGCGGCGGCGACCGGGTCCGGCCCCGGCCACGTCGAAGCCGGGCGGTCGTCCCGCTTCCGGCCAGGCCTCGGGACGCCCTGGACTACTCGGACGGGCGCAGGTTGTTCTGGAGGTCGTTCGCGCCCGTGATGATCGAGGTGTAGAGCCCGGAGCAGGTATTGAACTTCTGGGTGGTGGCGGCATCGACCGTGGTCTCGGGCACGGTGGCGCACAACTCGGTGAAGTACTGGTCGTATTGCTCGTTGATGGCGGTGGTGCCGTCAAGTGTCGCCTGGTAGCGGTCCTTGTCGGGACGGGCCTCCACCTCCTTGTGCAACCGCTCGGTGATCGCGTGCACGGCTGCCGTATGGGTCTCGCAGGCACCGCCCACGCCCGCCTTGCAGCCGTCGGGCTTCGCGTTCACCGCCTCGCTGATCCTGTCGTGCCACTTCGCCTCCAACTCCAGGGACTCGCCGCCCTGTTCGTCGGTGGAGCCTCCGTAGCCCGCGGTCGCGGCCATGACCCCGCAGGCCAACAGCGGTATCAGCGACCGAAGCCCCGTACCGGCTCGCATCGTGCCCCCTGTCGTCGTGTCGTGCCCGCCCGGGCCGGGCGGAGGGCCGAGAGCGTAGCGCGACCGCGCCGAAGCGGTGGCGAACCTGGAGGAGGGCATCATGTGGCCGACCGCCTACGCCCTGACAGGACTGAGCGAAGCCAATGAGGTGGCGATCCGCGCACTCGTGAAGCGGGCGGTGGGCTGAGACAGGGCCTCAGTGGCAGGACGTTCCGCCAAACCGATCGATCCCCCTGGCGGCGACTCCGGCTGCTACAGGGGGATCGGCGCAGCGACGTCAGCCCTTCTGGACCAGGGCGATCAGTTCGGCGGCGACGGCCAGGGCCTCGTCGACGCTGTGGACGGCGTACATGGAGTCGACCATGAAGTGGTCGATGCCGGTGCGCTCGTGGACAGCCTTGATGGTGTCTGCGACATCCTGGGTCGGGGTGCCCGCATCGATGTTGACCCGCAGGACGGCATCGATCGCGGACGGGTCCCGGCCGGCCTCCCGGGCCAGCTGGTCGATGGCCGCCCGCTGGTTCACCAGCCCGTCGATGTCCACGTAACTGGGCACCACGACCAGCGGCAGCCAGCCGTCACCGCGCTCGGCGACCCGCCGCAGGGCGCGCTCGGACATGGCGCCGAGGTAGAACGGCGGACGGGGGCGCCTGGCGGGCTTGAGGGGGGAGTGGTGCAGGGGCACCGAGATCAGCTCGCCGCTGTACTGGGCCGGGTCGGTGGTCCAGATGGCGTCGAGGGCGTCGAGCAGTTCGTTCATCCGGGCGCCGCGCCGGGTGAAGTCCGAGCCCGCCGCCTCGTACTCCTCCGGTGACCAGCCGATTCCGAATCCGGGCAGCAGACGGCCGTCGCTGATCACGTCGATGCTGGTGAGCGACCTGGCCAGTTGGACGGGCGGATACAGCGGGGCGATGAGCACATGCGTTCCGAGCAGTACGCGTTCGGTGGCGCTCGCTGCGATGGCCAGGAGTACGAACGGGTCGGCGGCCGTGTTGAGTTCGGCCGGAATCGAGTCGCCCTGCCCGCCGTAGCCGACCTTGGGGTTGACGGCGGCCAGGTTACGGTCGCCCACCCAGAGGCTCGCGGCCCCCGCGTTCTCCGCCTCGCGCGCGAACTCCGCGGTCCGGGCTATGCCCAAGGCCTGCTTGTGGAACTGCGGGAGCGCAAAACCGATCTTCATGGCTGTTCCTTGCTGAGTAGTCGTGGCAACCATCGGCCGTCCCCTCGGGCGACCAGCGCATACCGGTTCCCTGTAAGGGAGTTGGCAGAGCGGGACGGTCGTCCACGGCCGTCATGCGCACCCGAGAGTACAGAAGTTGATTGTGCAACTACTTCGATTGGGTGCTGACGGCGTGTCGCGTCCCGCCTCAGTCGCCGCCCACGAAGCCGCTGTCGTGGTCCACATCCAAGTCCGCTGTGTCGTTGGCGAGTTGGGCGGGATCCCCGCGTCCCGTACGGTCCGTCGGCTCGTCCGGGTGCTGGCGGCCGTTCGCACCGGCAGTGGACGCCTGCGAGGCGCGTGGCGGGTACGCCCCTCTGGAGACCCTGAAGCCGGTCTCCGGGCTCTCGTCGGCCAGCGCCCGCGCGAGCGCGGCGCGGCAGCGGCGGGTGAACATGGGCCAGGGGCGGGACGCTTCGGGCGGCCACGCAGCCGCCAGGAGGGACAAGGCAGCCCAGGGTGCCATCCACAGAAGCGTCCACCATCCGGGGTCCTGGTCGGGCAGGCCCGGGAATCCGTTGCGCAGGAGCATCGCGTTCATGGACATCCCGAACGACACCACGAGGGCGGCGAGCAGCGCGGGGACGCGGTAGGCGCCGAAGCAGCGGCGCACGGTCAGTCTCTTCAGCCGGGTGAGTGGGGACATCCCGCTCAGGTCCACCAGCCGGGAGCAGTTCTTGATCTCGAGCTGGTCCAGGCGGGGGTGCGGGGCGAGTCCTCGGAGGGTCTCCAGGCGGGGGCAGTCCTGCAGGATCAGCTCGGTCAGGCCGGACATCGCGTCGATACCGGCCAGGTCGTTCAGGCGGCTGCAACTGCGCAGGTCCAGGCGGGTCATGGCGGGAACGTCACGCAGGCCGGTCAGGTCACGGATCCCGGTCCAGCCGAGGTCCAGGTGGGTGAGCCGGGTCAGCCCGGACAGCTGGGAGGCATCCATGAAGGAGCGGCAGCCGTGCAGTGACAGTGTCTCCAGCGCGGGGAACGCTGTGGTGAAACCGTCGGCGGACCGCACCCTGGTCATGCTGAGGTCCAGCTCTCGCAGTTTCCTCAGCGCCAGCAGTGGTGCGGTGTCCTGAACCGCCCGGCAGCGGTGCAGGCCCAGCCGGGTCAGCTCGGTGAGGCCGCTGATCGGGGTCAGGTCCTCGATGCCCGCGCAGCCGTTGAGGCCGAGGTCCGTGAGCCCGGTGAGCGCGGCCACCTCGGTGAGGTCCGTGATCTCCTTGCAGCGGTGGATGTGCAGGCCGTGGAGTGTGGTGAGGTGGCGCAGGCCGGTCAGTGAGGTCATCCGGCGCAGGCGTATGGAGGTCCGGCCCTCGCGCACGAGGGCCGGGGCGAGCAGAGCGGCGCAGAATCCGTCCGGGTCGGCTGCCCGGGGCCACAGCCGCAACAGCGTCTCCGAGGAGACCTCGACCTCGCTCTCCGACCGGGCCGCCAGGGCCAGTGCTGTTCCGTCGTCCGGGATCAGGACGAGTTCCCCGATGGCCCTACGCATCTTGACCGGCTTACCTGTCGCCAACAACTCGCGCAGGGTGGCCATCCGGGAGGCATCGGGATCGTTGCCGGCATTGCTCGAGATCATGGCGCGACACGATAGGGGGTGGGTCTGACAGCGGTTCCGCAATAGGCCCTGTCCGCCCGGTGCTTGAGCCACGCGGGCGCCGGGTGGGTCAGTCGCCTAGCACCCTGCTCAGATAGGCGTTGGTGAAGCGCCGGTCGGGGTCGAGCCGGTCGCGCAGTGCCGTGAACTCGTCGAAGCGGGGGTAGGCGTCCGCGAAGTAGGCCGCGTCCCGGGTATGGAGCTTGCCCCAGTGCGGGCGCCCCTCGTGCGCGACGAAGATGCGCTCCGCTTCCGCGAAGTACTGCCGGTACGGCATGCCCCGGTAGACGTGGACGGCGATATAGGCGCTGTCGCGTCCGCCTGCCGTTGAGAGGGTGATGTCGTCGGCGGGCGTGGTGCGGACCTCGACCGGGAAGCTGATGCGCAGATCGGAGCGCTCGATCATGGCCTTGAGTTCACGGAGGGCGTCGAGGACGGCCTCGCGAGGGACGGCGTACTCCATCTCGATCATCCGGACGCGGCGCGGGCTGGTGAAGACCTTGTACGGGATGTCCGTGTAGGTCCTGGCCGACAGGCCACCGCTGGTGATCCGCGCGATGGCCGGGACGGTGGCGGGGATGGTCCGGCATACGGAATTGAGTGCCTGGAAGACGTTGTTGGAGAGGAACTCGTCCTCGAACCATGTCTTGAGCCAGCCCAGTGGGGCGTGGGGGCCGGCGGTCCGGTTGTTGCGCAGGGTGATGCAGTTGTCCGTGTGCGGGAACCAGTAGAACTCGAAGTGGTCGTTGTGCGCGTGGAGTTCGTCGAAGGCCGCGGTGACCGTGTCGAACGTCATTGGTTCTTCGTGGGAGGCGAGGAGGAAGAGCGGTTCGACGGCGAACGTGAGGGCGCTGACGATGCCCAGAGCGCCGAGTCCGACGCGCGCCGCGGTGAACACTTCGGGGTTCTGGGTCGCGGAGCACGACAGCAGCGAGCCGTCCGCAGTCACCAGTTCCAGGCCACGGATCTGCGCCGCGATCGCACCCGACGCGCGCCCCGTGCCGTGGGTGCCTGTACTGGTGGCTCCGGCCACGGTCTGTTCCATGATGTCGCCCATGTTCGTGAGCGACAGGCCTTGTTGGGCCAGAGCCATGTTCATCGTCCTGAGTCTCGTACCCGCCTCGACGGTGACGGTGCCGGCCTTCGCGTCGATCGTACGGATGCCGCCGAGCCGGTCGGGGCGAATCAGTACGCCGTCGGTCGCGGCGGCCGTGGTGAAGGAGTGGCCGCTGCCCACCGCTTTCACCGGCAGACCGTCCTCGGCCGCCCGGCGAACGACGGCGCGGAGCTCCTCGACCGAGGCGGGGGAGACGACTCGGGCCGGGTGAGCGGTGACGTTCCCGGCCCAGTTCCGCCAGGTGTCCGGCTTCGGGTTCGTTCTGGGCCGGGGATCATTGGAGCGGAGCGTGTCCACGGCTTTCCTTTCGTTTTGGAGTGCGGGGCGGAGTGCGGGGTCCATCGGGGTGCGGGAGCTATCTGACGGATCGAACGCGGTACACGAGGAGAACTCCCACGGTCGCGGCCACGCCTACGCAGGAGAACAGGAGCGGATAGCCGCCGTCGGACGTGATGATGAAGCTGGCGATCAGAGGGGCCAGCGAGGGCGGGACGACCGCGGCGATGTTCATGATGCCGAGGTCCTGGGCCCGGCTCTCGGCGTCGGGCAGGACCTGGGTGATCAGCGCCTGATCGACGGCCATGTACGCACCGAAACCCGCGCCCATGACGGCCGACGCCACCAGCGTGACGCCGAGGCTGGGAAAGCTCGCCAGGAGGAATCCCGAGGCCGCCTGGAGCAGCGCCGCCAGGGCGACGAAGATCCGCCGCCTGCCGAGGCGGTCGGACAGCACTCCGGCGACGGAGCTGGCCAGGACACCGGCCACGAGATAGAGGGCCGTACAGGCGAGCAGGCTGCCGGCCGGATCGGGAACCAACAAGTCGTCGGTCAGGAAGTAGAGGGTGTAACAGACGCCCAGGGAGTTCGCCAGGTTGACCAGGAGCCGCCCGCCGAACGCCCAGGCGAAGTCGCGGTTCCTGAGCGAGCGGCCCATGGAGGTGAGCAGCGTACGCAGACTCAGCGCGGGCTCGGCGTCGTACGAAGCGTCACGGAAGCGCGCGAGGAACGGCGCGGTACAGACGATCAGCAGGGCCGCGATGACGAGGTATCCGCTCGCGGGGGACAGCGCGAACACGGAGACCAGGGCGATGCCGGTCACCACGCCGAGGGCCTGGGGGCCGTAGATCGCGCTGGACACCAGACCGCGCTGGCCGACGGGGACGCGGTCGGCGATCATGGCCGTCAGCCCGGCGGTGGCGGCGCTGAGACCGAGCATGCTCGCCGACCACGCGAGGGTCATGCCCGGCACCGTCGTCTGCTCCCCGGTGATCGCCAGCCCCGCCGCGAACCACAGCGCGCCGCCCGCGAGCCAGAGCCTTCTGCGTCCGAAACGGCTTCGGGAGCGGTCGCACAACGCCCCGCACACCGGGAGGGCGAGCAACGAGACCAGTCCGGCGAGGGCGTTGACGACGGCGAAACCGTGGACCTTGGATGCCGGATCGATGATCTCCAGCTGCTGGGGCAGCAGCAGTTGAAGGGGGACGAGACTCGCCATCCAGAACCCGAACCAGACCAGGCCGAACAAGGTGATCCAGCCACGGGAGACGGGTTCGGTCGGCGCATGGCCCGCGGGTTTCGTGACGGCGTCCGCCGGCATCGGGGCCGGCGGGTGGAACTCGGTGGACACAAGGCCTCCCGGGAGCGGAAACGGTCCTGTTCAGGGACGGGGCACAGTCACAGGAAGGCGTGTCCCTCGCCCCGGTAGGTCGCGACCTCGTCGACGACCTCCGTGCCCGACACCAGGTGGAGTGTGTTGACGCGCTCGCACAGCTCGCCGGCCTTGGCGTGCCGGAACCACACGTGGTCGCCGAGGCGCATCCCGTGCGCGGCAGCGCCCAGGACGGGTGTCTGGACTTCGCCGGCCCCTTCCCGTGGGTTCGTACGCAGCCCGTGCGGCCAGGCCAGGGTGGGCTGGCGGTCGAGGCCGGTCGCGCCGGAGGCGATCCAGCCGCCGCCGAGCACGGTGGCGATCCTGGGGCTCGGGCGGCGTACGACGCCCATGACGAAGAAGGCCGCGGGCCGGGGGCGGAAGCGCCGGTAGAAGTCGAAGAGTCCGGGCCCGTAGAGCCCCGATCCGGCACCGATCTCGGTGATGACGTGTTCGGCGGAGGTCTGCTCGATGGAACCCGTACCGCCGCCGTTGACGAATTCCAGCGGCGCCACGGCCTCCACGGCGGCTATGACCGCCGCGCGCCGGTCGGCCAGTTCGGCGGCGGAGAGGCGCTGCATGGCGCGGATCGCGGCCCGCCTGAGCAGCGAGCCGGGCTGGTTGTCGCCCAGCCCGGCGATCTGGCCTTCGTAGGACATGAGCCCGGCCAGCCGGAATCCGGGTCGCTCCTGGACGGCGCGGGCGAGCGCGGCGGCCTGCCGGGGGGAGTGCACCGGCGAGCGGTACGGGCCCAGGTGGATGCGGCCTCCGGCCAGTTCCAGCGAGGCGTCCAGATCGATGCAGACGCGGATGTCGGGGCGGGAGGCGCCCACCACCTTGTCGACGAAGTCCAGCTGGCCCATCGAGTCGATCATGAGGGTGATGCGGGAGGCCGCGCGCTCGTCCGAGGCGAGCCGCTTCAGCGCGGTGCGGTCCGTCGTCGGATAGCCGATCACCACGTCCTCGTGGTCCTCGGCCAGCCACAGGGCCTCGGGCAGGGTGAAGGCGAGGATTCCCCGGTATCCCTCACGCCGGGCGGCCCGCCCGATCAGCTCGCGGCTGCGGACCGACTTGCTGGCCAGGCGGATGGTCGCCCGGCCCGCCGCCCGGTGTGCCAGCTCCGCGGCATTGGCGTCGAAGGCATCCAGGTCCACCACGGCGAACGGCGGGTCCAGGTGCTCGGTCGCCCTGTTCAGCTGGATCATCCGGGCCTCGTTCGGCCCGGCGGCAGCGGATACGGCCCTCTTCACGTCCGGGTTTCTCACGTCCGCGTTCACGTCCGGTCGGGACGTCGTGTGCGTATTCATCTCCGCACCCTTTCTGCTTTCTGGGAGGTCTCTTCGAGAAGCGCGTACGGGAAGCCCCCTCAGTTCCGGGATGCCGGGATTCCCTGAGCGGAGCGCAGCTTCTCCCGTCGGCGTCGGCCCTGGGCTTCGACGATGGGGATGACGCGGCGCATCAGCCGGGGGAAGACTCCGACGATCCGCTGGAAGCGGCCGGCGAGCGGCGGGAACACCACTTCGACCGGCTTGGCGGTCATGGCGTCGACGACGGCCTTGGCGATCTGCTCCGGGGCGTAGGACTTCTCCGCGAAGGCGATGGCGGCGGAGGGGTCGGCCATCTCCTGGTCGAGCATGCCGGTCCGGGTGGACGGCGGATGGACGATCGTGAAGTCCAGCGGTCCGTCGCGTTCCTCGATCGCGACGCTGTGGTGAAAGGCCCGAAGACCGTGCTTCGTGGCGCCGTAGGTGGCGTAGCCGGGCAGTGGCAGGAACGACGTCATGCTGCAGACGTTGATGATGTGACCGTGGCCCTGCGCGGTCATGCGCTCCAGCGCCGCGCAGACCCCCGTGATGGTGCCGAGCAGATTGATCTCGACGATGTCGCGGTGCTGCTGGGGGCGGAGATCGCGGGCGAGTCCGGTGTGGGTGATACCGGCGTTGTTGACCAGTACGTCGACGACTCCGAATCGCGCCTGAGCCGCGTCGAACGCCCTGCTCCAGTCCGCGGGACTGCGAATGTCCAGGGTGTGTGCGGCGGCCCGCTCGCCCAGGGCGCGGGCTCGGGCCACGACGGCCTCTTCATCCACGTCTGTCAGCAGGACGCGATGGCCGCGTGTGATCGACAGTTCCGCGATGGCGGCTCCGATGCCGCCGGCGGCGCCGGTCACGAGAAGGACCTTGCTCTTTTCGGATGGCTGGGGCATGGCGACAGATTCTCCTGGTCAACTGTCCAAGTCAACTGTTCAAGTGGAATTCTCCTGGATTGTTACCCAGGGACAGGGCGGGAGCAGGGCTTACAGCCGCACCATCTCGATGCGGCCGCCGTTGAGTTCGGCGGCGCGGACGGGGTCGTCCGTCGGGACGGTGGCGGCGAAGAGGGTGCGTCCGTCGTGTCCGGCCATCAGGCAGCTCAGGGTGTTCTGGCTGGTGGCGACCCGGTCGAGGACGCGGCCACCGCGGGCGACGCGCACGCATTCGCCTCGAAGGGCGTTCGCGACCCAGATGGACGTGCCGTCGGTGTCCCACGCGATGCCGTCCGGTGCGATCGGGGACGAGGAGCGCTTCGATACGGCCGGGTGGTCCAGCAGGGCCGAGATCCTGCGGGTGACGCGGCCGAGCGCCCCCGGGTGGTTCACCAGGCGCCACAGGAGCGGTGAGATCAGGGGCGCCCGCGGCTCCGGGCGGGTCAGGGTGCCGTCGGGGTTCCTGGAGAAGGCGGTGAGCCGCATGGCCAGGGTCTCGGCCACGATCACGCTCCTGCCGTCGGCGGTGAGCAGGGTCCCGTTCGGGAAGAGCAGGGGATCCGTCAGTCCGAGCAGGCTTCCGTCCGGTGCCAGGCAGGCGATCGGGGCTCTCGGGGGGCCGGGGGGCGCGTAGAGCATGGAGTTCGGGTGCTCGCGGGAGTGGGCGTGGTAGTCGAAGCCGAAGTTGCCGACGTAGGCGCGCCCTTCGGGGTCGACGAGCATGTCGTTGACCGGACCGCCGACGATGTGGCGCAGATCGGCGTGTTCGACCAGTTCGCCTCCGGTCTCCAGGCGGTGGACGCGGCCTCCGTCCATGGATACGACCAGCAGGCGGCCGTCCGGCAGCCAGCCGAGCCCGCCGGCCCGGCCCGGGACCTCGACCACCGTCTCCGGCTCCGCGGTGCCGTCCCATCGGTGCACCGTGCCGTGCGCGAGATCCGAGAACCACAGAGCTCCCTGGTGCCAGCGCAAGGACTCGGGAACGCCCAGGCCGCTCAGCGCGATCGAAGTCTTCCTCTTCACCCAACCGCTCCTTCCCGTCCACTTGGACGCTTGTACAAGACGCTTGACTTGTACGACTGACCGTCTCATTCTGGGTGAAGAGAAGTCAACGTTCCGGTGGGAGTTTCCGTGACTCAGAATCAAGTGCTCATGACAGGCGGCTCCCCGACGGGCGCACGTATCGCGGTGGACAACCCCGCCACCGGAGCGGGGGTCGGCGAGGTGTCCGAGACGTCCGCGGAAGAGGTGGCGCAGGCGGTGGAGCGCGCCCGGCGGGCGCAGCAGGGCTGGGCCGAGCTGGACACCCGCGCCCGCGCCGAGTTCTTCGCGCGGGGCCGCCGCTGGCTCCTGGCCCACCGGCAGGAGATCGCCGACCTCATCGTCGAGGAGAACGGCAAGGCGGAGGAGGACGCGATCGTCGAGATCGTCTACTGCGCCAGCGCCTTCGCCTACTGGGCGAAGCAGGCCCGCGGTCTGCTCGCCACCACGAGAATCCGCTCCCTCTCGCCGTTCGTCCTCGGCCGCAGCATGTCCACGCGCCGGGTGCCGCGCGGTGTCGTCGGAGTCATCGGCCCGTGGAACAACCCGTTGCTCAACTCCTTCGGCGACGCCATCCCCGCCCTCGCCGCGGGCAACGCGGTCGTCCTGAAGCCTTCCGAACAGACCCCGCTGACCGCGCTGTTGATGGAGCGGATGGCCCGTGAGTGCGGCTGGCCCGAGGACGTCTTCCAGGTCGTCACCGGCGCGGGGGCCACCGGGAGCGCGCTCGTGGACACCGTGGACTTCGTGATGTTCACCGGCTCGACCAGGACCGGCCGCCTGGTCGCGGCCCGTGCGGGTGAGCGCCTCATCCCCTGCTCGCTGGAGCTCGGGGGCAAGGACGCGCTGGTCGTCCTCGCCGACGCCTCCCTGGAGCGGGCCGTCAGCGTCACGATCCAGGGGGCCCTGTCCAACGGGGGCCAGATGTGCACGTCGGTGGAGCGGGTCTACGTCGAGGAGCCGGTGTACGACGCGTACATCGCCCTGCTTCGTGAACGGTTCCAGCAGGTCACCTCGGGCAGGCCGACCGGGCTCGGCAGCGTCGACGTGGGTGCCGTCACCTTCCCTCCCCAGCTGGCGGTCATCAAGGACCATGTCGGCGACGCCGTGAGCAAGGGCGCCCGCGTACTCGTCGGAGGGCAAGCTGCCGAAGGACCCGGCCGGTTCTTCGCCCCCACGCTGCTCGTCGATGTCGACCACAGCATGAAGTGCATGCGGGACGAGACGTTCGGCCCCACGCTGCCCGTGATGAAGGTCGCCGATGGCGAGGAGGCGCTCCGGCTCGTCAACGACAGCAAGTACGGGTTGCAGGCCTCGATCATCGGATCGGACATCAAGCGCGCCCGCCGCCTCGCCGAACGGTTCGAGGCCGGCTGCGTCACCATCAACGACGCCCAGACCAACTACATGGCCCTCGGTCTGCCCATGGGCGGCTGGAAGGAATCGGGCCTCGGTGTCCGCCACGGGGCCGAGGGATTCCTCAAGTACACGAGGCTCCAGGCCATCAGCGCGAACCGGTTCCCGATGCGTCGCGACATGCACATGATCCCGTACGAGCCCTCGGCGTACCGGTTCATCCTCCGCCTGGTGGACGTCATGTACGGCGCCGGCGTGCGCGGTCTGCGCGGCCGCGCCAAGTAGCGGTTCGAGCCCCTCTGTTCACGCATACGCAGTGCACGTCCCGTGGCTCACGCATCCGTAATTCACGAAAACTCACGAACCCTCAGATCTCGACGAGAGGCCGGACCATGACCACGACGCCCGAGACGAACACGATCCCCGAGGCGCCCGCGACGCCCGCGCACGCCTCCGTCGCCACCCTGCCCGAAGGTGTCTCCCTGCCGCTGCCCCGGCAGAACCTGAGCTTCGAGCAGGAGCGCGAGGTGCGCAAGCAGGAACTCGCCGCCGCCTTCCGGCTGTTCGCCCGCTTCGGCTTCTCCGAGGGTGTGGCCGGACACATCACGGCCCGCGATCCCGAGAACCCGTCGGCGTTCTGGGTCAACCCCTTCGGCATGTCGTTCAGCCAGATCAGCGTCTCCGACCTGATCCTCGTCGATCACGACGGCACGCTCCTGGAAGGCAGGCGCCCGGTGAACAACGCCGCGTTCTGCATCCACTCCGAGGTGCACCGGGCCAGGCCCGACGCGGTCGCGGCGGCGCACACCCACTCCGTGCACGGCAAGGCGTTCTCCAGCCTCGGCGTCCCGCTGCAGCCGATCACCCAGGACGCCTGCGCCTTCTACGAGGACCACGGCATCTACTCGGACTACCGGGGCGTGGTGAACGACACCGAGGAGGGCCGGCGCATCGGCGCGGCCCTGGGCGACGGCAAGGCCGTCGTCCTGCGGAACCACGGGCTGCTCACGGTCGGGTCGTCCGTCGCCGAGGCGGCCTGGTACTTCATCACGATGGAGCGTTCCTGCCAGGCCCAGCTGCTGGCCATGGCCGCCGGAGAGCCGCACCTCATCGACCCCGACACGGCACGGATGGTCCGTGACCAGATCTCCGGTGCGCTGCCGGGCTGGTTCCAGTTCCGTCCGCTCTGGGATCAGATCACGGCGGAAGAGCCCGATCTGTTCCAGTAGGCGACTCTTTCGAGTGGACGATGCAGACGTAAGCGGCGCGGCGCCGCTCCGGGTTCGGCGGAGCGGTGCCGGCCGCTTTCCCGACCGGTGGCGACTACGACGCCGGGCTCGGTTCTGCTGTCGCGGGGCTCGGCTCTGCTGCCGGCCGGGGTCGCTCGCGGGCCAGCGTCAAGAGGTGGTCACCCGTCAGCCTCAGGACCTCGCGACTCTGCTCGCTGTCGCGGTCGACCAGCCAATTCAGGGTGACGCCGTCGAGCACCGCGTTGAGATAGCGGGCCAGCACCGGAACGGGCACGGTCCACTCGATGTCCGCGCCCTTGGCGGCCTCCTCCAGGAGCTCCTGGTGGACTTCCCGGTAGTGCTGGTACTGACGTCGGGCCAGATCCTCGAACCCGGCCTGGCGCAGGGCGTAGTGCGTCAGTTCGTAGCTGACCTGGTGTTCTCCCGGGCTGAGCTCGACAGTGCCCCAGAAGGCGCTCAGACTCTTGGTGATACGCGATCCGAGGTCGCCCTCCCCTTCGAACGTCTTCCGCGCTGCGGCCACCGTGCTGTCGGTAAAGCGGGTGAGGACTTCCTGAAGCAGTTCTTCACGCGATTTGAAGCAGTAGTGGAAGACGCCCAGCGGCATATTGGCCTCATTGACGATCGCGCGCGTGGTCGCCTTTGTGACTCCGTCGCGGATCATCACCCGAAACCCCGCCGCGATCAGCTCCTCGCGCCGGTCCTTCGCTGCCATACGAGACATCTGGCTCGCTTCCTGCTTCGAGAACGGAATGGGTATCCCGTTAAGGGTATCGCAGCGTCTTGGACGGTCGACCAACATCTGATGGCGACGGCAACGGCAACGGCACGGGGTCCTGATTGAAGTGGAGTTCTCAGGCCCCGGCTACGAGTTCGGGGTGCTCGTGCTCGCAGGTGTCGTCGATGCCGTAGGTGTCCCAGGTGGGGAACGGGTCGAGGGGCGGCAGGCTCTCGCCGTCGGTCATGAGGCAGTCGGTCAGTGCGGCGTGGAGGGCTTCGGCGTGCAGGTGCGTGCCGATGAAGACGAGTTCCTGGCCGCTCGGTCCGTCGGTGTCGCGGGCGCCGGAGGGCTCGAAGCGGGCGACGGAGCCGGCCTGCGACCACAGGCCCGTCACATACGGGCGGCTCGCGAGGCTGAAGAAGCCTTTGGAACGCAGGATCTGCCCGAAGGCACCACCGTCGAGTTCTCCGGTGACGAAGGACCACAACCGGCCCGGGTGGAACGGCGCTTCGGAGCGGAAGACGGTCGAGGAGATGCCGTACTCCTCGGTCTCGGGGACATGGTCGCCGTTGAGCTCCATGACCCAGCCCGGTGCCTGCTGGGCGCGCTCCAGGTCGAACAGTCCGGTGCCGAGCACCGCGCCGAGCTCGACCCGGCCATGGACGGCGGGGACGATCCGGGCGACGGGGTTGAGGCGGCTGAGCGTTGCCCGGAGCCGGGCCGCGGCGTCCTCGTGGACGAGATCGAGTTTGTTGAGCACGATGACGTCGGCGAACTCGATCTGGTCCATCAGCAGGTCGCTGACCGTGCGTTCGTCGTCCTCGTACTGGTCCAGGCCCCGCTCGGCGAGTTCGTCACCGTTGGCCAGTTCGGGCAGGAAGTTCGCCGCGTCGACGACGGTGACCATGGTGTCGAGGCGAGCGAGGTCGCCGAGGGTGGCGCCGTCGTCACGGGCGAAGGCGAACGTGGCGGCGACCGGCATCGGTTCCGAGATGCCGCTCGACTCGATGAGGAGGTAGTCGAAGCGGTCCTCGCGGGCCAGCCGGTCGATCTCCTCCAGCAGGTCGTCGCGCAGGGTGCAGCAGATGCAGCCGTTGGTCATCTCGACCAGTCGTTCCTCGGTCCGCGACAGGGCGGCTTCACCGCCGCGCACCAGGCTGGCGTCGATGTTGATCTCGCTCATGTCGTTGACGATGACCGCGACGCGCAGGCCTTCGCGGTTTCCCAGGACGTGGTTGAGCAGGGTGGTCTTGCCCGCGCCGAGGAATCCGGACAGCACGGTTACGGGCAGTCGGTCGAACCTCATGGCCGGTCAGCCCTCGGGGCGCAGAAGCCCGCGCTCGTACGCCTTGACCAGCCGCTGGGGCACGAGCCGGGCGACCCCGTCGACCGTGACCGGCACGAGTTGTGAGGTGGTCGCCTTCCACTGGGCGCGGCGGTGACGGGTGTTGCTGCGGGACATTTTCCGCTTGGGAACGGCCATGTCGGTCCTCCTTGGTGGGTGAGCAGGGCCGAGGCTATATGAAAATGGATACCGTTATCAATATGTCGTGGGTCGGGCGGATCCGGCAGCCGTGCGAGCTGAAGAGGGCGCCGGTCTCCGAGGGGCTGACGCTACTGAGGCGAGGGCGGCCGGGTCGCGGTGGCCGCCCCGCCCACGCGGGCCTCGACGCACTCCTGTTCGCCGTCGGCCGACGCGGGCCGGAAGCAGGCTCGGACCGTGCTGCCGGGGTGGGCCGCGGTCATCTCGGTGTAGACGTAGCTGTCCGTGTCGTCCTTGTCCCGGATGCGCACGTCGTGGGTCGGGCCGCCCGCCGTGACCTCTACCCGGTCGCCGATCCGGGTGCCCCACACCCGGGCCCAACTCGCGCCGCACTTCTGGCTGTGGCGCAGCTCCACGTGAGCGCCGGTGGCGGTGCGGTACGTGGTGAGGTTGTCGGGGGCGATGCCGCAGACCATGCGCATCGGGTCCCGGCCCTCGCAGGCGGCTCCGTGGCATTGGGGAGCGAGAGAGTACGGGGCGGAGGCCGACAGCGGTTCGTCCGCCGGGGTTCCCCGGTCCGGCAGCAGTAAGAGAGCCAACGCCACACCACCGGCGATCACGGTGTACGCCGAGGCCAGCACCACTATGAACCTGGCACTGCGGCCGCGTGGCCGCCCGCCCCCGGGTGGCCGGAGCGGTTCCTGCGGCTGTGGTCGCGGCTTGTCGGGGGCAGGGGCGGGGAGTGCCGCGCGCCCGCTCCAGTGCGCCTCGGCGATCTCCCACAGGGCCAGCAGCCGTCCGTCCGGTTCGTTCGCGACCCGGCACAGGTCCTGTACGGCCTGACGGGGAGGCAGGCTCTTGCCGTTCAGGTAGCGCTCCCATGAGGACTTGCTGTACGCCGTGCACTGCGACAGTGCCGCCAGGCTCAGACCCGTACGGGCCCGCAACTCCCGCAATCCGGCGGTCAGCCGGGTGTGTTCCGCGGTCACTTCGGCGCCGCCTCCCGTAGGGCCTTCCAGGTGTGAGGGCCGATGACACCGTCCACGACCAGCCCATCCCGTGTCTGGATGCGCTCGACCGCGCGCTGCGTCTTCGGGCCGAAGACGCCGTCGATGTCGCCCGGCGGGATGCCCGCCCGGCGCAGCAGGCACTGCGCCTCGGCCACTTCCGGCCCCACGTAGGTGTACGCCAGGATGGCGTCCGTGGTGCGGCTCAAGCCCGCGTACCAGCGGCCGTCACGCTGCTCCGGCCGACAGGTGTAGATGACCGGCACCAGGGACTCCGAGACGATGGTCGGGGCCGCTGAGACCGTAGCGGCGCGGGCGTCCGCGAGCTGGGCACGGGTGTCGGCGAGCCGTACGGCCAGCAGGAGTGCCGCGGAGACGGACAGCACCAGCGCCACCGCTCCCGCCGTGACCAGGGCGCGCGGGTAACGCCCGGACGACTGCTGCTCCGTGGATGTGCGTGCCGACGTGCTCTCCGGGGCACCGGTGGTGACCACGCTGCCCTCCGCCCATTGTTCGGCGGCGATCTCGTGCAGCACCAGCAGCCGGGTCGGATCGTCACCGCCGATGCGGGCCATCGCCTCGACGGCCTCCGGGGGCGGCAGTGACCTGCCGTTCAGATACCGCTGCCACGACCTGGCGCTGTACCCGCTCTTCGCGGCCAGTTGACGCGTGCTCAGTTCGCTGCGGTCCTTCAGTCTGCGCAATCGCACGACGAACTGGCGGACGTCCACGTGCAGTTCGGCGGGCAGTTCTTTCCAACGCGACATGATTCCCCCACTCGCGTTCCGGACCGCCGGTCCGGCCCCACGTGTCCCGGCCACATTCTGCATCAGCTGTCACTGCGCCCACGGAGCGGGGCCCCGGCCCCTGTGCGGAATCGACTGTCCTCGCTCGCGGCCGTCCCGCCGTAGCGACTCGGCGGGCGACGTTCCAGCAGGTCAGCATGGTGGACGTCCCAGGATGAGGCCACTTCTGCGTCAACTGTGGTCTGACGTCGCGCCGAACCCGCAGTCTCGTTGCGGAGTCGGCGGGTGCGGTCGGTTCCGCCCAACGCACGTCAACGGAGGGGAACAGCATGCGAGCTCCAACCAAGGCACTCGTCAGTGTCACCACCGCGGTCGGGATCGCCGTCGGCGGCCTGGCCACCGCGGGCACGGCGACCGCGGCTCCCGCGCCGGACCGGCAGCAGGCGGCGAGCGCCGAGGTCGCGCCGCTCGCGGTGGTCAACCTGGGGCTGAGCACCGCCCAGGCGAAGGACTGGCAGTGCTGGCTGCGCGCACTGGGTTACAACCCCGGCACGATCGACGGGCAGCTGGGTACCGACAGCTGGAAGGCAGCGCAGAGGTTCTTCAACAGCCTGAACTTCGACGCCGGGACCGTCGACGGAATCGTCGGACCCGACACGATCCAGGCACTGCAGCGCTACCTGAACTCCCGCGACCTCGGCTACGACCTTGCCGTCGACGGGATCGCCGGAACACGTACCAAGGCCGCGTTCGCGCACTATGCCGACAGGTTCTCGCACCTCTGCTGAGCCGGCCCACTGACCGCGCGGACGCCGCGGCCCGCCCTCCCACCACGTAGAGGACGGGTCGCGTGCAGTGTCTCGACGCGACTCAGAGTCAGGTTGAGGGGAGGGTGTCGTGAAGATCGGCTGCTTGGTCCCCGTCTTTCTGCGCACCTCACCCATGAACTCTCAGATCCTTCAATTTGCATCCAAATCCATGCCAACTACCGAGTTCCGTTGGCATAGCACGGAAAGTGAGGGAGCTATGCGCTCTCGCCCGACCAGGTCACGTCTCGCCACCGCCGCCGGTGCACTCGCCGCTGTTGTCCTCACCGGTGTGGCCCTTGCGCCCTCAGCCGCGGCGGCCGACCCCTACCCGACCTGCAACACGTACAAGAACGTCAGTGGGCACAAGGTTCCCGCCTACGGGCAGCCGACTCCCAGCCTGACCTGCAACCTCGTCCTCAACACCACCAGGTCCAACGAGGCCGTGAAAGTCCTCCAGACCAGCCTGAACAACTGCCACAACTTCGACCTTGCCGTCGACGGCTACTACGGCGAAAAGACCTTCCTCGCCGTCAGATCCATCCAGGCGGCTTACCTCGGGGAGGCCCACGCCGACGGCTATTACGGCCCTCGGACCCGAGAGGTCATGAAGCACTGGGGCCTCAGCGGCTGCGGCAAAATCTGACGCAGCCCAACGATGCCGTCACCAAGGGCTTCTGTTTTCGGGGGCGAGCGTGTCGGCTGACATGGCCGGTTGGCTGACGGCTACCCGTTGATCGCCATCACGGTCTTGCGGCCCGCGCAGGCATACCAGCCGCGGGTGTCGGCCGTGAGGGCGGTGACGGGGGCGGGGGCTGTGCGGGTGTGGGTTTCGGTCAGGCCCTTCGTGGTCGTCCGCAGTGCCGCGCAGGCACGGCCCGATGCCGCGTACACGGTGGCGCCGTCCGGTGCGACGGCGGGCGGGCACTGGGCGGTGCCCGTGTCCTCGAACTGCTTTGCCCGGCCGCGGGATTGGCCTGTTCGCGGATCGAGAGCGGTGAGCGTGCGGCCGTCCTTCCAGTGCAGCAGCAGTCCGCCCGCGACGACGGGGACATGGACGCCGCCGGGGCCCCGGGTCCAGCAGGCATCGAGGCCGAGCGCGGGCGTGCTCCAGATCGGGCGGGCGTCGTCGAGGCCGAAGCCGTGCAGGGTGGAGCCGGTCAGGAGGAGGCCGGCGGTGCCGGTGCGGGCGAGAGCCGTGGCGCCGCGTGCGATCTCGGCCTTCAGGGCGCGGGCGGCTGTCCGGTCTCCGCTGCGGGCGTCGACGATGTGCAGCATGCCCTTCTCGGTGAGCAGTGCGAACCGGTCCGGGGGCAGTGCGCCCACGGCCGTCACCGTGTCGTCCTTGCCCAACTCCTTGTAGGTCCACAGTTCTTCACCTTCCCTCGCGTCCACGCAGGTCGCACGGGCGAACTCGTCGGTGAGCAGGAGTGCGTCGCCGACGACGGCGGGTCGGCTCCACTCGGTGGACTGCTCGCGGCGCCACAGTTCGGTGCCGGTGGTGAGCGAGACGGCGCGCAGCACGTCCGTGTCGCGGATGACCATGACGGTGCCGGCGAGCGCGTACCACTGCTGGGTGGGCTCCGGTGTCGCCGCCTTGGGAAGGGTTTTGCCGGTGCTGGTGGCGGTGGGGGTGAGGCCGATGTCGCCCGCGAGGAGCAGCCCGTCGTCGGTGACGCCCCAGTCGTCCGGGACCTCGGCAGAGGTCTCTGCGGCCCAGCGCTGACGGCCCGTCGAGGCGGTACGCAACTGGGTCGAACCGGTACTGGTGAGACTTCCTTCGAGTCCGTGCAGGACGAGCCCGGCCGGTGTGGCGAGCAGGCCGTCCACGCGGCCGGCGCCGGCGCTCAGACGCCAGCGGACGGCGCCGGGGGCGGCCGTTCCCCCGGTCACCTTCCAGGCGTCCGGATCCTCGTCCGGGTCGTCGGCGCCACCGCCCCGCGCCACCGCGTAGCCGAACAGGCCGACGAGGGCGGCGCTGCCGGCTGCGAGAGCGGCGCGGCGGGACAACTCGCCCAGCCGGGAAGGGGAGGGGGCTGGGCTCGGCAGCGAGACGGTGGGAGCCGGCGTCGGCTCCGGGCCGGGGTGCGGCGTCGACTCGGCGTCGGCCACCAGGGAACGCAGCGGCTCGTCGCGCCACCAGGCCGACGGGGCGGGTGTGGCAGTGCGGAGGAGTATCGCGGCGGCGTCGGGGCGGTTGCCGGGGGACTTGTCGAGGCAGGCGTCGATCAGGTCCTTCAAGCCCGATTCCGTGGGCACGTCGTCGAGTTGGGGCTCCTCGTGGACGATCCGGTAGAGCAGCGCGGGCACGGAGGCCGCACCGAACGCGTCCCGGCCCGTCGCCGCGAACGCGAGCACCGCGCCCAGCGCGAAGATGTCCGTCGCCGCGGTCACCGCCGGGCCGTCGAGAATCTGCTCCGGGGACATGTACCCGGGGGTGCCGATCATCCCGCCGGTCTCCGTCAGGGCCCGGTCGTCCTGGGCGCGGGCGATGCCGAAGTCGATGACGCGGGGGCCGTCCCGGGTGATCAGGATGTTCGACGGCTTCAGGTCACGATGGACGAGGCCCGCCGTGTGGATGTCGCGCAACGCCTCGGCGAGGGCGGCGGCGAGGGCGCGTACGGCCGGTGCGGGCAGGGGGCCGGTCGCCGCGACGGCGCGGCGCAGGGTGACTCCGGGCAGAAAAGCCGTGGCCAGCCAGGGGAGTTGGGCGTCGGGGTCGGCGTCCAGGACGGGGGCCGTGTAGGCGCCGGTGACTCTGCGGGCGGCGGAGGCCTCGCGGCGGAACCGTTCCCTGTAGTGCGGGTCCGCGGCGAGGTGCTCGTGGATCGTCTTGATGGCGGTGAGACGGCCGCCCGGAGAGCGGGCGAGGTAGACCTGGCCCATGCCTCCGGCGCCGAGCCGGCCGATCAGGTGGTGCCGGCCCAGCTGCTTGGGGTCCTCCGGATGAAGGGCGGTGGTCATGCGCGGGCCTCCAGAGGGCCTTTCCTTCGCCGTCGGGGGTGGTCGTCGGTGGGCGGGTACCGCCGCCGTTGTGCCTGCTCGGGCAGACCGGCGTGGCTCACGGGCCGCGGAACGTCTGGAGCGTCGTGCCGGTGCACACATGGACCAGGCCGTCGCCCGCCGCCCCGTACGACGCCGTGGTCAGGCCGTCCACCGGGACGGCCCAGCGCAGCCTGCCCGTGGTGGCCGCCAGGGCGTGGATGCCCCACGTGGACGTGCCCGTGGGCGTGCTGGATTCGCCCGGGCGGGGACCCGTCGCGTAGACCACGGTGCCGTCCGTCAGAGGGCGGCCGTCGGTGGTGGTGAGCGCGCGGACGTCGTCGCGCCACCAGCGCCGGTCGCCGCCCGCCGCGTCCAGTGCGCCCAGGCCCTCGGCCGTGGTGGCTAAGACGAGTTCGTCGCCGGCCAGCGGTGCCACCACCTTCGCGTCGGCCAGGTGCCGTTTCCACCGCGTCTTCCCCGTGGCCAGGTTCACCCGGCGTACGGACGTCTGCGTCGTGTAGTAGTGGGTTCCCCGGGCTCCCGGATGCACCTCGGGAGTGGCCGAGCCCTCGGGGATGCTGGACTCCTCCTCGCCCGAGCGCTCATCGAGCACGTACAGGGGGCCGAATGTATCGGTCGCCGAGGCCAGGGCGAACCGGCCGCCCGCCGCGTCCAGTGCCGTCACCTGTGCCGCCGTACCGCCCCTGAACCACAGCGGGGCGCCCGTCGGTAGGTCGAAGCCGTACGCCCGCCAGCGCTGACCCCGGTTCGTGCGCCGTGCCCAGATCGTGCCGTACGAGGCGAACGTGGCCAGGCATGCCGTGCGGCGCGTGACGGCGAGCAGCGTCGAGTCCCCGTCGAGTGAGCTGAAGTCGAAAGGCCGGTACGGGTTTGATTCCAGGGTGCCCGTGCGCCACCGCTCGGTGCCGCCCGCCGCGTCGATCGCCACGATCCTGGGGTAGGCGAGATCCGTCGGGCGGTAGGTGACGTACACCGCGTCGCCGTAGGGCAGGACGGCGGACGCGTCTTCGAACTCCCAGGCCACGGCGCCGGTTTGCGGGTCGAGTCGGCGGGCCGTGCCGTCGAAGCGTACGTAGAGGGCGTCGGCCGTACGGGTCAGAGTGCCGCCGTATTCGAGGGCGCCCACCTCGCGGGTCCACAGCGGGGTGCCGGAGCGCCAGGACGGGGTGGCCGGCTGTCGCCGCGCGTCGCGCTCGTCCCCCAGGAGGACGATCGTCGCTGCTGTAGCCGCTGCGGCGGTCGTCACGGCGGCGCCCGCCCACGCGAACACGCGTCTGCGCGACGGACCCGAGGGGTTCGGCGGCGGGGCGAGGCGGGTGGACCCTTCCCCGTCGGCCTCGGCCGACACGGCGATCCGGCGCGCGACGGCCTCCTCGTGGCCCTCGATCAGCGCGGTCACCTCCGGCCGCTCCCACCAGGGCCGTTCGGCCGCGCGGACGGCGCACCAGTCCAGGACCTCCGGCGCGGTGGGGCGCTCGTCCGGGTCCTTCGACAGACAGCGGGTGAGGAATGCTGCCCACTCCCCGTCCGGTACGCCGACGAGGTCCGGCTCCTCGTGCAGCGTTCGGTACACGATCTGCGGTGCCGTACCCCCGCCGTGCGGATTGCGGCCCGTCGCCGCCAGCGCGAGCAGCGCCCCGAGTGCGAACACATCACAGGAGGCGGCGGGTTCGGTGGCGTACGTGATCTGCTCCGGAGCCATGAAGCCGACGGAGCCGAGCATGCCCCCGCTCCCCGTCAGGGCCTCGTCCGACGGGCCCGAGCCAGGTCCGTCACCGAGTGCCTTCGCGATACCGAAGTCGATGACGCGCGGGCCCTGGCCGGTGACCAGGACGTTCGCCGGCTTCAGGTCGCGGTGCACCAGGCCCGCCGTGTGGATCGCGGTGAGTGCCTCGGCGAGAGCGGCACCGAGCGAGGCGAGGTCGCCGGCCGCCAGTGGCCCGTACCCGGCCACGGCCTCCGACAGAGTGGGGCCGGCGCAGTACTCGACGGCCAGCCACGGCAGCGGGGCCTGCGGCTCCGCGTCCAGCACGGCCGCCGTGAACGGGCCGGTCATGGCACGCGCCGCCTGCACCTCACGCCGCAGCCGCTCCCGGAACAGCGGCTCGGCGGCGAGGTGCGCATGCATCACCTTGACCACGACGAGCCGCCCCGACCCCGAACGGGCCAGATACGCACGGCCCATGCCACCCGCCCCGAGCAGCGCGAGCGTCCGGTACTCCCCGAACTCGAACCGGCCCATCGGCCCCCCTGCCTGTACGCCCCGTGCGCCGATGATCCATGCGACGCCTGTACGGGTCCAGAGGTTCCCGGGAACGCGAACCGCTCAGTGCCGATCCGGTTTGCGGCACGCGAGAGTGTGGGTCGTGGAGGCGGCCGGTGGGTGCCACGAACTGCCTCAAGAGGAAGCTGCTCGGGTTACCGACCGTCGGTAGCAGAGTGTGTTCCGATGCCTGGTCACTGTCGGTGTGACAGCCGGCGGCTTCGACATCGCGGCCGTCTGCCCCTGCCACTGTTCATCGGCAAGGGTTTGTGGACATGCCAGATGCGCCGCGCGGGATCCATTACTCTCCTCGTCAACTGGGCTTGACCACACGGGGGATGTGCTTTGGAGCTTGGAGGACGAGGTAGTTGGCGGAGCAGATGGCACCAGTACCAGCCGCCCTATGTGCGCGATCACCTGCGTCGGCTGTTGCATGTCGGCGTCGGGGCGATACCGCTCCTGCTCTGGTTCCGTGACCCCTCCTCAGCCGGCGGTTGGGGACTGCTGCTTGCCCTGCTGATGTGGTGCCGTATCTGGCACTTCGACTTACGGCTCCGTGTCCTGCTCCGGTACCTTCAAGGACAGCTTCGCGTTCAGCGGGCCAAGGCCTTCCTGCTCTGGGGCGCCGCATTCGTCCTGTGGCCCGACGCATGGCTCGGCGATTTTGGCCCGGGGCAGGCAGTCCTGTCCGCGCCGGCGGTCATCGTGACCCTCGCCCTCCTTCTGATCACGGCACTCGGCTGTGTGCAGGAACTGCGTGCCTGGCCGGACGTGAGGGGCGGGCCCCTGCCCCTGCCCGGCGTCATCTGGACACTGCGATACGTGAGCGGACGCGGCTGGGTCGCCCCGCTGCTGGTCACCACCCACCCGGGGGCCCACGGACTGCTGCCGGCGGCCATCCTGGTCACCGCGTCGGAACTCGCCCTGTCCTGGTACGCGGCACGGACAGGGGACTGGGCCTCCAGGGTCGCGGGGGCACTGCGCCTCCCGTCCGCGAACTCTTTCCAAGTCCCGTACGGACAGGCGAACGTCGTCGGGACGTGGGCGTACGACTCGGTGGTACGTCATCCGGAACAGCCTGATCTGGCTCCCTGGGAACTGTTCCTCCGGCACGACGAGGTGCTGGCTCACCACCCTCTCTGCAAGGGTGTCGTGCGGGACTGGCAGAAGCAGGTCCCCTTCGCTGTGACGGACGCGGAGCCATGGGTGACCGCAGCGGAGGCCTACGCAAGCTCCCTGGGAGGTCTCTTCCTGTTCCACGTGGCGAACGAACACATCCCTATGCCGGCTCGCCGGCAGCTGTTCACGACCTGGCAGACGGTCGCTGCCATGACCGCCCTGGCACGGGCAGAGGTGAGTGTCGCCGCAGGGCTGCTGGACAACGCGGTGCGCAACCGGAGATCCGCCGCCGAGCAGTTCGCCGAGGCGGGTCTGCCCATCAACGCGGCGACGGCCCGATGCCTCGCCGCCGACCTCCTCGTCTTCGAACTGGACCGTACGGAGGAGGCACTGGCCGAGCTCCACGCGATGGGTGACCGTTCGGTTCTGCCACCGGCGGTGCAGCGTCTCGCGGAGCTCGTGATGTCAGTCGCGGACAAGAAGCGGGGACACCTCGACGGGCGCCGCCGGTTCCGGCCCCTACAACTGGGGGCCGCGGATGCCCTGTTCGAGGAACTGCCCACATGGATCCCCTTCCTGTCCATGCATCACCGGGAGATCGCCTTCGTGCAGTACGTCGAGCAACGCGTTCAGCATGTCGCGCACCTGCTCGACCTGGAGCTCGATGTTGAGCTGGGCAGCCTCTACCGGCACTTCGCCGATCGCCGTTACAACATGCCTCTCGGCTACTACATGCGCCAGGCGCTGGCCGACTCGCAGGAGGCATACCGCCTCGGCAACTTCCAGAACGCGGCCGTCGGTGCCACGTACGTGCTGGACGACGCCCGGACGAAGGGTGACCTCGTCCTGCAGCAGGCCGCACACCGGCTGTTGGCGCAGATCGCCGGGCGCCGTGGCGACTGGTCGAAGCAGTACTCCCATCTGACGGAGCTCGTCGTCTGCGCCGAGGCCACACGCGACCGCGTCACTGACGCGGATGTGCGCATCGACGTGGACATCGCCGGGCCCTGTGCCGAACTCGTCGCCCTGATCGTCGACCGACGGGTTCCGGACGTGCCGCTGGTGAAGGCGCTGGACATGGCGGAGCGAGGACGGGCCCGCCTGCTGCTGGAGACGGTGGGCGGCGCGTACGACATCAAACTCCCGGAGGAACTCGGCGGACTGCAGGAAACGGAGAGGGAGTTGCTCCGAAGCGTCCGCAACGACGACCGGTTCGACTCGCACGGCCCGTTCGGCTTCCCCAACCTCAACCCCTTCTGGGGCGAGGTGACTCGCACGAACCTCCAGCAGACCTGGGCGGAGATAAAGGAGACCGGACCGATCGGCGCCGCGTACGTGAACGCGCGGCGGGGCATCCCGGCGGAGTACGCGCAGCTGCGATCCCTGCTGGGGCCGGGCGACGTACTCTGCGAATTCGTCTGCGCCGACGACCGCACCATGGTCCTCCTGGTACGCCACGACCTCCCTGAACCCGTGGTGGTCGACCTGCCGTTGAAGGCTGCGGCACTCTCTGGGGGAAGGTCCCGCATCGGAGAGCCTTCACCCTCGTGGACCGCCGAACTTCAACCCCTGGCAGAGGCCTTGGCCGAGCGCACCAAGCCCGGCGAGGTGCTGTGGATGGTGCCCGACGGCCCGCTGCACGACGTACCACTGCATGCCGTCACAGTGCATGGCGCGCCCTGGGGCGAACGCAATCCGATGAGCTGTACACCCAGCGCGTCCCTCATGCACTACCACCGGCGCGTACCGGGAGCGCGGACCGGCGTCGAGAGGGCTCTCATCCTCGCCGACTCCCGGAGCGACCTGCCGCATGCCGCGGCCGAGGCACGGGCCGTCGGCGCGACGCTCCCCTCGGCCGACATCTACCTCGGCGCCGCGGCCAGTTCCGGAACCTTACGGGAACGGCTCAAGCAAACGCCGTACGACGTGGTCCACTTGGCCTGCCACTGCCGCCTCGATGAGAAACGGCCGTCCAGGTCAGGCATCCTTCTCGCCGACGGTGAACTCACCGCCGAGGACCTGGGGACGATGCGTCTCGATGCCCGCCTCATCGTCCTGAGCGGCTGCGACACGGGCGTCCAGGAACAGCGCAGGGGCAGCGAACTCATGGGGCTGACTCGGCAGTTCCTACAGGCTGGAGCACGCTCCGTACTGGTCACCCAGTGGCAGGTGGACGACATCTCCACCGCGCTGCTGATGGACGACTTCTACCAACGGCTCATGGACGGCTCCCCAGTTGCGGCGGCGCTGTCCGCCGCCCGGCGCCGGCTACGCACGATGAGCCTCGCGCAGGCCCTGGAACACTGCGAGCGGGAGAGGAAACGTGCGACCGATCCACGCTCCGATCTCGCTCTGCGCCACGACATGGCCCGCCTGAAACTGCGGGCGGGCCATGTGGACGCGGCGCGCGAGGACATCACCTCTCTCCTCGCCGGCGCGCCCCCAAAATCCCCTCTCCGGAAACAACTGCTCACTCTGAACACCCAGGCCCATTACGCGACTTCGCGCCGGGACGGCCACCGTCCCGCATTCGACCACCCCTACTATTGGGCGCCGTTCATGCTGGTAGGAGACTGGCGATGACTCTCGACGATCTGCCCCTCGCCCCCGTCAGCACCCGCCCCGACGCGGCGATGGACGGGTATGTCGTGACCCTCGACACAAGCGGACTACCGACCGGCCTCGGCATGGCCGAAATCCGGTGCGGCGGGGCGGAGAAGCAGAACACCGGCCAGGAACTCCCGTCCGCCGTGCTGCTGCCTGCGCACCTCACCCTGCACGAGTTGCTGACATCTGAAGCGGGGACACTCCTCGCACTGAATCCCTTTGGTGCGGTCGTGCTCGATTCGTCCCGCATCCTGGGCGTCCTCGAACACCGGACAATCGCGCGTCACGCCGCATCCGTGGATGTACCGATCGGGCGGCCCAGGTCAGACCTGCCGCACCCCGAAGATGCCGTCCTGGCCGGCACGGTCGGCGTCCCCGTGGCCCGGGTGCTGTGCCGCTGCGGTCGGTTGAACCAGATCACGCTGTACGACCCGGACTACCCCCCGACGTGTTCGGGCCCGGCAGGCGACGATCATCCGCTCGTTCTGCGGGAGCGATGACCGTGTTCAGTACCACGCTCGGCGACTTGGTGACCCTGGCGGGCAGGCGGTCCATCCGTGGCGCGCTGCTGCCGAGTTTCGTATTCTGCGCCCTGTCCGCCATGATCCTTGTGGTCGCCCCGGGCGGGGGCAACAGGTCACTGCGGAGCTGGCAGGTTGCGCCGTGGGAGTACAAGGTCCTCGTGGTGGCGGGCTTCGTCCTCGTGGTGCTGTGCGTGGCCGCGGCCCTCAACAGTGCGCAGACGGCTCTGATCCGTCTGGCGGAGGGCTACTGGGGCGCTGCCGCCAACCGGACACTCGGAAGGCTCGGCCGCAGTCATCACCAGCAACTCGTACGGCGGTCCGACGACGCCTACACCCACGACCGCTACCCCCCGATTTCCCGCCCGCACGAACTCATGCCGACCCGGCTGGGCAACATCCTCAAGGCCGCCGAGCTCTACCCCCGCCTTCGCTACGGAATTGACACGGTCTTGGTGTGGCCGAGACTCCATCCACTGCTACCCGAAGCCTTCTTGCAAACTCTTGGAGCGGCTCGGACCGACCTGACCGGGTTCCTGGGATCTGCCCTCCTCGCCGCCGTCCTCACGCTTGGCGGCGCGGGATACCTGTGGGTCTTCAATGGGCCGACTCCCCTGTTACTGATGTGTTTGTGGGGTGGCGGACTGGTCGCATGGCTGTGCTACCGCGGCGCGCTTCTGAAAGCGATGACCTACGGGCAGCACCTGCGCGTGGCCTTTGACCTGTACCGAGGGCACTTGCTGGAAGCCTTGGGCCATCCCGTTGCGGACAGCGAGGAGGAACGCGCCCACTGGGAACGGCTGTGCCTCTTCTGGCACCGAGGCATCCCGCTACAGCCCATCACCATGCCCGACCGGCCTGCTTCCCCGCCTGCGGCTCCCGCCGTGCCGGATCCGCCCTTCGGTCTCGCGCCGTCACTCTCCCAGCTGACAGTCGCTCTCCTCACGATCATGGGGATCGCGGGCGCCCTCGTCGGTACGGGCTGAGACGCTCATGGAGCCTTCGGGTCAGGGTCTCGGACGTGGATCTCGACCCCCACGGGTTCAAGGAAACGCCGCTGAGCCAAGCCTCGACGCGGCGGCGAGCAGGGCCGACTGACCCACCGGACGAGCAGGATGGGGTCCGTTCATCGCGCCGCCGGGCGGAAGGACGTCAAAAAGGTCTTGAGGGCCTGCTGGTTGGCGGGGGTGTTCCAGTCGTCGGCCGGGGTCGTCCACCTGATGGAGTAGCCGAGGTCGGTGTCGACGAGGAGGGCGCGGGCGAGGGTGCGGGTGCGGTCGGGGTCGCCGTCGGCGAACCATTCCAGGTCGGCTGCCGGCCCATCGGAATCGTCGATGCGTCGGATGTCGCCGATGCGGTCGAAGCCGGGGGTGAGGCGCCGCAGTTGGGGCTCGGCGTCGCGCCAGACGGTGACGGGGTCGGACGAGAGGACCCGGCCGAATGTGATCCGCAGTGCGCGGGGGTCACCCGAGGCGCCGAACGTGACACTGAAGGCGTTGTCCGGCCGCCCGGAGTCCTGGATACGCCGCCAGTCCGAGGGCAGTTGGACCGAGAACCCTTCCGGAGCGTCGTAGCGCTTGGTGGCGGGCGGTGCCGTCTTCCCGGCGGAAGCGGTGGGGGAGGGGGTGGCGGGCGTGCCCGGGGCCGATGCGCTTGCCGAGGCGCCGCCGGTCGGGTCCGTGGAGGGGCCGGCAGGGGCAGAAGCCGCTGGAGGCGGCGCGGCGGCGGAACCGGATGCGGTGGGTACTGGGCCGGAGGCGTCGGGTGTGTCCGAGGCCGGTCTGCTGTTCACGGCGAGCACGACCGGGATGGCCACGACGGCCAGCGCGGAACCGACAATGGCGAGGACGATGGGCCGCTTCCTGCGCCAGGCCCGCTCCGCCCCCGGCGTGCTCCGGTACGCGCCGCGCAGCCTGAACATGTGCGACTGTTCGGCCGAGCCCTCGCTGACCATGCGGCTCAGCGCCTGGCGCAGTACCGGTTCGGTGAGCCGTTCGTTCGGGTTCTCGCGGAGCAGCCCGTGAATGGTCTGGCGCAGCCGGCCGGTGTGGACGTCGTCCCCCGAGGATCTTTCCCCTCCCTCTTCGGTCCCCTCTCCCGTGTACACCTGCGCGAAGGTCGAAGTGCCTTGGCCCTGCCCCGGGTTCGAAGCGGGTGGCCGACCCTCGACCATGGTGTGCAGCAGCGCTCCCAGGGCCCACAGATCCGTCGAGGGATCGATCGCCTCACCGCGGATCTGTTCCGGAGAGGCGTACGAGGGTGCGGTCGCCCTCAACGACCGGGTCGCTCCGGTCAGTCCGAATCCCGTGACCACGACCCCGCCGTCCGCCTTGACGAAGACCTGGTCGGGACCGAGGTCGCCGTGGGTGACGCCCAGGCGGTGCGCGGCGGCGAGTACATCGAGGATCTGCAGGCCGATACGGACCGCCCGGGGCTGGTTGAACGGCCCACGCCGGTCCAGGAGTTCGCTCAGGGAGCGGCCCTCGATCGGTTCCATGACGGTCCACAGCCGTCCGTCCTGCTCGGTGACGTCGAGGACGGTGGCCACCTGGCCGGGGGCGGCGGCCTCCAGGTCCGCGGTCTCCCGCATCACCCGGGCCGTGGTCTGCCGGGACGTCTCCTCGCGGAGGACCGCGGGCAGCCGTGCTTCCGCCAGGAACACCAATCGGCCGGACGCCATGTCCTGGCCGTGCCAGCCGACCCGGAATTCCTCTCGGTGCACGATCTGGAGCGGTCGATACCTCCCGGCGATCAACTCATTTGTGGAGGTCTGCGCTTCTGCCATGCTGATCCTTCACTGCGCCCGTGGTTTGCACCTTGGCCATCAGTACGAAGGCAATGCCGGTGAGTGTTCAATCAGGTGTGATCGCGCTTTCCGGCGGTGCGGCACGTCGACGCTCCGAGGCCGGGCCCTATTCCCCCAACTGGCCTCAGGCGAAAAGGATTTGGCGCAGGGCGCGGCTCAGATGAACGCGCAGTTCGTCCGCCGACATTTCGGCGAGCCTGCCCACCTTGACGATGTAGCGGGTGAACGTCACGCCGATCAGTTGCGCGGCGAGCATCCCGACGCGGACGTCCATGTCATCGCCGGTGAGCGCCTCGCGGTAGGCCGACTCACTGTGGGCCTGCATGGCGGTGTAGAGATTCGCCGCGGCGGCCTCGTTGGTGGCGGCACTGCGCAGGAGCGCGACGAACGGGTCGCCCGAGGGGTTGCTCTCCATGCGCTCGACGTAGCCGGCGGCGATCCGCTCGGGGAGCGTTTCGCGGTCGCCGGCGACGATGTCGGTCAGGTCGCGGGTCCCGGGTACCGCCGCCAGGAAAAGGCGCTCCTTCGAGGTGAAGTGCAGCATGACCAGGCCGTGCGTGACACCGGCCCGACGGGCGATGTCGCGAATCGTCGCCCGTGCGTAGCCCCGTTCCGTGAAGGCCGCCCGGGCGGCCTCCAGGATGGCTGCGCGGCTCGCCTCCGGATCGCGTCGACGACCGGTGGCCGATGCCCGCGCCGGAGCCCTGTCGGGGCGTGAGGTTGTTGGCACCCTCTTACTGTACGCGCGTACAGAACGGCCTCGCGGCCACCGTTCGATGCGCTACTGTCCAAACGGTCATTAGTGCTGTCGGGCCGCGCCAGCAGGCGCACTTCACTCTCAAGCCCGTCCAGAACGTGAAGGAGACTTCCACATGAGTACGTCCATCGTCATCGGTGGCAGCGGCGGACTCGGCCGCGTCATCGCCCAGCGATTCGCCGACCGTGGTGACTCCGTCGTCGTCACCAGCCGGGACAAGGCACGGGCCGAAGCGACGGCGGAGGAGATAGGAGGCGGAGCCCGGGGCATGGCCCTCGACCTGTCCCAGCCCGACACGATCGCGCACGCCCTCGGCAGCATCACCGAGGTCGACCAACTCGTCGTCACGGCCATGGATCCCGTACCGAACTCCCTGGCCGACTTCGACCTCACCGATGCCGTCCGCGTCGTGACCATCAAACTGGTCGGGTACGCCGAGACGGTCCGCGCGCTGCGTGACCGCTTCAACCCGGCCGCTTCAATAGTCCTCTTCGGCGGTCTGGCGAGGGAACGTCCCTACCCCGGTTCGACGATGGTGACCACGTTCAACGCCGGTCTGACCGGCCTGGTCAAGACCCTCGCCGCCGAGATCGCCCCGCACCGGGTCAACGCCCTGCACCCCGGCGTGATCGGAGACAGTCCCAAATGGCGTGACGTCACGGACCACCCGCACCTCCGCCGCACTCCCACCGGACGACTTGTCACCATGGCCGAGATCGCCGATGCCACCGACTTCCTCCTACGCAACGCAGGCATGAACGCTCACGATCTGAACGTCGACGGCGGCATGCTGATCACCTGACAGAAAGCGGCTCATCGCATGGCGGCGTCAGTGTGCGGCGCCGCCGAATCCGAACTCGTTGCCGTCCGGGTCGTGGTAGGTGATCTTGCGCATGCCTTCCGCGTAGGTCTCGCGGGTAGTGGGCTCCAGCCCTCGGTCAGAGATCTGCGCGACCCGGGTGTCGAGGTCGTCGACGAGGATGGTGTGCACGGCGTTTCCGGCCCGGCCGGGCCGCTGCACGATGTACACGTACCGGTGTTCCGCCAGTTCCCATACGGCTTCCGTGTCGTGCGGGAAGAACGTCGGCGGGGTGCCGAGGAGTCGCTCGTACCAGGGCAGTGCGGCCGTGTAGTCGTTGACGGGGATGCCTGCGAAGAATTCGAGGGGCATGCCGACATGGTAGGTGCGGCGCCTCCGTTGCCCGTGGATACCGCGCTGGCAGGGGGACGAGGATGGGTGCCGTCCCCGATGCGCGGGCGTGGCGGGTTGGGTGAGGGTGAAGTGAAGGGGGCGCCGCCCGCGAGCGTGGCTTGGCGCGACGACCCTCCGAGGCCGGGGGCTGACGTGACTGTCATGACATGGCCGGCAGTGGCGAAGCGGGTCGGCGGACGACCGTACCGGCTGATGGCGCTGCTCATTGTGGCGACGGCGTTCCGGTCCGTGCGGCCGCGGGACTTCGCCCTCGCCCGCACCAACTGCTGTGGAAGGAGCGGAACATGACGCACTCCGACGACGACAGGATCGCCGACCTCGAGGCCCGGCTGCGGCTCGACGACCCCAGCTTCGCCCATGGCTTCGGCCAGGGACGCCCCCGCCGCCCGCGCGAATACCGCCGAGGCAGGGCGTGGCTGGCGATGACACTCGCGCTCACTGCCGTGGTCGTCGGCGCCGTTCTCCCGCACGGGCTCCTGCTCGCGGCCGGGCTGGTCGCGGCGGCGTGCGCGGTGAACCTGTTCGACACGTCCCGCCGACACCGCCTCCGGCCGCCCCGGACATGAGCGGCTGCCAGTCGTCCGCGCTCAGTGGCTGCGGGGCGCGTACATGATCACGGCCATCCCGGCGAGGCACACCAGCGCGCCGATGACGTCGTACCGGTCGGGCCGGTAGCCGTCGGCGACCATGCCCCAGGCGATCGACCCGGCGACGAAGATCCCGCCGTACGCCGCGAGGATGCGTCCGAAGTTGTCATCGGACTGAAAGGTGGCCACCACGCCGTAGAGCCCGAGGGCGATGACCCCGGCGCCGATCCAGACCCAGCCCTTGTGTTCCCGAATACCCTGCCAGACCAGCCAGGCCCCACCGATCTCGAACAGGGCGGCTACGGCGAACAGGGCAACGGAACGCGCAACGGTCATGATCGATGACTTTACCGACGCCGCACGCCAACAACCTGAACCGGGTCGGCTGCCGCCTTGAGCAGTTGTAGCCCACCGCGACCCCCACTTACCTCAAGGGGCGCGAGGAACCGCGCACGCAGCCACACACCAACCCGAACTTCACAACCCACCGAACCCCAACACACCTCAAGGGGCGCGAGGAACCGCGCACTCAGCCGCGAACGACCCGCACCTCGCAACCCACCAAGGCCTGGTTACTTCTCGGCGGATGCGTCCGGGGTGGGGACGAGGTCCCGGTCCTGCGGCGTCTCGGCGACCGTGGCGGCGGGCTCGCGGCGGCGGCCGGCGAGGCGGGTGGCTATTGGTTCGGTGAAGCGGGCGGTGAGGGGCCCGATGATGACCAGGATCAGGACGTAGGCCGTGGCCAGCGGCCCGAGCCTCGGCTCGATGCCGGAGGTGACGGCGAGTCCGGCGATGACGATGGAGAACTCGCCGCGGGCGACGAGCGTGCCGCCGGCCCGCCAGCGGCCCTTGGCGGAGATCCCGGCGCGTTTGGCGGCCCAGTAGCCGGTGGCGATCTTCGTGCCGGCGGTGACCAGGGCCAGTGCGAGGGCGGGGAGCAGGACGGGCGGGATGCTGGCGGGGTCGGTGTGCAGGCCGAAGAAGACGAAGAACACCGCGGCGAACAGGTCCCGCAGCGGGGAGAGCAGCCCGTGGGCGCCCTCGGCGACCTCGCCGGACAGCGCGATCCCCACCAGGAACGCGCCCACCGCCGCGGACACCTGCAACTGCTGGGCCACGCCCGCGACCAGCAGCGTCAGCCCCAGCACCACCAGCAACAGCTTCTCTGGGTCGTCGCTGGAGACGAAGCGGGAGAGGTGGCGTCCGTAGCGGACCGCGACGATCAGGACGAGGCCGGCGACGCCGAGTGCGATGGCGAGGGTGGCGCTGCCGGCGGCGAGGCCGGCGCCGGCGAGGAGGGCGGTGATGATGGGCAGGTAGACGGCCATGGAGAGGTCTTCGAGGACCAGGATGCTCAGGATGACCGGGGTTTCGCGGTTGCCGAGGCGGCCGAGGTCGCCCAGGACTTTGGCGATGACGCCGGAGGAGGAGATCCAGGTGACGCCGGCCAGGACGACGGCGGCGACCGGGCCCCAGCCCAGCAGCAGGGCCATCGCGGCGCCGGGCAGGGCGTTGAGGGCGGCGTCGACCAGTCCTGCGGGGTATTGGGTTTTGAGGTTGGAGACCAGGTCGGTGGCGGTGTATTCGAGGCCGAGCATGAGCAGCAACAGGATGACGCCGATCTCGGCGCCGATCGCGACGAACTCCTCGCTGGTGCCCAGGGGCAGCAGCCCGCCCTCGCCGAACGCGAGCCCGGCCAGCAGGTAGAGGGGTATGGGCGAGAACTGGAACCGTCCCGCGAACCGGCCCAGCAGCCCCAGGCCCAGGATGATCGCACCGAACTCGATCAGGAAGATGGCGGAGGAATGCACCGGGTCACTCCCGCCCGAGTATCGTCGCCGCCGTCTCGACGCCCTCGCGGGTGCCGATCACGATCAGGATGTCACCGCCCGCCAGGCGGAAGTCCGGAGCGGGGGAGGGGATCGCCTGCGCCCGCCGCAGCACGGCCACGATGGACGCTCCGGTGTCGGTGCGCATCCGGGTGTCTCCGAGGACGCGCCCGTTCCAGTGCGAGACCGACGACAGCTCGATCCGTTCAGCCACGAGGCCGAGGTCGGTGGTGGAGAGCAGGTTCGGGCTGTGGTGTGAGGGCGCCAGCGCGTCGATCAGCGAGGCGGTCTCCGGCTCCGTCAGACGGAGCGACTGGGCGCAGGCGTCGGGGTCGTCGGTCCGGTAGACGTTCACCGTGCGGGCGCCGTCCCGGTGCGCGATCACCGACAGGTGGCGTTGCTCCCTCGTGGTGAGGTCGTACTGGACACCGATCCCCGGCAAGGGTGTGGTGCTCATTCGCCCGGCAGGCACAACCCCTCCCCCTTCTTCTTCGATCCTTGCGGCAGCAGTGCGGGCCACGACGGATTCAGCGAGGTGATCCGGCGCGGCGGGGACTCATGGTGCCACCTGCGAACGGCCTGGGATATGGGTGTCAGCCCGGATGGACACGGCTGCCCCACAGGGTTCAGGGTGGGGCGGGGGAAGTGGATCCCATCGCAGGCCAGAGCCCTCGACAGGGCCGTTCGGTGGCGGCAGGCGACAGTGGAGGTGAACGGTCGACGGTCACCGGGAAAGGAGCACAGGTCCATGTCGCTGTACTGGCGGATCTTCGTCCTCAACGCGGCCGTGCTCGTCGTCGCGGTCCTGCTGCTCCTGGGACCGGTCACCGTTTCCACGCCGGTGCTGTTCGGCGAGGCCCTGGTCCTGCTCGCCGGACTGATCGTGATGGTGATCGCGAACGCCGTACTGCTGCGGATCGCACTGGCTCCGCTGGCGCGCCTGAACCGGGCCATGGCCACCGTCGACCTCCTCAAGCCCGGCAGCCGCACGACCGTCACCGGACCCGGCGAGATCGCCGAACTCACCACAAGCTTCAACGCCATGCTCGCCCGGCTGGAGGCCGAGCGCGCCACCAGCTCCGGCAGGGCCCTGTCCGCGCAGGAAGCCGAGCGCCAGCGTCTCGCCAGGGAGCTCCACGACGAGGTCGGACAGACCCTCACCGCCGTCCTGCTCCAGCTCAAACACACAGCCGACCAGGCACCTCAGCCCGTACGCGACGATCTGCGGCAGGCGCAGGAGACCACCCGCGCCGGGCTGGACGAGATCCGCCGTATCGCCCGCCGCCTGCGTCCCGGAGTCCTGGAGGAACTCGGCCTGTACAGCGCACTGCGCGCCCTGACGGCCGAGTTCACCACCTCAAGCCTGAGCGCGACCGCGCACATCACTCCCGGGCTGCCCCGCCTCGACCCGGCCACCGAACTCGTCCTCTACCGCGTCGCCCAGGAAGGGCTCACCAACACCGCCCGCCACACCCACGCCACCCGGGTCGAGGTCCACCTGCGCGCCCTGCCCGACGCCCGGGTGGGACTGCTGGTCCGTGACAACGGCCTGGGCATCGGGGCCGCACCCGAAGGAGCCGGCATCAGCGGCATGCGCGAACGCGCCCTCCTCATCGGCGCCGAGTTCCAGATCGGCCAAGGCCCCCACGGCGGCACCGAGATACGCCTGAACGTCACCGGCCACGCAGCCGCCGACCGCACCGAGGAGACAGAGCGATGACCACACCGGCCCGCATCCTGCTCGCCGACGACCACGCCCTGGTCCGCCACGGTGTCCGCCTCATCCTCGACGCCGAGCCGGACCTGACTGTGGTGGCCGAGGCTTCCGACGGCGCCGAAGCCATCGCCCAGGCACGCGCCAACGACATCGACCTGGCGATACTCGACATCGCCATGCCCCGCCGGACCGGTCTGCAGGCCGCCCGCGAACTGGCCCGCCTCCGCCCGGGCCTGCGCACCCTGATGCTGACGATGTACGACAACGAGCAGTACTTCTTCGAGGCCCTCAAGTCCGGCGCCTCCGGCTACGTACTCAAATCCGTCGCCGACCGCGACCTCGTCGAGGCCTGCCGCGCCGCCCTGCGCGACGAACCCTTCATCTACCCCGGCGCCGAGACCACCCTCATCCGTACCTACCTCGACCGCGCCCGCACCGGCGAACAACTGCCCGCCCGCCCCATCACCGAACGCGAAGAGGAAATCCTCAAACTCGTCGCCGAGGGCCACACCTCCAAAGAGATCGCCCTCCTCCTCGTCATCAGCGCCAAGACCGTCGAACGCCACCGCACCAACCTCCTCCAGAAGCTGGGCCTGCGCGACCGCCTGGAACTCACCCGCTACGCCATCCGCGTCGGTCTGATCGAGCCCTGAGCGAGATGTGAGCGGCCAGTTCCCGGTAGCCGCCCATCAAGGCTGGTGTGTGACGCTGACCTGGACGGTCACAGTGCCTCTGTTGTCCTGGACGCATCTGTCGGCCTCGTCGTTGATGGCCAGTTGCAAGGGGCCGTTGTTGACCGCCTTGAAGGTCAGCTTCCGTCCGACGGGGCGTATGGGAAGGTTCTTCTCGCCGGCGAGGCGTGCCAGAAGGGCGCCGAACGGTGCCGCGGGCTTGATCTTGCAGTCCTTCGCGCCGTCCAGTGACTGGTCGATGGCCGCGTCGTAACCGGCGGGGCCGGTCACGGGGACGTTGACGTGATCGACGGTCCATTGGCCCGAGACGAAGCGCACGGTGACCTTGTCTCCTCGCCGGACGGTCACCCCGGTCACCTTCTGCCAGCCGGTCGTGGACTTCACGGCCTGGCGGGTGGTGGTCGTGACTGGGTCCTTCTTGAGCGGCAGCACTCCGGTGAGGAACAGGCCACCGCCAACGCCCGCCGCCAGTACCGCGGTTCCGACCGTCGCCCACAACAGTCGCTTCGCGCCCCGGTGACGGGAGGAGGGCCGGGGCGTGGGCCTGAGCGAGGTGGTGTGCGTTGCCGTCGGTGCGTTCTGCCCGGCGGGGACCAGGCCCTGGCGGCCGCTGGTCATGGTGTCCGCGTCGGCCAACAGGGGCGCGGGCCAGGACGCGTGGGCGGTCGGTGACGGCAACAGCGCTCCGGCGTCCGTGTGTCCCGCCGCGACGCGGTGCAGCGCGTCGCGCGTACTGGCCGCGGTGGGGCGTTCGTCGGGGGACTTGCGCAGGAGCGCTTCGATGACCGGGCGCAGCGGGCCGAGCCGCTCGCTCAGGGAGGGTTCCTGGTAGGCCACCGCGTGCAGTGTCGCGGGCCGTGCCGGTCTGCGGAACGGGGACAGCCCACCGCACACCGTGGCCAGGGTCGCACCCAGGGACCAGAGGTCGGAGGCCGGGCCGACCTCCGAGCCCATCACCCGCTCCGGGGCCATGAACTCCAGTGAGCCGATCAGTTCGCCGGTGGTCGTCAGGAACTCGCCGTCGTCCAGGACCGCGATGCCGAAGTCGGTGAGGACGGCGCTGCCGTCGCGGCGCAGCAGGACGTTGGCCGGCTTGACATCACGGTGCAGGGTGCCGGCCGCGTGCACCGCGACCAGCGCGTCGAGCAGTTGCAGTCCGAGGTTGGCGGTGTGCTGCGGGGTGAGCGGTCCGTACTCGGCGAGGTGGTGGGCCAGCGAGGGCCCCTGGACGAGTTCCATCACGATCCACAGCCGGTCCTCGGACTCGACCAGGTCATGGACGCCCACCACATGCGGATGCGGCACCCGTGCAACCGCGCGCGCCTCACGGATCGTACGGCGCACCCGTATACGGTGCTCCTCGTCGCCGTGGGTGAGGATGTGCAGTTCCTTGACGGCTACCGGGCGGTCCAGCAACTGGTCATGGGCGCGCCAGACGGTCCCCATGCCCCCTCTGCCGAGGATGTCGTGCAGCAGATACCGGCCGGAGATCAGCCGCCCCGAGCCGTGTTCCGAACGTATCCCCGCCTGGTGATCGCCATCTCCGGATGTCACGCGCTCTCTCACATTCCTTGCCGGCGGTCTGGACACCCACCGGTCGTCGTCTGTCCGAACCGGGCCGAGCGTAGCGGCCGGAAGCCGGTCCCGTGTACGGCGTCGATCCACGTCGTACGTTCTGCTGCTGGGGGGGGGGCAGCAACAACGGTGGCCCCTCGAAATCGCCCAGGGGCCACCGCCGTTGCCGCCTACCGCATCACTTGGCGGGCTTGTAGAAGGTGTAGGTGGCGGAGTAGGGGACGCTCGTCTGGTCGGTGCCGGTGCAGGCGGTGGTGGGAGCGACGCCGCCGGCGGTGTTGAGGCGCTGGATGTAGGAGACGTCGGCGAAGACCCCGGTGCCGCGCGTGGCGGTGGACTTCAGGAGGAGCTCGGGGATGGTGCCGGCCTTGGGGGAGGTGGCGAGGGCGGCGGCGTTGACGGCGCTGCCGTCCACCGTGGACACCCAGACGGGGCCGCGGGAGTGGAGGGCGACCGTGCGGCGGGAGTGGTCCTTCTTGGCCCACAGGGTGGCGGCGGGCTCCAGCAGCTTCCAGGCGCCGTCGGTGCAGGTGTAGGTCTGGACGCCCTCGGCGGAGAAGACGCCGGTGAGCCGGTTGCCGTCCGGGACCTTCAGCGCTTCGGGAACCTCGACGCCGGTGCGGGCGGGCTGCGAAGCCGCCGCCGGGCCGACCGTCGCGCCTACGAGCGTGGCGGCGGTGACAGTGGCGAGAGCCGTGGTGGTGAGGACAAGCCGCTTGGCTAGCTTCATCAGGTGTGTCTCCAGAGCAATTTCTGAACGTGTTTCGTGGGGATGGACGCGGATGCCATGCGTGTCCCAAGCCAGGACTGGGCAGGTTCCAGACGTCCGGGCCGGTCAGATGATCTTCAGCCTTGCTGCCGCACTGTACGCGTGAACCCGGCAGGCTGTTCAGCCAACTTCTGATCAGTTAGTGGCCAACTCTGCTCACTGGCCCGGAGGGCTGTGCATCAGGCTCAGACGCGTATGGATCCCGGCCTTGCGCGTATGGCTGTGGGGCGCGAGGCGGTGGTTGCGTAGGCCGTCGTAGTCGTCGCCGGGGCACCACAGAAACGTGCAACGTCACGAGCCACCCCGGCCGAACCGCCGTAAGCCGAAAAGGAATTCAGCATGGCTGGCATCGCGGACATCGAGCCGTACCCGTTGCCGACATCGGCGGAGCTGCCGAAGAACGTGGCCGACTGGACGGTCGACCCGCGGCGTGGCGCGCTGTTGATCCATGACATGCAGCGGTACTTCCTGCGCCCCTTTCCCGAAGCCATGACCAGTCGGCTCGTGCGGAACACGGCCTCGGTGCTGGACCGGTGCCGGGCCCTGGGCATGCCGGTGGCGTACACGATGCAGCCCGGTGGGATGGACCCGTCGCAACGCGGTCTGCTCGCCGACTTCTGGGGTGCGGGAATGGCAGCCACCCCGGCCGACCGTGACGTGCCCGAACCACTGCAGCCCGGCCCGCTGGACGGGGTGTTCACGAAGTGGCGGTACAGCGCCTTCTTCCGAACCGAGTTACTGACATGGCTGCGCCGCCACGGCGCCGATCAGCTCGTCGTCTGCGGGGTGTACGCCCATATAGGCGTCCTGGCCAGCGCGGTCGACGCGTTCAGCAACGACGTCCAGCCATTCGTCGTGGCCGACGCGGTCGCAGACTTCTCGGCGGGGGATCATCGATTCGCCCTGGAGTACGCCGCGCGGAAGTGTGCTGTCGTGGTCACCGCGGAGGACGTCCTGCCGTGACCGGTACGTCAGGTCTGCTCCGCCGGGTGCTGGCAGCGGAGCCGCCCCCGTTCGCACTGCTGCACCGCCCGGAACGGACCGGCCGACACCAACTCGACGTAATGACAGGCGAGTTGTGCATGCCGGACAAGCTCGCCGAGGTCCCACTGGCCGAAGATGGCACCGAAGACGGCCAGGGACATCAGGTCCTGACGGTCGTCCCCTACCGGCAGCTCCGCGAACGTGGCCTCGCCTGTGTCGACGACGGCGCGCCGCTGATCGCGATGCTGATCACCGAGCAGGCGGTGGTGCCGCTGCACGATCTGCTCCGACGCATTCCGGAGGTCCCGATCCGGCTCGTCGACGGGCACTTCGACACCGACGACGACACCTATGCCCGCACCGTCGAACGGATCGTCAGGGACGAGATCGGGCAGGGCGCCGGCTCGAACTTCGTGCTCGGCCGACGCCTCGCCGGGCGTATCGCCGACTACGACCTCGACGTGGCACGCGCCGTCTTCCGCCGACTGTGCGAACAGGAGTCCGGCGCGTACTGGACCTTCCTCATCCACACCGGCACACGAACCTTCGTCGGCGCCACACCGGAACGCCACGTCAGCCTGCACGACGGTGACGCGGTGATGAACCCGATCAGCGGCACGTACCGCTATCCCGAGGACGGCCCCACCCTCGCCGGACTGATGTCGTTCCTGGACAGTCACAAGGAGTCCGACGAGCTCCACATGGTGCTCGACGAGGAACTGAAGATGATGGCCCGCGTCTGCGACGGCGGCGGCGCTCAGGTCCTGGGGCCGCGGCTCAAGGAGATGGCACGGCTCGCGCACACCGAGTACCTCATCACGGGCCGTTCCAGCCGACATCCGCTGGACATCCTGTCGGAGACGATGTTCGCGCCCACGGTGACCGGCAGCCCGCTGGCCAGCGCATGCCGGGTGATCAGCCGGTACGAGCCGGCCGGGCGCGGCTACTACGGCGGGGTCGCCGCGCTGATCGGCCGCGATGCCACAGGCCGCCATGCTCTCGACTCGGCCATCATGATCCGTACGGCGGATGTCGACCCGGCAGGCCAGGTCGGGATCGGTGTCGGCGCCACACTTGTACGGCACTCGGATCCGGCGGCCGAGGCGGCGGAGACCCGCGCCAAGGCGGCGACCCTGCTCCGAGTCATGTCGACCGATCCAGGGGCAGCGGCCCCGCGCGTGCCCGGCCGCCTTCGCCCGCTCGGCGAGCATCCCTACGTACGGGACGTGCTGCAGCGTCGGCGACGCGGCCTGGCCGGTTTCTGGCTCGCCACCGAACACGTACCGCCGACGCCCGTGTCCTCCCCACGCCGGATCCTGGTGGTCGACGCCGAGGACATGTTCACCGCGATGATCGCCGCGCAACTCCGCTCACTGGGCCTGGCGGTGAGGGTCCGGCGCTGGGACGAGTCGTATTCGTGGGACGCGGACGACCTCGTCGTACTTGGCCCCGGGCCGGGCGACCCCCGAGACGCCGACGACCCCAGGAACTCCCACCTCCGCGGGGCGATCGAAACGCTGCTGGCCGGGCGGAAGCCGTTCCTCGCCGTGTGTCTGAGCCATCAACTGCTCAGCCTGGTGCTCGGCTTGGACGTGCGCCGCGGCGCCGTGCCCCACCAGGGCACGCAACGCGAGATCGAGCTGTTCGGCGAGAACGAGACGGTGGGCTTCTACAACACGTTCGCCGCGCACAGCGACACCGACAAGCTCGACGTGCCCGGTGTCGGCCCGGTGGAGGTCGGCCGGGACGCAGGCACCGGCGAGGTGCACGCACTCCGCGGACCCGGCTTCGCCTCCCTGCAGTTCCACGCCGAGTCGGTGCTGACCCGCAACGGCCCCGCCCTCTTCGCCGCGCGCATCGACGAGGCGCTGGCCTGACACATGGCGGCCTGACACATGCCCAACCCGCCACCGAGGAGAACGACCATGACCCAGCACACGAGACCCCAGGAGTGGGTCGACAACGACTCCGACCTCCGCCGCGCCAACCGGGCCACCGTGCAGCGATACCTGGACATGACGGAAGGACCGGCGAGGCTCGAACGCCACCACCTCTTCACCGAGGACGCGCGAGGCGGCCTCTGGACCACCGACACCGGACAACCGGCCGCCGTCACGGGACGGGAGAACCTGTACCTGATGGCCGCATGGTCGCTCGAGTGCTTCCCCGACTGGCGCTGGACCAACGTCGAGATCCACGAGACCCAGGACCCCAACCAAATCTGGGTCGAGTGCGACGGAGAAGGACAGATCATCTTCCCGCACTATCCGCCGGGTCACTACCGCAACCACTTCATCCACTCGTTCCGCCTCGACAACGGAAAGATCGCGGAGATAAGGGAGTTCATGAATCCTTGCGAGCAGATGCGGGCTCTGGGCATCGAGGTACCGGTCGTCAAGAGGGGCGGGATCCCCACCGACGGCGAGACGGCATGACCTCGGTGGTCGTCGTCGGTTCGGGCGCGGCGGGGCTGGCCGCGGCCCTGTCGGCACGGGAGTCGGGCGCTGAGGTCACAGTTGTCGAGGCGACGCCGACGATCGGCGGCACCACCGCCCTGTCCAGCGGGGCGGCCTGGCTGCCCAACAACCACCTGCCGCTCGCCGCCGAGGACACCCCGCATGGCACCCGTACATATCTGAGTGCCCTCGACCGATCCGACGAGTACCGGTCTGGATCAGGGTTCGGGTCCGGGCCAGGGTTCGGGTCCGCGGACACCGCCATGTCCGACCGGTTCGTCGACGAGGCGCCGCGCGTGGCCGAGTGGCTGGAGACGAAGACACCGCTGCGCTGGGCCACCCTTCCCATACCGGACTGCCACGGCACGCTGCCGGGCGGGTACGGGGCCGGACGGTCGCTCGAACCACGGCCGTTCCGCGCTCCACCGCGGGTCGCCGCTCTGGTGCGTGCCGCTCTGCCCTGGCGGTCGCGGGCGACTCTCACCGAACTCCTCACCGGCCAAGCCGCACCCGATCTCGTCGAGCAGCGCCGGCAGGCCGGAACACACACCGCGGGCCAGGCACTGGTGGCGGCACTGCTCACGGCCGCCGTCGACGCGGGCGTCACCATCCGCACCCACGCCAGAGCGACGAGGTTCCTCGGCACAGGCGTGGCGGTCGACGGCACACCGCTCGCCGGGCGGGTCGTACTCGCGACAGGCGGCTTCGAACGCGACGAGGCGCTCGTCCGGCGATTCCTCGGCGGCCCGATCGCCGGTCTCACCGGAGCACCCGGTGCCCGTGGAGACGGGCTGCGCATGGCCGTCGCCGCCGGAGCCGCGCTGCACAACACGGCGCAGGCCTGGTGGTGCCCGACGATCCGGATACCCGGCGACGCGATCGACGACGAACCCGTGCACCGGATACTCCTCGCCGAGCGTGCGCGCCCCGGTGCCGTGCTGGTCGACTGCGACGGTCACCGGTTCACCAACGAGGCCCGGAGCTACCACGAGGTCGGCCGATCGCTCCACCCGACCGAACCGTCATGGCTGATCGTCGACGCCGCCCATCGCCGCCGCTATCCGATCGGCCCGGTCCGCCCCGACGACCCAGACCCGGACTGGCTGCAACGCGCCTGCACACTGCCGGAGTTGGCGCGACTCATCGACGTCCCGGGCGACGCGCTCGCCAAGACGATCAGCCGGTTCAACTGGGCGGCGGCAGCCGGCGAGGATCCGGACTACGACCGAGGAACGAACCCCTACGACGGCGTCATGGGCGATCCCGGCGCCGTCCACCCGACGTTGGGGCCCCTGTACGCACCACCCTTCTACGCCGTCCCGGTACGCCCCGGACTCGGCGGAACCAGCGGCGGCCCGCGCACCGATCCCGACGGGCGTGTGCTGCGCGACGACGGAATGGCCGTACCCGGGCTGTACGCCGCGGGCAACGTCGCCGCCGGCCCGTTCGGGTCCGCCTACCCGGGCACCGGCGCGACGATCGGCCAGGCCCTCGTGTTCGGCGCCCAGGCAGGCAGAGCAGCGGCAGGAGACTGAACACACCATGCACCAGTACGTGATCGTCGACGTGTTCACCACGGTCGCCCTGCAAGGCAACCCGCTGGCCGTCTTCCCGGACGCGGTCGGCATCCCCGCCGAGAGGATGCAGCTGATCGCCCGGGAGATGAACCTCTCGGAGACGACGTTCGTCCTGCCCGCCCAGGGCGACGGGGACCGGCGGGTCCGTATCTTCACCCCGGTCAACGAACTGCCGTTCGCCGGGCACCCGGTACTGGGCACGGCCGCGGTGCTGGGCGTATCCACGGCGATGGACCGGCTACGACTCGAAACCGCGGGCGGCACCATCCCGGTCGACTTCAGCCACCGGAGCGAGCGGACCGTCACGGCAGCCATGCGCCAGCCGATCCCGGTCCGGGAGCCGTACGCGCGGCAGGGCGAACTCCTCGACGCGCTCGGCCTCGAATCCTCGACCCTGCCGGTGGACGCCTACCGCAACGGGCCCCGGCACGTCTATGTCGGAGTCGAGAGCGAAGCGGCGCTCGCCCGGGTCCAGCCCGATCTGCGCGCGCTGGCAGGACACCCGGACATGGCGGCCATCTGCTTCGCGCGCTCCGGGGGCTCGGGGGAACACTGGCGCATGCGGATGTTCTCCCCGGCCTACGGGGTGAGCGAGGACGCGGGGACGGGATCGGCCGCCGGCCCGCTCGCGGTGCATCTCGCGCGGTACGGACTCGTCCCCCTCGGAAAGCGGATCGAGATCGTCCAGGGAGTGGAGATGGGCCGCCCGTCGCAGATGTTCGCCAGGGCAGAGGGCAACAGCAGCCAACTGGACATGGTCGAGGTCGAAGGATCAGCGGTCATCACCGCCCACGGCACCCTCCTCGCCTGACCCTGGCCGGCCCCCATCGCCCTGTTCAGGCGTCGCAGGCCCGGCGGGACTCCAGGTCACGGAAACGGCCAGGTGAAATGCCGTACTCACGGCGGAAAGCGGCTCCGAACGCGAATTCCGTCGAGTAGCCGACCTGACGGGCGATCGTCGCCAGCGGCGCCTTGGTCTCCCGGAGCAGACGGGCCCCGTGGCTCAGGCGCCTGCCGGTCAGGTACGTCATGGGCGGCTTTCCGACCATCGCGGTGAAGCGTTTGGTGAACGCGGTCCGCGACATTCCCACGGTCTTGCCGAGCTGCTCCACCGTCCACGGCTTGTGCAGGCTCGTATGGATCTCGCGCAACGCGACGGCGATGGCGGGATCGTCGGTCTCCGGCCGGTCCGCGTCGCGATTCTGCTCCAGCCATTGGCGCAGAGCGTGGGTCAGCAGCAGGTCCAGGAGTGCAGGGCGGGTCGCCCCACTGCCCGGTGGCGCGTCGGATACGTCCACGGCCAGCAGATCGGCCAGCAACCGCAGTTGCGAAGCCCGGTCATGGCCCGGCGAGACCACGAGGAGTTCGGGCAACGCTCGTAAGTACGGGTGTACTTGACCGTGGTCGAGCCAGTACGCGCCGCAGAGGAACTCGGCGTCGGCCGCATCGGGACCGTGTGCATCGGGACTGTGCGGATCGGCACTGTTCGGATCCTTGCTCACGACCTCTGCCACTGGGGGCAAGTCCTTGAGCGGGCCTGGTGCGTGACTGAATCCGAGTTCGGCACCGAACGGGGTGAGGACGACATCACCCGCCTTGAGTGCACGTGGCCGCCCGGCTGCCGGGATCAGCCAGCCACTGCCCCGCAGGAGGATATGGAACCCGCTGCCCGCGAAGGCGGGGAACCGCATGCCCCAAGAGCCCGACTCCCTGACCCGGCAGGCCTTGGCCCGCCCGATCCGCACGCTGCCGATGGCCTCGCTCAGTATGTCCGTGCCTGAGTCGGTACGGGTACGAGTGATGGCAACTATGCCGGTGGGACTCTTTTGGTTCACGTGTCTCTCGTCTTTCATGTGCAACAGGGCTCAGAGCTGCTCGGGTTTGCCCTACTGCCGGAGCCTAAGTCGACCAGCACGCCAGGCACTTGAACCACAGCGGCATCCGAACAGAACATCCGCGCCACGAGCCGTGGTTCCGTCACCGGGTGTGCATGCCAGGGCGACCAAGTGTGCGTACGCACGCGTATGGACCCGCACCACCGGAGTATGTGCCCCTCGCCCGGCCACTGGTTGAGTCGGCTGTGCGACAACCTCATCCGACCGGCCGCGCCGACTTCGTCCGTGAGGGCAGGGACACCGATGAAGCGGGGATGCCGATGAAGGACGTCACGATCACCGAGCTCTTCGCTGATCGGGTGCGGTGCGCACCAGAGGCGTCGGCGCTGCGCTTCCGCGGTGAGGAGATGACCTATCGGCAGTTGGATCTGCGGGCCGAACACCTGGCACACCGGCTTCGATACGTCGGCGTCGGGCCGGAGGACGTCGTCGGCGTATGCGTCGAGCGCTCCTTCGAGATGATCGTCGCTCTGCTCGGTGTGCTCAAGGCGGGAGCCGCGTATCTGCCACTGCATCCGGACGAGCCCGCCCTGCGGCTGCGGTTCATGCTCGACCACGCGGGCGCCCGTGTCCTGCTCACCCACCGGCCCGTCCTCGGTCAACTGCCCGATCTCGACGTGACCGTGCTCGATGTGGACGTGACCGCGCTCGATGTCGAGGGCCCCGAGCGCCCCGAGGGCCCTGGTGGCACGCCACTTCCACCCAGCGGGTCGGCCGACGGGCTGGCCTACGTGCGCTACACCTCGGGCTCGACCGGTCATCCGAAGGCGGTGGCCGTGCCGCACCGTGGCGTGGTCCGGCTCGTGCACGACACCGAGTGGATCGAGTTCGGCCCTGACCAGACCTTTCTCCAACTCTGTGCGCTGACGTTCGACCCGTCCGAGTTCGAGATCTGGGGAGCCCTGCTGAACGGTGGCTGCCTGGTCGTCCACCCGCCCGGCCCCTTGTCGCTGCCCGAACTGGCGGAGTGCCTCCGGACGGAGAGGATCACGACGCTGTGGCTGACCGCAGGGCTGTTCCACCGCATGGTGGACCGCCACGTGGACAGCCTCGGCGGACTTCGCCAACTCGTCGCCGGCGGGGACGTGTTGTCACCGGCCCACGTCAACCGCGTACGCCGTGCCCACCCGAAGGTCCGGATGGTCAACGGCTACGGCCCGACGGAGAACTCCTGCTTCACGACATCCCACACGGTCACCCGCCAGATCAGCGGAACCGTTCCGATCGGGACGCCGATCGCCGGTACGCGCGTGTACATCCTGGACGAGGGTCTGCGGCCGGTTCCCGAGGGGGAGTGGGGCGAGCTGTACACCGGCGGCGCCGGACTCGCGCGCGGTTACCTGCACCGCCCGGAGCTGACGGAACAGCGGTTCCTGCCGGATCCGTTCGTGCCCGGCGAGCGGATGTACCGGGTCGGGGACGTGGTCCGCCGCGGCTGGAGCGGCGTGATGGAGTTCCGGGGCCGCGTGGACGACCAGGTGAAGATCGCCGGCCACCGGATCGAGCCCGGCGAGATCGTGGCCGTGCTGACCGAGCAGCCCGGTGTGTCGGAGGCCGTCGTGATCGCACGGGAGGACGTCACGCCGGGCGAGAAGGTCCTCGTCGCCTATGTCGTCGCGGAACTCCCGGACGAGAACCTGGCCGACCTGGCCTCCGAACTGCGCCGGGCGCTCCGCCACCGGTTGCCGCGGCACATGGTCCCCGCCGCGATCACGACGGTCCCCGAGTTCCCGCTGACCCGGGCCGGCAAGATCGACCGTACGGCCCTACCGGCGCCGAAGCTCATGCCGCGCGCCACCGACACCTCGTACGAGCCCCCGAGGACGCCGGTCGAGACGAAGCTGGCCGATGTCTTCGCCGATGCGCTCGCGGTCGAACAGGTCGGCATCCACGACGACTTCTTCGCCATCGGCGGCAACTCGCTCATCGCCGCCGACGTCCTGGCCCGACTCCGCGGCGAACTGGCGGTCGACGTACCGGCGGCCCGCTTGTTCTTCGAGAACCCGACGGTGGCCGGGCTGGCCGAAACGGTCGCCGCGCACACCGAGGCGTCCACCGAATCGTCCACCGAGTCATCCGACGAAGAACAATGAGGGAGACAGGGCATGCGACTGACACACCCGACCGGAGACGAAGCGATCGACCTGGACAAGGTGGACCTGGTCGACCCCGTCCTGCACGCGGAGGGTGACCCACATGCCATCTGGCTCGCCATGCGCACCCACGACCCTGTGCACTGGCAGCAGTTACGCCCGGACCTGGGGTTCTGGTCGGCGACGGCCTTCGACGACGTCGCGCGAGTGTTACGGGACCACACGGCCTTCACCTCCGAACACGGCACGCTGCTGAACCTGTTGGGGAGGAAGGACCCGGCCGGCGGGAAGCAACTTCCCGCGACCGATCCGCCACGGCACACACGCATGCGCTCACCGATCCAGCGCGCGCTCAACGGCCGTGCGGTGGAGGGGCATCGCGGAGTGATCCGCGACGAGGTACGGCGTCTGTTCACCGGAGTCGTCGACGGTGAGCCGTTCGACTTCGCCGCGCTGACCGACCAGTTGCCCATGGCGGTGATCGGGACACTCATGGGCCTCGACCGCGACGACTGGTCCCACCTGACGTTCCTCACCACCCAGGCCGTCGCGCCGGACGATCCCGAGTTCGTCCGACCGGAGGGCGCGCAGGCCACGTTGCACCGGGCACACCGGGAGTTGTTCGCCTGTCTGCAGGACGCCGTGGCGAAGCGCCGGGGCGGCGGCACCGGCGACCTCATCGACGTACTGTCCACGATGGAGTTCGAAGACGGCGGAGGACCGCTGACCGCGGGCGAGATCGTCTCCAACTGCTACAGCCTGCTGCTCGGCGCGAACGTCACGACACCTCACGTACCGAACGCGGCCCTGGCCGAGCTGACCGCCGGCGGCACGTACGCCGACTGGGCCGAGCATCCGGAGCTGCTGGACAGCGGGATCGAGGAAGCGCTGCGCTGGTCCTCACCGACCAGCCACTTCATCCGATACGCCACGCACGACGTCCAACTCGGCAAGATCACGGTCCGCGCGGGTGAGGCGGTCGCCGCGTGGATCGGCTCGGCGAACCGGGACTCGAGCGTGTTCCCGGACCCGTACACCTTCGATGTACGCCGCAACGCCCAGAGGCACCTGGCCTTCGGCGTCGGCCCGCACTTCTGCCTCGGCCATGCCCTGGTGAGGATCACGTTGGAGGAATTCTTCCAGGAACTCTTCGCCCAGTTCGAGCACTTCGAGCCGGCGGGTGAACCGGAGCACCTGCACTCGAACTTCATCGCGGGGATCAAGCACCTGCCGCTGGTCGCGACTCGCCGCAAGGGGTAGCCCGCCGCAGAGGGGCCCACGACCTGCGACGGCTGCGGCCCGCTGCCAAGTGCCATCGTCGTACGCTTCGTCGCAGGCGCGTGCGGGCTCATCCACTGACTCGCAATCAGTGGATCAGCACGTCCTTCATCCCCGCCGCGGGGTGCCGTCAACTGGTCGAGACCGGCGGTGACCGACACCGCGGCGACGAGTACGCGCCACGCCGGGAGCCGTCGGAGATTTGCCCCTTCCGCCGAAGTCCAGGAGGGTCACCACGCCACGCTCTCGAACCACGGCGGCATCCGGGCGGAACATCCGTGCCAGGAGCGGGCGTTGGTGCAAATCTTGCGAGGGGGATCGAAAGGCGATGAGCACTGGAGTGAGGGCCGATGTGTCGCACGGGGCGTTCCAACTGGACTCCACGGTCCCGGGTGCCGCATCACGAGGACTTGACGCCTTCCGGCGCGGGTGGGAAACACAGCTCGGCGGCGGATTCAGGCTGCCCGCCTTCAGCCCCGCCACGATCGGTGACTTCCGGGTCAAGGGCCGCGCCGCCAGGCTGAGCGACGTGACGATCGCCGACCTCCACGGCGCGTCGGCCACCCGGACCGTGGGCGCCCCACGCGGCGACGAGGATCTGGTGCGCATGTACGTGGTGCGGCAGGGCGCATGGGCGTTGGACGGCCCGCGCGATCGTGACGTGCACACCGTGTCGGCCGGGCAGTTCCTCCTGCGGCACTTCGGACATCCGTCGGCCTTCGAGACGGCGCCGCACACCACGGCGAAGATCATCTTCCTGCCCACCGCGATGCTCGGACCACTGCTCGGGAATCGGACCATCACCGGACCGGTCGACTCGGCCGAGGTACGGCTGTTGGCGGCGCACGCGAACATGGTCCACGAGACCATCGCCGACCTGAGTCCGGCCGGTGTGCACGCCGCCCACAGCACCCTGATCGAACTGGCCAAGGCGGTGGCGCAGAGCCGGTTCGACGACACGGAACCCTTACTGGCCCCTTCGCTGGCGCAGGCCGCGAAGGACCTTGCGGACCGTCATCTCGCCCATCCTGAGCTGTCTCCGGCCATGCTTGCGCGTGAACTGCGCGTCTCCGTGCGGACTTTGCAGCGGGCGTTCGCCGCGGTGGGGGAGTCGGTGACCACTTACATCCGCCACCGGCGCCTGGAGCAAGCCCGCCTCGCTCTCATCGCCGGGCCCGGCCGGCCGAGCGTCTCGGAACTCGCCGCCCACTGGCAGTTCGCCGACAGCAGCCACTTCATCCGGGCCTTCAAGAAGCGCTACGGCCAGACCCCCGCCGAGTACGCCCGCTCCGCCGGCACCTAGCCCACCCCCTACCGGGGTATCACTCCCGACCTGGCTCCCCAGTGTGACGCGTCGGCCTCCACCGTCTTCCTACCTTCCTCCCCGTCACCACGGACGAGACAGAGGGAGACGCACGGATGCGCCGCTTCAGGAGGGCCCTGACCAAGGCCGTACTGACCACACTGCTGGTCGGCAGCACGGCAGGCTGGGCCTCGGAGAGCAGCGAGAGCGCGCTGAGCGGTCCGCTCCCCGGCACCGCCGCCTGGCTGGCGGACGACTCTCTGGGCAAGGATCCACCGGACCCCAACACAGCCACCCCGTCCGAAGTGGCGGTCTTCTTCGCCGACCTGACCGACACCCAGCAACAACGACTCGTCGAGGACCACCCCACCGTGGTGGGCAACCTCGACGGCGCGCCCGTAAGCCTCCGGTACGAGGCCAACGCCCCGGCCGGCGACCAGGTTCTGGCGTACGACCCGCGCGACCGCGGCCTGATCGCGCAGGTCGTCGGCGACTTGGAGCATGCCACCCACGTCTCGGTGCTCGTCCCCGGCTCGGACATCGGCATCTCCACGTTCGACCGTACGGTGCGGTGGGCCGCCGACCTCCAGGAGGAGGCGGGCGACGATACGGCCGTCATCGCCTGGGCCGGCTACACCACCCCGTCGGGCATCGGCCCCGACCTGGCGACGGGCCGGCTCGCCGAGTCCGGCGCCGAGCGCCTCACCCGTTTCACCGACGGCCTGGACGCGGCCGGCCTCCCCGACCCCTCCCTCTTCTGCCACAGCTACGGCTCGGTGGTCTGCGGCCTCGCCGCCCCCGACACCGACGCGAGCGACATCGTCGTCATGGGCTCGCCCGGCATGCGAGCCGACGACGTCACCGCACTCGGCACCGACGCCCACATCTGGGCGGCGAAGTCCCCGGACGACTGGATCGACCGCGTCCCGAATGTCGAGGTCCTGGGCCTGGGCCACGGCGCGGACCCCACCTCGCCCGGCTTCGGCGCGACCGTCCTGCCCGCCGACGACGTCCCGGCGCACGACGAGTACTTCACCCCCGGCACCTCCACCCTGACCGCGTTCGCGGCGATCGCGGGCGGAGACCTGCGATGACGACCCCCGTGACCCCCACGACCCCTATGAACTCCACGATCCCCACGAAGCTCGCGAAGCTCAGCGCCACGATCGACGACCGGACCCCCGCCCACCGCGACCGGGCCATCGACGGCCTGCGTGCGTTGGCGCTCCTGGCCGTCCCGACCGGCCACTGGCTGCTCGGCGGCTTCACCTTGGACACCGGCGGCGGCCTGCACAACGCCAGCCCGCTGGCCACGTTCGGCATGCTGGCTCCAGCCAGTTGGATCCTCCAGCTGCTGGGCATCTTCTTCCTGGTCGGCGGCTACTCCTCGTACCACTCCTACCGGCGCCGCAAGGGCTCGGTCCGCGAGTGGATCACCGGCCGGCTGACTCGCCTGGGCCGCCCGGTCCTCGGCGTCACGGCCGTATGGGCGCTGCTGCTTCCCGCCCTCCACTACGGCCTCGACATCCCGACCGCCACCCTGCACACCGCGTCGACACTGGTCGTCCAACCCCTGTGGTTCGTCGGCGTCTACGCCGTGATCACGGCCCTCACGCCGTACTGCGTCCGCGCCTCGCAGCGCTTCGGTTTCCGGGCCGCGGCCCCGCTGCTCGGCTCGGTCGCGGTGGTCGACCTCCTGCGATACGGGCCGTACGCGGACGCGATGCCGTCCTGGGTGAGTCTGCTCAATCTGCTTCCGGGCTGGATGTTCGCCTACCAACTGGGCGTGTCCTGGGCGGACAAGCGGCTGGGTCGCCGCGAGGCGTGGCTGTTGTTCGTGGGCGGCGCGGCCCTGTTCGCCGCCCTGCTGCTCGCCTTCCACTACCCGGCGTCGATGGTGGGGGTGCCCGGCGCGTCCCGTACCAACTCGCATCCGCCGTCCCTGCTGGTCCTGGCGCTCGCCGCCGGCCAGTCCGGTGCGGCGATCCTGCTCCGCGACCGGCTGGCCCGGTTGCTCCGGCGCCCCGTGCTGTGGGCGCCGGTGGTGGTCATCAACCTGTCGGCGATGACGATCCTGTGCTGGCACCAGACGGCGATGCTCGCCGCCGCGGTCCCCGCCTCGTACTTCGGCGAGATCCCCGGCCTGACCACCGCGCCGGACACGGTCGGCTGGATCCTGGCGCGGATGGCCTGGATGCCGCTCTTCGCGGGGCTGCTCATGGCGATCGCGAAGTTCGCCCAGCCCCTTGAGACCCCTTGGGAGCGCACCGGCCGGACCCGCCGCGCGGTGGCGGGCGTACTGGCGGCGGGCTTCGCCTACTTCGCGCTGGCGGCGTGAGCGATGCGGATACGCACCGTCGTGCCCCCGCGTTCCGGGTCCGCCGCAGGCACACGAGCACATCCCCTTCAGCGTGCAGGCCCCCGATCGGCCGGGTGACGGCTACCTGGCCCGCCGGCGCCGGCCGATACCCGCCGACGTCCGCCAAGCCCGCCAAGCCCGCCAAGCCCGCCAACACCCAGGATCCGTACGGCCTTTGAGGCCGGGCCGACGACCCACGCGCCGCATCGACACCACCCACCATCCATCATCCAGTGAACACAGGAGCACAACCATGTCCCTGGCCGGCGAAACCGCCCTGCCGCACCCCGAGAAGGCCGCCGCGAGGCAATCCCCACCGGACACGGGCAGCGAGTTCACGCCCCTGCTGCGCGACGTCAAGGAACTGGAGCTGCTCGACCGGCGCACCGGCTGGTACGTACGCACGATAGCGACCAACGCGCTCAGCCTGGCCGCCGTCGTCACCGGCATGGCACTCATCGGCGATTCGTGGTGGGTGGTGGCTCTCGCCCCCGCCCTCGCCGTCCTGTGCGCTCGCACTGCGTTCATCGGTCATGACGCGGGCCATGCCCAGATCAGCGGCAACCGCGTCACGAACAGGCGCATCGGACTCGTCCACGGCAACCTGCTGCTCGGGATGAGCTACGCCTGGTGGAACGACAAGCACAACCGCCACCACGCCAACCCCAATCACATCGACAAGGACCCTGACGTCGCCGCCGACGTCCTCGTCTTCACCAGCGAGCAGGCCACCACCCGCACGGGCTTCCGCGGTTGGCTCACCCGCCACCAGGCATGGCTCTTCTTCCCCCTCACCCTCCTCGAAGGCCTCGCCCTGAAGCTCCACGGCTTCCAGGACCTGCGCCGCCAGACCGGCCGCGAGCGCCTGGTGGAGGGCACGCTCCTCGTCGCCCACATCGCCGGGTACGTCACCCTGCTCCTGACGACCATGCCGCTCGCGCACGCGCTCGTCTTCGCCGCGCTCCACCAAGCCTTGTTCGGGCTGCACCTGGGCATGGCTTTCGCGCCCAACCACAAGGGGATGGACATGCCCGACCCCGACGGTGAGAAGTGGGGACACCTACGACGCCAGGTCCTCACGTCCCGCAATGTCAGGGGCGGTGCCGTCACCGACTGGTTCCTCGGCGGCCTCAACTACCAGATCGAGCACCACCTGTTCCCCAGCATGCCCCGCCCCCACCTGAGGCTTGCCCAGTCCATGGTCGAGGCCCGCTGCCGCGACCTCGGAATCCCCTACGCGGAGACCGGCCTCATCGACTCCTACCGCCAGGCCCTGCGGCACATGCACGACGTGGGAGAACCGCTGCGCGTCGACGGGCGACATCCACAGGTTCGGCGGTCTCGGTGACTACGACTCCGTCGAGTCGGCCGGGCAGTCGCGCGTCTGCTGACGTCGTCCCACCTCACATAGGCTGGGGCTCATGACCGCAGTGGAGGAGGAACCCCCGCGCGCGCTGCTCGCGGGGGCCTCGCGTCGGTGGGTACGGCTGCTGCCGTGGGCCGTGGCGTTCGTACTGAGCGTCGCCCTGCTGCCCACCACCATCCAAGTGCTTACCGCCGACTACGGCCTGAACGGCGGCATCGCGAGCGCGCTGGCCGTCGCGCAGGCGGCACCGCTGCTGCTCGCCGTCGTCCGCCCGCTGCAGGCCTGGTACGTGATCTTCGCCGCCGACGTGGCTGGGGCGCTCGCCCTGCTCACCGTCGACTTCAAGGAGCAGCTCCTGTGGCCGTTCCCGCCCATGGAGATCGTCGGGTACATCGGCCTCTGCCTCGCCCTCGGCCTGCGCGAGCCGCGCCGGACGCTGTTGCTGGTGTGGCTGGCCACGGCCGCCGCGAACGTCGGCCTGGGGTTCTTCGCGCCCAACGGCACGAGCGCCATGAACGTACTGCTCACCATTCTCAGCGGCGTCGTACTCGTGCTCGGCGGTGCGCTCCGCGAGCGGTACGAGGCGCAGCGCAGGCTGGCCGAGCAGGAGACGATCAGCGAGGCCGAGCGCGACCGGCGGACGCTGCTGGAGGAACGCGCCCGCATCGCACGCGAGCTGCACGACGTGGTGGCGCACCACATGTCCGTCATCACGGTGCAGGCGGACACCGCCGCGTACCGCCTCGAACGGCTGCCGCCGGACGTGCAGGAGGAATTCACGTCCATCGCGGCCACCTCGCGCGAGTCGCTCGGCGAGATGCGGCGGCTCCTCGGCGTGCTGCGGAACGAGGAGGCGAACGGCGAACTCGCGCCCCAGCCGGGCCTGACGCGGATCGGGCAGCTGGTGGAGGCGACGGCAAGGGCGGGCGTGCCGGTGGAGTTCACCCCCTGCGACGCCGACGTGCCCGAGGCGGTGGGCCTCTCCGCGTACCGCATCGTCCAGGAGGCTCTCGCGAACGTCGTGCGGCATGCGCCGGGTGCTCCGACGCAGGTGTCGGTGTCGGTGTCCGAGCCAGTTGCGGTGGCGGAGTCGGCGGCGGAGTCCGGTTCGGAGGACATCGCGCGGCTCACCGTCCTCGTGGTCAACGGCCCGTCGCCCCAGCCGCCCGCCGCGCCGCTCGAAGAGGGCGGCACCGGGCACGGCCTCGTCGGCATGCGCGAGCGGGTACGGCTCGTCGACGGCACCCTCGACGCGGGTCCGCTGCCGGACGGCGGCTTCCGGGTGGCCGCCCAACTTCCCCTGACCGAAAAGGACTTCACGTGAGCACGCCCACGCGCGTCATCATCGTCGACGACCAGGCCATGGTGCGGGCCGGCTTCGCCGCGCTGCTGGCCGCCCAGAGCGACATCGACGTGGTGGGCGAGGCCCCCGACGGTGCGCAGGGCGTCGAGCTGAGCCGGAGAACCCATCCCGACGTCGTACTGATGGACGTCCGTATGCCGGAGATGGACGGCCTGGAGGCCGCGCGTCGCCTCCTCGCGCCCCCACCGGGCGTGACGCACCGGCCGCGGGTCCTGATGCTCACCACGTTCGACGTCGACGACTACGTCTACGAGGCGCTGCGGGCGGGCGCGAGCGGCTTCCTGCTGAAGGACGCGCCGCCGGCCGACCTCATCGCGGCGGTACGCGTCGTGGCCTCGGGCGACGCGCTGCTCGCCCCCTCCGTGACGCGCCGCCTCATCGCGGACTTCGCCCGGCAACGTCCCGCCGGCCGAGGCAAGCCCGCGCTGCGGCTCAAGGCCCTGACGGAACGCGAAACCGAGGTCCTCACCCTGGTGGCCCGCGGCCAGTCCAACACGGAGATCGCGGAAACGCTGGTACTGGCCGAGCAGACGGTGAAGACGCACGTGAGCCGCGTCCTCACCAAGCTCGACCTGCGCGACCGCGCCCAGGCGGTGGTCTTCGCGTACGAATCGGGGCTGGTGGCCCCGGGGGAGTAGCCGGTTCCGGCGTCCCCGGTCCGGGTCGGGCGGGTCGCGGTCCCGCTGGGGCGGCTCGCTCCACGGCCCCGGATGGCGCAGACGGCCTCCACCCAGTGAAGCGGCTCCCTCGCCGGGGCCTTGGCCCACCCCAGGCCCCGGGTGCCCGGGCGGTAGTCCCCGGCGGCGGCGGAAGGCAGCACCCGCTTCTCCTCCACCCCCTACCCCGGTAGCACCTCCACATTGGCTCCCCGGTATGACGCCCGGCGCGCAGCCGTCCCCGCACTCTGCACCTCGTAGGCACGAGAAGATCGCGAGAGGGCGGAACATGAAGCTACGCAACGGCAAGCGGCAGAAGACGGACGACCGACCGGAGGCCCCGGCCACCACACCCGGCCTCGCCGTCGAACTGCTCGGTGTCAGGCGGCAGTACGGCCGTGGCGCGGGCTCCGTGCACGCCCTCGCGGGCATCGACCTCGCCCTCCCTCGCGGCACGTTCACCGCGGTCATGGGCCCGTCCGGGTCCGGCAAGTCCACCTTCCTGCAGTGTGCCGCCGGGCTCGACCGGCCGTCGGCGGGGTCCGTGCGACTCGGCGGTACGGAGATCACCGGAATGAGCGAGAACAAGCTCACCGAGCTCCGCCGCAGCCGCCTCGGCTTCGTGTTCCAGGCGTTCAACCTGCTGCCGTCGCTGACCGTGGAGCAGAACGTCCTGCTGCCTCTGCGCTTGGCCGGGCAGCGCCAGGACCGCCGCCGTGCAGCCACGGTGCTCGCGCAGGTCGGGCTCGCCGACAAGGCGAGGCGCCGGCCCGGCGAGCTCTCGGGCGGCCAGCAGCAGCGCGTGGCCGTCGCCCGCGCCCTGGTCACCAGCCCCGACGTGATCTTCGCCGACGAGCCCACCGGCGCCCTCGACACCGGCACCGCCGCCGAGGTCCTCGGCCTGCTCCGGCACGCGGTGGACACCCTCGGCGCAACCGTCGTCATGGTCACGCACGACCCGGCCGCGGCGGCCTGGGCCGACCGCGTGCGGTTCCTCGACGACGGCACCTTCGTCGACGGCCTGGAGCGCGGTTCGGCGGAGCAGATCGCGGCGCGGATGGCGATGCTTGCCCGCCGTACGGGCGCGATGGCAGGGGCCGCGGCATGAGGAGCCTCGCCCCGAACGGCCTCGCTCGCGCGGCCGTACGCTTCAAACCCGCGTCGTTCGCGGGAACGTTCGTCGCGCTGATGATGTCGGCCCTGATCGTCGCGGCCTGCGGCATCCTGCTGGAGACGGGAGCCCGCGCCTCGGTGCCGGCGGAGCGGTACGCGAAGGCGCCGGTCGTCGCCGCGGCCGACCAGTCCGTGCGGCTCGTCGCCGACAGCATCGACGGCCCCGAGGAAACCGTGTACCCGCTGCCGGACACCGCCCGCGTGGACGTGGGACTCGCGGCGAAGGCCGCCCGGGCGCCGGGTGCCGAGGCCGCGGTGCCGGACTTCACCTTCCCGGTGCGGCAGGACAACGGCGCGCTCGTCGGACACGGCTGGGGCTCGCACGCCTTCACCGGTACCGCGCTGTCCGCGGGCGCCGCGCCGCGCACGGGCGATGTCGTGCTCGATCCCGCCACGGCCCGTACTGCGAAGGCCGACGTCGGCGACACCGTCACGCTCGAAACGGCCGTCGGCCGTACGGACTTCCGGGTGTCCGGGCTGGCCAAGGCCGGGGCGGGCGACACCGCGGCGGCCGGAGCGCCGGGCGCGGCGGTCGGCGGCAAGGCCACGGCCTGGTTCGCCGACGCCGAGGCATCCGCACTGGCAGGCCACCCCGGCAAGGCCGACGCCATCGCCGTACTGGCAGCGGCCGGCGCCGACACCAACGCCCTCGCCGCCGCCGTCGAGAAGTCCCTCGCCGGCTCCGGCGCCCAGGTGCACACCGGCGACGGCCGCGGCGAGGCCGAGGAGCGGGGCCTGGCCTACGCCAAGGAGACGCTCCTCGGACTCGGCAGCCAGTTCGGCGGGATCGCCACTCTGGTCGCCGTCTTCACCGCGGCCGGCACGGTCGCTCTGTCCGTCGGTCAGCGCACCCGCGAGTTCGCGCTGCTGCGCGCCGTCGGCGCCACCCCGAGGCAGATCCGCCGTGCGGTCGCCACCGAGGCGCTGCTTGTCGCGCCGCTCGCCGGGCTGGCCGGGTGCCTGCCGGGGATCGCGCTGGCCGGCTGGTGGTTCGGGCAGTTGAAGGACCGTGGGGCCGTCCCGGAGGCGGTCGATCTGCACGTCTCGTGGATCCCGCTGCTCGCCGCCGTCGGCACCGGGCTGCTCACGGCGCTCGGTTCCGGCTGGATGGCCGGGCGCAGGCCCGCGAAGATCAAGCCGGGGCAGGCACTCACCGAAGCCTCGGTGGAGCGGCTGCGGCCGGGCGTCATCCGTACCGTCCTCGGGCTGGGCGCCCTCGTCGGCGGCGCGGTCTTCGCCGGAGTCGCCTCCTCGGCGGCCGGTGACAACGCGGCCAACGCCTCCCTCGGCGTCATCATGCTCTTCATGCTCGCCGTCGCCCTGCTCGGCCCGCTGGTGGCCCGGCTGTGCGCGGCCCTCTTCGGTCTGCTGCTGCGCGGCGGCGGCGCCTCGGCGGCACTGGCCGCCGCCAACTCCCGTACCAACGCACGCCGGTTGGCCTCCGCGATCACCCCGATCGTGCTGGCGATGGCCTTCGCCTCGACGCTCGTCTTCATGCACACCAGCGAGAGCCAGATCGCCTCGGAACAGCTCCGCGACGGCATCACGGCTGACCACGTCGTCACGGACCCGGCCGGACTGCCCACCGGGTCCGCCGACCGGGCCGCCCGCGCTCCCGGCGTCGACGCGGCTGTCAGCCTGCTCGACACGCAGGTGCTGGTGCCCGTCGTCTCCGGCGGTGAGAGGACGCTGCAGGGGGCGGCGACCCAGGGCATCTCGAGCTCCGGCGCCGAACTCGCCGAGGTGCAGGACCTGGACGTACGCAGCGGCAGCCTGGACCGCGTTGGTGCGGGCCGAATCGCCATCGACAAGACCCTCGCCACCTCGGCGAAGGTCAAGGTCGGCGACGAGCTGCCGCTCCACCTCCCCGACGGCACCGAGGCCCGCCCGGAAGTCGTCGCGGTCTACGGCCGCGGCCTGGGCCTGGCGGCGGTGACCATGGACCGCGCGTCCCTGGCAGGCCACGTCACGTCGCCCTTCGACAGCACGCTGCTGGTGCGCGGCGGCGACGCCAAGCCGCTCGCCGCACTCGGCGAGGTCACCGACGCCTCGGGCTACGCCGTCGAACAGAACGTGGACCGCGAACTCGGCGCCTGGGCCAACTACACGATGGCCGCCGTCCTGGGCGGCTTCGCCGTCATCGCAGCCGTCAACACCCTCGTGATGACGGTCCTGGACCGCCGCCGCGAACTGGCCACGCTCCGCCTCGTCGGCTCCACCCGCCGCCAGGTGCTGCACATGCTCCACTGGGAGAGCCTGCTGGTATCGGTGGCGGGCGTGGCCCTGGGCACAACCATCGCCATGATCACGCTGACTCCCATGATGCGCGGCCTGACGGGCGAGTCCCCACACATACCCCCACTGCTGTACGCCACCTTCGCCGCGACCGCGGTATCCCTCGGCCTCCTCGCGGTAACCCTCCCGGCCCGCGCTGCACTGCGCGATCGGCAGGCCTGAGACCGGAAGGGCTGAGCCGGGAGGCAGTCCGGAGGCCGGGCCGGGAGCGTACGCGCTGTCGGCGAGCCGGTCGCAACGCCGGGACGGGCGAGGCCAGTTGCCGCATGCGCTGTAGCCATCGTCATCGCCTTGCGCTGTCGGCCATCGGCCTCGGCTCCGCCACCCCCTACCGCGGTAGCCCTTCCACATTGGCTCCCGGGTATGACGCCCGGCGCGCAGCCGCCCCCGCACTCTCCATCCACGCGCAGAAGCGCACGGACGCGAACCCGTAGTGAGGAGTCCTCAATGCAGCAGAGCAGGACCGGAAGTACAGGAAGTACAGACACCGGACTGCACACGAGATGGAACGGGCGGCTCATCGGCCTGGTGGTTGTGCTGGCTCTGGTGAACTTCGTGGTCGACTCGGCCATCACCGCGCCGCTGCTCGTCCTCCCGGAGATGCTCGACCATTTCGGTACCGACCAGGCGGCGTGGCTCAACGCCACCGCGATGCTGGCGGGGGTGATGTGGGCGCCCCTGCTCGGAAAGAGCGCCGACATCTACGGCAAGCGCAGGGTGCTCGTGCTGGCGTTGCTCCTCAGCTGCGCGGGCGCCCTCCTGTGCGCCGTGGCCCCCAGCCTCTGGTTGTTCGTGCCGGGGCGCATGCTTCAGGGAGCGTCTCTGGCGGCCGTGTTCCTCTCCGTCGCGATCGTTCGAGGTGTCTGCGCACCCCGCATCGCGATGATCGTCGTAGGCATCGTCACCTCCAGCTCCGCGGTGCTCAACATCGCGTCCCGATTCCTCATCGAGAAACTGGCCACGCAGTTCGGATTCCAGATCCTGTTCCTCCTGTCGGCCGTCGTCGGGGCCGTGATGGCGATCTGCGTGCGCAACGTCATTCCGGAGTCCCCGATCAGGACACCGGGCAGGATCGACATCGGCGGTGCCCTCCTCCTCGGCGGAGGTCTCGCCGGGCTGCTCGGCTATGTCAGTCTCGGCTCGGACCTCGGCTGGCTCGCCGTCGGCCCGCTGGTTCTCCTCGTCGGTGGCATCGCGGCATTGGCCAGGTGGTTCCTGGTCTCCAGTCGAAAGCCCGACCCCCTGATCGACGTCAGGGACCTCGACGGGCCACTGATACTCATGCTCCTCGTCGTCTTTCTCGGAGCCGGTTCGTACCAGAGCATGCTTCAGCTCATCCCGCTCATCGGTGACGTCTCGGCGGATCAGCAACTCGGGTACGGACTGGCCGACCAGGGATCGGTCGCACAGTTGCTGGCGGCGCCCGGACTCGGAGTCATGCTCGGGGGTCCGGTGGCCGGATGGCTCGCCGCACGCATCGGACCGGCCTCGACGCTGGCCGGGACAGTCATGCTCGGCACGGTCGTGACCATGGGGATGTTCCTGGGGGCCTCCCAGCTTGCTGCCGCGCTCTGCTGCGCATTCCTGCTGGGTGTCACGGTAGGAGCGCTCGGGACATCCGGCTTCAACATGGCCGGCAGCCTGGCGTCCCCCGAACGGCAGGGCATCGTGTCCAGCCTGGTCATGGTGATGGTCTCGATCGGGTCGGTGGTCCTGAACTTCGTGGGCGCGGCGGTCCTCAAGTCCACCGCCGTGGTCGTCGACGGTGAGACGACGAACTCGGCCACGGGCGTGTTCACCTATATCGCGATCGCTTCGGGTGCATTCGCAATCGCCGCGGTGCTGGTCGTCCTGCTCGTACGAAGCACACGCCTCAGCCGAAAGTCTCCGTCGCCCGACCTTGAGCGGAACGCGGTGTGATCGACCTTCGAATTCCTCATAACGGACTGGGAGTTGACGAATGAACACAAGAAACGCAGCGAAGGGTACGGTCCTGGTTTCCGGCGCGAGCATCGCGGGTCCGGCGGTGGCGTTCTGGCTCCAACGGTACGGATTCACGGTGACGGTGGTGGAGAAGTCCACCGGACTGCGCGGCGGCGGCTACCCGATCGACGTACGTGGCACGGCGGTTGAGGTGGCTCGCCGGATGGGAATCCTGCCGCAGCTCCAGAAAGCGCATATAGAGTCGCGCCGGTTGACCTTCCTCAATGCCGATGGCAGTGAGGCGGCGGTGGTTCATCCACAGGCGGTGGTCGGCGGCGTCGAGGGACATGACGTCGAGGTGCCTCGCGGTGATTTGGCGGACGTCCTGTACGGGGCCGTCCGTGACGAGGTGGAGTTCGTGTTCGACGACTCCATCGATGTGCTCAAGGAACACGAGCACGGGGTCGAGGTCACCTTCCGCAGTGGTGTCCAGCGCGGCTTCGACCTGGTCCTGGGTGCGGACGGACTGCACTCGCGTACCCGGGAGCTCGTATTCGGCCCCGAGCAACAGTTCCACCGCTATCTCGGGTACTGCTTCGCCATATTCACCATGCCCAACACCTTTGGGCTCTCCCATGAAGCACTCATCTGGAACACTCCCGGAAGGGCCGCGGCGCTCTACGCGGTCAAGGACAGCAACGAGCTGCACGCATTCCTCAACTTCGCTCAACCCGAGCCACCACGCGAGGTCTTCGGCGCCCCCGAAGCACAACGTGACCTCGTCGCCGCCACCTTCGCCGACGACGAATGGGAAATCCCGGCCATGGTCGCCGCCATGAGCCACGCGAACGACGCGTTCGTCGACACCGTGAGCCAGGTCCGTATGCCGTGCTGGTCCAACGGCCGGGTCGCGCTCCTCGGCGATGCCGCCTACGCCCCGTCGTTCCTTACCGGTCAAGGGTCCAGCCTCGCCCTCGTCGGCGCCTACATGCTCGCCCGCTCGCTGGCCGCCCATCGCGACCACACGGAGGCCTTCGCCGCCTACGAACGCGATATCCGCGGATTCGTAGAAATGAACCAGGCACAGGTGGGTGAAGGCGACGCAACGCTCTTCCCCACCACGACTGAGGCCCTTGAAAGGCGCAACAAAAGGCTTCGTGGCCTCACCGCCTTGCCGCCAAAAGCCGGGCGCCCGGCCCACACGGCCCTCACGTTGCCCGAACCCATCGAGGACTTCCCCAGGAACGGTTGACCGCCCGGTGGGGCGATTCCGTGGTCGCTGCTGAGAGGACGTCAAAGTCTCTCTGTTGTGCGTACTCGGCTTCTGGAGAGGTGGGCGGCGGGGACCAGCGCTCCCCGCCGCCTCACCCCGCCCTCCCAGCCAGGTGGGCTACCGTGCCTACGAGTAGACGCGGTGGGTGTACCCCGTGCAGACCTCTTCCGAGCCTTTCACCAGGCATGCGTTGAACGTCAGCCGCTGCCCCTCGACGAGGTCGCCGGTCTTCCACGCGGTCGTGTAAGGGGAGGGCTGTCCCTGCGTCGAAGCCTCGCGGTGGACGTTGGCGTTGAAGACGGTTCCCTTGACGCCCCATCCGTCGGCCCCGCCGTCATGCGCCCGCAGTGCGTCTCCGGGGGTGCTGCCCACCGGGTCCGCGTTCCAGTTCACGTATCCGGCGTAGTCGCCGTCGGCGTAGAGGTAGACCGTCAGCGATTGACCGTCCTGGTAGTAGCTGTCCGTGTAGGTGAGCCGGGGTGCTGCCACAGCGGTGCCCGAGCCGATGCCGACCGTCACGGCGGTCGCCACCAGCAGGGTGGCGATCCGGTTCCTCAATTTGGCCATCAGGTGCCCTCCCCATGTCAAAGCGATCAAAGTCGGGCATGACCTTGTCATGTGCAGTCAGGCCAGGCAACGGGATTTGTCGAGGCCGGGTGTCGGTCGGCGCATCGGCGCATGAGTCGGCCGCCGACTCCTCCGCCGGCCTGGAGCTGATGTTCGGCGACAACGCTCTGCAGGGCGTGTACGACCAGTTCGCCTCCCACTCCCACTCCCAGGCCGACACTGACGTTGCCCGCAGCACCCCAGGGGCCCGCATCTCACGTCCTCGTTCGTACCGGTCGCCGGAGCAAGTAGAGGCCCGCGGTCGAGACCAGGACGGCCATGCAGGCGATGAACACCAGCCCCGCGCCCTCCAGGCCGATCGGACCGGTCAGTACTCCCACACCGATCACCGGCACCGAGATGCCCGCGTAGGCCACCACGAACAGCGTCGAGATCACTGACGCCCGGCGGTCCGCGGGAGATGCCTGGGCCACCGCGGACAGTGCCCCGCGAAACGCCAGACCCTGCCCGACTCCACCGACGATCGCGCTCAGCACCACCAGTGAGAGCAGGTCCCAGTGCAGCGCGCCCGCGAGGAGCGCCAGTCCGGCGAGGAGCCCGGCGCAGCCCAGCGGCAGCGATCGTTCCAACCCGACCCGGCCGACCACCAGTTGCCCCGCGGTCGACGAGAAGAAGGCGAGCGCGACGACGAGCCCGCTCACCGCGTGGTTGTCCACGTCCAGGGACTCTGACAGGAACGCCGGGCTGACCGACGTGAACACCCCGAACAGCGCGAACCCCACGAACGAGGCGATCGCCGCAGGCACGAACGCCTTCCGCACCTGCGGCGGCACACCGGGCCGCTGCGGCCGTACCGTGCTCAGCGGCCGCCGCTCGCGGACGGTCTCCGGCAGCCACCACAGCAGGACGGCGGCCGAACCGGCTACCAGCGCGAGGTGTACGACGAACGGCAGGTACAGCGGCCAGGCGGCGTACTGGGCGAGGACTCCGGCGAGCAGCGGACCGCAGCCCAGCCCGCCCATGTTGGCGGCGGTCGCCACGAACGTGGCCCGGGCCGCGCCGCCCTCCGGTGCCAGCTCCATCACGTACACCGTGGCGGCCCCGGTGAAGAGGCCGGCGGACAGTCCGGAGAACAACCGCCCCACATACAGCCAGCCCAGCCCGGTGGCACACAGGAAGCAGACGGCACTGGCCGCCGCGAACCCCAGGCCCCACAGCAGCACCGGCCGCCTGCCCACGGCATCCGAGACGTTGCCCGTCAGCAGCAGCACGGCGATGACCCCGAAGGCGTACACGGCGTACACCACGGTCACCGTCAGCTCGGAGAACCCGAACTTCTCCTGATAGAGGCCGTAGAGCGGGGTCGGCAGCGTGGTGCCGGCCATGCACACGGCGAACACCGCCCCGCTGAGCAAACACTGGCGCCACCCTCGGCGATCACCGTCCATGCCGCCGACGGTAATCGCGTGACCCGCCGGGCACCGGCGCGGCGTGCCCGACGCACCGCCATACGGGAAAGGGGCGGACGCCCAGGAACAGCCCCGTTCCGGCTCGATAGCCTGGGCCATCATGATGCGCGCCTGGATCCTGCCGATGCTGCTCGTACTCAGCGGCTCAGTCGTTGCCGCTGGGCTGCTCCTGAAGGGGAGCGCCGGCGCGGCCGTGGCACTCCTGCTGGTGTTTCTGCTGCTCGCAGGCGTGAACTCGCCGCTGATCTTCCCGAGGTCGATCGGCGCCGTGGAGGCACAACGCCGCAGCGCGGTCGACGGCCGTCCGGTCGTCTTCTGGCGGCCGGGCTGCGTGTACTGCCTGCGGCTGCGCATACGGTTGGGCCGCAGCGCCCGCCGGCTGCACTGGGTCGACATCTGGCGTGACGCGGATGGAGCAGCGGCGGTGAGGGCGGCCAACGATGGCAATGAGACAGTGCCGACTGTCGTCGTGGCCGGCCGACCGCACGTCAACCCCGATCCCGCATGGGTCCGCGAACAGCTCTCCCCTCCAGCGTGATTCGAAGAACGGCAGGCTGTACGCGCAGTCAGCCGCCGCACCCCGCTGGACGTGGAAAAGCCTTCGACCGACCCCATGCCGATCCGGCACCCTCCACGGCATGACCAAGCCGTCCTTCATCCCCGGACTGGAACTCTCCGGCCACTTCTACTTCGAAGCCGTACGGCCCCTGCTGGACGAAGTCGTCCCCGGAACCGTGCACTCCGCCGCCCGCCTGGGCAGCGGCTCGGAGGTCCTCGGGTTCGACACCGCCCGCTCCGCCGACCACGAGTGGGGCCCCCGCCTGCAGCTCTTCCTGCACCCGCAGGACGTCACCCGTCATGGCGCGACGATCACGGAACTGCTCTCCGAACGCCTGCCGAAGACCTTCCGCGGCTACCCGACGCACTTCGCCGCGGCCGGAGAAGCGAGCATCGGGGTCATGGAGACGACCGACGGTCCGGTCCACCACCGCGTCGAAGTCACGGACCTCGGCACCTGGTTCACCAAGCGACTGGGCTTCGACCCGCGCAAGGACGTCACACTCACGGACTGGCTGGCCACGCCCACCCAACTGCTCGCCGAGGTCACCGGCGGTGCGGTCTTCCACGACGGACTCGGCGAGCTCGCGCCGGCGCGCGCAGCCCTCGACTGGTACCCCCACGATCTCTGGCTCCACCTGCTCGCCTGCCAGTGGCAACGCATCTCCCAGGAGGAAGCCTTCGTCGGCCGTTGCGGCGAAGTGGGCGACGAGCTCGGCTCCGCTGTCGTCGCCGGCCGCCTGGTGCGCGATGTGATGCGGCTCTGCCTGCTCATGGACCGCCGCTATCCGCCCTACAGCAAGTGGCTCGGCAGCGCCTTCGCCCGCCTTCCCCGGGCGTCCGCCCTCACCCCGGTCCTCACCTCGGCGCTCGCCGCCACCGACTGGCACATCCGCGAGCAGCACTTGGCCCGCGCCTACGAAACCATCGCGGTGATGCACAACCAGCTCGGCCTCACCGAACCCGTCGACCCCACCACACGGCCCTACCACAGCAGACCATTCCAGGTGCTGCACGCCGAACGCTTCACCGAGGCGCTGATGGCCCGCATCACCGACCCGGCCATTGGCTCCCTCCCGGCGATCGGCACCGCCGACCAGTTCATCGACAGCACCGACGTCCTCAGCCACCCCGAACTGACCCGCGCCGCCACCCACGTAACGGTGTCTCAAGGGACAACCTGAGTTCCGGCAACACCGGAAGGCCTGCGGTGGGAGCATCGTGGAGCAGGAACCTTCCTGACAGGAGCCTCATCGATGCCCCGAGTAGTCATCTCCACCCCCGATGCGCCGGAGTTTCCCAGCTACAGTCAGGCGGTCAAGGTCGGCAACACGATCTACGTGGCTGGAACGGTCGGCGTCGACGTGACGACCGGCGAGCTCGCAGGGCCCACGATCCAGGAGCAGACCCGCCGGTCGCTGCTCAACTGCCAAGCGATCCTGCGCGCCGGCGGCGCCGAACTCAGTGACGCGGTGATGGTCCACACCCTGCTCATGCGACCCGAGGACGCCGACGGCGTCGTCGAGGTCTTCGACGAGTTCTTCCCCGACGTGCGACCGCCGCGCTGCGTCAGCAAGCTCGGCGTCGACCGGCCGGGGATCCTGGTGTCCATCGCCATGACAGCCGTGACGGACTGAGCCGTTGGTGCGGACGACGGCTGGGACCGTCGCTCACTCCGCACCGAGTCCTACGCCTGGGCGAGCTTCGCCAGCAGTGAGAGTGAGTTCCGCCAGGCCATGGCGCTGGTGGCGGCGTCTTCCAGCGCGCCGCTCTCGCTGATCCGTACCAGCGTGCCGGCGCCTTCCGGCGTGAGTGTGATCTCGACAAGGTCGCCCGGCTCAGGCAGCCACCGGAAGGCGAAACGGCGGCCGGGTTCCACAGCCACCACCGTCGCGGGAAAGCTGCCGTGCTCGTCCCAACGCAGGACCATCGCGCCACCGGCCACCAGCTCGATCTCGGCGCCCCCGAACGCGTACCACTGCTGGAAGTACTGCGGGTCGGTGATCAGCCGCCAGGTGCTGTCCGGGTCGGCCGGGACCAGGGTCTGCTCGGAGATACTTTCCATGCCCTGACGGTAACGGGGCCGGGCGGCAGGCGCACCGAGCCGAGCTGGTCCGTCGGCGGCGGGGTTACGTGTCTGCCGCTCCCGCACTCCTGAGGAGTTCGGCCGTCTCGGGGTGAGGGCCGATGTTCGCCCAGTGCAGCGGGGAGCGGCCTGTGCCGTGGTCTTCATGAAGGTTCGGATCGGCGCCGTGAGCCAACAGTTCGCGCACCGTCTCGGTGTGCCCCCAGCATGCGGCCGCGCACAACGGCGTGCCGTCCGAGCCGGGTCCGCTGCTTTCGGTGTCAGGGGAGGCTCCGGCCGTCAGGAGCAGGCGGGCGATCTGTGCTTCTCCGCTCACGGATGCCACGTACAGAGGGGTGGTGCCGTCGCTGTCTCCCTGCTCCGGACTGGCTCCGGCCCGCAGCGAGGCCTGCACTCGGGCGGTGTCACCCGCCAGAATCGCTGAGAAGAGCTGGCGGGAGAGCTTCTTCCGCTGCCGATGGTTCATGGGCGCCGAGGCTAACGACTGGGTGCACGGCGGGGCCAGTCATATTCACTCCGCTCACTCCACAGCAAGTGAACGTTCGTGGAGGCAAGTTGAGGGGGAGGAAGGCGGTCATGGGACTGTCGACGCGGTTCACGGAGTTGCTCGGTGTGCGGCACCCGATCGCGCTGGCGCCGATGGGCGGATCGGCCGGTGGTGCGCTGGCGGCGGCCGTGTCCCGTGGCGGCGGGCTCGGGATGCTGGGCTCCGCGAACGGGGACCCGGAGTGGCTCGCCCGTGAACTGCCGCTCATTGCCGAGGCCGCCGGGAAGCCGTGGGGCATCGGGTTCCTGACCTGGCAGATCGACGCCGACGCGATCGAGCGGGCACTTGAACACCGGCCCAGGGCAGTGATGTTGTCCTTCGGGGACCCGAGCCCGTTCGCTGAGCGCATCCGCGCGGCCGACACCGTGCTGATCATTCAGGTGACCGACCTGGAAGAGGCCAGGCAGGCGGTTGACCTGGGCGCCGATGTCATCGTGGCGCAGGGCACCGAGAGCGGTGGGCATGGGGCCCGACAAGGGCGCTCCACCTTGCCGTTCGTGCCGGTCGTGGTGGATCTAGCGGCACCTGTGCCGGTACTGGCGGCCGGCGGGATCGCCGACGGCCGCGGGGTGGCGGCGGCCCTGGCACTGGGCGCCGCGGGAGCGCTCGTAGGCACACGCTTCCAGGCCACGACCGAGGCCCTCGTGGATCCCTCGACAGCCAAGGCGATCGTCGAGGGACACGGCGAGGACACCGAGCGCAACCGGGTGCTCGACATCGCCCGAGGCTCCCGGTGGCCGTCGAAGTACACCGCTCGGACCCTGGGCCACCGCTACCTCGACCGGTGGCGGGGCAGGGAAGCCGAACTAGCAGCGGACCCCAGGGCCAGGCAGGACTACCAACACGACCTGGCGCAGGGGGAGATCCCCGCGCTGCCGATGTGGGCCGGCGAGGCAGTCGACCTCATCACCGACCTGCCATCCGCAGCTGATCTCGTCGACACGCTGGCCGCGCAGGCTGAAGTCGCGCTCAACCGTGCCGGAAGACTCTGACCGGATCGGCCGGCCATCCGGCGGCGCGCAGGCAACTGCCTTCCCAGACTGCTGGTTGGTCCATCAGCCGAAAGGTGAACGTTCGCGGAAACCACGATCCCGCGTGCGTCGCTGTGATGATGTGGTCTTTTGTGTCCGCGACCAGGGAGGTCCCCGTGTCCAGAACGCCCCAGGAGATCTTCGAGAGTTACATCTACGCCGGAACCGTGAGCCGCAACGCCGATGCCCTTGCCGAGAGCTTCACCGAGGACGGCGTCTTCGAGGCACCGCTCATGCCTGCCGGCGCCGCCTTCCCCCGGAGGTTGGTGGGTCGTGAGGAGATCCGGAGCGCCATGGCGGCGTACTACGAGCAGCCGGTGGAGGACGGCCGCTCGCCGAACTTCGAGAAGTCCGGGTACGTGCTGCACACCACCGACAGCCCCGATGTCTTCATCGCCGAGATCGACACGGTCTTCGACGGGGACGGAGAGGACGTTGCCGTCTCGCTGGTGCAGATCATCCGCATCCGCGACGGGAAGATCGCCCGGCTGCGTGACTACTTCGCCCCGGAGTTGATGAGTTGAGTACGCCGACGTTCCCAAGCGGGTGTGGTCGACGGCTGCTGCCAGGAACCCGAAGGCTGTTCGGCGCGCCGAAAACCCGGCGACCGCAGCCGTCCTCCGTCGTACGCTGACGCCCGCTGTCTGACGAGGGAGGACATATGGAGATCCGGAGCCTGACCCGTTCCGAGGCCGAGCGCCGGGGCGCGCTGTTGGAGGTCGAGCGTTACGACGTGGACATCGACTTCACAGGTCTGGCCGACGGGCCGGAGGTCCGGTGTGTCTCCACCGTGGCCTTCAGTTGTCGTGAGCCGGGCGCGGAGACCTTCGTGGACTGTGCGGCGGAGGTGCGGAGCGCCACGCTGAACGGCAGACCCCTCACTTCCACCGCGGACGGCCGAATAGCCCTGCCCGCGCTTGCCGGGCACAACGTCCTGCGTGTGGAGAGCGTCCAGGCCGACACGACCACGGGCGAGGGCGTACACAGGGCGATCGACCCCGCGGACGGCGAGGTCTACGTGTGGATGAGTTTCGAACCGGACGAGGCCCGCTACGTCTGGGCGTGCTTCGACCAACCCGACCTCAAGGCACCGCACGCCTTCACCGTCACGGCGCCGTCCGCGTGGACCGTCACCAGCAACTCCGGCGACCCACGCATCGAGGAACTGGAGTCGGCACGCCGCTGGACCTTCCCGGACACGCCGCTGCTGTCGACGTACAACACCGTCGTCAACGCGGGCCCCTTCCACGAGATCCGTCGCGAGGCCGACGGCCACGACCTGGGCATCTACGCCCGCCGCTCCCTCGCTCCGATTCTCGAGCGCGACGCCGACGAGCTCTTCACCCTCACCCGACAGGGACTCGCCTTCTTCGGCGAGGTCTTCGCGATGCCGTTCCCGCAACGCAAGTACGACCAGGTGTTCGTGCCCGAGTTCGGCGGGGCGATGGAGAACTACGGCTGTGTGACCTGGTCGGACGCGTTCCTGCGACGGGCCACGCCGACGCCCGCCGAGAGCGAGCTGCTCGCGAAGGTGCTGCTGCACGAGATGGCACACATGTGGTTCGGCAACATCGTCACCATGCGGTGGTGGGACGACCTCTGGCTGAACGAGGCGTTCGCGGAGTTCGCCTGCCACTGGGCCGCCGAGCGCGCGACCCGGTACACCGACGCGTGGGCGAGCCACCTGGCGGGCGGCAAGCTCAAGGCGTACCTCTCCGACCAGGGTCCCGTCTCGCACCCGATCCACCAGCCCATCCACGATGTCGCCCAGGCCGCGTCGATCTTCGACAACATCACGTATCCCAAGGGCGCCTCGGTCCTCCAGCAGCTCAAGACGTATGTCGGCGAGGAGCGCTTCAGGGTCGGCATGACCGCCTACTTCGCGCGTCACGCGTGGGGCAGCGCCACGCTCCAGGACCTGATCGACGCCCTCTCCGAGGCCAGCGGGCGGGACCTGGACACCTGGCGCGCCGCCTGGCTGGCGACGGCGGGCACCGACCGCTTCTCACTGGAACGCGACGGCGACACCGTCACGCTGGTGGCGGTCGACACCCCGCGCCCGCAGGTCCTGGCGGTGGGCGCATACAACAGGAACGGCAAGGACGGCGGCGACGGAGGCCACGGCAGCAACGGGAGCAACGGGGGAAACAACGACCCGAGCGGCGAAGTCCTGGAACGCAGGGCGCTCGTGCGCGTCGAGGTCACGCAGACCCGCACTCCGGTCACCGGTCTCCCGACCGAGGCCGACCTCGACGTTCTGCTGATCAACGACGAGGACCTGACCTTCGCCACGACCCGTCCCGACCCCGCGACCAGGGACGCCTTCTTCCTCGCGGCGGCACAACTGCCCACTGCCATCTCCCGAGGAGTGGCCACGGCGACCGTGTGGGACATGCTGACCACCGGCGAGGCCACGGCGGCGGAAGCCGGGCGGAGCATCACCGCTGTCCTCATGGCCGAGACGTCCGACGCCGTGATCGAGCCCTATCTGACCCTCGCCGCGAACATCGCCGAACTGTGGGCGCCGGAAGGCGAACGGGCAGGGCTGACGGCGGCGGTGGCGGAGGCCTGTCGCCGCCACGCTGCGGACCCCGGCCGTCGTCAGGTCGCCCTCCGCGGTCTGGCCCGCGTCGCGACGACACCGGACGAGTTGGCGTGGCTCCGCGAACAGGCCGGCGACGACGTGGACCTGCTCTGGCGAACGCTCGTCCGCGAGGCGGAACTTGGCGGGGACGTCTCCTCGGAGAGCGCCCTCCTGCTGGAACGCGACCCGGACCCCGACGCCTGGGTCCGTGCCCTCACCGTACGGGCCGCCCTGCCGGACCCCGCCGCGAAGGAAGAGGTCTGGCAGAGGCTTGCTGTGGACCGTGCGGTGCCCATCAACTCGGTCGGCCAGGTGGCGGCGGCGTTCTGGCGCCCCGACCAGGACGCCCTGTTGACGCCCTACACACAGCACTACCTGGACTCGATCCCGGACCTGCACCGGGGCGGAATGATTCCGGCGATGGTCTTCGCGGGCCAGCTCTTCCCACCGCATGCCATCGACTCCACGTACATCGAGGAGGCCCAGAAGGCGGCCCACGAGGCGGCCCCGGTGGTCCGCAACACCCTCCTGGAACGCTCGGACACGGTAAAGCGAATGCTCCACTCCCGGGGCACCTCGACGGACCGGTGAGTCGGTGACTGGGTGACCGCATGAGTGGGTGAGCACGGGTGTGGGTCAGCCGAGCTTGAGGAGTAGTTCGGCGAGTTCGACCGGCATCGTGACCATGCAGTCGTGGCCCGTCGCCAGTTCCCACACCTGTGCCGGTGCCCCGTTGGGCTGTGTTGCTGGGACGGGGCGCCGGTCGAAGCCGTCCGGCTTGCCGACGGTGCAGTGGATGTGGGTCCGCGGGATCGCGTTCACGGCCGGGTTGTCGAGCCGGACCGGTTGCTGGAGACAGCGCACCGGCTGGTCCGACAGCATGGTCCGCAACCAAGCGACATCCGCCGGGTCGGTGACCCCGAACAGGCCCGAGGGCGGGGGCAGTTCGGGCAGCGGCGGAATCCGCCAGCCACTGTCCGACTTCACGGCGAGGTCGATCAGTGCCTGGGTCACGGGCAGGACATCGGCCGCGCTCTCGCCGTCCTCCGGCACCATCGCGTCGAGGTAGACCAACCCCCCGATCCGGTCCGGGACCTGGTTGGTCGCGGACGAGATGACCAGCCCGGCGTAACTGTGTCCGACGAGGACCACTTCGGTGAGGTCTTCCTCGACGATCAGCCTGACGATGTCGTCGACATGAGTGTCGAGCCCTACCTCGGCGCTGAGCAGATGAGCCTTGTCGCCATAGCCGGTCAGCGACGGCGCGAGCACCCGATGCCCGGCCGACACCAGCAACGGGACCACCCGCTGCCAGCACTCTCCACTGTGCCAGGCACCATGTACCAGCAGATACGTCGACATGTTTGCGCTCCTTGCTGTGCTTGTCCGCGCCGGGGGGCAGACGATGAAGTGGCCGCCGGTCACGCTGCCGCCCGGGTTCCGACCGAGCCAGGGCCCCCGCGATCCTGGGGGTGACAGGACCAGGCACGCGCACAACCCCGCGAATTACAGTGGAGAGATGACCGACGGACCGAACCTGCTGGGCGATTACGTACGCGCCCGCCGTGAGCTCGTCACTCCCGAACAGGTCGGTATCCCCGTCATGGGGGTACGGCGCGTACCGGGTCTGCGGCGGGAAGAGGTCGCGATGCTCGCCGGTATCAGCGCCGACTACTACCTGCGCCTGGAACAGGGCCGCGACCGCAACCCCTCCGTACAGGTCCTGGAGTCCATCGCGCGCGTGCTGCGGCTCGACGAGGACGCGACGGCGCACCTGCTGCTGCTCGGCGCCGACCGGCCCCGACGGCATCGCACCAGGCCCCGGCCGCGGAAGGAGACCGTCCCGTCGAGCATCGCCAAACTCGTCGCCACGCTCCAGATCCCCGCGCTGGTCGAGGGGCGCTACTTCGACGTCCTCGCCGCCAACACCTTGGCGACGGCCCTGTCGCCACGCTTCACGGCGGGCGCCAACCGACTGCTGTCCTTGTTCCTCGACCCGGCCGAGCAGGCGCTCTACCCGTACTGGGAAGGCGCCGCCGGGGGCATGGTCGCCGGCTTCCGCGAGTCGGTCGGCACCGACACGGACGACCCCCGGTTCATCGAGCTCGTCGGCGAACTCTCCCTCGCCAGCCCCCTGTTCAGCCGACTCTGGGCCCGGCACGACGTACAGGCCTGCGAAGCCGCGCCCAAGCACATCGAGCACCCCCAGGTTGGCGGGTTGCAGCTGAACAGGGAGCGGCTGAGCATCGACGGCGCGCCAGGCCAGACGCTCGTCGTCTACCACCCGGACCCCGGTACCGACAGCGCCGACAGACTGGCACTGCTCGCCTCCGTCATACAGCCGTCTGTACGGATGTGACGAGCCGCTAGACGGTGGCCAGTGCCTCCGTAGGTGTGAGCCGGGCCGCTCGGACCGAGGGGTAGACGCCGGCCACCACCCCGATCACCACGGCACCTCCCACCCCGCTCAGCACAGCCGCCGCGGGCACGACCGGGGGCCAGTCGTGCCAGGACGCGTAGCCGACCGTGGCCAGGACGCCGATGACCGTGCCCGCCAGTCCGCCCAGCGTGGACAGGACCACCGACTCCGTCAAGAACTGGCCGCGGATCTGGCCCCGGCTCGCACCCAGCGCACGGCGCAGCCCGATCTCCCGGCGCCGCTCCAGCACCGAGACCACCATCGTGTTGGCCACCCCGATCCCGCCCACCAGCAGCGCGACTCCCGCCAGGCCCAGGAACAGCGCCGAGAACGTGGACTGGGTGGCGCGTTTGGCGGCCAGCGCGTCGGACGGCTTGCTGATCTGGACCATGCCGGGCAGTTGTGGATTGAGCGTGGCGGGGAGAACGTCCCGGACGGCCTCGACCTGGGACTCCCGTGCTTTGACGTAGATCACCGTGGGGTGGCCGTCGAACTTCAGCGTGTCGCGGGCCGTCTGCCAGTCGACGAACACCGCCCTGTCCAGATCGGGGGAGAGCGGTGTCTGCCGCAGGATGCCGATGACGGTGAACCAGTGGCTGCCGACGAAGATCTGCGGGTCCCCGGTCACCTGGGGGATGCCGAGCCGGGACGCGGCCACCGAGCCCAGCACCACGGTCGGCAGCCGCTCGGTCGACGAGCTGAGGAACCGGCCCGACATCAGTCGGCCGTTGACGGCCTTCAGCAGCCCCGGCCGAGTGGCCAGCACGCTGATGCCGGAGAAGTCACCGGGGTCGACCCGGTCCGAACGGTGCACGTCGGCATGGGTGTTGGCGACCACCCCGACCGTGGTGACGGGGCCGATGCGGCGGGCCATCGCGGGGGACTCCTCGGGCAGCAGCACCGGCGGATCCTGGTCGGGCATCGGCTGGGCCCGCAGCATGTCCGTGCCCAGCGCCGAGAGTTCCGCCATCAGGGCCCGCTGGCTCGACGCCGGGATGCCGGTCACCACGATCAGTGTCGCGATACCGATGGAGATGCCCAGGGCGGACAGGGCGGCCCGCACCTTACGGGTACGGATGCCCAGCAGCCCGAGACCGAGCAGATCGGCCGGGGCGAGCCGGACGGGTCGGGGCCTTGTGCGGCGGCGGGCCGACGCGACTTCGGTTCCTGTCATGCGGGAGCGTTCCCTGCCTTCTGGGTGTCTGCGACGGGCTGGGCCACGGCCCCGGTTCGGGCCCCGGCTCGGGTGTCCGCGACGATCCGACCGTCGCGGAGCTCCACCGTCCGGGGCAGCAGGGAGGCGATGTCGCGGTCATGGGTGATGACCGCGATGGTCGTGCCGTCGTCGTTGAGCGCGCTGAGCAGATCGAGGACGGCGGTGCCGTTCGCGGTGTCGAGAGCGCCGGTCGGCTCGTCCGCCAGGACCAGCATGGGTTCATGGACGAGGGCCCGGGCGATCGCCACGCGTTGCCGTTCGCCACCGGACAGCTGTTGGGGGAGATGGCCTGAGCGATGGTCGAGCCCCACCCTCGCCAGCGCCTCCAGGGCGCGCGGCCGACGCGATCGACGGGGGACGCCCGCGTACAGCAGCCCGGTCGCCACGTTCTCCCAGGCGCTCAGCCCGTCGGTGAGATGGAACTGCTGGAAGACGAAGCCGAGTTGGCGGCCACGCAGTGCCGACAGCTCCCGGTCGGACAGGCTCAGGACATCCTCGCCGCCGATCTCCACGGTTCCGGAGGTCGGCCGGTCCAAGGTGCCCATGATGTGCAGCAGAGTGGACTTCCCGGATCCCGACGGGCCGACGATGGCGAGGAGTTCGCCCTCCTCGATCGTCAACGACACGTCGTCCAGGGCCTTGACCCCGCCTCCGTATGCCATGCCGGTCCCGCGGACGCTGAGTACGGGCGTCATGAGGCGGTCACCACGCGCAGCCCTTCCGAGATCTCCGGCCCGCTGACCTCGACCCTGCCCTTGGCGAACAAGCCGGTCTCCACGGGCAGTAGTCGGCCGCCCGGCCGTTGCAGGGCGTAGCCGCCCTCGCTCAGGGCCAGCAGCGCGCCGACCGGCACCACGAGGACGTCCTTCTTGGCGGCCGAGGTGAAGCCGACCCGGACGGACCCGGAGTCCGCATCGCGTACGGGTCCGGCCTCGGGGTCGTCGAGGCCCACGGTCACCGTGAGCTGGGGCTCGCCGCCCGCGTTCTGGTCCGCGGACTGTGCGTCGCTGCTCAGCGCGGTGACGTGTCCCCGGACGGTGGAGTTGTCCGGCAGGGTCACGGTCACCTTGTTGCCCCTGCGGACGGAGCCGGTCGCGTCCGCCTTCAAGGGGACGGTGACCTGCCTGACGGTCGAGGTGACCGACAGCAGGTCCCCGCCGGCCGCGTCACCGGGCTCCGCCAGCAGACCGCCGACGCGCACGGCACCGGAGAGCACGATCGCGTCCCCCGGACCCAGCTCACCGGTGGCCGCAGCGCCGGTACGGGACTGCCAGCGCTTGAGCGCGGCGATCACGCCCGCCGTCAACACACCCTCTCCGCGGCGGACTTGGACGGGAGCGGGGGAGGGGGAGGCGGCGGGCGAACCTGCCCCGGCGGAGTCGGCAGCGGTCGGCCGGGCCGAGGGTGCCGCGTCCTGGCCGGACTTGCCCGAAGCCGCATCGGCGGACGCGGTCTCCCCCTCGGCGCCGGCCCCGTCCGAAGTCGGTGTCGCCGCCGGACGTGGCCGCACCCAGCTGCCGACCTCCGGCTGCTCTCCGAAGTCGTATCCGAGTTTCCTGAGGTTGTCGACGAGGACCTTCACATCGCGCCCGACCGTGCCCTCGTCCCGCAGGGTGCGGTACAGCGGGGTCGATCCGTAGAGCAGCGGTACCGGGTTGTCGTTCACCCGGAACATCTGCCCGCCCCTGGTGACCTCCGCCCCGATCCGCGGCAGCCAGGTGACCAGGCCATCCTTGCCGCTCCGCACCACCCGGCTCCGGCCATGACCGAGGGTTCCGCCGAGTGTCAGGGTGTCGGACAGATCGGCGCGCTCCACCACCGCGGTCGTCACGTGCACTCTCTCGTCGGCGGAGGCCCGCGACTCCTGTCCGTGCCGACCGGTCCAGACAACCGCTCCGGCCGTGATGGCGAGTACCACCGAGGCTCCGCTCACCGTCAGCAGGAGGCGCCGCCGGGGGCGGGGAGAGGCCTCATTTCTTCGCACTGAGCGCTTCCTCCTGGCAGTTCGCCTCGATCTGGTCGGCCTGCGACGAACCCGGAGCCACCGGGCCCGGCTCGTCGGCCCAGGTCCATCCGGCGGCGTCGGGGAGAGTGTCCACCTTCAGCCCCTTGTCGTTCATGCAGCGCACCCAGGAGCGGAGGCCGTCCGCGTAATCAGGGTCGTTCGGGTTCAGCTGAGGGGGCGTGATGGGTTGCTTCGCCTTGCATGCCTTGTACTCCTTCGGGTACTTGTCCGCGCCGGCCGCCGGGAGCACCATCCCCGGGATTCCCTTGTCGGCCGTGGGCACTCCCTGACTCTTCAGACAGACGCCCCAGGCCGTCTGGATCCGCTTCTTCTCGTCCTCGCTCATGTCCGTCCGCAGCGGGACGCCCTCCTCCGTGCCGGAGCTCGCCGAGGCGCTCGCACCGTCCTTCGCGGCCGGGCTCGTCACCGAGGCCACCTGGTCGTCCTTGGCCGTGTCGTCCGAACCACCGACGGGTGATCCGCCGCAGGCGGACAGCGCGGCCAGGCACAGGACAGCGGCCACGACCGTCCCCGTACCGGTGAAGTGAGTGGTTTTCGTCATCCCCGTACGGTCACGGAGAGATTTGAAGAACTTGTCAGGCCGGTATGAGAGAGCTGTTGGGCCCCGTAGGGTCCGCAGCATGTGCGCACATGTTCTTGTCGCGGAAGACGATCCGAAGCACGCCGAGGTCGTGCGGCGTTATCTGCGGCGGGAGGGCCATTCGGTGGTCGTCGTCCACGACGGCCACGCCGCGATCGAGGAGATCCGCCGCAACCGTCCCGATGTGCTGATCCTCGATGTGATGATGCCCCTCGTGGACGGCCTGGACGTGTGCCGTACGGTCCGACGCGAGGCCGACGACGTGGCGGTGCTGATGCTCACGGCGCGCTCCGCGGAGGAGGATCTGCTGCGCGGGCTCGACCACGGTGCCGATGACTACATGACCAAGCCGTACAGCCCGCGCGAACTGATGGCCCGGATCCGGGCCCTCATCAGACGCACCCACCGGTCCGCCTCCGCCGAGGAGGAGGAGTCCGTTCTGCGGGTCGGCGGCCTGACCGTCGACCCCGTACGCCATGTGGTCGAGGCCGACGGGCGTGAAGTCGAGTGCACGCCGGGCGAGTTCGTGATCCTCCAGGCGCTGGCCGCTCACCCGGAGCGGGTGTTCAGCCGCCGTCAACTCCTCGCCAGCACCCGGGGGTTCGACCGCTACATCACGGAACGGACCGTGGACGTCCATGTGATGAACCTGCGCAGGAAGATCGAGACGGATCCGCGCGAACCGGTCCGCCTGCTGACCGTGTACGGCGTCGGCTACAAGCTCACCGACGGCAGGAAGCCGACCGGTGGCGCCGAGCCGACCGACGGCACCGAACTCACCGACGGCCGTGCCGCGCTCTGACGGAGGGGGCGCCGGCGGCGGGCGGACCGATGCTGAGCGGACCGCCGACGGGCGAAGGGATCCCGGGCGGACCGACGGTGATCGGGTGCCGCCGCACCGCAGCCTCCTCGTGCGCCTGCTCGCCACGTCCGTGCTGATCGCCGTCTGCGCGATCGCCGCCACCGCGTGGCTCACCGTACGCACCACCACCGGTGCGATCCGCCAGGAGCAGGGCCGCATCCTGACCGACGACACCCATCTCTACGACACCCTGGTGGGCCGCGCGGCGACCCACCGGGACTGGTCCCAAGTGGACGGTCTGATAGGGGAGTTGGCATCGAGCACCGGACGGCGGATCGTCCTGACGACCCGGGACCGCCGGACGATCGCCGACTCTGATCCGAAGGCGCCACGGCCCGACCGGGTGTCCGCGGTCATCGACCCGTTGCACGTCGCACCGGCCGGGAGCGCGGACGCCGACCGCATCGACCCACGTGTCATCGGTCCCTACCGGCTCACCGCCGACGCCCGCGCGAAACTGCGCGCCGCCGCCGACCGGCTCCAGGCCTGTCTTCAGCGATCCGGAGCACCCGCGACCCGCATCGACCGGCCGAGCGGTCGTCCGGTGATCCGGATCGGCAACGACGACGCCGCCATCAGGTACAAGATCACCGGCGTCTGCCCGACGGCCGAGCTGGACACCCCGACGGAGCCGGAGCGGAAGGCCCTCGACCGCCTCAACGCCCTCGCGGCGAAGTGCCTGCGGGACCGGCACGAGTCGGTCGTCGGCGTCGGACTCGACTTCATCGCCATCTCCCCCGCGGTACAGGACTGCGTGGATACCGCCCGGCGCGTACAGCTCACCCCGTACGTGGCCCCGCCCGCCCTCCTGTTCATCGGTGACGCCCAGATCCCCGCCGTGGCGTCCGTGGGACTCGACCTCTCGCCGGCCAACACCGCCCGGATCGCCGGGGTGACTGGGCTCGTCCTCGTCCTGACCGTGAGTTCGACCGTGCTGGTCGGGCGTCGACTGGTCCGACCGCTGCGTGCGTTGACCGCCGCCGCTCGCGGTCCGGGCGACCGGCACGCCCGCGTCCCCGTCACCAGCAATGACGAGATCGGCCGGCTCGCCGCGGCCTTCAACGATCTCTCCGCGCGGCGCGAGCACGCCGAGGAACAGCGCAGGGCGATGGTCAGCGACATCGCCCATGAACTGCGCAGCCCGCTCAACAACATCCGGGTGTGGCTGGAGGCCGCGGAGGACGGCATCGCCGAGCCCGACGACGACTTCACCACCTCGCTCCTGGAGGAGGCACTGCAACTGCAGCACCTCATCGACGACTTGCAGGACCTCGCCGCCGCCGACGCGGGCGTGCTACGGCTGCACCGCGAGGATGTCTTCGTACGGGACCTCCTTCACCAGGTCGCGACAGCACACCGTGCCGCGGCGGACTCGGCCGGAGTCACCCTCACCGTCCGCACGGAAGACGATCCGAAGCTGTACGCGGACCCCGTACGCATCCGTCAGATGATCGGCAACCTGGTCTCGAACGCCGTACGCCACACGGCGGCCCGGGGCAGTGTCGAACTGCGCGCGGTCGGCGCGGAGTCCGAGGTGAGCATCGAGGTCAGGGACACCGGTCAAGGCATCGAGCCGGATGAACTGCCGTATGTCTTCGACCGTTTCTGGCGAGCCGAGAAGTCCCGCAGCCGCTCCACCGGCGGCAGCGGGCTCGGTCTGGCCATCGTCCGCCAGCTCACCCACGCCCACGACGGGACGGTCACGGTCCACAGCACTCCGGGGGCCGGCACGGTCTTCGGCGTGACGCTGCCTGTCGTACGTGCGGACAGGCGGACCTGACCTGACCTCACCTCGGACTGCCTCCACCCGAGGTGACGTGGAAGCCGGGCCCGGTCAGGAACCGGGCCCGGCTTCGGATCACGTCACGTCAGGTCACGTCACGTGGGTCAGGTCAGGCAAGAGGCTCCAGTCTGATGTTGCGGAACCGGACCTTGTTCCCGTGGTCCTGCAGACGGATCGCGCCCGCTGCCGGTGTCTCGGGTCTGCCCGAGGCGGTGGGGCCGTCGAGGGCGATGTCGTCGTGCACCTTCTCGCCGTTCCACACCACGGTCACCCGCGCGTCGGCCGTCTTGCTCCCGCTGTCGTCGTACCGGGCGGCGCGGAAGACGATGTCGTACGTCTGCCAGGTCTCGGGCGCCCTGGCCGCGTTCACGTCGGGTGCCTTCTTCAGGTAGAAGGCTCCGGCTTCGTTGGTGTCCAGGGAGGTGTCACCGTAGGAGTCGAGGATCTGCAGTTCGTAGCGGTCCTGGATGAAGATTCCGCTGTTCCCACGGTCCTGACCAGTGACATCGGGAGGCAGCAGCGGCACGCGGAACTCGACGTGCAACTTGAAGTCCTGGTACGCGTCCAGGGTCCGGATGTCACCGCAGCACACCTCCATCGACTCCTCGTCGGTGAGCGGCCACTTGAGCCGTCGCCCGTCCGTGTGCTGCCACTCGGACTGCGAGGCGGCGCTCCCGTCGAAGAGGGTGACAGGCGCGCCGTGCGGGCGAACAGTGAGCAGATCGAGGTTGACGTGTCCGGTGTCGCCGGCGTCGTAGCTGTAGGAGACGGTGTTCTTTCCGGCGCGCAGCACTACCGGTTCGGTCTGCGTGGACCATGAATCCCAGTCACCGGTAGAGGCCAGCTTCACTTGCCGCAGCTTCTTCCCATTGGTGTACAGGGAGAGCGACTTGGTGCCCTGGAACGGGTTCGGGCCGTTGGAATAGCGCAGGTTGACGTCGTACGTGCCAGCCTTGGGGACTGTCACGTCGAAGGTGGTGGCGACCTTGCCCTCCGTGGAGTACCGGTCGACGAAGCCGCTGCCGGAGTGGCCGACATGATCGGTGTTGATTCCCGCTGAGCCCGTCAGACGCGCCTCCTCGGCCTCGTACTGGGTGGCGGGCGGCGGCTGCTTACCGGGCATGGCATTGAGCGTGTACCAGGCCTCGGTGCTCCACAGTGCCTCACCGGACGCAGAGGTGAAGGGCCGCGGGGAGCGAAGGTGAACGACCCGGTCCGACTTCAGCCCGTCCAGCCGCAGCCGCACCGTACGTCCGTCCTTCGACAGCTCGGCAGAGCGTACGGGCAGGGCTTCTTCGGCGATCTTCGGACCGCCGTAGTCGGTGGTCGGCGTGTAGCGCCACTGCTCGGCCCGGTAGCGCTTGGCCAGCTCCGCAGCCGTCGTCGCGGACACCGGCTGGGTGTACGTCAGGTCGAAGCCGCCCGGCACGGCACGCATCGTCTGGATGTCGAAGGTGTTCCCGCCGTTGGGCGTGAGCTTCTGCAGGCCGAACTTGAGCTTGCCCTCCTGACCCCAGTTGCCCTCGGCGCCCAGACCACCGGCGTAGATCGAGCCGTCGGGACCCAGGGTGAGGCGGTTGACCCCGGCCTCAAGACCCTGCGTGTAGCGGAAGACGGCGCCCTGGTACTGCCCCTTCACCTTCTCCAGGTACGCGCGCTGCAGGCCGCCGTAGGTCACGTCGCCGATCAGCATCTGACCCGCGAACCTGCCCTTCTTCAAGTACAGAGGTGTGGAAGGCGAGTTGGCGATCTCGTTCTGGGGCAGCCACAGCACGGGGTCGGTCGGCGTGGAGGCGTCGAACGGGCCGGACGGCTCGGTGAAGTGGTTGAAGAAGCGGTCCTGCTTGACGTGGACGAGCTTCGACGAAGGAAGCCAACCGCCTTGGTTGTCCGTGGCGAAGAGCTCACCCTCCGGGCCCCAGCCGATCCCGTTCGGGGTGCGCAGCCCGCCCGCGACCGGGCTGATCTTGCCAGTCTTCTTGCTGACCTTGTACGTGACCCCGCGGCCCGGCGCCGGCTGCGGAACCGTGGTCGCACCGCCGAGGTTGATGGAGACGGAGAGGTTCACGTAGAAGTAGCCGTCGCGGTAGAGGAGTCCGAAGGCGAACTCGTGGAAGTTCCCTCCGTACGGCCAGGTCGCGACGGTGCGGTACTCGTCGGCCACGTCATCGCGGTTCCGGTCGACGAGCCGGGTCAGCTCGTGCTTCTGGGAGACGTACAGCGAACCGTCGACGTACTTGATGCCCATGGGCTCACGCAGCCCGCTTGCCACCTTCTTGAAGGTGACCTTGTCCTGACTGGTCGGACCGGTGACGTTGTCCAGCAGATAGACCTCTCCGGCAACGTTGTCGGAGCCGCCCCAGGTGCTGATCGCCAACCGTCCGTCGGGCAGCCAGTCCATACCGGTGACCTGCGGTTCGAAACCGTCGGGGCGCAGATCGGTGAGCGTCAGGTCCGGCCGGACGGAGGTGAGCGGGAGGCCGTCGCCGGGGGAGTCGCCGCTCGCCTCGCATTCCTTGCGTCCGGGGGCCGTCACCCGGACGACATCGGCATCCGTGCTCAGTGCTTCACGGGGCACGACAGCGAAGTCGCTCTCGCCCGGCGGCTTCCAGGCCAGTTGGAGCTGCTGCCCGCCGTCGCGCTCGAAGTGATCGATGCGCAGGGGGTGCGACCCCGCGGTGAGCGTGACCGCGCCGTCCTTCGGCTCCGCGCCGTGGAGTCCGTCGTGGTCGACCACCGTGGTGTCGCCGATGGTCAGCCGGGAGCCGTCGTCGCTGGTGAGACGGAACCCGTAGGTGCCGTCGCGCGGCACGACCAGGTTGCCGGTCACCTCGGAGACGAAGTGGTCGGAGAAGCCACCGAAGTCGTCGGCCGTGGACCAGTCCACCGTCGACTTCAACGAGTCGTGGTTGGGGGTCTGTCCGGGCTTGAGCGTGCACAGCTTGCTCAGTGGTGTCTGCACGTCGAACACGCGGAGTGTGACTCCGGGTTCCTGTGGCGGGATGGCCGACGGGGCGGCCGAGGACGCGGGGGCGGCCAACAGACCGCCGGCGAGGACGGTTCCGGTCAGTAGGGCGGTCAGAAGTCTTCGGGCACGCAGGAACGGATGGTGGGACAACGGTCCTCCATAAGGCGGGACCGGACCGTGCCGGATTTCGTTCCGGTCTTCAGTGACGTGGCTGCGTTGCGCCGCCAACCTAAGGGGCTTTCACTTGGCATGTCCATACTTTGTCATCTCAGTGTTCAAAGTTGCGGCCGGAACCATGACTCCCGGAGCCATTACTCCCGGGGTAATCGACCGTCCGCCCATCACTCGAGCAGGATCAAGCACATCGACGGGAACCCCCGCCGGGATTCGGCCGCAGTGACGTGGAGAGTGTCATGTCCGTCAAGTCCTCCGTGACCAAGGCGAGTTCAGCAACCATCGCGAGTTCGGCAGGCGCCGCGAGTGTGGCCGGCACCGCGAGTTCCGTGGCTGAGGCCACTCGGGCCGCCGTGCAGGAGTTCATCGCCGCCCGGGTGGCCGGGGACACCGGTCGGCTCGTCGCGCTGTTCGCCGACGAGGTCGACTGGATGCTCGCAGAGAACCCCGGCGTCCCGTGGATCCGCCCACGGTCCACCGCCGCCGAATGCGCCGCCCAGTTCCAGGAGTTGATGGAATACACCGTGCCCGAGGATGCGCGCGCCTCCGTCGACACCTTCCTCGTCGACGGCACCGACGCCGTCCTGATGGGCCACCTGTCGGGGACCGTACGCGCGACGGGAAAGTCCTTCGAGGGCCCGTTCGCACTGCGCCTCACCGTCGAGGACGGCCGGATCACCCGGCACCACCTCTACGAGAACAGCCTGTCGATCGCCGAGGCCTGCGCCCCGTGAGGGCGAGGACGGCCCTCGACCACGATCCTCCGTTCCGGTGGTCGAGGGCTGTCCTGATGCTTGTACGGATCCACGGCGGCGGGTCGGTGCCCGGCCGGGCTCAGCGCTTGGCCACGAAGACGTGCGCGGCCGTTTGTGTGGAGAGTTCGGCGAGTTCGGTGGCCTCCCCGTCGCTGCCGACCGTCACGCCGCCGGGCGATGACGTCACGCTCACGACCGCGCCGGGCCGTACCCCGGCCTGCCGCAGGATGCGCATCAGTGGGGGGTCGGTCTGGATCAGCTCCCCGATGCGGCGGACGACCACGCTCGTGCTCGCGCCGTTCGCTCCGGGGGCCAGGTCGCTGAGGCTGACGATGGGCTCGTCGAGGAACGGATCCACGCCGCTCTCCACGCCGAGTTCCTCCAGGCCCGGGATCGGGTTGCCGTAGGGCGACTTGGTCGGGTTCCGGAGCAACTCCAGGGCGCGGCGTTCGACTGCCTCGCTCATCACGTGCTCCCAGCGGCAGGCCTCGGCGTGCACCTGCTCCCACTCCAGACCGATCACGTCGACGAGCAGACACTCGGCGAGCCGGTGCTTGCGCATCACGCGAGTGGCCAGTCGACGGCCCTTCTCCGTGAGCTCCAGGTGCCGGTCGCCGGCGACGTGCAGCAGACCGTCGCGCTCCATGCGGGCCGTGGTCTGACTGACGGTGGGCCCACTCTGGTCCAGGCGCTCGGCGATGCGGGCGCGCAGGGGGACCACGCCGTCCTCTTCGAGCTCCAGGATGGTGCGGAGATACATCTCCGTGGTGTCGATGAGTGCGGACATGCTGTTCGTCAGGCGGGAGTCTCGGCACTGGCGGTCAGGACCGCGCGGCCGAGTATGTGGCCCGCCATCGTGAACCCGAGAACGGCCGGCGTGGCGTCGGCCGCGACGCCGATGGACTCGACGGCGAGGGCATGCACCACGACGAAGTAGCGGTGCGGCCCGTGCCCGGCCGGCGGGGCGGCGCCGATGAAGCGGGCCGCGCGGGCGTCGTTGGGCAGTTGAAAGGCGCCCTCGGGCAGGCCCGAGCCGACGTCGTCGCCGGCGCCCTCGGGCAACTCGGTGACGGTGGCGGGGATGTCGGCGACCGCCCAGTGCCAGAACCCGGACCCGGTGGGGGCGTCGGGGTCGTACACGGTGACGGCGTAACTCTTGGTGCCTTCCGGAGCGCCGCTCCAGGACAACTGCGGAGAGACGTCCTTGCCGCCGGGGACACCGGACATGCCGGAGAGCTGCTCCGGCGACCAGGCGGCGCCGTCGGTGACGTTGGTGCTCGTAACGGTGAAGGAGGCCGCCTCGGGGAGGCGGGCGAAGGGGTCGTTGGCGCTCATGCGCGTTGTTCCTTTCGGTCCGTGCTGTGGGGTGGCGGAGGCTGTGGCGGTGATGCGGCCGACGGAGGGGCCGCTCAGCGCCGCGCAGAGGGATCCCTGCTGACTTCCACTGACGATGAAATCGACGATAACACAGATAATCGATTATCTACTGGATCGTCTACGATGGCGGCATGACCCAGACGGCCCACACCTCGACTTCGCCGGGCAAGCAGATGCTCTCCGAGCAGGTCTACGCACACCTGCGGGACGCGATCATGCGCGGGGAGTACGCACCCGGCCACGCCCTCAAACCGCAGGACCTCGCCAAGGAACAGGGCGTGAGCCTGGCGGTCGTGCGGGAGGCGCTCGTGCGGGTGGTCGGCGAGGGTCTCGCCGACCGGCTGCCCAACCGCGGCTTCGCCGTCCCGTCCTTCTCCGACAGCCGCTGGCAGGAGATCACGGAGGCCCGCCGGACCATCGAACCGGTCGTGCTGCGCATGTCCGTCGAGCGCGGCGACGTCGACTGGGAGGCCCGCGTTCGAGCCGCCCACCACCGTCTGGCCCGTACTCCGGCGTACGTTCCGGAGGAGGGCGAGTACTACAGCAGCGCATGGTCCGAAGCCCACCGGGTCTTCCACCGCACCTTGTTGGAGGGCTGCGGCAACCCCGTACTGCTGGAGACCGTCGACCGGATGTGGACCGCGAGTGAGCTGGCTCGCCGCTGGTCGGCACACCGCAACCCCGACCGGGACGGCCTCGACGAGCACCGCCGACTGGAGGAGGCGGCGCTGGCCCGCGACGCCGACACCGCGGCCGAGGTACTGGCCCAGCACCTCACCCAGACCGCGGCCGGACTGACCGCACCACCAGCGTGAGGACAGAGCCGCGCATCCATTTCTCGTGAGCATGCGCGGGCGTCAAGATCCCCGACCGCTGCCCGGAACCAGCGGACGAATGCTGCCGCTGGGTGCTGGGTGCTGGGTGCTGGGTGTCGGGTGCGGGCCGTGGACGAAGCCAGTCGGAGTTCTATCGTGGATGGCGTGACCTACCGCGAGTTCCGTGCGCCGACCGGGCTGCTGCCCGTGGTCGCTTGTCTGTGGCGCAACGACACCCTCGTGGACGGGACGGAGCGGGTGGTTCCGGACGGCTGCGTCGATCTGGTCTGGCTGGGCGACGGCCCGCCACTCGTTGTCGGCCCCGACACCGGCCCGGTGCTGTGGGAGCCGACTGGCATGCCGACCTGCGGCGTACGCCTGCGACAGGGTGCCGCGGGCAACGTGCTGGGGCTGCCGGCCTCGGAGGTCCGCGACCTCCAGGTCCCTCTCACCGAGGTGTGGTCGGAGGCCGAGGCCCTGAGCGAACAGGTGGCCACGGCCGGTGACACGGCCGAAAGCCTCCGCCTGCTTGCCGGAGCCGTTCTCCACCGCCGGGCCACGCCTGATCCGCTCGCCACCGCGGCGGCCCGTCGCCTGGCGGGTCGGGAGATCCGGGTGGCCGACCTCGCCGCCGAACTCGGAGTCAGCGAGAGGCAGCTCCATCGGCGGGTGACCGCCGCGGTCGGTTACGCCCCGAAGACGCTCGCCCGCGTCGCCCGGCTCCGCCGGCTCATCGGGGCGGACGAGGCCCCCGCGATGTCGCTGGCCGATCAGGCGCTCGCGGCCGGCTATGCGAGTCAGGCCCACATGACGGACGAGGTCCACCGGCTGACGGGAGTCACGCCCGTCCGATTCCTGGAAGACGTCCGGCTGACCGCCGCCTAGCGTCGACGGCATGACTACTCGAACGACCACTGGGACCAGCAGCGAATCCCGTATCGACTCGGCTCGACAGTTCATGGAAGGCACGGCCCGCGTGCTGGAGCGGCGCCAGCTCGAAGTGTTCCTCGACGACGCGCCGGTCGAGCCGGTGCTCGACGCGCTGCGGCCCTACCGGAATCCCGACGGCGGCTTCGGCCACGCGCTCGAACCCGATGTGCGCTGTCCGGGCAGTCAGCCCTCCGCGGCCCTCACCGCACTCGGGGTTCTGGCGGAGATCGGCGCCACGAAGGACCCGATGGTCACTGCGACCGCCGACTGGGTCGCTTCGGTCGCCCGGTCCGATGGCGGTGTCGCACAAGTACTGCCCTCGGCGCTCGGCCACCCGCGTACCCCCTGGATGGAGCCGAACGACGAGTCCAGCTTCCTGACCTTCGCGATCGCCGGCCGGCTGCACCAGCTCGGGGTCGAGCACCCGTGGCTCGACGCAGCTACGGCCTGGAGCTGGCGGGAGCTCGAATCGCGGAAGGAAGCCGGCGGCTACACCGTGGTGTTCGCCCTGCAGTTCCTCGACGCGGTGCCCGACCCGGACCGTGCCGCCGCCGCGATCGACCGGCTGCGGCCGTCGATCCGCCCCGACGGCACCGTCCCCGTCCCGGGCGGCATCGAGGGCGAACACATCAAGCCGCTCGAACTCTCACCACGGCCGGAAACCCCGAGCCGGGCACTCTTCACACCCGCCCAGATCGATGCCGATCTCGACCGGCTGGAGGGCGAGCAACTGGAGGACGGCGGCTGGGACTTCCACTTCCTGCACTGGATGCCGGCTCAGAGCACCGAGTGGCGCGGCATCGTCACCCTCGGCGCCCTGCACACCCTCCGCGAGCACGGCCGTCTCTGAGCGGCTCCGGTGGTGCCCGTCGGGTTCTGCTGTTGCCGCGCTTGCGAAGGGGTCCCGAGCGCAAGGAGAACGGTTGCCGACGCTGCGCGCGCGGACCGCTGACGGGCAGTACGCGCGACGCGGTTCGGATCATGGCCGTTGTTCTCTGGTGGGAGCCGGTTTTGCCGTGTAGCGTCACTGTCAGATGTCGTGGTTCGCAGTACCTGCCCGCGCTCCGGCGCGGGCGTTTTGCTGTGCAGTGCCGGACCAGGGCGATCACCTCCGGGGCCGCGCGGTGCGGGTCCGATATTGACTGGAAGGCATCAGCATGGCCAAGGGAACCGTCAAGTGGTTCAACGCCGAAAAGGGCTTCGGCTTCATTGCGCAGGACGGCGGGGGACCGGACGTCTTCGCGCACTACTCCAACATCAACTCCACCGGCTTCCGTGAGCTCCAGGAAGGCCAGGTCGTGACCTTCGACGTCACGCAGGGCCAGAAGGGCCCGCAGGCGGAGAACATCACGCCCGCCTGACCCACCGGTCGGACATCGTCGGCCCCCGGAACATGTGTTCCGGGGGCCGACGCATTCCTGAGATGGTCCCGTACGGGTCCGTAAGTCATCGTGGGGGAGAGGCGGTTCGGACGTGGCACCCAGGGCAGAGACGCGCGCGCAGTTGGCCGATGCGGCGCGGGCCGCGCTGGGCGGCGGGCGTCGGCTGGAGGCCGCTGAGCGGATCGCGGGCGGTAGCAAGAAGGGCGTATACCGCCTGGTGATGGATGACACGACGACCGCGATCGCCTACCTGTGGGACGACGCCGAGAACTACTGGCCCACGGCCGAGGGCGACGACGACCTCACCGACCCGTTCGCACCCGGCCTCGGGCTCGACCTGTTCCAGGCCGCGCACACGCGGCTCGACTCGCTCGGCGTTCGCGTCCCCGCCATCCGTCTGGTCGACCGCGACGGCGCCCATTGCCCGGCCGATCTCGTGATCGTCGAGGACATCCCGGGCGAGAACTTGGAGGATCTGCTCGCGCGCGAACCGAGCGCGGCGGCCCCGGTCATGGCCCGGCTCGGGGAGTCCCTTGAGGCGATGCGGCAGCATCGGGCGCCCACGTACGGCAAGGTGGCCGTGGTCGACGGGGGAGGCACGTCGCTCGGGACGTCGTGCGAGTCGGTCGTGCTGGACCGTGCGCTGCGGGATCTCGCAGAGGCGGCGTCGCGTGATCCGCGGATCGCGGGGGTGCGCGACCGGCTGGAGGAACGGCTGCGAGGGCTGGCGGCGGAGGTGCGGCCGCGCACGGAGTACGCCGTCGTGCACGGCGAACTGGGGCCCGACCACGTGCTGGTGGACGCGGTCGGGAACCCCGTGGCGATCGACATCGAGGGCTTGATGTACTTCGACGTCGAGTGGGAGAACGTCTTTCTACGGATCCGTCTGCACGACGCCTACCGGCCACTGGAGGTGGACGGACTGGACGAGAACCGGCTCGCGCTCTACACGCTGGCGCAGCGTCTGTCTCTGACGGCGGGGCCACTGAGGCTGCTCGACGGAGACTTCCCCGACCGGGCGTCCATGGCGGGCATCGCCGAGTACAACCTGAACCAGGCGCTGGAACTGATCCGCACCTGAACGCCCGCCGCGTCTCGCCTTGTTCCGTGTGCGTCAGTTCTGCCTTCTACCTTTGAGGGTGTTACCCGTCTGAGTGAGACCGAGGCCGCACGGCTGCGATGGGTAGGGGATGCGCCTCATGTCCTGGACGCGGAAGCGCCAGACCCGCGGTGTGCGGGGATCGTCCTGGGGAGGTTCCACGGTCCTGGAGCCGAGACGGACGGGTTGTAGCCCCAGGAGAAGCCGCCCGGAACTCTGCCGCGGGCATGAGCTCGATCGCGTTGACGCCAGGATCCGCCAGATACGGAAGGCGCTCGACGACAGCGGCGAACGTGCTCGGCCCGCCGCCCTGTTGGCCGTTGAAGGTGCCGATGTGCATCTCGTAGACGACGAGTTCATCCCAGCCCGGCGTGCGGTACGGGGGCGCCCCACCCGAAGTCCTGGGTGGTGAGTAGGAAGTTGCCGTTCGAACCGGTCATTGCGGAAGGGCTATCCGGCCGCCCTCGTGGGGCATCAGGACCCCGGCTGCCGACCAGGCCAGCCGTCGAACGAGCCGGTGACACAGACGGCACGGGCGTGGGGTGCCCAGACCCGGAAGGCCGCGCCGTCCTCGTACGGCATGCACCCCGTACCGGGGCGGTGCGACGGAGCGGGCACATGCGTATCGCTCATCATTGTCTCCGTCCGGAAGTTGATGTCCTATCAGGAACGGGAGAAGACACGTCGGAACAGACCCGTGACCTCGTCGGCCCAGCCGATGACCTTCAGGGTCGAGTCCAGGTTCCCCGGCGGCCGGTTGATCAAGGTGTCGTTGCGGATGAGGCGGTCGAAGTCGACGAGCACCGGGCTCTTGCGGGGTGTACGTCCGTCGGGCCGTAGGAACTGGACGCCTGCCAGCTCCATCACACTGATCAGTTCCTGGGCGAGGATGCCGTACCCGACCGTCGTGGGGTGGACACCGTCGAGCGAGAACAGGCCGCCGTCGGTACGCCGCTCGTTCTTGCCCGCGAGGAAGTGCGAGTTCGGCGGCGGCGTCAGCGCCTGCAGCGCCGGCGGCAACTCGTACGGCCGCCACCAGGGGGGACGTGCCTCGGGGTCCTCGGCGTACCGGCGAGACGCGAGCCGGTCCAACAATCCGCAGGTCTCCAGCAGATACCAGTCCTTGCCCGCCTGCCGGGCGCTGCGGACCTCCGCGGTGATTGCGTCGTTGTACTCGTCGATGACCTCGTCGATCTGACGCGCCTGGCCACTCGTGATGTGCGGGTCCTGGCGGGGGTCGAAGTCTTTGTCGCTGATCCAGGGGCGGGTGTAGTAGGAGAAGTACCGCGAACCCGGCGCTGCCTTGCCCCGCACTCCGCGCGCGATCGGCGCGATGGTGACGTGCGGGACTGTGCACCAGATGACATGCCGTGCCTTGATCCCGGAGACCTCGGCGGCCACCCGGCTCAGTTCGGCCTTGAAGTGCTGCGCCCGCCAGACAGTGAAGGCCCCTTTGCGGGACAGGTCGTCGTAACCGTCCTCGCTCCAGACCACACTGAGTTCGGTCACGGCCTGCAGGGCATTGTTCGCGCCGAGGAAGACGATCAACGTCTCGATCCCGTGCTCCGAGCCGGTGCCATCGGTCTCCTCGCCGAGCCGGGCCGCGGAGCCCAGTTGGGTCAGGGCCCCCGCCTCCGGGGGCTGAGTGGGCAGTGCCCGAAGGGCGGCGCGCTCGCCGGCGTTCTGGACGACCTGTTTGATCAGATCGTCCTTCGGCGCGTCGATCCGATTACGGCACTCGTTCGCCGACTTCGACAGCGCGTCGCGCAGATCCCACCCGAAGACCGCGAGGTTGTGCATGATGGCGGTCGTCGGGGGCACCGACAGGCCGGGCCCTCGCTCCCAGTGGTCCTCAACCCGGTCCATGAGGGTCCTGGCCCGGAACAGCGCGAGCGGCGTCTCCCACCAGTCCACGTCCCGCCCGTAGCGGGCATGCAGGTCACGCAGGAGCAGCTCGATATTCAATGGCAGTCCACCGAAACCTTCGTAGAGGGGGTACTTGAACTGTTCGAAGCACCCCATCTCGTAGGCGACGATGGCCGGATAGGACAGACCGGTGTTGAAGATCGCTCCGCTCTGGAATCCCTGCGTCAGTGAATCCCCTATCGCCACCAGCCGGTGCTTCGGCTCTCCCTGCCAGTCGCTGGTCACCCCTACCCCCACCTTGGGGTCGGTCTCGGGTACCCGCGGCCCCTGAGGACGTACGGAATCGGCCATGATTCCCCCTGGCCCATCGCGGCGCACCGACTGTGCCCTCGCGGGGCTTCTTCCTGCGTAGCGCGGCCCGGCTCGGAGGGGCACATCCCGGACGAGAGATACGCATAACTCAATGCCGCTCCACACGCCGGACATCCCGCCGTTCCCGGCGCCCTGCTCCGTGGTGGCTGGTTCAGGCACGTGCGTACGCTCGGCCTTCCGGGACAAGAAGATGGATTCGAGGGGCACGCAGCCGGGAGACCTCCGCGGCGTCCTGCGGATCCCGGCTGAGGGAGAGGGGAGCGACGATGCCTGCCGGAGACATCCGCGCACGACGAAGGCCTGCCACACCGTGAGGTACCGGCTGATCGACGCCGTAGGCCTCCAGCGCGGCTGTTCCACGGGACTCGCGCGTGAAGGGCGAGTACCGGGGCGGAACCGACCGGGACGTCCAGCAGATCAGCGTCGATCAGGCGCGTTCCTGCCTGGCAGCCGAAGAGGTCAGTAATTGCATCCGTGACAAATCGGTGCCGGGCGTGATCGGCCTGGCTGCCAGGCTCCATCGCGTCTCCTGACTCCGCCCGATCCGGCCTGCCGTGGCATCACGGCAGGCCGAGGCCTGCGTCCCGGGCCAGGGCCACGGCTTCCGCGCGGGTACGGGCGCGGAGTTTGGCCAGGACGTCGCTGACCCGGTTGCGTATCGTTTTTTCGGAGAGGGAGAGGTGGCGGGCGATGGAGGTGTTGTCCAGGCCGCGGGAGAGCAGGTCGAGGATCTGGCGCTCCCGGTCAGTGAGTTGGGGGAAGGGCAGCGCGTCCTGGGCCGCGTGCGGCGAGGCGAAATGGGCGAGTACCCGCTGGGCGATGCGGGGGCCGAAGACGGCTTCGCCGCGTGCGGCGCCCAGGAGGGCCCGGTGGACGTCCGCACCGTCGGCCTCCTTCAGCAGATAGCCGCAGGCCCCTGCGCGCAGGGCCGCGAAGACCGAGGCGTCGTCCTCGTCCATGGTGAGGACGATGACCGCGACCTCGGGATGGACGCTGGTGATCCGGGCGGTCGCCTCGAGACCGCCGACCCCGGGCATGCGCAGGTCCATGAGCACGATGTGCGGCAGCAGCCGTGCGGTGGCGGCGATGGCTTGGGCTCCGTCGGAGGCCTCCCCGATGACGGTGACGCCGGGCAGGTCGCTCAGTACGGTCGTCATCCCGGCCCGGAAGATCGGGTGATCGTCGACGACGAGGACGGTCACAGGCTGCGGCTGGCTCATCTCGCCCTCTCCTGTGTCGGCGTCCCCCACGGGGCGCTCGCGGGTCGGTCAGGCAGTGGCATGTGTCTCCTCTCGGGGGAGCGGCATCCTGGCCTGCACCGAGGTGCCGCCGCCCGGGGCCGGGGTAATCGCCAGCCGGCCACCGACCTCCGCCGCGCGTTCGCCCATGCTGCGCAGGCCCACGCCCGCACGGTGGCGGGGCGGGATGCCGCAGCCGTTGTCCTCGACGGTCAGTACGAGAACTCCGGCGGTGACGCTGGCGGTGAGGGTGAGACGGCCCGATGCGCTGTGCTTGAGGGCGTTGCCCACCGCTTCGGCCGCGATTGCGTACGCCGCCACCTCGACGGAGGCGGGGAGTTCGGAGCAGGCAGCGGTGACCGAGCAGCGGCAGGTGGGAACGTCGTAGCCGGCGAGCAGTTCACGTAGCGCGCCTGCGAGGCCGAGCTGGTCGAGCACGGCGGGGCGCAGGCCGTTCACGACGGTGCGCAGATCACCGACTGTCGTGCGCAGCCGGTCCCGTACCACCCTGATGGCGTCCGCGAGCCCGGGGTCGGTGGCCCTGCGGGCCAGGGAGTCCAGCTGGTGGGCGGTACCGGCCAGGGAGGGGCCGACGCCGTCGTGCAGGTCGGCGCGGAGCCGGCGGCGTTCCTCCTCCCGGACGGCGACGATGTGGGCCCGGCTGCGGGCCACGTCCTCGACGAGCCCCGCCGCGTACGCGAGGGTCGCAGCCCGCGCCGCGACCTCCTCGGCCGCGGCCCGCTGCTGTGCGGTCCAGGGCTCGGCCGCACGCCGCCGCCCCAGGTGAAGTTCGCCGACCCGGCGGCCGAGCGCCAGGCAGGGCACGGTCCGCCAGCCCGCGCCGGGGACGGGTGTGCCGGAGGTCGCCGTCACGGCCGGCCCGGTGAATGCCGCGTACGGCAGGCGCAGGGCGCGGCGGAGCTCGTCGACGAGGAGGTGCATGGCCTCGACCGGTTCCGAGGCGGGGGCGAGGTGGCGGCCGACACGGGCCATCACCGCGTACGGATCGTGGCGGTGTCCGAACAGCAGCCGGTCCACGGCTGATTGGACCGCCCCGCGCCCTGCTGCCGCGAGGAGTGCGGCCGCGGCGATCGCGGCCGTGCCGGCGGGTGAACCGGGCGCGAGGGTGCCCGCGCCCGCGACGACGGCCAGGTAGACGCCGAGGACCAGTCCGCTCAGCAGGGTGAAGACGATGGCCCGGCCGAGTACCACCTCGACGTCGTAGAGGCGGTGGCGCAGCATCGCCACGGCGATACCCGCCGGCGGACCGAGCAGCCCGGCCACCATCAGCAGGTCGGTCAGTAGCTGGGGGAGTTGCCCGGCGGTGAAGCCCACGACGGTGAGCGCGAGGGTCATCAGGAGACCGCCGAGCATCAGCCACTGCAGCTGGGAGCGCTCCACGCCGCGTGCCGCACGGGTGCGTAACACGATGAAGAAGCAGGCCGCGGCGGTGCCGGCGGCCATGCATGTGGCGGAAGACGCGTACATGACGGTGTGCAGCCACTCCGCGTCCCGTACACCCAGCGGGTTGGCCAGGGCGGGCACCGGGTCGGTGCCGCTCGGACGCAGCATCGCGGCGAGGGTGCCGGTCGTGGCGGCGGCGATGACGGTCCACGCGAGCACCCGGCGCGGGCGGGTGCCGAGCCGTCCGTACGGGAAGAACAGCGGCACCAGAGGGGTCGCGAAGTAGTAGCCCACGAACCCCCAGCAGCCCAGCCAGGCCCCGAACTGCCAGCCGGGCAGAGGGTGTTCAGCGACCAGCTGTGAATACGCGGCGTAGTAGGTGAGCAGGTGGTACGGGCCGATCAGCGCGGGCGCCATCATCAGCCAGACCAGCCGATTGCGCGGCTGGACGCGGGCCACCGCCGCGCCGAGCAGTGGCCACACCGTGCCCAGCACCAGATCGCTCCAGAACAGCTCGCTGAGCTCGATCTGCCGTGCCAGCACCGCGTGCGCCGGCACGGTGGCAACGCAGCTCGCGGCACCGACTCCCGCGACGGCGTACGCGGCACGGCGCAGCGCGCGGTCCCGTCGGTTTCCTCGGTCCCCCCGGCCCATGGGGACATGGTGGCGTACGGATATCCCGGGCGAAAGGGACTGGTGTCCCTGTTGCCCGGGACGCCGCCGCGTGGACAGTGCTGCTCAACCGTTCACAGCCAGGGGAGCTGAGGGTCATGGCAGCAGTGGATCCGGGAGCAATAGCCGACGCGGTCCGGTCCGGCGGCGGCAACGGGCGGGCCAGGTGGCCGCTCTACGGGGTCGCGGCAGGCCTGCTCGGTGTCGTTGCCACGTTCGTCGCCGATCCGCGGAACGGCGTCGTGGAGACGGAACGCGTCGACACGTCCATCCTGGACGAGGTCTCCCGCGGTACCGCCCACCTGGGCCTGGTGGCGGGGTTCATCACCGTCGCCCTCCTGCTCGTACTGGCAGCGGCCTGGCGGCGGCAGGTGGAACCGCGGGTGCCGGGCAGTACGGCGGCGCATGTGGTGAGCGGCGCGCTGACGGCTTCGGCGGCCGGGCTGACGTACGGATACGGCTGGAAGGGCGCGCTGGCCATCTATCTGCCGGCGGGGATGAATGAACAGTCCTTCGGCGACGACGGCCTGTTCGTGTACTTCATGCTCAATGACTTCGGGGGCCACATCGGCTGGCTGGGCGTGATCGTGGCGGCCGGGGCGATCGCCTGGATGGCTCTGCGCGAGCGGACGGTATCGCGCTGGATAGGCGTGCTGAGCCTGTTGCCGGTGCTGGCGGTGACGGTCTTCGCGGGGGCGACCGGACTCCCCGGCTTCCAGGGCGTGGCCGGGCCGGTGTGGCTGCTGATCGCGTTCGCCGGACTCGCGGCCGGACGCAGCACGATCGTCCGCTGAGCGCCCTGCTCCGGAAGGGTCGTGCAGCGGTTCGGACGCAAAGCCTTCCCGCGACTGATGATCCAGGACTCGCCGGACGACACGCCCCTCACAGAGGCTCTGCCCCGACGAGCGGGATCGCAAGGACCCACCCACCGGCCAACCGGTGAAGCACCGGCCGGCTACCACACGAAGGACACCACTATGCCCACCGCACGACTGCTGACTCTCACCTGCAACGCCACCGAGGACTGGATGGGGGACGACGAGGTGCTCGTCAAGGTCTTCGGCACGCGCTACGGCGAGGCCTACCGCCCCATGAACAACCATCAGACCTGGGACATCAACCTCGACGCCCCCTTCGGCACCGATTCGCGGATGCGTATCGAGGTCTGGGACAAGGACCTGGGCTGGTGGCTGGACCCCGACGACCTGCTGGGCGTGCACTACGTCAACGCCACCCAGGCCGGCACCGGGCAGAAGTCGGCGGAGTTCAACGCCGACGGGGCCAGCTACACCCTCGTCTACGAAGTGGTGGCCTGACCGACCACCCGACCAGCCAGAAAGGAGCACATAAGCATGGCCACTGCAACGGAGCACGACAACTGGCCCGTGGTGTCCCTCGAACTCGCCAAGCGCGTCCCGCTGAGCGCCGGCGCGGGAGACGGCCGCCTCCTTACTACCCCGACACCCCTCTTCGCCGTGGCGAACAGCATCGACATGGCGCCGGTCGGCGACGGTGCTACCGGCGTGACGGTGCGGACATTCTGGTGGGGTTTCCACCTGCAGATCGACCACGACACACTGCGGCAGATCCTCGACGCGGCGGACACGGTCAACGAACTGGTGGTCACCGTCGGCGGCACCATTCCCAGCCCCGTACAGCCGTGGATCCTGCTGATCGGCCTGTTCGTCGCTGGTACGCACGAGGCGCTGCGCGCACTCGACCGAGGTCAGGGCATCTACATCAGCATGAGCTGGTTCGCTCCGGGCGTCTTCGTGCCCACCTCAGTCTGAACAAGCAAGCCACCCCTGCGGGATGAGGCACTCAGCGCATTCCGCAGGGGTGGGCCAGCCACCCACGGAAGGCCTTCTGAAGCAGCTGACTTGACAGAGCAGCCTCAGGGGGTGCGGCGGCCTGTTTTCCGCGCGTCAGCGCACAGGACGCTACGGCTTTTCAACGACAACAAGGAGGAACGATGCCTGATCCGGGTAGCGAGCTGTCCTCGCTGAATTTCGAAAGTCTCATCGGGGGTCCGATGGTGGCCGCCGTACACGCACAGGTGCAGTCCGCTCTGGCGACGGTGAACTTCGTCAAGCAGGTGGGATTCCGCCAACCGCCGGCTGACGGCGGGACACCGGGCGACACGACGACCGGCGAACCCGCGACCGTGACCTTCAGCTACAAGAAGCAGGTGGCCAAGGCGGGCGGCAACGGAGTGGAGGAGAAGCCCGCCTCGCTGACCGTGCCGCTGCTGTCCATCCTGCCCATTCCGTATCTGCGGATCGACGAGGTGAACATCGACTTCCTCGCGAAGATCGACTCCGTGCAGTTCCGGCAGGTGGACGAGCAGATCAAGGTGGGCGTCGACGCCGACGCCGAGGCGTCCTGGGGATGGGGGTCGGCCCGTATCAAGGCGAGCTTCGCCTATCAGCGCGACACCAAAGAAGGAAGCAAGGACACCCGTTCGTATTCCATGGGGGTCAAGGCCCGCGCCGTTCAGGAGGAACTGCCCGGAGGCATGGCGAAAGTGCTCGGCATCCTGGAGTCGATGATCCAGGAGAAGATCACGGAATGACCCGCCTGTCGGAATTCGTCGGAGGGCTCGGAGTCGGTCTGGTCCGTGGAAGGGCCCACAGTGATCTTGCCTCCGTGGAAGTCGCCCGTAAGTACGCGGCCGAACCGCTCCTGCGTGAGGCGCGGGTGCCCCGTATGACACTGCCCGAGGTCACGATCGAGGTGAAGTGCGCGATCGTGGATGTCGGTGCCGACGACGTGGAGATCCGCGTGACCCCCAGGGAACTCATGGACGTTCCCGCCGCACATCTGTCGACGATCGTCCTGAAGTGGAACGGAGAGGACATCGATCCTGTCCCTCCGAATGAAGGGCCGAACTGAAGGGCGGTCGACTCGCACTCGCCGAAGCGCCCAGCACGCCGGAGCTGCCCCGCCCTGCCAGGTCAGAAGACTGATCACCGCCGCTTGCGGCTGGTGACAGTGTTCTTACCGGCACCCCGTCTACGACGGGGCGGAAGGCCATCCCAGGGCTGCTCCGACCCGAGCGGGTGCATGCGACTGCACCGTTTTCCTCAATCGGCGGGGCACTGTTGGTTCGCGATGTACTGCTTGACGGCGGCCAGCGGTGCCCCGCCGCGGGATTCGGCGAAGTAGGAGCCGGACCAGAGGCGGCCGCACCACAGGTAGCGGCGCACACGCGCGTCGTACTTCTGGCACAGGCGTCGGGAGGAGACGCCCTTGAGGTTGTTGACCAGCTTGGAGAGCTAAACCTTCGGCGGGTACTGCACGAGTGGGCGGACGCGGTCCCGTTCGCCGTTGAACTGCTTCAACCCAGCCTCGAAGTCCGTGCAGCCCTCGCGCAGGACCTCCTCCGTGCGGGTCGGCATGGCGTCGGTGAACGCTTTCCGCCGGTACTTGGTGACAAAGATCAAGTGGACATGCAGGTCTGTGCGGTCGTCTGTGGGTGATCGTGGCCTGGAGGCACGGCAGTTCGGGCACCGCGCCCGGCCGGCGCTGAATCCTGCCGAAGGAGAAGCGGACACTCGCGAACGCGGACGCCGCCATCCGCCAGGCCTGCCAGGACATCGATTTCCTCGCCGTCCTCCCCGCGCAGGCAGCGCAAGCGGTGTTGAAGACGTATTTCCAGGAGTGGCGGAACTGCTGGGACGGCCGTGCGCATGCCTCGAATTTCAAGGGCTGGTGACGCACCGCCATGACTGTGGACGTGCCGCAGGCCCAGGACTTGAACATCACCCGGGGCCACCGCCGGTGGGGGATGCCCAGCCTTGCCGAAGATCGGCCGTGTCCGCTCCCGCTGGACCACGGATCTCCGCGTCGGTAAGCACGCCGGCAGAGAGAACCGGATCACCGGCGCACGTCTGGTCAAAGACGTCGTCTGGCACATCGCCTTCCGCGTCCAGAGCCTCGAACCGCAGCCGGAATCACACTAAGGGCCGGAGGCCGGCATCGAGAAGGTCCCGGTCCCGAGAAGGAGAGAACCCCACCGACACCAAGGAGATTCAGATGCTCGAAGGTGTACTGATCGCCGAAAGCCTGCGGGCCGGGGCCCAGTTGACCGGGATCCCACTGCGGATCACCAAGCTGACACGGGTTGAGATGACCGACCCCGGACAGGACCAGCCACGGATCTGGACACTGCTGGACTTCGCCGCCGACGCGCTCGAAGCCGAGCGGCTCGCGGATCAGCTGGCGTCCTGTCTCTCGTCAACGGGAGGCTGGTACACCGACTTTCACACCTCTCGCGAAACCTTCGTGGTCTTCGCCGGCAAGGTCTTCCGCTACGCACGCGGTCAGGCCGAAGGCCGTCGTGAGGCCCAGGACTACGGTCGCTCCGTCGGCGTCCCTGAACAGCAACTCGACTGGCACGCCTGACCTCGGCAGTCCAGGCATCCACTCGCCTTGAGCACGGCGCCCCAGAACCTGGGTAGTTGCGTGATCGTCCGGACAAGTCCCGGCTGAGCCCTAGCTGGTGACCGTGACGGCGACGGCGGTCCCCACGGAGACCGCTGCCACGGTCCGCATCACAGCGGTGTTCACCGCTTCGGCGCCCCAACTGGCCTGCTCCAGTTCCTTCGCACGCGTATAGACCTTGCCCGACCACGGGATGGAGCGGTGCAGACTCGGCAGGGTTCCGCTTGCGGAGAGCAGGCCGATCACCGCCGCCGTACGGGCATCGGGCTCCTCTCCGTAGACCAGGACGGCGCGGACCTTCTCCATGAGGGCCTTCTTGTGCTGCGTGTCCGCGGCCGTCGTGGAAGTCGAACGGAACACGCCCAGCGTCTTCTTGCTCTCCCGGCGCAGCATGCCCCGCTCGACGAGTCGGTCGAGAACGGTCTCGTGCAATCCGGTGCCGGTCTCGATGAGGAGCGCCTGCACACCTCGCACTCGCTCGGCGACCTTGTCATGGGCGGTCTGGAGAACAGGGTCCGACAGCGCGTCGCCGGGGACGGCGTGGACCTTCAGACCGTTCAGCCCCTTGTCGTTCTCGTCGACCGTGATGTGTCCGTCGAGGCCGAGCTCGACGAGAACGGCGCCGCCGAGGGTGTAGTACAGCGTGCCGGCTCCCGCGATCGCTCCCGACTCGTCGTCCATCAGCAGCAGCACCAGATCTTCGACAATGAGGGTCTCGTTTTGCATGGTCATTCCAACCGTTCGCGTCGGGAGAGAGCTCCGGGACCGGGCCTCAGCCCAAGCTAGGCGCGAATGGGCAGGGAGAGCAGCGCGGCATGTCATCACTGTTCGTGACAGACGTCATGGGTGTCCCGTCACGGAACACTCGCGAGTGGAGTTCACCCAGGCGGCGAATGCCCGACGCGCCGCGGTGTGCCCGCCTCTCGCGTTACAGAGGCGGGCACACCGCGGCGCATGGGCTCGGGGTCGGTCAGACTCCCGTCGAGTCCTTCACGTACGGCGGCTCCGCCGCGGACTCCGGTGCGGCCATCGGCGCGGGGCCGCCTTCGCTGAGGCCGAACCGTCCGTGGAACTTTCGCAGGAAGCCGGGCGCGTACCAGGCCGAGCGGCCGAGCAGGCGCATCGCGGCGGGGACGAGGATGCCGCGTACGGCGACGGCGTCGATGAGGATGGCCAGTCCGCTGCCCAGGCCGAACAGCTGCATGAAGCTGAGCTTGGCGGTTCCGAAGGCGAAGAAGCTCACCGCGAGCAGACAGGCCGCCGCGGTGACGATGCGTCCCGTGTGCCCGAGGCCGTTGGTCACGGCGGACTCGTTGTCCTCGCCCAGGTCGTGGAGTTCCTTGATCCGGCTGGTGACGAACACCTCGTAGTCCATCGAGAGGCCGAAGGCGATGCAGAACATCAGCACGGTCATGGACACATCCATCGGCTGGGCCGTGAAGCCGAGCAGGGAGGAGAGGTTGCCGTCCTGGAAGATCCAGGTCATGACGCCGAGGGTCGCTCCCAGGCTGATCATGTTCAGGACCAGCGCACGCAGTGGCTGTACGACGCTGCCGGTGAACAGGAAGAGGAGGAGGAAGGTGGTCAGGGCGACCAGGGCCACGGCGAGCGGGAGCCGGCTGCCGACGGAGTCCTTGGAGTCGACCAGTACGGCGTCGACGCCGCCCACCAGGGACTGTGTACCGGCGGGCGGGGCGACCGCCCGTACCTCATCGACCAGGTTCTGGGCCGCGTCGGACTTCGGTGACAGGGTGCTCACCACGTTGATCTGCTGTGCGTCGGGGCGTCCGAGGGCGGCGTTGCCGGGGTCGGTCGCTGCGGACCCTCCGGCGGCGTAGGTTCCCGCGCTGGTCTCGACGCGGACGACCCCCTTGAGCCCGGACAGTTCTACCGCGTACGACTCCAATGGGGCCTTGCTCACTGCCTTGTCGATGACGACGTGGAGGGCCGCGCTGTCATTGCCGTTGAACTTCTCCTGCAGTACCGACGAGACCTGACGGCTCTCGGAGTCCTTGGGCAGCACACGTTCGTCCGGTGTGCCGAAGGTGATGCCGAGGAGCGGGCTCGCCGCCACCAGCAGGACCGCGAGCACGGGCAGCGCGGTCAGCGCGGGCCGTCGCATGACGGTGCCGGCCAGCCGTCCCCAGAAGGGTGCCCGGGTGTCGGAACGCCCACGGTTCGCCTTCGCCCACGGCAGCCGACCGCTGTTGACCTTGTGCCCAAGGACGACGAACAGGGCCGGCATGACGAACAGGGTGCTGACGGCCGCGATGGCGACGACACCGACCCCGGCGTAGCCGAACGAGCGCAGGAAGTACTGCGGGAACACCATGAGTGCCGCGAGCGCGGCCGCGACCGTCGCGGCGGAGAACGCGACCGTACGGCCCGCCGTACTCACCGTCCGCCGGACGGCGTCGTCCACGCTCGCCCCTGCCGCGAGCTGCTCCCTGAACCGGCTGACCATCAGCAGCGCGTAGTCGATGCCGAGGCCGAGGCCCAGAGCCGTGGTCAGGTTGATCGCGAAGATGGAGACGTCGGTGACGCTGCCGAGGATGAACAGCTCCGCGAACGTGCCCATGATGGCGATGATTCCGATCGCCAGCGGCAGCAGGGCGGCGACCATGCTGCCGAAGACGAGCAGGAGCAGCACAAGAGTGAGCGGCACGGCGATGCCCTCGGCCAGTACGAGGTCCTCGCCCGACTGAGTGCCCATCTCGCTGTTCACGGCGGCACCGCCGCCCGCCTGGACCGTGAACGCCTCCTTGTACGGTCCGGTGTAGGCGTCGATGACGCTCTTGGCGTTCTCGTCCCGTTCGGTGCCCTCACCCTTCACATGCGCGAGGACCATGGCCTCGCGGCCGTCCTTGGAACGGAGATCGGGGCTGGCCGTGTCCCAGAACGAGACCACGTTCTCAAGGTTCTTTTCCTTCTTGAGGTCGGCAGCCAGGGCCCGCCCACTCTGCTGGGCGGCCGTGGAGTCGACACGGCCTTCGGAGGCGCGGACCAGCAGGACCAGGTTCGTCTCCCCGCCGAACTTCTCGTCGATGACCTTCGCGGCCCGGGAGGACGGGGAGGCCGGGTCGTCGTAGCCACCTCCCAGCAACTTGCCGAACGCGCCGGCGCCCAGGACTCCCATGAGGGCCACCGCCACGACGGCGACGACGAGTACCAGCCGGGACCGGCGAATCGCCAGTTCGGCTATGCGTTCAAACACGCCCGATCTCCTTCATATCCATACGGTGAAAACGACGCGAAAAGGCCGGAGTTGACCAACGCGGGGGCCGGCGCGGTGCCCTGCGGAGTCTCTTCACCCCGTCAGAAGCAGGTGCGGTGTCGCACTCTTCGTCGCCGAGAGAGACGTTAGTGACGCGGCAGAAGATTTGGCAGTGTTAGATTTTCTTCACACCCCGCACTTCCGGGTGATCCACACGGGCGACCGTCGTACGGTCGCCGCACATGCCCGCGGAGGAACACGCAATGGCCCAGCCCACCCTGCGCCAGCGACGCCGGGCCGCCGCCACGCAGGAGATCCTGGACGCCGCAGAGCGCCACATCGCCGAACAAGGACCCGCGGCCCTGTCCCTGCGAGCGGTCGCCCGCAGCCTCGGCATGACCGTGCAGGCGCTCTACCACTACTTTCCGAGCCGGGACGCCCTCGTCACGGCCCTCGTCACCAAGGCGTACGACGACCTGGCCGATGCCGTGCAGGCCGCCATAGAGACCGCGCCGGACGATCCGGATCTGCCGCGCCTGGTGGTCGCGGCCGAGGGCTACCGCCGATGGGCCATTGCCCATCCCGAGCGCTTCCAACTCCTCTACGGAACACCGCTGCGTGACTACGCGGCACCGGTCGACGGCCCGACCACCCAGGCGACGCGGCGGATGAGCTCGATCTTCGAGCGCGAGATGTTCGACGAGTTCACCGCGGAGCAACTCGCCGCGGCCGACACCCCCGCGCTCTCGCCCTCGCTCCGGGCATACCTGGAACAGCTGCCGCACTACGGTTTCGGAAATCTGCCGCCGGCCTCGACCGCTCTCCTGCTGAGCGCGTGGGGACACCTGCACGGTCTCGTCGTCCTGGAGGTGTTCGGGCACACCTCGTTCCTCGGTGACCACCAGTCCGAGATCTTCCGCATGGCCATGCGGACGCTGATCGAGGACATCCATCGCCGGATCCCCGCACACGTGAGCAAGCCGCATTAGAAAAAACCTGGACGGCGATGTCGAGAACCCGTGGCCGGCTCCGTCCCCGCAGTGAAGGCGACCACAATGGGTCGCACGGCACCGAGGAGAGACATCATGGCCAAGTACCTGCTGCTGAAGCACTACCGGGGCGCCCCGGCCGCGGTCAACGACGTACCCATGGACCAGTGGACGCCCGAGGAGATCTCGGCACACGTGCAGTACATGAACGACTTCGCGGCGCGGCTGGAGAAGAGCGGCGAGTTCGTCGACAGCAAGGCGCTGGCTCCGGAGGGGACGTTCGTCCAGTACGGCGGTGAGGGGCGTCCGCCGGTCACCGACGGGCCGTTCGCGGAGACCAAGGACCTCATCGCAGGTTGGATGATCATCGACGTCGACAGCTACGAGCGTGCCGTCGAGCTGGCGGGGGAGCTGTCGGCCGCCCCAGGGGCGGGTGGCAAGCCGATCCACGAGTGGCTGGAGCTGCGTCCGTTCTACAGCGCGCCCACGACCACGGAATGCACTTGGAAGTGAACGAGGCCCTCCTCAGGAGCCTCACGCCGAACGTGCTCGGGATCCTCGTCCGCCGCGGAGCCGACTTCGCGGAGGCCGAGGACGCCGTGCAGGACGCGCTCATCGAGGCGGTCCGCGTGTGGCCCGCCGACCCGCCGCGCGATGCGAAGGGCTGGCTGGTCACCGTGGCCTGGCGCAAGTTCCTCGACGCGACCCGCGCCGACACCGCCCGCCGCAGGCGCGAAGACCTGGTCGAGGAGGAACCGGCCCCCGGGCCCGCACCGGCGGCGGACGACACGCTCCAGCTGTACTTCCTGTGCGCCCACCCGTCGCTGACGCCGTCATCCGCGGTCGCGCTCACGCTGCGCGCCGTCGGCGGGCTCACCACCCGGCAGATCGCCCAGGCCTACCTGGTGCCGGAGGCGACGATGGCGCAGCGCATCAGCCGGGCCAAGCGCACCGTCTCCGACGTGCGCTTCGACCAGCCCGGCGACGTCGCCACCGTGCTGCGCGTCCTCTACCTGGTCTTCAACGAGGGCTACTCCGGCGATGTCGACCTCGCCGCCGAGGCCATCCGGCTCACCCGGCAACTCGCCGCCGTGATCGACCACCCCGAGGTGGCGGGACTGCTCGCCCTCATGCTCCTCCACCACGCCCGGCGCGCCGCCCGGACCGCACCCGACGGCAGCCTGGTGCCGCTCGGCGACCAGGACCGTGGCCGGTGGGACACCACTTCCATTGCCGAGGGCGTCGAGATCCTGCAGGCGGCGCTGGCCCGCGACAGGCTGGGCGAGTTCCAGGCGCAGGCCGCCATCGCGGCCCTCCACGCGGACGCGCCCACCGCCGAGGAGACCGACTGGGTGCAGATCGTCGAGTGGTATGACGAACTCGCCGGCCTGACCGACAACCCGGTCGTCCGCCTCAACCGCGCGGTCGCCGTCGGCGAGGCCGACGGGCCGCGGGCCGGCCTGGCCGCGCTCGCGGCACTGGACGACTCACTGCCCCGCCACACCGCGGTGGCCGCCTACCTCCACGAACGCGACGGCGACCTGACGACAGCGGCACGCCTGTATGCCGAGGCGGCCCAGAAGGCCCCCAACCTCGCTGAACGCAACCACCTGACCCGCCAGGCAGCCCGCCTCAACACCCGCCGGCCCCGCTGATTCCTGGTTCAGCCGCTGCCGTCCGCGAGGACCTCGCGTGCGAGTGCCAGCAGGTCGGGGATGGCCGGGTGTCCCGGCCCCTCGCGCCAGGCGAGGACGACGGGAACGGTCGGCGCGTCCGCGAGCGGGCGGTAGACCAGCGAGGGATGCGTGTAGTTGCTCGGGGTGGCCGATGTGGAGACCCCCAGGGCGCGGCCGGCGGCAATGGCGATGAACCATTCATCGGTGTTGGTCACCTCGATGGTCGCGACGGGCCGGGCCGTTGGCGGCCACAGGTCCGTCGTCGTGGTGCCGGAGACGGTGTTGAGGGCGATCGGATGGGCAGCGAGGTCCGCCAGGGTGATCCGGGGGAGAGCCGCCAGCGGGCTGCCCGCCGGCATGACCACCACCCGCTCCTCCGACAGCAGAGGCTCCGTGCGGAGCCCGGCCGTCGTGACCGCGCCGCGCAGCAGGGCCGCATCGACCTTGCCCTGCGTGAGACCCGCCGTACGGTCGTCGATGCGGAGCAGTTCCAGCGGAATCCCGGGGCGCGTCTGGTCCCAGCGGCGCAGCAACGGGATCGTGTGGTCGCCGAGGGCCGCCCAGGTGTGGCCCAGGCGCAGCGGCCAGCTTCTCAACCCCCTGGGGTCGAGGGCCGTCTCGACGGCGGCGAGGGCAGCGAGGGCCTTGTCACGGAAGACATGGCCCTCGGCGGTCAACTCCAGGTGGTGCGTGGAACGGTCGACGAGCCGGGCGCCCAGGTGGTCCTCCAGCTGGCGCAGAGTGCGAGAGAGCGCGGGCTGGCCCAGGTGGAGACGGGTGGCGGCGCGGGTGACGTTGCCTTCCTCGGCGATGGCGAGAAAGGCCCGCAGGTGCCGCAACTCGATGGTCATGCTTCGGGAGCATAACCGCAGTGGAATCGGCATTTCACGCGGTGCGTCCGGATCCATAGCGTGCAGGGCATGACATCCACGTCGCGTCACTCAACTACGAGGACAGCCAAGCCGGTTCTCGTTCGTCACGCCGCGGGACGCGGCACCCTCGGCGGCGTAGGACTGGTACTGGCCGGGGCGCTGTCGGTGCAGTTCGGGTCGGCCTTCGCCGCGCTGTTGTTCCCCCGGGCCGGGGCGCTCGGAGTGGTTGCGCTGCGGGTGACGTTGGCCGCGGTGCTGCTGCTCGTCATCACCCGGCCCCGGCTGCGCGGACACTCGCGCGCCGACTGGGCGGTGGCCGGCGGGTTCGGTCTGGCCCTCGGCGGCATGAACGTCCTCTTCTACCAGGCGATCGACCGCATTCCGCTGGGGGCAGCGGTCACCCTTGAGGTGCTCGGGCCGCTGCTGCTGTCGGTCGTCGTCTCGCGCCGCGCCGCCGGTCTGCTGTGGGCCGGTCTGGCGCTGGCCGGGGTCTGCCTGCTCGGCCGGGGAGCCTTCGCCCAACTCGACGTCGTCGGCGTGGCCTTCGCGGTGAGTGCCGGGGGAATGTGGGCGGCGTACATCGTGCTCAACGCCCGCGCAGGCGCCCGCTTTCCGCGGCTGGACGCTCTGGCGATCGCGATGGCTGTCGCCGCGCTGGTCAGTCTTCCGCTGGGCATCGGGGCATCGGGCGCGACGCTGCTGGAACCGGCGGTGCTCGCTCTGGGCCTGGCGATCGCGATCATGAGCTCGGGGGTGCCCTACACCCTGGAACTGCTTGCCCTGCGCCGGCTGCCCGCGGCGACGTTCGCGGTACTGACGAGTCTGGCGCCGGCCGTGGCCGCGATGGCCGGCTACCTGGTCCTGGACCAAGGGCTGTCGCCGTCGCAGTGCGCCGCGATCGCGCTGGTGGTCGCGGCGAGCGCGGGCGCGGTACGTACGGGCGGCCGCTGAGGCGAAGACTCGGCCGTCCCGCGGCGGATCCCGTCGGCCGCCGACCGAAGAGTCTGCGGCCTTCCACGCCGGCTCTGCAGCACATTGAACCCAGTCCGAATCGAGACCACAGGAGGCCGAAGTGTCCACATCAGTGCTCGACATGTCGATGTCACTCGACGGGTACATCGCCGACCCCGACGACTACCTCGGCGGCGAAGACGGCGAGCGGCTGCACCACTGGTCCGCTCCGAACGGCCAGTCCGGACAACTGTCCGCGCCCGCAAGGCAATTCGCGGACGAGATCATCGCGACCGGCGCCGTCCTCGCAGGCCGGAGGACCGCCGAGCTCATGGACCACTGGGGCGGCGACCACCACGGCGTCCCGATCTTCGTGCCCAGCCACCGCCCGCCCGGCCCTGCCGCCCGGTGGGGCTATCCGCTGGTGACGTACGTGGCCGACGGCATCGAAAGCGCGATGGCACAGGCGAAGGCCGCAGCCGGGGACCGGAACGTCCTCGTGCACGGCGCCTACACGGCCCAACGAGCACTCGCGGCCGGGGTCCTGGACGAGGTGCAGATCCACCAGATCCCGGTGCTGCTCGGTGGCGGCCATCGACTGTTCGACGTCCTGCCGTCGCAGATCGAGTTGGAGATCATCCAGGTGATCGACACACCGGAGGCGACCCATATTCGGTACCGGGTCCGCCGATGAGATGGTCGATCGGCGGGGTGGGAGTGGTTGGCCGGGGCCCGTGTACTGCTCGTGCTCGTGTTCCTGCGGGTTGGAGGGATTCGGCCGACGAGCTGGAGGCCCGGACACGCCACCGCCCTGGCAGAACCCCGTGAGTCTGCCAGGGCGGGCCGAACCACTACGGGTTCCCGCGCGACGGGCTGGTCATGGCGCCGTCGCGATGACTGTCGGCCTCCGCATGGTCGGGTGGCGGAAGTCGGCGGTCAGGAAGGTGGTGGCCGGGGGAGGAGCGGGTCAGCGGGTGAAGGTGGTCCGGTGCTCCTTGAGCGCCTGGCAGTTGGAGTCGGTCACCTGCACGTACACGTTGTTGATGTGGCCGCCCCAGTCGACGCAGTGGGCCTTGCCGTACACGTAGGCCGGGCCCGCGTACGAGGTGTACCGCCCGTAGTCCTCCGCGCCTTCGTCGGTGTCGGGGACGTAGATCCAGGTGGACATGTCCACCGCGGTGCCGGGGTTGTTGCGGATGGTCGCGACGCAGTTCTCGCCGTTCGACGAGTTGTACGTCAGGTAGACGGTGCCCAACGAGCCGACAGGCGCCGAGTTCACGGTCTTGTAGCTGCTTCCGCAGACCTTCTGCGGGGTGGTGTTCGGTGCGGCGGAGGCGGGTGCCGCCAACGCGGTGGTGGCTCCCATCGCCAGGGCCGCCAAAGCGGCACCGGTCAGGACGGAACGGTTGAATCTCATATTTCCCCCTTGTGCTTCTTGCAGGCGTTTGCTCCTGCCTGGTGTGACACGCGGGGCATGCGAATGGTTGTGCACAGCTTGCGCGAGGCTCCCGAATGGTGTCGTTGGGACAGCTGGGGCCGAGGAAACGTGCTTCGGCCCAACACGCGCTGGACGGCTGCCTGTTGAGCGCCATCCTTCCTCGAACTCGCTTATCGGGGTGGCCTGACCTCGCGGCGCTGGACGGCCGCGGTGCCTCCGAGGTCGTCGAGAAGTTCGGCGAGCAGCGTGCGGGCGGCGTCGAGGGCCGTGGTGCCGAAGCGCTGCCGGAGGTGTTCTTCCTGTGCCGCCCGGGCGTGACGGGCCGCTGTGACGGCTTCGTGGCCGCGGGAGGTGAGCGTGACGCGTCGGATGCGGGCGTCGTGAGGGTCCGGGAGGCGCTCGGCATAGCCGAGGCGCTCCAGTTCGGCGACTGCCTTGGAAGCTCCCTGCTGGGTCATGTCGAGCTTCTCGGCGAGTTCGCCGATGGTGGGCCGGGTGTGGAGCACCCCAACGTCCGCACCGCGGTCCGCTATCACCAAGCGGTGTCCCGCTTCGCCGTTGGAGAGGAACTCGCCGCCTTCTTCCACCCGGACGCGGTTCATACGCAGCTGCCCAACGCTCTGTTTCCGGACGGTACTGTCCGCCCTCTGTCGGACCTGATCGCCGCCGCACAGCAGGGACGGCAGCTGCTCGCCGACCAGCATTTCGAGGTGATCAACGCGGTCGCCGCAGATGCCCAGGTCGCCCTGGAAGTCACGTGGTCCGGCACGTTGGCCGTGTCCCTCGGCGATCTGACCGCAGGGCAGGTACTGCGCGCCCACATCGCGGCGTTCCTCGAATTCCGCGACGGGAAGATCATCGCTCAGCGCAACTACGACTGCTACGAGCGCCTCAGCCCAGCAGCTCCGGGCGAGAACGGCGGAGTACGCAACGCCTCGGCGCTGGAAGTGAGTTGATGGCTCGGGGCCTGGCCGCAGGGCAGGAGACGCATTGCCAAGAAACTGTGGACGGAAAGCCGGCGACTACTGGAAAGCGACCCGGCATCCTCATCTGATTCGATCACTGCTGCTGCGGAAGGGCTTCTGATGGTCAATATGAGGAACCGGATCGCCACCCTGCTGGCTGCGACCGCCGTGATGGTCGGCGTCTCCTTCAGCGTCGGCGCGGGCACCGCCAGCGCGGCTTTCAACGTCACCTACACAGTGAGCCACTACGACGGCAACAAGTCGGCGACCATTTACCTCTACCTCAACGGCGACTACGCCGGATACGTGAACTGGAACGCGGACCCGGACAGCTTCGGCACCCCCGGAGACGCGCTGCGGGCGTATGACGGCGCGGCCGACGGGTACGGCATCAAGGGGGCGACCATATGGCCCAGCACGAACGGCACCGAGCGCACGGTCTCGACGTACGGACACGCCTACCCCTACTACACAGGGTGGAACACCGGCAATCTCACCGAGGGGACCTCTCTGGACCTCTACGGGTGTGTGGGGAAGTCCGCCGGGCCTGAAGCGTGCGCCGGCCCCATAGACATCAAGGCGTAGGAGCGGTCGCCCATCCGGGCAGGTGGGGTGTGGCGGCAGGGAGCGCTGAGCGTCTTCCGACCTGGTAGCTGACAGCCCGGCGGCAGGAGATCGGTACACGGTGGCGACGTCTGCCGACGGGTTGTCAGGCTGTGCTCGCTCTGGCCCACTTGCGGGGATCACCCGGTCCGACTGCCATTGACACGGGCCAGCACGCTGTCGGCCAGTTCCTGCGGGGTCAGCTCGCCGTCCAGGAACACGGTGTCGCCGGGCAGGGTGTCGGCCGCGGCCGTGCACGGCTCGATCCTGTCCTTGCACCACTGCCGGACCTGTTCGTCCTTGGCGGGATCGTCGGGGGTGAAGCTCCGTCCGTCGATCCGCTTCGCCAGGACTTCTGGTGGGACTTTGAGGAAGAAGTGGTGGGTGACGATGCCCGCGTCCTTGAGTGCGCCGAAGATCTCGCCGACATACCCGGGATTGACCAGTGTCATGGGGGCCAGGACCGGGCGTTGATACTCCTGGACCAGACCCACGGCCAGGTCCGCGACCTGCCGCCGCCACAGTCGCAGATCCTGGAAATCGCCGGTGGGCACCTCGACGATCTCGCGCAGCACGTACCCGACCATCTCAGGGTCATAGACCAGCGCCTCGGGCCAACGTGGACGCAGTTCATCCACCAGCGTGCTCTTCCCGCTGCCGAACGCACCGTTCACCCAGACGATCACATGCTTCTCCCACTTCATCGTCAACGACCGGCGTCCTGGGCACGGCCGTGCCCACATCACCTCGCGGCGCCAGGACGGGGCCATTCCCAATGACAGATCATGGCTGAATGATCGCCAACTCGGGCCCAGAACCACTGACTTGCCGGGTCGTGCGCAAGCCCCGCCGTCGGCGGTGCGGGTCGGCGGGGGCTGGCCGGTGATGGCTTCTTGTGTGGGACCTTCGTGGTGATGGGCCCCGGGGAGCATGTACGTCCTGTGGGACTACGTCGGCAGGTTGACCGCGGCGATGCCCTTGTCGGTGGCCACGTACACGTGTCGGTCGTCGACCACGGGTCGGTAGTCCGTCAGGACTGGCGTGTTGGGGAAGGTCAGCACTTGCTGCGGGGCGCCTTTGCGGTCCACGACGAACAGCTTTTCGCCGAGGAACGCGTAGATGAGGTCCTCGTGGACGGTGGGTCCGCTGCTGCTCGTGCCGCTTCGGCCGTCCATCGTCCATGCCTCGGACCCGTCGTCGAAGTCGACGGCCACGAGCCTGCCGTACGACGTGTGGACGACCAGGCCTTTGGAGCCGGCGCCGTCGGGCGGGATGACGGCGGTCCCGCTGAACTCGGCGGGCCGCCTGTCCGAGGATGCTGTCTGGAACCCCGACAGCCGTGTTCCCTTCTCCGTGTTGAGGGTGATCAGCTCGTCGGAGGAGATGGCCACGTAGATCACGTTCTCCGCCACGACCGGAGGCTCGTCCGCCGGGTCGGGCAGGGAGGCGCGCCAGGCCAGACTCCCGTCGGATCGGTATGCGCGAACCATGTGCTTCTCGGCGAACACGTCGGTGGTCACCAGCACCAGTTCGCCCGCCAGCACTGGAATCGTGCCGTATTGGTCCCCGGCGAACACGCGCTCCCAGCGCACGCGGCCGCCGACATCCACCGCGCACAGCTTCTGTCCGTTGCCGTACAGGCAGTAGGCGCCGTCGTCGGTGGTCACGGCCGCCCCGACCGTGCCTCCGTACAGGGGCGGTTCGCCCAGATCCGTCTTCCACAGCTCCCTGCCGTCCGGAGACACGGCGTGCAACTTGCCGTCCACGCCACCGAAGTACAGGGTGTCGCCGTCGGGCGACAGCGCCACACTGGGTCCGCCGTCCTCGCTGAGCCTGGCGATGCCGTAGGCCCAGTCCACGACCGCGGGCCGCGGCGTGGCCGAGGGACGTGCCGACGTCGAGGTGCCACCGCCGGCGTCCTCTCCGTCGCCGCCCCGATCCCGCAGCCACAGCCACCCTCCGGTGCCGACACCGGCGGCGGCCAGCGTCCCGGCCGCGAGCCCCTGGAGCAGCCGTCGCCGGGACGGTGGTGCCGAGGGCGCTTCGGCCGGCGCGCCGGTGACCGTCAGCGGAGCCAGGTACTCGACCCGGCTCTCCTGCTCCCCGGAGTCCCGCTCGGGAAGCCATCGCTCGATGCCCTCGGAGGATTCGGGGCCGGCCGCGGCGGCCGTGTACCACCCCGGGTGCCAGCTCTCCCGCAGCGACTCGGGCGTGTGGGCCACCGCCGACATCACCTCGCCCGGGGTGGGACGTTCCTCCGGTTCCTCCCGCAGGCAGGGCTCGACGAGCCACCGTATGCCTTCAGGGACCGTGGACAGGTCGAAGTCCCGGTTCATGATGCGCATCAGGATCACCGCGTCCTGGCCCTCGCCGAAGGGCTCACGTCCCGCTGCCGCGTACGCGAGGACCGCGCCGAGCGCGAAGACGTCGCTCGGCGGCCCTACATGGCCGTTGTTGCGGATCTGCTCGGGCGAGACGTACCCGACCGAGCCGACGACGGTTCCGGTGCGGGTCAGCGCGGTCGCCTCCAGCGCCCGTACGATGCCGAAGTCGATGACCCGCGGCCCGTCCTGTGCCAGCAGGATGTTGGACGGCTTGAGGTCCCGGTGGACCATGCCCTGGCCGTGGATCGCGATGAGCGCCTCGCTGAGGGCGGCTCCCAGTGACCGCACCGCATCCTCGGGCAGCCGGCCGTGGTCCAGGACCGCATCGCGCAGGTTCGGGCCGTCGATGAACTCCGAGGCCATCCAGGGCAGTTCGGCCTCGGTGTCCGCGTCGACGACACGGGCGATGTACGTCCCGGGCCCGCCCACGGTCCGCGCCGCCCGCACCTCCTGACGGAAACGGGCCCGGAAGGTCCGGTCCTCGGCATGCTCGGCCCGCACCAGCTTGACGGCCAGCCGCCGGCCGGCGGGCGCTTCGGCGAGGTAGACCACGCCCATGCCGCCCGCGCCGAGTCTGCCCAGAACCGCGTACGGGCCGATCCGCCGAGGATCCGTTTCGCGCAGCGCCTGCACCTCGAACTCCCCCTGTTCGCCTGTGCGATTCGTACGGCCGCAGAAAGGGAGCGTATACGCCGGAAACCCGTCTGGTCAGCGGTCGCTCCCGCAACTGGAACGGGTGCGCCCGATGAGGTTGACGGCCCCTCCTGAGCCGACGGGCTGGACCTGGATCGGGAGCCGGAACCGGGCCGCCATGACGGCGGACAGTGCGCCGAGATGGCCGAAGTAGTGCGCGCGGCCGAGGAGTTCGGGGGCCGGGACGCTGTCGCCCCACAGTGCCAAGCCCTGTGGCCGCTCCAACGCACTGGGTGCAGGTGAGGGCTGCCCGGACTATCGCCGCGCCATTACATTAGCGCTGTTATATTAGCGCTGTGACAAATTCTGATCCCACTGCACGGCCCGATCCCTGGCAGTCACTGCACAAGCTGCTGGCCGCCATGGACGCCGAGATCGAGCAGGTCTACGTCGAGCGTGGCATCGAGGGGGTGCGCCCTCGGTTCGCCTATCCGCTGATCCGGCTTGCCCATACCGGGCCACTGACCATCCGTGAGCTCGCGGAGTCCCTGGACCGCTCGCACTCCGCGATCAGCCAGACCATTGCCGCCATGCGCAAGGAGGATCTGGTCACCTCCGAGCCGGGGCCCGACGCCCGCACCCGGCGGATCGACCTGACCGAGCGCGGCCGGTCGCTGGTGCCGTTCCTGGAGGCCGAGTGGCGCGCCACCCACGCGACGGTCGCCGAATTGGACGCAGAGGTCCCGTACGCATTGACCACTGTCGTCGAGGAGCTGCGGCGGGCGCTGGAGCACCGGTCCATGCGGCAGCGGATCCTCCACCACCTCGTCGAGCCAGCGGGATGAGAGGGCGGGTCCGGTTCCTCGACACCCGTCCGCTGCGAAGCAGCCCACCGTTCCGCGATCTGTGGATCGGCTCCTCGGCCTCCCAACTCGGAGGACAGATAGCCACCGTGGCGGTGCTGGCCCAGGTGTGGGACCTGACCGGCAGCCCGGTGGGCACCGGCGCCATCGGGCTCGCGACCGGTCTGCCGATGGTGCTGTTCGGGCTGCTCGGCGGCACGTTGGCCGACTCCGTCGACCGCCGTGCGGTGGTGCGGGTCACCGCCGTGGGTCAACTGCTCGCTGCCGTAGGGCTGTTGGCCCAGGCTCTGGCGGACAACCGAAGCGTGCCGCTGCTGCTCGCCCTGGTTGCCACGGGGACCGCGTGCGGCGCGCTCGGCGCCCCTGCCCGGCGTACGTTCCCGGTCCGGCTGCTCCCCTCCGACCAGGTCGCGGCCGGTCTCGCGCTGACCAACGTCTCCTTCCAGGCGGCGATGCTGGCCGGGCCCGCGCTGGCCGGGCTGATCATCGCCCGCTGGGGCTTCCCGGCCGCGTACGCCGTACAAGCCCTGACCGTCGCGGTCTCGATGCTCGCGGTGATCCGCCTCCCGGCCATGAAACCCGAGGGCGTCGACGCGAAGGGCGGCCGGCGTCGACCGGAGCGCGGCGGCTGGGGGATCATCCTGCGCCGTCCGACGCTGTGGGGCTCGATGGCCACCGACCTGTCCGCGACGTTGCTCGCCATGCCCATCGCACTCTTCCCGCTGGTCAACGAAGTCCGCTTCGACGGCAACCCGCAGACCCTCGGCCTGTTTCTCTCGGCCGTCGCGGTCGGGGGGATCACAGCAGGCCTGCTCTCCGGAACGGTGACGCGCTGGCGCCGTGGCGGCCTGGTCCAGGTGACCGCGGCCGGCGTCTGGGGCGTGGCGCTGGCCGGCTTCGGCCTGGCCGCGCCACTGTGGCTGGCGCTCGGCTGCCTGGCCGTGGCAGGCGCCGCCGACACCGTGTCCGTGGTCACCCGCAGTGCACTGGTCCAGTTGGAGACCCCGGATGCGTACCGGGGGCGAGTTTCCTCCGTGGAACACGTCATCGGTGTCGCGGGCCCCGAACTCGGCAACTTCCGCGGCGGCCTGCTGGCGTCGGTCACCTCCGCCTCCTTCTCCCTCGTCGCAGGCGGCCTGTCCGCCGTCCTGGCGATCGCCGCCGTGGCCGCGACCAACGCCCCTCTTCGCGCCTACCGCACGCCGTCTGCTGCCACGGAACCCACTGCTCGCGGGGTTGCCGACGCGGCGACGGCTGCTGGATAGGTGGTCGGTGGTCGGTAGGCCAACGGCTTGTCCGCCGACTTCTCTACGAATCCGTCGGGCAGGTGGGCTGCCTCGTCCAGGCCGTCGAGCGCATCGGAGCTTCAGCGTTTCCGCGAGCGCGAGCGGGAACGGTGGTGAGGATGGGGGTGCGGAACATGGTGCGGTTCGTGGACGTACCAGTAGCGACCGACGAGGGCGCCGCCGAATACGACGAAGCCGACGCCGATGAGCCAGGACGTCACGATCAGGACGGTGCCGACCGAGCCGTACGAGACCGCGTTGCTCACGATGAGCGGGGAGAAGACCAGGGACGAGAACAGGCGCAGGCCGACCAGGCCGACCAGCGTGGCGATGGCGCCGGGCAGGAGGGCGCGCCAGGGGACGCGGCCGCCCAGCAGGAAACGCGGTGCCCACCAGAAGAAGAGCACGCCGAGCAGCGAGGACAGACCGATCCGGCCCCATGAGCGCAGGGTTCCAGACCCCAGGACGGCCACGCTCTGCGCTTCGGCGAACAGGTAGGCCGTCAGAGCGACGAGCCACACCACGCGTCGCCATACGGTGTGCCAGCGCCCGGCAGGCAGGTCCCAGACCTTTTCGTAGCCGGTCTGGACGCTGCCCGCGAACGTGACGCCGAAGAGCGCGAGCAGCACCACGCTCAGGACGCTGGTCGTGCTCAGAACCTTGCCGGGTGCGGCGAAGAGATCCTGTACGGCGTCGGCGGGGCGTCCGGACAGCCCCATTCCGTCCACGATCCACAAGGCGAAGCCGCGCTCCTGGATCGGAAGGGCCGCAGCGACCACGATCAGCAACGGCGCGAGCGTCACCAGTCCCAGAGCCGCGAAGCCCATGGCCCGGTGCATGAGCTCAACTTCTTTGCCGCGCTGCCATACGTGCGTGCCCCTTTCATGGAGGAGACGCCCCAGCTCGGCCGACCGGTGCTTGTGGTTGTGGAGATGCGTCCAGCCCCTGGTCTTGTCCGCGGTCGTGCTTCTGCTTGTGTTTTTGCGACTGCCTCTGCCTGTGCCGGGTCGGCCGGGGTGAGCGGAACTTGGAGAGTCCGGCGCCTCCGAATCTTCGGGCACCCCGGGCTCTTCAGGCGCCCGCGAAGATTCCGGAGCCCCCGTTGAGCCGGACGGCTCAGAGGGCTCGGACGAGTCAGACGGGTCCGAAAGGCGGGGCATGTCCCGCGCTCCGCTCCGGTGCGAGAAGGTGACGACAAGCGCGAGAAGCGCGACGCCTGCGAGGACCGCGAAGGCTACGAGGACCGCGAGGGCTACGAGAGCTACGAGAGCTGCGAGAAGCCTGCCGCAACGATGGCACGACCCCGTGGCGCATGTGTGGTCACCTCGTCCCGTGCTCCCGTTCCCGCGCACCTCATGCCGCCTCGTCCCCGCACCGGGGGGACCCCGTGCATCACGAGCGGCTGCTTCCAGCGTGCCCCGCCACCCCCGGAAGCGCGACCGGCTCGACGATCACCTACCGGAAAGGGCTTGAAGCGGCGGCGTACGTTCTCTGATTGTCGCTGGAGCCGGCGCGCGGTGAGGCGGCCCGCCTCGTCGGGCAGCGCCCGAGGGAGCGGACAGCCTTGAACCCGCTGATTTCACGCGAGGACAGGGAGGAAGAGGGAGGAAGGGCAGAGGGCCCCGCCCCCGCAACCGCGACACCGACGACTCCGAGCCCCGGTTGCCTCACAGACCTGCCCGCCCTAGGGTGAATGCGCTTTCATCTACGTGCATGCATCAGCAGAGACGGGGGCCCGACCCATGAACGGCATCGCATCGTGAACGCGATCCCCACGGTGTACGACGTGGCCGAACGCTCCGGTGTATCCATCGCCACGGTGTCCAGGGTGTACCGCAGCCCTGACTCCGTGCGTGCCGCCACCCGCGAACGGGTGCTGGCCGCGGCGGGAGAACTGGGATACGTGCCGAGCGGCAACGCCCGCGGTCTCGCCAGCCGTTCGACCGGCGTCCTCGGTCTGTGCTTCCCGGACTATTCCGACCCGGACACGCTCGACGCCGAGGACGACGATGCCGCGATGCTCTACTCGGACCAGATCATCCGGGGCATGGAACGCGCGGCACGCCGGCACGGGTACGCGTTGCTGATCGCCGCCTCCCTCGAAGGCGGCCCGGAGAACCTCGTGGCCCAGGTGGCCGGCCGCGTCGACGGCTTCGCGGTGATGGCCCGCACGGTACCGACCGAAGAGCTCGAAGCGATCTCCCGGCGCCGACCGGTCGTGATGCTGGCCGGCCCCCGCGCGCAGGACCCCTCGCTCGACCACCTGGACCACGTCGAGGTCGCCAACGAGGACGGCCAGTACGAGCTGACCCGCCACCTGGTCCACGACCACGGGCTGCGCCACCTCGCCTACGTGGGGCTCGTCGACGAGTCTCCGGACGTCGAAGCCCGGTTCCGTGGATTTCGGCGGGCCTGCCGCGAGGCCGGCATCGAGACTGCCGCCGCCCCGGCGCTGCGCATGCCGATGATGACCCAGGCCGAAGGCGCCCGCGCCGCTGACCTGCTGTGCGAGGGAGACGGTGACCGGCCCGAGGCGTTCGTGTTCGCCAATGACCAGATGGCGGTGGGCGCCCTCCAGGCGCTCGAACGTCGCGGCGTACGCGTGCCCGACGACGTAGTGGTCACCGGCTTCGACGGCATTCCGTTGAGCCGTCTGGTGCGCCCCGCCCTGACCACCGTGCGCCAGCCGATGGTGCGCATGGGGGAGGAGGCCGTCGACCTGCTGGTACGGCGGCTGAGCGGACAGCGGCCCGAGGAGCCGGTCTCACTGATGCTGCCGGTCGGTGTGGTCCGCCGGGCGAGCTGCGGCTGCGACGAGGCGACAACCCTTTCGACGGCGACCCTTCCGGCGACGACCAGCTGAACGCCGCCTCTCCGGACCGAAGGTCACCCGCCCGCGACCGACCCACTCGCTGACTCACTGACTCTCGGGCACCGGGTCACGCTCACCGTGCCGCGGCCGGACTCAGCCGGACTCGGCCCTCCACGCCCGGCGGGGGAGGGCTGCGGCCCTGGCGACTCCCTGCCAATGCCAGTCGACCTCCGCGACCAGCCCTCCCGCGACGCGACCGACGCCCGCCACCGAAGCTCACCGCCGGCGCCCGCCACGATGCCTGCGGCCGACACCCGCCACGACTCCCGAGACCGACGCCCGCCCCCACCCCGCCGCCGAGGCCTTCACCGAGCCGCGATACGTCGCCGCCGCCCCCGCCCCGCCCGCCATCACCGCCCCGTTCACGAAACGGTCGCGGACGCACGGGTCGCGCACACAGTCGCGCCAGCAAAGATCGCCCCCGCAACCGAGCGCGCGGCGACCTCCTCCAGAACCATCCCAACCCTCAGTCAAAAGAGCCCTGGATCACAGACGCTTTCCCCACACACTGATCCGTCTTACGTTGCTCTCGCACAGGCCCTTCGCGGCCGGTACCGCGTCCCCGGGCAGTGCGGGCCGCCCCGTCGGATATCCCTCTCGTTACGGGAGTGTGACCAAAGCCCCTCTTGCCAGGCCCGGAATCGCTGCAACAGAGTGATGTATGCGCTTACAGGCAGCGCATACATCACCGCTCAAGGAGGAGCCGCCCATGAACCGCGCCGTCGCAACCGGGTCGATCGCACTCACCCTGGCGTCTGCGCTCACCCTCACCGCCTGTGGCGGTTCGGGTGGCGCGGGCGTGGCAGCAGACGCCAAGCAGACCCTGACCGTGTGGGCGATGGGCACGGAGGGGGAGAAGCTCGGCGACGTCGCCAAGGAGTACGAGAAGTCGCACTCCAACATCAAGGTCAAGATCACCCCGATCGGCTGGGACGTGGCCCACCAGAAGCTGGTCGCCGCTGCCGCCGCCGGGAAGCTGCCCGACGTGATGCAGATGGGCGGGAGCTACCTGGGCGAGTTCGCCGACATGGGCGTCCTGGAGCCGGTCGACACCAAGACCTTCCGCGAGGGCGACTTCTTCCCCGCCGCCTGGCAGCAGGGCTCCTACGACGGCAAGACCTACGGGGTCCCCTGGTACGTCGACACCCGCGTGCTCTTCTACCGCACCGACCTCGCCACCAAGGCAGGCATCAAGAAGGCCCCGGCCACCATGGCCGAACTCCAGAGCGCCGCCGAGGCCTACCAGAAGAAGGCCGACACCAAGTGGGGCCTGTCCATCCAGCCGGGCGGACTCGACACCGTACAGAGCTTCTACCAGTTCCTGTACTCCGCCGGCGGCGCCATCATCGACGACAACGGCAAGGCCGTCGTGAACTCCGACGCGGCCGTCAAGGCGCTGGAGAACTACGGCAGTTACTTCGACAAGGGCCTCAGCGAGAAGTCCGTACGCCCCGGCTACGACGTCACCAAGGACTTCAACTCCGGTGCCGTGCCCATGTTCTTCGGCGGCCCCTGGTTCACCAACCTCCTCGACGAGAACTACCCCGACATCAAGGGCAAGTGGGCCGTCGCCCCCGTCCCCGCCGACGAGGCGTCCGTGTCCATGGCCGGCGGATCCAGCCTGGCCGTCTCCGCCGACAGTGACCACAAGGCCGCGGCCAAGGAGCTCGTCTCCTACCTGACCGGAGCCAAGGGCCAGGCCGACTGGTTCGAGCGCACCAACGACCTGCCGGCCAACACGGCGGCCTGGAAGACCGGCGAACTCGCCTCCGACCCCACCATGCAGGTGTGGCGGAAGCAGATGGACACCGCCCGCACCATCCCCTCCCAGCCCAAGCTGACCGAGATCACCTCCAAGGTGGACACGGCCATCGAGTCGGTCACTCAGGGCAAGTCCTCCGCGAAGGCCGCGCTGGACAAGGCCCAGTCCGAGATCGAAGGCCTCGTGCAGTAGAAGGCAGTAGGAGAGCGTCCCCTCATGTCCCTCACCACAGGACCCGCCGTCCCCCAGGCGGCCGTCGACAAGAGTCCCGACAGCGGCGGGAAATCCGGTCGCACCCGCCGGGGCCGCCGCTCACTGAGCAAGCACAATCTGACCGGATGGCTGTTCTCCACGCCGTTCCTGGTGCTGTTCGGCGTCTTCATGCTCTTCCCGATCGTCGCCACGCTCCTGATGAGCTTCACCGACTTCGGCGCCCGCAACGTCACCCGCCCGCTGGAGGCGGAGTTCGTCGGCCTGGACAACTACACCCAGCTCTTTCAGGACGACAAGTTCCTCAAGGCCCTGTTCAACACCGCCTACTTCGTGGTCGTCGGCGTCCCCGCGACCATCGTCCTCGGACTGCTGGCGGCGATCCTGCTGAACAACGGCATCGACCGGGCCCGTACGTTGTTCAGGGTCGGCTTCTACGCGCCGGTCGTCACGACCATCGTCGCCGTGGCCGTCGTCTGGCGCTTCGTGCTCGACCCTTCCGACGGGCTGATCGCCTCCCTCGCCTCCGAAGTCGGCCTGACCGCACCGGACTTCCTCGGCTCGGAGACCTGGGCCATGCCGTCCCTGATCACCATGGCCGTATGGCGCAACCTCGGCACCGTGATGGTGCTGTGCATCGCCGGCCTCCAGGCGATCCCGGCCGAGGTCCGCGAGGCGGCCCGCCTCGACGGCGCCGGTGCCTGGCAGGAACTGCGCGGCATCACCGTCCCGTTGCTGCGGCCCACCCTGCTGTACGCCACGGTCATCACCACCATCGGCTATCTCAACGTCTTCGAGGAGCCCTTCGTGATGACCCAGGGCGGTCCCTCCGACTCCACGCTGACGGTGTCGCTCGACATGTACCGCGAGGGCTTCAACTTCTTCCACATGGGCTACGCCAGCGCCATGGCATACGTCCTGTTCGTCGTGATCATGGGCATCACGGTGCTCCAGCTCCGACTGCTGAAGGACAACACCCGATGACCGCCGACACGGCCACCAAGGCCCGGACCCGCCGCCGCACCGGACGGATGCGCACCCCGCTGCTCTACACGATCGCCTCGGTCGCACTGCTGGTGATGGCCGCCCCGTTCCTGTGGATGGCGCTGTCCGCTTTCAAGACGAAGCAGGACCTCACGGCGAGCCCGCCCGTGTGGATCCCCTCCCGGTGGACGCTGGACAACTTCGCGGCCCTGCTCGACCAGCTCGACATGCCGCAGTACTTCCTCAACTCGCTGATCGTGGCCGTCCTGGTGACCGTCAGCAACCTGCTGTTCTGCTCCATGCTCGGCTACGCGCTGGCCAAGCTCGACTTCACCGGGCGCTCCAAGGTCTTCGCGATCGTGCTCGCCGCCCTGATGGTCCCCGGCAACCTCATGATCCTGCCGCTGTACGTGCTCATGAACGGCCTCGGCCTGATCGACACGTACGCCGGACTCGTACTGCCCTTCGCAGCGGGCGCGTTCGGGGTGTTCCTGATGCGCCAGTTCATGCTCTCCGTGCCCGACGAATTGCTGGAGGCGGCCCGCCTCGACGGCGCGGGGGAGTGGTACATCTTCTGGCGGATCGTGATCCCGCTGGTCAAGCCCGCCCTCGCGACCCTGACGATCTTCACCTTCCTCGGCTCCTGGAACAACTTCATCTGGCCCCTGATCGCCACCAACGACCCGGACAAGTACACCCTGCCGGTGGCGTTGGCGACCTTCGCCAATGATCCCAACCGCACGGTCGGGGGCGGCAACGGCATGCTCATGGCCGGCTCACTCCTCGTCGTACTTCCGGTCCTGGCCGTCTTCATCGTCCTGCAACGGCACTTCACGCAGGGCATCGCCACCGCGGGCCTGAAGTAGCGCCGCCCGGCGCCTCTTCCCTCGGCCTTCCCGCACCCGCTTCTCCCGGCCTCCCGCACCCGCCGGTCGCTTCGCCGCGCCCACCGGGCCGGTCGCCGTGCCACCACCCCCACATCAGAAGGACAGAAACGGACGATGACGCACACCACCACCCGCTTCCCCGACGGCTTCCTGTGGGGCGCCTCCACCGCCGCCCACCAGATCGAGGGCAACAACGTCAACAGCGACTGGTGGCGCAAGGAGCACGACCCCGCGGCCGGGATCGCCGAGCCCAGCCTGGACGCCTGCGACAGCTACCACCGCTGGGAGCAGGACATGGACCTGCTCGCCGAACTGGGCTTCACCGACTACCGGTTCAGCATCGAGTGGGCACGCATCGAGCCGGTCCGCGGCACCTTCTCCCGCGCCGAGATCGCCCACTACCGCCGTATGGTCGACGGGGCTCTCGCCCGCGGGCTGCGTCCCATGGTGACCTTGCACCACTTCACCGTTCCGCAGTGGTTCGAGGACTTCGGCGGCTGGACCGCCGACGGCGCCGTCGACCTCTTCGCCCGTTACGTCGAGGAGTGCGCGCCCGTCATCGCCGACGGCGTACGGCACGTGTGCACCATCAACGAGCCGAACATGATCGCCGTCATGGCAGGAGCCGCGAAGGCCGGGGACAAGGGCTTCCCGCCCGCGGGCCTGCCCACTCCCGACGAGGAGACCACCCGCGCGGTGATCGCCGCACACCAGGCCGCCGTCAAGACCATCCGTGCCCAGCACCCCGACGTCGAGGTCGGCTGGACCATCGCCAACCAGGTCTACCAGGCCCTGCCCGGCGCCGAGCAGGTCACGGCCGACTACCGCCACCCCCGCGAGGACGTCTTCATCGAGGCCGCCCGTGGCGACGACTGGATCGGCGTGCAGTCCTACACCCGAACCAAGATCGCCTCCGAAGGTCCCGTCCCGGCCCCCGACGACGTCGAACGCACCCTCACACAGTGGGAGTACTACCCGACCGCCGTCGGCCACGCCCTGCGCCACACCGCCGAAGTCATCGGCGACGACACACCCCTGATCGTCACCGAGAACGGCATCGCCACCGCGGACGACAGCCGTCGCGTCGACTACTACACCGGCGCCCTCGGGGCGGTCGCCGCCGCCATCGAGGACGGCCTGAACGTCCAGGGCTACCTTGCGTGGAGCGCCCTGGACAACTACGAATGGGGCTCCTTCAAGCCGACCTTCGGACTGATCGCCGTGGACCCGACCACCTTCGAGCGCACCGCGAAGCCGTCCGCCGTCTGGCTCGGCGGCCTGGGCCGCGACCGCGCCCTGCCGCGCGCCGAGTCCTGACGCCTCTCAAGACCCGGGAGCCGGCCGGCACCTGACACCGGCCGGCTCCCGCCTCCTCTCGCACGCGTACGAACGCGCCCCTCCCGCACCCACCACAACCCGGCACCACCGAACCACCGAACCGCCGCATCACCGCGCACCACGGACACGCACCTTTCCGCCTGCCTGCCTTCCCACAGCACAGGAGTCAGAGCCGCATGAACCGTCGTAGCTTCCTCATCACCGCCGCCGCGTCCACCGCCGCGGCCACCTGCGCCACGTCCCTCACCGCAACTACCGCCACCGCGGCCAACGCCGCCCCAGCCGTACGGACCGACACCGAACGCCGTCTGTTGCGCGACTGGTTCGTCGCGACCCACCGCTCCATGGAGGCCATGACGACTGAATTCGGCCTGGCCGCCGACAAGATCGACGTCAGCGGGAGTGGCACGCCGGTACCGTCCGCGCAGACCTCGCCGACCAACATCGGCTGCGGCCTGTGGTCCACCGTCGCAGCCGCCGGACTGGGCGTCATCTCCGCCGCCACCATGCGCAGTCGGCTGGCCCGCACGGTCGCCGCCGTGGAACGACTGGAGCGAGCCCACGGCTTCTGGTTCAACTGGTATGACGCGCACGACGGTTCACTGCTGACGACCTGGCCGGAGACCGGCGACCCAGTGCGTCCGTTCCTGTCCAGCGTCGACAACGCGTGGCTGGTGACCGGCCTGCGCATCGCCGCGCACGCCCACCCGGGCCTGCGCCCCCGCATCGCCGCCCTCCTCGCCGACGCCGACTGGTCGTACTACTACACCCCCTACGACCCGGCCGACCCGGTCGCCGGCCCCGGACAACTGCGAGGCGGCTTCTGGCCGGACAAGCCGGGCAAGGGCGAACCCACCGGCCACCACTACGGCGCCCTCAACACCGAGCCCCGTATGGCCAGTTACCTCGGCATCGCCGACGGCTCACTGCCCGGCGAGCACTACTGGCACCTGATGCGCACCCTGCTCCCGGGCATGGGCCAGGAGCAGGAACCGCAGGGCGAGTACGTCGAGATCGACGGCGTACGCGTCTGGGAGGGCCACTACACCTACCGCGGCCGGAAGCTCGTCCCCACCTGGGGTGGCTCCATGTTCGAGGCACTGATGGTCCCGCTGTTCGTGCCCGAATCGGAGTGGTCCCCACGCGCCTGGGGCACCACCCACCGCCGTTACGTCCGCAGCCAGATCGAACACGGCCTGATCGAGGAGGATTACGGCTACTGGGGCTTCTCCCCGGCCTCCATCCCCGCCGGCGGCTATCGCGAATACGGCGTCGACGCGATAGGCATGCAGGAGGACGGCTACAACTCCCTGGGCGTCGTCACCCCGCACGCCTCCTTCCTCGCCCTGCCCCAGGCCCCGACCGAGGCCCTCACCAACCTCCGCGCCCTCGACCGCGCCTTCGGCGCCTACGACGACCGCTACGGCTTCCGCGACGCCGTCGACGTCACCACCGGCCGCGTAAGCGACTTCGTCCTCGCCCTCGACCAAGGCATGATCACCGCAGCCATCGCCCAACACCTGCACCCGGGCCTGCTCCAGACACCGTTCCGCACGGGGGGCTTCCGCACTCGGGTACGCCCGCTGTTGGGCAAGGAGCGGTTCTCCCTCTAGACGGGAGGGGCATTGTCAGGGCCTCCGACTGGCCGGACTGCCGATGATGGTCGCACTAGCTCCGCGTGACGTCCCTGACGAACACGATGCCGTCGCTGTTCGCCAGGTGGGCCGGGTCGAACGGGGCGTAGCCGAACCAGGGGGAGACGCGGGGTGCGGGGGGTGTGTCGGCGAGGGTGGTGGTCAGTTGTGGGGGGTTGATGACGTAGCGGTCGTCCGGGAGTTCATAGAGGAGGCCTTCGAGGGTGTTCGGTGGTGGGGTGTCCACTCCCTGGTGGCGGATCGTGCCGAGGGCCGTGGACACGAAGGCGTACTCCTTGCCGAGTTGGGCGCTCACCAGGGCACCGGCGCTCCACCACTCCACCCGGCCCTGCCACATCTGCATGGAGCTCTTCTCCCGCTGGAGATGGGAGTTCTGGGCGTGGAGGAGTGCTGGTCCCCGGGCGGCGAGGGCCAGGAGGTTGTGGGACATCATCAGGTCCCGCAGCGCGCACAGCCGTGTCATGCGGGCGGGGGAGGGGTCGGCCATCCAGTGGTGGTAGCGCAGGAGGCCGGTCGCGGTTCGTGCGTACAGGCGTGCGCGGTCCAAGTCGTCCCGCGAGGTCGTCGTGATCAGGTGTGGTGTCTGCGCGTCCAGCAGCGCCACCAGGTCGTCGGCGAGGAGTCGTAGTCGACCGGCCTCGGCGGACTGCCCCATGGACTGGGACGGGTCCATCATCGCGGCGGGATTCGTCCACCGGTCGTCGGCGCCGAGCAGGCCGTCGAGTGTTTCCGCGGTGCAGGGGAGCAGGCCCGCGTCCACCCGGGCCGTGAGGTAGGCGTGGAGTGCGGTGAGGGCCTGCCGGGGGCTCGCGGCGGCGGTGATCTCCAGCGGGCCGTCGAAACCGGCGAAGTGGAGCCGCTCGGACGCGGGCCTGCCCTCGTTGTGGGCGCGCATCCAGCGCACGAGCTCGCGGTTGCCCGCGGACGCGCCCCAACCGTGGCTGAACCCGTGCTCCATGACCTCGTCGAGAGTGCCTGTGCCCGAGGCGACGTAGTCGTCCACGACCAGGCCCATCATGCAGTCGCTCTCGATCGCGATCGTCGTGTAGCCCTCATGCTCGACGAGCTGCCGGAAGAGTTCGTTGCGCAGGTCGAGCAGCGTGTCCTCGCCGTGGGTGGGCTCGCCCAGCGCGAGCAGCCGGGGACGGGTCGGAAGCAGCCTCATGACGGCGGCAGCGTCGAAGGCGTGGACGGCGTCCTTGATGTCAGTAGCCATGCCTTAAACGGTATCGTTGAACCTCCGGTTGAAACTTGTGCGCGATATCGGCAGGGACATGGGGAGAAACCTTCAAAACAGCGGGCGGCTCAGGCCGGTTGATCTCGCGCGCGGGCACGGTCTGTCCACGCAGGCGGTCAGAAACTACGAGGAGGCCGGCATCCTCCCGGCCGCTGACCGCACACCCACCGGCTACCGCACCTATACCTCTCTGCACGCGGGGGCCCTGCGCGCGTTTCTCGCCCTCGTGCCCGGCCACGGCCATCAGACGGCGACGTCGATCATGCGGGCCGTGAACCAGGGCGCGATCGATGAGGCGTTCCGTCTCATCGATGACAGCCACGCCCAGCTCCTCGACGACCGGCGGACCCTCCAGACCGTGGAGAGCGCCCTCCGCGACCTGGAGCCCACCACGGCGTACGGGAGCGATGCGGGCGCTGGACCCGACGCGAGCCCCGGGCCCGTCGACAGGTTCATCGGGCCGCTGGCGGAAGAACTCGGGATCCGGCCCGCGACCCTGCGCAAATGGGAGCGCGCCGGGCTGGTGCGCCCACGCCGCGACGCGCTGACCGGGTACCGCGTCTACGACGAGTCCGACATACGGGATGCCCGGCTGTCCCACCAACTCAGGCGGGGCGGCTACCTGTTGGAGCAGATCGCCCCGCTGATCGCCCAGGTGCGGTCGGCCGGCGGGCTGGGGCCGCTGGAGGCCGCGCTGTCCGACTGGCGAGGACGGGTATCGACCCGCGGGCGCGCGATGCTGACCGGGGCCGCCGAGCTGGAGGCGTACCTCCGCGAGCGCGGATGAGCCTGACGTGGCCGCGTCGTCGCGAGCCAGGTCGTCAGCGGCGTCGTAGTGCCGGGTCGAGCAGGGCCGGCGGAGTGTCGTTCTTCTCGTGTGCGGCCAGGTCGACTCCGGGGGCGACGATGGTGTCGATGGCGTCCAGCACGTCGGCCGTGAGCACGGTGTCGGCCGCGGCGAGCTGCGAGCGCAGATGGTCCAGCGTGCGGGGACCGATGAGCGCGCTGGTCACGGCGGGGTGGGCGGTCACGAATCCGAGCGCGAGCTGGATCATGGTCAGGCCGGCCTCGTCGGCGACTGCGGCCAGCCGCTCGACGGCGTCGAGCCTGGCCCGGTTGGAGGGGATGGCGGTGTCGAAGCGCTGCGGCATGAACGTCGAGCGGCTGGTGGCGATGTCCCGGCCCTCGCGGATCGCCCCCGACAGCCAGCCCGAGGCCAGCGGGCTCCATGCCAGCACTCCGAGCCCGTACTCCTCGGTCACGGGCAGGACGTGGGTCTCGATTCCGCGTTGCAGGATCGAGTAGCTGGGCTGTTCGGTGACGTAGCGGCTCAGGTGGTGCTCGCGGGCGGCCCACTGTGCCTGCACGATCCGGTACGCCGGAAAGGTCGAGGAGCCGAAGTAGCGGATCTTTCCCGCGCGTTGGAGGTCGGTCAGGGCCGACAGCGTCTCCTCGTCGCTGGTCGTCGGGTCCCACCGGTGGATCTGGTAGAGATCGACGTGATCGACACCGAGGCGGCGCAGACTGTTGTCCAGCGAGGTGACCAGCCAGCGGCGTGAGCTGCCCCGATGGTTGCGCTCGTCGCCCATCGGCAGGGTCGCCTTCGTGGCCAGCACGAGGTCGTCGCGGCGGCCGGCGATGGCCTTGCCGACCATCTCCTCGGACTCGCCGCCGCTGTACGCGTCAGCCGTGTCGATGACATTGATTCCGCCCTCGATGGCGGCGTCGACGACAGCGGTGACCTCCTCCTGCGTGGTGCGCCCGATCCTGCCGAAGTTCATCGCGCCGAGCGCGAGGGAGCTGACCTGCACACCGGTGCGGCCCAAGGTGCGGTACTGCATGACCGTGATCCTCCATTGCGGGTGAAGCGTGGTGTCACTGCATGGCTTGGTTGTGAGGCCCCCGCTCTGGCATCATGAGCAAACGGAACCTCGTTCCGGAAAGATACGGAACAGTGTTCCGTTTGGCAAGCTCGACGGCGGAGGGTGGCGCGGTGAACGACAGCGACGAGGGCACGGGGCGTGCGGCCCAGTCCAAGCGGAAGGACGCCCGGCGCAACAAGGAGACCCTGCTCGACGCGGCCGCCGCGGTCTTCGTCACGTCGGGTGTGGAGGCGCCGGTACGTGACATCGCGGCCAAGGCGGGCGTCGGGCTGGGCACGATCTACCGCCACTTCCCGACTCGGGCGGATCTCGTCATCGCCGTGTACCGGCACCAGGTCGAGGCCTGCGCCGAGGCCGGCCCGGCCCTGCTGGAGAGCAGCCCGACACCGCACGCCGCCCTCGGGCAGTGGGTCGATCTCTTCGTCGACTTCCTGGTCACCAAGCACGGACTCGCGGCCGCGCTGCAGACCGACAACGCCGGTTTCGAAACGCTGCACTCCTACTTCCTCGACCGCCTTCTGCCGGTCTGCACCCAGCTCCTCGACGCTGCCGCCGCCTCCGGCGAGATCCGCTCCGACCTCACCGCCTACCAGCTCATGCGCGGCGTCGGAAACCTCTGCATCGGCGCCGACAGCGATTCCCGCTACGACGCACGCCGACTGGTCGAACTCCTCGTCGCGGGCCTACGTCAGCCGCACTGATCGTGGCAGCCGTGGATGCCGGGGCCTCGGGCGGCCGAGGGTGCTCCCTGCCGCGATGAGTTTCGGCGGCGTCGCGAGTCTGTTCTGGTGAGCGTCGGCGACGTCGTATGGATGTCGCATGGCACTGCCCCGGCACGAGACACCACGGAGGACACCATGACGACCACGCCCGGCACCGCGAGCAGCGACCTCCCCGGCAAGCCGCCGGTCGTCGACCTCGCCACCTGGCAGACCGCCCGTGACGAGCTGCTCGTCCGCGAGAAGGCGCACACCCGTGAGGGCGACGCGATCGCCGCTGCCCGGCGGAGGCTGCCGATGGTGGAGCTCGACGGAACGGTCGAGGTCGTCGGAGCCGACGGCCCGGTCCCGTTCCTGGACCTGTTCCAGGGGCGCGACGAGCTCGTGGTCTACCAGCACATGTGGTACGACGGTGCGCCGCACCAGGGGCAGTGCGAGGGCTGCACCACCACGGCCTGGCATGTGAAGGACGCCGTCTATCTCAACGCCCGGGGCGTCTCGTTCGCCGTCCTGACCTCGGGTCCGTGGGACGAGGTGGCCTCGTACGTCGAGTTCATGGGTTACACCCAGCCCTGGTACTCGGTACGGGGCGTGGCGGCGCCGGTCGGCGGAGGCATGGGGCACATCGCCTGCTTCCTGCGCGACGGCGACCGCGTGTTCCTCACCTACTCCACGACGGGCCGGGGCAACGAGCCGGTCAACGGGTCCCTCAGCCTGCTCGACATGACTCCCTACGGCCGCGGCGAGGCGTGGGAGGACAACCCCGAGGGCCGGTCCGTGATCGGCGAAGTCCGCGAGGGGCACCCGTCCGTCGGCCAACAGGCCTGCTGGTACTGGCGCTCGGACGCCGACGGCACCGCCACCTGGGGCCCGACCAGCCGACCCGTGCCCCAGTGGACCCGCCCCGGCGCGACCCCGGCGGAGACCCTCGGCCGCCAGGGCGACCACCACTGACGCGCCTACGTGGACACGCCGACCGGCTGGGTCAGTGGAAGGAGTTGCTTCGAGCCGACTCCTGCCGCTGCTCGTGCTGCTCGTTCCAGAGGTCGGCGAGCTCGCCGAGTGCGCTGTTGAAGCGGCCGAGCTCCCAGAGCAGGTAGACGCTGGCTCCGGCGAACGGGATCCACTCACCCCATCCGAAGATGAGAACCGGCATGTACAGCTGGCCGGCCAGGACGAAGAACTTGACGAAGACCTCGGCCGCGTACGTCTGCTTGCGGCCGACGGTGACGTGCTCTCCGCGGCCGTTGGTCCACTGCAGGCGCGATCTCATGGCTACTCCCTATGGGCTCCGGAGGGACATCATGCCGTCCGTCGCTCGGTGAGTGCCAGTGCGGAATGAGGCCGGTTGGGACCGCGACACAGGCGACTACGATCACGGTGCGCAGGGGCCAGAAATCTGTTTGAACCCGGAGCGCTCCGGACACGTACGGTCAACTGGGGGCTTTACCAGCATCCTGCGGTCCATGGCCCCCTGATTCCGTAGTGACACTTTCGAGGAGTACCGATGACCACCACTCCGCGCCTCGGCGACTGGCTGACGACGCGCCAGCCGTTCGTGCTGGGCCTTTTCCGCATGGTCCTTGGCCTGTTGTTCGCCAGCGAGGGCGCTGCCACGGTCTTCGGGGTGCTCGACAGGAAGGCCAGCCCGACGGGTGACTGGCCCTTCTGGTACGCCGGAGTGATCGAGTTGGTGTGCGGCGTTCTGGTTCTCCTCGGTGTCGCGACCCGCAGTGCCGCGTTCCTCAGCTCGGGCATCATGGCGTTCGCGTACTTCACGGAGCACCAGCAGGACGGCCTGTTCCCCTTGCAGAACGGGGGACTTGCGCCGGTGCTCTTCTGCTGGGGATTCCTGCTCATCGTGTTCTCCGGCCCCGGTGCCTTCTCCCTGGCGGGACTGGTCGGCCGCGGGAGCGGCGCACGTCCCGTCGCCCGCCCGGTGACCGAACAGGCCCGGTAGCGACGTCAGGTCACCAGTCCCTGGCGGTAGGCGTAGACGACCGCTTGGACGCGGTCCCGGAGATTGAGTTTGGCGAGGATGCGGGAGACGAAGGTCTTGACGGTCTCCGGGCTGATCACGAGGGTCGCGGCGATCTCGCTGTTGGAGAGGCCGTTGGCGATGAGCCGAAGCACCTCCAACTCGCGAGGGGTCAGCGGGATGTCGGGTGACGTGCCCTCGGAGGGCCGGATGCGGGCGGCGTACCTGCCCACGAGCCGACGCGTCACCTCGGGGTCCAGCAGTGCCGCGCCCGTGCCCACGGTGCGGATCCCGTGGAGCAGTTGGGCCGGCGGCGCGTCCTTGAGCAGGAACCCGCTGGCCCCCGCGCGCAGCGCCTCGTAGACGTACTCGTCCAGGTTGAACGTGGTCACCACGAGCACCTTGACGGGATGCGGCACCCCGGCCCCGGCCAGCAGACGGGTGGCCTCGATGCCGTCCAGCACCGGCATGCGGACGTCCATCACCACGACGTCCGGGTGCACTTGGCCGGCGAGGTCGACCGCGGCCCGGCCGTCACCGCACTCGCCGGCCACCTCCATGTCGGGCTGGGCGCCGATGATCGTCACCAGCCCGGTGCGGATCAGCACCTGGTCGTCGCAGACCAGGACCCGGATCGGTGCGGTCACGACGGGCTCCCCGCGGGTATCCGCGCCCGCACGACGAAGCCACCGGCCTTCTGCCGGCCCGCGCTGAAGTCACCGCCCAGGACGTCCACCCGTTCGCGGAGACCGGCCAGGCCCCGCCCGCTCCCGCCGGGGGAGCCGGCCCCCGAGCCGGAACCGTCCGTACTGACCTCCACGGTGATCTCCCTTTCGGCGTGGCGCACCTGGACCGAAGTACGGCTGCCGTGAGCATATTTGAGGGCGTTGGTCAGGGCCTCCTGCACGACCCGGTAGGCCACGAGGTCGGCGCTGCCGGTGGACTCCGCCGGTGTGCCCTCCTCGGTGAACTCCACCGGCTGACCGGCCCGGCGCGTCTGCTCCACCAGTGTGAGCAGTCTGCCGACCGACGGCGTTCTGGCCTCGGTGCCGTGGTCGGGATTGAGCAGGTCGAGCAGGTGCCGCAGGTCGGTGATGGCCCGCCGGCCGGTGTCGGAGACGGCGGTCAGGGTCTGGTCGAGGCGATCGGGTGAGGCGGTCAGATAGCGCGCCGCCTCGGCCTGTACGACCATCGCCGTCACATGATGGGTCACGACGTCGTGCAACTCGCTTGCGATGCGGGTGCGTTCGGCGGTGCGGGTGTCCTCGGCGATACGGCTGCGGCGCTCGGCATCCGCGACCCGCGTGGAGCGCAGCCACGCCCCGAAACCCCACGCGAGGACCATCGCAAGATAGAACGTCACGAATCCGCTCGGCGGCTCGCCCGAATCGAGCAGGAGGAGCGTGACCGCCAGCGGCACGTACGCCAGGGAGAAGGCGATCGCGGCGGCACGCCGGTGCCGTTCCAGATGGGCTCCCGCACTCAGCAGCGCGATCGGCAGCGCGGTGCCCGCGAACGAGTGGTAGCCGCGGATCTGGTCGATGGCGAAGCCGACCGACACGAGGGCGAGACAGACGACCGGCCACCGCCGGCGCACGGCGAGTGGGAAGCATTCGAGGGCGATCGCCACGAAGGCCAGTGCGTCGAAGGGGCGGTGCGGCAGATTGCCGATCTGCGTGCCGTAGAAACCCGGCAGGAACGACCCGGCGAGGCACAGCAATCCGATCGGGAGATCCCGGACCGTGACGTCGGCCCGGTGCCACCACTCCGGGGGCCGCCGAAGACTGATCATCGGGGGAGTGTAGCGGCGGTGTCGGTCCGCTCGGCGCGCCGACGGCGGGGCACCACATGGCCGCGCCGGTGGGCCATCCACATGAACGCGATCGTCGCCAGTACGCAGAACAGCACCGAGTACACGCTTCCCTCCGGGCCGAAGTCGCCGCCGGTGAGCAGCTTCGGGCCCGACATCGCGGAGTCCAGCAGCCCCTGGGGGGTGTCGTTGCCCGAGACCTCGGTGCTGAAGATGCCGGACGCGGCGAAGTTCCAGCCGAAGTGCAGGCCGATCGGCACCCACAGCCTGCGGGTGGCGACGTACGCGGCGGTGAGCATGCCGCCCGCCTCGATGGCGATGGCCGTGGCACCCCACACGCTGGCGTTCGGGTTGAACAGATGCGAGAGGCCGAACAGGGTGCCGGTCAGCACCAGCGCGATCCACGTGCCGATGCGTTCCTCGGTGATGCGGAACAGGACGCCGCGGAACAGCAGTTCCTCCGTCACCGCGGCGGCGGCCATGAAGCCGAACAGCCCCGCCGCGCCCGACACCGAGCCCAGACCGTCGACCTCGTAGTGCCCGGAGGTGAAGAGGTTCACCATCACGGCTCCGAACAGCGCGGCGCCGATCAGCGTTCCGCGGCCTGTCGCGGCCGGGGCGCCTTCCAGGGCCACCTCCGTGGACGGGCGGCGCTCGGTCCGCCGTACCACCCACCCGTAGACAAGCACCGCGAGCGCGGCTGTCGGGACGCCGACGGCCAGTTGGAGCCAGGGGTGGTCCTCCAACGCGGCAAGCGCCTGGCCGCCGATGAAAGCGACCGCCGCGACGGCCAGGAATTGCCAGACCAGTCTCATGAGAACTCCTACGTCAGAGCCGCGACCTGAGTGCCGCGGGCTGTGTAGAAAGCTATGGATCCGGCGGCCCGGAATCGTCACCGCTCGGTGGACACCTGCACGTAGCTCTCTCGGGGGACAGGACGTACCGGCCTGCTGGGACAGGGCGCACCGGACCGCCAGTGCAGGGCGCACCGGCCTGCCAGGATTTTCGGTTGCCGGTCCCGATGCCGTGCAGCACGATGCGGGGATGCGCTTCTCGGTGAACATTCCGAACTTCGGCGACTTCGCCGATCCCAGGACCGTGGCGAAGGTGGCCGCGGCGGCCGAACAGGCAGGGTGGGACGGGCTGTTCGTCTGGGATCACGTACTGCACCGCAAGCACGGGGACAGGCCCTTCGGGGACCCCTGGATGCTGCTGACCGCCGCCGCGCTGGCGACATCCCGGATCAGGCTGGGCACGCTGGTCACCCCCGTCGCCCGGCGGCGCCCGCAGCAACTCGCCCGCCAGGTGGCCACGTTGGACGCCGTGAGCGGCGGCCGGGTCACCTTCGCCGCGGGGCTGGGCGGGCCCGTCGAGGACGAGTACGCGAGTTTCGGCGACACCACCGACCCGAAGGTACTGGCCGAGCGGCTGGACGAGGGCCTGGACCTGCTCGAGCGCTACTGGTCGGGCAAGCCGGTGAACCACGACGGACGGCACCACCAGGTGCGGGACGTGACCTTGCTTCCCGCCACGGTGCAGCGCCCTCGCCCGCCGGTCTGGGTCGCCGGATTCTGGCCGAACCGCCCGCCCATGCGCCGGGCCGCCCGCTGGGACGGCGTGGTCCCACTGTTCACCGAGGCCAGGCACGGCCACGTACCGCCCGTCGATCAGGTCCGCGACCTGGTCGCCTACGTCCGCAAGCAGCGCGAGGACCGGTCCGGCACCCCGTTCGAGATCGTCCTCGGCGGTGCCACACCGGGCGACGACGCGGCCAGGACCCGCGATCTGATCGGCCCGTTGGCCGAGGCGGGGGCCACCTGGTGGGACGAACGGCAGATCCAGACCGGCGAAACACTGGACCGGCTCGTACCGGTGCTGCGCCGCATCGAACAGGGCCCGCCGGTCTTGTAACGCGCCGGGCGCCTAGTGGACGCGGAGGAACTCTCCGGCTCCCCGAAGCCGTGTGCGTACGTGCTCCTGGGTCGCGCGGCTGTCGAGGCGGACGTCGAGGGCGCTGGGCATGGGGGTGTCGGACCGGCGCCCGACAGGCAGCCGGCCCGCGTCGAGTCCGTCGCGTCGGGCGATGAGTACGCCCAGTTCGTGGCGGCTGAGAGCGTCCGCTCCGGCGAGGTGGAACATCCCGGCCCGGTCCGACACCGCGAGCTCCAGCAGAGCGGAAGCCAGGTCCTCGACATGGACCGGGCAGCGGACGTCGTCGGTGAACAGGACGCCGTCGTGCGTGCCGGAGGCCAGAGCGTGGACCAGGCGCTCGTGCACGGACCCGTCGGACCCGCCGTGTCCGATGATCAACGACGTACGGGCGACCGCGGCGCTCGGCGCCAGGAGCCGCACCGCGGTCTCGGCGGAGGCCTTGGCCGCGCCGTACGGGGTGACCGGGTCCGGCAGGCAGGTCTCGTCGTAGTGAATCCGGGAACCGGAGAACACGGCGTCGCTGGATACGTGGACCAGACGGCAACCGCGTCGCGCAGCGGCCATCGCCACGCGGATCGAGCCGTCGGCGGTGACCGCCCAGTCGCTTCCTCCGCTCGTGGCGTTGATGACGGCACTGGGGGCCACCGCTGCCAGTACCTCGTCGATGTGCCCGGGGGAGCGAAGATCGAGCCGGTGCCACGAGGCGCCGACAGCTCCGGCGGCTCCGGTAGCGCTGCCGGGGCGGGAACAGTACGTCGCGGCCGTTTCCCAGCCCGCGGCCGTCGCTCGGCGCACCAGTTCCGTGCCGAGAAATCCGCTGCCGCCGATGATCAGGATCTTCATGGCGCCCTACGGTAACCGGGCTCGGATGAGCGCGACCCCGAAGGAACAGGCCGCGGAGCAGGGATGACTCCCTGGATCTTGGACGACTTCCTCCGGAGACCGCGCGCGCCGGGGACGAGTGTGGCACCGTGGACACCAGGCCCGGCCCGTCACTTCCCCCCGTAGTGGCGGGTCGGGTCTGTGTGTGGATCCCCCAGCCGTTCTCAGGGATTCTGGGTGAGCACTCTGACGTTGAGGCCGTCGGGGGATTCGATCTGCCGGAGCGTGTGGAAGACGACCGCCGCGTCCTGGTGCGGGGGCCCGTCCTTGCTGGGATCTCCGCCGACGAGCATGCCGACGATGACGGCGTTGCCGTTCTCGATCTTGAACACCGGTGAGCCGGAGTCGCCGGGCCTGGGGCCGGACGAGACCGGCTTGGTGGCCTCGGCGAGGCCGATGGTGCAGTCGTTGGTGTGTCCGGGTTCCCTGCTGCACGATTTGCTTCCCGTCAGGGTCTGGACCGTGAATCCGCAGTTCGCCCTGGTGACCATCCCGCTGTAGCAGACGCTGTCGCCCGGGCTCGCTGTGCCGGTGCCCACGACACGCATCGCGCTGGGCACCCGGGGATCGACCCAGAGGGTGGGCGCATAGGTCTGCGGTCCGGTCTGACTGGGGACACCGGTGATCAGTTCCATGTCATGTGTCCCGTTGGGTACGTTTCTCTCGTATTTCACGACCGTGACCGCGCCGAAGTCGATCGCGCCGCCCGCGTCGTTGCCGGAGCCGAGAACGCGGTTCAGCGTGAAGCAGTGCCCGGCCGTCACCATGCCCACCGTCCGAGGGTCGGATTTGCTGCGCACGGCGAATCCGGCGGTGCAGTCGTAGGTGGTGGCCGTCGGGAAGACCGAGAGCCCGGCGCCCCCGCGGTGCGGCTGTAAGTCATTGAGCCGGTCGTACGCCGCGGCGGCGGCCGGCGTCTGTGGCGCGTCGAGTGCCATGGGCACCAGGCAGAGCAGGCCCACCGCGGCGAGCGCGACCGCGTAGCCGGTGCGTGCTTTCGTCGGCATGGCCCCTCACAGCTCGATGTCGATGACGATGCCGCCGAGCAGTCCGCGCTTGGCGGGCAGATAGTCGGCGTGCACCAGGCGGCGGGCCACCGGGACGGGTACGCCGGCCACGGGCACGGTCTCGGCGGCGGTGTCCGGGTCGGTCTGGTACAGCTCGTGCTCCTCGACCAGGAACCGGTAGCGGGACAGCAGTTCGGTGGGGCGGTCCGGGAAGTCGACCGCCCAGCTGAAGGCGTTGCCGTCCGGCTGGCAGCTGAGCTCCACCGGGTCGCCGACCGGTACCCAGTCGAGTTCGTTGCCGGCCGCCAGCTTCTGCAGGGTGGCCCGGACCCGTCGGCTTCCCTTCACCGCGGCGAGGCCCGTACCGATCCGTCGCCCGAGTTCGTTGAAGGTGGCCGGGCCGGACAGGCGTAGCCGGGCGTGGTTGTCGACAGTGGTGGCGGTGACGGTCCGGTGCGGCGGCAGCTGGGTGAACTCGGCCACCACCGCCTTCGACAGTTCCAGGCCCTGCAGCGCGAAGGGCTGGTAGCGGGCGACGGCCAGTCGCAGGAACGGGAAGTAGGCGGTGGGTCCTGCGGTGGCGAGGTCCACGTCGATGTCTACGTACCAGAGGCGGCGGTCCGCGTCGTACGTGGGCGTGTAGGCCGTGACGGACACGGTCGTCGGGGTGGGGCCGGTGGACTCGGCGAGCGGCAGGTCCGTCGCCGTGGCGGTCGGGTTCGGGAAGTTGGCCGTCGACGGCGGGGGCATGGCCGTGGTGTCCGCCCAAACCGGGTCGATGCCCCATCGCGTGGCGTACTCGTCGGGCAGTTCTCCGCTCGGATCCAGCAGGACGGCGAGGAGCTCGTCGTCGCCCGAGGAGTACCACGGGCGGTTCAGATAGAGCCGCACACCGGCGAGATGCCGGGTCCGGGTCACCGTGCGGGTGTCCTGGTCGACCGTCCGTGACCAGCGGAACGTCGGCACGAGGTGGCTGACGTCGGGCGGCTCGGGACGCCGGGAGCTCGGCACCGGCACGCCGACGCCGGGGCCGGTCCTGGTGACGAGTTTCGGGTCGCCGGTGATGCTCGGGTGGAAGTACTCGCGGAAGCGGGTCATCGCGACGGGCGTGTAGGTGAGGTTGCGGTGCCGCGTGTCGCCGAACTCGTGGGCGCGGGAGAGGCTGACCAGGTCGTCGTCCGCCGGAATCGTCGTGTCGTCAAGGTGGGCCAGGTGGTGGAAGCGCCGCGGTCCCGCCTGGGTGACGTCGTCGACCCACTCGCTCCAGGTGCCCTCGACGGCGACCTGGGCGGTGCTGTCCCCGTGCACGAGCAGGTTGCCCAGGAGCCGGGCGGACGTCTGTTCGGGATCCCGGTCGGCGCTCGGCCGGTCCAGCTCCGGCGGACGCAGCGGCTTCTCCACCGCGTGCACCAGGTCCAGCCGCACCCAAGGGGTGAGCAGCCAGTTCTCGCCCGCCGCGCTGACCTGGGTGATGAAGTCGCGGTCCCGCTGCCGGAGTCCCGCCCAGTAGTCGGAACGGGTCAGGAGCGTCCACTGGTTGAGCAGGGGCAGGTCGGCGGGGTCGAGATAGCAGCTGAGGTAGACGCGGGCGGTCTCGCTCTTCGTCAGATACACCGTCAACCGGCGCCGCAGCAGGGTGTCTTCGAGCAGCGGCTCGTCGTCGCCCTCCTGGATGCGCAGCACGAACGGCTTGGCCTGCGGCCAGGGTCCGGGGAACGGGAGCAGGTAGTTGCCGGTGGTGCCCGGCAGACCGCGCAGACAGACACCCCGGGCAAGCGGATCGGGCAGATACGGCAGCAGGAGCTGGTCGCGGTCGTGGATCACGAACTCGCCGGTCTTCAGGCCCGCGCCGCGATGGGTGAGCGGCAGCTCGGTCAGTGGCTCGGTGTCGTCCACGCTGTGCTTGGCCACATGGATCTCGCGGCGCAGCAGCAGATCGGTGGTGAACTGTGGGTTCTCGGGATCGCTGACGACGGTGTCCAGGAACGACCCGGACTCGCGGGCGGCGGAGGCGAAGAAGCGACGGCGTACCGCTTCGGGGACGTGAGGCCCGAACGCCGGGTCGTAGCAGCCGTGTTCCTCGGCCATGCGCAGCGCGCACTTGGGCGGCGCGATGTGCCGCTCGTCGCGGAAGCCGTAGCCGCGGTCCAGATGGTCGATGCCGGAATCGGTGCCGTGGTCCGGAACGTCCGAGCGCAGCACGCTGTACCGCAGGGCGGAGATCTCCCTGCCGTCGTCCTCGACGGTGCTGCGGATGACCAGCCGCTCCGCGGACTCGCCCTCGTTGAACGGCTTCATCGGTACGACGACCGGTTGCGGCACGGGCTCCCAGCGCCGGTAGGTGAGGGCCGGCGTGGCCAGTTCGTCGGGGATCGGGGCGGTGGGGGAGAGGCTGTTGCCGGCCAGGTCGACGGAGCGGGCCCGCAGCCGGTAGGTCTCGCCGTAGCGCAGGGCGGGCAGGCTGCCGGGCTGCGCGGTGAACCTGGTCTCCAGCGGTACGTCCGGGGAGACCTCGGGGACCACCGCCTCCGGCCGGTCCTGGAGGTTGATCGTCTTTCCGGGGCGCGCCGCGACCAGGCTCCAGCCCTCCCAGCCGAACAGCGCCTGGTGGCCGTACAGTTCGTCTGCGTCGCGCGACTGCTTCGTCACCGCGCTGGTCTTCACGTGGCCCTCGTCGGGCCGGACGGTGAGAGGGACGGGCACTTCACCGGGGCGACGGACGGTGTACGTGCCCACCCGCCGGCACAGCGAATGCCAGCTGTGGACCTCGCCGGTGGTGTCGGCGACGCCGACGTCCACGCGGTAGCCGCGCACCAGGTCCTCCGCGTGCAGCTTGGGGTCCACGTGCGTCGCGACGCGCTCGCCGTCCGCGCCGATCCGCCCCGCCAGCCGGTGCTCGCCGTCGGCGACCAGCACGGTGAGTCCGCTCCCGCGCGCCGCCGGGGTGCCGGTGCCCAGTTGTTTGCGCGCGGGCGCCGTGTCGTCGAGGAGACCCTGGTCCAGGGCGTTGATCGCCCTGGCGTAGTCGACGTACTTCAGTGCCGAGCCGTCCACGTCGAGATCGGTCACCTGGAAGGCGTCCGAGCCGAGGTTGAGCATCCTGGTGCGCAGGACGTCCTCGTCGGCGGACAGGGGCTCGAACCTGGACCCCGCCTGGTACCGCAGTCTGGTCAACGGCCGCAGCCCGGGGGCGTGGAGCAGGTCCTTGTCGGGGTGCCCGTCGAAGGAGACCTGGACCGACCCCTCGTCGGCCAGTGCGGGCGGCGCGGTGAAGAGCAGGTCGACGACCAGCCCGAACCTGCGCTGCAGTTCGGGGTAGTCGGCGAGCAGTGTGCATGCCTGATGGAAGTCGACGCGGTGCGGCTCGGGTTCCGGCGCGGCCGTCCGGTCGGCCGACGGCGGTGTGCGGTCGAAGAAGCGGTGGGCCTCGGCGAACGCGAAGGTCTTGGCCTCCGGCTCGTACTCCGGGTTGCCGGTGCGCCGCATGACCTTGGGGGTGTACGGCGAAGCGTCGTCGGCGACTCCGTGGCCGCGGTTGAGCAGAGTGTCGAGAGTCGAGTAGACCGTGGACGGATCGAGCGAGAAGTCCTTCACTCCCTGGCCGATCAGGGAGAGGACCGTACCGGTCGAGGGGAACCGGCAGCCCTGGTCGAGATCCGGGTCCGGCGGACCGCACTCGCCGAGTTCACGCGCGGCGGCCTCCAGCCGGACGCGCTCGGCCGTCGTGGCGACCGCCACCTCCCGGTACAGGCCGGTGACCTCGGTGTGGACCGCGGCCGCGGGATATGAGCGGAGGGTCTTCCTGACCGGCTCGGCGAGCGCCGCGCGCGACTGTCCCGGCGGCTGCACCAGGGTGTCGCCGCGGAACAACGTGGTCCATACGCCGCTGTCCGCGGGCGGGAACCGGTCGGCGGGCGTGGTCGAGGTGACCGTACCGACCGAAACATCCGAACTGTCGTAGAAGGCGAGGGACATGCTCGCGACGAGCCCGTCCAAGGTGTCCGGCCAGTCGCGCATCCCCGCGTAGTCGCCGAGTCGGGCGGACCCGGTGAGCAGTGGGGTGATCAGGACGGAGACCCGGAGGATGTCGTGGCCGTCCGCATCCTTGCCGACGACTCCGTCGGGCAGCACGGTCCAGCGCAGGGTGCGGGTCGGGGGTACGGGGTCGTTCCCGGGGAGGCTTGTGGTCACGGGGTCACTCCCGCGAAGGCGGTGCAGTACTCGAACACGGGGTCCCGCTCTTCTCCGGTGACCGGGTCGGGGTAGTCGGCCATGAGGTCGGCGAACGTCGGTGGGCTGATGGGCGGGGGATCGGCGGCCGCGAATCCTGCCGCCGCGGCCAGGGGTGCGGGGGCGACGCCCGAGCCGGCGAACCGCTTCTCGCAGGTGATCTCGACCGACTCGGAGAAGAAGCCGATCTCGATGCTGATCGTCAGGGTGGCCCGGCCGACCGCGTAGCCCTCGCTGTAACCGATCTCCAGATACAGCTCGATCGAGGCGGACACCAGGCCGAGCACGTCGACCTCGCCGCGGGCCCGCAGATAGCCGACCAGCTTCACGCCGCACTCGATGTCCAGCCGGAAGTACACCCCGGCCATCACGGAGAGACTTCCGCTGGCCACCCCGAAGTTCAGGGACACCGCGGCGCCGAACTCCAGGGCCGCCTCCAGCACCTTGATCCTGTCGGCGGACAGCACGATGCCGAAGTACCCGCCGCCGCCCAGCATGGAGACGGTGAGCCGGAACGGTGCCTCCCGGCGGCAGAACGCGAAACCGACCTCCAACGTGCCGCCGATGAACGGCACTTGGAGGGAGGCGCTGAGCGCGATGTTCTCCAGGCTGAACACCCCGACCGCCGCACTCGGCAGCGGCATCGAGTAGTTCGCCGTGATGCCGGACCTGGTCACCTCGATCGCCGGCGGGTCGCTGAAACCGTCCAGCGGGATCAGCTCGCGCAGCGTCTCCACGAAGGACAGCTCGTTGACGAACCGGACGCGCCCGAACTTCACCTCGATGTCCGGCTTCTTGCCGATCCGCATGATGAAACGGATCCGGTCGAAGTGCAGTTCCAGGCCCGTGAGCACACCGGGAACCAGGATCAGGTCGAAGTTGGACAGCGTGCAGGTCACGTCGGCGCCCTGCGGGACGCCCTCGCGCAGCGCGCCACGCCGGTCCACGACGAGGGTGAGGTGCCCGGCCGCTTCACCGGGCAGATGGAAGACGGGGCACTTCGGGGGCTCCGGCCAGTCCCTGAGATCGGGCGCCCATTCCATCCGGGCGTTCATCACGTCGGGCAACTTGGCGCCCTTGGCGGCGAGTTGGATCGCGTCCTTGAGCGCCAGGGCGCCGCCCACCGTGTCCTGCCAGGTCGCCACCTGCTGCTGCACGCGTTCCAGTACGCCGCGGACGCCGGCGTCCGCGGCGGCGGGGAGGTTGTCGCGCAGCAGGGTCAGCGCGGTCGAGAAGGCCCGGAACGCGTTCTCCACGTCGTCGAGTCCGGGTGCCTCGTGGTCGTCCTTGAGCCGGCCCACGATGAACGCGGTCAGGGTCTCGGCGAAGATCGCCGCCGAGTCGGTCGTCCTGATCACCAGGGTGGCGATCTCCGGGAACAACCGTTCCAGCGAGGCGGTGAGCCCGCGCACCCGGCGCAGATCGCTGAGGAAACCGGTGACGGCGTCGACCGTCTCGGCGAAGAAGTTCGGTGCCTGGAGGTTGTCGAGACCCGTCGCCTTGAGCAGTTCCACCAGCGGGATGACCCCGAACAGCTTGGCGTTTTCACCGAAGAACGCTGTCGGGTCGAAGCCGCCCCCGGCGATCGCGGACCAGTCGTATTCATCCACCTCCACAGCGCTCACGCCTGGGCGGCGGGGCACCGGTGGCGCCGCGACCGGGCCGGTCAACCGGGAGACGCCCGCAACCGAGAAACTCGGCGTCACCAGGGCGCCGGACTTCTCGCCCGCGTCATGGAAGGTCATCGGCGCGGAATCGAGGAGCTCCACGAACACCTCTCCGCGGTTGCCGTCCCCGAACCCGTGCTTGACGAAGGGAGGCGGGTAGCGCAGGGGCACCGCCGACCTGAACCCGCTCAGATTGCGGACCTGCGGAAGCACACCGCGCGCCCAGCGCAGCCGTGGCACGAACCGAGGAGCGGCCTCACTGTCCCCGGCCAGCAGCTCCTCGGTGGTCTCCATGCCCCATACGGCTTCCGCGACATCGAGAGCGGTGTCACCCGGTGTCCTGCTCGGAGCCAGCGCCATCGACTGGCCGCGCAGGGCTGCGGTCACGCGCCCGATGGATGCGGTCTCGTCCGGCGGGCCGGGGGTGGGCCGACTGTCCTGCTTGTTGTACTGGTCGACGACGGTGGTCACATGGGCGGGCTCGTCGTGTGCGGTCTTCCCCAGGAACAGCAGGGGCACCTGGAATTCGACCAGCTTGCCGTCCCGGTCGACTGCACTGACGGAGAACCGGAACGCGTCCTCGGGCTTGGTCGGATCCTTGCCGTACGGAACGGCGAAGAAGGCGTACTCGCTCGGCAGGATGCCGTCCAGATTGGCGGGCACGGCCAGATCCGGGGTCACCGAGGTGAGCAACTGCACGCTGGTGAAGGGGAACAGCAGATGCAGCTGATCCCGCGGCGGGTCGCCAGGCCCGTACACCTCACGGTCGTAGTTGATGACGGGCTCGCGCACCACGATGAACATGCGCTGAGACAGATAGGCGCCGCGGTCCGGACGAGCATGGTCGAACTTGCGCTCGGTGACCTTGACCAGCTCGGCCCGGTGGCCGAACGGACACAGCCGACCGGCGTACATGACCCGCACATAGTGGTCCCGGCCGAGGGCCACGCGGTGCCGCCACTGGGTGACGTCCAGGTCCGCCGGTGGCGCCGGCCAGCGGCCGATCGAGTCCAGGCCGCCGCCGAGGCTGGACAGGGTCAGGTTGCGTACGTCCACCGGCTCGGGCGGCCGGTCGCCGGTGAGTGCGAAGTTCGAGGTCAGGTGCACCAGTTGGTGGCGGTCCCGGGAGTCCAGGGGCATGCGGAACTCGTACTGGCGCGGCGGGGGCAGGCTGACCCGGTCCGGCACGAAGTCGGGGTCCCGGGTCCACACGACCCTGGCGGTCTCCTGGCGCAGTCCGGTGTGCCACAGCGCGATCCGCTCCTGGGGCTGCGGCGGGTCGAGCGCGACGGTGTGGGTCCAGCGCGCGTCCTGGGTGGGCGACAGCAGCAGGCGGTAGGGGAGTTCGATGCCCGTGCGCGGGTTGGAGGGGTCGGCCAGGGGGTTCGCCGGCCCGGGCTTCGGTTCCAGGCTCGGTTCCGGCCTCGGTTCCGGGCCCGCTTCCGGTGCGGGGACGGCGGGTGGGTGCGCGACGGGGCGGCCGGTGCCGAGCACCGCGGACAGTGCGGCCTCCGCGTCGAACCGGGCGGTGAGTTCGGCCAGGGTCCGGACCGCCCGCAGGACGTGTTCGGCGCGATGATCCGCTACGGCCATCGCCTCGGCGAGTCGTGTGGTGACCGTGGGTGTGACCGGCGCCCGCGCCGCGTCGACCACGCGCATCGGCAGAGTGCGCATCGCGCCCAGCAGGCCGGCGGGTGAGTAGTCGATCCGGTCCTGCTCACCGACGACGAAGACCAGGGCGCTGCGCCCGCCGATCCGTGCGGGCACGGGCGGCGCGGGGTGGGGTTCCCCCGCAGCGGGCTCGCCCTCGACCGGCAGTCCGGGTCCCGCGGACTCGAAGAACGCCTGCTCGGTGACATGTTGAGGGCCGAACTCGACCACCACCCAGCCTTCGACCGCCGGGTCGGCCCGCAGGAGTGTTCGCCTGCCGAGCAGCGGATCGTCCAGGCGGAGCCCCAGGAAGCTGAATCTGAGATCCAGCAGATCTTCCGTACGTAACAGCCTGATGGGTGCCGGATTCGGATTCGAAGAGGTCACCAGCCGCTCCTGCCCAGGTGAATGAGTGTCCGCGCCGGTCGACGACGGTAGCCGCGGCCCCATATTTGACTCAATAGGCCAATTAAGCTGTATGGGTGATTAATCCTCGAAATGCATCCGAACGAGTGGGTGGCCTTCGAGTGGAAGGTTTGGCGTGCGCACCGGCTTGTGTCGGACCGCTGGCTTCATGGGGAGTTGGGGCCCGGGACTCGCATCGCGATATAGCGCTAGTCTTCTGGTCGCGCCGCTGCCCGCGTCGCGCGGAGACGTTCGACTGGACCAGGACGGAAGCATGTCGGGAGAGATTTCGCCCACCGGAAAGAGCTCCGGCCCCGGCTCGTCGCCCGAGTTGCGAGCCTCTCACGCGGACCGGGACCGGGTGGTGGATGTGCTCCGCATCGCGGCGGGCGACGGCCTGCTGACCGCGGACGAGTTGGACGAGCGCCTCGAAGCCGCCCTGTCGGCGCGGACACTGGGTGAACTGGCCACGCTCACCGCCGACTTGCCGCCCGTATCGGCCGCGACCGGCACGACTGTGGCCGAGGTCAAGGACGTGGTCCGGATCGAACAGGTCCACAGCGGTGCGATCGAGCGCGTGGGGCGCTGGGTGGTACCGCGGAGGCTGGAGCTCGCGGTGACGTTCTGCGAGGTGACACTCGACTTCACCGACGCGGTGATCACACACGACACCTTGCGGATCGACGTAGCCATGACTGGCAAGACCCTGACGCTGGTCACGAGGCCGGGCGTCGTGGTCGATACCGATGGTCTGCAGCTGATGCACAGCAGCGTCAAGTACCGCCAGAATCCAGCGAATCCGGACACGCCGGTCGCTCTGCGAGTGGAATTGGTCGGCCAGAAGGCCCACGGCCGCGTGGTGGTGCGGCCTCGGCGCCGAACGTTCGGGCAGTGGCTGCTGCGCAGGCCCTGATCCCTTTCCGCAGGCGCTGGCAGCTGCCCTCGCAGCTCGCGACCGTCGGTGTCAGGTGTGTTCGGCGGGTCCGTCGCTGCGGCGTGGTGTCGTTGCCCAGGAGGGGCGCCAGACGGTTTCGGGGAGCGGTGCCAGGCTTCCGAAGTGGTTGATGATCGCCCGGAGTCCTGGGTGCGGGTTCTCGCGGGGGAGGATGAGCGAGAGCGGGTACGCGAGGGTCGGATTCACGATCGGGATGCGGCGCAGGTCGTGGTTCGTCGGCCAGATGTACCGGTCGCGCGAGCCGACGAGGGTTGCCACGTCCGCGGAGTCCGCGAGGATGTCGAGGAGTACCTCGTTGCCGAAGTTCGGGCCCGTGGCGTCGATGCGGAGGTCGAATTCGGTGGCGAGCTGATCGTAGAAGTCCGCCCACTCGCTTCGTGGCGCGATACCCGGCACCCAGATCCGGTGCCGGCGCAGCTGGGTCGGTGTCAGTGTCCGTGCGGAGGCGAGCGGGTGCCTCGGGCCGACGAGGAGTTCCGACGGGGAGTCGAAGGCGTGGATCATCTGCACGTCGCGCGGCAGCGTGGCCGGGTCGGTGACCGAGCGGAACGAGGCGTCGATATCGCCGGCTTGGACGGCGGCGACCACCAGGCGCGGATCATTCACCCTGAGCGTCACCACGTCGAGGTCGGTTTCGGGATGCGACCGCCAGTAGTCGTGCAGGACGACGGCCTGCGCGGATCGCAGGCCGAGAACGTCGATCCGAAGGGCCCGCGAACCCGGTCTGATCGCGGTGATCGCGCGATCGACACCCGTGACGATGCTCCGGGCGTGCGGGAGGAAGGCCTGGCCGTCGAGTGTCAGCTCGACCCCCCGGGCGGTGCGGGTGAACAACCGGACGTCGAGTTCGCGCTCAAGGGTCGCGATCCGCTTCGACACGGCCTGTTGCGTTACGCCGAGCTCGTCGGCCGCGTGTTGCAGCTGCCCGAGCTCGGCCGCGCGGACGAACGATCGCACCGCCTCGGTATCCATTGATCGAGCATAGGCGTGCCCAACCGATGGTTGTGGCCGGCCCGGGAGCCGGTTGTTTGATCCCTCGGCGGTGGGTCCGGTGTGATTCAGCGACCCGAACATCGGTTGTCACGAGGGAGTCAGATGCGCGTGCGGTTGGGGCGCAGTTTCGGTTGGCTGTGGTCGGCCTACGCCGTCAGTACGTACGGTACGTGGCTTGCCTTCGGCGCATTTCCGCTGATCGCGGTTCAAGTGCTGCACTCGTCGGCACTTGCCGTGTCGGTGCTGGAGGCGGCCGGGCTTGCCGTCGCGGCGGTCGTCGCGTTCTCGCTGGGGCCGTGGGTCGAGCACCGGGCCAAGCGTCCGGTGATGATCGCGATGGACCTGATCCGGTTCGTCGCGGTGGTGAGCATCCCGATCGCGTACGTCCTCGGTCTGCTTTCGTACGGGCAACTGCTGGTTGTCTCAGTGATCTCCGGCACCGCGAGCATCGCCTTCTCCGCCGCATCCGGTGCGTATCTGAAGCACCTCCTCCGTGGCGATCAACTCCTCGTGGCGAACGGGAGATTCGAGGGCACGAGCTGGGTGGCGACCGCGGCGGGCCCGCCCCTCGGCGGTGCGCTCATCGGGTTGCTCGGCCCGGTCATCACGGTCATGGCCGACGCCCTCAGCTACCTGCTGTCCGCGCTGGGTGTCCTCCGCATCCGCGGAGGCGACACCGCGGCACCCCGCGACCGGGCCACCGGACTGCGCGGAGCCGACCTGCTCTGTGGCTGGCGATTCATCCTGCGTGACCACGCACTGAGACGTCTGTTCCTCAACTCGATCCTCGTCGGCGGTCTCATCATGGCCACTGCCCCGCTCCTGTCCGTCCTCCTGCTGGGCCAGTACCACTTCCCGGCCTGGCAATACGGTCTCGCCTTCGGCATCCCGGCACTCGGCGGCTTCGTGGGCGCCCGCCTCTCCGCGCGCCTCGTGACCCGCTACGGCCGATACCGGATCATGACCGTCTTCGGCTGGCTGCGATCACTCTTCCCGCTCGGTCTCGCGTTCGTCGGCCCCGGCATCCCCGGACTCCTCACCGTGATCATCGTCGAGGGCCTGCTGATCACCTGCATGGGCATCTTCAACCCGATCTACGCGACAGAACGCCTGCAGCGGACTCCCGTGCATCGCACCGCCCAAGTCCTCAGTACCTGGAGCGCCATCAGCAAGCTCATGCAAGCTGCCCTGATGGTGATCTGGGGCATCCTGGCCACCCTCACGAGCCCGCTCACCGCGATCACCATGTCCGGCGTACTCCTGCTCGCCACGCCGCTCTTGCTGCCCAAACGGATACATCTGTCGGCCCCTGAGCCCGCCTTGTCGGCCGAAGGTGTCAGGGCCGCATGACCCAACTCGGTGCCCTGCGTACGTGCGGTGCTTGAGACGGTCGTAGGTGAGACCCCTCGGTCGACTGGCGCGGGCGGTAGAGTCCGCACGTGCGTTGATCTTCCGGGTGGCGGCCAAGCGCCGCCGCAGACGGTGTGGGTGACCCCGATGAGTTTCGGGTCGCCCGGCTGGCATGCCCGTCATCACAACGCCGGAGATCACGCAATGACTGCTCAACAGCCCTTCACGTACGACGCGTTCGTCGAACTCGCCTCCACTGATTCAGCTGTCGTCGGCCTCGTCCTCAAGGGTTCCCGGGCCCACGAGGGCATGACCACCGAGTACTCCGACCACGACCTGTACGTCGTCCTCGCGGATGGCGCGACGACAGCCCTGACCCGGTTCACGGGACACCGCACTCCAGAGCTCGACCTCGTCATCGTCTCCCTCGAAGAGTTCCGCGCCGCCGGAATGCCCGGCTTCGAGCGGTACGCCCTCGCCCGCGCGCGGATCGTCCTCGACCGGCTCGACGGAGGCATCGCCCAGATCCTGACCGCGAAGGCACGGCTCGACGCCGACGTTGCCTTCCGGGAGGCGGGCGAGTGGCTCGACGCCTACGCCAACTCCGTCTACCGCTCGGTCAAGAACGCCCGTGACGGCCATGCGCTCGCGGCCCGGCTCGACGCCGCCGACAGCATCCGGTCTCTGCTGGAGTTGCTCTTCGCCCTCGACCGTCGTGCCCGCCCCTACAACAAGTACCTGGAATGGGAGCTGGCCCGATTCCCGCTGCCAGCCTGGGACACCGGCATGCTGCTCGACGCTGTGGACCGCATCTCAGGAAGGGGCGACGTGTCCACACAGCGTCGTCTCTTCGCCCAGGTCGAGTCGGTGGCCCGCCGGGCCGGGCACGGCGCGGTGCTGGACGCATGGGGTGAGGACTTGGCCCTGATGCGACCGCAGTAGGCGCGCACGAAGGGAAACCGTGTAGGAGCCTTTCTCTCTGGAAACCTCGACATCCATCTGGGACCGCCGCGCCGGCTGCACCCTCATCTGGCGAAGAGCCGCTCAGGCGGCCTACGCGGTTGTGGCGATGCCGCCGTCGACGGGGATCACGGTGCCCGTCAGGTACGCGCCTGCCCGGCTGGCGAGGAACACGGCGACACCCGCCATGTCGTCGTCGCGGCCGATCCTGCGCAGTGGGGCCGACGCCGCGATCGCCTCGCCGAACTCATCGAGGATTGCAGTCATCATCGTCGACGGGAACGGTCCCGGCGCCACGGCGTTCACGGTGACGTGCTGCGGTCCCAGTTCCTTGGCGAGCACTCGGGTGAGTTGATGCAGTGCGGCCTTGCTGCTGGAGTACGAGTAGTTGGGCCGCTGGGGGATGTGGATGGCGGCGATGCTGCCGATGTTGATGATCCGCGCGGGATCGTCGGCGGTGCCGGCCTTGCGAAGTGCGGGCAGCAGCGCCTGGACCAGCCAGAACGGCGACTTCAGGTTGAGGTCGACGACCGTGTCCCAGGCCGCGTCCGGGAACGTCTCCAGCGGCTCGTCCCAGATGGCGCCCGCGTTGTTGACGAGGATGTCGAGACGCTCCGAGTCGGCGGTGACGAGGTCGGACAGCCGCCGGCACTCGTCGTGGCGGGACAGATCGGCGGGGATGGCCCGCACCTCACCGAATGCGGACAACTGCTCCTGCGCCTGGGCGCACGCTTCTGCGTTGCGTGAGCTGATGACCACGCGGACGCCCGCCTGGAGAAGGCCACGCGCGATCATCATCCCGATGCCTCTGGTGCCACCGGTGACGAGCGCGCGCTTTCCACGCAGATCGAAGAGTTCTGCATGCGTTGTGAATTGGTTGTCCACCACTTGCCGTCTTTCTCGTTGGTCGTGCGGGTTGACGCGTCGACGCGTCGGGTGTTCGGTTCAGCTGTCTCGACGCTATGGCCCTGGGGTGCACTCCAAGCAAGCGGACAAGCCCCTACCCTCGCCCGTACGACGCGCCCGCCGAGCCGGTCACCACGCAGGGAGCCGACGAACACCTGCTTGTGATGGCGGGTCAAGGGCGATGATCGCGAGCCCGATCCGGCGGACGGCCCGACTTGATGCCTCGCGGCAACAGCGGCTCAAGTCGGGCCCACTGGCCGTTCGTCAGATCCCCACGTCCCACAGGGCATGATCATCTGTCGCGGGATCCGCGATCACGGCCGATGGCGGAAGTTGATGCGCATCAGCCGACTGTCGGCCCAGTCTTCGAGCCGAGTCGGCCGGATGGTGCCGGGGTCGTGGGGCTGATTGAGATCCGCCACGATCTCCGCCAGCACGGCCTGACGTTCAGCTGGGTCGGTGACAGGCGTGGCCCGTGCGGGCAGATCCGCACGGATCCCGTTCTTGAGGTGGAAGGTGAAGTCGGGATTGGCGAGAAGGTTCGCATGCCAGTCGGTCGCGGCGCCGCCGGCGCCGCTGCACAGGTAAGTGGTGCCCGCGGCTCGGTAGAAGAAGATCTCGATGCGGCGTGCTCGGCCGGTGCGGCGCCCCACCGTCGTGATGTCGATGATCCGTTCTCCGGTGCCCGCGGCGGGGGTGATCTCGATGGCTCGTCGGATGTGGTCGGGCAGGTGGGACAAAGACGCGTCCTGTGCGGAGTCGTTCGACCCGGTCGTGTCCGGAGTGCTCATGCGGTCTCGGCCTGAAGGGCGGGGCCGAGGAGGAGCCCGCCGTCGATGACGTACTCCGACCCCGTGACGAACGACGCGTCCGATGACGTGAGGAACAGGAGAAGCCGGCTGATGTCGGTCGGTTCCCCGAGCCGGGGGACGGCGAACGGCTCGGGTGAGTAGAAGTCGGCGATTGCCGCGACCGCGCCGGCTGCCGGTTCGTGGATGAAGGGGGTCGATATCACGCCGGGGTGGATGGTGTTCACCCGGATGTGGTCGCGGCCGAGCTCGAGTGCTGCCGTCTGGGTGAGGCCTCGTACGGCCCACTTGCTGGCGACGTACGGCGCGTAGTGAGCCGTGCCGCCCAGGCCCATGGTCGAGGCGATGTTGACGATGGCTCCCCCTGCCGCGCGGCGCAGAGCGGGGGCTGCGACCTTGATGCCGAGGAAGGTCCCTGTGAGGTTGATGTCGAGGATGCGCGACCATGTGGCCTGCTCCGTGTTTTGGATCGTTGCAGGCGGATTCTGTACGCCCGCGTTGTTGACGAGCACGTTGAGGGAGCCGAAGGCGCTCTCGGCGGCCAGCACAGCGGCGGACCACGAGCTCTCGTCGGTCACGTCAAGACGGGCGAAGAGGGCGCGGGTCCCGAGCTCGTCGGCGAGAGCGGCGCCGCGTTCCGCGTCGATGTCGCCGATCACCACGTTCGCCCCCTCCGCGTGAAAGGCGCGCACGTGGCTTGCGCCCTGGCCGCCGGTCCCACCGGTCACGAGCACGGTCTGGTTGTCGAAGCGGGGCATCAGCTGTTCCTTCGGTACGTGGGTGAACGGCCGGGATCACCAGTGATGAGCGGCGGCCAGTGGTGAGCCGGGCGACTCACCATCCACCGTGACACTAGGTCGGCGGCAGTGGTGAGTCAAGCCACTCACCTCGTATGCTCGACCCATGAGCAGAGTCGTGACGACGTATCACCAGCGCGTCGCCCAGGAGAAGCGCGCGCAGATCGTGACGGCCGCGACCGCACTGTTTCTCGAGCTGGGCTACGACCGGACGTCGCTGGCGCGGATCGCAGAGCGCTCGGGCGTTTCGCGGGCCACCTTGTTCAAGCAGTTTCCGAGCAAAGCCGCCCTGTTCGACGCCATCGTGACCGAGTCCTGGTCGACCGCTGACGAGGAGGATCCTCCGCCGGCAGGTAACGTCGTCGTCGGTCTCGGCATCATCGGTCGCCGTTACGCCGAGCTGCTGGGCCGTGCCCAGATGACCGACCTGTTCAGGATCGTCATCGCCGAGCTGCCACGGTTCCCCGAGCTGGCCCATGCGCAGTTCTCGCACGGGAAGATGCCCTACTTCGAGTCCGTACGCAGCTACCTCCTGGCTGAGCACGAGGCGGGAACGGTGCGGGTCGAGGACGTGGACCTCGCAGCCACCCAGTTCCTGGGCATGATCTCCAACTACGTCTTCTGGCCGACACTCCTGGTGCCGGGCTGGGAGGTGAGCGCCGAACGCGTCGCTCAGGTGGTCGACGAGGCCGTCCGCACCATCGCCGCCCGGTACGCCGTGACTGGACCAGGGGCGTCCACCAACGACTGAGTCCCGCAGACCGCGACAGGGTCCCGCCGCCGTCAAAGGAGCTGATGCCTACGCAATCGAGGCCGTCGGCACCCAGGGCGTTCGCGGGGCATCCCGGGGCATCCCCGGGGCGGACACCGAAGGAGGGAGTCTCGATGAAGTGCCGCATTCGGGGGAGGCTGCCGCGCGCGATCGACCGTGCGACGCTCCTGACGCACGCCACGACGCGGAAGGCGACGATCGCCCCCGGGCGCAGGACACCCCGTTGGATGGAGTGGCAGTGCTGGCCGCATTGGTGACGCCGATCGGTACCGCTGTGTTGCGCAGACGGAGTTGGTTCAGCTTCCGGTCGGCCGGGTCGAGCGGGCGTACTCGGTGGGGGTCTGGCCGTAGCGCTTCTTGAAGGCCCGGATGAAGTGGCTGCTGTCGGCGAACTGCCAGTGGGCGGCGAGTTCCGAGACGCTGAGTCGGCCCGATGACGTGGTGAGGGCGAGTCGGGCCTCTTCCAGGCGCCGGTGGCGGATGTAGGAGGTCGCCGACTCTCCCGTCGTGGCGAAGGCCCGTTGCAGGGTGCGTACGGAGACGTTGAGTTCACGCGCCAGCATCGGTGGAGACAGTTCAGGATCGGCGAGTTGGCTGTTCGCGAGGTCCTTCGCGGCCTGGGCGAGCGCGGGGGCCAACCGGGGCTCCACGTCGTCGAACCGATGCAGCGCCACCGCCTTGGCCAGCTCGATCAGGCTGCTGTGCGCGGCTTCCACACCGGCCGGACTCAGGTCGGACATCGTTGCGTGGACCATGCTCGAGTGGGCGGCCAGAAGGCGCACCTCGGCCGAGTCCGCCGACCCGGTCATGATCCGGTTCCCCAGCAGGGGCTTGAGCATTGCGGCGGGCAGGACGAGGACCTGCGCCGTCGTGTGGGGCACCGTCTCGAAGTGTGACGGCCGCCCGACGTGCCGGAGGAGGAACTGCCCGCCCTGAATGCTGTGTTCGGCACCATCATGCGAGCCGCCCAACGTCCACGCTCCGCGCCGCACCACGTACATCCGCACCTGATCCTCGACGCCGCCCGGGGTGCCGGCGGTCCGGATCGCCGACACTCCGTGGACATCGGTGATCGCCACGTCACGCAGCTTGGCGACGCGGCCCTTGACTCGGAAGTCGGCGATCGTGGCCGGGCTGTAGGTCGGCTGTGGGAAGCCGTCGCCGATCCGCGTCTCCCACTCGCGCAGGAAGGCGTCGAACCCCCGCGGTACGGCGCCCGGGACGGTGGAGTCCACGGAAAACGCCCCGAGCGTCCCGTCGCCCTCCACTCCAGTGCTGTTCATCGCAGGCCGGTCCCCTTCGCGGTCGTTGCTCCGACGCTGTCATGTGGCGCATACGTTCTGCGCGGACGCCGCGCCGGTTCAAGTGCGGGCAGTGCCAGCATTCCTAGGCTTCCGAGGAGAGGCAAACGCGGGCCGTTCCGGGCCCGGCGCATACGAAGGGCGAGACACCAGTGAAGCAAGAGAAGTCCAGCCGAGTAGCTGTCATCACGGGTGCCGGCGCCGGCCTCGGGGCCGCGACAGCGCACCGGTTCGCCACCGATGGATACACCGTGGTGCTCGTGGGCCGGACTGAAGCCACTCTGCGGCAGACAGCCCAAGAGGGCCCGGACGGTGCGGACATGTATCCCTGGGTCGGGGACGTCTCGGACCTGGCTGCCATCACCGCGGTCATGAACGGCGTGGCCGATCGGTTCGGACGCCTGGACGTACTGGTCAACAACGCGGGCGTGGCGATTCCGGGCACCGTCGACCAGATCGACATGGACAGCTACCGGACCATGATGAGCACCAACGTCGACGGTGTCTTCTTCGCCTCGCGGGCCGCCCTGCCCCATCTGCGGGCGGTCCGTGGATGCATCGTCAACGTCGGATCCGTGGGCGCCGTGCGCGGCGATTGGTCCCAGGCCGCGTACAACGCGACCAAGGGCGCCCTGGCGAACCTGACCAACGCGATGGCGCTGGACCACGGTCATGAGATCCGGGTCAACGCCGTCCACCCCGGCGTGACGCTCAGCAGCCAGTTCATCCGCGACGCACTCGCCGAGGAAACCGCGCTCCGCAGGCGCTTCGTGGATCGCGTGCCCATGGGCCGGCCGGGCGAACCGGCGGAGGTCGCCGCCGTCGTCGCGTTCCTCGCCGGTCACGACGCCGGGTATCTCAATGGCGTGCACATTCCAGTGGACGGCGGCCTGACCGCGTCGAACGGCCAGACCGACCTGTACAGGATCGACAACTGACCCGCCGACAGCGAGGATCCGTTCGCACCAGTGGCCGACCTTGCGTGGATGGCTTTGTAGGTGGGCGCGTTGTGGTGGGTCTGGTGTCTGTCAGCCTGTCGTACCGTCCTGGCCCAGGAGGTTCCAGGTCGTCTCGAACCAGTCCTGCATGCTCGTGAAGAACATCGAGTCGTGTGACTGCTCGTCCTCTACTCGACGGTGGTACGAGAGGGTCGAGCCCAGGCCGATTACGTCCAGCGCCTCGATGCCGGTGCCGTCGCCGACGGTGACCGTGCGCTCGACCACGTCGTAAGTTCCGTACAGAATCTCGGAGTTGTTGAGGACGTACAGCTTGTAGTGCGGGGTCAGTGGCACTCGGCGGATTTCCAGCCGGGCGTCCACGCCTGCGTGACGCAGTGCCTGGACGCACTTCTGCATGTCCTTGAGGTGCGTGCGGGTCATCGTCCGCCAGCGTTGCCAGACCCGGTGATCGTCCGTGGCCTTGGCGCGTGGGTAGGCGAGCGGCTCGTCCTCCCAGGGAAGGAGCACGCGGACGAGTAGGCGCTCCGGTGAGATCTCCTCGGCCAAGGCGCGCTCCGTCTGGTGCCTGAGATGGCGGGCCAGAGTTTCGGAGGTGAGCGTGAAGACGTCCAGGGACACTGCGGGTTTCTGGAACGCCGCGTCCATCAGCGGAAGGAGCAGCACGCGCCCGCGCCGCTCGGTACCCGGCCTGGCCGGGTCCGCAGAGGGGAGCCTCACCACCCGACTGCCGCTGCCCTGCCTCGACTCGATCCAGCCCTCGGCGGCCAGTTGCCGCAGGACCCGTTGGACCGTGTCGCGGGAGACTCCGTAATCGGAGGCCAGGTACCGCTGCGGGGGCAGCAATTCGCCCGGCCGGAACGTTCCGTTCGCCAACTGCTCGCGCAGGGCGTTGTCCACCCGACGGAACTCTGGGCCCCTATCGTCCGCGCTTTCTGACGACACCACATACCGAAGCTACCGCCTCGGCCCACCTCGGGGGAGATCGAGTACCTGGACCTGGTCGGTCCGGCGTGGCCGGTGGTGTACTGCAATACATGCCGTCCATGGACGAAGAACGGGAAGTGCTGAAGACGGGGGTCTTCCTCGCGGTGTTCTCGTCCGCGCTGCTCGTGGCGGTCGGGCTCTTCTGGGGATTTCCATGGCAGGTGTCGCTGCTGCTTGTTGTTGTCTCGTTCGCGATTGCCGGCCTGATCTCCGGCATGACGCTGGCCGGTGTGCGAAGCGCCGCACGTCGGAAGGCGTTGACTCACGGAGCTCTGGTCATGTGGGCAAGCCACAACGAGGGGCGCTTCGGCACCACCGTGGCGGAGTTCACCGGCGACGCGCCCAGCTAAGAGGCATCGATGTAAGCGAGATGAGTGCCGCAGACGGTGCAGCGGAAGAGCATGGCGGATGCCCCCTCGCCCAGGTGTGTCAGGAAGTGTTCAAGCTTGGCTGCGTCGTGCCAGCCGCCCATACGCAGGTCGAGCCGGAGGCGGTCGAGAGCATCGGGGTGTGCCGCCAGTTCGGTGTAGCCGACCTCGCCGAGGAAGGCGGACGCGTCGCCGCAGTGGACGAGCCAGTGCGGATCCTGCCAGGCGTGGAAGCCGGGCGTGCGGTGGGCCACCTCCTCCAAGGTCTCGTCGCTGACGGCGCCGAGCCCGTAGGCGTCGATGAAGTCACCTTCGAACCGTTGGGCGGCGCTGCCGTCGGCGATGCACCAGGGGCAGAAGCTCCCGTCGACCTCTTGGGCGGTGTAGAAGGTCGCGGTGTAGATCCACCCGGTGCTGCGGTGGCAGCACGCGCACTTCTCGGTGCTCGCGCGGATGGATCCGCTGGCGAGCGGGTCCGGGTGGTAGCGGAAGACGGGCAGGCCGGCGCTCACCACTGCTGCCCGATCTGCGCGCCGACGCCCATGCCTGTCAGTGCCATGGGCGGCAGTCTGTCCTCAAGGAGATCCGTGATCAAGTGCGATGCCTCGCCGTGCCCTACGCGGTGTCAGGACCGTCGAGGAACGCAAGCAGCACTGCGGCCTCCGCGCGGAGCCGTGCGGCTCGGTCGGCGTGCGCGGGTGCGGTCAACTGCTCCGCGGCCTCCAGCCGTTCGGCGGCCTCGGCGCGCACGACGTCCACCACACCGCGCTCGCTCAGTTCACACCGCGCCGCTTCGGTGGCGCCCGCACCGACCGGCGACTGCTCAAGGGCCATGCCGCGCAGCTGGGACTCGTCCACGGGCGCCGCCTCGGCGTTGTCCAGCGCGGCGAGTGTTGACCGCAGGGCGCTCACCGCGGCCTTGTCACGGGCACGCATCGCTTCCGGCAGTGCTTGACGCATTCGAAGACGTACAGACATGCCGGTGACCTTATGGCGGGCGCCCCTGGAGCCACAACGCGATATACGACGGCCGGCACCGGACGTGCCGCCGAGCCTGGGCGCCCCGGCTTGCCGAGTCAGCCCAGAGTCGGCCCTGGATGAGCCCCGGATCAGCCTCGTGCCACCGCGATGGCTCCCGAGAGCCTCTCTCCCGCCTCGTAGATCATGTACGGGACGCCGCCGTCGGTACCGAAGGACGGTGCCGCGGCGCGCCCGTTCTCCGGAGCGGTGCCGCGAGAGTTGTAGAAGACGCCGAGATGGGTGCGCTTGCTGAAGTCGTTGCCGACCTCGGTGATCATGATGTCGCCGCCGCTCTCCTTGTCCTTGTTGTAGACGACGTACGTGCTGTTGTTGCGGTAGAGAAGGTGCGGGCCGCCGACGTTGACGGCGCCGACGTCGCCATGCCGGATCAGCGGCTGCTGGTCGTAGCTCCAGGTGCGCCCGTCGGCGGACCAACCCCAGTGGATGTCACGGTGGTTGGTGGTGTTGTTGAGCATGAAGACCATCACGTAGCGGGCACCGCGCGAGGGCAGGTCGTGGCGGAAGACCCGGGCGTACGACGTCTCGTTGGTGCCTGCCGGGAGCATGGACGCCGACAGCACGACCTTGTCGTACGTGAAATGGATCCCGTCGGCCGAGCGGGCGAGACGGGTCGTGGTGTTCTCTCCGTGGAAGTACAGCCAGAACTCCTTGGCGTCCGCGTTCCACAGCACATGGGGGGACGAGACATGGCTGACGGAGTAGTGCGGGGACCACTTGTTGGAGACGATCGGGTTCGACGGGTACTCAGTGAACGGCCCTTCCAGCGAGTCGCCGTAGGCCAGGCAGATGCCACCGGGCGCGTCGTGCGGCGCGTAGTACAGGTAGTAGCGGCCGAGCGGGGAGCTCAGCTTGTCGTAGACGCCTCTGATGCAGGGGAAGATGATCTCGCCGGTGGGGTTGTACTTCAGCTGAGACGGCGTCAGAAGCGTACGTACGTATGTGTAGTCGGGGAATCCGCCGGGTGCTGCGGCCGAGGGCTGCGCGCCCACGGTCGTCCCGACGGCGAGGGCGGCTCCCGTGGCCGCGGTGGCGCGCAGGAAGAGACGTCGGTCGAGGTGTTGCTCCTGCATGGTGGCTCCAATGACAGAAGGGTGGCAGAAGGTGTGTGGCTCGGCGGGCCCGGACGGTGCCAGGGCTCAGAGATAGGTGGCCGCGGTCACGCACAGGCCGCCGAGGGCGACCGCCCAGACGTACGGCAGGGTGCGCACCATGACCTGCTGGGGAGAGACGCCCGCGTACTGGGCGCTCCACACGGTCTGTGTGCTGGTGGGGTCGGCGACGCCGAAGACCTGGTTGTACGAGGTGGCCATGCCGAGGACGGCGACCGCGGGGTAGATGCCGGCGGCGATGAGGACGCCGGCGATGCCCGCGCCGAGCCCGAACACGTTGAGGGGGCCGCGGTAGAGACACAGCGGGACGAGGAGCGTGAAGACGAGCACGAACACCACGGGGTTGTGCGGACTGACGGCCTTGACGAGCGGTTCGAGCGCGTCCACGGCACCGGGCAGCTTCACGGCCGCGAGCAGGATGCCGATGGCGATGAACAGGACGAGCGGCGGGGCGGCCACCTCGAAGCCGCCGTAAAGGGTGCGCAGTAGCCGCTTGTTCATCCCGCCGGGCCGCGTCGTGGTGACCAGCGCGTACAGGACGCCCGCCAACAGGGAAGGGATGATGGCGAGTTCGAAGCCCAGGGCCAGAACGAGCGGGACGGCGGGGGCGAGCAGCGCGTACCAGGGCGCGTCGCCCAGTTCCTCGCGTCGTGAACGAGGCTTCGCGCCGGAGGAGTCGGAGGAACCGGGGGAGTCGACGGACTTGAGTGACCAGGCGTGCTCGGTGCCCCGCCGTCGCGTCTCGACGAGGACGAACGCGAGAGCGGCGGCCAGGGCGAACGGGAAGAGCTTCACCATGAAGCCGCGCACGGTCGGGATCGGCAGCTCCAGCGCGGTGGAGAAGAACTGCCACAGCGGCAGCTCGAAGGGGATACCCACGGCGATGCCCATCAGCACCGTGCCCGCGGCGGTCACCTTGGGCACGCCGACGGCGATCATGGCGGGGATGCCGATGATGCCGGCGAGCATGGCGGCGGGCGCCGAGCCGGTCACCGTACCGACGAGTGCGGAGACGGCCAGGACGCCGAGGGCCACCACGGTCGGGCGGTCACCGCCGAACTCGACGATCTTGCGGACGAGCGTGCCCGCGATGCCCGTTTCATCGAGGAGCTTGCCCAGCCAGGACCCGAGAATGATCGCGATCATGGTGGCGGCCAGGGCCGGCGCGCCTTCCTGGAGGACGGTGTCCAGCACGCTGTTCTTGCCGGTGAACGGTGCCCCGGCGAGAAAGGCGATGGCGACGGCGAGCAGGACCAGCGCGAAGGCGGTAGGTAGTTTGCGGGTGAGCATCAGGGCGACGCCGGCCGCCATGACGAGAAGGATGACGACACCCATGGGTCACTTCTCTCTTCCGGGCCGGGTGAGTTCCGCGCGAAGCGCGGCGGTGAGGAGCAGGGGGCTGCGGCCGAGTCCGCAGACGGTTCGGGCGTAGGCGTGCGCGGCGACCTCTTCGGCACCGGCGACATGACCGGCCACGCGGTGGCGTCCGAGGCGCAGCACGGTGTGGTCGAGCGCCTGCTTGAGTGCGGCCTTCGCCGGGCCGTGGTGGAGGTGAGCGTGCACCGCCTCGTGGGCCAGCGCGGCGGCGCGCACCGAGCCCGGCGGGTACCAGGCCCGCCAGCCACGCGCCTCGACCAACTCCTCGGCGAGAGCGAGCGTGTCGGTGTAGAGCTCGACGGTCGGGGGCCGTGACGTGTAGCGGGCGAGCAGCATCCGCTCCAGGCCGTCGTCCCGCTCGACCACACGTGCCGTGGACGGGACGGGGGCGAGCCTGGACCCGAACTCATCGGCTCTACGGGCCCATTGGCGCAGCAGCTCGCGGTCCCGGCCCTCGTGGGTGGGCGTGGCGGCCAGCAGCCGTACGCCCCATTCGACGTCGTCGACGGACGCGAGATCCCTCAACTCCCGGGCACTGGAAGCAAGTTCGATGGCCGTCATGACCGCACCTCCAGGACCGCGACCACCGGCTCGTCGGCCGCTCGGGACCGCAACTCGCTGCGGGCCAGCGCCAGTAGAGGCTGGGGATCGAGGACGCCGGACAGGTCGGCGATACGGGCGCCGAGCAGCAGCCGCAGGGCGGGAGCGCGTACTCCGCCGTCGCCGTACGAGGTGGACTCGCCCACCAGCCGGGCCAGCACCTCCGGGGCGCCGGCCACGGTGGTGGTCTCCACCCGGGCGTCGGCGGCGTGGTGGCGTACGACGCCGTCCACGTCGACGATCCGTATGGGGCGGCGGGTCGGCCGCAGGCGCCGGTGCGTCTCGGTGCCGTAGACGGTGTGGGCGGAGGTTCCCGCGAGGACGTGGACCGCCGCGGGGTCGGTCTTGAGGCTGGCCGCCGCGGCGCGGAGGCGCTCGGTGTCGTCGGCGCGGTGGGACCGGTCCTGGGTGCGCAGTTCAGTGGCGCCGGTCGCGACCGCGCGCACGGTGTTGGTCTGCGGGTCGACGGTGACCTCGACCTCGACGCCTTCAGCGGCGGCGCCCTGGGCGACGACCGCCCGCTCCGCCTCGGCCCGGACGGCGAGGATCTGCTCCTGCGTGGCGCCGGGCACGATCCGCTCGACCTGTTCCCGTACGAGTGCGAGGGCTACGCCGATGGGGCTGATGACCTCGTTGTGGCGGGCGATCCGGCCTTCCATGCCGCTGGTGTCGGCGAGGTGCGGCGTGACGGACGCGGCGCCGCCGCCTCCTCCGACGAGGATCGCCGTGTCCTTGTCCAGGCGGTAGTCGCGGATCATGGCGTCCACCACCGTCTTCACCTGGGAGGTGCCCGCGTCGAGGATCCGCGTGGCCGCGGTCGAGACGTCGGTGCCGAGATGTGCGGCCAGCGGCGCGATCGCGGCACGCGCGCTCTCGGGGTCGCAGCGGGCGAAGTCGCCCTCGGGGACGCGGCCGAGGGCATTGGCGGCACAGGTCATGGTGATGGCGAACCGACCGCCCGCCGCGTCGATCACGGCGTAGTCGGCGGGGTCGCCGTCCATGGGCCGGACAGTGTCCACCTGCGCATCGCGCAGCTGCTCCGGCGAGGCGAAGCAGGCGTACGGCAGCCCCGCGATGTGCGCGCTGCGCGGTCCCACACCCGTCACCCGGCCGCCGCTGATCCGCACCATGGAGCCACCCCCGACGCCGACCGTCCGCACGTCGAGGGCGCTCAGGTACGAGGTCTTGCCGAGGATGGTGGCGTGCCGGACGGCGACCTTGCCGCGGCGCACGACGCTGATGTCGGTCGACGTGCCCCCGGTCTCCAGGAACACGCCTTCGCTGACCCGTTCCTGCATCAGAGCGCCCGCGACTCCGGCAGCCGGTCCCGACAGGACCGTCAGGAGCGGTCGGCGGCGCATCTCGTCGAGCGCCATCACGCCGCCGTCGCAGCGCATCACCATCAGCGGCGCGGTCACGCCCGCCTTGGTGATGGAGGCGTCGACGAGATCGGCGGTGGCCAGCATGCGGGGCAGGATCGCCGCGTTGACGACGGCGGTGCGAGTGCGCTTGTGCAGCCCGTACAGCGAGGTGATCTCGTGCGCGGCGGTCATCGGCAGTCCGTACGGCCGTGCCGTGTCCAGGACGGCCTGCTCGCCCTCGGGGCGGTCGACGCTGAACGGCTGGCTGGCGACGAGGACTTGAGCGCCTTCGCCCTTCAGTCCTTCGACCGCGCGGCGGACGTCTGCCGTGTCCTGAGGGTCGGTGACATGGGTGTAGGCCAGCGGAAGCCTTTTGCCGGGGGTGAGTTCGAGCTTTGCGAACGACGCGAGGCGGCGAGTGAGGACCGCTGCGGGGCCGGTCCCGATGCCGATCAGTCCGACGGTCGCCACGTCACCCTCCAGGAGGGCGTTGGTGGCCTGGGTCGTGCCGTGCGCCAGGAAGGCGACGTCGGCAGGGGCGCAGCCCGTCTGTTCCAGGAGCCGGTCGAGCGCCTCGACGATGCCGTGCGCGACGCCGTCCTCGTGGTGGTGGCTGGTGGGGACCTTGACCTGCCCCAGAAGTTCGAGAGTCGTGGCGTCCACAGCTACGGCGTCGGTGAAGGTTCCGCCCACGTCGATGCCGACGCGGATGCGGGGTGTGTTCATATCCGTGCACCTCCTTGTGCTGGATCGGTTCGCGCGGGCGGTCGCCGGGCGGCGGCGGGTGGAGCCGCGGCCCGAACTCCCGTCCACGCGGGGGTTGTTCAGTAGCCGCGTACGTCCGGCCAGTGGCGTTGCACTCCGTCGCGGTCGAGCAACCGCGCGAACTCCTCGAACCGCTTGTCCTCGGCCTGCACCTGGTGCGGCTCGACGTCCTCGGCCACGCAGTGCGCGGCCAGGGCACCGGCGACCTCGCCGACGTTCCACTCCACCGGATGGAGCCGGTAGCAGCCGTTGGTGATGTGCGTGGTGCCGATGTTCTTGCCGGCGGGCAGCAGGTTGCGCACCCGGCGGGGCACGAGCGCGCCGAGCGGGATCTCGAACGGCACGGACCCGATGTCGATGTAGTCGTCGCCGCCGGTCGAGGGATGCAGGTCGATGCGGTAGCTGCCGACGCCCACCGAGTCGCGGTGGGGCGTTCCGCCGCGCGGGCCGACGAGGTCGATCGCCACGTCGTGCTCGGTGACCGTGGTGACCGCCTTGATACGGCGGGACTCACGGACGTACGCCGCCTTGGCCAGGCCGTCCGCCGTACCGGTCACATCCGGGCGGATCCGCAGACCCGGAAAGCCGGTCCCGCCGTCCGCCCGAGGCGCCTCCGTCTGCAGCCAGTACAGCAGCGACAACGACAACTGCCGTGCCTCGCGCAGCGCTTCGGCCTCCTGGCCGATGTATGGCCTGAGCCAGTAGTCGTTGAGTGGCCAGTTGACGAGCGTGATGTCGGAGTCGAAGGCCCCCGGCGAGTGCAGCTTGCGTGCGAGGATGCGGCGGAAGCCCCACAGTTCCTTGTCGCCGGCGTCGGCGCTCTGGTCGGCCGAGACGCCGAGCGGATCGAGATCCGGATTCGGTACGAAGGTCCGCGGCACCGGCTCCAGCGTGCGCGGGTCCGGCGCCTCGAAACCGAGCAACGGGCCCGGCCAGAACGAGGGTTGGTAGGTGCGCCAGAAGCCGTAGTCCTGCGGCCGGTCGATCGTGTGGTCCTCGCCCTCGTGGTGGGAGAGCGCGAAACAGACCGTGATGCCCTGCTGGTTGAGAGGCTGAGCCTCGTCCGGGGCGTGCGGCTCGTCGAACTCGGCGCGTGCCTCGGCCCCGTTCGCGTGCTCGACGCCCGCGAGGTGGAGGAGTTCGCCCGTCTCGGTGGCGTCCAGGACGTACCGCGCGCTGAGGGTGCGGCGCGTCCCGTCGCGCAGGTCCTCCAGAGTCACCGACCGTACGACATCGTTGTCGGACTCGGCAGAGATCGGCCGGTGTTCGGTGAGTACGGTCAGTCGTCCCGCCGTCCGGTGGGGCGCGAGCATGCCCTCCAGGACGGCGAGGGCGACCCTTGGCTCGTGGCAGAGCTTGCTGACGCGGCCCGCCCCCGGGTTGAGGTCGGTGAGCGCCAGGGCCTCGGCCCGCAGGGGGTACCAGTGGCGGTAGTACCTCCGGATCTCCTCGCGCAGCCGCCGGTACGAGGCGGTCGTGCCGAACTGCTCGACCCACGGGTGCTCGTCGGGCGGTACGGCCTGGCTGGTGAGCTGGCCGCCGATCCAGTCCGTCTCCTCGGTGAGCACGACGCTGCGTCCTGCCCGGCAGGCGGCGAGTGCGGCCGCAACGCCACCAAGACCGCCGCCCACGACGAGGATGTCGGCTTCGGGTATCACGCTTCTCCTAGCTGCTGGTTCGGGTTCATCGGGGGTCTGGGGAGACCGTGCTCAGGAACGGGCACGCGGCGGTGTGGCCGTCAGGCCCGGGCGGAAGACACAGCTGACGAGCGGTTCTCGCGCCTCCTGGCCCGCGACGAGCGCGGCCAGGAGACGTACGGCGGCGGCGCCCAACTGCGGCCGGGGGATGTCGAATCCGGTGGGCTCGGGCTCACCCGCCAGGTCGGCGGGCGGGCTGCCGAGCAGGGCGAGAGACACATCGGTGGGGCAGTCGAGGCCCGCCTCGCGCACGGCGGAGAGCAGGCTTCGCCAGGCCGCCCCGGTATCGGTCTCCTCGGCGATGAAGGCCGTCACTCCTTCGTCGACCCAGGCGCGCAGCCGTTCGGGAGTGAGGTCCCGCTGCGGATCCGCGGACCGGAAGACGGTCGTGGGCCCGGAGGGCAGGCCTGCCGCTTCCAGCCCTTCCAGGAAGCCGCGTTGACGGTCCGCCGAGGCGGGCGCGTCGTCGTCCTCGCGGACGAGAACGATCCGCCGATGCCCCAACTCGGCAAGATGGCCCACGACTTCACGCGTGGCCTCGACATAGTCGGCACCCACCCATGCCACGCCCTCCAACTCCTCGCGGCGGCCCAGGTGCACGACAGGGAAGCCGTCCTCGACCAGCCGCTTCAGCTCCGCCCGGGGTGTGTGCCGACCGATGAAGAGACAGCCGTCGGCGAGCCGGACCCGGCTCAGGGCGTCGGGACCGGCGGCCCCCGCGCCGCCGGTGCTCGACCCGGTGAACAGCACCAGGTCGTAGCCGAGCGCCGCAGCCTCGCGCTCCACGCCGACCAGGAAGGGGTAGTACGAGTGCTGCACATCGGTCGGGAACGTGGCGGTGAAGCTGAAGACCCCGAGCAGGTTGTTGCGGGCGGCGGCCAGCCGCCGGGCGGCCGGATCGGGCACGTAACCGAGGCTGCGGGCCGCCTCCAGGACCCGCTGCCGGGTCTCCTCGGAGATGATGCGCCCCTTGCCGTCGGGCTTCGGGGACAGCACCAGGGACACGGTCGCCTGCGACACCCCCGCGAGCCGAGCCACCTCGGCCTGCCGGGGCCGTGACGTACGACCGGCCGGAGCGGGCGTACGTCCGGGCCGCTTCCTGGGTTCCACAGTGCTTCTCTCCTCCGGGCAGGGCCTGGCGCTGTTGGCGACGGCATCGCGTTAATGCGTATTACCTAATGCGTATTGACGAGAGATTGCACCTCCCTGCCCGGTGGGTCAAGAGGTGGGACAGAAGTGCCGCGGAAGAGAGTGACGACGGTCAGGCCGTCCCGCAGCGCCAGGGTGACGCGGCGGGTGGCCCTTGCCTGCGTGCTTCTCGTCCCGTCGGCTCGCGGCGGGGTTTCGGGCCATGGCTCAAGGCGAGGCGCACGAGTGACAGTTCGGGGCAGGGCGCGCGTCGATGCGCAGTACGGTCTGCTGACCAGCATCGCCAGTGAGGCGAGGGTGTCGCTCAGCACCGTGTCCAAGGTGGTGCACCGGCGTCATGACGTCGGTGCGGCGAAACGTGCCGGGTCGAGGAACTGGAACGGGGCGCCGGTACTCCCCAGGGCGACGAGCACGGCTCCGGTCAGACGACTCATCCCATGCCGGAACCGAGGCGTGTCGATCGCCGTGCGCGCGGTGGCGTCGCACCCCAACGAGCCGCGTGCTCACGATCACCCGCTGGGTGACAAGCGTGAAGCTCGTGCCGGGAATCAATGTGAGGGGTGTGACTGCGGCTACGAAGCCGAGTATTTGTTGCCACTGCACACGACAAGCCTAGACAGCGGGCATGCTCGAAGCTGCCGGTTCCCGCGGTCCGTTCTTGGAAGGTGCCCTTCGCCTTGACCGAACGGCGAGGTCGGCGCCGTCGTTTCGCATGGGGGAGAGTCGAGTCGGTCATGAGGTTGCGAACACATGGATCGCGGCGGATCGCTTGGGCAGCAGTGCCGATGCTGTCGCTCCTGGCGTTGACCGGGTGCACCGACGCGGCGTCGTCGAAGTCGACGGCTACGGGGGCGGCCACGGCGGCGGCCGTCGATTGCGACCGGATCGCGGGCAACGGCCGGACGTTCTATGAGAGCAATCCGACGTACACGGATCCCCAGGACGACGGTGGGGACTGGTCGTCGACCGCGCCGGAGACCCAGGGGATGGATTCCACCAAGTTGCGCACGGGGCTGACCAAGCTCGGGAACAACCCTTCTCTGCTCAGCGCCCTCGTCATCCGACACGACCGTCTCGTGGCCGAGCGGTATTACGACGGTGGTGGCGCGCAGCGGAGCAACAACGTTCATTCGGTGTCGAAGAGTGTTCTGCAGGCGTTGGTCCACATCGCCGTCGAGAAGGGCGACTTCCGGAGCCTGGACGATCCGGTGGCCGACTATCTGCCGGAGTACTTCAGCGATGCGTCGCCGGACAAGAAAACGATCACCATCCGGCACATGTTGACCATGAGGTCAGGTCTCGACTGGACGGAGGATTCAACAGAGAGTCGGGTCGAGAAGACGTCGAACTGGGTCCGGTCGATTCTCGGCCGTGAGCTCGTCTCCGCTCCTGGCACGACCTACAACTACAGCAGCGGCAATACGCACGTCGTCTCGGCCGTGCTGCAGAAGGCGACCGGCATGAGCACCTGTCAGTTCGCTCACCAGTACCTGTTCGGCCCGATGGGCATCACGGCCGAGCATTGGGGCCGCGACCCGCAAGGCGTCTTCTCCGGCGGGTACAACGTCTACCTGACACCACGGGAAATGGCCAAGTTCGGCTTGCTCTACCTGCACGACGGCAAGTGGGGTGGCCGACAACTCGTGCCACGTGCTGCTGTGCGTGCGGCGCAAGCCCGGACCGCCGAGGTCGACGACGTATTCGCCTATTCCGAGGGTTGGTGGACGCAGACCATTTCCGAACGCTCGACGTACTTTGCCTGGGGATTCGGCGGGCAGTTCGTCTACGTAATCCCCAGCGCGGACGTTGTGCTCGTGACCAGTGAGGACACGAGCGACAACAGCATCAACAAGGAGATCAACCCAAGGGAGTTCATTCGCGACTATCTATTGCCCGCCATAACCGGACCCGGGGCCTGATTTCGGTGCGGCAGGCTTCGCCAGACGGTGCAGCGAGTCGGAGAGCTGCTCAGGGTTCCGTCCTGGCCACATACACGGTGTTGGTCGAGGTGCCGCCCTGGAGGGGATTGTCGAAGTCGACGACATGGGCGGCTGATTGCGGGAAGACCTTTGCGAGTACGGAGGTGAACTGTTCGTCCGGCGGGTCGTTCGACCACAGGGCGAAGACCCCGCCCGGGTGGAGGTGTTCGGCGAGAGCGCGGAGCCCGGCAGGCTGGTAGAGCGCCGCGTGGCGCGGGTGGAGCACATGGCGCGGCGAGTGGTCGACATCCAGCAGGACGGCGTGGAAGCGGCGGCCCGGTTCCTCCGGGTCCAGCCCGCGCGAATCGGCCGCCATCGCGAAGAAGTCGCCTTGAACCAGGCGGCAGCGGGGGTCCGAAGACAGCCGGGCCCCGAGCGGGACCAGGCCCCGCCGATGCCAGTCGATGACTTCGGCGAGTGTGTCGATCACGGTCAGCGAGCGCACGCGGGGGTCGTCCAGTGCGGCCACGGCGGTGTACCCGAGTCCGAGTCCGCCGACGACTACGTCCAGTTCGGCCTCCGGCTCGGCGTCCGGGTCGACGTCCGGCAGTTCCGCCAGTCCGAGTTCCGTAAGCGCGATCTCGCCGGCTGTGAAGAGGCTGGACATCAGGAACTCGTCGCCGAGCTTCACCTCGTACACATCGATGCCCGATACCGGGTCGCGTCGGCGCCGCAGACTGATGTCGCCCATCGCCGTCGGGCGCCAGTCGATCTCCTCGAAACGCGCGCTCATCCGTCTGCCTTTCTGAGGCACCGTCGGTGCCGGAAGTCAATGCCTGGAACGCTGCTCTGTGCAGGTGTGGACGCAGGTGCGAACCCGTCCCTGCCCTGCCGACGGGGGGAGGCAGGGCAGGGACGGAGAGGGAACGGGCCCGGTCAGGCGTCGATGATGACCGGGATGATGAGAGGCCTGCGGCGGTGGGTACGGAAGGCCCAGTTCGCCACGGCGCGGGCGATCAGCTGTTCCAGCTGGTGCGCGTCGCCGACGCCTTCCTGGGCCGCCGTTGCCAGAGTCTTCTCGATAACAGGGATGACCGGTTCGAAGGTGGTGTCGTCGTGGACGAATCCGCGGGCCAGGAAGTCGGGAGTCTCGGCAAGGGCGCCCGTGTCGGCGTCGACGATCGCCACCACGGTGACCACGCCCTCCTCGGCGAGGGTGAGGCGGTCCTTGAGGGACGCCTCGGTGGCGCCGCCGACCTCCATGCCGTCCACATAGACGTTGCCCGCGGGCACCTTGCCGGTGATCGACGCACGCCCGTCCACGAGGTCGACGACGACGCCGTCCTCGGCGATGACCACGCGCTCGGGATCGACCCCCGTACGGATGGCCAGGTCGGCGTTGGCCCGTAGATGGCGCCATTCGCCGTGTACGGGCATGACGTTGCGGGGCTTGACGATGTTGTAGCAGTAGACGAGCTCACCGGCGCTGGCGTGCCCGGAGACGTGCACCTTGGCGTTGCCCTTGTGGACGACATGGGCTCCCCACCGGGTCAGCCCGTTGATCACTCGGTAGATGGCGTTCTCGTTGCCGGGGATCAGGGAGCTGGCGAGCAGGACGGTGTCGCCCTTGCCGATACGGATCACATGGTCGCGGTTGGCCATCCGGGACAGGGCCGCCATCGGCTCGCCCTGGGACCCGGTGCACACCAGGGTGATCTTGTGGTCGGCCAGCTTCTCCATTTCCTTGGTGCTCACGACGAGGCCGCTGGGAACCTTCAGGTACCCGAGGTCCCGGGCGATGCCCATGTTGCGGACCATGGACCGGCCCACGAAGGCGACCTTGCGGCCGTGCTGGTGCGCGGCGTCCAGGACCTGCTGGATGCGGTGCACATGGCTGGCGAAACTGGAGACGATCACCCGCCGCGGGGCCGTACGCATCACCTGTTCGATCGCTGGGTTGAGCTCGCGCTCGGAGGTGGTGAAGCCGGGGACCTCGGCGTTGGTGGAGTCGGTGAGGAAGAGATCGACGCCTTCCTCGCCGAGGCGGGCGAAGGCGCGCAGGTCGGTGATGCGGTCGTCCAGCGGGAACTGGTCCATCTTGAAGTCGCCGGTGTGCAGGACGAGCCCGGCCTCGGTGCGGATCGCGACCGCGAGGCTGTCCGGGATGGAGTGGTTGACCGCCACGAATTCGCAGTCGAAGGGGCCGAAGCTGCGCCGGTCGCTCTCACGTACGCGCACCGTGCGCGGCCGGATTCCGTGCTCCTTGAGCTTGGCCTCCAGGAACGCCAGGGTCAGCTTCGAGCCCACGACGGGGATGTCGGAGCGCTCGCGCAGCAGATACGGAACGGCGCCGATGTGGTCCTCGTGGCCGTGGGTGAGGACGACGGCGACGATGTCGTCCAGGCGGTCACGGATCGAGGTGAAGTCCGGCAGGATCACGTCCACGCCGGGCTGGGTCTCTTCGGGGAACAGCACGCCGCAGTCGACGATGAGCAGCTTGCCGGCATGCTCGAAGACGGTCATGTTGCGGCCGATCTCACCCAGACCGCCCAGGGCGACGACCCTCAGCCCTCCTTTAGGCAGGGGAGGGGCGGCTTTGAGTTCGGGATGTGGATGGCTCATATTCCGACGTTACCGGAGAGTCTGCCGAGGTGATCCACTGGCTGCCCCGACCAGCCGGTTCTACGCGGCGCGGCCCGAGGCGGTCAGCGGGCGGCAGCGAGCGGAACGGGGCTGCTACGGCGGCGGACGGGACAGCCTGCTGAGCGTTCGGTTGAAACGAACAGAACTCCAGCAAGGAGACCTCGTCGGGCCCGCAGTCGACCCGCTGGGGCCCGGCGTCTCATCGTGTACGCACGCGTATGCATCGGTATCACCGGAGTATGTGCCACCTGGCCGACTTTTGGTTGAATCGCGTCGGGTTGGTGATCAATTCGGGGCAGCCGCAAGGGAACTGGCCGCCCAGTCTCCTCCGCGACCGTCGAGTCGATGCTCAGCGGTGTCAGTTCCCATCAATCAAGTCGGCCCCGTATCCGGGAAGGCCCCCGTGACCACCAATGAGATCTGGCATTTTCCCCCTGACCTCAGGGGAACCTTCGAACCAGAAGGCCTCACCCCTCGGCAGGCCGATGAAGCGCTCGCCTGTGCCTGGGAATATGTGCGAACGATCGTTCCAGCCTACGCGGACCGTGCGCGATACATTGCCCTAGCACGCCTCACGGAAATTTCCACCGTGACGGAGTTCAGGGGCGAGCATATTTCACCTCTGGATTCCCCGATCATTGCAGGATATGACACCCGTGAACTGCTGGCCACACTCTTCGCTGGAACCGCCGTCCACGAGACCATGGCCCGCGAGTACTACTCCTCAATTCTGATCACCGCCGAAAAGTCTTCCCCGCACGGGAACGCCGAACTCCTGAGCCGCTACACGGCAGCGATCGCCCACAGTCCGGCTCAATGGTTTCGAATACGCGACTGCGACGCCCAGGCCCGCCTCTTCATCGCCGCCTCCCTGGCCTGCAACAACATCCAAGACGCTTGGCTGACCGAAGAGCAGAACCAGATCCTCACTGAAATCTGCGACGCGATGTACGACGCGGTGGCCTATCACAAACACCGGGCCGAAGGTGAAATATGCAACACCTTCGCATACGCCCACCCCGGCCTCCGTCAAAACACTTATCGCACCTATCGCGAGACACTCTGGAATATCGATTCGCACTGGGCCGACACCCCCGAACGTACTCCTGTCGTCAACTTTATCCGCAACATCGCCGGCCCCATCCACATGACGATGCGCCGCTACCGATTCGTCGAGGACAGCCTCACCATCGGAAATCCCGAAACGGCTCAGACCGTCGATCAGGCACGCAAGAACGTCAAACTCTGGTACCGCCTAAGCCCGACCCCGCAGAACAACGACCACTACCAGGACATCCTCGCCCGCCAAGACCGAGTACTGTTCCCGGGATTCGCTGCGATGCTCGAGCGCGCCGGACAGACCTGCCCTGACTGCGAATACCCTTCGCAGTACACGCCCTCACCTGGTCAATTCGCAGGCGTCCGCGTGTGCGCTGCGCACCAGGAGGAATTCGATACCCACCTCGCGGAACTACCCGGACGCGCTCGGCGTGTCCTCGGACTATGAACTGATCAGAGAGCTCCGGACGACCGCAATCCTGCGGGCCATACTCGTTCTCCACCACGTACCGACCGTAGTGATGAGTTTTCGCGCCCGCGCCCGTCACACCTACGACAGGACACGACGAGGCGGAAGGATGACGTGATGAGTGCGGATACGCGGCCGGAGGAGCTGGGCGTGAGCGATCTGGGCAAGGACGGTCTGGGCAAGGGCGGGCTGGGCGAGGTCGACGAGTCCGAGTTCTCGGGGCTGGCGGAGCGGCACCGGCGGGAGCTGCACGTGCACTGCTACCGGATGCTCGGGTCGTTCGAGGACGCCGAGGACGCTGTGCAGGAGACGTTCCTCCGTGCCTGGCGGCGGCGGGAGACCTTCGAGGGGCGGTCGACGTTCCGTGCCTGGCTGTACCGGATCGCCACCAACGCCTGCCTGGACCTGCTCGCCAAGCACCGCCCGGAGCCCGCGACCGGCGGCGAGGTGCTGTGGCTGCAGCCCTACCCGGACCGGCTGCTCGACGAACTGCCCGCGGGCGGCACGGACGAGCCGGAGACCGTCGCCGTCGCGCGGGAGACGATCGAGCTGGCGTACCTGGTCGCGGTCCAGCACCTCGCGCCGCGCCCGCGGGCCGTGCTGATCCTGCGGGACGTGCTCGGCTGGCCGGCGAAGGAGGTCGCGGAGATCCTCGGGGACTCCGTCAACTCCGTGAACAGCGCGCTGCAACGGGCCCGCGCCGGTATGCGGGAGCACCTGCCCGCCGAGCGGCAGGACTGGACCGGCGGCGAACAGGACGCCGGGACGCGCGAGCTGGTGCGCCGCTACACCGACGCCAGTGTGGCCACGGACATCGACGTGCTCGCTGCGATGCTGCGGGACGACGTCCGCTCCTCGATGCCGCCCACGCCGGGCCTGTACGTCGGCCGCGACGCGGTGGTGAACGACTGGGTGGAGGGCGGATTCGAGGGCATGAAGGGCCTGCGCGGAGTCCCCACCTCCGTCAACCGGCAGCCCGCCATCGCCTTCTACCTCTGGCAGGAGCAGGAAGGCGCGTACCTGCCGCTCACGATCGACGTCCTGCGCGTCACCGGCGGGGCGATCACCGAGATCGTCACGTTCCACGACGACCAGTTCCCGCGACTCGGGGTGCCGGAGCGCCTGCCTGCGGACGGCACGGAGTAGTCCCGGTGCAAACGCTCACGCTGCGCGGTGGCGCGCGTGTCGCGGTGGTCGAGGCGGAGTGGTACGACGCGTTCTGCGTTGTCACTCGCGGGCGGGTGCAGCTGGAGCTGCGCGACGGCGAGCCCGGGCCTGTCCTCGGACGCGACGCCGGGTTCTGGCTCCGCGGCACCGGCGTCCGCGCCCTGCGGAACCCCGGGCGCCGCACGGCGAGAGTGCGCGTCGTCACCCCCAGGGCCAGGACCGTCACACGCCAGTCGGCAGACCCCGTACGCCAGTTGCCGAACGACGGAGGAAGGACATGAACAGCATGAATGACACCGGGGCCGTCGCAGGTCCGGCATCGGGCCCGACCAGCCACACCCACCGATTCCGCGGGCTCGTCGCCACCGGCTTCATCGCCACGCTCGTGGCGATGGCGGCCACCACCCTCGCCGCGGCGCTCGCCCAGGCCGTTGGTGTTGGCTTCGAGGTCTCCGATGGTGGCGAGACGATCCCGTTGCCCGGGTTCGCCGTGGTGACCGGCTTCTTCTCGGTCGTGGGCATCGTCATCGCCGTCGCTCTTCTTCGCTGGAGCGCTCGCCCCGCCGAGCGATTCCTGTGGACGGCAGTGTCGCTGACCGCGATCTCGTTGGTCCCGCCCCTCCTCTCCGGGGCGGACACCGCCACCATCACCGCCCTCCTCGGGCTACACCTCGTCGCAGCGGCGGTGATGATCCCCACCCTGACGCGGAGCCTCCGCACCCGGGTCGCGTCTCACCCTGACTGAACGACTCGGTGCGGAACAGGGACAACGGTCACGTCAGTCCGTCACCCGTACCACCGCCGTTGCCCCCGCCCGCACCGTCGGCGTCGCGTACGTGTACGTCACGCCGCCGACCGTCTTGGTGCGCATGCGCTGCGGGACGCCGTTGACCTCGATCTTCTTGTGGACGCCGGGGAAGCGGGCCTCCCAACGGTAGGCGCCACGGCGGGCGTTGTTCGTCAGCTTGGTCTTCGTCGCGCCGTCGTGCCGCACGGTGATCGTGCTCGTGCCGATGGGTACGTCCGCGGCCTGGAGCCACTGCATGCCCGACGGCAGCCGCGACTGCGTGGTCACCGTGCGGTTCGCCGCGTCCGGTGCGATGCCCATCAGGCCCTCGACGGTCTGACTGACCAGGGTGAACGACACCTCGGGGTAGTCACCGTTGGGGCCCTGGCTGGAGTTGATGTGCTGGAGTTCCCGCTGGCCGTAGATCTTCTTCATCCACGTCCAGGCGGTGTCGTTGCGGTTGTTCTTGAAGAACATGTCGGGCAGGTACGTCGTCGACTCGATGTTGGGCGACCCCTCCGGCCCCAACTCCTGCTCCTGGATGTAGTCGAGGTAGGCGTCGTTGCGCGGGCCGGGATCGAGGATCTGCTTCATCAGCACGAACACGCTGTTCTCCTTGCCCCAGCCGGTGACCGGGGTGTTGGACGTGGTGTACGCGCGGACCATGTCGGCGCCGCTTCCGCTGCCGCTCCACTCGTCGTTGAAGTACGCCTTCAGCTCGGCGGCGCTCCGGTCGTACTTCCTGGCCAGCGGGGTGTCGCCCTTGCCGCGCGCGAGTGTGGCCAGCGCCAGATACGCCTGGTACTGCGAGGCGATACCGTCTCCGGCCTCGGCGAGGCCGTCGCCGTCCTGCTCGTTGTAGCTGGCGGTGCCCGCGAAGATGCCGTTCCCTGTGCCCTCGGCGACCTTGACCTTGCCGTTGGGCTTGGCGCTGTTGTGAAGGTCGATGAACTCCTTGGTGGAGTGCCGGTAGAAGTTCCACATCGTCGGGTCGTCCACGTAACTCTGGTCGCCGGTCCAGAGGTACGCCTGGCCTGCCTTCTCAACGAGTTCGAAGACGGCAGGCACCTCGCGCACGTAGTTGTCCGGGCTCTTGTAGTCGATGCTCAGGTAGGTCTTGGCGTCGAAGTTGAGGGCCCAGACCGGAAAGTACTTGTGTGCGGCGGTGGACGACGCCGCGAACGAGCGGAGCATCGTCTTGTTCGCCTCGTCGAGGCCGAGGATGTGGGCGCCGGTGAGCTGGTGGGTCATGTCGCGGGAGTAGTAGGCGCTGCGGTTGGCGTATCCCGCCCAGTAGGAGGCCGCGTACTGCGCGGTGCCGGTGCCGCCGGTCTGGTACTCGTCGACGTTGATCGGGCCTGTCGTGCCGGGCAGTTGGGCCCAGCTGTTGGCCTTTCTCTTGGCCCAGCCGAACATCTCGACGACCTCGGGATCGGACGAGGTGACCTTGGGGTCGGCGGGCGCGGCGGGGGAGATCATCAGGTCGTCCGCGTTGACCCAGGCGGTGCCGGAGCCGAAGGCGATCTGCAGCCGGTCGCCGGCCTTCAGCTCGACGCGGCTGATGGTGTAGCGGGCGTACCCGCGGCGCTCCGGCAGGGTGATCGTCTCGACGGTCGAGCCGTTGCGCCGGACGCTGTACGTGCCGCCGGTGCCGGCGCTTCCGATCCACGCGGAGAAGTCGTAACTGCCGTTCTGCGGCGCGACGATGGTCAGCTCCGCGCTCCTGCCGGCTCCGGCGTCGAGGTAGAGGAAGCGGGAGCCGCCGTGGGAGTTTCCGGTGCCGACCCCGGTGCCCGCGCCGAAGGTCCAGCCCGTGCCGCCGTTCTCGAACCCCGGGTCGGGGATGGCGAGTTGAGGACGGGCGGCGGTGGCTGTGCCCGACACGGGAACCCCGCCGTCTCCCGGCGCCGCCGCGGCGGACAGTGCGGGGGTCATCGGCGTGAGCAGAGCAACAGCGGTGAGCAGCATGAGCCTTGAGGGCTTCATCGGGTCTCCCGGGTCTTCGGTCACGGCGAGCGAACGAGCGGGCAGGCGGGCGAGCGGTGGCGGGAAAGCTAGCAGGGGCCGAAGAGGCTATTCAATGGTCATGCGCAAGAAACATGGAAGACACGCAAGTTGACTGCTACGTTGAACGGAAGTTCTAGCTGAAAGTTTTCAGTGAGAACTTGCAAGTCTGTCCCGGCCGGTCTCGTGAGCGTCCTGTCGGCCGGTGGGCACCAGGGGTGACGGAGGGAACCGTATGAAGGTCGGCATCACCGAGGTCGCGGACCGGGCGGGGGTGAGCGAGGCCACGGTCAGTCGGGTCATCAACCGGCGTCAGGGTGTGTCGAGCAAGACCCGCGAGGCGGTCGAGCAGGCGATGGCCGACCTGGGGTACGAGCGGCAGATGCGGGGTCAACTCGTCGCGGTCGTCACCGAGTTGGTCTCCAACCCGTTCTTCGCCGATGTCGCAGAACGGATCGAGTCCATCCTCGCCCCGCACGGCCTCAAGACGGTCCTGTGCCCGTGCTTCCCCGGTGGAGTGCAGGAGCTGGACTTCGTGACCTCCCTCGCCGACCGGGGTGTCGCGGCGGTCGTGTTCCTCTCGGCAAGCAACACACTTGAGGGCGCGGACCCGCAGGCGTACGAACTCCTGCGCTCCCGCAGAATCCCGTTCGTCGGGATCAACGGCCAGTTCGAGGGCGTGAGCGAGGCGCCGGTCTTCTCCACCGACGACCTACTCGCCGCTGAACTCGCCGTCGACCACCTCCACCGGCTCGGCCACCGCCGTATCGGCATGGCGTCGGGCCCGGTCGGCAACCGCCCGGCCGACCGCCGTGTCAACGGCTTCGTCGCCTCGCTCGCCAAACGCGGTGTCCAGGACCCTGAACAGTGGGTGGTCCGGCAGTCCTACACCGTCGAGGGCGGCCAGTCCGCCGCGATCTCGCTCCTCGGCCGCGGCGCCACGGCGATCGTCGCCGCCAGCGACTACATGGCCCTGGGTGCGATCCGCGGTGCGCGCCGTCAGGGGTACGACGTCCCGGGCGATGTGTCGGTCGTCGGCTACGACGGCTCCATGATCATGGACTTCGTCGACCCTCCGCTCACCACGGTCCGTCAGCCGGCCGACCGGCTGGCCTCGGAGGTGGGACGCAGCATCCTCGCCCTGGTCGGCAACCGGGACGTCCCCGTCGGTGAACTCCTCTTCGACCCCGAACTGGTGATCCGCGCGAGCACGGCGGTACCGAAGGCGTGAGTTCCCCTTGTTCGTCCAGACCATTGACCTAGAGGTCGGGTCTATGGACACTCCATTCGGGGATCCGGCCAGATCATTGGCGGCAACTCTGCTTATTCATCGGGTGTTTGGTGGCTCATGGGTGCTCCGGAGGGGCTATGTCTCGGTTCGTGTTTCTCGGGGTGGCGCTCGCGCTGCTCGTAGGTGGCGGGAGTCCTGTCGCCGCAGCGCCGAAGACGAGGCCTGTGGTGGTCGACGTGGACGCCTACGGAGCCGACCCCACCGGCAGGAGGGACTCGACACCCGCCGTCGTCGCGGCGCTCCGGCACGCCAAGAGAGTCGATCGTGATCGGCCGGTCAGGATCGTGTTCTCGAAGGGCACCTACCAGATCTACCCCGAGCGGGCCGAGACACGTGAGCTGTACGTGTCCAACACCGTGGGGGCCGACCAGCGTTACCGCGACAAGAAGATCGGGCTGCTCGTCGAGGACATGCACGATGTCACCATCGACGGTCGCGGGGCGAAACTCGTCTACCACGGCCTGCAGACGGCGTTCGCGTCGATCCGCTCGACCGACGTCACCTTCACGAACTTCTCCTTCGACTACGCGGCCCCCCAGGTCATCGACGCGACCGTCGCCACCACCGGTGTCGCCGACGGGCACGCCTACCGCGTCCTGAAGATCCCGGCAGGCAGCCCGTACGAGGTGAATGGCACGCACATCACCTGGCTCGGCGAGAAGAGCCCGGCCACCGGGCAGCCGTACTGGTCAGGTGTCGACGGACTCCAGTACACGCAGATCCACGACCCCAAGGCGCAACGGACCTGGCGCGCAGACAACCCGCTGTTCAACGACGTCGCCGCGGTCACCGACCTCGGCGGACGCCGGATCCGGATCGACTACACCACCGCGGCACGGCCGGCGGACGCCGGGCTCGTCTACCAGATGCGCCTCATCGAGCGAACGGAACCGGGGGCGTTCATCTGGGAGTCCAAGAACGTCACGATGCGCTCGATGAACGCCTACTACCTCCAATCCTTCGGTGTGGTGGGCCAGTTCAGCGAGAACATCTCCATCGACAAGGTGAACTTCGCGCCCGATCCGAGGTCCGGCCGGTCGACGTCCTCGTTCGCGGACTTCGTGCAGATGTCCGGCGTCAAGGGGAAGGTCTCGATCACCCGGAGCGTCTTCGACGGTCCGCACGACGACCCGATCAACATCCACGGCACGTACCTCGAAGTCGTGGGGAAACCCGGGCCGTCCACCCTCACCCTCGCCTACAAGCACCCGCAGACCGCCGGATTCCCGCAGTTCGCCCCGGGTGACAAGGTCGAGTTCGCCACCAAGCGCACGATGTCCGCGCTGGCGTCGGCGCACGCGAAGGTCACCGCCGTCGACGGGCCGAGCGGGATGGACCACGACAAGCCGCTGACCACCATGACCGTCACCTTCGACCGTCCGGTTTCCGCCGAAGTCGAGATCGGCGGCACGGTCGTCGAGAACATCACGGCCACCCCGTCGGTCGTCATCTCCGGCAACGTGTTCCGCAACGTGCCGACCCGCGGCATCCTGGTCACCACCCGCAAACCCGTCCTGATCACCGGCAACCGGTTCGACGGGATGTCCATGGCCAGCATCTACGTCTCCGCCGACGCCTACCAGTGGTACGAGTCCGGCCCGGTCTCCGACCTCACGATCCGCGGCAACACCTTCACCCGGCCCACCGGCCCGGTCATCTTCGTGGAGCCGACCAACCAGGTCATCGCCCCGGCGACTCCCGTCCATCGCAACATCTCGGTCGAACACAACTCGTTCGACATCGGTGACGTCACCATCGTCAACGCGAAGAGCGTCGGCGGGTTCGCATTCACCGGCAACACCGTCCGGCGACTGGACGGACCGGCTCACCCGCCGTACGCCTCTCCACTGTTCGTCTTCCACGGCAGTTCAGGCCTCCGGATCGCCCACAACCGCTACGACAAGGGCCTGAACACATCAGTGGTCACGGACTGACTTGGCTACTGGATTCGGCAACTGCCTTGGCGTCAAGCGGCCTTCGACGTAGGTGAAGTCGGTCAGCGGCAGCCTGGAGACGATCACGTCGTATCGTTCGTCGGACCTCGGCTGCCGTGTTTCCGTACTCCGCTCGTCAGGCTGTGAGTCCCGCGTCGCGAGCCAGCAGGGCGGCCTGGACGCGGTTGGTGACTTCCAGGGCGGTCAGGACACGGCTGACGTGGGCCTTGACGGTGCTCTCGCGCATGGCGAGGCGGGCGGCGATGTCGGCGTTGGTGTCGCCGTGGGCGAGCAGGGCGAGCACGTCGCGTTCGCGGGGGGTGAGCTGGTCCAGCCGGGCCTTGGCAGCGGTTGCTTCGGGCCGGCCGGCCGCGTGGTAGCGGTCGATGAGCCGGCGGGCCGCGGTGGGGTGGAGCATGGCCGAGCCGGCGGCCACCAGGTGGACGGCGCGCAGGATTTCGGCGGGGTCGGTGTCCTTGAGCAGGAAGCCGTCGGCTCCGGCGGCGAGGGCGTTGTAGACGTACTCGTCGAGGTCGAAGGTGGTCAGGGTGATCACCTTCGGCGGATGGGGGAGGGCTCGCAGGCGGGCGGTGGCGGTGATGCCGTCCATGCGGGGCATGCGTACGTCGACCAGAGCGACGTCGATGCGGTGGGCGGTGGCCAGTTCGATGGCCTTGAGGCCGTCCGGGGCCTGGGCGACGACCTCGATGCCGGGGTCGCCGTCCAGGAGGTCGGCCAGGCCGAGGCGGACCAGGGCGTCGTCGTCGACGATCATGGTGCGGATCATGTGCGGGTGCCGTTCTGTTCGATGCCGGCGGGGTGGGGGATGCGTGCGGCCAGCCGCCAGGCGCCCGCACCGGCCGGGCCGGAGTTCAGGTGCCCGCCGAGGGCGGTGACGCGTTCGCGCAGGCCGACGAGTCCGTATCCGCTGCCGACGGTGTCCGTGCGGGGAGTGCCAGGGGGGTTCGTGGCCTCGACGAGTGTGGCGGGCGGCCCGTAGTCGATGCGTACGGTCACCGGGGCACCGTCGGCGTGCTTGCGGGCATTGGTCAGTGCTTCCTGGACGATGCGGTACACGGCCAGTCGGTGGGTGGTGGGAGCCTGTTCGGGAAGGCCGTCGGTGGTCAGCTCGATGTGCTGGCCGGCGGCGCGGGCCTCGTCGGCCAGTTCCCCCACTTCCCTCATCATCGGCGTGAGGGCCGCGCTGGTCGGCGCGGCGTCGTGGTCGCGCAGCACACCGAGGACGTCGCGCAGATCGGTGAGGGCCTCGACGGACGTCGTGCGCAGCAGTGCGAGGCGTTCGGTGACCGGTGCGGGCAGTGCGTCGCTCTTGGTGGCCAGGACACCGGTGTGCAGGGCGATCAGGCTCAGACGGTGGGCCAGGACGTCGTGCATCTCGGCGGCGATACGGGACCGCTCCGCGATGCGGGCCGCCTCCTCGCGCAGCTGGGCCTCGATTCGTAGGTGGTCGACGTCGGCTGCCAGTGCCTGGAGCAGACGGCGTCGGCTGCCCAGCCACAGCCCGACGAGCACGGCCAGCACCGGCAGGAACACCGTGGACGCGTAGGACTGGCCCGTCCACAGGGAGGTGGCCCGGTAGCTGAACAGGTTGGCGCCCAGCGCGGCGACAGCACAGCCCACCGCGATCCGCGCCCGGCGGTTCACGGCCAGGTCGTACAGGGCGACTGCCAGCATGGGCAGCAGCAAGGATCCCCACCACGCCGTGGCCACGGTGACCAGCACCGGCGCAGCGGGCCATCGCAGCCGGGGCACGAGCAGGGCCGCTCCGCACACCAGCGCCGTGGCCGTGACGGCGGCCAGGTAGCGCCCCTGGTGCGCCGCGTCGTTGAGCACGGCGGCCAGTACGCACAGGGCCACGAGGGCCCCACGCCCGTAGGCCGCCCATCTGCGGCTTTCTCTGCTGCTCACCCGGGCCATCCTAGGCAGACCGGTGCGCTGTTCCGTCTGACGATCGTTGATGTCCTCCCCCTACTTTCGTAGGGGGACGCCGTCGCATAACGGCGGATCGCATGTCGGGCACGGCTTTCTAGCGTCAATTCCATGAACGACCGGACCACCTCCCACGACCGTGCCCTTACGCAGCGCAATGCCGAAGGCTGGATGTTCCTGATCGAAGCGGCCCGTGATCTGCGCACCACGGGTGCCATAGCTCCCAGCGGCAAGTCCCTGGCTCGCGTGCTCACCGACCCCGTACGGGCTCAGGCACCCCACCCGCTTGCAGTCCTGGAAGCCGGCGCCGGCACCGGCCCGGTCACCCGGGCCCTGATACCGCAGTTGTCCCGGGGCAGCCGCCTGGACATCGTCGAGGCCAACCCACGTTTCGCCGCGCGACTGCGCGGTCTCGTCACCACGCACCCGCACCTGACAGCCGCGTCCGCGCAGGTGAACGTGCATCAGACCTACGTCGAGCAGCTCGACACCGATCAGCGGTACGACGTCATCGTCTCCGGGCTGCCCCTGACCAACTTCACGCCCGTGCAGGTCGATCGCATCATGGCCCGCTACATGGAGCTCCTCCATCCCGGCGGCACGCTGACCTACTTCGCCTACCTCGGCACGCGCAAGGCCCGCGCCCTGACGGCATCGCGAGCGGAAGCACGCCGCCACGCCGCCGTGGACGAGATCATGGCCGCCTACCAGCGCACCTACGCCACGGGCCGCTGGACGGTATGGGCCAACGTTCCCCCCGCCTACGTCTGGCATCTGCAACGTCCCCTCGTCTCCGCGGACCAGCTCGAGCCGCGGCTGGACAGGTTGAGTCGGTGAACGCGCTCTCCGACATCCTCGGCCACCTCTCGCCGGCCGCGGCGTACACGGTGGTGGCCGCTGCGGTCCTGGCCGAGTCGGTCCTTCTCGTCGGCGCTTTCGTGCCGACGCTGACCCTGCTCCTGACCGCCGGCGCGCTGGCCCGCACCGGCCACGTCAACCTTCTCCTCGTCATCGCAGCCGCATCCGGTGCCGTGATGGCGGGCGACTTCCTGGCCCACCGCACCGGCAGGTATCTCGGTGACCGGCTGCGGGGCGGCCACATGGGCCGTCGCGTTCCGGATACCGCGTGGGACCGGGCCGAGACGCTGATGGCGCGCCACGGTGGCCGAGCGGTCTTCGTGGCCCGCTTCGTGCCGGTGGTGCGCACCCTCGCCCCACACTCCGCGGGGGCCACTCGCCTGCCCTACCGGCGCATCGCTCCGTACAGTGTCGTCGCCGCTTGTGTGTGGGCCACAGCGGAAGCGGGTGTCGGATACGCCGCCGCGACCTCGCTCCAGCGCGTCCTCACGCTGGGCGGTCCAGCCCTCGCCCTGGTCGCTCTGATGGCGATCGGGGGCTCGCTGCTGTGGCGAAGAGGGCGCCGTCCGTCTCCTCCGGCCCAGGAACCGGAGCCCGAGCCCGAGCCGCAGTCTTCCGGCCACGCTCAGGCGGGCCTGACGAGGCCGGCGTCGTAGGCGAAGATCACGGCCTGGACCCGGTCCCGGACCTCGATCTTGGTGAGGATGCTGCCCACATGTGACTTGACGGTGGACTCGGCGAGGGAGAGGCGTTCGGCGATCTCGGTGTTGCTCCAGCCGGACGCGATGGCGGTGAGTACCTCGCGTTCGCGGTTGGTGAGACGGGCCAGCTGCCGTTGTTGGCCGGGTGTGTGGCCCGGCAGACGGCTGCCGAATGCATCGATGAGCTTGCGGGTCAGACCGGGCGAGATGACGGCGTCGCCGACGGCCACCGCGCGGATGCCGGCGACGAGTTCGTCGGGCAGGACGCCTTTCAGCAGGAACCCGGACGCCCCGGCGCGCAGGGCGTCGTAGGCGTACTCGTCGAGGTCGAAGGTGGTCAGGACCAGGATGCGGGAGCGTCCTCCGGACTCGACGATGCGTCTGGTGGCCTCGATGCCGTCCATGCCGGGCATGCGGACGTCCATCAGGACGACATCGGGCTTGAGCTCGGCGGTCTTGCGGACGGCTTCGGCACCGTGGGTGGCTTCACCGATGACGGTGAGGTCGGGTTGCTGCTCCAGGAGCATGCTGAAGCCGAGACGTTGCAGGGCCTGGTCGTCGACGATGAGCACGGTGGTCATGTGCGGGGGTTCTCCGTTCCGGAAGTGGGTGGGGGTACCTCCCTGCTAATGGAGGGGGGAGGAGTCGAGAGCTAGAGGGAGGGCGGGATGGTCAGGAGGCGGGCGTGGACGCTCCAGCCGCCTTCACGGTTGGGTCCGGCGGTTACCTGGCCCTGGTAGATGGCCGCACGTTCACGCATGCCGATCAGACCGCGGTCGCTTCCGGTGCTCCGTCTCCGGGCCCGGGGCGAGCGGAGGGGGCCGGTGTCCTCGACGTCGACGTGGACCGTGCCGTGCGCGACGGTTACCCGGACGCTGCTGGAGGTGTCGGCGGCGGCGTACTTGAGGGTGTTGGTGAGAGCTTCCTGGACGATGCGGTAGACGGCGAGCTGAATGCCGGGGGCCAGCGCGGTGAGGTCACCGTCGGTGCCGAGGGTGACGCTGGGGCCGGCGGCGCGGACGCGTTCGATCAGCGGGTCGAGGTCGGCGAGGCCGGGTTGCGGGGCGAGCGGGCCATCGTGCGGCCGGTCGTTGTCGTCGCCGATGACGGCGAGGAGTTGGCGCAGTTCGGTGAGGGCGCCGCGGCCACTGTCGGCGATGGTCCGCAGGGTCTCGGCACCGCGCTTGGGCTTTGTCTCCGTCAGGCCGGCTGCGCCGTCGGCGAGGCCGACCATGACGGCGAGGGTGTGGCCGAGGATGTCGTGCATCTCCTTGGAGACGCGGGCGCGTTCCTGGGCGACGGCGAGGCGGGCCTGCTGGTCCTTCTCCTTCTGCAGGGCGGCGATGACGACGTTCACCAGGCGGGTGGCGAGGCCGAGGCCGACGACGGCCGTCACCGTCACCATCCCCAGCAGTATGAGGATTTCCGGGCGTGCGGCGAACTTCGGCTGACTGTCGCCCCAGAGCCCGGCGGCCCAGGCCACGAGCTGTGTCAGGGAGACGGCCAGGGCGATGAGCAGACGGCCGGGGGTGGCGAAGCGGCCCACGTTGAACAGGGCTACGAGACGTGCGAGGTCGGCGCCGGCATTGGCACTGTCGAGGACACCTGTGTAGGCCGTCAGTACAGCGGTGGCGGTGGTGAGCGCGAAGACGAGCATGGGCCTGCGCTCCCGCCACAGCAGGGGAACAGTCAGTGCGAGGGTGAGGGCCAACTCTTCGGCGACGCCGGACTCGCCGGCGGAACTGAGTACGGAGGGCAGGCCCAGGGCGACGCAGAACAGTGGTACGCCCCACCGCCGGACCCAGGGGTGGGTCCGGTCCGCCCACCGCCAGGAAGACAGCCGGGCGATGATGGACACGATCACACGCTGCTCGTCATCGGTCGTCAGTGCCTCGGGCAACTCGGGGCGACCGGAGAGGTGTCGACCGGGCCGGGAATCCTGTGGGGTCGTGGGGGTCAAGGTCTGTGCCCTTCGCGGTGCAGGCGAGCCGCTCGCCTGTCCCGGGGGGAATGGACGGACGGGCGGCGACTGGGGGAGAACGCCGACCGGGGCCGACAGCTCTTTCGCGATCGTACGGCTGACAAGGGTTCGGGATCGGCCGTCGTCCTGCCCTGGTCACCGCCCCCGCCGCGGGAGCCGTGCACCGAACATCGGGAGAAGGCAGCACCTTCAGTGGTGGTGGGTGACACGCCGACCGGCCCCAGTCGGTGCGGGACGATGGCCACGAAGTTGCTCCCGCCGGGTAAAGACGTCATTGCCTGGACGGGCCCGCTCTGTCCCGGGCTTCAACCTAGAAGCGGAAACGACCGATGCCACGGCACCGCGGGAGGGAATGCCGCGGCGCCGACTAGTACCGGGGTACCAGATGGCGGGCGCGGTGGAGCGGGCAGGTCGGACAGGCAGGCCTCCGGAGGCTGGAAGTTCCTGTCTCCTACGAGCGTTCAGGCGCCGATCGCACGGAGCACGGCGTCGGCCATGCCCTTCTCGCCGTGCGCGTTCGGGTGGACGGCGGCGGCCGGGCTGCTGGGCTGGAGGGGCTCTATCCAGCGGGTCTTCTCCGCGGAACAGGCGTCGTGACCGACTGACGGGGAGTAGGTGTCGACGTACGTAGCTCCAGCGGCCTCGGCCTGCCCGCGCAGCATGGTGTTGAGCTGCTTCCCCTTGTCGTGGAGGTAGGTCGCGTCGCCGGGTGCGAGGGGCAGTTCCCTGCCGCAGCCTTTGCCTTCGACGGGCAGGATCGCCGGATAGCCGACGACGTAGACCCGGGCCTTCGGCGCACGCCGTTCGATCTCGGCCAGTGCCGTGGACAGCTTTCGGCTCGCAGTCCGGATCTTCTGTGTCACTTCGTCGGTGCCGCTGTCGGCGTACTGCTTCTTGCAGGGCGCATCGTCGGAGAAGAGGCGGTCGCTGCGGATCGCACGGTACATCGCACCCATCGTGACGCATTTCGTGACCGTCGAGCCGAAGCCGATGTCGTTGCCTCCGATGCCGAGGGTGACCAGCCGCGTCCCCTTCGAAAGGGCCGAAAGTTGGGCGGGGTTGATGCCGTTGGACGTCTTCTGCGGCGCGGTGAGGTCGGTGATCGTGGCGCCGCTGCAGGACACGTCACGGAAGTCGGCAGCCGTGACACCGAGTTGGCGTGCCACCACCGCCGGATAGTTGTGGTCGGAGCGGTCGCATCCGGCCGGGGTTCCGGACTGTCGGGGGATCTTCGGGCCGGAGGTGTAGGAGTCGCCGAGAGCGACGTAGGGCCCCGGCCGCGGTCGCTCGCCCCCGGAGCTCCCGTGGTCGTCGTCCGGCCGTCCGACGAGGACGGCGGTGAGCAGAACACCGCAGCTCACGATCCCGGCCAGACCTGCGCGTGCAAACGGTCCCATGGGTTTCTCCTGTCGTCGTCACAGATGACCAACTGCTGGGCGGACACCGCGCGCAGGGGACTGGGGGCGATGGGCGGTGGTGCCCGGAGCGGAGCGGGACCGGTAGGGCCGCCGGGGTGGTGGAAGGCTTGCCCGGATCACGGCGGGGAGGGGGTATTTGCGAACCTGCGGTCAACCTAAGTGGGGAAACACGCTTGTCGTCGGCACCGCGGGACCGATTGCGGCAGTGCCGAGTAGTACCGCGGTAGGAAGGCGCGTCGACTCGGGGCGGTCAAGGCCGGACAGGCCGGTCCCGTGTAGTGGGGCGCGCGCCGCTCCTGACCGGGCGGCGACAACGGCCAAGAGCTCGCGCCCTCGCCGGGATGGGCCCCTTGCGGGCTGCCGAAACGCCAAGCCGCGGCAGGGCTTGGCGTTTCTGCCATGAAGACAGTGTCAATCGGGGCGTTTCTCCATGGCGTCGGCAGGCGCGTCGGGCATCAGCAGGGCGTGGACGGTCCAGCCGCCCTCACGGTTGGTTCCGGCGGTGACCTCGCCCCGGTACAGGGTGGCGCGCTCGCGCATACCGGCCAGGCCCCGGCCGCTGCCCGTCCCGCCACGGCCTACGTGGGTGCGGGCCGGGCCGGTGTCCTCAACGGTGATGCGTACGATGCCGGGGTCGGCGGCGACGGAGACGTGGACCGAGGTGTCGGAGGCGGCGTACTTGACGGTGTTGGTCAGGGCCTCCTGGATGATGCGGTAGGCGGACAGCTGGAGCCCAGGGGTCAGGCCGGTGAGATCGCCGTGCGCGTACAGGGCGACGGTGGGGCCGGCGGCGCGGACCCGGTCGAGCAGCGCGTCGAGGTCGGCGAGGCCGGGCTGCGGAGCGAGCGGGGCGTCGTGCGGCCGGCCCTGACCTTCGCGGTCGTCGCCGATGACGGCGAGCAGGCGGCGCAGTTCGGCCAGGGCGTCGCGGCCGCTGGCGCTGATGGTGCGGAGGGTTTGGGCGCCGCGTTCGGGCTTGGTCTCGGTGAGGCCGGCTGCGCCGTCGGCGAGGCCGACGATGACGGCGAGGGTGTGGCCGAGGATGTCGTGCATCTCGCGGGAGACGCGGGCGCGTTCCTGCGCTGTGGCGAGACGGGCCTGTTGGTCGCGTTGTTTCTTCAGCGCGTCGATGTAGGCGTAGGCCAGCCGCAGGAGCAGGCCCAGTGCCGCGAACGCCACTACGGCGACCATCACCATCAAGGTCACGGGCTCCGGACGCGTGACGTACTCCAGCTGCTGGCCGCGCCAGAAGAAGTAGGCCCGTGCGACGAGTTGTACGAGGGTGACGCCGGTGGCGACCGCCAGTTGGCGTGGGCTGCAGTGACGGCCGACATTGAAGAGGGCGACCACCCGGGCGAATTCGGCGCCGGTCAGCACGCCCAGAGGAAGAGCCACGACGGAAACGGCCGTGGTGAGGGCGAAGACCAGCATGGGGCGTCGGTCCCGCCACAGCAGCGGGATGCAGAAGGCGAGGATGATCGGCAGCTGGGGGTCGCCGACGTTGTGGGGATTGGTGTAGGCGTCGCTTCCGACCGCGAAGCAGAACACCGGGACCCCCCACTGCCGGACCCAGGGACGGGCCCGGTCGGCCCGACTCCAGGAGGAGAGCCGGGAGACGACCGAGACGATCACCCGCTGCTCGGGATCGCTCGCCAGGGTCTGAAGGAACTGGCGCTCGTCCGGGCGTGGGGCGGGAACGGGGGCACTGGGTGCGGTCACGGGACAGGTCCTTCGCGATGTCGGGCCGCCCGCCGGCCCCGGGGGATCGGGCCGACGGGCGGGGCAGGGGAGACGGCCGATGAGAGTCGGCCGCCACGTCAGGAGCCGGTGCGGAAGCCGGTGCTACGGCTCGCTCTCGTCAACTCCTGCGCATCGGGTTCTTCAGCAGCTTCCTGCGGGCCGGCGCCTCCGACTCCGCCGAGTCGGCAGGGGTTGTGGCCTCGCCGCCCCGTGCGAGGCGCTGCTTGAACCTGGACAGTCCGCGTGCCTTCCCCGCGGCCCGCTGGGCAGGTACCGGCGTGTCCGGGTCGCCAGAAGCGTGGAAGCCGGTGAAGGCGTGGGCGGCGCCGTGGCCGTCGGAGCCCGCGTTGACCCCGGCGGCGACGCCGGCGAGTACGGGTTCAGGAGCGGGGTCCGTCTGCTCGGCTTCGAGCGCGTGGCGCAGTTTCTCGCCCTCGACGTCGACGTTCGGCAGGACCCGGTCGAGCCACTTCGGCAGGGTCCAGGAGCGGTGGCCGAGCAGGGTCATCACCGCGGGGACGATGGTCATCCGGACGACGAAGGCGTCGAAGAACACGGCGGTGGCGAGCCCCAGGCCGATGGACTTGATCAGAGCTTCGTCGTCGAGGAGGAATCCGGAGAAGACGGAGACCATGATGACCGCGGCGGCGGTGACCACCCGGCCGCTGTGCCGGAATCCCTGCACGACGGCCTGTGTGGGTTCGGCACCATGGACGTACTCCTCCCGCATGCGGGAGACGAGGAAGACCTCGTAGTCCATGGCGAGTCCGAACACTACGCCGATCAGCACGATGGGCAGCAGGCTGACGATGGGGCCGGTCTGGTCGACGCCGAAGAGATCCTTCAGCCAGCCCCACTGGAAGACCGCGACCAGGACACCGAGGGTCGAGACCACGCTGAGCAGGAAGCCGAGGGCGGCCTTGAGCGGGATCACGATCGACCGGAAGACCAGCAGGAGCAGGACCAGGGCCAGGCCCACGACGATGGCCAGGTAGGGGATGAGCGCGTCGGAGAGCTTGGTGCTGACGTCGATGTTGACGGCGGTCAGGCCGGTGACCATCAGGTCGGCGCCGGTGTCCTGGTGCAGGGCGGTGCCATGGCCGCGGATCTCGCCCACGAGGTCCTTGGTGGCCTCACTGGTGGCGGCGCTCTTGGGGACGGCGCCGATCAGGGCCACGTCGCCCGACTCGTTGAAGGAGGGAGGACGGACGGCCGCGACATCGTCGAGCTTGCCCAGCATGCTGTACGCGCTCTTTGCGGCTGTCTTGGGATCGTCGCTGTCCCGGGCGTCGACGACCACGGTGAGCGGGCCGTTGAAGCCCGGTCCGAAGCCCTTGCTGAGGGTGTCGTAGGCGATGCGCTGGGTGCTGCCGGGCGGCTTTCCCGAGTCGTCGTTCAGGGCCATCTTCAGGGACATCGTGGGGATGGCCACCAGGGCCAGGCCCACCACCGAGACGGCGAGCACCTTGACCGGGTTGCGGGTGACGAACCTCGCCCAGCGCACCCCCGTCGACTCGCCCTCGCCGCGCTCCAGCGCCTTCATACGGCGGGTCAGCATCCTGCCCTTCATGATCCGCATACCGGCGAAGCCGAGCATGGCGGGCAGCAGGGTCAGCGCGATGACCACGGCGACGGCCACGGCGAAGGCGGAGGCCAGCCCCATGGAGGTGAGCATGGCGATGCCGATGACGCTCAGGCCGCTCAGCGCGACGATCACGGTCAGACCCGCGAATACGACCGCGGACCCGGCGGTGCCCACGGCACGTCCGCAGGCTTCCTCGGGTTCGTGGCCGTCGCGGATCTCGTTGCGGTAGCGGGAGACGATGAACAGGGCGTAGTCGATGGCGACGGCCAGGCCCAGCATCAGTGCCAGGGTCGTGGAGGACGAGGCCAGGTCGAAGAAGTGGGTGGCGAGCGTGACGGACAGGACGGCCGCGGCCACCCCGAGGATCGCGGTGAGCAGGGGCAAACCGGCCGCGATCATCGAGCCGAAGGTGATCACCAGAACAACGGCGGCGACCCCGACGCCGATCAGCTCGGCCGCCTTGCTCGCGGCCTTGTCCTTGACGGCGTTGCCGCCCAGGCTCACCTTCAGACCGGCCTTCTCGCCCTGGGCGACGACATCGGTCTGGACGGAGTGGGCCGCGCCGCTGACGTCGGCCTCGGCGACCTTGTAGGACACCTGGGCGTAGGCGATGGAGCCGGACCTGCTGACCAGGCCGCTGCTGAAGGGGTCGGAGACGCCCGACACCTGCGGCGACTTCTCCAGCTTCGCCACCAGGGACTCGACCTCGGCCTTGTTGGCGGCGGAGGTGAGCTTCTGCCCGCTGGGCGCCTCGAACACCACCCGCGCGGTGGCGCCGTCGGCGGAGGCCTGCGGGAACTCCTTCTGCAGCAGGTCGATCGCCCTCTGCGATTGCGTGCCCGGAACGCTCAGGGCCCCGGAGGATGTGCCGGGCGCACTCATGACGCCGATGCCGATGGCAGCCAGGACGGCGACCCACAGCATCACGACGAGGCGTCGTCGCCGGAACGCCAGTCGGCCGAGCCGATAGAGGAAGGTGGCCACGGATTACTCCCACCAGAAGAAGAGATCATTGGGTGAGCTGGGCCTGACTGACCCGCGATCTCAACCTAGGAGCGGTACCGGGCGACCATCCCGTACCGCGGAACGGAATCCGGCGGAAGCGGCTAGTACCGCAGTACCACTGACTTCGGAGCTCCCCGGGATCGATCCAACCTGCCTTCACCGTGAGTCTGTTGTCCGCACAGTCCCCCAAAAAGCGCTGTGGCGCGGGCGTCCATCACGGTGGCTGCACGCGGTGTGCCATCGTCCTCGTCGTCGGCAGGGACGAGGCCCGAAACCGAGTACGTCATCGCAGTGCGCGAGCCAGGACGCCCCGGTGGTCCAGCACCCACTGCCAGGCAGCCTGGACATCCGTGACTGCGCCGGCGTCTCGAAGGCCGATCATCGCCCGGTCACCCGCCTGCGCAGCAGCCTCGATGCCGCGCCAGCACCTGTCCTGCCACCACAAGACGGCCGGGACGAGGTCATCCCGATCGGCCAGCCCATAGGTGTCGGCGACCAGCCGCAACCGCCGCGCGCTTTCGTCGATGTCTCTCACCCCTGGCCCGAGACCGATGTACTGCCAGCACACGTGGGCGACATCGTGAATACGTGCGCCCGGGGCCGCCAAGTCCCAGTCGATGAACGCCACCGGGCGCAAGGCGCCGCCGACTGATCGGTAGACCGTGTTCTTCGGCGAGAGATCGTTGTGACAGACGACCTCCTGTGACCCGGCCAGTTCGGTGCCTGCCGTCAGATCATGGAACTTCCGCACGAGCCGGGTGACCAGCAACAGACTCTCCTCGGAGCCCACGGCTGACGGCTGCTCCCGTTCCCAGGCCACGTGCCCGTCAAGGTAGGTGAGAACCTCACGCCCGTCCTCATCGAGACCCAGGTACCGCGGTGCACCGGACCAGCCACGGGCCTCAAGCAACCTCAGCAGTTCGGCGACGAACTCCGTCCTGGCTGACACAGGGCGGCGCACCGTGGCACCGACCCGTACGACGTGATTGACGAAGCCACCCGGCAAAGAGGATTCAGACATCCCTCCACTCTGAATCATCGTGGTCCCCACCACAGCCGCCGATCGCGTCGTGCGGCGGCGATAGGTGACCAGGCGCGATACCGCGGCGAGCAGAACGTGGAGCTCTTCGCCGACATCGGCCTGCTCGTCCCACGCCTGTCCGGTGTCGCCGCACACGGGATCGTCGGCGTCATGGGCGGCGCCCTCATCACCATGGGGTTCCTCGTTGACGGCAGCTTGGTCGCCCCGCTCGTCTGGCCGATCTGCGCCGCGATCACCGCGCGGTTCCGCCGTGACCCACACACTCGCGCTGACCCGACAGCTCCGGGCCGCGCTCACCAACCGGGAGTTCAGCTCCCAGCGCCCTACTGTCGTCCCCATGACGGAGTCAGTGGCAGCGCTCATCCCCGCCCACTACCTCCTCGGCCACCACCCTCGCCGTGTCCCGCGACGGCCGGGGCCGACACCCTGACCTGCCCGGTGTCGGCCCCGGCCTCCCCGACGACGAGCGCAACGTGTGTGCCGTCAGGGGGGAGTCGGCCGGTTAGCCGATGACTCGCCCCAGTTCGATCCGGTCGATGTTGGGAGCCCAGGCGCTCGCGTTCCCGAACGTGACCTTGGTGGAGCCCTTCTTCAGATCGACCGGGACGCCCACGGTCCAGTAGTCGTCCCAGCTCCAGGTGTTCTTGAAGGTGACCTTCTGGGGAGCGGAGGTCCCCACTGTGATGTCCGCCGTACGGGACATGATGTCGGTGTTGTAGGAGTGGCCGTTGTCGCGCCGGTCGTTGTGCGCGTAGTGGACGACCAGCATGTAGCGGCCGGACTTGGGCGCGTCCACCGTGAACTCGGCAGTGCTGGAAGCGCTGTTGCCGAGCCAGCCGATGTAGGAACCGGCGGAGGCGTGGGCGGAGTCGACGAGCTTGGCGCCGCCCGCGAGGGTGGCTGAGGCGCCCTCGTAGGAGAGGGTGCCTGATGTCGAACCGGCGCCCGAGACGTCGAGGGAGCGGACGGAGGCTCCCTTGGCCGTCATCGCGATCCGGTTGTTGCCCGCCACGAGGTACAGCCGCAGGGCCCGGCCGGGTGACGCCGTCACCTTCTCACCGTGCAGTTCGAGCTTCACCGCCTCGGAGGCGCGCGACACCACCGTGTAGTAGCCGTCGCGCGGTGCGTAGGCGTCGAAGACCGCCTTGTCACCGGAGCGCAGGACCAGGGCGCCCGTGCCGACCTCGGCCGAGGAGGAGTAGTCGTACGACGGCTTGCCGCTGATGTCGGCCAGCGTGGCCTCGTACGACGCGGAAGGCGCGGCGCCGGTACGGGCGGTCAGGTCGATGCGGTCGAGGGTGACCTCGGCGTCGCCCTTGGCCAGCGTCAACACATGCCGACCGGCCGGGAGTTCGATGCCGACGTCCTTCTTGGCGCGGTAGGTCCAGTTCTCGGTGGAGGGATAGGAGACCGTGACCGGGTCCCCGCCGTCGATCGAGAGCTTCTGCGTGGCCGGTGTCCCGGACTGGTTGCCGTACAGGATCGCCAGGTCGTACGTCCCGGCCGAGGGCACGTCCACCGTGAACTCGACCTTGCTGGAAGCGGTGTTGAGCGAGCCGACGTCCTTCGTCCCGGAGGCCGCGTAACCGTTGGCGTTGCTGACCGTGCCCTGGGTGTAGACCTGGCCTCCGGTGATGGCCGCGTCCTCGGCCTCGTACGAAGCGGACCAGGGGACGGAAGCGGTGGACGGGGTGCCCGAACCGCCGGGGGTGAGGGCGATCCGGTAGGCGGACATCTTGTGCATGCCGCGCAGCGGGACCGTCACCGAACCGTCGGCCGCCACCTTCACCTTCGTACGGGTGAGGACACGCGGAGCCGCGTGCTGACCCTCGTAGCCCGACCAGGCGGACTCGGCGACGGTCGCGGTGACCGTACGGCCGAAGACGGACCGGGAGACGTTCTGGACGACGACGTCGGAGTCACCGGCCGAGCCGCCGAGCAGGACCTGCGCCTGGCGCCGCTTCTTGTCGTACGAGGCCAGACCCTGGAGGGTGTCGATGGTGTTGGCCTGCGGCGGGGTCACCTTGACGGTGTTGCCGGTCAGTCCGGCGTACCAACGGAAGAACCACCAGCCGCCGTTGGGGATGTTGGAACGCACCACGTTGCCGTCGAGGTTGCCGGCGGCGTCCCAGTAGGCCTGGTTGGCGTACACCTTGTTCCGCTCGAACATCGAGACCCACTGGGCGAGTTGCCCGGGCACGGACAGGTCGCGGCGATTGGCGTACTCGTCGATGTTGATTTTCAGCGGCGCGATGCCGAGGTTCTTCTCGATCGTGCGGTAACTGTCGTAGTTCCCCTGGAAGTTACGCAGCGAGCTGGAGTCCAGCTCGTGCCAGGTCATGATCTGGGGAAGGACGTTCTCCCGCTTGGCGAAGGCGAGGAAGTCGGTCAACAGGCGTGTGTGATAGCCGGATTCGTTCGGACCGGCGATCCTGGCGTCGGGGTCGATCGCGCGGATCCGCTCGTACACCGTCTTCCAGTCCTTGAAGAACCGGTCCCGGTTGATCTCGTACTGCGCCTGGTTGGAGGTGCCGAGGTTGTACCAGATCTGGTCGGGCTCGTTGAAGGGGATGTAGACGAAGCGTTCGCTGTTCGGGTCGGCCGACACCTCCTCGACGATCTTGTCGACCTTGGGGAGGTAGTCGTCGATGCCGAGATCCTCGTACGGCCACTTGGAGTAGATGTCCTGCATCATCACCAGGATCTCGCCGCCGCCGTTGCGGAAGAACGACTTGGAGACGGTGAGCGCGTCGCCGTTGGGGTGCTGGGCGCCGCCCTCCGGCTTCTGCGAGACGCTGGTGATCTTCAAGGGCGCCAGCACGGCGTCACTGGGTACGCCGTCGTCGCTGAGCCCGTACAGGGTGCCGTTGGCGCCGTGCATCACCGGGCCTTCGGACGCGTCGAGGTCGACGGTGACGCGCTGCGGGTCGGCTGCGGCGGTCGCGGTCCCCGCCGCGGGGAGGGTGCCTGCCATGGCGGTGACTCCAAGTACGGCTGTGACAAGGGCGGTTCTGGTGCGGGACCCGGTGCGGGATCTCGTACGGGTGGGGGTGCTCACGCTGTTGGACCTCCAGTCATTTGACGGCTCCACTGGTGATTCCGGACACGATCCTTCGCTGGGCCACCAGGAAGATGGCGACCATGGGCAGGCTCATCACCACGACGTACGCGAAGACGAGATGCCAGTTGTTGAGGTAGAGCTGGGCGCTGGCGACCTTGTAGAGGTTGAGCGGCAGGGTCGCCTTCTCTCCGCCGCCGAGGACGAAGAAGGCGTAGAAGATGTCGCTCCAGGCGTAGAGCATCACCATGATCGTCGCGGTGGCGATGACCGGCCTGAGCAGCGGCAGGATGATCTGCCGGAAGACCCGCAGCGGCGTCGCGCCGTCCATCCGCGCGGCCTCCTCCAGCTCCACGGGGATGGCCCGGATGAAGCCGGTCATGAAGAAGATCGACGTCGAGAGGTACATCCCCGTGTAGACGGCGATCATCCCGGGCCGGGTGCCCGCGAGCCCGAGCTGCCGCAGCTCCATGACGATGGTGATGACGGCCGGCGGCAGCAGCAGCCCGCTGATGCAGAGCGCGTACGCCGTCGAGACCAGCTTCGACTTGCGGCGCGCGAAGACCCAGGCTGCGCCTGCCCCGAGGATCAGCACGAGGGCGACCGAAGGCACCACGACCAGCAGGGAGTTGAGGAAGCCGCGCAGCATCTCGCCCTGGCTGACGGCGTCCTCGTAGTTGCTGGCCGGCTGCCACTGCCGCGGCAGGTCCAGGTTGGGCGTGATCGCTTCGGCCTGCGGTTTGGCGGAGGTGACGGCGACCAGCCACAGCGGTACGCCCACGGCGAGCCCGGCGATCAGCAGGACGAGCGCCGGACGGCCGTAACGCCAGGCGGGGTGCACGGCGGACGCGCGACGCACAGCGGACACGGGAAACGCGGCGGACGGGGTATTCGCGGTGGTGCTCACAGCAGTTGCTCCCTTCGGCGCAGTCCGATGACGAGGGGGATGGCGACGGCGACCACGACCAGGAAGAGGACGAGGCTCATCGCGGAGGCCTGGGCGTACAGGCCCTGTCCGAAGATGCGGAACATGTAGATGTTGAAGACCTCCGTGGAGGCCGCGGGCCCGCCGCCCGTCGTGGCCTGCACGATGTCGAACGTGTTCATCGAACCGATCAGCGCCGTGGTGACGTTGAAGGTGAGCGCGGGCGCCAGCATCGGCCAGCGCACCGACCAGAAGGTCCGCCACGGCCCGGCCCCGTCGCACTTCGCGGCCTCCAGCATCTCGCCGGGGATGCCCTTGAGACCGGCCAGATAGATCAGCATGGAAAGGCCCATCCACTTCCAGCCGTGAATGACGGTGACCAGGACCAGCGTCCAGGTCGTCGAGCCGAGCCAGGGGATGTTCGTGCCGAGGAGTCCGTTGACGGCGCCGTCCTGGTTCAGCAGCGCCTGGAAGACGTAGCCGGTGGCGAGCGCCGAGATGAGCACCGGCAGGAAGAAGACGGCGCGGAAGAACCGGTTGAACCGGGAGTCCGCCTCCAGCAGCAGCGCCAGCACCAGCCCGAAGCCGTTCTGGAAGACCGCCGCCAGCAGGGCGTACACCAGGGTCGTACGGATCGCCCGGAGCAGTGAGCCGTCGTCGGCGATGGTCTTGAAGTTGTCGAGGCCGGTGAAGGCGATGTCCGCGTGGTACGAGGACCAATTGGTGAACGGGTAGTAGAAGTTGAGCAGGTTCGGCACCAGGAAGAAGGCCGCGAAGACGGCGATCGCGGGGAGCGCGAACCACCAGGGGTGGTGGACGGCGGCGCGGGGCAGCCGTCCCACCCTTCTTGCCCGTCCCTTGGCGGGCGCCGGTTTCTGCGTGCGCGTGCGTATGGCCGTGTCCGCCATCGGAAATTCCTGCCCGTCGGGTCGGTCGGTCTAGAAGCCGGTCGCGCCCTGGGCCTTGGCCACCTGGGCGAACTGGTCCTGGATCGCCTGCGCGACCTGCTGCGGGCTCTTCTTCCCGTAGAGCATGTCGGCGAGGTACAGGTGGGTGTCGGGCGCGACGATCGCCTTGGCCTGGAAGACACCGATGGCCGTCGGCAGCGCGGCGACCTGGTCCTTCGACGCCTCGGGAAGGCCGTCGGGGGTCGGCACGGACGGCTGCACGGAGGGGATCTTCATCGCCTTGATGTAGTCGGGGTAGTCCGGCCCGAGCCAGAAGGCCATGAACTGGCGGGCGGCGTTCTGCCGCTTCTCGTCACCCGTCTTGAACGCGACCACGCCATTGGTCTGGTCGGGGGAATACATGCCCGTCGCGGAGGAGTTGGCGATCGGGAACCAGCCGATCTTCTTGTCGATCTCGGCCGTGGAGTACTTGGCCTGCAACTGGCTCTGGAACGAGGTGACGTTGAGGACCATGCCGGACTCGCCCTTCCAGAGGGAGTCGGCCTGCCCGGTGAAGGTGCCGGTCTTGTAGTTCTTCTGCGCGAGCCCGGCGTCGAGCAGCTTCTCCTTGTACTTCTTGATGGCGCCGACGACGACCGGGTCGGTCCACTTCTCCTTGTTCTGGTTGAGGTCGGCCCACCACTGCTTGTCGAGGTCGGTGAGCTGGACCTGCGTCTGCCACTGCAGCGGCCACTTGTCGCCGCCTGCCTCGTAGAAGCCGGCCGCGTCGGTCTTGTCCGTGATGGTGCTGCCGAGTGCCAGCAACTCGTCGTACGACTTCGGGAAGTCCTTCTCGGTGAGCCCGGCTTCCTTGAAGACGTCCTTGTTGTAGTAGACGCCGAGCATGGAGGGGCTGGTGACGATCGCCGCGTACCGCTTGCCGTCGATGATGCCGAGCGACTTCTCGGTGTCACCGAGCTTGGACTCCCACTCCTCCCCGTCGAGGGCCAGGAGGTTCTGCTTCGGCTGGATGAAGGGCAGCGTGGAGATGGACGGCTGCCAGAACATCAGGTCCGGCTTGTCGCCGGAGGCGAGCTTGGTCGGCACGTTCTGCTCGTACGGGTCGGGGATGGCCTGTGCCTCGACCTTGGCGCCGGTGGCCTTCTCGAAGGCGTCGATGACCTGCTTCGGCGCGTTGATGGTGTTCTGCGCGGTCCACATGGTCAGTTTCACGCCGTCCAGGCGTGCGGTCGGGTCGACCTTCGTCTGCTTGCCGCCCGGGTCGGAGGAGGAACCGGAGTCGCCGGCGGTGGGGTCGCTGCACGCGGTGACGGACAGAGCGGCGGCGCATATGAAAGCCAGCGCGGGCAGGGCTCTTCTCTTCATGGTGTGCCTTTCGCGAACGGGCTCAGGTCGGCGGATCGGAAAGCGGTCCAACTGAGGAGGTGCGAGCGGGCGGTTCGGGTGGAGCGAAGCAAGGGGAGCGGGAGAGGGGTCACTCGCGTCCGGGCGGTGGCCCCGAGCTCTCCCGAACGACCAGTTCCGGTACGGAGACGGGGTGCGGGGCGATCGGCGCGGACTCCTCCAGCACGCCGTGCAGCAGGGCGAACGCGGACCGTCCGAGCCCGGTGAAGTCCAGCCGTACGGTCGTCAGCGACGGGGTCAGATAGGCGGAGTGCGGGGCGTCGTCGAACCCGGCCACGCTGACGTCGCCGGGGATCGCCCGGCCCGTCTCGTGAAGGGCGCGGATGATTCCGAGCGCGAGGTCGTCGTTGCCGCACAGAATCGCGGTGACGTCCGGGTTCCCCGCGAGTTTGAGGCCCGCCGCGTGGCCGCCCGCCGGGCCCCAACTCCCTTGCAGCGGGCGGGGTTGCGGCGCTCCGGCCTCTTTGAGTGCCTGCTGCCAGCCGCTGGTACGGGCGCTGGTGCGCCGGGTGCTGGACGGGATGGCGACGTAGTGCACGGTCTTGTGGCCGAGGGAGAGCAGATGGCGGGTCGCCTTGTAGGCGGCCTCGCGGTCGTCTGCCCACACCCAGGGGCGGTCGTCGCGGGGCGGGCTCGCGGGGGTCTCCACCACGCCGACGACCGGCAGATCGGCGGGCACCGCGCCCAGGGCCCGTACACCGGCCGGGTCGTATGCGATCACGATCAGACCGCCGCCGGCGTCCGCCGACCGCTGGACCTGGGCGGCGACGTCCGCCTCGTCGGCGCCGTCGGCCGATTCGAGAACGCCGATGCCCACGGTGTAGGAGGCCGCCCGCGCCGCCTCCTCGATGCCCTGGAGGACCGAGGCATAGCCGTAGTGCGTGGTGTTGGAGGTGAGCACGGTCACGGCGCGGCTGCGTCCGCTGGCGAGGGCGAGCGCGGTGGAGTTGCGCCTGAACCCCAGTTCGTCGATGGCGGCGAGCACCCGCTCCCGGGTGGACGGCTTGACGCTGGGATGGTCGTTGATCACTCGGGAGACGGTCTGGTACGAGACCCCGGCCGCGGTCGCGACATCCCTGATACTCACCGAGCGCCTTGTGTGACCGGTCACATTCATGCCAGGATTGTGACCGGTCACATGAGGCTCGTCAAGAGACCGTAATCATGAATTCACGCGGCAGACTCAGACCGCCGTCAGTGGCGGTCAGCAGGAGGGGAAGACGTTGACCGTTACGTCGGACGCGGCGGGCACGGCCCCCAACGACACTCACCAGAAGGTCACTTGGGGCCACCGGGAGCTGGAGACGGAGTTCGCCACCGGCGCCGACGGGGTCCTGCGGTTGGTCCGGCTGGCACGCCCCGGCGACCCGGTGTCCGAGTGCGGCTCGGACGCCCCCCTCCACCTTGTGGAGCTCACTGCCCTTGGTCACGGAAGCGGTTGGTCGGGCCCGCGCTTCACCGGCACGGCCTTGGGCGCCCGCCTGCGGTACCGAGGCCACACCGCCCAGGAACGGGACGGCTGGACGTACCTGACCGTCGAACTCCACGACGTCCGGGCCGGGTTGACGGCTTTCGTCGAGTTGTCCTCGCCCATCGGACTGCCCGTGCTCCGCTCCCGAGTCCGCGTCCGCAACGACGGAGTGGAACCCCTCGTCGTCCAGTCCGTCAGCAGTCTGCTGCTGGGTGCCCTGCCGTCCCCGGACAGCCTCGACGTCCACCGCGCCCGCAACGACTGGCTGGCGGAGTGCCGTTGGTACGCCGAGCCACTGCGGGACACCGTCGCCGACATCCATGTCGACGTCCACCAGCACGACAGCCGGGCGGCATTGACCCTGGCCGGCCGCGGCAGTTGGCCCACCGACGGCCACCTTCCGATGGGCGCCCTCACCGAACGCGGGGGCGGCCGGGCCTGGTTGTGGCAGATCGAATCCCCGGCGGGCTGGCGCTGGGACCTGGGCGAGCGCGACCACGGTACGTATCTGGCGCTGAACGGACCCATGGACGCGGAGCACCAGTGGCGGGTCCGGCTGGCCCCCGGCTCCGAATTCACCACCGTGCCCGGCGTCCTGGCCCTCGGCGCCGGGCTGGACGACGCCTTCGGCGCCCTGACCTCGTACCGCCGTGCCGTACGCCGCCCGCACCCGGACCACACCACGCTCCCGGTCGTCTTCAACGACTACATGAACACGCTGATGGGCGACCCCACGACGGAGAAGCTGCTGCCGCTGATCGACGCGGCAGCCGAGGTCGGGTCGGAGTACTTCTGCATCGACTCCGGCTGGTACGACGACGGCACGGAGGGCTGGTGGGACAGCGTCGGCGAGTGGCTGCCTTCGCCGCGCCGCTTTCCCGACGCCGGAATCCAGGCGGTCCTCGACCGGATCCGGGAGCGCGGCATGGTGCCCGGGCTGTGGCTGGAGCCGGAGGTCGTGGGCGTGCGCAGTCCCGTCGCGGATTCGCTCCCGCCGGACGCCTTCTTCCAACGCGACGGCTGGCGCATCACCGAACAGGGCCGCCACCAGCTGGATCTGCGACACCCCGCCGCCCGTGCGCACCTGGACAAGACGGTGGACCGGCTCGTCGGCGACTGGGGGGTGGGCTACCTCAAACTGGACTACAACATCGTGGTCGACCCGGGGACCTGTGCCCCCGGCGACACCGCGCCGGGAGCCGGGCTGCTCGGCCACGCAGAGGCGTACCTGGACTGGCTGTCGGAGGTGCTGGACCGGTACCCGGGGCTGGTGATCGAGAACTGCGCCTCGGGCGGGATGCGGATGGACGGGGCGACCCTGGCCGTCACCCAGCTCCAGTCCACCAGCGACCAGCAGGACCCGCTGCGCTTCCCCCCGATCGCCGCCGCCGCGCCGACGGCGGTACCGCCCGAGCAGGGCGCCGTCTGGGCCTACCCGCAGCCCGAGTTCGACGACGACCTGATCACCTTCACCCTCGGCGGGGCGCTGCTCGGGCGGATCCATCTTTCGGGCCACCTGAACCGGATGTCGGAACGCCAACTCGGGCTCGTACGGGAGGCGGTGGCCGTGTACAAGTCGATCCGCGGGGACCTCGCGGAGGCCGTACCGTACTGGCCCCTCGGCCTTCCGGGCTGGACGGACGAATGGCTGGCCCTGGGCATGCGGGTGCCCGGAGACAACACGTCGTACCTCTCGGTCTGGCGCCGCGGCGGGGAGAGTGAACTCCGTTTGCCGGTGGGGCACTTGGCGGGCGGGGACGTTCGTACGGAGATCCTGCACCCGTCAGCTCCGGCAGGCGGCTCGGCGGTCTGGGACGGGGACGGATTGCGGGTTTCGCTGCCGCGCACGCCCGCAGCCCTGTTGATCCGTCTCACGTCGGGCGCATAGAACACGGGCCGCCCAGGCGCCGGCCGGAGTCCGGTCGGCACCTGGGCGTTCCGAGGACGCTCAGGCTGCTACTCCTCCGTCAGCTGGGTGACGGCGACCTGGTCGATCACCGGTGCGTACGGGGATCGCTGGTCGTACTGGTTGTAGGTGTCGCCGTTGAAGTCGGGGAGTTCCTGCGCGGTGAAGGTCAGCCGATTCGTGCCCTTCTTCAACGTGACCGGGACGGTCAGGTCCCGGAAGCTGTTGAAGTGGAAGGTGGTCGGGAACAGCACCCGGTGGGCCGGCCCGCCGTTGACCGAGAGGTCGGCGTGACGGGCGATCGGGTCGGGGTTGTAGTGGGTGGCGGGCGCCTGTTCGGCGTTGGAGTAGCGGATGGTCACCGCGTGCTGTCCGGCGCGCTTGGCGACGACGTCGAGGGTGAGGGCGTTGGCTGTTCCGTTGCCGATGTCCGTGACCGCCTTGCCGCCCGTGGCGAAGGTGTACGCCTCGGTGGCCTTGGCGGTGCCGGTCAGTGTGCCGGTCTCCGCCTGGTAGACCTTCGTCGCCAGGTTGCCGCTGGACGGCGCGACCCGCAGCCGGTCGAGGACCAGTTCGCGTGAGTCGCCGGTGACGGTGATCTTGTTGATGCCTGCGGACAGGAACACCCGCATGACGTCCGTGCCACGCTTGCCCGCCCCCACCTTGGGGATGTCGAGCTTCTCGCCGTTGAGGGACACCTTCGCCCGGCCCCCGCCGAGGTGGTCGAGGGACACGGCCGCCTCGCCGTCGGTGGGGGAGTGGACCCAGAAGGTGGCGGAAGCGCCCTTGGGCAGTGGTACCGCGCCCGGCCCCGAGGCATTGCGGTAGTTGTAGCCGGGCCGGGTTCCGGAGACGGTGGCGTACTCGGCCTCGTAGATCGCCGGCCGGGTCACGTTCTCGTCGCGCAGCGCCAGGTCCAGCTTGTCGATGATCGCGTCGCCCTTGGTGACGCCGAGGTCGGGGTCCTGGGCGGCGAGCGTGATCCTGTGCTTGCCGGCGGTGAGGTTCACCGTCGTGTCGGTGTGGCCCCAGACCACCCACTTGTAGCCGAGCGGCAGCCGCAGTTCCTGTGGGTCCTTGCCGTCGACGCGCAGGAAGACGTTGGTGGGGCCCTGCTCCTTCACCAGGTCGAACAGGTTGTAGGAGTTGGCGAAGACGCTCAGGTCGTACGTCCCGTTCTGCGGGACGTCCACGTCGAAGGAGAGCACCCCGTCGGAACCGGTGCGCAGGCCGCCGACGTTGTAGTTGCCCGACGTCGCGAACTTGCCGACGTCGGAGGGCGTGCCCTCAGGACCGTTCTTCGAGTAGCCCTTGCCGGTGTAGGTGGCGTTCTCCGCCTCGTACGTCTTGCGCCAGCTGACCGACGGCTCGGCAGGCTCCCCGCTGTTCCCGCCGGGGGAGAGGATGACCTGGTACGCCGACATCTCGTTCATGGCGGTCATCGGCAGAGTCACCGTGCCGTCCGTGCCGACGGTGACCTCTTGGTCCGCCAGCCGCAGCGGCTGCGCCGAGTCGCCGACCTGCCCGGTCCACGGGATCTCCTGCACGGTGGCGTGCACCGTCTTCCCGAACAGCCTCGGGTCGATGTTCTGGAAGACGATGTCCGCGTCGCCGCTCTTGCCGCCGAAGATGGCCCGGGACTGCTTCTTCTTCTCGTCGAGGGTGGCCACGCCCTGCAGCGTGTACTGCTGGTTCGGATGCGGCGCGGTCACCTTCACCGTGTGCCCGGACATCTGGCCGTAGGCGTTGAACAGCCACCACTGGCCGTTGCCCTTGTTGGCGTCGACGGCCGAGTCGTTGAGGTTGCCGTCGATGTTCCAGTACGCCAGGTCGGCGTCGATCTTCGACTCCTCGATGGCGGAGACCCACTGGACGACCTGGCCCGGTACGGAGAGGTGGTAGTTGTGCCCGTACTCGTTGACGTTGATGGGCAGCGGGTCGATCCCGACCTCCTTCTCCCACTGCCGGTACTTGGCCACGCTCGTGCGGACCGTGGCGGGGCTGGACAGCTCGTGCCAGGTCATCACGTCCGGGACGACGTCGTTGGCCTTGGCGTACTGCAGGAAGCCCTTGACCTGGTCGAAGAGAAGGGAGGTGTTCGGGCCTGCGATCCGCGCGTCCGGATCCAGGCTCTTGATGAGGTGGTAGGTCTCCTTCCAGGCCGCGAAGAAGTCCTTCGGGTCGTTGAGCCAAGAGGTCTTGTTGTAGCTCCAGTTGCCGGTGCCGAACATGTTCCCTTCGGGCTCGTTGAAGGGGACGTAGACGACGTGGTCCTTGTAGTCGCCCATGGTCAGGACCTGCCGGACCTGCTTCTTGATCTTCTCCTGGAAGTCGGCGAGCTTCGCGGGACCGTCCGCGCCCGGCCACTCGTAGGGAAAGCCCCGGTAGATGTCGGTCATGTAGATGTAGACGTCCTTGCCGCCGGAGTCGACGAACGGCGGCAGGATCTCCAGCGCGTCGGCGCCGGGGTGTTGCGGGCCGTCCTGCGCCTTGGTGGACACCGTGCGCAGGTGCATGCCCTCGATGAGGTTGCGGCTCGGGGCTCCGTCGCCGTAGATCCCGTACAGGGAGCCGCTGGCACCGCCGTGGAAGGCGCCGGTGTCGGTGGCGAGATCGATGACGAGCCGTTCCGGTTCCGCCGCCTGGGCCGTGCCGGCGGACGGTACGGCGAGCATGGTGGTGAGGACCGCCGCCACCGCGGCGGCGCCCATCGTTCTCTTTCCTGGTCGCACTGGGTCTCCGTGGGTTCGGTGGCTTCTCGGACATGGGGGTCCGACGCGTTTCGTACGTGGAGGGGCGGGCCGTGCAGCGGTCCGGCCCCCCGCTCCGTGGGGAGTGCCTTTCAATGGTCGAACCGGTTCGATTTCGCACAGCGAGACAGGAGTCGTTCCGGTTGGGCGGCGCTGAGGTTGCGGGCTTCGGACGCACCCGGCCGGAAGATGCGCAGGGGGCAGGGGCCTGGCGATGCCCCAAGGCATGGGTGACGCCTCGATTGCGGTCGTGGGCCCTCGAACTTCATCGAACCGGTTCGGGGAAGCTAGCACCGAGGAAACCGGCCAGCAATAGCCCCGACATCTATCTCTTTGACTCTCTCAGAGCCGCGCACGGGCGGTCGTCCCGACGGGCCAAGGGTGCCCTGGCCCGTCGGATCCGGCCCCTGGCCTGCTGGTGAGCGGATGTGCAGCTGCTCAGGCCAGGAGTCGGGCCTCCGTCTGTCCAGGCTTCCGGGCCGTTACGAGAAATTCGGTGCGAGGCGTTGACAGTCGTCCGGGTTGCTCCTAGCTTCACTTCACGCGAACCGGTTCGACGGTCGGCGTCAGTCCGATCTCGTTGATCGCAATAATCGAACCGGTTCGCACGACCTCGGCAGGATCTCAGCAAGGGGAGTCCCGTGAACATCGGTGAGATTGCCAAGCGGGCCGGTGTCTCGCGGAGCACCGTGTCCTACGCACTGAGCGGGAAGCGCCCCGTGTCCGAGGACACCCGCCAGAAGATCCAGCGGGTCATCGACGAGCTGGGCTACCAGCCCAACGCCAGTGCGCGTGCCCTGGCAAACGGCCGGACCAACACCATCGGTCTGGTATTCCCGCCGGCCGGGAACCACTACACCGGCATGCAGCTGGACTTCATCGGCAGCGTCACCGAGGCTGCCGCGGCGTACGACTACGACGTGCTGCTCTCTCCGAGCGGTGCGGACAGCGACCGCTCGTTCCAGCGGCTGCTGGGCGAACGCCGGGTCGACGGCGCGATCCTGATGGAGATTCGGCTGGAGGACGACCGGCTGGAGCACCTCGCCGCGGTGGACTTCCCCTCCGTCGCCATCGGACGCACCGCCCGTCCGGAGGGCAGCTGGTGGGTGGGCCTGGACCACACGGCACTCGCGGCGGCCTGCGTGCACCACCTCGCGGACCTCGGCCACCGCAGGATCGCCTTCGTCAACCGGCCCGAGCAACTCCTGCGGGCCGGGTACGAGTCGGCCCACCGAGGTCTCGACGGGTTCACCAAGGCCGCGGCGGAGCGCGGGCTGACAGTGCGGACGTACTGCTGCGGGGACGACGCCGCCTCGGGCCTGGCCTGTCTGGAGCGGATCCTGCACGACGAGCCCGCCACGACGGCCCTGGTCACGCTGAACGAGGCAGCGCTCGGTGGCCTCTACCGAGGGCTGGCCCAGGCCGGCCGCCATGTACCGCGCGACTTCTCCGTCACCGGAGTCGTGGCCAGCAGGTGGGCGGAGACGGTGACCCCGCAGCTCACCGCGGCGGACGTGCCGGCGGAACAGCTGGGCCGCCTGGCCGTCGAACTGCTCGTCGAACGGCTCGACCACCCCGACGCACCGGCCCGGCACCACCTGCTCGCGCCGCCGATCTCGCTGCGGGCGAGCACCGCGCCTGCCGGCACCACGCCCACCGACCCGGCTCCGGACCTCGGCTCCTCCACGAACGGCTGACCGCCGCTCGACCCGGCTCCGGACTTCGGCGCCTCTGCGAACGGCGAACTGCCGCCCCGCTCGTGCCCCTTCCCGTCTCCGATCCCTTCACCGGCGGCTCGTAAAGCTCACCGCTCGATCTCGGCGAGCCCAGCAGCCCTCGACGACCCCTCCTAGGGCACGCACGTGTGCCGATGCCAGGGCACGCCTGTGCCAAAAACCATGAGGAACACGCCATGAACAGATCTGCCGGACGGCGTCTCACCGCCGCAGCCCTGACCGTCGTCGCCGTCACCGCCAGCGCCACCGCGTGCTCCTCGGGCGAAGGCGGTGGCTCCTCGAAGGCCGCGGACAGCGGCACGTACACCATCTGGGACCCGTACCCGCAGTTCGACAAGGGCTCGGCGTGGGTCAAGCTGCTCGACGACTGCGGCACCAAGGCCGGTGTGAAGGTCAAGCGGACTGCCTTCGACACCAGTGACCTGACCAACAAGGCACTGCTGGCGGCACAGCAGGACAATTCCGCGGACGTCCTCATCGTCGACAACCCGGTCGTGTCGACCCTCGCCGAGGCGGGGGTGCTCACGACGACCGAGGACAACAAGCTGGACACCTCGGCCGTGGACCCCAACCTGCTCGCCGCGGGCCAGGCCGGCGGGAAGACGTACGGCACACCGATCGGCGCGAACACCCTGGCCCTCTACTACAACAAGGCCGTGCTGAAGAAGGCCGGAGTGGACATCGCCTCCGTCAAGGACTGGAGGACGCTGACCGCGGCACTGGAGAAGGTCGACAAGGCGGGGAAGAAGGGCATCACCTTCTCCGCGATCGGGACCGAGGAGGGCAGCTTCCAGTTCCTGCCGTGGCTGTGGGGCTCGGGCGCGCAACTGACCGAGCTGGACTCGGCCGAGGCCGTGTCGGCGCTCTCGCTGTGGAACGACTGGCTGAAGAAGGGCTACGCCCCCAACTCGGTCATCAACAACACCCAGACCACCAGCTGGCAGGAGTTCGCGAGCGGCGACTACGCGTTCGCCGAGAACGGCACCTGGCAGCTCGCCAACGCCGAGAAGGCCGGCTTCGACTACGGGGTCATCCCCGTCCCGGGCGCCAAGGGCGGCAACGCCGCGGCCCCGACGGGCGGCGAGTTCGTCACCATCCCGGCGCAGGGCGCGACCGACCGCTACACCACCTCGCAGAAGCTCGTGTCCTGCCTGACCAGCGGCCAGAACCTCCTCGACACCGACACCACGCTGTCCTATGTCGCACCCACCGGCGAGGTCCAGGACAAGCAGGTGGCCGCCGACGCCAAGCTGAAGCCCTGGGTCGACGCGGTCAAGGCGGCCAAGGGACGCACCAGCGACGACCTCGGCACCAAATACCCGAAGATCTCGGAGCAGATGTGGAAGGCCGTCCAGTCGGCACTGAGCGGGTCCAAGTCGCCCAAGGACGCGCTGACGGCCGCTCAGTCCGCCGTCAAGTGACCGGAACACGGGCCCGCCGATGAAGCACACGACACAGCTGCCGGACCGCCGGCCTGTACGCGACCGGACCGGGGCGGCGACCGCCGCCGCCCCGCCCCCGGCACGCACCACTGCCCGACGCCGACCCAGCTCTCAGCAGTGGGCAGCCTGGGGCTTCCTCGCCCCGGTGACCCTCTACCTCGCCCTCTTCTACGCCTATCCGCTCTACCGCAACATCGATCTGAGCTTGCGCAACTACACCGTCCGCTCCTTCGTCCAGGGCGACGCGCCGTTCACCGGCCTGCAGAATTATCTGACCGTCTTCGACGACCCGACCTTCGCCCCCGCACTGCTGCACACCGTGGTGTTCACCGTCGTGTCACTGGTCTTCCAGTACGCCATCGGCCTGGCGCTCGCGGTCTTCTTCACCCAGCACTTCCGGCTGTCCGCGACCCTGCGCGCGCTGTTCCTGGTGCCCTGGCTGCTGCCGCTGATCGTGTCGGCCTCCACCTGGTCGTGGATGCTCAACAGCGACTCCGGCATCGTCAACGCCGCCCTGCACGCCGTCGGCATCGGCCCGGTGAACTGGCTGACCTCACCGGACTGGTCACTGACCTCGGTGATCCTCGCGAACATCTGGATCGGCGTCCCGTTCAACCTCGTGGTCCTCTACAGCGGCCTGCAGTCCATCCCGGCCAGCCTGTACGAGGCGGCGGCCCTGGACGGTGCGAACGCCTGGCAGCGGTTCTGGCGCATCACCTTCCCGTTGCTGCGCCCGGTCTCCGCCATCACATTGCTGCTGGGCCTGGTCTACACACTGAAGGTCTTCGACATCATCTGGATCATGACCAAGGGCGGCCCGGCGGACTCGTCCACCACCTTCGCCACCTGGTCCTACCAACTCGGCTTCGGCAACCTGCTTCCCGCCTTCGGCCCAGGTGCCGCCGTCGGAAACCTGCTCGTCGTCGCCGCTCTGGTGTTCGGCCTGGTCTACATGCGCGTCCAGCGAAAGCAGGGACTGTCATGACAGGGGTTGTCGTGACCCGACGCAATCGACACAGCCGTACGTGGTGGAAGACAGCCATCGGCCTCCTACTGACCGCGATCATGCTCTTCCCGGTCTACTGGATGCTGAACGTGTCCTTCACCCGCGACCAGGACATGCGCAAGAGCCCGCCCGGCCTCTTCCCGACCGACGCCACCCTGGAGGGCTACCGGGCAGTCGTCGACCAGCAGTTGCCCTACCTCGGCACCAGCCTCGTCATCGGTCTGGGCACCGTCGTGCTGACCGTGGCACTGGCAGCCCCCGCCGGGTACGCGCTGGCCAAACTGCGCCCGCGTGGCGGCGGCCTGCTCAGCTTCGTCCTCCTGGCCGCCCAGATGATCCCCGGAATCATCATGGCGATGGGCTTCTACGCCATCTACCTCAGCCTCGGCCTCCTCCAGTCCGTCCCCGGCCTCATCGTCGCCGACTCCACGCTGGCCGTCCCCTTCGCCGTACTCATCTTCACCGCGTTCATGTCCGGCATTCCAAGTGAACTGCTCCAGGCCGCGAAGACGGACGGAGCCGGAGCCGTGCGGACCTTCTGGTCCATCGTCATGCCGATGAGCCGCAACGCCGTCGTCACGGTGTCACTGTTCGCGTTCCTCTGGTCCTGGTCCGATTTCATCTTCGCCAGCACCCTCGCGAGCGGCGGCGCGCACCAGCCGATCACCCTCGGCATCTACCAGTACATCGGCAACAACAACCAGGAGTGGAACGCCATCATGGCCACCGCCGTCGTGGCCTCGCTGCCGGCCGCGGTCATCCTCGTCCTCGCCCAGCGCTATGTCGCCGCCGGCGTGACCGCCGGAGCAGTCAAGGACTGACACCGGGTGACCGTTCCACCCGCCACACCGCCCCGGACCGGTGCGCGACCGCCGTCACCCCGCCCCGGCAGCCGCTGTCCACCTCTGCTCGAGAAACGAGTACCGCTCTCATGACCGCCGTCCCATCCGGCCCGGCCTTCTCCGTCCACGACATACCGTTCAGCGCGCACGGATCCTGGTTCGGCATCTCTCCCGTGCTCGCGGAGAAGGTACGCGCCGAGGACCTCCACCTCGTCTCGCACCAGAACGGCATGCACGCCGTCCTGTGTTTCGTCCCCCTGGAGATGGTGACGGGTGAGCGGGCGGAGACCGCCGTCGACGCGACGCCGAGCCGGCTCAGCTGGACGGGCTCGGACGGGCGCATCGATCTCGCCTACGAGACGCCGGACACCGTCCGCCTGCGCGGCGAAGGACTGGGCCTGCGCGTCACCGCGGCGGCGAAGATCCTGACCCCCTTCAGTGGGACCTACTTCTACCGCGACCCGGTGGACGGCACGCATGTGTTCACCTCGTACGAGACCGGGCGCCGCTACCGGATCACCGTGCTGTCCGGCACGGTCGCCGATGTGTCCGGCGCTCAGGCCCTGGGCACCGGTGACCGCGGTCTCACGGTCACCGCCGACGCCGACGGACCGTGGGAGATCGCGGTCGAGGAACTCGACAGCGCGCGACGGCCCTACAAGTCGTCGTCGACGTTCGGCGAGGTCACGGAGACCGCGCAGCGCTCGTTCGCCGAGTTCGCCGACACGGTCGCCCCGTGGCGCTCGTTGGGCACCCCGGCAGCCGAACTCGCCGCCTACGTGGTGTGGTCCGCGACCGTACAGCCGGCCGGCCTGGTCACCCGGCCCGCCGTGCTGATGTCCAAGCACTGGATGGACAAGGTCTGGAGCTGGGACCACTGCTTCAACGCCCTTGCCCTGGCCCCCGGTTCGCCCGGTCTCGCCTGGGACCAGTTCTCGCTGCCCTTCGACCACCAGGACGACAGCGGCGCACTGCCCGACTCCGTCACTCACTCCGAGGTCCTCTACAACTTCGTCAAACCTCCCATCCACGGCTGGACCCTGGGCCATCTGCGCCGACGGCTTCCCGAACCTCTCGGCCGGACCGAACTGGCCCACGCGTACGACGGACTGGCGCGCTGGACGGACTTCTGGCTCACCGCACGGCGTGCACCCGGTGCCGCCCTGCCCCACTACCAGCACGGCAACGACAGCGGCTGGGACAACGCCACCACCTTCGACCCCGAACGCCTGATCGTCACCGCCGATCTGGCCGCCTTCCTCATCCTCCAACTGCGCGAACTGGCGGACCTGGCAGCCGAACTGGACCGACCGCACGAGGCCCGCCGCTGGACGCGTACGGCTGACACCACCCAGGCCGCGCTGCTCGACCGGCTCTGGACCGGCGAGCGGTTCGTCGCTCGCGGCGTCGACAGCGACGACACGTGGACCAGTTCCAGCCTGCTCGACCTGATGCCCATCGTGCTGGGGGAGCACCTGCCCGAAAGCGTCAGCAGTGTGCTGGCCACCCATATCGAGGCCCACCTGACTCCGTACGGTCTGGCCACCGAACTGCCGGTCTCGCCGCACTACCGTTCCGACGGTTACTGGCGCGGCCCGATCTGGGCTCCCGCGACGGTTCTCATCGAGGACGGCCTGCGCCGTGCCGGACATCAGGGCCTGGCGGACGAGATCAGCGCCCGATTCCGCGCCCTGTGCGAGACCTACGGCTTCGCGGAGAACTTCGACGCCCTGACCGGCACGGGTCTGCGCGACCGCGCCTACACCTGGACCGCCAGCAGCTACCTCCTCCTCGCCGAGGCCCACGAACTCCGCCGCGCCGAGACCGCCAGGGCAGTCGGCGGCTGAGCTCCGTGGGCGATGGCTCTCGTTCGGTAGCCGGTGTCGGGCCGGAGCGCCCCATCGCATCGCGTCGCCGGAATCATGAAGAGGGACGGCAGGGATCGAACGGAACACACATCAGCAGCGTCTGAGATGCATGAACGTACCGCGCCAAGCCGTCGTCGTGCTCCTGAGTGCCGGGCTGCTGCTCTCCGGCTGCTCGTCCTCGTCCGACACCCCGGAGGACGAGGGCTACACCGGCCCCACCCTGCCCGCCCGCACCGTCGTGAAGGACAAGTGGCAGGAGGGGCCGGCCAAGCCGAAGCAGCACAAGCCGTATCCGTACGACATCTACACGCACTGCGGGATCAAGTGGGTGAACTTCGGCGGCCGTTGGTGGGTCCTCGACTCCGTGTTCCCCGGGCCCGAGCAGGTGAAGGGTGAGCCGCCCGCGCAATACACCCAGAGGCTCGCCGGCTACATGACTCTGATCGGCCCGGACACCGCCAACTTCGACGCCGCCGGGATGCCCACGATGCAGTTCGTACCGAGCGAGGACGAGCCGCCGGGCTGCGCCTAGGCATCTGCTGTTAAGGGGGCTCTGTCACGCCCCCGAACAGCGCTCCCTGGCTCAGCGGGGTCTCCCTTGTGACGGCCGAAGCGGGCAGGGTCGATGTTGGTCAGAGACTGGATCGGATCGACACGCACGGCGGCGGAACGCCGCCGCAGGTGGGCCCGAGCCCCGTCCGCAGGCAACCGAGAGATGCACGGAGCAGCAGTAATGAAGCACATCGAACTGGGGGACCTGGACGTTTCCCGTATCGGCCTGGGCACGATGGGCATGAGCGCCTTCTACACGGGCCACAGCGCGGACGACGCCGAGTCGATCCGTACCATCCACCGGGCGTTCGAGCTGGGTGTCACCTTCATCGACACCGCCGAGGTCTACGGGCCGTTCACCAATGAGGAACTCGTCGGCCGGGCCGTCAGGGGCCGTCGTGACGAGGTCGTCGTGGCGACGAAGTTCGGTTTCGTCTCCCACACGGGGCGCCCCTCCGGCTCCCTCGACAGCAGCCCCGCGAGCATCCGCACCGCGGTCGAGGGCTCCCTGAAGCGGCTGGGCACCGACTACATCGACCTGTACTACCAGCACCGGGTCGACCCGGACACGCCCATCGAGGACACCGTCGGCACCCTGGCCGAACTGGTCGCCGAGGGCAAGATCCGCCACATCGGGCTCTCCGAGGCAGGCGCGCAGACGATCCGCCGCGCCCACGCGGTCCACCCGGTCACCGCCGTGCAGTCCGAGTACTCGCTGTGGACCCGTGACCCGGAGGAAGACGTGCTGTCGGTGGTGCGCGAGCTGGGCATCGGCTTCGTGCCCTACTCCCCGCTGGGCCATGGGTTTCTCACCGGCCAGATCCGCTCGACGGCCGACTTCGCCGAGGACGACTGGCGCAGGACCAACCCGCGGTTCATGGGCGAGAACCTCCGGCGCAACCTGCGGGTGGCCGACGAGGTCAAGGCCGTCGCCGACGAGGTCGGCGCCACCCCGGCGCAGGTGGCCCTCGCATGGCTGCTGGCCCAGGGCGACGACATCGCCCCGATTCCCGGCACCAAGCGCGTCGAACGTGTCGAGGAGAACACCTCCGCCGACGGAGTCGAACTGAGCGCCGAGCAGATCGCCAAGCTCGACAACCTCACCCCCGCCTCCGGCGACAGCCACAACGAGGCGGGCATGCGGCTCCTGGAACGCTGACTCCAGCCGCCCGAAGGCAGGTTTGGGAGGTGCCCCGATCCACGGTCGGGTGATGTTCACCAGCTTTGTCAGTACCGCGGTTCTTGCCAGGGCAGCCTCGGGGTGAGGTACGCGCCTCTCACCGGAAACCGTCTCATCGGAAGCCCTCTGGCCGGAAACTACGTACGGAAGGAAGCGGTGTGGACTCGACAGGCCGCCGAATGATCAGGCACCCCCGACCGCCTGGCGTGGAAACCCTCCAATGCACCGCGCGGAGCGGCCTCGATGCGGTTCCGGATCCCCGTCATCGCGCCATGGTCGCCGGCGTCGTGGGCTCGGGTCTCGTCGACGAGATGATCGCCCTGACCGAAGCCTTCGATCCGCCCGTCGACCTCGCGCGGGCCCGTGCCCATGCGGACGTGCTCACCACCGAGTTCGCGCTGTTCGGCGTCACCGTCCCCGCCGCCACGACCTACAACATCACGCTGATGCGCGCCCTCATGGTGCCCATCGCCGACGAGGCGCTCGCCCTCGCACTCGATCGCATCTGGGTGTTCACCACCAACGCGGATGACGTGTGCTGCCACGACCCCGCGGAGGCCGAAGCCATCCTGCGGGCCGGCGCACTGCCCGAGCAAGGCGCGTCATCGCCGAACACCCGGTACATCCGGCACATGTTCAACGAGGTCGCGCCCTTCTGTGATCCGACGTTCCTCGCCGTCTTCAAGACCTTCTTCTACAACGCGATGACCGGCGTCCTCATGGAGGCGGAGTTCACGCCGGAGGCGTCCGACGAGGTCGACAGCGACTTCGTCCGCGTCTTCAACGGCTTCTCCCAGTTCTGGTTCACCGCACTTCAGTTCACCGACCCCTGCTTGAGCGCCCAGCACCATCGGGCGTTCTGGTCGGCGGCGCTGAGTTCCTGTGTCGCGTTTCTGAACGACGTCAACGACGTCCTGTCCTTCTACAAGGAGGCGGTGGACGGCGAGGACTTCCTCGCCAGCCGGATCTACCGCCGCTCGGTGAGCGAGAACATCCCCTACCTCGCCGCCTACCGCCGAAGCCTCGACAGCGGCCTGGCCGCCTACCGCCGCGTCCTGGACCTCGCCACCGACGAGCAACGCCCGCACCTCGACCGGTACATGACCGGCTTCGCGTACTTCCACTTCCACTGCCGTCGCTACCGCTGGCACGACATCTACCCGGGGCTGACCCCGATCGACATCTGATTCAGTGACCATCGCCTCCGTGCTGATGTCGTGGCACGATCAGTATCTGACGTCCAATCAGATAATCGGCGCGAGGGGCAGCCATGGAGTCGGTGTCGGTCGGTGGCGAGGTGCGGATCGCGTACGAGCGTTGTGGGGCCGGGCGGCCGGTGGTCCTGGTCGGGGGTACCGGCATGCCGCCGGTCGCATGGGAACTGTGCGGTCTGCGCGGTGCGTTGGTCGACGCGGGCTTCGAGGTGGTGACCTATGCCGCGCGTGGTGTGGCACCATCCGACGCACCGCCTGCCCCGTACACCGTCGAGGCCCTTGCCGCGGACCTGGCCGGCCTGCTGGACGCGCTGCAACTGACCGAGGTCACGGTCATCGGCTACTCGCTCGGCAGCTTCACCACCGAACTCCTGGCCCGTACCCGTCCGGATCTGGTGCGCGCGGCGGTGCTGCTGGCCGGCGCCGGGCCGCTGACGGGTGTGCTGGACGCTGTCCTTCAGGCGGAGACCGAACTGGTCTCGGCCGCCGGTCACGTTCCCCCGGCGTTCGTGAAGCTGCAGACCCTGCTGAGCTCACTGTCGCCGGAAGTGCTGCGCGACGACGAGGAACAGGTGCGCACCTGGCTGGAGTTGCTCGACGCACAGGAGTCGCTGTGGGCCTCCCGCGAGGGAGCAGCCGGGCAGTTGGCGGCCTCGGACCGGTGGTTGCGTGACGAGTACCGCATGTCGGCTCTCGCGGACATCCAGCAGCCGGTGCTGGTCGCGGCTTTCGAGCATGACCTGTATTTCCCGGCGCGGTCCGGAAAAGTCGCAGCCGAGGTCCTTGCGCGAGGCGAGTTCGTTGCGATTCCCGGGGCCGCTCACGCGGGCCTGCTGACCCATCCGAAGGAGACCACTGAGGTACTCCTCGGCTTCCTCGCCCGCACCTGAACACTACGGCACGCCAACTCCCGGCGCAGCGCCGGGAGTTGGCCGGTGTCCCGCGGCGTGCGCGGTCTGCGGATCGCAGGCCGCGCACCACGCCACAGGCACCGGCGCGGATCTCTATCCCGCCGAGATACGCAGCCTGATCGTGCGCGACTCGGGCCGAAGCGCGAACTCGGGCCAGACATCAGGTCCGCACGTCCGTGAGCCGAGACCGTGCTGGGCCGCGTCGACGATCAGGTGGCTCGTCGTCGAGTCGCCGAGCTCGAACGGGTGCTGCGCTCGGGCGATCTGCTGGGGGGTGTGGCGGCTGAGTGTGAAGCCGGGGCGACGCCCCCGGGTGTCGGGCAGGGCCTCGATGCGCAGCACCTCGGTGGAGCCGCTCGTCAGTGCCAGTCGGCGCAGTTCGGAGCGGTGGCCGGTCTCCTGGGGGCGTGCGTAGTCGACCGAGAGGTCCTGGATCGTGGCGGAGAAGCGGCCGGTGCGGGCCGCGCGGAGACTGTCGGGGTAGGTCTCCAGCGGGCCCAGGCCGAACCACTGAGCCCCGTCGACGGGAGCCGCGCCGTCGGGCAGTTCGAAGCGGACCCCGATCCGGGGCCACACCGTCTGCCAGCCGCGCGAGGGCTCGATCTCCACGCGCAGTTCCAGCTCGCCGTCCACCAGCGACCAGAGGGACTCCACCATCACGCTCAGCGCGGAGTCCGCCGCGGAGACCTTGTCGAGGGTGCGCAGGGCGTCCGAGGTGTGTTCCACGGAGACGCGCCGGGTTGTCAGCCGGTCGAGTCCGTCACGACGCCACAGGTCGGCGCTGGACACCCCGGCGATGCTGTTGTCGCTCTCCTCGATCCCGTCGGACGGGCTCTCGTCGTTGTCGGTCGGTGCGCGAAACAGCTCCAGCCGAGGCCCGGTCACGGCACGGTCGGCGAGGCGGACAAGGGATCCACCGGCGAACTCGGCCATTCCGAGCGACAGGGTTCCGTCGCCTGGTCGCCAATCGGCCTGTGGCTGTGGCCGGACCGCGGGCACGGGACGCCGTGTCGAGCAGTCCAGTTGGGCCGTCGCGATCACGTGTCCTTCAGGTGCCCAAGGAGTTGGCGCCGCCAGCGTCGCGTCGATCGTGAGCCACGTCTCGGCGTCGGGGGCGACGGCGATCGGGGGCAGTGACGCCCGCTGCGACTCGCCCGCGACGACGACAGGGATCTCCAAGTCCCCCGAGGCGACAGGGAGTCCGTCGTGTTCGACGCGCCAGCGGAAGCGCAGGTCCGACGTGTCGGTCGAATGCCGCAGGTTCGTGACCGCGACCTTCCCGCCGTCGAAGACGAACTCGACCGGCTGCACGACCGCCTTGTACTCGTGGAGGCTGGGAGTGGGGACGTCGTTGCTCAACAGCATGCCGTCCATCACGAAGTTGCCGTCGTGCACGACTTCTCCGAAGTCGCCGCCGTAGGCGTAGTACGGCGTCCCGTCCGGGGCCGTGGCGAGGATGCCATGATCGCGCCACTCCCACACGAAGCCACCGTGCAGCCGCGGATACTGCCGGACGAGCGCCTCGTACTGGTCGAACGCGCCCGGCCCGTTGCCCATCGCGTGCGCGTACTCGCACAGCAGGAACGGCTTGGTGCGCTGCCTGGCGCTCTGCGCGGGAGTGCAGTTCAGCAGCGCCGAACGTGTGCCGTCGGCTCCGATCTGCTCGGTCTCCGGCACCGACGCGTACATGCGCGAGTAGATGTCGGTGTACTCGCCGGTGTAGTCGCCTTCGTAGTGGACCGGGCGTCCGGTGTCGCGGGCGTGGACCCACGCCGACATGGCCGCCAGGTTGCTGCCCGTGCCGGATTCGTTGCCGAGTGACCAGATCACGATGCTGGGATGGTTCTTGTCCCGTTCGACGGTGCGCCGGATGCGGTCCAGATAGGCCTCGCGCCAGGCCGGGTCGTCACTCGGATTGCCGACCCAGTCGAGCTTCTCGAAGCCGTGCGTCTCCAGGTCGCATTCGAGGACCACCCAGAAGCCGAGCTCGTCGGCCAGGTCGAGGAGCCGGGGATGCGGCGGGTAGTGACTGGTGCGGATGGCGTTGACGTTGAACTGCTTCATGCGGGCCAGGTCCTCGCGGGCGTGCTCCTCGTCGAAGACGCGGCCACGCTCGGGATGCGTCTCATGACGGTTCACCCCGTGGAAGACGACGCGGCTGCCGTTGACCAGGAACCGGTCGCCGAGGATCTCGACCGTACGGAAGCCCACGCGCAGCGCGATGCTCTCCGCCGCCGTGGACACAGTGGCGTCGTACAGGCGGGGATGCTCGGCGGACCAGGGCTCCACGCCGGTGACGTCGAAGGGGGCCACCTCGGCAGGAGTGGCCCAGACGTGTTCGACGCCGAGTTCGGGGATGCGCAGGGTGACCGGGAACGCGGCCGTGTCGGCGGTGATCTCCGCTTCGACGCTTCCGCTTCCGCGCTCGTGGTCGAATCCGGTCCGCAGCCAGACGTCCTCGATGCCTCCGGCGGGCCGGGCGATCAGGGTGACGTCGCGGAAGATGCCCGGCAGCCACCACTGGTCCTGGTCCTCGACATAGCTGGCCGCCGACCACTGGTGGACCCGTACGGCGATGACGTTGTCGCCCGTGCGCACCGCGGAGGTCACGTCGAATTCGTGGGCGAGCCGGCTACCGCTCGCGCTGCCGATCTCGACGCCGTTGACCCACACCCGGAACAGCGACTCGACACCGTCGAAGCGCAGCACCACGCGTTCGGCGTCCGACCAGTCGGCGGGGACGTCGAAGTGGCGGCGGTAGTCGCCGGTCGGGTTCTCGTCCGGGACGTGGGGCGGGTCGATCGGGAAGGGGAACTGGATGTTCGTGTAGATCGGCCGGCCGTAGGCTCCGTCACCTTCCAGCACCCAGTGGGAGGGCACGGGGATGCTGTCCCAGCCGTCGTCGACGAAGCCGTCGGCCGCGAAGTCCTCAGCCACCGACGCCGTGGGGGACAGCCGGAACCGCCAAGGCCCGTTCAGTGAACGCGAGGGCGCGTCGGAGTGCAGCCACGAGCGCGCCGGGCGCAGTGCACCACGGCCTGGCGCGATGTCCGAAACATGGGGGGAGAGCTCGCTGGGCAAGAGGTCACAACTCTTTCTGTGTGTCACGTACGACGCTGATACGACGGGGCTCTACCGGAGTACGACCGTGCGGATCTCCCATGGACCGAGGGCCAGTTCGAGTTCGTCCTGGGCCTGGGTGCTGGAGATCGGCCGTCCGAGCAGGTCCACGGTGGTGGCCTCGGAGAACGTGCCCGTCACACGGACGGTGGACACGCTGTCGTTCATCGCGGCCAGCCGCAATTCGATCCCGGCCCCGGACTGGTCGTCGGTGACGCGGCGGACGCCGGACACGAGGACGTCCTGGCCGTCGACGTTCAACCCGGCTGTGTCGGGAGGCAGTTGGCACCCGGCGGGCGCTGTTCCGCGCGTGACGAGCACGTCGTTGCGGAACTCCTCGGCGAGGGCCACCGCGTTCGCACCGCGCCAGCCGGTCGCCGAGGGGACGACGGCGAAGCGGTTCTCGACGCGCATGCCGAGGTCCTGCGCACCCGGCGCGGGGATCTCGCTCGCCGCGGGTTCGTCGCGGAGAGGATGGATGTTGACGCTGATCGAGCCGATCGCGCGCAGCAGGGTGACGGCGAGTTCGGTGCCGTCGCCCACGAGTTCGTACTCGCTGGAGTGGTCGAGCAGGACACTCGCGGCGCCTGCCGACACGAACGTACTGGCCGGGAAGGTCGGCAGCGGGAACTCGCCCCAGCCGCCCTCGGCGGTGAGCCCGCGCTCGGTGACGGCGAACTGCCCGGCGGACGAGGACGTGGCAACCGGCTCGGGCAGCGGCACGTGGAAGCGCAGCCGGTGGTCCGCGGACTGGTTCAGGAACGAGGTCGAGACCCGTACGAACGGTTCACCGGTACGTACTTCCACGAGCGTCTCCACCGGTGTCGGCACGATCCGTTCGTCGCGCAGATCGCGGTCGGAGGAGAGCGCGGCGGGCCACGCGTAGACGCGGGTGACTCGAAGGCGTGACCGCAGTGGGCCGTCCTCGAGGAGCTCGACGGTGATCTCCGACGGGTCCGAGACGAGGATGTCGTGCGCCGGGGGAGCGTAGTTGTAGCTGTCGCCGCGGTCACCGCCGTCGACGAGCCGACCGACTCCGTTCAGTACGGTCCCGTCGGAGCCGGTGATGTCCAGCGTGCCGTCGGCGGCGACCGTGACCTCGACCAGGCCGTTGGAGAGCGTGCGGTCCGCCGCCGTCGCGGGCTCGTACGAAGTCGGCGAGGGAGCGGTGTCCTCGCGCGGCTCGACCCGGAAGGCGGTCAGCCCCGAGGCGGGGACCTGGACGGGTACGAGCGCGGTGGCCCGGGCTTCTTCCACCGTCAGCACCCGCCACTCACCGGGATACTCGGCGGCTGCGGCGGCGACCTCCTGGCGCAGGATCAGCAGGTCGAAGGGCCCGCTGGTGGGGACCTCGGCGAGGTGGAAGACGAGCTGGCCGGGGGTGAGTTCGTAGCGGTCGATGAGTCGGCCGAACAGTTCACGGCGGTGGATACGGCGCAGCACGCGTTCGAGTTGAGAGGCGTCCATGCGCTCGTCGCTGAGGACCGTCGGTGCCTCCGCGATCAGCTGTACGGGGTGCGCCGAGCCGTCGGTGGCGATCGCGGCCAGGCCCGTTCCCGCGGGCGGGGCCGCGACATCCACCTCGACCAGCGCCGTACGCCGGAACGGCAGCGGGTTGGCGACGAGGTAGCCGTCGCTCGGCACCAGGGCGGCGGGTTCGGCGAGTGCCGCGTCCCGCACGGCGCGTGCGGTCTGCGCGGCCTCCGCCAGACGTGCCGCGACCTGGTCGCAGGTCTCGTCGGTGCCGGAGCCGACGACCGAGTCGTGCGCCGTCGACTCGATGATCTTGTGCCAGGCGAGGGAGAGGAACGGGGAGTCGTCGCGCCGGGACCACAGCGCGTTCATGCGCTCGGCGTGGTCGATCGTGCGCTCGGCGATCGCCATCCGCTGCTTGAGCCCGAGCCGCACGGAGAGCACGCCCGGCAGGATGTTGCCGCGCACATGGCTGCGCAGTTCCCCGGTGACGACGGCGGACACCTCGTCGCGCACATGCTTGCGCAGGTACTCGTCGAGGGTCGCGATGGTGATGGTCCGTCCTTCGCCGGACGCCTGCCGCAGCCAGGCCGCCAGGTGCGGGTCGGGCGCGTTGTGATCGGTGCCGGCCATCGCCAGTACCGGATCGCCGCCCCACCGCTCGGTCGTCATCTGCGCGTACTCGCCCAGCGCACGGCCGATCTGGTCGGGCACCAGCAGCACGTCGAGCCCGTTGTCATAGCCGTCGAAGAGGAACTCGGTGCGCACCTCGGAGCCGTCGGGCGCGCGCCAGCGGAAGGCGTGGCCGTCGACGGAACCGGGCACACCGCGCCACAGCGCCGCGTGCTCGATGCCGGCGCGCGCAAGGATCTGCGGCATCTGCGCGACATGGCCGAACATGTCCGGCAGGTAGCCGATGGGCATCGCACCGCCCAGGTTCGCCGCGGCTGCCCAGCCCATCTGGAGGTTGCGGACGATGGTCTCGCCGGAGCACAGGAACTCGTCGAGCAGGATGAGCCACGGGCCGATGGCGATCCGCCCCTCGGTGACCAGGGCCACGAGGCGGTCGCGGTTCTCCGGCCGCATCTCCAGGTAGTCCTCGATCGCGGCCATCTGCCCGTCGACGGTGAACCGGAAGTCCGGGTTCGCCTCGGCCGTCTCCAGCACGGTGTCGAGGGCGGTGACCAGCCGGTGCCGGAACACCTGGAACGGCTCGTACCACTCCCGGTCCCAGTGGAAATGGGGCACGAAGACGGCGGAGTTGCTCATGGCGGGAGGAACCTTCTGTGCGGGCGGGGCGTGCGGAGACAAGAAGTGGGCGAAGGCGGTCACTTGAGGGAGCCGGCGGCGAGTCCGGTGCGCCAGAACCGCTGGAGGACGATGAACAGGATGATCACGGGCACGATCGACACCAACGAGCCCATGATCACGGACTCCTGGAGGAGCGGGGTGCGGGCGGTCTGCCCGTTCCAGGTGAAGAGGCCGAGCGTGATCGGGAAGAGCTCCTCCTTCTGGAGCATCACCATCGGGAGGAAGAAGTTGTTCCAGATGCCGACGAACTGGAACAGGAAAATGGTCACCAGCGCCGGCGACATCAGCTTGAACGACACCGAGAAGAACGTGCGGAACTCGCCGGCACCGTCGAGCCGCGCGGACTCGATGAGTTCCTGCGGCACAGCCGCGTTCGCGAAGATCCTCGCGAGATAGACGCCGAACGGGCTCACGATGCTCGGCAGGAACACCGCGAAGTAGGTGTTGACGAGTCCTACCTCGGAGAACAGCAGGAACAGCGGCAGCGCCAGCGCGGTACTGGGGACCAGCACGCCGCCGAGAATCACCGAGAACAGGAACTCCCGGCCGCGGAAGCGGAACTTGGCGAGCGCGTAACCGCACAGCGCGGAGATCAGGGTGCCCACGGCCGCGCCCAGCACGGCGTAGACGACCGTGTTGAGGATCCATCGGGCGAAGATGCCGTCGTTGAAGGTGAACAGGGTGTGCAGGTTGTCGAACAGCTGGAAGTTCGAGAACGTCAGGCCGCTGGTGGAGGCGAGATCGCCCTGCGGTTTGGTCGCCGCGACGATCAGGAAGTACAGCGGCAGCATGAAGTAGATCGCCAGCACGAGCATCAGGGCCATGACGGCCGTACGGCTCACGCGGCTTTCCTGCGAAGGGGGTCGATTGCTCACAGTCCCGCCCTCTTGGAGGTCAGTCGCATGAACCCGAAGCTCAAGACGAACGTGATGACGGCGATGACCACCGAAATGGCGGCGGCCTGCTGGTAGTTGTTCCCCACGGCCACGGTGTACGCCAGCATGTTCGGGGTGAACGTGCTGGAGATGTTCGAGGAGATCTGGCGCAGCACGGCCGGCTCGGAGTACAGCTGGAGTGTGCCGATGATCGAGAACACCGTGGTCATGACGATGGACGGGGCGATGATCGGGACCTTGATGCGCCAGGCGATGACCCAGTTGCTCGCCCCGTCGATCCTCGCGGCCTCGTACAGTTCCTGCGGGATGGACTGCAGCGCCGAGAACATGATCAGCATGTTGTAGCCGGTCCACAGCCAGGTCGAGACGTTCGCCGCCGACCACAGCACGGCACCGGGGCCGAGGAAGTCCGGCTTCAGACCGATGCCGTTCAACAGGTCGACGACCGGGCTCAGTTGCGGCGAGTAGAGATACGACCACATGATCGCGGCGATGACGCCGGGTACCGCGTAGGGCATGAACGCGGCGGTGCGGAAGAACCCCTTGAGCTTCAGCAGGTGGGTGTCGAGGAGCAGCGCCATGACCAGCGCGGTGAACAGCATCACGGGCACCTGCACGATGCCGAACAGTCCGATACGGCCGATGCTGGCCCAGAACTCGTCGTTCTGGAACACCTCGACGTACTGCTCGAAGCCGCCGAACGTCGTGTACGAGGTGCCGTACTGCCCGCCGGAGCGGCGTACCACGCGGAAGCTCTGCCAGAGCGCGTAGCCGATGGGCACCAGGTAGAAGAGGACGAACGGCAGGAAGAAGGGCGTCAGGAACGCGACGATGGTGCCGGCCCCGGGGCGGTGGTGACACCGCGTCGGTGGGGCGGGTGGCGATGTCGGTCATTCCGCGGTCACTTGCCTGCCGTGGCCGGGATGGCCAGGTCGTCCATCGACTTGAGCGCGGAGGCCTGGGCGGCCGCGAGGGCGCCGGTCAGCTTGCCGTCACCGGCCACCGCCTTGGCCATCGCGTCCTGCAGTGCCAGGTTCACCGTCTTCTGGGTGGGACCCCAGCTGAAGTCGGTGTCGATCTTCTTGGACGACTCGGCGAAGACGTCGAAGATCTTCTCGTTGTTGTAGTAAGGCACACCCTTGGTCAGCGCCGGAAGCTTCAGCCCGTCGGTGGACGCCGGGTACAGACCGCCCACCTCGTTGGCCAGCGCGAGCGCCTTGGGGTCGGTGTTGAGCCATGTGTTGAACTCGGCCGCCTCGTAGAGGTGCTTGCCGCCCTTCATGAACGCGACCGTCGAGCCGCCCCAGTCACCGGAGTTGCCGCCCGCACCCCAGGTCGGCATCGGGACGATCGACCACTTGCCGGCCTGGCCGGGCAGGTTGTCACGGATGCCTGTGTAGCCCCAGGCCGCCCCGAGCTGGGTGGCCATCTGGTCGTTCTGGTAGGCGGCGAACATCTGCGTCGACCCGTTGGCGAGGTCGGTGCGCACGAGCTTGTCGTCGATCAGCTTTTGCCAGTACTCGGCGACCTGCTTGCTCTTGTCCGAGTCGACGGTGACGTGCCACTTGTCGCCGGAGTAGCTGTACATGTTCGCGTTGTTCTGCCAGAGGAGCCCGTTGAACCATTCGGCGTTGTTCGGGTCGAAGAACGTCATGGTGAGCTTCGGGTTCGCCTTGTGGAGCTTCTGCGCGGCGGTGGTGTACTCGTCCCAGGTCGTCGGAATCGGGACGTCGTACTTCTTGAAGATGTCGGTGCGTACGTACATGGCCATCGGGCCCGTGTCCTGCGGAAGGGCGTACACGCCTTCGCCGCCGAAGCTGGCCTGCGACCAGGTCCACGGAACGAACTTCGACTCGGTGCCGGCGGCCGTCTTGCAGGCCGTGGCGTCCACGAAGGCGTCCTGGGAGCGCAGGGTGGGCAACTGGTCGTAGCCGACCTGGGCGAGGTCCGGGGCCTTACCGGCCTTCAGGGCGTTGCCGATCGCGCCGTACTGGTCGTTGGAGATGTTCTTCGACTCGACCTGGATGTCGGGATGGTCCTTGTTCCACAGGTCGACGACCTTGTCCATGCCGTTGACGGTGTTCCAGTACTGGAGGGTGACCTTGCCCTTCGAGGGCTCACACGATGCTGCGGATGACTTGTCCGACGAGTCGGACGACGAGCATCCGGCGAGTACGAGGACGCCGGCTGCCGCGGCGACGACGGCGAGGCGGATACGCGTGACTGTGTTGCTCATATTTTCCGTTCCAGACAACGGCTAGCGACGGTGCTAGGCGGCTCGATGCTGATCCCTGGGGCGGAACGCCCGCTGGGTGGAAGGGACAGGACGCAACGGTGTCGGTTCAGGCGCCGAGCGCCGTGGCGAGGTGGGGAAAACACTGGTTATGGGTACTTGTGAGCGGTCCCGTGAACGCTCACGGGAGCGCTCACGGGGGTTCTCGGGGATACCCCGCGAGGTGCAATGCGAAGTGCTCGGAAGTCTGCGCTTCGGCGCCGTTCAATGTCAAGACATTCGGAGCGGACGCGTTTCCGGCGGGTTACGCGGACTCGCTCAGCCGCAGCTCGGCATGGACGACCAGGTCCTCGACCGCGAGGGCGCGCGGGTCCGAAAGCAGCCGTGCGACCTGCTCGATCGCGAGCACCCCGAGCTGCCGCGTGTCGAGGGCGACGCTGGTGAGCGGGGGCTCCATGAGTGCTCCGAGCTGAAGACCGTCGAAGCCGACGACCGCCAGATCCTGCGGCACGCTCCTGCCCAGCCGGCGTGCTTCCCGCAGGGCGCCGATCGCGATGATGTCGTTGAACGTGAAGACCGCGGTCACGTCGGGATGAGCGGTGAGCAACTCCCTGAGCGCCGAGCCGCCGCCGTCGGCCGTCTGATCCGCACCGACCACCATGCCGCCGTCGATCCCGTGCGCCGCCGCGGCAGCCGTGAACCACGTGTGGCGGATGCTCGGCTCGGCCCGGGCCTGGTGGTCGATCATGCCGATCCGTGTGTGCCCCTTCGCGACCAGGTGCGTCACCGCGGCGTGGACCCCCTCCCGGCCGTCGATCCGGATCGAGGTGAACCGCGTGGACCTGCCCTCACGGCCGATGAGCACGACCGGCATGCCTCGGGTGAACGACTCGAGTTCGCTGTCGGAGCAGCTGAAGTAGCCGATGACCGCGTCGACCTGCGAACTGATCACCTGGAGCGTGCCGAGCTCCTCTTCCGCCCGGTCGGCGGTGTCGTACACGACGACATGCCACCCATGGGTCCTGGCGGCCTCCAGCGCGGAGGCCGCGACCTCGGTGAAGTACGGATTGAGCAGGTCGGGGATGACCAGCCCGATGGTCATGGTGTCCTGGCGGACCAGGCCCCGGGCGAACCGGCTCGGCCGGTAACCGAGCGCGCGAGCGGCGTCCAGCACGCGCTGTTTGGTGTCGCTGTCGATCTCGTCCTTGTCGTTGAGTGCCCGCGACACGGTCTGCCTGGACACCCCCGCGGACTTGGCGACGTCGTTGATCGTGATCTTCCGGGACTCCGCTCCCGATGCCGACACCATCGCCCACCTCCTGCTTCTCGCGAACGCCGGTGCGCGCGCAAAGCCTGAGTATGCACGTACGGGGCTTCGGTACGTCGCCAGGCCTTGGACGAACCGGCCGACCCCGGTCAGGGCTTCCGGGGGAACGGCATCGGGGGAAGGGGTGCGGTGATGGCAGTCGTGGCACTAGATTTGGTGGCATGACTGCCATCACCGTTCGGATTCCGGACTCCATGGACAAGCCGTTGCGCGATGCCGCGGCCGGCGCTGCTTCCCTGAACGAGTACATCGTCAAGGCCGTGCGCCGTCAGATGACCCTCGACGCCGCCGGTCGGCTCGCCTCCCTGGAGCGCCTCGATCTCGATGGCGAGGGCGACGCTCTGTGACGATCCGCAAGGGCGACGTGTGGGACGTCGACACCGGCAAGGGCAACCGGACCGTGCTGATCGCCAGCCTCGACGGGCTCGCCGACCGGTACGGGGCCGTGGTCGCCCTGGTGCTGCACGCCCCCGCGGCTCATCCCGATACGGCGATGAGCGTGCGCCTGGCGACTCCGGTCGACGCCTCGGTCGTGGCCGTCAACCTGCTTCAGCTCTCCGCGGCCCGCTTCGAGACAGGCACCTGCCTCGGCAACATCGGCCCCGAGCAGCAGGCCCTGGTCGACGACGCGCTTCGAGCGGTGCTCGACCTGTAGTGAATCGCTTCGCGCGGCGTGCCGGGTTCACGGCCCACCCCGCACGGTGGCGCGGCTTCAGCTCGATGCCCTCGCTCGGGACACGTCCTCGACGCTGTCCCAGCCGGAGACGAACCAGTCGGCTTCGCCGGTCGCGGGATCGTACGAACGCCGCCTGATCGTACCGATGTTGCCGCCGTAGACATGGATCCCGACGGTGGGTTCGCTGCCGACGGCTGTCACGGCATGGACGTCGTCGTCGGTGGTGCAGCAGACGGTCACCTGCCCCGGCACCCACCGCGTTTCACCGGCCGGCGTCAGTGGCGCGTTCATGGCCGACACCGTCGGCTTGAGGTACCGGACCTCGTGCTCGACTCCCGCGTAGATGCCGGCGACGCCCCACGTCTCGTGCGAATGCACCTTGGTCCGCTGGCCCATGTCCCAGACCACGGACGCCAGCGACCAGCTGTCGTCTGGAGCGATGTAGAGCGGATACGTCAGATGCCGCTCGGACGATGACAGCGTGACCTCCGACGGAAGCCGGTAACCGGACGCCAGCAGGGCGGACAGCCGCTCGGCGACCCGCGCCGTGATCTCGTGCTCGTCGTCGGTGCTGCGCACCACGAGTCCCACGTCGTCGATGAATGTCTTCAGGCGATCGAGCTGCATGGTGCTCTCCTCTGCAGGGTGCCTTCAGGTGGTCCTCTGTGCCCGCCTGTGGGTGTGCGGCTGGGTGTGCCGGCCCAGGATCGCCGAGCCGGTCAAGAGGAAGTGCCGGGCAGGATCCGGTACTTGAGGTGGGTGACGCCGGGTGCCTCGACGGCCCGGACCTGTTCGAGTCGCACATCCGCGTCGCCGAGGTTGTCGAGGAGGCGGGAGCCGCCACCGAGCAGCACCGGAACGACGTGCATTTCGAGCTCGTCCAGGAGCCCCGCCGCCAGATACTGCTGCGCGACCTGGCCGCCGCCCCACAGCATGACGTCCTTACCGTCGGCGGCCTTCTTCGCCTGCTCCAGCGCGGACTCGATTCCGTCGGTGACGAAGTGGAACGTGGTCCCGCCCTCCATCTCCACCGGCTTCCGCGGGTGATGGGTCACGACGAACACGGGGTAGTGGTAGGGCGGGTTGTCGCCCCACCAGCCGGTCCACTGCTCGTCGCCCCAGGCGCCGCCGCCGATGGGGCCGAACATGTTCCGGCCCATCACCGCGGCGCCGATGTTCTGGAGCGACTCCTCGAACACCGGTGTGCTCGCGTTGACTTCGCCCCCCTGCTCGCCGTGGGGCTGGCGAAAGGCGGCCAGCGGAACCACCCAGTCGTGGAGCCCCTCGCCACCCTCGCCGAGCGGGTTCTCCTCGCTCTGGTTCGGGCCGGCGACGTAGCCGTCCAGCGAGATGGAGATGTGACACCTGAGCTTGCTCATCGTGTCTCCTCGGTCGGCTCGGCACCGCCATCGGCGCCCTCACCAACGAGCATGGACCGAGGCACAGATGACGTCTAATGCCAGTACTTCGAAGAACACATTGATATCCTTGATATGTGCTGAACCTGGTCCATCTCAAGGTGCTGGCCGCGGTGGCGCGACACGGATCGGTGACCGAAGCGGCGAGGGAACTGCACTACTCGCAGCCGTCGGTGAGTCATCACCTGTCCCGCCTGGAAGCGGCCACGGGTGTAAAGCTCGTCCAGCGGGTGGGCCGGGGGATCCGGCTGACCCCTGAGGGCGTGCTGCTGGCCAACCGGGCCACCGAGATCGTGGGACGGGTCGACGCGGCAACGAACGAACTGGCCGCGCAGGTCGGTCTGGCGTCGGGGAGGGTGCGCCTCGCCGCCAACGCGTCGGTACTGAGCACGATCGTGCCGAAGGCTGCCACCATGCTGACCGAGGCGCACCCGGGCCTCACGCTGAGCGTGATCGACCGTCATCCGGTCGAAGCGCTGCAGATGCTGCGACACGGCGAGATCGACGTCGCACTCGTCTTCCGGTACGCGCACGCTCCGCTGGAGGACGAAGGGTTCCGCATGGTCCACGTGGCCGACGACCCGATCTACCTGGTGAGCCGGAGCCCCGACGACAGCGTCGCGAACCATCGCGACTCCGCCTGGATCGGCGGTTGCGAACGGTGCCAGGGCGAGCTGACCGCCGTCTGTCGGCAATATGGTTTCGCCCCACTCATTGAGTCCGTCTGCGACGACATGGTCGTCGTGCAGGCCCTCGTCGCCGCCGGTATCGGAGTCACCACCCTGCCCGGACTCGCACTCCGCGCCCACCGTCTGCCCGACGTGCACACCACCGAGATCCCCGACTTCCCCCGCCAGATCTACACCGTCACCTACGGCGATCCACCCGACCCACCGGCCACCACGGCGCTGATCCAGGCGATCCAGGGCTCCGCCCGGTAGGTGGTCGGCCGGTCAGCGGCCGGTGGATCCGTCGATCTGCTCGCGGAGGATGTCGGCGTGGCCGGCGTGTCGGCCGGTCTCTTCAATCATGTGCACCAGAACCCAGCGCATGGATGGCGCCTGTCCTCGGCGCGGGGGTCGCGGGGCGGGAAGAGTCAGGTCCGGACAGGCGTCGATGACTTGGTTCGCCCGCTCGACGGTCTTCCGGTAGTCGGCGAGGACACCGTCCACGGTGTCCTCCGCGGACGGCCGCATGGTCGTACGCCAGTCGCCGACATCCTCGCCGAGGAAGTAGAACCGTTCGACGAACGCCAGGTGCTTGACCAGCCCCAGGAGGTTGGTGCCCGAGGGCACTCCGCCGGTTCGGACTTGGGGTTCCGGTACGCCCTCGACCTTGTCCGCGACCGCGTTCCGCAGATAGTCGAGGAAGCCCCGCAGGGTGGCCTTCTCGTCGGCGCCGGTCAGCGGAGGTCCGGTGTCCTTTGCCCGGGATCGGGATCGGGATAGGGGTTGGGATCGAGGTTGGGGTTGCTGCGCGCCATTTCCTGACATCGAGTCACTCCGTTCCGACGTGATGTCGTGTGGTTCGGGCGTTCATCCGTCGGTCATCCGCCGATGAACCGGACGAGCAGGACATTGTCGATGACGGTGGCCGTCTCCCCAGCGGGTCCGGTGGCCCCGCGCCGAGGCATGTCGGCGCGCAGGACGGACCAGTGCGCGGGGTCGAGATCGAGTTCGGCGGCGGTCTCGGTGGGTGTGGGGTAGTGGATGTCGGGGTCCTGATTCCACGACCAGGGCGCGGTGGAACCGTGGTCGACGACCAGCAGGAGACCGCCGGGTCGCAGAGCCCGTGCGGCGGTGCGCAGAACCCGGCTGCGGTGCAACGGGAGTGGGGTGTGGAAGTACTGGGCGGAGACGAGATCGTACTGACCGGCCGGGAAGCTTCTGGCCAGATCGTGCTGTGCGGTGACGACCTGGTCCTCGACGCCGATATCGCGGGCACGTTCCCGCACCCGTTCGACGGCCGTGGTGGAGATGTCCACGGCGGTGACGTGCCAGCCCCGCTGGGCGAGCCAGATGGCGTCGCCGCCGGCGCCGCAGCCCAGATCCAGGGCCGCGCCGGGATGCAGCGGTGTGGCGGTCTCGGCGAGCAGTGGGTTGACCCGTGCGCTCCAGGCACGCGGGGTGCGGTAGTGCTGCTCCCAGAACCGCTCGGCGTCGTCGTCCGCCGTGCCCTGGTCGCCCGAGCCTGAGCCCGCGCCCGTGGCGTCGGCGGTGGGCCGTCGGTGTCGGGTGGAATCCATCTGAGTTGTCCCCTCGTCGGCCGACGTGCCGAGCGTGATCCGTTCCGCACATTCGACGCCGGTGATGTACGCACAGCATCGCCACCGCCGTTTCGCCCTTGCAAGAAAAATTGCGGATCCGCATCATCGGGCTCATGGAGGACAACATGGACGGCAACACGGACGGCAACATGGGCAACCCCGCAGGAGACGTTCTGGCCGGAGTCGGGCCCCGACTGCGTGCCCTGCGCCGGGCGCGGAGCGCCACGCTGGCAGCGCTGGCAACCGAAACCGGCCTCACGGCGAGCACCCTCTCCCGCCTCGAGAACGGCAAACTCCGCCCCACGCTGGAGCAGTTGCTTCCCTTGGCCCGGGCGCATGGCGTCCCGCTCGACGACCTCGTCGCGGCGCCGCCCACCGGTGACCCGCGCGTCCACCTGCGACCAGTGCGACGATCCGGCCTGGTGATGGTGCCACTGACCAGGCGGGCCGGCGGCATCCAGGCCTACAAGGTGATCTATCCGCCGGCCGGTCAGGCACCCACGATGAACCTGCAGACCCACGAGGGATACGAGTGGTTCTACGTCCTCAACGGACACGTCAGGTTCGCGCTCGGCGAGCAGGAGTTCAGGCTCGGCGTCGGAGAGGCCGCGGAGTTCGACACCCGCACACCACACTGGATCGGCAGCGCCGACAGCCGGCCCGCGGAACTGCTCGCCCTGTTCGGCCCGCAGGGAGAGCGCGCACACCTGGCACCCTCCAGGCACTGACCGTCTCAGCCTCCCGCCCCTTCCGCCGGTCGTTCGGCATGGAGCTGGAGGGCAGGATGCCAGTCGAGGAAGGATGGCCAAACGACACACGGGGAGACGCCAACACATGACCACGCCACCATCGCGACCCGGAGCGGAGCGGACCGACGGATCGTCCGTACAGATCGGCGCTCTCGTTCCGTTGACCCGGCCCGGCTGGACCGAGGCGGGCCAACACCTGCTCGCCGGACTCGAGTTGGCCGTTCGCGAGGTCAATGACGCCGGCGGCATCGCCGGAAGACCACTTGAGCTGGTGGTCCGAGACACCGCGGCCGACCCACAGAGGGCCGCCGCGGCCGTAGACGAATTGGCCGGCCTGGGCGTGGCTGCCCTGGCGGGGGAGTACCACAGCGTCGTCGCCCGTGCCGCCGCCACCAGGGCCGACGCCCTCGGCCTGCCGTTCCTCTGCTCGTCAGCGGTGCTCGATGCGCTCACCGAACAGCCGACGGAATGGGTCGCGCGGCTCCCCCCGCCGCAGTCCCGCGGCTGGCAGGTCTACGCGGACTTCCTCCTCGCCGCGGGCCACAGCCGAATCGCCGTAGCAGCCCAGCCGAGTGTCTACTGGGCAGCTGGGACCCGCATTCTGCGGGACTACCTCGCTCCACGCGGCGGCACCGTCACCGAACTCGACATGAGTGCGTTCGACGCCACGGCCGGCTGCGACGCCACGGCCGTGTGCGACGAACTCGCCGACAATCGCGCGACTGTCCTCCTTCTCCTGGTCGGCCACCCCGAACCGGCAGTGTCGATCGTCAAGTCCGTCCGCCGCGACCAGCGGCTCGCCGAGATCATGATCGGAGCTCCGGCCGGGCAGCCGGAGTTCGCCGAATGGGCGACGTCGCTGGGCGACGACAGCGCCGCGATCCCGTTCCTGCGCTACCTGCCCGAGCGCCTCACCCCACTCGGCGAACGAGTCGGGACGGCTCTCCGCGAGCAGTTGGCCGCAGCGCCCTCCTTCGTCGCCTTCGAGGGCTACGACACGGTCGCCGTCCTCGCCGATGTGCTGCGTACCGACGGCGTGGACCGGGCGGCGCGCACCGCCGACTCCTGGCCGCGCGTCGCAGTCGAAGGCACTCGTGGGCAGATCCGGTTCTCCCGCATGCCGGGCATCAGCGTTTGGCAATGGGCCGGGACGCCGATCCAGGTCGTCGACCGGGATCCGGCGGACCTCGACCGCTTCCGGATCCTTCACACCGGCTGAGAGCCCGGAGTTCGGACTGCCTCACCCGCAACACACGTATCCGCACCGGCGTTTCGGCCATCGGGCCGCACGCGGCGACCCGTGTGCGTCAAGGGTGGATGCATCCGGCACGTTGGCTCTTCGCGCTCCTGCAAGGAATCCGCTCCGTCCAAAACACGTGTGTTCGATTCGTGGTCGATGTCGTTGAGCCCGGTAGCTCCATCTCGTTCCCAACGACCGTGCAGGAGAAGTCCAGTTGACCTCAGCCGCCACCAACGACGCGCACTCCGTACCCCCACCGCCGCCGGCCGAGATCACGTACTCGGGGCAGTACTCGGTGAACCCGCTCGGCGAAGTGACCTTCCGCAAGCTCTGCGCGCAGCTTCCCGCAGTCCTGCGCCGCATCGCGCGGATGTCCTGGTCCATTGATCGCCGAGCCGTACTCCTGCTCCTGGGCTGCCAGTTGATCACTGGTGTGGCCGCCGCCGTGCAGCTGACCGCGACGGCCAGGGCGATGAGCCCCATCCTCGGCGACGACGCCGTCGCCGATCGCCTGTACGCGGCCCTGCCGGCACTCCTCGTCGTGGCGGGCGCGAGTGCGCTGGCCCGCGGGTCGGGGGCCGTGGCCACGTACGCCGAGCGGCGCATCACACCCAGGCTGACAACCGCGACCGACACAGCCCTCGTCGAGGCCGTCTGCCGGGTCGAGGCGGCGGCGTACGCGGTCGACGGCTTCGCGGACCGTCAGGAGGCCGCCGAGATGGGGGTGATCCGCACGCACGTCATGGTCACGGACGCACAGCGCTTCATGTCGGCACTCGTCAAGATGGTCACGGCCAGTGGCGTCCTGTCGGTGCTGAATCCCTTGATGCTGCCCTTGCTCCTCCTGGCCGTGCTCCCGGCCGGCGTCGGAGCGGTACTCACCGCCCGCGTCGACTACGAGATCCACTACGCCAACGTCGCCGACCGCAATGTGCGCGGCATGATGCGCTGGTGGTCCACGACCCCCAAGTACGGTGACGAGGTCCGCGCGAACGGCATGACGGACTACCTCCTGTACTGGAACCGGGCACTGTCCGAGCGAGTCGACAAGCGCACCCTGGCCGCCGCACCCCGGACGCTGCGGATCGCGCTGCTGTCATCTCTCGCCGGTGGCGGTCTTCTCCTCGCCACCTGGGCGGTCCTCGCCTGGCTGGCCGTGACCGGGCGGATCGCACTCGCCATCGCGGCAACAGCGGTCCTCGCGGTCCAGACGACCCTGGCCGCGCTGTCCCAGGTCGTCATCAACGGGGCTGCCGTCTTCCACACGAGCCTCTACCTGAGCGACATGCAGGCGTTCCTGGACGACGCCGGCGAACGGGCTCCCCAACGCGGTGAACTGACAGTCGGTGCGCCGGTGGACGAGATCCGGCTGGACGAAGTCACGTACACCTATCCCGGGAAGGACAAGCCGGCCGTCGACGATGTCACCCTGACACTGCGCCGGGGAGAGATCCTCGCCATCGTCGGGGTGAACGGCTCCGGCAAGAGCACGCTGACACGTCTGATCACCGGTATCTACCTGGCGGACAAGGGACACGTCACCTGGAACGGCCAGGACCTCGCCCAGGTCGACCCGGCCACCGTCTGGAACTGCATCGGGCTGGTGCCGCAGATCTTCGCCCAGTGGCCACTGCGGGTCAGGGAGAACGTGACACTGGGCCAGCCCCGCAGCCTGGACGACGCGCAGGTGTGGGAAGCGGTCGACGCGGTCGGCATGCGCGAGGCCGTCGAAGACCTCCCGGCCGCCCTCGACACACTCCTCGCCCGAGAGGTCTTCGGCGGAGCCGAACTGTCCGGCGGCCAGTGGCAGCGCCTGGCCTGCTCCAGGGCTCTGTACCGCCGCCCCCAGCTGCTGATCCTTGACGAGCCGACCTCCCAGATGGACCCGAGGGGTGAACACGGGATCTTCGAAAGGATCAGGACCATCGCCCCCGACCGCATCACGATCGTCGTCACGCACCGGCTGGAGAACACCAAGACCGCCGACCACATCGTGGTCATGGAGCAGGGCCGCATCACGGAACAGGGGGTGTACGAGGACCTCGTCCACGCGGGCGGTACCTTCGCCGAACTCCTCGCCCTTTCGCAGGACCGCTGACAGATTCCTCGGTTGCCCCTCCAGATATCGGAGGGGCCCGCTCCCTCCTGCTCGTGGTTGTGTCGCTTACCGCGCGGGATGCCCGGTGGTCCCGTAGGGTCGCGGTGCCGCCACGACAGGACGGGCGGTACGGCGCGGCCCTCGCGTTCCTTCGCGTGTACGCGAGGCAGTTCCCACGCGGCATGGCGGTCCGGCCGACATCAGCGGAAGGGGGCGCGTCGGCGCGGAGCGGCTCGACCTATCAGGAGTGCCGATGTCAGGACAGTTCGAAGCGACGGTCGAGGTCGATCGGCCCGTCGAAGAGGTGTTCGCCTACCTCGCCGACGGACGCAACGACCCGCAGTTCAGCCCCCGGGTGCTCAAGATCGAGCGGATCCCCGACACCCCCACGGCCGAGGGCACAGTCTTTCGGAGCACCGTCAAGGACGCCGGGATGAAGACCGCCAGGGAGTTCCGCATCACCACCCTCGAAGCCCCGGTCAAGATCCGGTGGGCCGAGGTGACGAAGAACAGCGTGACGGCACGCGAAGGCGGCTACGACCTGGAGTCGCTGGCGGACGGCAGGACCCGGGTCCGTATCTTCAACGTCCTGGAGGGCCACGGACTGGGCAAGCTCCTCGTCGGCCTGGCGCTCGCCGCCGCCCGCAAGGACGCCGACGGTTTCGGCTCCCGCATCAAGACCGCGGCCGAAGCGGCGATCAGCCCGCGCTGACGCCGCACGGACGCCGCGCTGACGCCGCACGGGCGGCCCTGTCCGGTCCCGCTCGGCTCCAGTCTGCGTCGACCGCGCACATCGGCACGCCGCCGGGCCCGCAGGAAGCGGGGCCCGTTTCGTGCGTCGCTGGTGTGGGACGGTCAGGCCGGTTCGCCCGCCGGTACGCGCGGGAAGTGCTCCCAACGGTCGAGTTCGGCCAGGCGGGAGCGGAGCGAGGCCCGGATGTGTTCGACGGCGTCCGCGCCGACGGCCAGGCGCAGAGGCGGCTCGTCCAGCTCCGCCACGGCCATGATGGCGTCCGCGACGGTGTCGGGGGCGCCGAACGCCTGGGGCGGCAGCGCGGCGAAGTCGGTGAGGAACTGTCCGACGGTCGGCAGGTAGACGTCGTTCGGGGCGACGACGTGGAGGCTGGTGGAGAACTCGGTGGCGTAGGTACCCGGTTCGATGACGGTGACCTTGACACCGGTGGGGGCCAGTTCGTGCGCGAGGGCCTCGCTGATCAGTTCCACGGCGCCCTTGGACGCGGAGTACAGGCCCGAGGAGGGCCAGGCGAACTGCCCGATGAGCGAGGAGGTCTGCAGGATCCGGCCCCGGGCGGCTCGCAGGGCGGGGAGGGTGGCGCGCAGGACGGTGAGGTTGGCCAGCACGTTGGTGTCGAAGATCGCGCGCGCCGCGTCCGCGTCGACCTGTTCGACGGCACCGAACAGCCCGTAGCCGGCGTTGTTCACCAGCACGTCCAGGCCCCCTGCGGAACGCACGGCCTCGGCCAGGACGTCCTGTGCGTCGGGTGCGGTGAGGTCGAGGGCGACCGGCGTGACCTGCCCGTGCGGGGCACTCTCGGCGAGTTCGGCGAGCCGGTCGCGGCGCCGGCCGACGGCGATCACATGGGCGCCACCGGCGAGTGCACGTTCGGCGACGAGGCGGCCGAAGCCGGAGGTCGCGCCGGTGATGAGCCAGGTGGAAGACATGGCGGAGCCTTTCTGCGGTGGGCCGTGCGTCAGTCGTACGGTCCGGTGGACGAGGCGGGAGCACCGCGGTGGTGTCCCGCTCTCCAGCCAACCGCCGGCACCGGCGCGCGGCGGCCATGGGATTGGCCCGCTTCTTCCTGGGATCCGCAGGGCCACCTTCACCGGGACACGGCGGGCAGGCACCGGCGACCATGGGGTCATGGAGCGCAACGAGGGACTCGGCGATTTCCTGCGCGCCCGGCGCGCGGCACTGGACCCGCAGCAGTTCGGTATCCGTGACGCGGCCCCGCGCAGGGTCCCCGGCCTGCGCAGGGAGGAACTGGCGGCTCTGGCGGGCGTGAGCGTGGACTACTACACACGCCTCGAACAGGGCAGGCCCATCACACCCTCGGAAGCCGTCCTGGACGCCCTCGCGGACGCTCTGCAACTCGATCCGGCGGAACGCAGCTACCTGCACGCGGTGGCGCGCCGACCGGCCACGAGCCGACGCCGCACACCCCGAACCGTGCAGAAGGTGCGCCCCGGGGTGCATGCGCTGCTCGCGCGTCTCGGGGACACCCCGGCCTTCGTGCTGGGGCGCCGGACCGACATCCTGGCGAGCAACCGGATGGCCCGCGCCCTGCTCGCCGACTTCGGCGCGATGCCGGTCCGGGACCGGAACGCCGTGCGCTGGGTCATCCTCGACGAGGCCGCGCGCTCGCTCTTCGCGCAGGACTGGGAGAAGGCCGCCTCCATGTTCGTCGGGACGCTGCGGATGGACGCCGCCCGTCACCCCGACGACACACGTACCGCCGAACTGGTGGGGGAGCTGTCCATGAAGAGCGACCGCTTCCTGCGCTGGTGGGCCGGACAGAAGGTCGTCGAGCCCAGCCACGGCACCAAGACCCTCCACCACCCGATCGCCGGCCGCCTCACCCTCCGCACCGAGGCACTGACCTTCCCCGGCGACCCCGACCAGACCCTGTTCACCTTCCTGGCGGACCCCGGATCACCGTCGGACGAGGCCCTGACGGTGCTCTCCGCATGGGCCGCCGACTATGCCCGCGCAGCCGGATCGACATCCGACGTCTCGGAGACACCGAGGGCCACGCCGCATGGGTGACGCAGGCAGCCGTCGACAAGGTGGAGTCCCTCAGTTCCCTTGACCGGGGCCGCCCCCGTCCCGTGACCGGTTCCAGGAGCGGAGCTTGTCCGGGTTGAGGGTGACCCAGACCTGGACGACATGGCGACCGGCGATGTCGAGGCTGATGACGGCGGCGACCTGGTGGTCGTAGCGCACAACGATTCCGGCGTGGCCGTTGACCGAGTGGGTGTGCAAGGTGATGCGCGGGTGCCGGGCGACCAGGGTCAGCAGGCTGCGGGCGACCTCCAGGTTGCCGTGGACGGGCCCGGTCGGTGCGCGGACCTTGCCACCGCCGTCGAAGAACGCCATGGCGTTGGGTGCCAGCAGGGAGGCCAGGAGGGGCGCATCCTCGGTGACGCAGGCCTGCTGGACTGTAAGGACCACGGCGTCATGGCGCTGCGTCGTGGTGGGACGCGAGCGCGTTGCCCGCAGACTGTGCAGCGCGCGGTCGGCCGGTTCGGCGTACTCCGGTTCCGCCCGTCCCACGAGGTCCACGGCCGTGGACATGCAGTCCAGCACGTTCGGCCGAGCCTGGCCGCAAATACTGCCTACGGCCTCAACGAGCCAGGCCCCAGGGGCCGTGATCCGCGCCCGCTCCGCGCTGGACAGTGCGTACCACCGCCGGTAGGTCTCGGCGATGGCATCCTCCGCTTCGCAGCGGCTGCCGAGCATCCCGTGCGCGACGTCCAGGAGATGCCGCCGTTCGTCGAGCAGATCGGCGATGGACACCGATCCACCTGCGTCGTTCATACGGCGTCCTCCACTCGCACGGCACCGCACAGAACAGGCGACCGCTCCGATCGTCGGTCACTCCACGAGCTTGCCTTCGGTGGACACCTCTTCCATCACGGCTGCGATCTCGTCCGGAACGGGTGCGATGCTCTCGCGTGTGATTCCCGTCTTCGGGGACCAGACGAGATTGACCTGCAGTGCCGGATCCATGTCCGGGTAGTCGCCGCGGTTGTGGCAGCCCCGGGTCTCCCGGCGCTCGATCGCCGCTTCGATCGTGGCGCGGGCGGCGAGGGCCGCGGACTTGAGGTCGAAGGCGTGCGCGAGGTCCTGGAAGCCGGCGATGTCCGGGTGGATCCCGACGTTCTCCATGCGCGCGTCGATCTCGGCCAGCTCCGCCAGACCGGCGCGCAGTCCTTCCTCGTCGCGGACGACACCCGCGTGCTCGGTCATGGTGTTACGGATGGCGCGCTGCAGGGCACGGACGTTCTCGGGGCCGTCCGCGGCGAGCAGGCCGTCGATCTCGAACCGGGCCTCGGCCTCCGCGACCGCCGACCGCGGCTGTGCCGTCAGGCCCTTCGAGTAGGCGGCCGCGGCCTGTCCCGCGATACGACCGAAGACCAGCAGCTCGATGAGGCTGTTGCCACCGAGGCGATTGGCGCCGTGCAGGCCGCTGGAGGCCTCGCCGATGGCGTACAGACCGCGTACGTCGGTGCTGTGGTCCTCGGGACTGACCCACACCCCGCCCATCGAGTAGTGAGCGGTCGGCGCGATCTCGATCGGGTCGCGGGTGATGTCCAGCATCTGCAGGTCCAGAAGAGTCTGGTAGACCCTCGGCAGCCGGCTCATGATCGTCTGACGGGGCAGGTGGGACACGTCGAGCCACACACCCCCCTTGGCTGTGCCGCGGCCTTCCCGGATCTCCGTGTAGGAGGCGAGGGCGACGCGGTCCCGCGTGGAGAGTTCCATGCGCTCGGGGTCGTAGCGGGACATGAACCGCTCACCGAGCGCGTTGCGCAGGATTCCGCCCTCACCGCGGGCAGCCTCGCTGACCAGCGTGCCGGCCGCGTTCTCGGGCTCGATGATTCCCGAGGGGTGGAACTGCACGAGCTCGGGGTCGCGCAGACGGCCACCGGCCTCCACCGCCAGCCGGAACGAGTCCCCGGTGTTCTCGTCGCGCCGCGAGGACGTACGTCGCCAGATTCGGGTGTGGCCGCCCGCCGCCAGAATGACGGCGTCGGCGTGGATCAGGTAACGCGTCCCGTCGTTGATGTCGAAGCCGTAGGCGCCGAACACCGCACCGTCGTGCACCAGGAGCCTGGTGATGTAGACGCTGTCGAGCATGCGGACCTGCAACTGGCTCGCGCGCCTGACCAGCGTGCGCTGGATCTCCAGACCGGTGTAGTCACCCGCGAAGGCGGTGCGCCGGAACTTGTGCGCACCGAAGAAGCGCTGGGAGATGCGGCCGTCCTCCTCCCGGGCGAAAGCCATGCCGTAGCGCTCCAGGTCGTCGATGCCCAGGGCGGCGCCCTGGGTGACGATCTCGACCGTGCGGGGATCGGCGAGGAGATAGCTCTCCTTGAGCGTGTCCGCGGCGTGCTGCTGCCAGCTGTCCTCGGGGTCCATGGTGGCCAGGGCCGCATTGATGCCCCCCGCCGCCAGGGCCGTGTGCGCGTCCTCCTTGGGCCGCTTGCCGACGGCGAGTACGTCCATGCCTGCCTCGGCCAGCTCGATGGACGCCCGTAGTCCCGCTCCGCCCGTTCCGATCACCAACACCATGGTGGACAGGCGTTGCTCGGTGATAGCCACGTTCCGCTCCGATCACTTGGTTCGTCACTGAGTACGACCGGTTGATCCCGCCGTTTGTGACATCGGGCCCATGACTCCCGCACCTGATCAGGCGTTTCTGCGCCATCCGCGCGGCATGCCCAGGCCGACCACGCCACCTCGCGCCGACCGCGCCACCTCGCGTCCCACCATTTTCGCACCGGGCCCGCCCCCGCGCCCTGCCGTGCCTGCGGTGCGCCATCGGTCCGCTACGCGGTGGCGGTGGTGCCCTGCCGTGATGCCGCGGGCTCGGCGAAACCCGTTCGCCGACGCCGCGGCCGGCAACAAGAACGTCAAGGCACTCGTCCCGTCCTGGACCTGGTGGCCACCCAGGACCTCAACATCCCGGCGAAAACCCAGGACTTCATGGCTGAGCGGGCCGGATCCCACACGGTCAAGGTGAAGGCCTCGCACGCCGTGAGTGTCTCCCACCCCGGCAAGGTCACCGACCTCATCGAGGAGGCGGTCCGCACGGTCCGATGACCGGCGAAAACCCTTGAGGACGGCGGGGTGGCGAGACACGGCCGCCCCGCCCCTGCGCCCGCGCCCGTATGAGAACGCCCGTCGGCAGGTACGTCGTTGTACACGGGGGTGCGGGGCTACGGCTGCTGCGCGAACCAGTCGGCGAAATGGGTTTCACCGATGCGGGCTCCGGTGCCGGGGAGCAACGTGGCTTCCTCCAACTGGGCTCCGAAGTACGGGGCCTTGGGGTCCGCCACGACCTTTCGAGGGTCGTTCTTGGCTTCGAGCCCCGTACGGATCAACTCGTCCAGCTGGAACGTGTCGGGACCGGCCACTTCGAACACGCCGTTGACAGGCTCGCCGATCGCGGTGCGGCCGACGGCGGTTGCGACGTCGTCGGAGTAGATGGGCTGGATCTTGATCGGCGCCAGGTGGACGGTGTTGTCGTCCTTGGTCGCTCCCGCAGCGATGCCCTTCATGAACTCGAAGAACTGCGTGGCGTGGACGATGGAGAAGGGAACCCCGGAGTCCTTGATCAGCTCCTCCTGCACCTGCTTGGCACGGAAGTAGCCGCTCTCCTGGAGCCGGTCGGTACCGACCACGGACAGCGCGACATGGTGCGTGACCCCGGCCTCCCTCTCGGCCTTGAGGAGGTTGGTGGTGGATGTGCGGAAGAACTCCATCACGTCGTCGTCCGCGAACGAGGGGGAGTTGGAGACATCCACCACGACGGAAGCGCCCTTCAGGACCTCGGCCAGGCCCTCGCCCGTCAGCGTGTTCACACCGCTGTCGGGGGAGGCCGGCACCGCCTCGTGATCGTGCGCGGCGAGCTTGCTCACCACCTTCGAACCGATGAGACCGGTGCCGCCTATGACTACGACCTTCATGATGACGATCCTCTCGGCGCTCGGTCCACTGCGTGGCGCGCGTGAGGCCAGCAACTGGGACCGCACCTTTCGATGGCGTATGTGCTGACAAAGACAGGATAGTGAGGGTCTGGGCGGCGCCGCATTCGGGCCGCGGTCCTGCCTCGGACGACGATCAGGCCGCCAGTGACGCCACGTAGGGTGCCAGCTTGGCCGGATTCATCACCCACATGATGCGTTCGAGGCCGCGGGACGACGCGTCGACGCACAGCAGCGCGACCGGCTTGTCGCCGGAGGAGACCAGGACCGCGGGCCGGTCGTTGGCCTCGACCCAGCGGATCTCCGACCCGGGCCAGAAACGCGGGGCGAACGCCTCGAGGTACCGGGAAACACGCTGACGCCCCACGACCGGGATCTTCGACGCGCCCCGGATGCCGCCCCCGTCGGCGTAGCTGATGACGTCCTCGGAGAGGACGTGCTCGAGCGTGGCCAGATCACCCGTCTGTGCCGCGGTGAGGAACACCTTCAACAGGCGCTGGTGCTCCGCCCGGTCGACCGGCTCCCGCCGTTCGTCGGCCAGGTGCTTGCGCGCCCGGCTCACCAACTGCCGGGCGTTGGCCTCACTGGTGTCCACGATCTCCGCGATCTGCGGGTACGGGTAGTCGAACGCCTGCCGCAGGACGTAGGCGGCCCGCTCCACCGGGTTCAACTTCTCGAGGACGAGAAGAACCGCCATCTCGACCGCCTCGGCGCGTTCCGCACCCACGTTCGGGTCCTGGCTGGTGTCGACCGGCTCGGGGAGCCACGGGCCCACGTACGCCTCGCGCCGCATCCGGGCGGACTGCGCCAGGTTGATCGCCAGCCGGGCGGTGACGGTCGTCAGGAAGGCCTTCGGCTCGACGATTTCCCGGCGGTCGGTGTTCTGCCACCGCAGCCAGGCCTCCTGGACGATGTCCTCGGCCTCCGTGGAACTGCCGAGCACGCGGTACGCGACACCGAACAGTTGCGGTCGCGCCGCGATGAACTCCCGCGTCGCTCTCTCGAGCGAGTCGGCGTCATCCTCGGCATGCATGGTGGCCCCCTTCGGCCAGGACAATGTTACAGCCGCCACGGACCGCACGCTCCTGGGCGCCAGCGACTCGCACTGCGTCTGACCTGCTGTTTGTGTCCTTCTTGCGAGGTGAGAGGGAGTCGATCCGGTTGCGGACGGAGGAGCCCGCCTCCTCGTTGTGGGCCGCAGCGACGAAGAGACGGACGGTGATGTCCGGCGAGGCCGGATCGCCTCAGCCGAACATGCCGGGCTCGTAGTCCCCGGCAGGCTGCTGGTTGATGACGTTGATGCGGTTGTAGGCGTTGATGATCGCGAGAAGCGAGATCAGCGCGGCGAGCTGGTCCTCGTCGAAGTACTTCGTGGCCCTGGCCCAGGCGTCGTCCGGGACACCGCCCGCGGCGTCGGCGATGCGGGTGCCCTGTTCGGCGATCTCCAGCGCCGCGCGCTCGGCGTCGGTGAAGACCTTCGCCTCACGCCAGACAGCCACCAGGTTCAGACGCTGCTGGGTCTCACCGGCGGCGACGGCGTCCTTGATGTGCATGTCGGTGCAGAATCCACAGCCGTTGATCTGGCTTGCGCGGACCTTCACCAGCTCCTGGGTCGCGACCGGCAGCGTCGACTCGGCCACCACCTTGTTGGCGGAGTTGAGGTGCCTCATGACCTTGCCGGCAAGAGCGTTTCCGAAGTAGTTGACACGCGAATCCATGACGGGATCTCCTCGGTGATTGGGCGCTTACACCGAATTGACCGGGTCGCCCGGTGATCCGTGACAGCAGTGGAACGTGACGTGCGCCTCCTTGGGTCTCCTCGCCCTCAGGGGTCAGGTCCGCAGACCCGCCCAGACGCGGCACCGGTATGAAACCGAGGCGCGCACGCCCCGGACACTTTGCGCCAGGGCCGTGTCACACCCGGGCGGCCAGTTCGGTCCTTCGTGATGAAACAGCCTTTTCGATTCACGGGTACGCCCGACAGCGCGCGCCCGTGCAGGCAACTGAAAGGTCTCACCATGAGTGGACAGAAGCCGACCGTCGTCCTCGTGCACGGTGCGTTCGCGGACTCCTCCAGTTGGAACGGCGTCGTGGAGAAGCTCCAGTCGCACGACTATCCGGTGGTGGCCGCCGCCAACCCGCTGCGCGGACTGACCAGCGACGGCGAGTACGTCAGGCAGCTTGTCGCCTCCATCGAGGGCCCGGTCGTCCTCGTCGGCCACTCCTACGGGGGTGCCGTCATCAGCAACGCCGCGAAGGGCCTCGACAACGTCAAGGCGCTCGTGTTCGTCGCTGCGTTCATGCCCGATGAGGGCGAGAGCGCAGTGGACCTCGCGGGCAAGTTCCCGGGCAGCACCCTTGGTGAGGCGCTCCGCCCCGTGCCGATCACGCTTCCCGACGGCAGCCGGACCGCGGACCTCTACATCGAACGGGGCAAGTTCCACCACCAGTTCGCCGCCGACGTTCCCGAGGAGACGGCGGCGGTCATGGCTGCCACCCAACGTCCCGTGACGAACGACGCCTTGACCGAGGCCGCCTCCGCCCCGGCGTGGAAGGAGATCCCGTCCTGGGTTCTCCTGGCCACGGAGGACCTCAACATCCCCCTGCAGACACAGACGTTCATGGCCGAGCGGGCCAAGGCCACCGCGGTCGCCGTCACCGCCTCTCACGCGGTCGGCGTCTCGCGCCCTGGAGACGTCGCCCGCCTGATCAACGAGGCGGTGGAGGCCACCGCCTGAGTGCGGGACGAAAGCCTCGTGGCCGCAGGCCTGCAAGGCTGAGGCCCGCACAAAGGTGGTCACGTACGAGATGGTATTGATTGATACTATCGTTGGGATGGCCAGGCGGGGACGCCGAGCGGATGGGGTGGCGGTCTTGGACATGTATGAAGCGGTTACGAGCCGACGGTCGGTGTGCGGATTCACCGACCGGCATGTCCCACGGGAGGTGCTGGAGCGGGTACTGTCCGCTGCCGTTTGGCCGTCGTCCGTGCCTGACCCCCAGCCGCGGCGCGTCTATGTGCTGACCGGACGGCCGCTGGCCGAGCTGGAGAAGCTGCTCGGTGAACGTGGTGCGGCCGTCGGCTCGCCGGCCGCCCTGCTCTGCTACGTCGACCGCGACCTGGGCCCGGTGCAGTGGTCCGACGTCGGCATGTATCTGCAGACCGTCAGTCTCCTGTTCCGCGTCGAAGGGCTGCACAGCTGTACGCGGATGGCGTGGGCGAAGTATCACCGGACCGTCGCGGAGATCCTGTCGCCCCCGGAGGGGCTCACCCTGTTCTGTGGCATGTCGATCGGGTTCGAGGGTGCCGCGGAGCCGACGGAGGGCGCGGAGGCGGCGGCGACCCGCTCGACCTCGACGCCCCGCGATCGGGGAGTTGAAGCCGTGAATGCTGCCGCGTATCTCAACGACGTACTCACGAGAAAAATCCGGCGGATAATGTCACAAATAGGACTCCCGCCCTGACGTGAGTGAGGAACCAAAAACGATTCCGTGCGGCGCTGGGAGAGTTGATCTTGATGATTGCTTGTGGTCGGAGGCCGGTTTCATGGGCTCCCTCGGGCTTCGGCCGGGGTGACTCGGCAAGTGGTCTTGGTCGCGGCCGTGGCCGTGGCCGTGAGGAGCGTCGAACCCCGAAGGTCGACCAGGGACCGCATCCCCTGCCGTCGAGCCGACAGAGCCGACTGCCCGAGGGTCCCGCATCGGCGGGCCTGCACGCCCTTCCCCGTCCCGTGGCCGTCGTGGTGGGTGCCGGTGGTGTGCTCGGAGCGGCGCATGTCGGAGTCGGGAGCGCTCTGGAGCAGCGCGGGTTCGTCCCGGACATGATCATCGGCACCTCGGTGGGCGCTCTCAACGGCGCCATAGCGGCCGCCCACCCGGACACGGCCGCGCCCTGGCTGGACGGCGTATGGACCCGGTTGAGCCGCCGCGAGGTATATCCGCTCGGCTTCCCCGCCTCGCGGGCCAGTGTCTTCACCGACCGCGGGCTGCGCCGACTGATCGCCGGGGCCGGGCTGCCCTCCCGGATCGAGGAGCTTGCGGTCCCGTTCACCGCGGTGGCGACGGACCTGGCAACTGGTGGTCCGGCACTGCTCGACCACGGAGACCTCGAGTCCGCGCTGCTGGCCAGCGCGGCCGTTCCCGGCATGCTGCCCCCGGTGGACCGAGACGGCAGGACGCTGGTCGACGGAGGTGTGATCGCCTACGTCCCGGTGCTCGCGGCGTTGCAGGCCGGGGCGGCCAGCGTGGTCGTGCTGTCGACCGGTCCGGAGTGCTCACCGTTGAGCCCGATCGTCCCGCGCCGGAGGGCCGACGCGATCGCCGCGAGGGCCGGGCTGCTGTTGATGCACCATCAGATCGAGCGTGATCTGAACGAGGTGGCCCAGCACATCCCGACCGTCGTGCTGCCGACCGGCATCGAGGAATGGCCCGCCCCGTGGGACTTCGGACACTCCCAGCGGCTCATCAGCACCGCTTCCCGCACGGCGGGACGCTTTCTCGACGGCCTGCGCGTCAGCGGGCCGGGCCTGTACCGGGCTGACAGCTCCCCGGAGACATCGGCGATACCGGAGACACCGGAATCATCGGCGACTTCGGACGGCCCGGGCGAGGCATCGACTTCCTCAGTGCCGGAGGTGGCCCTGTGAGTACCATCGCGTTCCTGAACATCGCCATGCACGGGCACGTCAACCCGACGCTGCCGGTGGCGGCCGAGCTCGTTCGCCGCGGTCACTCCGTCACGTACTACACCTCGCCCGCCTTCCGTGAGGAGATCGAGGCTGTCGGTGCGACGGTGTATCTCTACCCCGGGGGCGACCAGCCGCTTCCTGATCCGCCGACGCCGGTCACGTTGATGGAGGGGCTCGCGAGCACAGCCGTCCGCCTGCTGCCTCCGGTGCTCGCCGACCTGCGCCGGATCCGGCCCGACCTGATCATTCACGACAGCGCCTGTCTGTGGGGCGCGGTCGCCGCCCGCGAACTCAGAGTGCCGGCGGCTTCGTCGTTCACCACGTTCGCCTTCAACCATCACGTGCCCAGTCCCACCCGCGGTTCATGGGCCCTGCTGGCCGAGGCGGCGACTCGGCGGAACAGCCTCAAGGGCTACCTGCGCGCGCGCCGGGGGCTGCGCCGCTTCGACACGAGTGGGCTGCCCCTGCTGGACCTGGGAAACATCCGCCAGCCACTCAACCTGGTCTACACCTCACGGGTGTTCCAGCCCGCCGTCGAGGAGTTCGACCGGTCCTACCAGTTCGTGGGCGCGAGCATCGGCGCCCGACCGGACGACCCGTCGTTCCCGGCCGATCAGCTGCGGGACCCGGTGCTCTACGCCTCGCTCGGCACAGTCTTCAACGCCGACCCGCGACTCCTGCGCGGTTTCGCCACGGCGCTCGCCCCGCTGGGCGGCAGCGTCGTCGTCTCCACCGGGCAGACCGACCCGGCCGCGCTGGGCCCGTTGCCGCCCAACGTGCTCGCGCGCCGCTTCGTACCGCAACCGGAAGTACTGGCCCGCGCGGCGCTGTTCATCACCCACGGCGGTATGAACAGCGTCAACGAGGCCATGTACGCAGGCGTTCCGATGCTGGTGGTCCCACAGGGCGCCGACCAGCCGATGGTGGCCCGTCGTGTCGCGGAGCTCGGCGCGGGCCTGTCGATCCGTACGCAGGACGTAACCGACGACTCTGTACGTGCCCTCGCCGCGCGTCTCCTCAACGAACCCCAATTCAGGGCGGCCGCGGTCACCTTGCAGGGTGCTCAGCGCGAGGCGGGCGGATACCGGCGTGCCGCCGACGAATGCGAGCGGTACTTGCACACGAACGTCGTGGCCGGTCGGTCGGCCCCCGTGGATCCGTCCCAGCGAGGCTGAATCATGGCACTCGTCGTCCTGTTGCTGCTCGCCGGAGTCTCGGAGGCCGCCGGGCGCATCCTGCCCGTGGCAGTGGGCAGGCCTGGCATGTCGCGGACCCGGGTGGCCGGACTGCTCTGTGCCGGTGGCCTCGTCGAGGCTGCCGTGTTCGCGCTGTGGCCGCTGACCGCGTGGACCCTGGCCGAACTGGTGCTGTCCTCGACGCCGGAAGGCGACGGGCTGGTCTGGACACCCGATCTGGTCGCCCCGCTGGTGCTGGCCGCCATCCTGGCGTTCCCCTTGCTCGGGCCTTTCCTCCACCTGCTGCTCTTCGTGGCGGTCGGTGCCGGTCTGGCCGGCCCGCTCGCCGCGGCGACCGACCTGGGCTGGTGGGGCGCCGCAGGATGTGTGGCCGTCGCCGGGGCCGGGCTCGGTATCGCCGTGGAGGCCGTTCGGCGTCTGGTCGTGCGGATCAGCGCCGCCGAGGCACGGGGGCCCGTCACATGAACGCGTACCTGCTCTGGGTCTTCGCGATCGGGCCGGTCCTCATCGCGGAAGCCCTGCTCGCCCGCTACGAGGTGCTGGCCTACGGCGCCGGCTGGCGGGACCCCGTCACCGAGCTCCCGGAGGGCGTGCCCTACGCCAGGGGTGCGGCGCCCGACAGCCCCCCGGATGCCTACCTGGTCTACCTGGACGGCATCGGCAAGCGCCGCGTCCGCGACAGCCGGGACGGTGGCCAGCTGGTCAAGGCCTTGATCGCCAGAGCTCCCGAGCTGCGGGTACTGGGTCAGGTGCAGCCCTACTCGCCACTGGCCGCCCCGCTCGCCGAGCGACCGGTGTGGAAGTGGCTGCGCCGCCGCATCGGCCTGCTGCTGTTCCTGCACAACGTCATGCAGATCTTCGTCGCCGCCGACCAGCGATACCGCCCTCTCTACAACCGTGCCGTCGGCTCCCAGATCTCCACGCAGCTCCGGCTCGCCGGTTACCGGCCCGACAGCGGTATCCCCGTGGTCCTGCTCAGCTACAGCGGCGGTGCCCAGGTCGCCGGCGGCGCGGTCGACGAACTGCACACCCAACTGCGCTCCCCGCTCCTGCTGATCACGCTCGGTGGCTTCCACAACGGCGCCAACGACCTCACCAGCGCCGAGCACCTGCACCGGCTGACCAGCGCGAGCGACCGGATCGAGCGAGTCGGTACGTGGATCTTCCCGCAGCGCTGGCCGCTGTTCCGGGGGAGCGCATGGAACCGGGCCCACCGCGCCGGGAAAATCACCGTGCACCGACTCGACCCGGCCACCCACGTCGGACCGTCCAGCTACGTCAGCCCGACGGCTCAACTACCCGACGGCCGCAGCCACCTCGACCGCACCGCCGACACGGTGATCGCCCTCATCCGTGACCGCCACAGCGCGACCGGGTCGCCCAATGACCCGTAGCCACGAGGGGCTTGGGCGGAGCGGGTGGTGCATAGGCCACCGGCCGGGAACAGTGCCCCCGATGTTGCCGATTGCTTCCCGCGAACCAAGCAGGACGGCCCGCCGGAACCTGGGTTCGGGCGGGCCGCCGGGGAGGTCAGGGATCAGGGATCAGCACAGACAAGGATCAGTACCCCACCCCAGTCCGGGGATGTCCCTGTCCCTCAGCGCGCCGGAATAGGCCTGTACCTCGTCCACGTCGCCGTGTAGGTACTCGTCCCAGCCGTCACCGGCCCTGGCCCGGCCGATCTGCAGGGCACCGCTGCTGTTCCAGCCGTTGGGCAGGCTCGCGGTCGCCTGGGCGTTGGTGTAGCCGTCGAGATAGAGCTTGATGGTGTCGGTCGCGTCGTCGTAGACCACGGCGAGGCGCTGGCCCTGGCCCTCGCCCCCGTCCGCGCCCGCGATCTGGGACACCACCTTCTCCTGGGCTCCGGCCTCGTCCTTCTCCGGCATCACCAGTTGCCAGGTATGAGTGGACGGCACGTAACGCACCTTGAGGGCGTCGGTGTGCTCGCCTGCCTGCGAGAGCACGGTCATCGGGTGGGTGGGCTCGGAGTCCGCGAGGCGCACGACCACACCGAGCGTGAAACTGTCCCTGGTGTCCACGACGGGCCCCGCGGCAGCGGCATACCCGCTCTCGCCGTCCAGACGCAGATGCCCGTCGCCGACGAGTGGCGGCGGCACGAAGGTGCAGTCGGGGTCGAGGTCCGGGATACAGGAATTGTCGGAGCCCCGGTAGATCGAAGCCCTCGTGCCGAGCCGCAGGGGCACGCCGTCGGACTGCTCGGGACTCGCACCGTCCGTCGCGTTCTCCAGCGACCAGTGGCCGAGCAACTTCGGCTTGCGGTACGCCAGTCCGGCTGCCTCGCCCGGCACCACGACCCGGTCGTGAACCTGTACGTCGCCGATGTCCCCCTGCCACCGGTCCCGATAGCCGGCCGCTCCGCGGGCACGCCCGATCTGGAAAGCTCCGGCCGCCTCGGCCGGAGCCGCGTCCGCTGCCGTCCCGACCTCTTGGCCATTGACGTACAGCCGCGCCTTTGCGGTCTCGGCGTCATACAGACCCAGCACATGGGCCCACTCGCCGGTCTCGGGGGTGCCGCCGGACACCCGCGCGGAGCCGATCGCGAACGACCAGGCGGAACCGGTGTCCTGACGGCGCAGCCCGAGGCCGAAGCCGGGCGCCCCGTTGGCGTCCTGGCTGGCGACGGTCATGTTCCGGCCGGTTTCGGCGGGCCGTACCCACGCGCTCACCGCGAAGGTCTTGCGGATGTCGGTCGCCGGGGCGTCCGGGGTGAGGAAACCGTGGCCGCTGCCGTCGAGAGCCACCGTGGTGGAGGTCTTGGTGCCCGAGGGCACCGGGCCGCCGAACGTCACCCCGGTGCCGGCACGGGCGGCGGTGCCGGTCTCGGCAACGGCCGAGCGGGAGCCCGCCGGATCGTCAAGTTTCCAGCGGGCGACGGGAGCACGGCCGGCCTTCACGTTGAACTCGTACCGGGATTCCCCGCTGCTTCGGCCCGACCGGTCGATCGCGCGGACCGTCAGCCAGTTGGGCCCCGAAGTAAGCGGCAGGTACGGAATGGTCACGGCCGCGCCCAGACGCTCCGCGGAAACGGTTCCATAAGGGCCGCCCACGAAACCGTACGTGTACGACACCACGTCGTCGGAGGGGGAGTCCACGGTGAAGTGGCCGTAGACGCCCACTCCGTCCACCCAGAACACGTCCTCGGGGTTGGGGTATTCGGGAGAGGTGATCGTCGCCTTCGCCGGGCTCACGTTGTCGTACACGAACGAGCAGATCGAGCCGTCGCCCTCGTCGCTCCACGCGGAGGTGGCCTTGCCGTCGTTCGCGCGGACGTGCCAGGAGACGACGGTGTTCGCCGGGATGTCGTCCGGCATCGTCCAGTAGTGGTGCGCCCCCGACGGCTGGGTGACGGTGCTGTGGCTGCGCCGCTGTTCCACTCCTGTCGCGTCCGTCCACCAGGCTTCGAACTCGCCGTTGACCGGGCTGAATTCGGAGGGCTGGTTGTCCTCCTCCGGGTCGTACAGCACCGCATTGAGCCTGGGCGGCGCCGAAACGTACGCTGTGTCGTCGCCGGTGGCGCAGGCCTTGCTTCCCGACTGGAGATCCTGGACGAGCGGCTGCTTCGGCGGCAGGTTGTCCACCGCGTAGGCCGTCCCGGTAGCAGTGACGAGCAGCGCCACCGCGCAGCTCCCCACCACCGTCCGTCTGCGTCTGCCCGTCCTTCTGAACCTGGTCAAGTGTCCCTCCCCTGTGAGCGCTTGAGGCTCGTGGTTCACACGAGCGCCTGAAGTTAACAGAGACCACTGACATGGATCGAAAGGGTTTTCCCGCACGCCAACGCCGGTAACTGACATCCCGCTCGCAGTGTCGACGCCTCGACCAGAGTGTTCAGTAAAGTGAACGTCAGGTTCACTGCATCTCGATGGTTCGGTATAGTGAACGCATGGTTCACTCAGCCGGAGCTCTTGGGGTAGGCGCGCAAGTCAGTGCCTACCTCGATGACACCTACCTGGAGCAAGTCGATACGCGGGTGATCGCGGTCGGCGAGAAGGGCGGAACGCCATGGGCGGCCGTCGAGCACTGCCTGTTCCATCCGCAGGGCGGCGGTCAGCCCGCGGACCGGGGGTGGCTGGAGGACACGGAGATCATCCCGGTCCGGGACCGTGAGTCGGGGCTGGTCGTGGCGACGGTGCCCGGGGGCGGCAGCCTTCCGCCCCTCGCCGAGGGACAGAAGGTGCGGGCCCGGATCGACCTTCGGGCCCGGACAGCTCACGCCGCACTGCACACGGCCGGACACCTCGTCGAGGCGGTTGGGCGGATGCAGGGGTGGGAGATGGTCGCCAGTAATCATTTTCCCGGTCAGGCGCGTATCGAGTTCCAGGCTCCCCGGGCGGACACACGGCTGGCCGACCCGGAAGGGCGGGAGGAGGTGACTGCCGTGCTGCGCGACGCGGTGGCAGCCGTGGTCGCCGACGATCTGCCGGTCTTCGCACGGTGCCTCGCCGACGGGCGGCGCGTGGTGCACCTGGACGAGCTGCACTCCGCGCCCTGCGGGGGCACGCACGTGCGCAGCCTCGGCGACCTGGCCGAAGTGGTGCTGCCGACGCTCAAGGTCAAGAAGGGCCGCATCCGCGTGTCCTACTCCGCGACGCATGTGCCCTTTACCGCGACGCAGGTGTCCTGCGCCGGGACACACTTGCCGTACGCCGCACCCCACGTGCCGCACCCCGCGTGCCAGGCACCGAAACGCGTAGGAGCCACTGAATGACGCCCCCGCCGTCCGGCCGTCAGCCGGTGAGCAGTACCGCAGCCGCGGTCGGTGCGAAGATCCGGCTGCGCCGTCAGCAGCGCGGAATGAGTGCCGCCGAGATGGCCCGGCGTGCCGGGCTGAGCAAGGCCACGCTGTCGCAGCTGGAGGCCGGCAACGGCAATCCGACGATCGACACGCTCGACGCGATCGCCATCGCACTGCGCATCCCGATCGCCGACCTGCTGGCGCGTGACGCCGACACCGGGCCGGTGTTCCGGCCGGGTACGGACGTCGAGCCCGGCGAGGTCTCGCGGGAACTGCTGCGCCGCATCAGCAGCGGCAACAGCCTGGAGATCTGGCGGCTGCGCATCCCGGCCGAGACGGAGCTGCCCGGCGTCCCGCACGCCACCGGCACGATCGAGCACCTGCTTGTCGCCACCGGGCACGTCACCGCCGGTCCCGTCGACGCCCCGCAGGATCTGGGCCCCGGCGACATGCTCGCCTTCGCCGGAGACGCCCCGCACTTCTACCGCACCGGTGCCGAGGAAGTGGACATCACCGTCGTCTTCGCCTCGCCCATCAGCACCTGAGACGCTCCCCAAGCCTAGGAAGACCCCTCATGAGCACCGCCATCGCCATCACCCCCTCCAGCCGTGCCTTCAGCAGCGACAACATGGCCGGGGCGTCCCCGCAGATAGCCCAGGCCGTCGCCGACGCCGCCACCGGACAGGTCCTCCCGTACGGCAACGACCCCTACACCGACAGCGCCCGCCGCAGGCTCGGCGAGATCTTCGAGCGGGACGTCCACATCTTCCCGGTCTCCACAGGATCCGCCGCCAACGGCCTGAGCCTGGCCGCTCTCACCCCGCCCTGGGGCAGTGTGCTCTCCCACCCCGACAGCCACATCAACACCGACGAATGCGGCGCCCCGGAGTTCTTCACCAACGGTGCCAAGCTCGTCGGTGTCCCGGGCCCCGACAGCAAGATCGACCCCGATGCGTTGCACGCGGCGGTGCGCCGTCGGGCCGGTGACGTGCACAGCGTGCAGCCGTCCGCGGTGAGCATCAGCCAGGCCACCGAGAGCGGCAGTGTCTACACCCTGGAGGAGATCCGCCGACTGTCCACCATCGCCAAGGACGCCGGACTGCGCGTCCACATGGACGGCGCGCGCTTCGCCAACGCCCTGGTTCATCTCGGTGCCACCGCGGCCGAGATGACCTGGAAGGCCGGCATCGACGTGCTGTCCTTCGGTGCCACCAAGAACGGCGCGATGACCGCCGACGCCATCGTCTCCTTCGACCCCGCACTCGCCGCCGAGCTCGCCTTCCGCGCCAAGCGCGCCGGCCAGCTCGCCTCCAAGATGCGCTTCCACACGGCCCAGATCGACGCGTACCTCACCGACGGCCTGTGGCTGCACAACGCCCGCCATGCCAACGCGATGGCCACCCGGCTCGGTGACGGCCTCAAGGCCATCCCCGGCGCCGGCCTGCTGGCCACACCGCAGGCCAACATCCTCTTCTGCCGCCTGCCCCAGGAGGTCACCGAAGGACTCCTCGCCGAGGGCTATGCCTTCTACCACGACCGCTGGGAGCCGGGCATCGTCCGGTTCGTCACCGCCTTCTCCCACAGCGCCGACGACATCGACCAGCTCCTCGACGCGGTCCGCCGCCACACACACTGACCGACGCCCGGGGACGGGCACACCTGGCCAATAAGTGCGTCCAGCGCACGCCGTGAGTACGTCCAGCGCACTCACGTCCCCTCAGAGCATCGCCAGCCCCGGGTCGTGCAGGAAGGAGGCCAGGTCGGCCAGTAGTTGCGAGCCCTGCTGGCCGTCCACCAGGCGATGGTCGAAGGACAGTGCCAGCTGAGTGACCCACCTTGGCTCGATCGTCTCGGCGCCCGACGCGTCGGTCACGACCCAGGGGGTGCGGCGGATGGCGCCGACGGCGAGGATGGCCGCCTCACCCGGGTTGAGGATCGGCGTTCCTGTGTCCACGCCGAACACACCGACGTTCGTGATGGTGATGGTCCCGCCCGTCATCGACTGGGGCGTTGTCCTGCCGTCTCGGGCCGTGCTGGTGAGAGCGGCGAGTGCTTCGGCGAGTTCGCGCAGCGACATTCGGTCGGCGTGCTTGATGTTGGGGACGATGAGCCCTCGCCCGGTCGCGGCGGCGATGCCCAGGTTCACGTAGTGCTTGAGTACGATCTCCTGTGCCGGCTCGTCCCAACTGGCGTTCGCCTCAGGGGTGTTGCGCAGGGCCAGCAGCAGTGCCCGGGCCACGAACAGCAGCGGTGTCACGCGCAGATCGCGGAACTCGCGGCGGGCGGCCACGGTGTCACGGAGTCGCATGGTCGCCGTGACGTCGACCGTCATGAACTCGGTGACGTGCGGTGCCGTGAACGCGGAAGCGACCATGGCGGCGGCCGTGTGCTTGCGCACGCCGCGAATCGGGATGCGGGTCTCGGCCGAGGTCTCCGAGGTCTCCGGGGTCCCGAGCTTCGGAGGTTCCGCCGCCACGAGTTCGACCTCCGCTGCCCGGCGTACGTCGTCACGCGTGACGGTGGCCCCAGGGCCCGTGGGCGTGACGACGGTGATGTCGACCCCCAGGTCCTTGGCGAGTTTGCGGACAGGGGGCTTGGCCGCCGTCCGCTCTGTGGCGGTTGCCGCTGCCGGTGCTGCGGCCGGTGCCTGGACGGGAGTTGGCGCTGCCGTCTGCTGTGCGGGCGGGGCCCCGGGCCGACGACGTCTGCGGCGACCGTTACTCTCCTGCGGGCCGTACCCCACCAGCAGCGCCTCCCTGTCAGGAGCCGTCGCCGCGTCCGTGGACGGAGGTTCCGTCACAACGGGAGTGCCGCTTACATCACTGAGGACGGTGACATCACTGAGGACGGTGATGAGGGGTTTGCCCACAGGCAGGGTCTCCCCTTCCTTCGCGTGCAGTGTCCCGACAACACCCGCATACGGAGAGGGGAGTTCGACGGCGGCCTTCGCCGTTTCCACCTCGACGATGACCTGGTTGATCTCCACGGAGTCACCCACCTGCACCGACCACTGGAGAATCTCGGCCTCCGTGAGGCCCTCGCCGACGTCGGGCAGCAGGAAGACTTGCTCTTTCGACATGGTGACCTGCCCCTCCTCTAGTAGCTCAGGCTGTGGTCGAGGGCGTCGAGGATCCGGTCGACCCCCGGCAGCCAGTCGGACTCAAGGCGGCTGGGCGGGTACGGGGTGTCGTATCCGGTGATCCGGAGAACCGGCGCTTCGAGGAAGTGGAACTCCTCCTGCTGGATCCTCGCGGCGAGCTCCGCCCCGAACCCGTGGGACAGCGAGGCCTCATGGGCGACCAGGGCCCGGCCGGTGCGGTGGACGGACTCCCGTACGGTGTCCAGGTCCAGCGGCGACAGGCTGCGCAGGTCGATGACCTCGACGCTGCGTCCTTCCTCGGCAGCGGCATCGGCCGCTTCGAGAGCCGCCGGGACCATGGGGCCGTACGCGATGAGTGTGGCGTCGGTGCCGGCCCGCAGCACACGAGCACGGTCGAACGGCGTCGGCGTCGACGGCTCGTCGGTGACCTCTCCCTTGGTCCAGTAGTGCCGCTTGGGCTCCAGGAAGATCACGGGGTCGTCGTCGTCCACGGCCTGGCGGATCATGTCGTACGCGTCCTGAGGGTTGGAGCAGGTGACGACCTTGAGCCCGGCGGTGTGGGCGAAGTAGACCTCGGGCGATTCCGAGTGGTGCTCGATGGAGCCGATGCCGCCACCGAACGGGATGCGGATGACCACGGGCAGGGTGATCACACCGCCCGAGCGGTGCCGGAGCTTCGCGAGCTGGCTGATGATCTGGTTGACGGCCGGGTAGACGAAACCGTCGAACTGGATCTCGCACACCGGGCGGTAGCCGCGCAGGGCGAGACCGATCGCGGAGCCGACGATGCCCGCCTCACCGAGGGGAGTGTCGATGACTCTCAGGCTGCCGAACTCCTTCTGGAGCCCGTCGGTGACGCGGAACACCCCGCCCAGCCGCCCGATGTCCTCACCCATCAGCAGGACTTTGGGATCGTCAGCCAGGGCTTTGCGCAGCCCGTTGTTGAGGGCCTTGACCATGGAGATGCTCATCGAGTGGCTCCGATCTCCTGGCCGGCGGCGAGGAATCCGGCGGCGAGGTACTCCGAGTGCTCGGCCAGTTGACGCTTGAGCTCGGGCGGCATGTTGGCGTAGGTGTTCTCGAAGGACGAGGCATGGTCCGGAGTGGGCAGTGCCCGGCAGCCGGCCCTGAGGTGTTCGGCCAGTTCTTGTTCTCGTCGCTCGATGTCGGCGAAGTACTCCTGACCGACACCACCGACACCACCGCTCGCGGTGAGATGAAGCCGCAGCCGCTCCAACGGATCCTTGGCCACCCACTCGTCGGTCTCGGCGGACGGGCGGTAACGGGTGGCGTCGTCGGCGGTGGTGTGTGCGTTGATCCGGTAGGTCACCGCCTCGATCAGGGTCGGCCCGCCGCCGGACCGGGCACGGGTCAGCGCTTCACGGGTCGCCGCGAGACAGGCCAGTACGTCATTGCCGTCGACGGACACACCGGGGAAGCCGAAGCCGGCCGCGCGCTGAGCGACGGGCACACGGCTCTGCACGCTGTAGGGAGCGGAGATGGCCCACTGGTTGTTCTGGCAGAAGAACACCACCGGGAGGTTCTGGGCCGCGGCCCAGAGGAACGCCTCGTTCGTCTCGCCCTCGCTCAGAGCCCCGTCACCGAGGAAGACCAGCACCGCGGTGTCGCGGGAGTCGTCTCCTGAGCCGATCACGTCGTCCCGGACCAGGCCCATGCCGTAGCCGACCGCATGCAGGGTCTGTGCGCCGATGACCAGGGTGTAGAGGCCGAAACGACGCTCGTACGGGTTCCAGCCGCCCAGGGTCGAACCGCGGAAGAGACCGAGGAGCGACACCGGATCGAGCCCGCGGCACCAGGCCACACCGTGTTCACGGTAGGTGGGGAACACCATGTCCTGCTCGGCCAGCGCGTAGGCCGCACCGACCTGGGCGGCCTCCTGGCCGCGCAGTGAGGGCCACAGCCCCAGTTCCCCCTGGCGCTGGAGCGCGATCGCCTCGGTGTCCAGGCGGCGTACCAGTGCCATGTCCCGATAGAGGGCCAACAGATCGATCGCGGAAGGGAGTTCGAGCCTGCTGTCCGGCTCCAGCACCCCCTCGGGGGAGAGCAACTGGATCGGACCGTCGGCGGGCTCGGCGCCTGCGGTCGGCTTGGCTTGCTTACGTGGCATCACGGCTCTCGTTTCGGATGCGCCGGTCGGGGCGCCGGCGGATGACTGGACAGCACAAGCACCGCTGCGTGTCAGCGCGGTGCCATACGGAGTGCTCCATCGAGGCGGATCACACAGCCGTTGAGCATGGGGTTGTCGATGACGTGCTCGACCAGCGCCCCGAACTCGTCCGGCGCACCCAGCCTGGAGGGATGGGGCACGCAGACCTCAAGCGCCGCACGTGCCTTCTGAGGCAGCCCTGCCATGAGCGGGGTGTCGAACAGTCCGGGCGCGACGGTGACCACGCGGATGCCTTTGTCCGCCAGGTCCCGTGCGGCGGACAACGTCAGCGAGGCGACTCCGCCTTTGCTGGCGGCGTACGCGGCCTGACCGATCTGCCCGTCGTACGCGGCGATGGACGACGTACAGACGATGATTCCGCGGTCGCCGTCGAGGGGGTCATTGCCCGCCATCACCGCGGCGGCGTTGCTGAGGACGTTGAAGGTCCCTACGAGGTTGATGTCGACCACGCGGCGGAACTGGTCCAGCGGGAGCACACCCCGGCTGCCGATGATCCGTCCAGGTGTGGCCACCCCGGCGCAGTTGACTGCCACACGCAGCGTGCCGAGTTGGGCGGCCGTGGCGAACGCCGCCCGTACCTCGGACGCGTCCGTGACGTCGGCCGGTACGAAATGTGCGCGCTTGCCGAGGTGGTCGGCGAACTCACGGCCCGTTCCGGTGGGCAGGTCCAGAACCACCACGGTGGCTCCCTCGAAATGCAGCCGCCCGACCACGGCACGCCCGAGGCCGGAAGCGCCGCCGGAGACGACAGCTACGGCATCGCGATACTGCACGGCAGTTCTCCTTACGTATGGGCATGAAGGGTTGGCGTCCGGACAGGAGGGTTGGCGGCGTCCGGACGCGAAGGGTTGGCGTTACGGGTGGTCAGCGTGCGGGACCCGCGAGTTGACGGCTGATCACCAGGCGCTGGATCTGGTTGGTGCCTTCGAAGATCTGCGTGATCTTCGCTTCCCGCATGAACCGTTCCACCGGGTGGTCGAGCACGTATCCCGCGCCGCCGAGCACCTGGACCGCGTCAGTCGTGACCGCCATCGCGGTGTCGGTCGCGATCAGCTTGGCGACACTGGCCTGCCGGGTGTACGGCTGACCGTTGTCCTTGTGACGTGCGGCGACCAGGTAGGTCGCTCGGGCGGCTTCGGTTTTTGCGGCCATGTCGGCCAGCAGGAATCCGACGCCTTGGTGCTCGATGACCGGTCGCCCGAACGTCTGCCGCTCCCGGGCGTATTCGACGGCGTAGTCCAGAGCGGCCTGCGCGATACCGACGGCGACCGCGGCGATCCCGAGCCGGCCGGCGTCGAGAGCCGACAAGGCGATCTGCAGTCCCTGACCAGGAGCGCCCACGAGCCTGTCCTCGGGGATGACCGCGTCCTCGAAACGCATCTCGGCAGTGGTCGAGCTGCGCAGACCCATTTTGCGTTCCGGTGTTCCCGCGACAAGCCCTGCCGTGTCGGCGTCGACGTGGAAGCACGAGATGCCGCGGTCTGCGTCAGGAGAGGTGCGCAGGAACACGGTGTAGAAGTCGGCCTGACCACCGTGTGTGACCCAGGCCTTCGTGCCCCGTGCGGTCCAGCCGTGCGGCGCTTGGTCGGCGGACGCGCGCAGCGCCCCGGGATCGGAACCCGCGTGGGCTTCGGACAGGGAGTACGCGCCCAGGGCCTCGCCGCTCAGCATCCGCGGCAGGAGTTCGGCCCGCTGCGCCTCGGTGCCGAACGTGGTCACCGGGTGACAGGACAGCGTGTGCACACTCATGCCGACGGCCACCGCGGCCCAGCGAGCGGCGATCTCTTCCAGCACCTGGAGGTAGACCGTGTAGGGCTGGCCCCCGCCGCCGATGTCCTCACCGAACGGCAGAGTCAGCAGCCCGACCTCGCCGAGGAGACCGAAGACTTCGCGAGGAAACCGGCCCTTGTCCTCGAACTCGGCGACCCGTGGCCCCAGTTCCTTGTCTGCGATGTCCGTGACCAGTTCCAGCAGGTCATGGGCCTCGCGGGATGGCAGTTCACGTTCTACTTTCACTGCTGAGCCCTCTCCTGCGGTCGCGTCCTCGTGGATGGGACTACAGTCGACAGCGCGCTGCCCAGGGTGCAATTAACCTGCTGAGATCTTGTCGTGCGCGCAAAATCCAGGTAGTTCGATCAAGGTTCTGCGCAAAGAACCTGCTCGCGAGTGAGGTGTGTCCATGTCCGGCACCGAGCACGTCGACAGTGTCGACAGCATGATCATCGACCTGCTGGTACAGGACGGCCGGCGGACGGTCACGGAGATCGCCGAGCAGGTCAGCCTGTCCCCCTCCGCCGTGAAGCGGCGCATCGACCGCCTCGAACGGGTCGGGGTGATCGCGGGCTACACGGTCGTCCTGGACCACGGCAAGCTCGGGTCCAGCTTCGAGGCCTTCGTCGAGCTGAGATTCTCGGGTGACGTGAAGGTCGAGATGATCACCATGGCGGCCACCAGCGTCAAGGAGGTCCTGGAGGTCTTCACGGTGGCCGGGGATCCCGACGCGCTGGTCCGGGTCCGTGTGTCCGGTGTCCAGCATCTGCGGGATGTCATCGACCGACTGCGCCGCTCGGGGCCGGTGATCGGGACGAAGACCTTGATGGTGCTGGGGGCGTGGCGGCGGGACGGCTGAGTCCTGGGGTAGGTGGAAGCGCGACCTCAAAATTTGCCCAGCAGGCACATCGATTTGCCTACTGGGTTGACTTCCCTGGTTTGCCGGGCGCACGCTGAAGGAGGCCCAACCGCACCGAACAGGGAGGCGTGAGCACATGTCCGTGTCGACTGAGAGCGCCGGCGCAGAGGATCTGGACAGCATCGGCGAGCTCGACATACCGCAGCTGGCAGACGTGAAGGGGTCGGTCGAGTCCGAACGCCGGCACCGCAAGGAACAGCTCGCGATCGCGTTCCGGGTCTTCGCGCGGTACGGGTTCGACGAAGGCATCGCGGGACACATCACGGCACGCGACCCGGAGTTCCCCAACCGCTTCTGGGTCAACCCGTACGCCGTGCACTTCTCGAAGATCCGGGTGAGCGATCTGCTCCTCATCGACGAGCAGGGACAGGTGGTCGAGGGCGATCGCCGCACCAACAAGGCCGCCTTCTGGATCCACTCCTCGATTCACCACGCACGCCCCGACGTGGTCGCCGTGGCGCACGCCCATACGATCCACGGCCGGGCCTTCGCCTCACTGAACAAGCTTCTCGACCCGATCGTCCAGGAATCGTGCGCCTTCGCCGGGGACCACGTGCTCTTCGACGAGTACAAGGGCCTCGTACTGGAGAAGGCGGAGGGCGAGCGCATCGCCGAGCGGCTGGGAGACAGCAGGGCGGCGATCCTGCGCCATCACGGCTTGCTCACCGCGGGCCGGTCCGTCGAGGAGGCGGCCTGGTGGTTCATCACCATGGAGCGGGCCTGCCAGATGCAACTGCTGGCCGACGCGGCGGGCAAGCCGCGGATCATGAGCGACGAGGAAGTCGCCCTGGCCCACCGGCAGTTCAGCAACGCCAACATGGCCCGGCACAACTTCAACCTCCTCGCCGGACTCGTGGTGGACGAGGAGCCCGACGTCCTGCAGTGACGGAGCAGGCCGGGGTCGCGGCGGGGCGCCGAGGTGTGCGCCAACTCGTGGGCCGACCCCGAAACGAGACTGGAGACGCAATGCCAATTCAACGAGTGAACCCGGACACTGTCGCGCCCCCGGTTCAGGGCCTCTACACCCACGCGGCAATCGCCACAGGCAGCCGCTTCATCGCGATCGCCGGGCAGGTCGCGCTCGATGCCGACGGCGACCTCGTCGGACCCGGAGACCATGAAGCGCAGGCCGAACAGGCCTTTCGCAACTTCAGGGCCGCCCTGGAAGCCGCCGGCGCCACCCCGGACGATCTGATCAAGAACACGATTCACGTCGTCGGCCACAAACCCGAATTGATCGGCCCCATCTTCGCCGCGGGCCAGCGCGCCTTTGACGGCACATGGCCGGTGTCAGCGAGCACCTTCCTCGGTGTGCAGACGCTCGGCCTGCCCGAGTGGCTCATCGAGGTCGACGGGTTCGCGGTTCTGCGGTGAGGCGCGCCGAGCGACTACGCGATTCGGGCTCACCCACCTTCGGCGTATCCACGCGTCCAAGACACGCATCCACGACACAGGAGTCCTGATGCCGCTTCTCCCTGGCGTGCAGCGCCTCATCGACATGGCCGCGGACGGCCCGTCGTTGGCGGACATCCCCATCCAGCAGGCCCGGCTCCAACTCGACACGCTGGCCGCGAGCTTCGGCACGGGTGACCGGGTCGGCTCCACGTCCGACGTCAACATCCCGACGCCGTCAGGAACCGTACCCGCGAGGGTCTATCACCCGGAGGGTGGCGGTGCTGACCTGCCGCCACTGCTGTACTTCCACGGCGGCGGATGGTCGGTCGGCGGGCTCAGCACCTCGGACGCCCTGTGCCGCAAGCTCTCCGCCCGCAGCGGGGGAGTGGTGGTGAACGTCGACTACCGGCTGGCACCGGAGAATCCGTACCCCGCCGCCATCGAGGACGCACTCGCCGCAGCGGCCTGGCTCAGCCGGAACGCCGCCGAACTCAACGCCGGCGGTCCAGGGATCCTCGTCGGCGGTGACAGCGCCGGGGGTAATCTCGCCGCGGTCGTCGCACAGGCCTCGCGGTCCACGGAGGAGTTCACGGTACGTGCTCAACTGCTCATCTGCGCGCCAGTGAACCTCGCCGACCGCCGTGGATCCTATGTCGAGTTCGCCAAGGGCTACTTCGTGTCGACGAGCGAATTCGAGCACTGGATCAGCCTCTACGCCCCTGGCCAGGACCTGTCGGACCCTCAACTGTCCCCGGCCGCCGCCACCGATCTGGCGGGCACGCCTGCTGCCCTGGTCGTCACAGCCGAGTACGACCCACTCCGTGACGCCGGGGAGGAGTACGCCCGCGCCCTGCAAGCGGCCGGGGTCCACGTATCCCTGTTCCGCGTCGCCGGTCAGGTCCACGACTTTCCCGTGCTGGGCGACCTCATTCCCGAGGGTGACGCGGGGGTCGACGACATCGTCGACCGGTGGCGCGCGCTGCTCGCGGGCGGGTCTGACGCCAACTCCGCCTGATTTCCCCGGCACAGCGATGTGGAGCCGGACCTTGCCGGCATCCACCTTGACCGTCCCGCGTAGTTGAAGCTGCTCTTGTCGGAGGGGCCAGGTCAGGGCGCCCCTGCGATCGTTCGCGGTTGGCCGACCAGTAGGACATGGCAACCCTGGCTGGCCCCGGCCGAACAGGTGCTGCATGCAGTCCCGGGTGGACTCAAGGCTTATGGCTGGAGGTCGCGCTGGTACCAGGTGCCTGACTTGCCGCCGAGATCGGCCGGGGTGGCAGGGCCAACCGCTACGAACCCGGCCTTGGTCAAGACGTTCTGGGACGCGGCGTTGTCGTGGGAGGTGGCCGCCCGCAGTGTGCGCAGGCCGTACATGGCTGCCGCCGTCCGGCACAGCTCCCGGACGGTCGCGGTCGCCACGCCGCGGCCGGCGACCCGCTCCGCGACCCGGTAGCCGAGTCTGGCGGTGCCGTCCTCCAAGTCGTACAGGTTGAACCTGCCGAGTACCGAGCCGTCCTCGGCGACGAGCACGTAGAAGGCGCAGACGCCGGACTCCTGCTCGGCCAGCGAGGCGTTGTACCGGTCGGTGAACTGGTCGAAGAAGTCGTCACCGCGGTCGGAGACCGAGGCAGCGAAGTAGGCGCGGTTCGCCAGCTCGAAGGCCAGGACCGCCGGGGCGTGGCCGGCATCCAGCCGCTTCAGCTCGGGCATTACCCGACTCTACCCAGAGCGTGCGCTGGGGCCACCTGAGTTTTTCGTTGGCAGACAGCCCCAAGGCCAGGGGCACATGACGATCTACGGCAGCGGTTGCGCAGCGGAGGTCCGGGCAGGGGACCGACGGGCAAAGGGCACGGGGAGCTGTGTAGGCGCCCCGCACCCTCTGGTCGAACGACGTCAGAAACCGCGCCGGGCCCCGCCGTCCACCGACAGCATCACCCCGGTCACGTAGGAAGCCGCCGGCGACAGCAGGAACGCTCCCGCGCGCCCGAACTCCTCCGGCGCCCCGTACCGCCGTAGCGGAATCCCGGACTCGTTGGCGGCCCTCCGGCTCTCGGGATCGGGGGACAGCCCGTCCAGCTCGCGCATGCGATCCGTGGCGATCCGCCCCGGGAGCAGCCCGAAGACGCGGATGCCGCGCGGGCCCAGCTCGTCCGCGAGTGACTTGGCGAACCCGGCGAGTCCGGGCCGCAGTCCGTTGGAGATGGCCATCCCGGGGGCCGGCTCGTACGCCGTGCTGGACAGGACGAACCCGATGGAACCCCCGTCCTCCAGTTCCGCGGAGGCCGCGCGGGCGAGCCGTACCGCGCCCAGGAACACCGACTCGAACGCCGCCTGCCACTGTTCGTCGGTGTTGTCCGCGACGTTGCCCGCGGGCGGTCCGCCGACGCTGACGAGGATGCCGTCGAAGCCGCCGAACAACTCCCGTGCGGTGGCGATCAGTTGCTGCGGCGCCTGCGGGTCGGAGTTGTCCACGCCGACTCCGGCCGCGTTCGGCCCCAGCTCGGCCGCCGCCTCGGCGGCGCGCTTCTCGTCGCGGCCGGTGACGACCGCCTTGGCCCCGTCGGCGACCAGTTCGCGCGCGACGGCGTAGCCCAGCCCGCGCGTGCCGCCGGTGACGACGTACACCCGGTCCTTCAGTCCGAGATCCATGACTCCGGTCCCCCTTCTAGCGGCCGAGCGCCGTGCTGACGACCGCGTCCACCTGCGCCCCCAGCTTGGTGTCGTCCTCCTCCGTCCAGGCCCACGTGACATGCCCGTCGGGCCGGATCAGGGCGGCGCGTACGTCCTGCCAGGCGTCCCGCGTCCGGTCGGGCGCCCCGCCGTGCACGGTGATCCGTTCCTGGGCGCGGTCGGCGAGCACACCGTCGGCCGTGAGGTCGAGAAGGAGGTACGAGTTCGCGCGCAGCGCGCCGAACAGCGTGTTCTCCGAGGCGGTGAGGGGGAGGTCGGGGGCGCGGGTGCCGGTCACCGGGTGGGCCGTCGGGTCGGTGCTCGGGTAGGCGACGTCGAGCGCGGTGAGTCGGCCGGCCAGAAAGTCGCTGAACTGCCGTGACTCGGGGACCATCCGGCTGAGCAGATCGCGAAGGGCGAGCCCCTCGGGCGTGAAGGCGTGGAACAGGTAGGTCTGGGCGCGGCTGTGCTCCATCAGCTGCTCGCCGACCGGGTAGCGGTCGGAGTGGTAGGTGTCCAGCAGCCCGTCCGAGGCCCAGCCGTCGATCGTCGCGGCCAGCTTCCAGCCGAGGTTGAAGGCGTCCTGAAAGCCGACGTTCATGCCCACGCCGCCGGTGGGGAAGTGCTGGTGGGCGGCGTCGCCCGCGAGCACGACGCGGCCGCGCCGGTAGTGGGTGGCCAGCCGGGTGGCGTTGCCGAAGCGGGAGAGCCAGGACGGGTCGCGCATGCCGAAGTCGTCCCCGGCGATGTCGATGGCCTTCTGCCGCAGTTCGTCCAACGTCAGGTCGCCGGGCCACTCGGCGGTCATGCTGTCGGGGCTGGTGCCGACGACGCGCCACTGCTTGTCGGGCAGCGGCACGACCATCAGCCCGCCACGCTCGTTGAAGCGGCTGAAGCCGGGCGCCGGCGGGTTGTCGAGGAGGACGTCGCCGAGCCAGCCGAGACAGGTGGAGGGCGTGCCGGGGAAGTCGATGCCTCCGGCCTCGCGCACGGTGCTCTTGGTGCCGTCGCAGCCGGCGATGTACTCGGCCCCGATCTCGTACGGTCCCTGCGGACCCTCCACCTGCACGGTCACCGAGTCCGCGTGCTCGGTGAAGCCGGTGACCCGGTGCCCGCGCCGGATGGTGGCGCCGAGCCCGCGGGCGTACTCCTCGAAGAGCGCCTCGGTGCGGGCCTGGGGGATGAACAGGGTGTACGGGAACGGGGTGTCCAGGACGGAGAAGTCGAGCCGGTTGGACAGGTTGGCGAAGTGGCCGTTGGAGATCCTCAGGCTCTCGTCGATGAACCGCTGGTGGATCCCGCGTGAGGCCAGCACCTCGACGCCGCGCGGGTGCACGGTGAGCGCCTTGGAGCGCTGGTCGATGTCGGTGCGTGCTTCCAGGACGGTGACGGAGATGCCGTTCAGCCGCAGTTCGGCGGCGAGCCAGAGCCCGACGGGGCCGCCTCCGGCGATGACGACCTGCTGTGTCTCCATACGATCACCCTTTTCTTGGTCGGCGACCAGGGGTCTGATGTCGCAACGGTTCTAGGTCGGTGACCTAGGGGTTGCCATGCAGTAAACTAGGTCAGTGACCAATAAGCAACAGGGGGACCGGCTGGCTCCGGCCACGGTGATTCGTGCGGCACTGAGCCTCCTGGACGAGAAGGGCCTGGACGCGGTGTCCACGAGAGCGGTCGCCGACCGCCTCGGCGTGCGGATCAACACCGTGCAGTGGCATGTGAAGACCAAGGCCCGAATGCTGGAGCTCATGGCCGACGCCGTACTCGGCGAAATCCCGCTGACCGACCTGCCGGCCGACCCCGAGGAACGCGCCCGCGAGTTGACCCGCCGCTACCGCCGCGCCTTGCTGTCCCATCGCGACGGTGCCGCACTGGTGGTGGGTACCTACGCCGCCGAGCCGCACACCCTGCGCTTCGCGGAGGCCCTGGTGGAGGCGCTGCTGAAGTGCGGCCCAGGTGACCGCGAGGCCGCGTGGACGGCGTGGGCGGTCATCTACTTCACCCTGGGTCTCACGCAGGAGGAGCAGGCGGTTGGCCAGCGCCCGCTGGGCGACATCCTGGCCGGAGTGATCTCCGAGACGGCCTATCCCTCCCTCCATCGCGTGGCCGGACATCTCGCGCCGACGTCCTTCGACGAGCGGTTCGAATCCGGGGTGGCCGCGATCCTCGCCGGCCGGTGAGGGAGGCCTGCCGCACCGGCTGACCGGTCCCACGGTGTTTGCCAACCCGGCAACATGCTTTGTCTATGAGGTGTGTATGTTACGAGCATGGCGCACGAGAACGAGCTAGACGCTTGGGTGGGTCATCGGCTGAAGGATCTGCGCAGCGAGCGCGGCATCACGCTGGTGACCTTGTCCGAGCAGACCGGTATTTCCGTCACCCACCTCTCCCGCCTGGAGAAGGGGCACCGGCAGCCGTCGATCGGCAGCCTCCTGCAGATCGCCCGGGTGTACGGGATCTCGGTGAGCGAGCTGATCCAGGAGCAGGAGCCGGAGGACTACCACCTCGTACGAGCCGACGATGCGGTCGAGCACCCCGGGCAGGACGGGCAGTACACCGTCCTGAGCGGCCCGGGGTCGACGATCGCCGTCATCCGTGTCGAGGTGGAGCCCGGAAAGTCGACCAAGGACGCCAAGCATGCGGGCGAAGAGTGGCTGCACGTCCTGTCGGGCGAGGTCCTTTTCCGCTTGGAAGGCAGGGACATCACCCTGAGTTCCGGCGATTCGCTTCACTTCGACTCGTCGAAGGTCCACCGGTTGACCAACAAGAGCGAGAAGCCCGCCACCGTGCTGGTCGCGTCGACTGCCGCGACGATGCCGATGCATCACCCGGTTCCGTCAGCGAAGTCCCGGCGCTGACCGATCACCGGCCGGTGAGGGACGCGATCCGGTCGGAGAAGTGATCCGGTCAGAGGGGTAATCGGTCAGAGAAGCAGCAGCAGTTCGCGGGCCAGGACCTGCGGTTGCACCAGCACCTCGACGTGAGTGACCTCGGTGAGGGTGACAACGCGGAACCCGCGCTTGGTCACGGCGGCAGCGGTGTCGTTGAAGAACTCCTGGGCCGCGCAGTGGATGTAGGTCACCTGCTTGCCGTCGAGGACGTCCTCGCTGCCGGGTCCCAGCGGCTCGGCATGGGTGAGGCGAGGCATCGGGGTCAGGCGGCCCTCCATCCAGGTGGCGCCGTCCTCGTCGGCGCCGAGCGCACGCGGGTCCAGCGGGGCGACCTCCCAGTCCGGGCCTCCCTCGGGGGCCACGAACGCGTCGGCCAGCCATGGCAGCACCGTGAAGGCCGACTCGCCGGTGGTGGGGGCGAAGGCGTCGACGTACACGACCTGGCTGATGCGATCCGGGACAAAGGCCGCCACCCCGGTGATGACCATGCCGCCGTAGCTGTGGCCCACGAGAATCGCGTCGCCGATCTCCTCGGAGGTCAGCAGGTCGGCGATCTCCTGGACATTGGCGGAGAGCCCCACCTCCGGCCGGGACAGATCGTGTTTCTCGGCGAACCCGGTGAGCGTGGGAGTCAGAACACGGTGGCCGGCCTCTTCCAGGACGGGCCGCATACGGTCCCAGACCCAGCCTCCACCCCAGGAACCGTGGATCAGTACGAACGTCGCCATTTTGCTCTTCCTCCTGCGAGTCGCGGGTCCCTGCGGATGCACCCAGGATCGGCTGAGTGACACACTGGGTCAACCCGTGGGGCGATTTAATTTGCCCAATAGGCAAACGTCGTCCGTCCCCGCATGCAGCGCGCACAGAAACACCTTCGGTGCGCGCCACGGGATTGACCACACCCTGGGCGCGCACCGAAGGCGCGCTGGATCGCTGACCAGCAACTTCAAGTCGGAAAGGGAGCAGTGCTCATCCGGTCAGCAGTGCGTGATGGCGCCATTGGATGCGGCGCTGTTGTCCACGAACGGCGCGTACGTCCACCCGGTCACCGTCAGCTCGAGTCCGTTGAGGTGGTTGTAGCGTTCGTAGACGGTGAGGTACCACCGGTTTCCTCCGCCGAGGTTCTCGCCGGTGTTCCAGCAGGTGGCGAGGAGCACATCCCCGGACCAGAGGTCCGGGACTCCGACCGTGCCGGAGGCCAGGTTGCGGCCGTTGAAGACAGCCGCCCCGACCTCCACCCTGAGCAGCACGGACGCTGACGCAGCCGCCGAAGCGGACGCGGTCGACAGAACCATCCCAGCAGCACTCAGTGCCGCGACCACCGCGGCCATGGCCCCTCTGCGTCGTAACTTGCCTCTCATACCTGCCTCCTGATCAATGCCGACTGCGCACTGCTCCGCTGAGCATGCACGTGAACAGCTCGCCCCTACAGGAAGGCTTTGTCAGGCCCGACGAGCCAGTAGCGACAGTGCCGTGTGCCGCTGCGGCATGGCATGAGTAACCACTACTCAACCGCCCCCGAGACAGGAAAAGCCCCCGCCTCCGCTCCGGCCGACAGGCTGGAGCGGAGGCGGATGGGGGGCTGGGGGAGGGCTTCCGACGGCTGGCTGCGCAAGCCGCCTACGACAGCGTGATCGCGTACACCTCGATCCGAGGATCGTCCGGGAGCGTCAACGAGCGCATCTCCTTGGCGTCGTTCAGCTCGACGGAACTGCCGAACAGCCGCACCGGCGGCCCGTCGACGCCCTGGCCGGCCTTGATCCGGTGGGGCATGTCGAGGACGACGGTGGTGCCTTCGGGGGCCTGGCCGGCCCAGTCACCGACCTTGAGCGGGACCTCGGAACTGCTGCCGTCGGTGTATCGGACGGTCAGCGCGGTCGTCACCGGCCCGTTGTGCGACGCCGCCACCAGGCGAAGGGTGCCGTGGCTGCGTGTGGGCAGGAGCAGTGTCTGGCCGCGGGCCTCGACGAAGTTCGCCGCGGTCCCCGTCGGATCCGGTGCCTCGTACGTCACGCCGTCCCAGGTGACAGGACCGGCGGCCGGAAGGAGACCGGCGTCGTAACTCCAGCCGGACCCGTCGAAGTCACCCTGACCGGGATTGTCCGTGGTGGCCGTCCCGTCGTGCGCCATGTCCTTGCTCAGGTCCACCGCGCACTGCTTGTCCGTGGCTGTCGCACACTTCGCGGCCGGGCGAACCTCGACAGTGGCTTCCCGGGTGACCCGAGCCGCCCCGTCGGCCTCGACCGTGAAGCGCACCGGATAGGACCCGGCGGCGGTGCCGGGAGGCACGGTCACCTTCACTGACACGGTCTTCTGTACGGGCAGATGCTGGGACCGGATCCGCAGCGGTGAGCGCGGAGTCGTCGTCACCTGCCAGCCGGTGGGCGCCTTGGCCTTCACCGACGCCCGCAGCTCACCGGGGGCCTGGCCGAGGACGTCCAGGGTCAGGTGGGCGGTCTGGGCCGTGTCGCCGACCGGGACGACATCGGAGGAGCTCCGCAGGGACGCGTCCAGCTGCCGCCGCCCGTCGGCGTCCGCCTGATTGACCGACGGCGGCTGGGCACCCGCACCGGTACCCCAGGCCGACGGCTTCGTGCCGAGCCGGTGGACCAGGGTGCCGCCGCGCGACACCTTGTCCCAGTCCAGCCAGGTGCGCCGTACGTCCCGGCCGTCCAACGACACATCCTGTACGTACCGGTTGGTGTCGCTCGCGCCCGGCGCCTTGATCGTCAGTGTGCCGCCCTGCCGCTTCCCGTACCGGCCGATCGTGATGGCCGCGGAGTCGAACTGCGGACTGGACAGCGCCAGGAAGTCGCCGCCGCTCATCGTCGGGTAGAGGCCGAGCGAGGAGAACACGTACCAGGCCGACATGGTGCCCAGGTCGTCGTTGCCGGTCATGCCGTCGGGCCCGTTGGTGAACAGGGTCATCGCGGCGCGCACCACGGTCGCCGTCTTCGCCGGCGCGCCCGCCCACAGATACATGTAAGGCGCGTGCAGATCAGGCTCGTTGTTCGGGTTGTAGGTCGGCTTGCCGTAGTAGTCGTACGGCTGGGAGATCCAGTCGTTGCGCGCCGTGCCCTCAGGGTCGGTGAGCAGCTTGTCGTAGGCGAAGAAGGAGTCGAGCCGCTTCTCCGTGGCCTTCCGGCCGCCCATCAGATCGACGAGACCGGCGGGATCCTGCGGCACGAGCCACTGGTACTGGTAGGCGCCGCCCTCATGGAACTGGTGGCCCGCTTCGACCGGGTCGTACGGCGTCAGCCACGTCCCCGCGGTCGTGCGGGGCCGGAACTGGCCGATCGAGGAGTCCCACAGGTTGCGGTACCACTGGCCGCGAGCCGCGAACATCCGCGCGTCGGAGCCGTGCCCGAGCCCCTTGGCCATCAGGGCCAGTGACGCGTCCGCCGCCGAGTACTCCAGGGTCGCCGAAGCCGGGTGGGTGCAGTCGTTGTCGCCGCCCTTGTCCGCACAGTCCTTCTTGAGCTCCAGGCCGGAGGGGACGTAGCCGCGCTTGCTGTACTGGTCCACGCCGGAGCGGCCGTTGTACGGGGAGTCTGCGGGCGGGGTGCTGGTCGCGTTCTTCTTCAGCAGCGCGTACGCCTCGTCCTCGTGCCCGGCCAGCATGCCCTTCGACCATGCCTCGACGAGGAACGGCGTCACGGGGTCACCGGTCATGATGTTGGTCTCGCTGTTGGCGAGGGCCCACCGGGGCAGCCACCCGCCGTCCTTGCCGATCGCGAGGACCGACAGCGCGACGTCCCGGGCGACGCGTGGCTCCACCATCTCCAGCAGCTGGTTCTGCGGCCGGTAGGTGTCCCACAGCGACAGGTTCTGATACGGCGTGAAGTCGGAGGCGGTGTGCACCGCGCCGTCGAACCCCGTGTAGCGGCCGTCCACGTCACCGGCCAGGTTCGGGTGCAACTGCGCGTGGTACAGGGCGCTGTAGAACACCTTCTGCCGTTCTGGAGTCCCTCCGCCGACCTTGATCGAGGAGAGCTGCTTCTCCCAGGTGGCGCGCAGCGCGGCGCGCGTGGCGTCGAAGTCGTACGAGTCCCCGGTCTCCTCCGCGAGGTTCTTACGGGCACCGTCCATGCCGGTGTACGACAGGCCGACCTTCACGACGGCGTCCCGGTCGTCGGTCGCGTCGAAGGTCACCCAGGCACCGTTGCTGCCCTCTCCTTCGGCATCTCGCTTGCCCGGCTCGGGTGTTGAGCCGCGCCAGGTGCCGTGATCCTTGAAGGGCCGGTCGAAGGTGGCGGTGAAGTAGACGGTGTGCTTGTCCTTCCCGGCGCAGAACCCTCCGGCACGCACCCGCCCCTCCACCGTCCGGTCCCCGACCACGTGCACCTCGGAGTCGAACACGTTCTGGTTGGCCTTGCCGGTGTTGAACAGCACATTCGCCGCGCCGGTGGCCGGGAAGGTGTACCGCTGCCAGCCGGTGCGCTTCGTGGCGGTCAGCTCGGCATCGATGTCGTACGTCGACAGGCCCACCCGGTAGTAGCCGGGGGTGGCTTCCTCGTCGTCGTGCGAGTACTTGGAGCGGTACGTGTCCGGGTTCACGCTGTCGACCGCGCCGGTCGTCGGCATGATGGGCAGCTCTCCGGAGACACCGCAGCCGACCCCGGACAGGTGGGTCTGGCTGAACCCGTGGATCTTGTCCTGCTGGTAGTCGTACCCGCCCTGCCCGCCGGTGTCCGGGCTGACCTGGACCATCCCGAACGGGGCGGCGGCCCCCGGGAAGGTGTTCCCGAAGTTCTGCGTGCCGATGAAGGGATTCACCAGTGCGGCGGGGTCGGAGACCGGCTCCGCGGCGGCCGCGACGGGCGGCAGCACACCCCCGAACAGCAGCCCTGGGATAAGCAAGCTGACGCCTGCGGTGATTGCGCGGGCCGTTATCCGTCTGACGGACAGCCGCATCGGGCAGACCTCCTTGACAACGTTGTCTCGGCTGGACAGACCGAGAACCTGCCATGCCGACCGGATCGCTGTCAATGGTCCAAACACCGGTGGGTGCGGTTGAGTTCGCCTATCGGTCGGTGCGAACGGAAGCCTGGGCCGACGTGCCGTCGTCCTCTGCGCCTTCGGGCAGGGTGAAGAACTGGCACTTGGGGGATCGGGAGTGGTACGAAAGGTTGCTGCAGCAGCTCGCGGCACTCTCCCGGTTCCCTGGCGGCGGGCAGCTGCGAGACACCGTGTGAGGTTCGCCGGCCTGTCGAGCACCTCGCCTGGCACACGTCAGGAGATGGCCCGCAGCGTGCTGCTCCGGCTCCTGCGGCGGAGTTGTTCGACGGCCTCGGCGGTCTCGTCGTCCGCGGGGAGAAGGACGGTCAACTGCTGGGCGTCAGTGGGGAGTTCGAGTGTCTCCCGCAGCAGCCGAAGCTCGCATCCGGCTGGATGGCTGAGTCGGAGGACTCCGCGTTGCGGAACGACGTGCCGGTTCAGGCGCCGGGTCAGTTCAGGGCCGGCAAGGGGCGCGAGTTCCGTGGTGAACCACTCGGAGCTCTCGACGGACGGGGCGAGCCACAGGTCGAATGTCTGCTCGTCGGCGATGTCGTCCCAGTCTGTGAAGAAGGCGCGGGCGCGGGGGTCGGTGAAGACGTAGCGGGTGAGGTTCGGGGCTTCGGTGTCGAGCAGTCCGCTGCCGTTCGTCACCGACTGGTACGCGGAGGTGTGGGCGAGGATGTCACCCAGCCGGTTGGTCACCACGGCGATGCCTGGTTCGAGGAGGCGGAGCGTCTGCCGAACGGCGTCTCGCACATGCCGGGGCGGGGGTGCGGGTCGGGTGTGGGCGTTGCACTCTCCGCCCGTGATCTTCGTGAGGTAACGCAGGTGGCCGCGCTCGGCGGGGGAGAGGCTGAGGGCGTCGGCGAGAGCGTTCACCACCGCCACCGAGGGATTGCGGTCGCGGCCCTGCTCGATGCGGGTCAGGTATTCGACACTGATGCCGGCGCGCGCCGCGAGATCCGTGCGGCGTAGCCCCGGTGAGCGGCGGCGGCCCCGATCCGGGAGGCCGAGTGTCTCCGGCTGGACACTGTCGCGCTTGCTCCGGATGAAGTCTCCCAACGGCGTACCCATGTCTTGAGGATAGGCCGGGCCGGACCGGTCGTGGCGGGCTCAAGGGGGCCCTGCGGGGGCCAGCCTGAGCTCGGCCTGGCTGCGGCCGAGGGCCGGCCCGATGGTGGTGGGCATGGAGAACAACACACACAAGCTGGTGGTCATCGTGGCGAGCGTCCGCGAAGGGCGGTTCGGTCCGGTGGTGGCGTCCTGGTTGGCTGAACAGGCCGAGTCGCACGGCGGTTTCGACGTCGACGTCGTCGATCTGGCCGACGTCGAGATCCCGCTGTCCCTGCCCGCGGCATCGCCGAAGTACGCCGGCGACGACTACCCTCGCCCGGCCGGGATGAGGCACCTGACCACCGCACTCGAGAGCGCGGACGCGTTCGTCGTCGTCACACCCGAGTACAACCACAGCTACCCCGCGTCCTTGAAAGCGGCCATCGACTGGCACTTCACCCAGTGGACGGCCAAGCCTGTCGCCTTCGTCAGCTACGGGGGCGCGGCGGGCGGCCGTCACGCTGTCCTGCACCTGGAGAACGTGCTGACGGAACTGCATGCCGTGACGATCCGCGACGGTCTCGCCTTCCCCAACTACTTCACGGCATGGCAGGACGGCCGTCCGCTCGACCCCGAGACCCCCGGATATGCCAAGACACTCCTCGACCAGCTGGCCTGGTGGGCAGGTGCGCTCAAGTCGGCACGCGAGGCTGCCCCTTACCCGGCCTGAGCACGGCCGCGACGCACGCCGACGTGGGGCGCCACCTCCTGGGTCTTGGGCAGACCGGCGCGCACGTGCAGATGAGCATCAGAGCCGGTCCGTCCGACCGGCGCAGCCCACCGAGGAGTGCCGGTCTCCACTCCTGGAGCAGGTACTCCTCACCGCGCAGGTGCTTGCGCACATCTGCTGAGGCCCAAGGGCGCCGAGGCAGTCCGCAAACCCGCGCCCTGAACTACGGAGGCGAGCCACACCCAGCTCGGCAAGTGGCTTGGCGAGTAACAGGATGTCCGTGCGGCCGGTGTTCTCGCTGTCGAGGCGATGCGTTCGACCGCGAGGAGGAACAGAGGCCGGTCCGCAGGCGGAACCGGTCCACCGCCGAGCAGCCACCAATGGCCGTGCATGCGCCCGCAGTTGACGAGACCTTCGCGAAGGCTGCCGACGGGGAACGGCCGGACCTCGTTCATCGGCATGACCCGAACGGAATTTCATGCAGCTGCAATGATTAATCCCTCAACTGCCTGCTAGACATGGTGTGGTGAAGCCTCAGCACTGCCCACGGTCTGAAGACGTCCGGTGAAGCAGAACCCCACCTCCGCACCGTCCTCGTTCCTCACGGACTCCGCCGCCGTGCCGCGTCCGGCCGACGCTCAGAGTGGCGAAGCACCGGCGAATCCGAGCATGCGCCTTCTGGACAACGCGGTCTGGGCCGCGCTGCCGGACCGCATGCTCGCTTCGCGGAACGAGTGGGCCAAGCGGCCCGGTATCCGGCCGACGTCTACGCGTTCGCCGCCCTTGCCGATCCGGCGGATCCTGTCGCGTGGGCCGACCTGTGCACGCTGGTGGGGGCCGGAACCACTGTACGGATCAAGGGAGTTGACAGTGTCCCCGGTGGCTGGGTGGTCGTCGGTGGCGGCGAGGGTGTCCAACTGGTCGACACCGGGCTGCGGGCCGAGCATGCTCCGGAAACGGTACGGCTCGGGCCCGACGATGTACCGGAGATCCTGGACCTGGTCGCACGCACCAGACCGGGCCCCTTCCTGAAGCGGACCGTCGAACTCGGCACGTATCTCGGCATCCGGGAGAAGGGCCGGCTCATCGCCATGGCCGGCGAGCGGCTGAGGCTGCCCGGCTGGACGGAAATCAGTGCCGTCTGCACCGACTCGGCGTACCGCGGCCGGGGACTGGCCACCCGGCTGGTGCGCGCGGTCGCCGCGGGCATCCGCGAACGCGGGGACACCGCACTGCTGCACGCCTCCGCGACCAACACGCAGGCGATCCGGATGTACGAGTCGATCGGCTTCACCGTGCGCCGCCGGACGAGGACCGTCCAGGTGCGCACGCCAGGAACGGACCACGGAGCGGAAGCGTTGTGACTCACCAGGGAAGCCACCATGGCGCGCCGGACGGGGGTGCGGCACCTTGAGGCACCTGCGCCCCCCTCGTGCGCTGAACCCGCACCGAGTGGTCCACCTCCATTCCCGCCCGCACATCGACCTGCTTCGCGTGGCCGGCGCGCTCTGTCGTTCCTGACCTTCCCTGGGGCACCCCGGCCAGAGGCTGGTGGCTTCGGCCGGGGCCCCATCCCGCTGCGCTCGCCACCGCTGTGCCCGTCCCTGTGGATGGGCCGGCGATCTCGTACGGTCGATCAGGAAGGCACACCCCTCGTGTCCTCAGCACCTTCTGCCCTGCCCTCTTCACCGCAGCCGCACCTCGCCGTGGCGCTCGACGGCGCCGGCCGGCACCCCTCCGCCCGGCGCGAACCGGTGGCCCGGTCCCGGGAACCGTTCACCGCCGAGTACTGGGCCGACCTCGTCATCCTCATCCCGTACAACACCCCCGGCGGCCTCGACGTCCTCGTCGACACGGAGCTCCCGCCGCTCCGGGAGCGCGGAGTGTTTCGTACGGAGTACGAGGGCGCGACCCTGCGCGACCACTTGGGTCTGGCTGATCCCGATGCCCGTGCCCGTGCTCGTGCCCATGCGCATGGCGTTGCCGCCGCTGACGACGACGCGCGGAGTGCGCAGGTGACCTCGTGAAGTTCCTCGCCATCACCCTGATAGTGCACCGCCCGGATCCGATCACCGGCGTGCAGAAGCCGACCCACGACCGCTTTCGCGAGGTCCTCGACAACGCCCTGCTCGCCGAGGAACTCGGCTTCGACGGCTTCGGGGTGGGGGAGCGGCACGAGCGGCCCTTCATCTCGTCCTCGCCGACCGTGGTCCTCAGCCACATCGCAGCACTGACCCGGCGCATCCGGCTGTTCACCGCCGTGACCACGCTCAGCCTTCTGGACCCGGTGCGCGCCTTCGAGGACTACGCCACCCTCGACCATCTCTCCGGCGGGCGCCTGGAGCTGATCATCGGCAAGGGCAACGGCACCGCCCAGCGTGAGCTGTTCCATGTCACGGCCGAGGACCAGTGGGACCGCAATGCCGAGAGCTACGAGGTGTTCCGGCAGATCTGGCGGCAGGACAAGGTCACCGCCAAGACCCGGTTCCGGCCCGAACTGAAGGACGCCGAGGTGTGGCCGAGGCCCTACCAGCAGCCCGTCCGCGTCTGGCACGGGAGCGCCACCAGCAAGGAGTCGGTGGACCTGGCCGCTCGCTACGGCGATCCGCTGTTCTCTGCGAACGTCACCAACCCCATCGAGCCGTACGCCGAGTTGATCCGGTACTACCGCGAACGCTGGGAGTACTACGGCCACGATCCGGCGACGATCGCGGTCGGCGCCGGCACCGCCGGGCTGCTGGTGGCCCGCACCTCCCAGGAAGCGGTCGAGGTGTACCGGCCGATCTTCGAGTCGACGCTGGCGTTCCAGAAGCAGTTCGGCCTGCCGGTCGTCTTCGAGACAGTGGAGGATTTCGTCGCGCGGAGCTCCGCCCTGATCGGCAGCCCACAACAGGTCATCGACAAGGTGCACCGCTACCACGAGCAGTTCGGACACACAGTGCTCCATCTGCACGCGGACGCGAGCGGATTGACGGATGCCCAGCACCGCGCCTCCCTCGAGCTCTTCCAGTCCGAGGTCGCCCCCGTGCTGCGCCGCGAGATCCCCGACCCGCCCTTCGCCTGGGGACCGGTCCTGCCCGTCACAGGGGAGTCCGTCCATGCCTGACATCCCCCTCGGCGTCCTGGACCTGGTGCCGATACCGTCCGGCTCGACGGCCGCCGACGCCCTGCGCAACTCCATCGACCTGGCACAGCAGGCCGAGCGCTTCGGATACGCCAGGTACTGGTTCGCCGAGCATCACCTCAACCCGGGCGTCGCGGGCACGTCCCCCGCGGTCGTGCTCGCGCTGACCGCCTCCGCCACCTCCACGATCCGGCTCGGCTCCGGCGCCGTACAGCTCGGCCACCGCACGGCACTGAGTACGGTCGAGGAGTTCGGGCTGATCGACGCCCTGCACCCGGGCCGATTCGACCTCGGCCTGGGCCGCTCGGGCGGCCGCCCGCCGGGACAGCCGACGCCGGAACCCGCGACAGCCACCCCCGTCCTGGACGGCCGGGCTCCGAACGGCCTCCTCATCCCGCCCCGCTTCAACTTCGAACGCCTCCTCGGCTCCCCCCGGATCGCACTCCAGGGCAGGCTGCTTCTGCTGCCCGGTGCCCAGTCCCAGGGCTACGCCGAGCAGATCGACGACATCCTCGCCCTGCTGGCCGGTACCTACCGGTCCCCGGAGGGCGTCGAGGCACATGTCGTACCGGGGGAGGGCGCCGAGGTCGAGGTGTGGATCCTGGGCAGCAGCGGAGGCCAGAGCGCCGAGACAGCGGGGGCGCGGGGGTTGCGGTTCGCCGCGAACTACCACGTCAGCCCTGCCACGGTACTGGAGGCCGTGGACGGCTACCGGGCCCACTTCCAGCCCTCCGACCTCCTCGACAAGCCGTACGTCAGCGTCTCGGCCGACGTCGTGGTCGGCGATGACGACGACACCGCCCGGGAACTGGCCGCCGGATACGGCCCGTGGGTCCGCAGCATCCGCACGGCCGAGGGGGCCATCGAGTATCCGACCCCGCAGGAGGCCCGCGTCCATCCATGGACCGATGAGGACCGCGAACTGGTGCGCGACCGCCTCGACACCCAGTTCGTCGGCTCGCCCGGCCGGGTCGCCGACCGGCTGGCACAGCTCCAGGAGGCCACTGGCGCCGACGAGTTGCTCATCACGACCATCACCCACGACCACGCCGACCGGGTGAGGTCGTACGAACTGCTGGCGGAGGAGTGGAGCCGGAGGTGAACGGGAGGCCCGGCGCGCGGGAAACCGCCGCCGGGCCTCCCCTGCACAGGTCAGCGAGGAGTGACCGCGGGACCGACCGGAGTGTCCCCTGCGTCTTCCTTTCGTCGGTACGGTGGGTCAGGCCGCGGCGGCGGACTTGACGGCGTGGGCGCCCTCTCACGGGCACGTCGGGTGGGACATCCGAACCTGGCCGCCTGAGTCAGGGCACTATGACGATTTTCCGCCCCTGGCCCGCGGCGAACTGGGCGAGAGCCTGCGGGTAGTCGTCCAGCGGGAGACGGTGGCTGATGAACACCTGGGGGTCGAGCACTCCCGTTGCGAAGAGGTCCGCCGCGCGTTCGAAGCTGTGCAGGACGGCCATGGATCCCGTGATGGTGATTTCCTGGTTGTAGATGCGGTAGGGCGAGATGGTGGCCGTTGTCGCGTAGTCCGCGACGCCGAACTGCAGGAATGTCCCCGCCTTCGCGACGCGGTCCAGGCCGTCCTGGATGGCGGCCGCGTTGCCGGTTGCGTCGATCACCACCTGCCAGCCGGCAGGCTGCTGGAACTCCTCCGCCGAGGCGGCCGCCCTTGAGCAGCCGAGTTTCTCGGCTGTGGCGAGGCGTTCGGGGTTGAGGTCGATGACGTCCACCGAAGCGGCACCGGTGCGCTTGGCCAGCTCCAGCATCATCAGGCCCATGGTGCCGCTGCCGTAGATGAGGACGTTTGCCCCGATCCTGGCGTTGAGCACGTCGTATCCCCGGACCGCGCAGGACAGCGGCTCGATGAGGGCGGCGTTCGCCACGTCGACATGCTCGGGCAGCCGGACGCAGTTGGCGACAGGGGCCACGGCGTATTCCGCGGCGCCGCCGGCAACGGTGACGCCGATCGCGGCCCACCGGTCACAGAGGTTGTTGCGGCCGTTGCGGCAGTAGCGGCACTCGTTGCAGTACAGGGACGGGTCGACGGCGACCCGGTCGCCGATGGCCAGTTCGGTCACCTCGGTGCCGAGTCCGACGACCTCTCCGGCGAATTCGTGGCCGGGGACGATGGGCAGCCTCGGCGCGAACTCGCCCTGGAGGATGTGCAGGTCCGTGCCGCACAGCCCGCAGGCTGCCACGTCCACCACGACCTCGCGCGGCCCTGGGGTGGGGTCAGGGACTGTGGTGACAGTGACCTTGCCGGGGGCTTCGATGACGGCGGCTTTCACTTGACTGCTCCTAGGGACAGGCCGCGAACCAGCTTGTCCTGGGCGGCCCAGCCGGCGATGAGGACAGGCAGGGACACCAGGGTGGCGGCGGCGCACAGACGGGCGAGGAAGAGCCCCTCGTTGGTGATGAACCCGACGAGGAAGACGGGAGCGGTGGAGGCGTTGGTGGCGGTGAGGTTGACGGCGAAGAGGAATTCGTTCCAGCTGAAGATGAAGCAGATCAGCGAGGTGGCGGCGAGTCCGGGCATGGCGACGGGGCCGACGATGCGCAGCAGCACGGTGGGCAGGCCGGCGCCGTCGACCTCGGCGGCTTCCAGGATCTCCCTGGGGACCTCGGCGAGGAAGGAGCGCATCATCCAGACCGCGATCGGCAGGTTCATGGCGGTGTAGAGGACGATCAGCGTCCACACGTTGTCCAGCATCCCGGCGTCCTTGACGATCAGGTACACGGGCAGCAGGGCCGCGATGGCGGGGAGGAACTTCGTGGACAGGAAGAAGAACATCACGTCGGTCCACTTCTCGACCGGCTTGATGGACAGTGCGTAGGCCGCCGGAACCGCAAGAGCGAGGACGAGAAGCGTCGAAATCACGCTGGCCATGGCCGAGTTGAGAAGGTACGGGGTGATGTCCCGGCCCAGCAGCAGCTCGTACTGGTCCAGGGTGAGGGGCGCGAGCAGGCTGGGCGGGTTGGTCGCGGCGTCGGCCTCCTGGTGGAAGGAGGTGAGCACCATCCACGCGACCGGGGCGAAGAAGGCCAGCGTGGCCAGCCAGGCGGCGAAGGTCCACCCCGGTGTCAGCCGCGGTGGGCCGCCGTGGTCGTCCTTGCGGCGGAGGAACTTCCTGAGCCCGGTCCTGGGGGCGGCGACTGCTGCGTGCGCGGTCATCGGGAGACCTCCTCGCGGAACAGCGACGCGATGGTCCGCAGGGCGAACGTGGCGACGACGATGGAGCCGATCACGACGACGACGCCGGCGGCGGCCGCCTCGCCGTACTCGTACTTGCGGAACATGGTCAGGTAGATCTCGTAGGGCAGGTTGGTCGTCTGTGAGCCGGGACCGCCCTGGGTGATGGTGAAGACCGCGTCGAAGGTCTGCACGACATAGATCGTGCCGAGCAGGACGCCCAGTTCGATGTACTGGCGCAGGTGCGGCAGGGTGATGAAGCGGAAGGTCGCCATGGCCGACGCCCCGTCGACGCGGGCCGCCTCCAGGACGTCACCGGGCTGCGCCTGCAGACCGGCCAGCAGGATGAGCATCATGAACGGCGTCCACTGCCACACCAGCGCGACGACGACGGCCGGCATCGCCGAGTTCGACACCCAGTCGACGGTGGGGCCGTTCTCGGCTCCGAAGAGCCGGTAGAGGGCGTTGAGGGTGCCGTTGAGCAGTCCGTAGTCGGGGTTGTAGATGGCGTGCTTCCACAGCAGCGCGGCCGCGACGGGCATGACCAGGAACGGCGTGATGAGCAGGGTGCGTGCCAGGCCCCGGCCGGGGAAGCGGCGGTCGAGGAGGAGTGCCAGACCCAGTCCGAGGACCATGCTGATACTCACCACCGACGCGGTGAGCACGATGGTGTTCAGTACCGCCGTGCGCAGCCTTTCGTCGGTGAAGACGAAGGTGTAGTTGGACAGGCCGGTGAAGTGCCTCTCGCCCGGCTTGAGGATGTTCCACTGGAACGTGGAGATGACGAGCGTGGCCACGAAGGGCAGCTGCGTCACGATGACCGTGAAGATCAGCGCCGGCAACAGTGGGAAACGGCGACGCCACTTGTGCACCGTTTCACGCCTGCCTGGCTGATGCGGAGGGTGTGTGCGCACCGCTTTGGGCGCGGGAATGAGCGTGGTCATGAGGGGTCCTTGAGCCGGCCGGTGACGGCCGGGGGATGGGGAAGCGGTGCCCGGCCGGCGCCACGGCCGACCGGGCGAGGGGAGGTCACTGGTAGGTCTTGGCGGTTTCCTCCGCGAGCTTCTGGCCCTTGTCCAGAGCCTTGTCCACGCTGGTCTTGCCTGCGATGGCCGCGGAGATCTCCTGCGTCACCTTGGTGCCGAGATCCTGGAACTCGGGGACGGCCACGAACTGGACGCCCACCGTGGGCCGCGGCTGCACGCCGGGGTCGGTCGGGTTCGCCTGCTCGATGGACTTCAGAGTGATGTCACCGAAGGCCGCGGCCGCCTTCTGGTACTCGGGAAGCTCATAGGTGCTGGCCCGCTTCCCGGCGGGAACGCGCGACCAGCCGAGCTCCTTGCCGACGAGCTTCTCGTAGTCCTTGCCGGACGCCCAGAGCATGAACTTCGAGGCGGCGTCGGCCTTCTTGGTGGTCTTGGGCATCGCCCACGCCCAGGTCCACAGCCAGCCGGAGCTGTCCGTCCTGTCCACCGGTGCGTACGAGTAGCCGACCTTGCCGGCGATCTTGCTGGACTTGGGGTCCTCCAGCGATCCGGCCGCGCTGGTCGCGTCGTACCACATCGCGACCTTGCCCTGGCTCAGTGCGTTCAGGCACTCGGTGAACCCGGCCTGCGGGGCCCCCACCTCACCGTGCTTCCTGACCAGGTCGACGTAGAAGTTCGTCGCCTTCTTGAACGCCGGGCTGTTGACCTGCGCCTTCCAGTCCTTGGTGAACCAGGTGCCGCCGAAGGTGTTGACCACGGTCGTCAGTGGCGCTCCGAGCTCGCCCCAGCCGGCCAGACCGCGCAGACAGATGCCCTTCATCCCCGGGCGGGCGCCGTCGACCTTGGCCGCGATGTCGGCGACCTGCTGCCAAGTGGGCTTCTCGGGAACGGTGATGCCCTTCTCGGCCATCACCTCCTTGTTGTACATGAGCATGGAGGACTCGCCGTAGAACGGCAGGGCGTAGAGCTTGCCGTCGTCTCCGGACAGCGACTGGACCATGGGCTTGAGCAGGTCGGCCTCGTCGAAGGCGGAGTCCTTGCCGGCGTAGGAGCTCAGCTCGTGCAGCCAGCCGTTCTTGTGCCAGATGGGCACTTCGTAGGCGCCGATGGTGGCCACGTCGTACTGGCCGGCCTGGGTGGCGATGTCCTGGGTGACTTTGTCGCGCAGTTCGTTCTCGGGAAGGATCGTGAAGTTGACCTTGATGCCGGTGTCCTTCGTGAAGGTGCTCTTCGTCAGCTTCGCGATGTCCTCCATCTGCGGGTTGCCGACCATGAGGACGTTGATGCTCTCGCCCCCGCCTCCGGAGCTCGACCCGCCGGCCCCGCTGCACGCTGCCAGCATCGAGCCTGCGGCCACGGCGGCGAGCACAGCGCGAGCGCTTCTCCCGGCATGGGTGATTTTTCGGATGGTCATGGCTGACTCCAGAGGTGTTCGAGGGCATGGGAGGCCCAGGCCCGGTCGAGCGAGTGCGTGATGAGTTGGAGAAGGACGCAGGTCAAACCCGGATGACTTGCGGCCCCAGAAGGAAGTAGCGATGGGCTTCGGATGCGGGAAGCCCGGTGTCGGTGACGATCGCCTCGATGTCTGCGATCTCGGCGAAACGACAGAAGCTGGTCGCTCCGAACTTGTTGTGGACGCCCGAGAAGACCCGGCGTCTGGAAGCGGCCACGACCTGCGCCTTCACATCGCTCACAGCGGGGTCCGGAGTGGTGAGCCCCCATTGGCGAGAGATGCCGTTTGCGCCGACGTACGCCAGGTCGATGACGAGGCCGGACAGCATGTGGGTCGCCCAGTGATCGACTGTCGCCAGCGTGGCGCCTCGTACGCGACCACCGAGCAGCAGCACGGTGACGCTCTCCACGGCGGCCAGGGTGCCGGCCGCGGCGAGGGAGGAGGTGATCACGGTCAGCGGACGGTCGCGAGGCAGAGCCGCGGCGATGAGCTGTGGGGTGTAGCCCTCGTCGATGTACACCGTCTCCGCGTCACCGAGCAGTTCCACGGCGGCGGCAGCGATCCGCGACTTCTCTCTGACCTGACTGGTGGTCCGGTAGGAGAGGGTCGTCTCGAAGCCGGCGCTCTCGACGGGGTAGGCGCCGCCGTGGGTCCGCCGCACCAGCCCGTGAGCATCCAGCAGGTTCAGGTCGCGCCGCACGGTTTCCTTGGAGATACCCAGGTCTGCGGCGGTCTTGCCCACGTCCACGGAGCCGACACGACGCGTGGCCTCCAGGATGGCGCGTCGGCGTTCTTCGGCGTCCACGGCGACACCTCCCCTCCGCGATTCCGACCCGACACTCGGCCCGGCCTTTTCCGGTCTGGCGCATTTACGCCTTCACAGAGCCCGGCCCGTTCGGGTTCATGCGGACTATTTATAAGCACGCGCAGCCTCATGAACAGGCAAAACGTCACGAGTTCCATGACCGGATGTGACCGTTTCGAATGCGGTATTTCCGCAGACAGGGACCTTCTTCGGCCAATAACGGAGCAAGATCCCCACCCGGGTCGGCTCGGAACGTGCCCGTTTGCTGCCTGCTCCCCGACTGAGGGGGAGCCGATGACGGTCATCAGCCGATGACGGTCGTCATCGTGCGGCGGGGGCGCTGAAGTGCGCAGGCCGGGACGCCAAGGGCTGCCCCACCGTCAACGCCTGGAACGGCGACGTGGACCGGCGGAGCACCTGCCTCAGGCGGCCGCACGCTCGCGGCACGCGGCCGAGTTGCCCATTCCCTGCGCCATGAGCGGAAGGCATTGATCATGCTTAGCCGTCATCGGGACGTCTTGAAGTGACCCGGGAATTGGTGCGCGCAGGGAGCACTCGATGAACTTCCTTGGTTTGACGCCGAAGACGGTGTCCGGCCCGGAGACCGATGGTCGTCAGCGTTGCCCGGCGTCGAGGGCAGCGAGGCCGCCACGGACGGCTGCAGCCGTCTTGTCGAGCTGGTTTCGCTCCTGCACCCGCCAGTCGGCATCAATGCGAAATGGGTCACCTTTGAAGCGGGGGAAGACATGCAGGTGAACGTGGAAAACCTCCTGGAAGGCGGCCTCCCCGTCCGCAAGGAACAGGTTGACGCCCTCACATCGCAAGCCTGATCGGCGCAGTGCGCGCCCGAGCTGATGCGCCACTTTCCAGACCTGGACGCCGACGTCCTCCTGTAGATCCTCCAGTCCCACCGAGTGGGCCTTGGGGATGACCAGCAAGTGGCCTGGGGTGACGGGCTGGAGATCCATGAAAGCGATCACTGATTCGTCTTCGTGGACGATGCTGGCGTCCGCCCGACCCCTCGCTATTGCACAAAAGACGCATCCGTCGTCCGTCACAGGCTGCCCCCTCAAAGGCCCGAGTACCTCGTGCCGCTCACAACACCAGAGGCGACACCCAGGCGCGAGCAATTTGCAGGCCTGGTCGGACGCGAGTGCGATACCGCCTGGTCACCTCGTCGGCCAAGTCTGCCGGGCTCAGCACACCGCGATGAGAACAGCGCTGCCGCGCCCCGAGAGCATGGGACGCGGCAGCGATTCTTGGGTCGGTCGTCAGGCGAGGGTCACCTCGACCGGCAGCTTCTTGATGCCGTTGACGAAGTTGGAGCGCACCCGGGGGACGTCGCCGGCCAGCTTGATGTCGGCGATCCTCGGGATCAGCTCCTCGAACATGATGCGGATCTCGGTGCGAGCGAGGAGGTTGCCCAGGCAGAGGTGGGGGCTGCCCTTGCCGAAGGTGACGTGGTCGTTGTCGGTGCGGGCGACGTCCAGGTCGTAGGGGTTGTCGAAGATGTCCTCGTCGCGGTTGCCGGAGGCGAACCACATGACGACCTTGTCGCCCTCCTTGACCTGCTTGCCGCCGAGTTCGACGTCGCGGGTGGCGGTACGGCGGAAGTGGTAGACGGGTGAGGCCCAGCGCAGGAACTCCTCGACCGCGGTGGGAATCAGTGAGGGGTCGTCCTTGAGCCTGGCCAGCTGCTCGGGGTGCTGGAGCAGGGCCAGCATCGAGTGGGAGATGGTGTGGCGGGTGGTCTCGTTGCCGGCCACGACCAGGAGCAGGAAGTAGTTGTCGAAGTCCTGCGCGGACAGCGGGACTCCGTCGCGCGGGGTGGTGTTGACCAGTTTCGACACCAGGTCCGTGCCGTCGCCGCCGCGCCGCTGCCGGGCCAGCTCCCGGCCGTACTCGAAGACTTCGAGGGAGGCGGGGGAGCGGAACGGGAGGTCGCGGTACTGCTCGCTCTCCGCGCTGTTCAGCAGGACGTCCGCGTAGTCGGGGTCGGTGTTGCCGATGATGCGGTTGCCCCAGTCGATGAGCCGCTGGTTGTCCTCCGGCGGTACGTCGAGCAGGCGCGCCAGCACGTTGATGGGGAAGTCGGCGGAGACGTCGGCCACGAAGTCGAAGGTGCCCTTGGCGAGGGCCGCGTCCAGGGTCTTCGCGGTCAGGCCGCGCAGGAAGTCGCCGTAGCTGTTGATGACGCCCGCGCCGAACTGCCGCTGGATCACGCTGCGCATCGCGCGGTGGCGGACGCCGTCCAGCTCCAGGATGGAGGCGCGCTTCTTGATCTGATCGTCGTCGACCTCTTCCAGGTTGACGAACCTGGTGGAGGTGAAGGTCTCCGCGTCGCGGTCGACGCGGGCGATGTCCGCGTGCCGGGTCACGGCCCAGAAACCGGAGTTGGGGGCCTCCTCCGGCTGCCAGTGGACCGGGTCCTCGTGGCGCAGGGTGTGGAACATCCGCCATGGGGTGACGCCGTCGGCGAAGTGGTCGAGGTCGGCGAGGTCCACCTGGTCGAGCGGCATGGGCTCGTCGAGGGCGGCGCGCAGCTCGGCGCGGGTGGTGGGGACGGCGCGGGCCGTGGGGCTGGTCATGGTGGTGCATCTCCTGGGCGAGGGCGACGAGGGCCGGCGGCCTTTCGGCGGGCTTACAGGTGGTAGGCGTACTCGGTGAACTCCCAGTCCGTGACGTGCCGTTGGAAGCGTTCGACCTCGTTCCGTTTGTAGGTGAGGAAGGAGGTGGTGAAGTCCTTGCCGAGGACGTCGGTCAGGGCGGTGTCCGCCTCCAGCGCGTCGAGCGCGGTCGGCAGGCTCGCGGGCAGCAGGGCGGACTTGGCGGTGTCGTAGCCGTAGCCCTCCAGCGGGGCGGGCGGCTCCTCGCCTTCCTGGATGCCGAGCAGGGCGGCGGCGATCGTGCCCGCGATCAGCAGGTATGGGTTGGCGCTGGCGTCGCCGAGACGGAGTTCGAGGCGGGCGCCGCTGCCGCGCTCGGGCGGGATGCGGACCATGGCACTGCGGTTGTCGAGTCCCCAGTCGATCAGCCAGGGCGCGAGGGTGTCCGGTCCGAAGCGCTTGTACGAGTTCACGGTCGGGTTGGCCAGTGCGGCGAGCGCGGGTGCGTGGGCGAGGATGCCCGCGACGGCGTGGCGGGCAGTGGCCGAGAGGCCGTACGCGCCGGAGGGGTCGTCGAAGGAGTTGTGTCCCTCGGCATCGCTGCACGACAGGTGGAGGTGGAACCCGGAGCCGCCCGCGTCGCCGAAGGGCTTGGCCATGAAGGTGGCCATGTTGCCTTCCTTGCGGGCCAGTTCCTTGACGGCTGCCTTGAAGCGGAAGGCGCGGTCGGCGGCGTCCAGGGCTTCCGAGTGGGTGAGGTTGATCTCGTACTGGCCGCCGTCGAACTCGTGGTTGCCGGTGACGACGCCGAGGCCCAGGTCGCGCAGCTGCCGCAGGGTGCGCAGCAGGTGGTTGTCGGGATCGGCGCGCAGGCCCGCGGTGTACACCGCGCCGGTGGCTTCGGGTGAGCGGCGCCAGCCGGTGGGCGTGCCGGGGTCGGGCGTCAGGAGGAAGTACTCCAGCTCGGGGCCGACGACGGGGCGCAGCCCTTGCTCGGAACATCGGGCCAGCACGGTACGCAGCAGGTCGCGCGGTGACTCGGGGGCGGGGCCCCCGGTCGCCGGGTCGGTGACCTCGCCGAGACAGGTGGCGACGCCGGGCTCCCAGGGCAAGGGGGCCGCCGTGGACAGATCGGGGCGTACGCACACGTCCGGCAGACCGGCGTCCAGGCCGCCCGCGACCGGGACCACGTCCCCTTGGGGTGAGGTGTGGTAGACGGCGCGGCAGAAGGCCAGGCCGTGCTCGGATGCCGACGGCAGGTGGTCCAGCAGGACGTCCCGGGCACGGTCGGTGCCGATGAGGTCGGGGTAGATCACCCGGACCACGTCGACGCCCTCGGCGGCGAGCCGCTCCATGTGCCGGCGGATGTCTGGGGTGTCGGATGCGCTCACCAGTGTCTCCTTGGGAGGCTGGGTGGGGACATCCCCCGTGCCTCGGGGCTCTGGGGATGGGTGGTGTGCAGAGAACGGAAGCCGGGGTGCGGGTTCGGGAGGGCAGACCCCGGTGGTACTCGTTTGGTCCCGAACGGTATGGAGTGCAGTCACCGTCCCGCAAGAGGTTGGTCGAGAAAATTTATCCACCTGGACAGGTATTGACCAGAGAGGAGCGGCTTCCTATCTTGTTTGAAGCCAAACGAGTAAGGGGTGCGGCTCCTTCGCACCTCTTTGGCCGAGGGGTCCGGCCACATCCGGGCCGGGCCCCTCTTCAGCCCTCTCCCTGATCCGACGCCCTCACCCTCAGGAGGACCGCCATGAAGGTCGTCGTCGACATGAACAAATGCCAGGACCACGGCCAGTGCGTCTTCGCGGCACCCGACGTCTTCTCCATGGATGGCGACGGACACCTGGTGTACGTCTCCGGCCCCGACCAGGCGCTGCTCGACGAGGTCGAGGAGGCAGCGGACGTGTGCCCGCTGCAGGCCATCCGGATCGAGGCCTGAGTTCCCCATGGCCGCAACCATGACCGGACGCGTAGTCGTCGTGGGCGCTTCGATGGGTGGCCTGCGCGCCGCCGAGCAGCTCCGCGCGGCGGGCTGGGCCGCGGCGATCACGGTCGTCGGCGACGAGCCCCACATGCCCTACAACCGGCCACCGCTGTCGAAAGAAGTGCTGGCAGGGAAGGCACCGTTCGAGTCGCTGGCCCTTACGCCGAAGGCGGCCGCCGCCGACGTGGAGTGGCGGCTCGGCAGGAAGGCCGTCGCGGCTCGCCTGGACGAACGGACCGTCGAACTCGACGACGGCGAGGCCATTCCGTACGACGGACTGGTCGTCGCCACCGGAATGCGCCCCCGGCGGCTGCGCTGCCCGGGCCCGCTCCATGGCCGTCACACGGTCCGTACCCTCGCCGACGCCCAGGGCCTGCGGGACGAACTGACCCGGCCGCACGCCCGAGTGGTCGTCGTAGGCGCGGGATTCATCGGCTGCGAGGTCGCCGCCACCGCCGTAGGACTCGGTGTCCGCGAGGTGACCGTCGTCGACCCGTTGCCGCTGCCCATGGTGGGCCCGCTCGGCGAACTGCTCGGACGTGCGCTGCTCAGGCGTCACGAAGAGCGTGGGGTGCGTTTCGCGCTCGGTGCAGGAGTCGCCGGGTTCGAGGGCGAGGACCGGGTGACCGGGGTCGTCCTCGACGACGGCACGGTCCTGCAGGCCGATGTGGTGGTGGAGTCGGTGGGCTCGATCGCCAACGTCGAGTGGCTGCAGGACAACGGGCTCGACCTGTCCGACGGTGTGCTCACGGACGATCGGCTGCGGATCGGCGGACGCCCGGAGGCCGTCGCGGTCGGCGACGTAGCCCGCTTTCCCAACGCCCGTTACGACGGCGTACCCCGCCGCGTCGAGCACTGGTCCATCCCGACGGACACCGCCAAGCATGCCGCGAAGGTGCTTGTCGCCCATCTTGCCGGTGCAGGTGGCGAGCCGGCTCCTTTCGCGCCACTGCCCACCTTCTGGAGCGACCAGCACGAGTTCCGGCTCCAGTCCTTCGGTGCTCCGGTCCTCGGCAAGGACGACGTCTGTGTCCTGGACGGCGATCCGGAGGGCGACGTGCTGGTCGGCTATCACGCCGGCGGTCAGTTGGTCGGCGTCGTCGCGCTCGGCGGCCAGGCCGCCGCGATGGGCGCCGCCCGATATCGCGCCCAGTTGCTCAAGTCGCCCGCCCTCACCGTGTAAGGAAGCCCGTCATGTCCCCTGTCCGTGGTTACTTCCACCCCAAGACGGCGAGCGGCGCCTCGTCGCTGATTCCGTCCCCGCCGTGGCGCTACTCGGGTGACCTGCTCACCGTCGAATACCGCACCGACCCCGCCCGTGTGCGCGAACTGCTGCCCGAGCCACTGGAGTTGGCCGACGAGGACCCTGGCGCGGTCGCGTTGATCTGGGCCGACTGGCAGTCCTGCTCCACTTCCGGAGACGAACTGCTGGACCCGGTGCTCGCCCAGTACAAGGAGGCATTCGCGGTCGTCCGCTGCAAGTACCGGGGGCAGACCTACACCCGGTGCGTGTACATCTGGGTCGACAAGGACTTCGCCATCGCCCGCGGCCTGCACCAGGGCTATCCGAAGAAGCTCGGATCGATTCACCAGACGCGGCCTCATCCGTACGGTCCCGCTCCGCGGATCGAGGCGGGGGCGCGCTTCGGGGCAACCCTCGCCGCAGCGGACCGGCGGTTGGCCCAGGCCGTCGTGACCCTGCGAGAGCCGTCCGGGACGAACGGCTTTGTCAACAGCCACCCCATGGCCCACCACCGGTGGCTGCCGTCGATCGAGAAGGGCAAGGGCCTGGCACTCGACGAGCTGATCGAGTCCGGTGCGTCCTCCTTCGAGGGCGGGCAGGCGTGGGTCGGTGACGCCGAGCTGGAGATCTTCGAGGCGCCCACCGAGGAGCTGGCCCGGCTGGAGATCCGTGAGCCGATCGCCGCCTACTACCGCCAGGTCGGCGTCGTCTGGGACGGCGGCCGACTGCTGGAGTCCGGCACGTCCGGAGTTGAGTAACCCCCTTACGCACCAAAGGACTTGGAGACCGGACATGACCGAGCACACCCTCACGGTGGCCGGGGTCGCCGTCGACACCCGGCACTGGATCGGCGGCCGGCGCGTCGCCTCCACCGAGACGTTCACCGATGTCTCGCCGATCGACGGCGGCACGATAGGTGAGATCTCCCGCGGTACGGCGCCGGAGGCCGCGGCAGCGGTGGCCGCCGCGAAGGCCGCCTTCCCCGCCTGGGCCGCCACCTCACGCGCCGAACGCGCTCGCATCCTGCACGCCATCGCCGACGGCGTGGAGAAGCGGATCGAAGAACTCTCGATCGTCGAGACCACCGACAACGGCGCGCTGCTGCGCTCGCACCGTCGGGGCGTGATGCCCCGTGTCGCCCACAACTTCCGCTTCTTCGCCGACTGGCTGCTGCAGATGGAGCACGAGGACTTCGAGACACGCGGTCACACGAATCACGTGAGCTGGGACCCGGCGGGCCCGTCCGTGCTGATCACCCCGTGGAACGCGCCCCTGATGCTGGCCACCTGGAAGGTCGCCCCCGCCCTGGCGGCCGGCAACACGGTCGTCCTCAAGCCCGCCGAGTGGTCCCCGCTGACCGCGTCCCTGCTCGCCGACATCGCGGCCGAGGCCGGGCTTCCCGCCGGGGTCCTCAACGTCGTCCAGGGCTACGGCTCGGAGATCGGCGACGCCCTCACCTCGCACCCGGACGTACGGCGGATCAGCTTCACCGGATCGGTGCCGACGGCCCAGCGCATCGCCGGGTCGGCGGCCGCGAACCTCACCCCGCTCAGCCTCGAACTGGGCGGCAAGTCACCGCTGTTGGTCTTCGCCGACGCCGACCTCGATCTCGCCGTGGACCTCGCTGTCGAGCAGTACGACAACGCCGGCCAGGTCTGCCTCGCCGCCACCCGCTTCCTCGTCGAGGAGTCGGTCGCCGAGGAATTCACGCGCCGCTTCGTCGAGAAGGCCGCGACGCTCACGCAGGGCGACCCGCGCCACGAGGCCACCGACATCGGGCCCAACATCCACCCCCGCCAGCTGGAGAAGATCGACGCCTTCGTACAGCGGGCGCTCGCCGCCGGAGCCCGTGCTGTCATCGGCGGACACCGCAATGACACCCAGTACTACGCACCGACCCTGCTCACCGATGTCGCCCAGGACTCGGAGATCGTGCAGGAGGAGGTCTTCGGCCCGGTCCTGACCCTGCAGACCTTCAGCACCGAAGACGAAGCCGTCCGCCTCGCCAACGACACCCGCTTCGGCCTGGCCGCCACCCTCGCCACCGGCGACCCCGAGCGCGCCGAGCGCGTCACCGCACAGCTCGTCGCGGGAACCGTCTGGGTCAACTGCTTCTTCGTACGCGACCTCCAGGCACCCTTCGGCGGCTCCCGCCACTCCGGCGTGGGCCGCGAGGGCGGCACCTGGAGCTTCGACTTCTACTGCGACGTCAAGAACACGGTCACCGCACCGAACGGATGGAAGAACCATGGGTGAGATCGTCGGGGCGGGCCTCCTCGCCCACGTCCCCACCATCGTGCTCCCGGAGGAGGACCGCCTGGAACTCAACGAGGGCAAGGAGATCACCCTCGTCACCGGGCTCCGGCAACTCCGCGGGGACGTCTTCGAACGCGACGACTACGACACCGTGGTCGTCCTCGACTCGCACTGGGCGACGACGGTCGAGTTCGTCGTGACCGCCCAGCAGCGCCGCGCCGGCCTGTTCACCTCCGAGGAGCTGCCGCGCGGCATGTGCAGGATGCCGTACGACTTCCCCGGTGACCCCGAACTCGCCCGCAACATAGAGAAGTTCGCCGACAAGCACGGCACCTGGATCACCGCGATCGACGACGACTACCTGCCGATCTACTACGCCACCACCAACCTCTGGAAGTTCCTGGGGGAGGGGTTGCCCGACAAACGGTGGGTGACCATCGGGGTCTGCCAGACCGGCGACATGGAGGACCACCTGCGCCTCGGCCGAGCCCTGGCGGACGGCATCGCCGCAACCCCCGGACGCCGCGTACTGGTCATCGCCTCCGGCGCCCTTTCCCACACCTTCTGGCCGCTGCGCGAACTGCGCGACCACGAGGCCGGCGACCCGGTGCACATCTTCACGCCTCAGGCGCGCGAGGCGGACCACGAGCGCATCGCCTGGTTCAAGGAGGGCCGCCACGACAAGGTCCTCGACACCATGCCGGAGTTCTGGAAGCACAAGCCCGAGGCCAAGTTCTTCCACTACCTCATGATGGTCGGCGCCCTGGGTGAGCAGGCGTGCATCGCCAAGGCCCGTCAGTACGGGGAGTACGAGAACTCGATCGGCACCGGTCAGGTGCATCTGTGGTTCGACCGTCCGGCCGACGGCTGGACCGGCACCGGCCTGCCCGCAGCCTCGTCCCCGCGCACCCCTCACAGCCGCGTCTAGCCGTATCCAGGAGCCCTGTCATGTCCGAGTACCGCCGCATCCTCCTCGACGGCGCCGCCGTCCAGGTCACCGTAGAGGGCGACGAACTCGTCGCCGGAGACGGCCGCCGTGTGAAGACCGAGGAGGCGAACCACCTGCCGCCGGTCGTGCCCTCCAAGGTGGTCGCCGTGCACCTCAACCACCGCAGCCGCGTGGACGAGTTCCAGATCCGGCTCACCCCGACGCCCACCTACTTCCACAAGCCGACCTCCTCTCTCAACTCCCACAAGGGCGCGATCGTGCGCCCCGAGGGCTGCAAGTGGCTCAACTACGAGGGCGAGGTCGCCATCGTCATCGGCAAGACCGCACGGAACATCTCGCAGGCCGAGGCGGGGGAGTACATCGCCGGTTACACCGTCGCCAACGACTACGGCCTGCACGACTTCCGTGACACCGACGCCGGTTCGATGCTCCGCGTCAAGGGCTCCGACACGCTGTGCCCGCTCGGCCCCGGCCTGGTCACCGACTGGGACTTCCACGGCAAGTACCTGCGTACGTACGTCAACGGCGAGGTCGTACAGGACGGTTCGACGGACGAGATGGAGTGGGACATGCACTACCTCGTCGCCGACATCGCCCGCACGATCACCCTCTACCCGGGCGACGTGCTGCTCTCCGGCACGCCCGCCAACTCCCGGCCCGTCCAGCCCGGCGACGTCGTCGAGGTCGAGGTCGAGGGCCTCGGACGGCTGACGAACCACATCGTCACCGGGCCGACCCCGATCCGTACCGATGTCGGCGCCCAGCCCACGGAGTCCGAGGAGGTTCTGTCCACCGCGCTCGGCGGCGACTGGGAGTTCCGCGGCATCAGGGCGCCCAAGCGCTGATGCCGTCCACGAGGCGGCCCCGCACCGGGACCGAGGGCGGAGATCCCCCGGGTGCGGAGCTGCCCGCAACCCGCCCCCGACCGGTCCGACGGGCCGCTCCGGCGAATACCTGGCCTCGAAAGCGGCCGGGTAGGGTCGCAGCCATGACCGAATCCGCCGAGACTCCTGATGGCCGCAAGCCGCGCCGGCGCATGAACTACGGGGAGGGCCGGGAGGCTCTCCTCAACGCCGCCGTACGGGTCGTGGCGCAGGGCGGACTGCGCAAGCTCACCTACCGGGCGGTCGCGCAGGAGGCGGGTACCACCCACGGTCTTGTGGTCCACCACTTCGGCTCCCGTGACGCGCTGATCGAGGAGGCACTCGCTCACGCGATCCGTACCTCGCTGAACACCAGCGCCCTGGAGCCGGGCACCGGCAAGGTCGCGGACTTCTCGGTGGGGGTGTCCGACATGGTCACCGCCGATCCGGACATACAGGCCTTCCAGTACGAGCTGCTGCTGGAGTCCCGGCGCCGCCCCGAACTGCTGCCGCACCTGCGCGCGCTGTACGACGAGTACTTCGACGCCAGCGGGCGCGAGCTGGCCCGCATGCTGCCCGACGGTGCCGGCCGCCCGCTGACCCGGCTCGTCTTCGCGGCCCTGGACGGTCTTGTGCTGCACCAGCTCGTCTTCGGTGAGCCCGAGACCACCGATGCCGCGATCGAGGAGCTGCGCGCCCTGCTTCGGCTGCTCGTCGCCGCCGGGAACGACACTCCGGGAGGCGACGTCTGACCCGCTGACCTGCGTGTTCCGAGGCCCTGGATGTCCGCGGCCCGGGCCACGGACATTGCGCAGCGGTTACGGCCCCGTAAGGAAGCGCGAGGAGTCCGAGAATCTCCGCGCGACCCCTTGTCAAACGGATAGTTCCACCCCACTATGAGGCAACTCGTTTGGCCTGAAACGATTCCCTCTTCCTCCCTGGCAGGTGATCCGAGTGGACAGTCAGACGGCGGTTGCGAACCAGACCGCGCCCGACGCCTCCACCGCAGGCAAGCTCAAGCCCAACTCGCTCGGCGTCATGGGCATCCTCTTCTTCGTCCTCTCCGCGCAGGCGCCGCTCACCGGGGTCGCGGGCGCGGTGCCCATCGCCGTGGCCATCGGCAACGGCGCCGGCGCTCCCGCCGCCTATCTGGCGGCCGGTGTGATCGTCCTCCTGTTCTCGGTCGGCTTCGTGGCCATGGGGCGGCACGTCGTGGACGCCGGCGCCTTCTACACGTACATAGGCAAGGGCCTCGGTAAGTCCCTCGGGGCAGGCAGCGCAGGGATCGCGCTGTTCGCCTACTGTGCGATCCAGGCCGCCATGTACGGCCTCTACGGCGCCACCGTGAGCGGTCTGCTGGATCACTACACGGGTGCGGACGTGCCCTGGTGGGTGTGTGCCGTGGTCACCATGGCGATCGTCCAGGTGCTGGGCGCCGTGGGCATCGAGATGGGCGCGAAGGTGCTGGCGGTGTTCGTGCTGGCGGAGTTCAGCATCCTGGCGGTCTTCGCACTGGTCACCCTCTTCAAGGGGGGTGGGCCCGAGGGGCTCGGTGTCGCCCAGTCGTTCTCGCCGAGTGCGGCCCTCGACGGGGCGCCGGGTGTGGCGCTGATGTTCGCCGTGGCGTCGATGATCGGCTTCGAGGCCACCGCGATCTACGGCGAGGAGGCGCGCGAACCGCGCAAAACAGTGCCGCGGGCCACGTATCTGGCTGTCGCCCTGGTCACCGGCTTCTTCGCGTTCGCCTCCTGGATGCTGATCTCCTCGTACGGTGCCTCGAAGGCCACCGACGCCGCGGGCAGGGCTCTGGAGGGCGGCGACTCGACGGCTTTCGTCTTCGCGCCGATCGCCGACCTGTTCGGCACCTGGGTGAACGACGTCCTGCCCATCCTGCTGGCCACCTCCCTGTTCGCCGGCATCCTCGCCTTCCACAACTCCGCCAACCGCTACCTGTTCTCGCTCAGCCGTGACGGTCTGCTGCCCCGCAGGCTGTCGGCCATCAACCGCCGTCACTCGCCCGCCGTGGCCGGTTGGGTCCAGACGGCCATCGCGGTTGTCCTGGTCGTCCCCTTCGCACTGGCCGGCAAGGACCCCGTCCTCGCCCTGTTCTCCTGGGGCAGCGGAGTGGCCGTCCTGGGGATCATGCTGCTGTACCTGCTCACCTCGCTCTCCGTGGTCGCCTTCTTCCGCCGCGAGCGGCTGGACACCCGGCCGTGGAACACGCTGATCGCCCCGGCCCTGGGTGCGCTCGGCATGGCCGGGGCGATCTGGCTGATCATGGAGAACTTCACCACGCTCATCGGCGGCGAGCAGAGCACGGCCATCTGGCTGGAGCTGACCGTCCCGGCGGTCCTCGTCGCGGGAGTGGTGACGGCGCGGCTGACCCGCGGCAGGGCGACGGTCGACGGCTGACGTGGGACGGCGGGCGGGGCCGGCAGCCGGCCCCGCCCGCCACTCGGTCCGGGAGGTCGGCCGGGTATCGCTCTCCGCTCCGGCAGGCGGTCAGTCGGCCGAGGCGGCCACCCGGTCGAGGAACGCGTCGATCAGGCGGTGGGCGTTTACCCGGGCAGGTAGCTCCAACTCCCGGCATCGGGCGAGCAGTTCGCCGGGGTCCACGCCGTGCTGTGCACACTGCTCCGCGCCGCCGAGGTCGAGCCAGTCACGCACTATCCCGGTGGTGACCTCCGGGTGGAACTGCACCCCCAGACTGCGGCCGACCCGGAAGGCCTGCACGCACACGGCGTTGCGGGCCACCTCCACGGCTCCGGGCGGCGGGACACAGCGGTCGTAGTGCCACTGGAACCAGGGGCCGGTCCCCACCAGGGAAGGATCGTCCGTGTCGACCTCGACCCAGCCGATCTCGGGGCGCGGCGACGCCTCGACCGAACCCCCGAGCGCCGCGGTCAGCGCCTGGGCGCCGAAGCAGACGCCGAGGACCGGGATGCCGAGGTGGTGGGCCTTGCGCAGTAGTGCCAGCTCACCGCCGATCCAGCTGCCGACGGCGCTCTCGTCGTACACCGACCACGGGGCGCCGAGTGACACGACCAGGTCCCAGCCGTCGGCCTCGGGGAAGTCGAACGTCACGTCCGGGGCCTGGTGGCGGTGCTCGGGTACGACGGTCAGAACGGTGAGGTCGTATCCGCGTTCCATGAGCCTGGCCCCGACCAGCCCGGGTTCCGTCACATGGTCGTGCTGAAGGACGAGTGCGCGCACGGTGTCGCTCCTTTCCCCGGGGTCCGCGGACCTGCCGGATCGATTCAGTGGGCGCTTGCGAGCGCTCCACGCACAGCTTATCGTTTGGATTCAAATAAACTCCAGGAGGTCTCCGCATGCTGGACGTCACCCACGAGGAGTGGCAGCGCCGCGCCAAGTCCCTGGACCTGTCCGGCGCCCATCACATCGACGGCGCCGACGAGGGTGGTGGCGGTGCGGTCTTCGCCGCCGTCTCGCCCCGTGACGGCCAGGTGCTGACTCAGGTCGCCGACGGCGGCACCGCCGAGGTGGACGCGGCCGTGGCCGCCGCCCGTCGTGCCTTCGACACCGGTCCGTGGCCGCGCCTGGCGCCTGCCGAGCGGGGTCGGGCGCTGCTGCGGATCGCCGATGTGCTCCAGGAGCGACGCGAGGAACTGGCGCTCACCGTCAGCCTGGAGATGGGCAAGTCCATCACGGACGCGTACGAGATCGAACTGCGTGCCCTCATCAACACCTTCCGCTGGTACGGGCAGTTGGCGGACAAACTGACCGACGAGTCCCCGCACACCGCCGCGGACTCCCTCGCCCTGATCACCCGGGAGCCGGCCGGGGTGGTCGGAGCGGTCGTTCCCTGGAACTTCCCGCTGACGCTGGCGGGTTGGAAGGTCGCCCCCGCGCTGGCCGCAGGTTGCACGGTCGTACTGAAGCCGTCGGAGAACTCACCCCTGTCCGCGCTGCTCCTCGGCCGGATCGCGACCGAGGCCGGGCTTCCCCCCGGCGTACTCAACGTGGTCAACGGCAACGGGCCCGTGGCGGGGCGGGCGTTGGGCCTCCATCCCGACGTCGACGTCCTGGCCTTCACCGGCTCCACGGCCGTCGGACGCCACTTCCTGCGCTACGCCGCCGACTCCAACCTCAAGCGCGTCTGGCTGGAGCTGGGCGGCAAGTCGCCCAACATCATCCTCCCGGACGCCCCCGACCTCGAAAGGGCCGCCGCCACCGCCGCCTGGGGCATCTTCTTCAACCAGGGCGAGATGTGCACCGCCCCCTCCCGGCTGCTGGTCCACTCCTCGATCGCCGACCGCGTCACGGAGACGATCGTCCGGCGCGCCCGCGAACTGCGCATCGGCGACCCGCTCGACCCCGCCACCGAGATGGGTGCCCTGGTCGGCGAGGACCACCTGGGGCGCGTACAGGACCACATCGGTACGGGTCTGGCCGAAGGTGCCCGCCTGCTCACGGGCGGCTCCCGCACCCTTGCCGACACCGGCGGCAGCTACTTGGAACCGACCGTCTTCGACCACGTCGACCCAGGAATGAGGCTGGCCCGCGAGGAGATCTTCGGCCCGGTGCTGTCCGTGCTCGCCTTCGACGACCTGGACGAGGCGGTACGGCTGGCCAACGCCACCGAGTACGGCCTCGCCGCCGGCCTGTGGACCTCCGACCTGTCCACCGCCCACAAGGTCTCCCGGGCCTTGCGGGCGGGCACGGTGTGGGTCAACTGCTACGAGGAGGGCGACCTGACCGTTCCCTTCGGCGGCATGAAGCAGTCGGGCAACGGACGGGACAAGTCCGCCCACGCCCTGGAGAAGTACACCGAGCTCAAGACCACCTGGATCCAGCTGTGACCCGCACTCCTGTCACCCCTGTACGCCCCCTGATCGCCATCCCCGCCCGCTTCTCCGCGACGACTTCCGCGCTCCGGTACGCCGCCGAGGTCAACGCCCGCGCTCTGATCGAGGCCGTCTGGCGGGCCGGCGGCGAACCGGCGAGCATCCACCCCGCGTCCGGAGACGTCGCATCCCGACTGGCCCGCTTCGACGGCATCCTGCTCCCCGGCGGCGGAGACATCGCCCCGCACCACTACGGCGCGCAAGGTGTCCACGCCAGCGTCTACGACGTCGACGACCTCCAGGACGCCTTCGACCTCGAAGTCGCCCGCCAAGCACTCGACATGGGCCTGCCCGTGCTGGCGGTCTGCCGCGGCCTTCAGGTCGTCAACGTCGCCCTGGGCGGCACCCTCGAACAGGACATGGGCGGTCCCGAGCGCGAACACCGGCACGTCGTGCACCCGGTGGCGATCCAACGCGGCACCCTGCTGGAGCTGGCCACCGGCGTGGAGAAGACGGAGGCATCCTGCTACCACCATCAGCGGGTGGACCGCCCCGGTGCGGGACTCACGGTCAGCGCGCGTGCCGCCGACGGAACGGTCGAGGGACTCGAACACCCGGGCCTCCACGGATGGTTCACCGCCGTCCAGTGGCACCCGGAGGACACCGCCCACGAAGACCCCGCGCAGCAGGGCCTCTTCGACGCCTTGGTGCGAGCTGCCCGCGACAGACACTGACCCCGCCATGGCGAGGTGGAGAACTCTCTGCTTCAACGAGTCGCCGGTCGATCTGCCGCGATGGGCGACCGCGGCCGGACGGACCGAAAGGCCCTTGCCGCGCGAACTCGGCCAGAGCTCGCGCATCCCCGGCAAGGAGATACGAGAACCGTGACGGACATCCTGCGGCGGGGCACGTCGGCCGATGTGTCGATGATCCCGGCCGAGTTGCCAGAACTCCTCGCGGCCGTTTCGCGAGGGGCTCTCAGCCCTTCGCGCGCCGCCCGCTGCGGCGCTGTGTCGGCTTGGCACCGTCGAGGAGGGTCAGGCGACGCTCCTCACCATGCTCCTCGACCTGCCGCACGACCTGTCGCAGCCCTTCCGCGACGTCCCGGCACTCCTCGTCACTGAGCCGTGAGGCGACGAACGCCTCCTCCTGGTTGAACTCCGGGAACAGCCGCTGCATCAGCGCCTCGCCCTCCTCGGTGAGACTCAGCAGCACCAGCCTGCCGTCGGAAGGGTGACCGGTCCTCTTGACCAGCCCCCGCCCCTCCAGCGTCCGCGACACCCCGGTCAGAGTCCCCTTGGAGATCCCCGCCTCTTCCGCGATGTGCCGGGTCTCCGACTCGCCCCAGACCCACACCACCCACAGCACGACGAACGCCGTCCAGGTCAGATCGGCGCCGCGCAGCACCGAGTTCTCCAGGTGCTGACGGACGGCCGACGCGGCGCGGTAGATGTTGGCGACCACCGCCATCTGCTCGCGGTGGATCGGCGTCCCCCCGAGCTTCGCCGCTGCCAGCTTCTCCGCTTCGGTGATGGACCGGTGGCCGGGCACAGGCATGCTCCTTTGATCGTTCGGAGCCAAATTGTACGAGAGCTAGAAGAAGGTGGGGGGATTCAGGGACCGGCGTTCCATCTCTTGCAGCGGGCGCTGGTTGCACGCTCGGTCTTCTCAATCGGCGGGCACCCGCTCGACGAAGTGCTCCACGTCCTGCGGGGTGGGCCTCAGCACGCCATCGCGCACGGCGAGGGCTGTGGCCTCGGCCCGTGAGGCACAGCCCGTCTTGCGGAGCAGGTGCTCGATGTGGCTGTGAACCGTCCGCGGGGACAGGAACAGCGCCTGTGCGATGGCCTGGTTGGTCTGGCCCCTGGCGGCCCGTGTGAGCACTTCCAGTTCGCGCGGACTCAGGCCGTACGGCAGTTGCGCGGGCGTCTCGGACACGAGGACCGCCCTTCGTGCGATCGGCGATCCCGTCGTGCACCGGCGCAGCATCACACGGTTCCATCCTTGGCCGACCGGCCACAGGACCCGCAGTCGAAGGCCGCCCGAGTCGGTGAACGCGCTCACCAGACGACGGAATTCGTTGTCGGCCAGAACGTCGGCAGGGTGCCGGCCCGGGAGGTCGACGACGCCCTCGGCCGTGACGAGGTTCGCTCCCGCGGCCGCCGGAAGGTCGTGCAGGTCACCGATGTGGCCCGTTGGGTCGGCGAGGGCGCCCAGTGCAGGCAGGATCGAGGCGAGCAGGTGCCGCGCCTCCGTGTCGTACGTGCCTGATCCCTCGACGGACACGTTGACCAGGCCGACCAGACGGCCGTGGTGGCGCAGGGCGCCGGTGAGCGCGTCGCGGAACCCGGCCGGCCGAACCCGCTCGGCGTAGAACCAGCCGTTGCGGAAACGCTGCCCGACGGACGCCGTGTCCTCGGCGTCCTCGGTGATGGACGGCGGGAGTGTCTGCCGTACGACATTGGCGTACCACGGGGTCGAGACGAACTCGGCGGCCAGCGACTCGGACGTCGTGGACGTGTAGCCGATGCCCGCGACCTGCAGATGTGCTCCGGTGATCGGATCGATCGCGAGCAGAGTTGCGGCGTCGAGGGGCAGGGCGCGGCGGAGTTCGTGCAGCGCCTGGGTGCAGGCCGAAGCGGTGTCGCGTTCGCGGGTGAGCATTCCGATGCGGGTCGCTGCCGCGAGCTGATGGTGGCTGACCATGAGGGCCTCCGGGAAGCCACGACCAAGGATGTCGTTTGGCTCCTAACGATATGGGCTTCGGGTGGGCCGGACAAGCCGTTCACCGTTTCGCAACCGAGTTCCCGCTGGTCACTGCCCGGTCTCTCCGACAGTCGGTATTTCTACGGATGGCGTGGTCGGGACGCCTGGGTCTTTCCTGTTCGCCACAGCCGGATGCCCGACGCAGCCGTTTCGGGCCGCATCCTCACGGAGAGTCCCGCCATGACCAGAACCCCGTACCCTTCCCCGGCCTCGCGCCGGCAGTTCCTGGCTCTCTCCGGCGGTGTTCTCGCCGCTACCGGGCTGGCCGCCGCGGGCTGCTCCGCCCCGGACGACGGCACGAGCACGGCCGACCCCGCCAACGCGTCGGCGGGGTCGAGGACCCTTGCCAAGATCGGCCTGGACTATCCCTTCACCCAGCTCCCGCTCTACTCGACGCTCGTGAAACTCTCCACCGCCGCCGCGAAGAAGCACGACGTCTCCCTGCTGACCACGAGCGACGCGAGCAACCCCGACACCCAGGCCACCAACCTCAGTACATGGGTCACTCAGAAGATCCCGGCCATCGTGTCGTTCCCGATGGTCTTCGAGGCCACCGAGGCGACTGCCAAGAGGGCGTTGGACGCGGGGCTGATCTGGGTGACGTACGGCGGATCGCTGGAACACCAGAGCGCGGACATCCAGTTCAGCTTTCTCGAGGGTGGCAGGCTGCTCGGGGAGGCCGCCGCGAAGTGGGCCAACGAGGAGCTCGGCGGAAAGGGAAAGATCGCCTTCCTCACCGACAGCACGATCCAGCTCGGCCGCGAACGCACGAAGGGCATGATCGACGCCTTCACCAAGAACGCGCCCGGTGTCGACGTGGTTGCCCGGGAGCAGGCCATCGACCCCGACACCGGACTGTCGAAGTCCCGCGCCGTCCTCGCCAAGCACCCCGACCTCAATCTCATTCTCGGGGTCACGGACGCCGCCGCGTACGGCGGCTTCAAGGCGCTGCAGCAGACGGGCCGGAAGGCGACCGACGCCAAGACCTTCGTCGGCGGGCAGGACGGAGCCGCCCCCTCCCTCCTCGCCATCAAGAAGGGCACGTTCTACCGTTCCTCGGCCGCACTGGCCCCGAAGGACATCGCGAACGCCGTCGTCGACGTGCCCCTCGCGGTTGCCGCGGGAAAGGCGAAGCCCAGTGTCCAGGTGCCGATCACGCTCGTCGGGCGCGGCGACACCGCGAGGATCGACGACCTGCTCGCGCAGAACTCCTAGGCGCCGGCCATGACGGATCCAAATCTCCGGATACGCGGGCTGAGCAAGTCCTTCGGTGGCGTCAGGGTCCTGGACGGCGTGGATCTCACCGTCCCGGCCGGTCAGGTGCACGCTCTCCTCGGCCACAACGGCGCCGGCAAGTCCACCTTGATCAAGTGCCTGGGCGGCGCCTTTCCGCCGGACGCAGGCACGATCGAAGTGGGCGGGATCTCCCATGCGCGGCTGAGTCCGCGCGAGTCGATCGCCGCGGGCGTGGCGATCATCTTCCAGTCACTCAGCGTCGTCGACTCCCTGACGGTGGCCGAGAACATCTTCCTCGGTCAGGAGTGGACCCGGTACGGCACCGTTCACCGCCGTGCCCAGGAGGAAATGGCGGCCGGACTGCTGGAGCGGGTCGCGGCAAGTTGTTCGCCGCGTGACCGGGTGGGTGAACTACCCATGGGGCAGAGGCAGTTGGTGGAGATCGCCAAAGCCCTCAGCCGCAGCGCCTCCGTGCTGGTCCTGGACGAACCCACCGCCGCCCTGTCCGGGGCCGAGAGCGGCGCCCTGGCCGAACGGGTCGAGGACCTGCGCACCCAGGGTCTGGCCATCGTCTACGTCACCCACCTGCTCGCCGAGGTGGAACGGTTGGCGGACGCGGTGACGGTGTTGCGTGACGGCAGGGTCGCCCACCACTCGACAGTGTCGGGGTACACACGGAGTGAGTTGGTCGACGTCATTGTCGGTCGACCGGAGCCCGTTCCGCACGGCACGGCAGAAGACAAGACGGCAGAAGACAAGACAGCCCACAACCTCGGGACAGCCGACAACCTCGGGACGACCGGCGGTGCCGTGGCTGAGACTGCCATCGGCGCCCCCGCAGTTCCGCGAGCCCCCCGGCTCATGGCGGACGGGCTCCGTGGTCCCGGCTTCGGTCCCGTGGAGATCGGCGTCGGCGAAGGCGAGATCGTCGGACTGTACGGGCTGATCGGCTCAGGCCGTACGCGCATCCTGGAGACCCTCTTCGGCGGGCGCCGGGCCTCGGGCGGAACGGTGCGGGTGGGGGAGCGGGTCGTCACGCCCGCACGTCCCGCGGACGCGCTGGCCGCGAGGATCGCCCTCGTACCGGCGGACCGGCGCAGACAGGGCCTGTTCCCAGTGCTGAGCGCCCAGGACAACGCGCTCCTGCCGACGATCCGTCCGCTCGCCCGGTACGGGCTGCGGGCGCTGGGCACCGAACGGCGGGTCTTCGACGCGATGTCCCAGGCGGTCGGGCTGCGCCCCGCCCGGCCGCGACTGCCGGCGGCCGCCTTCTCCGGCGGCAACCAGCAGAAGCTCGTCCTGGGCCGGTGGATCAACGAGGCCCGCAGCGTCGACGTCCTGCTCCTCGACGAGCCCACCCAGGGTGTCGACGTCGGCGCCCGGCAGGAGATCTATCAGGTCGTCTCGGCGCTCGCCGAACAGCGGGGTACCGCCGTGCTGTTCGCCTCCAGTGACCCGGAGGAGGTCGTCGCGCTCGCCCACCGATGTCTGATCGTCTCCGCAGGCCGCATCGTGGGCGAACTGAACGGTGCCGAGCTCACCGAAGCCGCCCTGCTGTCGGCCGTCCACGACGCCGACGACCCGGCCTCCATGACCTCGGAAGGAGCGGCATGACCACCGCGACCACGGCCCCCACCAACCGCCTGACACCGGGCCCGCGCGCCCTGGCCGGAGGCGGCCTGAACTCGGTGCGGCGGAATCCCCTGCTCGTCGTCCTCGCCCTCATGGTGCTGGTCTTCCAGCTGACGACCGGCAGTTTCCTCGACCCCGGCAATCTGCGCGGCATCGCCGTCGACGCGGCCACCCTCGCCATTGTGGCCGTGCCCTTGGCCTTGTTGGTCATCAGCGGCTACCTCGACCTCTCGGTCGGCTCCACGCTCGCCGTCGGCGGACTCGTGGCCGGCTGGCTCGCCGGACAGCAGCACCAGCCGCCCGTCGTCGCCGTACTCGGCGCGCTCGCCGTGGGTGCGGCGGTGGGCGCTGTCAACGGCATCCTGTGCTGCTACCTGGGGCTGTCCGCCTTCATCGTGACGCTGGGCATGCTGACAGCGGTGCGCGGACTGGCACAGCAGCTCTTCCCGCTGCCACTGAGCAGCTTCGGGTCCGGGTTCGCCTGGCTCGGCGGATCGCGGATCGCGGGGATCGACGCGCCGGTCGTCATCGCCGCGCTCGTCCTCGTGGCGGGTGCGCTGTTCCTGGCGCTCACCCCGGCCGGGCGGCACGTCTTCGCCATCGGCGTCAACCGGGAGGCCGCCCACCTCTCCGGCATCGACATCCGCCGGACGCCCTTCGCGCTGTTCGTCGTCACGGGCGTGGCGGCGGCCCTTGCCGGGGCGATCAAGGCGTCGGTGCTGGACAGCGTGGTCGCCGGGACCTCGGGCGCGGGTTTCGAACTGACCGTACTCACCGCCGTACTGCTGGGTGGCGTCGCGCTCACCGGTGGCTCCGGTTCCGTCTTCGGTGTCCTGCTCGGCGTGCTCTTTCTGGGTTGCCTGCAGAACGGACTGACACTGCTGAGCGTGCCGACGTTCTGGCAGCAGATGGCCCAGGGCACCGCCCTGGTGGCAGGCGCGGCACTCGCCTACTTCGGCCCGCGGCTGACCCGGTGACTCCCACTCCGAGAGGACTCACGTGAACGACAACGCCCCCTCCCTCATCCTGACCGGCGGTCAGGTCCTCACCGTGGACGACGACTTCGGCGTGGCCGAGGGCGTGGCCGTACGCGGCCGGGACATCGTCGCCGTCGGCGGCGACGCCGAGATGCGCGCCATGGCAGGACCCGGCACCCGGGTCGTCGAACTCGACGGCCGGACCGTCCTGCCGGGCATCAACGACTCCCACCTGCACGGGGCCGCGTACGGCATGACGAAGCCGCCGTTCGCCCTCGACGTCGGCCACCCGTCGGTCGGGTCCATCGCCGACATCGTCGCCGCCGTGGAGCAGGCGGTCGAGGTGGCCCGGCCCGGCGAGTGGATCATCGGACTGGGCTGGGACGCCGGGTATCTGGCGGAGTGCCTGGCCGACCCGGACCGCTTCCCGCACCGCCGGGACCTGGATGCGGTCGCACCGCGGAACCCGGTCTGTCTGACCCACTTCTCCTCGCATCTCGTGTGGGTCAACAGCGCCGCGCTGCGCCTGTGCGGCATCGACGCGGCAAGCGCGCCGCTCCCCGGCGGCGTCATCGACACCGACTCCGCAGGGGAACCCACGGGCATCCTGCGCGAGGCCGCTCAGGAGCTCGTACAGGCCGAACTGCCTTCGCCCGACGCCGGTCAACGCCGTCGGGCCATCCAGAGCGTGGTGCGTGAACTGCACTCACGTGGCATCACCAGCTACACAGAACCGGGCCTCGGCCCGGGCGGGGCCACCTCCCTCTTCGGCGGGTTGAGCACCGACAACTGGACCGCCTACGCCGACCTCGCCGCGAGCGGCGAACTCCAGGCCCGGGTCAGCGTGCTGCTGCTGCCCGCGCCGATCGGCGGCTCGGCCGACGACGTGCGTAAGGGGCTGGCCGAGCTACGGCGCCCCGAGTCCGGGGACCCGCGCCTCCTGAACGCCATCGGCGTCAAGATCTTTGCCGACGGGGTGCCGCCCAACGGCACGGCCTTGATGAGCGAGCCGTACGCCGACGGCGGCAACGGCGCGCTGTGCGTGCATGGAGACACCCCCGGGCTCCGGAGCGACGAGTTGTCCGAGATGATCCGCGTCGCCCACGAGGCGGGCTTCCAGCTCGGCGTGCACGTCACCGGCGACCTGGCCATCGACACGGTGGTCGACGCCTTCCTCGCGGCGAACGCGGCTGTGCCCCGTCCGGATGCCCGGCACTACGTCATCCACGGCGACTTCGTCGGTGCGGCCAGCCTCGCAAGGCTTGCCGCGCACGGCTACGGCGTCAACATGAACCCCGCCATCAAGTGGACCATCTCCGACCTGATGGACGAGGTCGTCGGCCCCGACCGCTCCGCCTACCAGTGGCCCGTACGGTCCGCCGTCGAGGCCGGCGTCACGGTCTGCGCCAGCTCCGACGCGCCGATCACCGAGCCCGACTGGCGGCAGGGAGTGGCCGCGATGATGCTGCGGGAGTCGAAGGCCAGCGGTCGGCCGAGCGGGCCCGAGCAATGCGTGTCGCTCGTCGAGGCCGTGCGCGCCTACACGATCAATCCGGCCCGTCAGGACTTCGCCGAGGGCTGGAAGGGGTCCATCGAGGTCGGCAAGGTCGCAGACCTGTGCGTGCTGGACCGCCCGCTGCTGGACCTGGACCCGCACTCGATCACTGACGCAGAGGTGGATCTGACGGTGTTCGACGGGCGCGTCGTCTACGAGCGCTGATCTTCCCGGCTACCCGCCCCGCTAATACATTTGAGATCAAACGATATGCTGGTCTTCTGCGGCCGGCGCAAGTGAAGGATGCCCACGATGATCGACACGCCACGCATGCTGCTGGTCCTGAGCGAGAACTGGACCCTGACCGGCGGCCGGGCCGACCTGCCCGCCGCCGTGCGATGGGCCCGCGAGGCCGAGGACGCCGGCTTCGACTCCGTCATGGTCAGCGAGCACGTCGTGCTGGGCCCGGACGCGGCCGCCGACGGCATCATGGGCAACCCTCGCGACTACGCCCTCCCGGGCAACCAGGACCCGTACACCCCCTGGCCGAACTCACTGCTCCTGCTGTCGGCCATCGCCTCCGTCACCGAACGCCTGCGCCTGGCCGCCGCCGCGGTGCTGGCACCCCTGCGCCATCCTCTGCTCATGGCCCGTGAACTGGGCACTCTCGATCTGATCAGTGAGGGCCGCTTGCTGGTGCAGCCGACGGTGAGCTGGAGCAAGGACGAGTACGAGGCCCTCGGTGTCCCCTTCGGCAGGCGCGGGCGGCTGCTCGACGAACACCTCGACATCTGGGCGAAGGCCTGGGGGCCGTCCCCGATTTCCCACGAGAGCGAGCACTACACATTCCGGGACGTCTACTTCGAGCCCAAGGCCTTCCGTCCCGATGGTCCGAGGCTGTGGTTCGGCGGTCAGCGTCTCAACGGCCCCGTCCTGCGCCGGCTCGTACAGTACGGCCACGGCTTCCATCCGCTGGGCCGACCGACGCCGCAGGACATACAGGTGCTCAAGGACGCCATGGCCGCGGCAGGCCGGAACGTCGCCGAGATGGAGATGATCGGCGGTACCCAGGCCGTGTTTCCCGACGACCACTCCACGGCGGACCTCGGCGCGGCGCTCGCAAGCATCCCGGAACAGCTGGAACAGGGCTTCACGACGTTCTGCGTCAAGCCCAACCAGTTCATCGACGACCCGGACGCGATCGGCTCGTTCTGCCGTGACGTGATGCGCCGCGTGAACGCGCTGACTGCTTGATGCCGGGGGCGGACACGGTTCCGGCCGGCAAGGCGCGTTCCTCCCGCGCGATCCGCAGCCACTTGCGCAAGCACGGTATCCGGACGGTGGTCCCTGCCCAGGCAGACCAGCGACGTCACCGGTTGCGGCGGGGAAGCCGGGCGGCAGGCCACCGGCCTTCGGCCGCGAGACCTGCAAGCAGCGCAACATCGTCGAGCGGTGCATGAACTGCCTGAAGCAAGACGACGACGATGGTGCCGCCCTTCGTCGTCGAGACGCTGACCGGCTCCAGCGCAGGGGGGATCGCTCCGTCGGCGAACAGCCGTTTGCCGCTGCTGATGATCACCGGATGGATGGTCAGCCGGTACTCGTCGACGAGGCCGTGCTGCCGCTCCCGCCGCAGTGCTTGTCAGCGTCGCCCAGCCAGTGCCTGGTCGGCGTTGGCCAGTTGGGTACGCATGTCCTTCTTGACGGCGGTGAGCTGCCGTTGCTTCGCAGCCATCGCCCGCCGCTGGTACGCCGCGTCGACCGACGACCAGACGCCGATGACGTTCGTCTCCCGTTTGCAGGCCACGTCCGCGCTCGCGAGCGCGAGCTCGGCCCGGCCGGCCGTCGGACCGTTGAACTTGGGGTCCTTGCCCGGCACCCGGGTCGGGTCGGCGTAGGTGTAGTCGTTGTTCTGCCGCTTCATGCACCGTGACCAGGCGCGGAAGACCGCCACCACACGAGGATCGCGCTGTGAGTCACGGTAACTGCCGATGTTGACCGCGCCGACGAGCTCCCGGTTCCCCAGCTTCTGTGGGTCCCCCGACAGCGCCTTCGTGGCCTCGGCCTGGCAACCGCCCGCAGGGAGCCGACGACCGCGCGAGTCGGCGGCCGCCGGTGTGCCGTCCTGATTCAACCCGCGCAGAACGAGCATGGCCTCACGCCCCGGCTGCGGCCCCGTGGGCTTGTCCTTGACCTGCGGCGGCACCGAGCCGGGAACCGGGTGGTAGCCATAGCGTGCCGCCTTGGCCGCGTCCGTGATGCCGTACCGGTGCGCCGTGTTGGCCGGGTTCAGCGTGCCCGTCTCCGGGATGGGACCGGTGGGGGCGGGCCAGGAATGGCCGAAGCGCCGCATGCACGACTCGGTCAGCACCGCCTTGGCCCGGAACAGGCGCCCCACCTGGCGATCAGTGAACAGGTAGGGCTCGACAGGCAGTACCAGGGAACTGACATCGAGCATTTTCGGCACCGCGACGACGGGAAGCGGCCCGGAAGCCGTCGGCGTCCCGGATGGAGTGGGCGCCGGCGTCGACTCCGCCGCCTGCCCCTGCGCGCACCCCGCCGTGACGGCGAGCAGGACGACGGCCGCCCCGAGACGCCGGGCCCTGTGAATTCGTCGCGCCGGCATGTTGTCGTATCCCTTCCGGGGGGGGGGGGGGGGGGGGGGGGCGGGTGCGGGTGTGCGTGCGGCAGTGCGGGCCCGCCCGCCAATGCGCGGGCGGGCCGGACTGGCCTCAGCCGGCGTAGTACCAGCCGAGCGAGGCGTTGTTGTTCTGTACTTCGGAGTTCAGCGCGCGGGACTCTCCGGGCCAGACGTCGTCGTAGGGAGCGTCGCCGCTGGCGTTCTGGTTCTCGTTGTAGAAGATGCGGGCCCTGAAGTTCTGATCGTTGTTCCAGGCGCGGTACACGTTGTTCTTCACGTTCTGGCCGTGGCCCTCGCCGTCGGCCGCGAAAGTGTGCCCCGCGAAGTCATTGACCCCGGTGCCGTACTTGCTCCAGGAGCTGTTGCTGGAGCCGCTGTAGTAGAGGTAGACGTTGCTGTCCCAGCTGGCCAGCTGGACCTGGGCGGGCGCGGCTTCGGTTCCCCCCTTCGCGGCAGCCGGCGCGGTGGCCAGGACGGTGCTACCGGCGATCAGTGCTGCGGCGACCGCGATGGATCCCACCACACGACGTGCAGTTGTCACGATGCTCCTCCGTTGGCGTACGGAACGGGGTGGCGCTTCGGCAGTAGTCGGCCGCCTGCGCGAGCCCCCCGTGTTGATCGGCCCTGAGACTAAGTCGGGCGAGGCACTGCACGGTCCTGACAGGTGTCAGGGCAGTGCTGCTATCGGGACCGACCGGTGCGTCAGCCGCCGGAGCCCGGCTCGGTGTCCTGCCGGTGTGCCTCACCTCGCATCGGCGTAGCACTCCATCACCGCCGTCGTGAACGGAATCAGCACCGGCGGATCACCGGCCGGCCCGGGCATGAACTCCTCCAGGCAGTCCGCGAGTTCCCGGGCACTCCGGACAGGCTCCGCCTCGCCTCATGCCCGGTGGGATGAGGCGAGGCGGCGAATCGGTGGCGGATTTCCGGGACGGCCGACACGATCCGCTCGTGGCCGGGGTGCTGTCGAGGGCCGTCCGCAGTCAGTTGGGCGGTGGCGGTGCCTGTGCTGTGGTCAGTTGTGCCGCCAGGGCGGTGAGGAGTTCGGCCAGTGCGCCGGGGTCGGATCTCGTCATGGCGGTGAGTTCGATGGTCGCCGTCGCGTGGCGGAGTGCTCTGAACCGGACAGCGGGATGTGACGCGGACGCGGTGGCTGGCACGACGGTGACGCCGAGGCCGCATTCGACCATGGCGATCTGTGAGGTCACCGACCGTGCCCAGTGGTTGGGGACGGGGCTGAAACCGGCTGCTCGGCACAGGGCCGCCATGGCGTCGTGGTAGTCGGGTGAGATATGGCGGTGCAGCCATACCCACGGAGCGCCCGCAAGGTCCGCCAGATCCAGCGGCCCGGAGGCTTCGGCGACTGGATGGCGGACCGGCAGGGCGGCGACGAACCGGTCGGCGTAGAGCGAGGTCGCCGTGGTTCCGCGTACGGGGGCGGTCTGGCGCACGATCGCCCAGTCGAGCGAGCGGTCGAGGAGCCCTGCCGCGGCCTCGTGGGTGTCGATCTCCTGAGTGCGGATATCGACGTCCGGCAGTTCCTTGTGGAACTGCTCCAGCACCAGCGGCAGGGGCCAGGAGAAGGCCGAGGCGACGGCGCCCAGACTCAGTCGTCCGCCGCGCCCGGTGGCGGCCTGACGGGCGGCGGTTTCGGCTTCCTCGGCCTGCCGGATCAGGGCGCGGCAGTGGTCCAGGAACACGGCTCCGGCGGGGCTGAGGGCGGCCGACCGTTGGGTGCGGTGCAGCAGTTCGCAGCCGAGCTGCTGTTCAAGCTGCTTGATCGCCTGGGACAGCGGTGGCTGGGACATCTGCAACCGCTGCGCCGCACGGCCGAAGTGGAGTTCTTCGGCGACCGCGACGAAATAGCGGGCCTGCCGGACCTCAACCATTATTCGCTCAGCCACTTACTGATAGAGGAAATCAGACCTTCCGAATATATCTGGCGGCTGTTGAAGTGGAAGCCATGAGCAACTCATCTCTCCTGGACCGCTTCACGGCGCTCGACTCCGCCGCGGTCAGCGACGCGCTCGACCAGCTCGGGCTTCCTTCCGGAGTCGGGGGCGTCCGTCCGGTGTGGGGCCCCGCGGCCGTGGTGGGATTCGCCGTCACCGTGGAGCTCGAACCGCGCGCCGAAGGCCCGGCCGGAGCCCACATCGCCACCACGGCCGTTGAGAACTCGGACGACCGGAGCGTGATCGTCGTCGACAACCAGGGCCGCACCGACGTGTCGTGCTGGGGCGGCATCCTGAGCCTGGGGGCTTCCCTTCGAGGTGTTCGCGGTGTCGTCGCCGACGGCGTGTGCCGCGACGTGGCGGAGGCCCGTGAGCTGGATTTCCCGGTGTTCTCGCGGGGGGCGGTCCCGACCACGGCGCGGGGCAGGCTGCAGCAACGCTCCACCGGCGAGCCGGTCGGCGTCGCCGGACTCACGGTCGAACAGGGCGACGTCGTCCTGGCCGACGAGACCGGTCTCGTCGTCGTCCCGCGGGACCGGGCCGAGGAAGTGGCGGCGATCGCCACCGCGATCGCCGCCCGGGAGCGAGCCATCGCGGAAGAGGTGCGCGCGGGCGCGCCCCTCTCCCAGGCCATGCACGACGCCCGCCTCGCCGGAGAGAAGGAGTCGGTCCGATGAGTGACCCCACCGCCACCTCGAACCTCGCCACCGACCTGTCCACCGCGTCGGTCTCCGATGCCCTCGACTCGTTCGGGCTCCCCGGATCCCTCCACGGCATCGGAACGCTGCGCCAGGGCCAGCGGACGGTCGGACCCGTCTTCACCGTCGCCTACGAACCGGTCGACGAGGCCGGCGGCACGGTGGGCGACTTCCTGGACGACGTCCCCGCCGGCGCGGTGATCCTCATCGACAACGCCGGACGCACCGACTGCACGGTGTGGGGCGGCATCATGAGCCGGACCGCCCACGCGCGCGGCGTCGCGGGCACCGTCATCCACGGGACCTGCCGAGACGTGGCCATCGCGACCGAGGCCGGCTACCCGATCTGGTCGGTCTCCCGGTTCATGCGCACCGGCAAGGACCGCGTCCGGGTGGCCGCAGTACAGACGGCCGTCACCATCAAGGGCGTACTCGTCCATCCCGGCGACATCCTCGTGGCCGACGACGACGGTGCCGTGGTCGTCCCGGCCGCCCGCTGGGACGAGGTCGCCGACATCGCCCGCCGTATCGACCGCGTCGAAGAGGCCATCGTCGAGGCCGTCCGCGACGGCGCCACACTCGCCGAGGCGCGTGCGCAGCACGGCTATCACTCGCTCCAGACCCGGAAGGACCCCTCGTGAGCACGCACGACCACGCCCGCAGTCACTCCAGCGCGACCCTGTCTGAGGCGTCCGGCTTGCCCGTGGCCCTGTCCCCGGAGATCCGGTCGCTGTGGGCCGGTGCCCGGCTGTGCGGCCCGGCGTTCACCGTGCAGGGTGCCGGCGGCGACAACCTCGCCCTGCACCACGCCGTACTGCAGGCCCCGTCCGGGGCGGTCCTGGTCGCCGACCTCGGCGGCGCCCGCTTCGGCCACTGGGGCGAGATCCTCACGGTGGCCGCCCAGCACCGCGGGATCGCGGGCCTCCTCGTCGACGGTGGCGTCCGCGACGCGGCGGAGACAGAGGCGCTCGGCTTTCCGGTCTTCTCGCGCAACAACTCCATCCTCGGCACCCGTAAGGACTTCCGCGGCGTTGTCGGGCGTCCCGTCAAGATCGGTGGCGTCACGGTCCACACCGGCGACCTCGTCGTCGGCGACGTCGACGGAGTCGTGGCGCTTCCGGCGTCCGGCGCCGGTCGGATCCTCGACCGCGCCGACGCGCGCGTGGCCCACGAGAACGAGCTGATGAAGCGGCTGCGGGAGGGCCGCAGCACCCTTGACCTCTACGACAACTTCGAAACTGCCGGGCGGTGACGACACCGATGACGGACAACCCGATCTTCGCTGTGGCCGCCAAGGCGGAAGCAGCTGGAGGAGGTCCGATGAGCCCGGTGAGGAAGCTCGAACGCTTCACGCTCCCCCTTACCATCGGCGCGACCCGCGTCGAGGTGTCCGGCCTCCACCGTGGTGGGTCGGGCACGCCCCTGGTGTTCCTGCACGGCTTCGGCTCGACGAAGGAGGACTACGCGGATGTCGTCCAGCAGACCGCGCTGGCCGACCGGCCCGTACTGGCCTACGACGCACCCGGCTGTGGCGCCAGCACCTGCGCGGACCCGGGCGCCGTCTCCATCCCCTTCCTCGTCTCCGTCGCCGAACGGGTCCTAGAGGCTCGGGAGATCGATCGCTTCCACGTCGTCGGGCACTCGATGGGCGGCCTGACGGCGCTTCTGCTCGCCGACGGTGACCCCGGCAGAGTCGCGAGCTTCACCAACATCGAGGGCAACGTCGCACCCGAGGACTGCTTCCTCAGCCGGCAGATCGTCACTCACTCCCAGGACGATCCCGACGAGTTCCTGGCCCGGTTCGCCGAACGCGTCGGCGGCTCCCGCTTCCACGGCGGCGCCCTGTACGCGTCGAACCTTCCCCACAAGGTCCGGGCGGCAGCGGTCAGGGCCATCTTCGAGTCCATGGTCGACCTCTCCGACCACGGCAAGCTGCTCGACCGGTTCCTCGGGCTCCCCGCGCCGAAGATGTTCATGTACGGGGAGCAGAACAGCACGCTGTCCTATCTGCCCGCCCTGGCCGAAGGCGGCGTCGAGCTCGCCGAGATCGAGCACTGCGCGCACTTCCCGATGTACTCCAACCCGGCGCAGATGTGGGCTCGTATCTCCGACCTCGTCCACCGCGCCGACGCCAGCACCTGACTGCTCGGACCGCGGGGCGATGTACCGGCGCGGCTCAGCCGTAGAGTCGCACCCCCGCTCGGAGCATCAGCCCTGTCAGGTTGCGGTGTGCGGTCCGTGTGGTCCGTGGGCCAGTGCCAGGACGCGTCGTGCGCGTTCCAGCACGGGTTTGTCGACCATGTGCCCGTCGACCGTGGTGACCGAGTCCCCGGCACCGAGGACCGCGCGTGCCCACTGCACTTCCTCGGCTGAGGGGGCGAACCCCTCGGTCACGGGGAGGAGCTGGCACGGATGGACACAGAGTTTGCCTGTGAAGCCCAGCCGTCGGGCGTGGGCGACGTCGGCGGAGAGCGTGTCCATGTCCCGTACGGCGGTGGTGACGCCGTCGATGGGCGGGGAGATGCCCGCTGCGACCGAGGCGACGACCAGTCTGGAGCGTGCGTAAGCCAGGGCCGTGTGATCGTCCTGGGCGACGCCGAGCTGGGTGGCCAGGTCGACGTTGCCGAAGGCGGCACGGGCGACGCCCGGTGTGGCGCACACCTCGCGCGCCCGTTCCACGCCGAGTGCGGTCTCGACGAGTGGGACGAGGCCGCATCGGCCGTCCGTCCGGGCGGCCAGGTCGGCCAGTACGGCGCAGTCCTCTGCCTTGGGCACCATGACCGGGCAGCCGTGGTCGGCCGCCACGCGCAGGTCGGCCTCGGACCACGGGGTTCCGGGCGCGTTGATCCGTACGATCGCGCGGTTGCCGAGAGCGAGCCAGGCTGCGGCGTTGTCGCGGGCGCGGTCCTTCTCCTCGGCGGCGACCGCGTCCTCAAGGTCGATGATCACCACGTCGGCGCCGGAGGAGGCGGCCTTGCCGAAGCGGTCGGGCCGGTGTCCCGGCACGAAGAGGAGGCTGCGAGCGGAGGAGATCGGGGTCATGCGAAGGTTACCTCCGCCTCGGCGTGCCGTTCCTCCCGACGGGTGGCGATGTGCAGTTCGGCATGGTCGCCGCGGGGGGTGCCGCAGGCCACGAGGTGTTCGGCGGCGAACACCGGCCGAAGCAGCCGGTACGACAGGGAGCGCACCTGCCGGTCGGGGGCGTGACGGCGGGCGAGTTCCAGCATGAGCAGGGCCAGCAGGGGGCCGTGGACGACGAGTCCGGGGTAGCCCTCCTCGTCCCGGCAGTACGGGGCGTCGTAGTGGATGCGGTGGGCGTTCGCGGTCACGGCGCTGAAGCGGAAGAGCAGCGCCGGGTCGGGGCGCAGGGGAAGCTGCCACGGCTCGTCCTCGTGGGGGTGGGCCAACTCGTCGACGGTGGAAGGATGTTGTCCGACACCGCGTCCGGACCGGTAGACGATGTCCTGCTCCTCCACGAGGCACGTCCGGCCGTGCTGACGGAATTCGCGGCGTTCGGTGACGAACAGCATCTCCCCGGTGCGCCCCCGCTTGGCAGTCACGGAACCGAGGGAGCTGACGCGTTCGGCGGGTTCGCCGAGACGGAGTGGCTCGGTGGTCTCGCAGCGGCCGCCGGCCCACATGCGCTGCCGGTGGGGGAGCGGCGGCAGGAAACGGCCGTTCGACGGGTGGCCGTCGGCGCCGAGCTCCCGCCCGGCGGGCCACTTCAGGAAGTAGAGCCACTGCCACAGCGGGGGGAGCGGCTCGCCGGCCTTCGGGCTCGGGCCGGGTAGGTTCAGGACTGCCGACAGGGCCGCCGCCGGGCCGACGCCCAGCGGGTCCTCCTCCTCGAGCGGCCCAGGAGTCCACGACTCCACGTAGGTGCTGAGCGGGGGTGGGGTGGGCTGCATCGTCCTTCTGTCCTCGCGGTCTTGCGTGCGGCTGGGCTGTGGTCAGGCGAGCGGTGCTGTCTTTGGCAGTGGTCGGGAGGTGGGGGCCTCGGCGGCCTCCAGAAGCGACGTGCGGGACGGCTCGCGTACGAGAAGTGTGGCCACGAAGGTCAGCGCGATGCACCCGGTGACGTACCAGAAGAAGACCGTTTCGTGGCCGCTGTTCTTGAGGCCCAGCGCGATGGGTTCCGTCATCCCGCCGAAGGTGGCGGTGACCAGGGCGTGCGGGAGGCCGACGCCCAGGGCCCGGACCTTGGTGGGGAACACCTCGGCCTTGATGATGGCGGCCAGGGCCGAGTAGCAGCTCACGAAGGTGAGGGCGACCGTCATCAGCAGGAAGGCGATCCACGGATTACCGGTGTGGCCGAGGACGGTCATGATCGGGACGGTGAGCAGCATGCCGCCGACGGAGAAGACGAACATCACCGGGCGTCGTCCGACACGGTCGGACAGGTGGCCGGCCACCGGCTGGAGCACCATGTACAGGAACAGGGCGGCGAAGCCGATGACGGAGACCGTCGACTTGGGGATGCCCGCGGTGTTCACCAGGTACTTCTGCAGGTATGTGGTGTAGGTGTAGAAGGCGACGGTGCCGCCGATGGCCAGCCCGAAGACGGCGATCAGTTGGCGCGGGTACTCGGCGAACAGGGCCCGCAGCCCCTTGCGCTCCTTGACGGCCGGATCCTGTACGGCGGCTCTCGCCTGTTCCTGCTGGAAGTGCCGCGACTCCTCCATGGTGCGGCGCAGGTACATCACGACCAGACCGGCGAAAGCGCCGATCGCGAAGGGGATGCGCCAGCCCCAGCTCTGCAGCTGTTCCTCGGTCAGCAGGTTCTGCAGCACGATCATCACGAGCAGCGCGGCGAGCTGGCCGAGCACGATGGACACGTACTGGAAGCTGGAGTAGAAGCCCCGTCGGCCGGGCGGGGCGATCTCGGCGAGGTAGGAGGCGCTGGAGCCGAACTCGCCGCCGACGGAGAGCCCTTGGACGAGCCTCGCCAGCACCAGGAGGGCCGGGGCCCAGAGGCCGATGGCGTCGTGGGAGGGGGTGAACGCGATGGTCAGCGAGCCGATGCTCATGAGCGTGACCGACAGGGTCAGTGCTCGGCGGCGGCCGAAGCGGTCGGCGTACGCGCCGAGCAGCCAGCCGCCGAGCGGACGCATCAGAAACCCGACGGCGAAGACAACCGCTGTGGACAGGAGTTGGGCCGTCTGGTCGCCCCTGGGGAAGAAAACGGATGCGAAGTAGACGCTGAAGGTGGCGTAGACGAACCAGTCGTACCACTCGACGAGGTTGCCCAGACAGCCGCGTATGACGTTGGCGGTGACCCGGGTCGGTGCGGGGACGGGGGTGCTGGACTGCGACATGGGAAGCTCCGTTGCTCTTGTCGCCGGGGAGATGTCCTTGTGGGGTCTTTCAGCGCAGGACGAACGGATTGCCGGTGGCCGCGCCGGTGTTGATCCAGACGCTCTTGTCCTCCAGGTACGCCGTGACGGCGCCGATGCCGTTCTCGCGGCCGATGCCGGAGTCCTTGAAGCCGCCGAAGGGCGTCAAGTAGCTGACCGCGCGGTAGGTGTTGACCCAGACGGTGCCTGAGCGGATGCGGTCGGCCATACGGAAGGCGCGGCCGATGTCGCTGGTCCAGACGCCGGCGCCGAGGCCGTAGCGGCTGTCGTTGGCGAGGGTGACGGCCTCGTCCTCGTCCTGGAAGGGGATGACCACGAGCACGGGACCGAAGACCTCCTCCTGGGCGATGCGCATGCTGTTGCGTACGTCGGTGAAGACGGTCGGCTCGACGAACCGGCCTCCGACGCCCGAGGCCTTGCCGCCGAGGGCGAGCCGGGCGCCTTCGTGCTGCGCCATGTCGATGTATTCGAGGATCTTGGCGTACTGGGCCGGGGTGGTGATGGGGCCCACCTGGATGGTCTCGTCCATGGGGTCGCCCATCCGGGCAGTGCGCGCGAGGTCGACCAGGCGGCCCACGACCTCGTCGTGCACGCTCTGCTGCACGAGCAGCCGCGAGCCGGCGATGCAGGTCTGTCCGGTGGCGGCGAAGATGCCGGAGACGGCGCCGTTGACGGCGGCGCCAAGGTCGGCGTCGGCGAAGACGATGTTGGGCGACTTGCCGCCGAGTTCGAGGCTGACGTGCTTGAAGTCGCGTGCGGCGGCCTGGTTGATGAGGCGGCCGGTGGCGTCCGAGCCTGTGAAGCTGACCTTGCGGACCAGCGGGTGCTCGACGAGTGCGGCACCGACATCCTGGCCGAACCCGGTGACGACGTTGAACACACCGGGCGGCAGCCCCGCCTCGTGGAAGAGCCGGGCGAGCTCCAGGGCGGAGGCGGAGGTGAACTCCGACGGTTTCACCACTACCGTGCAGCCCGCGGCGAGGGCCGGAGCGACCTTCCAGGCCAACAGCAACAGAGGGGAGTTCCACGGTGTGATGACCGCGACGACCCCGACGGGCTCCTTCTTCGTGTATGCGAAGTAGCCCTTCTTGTCCAACGGGGGGACGGCGCCCTCGATCTTGTCGGCGAGCCCGCCGTAGTAATGGAACCACTGGGGTACGTAGTTCAGTTGGCCGTGCATTTCCGTGAACAGCTTGCCGTTGTCGCGGACTTCGGTCTCCGCGAGACGGCGTGCGTTGGCGGCGATGGTGTCGCCGAGTCGCCGGAGCAGCGAGCCGCGGGCGCTGGCGGTGAGCTCGGCCCATGATCCGGTGTGCAGGGCGCGGTGGGCGGCTCGGACGGCGTCGTCGACGTCTTCCGCGGTGCCCTTGGCGATCTCGGCCCATGGCGTGCCCAGGTAGGGGTTGTCGGTGGGGAACCATTCGCCCGCGCCGGGCTTCCGGCTCTCCCCGTCGATGAACATCTCGTAGCGCTGCATGGCGAGTCCCGTCGGCTAGAAGGTGCTCAGGCCGAGTACGGCGCGGAAGGAGTTCTTGTTGGCGACACCGTCGCGGGGCGGCAGAGCGCGCGGCGGCTCGTCGGTGGTGATCAGCACCTGTGCGTACGTCGTCGCCGCGCGCGCCTTGATGCGCAGGGCGAGGTCGTCCGTCCGGTCGACGTCGGTGATCCGCACGGCGTCGCGGATGCCGAAGCCCTGGGCGACGGCGACGAGGTCGGTGCCCAGCCCGGTGTGACTGGGCTGCATACCGGTCTCGCCGAAGTGGGCGTTGTCCAGCACCACAACCGTCAGATTGGGCGGGAGTTCGGCTCCGATGGTGGCCAGAGCACCGATGCCCATGAGGTGTTCGCCGTCGCCGGTGATGGCGACGACCGGGCGGTCCGGCTGCGCGAGGGCGAGGCCGAGGGCGAGCGGGGCGGCGGCGCCCATCGCACCCCAGAGGTAGAAGGTTCCGGGGCGGTCGCCGGCGGAGAACACGTCGTAGCTGGGCGAGCCGAGGCCGGTGACGATCAGGGTGTCCTCGGGGAGGCGGCCGATCAGGTCGGCGACGAAGCGGCGCCGGTCGAGGCGGGGGAGAGTGGCGGTCATCAGTTGCGCTCCCACTTCTTGCGGCCGATCAGCTTCTGTCCGAGGAGCACGGCGACGCGCTCACCGGCCTCGAACACCGAGTCGAGGGCGGCCTCGACGGTCTCCGCGACGTCCTCGGGGTCGTCGGCCCGCAGGACGGTGATGCCCATGAGTTCCAGGGCCTGCTGGGTGGTGCGGCCCATGGGGCCCTGCCACGGGTTGAACTCGGCGTACTCGCCGCGCATCGTCACCAGCGTGAGGAAGGGGAACCGGGCCATCTGCAGCAGGGAGAACATGTTGACGCAGTTGCCGACGCCACTGCTCTGCATCAGCAGCACCGCCCGCTGACCGCCCAGCCACGCCCCGCTGACCACGGCGACGCCCTCCTCCTCGGTGGTCAGCACCACGTCATGGATGGCGGGGTCGCGTCCGGCCTCACGGATGGTGTGGGAGTGACCGGAGTCGGGGACGTAGGCGATCTGCTGGACTCCGCGCTTCTTCAGCGCGGCGAACACATCCTCCTGCCAGGAGGGTGCCGGGGCATGTGTCTGACTCATCCGTAGCGACTCCGCTGATCGGTCGGCTCAAGGTGCCACACATCATGAGTGCTGATGGATGAGATTGGACAATAGAAAAGCGTGATACCCGCATGCCTTGCCTGCATAGGGGAGCCGCGGGCCTCCGTGACCTGCTGCTCCGCTACCACCGTCCGTTGATGAACGCCTCGACGAGCGGACCGGCTTCCGCACGGCACTCTTCGAAGTAGGCGTGCCGACCGCCGAGGAACAGATGCGTCCTGGCCTTGGGGATGCGGGCGGCGAGCACGGGGAGATTGGCCGGTGGAGTGAGGCGGTCCTGGCCGCCGTGCAGGATCAAGGTGGGAGCGGCGATGAGGGGGAGGGCGTCCCAGGCATCGTGCCCGTTGCTGGCGACCAGATGGCCGTGACGGGCGTGCGGGGGCATGCCGGGATCGCCGAGGGTCGTGTAGGGGCCGGGGTGAGTGGCGCGCCAGGCGGGGGAGTACATCAGGTCGATGAGCGCCTGTCGGGCGGCCTCCGGGTCCGGCTGGGCCAGGGCCCGTCGTACGGACCTGTCACGCTCGACGGCGTGTGGGCCACCGGGGGAGGTGCAACCCAGGACCAGCCGCCGAACGCGGTCCGGGTGGCGGGCGGCGATCCACTGGGTGACACGGCCGCCCATGGAAGTGCCGTATACGTCGGCCCGCTCGACACCCGCGTGATCGAGGACGCCGATGACGTCATCGGCGAACTACCGCGTGGAGTAGGGCCCTTGCGGCTTGTCGCTGTCGCCGGTGCCGCGCTGATCGAGGGTGATGGTGGAGTGCGTGGTGTGGAAGTCCTCGCGTACGCCGTCCCACCAGTTGTGGTTGTTCGCCTGCCCGGCCAGGAGGACGAGCGGATATCCGTCGCCCCGGCGCTGATACGCCAGCGCGATGCCGTCCTGGGCGCGGGCGATGGCGGTCAACTGGGGGCCGCTGTCGTTCATGGCGTTCCTTCGATGGTGATTTCGGGGTGCTGCGCGTCACTCGTCCTCGGCGGGAGCGTCGGTGCCTTGGATCTGGGCGGAGGGCCATCTGCCCTGAGCCACCGCCCAGTTGATCCTGCCGACCAGCTCACGCGCGACCACCTCCACGGCGGGCGGAGTGCGCCCGGACCGCGGAGTACCGAGGACGACCGATCGCCACACGTCGGGCTCGCTCAGCGGCGCGGCGCTCAGGACACCTTGTGCGACATCCTCGGCGATGCCCACGCCGGGCAGGACCGTCCAGCCGTGCCCGGCCCGGACGAGCTGCTTCTGCACCCGCATGGAGTTGGTCTGCACGACGACGTCCAGGGCGGAGCTGGCGCGCACCGCCGCCGCGTCGATCAGCCGTCGCAGCGCATGCCCTGAAGCGGGCATGATGAGCGGCTGCCCCGCCACCTCCGCGAACGGCACCGGATGGTCGGCATGCAGGCCGGCCGACGGCGGAGCGACCGCCCACAGACGCTCGCGCACCAGCGGGTGGGCATTGAGGGACGGCGTGCTGTTGAGGTTGTAGAGCAGCGTCAGGTCCAGGTCTCCGTCGTCGAGCCACTGCTGGAGGTGCCCCGAGTAGGCGGTCATCAGACGAAGTTCGACGCCGGGATGGCTGTGGGCGACGGCGGTCACCAGCGGCTCGGAAAGGAGGTCGCTGGTGCTCTCCAGCAGGCCGACGGTGACGATGCCGGACACCTCGCCCGGAGCAGGTTGCACCTCGGCGCGGGCCCGCTCCAGCTCGTTCAGGGCCCGCCGGGCACGGTCGACCATGATCGCACCCGCCTCGGTGGGCCGCATGCCCGTTCCGGTCCGCTCGAAGAGGTCCACGCCGAGTTCCTGTTCCAGGGTGCGGATCTGCCGGGTCACCGCGGGCTGCACCAGATGCAGCAGCTCCGCTGCGCGCGTGACGCTGCCCACCTCGGCGACCGTGACGATCGCCTTGAGCTGCTTGATGTCCAAGAGGGGCCTTCTTTCCGCAGCCATCCGGTGTGCGCATGGGGGTATCACGCAATGTTATTTCACTGGCATCACCATGAGGATCCATGATGGTAGCCCCTGGTTCGGGACCCGCATCCCCCTGGAGGTCACCCATGAACGAGCCCCCTGAAGCACTGCCACTGGCCGGCCTCACCGTCGTCAGCCTCGAACAGGCGGTGGCCGCCCCCTTCGCCACCCGCCAGCTGGCTGACCTCGGCGCCCGGGTCATCAAGGTGGAGCGGCCGGGCGGAGGTGACTTCGCCCGCCGCTACGACACCACGGTGCACGGCGAGTCCAGTTACTTCGTGTGGCTCAACCGGTCCAAGGAGTCAGTCACGCTCGACCTGAAGTCGGACGCGGGACGGGCCGTCCTGGAGCACCTGCTCGCAGACGCGGACGTGTTCGTGCAGAACCTCGCCCCCGGCGCAGCCGCACGCATGGGCCTTAGCGCCGATCCGCTCGCCGAACGCTTTCCCTCTCTCATCCCGTGTTCCATCTCGGGCTACGGCTCCAGCGGTCCGTGGGCCGACCGCAAGGCATACGACCTGCTGGTCCAGTGCCAGACCGGCCTCGTCTCGCTCACCGGCAACGAGCACGGCCCCGCCCGCGTCGGAGTATCTATCGCCGACATCGCCGCAGGCATGTACGCCTACTCCGGCATCCTCACCGCACTGCTGACCCGCGCCACCACCGGCATCTCCCGTGCCGTGGAGGTCTCGCTGTTCGAGGCACTGGCCGAGTGGATGAACCAGCCCGCCTACTACACGCGCTTCGGCGGCACCCAGCCCCCGCGCCTCGGCACCCAGCACGCCACCATCGCCCCCTACGGCGCCTACACCACTGCCGACGGCAAGGACGTGCTGTTCTCCATCCAGAACGAGCGCGAATGGGCTGCTCTGTGCGGCAGGTTCCTCGGTCTGCCGGGGCTCGTCGCGGATCCACGTTTCGCCAATGGCTCCGCCCGAGTTGCCCACCGTGAGGAGCTGAACGCCATCGTGGCCGAGCGGTTCGGTGAGCTGGACGGCGAGGAAGTGATGAACCTGCTGGACGAGGCGGGTATCGCCAACGCCGGGGTGAACGACGTGACGGAGTTCCTTGAACACCCGGTGCTCAGCGGCCGGGACCGCTGGCGGGACGTACGGATCCCCGGTGGAGCCACGGTGCGGGCGCTGCTGCCGCCGACGGACCTGGCGGGCCTCGCGCCGCGCATGGATCCCGTCCCAGCGGCCGGCGAACACACGGAGACGGTCCTGGCCGAGCTGGGGTACAGCACGGCCGACCTCGACAGCCTGAGGGCCAACCACGTCATCTGAAACGCCGGTCGTCGACATCGGCGGCATCAACACCGTCAACGCTTTCAACGAGGAGCGCCACGCATGAGCACTCTTGACACCCTGTCCGAGGACGAGCAGTTCATCGTCCGTACGGTGCGCGACTTCGTCGACAAGGACGTGAAACCGGTCGTCCGGGAACTGGAGCACGCGAACACCTACCCCGAGGCTCTGATCGAGCGGATGAAGCGGCTCGGCGTCTTCGGCCTCGCCGTCCCCGAGGAGTACGGCGGCACCCCCGTCTCCACCCCGTGCTATGTCCTGATCACCGAGGAACTGGCGCGCGGGTGGATGAGTCTGGCCGGCGCGATGGGCGGCCACACCGTGGTCGCCAAGCTGCTGCTGCACTTCGGCACGGGGGAGCAGAAGCGCCGGTACCTGCCGAAGCTGGCCACCGGCGAGATCCGCGCGACCATGGCCCTGACCGAACCGGGCGGCGGCTCCGACCTGCAGGCCATGTGCACGGTTGCCCGCAGGGACGGCGATCGCGGATACGTGGTGAACGGCGCGAAGACCTGGATCACCAACTCCCGCCGGTCCGGCCTGATCGCCCTGCTGTGCAAGACCGACCCGGACGCCACACCGGCTCACCACGGCATCTCGATCCTGCTCGTGGAGCACGGTCCGGGGCTGGCCGTCTCCCGTGACCTGCCCAAGCTCGGGTACAAGGGTGTGGAGAGCTGCGAGCTGTCCTTCGAGGACTACCGTGCCCCGGCCGACGCCGTCCTCGGCGGCGCGGAAGGCAAGGGTTTCGCGCAGATGATGAAGGGCCTGGAGACCGGCCGTCTCCAGGTCGCCGCGCGGGCACTCGGCGTGGGCCGCGCGGCCCTGGAGGACTCGCTGACCTACGCTCAGGAGCGCGAGTCGTTCGGCAAGCCGATCTGGAAGCACCAGTCGATCGGCAACTACCTGGCGGACATGGCGACTTCGCTCACGGCGGCCCGGCAGCTCACCCTGTACGCGGCCCGAGAGGCCGACGCCGGCCGCCGGGTGGACATGGAGGCCGGCATGGCGAAGCTGTTCGCCTCCGAGACCGCCATGCAGATTGCCCTCAACGCCGTGCGCATCCACGGCGGTTACGGCTACTCCACGGAGTTCGACGTCGAACGCTACTTCCGTGACGCCCCGCTGATGATCGTCGGCGAAGGCACCAACGAGATCCAGCGGAACGTCATCGCGAGCCAGCTCGTCAAGCGCGGTGGTCTGGACGCGTGATGATCATTGCCCTGTGAAGCACCTGCCCGACGCTGCGAGTGCCCGGTGTCTGTCCGGAACCTGATGACTTTCGACCGGGAGGACGTTCGATGTGTGAGAGTCGAGCAAGTCGGCCGCTTGACGGCCACTGCCGTCCGGTGGCGTCGGCGTTGCCTCGTGGACACGGCTGCCCCAGGGCAGCCGTGTGCATTGAGGCGTCGAGGCGGACCTGACTCGCGCCGCCCCCGGCAATGGCCCCGCGGTGGACGGGCTCTCCAACGCAGCTGCGACGCTGGGGGAGGGGCTGCACCACCTTGGCGTACGCACGGTCTCCGTGCTGTCCGCCTGCGTGCAATGCCGTCCCTGCCCGCCATCGCGGCCGCTCCACAACTGCTCTGTCCGTTGCGCGGCTTCAGCTGCGGATCATCGACATGAGCAGCTGGTGGGTTTCGCCGTCGGCGGCCACTACAAGTCCGCGGCCAGCCTGTCCGATCGGGGCGCCGTCGATCCCGGTGACTACGCAGCCGGCTGCCTGGCACAGAGCGATGCCGGCAGCGAAATGCACGCTCTCGGACAGGTTGCCGCCATCCGTGACGTATGCGGCGCGCTTGCCGGCGGCGACCCAGGCCAACGCCAGAGTCGTGGACACGACCCGGGGCCGGAACCGTTCCACGAAACGTTGCTGGGCCAGCAGGTTCACAGCCCGGAAGCCGGGTGCGCTGGGGAACGGCGGATCCAGATTGACATCCACGAGTCGAGTGGCAGATGTGGGCGCCAGCTGGGCATCGCCACCTTTGTGGCGCACCCAGGCGGCGGTCTCACCATCGGTGAAGAAGACCTCGCCGCTGAACGGGTCTGCCACTGCGGCCGCACCGCTGCGCAGCGCCACGTTGACGGCCACGAGCATGTTGCCGACGGCGTAGTTCAGCGTGCCGCAGAGGGGATCCACCAGCCACTGACGCGCGGCCCCCGCGGCGCCCCGCTGTCCGCCTTCTTCGCCAAGCACACCGTCATCGGGCCGAGCAGCGTGGATGACGCTGAGGATCATCGCCTCGGCATCGACATCGGCGGCGGTGGCGAAGTCCCCGGCGCCCTTGTCGGTGCGGGCGAGGCGCTGACCGTACAGGTTGCGTACGACGTCCGCACCGGCACAAGCCGCAGCTATCGCGACCTCAGCATCGTCAAGGCCCGCGTACGAGTCGATCATGTTACGCAGGATATCGGCGGCCGAGGCCCAGATCTTCGTCTGCCAGACCCATCCCGGTGGCTGCCGCACAGCTTCACGGCCAGCTGTACATCGCCTGCATCCCACCGAGCGTCCACCCGACGCCGCTGCCATCGTGCTGAACCGGTCAGGATTCAAGAAGCGCCGGTCAGGGATCCGCAGCTAGCGTGAGTGACATGACCTCAATCGATTTCCTCACCCTCGAGGTGGCCGACCCCACGGCCGCCGAGCGCTTCTACACGGATGCCTTCGGGCTGGGCAAGCAAGTACGTCTGCGGGCCTCGGAGGAGCCGACGTCCGGATTCCGTGGGTTCACGGTGTCGCTCGTGGTCTCCCAGCCGTCGATCGTCAACGGCTTCTTCGGCGCCGCCCTGGCCGCAGGTGCCACCGAGCTGAAGCCCGCCAAGAAGTCGTTGTGGGGCTACGGCGGCGTCGTACAGGCCCCGGACGGGACGGTCTGGCAGCTCGCAAGCTCGTCGAAGAAGGACACCGGCCCGGACAGCCGGAACATCGACGAGATCGTTGTCCTGCTGGGCGTCTCGGACATGGCCGCGACCAAGCAGTTCTACGTCGACCGCGGCCTCACGGTCGCGAAGAGCTTCGGCAGCAAGTACGTCGAGTTCGACGGTTCGGCGAGTGCCGTCAAGCTGTCGCTGTACGGACGTCGCGGCCTGGCCAAGGTCGCCGGAGTCACGCCGGAGGGCAGCGGGTCCCACCGGCTGACCATCGGCGGCGGCACCGAGACCTTCACCGACCCGGACGGGTTCGCTTGGGAGCCCGCGGCGGTATGAGGTTGCGCCGGCGGACGGCCGCCGCGGAAGCGGACGCTCAGCTCTCCTGGCCCGCTCCCGTGAGAGCCGCTCGGGCCCGTGCGGCGCGTACGGCCGCGGACAGGGTGGCGATGTCGTAGGCGCCGTGGTGCCGGCGGCCGTTGACGAAGAACGTGGGGGTGCCGGACACCCCGCTGAGGTCGGCGGACTCCACGTCCGCGGCAACACGGGCGGCGCCCGTACCGGCTCTCAGGTCAGCGCTGAAGCGGTCGATGTCGAGACCGATCTCCTCGGCGTAGCGGAGAAGATCCTCCGGCCGCAGCTCGCCCTGATGACGCATCATCCGCTCGTGCATCTCCCAGTAGCTGTTCTGGCGGGCGGCGGCTTCGGCGGCCTCCGCGGCGAGCTGGGCGCCCGGGTGCACGTCGGTGAGCGGCAGATGACGCCAGACGTAACGCACGTCCCCGAAGTCGGCGAGCAGCTCGCGCACGACGGGCTCGGCCAGCCCGCAGTAGGGGCACTCGAAGTCCCCGTACTCCAGCAGGGTGACGGGTGCGTCCAGGGGGCCGCGCACGTGGTCGCGGTCCATGTCGACGGGATCGCTGAGGTCGACGATCGTGCGGCCGGTGCCGAGGAGGGCGCGGGCACGGGAGGGGCGAGGCAGGGCGCCGATCACCGCGGTGACCAGCCAGGTGAGGAGGAAGGCGCAGAGGACGGCGGCCAGGATGCCGACCTTCGCCTGTTCCAGCTCGTCCCCGTCGAAGGCCAGGGTGGCGATCAGCAAGGACACGGTGAAGCCCACCCCGGCCAGGGTGCCGCCGGCCGTGATGGCGCCCCAGCCGACCGGTGGGCGCAGACGCCCTCCGCTGAGGCGTGTCGTGAGCCAGGTCGCGCCGATGATGCCGAGTGGCTTGCCGAGGACGTAGCCGAACAGAATGCCGAGGGTGACCGGCGAAGTGAAGGCATCGGCCAACTGGCCGGCGCTGAGAGTGATGCCCGCGTTGGCGAGGGCGAACAGCGGCACGATCACATAGCTCGTCCAGGGGTGCAGCATCCGCTGGAGGCGGTCGTTGGGGGAGAGCGTCGAGGCGATCTGACGTCGTACCGAGCGCCCGAGTTCGGGGGTCGGCTGTTCGCGGAAGCGTCTGAACAGCCTGCTGGCATGTTCCAGGTCCTGGCGCTCCGCCGGGCGGGCAAAGGTCAGCAGACCCATCACGAGGCCGGTCACCACCGGGTCCACCCCGGACTTCAGGAGGGCCACCCAGATCGCCACGCCCAGCAGCGCGTACAGGGCAGGGATTCGCATGCCGAGGGTGCGGCGCACCAGCAGGACGACGGCGAAGAGCGCGAGCGCGGTGAGCAGCGCCGGCAGGGAGACGGCTCCGCTGTAGGCGAAAGCGATGACGGCCAGGGCCAGGAAGTCGTCGACGACGGCGACCGTGAGGATGAAGACCCGAAGGCTGCCGGGCAGCCGGCTCCCGAAGACGGCGAGCATGCCCAGCGCGAAGGCCGTGTCCGTCGACATGGCGGCACCCCAGCCGTGCACGGTGTCCTCGCCCGCGTTGACGGACAGGTAGATGGCGACGGGTACGAGCATGCCGCTGAGCCCGGCGAGCAGCGGAAGGGTGATCCGTCGGCGTTCCCGCAGCTCGCCCATGTCGAACTCGCGGCGTGCCTCCAGGCCGACGACGAAGAAGAACAACGTCATCAGCCCGCTGTTCAGCCACTCGCGCAGGTCCAGCGACACAGAGCTCGATCCGATACGGACCGACAACTCGGTTCCCCACAGGGACTCGTACGAACCGGCGGCGATGTTGGCCCAGACGAGGGCGGCGAGGGCGCCGACGAGCAGCACCGAGGCACTGCCGGTCTCCGTCCGCAGGAAGGCACTCAGGGGGCCGCGTGTGTCCTGGCCGCAGAGGGTCTGTCCCGAGGGGCCCGACGGGGGTGAGGTCTCAGCTGGCACGGTCACCCCACAAGTCTGACCCCACTCAGGACCCGGCACCCGGCGAAGCACGGACGGCCGCCGGCGACTGCGCCGGCAGTGGTGTGCGGTCGACGAGAGGAGCCTCGGCGGGAGCTCGCCGTGCCCTTCCTGCGGTACCGCGGATCGCGGGGCCGGCCCACGACGGAGGCCTCGCCGTTCACGAAGTGCGGGCCACTCCCACGTAGATGCCGCTGCCTTCGGCTTCCTGCTCCTTGCCCGAGGGAGCCCACTCCGTCGCGGTGACCAGACCCGGCGGAACGAGGTCGAGGCCGTCGAAGAAGCGCTCGACCTCGGCACGGGTGCGGAAGCCGAGCCGGATGCCGCCCTTGGCGTACTCGGCGGTGACCTGTGCGGCAAGTTCGGGATAGAGGTCGGAGGCGGCGTGCGAGAGCACCAGATAGCTGCCCGGCGGCAGCGTGGCGACCAGATCGCGGACGATGGCGTGCGCGTCCTGCTCGTCGGGGACGAAGTGCATCAGCGCGATCAGCGACAGCGCGATCGGGCGGCTGAAGTCCAGAATGCGCTGGGCGTGCTCGACGATCCCCTGCGGCTGCCGGACATCGGCCTCGATGTAGTCGGTGACTCCTCCGGGCCGGCTGACCAGCAACGCCTCGGCATGACGCAGGACGATCGGGTCGTTGTCGGCATAGACGACCTTCGCCGTCGGCACGATGCCCTGAACGATCTGATGGAGGTTGGGCTCGGTGGGGATCCCCGTCCCGATGTCGAGGAACTGGTCGATGCCCTGCGCGGCGAGCCAGGCTGCCGCCCGGTGCATGAACTGGCGGTTCTGCCGCGCCGCGTCCCTGGCCTCGGGCGGCAGTTGTTCACCCACTGCCTCGTCGACCGGATAGTTGTCCTTGCCGCCCAGCAGCCAGTCGTAGACCCGCGCGGGATGCGCCCTGTCGGTGACGATCTTTGAGAACTGTTGTGGGCCGGTCGGCATGACAACTCCGTCGTGTCCGTCGCTCCATGTGGATGGGTCAGGTCGAGTACTCGAAGTGGCCCTGATGGAGTAGATCATGAGCTCCGCGCGAGAGGGAAGAGCGTCCCGGCGCCCACGTGACCCGTTTGTCGAGGACCTCCGCGGTTGGGACATGTCCGGGCGAAATCCGTTCCTTCCGAGGCGGCGGATCGGTTGCAGCGGCGACGAAGTCGCAGGTGAGGCGTCACGGAGTGGGGAGCCGCGAATGCGCCGCATCCGATGTGCGCTACGTCTCATCCGCCGGTTGTGACACGGGACGCGCCGCCGGTGTCTCCATGCCGAGTCATCACTCGAGGGAGACATAGGGAGACATGATGAACGGGAATGTTCAGGTGGTCGTCGTCGGCGGTGGGTACGGGGGCGTGACGGCGGCCAATCGCCTGGCTCGACGCGACGGCGTATCGGTGACCCTGGTCAACCCACGTCCGGAATTCGTCGAGCGGATCCGTCTGCATCAGCTCGTGACCGGCTCCGACGACGCGGTCGAGAGCTTCGGAGACGTTCTGGGCGGGAAGGTCCGGCTGGTGGTCGACACCGCGACCCGGATCGACGCCGCCGAGCGCTGGGTGTCCCTGGCGGGCGGCGGTGCGGTCTCGTACGACTACCTCGTCTACGCCGTGGGCAGCGGCGTCTCGGATCCCGGCGTGCCCGGAGCGGCCGAGTTCGCTCATTCGGTGTCGGACATCGAGGGGGCGGAACGGCTGCGGTCCGCGCTGGCCGCAGCGCCCGCGACGGCTCCGCTGACCGTGGTCGGGGCGGGCCCGACCGGTCTGGAGACCGCCGCCGAGCTGGCGGAACAGGGTCGCAGAGTCACCCTGATCTGCGGCGACGTGCTCGGACCCTCCCTGCACGCCCGGGGCCGCCGCCCGGTCGCCCGCCGGCTCGCCAGGCTGGGCGTGACCGTCCTCGAAGGCCCCCGTACGCGGGTTACGGAGGTGACGCAGGACGCCGTACGGCTCGACGACGGCCGTGAGCTGCCGAGCGCGGTGACGATCTGGACCGCGGGATTCCGTGTCCCGGACCTGGCGGCCCGCAGCGGGCTGCGTACGGACGCCGAGGGCCGCCTGCTCACCGACGCGACCCTGACCAGCGTGAACGACGTACGCATCGTCGCCGCCGGGGACGCGGCGGCGATGGCGGACCGGCCGTTCCGGATGAGCTGCCAGGCCGCCGTGCAGCTGGGCCCGGCAGCAGCGGCCACGATTCTGCGCCGGATCGCGGGGAAGACACCCGCTCCCGTCCGGATGTGGTTCGCCGGGCAGTGTCTCAGCCTCGGCCGGGACGAGGGCGTCACCCAGTTCTCCTACCCGAACGACACGGTGAACGGGCTCCACATCGGCGGGCGGCCGGGTGCCGGCGTCAAGGAGATCGCCTGCAGGTTCACCCTGAACAAGTTGGTGTCCGGGGCACGCAAGGCCGGTCCCCGTACAGCCCACGGCGACGACACCGACCGCCCGGAGACGCCTGGGCCGGAGCACCGCACGACACCGTCCGGCACCGGACGCGCCGCCTAGCCCCCAAGCTCCCCTCCTTCGGCCGGACCGACCGGTCCGGCCGGACCGGCGGGGGAGCTGACGGCGATAACCCGGCTTCGGACCGGGTACACATCCACGGCCTGCCTCCGGCAGGTGGGGCCGACCGCGAGAGAGCGAAGCGCACGACATGAACGACCACGTCACCGATCCCGCGACCGAGGCCTTCGTCGCCCACCGCAACCTGCTGTTCACCGTCGCCTACGAGATGCTCGGTTCCGCGGCGGACGCCGAGGACGTCCTCCAGGAGACCTGGCTGCGGTGGGTCAAGGCCGACCTGGCGCAGGTACGGGACCAGCGCGCGTACCTGGTGCGGATCACGACCCGGCAGGCACTCAACCGGTTGCGCACCCTCAAACGGCGCAAGGAGGCCTACGTGGGCCCCTGGCTGCCCGAGCCGCTGCTCACCACGCCGGACGTGGCCGAGGACGTCGAACTGTCGGAGAACCTGTCGTTGGCCCTCATGTACATCTTCGAGACCCTCTCACCGACCGAACGTGCCGTCTTCGTACTGCGCGAGGTCTTCGAGTTCGGCTACGACGACATCGCGGGCGCGATCGGCAAGAGCCCCGCCGCCGCCCGCCAGATCGCCTACCGCGCCCGCCAGCACGTCGATGCCCGCCGACCGGCCGCACCGGCTTCCTCGGAGGAAGCCCGGGCTGCGTCGAACTCGTTCCAGCTCGCGCTCGAAACGGGGGACCTGCAGGGGCTGCTCGACGTACTTGCCCCGGACGTCGTTTTCGTCAGCGACGGCGGCGGCCTCAGGCTGGCGGCCCTGCGGCCGGTCGTCGGCGCCGACAAGGTGCTCCGCTACATGGCCGGCAGCGTCGAGAAGGCAGGCGGCACCTTCAGCAGCGAGCCCACGACGGTCAACGGCAACCCCGGCCTCATCCTGCGCCTGGGTGACGTGATCGACGGCGTGCTTGCCTTCACGGTGGAGAACGCCCGTGTCACCGCCCTCTACTACGTCCGCAACCCCGAAAAGCTCACCCGCGTCGAGTCGGAGACCCCGCTCACTTCCCGCTGACGCCCCTCGGGGGCGGTACTTGGGACCCGCGCGCCCGACAGCGGCACGTCCTGCGTTGGACCGGCGGGCAAGCATGAAGCTGCTCATGCGCCGCAGTTGCCGCACACGCCTATTCCGGAGAACGCTTCTCAGTCTCTTCGGCGAGGCCAGCTCGGATGCTTCCGTGGTGGCTTGAACACCAAGCTTCCGTCAGCGAAGCATCCGTGCCGTCGTGCCGCGGCCTGCCGGCCGGGTAGGCGACAGCCTGCGGCGAGTTCGCTCCGGAGGCCATCCGCCCGGTTCCGGCGGCGGAGCAGCTATGCGGCGCAGCACCGTCGAGGGATGCGTCAACGCTGTTGCGCCGACCTCGTCGGCCTCGCCGAGGTCGGTCGAGCGAGTGGACGACGGTAGCGACAGAGCGTGACAAATCGATTTCGCTACAAGTTCCGAAATTATTCGGGGCGGCTTCCGGCATGCCGTCGAAACACACCATTCATACGGTCACTCACTATCGGCCGCATAGGACCCATCGGTCGCATTGGGTCCATCAGGCCGAAAAGGCTGCTTTCACCAGAAAGCACATCACTGTCCTCAGCGCCTTCATGTGACAGGAGCCCCGAGTGTCCAACCTCTCCAGACGCGATGCCCTACGGCTGACCGGCGGCATCGCTCTCCTCGGCAGCTTCGCCCTGGCGGGCTGTGGCCGCAGTGACGACACCACCGCGAAAGCCGGCGCCGAGCCCATCGCCAGCTCCCCGGCCACAGGCACCGTCACTGTCTGGGCCGCCCAGGGCGATGCGGACGTGCTCGACAAGGTCATCAAGCCCTTCAAGGCGGCGAACCCCGACCTCGACGTGAAGTTCACGCTGATCCCGAACGCCGACTACTACACCAAACTCCAGTCGGCGATCGCGGCGGGCAAGGGGCCCGATGTCGCCCAGTTCTTTCCCGAGTCGCAGGCGCAGTTCCTCGATCCGTCGATCCTCCGGCCAGTTCCGGACGGCCTCGTCGACCCGGACAGCTTCTTCACGAGCCTGTGGGACGCCGGTGTGGTCAAGGACGTCGCCTACACGGTGCCCTGGTACGCGTACACCTACGCGCTCGTCTACCGCTCCGACCTGGCCAAGAAGGCGGGCGTCGAGGCGCCGAAGACATGGGACGAGATGGTGCCGTTCTTCAAGGCGCTTCAGGGCGCCGGAGCCGCGCACGGCCTCGGAGCCGACATCGGCTGGGACATCTTCAACGGCCAGGACGCCGCGATGTACGCCTGGCAGGCGGGCGCTTCGCTGCTGTCCTCGGGCGGCGAGTGGACGCTCGACACTCCGGCGATGGTCGACGCGATCACGTACAACGCGTCGTTCTACACCTCGGGGACCGCCGACACCGCCGGGCCCGGCTTCCTCGACTCACAGCCGTACTTCGTGTCCGGCAGGACGGCCACGATGATCACCGGCCCATGGGTCATCGGCCAGCTCGACGCCGCCGCGAAGAAGGACGGCTGGACGGCGTCCCACGTAGCCACGGCGCCGCTGCCGGCGGGGGCGTCGGGCAGCGTCTCCTTCTCCGCGGGCGGCAGTTGGGGGGTGCTTGCCGACACCGACAACGCGGACGCGTCGTGGAAGCTCATCCGGTACATATCGAGCCCGAGCACGCAGGTGTCGCAGTACAAGGCGTACAGCTCGCTGCCTGCGGTCGTCTCCGCCTGGAAGGACTCCGCCATCGCGGGCCAGCCGCTGCTGGACGCCTTCTTGACGCAGCTGAAGAACACCCGGGCGTTCCCGCAGGTCAGTAACTGGCCGCAGGTCGCGACCCGGCTGGGCAAGGAGATGGAAGCGGTGGCCAAGGGCGAGGAGACCGCCGCGAAGGCCGCCGCGAACCTCCAGTCGTACGCCGACAGCCTCGGCACGGGCACGGAGTGATCCGCGGATGACCGTCACCGTCCTCCAGAAGGTGCCTCGCAGAACTCGTCGTCCTCGGGGCGCCCGTCGAACGGCTGTGGGCTGGCTGTTCCTGGCACCGTTCACCGTCGTGTTCCTGGTCTACACGGCGGTCCCCACCGTCGCCGCGCTCGGGTTCAGCCTCACCGACCTGCGGGGCGCGGATCTGCGTCATCCGTTCGCGGTGGACTTCACCGGACTGGACAACTATCTCCGCCTGTTCCAGGACCAGAGCTTCCTGCGGGACATCCTCAACACCGCCGTTTTCGTGGCCGTCGGCGTGCCACTGACCATGGGGATCGGACTCGCGCTGGCTCTCGCGCTGAACTCCGGCATCCGTCGGCTGCGCGGCGTGTTCCGCACGGTCTTCTTCGCGCCGGTTGTCACGAACGTCGTAGCGGTCGCCCTGATCTGGCAGTACGCCTTCAACGCGGGCGGCACCGTCAACAAAACGCTCGGTGCTGTCGGCTTCGCCGGGCCGAACTGGCTGGACGACCCGAACCTGACCATGCCCGTGGTCATCCTGCTCGGCGTCTGGCGGAACTTCGGCATCGCGATGGTGTTGTTCCTCGCCGGCCTGCAGGCGATTCCGCAGAACGTGTACGAGGCCGCCTCCCTCGACGGGGCCGACCGGTGGCGGCAGTTGAGGCACATCACCCTGCCGCTGCTGCGGCCCACCACTCTCATGGTGTCGGTGCTGCTGACGGTCTTCTATCTCCAGGTGTTCGACGAGCCGTACCTGCTCACCAACGGCGGCCCGCTGGGCTCCACCGAATCGGTGGCGCTGTACACCTACCACCAGTTCGGGGCCGGCGAGTTCGGGATGTCCTCGGCGGCGTCGTTCGTGACGCTCGTGCTCGTGATGCTGGTGAGCGCCGTCCAGTTCCGGCTGCTGAGGCCCCGCACATGACCGCCCTCGCCGCGTTGGAGAACGCCGACATGACCACCGACCGGATCGCGGTGCGCCGCCGGTCCGTCTCCCGGCCCCTGCTGTACGGCGCGCTTGTGCTGTGCGCGCTGCTCACGATGCTTCCGTTCGTCTGGGTGATCAGCGGCTCGTTGCGCAGTCTCGACGAGATCCGCTCCGACCCCGGTGCCTGGGTCCCTCAGCACCTCACCTTCGACAACTTCGAGCGGCTGTTCACCACAGAGGGCTTCGGCCGGTTCCTGGTCAACAGCGTCGTGGTCGCGGTCATGGTGGTGGCCGGCAACATCGTGGCGGCGTCGGCCGCCGGCTACGCACTCGCCAAGCTCGACTTCGCCGGCAGGCGGATCGCGTTCGCCGCAGTGATGGGCGCGATGATGATGCCGCTCACCTCGGTGTTCGTCACGCAGTTCGTGATCACGGTCGACCTGGGCCTGGCGGACACCCTCACCGGTGTCGCGCTGCCGAGCGTGGCGCTGCCGTTGTCGGTCTTCATCATGCGGCAGTACGCGATGTCGATCCCCGACGAACTGCTCGAAGCGGCCCGGATCGACGGCGCGGGGGAGTTCCGGATCTTCTTCGGGATCTTTCTCCCGCTGGCCGGACCCGCTGTCGCGACGATCACGATCATGTCGTTCCTCAGTTCGTGGAACAACTTCCTCTGGCCGCTCATCGTCGCCCAGAGCATGTCCAGTTACACACTGCCGGTGGGCCTGGCCGCCACCAGTCAGGCCGCGGCGCACGTCACCGACTACGGTCTGCTGCTCGCCGGGGCGATCGTCGTGATGCTGCCGGTGCTGGTGCTCTTCCTGTTCCTGCAGCGCTACTTCGTGCAGGGCGTCGCCGGAACGGGAATGCGGTGACCCCCATGGACTCGTTCGACACGCCCGGCGAGCGAAACGAGACGAGGGTCCGCCCGGCCGAAGTTTGGGAGACCGTCACCGTCCGCGCGCCGGCGGGCACGGTCATCGGCTGTCGCACCGGCTCGGTTCGGCGCTTCCTCGGTATTCCGTACGCCGCAGCTCCCACCGGCGCAAGGCGGTTCGCAGCGCCGGCCCGCCGCGGCCGGTTCACGGAGCCGTTCGACGCGTCCCGGCACGGTGCCACAGCGCAGCGCGTGCCGCTGTTCGCCACGACCACGGTGCCGGAGCCGTCGGTGCCGGGCGACGACGTGCTGAACCTGGGGATCGTCGCGCCCGACGCCGACGACGACCGCGAGCCCTTCCCGGTTCTGGTGTGGATCCACGGCGGCGGGTTCCTGGCGGGGAGCCCGGCCAGCCCGTGGTACGACGGCCGTGCCTTCGCCCGCGACGGCGTCGTCTGCGTCACCGTCGGCTACCGGCTGGGCGTCGACGGATTCGCCGTACTGGACGGCGTCCCGGCGAACCTCGGGTTGCGCGACCTGCTGCTCGCGCTCGACTGGGTGCAGGACAACATCGCCGCTTTCGGCGGCGATCCGGACCGGGTCACCGTCGCCGGTCAGTCGGCCGGGGGAGCGGCGGTCCTCGCGCTGCTCTCGTCGCCCGCGGGCAGCGGCCGTTTCCACCGTGCCGCCGGCCTGTCCGGTGGCACCTTCGCGGCAGACGGGGACGCGGCACGCGACTTCCTCGGACGGCTCGGGCACCGGCTCGGCGTGCCGCCGACGCGAGCCGGATTCGCCGACCGCGCCGTGGAGCACATCCAGCAGTGCGTCATCGACCTGCGGGACGAGCAGGGCGACGCCATGCCGGCGCTCGGCCTGTTCGTCGGCGACGACATTCTGCCCGCGCCCATCGCCGACGGACTCACCCGGCACGGACACGCCGTACCGCTGCTGCTCGGCGCTACGGGCGACGAATTCGACGGAGACACCACCACCCGCACAGCAGGCAGCCGCGAGGCAGGCACCCGGGTGACGGACACGCTCTTCCGCGCCGCCTGCCCGCGCGTCGCGGCCTCCCGCCGCGACGCCGCCGCCGGCACCTGGCTGTACTCCTTCGAATGGCCCTCCCCGGTGCTCGGTGGCGCCACGCACTGCGTCGACATCCCGTTCTTCTTCGACGTGCTCGACGCACCCGGAGTCGGTGAAGCGCTCGGGCCGAACCCGCCAGGGGAACTGGCCGCACTGACCCACGCTGATCTGGTCGGGTTCGTACGCGGCCAGGAGCCCGCCTGGGCCAGGGCGACCGGGACACTCGGCGACGCGGCTCGTGAATACGGCCGTCCCGGCGCTGCGCTCACCGCCGACACCACGGGCGTGTTCGATCCGGTGGTACCGGCGGTGTCCGGGGTGGCGGAGGCGTGCTGATGTCCGGAATGAACCAGAGCGCCGTCCGACGCATCAACACCTCGGTCATCCTGCGCGCACTGGCGGTGTCGGCCGGGCCCATCACGCTGACCGAGCTCGCCGAGCAGGTCGGCCTCTCCCGCCGCACCATCGAGGTCGTTCTGGACTCGCTCGTCGAGGCGGGCTGGGTGACCGAACTGGACCGCGTGCCGACCAGTGGCTGTGCAGGGCGCCCGGCCCGCCGGTACGAACTGCGGGCCGAACACGCGCTGCTGGCGGCCGTGCGCATCACCACCCTGGACGCGTCCGCGGTCATCGCCGACGTACGCGGCCGTGTCGTCGGCCGGGCGCACCGGCCGCTGCGCGCCTACCAGGATCCGCAGTCCACGCTCGACGACGCGGCGGCACTGGTGCTGGAGGCGCTCGACGACGCGGGCGGGTCGGCGAACCGTCTTCGGGCCGGTGCTGTCGCGAGCGGTGGCGCGATCGATGACGACGGGGTCGTACGACGCCTGGTGCACACGACGCGCTGGGAAGGCGTGAACCTCCCCGAGGAACTCGCGCAGCGGGTCCCGATGCCCTGGTTCGCCGACAACGACACCAATCTCGGTGCCCTCGCGGAGCGTTGGCGGGGCGTGGCCGGCGATCACGACAACGTCGTATGGGCGATGCTCGGGAACCGGACCGGCCTGGGCATCCTCATCCGAGGCGCCGTGCACAGGGGGCTCGACGGTGCCGCCGGCGAGATCGTCGAAGCGGTATCGATGCCGACCGGCTCGGTGGAGAACCGCCCGGTGGCAGGGCTCACCTCCCCGGAACCGGATCGACGCAGGGTCGCGCTCGACCGCTTCGACGCGGCTCGTGCCGGTGATGCGACAGCGCTCGCCGAGGTGGACGAATTCGTGGAGAACATCGCGTCGATCCTCACGACCCTGTCGTGGACGGTCGCGCCGTCGCTCATCGTGCTCGGCGGCGGTCTGGAGGACGCGGCCGATGTGCTGCTGCCCCGGGTGCGCAAGGCGATGCACGACGCCCGCACCCCCGCGGTCGAGCTGCGTGCCACGTGTCTGGGGCGCGATGCCGACCTCATCGGCGCCGTCAAGCTGGCACTCGATTCGATGGACACGCAGCTGTTCGGCCCGCTCGCCCCGAGCGCGTGAACGCTCACCACCAGCGGAAGCAGGACAGCGTGGCAGACGTCAGTACCAGGCAGCAGTACAGGACAGGAGTCTCCCTTTGACCGGCACCACTCGCACCAGCGTCCTCGTCGTGGGCAGCGGCATCATGGGATCAGTCGTGGCCAGACTGCTGCGCGACACCGATCCGGCGCTGGACATCACGATGGTCGAGGGTGGCAGTGCGATCGGCGAGGTCCCAGGCCTGCACCTGCACGACGTCGACGATCCGGTTCTCTGGTCGCGCTACAACGAACGGGTCGGCACCGGCATCCAAGGCATGTACACCGGCGCCGAGGTGGTGCGCGATGCCGCGGGCAGCCTCGACGATCTGACACCCGGCATGTTCCACGCGCTTGCCTTCGGAGAGGGCGCCGAGGCGATGCCCGCGACAGCGCTCGCGTGGAACGCCGGTGGCATGGGCGTGCACTGGACCGCCGCGACGCCCTGGCCCGCCGGGGACGAGGTGTTCGACTTCGGCGACCCGGCCCGCTGGGCGACGGACCTGGACACCGCGCGCCGGGTGCTCGCGGTCACCCCGTCCGCGATCGGTCCGACCGACGTCGGCCGGATCGTGCTCGACGTACTGCGTCGGCGCTTCGACGGCATCGGACCGGACGACCGGCGGCCACAGCCGATGCCCATGGCCGTCACCACGCCGGCATCGGGCCCCATGCCGCGCACGGCTCCGGGGACGATCTTCCCCGCGATGGCGACCGGCGAGGACCCGGCCTTCACACTGCTGACCGGTACCCTCGCGACCGCTCTCATCGTCTCGGACGGCCGGGTCGGCGGCGCCCGCCTGCGTCGCATCGCCGACGGCGCCGAGTCGCAACTCCTCGCGGACGCCGTGGTGGTGTGCGCCGACGCGCTGCGCACCCCGCAATTGCTCTTCGCCTCGGGCATCCGGCCCGAAGCACTGGGCCGCTACCTCAACGAGCACGCGTTCATCACCGCCCGGGTACTGCTCGACCCCGACCGGTTCGGCATCGGGCTCGAGGCCCTGCCCCTGCCGCGCGCGGGCGAGTTCAGCACCGATTCGCTCTGGCTGCCCCAGAACGGAGCGGCGCAGCCGTTCCACGGCCAGATCATGAACCGAACGTACGTGGACGAAGACGGCCGCCCCCTCGCCCACTCCGTGGGCCTCTCGCTGTACGTGCCTGTCGAGTCGCGCCCCGAGAACCGGCTGGTGTTCTCGCCGACCGAGACCGACCTGGCAGGCATGCCCCGAATCGGTGTCGAGTTCGGCTACTCCGAGGCGGACCGCACGTTGCTCGGCCGGGCACTCGACGACATCCAGTCGATTGCCGAGGAATTCGGCCCCTTCGATCCCGCGACGGAGCGTGCGCTGCTCCCGCCCGGCTCGTCGTTGCACCTGACCGGCACCGTCCGCTCCGGCCCGGTCGACGACGGCACCAGCGTGTGCGGCCCGGACGGCCGGGTGTGGGGCTACGACAACCTGTACCTCGCGGGCAACGGCGTGATCCCCACAGCGATGGCCGCCAACGTCACCCTGACCGGCGCGGTGACGGCCGTACGGGCCGCCCGGGCCGTCGCCGCCCGGACCGCCGCGCTCGCCGCGCATCGAGAGGAAGTCCGATCATGATCGACATCGCAAAGGAATACCGGGTGGTGCTCCCGACGTGGATCGACGACGAACTGGCCGCCGTCCCCGCTGTCATTCCCGACCGTGACGACCGGATGCGCCTCGTGCACCGGCTGGCCGACCGCAACTGGCGTGAGGGCAACGGCGGCCCGTTCGCGGCACTCGTCGCCGAGCGGGACACCGGTCGGATGGTCTCGGTCGGCGTGAACGTCGTACTCGCCTCCGGCGTCTCCAGCGCGCACGCCGAAGTCGTCGCCCTCGGACTGGCCCAGACGGCGACGGGCGGCTGGGACCTCGGTGGTGACGGAATGCCGGCGCACGAACTGGTGGTGAACTGGCGTCCGTGCATCCAGTGCTACGGCGCGGCGATGTGGTCCGGGGTGCGCGGCCTCGTGGTCGCCGGCGAGGGCCCGGAACTGGAGGAGATCACCACGTTCGACGAGGGCCCGCTCGGCGCGGACTGGGCCGAGCAGTTCCAGGCGCGCGGCATCGAGGTCGTGCGGGACGTGCTCCGGGACGAGGCGCTCGCGGTGTTCCGCGGCTACCGGGAGGCCGTCGACGCCGACGGCATCGTCGTCTACAACGCGCGCTCAGGCGCCGAATGATTCCGCCGATCCGAATGGAGAGACTCCCGTGGCACCACGCTTCGCCACCGACATCGTGACCTTCTACCATCCCGGATTCTGGGGCCTCGAATCCGCCGACGCCTTTCGTGACTGGGCCGTCAAGAACCCCGAGCGTTTCTGGGACCGGACGATGGACGCGTTGGCCGAGGCCGGTGTCACGGGCATCGAGCTGACCTTCGCGCCGGGCGACATCGACTCGGTCCTGCGCGCGTTCGGCGACGCGTCGTCGTTCCGGCATGAGTTGCAGGCCCGAGGCCTGTCCGTCGTGAGCGCCTTCATCGCCGAGAGCGAATGCCCCGACTGGCGGGACAGCGACAGCCTGCCCGCGATAGTCGCCGATGCCGAGCGACGTGCGTCCTTCCTCGCCGACGTGGGCGCCGGACTTCTCGTCGCCGGGCTGCCCATGCGTGCGACGTCGGGGACGCGCCCGCCCTTCTTCGTCGACGCCGCGTACATGACCCGGATGGCAGACATCGCCCACATCGTCGGTGAGGCCGTCGCACAGCACGGGGTGAAGCTCGCCTTCCACACCGAGTCGAACAGCACCCTCTGGTACGAGAGGGACATCGACCTGTTCATGGCGCTGACCGATCCGCGCTACGTGTGGCTGTGCCCCGACTCCTGCCACATCGCCCTCGGGGGAGGCGACCCCGTCGCCGTCGCGCGTCGCCACTCCCAACGCATCGCCCTGGCGCACTGGAAGGACGCGGTCAAGCCGATCGACGTCGAACTCACCATCGACGAAACGGTCTTCGCCCAACAGCAGCCCTACATGACCGAACTGGGTACGGGCATCGTGGACTGGAGAGGATGGGCCGCCGCGATGTCACTCACCCCCGGCGCCGACATCGTGCTCATCGAGCTGGACGAGGCGGCCGATCCCGTCGCCGCGCTCCGGACAGGGACGGCCGTGGCGAAGGGGATACGGGCAGACGCCGGGCTTCTCTCCTGAGCCGGTTGGCCGTCGCCCTCAGCGGTGGCTCCCGGAGGAAGCGGATGCCGCGTGACCTGCTCCGCCCCGAAACTGGGCAGGGAACACGGGCCGGCCGGCGGCCCTTCGCCAAATGATCACAGTCTGGAAGGACGCACGACAGTGAAGTCTCACATTGCCACCTCGACGCCCATGTTCACCGTGCCGGCCGTCGACATCTCCCCCTACGTCGGAGACGGTACGGACGAGGAGCGCGGGCATGTGGCACGGCTGATCGACGCCGCGTGTGCCGAGGTGGGGTTCATCCAGATCCTCGGGCACGGCATTCCGCAGCAGGCGCTCGACGGTCTGAAGGGGGCGATGGACGCCTTCTTCGCGCTGCCGCTGGAGGCGAAGAACGCGTACCGCGTCGGCGGCGCCAACCGCGGATACAGCCCCCCGAAGAGCGAGTCGCTGAGCCTGAGCCTGGGACTTGAGTCGGCCTCGCGGATGAACGACTTCTTCGAGGCCTTCAACGTCGGTGTCGAGGCGCGTTCCTTCCCGCCCGAACTCGGTCTGTCCGAGGACGACTTCGGGATCAACGTGTGGCCGGACATCGAGGGGTTCACACCGCGGGTGGAGGCATACTTCGGTCACGCCTCGCGGGTGGCACGCACGCTGACACGGATCTTCGCGGACGCCCTCGGCCTGACACCGGACTTCTTCGAGGCGCTCACCGGACACTCCATCGACGTGCTCCGTATGAACAACTACGCCCTGCCCGAAGGCACCGTGGACCTGGACGGCGAGCTGATGGGCATGGGCGAACACACCGACTACGGGATCGTCACCGTGCTGTGGGCCGACCGGATCCCCGGGCTCCAGGTGCTCGACCGGCACGGCACCTGGCACGACGTGACGCCCGCGGACGGCGCTCTGCTCGTCAACCTCGGCGATCTCACGGCCCGGCTGACCAACGACCGGTGGATGTCGACACTGCACCGCGTCAAGCCCCCCGTCGTCGACGGGACGATCCTGCGGCGCCGTTCGGCCGCCTTCTTCCACGACGGGAACCCGGACGCGGTCATCGAGACGATCCCCGCCCTGCTCGACGCGGACCACGGTCTCGCCTACGAACCGGTCACCGTCCGGGAGCACATCAGGGCCAAACTGAACGGCTCGCGGCAGGGCAAGAAGAACGTGGCCGCGGTCCGCGAGGCCGCACGCGCCCGGGCCGCCACCGACTGAGCGGCCCACGCCCAAGGCAGTCGACCCGGGTCACTCAAGGCCCGGGCCAGACGGCCGAGGCGTCGTCACGGTGGGGGTCGGGCAGCCGGATCGGGCGTATGGGGATCGTACGGCTGTGTTCCTCCGTCACGACTGCCCATGGGGCGGAGCGGCCGGAGTAGCACAGGGCCGTCAGGGCGAAGACGTTGTCGGCGTACACCTCGACGTATTCGCCGATGGTGAGGATGCGGAGGGTGGCGGCGGGTTCGGTCAGGACGGTCTCGCCGAGCCTGGTGCCGCCGGGGCCGGTGATCCAGAGGTTCTTGCCGTCGCAGCCGACGGAGAGGGCGGGCCGATCGTCGTCCGCGCTGTCGGTGCGGAGGGTGATTTCGACCGGCCCGGTGATGCCGATGTCGCCGACCGCGTGGAGCGCGGGACGGTCGGTCTCCTCGCCGAGCCAGGCGTTCAGGCCGGTCCACCATTCCAGGCGGGGCGCCGAATCCTCCCGTACGACAAGGGACTTGGGCTGGGCCAGCATGCCGCGGCAGCGCTCCCCGGTGTCGGTGAGGCCCACCTGACGGGGTGTGGTGTGCACGACGACGCGGGAGCCGTCGGGCGCGGCGACGACACGGGGGGCGTACGCGCCGGTCGGGCCGAGGGGGCCGCGGCGGGTCCAGGGGCCGCGCAGGCGGGGGGCGGTCCACGACTCGAAACCGCGGGTGGCGCCGATCGAGCCGAGCAGCAGCCAGCTGCCGTCGTCGAGGCGTTCCAGGACCGGACACTCCAACTCGTCGACGTCACCGGGTGAGACGAGCGGCGGGTGGACCGTCCAGTGCTCCAGGTCGGTCGACGTGGCCAGCGCCACGCAGCCGCTGACCTCCACCGGCAGCGAGGCGTCGCTCGCGCAGACGGCCATCACCCAGCCCTCGCCCTCGTCGTCGCGTACGACGAACGGGTCGCGCCAGCCCATGCGTTCACCGGTGCGGTACCAGCGCGGGTCCGCCTCGACGACCGGCCCGGTGCCGTGGCGCCGCCAGCCAGTGCCGTCGGTGCGGTCGGAGTACGCGAGGCCGACGGACTGCAGGGGCCAGCCGTCCGCCGTCAGCCCGCTCACTCCTGTGTAGAACATGGCCATCCCGTCGCCGTGCCGCAGGGGGTGCATGGTCCACACGGCCTGCTGGTCGAAGCGGCCGGGCAGCCCGTTGCCGAAGGCGGTGCCCTGGGGCTGCCAGCGGACCAGGTCGGCGGAGGTCGCCCGGCCGTAGGAGGTCTCCATCCGCAGGTGGTCGAACTCCGCCGTCCAGGGCCCCTGCAGGTGCAGCACCGTGTACGTGCCGTCCTCGTCGCGCAGCAGGGCGAAGTCGTTCACGCAGAGGCCGGGCGGGGCGTATCGCATGCACAGTTCCTGTCGGCTCACAGCGCCCAAACGCATGCGCTGACCATTGACCAAAGCGGCATCTCTTGAGAATCGGCCCAAGTAAATATGAACGCAAACGCTTGCGCAACAGCGAGGCCAGGTTTACGGTCACGTCACTCGCAGATCACACCGCCGTGAAATCAACGGGAGGAACTGAGCCGTGACGGCCAGCATCAACGACGTCGCCCGCGCCGCCGGCGTCTCCGCGTCCACCGTGTCCCGCGCCCTGCGCGGCCGCACGGGCGTCTCCGACGAGGTGCGGGACCGGATCGCGGCCGTCGCCGCAGAGCTCGGCTACACCGCGTCCCGCTCCGCCTCCAGCCTGGCCAGCGGCCGCACCTTCACCATCGGGGTCGTCGTCCCGTACGTGGGCCGCTGGTTCTTCGGCACCGTGCTCGACGCGGCGGAGCAGGTGTTCAGCGCCGCCGGATACGACGTCCTGCTGTACAACCTGGGCGCGCCCGAGTCGCGCAAGCGCTTCTTCACGAAGCTGCCGGTCCGCAAGCGGGTGGACGCGGTGCTGTCGCTGCTCATCCCCGACGAGGCGGAGTCCGCGGCGCTGCGTTCCCTGGGAGTGCCGCTGGCCAGCACGGTCGGTGTTGCCCGGCCCGGCTTCACGGTGGTCGGCATCGACGACCGGGTCGGCGCGGAGAGCGCCGTACGGCATCTGGTGAACCTCGGCCACCGCCGGATCGGCATGATCAGCGGATCCAGCGGGCCGCTGCACTGGACCACGCCCATCGAGCGCCGCCGGGCGTATCTCGACGTCCTGGCCGAGGCCGGGATAGAGCACGATCCGGCCCTGGAGGCGGACGGCGACTACACCGTCGAGGGCGGCGAGCGGGCGATGACCGAGTTGCTGGCCGCCTCCCGGCCGCCGACCGCCGTGTTCGCGCAGTCCGACGAGATGGCGATGGGCGCACTGCGCGCCCTGCGCCGCCACCGGCTGAGGGTCCCGGACGACGTGTCCGTCGTCGGCTTCGACGACCACGAACTCGCCGACGTGGTCGGTCTGACCACGGTCGCCCAGCCGGTCGCGGGCCAGGGCGCGGAGGCCGCCCGGCTGCTGCTGCGCCAGCTCGACGAACCCGATGCCGAACACCCCGGCCATGTCCAGATGCCCATCCGCATGGTCCTGCGCGAGACCACCGCTCCGCCCCGTCCGCGCGGACCTCAGTAGCGCCCCCAGCGCCCCCTCTGAGCCCCACATCCCCACGCCTCGACATCGCTCCCACACCTCGAACCCACGCCACAGCACGGAGGCACAGACCATGAGCTCGACCAACAGAAGGCACCGCCGCACGGCCTGTACGGGCCTGGCCCTGCTCCCTCTCGTGGCACTGGCCGCCTGTGGCGGGGGCAGCGGCACCGACGCCTCGGCGGACGCCGGCAGCGGCAAGGGCACCATCAGCGTCTGGGCCCACCAGGGCCAGAAGAGCGAGGACGCCGCAGTGCAGGCCGCGGTGAAGTCCTTCAACTCCTCGCAGAGCGACATCAAGGTCGAGCTGAAGCTGATACCCGGCAACGACTACACCAAGACCATCACCGCCACCAGCGCCTCCGAGCTGCCGGACGTGCTGGAGTTCGACGGCCCGACCATGGCGAACTTCGTCTACAACAAGAAGCTCGCCCCCGTCGACGACTACGTCTCCTCCAAGACGATGTCCAACGCCACCGACGCGAACAAGTCCCAGGGCGCGATCGGCGGCAAGCACTACGGCCTGGGCATGTACGACTCGGGCCTGGGGATCTACGGCAACAAGAAGCTGCTGGACGCGGCCGGCGTGAAGTACCCGACCAGCCTGGCCGACGACTGGACGGCCGAGGAGTTCACCGCCGCGCTCAAGGCGTTGAAGGCCAAGGACTCCGACGGCAAGACCCTCGACATCCAGGAGGGCAACGGCCTGGCCACCGAGTGGGGGACCTACGGCTTCGCCCCCGTCGTCTGGTCGGCCGGCGGCTCGCTCATCAAGGGCGACAAGGCGGAAGGCGCCCTCGACACACCGGCCGTGGTCTCGGCGCTGAAGACCGTCCAGTCCTGGAAGACCTACGTCGACCCCAACACCGACGGCAACGCCTTCGCCAAGGACCGCGTCGCCCTGAGCTGGGTCGGCCACTGGATGTACCCCACCTACAGCAAGGCGCTCGGCGACGACCTCGTCGTCCTGCCGCTGCCCGACTTCGGCAACGGTCCCAAGACCGGCCAGGGCTCCTGGGCGTGGGGCATCGGCGCCGACACCAAGAACGCCAAGGCCGCCGGTGCCTTCATGGACTACCTGCTCAACGACGCCAACGTCACCGCGATGACGACGGCCAACGGCGCCCCGCCCGCCACGAAGACCGCGCTCGCCGCGAGCGATCTGTACAAGGAGGGCGGCCCGCTCCAGCTCTTCGCCGACCAGCTCGCCAAGCCCTGCGGCGACAGCGACATCAGCAAGTCCTGCGTCGCCGTCACCCGCCCGGTGACCGCCGGATACCCCACCATCACCGCCAAGTTCAGCGAGGCCCTCAACTCGATCTACGGCGGAGCCGACCCGAAGAGCGCCCTGGAGAAGGCCGCCCGCGCCATCGACCAGGACTTCTCCGACAACGCCGGCTACAAGATCCCGTAGGACCATCGGCCAGGGGCGGGACGGTTCGGACCGCGCCCGCCCCCGCCGGGAACAGGACCCATCCGTGACATCCGTCGAACCGGCGCACGCCGCGCCCCACGATCGGGAGAAGGCCCCACCCGTGACCGCCGCCAAGCCCGCGCGTCCTGTGCGTCCGGCGCGTTCCGTGCGCAAGAACCGCGACTGGTTGCACGGGCTGCTCATGTCCACGCCCGCTGTCGCCGGACTCATCGCCTTCGTGGGCATCCCGTTCGGCTACGCCGTCGTCCTCTCCTTCTACAACGTCCGCCTCGGCTCCCCGCTCGCGCCCAGCTTCTTCGGCCTGGAGCAGTACCGGCGGCTGTTCACCGACCCGGACCTGTCCGGCCCCTTCCTGCGGGCCCTGCTGAACAACCTGACCTTCGCCGTGGTCGTCGTCCCCGTCCAAACGGCCCTGGCGCTCGGACTCGCCATCCTGCTGAACCGCAAACTCAAGGCGATCGGCCTGTTCCGGTCCCTCTTCTTCATGCCGGTCGTCTTCCCGATGGCACTGGTCGCCGTGATCTGGCGGCTCATCCTCGCCCGCAGCGACCAGGGCATGCTCAACTCCGCGCTGCACGCGGTCAGTTTCGGCAACTGGGGTGCCTTCGACTGGCTCGGCGACTCCGCCACCGCGATGGCCTCGATCATCGTGCTGTCCATCTGGCAGGGCGTCGGCTTCCAGATGGTCATCCTCCTCGCAGGCCTCCAGCAGATACCGGGTGAGCTCTACGAGGCCGCCGATCTCGACCGCGCCGGACGCTGGCAGCAGTTCCGGCACATCACACTGCCCGGGATCCGCGGCACCCTCGTCTTCGTCGCCATGCTCACCTCGGTGCTCTCCTTCCGGGTCTTCGACCAGGTCTACGTCCTCGTCAAGGGCGGCGGCCTCAACGAGGACGCCGGCCGCACCGTGATGTACCAGGCCGTCACCACCGCCTTCGACCAGAACAACGTCGGCCAGGCAGCCGCGATCACCGTCGTCTTCTTCCTGATCGTGGTCGCCCTGACCCTCATCCAGCGCCGCGTCGTCCGGCCCGACAACGAGGACTGACCATGAGCACCCACACGGGCCTCACCCGCACACCCCTGCGCCGCTTCCTCGACTACGCCGTCCTCAGTGTGCTGGCGTTCATCTTCGTGCTGCCCGTCCTCTACCTGCTGATAGGCAGCCTCAAGCCGTCCGACGAAGTGCTGAACGGCCTCTCCGGCTTCCTGCCCACCCACCTGTCCTTCGACAACTACTCCAACGTCCTGAGCAGCCTCAACTCCGACAGCACCGGCTACTTCTGGCGCTTCATGGGCATCTCGCTGCTGCTCGCGTTCGTGGTCGTGACCGGTGGCCTGTTCGTCAACTCGATGGCGGCGTACGGGCTGTCACGGCTGAAGTGGCGAGGCCGCAACGCCGTCTTCACCCTCATCCTGCTGCTGATGCTGGTCCCGTTCGAGTCGGTGGCCGTCCCGCTCTTCTACATGTTCAACGACCAGCGCAACACGCTCTTCATCCAGGCGATCCCGTTCATCGCCAACGCCTTCTCCGTCTACCAGTTCCACACCTTCTTCCGCTCGATCCCGCCGAGCATCGAGGAGGCTGCCCGCATCGACGGCGCGGGCCCCTGGCGCACCTTCTTCGCGATCATCGTGCCGATGTCGAAGCCGGCCTTCGCGTCCGTGGCCATCCTGACGTTCCTCACCCAGTGGGGATCCTTCCTCTGGCCCGTCCTGATGGTCTCCGACCCCTCGGTACGGCCGCTGCCCCTGGAGATGAGCGTCTTCCAGGCCCAACTGCCCCCGGACTGGGGCCAGATCCTCGCCTTCGGCGTCCTCCTGGTCCTGCCCGTACTGATCGTCTTCGCGTTCTTCCAGCGCTGGTTCGTGCAGGGAGTCGCCAGCTCGGCCGTCAAGGGCTGAGGGCTGTTGCGGACGGGAGGTACGAGCACGAGGAGAACTCCCTGGCCTCGTGGCTCGTGGCCTCGCGGAGGTCGATCACGTGTATGTGTGGGCCGACGGCATTCACCTCACGTCCGCCTGGAGCAGGCCAAAGTCTGCGTTTGCTGTCGTCACTCGATCCAACGGGCAGCAGCCTCGTAGGTAGTGGCTGGGGTGCTGTTGAACGCGATGGTCGCGTCGGGTGCGTGCCGCCGAATCAGGTTGACCACTTGCTCGAGGAGTTCAGTTTGATCGTCCGAGTGCCGCAGGCCACCGCCTACGGTGACGCATTCCCACGGATGGGCTCGTAGCGCATGCCCGACGACGGCTTCTACGTCGTCACTTCCGTCAAGACCGATGAGGCAGGTCTCGACGCCCACGTCATGTTCGGCGAACTTGGCCAGTCCCACCTCGATCGCCTTGGCTACCGGCTCGGGATCCCACGGCCCGGGCACTCGATACGGATCGAGCCCGATGACGAGGACGCGGGGTGAAGCAGTGGTGTCCATGTCCGGACGATACGTGCCGAACGGAATCGGTTCCCCCGGTGGCTTCAGCTCTTCGTCATCGGGGAGGCCGGGGGCGCGGTCGGCGGTGAGCCGGGCTGGGGGCCCGGCGTGGACTCCTGTCCGCCCATGTCGAGGCGGAACGGCGGGTACTGGTCGGTCATCAGCGCGGCATAGGCGGTCACCCGCGCGACCCATCGGGCGAGGCCCATCAGGAAGTCGAAGAGGTGCCGCGGGTACCGGGCGGTGAACAGCAGGATGACCACGGCGACGAAGGAGAGGAAGGGCATCAGCCCGCCGCCCCGCCAGCCGCCCCCGTCGTCCCAGCCCCCGCCCCATCCCCAGCCACCCGCGAACATCGCGACGACGATGTACTGCGGGATCGCCAGCAGCCACCACTTCACCAGGACCAGACCACGCGAGAGGCGATCGGGGTAGGCGACGTCGAAACGCGCCGGGTAGTCCGGCACATCCGCGAGGGTGAACGGCGGGTACCGGTCGGTGCCGAGCGCGGTGTGGGCGTAGTAGCTGACCCGCCAGTTCCATCGCAGTACGCCGACACTGAAGTCGAAGAGGGACCGGGGATACCGGGCGGTGAACAGGATGGCGAAGAACGCGATCACCGTGACGAGCACGAACCCGATCCACAGGAAGAACAGCACGATGTAGTGCGGGATGGCGAGGAGCCACTTCACCAGCCACAGCCATCTGGAGAGCCGGGCATCGACGGATGCCTCGATACGCACGGGCGACGCGGTGACAGGAACCATGGGAGGGAACTCCTTTCGCTTGCAGATTCGCAAGCGAGGTGGAGCACCGCGACCTGGGAGGGGCCGTTCGCGCGCCCGGCCACGACCGTCACCCCGACCGGCAGGTCACCCTTCGGGCACCGGCTCCGGCTCCGGCGACGACTCGCTCAGCTGCTCGCGCACGTAGTTCCACACCACCGCGATCAGCGCGGCGATCGGTACGGCGAGCAGGCTGCCCACGATGCCGGCCAGGCTGCCGCCCAGTGTGACCGCCAGCAGGATCACAGCCGCGTGGAGGCCTAGCCCACGACTCTGGATCATCGGCTGGAACACGTTCCCTTCGAGCTGCTGCACCACGATGATGATGGCCAGCACGATCAGCGCGTCCGTCAGACCGTTGAAGACCAACGCGATGAGGACCGCAACGAAACCGGCGAACAGCGCGCCGATGATCGGCACGAACGCGGAGACGAACGTCAGCACCGCCAACGGGAGCACCAACGGCACCCCCACGACCCACAGGCCCAGGCCGATCAGAACGGCGTCGAGCAGGCCGACGGCCGCCTGGGATCGCACGAAGGAGCCCAGGGTCGCCCAGCCGCGAGCGGCCACGGTGGGGATGTCGGTGGCGAGGCGGCCGGGCAGTTGACGGGAGAGCCACGGCAGGAAGCGCGGACCGTCCTTGAGGAAGAAGAACATCAGGAAGAGCGCCAGCACGGCGGTGACCAGACCGTTGACGATGGTGCTCACTCCCGTGATCACCGTGCTGACCATGCTGCCGAGGCCGTCCTGAGCACGGGCGACCGCGCTGTCCATGGCCTTGGTGATGTCGTCGTCGCCGATGTTCAACGGCGGCCCGGAGGCCCAGTCGCGCAGCTTCTGGATGCCTTCGACCACGCCGTCGGTCAGCTCACCGGACTGGGACGCCACCGGTATCGCGATCAGCGCCACGACGCCGCCTGCGACGAGGAGGGACAGTACGGTCACGGCCGACGCGGCGAGGGCGGGCTTCCACCCGTGCCGACGCAGAAATCGAGCCAGCGGCCAGGTCAGTGTGGTCAGCAGCAGGCCGACGACCAGCGGCCACACCACCGACCACATCCGTCCCAGAAGCCACAGAGTGACTGCGAGCATCGCGAATATCAGCAGCAACTCCGCGGAAAAACGCGCCGATGTACGGAGCGCGGCGCGGGCTTTCGTGGAACTCATGGTGGCAGTCACGCTGGAACCCTATTGGCACGGCTGCCGGCCGGAGGATCTGGGCTGTGGGTTGGACGGCGGGCGCCGACGAGTAGGTGTGGCTGAGCGCTCTACTCGGCCCGTCCGGCCTGATGCGCGCTCAGTAGTCTGTGGAGGCGGTCCACGGCTCCACGGCGTCCCGTACGGTCGGTCCGTGATGATCAGAGTGGGTGAACCGCGCAGCCTCGGCGTCCCCGCCCCCGAGGCGCGGTTGCACTTCGACACGGAATTGCAGGAGATCGGCGGCGGGCCGCGGCGTCGCTTGCTCATGGTCGACGACGAGCCTGCATTCGAGCTCAGCTTCTACTGCGGAACGTGCCCGTTGCTGTTCCGCCGGTTGGAGACCGCGACCCGGAAGTTGTCCCTGGAGAGCGTGCAGGACCGGCTCGCGGGTGCACTGGAGGATCCGGACGACGGCGGGGTGATCGAGGCGTTCGGTACGTTGCTGCCGGAGGGCGAGTACCTTCCGCTTCTCCTGGACGTGGAACCCAGGCTGGTCGTCCCGGGCCAGCAAGGCGACTACTTCAGCGGCGAGCAGGTCGCGACGTGGGGGATCGATCAGTTCTGGGGCCTGCCGGAGTACCCGCATACCCCGTACTACCGAACCTTCGAGACCGCCGTCGACGCGGACGCCCACCTTTACGAGTTCGTTGTGCCCATGGTTCCCCCGACGTGGAACGAGAGGGAACGTGTCGAGGAGTACGTCGCGCTCATGGGACGGGGAACGGTCCCCACCGCGGTGGCGATCTCCACGCTCGACGTGTGTCAGCCCTCCCTCGGCTTGGCAGATGACCCCTCCACGCACTGGGGCCTGACCCACTTCCTCCTCGACGGCCACCACAAACTGGAGGCCGCTGCCACGGCAGGCCGGCCGGTGCGGATCCTCTCACTCCTGGCCCTGGGCGAAGGCCTGGCCGGAGCGGAGGACAGCGCCCGGCTGCCTGCCGTCCGCACCCAACCCCGCTCGGCCCGAGCGACCAGTACCTGAAACAGCGCCGAAGACCACACCAGCGGGACGACAACAGCGCACACCCGGGCCAACTCCACCGCCAACAGGCCAACTGAAGTGCTCAGTTCACAGTAGGGCCGGTCGGGAGGGGGGAGGATCCCGCGCATGGAGACGACCGGCAGTGTTCCGGAGAAGGTGGCCTGGGTCCTGGTGCGGGACGGCCGAGTGCTGGTGACGCGTGACGAGGACAGGGACCTGTTCTATGTGCCCGGCGGTATGAGGGAGCCGGGAGAGAGCGACAGCGAGACCCTGGTGCGCGAGATCGAGGAGGAACTCCAGGCGGTCATCGTCGCAGGCACGCTGGTGCACTTCGGCACGTTCGAGACCCGTAGCGATCACGGCGGGCGGGTCGAGTTCCGGATGATCTGCTACGCCGCGGTCCACCGCGGCGCCTTGAACCCGGCCGGAGAAATCGCGGAGTTGGCTTGGTTCGGCTATGGCCAACGGGACCGGGTCTCGCCGGTCGACCGGATGGTCTTCGACGCGCTGCACATGGATGGGCAGCTGCCCTGACCTGATCCGGCGGGGAGGGCGCGGACGGGGAGGGATTCACTCCATCGTGTGGGAGATACCGCAGGTCGGCGTAGTGCCGATATGTCGTGGGCACTTTCCGCAGCGGTGTGGGTTGCACGCCGTCAGCGGAAGCAAGGGAGGACCTTCATGCAGGACGAAGTGTACGAACCGCCGGCCATGGTGGAAGTCGGTGACTTCGCCGAGCTGACCCGCGGCGAGGCCCTGGGTGCTTTCTACGAGGGCGGATTCCCGCCCTACGAGTGGTACCTCGGCCCCAACTGATCCCCAGATCGACAGCACATGATGGGTGACGTGCCATGAGCGGTGACGTGTGGTTCACGATCCTTCCGGACGGTGAATCCGGCGTGGCCGCGGCGCGGCTCCTGCGCCCCTGGGCCACCGAGACCATCGCCCACCATTCCGGTCGGCCGTGGCTGCTGGGCAGTTGGCCGGACGGACTGGTGACGGTGGGCGCGGCAGGGGCGCGGCGAGTCGCGGTGATCGGGCGCTGCCCGGTGACCGCCGAGGCGCTGTCCGCGCGGGCGAGACGGCTGCGGGACATCGGGGATGTGGAGGGGATCGCCCAAGGCCTGGCCGGGAGCTTTCATCTCCTCGCCTCCGTCGACGGTTCGGTCCGGGCCCGGGGGAGCGCGTCCGGGGTGCGGCGGCTCTTTCACGCACGGGTGGGCGGAGTGACCGTGGCCGCCGACCGGTCGGACCGGCTCGCCGCCGTGACCGGTGCGGCCCCTGACGAACGGCTCCTGGCCGCTCACCTGCTCGCCTCGCCGCTTCCCTATCCGCTGGACGACCGCTGTGTGTGGCAGGGCGTGGAAGCGGTGCCGTCCTTCGACTGTCTGCTGATCGACGCGGACGGGCGGGCCCGGACCCAGCGATGGTGGACTCCGCCGGAGCCGCAGCGCCCGTGGCTGGAGGGAGTGCCCGCGGTGCGCGCGGCGCTGACCGCCGCGGTCGGCGCCTGCACGGCCGACGGGGGCGTGGTGAGCGCGGATCTGTCGGGCGGACTGGACTCCACCAGCCTGTGTTTCCTGACCGCCCACGAGCAGGAGCGGACCCGGCCGGCCGGAGCCAGGCTGGTCACGCTGGGCTGGCGAAGCCTCGACCCGGAGAACGACGACGCGGTGTGGGCCGCCCGTGCCGCCGCCCGTCTTCCCGACAGCGAGCACGTCACCCCCGCCCGCGATCAATGGCCCCTCTGGTACAGCGACTTGACGGCCCTCACCGGCGACGCCGTCCCCACCGACGAACCAGGACCATGGGTGCGCGACAGCGCCAGGATGGCGGCGCTCTGCCGCTTGATGACCGACCGCGGGTCACGCCTGCACCTGATGGGCGGCGGCGGGGACGAGCTGTTCAGCACGTTTCCCCCACACCTGCACGACTACGTCCGACGGCACCCGCTGGCCGCGTATGCCCGTATCCGTACGCAACGCGCCTCCCAGCACTGGCCGTTCGGACAGCTGCTGCGGCAACTCGTGGACCGCCGGACGTTCGGCGAGTGGCTGGCCGCATGGGCACAGGGCCTCACCGCCACCGAGCCCTCCTCGGCGGCCCTGGTCCGTGGGGCCCCTTCGACAGCGTGGGGGGTGGAGCTGCGCATGCCTCCGTGGGCGACCCGCGACGCGGCCGCAGCCGTGCAGAGCCTGCTCCGGGAAGCCGCCGAGACCGCCGAGCCGCTCGCGCCCCAGCGCGGACAGCACACGGCCCTCATGTGCCTACGGACCGGTGGGCGTGGCCTGCGCCAACTGGATCAGGTGACCTCTCGCAGCGGCCTGGGGCAGGCCGCGCCCTACCTCGACGACCAGGTGATCGAGGCCGCCCTGGCCATCCGCGTGGCCGAGCGGAGCACGCCCGGTCGGTACAAGCCGGTGCTCAGCGAGGCGATGCGCGGCATCGTGCCCGACGACGTCCTGGGCCGGCACACCAAGGGCGAGTACAGCACGGACTTCCACGTCAGCCTGCGCCACAACCGCGCCGCCCTGGTCGAGTTCTTCGACAGCTCCCGGCTCGCCCGGGCCGGACTGATCGACGACGCCGCCCTCCGGGCGTCCCTGCTCGGGGTCCACCCCACCCCGGAGGGACTGCGCTCCCTCAGCTCCAGTCTGGGCAGCGAGATCTGGCTCCGCGCCCGCCCCGCCCACACCCGCCCGCCGAGTACCGCGATCACTGAAGGAGCGCCGTGAGCCTGACCCTGCGACCCGACGTCTGCGCGACGGACACGGCGGACGGCATGGTGCTGCTCGACGAGGTCACCGGCCGGTACTGGCAGCTCAACCACACCGCGGCGCTCGTCCTGCGCGGGCTCGTCGACGGCGCCGAACCCCCGGACGTGGCCCGCGCGTTGTGCGAGGCCTACCCCCGGATCACGGCCGAGCGCGCCGACGCCGACACGGCCTCGATCACACGCGAGCTGATCGAGGCCCGGCTGGTGGTGTCCGCATGAGCCAGCCGATGGTGCCCGCCACCCGCAGCCGCCTGCCCCTGCGCCGCCGGCCCGCTGCCCTCCTTGCCACGGCCACCGCCAGGCTGATCGTCACGCTCAGGCCGCACCGCATCCGCCGCATCCTGAGCGTGGTCCGGCGCGGGGCCGCCCCCGCCACCACCGAGCAGGCGCTCGCCTCCCGCGAGGCTGTCGTCGCGGTCAGCGCACGTTGCGCCGGGGAGGGCTGCCTCCAGCGTTCCGTGGCCACCGCGCTGCTGTGCCGGATGCGCGGGGTCTGGCCGGACTGGTGCACAGGCGTGCGCACGGCACCGTTCCGCGCGCATGCCTGGGTGGAGGTCGATGGCCTCCCGGTGGGCGAACCGCACCGGCCGGGGGAGTACCAGCGCATGATGGTGGTGCCGGCCGCTCGGCCGGAGGAGCGTCGGCCGGAAAGGCGGCCCTGAGGCCCGGCGTACCTCCCCGGTGGGAAAGGGATCTCGGGCGGCAAGGGGTGGGACGGTCACCGGTCCTGGGTGACGAAGACGGCGGTCCTGCCTGCGGCGAGCTCCTTGAAACGGCGGATCACCAGGTACTCGGCGCGGGGTCCATGGCGGACGTGGCGGAGACGGGACGGATCGTTCCCCGCGACGGCGGACCGCCGACCGCCGGGGCGACGTGGCCGACTGACCGGTGCGTCCCTGTCCCGCCGGGCGACGAGACGGCGTCCTTTCGTCCGTGACCACCCTTCCGAAACACCTCAGAGCGCGCGCAGCACCTCATGCAGGGCCGCGATCACCTTGTCCTGCACATCGACGGGAAGCGTCGGATACATCGGCAGTGAGAAGATCTCGTCCGCCAGCTGCTCCGTCACGGGCAGCGATCCCTTGGAGTAGCCCAGGTGGGCAAAGCCGGTCATGGTGTGCACCGGCCACGGGTAGCTGATGTTGAGTGAGATGCCGTACCCCTTCAGGGCCTCGATGATTTCATCGCGGCGGGGATGGCGGACGACATACACGTAGTACACATGGTCGTTGCCTTGCGTGGCGGACGGGAGCACGAGCCCGCTCGAAGCCGTCAGGTCGGCCAGCCCCTCGGCGTAGCGCCGGGCGACCGCGCGGCGACCCTCGATGTAGCGGTCGAGCCGGGTGAGTTTGCGGCGCAGGATCTCGGCCTGCACCTCGTCGAGCCGACTGTTGTGGCCGGGTGTCTGGACGACGTAGTAGACGTCCTCCATGCCGTAGTAGCGCAGCCTGCGCAGCTCACCGACGACACTCTCGTCGTCGGTGAGCACGGCTCCGCCGTCGCCGTACGCGCCCAGCACCTTCGTGGGATAGAAGGAGAAGGCGGCGGCGTCGCCGAGAGTGCCGGCCAACTCGCCGTGGTGGCGCGCGCCATGGGCCTGGGCACAGTCCTCCAGCACCACCAGGCCGTGTTCCTCGGCCACCTTCCGCAGCGGCGCCATGTCAACGCACTGCCCGTACAGATGCACGGGCAACAGCGCCTTGGTGCGGGGCGTGACGGCGTCCGCGACCTGGGTGGCGTCCATGAGGTAGTCGTCGGCGCGGACGTCCACGAAGACGGGGGTCGCACCGGTGCCGTCGATGGCCACCACTGTCGGCGCGGCCGTGTTGGAGACGGTGATGACCTCGTCACCGGGGCCGACGCCCAGCGCCTGCAGCCCCAGCTTGACGGCGTTGGTGCCGTTGTCGACACCGGCACAGTGGCGAACACCGTGGTAGTCCGCGAAGTCCTTCTCGAAGCCTTCCACGCTGGGGCCGAGCACCAACTGCCCGGAGCCGAAGACGGTCTCGACGGCGTCGAGGAGGTCCGCGCGTTCGTTCTGGTATTCCGCCAGGTAGTCCCAGACGTAGGTGGTCACGGAGAGCTCAACCTCCAGAGCGATTCGATGGGGTGGTACGGAACCGGTGCGCGCGGGCCATTTCCTGCCAGCAGTCAGAGACCGACTCCTTGAGTGAACGGCGCGGCTCCCAGCCCAGCAGGGTGCGCGCCGGGGCGATGTCGACCCGCAGCCAGTCCTCCCGGCCACCGAACTCCCGGCCTGGCGCCGGGCGTTCCACCACCCGCGCCGGAATTCCGCTCGCCTCGATGAACAGGTCGACCAACTCGCGGACGGGGACTGCCTCGCCCCGTCCGATGCCGACGGGTTCCGCGGAGGCCGGTGCGCAGGCGGCGGCGACGACGGCGGCGGCCACATCCCGCACGTCGACGTAGTCCCTGTGCGCCCGCAGCCGGGAGAGTTCCACGACCGCCTCCGTACCGGTTCCGGCCGTCATCAGCAGGCGCTCGGCCACCTGGCCCAGCAGGCTGATCCGGGGTGTTCCGGGCCCCGACACGTTCGAGACCCTGAGCACCACACCCTCCACCAGGCCGTCGCGGGTGCCCCGCAGCACCGCCTCGCTGGCGGCGAGCTTGCTCCTGCCGTAGGCCGTGTCCGGGCGCGGGGTCGCGCCGCCGCCGATCGATGTGCCAGGTGGCACCGGACCGTATTCGAGGACCGAGCCGAGGTGTACGAGCCTCGGTGTCGTGGACATCAGCGTCAGGGCGTCCAGCAGGCGCAGGGTGGGCACCGCGGTGGCGGACCACATCTGGGCGTCCGTCCGGCCCCAGATGCTGCCGATGGCGTTGACGACCGTGTCCGGTCGTTCGGAGTCCAGCAAGCCGGCCAGCGTTCTTGTGTCGGTACCGGCCACGTCGAGGGTGACGCAGCGGTACGGCATCGGTTCCTCGGGCGGACGGCGGCCCACCACCACCACTTCGTGGCCCCGTGCGGCGAAGGCGGCGCACACATGGCGCCCGACGTAACCGGCGCCGCCGAGCACGAGGACACGGCCGTGCGGGTCAGGACCGGCACCGGGCTTCGGCTCGCCGGGCCGTGGCCCATGAATGGGCTCCGGGCCGTTCACCATGTGACGGGCAGTCGTTCGGGTACCCGCAGCAACAGGCCCGGTTGCCAGCGGACGTCCGTCGCCGGGACGGCCAGGCGCAGTCCGGGCAGCCGCCGTGTGAGGACGTCCAGCACCACCTGGATCTCCAGCCGGGCAAGGGGGGCGCCCATGCAGTAGTGGATGCCGTGGCCGAAGCCGAGGTGCGGGTTGCGTTCCCTGGTGAAGTCGAGACGGTCGGGGCCGGGGAAGACCTCCGGATCCAGGTTGGCGGCGGCCACGGAGGTGAACACGGCGTCCCCGGCGCGGATGAGCGTGTCCCCGACCATGACGTCCTGGAGCGCGATCCGCGCGTAGCCGTCCACCGTCGTCAGCGGGGTGAAGCGGAGCAGTTCCTCCACGGCGTTGTGGATCAGACCCGGGTCGGCGACCAGCGACTCGTACAGCCGGCGGTCGCGCAGCAGCAGATACGTGAAGTTCCCGATCTGGGCCGCCGTCGTCTCGTACCCGCCGACCAGCAGCCCGGCCCCGAGCATGTACAGCTCGTTCTCGGACAGGCTGTCCTCGTCGTCGTCACGGGCGTGGACCATCGCCCCCAGCAGGTCGTCGGTCGGGGACTGGCGGCGTTCCTCGACCAACTGGGCCAGGTAGGCGACGAATTCCTCGCCCGACCGTCGGATCTCGTCGGGGGCCATCGAGGTGGAGAGCAGTGCGTCGGAGAACCGCTGGAAGATATGGCGGTCCTCGTAGTCCACCCCGAGCAGCTCACAGATGACGCCTATCGACACCGGCAGCGCGATCGCTTCGAGCAGGTCGGCGGACGGGGCCCGGGCGGTCATCTCGTCCACGAGCCGGTTCGAGAGCGCGGCGACCGAGGGGCGCATGCCCTCCACGCGGCGATGGGTGAACGCTCGGCCCGCCAGCCGGCGCAGCCGGCTGTGCTCGGGCGGGTCCATCGCGACCAGTCCGCCGGGCTCCAGCAGCTGCTCGGTGGGGCGGGGGACGTCCTTGCCCGCGCCCGCCGCCATGCTGAACCGCGGATCGCTGAGCACCAGCTTGGCGTCGGCGTGCCGGGTCACCATCCATGCCTCGCCGCCGTAGGGCATGCGGACCCGCGAGACCGGCTCGCGTTCGCGCAGGTACGCGTACAGCGGATCCATGCCCAGTCCGGTGGCGGTGCTGAACGGGTACGGCCGCGTCGCGCCGGCCTCAGGAGGTACCTCGGAGATGGAGCTGTTGGACGTCATGAGCCTTTCCTGCCATCGGCGGTACGGATCGTGCGCGAGTGCCCCGGACCGGTTCTCATCCCGGTCCAGGTGCGGCGCCCGCGCCGCACAGCCGCGCGTGGTGGTCCCGGTAGGCGCGGTAGGAGGGGAGCAGCCCGAGCCGCTCCGCCTCCGTGAGGGTGGGCGCGTCGGCGTCCTGCGCGGAGAGCACCGGTTCGATCCCCTCGGGCCAGTCGATCGCCAGGTCACGGTCCAGCGGACTGATCGCGTGGTCGAGCTGCGGGGCGTACCCCGACGAGCAGAAGTAGATGAGCGTGGTGCGGTCCGTCAACGCGAAGAACGCCCGTCCCAGGCCCGCCGACACGTAGACGGCGACGCGGTTGTGCTCGTCGACCGGCACCGCCTCCCACCGGCCGAACGTCGGTGAGCCGGTACGGATGTCCACGATCACCTCGATCCCCGTCCCCTGCACGCACGCGCTGTACTTCGCCTGGCCGGGCGGCAGTTGGGTGTAGTGGATACCGCGAAGCGCCCCGCGCCGGTTGACCGCGACGTTCGCCTGTACGAGGGGCAGCGTGTACCCGGTGGCACGCCGGAACCGTTCGCCCTGGTACCACTCGTGGAACTCGCCGCGGTGGTCGGGATGCACCTCGGGTTCCAGTACCCAGGCTCCTTCGATGCCGAGCGGGCGCATGACGCCCCTCTCCTCAGCCACCGTTGCGCCAGTAGGCACCCTGCCGGTCCACCTGATGGATCTCGTCCTGGATGCCCAGGCGGTCTCGGAAATCGTGCACGGCCTGTCGGCAGGCCGGGATGCAGTAGTCGTCGACGATGACGTAGCCACCGGGCGACAGCTTCCCGTACAGGTGCGTGAGCACGTCCATGGTGGCCCCGTACGAATCGCCGTCGAGCCGCATGACAGCGATGCGCTCGACCGGCGCGGTCGGCATGGTGTCCTCGAACCAGCCCGGCAGGAAGCGGACTTGGTCGTCCAGCAGCCCGTAGCGGGCGAAGTTCTCCCGCACCGTCTCCAGGCCGGTGGGCAGGCTCACCGCCTCGTTGTACTGATGGAGGTCCATCTCCACGTCCATCGGATGGTCATTGGCCCGCGTCTTGGGGAACCCCTCGAAGGAGTCGGCGACCCACACCGTACGGTCCGTCGCGCCATGGGCCTTGAGCAGGGCGCGCGCGAAGATGCACGCACCGCCGCGCCACACGCCGGTTTCGATGAAGTCGCCCGGCACGTCGTCCCGCAGTACGTTCTCGAGACACTCGTGGATGTTGTCCAGGCGCTTCATCCCGATCATCGTGTGGGCGACCACCGGGTAGTCCTCACCGCTCGCGCGAGCCTCCCGGTCGAAACGGGGGTCCGTGATGAGGCCCGCCGCATGCGTGGGGTCCTCGTAGATCATGTTGGTGACGACCTTCTTGAGAAGGTCGAGGTAGAGATCTCGTCCGGCGGCGGTGGCAACTGTCAAGGGGATCCTCCTCCAGCGAGGTCGGAGCACCGGTGCTCGACGGGTGCCCATGAGGGCTTCGACGCTAGGGACAGCGGCCGGGGGAACGCCACTCACCGGCCGATCCGTATGTCAGGTTGGCCATCACCCCTGACCAGGCGCTCCGGTGAACCGGCGGCCCAGGACGGGCTCCGCCGGGCCCGGCGGAGCGACGAGACCGCCTTCGGGTGACTCCGAGCCGACCTGACGAAGATCGCCGGGCGTTTCTTGCCGACCGTCTCGGCGCCGTGCTTCGTTGGGCGGGACGCGGCGGGTTGCGCGCCGTGCCGGTTCCGACGACGTAAGGGGAATCCGTTGCCCACAGCACGTGCCGCCGGCGCCGAGGCGCAGCAGGGGGTCTCTTGGCCGATGGCCCGCACCTGCCCCTTCCAGCCACCTGGCCGGTACGCAGAACTGCGCGCCACCACCCCCATCGCGCCGGCTCGCGTCTGGGACGGATCGCGGACCTGGCTCATCACCAAACGGGAACACATGCGTGCACTGCTCGCGGACAGCCGGGTCCGGATCGACCCCGCCAGGGTGCCGAGGCTGTCGCCGGCCGACGGCGAGGCCGAGGCGACCCGTTCGCTGCTGACCCTCGACGCCCCCGACCACGGGACGCTGCGCCGAGTCTTCATCCCCGAGTTCACCGTACGGAGCGTCCGCGCGATGCGGCCCGGCATCGAACGGATCGTGGACGGGCTGCTGGACCGGTTCGACGGCCTCGACCGCCCGGCGGACCTGGTGGCCGAACTCGCCCTGCCCATGTCCACCCTGGTCATCTGTGAACTGCTCGGGGTGCCCTACGAGGACCACGAGTTCTTCCAGAGCCGCAGTGAACGCGCGACCAGGCTCATGGGCGACGAGGATTCGGTGACCGCCCTGCTGGAACTGCGGGACTACCTCGACGGTCTGATCGCCACCAAGGCCCGGGCCACGACATCCGACGGCGGAGTGCTCGGCACCCTCGCCCAGGGGCTACGCGCTGGTGAACTGACCCACGCGGACGTCCTGGACAACGCCGTGCTGCTGCTGGCCGCCGGACACGAGACAAGCGCCGCCATGACCTCGCTCAGCGTGCTGACCCTTCTCCAGCACCCGCAGGCGTGGCAGGAACTGAGTGCGGATCCGGACCTGCTGCCCAACGCCGTCGAGGAACTGCTGCGGTACCTCACGGTCGCCGACGGGCTGCGCCGCTCGGCCGCCGCCGACATCGTGCTCGACGACCACACCATCCGGGCCGGCGACGGCCTGATCTTCCTGCTGGCCTCCGGAAACCGGGATGAGGACGTCTTCCCCTCCCCGGACGTCTTCGACATCCACCGCCCGGCCCGCCAGCACGTCGCCTTCGGCTACGGGCCCCACCAGTGCCTCGGTCAGAACCTGGCTCGGCTCGAACTTGAGGTCACCCTCGGCGCGGTGCTCCGTCGGCTGCCGGAACTGCGGCTCGCCACGGACGTCGAGGCGCTTCACGTGAAGGAGGACTCCGCCATCTTCGGGCTGCACGGGCTGCCCGTCACATGGTGACCGGGCCACTCGAGCGACAGCGAACGAAGGACGCGTGACATGCGTGTACGTATCGCCAGGGACCTGTGCGTCGGCGCGGGCCAGTGCGAACGGTCGGCCCCGGCCGTCTTCGCCCAGGACGACAGCGGGTTGAGTCTGGCCCTGACCGAGGAACCGGCGGCCGAGCAGTGGCCCTCGGTCCACGAGGCCGCCGACCTCTGCCCGGTCGGTGCGGTCCTGGTGGCCGTCGGCCGGGTCGCTCCGTACGACGGGCGGGAGACGGCATGACGGACGCCAACTGGGCGGGGCGGACGGTGATGGTCACCGGCGCGCTGGGCTTCATCGGCTCCCACTTCGTCGAGCGGCTCGCCGCCGAGGGCGCGACGGTGATCGGCCTCCACCGCACCGACCGGCCGCTGGTCCGGGCGGAGCTCACCGCGCTCGCCGGAGACCGGCTCCGGCTCGTGCGGGTCGACCTCGGTGACGGACACGAGACCCGGGCCGCCTTCCGCTACCTGGCCCCACACATCGACGCCGTCTTCCACTGCGCTGCCCTGGACGGCAACGCACAGTACAAGCGGCAGCACTCGGCCGAGATCCTGGACCTCAACGTGCGCACCACGGCTCATCTGCTCAACTGCGCCCATGAGTTCGACGTGGACAACGTCCTCCTGCTCAGCTCCTCCGAGGTGTACTGCGTACCCGGGTCCGCCCCGGCGTCCGAGGAGGAGGACGTCCGCCGGAGCCCGCAGCACACCGAGAACGGCTACGTGCTGTCCAAGATCTTCGGCGAGATCCTCGCCGACCACCACCAGCGGCAGTTCGCCACCCGCGTCTTCCGGGTACGGCCCGGCAATGTGTACGGCCCCCGGGACAGCGCCGTCGGCGCCCACACCCGGGTCATCCCGAGCATGATCGCCCGCGCCGCGGCCGGCGAGGAGATCGAGATCTGGGGCGACGGCAGCCAGACCCGGTCCTTCATCCACGCGGCCGACCTGGTGCGATGCGCGCTCAAGGTGGTCGAGACCGGCAAGTACGAGGTGGTGAACATCGGTTCCGCGGAGGAGGTGCCGATCCTGGAGCTGGCCCGTCTGGTGGCCACCGCCCTGGACGTGCCGTCCCGCGTCAGGACCGATCCCGGCCGCCCCGCCGGCGCCTCGGTGCGCCGGCTGGACCTGTCCCGGATGCGCGAGGTGATCGATTTCCGGCCCCGGTCGCTGCGCGCGGGTCTGGAGGACACCGTGCGCTGGTACCGCGACAACGAACACCCACAACCGTAGTCACCGACCCACGATCTGGAAGGCTCTCCGTGGCCGAGAACACCGACCTCTCCCTCGTGCAGGACATCATCCGGGCAGCGGGCGGACACGCCGCGTCCCTCCACGAACTGTCGGAACGCCATCAGGCCGCCGACGTCGCCAGGGTGCTCGTCGACGAGATCTGCTCGCGCTGCCCGCCCCCCGTCAACGAGGAGCCGGTGCTCATCGAGGTCGTCCTGCGCACGGCCGACGAGCGCCGGTCCCACTGGCTCAGCGCGGTCAAGGACGCCCCCGTCCGCGACGTCCCCCGCGGAGAAGGCTTCGTGGCCATGCGGATCGAGTACGAACTGGCCGACCTGGTAAGGGAGTTGTTCGGACCTTCCCGCGAGCACCACACCGGCGTCCGAGAGACGAAGCTGTTCCCCTACGCCGGCTCCGACGCCGCCGAGCAGATCGCCCCCTACTTCCTGGCCGCACAGCAGGCCACCGCGACCGTACTGGCCGGCTGCACCTCCGCCAAGCCCGACCTGAACGAGCTGACCTCCCGCTACCTGACCCCCAAGTGGGGCTCCCTGCACTGGTTCACCCCGCACTACGACCGCCACTTCCGCCCCTACCGCGACGAGGAGGTGCGAGTACTGGAGATCGGCATCGGCGGATACAAGCACCCCGAGTGGGGCGGCGGTTCCCTGAGGATGTGGAAGCACTTCTTCCACCGCGGTCTGATACACGGCCTCGACATCGTCGACAAGTCACACGCCGATGAGCAGCGCATCACCACACTGATCGGCGACCAGAACGACCCGGACTGTCTCGCGGAGATCGCCGAGAAGTACGGCCCCTTCGACATCGTCATCGACGACGGCAGCCACATCAACGAGCATGTGCGCACCTCGTTCCAGGCCCTGTTCCCGCACGTGCGCAACGGCGGCCTGTACGTCATCGAGGACCTGTGGACCGCCTACTGGCCCGGCTTCGGCGGGAGCGAGGACCCCGAGCGGAGCGGTGCCACCAGCGTCGGACTGGTCAAGTCCCTGATCGACAGCCTCCAGCACGAGGAACTGCCGCCCGACCAGGGCCGTACCCCCAGCTATGCGGACCGCCACGTGACGGGCCTGCACGTCTACCACAACCTTGCCTTCATCGAGAAGGGCGCCAACGCCGAGGGCGGTATCCCGCCGTGGATCCCCCGCGACTTCGACTCCCTCGTGGCCGCCTCCTCGGGAGGCGCCGCGTGACCCCGCCGCCCGGCCGGCACCCGGACCGCCGACACACCGGTGACCGTAACCGCGTCGGCGCCGAGCTCTGGAGGGCCGCATGCGCATAGCCCTGCTCACCATGGGCTCGCGAGGTGACGTGCAGCCCTTCGTCGCACTCGGCAGCGGGCTGCGCGCCCGAGGACACCAGGTCGTGCTCGGCGCACCCGAGGCCCTGCGCCCCCTGGTCGAGGGCGCGGGCCTGGAACACCGCACCACCCCGGGCGACCCGGACGGCTTCTTCACCATGACGGAAGTGGTGGAGGCCCTGCGCCAGGAACCCTCGATGCGGAACCTGATCAAGGCCCTCCCCAAGGCGCCCGAAGGCTACGACCAGCAGGTGCTCGACGAAATCGAGACGGCAGGCGAGGGCGTGGACCTCGTCCTGCACTCACCGTTGACGGTGGCCGCCGCGTACGGCACCTCCCGGACACCGTGGCTCTCCGCCTGCTGGTGGCCCAACACCGAGACCACCGCCTTCCCGGCGATCGAGTCGGGCCAGCGCCGGCTGGGACCGCTCACCGGTCTCTACAACCACTTCACCCACGTACGGGCGGCCACCGAGGACTGGGCGTGGCGCGGCCCCGAGATCGACGAGTACCGCGCACGGCGGGGCCTGCCGCCCTTCGGTTCCGACTCACCTCTTCGCCGCCTGGGCCACGACCAGCCCCACCTGTACCCCTTCAGCCCGAGCGTCCTTCCCAAACCCGCCGACTGGCCCGCGCGCTGCCATGTCACCGGGTACTGGTTCTGGGACGAGCCCGGGTGGGAGCCGCCCGCCGGGCTGGAGGACTTCCTCGCGGCCGGCGCGCCGCCGGTCGCGCTCACCCTCGGCAGCACCTGGCCGGTGCACCGCCAGGAGGAGACCTTGGAGTACGCCGTCGCCGCCGCGCGCGCCGCCCACCGACGGCTCGTGGTGGTCGGCGGTCCGGACGGAGTGCTGCCCGAGGACGTCTTCCGGCTCGCCGGTGCGGACTACTCCTGGCTGTTTCCCCGTACCGCCGCCGTGATCCACCACGGCGGATTCGGCACCACCGCCGAGGTCCTGCGGGCGGGCGTGCCCCATGTCATCGTGCCGGTGTTCGCGGACCACCCCTTCTGGGCGGCCCGGCTGCACCGGGCGGGGCTGGCCGGCCCGCCGGTGCCGATGCGCCGGATGAACCGGCAGGAGCTCGCAGCGAGCGTGCTGCGGGCGGCGACCGATCCGGCCCTGGCCGAGCGGGCCCGGCGGCTCGGACGTGCCGTGGCAGCCGAGGACGGAGTCGACGTGGCCTGCACCGTCATCGAGAAATGGGCCGCGGCCAAGGGAATCGCGGCCACCGCAGGCTGAGGAACGGAACCCGCGCCCGGGAAGCCCCGATCGGGGCTCCCCGGGCGCGAGCGCGGTTCACGCCAGCGGGCGGTACGCGGTCAGCGTGACGGAGAGCGTCACGTCGCAGGGCTCGGGCAGCAGCGAGATGCGCTCCTCCAGCCCACCGCCCTGCTGGTGCCAGGCGTTGGGACCCATCCCCACCAGCTGCGGCAGAGCCTTGTGGTCCAGACTCATGGTGCTCCGCGACCGCACCCGGGCGACCTCGGTGAAGTGCGTGGCGAACCGGCCGGCCAGGCGCTCGTCCTTCTGTTCGTCGACCCGGAGCAGCCCGAGGGCGTCCACCAGCTCACGCAGGTGGTCGGGCTGGGGCGTCACCACCAGGAGAACGCCCTCCGGACGGAGGATCCGTCGCAGCTCGGCCGGGTTGCGGGGGGCGAAGACGTTGAGGACCACGGACGCGGCCCCGTCCACGAACGGCAGCGTGTCCCAGGCGTCGGCCACGACCGCGCTGATACGGGGATGCGCCCGGGCGGCCCGACGCGCGGCGAACTTGGAGATGTCGAGCAGGATGCCCTCGGACAGCGGCAACTCCGACATCACACGCGCCTGGTAGTAGCCCGTACCGCCGCCGATGTCGACAACACAGCCGGGGTCCCCGGACGACGGCACCGGTGCCGTGTCGCGCACCAGAGCCGACAGCGCCTCGGCGACCGGCGCGTAGTGACCGGCGGCGAGGAAGTCCGCGCGGGCCGCGACCATGTCGGCGGTGTCCGCGCTGAACTTGGCGGCCCCCCGCAGCAGATTCACGTAACCCTGCTTCGCCATGTCGAAGGTGTGTCCCAGGTTGCACCGCAGCGCGCCGTCGGTCATCACCATCGTGTCCAGGCAGTGGGGACAGCGAAGGTACCGCACCGCGTCTTTCCGCATCGTGTTCCCCGGGCCTCGTTGTCGGCATGAACGAGAGCCCAGCTTAAGCAATGTTCACGAGCGATTCCGCAGGGAGGTCCGGCGGGCTGCGCCGGGGGAACGGGAGCTGCCGCGGATCACTGGAGCGTGAGCGCGCAGGCCACCAGTGTGCGCAGCTCTATGTTGAGGTAGTTGCCGTGTGCCAGCAGCGTGGTGAGTTGAGCGAGTGTCAGCCACGCGAAGTCGTCGGGCACATCCTCGGGGAAGCCGGGTGACACCTCCACGATCGCGTAGCGGTTCTGCGCGTGGTAGAAACGCCCGCCTTCCTCGGACTGGACGGCGTCGTAGCGGAAGCCGTCCGCGGGCGCGGACAGCACCTGGCCCAGATACGGCGGGTACGGCGCCCCGTCGGGACGGGTGTGTTCCGCCGGCCGGCACTGGACCGTTGGGGCCAACTCGGCGACGTTCAGGTGACCGACGTCGACCCGGGCCTGCACGAGGGCGTGCAGGACGCCGTCGATGGGTTTCACCAGCAGCGCCATCAGACCAGGCACCTGCGGCTCGATGAGCGGCTGCGTCCAGGAGGCAACCTCCCTGCTGCTCGCCATGACCTCCGCGGCGATGACCCGGAAGTGCCGACCGCTCTCGTGCGCGATCTCGTGGCGTGTGCGGTACCAGCCGTCCGCCGTCACCGAGTCGAGCGGCACCCGGTTCTGCACCAGTTCCCGCAGGGCGCGGACACCGGTGAACCAGGTGAGGACCTCCGCCATGGTGTGCCGTGCGCGGGCCGGCGAGCCGAAGAAGGACCGGTGCACGGGACTCGCGTCACCACTGTCGTCGGTGCTGTCGGCGTCCGCGGTGGGCAGGCAGGCCAGAATGGACCGGGCGTCCATGTTGACCACATTGTCCTGCAGCAGCAGTCGGTGTATCTGGCCCAGCGTCAGCCAGCGGAAGTCCTCACCGGTCGCGAGGTCGTCGTCCGGCGCCAGCTCGACGATCATGTTCCGGTTGCGCTTGGCCAGGAACCAGTCGGCCTGCTCCGACTGGATGGAATCCACCAGGACACGGACTCGCCCCGGTTCCAGGAACAGATCCAGGAAGCGGATGTCCCGCCCCTGGTGCACGCCGGTGAAATTGCTGCGCGTGGCCTGGACGGTGGGCGAGACCTGAAGGATGTTGACGTTGCCCGGCTCCATCTTGGCCTGCATCAGAAAGTGCAGTACGCCGTCGATCTCCCGGGCCACGATCCCGAGCAGCCCCACCTCCGGCTGCACGATGATCGGCTGCGTCCAGTCCTGTTCGGGCATCCGGTCCGTACGGACATGCAGCCCCTCGACCGAGAAGAAGCGGCCTGAGGCGTGGTGGAGATTGCCCGTACCGGGGTGGAAACTCCAGCCGCGCAGCTCCTCGAAGGGGATACGGGTCACCTCGAAGCGGCCCGCACGCAGGCGTTCGGCCAGCCAGTCGGCGATCCCCTCGAACGGCGTGACCCGAGTGTCGGGGCTCCGCGCCGAGACGAGGACCCGGCGCGCTGTGTCCACCGGGTCGACGGCGGCCACCACCGACGCACGGCGGGCCGGAATCCGTGCGGCCGGAGTCCACCCGGCCCCGGGCCGTCCGGACGCTCCGTCGGTGAGGGCCCGGGCGATCGTCCCGCACACCTCGTCGATCTGGTCGTTGAGATAGAAGTGGCCGCCCGGGAAGGTGTGCAGGGCGAAGGGGCCGACGGTCAGCTCCTGCCAGGCCCTGGCCTCCTCCAGTGGCACGTTCGGGTCCCGGTCGCCGGTGAGTACGGTCACCGGACAGTCCAGAGCGCGGCCGGAGACGTACTGGTAGGTGCCCGCTGCCCGGTAGTCGTTGCGGATGGCGGGCAGTGCCAGCCGCAGCAGCTCCTCGTCCTGGAGGACGGCGGCGTCGGTGCCCTCGAGGCCGGCGATCTCCGCGGTCAGCGCTTCGTCGTCGAGGAGATGGGCGACGTCCCGCCGGGGCACCGTCGGCGCACGGCGGCCGGACACCAACAGATGGACCGGGGCGCCGGGGCCGGTGGCGCGCAGCCGACGCGCGACCTCGTAGGCGACGGTGGCGCCCATGCTGTGCCCGAACAGCGCGAGCGGTCGGTCGTTCCAGCGCCGAAGCTCCGGCAGCACCTGCTCCACCAGACCGGAGACGGAGGGGATGAACGGCTCCTGCCTGCGGTCCTGACGGCCCGGGTACTGGACGGCCAGCACCTCGATCGTCTCCTTCAGGCCGCGGGCAAGAGACAGAAAGGAGGTGGCGGCACCACCGGCGTGCGGGAAGCACACCAGACGCAGCTCTGGGTCCCGCACCGGGCGGTATCGGCGGACCCACAGACCCTCGTCCGGGTGGCCGGCCGCGGACGGGGCTCCGGTGACGGGTGGTGCGGAACGGGTACTCACGGCTGATACAGCTCCTCGCGGTCGGTGAACCGCTGTCCGGGACTGGCACGACGGGTGGCAAGGCGTCGGACGGGTGCGGCGGGTGGCGTCGGCGCATCGGGCGGACGGGCGGCGGTGCGATGGGGGTCAGTCCGTGTCCGGGGCCTGCGGTGCGGCCTTCTTGAGCGGCTCCCACCACGAACGGTTCTCCGCGTACCAGCGCACCGTGTCGGCCAGGCCCTTCCTGAAGTCCGTGCGTGGGGCGTACCCCAGCTCGCCCGCGAGTTTGCCGACGTCCAGCGCGTAGCGCAGATCGTGCCCCGGCCGGTCGGTGACATGGCGTACGGACGAACCGTCCGCGCCGCACAGCTCCAGCAGCCGCTCCGTCAGCTCCCGGTTGGTCAGCTCCGTACCACCACCGATGTGGTAGACCTCGCCGGGGCGCCCCCCGGTCGCCGCGAGCCGGATTCCGTGGCAGTGGTCGTCCACGTGCAACCAGTCCCGGCTGTTGCCGCCGTCGTTGTACAGCGGCACCGTCAGGCCATCCATCAGATTGGTGGCGAAGAGCGGTACGACCTTCTCGGGGTGCTGGTACGGACCGTAGTTGTTCGAGCAGCGGGTGACGATCACCGGCAGCCCGAACGTCCGGTGGTAGGCCAACGCCAGGAGGTCCGACGCCGCCTTGGAGGCGGCGTAGGGGGAGTTCGGAGCCAGCGGCTGGCTCTCGTGCCATGCCCCCTCGGCGATGGATCCGTACACCTCGTCCGTGGAGACATGGACGAACCGGCCCACCTGCGCGTCCACGGCAGCCTGCAGAAGGGTCTGGGTGCCGTGCACATTGGTCTCGACGAACGCCGACGCGTCGGCGATGGAGCGGTCCACATGCGATTCCGCGGCGAAGTGGACGACGAGGTCCGTACCGCGCATCACCTGGCTCATCAGATCCTCGTCGCGGATGTCCGCGTGGAGGAACTCGAAGGACGGATGGTCCGCGACCGGGTCCAGGTTGGCCAGGTTCCCGGCATAGGTCAGTTTGTCCACCACCACCGTCCGCGCCCCGGCCAGGTCCGGATACGCCCCGGTCAGCAGTTGTCTGACGAAGTGCGAGCCGATGAAGCCCGCACCTCCGGTGACCAGCAGACGCATGGGAGGACGGCCTTTCTTCCATGAACGAGGAGGGGTGACAGGGGAGCGGGGCTACGCGGCCGGGCCGGCCACGTACCCTTCGGCGACGTCCATCAGGTACGTCCCGTAACTGGAGCTCTTCAGCTCGCGGCCGAGTTCATGGCACTGCTCGGGGCCGATGAACCCCATCCGCAGCGCGATCTCCTCGATACAGGAGATACGCACGCCCTGCCGCTGCTCCAGGAGCTGCACGTACTGCCCGGCCTGGAGGAGCGAGCTGTGCGTGCCCATGTCCAGCCACGCGAAGCCCCGTCCGAGTTCGGTCACCCGGGCCCTGCCCTGCTCCAGATACACCTTGTTGACGTCGGTGATCTCCAGCTCGCCCCGGGCGGACGGGGTCAGTCGCCGGGCGATGTCCACGACGCCGTTGTCGTAGAAGTACAGGCCCGTCACCGCGAGATGGGAGCGGGGCTTCTCCGGCTTCTCCTCCAGGGACACCAACAGGCCTTCGGCGTCGATCTCGGCCACGCCGTAGCGCCGGGGGTCCTTCACGGGGTAGCCGAACAGCTCGCAGCCGTCCAGCCGTGCCCCGCTGGTGGCCAGCACGGAGGAGAACCCCGGACCGTGGAAGACGTTGTCACCCAGGATGAGTGCCACCGGGCTGTCACCGATGTGCTCCTCACCGATGAGGAACGCCTCGGCGATGCCCCGGGGCTCCTCCTGCTCGGCGTAGTCGACGCTGATCCCGATACGGCTGCCGTCGCCCAGCAGCGAACGGAACATCTCCAGATGTGCCTTCGAGGTGATGATCTGAATGTCCCTGATCCCCGCCAGCATGAGCACGGAGAGCGGGTAGTAGATCATGGGCTTGTCATAGACGGGCAGCAGCTGTTTCGACAATGCCCCGGTCAGGGGGCGCAGCCGGGTTCCACTGCCGCCGGCCAGGATGATGCCTTTCATGGGCCGCCGGTTCGCAGGAAGCTTCATCATGGAATCGGTCGCCCGGTCAGGAACGCGTCACCTGAACGGGCAGATGACGGGCCGTGAGTTGATCCGCGTCGTAGAACTCCACCCGCTCGTGGTCGATGTGGCAGTCGGTGAACTCGTCCAGGGCGAGGTCCAGGAACACCCTGGCCTCCTGCCGGGCGAGAAACGCTCCGAGACAGTGGTGGATACCGTGTCCGAACGCCATGTGCTTATTGACCGTACGGCGGATGTCGAAGCGGTCCGGGTCGGGGAACTGCACGGAATCACGATTGGCCGAAGCACTCCAGGCGACCACCATCTGATTCGCCTTCATGGGCTGCCCGAGGATCTCCGTGTCCTCCTTCAGCAGCCGGAAGATATTGTTGAACGGGCTGCGGTAGCGCAGGGTCTCCTCGATCGCCCCCGGAATCAGGGAACGGTCGGCACGCAATTCGGCCAGCGCCTGCGGATTCTCGTCGAGGACCAGGAACAGGTTTCCGAGGAGCGTCGCACTCGAAATGTGGCCCGCGGTCAGCAGCAGCGCCACGATGTTCACGATCTGCTCGTCCGTCAGCCGCTGTCCCTCGGCCTCCGCTTCGATGAGCGCGCTCATCAAGTCGTCGGCCGGCGCCGCGCGTTTCTTCGCGATCTGCGCGTAGAGGTAGTCCGACCATTCGCTGATGGCCGGGCCCATCGTCTCCGCGAAGTCGTCCGGAAGATTGGGGTATTCCAGCCCCTCGTTGTTGAGGATGACGTCCACCCACTCCCGGAACAGGTCCCGGTCCTCGGCGGGAATGCCCAGCAGTTCGGCGATGACGATCACCGGCAGCGGATAGGCGAGGTCCGTCACCACGTCCAGCCGGTCCCTGTCCCGCAGATCCGCCAGCAACTGGCGGTTGATCTCCGTGACGCGGGACTCCAGCCGCGCGATACGGCGCGGTGTGAACGCCTGCGAGACCAGTTTGCGCAACGGCCCGTGCCGTGGCGGGTCGATGCCGCCGAAGGTACCCGGCCCCATGAGGAGAGCCAGCTCCGCAGGTACGGGGAAGACCGGCGAGAAGTCCGAGGAGAACAACTGCGGGTTGGTGGAGACGGTGAGGTAGTCCTCGTAGCGGAAGACCTGCCACGCCTGGCGGGACTCGTCCCAGAACACCGGCGCCTCCGCTCGGCACCGGGCGAACCATGCCAGCAGTTGGCGCGCGTCGGCGTCCGACGGCTGGGCGAGCGGATGGAGGGCCGGATCCGTACCCGAATCAGCTGCGGTGTCGCTGGTCTGCGTCGTCATCTCGACTCTCTCGTGGGGGCGGGATCTCTCGGCTGGGGCCGGAGGGCGACAACAATCCGGAAGGCGACGCCACGGAACGAAGCGTGGAGGGACCCAGCAGTCGACGTAGGGAATTCGTGAGAGCGGTCCGGCCATAGCCGTAGCCGGGGCCATGCCATTGTTGTGGCGAAGGCTCGTCGCACAATTTCGAGCCATGTCAATGGGGCCAATGCCGTACCGATGTCGTGCAACGCCAAGAAAGCTAGATGGCTGCCTTCTCCGTCCGCAAGACGGGACCTGACATAGTGCCCGAGGGCGCTCAACTCCCGTACTGATGACACGTTCGGGGTGGGTGAGCGACCTGACACAGTTCCCGGACAAATATCGAGTCGCCGTCCCAACCGGAGGTTGGCTGGCGGAGTTGACGATCAGCTCGGTGCCCCGGAACTCGGCCCCTCCCGCCCTGCTTCGTTCGGACACCGGCCCATCGCGCCACTCGCTATGGCCTTGGCTACGGAGACTTGATGAACGCGGAATTCGGTGTGAATGGCAACGGCGACATCGGTGGCAACGGCGGCATCGGTGGCAGCGGCGACACCGATGAAAACGGTGGCATCGGTGAAAGCGGTGGCATCGGTCAGCAGGGCGGCTCCGGACCAGGCCCCGGCACTGACGCCGCCATCGCGGTCATCGGCATGTCCTGCCGCCTCCCCGGTGCCGAGACCGTGGACGAGTTCTGGGAACTTCTGCGGGCCGGCCGCAACCAGGTCACGCGTCGGCCGGACGGCACATGGCGGGCCGCACTCGCGGAACACGGCCGTTTCGACGCCGAGTTCTTCGGCATGTCCCCGCGCGAGGCGGGCGAGACCGATCCTCAGCACCGCCTCATGCTCGAACTCGGATGGGAGGCTCTGGAGAACTCCGGCGTCGCCCCCGACCGGCTTGCCGGCACCGACACCGGTGTCTTCGTCGGCATCGCCTCCGACGACTACGCGACCCTCGTGCACCGCGCCGGCACGGAAGCGGGCGGCCACACGGCCACCGGCCTGCATCGCGCGCTCGCACCCAACCGCCTGTCCTACTTCATGGGCCTGCGAGGCCCGAGCATCGCGGTCGACTCGGCCCAGTCGTCGTCCCTCGTGGCCGTGCACCTCGCCTGCGAGAGCCTGCGACGCGGGGAGAGCACCCTCGCCGTCGCCGGCGGTGTGCACCTGGTCCTGGCCGATGACAGCACCACCGCCATGGAGATGATGGGCGCCCTCTCCCCGGACGGGCAGTGCCACACCTTCGACGCCCGAGCCAACGGATACGTGAGGGGCGAGGGTGGCGCCGCCCTCGTTCTGAAGCCCCTGCACAAGGCCATCGCGGACGGGGACCGTGTGCACTGCGTCATCAAGGGCGGCGCGGTCAACAACGACGGCGGCGGCGACGGCCTGACCACCCCGCACCGTGAGGCGCAGGAAGCGCTGCTCCGCGCGGCATACGTACAGGCCGGCATCCCCCCGGAGGCCGTCCGGTACGTCGAACTGCACGGTACGGGCACGAGGGTGGGCGACCCGGTCGAGGCCGCCGCCCTGGGCACGGTCCTGGGCACCGCCCGCGCCGGAGCAGGAGCCTCCCCCCTCTCGGTGGGCTCCGCCAAGACCAACGTGGGTCATCTGGAAGGCGCGGCCGGCATCGTCGGTCTGCTGAAGGCCGCGCTGTGCGTACGCGAGGGAGTGCTGCCGCCCAGCCTCAACTACCGGGTACCGAACCCGGACATCCCGATGGAGCAGCTGCACATGGGTGTGCAGACCGCCTTGGAGCCGTGGACCGAGGAAATGGGCATGCGGCGCGTCGCGGGGGTGTCGGCGTTCGGTATGGGCGGGACCAATGCGCATGTGGTGGTGGAGGAGGCTCCGGTCCCGGCTTCGGCTTCGGCTTCGGCTGTGGAGGTGGAGTGCGAGTCGCGGTTGGCTGGTGTGCCGGTGCCGGTGCCGGTGCCGGTGCCGGTGGTGGTGTCGGGTGTGTCGGCGGGTGCCTTGGACGCGGGGTTGGGGCGTCTGGCGTCACGTGTGCTCGGGGACGGCGGGCTGGGTGTTGGTGAGGTGGGGTGGTCGGCGGCGCAGCGTTCGGTGTTCGCTCACCGGGCTGTGGTGGTGGCATCCGAGCGTGAGGGCCTGCTGGAGGGTTTGAGGTCGCCGGTGGTCTCCGGTGTGGCTGGTCCGGTGGGCCGCACGGTGTTGGTGTTTCCGGGGCAGGGGACGCAGTGGGCGGGCATGGGCGCGGCGCTGTTGGAGTCGTCTCCGGTGTTCGCTGACCGCATGGCCGAGTGTGCTGCGGCTTTGGCGCCTTTTGTGGACTGGGATCTGCTGGAAGTAGTGCGCTCCGGGCGTGGTCTGGAGCGCGTGGACGTGGTGCAGCCGGTGACGTGGGCGGTGATGGTGTCGCTCGCGGAGCTGTGGGCCTCGGCGGGAGTAACACCGGATGCGGTCGTCGGCCATTCACAGGGTGAGATTGCCGCTGCGGTCGTCGCCGGCGCGCTGTCGTTGCAGGACGGTGCGCGGGTGGTGGCGTTGCGGTCGCAGGTGATCGGCCGGGTACTGGCCGGTGCAGGCGGTATGGCCTCGATCGCGCTCCCCGCGGAAACCGTGGAGGAGCGTCTCGTCGGCTGGGCAGGTCGTTTGGGTGTCGCGGCGGTCAACGGCCCAGCCATCACCGTGGTGTCGGGTGAGGCGGAGGCGGTCGGCGAGTTCGTCGCACAGTGCGAGAGGGAGGGGGTGCGGGCACGTCGTATCCCGGTTGACTACGCCTCCCACTCCGCCCAAGTAGAAGCCATCAAGGACGAGTTGGCGGACCTGCTGGCCCCGGTAGTCGCCCGCGAGCCGTCGGTTCCGTTCTATTCCACTGTCGATCCAGGCCGGCCGGTGGTCACGGACGGGTCTTACTGGTACCGCAATCTGCGTCAGCCCGTCCGGTTCGCAGACACCATCGAGGCGCTCTTGTCGGACGGGTTCGGTGCGTTCATCGAGTCCAGCGCCCACCCGGTCCTGACGATCGGTATCCAGGAACTGGCCGACCGGGCGGGCCGCGAGGAAACCGTCGTGGTCGGCAGCCTGCGCCGCGACGAAGGCGGCCTGCACCGCTGGTGGACCTCAGCGGCCGAAGCGTTCGTGCGTGGCGTGGCCGTCGACTGGAAGGCCGTCTACACCGCGCAAAACATCACCGCGGCCCGCGTCGACCTGCCCACTTACCCCTTCCAACGCCAGCACTACTGGTTCGATATCGCGGAGGACACAGCGAGCGCGGTGCCGGAGGGGCCTCGCGCGTCGGACACCTCTCTGCGCCGCGAGCTCGACGGGCTGAGCGAGGGAGAGCGGGAAAGGCTCCTGCTCGCTGCCATTCGGACCCACGCGGTTGCTGCTCTCGGCAGGGGGACGGCGGACGACATCGTCGCCGAACGCACCTTCAAGGAGCAGGGCTTCGAGTCGCTCACAAGTGTTGAACTGCGCAATCGGCTGAACGCGGCCACGGGCCTTCGGCTGCCCAGCTCCATGGCCTACGACCACCCGACCCCGCTGTCCCTGGCCCGCCATATCCAGGCCCAGCTCAACGGTGGGAGCGGAACGACCTTCACACAGCAACCCGTTCGTCCCGTCACGGCGGCCACCGACGCCGAGCCGATTGCGATTGTGGGTATGGGGTGCCGTTTCCCGGGTGGGGTGGCGTCGGCGGAGGACTTGTGGGACTTGGTGGTGGCGGGGACGGATGCGGTGTCGCCGTTCCCGGTGGATCGTGGGTGGGATGTTGCGGGACTGTACGACCCCGATCCGGGTGCGGTGGGCAAGACGTACGCGCGTGAGGGTGGGTTCTTGCATGGGGCGGGGGAGTTTGACGCGGGGTTTTTTGGTATTTCGCCGCGTGAGGCGGTGGCGATGGATCCGCAGCAGCGGTTGTTGTTGGAGACGTCGTGGGAGGCGTTGGAGGACGCGGGGATCGACCCCCACAGCCTGCGCGGATCACAGACCGGCGTCTACGTCGGAGCCATGTCGCAGGAATACGGGCCCCGTCTCTATGAGCAGGCCACTGGCCACGAGGGCTACCTGCTGACGGGTAATACGGCGAGTGTGGCGTCGGGTCGGATTTCGTATGTGTTGGGGCTTGAGGGTCCTGCGGTGTCGGTGGATACGGCGTGTTCGTCGTCGTTGGTGGCGTTGCATCTGGCGGTGCAGGCGTTGCGGCGGGGTGAGTGCGACCTCGCCCTGGCCGGTGGTGTGACGGTGATGGCGTCGCCGGGGATGTTTGTTGAGTTTTCGCGGCAGCGTGGGTTGTCGGTGGATGGGCGGTGCAAGGCGTTCTCGGATGCGGCTGACGGGACGGGCTGGGCCGAGGGTGTGGGGTTGTTGGTGGTGGAGCGGTTGTCCGATGCGCTCCGTGGTGGGCATCGGGTGTTGGGGGTGGTGCGGGGTTCGGCGGTGAATCAGGACGGTGCGTCGAATGGGTTGACGGCGCCGCATGGTCCGTCGCAGGAGCGGGTGATTCGTGGGGCGTTGGGGGATGCTCGGGTCTCTGCTGCCGAGGTGGATGTGGTGGAGGCGCACGGCACCGGCACGCGGTTGGGGGATCCGATCGAGGCGCAGGCATTGCTGGCGGTCTACGGGCAGGACCGGCCGGTGGAGCGGCCGTTGTGGTTGGGGTCGTTGAAGTCGAACATCGGTCATGCGCAGGCTGCGGCGGGTGTCGCGGGTGTGATCAAGATGGTGATGGCGATGCGGCACGGTGTGCTGCCCAAGTCCCTGCATGCGGAAGTGCCGTCGTCGCAGGTGGACTGGTCGTCCGGTGGGGTGGAAGTGCTGTCGGATGCGCGGGAGTGGCCGGCGGTGGAGCGTGCGCGTCGGGCAGGTGTGTCCGCGTTCGGTGTCAGTGGGACGAACGCGCATGTGGTGCTGGAGCAGGCTCCGGATCTGGCGGTTGAGTCTGAGCCGCAGTTGGCAGCAGGGCCCGTGCCGGTGGTGGTGTCGGGCGCGTCGGCAGGTGCGTTGGATGCAGGGCTGGAGCGCTTGGCGTCCCGTCTGGCCGGGGACGGCGGGCTGGATGTTCCTGAGGTGGGGTGGTCGGCGGCGCAGCGTTCGGTGTTCGCTCATCGGGCTGTGGTGGTGGCGTCTGACCGTGAGGGCCTGCTGGAGGGTTTGAGGTCGCCGGTCGTCTCCGGGGTGGCTGGGCCGGTCGGGCGCACGGTGCTGGTGTTCCCGGGGCAGGGGACGCAGTGGGCGGGCATGGGCGCTGCTTTGCTGGAGTCGTCGCCCGTGTTTGCTGCCCGGATGGCGGAGTGCGCGGAGGCGCTGGGCCCGTTTGTGGAGTGGGATCTGCTGGAAGTCGTGCGCTCCGGCGATGGTCTGGAGCGGGTGGATGTGGTGCAGCCGGTCACATGGGCGGTGATGGTGTCACTGGCTCAGGTGTGGGCCTCGGCGGGCGTGGTGCCTGATGCGGTGGTCGGCCATTCGCAGGGTGAGATTGCCGCTGCGGTCGTGGCAGGTGCGTTGTCGCTGGGTGATGGTGCGCGGGTGGTGGCGTTGCGGTCGCAGGTGATCGGCCGGGTGCTGGCTGGTGCCGGCGGCATGGCCTCGGTGGCACTCTCCGTGGAGGCGGTGGAGGAACGTCTGGCTGGCTGGGCGGGCCGTTTGGGTGTGGCGGCGGTCAACGGGCCTGCCATCACCGTGGTGTCGGGTGAGGCGGATGCGGTCGGTGAGTTCGTCGCGCAGTGCGAGAGGGAGGGGTTGCGGGCGCGTCGTATCCCGGTCGACTACGCCTCCCACTCCGCCCAAGTGGAGGCCATCGAGGACGAGTTGGCGGATCTGCTGGCCCCGGTGGTGGCCCGGGAGCCGCACACGCCGTTCTACTCCACTGTCGAGCCGGGCCGTGAGGCGCGCACAGACGGGGCCTACTGGTACCGGAATCTGCGTCAGCCGGTCCGGTTCGCCGACACCATCGAGGCGCTGTTGTCGGACGGGTTCGGTGCGTTCATCGAGTCCAGCGCCCACCCGGTCCTGACCATCGGTATCCAGGAACTGGCCGACCAGGCGGGCCGCGAGGACACCGTCGTGGTCGGCAGCCTGCGCCGCGACGAAGGCGGCCTGCACCGCTGGTGGACCTCAGCAGCGGAGGCATTCGTACGGGGCGTGGCCGTCGACTGGAAGGCCGCCTACACCACGCACAACCTCACCGCAGCCCGCATCGACCTGCCCACTTACCCCTTCCAACGCCAGCACTACTGGCTGGAGTCGAGCCCTCGGAGTCTGGACCACGGCCTGCGTGACGCCGAGTCTGCTGGCGGTGAGGCGTGGCGGTACCGGGTGGTCTGGAAGGGGCTCTCGGCAGACAGGAACCCCGAGCTGTCAGGGCGTTGGCTGCTGGTCGTTCCGGAGGGTGTCGACTCGGACTTGGCCGGCGACATCAGCGACGCAATCACCCACCAGGGCGCCACCGTCGAAGGCATATCCGTGCCGCTGAGTGCCGACCGCGCCCACTTCGCGGAGCTGCTCACGGGACGGCGTACGGACGGCGAGGCACCGCCTGTCGAGGGAGTGCTGTCACTACTCGGGCTATCGCACTCGCCTTCCTCCGTGGCGGCGTCCGTCTCCCTTGTCCAGGCAGTGAAGGACGTGGGTCTGGGCGGCCGGGTATGGGCCCTGACCCAGGGGGCTGTAGCTGCCTTGCCGGGTGAAGTTCCCGACGACGCGGGCGCCCGGCTCTGGGGGTTCGGCCGAGTTGCGGCCCTTGAACTCCCCGAGGTCTGGGGCGGCTTGATCGATCTGCCCTCGACTTCGACGGACCGGCGCCTCCTGGGCCGTATGGCCGCTGTTCTCGGAGGGGCCGCGAACGCCGACGGCACCGAGGACGAGATGGCGATCCGGAACGCAGGGGCGTACGGGCGTCGGGTCGTACGCGCTCAGGGCTCGACCCGCACGCGTTGGCGGCCGCGTGGGACGGTGTTGGTGACCGGTGGCACGGGTGCGCTCGGTGGTCATGTGGCGCGGTGGCTGGCCGTGAGCGGTGCGGAGCATGTGGTGCTCACCAGCCGGCGTGGGCAGGAAGCGCCGGGTGTGGCCGAGTTGGTGGCGGAGTTGGGCGGTCTCGGAGCCCGGGTCACTGTCGCGGCGTGCGATGTGGCCGACCGTGAGGCGCTGGCCGGGCTGCTGGAGGAGCACCCGCCCACCGCCGTCTTCCACACCGCGGGCGTACTCGACGATGGAGTGATCGACGGTCTGTCGGCCGAGAGCCTCGCTGTCGCCAGCCGTCCCAAGGCGGATGCCGCCGAGTTGCTGCACGAGCTGACCGCTGACCGGGACTTGGACGCCTTCGTGCTGTTCTCCTCGATCGCGGGCGTGTGGGGCAACGGAGGTCAGGCCGCCTACGCCGCCGCCAACGCCGCCCTTGACGCGCTGGCCGAGCGCCGCCGTGCCGACGGACGGCACGGTACGTCGATCGCCTGGGGCCTGTGGGCCGGCGGTGGAATGGCGGAGGGAACTGGCGAGGAGGGCCTCGTCCGGCGCGGTATCGACGCCATGGACCCCGTACACGCCATCGAAGCCCTGCAGCAGGCCCTGGACAGGGACGACACCTGTGTGACCGTCGCCGCCGTCGACTGGGAGCGGTTCGCGCCGAACACCGAAGCGGTACGGCCGACCCCTCTCTTCTCGACAGTGCGGGAGGCGCGCGAGGCGCTGGACGCGGCCCTCCGGAAACGCGCGACCCAACCCGGCGCAGCCGGACTGGCTGAGCTCCTGGACGGCCGCACCGAGGCAGAGCGCCTCCACCGGCTCGTCGAGTTGATCCGGAGCGAGGCCGCGGCGGTACTGCGGCACAGCACCACGGACGCCATCGGTGCGGGTCGGGCCTTCAAGGAGGTCGGCTTCGACTCGCTCACCGCGCTGGAGCTGCGAAACCGCGTCAACGCCACCACCGGGTTGTCCCTTCCCACAACCATCGCCTTCGACTACCCGAGCCCCTCGGCCCTCGCCGGGTTCATCCTCTCCAGGTTCGCGGGCGACGGGGAATCAAAGCCGGCCGGGCGCCTCCCCGAGGTGTTCGAGGCCGCCAAGGACGACGAACTGATCGCGATCGTCGGCATGGCCTGCCGGTTCCCGGGCGACGTCGACACGCCCGAAGCGCTGTGGGAACTGGTGCTGGGTGAGCGGGACGTCATCGGAGCACCCCCCACGGACCGTGGCTGGGACTTCGACGCGATCTACTCCCCGGAGCCCGGCACACCTGGCAAGACGTACGCCCGTGAGGGTGGGTTTTTGCATGGGGCGGGGGAGTTCGATGCGGGGTTTTTTGGGATTTCGCCGCGTGAGGCGGTGGCGATGGATCCGCAGCAGCGGTTGTTGTTGGAGACGTCGTGGGAGGCGTTGGAAGGCGCTGGGATCGATCCCCACAGCCTGCGCGGCAGCCGCACCGGCGTCTACGCGGGGCTCACACACCAGGAGTACGCAGCCCGACTGCACGAGGCTTCCGAGGAACACGAGGGCTACCTGCTGACCGGTAAGTCGGCGAGCGTGGCGTCGGGTCGAATCTCGTACGTGTTGGGGCTTGAGGGTCCTGCGGTGTCGGTGGATACGGCGTGTTCGTCGTCGTTGGTGGCGTTGCATCTGGCGGTGCAGGCGCTGCGGCGCGGCGAGTGCGACCTCGCCCTGGCCGGTGGCGCCACCGTGATGGCCGCTCCTGGTCTGTTTGTTGAGTTTTCGCGGCAGCGTGGGTTGTCGGTGGATGGGCGGTGCAAGGCGTTCTCGGATGCGGCTGATGGGACGGGCTGGGCCGAGGGTGTGGGGTTGTTGGTGGTGGAGCGGTTGTCCGATGCGCGGCGTCGCGGGCATCGGGTGTTGGGGGTGGTGCGGGGTTCGGCGGTGAATCAGGACGGTGCGAGCAACGGTTTGACGGCGCCGCATGGTCCGTCGCAGGAGCGGGTGATTCGTGGGGCGTTGGCGGACGCTCGGGTCTCTGCTGCCGAGGTGGATGTGGTAGAGGCGCACGGCACCGGGACGCGGTTGGGGGATCCGATCGAGGCGCACGCCTTGCTCGCCGTGTACGGGCAGGACCGGCCGGTGGAGCGGCCGTTGTGGCTGGGGTCGTTGAAGTCGAATATCGGTCATGCGCAGGCTGCGGCGGGTGTCGCGGGCGTGATCAAGATGGTGATGGCGATGCAGCACGGGGTGCTGCCGAAATCTCTGCACGCCGAGGTGCCGTCGTCGCGAGTGGACTGGTCGTCCGGTGGGGTGGAGGTGCTGTCGCAGGCTCGGGCGTGGCCGGCGGTGGACCGTGCGCGTCGGGCTGGGGTGTCCGCGTTCGGTGTCAGTGGGACGAACGCGCATGTGGTGCTGGAGCAGGCGCCGTTGGACGATCCGGAGGCGCTGACCGACTCCGCCGTGAATCCGGTTCCGGCACGCTCCGATGATCCGGTGCCGGTGGTGATGTCGGGCGCGTCGGCGAGCGCGTTGGATGCAGGGCTGGAGCGTCTGGCGTCACGTGTGCTCGGGGACGACGGGCTGGATGTTCCTGAGGTGGGGTGGTCGGCTGCGCAGCGGTCGGTGTTCGCTCACCGGGCTGTGGTGGTGGCGTCCGCCCGTGACGGGTTGTTGGAGGGTTTGAGGTCGCCGGTGGTCTCCGGTGTGGCTGGTCCGGTGGGTCGCACGGTGTTGGTGTTTCCGGGTCAGGGGACGCAGTGGGCGGGTATGGGCGCGGCGCTGTTGGAGTCGTCTCCGGTGTTCGCTGCCCGCATGGCTGAGTGTGCTGCGGCTTTGGGCCTGTTTGTGGACTGGGATCTGCTGGAGGTGGTGCGCTCCGGGGATGGTCTGGAACGGGTGGATGTGGTGCAGCCGGTGACGTGGGCGGTGATGGTGTCACTCGCGGAGCTGTGGGCTTCGGCGGGAGTCTCACCGGATGCGGTCGTCGGCCATTCGCAGGGCGAGATCGCGGCGGCGGTTGTCGCGGGTGCGCTGTCGCTGGGTGATGGTGCGCGGGTGGTGGCGTTGCGGTCGCAGGTGATCGGCCGGGTACTGGCCGGTGCAGGCGGTATGGCCTCGATCGCGCTCCCCGCGGAAACCGTGGAGGAGCGTCTCGTCGGCTGGGCAGGTCGTTTGGGTGTCGCGGCGGTCAACGGCCCTGCCATCACCGTGGTCTCCGGCGAGGCGGATGCAGTAGGCGAGTTCGTCGCGCAGTGCGAGAGGGAGGGGGTGCGGGCACGTCGTATCCCGGTCGACTACGCCTCCCACTCCGCCCAAGTGGAGGCCATCAAGGACGAGTTGGCGGATCTGCTGGCCCCGGTGGTGGCCCGGGAGCCGCACACGCCGTTCTATTCCACCGTGGAGCCGGGCCGTGAGGCGCGCACGGACGGTGGCTACTGGTACCGGAATCTGCGTCAGCCGGTCCGGTTCGCCGACACCATCGAGGCGCTCTTGTCGGACGGGTTCGGTGTGTTCATCGAGTCCAGCGCCCACCCGGTCCTGACCATCGGTATCCAGGAACTGGCCGATGCGGCGGGCCGTGAGGACACCGTCGTGGTCGGCAGCCTGCGCCGCGACGAAGGAGGCCTGCACCGCTGGTGGACCTCGGCCGCCGAAGCATTCGTACGGGGCGTGGCCGTCGACTGGAAGGCCGCCTACACCGCGCACAAGCTCACCGCGGCCCGCATCGACCTGCCCACCTACCCCTTCCAACGCCGGCACTACTGGGCCGAGACCTCTCCCGCCGGTGTCGGTGAAGTCGCGGCCGCACGGTTCGGCATGACTTGGCAGGAGCATCCTCTTGTCGGCGGTGCCCTTCGGCTGGCCGACTCCGGTGAGTTGCTGCTCGCGGGTCGGCTCTCGCTCGCAGCGCACGCGTGGATGACCGACCACGCGGTTCTGGGCACCGCACTGCTGCCGGGCACCGCCTTTGTCGAACTCGCCCTGCACGCCGCCTCGGTAGCCGGATGCGCTGCGGTCGAGGAGCTGGAGGTGCGGGCTCCGCTGGTCCTGCCGGAGCGCGGCGGGGTGCACATCCAGGTGCGCGTCGGGGATGCCGACGACTCGGGCCGGCGACACCTCTCCGTATACGCGCGGCCGGACGACCATCCGGCTGCCGCCGGTGTCGGTGGCCTCGGCGCGGACACGGACGACGTCCCCTGGACGCGGCACGCGGTCGGTGTGCTCAACCCGGTGGGCCCGCCGAAGCCGCAACCCGCTCACGTGGCATGGGGCAGCGCGGCATGGCCGCCCGCGGACGCCGTGGAGGTGGAGCCGGCGGTGCTGTACGACCGGTTCTCGGCACTCGGGTACGAGTACGGCGACGTGTTCGCCGGTATGGAGGCGGTGTGGCGCCGCGAGGGGGAGATCTTCGCGGAGGTGCGGCTCCCCGCTCGCGTGGCTGCCGACGCTTCCCACTACGCAGTGCATCCCGCGCTTCTGGACGCCGCGCTTCAGCCGTGGATCGCGGGCGGTCTGTTCGACGTACCTGCGGACAGCATGCTGTTGCCGTTCGCCTGGCGTGGTGTCGCCGTCCACTCGTCGGGTGCTGACACCGTGCGAGTCCGGTTGGCTCTGGACGACGACGGAGCGCTGTCGTGCCAGGCCGTGGATCTCACGGGCGATCCGGTCTTCTCCCTCGAAGCGCTGGCCATGCGTCCCATCGAACGTGCCCGGCTGGCCGCCCTCCTGGGGAGCTCCGCGGCTGCGGCTCCCCTCTACGAGGTCGTCTGGCGCGCCAGCGAGCCGTCCGGCGGCGCGCCGGGCCGCTGGGCGCTGATCGGGAGCGACGACCGTTTCGGTCCGGCTGGGGTCTCCGGGCAGGTGGCGGGCGCTGGTGGAGGTGCGGAGTTCACCGCGTATCCGGGCCTGGATGACCTCCGCCGGGCGCTCGACGCAGGCGGTCCCTCACCGGAGACGGTTGTGGTCTCCTTCGGGCAGGCAACCGGAGCGCGGGCGCGGCAGCCCCTCGCCGAAGGGCTTCGGGAGGCGCTGTACGAGGGGCTGGCGTTCGTCCAGGAGTGGCTCGCCGACGCGCGGTTCGCGGACGTACGACTCGTCGTACTGACCGAGCACGCGGTTGCGGTCGGTGCGGACGAGGACGTGACGGACCTGCCCGGCTCGGGCCTGTGGGGGCTGCTGCGTTCGGCACAGTCCGAGCATCCCGGGCGCTTCGGACTCGTCGACATGGACGCGGACGTGGCTTCGGTGGCGTCGGTCCCGACCGCCCTGAGCATGATCTCCGAGGGGCCGCCCCAGCTGGCGGTCCGTGGGGGCGCGATGTACGTGCCGTCACTCGCGCGTGTGCACACGCCGGACGGCCTGGCCGGCGAGCCCGGCGTGGCGGCCGACGGTCCTCGCCTCGGTGACGGCACCGTGCTGGTCACCGGGGCCACGGGCACGCTGGGCAGGCTGCTCGCACGGCATCTGGTGGAGCGTCACGGCGTACGTCATCTGCTCCTGCTGAGCCGCAGCGGTCCTGGCGCACCGGGCGCGCGCGAGTTGTTGGCGGAGTTGCGTGAGCGGGGCGCCGAGCCGGAACTCGTCGCCTGCGACGCGGCTGACCGCGGCGCGCTGCTCTCGGCGCTCTCGGGCATACCACCCACGCGTCCGCTCACCGGCGTGGTGCACGCGGCCGGCGTTCTCGACGACGGTGCGGTCACGGCGCTCGACCCGGGGCGAATCGATGCCGTACTGCGTTCCAAGGCCGACGCCGCGATCCACCTGCACGAACTCACAGCGGACCGGCAGTTGGCCGTGTTCGCGCTGTTCTCCGGGGCGGCGGGTCTCCTCGGCCGGCCGGGACAGGGAAACTACGCCGCTGCGAACACGTTCGTCGACGCGTTGGCGCACCATCGTCGCGCCTCCGGACTGCCCGCGTTGTCCCTCGCGTGGGGCCTGTGGGGTGAGGCCAGCGGGATGACGGAGCACCTCGCCGAGCGCGATCTGCGGCGCATGAGGCGCTCGGGCATCGCACCGATGACGAACGAGCAGGGGCTCGCGCTCTTCGACCGCGCCCTCGCGCTGGCGCCGGACCACGCCCTGCTCGTACCGATGAGGCTGGATTCGGCCGCGCTGGGCAGGGAGTGGGCCGCGAGCGGTCCTGACGCCGTTCCCATACTGCTGCGGGCACTGGTACCGGCGACCGTGGTGCGGCGAACGGACAGGCATGGGCCGACGGCGCGGAACGAGGTGTCGGCCACCGAAGTCGGCGGTGCCTCGTCGGCCCTCCCGCCTCGGGAACTGGCCGAGCGGCTGGCGGCCCTGGCCGAACCGGCTCGTGGTCGTGAACTGCTCACTCTGGTCAGAACCCAGGTGGCGAAGGTCCTCGGCTCCTCCGGTCCCGACGCGGTGGAACCCGCACGCCCCTTCCGGGAGAGCGGGTTCGACTCGCTCATGTCCGTGGAACTGCGGAACCGGCTGAACACCGTCACCGGACTGCGGTTCCCCGCGACCGTCGTGTTCGACCACCCGACGCCCCAGGCCGTCGCGGAGCACATCGGCGCGGAACTGGGCCTCGACGCGGGGCCCGAGGACGCGGGTGCCGCCGTTCTGACGAGCCTGGAGGCCCTGCTGACCGCCGTGGCCGGCATGGACGCGGACGACAGCAGGCGAGACGTGGTCCGTATGCATCTGCAGGAGGCGCTCACGGCGGTCGGTGCCACCGGCGCGGCTCCGGCGGGGTCGGCCGGTGGGTCTGCCGAAGACCCTGCCGGTTCCCGGGCCGCGGTCGAGGAACGGCTCAACTCCGTCAGCGATGACGACCTCTTCGCCTTCATCGAGGAGCAACTGTGAACAGCGACGGCCGACGCGAAGAGCCCCGGAAGACCGATGCCCGGAAGACCGATGCCCCGGACACCGACGCTCGGAAGACCGACGCCAGGAATCCCGGCAGCCGGAACGTCGGCTCTCGCGCCGCCGACGCCGCCGCCTCGACTCGGGACCCCGCAGCGCGGGAATCCAAGGCGCGGGAGTACCTCAAGCGGCTCACCACCGAGTTGCTGGCCACCCGCGAGCGGCTCCAGGCGCTGGAGGACGGCGCCCGTGAACCCATCGCCATCGTGTCGATGAGCTGTCGGCTCCCCGGCGGCGTGACGAGCCCCGAGGATCTGTGGCGCCTTCTTGAGACAGGCACGGATGCCGTGTCCGGCCTGCCCGAGGACCGCGGCTGGGACCTGGACGCGCTTTACGATCCCGACCCGGACTCCCGGGGTACGAGCTACGCCCGTGAAGGGGGATTCCTCGACAACCACGCCGATTTCGACCCCGAGTTCTTCGGCATCTCGCCGCGCGAGGCCCTCGCCATGGACCCGCAGCAACGCCTGCTGCTGGAGACGTCATGGGAGGCTCTCGAACGTGCCGGGATCGACCCGACGACCGTACGGGGCAGCCGCACCGGCGTGTACGCGGGCGTGATGTACGACGACTACGGCGCACGCCTGATCCATCAGCCACGGTCCGGTGCTCCTGCCGACCTTGAGGGCTATCTGGTCAACGGCAGTGCGGGAAGCGTCGCTTCGGGCCGCGTCTCTTACACCCTCGGACTGCGGGGACCGGCTGTAACGATCGACACGGCTTGCTCGTCGTCGCTGGTCGCCCTGCATCTTGCCGCGCAGGCGCTTCGGCTGGGGGAGTGCGACCTCGCGCTGGCGGGCGGGGCGACCGTGCTGTCGACACCGACGATGTTCATCGACTTCTCCCGGCAGCGCGGGCTGGCCGAGGACGGGCGCTGCAAGGCCTTCGCCGACGCCGCCGACGGTACGGGGTTCGGTGAGGGCGCAGGGATGGTGCTGTTGCAGCGACTCTCCGACGCCCGGCGCGAGGGCCGGCCGGTACTGGCCGTCATCCGGGGCTCGGCGGTCAACCAGGACGGTGCCGGCAACGGCCTGACCGCGCCGAACGGCCTGGCGCAACAGCGGGTCGTCCGTGACGCGCTCAGCAACGCCGGCTTGCGTCCAGACCAGGTCGACGTGGTCGAGGCGCACGGTACGGGGACCCGGCTGGGCGACCCGATCGAGGCACAGGCCCTGCTGTCCGCCTACGGCCGGGGGAGGCCTGCCGACCGGCCGCTGTGGCTCGGTTCGCTGAAGTCCAACATCGGACACACGCAGGCGGCGGCCGGTGTCGCGGGCATCATCAAAACGGTGCTCGCCATGGGGCAGGGTGTGCTGCCGAAGACACTGCATGTGGATGCGCCGTCGTCGCATGTGGACTGGTCGGCGGGTGCGGTTCGGCTGCTGACCGACCGCAGGCCCTGGCCCCGGCGGGCCGACGGCGAGCCGCTGCGGGCTGGTGTCTCGTCCTTCGGGGCGAGCGGTACCAACGCGCACGTGATCCTGGAGAGTGCTCCGGAGCAGGAGCAGGAGCAGGAACCGGTTCCGGATCCGGCGGCGGCTCCAGAACCGCAGACCGTCTCCTCCGGCACGACGCCCGTGCTCTGGACGCTCTCGGGCCGGGACAGCGATGCGCTGCGGGACCAGGCCGGCCGACTGCACACCCACCTCAGCGGTCTGTCGGCGGCTCCGGCCGCTCTGGCGAGTGTCCTTGCCCACCGCAGGACCGCCTTCCGTCACCGTGCCGTCGTCCTCGGCGACGATCGCGAGACCCTTCTGGACGGGCTGCGGAACCTCGCAGAGGGAGAGGAAGGGCCCGACGCGCGCCTCGTCACCGGCGTGGCGTCCGGGGACCGCCGGGTGGCGTTCCTCTTCTCCGGCCAGGGCAGTCAGCGTTCTGGCGCGGGGCGGGAGCTCTACGCCCGTTTCCCCGTCTTCGCCCGGGCGATGGACGAGATCTGGGCCGAGATGGACCGCCACCTCGAACGGCCGCTGAGAACCGTGATGTTCGGCGAAACGGAGTCGGAGGCGGAGTCGGGGCCGGCTCTCAACTCGGCCGGAGCCGGAGCCGGAGCCGGAGCCGTGATCGGGTCTGGGCCCGCGACTGGGACCGGGACTGGGCCCGCGATCGGGGAAGCCGGTTTGCTCGACCGCACGGACTACACCCAGCCCGCGCTCTTCGCCCTGGAGGTCGCCCTCTTCCGGCTGCTGACCGAGGAATGGGGCATACGGCCGGACGCCGTCATGGGGCACTCCGTCGGCGAGATCACCGCCGCCCATGTCGCCGGAGTGCTCGACCTCGCCGACGCGTGCGCCCTGGTCACCGCACGCGGCCGGCTGATGCAGGGGTTGCCCCAAGGGGGCGCGATGGCAGCAATCGCGGCGAGCGAGGCGGAGATGACACCCTGCCTGGTGGGCCGGGAGACGGAGGTCGCGCTCGCGGCCGTCAACGGCCCGGCTTCGGTCGTCGTCGCGGGCGACGAGCAGGCCGTACTGGAACTCGTGGAGCTGTGGCGATCACGGGGCCGGGACACCAAGCGGCTCACTGTCAGTCATGCGTTCCACTCGCCGCACATGGACGGCATGCTGACACAGTTCGAACGAGTTGCTCGCGCATTGCACTACCGGCGACCGACGCTTCCTTTCATGTCGAACCTGACCTTGGAGAACGGCACCGCCGCTGACCCGTGCACCCCGGACCACTGGGTCCGCCATGTGCGTCAGCCGGTACGGTTCCTCGACGGCGTGCGTGCTCTGCGCGCCGACGGTATCGACGCGTTCCTGGAGCTGGGTCCCGACGCGGTGCTCACGGCCATGGCGCGCTCATGCCTGGACGAGGACACACCACAGGCCGCCTCCCGCACTCCGCTCACGATTCCGGTGTTGCGGCGGGGCCACGGCGAGCGGGACACCGTGACCCGCGCGGTGGCCGAGGCGTATGTCCACGGGGTGCCCGTCACCCTCGCCGACCGCCCCGTCGGTGCCGTCGACCGGCTGGCGGCGGGCCTGCCCACCTATCCCTTTCAGCGGCGGCGTTACTGGCTGGACGCTCCGACAGCCTTCGACCCGAACGCCATGGGGCTCGACGAGAGTCCGCATCCGCTGCTGTCGGCCTGCCTGGTCCTGCCCGAGGAGCAGGGCATTGTCTGGACGGGGCAGCTGTCCACCTCCCGCCTCCCGTGGCTCGCCGAGCACACGGTGGGGGGTCAGGTGGTCGTACCCGGAACCGCTCTCCTGGAGCTGGCGCAGTACGCCGCCGACGCCGTTGCTCCTGCGGACAACACCGTCACGGAACTGACCTTCGAGACCCCGCTGGTGCTGCCGCCGGGCGCGGAAGTACGCCTGCGGGTCGTGCTCGGAGCCCCGGACGAGCACGGCAGCCGCACCCTTCGGATCCACTCGGACCAAGCCCGCTCGGACGCGCCGGGAGGAAGCCGGTGGATCCGCCATGCCTCCGGCACCCTGGGCCCGGGTGAACGGCATTCCGAGAACCCCGGACTCGACGGGGCCTGGCCACCGGAAGATGCCGCGCCGCTCGACATCACGACCGAGTACGAGCGCTTCGCCGAGGCCGGGATCGGTTACGGTCCTGCCTTCCGCGGTCTGTCCGCCGCCTGGCGGCGCGGCGCCGAGGTGTTCGCCGAAGTGCGGTTGCCCAGCGCGTACGCCGACGAAGCCGGTCGCTACGCCGTCCACCCCGCGCTCCTGGACGCCGCACTCCACGCCATCGCGTCCGGCCTCGGCCTGGAACACGGACTCCTGCCCTTCTCCTGGAACGGCGCCAGGTTGCACGGCCGGGGTGCCGACATCCTGCGCGTACGCATCGCACCCACCGCCGCAGGACCGGAGACCGTCACGATCACGGCCGTCGACCCCCAGGGACGCCTGGTCCTCACCGTGGACGCGCTCGCCCTGCGCCGTACCGACGCCGGCCGGCTCGCCGCGGCCGGAGCCGCACACCTGCCACTCCACCGGCTGCGGTGGACCACCTCGCTCGGCACGGTGCCGGCGGCCCAGGCTCGCCACGAGGACACCCGCGTCCGCTGGGCCGACACCACCGACGAGGACCTCTTCACCAAGGCGGCCGAGGAGAGCGGCCGGGACGGATTCCACCTCGTCGTCGACCTCGGTCCGGCGCCGGGCTCGCACCCCGGACCGGACGCGGCACGCGACATGGCCCTGCGGGCGCTCACCCTCGTCCAGCGATGGGTCACCGACGAGCGCCACGGCGATGCGCGGCTCACCTTCGTCACCCGCCGAGCCGTGGACACGGGGGACGGCCGCATCGATCCCGGCGCCGCGACCGCATGGGGGCTGCTGCGTTCCGCACAAGCCGAACACCCGGGCCGTATCGCCTTGGTGGACATCGACGAAGCACCCGCCTCGCGGCGGGCCTTGACCGGCGCCGCCGCGCTCGGCGGCCAACTGGCCGTCCGCGAAGGTGTCCTGCTCCACCCCGCCCTCGTGCGCGCCGACCCGGCTACGAGCGCGCCGGCCTGGCCCGAGGAAGGCACCGTCCTCATCACCGGCGGCACCGGCAGCCTGGGTGCCATGGCGGCGAAGCACCTTGCGGCCACCCACGGCGTACGGAACCTGCTCCTGCTCAGCAGGCGCGGAGCCGAGACACCAGGCGCCGGGCAACTCATGGCCGAGCTGGCCGAACTGGGAGCCCATGCCGATGTCGTGGCCTGCGACACAGCAGACCGCGATGCCCTGCTCGCCGTACTCGACAGCATCCCCGCCGACCGGCCGCTGACCGCCGTCGTCCACACCGCCGGAGTCCTGGACGACGGCATCGTCACCGCGCAGAACGCCGAGCGCCTGGACAGGGTGCTGCGCCCCAAGGCCGACGCGGCCTGGAACCTCCACGAACTGACCCTGGAGACGCCACTCTCCGCCTTCGTGCTCTACTCCTCCGCCGCCGCGACCCTCGGCAGCGCGGGCCAATCCGGGTACGCGGCGGCCAACGCGTACCTCGACGCGCTCGCCGTATGGCGCAGGGCCGAAGGGCTGGCGGCGGTGTCCCTGGCCTGGGGACCGTGGGACAGCGGCATGGCCGAGACACTCAACTCCGTGGACAGCGCCCGGCTACGGCGTATCGGGATCGCCCCGCTGCTCCCTGCCGAGGGCCTCGCCGCCCTCGACGCCGCGGTCGGCGGCGACACAGCGATGATCCTGCCCATGCGGGTCGACCCGACAGCTCTCGGCGACCGCAGCGCCCGAGACCGGATACCCGAAGTGCTGCGCTCCCTCGCCGCACCTGCGCGTGCCACGGCCCTGACGAGCGGGACGAACGCGGCGAACGGCGTGAACGAGCCCGACCCGCGCCTCCAGGACACCCCCACGCTCGCCGAACGCCTGGCCGGGACATCGCGCTCCGAACGGACGGCCGTACTGGCCGACGTCCTACGGACCGACATCGCCGCCGTACTGGGACACGGGGACACAGCTGCGATCGTCTTCGACCGCAGCTTCCGGGAACTCGGCTTCGACTCGCTGTCGGCTGTCGAACTGCGCAACCGGCTCACCGCCGCAACAGGGCTGCGCCTGCCGGCCACCGTGGTGTTCGACCATCCGACCCCACAGGCGCTCGCTGCCCACCTGGTCCGCGAGATGCCCGGTTCGGAGACCGCCGTACTCGACACCCTCGACCGGCTCCACGACCAACTCGACGACGCACTCGGGGCCGCCGCCGACGATGACCTGCGGACCCGAGTCACCCGGCGACTCGAATCGCTGCTCGCGACGCTCACGGAAAACGAGCAGCCGGGTCTCGCAGATTCCGGCCCTGCCGCTGCCGCTGAGGCCGTAGGCGATCGCCTACGGACGGCGTCCGACGACGAGTTGTTCGCCCTGCTCGACAACGGCTTTCGCCAGGATCGACCTCGGCAGTGACCACCCGGCCGATGTTCTCGGCCGGAGGCGACGACGACCGCACTCGACACCTTCTCAGGAGAGCTGTGTCCACGAACGACTCCGACTCCGCGAACGGTCCCACCGATCCCGAGGCGAAGCTGCGTGAATACCTGCGCCGCGCCATGGCGGAACTCCACGAAACCCAGGAGAGGCTGCGAGCAGCCGAGGAGCGGGACGCCGAGCCGATTGCGATCGTGGGTATTGGGTGCCGTTTCCCGGGTGGGGTGGCTTCTGCGGAGGACCTGTGGGACCTGGTGGTCGCGGGGACGGACGCGGTGTCGCCGTTCCCGGCGAACCGTGGGTGGGACGTCGCGGGACTGTACGACCCTGATCCGGGTGCGGCTGGGAAGTCGTATGTGCGTGAGGGTGGGTTCTTGCATGGGGCGGGGGAGTTCGACGCGGGGTTTTTCGGTATTTCGCCGCGTGAGGCGGTGGCGATGGATCCGCAGCAGCGGTTGTTGTTGGAGACGTCGTGGGAGGCGTTGGAGGGCGCCGGAATCGATCCCCACAGCCTGCGCGGCAGCCGCACCGGCGTCTACGCGGGAGTGATGTACCACGACTACGGCAACGGTCACGTCACTGCTTCCGACGACATGGGTGGGTACTTCGGCACCGGTACTTCGGGAAGTGTGGCGTCGGGTCGGATTTCGTATGTGTTGGGGCTTGAGGGTCCTGCGGTGTCGGTGGATACGGCGTGTTCGTCGTCGTTGGTGGCGTTGCATCTGGCGGTGCAGGCGTTGCGGCGGGGTGAGTGTGATCTTGCTCTGGCTGGTGGTGTGACGGTGATGGCGTCGCCGGGGATGTTTGTTGAGTTTTCGCGGCAGCGTGGGTTGTCGGTGGATGGGCGGTGCAAGGCGTTCTCGGATGCGGCTGATGGGACGGGCTGGGCCGAGGGTGTGGGGTTGTTGGTGGTGGAGCGGTTGTCCGATGCGCGGCGTCGTGGGCATCGGGTGTTGGGGGTGGTGCGGGGTTCGGCGGTGAATCAGGACGGTGCGAGCAACGGTTTGACGGCGCCGCATGGTCCGTCGCAGGAGCGGGTGATTCGTGGGGCGTTGGCGGACGCTCGGGTCTCTGCTGCCGAGGTGGATGTGGTAGAGGCGCACGGCACCGGGACGCGGTTGGGGGATCCGATCGAGGCCCAGGCCTTGCTGGCCGTGTACGGGCAGGGACGTTCGGTGGAGCGGCCTTTGTGGTTGGGGTCGTTGAAGTCGAATATCGGTCATGCGCAGGCTGCGGCGGGTGTCGCGGGCGTGATCAAGATGGTGATGGCGATGCAGCACGGGGTGCTGCCGAAATCTCTGCATGCCGAGGTGCCGTCGACGCAGGTGGACTGGTCATCGGGTGGGGTGGAGGTCCTGTCGGATGCGCGGGAGTGGCCGGCGGTGGAGCGTGCGCGTCGGGCAGGTGTGTCCGCCTTTGGTGTGAGCGGGACGAACGCGCATGTGGTGCTGGAGGAGGCTCCGGCTTTGGAAGCGGAGGCGGAGCTTGGGTCAGCTTCGGCGCTGTCTGGTGTTCCGGTGCCGGTGGTGGTGTCGGGTGTGTCGGCGGGTGCCTTGGATGCGGGGTTGGGGCGTCTGGCGTCGCGGGTGCTCGGGGACGACGGGCTGGATGTTCCTGAGGTGGGGTGGTCGGCTGCGCAGCGTTCGGTGTTCGCTCACCGGGCTGTGGTGGTGGCATCCGACCGCGACGGGCTGGTCTCTGGTTTGAGGTCGCCGGTCGTTTCTGGCGTGGTGGCTGGGCCGGTGGGCCGCACGGTGCTGGTGTTCCCGGGTCAAGGGACGCAGTGGGCGGGCATGGGCGCGGCCCTGCTCGAGGACTCGCCGGTGTTCGCCGCCCGCATGGCCGAGTGCGCGGAGGCGCTGGGCCCGTTCGTGGACTGGGATCTGCGGGAGGTGGTGCGCTCCGGGACTGGTCTGGAGCGGGTGGACGTGGTGCAGCCGGTGACGTGGGCGGTGATGGTGTCACTCGCCGCGGTGTGGGCCTCAGCAGGTGTCGCCCCTGATGCGGTGGTCGGCCATTCACAGGGTGAGATTGCCGCTGCGGTCGTGGCGGGTGCGCTGTCGTTGCAGGATGGTGCGCGGGTGGTGGCGCTGCGGTCCCAGGTGATCGGCCGGGAACTGGCCGGCGCCGGAGGTATGGCCTCGGTCGCACTCCCCGTGGAGGCGGTCGAGGAGCGTCTGTCCGGCTGGGCGGGCCGTTTGGGTGTGGCGGCGGTCAACGGGCCTGCCATCACCGTGGTGTCGGGTGAGGCGGAGGCGGTCGGCGAGTTCGTCGCACAGTGCGAGAGGGAGGGGGTGCGGGCACGTCGTATCCCGGTCGACTACGCCTCCCACTCCGCCCAAGTAGAAGCCATCAAGGACGAGTTGGCGGATCTGCTGGCCCCGGTCGTGGCCCGCGAGCCGCACACGCCGTTCTACTCCACTGTCGAGCCGGGCCGTGAGGCGCACACGGACGGGGCCTACTGGTACCGGAATCTGCGTCAGCCGGTCCGGTTCGCCGACACCATCGAGGCGCTCTTGTCGGACGGGTTCGGGGTGTTCGTCGAGTCCAGCGCCCACCCGGTCCTGACCATCGGTATCCAGGAGCTGGCCGACCGGTCGGGCCGTGAGGACACGGTCGTGGTCGGCAGCCTGCGCCGCGACGAGGGCGGTCTGCACCGCTGGTGGACCTCAGTAGCGGAGGCATTCGTACGGGGCGTGGGAGTCGACTGGAAGGCCGCCTACACCGCGCACAACATCACCGCGGCCCGCGTCGACCTGCCCACCTACCCCTTCCAACACCAGCACTACTGGCTGGAGTCCGCCGAACACGGCACTACCGACGATCTGGCCTATCGCGTGTCGTGGAAGGCACTCCGTGAGGACGAGAGTGGGGCACGGCTGTCGGGACGCTGGATGCTCGTGCTGCCGGAGACGCTCGAGGAGTCTGCGTTCGCGGCACAGATCGCGGAGGGTATGACCCGGGCCCTGGCCGACCGAGGCGCCAGTGTCGTGCGGCTCGCCGTGGATCCGGCCTGCGACCGTTCCAGCCTCGGTGCTCTGCTGGCGGGGGCAGCGGACGAGCAGGACGGCGCCCCGCTCCAGGGCATCGTCTCCCTCCTCTCCCTGGCGGAGGGGACGCATCCCGACCACCCGGCTCTGTCACTCGGTGTCGCCTCGTCGTTCACGCTGATCCAGGCGTTGGCCGACTCGGCCGTCGGCGCCCGGCTCTGGACGGTCACGCGAAACGCGGTGGGCGCGATGCCGGGGGAGGAGCCGTCAGTCGAGCAGGCGCAGGTCTGGGGGCTGGGCCGGGTGGCGGCTTTGGAGTCTCCCCATACCTGGGGCGGGCTGATCGACTTCGGCGCCGACCCCGGCCGTCCGGCTGCCGTTCCTGCTCCTCGGGCCTTCCAGCGGGCCGCCGCCGCGCTGGCCGCTCCCGGTGTCGAGGACCAACTGGCGATACGCGGCTCAGGGATGTACGGCCGCAGGCTCGTCCGTGCCACGACCGACCCGACAGGGCCCGGCTGGCGGCCCCGTAAAACGGTACTGGTGACCGGGGAGATCGCTGAGGCGACGGCCGAGCCGCTGGTCCGGCGCCTGCTCGCCGATGGCGCCGAGCACGTCGTTCTCGCCGGCCCTGCTGCCTCCCTCCCGGCCTTGACCGCCGAGGGAACCGGTCTGGGCGGGCGCGTCAGTGTGGTGTCCTGCGGCCTGGAGGACGACGCCGCCCTGCGCGCGGTGATCGCCGACCGGACGCCGACCGCGGTACTCGCCGTACCACCGGCGGTGCCGCTGGGCACCCTGCTGGAGACCACTCCGGCGGCCTTTGCCGATGCGGTGCGCGCCAAGACGGATCTTGTCACCCGTCTCGACGCCCTGCTGGACGGCGTCGAGCTCGATGCCTTCGTCATCTTCTCGTCCGTCGCCGGTGTGTGGGGCGGGGCAGGTCAGTGCGGCTACGCGGCGGGTACGGCCCACCTGGACGCGTTCGCCGAGCAGCGAAGTGCCCGTGGTCTGCCCTTCACCTCTCTGGCCTGGACGCCGTGGCAGGACGCGGCCGAGGAGGAGACCGGCGAGGCCACGGGCGTCCAGGCAACGGTCGTTGCCGAGATGCGCCGGGCGGGGCTCGCCCCGCTCGAACCGCAGCGTGCCGTCGAGGCCCTCTCCCGTGCCGTGGGCCGAGGCGTGAGCGGCGTGACCGTAGCAGCCGTGGACTGGGAGCGGTTCCTGTCCGCCCGCGAGGCCGTACGACCGACCGCGCTCTTCGGCGAGCTCTCCGAGACACGCCGTATCCGAGCCTCCGACAGTGAGGCCAGTGACACCGAGACGACGGCGGGTGGTTCCCCGACCGTCGGCCCCGAAATCGTCCGGTCCCTGGCGAACAGGTCCGAAGAGGAGCAACTGAGGTTCCTGCTGCGGCTGGTACGCACCCATGCCGCGACGGTACTGGGACAGTCCTCGCCCGACGCGATCGACGTCAGGCAGCCGTTCAAGGCCCTGGGCTTCAACTCCGTGACCGCCGTCGAACTGCGCAACCGCCTGAGGGATGTCACAGGCCTCAAGCTCTCCGCGTCCCTCGTCTTCGACCATCCCGACCCGACCGCCCTCGCGCGCCATCTGCGGGAGGAGGCACTGAGTCACACGGAGGTCGGCGACCACGACGGTGACGCCACCGCGAGCACGACTGGCTCCGCAGCGACCGCCGGGTCGTCCGCCGCCCGGTCCGGACGCGATTCCGAGCCCATCGCCGTCGTGTCGATGGCGTGCCGCTTCCCCGGTGGCGTGAACACCCCCGAGGAACTGTGGCGGATGCTGAGGGACGGTGGCGACGCGATCAGCGAGTTCCCGGACGACCGGGGCTGGCACCTGGAGGAGTTGTACGACGCCGACCCGGACGCGGGCGGCCGTACCTACGTCCGGGAAGGCGGATTCCTGCACCAGGCACCGGACTTCGAACCCGCCTTCTTCGGCATCTCGCCGCGTGAGGCGGTGGCGATGGACCCGCAACAGCGTCTGATGCTGGAGACCTCGTGGGAGGCGTTCGAGCGGGCCGGGATCGACCCGGCCGTGCTGCGCGGCAGCCGCACCGGCGTGTTCGTCGGCACCAACGGACAGCACTACCTGGGCCTTCTGCAGAACGGTGAGGAGACCTTCGACGGCTACCTCGGCACCGGCAACTCGGCCAGTGTGATGTCCGGCCGGCTCTCGTACGTCTTCGGTCTCGAAGGCCCGGCCATGACCGTCGACACGGCGTGCTCGGCCTCGCTGGTGGCACTGCACCTGGCCGTGCAGGCGCTGCGCCGCGGCGAGTGCTCGATGGCACTGGCCGGGGGTGCGACCGTCATGTCGACGCCCGAGATGCTGGTGGAGTTCTCGCGGCAGCGCGTGCTGTCGCCCGGCAGCCGGTCCAGGGCGTTCGCCGGGGCGGCCGACGGCGTCGTGCTCGGCGAGGGCGCGGGCGTGCTGCTCCTGGAGCGGCTGTCGGACGCCGAACGGCTCGGCCACCCCGTCCTGGCCGTCGTCCGGGGCTCGGCCGTCAACCAGGACGGCGCCAGCAACGGCCTCACGGCCCCCAACGGCCCTTCCCAGCAACGGGTCATCCGGCAGGCGCTCACCGACGCCGGTCTCCGCGCCGGGGACGTCGATGTCGTGGAGGCGCACGGCACCGGCACCCCGCTCGGCGACCCCATCGAGGCCCAGGCCCTGCAGGCCACGTACGGTGCGTCCCGGACTCCCGACAAGCCTCTGTGGCTGGGGTCGGTGAAGTCCAACATCGGGCACGCACAGGCCGCGGCCGGTGTCGCGGGGATGATCAAGACGATCCTCTCCCTGCGCCATGGTGTCCTGCCCCGGACCCTGCATGTAGACGAACCGACTCCCCGTGTCGACTGGTCGTCCGGCACGGTCGCCCTGCTCACCGAGGCCGTGGAATGGCGGGAGGGCGACAAACCCCGGCGCGCCGGGGTGTCCGCCTTCGGCATCAGCGGCACCAACGCGCATGTCCTCATCGAGGAGGCCCCGCGCCCGTCCGCCTCTGCCCAGGCCACGCCTTCTGCCCAGGTCCCGTCTCCTGTCGGAGCAACCACCTCCGAACCCCAACAACCTCAACAGGTCCAGGAGTTGCAGCAACAGGTCGAACCGGACGGCCTTGTTCCGCTGGTGCTCTCAGCCCGTACGGAAGCGGCGCTCCACGACCAGGCGGACCGACTGCGCGCCGCCCTCCTCGAAGACTCCGGCATACGCCCGGAGGACGCCGGACTCACCCTGCTCACCGCCCGCGCGCGTTTCGAGCACCGTGCCGTGGTCGGCGGGGAGAACCGTGAGGAGTTGCTCGACGCGCTTCACGCCCTCGCCCGCGGCCAGGAGCATTCGTCCGTGGCCCACTTCCACGCCCAACCCGGGGACGGCGGCACGGTATTCGTCTTCCCCGGCCAGGGTTCCCAGTGGCCGGCCATGGCCGAAGGGCTGCTCGAGCACTCCGCGGCCTTCCGCGAGTCCGCGGCAGCGTGCGATGCCGCACTGGGCGAGTTCCTCGACTGGTCGGTCCTGGACGTACTCAGGCAGGTGCCGGGGGCGCCGTCGCTGAGCAGGGTCGACGTCGTCCAGCCCGTGCTGTTCACGATGATGGTGTCGCTGGCCGCCTGCTGGCGGGCGGCCGGTGTCCGGCCGTCGGCCGTCATCGGTCATTCCCAGGGCGAGATCGCCGCAGCCTGCGTCGCGGGTGGGCTCTCCCTGGAGGACTCGGCGAGGATCGTGGCGCTGCGCAGCCAGGCGTGGCTGACTCTCGCGGGCAAGGGCGGCATGGCTGCCGTGTCGCTGCCGGCCGAGCAGGTACGCGCCCGCCTGGCCCGCTTCGGCGATCGCCTGTCGGTCGCGGCCGTCAACAGCCCGAGCACGGCGGCGGTGGCCGGCGACCCCGAGGCCCTGCGAGAGCTGCTGGCGGAACTGGACGCCGACGGTGTCCACGCCCGGGCGATCCCCGGTGTGGACACGGCCGGGCACTCCCCACAGGTCGACGCGCTGCGGGCGAGGCTGATGCGGGAACTGGCCCCGGTCACCCCCCGGTCCTGCGGCATCCCGTTCTACTCGACCGTCACCGGCGGACTGCTCGACACCGCTGAACTGGACGCCGCCTACTGGTATCGCAACATGCGCGAGCCGGTCGAGTTCGAACGGGCGACGCGTGCCCTGCTCGCCGACGGCCACCACGCGTTCCTGGAGTCCAGCCCGCACCCCATGCTCGCCGTGTCGCTGGAGGAAACCGTCGCCGACTCCGGTGCTCCGGCCGCCGTTCTGCACACCCTGCGCCGCGAGAAGGGCGGGACGAGGAACTTCGCCCTCGCGCTCGCCTCCGCATGCGGCCGGGGCGTCGACATCGACGCCGAGGCGCTGTACGGACCGTCGGCACGCCGTGTCGACCTGCCCACGTACCCCTTCCAACGGCAGCGCTACTGGTACCACGCGCCCACCCGGCGCGGCGACACCGCCTCGATCGGACTGGCGGACGCCGGCCACGCCCTGCTCGGCGCAGGTGTGGAACTCCCCGACTCGGCCGGCCATGTCTACACGGCCAGGCTGGGCACGGACACCCAGCCGTGGCTGGCCGAGCACGCCCTGCTGGGCACGGTGCTGCTGCCCGCCACCGCCTTCGTCGACCTCGTCCTGTGGGCGGGTGCCCGGTCCGGCTGCGGCCGGATCGACGAACTCGCCCTTCGAACTCCCCTTGTGCTCCCCACAGATGGCGACGGAGCTGGTGCCGGCACCGTGGAACTGCGCCTACAGGTCGGCGCGGCCGACGAGGAAGGCCGTCGCACGGTCACCGTGCACTCCCGGGAGGCGGGTGTCCCACCGCGGTCGTCCTGGATCCTGCACGCCCAGGCCACCGTCACCCCGGCCACCGACGAATCCCCGGCCACAGACGGACGGGACACCTCACCGGCGCCCGGAGGTGTCTGGCCACCGATCGGGGCACGGGCGGCAGGTCTCCCGGACCCCGCCGACTTCTACGACGCCTTCGCGGAACGCGGCTACCACTACGGGCCCGCGTTCCGCGGATTCCGCACCGGGTGGCGCGACGGCGACACCGTGTACGCGGAGGTCGCCCTGCCCGGACCGGATGCCGGCGAAGCCGGTGCCCACGACATCCACCCGGCCCTGCTGGACGCCGCCCTCCAGGCCATGAGCCTGGGCGAGTTCTTCCCCGCCGACGACCAGGCCCGCATGCCGTTCGCCCTGCGCGGAGTACGCCTCCACGCCACCGGCGCACACCAACTGCGCGTCACGGTCTCGAGCGTCGGCACGGAGGCGGTACGCCTCGTGTGTGCCGACGGCGAGGGCAGGCCCGTACTGGAAATCGACGAGCTCGTCGTACGCCCGGTCCCCGTCGAGCAACTCGCCGAGAGGACAAGGGCCATCGGTTCCGCAGAGGGCGGCGGCTCCCTCCACCGGGTCCACTGGGTGCAGCCGTCGGCTCCTGAATCCCTGCCCGCCCAGCGCTGGGCCGTCGTCGGTGACGACCACTGCGGGCTGACCGCCGCCCTCACCGGCGCGGACAGGGCCTGCGACACGTACCCGGACATCGAGTCACTGGTCGACGCCTGCTCCACGGACGGCGCCGCCCCGGACGCGGTCGCCGTCTCGCTCCCGCGACTTGCCGGAGCTCCGGACCCGCGAACCGTGCGCACCAGCCTGGACAACACCTTGGACATCATCCAGAGGTGGCTGAAGCACGCCGACCGGCTCCCGTCCAAGCTGGTCCTCGTCACCCGCGGCGCCGTCGCCGTCGACCCCGGTGAGACGGTGCGGGACACCGCGTCCGCCTCCGCATGGGGCCTGGTGCGTTCCGCCCAGTCCGAGGAACCCGACCGGATGGTGCTGCTCGACCTCGGCGCGGACGACGGCACCGTCAGCGGCAGCGCGCTGGCCGCCGCGCTGGCCTCCGGGGAACCGCAACTCGCCGTCCGCGGTGAGCACATCCACACACCCCGCCTGACCGCCATGGGGCCGGCCACCCTCGACACCCTGGAGCTGCCCGCCGATCCCGCTCACGCCGCCGCCTGGCGGCTCGGGGCCGGCGGCGACGGCACCCTGGAAGGGCTGCGCCTCGCACCGGCGCCCGACACCCTGGCGCATCTGCTGCCAGGCCAGATACGCGTCTCCGTACGTGCCGCCGGCCTCAACTTCCGAGACACGCTCATCGCGCTCGGCATGTACCCGGGCGACGGCGTCATGGGTGCCGAGGGCGCAGGCGTCGTGACCGAGACAGGCCCCGGAGTCACTGCCTTCGCCCCGGGAGACCGGGTTCTGGGCATGTGGACCGGCGGCCTCGGCCCGAACGCCGTCGCCGACCACCGCATGGTGGCCCGCATCCCGGACGGCTGGTCGTATGCCCAAGCCGCCTCCGTACCCGCCGTCTTCCTCACCGCCCACTACGCCCTCAACCGGCTCGCCCGGGCCGAGCGAGGCCAGTCCCTGCTGATCCACGCGGCGACCGGAGGCGTCGGCATGGCGGCACTCCAACTCGCCCGGCATCTCGGTCTGACCGTCTACACGACCGCGAGCAGCGCGAAGTGGGACACCCTGCGCCAACTCGGCGTGCCCGAGCGGCACATCGCGAACTCCCGCACCCTGGACTTCGCCGACCGGTTCCTGGAGGCGACCGACGGCCAAGGCGTCGACATCGTCCTCAACTCCCTTGCCGGGGACTTCGTCGACGCCTCACTGCGCCTGCTGCCCCGAGGCGGCCACTTCCTGGAACTGGGCAAGGCCGACGTCCGGGACCCCCGGCACATCGCCGAGGCCCACCCCGGCACCACCTACCAGCCGTTCGACCTCGTCCAGGCCGGACCCGAGGCCGTCGGCGAGATGCTGACCGAACTCCTGGAACTGTTCGAGGCCGGCATCCTGCGACCGCTGCCGCTCACCGTCCACGACGTACGACAGGCCCGGCGGGCCTTCCGCACCCTCAGCCAGGGCAAGCACACCGGCAAGCTCGTGCTCACGATGCCGCCCGCCTTCGACGCCCACGGCACCGTGCTCATCACCGGTGGAACGGGCACGCTCGGCAGCGCCGTCGCCCGTCACCTCGTCGGTGAGCACGGCGTACGCCACCTCGTCATCGCCGGCCGCAAGGGCCAGGAGGCCGACGGCGCGGCCGATCTCGTGAGCGAACTCACCGAGTTGGGCGCTCAGGTCACCATCCGGGCCTGCGACGCGGCCGACCGGGACCAGCTCGCCGCCCTGATCGACGCGATCCCGACCGCACAGCCGCTACGTGCCGTCGTGCACACGGCCGGAGTCCTGGACGACAGCACTCTGCCCTCGCTCACTCCCGAGCGGATGGACGCCGTGCTCCGGCCCAAGGTCGACGCCGTCCTCAACCTCCACGAGCTGACCAAGGCCCTGGACCTGTCCGCCTTCGTCCTCTACTCGTCCTCCTCCGCTCTCTTCGGCAGCCCCGGACAGGGCAGCTACGCCGCGGCCAACGCCTTCGTCGACGCCTTCGCCCAGTACCGGCGCGGCACGGGACTGCCGGCCGTCTCACTCGCCTGGGGACTGTGGGCCCGCAACAGCCGCATGGCGGAACACCTGGACCAGCGCGACATGCGCCGTCGCCTCGCCCGCGGCGGCATCCTGCCCCTGACCGACGCCGAGGGCGTGGCCCTCTTCGACGAGGCACAGCACTGGGACGAGGCGCTCCAGGTCCCGATCCGCATCAACCAGACCACGCTGCACGCCCAGGGCAAGGTGCCGCCCTTCCTGAGCGGTCTGGTCCGGGACCGGCGCGGCTCGCTCCCGGTCTCCGCGGCGGCGCAGCCGGACACGGCGACGGTCGACACGACCCTCGGCCACCGGATCGCCGAACTCCCCGCCGTCGAACAGCTGGAGACGGTACTGAAGGCCGTACGCACCCATGCGGCCGCAGTGCTCGGTTACAGGGAGAACAGCGAGATCCACGCCGAACACAGCTTCCGCGATTTGGGGTTCGACTCGCTGACGGCGGTGGAACTGCGCAACCGCCTCACCGCCGCCACCGGTCTCCGGCTCAACGCCACCCTGGTGTTCGACCACCCCACCCCTGAGGCACTCGCCGGACACCTGCACGCCCGGCTCGCCCCGGACACGCCGACGGAGGGCGGCGAGGTCTCTCTCACGAGCGAACTGGACCGCCTGGAAAAGCTGTTCGTCCACCTCGCCGATCAGGGAGCCCTGGAAACCGCCGTCCCCGACGGCACGGCACGCGACGAGATCACGAACCGGCTCGCCGTCCTGTCCGGGCTGTGGGACCAGCTCAACGCCGCGACGAGCGGCCTCACCGACCCGGACGGCGACGACGACGTGAGCGGAACGCTCGATGCCGCCGACGACGAAGAACTCTTCGCGTTCATCGACGACCGGTTCTGAACCGTCCCCACCCACACCGACCATCCGAAACACCACGGGGTGACGAAACATGGCTGACGAGCAGCAGCTGCGCGCCTATCTGAAGCGAGCCACTACCGAACTCCACCGTGCCACCACACGATTGAAGAAGACCGAGGACCGAGCCCACGAGCCGATCGCGATTGTGGGTATCGGATGCCGTTTCCCGGGTGGGGTGGCGTCGGCGGAGGACTTGTGGGACTTGGTGGTGGCGGGGACGGATGCGGTGTCGCCGTTCCCGGTGGACCGTGGGTGGGATGTTGCGGGACTGTACGACCCCGATCCGGGCGCGGTGGGCAAGACGTACGCCCGTGAGGGTGGGTTCTTGCATGGGGCGGGGGAGTTCGACGCGGGGTTTTTCGGTATTTCGCCGCGTGAGGCGGTGGCGATGGATCCGCAGCAGCGGTTGTTGTTGGAGACGTCGTGGGAGGCGTTGGAAGGCGCTGGGATCGATCCCCACAGCCTGCGCGGCAGCCGCACCGGCGTTTACGTCGGAGCGTGGGACGGCGGCTACACCAGGGACGTCGACGCCTCCTCGGCCGAACTGGAAGGCGACCTGCTCACCGGTGGAGTAGTGAGCTTCAGTTCGGGTCGGATCTCGTATGTGTTGGGACTTGAGGGTCCTGCGGTGTCGGTGGATACGGCGTGTTCGTCGTCGTTGGTGGCGTTGCATCTGGCGGTGCAGGCGCTGCGGCGCGGCGAGTGCGACCTCGCCCTGGCCGGCGGCGCCACCGTGATGGCGACCCCAACGGTCTTCGTGCAGTTCTCGCGCCAACGAGGTGTCGCCCCGGACGGCCGGTGCAAGGCGTTCTCGGACGCGGCGGACGGATTCGGCCCCGCTGAAGGTGTGGGGTTGTTGGTGGTGGAGCGGTTGTCGGATGCGCGGCGTCGTGGGCATCGGGTGTTGGGGGTGGTGCGGGGTTCGGCGGTGAATCAGGACGGTGCGTCGAATGGGTTGACGGCGCCGCATGGTCCGTCGCAGGAGCGGGTGATTCGTGGGGCGTTGGGGGATGCGCGTGTGTCTGCTGGTGATGTGGATGTGGTGGAGGCGCATGGCACCGGGACGCGGTTGGGGGATCCGATCGAGGCGCAGGCCTTGCTGGCCGTGTACGGGCAGGGACGTTCGGTGGAGCGGCCTTTGTGGTTGGGGTCGTTGAAGTCGAACATCGGTCATGCGCAGGCTGCGGCGGGTGTCGCGGGTGTGATCAAGATGGTGATGGCGATGCGGCACGGTGTGCTGCCGAAATCTCTGCATGCGGAGGTGCCGTCGTCGCAGGTGGACTGGTCATCGGGTGGGGTGGAGGTGCTGTCGGAGGCTCGGGAGTGGCCGGCGGTGGAGCGTGCGCGTCGGGCGGGTGTGTCCGCCTTTGGTGTGAGCGGGACGAACGCGCATGTGGTCCTGGAGGAAGCTCCAGCGGTGGAGGCGGACGTGCAGCCGCAGCTGACTGGTATTCCGGTGCCGGTGGTGGTGTCGGGTGTGTCGGCGGGTGCCTTGGACGCTGGACTGGGGCGTCTGGCGTCATGTGTGCTCGGGGACGATGGGCTGGATGTTCCTGGGGTGGGGTGGTCGGCGGCGCAGCGTTCGGTGTTCGCTCACCGTGCGGTGGTGGTGGCGTCCGACCGTGACGGGTTGTTGGAGGGGTTGAGGTCGCCGGTCGTCTCCGGGGTGGCTGGTCCGGTGGGTCGCGCTGTGTTGGTGTTTCCGGGTCAGGGGACGCAGTGGGCGGGTATGGGCGCGGCGCTGTTGGAGTCGTCTCCGGTGTTCGCTGACCGCATGGCCGAGTGTGCTGCGGCTTTGGCGCCTTTTGTGGACTGGGATCTGCTGGAAGTAGTGCGCTCCGGGGGTGGTCTGGAGCGGGTGGATGTGGTGCAGCCGGTGACGTGGGCGGTGATGGTGTCACTTGCTCAGGTGTGGGCCTCGGCGGGCGTGGTGCCTGATGCGGTGGTCGGTCATTCGCAGGGGGAGATCGCGGCTGCGGTCGTCGCGGGTGCGCTGTCGCTGGAGGATGGTGCGCGGGTCGTGGCGCTGCGGTCGCAGGTGATCGGCCGGGTACTGGCCGGCGCCGGCGGCATGGCGTCTGTTGCGCTTCCCGCGGAAGCCGTGGAGGAGCGGTTGTCCGGCTGGGTGGGCCGGTTGGGTGTCGCGGCGGTCAACGGCCCTGCCATCACCGTGGTCTCCGGCGAGGCGGAGGCGGTCGGTGAGTTCGTCGCGCAGTGCGAGAGGGAGGGGTTGCGGGCGCGTCGTATCCCGGTCGACTACGCCTCCCACTCCGCCCAAGTGGAGGCCATCGAGGACGAGTTGGCGGGTCTGCTGGCGCCGGTGGTGGCCCGGGAGCCGTCGGTTCCGTTCTATTCCACCGTCGAGCCGGGCCGGCCGGTGGTGACCGACGGGGCTTACTGGTATCGGAATCTGCGCCGGCCGGTCCGGTTCGCCGACACCATCGAGGCGCTCTTGTCGGACGGGTTCGGTGTGTTCATCGAGTCCAGCGCCCACCCGGTCCTGACCATCGGTATCCAGGAACTGGCCGACCGGCCGGGCCGCGAGGACACCGTCGTGGTCGGCAGCCTGCGCCGCGACGAGGGCGGTCTGCACCGCTGGTGGACCTCAGCAGCCGAAGCATTCGTACGAGGGGTGGCCGTCGACTGGAAGGCCGCCTACACCACGCACAACATCACCGCGGCCCGCATCGACCTGCCCACCTACCCCTTCCAACACCGGCACTACTGGCTGGAGTCGAGCCCTCGGAGTCTGGACCACGGCCTGCGTGACGCCGAGTCTGCCGGCGGTGAGGCGTGGCGCTACCGGGTGGTCTGGAAGGGGCTCTCGGCAGACAGGAACCCCCAGCTGTCAGGGCGTTGGCTGCTGGTCGTTCCGGAAGGTGCGGACCCGGGCCCGGCAGGCGACATCGCCGACGCGCTCACCCACCACGGCACCACCGTGGAGCGAATGGTGGCCGACCCTGTGGCCCTGGGACGTGAGGGTCTTGCCGCACGGCTCGACGGGCAGTGGGACGGCGTCCTCTCCCTCCTGGCTACGGACGAGCGACCCCACCCGGACCACCCGGATCTGGACCGTGCCACCGTCGGCACGATGCTGCTGGCACAGGCGATGTCCGACGCTGGTACGCGTGCCCGGCTGTGGGCCCTCACACATCGGGCTGTCGCCGTCTCGGCAGGAGAACGGCCGAGTATGGCCGGTGCGCAGGCGTGGGGCATCGGCCGAGGGATCGCGCTGGAACTGCCCTCCCTGTGGGGAGGCATGGTGGACCTTCCCGACGCGCCGGACGCCAGGTGCCTGCGACTGCTGGCCTGGGTGTTGTCCGAGGCGGGTGCCGAGGACCAGGTGGTCGTACGCGCTTCCGGTGTCTACGGGCGCAGGCTTGCGCCCGCCGGGGGAGCGGCCGGCGGCGGCTCGGCGTACACCCCGCGTGGGACGGTGTTGGTGACCGGTGGCACGGGTGCGCTCGGTGGTCATGTGGCGCGGTGGCTGGCCGCGAGTGGTGCGGAGCATGTGGTGCTCACCAGTCGTCGTGGGGAACAGGCGCCCGGGGCGGCCGAGTTGGTGGCGGAGTTGGGCGGACTCGGTGCCCGGGTCACTGTCGCGGCGTGCGATGTGGCCGACCGTGAGGCGCTGGCCGGGCTGCTGGAGGAGCACCCGCCCACCGCCGTCTTCCACACCGCGGGTGTTCCGCATTCGGGTGAGTTCCTGGCCCTGCGGGCCGAGGGTATGGCCGACGTGTACGGCGGCAAGGTCGCCGGGGCACACCACCTGGATCAGCTCACCCGTGACCGCGATCTGGACGCCTTCGTGCTGTTCACGTCCGGCGCCGGCGTCTGGGGCAGCGGCGGGCAGAGCGCGTACGGCGCGGCGAACGCGGCGCTCGACGCGCTGGCCGAGCGGCGGCGCGCCGACGGCCGGTCGGCCACCGCGATCGCCTGGGGCCTGTGGGCCGGAGGAGGCATGGGCGAGGGCGAGGGCGAGGAGTTCCTCCGGGAACGCGGCCTGCGGGTCATGTCCCCCGAACGCGCCGTGGAGGCTCTTGGTGTCGCCCTGGACCGTGGCGACACCTGTGTGGCCGTGGCGGACCTCGACCTGCCCCGGTTCGCCCGGTCCTTCACCGCGTTCCGGCCCAGCCCTCTGATCGGCGACCTGCGGGGCGTGGGCGCGGTGGGTGAGCGGCATGAGGACACGAGAGCCGGCGAACGTGAGCTCTTGGCACGGTTCACCGCCGCGGGCCCGGCCGAGCGTCAGGAACTGCTGCTGGACCTGGTCCGCCGTCAGGTGGCCATCGTGCTGGGGCACACGGGCCCCGAGTCCGTACCGGCCGATCAGGCGTTCAGAGACCTCGGCTTCAGCTCCCTCACAGCCGTCGAAGTGGCGACTCGGCTGAGCCGGGCGCTGGGAGCGAAGGTGCCGCCGACCCTGGTGTTCGATCATCCGACGCCGGAGGCGGTGGGTGTTCACCTGGCTCAGTTGCTGGAAGCCCGAGGCGACGCGGCACAGTCGTCGAGCGAGGAGCGGATCAGGGCGGCGCTCACATCGTTGCCCCTGGACACCCTGAGGGAAGCGGGCCTGCTCGACGAACTGCTCGCCCTCACCGAGGCCCACGAAGCGGCGGCCTCCCCGTCGGCACCCGTCCCGGCACTGTCCCCTGCGGCAGTACGGGAACCGGCGGCGGTACCGGGACTGGCGGCGGGCTCCGCGATGCGTCCCGGGGGAGGCGACGGCACCGACCTGGACGCCATCGACGAGTTGGACAGCGACGCGCTGATCGCGCTCGCGCTCGGTGAATCCGGTTCCTGACCGCGTCGTTCCCTGCCTTTCGCCCTCTCCCGCACCGGCTCCCCACGCCGTCCCCACCGCACCGCCGCTCCGAGAGGAGAACCGCTCATGCCCATGTCCCCCTCCCAGGCCGCCCCCGAGAAGTTGGTGGAGGCCCTGCGTGCCTCCGTCAAGGAGGCTGAGAAGCTCCGACGGCGCAACCGTGAACTCGAGGCGGCCCAGCACGAGCCGATCGCCATCGTCGGCATGGCCTGCCGTTACCCCGGAGGCGTCGACTCGCCCGAGGCGCTGTGGGAACTGGTCGCCACGGGTACGGACGCGGTCGGGCCGTTTCCCACCGACCGGGGCTGGGACACCGACGGTGTGTACGACCCCGATCCGGACGCCCAGGGGACCACGTACTGCCGCGAGGGCGGTTTCCTGACCGGTGCCGCGGAGTTCGACGCGCCCTTCTTCGGCATATCGCCGAGGGAGGCCGTGGTGATGGACCCGCAGCAGCGCCAGCTCCTCGAAGTGTGCTGGGAGGCCCTCGAACGGGCCGAACTGGACCCCCACACGCTGCGCGGCAGCCGAACCGGGGTGTACGTCGGCGCGGCGCACGCCGACTACGTCTCCGATCCCGGCCGGGTGCCGGAAGGCTCGGAGGGGCACCTGCTGGCCGGCAGTGCGGACGCGGTGCTGTCGGGACGGGTGTCGTACGCCCTTGGGCTGGAAGGCCCCTCGATGACCATCGAGACGGCCTGCTCGTCCTCGCTGGTCGCCGTGCATGTGGCGGTCACGGCACTGCGGCGCGGCGAGTGCGGGCTGGCATTGGGCGCAGGTGTGGCGGTCATGCCGGACCCGGCGGCGTTCGTCGAGTTCTCACGGCAGAAGGGATTGGCGGCCGACGGCCGGTGCAAGGCATTCTCGGCGGACGCGGACGGCACCGGGTGGGCGGAGGGCGTCGGTGTGCTGGTGCTCCAGCGGCTGAGCGACGCACAGCGCGAGGGCCGTCCGGTGCTCGGCCTCGTACGAGGGTCGGCTGTCAACCAGGACGGCGCCAGCAACGGCCTGACCGCGCCCAACGGCCCCTCCCAGCAACGGGTCGTCCGGCAGGCGCTCGCCGACGCCCGGCTGACACCGGACCAGGTCGACGCGGTGGAGGCGCACGGCACCGGCACGCGACTCGGTGACCCCATCGAGGCGAGTGCCCTCATCGGCACGTACGGCCAGGAACGGCCGCCCGGCCGACCGCTGTGGCTGGGGTCGCTGAAGTCCAACATCGGGCACGCCCAAGCCGCCGCAGGTGTCGGCGGTGTCATCAAAATGGTGCAGGCCATGCGCCACGGGCTGCTGCCGCGCACTCTGCACGCCGAGACACCCACCCCGCACGTGGACTGGTCGGCGGGTGCCGTACGGCTGCTGACGGACCCCGTCCCGTGGGAACGGACGAGCAGCCGCAGGCGGGCCGGCGTCTCGGCCTTCGGCGTCGGCGGGACCAACGCACACCTCATCCTGGAGGAGGCGCCGCCCGCCGAGCCGAAGCCGCAGACAGTCCCGCCGGACGGTGCGGAGCCCACGACAGTCCCGCGGGTCGGCGTGGAGCCCGCGACAGCCCCGGTCGGCGACGCGGCGGAGCGCGTGCAGGCCCCGGCCGCCGGTCTCCGTTCCGTCTCCGTGCCCCGGGACGGTTCCGTCCCCGTGCCGTGGGTCGTCTCGGGGCGCGGCGAGGCCGCTCTGCGCGATCAGGCCGACCGTCTGCACCGTCACCTGGTCGAGGCGCCGGACCTCGCTCCGCTCGACATCGGGCACTCGCTGGCGACGACCCGCAGTGCCTTCGAACACCGTGCCGTGTTCCTCGGTTCCTCCCGCACCGAACTGATGGACACCCTGCGCGGGTTCGCGGACGGCCGCCGCTCCCCGTCAGTGGTCAGCGGTGTACGCCAACGCGACCGCAAGCTCGCCTTCATGTTCGCCGGGCAGGGCAGCCAGCGCACCGGGATGTCCGGCGATCTGCGCGCCGCCTTCCCGGTGTTCGCCGACGCGCTGGACGCCGTCACTCAACGACTCGACCCCCGGCTGGACCGGCCGCTGTCGGCTGTGCTGGAGGCCGAGCCCGGTACCCCGGACGCGGAGCTGCTGCACCGTACGCGGTACACGCAGGCTGCGGTCTTCGCCGTCGAGGTGGCACTGTTCCGACTGCTGGAGAACTGGGGCATGCGTCCCGACCGGCTTCTCGGGCACTCCGTCGGCGAGATCGCCGCCGCCCACGCAGCCGGGATCCTCGACCTCGACGACGCCTGCACCCTGGTCGCCGCGCGCGGTCGACTCATGGACCAACTGCCGGACGGCGGAACCATGGTGTCCCTCCGTGCGTCGGAGGCGGAGGTCCTGGACCTGCTGGCCGACAGCACCGGCCCGGTGGGTGTCGCGGCCGTCAACGGACCGGAATCCGTGGTGATATCCGGCGCGCACGAGGCGGTGACGGAGCTTGCGGCACGGTTCGCCGCTCTGGGGCGTGCGACGAAACGGCTCCGGGTCAGCCACGCCTTCCACTCGCCCCTCATGGACGCGATGCTGGACGACTTCCGTCGGGTCGCACAAGGGCTGCGCTACCACGCACCGCGAATCCCGGTCATCTCCCACGCGACCGGCGGCACCGGCGCACGGGCCGCCACGGCCGACGAACTGCGCCGCCCCGACTACTGGGTGGCCCATGTCCGGCGGACCGTCCGCTTCTACGACGGCGTACATACGGCGCGCGCCCAGGGGGTCACCACGTTCGTGGAGATCGGCCCGGACGGAGCGCTGAGCGCGATGGCCGAGGAGTGCCTTGCGGGAGACCCTGACGTGACGCTGGTGCCCCTGCTGCGCAGGCCTCCGACCGGCGTCCGCGGCCCGGCAGCAGCGCCGCACTCCGGGGCCACGACCCTGCTCCGGGCGGTGGCCACGGCCCACACCAGGGGCGCCACCGTGGACTGGGCCTCGCTCTTCGCGGGTTCCGGCGCCCGGCGTGTCCCCTTGCCCGTGTACGCCTTCCAGCACCGCCGCTACTGGATCGAACCCGCCACCCCCGCCGGGCAGGCGCTCCCCGACTGGCGCTACCGCACCGCCTGGCAGCCGCTTCCCGCCTCCCGGGCGGGCCGGAACACGGCAGGCGCGGCGACGGCTCCGTCGGCCGCCCCTCGCCACTGGCTTCTCGTCCACCCCGACGAGGGCGGGGGCACCGCGCTCACCCAGGCTGCCGAGCGGGCCCTGAAGGGCACGGGCGCCGTCGTCACACGGCTGCCCGTCGACGTGGTGTCCGCCGACCGTTCCTCGCTCGCCGCCGCCCTCGCCGGGTCCCTGCACCCGGCCGGAGGTGACATGGAGAGTGACACAGACGCTCCCGTGTCGGGGGTGCTTTCGCTGCTCGGCGCCGATGATCGGGAGCATCCCCAGCACGGGCCGGTGGCCGCCGGAGTGCTGGCAACCGTGTTCCTGGCCCAGGCGATGGAGGATGAGGCGGTGCCCGCTCGCCTGTGGTGCGTGACTCAGGACGCGGTCGCCGTGGAGCGCGGGGAGCGGCCCACCCCGGCCGGCGCCCAGCTGTGGGGGCTCGGCCGCACGGCCGCACTGGAGATGCCCACGCGCTGGGGCGGGTTGATCGACCTGCCCGGTTCCGCACAGGACGTCCACTGGGCCTCGGCGGTACGGCGGCTCGACGGCCCCGAGGACCAGATCGCGGTACGGGACTCCGGCGCCCACGGACACCGACTGGTCCGTGCCGCGACAGCCACGGGCGCTCGCCGGTATCGGCCGCGCGGCACGGTCCTGGTCACCGGCGGTACCGGTGCCCTCGGCGCGCATCTCGCCCGCTGGCTGGCCCGTAACGGCGCGCAGCACCTGGTGCTCGTGGGCCGACGTGGCGGGCGTGGGCCGGCGGGCGCCGCGCTCGAAGCCGAACTCCTCGAACTGGGCGTCAAGGTCACCATGGTCGCGTGCGACGTCGCGGACCGGGACGGACTGGCCGGCGTGCTGGCCGCCGTACCGGCGGACACCCCGCTCACCGCGGTCTTCCACGCCGCGGGTGTCCCGCAGGTGAGCGCCCTAACCGACACCGGTGCCGGCCTCTTCGCCGAGGTGTACTCCGGCAAGGTCGCCGGAGCCAGGAACCTCGACGAGCTGACACGCTCCCACCACCTGGACGCGTTCGTGCTTTACGCGTCCGGCGCAGGAGTGTGGGGCAGCGCCGGACAGGGTGCGTACGCCGCGGCCAACGCCGAACTGGACGCCCTCGCCCGGCGCCGCCGCGCCGACGGCCTGCCCGCCACGTCCGTCGCCTGGGGAGTGTGGGAGGGCGAGGGCATGGGAGGCGGCGAGGGCGCCGAGTACCTGCGCCGCCGCGGAGTACGGCCCATGGCGCCCCGGACGGCGCTCGAACACCTCGTCCGCGCCATCGACGACGAAGAGCCCTGCCTGACCGTCACGGACATGGACTGGCCCCGCTTCGCCGACGGCTTCACCGCCTTCCGGCCCAGCCCGCTGATCTCCGGACTGCCGGAGGCGCACCCCGCCCCTCAACTCCCGGACGGGCCCCCGGAGTCGGCGGTGACCGCGGCCCCGGGCCACCATGCGACTGCGCCCGGCCGGAACGCGACCGCTGTCACCCGGGCGCGTATCGAAGGGCTGGGTCCCGACGACCGACCGGCTGCCCTGCTCGCGCTGATCCGGGACGAGGCGGCCGACCTCCTCGGGTTCTCCGGTCCCGAGGAGGTCGCGGCAGACGAGCGGTTCCTGCTGCTCGGGTTCGACTCCCTGTCCATGGTCCAGCTGCGTCGGCGTCTCGGCGCGGCGCTGGACGTCGAACTCCCCGCGACCGTGGTCCTCGACCACGGCACCTCCCGTGCGCTCGCCGACCACCTGGCCGGCCTGCTCGCCGGCGACCGGCCGGGTGACACTCCGGCCGGTGTCACGGACCGGGCACCGGCCGGAACCAGCACCGGCCCCGGCTCCCTGGTCGACGCCGCACGGCCGACGGCGCGGACGGGCTTCACCGGCCTGTACGAGGAAGCCGTCCGCACCCGCCGGGTCGGCGAGGCCGTCGACGTGCTCGCCGCGGCCGCGTCCTTTCGCCCCTCCTTCGGGACCGCCGACGAGCAGCCGCTGACTCCGGTCGTCATGAGTGGTGCCGAGGCCACGACCGGCCCGGGCCGCCCGCTGCTCGTCGGGTGCGCCGGCACGTCCGTCGCGTCGGGCCCGCACGAGTTCCTCGCCCTCGCCCGCGCGCTCGAGGGCCGGTGCGACTTCGCCGCACTGCCCCAACCCGGCTTCGAGCCGGGCGAGAAGCTGCCGGCGTCGCTGGACGTGCTCCTCGAAGCACAGGCCGCCGCGCTCGCGCGCCTCGCCGCCGGCCGGCCCTTCGTCCTGCTGGGGCACTCCGCGGGCGCCAACCTTGCCCACGCCCTTACCTGTCATCTCGAAGCCCGTGGCGACGGCCCGGCAGCCCTCGTCCTCCTGGATGTCTACACACCCCGGGACCCCGGCGCGATGGGCGTGTGGCGCCACGAAATGCTGGACTGGGTGGCGCGTCGCGCGGCCGTCCCGCCCGACGACACACGCCTGACCGCCATGGGCGCCTACCACCGCATGCTCCTGGACTGGTCGCCGCGAGCCACCTGCGCACCCGTACTGCACATCCGGGCCGCCGAGCCCCTGGGCGAGTGGACGGGGGAGCCGGGCGGCTGGCAGTCGCGCTGGGAGTACGCCCATACCGCCGCCGAACTGCCCGGCACCCACTTCACGTTGATGAGCGAGCACGCACCGCACACCGCACGAGCGGTGCTCGGCTGGCTCGACGGCCTGAGCCTCATGGGCGCGCACGGTCCTGCGACCGACACCACCGAGAACGAGGGGGACAAGTGAGCCTCGCACCGACCGTGACCGACCCGGCCGCCGCCGGCCGCCGACTGCAACTGACCCGCGCCGCCCAGTGGTTCGCGGGCGCCCAGGACGACCCCTACGCACTCGTCCTGCGGGACGAGACCGCCGATCCCGCCCCCTATGAGGAGCGTGTACGGGCCCGAGGACCGCTCTTCCACAGCGAGCTCCTGGACACCTGGGTGACCGCGAGCCGGACCGTCGCCGACGAGGTGATCGCCGCACCGGCGTTCGACGGGCTGACCACCGACGGCCGACGCCCGGGAGAGCGGCAACTGCCGCTCTCCGGTACCGCACTCGACGCGGACCGTGCGACATGGGAAAGGCTCGGCGCCCTCACCGTCCGGGGCGGACCGCTGCCGTCGGGGCAGCACCGGACGGCGCTGCGCGAATCGGCCGCCGCGCACGCCCGCACCCTCCTCGACGGTCTGGCGGACTCCCTTCACGCCGGCGGCGCGATCGACCTCGTCGACACGTACGCCCGCAGGCTGGTGGCGCGGGTGATCCGCGAACGGCTCGGTGTGCCGCAGTCGCTGGCGAACGCCTTCGACGACGCGCTGACCGGGTGCCGCGGCACCTTCGACAGCGCGCTGTGCCCACAACTCCTCCCCGACGCCGTCGCCGGGGCACAGGCGGAGGCCGAACTGACCGCTGTACTGAGGAAGTTGCCGACCGGGCGGGATCCCGAGGCGGTCGCTGCCGCGCGTGCCCTGGCCGTGGGCAGCGCCGAGCCCACCGCCACCCTCGTCGGCAACGCTGTACAGGCGCTCGTGGAACAGCCCGGGCAATGGGCCGCCCTCGCGCAGGATCCAGGTCTGGCGGCAGCCGCGGTGACGGAGACACTGCGTGCGGCCCCGCCCGTGCGCCTGGAGTGGCGGGTCGCCCGGCAGGACACCGAGGTCGCGGGCGAGCGCATCCCGGCAGGCAGCCGGCTCGTGATTCTCGTCGCCGCCGTCAACCGCGATGCCGCCGACGCCGCCCAGTTCGACCTTTCACGGCCCGCGTCCGGACCGTTCGGGCTTCCCGGCGATCTGTACTTCCGCTTCTGCGGTCCCCTCGTCACGGCGGTCGCCGAGGCCGCCCTCGGGGCGCTCGGCGAACGGTTCCCCGGCCTGCACACCGCTGGCCCGGCCGTCCGTCGCCGTCGCTCGCCGGTACTGCGCGGATACGCCCGTCTCCCCGTCGCCGCCGCCCGAGGGGCCCGTGCCCTGCCGACCGCTGCCGTATAGCACCCGAGGAGGGGAGTGCCCGCATGCGTATCCTGCTGACCTCATTCGCACACAACACGCACTACTACAACCTGGTCGCCCTCGGCTGGGCGCTGCGTTGCGCCGGGCACGACGTACGGGTCGCCAGCCAGCCGTCGCTGACCGACACCATCACCGCCTCCGGACTGACCGCCGTACCCGTGGGTGACGACGGGGCCATCATCGAGCTGATCACCGAGATAGGCGGGGACCTCGTCCTCTACCAGCAGGGCATGGACTTCGCCGACACCCGGGACGCGCCGCAGTCCTGGGAACATGCCCTGGGGCAGCAGACGATCATGTCCGCCATGTGCTTCGCGCCGCTCAACGGTGACAGCACCATCGACGACATGGTCGCCCTGGCACGCTCCTGGCGACCGGACCTCGTGCTGTGGGAGCCGTTCACCTATGCGGGCCCCATCGCCGCGCACGCCTGCGGCGCCGCCCATGCCAGGTTGCTGTGGGGGCCCGACGTCGTACTCAACGCGCGGCAGCAGTTCAAGCGGCTGCTCGACGAGCGCCCCACCGAGCAACGCGAGGACCCGGTCGGCGAATGGCTGACGTGGACGCTGGAGCGGCACGGCCTGGCGGCCGACGAGGACACCGTCGAGGAACTGTTCGCCGGCCAGTGGACGATCGACCCCAGCGCGCAGAGCCTTCGGCTGCCCGTTCGGGGCGAGGTCGTGCCGATGCGGTTCGTGCCGTACAACGGCGCGTCGGTCATTCCGGACTGGCTGTCCGAGCAGCCGGACCGGCCCAGGGTCTGCATCACGCTCGGGGTGTCCACGAGGGAGACGTACGGCGGAGACGACGTGCCCTTCCACGAACTGCTCGCGGGACTGGCGGACATGGACGCCGAAATCGTCGCCACCCTGGACGCCGAACAGCTCCCGGACTCCGGGGATCTCCCCGCCAACGTGCGGGTCGTCGACTTCGTCCCGCTGGACGCCCTGCTGCCCAGCTGTGCCGCGATCGTCCACCACGGAGGCGCGGGCACCTGCTTCACGGCCACCCTGCACGGCGTCCCGCAGATCGTGGTCGCCTCGCTGTGGGACGCGCCGCTGAAGGCACTGCAGCTCGCCGAGGCGGGCGCCGGCATCGCGCTGGCCCCCGACAAGCTCGACGTGCACACGCTGCGGGACGCCGTCGTGCACGCGCTGGAGAGCCCCGAGATGGCAGAGCGTGCGCGGCGCCTCAGCGAGGAGATGCTCGCCGCCCCCACCCCGGCCGCGCTCGTACCCCGACTCGAACGCCTCACCGCCGCGCACCGACGCGTTTGACCCCGTTCAAGGAGCCAACACATGAACCTCGAATACACCGGCGACATCGCCCGGCTGTACGACCTGGCACACCAGGGCAAGGGCAAGGACTACCAGGCGGAGGCCAAGGAGCTGGCCGCGCTCGTCAACTCCCGGCTGCCGGAGGCTCGTTCGCTCCTGGACGTGGCCTGCGGCACAGGGATGCACCTGCGGTACCTCGGCGAGATCTTCGACGAGGTCGAGGGTGTCGACATGTCACCCGACATGCTGGCCATCGCCGAGCAGCGCAACCCGGGCGTCCGTATCCACCGGGGAGACATGCGGGACTTCGCCCTCGGTCGCCGCTTCGACGCCGTGATCTGCATGTTCAGCTCCATCGGCCACATGCGGGACCAGGAGGAACTGGACGCGGCGATCGGCCGGTTCGCCGCGCACCTCCCACTCGGCGGGGTCGTGATCGTCGACCCCTGGTGGTTCCCGGAGAACTTCACGCCGGGGTACGTCGGCACGAGTCTCGTCGAGGCCGAGGGCCGCTCGATCGCCCGGTTCTCCCACTCCGTCATCGAGGACGGAGCGACCCGGATCGACGTGAACTACCTCGTGGGCGTGCCGGGAGAGGGGGTGGCGCATCTGCAGGAGAGCCACCGGATCACGCTCTTCGAACGGGCGCAGTACGAAGCGGCCTTCGCGCGAGCGGAACTGTCCGTCGAGTACCTCGCGCACGCCGCCACCGAGCGCGGGCTCTTCATCGGCGTCCGGGTCTGAGGAGGGAAACGTATGCGGCACATTCTTGAGGCGATCCAATCGCTCACCTCGTCGGGCGGCTCGGCGACAGCCGTCTCGGCCGACTTCGAGGCCCTGGCGCTGCCCGAGTCCTACCGGGCCGTGACCCTCCAGAAGGAGGAGACGGACATGTTCGCGGGGCTCGACTCCCGCGACAAGGACCCGCGCAAGTCGCTGCACGTCCAGGACGTGCCGGTGCCGGAACTGGGGCCCGGTGAGGCCCTGGTGGCCGTGATGGCCTCCTCGGTCAACTACAACACGGTGTGGTCCTCGATCTTCGAGCCGATCCCGACGTTCCATTTCCTGGAGCGGTACGGAAGGCTCTCGCCACTGGCCGAACGCCATGACCTGCCATATCACGTCATCGGTTCCGACCTGGCGGGCGTCGTCCTGCGCACCGGTCCGGGCGTGAACGCCTGGCGGCCCGGTGACGAGGTCGTCGCGCACTGCCTGTCCGTCGAGCTGGAGTCGTCCGACGGGCACAACGACACGATGCTCGACCCCGAGCAGCGCATCTGGGGCTTCGAGACGAACTTCGGCGGCCTCGCCGAGATCGCCCTGGTGAAGTCCAACCAGCTGATGCCCAAGCCCGACCACCTGAGCTGGGAGGAGGCCGCCGCCCCCGGCCTGGTGAACTCCACCGCCTACCGGCAGCTGGTCTCGCGCAACGGCGCGGGCATGAAGCAGGGCGACAACGTCCTGATCTGGGGCGCGAGCGGTGGACTCGGCTCGTACGCCACCCAGTTCGCGCTCGCCGGCGGCGCCAACCCCATCTGTGTCGTCTCCAGCCCGCAGAAGGCGGACATCTGCCGTGCGATGGGCGCCGAGGCGATCATCGACCGCAACGCCGAGGACTACAGGTTCTGGAAGGACGAGCACAACCAGGACCCGCGCGAGTGGAAGCGCTTCGGCAAGCGCATCCGTGAGCTCACCGGCGGCGAGGACGTCGATATCGTCTTCGAGCACCCGGGCCGCGAGACCTTCGGCGCGAGCGTGTACGTCACCCGCAAGGGCGGCACGATCGTCACCTGTGCCTCGACCTCGGGCTACAACCACGAGTACGACAACCGCTACCTGTGGATGTCCCTGAAGCGGATCATCGGCTCACACTTCGCGAACTACCGCGAGGCGTGGGAGGCCAACCGGCTCATCGCCAAGGGCAAGATCCACCCCACGCTCTCCCGCGTGTACTCGCTGGAGGAGACCGGGCAGGCCGCGTACGACGTGCACCGCAACCTCCATCAGGGCAAGGTCGGAGTCCTGGCGCTGGCGCCCACCGAGGGCCTCGGCGTCCGCGACGAGGAGAAGCGCGCCCAGCACGTCGACGCCATCAACCGCTTCCGCTTGCCTGGCAGGCCCACGGAGTGATCGTCGGTTCAGGTATGGATCCTTCCGGCCGGGGCGCGTTCGCAAGCGTAAACATCCTGGTCAAGTGGATCCGCGACTACATCGGCTCCTGGAACGGGTACGCGAAAACATTTACCTGGACCGGTATTGCCGAAGAGATCCTGGCCGAGGATCGAGCGGTCCAGACCAGTATGAAGAAAATCGTCAATAACAACTCGAAGCAATGCAATCCGGATCGCGGGACACCGGTGCGATTCCGTCCCGATCTGTACCGAGTGCTCCCGCTTCGGTTGGCCGTGACTGGCTGGAATGCGCTGGCGTGATCGTGACGTGTGCTGCCTCCAAGTCGGCCTGTCTTCGGTGAGGTGTCCCACGCCTCCTTGACGGGTGAAGCGTGGTGATCATCTAATCGTTCCTAGAGAAGGCCATGGGCATGTCTTTACCTACGGGGTTGTTCCGGTTGCTTTATTTGGGACAAACGGTGTGGCGCTTGACGCGGGGCATCCGTTAGTTCCTGCCATGGGCCATCCACTTTGACTTGTGGAGCGGCAATTCCGGGATTGCAGGTCCAGGGCATCGGTCATCTCACATAAGCGGGGGCTGGATGGGAGCGGAGAATTCACAAGGTACGGCGGTCGCGCTTCGCTTTCTGGAACTTCTCAGTGCGGGCGCTCCGGCCTGGCGGTTCGAGGAGTTCGTACTGGAAGCGCGTGCCAAGGGTGCCGACAGGGAGACCGTCGAATACCTCGGGCGCGCCAAACGCCTGGCGCTGGAGGTCGGAGACCGTGTCAGCCGTGGGCGGCAGAGAGAGGCGGAACTCACCGGACTTGTCGATGTAGTCCGGGAGCTCAGCCGCTCGCCCCATCCGGGTGCTTCGCTGGACCAGATCGTCCGGCGGGCCAGGCTGTTGATGAATACCGACGTGGTCTATGTCGCCCTGTTGGACGAGTCGGGTGAACAAGCCGTGATCAGTGCTGTCGACGGCGCCGTCACGCCAGAACTCATCGGTCTCAAAGTGCCGCTCGGGAAAGGGCCCGGAGGAAGCGTCGCCAGGCATCAGGGGCCTTTTTCGGCGGCCGATTACCTCACCGAGTACGACCTCGACCATGACCCGGTTGTCTATGCCGCGGCGCGGGCCGAGGGCGTGCACGCCATTCTGTCGGTGCCGGTGTGGGCCGAGAACGAGCAACTGGGCGTGCTCGGTGTGGGGAACCGCCGTGTGCACGAGTTCCTGCCGGACGAGATCACCCTGCTGCGGTCCCTCGCCGACATCGCCGCTGTCGCGGTCAAGTCGGGCAGGCTGCTCGCGAAGATGAGGGCGGACGAGCCCCGGGGCGAGCTGAGGCCGCCAGGGAGGTTCGTCGGGTCCGCCGAACCCCGTGCGGCCCGGATCCAGCGGGGCCTGCTGCAACTGGCACTGGACGGTGCGGAGATGAACGATCTGCTGGACCACTGCGCACGGGAGCTGGGAGGCTCCCTGGCGGTGTACGACCGGTCCGGAGAGGTCGTCGCCTCGTCCGGGCCCGGACAGCCACCACATCCAGGAGACCTGGAGCGGGCCCAGGCGAACGGCAACGCCGGCGGTCGGCCTGTCGCGTTGGCAGACGGCACCTGGCTCATGACACTGACGGCCCGCTCCGATCCCGGATGGCTGCTGCACCGCCCGGACGAGCCGATGAACCCCGGGCAGTTGGAACTGCTCCCGACGGTGGCCAACGTTGTCAGCATGCTCATGGCGCTCTGGCAGGACGATTCCGCCGGTCAGCCGTGGCGGGACGACCTGTTGGAGGATCTGATTGGCATCGATGACCCGGCGGAAGCGGCGGTGGCCCGCGCCCGCAGGCTCAGCGTGAGGCTGGACCGGACCCACGTCGTGGTCGTGGCCCGACCCGACGGCCCGGTCGACGAGAAGGCCAAGGCATGGGCCGCTTCCTGGGCGCAGCGTCACCAGGGACTGAAGATGGCACGTGACAACTGTCTGGTGCTGCTCCTGCCCGGAGACGATCCCGCGGCCATGGCGGACGAGGTGTCGGCCGGACTCAGTGCCGTGCTGGAGAAGACCGTGACGGTGGGAGCCGCGGGTCCCACGGAGGGGCCCGAGAGCGTACAGCGCTTCCACCAGGAGGCGATGCGATGCGTGGAGGCACTCATCGCCATGGGCGGTGTGGGCAGGACGGCGTGCGCGCGGGACCTCGGCTTCCTCGGCCTGCTGTTCGCCGAGGACTACGACGTCACCGAGTTCGTCAACAAAATCATCGGACCGGTGATCGAGTACGACACCCAGCGGTTCACCGTGCTCGTCGAGACGCTCGAGGCGTACTTCCAGGCGGCGTGCAGCCCGACCCGCGCGGCCGAGCTGCTGTACGTCCACCCGAACACCGTCTCGCGCCGCCTGGAACGCATCACCCAACTGCTGGGCCGCGACTGGCAGGAGCCCGACCACGCCCTGGAACTACAGCTTGCGCTGCGTCTGCACCGGACGCGATACGCCTCTCAGGCCCCGGACGTCGGCCATCTCCCGTCGCGGGGCCGGTGATCCGTCATCCGGACTGCTCGGCCTCACCATGTTCCTGGCTCTCGCGCTTCAGCACCCGCACGGCGTGCGCCAGGGAGACCATGGTCATGTGCCGCTGCCAGCCCTCGTAGGACCGGCCCTCGAAGTCCTGGGCTCCGACGTCGAGACAGATACGCGCGAAGTCGGTGTCGGCCCGGCGGGTCAGCTTGCTCAGGCGCAGAAGGGTGCCACGGCTCGCCCGCGTCATGTTGGTGATCCACAGCTCCGCCACCCGGCGCCTGTTCGGCTGCCACTCGCCCATCAGCAGCAGGTCCGCTCCGCCGGACCGCATCGACTCGACCGGGGACACCCTGTCCGGGCGAGGCCGCCGCGGAACGCTGATCCCGGGCCACAGCACGGGCAGCAGAGCGACCATACCGGTGCGCAGGACCCGGGGGACGGCCGGATCGACCCACTCGACGGGCCGCTGCTGGGACCTGGCGAGCATGGTGAGATGCTCCGCGGACGCTGACAGTACGCGGCGCTGTCCACCGGACAACTCCGGGGCCAGCAGGGGTGTGTGGCTGCCGACGCGCAGCAGGAAGGGCAGATCGGCGGCGGTGAACGCCTCGATGAGAGGCGCCGGCGGCAGGTCGCGCGCGTCGATCACCACCGGCCGCGGCGCGAGCCCCCAGGAGGCGGCCTGCAGGACCACGGAGATCGCCGTGTCGTCGTACGTCCGGCTGCCGCTCGACACCTCGGGTACCGCGCCGCGCCCGCCGGGCGCCATGCCTCTTTGCCGGTCCTCGTCCACGGAGAGCTGCCAGTTGACCGGAGCCGCGGCGTTCTGCCCCGCGAGCCACAGTCCGTGGCTGTGCTGACTGGTGACGGCCTGGCCCAGGTGGCGTATGAAACGCCGCTGGACCCCCACCGAATGGACACCCGTCTTCGGAGTCACCATGGGCTGCACCACCCAGGCGTGCGGTGTCATGACTCGCTCCATCTGACGGGCCAGCGAGGTGCGCACCTGGGACCAGTCCCAGGTGGAGACACTGATGAAGTGATGGAGACTCTGCGCGGCGGCGGGCTCCTGCGTGCTGGTGGCGAGGTTCCGCATGGTCTTGCGGCCCTGCGCGGTCAACAGCCCGTGCACATACAGTTGTCCCTTGTGCCGCTGGTCGCGGCGGCGCAGTGAAGCCAGTACCGAGGCGCACACCTCTTGGGCGATGTGCCATTCCGCGGAGTTGGCCGGTTTGTGGTGCGTCTTCGGGGCAGTGGTCAGCGTCCCCATGGAGCTCCTCAGAGTTGGGTTCCCGCAGCGCTCGACGGCCGGGCTCGTCGTGCTCACAGCCTCGTCGGCCGCGTCCCCGCTCCCCAGGTCCGCAGGGGACCCACTTCGCGGGGGACTGCGGTGACGGGTTCACAACGGTGGGGCGAGGCGCCCCCATACCGGCACCGAGGTGGTTGCCCGGTCACCATCTCCGCTCCCACTCGTGCCTTTTGACACCGTGCGAGTGGTGGTGCCGGCACCCCCGGGTCGTGGTACGCGATGCGTTCGGGCTCCTCCCGAGCGTTCGGCGACCGTGGGAGGGGCGACCTGACACACCTTCGTCAATTCGCCCTCGCAGAGCATGAATTGGCAGGTCAAACCTCGTCCGGGCGATCACCCCTCTGGTAGGTTCGGCGTACGAGGGATGGGCGAATGAGGAGGCATGTGAAGCTCGCTGCCGAGTTGCTCAACCAGTCGAAGGACACACGAAGGCCGCTGATCGTGGTGCTCGGTGCGTCCGGGTTCATGGGGTCCGCCGTCGTCGACCGACTCGCCGGTTTGCCGGTGCGGGTGCGCGCGGTGGCGCGGGGCCTCAGCCCGGTACCGGCGGCGGAGGCGGTGGCCGATGTCGAGGCGCGTCAGATGGACCTCGCCCGGCCCGGCGCGCTCGCCGATGCGGTCGAGGGAGCCGACGCCGTCGTGCACCTCGTCGCCCAGGTGGGTGGCGACCGGTCCTGGCGCGCGGCCGACGAACGGACCGAGCGGGTGAACGTCGGTGTGATGCGCGACCTGGTCACGGCGTTCGAGGGCCGAGACGCCCCCGCGCCGGCGGTCGTCTTCGCCAGCACCGCACAGGCCGGTACGTCCGGAGAGCACCCCCGGGCCGCGTACGCCCAGCAGAAGATCGCCGCAGAGGAGGTGCTGCACGAGGGCACCTCACGGGGAACGGTCCGAGGCGTCGTGCTGCGGCTGTCGACCGTGTACGGCTGCTCTCCGCTGTCCGGTTCGGCGGGACGCGGCGTGCTCGCGGCCATGACCCGCCGAGCCGTCGACGGTGACCCGCTCACCATGTGGCACGACGGGTCCGTCGAACGTGACTTCCTCCATGTGCGCGACGCGGCTCATGCCTTCGTCACGGCGCTGGACCACGTACCGCGACTGGAGGGTGGTGACTGGGCCGTGGGCAGCGGCAGTCGGGTCCGCCTGGGCGAGGTGTTCTCGTTCCTCGCGGACGCCGTCGCCGAGCAGACAGGTCGCCCACCCGTCCCGGTCCAGTCCGTGAAGCCGCCCGACTTCGCCGAGGCGGGCGATTTCCACACTCCGGAATCCGACCCCGCCGCCTTCAGCGCGGTGACGGGCTGGTCCCCCGCCCTGCCACTGCGCGAGGGACTGAAAGACCTGGTGGCGGCATTGACGGTCGCGGCAGCGAGCACGTCGCGCGAGCGGTGACCGGACACCGGCTCTGCGAGCCTTGATGGTCGAGTTGAAGGGATGAATCCGAGCGTGAGCGAGGATCGGAAGCGGACACCGTACACACGGCTCGGACGCAGCGCGACTCTGGTGAGCCGGCTCTGGCTGGGAACGGTGAACTTCAGCGGACGGGTCGAGGACGCCGACGCGTCGAGACTGATGAGCGAAGCGCTCGACCGCGGCATCAACTGCGTCGACATGGCGAACATCTATGGCTGGCGCGTCCACAGGGGACACACCGAGGAACTCGTCGGCCGCTGGCTGTCCAAGAGCGGTGTCCGCCGGGAGGATGTCGTCCTCGCCACCAAGGTCGGCGAGGGCATGAGCGACCGTGTCAACGACGGAGGCCTGTCCGCCCGGCACATCGTCGCGGCCTGCGAGCAGTCGCTGCGGCGCCTCGACGTGGACCACATCGACCTCTACCAGATGCACCGGCTGGACCGCGCCGCGCCCTGGGACGAGATCTGGCAGGCCATGGACCGCCTTGTCGCCAGCGGAAAGGTCTGTTACATCGGATCGTCCAACTTCGCGGGCTGGAACATCGCCGCCGCCCAGGAGACCGCCATGCGGCGCAACTCCATGGGGCTGGTGTCCGAGCAGAGCATCTACAACCTGGCTGTTCGCACGGCCGACGCGGAACTGATCCCCGCCGCCGAGGCCTACGGAGTCGGCGTGTTCGCGTGGTCTCCGCTGCACGGCGGTCTGCTGAGCGGAGCCCTGCGCAAGCTGGCGCAGGGCACGGCCGTCAAGTCGGCCCAGGGCAGGGCGCAGGAGCTGCTGCCCGAACTGCGCTCCAACATCGAGGCGTACGAGCGGTTCTGCGATCGGATCGGTGAGAACCCCGCGGAGGTCGGCCTGTCCTGGGTGCTGTCCCGGCCCGGGATCAGCGGCGCTGTGATCGGGCCGCGGACCACCGAGCAACTGGACTCCGCGCTACGCGCCCTCGATCTCGTCCTCGGGGAGGCCGAACTGGCCGAGCTGGACGCGCTCTTCCCCCTGCCCCGTCCCGGCCACGCCGCGCCGCCCCGGTGACCGGGGACGGGGGGCGAGGCCGGGGTTGCGGTCGAGTGACACGGCCGGGGTGGTGCATCGGCCGGCTCGCGCCGACCGATGCAGCCGTCATACGACGCTGAGTGCCGGCAGCGGGAAGACCAACTTGCCACCGTCGGCCAGGAAGCGCTGCTCCCGCTCGACGAAGCCGTCCCGGTAGATCCACGGCAGGACCAGCAACTGGTCCGGCTTCCACGCCTTGGCGTCCTCCTCGGACACGATCGGGATATTCGTCCCGGGCGTGAAACGACCGGCCTTCTCCGAGCTCACCTCGCCGATGCACGACAGGTCCGACTCGGTCAGTCCGCAGTACTGCAGGATCACGTTCCCCTTGGTGGAGGCGCCGTACCCGACGGTCACCCTCCCGGATTCGCGGGACTGGGTGAGGAATTCGAGCAGGATCTCCCGCTGCCTCTCGACCCGCCGCGCGAACGCCTCGAACGGAGCGGTCGTGTCGAGCCCCGCCTCCGCCTCCCGCGCCCGGATCCGCGCCAGACCGGCTTCGTCCCGGGGATACCTGTCGGGACTCCTGGCCAGGGTGACGCACAGGCTGCCGCCGTAGACATCGGTCAACTCGGCCTTGATCACGGTCAGTCCGACCCGCTCCGCCATCCACTCGATCTGCCGCAGGGCGTAGTACTCCAGATGCTCGTGGCACACGACGTCGTAGGCGTCGGCGTGCAGCATCGAGGGCATGTAGCTCTGTTCCATGACCCAGATGCCGTCGTCCGCGAGGATGTCGTGGACGTCCTGCATGAAGCGCATCGGATCCGGCAGGTCGTAGAACATGGCGATGGAGGTGACGACCTTCGCGCGCTCGGAGCCGAAGTGGCTCTCGTACGTCTTACGGGAGAAGTAGTCGACGACGAGTTCGGCGTTCGCCGGGTACTTGTCGCGGAACTTCCCACCGGTCGGGTCGATGCCGACCAGCCGGGGGCCGTCCTCGGGATAGGCGCTCAGCAGGGTGGCGTCGTTGCTGCCGATGTCCACGACCAAGTCCTTGGGGCCCAGTTCGACCAGATCCCGGATGGCCGCCACCTTGCCGTGGAGATGATTGACCATGAAGGGCCGGATGCCCGAGCGGTATCCGTAGTCGTCGCCGTACATGAGGTCGGCGTCCGGGGTGTGGCGCAACTGCACCAGCCCGCACCCCGCGGGGGAACAGACGAGCAGTTCCAGCGGGACCGAGGGGACGATCTGGTCACGGCTCGTCGGGAACACACCGGTCAGCGCCTGCTCCCCGAGGTCCAGCACCGGGAGCAGTTCGCGGTTTCCGCAAATGCGGCACGCAGTGATGATCATTACCGGATCTTCTCGTCGTCGCGGTCGAACGATCGACGAATCGGTCGGCACTTTGTCACCTGGCACGGGCTCAACGGGTACCTTCGAGCCCGGCATGGCCCAAATGATTCCTCGGCGGCCGCAGCCCAGTCCTCTTCCCCGCTGGAAACGCGAACACCACTATGTCAGCTCGGTGTTGCCTCGGCCGGCCTGCTCTCTTAACGTGTGGTGCCGTACTCCCGGAGATGCCTCTCTTTGCCGCTGATCCACGGTCAGGATTGCGTAACCAAAGACACCTAGTGAAGGGTTCCGCGTGGCTCACATCGCATTCTTCATCCTCCCTGTTCCCGGGCATGTGAATCCGACACTGGGAGTGGCCGAGGAACTTGTGGCCCGCGGTCACCGGGTGACCTATGCGCTTCCCGAGGACATCGCCGAACGCGCGGTCCGTGTCGGTGCCAAAGTGGTCGAGTACCCCATGGACAAAGAGCGGTTCCGCACCCATATGGTGCCGCAGCAGAATTCCGACGAGTACACCGACAAGGACGAAATACTCCGAGTTCTGGAATGGCTGCTGGACATGACCCGCCAGACCGTGGCGCCACTGGAGAGGCATTTCACCGGCGACCGTCCCGATGTGATCGTGCACGACCCGTCCTCGTTCTGGGTGGGGCGTATCCTCGCCGACCGGTGGGGGATTCCGGCCATCCGGAGCACACCCACCTACGCCGCCAACGAGCACTGGTCGATGCAGCCCGACGCGGAGGCGGCCGGCCCGCCCGACGAACCGGCCCTCCGGGACCTGGTCGCCGGGATCGACGGGCTGCTGCGCGAGCAGGGGGTCGAGGACGACGCGACCACCTTCACCGGGCGCGTCCACAGCGGTCCGGCGCTGCTCTACATGCCGCGGCACTTCCAGTACGCCGGGGACACCTTCGACGACCAGCACCACTTCGTCGGACCCTGCGCACCCCGGGCCTCCATCCACGGCACATGGGAGCCACCTCGCGACGGCAGGCCGCTCGTGATGGTGAGCATGGGGACCCTCTACAACAAGCGGCCGGAGTTCTTCCACGCGTGCGTCGAGGCGTTCCGCGACGAACCCTGGAACGTCCTCCTGGTCCTTGGTGGCGGGCTGGCTCCCGAGGACCTCGGCCCGCTGCCGGACAACGTCCGGGTGCGGGACTTCGTGCCGCTCGCGGACGTGTTCCCGCACACGGACCTGGTGGTGAACCACGGTGGGATGAGCACGGCCATGGAGGCCTTCTCCTACGGCGTTCCCGTGCTGGCCGTACCGGTCATGACGGAGCCGAGGGCCACCGCGCGGCGGATCGCCGAACTCGGCCTGGGCGCCCAGCTGACCGGCGCGCAGGTCACGGCGGCGAACCTGCGAGAGACCGCACTGCGGGTGCTCGCGGACGACGGGACACGGGAGCGGCTGCGGCAGATGCGCGCGCGGATCCAGAGGGCCGGCGGTGCCACCGCGGCGGCCACCGTCATCGAGGATCTGCTGCCGACGAACCGCTGAACGTATCCGTCCGCGCGAAGCGCGCCCATCCTCCGACCAGTGGGAAACGGCAGCATGCTCATCACCGAAACAGCCGTCCGCGACGCCTACCGCATCGAGCCGGAGCCCCACCGCGACCAACGGGGCCGGCTCTACGAGGCGCTGCGCCACGAGTCACTGCGAGCGGCCACCGGACACGCCTTCGAGGTCCGGCAGGTCAACTTCACGGTCTCCCACCGCAACGTCCTGCGCGGCATCCACGGCACCACGCTGCCGCCAGGGCAGGGGAAGATAGTGACCTGCGTGAGAGGCGCCGCACTCACCATGGTCGTCGACCTCAGGGTCGGCTCACCGACCTTCGGCCACCACGACGTCGTCCGACAGGACCCGGACAGGGCCACCGCCGTGTACCTGCCCGACGGGCTGGGCCTGGCCTATGTCGCACTCGCCGACGACACCTGCATGAACTACCTGTGCACCCGCGAGTACGTCCACGGCACCATCATCGACGTCGACGCCCTCGACCCCGCCCTGGGGCTTCCGTGGAATCTGGCCGAGCCCCCGATCAGGTCCGCCCGGGACGCGGCGGCCAGGTCCCTCGCCGAGGCCGCCGCAGGCGGATCGCTGCCGACGTACGAGGAATGCGTGCGTACGTATCAGGCCCTGCCCGTCCACAGCGAGTGAACGCGCGGTCAGGGGACATGACGGAGAGATCCCGGCCGGCGGTCGAGCTGGCGGCGGAAGGTGTCTGCCTGTGTGTGGAGGGCACGACCCGCGAACTCCAGCGAACCGGCCGTTTCGCGGAGTTGCTCCGTGAGCTGGGCGCGTGCGCCGTCGCCGCCCAACCCGCCGCGGTGGCCGAGGCGGTACGCAACGGCGACGCCTACCAGGCCCACTTGTCCGACCTCGCGTCACGGCGGGTGTCGACCGGCGAAGCGGTGCACAGCCTGCTGTACGAGGACGCACGTGCCGCCTGCGACAAGCTGCTGCCGCACTACCGCAAGAGTGCCGGACTGTGTGCCTGTGTCTTCGTACCGCTGGACCCGTACGCCGACGGCCGCAGGGCGGTCGCGGAAGCCTCGGCGTTGTGGTGGACGGTGGACCGGCCCAACGCGGTGGTGTCCGTGCATGTGGCGCACGGTGAGGGGCCGCTGGTCGGCGATCTGCTGGCGCGGGGCATCAGCGTCGACGTCCGGTCGCTGTTCACGCTCGAACAGTTCGACCGGCTCTTCGAGGAGTTCCTCAGCGGTCTGGAGCGGGCCCGCGACGCCGGGTGCGAGCTGTCGGGGATCCACTTCGCGGCCTCCGTCCCGCTACGGCTGCTGGACGAGTCGATCGCGGCCCGGCTCGGCCTCACGGCGCGGCGCGAGGACTGGGCGGTGGCGGTTGCCCGGCTGCTGCACCACCGCCGCGAGCAGCTGATGGACGGCGCTCGCTGGCGGTCGCTGGTCCGCGCGGGCGTCCGTCCCCCGCACTTCGTCTGGTCCTCGCACGCGGCGCCCGTGGGGGAGGCGGTGCACTACTTGGAGGAGCTGGTGGCCTGGAACAGCGTCTTCTCGGCGGGGCCGGGGACACTGCGCGCCGTGCGCAGCCGGGCCGAGCTGCGCGGCGACTCCGTCAGCGGTACGGAGACCTGTTCGCGGCAGGTGCTGTCCACCCTTCACCGCCACGGAGTCGACCTGTACGACCTCGGCCTTGAGCTGCAGCGAACTCAGCTCAAGGCCGCACGCGCCGAGTGGACCGAACTGTGCGAGGCCGTCGAGGCCCTGCTCAGGCGGGCCTGACCGACATCACCGGGCTCCCGAGGGGCGGCCGTCGGGAGTTCCCGGGCAGCGTGTCCCGAAGGCGGCGACCCGCCCCTCGCGCAACATCATCCGGGATCCGGCGAACCGGCGCTGCATCCGCCGGTCGTGCGTGACGACGACCACTGCACCCTGATAGTCCGTCAACGCCTGTTCCAGTTCCTCGACCAGGGCGGGCGAGAGGTGGTTGGTCGGCTCGTCCAGCAGCAGCAGGTCGATCGGATCGCTCACCAGCCGGGCGAGTTCGAGCCTGCGGCGTTGACCGTAGGACAGCTCTCCCATCCGTTGCCGCAGATCATCCGGGCCGAACAGGCCGAGGGAGAGCAGCGCCTCGACGTGATCGTCCGGGTGGCCGCTCCGCCCCTGTGCGAAGGCCTGAGGCACGGTCAGGCCGAGCGGCCAGGACATGGGTTCCTGCCGCAGGTGTCCGACCCGGCCGTTGACCACCACCGAACCGTCGTCGGGCGGCAGCTCCCCGGCCAGCAGACGAAGGAGGGTGGTCTTGCCCGCCCCGTTGGAACCGGTGACCAAGAGTCGCTCGCCGGGGCGAATGCGCAGCGACTTGACCCGCAGGCGATCTCCGACCCGCACCTCCTCGAGCTCGGCCACCGTGTCCTTGTCCTTCACCGTCTCCTGGTCCGCGGTGGCGATACGGGCGGTGAACGCGAGTGCGTCGGCAGGACGGGCGACGGGCGTCTCGGTCAGGCGGGCCACCCGCTCCTTGGCGTTGCGGATGCGGGACGTCGCGCCGTGCACGCGACCACGTGACCGGAACTGGCCCGCCCCGAATACGGCGAGGGGCAGCTTGCGCGGAATGCCGTCCATCCGCTGCACCTGCGTGGCCACCAACTGCCGGTTGCGGTCGAGTTCGCTGCGCCACTGTTCGTACTCGCGCAGCCGCCGGCGGCGTTCCGCCGCCTTGGCGGACAGGTAGCCGTCGTAGCCGTCGCCGAAGCGGGTGACCCGGCCCGAGTCGACCTCCAGGATGGTGGTGGTGAGGCGTTCCAGGAACACCCGATCGTGGGTGACCGCGACCACGGTGCCCTGATAGCGGCGCAGATAGTCCTCCAGCCAGGTCACCGCCCGTTCGTCCAGGTCGTTGGTCGGCTCGTCCAGGAGCAGCAGTTCGGGTGCCGATGCGAGTGTTCCGGCCAGTGCCAGGCGAGAGCGCTCACCTCCGGAGAGGGTCGCCAGCGTCCTGTCCCGCTCCAGGTCCGGCAGGCCGACGTGGTGCAGCATGATGTCCACCCGCGAGTCGGCCTCGTACCCGCCACGGCTCTGATAGCGCTCCATCAACTCGGCGTAGGCCTTGAGTTGCTTGGCGAGTTCTTCGTCCGACCGCGCCTGGTCGGCCAGTTCGGCCTCGGCCGCTCGCAACTGCCTCTCCAGCTCCCGCAGTTCGGCCAGGGCGAGATCGACGGCGTCCTGGACGACGGCGCTCTCCGGCAGATCCAGGGACTGCGGCAGATATCCCACACCACCGGGGGCGACCACGTTCACCGTTCCGTCGTCGGGGGTGTCCCGCCCAGCCATCAGCCTGAGCAGTGTGGACTTGCCGGATCCGTTGTCACCGACGATGCCGATCTTCTCGCCGGGCTTGACGGTGCAGTCCACGCGGTCGAGTACTACGCGGTCCTGGTACCGCTTGGTGATGTCGTGCAGGGCGAATTGAGCGGAACTCACGCAGGGGTCCTCCTGATCACAGCTGAGTGCGGGGTGTCGTGCCCGTGCCCGCGTACACCACAACTGCCGGAGAAGCCTTTGACTAAGAAGCCCAATCGGCCGAACGCCGGGGCGAGGCATTGTGGAGGTACGCGGAAATACGTGACAGCGGAGTCGCACTCGACGCCGTCACGTATTTACTCAACTCTCACAGAGAACCCATGGCAAAAAAACTATCACAGCAACGCAGGCGCTTCATGCTGCAGTGCGGAAGATGCGCCACGACTGAAGTCGCACGACGCCGCGCTCGACCGGCGCCCGGGCTGCCGACAACGTGCGCGCGCCGAACGCGAGTTGAAGCGGACACGAAGGCGACGGCCGGCGCGAGGCCGGCCGTCGCTGCGGGCAAGTCGCCGGGGCGACACCTCATGGGTGGTGCGTAGAGGTCGTGCAGAGGACGCCGGACCAACCTGTCAGGGGGCTACGGCGCGGCCGGTCTGCGGGGAGATCCTGCCGGCGCACAGGCTGCGGGCGGTCAACCCCTGCGCGATACGGGGGATCGCGGCCCGGGAGTTGGCGGACCAGTCGTGCATGAGGATGATCTGGCCGTTGCCGAGCCGTCCGGCGGCCTGGACGATGGCATCGGCACTGGCGCCGTTCCAGTCCTGTGAGTCCACGTCCCAGATGATCTCGGTCAGACCGTACTTGGCCTCGACCGCCTTCACCGTCGAGTTGGTCTCGCCGTACGGCGGCCGGAACAGGTTCGGCGTACCGCCGCCCGCGGCCGCGATCGCCTGCTGGGTCCGGGAGATCTCCGAGTCGATCTGTGCCTGGCCGAGCTGGGGCAGATGCGGGTGGGTGTAGCTGTGATTGCCGACCCACATACCGGCGTTGACCTGCGCCCGTACCTGGGACGGGTTGGCGGCGGCGTACTGGCCCTGGTTGAACATCGTGGCCCGCAGCCTGTTCTGCGTGAGCGCGTTGAGCAGGGCCGGTGTGCTGCCGGACGGGCCGTCGTCGAAGGTGAGTCCGACGTATCCGTTGCAGGCGGCGGCCTGCGCCGGGGCGGAGCTGACGGTGAGGCTGCCCGCGGCGACCAGCGCGACGGCGGCGAGCGTCGTCGGCAGGGGATGTAACGCGAGACGTGTTCGGGTGCTCATGCCGACACCGTGATGTTGGAGCTGCCGCTGCTCTGGTATCCCTCTGTCGCGAGGATCATGTAGTAGCTGAAGCTGCCGAGGCGCATTCCTGCTCGCGCCCAGGCGTCGAAGTGGTTGCCGGTGGTGATGGTGCCGCCGGTCCGCTTCGACTGGCGGACACTCCAGTACTGATTGAAGGTCTTCGTGCCTTCGACGGACGGGGCGTTGTACCGCGTCGTCTGGTAGATGTCGTAAGTGCCGCCGTCACTGGTGACGGCGCCCTTGTACGTTCCCGTCGGCCGGTAGGTGCCCCAGTTGTCGACGACGTAGTACTCCACGAGCGGGTTGGACGTCCACCCGTAGAGGCACAGGTAGGCGTTGCCGGATGGGCTGAAGGAGCCCGAGTAGGACACGTTCCTGCGGCTGCCGTTGCTCCAGCCCTTGCCGGCGACGAAGTTCCCGGTGTTCCTCCAGGTGGTGCTGTAACTGCCGCCGGAGCTGAGGTTCATGGAGACCGTGCCCTGTGCGTCGGTCCAGAACGAGTAGTAGTAGCCGTTGTTGGTGCCGGTCTGGTTCGTGGTGACGACCGTGTCGGCGCGGGCCGTGCCGGGCAGAGCCAGCGCGGTCGCGGCGCCCAGCATCATGGCGCAGGTCTGCCTGCGGCTGGGCTGTGCAGGTATGAGGTTCATGTGCGGGTTTCCTCCGTCTTCCACGGGCGGGGGTTTGGTCCGACAGTGTTGACCTGCACCCGTCAAGCGTCAATAGTTTCGCCCTTGATTGCGAAACATTCGTAGGGAATTCGATGTCCACGAAGGGAATAACACCTGGTCGTATGCCTTTTCTGGTTTGTCGATGTGGTCATGGAGGTGATGTCTGTTCACTGAAGATCAGATATATGGGTTGCGGCATCGAATGTTTCGAACGGTCTTGCCTCGACAGAATCACACCTCCGTGTGTGGCCAGACCGATGCCGGTGCGTTGGCAGAGACGATGCCCTTGACCCTCGGGGAGTTCCGCGGCCTGGACTCGGGGTCGTTGAAGCCACTCCCACAGGTCGAGGACCGTCGGACCTGCCATCCGTACGGCGAGTGCCGTTCCGCGTGCTGTGGGCTGAGGGGGACGGTGTCGGGGTGCTCCGGGGAACGGACGACCGGTTACGGGCTCTGCGGACGCCGACTCCGGCAGCGCCGCCGAGATCCCGCGCGGTCGCAAGGTTGTTCCGACCGTGCCCGCGTGGCGGGCCTTGTGTCATGTCGCGGCTCGGGTGATGCGCAGGCAGCGAAATGTTCGAACTGTGACCTCGGTGTCAACGCGCGCAGTTCATCTTGTGGACACCTCGAATACTCCTGGAATTACCCCGCAATTCTCAGTGGCTTCTCACGTACCACCTGTTTCGTGTCCTCTGTCGCCCGACCGGGCCGTACGACGAAGGAGGCGCATGGTGGCGCTACCGGTGACCACACGACGGAAGTCCCCTGGTCAGGAGGAGGATCAAGACCTGGCAGAGGAACAGCCGTTGCACGTGGCCAGCAGGCTGCACGCGTTCAACCGGTTCGAGCTGAAGTACCTCGTTCCGGTCGAGCAGGCGGCCGAGATCCGGGACGAGCTGGCTGAGCGGATGGATCGTGATCTGAACAGCCCGGCCGGCGGCTACGGCGTGTGGAGTCTGTACTACGACACCCCGCAGCTGCGGTTCTACTGGGAGAAGATCGAAGGCCTGAAGTTCCGGCGCAAGCTGCGCATCCGCCACTACGGGACCCCGGACGGCGTCACCGACGACTCCCCGGTGTGTGTGGAGATCAAGCAGCGTGTCAACCGGGTCACGCAGAAGCGCCGCATCACCCTTCCGTACGGCGTCGCACGCCAGTTGTGCGACGGCCGCGAGTTGATCGAGCACTCGGCGAGGGAGAGCGCCTTCATCCAAGAGGTCCTCGAACTCGTGGTTCGGCTGAATCTCCTGCCCACCGCGATCACCGGTTACCAGCGTGAGGCCCTGGTCGGCCGCGACGCGGACACCGGGCTGCGGGTGACCTTCGACCGGCGGATCCGCGGCCGGGACCGGGACTTCCACTTCGGCACGCCCAACCCGGAGAACCGGTTCACCATCCCGCCGCACCTGTCGGTGATGGAGATCAAGGTCAATGAGCGCACCCCGTACTGGATCACGGACCTGGCGGCGCGTCGGAACCTCAACCTGATCCGGGTCTCCAAGTACGTGCAGTCCATTGAGGCGTTCGGCCTGGCGCCCCGGTCCGTCTTCCACGTCCACGAGGCGGACCACTCACAGCCCACGACCCCCACCATCAACCCGCTGTCCGGACAGCGGCAGGCGCACGTCGCGCCCTTGAAAGCAGGAGCACAGTGAACTTCGATCTGCAGGAACTCAGCGGTACGTTCAGCGTCACCGACGTCGTCGTGGCCATGGCGCTGTCCTTCGTACTGAGCACGATCATCGGCCATGTGTACCGGTACACGCACCGCAACGTTTCCTACAGCCAGTCCTACGTCCAGACCCTGGTCATCGTCGGCATGGTCGTCGCGTTGATCATGCTGGTGGTCGGGTCCAACCTCGCCCGGGCGTTCTCCCTCGTGGGAGCCCTGTCGGTGATCCGATTCCGGAACGCCATCAAGGAGACCAGGGACGTCGGCTTCGTCTTCATGGCGATGGCGATCGGCATGGCCTGCGGTGCCCGCTTCTACACCCTCGCGGCTGTCGGTGCCGTCGTGATCTGCGTGGTCGTCGTCGTGATGTTCAAGTTCAACTGGTTCGCCCTGAGCGTCCAGCGTCAGGTCGTCAAGGTCCAGGTACCCGCGGGCGAGGACTACTCGTCGGCCATCCGAGACGTCCTCATCCGGTACACCACTGAGTTCGAGTTGGTGAGCACCGAGACAATCCGCGGCGGCGCGCTGACCGAGGTGTTCTACACAGTACGGATGAAGAAGGGCACCGAGCCCAGTGATCTGGTGAACGCGCTCCAGGAGCGGACCTCGGGCCAGCGGGTGACAGTCCTGACCGGTTACGACTCGACCGACCTGTGATGTCCGGCGGCAACGAGGCGGCCCCTCGGCGACAGCGACAGCGACAGCGACTTCGGGATCGGATCCCCGTACGTCTGCGGCACCACTGGAAGCCGGCCGGAGCCCTGTGTGCGGGACTGGCGGTGATGGTCTACTTCTTCGGCGACGCCCGCGTCTCGCCGTACGTCACTTCCACTTCCCGCGTGGAGGCCGACGCCATCACGGAGAACGTCCAGGGCACGGTCGACCTGTACGACACCTCTGTGTCCCACTCCATCCAACTGGAGTACGACCAGACCGACTTCACCAAGATGATGAAGGAGTTCCGCGAGGACGGAACCAAGGACTACATCGAAGCGGACCTCACCATCGACGGGGTCTACCTCGAAGACGTCGGGATCCGCCTCAAGGGCAACTCCACATTGATGTCCCTGCGTGGAAGCGGTCAGGGCGGGCCCGGTGGCGGCCGGACCATGCCCGAAGGAGCCGCGCAGGGCGCCCCGGACCTGCCACAGGATGGTGGGACCGGGAGCCGGGACCGCGGCCAGGGCAACGGCGGCGGTCCCGGCGGTGCCATGGGCGGAATCACGCAGTACAACCTCTCCGAGAAGAAGCCCGAGGAACTGCCGTGGCTCATCAAGGTGGACGAGTTCATCGAGGGCCGCGCCTACCAGAGTGAGCGCGAGATCTCACTGCGTCCTGGCAGCAAGGGCCAGGTACCGGTGAACGAGGCTCTCTCGCTGAGCCTGACGGACAGCACCGGCCAGAAGAACGAGCGGTACGCCTTCACGTCGATGCAGGTCAACAACCGTCCCGTCACTACCAGGTTGATGGTCGAGAGCCCGGACACGGAGTACGCCGAGTCCATCGGCGACGGTGACGGAGTCCTGTACAAGGCGCGGGCCGGCGGCAGTTTCGACTACCAGGGTGACGACCCGAGCGACTACGAGGACTCGTTCAAACAGCTCAACAAGGTCGGCAGCCAGGACCTGTCGCCGGTCATGAAGCTCATCAAGTGGGCGAACCAGGCATCGGACGAGGAGTTCGAGAAGGAGCTCGACCAGTACGTGGACGTCGAGTCGCTGGCCACGTACATCTCCGCGCAGAACCTGCTGATGAACTTCGACGACATGGCCGGACCGGGCAAGAACTACCTGCTGTGGTACGACCTGGACACCAGGAAGTTCTCGGTCCTCGGGTGGGACTACAACCTCACCTTCAGCGGCGACGCGACGTCGGGCCCGGACGACGACATGGGCATAGGCGGCGCACTCGGTGGTGGAGGAGGCGCTGCCAACGGGCAGAGCGGCCAAGGCGACCAGGGAACAGGTGGTCGGGGGGCGCAGAGCGCACCCTCCGGAGCGCCGTCCGGGATGCCCGAGGGAATGCCTTCGGGGATGCCCGAAGACCTGCCCGAAGACCTGCCGGAGGGAATGCCTTCAGGCATGCCGGGCGGTCAGGGCGGCCAAGGCGAAGGCGGCGGGCCCGGCGGCTCCATGGGCCACCCCTTGAAGGAACGTTTCCTGGACTCGGACACCTTGGATCCCGTTTACAAGACGGCGTACAAGGAGCTGTACGAGAAGTTCTACGGCTCCGGGAACGCCCTGACGGCGCTGAATGACATCGCCGAACAGGCGGGCAAGGCCGGTGCCGGCGGGAAAGAGCTGGACTCCGCCGTCGAGAAGCTGCGCAAGACGGTCACCGAGCGCGCTGAGGCGCTGAGCAGGAACAAGGAGGTGACCGGCTGATCTCCGGCGCCCCGGACGGCAGTTCCCCGTGGGACGCCGTCCGGGGCGTTCGGCGAAATCCGAACCCCGCACCAGCGAAGGAAGCTCCATGCCCGTCGCGCCGTCAGCGCCCGCGCCGCCCAGACACAACGTGCTCGTGGTCGAGGACGACCCGAGCATCCGCACCTTGCTCACGTCAGCTCTGCACGCCGCCGGATACGCGGTGAACACCGCCGACACCGGCAGGACGGCCATGTTCGAGGCGGGCCGCAGCCAGCCGGATCTGATCCTGCTGGATGTGGGCCTTCCGGATATCGACGGCTTCGCGGTGACGCGTCATCTGCGCGCGGAGGGTGTCTACACACCCGTGCTGTTCCTGACGGCCCGCACCGACGTCGAGGACCGCATCATCGGCCTCAGCTCCGGCGGGGACGACTACGTCACCAAGCCCTTCCATGTACAGGAGGTGCTGCTGCGCATCCGTGCGATCCTGCGGCGCAGTGACATGCCGCCGGGTGGCGGGGCCAGGCGGCCGGCCCTGCGGTACGCCGATCTGGTGCTGGACGAGCAGACGCACGAAGTGTGGCGGGCGGGCCTGCCGATCCAGCTGTCGCCCACCGAGTTCCGGCTCCTGGTCTGCCTGCTGGCGCAACCGGAACGTGTGGTGGGCAAGAAGGAGATTCTGTCCGAGGTCTGGCACTACGACTTTGCGGGAGACGCCCGCATCGTCGACACGTACGTACGCAATCTGCGGCGCAAGATAGACCGGTTCGAGCCCCAGCTCATCCAGACGATCCGCGGTGTCGGCTACTGTCTGCGGGCCGCCCGTCCCGGACCGGGAGCGGCGGCGTTGTGAGGCAGTGGCTGGGGCGGCTGAAACCGCGCTCTCTGCGCGCACGGCTGGTTCTTGGCGCCACTTTGCTGGCCACCTCGGCGGTTCTGCTCTGCCAGGCGGCGGGGCTCGCCCTGCTCCACACCTGGCTCACGGACCAGGTCGACGGTCGGCTCAGCCGCTTCCAACCGGTGGCCCAGCTGGAACGGGACGTCGTCGACGGACGGACGACTGCAGGGGAGAGCGGCAGGAGCAACGCCCTGCCCTCGGACTACCGGGTGTACTTCTACGACAGCGACGGACGCAGGCTGCCCAGGTCACTGAGTGGCGACGAGGGTGGTGCCGGGCCGCGGTTGCCCTGGTCGGAGTCGGCACTCGATCTGAGGAACGGCCGACCCGTCACGCTCGCCGCGACCGACGGGGAAAGCACCTGGCGGGTGATCGCCCGGCCCGGCGCCGACGGCACGAGGGTAGTGGTGGCGCTGCCTCTGAACGAGGTGGAGAACGCGACCGTCAGGATGCTGTGGTTCAGCCTCGCCGTGGGGGTGGCTGTCGCTGTCGGCATCATCCTCTTCGGCAGCCTCGTCGTGCGAGTGGGGCTACGTCCGCTGGCCGGGGTCGAGCGCACCGCACGGCGCATCGCCGACGGCGAGTTGGAGCTGTGCGTTCCGGACCAACACGTGGTCACCGAGGTCGGCCACCTCAGCCGCGCCTTGAACACCATGCTCGACCGGCTGCGCACCGCGTTGCACCGTGCAGAGGCGTCCGAGCAGCGATTGCGCCACTTTCTGGCAGACGCCGGTCACGAACTGCGCACGCCTCTCACCTCCTTGCAGGGCTTCGCCGAACTCCTCGTACAGGAGCCGGAGATGAGTCCTGAACGACGCCACGAGGCGCAGCAGCTGATCGTGCGGAACGCGGAACGGATGAGCCGCCTTGTCGAGAGCCTGTCCCAGCTGGCCAAGCTGGGGGACGTGCCCGCGACGCAGTGGCAGCCGGTCGACCTGCTCTCTCTGGCCGCGGACAGCATTGCTGCCGTCGCCGTGCAGTACCCCGACCGCAGTATCGGCTTGGGTGCCCTTGCTGACACCGAGGGCGATGCCCATGAAGCAGAGCTGGACGTCGTCGATGCTCTCGGTGATCCGCACCAGCTGACTCAGATCCTGTCCAATCTGCTCACCAACGCATGCGTCCACACCCCGACCGGGACCCACGTCCGGGTGCGTGTCGGCACCCTCCGTATCCGCCCGAACGGCCAGGGCACGGACGGAGGGGGCCGCACCAGTGTCAATCCTCCACTTGCCGCCGGGACTCTTGTCTGTGCCGTAGAGGTGGCCGACGACGGGACCGGCCTCGCCGGGTCGGACGCGCGGCGCGTGTTCGAACGCTTCTACCGCGCCGGCTCCGCCCAGCGGGCTGTGGCCGGCTCCGGTCTGGGACTGGCGATTGCTTCCAGTGCCGCGGAGGCCAATGGCGGGCGTCTGGAGCTCGACACCCGGCCGGGGGACGGCTGCACATTCCGCTTGCTTCTGCCGAACCGGCCCACTGCCGCATCCACGGCGCACCGCGAAGGACGGACCCTTCCGTTGCTGTCCGCCACGGCTGCCGGCGTCAGTGGATGACCTTCGCCTGACCAATTCCTCACCACTACCGAAGGAGTTTCAGCGGTGAAACTCAGCACCGTACGACTGGGGCGAAACCGTACGGCCGCCGCGCGTGTGCACAAAAGGCACTGCGTGCTGCTGCCGTACCCGGACGTCGGGGCGCTGATCGCGTCCGGCGACGGCTGGTGGGACCGGGCCGGTGCCGATATCGGTGAGCGTCACAGGCTGGACGACGTCTCCTATGCACCGCTGATGGTCCGACCGGGCAAGATGGTTGCCGTCGGCCTCAACTATGCCGTTCGGGCAAGGGAGTTGGGGTGTCCCGTCCCTGCCGCGCCGGAGTTCTCCGTGCGCAACGACAGCCATGTGGTCGTCGGTGCCGACGACGACATCCGCCTGCCGGCCGAGGGGCAGGACGTGCACTGCGGTGTGGAGCTCGGTGTGGTGATCGGGCGAAGGGCCCGGGATGTGACGGCCCGGTCGGCCCTGAGCCATGTCGCGGGTTACACCGTGGTCAACGTCGTCGCGGTGCGGAACGGCCCGGAGCGCATCCCGTCCGCTGTTGTCGCCACTGTGGTGGGGCCCGCCCTGATCACCACTGATGATGCGCCGATCGGCGCTCGCGGCTTGACGATCAACTGTCTCGTGGACGGGCGCGTCACGCAGAAGGCGAACACCTCGGAACTGATCTTCGACGTCGCCACCGTCATTGCGAACGTCAGCAGCTCCGTCACCCTGTTGCCCGGCGATCTGATCACGACCGGAACGCCGGCCGGAACCGGTACCAGTCGTAGATACGAGGTACCCCCTCGGCCGGGAACACAGGTGATCAGCGTGATCAAAGGCGTCGGTGAACACCGCAACATCGTGATGCGGCCGAGTTCACAGTGAATCGTGGGAGCGCTTTCGGCCATTGATCTGATTCCCCGTCAGTTCTCGGTATCCTCCCCCCGCCCCCACAGGCGGGGCGGCAACAGTGAGGCCGCGGCCCTGGACCAGGGCCCGTGAGCCGCAGTCTGCCGTCCCCTCATGCCTGAGGAATCCATGACTCCCACCCCCCACCTCACCGAAATCGCCGCCCGCGTGGAGCGGCCGGCCCCATTCCAGCCGGTCGACCGTTCGCTTCTCCCGGAAGCCGGTACCGCGACAGTGGACATCGTCGTGCCGGTCTACAACGAGGAGCGCGCCCTGCCCGGGTGCCTGCGCACCCTCCACGCCCGGCTGTCCGAGGGGTTCCCCTTCCCCTGGCGGATCACGGTCGCCGACAACGCCAGCACCGACGACACCCTCGCCACCGCCCGCCGCCTCGCCGACGAACTGCCCGGGGTAGGCGTCGTCCACCTGGACCGGAAGGGGCGCGGGCTGGCCCTGCGTACCGTCTGGGGCGCCAGTGACGCGGACATCGTGGCGTACATGGACGTGGACCTGTCCACCGGCCTCGACGGGCTGCTCCCGCTGGTCGCCCCGCTGGCCAGCGGGCACTCGGACCTCGCGATCGGCTCCCGGCTGGCACCCGGAGCGCGCACGGTGCGCGGGCCGCGCCGCGAGTTCGTCTCCCGCTGCTACAACGGCATCATCCGGCTCACCCACGGAGTCCGCTTCACCGACGCCCAGTGCGGGTTCAAGGCGGCCCGTATGGAGGTTCTCCGGCCCCTGCTGGAGGTGACTCGCGACGACGCGTGGTTCTTCGACACCGAGCTGCTCCTGCTCGCCGAGCACAACGGACTGCGCGTCCACGAGGTGCCGGTCGACTGGGTCGAGGACGTCGACACCCGGGTGGACGTGGTGAGCACCGCCACTGACGACCTGCGGGGCCTGTGGCGCATGGCGCGCCTGAAGGCCTCCGGCGGTGCCCGCGTCGGCATTCGACCGCGCCCCGCACCGTCCGCCGAGCACCCCGACGCCGTCCTCGCGCCCGCCACGGGACGTGGAGTGCTGTCGTGGGAGCTCGGCTGCTTCATCGCGATCGGCGTCGTCTCCACGGTCGGACAGGCCCTGCTGTACTGGCTGGCACGCGGCTGGTGGACTCCCGCCGTCGCCAACCTGGTCTCGCTGTTCGTCCTCACCGTCCTCAACACCGAGGCGAACCGGCGCCTCACCTTCCGGCACTCCTCCACCGCGCCCGCCCGCGCCCACCTCGGTGCCGGCGGCCTGTTCGTCCTCGGCTACCTGGTCACCTCCGGGGCGGTGCTGTGGTTCAAGTGGCTCGATCCCGGTGCCTCACCGGCCGCCGAGACCGCGGTCCTCGCCGCGGCGTCCGTCGCCGTCACCGGCGTGCGCTTCGCCACCCTGCGGCTGGCCGTCTTCGCCGGCCCCCGCAGCCGTACCAGTTGACGAGAGCGAAACGAGACATGAGCAACTACGCGCACATCACGTCCGTACCGGCGGCTTCGGAGCACGCCGGGACGCGTACGTCCGTCCGCTCACTGCCCACCTGGGCGGCACCCGCGGCACTCGGAGCCGTCATGGTGCTCGCGGCGATCCTGTACGGATGGGCACTGGGTTCCCTGGGCTGGGGCAACAGCTACTACTCGGCGGCCGTGAAGTCGATGGGAACGAGCTGGACGAACTTCCTTTTCGGCTCCTTCGACCCGATCGGCGTCGTCACGGTCGACAAGCCCCCGGCCGCGCTCTGGCCGCAGGTGATCAGCAGCAAGATCTTCGGGTTGCACGGGTGGGCCCTGATCCTGCCGCAGGTGCTCGAAGGAGTGGCCGCGGTGCTGGTGCTGCACCGCACCGTGCGCCGCTGGGCGGGTGAGGGCGCGGCGCTGGTCGCCGCCCTGGTGCTCACGCTCACGCCCATCACCGTGGCCATCAACCGGGACAACAACCCGGACACACTGCTGGTCCTGCTGCTGGTGTCGGCGGCGTACGCGCTCACCCGCGCGCTGCAGGCGGAGGGCAGGGCCGCGACCTGGTGGCTGTGCGCGAGCGGCTTCCTGATCGGGTGCGGATTCCTCACCAAAATGCTCGCCGCCTGGATGGTCATCCCCGCGTTCGCCGTCGCCTGGCTCGTGGGAGGAAGCGGCGCCTGGATACCGCGAGTGCGGCGTCTGCTGGGCGCGGGAGCCATCCTGGCGGCGTCCTCCCTGTGGTGGGTCGCCATGGTCGCCCTGTGGCCGGGCGACCGCCCGTACATCGGCGGCAGTGAGGACGGCTCGGCCTGGGACCTCGTGATCGGCTACAACGGACTCGGGCGGGTCTTCGGCTCCAGTGACGGAGCACCCCAGGGAATGGGTGGCGGCGGCGGCGGAGGCGGCGGCGGGTTCCCCGGCGGGTTCGGCGGTGATTCCGGCCTGACCCGGATGTTCGACTCGCAGGTGGGCGGGCAGATCAGCTGGCTGCTGCCCCTCTGTGGGCTGGCGCTGGCCGGCGCGGTCGTCGTGGCGGTGCTGCACCGACGCGGGAAGCTGCCCGCCTCCGCCCTGCTGCCGGCCTCGGGCTGGCTGCTGTGGGGAATCTGGTTGGTGGTCTGCGCCGCCGTGTTCTCGACCCAGAAGGGCATCTTCCACCCGTACTACACCACCCAACTCGCCCCGGCCATCGCCGCTCTGTGCGGTGGGCTGACGGCCGGCCTGGTCCGTGTGCACCGTGCGGGCTTCCGCTGGGCGCCCCTGGCCGGCGCGGCCGGGGTCGTGGTGAGTGTGGTCTGGGCGGTGGTGCTGGTCCGCCGTGCACCCGACTGGAACGGCTGGCTGGTGTGGCCGGTGCTGCTCGTGGGCTGCGCCGCCGTCGTCCTGCTGGTGCTGGCACGACGGAACGCCCGGTTGCTGACGGTTGCCGTGGGCGCGGCGGTGGCGTCGGTCCTCGTGGCCCCCGGGGCCTGGGCGGTGAGCGTGCCCGGCTCCACCAGCATGGGCGGGTCCAACCCGACGGCCGGGCCGACAACGATGGGCTTCGTCGGAGGCGGCGGCATGCCTCGGCAGGGTGGGAACGGCGGAGGCCTTCCGTCGGGCATGCCATCCGGGATGCCGTCGAACATGCCTGGCCTCCCCGGCGCCGACGGCTCCTCGAGCGGGTCCGGTGCACCCCCGTCCGGCGAGATGCCGTCCGGGATGCCTTCCAGCATGCCCACGGCGGGAGCGGGGGGCGGTATGCCAGGAGCCGGCTCGGGAGGTGCCCCGGGCGGGCGCGGCGGTCCCGGCGGCGGTGGGGAACTCACCGCTGACCAGCGCAAGATCCTCCAGTACGCCGTGAAGCAGGCGCCCGACGCACGTATCAAGCTCGCCGTCGAGGGCGGAGCCCTGTCCGCCAGTTCCTTCATCCTCGGCACCGACGAGACCGTCATTGGCATGGGCGGCTTCACGAACAGCGACAACGCGCCGTCGGTGGACCAGCTGAAGGAGTGGACCAAGAACGGCGAACTGCGCTACATCCTGGGTTCCGGCACCAACGGCGCTGGGCCGGGCGGCATGTCGGGCGGATACGCCAAGCAGCGTTCCGACTGGATCGCCGACAACTGCACGAAGGTGCCGGCGTCGTCCTATGGCGGCACGTCCTCCGAAGAGGACAGCGGGGGTGTGATGGGATTCGGGGGAGCCGGCGTGCTCTACGACTGCGCGGCCAAGTAACCCGGGCCGGAGCGGGCACCACCAGACGGCAGAACGGATCAGCAGACGTCATGACCGACAGGCCCCCAGCGGCGAGGCCGGGACATCGGCTCCTCGTCGTCGAGGACGAGCCCAGCATCCGTACGCTGCTGGAGGCGACGCTCCGTCTGACCGGATACGAGGTGAGCAGCACCGACACCGGACAGTCGGCCCTCCTGGAGGTCGAACGTCTCGAACCGCACCTGGTGCTGCTCGACGTGATGCTGCCCGACCTGGACGGCTTCGAGGTGACCCGCAGGCTGCGGGCGGCGGGGAACGACTGTCCGATCCTGTTCCTCACCGCCCGCACCGGCACCCACGACCGGGTCAGCGGTCTGCGCGCGGGTGGAGACGACTACGTCTCCAAACCGTTCAACATCGAGGAGGTCCTGCTGCGCATCGAGGCCATCCTGCGTCGAACGGCTCCGGCCACGACGGCACGGGTGATGCCGAGCGTCCTGAGCTACGCCGACCTGGAACTCGACGAGGGCGCCCACGAGGTGCACCGCGCGGGGGAGTACATCGCCCTGTCACCCACCGAGTTCAAGCTCCTGGCCTACCTCCTGGCGAACGCGGGCCAGGTGGTGACCAAGGTCCAGATCCTCGACCACGTCTGGAGCTACGACTTCGCCGGTGACGTACGGATCATCGAGACGTACGTCCGCTACCTCCGCAAGAAGATCGACTGCTTCGATCCACCCCTCATCCAGACCGTGCGCGGTGTCGGCTACAGCCTGCGTCTTCCCCGCGACCACGCAGGGACGTCGGAGCAGTGACCCACCTCCTGCCCCGGCCGCCCGGATCACTGAGACGACGCCTCGTCGTGGGTGTCACCGTGCTCGCCACCGCGGCGGTCCTGGCTTCCCAGGCCATCGGTTACGTAGTGCTTCGGTCCTGGCTGCTGGACCGCGTCGACGAGCAACTCGTCGAGTTCCACCCACCGGCACCGGCCTTCTACGACGCCCTGGACGGCACACTCCCGGCGCCGGGGAAACAACTGGACGTACTGCCCTCGGATTTTCACGTCTACTTCTACGACGCCTCAGGCCACCTTCTGAACGGCTCCCTCGGCTCCGAATCAAAGCCGGGACCTCAGCTGGCCGATGAGGCGCAGGACCTCGGTCTGCGGGACGGACATCCGGAAACCATGCCCGCCACGAGCGGTGACGGCCGCTGGCGAGTGATGCTCAACCCCGGCCCGGACGGAATGAGCGCGGTGGTCACCCTGCCGCTCGACACCGTCGACGGCGCCGCCTCGAAGGTCTTGTGGCTGAACGCAGTCCTGCTTGCCGTCACGATCGTTGCCCTGCTCGCCCTGGGCCGGTGGGTGGTCAGGCTGGGCCTGTTGCCCTTGACCAGAATGGAAAGTACCGCCCAGGACATCACCGCGGGTCGGCTCGGCCTGCGGTTGCCCGACACCGATCCGCGCACCGAGATCGGACGGCTGGGCCGGGTCCTGAACTCCATGCTCGACCGCCTCCAAAAGGCGCTGCTGGCCCGCGAGGCCTCCGAGGCGCGGCTGCGTCGGTTCGTCGCCGACGCAGGGCACGAACTGCGCACCCCGCTCACCGCCATCCAGGGCTACGCCCAACTCGCACTGCGCCCGGAGCGACGCTCGGCGAAGGAACTGCAGGAGGCCAACAAATTCATCGCGCAGAACGCGGAACGCATGAGTCTGCTCGTCGACGACCTCCAACTGCTTGCCACTCTGGACAAGGAACCCGCTTACCGGAGGGAACGGGTCGACCTGCTGTCCCTGGCGGCGGACGCCGTCAGTGCGACCGCCGTCCACCGTGCGTCCCATCCCGTCGACCTCGGCCCGCTGCACACTGCGGCCGATCCCACCGGAGCCGAGGAACTCGACGTTGCGGAGACCGTCGGCGACCGGCACCGGCTGCGGCAGATCCTCGAGAACCTGTTGTCCAACGCCCGCGTCCACACCCCGCCGGGCACATGCGTCCACGTCCGCGTCGGCACGACGGAGGCGGGTCCCGGAACGGGCGGCACGGACCGACCCGGACGTTTCACCGCTTCACCGCCCCTGCCGGAGCACCTGCCGATCAGCGTGATCGAGGTGGCGGACGAAGGGCCTGGCCTCGAACCCGTCGACGCCGAGCTCGTCTTCGAGCGCTTCTACCGCGCCGACCCCGCCCGTTCGCGCCTCCACGGTGGCAGCGGCCTCGGTCTCGCCATCGCCGCGGCCATCGCCGAGGGGCATGGCGGCCGCCTCGAACTCGACACGACTCCCGGCCATGGCTGCACCTTCCGCCTGGTTCTGCCCGCAGCCGACCCGGGCCGGGAACCTCGCTGATTGACGTGCAGGTTCTCCGAGGGCTTCTGAGCGCGGAGATGGTGCTCGTCAGCAGGTCAGTGGTGTGCACGATACCCGTGCTGCGATCTCCAGGAATCTGCGAGTAACTATGGGAAGTTCGCGGCAACTTCAGTGATCCATGTGCTTGTGTCGGATTCTGATTCTGAAGGTCGCGGGCTGCCGAGCTGTGCCCGGTGACGATCGGCGACATCCACCGGGAACACGGCCAGTGGGGCCGGTTCGTCGTCCAGGCAAGGGCGCTCGCGGCTCGGGACACGGCCCCGAGAGGCCTACATGTTCCGAGAGGGACGCGAGCTGCTCTGGTGGTACATCGAGGGTGCGACATGAAGTCGCTCAACATCAGTGGAGGAATCAAGAGGCAGATAACTCCCCGGCCAAGTAGTCACGCGGCCGGTTCCCTAAGTCGGGTGCGGTCCTGGTAACGGGGTCGTGCTAAGCCGACTGACACGAAGCCCAAGGGGCTGCGGGCCATTCGCAGCCAACAGGCACGGGAAAGCTCAAGTGGGTGAACGCAAGTGAACCTCCGATGAGGCTTCGTCATACCAAGGTCGCGCAATGGCATTTGTTCGGCGGCTGAAGGGCCTGGCGCTGGAAAGCGCAAGGTGGCCACCTGCCCCTTCTTGCAGGCGGCTTGACTACCACTGGCCCCGGAGTATAGGAGGCACCCTCCTTGAGCGCATCTGAGTGGAGCGGAACATGGAAATCCCGTACGGGTCCGGCCTTGCGGCCGGTAGACCAAAGGTAACGACGGTGAACTCCTGTGCGGGGAAGGATGACCCAAGAAGCGAATGCTGCCAGGGCGAAAGTCCACGGGAAAGCGCAGGCCGCGGAGCCTCATCCGCTGCGTATAACCGGGCAGATACCGATCTCGATGGCCGGTCCCGAAAGGGAGCCCACGTGGGTCAGGTGGATCTTTGAAGAGGCGAAGCGAAATGTCGGCACCGAAGTGCAAATTAGACGCGGCAACGGCGAGGGATGCGGCAATCGCGACCCTCGATCGTGAGCCAGCGAATGGAGCTTCGGACGTCTCCGATGCGCAGTACTGGCACAGCGTCAACTGGCCAGTAGCAGAGGGGCACGTACGGCGTCTTCGGCAGAGAATCTTCAAGGCTACGCAGGATGGCGACCTCAAGAGAGTTCGCAATCTTCAGCGACTGATGCTCAAGTCTCACTCGAACACGCTCGTCAGCGTAAAGAGGGTGACGATGCAGAGCGTCGGACGACGAACAGCTGGAATCGATGGCGAGAAAGCTCTCAATCCGTCCGCCCGAGGGCGCGTGGCAAGGGAGCTGGCCTCTGTCTCGGCCTCGAAATCCAAGCCTGTTCGCCGGGTGTATATCCCTAAAGCGAATGGAACGATGAGGCCGCTCGGTATCCCTGTCATCAGGGACCGAGCCCAGCAGGCGAGGGTGAAGAATGCTCTAGAGCCTGAATGGGAAGCGCGCTTCGAAGGGGCTAGCTACGGCTTTCGGCCTGGGCGTGGATGCCACGATGCGATCGAGAAGATCTTCCGGACCGTCTCGACCCGCAAGTCGCGGAAACCCTGGGTACTGGACGCTGACCTCGCGAGCGCGTTCGATCGAATCGACCATGAGCATCTATCAGGGACGGTGGGCTGCTTCCCCGCCAGGGACGCAATCCAGCGATGGCTGAAGGCGGGCGTAATGGACAGGGGACGATTCGCACCCACTGAGGAGGGAACTCCCCAGGGCGGTGTGATCAGTCCGTTGCTACTGAACGTCGCGCTGCACGGTATGGAGGAGGCTTTGGGGCGTCGGGCAGGAATGCACCGTATGACGCTCCAGAAGTTCCCTCGCCCGGTGCGGTACGCGGACGACTTCGTAGTGTTTTGCCACTCGGAGGAGGAAGCGGAGAATGTGAAGCTCGCGCTTTCAGAATGGCTGATGCCGAGAGGGCTTACCTTCAATGAGCAGAAGACCCGAGTGGTCAAGCTCGAAGACGGATTCGACTTCTTGGGGTTCAACGTTCGGAAGTACGACGGCAAGCTGATCATCAAACCGAGCCGGGACTCCATCCGTAGGATCAAGCGGGAGATGAACGCAAGGGTCAAGGCTCTTCGGGGAGCTCCTGTCGAACAGGTCGTCAGAAGCCTGAACCCCCTGATCAAGGGATGGGCCACTTACTACAGAGGAGTTGTCTCCACGGAGACCTTCGCCTCACTCGACCACCATGTATGGCGGTTGACATGGAAGTGGGCCCGATGGCGCCACCCCAAAAAGTCCAAGGCATGGATCGTGGACCGCTACTGGGGAAAGTTCCATCCTCAGCGGAACGACCGCTGGGTATTCGGCGACAAGGACACGAGCAGATACCTGTACAAGTTCGCTTGGACCAGGATCGTGAGGCACATCCCTGTGAAGGGGACCGCATCGAAGGATGATGCCAGCCTCTCGGAGTACTGGGCCAACCGCACGCGGAAGCGCAAGCACCCACAGGCAGACGGTCCCAATGTCTACCTGGCTGCGCGACAGAAAGGGCTATGCCCTCTGTGCGGGTTGGACTTGATCGCGGGAGCGGGTTACGAACCGGATGACGTGCGCGAATGGGCGCGCTGGTTCGACGCGAAAGCCCGAACCCTCAACAGGCATCACGTCGTGTACCGAAGCCGAGGTGGATCGGATGATCGCTCGAACTTGGTCCTCATCCACACGGAATGCCACCGCCAGCTCCATGCTCGCGATGGCGGACCGAACCCGGAGAGGAATACCTGTATATAGGCCCTGGGGATCTGCTTGAGCCGTGTGCGTCGACGAGGCGCACGCACGGTTCTGAGGGGGGCCTCGCCCTGAGAGGGGCGGGGCCTACCCGACAGGTCCGGGTGGAGTTCGGCGACGACGCCGATCAGCCGTCCGCGCCCCTGTGGCCGTCCGAGCGCAAGCCCAAGGCGATAGCGGCGCTGAACCTGCCGATCGCCCCGGCGACCACACGCTCGACATTCCGCCGCCAGCTCCACGCGGCGGCCGCGAGCTACCTGACCTGGCCGATCACCGACCTCTTCCCGTACCTCCTCCGGCACGCCTGTGCGACCCACAACTACGAGCGCGGCATGACGCTGTGGGAGGTTCAACGCGTCTTGGGTCACCACTGGGCCACCACAACTCTTCGGTACATGGCTACTGCACAGGCAGACCCCGAGCATGCCGAGGTGGCAGCGAGCTCGCGGGCGGCCCAGCGCCTGGTGATGAACAAGGGGCACCTTCGGTGAAGTGGAATCTGCGGATGGTGGCCGCTCAGCGGGACCTGTGGCGTCCCACCGAGTTGCTGGAGGCGTTCAAGACCGTCGGTTTCACGCCGTCGCTGAGCCAGGTCGCCGCGATGTGGAGCGGCACACCGGTCGCGGTGCGGCTCGACGGCCTCGACAAGATCTGTGCCGTGCTGAACTGCACGGTTGGAGACCTGCTCCCGGCCGAGCCCCTGGAGGCCGCTGCGGGAAAGACCGAAGCACTGCCGAAGGCTGTAGTCGCTGAAGGCTTCGACGGGGAGCCAGTACGGCCGACGCCCCGTCGGCAGGGCAGCCGTCGCTCGCTGCCACCGAACTGACGAATGGCGGCACGATCTCATCCCGCTCAGTGCCCGGACTGCCAGGGCTGGGGGGACTCACCCGGGACGACAAACTGCGCGGACTGCGGCGAGTCCTGGCCTGGTCATGCAGTTGTCACCGCGCGGTCTCCCAGGCCGTCCACAATCCGGCGTACACACCACCGGCATCAACCAGCTCTCCGTGGGTGCCGGTCTCGATGATCCGACCGTGCTCCATCACCATGATCCGGTCGCAGGTTGCTGCTTGGGAGAGACGGTGCGCGACCACGACTGCGGTGCGCCCGGCGAGGACAGCATCAGCGGCGCGGTCGAGCTGTCCGGCGTAGGCGGAGCCGGCCTCGGCGGTCGCTTCGTCGAGAATCACCAGATCGGCGTCGGCGAGCAGCAGGCGAGCGAGGGCGAGTTGCTGCGCCTGTGCGTCGGTGAGCGGGTGCCCGCCGACACCCACCAGGGTGTCCAACCGGTCGGGGAGAACATCGAGGACCGATGCCGCGCCGGTGGCTTCCAGCGCTGCATGGAGGTCGCGGTCGGTGGCCCCGGGCGCGGCGAGGGTGAGGTTGTCGCGCAGAGTGCCCGCGAAGACGTGGACCTCCTGGGTGATCATCGCGGTACGGCTGGGGCGAGTCACCCTCCCGGCCTCGGGCAGGTGGGTACCGGCGACCACGCCGGCGAGCGTGGTCTTGCCCGCCCCGGACACGCCGACGACGGCCACGCGCTGACCGGACGGGATGTCGAGGGTGATGTCGTCGAGCACCCTTGGCCCCTCGCCGTAACGGAACGAGACCTCGTCGAGCCGTACGGCGGTGCTCGCGGCCTGCGCTGGGACAACCGACGAGCCGAACGCAATCGTGACGACCCCGATCATGCGGCTCAGCGAGGCGAGGGCGGACTGGAGGGTGTCGATGACCAGCAGCAGCTGGTTGACCGGTCCGAGCAGGCGTAGTACGAGCAGCATGGCGGTGGTCGCGCCGCCGACGGTCGATGCGTTGTGGTCGATCAGGACGAAGCCGACGACGAGTACGGCGGCCAGGCTCAGGCACTCCGCGAGGTTGAGCCGGGCATTGAGCATGCTCAGCACGGTGCGTGCCCGGAGCGACTGCCCCGCGACGCGCCAGGAGTCCGTCATCACAGCCCGGTGTCGTTGCTCGGCGAGCCCGAAGCCGAGCACGGTGGCGTAGCCGCGCTGGGACTCGAGGATCTGCTGGGCACGCGCGCTCATCGCCGTGCGCTCGGCGCGATGGACCCCCAGTCCGATGCGCAGGTACCACCGCACGGCCAGCACGTAGACCGGCAGTACGACGGCGAAGGCGGCCGCGTAGGGCCATTCCAGCGCCGCGAGCCCGCCCAGCGACACGACGATGGTCAAGGCGGTGACGGTGAGCACCGGGATCACGGCGGGGGCGGCGTCGGCGACCGCGGTGACGTCGTCGCTGGACCGCGAGATCAGGTCCCCGGTACCGGCGCGCTCGACGAGGTGCTGCGGGAGCGTCATGGCGCGGCTCACGAGCTCCTCGCGCAGCGCGGCGAGGATGGAGTGGTAGACGCGGGTGGCGAGCACGATCGTCAGCGCGGTGCCCGCAGCGCCGAGCACTGCCGAGAGTGCCATGACGACCGTGACCGTCAGCACTGTGGCGAGGTCCGCGGTGCCGGCCTGCACGCGCTCGACGAGGAATCCGATCGCCACGGGAACGATCAGGTCGACGCCGGTGCTGACGATCCCCAGCACCCCGGTCGCGGCGAGCCGGAGCCGGTACCCGTGGCTGAGCCGCCACACCTCCCTGACCGTCTCGCGGCCGCTCGCGACCGGCAGTCCGGCATCGGAAGCCGCGGTCTCGGCCACGTCGGAGGTGCCGTTCACAGCGCCGTCCTTGAGAGTGCGGGGACGTCGTCGGGCAGCTCGACGACGCGGTCGCAGGCAGCGAGCAGTGCCGGGGCCGAGGCGATCAGCAGCGTCGAGCGGCCTGCCCGGACACCGCGCAGCCGGCCCGCGATCGTGTGCTCGGTGACCGAGTCGACCGCGGTGGTCGGGTCGTGCAGCACGAGCACCGGCGCGTCGCTCGCCAGTGCGCGCGCGAGCGCGACCCGCTGGCGCTGGCCGCCCGAGAGCCGGTTGCCGCCCTCGCCGACCGGGACGTCGAGGTCGGCGGCGAAGTCGTCGCAAGCGGCGGCCCGCACCGCGGCGTCCACCCGCTCGGGCGCGCCCGCGATCACGGCGACGTTGTCGCGCAGGGTGCCGCTGAACAGCGTGACGCGGTGGGGCGCGACGGTGACCCGGGCGCGGTACTCGACCGGGGACAGCTCCCGCGCCGCGATCCCGTCGAGCCGCGCCTCGACCCCTCCCGCGGGCCGCGGGTCCAGCAGCGCCTCGACGACACGGGCGGCGGTCCGGTCGTCGGCGCGCACGCCCACGAGCTCGCCGGGCTCGACCCGGATCGTCACGCCGGGCCCGGAGATGCTCGGCACGACCACGTCCAGCTCCGGCAGCGCGGCGACCTCCCGCCGGGTCGCGTCATCGGGCCCGGCCGTCGACGCGGCGTTGTCCCGCAGCACGTCGAGGACGCGCACGGACGAGGCGCGGGCGCCGGCGAGATTGGGGACGGACGTGCTCGCGATCGCCTGGATCTGCGGCAGCAGCGCCTGGGCGAGGCCGACGGCGGTGATCAGCCCGCCGATGCTGAGCTGTCCGTCCACGGCGAACCAGCCCGCCAGCCCCACCACCGCGGCGACGAACGTGCCGCTGACCACACCCGAGCCCACAAGGAACCTCCCCAGCAGGCCCGCGTTGCGCCTGGCGCCGACCAGGGTCTCCTGGCTTGCCTGCCGGTACCGGCTGGTCGCCTCGGCCTCGGCACGCATCCCCTTGATCACCCGGTAGCCGGCGACCAGGTCCGTGGCCTGTCCGACCGTGGAGGCCAGCAGCCCCTGGTACGCGCGGGTGTCCCGGGAGAGCCGCTCGCTGAGCACGCCCATCGACCAGACCGCGACCGGCGCCCCGAACAGCACCACGAGTCCGAGCAGCCAGTGCGTCGCCAGCAGCGATACCGCGATGAATCCGATGGCCGTGACCCTCGAGACCGGGATGATCGTCAGGATCACCGCGTTGGACAGGCGCGCGACGTCGCTCGTCATCACCGAGACCACGTTGCCGCCCGGCGCACGGGCGGTGCCGCCGACCGGGTGCAGCACGCCCGTGGAGAGGGTGCCGCGGAGCCGGTGCTGCAGTACCTGCACCGCGTGGGCGGTCAGCCGCAGCGAGAGCCTCGCCGCCGACGTCAGCGCGACGTAGAGGGCCACCAGCACGCCGAGCCACAGGACCAGCTGTCCCTCGTCCCCGGTCGCGACGGCCCGGTCGATCGCGAGTCCCATCACCAGCGGGACCGCGGACTCGCCCACCTGCCACACGATCGCCAGCAGCATCGCGGGAACGCTGATCCGCCGTACCGAGAAGATCACGCGCAGCAGGAACCGGCCCGGGGTGGTCCCCGGCCCGGACTCGAACGGCTGAGCGCCGAGCGGCTCGGCGGGAGCGAGCAGGAGCACTGGCAGCCGGCGGGTCAGCGGTCCTCGCCCCAGTCCTGCGGAGTCGGCGCCCGAGAAACGCAAGGAGTTCCTCATGCCTGGCTCCGATTCCTGTTCCGGAGCGGGAAGCACCAGAGCAGGGCATCGGCGAAGATTCCTCGCCACCATGCGTAGTCGTGTCCGCCGGCGAACTCTCTGTAGAGGGTGTCGTAGCCCTTCCCGGTGAGTACGTGGTCCAGCCAGCGGCTGTGGGTGTTCGAGCTCTCCAGCTCACCGACGTCGTGGAAGATGCGGATCGGTGCCGTTTCTGCTGCCAGGTAGTCGGCGATCAGTGTCGGTACGGGGGTGCGGCGCAGCAGCTCGCCCGATCCGGTGCCCCACCTGAGGTCAGGGTGGTACCCGCACGACGGGGACTGGAGGATGGCGTTGCCGAACGTCGTCGGGTGGTGGAGCGCTGTCCAGCCGGCGCACAGACCGCCGAAGCTCTCCCCGGCCAGGGCGACGTCATCGGGGTCCCGCGAGAGCGGATACCGGTGGTGCAGCCACGGCAGCAGTTCCTGCACCAGCATCCGGGAGAACGCCGGGTTGCAGAGCAGTTCTTTGTCGCGCTGCGGTGCGGGCTGATCGACGAGGACCACCGCGCAGGGTCGGACCAGTCCCGCCCGGACCAGGGCGTCACGAACACTCGGCGCGCTGTGGTCCGGCGTCCCGTCCAGGTGGATCACGAAGGGCAGTGGGCTCTCGTCCGAGAACTCTCCCGGGGGCATCGAGACCCAGATGCGGCGTTCGTCTCCCAGGAGCTCGCTCGCCAGCACGGCAGCTTCCACGGCCGGGGCCGGCCGTGCTTCGGCCTGATCGAGCCAGGGCAACGGCACCGCGTCGGGCAGCACTGCCACCGAGGCCCCGGAGAACCGCTCCACCGAGCACTCCGAGAACCTCGGTGGCGGGTTGAACGGGTCCGGGATCCGTTCGCCCCCACCCGTCGGCCCACGTCGTGCGAACACGTACGAGAAGCGCAGGTCGGAACGCATCCGCAGGGTGAGCACGCGGAACGGCGTCCCCGCCACCGGGGCGAACTCCGTGTCGATCGGGTTGAAGCCGATTCTGGGGCCGATCACCACCGAGAGGGTGACCGTCGTGTCGTCTCCGGGCTCGTCGACGAACGTCACCTCCACCTCGTCCGCGGAGACCCGCTCGACCAGCGGTGCACCCGTCTCCTCGAGGTGTCGTCTGAACCTTTCCGGGCTCCACTCACCGGTCGCCAGCTTCTCGACCAACGGATCAGTCATTTCTCGCACTCTCCACGTCGGTGTTGCCGGCGGACCACTGTCGGGTTCGTTCGCGGCCGAGCGGCACCACCTGGGGGCTGCCGGCCACCGGATCGGGCACCACCAGGCAGCGCAGTCCGAACACCTCCTCGACCAGCTCGGCCGTGACAACCTCGTCCGGAGTGCCCTCGGCGACCACGGCGCCGTCCTTCATGGCGATCAGGTGGGTGCCGTAGCGGGCGGCGTGGTTCAGGTCGTGCAGTACGGCGACCAGGGTGTGGCCGACGTGGTGCAGGTCGGTGAACAGCTCCATCAGCTCGATCTGGTGGGTGATGTCGAGGAAGGTGGTCGGTTCATCGAGCAGCATGATGTCGGTGTGCTGCGCGAGCGCCATCGCCACCCACACTCGCTGGCGCTGCCCGCCCGACAGCTCGTCCACCAGGCGCCCGGACAGGTCGGCGACCGAGGTCTGGTGCATCGCCCTGAGCACGGCCTGCTCGTCGTCCTCGGTCCACTGCCGGATGAACCCCTGGTGGGGGTACCGGCCCCGGGCCACGAGGTCGGCGACGGTGATCCCGTCCGGGGCGATCGAGGTCTGCGGCAGCAGTCCGACGCGCCGCGCCACCTCTTTGGCCCGGTAGGAGTTGATGTCGGCACCGTCGAGGACGACCTGTCCGGCCGACGGCCTCCGCAGTCGGGACAGGCTGCGCAGCAGGGTGGACTTGCCGCACGCGTTCGGGCCGACGATGACCGTGAACGACTCGTCGGGGATCGCCACCGAGAGGTGCTCGGAGATGATCCGCCTGTCGTAGCCGATCGTCGCCGACTCCACACGCAGGCGCGCGGTGTCGGGCGGGGTTGCGCTCACAGGCGTCTCCTGGCTTCGGTGAACAGCAGGTATCCGAGGTAGCCGCCGCCGAGCACGACGGTGATGATGCCGACCGGCAGCGGGGTGGGAGCGACGTGCTGGGCGAGGTAGTCCGACGCCAGACACATCAGCGCGCCGACGAAGGCGGCGGGGGCGAGGGTGATCCCGGCGGTGCGGGCGAGTCGGCGTCCGATCTGCGGCGCGACCAGCGAGATGAACGCGATCGGCCCCGACGCGGCCGTGACCGTCGCCGTCAGCGCCACTCCCACCAGGAGCAGGCCGAGGCGTGCGGGCGAGACCCGTACCCCTTGCGAGAGGGCCGCGTCGTCACCCAGCTCCATCTGCCGCATCGGCCGGCTCAACATCCCGGCCAGCAGCAGGAGTACGGCGATGCAGGCGCCGCCGATGACGACCTGGTCCCAGGACACGCCGTTGAGCGACCCGGCACCCCACGCGGCCGCGGACATCGCCTGGTCCAGGTCGGCCTTGAGGATCAGCCAGGTGTTGAGCGACTCGAGCATCGCCGCGACGCCGATGCCGACGATGATCAGCCGGAACCCCTGCACCCCTCGTCGGTAGGCGAGTACGTACACGGCCACGGCGGTGGCCATACCGCCCAGCAACGCCCCGCCGACCAACTGCACGTAGGTGCCGTTGACGACCAGGATCACGATCAGCGCGCCGGTGTAGGAGCCTTGGGTGAACCCGACGATGCCGGGGTCGGCGAGCGGGTTGCGCAACAGTGACTGGAAGACCGCCCCGCTCACACCCAGGGCTGCGCCGAACACCAGCGCCGCCGTCACCCGGGGCAGCCGCCACTCGACCACGATGTCGTGGACGATGTCGGTCTCCCGGCCGGTCAGTGCGGAGAGCACCTGCCCGGGGCTCAGCGAGTACGAGCCCGTCATCATCGCGAGGACCGCTGTACCGGCGATCGCGACCGCGAGCACCGTGCAGACGACGACCGAGCGCCACTGGAGCCGTACCGCGATCCGCCGGTGCCGCAGCACCAGCACCCGCCGCCCGAAGTCCACCCGCGGAATGTGCGTGTTCACAGTCCGCTCGATTTCTTCCGCCGCACCAGCGCGACGAGAACGGGGGCGCCGACGAAGGCGGTGACGATACCCACGGGGATCTCGCCGGGTCTCATCACGATGCGGCCGAGGATGTCGGAGACCAGGAGCAGGCTCGGGGCGAGGAGGATGCTGTAGACGAAGATCCAGCGTTGGTGCGGGCCGACGATCCAGCGGGCCACGTGCGGCACCATGAGTCCGACGAATCCGATGGGTCCGGCGATCGCGGTGGCGCCACCGGCAAGGAGGGCGAGTGCGGTCACCGCGAGCACACGGGTGCGTACCAACCGGACCCCTTGGGCGACCGCCAGCTCGTCACCCAGAGCCAGAGCGTTGAGCGGGCCCGACACCGCGAAGGCCAGGATGAGTGCCACCGCGAAGAACGGCAGGATCGGCCACACGACCTCGAGCGGGCGACCCGCGATCGACCCGGCGTTCCAGTTCCGCATCGCGTCGAAGGCGTCCGGGTCGGTCAACTGGAGCGCCTCCCTGGCGCCGCCGAGCACGGCACCGACGCAGACCCCGGCGAGCACCATGACCAACGGCGAGTGGCCCTGCCGTGTCGATCCGAGGGCGAGCACCAGGAGCGTGACGATCAGTGCCCCCGCGAACGCGAACCACATGTAGCCCTGGATGTCGCGGACGCCGAGCAGACCCACGGCGACGGTCACCGCGAAGGACGCACCGGCATGGACGCCGAGGAGACCCGGATCGGCCAAGGGATTGCGGGTGAGCGCCTGGATCAACGCGCCCGACAGACCGAGGGCGACGCCGACGACCAGACCCACGATCGTGCGCGGCAGCCGGAAGTCGCGGATCGCGAACTGGTCGACGTCGGCCGAGGAGTGGAACAGCGCGTCCCACACCACTGACGGCGCGATCGCCGTCGACCCGATCATGACGCTCAGCGCCAGCAGGACCACCAGTACCGCCAGTGCGACGACCAGGCCGAGCAGACGACGACGCGGTCCGGGCACCGTCTCGGTGCCCGGACCGTCCTGCCCCAGGGCGAGGGCTGTCACTGCTTGCCGGGGAGGGTCGCCAGTGCGCTGTCGAGCGAGTCCAGGAACCGGATGACGGGCCCGTAGGAGTTGTTGCCGGGGCAGAAGACTCCCAGCGCTCGATCGGAGTCCACGGCAGGCAGCGCCTTCCAGGTGTTGGTCGCGACCACCGACTTGAAGGGCTCTGTCGGCTTGCCGTCGGCGTCGACGGGGTAGGTGATCACGTCGTACTTGGACAGCTCACTGATCTGCTCGAACGGCAGGGACTCGTAGGCCAGGGGGTCCTTGCCCTCGGCTGCTTCGGGGAGGTCCAGGCCGATGTCGTCCCGGGCGATCTCGGAGCAGCCGATGTCCGCGATGTAGAACGTCCCGGGATCGCTCCAGTCTCCGCGGGAGACGTCGACGAACGAGGTGTCGTTGATGATCTTGCCGTAGGTCTTCTGGATCTTGGCGACCTTTTCCTTGAACTCCGCCTTCTGCCGGCTTAGCGCATCCGCGGTGTTGCCGGCCTCCGCGATCGCGTCGGCGAAGGCCTTCCACTCGGTGTCGAGCCCCCAGGACACGGTCGGGGCGATTGCCTCAAGCTGCTTGCCGACCTTGTCCCAGTCATCCGAGGAGAACTGGACCAGGATGAGGTCCGGCTTGAGGGCGGCGAGCTTCTCAAGGTCCACCTCACCACCGCTGTTGCCGATGATCTCGGCTGCCTCGTACGCGGTCCTCTGTTCCTCCGGCAGCACGTTGAGCTCGGACTCGGACGCCTCGGTGACGCCCACCGGCTTGCCGCCCAGATCGATGAAGGGGAGGTTCGTGTTGCCGATGGTGACGATTCGCTTGGGGTCGGCGGGAACCTCGATGGTGCCGTTCTCGGCCTTGACGCTGTGGGGCTCTGCGGCCTTGTCGCTGCGGGTCCCGGCGGCCTTGTCGCTGGTGTCGTCGCCGTCACCGCCGCAGGCGGTGAGGACGAGCGACGCGCTCATCAGCGCGGCAGCAAGGGCTGCGCCGCGTCTTATCAGGGGGGTGTTGCTCATGGGCGTTCTTCTTTTCTCTTGTTCTGGGTCTGGAGGGGTTCAGTCGGCGGTGGAGCGGAGGAGTTCATGGACGGTGGCGCCCAGGCCGACGGTGTGCGCCGACCTGCGCGTGAGGCCGGCCCGGGCGATGACGGCGTCCAGCTCCGCCGCAGTGCGAAGGCCGGAGCCGTGGCAGACCAGGCCGATCAGGTCTTCCTCGCCGTCGTGCTCGTCGAGGTCGTCGGTGTCGAAGACCTCCTCGATCAGCAGCACCCGTCCGCCGGGGACGAGGTTCTCGGCTGCCCGGCGTAGTGCGTGAGCAGCGTCGGCGTCGGGCAGGGTCTTGAAGGCGCGGCTGATGAGCACGGCGTCGGCTTTTGGGCTGGGCTCGAAGACGGACTGCTCCAGCACGCCGACCCGCGTGCGTTGCTGGTCCTCGGGAATCGTGGCGGGCAGGTCGCGGCGCAGCCAGTCGGCCTGGGCGGGCAGGGCGCAGATCGTCACGCGCAGGCTTTCGTGGGCTGCGACGTACTCACGGGCGTGGGCGCCGGCACCTCCGGAGTGGATCACCAGGTGCTGGACTCCGGCGAGCAGGTCGGACGTGGCGATCGGTTCGGCCAGTGCGGGCTGGAACTTCGCCAGGCGCTCCAGGTGACGGTCCTCGTAGTCCTGCTCGGCTCGTACGTCGTCAAAGGTCTGGCCGGTGACCGAGGCGTAGGCGGGCCGGCCGGTGCGGACCGACTCCGTGAGGCCGTGGATCCCGAGCATCTCGCGACCGACCACCCCAGCGGAGTGGAGCCGGTCGGCGATGAATTCGAGAGTGAGGACGTCGCCGACCGGCGTCAGGGCGTAGTGACACGGTTCTGTCTCGGTCACCACGTCCAGGGTGTGCAGGTAACGCAGCAGCTTGCCCAGAGCGCGCTCGTCGGCGCCGACCTTGGCGGCCAACTCGGTCACGCTGGTCACGCCGCGGGAGACCAGATCGGGAACGCCCAGCTCGACGGCGGTGCGGATCGCGATCGGCGCGACGAGCCCGGTCAGGTCGTGGAGCTTCTGGAACGGGGTGACCGTCCTCTCCGGGTCGGGTACAGCCCCGTCGGTCTCCAGTGCGACGACCTCGGAGCGACGCCAGTAGCCGGCGAAGTCGATGTCCTCCTTGGGCACGCCCCGGTCCTCGACCAGGTGCCGGCGGATGTCCCGGACGGCCGTGTGCTCGCCGGCCAGCCACGCGAACGCCTGGCCCGACCACCACTCCGCGCTGCGGACGGTCTCGGTGAGCAGTGACACGGTCCCGGCCGTTGCGCCGGGGCGGACCAGCCACGTCACGTCGACCCCGGGCAGCTCGCGCAGCTCCTGGCGGTGGGCGTCCTCGGCGATCTCGATGAACACCTGTGCCCGGGCGTCGGGCGGGAGCTCGTCGAGCAGGCGGCCGATGGCGGGGAGTGCGGTGTCGTCGCCTGCCACGAGGAACCAGTCGGCGCCGGTCGGGAACGCCTTGGACGTGCTCGGGCCGCTGAGGTGGATCCGGTCACCCGGCTGGGTGCGATAGGCCCACGTCGTTCCCGCGCCCACCCCGTGCTTGACGAAGTCCACGTCCAGCTCGCCGGCCTCGGGGTCCCAGCGGCGGACCGTGTAGGCCCTCGACAGCGGTCGGGGGTCCTTGGGCACGATCAACTTGGCCTCGCCCTGGACCGGGAGCACCGGATCGCGCTGACCTGGGTACGGGAAGTAGAACGCGAGGTCGTCGTCGAAGCCCGGGGACTCGAAGCCCGGCCGCGTGAAGCCGTCCGCGGTGGTGAACGCCCGCAACTGTTCGCCGCCCAGCGTGACCCGCCGCATCCCCGGGGTGATGTCGACCGTCCGGACCACGTCGACCTCACGCAGGGTCGGCGAGTGCACGGTGAGTCGGCGCGAGGTTTTGGGCATGCGGGGAACTGACCTTTCCGGTCGCTTCGAGGGCGGGAGTCGCGCACCGGCATCGGGAGGGCGCGCACTGCTAAAGTTAGGTGAACCTTACCTGGGATGGTGTGCGCAGACTGCCGTAGAGTTAGGAGATGGTGGTCCCCTCCTCGTTCGCCGCAATCGCCGGCGACCCGCCGCCGATTCCGACCGCGCGGTTGGGTTCGGCAGATGCGCCCGCTCGACCGCTGCTGCTCTGGGTTCGCACCGGCGTGGCGCAGGTGCGCCTCGACGGCGGGCCGATGCACCGCCTCAAAGCCGGCGAAGGCGCCTGGATTCCCGCAGATGGCTGGACAGAGCGGGCGATCATCACTGAGCCGGGCACTGTCGCCTTCCCGCTGTGGCCCCACGCCGGCGTCGGTGCTCGGGGGCTGTCGGAACTGACGCGGTTCGACGTTCCCAGTGGCTGGCAGGACTGGTTGATCCAGCTCTTCAACCTGCAGGTCACTCCTTTCAGCGGCCGCGGGTACGCCCCCGAGGCGATCGAGGAGCTCCTTCGGCGTCCTGGCTCGCGCTCGCCGACGCCCGTCGGGGTCGGGCGAAATCCGAGCTCAGAGGAGTTCGCCTCGCCGGCAATGCCGCGAGCCCTCGGCGCCAGGGCAGTCGCCGAGGAACTGATTCGCGACCCCGCGCTCGACCTCACGGTCGAGCAATGGGCTGCGCGGGTGCTCTCCAGCGCGCGCACCCTTCGCCGTGACTTCCTCGCCGACACCGGGCTCACGTTCGAGCAGTGGCGACTGCTCTGCCGACTTGGCGCTGCCGTGGAGTTCCTCGCTGCCGGTTACGACGTGGACCAGGTGGCCGCTCGAGTGGGCTTCGCCAGCCGCAACGGCCTCACACGAGCCTTCAAGGGACGGTTCGGACTGACCCCCCACGAGTTCGGACGGGGGCTCTCCGCCCGGCCCGGCGCCGGCGGACTGACACAACAGGCAGCGGCGGCACGGCAGACCGACGACCTGATCCGGATGATGCGCAAGACGGACACTCCTGCTGCGCCCGAGATGCTGCCCGCGGCCAGCACGCCGTCGCACACCAACGACATCCACGTCCTCAGCTGGATGTATCGAGGCAGCGGGTACCTGGACATCGGCGACCAACGCTACGAGCGGGAGCGAGGGGTAGCGACCTGGATCCCCGCAGAAGTGGAGCATGTCACCGGCCTCCGCGAGAACTCCGTCTCCCTGCCGCTGGGCAACGCGAGCACCGGCGACCTCCAACTGACAGTGCCACTGCATGTGCGGTTCTCGCCTGCGTGGGACGACTACTTGATGTTCTGCTCGGTCAGCGCCCGGTCCGGACTGCGTCCTGACGACCACAACCCCCGCCGCATCCTCGACCTGTTCGCGGAACAGGTTGCCGCGCAGCGAGCGCTGTCGGTGCCGATGCCCACGAATCCGCGCGCGCGTGCTGTCGCGATGGAGTGCTTGCGCCGTATCGGCGAGCCTGGCGGGACGCACAAGGTTGATGTCGGTGCTGAGATCCACCGCGCGTTCCGTGACGAGACAGGTATGACACTAGGGCGCTGGCGCTATGCCGCCCGCATGCGCATCGCTCGCGACCTGCTCGCCGGGGGCGCGCCGCCCAGCGCCGTCGCGCGCCGGATCGGGTACGCCCACCTACCCACGTTCAGCGCCGCCTTCTCCCGCTTCCACGGACTGTCTCCGCGCGATTACCAGCAGCGCGAGCCTGAGCGCAACCGGTAGCACCGTTGCTGTCCTGCAAAGCACCCCTGTCTGCTGCGATTGGAGGATGTCCTGCGCGAGGCCGACCATGCTCTCGGAGTGCGCAGGTCTGGTCGCGCCCGGCAGCTCGAATAGGCCTCGGGGAAACCGGCCGTGCTGCGTATAGAACTTCCGCAACACGGCGTAGCCGTCGGCGTTCTGTGGGGTCCCGATCCGGCCGGTGCGCGGCAGGTTCACGACGATTCGCGCACCACGAGTTCGGTGGGAAGAACGACGTGCTGACGCGGCTCTTCTGGATTGCTGATCTCTTCCAGGAGGATGCGGGCGATCGTGTTGCCGATCTCCTCGATGGGCTGACGCACGCTGGTGAGGGGCGGGTTGCTGTGCCGGGCGATGATGGAGTCGTCGAATCCGACCACCGACACATCGCCAGGGACACTGCGCCCCTGCCTGCGCAGCTCCGCCAGCGCACCTGCCGCCATGACGTCCGAGGCGACGAACACGGCGTCGAGCGTGGGGAGTTGTTCAAGGAGTGAACGCATCGCGGCCTCGCCGCCCTCCTCGGTGAAGTCGGCCGAGACCACGAGGTGCTCCGTGGCTTCGTGGCCCGCTTTCTCAAGGGCCTCGCGCCACCCCTGGAGCCGGCTGCGCGCCACGTCCATGTCGAGGGGGCCGCTGATCGTCGTGATGGTCCGCCGCCCGCGAGCGAGGAGGTGTCTGACGGCCGCAGCGGCTCCGCCCGCGTTGTCGGAGTGCACATGGCTGAGTGACTCGGCGGGGGAGCGGCGCCCGGCGAGCACCGTGGGCAGACCCATGTCTTCCAGCAGACCGGGCAGCGGGTCGTGCTCGTGCACCGAGACCAGGAGTACTCCGTCGACCCGCCGCTCCGCCACCGACTCGGTGAGCTGGTCCCGCTCGGCCTGGTCGCGTACGAGGACCAGTTGGAGCTGTGTCCGGGTCTTGGCGAGCGCGGTGCTGACCCCGCGGATGACCGCCGAGAAATAGGGCTCGGAGCCCAGTCTGCTCTCCGACTCGGGAATCACCAGGGCCACGGAGTTCGTCCGGCTCGTCACGAGTCCCCGGGCAACCGAGTTCGGAACGTAGTTGAGTTCGGCGATGGCGGCGAGCACGGCGGCCTTGGCCTTGTCGCTGACGAGTTCCGAGCCGTTGATGACTCGTGAAACCGTGGTACGTCCGACCCCGGCGCGCGCGGCCACGGTCTTGATGGTCGGGCGTTGGCTGCCCCCCATGTCGCCTCCTCGCTTGCGCGGCGCCCGAACGGCTTCCACCAGCGCATTGTGCCAGACCCGCCGCGATCGTCAGCAGGGTCCGGGCGCGAGGGTGCGACATCTTCCGGCAACGAAGTTGCTTCAACTTCTTGACAGGAGCCTTTTGCGGCGGCCACGCTTCGGGCCTCCGAGTGGGCACGTTCCCATCGACATTTGGGAACGTACCCACTGGGACAAATCGGGGTCTACGGAGCGGACCGTAGGGCTCGAACTCCGGTGCGTCAGCGCCGCCGCTAGGAGGACTGAATGGGCAAGGCCCGAAGGAAGTTGCGTACACGAGCCGTGGCCGCCATATCGGCTGTGTCGGCTCTCGGCCTGGTCGTGGGCTGCGGAAGCAGTGACAGCGGGGGGACCGGTGGGGGCAAGAAGGACGGCAAGGTCACCATCACCATGGGGCTGTTCGGCGTCATGGGCTTCAAGGAGACCGGCCTGCTCGACAAGTACATGAAGGAGCACCCGCACGTCGTCATCAAGGCGGACGTCGCGGGTGACGAGCAGACCTACTACACCGCCCTGCAGACCCACTTGGCCGCCGGCAGTGGGCTGAAGGACATCCAGGGCATAGAGATTGGTCGGGCCAAGGAACTGTCCGACACGCAGAAGGACAAGTTCGTCGATCTGGCCGGCGTGGCCGGGACGGATCACTTCCTGCCGTGGAAGCAGAGCCAGGTCACCACCGCGGACAAGAAGGTCATCGGCCTGGGGACCGACATCGGCCCGATGGCGGTCTGCTATCGCAAGGACCTTTTCGAGCAGGCGGGCCTGCCCACCGACCGCGACGAGGTCGCCAAGCTGTGGGAGGGCGACTGGTCGAAGTACGTCGACGCGGGCAAGGAGTTCAAGCAGAAGTCGAAGGACGACAAGGTCGCCTTCATGGACAGCTCCAGCGGGCTGTTCAACGCCATGATCTACGGCAACTCCCAGCAGTTCTACGACAAGGACGGCGAGCTCATCTACGCCACCAACCCTGTCGTGAAGGACGCGTGGAAGCTGGCCTCCGAGGCGGCCACGTCCGATCTGACCGCCAAGCTCCGCCAGTTCCAGCCCGGCTGGGACCCCGGCCTGGCCAACAGCACCTTCGCCAGCACCGTCTGCCCGGCGTGGATGCTCGCGCACATCAGCGAGAAGGCGGGCCCCGAGAACAAGGGCAAGTGGGACGTCGCCAAAGCGCCGAAGGGCGCCAACTGGGGTGGAGCGTTCCTCGGCGTGATGGAGAAGAGCCCTGTGAAGAAGGAGGCGCAGGAGCTCGTCGCCTGGCTCACCGCCCCTGAGCAGCAGGCCTACCTCTTCAAGGAGATCGGCAACTTCCCCTCGTCGCAGACCGCGCTGGGGATGCCCGAAGTGGTGGACGCCAAGTCCGACTACTTCAGTGGCGCGCCCATCGGGAAGATCTTCAGCGCCGCGGCCAAGGAGATCCCGGACGAGCAGGTGCTCGGCCGCAAGGACGGCACCATCAAGGACATCTTCTCGCAGGGCCTGACCTTGATCGAGGCGCAGAACAAGAGCCCGAACGAGGCATGGAAGACCACGGACAAGCGCATCGAGAAGGCCGCCGGCTGACCTCGGGCCCCCTCGCCCACCTCCGCAGCAGTCCGGCGTCCCACGCACGGCCCCAAGTGGGCCGCCGGGCCCCTGCCCTCCCCGTCACCCTCCAGGAAGGACGCCTTCCGGTGGCCATCTCCACCCCGACAACCCCAGACGGTACGCCCGGTGCCGCCCCGCCCGCCGGGTCCGGCACCGGCGCGGAGCACCAGCGGCGCAGCACGCTGCTGCACCGTCTCGACGTGCGCGGCGCGCCGTACGCCTTCATCGCCCCGTTCTTCGTCGTCTTCGCCGCCTTCAGCTTCTACCCGCTCGTCTACACCTCGTGGATCTCCCTGCACCGCGTCGAACTGTCCACCCTGAACCTCATGGAGTGGGTCGGTTTCGACAACTACACGGCCCTGTGGGACGACGACCGCTTCTGGAACGCACTGCTCAACACGTTCACCATCGGCGTCCTGTCGACCGTGCCACAGCTGTTGATGGCGCTCGGTCTCGCGCACCTGCTCAACTACCAACTGCGCGGCTCGACGTTCTTCCGGGTGGCCGCCCTGACGCCCTACGCCACGTCCGTGGGCGCCGCGGCCCTGGTCTTCACGATGCTCTTCGAACGCGACTTCGGCATGATCAACTGGATGCTGAGCCTGGTCGGCATCGACAACATCGACTTCGAGAACAACAAGTGGGCCGCGCAGACGGCCATTTCAACGATCGTCATCTGGCGCTGGACCGGCTACAACGCCCTGCTCTACCTCGCGGCGATGCAGGCGATCCCACGCGACCGCTACGAAGCCGCGGCCATCGACGGCGCCTCGCGGTGGCAGCAGTTCCTGACGGTCACCATCCCCGGCATCCGCTCCACCATCGTGTTCACCATCGTCCTGTCCACGATCGGTGCCACCCAGCTCTTCGGCGAGCCCCTGATCTTCGGCCAGGGCCCCAACGGCATCACCGGGGGAGCGGACAACCAGTACCAGACGCTGGGACTGCTGCTGTACGAGGAGGGCTGGAAGAACTATCAGATGGGCCGGGCCGCCACGGTCGCCTGGGCGATGTTCCTGCTGCTCATCGTGGTGTTCGTCGTCCAACGACTTGTCACGCGTGTCATCGCGCGCAAGGGCTGACCGGGAGATCTCCATGACCACTGACAGCATCCCGGTCCAGACGCCGGACGCACGCAACGGCACCGCGCAAGAGGCGCGGAAGGACACCCCGCCCGGCCGGCGGAGCCGACAACTGTTCCGGCACCCGGGTGCCGGACGTCAGCACCACGCGGGTCCCGTCGCCTACATCCTGCTGGGGATCGCGGCGCTGTTCTCGCTCTTCCCGCTCTACTGGACGATGGTGGCGGCGTCGACCGACAACACGCGCGTCACCCAGACGCCTCCGCCGTTCCTGCCGGGACCCCATCTCCTGGAGAACCTCGGCAAGGCCTGGCAGGACGCCGCGCTGGGCAAGGCCATGCTCAACAGCCTGATCGTGGCCGGCGTGATCGCCCTGTCCACGGTGCTGTTCGCCACCCTGGCCGGCTTCGCCTTCGCGAAACTCCGTTTCAAGGGCCGCAACATCCTGCTCATGCTCGTGATCGGCACGATGCTGGTGCCGCCTCAACTCGGTGTCGTACCGCTGTTCATGATGATGACGGAACTGGGCTGGGGCCAGCAGCTGCCCGCCGTCATCTTCCCCACGCTCGTCAGCGCCGTCGGGGTGTTCTTCATGAGGCAGTACCTCAGCGAGGCGCTGCCCGACGAACTCGTCGAGGCCGGCCGCGTGGACGGTGCGCACTCCCTGCGCATCTTCTGGAGCATCGTGCTGCCGATCGCCCGGCCGCCCATGGCCGTCCTGTTCATGATCACGTTCGTGCACGCCTGGAACGACTTCTTCTGGCCGTTCATCGTCCTCGACATGTCCAACCCGACGGTGCCCGTCGCACTCACCCAGCTGAGCGCGGGATACATACGCGACCAGTCACTGATCATGGCGGGGGCCCTGCTCGGCACGCTCCCCCTGCTCGCCATGTTCATCGTCTTCGGTCGCCAGATCGTCGGCGGAATCATGCAGGGAGCGGTCAAGGGATGAGCGCCCCGCCGACCCCCGGCTGCCGCGCCCCTCCGGTACCCGCCACCCCGCTCCGCCCCTCCCACCCCGAAGTACCTTTGGAAGGACTTACGTGACCACCGTTACCCGACGTGTCGCGCCCGCCCCGGCATCCATCAACGCCCTCCAATTCCCTCAGGGATTCACCTGGGGGACGGCGACCGCCGCGTACCAGATCGAAGGTGCCGTCTCCGTCGACGGACGCACCCCTTCCATCTGGGACACCTACTCGCACACGCCCGGCAGGGTGCGCAACGGCGACACCGGTGACGTGGCCACCGACCACTACCACCGCTGGCGCGAGGACGTCGCGATCATGGCCGACCTCGGCGTGAGCGCCTACCGGTTCTCCCTGTCATGGCCGCGGGTGCAGCCGACCGGCCGCGGCCCGGCCGTACAGAAGGGCCTCGACTTCTACCGAGCGCTGACCGATGCCCTGCTGGAGAAGGGCATCGAACCGGTCGTCACGCTCTACCACTGGGACCTGCCGCAGGAACTGGAGGACGCGGGCGGCTGGCCGGAGCGCGTCACGAGCGACCGGTTCGCCGACTACGCGACCCTGGCGGCCCGTGCACTGGGGGACCGGGTGAAGACCTGGACCACCCTCAACGAGCCCTGGTGCAGTGCCTTCCTCGGATACGGCTCCGGTGTCCACGCCCCCGGACGCACCGACCCGGTCGCGGCCCTGCGCGCGGCGCACCACCTCAACCTCGCCCACGGCAAGGCCGTTCAGGCACTGCGCGCCGAACTGCCCTCCCGCGCGCGGACATCCATCACGCTCAACATCCACCACGTCCGAGCGCTGACCGAGGCCGCCGAGGACCTGGACGCGGTCCGCCGGATCGACGCGCTGGCCAACCGCGTCTTCACCGGCCCTCTGCTGGAGGGCGCGTACCCGCAGGATCTCCTCCAGGACACGGCCGGTCTGACCGACTGGTCCTTCGTGCAGGACGGCGACCTCGCCACGATCCACCAGCCGCTCGACTTCCTGGGCGTCAACTACTACACGCCCACCCTCGTTTCGGCCGCCACCGGCGAGGCGAGCCATGGCTCCGACGGTCATGGGGCGAGCGAACACAGCCCCTGGCCGGGCGCAGACCGCGTCGCCTTCCACCGCCCTGAGGGCAGCACCACCGCGATGGGCTGGGCGGTCGACCCCAGCGGTCTGTACGACCTGCTGATGCGGCTCAAGGCGGAGTTCCCCGCGATGCCCTTGATGATCACCGAGAACGGGGCCGCGTTCGACGACTACGTCAACCCGGAGGGCGAGGTGAGCGACCCTGACCGCATCGCCTACCTGCACGGCCACCTGTCGGCCGTGCAGCGGGCGATCGTCGCCGGCGTCGACGTACGGGGCTACTTCCTGTGGTCCCTGCTGGACAACTTCGAATGGGGCTACGGCTACAGCAAGCGCTTCGGTGCCGTCTACGTCGACTACCCGACCGGAAAGCGCATCCCCAAGGCCAGCGCACGGTGGTACGCCGATGTGGCCCGCACCGGCACGTTGCCGGATCGGGAGGGTGGGAATCAGTGAGCCCGCGTGTGACGTCGAAGCACAGCCGCGGATCGGCCGATCACGGTCCAACGGTGTTGCCGGGCGGTTCCTCCTTCCCTTTCCTTCTGCGCTGTCGCGGGAGGCCGACACGGGACACCGGTTGCCGCTGAAGATCGCGTTGCATCCGAACGTGGGATTCCTGTCAGCGCCGATGCTGGGCGGCCATCCACTGCCAGATGTGCGTTCCGTTGATGCTGGGGTCGTTGCGGGCGACGTAGATCCATGACCAGTGGCCGGCGAACCGGTGGTCGTTCCAGATGACGTGGTCGTAGAGCGTCATCAGTGAGCCCGGGATGAGGTCGTGCGCGTGGGCGGTGTTGGCCTGCGGGTCCACGGTGGTGTCGTCTCGGGAGGTGACGAGCCAGCTGGGGGTGCTGATCCTTGTCAGCTCGCTGTCGGGGATCAGCGGTGCACCGCCCGGCGGGGAGGACGTGACAACGCCGCAGATCGGCACGGAAGCTGCGAACAGGTTGGGGTAGACAGTGGTCATCTTCATGCTCATGTAGCCGCCGTTGCTGCAGCCGACGACGTAGATCCGGTCGTGGTCGATGCGGTTTCTGCGCGTGACGTCGCCGATGATCTCGCGGATGAGGGGCGCGAAGCGGGGGCCGTCCTGCATCCAGGCGGAGGTGCTTTGCGGGGCGAGGACGTAGGCGCCGTCGAAGATGCGCTGTGCCTGGGGGGTGGCGAAGCCCAGTGCGCCGCGGTTGGCTCGTAGCGTGGTCTCGTTGTCGTAGTAGTTGTCGGGCAGTGAGGCGCCCTCACCTCCGCCGTGCAGCCAGACGATCAGCGGGTGCTTGCTCCGTCGGGAGGCGTGGGAGCCGGTGGGCGAGTACAGCCGGTACTTCATTCCCGAGCCGGAGACGTGGGAGCTGAACGCGTCGACCTCGGGGTCCGACAGCCGACGGTCCTGCACGAATTCTCTGATGGTGATCGGTCGGTGATCGCGTAAGACGATCGGGGCGCGCTGAGTGATGGTGTAGACGAGGTCGAGCATGACGTTGCGGCGCTTGCCCTCGATGTAACCGAGGGTGCCGCCGCCGGTCCGACCCTCGGCATGGCTCAGGTCGAGCACGATGTTGCCGTGGTGGTCGAGTCGGACGGCGGTCACCGTGCGGTCGAGGTCGTACTCGCCGAAGATGGCGTCGTCGTCGGCGATGGGGATCGGGCTGGTGGCTTTGGCGTGCACGGTGAAGGTTGCGGTGGTCAGGCCGGCCGGGTCGATCGGGCCGAGCCGGGCGGTGTCGAGGGTGATCGAGGTGACCTGTTCGCCGCCGTCGAGCACCTGGGCGTTGAGGGTGAATCTCACTGCGCTGGTCGCGCGGTCGTCGGCATACGCGGTGACGCCGGGCAGGGACAGGCCGGCGGCGGCGCCCGTGCCGACCGCCAGAATGGTGCGACGGCTGATCGGTGTTGCCATGCGGACTCCTTATGTCGTCGGCAGGCTTCATCACGGCCCATGTGCCGAACCCGGTGGTGCGGCCGCCGAGAGTTGACGGCCCACCACGTACAGGACCAGGGCGGGCCGTGTCGTGAGCAGGACAAAAGTGAGTACCGTCGGCACGTTACCGGCGTCGCCGCGTGGCGGACAGGCGCTGCTCGGGCTTTTCTCCAGGCCGTGGCGGCCGACGCTCAGGTGACGCGGCCCGACAGTCGTCGAATGCGTTCGACGACCGGTCTGTCGACCGCTCCGCCCGCGGCAGTGGCGGATTCACCTGGGTCGATGATCCCGAGGGCCCATCCCGACTTCTCATCGGTCCCGGCGAACCCATGGCGAACCACCGGGCTACTGTCACTCCGAGTCGAAGTCCGTCCTCCGGGAGACCTTCTCCCACTCGGTGAGTTCGGCCCGCACGGAGTCCAGGTGTGCGGTGAGGAAGTCGACCGCGTCCGCGCCGAGGGCAAGGCGGAGCGGGGTCTTCTCGGCGTCCAGAGCCAGCCGGATCGCCGCCGCGGCCTTCGCCGGGTCGCCGGGCTGGCTGCCTCCGCTGCCCTGCACCATCTGCCGGGTCGCGCCGACCTTCTCCCTGTACGCCGGCTTCTCCTCGGAGAAGTACGCCGCGCCCTTGCCGAACAGGTTGGTACGGAACGCGCCGGGCTCCACGATCAGCACCTTGATGCCGAACGGCGCCACCTCGTCGGCCAAGCCCTCCGACAGTTGCTCCAGCGCCGCCTTGGTCGCGCTGTACGCGGAGAACCCGGCGAAGGACAGTTGCCCGCCGAAGCTGCTGATGTTCACGACCGCTCCGCTGCCCCGCTCCCTCATCTGCGGCAGCAGCGCCCGGGTCAGCCGCGCAGGGCCGAACACGTGCAACTCGAACAGGTCACGCAGCTCCCGGTCGGTGGTCTCCTCGAACGCCCCTACCTGGGTGCGGCCGGCGCTGTTCACCAGCACGTCCACCCTGCCGTAGCGTGCCAGGACGTCGGCGGCCACCACATCGGTCCGCTCACCGTCCGTGACATCCAGGCTGATCGCCTCGACACGGTCCGGGTACGCGGCGACCAGGTCGTCCAGCGCCTCGGTCCGCCGGGCGGTGCCGATCACCGTGTCGCCGGCGGCGACCGCGGCTTCCGCGATGGCCCGCCCGAAACCGCTGCTCGCGCCGGTGACCAGCCAGACCTTGGCGTTCTCGCTCATCCTCGTCTCCCTCGTCAACTGCCGTTCGGGGTTCTTCTGTCGACGGACTCGATCCTTCGCCAGTCACCAGGGCGGCGTCCAAGACCCGTTGTGATAGCCATGAGTTATGGACGTCCATGGGCGTGATCTGCGCTATTTCACTTCGGTCGCCGAGGAGTTGAGCTTCACTCGCGCCGCCGAGCGGCTGTTCGTCTCCCAGCCCGCACTGAGCAAGCAGATACGGATGCTGGAGAAGCAACTCGGCGTGGTCCTGTTCGAACGGGACCGGCGGACAGTGCGGTTGACCGCGGTGGGGGAAGCCCTGTTGCCGCACGCCCGCGCGGTGCTGGCCGCCTGGCAGGCCGCCCAGGCGGCGGTGGAGGAGGCGAAGACCGTCGAGCGGCGCACTCTGGTGATCGGCATGTCCACCAGTCCGGGCCGCGGGCTGCTGCCCGCTCTGCGGACCCGCCTCATCTCCCGGCATCCGGACGCGCAGCCCGTCCTGCACCAGGTCAACTGGGCGGATCCCACGGCCGGGTTGGCGGATGGATCGAGCGACGTCGCCTTCGTCTGGCTGCCGCTGCCCGACGATGACCGTTACCAGTACGCGGTGGTGGCCCGCGAGCCTCGGCTTGTCGCCCTCCCGGACGGACACCCGTTGGCGGCGCGGGCCGCGTCCGACCCCGAGGGAAAGGTCGACTTCACCGACCTGCTGGAGGAGCCCTTTCTCGCCCTCCCCCCGGAGGCCGGCCCGCTGCGGGACTACTGGCTTGCCCTGGACGCCCGGAACGGTCGACAGCCACGGATCGGTGGAGTGGTGGCCAGCGCCGAGGAGACCCACGAGGCGGTTGCCGGCGGCCAGGGGGTGGCTCTGCTGGCCACCGGTAACGCCCCACTGGTCGTCCGGGACGAGGTGATCGCAGTGCCGGTCCGGGGCATTTCCCCCTCTCAACTGGCGGTGGCCGCCTGCAAGGACGACAAACGGACGCTGGTTCTCGCCTACCTTGCCGCTGCGCGGGAGGTTGGGGCCACAACCCGTTGAGCAGGTGCTCGGAGCGCGGTGGATCTTGCCGACTTTGCACTCATGGCAGCCACCCCGGGACCTGGACGGCCCCGTTCAGACGTGTCATTCGTGCGCTGTCGCTGGTTCAGGCGTCGATGCGCAGGGCGTCCGAGATCGGCTTGGCGCCGCCGTGCGTGGTGAGGCCGCCGTCTACGGGGATCTCGGCGCCGGTGATGAACGACGCGTCGTCGGAGAGGAGGAAGGTGACGAGCGGGGTGATCTCGTCGACGGTTCCGGTGCGGCCGAGCGGTGTTCCGCGAACGTTCGCCTCGCGGAACGCGGGTGCCGCGGAGGCGGTCATGTCCGTCTCGATGAAGCCGGGGTGGATGATGTTCACGCGGATGCCACGGGGCCCCAGTTCCATGGCGGCGGTCCTCGACAGTCCGCGCAGCGCCCACTTGCTGGCCGTGTACGCGACAGGGTAGTGGGCGGTCAGCGCTGCCGAGGAACCGACGTTCACGATCGACGCTCCCGCACGCATCAACGGCACCAGGTGCTGGATGCCCAGCAGCGGGCCGGTGACGTTGACGGCATGGACGCGGGCCATGTCCTCGGGGCGTACATCGTCGATTCTGGCGCGCCAGGTGACACCCGCGTTGTTGACCAGGCCGTGCACCTGTCCGTACGCCTCGCGCAGTTCGGCGGCGAGCTGAGCCCAGTCCTTCTCGCTGGTGACGTCGAGTCGACGGCAGCCTGGTGCCTCCGCCACGTCCGTGGCGATCACCCGGGCGCCCTCGCGGGTCAGTGCCTCGGCCTCTGCGGCGCCCTGGCCGCCGGCTGCGCCCGTGACCACGACGACCTTGTCGAGCAGCGGTTTGGAATGGAGGTCGGTCACGGCCGCTCCCTTGGGCGGCGCCGGGCGACGGGAACCGGCAGGGGGGCAGGGCCGGGGACCACGGTGTTGGAGACGGTGCCGATGCCCTCGACGGTGAGCGTGACCGTGTCGCCGGGCTTGAGAGGCACCGGGTCCTGCCTGCCTCGTACGCCCCACAGCTCGGCGAGGCAGCCGCCGTTGCCGCAGGTCCCGGAACCGAGGACGTCCCCGGGCCGGACGACGGTGCCCCGGGATGCGTAGGCGACCATCTCCTCGAAGGTCCAGCTCATGTTGGACAGCAGGTCCTCGCCGATCGCCTCGCCGTTGATCTCCGCTGTCAGCGCCAGACGCAGGAAACCGTCCGCGTCGCGGTACTTCTCCAACTCGTCGGCGGTGACCAGGTAAGGCCCCAGTGTGGTGGCGGTGTCCTTGCCCTTGCAGGGGCCGAGGCCGACCTTCATCTCGGCGGACTGCAGGTCGCGGGCCGACCAGTCGTTGAAGACCGTATAGCCGACGATGTGGTCGCGGGCCTGCTCGGGGGTGAGGTCGCGACCCTCCTTGCCGATCACGGCGGCGACCTCGAGCTCGAAGTCGAGCACGCTCGACCCCGGCGGCATGGGGATGTCGTCGTGCGGGCCGTACACGGCGTAGGGATTGCCGAAGTAGAACGTCGGGGCCGCGTACCACTGCTCCGGGACACCGGCGGTGCCGTCCACGGATCGCCGGACGCCCTCGACGTGCTCCTCGAAGGTGACGAAGTCGCGCACGGTGGGTGGCTGGAGCGGCGGCAGCAGACGCACCTCGGACACGTGGGGACCGGCCGGGACGGAGAGCAGCGCGGGGTCCGCGTCGAGCAACTCGGGCAGGCCGCCACCCTCGGCGAGGAGTCCCGTCAGGGAGTGCACACCGGGCAGTGGGCGGAGATTGCCGTCCTCGTGGACGACGGCCACCTGATGTTGGTTGTGGTGTTCGTACGTGGCGAGACGCATGGGAGGGCACCTGTCGGCGTGGAGGCGTGGAGGCGTGGCACGGAAGCCGGGGACGCGGCGGGCGGTCAGGGCATGACAGGGGAACGCCGCGCCCCCGGTGATCGGGGAAGCTTGCCGGTCGGATGGGCAGCCGTCCGGGCGCTCAGACCGGCGGGGCGACGAACACGCCGCGATCGACGTCGTTGAACGACTCCTTGGCGACCAGCTCGTTCATCGGGTTCGCTGTGCCCCACTGGTCGGTGACCTCGGGCTTGGAGAAGTCGTAGACGTGGGGGTGCCAGGTGTCCTCGTCCAGCTCCTCCAGCTCGGTGGTGTACTCGACCGTGTTGCCGTGCGGGTCCAGGAAGTACGTGAAGGTGTTGTCGCCCGCCATGTGCCGGCCCGGGCCCCAGACCTTCTGGAAACCGGCGCGCATCACCCGGCCGGAGCCGCGCATGTACTCGTCCAGACCGCGCATCTCGAACGAGACGTGGTGCAGGGCGGTGTGCGGGCCCTGGGCGATGGCCATCGAGTGGTGCCGGCTGCTGATCCGCATGAAGTGCATGACCTCGCCCATGTGCGGCGAACTCAGCGTGTCGGACAGGCGGAAGCCGAGGTGGCGCTCGTACCACTCACGCGTCTTGTTCAGGTCGGGGGAGTTGAGCACCACGTGCGACAGACGGACCGGGATCGACTCCTTCTCCTCGATCCGGCGGTGCTGTCGCGCCTCGACATCGGCGGAGACCTCGATGGTGCGTCCGTCGACGTCGAAGAAACGGAAGCCGTAACCGCCGCCGGGGGTGTCCACCTTGCCAGGCTGCGAGACCAACTGGACGCCCTGGGACAGAAGTTGATCGGCCAGGGTGTCGACATCTGCCGGGCTGTCCGCGCCGTAGGAGACCAGGTCGAGGCGCTTGGCGTCGGCCTTGCGCAGCCGGACGACGTACTGTTCGGGGCTGCCCTCGGCGGCGAGGAAGGAGATGCCGGAGTCCTCGGCGACCTTGGTCAGGCCCCAGACGCCGGCGTAGAAGTCGAGCTGCTTGTCGTAGTCGGGCACGGCGAGGTCGACGTGCCGCAGATGGGTGAGCAGTCGGTTGCTCATGGGGCCTCCTCAGTCGAGGTTGAGCAGGGCGGCGGCGTTTCCGCCGCGGACGGAACGGAAGTCGTGGTCGGGCAGGTCCGCGGCGCGCAGCGCGCCGAGCGGGTCGTCGGTGCCCATGTCGAAGGGGAAGTCGGAGCCGAGCAGGACCCGTCCCGGACCGGCGGCGCGGACCAACTCCCGCAGCACGTGGGGGTCGTGGACGAGGGAGTCGAAGTACAGCCGCTTCAGGTAGCTGCTCGGCTCACGGGCACAGCCCCGGGCGTCGGGGCGGGCTCGCCAGGCGTGGTCGGAGCGGCCGATGTGAGTGGGGAGGTAACCGCCGCCGTGCGCCGCGATCAGCTTCAGGCCCGGATGGCGGTCCAGGACGCCGGAGAAGATGAGATGGGAGAGGGCGACCGCGTTCTCGGTGGGCTGGCCGACCGTGTTGGACAGGTACCACTGGTCCAGGCGCTCGTCGAGTGTGCAGCCGAACGGGTGCAGGAAGACCAGGGCGCCGGTCTCCTCGGCGCGCGCCCAGAAGGGGGTGAGCCGCGGGTCGGAGAGTTCCACCTCCCGTGTCCCGCCCGGGCCCGGCGCGTGTGAGGAGATCTCCACGCCCCTCAGCCCCTGGTCCAGTGCGTGGTCGAGCAGCGCGACGGCGAGCTCGGGGTGCTGGAGGGGGATCAGGCCGAGGCCGTGCAGTCGGTCCGGGGCCTTGGCGCAGTGCGCGGCGGTCCCCTCGTTGGCCAACTGACAGACCTGCTCGGCCAGTCGGGACTCGGCCCAGTAGTGATAGTGGCTCGGTGAGGGGCTCACGAGCTGCAGGTCCACGCCGGCCTCGTCCATGGCCGCCAGACGCACGGAGACGTCCGTCAGCTTCGGCAACCGCGCGCCCACCATGGGACGGTTCACGGAGAGGGCAGCCGTCCCGTTGCGGCGGGCGTCCAGGCCCTGGGCTTCGAGGAGGCCGGGCTGACCGGCGACGGCCTCCTCGACCTCCGGGAGCAGCAGGTGGGCGTGGACGTCGATCGTCGGTATCGACAGGGGCTCGGTCACGGGAGTTCCTTGAGCGCGCTGAGGGTACGGGCCATCAGTCCGGGTACGTCCGCGTCGCGCACCCCGTCGAGGAGCCACTGGCCGAGCTGGACGGAGGCGTCTACGACCATGCGTACGCGGGGCAGTCGTCGGGCGTGGTAGTCGGTGAGGAGCTTCTCGTCCCAGGCGTCCCGGCCGGTCAGCAGTTCGGCGAGGACCAGGACGTCTTCCAGGGACATCGCGGCGCCCTGGGCGAAGGTGGGCGGGCAGGCGTGGGCGGCGTCGCCGACGAGCACGACCCGGCCGCGGTGCCACGGGCCCTCCACCAGGTGCCGGTCGAACCAGGTGTAGTTGACGGCCTTCGGGTCGGTGAACGCGGAGCGGAGCTCCTCCCAGGCGCCGCCGTAGCCCTCGCTGAGCGCCCGCATCTCGTCGGCGTACGCGTCCGGGTTCAGCGAGGCCCGGTCGCGGGCCGGTTCGACGAGGTAGGTGTAGACCGTGTCCTCGCTGGTCGGGCAGTACCCGGCGATGAAACAGCGGCCGCCGTAGATCATTTCGGTGCGGCGGACACCGGCCGGGCGGGGGGCGGGGGCGCGCCAGATGCCCATGCCGGTGGGTTCGGGTCTGTCGGTGATGCCGATCATGGAGCGGGTGGTGGAGTTGAGCCCGTCGGCGCCGACCACCAGGTCGTAGCGGCGGTTGGTGCCGTCCGAGAAGGTGACGTCCACGCCCTCGTGGTCCTGCTGGAAGGCGGTGGTCGTGGTGCCGAGGCGGACGTCGGCGCCCGAGGTGCGCACCTGGTCGATGAGGAGCTGTTGGAGCCTGGGCCGTTGCATACCGATGTGGGCGGGCAGGTCGTCGCCGCCGGTGCGGAGTTCCTCGTGGGCGTGCAGCACGGTGCCGTCGGGGGCGAGGATGGCGACGCCGTCGGCGGCGTATCCGTCGTTCTCGATGCCTTCGAGGACTCCGACCTCGCGCAGCACGCGCAGGGCGTTGCCCTGAAGGGTGATGCCGGAGCCGGCGGAGGCCTTCCAGTCGGGGCTCGCCTCGACGAGGTCGACGGTGATCCCGGCCCGGCGCAGCAGGATGGTCAGCGCGTTTCCGGAGGTGCCTCCGCCGATGACCAGGACGGTGGGGATCCCCCCAGCCGGAGGCTGGGGGAGGGGCAGGCTGTCAGCCATGTCGGGGATACCTCCAGGGAGTGGGCCGCGCGGCTTCGGGCGGCGGGGTGCGGCTCTCGCCCGCCGAGCGCTCCGCTGAGAGTGCGGCGCGAATGCTGCGGGCTGTCTGTGGCTGGTCGCGCGGTTCCCCGCGCCTCTTCGGGGCGCCGGCTACCGCGCCGGACTTCGGCGGGGCCGCTCGGAGCGGGACTCGGTGACTGTGCGGGCTACTTCACCGCGATGGGATTGACCGGGGAGCCGACGGCTCCGGTGATGAGCAGGGGCGCGGCGGTGAGCCAGAACTCGTACACGCCGTCGGCCGCGCAGTCCGCGGCGAGGGCGTCCAGGTCCCACATCTCGCCGATCAGCAGGCCCATGTTGGGGATGGCGATCTGGTGCAGCGGCTGGAAGGCGTGCTCGAACTCGTTCGGCCGGACCTCGAAGCCCCAGGTGTCGGTGGCGATCGCGGCGATCTCGCTGCCGTGCAGCCAGTCGGCTGTGGTGAACGACAGGCCGGGCGCTGGGCCGCCCGCGTAGTCGCCCCAGCCGTCGCGCCGTGCACGGGCGAGGTGTCCGGTGCGGACCAGGACGATGTCGCCGCGGCCGACGCTCACGCCGTGGGCCTCGGCCGTCGCGGTCAGGTGTCCCGCGGTGATCGCGAAACCGTCCGGCAGCTCCGGTTCACCGTCGTCGTCACCGATGACCCGGGCGACGTCCAGCAGCACTCCGCGACCGGCCACGTACGGGGCCATGTGCTCGATGCCGGTGACCAGGTCGCCGTCGGAGGTGACAACCTTCTCGGCGGCCCGTCCGTTCCACGCCTTGCCGTGGTCGAAGATGTGCCCGAGACCGTCCCACTGGGTGGAGCACTGCAACGGCATCGTGATCACGTCGTCGGCGCCGCCGATTCCGTGTGGGAAGCCCTGGTTGCCGAGGGCTGCGTCGGTACCTGTGTCGAGCATGGTGTGCACGGGATTGGTCCGCCGGCGCCAGCCCTTCTGTGGGCCGTTCATGTCGAAGGACTGCGAGAGCGAGAAGCTGACGCCCCGGCGCACGAGTGCCGCGCCTTCGCGCCGCTTGGCCTCGTCGAGGTAGTTCAGAGTGCCGAGCACGTCGTCCTCGCCCCAGCGTCCCCAGTTGGAGTACGCCTTGGCGGCCTCGGCGATGGCGCCTTCCGGGTCGTGGCGGTCCAGGCTCATGACTCCTCCACACAACGCGTGCGTTGCGTACCGAGACCGGTGATGGAACCCTCCATGACGTCGCCGTCGCGCAGCAGCCGCCCCCAGTGGATGCCGTTGCCGGCCGGGCTGCCGGTCAGCACCAGGTCGCCGGGCAGGAGCCGGCAGGTCTGGGAGATGTACGACACCAGCCGCGCGACGCCGAAGAGCATGTCCTTGGTGGACTCGTCCTGCATGGTGTCGCCGTTCAGCTTCAGAGTGACCCGCAGGTCACCGGGGTCGGCGATGGACTCGGTGGGGACGATCCAGGGCCCGAGCGGGGTGAAGCCGGGGGCGTTCTTGCTGCGCAGCCAGTCGGTGCCGATGGCGGGCATGTCGCGGCGGAAGACCGTGGCGCGGTCGGTGAGGTCGTTGGCGATGGTGTAGCCGGCGACGTACTCGAGCGCGTCCTCGACGGACACCCGGTGGGCGGGCTTGGCGATGACGGCCGCCAACTCCAGCTCCCAGTCCGGCTTCTGCGCCCAGGAGGGGAGTACGACATCGTCGTACGGGCCGGCGATGGTGCTGGGCAGACCGATGAACACGTACGGCAGGTCCTCGGCGGCCCGCCGGTCCATGACCGCCGCGATCTCCGCGCGTGCCTCCTCGACCGTGCGCGGGTCGTCGGGGGAGCGATGGGCGACCTCCAGGTCGATCACGTGCTGGCGGTAGTTGGCGCCGGACTGGAAGATCTGACGCGGCTCGACGGGGGCGTGCACACGCAGACCGTCCAGCGGGCGCCACTCCAGGGCGCCTTCGTTCGCGAGGGTGTGCAGGACGGGCAGGGTCTCCTCCCACCGCTCCAGCACGGCGCGCATGCCGGAAGGCGCCCAGGCCAGGGATGTGCCGAGGTCCAGCACCCGGTCCTCGACCAGTAGCCCGGGGAACGGCTCCCCGTCCGGAAGCGAGAACGTGCCGAGCGCGAACGGGCCTGTGGATTGCACGAGTGTTGCCATGAGATGTCCTCCTGTGGAGTTGCGGTCTACTCTGGCCCCGCTGGGCGAATCACGGAAATCAATCCTGTGGATGCGCCATATCCATGGTGTGGATGACTATTGCTTGCATGGGTGGTGCCTGGTGAACCTGTCCCGACTCGACCTCAATCTCGTGATCGCCCTGCGCGCGCTGCTGGAGGAGCGCAACGTCACCCGGGCCGGTGAGCGCATCGGACTGAGCCAGCCCGCGATGAGCGCTGCGCTGTCCCGGTTGCGTCGCCATTTCGACGACGAACTGCTCGCCCGGACGGGCAATTCCTACGAGCTGACCCCGCTCGGCACCGCGCTGCGGGACCGTAGCGCCACCGCGTGCGACCTGCTGGAGCGCGTCTTCTCCAGCCAGGCCGACTTCGACCCGGCTGCGGAGAGCCGTGAGTTCACTCTGCTGGCCTCCGACTACGGCGCGGCCGTGTTCGGTGCCGCGCTCGCTCGCGTCCTGCACCACGAGGCGCCGGGCATCCGGCTCACCTTCCAGCACCCGGCGCCCTCAGTTGTGGAGAACACCGCCACCGTGCTGAGCACCGTCGACGGACTGCTGATGCCGCACGGTGTCATCGACGGCTTCCCGTCCGTCGACCTCCACCAGGACCGCTGGCTGTGCCTGGTGGCCGACGACCACCCCGAGATCGGTGACGATCTCACCCTCGATCAGCTGGCCCGCCTCCCCTGGGCCGTCTACCAGCGCCCCTACGACGCCCCGGCGGCCCGCCAGCTCAGCATGCTCGGCATCAGTCCCCAGGTGGAGGTTTCCGTCCAGACCTTTCAACTGCTGCCGCACATGGTCGAGGGGACCCGCCGGGTCGCGATGATCCAGGAGCGCCTGGCGCGCAAGGCGGTCCGCTCCGCCGCGGTGCGGGTCCTGCCCTGCCCCTTCGAGGCCGTACCGGTGCAGGAGGCGATGTGGTGGCACCCGGTGCATGCCCAGGACGCGGCCCACATCTGGCTGCGGCGGAAGGCAGCGGAGGTGGGCGCGACGCTGACGGGCCACGGCACGGACGAGGCCGCACCGGCGGGACAGGGAGCCGGGCCGGCGCCGGGCGTGCTCTGAGCCCGGCCCGGTGGGAGCCGATGGCCGGCGGTCAGTGGTGCCGGTGCCGGAGCCGGAGCCGGAGCCGGAGGCAGGGTGTGGCCTGTACGTGTCGGCCTCATCCTCGTCCGGTACGACGGCAAATGCCGACACGCGTGACGGGGGCAGAGGCACTGCCTTCGGCACCCTGCCCCCCTCGGCTTCCGTGGCCTCAGGCCAACTGCTGGGGCAACGGCCGGGGATCATCCACGGCACCGGCGCGGTGCCGGGCAGTCAAGAGCCCCGCCGCGAGGACCGCGGCAGCCAGGCCCAGCACACCCACGGCCCTCGCCAGGCTGCCGACCGCCGACTCCAGGGCGAGCAACACCAGCGGGCACACGAACTCGCCGCCGAAGAAGGCCGCCATCCACAAACCCGTGCCACGGCCGCGATCCTCGAACGCCAGCCGGGACATGGCACTGGTGAGGAGGGCGGGCAGGAGCATGCCCGTACCCAGACAGTTGATCACGGCTCCCACGACCAGCAGCGGGGCGTTGCCCCCCAGGAACACCACTCCGAAACCGACCGCACAGAGCGCGAGAACGGCCGGCAGTATCGGGTCGGGGGAGCGTTTCATCCGGGCGAAGGTGACGGCACCGGCCACGGTGGCGGCACTCGCGGTCGCGGTGGCCATGCCGATCACCCCGGTGTTCTCCACGCCGAGGTCGTCGAGCAGGTAGGCCATCTCCACCGGGACCGTGTAGAAGACCATCGCCCCGAAGAAGGTGAGGGCACAGATACCCGCCATCTGCCGCCAGGGAAACGGACGTTGGGCCGCGGCCTCGGCCGTTTCGGTCTCGGCCCGGGCGTTGCCGACGGCCGCGCGGGCCGCAGGGGCGGGCAGAGCGGTGGCCATCAGGGGGGCGAGTACCAGGCTCACGGCGTAGGCCCAGAAGGGCAGGCGCCAGCCCGCCGCTCCGACAGCGCCGCCGACCACGAAGAACACGGTGGCCGATGCCGAGGCGCACATGGTCTGCAGGGCCAGGTACTTCACACGTTGGTGACCGGAGTAGTAGTCACCGATCAGCGTCGTACAGCACGTCATGATCGCGGCCTCGGTGACGCCGACCAGTGCCCGACTGGCGATGATGGCGCCCAACGAGTCCAGCCACAGCGGCGCCGTGCCGAACAGTGCGTACAGGACGGTCGCCACGATCAGCAGACGTTTGCGGCCGAGCCGGTCCACGATCACCCCGGCGAACGGGGCCAGCAGCGCCAACGACAGCGCGGGAACGGTCAGCGCGAGAGGAACCAGCGCCTTGGCCCCCGGGACCGACTCGAAGTAGTCCTGCATCTTCGGCAGCACGGGGGCGATCAGCACCGCGCCCAGGATCGGCAGACAGCTCCCCGCCATCAGCAGGGTCACGCGCAGCACATGGGCCGGGCCCGACACGGCGACAGGTGACGGAGCGGCGTCACCCACCGTTGCGGGGGACGGGGACACGGAACCAGGCATGGCGACTCCAGGGGACGGTGTACGGGAGCGGGCATGCGTTTCACGGGCGCCTGTGGCGCACGGCATGCTCGGGGCGGCCGCACGTCGACGGTTGGGCCGGACGGCGGCGTGCGGGTTGGCACGACTATGGGTCGTCGGGCGCCCGGCCGCCATCCTCCGCGCGATCCGAATCCCGTATCAGGTGCATCCACACCGTGGATGAGCTTCATCCGTGCCCTGGAATACTCCGCGCCCTGGGCCGCCACGTGGACGTGATGTGAGCGGGTCCGCCGCCGCTGTCATGGTGGACCCGCTCCCGGGTGCTGCGAGCAGCAGTCAGAAGGCTCCGGGGCTGCGTCCGAGGGTGTCCGTGGGGTCGCCGGGGTCGGCGCCCTTGACCTGGCCGAAGTACAACTCGACCTGGGAGCGGAAGCGTTCGACGGACGCGCGGTCAGACATGAATTTCGCGAACGCCGTCTGGTCGGTGTTCTTGTACGAGGCCAGCAGCCTGAGGCCGGCCGGCGGACTGACGTCCTTGCGGACGGACCAAGTCCAGGTGGCAATGGCATTCTTCTGCACGGCCTGGGAGTCGAGCCAGCTCATGAAGAGCTTGGCGCCGGCCTTGTGCGGGGCGTTCTTGAAGATGGCGCCGCGCTGGGCCCAGGAGTTGAAGCGCTCGGTGTCGGAGAAGACCTGGGTGCCGTTGGGGCGGGCGTCGCCGCCGACGGCGATCGAGGCGAGGTAGTCGCCGCTCGCCACTCCGGAGGCGGATCCGGGCACACCGCGGACCAGCTTGGGGTTCTGCTTGACCAGCTGGGCCAGGTAGTTCCACCCGTACTTGTCGACGAGCTGCTTGTAACCGAACAGCACGGCGTCGTCGTCATTGGGGTAGGTCAGGACCAGCTTGTTCTTGTACGCGGGCTTGAGCAGGTCGGTGCCCTTGAAGTCGCCCGGGTTCGCCGGGAGTTGCTTGCTGTTGACGACGTAGGAGAACGCGCCGTAGAAGACGCCGGTGTAGTAACCGTCCTTGTCCTTGGCATTGGCGAAGACCTTGTCCCAGCCCACCGGCTTGTACCGGAGCAGGTCGCCCTGCTTCTTCCAGCGGTCGAAGTCCTGGGCGGTCTGGAGGATGGCGGCGTCGGCGACGAGGCTGCCGGTGGCGAGCTGGTTGTCGATCCGGGCGTCGTGGTACTTGCTCAGGTCGGTGACCAGGTTGAGCTTCACGTCCGGGAACTGCTGCTGGAACGCGGTGGCCAGGTTGTCCCACTGGCCGGGAGCGTCGCCGCCCATGTAGACGGTGACCTTGCCGCCCTGGGCCTTGGCCTGCCGGTAGAGGGCATGAAGCTGGGCCTGCTCGCTCACGGGCGCGTGGTGGTGCGCGGGGGCATTGGCCATGGCGGTCGTGGAAACGGCCCCCAGGGTCAGGGCCACGACCACGGCAGCGGCGCCGAGCGACTGCTTCTTGCTGATCTTCACGAGGTCCTACCCTTCACTCCATACGTTTGAACTCTCAAACGTTTCGATGAGAGTCACGCTAATTCGTTTGAAACTTCAATCGCAAATGAATAGGGTGTGACCATGACCACTTCGCCACGCTGGCTCGACAGCGAGGAGCAGCGGGCCTGGCTGGCCTACATCGACTTCTCCACGCTCCTGGCCGACCATCTCAACCGACAGCTCCGCAGGGACGCGGGGATGACGCATGCGGACTACAGCCTGCTGGCCCACCTCTCCACGGCTCCGGGTCGCACGCTGACCATGTCCGAGCTGGCTGAGCGACTGAAGGTCACCCGCAGCCGGCTGACCCATGCCGTGACCCGCCTCCAGGAGGCCGGCTACGTCGTCCGTCAGGAGGACCCCGGCAACCGCCGCAACCAGCTCGCCGCCCTCACTCCGCAGGGGCTCGAGCTCCTGGAGCGTGCGGCCCCGGGCCACGTCGAGGCCGTACGCCGCGCGGTCTTTGATGCGCTCACCCGTGAGCAGGTGGGCCAGCTTGCCGAGATCGGCGAGGCGATCAACGTCGCACTGCAACGCATGGACGAAGGCGGCGACGACCAGGAGCCACTGCCTTGGCGTCGACGGTAGGGCGGCGTCAGTCGGGCGAGGGCCGTTGTTGCGGGCGCGGATGACGACACCAGGCGAGTAGTCACCTTCTCCTGGCGGTGGCGACTCCGCAGCGGGCCGCGGTGGAGGTGGCCGAGCGGACCGGTGTGAGTGCCATGCGGACCTGACAGCGGATCACGGGCACGTTGCCCTGCCGGTGTTGGGGGAAGGTCGCGATAGCGGCCTGCGAGAGCACCGGCGACTGGGCTGCCGGCGCGGCCGGTTCCCGGGCTGCGCAAACATATGGGTTTCGGCTTCGAACGGTTTCACCCCGACGGAATCGTCCTGAAGGAGATGCGCGCGCTCGTCCGACGAGTTGCGGCAACGACGGCGAGTGGCACGGACTCGGCGCCACGCCCGGAGCGGGTGGGTGTCGGTGCCTGCCGGCTGCGCCGGCCTCACTCGCATGCGCGCGGCCGGTCAGGTTCCTGTTGCCGGACGGGTGGCGCGGTTCCGTGGTCGAGTCCTGGTCAGTCCGGTCTCCACGGCGGTGAGCAGGGCGAGAGCGGCGTCGAGGTGTTCGGTGTCGTAGCCGGCGGCGTCGGAGACGGCCGTGGCCCATTCCCGGCGGACGAGGGCGTAGTTGGTGCGTCCGAGTTCGGTGGCGCGGACGGTGACTCCGCGGCCGTCGCCCGGGTCGGCACGTCGCTCGACAAGGCCCTTGCGTTCCAGCCCGCCCAGGACGGTGGAGAGGTTGGTTCGTTGCAGTCCGGTCGCGTCGGCGATGCGACTGGGCGGGGCGTCGGGCTCGCGCTGCAGGTAGCGCATCACCATGCCCTCGGACGGTGAGAGGGGGATGGCTCTCTCGTCGGCGTATCCGCGGAACTGGACCTCCCGGCTGATGATCAGCACGAGATCGGCCAGCTCGGCCCACCGCTGCTCGTGGTCCGGTCCGGCCGTCGAGTCCGTCGGGTGCGCTTGGTCCTCCATCACGGCTCCAGGGTACGGGGTTGCCCGGAAGTAGTTATGGGCACATACTCGTTATGAGTTCATAGTTATAGGTTCATAACTACAGTCTTTTGGGGGCTGTCATGACGACAAGTACTTCCTCCCGGCATACCGGGACTGCTGCACGCTCGCCCCATGCCACGGCCCGCGCGGGCGGCCTGCACCCGGCCGGGGTGTTCATCCTGCTGGCGGGCGCGTTCCTGCCGATCATGGACTTCTTCATCACCAACGTGGCCCTGCCCAGCATCAACGCCTCGCTGCACGCCTCGGCTTCGTCGCTGGAGCTGGTGATCGCCGGGTACGGCGTCGCGTACGCGACCCTGCTGGTTCTCGGCGGCCGGCTGGGTGACCGCTTCGGCCGTCGGCGTCTCTTCCTCGGGGCGCTCGTGGGCTTCGTGCTGGCCTCGCTGGCCTGCGGTGTCGCGCCGAGCGTGGGTGCGCTGATCGCGGCCCGCACAGTCCAGGGCGCCACGGCCGCCCTGCTCATCCCGCAGGTGCTGGCGACCTTCCACCACGTCCTCGAAGGAGAGCGCAAGGCCCGTGCCGTGGCCCTGTACGGGGCGACCTCCGGAATCGCCGCCGTGGTCGGACAGTTGGTGGGCGGCCTGCTGGTCAGTGCCGACATCGCCGGCACCTCCTGGCGGCCGATCTTCCTCGTCAACGTACCCATCGGCGTGATCGTGCTCCTGGTGGCGGCCCGGATCGTGCCCGACACCCGATCGCACCACCCGGTCGGCATCGACCTGCCCGGCACCGTGCTGTTCGCCGCCACCCTGACCGCCCTGCTGGTTCCGCTGACCGAGGGACACTCGTTGGGCTGGCCGTGGTGGACCTGGCTGATGCTCGCCGTCGCAGTCGTCCTCGGCGCCGCCACCTACCTCGTGGAAAAGCGCACCGAGCGGCGCGGCGAGGTCCCGCTGCTGCCGCCGTCCCTGCTGCGCCTGCCGTCGATGGCCCGCGGCCTGACCATGGTGTTCGCCTTCAGTATCGGCTTCGGTGCCTTCATGTTCGTCTTCGCCCTCACCGTCCAGAACGGCCTGCACGCCGACGCCCTGCACAGCGGGCTGGCGATCCTGCCGATGGCCCTGCTGTTCTTCGCCGGGTCACTGGTCGCGCCGCGCCTGATCACACGGTTCGGCCGGGCGGCGCTGTCCGCCGGTGCCGTCGTCCAACTCGCCGGACTGGCCTCGCTGGTGGCGGTCCTCCTCGGGAACTGGCCGCACGTCAGCCTGTGGGCGATGGCCGTGCCACTGGCCCTGGTCGGTGCCGGACAGTCGATGCTGTTCGCCGGCCTGTTCCGCAGCGTGCTCGCCGACGTGCCCACGCACATGGCCGGTATCGGCAGCGGCGTGCTGATCACCCTGCAGCAGAGCGGACTGGCGCTCGGCGTTGCCACCCTCGGCACCCTCTACCTGGCTCTGGCCCCGCACGACGTCGCCCACGCCTTCGCCGCAGTTGAGTACGTGCAGATGGGCATCGTCGCCCTCCTCGCGGCCGGCGCTGCTGCCCTGCCTCGCTTCAACAAGGCCACGTCGGCCGCCACTCCCGTCGTCGACGCCTGAACCGGCCCCATACGAACCTGAACCAGCCCCTTACGAAAGGGACCAGTGATGAGTCTGCTCGACTTGTCGCGATGGCAGTTCCTGTACTGGCGTACCGGTAGGGCGCTCTACCTGCAGATGTTCCGTTTCTGGCGGCGCATCTTCGCCGTCGGCTTCGCGATCGGCGTGACCGTCTTCTTCGTCGAGGCGGGCTTCATCGGTGTCCTGCTCTACGGGGACGGCCGCGTCCGCAAGGGCACGATGTCCTTGTCCAGCGTGATGGTGTCGGTGGGCACCGTCCTGTCGTCCGCGTGGATCATCGCGGCGAACTCGTGGATGCGGACCCCCGCCGGATTCAAGGTCGTCCACGGGCAGTTCGAGCCCACGGACTGGATGCGTGTCATCTTCAACCCGTCGTTCATCTGGCGCCGGCCGCACATGCTGGCCGCCGTGCTGATCTCGGCGAGCTTCTTCGGCGCGGGGATCTCGGCCTGGTACCTGGTCAAGGGGCGCGCGAAGGGCTTCGCCCGTCGCTCGATCCACCACACGCGCCCCACAGTCTCCGTGAGGAGTTTCCCCGCAGCACCCCTTCTGTTTGCCAGGTGTGGCTACCTTCGCCTCGCCCGGTCCGGCACAGGAGAGGCCCATCCATGAGCACCCCGATCCACCCCACCTCGACACGGCAGTCTGCAGCCGTCCTGACGTCGGCCCAGCAGCGTCGGGAAGGGAGCCGGACCGGGAGTACGTCCGCACGCTCGACGGAGCACGCCCTCCTCGCGATGCAGTCCCGCGCCGGCAACCGGGCCACGACCGCGGCGGTGCAGCGCGCCCGGGACACCGCCCGAGATCCCGCCCGGGACACCGAGAGAGACAGAGCGGCGGAGAACGGCGGCGCGTCCGCCGGAGCGAAGAAGAACTATCGCGACCGGATCGCCGCGCTCCTCGACAGGTTCAAGAAGAATCTCGAACCCATCGACACCTTCATCAAGGGCTTCCAGACCCCCACCAACGCGGCCTTCACCCAGCAGGCCGCCGTCTCGGCCAATGAGGGCCTCAAGCACTCCACGGCCGCCTCGGGGACCTCCGCGGCGTCGGGGAACCTCCTCACGGAGGCCGCCGGCACCGTGGTCAGTGGCATGGACGCGTACAAGAACATGCAGGACGCCAAGAAGCACGAGACCGGGGCCAACCACCACACGGCGAAGAAGAAGGCCAAGACCAAGGGGGCCGACGCGGTTGTCGGCGCCGCCAACTCGGGAAGCTACAGCGCCGCCATCGCCAAAGAGGTGACCAAGGTCCAGAAGGCGGCGGACGCCGCGGTGGCGTCCGAGGCGAGCGGTATCGCCAGCGCTTCCATCGGCGCGATCAAGGGCATGCGGTCCGCCTTCCGCGTCGGGGGAGCGGCCCGCAAGTACAAGGAGGTCAAGAACCTGGGAGATCCCCACCTCGTCCACGCGGGGTCACTGGCCCGGCTGAACGAGTCGCGGGAGCAGGCCGGCTGGGCCGCCGCGGAGGCCTACGTCGCACTGGACGCCTACTGGGCCCACGACGGCCAGGAACGGCTGGAGCTCGTTTCCGAGGCCATCGACGCCGCCTGGGAGGCGATGGGTGAAGCCCGTGACACCGCCGAGAGCCTCCAGCGCGCCGAAAAAGACGTGGAAAAGCTGAGCACGGTGCAGGCGTACGCGAAGAAGAAGCAGCTCACCAAGATGGGCAAGGAGACGGTCAGCGGCGGGGGCGAGTCCACCAAGGCCGCAGCCGGCATCGTGACGGCGGTCGCGGCGGGAACAGTCGGGCTGGCGAGCAACCCGGTCGGATGGGGCCTCGCCGGGGCCGGGGCCGGACTCGTCCTCGGCGTCACCATGTACAAGGCGCTCCGCGCCGCCACGAAGCGCTACGAAGAGGTCCACCACCCCGAGCGCTGGGCGCCGAAGGGCGAGACCCCCGAGGAGGCCGCGTCCCGCAAGGAATCACTGAAGCATGCCCTGAAGTTCTGGAAGAAGGTGTCGAAGGGCGAACGCCAGGCCATGGCTCGCGAGATCTACGCCCTGGCGGCGGGTCCCGACATCCCCGGGAGCGGCAGCACGACGGACGAGATGCGGGAGTCCGCCAGATCCCTGCTCATCGCTCTCAAATCCGGCCCCGCCAAGCACAAACTGGAGCCGGAAGCATGGGTTGAGACCCTCAACGACCCGGCGAAGACCGGCGATTGGATCCAGGAGATAGCGGAACAGCTGGCCTCGGGGTGACCAGCCTCGTTCCACTGAGCCGTCGACGGGGGTGCCACGAACGACGACCGGTTGCGCAACCGCCCCACCTCCAGCAAGTGGTGGAGCTGTCGGCGCAACACCCCCTTTCTCACCCAAAAGGGGGTTCCGGAGTCACCTGTTCCCAGTCGTGGCCGTCGCCGCCGACCATCTCTTCACCGGCACACTCGGATCCAACTGGCGTCTCGCCGACGCACCGCCCTGACCGACGACGAGACTGACGAACGCCTCGCCCAACTGCGGCTGAACGACAGCGGACTGACCGCCCGAACCCTGGTCGGCCCCGGCGGGAGGCAGTTCTCCAGCGGTGAACTCCGGCGGGTCTACCTGGGCCGGGCCCTGGCCGCCACCCGCAGGTCCTGATCGTCGACGAACCGAGGAGATGCAGCCACCTCTCACAGCTGGGCTGTCGGCTCGGTGGCGGGGGAGGCGGCGTCGGAGCGTGTGCCGACAGCAGGTGCCAGGATGATCGCCACGGCGGTGAAGGCGAGGACGACGATCATGGCGACGCGAAGGCCGTAGTGATCGCCGAGGAAACCGAGGCAGGGCGGCCCGACGAGGAACGCGACGTAGCCGATCATCGCCACGAGGCTGACTCGCGCGGCTGAGTTGGGCCCGGAATCACCGGCCGCCGAGAGAGTGACCGGGAAGCCGAGTGAGGCTCCGAGGCCCCAGAGGAGAACGGCGGCGCCCGCGAGGGCGGCCGAGTCGGCGAAGACGACAACGGCGATTCCGAAGGTCGCGCAGATGGCGCTGGCTCGGACGACGGGGGCGCGGCCGAGGCGGTCGATGAGGAATCCGCCGGCGAAACGGCCGATGGTCATGGCCGCGGCGAAGCCGGTGTAGACGGCTGACCCCAGGGCGGGGTCAACGCCGTGGCCGTCGACCATGAGCAGGGGCAGCCAGTCGTTGGCGGAACCCTCGGCCAGTGCCATGGCCAGGATGACCCCACCGATCAGCAACAGCCGTGGGTCCTTCCAGACCCGCGCCGGGGCCTGTGTGGTGCTTGCGTCGGACTGCGAGCTGTGGTCTCGGGTCTTGCCGACCTCATGGGGAATGGAGCGGAAGGCATAGGCAAACATGGCTGCCGTGACGGCGGCCATGGCGGTCAGGTGCCACTGCACCGGGAAGGAGACAGCGGTACACAGGATTCCCAGCGCGGCCCCGACGACGGTTCCCAGGCTGAAGAAGCCGTGGAGCGTGGGCAGTACCGTCCGTCCCGTGATCTGCTCGACGTCGGCGCCATCGATGTTGATCGCGACCTCTCCACCGCCCATTCCGGCTCCGAAGAGGAACAGTCCGGCGGTGGTTGCCGGGGCGGAGGAAAGCGCCGTCCCGAGGCCGATCACCGCCATGCTGAGGATGATCAGCATGGTTGCGGCGCCCATGACGGGCCGGGTGCCGAACCTGGCCACGAGCGTTCCGGAACTGAGAATGCCGATCATGGATCCGACTGACAGCCCGAACAGGACGATGCCCATTTGCGCGGTAGAGACGTCGAGTCGGTCCCGGATGTCGGGCGTCCGGGTCACCCATGACGAAATCGACAGGCCGGGTATGAGGAAGAAGAGGAACAGCGCCGCACGGCGGCGGCGCGTGGCCGGGTCCATCAAGATCTGTGCTCTTTCACGTGTGTCGGTCTACTGGTCACAAGACCGCCGCCAGCGACTCCAGCGACGCCAGGTAGTCGGGACCCACGGGGGCGAGGATCGCACTCGTGACACCCGCGGCGAACAAGTCCGCCAACCTGGACTGTGCCTGTTCCGGCGTGCCTGCGACGGCGAGTTGTCGTACCCATTCGTCCGGCAGGGCGCGGGCGAACTCCTCCGCGCTGTCACACCGTGAGCGCAGGGCGACCAGGTCGTCGTAGAAGGGAAGCGGGGCGATGTGGGGCTGCCAGTCCGGTTCTCCGACCACTGCGAGGGCGGGACGGGCGGCTGCCAGTGCGGCGGCGGGATCGTCGTCGATCGCCGCGATGTTGTACGCGACCAGACGGTGGGGGCGGGTGGGCGCGATGTGCTTGAGGGCTTCTGTCACGTAGGCCGGTGTCACCGGTTCAGCGAGGAGCGTGCCGTCGGCCACGTCACCCGACACGGCCAGGGACTTGGGACCGCGCACGCCCGCCAGGACGGCGGGGGCCACAGCCGGAGTGGAGCTCTCATGCAGTCGTACTCCGTCTATGTGCACGTACTTCCCGTGCTGATCCACGGGTTGGCCGCTCAGCAGCGACTTCAGGGCGGTGATGTACTCGGCAAGGAGGGTCAGGGGGCTCTTCGGCCATGCGCCGGCGCTGCGCATCCAGGACGGCATGCCGTGGCCGACGGCGATGTCGAGGCGATCGGGATGCAGTTGGGCGAGGCTCGCGATCTCCATCGCGGTGAAGGCCACATTGCGGGCGGCGGCAGGCAGGAGTCCGACGCCGACCCGGATCCGCGTGGTGGAGGCGAGGACGGTGGCCGCCTGCACGAGTCCTCCTCGGTAGCCGAGGTCCTCGACCACCCACAACTCGTCGAAGCCGTGTTCCTCCGTACGCCGGGCGAAGGGGATGATGTCCCGCGTCGGGGTGTCGCGGGGCAGGAGAACGCCGATGGTGCCGTCCCGTGTCGTCATGGTGATCTCGACCTCCGCAGGTTCACGCCGCATGGCGGCTGGGTGGTTCGTCGCGCGCCGGTCGGCCCTGGCTACGAGCCTTCGACGTCTGATTCCCGGTCTGGACACGGCAGTGAGGATGCGTGCTCGGCGTCAGGTCCATTGACCGCGACGGTACCGGCCCGGACACCGCGGGCCGGCGTGAGGGCCCGGTCGATGCCGTGGGACCAGACGGTGGCGGCCGGCCCGCAATCGGTGTCGTCGGCTACGGCGAGCGGCGAGTGCTTTCTCGTCGGCGTCGAACGCAGGCACCGTGACGACCGGGCCGAAGGCCTCGTCCCGTGCCACGGCCATGGCGGGGGAGACGTTGTCGATGACGGCGCGCGCGACGAACCAGCCGCCGGAGTCCTGGTGCAGTTCTGGCCGGCATCGCGGAACGCGGCCTCGGCGAGATCGGCCGCCACGATCTGAGGGCTCTTGCCCCGCGTCCGAGGACGATGTTCTTCGGGTTGCTGTCGGCCGCGTAGCGCAGGAACACCTTCCCGACCTCCGTCGAACCGGCGGAGGAGAGCACGTCGACGTCACGGTGCAGGAACCGCGCAATCGCCGATGAGCTGCCCCGGCCCCGACTGCGGGAGATCCGGTTCAACTTTTTGGACAGGTGTAGACAGGTCCGGAGCTCGGGGTCTAGTTTCTAGACATGCCTGGACAGGTCTACAAGCATCATCGTGTCGCTCATGTGCTGGCCGAGGAGATCCGTGCGGGCGTGCATGCCGACGGCAGCAAGCTGCCCGGCGAGCACGCACTGCGGGAGCGGTTCGGGGTGAGCCGGACGACGGTACGGCAGGCTCTCGGGGTCCTCGGCGAGCAGGGGCTCATCGAGACGCATGCCGGCATCGGGTCGATCGTCACCTTTGACGGCGCTCCTCTCGACCAACAGCTCGGCTGGACCCGTGCGCTCGCCGCACAGGGCACGGAACTGACGACCGAGACCCTACGTTTCGAGCGGACACGGGACGATGCCCTCGCCGACGAACTGGGCCTGGAATCAACGTGGTTCATCGCCCTCGACCGTGTCCGTCGGCTGGCCGACGGACACGGCGTCTCGCTGGAGTTCAGCCGCGTGCCCGCTGTCGGGAGCCTCGCCGACCTGCCCGAGCGCGGACTGGACGACGGCTCCCTGAGCCGCACCCTCGCGGCGGCGGGCCGCATCCCCGACTCCGGTGAGGCGCACATCGCCGTCGCCGGACTCGACACGGACGAGGCCGCGATCCTGCACCGCTCGCCCGGCGAGTCCTTCCTCCGCGTCTCCCAGGTGTTCCGGGGCGCGGACGGGGACGTCGTCGAAAAGGTCACCAGCCTGCTCGATCCGTCCCGGTTCCAACTGCACGTACGGACTGGCCGAGGAGCCCAGCTGTGACTTCCACACCCGATCCCGTCCTGCTCGACCGCGCCCTCGGCGCCTTTTACGGGCTTGCGCTGGGCGACGCCCTCGGGATGCCGACGCAGGTCATGTCCCGCGCCGACGTCGTGCGGGTCTATGGGACGCTGAGCGGCTTCGAGCCCGCGCGGTCCGACAACCCGGTGAGCGCCGGGATGCCGGCCGGATCCGTCACAGACGACACCGACCAGGCGGTGATCGTGGCTCGGCTCCTGGTCGAGGGCGACGGACATGTCGATCCCAGGCGGTTCGCCGAGGAACTCCTGTCCTGGGAGAAGGAGATGAAGGCCAAGGGGTCGTTCGACCTGCTCGGCCCGTCGACGAAAGCAGCCCTGGACGCGGTGACGCGCGGCGTCGACCTCAAGGAGGCAGGCAAGCACGGCACGACGAACGGCGCCGCGATGCGGGTGACGCCGGTCGGCATCGCGTTCGACACCGCCGACACGGAACGCTTCCTGGACCAGGTCGTCGAGTCCTGCCAGGTCACGCATGACACGAACCTCGGGATCGCCGGAGCGTCGGCCGTCGCCGCAGCCGTCTCCACAGGCATCGCCGGCGGTTCACTCGACGATGCCTTCCAGGCCGCGATCACGGTGTCGGCGGCCGGCGCCCGGCGCGGGCACTGGACCGCGGGCGCCAGCATCTCGGCGCGCATCGCCTGGGCACGCGAACTGGTGGCCGGCCTGGACACAGCAGTGGCGCTCGACCGGATCGACGCGCTTATCGGCACCAGCGTCGCCAGCCAGGAGTCGGTCCCGGCCGCGTTCGCGGTACTGGCCCTCACCGACGGCGACCCGTGGCGCTCCGCACTGCTGGCCGCGAATCTCGGCGGTGACAGCGACACCATCGCTGCCATCGCTGGTGGGATCGCGGGGGCCGTGGCGGGGTTCAGCGCCCTGCCCGGCGACGCCGTACGCACCCTGCAAGAGGTCAACGATCTCGAACTGGAATCCCTGACCCGGCAGTTGCTCACCTACCGCACCCGCTGAACCCTTCCCCCCTTCATTTCCCTCTGTACCGAGCACAGGCAAGGAGGTCCCGCGATGGCTGCTTCAACGAAGAACGACCGCGTCGGCACCGTGGAGACCCGTGGGATCGAGCCGGTCCCCGACAGCGAGCGGCACGGTCACGCGAGCCAGATGTTCTGGACGTGGTTCGCCGCCAACATCTCAATCCTGGGTCTGCCGCTCGGCGCGACCCTCGTCGCCTTCCGCGGCTTGAACATCTGGCAGGCCGTCCTCGTCGCGGTCGGCGGTTCGGTGGGCTCGTTCGCACTGGTGGGCGCGTTGAGCATCGCGGGCAAGAAGGGTGGGGCCCCAGCCCTGACGCTGTCACGTGCGGTGTTCGGGCCGCGCGGCAATCACGGGCCGACCCTGGTGACCTGGCTGAGCCGGGTCGGCTGGGAGACGATCACCACGACCACAGCTGCGTACGCGCTGCTCGCCCTGCTCAACACGGTCTTCGGAGCCGGCCGGGGCACCGTCCTTACACTGCTGTGTCTGCTGGTCTTCATCGCCTGCACGCTGATGATCAGCGGGCTCGGGCACGCCACCATCATGTGGATCAACAAGTGGGCGACCGTGGTCTTCGGAGTCCTGAACCTCGTCGTGATGGGCTTCCTTGTGGCGACCGTCGACTGGTCGAAGGTGCTCGACAACCCGGCCGGCCCGGCCAGCGGCGTCATCGCGGGCATCGGTTTCATAGCGGCCGGCACCGGCATCGGATGGGCCAACGCCGGTGCGGACTACGCCCGTTACCTGCCGAGGGCGGTCCCGGGCATGCGGCTCGTGCGCGCCTCGGCGTTCGGGGCCGGCATTCCACTCGTGCTGCTGATCTCCCTGGGCTCGCTCCTCACGGCCGGTGATCCGACGCTCGCCACCTCCGCCGATCCGGTCGCGGCGATCAACGCGATGCTGCCGTCCTGGATGGCGGTCCCGTACCTGATCGCGGCGTTCGGCGGACTGCTGATGTCCAATCACCTCTCCACCTACTCGGCCGGATTGACGATGATCACGCTCGGCATTCGTGTGCCGCGCGCCTGGGCGGTCGTTCTCGATGTCGTCCTGATGTTCCTCGGCGGCATCTACTTCATGCTCGTTGCGGACGACTTCTACGGCCCGTTCAGCACCTTCCTGACTCTGCTGGCCGTGCCGATCTCTGCCTGGATCGGTGTCATCGCCGTCGACATGCTCCGAGGCCGTCACTACGATCCCGCCGGCTTGATGGACACGGGACGCGGCGGCCGCTACTGGTACACCAGCGGGTTCCATCTGCCCGCCGTCGTCGCGTGGCTGGCCGCGATCGCAGCCGGGCTGCTCTTCACCAAGGCCGCGACCGGCGCGGACGATGTGTGGTTCGCCGGGCCGTTGGCCGACTCCTGGCTCGGTACGAACGGCCTCGGGTGGCTCATCGCGATCGTCACAGCCGGCGCGGCCTACGCGCTGCTCGGACGGCGTCAACCGGTGACCGCCGACTCCGCCGCCGGCTCCACCACGCTTGAGGAGGCCACCCGATGAGCAGCGACTACCGAGTCGTCCTTGCAGGGAACGTCATCGTCGACCTGGTCATCGATGTCCCCTCTCTGCCCGAGCGCGGTGGCGATGTCATCGGAACCCGCACCGAGCTGTACGCGGGTGGAGGCTTCAACACACTCACCGCGGCCCGTCGACTGGGTGCCGAAGCCGTGTACGCCGGGCTCCATGGCACTGGCCCCTACGGAGAGTTGGTGCGTGCCTCGCTCGCGGCGGAGGGTATCGGATTGGTACTTCCGGAGCGCTCCGACGGCGACACCGGGTTCTGTGTGGCTCTGGTCGACGGAGGAGGCGAGAGGACCTTTGTCACGAGCTTCGGAGTCGATGCACGCATGACCTCCGACGAGGCGGAGACGATCGCCGCGTCCGTGCGCGGCGGCGACCTGGTGCAGGTGTCCGGCTACAGCCTGGTGATGCAGGTGAACGGCCCTCTGCTGTCCTGCACGGTCGCAAGCCTCGCGGAGGACGTACGTGTCTGCCTCGACCCCGGTCCGCTTGTGGCGGACATCCCGGCCGAGGTCCTGGACCCGGTACTGGCCCGGACCGACTGGTTGAGCTGCAATGCGCGGGAAGCCCAGCTCATGACAGGGATGGCGGAGCCGCGGGAAGCCGCGCACGTGCTGCGCGGGCGCCTCCGGAGCGGGGCCGGGATCGTCGTACGGGCCGACAAGGACGGATGCTGGCTGGCGGCACCGGGCTCTCCTGACATCGTGCACGTCCCCGGGTTTCCCGTGAACGCGGTCGACAGCAACGGGGCCGGCGACGCACACGTTGGCGCGTTCCTGGCCCTGCTGGGGCGCGGAGCATCCGCCTACGACGCGGCGCGCGGGGCGAACGCGGCGGCGGCCTTGTCGGTGACACGGCGAGGTCCTGCGACCGGGCCCACCACGGCCGAACTGACTGCGCTGCTCGGCGAGGAGAAGTCGAGAACACTGGGACTGAGCTGACGGTCTCAGGCCTTGACCTGAGACGGGACAGGACACGCGCTGCGCATCGCAGGATGCTGCCGCTTCTGGCTTCGATCAGCCTGGGCAGGTGGCGCGGGCCATCTGGTCCGGCCGGTATATCGCGCGTTCCTGTGGGGTGAGGTTGCGGCCGTCCGCGCTGAACCCCATCGATAGGACAGGAGCGGCATCTTCAGCCAGGGTGCGGCGCAGGCGCCCGGTGCCGGTGTTCCGCAGCCGCACGATGCGCAGCGGTGCTCGCCCGGCTCGCGGACGGACACGGACCCCGACGTATGCACAACTCGCCGCGAGTTCCTTCATGTTGGAGGACTTCGGTACCCCGCAGACCCCGTCCGGCCCGTGCCCCCGGTGTGGGCAGCCGATGGAATTCACGGCGGTATGCCGACTGTTGCGCCTACTGGCCCGTGACCTTTCCCGCAGGAGCAGGCGGATGACCAACGGTCCCACCGGCCTGACGAGCGTCGGCGGTCTCACCGGCCAGGCCGCCAGCGATGTCGGGCAGGAGGGCCCGCAATGGGCAGTGACGGCCGGGCTGTTGCTGCTCGCAGCGCTCGTCGCCAGCGGACTCGGCGCACTGACCCTGTTGCGCGCCGCGCACGGCTGCCCGTACGCCAAACGCGTCGCCGACGTCGGTACGGGAGGTCGGTCCTTCGCGGTCGAGGTTGTCTCCGTGCGCCGCGGCATCGTCGTGCTGAAGGCTGACGGCGTCGAGACCACCGTGGACCTGGCCCGCGCCGAGTCCGTCACTCCGGTCCCCACCTGCGCAGGGACGGCCCCGACGCCTTGAAGGGGCGTCACACGACTTTTGGGCTTATGGGTTCGCTCGGTGCGGGTTCTCTGTCGAGATCGTGTTCCGAGTGATCGCGGGTCGTCTCAGAAGTGTCTCAGGAGTGTCATCGAGAGACCTGGGTCGTGAGGGCCGTCCGTGTTGTGGATGACGGACCGCGAAACAGCCGCGGCCACTACTTGAAAGGCCCCAACTGCCATGAAGAACAAGCGTTTTGCGATGATCGTCGTAGCCGCCGTTGCCGGTTCGTTCATGCTGACCGCCTGCAACGGTGAGGACGCTGCGACCGGCGCCGGGGCCAGCGCCGCGGCAGGTAGCCCGACCGCCGGCGGACACGCTTCGGCCGGTAGCGGGCACGCCGCCGGGGGCGAGACCGTGCGGGGTGTCGGCCAGTGGGACAAGAACAAGGAGGACGCGAGCTTCTTCGGGTCGGTCCTCAACGGTGCGAACGAGGTGCCGATCGAGGGCGGGCCGGCCGTGGGTGACAAGGACGGGCACGCGCTCGCCCTCATGCGGATCCAGGGCGACCAGGTCTCCTACGCGTTCACGTTCACCGGGACCGAGACGCCGACCCTTGGTCACCTTCACAAGGGTGTCAAGGGTGTCAACGGCGATGTGAAGATCCCGTTCTTCACGAAGAAGCTGGAGGACGGCAAGAAGTTCGTCTACGGCACGGTCACCGTGAAGGATCAGGACCTGCTGGAGGGCATCAAGGCCAATGCCGAGAACTGGTACTTCAACATCCACACCGCGGAGTTCCCGGGCGGTGCGGTGCGTGGTCAGGCCTACAAGCTCTCTTCCGGCGTCGACGTCCCCGACACCATGAGCCCGGAGATCCTCAACTCCCTCGTCAAGAACCCCGAGTAACCGTCACACCCACCAAGCCCGGCGGGACGGCCCCGCCCAGTGCGTGAGTGTCTGTCCGAGAACCCGGCACATCGTAGAGGGGCGGCGCCGCCCGAGGTCGGACTCGTTCGCACGAGGCCGGTTCCTCGAGGGCGCCGCCCCATACGGGCGTTCGGTCAGGCGGCCGGGAAGTTGTCGGGCGTCGCGATGCGGTCACGGATCCAGACGCCCGCGGGCTTCAGGGGCGAAGTGCCGGTCCAGGGCCCGTTGCTGTTGCAGGTTCCGGTCTTGAAGACGGCCCCGGAACGGTTGTCGTCGGAGAAGTTCCAGTTCGTCCAGCTGATCTTCTTGCTCGCCATGAGGTCGAGGTAGCGCTGGGACATGGCGAAGTCGTTGCTTCCCTCGCCGGCGTAGTTCTGGGTGCCGAACTCGGTGACGAAAACCGGGAGCCGGTCGGCGGCACGCGAGAGGGTCGCGAGGTACTCGTCGCGGTGCGAGTACGCGTAGAAGTGGAAGGTGTACATGATGTTGGTCGCGCGGACCGGGTTGTTCACCATTTCGGACTCGTCGGCGCCCTCTGAGACGCCGAACGAGGACCATGCGCGGGTTCCGACCAGGACGGGGGCGTCGGAGTCGATGGCGCGGATGGTCGGGATGATCTGCTCCGCGTAGCTCTTGATCCGCGACCAGCTCACGCCGCTGGGTTCGTTGGCGATCTCGTAGAGGATGTTGTTCTTGTCCTTGTTGCGGTTGGCGATGTCGGTGAAGAACTGCCGGGCCTTGCTCAGGTTGGTGTTCGGGTCGCCGGGGGTGAGCATGTGCCAGTCGACGATCACGTACATACCGCGGTCCGTCGCCTGCTGGATGAGCGAGTGGGCGAGGTTGGTGAAGTGCTGCGGGTTCGTCTCGTACCCACCCTCCTGCACGTAGGTCGAGACACGCAGGACGTCGGCCTTCCAGTCCTGCGCCAGGGCGTTGAGCGAACCGCTGGTCAGGCAGTGCGGGTACCACTGGGTGCCGTGTGTGCTCATGCCGCGCAACTGGATGGGGTTTCCGCGGCTGTTGCAGAGCTTGGTGCCACAGACCTTGAGCTGTCCGTTGAGGCCGACCGGTGTGGTCGCCGCGGGTGTCGCGGCCTTCCGGTCGGTGGTCGCGGAGGCGGAAGCGGAGGCCGAGGCGGTGGGGAGGACGCTCACGAGCAGGAGCAGAACGCTGCTGAGCAGGGCGGCGAGCGCAGCAGGGCGCAACGACCGTGGGGGTGCCGTCATGCGAACTCCGATCACATAGCTGTCTGATAGGAAACTTTCCTATCAGTAGAGAAGCAAGGGACCACGCCCGTATCAAGAGTCCTGACGGCATCCACGGTTCGAGGCGTTCACATCTGGAAGTGAACGTCTGGCGCTCGCGCTGACTTGCCGGTGATCCTCGCCGTCGGCGGACGCCGTCTGGCCAGGGTGCGAGCGGTCGGGCCAAGGCGGTCTACGAGGCCGCAGCGGCCCATTGCCCGATCGCCGTGTATGCGTGTGTGAGCGGGCGCCGACCACTACCGCGGATGCCGCGATCGGCACCAAACTCACCAACGGATGGCGTACTCCCCGCATGCAGCGAGGGTCCGGCAACCTGACCAGCCGCTCTGGCGACTTGGGAAGGTCATCTGAATCGGCGGGGGTTTCGTTGCGTCAGGTGCGGCCACCCCGCCCTGCGACGCTGCGAGTTCACGTGACTCCGCAACGGCCCTGCCCCGGGACCTGCCATGCTGAGCAGGTTCGATTCGATCCTCACACCTTGGAGGCTTGATGCGTGCAGGCGTCGTTGTCGCCGCGCAGCCCGGGGTGGAAGACCTCGCCGTGCGGGCCGAGGAGCTGGGCCTGCACAGTTTCTGGGTCAACGACACCCCGATGGTCCATGGCGATCCCTTCGTGGCCCTGAGCCTGTGTGCGAAGGCCACCAGCCGCATCAGGCTCGGCATCGGCGTGATCTCACCGGCGCTGCGCTCGGCCCCGGCCGCCGCGAGCGGGCTCGCCAGCCTCAACGCTCTGGCGCCGGGCCGGATCATCTGCGGAGTCGGCACCGGAAACACCGCCCGGCGCACCCTGGGCATGCGGCCGACCACGGCGGCCAGGCTGGAGAACTTCACCGTCGCCCTGCAGGACCTGTGCGCCGGACGGTTGACCGAGTACCGGGAAGGTGACCGGGTCCGCGACATCCGGTTCCTGCACGCCGGGGCGCACGTGAACACCGCCGACCCGATCGAGTTCGTCGTGGCCGCGCTCGGACCGAAGGCCGCCGCCGTCGCCGGCCGCCGCGGCACCGGCCTCATCTCCTTCGGCCTGCTGGACCCCACCGCCTGGCACGCGCTGCACGACACCCGGCGCCACGCCGCCCAGGGCACACCCCACGACCCCGATTTCCACACGGGCTCCCAGTCGGACTCCTACGTGGTCACCTCGCTCCACCTGCTCGACGAGGACGAGGATCCCCACGGCGACGCGGCCCGGGACGCGACGGGCCACCTCGTCCTGTCACTGCTGGCCTTCGCCGCCGATACAGCCGCCGACACGCCGGCCTTCGCCGAGCAACTGGGCCCCGAGGAACGCGAGGCGGTGCGGCGGCTCCTCGACCGGCGCGGCACTACTGCCACCGCGCCGGACCGGCACACCAAGCTCTACCCCAACTATCTCGGACGCATCGCACCGCAGGACCGTGACCTGGTTCTGCCCTCGCTGATGAACACCTTGGCCCTGGTCGGCACCCGCGACGACCTCTTCGCCCGCATCACCACCCTGGAACAGGCCGGCGTCGACGAACTCCTCATCCAGCCGGTGATCGACCCGCCCACCGAAATGGCTCTGCTCGCGAAACTGCTCACCTGAGCCGACACGCCTGCCACCTGGATTCGCCGAGAGCAACGATTACTTCGCTGCCCCTGGGTTTTCGTGCTTGTGGGCATTGAAGCGCGCCTTCTTCTGGCGATTCCCGCACGTGTTCATGTCGCACCATCTGCGGGTGCGGCTTTGGCTGGTGTCGAAGAAGGCTGCTTGGCAGGTTGGCGATGCGCACAAGGCCAGTTTTCCGTCCCGTTCGCCTGCGATGACGCTGATGGCGTCGGCGGCGATCACGCCCAGGGCGTCCTCCACGGAGGACGCCGAGCCAAGTCGCCATTGCCGAATGCCCTCGGGTGTCAGGGCAGCCGCGGCCCGACCCTGAGCGCTGTAGTCATTGATGATCTGGACAGCAGACGCAGGGAGAGGGTCTCGGCGCGCGGCCGCTGTCGCGGCGGCGTGAATTGCTTCCCTCAGCTCCTTGGCGCGTTCGAGCTGGACGGTGGTGCAGGACTCCACGGCGAGGCCGCTCACCGCCAGCCAGTCGACGAGTCGGTTCGGCGTGGGGATGCGCTCCACGGCGTCGCCACGGCGCTCCGACAGGGTCCCCGTGAAGCTGGTCGCCAGCACCTTACCGAGACGGAAGTCAGGAAACCGAGCGCTCATGGAACCACCTTAGCTGGTTGCGCGCCGACATCGAGGCCTGTTAGAACCGTCTTAGCCGGTTCCGGCAGGCTCGAAGCCGGTTCCATCGATGATCAGGAGGTCTCATGTCCACGCACCGGTGCGTCACCGACGCTGCGGCCACCATCGATCGTGGCGTCGTCACCACGTCAGCTCACCGCGGCGAGGGCATCTCATGAACCGTCCAACCAGCGACGTGCAAGCATTCGAAGCCCACGCAACCGACACCGACCTCGACGACCTGCGCGCGCGACTGGCCGCAGCACGGCTGCCGGAAGCCGAGACGGTCTACCGCGCCGCGCCCGACCCACGCCGATGGGATCAGGGCGTTCCTCTCGCCGACCTCGTCGATGTCGTGAACTACTGGCGCACCGGGTACAACTGGCGGTCGTTCGAAAAGCGCCTCAATGAGATCGGCCAGTTCCGCACGACCATCGACGATCTGGGAATCCACTTCCTGCACCGTCGATCCACCCGCGCAGACGCCACCCCTCTGATCCTGACGCACGGCTGGCCAGGCAGCGTTGCCGAGTTCACCCATGTCATGGACGAACTGGCAGATCCGAAAAACGCAGACGCGCCGGCGTTCCACGTCGTAGCCCCGTCGCTGCCAGGTTTCGGCTACAGCGACAAGCCGGCCACCACCGGGTGGGGAATCGAGAAGATCGCGGCCGCGTGGGTGGAACTGATGGCAAGGCTCGGCTACGGCAAGTTCGTGGCCCACGGCGGCGACTGGGGAGGTGTGATCACGACAATCCTCGGCGGCAGGTTCCCGGAGCACGTGATCGGCATCCACACCACGACCGCGCAGGCACCACCCGGGCTGTCAACGGACGGGCTGACGGTGGGCGAGCGTAAATGGGCCGAGGAAACCCGCGATTTCTGGGGCGGTCCCCGCGCGGCGTACGCGAAGCAGCAGTCGATCCGACCGCAGACCGTCGGCTACTCGCTCGTCGACTCACCGGTCGGGCTTCTCGCCTGGATCCTCGACAAGTTCGCTGAGTGGACGGATACCGCAGACAGCCCGTTCGAGACGATTTCCAGAGACAGGATCCTTGACGACGTCACCCTGTATTGGCTGACGCGGTCCGGCGCATCGTCGGCCCGCATCTACTACGAGAGCCACAACTCGCTCGACCCGGAACTTCGGGTCGATGTCCCGTCGGCAATCAGTGTGTATCCCCGCGACATCGAGAAGTGTCCGCGTGCCTGGGCACAGGAGCGGTACCGGCAGATCGTCCGATGGAGGTCGCCCGAAACCGGGGGACATTTCCCGTCGCTGGAGGTTCCCGAGTACTTCGTCAGGGATCTACAGGAAGGACTGGCGGCAGTGCTGGCTGCCGGCGGTAGTCGGTCATGACGTTGTCGACGCCGGCGTGAAGGCGGCTACAGCGAGATCCCCCGGGGCAGGGCCCGGGGGATCTCCTGCTTTCTCGGGCCGGATCTCACATGTCGACGCCGACGAACTGCTTGCCCTGGTCGTTCACCACGATCACCGAGTCGACCTCGTCGGGCGCCACGGCGGCGGAGCCGTTGAGGCCGCCCTCGCCGGGCTGAGGGCTGGCCGTCGGGGCGGGTCCGGAGGAGACGACCCAGCTCGCGGCCGTCTCCTGGTGCCCGTCCTTGGAGACCACCACCAGCCGGCACCGCTCACCGCTCGGGACACCGGCGACCGAGGCGTTCACACGGACCCAGTCGCTCGCCGGAGTGAGCTCCACCGTCATCGAGGCCTTCGTGTCGCTGTCGGTCGCCGCCGCGACCATGACCCCCTCCTGGGGCGGCGAGCTCGACGTGGACGGCGAGGCGGAGGGAGACGTGGACGGAGACGTGGAGGGAGGGGCCGCTGTGACGCTTCCAGAGTCGTTCCCTCCTATCGCGTAGCCCCCGAGAAACAGGATCGCCGCCGACGCGGCGGCACCCAGCCCCACCGCCAGGGACCGGCGCCGCCAGGCGCTCGCCTGCTCGGCGCGCACCTGACGCAGGGTGCGCTGGAGCAGCAGATCCCCGTCCTCGGGCGGGCCTTCGAGGAACGCCTCCGGCGGAACCTCGCCGAGCGCCGCCTCCATCTCCTGGAGCGCGGTCAGTTCCATTCGGCATTCCTCGCACTCGGCGGTGTGTTCCTCGAGTGTCGACCGCTCGTCGGCCGCCAGGATGCCCAGAACGTAGGCGCCGAGCAGGTCGCCGTTCGGATGCTGTCGTGTGCTCATGCCGCCCCCACCTTTCCAAGCTTCAGGGCACTCTCGGGGTTGCTGGGGGTGTACAACTTGCGCAACGCCTTCAGGGCGTGATGAGCGCGGGACTTGACCGTACCCTCAGGTATGCCCAGCCGTCCCGCGGCTTCCGAAGCCGTGCGACCGCGGTAGTAGATCTCCACCAGGACTTCCCGGTGTTCGGGCTTGAGCTGGTTGAGCGCGTCCATCATGACCACCGAGTCGACCACCTCCTGGGAGTGGTCACGGTGGACCGGCGTGACCGTCTCGGTCTCGGCCACCTCGTTGGGGCGGGCGGCCTTCGCCCGGTACCGGTCGGTGACGATGTTCCTGGCCACCGTGAGCAGCCAACCCCTCAGTGATCCTTGGGGGTTGGCGATGACCTCGGGGTGTCGCCAGGCCCGGATCAGTGTTTCCTGCACCACGTCCTCGGCGGCGGCCCGGTCGCCGGTCAGTCGCGTCGCGTAGGCGAGCAGGGCCTTGCCGTGCTCCGCGTAGAGCGTGCGGATCAGTGCTTCATGACTCGTGGCCTGTGGGCCACGAGTTCGTAGGATCGCCATGTGGTTACTCCATCCCCGTGGGTTCACCAGAGACACGAAGTGCCGCCAGGGCAGAGTTCGGAGTCGCACAGTGACCTGCGTCACTGGTATTCGGCGTTCAGACGCCGTGCGTCTTGTTACCGAATGACGATGCGCCAGGGCCATCTGTGACGCGTGGGTGACCGGCCCGGGACCCGTGGCGAGAGCGGTCGTGCGCATCGTGTTCCAACTTTCCCTAGACCGCCGCCACTTCGGCAGCGCTTCAACTTGTCCTACGCGGCGAAGGCAGGGATCGGGTCTCTGCGCGGCGAGATTCATGTGATTCCGCCGCGGTCACCGCGCCCTCGGGGCGGGCCCACTCCTGCTCCGCACGCGTCCGTTGGGCCTCCGTAACATCCCCTGTCTCCCACGCGTGTTCATCTCGAAGGCCCCAGAGCGAGCGGGAAGCTCGTTCGACGACTCCCACGGCTTCGACGCGTTCTACACGAGCACGGCCAAGCGGATGGTCGCCACGGTCTATGCGATGACTGGCGATCCGGCGGAGGCGGAGGACGCGGTGCAGGAGTCGTACGTACGTGCCTGGCAGCGCTGGCGCGGCTGGTCCGTGGCGGGGACCCGCTGCCGTGGGTGCGCACGGTGGCGATGCGCCTGGCGATCAGTACCTGGCGCCGTACACGAGGGCGGCTGCGCGCCCACTTCCGGCACGGCCCGCAGGCGGACGTGCCCGAACTCTCCGCGGACCGGGTGGCGTTGGTGGTGGCCCTGCGCGAGCTCAGCCCGGACCAGCGCCAGGCGGCGATCCTGCACCACTTGCTGGACCTCTCCGTGGAGCAGGTGGCCCGCGAGACCGGCGCGTCCAGCGGGGCTGTTCGCACCCGGCTCAGCCGGGCCCGCAGAATCCTCGGCGAGCGGCTCGCCGAGGCCGATTCCGCTTTCACCTCCAAGGGGGTTGCCTGCCATGGCTGACGTCGAGGAACTGCTGGATGAGACCGGACTGCGGCTATCGTCGGCGGCGGTACGCGCACGGGGGAACCGGCGCCGGACCCGTCGCCGGGCGACCGCGGCGGCCGCGGCCGTGGTGGCGGTCGCGCTGCGTGCGGCGCTGGCCGTGCTGCCGGGGACACGACGCGGGCGGCCCGCCCGCCGAGCCCGCCTACGGCGTCTCCGACGGCGGAGCGGGCGTACGACTTCCTGTACGACAACCCGTACAACAAGAACGGGAAGATCAGACTCTGGGGTCTCAATCGATTCGCCACACCGGTCAAGGCCGGGCGGCAGACAGACCGGAAGCCCTTGCACGTGCCGCTGCCTTCGCCGGCCTTCGACCTGCCCTGCACGTACGCCCGCGCGGACGGACGGTTCCAGAAACGCTGGACCGCCTCTTTCCATGCCGACAACGGGGCGGTGGTCCGCCATCGATACATGGAGTACGACACGAAGGCCCACGCGGGCCGTCAACTCGTGTCGTTCCGCACCCAACTCGCATTGTGCGACGTACGACCGGGATATCGGCTCCCCGGCAAGGTCGGATACCAGGGTGCCGACACAAAGGGGGCAGCACTTCGACATCACCATCGAATACGGCGAGCGCTGGATCTCGGTGATCGAAAAGTCGGACTGGCTGTCATGGGAACAGCGCAAGTCGTGACTGTCCCAGCTGGGTCGGGGACGGGCTGCCGTGTGTCCTTGCGGACGCCGGTTCTCCCGTCCCCGCCCGCCGAAACCGATGACGTCGGAATGCGGTTCAGGAGGAACCGACGATCTCCCCGGAGTTGTGCGGATTGAGGAACATGGCCTCCTGCGGCACATGCGCCGGCACACCGTCCCGCGGATCGGGGCGGGGAACGTAGACGGGGGCATCCGTCTGGTAGAAGAGGTCGATGTCGGCCTCCTCGCCGCCGACGATCAGGGTGTCCCACGCCCCGCTCTCCAGGAGGGTCCGCAGGGTGTCGGGCCCGATCCTCGAGAGGTGCTCGCGCAGTGCCTCGTCGGTGGGCAGTCCGGGCAGGCGGGTCGCCAGCCGCTCACGGATGGCGCCCATGCGCTCGACCAGCAGGTCGAGGTCGGACCGCTGCGGCTCCAGGCCCGGGTCCATGCTGCGCGCGACGATGTCCTTGATCGCACGGGTGACGCCCTGCTCGTCGGTGCTCACCATCGCGTTCCAGGCCCGGCTCTTGTGCCGGTACTGGAGCATCGACATCGCCGCCTCGTGCCGGATGAAGTCGGCGTCGCGCAGCGGACGCCCCTGCCAGGCCCGGCTCAGTGAGCGGGCGAGCGAGGTCGCGGACGCGAGGCCGCTGTTGAGGCCGCGACCGGGCCAGAAGTGGATGGCATTCGCCGCGTCGCCCAACAGGAAGCCGAAGGTCCCCGGTGACGTCCCAGTCGGACGGGTGAGCTGGGCCGTGAACCGCGGGCGCTGCACCATGTCCAGACGGAACGAGGTGATCGCGGTGAGATCGTCATCGGCCACCCCGAACAGCTTGAGCCCTTCCCGGATGCGCTTCCACAAGGGGGAGTTGCGCAGCAGGGCGGGAAGGAACAGCGTGCCGTGCGTGGGGCAGACGAACTCGTTGTCCTCGGCGCGACCCATGACGCAGGGCCGCGCGGCGATGCACTCCTCGAAGACCTTGCGGACGGGATCGATACCGATCACGTTCTCGGCCTCCTCGCGGGTGAGCCGCATGTTGAGAAAGCCCTCGCCGCGCAGCGAGTTGAGCAGGAACCGGTTCTGCGCCACGGTCAGCAGCACGCTCATCGGATCGGTCAGCCCCGACTTGACCCGCAGCCCGAGCACGACGTCCTGGAGGTGCTCGCCGTCGAGGGAGTAGACCGAGGCGTCGGCCGCGCCGAAGCGGTCGGCGTAGTACTCGCGGGTCCGGGAGCGTCCGCCCTCGGCGATGACGAGGACGTGCTGCTGCGCGATGCCTTCCTGCTCCTCCGAGGCATCGAAACGCTTGGGGACGAGCCTGATGGCCGGTCTCTGGTTCGCGAGCTCCAACAGCCGGTCCTCCACGTGGGCGATCCGGATGTTGCGCGGAGGCCGGCCGTCGACCGAGTCCGGTCCGACGGGCCACATCTCCGAGTAGCCGCCCGCGTCGAACAGCGCCTCCCGCACGTGGTCGGACAGTGCCATGTACTGCCGGCTCTGGACGGTCACCACCTGCTGGCGCCGGACGTTGCCGAGCTTCTCGTCCTTCCAGACGATGCTCGATCCCTCCCTGGTCCAGCGCCCGTCGTGGACGGTCACGGCCACCCGTCCCCGGAGCTGCTCCTCCAGCGCCAGGGCGAACGCGAGACCGACCGGCCCGCCCCCGCTGACGGTGACCTGGAGCGTGCCGGGGGCGACGGAGGTGACGCGCGGGGCGTCGAGCAGGGAGAGGTCCATGACCGTCTCCATCGCGTCCTGCGCCTCGTAGAGGAAGGTCTCGTCGCCGATCCGGATGCAGTCGTTGGGGCGCAGGACGTGCCGTGTGACGCGCTGCCCGTTGACGTGGGTCCCGTTGCGGCTGTCGCGGTCGTAGAGCACGTGACCGGCGTCCTCGGTCACGATCTCGGCGTGCAGACGTGAGGCGCTGGCGCTCACGATGACGATGCCGTTGTCGCTCTTGCGGCCGAACGACAGTGACGCACCGTCGAGAACCATGCTCTGACCAGTGAACGGACCTGTGCGTCCCACGATGACGGATGGCACTGCGTACTCCTCGTGATGGTGCTCGGCTGCGAAGACGCGTCCGCCCTGTGGCCGTTCCGGCGCGAGGGCGGACGCGTACGACACCAACACGTAGGTGATCCGGGACCGGGTTCAATGCTTCCGGTTCCTGTTCGAGTTCAGGTTCGGGCTCTGGAGTCGGAACCTGAACTCGAACAGGAACGGATTGTTCTCGGACCGGACTTGGCTACGCCCCCGCGTCCGTGCACGTGATGGAGAAGGGCACCGTGTTCGAACTCGTCAGTTCCGGACCTTTGACCTGCACCCCGATCTCGCTCTTGAAGGTTCCGGATTTGTGCCACGCCGTGAGCCGCACCGTGTCCTGCCCCGTACGGTCGCCGCCCTCCGGGAAGGTGACGGTCCGCCATTCCCGGTCGACGACCGAGCCGTCCTTGGACACCCAGCGGTAGGTGAGCTCGGCCGGTGCATGGTCCACGGCGAACGTGACCGTGAACGTGGGCGCTTGCTCCGCCGGCGGTGGACAGGCGCCCGAGTAGGTGGTGTTGGCCCCGGTCACCGTCACACGGATCATCTGGGCTGCGGCATTTTCCTGCCCCTGCTGGTCCGGGCTCGGCACGGCGGCGGGCTCCGCGTCGTCCTTCGATCCGCCGTCCGCGTTCGTGGAAGGGGAAGCGGACGGGGAACCGGTCGCGGTGGCCCGGTTCGGGTCCGCCGTGCCGTCGTCCCCCTGTCCGATCAGGGCGTAGCTCAGCCCGGCGACGGCCATGACACAGGCGACCGCTCCGGCGACGATAACGGCGGAGATGCGTCGGCTGTGCCGACGGGCCTCGGGGGCCGGCGGCGTATAGGGGGCGGAGTGCGAAGGGGATGAGTGCGTGGGAGATGAGTGCGAAGGGGCGGAGTGCGTCGGCTCCGGTTGCGCGGGTCCTCCCGTGACGGTCGGTGCCGACTCGGGCGTACTCGTCGCGACTGTGGGTGTCGGCGTCGGAGCCGGCGGGGCGGTGGCCGCCCCGCCGGACGATGACGCGACCGTCCCGGCCGCGGGCGGCTCTGTGGCGCTGGGCGGGTCCTGGGCCCGGGGGATGCGCGGGTCCTCGGCGAGGGGTGTATCCACCACGGTCGGTGTGGCGGGGATCTCGGGTGTGCCGCCCGCCGCGACGAGGCGCAGATTCTTCTCGGCCTGCTCGGCCGGCGTCCGGTCCGCCGGCTCCTTGCGCAGCAGCCCCTCGATGACGGAGCCCAGCGGCCCTGCCTTGCGCGCGGGCGGCAGTTCGTCGTCGACGATGGCGCGCAGGGTGCTGAGAGGGGTGTCCAGGCGGTAGGGGGAGATGCCCTCGACCGCCGCGTAGAGGAGGACACCGAGGGACCAAAGGTCGGACTCCGGGCCGGGGTTGCGGCCCAGGGCGCGCTCGGGTGGCAGGTACTCGGGTGAGCCGATGACCTCACCGGTCCTGGTGAGGGAGGAGTCGCCCTCGACCGTGGCGATGCCGAAGTCGGTCAGGACCACCCTGCCGTCGCCGGCGATCAGGACGTTGGCCGGCTTCACATCGCGGTGGAGGACCCCGGCGGCGTGCGCGGCGCGCAGGGCGGCCAGGATCTCGGCGCCGATCTCCGCGGCCCGCGCGGGGCTGAGGGAGCCCTGGTCGAGCAGGTCGGCCAGGGACTGTCCGCGGACGAGCTCCATGACGATCCACGGACGGCCGTCCTCGGTGGCGACATCGAAGACGGTGACCACGTTGGGGTGGGTCACCCGGGCCGCGGCCCAGGCCTCGCGTTCCAGCCGGGTGTACATGCGCTCGACGTCCGGAGCGGGAAGACCCGCGGGGGCACGCACCTCTTTGACGGCGACTTCGCGCTGCAGCACCTCGTCGTGGGCGCGCCACACCGTGCCCATGCCGCCCTCGCCGAGGGGGGCCAGCAGTCGGTAGCGACCCGCGATCACGCACTCACGGCCCGGCTCCGCCGGCACGGTCTCCTCGTTGTTCATCGGGGCGATTTTTCCTCTCTTCATGAAGCGGCCGGAGCGAGCACGGAGTCGGCCGCCCGGCGGGCCGCTTCCGCCGGACCGGACGAGTTCACGACACCGCGACACCGCGGCGGCGCTCACCTCCCGGGCCGGGCCAGTAGCTGCTACGTGCTACACGTGGGAGGAAGCCTCAAGAGTTCAACCTGGCGAAAGAAAACTGCCGCTGCGTCTTCGGGGCGACAGCCGCCGGGCATGAAGCGGTACGGAGCGGTCCGTTCGGAGGGGATGGCCGTGGCCCGCCACGGTGCCGGCGAAACCGCCGGCACGGCAGCGGCAGCCGGAACACGCCAGGGCCACCTCGGTGGATCCGCCGCCCTCCATGCGCAGGGCGACGACGTCCGGCCGCGTACAGAAACGGGCGGGCTGTGCACGGGGGAGTACACCCCCTGCCGCCCTGCAAAGCCGCCGTGTCCACGGTGACGTGGGCAGCAGCGGAACCCGTAGGCCGGTGACCGCACTTCGCCGCCGGGGAGCTTCACGCGGGCTGCGGCTGCTGGGACGGTGAGCTGCTCATGTCCGGCGGCCCGAGAACGGCCGGAACGGCTGTAGACGGCATCGGTTTCCCCGCCCAGGATGGCTTCCGGAATGGGCCGCCGGGGCGGCGGCCCGTCGAACCGATGAGGGGTAGGCTCCCTACGGCCTGGTCCCGTCGAGCGGAGCGGACCCGGCCCATCGGCTCACGCCCGTGACCGGGCGGCGTCGACCCTCATCGGCTTCGCTTGTCGGTACATCGGTACAAGGGACACTGTGCATACGCGTTTCACCGTGCTCGGCCCGCTGAGGGCCTGGCGTGGAGGGATCGAACTCGAGCTGGGACCGCCCAAGCAGCGTGCGCTGCTCGCGTTCCTCCTCGCGCAGCCCAACCACCCGGTCGGTACGCACGAGATCGTCGACGCCCTGTGGAGACAGAACCCGCCGGACAGCGCAGTGAACGTCGTACACCGTCACATCGGGGCACTGCGGCGCCTGTTCGAACCCGACATGCCGAGCAGGGGAACGTCACGGTGGCTGGTGCGGGCATCGGGCGGCTACCGCCTGGACGCCGACCTCGAATCCCTCGACCTGCTGCGCTTCCGCCACCTGCGGGAGCGCGCGTCCGGGACCGGGGAACCGGCCGAGGCCACCGAACTGCTGGTGGAGGCCCTGACCCTGTGGCGAGGCCCCACGGCCTCCGGGATAGCGCCGGACGTACGGGCTCATCCCGCCTTCGGCGCGGTGGACGGCGAACACCTGGCCGCGGTCAAGCACGCGGCCGAGCGGGCGCTGGAGACCGGGCGGGAACCACGCGCACGGGTGCTGGTGACCCTGCGTAAGGCTGCTGCCCTGTACATGCTCGACGAGGAGTTGCAGGCCCGGCTGATCCTCATGCTCGCCGCCACCGGCCACCAGGCCGAAGCCCTGGAGGTCTACCGGACCGTCCGCGCGCGGCTCGCCGACGATCTGGGCGTCCGGCCCGGCCCGGAACTCCAGGCCGCGCAACGGCGGGTGCTGGCGCAGACGTACGTCTGGGACGGCTCGGCCCCTACAGAGGTAACCCGGTCCGCCGACCACTCGAGCGCGGACGTGCGGACAGAGCCGGCCGGTACCGGCCGGGAGAGCGAGTCGGCCGGTAGTGGCAGGGAGGGCGAGTCTGCCGGTAGTAGCCGGGAGGTCGAAGGGGCCGAGGCGGCCGAGGCGTTCGGCCCGGACCACCGGATGTCACCCGTCGTCCCGCCCGCCCAACTCCCCGCGAAACTGCCTTCGTTCACCGGTCGGCTCGACGAGATCGCCCGGTTCCGCGGGCTGTTGCCGGGCAGTTCGGCCTCTGCGGTGGTCATCGGCGTGATCGGCGGTATGGCCGGTGTCGGCAAGACCGCCCTCGCCGTGCACTGGGCGCACCAGGTGGCCGACCGCTTCCCGGACGGCCAGTTGTACGTCGATCTGCGCGGCTTCCACCCCAGCGGGACGGTGATGAGTCCGGCCGAGGCGATCCGTTCCTTCCTCGGCGCTCTCGGGGTGCCCGCCCAGCGAGTCCCCGCCGGGCTGGACGCGCAGGCGGCCCTCTACCGCAGCCTGCTCGCCCGGCGCCGTGTGCTGATCGTGCTCGACAACGCCCGCGACACCGAGCACGTGCGTGCGCTGCTGCCCGGAGCGCCCGGATGCCTGGTCGTCGTCACGAGCCGGCATCAGCTGTACGGACTGGTGGCCGCCGAAGGCGCGTACTCCCTGACGCTGGACGTCCTCGGCGAGGACGACGCCCTGCGGTTCCTCTCCGACCGCCTCGGGCCCGACCGGATCGCGCGGGACGCGGTCGCTGCCCGAGCCATCGTGGCCGCGTGCGGGGGCCTGCCGCTCGCGCTGGCCGTCGTGAGCGCCCGTGCTGCGATCAACCCCGCATTCCCGCTGTCGGGTATCGCCGAGGAGCTGGCGGAGAGCGAGGGCAGCCTCCATGCCTTCTCCGGCGAGGCGCCCGCCGCTGATGCCCGCAGCGCGTTCTCGTGGTCGTACCGGCTCCTCACCCCGGAGGCGGCACGCGTGTTCCGGCTGCTCGCGCTCCATCCGGGCGCCGACTGCTCCGTTGCCGCCGCCGCGAGCCTGGCCGGACTGCGCCGCGCCGAGGTCCGGCCGCTGCTGGCCGAGCTGAGCCGGGCCCACCTGGTGTCGGAGACCGAGCCGGGACGCTTCACCTGCCACGAACTGCTGCGCGCCTACGGGAGCGAACTATGCAGGACGCTGGATGCCCGGCCGGAGCGCACGGCGGCCCGGCGACGCATGTTCGACCACTATCTGCACAGCGCGCACGCGGCGGACGGTGTCCTCGCGCCGAGCCGGGAACGCCTCACTCTGGACCCGCCGGTGGCCGGGACGGTCGTGTCGGAATTCGCCGACCAGGCCCGCGCGGCCGAGTGGCTGGAGACCAACCGGTCGGTGCTGCTCGCCGCGGTCGAGCAGAGTGCGCGCCGTGGTTGCGGCGAACAGAGCTGGCAGCTTGCGGCCAGCATCGAGCTGTATCTGGACCGCAGCGGCCGCCGTCAGGAACAGTTCGTCGCACAGACGACGGCGGCGAGGGCGGCGCAGGGGCTGGGCGACGTGCGCGGACAGGCCCACGCCCACCGGGCGCTGGGCTTCGCCAACGGCCGGCTGGAGCGTTGGGTGGATGCGGCCGGGCATCTGGCGCGCGCCCTGGACCTGTTCGCCCATATCGGGGACCGGGCGGGACAGGGGCGGGTGCACCGCTACTCGGCCTTTCTCGCGAACGCGCGCGGCCGTCACGAGGAGGCCCTGGAGCACTACGCCCAGGCGGGGCTCCTCTATCGGGAGGCCGGACGGCGCAGCGGGCAGGCCAGCGTGGCCAACGAGGTCGGCTGGACCCACATCCTGACGGGCCGCTACAGGAAGGCGCTGGAGGAGTGCGGCCGGGCCCTGGCGGTCCATCAGGAGATCGGCGACCGCAACGGTGCGGCCGCGGCGTGGGACAGCCTCGGCTACGCCCACCACCACCTGCACGAACACGACCGGGCACTGACGTGCTACGAGCACGCGCTGGAGCTCTACAGAGCGATCCGCGACCGGTCCCTGGAGGCGGACACGCTCGTGCACATCGGCGACACCCGCCACGCGGCGGGGGAGCACGAACGGGCCGCGGACGCCTGGCGTCAGGCGCTGGACATCCTCGACGACATCGGCCACCCGGACGCCGAGGCGGTACGCGGGAAGCTGAAGGACGCGGTCGCCGCCGGCGCCGGGGAGCAGCCCGCTAACCCCTGACAGGGCGAGAGGCCGCCCTGGACGGATGGGCCAACTCAACTCAACTCAACTCAACTCGACTCGACTCGACCCGGGAGGGATCGGATCGGGACGGATCGGCCGGCCCGGGGCATTGCGGTCCGGCGTCAGAGAACCGTCACTGTTCCGGAAGAGCGACCTGTCTACGCTCACCGCGCCGCTTCATCGGGGCCCCTACGCCCCTTCCCCGCGTAGGCCGTGCCGGTGCCCCCGCGACGGCCGCGTTCCCGTGGCTCGCCGCGCATCCGTGTGCGGGCACCGGCGTGGGGGAGAGGAGCGGACCGAACTCCCCTTCAGGAACTGGAAGATGAACACGATCACCGGCGCGGAGACCGCCTCGCCCGCGCATCACAGGCAGTTGCTCGACAACCTGGTCTCCGATCACGCGACGGCGCTGCTCGCCTACGCGGAGAAGCTGCTGAGCGACCGGCACACCGCGCAGGACATAGTTCAGGAGACCCTCATCCGTGCGTGGCCGCACACGGAGCGCCTCTACAGCACCGAGGGATCCGTGCGGGGCTGGCTGCTGACCGTGGCGCGCAACCTGATTGTCGACCGCATGCGCAGTGCCTGCGTCCGCCGGGAGAGCGTCGGCATCGACAACCGCGACGTCGTCCTGCCCGACCACTGCGAATCCGTGCTGCTCTCCGTCGAGACGACCTCCCTGCTGCGTCAGCTCTCCCACGACCACCGTGAGGTGCTGGTGCACACCTATCTGTGCGGCCGGACCATCAAGGAGACGGCCCGCATCCTCAGGATTCCCGCCGGAACGGTCAAGTCGCGCCAGCACTACGCCCTCAGCGCGCTGCGGGCCCGCGTGGCATCGGGGGATCCCGCCACGACGAACTGAGAGGCGTACGCCTCCGCGGTCGCCCATCGCACGCTCCTCTCGCCGCCCGTCGCCTGCCGTCGGACCGACTCCAAGAGGTACACGCAACCGCGGCCCCGAAAGGTTCGACGGCACGGCCGAGAGGGCCCGTACGCCTTCGGGGCCTGGTCACCGGACCGGGCCCCGAACTGTGTGAGGGAGAGTTAGCCGGGTCACTGTGCACGCCTGGGCGGACGCCCCGGAGTGCAACTCCTGGGACAGGCGTGCCCCGTCGGCGGCGAAGGATCGCGGTGTTGCGCCGTAGCAGTCGACCGGGGCCGCCGGGCTCGTCCAGCGGTGCTGCCCGAGCGTCTGGCAGGGCGGAGTGACTTGTTCGGGGGCGAGGCGGCCCGCCGTGAGGTCTCCTGCTTCCGCGGCAGCGGTCGCCAGTGGCTGCGCCATTTTGAAGTCACTGTCAGGAGAGACACTCGGGGGATGCCGCGGGGCAATCTGCCCGGGCCGACCAGCCAGGAGGCATGGGCGGACGTTTTGCGGTCGCGTCCGGCAGCTCTGGACCTCGTTGGTGACGTGTCGGGTCCCTTGGTCTCCGGGACGTTGCCGTCGGGTTCCAGGACGCTCACTTCGCCGCGGATGTTGCTGGCGATGGGGACGCTCACGTGATCGATACCCGAGTCCTCGAGCATCGACCGACGTTCTCGGCGTGCCACCGGCCGCTCGGCCGCGGCAGCGGGTGCCCGGCGTGAGCACAACGATGCCGCGTCCGACTCGGGATCTCCCGTGGGGCCCCGGGCGGAGCGGGCGGATGCGCGGCCGGACAGCCTGCGTCGAACCGGCCCCCTGCCCGGGGCGGAGGCGCTACTTCTCCAAAACGCCGGAGGAGGCGATCTCGATTTTGGCGCGGGTGGCGCCGGAGCGTGAGCCGAGGGATTCGATCTTCTTCACGAGGTCCTGGCCTTCGATGGCTTCGCCGAAGACTACGTGCTTGCCGTCGAGCCAGGGTGTGAGCACTGTGGTGATGAAGAACTGTGAGCCGTTGCTGTCGGGGCCGGAGTTGGCCATGGACAGGAGGAACGGCTTGTCGTGCTTGAGTTTGAAGTTCTCGTCGGGGAACTTCTGGCCGTAGATGCTTTTGCCGCCGGTGCCGTCGCCGCGGGTGAAGTCGCCGCCCTGGAGCATGAAGTCCGGGATGACGCGGTGGAAGCCGGAGCCCTCGTATCCGAAGCCGTGCTGGCCGGTGGCGAGCTCGCGGAAGTTCTGCGTCGTCTTGGGGACGACGTCGTCGTACAGCTTGAAGACGATCCGGCCCGCGGGGCTGCCGTCGATGTTGATGTCGAAGAAGACGTTGGTAGACATAGAGGGATCCTGTCACGGCGCTGCGTACTGGCCCGGACCCGCCCCGGTTCGCCCACCATGAAGACCTGATTACGAGTCTGCCCACAGCCATGGTTCTTGCCGTCGATGATCACCGTGGCGGCCCTCGGATGTGTCGTGTTCGGCGGATCGGACGTTCTGCCGCGTCTGCGGTCATGCGAATCGAGCGGGGCCGAATCAGGAGATCTGGATCAGTTCCTGACCGGCGCTGCCGACCGCGGTCCGTGCGGGCAGGCGTCCAACCCCCCTAACCGCTGTGGTCGACGGTCACTGTGTGGCGCAGGGTGTCGTTCTCGGAAGCTTCACGCGGCGGCTCGAGCGACTCACCGAGACCGGGTGTAAATGCCTCGAAGAGCTGTGCGCGGTGGAGGGCAGCGTCCCCAGGATCAGACTGCTGAAGAGACAGATGTGGGCCAGGCCAACTTCGGCCTCCTTAGGGCTGTCCCGCAAAGATCTCGGCTCCGAGCTGAGCTGAAGCGCGATAGGTGGTGTCACAAACGCGGGCTTGTTGTCACCGAGGTCGGCGGCCGCTCTCCCTCTACGGAGAGTCTTGACCGCTGAACCCGGAGTCGTTTCCCCCGGCGGGCCGATGTGGTCGGCGTTCCGGAAGCCGTGTGATCGCGGCGCTCACTGCCAGCCCGAGCGTGACACCGACAGCGGAGCCGACGCTTTGCGCCCAGGCATCGTCGAAGGAGCCGGGCAGGACGGCTCTTGTGAGCCGGCTGGCAGCCGACAGGACTGCTAGCGCGGCCAGTGCGGCCGCCCAGCGGTACCGCACCCCGTCGATGATGTCGCCATAAAAGAGGAGCAGCAGTGCCATGCCGAACTCTTCGTCCCAGCCGATCACGGTGAGCCCGGCCCCGAAGGCAAGCGCGAAGAGCCAGAGCCCCACCAGTTGCCGGGCGAACGTGGGCGGCTGCCGTCTTGCACCACGCGGGGGCCAGAAGAACCGTGTGATGTGCTGGACGATCGCGTACTTCTGCATGACTCGCGTCCCGATCCCCCGGCGGTAGCCGACTTCTGCCGGCGCTCAGTAGTAGGACACACAGGAGCAGGACGTGGTTGTGGTGAAGTGTCGTCTCGGGGAGCCAGAGGCTGTCGATCTTCGCTTCTGGTGACGGAAGGGCTGCCGAATGAGCATGTGTGACAAGCCGCGTGCCTTGCTTGTGACAACCAGGCCGCTTCAACCGGTCCTGTACACCGGATCTTCTGCCTCCCCTGGTGACAACTTCCGTCCTTCGGCTCACGAGTACGGAGCAACCTGAAGAGCCGGCGAGGTGTTCAGCCGGTGGTTCGTGAGGTGTCCAGGGAACTGGCGAAGTCGGCGAGCGTGTGGAAGTCGTTCTCTCGTAGGCCGATCCGCGGGTTGATGTGGTGCAGGAGCACGGGCCCTTGATGGTGGGCGGTCACGTACGTCTGATCCAGCTCACTCTGCTCGTCGTCCACCCAGGCGAAAGGACGTCCGCCTGCGTAGTCCACCAGCGGCTCGGTCTTCCAGTGGAGTCCATCGGGGCGTTCTTGGAGTAGGACGTCGCCGAAGTCGACGAAGGGAAGTTCCGGAAGGCCGAGGACCGGTGCGATGCCGGTTGGCGTCGTCCGTCCATGTGGTGGCCCAGCACAGCTCGAAGCGATGTGCTCGACGGCGCCTCACTGGTGCTGGGCTCTGCCGCACCTCTGCATGGCCACCTCGTGCCATCAAGATCACTAGATGGCGCGTGGGGTGAAGACGCGGGCGAATGTGTCCAGCAGTGACGGGGGTCCGGAGAGTTCGACCTCGCCGCTCTTGATGGCCCGCATGATTTCTCTGTACGGAGGCACCGTGTCCCCGGGGACAGTGACCACGAGGTCGGGTTCGGTCGGTGCCGGCCCGGTTCCGCTCGTGAGGTGTCCGTCGGTCACGACGGCGTGCAGGACAGCCCCGGCCGCCCGAATCTCCCAGGAGGCGGTCAGCCCGCGTGCCGCGTCGCGGTTGAAGGTGGCACGCAGGGCCATGGCCAGCGAGGACGGCGGCACTCGATCGCCGACCTCATACTCGGCGAGCTGTCCATTGCCCCACAGAGCGAGCGTGAGGACAGCGCCTTCGAGACCCTCCCCGGCCTTGGTCAGGACATAGACCACGCCGCGCTGGGGGGCTGGGGCGATGCGCCGCTCAACGATGCCGGCCTCCTCCAGCTCCTTGAGCCGGGTGGAGAGCACGTTGGTGGGAATGCCCGGCAGCTCGTCGAGCAAGTCCGTGTAACGGCCCGGGTGAGCCAGAAGCTCTCGAATGATCAACAGGGCCCATCGCTCGCCGATGAGCTCCAGGGCGCGAGCAAGCCCGCAGTACTGATCGAACCCTTTGCGCCTCATGCGTTCAGCATAGCAGGCTTCAAATATTGACGCGCGATTCATCTATTGCATCGTACTTGCAAAAATGAAGTGACGATGCCTACGCTCTGGTCCATGACCAATCGGAATCCCCTGGCGCCCGCTGCTGTGCGGGCCGCCGCCACGCCACCGGCCGGGCACAGCCCGCGCTCGATACTTGCGATCCTGTCGCTTGCCGGGTTCATGGCGAACTTGGACGTCTTCATCGTCAATGTCGCCTTCGACGACATCGCCGCCGACTTCCACGGTTCGTCGATCAGCGATGTGAGCTGGGTACTCAGCGCATACGCGATCATCTTTGCCGCGCTACTGGTGCCGTTCGGCCGCCTGGCCGACAAGGTCGGCCGCAAGAGGATGTTCCAGCTCGGGATGGGCCTGTTCACCTTTGCGAGCGTGGCGTGTGGCGTCGCCCCCGGCCTGTGGTGGCTGGTCGTGTTCCGAGTGCTCCAGGCCGCCGGTGCGGCCGCGCTGACGCCGACCTCGCTGGGCCTGCTGCTGGCCGCCGTACCGGCGCAGAAGCGGTTGCACTATGTGCGCATCTGGTCGGCAGTGGCAGCAGTGGCCGCAGCTGCCGGGCCCGTCCTCGGCGGCCTGCTCGTCACCGCGAGCTGGCGCTGGGTGTTCCTGGTCAACCTGCCCATCGGGGTCTTCGCGATCATTGCCGCCCGACGTAGGGTCCCCGACTCGCGTGACGCCAACGTCACCGACATGCCGGACATCATCGGCTCCGTCCTGCTCACAGTGGGCGTCGCCTCGCTCGCCCTGGCAATCGTCAAGGGCGGCGACTGGGGCTGGAGCGACGGCAAGACCATCGGCGGCTTCGTCGTCGCCGCTCTACTGCTCGCCGCCTTCGCCTGGCGTGCCGAACACCACCCCGTCCCGGTCATCGAGCCTGACCTCTACCGCGTGCGCAGCTTCGCCTCGGCGAACTTCGCCATGGTCACCTTCGGCCTCGGCATGTCCGCGTACCTGCTCATCACCGTGCTGTGGATGCAGAACGTCTGGCACTGGTCGGTCATCACGACCGGATTCGCGATCGCGCCGGCACCAGCGATGGTCCCCATCGTCACCGTGCTGGCCCAGCGACTCGTCCACAAGATCCCCGCGAGCGTCCTGTCGGCCATGGGATGTGTGCTGTTCGCGGCCGGAACAATCCTGACCCTGTCCCGCATCGGCGCGCACGGATCGCACTACGCCGGCGAACTGCTGCCCGGCCACCTGCTCGTCGGCATCGGCATCGGGTTCACGCTCCCCACCATCCTGGCGTCCGCGACCCACGACCTTCCCCCGGATCGCGCGTCGACCGGCAGCGCCGTCATCAACATGGCCCGCCAGATCGGATTCGTCCTCGGCGTCTCCGTGCTCGTCGCCATCCTCGGCACCCCCACGACCTACCACGCGGCCCACACCGCGTTCGTGCACGGCTGGTGGACCATCGCCGCCGTCGAACTGGCCGCCGCCGTGGCCTGCCTGGGCATCGTCAAGCGACGCAGCACCGCGCCGTGACGGACGAATCGCGCGACGCCATGGGTGAGAAAGCGCCTCGTCGGCTGCCTGGCAACTGTTTGCTCTTCTACCCGATCCCGGAAGATGACGAGCCGGCTGCCCCCGCATCGCACGACGCGACGCATGTGCCCGATGCCGACCGGCGTTCGCATCTCCCACCCTCCGCGACATCGGCAGCCGGACCCTCTCCGACCCCGAGGGAAACCAGCTCGACCTCGTCGCCGCACAGCTCCCCACAGCTCCCACGGCCGGCAGGCCGGCCGCGGGCCCGACACACACACCTCCCCCAGGAAAGGAACACCACGATGACCTCCCTCAACGGATCAACTGTCTTCATCACGGGCGCCAATGGCGGACTCGGCACCGAGTTGGTCAAAGCCGCCCTCGACCGCGGCGCGCGACGTGTGTACGCGACGGCGCGGAGCCCCAAGGAGTGGGGCGACAAGCGTGTCGTACCTCTGGTCCTCGACGTGGCCGACCCCGACGTCGTCGACCGCATCGCACGACAGACCGGCGACACGACCATCCTGATCAACAACGCGGCCATCTACCCCAAAGGCGACCTGCTGACGGCGCCGACCGAGGACATCACGGCGACCCTCGCCACCAACCTGCTCGGCCCGATCCATCTGACACGCGCGCTCGCACCCGCGCTCCGCTCCGCCAAGGGCGCGCTCGTCAACATCGGCTCCGTGCTCAGCTGGTTCGCCGTCGGCAAGGCTCACAGCGTCTCCAAGGCCGGTCTGTGGATGGCAACCAACGCCTTCCGACTCGAACTCGCACCCGCCGGCGTCCAGGTCCTCGGCGTCTACGCCGGCCCGACTGACACCCCGATGCAAGCAGGCAACGACCCGGCCGGCATGAACCTGCCGTCCGACGTCGCCGCCGCGATCCTCGACGCCGTCGAAGCCGGAGACCACGAACTCATCGTCGACGAACTGACCACAAAGGTGCACACCGCGCTCTCCGCACCGGTCACCTCTCTCTACCCGGCTCTCGCGCAGTAGCCGGAGCTTGAACCCGCATTGCCGTCGTGGTGAGGGAGAGTCCGGTTCCGGCGAGGCATCCGTCAATGAGGTGCGGGCGGTACTGGATCTTCCTCATCCCGTGGCGGATGTTCTGGATCAGGTGCTCCGGGGACGTGAACGCTGTGTTGGTGAGCCAGCCGCACCGCAGCAGGGACCAGACGCCCTCGACCGGATTGAGGTCCGGCGCGTAGGTCGGCAACTGGTAGACGGTCAGCCAGTCCTGTCGGGCGATGAACTGCCGCATCCCGTAGGCCAGGTGGACATTCAAGTTGTCCCAGATGAGCACGATAGGGCCGCCGAGCTGGGCGTGGGCGGTGATGAGCAGGTCACGGTAGTCCGTCCAGGATCATCGGCGTCTGCCCGCGCCTGGCCCACGTGGGGGCAACCGGCGGCGTCATCGAGAAACTGGACTCGTCCTCGAAGACGATCCGGGCGTCGAGCGCTGCCGCGGTCCTTCCACCTGTGGCAAGGTCTCCTTCACTCAGCCGGTGACCTCGGCTTCGTCACGTTCGACTGCCCGTCCGGCCGGGACCTGGCAGGAGAAGCCGTGCCGGATCAGCAGCATCCGCACCCCCTGCAGTGTGCAGCTCTTGTGGAAGCGGCGGCCGATCACGGTTTTGATGCGGAACAGGGTCCACCGCTGGTCCGGCCAGCCATGCGTGACCGGGCCCTTGGCCAACTTCGCTTCCAGCACGGCGAACTGGGCCTCACTCAACCGCGGCGGCGAGGCCGAACCCGCCGACCGAAGAGCCTGCGGACCGCCCTTGTCCCACAGGTGCCGCCACCGTTGGACGGACCGAATGCTGACCCGCAGCTCCCTCGCGATCCCCGAACTCTGCTCACGCCGGGCAAACCGCGCGGCGGCCATCATCCGGATGCCCTCGCGAAACTGCCGGCGCGCGTCCGACAGGCCACCGCCCTGCGCGTACCTCATGACAACGGCCTACCGCGAGGATCAAGCCCTGTCACCAGCTATGATCCAGCCACCTCGAAGATCACTTCGTTAGGAGTTCTAAGCCTTGACTGGAGCGGCCGACCTGGCGGCCTGCTCGATCTTCGCGCAGTAGGCTGCACGGGCTTCCTCGTCGATCTGCTTCTCGAGTTCGGCGCGCAACCCGGTCCGGCCGTCGAGGCCCTCACGCAAGATGTCGGCGTGCCCGGCATGCCGGATGGACTCGGCGAGGACATGGACCATGATGGCGAACAGGTTGGTGTTGGGGTAAGGCTCCGGCCACCAGGGCACGTGGCCGGGGGCGTCGAGGGGAAGCGCGTTGATCGTCGCGTCCGAGTGTTCCCACGTGCGCCGGCAGAACCCGATGATCTGATCACGGGTTTCGTCCTCGGTCGCCCACAGACCGCTGCCGTCGTAGTCCTGCCACCGGGACAGCGGTTCCGGGGAAGGGCGGTCGAAGACCTCGCCCAAGTACCTGGCCTCGACGGTGGCCACGTGTTTGACCAGGCCGAGGAGGTTGGTCCCGGTCGCCGTCAAAGGCCGGCGGGCGTCGTATTCGGACAAGCCGTCGAGTTTCCAGAGCAGAGCCTTGCGGTCCCGCCACAGTCTCCCGTGCAGGTGGTCTTTCGCGAATTCATCGATCATGCCGCATGACCTGCCATGGGCTGCTCGTGGTCTCAAGATCCCGTACGTGGTCCGCCCGTCTACTCCTGCGACACCGCAAGTTCAGCCGCGGTCGCCGTCGTTCGGGGCTCGTAAATCATGACTTGCGCCCCATCGACTTGTATGGTGAGGGCCCTGGTGAAATATTCGGCCAGAACTCTCTCCTTCATTCGCTCTGTTCCGCCACTTCCCACATGAATGCCTTTGGGTTCCGCTACTACGAGAATTCGTGCGCTGCTGCGCATGCGTGCGCGGATCTGAGGGGAAGGCAATTCGGTTCCGTAAAGGTCGTGCGAGGCTTCCGGAGTGAACTCCTGGGCGAGGTCGAACATCCCCCTATTTACCGAGGGGTAGGCCAGTGACCATGCGCGCCTCTTCACGGACAAGTAGAGAATTCCGTCGCCAGGAGTGTATTCCCTGGACAGGACTACTGCCAGATCGGTGACGTTATCCGACCTGCTTTCCGGAGCCCGAAGCTTGAGGGACTCCGGTATGAGCAGCGCGATTGCCAACGCGACAACAATCACTCCCGTTACTCGCAGATTGGGACTTAGTTCAGGCATGCGATCCAGTGCTGCCCCCAGAAGGAGCGCCAGGCCGACGAGACCGTAGAGCACGTACCTCTCCACATAGAAGGGCTTGTAAAGAGAAATTAGCATGAGAAGTGCAGTGGGCAATATGAACAGAGGCAGGGCGATCGCCCGTAGACTGAAAGGTGCTTCAGGGGAAACTTTGCCAGCGTTGCCTGACGAAGCGAAGTAGGACAGCACCATCGCGAAAGAAGCCAGTATCGCGAAGCGTTGGTATTCGCTACCGGTGACGCTCTCGATCCATGCGACTTGCCGAGATTGCGCCATACCCAGAGCCGCAAGGGGTGCGACTCCTGCCGCAACCAAAAGTGCGGTGTACGCCCAAGCGCGACGCGCATAATCCGGCACGACGAAGGCATGTACTACCAGAGCAAGGGCGGCGAACTGGTGCAGAATGCACGCTGCCAGCATGAGAGTGCCATATGCGATCCACGGCGCCATCGACCTTCTGCGCTTAATAATCACTGGGGCTCGGCAGCTAAGTGCCGCACTCACAAGAAAATATGTGGCCCAGACCACAAGTGCGCAGACCATTGAGTATGAGCGCCCTTCCTGTGAATATCTCTGGACATCAGGGAGTATGGCGAAGGAAAGGCCTGCCAGTATTCCAGCTCGCGTCCCTGCCAATCGGATCCCGAGCGCTGTGACCCCCGCCGCTGCCAGTGCAGAGGCGAGGACAGAGGGAAGCCGCAGTACGAGGAGATCGGTCCCGAACAGGTCAAACAGCACATGCATGAGAAAGTAATATGCTCCATGCACGGCGTCTATGTTGCCCAACGTCTGCCACAGGTCCGGCAGGCTACGGGAAGCCAATTCCAGAGTCACCGCCTCGTCATGCCACAGGGTTCCATCTCTGCGAATTCTCCATATACCGAGAAGGGCGGACAGTGAAACGGGCAGGAGTAAGGGAGTGAGGAATCTTCGGCGTGAAAGAGCGGAAACTTTCCGAGAGCGTCCCTGAGGAACCCTTTCCGTATCGTTGACAATGTCGAACTCAGCACAGGACATCGGCGACAAGGCCTTTCAGCAGTGGCGAAGACACTGCGCCAGCGTGCCCGGACCTCGTTGACCGGAGGCTGACCCAACCTGACCGGCCGATCAGGAAGGCGGGCCGACGCCGTGCGAAGCTGCACCGCATGCGCATCCTGGTGGTCGAAGACGAGGTGGACCTTGCCCACACCCTGCACACCGGTCTGACCGCCGAGGGCTACAGCGTCGACCTCGCCCATGACGGCCGGCAGGGACTGTGGATGGCCCGGACCGGCGAATACGCCCTTGTCGTACTGGACTTGATGCTGCCCGGACTCAACGGCTACAAGGTCTGCGCCCAGTTGCGCCGGGAGGGCAACGCGACCCCCATCCTGGTCCTCACCGCCAAGGACGGAGAGTGGGATCAGGCAGAGGCCCTGGACACGGGGGCCGACGACTACCTGGCCAAACCCTTCTCCTACGTGGTGCTCGTCGCGCGGCTGCGGGCGCTGGTCAGACGAGCGGCCACGGTCGCCCCGCCCGTCCTTGCCGTGGGCGACCTCTCCTTGGATGTCGCCGGCCGGGTCTGCCGCCGGGCCGGGGCGAGAGTGGACCTCACACCCCGGGAGTTCGCCGTACTGGAGCTGCTGGCCCGCCGGGCGGGCCAGGCGGTCTCCAAATCGGATCTCCTCTATCACGCGTGGCCCGACGAGGCCCTGGATCCCAACCTGGTGGAGGCACGGGTGAGCGCACTGCGCAAGAAAGTGGACTCCGCGTTCCAACGGCAGTCCCTGCAGACCGTACGGGGCACCGGCTACCGACTGGTGGACGACCGTGAACGTGACTGAGCGGAGACGGCGCTGGTGGACGGCCGTCAACGCGACTGAGCCGCGCCGCCGTTGGTGGCCGCGTTCGGTACGGGCCGTCGCGGCCCTGGCCGCCGCCTCGACCACCGCCGTCATCCTGGCCGGCATCGGCTGGTGGGTCCACCACGACGTCTACCACCAGAGCACGCAGATCGCCGAAGACCAAGCCAAGGAACAACTCTGGGCTCTCTGCGACAAGTTGGAACAGGGTGTCATCCCCGACTCCATAACCACCGTGCCGTACGAGGTCGTCGCGACCGGTCGGCGCACCGCTGTCGCCTACGGCGGAGGCATGGACGACTTCGCTCCCGGCGCCCACCACGTGATGCCCGCCCCGCCGAAGGCCTTGAGGGCCGAGCTCATTACGACCGTTCGCCTACCTGCGAATCCCGACTACGACCCCCATGACAAGTTCTCTGTAGCCGGGGGGACCAATCAGGTCGTCACGGCCGATATCCCGGCCGATTATCTGGGCAAGGACAAGGCCGCCGCTCTGGGTGTCGCCGCCGACGCCAACCTGCGGGTCTATGTGGTGGTGCTCCCGCACACAGCCGAGGCAATCACCGAGACCACCGACCTCCTGCTGCTGCGGGCCGGGCTCGTCGGCCTCGTACTGATCGCCGCCGCCGTCTACTTCGCCGTCCGTATCGCGCTGCGGCCGGTCGAAGCCATCCGTGTCCTCACCGCCTCGGTCACCGCGAGCGACCCTCGTGAACGTGTCACCGTCCCCGCCGCGGGACATGAGATCACCGCCCTGGCCACCACCATCAACACCACGCTCCAACGCCTCGACAACGCCGCCGCCCAGCAACGCCGCTTCGTCGCGGACGCCGCCCACGAACTGCGCAGCCCCCTCACCACACTGCTGGCCAGCCTGGAAATCGCGCTCGCCTACCCGGAACGCACCGACTGGCCCGCCGCGGCCACCACCGCCGCACGACAGACCCGCCGCCTCCAGTCCCTCGCCGAAGACCTGCTGCTCCTCGCCCGCCTCGACACCCGCACCCCCACAGCCGGCCCCGAAACCGTCGACCTGACAGCCCTCGCCTCCCGGCTGACCGAGCAATACCCCCTCACCGAACGCCCGTTGACCCTCACCTGCGACAGCACCGCTCCCGCACACGCCCAGGGAAACCCCGGCGATTACGAACGGCTGCTGCGCAACCTCATCGACAACGCCGCCCGCCACGCCGCACATCGCATCCAGATCACCGTCCGGAACCAGGACGCCTGGGTCGTCCTCACGGTGCACGACGACGGACCGGGCGTGCCCACCGAGGACGCCGAGCGCATCTTCGAACGCTTCGTCCGGCTCGACGACGCCCGCTCCCGCGACCACGGCGGCACCGGCCTGGGCCTCGCCATCGCCCGCGACCTGGCCCACCGCCACCGAGGCACTCTCACCCTCACCCCACGGACCCTCGGAGCATGCTTTCGGCTGCGCCTTCCCCGAGCCCTCGCTCCAGCCGAGAAATGACGCGCCTCACCGCGGCAGCCCTTCGGAACCGGAAGACCACCAGACGACCACGCCCACCGCCACTGCCGCAGAAGCGATCATCCACTTCACCCGACACCTGCCTGATCCCGGCTGCTGTGGACCTCCACCACCCGCCCTGCGCGCGGCCCGGAGATCACCGCCAGCTGCCACGCCGACCTGGTCGGCCGACTCCGAGCGACCGGTCTCGCCGTGATCGCCGACCTCGGCGTCGTAGGCCCAACCGTGGTGGTCAGGCCTCCGCACAACTGAAGAACGGCGCGTACTGACCCGGCTCCGCCTCGACATGAAGTGGTTCGAGCAGCCCGCGATGTTGAGCGCCAAGCTCATGCACACCATCAGGATTTCGGTGGCGTCATGCGGTGGGGTTCGTGTGCAGGACACGGGCGAGCCACTCGGTGCGGGTTCGGCGGGCCGTGGCCGAGATGTGCGCTTGCGGGTACAGGGCGTCGAAGCCGTGGAAGCCGCCTGCCCAGACGTGGAGTTCGGCCTGGCCGCCGGCCGCCCAGATGCGGGTGGCGTAGTCGGTGTCCTCGTCGCGGAACACCTCGGCGGAGCCGGTGTCGATATAGGTGGTCGGCAGGCCGGAGAGGTCATCGGCCAGCGCGGGGGAGACGTATACGGGTACCTCGTCGTCGGCGAGGTCGCCGAGGAGACAGCGCCATCCGAACTCGTTCATCTCGCGGGTCCACACGCCGGGCCCGCCGGAGAACTGGCGGCTGGAAGCGCTGGTGTTGCGGTGGTCGAGCATGGGGCCGATCAGGACTTGGGCGGCGATCGTCGGGGTGCCGAGGTCGCGGGCCAGCAGGGTGACGCCGGCGGCGAGACCGCCGCCCGCGCTGGCGCCCGCGACGATGATCCGGGCGGGGTCGATGCCCAGTTCGGCGGAGTGTTCGGCGAGCCAGAGCAGTCCCTGGTAGCAGTCGTCGACCAGGGCGGTGCCGGTGGCCTCGGGTGCGAGCCGGTAGTCGACGGAGACCACGACGGCGCCGAACTCGTCGAGCCACTCCAGGGGGATGTCGATCTGTGAGAAGCGGTCGCCCATGACCATGCCGCCGCCGTGCATCCAGTAGACGCAGGGTGCGGCGCTGGTGCGATCGGTTTTCGTGGGGCTGAAGACAGACAACGGGATCGGGGTGCCGTCCGGGGCCGAAACGGTGATCTCACGCCGGTCGATCGCGCGACCTTCGAGGAGGGGTTCGACGGGCATCGTGGAGAACGGGCGTACCTGAGCCAGCGCTTCCTGGCTGAGCTGGGACATCAGTGGCATGTCGGCCAAGAGTTCATGCAGTTCGGGGTCGAGGGCGGGACGTGCTGTGGTCATGGTCGTTGCCTTTCGTGGGTGGCGGCGGAACGGTCGGGCCAGGGGGGTGCCCCGGCGGGCACCGAGTCGGCTGGGGCTGGTGCGTGGAGTGTTCGGCGCTCAGAAGGCGGCCTTGCCGCGGACAGGGACGTAGTCGGTGTACTCGGACTCCTTGGCCAGCAGTCCGTCGATCTGCGCCACGATGGCCTGGGCGGCCTCGCCGGCGAAGATCCGGTGGTGGTCCGCCTCGCTGGTCCAGCCTTCGGTGACGTGGACGACGTCGGGATCGGACGCGGAGCGGGAGACGAGGTAGACGAGGCAGTGCTCGCTCGCGCCGGGGCTGCCTTCGTTCAGTCCGGTCAGCAGCAGGTCGACGAGCTGGCCACCCATTCCGGGCCTGGCGGTCAGAGTGGCGTTGAAGCCGTAGTTGGCGTTCATGGAGTGTCTCTCCTCATTGATGGAGTGCGGAGATTCCATTGAAACGTCCTGACCTGCCGGAATGTTAGATCGATGCTCGCTCCTACTTGCACGATCCTCGCGACTATGAGCGGCATGGCGGGGAATGGTGCTGCAACGAACGCATGTACCTCGAAGAATTCCGCACCCTGCTGGCCCGCCACGCCCGGCCCAACTGGACCACCGCCGTCGACCTGCCTGTGTCACAGGGCAGTTCACCCGGACCGACCCCGAGCGGCGGGCGCTGGGGCGGCGAGGGGTGCATCGTCGGGGGATCGCCGTCGGTGACGCTCCGGCCGCGCTACTGGACACGGTGGTACGCCTGTTGCGCCTGCTCGACGAACCCTGCGAGCGGGCCACCCGCCCCGGAGACGTCACCGGAGTCGGCCGCCGCGACGGCTACGACAACCCGTCGCATTGAGCCGGGAGTACCGCCGCCAGTTCGGAGCACCCCTGGCCAGGACGCCGCCTGCCTGTGTCGGCCGTGTGTGTGCCGACAGGTTTCATGCCCTGAGCGGGAGGGGGAACAGGAGGATCGTGCAAGGAGCGGCGAGGATAGTTCTACTATATGCGCAGGTCAGAGCGATTCAATGGGATCACGGGTTCTCCAGTAGAGCAGGAAAATGCCTGCCAGCCCGCACGGATCCCACCACATCGCAGGGGGCACAACATGAAGACAGTTCTGATCACTGGTACCTCATCCGGGTACGGGCGGGAGACCGCCCTCCACTTCCACTCGCAGGGATGGAACGTCATCGCCACAATGCGGACGCCGCGTCCAGGCCTCCTCCCTGAGTCGGACCGGCTCCGCGTCGTCGAACTCGACGTGACCAGGCCCGAGAGCATCACCGCCGTCTTCGAGGCCGAGGGCCCCATTGATGTCCTGGTCAACAACGCGGGGGTGCCTTCGATCAGCGTCTTCGAGGGCACCCCCATGGCCCGAGTGCGGGAGGTCTTCGAGACCAACACGTTCGGCGTGATGGCGATGACGCAGGCAGTACTGCCCCAGTTCCGCGAGCGTGGCTCCGGCGTGGTGGTCAACGTGACCTCCAGCGTGGTGCTGGGGCACATGCCGCTCTCGGCCGTCTACAAGGCGAGCAAGATGGCCATCGAGGGGTTCACCGCCTCCCTCGCGCTCGAACTCGCGCCGTTCGGTGTGCAGGCCAAGACGGTCGAGCCGGGTGCCTGCCTGACGACGAACTTCGCAGCCAGGGCAACGAACGGCGGGTCGCTGGACACGCTCGTCCCGGCACCCTACGCAGCGTTCGCGAAGAAGACCATGGATGACTTCACGGGCCAGGACGTGTTCACCAAGGAGAGCGACGTTGCCGAGACGGTGTGGCGGGCCGTGCACGACAGGACCGGCCAGCTGCGCTTCCCGGCCGGTCCCGACGCGGTCTTGCTCGCCCAGGCGAAGTGACCGACAGCAGGCATGAAGGCGCCGCACTGATGCCACGGACCGGCCACGCACACAGGCAAGTGGCCGGCTCGCGGTCCAGCGCTCAGTCCGACCCGGAGCCCCGTCTGTGATCAGTACTGGCCGCTCCGTGATCAGTTCGGTGACCTGGGAGTCGACCGTTCGGGCGCGACCGTCGAGGTACTCGACGCGTTGCGTACCGGCGGCTTCCGGAACGTTTGCCGTTCCCGTGTGGGCCCAGCGGATGCGGGCCGTGTAGAAGGTGCCGTCTCATCGGGGATGAGGAATTCGCACTGCCAGATGTTCTCAGGCAGTGCGATCTGTAGGCCGTGGCCACAGGCGCGCACTTTCGCGTGGGCCAGCCATTGCGAAGCTGACGTTGTCGGCCGCCTGGATCCCATCCAACGGGTCGTTCAGCGGCAGAGTCTGGGGGATGCCCGTACTCCACAACGGCAGGTGGTACCCCGCTTGCTGGAAGGTCCGGTCCCCCTTCCGCACCGCCTCCAGCATGATTTCCGGTGGGTCGGCTACCTGGTGTTGGTACGGCTTGATGCCTGCCGCGTCGCAATACTGGTAGCCGCCCAACTCGGCGAATTGGAGCAGGTACTTGTGTGCCTGTTCCTTCCACAATTCGGTGATGGACGGGCAGACCACGACTGCCTGTGGGTGGCCTGCCCGAATCGTGCGGCTCGCGCGGCGGTCTGGTATCCGCCGTCAGCGAGGACGGTGGCCCTGCCGCAGGCTCTGTTGATGCAGGACTCGGTGAAGGCGGTGCAGTTACCGGCAGCGGGCGGCCAACGGCCCGCACGGGGCGGGTGCCATGGCCCGTCGACTCACCTGCCGTGGACGCACAACACGGCCTGGACCTCGGCCTCTCGACCGGACTGCTACTGGAGCGGGCCAGCGAGCGTTCTGATAGACAGAGGCGGACAGTTCTCCTCTTCCCGGGTGAGGTTCGCCAGCCCTTCCGGCGGCTCGGCTCCGTCCCGGACGGCCATCACGTAGGTCCTTGCCTCCCATAGGCTCAAGCGCGGGGCTTGCTTTCGGAGGTGGCTCATCGCGGCCACAACTCCGGCGGAATTCACGAGCGCGCGGACAGACGCGGCCAGCGGGTCAGGCGCCTTGACGCCCTTGATCTGCCGGAGGTAGAGCTCCTGCCAGTCCTCGGCCACCCACGTGGTGGAGGGGATGTGGTGGATGCTCCCGTCGTACCGGTCCACCAGGTAAGGGCCATTGCCAACGAGGTTGTCGCGTAGATCACGGGTGCGGGCGTACTCCGCCGAGTTCCAGAAGACGAGCCAGCCGACCGCGTGCTCCTCCACGCTGTAGACGGCCAGCTCGCGGACTGGACCCGCCCATGTAAGCCGCTCTGCGGCCAACAGCGACTCGACGAGCTCGACGGCGCGTTCCTTGGAGATCACGCCCTCATCATTCACCACAGGTCAACCGGGCCTCCGATCACTTCGGCGCTGTGCGCTGAGATCTCAAACGCGGTCTGACCCGCAGGCGCGCAGCGCCGGAGTTCTTTGCGTTTCGTTCTGACATCAGAGAAACCGTTTCTGGTCGTCGATGTAGTTCTTGACGATGCTCAGCGGTGCGCCTCCTCAGGACCTTGCGAAATAGAACGGGGACCAGAACACGGACCCTGTGCCGATCTGGTTGATCCGGCAGGTGTACTCCGCGCGCAGGTATCGGGAGACTTCGGACCCGTCCGCGTCAACGCCCCGTCGACGTACGGCTGTCCCGTACCTCATGGGTGTCCGTGTGGCTTCCCCGGGGCGCGGCGTCGGCTGAACCTCCGGAGCGGGCGTTGCGTATCAGTCCCCGAGGGACAGCTCAGGTCTCTGCCACGGGACGGAAGGAGAGCGCCGTGCCCATACCGCCCGCGTCCGACTCACCGGACGACGGCCCCGCGCTGGAGCCCATTCGCGTGCTGCGACCGCGCCGCACCGACGCGCTGGCCCAACTGCTCGACGAAATACGCCAGGACAAGGACTACCGCAGCCACGAGACCGTGGCCGCACCCGTCCCACCCACCCGGACCGGCGGCGAGACAGAGGAACTCCCTCCTGTCCCCGGCGGCAGGACGAAGGAACTCCCCGCACCCGGCGGCGATGCCGGCCCGCCGCGTCCCGTAGACGGCCCTCGCCTCGGACCCGGACAGCGCCGGGCGGCCGTGGTGATCGCGATCGTCGCGGCGGCCGTCGTCGGCTTCGGCTGCTCCCTCCTGATTCCCAGCCGTACCGACGCGACTCCGGCCGCACCATCAGCGAGTGCGTCGGCTGCCCCGGGCGCGGTCGGGGCAGCCGACGTCCTGACCAACTCCGGCTTCGAGTCGGGCAACCTCACGCCGTGGACCTGCCCCGGCAACCCGGGCTCGATCGTCTCTTCCCCCGTCCACGCGGGCTCCAAGGCCCTCCAGGGGAGGGTGAGTTCGAGCGACACCGCACAGTGCAACCAGACCGTCGCGGTACGGCCGAACACCACCTACTCACTCAGCGGCTGGATCCGCGGCTCCCACGTCTACCTGGGCGTGAACGGCGGCGCCTCCACCTGGGCCACTTCCCCCTCCGCATACAGCCCGCTGACCGTCTCCTTCACTACAGGCGCCTCCCAGACCAGCGCGACAATCTACGTCCACGGCTGGTACGCACAGGGCAGGTACTACGCCGACGACATCACCCTGGACGGACCTGGCGGCGGTGGCGCCTGAAGCGTGCCGCACAAGGTCGTGGCCCGGCCATCTCCTTGGCATGGCTGGGGAGTTGAGGCTGACCGGGTGTGGGTGGAGACGTTCACCGGGCTGCAAGTGACGCATTTCGCAAGCCTGTTGAAGGCGGTGCGGGAGCGTGGTGGCAACGGCACCATGCGCAGGGTCGGCCGTGGCCTCTGCCGCTGGCCGAGCGGGTGCTGGTGGTCGCGGTGTACCACCGCACGAACCTGACGATGCGGCAGCTGGGCCCGCTGTTTCGCGTCTCCTCTTCCACGGTGTGACGGGTCGTCCAACGGCTGGGCCGCTGTTCACGCTGAGCCGGTCTCCGGCCCAGCCGATGCCTCAGACCAGACGCGGATCGTGGACGGCACGCTGATCCCGGTCCGCGACCGGAATGTGGCTGCGCTGCATGGAACTGGGATGACCCTCTTGTCCATCCGACGCGACCCGCACACTCCGCAAACCGGCGGGCCCGGCCGCAAACATGCGCGGTGCTCGTCGAGTGGTCAGGGCGGTGTTCGGCTGCCCCACTCTGGTCCTTGCGGTGGAACGGTGGAACGGTGGAGGGTCGTGGAGGACGACCGACTCCTCGCCGCTCGCTCGACGGGCGCGTTCAGCTCCCTCGCCCCGAACCAGGCCCAGACCGTGTTTGACGTCGGCCAAGAGCGTGAAGCTACGAGTTCCCGCTCGGTACGAACATGTTCGGTAGGCTCGTGGCATGACTGCAAGATCTCAGCCTCTCAGCCGCCGTGAGCGTCCTGCCAAGCCGGCCCTGACCCGTGCCGGAATCATCTCGAGTGCGGTGCGCATCATGCGTGCCGAGGGGCTGCAGCGAGTCACGATGCGCCGGCTGGCCAAGGAGCTCGATACGGGCCCGGCATCGCTGTACGTCTACGTGGCCAACACCGCCGAGCTGCACGCGGCGATCCTCGACGAACTGCTGGGCGAGGTCGACCTGGAGTCGGCCGCCGCGAGCGGAGACTGGCGCGAGCGTATCGAGGCCGTCCTCACGTCCTACAGCCGTCTCCTTCACCAGCACCCGAGCCTCGCCCAGGCGGCCCTGGTCGCCCGGCCTTCGGGCCCCAATTATCTGAAACTGCTGGAGGCACTGCTGGCGCTGCTCAGCGAGGGGGGAGTGCCGGACGGCCAGGCGGCCTGGGGTGTGGACGTACTGCTTCAGGTGGCCACCGCCAGCGCGGCCGAGCACGCCGGGCGGGACGATGCGCCGGGCTCCGGGGAGGAGTGGAGCGCGGTCGCCGCCGCCGTGGAGAACGCCTCCGCGGCCGAGGCGCCCCACATCGCCGCCCTCGGTTCCGACCTGCTGTCGGGGACTCCGCAGACGCGTCAGACGTGGGGTGTGCAGATGCTCCTCAACGGCATTCTGCACACACCACGCGCCACACCCTGACCTGCTAGGACCGCCCTTAGCCGTACGATCCTTACGGCCGGGGTCGGGCCGATGGGCGTGCTCCCGGTGCTCGGCGGACGGCTCGGCGACAAGTTCGGCCAGTGCCGCCTCTTCCTGATCGGCCTCGCGGGCTTCACCCTCGCCTCGGCGGCCTGCGGACTGTTTCCACCGACCCGGCAATGACCATCGCGGCCCGTGTGGTGCAGGGTTCCTTCGGCGCCCTCACAATTCCGCAGGGCCTCGCGCAGCATGAACCGCAACTTCGAGCGGGACGTGCTGCGCGAGGCGTTCAGCATCTTCGGCCCACTGCTCGGCATCGCCACCGTGGCCGGACCCATCCTGGGCGGCTTCCTGGTGGACGCGGCCGGCTGGCGGTTCATGTTCCTCATCGACATCGCGCTCAGCATCGCCGCGTTCGTCGCCGCCGTCCGCGTACTGCCCACCGGCCAGGGCGAGCGGTCCACCGTCATCGACGCACGCGGCTCCGGATTGCTCGCGCTGACCATGCTCGCCTGGATATTCGGCCTCATCGAGGGCTCGACCGACGGCCGGGGTGCCCTGGCCATTACGTCCTTGGCGGTCGGCACGCTCGCGTTCGCCCTGCTCTGCCGACGTCAGACCAGCGCCGCCGATCCACTGTTGAGGCCAGCCTGCTCAAGAACCGCGGCTTCACCTCCGGGCTTGCGATGGGGCTGGGCTACTTCGCCGTGGTCAGCGGACCGATGTACGTCATCTCGCTGTTCCTGCGGGAGGGCATGGGCCGTACGCCGTCGCAGGCCGCACTGTCGATCACCCCGATCGCCGTCGGCATCATCGTCGCGTCCTTCGTCGTCCGCCCCCTCATGTCCGAGCTCGGCCGCAACCTGATCCTCGCGGGTCTGCTCCTGGCCCTGATCGGTGGCGGCTGGACCCTCGCGCTCGTCCAGGCCGACGGCACCGACGTGAACATCTGGGCCCTCGTCCCGCCCGTCCCGGTCATCGGCCTCGGTATGAGCTTCCGCTTCGCACGCTCTTCGACATCGCCTGCGGCGATGCACCCTCTCCGGCACGAACTTGTTCGTGGCGAACATGTTCGTTACGATGAATGGAGTCGACTTCCCCGTGTCTCCGAAAGAGGTGACCAGCCATGTCCGCACCCACCGCACCCACGGCCGACGACCCACCCGCCGTGCCGAAGAACATCCGCTGGATCATGCTCGGCATCCTGTTGGCGATGCTGCTGTCGATGCTGGACGGCCTCATCGTCGGCACGGCCATGCCCACGGTCGTCGCGGATATCGGCGGCATCGACCACATCTCCTGGGTCGTCACCGCCTACACCCTGACCGCCGCCTGCTCCACCCCGGTGTGGGGCAAGATGGGCGACCTGTTCAATCGCAAGCACATGTTCCTGGGCTCGATCGTGGTGTTCATGATCGGCTCGGTGCTGTCCGGTCAGGCGTCCTCGATGGGCGAGCTGATCGGCTTCCGTGCCCTGCAGGGCATCGGGGCCGGCGGCCTGATGGCCGGGGCCTTCGCCCTGATCGGTGTCCTGCTGCCGCCCCGCGAGCGCGGCAAGTACCAGGGAATGGTGGCGATCACCCAGGCCGTCGGCGGTATCGGCGGCCCGCTGCTGGGCGGTGTCGTCACCGGTCACCTCGGCTGGCGCTGGGCCTTCTACATCAACATCCCCCTCGGCCTGATCTGCCTGGCGTGGTGCGGGATGCTCCTGCACCTGCCGGCCACCCGCCGTGGCAAGGTCGCGATCGACTGGCTCGGCATCACCCTGATGACCGCGATGATCAGTGCCGTGGTCATGGCCGCGACCTGGGCGGGCAGCACCTACGCCTGGGGCTCCTGGCAGATCATGTCGCTCGCAGCGGCGTCCGTGGTGCTGCTCATCGCCTTCATCGCTTCGCAGAAGCGGGCCGCCGAACCGCTGCTGCCGCCGCGGATCTTCACCGGGCACCGCAACTTCCCGATCTCCGCAGTGCTGCTCGTCGTCGCCGGTGTGGCCATGTTCGGCGCCACGCTCTACCTGCCCCTGTACCAGCAGAGTGTGCAGGGGGTATCCGCTTCCAACTCCGGACTGCTGCTGCTTCCGATGATGGTCGGCACCGTCGCCGCGTCCTTGGTCGCGGGCAAGGTGATGACGAAGACCGGCAAGTACAAGATCTTCCCCGTCGTGGGTGCCGCCTCACTCGCCATCGGCATGGGACTGTTGTCCACGATGGACACCGCCACGTCGCGCTTCACCACCAGTGCCTACATGGTCCTGGTCGGCATAGGCACCGGCTTCACCATCCAGATGGCCAACACCATCGCCCAGAACGCCGTCGAGCTGCGGGACATGGGCGCGGCCTCCGCGTCCACCAGCCTCTTCCGCACCCTGGGCGGCTCCCTCGGCGTCGCGGTCTTCGGATCTCTGTTCACCCGCGCCATCCAGGGCCGCGCAGGTGCTCCGGCCGAGGGCGGCGGGCACACGGACACCTCGGCTGCCGAGGGGATGACCCGGGCGGCCAAGGACGCCTACCTGCACGCGGTGGCCCACGGCACCCAGCAGATCTTTCTGATCGGCGCCCTCTGCGCCGGGGTCGCCTTCGTCGCCGCGCTGTTCATCAAGGAAGTCCCCTTGCGCGGCAGGCCCGACAGCGCGCCTCAGCCCAAGGCCCAACCGGCCAGGACCGCCTGACCCACCCGCCAGGCGACGCTTACACCTTCCTCCACGTCCATCCCGGGTACGAACACGCCGGGACCCACCGCCGGCTCATGCCGGTACGAAGGGAGTCACCATGAACACCCCCCACCACCCCATCGCCATCGTCGGCGCCGGACTCGGCGGACTGACCCTGGCCCGCGTCCTTCACGTCAACGGCATCGAAGCAGCCGTCTTCGACCTCGAAGCCGACCGGCACGCCCGCACCCAGGGCGGCATGCTCGACATCCACACCCACAACGGCCAGATCGCCCTGCGCGCCGCCGGCCTCTACGACGACTTCCGCTCACTGGTGCACTCCGGCGGCGAGGCCACCCGCGTACTCGACAAGCACGCCACCGTCCACTGGGAAGAGCCCGACGACGGCACCGGCGACCGCCCCGAAGTCGACCGCGGACAACTGCGCGACCTGCTGCTCGACTCGCTTCCCGAGACCACCGTCCACTGGGACCACAAGGTCACGGCCGCGCGCCCGCTTGCCGGCGGCCGGCATGAGATCACCTTCGCCGACGGCACCACCCACACCACCGACCTGCTCATCGGCGCCGACGGAGCCTGGTCCCGTATCCGCCCCCTGGTCTCGGACGCCTGGCCCGCCTACACCGGCATCTCTTTCATCGAAACCAATCTCCTCCATGCCGAAAAAAAAAAAAAAAAAAAAAAAAAAAAAAAAAAAAAAAAAAAAAAAAAAAAAAAAAAAAAAAAAAAAAAAAAAAAAAAAAAAAACACCACCGACCACCCCGACAGCCTCGCCGTCGTCGGCGACGGTGCGCTCTTCGCGCTCCAGGAGAACAAGGGCTTCTTCGCCCACCATCAGACCGACGGCAGCCTGCACATCTACACCGCGCTGCGGGCCGACGAGAGTTGGCTCGACACCATCGACTTCACCGACGCCGAAGCCGCCAAGGCGGCCGTACTCGCGCAGTTCGACGGCTGGGACGACAGCCTCACGGCGCTGCTCGCCACATCGGACACCGCTCTCGTCCCGCGCAAGATCAACGCCCTGCCGATCGGCCACCGTTGGGACCGCGTCCCCGGCGTCACCCTCCTCGGCGACGCCGCACACGTCATGTCACCGTTCGCCGGCGAGGGCGCCAACCTGGCCATGCTGGACGGTGCCGAACTCGGCGAGGCCCTCGCCGATCACGAAAGCGACACCGAGAAGGCTCTTGCCGTCTACGAGGAAGGGCTCTTCCGGCGCAGCCAGGAGACGGCCCAGGAATCCGCCGACGGGCTCGAACTCTGCTTCAGCCAGAACCCGATCGACCAGCTCATCAGCATCTTCTCGGCGGCTCCCGCGGACCCTGCCTGAACCGCACGCCAACTGCGTATGCGCCTGGCTCACATGCCGTTACTGCCCAAGGGCGTCGACGTCCATCAGACGGCGGCCTCGGACGCAGGCTCCTGCCGACGGGATCCGTCATCTGCCTCGTGTACGAGGGTGACGAGCCGCGCGCTGACCGGGGCGCTGCGGCCGTTCGGAGCCTCGGCGCGGTCCAGCCGAGGGGCTGTGCTCAAGGCTGAAGCGGCACAGGAACATCTGCCACAACCGGTCTACATACGAGGATGACGTGCCCACGCGTGAAGACCACAACCGCAACGGTCTCGGGTCACTATCGCTCGGCAGGTGGTCCACGACGAAGCGGATCAAAGTGCCTTCCAACGCCGGCAGATCACCGTCGTAGTCCAGCCACCGCGCGGCGCGTCAACCGGGGATGCAACCGATCCCACCCGGTCGCGGACGCCATGCCGTAACGGCTGGTGTCGGTGAGTGTGGCAACGTCCGCGTCCGGCCACATGTCGGTATCAGCGATGTGGAACTCGCCGCCGTGCTTGACGGGCCGACCGATCGTCCCTTCGGCCCGCGGTGGTGCGGGCAGCCGGAACACCCGGTCCGACCGCAGCCAACCCAGGACCTCCACGGGCATGTCTGCGAGCAGGAAGGCCAATCGGGCCAGGTCACAACCGGCGTCGAACACGACCAGCACATCCGGATCACCGTGACGCCACTGCCCGGCCGTGACCAGCCGTCGCGCCACCTGGCGGACCTGCACCGCCGTGACTGCGCAACGTCATCATTCGGCCCCAGCCGGACCGCGTCCAGGACCTGCGTCCACGAGATGCGGCCGGGCTCCAACGCGGCCACGAACGAGTACGGCCACCCCGGAATCAGCTGATCTTTGTTGCGGCCACGGCCGTACACGTGACAGAACCACCGGTCCGGGCTCGTCGCTGCGTCCGGGCGTAGCCACGCGCTGATGTCCACCGCCAGCATCAACCGGCCGTCAACAGCACGAGGAAGGGTGAGCCCGGCCAGCGCGGTCCGCAACAGCTGCACGTCGATCCGACTCTGATTCACCGTCGGCTACGCGGCCGCGTCCACCGGACACACGTCATGCGCACTGTTCAACGAGGCAGCCCTTGGTATTGATGCTCTTCCCTCGCCAAGAAGACCCTCGACCAAGAGCTGCTCCCATGGCCAACCAGGGGTCACCACCGACCACCATGGGTCAACATCAAGCTGAGAGCGCGGTCCCCAGCGACGTCCTAATCCTGGTCTCAGGTTGATCGGGGACAATGAGCGGAAAAGCATCGACTGGAAGGGGGCGGGCCGGCGTGCGGATCATGATCGCGGATGATGAAGTGGCCATCCGTGAGTCGCTGGAGCGGGTGCTCCAGGTCGAGGGTTACGACACCAGCACCGTCGCCAACGGTCTCGCCGTGCTCGACGGGTTCGGTGGGGCCGGCGGTGACACGCTGGATCTGCTGATCCTCGACGTGATGATGCCCCGCCTCGGCGGGTTGGAGACCTGCCGGCGGTTGCGGGCCGCGGGTCGGGATCTGCCGGTGCTGATGCTGACCGCCCGCGACCAGGTCTCCGACCGGGTCGCGGGGCTGGACGCGGGCGCCGACGACTACCTGCCCAAGCCGTTCGCCACCGAGGAGTTGCTGGCCCGGGTGCGGGCCCTGCTGCGCCGGCGCACGCCAACCGACGGGGAGTCGCAGATCCTGTCGTTCGCCGACGTCCGGCTCGATCCCGACAGGTTCGAGGCGTGGCGGGGCGGGCGGCCGCTGCGCCTGACCCGGACCGAGTTCTCCCTCCTGCAGGTCTTCGTGCGCAACGCGACCCGGGTCTTGACCCGCGACGCGCTGTTCGAGGCGATCTGGGGCTTCGACATGAGCGCCACCGCCAACAACCTCCAGGTGTACGTGAGCTACTTGCGCCGCAAGATGGAGGCCGAGGGTGAGCCGCGATTGATCTACACGCTGCGCGGCCTGGGATACACGTTGCGGGAGACTCCTCCGTGAGCAGGCCCGCCGGCCGGGAACCGGGCCGGCTGACCCGATGGTGGCGTCGGCGGTCCCTGCGGGGCAGGCTGACGGTGATCGCGGCGACGGCCATTGCGGTCAGCGTGTTCGTGGCCTTCCAGGTGGCCAGCGAGCTACTGGGCTGGGAGCTGCGGGACACCGCCGAGAATCAGCTACGCGCCGACTCCCGTGTCCTGGCGACGAACGCGGAGCGCGCCGGTCTGGCGCAGGTCCAGCTACCGCCGTATCCCGGATCCGGGCGGCTGGTGCGGGTCATCCTGCCCGACGGCTCGACCCGGACGCCGGCCGGCCAACCCGCGCTGCCCCCCGTCAGCGAGCACGCCGGGCGCGTGGCGCAGGGCGCGTCGGCTGACCTGATGGAGTCGAAGGACAGCGACGAGGACGGCTACCTCATCTACACGCTGCGGGCGGGCGACGGCGCGGTCCAGGTGGCCCACGTCGCCGACGACAGCCCGATCAACCAGTTCGGGTTTGGCATGCTGCTGATCGGGCTGCTCTGCGTGGCCGGCGGCGCCCTTGTCGGGCGGACCGTGGCGCGGACCGGGCTGGCACCGATCGACCGGCTGACCGCCGCCGCGGTACGTGTCGCGCACACCCGGGATCTCGACGCCGACATCCCGGATGAGGGCGGTGGGGAGGTCCGGCGGCTGATCCAGTCGATCAACGACATGCTCGCCGCGCTCCGGGACTCCCGGCGGGCCCAGCGGCTGCTCGCCGAGGACGCGGCCCACGAGCTCAAGACCCCGCTCACCAGTCTGCGCCTCAACGTCGAGCTGCTGATCCGGCTCGATCGGCGCGGCACCCTGAACAGCGCACTGCCGGCGGAGAGCCGGACCCGGCTGCTCAACGATCTCGGCGCCCAGGTGGCCGAGTTGAGCACCCTTGCCGCCGAGTTGACCGACCTGGCGCGCGGTGACGTCAGCGACGAGAACACCGAGCTGCTCGACCTCGCCGATGTGGTGGTGGCCGCCGCGGCCCGGGCGCGTTCCCGCGTGCCCGACATCGAGGTCGCGCTCGATGTGACCTCCGTGTGGGTGAGCGGGCGTCCCGCTGCGCTCCAGCGGGCGGTGCTCAACCTCATCGACAACGCCGGCAAGTGGTCCCCCGCGGACCAGCCGGTCCAGGTCCGGCTCCGTGCCGAGGGCGCGTCGGCGGTGCTCGAGGTCGACGACGCCGGGCCGGGCATCGACGCCGCCGACGTACCGCGGGTGTTCGACCGGTTCTACCGTGCCGACAGCGCCCGGGCGTTGCCGGGATCCGGTCTGGGGCTGTCGATCGTGCAGCGGGTCGTCGACGCCCACGGCGGCCGGGCCACCGTCGCCCGCTCCGCACGCGGTGGCGCGCTGCTTCGGGTCGACCTTCCGGCCGCGGCCCCGCCCGCCCCGATCGCGCGGCTCACCGCCGGGGAGGACACCGCGGCCCGCTGACCCGCCCCGGCGGCACGGCGCAGGACAAGAGACGGCGGCCCTCGGGCATGGCCCCGCGCGGCTCAGCTTGTCTTTTAACCTCTGAGGCTGTCGCGCTCGATGATGCTCTCGGGGCGTTTGGACGTTTTCCCGACGTCGTGGTGAGTCGCGAGGCGGCGGTTCTTCGAGCCAAGTGGCCTCCCCGGTCCGGGTGTTGAGGGTTTCGGTACGCTGGCCGGACAGTGCAGGTGCGGGCGGAGGTTCCGAAACCCCCGGCGGACCGGGCCGGGGTGAGACCACGTCCGGGCGCAGTATCGAATCGATTGGGCCTGCTGCACCTGGAGTGCGACGGAGGTCGGGAATGGCCGCGACATACAATCGTAGTGAAGGCGAAGCGCCGGGCCGAGGTTCCCGCGCCGGTGTGAGGGAGGGGGCGGGATGTTCGGTTCGAAGAAGAAGCGCAGGGCGTCTCCCAACGATTTGATGGCGCAGCTCAGGCCCGACCTGAGTCGGGAATCGCTCGGCGTCGGGCCCGACTTCCCTGGCGTCGCCCCGAACCCGTTCCTGAGCAGTGATGCAAGGAAGCGCAATGCGGAACTGCGAACGGGAGTGCTTGCGCTCGGCGTTCTCGTCGACTGGCGGGAGGTCAACAGCAATCCACGCGTGGTCCTGATGTTCGACGTGGAGACCGCCGGCGGCACCTCGTTCCGCGGTATCGCAGACGAAGCCCTCACGATCACCGAGCTCACGCGACTCGCCCCAGGACAGACGATGCCCGTGCGCTACCGGCCGACCGTCATGGACCACTACGTCACCCTTGCCCGGGACGCGGACCCCGCCCACGTGCAGCAGCTCTCTGACGAGATCGCGAGCCGCAAGCGGACTTGACCCGAAGCCATTGGCCGGACCCCGAGGTTAAGGAACAAGCTCACCGGGGCAGGACACCGCCACGCGCCGACCCCAGCTCCGACGCGTGGCGCAGGACCAAAGGGCAGCGGCCGTCGGGCCCATGAAAAGATCCGGGACGGGTCTGGGGCCCCGTCCCGGATCTCGTCCGTGCCGCCGCGCTCAGCGTTGCAGCGCGGGCTCCTCATCGTCGGCGAGCTGCTGTCGAACGTCCGGCAACTCCGTCGCTGGACGGGACAGCCGGCTCGGCCACCAGATCCGCCGGCCGATCAGCAGGGTGAGGGCGGGTACCAGGACCGACCGCACCAGCAGGGCGTCGAGCAGCACGCCGAAGGCGACCAGGAACCCGACCTCGATCAGCATTACCAGCGGAAGTGTGGCGAGGACCGCGAACGTGGCTGCCAGGACCAGGCCTGCCGAGGTGATGACGCCACCGGTGGCGGAGAGGGCTTTGAGCATGCCCTCTCTGGTGCCGAGGCGCACGGTCTCCTCGCGGGCCCGGCTGGCCAGGAAGATGTTGTAGTCGACGCCGAGTGCCACCAGGAACAGGAATGCCAGCAGCGGCACCGAATTGTCGATGCCCTTGAACCCGAGGATCGTGTCGAAGACGAACACGCTGCCGCCGAAGGCCGCGGCGAACGAGACGATCACGGTGGCCATCAGGACCAGCGGGGCCAGGATCGCGCGCAGCAGCAGCCCGAGGACGATCAGGACGACGACGAGCACCAGCGGGATCACCAGCTTCTCGTCGCGCTTGGTGGTCACCTCGGTGTCGAGGTTCTCCGCACTCGGCCCGCCGACGATCGCCTCCGCCCCGCTCACCGCGTGCACGGCGGTGCGCACCCGCTTGATCGTGTCGTACTCCGCGACGGTGTCCGGCGCATCCTTCGGGAACACGGAGATGTTGGCCCAGCCACCGCTGGTCTGCTCCGGGATCGCCTGGGCCACACCGCGAGTGTCCTTGACGATGTCGAGCACCCGCTCCTGGTGTGCCGGCCGCGTGAAGACCGTCATCGGCTGGCCGCCGAGCTCCGGGAAGTGCTGGCGGAGAACGGTGAATCCGGTGACCGACTCCGGCGCGGACATGAACTGGTCCTGCTCCCGCAGGTTGCCGGTGTTGCCTGCCAGCCCGAGGGCGAGCACGCCGAGGACTCCGAGCGAGCCGAGTGTCGCCACCCACCGGCGGCGGCTGATGGCGGTGCCGAGCCGTCCCCACAGCCCCGGCTTCTCCTCCATGGCCGTGCTGATCCGCGGGACGGCCGGCCAGAAGATCCGCCTGCCGAGCACCACGAGCACCGCCGGGAAAAGCGTCAGCATGGCCACCAGCGCGCACAGGATGCCGGCCGCACCGATCGGGCCCAACCCGCTGGTGCTGTTCAGGTCCGCGACGAGCAGGCAGAGCAGGCCGGCGACCACGGTGGCCGCGGACGCGACGATGGCCGGCGCCGCGCCGCGTAGCGCGTGGACCATCGCGACCCGGACGTTCTCATGGTGGTGCAGTGCCTCCCGATATCGAGCGATGAGCAACAGCGCGTAGTCCGTGCCGACGCCGAACACCAGGATTGTCAGCAGCGCCGAGTTCTGGTCGTTGACCACGATGCCGAAGCCCTTGACGAGCAGGTAGACGGTTCCCATCGAGGTCAGTGCGGCCGCGCCGACGGCCACCAGTGGGATGATCCACAACACCGGGCTGCGGTAGGTGAGGATGAGCAGGAGCGTGACGACGACGATGGTGGTGAGGAGGACCTGCACGTCGATGCCGTCGAAGACGGCATCCATGTCGCCGTCGATCGCGCCCGGGCCGGTCACGTCGAGTTCCAGGCCGGCGGGGCGGTCCTTCGCGGCGTCACGCAACGGGCCGACGATGTCCTCCGGTGCGCCGTAGGTCGTGCTCACCTCGAGGGTGAATGTCATCGCCTTGCCGTCGGCGGAGGGGCTCATCGGTGGGCCTTCGTCGTCCTCGTCGGCCGCCGCCGTCGCCTTCGGTGGGTACCGCTTGGCAAGGGTGTTGTAGTGGCGCGCGACCGTCGCGCGGTCGGCGTCGGTCATGTCGCCGTCGCGGTGGTACACGAAGACGAACTCGCTGGCGTCACCCTCGGGGAGACTGTCGTCCAGCACCGCCACCTTGGTGGACTCGGCACTGGCCGGCAGGGTGTCCACGGCGCTGTCGGTGGTGACCGAACTCAACTTTCCGCTCAGCGGCACCATGAACACCGCCAGCGCCAACCACAAGCCAATCACCAACCAGGGCACCCACCGGCCTGCCAACCGACCGGCCGGCGCTTCCCCGGACGGCGCTGAGTTGACTGCCATCACTAGCCTCCTACATACGGGTTGCATCGCTTGTCTGATGCGTACTTCCTAACGAGCGAACCTGAGACGACCGTTAGAGCCTGTGAGGCAACCAACGTCCGTTGTGGATGGTGATGTTGATCATCGATGTCTTGATGGGCGGGTGGATGGGTGGGTGCGTCGCGGTGAATCGTCCGCGCCGCTGTCCGTCGGACACCTCGGATACCGAGTGGGAGATCATCGCGCCGTACATCCCGGTCAGAGGCGCTCGGGCAGGTGGCGGCGGGCGCCCGGTCCTGTATCCACGGCGGGACATCGTGGCTGGACTACGACGGTGATCTGCCGGTGTTGGAAGGCACTTTGATCCGCCTCGTCGTGGACCACCTGCCGAGCGATAGTGACCCGAGACCGTTGTGGTTGTGGTCTTCACGCGTGGGCGCGTCATCCGCGTATGTAGACCGGTTGTGGCAGATGTTCTTGTGCCGCTTCGGCCTTGAGTACAAGTTCAGGTTTTTCAAGCAGACCCTCGGCTGGACCGTGCCGAGGCTCCGCACCTTCCCCCGCGGTATCGCGGGATCTGCGCCGGCCGTGGGAGCGCCCCGCTCCCGCAGGTCGGCTCACCCCGGCACGGGTCCGTCGAGGGTTTCGGAACCTCCGCGCGAAGACCACCCCCGACCGGCCGGTGCGCCGAAACCCACTACTGCCGGTCCCGGATGCCCATCCGGCTCGAAGAACCGTTGGCCCGCCAACCGCTACGACGTCGGCAGAACCACCAGACGGGGCACCACGCTTCAAGTGGTTCAGGCGCTCGCCGCGGTGACGGCGGGAGCCGCAGGTGTTCGGCGCGTGCTGGGTCTCGTGGTGTCCGACGCGCAGGCCCTGACTGCTGCGGTGTCCGCGCCGAGGAATGGCCGCCGAGCCTCGAAGCGGTGCGGGGCGGAACGGCATTGCGGTCGATGACGTGTCCGCGGGTGAGGGCCGGTTGGGCCTGGGCTGAGGGCCTTGTCCCACCGCGAGTCGGCAGGGATCATGATCGTGTGCGACGCCGAGAGGGACTCCATGAACTGCTCTCATGTGCTGGACTCGCGGTTGTCGAGGACGTGTTCCCGGGCAGCCTGTTCCCGCCGGAGGCCGGCTGGCGTATCGCGCGGGGGATCGCGGCGCCGGACGGCGCGGTCCGGGAGGCGCTGGACGCTGAGTGGTGGCGCCGCCTTTCGGGTGACGACGGCGAGTTCCTGGTGGCCGTCCTGGGGCATCGGATCGGCGGCAACGACTCCTGGTGGACCCGGGTCCGCTACGCCGGCGGCGGTGTGCCGGGGCTGACCGGCGCTCCCGGGTTCGTGGCGCTCTCCCTCGACGGGCAGGTGCTGTTGGCGGAGGTGCCCGGCGCGGACGGGCCTCGGGTGACGGCCCTCGACCGACTGCCGGAGCGGCTGGAGGAGGCCGCCGAGGTTGCCGGGCTCGAGACGGAGGTTGAGCGTGCCGAGCTGTGGGCGGCGGTGCCCGGCCGGCCGGCATGGCCTTTGCACTGGGCGGAGGGGATCGGGTCCAATCCGGCCGCGCCGGACGAGCTGCTGATCCGGCTGCTGGATGTGGAGGTGGGCTTCCTGCACGGCTGCGACCGGCCCGCCGTACTCGACGCCGTCCTGGCGCATCCCGATCCGCGGGTGCGCTCAAGTCCGGCGGACACCTTCCGGCCCAAGCTCACGTCCGGTCAGTGGGTACGCCTGGTCCGCGCCGAACCGTCGCCGAGCCGGCGCGTGCTCTGGGCCGAGCATGCCTGCGCTTGGGGCGTCGAACTCCCCGGGGACCTGTACGACGACCTCCTCGCCGGCTCGTCCCGCGCTCAGGCCGCCGAACTCCCGGGGCTCCCTGCGCGCCACCTCTCCAGCCTCGTGGCCGACGCCGATCCCCGGGTGCGGGCGACTGCCTGCGCACGGTGGGAAGACCTCGCCGCGCCGCTGCGGGAGCGGCTGCTGGCCGACACCGACGACGTGGTGCGTACGGCGGCGCTGCTGGCACACCACACCGGTGTCCCCATGCCCCGTGAGGTCTTTGCCGCGCTGGCGGCGCCCGGGCGCGCGCTCGAACAGTGCCGTCTTGCGCCTGAGTTGGAGGAGGAGCTGGTCCGGGACGGGGACGCGGAGGTACGCCGAGCGCTGGCCGCCAACCCGCGGCTCAGCGCCCACGGCGTCGCCGTCCTGGCGCAGGACCCGTACGACGACATCCGCTCGGCGGTGGCACTGCGGCCCGACCTCGACGAGGAGCAGCGTGCCGCGGTGCGCTACGACTTCGACGCGACGTCGATGTCGCGCACTCTGCCCTGGGTCGCGGCCCTGCATGGTGACGCCGACGCGATGCGCCGCCTCGCCGTATCGTCCCATCCGCTCATCCGCCGAAGCGTGGCCCGTGCCCGGCATCTTCCACCGGACGTCGTGGAGCGTCTGGCGCGGGACGAGGACCGGACGGTCCGCCTGTTCCTCGCCGAATCGTGCGATGACGCGCCGGCCGAGATGCTGCTGGAGGTCTGGCGCTGGTGGGACGGCAGCTTCAGCCACCCCGGCCGGCCCCGCAGCCACCCCAACTTTCCCCGTACGGGCCTGCTGCGCTACACCGCCGACCCCAGCGGGCGGATGCGCCGCCTGGTCCTGGACGATCCGGAGTCGACACCAGCCGACGTTGCACGTCTGGCCCGGGATCCCGAAGCCGAGGTGCGCCGCCGCGCGGCCGAGGACCCCCGCCTGTCACCGGCCGACGCGGTGCGGCTGCTGAACGACCCGGCGGCCCACGTCCGCGGGACCGTGATACGCAATCTGCGGCTGCCTGCCCGCGTGCTTGCCGGGCTGCTGCACGACCGCGACACGGCATGCGCGGCGGTCACCAATCCGGCGATCCCGGTCCCCGTCCTGTACCGGATCCTGGCCGAGGCGGCCGCGGCCGTGGCAGCCCGGCGGTGAACACCCCCACCTCGCGGGGCGGCCGTGGGGTCTGGCTCCGAAGTCCGGCAGACCGCCCCCAGGGCGGCTCGGGTTGGGCTCTGGCAGCGATCACGGGAAGCTGTCACGGTTGGTGAAGGGCGTTACCGTCTCGGTCCCGTGACGGCGTAGGCCGTGGTGCCGACGACCGTGAGGACCAGGGCCGTCCAGGTGCCCGCTGCTGTGCCGGGAGGCAGCAGCATCCATGTCGCCACTTCCATCGGCGCAGTCGTCGGGGGCGGGGCGAAGAACGAGAACAACAGCCAGGCGAACGGCAGCGTCCATGAGTACTGGCCGCTCGAGAGCGCCGCGCCCAGGGCGACCAGTCCCATCAGGCCCGCGCTGTCCCGGACGACGAACGCGGTGGTGGCCATGGGCGCGCCCATGGTCTGTACTGTCAGCAGCGCCGCGGCGACGACCGCGCCGGCGAGCAGCACGTGCGCCGCTCTGCGGGGCATCCAGCGGATCGCGGCCGTCCGGTCCAGCGCGAGGTCCTGCCCGCCGAGCCCGATCGAGAAGGCCATCGCCCCCGTGGCGAGGACGAGCACGGGCACCCGCGGATCACCGGGTCCCGCGCCCTCGTCCCGGGCGAGTGCGCACACGGCTGCCACGCCGATCACCAGCGCGGCGAGTGACGCGGGTATCTGACGCGAGCGGGCGTACAGCGTCAGCCATCTCACCGGGACGCACCGCCGGACAGCACCTCGAACGGGTCGCCCTCGCAGGAGAGCGCGGCGGAGCGCATTGCGTTGATCCGCGAGAGCTGCCCGGCCCGGGGAAGCGCCTTGAGTTTCTTCCACACCGGGCGGGTCTCGGATTCGACCTCGTGGCGCATATTTGCCGGCGTGCCGCGGAGCGGCTTGAGGTCCCCGAGGACCCAGCCGGCCGCGATGGCCTGCGCGTATTCATCTCCTCCGAAGCCGCTCCAGCCGACGGGGGTGCACCCTGGCACCATGCCTTTGGCGATCAGGGCCCGGGTGAGCTCCTCGCCCTTCGCGGCGGCGACGATGTCGTCGTCGAAGTCGAGGAGTACGGTCTTGCCGGACCACCGCGGCGTGGAGCCCTCGGGCAGTACGGCGGTGTTCTCCCGGATCGAGACCGGCGCCTGAGCGCCCAGGGAACCGTGCAGCAGGCGCAGCGCCTCCTTGCCGGGGCCCGCGAGGTCCGCGAGTCGTGCCTGCTGCGTCTTCGTCACGCACACCGGGCCGTCGCACACCGGCTCCGCGGCGTCCTTGTCGACGACGTACATCCGGCCCGGGTCGGCGGGGAGGACGAGCAGGGCGATCGCGGCGCCCGCCAGGACGGGCGTCAGGGCGGTGAGCCGGGCGCGCGGGGTGGCGGCGACCAGCAGTGCGAAGCCGGTCGCGGTCATGCCGAGCAGCCAGAGCGTCTGCCCGAGGTGCACGGAGGCGGAGAGCGTGACGAACGCCTCGCGCGCCTCTTCCACTGTCGGTGACAGCAGCGAGATCCGGTTGGGTTCCGTGCTCGTGAACCCGTCCGCGGTGTCCGTCTCCGTCCGGCCCAGCGACATGTGCATGAGGGCTGTGAACACGAAGGCGCCCATGGCCAGCGCGGGTGGGGTGAGCGGGGACGGCAGGGCGCGCCCGGCCCCCATGCCCAGCACGGCCCCCGCGACGAGGAAGAGCGCCCCCACCAGCGAGATCGGCAGCCATCCGAGGTGCGTGTACTCGGTGTGGGCGAGCACCTGGACCCCACCCACGAGGACGAGGAACGCGAAGGCCGAGGCCAGCGTGATCGCCGTCGCGCCCACCAGGGTGGCCGCGCGGTGCCGGGCGGGCCGCGGGGTGCTCGTCAGCAGCTCGGACATCTTCGAGCGGTGGTCGCGCAGTCCCTGCAGCGCCCCGAGCCCGACGGCGAGCGGCCACAGGTAGAACAGCAGGGAGCGGGTCCACAGGGCCAGTGGTGTCCACTGGGCCGTCCACGCCGTGGTGCCACTCCACCAGGCGCCGTTCAGCAGGTACAGGAACGCCAGCGCCGGTACCAGGACCACAAGGCCGGCCCATGGGGCGACCGAACGCCTCAACTCGATACGCAGGACGCGGCTGTTCACCAAGTGCCCCTTCCTTGCTCGGGGTTGAGCAGCAGGGCCGAGTAGCCGCGCTCCAGCGGGCTGTCACCCACGTGTTCGGGGCCGCCCGCCGAGGCCAGTTCGTCCGGAGGGCCCTGGAAGACCAGCCGGCCCTCGGCGAAGAGCACCACGTCGGTGCAGGCGGCGGCGACGTCCTCCACCAGATGGGTGGAGACGAGCACACAGGTGTCCGTACCCAACTCCTGCAGCAGCTCGCGGAAGCGCAGCCGCTGCGCCGGGTCCAGGCCGACCGTCGGCTCGTCCAGGAGCAGGATCGTCGGGTCGTTGACGATGGCCTGGGCGATGCCGACCCTGCGCACCATGCCGCCCGACAGGGCCTTCATCCTCTCGTCGGCGCGGTCCGCCAGACCCACCCGCTCCACGGCGCGCTGCACCGCGGCGGGGATGTCGGCTTTGGGTACCTCCTTCAGCCACGCCATGTACTCGACGAACTCGCGCACCGTGAAGCGTTTGTAGTAGCCGAACTCCTGCGGCAGGTAGCCGATCCGGCGGCGTACCGCACGGTGCTCGCCCATGCCGCCCACGGATGCGCCGAGCAGTTCCAAGCTGCCCTCGGTGGGGCGCAGCACGGTGGCCAGCGTCCGGATGAGGGTGGTCTTGCCCGCCCCGTTCGGGCCGAGGAGTCCGTGGACGCCGATGCCCAGCGACAGGTCGAGGCCGTCGACGGCCATCCGTTTCCTGCCGACCCTGACCTTCAGCCCGGTGGCCTGGATCTCCCAGGCGTAGGCCGTCGGTGCGATGTCGGCCGCGCTCACGGCGGACGTCATGTGGTGTTCCTTTCCCATGTTCTTTCCGATGGTCATCGATGAGCTCCCAGCACGGTGTACGCGCCTCTGCGGGCGATCACGACACCGATGCCGAGTGCGAGGATCAGCCCCCACGCGGGCAGACCGTCCGTCTGCAGGGCGAAGGTCGTACGGCTGGTGGCCAAGGTCGGTGCCACGACCACGGCGGCCCAGACAGTGGCCAGCACGACGGCGGCGCGGGTCACCCCGACGACACCGCCGAGCGCCAGCGTCGTGGCTGTGAAGGCCAGGCAGGGCAGCAGCCACTGAGCCACCATCACCCCTGTCGCCCATCCGCCCACCAGCAGCGCCGGGACGAGCACGGCAAGCACGGACGCGGTGCGCCGCAGCACCAGATAGAGCCCGGCTCTGGGCACGGAGGCCGTCAGTTCGTACGCCGGGTCCAGACCGCGCGACCACGACACCGCGACGCCGAGCACGGGCAGGATGGGCGCGAGCAGCAGCACCAGCGAGACCTCGCCGGGGCCGGTGTGGGACAGGTCGAGCAGCAGGGCCAGCAGCGTCACGCCCACGACCATGGCCAGCCACGGCACCATCGTGGGCGTCATCCACCTCGACAGCGGCGCCGACCAGCGCCGTCGGCGCGGCATCGTGGCAGTGACCGCGAGTTGGGGCTCGAGGCCGGACCACACGGTGTCGAGGAGCGACGCCACGGCGGGCACCCCGGCACCGACAGCGGCAGCCAACCGGTCACGGCACACCCGGCACATCTCCAGATGCGCCTCCACGGCCCACACCTCGTCGGCGGAGAGGTCCCCGCCGCCCCGCACGTACCCCTCAATGATCCGCTTCGACGCGTGTTCGATACTCATGCCAGAGCCCTCCGCATCTCGATACGGGCCCGGCGGGCACGGGTCTTGACCGTGCCCTCGGGCAGCCCGAGCAGGACCGCGGTCTCCCGGACGGACAGCCCGTCGAGCACCATCGCCTGCAATACCTGTCTCAGCTCCGGAGCGAGGCACCGCAGCGCGTCCCCGACCTCACCGCCGACGGTCCCCGCGAGCGCCAACTCCTCGGCGGCGGGAGCCACGTCGGGCGGAGCGGCGGCCGGTGGCAGCTGCGCGTGGTGCGCCCTGCGCCGGAACGCGTCGACGAGGCGGCGCGCCGCGATCGTCCACAGCCAACCGGTGGCCGTCCCCCCGACCGCGGCCCCGGCGAACGCACCCGCCGCGCGCCACACCGCCAGGTAGGTCTCCTGCATGACCTCCGCGACGATCTGCTCGTCCACACACCGGCGGCGCAGCCGCACCGCCATCCACGGCGACGTACGCCGGTACAGCTCTTCGAACGCGGCACGGTCGCCTTTTGCCACCAGCCGGACGAGACGCTCCTCGTCCACCTCGTGCAGCGCTGCTCTGACTGATCTCACACCTGCTAGACGCCCGGCCCGGGCGACAGGTTTTCCCATCACCGTGATCCACGTCACACAGGGAACTTTGCTGTCGTGGGCCCTCGGGCATCGTGGGTATCAGCGGTTCGGCAAGGGCCGAACTGCGGATCTGCTGGACGTGGCCGACCGGCCCGTTGATGTCGCGCCGGACGCTGCTGGTGAGGCCCTGGCCGGTGGGGCCGAAGGCGACAGTGGTGTCCAGGCCGGTCCAGCGGCCCTCCGGCTGCCCGTGGAGATGGACGGCCAGCCGAGGTTGGGGAACATCCAGGCGGTGGGGGCTGCCGTACGGCGATGCCGTTGGCGGTGTCGACGAGGGTGATGCAGGACGCGTGGTTCTGTCCATGAGCAGGGGCAGCACTCCGACAGCGGTCCGGGAGGTGTCCGGCCGTCGGCGCCGACGGCCGGATGTTCACGGGTGCGGGCAGCGCTGGGCGTTTCCCCGGTGGGCCGAGTGTGGCGGGGTCTCAGCGCCAGTCGTCGATCACGTAGGCGTCGGGATGGCTGTAGCCGGGTTCGTTGGGCCTGTGCATGGTCACGCCCTGCAACCAGGTGCGGAAACCGCGGTCGATCATGCGCCGGTACGCATCCGGGCGGCCCAGGTTCATCCCGGCGTCCAGTTGACCCAGTCCGCGCTCGACGGCCAGCTGCTCGCACGCGCCAAGCAGTCGTTCGAACCGGTCGGCGGCCTCCGGGCCAGGGCGTACGGCTCCGAACTTGACGAAGCACACGTCCTCTCCGGCCTCCGACCCGGCTCCGCAGTGGCACACGGCCAGGCCGTCGAGCTCGGAGCCGGCGCCCTGGAGCAGGATGGTGTCTCCGAGCCCCTGCGCGTGCGTGGCCACGATCTCGCGCTCCAGGCTCAGGCCCTCGTACACGGCCCCGGTCAGCGCGCGACACAGGCTCAGGGCGTCGGGCTGCTGGGCGGCGGGCAGCCGGCCGTACAGCACTCGGCCGGGGACCGCGGCACTGCCTGCTACCTGCTTCTTCATGATGGCTGTGAGGAATCGGGGCCAGAAACCGTACCGGCGGTAGAGCTCAAGGTGCTTTGGACTGTGCGAGAAGGTGAACAGGCCCAGGTGGCGGTTCTCCCAGGTGTCGAAGCAGTCCATGACCGGCTCCATGAGGCGCCTGCCGACGCCCTGGTCCCACAGGTCCGGACGCACGGTCAGCGGGCCGAAGTACCCGACGCTGCCCCAGTTGACGGCAAAGTTCGATCCGGCGACTTCGCCCTCGACCGTCGCTGCGAAGGCCGCCCGTGGATCGGCCGCCCAGCGGGTGCGGACGTAGTCGGCGGTCCCGAAGAACGTCTTCGGCTCGGGAGCCCCGAGGAACGTCCCGAAGGCGACCCTGAAGATCTCGTCGGCCCGATCCAGGTCCGCCTCACCCAGCGTGCGGACCGACACAGTGCCCGTGCCACTCTTGCGTTCCCCTGCCGGTGGGGTCATCGCTCTCTCCTTCCCGACCCCCTGTTTCATCGCACCACGGGCGTGCGCCACAGGCGAGGCGAAAGGTCCACCGATACTCAGGGACCGAGGACCCGGCCGGTCTGCCTTATCTGTCCGCCGGGAACTGCAGCAGTCACCAGGCCGACTACCGACCGGTCGAACAACGGCAACTACGGATACCGAGGCCCAGGAAGGCCACCCCCTGCCCGGGACGGAGAGTCAGCCGACGGGTGCTGTCCGTTCTCGTGAACATCGACCTCGGCCTCGGGCGGGCGCCTCTCAGGGTGCAGAACAATCCGCCGTCGTGAACCGTGAACAAGGTCCGTGAACAAGACCAGACGCGAGGGGCTGCTGGGTTCGCTGGCGACGGGGGAGAGGTGGGTGGAGATCCATGCCGTTGGCGTACGGCCCGGCGGTGGTGTTGCGAGTACCGAAGCCGAGATCGTGTGGCTGGAGGACATCGACCACCTCGACTACCTACGCCAGAGCCTGGACCGGCTGCCCACATGCAAAGGCCGGCCCGCCTACCACCGCGGCGGACGCACGGTGGGCTAGGTGCTGCTCGGATCCACCGTGAAACCGTCCCGTGCCTCGGGCACCTTCCGTACCGCCGCCTGCGGCTGACATTCGCGAACAGGGCTGCTTGGTGGACAACACGGACTGCCCTGCGCTCGCCGGTTCGTGCGTGCAGGGCAGTCGTGCAGTACGGGAGCGCGTCTACCAGCGCATGCCGAGTTCATCGAGTTCCGCGCGTCGCTCGGGCGTGAGTTTGGTGGCTCTGCGGCGGGTGTTGTCGAGCCATCCGCCCAGCTTCACTTCCGTGCCGTCCTCCATTTGTTCCACATGCTTGCGTCCCGCGTTCAAATGCCCTTCGCGGGTGTGGAATTGGCGGGCTGCGGTGAGGTGGGTGGCCCATCGGTCAGCTTGTGTGCGGCGGGCCGGAGGTTGTTCCGTCTCGTCTGCGGGGGCGATGCCGAGCGTGTTGGCCAGGAGCCATTGTTGTGCGGGGAGCAGCCGGTCCCAGCCCGTGCGCTGCGCGGCCGCCCAGGCTCGGAGGTCTTCGCCCTGCACGACCAGGTCGCCCGACACCGTAGGCAGTGTTCCGCCGGCCCGCAGGTGCGTGAGGGTGAGACGGAAGCTGCGCTGCCATCCGATCTCCCACGCAGGGCACCACCCTGGATCGATCGCGTCCAGCGCCTCCATGCGGCTCCCTGAGAGCTCGCCGACGCTGGAGATTGTTTCCCCGGCGGCGCGTCGTTCGGTGTTCTGGAGTGTCCTGCGGGCCGCTGCGCGCTGATTTTTGGTCCAGGTCCCGATGGGGAAGTCCTCCCAGACGGCCGTGGCAGGTGGGAGGAGGTGACCGTGTACATCAGCCCATTGGCGGGCGACGGTGAGGCCTTCGGCGAACGCGGTGTCCCACGCCGACCACACCATCCCGAGCGTCTCGAGTTCGGAGACGCGCTGGCCTTCGAGGGTGCCGGCGGTGTAGTAGCGGCGCAGGTCGGCGATCCACCGGCCCAGCGGATACCCGCCGACCGCTCCCCACTCGGCCGGGGCCGTGTAGGTGTAGGGCACCCGCAGCTCGCTGCTGCCGGTCTCGCGCAGCCATCGTGTGGCGGCTTCGATGCCGCGCCGCCAGTAGGCGCCTTCAGGGTCGATGACCCGCAGCCGGATGAACTGCGTCAGCGCGAACGGATCCCGCTCCTCGCTGAACCGCAGCACCCCGGCCGCCGGCCCGCTCACCCGCACGACGTCCTCGCCCTGCTGCTCCTGGCCGTCCGCGTCAGGGGCGAACGCACTCTCCGTGTCGTCGGGTTCGGCTGCGGGGCGGCTGTTGCGCAGGCGAGGATCGGCGAGGGCTTCGATCGTCTCTGTGTCGTGTGCCCGGAGAGCTTCCAGGACCTTCGTGAGGGTGCTGTAGGCATCCGAGGTCAGCATGTCGTCCGGATCCTCGTCCGGCCCGAGAAAGACAGGCACGATCAGCGTGGCCAGTTTCCCGGCACCGGGCTGCATCCGCAGCGCGCGCCCGACCATCTGCACGATGTCGACCATCGACCCGCGTGCATCCGCGAAAAGCACCGCATCACACTCGGCGGTGTCCACGCCTTCGCCGAGGACCCGGACGGAGCTCAACACCCGCAGCACGGCGGGAATGTCCTCACCGTGATGCGCTGCCTCTCCGAGGAGATCGGAGGCGAACTCCTCCAGCACCCGCCGCCGGTGAAGGGGCGCGTGCTCCCCGTACAGCCAGTCCGCCCAGACCCGCTCCGCAGCCGGGAACGTGTCGGGGTCGTCCTGTGCCAGGCGCGAGGCGACCGCCGGCACCCCGGCCGCCATCGCCTCCGCTTCCCCGATCCGGCTGTGGAACGAAAGGACCCGCCGGAACCGCTCCTCCACCGCCGCGCGCATCAACCCGGCCTGAACGGCAGCAAGCCGGGCCCCGCGGACCGCCGGGGAGCCGGTGTCCTCGCTCGTGAGGGCGGCGTACAGCTGTGGGTCGCGGATGTCGAGACAGAGCACCTGGTAGGGCGCCACGAGCCCGAGCCGGATCGCCTCCGACAACCGCAGCTTGTACGCGACCGGACCGAACACCGCACTGTCCTCGTCCATGCTTGCCACCAGGCGTGGCCGGTCTGTTTCGGCTTCCCAGATCCGGGCCGTGGCGGTCATGTAGAGCCTGCGCACTGCCGGGATCTGCTGCTGGTCATGCACCGCCGCCCACGGCTTCGCACCATCACCACTGGTCCGGTGCGCCTCGTCCACGACCATCAGGTCCCACACCGGCAAGCCGGCCGCATGAGCCCGCTGGAGGATCCCCAGACCGACCGACGCGTACGTCGCGAAGACCGTCACCGACTCCAGCCCCGACACCCACGCGGCCAGCTCGTCCGGATCGGTCGTACACGGCACCCCGTCGCTCTCCTGCGCCCGCAGCGAGCACACCCCCACCATCGCCCCCCGACGCCCACCACGGCGCCACGCGCGGGTCGTCTGGGTCAGCAGATCGAGGGTCGGTACCAGGACCAGCACACGCCGTGCGGCAAGTCGGCGTGATGCTTCCACGGCGATCAGTGTCTTGCCGGACCCGGTGGCGGCCACCACCTGCGTTCTCAACCCTTCGGAAGGGAGGCGGCCGCCGGCGGGGGACTGGAGGTACCTGGCCACGCTGTCCACGGCTTCGGCCTGATGGGGACGGAGCGTCATACGGGGCATGGGAGCCTTCCCGGGGCGAGCGGCGGTGTCCAGAGCGATTGTGCCCGCCCCCTCCTACGACACAGCCATCCGCACCCGCCGCCCGCGCCCATGACAGGTCCACCGGCGGGTGCACAGCGCCTGATGTCGTCTGTCCAGCCACCGCTTTCAACTCGCTATGCGTGCAGCGAATAGGTGATGAGCCGTGATCGGTATGGTGTGCGGTATGGGTTTGAGTCTGGATGAGCGGGTGCGGTCCGCTGTGGCAGCGCTGCTGCATGTGACCGGCGAGTCGCAGACCAGCCTGGCTGTTGCTTTGGGGGTGAGTCAGGCGCAGGTGAGTCGCCGTCAGTCCGGCACCGCCGCATGGAGTCTGGCGGACTGTGAGGCGGTCGCGGCGCATTACGGGATCACGGCGCATGATCTTCTGGCGGGTCCGACTCGGGCGGCCGAGGCGCTTCCCGCGGAACGTCGCCGTGTGCCCGGCCGCCACGTCCCCGGTGCCCGCTCTGCGGTTGTGGACGGGGGAGCGTGATGGCGGAGTTCGATGCGATCGACGCCCTCCTTGCTGCAGCCGGGCAGGAGGTTCCGTTGCCGCCCGCCGCCGAGCGGCGCTTCCTGCGCGAGGAACTGAACCTTTCTCGTGCCCAGCTTGCGCAGGCTCTGTGCGTGAGCCCGTCGACGGTCGGGGGCTGGGAGGCAGGCCGGGACCCGGGCGGTGAGGTGCGGGAGAAGTACGCGTACTTCCTTGAGGGTGCCCGCACCAAGCTGGATGCCGCCGCGGCTGCCGTCGCCCCCGCCGACGGCACCGTCCCCGCTGCTGGGGGCGCCCTCGTCTCCGGGGATGACGGCCTGGCGGAAGCGGAGGGGACTGTCGGCACGGACGACGCCAACTCCGGCGTCCTGTCCGCGCCTCAGCCGTGTGTGCTGTGCGGGCAGCCGGCCTGGCAGCAGGTCGAGGGGTTCCCGCAGCACCTGGACCCTGCCGAGTGCGGCACGGCCACGCCCGCACCCACCCCGCCGGAGGAGCCCGCGGCGCTCATGAAGGAGCCGCGGCAGCCGGCGCCCGCCCGGAAGCCGGTTCGGGCGGCGTCCGGCGTCAAGGTCGTGCCGGTCGGCCGACGGGTGCTGGCGGCATCCGACACCCCGGACCTGATCGGCTCCGCGGTCGCGGCCGCGCTCGCCGAATACTCCGGCGACGTCGACGCGGCGACCGCCGCGCTGATCAAGCGGGCGATCCCGGACGCGATGGCCTTGTTGGACCACACCCGTAAGGGCGGGCGTTACGACGTGGTCGCACACCCGTGGCTGCCGGACATCCTGCGCAAGCAGAGTGCCCGCGGCGCCGACCAGATCTGGGAGGCCCGCCCGAAGTGGAGCCGCCCGGAACTTCCCTCCGGCGAGCACGAGATCACCGCGCTTGATATCAACGGCGCCTACCTGTCTGCCCTCAAGACCCACCTGCCACTCGGCCAGCTGGAACACACCACAGGTGATCACCACGACCGGCGTCGCGCCGGCCTGCACCTGATCACCCCGCCGGTCTGGGACCACGTTGCTTACCTGCCGGACCCGATCGGCAACCGCGACGAACCCGGCCCTCTGTGGGTGACCGAGCCGACCCTGCGCCTGCTGCTGCGCGTGTCCGGCCCGAAGTACGGCTTGTGCGACCCGCCTCAGATTCACGAGTCGTGGACGTCGGGGGCCACCGAGGGGCTGCTGGAGAAGTTCCGCATCGCCCTGAAGGACGCCCGGGACCGCGCGATCGCCGAGGACGACACGGTCACCCTGGAGTATGTGAAGGCGATGTACTCGAAGTTCGTGTCCACGCTGGGGGAGTCGAACTACAACCGGGAGCTCTACCGCACCGACTGGATGCACCTCATCCGCTCCCAGGCGTTCGCGAACCTGTGGTGGAAAGCCCACCGCGCCTACGACGAAGGCCTGCTGGTCGTCCGGGCGATGGGCACCGACGAACTGCACGTGGCCGGCGACTGGCACGCGGTGTTCCCCGAAGGCCGGGGTGTCACCGAAGTCAAGGTCAAGGACGTCTACACCGTCGGCACCGACCCAGACCAGCCCCCGCAGCCCCCTGAGAACCCCACCTGAGTCCGATCCCCGTCCCGGCGTCAACGGGCGCCGCCGGGACAGGCGATCGCCCCTCCCAAGCCCGTAGAGTGATCCATCAACCCGAGGGATTCGGAAGAGACGATGCCTGAGCGGAACATCGAGTTCGGCAAGTATGGTGCCCGCGGCATCAAGGGCTTCGAAGCCGTCGCGCGTCAGCTGGACGCCCTCGCCGGCTACATCGCCACCCCCGTCACGGCCCGCCGTGGTCTACTCGCCCGGCTGCACTACCTCACCCGCAGCACCCACGCCCGCCAGGCTGCCCGCGCGGCCGGACTGACTGTCACCGACCGCACTCTGCGTGCCTGGCAGGCCGGCACCCGTACACCCTCCCGCCGCAACCTCGCTGCGATCGAGCAGGCGTACCGCACCGTGCGGCGGGAGAACGTCGCCCGCTACCTGACCGCCCGCCTCAACCGTGAAGGCCGCGGCACCCGGGTGGAAATCCACCCGATCAACCAGTCTGCCGTGGACCGGCCCCGCCAGCGGGCGGTGGAGTTCCGCTCGATGAACGTCCGCCGGTGGGACCGCATCGTCGCCGCATGGGCGGCCGGCGACGCCCAGGACCTGGACGACGCGTGGGTCGAACAGGTTGTCGATCTCGGTTCGCAGTGGGGCCAGTACGAGTACGTGACGAACGTCGGTTTCGCCGCCTGACTGGAGGGCCTCGTTATGCGTGTCGGAGTCTGACGACCAATGTCCGACTGATGTGGGATGCGACATCGCCGTGAGACTGGCTACGTTCTTGAGGCCGATTTCTCTTCACCCTGTGAGCGTTTCCAGCTTTCCTGGCGGACCTGCTGTTGCCCGGCCCAGGCTCTCACCGGCTGCTGGGTGGTGGATTCCCTGCTACAGCATGTGATCGAAGATGGTCAGGACGACACAGAGCCGCGAGATGATCGCGTCATGACTGAGATCGTTCTGATGTCTGATCCGAGGGTAGCGGCCGTGTCTGTTCAGGAGTGCGGTGAACGGCTTGTGGATGTGCGACGAGACAGCCTCCTGCTGGTCGATGAGCGGAAGTGGCATGATTCTGCTGGTGCCTTCGCTCGCCTGCGGGAAGGAGTGCTCGACCGGCTCCTCAAAGCACAGGCACAGCTGCCTCAGGGAATGCGGCTGCTGTTCGTCGAGGGGTACCGCCCGCCGACCCTTCAACGTCGCTACTTCGATGAATACGCAGCCCAACTGCGTGCCGAACATCCGGAATGGGCTGCTGAGCACGTCCGTTCGGCAGCCAGCCGTTACGTATCCCCGCCCGAGATCGCACCGCACAGCGCCGGGGCTGCTGTTGACGTGACGCTCGCTGATGCCGGCGGGCGTGAGATTGACATGGGCACTCGTATGAACGCGACTCCGGAGGAGAGTGCGGGCGCCTGTTACACGCAGGCCGACAACATCAGCGACAAGGCTCGCTCCCATCGGGGCATCCTGAGCACTGCGCTCACCACTGCCGGCCTGGTCAATTACCCCACTGAGTGGTGGCACTGGTCATACGGAGACCGCTACTGGGCCTTGCAGACAGGAGCGGCAGTCGCCCGCTACGGGCCCATGGAACTTGACTGACCTCAGACCTCGCAAGGGCCCCGAGCCATGAGTAGTTGCCCTGGGTGCGGACCGGAGAGCTCGGCCTGCACCTGAGGAAATGACACGTTTCCTGAGACGAACTCGCTATGGCATGACGTGAGACAGCTCTAGAAGCGCGGCGAAGCACGCGGCCGCAAGCTCGGTGACATCAGAAAGATCCGCGAGCAGCTGTGCCCCGGCAACCCCGACCACCCCCGAACCATCGGCACTGACCTGGGCCTTGAGACGCAACCCGATAACCTGGACGTAGAGAGCGCCGTCCGGCTGGACCGACAGAATCCCTCAGCAAGGTTCATCGCCCCAGGTCAGGAAGCCTCCTCTCGTGGTCCGCCTTAACAGCCGCCGTACTAGCTGGTAGTAGCGGCATTGAACCTGGAACGCTTCAGATGCCACCCATCGTGTGGTGCCTGTTCAGATCTGGTTCGTGCCACCGTCGACATAGATGTTCGCGCCGACGACGTAGCTGCTCTGTTCCGAGGCCAGGAAGGCCACGACTGCGGCGGCCTCCTCGGGCTGGCCCATGCGGCCCTTGGCCACGGTCGCGGCGACATTCTCCTTGACGGCCCGGGCGGTCTCCTCGTCGCCGAAAGCGGCGGTGCCCCCGGGAGTCTCGATCCATGCCGGCGAGACCGCGTTGACCCGGATGCCACGGCCCTTGAGCTCGTTGGACCACGTCCGCGCGAAGGACCGGACGGCCGCCTTCGACGCCGCGTACGCGCCGAACGCCTCCACTCCGCGGTCGCCGGCCGTCGAACCGACCAGGACGACCGAGGCTCCGTCGTTGAACAGCGGCAACGCCTTCTGCACGGTGAACAGCGTGCCTCGGACGTTGACCGCGAAGGTCTGGTCGAAGTGCTCCTCGGTGGTCTGTTCCAACGTCACGAACGCACCGACCGCAGCGTTCGCCACGAGCACGTCCAAACCCTTGCCCCGCGCCCGGACCGTAGGGGCATCTAACGGTTTGTCACTAGAGGCGAGGTTGTCCGGCCGTTCGTGGCGGTGTGCCTGCTCCAGCCCGGCCGTCCTCGCCCCTGCTCCTGGCTGGACCCACTTGCCACTTCGCCCGTCGGCAGCATTCGCTCCGACGGGTGGCTATGGGCCGTCGAGACTTGTGCAGGGTCGGCGGGCGCGCGGTCAGAACCAGTGCAGGCAGTGTGGGGGACGGTCGGTGCGGAAGAGGGAGTCGGCGAGGGTGGCTGCGTCTTGGTGGTGGGCTTGGATGTGTCCGGCACGTACGAGCGTGCTCGGGGCGGTGCCGCCGAGGTAGACGGAGCCCAGGTCGCGCACGTCCATGGACAGGTCGGGCTTCCGGTCCGTGGGGACGCAGTCGGCCTTGCCGTCCCGGACGGTCAGCAGGTAGCGGCCGTGTTCGCCGAAGAACGGGTCGTCGATGTCGAGGACGAGTTCGCCGTCCGTGAACCAGCCGCGCGCGGTCAGAGCACGCGGGACGTCCAGCAGTCGCACCCAGAGCCAGTCCATGTCGCTGCTCACCTCGCCGGCGCGGAAGTCCGCGAACTGCCAGCGCAGGGGGTGCCCGGGCGGGACGTGCTTGAACACGACCTGGGAGACCAGATCGTGTCCGAGTACGAACCGGGCCAGGGCCGTGAAGACGGCGTCGTCGGTGGCGATGGTCTCGTCGACCGTCAGGGTGCCGGACTCGGCCGAGTAGCTGGCGTACCCGTCCGGGACGCCGTCGGCGTCCCGGTGGACGGCGATGTAGCGCGGCGCCGGCGAGATCGGGGGCTGCCCCGCGCGCAAGGCCCACCAGCGGTGCGGACGGGACAGCGCGCCGGGCTGGGCGCGGCGGTACCGGTCGTAGACCTCTTCCAGAATCTCGCCGCACTCGGCCCGACGCAGCACCTCGACCGGGCCGTTGTCCGAGCGGGCCGCTGGTGCGTCGGCCACTGCGTGTGCCCGGGGAACGGCGAGGGCGGCCTTGTGGCGCGGCACTGTCAGCTGCGCGGTGTAGGTCGCCGGTCCGTAGCCGAACCTGCCGTAGATCGGGGCCTCAGAGGCCAGCAGCACGGAAAGGAACTCCCCGCCGGCCGTCGAGCCGGCCGCTGGTGGCGGCGCAGCAGCGATCGCGGCTTTCTCCGTCTGTCTCAGCCGTTGTGGTTCCGGTGGTCGCCCGCCGAGCATGAGCGGTCGCAGATGCCCCATTATCCGACTTTCTGGGGCTCCCTCGGCCAGTACCGGAACAACAGGGTTGCTGGCCGCAGGCGCTACGTAGGGTCCGGGGCATCGGCGAGGAGGGCGACGCCTGAGCCTCGCGGTGACAAGGAGGAGACAACGAATGAGCAATGTGGAGATTTGCCTCAAGGAGATCATAGCTTCGATCGAGGGCGCTTTAGGAACGGCTCTGGTCGACTACACCAGCGGTATGGCACTGGGCACTCTGGGGGGTAGCAAGGATCTCGACCTGACTGTTGCGGCGGCGGGCAACACGGACGTGATCCGGGCCAAGACCCGCACCATGGAACATCTCGGAATCAAGGCTGAGATCGAGGACATCCTGATCACGCTCAGCAGCCAATATCACATCCTCCGGCCGCTCAAGGGCCGTGGTGGCAACGGCTTGTTCCTCTACCTCGTACTCGACAAGAAGAAATCGAACCTCGCAATGGCCCGCCACCAGCTCAAGAGTGTCGAGACCCAACTGGACGTGTAGAAGGCTGGGTGCTCCAAGGTCCTGCACGCCCACGACTTGAAGATTTCTTCAACTGGGCACATTGAGATCAGATCAATCCCATGGGCGTGCGGGGCCGGATGCGCGAGGATCGGTCAGCAAGACCGCCTGCGGTGGCACGTACAGGGCCGCCGCGCCCGGATGCAGCCCGTCGAATGCGGCAGCAGGGAGCGATTGATCATGCAGGTCCCCCTCTATCAGGCCAAGGCCGAGTTCTTCCGGATGCTCGGACACCCGGTACGCATCCGGGTCCTGGAACTGCTGCAAAATGGCCCTGTCTCTGTCCGCGACCTGCTCAGCGAGATTGAGATCGAACCGTCCAGTCTCTCCCAGCAATTGGCCGTACTGCGACGCTCTGGGATCGTGGTGTCCATTCGGGAGGGCTCTACTGTCAGTTACGCCCTTGCAGGCGGTGATGTGGCCGAGCTCTTGCGTGCGGCTCGCCGGATCCTGACCGAATTGATCACTGGCCAGAGCGAGTTGCTCGCCGAACTCCAGCAGGCAGACCCCCGACCGGCCCTCACCCCCGGCGGAGCCGAACGGGTCTCCTGACGCTCAAGCCCTGTGGCCCAGCCTCGAACGCCAGGGCAGTCTTGTCCCCGCCTCAGCGGTTGCGACGTGGACGGGCAGCCGCCAATCGGATTTGGCGGCGATGATGAAATCGTCGTCGTGCATCACCGAGCCAAAGCAGTGCCGGTTTGTATTTGCTCATGTGGAGAGCGCATCGCTGCGTGAGCGCCTGTCAGGGCACGAACGGGTCGATTCGACCGTTGAATTACCGGCGGCGGTTCCTAGAGATTTTGTCATCGGCCAACTGGGCCCTGGTGTCGTAACCGAGAAAATGCGCAACCTGGTTGGGATGAGCGTCTTGTGCTCCGAGACTTCCAACTTCAGTTTGTTGCGCAGGAATACTTGGACCTTCGACTTGATCTCTTCGATCTCGAGCTTCGGCCCGTCTCCGTCTCCGAAGGGTGTCACTGATTCCTACTCAGGTTGAACTCGTGGAGTCCGGTGGTGGGCCGAAGCACGATAGGTGTCACCAAGGCAGCGTGTCGACACAAGGGCTGTCGGCCCCTGTCGGCGGTCAGGCGGTGAGTACCGTGCGCAGGGTGGTGGCCATCAGGTCGATGGCTTCCTTCCCGGCCGGTACCGGGCCGGTGTGGGTGAAGTAGTGGTCGACACCCTCGAAGCAACGGTGGGTGACTGGAACGCCGGCAGCTTCCAGGGCCTTGGCGTACGCATCGCCCTCGTTGCGCAGGCGATCGTTCTCCGCGGTGATGACCAGGGCGGGCGGCAGCCCGGCGAGGTCGTCGGCCAGTCCGGGCGACACCAGCGGATGGGCCAGGTCGGCGGGGTCAGAGACGTAGGCGGCGGTGAAGACCCGCATGAGCTGAGGGGTAAGCAGGGGCTTGACGATGGGTGACTGCTTGGTGGCCGGGTCGGCGAGCTGGTCGAGGGGTGCCGAGTCGATGATCTGGAGGCGGGGCGCGAAGGTGCCGCGGTCCCGAGCGGTGCGGCAGACCGCGGCGGTCAGGTTGGCCCCGGCGCTGTGTCCGCCCACGGCGAGTCGCGAACCGTCCCAGTTGTTGGCGCTGCCGTTCTCGGCCACCCAGGCGGTGACGTCGTACGCCTGGGTGACGGCTGCGGGGTACGGCCGCTGCGGGGCGACGGCGTAGTCCACGTTGATCACCACGCAGTCGGCCGTGGCGGCTATGTAGCGGCAGATGTGGTCGTCCTGCTCGGGGCGGGTGATCACGAACCCGCCGCCGTGGAAGTTGACGTACACGGGGGCAGGGGCTGCGGCGGCCGACGGGCGGTAGACGGTGCACGTCACCAGTCCGGCGCCGGTCTCCACCCGGATGGATTCCGTGCGCTTCGGGATGTCGGTGAAGCGCAGATCCTTGTGCACGCGGCTCATCATGCGGCCGAGCAACAGCTGAACCCCTCTGGCCTGGATTCTGGGCCTGAATGACATGACTGGGACCCCATCGCTACAAACTTCAAATATCAGGATTCCTGATAATGGAGGGTCGTCGCTGATCACGCAAGGGGTAAGCGCGAGCCGACTGCCGAAGGGGGATGGACGCTCCAGTCGTAGCGCCCCGCCTGTTCGTCCAGGCCGCGTGTGGCTCCAAGCCCACCTGGCTGCATCCGTCGGAGGCAGCCAAGGCGGCAGCAGCGGCCTGAGCCCCGGTCGAGTCCGCTCTCCTGGTGCGCAGCAGAACGGTGCCGACCATGGCGGCCACCGCGCCAGCGCGCAGCACGGCCGTCACGTCGGCGGCGTGGCGATTCCGCCCGCGGCGATGACGGGCAAGGCGACGGCGTGGCGGACGGCGGCGACCAGGTCGGGAAGCCGGACAAACTCTCGATCTTCGGTAGTGGTGACAGAAAGGCTGCTGAATGAGCATCTGTGAGAAGTTGAATGCCTCGTTGGTGCCAACAAGGCTGCCTCGCCTCGTCCTGTCGGCCAGCTCATCCGGCTTCACCGGTGACCAGTACTGGGCTTCGGCTCAGGTGGCGGTGACGGTTCTTGATCGTTGCGGTACGCGCATGGTGACGGGCTGACGCCCAAGGAGCAGGAAAGGCGGGAGCGGGTGCGCCTTGAGGCGGCCGAACGGTTCGCCCGCGGTGAGAGGACCGAGGCCGTCGCGAGAGGGCTTCGGGTGACGTCGCGGTCGGTGCGACGTTGGCGGCGGGAGTGGGAGGAGGGCGGTGCGGAAGCTCTGCGCTCGAAGGGGCTCCCGGCAGTGGGAGCGGCTGGAGCGGGAGTTGCAGCGAGGCCCGCTCGTGCACGGCTGGGACGACGGGTTCCAAGGGTGGACACTGAAGCGGGTCAAGCTCCTGATCGGGCGGATGTTCCGCATCGGGTACACGATCCAGGAGGTGTGGAAGCTGTTGCGGCGGCAGCGCTGGTCCGCGCAGCTGCCCCTGCGGCGGGCGATCGAACGCGACGACGAGGCGATCGAGGTGTGGAAGGCGAAGGTGTGGCCGCAGGTAAAAGGATCGCGGCGGACCTGGGCGCCCACATCTGCTTCGAGGACGAGGCAGGCCAGGGGCTGAGGCCGCCGAAGGGACACACCTGGGCACCGCGCGGAGCACGGCCGGTGGTGCGGGCGCGCGGACGCAACCGAGGACGGGTCACATCGCCGGCGTGGTCTTCTACCGCGTCGGACACCGCTCCAGGTTCTTCTACAAGCGGCACATCTGGCACGGGCGCCGGGGAGAGCCGAAGGCGTTCTCCTGGCGCCAGTACCGCGACCTGATCGTCATGACCCACATCCAGCTCGACACCCCGGTGGTGTGGTGCTGGGACAACCTGAACGTGCACCTGGTGAAGGAGCTGGCGGACTTCGCCGAGGAGCAACAGGACTGGTTGCAGATCTTCCAGATGCCCTCTTACGCACCGTAGCTGAACCCGGCCGAGGGGATCTGGTCGCTCCTCAAGCGGCACCTGGCCGACTTCGCCGCCGCCGACCTCACGCACCTCACCCGCGTGATCCAGCGGAAACTGAAGAAGATCCAGCGCTGGCCTCATCTGGTCGACGACTGTCTGCCACCCACCGGTCTGACCATGGACGAGGACGCGATCAGACCGCCGGACTCCACGAGTTCAACCTGAGTACGAGATGAACGCCCTTGCGGTGTGCCCGGAGTGCGGCCACGAATGGATTCCCGCGGAGGGTGGTGCGGAGGCCGTGGGCGCCGCGGGGGAGCGGGGTTGTCAAGGACTCCGTCGGCAATGTGCTGCAGGACGGCGGCAGTGTCGTGATCGTCAAGGCGCTCAAGGTCTAGGGGGAGCACTTCGGGGATCAAGGTGGGCACGAAGGTGCGCAGCATCCTGCTGGTCGACGGTGTCGACGGGCACGACATCGACTGCAAGATCGGATGGTTTAGGGGCAATACAACTTAAATCGAGCGTCGTCAGGAGGGCCTGATCCGCGACCGGTGGTGGACGATCGGTCACCTGTCACCTGTCACCTGTCACCTGACGGCAGCGCTGCTTCCGGTTGACCCGCCGCCCCACGCGTGGAGGATTCAGCACGGTGATAATCAGATGCTGAATTGCAAAATTTCGCAATTGATTAGATGCTGTGTTGGCTGTGCCCGCAGGTAGCCGCGGGCACAGCCGTCGCTTGCCCCGGGGTGGGGCGCTGTTGGGGAAGCCGAGGGGTTGTGTCCGTTCCGCTATACCAGGCCAAGGCCGAGTTCTTCCGGATGCTGGGGCATCCCGTACGGATACGAGTGCTGGAGCTGCTGCAGGACGGGCCGCTGCCGGTACGGGATCTGCTGGCCGCGATCGAGGTGGAGCCGTCCAGCCTGTCGCAGCAGCTGGCGGTGTTGCGCCGCTCCGGGATCGTTGCCTCCACGCGGGAGGGCTCGACGGTTGTGTACGAGCTGGCCGGTGGGGACGTCGCCGACCTGTTGGGGGCCGCTCGCCGGATCCTGACGGAGATGCTGGCCGGGCGCAACGTACTGCTGGCCGAGCTGCGGGAAGCCGGGGTCGCCGCGCGATGACGTCTGCCCTCACGAAGATCGGGAGCCGGTTCGCCGCGCTCATGCCCGGTCGTTCCGATCTGGCGGAGATGCGCCGCGACCCGCGCCGGGACCTGCTGGCCGGCCTCACAGTGGCGATCGTCGCGCTGCCGCTCGCACTCGGCTTCGGCGTCTCCTCCGGGCTCGGTGCCGAGGCGGGGCTGGCGACCGCGGTCGTCGCCGGTGCGCTCGCCGCGGTGTTCGGCGGATCGAACCTGCAGGTGTCCGGGCCGACGGGCGCGATGACGGTGGTGCTGGTGCCGATCGTCGCGCAGCACGGGCCGTCTGGTGTTTTGTCCGTGGGGCTGATGGCGGGTGGGATGCTCGTGGCGCTCGCCCTGCTCCGGGCTGGGAAGTATATGCAGTACGTGCCCGCGCCGGTCGTGGAGGGCTTCACTCTCGGCATCGCCTGCGTGATCGGCCTGCAGCAGATCCCCAACGCTCTGGGGGTGCCCAAGCCGGAGGGCGACCGCGTCCTCGTGGTGACCTGGCGGGCCCTGGAGGAGTTCGCGAAGAACCCGAACTGGACCGCCGCCGCCTTTGCTCTGGCGGTCGCCGCCGTGATGCTGATGGGCGCTCGTTGGCGGCCCACGATCCCCTTCTCCATCCTGGCGGTGATTGCGGCGACCCTCGTGGCGCAGACGGCGGGCCTGGACGCGGCGAAGCCGATCGGGGACCTGCCCTCCGGACTGCCCGCGCCTTCGCTTTCCTTCGTGGACCTGGGCGCCCTCGGCTCTCTGCTTGCTCCGGCGGTGGCGGTGGCGTCGCTGGCAGCTCTGGAGTCCCTGCTGTCGGCCTCGGTCGCCGACGGCATGACGGTCGGTCAGAAGCATGATCCGGACCGCGAGTTGTTCGGGCAGGGCCTGGCCAACATCGCCGCCCCGCTGTTCGGTGGCGTTCCGGCGACCGGCGCGATCGCACGGACCGCGGTCAATGTCCGTACCGGCGCCGGGTCCAGGCTGGCGGCCCTTGTCCACGCTGCGGTCCTCGCGGTGATTGTTTTTGCGGCCGCGCCCCTGGTGTCCAGGATTCCGCTGGCCGCGCTCGCGGGCGTGCTGCTGGCCACTGCGATCCGCATGGTGGAGGTCGGCTCGCTGCGCGCGATGGCGAAGGCCACCCGCTCCGATGCCCTGATCCTCGTGCTGACCGCCGTCGCGACGCTCGCGCTCGACCTCGTCTACGCCGTGATCATCGGCCTGGTCGTCGCGGGCGCACTCGCCCTGCGCGCGGTGGCCAAGCAGGCCCGCCTGGACCAAGTGCCGCTCGACCGCGGCGACCACGGCGTCGAAGAGCACGCGCTGCTCGCCGAGCACATCGTCGCCTATCGCATCGACGGTCCGCTGTTCTTCGCCGCCGCCCACCGCTTCCTCCTTGAGCTGGCCGAGGTCGCCGACGTCCGCGTCGTCATCCTGCGGATGTCCCGGGTGACGACCATCGACGCCACCGGCGCCCTTGTCCTCAAGGACGCGGTCACCAAGCTCAACCGGCGAGGCATCGTCGTCATGGCTTCCGGGATCCGCTCAGATCAGCGTCAGGTTCTGCACTCGGTCGGCGCGCTGGAACTGCTGCGTTTCAAGGGAGGCGAGTACGCCACCACGCCCGAAGCGATCCAGGGCGCCCGCATCTACCTGGAGGGCGTCGGCCTGCTGCCGCCGCTGCCCGTCCGGAAGCCGCGATCGGTGAGCGAGAAGGCAGAGGAAACAGTCGGATGAGCACTCCACCCGCGCTCTTGCGCGTGGTCGAGGTTTCCGGGGCCGAGGCCATGTGGCTCATCGAGGGCAGTTCACTGGGACGGCTGGTATACACACAGCGGGAGACGACCGTCATCCGGCCGGGTCGGCACACGTGGGAGTTCGGGCGGCTGGTGGTGCGCACGCCCACGCCAGCGGCCGCAGTCCCGGCGACAGCGACGTATCACGTGGACGAGATCCGTGCGGTCGGTGGTACCGGCTGGACGGCCACCGTCGCCGGACGCCTCGATGTGATCACCGATCCCGACGAGGCCGCCCACTACCAGCGCACTCTCACCGGCTGGACGCACGGCCCGCACGACACACTGCTGCGCCTGCACCCCAAGACCGTGACCGGATTCCGCCTTGCCCGCGCGGAGGCGTGATGAGTGCCCGGCTCGACGCCCTGCCCTACCGGCATGTGCTGACCCTGCCGACGATGCCGTCCGCGGTCCGCACGGCACGGGAGACCGCCGAGCAGGCCCTGGCCGAGTGGGGCATAAACCCGCGCCATCCCACCGTCGGCCCGGCCCTGCTGATCCTCAGCGAGCTGGTCACCAACAGCGTCCGGCACGCCGCGGCGCTCTCCCCTCAGGTGACCGTCATCTACGCAGCCAGCGAGGACTGCCTGGCCTTCGCCGTCCACGACCGCCACCCCTACCAGCCCGCGCTGTACGGCGCGATCACCGACACCGGGGCGGGCGGCCTGGCCACCGTCATGGAGCTCACCCTCGGTCTGGGCGGCACCGCGGTCGTCCGTAGCGACGCCGACGGCAAGGGCAAGAGCATCTGGATCACCCTCCCCCTCTGAACCAACAGGCTGACCGTGCAGGGAAGTTGACGACCATGACCATCGAGTGGCGCTACACCGTCGAACAGGACCTCAGCATCCTGTCCGTCTCCGGATACCTGGGCCCGGACGCCGTCCACCGCTTTGCGGGTGCCGTCGGCTGGGTGGTGGGACGAGGAAGTGGTCCGGTCATCGTCGACCTGACCGCACTGCGCAGCTGGTCGGCCGAGGGGCAGCTGGCCATCATCGAAGCGGCCCGTCGCCTCGCCGAAGCGGGCCGCAACCTGGAACTGGCCGCGATCCCTGCTGACGGATACCTCGTTCCCGGCACGGACTGCCCGTCCATCCCCGTGCACCCTGACCGGGCCGGCGCGCTCGCTGCCCACAGCCCGCGGCACGGCGAGCCGCCACAGGGCGAAAGCTGCTACAGATTTTCTAGTCATTCATAGTCATCCCTAGTCGTGCGTCTCGCGTACTTGGTTTCGTGAAGCTTTCGGAGTGGGCCCGTCAGCAGGGCGTGAGCTACCAGACCGCCTTGCACCGGGTGCTGTCCGACCCGCAGGCGGCGGTGATCGTGGTCGAGCACCGTGACCGGCTGGCCCGGTTCGGCGTCGAGCACCTGGAGGCCGCGCTGTCGGCGTCCGGGCGGCGCCTGGTCGTCCTCGACCCCACCGAGACCGCCGATGACCTGGTACGCGACATCACCGAGGTGCTCACCTCCATGTGCGCGCGCCGGTACGGGCGGCGGGCCGCGAAGAACCGGGCTGCCCGCGCGGTGGCCGTAGCGACCGGCGAGGCCGCCGAGTGAAGAAGTTCCAGCCTCAGCCCGGGTTCGTGGTGCAGGCGTTCCGCTTCGCACTGGACCCGAACGCCGCCCAGGAGCATGCCCTGCGCTCGCACTGCGGCGCGTGCCGTCTACAACTGGGCCGTCGGCTGGGTGACCGCCATCTGGTGGCAGCGCCGCGCAGAGGAGTCCTACGGCATCGGCGAGGCCGGGCTGACCAAGTGGCGGCCGTGGTCGCTGCCCGCGCTGCGGAAGGCGTTCAACAAGGCCAAGCACACCGATCCGAGGTTCGCCGCCTGATGGGAGGAGAACTCCAAGGAGGCGTACTCCACCGGCCTGGCGAACGCGTCGGCCGCGTTCGACAACTACGCGAAGTCCAAGAACGGCAAGCGGCGCGGCAAGCGGATGGGTGCGCCGCGGTTCAAGTCGAAGCGCAAGGCGCGCCTTGCCTGCCGGTTCACCACCGGCGTGATCCGCGTGGACGCTGACGGCCGTCACGTCACCCTGCCCCGGCTGGACACGATCCGCACCCACGAGCCCACGGTGAAGCTCCTTGCCCGCGTCCAGGCCGGGACGGCCCGGATCCTGTCCGCGACCGTGCGGCACGAGCGCGGACGCTGGTTCGTCTCGTTCCAGGCCGAGGTCAAGCGGGACCTCGAACGCGTGGCGCGGCCGGACGTGGCGGTCGGTATCGACCTGGGGGTGAAGACCCTCGCGGTCATGGCCGACAGCACGGGCGAGATCCGAACCGTCGCGAATCCCGGGCACTACGACCGAGCACGCAGGCAGCTGCGCCGCGCCTCCCGGACCGTGTCCCGCCGTCAGGGCCCCGACCGGCGGACCGGGCAGAAGCCGTCGAAGCGGCGGGAGAAGGCCAACGCCGCCCGCAACAAGGTGCATCACCGGGTGGCCAACCTCCGCGCGGACGCCCTGCACAAGCTCACCACCGCCGTGGCGGCCGAGTACGGCACGGTCGTGGTCGAAGACCTCAACGTCGCCGGGATGCTCCGCAACCGGCGTCTCGCGCGAAGGATCGCCGACGCCGGGTTCGGGGAGATCCGCCGCCAGCTCACCTACAAGACCCGCCAGCGCCACGCCACCCGCACTATCGCGGCGGACCGCTGGTACCCCTCCTCGAAGACCTGTTCCGGGTGCGGCGCGGTGAAAGCCACACTGTCGCTGCACGTGAGGACCTACCAGTGCGACGCCTGCGGTCTGGTCATCGACCGGGACGACAACGCCGCACTCAACCTCGCCGCGCTCGCGGTAGCCGCAACAACGGGTACCGGAGTGGCCGGAGACCAGGACGCCCAAGCGGTGTCGAAGCCTCGTGGAGCCGACCAGAAGACCCGCACCACCCGCCCCCGCCGCAAGGCGGAGGCGTCGCGGACAGGTGGCGCAACCCTGCCGCACCAGCGGCAGACGGAAGCGAGAGACCGTACTCAAGCCGAAGCCCTCACGCTCTGGTGACGAGATGGACCTTCCGGGCGGAAACATCCGGAATGCTGAGACCTGACTACGGTCCCGGCAACGGCGCAACGAGTGGCAGACGACAGGGTGGCCGAGCGGAGCTTATGCGGGAGAGTGATCGCCGGGTTCAGCCGGGGGCGAAGGCGCCATCGCCGTCCCGGACGGGCACGAGGGCGCAGGTGTCCTCCTCGGTGGCGATGGCTACGTCCTCGGTGAAGCCCGCAGCGGTCAGCTGACGGCCGGACACGCTGGCGGCGACCGCGTGGGTGAGGTCGGCGGTCCCCTCGTAGGCCGCTTTCGCGGCGGCCGCCTCGGCGGACAGCGGTCCCGCGCCCTGGGCGTGCAGGTCGCAGATGAGGGCGCCGGCGCCGAACAGGTCTTCCAGCGCGGGGCGCAGGGTACCGTCCGGCCATTGCTCGCCTGCGGCGATCACGGCTACCGGTTGTTCGGGCGTGCCGTAGCCGCGGGCGGTGAGCCAGCTGCCGACCGCGGTTATGTTGCGCAGACAGGCGGCGACCACCAGCGCACGCGGTGACAGGGCCGCGGTGATCGCCGCGCCGTTCGGGCACGGCAGCACTAGGCGGGCGACGTACGGGGCGCGGCGCAGGTGTGTTGGGGAGAGGGACCAAGGATTGTCGGGTGTGACGGCAGTGCGGGCAACGGCCAGCCGCGCATCGCACAGCTGCGCGTAACTGGCCGCGGCCTTCTGCGATGCGGTCCGCTCGGCCGTGGTGGCAGGGTCGGCGGGCATCCAGAACGGGAGGACCCGGATGCCCTGCCCGACGGCGACACTCACCGTCGTGGTGAAGGACAGCACATCGACAATGACCAAACAGGCGGCCTCGGTGACGAGGCGACCCGCTCCGGCTGGACCCCACTCGAAGCGGATCCCGCTGCCGCACTGGACGGCCCAGTCACCCATGCCCCACCTTCCTGTGCGGATCCGTATGCGGTGCGTGGGTCAGCTCCGCTTGCCGTCCGACGCAGGTATGGCACTGCGGCTGCCGAAGGACAGCTTCGGCATGCGTGCCTTGTCGCACCGCGGGCACTGCCCGTCCGGGCCGACAGCGCTGGGCCGGCACTTGAGACGGCAGGCGGGGCGCTTGAACCAGGCGACGTCGGTACCGCGCAGCGCAATGATTCTCACGCATGCCTCTCTCACACCACGTATGGAGTTGCTAATCTTAGCAATTAGTGATGTCGTCGCCGCTTGTTTCGGGCGGCCCGGTTCTCGTGCTCGGATTCGGCGGGGCCGGGGCCACGGGCGAGGATGGTCCGCATGTGTGTGACGAATGGGTGGACGCGATACGCCGAGGACTGGCCGATACGGCCCTACTGCTCCGCCGGACAGGAGACGGCACGATGAGCACGCCGCTGTACCAACTCAAGGCCGAGTTCTTCAAAACCCTCGGCCACCCGGCGCGCATCCGGGTCCTGGAGCTGCTGAGTGAGCGTGAGCATGCGGTCGCGGAGATGCTGCCCGAGGTGGGAATCGAGCCGGCCCATCTCTCGCAGCAGCTCGCGGTACTGCGCCGGGCGAATCTCGTGGTGACCCGCAAGGAAGGTTCGACCGTCTACTACTCGCTGACCAGCCCGCACGTGGCAGAACTGCTGCGGGTGGCGCGCACCATCCTGTCTGGCGTGCTCGCCGGACAGGCCGAGCTGCTCGCCGATCTGCAGACCGCCCAGTCGGAGGCGAAACCGCCGTCCTAGCGACGGCCCTCAATAGGCGGCCGCTTCCCGTCTGTGGTGCGGGAAGTGGCCGCTTCACCCCCTGGGCACTGTTTCTCGGGTCATGTGCGGAGCCAGATGAGGAGGGTTGCGAGGGTGACGGTGTCGAGGTAGATGTAGGCGCGTTTCTCGTAGCGGGTGGCGAGCGAGCGGAAGTTCTTCAGTCGGTTGATGGCGCGTTCGACGGTGTTGCGTTTCTTGTAGCGTTCGCTGTCGAAGCCGGTGGGCCGGCCGCCTCGGGAGCCTCGATTGTGCCGGTGTCTTTGCTGGTCGAGTCGTTCCGGCATGGTGTGCTGGATTCCGCGTCGTCGCAGGTAACGGCGGTTTCGCCGGGACGTGTAGGCCTTGTCCGCCAGGACGTGGTCAGGGCGGGTGCGGGGCCGTCCGACTCCGGTGCGGGGCACGGTGATCTGTTCCAGCACGCGTTCGAACTGGGGGCCGTCACCGTAGTGCCCGGGAGTCAGGATGAAGGCGATGGGCCGGCCTCGTCCGTCGGCGTCGAGATGGACCTTGGTGGTGAACCCTCCGCGGGAACGTCCCAGGCATTCGCCGATCTGACCACCTCCTCCAGCCGGACGAGCAACTTCCCCAAGACTGGATCGACCTGGTTCGTCCCTGGGGCGGCCCCCTTTTGAGCAATCGCGGCCGGGAGCGTCTTCCTTGCGCCGGCGGCGTGTTGGTGGGCCCTGACCGCTGTTGAGTCGACCGACACGTCCCAGTCGATTCCGCCCACGGCGTCCTCGGCGGCCTGGACCTTCGACAGGAGCATCTTCCACGTTCCGTCAGCCGACCAGCGGCGATGCCGTTCGTAGACGGTCTCCCACGGTCCGAACCGCTCGGGAAGGTCCCGCCACTGCACATCCGTCCGCACCCGGTACAGCACCCCGTTGATGACCCGGCGGTGATCACTCCACCGACCCCCACGCGCACCACCACGAGGTAAGAACGACTCCAGCCGATCCCACTCCGCATTCGTTAAATCCCCACGGCCCATACAGCCAGCCTGACCCCAACACCCCACTCACATCAGGAGATCCGAGAAACAGCGCCTAAGTGCCGTAACGCCGGTGGCCTGTTGGACACCGGCGGACAAGACCTCACCGTGTCAGGGAGGGTTCATGGGCCTGCTGCGCAAGATCCGCGACACCGGGCGGGCGGCCGAGCCCGCCCTGCCCCGGCCGGAGGGGCGAACAGTCGCCCGCGGCACGCGAACTGGGCGGATCGGTGCAGGCGCGCCGCGTGGCCGCGGTCTCCTGCAACGACTGCGAAATCGAGATCGCGGGAGCCTTCAATCCCGTCTATGACGCCGAGCGGTACGGGGCGCGGCTGGTGGCCTCGCCCGGCACGCGGACGTGGCACTGGTGACCGGGCCCGTCACCGGGGAACATGGCCGAGCCGCTGCGCCGTACGGTCGCCGCGATGGGTGAGCCGCGGCTGGTGATCGCGGTCGGCGACTGCGCGATCAACTGCGGGCAGTTCGCGGGCGGCCATGGCGTGCAGGTCGCCGCGGCCGACGTTGTACCGGTGGATCTGGCAGTGCCTGGGTGCCTGCCTCGGCCGGAGGAGATCACTGCGGCGTTGAGGAGAGTGACTGGGCGGTGAGCCTGATTCCGGTCGCCCTCGCGACAGCCACCGGGCCGGGCGTGGCGGGTGCGTCGGCCGGACTGGTGCTGCCGCAGCGGGTGTGCAGCGCGGTGGTGGGTGTGTTGATGTCGGGTGTGGGGGTGGCTGGTGGTGCGTCGGGTGTGGCTGCAATGGGAAGAGGCCGCTGGTCGGCCGATATCTCCGGGCTGCTCCCGCTGGCCGGGGCGCATGTGGCGGCGGACGCGCTGTCGGGCTTATTCATGGCGGTGGCCGGGGCCGTGGTGGCGGTCTACGGCATCGGCTACGTGGCCGGAGACGGCGCGCACGGCCTCGGCTCGCGGGGCGCGCAGGCAGTGCTGCCGCTGTTCGCCTTGAGTCTGCTGCTGGCACTTGCAGCCTCCTCGGTCTCCATCCTCTTGATGCTGTGGGAGCTGATGGCCCTCACTTCGCTGTTGGCGATGCTCGCGGAGCACCGGGCCCGGCCGTCGGTGCGCGAGGCGAGCGTCTGGTATGCGGTGATGACCCACCTGGAGGCGGGCTGGTGCGGGTCGGGTTCGATCTGTTGGGCGGGGGACCAGCCTGATGGTGAGGGGCATCGGGGGGCCTGTCGCGTTCGCCCACCGCGTGGCGAGCAGCTTCTGGACGGCGAGTGCGGCGTCGTCATCGGCGGCTGCGACCTCGACCACGGCCAGTCGCGGCTCTGCACGCCCACCTGCGTCGGCGCAGCGCCAACGTCCGCCACCACGACGTCCTGGCAGCCGAACGCGAGGAACGCGCCCGCATCCGCAGCGAGAAGGGCATCCGCTGGGGTGGACGCTCTATCAAGACCACGGCTTGGCCCGGCCCGGCGAACCTATCCGATCACAGCGCCAGCATCAGGCGGGCGAGCCGAGCTCGAGGGTCACGATGTCCGAGAGGCGTTGTGCGGTGGCGAAGCCGAGGGTGAGACGGTTCTTGGTGACCGCGAACGAGGTCCCTGTGGCGGGGTTGGCGTAGGCGTAGCTGCCCCCTGCGCCGGGCCAGCGGAATGTGGTCTGGCCCTGGTGTTGTTCAGCGGCCCCACCATGTCGGCTTCAGTCGGCCCCGAGTCGTGAAGATCGGCCCCGCCGCGGACGGCTTGACCTGGCCCCCCATCCGCGACGCGTTGCTCGGCGGCGGGGTCAACTGGAACCGGTCCGTACCGCTGCCTTTACAGGTGGTACCGCCGTAAGACCACGATGGGACCGCTGGTAGACGTCACAGCCAACCATCTGCCTACTGAGCACTCCAGTTGCCAGACGGCACTGGAGTGGTCAGTCACAGTTGATGGCATTCAGTCGAGCCAGCGGGCCTTGTCCCCGATATGGACATGGCCGGGTTTCTCGACCGCCGCGTACACGCCGAGGGCGTTGCCGAGCTCGCGGGCGACCCAGCGCAGCACGGCGCGGTCATGCGGGACAGTAGGAGTCTCCTTGGTGATCATCGGGCAGCGGTCGCACGCCTCGGTGAAGCGCAACCGCAGCGTGCCGATGGCCATCCGGCGGCCGATCCAATCGTGCTCGGGGTACCCGGTCGCGTGGTCGCCGGGCACGTCGTCGAGCACCAGGTTGGGCCGGAACCGGCTGGCGTCTATCGCACTGTCCGGCAGCGTCGAGCCGAGGCTGCGCAGCGCCGTCGTCGTCAGCACATGGAGCGCGGCGTCAGGCCGGTCCGGCTGGTGCGCGACCAGCGTGACCTTGGCCTGTACAGCCGCACTGAGCCGACTGGCGGCGTCAGGTGCGTCGGAGCGGAACCGCCGGCCGTCCGGCAGGACCAGCTCGGCCACGCCCGGCCCGAGGGCGACCGCCCGCAATCGCATGAGCGCCGGAACAGCACCGGCCCAGGTGACCTCTTCCCGCTCGTCGTGGATGGCGATGCCCCGGTCACCCTCGATTCCGAGCACACCGACCGTGGCCGCGGTCAGTCGCTCACCACCCACCGACTTCACCGGATACCGCCACAGTTGGTCGACCCGCATCCATGGCCCCCTTCACCCCAGCGGTCCGCGACCGCAGTCGACGGCTGCCCAGACAAGCACAGCGACGATCACCGTACTGAAGGTCATGCCGTCGTTCCACCGCCACCTGGCTGTGACGTCTGCCAGCGGCCCCGTCGTGGCCTCTCTTGCGGCGGCAGCACCTGTGAAGGCAGCGGTACGGACCGGTTCCAGTTGACCCCGCCGCCGAGCAACGCGTCGCGGATGGGGGGCCAGGTCAAGCCGTCCGCGGCGGGGCCGATCTTCACGACTCGGGGCCGACTGAAGCCGACATGGTGGGGCCGCTGAACAACATCAGGGCCAAATGCGGTCGGTGCCTCGTCTGCTGGGGCGCCGACGCGACCGAACGGGTAGCCCAGGGCCAGCCGCGCGGGGTTGCCGAAGACCTGGTCGGTTCCCACGAAAGCGGTCGCCGAGAGCTCCGCCAGCTGGTCCGCGGTGATCAGTCGGCCGTCCACCGGCGTCCGCCTCGGCTTGGCGGATCCAGCCGCGCAGGGCCTCCGGACGCACGCCGAGATCGAACAGCGAGCTTCTTGATCTGCGGCTTCGGGCCGGAGCTGCGGTGCATCCGCACCGCACGCTCGCGCAACTCCAATGAGTACTTCCTGGGGGCAGCACATGGTCGATGTTCCTCGCATGGGTCTCACCTGACACCCTGTCAACACACTACGCATCTCGGGGAACGTCAGTCCGGTGGCAGTGATGCTGGACCGTTTGCCATCGATGTTGGACCGGCCTAGAGCTCGGCGGCCCGTGGAAGATCAAGAAGGCTCGCCAATGCCGAGGAGGCGGGATCATGGCACTGGGTAATGGGTGATCCCGCAAGGTCAGCGCAATGCTGGGCAGGGTAGGGCGCCCCCTCGCGGTGTCGGACCGTAACGGGCCGGGCATGCCATAAGCGAAAGAGCGGTGACCAATGGGGGGATGGCCGATGATGAGGCTCGGCGCAGGGGCACTGTTCCTGCTCTGCTACATCGACGTTGTCTCGGTTCTCGCCCTCGTGTCATGCCCAGAGGACTGCCTCCACGGGCCCTGACCTACCCGAACACGGCCTTGTGCAACACCCTTTACGAGCTCGCGCATGGTTGGCGGTGAGATGTCGAGCTCTTGATCGTTGATCATGGTTGTGTGGTGGGGAACGCAACTCGTGCAGTGATCATCAGCAATCGTCGGATCACGGGCCTGACGGCCGATGTGATCGCTGAACTCGTCGCTGAGATCGGCCCGTTGTGGCATGAGCGCCATCAGGCCAGGCTCGCCTCCCGGCAACGGAAGCGGGCCGTAGGCGCCGGCGCAAAGCACCAACTGGTGTTCGTCGGTGGCGGAGGGGCGCGCCAACACCTGCGCCGCCACGCTCGTCACCGACTTCGGCGCGCACCGGCCGGGCGCGGCCGTACGTGTCCAGGAGGAGCTCGCCGGTGAGGGCGAGCTCCCGCCCTGGCTGGGGGAGGCCGCCTTCCACCGCAGTCACCGGTCGGCGCCGGAGGTCTACACGCCGTTCTTTCTGGACGTCACGGATGACCTGCCGCACGTCTGGGCGGCCTCCGACCGGGTCAGGTGGACCAGATGACTCCGCCGTTGTGCAGGATGACCACCTTGGCGTCGGCCCGCAGGACCAGCTGCGCGTTCGCGTGGCCGTGGCTCCGGGAGGCCCAGATCGGGCGGTCGTCGCCGTTGTGGACGACGAGGTTGCCGTCGTCCTGGAAGATCGCCCGGTGGTTCGGGCCGAAGGTCATCGACGCCCAGATCGGCTTGTTCTTCTCGTTGTAGACGACGAGGTTGCCGTCGGACTGCATGACCAGGCGGATGCGGTTGGTGCTCCAGGACTGGCCGGCTTGCAGGACGCTGGTCGCGTAGACGGTCTTGGTGTCCCAGTTCGGCTTCGGGTCCGCCTTGGGCTTCGGGGTGGTCTTCGGCTTCTTGGCTGCCGGGCTGCTCGTCTTTGCCGATGGCACGGGTGCGACGGCCTTGGGGGTGACAGCCGGGGCCTGGGCCTTCGGCTTTTCCTTGCGCGCAGGTGAACTGGGCTTTTCGGCCACGTAGTCGTCGAGGATGGCGGGGGCCGAGCTGGCGTTGAGGACCGTGTCCGAGTCCTCTGCCGCCAGCCCCTTGTTGTCGGGGGGCCCGTCGTCCTGGGCGCTGCCGGCCAGCAGTAGCGGTATCGCGATCAGGAGGGCGCCGGCGATCGCGGCGCCCGCCAGGACCGGCTTGCGGGGGCGTCCCGTGTCGACGCTGGTGTTGGCCTTGACGTCCGGCGGTGCCGCTCCGAAGGCCGCCGCGACGGCGACACCCTCCTCGGGCGCCTCGTCGGCGCCCGCAGCGGCCGCCGGGGGCGGGCTGGCGGGGGCCTCACCGGGCGGGGTACCGCCGGAGGCCGCTTCCGGAGCCGCGGTGGGCGTGGCGCTGCCGGCGGCCCGAGTCTGCGCATCGGGGGCCGTGGCGGACGCGGGGCCCTCGGCCCGGGCCCCGGCCTCGGGAGCCGCGGCCGGCGTGCCGTTCCCGCTCTTCGCCTCGGCGGTCGCGGCCGGAGCGGCGGACTTGGTCTCGGAGGCCGCGGCTAAGGCAGCGGTGTTCGCCTCAGAGGCCGAGGGCGACGCGGCGGACTTCGTCCCGGAGGCCGCCGTCGGGCTCGGCGCCTGCTCGTCCGGTGTGGGGGACGTGGGTTCGTCCGGCGCCGAGGAGGCGGCGGGGGACTCGGACTTCGCCTCGCCGCCGGCCGCCTCCGCTTCTTCGTTCGCGTTCAAGTTCGCGCCGGAGGTGGGGTGTTGGGGGGACATGCGGTACTCCTCCTCAGTGCCGGAGCTGACGGTGGTGGGCGCGGGGCCCGCACGGTGGTGGCCCGGTCCAACGTCGAGCGGCTCGGCGGGCGTTGGGTCAAGTGCCGCATCGAGGCGGGCCGGTTCGGCCGGTCCTGGTCGCCGGGTACCGCGTAACCCGCCGCGCGGTGGCGACCGCAGACCGATCCGATGCCCTCCGGACCGCGAAGTCATCCCGTACGGCGCTGGCTTGGACGTTCGGGCGGAAGGCGCTTGCACGTCGATGGGTCCGATGGCATGCCCAACTTAGCCCGTCACAACGGCTACAGCAGCACCCGTAGTCCCAACCACCCCACCACTTTGTCCGGCCACGCCTCACTGGTCCCGGAAAGTTCTTCATTCGGGCAGCAAACGGGCACGCTGGAGGCCGATACGGATCCGCCCCGAGCCCCCACGCGTGGGGCGCGTGTGGCATTCTGTTGCCTTCCCGATCTGATCAACGTCGGCGTGTGCCCCTGGTGCGCGGCACGGAAGAATTCGTACGGACCGAAGAGTTCAGGTGAAGATGCGGCCCGGAGAACGGCAAGAGGGCAGGCATGGCGCCTTGTCCGCGGTGCCCGACGGCTCCGACCCGATCACCGCCCCCGAGTCACCTGCCACGGACGCCCGCGACACCACCGACGCGACGGACGGCACCGAGGCCGTCGGCACCTCCGGGACGACCGACACACCTGAGATACCCGAGGCCGTACGGGCCGCCGCCCGCCGCGCCCCGGGGCACTGGATCGGCGTCGTCGACCCGGAGTGGACCGACGAGCGGACCCCGCCGGAGTGGGCGGTGCTCGGCGAATGGCAGTCGGACGAGATCGGGGGCGTGGGGGACTACCGCGCCAACCCGGCCTACCGGCCCTCGGCCCAGGTCCTCGGCTGGCCGGAGCCCACCGACCCGGTGGACGCGGCCGCCCAGCGGGCTGCCACCGGCTACGGATCGGTGGATGAGGCAATCGAGGCGCTCGCCGAGGCCGAGGTCACTGTGGTGCGCGCGCCGAACGGCGGGCCGCTCACGGCGACCGGGCAGGACGGGGCGCCCGTGGTGCTGTTGTTCACCTCCGCCGCACACGAGTTCATGTCCCCGGTACTTCGCCATGGCACGCTTCCGGCGCGGGCGCTGGCCCGATCGCTGAGCGGTTCGGGCACGCTGCTGATGGTCAACGCCGGAGCCGCGGCACCCTTGCTCGTACCGGCGGACAGTCTTCTCGGTCCCGAACGGGAACTTGACGATGACAAGGCGCCTTCGGCGGACACCCCGACCGCCACGACGGCGGAGGGCACCAGCGCTCCTTCCGATGCGGCGGACCCCACCGGCCCCGAGGCCGCGCCCCGCACGGACAACTCCCCTGAATCCCGCCCCCACATCGCAGGGAGAACCCAGTGACACGCTCGGCCCAGCAGGACCCCGCCTCCCCGGGTGCCGAGTCCGAGCCGGGTTCTGGTTCCGGCTCCGGTTCGGGCAGCGAGGAGACGGCAGCCGCCGCCACCGTCGCCGAGCCCACCTCAACACCCACTCCCGCGCCCGAGTCGGCGACGGCCGAGGCCGGAGCCGTAACCGAGTCCGGAGCGAAGACCGGCAGCCCCGAGCCCGAGTCCGCACCCGCGGCGGCGAAGACAGCAACCGCGGCGCGTACGCGAGCCGCCGAAGCCGAGAACGAGGCCGCGGCTGAGTCCGAGGGCGAGGGCGAGAAGGCTGCCGTACGGGGCGGGGGCGGAGCCGGAACCCAAGGTGGGGAAGCCCTCGCAGGCCGGTCCGAGGCCGAGGGTGACCCCGGCGCCGCCGCGGTGGCGCAGAGTCGGCTGCCCGCGCTCGTACGGACCATGACCGCGACCGCGATCGACCGGCCGCAGCAGCGGACCGGGCCGGTGGGACGGCCGGGCAAGGCGGTGCTCGCCGGAGCCGCCGTCGCGGGAGCGCTGCTCGTGTCGGTGCCGCTGCTGATGCTCGGCGGGAACGACGACAAGGACCCCAAGGGGCCGGCGTCGGGGGACACCGTGCTGGGCGGCAGCGCGCAGGACGTGCCCGGCGACTTCGCGGTGACCTCGCCCGACACCGGTTCCTCGGACGACGGCGGGAAGAAGCCCGTCGAGAAGGGCAAGTCCGCCCAGGACGCCGCCACTTCCGCTCCCGCGAAGAGCGGCGAGGACAAGGGCGGGAAGAAGGGCGAGGACGAGCCGAAGAAGAGCGCTGGGCAGAAGGACGAGCCGAAGAAGCAGGACGGCGGGAAGACCTCGGGCGGCGACAAGGGCGAGCCCGCGCAGGCCGGTTCGGGAGTGACCCTCAGCGCACCGGTCTCCCTGCGCAGCCACCTCTCGGGCCGGTGCATCGACGTACCGGGCGGTGATTTCGGCGACGGCAAGAAGCTGTTCGTGTGGGACTGCAACAACGGAGCCGCGCAGAAATGGCAGTTCGCCTCCGACGGCACCATGCGTATCAAAGGCCTCTGCCTGGACGTGGCGAACGCGAACTACAACAATGGCGCCCCGATCCAGATCGCCAGGTGCAGTGGCAACGATGCCCAGAAGTTCGTCCTGAACTCCAGCCACGACCTGGTGAACACCGTCGTCGGCAAGTGCGTCGACATCAAGGACAACAACCGGGACAGCGGTGCCTGGCTGCAGCTGTGGAGCTGCGCGGGCACCGACAACCAGAAGTGGAGCGTCTGACAGGACGCCCCGCAGGCCGGGAGCATCCCTCCCGGGCACCCGCCCGCCCGCCGGGCGAGGCATGATGCAACCGTCGGCTCGCCGGCACGCGCCCCCGGTGAGGGGGCGCCCGTTGATGAAGCCCCCGTGGCAAGGAGGTTGGTGCGTGTCGCGCCAGGTACTGACGGTCGGTCCGGGGGACCGGGACCGCTACCGGACGATCGGTGAGGCACTCGCGGCTGCCCGCACCGGCGCCCTCATCAGCGTCCGGCCCGGGACGTACGCGGAGAACCTGGTGGTCAACACCAGGGTCACCCTCACCGCCGCCGAAGGGCGGGGCACGGTCGAGATCCGGCCGCGCACGGGCAGCGTGCTCGCGCTGCGCGCCGACGCCGTGATGATCTCCGAACTGACCCTGCGCGGCGGTGACGCCGAGCAGCCGGCGGTGGACGTACGGCGCGGCCAGGCCGCGCTCGACGGCTGCGAGATCGTCGGCTCCGCCTGGACCGCGCTGCTGGCCGGCGGCACCGGCTCACTCGCGCTGCGCGACTGCCGAGTGAGCAACTCCCAGGGCGCCGGCATCGTGGTCACCTCGACCACGCCCACCACCGTGGAGACCTGCACCTTCGAGCACCTGGGCACCAGCGGCCTGGTCCTCGCAGAACAGGGCGAGGCACGGATGCGCGGCTGCACGGTGCGCGACGCCCGCGGCAACGGCCTGCTCGCCAACGGCGAGTCCCGCGGCACCGTCGAGGACTGCGACATCTCCTCCACCGACAAGCCCTCCATCGCCCTGGAGGAGAACAGCAGCATCTCGGTGATCCGCACCGTTGTGCACGACACGAGCACCGGTGTGCACCTCAGCAGCGGGGGCCGTACGACGCTGGAGGACGTCCGCGTCACCGGCTCGTCGGGCAACGGGATCGTCCTGGCCAAGGGCACCGACCCGGTACTGCGCCGCTGCCGCGTCTCGCGCACCCGCGGGCACGGCGTGCTGGTCACCGACCGGGCGCGCGGCACCTTCGAGGACTGCTGGATCGACGGCGCGCAGGGCGCCGCGCTGCGCGTCGCCGGGGCGGCCTCCCCGGCCCTGACCGGTCTGACCGTGCGCGACTGCGACCAGACCGGGCTGCTCCTCGAGGAGGATTCGGCGCCGGAGCTCGACCGCATCGAGGTGATCGGCGGCGCGCCCGCGATCGCGGTGCGCGGCGGCGCCAACCCGCTGCTGCGCCGGGCCCGGCTGGTGGAGCCCGGCGGCGACGGCATCGTGGCGAGCAAGGACGCCCGTGGCCGCGCCGAGGACTGCGAGATCGTCCGGCCCAAGGGCTCGGGCGTGCGGGTGTCCTCCGGCAGCACCCTCTACCTGGCAGGCGGCGGGGCCTCCGACGCGGCCACCCACGGCCTGGTCGTGGAGGACGGCGGCAACGTCACCGTCCGCGACTTCCGTGTCGAGATATCCGGCGAGGAGGGCGTGGTCGTCGCCGCGGGCGGCGAACTGACCGCCAACCGCACCTCGGTGCACGCCGCCAAGGGCCACGGTTTCCTGCTCCGCGAGGGCGCGATCGCCTCCCTCAGCGGCTGTGAGGTCTCCGGCGGTGCCCAGGACGGCTTCCGGGTGGAGTCCACCGCGCCGGTCTCAGTGGTGAACTGCCTCGCCCGGGAGAACGAGGGCGGCGGCCTGGTGCAGACCGCGCCCGGCGAGCGGCTGGCCGTGGAAGGCCTCAACAGCACTGGCAACGGCAAGCGGGACGCCTGGGGCTCCGGCAGCGCCGAGAACACCGACCCGGCCGGCTCAGGCGCCGCGGACGCGCCCCCGGCGGACCGTCCGGAGGGCCCGCTCGGCGCCCTGAACGCGCTGATCGGCCTGGAGAACGTCAAGCAGCAGGTGCGTACGCTGGTCAACCTGACCCAACTCGCCCAGCGCCGCGAACAACTCGGCATGTCGGCCCCGCCGATGAGCCGGCACCTGATCTTCGCCGGCCCGCCCGGTACCGGTAAGACCACCGTCGCCCGCCTGTACGGGTCGATCCTGGCCGAGCTGGGTTCGCTGCGCAGCGGACACCTGGTGGAGGTCTCCCGTGCGGACCTGGTCGCCCAGGTCGTCGGCGGTACCGCCATCAAGACCACCGAGACCTTCCAACGGGCACTCGGCGGCGTGCTGTTCATCGACGAGGCGTACACCCTGACCTCGGACAGCAACAACGGCGGCGCGGACTTCGGCCGCGAGGCGGTGGACACCCTGCTGAAGCTGATGGAGGACCACCGCGACGACGTGGTGGTGGTCGCGGCCGGCTACTCCCGCGAGATGGACTCCTTCCTCAGCTCCAACCCGGGTCTGGCCTCCCGCTTCTCGCGGACCGTCGAGTTCGAGAACTACTCGGTGCCCGAGCTGGTCGCGATCATGGAGAACATGTGCGCCCAGCACCAGTACGAGCTGGGTGAGGGCACCGAGGCGGCGCTGGGCGCGCACTTCGAGGCGATGCCGAGGGACGCCGGATTCGGCAACGGCCGTGCCGCGCGCGGGGTTTTCGAGGAGATGGTGGACAGACAGGCGGTCCGGCTCGCCTCCCAGCAGCAGGTCAGCGAGCACGACCTGCGGTTGCTGCTGCCGGAGGACGTCTCGGCCACGGCCGCCGCGAAGGCCGGCGACGCCGTCGCACCGGCCGACGACCCGCTGACCCGCCTCGGTGACATGATCGGCCTGGCCGAGGTGAAGCGCCAGGTCGGCGACCTGGTCAACCTCATCACCACGGCCCGCCACCGGGCTGCCGCCGGACTGCCGGTGCCCTCACTCAGCAACCACCTGGTCTTCACCGGCCCACCCGGTACCGGCAAGACCACCGTCGCGCGCCTGTACGGGGAGATCCTGACGCAGCTCGGAGTCCTCGACCGGGGGCAGCTCATCGAGGCCGCTCGCGCCGATCTGGTGGGCCGCTACATCGGCCACACCGCCCAGCTGACCCGCGAGGTCTTCGAGAAGGCCCGCGGCGGTGTGCTGTTCATCGACGAGGCCTACACCCTCACCCCGAAGGGCGGCGGCGCCGACTTCGGCCAGGAGGCCGTGGACACCCTGCTGAAGCTGATGGAGGACCACCGCGACGAGGTCGTCGTCATCGTCGCCGGCTACACCGACGAGATGGAGCGCTTCCTCGCCTCCAACCCCGGTCTGTCCTCGCGCTTCCCGCGCCGGATCGGCTTCGCCGACTACTCCTCCGAGGAACTGGTCACCATCGTGCGCGCACAGGCCGCGAACATGGGGTACGAATGCGGCGCCGGCACCGGCCCGCTGCTCAGGGAGTACTTCGACTCGCTGCCCCGGGACCGCTCGTTCGGCAACGCCCGCCTGGCCCGCCAGGTGGTCGAGTCGATGGTCACCCGCCAGGCGGGACGGCTCAGTTCGCTGGCCGCTCCCACCCTGGACGACCTGCGCATCCTCCTCCCCGCGGACGTGGCCGCGGCGACGCCGAAGGCGGCTCCCCGATGAAGGCGTCCGCCCGCGGGACGGCCCGCCTGCTGTCCGGTGTCGGCTGCGTCGCCGCCCTGCTGCTGCCCGCCGCCGTCCCGGCCCAGGCCGTACCGCTGTCCCAGGTGCCGACGGCCGACGGCAAGAAGGGCCAGGAACTGCCCGGCATGCCCTCCGCGCTCGACGCGGACGCCGCCTGCACCCCGGCCTCCCGTGAGAAGGCCAAGAAGCAGGACTGGTCGCGACAGCGCCTCGACCTGGACCGGCTGCACGGGTACAGCGTCGGTGCGGGGGTGACCGTCGCCCTGATCGACACCGGAGTGGAGACCGGTGCCGCCGGACTCGACGGCCGGGTCACCGCCCAGGGCGCGGCCGGTGACGACTGCGTCGGGCACGGCACCTTCCTCGCCGGGCTCATCGCAGGGAGCGACGGAAGCGGCGCACGCCTGACCGGCGCCGCCCCCGGTGCGAAGATCCTGGCCCTGCGCGGCACCGACCAGCGGGGACAGGCGAACGCCGACCTGGTCGTCGCGGCACTGCGCGAGGCGACCGAGGCCGGGGCCGAGGTGATTGCGGTTGCGGTCGCCCTGCCGCGCCGCGACGCGCAGCTGACCCGTGCGGTCGCCGAAGCCCGCCGGAAGGGGGCCGTGGTGGTCGCCGCGGCCACCCCTGACCCGCCCCGGAGCGGCACCGACGAGATTCCGGCGCGGCTCTACTGGCCGGCCGGTGAACCCGGCGTGCTGTCGGTCGCCGACATGCTTCCCGGCGGTGTCCGCCCGGACGACGCGCTGCGAACCGCCGGCGTCGACCTGGTGGCACCCGGCGCCGGCGTGGTCTCCGGCGGGCCGCGCGGCGACGGCCACTACCTCGGGGCCGGCGCCTCGGTGGCCACCGCCTACGCCGCCGGGGCGGCCGCCGCGGTGCGTGCCGCCCGGCCCGACGACTCGGGCGACGAGATCGCCCGTCGGCTGACCGCCACGGCCTATCCCGCCGACATTCCTCAACTCGATCCCTATGCCGCCGTCACCACGGTTCTCGGTGGCTCGGGGGGATCGGCGGGCGCCGAGCGTGCCGCCGATCCCGTGGCCGTCCGGGACACGGCCGCGGCGGATCGGGCGACCGATCGGGCCACCCTGGTCGTGCTTCTCGGCACGGGGGGTGTGCTTGCCGTGCTGTGGGGGGCCTTCGCTCTTCCGAAGGCGCGGGCGCGGGGGTGGAAGCCGGCGGGGGCGGGTGCCTCGGCCACGCCTGTGGCGGAAGAGGACTGAACTGAGCGGCGGCGTGGGCTACGGCGCGGTCGCGCAGTTGCCTGCGCCCCGTCAAGGCGAAAGATGTGCCGTTCCTCGCGGCTCCAAGAACAGACAGAGCGTGCGACTGTGGTGTTCGGCGCGTTTCTGAGGGTGTGCGTGTGCACGTGAGAAGCGGGGCCACCTGAACAGATGGCCCCGCTTCACTTGTGTGGCGTTCGGTCTCAGTCCGGCTGGGGCGGGAGCTCGTCCACCAGCGCCGTCTGCATCAGCCGCTCGCGGCGGCGGGCGATGTGCAGGGCCCGGCCGGGCGGCAGGTTGCGCGGCTTCGCGTTGCCGAAGAGGCGGCCTTCCGTGGGCGGGCAGGACAGCAGGACCGCCGGGTTGTTGGCCTCGTCGAGACGCCGGATGAGGGCGTCGCTGAGGCCGCGGCCGGCGCCCATCGCGCTGCGGGCGACGACCAGGTGCAGACCCATCTCGAAGCCGAGGGTCAGGTACTCGAAGAGCGGCTCCATCGGGCTCTGGAAGGAGTTGCCGGAGACCATGTCGTAGTCGTCGATCAGGATGAACAGGCGCGGGCCGGTCCACCAGTCGCACTTGCGCATCCGGCCGGGGGCGATGTCGGCACCCGGGACCCGGGTCTTCATCGCCCGGGCCGCGCCCTCGATGGTCTCCTTGAGGTTGTCCAGCGAGATCACATGCCCGATGCGGTACTCGTCCGGGATGGTGTCCACCAGGGTGCGCCGGTAGTCCACGACGATGATCTTCGCCTCGGTGGGGGAGTACCGGGTGGTGATGCCCTCCGTGATGCGGCGCAGCAGGTTGGTCTTGCCGCTCTCGGTGTCGCCGACCACGACCAGGTGCGGGGTGCGGCTGAAGTCGTGCCAGACCGGCTCCAAGGCGTCCTGGTCGATACCGAGCGGCAGGCGCATACCGTCGCCCTCGGTGGACTCGGGCGCCGGGAGTTCGGACAGCGGGAGCCGGTGCGGCAGCATCCGGACCTGCGGGGCGGGCGCGCCTGGCCAGTGCCGGGCGATCTCCGTGACCAGGTGGCCGACGCCGTCGCCGAGGTCTTCCAGGGAGCCGCTGCCGTCGAGGCGGGGCAGCCCGGCCAGGAAGTGCATCTTGCTGTCGGAGGTGATGCCCCGGCCACCGCTGCGCGGCACCGAGCGGGCCTTGCGGGTGTCGATCTCGGAGTCCATCGGGTCACCCATGCGCAGTTCGAGGCGGGTGGCCGCCTGGTCGCGGACCTGCGCGGACAGCTCCACCCAGCGGGTAGTGGTGATGAGCAGGTGGATGCCGTAGTTGAGGCCGCGGGCGGCCAGTTCGTTGAACTTCGCGATCAGGTCGTCGTAGTCCTGGCGGACCGTCGACCAGCCGTCGACCACCATGAACACGTCGCCGAACAGCTCGTCGGGGAACTCCCCGGCGGCCCGGCGGCGGCGGTAGGACTGCATCGAGTCGATGATGTGGTCCACGAAGAACTGCTCGCGCCGGGCGAGCAGCGTCATCACCTCGGCGACGGCCCGGTACACCCGTTCCGGGTTCAACCGCGCCGCGACACCGCCCACATGGGGCAGGCCGGCGAGCTGCGAGAGACCACCGCCACCGAAGTCGAGGCAGTAGAACTGGATCTCGGCGGGCGTGTGGGTGAGGGCGAGGGCACCGATCAGGGTGCGCATCAGGGTGGACTTGCCGCTCTGTGAACCACCCGCGATGGCGACATGTCCGCCGGCGCCGGAGAGGTCCACGATCAGCGGGTCGCGCCGCTGCTCGAAGGGCTTGTCGACCAGGCCTACCGGCACCCGGAGCTTGCCGGTGCCCAGCCAGGCCTTGGCGGTGAGTCCGCGCTCGGGGTCGGGCGCGATACCGGGCAGCAGGGCGTCCAGCGGGGAGGGCTCGTCCAGCGGCGGCAGCCACACCTGGTGGGCGGCGGGGCCCGAGTCGCGCAGCCGGTCGAGGGCCACGGCGAGCAGGGTCTCCTCGTCCTCCTCGCTCTCCTCCTTCTCCGGTTCCGGTTCGGGCGCGGCCTCCAGGGTGCGGGGCACCACCCAGCCGCTGGTCCATGGCACCACCTGACTGGCCACCCGGGCCTGGACCACCGCGCCAGTGCGCCGCCGGTAGGTGCCGGACGAGTAGGCGGCACGGAACCGGGTCAGGGCCTCCACACCGGACTTCAGGTAGCCGTTGCCGGGCTGTGCCGGAAGCTGGTAGGCGTCCGGCACACCGAGCACACCGCGGCTCTCCATGGCGGAGAAGGTGCGCAGACCGATGCGGTACGAGAGATGGCTCTCCAGCTGGTGCATACGGCCCTCGTCCAACCGCTGCGAGGCGAGCAGCAGATGAACTCCGAGTGAACGTCCGAGGCGGCCGATCATCACGAACAGGTCCATGAACTCCCGGTGCGTGGACAGGAGTTCACTGAACTCGTCGACCACCACGAACAGGCTGGGCAGCGGCGCGAGGTCCGTCCCGGCGGCGCGGGCCCGTTCGTACTCCAGGGCGGAGGTGTAGTTGCCCGCGGAGCGCAGCAGTTCCTGGCGGCGCATCAGTTCGCCGTGCAGGGCGTCCTGCATGCGCTCCACCAGGGCGACCTCGTCGGCGAGGTTGGTGATGACCGCGGAGGTGTGCGGGAGTTCCTCGAGACCGAGGAAGGTGGCGCCGCCCTTGAAGTCGACGAGGACGAAGTTCAGGGTCTCGGAGGAGTTGGTCAGGGCGAGGCCGAGGACCAGGGTGCGCAGCAGCTCGCTCTTGCCGGAGCCGGTGGCGCCGATGAGCATGCCGTGCGGGCCCATTCCGCCTTGCGCGGACTCCTTGATGTCGAGTTCCACCGGGCGCCCGTCCACGCCGACCGCGACCGGCACCCGCAGGCGGGCGGCGCCGGTGTGCTTGTCGAACAGGGCCTGCGGGTCGTGCCGGTGCAGGTCGGGGATGCCGAGCAGCGTGGTCAGCTCGACGTCGGTCTCCAGTGGCTGCGAGATGTCGGTGCCGAGGCTGATCCGGCGGGCGGTCAGCAGCCGGGCCAGCGATTCCGCGCCGAGCGGGCCCAGCCTGTCCGGGCGGCCGAGCGCGACGGAGCGCTCCTTGCGGCTGCGGTCGGTACGCACCAGGCTCACCCGGTCGGGGCCGACGGTCAGCCGCAGGGTGTTGCGGCCGGGGCGCCAGCGCAGCGCCCCGGAGACGTCGAGGACCACGGCGTTGCGGTAGCCGTGTCCCTCCCAGCGGTGCCCCTCGGGGACGTTGACGCCGTCCAGTACGACGACGGTGTAAGGCTCGTCACGGCCGGGGCGGGCGTCGGGGTCGAAGCCGGGCCGTTCGGCGAACTCGGCGCCGAGCAGGTCGTCCAGCTCGGTGAGTTCCGCGGTGATCCGGCGGACCTGGCCGGCGCCGTCCTCCTCGTGCGGGTGCAGGGCGTGCGGCAGCCACTTGACCCACTCCCAGTCGGACCGCCGGTCGTCGCTGACACACACCGCGAGCCACAGCTCCTCGGGCGCGTGGAACACCGCGAGCTGGGCGAGCGCGGCACGCACGAGGGCGCGTACGGCTTCGGGGCCGGGGCCCTCGGCCGCGACGCCGCCCTCGCCCGGCTCGCCGTTCGGCGGGACGCCCGGCTCGGCGGACGCCTGGCCGGCGCTCTCCTCCGGGCGCAGCAGCACCCGGGCCGACGAGCGCAGGTAAAGGCCGAGCGGCTGCTCCGGAACGGTGGAGTAGGCGCGGATGAAACGGCGCAGGGCGTGCGCGCAGAGCGGTTCGAGGTCCTCCACCGGCCGGGTGGAGACCGGCTCCAGGGTGAGCGCGAGCTGCTGCTCACCGACCGCGAGCCGGGCCTCGCCGAAGTCCTCGTCGGTCGGGCGCCGTTCCCACAACCGCGAGGTACGGGCCAGCGAGCGCAGGGAGGCAGGATCGGGGTGACGCCAGGCGAGCGCCCGCTGCTGCTCCGTGATGGTGGACCGGACCCGCTTGCGGATCTGGGCCAGGTAGCGGAGGTAGTCGCGGCGTTCGCCCTTCAGGCGCTGCTTCCGCTCGCTGGAGCGGCGCATCAGCTGGCCCAGCAGCATGGCACCGGCGGAGAGCGCCATGACGCCCATCGCCAGATACATGAAGATGCCGTTCCCGCCGCCGGGGCGCAGGAACATCAGCATCATCGACACCGACATCAGGGCCATCGGCAAATAAGTCCATATCGCCGATGTGTCGGGCACGGTCTCGGCGAGGACCGGCGGCTCCTGAAGGGTCAATTGGCCCTCGGGCATCTCCGGTCCGCGTCTGCGGGCCGGCCGGCGAAACAGCACCACACTCAAGGAACAGAACCTCCGGTTTTACTGGCTTTCCGGCCCACGCCGAATACGGGCGCACCCGGCAGCGGGGAAAGACCGCACCGAGCCGATTCTCCGGGCCCGTACGAGGCGGCGAACGCCGGGTGCATGTTTCGAGCGGATATCGGGTGACGGTCAACTCCCGTGATGGACAACTCCATTCCGGACAATGAGCCCGGTCCGCAGCACGATCCGGCGGGCGTAGGCAGTAGTCTGCATTCACGGAACGCGACCTGTCCACGCGGGAGGGGCGGTTGCCGGTCGCACGGACACAATTCCCCTGTCGGGCAACCCCCGTTCCCGACCACGCGCGAGCCTTCCGTACTCTTCGCACATCCCCGCTCCCGGGGAAGAAGTACTCCTGTCAAAGCCCCCACGGAAGACGAGAGTTCAGCTGATGACCGACAGTGCGGTGGCCCAACTGTGCCGCCTGACCGTACGTGCGCCAAGCGTCTCCGTCGATCTGGCCGTGCCGGCCGATGTGCCGGTCGCCGATCTCCTGCCCACGCTGCTGCGTTATGTCGGCGAGGAGGCCGAGGAGACCGGGCTCGACCACGCGGGCTGGGTGCTCCAGCGGCTGGGCGACGCACCCCTCGACGAGGAGACCACCCTCGCCCGCGCCGGGCTCGTCGACGGCGCCGTGCTCTATCTGCGTCCGCACACCGAGGCACTGCCCGAGGCCCGGCTCGACGACCTGGTGGACGGCATAGCCGACACCGCGGGCCGGCGGCTGAACACCTGGCGCCCGGAGGCGGCCCGCGGACTCCTGGTGGGCACCGCGGTGGCGACCGTGATGGCCGCCCTCGCCCTGGTGCTCTGGCCCGGGGCCGACGGCACCGGCTTCTCTCCGGTCGCCTTCGCGGCCGTGACCGGGCTGCTGCTGCTCGCGGGCGCGGGCTCGGCCAGCCGCGCGGTCGGCGACCGCGTCTCCGCGACCGCGCTCGGCCTGCTGGTCGCACCCTGCCTGGCCCTGGCCGGCTGGCTGCTGCCCGGCGGTGACCTGACCGGCCCGGACGCGGCCCAGGTCGTCGGCGCGCGGCTGCTCGCCGCGGGCGCGGCGGGCGCCGGCGGCGCGGTCCTCGCGCTCGCCGCCACCGCGGTCGGCGCCCCGGCCCTGTTCGCCACCGCGCTGGTCTCGATGGCGACCGCGGTGGCCGGAGGCCTCATGGGGTACTCCGGCCTGTCCGTGCCCGCCTCCGTGGCGCTGGTGGCGACCGTGGTTTCGCTCGCCGCCGGAGCGGTTGCGCCGTTCGCCTTCAAACTGGCCGGAATGCGACTGCCCGCGCTGCCGTCCTCCGCCGCCCAGCTGCAGGAGGGTATCGAGCCCTACGCGGGCGACGAGGTCGCCGAGCGCACCCTGCTGGCCGGACGCTGGGTCACCGCGCTCTTCGCCGCCACCGGCATCATCGCCACGGCAGCCCTGGTCGTCCTCACCGAGGGCCCCAACCTGCCCGAGGTGTTGACCTCCGTCGCCCTGACCCTGCTGCTGCTCCTGCACTGCCGGGGGCTGGTGCACATCTCGCAGCGGCTGACCCTGGCCGTGCCCGGCGTCCTGGGACTGCTGCTGCTCGCCCGCGCCTGGGCGGTGGCCGACGACAGCGACGCGCGCGTCATCGTCTTCGCGGCGCTGCTGGCCGCCGCGGCCGCACTCGTGATCGCCGCCTGGACGGTCCCCGGCCGCCGGGTGCTGCCGTACTGGGGCCGCGCGGCGGAACTGGCACACACCGGCTTCGCGGTGGCACTGCTGCCGCTCGCCCTCTGGGCGGCGGGGCTCTTCGGCTGGCTGCGCGGCCTGTTCGGCTGAGCACACCCCGTACACCCGGGCATGGAGAAGGAGTTGAGGAGAGGCCGTGCAGTCCAAACGAGACCAGGTTCACGCCCACAGTTTCATGATGGGCAGGCTCAGTTCGGGCCTGCTGTTGGCCGACCCGGACGCCCCGGAGAGCCCGCTGGGGCGCACCACCCGTGGTGTGGTCTTCGGTGTCCTGGTGACCGTCCTGATCGGCGCGGGCGCCACCGTGTACGGTCTGCTGCGCCCCGGCGGGAACGACGGCTGGCGCGACGGTGAGCACCTGGTGGTCAACCGGGACACCGGCGCCCGCTATCTGTGGACCGGCACCGACGGCGTACTGCATCCGGTGCTCAACTACGCCTCGGCGCGGCTGGTCGGCGGCTCCGACCTGGCGACCGCGGACGTCCGCACGCCCTCCCTGCAGGGCGTCCCGGTGGGCGCCCCGGTGGGCATACCCGGCGCGCCGGACGTCGTACCGGCGTCCGGCCGGCTCGACGACGGCGCCTGGCACATGTGCGTCACCGGACCGGACGGGGCACTGGCCAACACCTCCGGCGTCGTGGCCACCACCGGGGTCGACAAGCCCGGCGCCACCACCGTCGTGGCCGGGATGCCCGTGGACACTCGCGGCATCGGCCGCGACCGGGGCGTGCTGGTACGCGGCCCGGACCGCACCGAGTACCTGGTGTGGCGGGGCAGCAGGCTGCCGCTGGACCGCGAGTCCGATGCCCGCAACGCCCTTGGCTACGGCTCCCAGAGGGCCATGTCGGTCTCGGCGGCCTTCCTCGATGCGCTGGCTCCCGCCCCGACCCTCAAGCCGCCCGCGGTGCCGGGCCGGGGCGAGGAGGGCCCCGTGCTCGGCGGTGAGGCGAGCCGTGTCGGCCAGCTGTTCAAGGTCAGCGTCCCCGGCGGCGGCAGCACCTACCACCTGCTACGCAAGGACGGCCTGGTGCCGCTGACCCGGCTCGGCGCCGCCCTGGTGCTGGGTGACCCGGCCACCCAGAAGGACGCCTACAAGGGGCAGTCGCCCCAGGTGCGCACGGTCGGGGCGGACGCGCTGCGCGAGCACCGGGCGAAGGACTTGGGCGCCGCGGAATCCGCGGAATTGCCCGACGCCCCGCCGCTCCCGCAGTCCGCGTCACGCGGCACCGCGCTCTGCGCGCAGGTGGACGGCGACGACGGCGGCGTACGGATCAGGTCCGTGCTGGTCCCGCTGACCCAGCTCACCCCGGTCGCGGTGTCCGCGGGCACCGCCGAGCCGCTGGAGCCGGCCTGTGTCCCGACCGAGGCCACGGTGGTGCGGCCGGGGCACGGCGCCCTGGTCCGGGCCCTGCACGCCAGCGGCGCCGCGCACGCCGGAACCACCTATCTGGTGGCGGAGAACGGCGTGAAGTACCGCGTCTCCGCCAAGGACTCGCTGTCGGCGCTCGGTTACCAGGCCTCGGACATCGACTCGGTCCCGGCCCCGATGCTGGCGGCCTTCCCGACCGGCGCCGACCTCGACCCGGCCGCCGCGGCGGGAGTCACGGAGCCCAAGGCCACCGCTCCCGAGTGCGGCGACGCCGGCCGGGCGGAGAAGCCCGGGGAGAGCGAAGAGGCGGGCAGGACGGACCAGGCCGACGCGGCGGACAAGACGGAGAAGGCGGACAAGGTGGGGGAGGCGGGCAAGCCGGTCTCGGCGGGCACCGTGTCGCAGAGCTGACACCACCATCCGATCCCGGCAAGCGGCCCATACCATGCCGGGGGAAAAGGAAAAGGAAATGAGCGGCCACGGGAACGCACTAAGCCGAACTCGGCGCCTATGACGTCAAGTCGACAATGTGAAGTCGACCGATGACCTGGCATCGGATGCGCGGATCGGATACGAAGACACGACACGAAGGCTTCTCGTGAGGTCGACAAGAAGGCGAAACCTCAGAAGAAGCTCAAATATCGCGGCCGTTCGCACCGGTGCAATCCCGTGGGCGCAGGCGCATTGGCGGGACGGGTTTTCCGGTGACCGTTCGGCCTGTGTGCGTGCCCGTTTTCCGCCCGCTTTGCCTGTGACCGGGTGGGGGGTTCCTTTCCTGCTTCCCGGCGCCGGGGTGCGAGCGTTCATCCAGCTGCAACGTTCGCACAACTCCGGTGCCATACAGGCGAATTCTACCGAACCGGCTGTTGCTCCCTTGATGCCTGCACGCATTGCGCGGAACCCTATTTTCTCTTTAGCCTCAGCAGGCAACGGTGCGTGAGACGCGCCTGAACGAAGGGAGCGTGACATGGCGGACAGCGCCGCAAGGAAAGCGGACTATGCCAAGGGCTTGGGGGGCGTCTCCTCTCTGGAGTCGGCCCGGGACCAGGTCGAGAAAACCCAGAACAACGTCGCCGAGATCGCAGCGCGTTCGGGTGTCGGCGGTGACGAGGGCCAGGCCCTCCTGAAGCTCTTCCGCAGTTGGAACGCCGAGGCCCAGAAGGTCGTCATCCAGATCAGCACGATGATCGACGCGCTCCAGGAGAACGTGACCTCCGCCAACCGCCTGGCGAAGGAGAACCAGGACCTGACCGAGGTTCTCAACAGCAAGACCAGCCAGGGCGTCTTCGAAGCACTGAGCTGAACCACCCGCGGTACCGGCCCCCTTGTGTGGAGCCGGACTTCGTGCGCTTCCCGGGCCCGGCGCCCGGCCTTCGAGAGGAGACGTCATGGCTGACGGCATCATTGACGTGCAATACCCCAAGGTCCAGCAGGCCATCGAGGAATTGATGGAGCAGACCCAGGTGATCATCACGACCCTCAACAACCTGGAGGACGAGCTCAAGCCGCTCGTCAGCACCTGGGAAGGTGCGGACCAGGAGCAGTACCGGGTGGTCCAGGCGGAGTGGGACAACGCCACCAAGAACATGGCCAAGCTCCTCGGTGACAACGGTGAGCTGATCCGCACCATCCACGACAATCACTCCCGTGACGAGCGCAAGAGCGCCGACAACTGGGGCAACGTGCGGGCCCGTTAGGGTCTGACCGGAGTTTCTCCGTCCGTCCCGAGGACGGGAGCCCGGCATCGTGCACGTGCGATCGAAGTCGCCCGGCCGCCCGCATGGCGGTGTCATGCGGGCGGCCGGGCGACGGGGCCGGGCCCCGTCGCCCGCAGGCGGAACCCCCCACCGGGTCACCCCGCATCCCCGTCCGGCACCAAGCAGCAGGAGAACGTCTCATGGCCGGTGAGAAGGCAGACGTCAAGCACTTCGACCTCAAGCAGATGGAGAACTTCCGGGACAACGAGGTACAACCGGTCTACACCGCTGCGAAGAAGCACCGTGAAGAGGGCGACGGAAGCACGATCCGCCCGCTGGGCCATCTCGTCGACGGGCACACCACCCCGGACAACCTCGACCAGGACAAGCAGCTTCTGCGCATCGGCAAGATGGTCACCGAACCCCTGGTCTCGGGACCGAAGCTGATCGCAGGCGTCCGCACCGCGGCCGAGGCCATCGACAAGCTGCTGGGCGACCAGATGGACCTCTTCAAGGAACTCAAGGAGGCCCTCTCGGACACCATCGAGGAGGCCAACAAGACGAAGAACAAGAACCTCGACGCGATCGACGCGCAGACGTTGCTGCAGACCTTCGAAGAGGTCGACACGCTCACCGCCGGCAGTACGGAAGAAGAGGACTGACCCTCCTCGCGCCGGCGGTGGCCACGGCCGACCGGCGCCCCCGTAAGAGACACACGCCTGCGCATCCGTACGAAGACACGGTGGGCCGGCGCGGACCGCAACCGACCAGAAAGGGCGCCTGGTGGCCGATCGCTACGACCCCAACTCCGGCACCAACCTCGACAAGTTCGACAACGCCGGCGACCCGTCGAGTGACACCTGGGCCACCCTGGTCACCCACATCACCGGCTATCCCGTGCCGGACCGCAACACCATCTTCGACACGCTCCGCTCCGACCACGGCGGCAAGCTCTTCCGGATGGACATCAAGGAGCGCAGCCTCAGCCTGATGGTCAAGGACTCCGGGTTCCTGACCAACACCGGCGAGGACTACGACATCTTCTTCTTCGACGGCGGCAAGAAGACGAAGATCATGCAGGCCCGCATCGTGTTCGAGGGCCGCGTGAAGGCCGGCGAGGAGATCATCTTCGCCGGCCCGGGCTCCGACAACGTCAACGACGCCCAGGTCCGTGAAGGCAACGAGTTCACGGACTACAACAAGGACAAGATGTCCACCATCCCGCTCGCCCGGTACATGAACGGGCCGCGGACGGCGCTCCTCGAACTGCTGAAGGGCGGCACCCAGAACGCCCGGTTCAGCAACCTGGGCGTGGGCGGCAGCGACGCGGTCGACCTGAACTCATTCAACACGACGGGCGACTCCTTCGACTACGCCGCCAAGTTCTTCCGGGACCACGCGGTCGTCCTGAAGGACTGGGAGGACCGTTTCGGAAGGGACGACGCGAGCTGGAAGGGTGAGGCGGCGGAGGTCTTCCGCAGCCTGCTGACGAAGATCCGCGAGAACTACGACAACTACATCGAGACCTTCGACTCCTCGGCCGGCACCGGCGACGAGACCGGCACCGGCAACACGGTGTACTCGCGCGCCCTGTCGCTGGGCCGCAAGTACCTGGAGGACGCCGCCAGCAAGCTGCTGGACGCCTGGCTGGCATGGGCCAAGTCCCCGTACTACGACCCGCACCAGGTGCTGCGCTACGTCCTGGACGAACTGGCCCAGTGGGTGGACAGCAACAACGTCGCCAAGACGGACATCACGTCGACCAGCACCCGCTACACCACGACCGTCCGGCACAGCCCGCAGGGAGGCTTCTCCCAGGTGCACCCCGAGTACGGCGACCTGACCGACATCGCCAACTGGGCCAAGGTCGGCGACAAGGCGGTCAAGGTCTGGAGCCAGGGCGTCGCCGAGTACCTGGGCAAGCCCGCCGCCACGGTGCAGTCCAACCTGAACAACCACTTCCTCGACCTCGGCGAGGACTTCGCGGACAACGTGCCCAAGCCCAAGTCGACCAGCACGGCCTCGGAGGAGTACGAGGAGAAGAAGGCCAAGGAGGCCGAGGAGGAGCTCAAGAAGCAGAACGAGGAGAACAAGAAGTACCAGGACGAGCTGCGGGAGGAGCAGAACCGGCAACGCGAGGAGGACAAGAAGTACCAGGACGAGCTGCGGGAGGAGCAGAACCGGCAACGCGAGGAAGACAAGAAGTACCAGGACGAGTTGCGCGAGGAGCAGAACCGGCAACGCGAGGAAGACAAGAAATACCAGGACGAACTCCGCAACGAGCAGAAGGCGGAGCAGGACGAGGCCAAGCGAGAAGCCGAAGAGCTCCGCAACGAGCAGAACCAGCAGCGCGACGAGGACAAGAAATACGCCGACGAACTGCGCGAGGAGCAGCGGCGCGAGCAGGAAGAGGCCAAGCGCGAGGCCGAGGAACAGGCCAAGGCCGTGCAGGAGAGCCTCGGCGGGCTCAACGACCCCAACGCGGTCAACGAGCAGAACCTCGACATCCCCGACGACCTGCTGAACCAGAACAACCCGGTCACCACCGAGAGCCTCGGCGACATGGGAGACCTCAACGGTGACGGCACCGGCCCGGGCCAGACCGACCTCGGCCCGGTCACCCAGAACCTCGGCAACCTCGGCGGACTGAACGCTGGGGGCGGCGCACTCAACACCCCGACCGGCGGGAAGACCCAGGCCGACGGAGGCAAGCTCACCACCGACTTCCCGGACGGCAGCAGTACGTCCTTCGATCCGGACAGCGGGTTGCTCACCACCACGTCGCCGGACGGTGCGGTCACCACGCAGGATCTGGGCGACGGTCTGAAGGTGACGAACCCCGACGGTTCGGTGACGTCGCTCGGCGACGACGGGAAGCTGACGACGACGTTCCCGGACGGCACCACGCAGACCGTGGACCCGTCGACCGGCCAGGCGATCACGACCAACCCGGACGGCAGCACCACCACGACCGATCTGGGCAGCCTCACCGACCTCAACGGCAACCTCAACGGCGACGGCGTGCTCGACGGCCCGACGGGCACCAACACCCAGCTGAACAACGCCGGTGAGCTGACCACCGACTTCCCGGACGGCAGCAGTACGTCCTTCGATCCGGACAGCGGGTTGCTCACCAGCACCTCGCCGGACGGTGCGGTCACCACGCAGGATCTGGGCGACGGTCTGAAGGTGACGAACCCCGACGGTTCGGTGACGTCGCTCGGCGACGACGGGAAGCTGACGACGACGTTCCCCGACGGCACCACGCAGACCGTCGACCCGTCGACCGGCCAGGCGATCACCACCGACCCGGACGGCAAGACGATCACCGAGAACCTGGGCGACCTGGGTAACCTCAACGGTCAGAACAACATCAACGACCTCGGCGACCTGGGCGACATCGACAACGACGTGACCACCGAGTCGCTCGGCAACCTCGGGGACCTCAACAGCGACGGATCCGCCCTGGAGACCCCCACCGGCGGCGAACTCACGCTCGACGACGCCGGCGACTTCACCACCACCTTCGCGGACGGCAGCAGCACCTCTTTCGACCCGGACAACGGGCTGCTCACCTCCACCGACGCGAACGGCGACACCACCACCACGGATCTCACCCACGGGGCCACGGTGACCAACCCGGACGGCTCCGTCACCACCCTCGACAACGGCCAGCTGACCACCACCTTCCCCGACGGCAGCACCCAGGTCATCGACCCGGACACCGGCATCGCCACCCTCACCGACCCGCAGGGCAACACCGAGAGGGTGGACCTTCACGACCTCAACTCCGGTGCAGGCAACGACCGTTCGGACATCCTCGACGGTCTCGGCGACCTCAACGGGGTCGGTGGCGGCGACGGCACCGTCTCCCGGGACGTGCCGCTCTCCGAACTGGGTCTCGGCGGAGGTGCGGGCGGCGGCGGCCTGGGCGGTGGCCTCTCCGGGTCGGACTCCCTGTCCTCGAACGAGTTCAGCGGGGCAGGCGTCGCCCCCCTGTCGGACAGCACGGCCTCCGCGCTCAGCCCCGCCGCCGCGACGGCTGGTACCCCCGGCGCGCCTGGCACACCCGGCACCCCCGGCATGCCGATGGGCGGCGGCATGGGCGGCATGGGTGCGGGCGGCGAGAAGGGCAACGGCGAGCGGGTACGCGCCGTCCTGGTCGATGCGGCCGAGGAGAGCGAGCGCCGCAACCGCCGGCGCCGCAGCCCCTGGAACCGCCAGGAGGACAACGACACCTTCCTGGCCCCGGCCTCCAGGGTGTCGACCACCGGCGGCGGCGCGGGCGCCGACTCCACCGAGGAGGAGGCCGAACCGGGCCGCGGGGTCACCAGCTCCAACGACTACCTGGAGGAGGACGCCGACGTGTGGGGCACCGAGGAGGGCGGCACCCCGGCCGTCATCGGACGGTAGCGCCGGGCACCGGCGAGGGAGCGGAACCGAGCGGAAGCCGGAACGGAGAGATGAATACCACCCCGTTCCGGATTCCGCAGCAGAGACCTCACCAGGCAAGATCAGCAGGGTAGTTGCCGGTTTTCGGGCCGGGGCCGTGCACACGGCTCGACGACCGGGCGTACGGAGATCGACGGAGAAGGGCGGAGCGGACGTGACGGAACCGCTGGAGAAGCGGCTGGAGAAGGCGATGGCCGAACTCCAGGCTGCGCAGGAGGCGGTCGCGCGCACCGAGCGCGAGCTGCGCCAGGCGTCGTTCTCGGTGCTCTCATCCGACCGCGCGGTCCGTGCCGTGGTGGGCCCGCAGGGCGAACTGACCGGGATCGAGTTCCTGGAGAACAAGTACCGCGACATGTCGCCCTCGGAGCTGGCGGCCAGCGTCCTGGAGGCGGCGAGCGCGGCACGTACGAAGATGAACCGGCATGTGATGAAGGCGATGGCGCCCTTCACGGAGCCCAGCAGCAACGTGCCGGAGCTGAAGGGCTTCGAGCTGGACTGGGAGCAGATCTTCGGCCCAGAGGTGCTGCGCGAGGACGACGAGGACACGGAACGCGACGGCCAGGCCACCCCGGCCTGGCGGGACGCGCTGGGCGAGGACGGAGAGGACTGACCATGGGAGAGCGGTACTACGTCGATCCGCAGCGCATCGAGGCACTGGCGGGGCAGCTGGAGGAGATCGGCACCCTCACCAGGAGCATGACGGAGGAGTTCTTCGACGAACTGGCCCCGACGGTCCGGTGGCCCGGCACGGAGGGCGAGTTCGCCGAGAAGGCCAAGCCGCAGGAGCAGAAGGAGCGGCAGACCACCAAAGAGACCATGATGTCGATCCGCGACGCTCTGGTGGGCATCACCGACGCCACTGTCAGCCAGGTCCGGCTGATGAAGAGCACCCGTGACGCCAACATCGAGGACATCGAGCAGAACAACAGGGAAATCGACACCCATGGACTGGACGGCAACGGCGGCCCGGGCGGGCATGGCCGTCGCTGACCTCCGCACCGCAGGCCGTTCCCGCATGCCGGGAGCGGCCGCTCCGTGCTGCCCGGACCGGTACGGCGCGTTCGTGTGCCGCCCGCCCCGGTACTGCCCGGTTCCATGCCGCTCCGTCCTGTTCCGCTCGGGTCAGTTCTGCTCCAACGGCCCCTCGGGCGGCCCCCGATGAGCATGATGGCGTCGCCCGAGGTCAACGCGATGATCTTCATCCTCACCGGTGAGAAGCTCATCGACGCCGACGAGGACCTGGCCTACGAGAGCAGGCGGCCCTACTCCGGCCTCGGCCGCAAGCTCGACCGGGTGTCGTCGCTGATCGAGAAGTCGATCCACGACATCGCCGAGGTCATGCCCGACGACCTCTCCAAGTCGTATGCCAAGGCGATGGGCATGCTCATCGACGACGGCGGCAAGAACTATCTGCGCGAGTTCTCCGAGCAGCTCGACAAGATCGCCGAGGGCCGGCGCAAGACCTCCATGGACATCATGGAGTCCAAGTGGCAGGTCATCGCCGAGGTCATCCGGCTGCTCATCGAGATCGCCATCTACCTCGCCATGTCCTTCTTCACCGGTGGTGCCTCGGCCAGCCAGATCATGATGGCCAAGCTCCGCAGCCGGTTCATGATCCTCACCACGCTCACCCACCTGCTCCAGCGGCTGCACCTGGCGCCCTCGCTGACCGAGGCGTTCGCCGAGGCGTTCACCACCTTCGCGGTGCGGCTCGCGATGATGAACTTTGCCCCCAACGGCCGCCGCCCCGACGGCTTCGACTGGAACGACATCCTCAAGTCGGCCGCGTTCGGTGCCGCTGCGGGCTTCCTGACCAGCGTCTTCGACGACTTCGCGAAGAACATCGTCAAGAGCTACGACAACAACTTCCTGAAGAACGGGCCCGACCTCGACTTCAAGAACAACCCCAACCTCAAGAACCCCCCGAACATCAACCTCAAGAACAACGGCCCGAACCCGAAGCCGAACCCCAAGCCGGATCCCGGTCCGGGGCCGGGCCCCGGTTCCAACCGGGACAACACCCCGGGCAACAGTCCGGGCCCCAACCCGAACCTGAACGGCCCCAACCTCAAGAACAACAACCCGTTCACGTTCCGGTTCAACCCCACCTCTTTCAAGAACAACACCAATCTGTGGCGGAACAACCAGATCCTGCGCAACAACGCCGACCGGCCGGGTGCGCTGGCCGGGCACTACGGTCTCAAGGGGACCGCAGACTTCCTCGCTGCCGGCGCGGGTGAGGCGCTCGCCGAGATCCTGATCAAGGGCGCCTTCGACGGCGACTGGTCCACCAGCTGGTCGACCTTCGTCGGTGCGGGCCTCAGCAGCCAGGTCGAGGCCACCCTCTCGGACACCGCGATCAACAGCGGCGCCGAACTGCGCAACGCCATCGAGAAGTTGCGCAACCAGCCGCCCACCGTCTCCGCCGGCAACACTGACACCGACACACGGGACACCGACAACTCCACGCGCTCCGGAAACGGCCCCGACCACGCCGAAGGCTCCGGCGGCACGGACACTTCGGGGTCTTCCGGCTCGACGGGCGGCAGCGGTTCCACGCGTACGCAGCCCCCGCCCGTGTCCCGGGACACCACCGGTACGGGCGACTTCGCCGGCGTCGACCTGCCGCCGCCCTACTCCGGCATGGACCCGCCGCCGTACAGCACCGTGGACCCGCCGGCGTACTCGGCGGGCCCGCTGCCCGTGACCGCAGCGGAGGACGAGCTGTGGCAGCAGGTCCACAACGGCACACCCGAGATCCGCGAGCAGGCACTGCAGGACCTCGCTGCCCTGCGCGGCTCCCAGCCGCCCGGCAGCACCGAGGTCGGTGTCCGTGACAGCCTGCACGGCAACCTGTCGCAGCTGCCCGAGGTCCGGGTGGTTCCCACAGGGAACAGCCCCGCCGCCCAGATCGACACGGACGAGATCCGCCGCGTCCTCGACAGCTTCGGCACGCCGGTCACCGTGGACGCCCCGATCTCCTCGAACGGGTTCGGGGGCGGCTCCACGGGCAACTCCGTGCCCGGTCCCACCGGAAACGCCAACGACAACATCAACGTCGATGGCGACGGCAACTCGACGGTGGACCTCGACACGGACCGCCGGCTCGAAAACCCCGCCGACCTGAACGGCGCCGCGCCCGAGGTGTCACCGGAGAACTCACCCGAGGTGTCTTCGGAGAACTCGACCGAGGTCTCCCCGGACAACTCCGCCCAGAATTCGCCGGACAGCGAGGTCGCAGGTCCAGCCCCCGCCCCCGGCAACTCCGCCACGCAGGGGACGGGGACGGGCACGGGAACAGGTTCGAACGCCGGGACCGGCCGACCGAGCGGCGTACCCACCGGTGGAAGCAGCCAGACCCCCTCGGCCCCGCAGCCGCAGGGCTCCCGCAACCCGGACGCCACAGGCCAGCCGGACGGCTCGCAGACCACGACCACCGACGACACCGCGTCGAACACGACCGACGGCGACCGGCAGTTCACGACAGACAACGATCCGCAGATCACGACAGACTCCGACTCGCAGGTCGCCTCCGACAACGACCCGCAGGTCACCGCCGACGAGGGACCGCGGGTCCCGCAGTCGCCGGAGACCGTCAACTCGCCCGACAGCGACGGAACTTCGGACGTCACCGAACGTGGCCCCGCCCCGGTCTCCGACATCACCGCCGCTCCGCCGAAGGTCAATACCACCGGTTCGTACGCCGACACGAGCGATGGGACCGAAATCGGCGGCCAGACCGACGTGAAGGCCGGTCCGTCCCCGACGGTCACGGACAACTCGTCCACGCAGGCACAGCCGTTGACGATCGTGGTCTCGGATGCGCCGTCGCCGGTGGCGGGATCGCCGGAGGCGGCCGCACTGCTGGACGGCGCCGGAGTCGACCGGGCCGTGGTGCTCGGTCCGGCGGTCGCGCCGGACGGGACGGGGCGTCCGGTACGCGCCGCCGTGGAGCTGACCCGCGAGGGGCCCGGCGCTCCGGTCCAGGTCCGCCGGCTCGCCGGTCCGCCGTCCGCCGCGACGCCGGACGGCGACGCCGACACCGCCTTCCCCGGTGCGAACGTGCTGCTGCCGCTCGCCGACGCCCTTGGCCCTGCTCCCGTCGTGGACTCCGGGTCCGACACGCAGACCACCCCGAAGGCCACCGTCAAGACCGACAGCGGCCCGGTCGACACCCCGGCCGCGCGCCCGAAGCTGGTCTCGGACGGGACGTCCCTCCTGGACGCCAAAAGCGTCAGTAACGGCGTGGGCCCGGACTCCACGCTCACCACCGCGCCCGCCGCGGCCAAGCTCGCCACCCTGTCACGCCCCTGGACCGACACGGCCACCGATCTGTACCTGGAGTCGGGCAACGACGAAGGCACGGGCACCGGCGACCGGGCCCCCGACCTCGGCGGCGGACACGGGCCGGGGAACGGCGGCACCCCGCCTCCGCCACCCACCACGACGGACGACACCACGTCTGTCGACCCCGCACCGGACGACCTCACGCAGGACGACTCCGCGTCGGACAACCCCACGGCGGCGCCCCCCGTGGTGTTCCCGCCCGCCGGGCGGATCATCGTGCGACCCGCGGACAGCGGCGGCACCACCGACGATGTGAACGGTCCCGCGCGCCCCGCGGGCGACCCGGTCGTCACCACCCTGGACGGCCACAAGGTGCCCATCGCGCAGCTGCGGCGCATGGTGCCGAGCGCGACCGTCAAGCCCCGGCCCGGGCGTGCCGTGCAGACGCTGACCATCTCGCAGAGCCCGGCCGACGACGGTACTGCGCACAGTGCGGGGCGTCGCGCCCTGCTCGACCAGGACACCTTCCGCGGCGTACGCACCATGTCGGTCTCCCCGGCCCTGGCGGCAGAGACCACCTCGACCGCCTCGACGACGCCGGCCAACTCGAACCCGCAGACCGTGGCGGACCCGCCCGTCCGCCGTACCGTGTTCACAGGCCCGCCGACCGCGCTGCCCGGCTCGGACACCGAGAGTGGCGCCGACTACTTCACGAGCCACGGCACCTCACGGACCGTCACCCTCGGTACCGAGGACGTGGCGCGCCCCACCGTGAAGATCAGCGGTGTGCAGCTCGGCGAGGTACTCAAGTCCTGGGCGCAGGACCGCGACCGGGAGCGGCCACTGGTGCTGTTCTCCTGCGAGACCGGACAGCAGCCGAAGGTGGCGGGCCTGCCGGTGGCCCAGCACGTGGCGAACCGGACCGGCCGCCCGGTGTACGCGCCGACGACCGAGGTGGGCACGGCCAGGGACCGGGACGGCAACGTCCGCGCGGTCCTCGCCGAGGGCCCGGACGGGCCGGGATCATGGCGCCTCTTCACCCCGGAGCCCAGCGGCACCGACCTGGACGCGCTGGCGCGCGACGCCGGTCTGCACGCGGGTCCGGAACCGGCCGACGCCTTCGCCCAGGCCCGTACCCTCCAGCAGGTCCGCACGCTGCGCGACACCCTCGGCACGGACGCCGAACAGCAGCAGGGGAACCGGGAGCTGCTCGCCGGACTCGCCTACGTGGACGGCCTGCGCTGGCTCAGCCCGGACACCGCCGCCCGCTACGGCGACGGCCGGATGACCCAGGACCTGCTGCGCCGGATGGTCGTCGACCGGGCCGGTGCGACGGGCACCGGCATCGATCCGTCCGCCGAGCCGACGGTCGAGCAGTACACCGAATTCCTGCGTGCCGCGGCCGAGTTGCGGAACACCGCCGGGCCCGACACCACACTCGACGCCCTGTTGCCTCCGCCGCCGCCCGCGCTCCCGCCGACCACCATGGTCTCGCCGCAGGACGTACGCGGTCTGTCCTACGCACCCTCCGCGCAGGTCACCTGGTCGCTGTCCGACACCCCGCTGCCGCTGTCCGAGCTGGGCCTCAGTTCCGAGGACACCGCCGAACTGGCCCGCCGCAGGCCCGATCTGGCGCCCACGCCGAGCCGCCCGGAGAGCATCGCCGAGGACCTGACCCTCCTCAGCAAGACCACGCCGGCCGGCCCGGACACCGTGCTGCACGCGGACGGCCTGGCCTTCCGGCGCCTGGAGACCCCGGGCGGCGGGAACTGCCTCTTCCGCGGCGCCCTGGACAGCGCGCGCAGCCACGACATACCCCCCGCCTGGGCCGCGCTGAACGTCGCCGGCCTGCGCCGCCTGCTCAGCGACCGGATCAGGGGGTCCGAGCTTGCCGCCGCCGCGGCCGAGGCGACCCCGGACCCGGTCCTCGCCGTCGTCGACGATCTGCGGATGACCGCCATCGCCGGGGTGGAGGACGCGGACGAGCAGAACCAGATCAATCAGGACTGGGACCGGATCGCGCAGGCGGTCGTCAACGACGGCGACGCGGTCCGGTGGCAGCAGATCCTCCGGGACGGCGGCTACCCGAACCTCGCCGACGTCGCTCCCACGCCGGCCGACGCACGAGAGTTCGGCACCGAGGAACTGATCGCCGTGGCGGCGGAGCTCCCCGGACTGTGGGCGTCCCCCTTCGCCGACCTGCTCCCGCAGGCCCTGGCCCACACCCTCGACCTCGACCTGCGGCTCGTCCAGCCCGACCGGCAGTCGCCGGGGACCACCTTTGTCACCAACCTCCACCCGGGCGGCCAGGGCGGCACCCTGCACCTGGCCTACAACGGCACCGACCACTACGACGCGCTGGTGCCGGCGTCGGCCCCGCTCACCCCCGTACCGGACCCGTCCCTCACACCGCCTCCGGTCACCCAGGACCCGGCGCTCCAGGATCCGGCCACCCAGGACCTGGACGACTCCGGGCCGTTCGGGGAGTGGCTGCGCAGCATGGGCGGGGTCACCGACCTGGACAGCTCCGACACCGAGACCCCCGACCGGGGCGATCCGGTGCCGCTGGAGACACAGCTCGACCGGCACCGTCCGGCCCGGCTGCTCACCGGGCCGGACGCCCGGACGCCCGGCCCGCCGCCGCGTACCGTCACCTTCGAGGACGGCACCCGGCTGCCCACCGTCCTGATCAGCCCGGACGCCGACCCCGGTGACGGCACCACGCCTCCGGCCGGCCGGCCGGCCGGGACCGCGCGAAGCCATCCCACCGGGCTCTTCACCGGCCTCGGCAAGACGACCCTGCGCTCGCCCGAGCAGGTCGCCGAGGAGATCCTCGGTAAGCTCCCGAAGAAGCTGCGTGATCAGTTCGACGAGGCGGAGTTGCTGGGCCTGCTGATCCAGCAGCCGGACGCCTTCACCGCGCCGCGCGGCGCGCGCTTCGTGGGCCGCGAGAAGTCCGGGGTCGGCCATGAGATGACCGTCGAGGCCATCCCGTACCACCGCTGGGAACGCTTCTCCAACGTGGGGGACGCCACCGTCCGGGTGGACACCATGCGGCGCGGCCAGGCCGGCACGGGCGGCGGGCGCAGTGTCGGTTTCGGGCGCCGGATCGCCGGCGGCCTGAGCATGGGCCCGCCCCTCAACTGGCTGCTGAAGATCGGCTTTTCGCTGGGCTGGACGCGGAAGACCGACTACGCCCAGGGCACCCAGGCCTACAACCAGTCGGAGTGGCGCAACTGGGAGGGCTCGCACCTGCATCTGGACGACGTCCACTACCGGGTGCGGGTGGACCGCGTCACCGAGGCACCGAAGACCACCGGTCCGGACAACTCCCCGAGCGGCAGCACCACCACGAGCACTCCCGCCACCACAAGTACGCCCGCCACCACTGGCACGGCCACCAGCACGACCCCGGCCACGCCCACGACCCCGGTCATTCCGGCTCTGCCGAAGCCCGACTGGCAGCGCACCCAGGTGCACACCGCGGAGTTCGCGATGCGCGACGGGCTGAGCTGGCGGCTGCCGGACGATCTCACCGTGCCCTTCAAGGGACCCGAGCGGGCGCCGAAGACGCTCACCTTCCCGGACGGCGTCGAGCCGCGCATGACCGACACCACCGGACTGCACCTGGTGGACCCGCCGGAGGACATGGCACTCGCCATCTCCGGTGCGCGGCCCGGGAGTTCGGCGCACCGCACGCTGGTCTCGTACGTCCGGCCGGGCCGGCTGCTCGGGCTGTTCGGGCGGTTCTCCGGGCCGGTCACCGGGCCCGAGCTGACCAAGGGCAGCGGACAGCACCCGCTGGGGCACCTCATCGTGGAGCGGTCGGTGCCGCACCGGGCCACCCTCGTCACCGAGTCGGTCAAGGCGGAGCTGCGCGATCTCACGCAGACCACGTACCAGAACGAGCGCGGTCACGTACGTGACACCCGGCTGGGCTTCCAGGTGACCGCCGGGCCCAACTACACCATCGCGGGCCCGGAGACCGACGTACGCCTTCAGGGCGGGCCCCTGGTCCGCGCGGACATCTCCACCGGGCGCGGGCACTACCTCGGTGTCGACGCGGCTCGCAAGACCACCGGGCGCGTCCGCAACCACCCGGTCGCGCTCTACCGGGTGGAGCGCACCCTGATGGTGCGCAAGCCCGGCGAACCGTCCTCCGCGGCCCGGCAGGTCCGGGTGGTCAGCCTGGACTGGATCTCCACGCAGGACGCACGCCGTCTCGCGGGCTGGGACAGCCGTACGCCGGGCCAGGCCGGCCCCAACCCGGACGCCGAGCCGCCGGTGCCGTGGTACCTGACCCGGGAGGACCCGGTCCACCTGAGCGGCCAGGTCCGCGCCGAGGGCTTCCGCCCCAGCCGCCCGCAGGGGCAGCTGCAGCCGCAGCCCCTCACCCAGCCGCAGCCCCTGGGACAGCCGCAGACACAGAGCCAGACGCAGCCGCAGACCCAGCCGCAGACCCAGCCCACGACCCAAGGGCAGCCGCAGATCCAGCAGGGGCAGACCCAGGCTCCGCCGCCTCCGCCCCAGGACCCCATGAAGGCCTTCGCGGACACCGTCCTGGACACGCTGCACCGCTCGTACCCGTCGCTGTTCGTCCCGCCGTTCATGCTGAGGCATCCGCGCCTCGCCAAGTTCTGGTACGGCGACGGGCGCATGCGTACCGCGTTCCACAACGACCGGCAGGTGCGCGAGGCGCTCAACCGGCCCAGCCTCGCGCAGAGCCTGGACGACCTCACCACCACCGGGGTGCCAGTCACCCTCACCGAGGACGGCAAGGTGCGCCGCGGCCACCACACCCTCATCCTCAAGGCGCGCCTCACCGACCGGCGCTTCGAGACAACCATGAGCGAGCGCTCGCTGCGCAACGCCGTGATCGGCACCGAGGTCTCCGGCCAGGGGCAGCAGTCGGCCGTCACCCTCTCCGGCGGTGTCGAGATGGGTGTCGGGCCGCGCGATCACGACAAGGTGGACGGGGTCGGGCTGCCGCGTCAGGCCGGCAGCGTGGCCGTCGGGCTCCGGCACGCCAGGACCGACCAGAAGGCCACCAGGAACACCGTCGCGGTCGCCCACGACCACCTGATGTTCCAGACCGGCGCCGATCTCTACAGCTACCAGGTGGAACTGGGCGCGACCTTCGAGGGCCACCGCCGCCCGCGCGGCTGGGCCAGGCTCGCCTCGATCGGCCTGCTCGGCGCGGGCGTCTTCGTCAGCAAGGTCGAGGAACGCCCGCTGTTCAGCCGCGGCAGCGAGACCGTGGGCCGGGTGGAACTGGCCGTCCCGTCCGCACACGGCTCCGACCGTTACGCGCCCGCCGACCCGCCGCCCACCGGGCCGGCCCCGGCCACGACGACCACCCCCGCGCCGCAGCAGCTCTCCTCCGCCGAGGCGGACCAGCTCCTCGACGGCACCCGCCCCACGCCGACGACGGAATCCCCCGACCACCAGCTCACCAAGAAGCTGCTGAGCGCACCGCACGTGGTGCTCAGCGCCGAGGGCGGCCCGCAGCGCCAGCAGCTCATGCAGGACACCGCCGACCGTGCCTCGGGCACCTCCTGGCACGTCAGCGCGCCCGGCGCCCCGGCACGCACCGCGCTGCGCCGCGCGATGGCGAATCTCAGCGTGGCCGGCCAACTCGGCCAGTACCTGGGCCCGTTCGGCTCCCGCATCCCCGGACTCAACGGCGCCGGCCCGTTCCGGACCCACTACCTCAAGGGAGCGATCCGTGGCGAACTGAGCAACTTCCGGGTCAAGAGCGACCCGAAGCCGGCCAGTTCCGAGACCACCGTGGGCAACGAACACCGCATCAACGGCACCGCGAGCACCGTCACCCGCACCACCCTCGGCCTTCAGGGCGCCGACACACCCCTGCAGCAGGCACCCGGCCAGCCCGCGGTGGTCGGCTCCTATTCGGCGGCCCTGCAGTACGCCTGGGGCAAGGGCCGCAGCGTCTCGCAGACCGTCACCCGGGGCCGTAACACCACCCTCTCCTACGCCGGGCGGATGTACCTGGTGGTCGCCGACGCCGCCGAGACCGTCGCCGTACGGGACCGGTGGACGGCCGCGATGGGCGCGATCGGCACCCGTGCCGGGGCCGGGATCAGCTCCGCGGCCGGGCGTATCTCCCAGCGGCTCGGCAACAGTCTCTCCCCGCGCCGGGCCGCCGCCGCGCTGCAGCACATCCGCGACGCGGTGATGTTCCACCTGCCGATGCAGGACGTCATCGAGGCCGGGCTCGCCCCGGACGGCCTGGGCACCGACACCCCGCACAACCTCGGCGGCGGCTACCGGCTGCCCCCCTACCTGAGGTTCCGCCGTTTCCTCACCCACCCCAGCGGTCAGCTCGACGCGAGCGCCGCGGCGCAGCTACTGCTGACGCAGCTGGAGCGGATCGGGGTGCCCGGGCACGACCGGGAACAGGTCATCCAGCGGCTCTCCCCGGACTTCCTCGCCGCGCACCTGCACGAGCTGACGACGGACGGGATGACCCTCCCGGTCCGCTACCGCACCTGGTCCGACCCCTTCCACCTGCCCGTCGGTGGCAGCCCGGCACAGCTCAAGTTCACCCTGACCCCGGTCACCACCACCGTGGACAAGCTGCGCACCGGCTATGAGCTGGAGGACTACCGCACCACCGCTCGCGACGACGCCGCCGGCGCCTCCCAGGACCGCGGCGCCGACGCGACGCTCAGCGGCGGCCAGCGTGCGGCGGAGGACGGCATCCTCATCGCCAACCCCTCGCTCCAGGGCACCGCGGCCAAGGCGCGGTCGAGCGTACGGACCCAGACGGCCGGCACCACCTCGATGCCGAACATCGCCACCACCCAGGCCCACGCCGAGGTCGTCACCGGCTACACCCTCACCGTCGTCATGACGGACTCGACCGGCGACGCGCTCGCTCCCGGCGTCTCCTCCGTCTCCGTCGGCAGTCTCAACGAGGTCCTCCCGGCCAGCCTGCTCACCCCGGTCGGCGAAGGCGACGACGGAGCACTCACCGAGCAGGACATACCGGAACCCGAGCGCTCAGTACGGGTACTGACGGCCGCCCAGGCCCGCCCGGAGGGCATCGCCACCTGGCGCACCTCCGCCGCCGGGGACCCCGGCGGCAGCGCCGACCCGGACGTCCTGCCCTTCGACGACACGATCGGTTCCGGCATCCTCGCCGTGGACATCCGCGGCGCGGGCAACGTACACGACGCCCTCACGGTCGCGACCGCACGAGCCGACGGCCTCGGCGACACCGACCTCGGCAAGCGGCACACCGGCAAGGAAATCGCCCGCCGGGTGCGCACGGCACGGCTCACGACGCTCACCGGCCTCGGCACCGCACCCGCCCAGGCCCAGCAGGAGGCCACCTCGCAGGTCGGTCTCACCTCCGGCTTCCGTGAGGCCCTCGGAGCGAACGGCACCGTGCTGCCCAGCCAGGCGTCCGCCCACCTCTTCGGCCAGTCCCACACCGCCGACTCCCGCCTCTACGCGAAGATGCACCGCCGCGGCGCCCGGCTGCTCGCGGTCGAGAACAAGCCGCGCATGGAGGCCATGCAGCGGGCGAAGGCCTCCGACGCGCTCGGAGCCGACGTCACCGACAACGTCGAGGGCGCGGTGGGCACCGCGCCGCTGGCAGGAAACAGCAACGCCGGTGTCACCAACCCCGGCGCCACGGTCCCGATCGCCGGGACGAACGACGGCACGACACTCAAGGGCGCCACGGACACGACCCTCGGCACCCACATCAAGGTCGTCACCGACCGGAGCATGCTCTTCGCCGTGCCGGTGACCTGGCTTTCGGTGGCCGAGGTGGACCACCGGTACACCGACAGTCGCGCGCTGCACGCGCTCGGCAAGGCCAAGCGCGGGCCGCGCGCCGCCGAGAGCGAGACCACCGCCCTGGTCTGGCTGCGCGAGGACATCGCCCGCGACTACGGGCTCCTGGACGACTCCACGTTCCCCGACGAGGTCGTCGCGGCCTGGGACGGCCAGGCCAAGGCGGCCGCAGACCTCGCCACCGCCGAGAAGAACTACTACGACGCCCGGGCACGGGCCCGGGAGACGTGGCTCGACCTGAGCGCGGAGGAACAGACCGCGCTCGGCGACGACAACTCCGGCCCACTGACCGACCTGCCGCCGGACGTGCTCTGGTCGCCCGCCGTCGTCGCCTGGCAGGCCGCCCGCGAGGAGGTCCACCGCTGGCAGCAGCGCACCGACGCGGCCGCCGCCGACCACCACCGGCTGCAGCTCGCCGCGTCCCGGCTCACCGCCCACCACCAGGGTTCGGCCTCGGTCACGGTGCCGGACCGGCCGCAGGAGTACACCGCCCCTGACTGGCGCTCCGAGGCCCCCGAGCCCTACACGATCACCGACGCCACCGACACGGCCCCGCGCACCATCACCTCGCCGGACGGCACCACCGTGCGCGAGGTGCACGACATGCCGCACGACGGCGCCTCGTTCTTCCACGCGCTGCTCGCCGCCGCCGACACCCGCGGTCGTCTGCCGTACCTCCTCGGCGACGACCTCGCTGACCGGTTCAGCCGCGACCCCGGCGATCCGGTGGTCACCGCGGAGGCCATCGGCGTCGCCCGCGACCGCCTCGCCTGGGAACTGGGCGCCGACGGCAACGAGGACCTGCTCGACGCCCTCGCCCTGGACGCCGCGGACACCTTCACCCAGGCCGAACTCGACGCGGCGGGCGTGGTGTTCACCCCCGCGCAGCAGGTCGAGTTCGACGCGTTCGGGCGCCTCCCGCAGACCTACTGGCCGGCCCCCGCGCAGCGGGTGGCGCTGGCCACCGCGGCCCTGTCCCGCCCGTTCGCGAGCGAGCCGCGACAGGACGACGCCGCGTCGACGGCCGACCGGCCGGCCTCGCCCGAGCGCCGGGCGGGCGACCACGGCGGCGCCGACCTGCTGCCCGCCCTCGCGGCCAGGGTCCTGGGCACGCCGATCACCGTGGTGACGGGGGAGGGCCGCGACCAGGTCCACCTCCCGCACGGCGTCGACCTGGTCGCCGTCGACCCGGCCGCCGACCCGGTCCTCTTCGCCACCGACGGGTTCTTCCACGCGGCGCTTCCGACCGGCACCCCGGCACCGGTCGCGACGGCGTTGCCGGCGCCGGCGACTGCGGTCGATTCGGGTACGACGACCGAGACGTCCACGGGGGAGACCACGCGTCCGGCGTCGGAGCACCCGCCCGCCCACCGCAGCCACACCATCGCGCCCTGGCTGCCGCCGGCCGACAGCAGCGATCCGCGCTACCGCATCGACCGCGACGGCGTCCTCACAGCACCCGACGGCGCCACCTACACCCAGGGCACGCCCGCCGGCCGCGGCAACGGCTTCTTCGACGCGCTCTCCACGACGCTGCTGCAGGCCGCGGCACAGCCGGGCCTCGACCGCCGGGAGGCGGCTCGCCTGCGCTCGCGTGCCGGCGCGACGCCCGCCCAGCTGATGCGCCTGAACGGCCTGCCCGGCAACCGGGCGGAGCGCGACACGCTCTTCACGCCCCCGCCGTTCCGGGCCCGCCCCGGCGCGCCCGCGCCGAGCCAGGACGCCCTCGACGGCCACCTGCGCCGGCACCTCGCCGAGGCCCCGTGGGATCGCGGGGCGGACCGCGCGGTGGCCGAGTGGGCAGCCGCCGCGACCGGCGCGACGGTCACGCTGATCGAGGAGAACGGGACTTTCCACACGTACGCCGGGCCGGGCGGCGACAGCGGCCCACACATCCGGCTCCGGCGCCGCGGTGGCGACTTCGTGCCGGTGAGCCTCCACACCCCGGCCCCTGCGCCGAAGGCTCCCGATCCCAAGGACACGAAGGCCCCCGAGCCGAAGGACTCGAAGGCGCCGAAACCGAAGGACATCGGGAAGAAGGGTCCCGAGCAGAAGGACGCTCCGGAACCGAAGGGTCCCGGGACGGATACCGATGGGCAGGTCACGACGCCCGTCGACACCATCTTGTCGGTCCCGCCACTACACGACCCCGCCTTGCCGCCTCCGCTGCCGACGGGCAGCAACCTCCCGGGAGTCCAGGAGGAGGCGTACGAGCTGAGCACGCTGTCCGGCAGGGACACGGACACGAATGTGCCGACGGACTCGCACGTGCCGACCACGGACACGAACGTGCCGATGAGTTCGGAGACGGCACTCGCTCCTGCCCCCGCCGCGCCGGAGCCGGTGCTGCGTCCCTTCAAGCTGGGGAACTTCGAGTTCACGAACCTGAACCAGACGGACCGGTACGTCGACAAGGCGGTCCGGGTCATCGAGCTGCTCGACGAGCACAGCACGATCAAGAGCTACGTCGACGGCCGCCCCGTACGGATCACTCTGCACCTGCGGACGACGGAAACCCCGGCCGACGTACGCGACCTGGGCGACGAGGGCGTTCAGATCAACCTGGCGAGTTACTACTTCGAGAAGTACGACACGGGTTATGTCATGGGGATGCTGGCCCATGAGATCGGGTTGCACCCCCTCGCGTCCCGCAACACGGACATACCCGAGCAGGAGGAGGCGTACCGCGGTATGCCACTGCCGGTGCCGGGGCTGACCGACCTGAAGACGCCGCGGACCATGAACACCGACAACGCGGGCCAGGCCGACCACATCATGGCGGCCTACCCCAAGACCATCCGGTACGGCATCTACCGCGACATCGTCATCGAGATGGCCAAGGTGCTCGCGCGGCGCGCGCGTGTCGGGGTGGCGGGAGCGAAGACGCAGGACGTCACCGACCTCTTCGACACCTATCTGATGGACCTGGCCTCCATCGCGGTCACCAGCGACTACCGGTTGAACGCGGTCAAGGAGCCCAACTACACCGCGAGGGTCTTCAACGCCTACAAGGAGATGCTGCGGGCCGAGTTGGCGGACACGCCCGCCCTCCAAGCGCTGCTGCCGTCGAACAAGAGCCTTTTCGGTGTCGCACGGTCCTTCACCCAGCTCGCCAGCAGCATCGCGACCAACAACCGCGGCGACAGCATCCAGCAGCCGGTCGCCCCGGAGCAGACCGGCGGCACCAACGCCGAGGCCCGCCCCAGACTCCCCGGGGCCGCCACGGACACCGCCGCACCTGTCGACCCGGGCACCGACGCCGACACCTCGTCCGACACCTTGCCGACGCGCGACTCGCACGGCCCGCGTGGCCCCCGCGACAGCCGTACCCGGTTCGTGGTGCGGTCCGGCTTCGACGCCCGGCGGTTCTCGTACCAGGGCCGGCCGGTCACCGACCTCACGGTCCGGATCGCGCTGCGTGGTACGGACGACCAGGCCACCCATGTCTTCGACCAGCTCAAGGCGGGTGTGGAGGAGTTCCTCAACGCGCCCGAGTACCGCCTGCCCAACGGCGACCGGCTGCACGTGACGGTCGAGCAGGCCGACTTCACCGCGGCGCCGCACCTCACCGTGGACCTGGCGGGCCGGGACCGGGCGATGGATCAGGTCACCTGGTGGGCGGACGCGGCCCCGGTGCAGATGGTGCACGAGCTCACCCACCAGCTCGGCCTGCGCGACGAGTACCGTGACGCCGACTCCCCGCACCGCCCCCACATCCTGGGCAGCCTCCTCGGCGACCTCAACGAGGCGCCCGAGGACCCCTCCCTCGCGCCCGCCGGCCTGCGCGACCGGCATCTGGCCCTGCTCGGAGCGCTCATCGGCGACGTCACCCCGGCGCCGCAACCGAGCGCCGACCAGAGCTGGTCGGAGGCCCGCGAGAACGCCGTCGAGGAACCCCGCGAGTCCCTGTGGGTCGACCCGGTCTCCCTGCCCCGATCCGCCGACGGCACGCCGGTCACCGAGGTCCCGGTGCGTATGCAGCGCGAGGACCAGGAGGGCTCGGAGACGGCACCCGCCACCGCGCTCGCCGCGCCGGAGCCGGTGCTGCGTCCCTTCAAGCTGGGGAACTTCGAGTTCACGAACCTGAACCAGACGGACCGGTACGTCGACAAGGCGGTCCGGGTCATCGAGCTGCTCGACGAGCACAGCACGATCAAGAGCTACGTCGACGGCCGCCCCGTACGGATCACTCTGCACCTGCGGACGACGGAAACCCCGGCCGATGTGATCGACCTGGGTGATGAGGGCGTTGAGATCAACCTGGCGAGCTACTACTTCGAGAAGTACGACATCGGTTACGTCATGGGGATGCTGGCCCATGAGATCGGATTGCACCCCCTCGCGTCCCGCAACACGAGGATCCCGGAGGAGGAGGACCTGTACCGGGAGATGCCCCTCTTGGTGCCGGGGCTGGAGAACCTGAACCCGCCGCGCTTCATGAACACCCTCGGCGCCGGCCAGGAAGACCACATCATGGCGGCCTTCCCCCACAGCATCCGGCACGGCATCTACCGGGACATCGTCCTGGAGATGGCAGGGGTGCTCGCGCAGCACGCGCGGGTCGGGGTGGCGGGCGCCAAGCCCAAGGACGTCACCGACCTTATCGACACCTATCTGATGGACCTGGCCTCCATCGCGATCACCAACGACCACCGGGCGCGTGCGATCAGGGACCCCAACTACACGGCGAGGGTCTACAACGCCTACAAGGCCCAACTTGCCGCACACCTGGCCCAGGACAGCCTGGTCCGTGCCCTGCTGCCCGCGGACAAGGGCAGGTTCGGCGTCCTGGGAGACTTCGCGACGCTGGCCGCCAACGTCGCGACCAACAACCGGGGCGACAGCATCCAGCGGCCCGCTCCGGCGCAACCCGCCGCCGACACCGCTGGTCGGCCCGGCGAGGCGCGCCCCAGGCTGCCCCAGAGCAACACCGACGGGACGACGACCACCGGCGTCCCGGCCCGCATGCCGCAGAACCCGGACACCGCACCCGCGCCCACGGCGGTGGGGCCTGCGCTCGTCCCCTTCAAGTCGGGGAACTACGAGTTCACCAACCTGAAGCACACGGACGAGAAGTACCGCGACAAGGCGGTCCGGATCATCGAGCTGCTGCGCAAGCACGACACGATCCGCGACTACGTCAACGGCCGTCCGGTCCGTATCACGCTGCACGTGCGGACGACCGAGACGCCGGCGGACGTGATCGACCTCGGTGACGAGGGTGTCCAGATCAACCTGGCGAGTTACTACTTCGAGAAGTACGACATCGGTTACGTCATGGGGATGCTGGCCCACGAGATCGGTCTGCACCCGTTGGCCTCCCAGGACACGGGTATCCGTGACGAGGAGGGGATGTTCGCCGGAGTCGACCTGCCCGTTCCGGGCCTGACACACCTGACTCCGCTGCGCACGATGAACACCGAGGGTGCCGGTCAGGCGGACCACATCATGGCGGCCTTCCCGAGCAGTACGCGGCATCGGACCTACCGGGACATCGTGCTCACTATGGCCGAGGTGCTGGCGGAAGACGCACGCGTAGGTGAGGAAGGTGCGAGGTCCAAGGACGTCACGGATCTGATCGACACCTACCTGATGGACCTGGCGACGATCGCGCTGACCAACGACAAGCGCAGGGACGCCGCTTGGGAGCCGCGGTACACAGCGAAGGTCTACAACGCCTACAAGGAGCAGTTCGCGGCGCGGTTGGCGGACGACAGTCCCGTCCGGAGCCTGCTGCCGGCCGACAAGAGCTGGTACAACGTCACGGGCAACTTCCTGGGGCTGGGCAGCAGCGTCGCGTTCAACAACCAGGGCGACAGCATCCAGACCGCCGCGCCGGTGCGGAGCAGCACCGAGACCGGGGAAGCACGTCCGCACCTGCCCGGGAGCAGCACCGGCACACCCCCGCGGACGGCACCGGTCGGCTCGCGACGACCCGGGGGATCGCGGGACAGCCGGCCTCGTTTCGTGGTGCGGTCGGGCTTCGACGCGCGGCGGTTCACGTACGACGGCGACCCGGTCACCGACCTCACCGTCCGCGTCGCGATGCGCGGCACGGACGGCCTGCCCGCGCACGCCTTCGCCCAACTCGACGCGGGTGTAGCGGAGTTCCTGAACAGTCCCGGTCACCGCCTGCCCAACGGCGACCTGCTGCACGTAACCGTCGAGTACGTCGATCTGGACCAGCTCGGTCCGGACCCGGCTCCGGACAAGGCCCCCCACCTGACCGTGAACCTGACCGGCCGGGATCAGGCCATGGACCAGGTCACCTGGTGGGCGGACGCGGCCCCGGTCCAGATGGTGCACGAGCTCACCCACCAGCTCGGCCTCCGGGACGAGTACCGCGACGCCGACTCCCCGCACCGCCCGCACATCCCGGGCAGTCTGCTCGGTGACCTGAAGGCGGAGCCCGAGGACCTTTCCCTGACAGCTGCGGGCCTGCGTGGCCGGCATCTGGCCCTGCTGGGCGCGCTGATCGGGGACGTGACCCCGCGTCCCGAGGCCAACGCGCAGGCGGACAGCGAGCAGACCTGGAACGCGGTGCGTACCGGTACCGACCCGGTCCTGCGGAAGTCGGTGTGGGTCGATCCGGTCTCCCTGCCGCGACCGGCCGACGACGCCACGGCCACCGACGGCGTCCCGGCGCACATGCCGCAGGGCCCGAACACGGCACCTGCCGCCGCGGCCGCGACCGACTCCGGTCCGTTCGTGATCGAGAACTTCGAGTTCACCAACCTGAAGCGGTCGAACGAGCGGTATCGCGCGAAGGCGGTCCGGATCGTCGACGTGCTCAGGGACCATCCGACGATCAAGGCGTACGTCGACGGCCGCCCCGTACGGATCACCCTGCACGTGCGGACGACCGAGACCCCGGCGGACGTACGCGACCTGGGTGACCAGGGTGTGCAGATCAACCTGGCGAGCTACTACTTCGAGAAGTACGACATCGGCTACATCATGGGCATGCTCGCCCACGAGATCGGCCTGCACCCGCTGGCTTCCCGGAACGGCGACATCCCCGACGAAGAGGAGATGTTCAAGGGGATTCCGCTGCCGGTGCCGGGACTGGGCGATCTCAGGACACCGCGGACGATGAACACCGAGGGCGCGGGTCAGGTGGACCACATCATGGCCGCCTTCCCCAGCAGTACGCGGCACAAGATCTACCGCGACATCGTGCTGAAGATGGCGGAGATGCTGGCGGAGTTCGCACAGGCGAAGGTGCCGGGTGCCAAGAACCAGGACGTCACGGACCTGATCGACACCTACCTGATGGACCTGGCCTCCATCGCGATCACCAGCGACTACCGGGTGAACGCGGCCAAGGAGCCCGGGAACACGGCGAAGGTCTACAACGCCTACAAGACACAGTTCGCGGCGCGGATGGCCGAGGACAGTCCCGCCCGTGGTCTGCTGCCTCCCGACAAGGGCATGTTCGGCGTCGTACGGGACTTCGCCACGCTGGCCGCAAGCCTCGCCACGAACAACCGCGGCGACAGCATCCAGCCGCCTGCGCCTGCGCCTGCGTCCACGTCCATGGCGACGTCCGCGCCTACTGGTGAGGCCAACCCCCGGCTCCCGCAAGGCGCCGACGGCACCTCGCCGACCGAGGGCGGCATCGAGCAAGCTCCGGTCGTCACAAGGTCGTTGCGGGGTTCTCGGGACAGCCGGCCGCGGTACGTGGTGCGGTCGGGCTTCGACGCGCGGCGGTTCACTCACGAGGGTGAGTCGTTCACCGACCTGACGGTCCGGGTCGCGATGCGCGGCGATGCGGAGCGGGTCCCGGACGTGTTCGGTCAACTCAGTGCGGGTGTTGCCGAGTTCCTGAACGCCCCGGGTTACCGGCTGCCCAACGGTGACCTGCTGAACGTGACGGTCGAGTATGTCGGTCTGGACCAGCTGGGCCCGGACCCGGCTCCGGACAAGGCCCCCCACCTGACCGTCGATCTGGCGGGTCGGGACCGGGCCATGAATCAGGCCACCTGGTGGGCGGACGCCGACCCGGTGCAGATGGTGCATGAGCTGACGCATCAGCTCGGTCTCCGGGACGAATACAGGGATGTCGATTCGCCGCACCGCCCGCACATTCCGGGGAGCCTGCTCGGCGACCTCAACGCCGGCCCCGAGGATCTTTCATTGGCGGGCGCGGGCCTACGTGGCCGGCACCTGGCCCTGCTGGGTGCGCTGATCGGGGACGTGACTCTGCGATCCCAGGTCCAGGAGGGCGGGCAGGACGGCGCGCAGAGTTGGGACGAGACTCGCCAGGCGACCGACCCCGTTCTGCGGAAGTCGGTGTGGGTGGACCCGGTCTCCCTGCCACGATCGGCCGACGACACCACGGCCACGGACGGCGTTCCGGCGCACATGCAGCAGGAGTCGGGTGACTCGGCGCCTGCCGCGCCGGTGCCGACTCTGCGCGTGTTCAAGGTCGGGAACTATGAGTTCACGAACCTGAACCAGACGGACCGGTACGTCGACAAGGCGGTCCGGATCATCGAGTTGCTCGATGAGCATCAGACGATCAAGGACTATGTCGGCGGGCGCCCGGTGCGGATCACCCTGCACGTGCGCACGACGCAAGCTCCGGCCGATGTGATCGACCTCGGTGACGAGGGTGTGCAGATCAACCTGGCGAGCTACTACTTCGAGAAGTACGACATCGGATACGTCATGGGGATGCTGGCTCATGAGATCGGGCTGCACCCGCTTGCCACTCGCAACACCAGGATTCGGGAAGAGGAAGACCTGTATCAGGGCATGCCGTTGATGGTGCCGGGTCTGGAATCCCTGTCGACGCCGCGCTTCATGAACACCGTGGGTGCCGGTCAGGCGGACCATGTGATGGCGGCGTTCCCGCACACGATCCGGCATGGCATCTATCGGGACATCGTGGTGGAGATGGCCGAGGTGCTGGCCCACCACGCGCAGGTCGGGGTGGCGGGAGCGAAGGCCAAGGACGTCACGGACCTGATCGACACGTATCTGATGGACCTGGCTTCCATCGCGGTCACCAATGACCACCGGGGGAGGGCGGTCACCGACCCGGCGTACACGGCAAGGGCTTACAACGCCTACAAGGCCCAGCTGGCGGCACACCTTGCCCAGAACAGCCCCGTCCGGCCGTTGCTCCCCTCCGACAAGGGCAGGTTCGGTGTCCTTGGTGACTTCGCGGCGCTCGCCACGAGTGTCGGTACCAACAACCGTGGTGACAGCATCCAGCGGCCCGTCGCTCCGGACCCGACCAGCAGCACTACGGACAGCAACACCGGTAGCAACACCGCTGGCAACACCGGCGAAGCGCGACCCAGGCTGCCCCAGAGTGACACCGAGTCGACGCCGGCGCCGACGTCGAACCCCGCACCGGCACCGGCACCCCAGCCGGTTCTCACCCCCTTCAGATCGGGGCGTTTCGAGTTCACGAACCTGAAGCACACAGATGAGAAGTACCGCGACAAGGCCGTCCGCGTCATCGAGCTGTTGCGGGACCACCCGACGATCAAGGCGTACGTCGGAGACCGTCCCGTACGGATCACTCTGCACGTGCGGACGACGGAGACTCCGGCGGACGTACGCGACCTGGGTGATGAGGGCGTGCAGATCAACCTCGCCAGTTACTACTTCGAGAAGTACGGCATCGGTTACATCATGGGCATGCTGGCCCATGAGATCGGCCTGCACCCGCTGGCCACTCGGAACCCGGACATCCCCGACGAGGAGGCGATGTTCCGAGGCATCCCCCTGCCGGTGCCGGGGCTGGGCGATTTGAAGACGCCGCGGACGATGAACACCGACAGTGCGGGGCAGGCCGACCACATCATGGCCGCGTTCCCGAGCAGCACGAGACACGGGATCTACCGCGACATCGTGCTGAAGATGGCCGACATGTTGGCCGAGGCCGCGCAGGCCGGTGTGGAAGGTGCCAAGGCCAAGGACGCCACCGATCTGATCGACACCTACCTGATGGACCTGGCGTCCATCGCGATCACCAGTGACTACCGGATGAACGCGGCCAAGGAACCGGGCAACACCGCCAAGGTCTACAACGCCTATAAGGCACAGTTCGCCGCCCGTATGGCCGAGGACAGTCCCGCCCGTGGTCTGCTGCCCGCCGACAAGGGCATGTTCGGTGTCGTACGGGACTTCGCGACACTGGCCGCGAGTCTCGCCACCAACAACCGCGGCGACAGCATCCAGCAGCCCATCCCCGCGGACGACGCCCACCCCAGGCTTCCGCGGGCCAGCGAAGGCGACGCGCGGGCGGAGGGGGGCATCGAGCAAACCCCGGCCGTCACACCGCAGTTGGTGGGGCCGCGCGACAGTCGGCCTCGCTTCGTGGTGCGGTCCGGCTTCGACGCCCGGCGGCTCTCATACCAGGGGGAGCAGATCACGGACCTCACCGTCCGCATCACGATGCGCGGCACGGACGTGCAGGCAGCGCACGCCTTCGAGCAACTCTCCGCAGGTGTGCACGAGTTCCTCAACGCCCCCGGTCACCGGCTGCCGAACGGCGACCTGCTGCACGTGACCGTCGAACTGGTTGACCCCTCGGAGTCCCCGCACCTGACGGTGGACCTGGTGGGCCGCGACCGCGTGATGGACCAGATCACGTGGTGGGCGGACGCCGACCCGGTCCACTTCGTGCACGAACTGACCCATCAGCTCGGCCTCCGGGACGAGTACCGGGACGCCGACTCCCCGCACCGCCCCCACATCGCCGGCAGCCTGCTCGGCGACCTGAACGCAAACCCGGAGGACTCCTCATTGGCCGCCGCCGGGCTTCGCGGCCGGCACCTGGCGCTGCTGGGTGCGCTGATCGGTGACGTGCCCCTTCGTCCTCAGCAGCCTGAGCCGAGCGAACAAGGCACTGGGCAGAACATCGCGCAGCTCATCGAGCAGAGCCTCACACCGGCCAGTGAGCCGGACCGAGCACAGGAGCCTGCACAGGACGCGGCACAGCACATCGGACAGACCTGGGAAGAGGCACGCAAGGGGACCGACGCAGTCCTCCGTCAGGCGGTATGGGTGGATCCGGTCTCCTTGCCCCGACCGGCCGAGGGCGCCGACGACACGGCGTCCAAAGGGGTCCCGGCGCACATGCCGCACAACCCGAGCGCCGCGACCGACCAGTCATCAGATCAGCCGACAGGTCAGCCGGCAGACCAAGTAGCAGCCGCCTACGCGCCGTTCTCCTCGGGGAACTTCGAGTTCACCAACCTGAAGCACACGAACGAGGCGTACCGCGACAAGGCGGTCCGCATCATCGATCTGCTCCGGAAGCACGACACCATCAAGGAGTACGTCGGTGACCGTCGCGTTCGGATCACCCTGCACGTGCGGACGACGCAGACGCCGGCCGACGTGTCGGACCGCGGTGACGCCGGAGTCGACATCAACCTGGCCAGCTACTACTTCGAGAAGTACGACATCGGCCACATCATGGGCATGCTCGCCCACGAGATCGGCCTGCATCCGCTCGCCTCGCGGAACGGGGACATCCCCGACGAGGAGGCGATGTTCCGGGGCATCCCGCTGGCGGTACCGGGGCTGGGCGATCTGAACACACCGCGGATGATGAACACCGACGGCGCGGGCCAGGCGGACCACATCATGGCGGCCTACCCGAGCAGCACAAGGCACAAGATCTACCGCGACATCGTGCTGAAGATGGCCGGTGTCCTGGCAGAGGATGCACGCGTGGGGGAGGACGGCGCCAGGGCCCAGGACGTCACGGACCTGATCGACTGCTATCTGATGGACCTGGCTTCCATCGCACTCACCAACGACTACCGGATGAACGCGGCGAAGGAGCCCAACTACACGGCGAGGGTGTTCAACGCATACAAGGAGATGCTGGCGGCCCAGTTGGCCGAACAGCCCTCCATCCGGGCCCTCCTGCCGTCGAACAAGACGATGTTCGGTGTGATGAACGACTTCCGTCGCATCGGCACCTACATCACGATCGGCAACAGCGGCGACAGCATCCAGCAGGCCGACACGACCTGACCGCACCCGGACCCGTCTGCCACCCGGCGAGCCGAGTCCGCGCCTTGGCCGGTCAGTTGAGCCCGGCCCCCGGCCCGATCATCCCCATCCGGGCAACCCCCGCCCGGACCTCCGCTCCGGTTGAATCCCCGTCCGGTCAGCCCCTGCCCCGCCAGCGCCCAACCCCATCAGCGGCCGACAGGGTCACCAGCGTGAGACCCGGCGAAGTCCCGGACCAGCATCAGGAGTTGCTCGGGCGTCTCGAGGACTGCGGCAGATGCCCCGTGCCCTGCAGCGGGAGAAACTCCGTGCCGGGGATGGCCCGTGCGTACGCGCGGCCGTAGTCGATGTTCACCACCTCGTCGCTCGCACGCCAGGCGACAAGTGTCGGATGGGCGATCCCGGCCAGGCGGTCGGTCAGGGTGGGATCGGCCATCGCGTGCGGGCCCGGGTAGACCTGTAACGCGACACGGTTGGCCGCCATGACAGCCCTGCGCTGGTCAGAGACGTGAGTTCCAGAGAGGCCCAACTGACACTCCCCTGCAGACTGGCACCCACCGGGTCATCCGATGGCCGACACCTGCTAGATGTGTCACGTTCCCGGTGCGCAACAGGTAAGACCAGCCGGCCCGGGCGAGCTCGGCGTACGCGTCGCGCTGGTGCCGACGGCGTACGGCCTCGACCGGCCCGCGGTAGGCGCTTCGCGCTTGGGCACGTCCAGCCGCGTATGCGGCTGCGGCGGCGAGGACAGCGGTGGAGGCGGTGAGGAACGGGGATCATGCCGCGTTCGTCTGTGCCCGAGTACGCTCTGGCCGCCCCGCCCGCCTGGCCGTTCACAGAGGTTCGTCGTGGCCCGAACTGAATGGTCAGGCGCTCGTTTGGTCTGGCGACTTCTCTGAACTGGCAGCTGAGCCGTACATCTGACGGTGCGCAATACCCTGTCTGGGACAGCTGGCCGGGCGTCACCGCTCGCCACCGCCTGATCACGGTGGAAGACGTCGATGTTGTCGGTGCGCTCTGCCACAGTTCTCGGGTACCGGTGTGCCAGGCGGCGTGAAGGCGGCGAGCACCGTGCCCGTGATGTGGTCGGCTGCGCGGTCGGAGGTGAGGCGGCCGGCGCGGATCTCTTCTGCCGCGCTGTGCATGACCGTGTGCAGGACGTTGACCAGCAGCGTCGTGGGTTTTCTCGTTGCTCCGCAGCGTGGCCGATGAGTTTGTGGCTCTGGGCCGGTCCAAGCTCGTAACACCCTAGGAAAGGACACCGTCATGTCGGAGCTTCTCGTCGACTTCATCACTTCCCTCGACGGCTACGCATCGGGAGAGGGATGGCCCGGGTTCTGGGGCCTCGAGGGCCCGGAGTACCTCGCATGGCTCGGTGAGCAGCCCGAGGTCACCTACCTGATGGGAGCGAACACCTACCGCCTGATGTCGGGCTTCGCCGCAGGCGAGGTCCCAAGTGGCCAGGACGAGTTCAGGCCCGAGGAAGAGGCGTCCGTCGACGAGCTGACGCAGGCGTCCAAGGTGGTGTTCTCCTCCTCACTCGAGGAGCCACTGACGTGGGCCAACTCCACACTTGTCCGCGACGACGCCGTCGAGGCTGTCCGCGTCATGAAGTCGAGTGGCTCGGGGCTTCTGAGCACGATCGGCAGCCTCAGCCTGTGCCGGTCCCTGCTGCGAGCCGGACTCGTCGACCGCTTCCGGGTCGTGATGTTCCCGGTGATCACCGGGGCCACGGGCGCAGAACGCATCTACGACGGCTATCCGGACGTTGCCCTCGAGATGATCGAGCACCGCACCTTCGACGGCCGCATCCAGCTGGTCGAGTACAAGCCCCGCGTGCTCGAGCACCCGCCACTCGGCGTCCCTGCGTGACGTCGCACCGTCGTCAGCCGGCCTGGACGGCCGCCAGGCCGGCGCCGGCGGCTTCGGTCGCTGGGCCCTCACACGCGCAAGCTGTCCTCAAGTAGCGGAGGGTCAGTCGGTCATGGCGTCGCGGACCAGCGCGGTGTCCACGAACTGTTCGAAACGGACGATCAGGGCGCCGCGCACGACGAAATGGTGGGCGACCCGGACGTCGATGTTCTTGCCAGTGGCCTTGTTGGCCGCCGTGTAGCGGGCGAGGACGACGACGTTCTCGCCGTCGACGACGTAGGTGTCGTCGTGGGCGGTCCAGCCGTCCCACTCCTTGCCCAGCTGCTCCATCACGTTGGTGGTGACCCCGTCGGGGGTGCGGTAGGTGCCGGCCAGGGGGAAGCCGGCCATCTCGGTCCACTCCACGTCGGGGGCGAGGGTGGCGCGCAGGGCCTCCAGGTCACCGGCCGCGGAGGCCAGGTACTGGCGGCGTACGACGTCGGCGGGGGCTGTGGACGTTGCGAAGTCGGTCATGGTCAGCCCCACTTCATTTCGCCCTTGGCGACCTTGGCGCCGATCTGGGCGGCGATGAGCATGCCGTTGTCCGGGTAGCGGGCGATGAGAGCCTCGGTCAGCGCGGCGCCGTCGGCGGCCTTGCTGAGCTCCTCCTCGAAGGCGAGCAGATAGTCGCGGGTGGCGGAGATCCCGGAGGCGTTGGCCGGGGCGTTGGGCAGGCGGTGGCCGGGGACGACCAGTTCCGGCTTGAGGGCGGCCATTTCGTCCAGCAGGGTGACCCAGGCGGCGCGGTCGTCGCGGGTGGGGGTGTCGGCGACCCAGACGTGCTCCTGCTGGAAGAGCAGGACACCGCCGAGGAGGGCGCGGTGCTCGGCCTGCCACAGGTAATGGCGGTCGGGCAGTCCCGCAGGGCCGCCCTTGAGCTCGAAGCGGTGTCCTTCAAGGGTGAGGTCGCCGGTCAGGGGCTCGAGGTCGACCAGGCGCGTGGGCAGGTTCGGGCCGAGGGCCTCCCAAGCCTTGAGCTTGCCCTGGTAGGAGTGCTGGATGTGCTCGATGACGATCGGGGTCGCGACGAACTTCGCGTCGGGGAAGGCGTCGGCGATCACCTCGGCGCCGAAGTAGAAGTCAGGGTCGGCGTGGGAGACGAAGACGGTGGTCAGAGTCCTGCCCGAGTCGAGGATCTCCGCGGCCAGGCGGTGGCCGTCGGCGCGGGTGAAGGCGGCGTCGACCAGCAGCGCCTCACTCTCTCCGGTGACGAGGGTGGCCGTCTTGTTCTTGCTGCCGGCCGGGAAGTCCACATCGAAGATTTTGAAGTCGAGGGTGCTCATGCTTGGTGCTCCTTGCGGGGATGGGGATGGCGCAGTCAGGAGAGAGGGGCGAGTCGCCTGTCGACCTCGTCGACGGTGGCGCGGCCGTGAGCCAGGACGGCGACGCGGTCGCCGTCGAGGCCGAGCAGGGTGGGAAAGCCGGTGACGCCCAGCTCGGCACAGCGCCGGAAGTCGTCCGCCGCCGTGTCGTACGCCTCGGGGGAGTCGAAGGCGGAAACCACAGCGTCGGCGTCAAGGCCGGCCTCTTCGGCGACCTTCCGGTACGTGGCGGGCTCGGACAGGCTGAGGCCGTCGACGTAGAAGGTCCGCTGCAGGGCACCGGCCAGCTCGGCCGCCCGGTCGGGGGCCATCCGGCGCAGGGCGGCGACGCCGCGCGCCGCGTCTTCGGAATCCATCACGAACGAGCCGTCGGCGATCAGCCGGTTGTACCCCTCACCGAACTCGGCGCCGGTGAGCTCGGCGATCTGGGCGTTGGCGCCCTGGACGTAGCCGAACTCGCGGATCGGGACCCGGCGCGAGCCGGTGAACAGGCCACCGGAGATCACCTGCACGGGAAGGTCCGGGTGGCGGGAGACGACTTCGCGCAGAGTGGGGGAGAACCCGTGCGACCAGCCGCAGTAGGCGTCGAAGGCGTAGACGAGCTGCATCGAGAACCTCGGCATCGGGGTGGGGGTGCTCGCCGGGTGCGAGCGGTTCACCGAGGACAACAGTATCTGACTAGTCAGATATTCCTGAGTCCGACTGTCAGGCGATTCACCCTGCTCCATGTGTCGGCGCAGCTCATGAATCCAGCACGAACCCGAAGTCCAGGAATGACATGGCCTGCGATCATTCGGACGCATCTCGCCTTGGGGCCGCGCTGCCCGCGCAGGGAAGATCGCCGGGAGCAGGCCCACAGCCAGGATGACGTGCGCCATGACGCGGGGGCGCAGGTCATCCTGGCTGTGGGCCTTGGAGGCCGTCGCCGGTGCAGCAACGCATGCGGGGAGAAGCCGGGACAGCCCACAACTCTCAGGGAAGCCGGGGCAGTGCGTCCCGTGCCGTGTGGCTCAGGATGCGAAGGTCTTCGGCGAACCGGTCCCGGTCCTCCACCGGGAGGGGCGCCAGGAAGTAGCGCCTGATGTTCTCGACATGTACCCGGGACGCGGAGACCACCGTCTCCTCGCCAAGCGGCGTCAGGCGCACCAGCCTCCCGCGCCGGTCACCGGGATCCTCGACGCGTTCGACCAGGCCGGCCGCCTCCATACGGTCCACCAGACGCGTGGCGCCGCCTGTCGTGAGGACCTGCTCCTGGGCGACGGCCCGCATCGACAGCCCCGGCTCCCCCGCCCTGCCCAGGATGAGCAGCACCTCGAACATCAGATGGCTGATACCGCAGTCCACCTCCAGAGCCCTCCCCAGGATGTACTCCAGCCGGTTCGCGGCCCCCTGCAAGCGCCCGAAGGCCATGATCAGCGCGTTGTTTGCGGCGTCGCTCGACGTCGAGATCTCCGTATGCTCGTCCACGCTCCTGACGCCCTTTCCCATTCCTGCTTCCATCCGCCCACCGATCATGCCGCACGCTGAGCGGCGGGTCTGCCGACTTGGCTACCGGCCCTGGGTAAGCCGGAACGCTCCGGGGGGCACACCGGTGTGGCGGGTGAAGAACTTGCCGAAGTTGGTGGGTTCGGGGAAACCGAGGCGGCGCGCGATGGTCGCCACCGGCTCGTCGGTGTGCGCGAGCAGCCGCCTGGCCTCCAGGGCGACGCGGCCGTCGATGACGTGTTTGACGGGTTGTCCGGTGGCGGCCATGCAGGCACGGGTGAGGGTCTTGACGGCGTAGCCGAGGCGGTGGGCGTAATCGGCGGCGCGGCGGGTGATGGCGTAGGAGCGTTCCAGCTCGGCGCGGAAGCGGGCGTACACCTCGCCGCCGGCGCGCGGGTCGTCGCCGCCGCCGGGGTGGGGCAGTCGGTCGATCTGCAACAGCACGGTGGCCAGCAGAAGTTGGAGGATCTCCGCCGAGACAGTGGATTCCGGGCGGTCGTACTCGGCCCGCAGCTGACCCAGCAGGGTCGATAGGCCCGCGTACGCAGGGCTCGCGCCGAGCTGCCAGCATGCTGACCCGTACCACTCGTTCACCAGCCGGTCGGCGCTGCTGGAGTGCGGGGGAAAGGCCGGCGTGAACAGCAGATGCGTGCCGTTCGCGGTGCCGGGCCGGATGAAGCGCTGGACCTGGCCCGGCCGGACCCACAACAGGGTGCCTGGGCGTACGGGGTAGGTCACGAAGTCGATCGCATGCTCCCCGCTGCCCTCCGTGATCAGGGTGAGGGTGTGGAAGTCCACCCGGTGCACCAGGTCGGGCCGCCTCCCCCGCCGCCGCCGTCGCTCGTGCAGGGTGGCCAGATCGATGATCTCGAAACCCGGGACCCGTTCCTCGGGCGGGTTGAAGTCGAGCCGCAGGATGGCGCCGCCCCGGGAGGGGTCGCCGTCACCGAGGTCCACGGGAATCACCACGATCTCCAGATGTCCTCGTTTTACCATACCGCGTCTTCAGCGTATCTCGCCTGCCTGCGCTTTCGCGACGAAAGTAGAGGTCGTCAAGGCGGCGCAGGGTCGCCTCCACCTCCAGGAGTTCCTCATGAACGGCACGGTCACGGTCCTCGACAAGGGCGCGGTGCGCATCCACAGCTACATGTCCCCGGCAGACACCTTCCACACCACCACCCAGCTGGTCGAGACCCCGGCCCGCGTCATCGCGATCGACGCCCAACTGCTGCCCGCCTACGCCGACGAGGCCATCGCCTACGCCAAGGGGCTCGGCAAGCCGATCGACCGGCTCATCATCACCCACGCCCATCCGGACCACTACAACGGTGCCGCCCGCTTTGGTGTCCCTGTCCACGCGCTGGCCCAGGTGCGCGAGCAGATCATCGCCCGCGGTGACAGCCATCTGCCCACCGGACAGGTCATCCCCCTCAGCGAGTTCACCCCGTCCGTGGCCATCATCCCGGGCACCGAGGTCATCGACGGCGTCACCTTCGTCCTCGAGGCCGTCTCCGGTGGCGAGGCCGCCGACGAACTGCTCATCAAGCTCCCTGACCAGGGCGTCCTGATCGCCCAGGACCTCGTCTACAACAACGTCCACCTCTACCTGGGCAACAACGACATCACCGGCTGGCACCAGGCCGTCGACGCCCTGGACGCCGAGTCCGGCTACGACACGATCCTCGCCGGCCACGGCACCCCCACCGGCCCGGAGGTCTACCAGGACATCCGCCACTACCTCGACGACGCGCGCCAGTTGCTCGGTGACGACGGCGAGGCGTACAAGAAGGCGATCGTCGACAAGTACCCGGCCCACGTCGGCCCGTTCATCATTGACATCGCCAACCGCTCACTCTTCCCGGCCGGCAACTGAGCACTGCCGGCGCTTACCGCCCGCTGCCGCGCGAATCCGGGGCAGTTCGCGCGGCCCGCTTCCCCTCTGCTCATCGCCCCGGGTTGTTGGACTACTTCTCTTTTTCAACTCACGCATCACGTACGGAGACCCGTCATGTCTCACACCCGCTTCCCCCGTTCCCGTGCCGCCGCTATAGCAGTCGCGTCCCTCCTCGTGCTGGGTGGCGCCGCCCCGGCCCTGGCCGCTCCCGGCGCCGACCACCACCACGTCACCGGGACGCACCACCGAGAACCACTACCGACCAGTTACACACTGCCCGGCGACACGACCTACCCCGAGGGCATCGCCCGCCAGCAGGGCACGCCCTTCTTCTACGTCGGCAGCACCAGCGACGGCACCGTCTACCGCGGTGACATCCATCAGGGCGCGACCAAGGTCTTCCTGCCCGGCGGCAAGGACGGACGGACCTCTGTCGCGGGCATGAAGACCGACCGGGCCGGACGGCTCATCGTCGCCGGCGGCGCCACCGGCAAGGTCTTCGTCTACGACACCCGCACCCGCGCCCTGCTGCACGTGTTCGACACCGGCCGCACCGACACCTTCCTCAACGACGTGGCCCTCGCCCCCAACGGCGACGCCTACATCTCCGACTCGATCCACCCGACGCTGTGGCACATCACCGCCGCCGAGCTGAATGGCAAGCAGGTCCAGCAACCGCTGCACGTGGGCGTGGACCTCACCAACTCCCCGATGGTCTACGACGACGGCTTCAACGGCAACGGCCTGGTGGCCACCGGCGACGGCCGCTACGTTCTGCTCGCCGACTACAACGACTACGCCTTCTACCGCGTCGACCTGCGCACCCACCAGGTCGTCCCGATCGACCTCGGCGGCGCCAAGGGCATCTCCGGCGACGGCCTCCTGCTGAGGGGCAACACCCTCACCGCCGTCACCGAACTCGACCACCCCGACGGCCAGATCGGCGTCCTCAAGCTGAGCCACGACTACGCCAAGGCCGAACTCGTGCGTACGGTCCACGGCCACGGCATGCACAGCCCCTCCACGGCCGCCGTCGACGGCCACGATCTGCTGATCGTCAACTTCCAGTTCCAGATCACCAATCCGGTGCTCCCGTTCAACGTGGTGCGGGTCCACGTCTGACAGCCACCAGGCACAGCGCCAGAAACGACACCATCCTCATGAAGATCACCATCATCGGCGCCGGCAACATGGCCCGAGGCATCGCCACCCGCGCCCTGGCGGGCGGACACACGATCACCGTCACCACCAAGGACCCCGGCAAGGCCGTACGACTTGTCGACGAACTGCGCGGACGGGCAACCGGCGAAGGCCGGATGGCCGCTGCCGACGCATCGGCTGTAGACACCGCGGACATCGTGGTCCTCGCCGTCCCGTTCGACGCCGCCAAGCAGCTCGCCAGCGCCTACGGAGACCGGCTCAGCGACAAAGTAGTGATCGACATCAGCAACCCCGTCGACGCCTCCCTCGACGCGCTCGTCGTCACCCCGGGCACCTCCGCCGCCGAAGAGATCGCCGAGGCCGCCGGACCGGACGTACGTGTCGTGAAGGCGTTCAACACCACGTTCGCCACGACCCTGATCGCCGGAGAGGTGAACGGCACTCCGCTCGACGTGTTCATCGCTGGCGACGACGAGGCCGCCCGTAAGCAGGTCGCCGACCTGGTCACCTCCGGCGGGCTGAACCCGGTCGATGTCGGCGCGCTCAGGCACGCCCGCCAGCTGGAGGGCTTCCAGCTGCTGCACATGGCCCTGCAGATCCGCGAGGCGGGCCACGGCTGGGCCAGCTCGATCAAGATCGTCGCTCCCTGAGCCGTAGCAATACCACCCCATCGAGCCCTACGGCCGGCCTGCGCCCCTCGTTCGGCAGTGGACCGTCAGCAGAACCCCACCAGGAGAACCACCTCATGCACGTCCGTACCTCCCTGACCACGCTCGCCGTCGCCGCGGCCCTGCTGGCCTCCGTGGCCACCGCCACCGCTGCGACCCAGCCCCTCTCGGCGCCGCGCATCACCAACCACTTTCAGCTGGCGGCCTCGCAGCAACCCGAGAACATCACCGTCGACCGCACCGGGGCGGCGTACCTGACCTTCTCCTTCGCCCGGCAGATCGTCCGCGTCACTCCGGGCGGCCGGCCGCACGTCCTGGCCACACTGCCCGCCCCCGCCAAGGAGAACACCCCCAACCTGGGCAAGGCGTTCGTCGGGGATATCGCCCGCGCCGACGACGGCACCCTGTACGTCACCTACGCCAACGGCACCGCCGACCTCACCGGCGTCTGGGCTGTCAGCCCCGGTGGCCGCCCGCGCCGTATCGCTGCCCTGCCCGCCGACGGACTCCCCAACGGCCTCGCCCTCGACCAGCACACCGGCAAGCTCTACGTCACGGACTCCGTGCACGGCGTCATCTACCGCCTCCCCGCGCGCGGCGGAAAGGCCACCGTCTGGGCCAAGGGCAGGCAGTTGGAGCCCACCACGTTCGCCGGCGCCAACGGCCTGAAGCTGCACAACGGGGCCGTCTGGGCCACCAACCTCGACCGCGGCACCGTCCTGCGCATCCCGGTCACCGCCAAGGGAACCGCCGGAAAGATCCAGGTCCGGGCCACAGGCATGCCGTCCATCGACGACTTCGCGTTCACCGGCCACGGCGACACCCTCGTCGCCGCCCGCGACGACAACCAGGTCGACCTCGTCCGCCCCGATGACACCCACACCACCGTCCTCACCCCGGCCGACGGTCTTCAGACCCCCACGTCCATCGCAGTCCACGGCAGCAAGGTGTACGTCCCCAGCGCCGCCTACATGACCGGCAAGGACCCCAACCTGCTCATCGCCCGCCTCGGCCGCTGACGCGGCCGGCAGGACGCATCCCACCGGCGCCGGTGCCGTGCCGACCGCACGGCACCGGCCCGTGCACGACCGGCAGCACAGTGATCCGCACGACCCGCTCTCCCCGACAGCCCTGGAACCGACATGTCCGAACCCTCGCCGACCGGCAGCGCCGGGACAGCACACGCCCTCCACGCGCCGTCCCCGGACCGTCATCCGCGCCGTCCGCCCCTCGTCCTGGTCCTGGGCTCCCTGGCCGCGCTCGGCCCGCTCACCATCGACCTCTATCTCCCGGCCCTCCCTCAGGTCAGCGGAGATCTCCACGGCTCACAGGCCGTCACCCAGCTCACCCTGACCGCCTTCATGACCGGGATCGCCCTGGGCCAGCTGGTCATCGGGCCCCTCAGCGACACCCTCGGCAGACGCCGCCCCCTCCTGACCGGACTGACCGTGTACGTCGCGGCGAGCCTCCTGTGCACCGTCGCCCCCAATCCCACGGTCCTCATCGGCATGCGCCTGGTCCAGGGCCTGGCGGGCGCCGCCGGGATCGTCATCGCCCGGGCCATCGTCCGTGACCTGTACGACGGACTCGGCGCCGCCCGCCTGCTGTCCTCGCTGATGCTCGTCTCCGGCACGGCACCAGCGAATGCCTTCCCCGACACTGCGGGCAATTCCGCAGCTCGTATAGCACGCGGCGCTGCAGTTTCCCAAAAGATTCGCTGACCGGTGCTCCCCCTGCTCCCGTCGAGCCATCGGCCACTTCGCGGATTCCCCGGCCGCCGCTGCGGCATGCAGAGAAAGATGGTCCGTTCTGACCCGGCGGTCGCGCGCTGTGCGCCCCACGCCCCCCGGCGACCCGGCTGGCTTCGACAGGTCTGGGGTCAGCCCCTAGTCGCCCGCACTCGGTCGGGTGAAGGCACCGCAGCAGCGGACCGCACCCGGCAGCCTGGGCGGACGCCGCACGACTCATCGCGACTCGCGGAAATACCCTGGGCTTATAGAAGTTGCGCGGATAGGGGCGGTTCACGGTGGTCGGCTTGGGCTGTTATCCGAGCATGGGTGCTCCAGGTGCGGCGGATAAGGCTACGCACGGTTCGCCTTCAAGTGGCCCTGCACTTGGATGTGCTCGCTCAGCAGTCAACGTGTTCTCGTGGTCCGGTCGTGGCCACGACCTGTCACGGACTCAGATGCTGCGATGAAGGCTTGCACGAGGGGACGGTTGTCTCCTCGGCGGGTGGCCATGAAGATCCGGCTCGCGGTGGGAGGCCCTTCGAGTTCGAGACGTTGGGCGCCTGCGGGGAGCAGCGTCGTGACGCTGTAGGGGGCGATGGTGACGCCAATGCCGGCGGCGACGAACATGATGATGGTGTGCCAGTTCGAGCACTCTTGCGCGACCTGGACGTCGATGCCGGCGTCCCGCAAAGGCTGTGTGTTCACGTCGAACGCTTGAGCTCCTGCTGTACGTGGGAACAGGATCAGCGGGTCAGTGGCCAGCGCCATTGCTTCCGCATGGTCGCTGCTTGCGGCGGGGTGTTCTGTGGGGATGACGGCGACAAACCGTTCCGTCGTCAGCAGGGAAAGGGCGATGTCGTCTCGCTCCTCAGCATCCCGCACGATCCCGACGTCGGCTGTGCCCCGCTCCAGGGCCGCCAGGACGTCGACGGTGAAGCCGTCGTGCAGCTTGATCTGGACGTCTGGGCGGCGGCGGGAGAATTCACGGAGCTGTTCGCTGACGATCGCGGTGGCGGAGGTGATGAAGGCGACATCCAGGCGGCCGGCCTCGCCGCGCCCGACACGGCCGGCCTCGTCGAGGTCGGCCGCCAGACGGCCCAGAAGGTCCCTCGCCCGTGGCTGGAACGTCGCTCCTGCCTCTGTGAGGCGGACGCTTCGGGAGGTCCGCCGGAACAGCTCAACACCGACAATCTTCTCGAGCTGCTTGATCTGCTGGGACAGGGCTGGCTGAGCAATGTTCAGCCGCTGGGCGGCACGGCCGAAGTGGAGTTCCTCAGCCACAGCCAGAAAGTACCGCAGATGGCGGAGCTCGATTCGCTGATCCATAGTTCAAACTTATCGATAGAGGCTACCGCTTGTATTGGACATATGAGTGAGTGGGGCCGGAGGCTGCTAACGAGAAGCTGCACCGGAAAGGAAACTCGCCTCATGCCGTACACCTCTGCCCCGACCGTGGTCTCCTCGATTGCCTCACAGAGTGATGCCGACGCGTTCCGCGCGTTGAACGAGGAGTGGATCTCGCGCCTGTTCACGCTGCAGGAAGAGGACCGGGCGGTTCTCGGAGATCCGTTCGGCCGCATCGTGGGCCCGGGCGGCGACGTGCTCCTGGCGCGCGAGCCGGGCAGCGGCACCGTCGTCGGGTGCGTCGCACTTCTTGCCTACCCGGACGCCGTGTTCGAACTGGCGAAGATGACCGTGGCCCCCGCCGCGCAGGGACGCGGCATCGGCCGCCAACTCGTAGCCGAAGCGATCGACCGCGCCCAGGCACTCGGTGGGGCTCGGCTGTTCCTCGGCACGAACAGCAAGCTGGCTCCCGCCATCCACCTCTACGAGGAAGCCGGGTTTGTGCGGATCACCCGCAACTGTCTCCCGGTGGCCGACTATTACGCCCGCGCCGACACCCTCATGGAACTGAAGTGACGCCCCGGCCCGGAGCCCGGGATCTGCCTCGCCACGGCTGTCTTCGCCAGCACGTTGGTTCCCCCGCCGCCCGCAGCACGCGATACCTGTGCCAAGTCGTGGCCGGACCATCTGGGCGGCTACCTCGACGACACCCCGCACGGGCCGACTGCACTGGACGCGAGCCCGCTGAAGGGCCCTGAGTGGCCGCGGTAGAGGATGAACTCTCCCGTCACGTGCGCGGCCCGGCCCATGGCCTCCCGCCGCGTGGTGGCCGTGCGCCCTAGTCTGGGGAACTCCTCTTCCGTAAGCCATGCCCGTTCTGATCGAGTGGGACGGCCTCAGCCGACACTGCCCCGATGGCCCGGCGCCACCGGCCCACCTCTCCAGCCGACCACTGATTCACCCACAAGTCGCGACTTAAAGATCTGGTGATCATGGAGTGGCGGCGCTCTGTGATCACTGGGAGACCCGTGCCCACGCTGCCCTCATGGCTGACCGAACACTCTGGTACCAATTCCAGGCGCTGCTGCCCGAGCGGCCCGAGTTCCACCCGCACCATCCGCTCGGCTGCCACCGCCGGCGCATTGGCGACCGGATCATCTTCGACAAGATGCTGCAGTTACTACGCTTCGGCTGTTCTTATGAGGCGATCGCCGACACGACCTGCTCGGCCACCACGATCCGCGACCGTCGCGACGAGTGGATACGACTCGGCGTCTTCGCCAAGCTCAAGCAGATTGCGCTGGAGTCCTACGACCGGATCGTCGGCCTCGTCCTCGACCAGATCGCCGTGGACGGCTCCATCACCAAGGCACCCGGAGGCGGCGAGGCCGCCGGACGTTCACCAGTCGACCTCGGCAAGCAGGGGCTGAAGCGCTCGGGCATGACGGACGGATACGGCATTCCCCTCGGCCGTGTCCTGGCCGGAGCCAACCGACATGACTCTCCGCTGCTCGCCCCAACCCTGGATCGCCTCAACGACCTTGGCCCGCTGCCCGACGACGTCACCGTGCACCTGGACGCCGGCTACGACTCGGATAGGACCCGCACGCTGCTCGACGAACGCGGCCTGCGTGGACGCATCAAACATAAGGGGGAGAAAGCGCCCATCCAGGCCAGTCGGCGTTGGCACGTGGAGCGTACTCACGCCTGGCAAAACGCCTTTCACCGCCTCGCCCGCTGCTACAAGCGGCGCGTCACCGTCATTGACGCGTTCTTCGACCTCGCCGACACGATCATCACCGTACGTAGCCTGAACCGACAGGCGTGGACGACTCACCGCTGGGACGAACGCCCGAACCGCCGACCATGACCACACGCCTATCCGTGCGGCCTCTAAGACAGACCTAACGGAGTCCTATTGGAGTCGCTGTCAAAGGACAGGATGCCGATGCATGGCGTATGCGGAGTCTGCTGATCTGTCGCAGCGATTCCTAATTCCGTTCGTCAAGCCGCGGGGTATGCACGAGGCGGGGGCAAGGAGGTGTCGGAGCGCGGTAGTGTCCGTTTCTCCGACTGGGGAGGGCTCATGGCGACCAAGTGGAGCTTGACGATCGACTGCGCGTACCCGGGGAAGCTGGCCGCGTTCTGGGCGCTGGCGCTGGGCTATGCGGAGAAGCCCGCGCCCGCAGGGTTCGGGAGCTGGGAGGAGTGGTTCTCACATCATGAGGTTCCGGAGGACGAGTGGGATGACGGGGCGTACCTCTCGGATCCGGACGGCGCAGGCCCCACCTTGTCCTTCTTGAAGGTGCCGGAGCCGAAGGTGGTAAAGAACCGGCTGCACATTGACGTGCAAGTCGGTGGCGGCCGCGAAACACCGTGGGAGGTGCGCTGGCCGCGCGTGGTCGAAGCGGTGGAGCGGTTGACTGCTGCGGGCGCGACCGTGGTCCGCGAGGACGAGTTGCAGGGCAGGCCGGATCACGTGGTGATGGCAGACCCGGAAGGTAACGAGTTTTGCCTGGTCTGACGGGGGCCGTCAGACTGGCTGGCCCGCGTGCAGCGGGTCGCGTTCTTTCCTGCACGCGGCAGCCCTTGCCAGTGGAGCTGGCTCGTAGCACCGGCCGTCGCGCAGGAGGGCCCACAGGACATTGACGCGCCGACGAGCGAGGGCCAGAACGGCCTGGGTATGGCGCTTGCCTTCGGCGCGTTTGCGATCGTAGAAACGACGGGATTCCTCGCAGTGGCGGATGCTGAACATTACCGAGGTGTAGAAGACCCGTTGGAGTCGGCGGTTGTATCGCTGCGGGCGCCGCAGGTTCCCGCTGATCTTCCCGGAGTCCCGTGGTGCTGGGGCGACACCGCCGAAGCCAGCGAGCCGGTCGGGAGTGCCGAAGGCGCTCATGTCGCCGCCGGTGGCGGCCAGGAACTCGGCGCCGAGGATGATGCCCAGACCCGGCATGCTGGTGATCACGTCGAAGTGGTGGTGCTCGCGAAAACGGGCCTCGATGAGCTTGTCGATCTCGGCAACCTGCTGGTTGAGGTCCATCACCTCCTTCGCCAGGGTGTGCACCATCCGGGCGGTCAGCTTCTCGCCCGGCAGGCTGGTGTGCTGGCGCTCGGCGGCCTCGAAGGCAGTCTCGGCCAGCTGGTCGGCGCGGTGGACCTTTCGGTTGCGGAGCCACGTCTCCAGCCTCTTGCGGCCGATCCGGCGGAAGGCAGCCGGCGTTTGATAGCCGGTCAGCAAGACGAGCGGGCCGGTGTTGGTGACGTCGAGCGCACGCTCCAGACCGGGAAAGATGCCGGTGAGGTGGGCACGGAGCCGGTTGACGGTGCGGGTGCGGTCGGCGACCAGGTCCATGCGCCGACCGGTGAGGATCTTCAGATCGATGACAGTCTCGTCGCCAGCCCGTACAAGGATGCAGATCACTGCGGATACGAGCCTGATCGGCAATAACAGCGGCGTCCTTGGCGTCGGTCTTGCCTTCGCCGCGGTAGCCCTCGGATGCACGGTGAATGGCCCGGCCGGAGAGATTGAGGGCCGACTGATCGTGGTTGAGGAGGATCGCGATTGCGAGGGCGGCTCCGCCGTCGGCCAGGTCGATGCCCCAGGTCACGTTGTCGCCCAGGGCCAGGACGTCGGTGAGGAGTTGGAGGAGTTCGGGTTCGTCGTTGGCGACGCGTCGCGACAGCAGCCGGCGGCCTCTCTCGTCGATGGCCACACAGTGGTGATGGGTCCTACCTGCGTCGATGCCGGCCCAGATCGCGGCCATGTGGTGCCTCCGTGCGGTGGGGTGCTGGTGCCTCCCGACGGACGACCTCGCTGTCGATTCCCTACGGAGCGATCATTCGCAATTCCTAATTGGCAGCCGAGTCGTCGTGGGACGTCGGGCGGTCAATCAATGCCAGCCACAAGCGGCAGAAGGTTGAAAGCCACACCCGACGTCCCTGGGTGGATGAACCATACGAAGGGCTCGCCCGGTCCCGCAGAACAACGTAGGGAAGGTTGAGTGCTTCTCATCGAAGCGTGAGTGGTGAGGGTTACTCAGTTTCGTCTCGTGGGCGGGCGGCGAGGATCGCGACGTCGTCTTCGTACGCACCGTTCGCGAGGCCTGCCAGGAATGTGTCGAGCATTGCGTCGAGTGGGCCGTCCGCTGGCACGCTCAGGGCCTCGAGCGCCTGTACCGAGGCGTCGATGTCTGTGCCGCGTCGTTCCACCAGTCCGTCGGTGTAGAGCAGCAGCGTGGTGGCGCGGTCCATTCGTACGGTGAGTGGTTCGTAGCCACCGAGTCCGGTGCCGATGGGCGGGCCGGCCGGGAGCCACAAGACCTCGATGCTGCCGTCCGGCCGCACGGCAGCGGGCGGCAGATGCCCGGCACTGGCCATTGTGCAGGTGCCCGCATCGGGATCCATGACCGCGAGGAGACAGGTGGCGAGGCGGTCAAGCCCGAGATGCGCGACCTGGCGGTCGAACTCGCCGAGAATCTTGTCGACGCCGGCGACGGAAGCGGCAATGGTGCGCAGTAGGGAGCGGTACTGGCTCATGGCGACAGCGGCCTGGAAGCCGTGGCCCATGACATCGCCCATGACCAGCAAGGTGCGGGATTCCGGCAGGGGAATCGAGTCGTACCAGTCGCCGCCGACCAGGACGCTGTGGCCGGAGGGGAGGTAGCGGGCGGCCACTTCCACAGCAGGGTGGGGGGTGCGCGGTTCGGACAACAGGGCCCGCTGGAGTTCCAACGCCATGGCGTGCTCGTAGCTGTAGCGGCGCGCGCTGTCGATGGAGACGGCGGCCCGGCCGGCCAGAGCCTGGAACGTCACAAGATCGTCGTCGGCAAAGGGCTGCGATGCGCCGGCCCGGCCCAGAAGGACGACGCCGACTGGGCGGCCCGTGCTGATCAGAGGGACGATGAGAAGAGAGTGGATGCCGGCCGCACGGAAGAGCTTGGCTCGTTCGGGTGCTACGGTCACTCTCTGGAACAGTTCGTCCGAGGCCAGATTGCCCAGCCATGGCTGCCCGCTGTCCATGCAATGCCGTGTGGCGACGCCACGGGGAACGTCGACGTACGGTCCTGGTCCGCCCATCTGGCGCAGTAGCCATTCCATCCCAGGGGGCGCTGAACCCGCCATCTTGCGCAGCCGCAGGAAGCCAGGAGGAGGCGGGGGAGCCCCGGTGAACTCCTCCTCGACGATTCCCACCGCGGCCATGTCGGCCAGCGAGGGGGACAGGAAGTCCACCAGCTCCTGGCACGTGGGTTCGATGCCGAGCGTGGTGCCGACTCGCGTGGCCGCGGCATCCAGCAGGGCAAGTCGTTGATGCGCGGTCTCCAGGTCGTCCAGATAGCGGCGCAGACTGCTGATCTCCACGCCGATCCCGTACAGGCACGCGCCCTGTCCCGGCAGATCCACCCGGTGATAGACCACCCGCCAGAGCCTTTGGCCCACCGGCGAGGAGACCCCGGTCGTGCCTGAGATGGTTGCCTCCCGCGGTTGCCCGTCCGCGAGGACCTCGATCAGGACGTCATCCGGGCTCTGGAGGTCCGGCAGCACTTCCCCGAGTGTCCGTCCCAGGAATGAAGAGGCGGGGATGCCACTGACCCGAACCCATGCCGGATTAACGTATAGATGGCGCAGCTGCGCGTCGAGAACAACGATAGGGGCCAAGGTGCCCTCTACAAGCTGACGCGCCGGAAGACCATCGCCCTCCGGGAAGTTCCACTGCGGCATGGGGTTCTTACCGTTCACAGGTTCCCTCTCGCTGTCTTCCCTGGAGCCCATGCATACCCCGTCGATGGAGTGACCTCTCCCGGTGAGATGAGCCTCCTCCGCGAACGTTGAATCCGGGTCATGCAGCACCGAGAGGCTTGCGGGACCCCCTTGAGCAAGGGCCGCACAGCCACACGCCGCTGGAGTCGCAGGGACCGCCTCTGTCCAGCGTTCGACGTACTGCCCTGACCTGCGCGCCCGACCATCGTTGAGAAGAACCATCAGCCCTCAGTCTTCGCAGAGAACCACTCAACCTTCGCTGCGAGTCCGAGCGCCACGATCCGCAGATCCCCGTTTGGGTGCGAAGCGAGGGGGCCAGCTGCAGGGAACTGTCAATGACCGACCTGGAGCTATTGCTTCTGGCCAGTCCAGCTTCATTACTCGCCGGTGGAGCGATCCCCCTCCGCCGTCCTGGAGCCGGTTGCCTCTGCGGCTCCACGCGGGGCTTGAAGGGTGCCGCGGACTCCCGCGTCTGGAACGCGCAGCCAGTGGTTCCACAATTCAATTGTTTGGATTACCAGAAGACTGCAAACAGCGTGATCATGCTGTCGGCGGCGGCTGCCGTCACCGAGGGGTGCAGCGCCTTCAAGCCTCCGCTGGCGCCGCACGAGCACTCCGTGCTGGTGCGGTGATTCGACGCGGCATCCAAGGCGCTGAACAGGCGCTGGGCATCTCGCAGGTTCGATGCTGAACTGGCGGGCGAGGGCGTGGCCGAGGTCTTCGAGACGATGGCGCCCCGGCACGTGGAGCGCGGGCGGGCGCAGCTGCCGCGGTACGCTCTGCAGCTCACGGCGACCGACACCGGCGCCGCGTGGATCTACGGCCCGGGAACGCCCGTGGTCGCTCACCGCCTCCGTGGAAATCCTTCGGCTTCTGTTGTGGGGTTGGCTGCCGGCCGAGGACGGGGCCTTCGCCTGGGAGGGTGACCGGCAGGCCTGGCGACGGATCCTGGAGGGGCCCCTTGACCGCTTGATTCGTGTGAACGGCCTTGCGCGGGGCCTTGTTGGCCGATGGCCATGCCGGGGACGTAAGTTGAGCGGATGTCAGGGGTGGTGTTGATCCTGTTGCGGTCGGGGAGTCCGCGAACCGCCTCCACCGATGAGGCCGTAGGGCGCCTGCTGCGGTCCTTCGCCTGATCCGTTGACATACCGAGGAAGGGAACGCGCCGTGCCGCACATGCTGAACCTCTGGCGTCAGCAGCTGGGAAAGGTACCAGAGTCCGTCTGGCAGGACACCGAACTCCAGGTGCTGATCCTCGCGGACAACGGGCTCATCGACCTCCCGCCCGAGATCGGACATCTGCACCGGCTTGCCACCCTGGACCTCGGCCACAACCACCTGTGGACAACGTCGAGGTGCTGGGGCTCAGTTCCCAGGAAAAGGCGTGGTGTACTGAGACGTTCGGGGTCCCGGAGCACGACAACGACTTGTCCGAACTTTCGGATGCGCTGGGAGCGTTGACCCGGCTGCGGGTCGGGCGGATCTCTCCGCGCCGGCCCTCACGTGGGATGTGGTGACCGTGTCCGGCGGAGGCGAGGGTGTGCGGTTCGACTGCGGAACGGCGTCGGTCAGCTGACCTGGTCGTACCGGCCGAGGAAGCGGAACTTCCCGTCCTTGACCTGGTACAGGAAACTCGTGTTCTCGGGTCTGAGTCCGTGGGTGATGTCCTGGGTGAAGCGGATCGGCTTGGCCACACCGTCGTAGCTGAGTTTGAAGAGCCGTTCGGCGACCTGCCCGGGGGTGATACCGGCGCCGCCGCCCTGGGCGTCCAGGGAAGCGGCGATCAGACCCACCGCGTCGTATGCCTCGGCGGCCCAGCGGGCGGGAGGCGCGCCGTAGCGGTCGCGGTACGCGGCGGTGAAGGCCTTGGCGGCCTTGCTGTCCGACGACTGCGGTTCGCTGTAGGGCGCTCCGAAAACCCAGCCCTCGGCAGCCTCGCCCGCGGCCTCCGGAAAAGCCGGGCGCATGACGGATTCGAAGGTCACCCGGGGACCGGTGAACCCCGCGGTGGCCAGGGCGCGGGCACAGGCCGCGGCCCGGGTCGGCGAGGTGCCCGCGTAGACGACGGCCTCGGGGTGCCCTGCCAGCGCGGCGGCGACGGCGGGGCCGAAGTCGTCCGTGCCGGACGCCACCGGGTGGATCGTGGCGGTGCCCTCGCTGGGCGGTGTCTCGCGCAGGGCGCGGGCGGTCTCGGCCATCCCGGGCGCGGCCTGGTCCTGGACGACGGCGGTGCGCTCGACCTTGCGGACCCAGGTCAGGTAGGCGAGCACCGGCATGGTCCGGTACCTGCTCGGGGCCGTGGTCACGCAGAGGGTGCGTTCTGTGGCCGAGGACAGCCCCAGGATGTCGTAGTCGGCTGAGACGAGCAGGACCGGCACCAACGCCTCCCCGTACAGAGGGACCGCTGCGCGGGCGGCGGCGACGGTGGTGGGGCCGATCACCGCACACAGGGACCGCTCACCGAGCAGCTTGCGGGCCCCTTCCTTCGCCCGCCCGGCCTCGCCCCTGTCGTCGTACGAGGTGAGAGCGAGCCGGAAGCGGGTGTCCTTGCGGGCGTTGTGGGCGGCCACGGCGAGCCTGGCTCCGCGCCCCTGGGCCAGTCCGGCCTCTTTCTGATCACCCGTCAGGGCGGCCTGGAAGCCGATGACATGGGCGGGCAGATTCTGCGCCGCGCCGCTCTGCGCGGTGTCCTGACGGTTCGCCAGCAAGATAGCGGCGCCGGTGCCGGACGCGGCGAGGACCGCGGCGGCCGAGCCGCCGATGGCGAGGATCCGACGCCGGGAGGGCGCGCGTCCCTCGTCGACGACGGTGGGCTCCAGTGGGGCCGTGGGTCCGCTCTGCCGGGGCGGCGGGTCCAGGGCACGGGCTGAGCGGTCGGCTACCAGGCGTAGTACGGCGGAGGGGAGCCAGTCGGCCGGGAGGGCGGGGGTGGGGGTGAACTCCTGCGCAGGGGTGGTCTGTTGATGGGGAGCGGCCTGTTGACCGGGCCCGGTCGTCGTCTGATCGACATCCCGTAGGGAGCGGGCGAGTTCGGCCGCCGTGGGTCGCCCGGCGGGGTCCTTGGCCAGGCAGCCGGTGATCGCCGTACGCAGCTGGAGCGGCAGCCGGCCGAGGCCGGGCACGTCGGGTTCCTCGTGCACGGTGCGGTACAGGACGGCGGCAGGGTCGCCGAGGCCGAAGGGCCGCTGCCCGGTGAGGGCGTACGCCAGCACACAGCCCAGGGCGAAGAGGTCGCTCGCCGGGACCGTCTCGCCGCCGGTCCGGGCCTGCTCGGGGGCGAGGTAGCCGGGGGTGCCGACGAGTGCGCCGGGCTCGGTCAGCGCCGTGACGCCCGGCGACTGGGCGATGCCGAAGTCGATCAGCCGGGGGCCGTCGAAGGCGAGCAGGACGTTGCCCGGCTTGACATCCCGGTGCACCAGGCCGGCACCATGCACCTCGGTCAGTGCCTCCGCCAGCCGGGCGCCGAGCGCGGTGGCGGTATACGGCGTCAGCGGGCCGTGGCCGTCCACCGCTTCGGCCAGGGAGGGCCCCGGCACGAACGCGGTGGCCAGCCACGGCTCGCGGGCCTCGGCGTCTGCGTCGGTGACCGGCACCAGCCAGCGGCAGGTGAACCCCCTGGCCAGCCGCGCCTCGCGCCGGAACCGTTCCCGGAAGGCACGGTCGGCTGCGTACTCGGCGCGGATGACCTTCAGGGCGACCAGGGACCCGTCGGCGCTGCGGGCCAGGTAGACCACGCCCATGCCGCCCGCGCCGAGCCGGGCGAGCAGCCGGTGCCCGCCCAGCTCACCGGGGTCCCGCGCATACAGCGCCCGCATCAGTCCAGATCCTCCGGTTCCACGGCCCCGTCCAGCCTCTCCGGTTCCCGCCGCGTCAGGTCAGGTTCCGCTGACGTCCAGGACGCCCGTGTAGGCGAACCGGCCGTTCTGGACGCGGTACTGGTGGAGCAGTTGCTGCTTCATCCGCTTCTGGTCGTCGAAGGCGTAGGTCGCGGCCACCCCGGTGAACCGGGCCGCGGCGAGGGCCCGGGTGAGCCGGTCGTGGGTGGGACGCTTCCCGCCCTTCGGGGCGAGGGCGGTGAGCCGGTCGGCGAGCAGGCGCGTCACGTCGTACGCCTCGGCCGCCCACGGGCCCGGCGCGTTGCCGTAGCGCTTGCGGTAGGCGGTGGCGAAGGCGCTCACGGGTGCGGCTTCGGGTCCGATGTACGACGTCAGCACCTGCCAGCCCTCGGCCGCCTGGCCGGCCCCGGAGATGAAGGCCTCGGTTGCGGAGGCGGCCTCGAGGTAGCGGGGCCCGGTGAAGTTCCGCTTCGCGAGGGTGCGGGCGACCGCGGCGGCACGTTCGGGTGTGCCGATGTAGTAGAAGCCGTCGACACCGCGGCCGAGCATGTCGTCGGTGACGGGTGCCAGGGCGCTCGTGCTCGCGAGAGCGGGCACCACGCGTAGGTACAGCTCCATCCGGCCGCGTGCCTGCAGGCCGGTCACGATCACGGACTCCATGCCGGCCAGCCTGCCCGCCCGGTCGCCCAGCAGGCCCAGCTTGCCGACACCCCCCGCGCCGAGTGCCTTCACGGTGGCGAGGGCGCCGTACGCGGACAGCGACGCTGCCCGGAAGTACGAGCGCGGGGCGGTGCCGGCGATGGCCGACTGCGCGGCACTGGTCGACAGCTCCGACACCGTCAGGAGTGGCATCCCGGCGCCGTCGTAGACCTCCAGCGCGGCCAGCGTCGAGGAGTAGCCGGTGGGGCCGAGCACGGCCAGGACATCGGCGGCGCCGGTCAGCCGCCGCGCCGCCTGGACCGCGCGGGCCGGCTCACCCCGGTCGTCCTCGGTCCGCAGGGCGAGGGTGAACGGCCTGCCCTTGCGTGCGTTGAACCGCTCCACCGCCAGCCGCGCGCCCCGCTCCTGCGCCCGCCCGGCCTCCCGCAGTGGGCCGGTCAGATCCGCGTGGAGGCCGATGAGCCAGGGGCTGCTCGCGGTCGGTGTCCCCGGGGCGTCGTCGCGCAGCGCCGCCCACAGCGCGGCCCCGCCACCCGCCAGGAGCAGCGCCGCGCCGCCGCCCAGGGCGAGGACCCTGCGGCGGCTGTGCCCCGAGGACTCCAGGGACTCCTGCGACACCTCAGTGGGCTCGATGCCCGGCAGAGCGAGCATCTCCGCCGACCGTTCGGCGATCATCCGTACGACCGGGTCGGGCAGCCAGTCCACGGTGCCGGCCGGGGCGTCCTCCACAAGTGTCGCGTCCACCTCGGCGGCAGTGGGCCGCTGCTCCGGCTCCTTCGCCAGACAGCGGCCGAGCAGCGTCCGCAGCTCGGTGTCCGCTACACCGTCCAGCTCGGGCTCGTCGTGCACGGTGCGGTACAGGAGTGCGTCCACCGCGCCGGTGCCGAAGGGCGGGCGGCCGGTGGCCGCGTACGCCAGCACGCACCCCAGCGAGAAGACATCGCTCGCCGCGCCCACCTGCTGCGCCCGCGCCTGCTCAGGAGAGAGGAAGCCGGGGGTGCCGACCACCATGTTGTCCGAGGTCAGCTCAGTCTCGCCGGCCGCCGTCGGGCGCGCGATGCCGAAGTCGATCAGACGAGGGCCGTCGAGGGCGAGCAGGACGTTGCCCGGCTTGACGTCCCGGTGCACCAGATTCGCCTCGTGCACTGCGGTCAGTGCGCGCGCCAGCACCTTGCCCAGCACCCGTACCGCACGCTCCGGCAGCGGTCCGCAGGCCGCGACCGCTTCCTCCAGGGAGGGGCCGGGCACGAACGCGGTGGCCAGCCAGGGCGCCGCCGCCTCCGTGTCCGCGCCGAGCATCCTTACCACCCACGGGCTGTCGACCTGCCCGGCGGAGGACGCCTCGCGGCGGAAACGGGCCCGGAACTCGGCCTGGTCGGCGTACTCGGGCTGGATCACCTTCACGGCGGTCAGGTCGCCGGTCCCGGTGCGGGCCAGGTAGACCACGCCCATGCCGCCGGCTCCCAGGCGCCCCAGCAGGCGGTTGCCGCCGAGACGGGAGGGGTCGGTGGGAAGCAGTCGCTCCATCACTCGCCGCCCTTCTTGTCCTGGACGCCGGCACTCGTGGGACTGCCTGAGCTTCCGGGCGAGGGAGTCGGGTCAGGTTCGGGTGAGGCGGAGCCGGCATCGGTGGGGCTTCCGATCGCGTCCTGCACCCGCAGCAACATCTTGACGGCCACATCCACCTCGCTCGTCGAGTCTTCCTGACCTCCGCACGAGGACGCGGAGATCACGACCGAGCCGAACACGGACTGCGTCCACGAGTAGGGGTACGGCCCGCCCCGGGTGTCGCTGACGCACGCGCCCGACTCCGACAGCGAGTCGTCGCTGGACGTGTTGGCGCTCTCGCCCCACGCGACGGCCACGGAGGAGAGATCGGTCAGCCGCTCGCCCGCCCGCAGGGTCTGCTCCGGACAGCCGATGCCCTCCTCCAGCATCCCCGCCTGCTCCCAGGCGGCGTCCAGCGCCGTCCGGTGCACCGTGACCGTGACCGACAGCCGAACCGGCCCCCCGGCACCGCTCGCGGGCACCTCGAAATGCCGGGTGAGCGTGGCCAGTACGTCCTCCGGCAGCCCCTCCCGCTGCCATGCGCAGTCCTCGCCCAGCACGGCCCAGGTGTTCGGGTCGCTCTCGTACGGCGTCCCCGGCGCAGCCCCCGACCCGGCCAGTTCCGGATCGGCGATCACCTTCCGGACGAACGCCCGTGCCTCGGCCGCGGTGCGCGGCTGCTTCGCCGGGTCCGCCTGTTCGGTCGGCGAAGCCGCGGGCAAGGCACCGGCACCGGTGACCGCATCCGTGTCGGTGGACGACCCGGTCTCCGCGTCACCATCACTCCGGGCGACATCCGGACTCGACCCCCGCGTCGTCTCCCCGCCCGGACCGCTGCCGCCATCCGTACAGCCGGCCAGCAGCGTCGCGCACGTCAACACGACCCCGCAGACCAACCGGGCCTTCGCATACGTCACGATCTCTCCCCTCGTCGCATGCTCACCCTCCGGTTCCAACGCTCCACGTGACGGCCGCCGCGCACGCCCGTGTCATGTACCGATGCCGCGCCGGTACCGCACGGTTCCCTCAACACCCTGTTTCCTCACGGTAGTTCAGAGTGCTCATGATGTACGGGACATGCCTCGTGAACTGTCGGCAACCGGTGACGCCGGTGCTTCGCCGATGGCCTGCAGAAGCTCGGCCGACAGCAAGTCGGGCGCAGCATGCGCTTCCCTGCCACGTTCTTCTGTTCAGCCCGGCGGGTCGTACTGGCAGCTTGAGAATGAAGCGGAGCCGCCCCGGAGCGAGCGCCACCAGGACGGCCCCGAGGACGGGAACCTTCAGGTGTTGGGTGGTCAGAGAGGGGCGACGTTGTCGTGAACTGATTCGGGGACCGGCGAGGGGGGCTCACCTTTTTGCGTGAGAACGGCGCTGGCGAGGGTGAGGTTCGTGACCAGCTGCCTGAACTGCTCAATTTCGGCGGTCTTGCACTTGACCGTGAGCCTTTCTCATCCTCATTCCGAGCTGGCCAGATGGAGGGTGAGGACGCCTTGGACGAGGCTCGTGATCCGGGTCGTCGAGCAGCGGAGTTTGCGGGGGATTCGCCATGACTTGAGGGTGGCAATGGCTTGTTCGACGAGTGCCCGGACCCTCGCATGCGACCGGTTGACGGCCTGCTGACCGGCGGAAAGGGTGTCCCACCGGCTGCGGTAAGGGAGGCGGACCGTGCCGCCTGCACCCTGGTAGCCCTTGTCCGCCCAGCAGTTGATGCCCGCCTCGGCGAGAGCGTCGATGATGCCGTGTTCGCGTGCGGCCCGGACGTCATGAACGGCACCCGCCAGGGCCGGTGAAGCCCAGAGGAGACGACCCTTCGGGTCGGCTATGACCTGCACGTTCATGCCGTGCTTCTTGTGTTTGCCCCAACGCCGGTAAGTTACGGGCCCGTCGGCTGCGGCGACTGAATGGTGATCTTGTATTCCGCCCTGCTCAACGGCGTTCTGCTTACGGCCCGGGCGTACGCGAGAGTGCCTTTGCGTTCGCGGGTCTTGGTACGTCCCCGGCGGTCCAGGCGGGGACTGGACCAGATCTCGTGGAAAACGTCGAGGAGTGCTGGCGGGGTGGCGCGGCCGACGCTGCGCACGAGCGCGCGGAGCGTGACGGTGAAGGAGATGCGGTCCGGGTCCACAGGGGCGTCATCGGGGTTCTCGCGCGCTGCGCGGGCCCGGATGATCTGCACGATCTGGTAGACGATGAACAGCGCGTACAGTTCCTGGGCGATGCCGTTGGGTTCAGTCGAGCGCAGCACGTTCCGTATCCCGCTCAGGTGGATCTTCAGGTCGGCATAGCCGGTCTCGGCTTCCCAGCGCTCCGCGTACAGCTTCACGATCTGTAGCGCCGGGGCCGTGACGTGGTCGAAGAGGGTAGTGATCAGCAGGTAGGACTCACTGCGGGACTCGCCGTGCTCGGGGACGGCGGTGATATCGGCCTGGATGACGCGGATGGGTATGCCCGCGTCCTGCCGGACGCGCACTCCGCGCCGCTGGGGGCACACGCCCTTGGCCCGGGCCCTGGCGATCAGGTTGGGAGTGATCTGGTTGGCGGCCGGCAGATGCGAGAGGTACGAGCCGTCGGGAAAGCGGCGCAGGACCGGAAGCCGACGGTTGGCGATGGCCCGGATGATCAGATCGGCACCGGTGGCGCGGACGGTCGCGACGTGTGCGGACCTGGAGAAGTAGCGGTCCGCCAGGACCAGCATGCCCGCGCGCAGGCTCCCGCCGTGCACCAGACCCCCAAGATGCCTGCCAGGCTTTACGTCTGGGTCGGGGCAGCTGAAGCTTCGTGACACACGGGGATGGCTGTTCGCGTGTGCCGGTGGGGAGGTGGCGGTTATCCGGGGTTGTTGAAGAGTGTGATGCCGTGGGGGAGAGGTCGGGTCTGGCGCGGTGCCAGCGGGCGGGGTGGCGCCATCGGCCGGAGCCATCACGGGCGACGTCGACGCCGACTTCCACGACCAGTTCGAGCTGGACCAGGGCGACATCCAGGGTCTCCTGGCTGCCCTACCCGGCAGAGGACCAGCCCGTCCACGGGTGACCGGCCCTTGCGGACCCGGCTCCCTGCCATCAGGCGCGTCCGATCCCCGGGACGATGTGCCATTCACGTCGCGGCGGCCAGGACACGGGTCGAATCCCCTCATGTGGTCGATCACCCTTGGCCATCTTGCGGTTCGGCCGGGCCCTGTTCGGTGTGGTCAACGCCGGGTCGCCACGGCTCGTGCTCGTGCGCGAGCCAGACCTTCTCGGGATCAAGCGCGCGGATTCGCTGTTGTCCCTCGGTGCGTGGTTCGTCCAGCTCACCGAACCACACCGCTGCATCGCCACAGATGACGACTGGACGTCCGCCGGTCTCGACCACCACGACCTGTGTCCCCGGTGTGTGACCGGGCGCTGGGACGAGCCGGACGCCGGGAAGCAGGTCGAGTTCTCCGTCGACCGGCACGTACCGCAGTCCGGGAGCATTGACCCACTCGCGAATGGTGTAATCGTCCTCGCCGCGGGCGTCGTCGAGTTCCCGGCGCTGGACGTAGATCGGCCTGTTGGCAAAGAGGTGGTTGCCGCCGCAATGGTCGGCGTGCAGGTGCGTGTTGACGACGATGTCGATGCCGGCGACGTCGAAGTCCTGCCTGCTGAGTGGATAGAGAAGTGGATCGAAGGCGGCCACCACCGCCGGGTGTAGTTCCGTCATGCCGGTGTCGACCAGAACCCGAGCATCGGGATGGTCGATGACGTGCACGTATACAGGCATCACCTCGCCCTCGACGAGCAGGTCGGCAACGAGGATCGGTGTGACGGTGATGGCGGCGGAGACGTTCATCGGTCTCGGGCTCCTCCGTTGGCAGCGACCGTGGTGAGCCCCCGGCTGAGAATCGGGATGATGATGGTCGCCGCCAAGAGGTGGGCCGCGTCGAGAACCGATTTGGTGGCAGAGTCGTCCGGTAGTGCAATTGGCGGGATGAGCGACAACCCGGTAGCGACAACGGTCACTACGAGAAACCGTCGGCGTGCGCGAAGGAGTCGGGCCATCAGGACTCCCAGGGCGGCCCCGACGAGGGTCCACAACGCGAACGCGGCGATCGGGATGGCAGCGGTCTCGACCTCGAGACTGACGTCAGCGGCGCGGGCGATGGCAGCCATCGCCGTGGTGCAGACGGCCGCGAAGGCGCCCGCGAGCCCACCACGTCGGACAAGACGAAGCGTGCTCGGTTGAGCAGCCTGCACGCTCGGTTCGTGGCCGGTCGTGTGCGAGCTGGTCATCGGGGTGCTCCTTGCTCGGAGTGTGCCGCATCGAGATACCTGGCGAGGACGCCGAGGAACGGCTCCTTGTCCTCGGGGCCGAACGGGACTGTGCCCCATCCGGCCACCATTTCGGCGAAGAACTCGTTCTCCCAGTCCGCTCCGCTTCCGTATGCACTCGAAACGACGCGGAGCACGCAACTGCCGCCGGACGCTGCTTCGATCAGGAACTCAGTAGCGATCGGGGTCACCGCCGACAGGTCATCGTCGGTGATCTCGTGGTCAGCGGCGTCGGCCACCCACTCACGCATCTCCTCGGTCATCGGCCACGGTTCTTCGTACGCGAACTGACGATTCGGCGTGCAGTCGGTGACGACACCTGTCGACCGGAACCCACCGTGATCGAACGACACCGCACCACCGATCCGCGGGTCCAGTCGGGTCGGCACCATCCAGGCCGAGATTCCATCGGCAGTCGCGATCGCCTCCCACACCTGCTCCGGGGTAGCGGACACCTCAAGGGTGAACTCCGCTCGGTGCTCGACGCGGTCAGGTCGGTCGGAATCGGTCACGAGGGCTCCGCAGGCCGGGGATAGGACGAAACGGTCAGACGATGGGGGCGCCCGTCGTCGTGGTGGTATCCGGCGACCAGCGCCGCGATCGCCGACTGAAGCTCGGAAGCGAAGGCGGCACGATCTTCAGGCGAGCGGAACCCGATCACCGTGTCGACAGTCAGGGTCGGCATTCGCGTTCCCGCCGCGACACCGCTCGCGATCGCCCCGACCTCGGACACGGTCCGAGCGTTGACCGCTACCAGATAGGCAGCCGAGAGACGATCGGCGACCTCATTCGGATCGGGGACTCTGCCCTCAAGTACGTCGGGGGCGACGACGAAGTGTCGTGCCGAGCGCCGCACGTAACGCTCCGTAATACCGCCCCAAGCGCGTTCGCCAGCTGGCTCGACCAGTCCATGCGCCTCCAGCGCCTTCAGGTGATAGTTCACCTTCTGACGAGTCAGGCCGACTGTCGCCGCGACCGATGTGGCTGATCCCGGTTCAGTCAGAGCATCGAGGATCGAGGCCCGGATCGGATCGAGCGCTACTTCGACGACGACGGCGTCACTGAGTACTCGAATGTCGTCCACGGGCTCGAAGGTAGCCCTTGACAGAAAATATTGTCAAGGGCCCTTGTGTGGTCGATGGCCGCCCTGTTGAGGACTGCCGGGACCAGCCGTGGTGACGGATCTCGGCGACATCCATCCCGACGGCAGCCTGGATGGCGGTGCCTCAGGGGAACTGGCGTCGCTCGCATCAGGTCGGTCCTTGCCAGGGGGCTTGGCGCGAGGACAAGAGGGAAGGGGCTCAGGCCGGGGCGGTCTCCTTCGCCTTCACCGGGGCGGCGAGCGGGGGCCGCCGGCCTTTGCCGATGCTGCGCAGCTGCTTCCAGTCGACCTCGGGGTGCGTGCCGGGCAGCGCGTCGACCGACGCAAAATCACTCTGCTCCGGCAGGGCTGACCACCCGACGCAGGACAGGCTCCGCGTCGGCAACGAGATGGCGTTCCCGCCCTCCGCTGCACGTAGTCGGCGGCTGTCCCGCTCTTCCCAGACCATCCCGCAGCGGCACCGGATCCATTGCTACGGCCCAGCAGACGCTGGTTCCGGGTCCGGTGCCGTGGGGATCTGTCCGTACGGCCTGTTCCTGACCCCATCACGCGCTGCGTTTCGGCTTCGCCGCCGTCTTCTTCGCCGTGCTCTTCTTCGTGGCGGCCGTCTTTTTCGCTGTCTTCTTGGCCGTGGTCTTCTTCTTCGCGGGCAGCTCGTGCACGTCGGCGTCGCCGTCCTCGTCGCGGGAGTCCCGCGCCTCTTCACGGAGGCTTCCAGGGCGGACATCAGGTCGACGACCTGCCCGGCCGGCGCTGCCGCTTCCGGAGCCGCGGGAAGTGCGTGTCCTTCCCGTTTGGCCTTGATGACTTCCGAGAGGGCGTCCATGTAGTGGTCTACGAACTCGCTGCCTTCCAGGCTGTCGCGGATCATGTGGTCGATGAGGGTCTGCGCGCCCTCGATCTCGTCCTCCGACACCTCCACCACACCCGGGGCGAGTTCCTGGGGGATTTCGTCGGGCCAGCGCATCGCGTGCAGGACGATCGCGTCGTCGCGGACGCGGAGCAGTCCCAGGCGCTCGCGGCCGCTCCACGCGTACTTGGCGATGGCGACCTTGGTGCTGCGTGCCAGGGCCATCCGCAGTACTGGTGAACCCGGTTATGCGAACGTGCGGAATGGTTGATGTTCTGTGAGGTTGCCAAGCGGATCCGACCACCGCCAAGACCACTCCGATGTACGGCCTCATCGCCGTCGCACTGTCTCACCGGTCGCTGGTTCAGCGTCGCTTTCCAGTCTCGGGGGCGGTGGCGCTCTGGCTGGCGCGGCGCATGGCCTCGTACAGCGCAGCGTCTTCCGGCGGATCCGGCAGCGGACCGCGGGCCGGGGCCTGGAAGGACTGGATCATCCAGGCGACCAGCCGGCGCCAGGCGTCCGGGGCGGCATCGGCAGTGGCGCTGAGGACTCCGGCGTTGGCCATCAGTAGCAGCACGAGATCGCGGCTGGTGAAGTCCTCGCGCAGCTGCCCGTTGTTCTTGGCGCGGCCGATGAGTTCGAGGAAGCCCTCGTATGCCTGAGCGTGGTATGTCTCCAGCTCCGGAACGCCCGGGAAGTTCATGGTCAGGATGTCTGCGAAGCCGCGGTCGGCGGCCTGCATCGCGCAGACGTCCTGGATGTAGCCTGTGAAGCCGTGCCACGGGTCCGGATCGGCCAGGGCTGCGTCGGTGGCCTGCGCGTACGCCTTCATGCGGTCGGCGAAGACCGCGGCGAGCAGGTCCTCCTTGCGGGGGAAGTGGCGGAAGAGGGTGGCGATCCCGACGCCGGTCTCCCGCGCGACCGAGGCCATCGACGCGTTCAGCCCGTCGCGCCCGAAGACCGTGCGCGCGGCGGCGATGATCCGCCCCCGGTTGCGCTCTGCGTCGATGCGCTTGGACTGACCTGCGGAAACAGTCGCGCTGGCGCTGGCTTCGGTGTGCGGGTCTCGGGGGCTCATGACGCCAGACTAGCAAACCGGAATGCCCTATCCGATTCTCGTGTTACGGTGAGCAGTGAACCGGATAGGGCTTTCCGGAAATGAAACGGATAGCCCTATCCACCACCCCTCCAGGGAAAGGCTCTCTCATGCCCACGATCGCCATCGTCGGTGCCGGCCCTCAGCTCGGTCTCGCCGTTGCCCGCACCTACGGCACTCACGGCTACGACGTCGCACTGATCGCCCGCAACCGGGCCAAGCTCGAAGTCCTTGCCGGCGAGCTGGCCGCCGAGGGCATCACCGCCGCCGCCTTCCCCGCCGACGTCCTCGACCGCCCCGCCCTCACCCAGGCACTCAAGAACGCAGCTACGCACTTCGGCGGCATCGACGTCCTGGAGTACTCCCCGGTGGGCGGCCTCCAGACCGTCATGACCACCCCGGGCGCCACCGAGCCGGCTGACGTGCAGCACGAGATGGAGTTCCAACTCTACGGAGCGATCGATGCCACCCGTGCGGTGCTGCCCGCCATGCGGGAGGCCGGTGCGGGCACCCTGCTGTTCACCACCGGCGCCGGCTCCGTCGACCCCGTGCCGCAGATCGCCAACGTCAACGCCGCCGCCGCGGCGCTGCGCAACTGGGTGATCAACTTGCACAAGGAGCTGGACGGCACCGGTGTCCAGGCGGCGCACGTCGCCATCAACGTGTCGATCGGCACGCCGGCGATCCCCGGATTCCCGACCGCCCAGCCCGAGGAGATCTCCCCGGTCTACTGGGACCTGCACACCACCAAGCGCGACCAGGCCGAACTCGTCTTCAGTCTCTGAAGCCCATCAGCCACCCGTCCTCCTGGCCTCCCGGTATCCACGCCGCGCACTTCGTCATCAACACCTGGCCCGGGGGGCGGCCCCGAGAGCATTCCCTCGGGGCCGCCCCCGAACAGGTCGCGCACCTTTCCCCGGACCCGCCCGAGGTGCGCGAGCCGATGTCGCAGCTGTCGGCATTCAAGCGCCTGGGCGAGGCGGAGGAGGTCGCCGACGACTGGGCAAAAGCCGAGGTCGCACCCTCCGATGAGGAGATCACCCGGGCCCGTCGTCTGGTCCGGCGTGTCCGAGAGGACCGCGACGCCCTCACCGACGAGGACCGCGCCCAGATCAGGGAAGTTACCAGCGTCCTGCACCGCAGCCGGCGGCACATCGTCGGCCTCGGGATGCCTCGCGTCGGACCACCCATGCCCGACTTCCATCCCGGCAGAACAGCATGACCAACATGAGCGACGGGCGCCGGGCCGACTCGGCCCGGCGCCGGGAGCGCGTTCTCAAGGCCCTCGACGCAATGCTGCGAAGCGACACCGACATCACCGTTTCGGCTCTCGCCCGCACGGCGCGGGTGGACCGCACCTTCCTCTACCGACACCGCGACCTGCTCCAACGGATCCACGCGGCCGCGGCCGCCCCTCCCCAGGAGGGGAGGATCGCAGCCGTCAGCCGGGCCTCCCTGCAGGCAGACCTGGCCAACGCGCTGGAGCGGAACAAACGCCTTGCCACGCGGGTCCGGCAGTTGGGGAAGCGCCTCTCCCAGGCTCTCGGCGAGGCTTGCTGGGCCGAGTCGGGCTTGGGGGCGCCAGCCGACACCGACCAACTTCAGCAACGCATCACCATGCTGGAACAGAACCTCACCGACATCCAGGGTCAGCTCGATGAACGCGACGACGAACTGGAGGCTGCCCGAGCGGCCAACCGCGAACTGACCCGCGCCTTAAACCAGCGCGAGTGACCTCCAAGTGGGTTTCCGGGAGGGTTCTGCGGCGGAGCCCTCTGGTCAGCCCGCTGGTGTGCGGGTGCTGGTGAAGCGGACGCCAGTGCCCCAGTTCTCGCGGGCTGTGGTCATGCACCAGTGGCACAGGGGCAGGCCTCCGCTGCCGTATCTGTGAGTGTTGCGCTGGCAGCCGGAGCAGGGGCCGAAGCGCGAGGGTCGAGGAGATCAAGCCGAAGGTCGGAATGTTCCTGCATGATGAAGTCAACTACCCGGTCGAACGACCGGGCTTGCTGCTCGAGTCATCACTGGCTGTGATGGGTACGGCTGCGTCCAGAACTCACGCGATGAGGGTGAGTTCAGGGGCCGTTGACTGGGCCCCGCAGACCCACGCCATCGACCCTCTACGGGCGATGTTGCGGGACGCGTCTTGGTCCGCGTGCTCAGCGAAGCCGCAGGACCTGCACGCGAAGCTGGCCTGGTCGCGCCGGTTTCCGCGTTCGATGTGGTGGCACTGGGAGCATTCCTGGCTGGTGTAGGCCGGGTCGATGTAGATGACCGGCACTCCGGCCAGGCGGGCCTTGTAGGCGATGAAGCCGCCGAGCTGAGCGAAGGGCCAGGAATGGAGCGTGGTGCGTTGGGGCTTTCTCTGGATGGACTCGGTCGGGCAGGCTTTGGCGCAGGCGGGCTCCTGGCCGGCGCCGAGGCGGTCGTAGCACATCGTGCACTTGAACGCCCGGCCGTCGGAGGGGCGTTGCTCGATGACGCCGTACGCGCAGGCGGGCACGCATTGACATGCTCCTCGCCCTGAAGGGCGAGGATTCTGGTCTTCTCTACCGGTTGCGGTGCCGCTACGCGGCACGGTTTCCGGTGGAGAATCCGTGGCTTCCTGTTTCTTCGCGCTGTGCCAGAACGGGTTCTGGTCTTACCGGCGCTCCGCAGGCTGATACCGCCAGTCCGGCGGCCTGTTGGACGTTGAGTGCGGCGTTGTGGTCCCGGTTGTGGACTGTGTGGCAAGCGGTACAGGTCCACTCCCGGACGCTGAGAGGTTTGGGCCCGTCCTTGACGCCGCAGGTCGAGCAGACCTGACTCGTCGGTGTGAACCGGCCGACCTTGACCAGGGTCCGGCCGTACCGGACCGCCTTGTACTCCAGCATGTTCACGAACGAGGACCAGCCGGCGTCGTGCACGGACTTGGCCAGCCTGGTGCGCGCCAGTCCCGCCACCGACAGGTCCTCCACGGCAATCCCTTGGTTCTCGGAGATCAGCTCGGTGGAGAGCTGGTGGTGGAACTCGCGGCGGGCATCGGTCACCGGTTCGACACGGTGGACTTCCCCAAGGACGGGGACGGCTGCCGCTGGGACAGCACGCCGCATGACCCCGTGAACCGCGTCCGCTTTCAGGGTGTGGGGCACGTAAAGATGAACCAGTACCGTGCGGTGGCTGGCAAGGTCAAGACGGTCTCGGTCAAGCGTGAGGGCCGTAAGTGGTTCGTCGTGCTCACCGCCGAACAGCACCAGCCCGAGCCGCTTCCGGCGACCGGCAGCGTGGCCGGTATCGATCTGGGCATAGCCAGCTTCCTCGCCGATTCCAACGGTGGCTTCGTGGAGAGTCCGCGTCACGGCCGTCGCGCCGCCAAGAGGCTCGAAGCCGCGCAGCAGGAGCTGTCCCGGTTCCCGCGCCGCAAGGCCAAGGACCGCACCAGGAACCATCAGCGTGCCGTGGCGAAGGTCGCCGGGCTGCACGGCAAGGTGCGCCGCCAACGCCTCGACCACGCGCACAAGACGGCGCTCGATCTTGTGCGGGAACACGATTTCATCGCGCACCAAGACCTCAAGATCCGCAACATGACCAAGGCCCCCTCCCCGAAGCCCGACCCCGACCAGCCGGGAACCTTCCTGCCCAACGGGGCCGCGAGCAAGACCGGGCTGAACCGCTCAATCGCTGATGCCGGATGGGGGGTGTTCCTCGCGATCCTGAACGCCAAGGCTGAAAGCGCCGGACGGGAAGTGATGGCCGTGGACCCCCGCAACACCTCCCGGCGGTGCCCCGAATGCGGGCACACCGCCAAGGAGAACCGGCCCACACAGGAGAAGTTCCACTGTCAGCAGTGCGGCCACCAGGCGCACGTCGACACAGTGGGCGCTCTCAACGTCCTACGGGCCGGGCTGGTCCGTCGCGAAGCCCAACAAGCGTAGCGAGAAGCCACCCCGTTTACGGGGTGGAGGAGTCACGCGCGTGTATGTCTCGGCCAGAGCTGGAACGGCCACGTTGGTGTGGCGGCTGGCGAGTTTCACGACCGTGCGGAACCGCGTTTTCCGGTCGACCAGTGTGGCGACCTGGCTGTTGTTCGAGCCGATCACCAGATCGCCTTCCAGGTGCCCGGGCTCGCTGCGGTCCTCCGCGGCCTGGGGGCGCTCCTCGATCGGCCGGGCATCTCCCCTCGCTGGCTGCGGGAGCAGTTCGATCAACTTCCACTGCGCGTCTGTGAGTTGCCCGCGTACCGAGCGTCCTACCGGATCCAGCTCCCGTACCTGAGCAGAACTCGAAGAGTGATCACAACATCACGCAGGTCCCAGCGCGGCGCGGCGGAGATCTCTTGTGCCATTGCACACAGTCTCACCGAAGTAGTTGTGAGGTCACTGGCTATGAGCCCACCTCATCCAGACGTAACTTACCCGACCGTAACTTCGCACCCAACCGATTCCGAAGGGGCTAGCCTTGCGAAAGGCAACAGCGAAACGGAAGAAGAAGCCGCTGGTGACGCTCGCGGTGGGATCCCTCGTGGCGGCGGGGCTCACGGTTCAGGCCTACACGGCAGGAGCATCCGAGCCGGTCGCCGGTTGCAACGCCGCGGACGACGCGATCTACACGCCCCCGGCCGTCGCCCCCGGCACGCCCGGGCAGGTCGTCTCCTGCCGCCCGACCAAGCTGCCGCACGTGCCGGGCAACATCCCTATGAACGCCTGGAAGGTGCAGTACAGCTCGACGAACAATGCCGGCGGGCCGGTGGCGGTCTCCGGTACGGTCGCGGTGCCGAAGGCCGAGTGGCGGGGGCCGGGGCCGCGTCCGATCGTGGCGTTCAACCCCGGCACGCTGGGCCTCGGCCCCCAGTGCGCCTTCTCCAAGCAACTGGCCGGCGAGTACCAGGACGCCTATGAGGGCGACAACATCTCCGCCGCCCTGAAGGCCGGTTACGCCGTCGCGGCCACAGATGGGGCCGGCTATCTGATCGGGCAGACCCATCCGTACGTCTCAGGCCGGGACGCCGGGCACGCACTCCTGGACATCGCCAGGGCCGCGCCCGCCGTACCCGGCAGCGGCCTGGACGGCAAGGCGCCGGTCGGCCTCTGGGGCTACTCGGAAGGAGGCGCGGCCAGTCTCTGGGCGGCGCAGCTGGCGACCTCGTACGCACCTGATGTCAACGTCGTGGCCGACGCCTCCGGAGGTGTCCCCGGTGATCTGAAGGTCGTCGCGGAGGCCCTGAACGGCGGTCCCTTCGCGGGCTTCCTCACGGACTCCCTTGTCGGGCTGGCGGCCGCGCACCCGCAGATGCCGTTCGACGAAATCATGAACGACACCGGCAAGGAGGCAATCAAGAAGGCCAAGTCCCTGTGCGTGGTGGGAACCATCGCGAACTTCGCGGGACACAAGGTCGAGAACTACAGCACGGACCAGCTTTCCCTCGACCAGATGTACGCCTTGAAGGGCAGTGACGGCACCACGTGGGGCGAGGTCGTGGACCGGCAGAAGCTGGGCACAGGCATCGGGCCACGGGGCTCAGGCGCCAAGTACGCAATTGGCTTCCCCGTTATGCAGTACCGCGGGCTGTTCGACGAGGTGATCCCGACCGAGACCGAGGACGGGACCCGGCAGGCGTACTGTTCCGCCCGGGTGCCCACGCGCTGGAAGACCTATCCGGGCGAGCACCTGACCACCGACAACCAGGCAGTCAATGACGTCGTCGCCTGGCTGGGCGACCGGTTCAGGGGGAAGGCGGAATACGGCAACTGCTGATCTCTCGGGCACCGTCCCCGGGCGCTGTCACCTGTCACTCAGGTGACAGGTGACAGATCGCAGCGCCTAGATGTCTGTCCGCGCAGACCGTGCCCGTGCCCCGATCGCGCAGGATGTTCACGGCACGCTCGCTCCCGGGAATCCCTGGGGAGCACAGCACGGATTGACGGTCAGTGGTTCCATGCTGCCGACGTGCGACGCAGGAGGGCGCCGCAGGCACGCACTTCAGACGCGTCCAGAGGTCGCGGTTGTTCCGGTGTTCCCCACCACCGGGCAAGGTGCCTACCGCCTCATCGCGACGCCAGGTCGGGGATCCGCTACAAACCGTCGCCGCCGCTACCCATGGTGTACGGGGCCCTCGACGCCGCCAGTCAGAAGCTGAGGGTGTTGATCCTGACGATGCCAGCCGTACGACGAGCAGGCCGCATTGGCACCGAGCACTCGCCGCCGCTGCTTGACCCGTTCGTATCGTCCGGCGACCGGCTCCCCGCTGCCGCCTCGGCCGTGGTCGACGAAGGACGTCAGCGGGTGGTGTCCGAACGTCTTCTTCCAGGTCGGGTGGCATCCTGCCTATAGGAGTGGGCTGGCACGAGGACCCCGTCGATGTCGACGACCGTCTGTCCGCCGGCCTCCGGTCCCGCTTGTCCGGCCAGGTTCCAGACCTGCTCGCGGACATGGGCCTGTGTGGTGCCAATCGCCGCCAGGGCCTTCGACCCGGTTGAGGGGAGGACATCAATGAGGCGGGAGACGTGGGATCCGAGGCCACGGGACCGAACACGGCCGACTCGGCCCGCAACACGCCCACATTGGCCAAGCCGAGATCCGCGCGACTCTGGATGAGCTGCTTCCCCGGCCCTGAACCACTCGATCGACGGGGGTGATGCCCGGTCGACACCCAGACCTGACGTTCGGTCATGACCGGGTCAGTCGACGACTGTGTCCGCTGCTGCGGCGGTCCTGCGCCGGCGGAGGTGACGTACGCCTTCGATGGCTCCGGTCACCACGACCGCCAGCCCCATACCAACGGCGATGGCCAGCAGCGTGTTCTCCTGGAACACGACGCCGCCGAAGTAGCCGGTGAGCGCGGTGTAGGCGCTCCAGGTGGCGGTGGCGAACGCGACGAACAGCAGGTACTTGCCCACCGGGTAGGCGACGAGCCCGGTGGACAAGGTGGCCAGGTAGCGCCCCACCGGGATGAACCGTGTGGTCACCAGGATGAAGCCGCCGCGAGTGTCGAGCTCGCGGGCGAACCAGTCGTGGGCCGTCCGGCGTTTGGTGCCGGGTGGCAGACGCTTGAGTATGCGTACGGCCAAGAGGCGTCCGACCACGTAGGGAACGAGATCGCCGAGAAGGGCCCCGAGCGTCGTGGCGGCGATGACGAGCACGATGTCGGTCTCACCGGTCGCGGCGTAGACCCCCGCGATGATCACGACGGGTTCGCTCGGGATCAGCGGGAGGAAGGAGTCGAGGAAGGACACGGCGATGAGCACCGCGTACAACCACGGTGAGGTGATGACCGATTCGGCCAGTTCGATCCAGTCGATCACGAGGAACCGGCCCTGGGCGTCAGGTGCGGATGGGTTGTCATGGGGCATCCCTCCCGGGATGGTCGGCGCTCACGGCGTTCGGCGCACGAGGGGTGGTACGGATCGGGTCAGAGGTCGACGGTGAGGCCGGACGAGAGCGCCCGTGAGACGCAGCAGTACATACGACCGGGTGGGGCGCCGATGTCGTCGCGGTGCTCCGGCTCTCCGTCGACGAGGGTGATCTCGCAACTGCCGCAGACCCCTTCGCGGCATCCGGACGGTATGTGGAATCCCGCGTGGTTCAACGCGTCCAGCATGGAGTCCTCCGCACCGACCCGGACGGTCCGTTGTGACCGGGCGCAGTGCACGTCGAAGGGCTCGTTGGGCGCGAACTTCTTGGCCGTCGGCCGGAAGTGCTCGATGTGCAGTTGCTGCGTGGGGAACGCCGCCTCGGCCGCTTCGAGCATCGGCGTGGGGCCGCAGCAGTACACCAGCGTCCGAGCGCCCAGCGCCGCCGCCTCGGCGGCGAAGTCGGGCCTGCCGTGCCGCTCGGTGGCGTGGATGCGCACCCTGCTGCCGTACGCGGCCCGCAGTTCGTCGGCGAACGGCATGGTGGCGAGGGACCTGCCGGTGTACACCAGCGTCGCCGAGGAGCCCGCTTCGACCGCTGCCGTGAGCATCGGCAGGATGGGGGTGATGCCGATCCCGCCGGCGAGGAACAGGTACTCGGGTGCGGGCAGCAGGGGAAAGTTGTTGCGTGGCACCGAGACGTCGAGGGTGTGGCCCTCGTCGAGGAACAGGTGGATGTACTCCGAGCCGCCCCGGCTGAGCCGGTCATGACGGACGGCGACACGGTAGGTGTCGAGGTCGGCCGGGTCCCCGCACAGCGAGTACTGCCGGGTCAGCCAGTTGGGCAGTGCCAGATCGATGTGGGCGCCCGGTTCCCAGGGGGCCAGCGGGCCGTCGGTGCCGCGCAGGAGGAGCGAGACGGCTCCTTCGGCGACCAGTTCGGCCTTCTCAAGAATGGTTCGTTGCATGGCCATGGCCGCCTCAGTACAGGTGTCGGTAGTCGTCTTCGAGCATGTCCGTCAGCGCCCTCGGGTCGGCGTCGAGCCCGAACTGGTCGGCGGCGATCTCGCCTATCGACGGCAGTTCCCCGGCCAGGGCCTGACTTGCCGGATCCCACAGCCGGGAGCGGATCAGCGCGCGGCCGCAGTGGAAGAAGATCTCCGTCAGTTCCACGACGATCGCCAGCTCGGCCTCCTTTCCCTCGGTGCGCATCCGGGCGAGCACGTCCGGCTCGTCGGTGGGATAGGCACGACCGTTGACACGCAGCACTTCTCGCATTCCGGGGACGACGAACATCAGCCCGATCCCGTCGTTCTCGGCGAGATTGCGAAAGGAGTCGGCCAGTTGGTTGCCCGGCCTGTCGGGAATGGCGAGCGTGCGCTCGTCGAGCACCTTCACGAACCCCGGATAGTCACCACGTGGTGAACTGTCGGGGAGTCCCGTGGCGTCCGAGGTGGCCATCGCCAGGAAAGGAGAATGGGCGATGAAGCGACGCGCATGCCGGTCGAGACGGTTGCGCACCTTGCGTTTGATCATGTCCTCGGGCTCGCCGATCCGGGCGCGCAACTCCGCGTAGGAAATCCGGCGCGGACGGGCCTGAGGGCTGGCATGGGTGATGGTCGTCAGTTGGTCATCAGATGTCATTCGGTTTGCTCGCTACTCGCTCTCACACGGTTTACAAGGAAGGTCATGACGTCGGATCAAGGTCGAGTTCAGTGGCTGATCCCGTCGTGGGGGTCACCGGACGGCGTCGTACGGCAGCACGGCGTGCACGCCCCATGTGTCGTTGGCCACTTGGGTGATTCGCAGGTCTACGGCCACGCCGGCCAAGGCCAGCGCGGCCGTCCTGTCCAGATCGAAAAGTGGGCGCAGCCAGGCCAGCATGGCGTCCAACGCGTCCCCCGTCGCTACGTTCAGGTCCGCGTCGAAACCGAAGGTGACGCGTCCTTCGGGCGTCTCGGCGTGGATACCCGAAACCGGGGTCCGCTCCCGGAGGTTGAGTGTCACCTCCGTCGTCATGGGGCATTCGATCGCCGTTCCGGCCACCTCACCGTTCCCCTGGGCCGCGTGGCCGTCTCCCAGGTGGAGCATCGCCCCGGGCACGGTCACCGGCAGGTACAGCGTGGAACCCGCCACCAGTTCGCGGCAGTCGATGTTCCCTCCGCTTTCCGCTCTCGGCGGGATGGTTGAATGCGGGCCCGGCTCCACCGGAGGGACACCGACCACACCCAGGAAGGGCGCGATGTCCACGGTCTGGCCGCGGTTGTTGGTGGCCGTCCCGTCGCCGATGTCCCACAACAGCCATGACGCGGGTCCGTCGGCGACGCCGAGGCGGCGAGTCAGGGGGGTGTCCTTCACCCCGGCGAGCGTCCAGCCCCAGGTGCCGGCCACGACGGACTCGAAGTGCACCTCAAGAACCAGGCCCGGCTCCGCGCCCCGCACCGCGATCGGACCGGTGAGACAATGGCCGATCCGGTCCTCGAACATCTGCGGCCTCGGGTCACCGGGTGTTCGCATCGGCTCCAGGTGTCCCGCGGCGTCCAGCGAGTCGACCACCACCGAGTCGCCGGCGTCCACGGTGAGAATCGGTGGGGTGTCCCGGTCCAAGACGTTCACCACGGTGTCCCGGGTCGCCGGCAGTTCGTGCCGAGCCATTCGTCAACTCCCTTCGCGTGGTCGATCGATCCAGGTCGTGTACTGCGGCCCCGGCCCGCGGAGTTGGGAGGGGCGTCGTTGCCCGGCGCCGCGGGCCGGGCAGGTGCGAGGGCTGGGTCAGCGGAGCGCGGACCGCGGGGCGGGTTCCAGCCGGACCATGGACGCAGGCCCGCCCGACAGCGCGGAAAGGGTGTCGACGACCGTCGTGCACCGCGGATCCCCATGGACGGCGGCCAGGACGCGTTCCTGGTCGGCGGCGTCCTCGAAGCGCCGGATCCAGACGAAGGCGTCCTCGTCGTCGGCCACCGTGAAGACTCCCACCACGTGCATCCCCATTTCCTGGTGCAGCGGGACGACGGTCTCGTCCATGTAGCGCGCCAGTTCCGCGCCGTGACCGGCACGGGCACGTTCCGTCCGTATCTCGTAGAACACGGGTTCCTCTCCTGTGGGTCCTGCTCGTGATTGCGTGTCCTGCGCGGCTGCCGTCAGGACGGGCGTCCGGTACGTGCGGCGGCGAGCTCGTAGACGGCGGGGGACCCCTCCCACGGGGCGGTGCGGACCACGGCCCAGTGGCCTATCAGCCAGCGTCCGTCGGATCTGCGGAGTCCGAGCCGCCAGAGGCCGCGCATCGTGCAGTGGTCGGTGACACCGGGGTCCGCGGGGACGTGGTGGTAGGCGACCATGTGCGCGCTGCACTCGGCCTCGTCGCCCGACAGCCGTACGACCAGGTCGGTTGCCGCGTGGTGGGTGCAGTCGAAGCCCTCCAGGGTCGTGCGGGCGAGCTCGACCAGCTCGTCGGCCGGCACCGTCGTCGGAGGCCTGCCGTAGTAGTGGGTGGAGAGGTCCAGCCGCACCTCGTCGGCGAACAGCCGCCGCAGAGCGGTCCAGTCCCGGTCGTCCTGGGCGTGGGCGAGACTGGCGACGGCATCGGCCACCGCGGTCCGGTTCACCAGGTTCTGAAGCGCGCTCATGCGTCTGTCTCCGTTGTGGGTTGTCCATGCTCCGGCCGTTCGACCAGCGGCAGAATCAGACGGCTCGGGTGGGCCGGTCCGTGGTGGATTCGGTTGACCGCGACGGTCAGGTCGTCCTCGCTGTCGGCCGCGATCGTCCCGCCCGTGTTGGTGTTGCGGTCGTAGCGGGGGAAGTTGCTGCTGGAGACTTCGAGCCGGATGCGGTGCCCGGGCAGGAACACGTTCGCGGTGACTCTCAGGTCGACGGTCAACTCGTAGACCGTTCCCGGTTCCATGGGCTCCGGATTGGTGAGTGAGGTGCGGTAGCGAGCGCGCTGGATGCCCTCGCACAGCAGGATCGCCCTGCCGTCGGGGTGCAGGTCGACGAGCTTGCCGGTGAAGTCGGTGTCCGGTGCCGAGGAGGAGACGTGTAGGACCAGCGTGACGTGGCCGGTGACCTCGACGCTGTGTTTGAGGACGGGAGTGGTGAAGCACAGGACGTCCTCGCGCGTTTCGACGGCCGCCTGGTCGGCCGGTCCGGGGAAGGCACCGGAGGCGGCGGCGAGCACGGTGCCACCCAGGCTCGGGACCGGGCGACGCGGGTCGTAGAGGAACGTATCCGCCGCCTCCATCGACACGGCGTCGCGCGTCAGGACGCCGTCGCCACCAGCGGTGTTGGCGCGGCCGCCCCCGGCCAGGAAGAAGTCGGTGTGACGGGTGTCGGGCAGTGGCCAGTCCACCTCGTCACGCCACCGGTCGACGCCCATGACGAAGATCCGGACCCGGTGGATGTCGTCGGGGTTGTCCGTGAGGCCGCGGACCCAGCGGTCGAAGAACCGCAGGTGCGCGCCGGTGACGTCGGCGGCCTTGATGCTGCTGTGAAGTCCGAACGACCGGTCGGGGAAGGTGCCGAGGTCTGCGCCGTCGGAGTGGCACCAGGGGCCGATGACCAGCCGTTGACCGTCGCGGGCCGCGGCGCTGCCACCGTGGCGGCGCATCGTCGTGTAGGACCGGACGGTTTCGCCTATGAAAACGTCGTACCAGCCCCCTACATGGAGCGCGGGGACGGTGATGTCGCCGCAGTCGTCGATCGAGGCGACCTCCTGCCAGAACGTATCCCGCTCCGGGTGGTCCAGCACCTGGCCGGCCCAGGGCAGGTGGCGGGTGACCACGCCGCGGTCGGCGACCGGCAGTGGGTCGTGCAGCAATCGCGGGTCGGACAGGCCGGACAGAAGTGCGTGGGCGTCGCCCGGGTCGCCGTGTCCGTCGGCGAGGCCGCGGCGGAGGTTACGCAGGGCCGAGAGCGTGCCCCAGGTCAGGACGGCGTCCTGTGACACCGCTCCGCCCGGCGAGTACCACGGTGCCGCGTACGGGTCGGCGGAGGTCATCACGGGCGCGATCGCGCGCAGTGCCGGTGTCTCGTGCACGGCCGCCTGCCACTGCGCGAATCCCATGTAGGACCCGCCCCACATGCCGACCGCGCCGTCGCACCACGGCTGTCCGGCCAGCCACGTGAGGGTGTCGGCACCGTCACGGCCCTCGTTGGCGTGGGGCACGAACGCTCCGGGGGAACGGGAGGTCCCGCGGACGTCCTGGGCCACCACCGCGTAACCGGCGTCCACGAAGGCGAACACGTCCGGAAGCTTCGGATTGCCGTACGTTCCGGCGTCGTCCTTGCCATAGGGGGTGCGGACCAGGAGCACGGGGAACGGTCCCGGCCCTTCGGGCCGCCACACGTTGGTGGCGAGTGCGATGCCGTCGCGCATCGGCACCAACACGTCCACGTCGACGACGAACGTCATGCGTTCACCCGGTTCCTGCCGGGAAGGTGCGGCCGCTGGGTGATCATCCAGTGCGTGAACGCGACGTAGTTCTGCGCGAACTCCTGCGGCGTGGGCGCGTGTTCCACCGCCGCGGACAGTCGCGCGACGTGGGCGTACCGCGGGATCTGGCCGGCCTGGTAGGCGGCCAGCGCGGCGGGTATGTCGCCGGTGGGAGTGAGCAGGCGGCCGAGCAGGGCGGCGTCCTCGATGCCCAGCGTCGCGCCGGCGGTGATGTGCGGAGACATCGCGTGGGCCGCGTCCCCGGCCAGGGCGACCCGCCCGGAGACCCAGTGGGGGAGGGGTGGCACGAGCATGACCTGGTTGCGCAGGATGAGTTCGTCGGGCGTCGCGGCGATCAGCCGGGCCAGGATCCCGTCCCGCCCTTCGTTCTCCAGATGGACGGCCCGTTCCATGACCTGCTGCTTCCGGGTCCCCGTCAGCGGGGGCGAGTCGAATTGGTTCAGCAGCCAGTAGACGCCCCCGTCGTAGGTACGTACGTAGCCGCCGCGGCAGCCGTGGGTGCCCAGGATCAGCCGGTCCTCGGGCACCGTGATGCCGGTGGCCGGGATGACAGCGCGCCAGGCGTGGTGGCCGGGGTGTTCGCGCGCCGGAGTGCCGGGGACCAACTGCGCGCGCACCGCCGAGTACGCCCCGTCCGCCCCGACGAGCACGTCGGCGTCCTCGCTGCTGCCGTCGGACAGGTGGACCGTGACATGGTCCGTGTGCTCCTCGTACGCAGTGAATCCGGTGGCCAGGCGGATGTTGTCCCGCTCCACGGCGTCGGCGAGCAGGTCGTTCAGCTTGGCCCGGTGCACCAGCAGGTACTGATGGTCCTCGGGACCGAACCCCGGGGTGTCGAGCAGTCTTCCGGCTGGATCGTGGAAGTACATCTCAGTGGGTGCGCCGATGCAGCGCACCTCCTCGCCGACGGCGAGATCGTCGAAGGCCGCAAGTGCGTTCGCCCAGAGCCCCAGCGAGGCCCCTTCGGTGCGGATCTCCGGCGCGCGCTCACAGATCACCACCTCGAACCCGGCATGGCGTAACGCGAGCCCGGTTGTCAGGCCCACGATTCCGGCACCGATCACGACGGCGCGCGTCACAGTCCGTCTCCGGTCGCGTCAGCACCACGGTCACCGCGGGCGCCCAGGTCACGGGTCCCGCTGTCGCGTGGCGGGCGGATGCGGATGTCCACTGCGGCCTCCTTCATGTCGTCGAGTGGGTTCGACGTTAGAAAATGCCGCCGATTCACACCAGTGCAATCTTGGTAGACAGTCATTTCGCAAGTGATAATCCGGGGATGGACTACGTCGATCTGAACCTCATCGAGGCGTTGGACGCGCTGCTCGCCGAGAACAGCGTGACGAAGGCGGCGGCACGCCTGCACACCTCAGCACCTGCGATGAGCCGCGCCCTGGCCCGATTGCGCCGCGCCTTCGACGACCCGCTCCTCGTGCGGGCCGGACGCGACCTCGTGCCCACACCCCGGGCCCTGGAACTGCGCGGAGAGGTGCACGCGGTCGCCACCCGGGCGCGAGCGTTGTTCGCACCGTCGAGCACCGCCGATCCCCGAACCGCTGTGCGCACGTTCGACCTGCAGGTCGACGACATGCTGTCCACGACCTTCATCCCGTCCCTCATCGACGATCTGCGGGTCCAGGCGCCTGGCATCTCCCTGCGGTTGCGGCCGGAGAACCTTGAGGACGCCCCGGCCCTGCGTGAAGGACTGGTGGATCTGGAGATCGGGATCGTGCGTCCCGGCGACCCGGAGATCCGCTCGGAGACACTTCTCATGGAGACGCTGATCGGCGTTGTGCGGCCGGATCACCCACTGGCGAGGATGAAAACCGTTACCCCGCGGCGGTTCGCCGCCACCGACCACATTGTCGTGTCGCGACGGGGCCGGGCCCACGGCCCAATCGACGAGCGGCTCGCCGAACTGGGCCTGAGCCGACGCGTGGTGGCCGTGGTCCCCGGCGTCGCGACCGCGCTGTTCCTGGCCCGCGAAACCGACGTCGTCAGCGTCGCCCCGGCGGGGCTCGGACGACCGATGCTGAACACACTTGGGCTGCGTGCGTTCCCGATTCCCCTGGTGCTGCCGCCCCTGACCGTCGGCATGGCGTGGCACCCACGCAACCATCACGACCGCACGCATCAACTGCTGCGCGAACGGATCCGCCACATCATGACCACCGCCGTCGACACAGCCGCGCAGGCCTCAACGGAGCGGGAGAGCGGTGCCCACAGACCCGTACAGTGATCCACCACCCATGGATTCGGAAGAGATGATGCCTGGGCGGAACATCGAGTTCGGCAAGTACGGCGCCCGCGTGCTCAAGCGCCGCGAAGCCGTCGCCCGGCAGCTGGACGCCCTCGCGGCGGCCACATCGCCACCCCCGTCACCGCCCGTCGAGGCCTGCAAGCGCGCCTGCGCTACTTCACCCGCACCGACCACGCCTGCAACGCGGCCTGCCAGGCCGGACTGACCGTCACCGACCGCACTCTGCGCTCTTGGTAGGTCGGCACCCGCACACCCTCCAAGAAGAACCTTGACCGCATCGAGCAGGCCTACCGCACCGTGCGGCGGGAGACCATCGCCCGCTACCTCGCCGCCCGCCTCAACAGGGAGGGCCGTGGCACCACGGGGCAATCCGCCCGATCGACCAGTCCTAGGTCGACCGGCCCCGCCAGCGCGCCGTGGAGTTCTGCTTGATGAACGTGCGCCGCTGGGACCGCATCGGGTGGGTTCAGGGGGGTGTGAGGGTGTCGAGCCGGGCGGCGAGGTCGGGGTGAGCGGCGGTCAGGTGGGGGCGGGTGGCGGTCAGGGGGGCGATGAGGTCGGCGGGGTCGTCGTGGGCGAGGGCCGCGTGGAGCTTGTTGAGCGGGCGGCGCGCGGCGGCGGGGAGGTCGGTGAGGGCGGTGATCTGTCCGGCGAGGCGACGTAGGTCGGCGGCGTTGGTACGGGCCCAGGTGGTTGTGGTGCGGTCGGCGGCCCGGGCCTGGCGGGTGGCTGTCACGCGTTGCTCGCCGGTGGTCCCGGCGGGGCCGGGGCGGCCGCGCAGATAGCGGCGTTCGGCGGCCTGGCGGCTGGCGACGCCGAGGGGATGGGCGAGGTCGGCCCAGCTGGCGCCCGCGTCGCGTGCGGTTTCGATCAGGCCGGTCTCCCATCCGGCGAGCTGCTCGCGTACCTGGCGCAGCAGCATCAGGGAGGCCAGTGCCTGCTCCGGCCGGGGACCGGAAGCGTCAGGGGTGTCCGGAGAGTCTTGCTGGGCGTTGTGCAGGGCGTCGTCTATGGCGTGGAGGGCCGCTGCGGCGGCGAGGAACGACGCCGGGTTGTGGGCGTTCGTGCTGGTCGTGGCCGGTTGGTTGGATGTGGTCACGGGCACCTCCCTCGACTTGTCATCACATGGACGACACCGTGTTTGTCATCCATTGGATGACATGTTACAACGGAGTCAGCGAGGCGCATTGGCAGCAACTGCCTGAACCTGCTGGAGGTGTTTTCACGATGTTGATGCGCACTGATCCCTTCCGTGAGCTGGACCGGCTGGCACAGCAGCTGATGGGCCCGGGCACCTGGTCCCGCCCGTCGGCGATGCCGATGGACGCCTACCGCGAGGGCGACGAGTACGTGGTGGCCTTCGACCTTCCCGGCGTCAGCGCCGACGCGCTCGACATCGACGTCGAGCGGAACATGCTCACCGTCAAGGCCGAGCGCCGGCCGGCGGCGAAGGCCGATGACGTGCAGATGGAGCTGTCGGAGCGACCGCTGGGCGTCTTCTCCCGCCAGATCGTGCTCGCCGACACTCTCGACACCGAGAACATCAAGGCCGACTACGACGCGGGCGTGCTCACCCTGCGCATCCCGATCGCCGAGCGCGCCAAGCCCCGCAAGATCTCCATCGGCGTCGGCTCCGGCCGCAACGAGATCTCCGGCTGACACCGGCCGGACGGGTGCGGAGGACGGGCACCTGATCTCCCCCTCCACTCCGCCCTCCGCACTCCGTGGGCCTTCCGAAGAGTAAGAGGTTGGCGGCCGAGATGACTCTGCGGCGCGAAGTGTTCCTCGATCACGTGAAGGAACGCGGCGAGTACGGAACTGCGGAGGAAGCCGAGCGCGCGGCCCGCGTGGTGCTCGCGCTCCTCGGCGCGCATCTGGTCGGCGACGTCCGCGCCCATCTCGCGGCGCGCCTGCCAGAGGGCTACGCCCTGATCCTCCTCAACCCGCTGCAGAGCGCGGAACCGCTTCTCCCGGAGCAGTTCGTCCGGGCGGCTGCCGCCTGGATCGAGGGCGCCACCGAGCAGACCGCGGCCTGGGACGTCAGCGCTGTGCTGTCCACCGTCGCCGACGCAGCCGACGTGGACCTGCTGGAGCAGATCCTGCTCCAGCTTCCCGCCGGCTACGACCTCCTCTTCGGCCGCCCCCAGCCCACCTGACCATGACGGGTGATGCCCACCCCGGCACCATCCCACTCCACGAAAGGCATGCACCGCAGTGATCTCCGACGCGCGCGTACCGCTTGAGCACCAGCAGCCGTACGGAACGGCGTATGAGCAGATGTTGGAGAAGGTCCGCTACGAAGGCGCCTACCCCACCCGCGAGCGGGCCGACGAAGCCGTCCGCCTGGTCCTCGCGGGGCTGGGACGCCAGCTGACCGGCGACGAACGCGTCGATCTCGCCGCCCGTCTGCCCTTGGAGGCCGCCCGCGTTCTCACCGCGCAGATCCCTGACACCCAGCCCCTCACCGGCTGGGCCTTCGTCAAGGACCTCGCCGCCCGGACCGGCGCCTCCCTGGCTACCACTCGCTGGGACACCGGATCCGTCTTCTCCGCCCTCGCTACCTACGCAGGCCCCGACCTCGTCACCCGCATCCTGCGCCAGCTCCCCACTGGCTACGCCCTGCTGTTCGGCCGCGCCGAACTCACCCCCGCCGCGTAGACGGCGAGGCGCGTGCCCGGGGCAGGTGCAACGACCGCCGCGTCGCTGTCCACCCGCCGCCCCGGGCCCGCGAGATGACCGCAGCCGCCTCTCGGCCGCCCATACCGATGTGCTGGCGTGTGCGGTCGAGTGAATCGGGTGCCACGGGTATGCGTACGCCCACCGGTGAGCGCGGCGCGGAGTGGGACCAGGCCCGCGAGGTGCGCACCGCGATCGAGGTGTTCCGGCAGTCGGTCCGTTTAGCCGGAGCCGACGGCAGCCTTCTGCTCGCGGTGGTACTCGAAGGTGTTGCGGGCGACAACCCTGTGGTCGGCCCGGCCATGCCTGGCTGCCTACGAAGGCCCCGTGGCTGTTCGAGGTCGATTATCTCTCTGTCGAGCGCACGGAAATCTGTGTTGGCCGGAGTAGACATTGGGTGGTGGTGTCGTTATGGTTTCTCTCGTAGCCGAGATCGAGGAGGGCCTGGCAGACATGAACTGCCAGGCAGCAGTACGTAGTTGCAGTACCGCAGGACGGTGCGGTGGTGGAGTGCTGAAGCCAGGGTTGTTGCAGGATGGCGACGGGACTGACGACCGGACCGGGTGGCCCGCAGTGATCAGGGGCCGCCGTGAGCAAGACCGCGGTTAACGCAGGTGCAGTACCCGCAAGTGCAGTTCGCAGTACCCAGCAGCGAAGTAGGAGAGCAGCACCTCGGTGAAGGCGTCGGCTGCGGGCGCGCGTGCCGGGAGGTTCGGCAGTGGGGTTCTAAGCCAGAGCAGACGCAGGACGGGCGACGGGGCTGGCTGCCGAAGAGTGGCGCTGTCACAGGCCGCTGAGTAGTTCGTATCACCAGTAGTACGCAATACAGGAGTATGCAGTCCCCCGTTTGGCAAGTAGTTGATCAAGAGGGAAGAACGGAGGAGCCGAGCGCCATCAGGATCGCCCGGGCGGAATGACTGGGCCCGGGTACCGCAGGACATCGATAGTGAGGTGGTCTCCGGTCAGGCAACCGCGATCCCCGCATTGCCCCTCCTCTCCCGGGTGGGCGTGCGGAAACAGAAGGTCGGCGCAGTACCAGGGCCGGCAGATGGTGTAGCAGTTCCTTCGGGGCCTTGGTGCCGTACGGCACCAAGGCCCCTCCACGCGTTCCACAGAGAGGTGAAATGACGGCAGACGACTCGTACGGCCGGCTCGATGACGACGACTACCCCGGCTACACGATGGGCCGGGCCACCGAAATGCTCGGCACCACCCAGGGTTTCCTGCGCGCCGTCGGCGAAGCCCGCCTGATCACCCCGCTGCGCTCGGAGGGCGGACACCGCCGCTACTCCCGCTACCAGCTGCGCATCGCTGCCCGCGCCCGGGAACTCGTGGACCAGGGCACCCCGATCGAGGCCGCCTGCCGCATCGTCATCCTCGAAGACCAGCTCGAAGAAGCCCAGCGCATCAACGCCGAACACCGCCGCGCCGCCGAATCGGCCAAACCAACGACCGCGGCCTGAGCCGGCTCCCCGCCCCAAGAATGTCGCGGCTACCGGCATCATGTTCGAGGCCGGTGCGATCGGCCCGGCCGCCACGTTCCTGCGCGCCTCATGACGCAGATTCCCGGCCCGCAGGCGGAGGTGAGAGGGGTGCTGCTCGATCCGCCCGGCTGGCCGGGCTGCGCTCGAGGGCTGCCGCACTGGCCCTACCTCCAGGCCGTCGACCAGGCGCTCACCGGCCGTGGGATCCCGCCGGGCGCGGTCTGTATCGATCGGGCCGACCGCGCGCACGGCGACACCATGTCCATGGACCTGAGCTGGGACGTCAGCCGCACCAACGGGCCGGGAGGCGTCCAGTTCCACTGGGATGAGGACACCGGCTGGTCATACGCCACGGTCCGCCTCATCCGCGACGGCACGCTCCCACGCCGCCCCCTCACCCCGCTTCACCGGGTGTTCGCGGCACCGGAGGCGGTGGCGGAGATGGCGGAGAGCCTGGTGCGGTCCTGGCGTACGCCGACCGGCGAGTACGGCGTGGAGTGGGACCAGGCCCGCGAGGTGCGCACCGCGATCGAGGTGTTCCGGCAGTCGGTCCGTTAGCCGGAAGTGCTGGTCACAAACTGTGGAACAGGCGCCGTGCATTCATTCCCGCCGCCCGGCGGCCAGCTGCTCCTGGAACTTTCGGGGAAGCGGTTCCTGCCGGGTTGTTGTGGCAACCACCGCTTCGGCCACCTCGCGCAGTTTGGTGTTGCTGTTCTGCGAGACCGCCACCAAGATCTCCCACGGATCGGGCGGCCGCCGGCCATGAACGCGGAACAGGTGCGGCACGCGCGGGCCCTGTTCACCGATGCGGAGAACACGATCACGTCGATTGCGAAGCTGCTCGGCGTCTCCCGTACGAACCTCTACAAGTACGTCCCTGAACTGGCGGCGGGTCGGGACTCTTTGATCGCGCCCGGTGCTGGCCCGGCTCTGCCCGCTCCTCGATGCCCGGCTCTTCGTCCCCGGAGTTCGTCATGCTCCGGGGAGTACGAGCAGTCCCGCTGCACGTATGGCGTTTCTCGGCCGGATGACGAGTCCGGTCGGGCGGGGACCGCGGAGCTCCGGCGCCGCCTGCTCATGCTGTCGGCCCGCTTGTGGTGGCATCCGTTCTGGTCGGGCCCGGGCAGTGCGCCGGCTGCGCGTACGCAGGGACAGATCATCCCCGAGTGACCCGGAACTGATCCGTCAGGCACCGTTAACGGGAGGGAATGGGTCGCCGACATGGGACGCCACGACGACGATGCCGCCGGTCTCGTGGACGAGACCGACGACATCAAGGAGTGGTCCGGCGAGCTCGGCAGTGCCGCTCTCGGCAGTGCTGCTCTCAGCAGTGCCGCAGACCGCGCGCGCTCGGATCGGCGTCGAACGAGGACGGTGTGTTGACCCAGTCCGCCGGGACGTAGCCCCACCCGTCGTAGCCAGGAGCGGTCCAGTCACCCTTGGTGTGGTACCAGGTGGTGTTGCCGCCGCCGTGCAGTCCACCATAGGTCCAGCAGTCGAACCAGCTGAAGGTGGAATAGAGCTGCCCCGTTATGTTCGCTTCGTGGTAGGCGCCCGAGCGCAGAATGGCGGGGGCTCCGTTCCCGCACCACAGCCGGCCGTCGCTCGCCCGAACTCCGCACTCGGCGCTGGCAGCTGCACTGGCCGAAGGGGCGGCGATCACACCGCCCGCCGTCAGGGCGAGGGCTGCCATCCAGAGGGAGAGATACTTCCTGGTCCTGGTCATCCACCTGTCCTTTTCTCACTGGTTTTCGAGTTCGACCGAAAGGTGCCGGGTGCCTGCCCGGCTCTTCCCGCAGGCCCTTCGCAGCACCGTGATGCACTGCTCAGCACTGCGCGACGCCGGGCAGTTGGTTGTCCGGACTGCTCATGTAGATGTTGCTGACATAGCCCCCGTACTGAGGCAGGTAGGCCCACCACTCGTTGGTGTAGGGCGGGACCGAGACGGTCTGCCCTCGCGTCTGGCAGCCGACCAGCACCTCGACCCCGGCGGGGAGCTGGAGGAGCGGGTCGCGGGTGGTGTTGGGCTCGGGGCGGACGTTGACACCGGAGCTCCAGGTGCCGAACCACGTGCCCGCCGGTCGTACGCCACCGGGAACGTTCAGCGAACGGGTCAGCCTGCCCAGGTCGGTGTACGCCTTGCCGTACGAGGTGCCGACGTCGTGCAGGGTGTACACGGCCACGATGGAGCGGTCACCGGAACCCACCGTCCCGGTCGTGTGCAGCGCCGGTTTCGTCAGGTCGACGGACGCTGCCTTGCCGTTGAGGGCCGACGTGGCGGGGCGGCACGTACCTTGCTCGATGCCGCCGAAACCCGACCAGCCCTGTTTCACGGCCCACGGCTTGTTGAAGGCGCCCGCGATACCGAAGTGCTGGTCGAAGTGATCGGTGGCGGAGCAGCGTGTGGACTGCTTCAGATTGCCCATGATCAGTTCGCGGACGCGGGCGGGCGCCGTGTCCAGCAGGTAACGGTAGATCTTCACCGTGTCCGCGGCCGTCAAGGCTGTGTAGCCCCACATGCCGTCCTGGTTGGCCGGCGGCGGGGTCGTGTTGCTGGAGAGGGACAGCTCACGGGCCATCCGGGTGACGATCGAGCCCCCGCCGTTGCGCACCCAGAATTCGCTGGCCGCGTCGTCGTCGCTGCTGCGCAGCATGGAGTTCCACTTGGCCTGGTCACCGGACGGGATCTGGTAGTCCGGGCCGCGGTTCCAGAGGTAGTCCAGCGCGATCAGCAGTTTGACCACGGAGGCCGACCGGAACTGCATGTTCGGGTTCAGCTGCTCGGTGAAGGTGCCGGTCTGCCGGTCGAAGACGGCGACTCCCGCCGTCACACCGGCCGGCACGGTGACACCGGCCGCGTCACGTGGCGCGGACGACGCCGCGTTCGTTGCCGCGGTGGCCGAAGGGCTGAGCAGGGCGGTCATCACGGCCATGACCACGACACACAACACTGCTACGGAACGCCATCTGCTCCATCGGAACATGGCTCAGTACCGCTTCGTACGGTCGAGGACGTTGCCGCCGCACACCGGCGCAGCGCGGGCCATCCGCCCGTCGGGATTGTCGCCGGCGCCGTGGCCTACGGCGGCCGGGTGGGCCGCGTCCGGTGCGATGGGCGACAGGCCGCCAGCCGCCGCGCCGAGCAACCGCAGTGAACGCGAGGTGCGCATGGTGAGTTCCCCGCCTCTGTCGGTGGTGGTCCGGCCGGGTGGGCCGGGCCTGCCGAGAAGACTCACCTGGGCCGCGTTCCGGCGACAATCGGTTTCGGCGTACGCCGAAAGTCCTCGGCGGGAGATTCGATCCGCCACCGGGTGGGTAGGGGGTCCGGCCGTTCCAGCCCTGGCTCTGTTTGACATGTTGCATGCCTACCAGGGGGCGTTGCCGGGCGGGTACCTGACAGATGTCAGGGTGGAAATGCCCGCCCCGGACTGCGATCTCTCGGGTTGGTGTCGGTGGTGGTGAGAGTCGGCGGTGACGTTCTGGGGTGGGGTGTTGCGGGGCTGGTCAGTGGGTGTTTGTGGGTGGGTGGGTCGCTGTCATGGGGTGAGAGATTGATGGGTGGGATCGCTGTCGTGGGGCTTTATCGCATGTCAGTTGATGCTGTCTCAGGTTCGAGAGTTCTTACGCGGTGAGGTGGGCTCGGTCGGTGTGATCGTGGGGTGGATCGAGCGGTAGGGGCCGGCCGTGGGGCTGTGCTGTCCAGAGGGCTGGTGGTGCGTCGTCTGCTGGAGCGGCAGCAGGCGGGGGAGTTGGCCACACGGCATGTGCGTGCGGTCGCTGAGACGGTGGGTGTTTCGGAGCGCACGGTGTGGCGCTGGCTGGAGCAGGCGAAGACGACCGGGCGTGTGGAGGCGCCGGTCCGGCAGGGGTATGCGGTGTCGGACGAGGTGTGGGAGCTGCTGGGCGAGGCGGGGGGCAATGTCTCGGAGCTGAGGCGTCGGCTGGTGGCTGCCGGCGGTGAGGTGCCCATTCCGTCGATGGCGACGTTGAGCCGGGTGATCCGCAGGGACCGTCGGGCGGGCCGGGCTTTGCTGACCGGGCGGGAGTGTGAGGTCTCATCGATGTTGCGGTAGCCGGACGGCTGTGACCTGCGGTCCCGCAGATGTACTGAGACAGCCTTGAGGGGCGGTTCGGGGGAGGGGAGCACGCCTGAACTGCGATCCTGCAAGTCGATTGAGACTGCCGCAGATGTTGTGAGAATGCCTATGAGCCCGGATGGCCGTCGAGATGGGAACCAGGTGGCACTGAAGCAGGTGGTCTTGCCGTCGTTGGGATCGAATGCGGTCCGGCCGGTGCTGTTCGGCGCGGGGTGCAGGGTCTCAAGGGTCTGGGATCGGGGAAAACGGGCCAGGGCGCCCCAGCAGTCCAGCACCTGCAGTGTGGTTCTCCCTGATGTGGGGCTGTCCCAGTCTAGACGCCGTTGGCGAATTGGGGCCCTGTGCGTGACGTCGGCCTACACGACCTGGTTGTGGTCGTGTAGGCCGACGTTGTGTCTGGGGAGGGCGCGTCCGTGTCGTTGCATGTTCAGGAGCCGGGTGAGGTGCCGGCCGAGACGGTCCGGGTGGCGCGGAAGGCGTTCCCGAAGGGCAGTCTGGCGATCCGGGTCCGTGATGAGTTGGGCGTGTTGTTCCGGGACGAGGCGTTCTCCGGGTTGTTCCCGGCCCGGGGCAAGCCTGCATGGTCGCCGGGCCGGCTGGCGCTGGTGCTTGTGCTGCAGTTCGTCGAGGGCCTGTCGGACCGGCAGGCCGCGGAGGCCGTGCGGGCTCGCATTGATTGGAAATATGCCCTCGGGCTGGAGCTCGGCGATGCGGGATTCGACTACTCGGTCCTCTCGGAGTTCCGGGACCGCCTGGTCGCTGCCGAGGCAGGACGGGAGTTGCTCAACGCGGTGCTCAAGGCAGCCGGTGTGCGGGGGCTGCTGAAGACCGGCGGGAAGGCTCGCACCGACTCCACGCACGTGCTTTCCTCGGCACGGGAGTTGTGCTGGCTGGAGCAGATCGGGGAGACCCTGCGTGCCGCCTTGAACGCGGTGGCCCACGCGGCGCCGGACTGGATGGAGGTGATCGCCTTGCCCGACTGGTTCAAGCACTACGCCACCAGGCTGGAGGACAGCCGGTTTCCCAAGAGCCGCAGCGGCCGGGACGCAATCGGACTGCGGATCGGGGGTGACGGTATGCACCTGCTTCAGGCCGTGCACGGGGCGGGGGCGCCACCTCATCTGCGGGAACTTCCTGCGGTGGGAATCTTGCGGCAGGTCTGGGTTCAGCACTTCCAGCTTGTCGACGGGGAGGTGCAAAGGCGTGGCCCAAAAGACCGTCCACCAGGCGCGAAGCGGCTGGTCACACCGTATGACCCGGACGCGCGCTGCGGCGTCAAGCGCGACACCATGTGGGACGGCTACAAGGTCCATCTGACCGAGACGTGCGAGACGGGGGCGCCGAACCTGCTCACCCACGTCGCCACCACCGTCGCCACCGTCCCGGACATCGCGATGACCACCGTCATCCATGCCCAGCTCGCCGAACGGGAGCGGCTGCCGACCGAGCATTTCCTTGACGCCGGTTATGTCGACGGACCCACGCTGGTGGCTACCCGCCGTGATCTGGGCGTCGAGGTGGTTGGACCGATGCCCTCCAACACCAGCAGCCAGGCCGACTCGCACAGCGGCTCCTACTCCCTGGACGCGTTCTCCATCGACTGGGACAACAAGACCGTGACCTGCCCGGGCGGCAGCACCACGAGCGGGTGGAAGAACCGAATCCACAAGGGCAACCCGAGCATCCGCATCTGGTTCTCCAGGAACGACTGCCAGCCGTGTCCAGTCCGCAGTGCCTGCATCAGCTCTCCCACAGCCAAACGCCGCGAGCTTGAATTCCGTCACCAGGACGAGCACGACGCGATCAGAGCAGCCCGAGCCACCCAGCAGACTCCCGAATGGAAGCAGCGATACAAGACCCGCGCCGGCGTCGAGGGCACCATCTCCCAAGGCGTCCTTGCCTTCGGCCTGCGCAGATCCCGCTACCGCGGGCTGGGCAAGACAAGCCTCCAGCACCAACTCACCGGAGCAGCGATCAACCTCGCCCGCATCGATGCCTGGCTCACGCACAGACCCCGAGCCCGAACCCGGACCTCCCACCTGACGGCACTTCGACCCGCCGGATAGACCGGCGGGCCGAATTAGCCAACGGCGTCCCAGTCTACGGTGTCCCACGGGTCTGGCCATGGCGTAGCGTGGCCAGACCACACGACATCTTCCGGGCGACCGTGGACCTACGGGTGTCCGGTGCGAGACAGGTGCAGCAAACCGGCGCTCGCTGTACCGCCACGAAGTACTCCACCTTGCCGCCTCGACAGACGAGCTGCCGCCGGTGCCAACGGCCCATCCGGCAGCGTCTTCAGGAGAGGCTGTTCGACCAATGCCCCATCGCAGAACGGAACATGTCCACGCCCTCCCGCAAGCCCGGTGGTGCTGCGTTGCCGAACGCACCGACACCCGTATGCCTCAACGTTCCGCTCTCTGCAACTTCACGTTCGAATCGGCTGTGGCCTGACGCCATGGGGGGCGAACACACCACACACGTCGAGCTAGAGCGACAAACCATGCCGTGCTGATGCGGCGGGTTGGCAGTCAAATTTCCGACAGGAAGTTGTCGTCGGTCAGCCGCCAAGTCACGCCGGACGCGTCGGTGAAGACGGTGGTGACGGCGATCTCCTCGACGCGGTCCATCGAGGAGTCCTTGGAGGCGAACTGGTAGGCCTGCCGCGGGCCGATGCCACACGGTGCATCGACGATTCGGTGATCCGGTACACGGGTCGCCTGAACCTGATCCGCAGTGAGATCACCGAACTCGACGTCGACATCGGTGATGGGGCGGTCGCTGCCGTTGCTCACGACGGCCTGGAGATAGCAGCCGTCGGCTGCGTCCGGCCCGTCGGGGCCGATCACCAGCCGGGTGCGCAGCGTGACCTGGCGGGCCTGAGCGGAGCGCCGGTCTTGTGCCGCAACTACGAGCGCATCACGCTCCGCCTGCAGATTCACCAGCTGCTCGCCGATGAAAACGCGCTGCTCGTCCAGCTGTTGGCGCTGGCTGCGCAGTGTGATGAAGGTGAAGGCCGCCGCGGCTGCAGCGAATATGGCGCCGGCCCAGGTGGGCGCGTCACCCCAGTTGATCGATTCCAAGCTCATGGCAGGGGACTGTAGAGGCGGCGATCACGCGGTGTCTGCGCGTCCGGGTGCTTCCTCAGCCAGCCTGGTCGCGGTGGAGCCGTCGGTGAGGTGGTGGTTCAGTATGTCGGCCAGGGTCGGCAGGACTTCGTCGTAGAGGGTTTCATGCTCGCAGCCGTCGCCGCCGTTGCGGGCGATCTCGGCGGCCAGGTCGCGCAAGGAGGGCGGACCGCTGACGGCGAGCCGGTGGGCGAGCTTGAGGTTCTCCTCCTGCTTTCCAGGTTTCTGGCGGTACTTCGTACCGTCCTTGTACAGGCTGACGTCCATACCGACAGGGGTGATGGTGCGGCCGATGCGTTCGGTGAGGTTGGCGATGATCTGGATGCCGTGGGCGTCCAAGTCCTGCCAGGCGGCCACCGGCAGCGGTGCCATGGCCTTGAGGAACGCGGCCAGCCCGTGCGTGGCGTAGCCGGCACCCCACATGCACAGCCACCGGTCGGCGATCTTCGGATGCTTGCACACCTCAGTGAAGGTGTCCTCGTTCTCGATGAGGAGCACACCCACAGCTGAGCAGTCGATCAGGCCGAGACTGAGCAAGCCGCGGGCGGGCAGGCCCAGCCAGGGGTGGCATGCTGCGGCGTCGGCGATGACGGTGTCGACCCGCCAGCGCAGTGGGCCGCGCATCCGCAGCTCGGTCTCGCTCTCTTCCACGGCTTGGTCGAAGGGCATACCGACGAGGTTGGCGAACGCCTGTCGACGTGGCGGGGTCCAGGGGACCTTGGTGTCACGCATGCTCTTGCCGACCAGGGATTTGGCAGTCAGTTGCCGAGTTCTGGGCTGGGCGGACCACCACACCGCGGCGGATCTGACTGCCACCTCGTACACCCGCCAGTCCTCGGTGCCGGTGGCGCTGCCTGCCGGGACTTTGACGGTACGGCCCGGGGGAGTGGCGGCCAACAGGGCGTTTTCATTGGTGAGTTGGGGGACTCCTGTCATGGCGTGCAGCAGCTCGGCATGCAACTGCAGCGGGTCCGGGTGCCCCCGTAATTGCGTGAGCTTGTCCTCACGCAGGTGGGCCCAGGACTGTGTCAGTCGCCAGGAGTCGGGGACGAATCCGGTGGTCTGCACGACCTTGCAGCGCAGGACGACAGCCCCGCTCCGGATCAGGGACACTGCGGTGCGCCATGCCTCCTGCGGACCGAACTCGGCCTCGATGGTCGCCCACCGCTTGTAGGTCCGGGTCGACAGGACCTTGATCAATTCGCCGCTCGACATGCCGGGCGGTGGGTCGTAGGCCTGGACAGGGTCGGAGGCGATGAGGTCAACGATGGTGGGTTTGACACGTCGTTTGCGGTCGAGGGGCACGCGCAGGAGTACCTCGTCGCCGTCCTTGCTGGTGCGGGGCACGGTGACCGCGACAACCCCGGCCGGAAGGCCGGTGAGCGGCACCTCTCGTCGGCCGTAGGCTTCGCCGATCAGCAACGGAGGACGGGGGAGGGCCGCGGGGGTGTCAGGCATGGGAGCGTCCTGCGGTGATCCAGTCGGCGGTCAGTTCCACGCGCTGGGCGTTCGGGTCGTATCCCCAGGCGCGGGTGGGCTGGTTGTAGGCGTCGGAGGATGCGGCGTGGGTGAACCACAGCAGCTCGTCGCAGACGTCCGCGGCATCCACCAGAACGCTGTCCTGGCAGGTGCCCAGAATGGTCAGTTGCTGTCGGCGGGCCACGTCGCGCAGGGCGGCGAGCATGTCCTTGCGGTTGACCTCGCCCAGGCTGTTGCCGAGCTCGTCCAGGATCAGGACGCGGCCGCGGGTCTCGGCGTCGGCGAGGAGGGCAGCCAGGACCAGCTGGATGGCATACACCTTCACCTGGGCGCCGTTTGCGTTCTCCCGGTAATGCACGTAGCCGCCGCGAGCTGAGCGTTTCCAGTGGGGGGTGACCTCCCAGCGCCAGGGCATGGCGCCCTCGGGCCGCACGCTCGCCTTCTCCAAGCGGGCCCCATCGCCGCCGCGCTGGCGGTCCAGGGCGCCGAAGGCGTTGTTGATCTGGGTGAGCAGCCCGTCGATATGCTGCTCGATCATGTCCTGCAGCGTCTCAAGGGTGCGGGCACTGTTCTCCGCCCCCTCGGTGAGCTCGGCCAGGGCCTGCTCGCCCAGGGCACGGTCGGCGGCGATCTGGGCGGCCACGACGGTATCCCGTTCGGCGTATCCGTCCAGCCGGATCTGCAAAGGCAAGGCCATGTTGTCAAAGCTGGTTCCTGGCAGCGCCGACGGGTCCTCTTCGGCGAAACGGGCCCGCGCCTGCCCTGCGAGACGCAAGTCGCCCTCCGCGGCAGCCAGCGCACCGTCCGGCAGACCGTAGTGTCCGTAGGCGATGCGCAGTTGGTCCTCGACCTCGCGCCGCAGCCGGCCGGGCCGGGGTACCGGCGTGCCGATGTCACCCATCCCCAGCAGCTCAGCAGCCTCCTCGACTGAGGCCCCCCACAACTGCAGCCACGCCGGACAGGCGATCTCGGCCCGGGTCTTCTCCAGCGCGCCGTTCTCCCTGAGCCGCTCCTTGTGAGCCTTGACGGCCGTATCCAGAGTCAGCTGCGCGGCCAATACTCTCTCCTGGTGGGCTGACAGGGCGGCCTGGGCCCGTTCCCACGCCTCTTGCAGTTTCTCCTCAGTGCCACGGACGGCGGTGACATCCACGTCCGCAGCCGCCACCGCGGCGGTCAGTTCAGCGTCCTGCACCTGCAGGGCGGCCAACCGCTCTGCTGCCACAGCAGCGTCGTACTCGATCTGAGCGATCTCCAGCTGCGCCTCGGCGGTCTCCACGCCCGCGTCCGCCGTACCCGCCTTGCTCCTGCACTGCTCCAGGTGCGCCCTGACCTGGACGAGCCGGGCAGCCCGACCTGCGACCGGGGCGTCGAATCCTCCCAGGACGGTCAGGGACAGGCTGGGATCGCACACGGCCAGCGGCTCGTCGACCGTGCTCATGCGCTCCTGGAGCGTATTCAGGAACCCGGTGAGCGGCATCCGGCTGCGCACTCCCTGGGGCCACACCCCCACCGCGTCGTCAGCATCCGCGGCGATGACCTGTGCACCGGGCAGGCTGCGCAGCGTCTCCCGCGCGCGTTCGGCCCGCTCGTGCGGCACCACCACGGCATCGCGCCAGGCCCACAGACGCGGCTCCCACGCCGCACGGGCCGACTCTTCCAGCTGCAGCTGGTCCATCAACCCGAGAGCGGTGATGCGTTCTGCGGCGAGAATCTCAAGCGCCTGGCCAGCTGCCCCGCTGCGCCCTTGCTCCACCGCCGTCATCAGCTCACGGGCCTCTCCGACGGCGCGGTGTGCATCCTCCGCCTGCCGCTGTGCGCCGTACAGCCCGCCACGGGCCTCCTCCAGGCCGGCACGCGCGTCGGCGGCGCTCGCCCCCCGCCACACGGAGGCCTGCGGCCTCAGACCGGCCATCTCGTGGCGCACCACGCCTTGCCTGGTAGCCGCCGAGGTCCGTACCGCACTGGCCTCCTCGGTGATCTGTTTGGCGTCCGACCACGCCTGGCGGGCTGTGCCGGCGAGGCCGGCCAGATCGGCGGCCGCCCGCAGCTCGTCGAAGCGGCTGCGGGCCCGCTCGACCAGATCCTGCGCCTGGCGCACCTGTTCGTTCTTGTCGTCCAGCTCCGCCCCCAGCTTCTGGTCAGCCCGGACGGACTGGAGACAGGAGGATGCCACGAAGCGCTGCCATGCGCGGCGCCCCTCTTCGAGAGCGGCACGTGCCAGGGCCCGGGCCCGCACACCCTCCAGCACGGCCTCGCCTTCCGCCATGGTCTGTGCGTGATCGGCCTGAACCTTCTCCAGCTCCCGGGCATGTTCCAGAGCCTTGCCGCGGCGGGCCGCCTCCTGCTCCAGCAGATGGGTCATGCCGGACAGGGCGATCAGGGCCTCCCCGATCTCGTGCGGTTCCATCGCGGTCAGCTGCTGGCTCAGCAGCGAGGGCACTGCTGGCCGCAACGGAGTGTCGAGGTAGGTCAGGCATCGCGGCGCGTTGCCGTAGAGCTCTTCGGCCATCCGGCGCACCGACAGGATGCGGGCGGTGCCCAGCTCCTGCCACCGGTCGTCCGCCTGCACCGCACGCTCGGCATCGGTTGAGGCGTCGGCCACATGGATGCCCTCAGTCCAGTTGGCCTGGACGTAGGGGGCGGACGCGGCGAGGCGCACCCACACCGTCAGCGCATCCGCGGCAGGATCGCTTCCAGCGCCGGTGAAAACACCTACCACGTAGCCGTGGGTGGCCGCCGGCATCTGCTGGGCCCGGTCCACCCCTGCCGCATCCGGCTTGAACAGGATGCCGCTGGCGTACAACCCGTGGTTGGACTCGAACCGCCACTGCGGATCGGCCAGCAGCAGGGAGACCGCGATGAGGAACGAGGTCTTGCCGGAACCGTTGGAGTCTTCCTTGGGACCCATCCCGGATACGGCGACGAACGTCTCGGGGACCACAGGGACCGCGTGGGTGGTCAGCCGGGCGATGTCGAAGGTCTGGACCGCCACGAGGTGCCGGTCGCCGACGATGCCGCGATGTTCGGCGAGCTGGGGCAGCTCTTCCTCAAGCAGATACTCGTTCACCATGCCTCTTCGCTCCCGTCGGCCTGGGATGTGTTGCGTGCTCTCAGCCGCAAGATCGACCCGGCGAGCGCCCCTGCCGGCTCAGCCAGCAGCACCAACTGCTCGAACAGGGCTGTCTGGGCCGCCGGGGTCAGCCGCAGCAGCTGGCTGCCCAGCACGATCCCCGCCGCCGTGAGGCGCACCAAGTCGGCCGCGGCCAGGCGGCGCAGCGCGGCGTCCACCACACCGTCGGACACCGCAGACTCCTTCAGCCGCTCCCGGCTCACCGGTACGCCCTGGGTCCACAAGGTTTGCGGCAGAACGCTGCCGCGAGCCCGGGGGACGGCGACACTGAACAGCATCACCAGCGCCAGCACGGCGCGGTCCTCACGCGGCAGGATTCCGATCCCTTCGGCGGCCAGCCGCTCTCGGACCGCGTCGTCGTAGCCGGACAAGAACCCCTCGCCCACAGCGAGCAGCTCCCGCCCCGAGGCTGCCAGTACTTCCTCCACCACCCGGCGCAGCGGCACCTCCGCCAGCGCTCGGAAGTGGGCCGCAGGCACAGGAAGACGTGCGGTCTCCACCGCGCATACCGCGGCCCGCACCTCTGCACGGCGCTGTTCCGGCAGTGCCTGAAGTAACGTCAGCTCCATGCCCTACTCCATTTCCGCACAAGGCAGACAGTTGTAGCCGCGCCGCAGCTCGTCGATGTCCCGCTCACTCCATGCGGCCACCATCGGTCCCAGGCGCACTAGACCGTCCCCCACATCGGCAGCCAGGTAGCCGCAGGCACGCAGGGTCCGCAGCGCACGGCGATAAGGAGAGGTCTGCCCGATCGATGCGATGCCCTCGAGCAGGGGGCCGTCGCCCGGCGGGGCGCAGGCCGCGAGCACGTCCTCCTCGGCCACCGCGCGCCCCGGGTAGGGGCCAGCGCGGTCGGGATCAGGCCAGCACAGGCGCAGCGCAGCCCCCAGTGTCAGCAACTGCGACGGCGTAGCCTCCCGGTGGGTCTTTGGATCCGCCACCACACCGCTGACCGGCTCCACATCAGGCAACCAGCGCACCATGACGCCCCGGCCACCGCCCGGCATCGCCACCTCCACCAGACGCCGCTCCACATCAGCCGCCGCCTGCTGCAACTCCCGCAGTTCACCGGCCGCCGCGGCAAGCGACACGGCCCGCACAGCGCGCGCCCGGGCCAGCCGATAGGCGTCATCGTTCACGCCCGCTCCTCCTGCTCCGCGGACGCATCCGGATCCGGATCTGCAGCACCCGAGACGTCCTCAGGCAGGCGGTACAGCGACAGCGGGGAGGCGTACGTGACCGTGCCAGCCGGCTCCACCAGGATGCCGTCGCTGACCTGAACGAAATACGGAGTGGTGGGATCTGCGGACGCCTGCAGCAGGTCCACCACCGCGGCGATCGCCGCAGGCCACGGCAGCGCCCGCAACGGCGCAGTCAAGTCCGCCTCCTGACCGCCGCTCAACCACAACTGCATGGACGCCGCCCGCCGTTGGCGCAGCTGCCGTGCCTTCTGACGGGCCACCTCCAGCGGATCAGGGCCCGGCGGCAGCGCCGCGGGCCGTGCCGGACGCCGACGAGGCACCGGAGGCCGCCGCTCCTCAGCCGCCACTAGCACCTGCGCCGCGGTAATCTCCACACTGGCCGGGTCGAAGACAGCGCCGGCGAACACCTCCGCAAGCGCATCTACCGGTGCGCTCAGCGCGGCGGACACATACTGCTCGGGTTGCAGCATGGTGAAGTCTCGCCGGGCCCTGGCCTGCTCCAGCAACCGGTCAGAGAACTCATCCACCGCAGCCGAATACCGCAGCGCCTCATCGATCAGACGCGTTCCCGATGCCCTCAGCCGCGGAAAATGGCTGCTGACCGCCTCGACCAGCCGATGCGCGTGGGTCAGCAAGACTGCCTTCGAGCGATGGTGATGACGCTCGCCCACCAACTCTTCGATGGGCTTGGACCGCACCAACCGCAGCAGATGCCCGGTGTTGATGGACAGATCACGCCGCGCCCGCAACAGCTTGGCCGCCAACTGGCCCTCATCCAGCAGCCCCTGTTGCAGGCTGTCATGCGTGCGGTCCAGCAGCGTCGTGATCTCCTCGACGCCGCCGGCCTGCGCCAGCCGCTCGAAGACCAGCAGGGCCGCTCCGCTGGTCGGATTGAAGACGTAGCGCCCTTCATAGGCCTTTCCGCGGGGCCGCTCCAGCAGCCGCAGCCCCACGAAGACCTTGAACCGGGCATCGAACGCTTCTCCCGACGCCACCGAAGCGCACGCCGTCGCAAGCTCCGAGCGGGTCAGTCCCAGTTCGGGGGCAAGGTCACCGAACACGTCATGGATGGCCTCGGCGAGCCGCAGCGACAGCGGATCCTCCGTCACCGCGTTGGCGGACGCTGCTACCGGAGCCATAAACGGCAGCACGTAGTCCAGGGGCCCAGGGCGCGTCTCATCGGCTAAGTCAGCGAACAGATCACCCTGCTCGACGCTGCTCTCCTCTAAAGGCAAGGTCCCCCCTGGCCAGAACGGACGCCCCCGCACCCTCCTTCAAGGGGCCGAACCTATCCGCCACGGGCGCCGCGCGCTGGCACATCGTCAACATCCCTCGCTTTAGTGACGGATAGCACAAACAGGCCGTCTGGATACCGGAGGGCACACACCCGCAGACAGTCCGTTCCTCGGCCCGGACCCGGGGTACAAGCCCGCGGGCAGGCGCTACGGGAGACCCGTGCGCAGAATTCGCGGCCCACTATCGGTGAGGTGGAGGCGATGGAGGTCTTCGTGGAGCCAGGTGTAGGCGTAGTTGATGGCGGGCGCGTCGCCGAAGACTTCCGGTTCGCTGAGCACCGGCGTACTCGGGCGCGCCCACGGAGACCTCGCTGGCTCGTTCCCGGGTGGAACAGGAGGCACCGGAGCGTAGAGGTCGTCTTCTGACGGGACGAGACGGACGGTGACCGAACATCTCGGCGAGGGGCGGAGAGAGAGCCGCATAAGGGGCGGTTCATACGAGTCGTTGCCGCCGGGCGGGCAGTACAGGTCGGCGCCGAGTGCGAAGAGGGCGGCGCTGGCCAGGCCGAGGACCTGCTTGAGGTGGGGGAACCAGGTGTCGACGAGTGCGGTGTAGATCTCTACTGCGGCGGTCAGGACTTGCTCGGTGCGTAGCCTGAGCTGTTGTGTGCTGTAGGTGTCCCAGGCCCAGTGCACGTGAGGGCCGTGCGTCTGGTCGGGGACGGCGTAGGGGTGGTGAAGCATGCCGTTGGCGTCGGCCCATCGACCGCTGGCGAGTTCCTCGTCGATCCGGAGCAACTCCGCCTGCCAGGCGGTGAACTGCCGGCCGTAGCTGGACCGGACCGGCAGGCTTCCCTTGGAGTAGAGGTGTTGGCGCAGGGTCTGGTGCACTTCGTCCGCCCGGATTGGGGCGAAGCGACGAGAGGTACGTCCCCGCAGGCTCTCTCCCGCCAACCACAGGCGCTCCTTGGTGTAGGAGTCGCAGTCGGCCAGGTCGAAGTCCTTGCGCTCGCACAGCGTGTGCAGGCCTGAGGCGAGTACGCCCAGTGTCTGCTGCCAGGGCCAGGCGGCATAGTCCGCCGCGATCGGCCCGAACGATGCCGTCATGGGGCGTATCCCACGTGGTTCCGCCCAGCGATGGGCGAGCGGGATCGCGAGTCCCGGAGTGTGGTCGCCGTCGCGGCGCAGGATGTGCAGCCCCAGCCTGTTGCCTTCCAGACGGGCATCGACCGTCACCGGACCGGTCCACCCCGTGTAGAGGGAGATACGGTCGCCTGCCGCGCCGAGCGTGCGTTGCCAGGCCTCCAGTGTCGTCTGCAGACGCCGGCTGACCACGCTGGCAGGAAGATCCGGCCACGGGCCTTCCCCCTCCGACACGTTACGCGGGATGGCCTCGTGGACAGCCCAGGCCGCGACGCCCGGCTGGGCATGCAGCAAAGGATCCAGCACCGTGCCGACCGACTCCCAGCCGCCCGAGGCGATCGCCATGGCTAGCCCGTAGCGCCACCGGTCCAGCAGCTCCACGCTCGGCACCACCTCGGCCAGCACCCCGCCGGCCAGCAGGGCCTGGCCGGCGAAGTACTGCTCGAGCACGGGCAGAGCGAAGGCCAGATGCCGGTCGCCGAGACGCACCACCAGCCGGGTGCCCAGCAGCGCCCGCACCTCGCCGGGGCTGCCCACGTCAGCGGCCGCCGCCAGGCCTCCGGTGCTGACGCAAGCCGCGGCCAGCCGCTGCAACAGCCGCTCGGCGCGTTCTTCCTGGACGCTTTCGACATCGCGCAACGCCCGGGTGACCAGAGCGTCCAGGAAGGCCACCGGACTGTTCGGCAGACGCTCGTGATCGCGCTGGAGCTGCGCCCCGATGATGGCGAACAGAGGTCGGCGCAGCACGCTGCGCACCATGCTCGATTGGCTGCGCACCGCGAGACCGCTTCCGCCGAGCCGGTCCATCAACGCCGCCGCTTCCTCTTCGGCCAGCTCTGGCATGACCCTGCGCAACTTGGCGTCCACCTCCAGGCCGGGACGGGCAGTGACCAGGATGCGCCAGCGCCCACCGGTCGCAGACGCGGCCCAGCTGAGGGCTTGGTCCAGCAGCTCTTTGCCGCGGATCGGACCGGGCTCATCCAGCCCGTCCACCACCAGCGCAACACCGCGTACGGCAGGATCTCCGAGCGCGCGTGCCGCGCGGGTGGCCGCGTCGATCACGTTGCCCGGAATGTGCTGAGCGACGAGGTGAACTGGAATGGGGGCCTGCGCGTCGGTGCGGACGGCGGCGATGTCCTGCTGGTGCAGCCGCTCGGCGGCCAGCGACTTACCCGCTCCGAAGCCGCCCTCCAGAACGACAACACCGGTCTCCGGCAAGGAGGCTACTACCGCTGCGGGCAGGGCTCCCAGCTGAGAGCTGTCAGCGAACTCGTCTGCCACCGCGAGGGGAACACCGGCCGCGTGCCAGCGCTGCACCATGCGCACCCGGCCTGCGGCGGCCAGGTCATCCAGCGTTACCCGCTCATCAGGCCACAACTGCCCCACGAACACAGTGTTGCCGTGTCCGGACACGGCAACACCGGCAGACCCGCCGATTGCCATGGCTCCTTCACCCGATGCCGACACTGTGCCCGGCACGGCCGAAGTCTGGTGCGGGCCGAGAGATGCATCGTTGCGCGGCCGGAAACCGAAGCGGCTCCACCAGGCTTTCACGTGCTGTTGCCGTCTCCGGTGACTGCCTCACCGATGGAACCGCCTGCCGACACCGACTTCGGGCCGGACGCCTCCACCGGCCCGGTCGGGGCTGTCGGCCCTGGGAGAGGAGAGGGTGCCGGGCCCGACAGCTGGCTGCGGTTGCCCGTGACGGCTCTGCCAATGCTGCCGCCGGCGGCAACGGAACCTGCGCCGGACGCAGTGACCGTCTGGGCGGTCTGTTGCGCGGACTGCAGCAGCAAGCCACGGACGGCAAAGATGGTCATGACGAGCGTGGCGGTATCGGCAGCAAGGCCCGCCACGGTGCCCGCCGTGCCGAGATCCTTCAGCCACAACAGCAAGGCCAGCCCCACGCAGGTCAGGCCGGCTACTCCCGTCACCACCCACAACACGCCCCGATGCCAGCCCGCCATCACAACACCCCGCCAGTCCCTGATCTGTTGCGGCACCCTAACCGAAGGACGGCAGACGCGCGTCCACACCTTCTCAGCCCTGCGTGGCCGCTCCGATGCCAGCTTCAGGGCCGGCGATGAAGGTACGCATCCGCCACGCCTTGGTGGCCGCCTCCGCGACGGTAACGGCCAGGGCGTCGAGCAGAAAACGGCCCAACTCCGTGCGGTATCCGACCGGCAGACCGTCGAGGGAGGCCAGGACACGCTGCCAGGTTTCCCGCTCGTCGGGCCCGATCGGGCTGGTGGCCATGTCCTCGAGCACGATGCGGACCATGGTGTGGGCTTCGTCGGGCAGCAGCCTCGATCACCGCCCCAACTCGTCACTGACCGCGCACGGCTTCGGCCGCCCGATCCTCACTCCTGCGCACCGAGCCCGTCTTCCCCTCCACCGTGCCACACGAAGATCATTCTGCGGGGACTCCTCAGCGACGGCGGACGATCTTGCCGGTCCATGCGGCCTTGCGGGCGTCCTTGTCCGGCGGTCTGGTCCTGTAGGCCTCGGTGATCTCCTCGATCAGGACGGCGAGAACCGCGTCCTCGTCGATCCCGGGGGCGCCGCGCACGCGCTCGACGGTCCGCTTGAGCACCGGGGCGAGGTAGGCGGGGCGGTTGTTGTGGAGTTCGGCCAGCAGGGCGCGGCCCCGCGGCGAGTCGAGGTGCGGTGTCTGGCCGGCCTGCTGACGGACTCGTTCCTCTACGCCGGCTATGTCGTGCAGGGCCTTGCGGATGGCCGCGGCGACCGCCTCCGGTTCCAGCGACGCTAGGAGGAACCTTCGCGACCAGTCCTCATTGCGCAGCATGGCGGGATTGGGTACCCCGTCGATGGCTGCGACACCCTTGCGGTCCGCCGGGTCGAAGCGGTACGTGCGGCCTTGCGGGCCCAGCCGGATGCCGTGGCGCTCAAATGCCGCAGGAGCCTTCTTGATGAGGTCTTGCAACGATCCGTGCCGCAGTGTCCACTGCTTGAAGCCAGCGCTCACCACGGCGTTGTCCCAGGTGTTGACCGCACTGGTGAGCCCGCGCGACTCGACGTCCGCGATCGCCTGCAGCGTGTCGAGATCCGGGGCCGAGACGGTCACCAGTCCGTCGGCGGCCAGGCGGCGCGCCGTGGCATCGAGGCGTCCACCGCCGTAGCCCGAGTACCCACCTCGCTTCCTGCCAGACGGCCGCAGGCTGTATCCGTCCACAGTGGGCGCCGCCCCGGTGGCGGGGCCGCGCAGTGCCGGGGTCACGTGTCGGTCGCGGATCTGGATCCACTCGCGGGCCAGTTCGGGCTGGTCGGTCCCGATCTTGCGGCCGCGCAGTTCCGGGTGGCGCAGGTAGAACAGCATGTTGGTCAGTTGATCGGCATCGGTGATCCCGCTGCCGACGGCCAACTGGACGGCCGTGGACCACAGTCCTCGACCCAGGGCCTCCAGCATCCGGGCCGCAAGGCCGCCGGGGGCGGCCGTCGAGGACGGCCCTGTACCCAGTGCCGGTGCGGAGGCGGATGACGGTGAGTTTCGCAGCCGCTGTCGGCCATGGGCGTCGATCTCGTCCCGGGCGCGGCGGTCGGCGTCCTTGTCGGTGAAGTACGTCCAGCGGGCCCATGTCCCTCGTACATCCAGGTGGGCGTAGTCCGCTCCGATGCCGACACCGATGGCCGCACCGCAGACGTCCAGGGCCGCCTGCGCGATCTGCATCCCGGTCATGCCCGCGATGCGGACGTCGGCTGCCTGGCCGCTGGAGTGACGGCTCTTCGTCGGCTGTTCGTCGCGCTTCCGGTAGACCTCGACGTTGTGCAGGTAGGGCCGGTAGCCCGAGGTCACCCGCACCGGCCTCCCGACGCTGTCCCGGAGCCGCTGCAGACAGTGCACGAGTTTGGGGTCGATGCGTGCCACGGGGAACCGCTTGCCTCCGCTGCCGGCCAGTTCGTCGACGGTGAAGTCGGCCGACAGCCGCACCGACCGGGTGTCCGGGCCGGTGTCGAGCAGCGGATTCCCCGTCGCGTTCGGGTCGTGGTGCTCCTGCTCGGGGCCGGTCGGGCCGCTGACGGTGCGCAGGGTCACTCCGCTGGGGAAAGCCACCGTGGCGGGTGCCTCCTGCGCGAACTCCGTCTGCCGGCCGTAGAAGGAGCCAAGGAACTCGCGGGCCTCCCCCCGTTCGACCGCGGCGGACTCGGCCCCGTCGCCAGGGTCGCCGTGAGCGAGGTCCACCGCCTCGAAGGCCGCGGAGAGGACTTCGTACACTCCGTCGTCCTCCCTCTCGTCGACGGACTGCGCGTAGGCCTCTTCGGCGGGCCGGGCGGCGAATTCTTCTTCGAACTCCTCGTCGCCCTCTGACTCCTCGTGCTCCGCCTCTGCTTCCGGCTCCTCACTTTCCGGTTGCTCCTCGTTCTCTCCCTCCACGGCGTTGCCCCAGGTCTCCTCGCCGTCCACCGCGGCGCTGGGTTCCTCGGGCGTCTGTTCGGCCTCTCTGTCCACCGGGCGGTACTCCCAGTGCCACGGTTCCTTCTCGTAGGGCCGAAAGCCGAATTCGGCGGCGTGCCGGGTGAGCCAGTCGTGGAACCAGGTGCGCCGCCACGCCTTCAGAGCTGCGGAGGTGCTGGAGTTGTGGATCGGGGCACCTTTGCGGTCCTGTGCGAAATCGATGGCGATCCCGGCCTGGTGTTTGCTGTAGCCGGGGGCGGCGACCCAGTTGGGCAGGCGGAACTCGTGGATCATGTAGGCGACGGCTTGGTCACTGTGCGGACCGGCCGCGAGGGCTTCCCGTTGCCGGGTGGTGCGTGCGTAGTAGCCCGGGAAGACACGGCGCCAGACCCTCGCCTGGTGCCTGCTTCCCCGGTAGCCGCTGTTCGCGTTGATGAGGCGGGTTTTCAGGGCATCGGGATTCCCCTCGCTCGCCGCCTGGGCCAACGCTTCGTTGGCAGCCGCGATCAGCCGGCTAGCCTGCTCCGCGGCATCCTTGCGCATCCGGATCCCGGTGCCGGCGACCGGGGCGAGCTCCGCGTCGGTGAGGTCGCGGCCGGGGGCGCCCTTGCGGCGGCGGGAGCGCGCCAGATGCGCATCGAGCACCTTCTCGCGGAAGGCGGTCTGTGCCGCGCTGTCGGTCCACGGAATCTCTTCTTCTGTCCCCTCCTCACCCTCGGTCGCAACGAGGGGATCGAGGGATCCCTGTTCCTCGAACGCTCCCCACGGTTCCTCAAAGGCATGGCGACGATGGCCGTTTGACGGGTGGCCGGATCCGCTGATCCCGGCACGAGGCAGGTCGAGCGCGGCCTCGTCGGCGAACGGAGTGTCCGCCGGACGGTCCGGGGGGCCGGACATCTCATCCTCCTCGCCGGGCGGGTTCGGGAGGCGCAGCTTCACTTCGAGGTGACCTTGCCGGCCTTGAGGTCGCGGCCTGTGGTGATCGACCAATGCGTGATGACGGTCTTGATGTCGTTGGAGATGCGCTTGCCGTCCTCGGAGGTGTCCTTGAACAGGGACTCCACCGAATTGATGAAGACGCCGGCCTCGATGGCGATGAGCAGGCGCGAGATCGCCTCGGAGATCTTGAAGAAGCTCCTGGACATCGCGTGCGCGGGGATCCTGACCCGCTCCGCGATCTTGAACAGGCGTTGCTCGGCGCTGGACGCCTCAGCGCGCAGGGAGTTCACGATCGGCGAGTTGTACTCCAGCGTCAGGTGGAACCAGGCCATCGTGGAAATGGCCGAGTACTCCTCGGCCGAGAGGTTGGAGCCGAGCCGTCGTGTGGTGAGCATGTCCGACAGCCGTTCGACGAGATCCGTGATCTTCATGGTGTCGGTGGGGTCGGAGCCACTGGTGTTGTTGACGTTGGTGATGGCGATCCACACCTCGCGCAGGAACTCCTCGAACATGCCGACGAACTGTGTATTGGCGGCGGCCGCCTTACTGTAGGGGACCGGAGCGCCGTCCTCGGTGCCGTGGACGAGGTCCATGCCGAACATGCGGTAGTAGGCCTTGCGGCGGATGATGTCGGGGAGAGTGCGGGCCTGGCTGGTGCGCGCGGTGATGAAGAAGGGCGCGGGGTCACGGAAGAAGAGCTCTTCGGTGTTGCGGAGCCAATGCTCGGCGCCGCTGCCGGGTGCTCCCAGCTCCTCGCCCTCTCTGTGGAGTTGGACCACGCGGCGGAGGATGTCAGCGGCCCTGGTGTTCTCGATCATGTAGGCGTAGATCAGGTGCTCCCAGCGGACGGTCCCGTCGGGACAGCCGTCCCTCGCCGGCGTGGTGAAGGTCGTCTGGTTGTGAGAAAAGCCGGGAAACGCCTTGAGCAGGTGATCGGGGAGGCCAGGGAGGTCGCTGCGCCGGTCTGGGTGTCCGACGGTTTTGTCGGTGTCGTGGATGCGGAAGTTCCAGGCTTCCTCCAAGAGCGCGGAGAGTTCCGCCGGGTGCAGGCGGAAGAGGTAGTCCGCGCCACCTGGGAGGTGCCTGGCCAGCTGTCGAAACACGGCGTTCTCCGGATTATTCGATGCCGCCGGGGTTGCATATTTGACCGTTGCGAGATCGTGCGTCGCTCACTGAATCCCGTGGTTGCGTGGACCGGGCGGCGCAGCTGATGTCCGGCAGGCACCACAGCTTGCGGTCTGGAGGGGGCTCACCCTCCACCGCGACACCCAGTTCGTTCAGCAGTCGGCGATAGAAATCCAGCGCGTCTTCGGGGGAGGAAGCGGAGGGCTTGGCTTCCTCTGTGGTCATCGAGCCGCTGCTGGCCGCCTCGGGGGACGGCGTGCGCACGCGGCGCATCATGTCCCGGCCAGCTGTCGCGATTCGGTCGCGGATGCCCTGTTGCGTGTCCTGCTCGGCCATACTGTCTCCTCCTCGCGGTCAGGCCTGGGTCTGGCGTGTCAGGCCGCCTGTTCCGCGCCTCCCAGGCGGCTCATCCACGCATACTGTTCGGCGCCGAGTTCCCCGGCCCGCTCCGGCTGGGTGGCGGCTTTCCACCCGCTGAGTGCCAGCAGACGCAGAGATTCGGTCCACAACCAGTGTGTGGAGGTGTACAGGGCCGGGCCGAGCTGGGCCTCCAGTGCCACGAGAGCCGGTGGTGCCACTCGTTCCGGTGGCACGAGGGCGATCAGCGGGCGGTTGCCGAACGCGGTGAGCGGCGCGGTCAGGATGGCTTCGGCGAGGGCGGGCAGCAGGGGTAGCGAGGCCTCGATGAGTGTGCGGGACTCGGCGTCCCGGCAGGCGTCCAGGGGGTGGTCGTGCCGCCAAGTGCGCTCCAGGGCGTCCCAGGGGCCGTCGCCGTAGACGTGGCGGCACATCGCGGTGTTGAGGAGCACCCGCAGGTAGCCGACCGGGTGCGGGTCGCCGGGCAGCAGCCGGAAGACGAGTTGTTCCCCGCCGGACAGCACGTCGTGCAGGTTGGCCACGGCCGCGTATCCGGTGTGTACGAAGGCGAAGGCGTCCGCGGTGATCTCCGATGCCCAGCCCGCCCAGACATCGCCGACCTCGGGCGGCGCTGCCCGGGTCGACCGCGCCAGCGCGGCCGCCAGTTCAGCGTTCCACCCCGTCAGGTGCGCGACCTGGTGGCCGGCTTCATGGATGAGAGAGGTGGGGCAGAGCAGCGCATGCCGCACGATCTTGATCGTGGCGGCCGGGCTCTCGGTGTCTGGATCCCACAGCCGTAGCCGTGCTTTGAGGACGGCGGCACCGATACCGTCGTCGACGTAGGTCAGCACGACCGGGGTGGATTTGCGGAGCGGATCGAGGACCAGGGCCATGCTGCGGTACGCCAGACTGTCGCACGCCCGCAACAATGCTGCCAAGCGGGGATTAGTACGGGAATTTACTGCGTCCGCGTAGAAAGCCACTGTCGTCTCGGTGCGCAGGTACCGGCCTCGGTAGGCCAGCACCTGCCGGCGTAGCGCCGCGAACTCGTCGTGGGTGCGGGCCGTGTGCAGGGCTGTGTGCAGGGCCGTGCCGTGGGCCACGAGCCTGCCCACCGAGGACGTGAGCGTGGCGCGGAGGGTCGTCCCCAGATAGCGCTCGAGACCGGCCCACGCGGCGGGGGCCGCCAGGTCGTCCAGCGCGCGCAGCCGTTCGGCTGCCGCTGTCCAGTGGGAGAGCTGGCGGGCGATCTGGGCTCGCCGGCCGTCAGGGTCACTCGGGTCCATGGCCGGCTACCACCGTGACGTTCGGAGACGGTCCCTGCAGGACGGCACCGCGCACGGTGCCCGGGCTGTGTGTCAGCGCGGCACGCAGTTCGGACATTACCGGTGGGGAGCCGAGGGACACCCGGACGGTCACACCGTCGACGGGTGCTTCGGTCGCGGTGAGGAGGGCGTCGCGGTGGTCCTTCAGCACCGTGCCCAGGCCGTCGACGAGACCGTTTTCGACCGTCCGGGACAGTCGCGCGACGGTGGCCGCGGGCACGCGGCGCAGCGCGGCGGGTACCTGGCGGGGGAGCACGGAGCCGTGGACGAGCCGGAGCCGGTGGCCGTCCAGTGCCGCTCCGACCCGCTGGCGCACGAGCGGGACCAGCGGAGCCAGCACCCGGCCGACGGGCTCGGCCCGGCGCAGTCTGGCGGCCATGCCCTGGGCGTCGGCCTCGCTCAAGTACAGCTCGGCGACGACCGCGTCGTCGGGGAACCGCAGCGTCACCGTGGCCTGGCTGGGGCGGGCCGGGCTCCTGCCGCCCGCCATCGGGTTCATGCGCGGCCCGGGGACGTTGGCGACCTCCAAGTGGTACAGGCGCTGTCCCACCCCGAGGAGCCGAGGACTGGCCAGGTGACGAGGATCGGTCGCCACGCCCAGCGCCGGCTCGCCGAGCAGGAGCCCTGCCGCCTCAGGGGTGAGGGGATGCAACTGCGTGCGACCGGAGCCGTCCAGGCCAGCGAGGCCCGGAACGCCGTGATCGCCCTGTGCGATAGCGGCCACCGAGGTGCCGGGCAGGACCTCGTACAGGTGCACGCGGGCGCGCAGTTCACTCCCCGGGGGGAGGCCCAGACGCTGGTGCAGCACAGAATCCAGCGGCAGCCCGCGGAAGGTGCGGATGTGCGCGACCTGATAGGGCGAGAGGTTGATCCACGGCATGCGGGTGTACTTGCGGTAGCGCTTCACCCCGCGCAGGGGCAGAGCCACCCAGGCCCCACGCAGCGTCAGGTCCTGACGCAGTTCGGGGCGGCCAAGGTAGGTCTCTTCCGTCAGGATCTGCGGCAGGCTTCCTGCTGCGGCCTGTTCGAAGGCCTCCAGGACGAACCCTTCCAGCAGCGCCTCCTGGGCCAGGATCCGCTCCGGCAGAGCCCCGACTTTGCGGACCGTGTCCTCCACGACGGCGGCCACCGCCGTCGCGGTCGCCCGCTGCTCGTCCTGCGGAGTGACCTCCAACTGCACCAGACGCAGACCGGCCTCCACCAACGCCCTGGAGAGCGGCTGAGCCGCGGTCTTGCCGACGAAGCGGCCGATCAGCGGAGTGACGAACCTCGCCAGGGTCGCAGCAAGCGCGGCACGGCCGCCGGTCACCTTCAGTCCGAGCCTCAGCAGCGGCAGGACCGCCGGGAGGAACGCCTCCACCTCCGGCGTGACGTCCTCGCCGTCCTCGGCCTCGGCGAGCCGGGAGACGAGCCGCTCGCGCGCGCGGCCCAGTTCCTCCACCGGGTCCGGCCAGAGCGCAGGAGACTCGGCCTGCCGCGTGTATGCCGATGCCTCGAACTCCATGGCCGCTTCGCTGTCGGCGAAGACCGCTTCTGCCACCCGCAGGTCGAACTCCTCCTGAAGGCGGCAGACATCGCCCGTGGCGTCATCCGTTGCCGAGGATTCCTCGGTCTCCGCCAGCAGGGGAAGCCGCCGTGCCAATTGCTCGGCATACGGCCGCATCTCCGGAGGCACCCATTTCAGCCCCGCCGTGAGCGCCTGCTTCAGCAGCGCCGTCGCCACCGGCTTCAGTCTCCGCAGCAGCGCCCCCAGCGTGTACCGCGCGACGGCCTTCACCCCGCGCTTGGCCAGGCCGACCGCCTTGTGGGCCGCCTTCTTCAGGGCTTTGCCGATCCCGCCGAAGAGGTGTTCCAGGGCGGGAGACACCGAAACGGCCCGCTGGTACGTCTCAAGGGCCTCCTCGACCTCCGCCTCGCTGAGCGACTGCAGCGGGCGATCCCCGGCCGCGTCCGCGAGGGCGTCGATCGCCTCCTCCAACTCACGCAGCAGAGGAGCATAGCGGGCTTCGAGCCGGTGGCGGGCTTCGTCGCGATCCGTCACCACGGTCCCGTGCTCGCCAGAGGCAGTGCCGTCGAACTCCCTGGCCGCCTCGCCAGCGAGCTCGAACAGCGCTTCGTTCAACTCCTCGTCGTACAGCTCCCCCAGGAAGGCGGTGTACTCCTCTGCCTCAGGGTCGACCACCCGGCTCTCGTTCTCCACGCGGTAGCTGCGTACGAAGGGGCTGGCAAATGCTGGCGCCAGCGGATCCGTGCGGGCCGTCGGCGGCTCTTCGCCGATCTCGAAGCTGGTCGCGGCGATGAACGGACTGCGTGAATTAGGGTCCGACACGGCTGAATCCCCCCGTCGCACTGCTGTGCTCGCAGCCGACTGGCTCTGCGCGCCTGCTCAGGCGACGATGCGTCAGGCCATGGTTATGCTGCCTGCAGAACTGGTCAATAGCCCTGCCGACACAGGAGAGGCGACGCGGCGGATGTCGGACCTGAGTGGTGGTCGAGCGTAGACACCGAGCCCAGGGGTTCTATGTCCCTCCCGTCAAGTGGGCCTGGTTGCGGCGTAGTTCCGGTGCGCCGGGGTGCCCGTCGATCCGTCCTCTGGTATGGCACGGATGGGCCCAGGTCGGCATCGGGACCGGCGCGCATCGCCGCGCTTTCGTACGGCACCAGTCGGCCCGTGGCCGACCACCACCAGCCGGGAGCCAGCCGCTTGCCCGCTGTACGGGAAACGGCCGCACAGGAACAGACCCGGTGCGCGTCTCCCCCCGGCCACGGTCATCCAGACAACCGGCTGCACCGCGCCCGTGGGGCTGACGAAGCGCACATCGACGTCCCTGGGATCCACCACGCACAGTCAAGAACCACCTGCGATATCTACACAATGCGCAGACATGAGCAACCCGGCTGTACTTCTGGATCCGGCCGTACGGCTGCGTTGTAGTGATCGGGAGGGTGCATCCGAGGAACCACCACCCGCGACGAATTGAGCACCAACGTCCATGCGCGTTCCCGCCGCTGGCTGGCCCCGAAGTATCGGCGGTGGACGTGGCGACGCCCCCATCCGGTTCAACCGCTCGTCTGTACAAGGTGACGGTGGGTGAAGACGATGTTCCTCACTCGCTCCACGGCACCTGGGGCGATGCGGGCCAGCGCCGGCAGGGCGTGCTGCCATCCGTCGCTGGCGAGCGCGCCTGCAGTGAACCGGAGGGCCGCCTGATTGGCTTTCTCGCTGGCTGGTGGAAAGTGCGCGAGGGCAAGGGTGCGAAACGTCTCTGTGAAAGCTGTGCTGGCGGATGCGGAGACAAGGCGGATACCCGACGGTGTCTGCGTGAGATACGCGGCCACCGCCGCGAATGCCGCTGCACGGTCAGAGGGGACATTGTTGCGGCTTGCCCAACGACGCGCAGCGTCAAGGCGACCGAGCATTGCGTGGGCAACGGCTATAGCCCCGGTTGGCAACCCCCACGGTGCGCTGCCGGTCGACCTCTCCTCCCACCGCACGAGAGTGTCGCGGGCCTCGTCAGGTTCTTCCCGCGAATGCAGGAGGAGCACCGTGAGGAGATCCTCCGTATCCAGCCAGGTATCTGTTTCCTTGAGCTTTTGCGCCACGTGTTCTGAGGCCTGGTGGAGACGGCCAGCACACTCAGCGTCGGCCCCGGAGAGGGCGGCGAACAGCTCGCCGAGTTCAGCCATGCGCCCATTCCAACCTCTGTGTGCATCCGGGGCCAGAAGGCGTTCTCGCTGGCAATCGATGAGAGCCGCTGCGGTGCCCGGGTCGTAGGAGCGCACTCCGGCTGCGACGGCCACGAGGGCCCGTTGCCTTCTGTTGCTTTCCGCAGGCCCGGTTTCCTCGGCGAGGGACAAGGCACGGTCGCGTTCGCCGGCATGGGCCAGCGCCTGCGCGGCGGCGCCTTTCGCGTCCGCCGCTTCCCGGCCCGGAGCGCCGTCGAGGAAGGAGAAGTTGTCGGCGCCTTCCAGCCTTCGGGCCTGGTCGGCGGCCTCGTACGCCAGGTGCCGAGCATCCTCGAGCTGCCCGGCCTGCGAGGCCGAGACGGCTGCTGCTGCGAGCGCCTGCACCTGCTCGACCGGGTTCCGCAGACTCCGAGCCAGCTGCGCGCCGTCATCCTGCAGATCGATGGTTGACAGCGCCGCGCACAACGAGATGAGCCAGGCTTCCCGTGGCAGGGAGTGCCGGGTGCCTTGCCCTTGAGGAGAACCGAGTACTTCCAGCGCCTGACACAGCCGCCGGTTCGCCGCATCATGCTCGCCGCGGTCCGCGAGGCGGTAGGCCTGCCGAGCCAGTGTCTGTGCTGTTGGCTCCTGTTCTGGCTCGTCGAAGCCATCGATGAGGACGGCTCGGGCCCCGGCCAGCGTGTCGATACCCATCGGCCCGGTGTGCCTCTCTACGGGCACGCGCGCGGCTAGGCCGCGCGCACGGTCTACCGAGCCGGTGTCCACCAGGGCTCGTACGACGGCGGTCAGCATGGGACTGAGGAGTAAATTCAGGTCGCCTCTGTCCTCGGCCGACAGACCTTCGGGGTCGCCCAGCGCGACCTCCAGACGTTCTGCCGCCCAGCCGGCCAGCGTGTTCGCCTGTTCCGGACGGACGGTCGTCAGGACCGAAGCTGCGGAGGCGTTGACGGTGCAGGTTGTCAGGCGCGGCGGGCACGCTTGGGCGTACTGGCTGATCCGCTCGTACATCCGGTCGGCTCGTGGCCCCTCGGCGGCCACGGCGATGGCCCCCCAGGCCGCAACTGGCGCGCTCGGATCGGCCGGAGAGGCTGCCGCCATCTCCTCGGCATACCGCTCGGCCTGGTCGAGCAGTTCCTCGGTCAGAGCAGCGTCGTGGGAACGGGCGGCGCAGGCGGCCCGCGCCACCACGGTCGCCCCGGCCTCGTCGCCTGCACCTGCCGACGCCCCGAGCCAGCCGAGCAGTTCGTGGCCCCGGCGCAGTTCGCCCATGGCCATCAGCGCTACCGCCGCCTCCCCGATGGCCTCTTCCGCCTCCTGCTCATCCCCGCTCGGCGGAGCGTTCTCCTGATGTGCCCGCTCAGCCCATCGTGCGGCCTCGGACGCCGCCGCGGTGGCGAGTTGGTGGCCGACTTCGCCCAGCACTCGGGCCACCCGCGCCAGACGGACAGCCTTCTCCGCGGGAAAGGGGGCGACGAGGGCAAGGTCCATGGCACGCCGCGCCTGTCCCAGCCGGGCAAACGTCACTGGCACGTCGGCTGGCAGGGCCCTGGCCCGCTCGGCGAGGACGGTCGAGGATGCCGCGAGCGCCGTCAATTCCACCACGTTATCGGGGCATTGGCGTCGGACCATCTGAGCGGTCAGCTCGATGTGGGTGAATGCGGTGTCCAGTGAGGCGCGCTCCATCAGAGCCCGTTGACGATGCGGGTCGAGGGCGATAGCGGACAGTCGCTGGAGATCGCCGGCACTGTGCAGCATGCGCGGGTAGTCGTAGAGCAGGTAATCGGGGGTGTCCTCCGGCCAGCCCTGAGCGCGGTAGCCGTCCGCCCATGTGTGGAGCCGCTGTTCGAATTCGGTCACGTCACCGAGCGCGGCCAGCGCTTCCCGGCGTAGTTCCTCGTGGCCCAGCGCATGGGAGACCGGCCCGGTCGGGATGTCCGGCAGACGGATCCGGCCGTGGGAGGCGGGCAGGAAGCTGCGGCCGGTGATCCCGCGCAGCATCGTGTCGACCTCGTACGGCCGCACGCCGACGAATTCGGCCAGATCGGCAGCGGTCAGGCCGCCCCGTGCCGCCACCAGCAGACCCAGCAGCGGAACTCCGGCCTTGTCGTCCTTCAGGAGCCGGTGCAGCTCGCGGCGGGCCAGGGTGCTGATGCCCTGGGCATCGGGGTACGGGGTAAGCGGGCGGATGATCTCCGGGGTGCGTAAGGGGTGGTCGGGGGGAACGTCGTCCGCGATGGGCGGGCGGGGCCGGCCGGTGACCACGATGCGCATGCCCGCCGGAGGGTGGCGCGGCAGCAGCGCGGCGATGCTGCGCTCACCGGCCGCCGCTCCCTGGTCCTCGTCCAGACCGTCCACCATCAGCACCAGGCGCTTGTCCCGGCTGCGGCACGCTTCGGCGGCCGCCCGGCACAGTTCGGGGAAGTCCTCCGCGCGGACGCTCACCGCACCGTCCCCGCGCCCGGCGAGGACGGCCAGTTGCCGCATCACCGCATCGAGGAATCCCTCCCGGTCGTTGCGGCCGAGGCGGTCGGTGATGAAGTAGCTGACGATGTCCACCGCGGTCGGCTGGTGACGCAGTACGAACTCCGAGACCAAGGCCGACTTCCCCGCCCAGGCGGCCGCCTGCCACCACACATAGGCGGGCGCGCCGGAGCCTGTGCAGAACGCGGTCAGCTCCTGCAACTCCTCCTGCCTGCCAACCAGCTGAGCGGGCAGGATGTTCTGCTCGATCCACGTGCTGTAGCCGGTGAACGCCAACGCCCGCTCCGGCACAGGCAGCGGGGCCGAACGGGAAGCCTGAGCCTCTTCCAGCAGAGTGGCCCATCGGCGCTCGTCGAAGCGATCGTCGGCCCACTTGCTCCACACCCGGACGACGGCCATCAGCTGGAACTCACTGCCGGGATCGGGTGTCTTCGCCCCACCCCAGTCCTCTGCGAGCCACTCTCCCAGCCGGTTGCCCAACGACTTGGGATCGCCCCCGGCCCGGTGGGCCACGTCGCGGCGTGAATACCGCTCCCCGCTCCTGATACGCGCGGTCTTGGCTTTTTCCTCCAACGCGCGCAGCGTGTCGTACAGGGCACGGGCCCCCGCCGACTTCTCCATCTGCGTTCCTTGTTTCCCCGTGCCCGCTGTACCCGGCTGCCCGCCCCGGGCATGGCGGGCACCTCTGATGACCAGGAGCGTAGAGGGAGTTTGCCCGCAGTGCCCGCCCTTTCGGACAACCCCTTCTCCTACCCGGCACGGTCGTCCTGCTCGGCTGCTGGGGCCGGGCGAACACTCAGGAGAGGGACACATGGACAAGCCCATGCCCATCACGCGCAGGCTCGCCCGCGCCGCGCTCTTCAGTCTCGTCAACGGAGCCGCCTGGGCGGCGCGTTCGGAATGCGTGGCAGGCCTTGTGTGGCTGGTGCAGCACCGGTAGCCGCTCGGGACGGGCGGGCCCGGATTCGCTCCGGGCTCGCCCCCTGACGACCCCGCTACGTTCTTCTCATGGGTCTTGCCGCGCAGTACTTTCATGAACGCGATTCCAACCGTCGCTTGGAGATCACCTCCGCCGGGACGCTGTAGGAGTGAGTGAAAGCCGGTGGCGCCGACTGGCTGGTCTCGCACGAGTGGCGAGGACGTCTTCTTCCGCGGGCAGCCCAGTACCGAGTACGGCCTGTCCTCCAGCCTCTACCGTGTCTGCCGCGCACGCCCCGCTGCACCGGAAGCCGGTATCCCCAACCAGGTGGACGAGCACGTGATGGCGGGAACGGAACGCGCGGTCATCGATGCCATGCGGCGTGAAGGCATCGGGCGGGGATGGCGGACGGCCAGCTCCTTGCCGTCCTGCAGTACCACGGCATTCCCACCCGGCTCATCAACGTCTCCGAGTCCCTGCGCGGTCTCACCATTGTTGCGGTGACTGCATTCCGTTGACCCGTGGTGCTGCAAGTCGGTTGCGACGGGTTCCGGACCCTGAGCAGCTTGACCTGCGGTCCTGCGGGTTGCGTGTGACGCAGATGCAATGAGAACGCCTATTGTGGCGGCGCTGGGGAGTGCCCGGGGTGGTGATCATGGTCGTGGCGTGGGGAACGCTTCCTCCCGGAGGTCTTTGATGGGGGTGCTGATGAGCTTGCCGAGTGGTGGCCAAAGCTCAAGCAGGATGCCTCTGTTGGGGAAGCGGTATTGGTCGTCACTGATGCCTTCGGGGTGACTGGCCGTCGCGATGGAAGGTAGCCCGGATCCCCGGCGCCGAGACGACCGCGATGGCATACTGGGGCCTGCGTTTGTGGGCGCACACCACCCTTAGGGCCACCGCCTTGGGTGAACCCGGCCGCCGCCAGGACCGCGACGATGTACCCCGGCTCGGATCTGACCCTTCACGTCCAAGGCCTGCCGGATACATGGTGCGGTGGGATGTATCTGCAGTGAGAGCAGGCCTGATGGGATCGTGATGTCCGGTCGTACTCACCGTACTCGTCTGGCACGGGCTTTCGCCGTCGCTCAGTCCATGGCCTACCAGAAGGCTCTGGCTCATGTGATCACCTGTAGCGAAGCTGGACTCCTCCCGGCCCGGCTCGATCATGGGGGCATGGAGCAGGCTCTTGTCGTTCTGCAGCAGAACCTTGGTGCACCCGGCCTGACGAGGCGGGCCCGTTCCGGTACAGAGCCGAAAACCGCTGCAGCGACGAAGACGGGTTCGGCGAAGGCAGCGACGGTCAAGCGGCCGGCACTGTCCAAGGACCCGCGCTGTGTCGCCCTGGCCGAGGCGTTGAAGCCGGTGCTTGAGGCCACCTGCCCTCCAGGTGGCAGCGGGTACGGAGGGGCGTTGCAGGCCAGCCTCCACCCGGCTGACGCAGAGATGCTGGGAGGTATGGCGCTCATCCGGGCCGCGATGCGTCGTGCGGCGCGGCAGTTGGGGTGGCGGGTGCGGACCGTGGGCTACGCGCGAGAACGCCTCGTCGTGGTGCTTGTTCAGGACGTCCGCGAGGAGCCCGCCGAGGTCTCAGATGTCCTGGAGAAGGATTTCATTCGCAGAGGCCACGAGATGATCGAGCGTATGTCGGCAGACGGAGACGAGGAGGCGTTGAGCAGGCTGGGACCCGCCCCTGTCGAGCGGCAGACTCAAGCGTTCCTGCAAGCCGCCCGGTTGGCGGTCGCGGCGCATCCCGGTGCGTGGCGCTAGGGGCCGACCGGCGATGCTCGCCTCGGACGACCTTGCGTGCCACCGCCGGTGCCGCGGGGCCTGGCTTGCCCGTTCAGTGCCTGTACGCGACAGGGCGGGCAGCGAGGCAGGTGCGGTTGTAGGGCAGGAGTCGTTCGTCGGAGGTCGGTCGGCGGCGCCAGCGCGTGCAGTCACGGGCTCGGTGCGGATCTGCGGGGGTGGTGATGCGCACCGCCGGGATCGTGTTCTTGCGTCTGCCGCCCGTGCCGGCGGGCCCGTCGATTGAAAGGGTGAACAAGCTGCCGATAACCCCCTCCTGTGCGGACCATGGGGTTCCCGGCACGCGGTCACAAGAGGGGCGGGCTGCGTAGCACTGGCACCGCGAAGGCGTCCAGGGCCCTACCTCACGATCCGCCACGAGAATGCGGACAAGGGTGCTACTCGGGCGGCGTCCTACGCGCCGGCTCGGCTGTTGAACTCATCCACTGAGTCCTTTCAGCGGGGCTGCTCCAGGGTGAGGACGTCTGCGGCAGTTGACGACACTCGATTCGTCTGCTCACGCTCTTCGGACGATGCGCCAGGACCTCGGACGGGCCACGCCTGCCCCGCTCCACCGGAGCTCGCGTTGCGGAGAGTGCCCGGTTGACCATGCGCCCGGCCGGTGATCTTGAGGGTGTCTCAGTTAACGACCGCTGTGCCGCGAACTTCCGGCAGAGAGCCGCGAGGAGCGTCATTGATGGCCATTGGAAGAGCGGCCAGGTGCCCTTGGGCGGTGTTCTGGGTATGACTGACGTCGGAGCGGCGGTAGCGCGTTTGGGGACGGCGCGGCTGCTACGGCGGAGGACCGGGGGGCGGTCGATGACGGTCGAGGAGCTCGTGGCAGCAGTGGTCGCCTTGGCGATCGTGTCTGCGAAGAGGCTGGGTGCCGGTCTGGCGGATCGCGCGATGGAGGGTGTGGAGCAGTCGGTGGCCGACCGGCTGGGGCGGCTGTACCGGTGGGTCGCCGGACGGCTGCCCGGTGAGGAGGGCGCGGCTCTGGTCGATGAAGCGGGCCGTTCTCCGGCTGCACAGGCTCTGCTGCGACGGCGGCTGGTACTGGCTCTGGGCGAGGATCCCGCAGGCGTTGAGGAGCTGCGGGTGCTGCTGTCGCCGCACGCGCCGGTCCTCGCCCATGGCGATTTCCTTCTCCCGGAATCGTCCGGAACCCCGCGTCAGCTGCCGCTGGCGGTGGCGGATTTCACCGGTCGCGGCCAGGAGTTGGCGCGGCTGGTGGAGGCTGCTGAGCGCCCGGGCGGGGGCAGGGTGTGCCTGGTGCACGGTCCGGGCGGGGTCGGCAAGACGGCTGTCGTGGTGCAGGCTGCTCATCGGCTGATGCCGTCTTTCCCCGACGGCCAGCTTTTCGTCGACCTGAACGGGGTGGAGGAACGTCCTGCTGCCGTGGGCGAGGTTCTGGGCGACTTCCTGGTGGCTCTGGGAGTAGCGCGCGGCAGAATCCCTGACGATGAGGCTGGACGGACACGGCAGTTCCGGACGGAGTTGGCCGACCGGCGTGTCCTGATCATTCTGGACAACGCGGCCAGTGAACAGCAGATAGGTGCGCTGATACCGGGTGGGTCTTCGTGCGCTGTACTGATCACCAGTCGCCAGGGCCTTGCCACGTTGGCCGTGGATGAGCGCGTCGCACTATCGGGGCTGGACGAGGACACCGCCTGGGATCTGTTGAGACGGATCAGCGGCGGGGACCGGGTGGACGAGGACCCCGAAGCAGGTCGCGACGTGGTCCGTCTGTGCGGCGGGCTCCCGCTGGCCCTGCGCATCGCGGGAGCACGGCTGGCCACGTTTCCCGCCCGTACGGTGGGCTCCTTCGCCCGCGATCTCGCCGACGACCACCGGCGGCTGGATGTGCTGAGCCTGGGCGAGCGCAGCGTGCGCGCGGTCTTCCGCGCTGGTTATCAGGCGCTCCCGTCGTTGCAGCAGCGTGCGTTCAGGCTGGTGTCCGCCCTGGACACTCCCGACCTGCCGGCCTGGGCGCTGTCGCCTTTGCTGGACATGAACGCCGATACGGCCGACGCGTGCCTGGAGGGACTGCTGCTGGCGCATCTCGTGCAGGCTCGCCGCGGCGAGGCGGGCGGCCAGCGCATCGTGCTGCACGATCTCGCGCGCGGGTTCTCCAAGGAGCAAGCGGCCGAGCAGCCGGCCGACGAGTCCGACAGCGCCGTGCGGCGTCTGCTGGGCGCCCTCCTCAGCGCGGCCGACGCAGCCGACACGCAGCTACGACCGGCCGGTGCCCGGCACAGCGGCCGTGACGGGGCGGTCCGCCGTCCGCCGCCGGACGACGCTGTGGCGGGTGATGTGGGGGAGGCCGTCGGGTGGTTCGAAGCCGAGCGTGTGGTGCTGGTGGCAGCTGTCGCCCATGCTCACGCTCGCGGGTGGTGGGAGCTGTGCTGGGAGATCACCGACGCGATGAGTATCGCTCTTGAGCATCAGTGGCGCTGGGACATCAGCAGCCAGGTCCATGAGCTTGCTCTGGACGCGGCCGACCGTCTGGGGGACAGCGGGGCCCGTGCCGCGCTGCTGCGCAACCTCGGCGAAGCCTTGCGTGACGGCGGCAGTGACGTGGGCAGGGCCGCAGAGTGCTTCAGCGAAGCGATCGCTCTCTTCCACAGCTCGGGCGACGCACACGGCGAAAGCGATGCCCTGGGCAACCTGGGAATCCTGCAACGCCAGCAGGGCGAGCTGCGGGAAGCGGCGCGAACGCTCACCGCGGCCGAGAGGCTCTTCAGGGCCCTGCCGCTTGAACGCGGACTGGCCTGGACCCTGCGGGAAAAAGCGGTGATCAGCCGACACCACGCTCACTACAACCAAGCCCTCGCTCAACTCGACCAAGCGCAGGCCCTGTTCGCCGCCAACGAGGAACCCCGCGGTATCGGGTGGATTCTGCGCACCCGCGCCGACACCGAGAAGGAGAGCACGGTGGGCGGCTGCCCGCTCCCTCGTCGCTGGTACGCAGGCCCCTGGCCCGGGTGCCACATCACAAGCCGCCCCGCACAGGATCCGCAGTGGGCCGCGGCCCGCACCCACTACGAGCACGCTGCCCAGACCCTGCACGCTGTTCAGGACCACCGCGGGCACACCTGGGCCACCCTGGGGCTGGCCGACATGGCGCTCTACGAGGGCGACCACACCGCCGCCGAACTGATCAGCCGTGCGCTTCAGGAGACCGACGCCTGCGGCGACCATCGAGGCCGCAGCAGGGCACTGACCGTGCAAGCCCTGCTGCACGCCGAGGCAAACCGCCTCGGCGACGCCATCATGCTGGCAGAACAAGCCCTCGCCGGCCCCCGCGACCACGTCGGCGCCGCTCAGGCCAGCTTCCGCCTTGCCCGTCTCTACGGCGCCGCCGGCCGGCATCACGACGTCCTCCACACCCTCCAGCAGTCCCGAACCCATTACCACGCTGCCGGGATGCCCTTCCCCGACCTTGCCGACACCGAACTCTGCAGGACACTCAACCGCCCCGTGCCCCGCGCCCATCGCTTCCGCCGCCATCAGCGATTCCTGCGGCTTGATAGACCGCATTAGGAATCCACTGCGTAGCCGAATTCGGCCGCTGAACGTCTTGTGTATCGATCAGTCCGCTGTGATCGTCTGATCCAGACGCTGCTTCAGTTCGGTGTGGGGGAGGGGCGGTTGGTGCCGGCCGGCTCAGGGTCGGTGAAGCAGCCGGTCACGGTAAGGGCCAGGGCGGCTGTGGCAATGAGGATGTGCATCTTCTGCCCGCGGCACCATCCGCGGGACCTGTTCTGAGTTGGCGGCACGGGCGTGCACAGTGACCGCTCGTTTCTCGCTTGGGTCTGGGATACGTCGCCAAAGGGCGGCCGGAGATCAGGTATTGAGCTCAACAGGTCAGGTGAGTGACGTGAAATGGTCAGAACGGACCGCCTACGTCAACTTGCCGCCTGGTGCAGCGTTTTGGTCCGCAGCCGCCTTTCCTGTTGTGAGGGCCGCTTCCGAGGGGCGCCCGGTATTCAGCGGATGGAGACGGCGTGGGAATACTGAACGATGTGGCACCGGCCCTTGCGGCCGCAGTCGCCGCTGCCAGTCTGGCGGCCGGGCGAGGCCGCGGGGCAGGAGTGTGGCGATTCCTCAATGAAGCAGTCCGCCATCGCGAACACGCACGTGCCGAGCAGGAACGGCACGCAGGGCTGGCCGCTCTGCTGGAGCGTCTCCCACCAGGAAGCCGCCTAGTCGTGCGTCAGGAACCGGGCGGCCGTCACAGCATGGAGGTCCGAACCGAGCGCCGCCTATCTGCACCTGACCAGCGCAACGCGCCATGAGCGGCAGCGAGTTCCGCCCAGCAGCTCCTGGGTTCGAGGCGTTCTTCATGAGTTACGACCCGCGGGTGCGCCGCTACCTTCTCGCCCGCGGGGCCCGCAACGAGGTACTGAAAGAAGCGGCCGACGCGACGATGGAGGAAGCCCTGCGGTACTGGGACCGCCTCAGGCATCATCCGAATCCGCAGGCATGGCTGTTCAAGGTGGCTGCACAGCGGCACGCCAAGAGCTACAAGGAGCACCTGCGGCAGGAGAAGCTGACCGATCCCGGCGATTTCGACCGGCTCGTCGACCATGACACCGGTATCTACTGTGAGGACCGACTGGATCTGCTCCGCAGGCTGCGCGAGTTACCAGAGCAGCAGCGCGAGGCCTTGGTGATGTTCTGGCTGCTCGACATGCCATACGAGCAGATCGCTGAAGTCATGGGAGTACAGGCCAGTACGGCGCGGGCTCACGCGGCCCGCGCACGGGCCCGCCTCGCCCAGATGTATGCCGATGAGGAAGGGGGATGCACATGAACACCCAGGAGCGTCTGGAGCAGACGCGCCGAGCCCTGGCGGAGATGTGGTGCGACGAGGAAGCAACCGCGGAACGCTACAAGCGACTTATGGCCCGCACCCACAGCGCCGCATTTGCTCCGGGCGTGCACCCCGCCACCGCGGCAGCGGTGAACGAGCACGAGATCACTGAAACCAAAACCTGCAACGATCAGGAGGCGTTCGCGCTCTGCTCGCCTGGGGCGAGGCGAGCGTCTGCCAGCACAGCTCTGGACATTGCCACGGGTCCCGCCGGGCGGCCGCGTGGGACAGCAGCGGCCGCCGCGGCCAGCCACCCGGCAGCCGACAGCGAGAGCGCCCGGACGATGGACCTCGTCGAGCGCGCCCAGTCCGGTGAGGCCGACGCTTTCGGACGCCTCTACGACCAGTACAGCGACACTGTGTACCGCTACATCTACTACCGCGTCGGCGGGAAGGCGACCGCGGAAGACCTCACCAGCGAGACCTTTCTCCGCGCCCTGCGGCGCATCGGCACGTTCACCTGGCAGGGGCGTGACTTCGGCGCCTGGCTGGTCACCATCGCCCGCAATCTGGTGGCCGACCACTTCAAGTCGAGCCGCTTCCGCCTTGAGGTCACCACCGGCGAGATGCTAGACGCCAACGAGCCCGAGCGCTCGCCCGAGGACCGCGTCGTGGAACGCTTGATGGACGCGGCGCTGCTGGACGCCGTCCGCCGCCTCAGCCCGCGGCAGCAGGAGTGCGTGACCCTGCGCTTCCTGCAGGGCCTCTCGGTCGCCGAGACCGCCCGCGTGATGGGCAAGAACCAGGGCGCCATCAAGACCCTCCAGCACCGGGCCGTGCGCGCCCTCGCCCATCTCCTGCCGGATGACGGGCACTGATGATGCTGGCCAGGGGTGATGGGCGCAATGATGTCGAAGCCACAGCGCCAGGCCGGCGTGCGGCTGCCGTGGGAGCGCGGCTGTGCGTTTCTGGTGACTGCGGGCGCCGATTTGGTGCCCGACAATGCGGCCAGCACATGGATTGATACCGCGCTGTGCGAGCTTGAGGCGGGGGCGCCGGTCGGCACCGCCAGGCTGGCAGCGGATGCCCTGGCCTGCCTCGCGAAGCTGGCCTCGGCTGCTCACGGCCGCAGGCCGAACGGTTGGTTCAGACGGTTGGCCCGCCCGCGACCGCAACCGCGGTCCGGGCCCGCGACCACGCCCGGATCTTCCTGAGCATCGCCCGGGAGCACCCCGCGCTCGGCCCCGCGCTGGTACGGGACCTGTGCCGGGCCCTTCCGACTCAGGACGAAATCGTCGCCGTGGTGCCCTCTGAGGGCGAATCTGTGCTGACCCAACATCCAGAGGCGGTGCGCGATGAATGCCAAGCTGACGTTCCGGCCGAGGGACACCGGAGCCGGGCCCGGTGGTCGTGTGGTGGGTGCTCCGGCGGCTGCTCAGCCGGCTGTTGCCTTCGGCTGCGGCTCGGCCTCGGTGGACTGCGGGGCGGTGGCGGCGGTGTAGAAGACGGATGAGCCCTGCTTGGTGCGGTGGGCGTGGCTCTTGGCGACCAGCCCTTCGACCGTGGTGCGCACCACGGTGGTTTTGATGGTGCGGTCGGGGTGGGCCTGGGTGAGTGCGGAGGAGATCTCGGCCGCCGACCGCGGCTCGTTCTGCTGCTTGAGGTGGTTGCGGATCAGATCGACCAGGGACGGCTTGCCAGCTGCCTTTGATGCCTTTGCGGACGAGGCCTCGGCGGGCTTCTTGGGTGCCGCCTTGCCCGCGCCCGCGGCGGCCGTCTTCTTCGGCCTGCTGCGCTTGGACTTGGCGGGAGCTTGGCTGGGCACGGACACAGCGGCCTTGGTGGCTGCCTCGCTGGCGGGGGTCGCGCCGCCGAGGGCCTGCTGCATGTTCACCAGCACGGTGTGGTCATGCTGCAGAGTGCGCAGCTGCTCCTGCAGGGCTTCGACTTCCGCGCCGATGCGTTCCTGCTCCTTGGTGTTGCGCTCCAGGTCACCTGTGATCTGGGCGGTGTACTGCGAGGTCAATTCTGTACTGCTGGCCTGGCTTTCGGACATGACATTGGCCCTTCAGTAGTGCGCGGGCACGGTGGTGAGGAGCAGGGACCGTATCCGCTCATGGATGGTGGGGAGGTATCCCGTCTGCGATGACCGGACAGTCAACAGGACACCACTGCGGCAGCCTGCAGGAATTTAGAGATAGTACGCACGAGTGGAACCAGATGTTCGTGCTGAGTGATGTGTCACTCTCCCATCAAGGCAGGACAGCCGGCAGATATGGGTGCCTCAACCAGTAACTGGCAGCCGTGCTGTCACCGTTGAACCGTTGCTCGGCCCACCCCGATCTGGGGAGGCAAGCGCCAGGAGATCTCCTCGTCGCCGATGTGCCGCCAGCTGGCCAGGAGGCGGGAGCGGACGAGTTGGTCGAGGATGTCCTCCAGCTGTTGCGGGGACTGGCCGCACAGGCGGGTGAGGAGGTCGAGTTCCGCGCTCCCTGTGCTGTCGCAGGTGTGGGCGGCGAGTGTCAGCGCGGTGAGCTGCACCGAGGGAGCCATCTCGCGCGGCGTGGCCAGGGGAGTGGGGCGCAGCGCCCAGCGGGCCGCGCGAACACGCGCGCCGCGGCCCGATGCCTGTCTCTGCATGGCCGCATCGAACAGACGGGTTTCCATGGGGGAGTGTGGCCGAGCGGGGCAGATCAGCCATCTGGCGTGTTCGAGTTCACTCCACAGTTCGGTGCGGCCCCGCAGCCGCATGCCACGCAGGAAGCCGTTGGGGAGCCGGACATGCCCCTGATGGTCGGCGCGCAGCGCGCACTGCAGGGCCAGCAGGCGGGCGGCGGGGGAGGAGTATCGGGGCAGGGCCACCGCAAGGTAGGTGAGTATTTCCCTCACGCACAGCCGCTCGCCCGGCCCGTGAAGGGGATTGCTGTGCCGGGCTGTCCGACTTGTCGCCTTCGTGGGCGCCGGACCGGGCAGTGTGTCGGGTACGACGGCGGTGTAACTGGTGGCGGCCGCGCAGGCGGCACAGGCATCCGCAAGGCGCCACATACGGCCGCTGCGGTCACAGGTCAGCTCCAGCAGCACCGGGCCGGCGCAGCCGCGGCGGCGCAGGTGCCATGAGTAACCCCGCGCCCGGCACTGGCAGGTCCGCAAATGCCCCGGCAGCGCGTCGTGTTGGGCATGGCGGGCCAGATGGGTCAGCGCGGCCGACCGTGCGGAGGAGGCCGGCGGCCGGTAGCCGTGAAGTGCGCAGTGAGGGCAGCTCAACAGCAGTCCTCGCGGCCGCGAGTGCAGCTGTATGGTCCAGATGCGCTGCACCGTGTCATGCGTGGAGAGCCTCATCTGGCTCGTCGTCCTCCGATCTGTTCAGTGCCGCTGAACTTCCGTGTCCCAGACGTCTGGAAACGGGAGCCAGGCACGCTGCGTCGCTGATCCTGCACCGTTGTGGAGCGCGGAATTACTCAACGTCAACCTGCGGGGCGCGAACTTGGAGGACGCGAACACCCTGGAGAACCTCAACTCGGCCGCCGACACCCTGGTCCAGGCGGTGAGCCGGCCCGGCCTGCGGATGGACCTGGACCACTACCACGCCCAGATCGGCGAGGGAAACCTCATCGAACTGGTTCGCAACGCCTACGCCCTGGGCCTGATCGGTGAGATTCAGGTTGCCGACGTCCCCCGGCCGCCGCGAACCCGGCACCGGCGAGATCGACTACCTCGTCGTAGCCCGCACCCTGAAGGAACTCGGCTACGAGAGCACGGTCGCATGAAACTCTTTGCAGCACAGCCGGATTTGCCATCACCTGACCGCCCAAGATCACCAACGGAGTCACGGCATTGCTTTAGGTCGGCTCCGCCTGGTGAGACGTCAGGCTGGTGACGCTGTAGACGCGTTCGAGGGTGACCTCGCTAGTAGTGCTCCCTCGCGTCTGTCTACGTGCTGTACTGGCTGGCACTGCCGACCTGTAAGCCCACAATCACGATGCGGGGACCCGTGATGCCCATCCTCACAACCGCCGCGACGAAGGCGGCGTCCTCCGTCGCTGTTACCGTCGCCCGTAGGTTACTTGTCGCCGAGGGCCCGGGGGCGGGGCTGGTGGACCGGCCCGTACGAATATCGGCCCGAGTTTCGTTGCAGGGCGAACAGCGGAGGCTGGCGGAGAAGGATGTGCGGAAGCTGCTGGCGAACCTGGTACAGCGTGCCTGCACGGTAGAGCCGGGGGAGGCCCCGATACTGGAAGGCGAACACGGGGCGGTGGTGGATGCGCTGGCGCGGACGTTGTTGGCGCTGGGCGAGCTTGAGATGGACGATGCGGATGCCGTTGCGATGGAGCCAGCCGCTTTCGCCAGTGAGTTGCGGAGGGCTTCGCCGGAAGCAACTCAATACCTGTCAGGTGACGGCACCGCCCTGTACGGGAGTCTGCTGGAATTGAGCTGTCTGCATATCCTGAACTTCTTCACCCAGCGGTCGACCTTCATCCCGCACACCTTGGTGAAGCAGACCCGGCGGCTCCATCAGATCAACGCTCGGCTAGATCGGGTAGTCGATCTAATACCTGACCGCAGCGCCGAGGAAGCAGAGTTCCGGGACCGGTACGGTCACTACGTAGTCAATACATACAGCAGGCTGCGGTTGTTCGGAGTCGACGACTTCGGTGAGCGTGAGCGCAACGAGTGGCCGCTGGATATGACGTACCTGAGTTTGGAGGTCGTCGATGTAGCCGAGGAACGCGTATCTGTAACGCGTGACCCGATGGGCGGATTTTCTTGGGCTCGGGAGTGCGGGCAAACGGACGGGGTGCGACGCGTTGAGCAGGCGTTCGCTGGACGGAATCGAATCTTCGTGCGTGGGCCTGCGGGATGTGGGAAGACGACGCTGATTCAGTGGTTGGCGGTCACCGCCGCGCGAAACGAGTTCCCGCAGGAACTCAGCCACTTCAACGGCCGCGTACCGTTCGTCCTGATGCTCCGACATCTGATTCGGGACGCGTATGCCCTCCCTCAGCCTGGGGAGTTTCTTGCCCGGATGGGCATGCCGCGCGCCGCACCGCCGGGGTGGGCCGAGCACTTGCTCGATACCCGGCGGGCAATCCTGCTCATCGATGGCGTCGACGAAGTGCCGATCGCCCGGCGCGATGAGGTACTGACCTGGCTGCGCCAGCTCATGATGACCTGGGATGACATTCCGTACGTCATTACGGCCCGCCCCGACTCAGTTCCGGAGGGCTGGCTCCGGCCGCACGGTTTCGACGAGTTCGCGCTGCGGCAGATGGGCCGCGAGGACGTACGGACGTTCATCGGTAAGTGGCACGATGCTATGTGCTCGACCTATGAGAACGATGAGCAGCGCGGGGAGGTCGACGAGCACCGGCAGCTACTCCTGGACACTGTCTTCTCGAACCCGGATTTGGCCAGGCTTGCGATGAACCCCTTGATGTGTGCACTGGTGTGTGCGCTCAATCATGCTCGGCGAGGGTATGTGCCCGGCGGCCGTAAGGAGTTGTACTCCGCTGCGTTGTCGATGCTGCTGGGGCGGCGTGATCGGGAACGTGGGATGGGATCGCCTGAGTCCCTGTCGATTGGCGAAGGACAGCAGATCGCGCTGCTGCAGAAGATCGCGTACTACCTTGTGGTCAACGGTGAGACGGAGACCGAGCAGGACACTGCGATCAGGCTTATCCGCGATGTGCTCCCGGACATGCCCAGCGTTGCTGGGCCAGAGCGGGCCATAGGAGTGTTGCGCTACCTGCTGCGGCGCAGCGGGGTACTACGGGAGCCAGGAGCGGGGCTGCTCGACTTCATCCACCGCACCTTCCAAGACTATCTGGCCGCAAAGGAGGCGGTAGAACGACGCGATTTCGGCTTGCTGGCCCGCAACGCGGAGGACGATCAGTGGCACGACGTCATCCGCATGGCTTTTGGCCACGCCAGCCCGATCGAGTGCGCCCTACTGCTTGAGAAGCTGCTGCAACGGGCAGACGCCCGCCGGCCAGGGCGGCGCAGCCGCCAGCAGCGGCTGACCCTGCTCGCAGCCTCCTGTCTGGAGCACACCGTCGAGCTGGATGGCTCACTACGGCGGGAAGTGAAGCGGCGTACGGAGGAGCTGATACCGCCCGGGACTATGGAGGACGCGGAGCAGTTGGCCAAGAGCGGCTCGGTATTACTCGGGCTGCTCCCACAGAATCTCGCGTCGCTCAATGCAGAGACCGTTCCCTGCGTGGTGCGTGCGGCCAGTCTCGTCGGCGGTGATTTGGCCCTCCACTACCTGGGGAAATTCAGTGGTCACCGCCTGCTCTCTGTCCGGGCCGAGCTTGCGGCGGCGTGGGACCGGTTCGATTCCGAGGAGTACGCGCGAACGGTACTCTGCGACGGATTCTTCATTGTGGACGTCAAATCAGTCGAGCAAGCGATGGCGGCGCAATACGTTTCGAAGGACGCGACGTTCCGGCTTTACGGCCCCGCCGGTGAAACCGCGCTCGGCTATCTTCCGGTCGACCACGTACGGAAACTCCACCTCACCCACACAGAAGAGCTCGACGAGCTTCACCACAAGGTGGCCGATGGCCAATTAGGTCGGTTTAGAGCTCTTCAAGAGCTCCATCTGATCGGCTTCGACCCTTCCGACTGTGCTGAGTTGCGTGGCCTTGGAACGCTGAGACGTCTCTCGCTCGCGCCAAGAGAGGCTACGGGGAATATTTTCAAAAGCTCCTTCCTTCCTCAGCAACTTTTCTACCTGGACGTGGGCGGATCCATGGTGCCAACTGGCCTGGAAATGCTCACTTCTCTCCGGGAGGTTTCCCTGAACGGAAGCTGTCTGACGCCTGACGGCTGGGCCGCACTCGCTGCGGCAGCACCCCTAGATCGGTTGAACCTGCGTTTGAACTCAGTCTCGGAGTTCATGTCGCACAGTCGGCCGGTGAAGGCACTCGCAGTAACTATGAATGTTACCGGGGGGCCGATTGAGCTGGATGTCTTCCGGGAATGGGAAGTGACCCGGCAGTTGATCGTCCATTGTTCTGACGATGTGCGGCCAGATATTTTCGACAACCTCAATGACAGGAATGATCTATACGTCGAAATCACCGGAAAGAACGGCACATTCGTTTGGGGAGAGCCGCCATTGCGCTAAATGCATCGTTTTCATTGAATGTATTCGTCGTTGGCCAGGTCATGACGAGTCTTGTTGAGCGTCTCGTGCTGGATGAGTTGTAGCAGCTGTTCCGGGAGACCGTTCCGTCAACGGCGACGCGACGGCTGCGCGGCAGGGCAGCCTCGCTCAAAGGTCTATCCGGCTTGATGCTGGTCCAGGTAGCCGATGAGGCTATGGGGTTCGCGAACTGAACGGAACTGAGGCAGGATCGGCCTCCGAGTGATCATGACGTGTCGAAGCCCTGATCGCCGCAACTGAAGACCGTGCCTGCCTGCTCATCATCGCCCAACTGGTCGGCGGCTGTGAAGTCCGCCAGGTCGAGCGGTACTACCTCGCCCGGGTCGACGCCGATGCCATCGCCCCGGCGAGCGCGCCCAGATAGACAACATCCGCGAACAGCGTTGATAGCACCTCGCCCAACTGCGCGCCACAGCCGAGACGGTGTACCCGCTCGGCGCCACCCAGCTCATCTCGCTCCTGGACGCGATTCCGCACATCCGGGGCCAGCGCGGCCGTCCCCGCCACAAGCCCAACCGCCTGTACGCCGACCGAGGCTACGACTTCCGCAAGTATCGCCGATTCCTGTGGGTCCGTGGCATCGTCCCGAAGATCGTCCGACGCGGCGCCTCGCACGGCTCAGGCCTGGGCAAGACCCGTCGGGTGGTAGAGAGAGCCTTGGGGTGGCTGCACCAGTTCAAGCGCCTGCGCGTCCGCTACGAGATACGCGCCGACCTCCACCAGGGACTCCTCCAACTCGCCTGCGCCATAATCTACTTGGGGCGACTCCGCACCGCATTCTGAAACGATCAGCATAAGCCAGCGCCGACGTCGACCGTGAAGTCCAGGGCTTCTATCTGGCTGCTGTGTGGCGGGTAGCGGGCGTGGAGCAATGCTCCGTCCACTGCGGCCGTGAGTGTGGCGTAGGTCACTACGGGGGAGGGGAACCGTTTCTCATGCCCCCTGTTCACGTGGCCTTCACAGCGGTTACTGTCCCGGTTCATTGATCAAATTCTTTGGCGGGTCACGTGTCACCGTGCTGGGGAGCACGGCTGTGGCCTGCCTGGATGCTGATGTCTGGTCTGTTGGACTGCGGCTCGCGCGTGTTGCGGGTGGCATGGGGTGGGAGTTCGAGTGGCTGCTCGGCGTGTGCGTTTTGGCTCGGTCGGTCTTGCCGGTGTGTTGCTGGCGGGCTTGCTGTCGACGGTTGCGGCGGTGACGCCGCAGCAGGCCGCTGCGGCCGCTGGTGATCCGACACCGGTCGTGCCCTCGCAGCCACTGGGGTCCGTTCCAACTCAGCAGGCCGAGGAGGTCGGCAAGGCGCTGCCCGCTCCGCAGTGGCCGCGCGCGGCCGAGGCGACGGTCGATCTGTCGGAGACGGCGCCTGGAGATCCGGGCACGGTGATACCCGAGCCGTCGGTATCGGTCACGCCCGGCGATAACGTTGACACGCAAATCGGCGAGGTCGTGGAAGTCGCTCCCGTAGCGGCGGAAGCAGGCGCCGAGGCCCAACTGCGTGCGTCCCGGCCCGTGGACGAGGAATCCACTTCACCGAACCCCAGCCCCTCTGACGCAGTAGCAGTCCCGAGTCCCGATCCTGCCGTCACGTCCTCGGCCTCCTCAGATCCCACGGCCCCTGCTTCGCCGTCGCCTTTGGACGAGCCTGCCGCGGACGCCGACCCCGTCTCTCCTGAACAGGTCACTGTGCGGGTGCTGGACCGGGAGGCTGTGGCACCAGTCGGCGGTATCGGTTTGGGTCTGGAGGTCACGCGTACCGATGGCGTCGACGCGCCGGGCCAGGTGCAGGTCGACATCGACTACTCGGGTTTCAAGTACGCCTACGGCGGTGACTTCGCCGACCGGCTGCGCCTGGTGAAGCTGCCCGCGTGCGCGCTTGAGTCGCCGGCGGCTGAGGGCTGCACGGACCGTGAGTTCGTGCCGGTGGAGAACAACACCGACACAGGCACTCTGACCGCGACGGTGACGGCGGCCGCTGACACCACACCGGAAGGAGCCTCGCCGCAGCTGATGCGCGAGGCGGGTACGAGTGGCGCGAGTGTGTACGCGGTCACCTCCGGTTCGTCCTCGGACGCAGGCGACTACCGGGCCTCGACGCTGTCGCCGACCGGTTCGTGGGAGGTGTCCACCGGGTCCGGCGCGTTCAGCTACAGCCTGCCGGTTCAGCTACCGAAGCCGCCGATGGGCGAGGCACCGCCGCTGGCGATGTCGTACAACTCGCAGTCGGTGGACGGCCGTACCTCAGCCAGCAACAACCAGGCCTCCTGGGCGGGCATGGGCTGGGACCTGAATGTCGGCTTCATCGAGCGGCGGTATCGCAACTGCACCGAGGATGGTCTGCCCACGATCGGTGACATGTGCTGGGACTCGCCGAACTCGGCCGCCGAGCCGTCCGGCGCGGTGTACGTCATCAGCCTCAACGGTGTCACCTCGGAACTGATCCAGGACAACACCGGCAGCGGCGCCTACCACCTGAAGGACGACCCGGGCTGGCGCGTGCAGCGGCTGTTCAACGGCCACGGAGCTGGCCGTGACGGCGAGTACTGGGTGATCTCCACGCAGGACGGCCAGCGCTACTACTTCGGCTGGGGCCGCTCCGAGCGCACCAGCACCGCCACCGCGTCCGTCTTCACCGTCCCGGTGGTCGGCAACGATGCAGGGGAGCCGTGTCACGACCAGTTCCCCGAGCCGTGCACCCAGGCCTGGCGCTGGAATCTCGACCGGGCGGTGACCGCCAATGAGGTCGAGACCATGTACTTCTATGACAAGGAGTACAACCACTACCGGTCGGTCGCGAACACCGACAAGGCCCGCGAGTACGTGTCCTCCGGGTATGTGAAGGAGATCCAGTACGGCTGGTCCTCGCAGATCGCCGACGGCAAGGTCCCCGCGAAGGTTGAGCTCAGCCACGTCAACCGGTGCATCGAGCGGGTCCAGGAGAACGACCCGCTGCGCGACGCACCAGCCACTTGCCCCACCTTCGACGACAAACCGACCTCGTATCCGGACGTGCCCATCGACCTGATGTGTGACGGCACATCGGCGGACTACAACTGCGCAGGCAAGACGTACTACCCCACGTTCTTCTCCACGGACATGTTGTGGGACATCAAGACCTACGTCAGCGACCAGGACGGCTCGGGCTGGGACCTGGTGCAGCAGTACCAGAACAAGTACGGCATGCCCAACCCGGACGGCACCGTCGGCAAGACCTTGTGGCTGGACTACGTGCAGCGCAAGACGTACGGCAGCGCCGGTGACGGCGACGACCTCGTCCTCCCAGTGATCAACTTCAATCGGACCGACCTCGACAACAAGGTGGGCTCCACCGAGCTCAACTTTCCCCGCATCCAGGAGATTCACGGCGACCTCGGCGCGACGACCACCGTCTCCTACGGCTTCGCCAACGCCTGCGACATCAACAGCCTGCCGTCGCAGGCATCGAACACACAGGATTGCTACTGGCAGAAGTGGGCCCCTGAGGGCGACACCGAGTCCAAGACTGGCTGGTTCAAGAAGTTCCTGGTCACTAGGGTCGTGGTCGACCCGACCGTCACCACCAACCAGGACGGCGCCCCGGCAATGACCACCTCGTACACCTACGAGGACGGGGCCGGCTGGCGGTTCACCAACGACCCGTTGACCAAGGACGAGGACGAGTCGTGGTCCGACTGGCGCGGCTATCAGGAAGTCCAGGTCACCACCGGCGCGGGCACGGGCCAGAAGACGAACAAGTACTGGCTGTACCGGGGCTTGGACGGCGACCGCACGTCGAAGACGGACACGTCGGCCACGAAAACGGTCACCGTCAACGACGGCGACGGCAACAACTACACCGACCACGCCTGGCTCGCCGGCCGCACCCTGTCGACGTCCCTGCGGGACGATACCGACACCTCGCACGAACGCACTTACCACGAGTACTGGGACCACAACACCGCCCAGTACGACGGGCTGCCCGACGCCCGCTTCGTCCGCGAGAAGAAGACCACCACCAACACCAAGATCACCGGTGGCTGGCGGACCCATGTCGTCGAGAGCGAATACGACGATACCGAAGGCGCCTCCACGACCTTCGGCCTGCCCATGCGCACCGACGACCAGGGCGAGAGCGGCGTCTCCGACAACCGCTGCACCACCTACGGGCGCGCCTACAACACCGACAACTACGACTCCACCGGCGCCCAGCGCTGGACCGTCCTCCAAGACCAGATCAAGCACTACTCCGTGGGCTGCTCCAGCATCGCCGACAGCAACCAGGACGGCTACGCCACCACGCTGTACGACGACGCCACGAGCGTGGCTGCCAACAAACCGGTCGATGGCAACCCCACCGAGGGGCGCACCTACACCAAGGCGGGCAGCTACCGGTCGACGTGGTCCGGCTACGACGACGCCGGCCGTGTGGTGTGGAACGAGGACGGCAAGCACCAGCGCACCACCACGCAGTACAGCCCGGCCAACACCTGGCCGCTGGACGGCACCACGACCACAACCCCGGATCCGGACGGCACCGCCTCCGCGCGCAGCGCGCACGTTTCCACGGTGTGGTCGTCGCGCTTCTGGGGCGCGCCGACCACCGTGAGGGACGCCAACAACAACTCCACCCGGGTCACCCTGGACTCGGCGGGCCGCGTCGTGGAGGTGTGGAAGCCCACCGAGACCGGCAGTTCGCCGTCGATGAAGTTCAGCTACAGCGTTCCCAAGTCGACCAACGGCTCCGGGGTCCCGGACGCGGTCGACGGTTACCCGCACGTGACCACTCAGGTCCTCCAGTCCGGCACGGCGTACCTGACCTCGCACGCCTACATGGACGGCCTCGGCCGCGACCGGGAGACGCAGACCCCGCTGCCCAGCGACCTCGACCCGGCGACCAAGCAGACCGTTCCCTACCGGCAGGTGGCCGTCACCCGCTACGACTCCGCAGGCCAGGCCACCGGCAGTTCAGCGGTCTTCCGCAACCAGGGCACCGCCGGCTCGGGCGGCCCCTCCAGCCCCCAGGCCGCCGAACTCCCCTCGTACAGCGACCTGGTTCTGGACTGGGCAGGACGCACGGTGACCTCCAGGATCCAGGCGTACGGGGTGACTCAGGACGAGGGCCTCGTCACGACCACGTACAACGGTGACCACACGGTCGTGCAGCCGGCCGAGGGCGCACCGACCGACTCCTACGCCGACGTCTACGGCCAGGTGTCCAAGGTTGTCGAGCACAGCGGCACCTCCACCTACACCACCTCCTACGGCTACAGCGACAAGGGTGAGCTGAAGCAGATCACCGACACCCGCGGCAACAACACCTACTACACCTACGACTGGGCCGGACAGCGCCTCACCACCGATGACCCGGACGCCGGCACTTCGACGACCGAGTACGACGTGAACGGCCGGATCAGCAAGACGACCAGCAACGGCGCCAAGACCGTCCTGACCTACGGATATGACAACCTCGGCCGCAAGACAGCCATCTCCAGCGGTTCGGACGAACTCGCCGCCTGGACCTGGGACGGCCTGAACATCCCCAACGGCAAGGGCCAGGTCACCTCGACCACCAGCCGTGACACGGCAGGCAACACGTACACCACCAAGGCCGGATCCTTCGATACACGGGGCCGCGCCCTGAGCAGCACCGTCACCCTCCCCACCGGTGTCAGCGGCCTGGCCGGCGACTACACCACCTCCCTCACCTACGACGCCGCCGACCACATCACCAAGGTGGCCTACCCCACCGCAGGCGGCCTCGCCGCGGAGACGGTGACCACGACGTACGACGAATACGGTCACCCGAACCGCCTGACCAGCACCCTTGGCACCTCCGTCTACATCGACGGCACGGCCTACGACGCATACGGCCGCCTCGTGGAGCGCAACTACGGCGCCGAGTTCGGCGGCAACGGCATCCAGGCCCAACGCCGCTACGCCTACGACGACAGCAACGGCACCCGCTGGCTGAAGACCATCGCAACCACCACCTCGGTGAACGAGCTGGTCACCGAGACCCAGAAAGACACCTACGACTACGACCTGGCAGGCCGCCTCACAGAGCTGCGCGAGCAGGCCACCGGCCAGAGCGCCCAGTCACAGTGCTTCCGCTACGACGACCAGAGCCGTCTGACCCGGGCGTTCACCCACGCCACGGCAGGCATCTGCGCGAACACCGCACAGACCACATCCGACTACACCGGCACGAGCCCCTACCAGACCGCCTACACCTACGACCGCATGGGCAACCTGCAGTCGACCACGGACACCAACTCGGCCGGCACCGCCACCCTGCGCGACTACCTCTACCCCGGCTACGACGATGCCGGTACCTGGACGACGCCCAACGCGGACTGGCCACACGGCGTCCGCAAGATCCTCAACAAGACCGGTACCACCACCAACCGCACGGACACCTTCACCTACGACACCGACGGCACGATGCTCCAGCGCATCGAGCAGGGCACAACCGCCGCAGCCAAGACCACCGTCGACTACACCTGGGCCAAGCTGGCCCAACTCTCGACCGTCAAAACCACCAGGACCAGCGGCAGCGAACTGACCCGCTACGCCTACGACGCCGACGGCAACCTCCTGGTCCGCACGACCCCGGCAGAGACCGTTGCCTCTCTCGGCGGCACGGAACTGCGCACGGACAGCTCCACGGTCACCGCGACCCGCCACTACACCGTCGGCGGCGCGACCGTGGCGATGCGCACGAGTGAGGGCACCACCGCCACCAACGGCAAGCTCACCTACCTGACCGCCGACACCCAGGCCTCCACACAGATCGCCGTCGACGCTTCCACAGGGACGTCCACCCGACGCCGCTACACCCCCTTCGGCGACGAACGCAGCGGCACCCTGCCCACCGGCACCGACAACGGCTTCCTGGGCAAGACCGAGGACACCAGCACCGGCCTGTCCCTGCTCGGCGCACGCGCCTACGACCCCGGCCTCGGACGCTTCCTCAGCCCCGACCCGCTCAGCGCGCCGTACAAGCCGCAGAACCTCTCCGCCTACAGCTACAGCGTCAACGACCCCGTCAACCGCTCCGACCCCAGCGGCCTCATGGACGCCGATGTGGGCAGCTCCTGCACCAACGACTGCGAAGATCACAAGAAGTGGGTCACCGAGACCATTATCGGCGGGTCGTGGCAGCAGGAGGGCGATTCCGGCGTCGACCTCAACAACGACGGCTATGTCGCCATCTACCCGACCGTCTATGTTCCCGTCGGCTGGGACCAGGCACAGGTCTACATCCAGGCCTTCTACGACAAGATCGACGAACTGTGCCACTACGGCCGTGAATCCTGCGCCGACAGCTCAGGCCCTCTGAATGCATCGGCAGTCAACGGCGCGAAAGGCAACGCCTGCGTGGCGGCAGGCCGGGACTGCGCCGAAGGACTGAACTGGGGGCAGAGTGCTGCCATGATCGGTGGCTTTGCGGCCGCTGCGGAGGGCGGGGAAGGCCCGGCAGGTGGCGTCGGATTCGGCGGCATACGTTCCAAAAACAAAAAGAGTGGCTGCAGTAAGTGCTTCCTGGCCGGCACCGACGTCCTCATGGCCGACGGCACCACAAAGGACATCGAGGACATCGAACCCGGCGACAAGGTCCGGGCCACCGACCCCGAAACCGGCGAAGCAGGTGCCCGCGAGGTCACCCGCCTCATCGTCACCCAGGACGACAAGCACTTCAACGAACTGTCCATCGCCACCGACGACGGCATCGACCAACTCACCGCGACGCACGAGCATCCCTTCTGGTCCCCGTCCAAGAACGCCTGGACCGAAGCAGGCGACCTCACCCCCGGCATGACCCTGCTCACCGACGACGGCGACACGGTCATCGTCACCGGGAACCGGGCGTACACCCAGCACGCGACGACCTACAACCTCACCGTCGATGACCTGCACACGTACTATGTACTCGCTGGGGACACCCCAGTTCTCGTGCATAACAGTGGTCCCGGCTGTGGATCTGCGTGGATTGATTCGAACAGCATTCCCCACCACTTCAAGCACGCTGAAGACTTCGGAATCATGGGGAAAGAAAGCAAGGCGACCAAGCAAGCGTTCGTAGGCGCGATAGGGGACTTCGTGAAGAACCCTGGGAATGTTCAGATCGCGGGAACCTATCGGGGAACGCCGGCTCGGCATTATGTGGATCTGAATTCAGGACGCCACGTCTCTGTTGACCTCGATAGTGGAAAGATGCTAGGCGCCTGGAAGTCAGATCCAGGATCAGACCAGTTCTGGTACCTGACGATGCATGGGAAGCTGTAATGGCCAAGCTAGAGCCGTTCCTGGTGCTTGCCGCTGCCGTCGCAGAGGGGAGGCTGTCGGCAGTTGATTTTTCGACGGTGTGCCTTCCTCTGTACAAGCACTATTCGGGATCGTATCCGTCGCCCGACCATTATCAGTTGGCCACTGACCTGTTTTATCTGGCGCATGATCACTATGCGGGTGAGGGCGATCCAATCCCGGGTACGCTTAGTGATGCTCAGGTGCAAGCGGGGGCGGCAGAAATTGCGCAGCGCATGCGTTCACTTCTGCGCTGACGCGTGTTCGAAGCGAGGGCCTTCGGTGCTCGAAAAGGCGGGCTTGCGCGAGACTCGAAATGAGTCTCTTCGAGGCGCAGGCCCGCCTTGACGGCAACGTCAGCGCACGGCGGCTCCGGCGAGGGGTGGTTCGTCGCTGTCTTCGGGGTTTCCGGTGGTCTCGGTGGGGTTGCGGAGGGCGTGGCCGAGGAGGTCGATGGCGTCGCGTTGGAGGCAGAGGCAGAGGCGGAGTCGGACGTGGGCGTAGACGGTGGCGGTGACGCCGATGTGGGCGTGCCCGAGGAGTTCCTTGATCACGACGAGTTCCACTCCCTGCTCCAGGAGGAGGGTCGCCGCCGAGTGACGGAGGTCGTGGAACCGGATGCGGTGGAGTCTGGCCCGGTGAAGCAGAGCGGTGAGGTGCCGGGTGAGGGTGGCCCCTTCGATCGGGGGCACCGTTGGGACGAGTGAAGACGTAGCCGCTGTCCTGCCAACTTCGCCCGCCGCTTTTCGCTCTAGGCGCTGCTGGGCGCGGTGCTGTTCGAGGGAACGCCGGCACGGCGTGGGCAGGGCGATGCGCCGTTCGGAGCTCTGGGTTTTGGTGGGGAGGGCGGTCAGGCCGCCGGAGTTGGTGCGCTGGAGGGTGCGTCGGATGCTGGCGGTTCCGCCGGCCAGGTCGAGGTCTTCCCGGCGTAGGCCGAGAAGTTCGCCCTTGCGGAGCCCTGTGTGCAGAGCAAGTTCGAACAGCGGCTGCAACCGGTGACCGCTGGCGGCGGCCAGAAACTTGCGTGCTTCCTCCGCGGTGAGGGGTTCGAAGCGGCGGGGGCGGGGCGTGCCGTTGCGGGCGACGTTGCGCGGGATCTCCTCCTCGCGGACGGCGTGCTCCAGGGCGGACTTGAGTACGGAGTGGACGTAGGTCAGGGTCAGCGGTGAGAGCCGCTTGGAGCAGCATTTTCCGGCGGCGCAGCAGCGGGACTCATCGCGCGCCGTGTCGAGGCCGTGGGTGCAGCACTGGCAGGTGGTGCGGAGCCAGCTTCCGCACCCCGACTGATGTGGCCGTCCACCTCGACCGGTACGGAACACACCGCCCGAAGAAGATCAAACCCGCATGTTGATTCTCTGCGAGCCCTTACGACCTGCTGCACGGAACTTGAGCCGCACGTGTCCTCTACTTTCACCCGCACCGCGTGCGTGATTTCAGCCGGGTGACGCGTGCACCTGTACTGCTGAGGGGGCGATCTCCTGGTGCGGTCGTAAATGTCACGAGAATCCACTCAAGCGTCTCAACTACACGAGAGCGTCCGCCGGGTGCGGGTGGGGTTCCATGACATTCCGCCTCCGTGACCGGGTGGAGGCCCGAACTGCTGCTCTACGTGGCCGGGTCAGCCGTCGTGCAGCAGCTGACGTGCCATTCCGCCGTGTTCACCAGCCGCCGTACAGTGCCCCGGGCATGGAACCGACGACGGCGTATGACCTGGCCGAGCGGCTTATCAAGTCCCGCAGCTGGTCCTGCACTCCGCAGTCCTTCGACGGGTAGGCCCTACTGGTCGTCCGCGAGGAGCGGCGCTGGCAGATCACCTGTACGGAGGCGACAGCACCAGCCGTTACGGTAGCGACCGCCTGCTGGCACGGGGCACCGCCGTGCTCGCCGGTGAGCGTTTGCCTGCCTGCGGGCACGTTCCGGGTGAAGGAGCCATTCAGCGCCTCCGCCTCGGCCACGAGGACCGTACCCCTGTGGTTGGACACCAGTCTGTCCGCGGGGCTCTCGGACTGTTGCGGCAAGTGCGCGACGTTTCAACCTACCAGAGCAGGGGCCTTGTCGGCGTTTTGTCTTGCCGGGCGCTCTACGGCACGCAGAACTGCTGTGGCCGCATGCGGTATGACCATTCCCCTCTCCCGGGTGACAGCCGACGGGAGTTCGGGCGGGTTGAGGTCTGACACAGCTAGCAATGAATTATGTTCTCGAAGATTGCGGTCGCTGCTGCCGCTCTGCTGGCTCTCCCGCTCACCGCTGCACCCACCTCCGCCCACGCGGTGCGGGCAGAGCCGCTACGGTTGGCCGCGGCCGTCCAGCTGCTGCCGTCCGGAGCCGAGTCCCGTGACGGTTACCAGCGCACCAGCTTCAAGCACTGGACGGACGCCGACAAGGACTCTTGTAACACCCGTGCTGAGGTGCTGATCGCCGAGTCGCGCATTGAGCCCACGGTTGAATCGGGCTGCAAGGTGACGACGGGTGAGTGGTACTCGTACTACGACGGCGTCACCCTCACCACGCCGGGCGGCCTGGACATCGACCACATGGTGCCGCTTGCTGAAGCCTGGGACTCCGGTGCCTCCACCTGGACACCGGAGCGCCGCGAAGCGTACGCCAACGACCTCGGCGCCGATCGCAGTCTGGTCGCCGTCACTGCCCGCAGCAACCGGTCCAAGGCTGACCAGGACCCGGCCGACTGGATGCCCCCACTGCTGGACGCCCGCTGCACGTATACCGCGGAGTGGGTGGCGACGAAGCTGCGCTGGCAGCTGGCCGTCGATGACCGCGAACGGTCGGCCCTCTCGGAGATCGCTGAGGGCTGCGGGCAAGAAACGGTGGACTACGAGCAGGCGCCATAGCAGAATCATCGGCTGGCTCGTGCGCGCCTCGGCAGAGGCGGGTATCTGCGGGCTGCGAACCGCTTTCGAGACCTGGTGGCGCGTCGCGAACAGGGACGCATTTGCTGATCATCAGATACAGATCCGCGCTTTGGCTACCCGTTGCCGTTCAGCAAAGACTGATTGTTGACGAGTTGTCATTACCGCTTTGGGCTTGGAGCGGTATGGGTAGTGGCCGCGTCGCGGCCGGCGGCAGGACGGTGACGATGATCAAGAGGGGCAGCGCGCCACTGCCGACGAATACAGTGCCATCGGATGGGCAGAGGCGACTGGGCGTTGAGGGATCCGAGACCGATGGTGCTGGTCGACGCACTCGGTCGGGTGAATCTGACGCCTGGAAAGAACCCTGCCCTGCGCGAACACGTACTGACAGACGTGGATCCCATTCAAGAAACGCATCTGTCCGAACCCGGCCTGCTCGTCCTCGACGCGGCAGGCCTGGACGACAACACCGTGTACGCCTTCCAGAACGCGATCGCCCAAACATGGGCCGCGACCGTCGACCGCACCACTCGCGATGCAGGCCAGCCCGGCGCGCGGTTGCGCATGTACGTCGACCTGCGGCAGGTCCTGACGCAGAGATTTTCGGAGGGGGCATTGACTGGCGGCTTACATGAGGCCTGGTCCGCCACCACGGGGGAGTGGCGGACCAGGTTTGAGGTCCACGGTGCCACACCCGCCGCCGAGGTGTGCGGTCTGCGGGTGAAGTCAGGGCAGGATTCTGTGGCTTCGTTCGGGCAGTGCGCTACGGAGCGGCGGCAGGGCGCGAACGAAGGCTGCTTGGGCGCGGGACTGGTCCCAGACTGCGAAGTGGTCGCACTGCAGCTGGCGGGGCAGGGAAGGGCTACCGGAGCCCGGATCGGCCTCCTCGATGTTGTGCGCTGGCCTGCTATGACGCGGTCATGCATGTATGCAACGTCGGAAAGAGCATGGCGGTCTGGGATGCCGACAACACCGTGAGCCTGAACGTGGGGGACGTCCGGTACACGCAATCGCAGAAGGACGCCGGCTACTCCTCGGACTATGCGCAGTACTGGAACGACAGAGGCGAGGTGGCGCCCACGTTCGGCCTCAACCCGGGCAGCCAGGGACCGGTCCACGGCGTGTTCCAGATCCCGGCCGGTGAAAGACCGACCAGCGCCTGGGTCACCTCGGGAACGGCCATTGAGACGATCGATGGAGTGGAGCCCGGACACCTCGTACTGCTCAGGTAAGGAAGCCGGCTCTCCTCGCGGATATGGTGCGCAGCCGTGCGATTGGGGCAACGACCCCGTCGGGTTGCCGGGTACTGGATACGCGGACCGGGGTTTCTCATCCTGCGGCGCGAGGATGATGAGGGCCCATCGGGGACTGACGGGGAGCCGCAACGACCCGCGTGCCCTCGGGGAGGCGCCACGCACGGTCACGACTGAATCCAGGAGGCGATCATGAACGATGATTCGAAGGACAACGACACTTCTGTGCTGCCGCAGGTCGTCGACCGGGACACCTGGCAGGCCGACATGGATGCGCTGCGGGTTCGGGAGAAGGCCCATTCCCGCGAAGGTGACGCGATCGCGGCGGCCCGCCGGCGCCTGCCCATGGTGGAGGTGGATGCCAGTCTTGAGCTGATCGGACCGAACGGGCCGGTGACTCTGCTGGACGCGTTCGAAGGACGTCGACAGCTCATCGCCTACTACTTCATGTGGTGGCCCGGCCGGCCCGCGCCCGAGCAGTGCGAGGGCTGCACGTTGTTCCTCAGCCAGGCTGGCGAGCTGTCCTACCTGCACTCCCGTGACATCACCTACGCAGTCTTCAGCCAGGGCCGCAACACAGCGTTCGGCCCGGCCGATGCCCAGGTGTCCTACGACGAAAGCGTCCGCTATCGCGACTTCATGGGCTGGGACATGCCGTGGTACTCGGCACAGCCCTCCCTTGACGCGCTCCTCGTCGGTCGCGAGCTCGGCCTGATGCACCTCGTGTGCTACGTGCGGGAGGGCGACCGCGTCTTCGAGACCTACTGGACGTCGCGCCGCGGCGTGGAGGCACTGGACTACAGCTACGCGCTCATGGACCTCACCGTGTACGGGCGCCAGGAGCCGTGGGAGGACTCGCCCTCCGGCTGGCCGCAACCGCAGGTTGACAGGGAGTCGGCGCACATGCGGACCAACGGACGCCCCACCGCTCAGTGGCCGCGAATCCACGCCGGACACTCCGACGACCTCGGAACCGCGGAGACAGGAACAGCGCCCATGCCTCACAACTGTCACTGATGTCGTAGTGCTGCCACCCCGACCATGGGCTCGCACACCGGACCATGACTCCGACCATGGCAGGTCAGCGCGTTGCAGACGCTCGCTGGCCCCGAGTGTGACCGGTGCTATGGGGTGAGTTCCTGGCGTACGTCCAGGTAGCAGCGCAGCCGTACGCCCGGCTCGCCGGGCTCGCGGGTCGTACGGTCCGCCGTCGCGGTCGCCCACCGTGTGGCGAGCAGCTGCTGGACGGCGAGCGCGGTGTCGTCGTCCGCGGCGACGACGTCGACTACGGCGAGTCCCGGTTCTGCCACGTGTGTTTCGTTGATCGGCCCCATGCACGGCATGACGCGCGGGCGCTCGCAGGAGTTCTCCGGTCCGGGCCGTTTCACCCGGCCGTGTGGAGGCTGGTCACGCAAGCCCTGCCGGTCAGCCTGTCTGTGTGCGGGTGTTGTTGAAGCGGACGCCGGTGCCCCAGTTCTCGCGGGCGGTGGTCATGCACCAGTGGCACAGGGGCAGGCCTCCGCTGCCGTATCTGTGGGTGTTGCGCTGGCAGCCGGAGCAGGGGCCGGCCTGGCTGCCGGAGCAGGTGAAGGTGGACGGGTCCGGCTCACTGATCGGTGGCGGGAAAGTACTGGTCATCAGGGACGGCCTGTTCTGGGGGAGGGGCGGGTGCAGTGAACGTGACCGGAGGGGCGGGGCCGGTCAGCGCGCCGTAGCGGCGAGGGCCGGGCGGGTGGGTAAGTCGAGGATGTCCAGGGCGGTGCCGGGCTGGCAATGACTGCAGGCCCGTACTCCTGAGGCGAGGAGCCGGCGGGCTTCGTCCCGGCCCACCGGACGCCGTCGTTTGCCCGCGGCGTAGCAGCCGCCCACGTGGACCTCGGCGGGCGGCCGTCCGTCACCGATGCCGAGCTCGACGACCCACTCCGGCTCCTCGGGCCGGACCTGCCGCCCGCGTTCCTGCTCCGCTTCCCGCTTCTGAAGGGCGGCGATCTTGTCGTCGATGCGCTGCAGCCACATGGCATGCCAGACCCTCAGTGCGTGCAGTCGGCCCAGGTCAGGGGGCAGGTCGTCCAGCATGGTCCGTCCCGGGGATCTTCGACTGTGGGGGCTGCATCTCTCGCGTGTTCGAATACTAGTTCTATATGGTGAGTGTAGTGGAGGTGGGTGCCATGGCGGCGGAAGCGGTGTCGGGAGATCAGCGGGTGTCGAGTGTGCTGCATGTGCGCTGCCCCGACCGGTTGCCGGAAGAGACGTACCGGCAGGTCCTGGAACTGCTCGCGGAGTTTTCCCCGGTCGTCCAGGCGCTGCCCCCCTCCGCAGCCCTGGTGGAGCTGAAGGGCGCGCTGCGCTACCACGGCACCAGTCCCCGGCGACTGGGAGAGGTGCTGCGAGTACGGACGCTCTCGCGTCTGGGTGTCGACGTGCGCGTGGGCGTCGGGCCGACGATCGCGGTCGCGGCCACCGCCTCCGGCCAGGTCGACGCCCCCGGCGGCGTCCTCGCCATCGACCCCGACCAGGTCGCCGACTGGCTCGGTCCGCTGCCCGTTGAAGCCCTGCACGGCATCGGCCCGAAACAGGCGGCGGCGCTGCGCGAGTACGGCGTGCACTGCGTCGGGCTGCTGGCCGCGGTTCCGCCGGCCACGGTGCAGCGCCTGCTCGGCGGCCGCGCCGGACGGGTGGCCGCGGACCGGGCCCGCGGCGTCGACCCCCGCCCCGTCGCCCCGCGCGCCTTGCCAGCCACCCTGACCGTGCGGCACACCTTCGCCCAACACACCCTGGACGGCGCCGCCGTGCGCGCGGCCCTGCTCGACCTGGTCGTGCAGCTCGCCCACCAGCTGCGCCACCGCGGCCAGGTGGCCCGCGGCCTCACCCTGACGTTGCGGTTCGCCGGCGGGACCTCGTGGGAGAAGACGCGCCGCCTGCCGGAAGCCTCCGCGCACGACGACGACCTGCGCACGATGGTGTACCAGCTCGTCGATGCTGCGGGCCTGCAGCGCGGCCGCCTGACCGGGCTGGTCCTCAGGGGCGAGGACCTGGTCGACGCAGACCAGGTCGCGCAGCAGATCAGCCTCGACCAGGCGCGCGAGGACCGGCTGGTCGCCGAAGCGGTCAGCGATCGCATCCGCGCGAAGTTCGGGCCCGGTGCGATCGGCCCGGCCGCCTCGTTCCTGCGTGTCTCCTGACCGCTTCAACCCGCTCCGATGTGGAGGCGGGACTGGTGCTGCTCAACCCGCCCGGGCTGCTCCCGGCCGACTTGCTGCCGCACTGGCCGTACGCTCAGGCCATCGACCAGGCACTCACCGACCAGGGCATCCCACCCGGCACCGTTCGCGTGGAGCGCACCTACCGCAGGCACGACGTGACCATGTACCTGATGTTCATCTGGGACGTGAGTCGCTGCGCCGGCCTGGGCGGCATCCAGCTCACGTGGCAGGAAGACTCTGGTTGGTGGCACGCCCTGCTCCGCGGCAGTCCCGGGTCTGCGATCCCCAGAGGGCCACTCGCCGCGCTGCACCGGGTGTTCGCGCCACCAGAGGCCGTCGCAGACGTGGCCGATTCACTGGTGTCCCGACACTTCAGCAACTACGAGGCGCAATGGCACGGAGAATGGGACCGAGCTCAAGAGGTGCGCCCCGCGATCGACGCATTCCGGTGCAGACTCTGAGGGATGCCGCCGCGCCTGCCGACCGAGGGCGCGGCATCATGACCATCCCCTCACGAGGTGGGCCAGTTGCACGACAGCAGCCAAAAAAGGAACCCTGACGGTGATACCGATGCCTGAGTCGTCGCCAGAGGGGGATGAGGAATTGAACGCCGACAAGCAAGACGCGCGCATCGGTTGGTCCGGCACGCTCTGGCGCGTGTGGGAGTCGTTGCGCGGCAGGGGCTGCTGGTATGCAGTCTTCTGGCCGGGCGGCGAACCGTACAGCGATGAGCGGGCCGTTGTCCTGCGCCGCACGCGGTACCGTTGGCAGGCTTCCCGATGGGTCTGGGGCTTCGGAAGGGGTCTCCGCCCGCCGATCCTGGTCACGCCGCACGATCTGACCCCGCAGTACGGGTCCGGGGAACCTCTCTATCCGTACCCTGACCGGCCTCTTGGAATGGACGAGCAGGTCCTGGGCCGCGTGCCCGGGAAGCCCGGCGCTTGAGGAAGGTGGTTGTGACCCGGCTGCGCGGTTCGTGAACCGCCCACGCCCACGGGCATCGATCATTTCCGTGTGCCAGAGCCGCCCCCCGGGGTGAAGCCGTCTTCACCCGGATGAGGCGCAAGGGCCCAGTGGCGTACGGGCGAGGGCGGTCCGGAACTGCGAGTGGTTGTCAGTGCCCGGCGGTACGGTCCGCAGCATGACGTCGACCCCTGACCCGAACACCGCACGGTGGCTGCTGGAGGTCACCGCCGCCGCAGCCCCTGTCGACCCGGCCGCCTTCGAGGAGCAGCGTCAACTGCTGCGTTCCGTCGCGGCGTTCCACCCCGCCTCACGGACGTGGGGCACGTACATCGGCGCGCTCGATGTCCGGGCACTCACCGTCCTGCAGCGCCTCTACGGGGCAGCACAGCGGTTCGGGACCGAGGTACGCATGCAGGTGATCGCCGCCCCGGCCACCTGGAACGGGCCGTGCTTTACCGAGGCCGGCGAACTGGCGGCGCTCGCGGCGGCAGAAGCCGACCGCGGACGGCAGCTCGGACAGCTTCCAGCTTCCTGACACGGGCGCGCTGCCAGAGCCGACCTGCCCAAGTGGTGTGACTTACCGTCTTGGCGGGTGAATCGGGGCCGTCTGCCGGGCGGGTCGTGAGCGGAGCCCGATACGAAGATCACCAACAGTTGGTGATCTTCGAAGGGATCCGTCGTGCGTCTCACCCGTCCCGCCCGTACTGCTGTCGCCTCGCTCTGCGTGGTGGCCGCGCTGTTCGCCTCCACGGCGACGGCCCACGCCGCTCCGTCCGCGCCCGGCGACACCGTGACCCTGCCGGTCCGCGACGCCCTTCAGGCGCTGCCCGTCCAGGAGGAGAGCCGGGCCGGCTACACCCGCGACAAGTTCAGGCACTGGAATGCCGGCCTGCTCGCCGACGGCTGCAATACGAGGGCGGAGGTCCTCAAGTCCGAGGCGGTCACCGCTCCGGAACAGGAGGCGAACTGTGTGCTCACCGGCGGCCTCTGGTACAGCGCCTACGACGACCTGTACCTCGACAGCGCCCGCAAGCTCGACGTCGACCACCTCGTACCGCTCGCCGAAGCGTGGGACAGCGGAGCCTCCGGTTGGAGCGCGAAGGAGCGCGAGGCATACGCCAACGATCAGGACGACCCGCGGGCCTTGATCGCGGTGTCCGCGTCCAGCAACCGGTCCAAGTCGGACCAAGACCCGGGCACCTGGTTGCCGACGTTCGAGGGCTATCGGTGTCAGTACGTCACCGACTGGGTCGCGGACAAAACCCGCTATGGACTGTCCGTCGACGTGAGCGAGGAAGCCGCGCTCTCCGAGATGCTGAGCCGCTGCCCCAACGAGCCGATCACCGTCACCCTGGCCCGGTAACGACAACCCTGCGGACTGTGCCGCATGTGAAAGCCCCGGCTGGACGGGGGAGACCAGCCGGGGCGGTGCGTGGTGATCTACGGAGGGCGGTCGCCTCTCGGCGGGACGCTCCATGGGGCTTCAGCCGGACGATCGTCCCCATGGGCTATAGGTGAGGCCCGGGGACCTCGTCCCCTCCGCAGCCACATCTAGACGAACGGTCAACTGTCCCTGGATGTTCCGACCTTGATGCTGCGCGGCGTGTGAACTGGGCACGCCGTCGGGCATCACGGTGCCAGCTACCGTGCGCTGGCCAGGGCGGCGGTTCACAGCAGGGAGGGTGAGGTGGCGCAGGACGTACCAGCGCGTCCTGATGCGGAGCTGTGCATGAGAGCGTCGGCTGTCGCGTGGAGGCTGCTCCTGCGGTCAAACGGCGTGGTGCAGCCAGCGCTGGAGGACGATATTGACGTCTGCCGACAGAGCGCTGAGCTGGTCGATGACGGCACGGTCTTCGGGCATCGGGGGGATACCGGCGGCGGTCAGTGCCGCATGCAGGGCAAGGCGCCGCTGATCGCGTGGGGCGAGGGTGTAGCTGAGGCGGTGGGCGGGGTTGGGCGGCGGCAGGAAGTAGTCGATGTCATCACAGGGCTGGGCGGGAGTCGGCCATGCGCCGTCACCAGGATGCACGGCGTACGGGTCGACGAAGGCGCAGGAACGGAGGTTCTCGTTGCTCCAGGGGGTCATCTCTGTCTCCTCACCGGCGAATTGCGGATCAAAGGTCCAGAGCCCCGCAAGGGCCGCTTCGGTTGCGGCCGCGGCTGTACGTCACGCTGATGGCGCCATCAGCTGCTGATCACCTGGTGTGACCAGCAGCTGGCAGACGCCGCACCGCGGCGGTGTCTGGAGTGGACCCGGTGACGGAGTGTCCCGAGTATCGGGGCAGTCCTGTCGTTCTGCAGTCCACTCTCGATCCCAGAGATGCCCGCACGCGGCGCGCCTGGTGGTCGTGCGTTCAGTCGTCCGCCGGCGGGTGAGGCTTCTCCGCGCAGGTTTGGCGGATGCCGGAGCCAGGAATCCCTATGCCACCGGCAGGCGGGCCCGTACCAAAACCCCCTGATCAGCCGTGAGCCTCTGCCGGGTGTCCCACCCTCGCGGCCTCGGGCCAACCATCGGGAGAGCAGCTGTGGTTGATCTCGGATTTGTGGGCCCCAGCCGGCCCGCGAACGACTACCGGTTCTTGAAGGTCACCGACGGTGACACCCCCACCATCGAAATGGCGATTCGCATGGTGTCTATCGACACCCCGGAAAGCCAATTCGGTGGTGCTCCGGCCACCGCCCAGGCCGCTTTGGAGCGCGCCAAGACGCGGCTGCTGGACGGCACCTACGATGCGCTGCCGCAGGACCTGCGCGACTACCTCGTCTCCCGGATCACTCCCGACGCCGCGCAGCGCCATCAGTCCGCGGGCAAGGCGGCGGCCGAGGCGCATACGGCCATGGTGGCCACCCGCCTGGCCCGCCCCGACGGCTCCCAGCGCAAGATGGCCGTAATCGCCACCGGCGAGCTCGTCGAGGGCAACGGACGCCTGCTGGCCTACACCGCTCCCTGGTTCACCGGCAGCGCCTCCGATCCGCTGCCGCCACGCGACGACCCCCGCCGGCGCACGTTCAACCTGGACATGGTGGCGCTCGGCTGGGCGGCCACCTTCCTCATCTACCCCTCCATCCCGCCCACCAAGGACCTGAACCTGCTGCTGGACGAGGCGGAGGCAGCCTGGACACAGCAACTCGGCGCCTGGGCCCAGTTCGGGCAGGACCTCCTGCTGGGATACGAGTACCGGGCCTGCATCAAACTCGGCGCCCGGGAACTGCCCGATCCGGCCGAGGCGATCGCCCAGGCCTACCAACGGGTGTGCGTCGATCTGCGGACGCTGACCGAGGTGGGCCTCTACGGCTACCACCAGGTACCGCCCCAGCACCGGCTGTGGATCTGGGCGACCGACCTCGAGCAGGCACGCGAAGACCTACCGATCAGCTCCTGAACCCCGTGGTGATGAGCCGGTGCCTGCTCCCAGCCGCCTGTCGGCGCTGAGCCGCGCCAACGCCGCCCGGACCAGCCTTCACCCACAGGCGGGACGTCTGGCAATCAAGTGGCAAGACCTCCACCAACCAGATGGTGATCGTGAGCACGACGGTGTTGCGCTTGAAGATCACTGAACCTCTTCAGCGTTGCCGCTCCAGGGTGAGAATGGCTTTGGCGATTGACGTCATGCGGTTGGGGCTGCAGCGGGACCTGCGGAAGATCCGCCAGGACTTCAGGCAGGCCACGCCGCGCTCAACCGGTGCCCGTGCCGCGGCCAGAGCCCGGTTGACGGTCTTCTCGGTAGGGGTGAGTTTCCGCAGGGGCCTGCGTTTGATGCCCGTGGTCAGCCAGGGGCCACCGCCCTGGTAGGCGAGATCGGCCAGGATGGGGACGCCCTGGCGCTCGCAGATGCGGATGATCCGGTGAGTGCGGGCGGCGGTCAGGTCGTGGGAGCGGCCCGGCAGCGCGGGAGAGAGCCACAGCAGCCGGCCGTCCGGATCGGTGACTATCTGCACGTTTACCCCGTGCCGGCGGTGCTTGTGGGAGTAGTCGGCCCGTCCGTCGCCAACCCGGTCGCACTCGGCGAGCGTGCCGTCCAGGAGGACGAAGTCCGGATCCTGCTCGCGTAGGACCTTCAGCAGGCCCGGAGCACAGTCGGCGAGGAGGTCGATGACCGCGCTGGTGTAGGCGTGGGCGGTGGATTCGCTGATCCCGAACCCGGCAGCGATCTTCGCCAGGGTGGTGTGTTCGCGCAGGTACACCAGTGCCACTATCGCGCGCTAGGACGGGCGGCCGACCGCAAGACCGGCAAGGCCACCGCCAAGACCGTCTACACCGTCACCAGCCTCATCGCCGAGCAGGCCATCTCGGCCCAGCTCGCCCGACTCGTCCTCGACCACTGGCAGATCGAGTTCCTGCACCACGTCCGCGACACCACTTTCGCCGAGGACGCCTCAGGGAAGGAGCCGGCAACGTGCCCCGCGCGGTGGCCGTCTGGCGCAAACCTCGCCATCGGAGCCCAACGGACAGCCGGAAGGCCAGCCTGCGCTGTAACGCACGCGACCCCCGACGCCCGCTCGCACTCCTCAGCCTCGCATGATCACAAATCGGGCGTCACGCAATTACGCCGAAGCCCTGCTCTTCTACCCACTTGCTCGTTTCGCCTCGCAGATATTCGAGGGAAGCGAGGTACGCCCGCCCTACGGCGCATCGCTTGATGGCGTAGAACCACAAAACGAAGCGCAATTGCTCAGGAGCGAAATGCCAGGATTCCCCGGCTCGGTCTCCATCCGGCTGGACGATGTACCTCTGACACCACCGAATGGTCTGGTAGCCCAGAGTTTCAGTCGGCTTCGGGACTCCTGAGGGGAGGTTTCCTGTCTGAGACATGATCTTCCGATCCCCCTCTCGCGTAGCCAAGTCGGCTTCGACGAGCCGCAGTTGAGGGGGTGACGTTCGTGCGGCCGTGCGGCAGAATCGTCAGCTATGGATCAGGCCACGTCGGTAGTGTTGGCTTCGGCCGTAGCGGGGTTCTCCAGCGCTGCGGGGGCTGCGCTCGGGTCAGTCATCGCTGGGCGCACGGCTCGTGATCAGATCCACCACACCGCGCAGCACGAGAAGGTGACGCGGCATGAGGTAGCCCTTGCGGAGCGCTTCAGCTGCTTCAAGGACAAGGTGAACGACGCGATAGGGGCCTTGCGCGACATTGAGCACGCACTTATCGATGACGAGCCGGTGAGTGGGAGACCGGCAAAGAAAGCATGCGCTGCTGTCTGGACAAGTTACCACGATGACGTTTGGTCGACCGGTCGCCGTGAAGTGATACTGGCGGCAAACGAAGTGCGCAGGCACCTGGAGGACGGTCTTGCTGCGATAGAGGTTTTGATCAATAACCCAAACGAAGCGAAGGCTCCAGACTCGGAGAGCATGAGGGCGTGGAGTAGTTGCCTCGGACGTATAGGTAACGCCTACCAGACCACTTCTCGTCTGATGGGCGAGGTAATTCGTGGGGCCGACCTCTAGGAGTTGCTGAGCAGCTTGTAATGCTTCTCGTCCATGTCGACGTCCGGAGGGGCCTCAGAGGGCGCTGTGGATTCGTTCTCATCCGCCTTGTCGAAAGTCATTCGGAGCCTGGCTCGGTCTTCCAGGTCCTCCAGCTCGAAGACGTCAACCGCGCGCTGTCGGCGGCACGCGCACCGGTCGAGCGCGGCGTCGCACGGCTGAAGTCCTGGCGGATCTTCCGCAGAGCCCGGTGCAGCCCGAACCGAATGTCGTCAATCGCAGCCGCCATCCTCACTCTGGAGCGGCACTGCTGAAAGAGCTCACTGTTTAGGCGGTTTCTTAGCCTCAGACCTCCACGGCGCCCTCGAGGAAGTCGTAATGGTAGGCGAGGGCTTGGCCAAGATCCGTGCGGCCCGGTGTGCCGGGTTGGGACGTCTGCCATAGCGCGATGCCCGCGTTCTTGATCTCCGCGGTGCGGAACGCCGCCATGGGAGAGTTCTCGGGGTTTTCGGCGGCAACGAGGACCGCGAGGATGTGGTGGGCGGCTTCGAGGCCCGGATGCCGCGCCGCGCGCCGCGCCACGGCCGTGATGTTGGTGATGTCCGTAGTGCTCTTGAGGGTCTGGGCGGTCAGCTCCAGCCATAGCGCGTCGTCCAGCGCGGCGGTGTAGGCGAAGTTCCCGGCCCCCTGCAGGTGGCCGGCCGATCCGGGAAGGTCGAGCGCGAGAACGTTGCGCCACAACGCGATGGCAGTCTCGACGTCCGCTGTGTTCTCCGGAGTGGCGGTGCGGGGTAGGAGGCGCTCGGCGTTGGCCAGCAGCCGAGAGATCGCCGCCGGGCCGCCCTCGTGGGTGCTCAGGAGGGCGAGGAACTCTGGTCGTCCTCCGAGGTCGGCCGGCTTGGCCAGGAGCAGGGTCGCGCAGTACCGCCAGAGCGACGCGTGAGTCGTGTCGCCGCCATTGGTGCGGCTCAGGTAGGCGGCGAGCTTGACCGGGTCGAGGCGTCGCAGGATCCGCATCCCGTGCGCGTCGATGCTCCGCCGGGCGTTGATCCCGAGGACGGCGGGCACGAACGTTTTGTCGAGGTCGAAGAGATCTTTTTGGTGCCGGTCTGTCCAGCAAGGCGCATGCTGAATTAGAGCGGGGAGGTGATGGCCGATGACGGCCAGGGCGCGGCCGTCGGTTCCTCTGTCGAGGATGCCGTCGAGAAGGGCTTCTACGGCCACGGTGAGTTCGGCGGGGGCGGTGACGAACGTCAGGCCGTATCGGATGAGGGCGTCGAGTGCGAGGCCGCCGACTTCTTGGTGCGCGGCCGACAGAGGGTCGGTCACCTCGGTGACCGGTTCGGTCCAGGCAGTGACGCCCGTTTCCAGCCAGACGGTGAGCGCTCCTGAGATGGTTCCGATGTCGGTGCCGCGCGTCCACGCCTCGCTCAACGCCAGACACAGGGTCACCTGTGCCTGCGACTGGACCGGGGCCGCGACGCTGGGGGCGCTGAGTAGGTCCCACAGTGCCGTGATGACAGCCTTCGTGGTGGCTTCGTGATCCGGGAGCGGGCACGGGGCGGCGGTCAGGGGGGCGTGCAGCGCGGCCAGGTAGGACTGTTGCAGAGTGTGATCCTCGAGCGCCACTGAGACCGCGGGACATCGGCGGCCCATCGGGCCGGGTCGGTGGCAATGAGCTGGCCCAGGACGATCTGGGTAAATTCCGGGGACAGGGAACCGGCCTGCTGCCGCTGCCGCAGAAGCGCGGCGGCCGCCGGCGCGCCCTGGCTGGTGGCCGCAGCCGCGAGGTCCTGCCCGGACTCGGTGAGCGTGCCGAGGTAGGGGACGATCCGAAAGCGCGGCAGAGGTTTGGCTGGAGCGGGCCCGAGCTGGGAGGCCACCGCGTCGACGACGGGCTGCCACGGGGCAAGCACGGACGTGGGCAGCACCGGGGACAGCGACCACACCACGGACCACCCGGCCGGAGCCGGGACCGTCCAGTTGGCCAGAGCGCTGCGGCCCGCGTCGAGGGCGGCCCCGGTCGGGGCTGGGCCGAGCGCGTCCGTGAGGTCGTTCTCCAGCTCCGGCAGGGCATCGGGCGGGCAGTAGTCGAGGGCGGTGGAAACCAGGTCGACGGTATCGGCACCGACCATCTCTAGGTTGCCCAGGCGAGTCAGAGGGCCGCGGGCAGTCGCGAGCGGACGCCGTGCTGGAACTCGGTCCGGGCGAAGTCCAGGCGGGCGCGGACCGCGATCCGAGTGGCGGAGGGGCCAAAGTCATCAGCGGACACGACCTGGCGCAGGTCGTCCGCCCGGTCGAGCGGAGCATGCTCCCCCTCGGACGCAACGGCAGCCTCGACGACTGCCTCCAGCGCGCCGCGTACGGCCCGCACCACGGCCGCCTCCCCGGCGCCGTCCGGGCCGTACGCGGCGCGCTGGAGTTCTCCCAGCTGCGACTGAAGCTCCCAGTGCTGCCCGGCGGGGTGCTCCACAACGTGCACCAGCACCCGCTTGGCCACCTCCACCCAGTCGACGTCCCGCTCGCTGCCCGGGATGTCGATCAGCCACACCACCAGCTCGTGCCACAGCGCCTCGACCGTGCCTTCCTGGTCCAGGACGGCACGCACAACGCAAGCGGAAGTCCCGCCGATGGCGCGGGCCACCTGAAGAAGACCGCCGAGCACGCCCGGATCAACGTCTGTGAACGTGCCCTGCTGCCGCAGCAACCAGTCCAGGGCACGTTGGGGATCCGCCTGCGCGATGCGTTCCAGGTACGGCTGGGCCGACCAGTGCTCCGACTGTGGCAACAGCCGAGCCGTATTGACCAGATCGAGCTAGTCGGCGCTGACGGCGTTGGCGAAGAACCACCTGATCGCGCAGGGCTGGTGGACGGCGGCTACGGCCGCAGCGTCCTCGGCGCTTGGCGCCTCGGCTCGGGCGAGCTGGACCAGCAACGGGGCCAAGGCGGGCAGGTCGAGCAGGAGTTGCTCGACGTGGGCCATGAGGTCGACGAAAAGGCTGCGGGTGCTCGCCTCGTCCTCGGCCCCGCCGCCGTGAAGACTTCCGGAGGTTCGCTGGTAGAACTTCGCCCAAGCCCGGAACGCCTCCTCCTCACCGCCCCCGGGGACGGTTCCGGTGCGCTGGGTGACGAGGTGAGCCAGCTGGTGCCGCCGGAAACCGCCGCCGATCTGCTTCTTGCGTTCCTGGTAGGCCCACGCGCTCCGCAAGCCGTCGAGGTCGTCCGGCCCGGCCGCTTCTTCGGTCGCTCCGGACGCCTGTCGGGCCTGCCGGATGCGGCGCAGGATTTCAACGAGCGCCCGCTGGCTATCTCTGTCAGCGGGCAGCGCATCCAGATCCTGGGCCAGGTCAAGGAGTTCGCGGAGCGCCTCGTACTCCGGTTGAGGGTCGGCTGGAACCGGCAAGTGGTCCTTGGGGATGCGGATCAGCCGCTCGACTTTCGCTCCGAGGCCGGCTTTCGGCTCCAAAGCATCTGGCACGTCGGCTGCGTCGAGAGCCGTGAGCAACTTGCCCAGTGGGGTTTGTCGCTGCCGTCCAGCCTGCCTGATGAGGCCCGCGACCTCGTTGTTGACCTGCTGCTGGGCGTCGCGGGGACCCGCGAAGTCTTCCCCGGCTTCCTTGAGGAGCGCATCCAGAGCGGACCGGCAGGACGCCTGAACGGTCTCGAACGGCCTGGGCCAGCGCTCGTGCTCCTGAAGCATCTGCGCGGCGGTGCGAAGGTGGGCTAGCGCCCGCTCCCCGTTGGCTCCCAGCGCCATGAGGGCCTTTGCAGTGTGCGAGACGTCCGCCAGCCGGGACGGGTCAACTTCCGCGTGAGGAGCGCCATTCGGTGTCACCGGGCCACGCTAGCAGCGCTTGGCCGCGCCCCGGGCGCGGTGCCGGGCCGCCCACCCGGCGAGGGATGTGCCGGCGCGCGGCCTATAAACGCAGGGCCAGGCGGCGCGTTCACGGGGCGTGGAGCTCGCGAACGTGGAACGGCTCGACATCAAGCTGAGCTCCGCTAAAAGGTCTCGTCTCCGGCACTACAGCTGCCGGGGACGAGACGTCTTGACGTCCTGCGAGGGCCAGTCAGAGGTGACAGGTTTTGCCGCCTTGGGGAGGGTCAGCTGTTCTTCTCTACTTCCACCATCACCTTGCTGATGACCTCTTCCGGGCTCTCTTCCAGATGGTTCACCGCCGTGGCCAGCAGCACGGTGCCCACCCGGGCGTTGGCGTGGGCGATATGCGCAACCACGTCAACGAGCTCGTTCCAGCCGGCCTTGACTCCCTCCAAGTCGCCTGCCTCGACACCCGCTCGGAACGTTGACTCAGCCGCATTCAGCAGGTCGCGGTATACAGGCTCAACTGCTTCCCCGCTGTGCCCGCCACCAGCCTTGGCCAGGTTGTAGAAGGCGACCAGCGCTTGGCCGGCGCGTCGGTCATAGTCGCGCGACTTGTCATCGTAGGTTCCCATGGGGCAGAGGTTATCGAGCCCCACTGACACTCAGCGGTAAAGCGCTTGCTCGCCCGCTCCCGACAAACACGCGGGGTTGGTTGCGCGCGTTGCACGACGGTGTGCCCACTAGGCCGTGGGCTCTCTCGATCGAGATGTCGCGTGCATCAGACGGATCTGAGCGTGCTGCACCGCACCCGGGGGTCATGTCCCGCTGGGTGGTGTAGTCAGGGCAGCAGTTTCGGTTCCGGTTGTGCGGTGATCTGCGGTTCGCGTTCGGTTGGCTTGGTGGTGCAGAGGTCGGCCATGGAGGCTTCGGAGAGGTAGCGGCGGTCGAAGACCTGCCATTCGTCGTGGAGTTCGCAGAGGACCGCCGCAGCGAGTCGGTCCAGGGCGGCGGGGTTGGGGAAGACCTGGACGACGTCGGCCCGCCGTTTGATCTCCCGGTTCAGCCGTTCCAGCGGGTTTGTCGACCAGATCTTCTTCCAGTGCGCCGACGGGAAGTCCGCGAACGCGGTGATGTCGACTGCGGCGTCCAGCAGCATCTTCTTGACATTCGGAAACTGCCGTCCGAGCATGTCGGCGACCACGTTCAGCTGGGTGCGGACCGCCTCGCCGGTGGTCTGCGCGAAGATCGTGCGAATGGTGGCGGCGACCATCTCCCCAGAACCCCTCTCGATCACCGAGAAAACGTCCCGGACGAAGTGAACCCGGCACCTTTGCCAGGCCGCGCCCAGGAAGACGGTGCGGATCGCGGCCACCAGTCCGCTGTGGCTGTCGGAAATGACCAGCTGGACGTTCTCCAGGCCGCGGGCCCGCAGGCTGCGCAGGAACGTGGTCCAGAACGGCTTCGATTCGCTGTCACCGACCATCACACCGAGGATCTCGCGGTGCCCGGCGGCGGAGATCCCGGTGGCGATGACCACGGCCTGCGAGGTGATCCGGTGGTTCACGCGGGCCTTGCAGTAGGTGGCGTCCAGGAAGACGTAGGGAAAGACGGTGTGATCCAGCGGCCGTTCCTTGAACGCCGCGAGTTCTGCGTCGAGTTCGCCGCAGATCCTGGAGACCTCGGACTTGGAGATCCCGCTGTCCGCACCGAGGGCTTTGACCAGGTCATCGACGTTGCGGGTGGAGACGCCGTGCACGTATGCCTCCATCATCACGGCGAACAGCGCCCGGTCGATCCGCCGTCGGCGTTCCAGCAGGGAGGGGAAGAACGATCCGGTCCGCACCTTCGGGATCTTCAGGTCCAGGTCGCCGGCCTGCGTGGTCAGCAGGCGTTCGCGGTGTCCGTTGCGCCAGGTCGTGCGCGTCTCGGAGCGTTCACCCGGGGCGGCACCGATCGTCTCGGTGGCTTCGGCTTCGATGAGCTCCTGCAGGATGCGCTCGCACACCACTGTCAACGGCCTCTTGATCGTCCCCGCTGGCGGCCTTGAGACATCCCCGCTGGTGGCAGGCATGATCGCCCCACTCGCGGCCAGATAATCTCCCCGCCTTCGGTTGGCGTGGATCAGCTGAAGGGCTTCACTCCCTGTCCGGACGTGGCCTCGGTGAGCCGGTAGCTGTCACCCTGGGTGACGACGATGTGAGCGTGGTGCATGAGCCTGTCGACCGTCGCGGTGGCGAGGGTCTTGGGCATGATCTCGTCGAATCCAGAAGGGTGGAGGTTGCTCGAAACCGCGATCGAGCGCCGTTCATATGCGGCATCGACCAGGCGGTAGAAGCCCTCAGCGGCGTCCGGTGAGACGGGCAGGAGCCCGATGTCGTCGATGATGATCAGGTCCGAGCGGATGATCCTCGCGAGGGCCCGGGCGATGGAGTCGTCCGCGCGGTGTCGGCGGACGAGGGCGCCGAGGTCCTCGATGGTGAACCAGGCGACGGTCAGGCCAGCTTCGACCGCGGTCTGCCCGAGGGCCTCGGTGAAGTGGCTCTTGCCCGTGCCGGAGGGTCCACAGATGCAGAAATTCTCCCGCCGCCCGATCCATTCGAGGGTCTTGAGCGCGTCCTGAGTGGCCCTGGGGATCGAGGACTTGGTCTCCAGCCAGTCGCCGAAGGTCTTGCCGGTGGGGAACCCTGCCCGCTTGCGGCGGGTGTTCAGGTTGGCGCGGTCGCGGCCAGCGGCTTCCTCGGCCAGCAGGACACGGACGACCTCGGCGGGGTCCCAGCGTTGGGCCTTCGCGGTGGGGACCAGATCGGCCAGCACTCGTCGCAGGTGCGGGAGTTTGAGTCGCTTGGTCAGCTCGATGGCCTCGGCGAGCGGGTCGCCGTTGGTGCCGTGAACGGTGCGCAGAGGGGTGGCCATCAGGCGAGATCGCTTTCGTCGTACTCGGAGACGTCGGGAGTCGTCGGGGTGGTGCCGAAGGTGGACCAGGCGGAGGTGCCGGGCTGCAGGGAGTGCTCCTCGCTGCGGCGGACTGGCTCGGCCTGGTCGTGGACGGCCTGGTAGTCGAGGATCGAGAGCAGATCCTTGTCCGCGAAGCGGGCGGTGACCGCGGCGGTGCCCAGAGCGCGGTCAACTTCCGCTATGGAGTAGAGCTTTGACAGGGCGACGGCCTCGGCCATCTTCGCCTTGATCCTTCTGACTCCGCCGGCAGCGGCCTCCACCAGCCAGGACGCGGCGCCAGGGCCGAGCGCGAGAAACGCGGCCTCGTCCGCGGACCTTGCCTTCGGCCGGCGGTCGGCCTCCTTGTCCTCGCGCGGCGGATAGTGGGCGTCCTCCAGGACCGGGGTGCCGGGCTGGCCGCGGCGGTGGCGGGAGACCTCGTGCGCCGAGCCGTGTTCGTCGACGGCGGTGACGATCAGCTCGTCGCCGTGGAAACGGGCCCAGACCCGGGCATCGATCAGTTCGTGCGGGACCGAGTAGCGCACTCCTTCGACCGAGATCGTGGACTCCCAGTTGACCCTGCGGGTGGTGCCGAACGCGGCGGTGAACGGACGCCGCGGCAGCGGGTGCAATCGCTGGGCTTCCTCCGCGAGCCGCTCGACAGGCTTGCGCCGAGTCGCTTTGTGGGTGCGGGAGTTGACCTCGTCGCAGAAGGTGCGGCAGGCCGCTTCCAGCTCTGCGAACGTCTTGTAGTGCTCGCGCAGGTTCACCGCCTTCGGCACGAGATCGGCCTTGGCGATCCGCACCGTCGCCTCCGAGCCGCCCTTCGTCTCCGGGTCCGCCGGCAGACACGTCCGTATGGTCGTGCCGTAGTGCCTCGCGACCTCGACGATCTCCGGGTTGCGGACCGCGATTCCGGCGATGTGGTCCGTGGTGACCGTTTTCTCGTTGTCCGTGAGGACGTAGGCCGGGATCCCGCCGATCCTGCGGAACGTCGCGTCCAGGCACGAGGTGACCGTCGGCAGCGTCTTGTCCCAGATCGGGATGACGATCCGGAACCGGGACCAGGCCAGCCAGGCGCAGAACAGCGCCGTCTTGCGCCCGCCGATGACCGGCCCGTCGCCGAAGTCGTATTGCAACCACAGCCCCGGCTCGGTCACCCACGGCCGGTAAACTCGCCGACGACCGGCCCTGAACTGGGCCTTTGCCTCGGCGACCGTGCGGCGGGTGGTGCGTTCCCCGCCGGTGAAGCCCATCGCGACGATCCTCTTGTGGACCACGTCCGCGCGGATCCGGCCCTGCGAGCGGACCACCAGCTCCTCGATCTTCGGCAGATAGTCGTCGATCGCGCGGGACCGGTGACGGCGCTGTTCCGGATTCTGGCCCGCGGCCCGCATCTTCACGTACCGGGCCACCGTGTGGTGGTCGCACCCGGCCAGCTCGGCCGCGGCACGATAACTCCCCGTGAGGTCGTACGCCTCCAGGATCTCCATGATCTCCCTGCTGTTCTTCACCCGCCCGACCCTCGCCGAACGAGATCTGGATCTTGGGAGCGGGGCAGTATCTGGCCGTACTCGGGGAAGCCCGTGGCCATAGATTTCGCTGTAAGTGGCCGCCAGCGGGGAGCTTACGAAGGCCGCCGTCACACCACCCTGATTGCTTCAACTCCATCGGCCCGACGTAGTGACTCCAGCAGCCGCATCAGCTCAGACTGGGACAAGGCCATCGCGTGCTCCTCCGGTTGAACTGCCCGTTCACCAGGGAGACTTGCGCGATGGCCTGCCCTTGTTCAGGGAGCGTGCACCGTTAGCGGATGCACGCCCCGGGCAGACACCCGCGCGTTCCGGGCCGCGGCCCGGCTACACCACTTCACGGGACACGATCCCCCGGGGCGCGATTCCGCGACGAAAAATGCGATTCCTACGTCGGTGCCTTCTGGCAGGCTGTGTCGGGTGACAGGGGAGAGCGATGTAGGCCAGAACGACGAGGTCTGGGCGATGGAAATGCTCGGCCGGATCAAGCGAGGCGCGCAGGAGGCGCGTGAGCGTCGTGACGCGCTCGCGGCGGCGGTCGATGAAATGGCAGATGGGTTCACGCAGTTGGGCCTCAAGCCCTGGAAGATGGAACACGCGAGCTCAGCGCGCGAGGACATGACGGCCCCAGACGTCCTGCTCGGCGGCCGCGCCGAACCGGCTGGGAAGATCCTCAGGTACGAAGCGGCGGTTAACATCCTGAGCGCTGCCGATCAGCTTCGGGGTTTCGCCGTCTTGCTTCGTGCGGAAGCTTCGTTGATGGGCGCGGTCTCGGTCGCGCGGGGCGTCTTTGAGGCGTGTCTGTGGGCCACAGCGGTGATCGACCCGACCATCACCACTGACGAGCGTCTGCAACGTGCCCTGACGCGTCGCCTCGCACGACTCTCGGCAGGTATCCGTCTCAGTGAAATGCTCGGCGGTGGTCTCACTGACGCCGACCAGGTCATCGACAACGAGGGCCAAATCGACGACGAGCATGGGACCTACCGGCATCCTGCGAAGGACATCGCCGACATCGAGAGTTATGCAAAGGGCCGGGGCTGGCCTTTGAAGAAGCGCCCTCGTGCCACTGAGATCACGCCGCTGTCGATTGACTGGCTCAGCGAGAACCTTGAGCGCCGAATCGGCATCGAGGGGTATGCCTGGACGAGCGGGTCGTCGATGGCGCATGGTGAGCATGCCGCCGACACGGCGTCGTGGATTGAACTGTCCCAAGATATTGGTACGGCTCCGGCGTGGTTGATCCGATTGTGGTCGCCTGGTGCCTGGGCGGGGCCTCGTCTCTTCCTCGCAACCCTGGCCAGCTACACAGGGATCTTTAACCTGCGGGGAGAGTATCAGCGATTTGAGAAACTGTTTTTGAGCGAGCAAGGCAAGAGTTAATTGAGCTTCTTCGAGCGGGCCACCGATTCCTAATGCTGTCTGTCAAGCCACAAGCGGCAGTGGAGGTGTCAGTTCGTAGCGCCGTCCGTTACGCAGGAGAGCCCACAGGACGTTGACGCGTCGGCGAGCGAGAGCGAGGACAGCCTGGATGTGGCGCTTGCCCTCGGCGCGTTTGCGGTCGTAGAACCGGCGAGAGTCCTCGCAGTACCGGATGCTGAACAGTGCCGAGATGTAGAAGACACGCTGGAGTCTGCGGTTGTAGCGGCGGGGTCATGGGACAGGACCCGAGCAAAATCCGCTACCTGGTGTGCTCGGCACCCGTACAGTCACGGACCGCCGCCCGCCGCCTGGCCCCTGTGCACTGACGTTCCAGCCTGGCGACACCGGAGACGGGCCCGCTGGTTGTGCCGTGGGTACTCCCGCGACTGCTCAGCCGGCTACTGCCTCCGGCTGCGGTTCGACCTCAGCGGACTGCGGGGCGGTGGCGGCGGTGTAGAAGACGGATGAACCCTGCTTGGTGCGGTGGGCGTGGCTCTTGGCGACCAGCCCTTCGACCGTGGTGCGCACCACGGTGGTTTTGATGGTGCGGTCGGGGTGGGCCTGGGTGAGTGCGGAGGAGATCTCGGCCGCCGACCGCGGCTCGTTCTGCTGCTTGAGGTGGTTGCGGATCAGATCGACCAGGGACGGCTTGCCGGCTGCCTTGGCGGACGAGGCCTCAGCGGCGGGCTTCTTGGACGCCGCCTTGCCCACACCCGCGGCGGCGGTCTTCTTCGACCTGCTCCGCTTGGGCTCGGCAGCAGCTTGGCGGGGCACGGACACAACTGCCTTGGTGGGCCGCCTCGGCGGCGGGGCTCGCGCCGCCGAGCGCCTGCTGCATGTTCACCAACACGGTGTGGTCATGCTGCAAGGTGCGCAGCTGCTCCTGCAGGGCCTCCACTTCCACCCCGATACGTTCCTGCTCCTTGGTGTTGCGCTCCAGGTCACCTGTGATCTGTGCGATGTACTGCGACGTCAATTCTGTACTGCTGGCCTGGATTTCAGACATGACATGAGCCCTTCTGCAGTGCGCGAGCACGGTGGTGAAAGCAGGAACCGTATGCGCCAGTGGATGGAGATAATCCGTCTGCGGTGACCGGATGGCCCGCAGGACATCACTGCGGCAGCCTGCCGGAATAGAGAGATAGTACGCATGAGCGAAAACTGGTTGTTCCTGCTGAGTGATGTGTCACTCTCCCGTGAAGGCAGGACAGTCAGCAGATGCGGGGTGCACCCACCAATAGCTGGCAGCTGTCCCGTCACCGTTGAACTGCTGCTTGGCCCACTCTGATCTGCGGTGACAAGTGCCAGGAGATCTCCTTGTCGCCGATGTGCCGCCAGCCGGCCAGCAGGCGGGAGCGGACCAGTTGGTCGAGGAGGTTCTGCAACTGCTGCGGGGACTGGCCGCAGAGCCGGGCAAGGAGGTCGAGTTCTGCGCTCCCGGTGCTGGTCACGGGGCGTCGGCGGCATAGGGGTGCCCAAGCGCAGGTGGGGGCCTGGTTCCAGTGGCGGCGGTCTCACGTGATCCGAGCCCTCCGGCTCGCTTCCACACAGGCCCGCAGGTACTAGGGATTGCCCAGTGGCATCCACTGGCCCGGTCCGGGGCGGACCATGCCGATCTTCGTGGCGATCAGCACGTGGTCCGGATACGGGAAGAGCGGGTCATGGATGAGTTGCTCGGCGGTGTGGGGGCCGTAGGCGTCGGCGGTGTCGATGTGGCTGATGCCGTAGGTGTCCACGGCCTGGTGGAGAATGCTGAGCGCGGTGTCGCGGTCGGCGGGGTCTCCCCAGATGCCGGGGCCGGTGAGGCGCATGGCGCCCAACCCGAGCCGGGACACGGTCTTCCCGGCGATGGCAATCGTGCCCCCGGCGGTGTGGGTGTGGGTGTCATACGAGGGGCACCTGCAGACAGATCTTCGAGGCGACGTCGACGGTGTGGGCCTGACTGTCAGGGTCGCTGTGTACGCGCAGGTGAGGGATGTCGTCGCTGTCCAGGAGGCGGTGCACGTGCTGGTCGACGAGCCGTCGGTAGCGGGGGTCGTAGTCGTGGCTGGTGTCGACGGGCACGCTCTCATCGAGGACCGTCGCGAACAGCAGGTCGTACTTGGGCAGTTGGGTAGAGGCGAGTAGGAGGAGACGTTCGCGTTCCCCCCCCGGGGAGGAGGAGCTTCGCCGCGGTACTCCAGCGCGGCGTGAAAATAGGCGAGGGCGTCGTGGGCGGCCCGGTCGACGAGGACGACTCCGGCGCCCTGGGCTCTCGCGGCGATCTCGTCGGCGATGCCCTGCGCGATGATCCATTCGGTGGACTGCGCGGTGTGGTGCTGCATCTTCGGCAGGCCGGCCGCGGCGGCACGCTTGCCGAGCCGGCCGGTGCGCGCCACGGTGATCCCTTCTGCACGCAGTTCCATCTCTATGCGCTTGAGGAGCGTGGTCTTGCCGGTGGAATGGGTACCGAGCACGCCGATACGGATCGGCTGGGTGGAGGTCACCACAGGGTGGGGTCCTTGTCTGGTTCGGGGGCGCCGGGCAGGCCGGGCGGCACGGCCGCGGCCACCAACTGGTCCCACGTCTCGTAGTGGGCGGTCATGGCGATGAGGAGCTGCGCCGTGGCGAAGGCGTCGAACGTGGCCCGGTGCCGCTGCGCCGGGGCCTCGCTCAGGTCCGGCTGGAGGTGCTTGATCAGGGCATCCAGGCTGTATCCGTCCAGGTCCGGGAACGTGGCCCTGGCGAGCCGGAGCGTGTCCAGCACGCCGGCCGGTTCCCAGCCCGGAAGATGAGCGCGCAGCACGCGGTAGTCGGTGTGGGCGCTGTGCACGCACACCCACACGGTGCCCAGGAAGGCGTGCACCTGGCCCGCGATCTCTGCCCATGCCGGCTTGTCGGCCAAGTCGTTGTTGGACAGGCCGTGTACCCGGGTTGCGAAGGCGGTGACGGGACGGTTCGGGCGGGTCAGCCACGCCTTCGCGGTGTTCTTGTCGGGAGCGCCGTCCCGAACAGGCAGCGCGGCGACCTCGACGAGATCGGGCGGGTTGGTCCCGTTGCCTTCGACGTCGACGACGAGCAGTGCGGGCCAGGAGGCGAAGTTCATGGAGTGTTGGGTCCGTCCTCCGCCTCCCAGCCGATGGGGCCCGGCCGTGTTGGCGGTAGTGGTGAGGCTTGTCGCGGTCGTCACCGTCCCTGCGGACCACTGCGGGGTTGACGTACTGCGCAACCCCCTTCCTTGCCGGAACGTCAGCGGCCGTGTTCTGTTGCAGCTACGGCACTGCCGACCGCCTCGTGAGGGCTGCGACGCTGCTCCGGATGACGCGGTCGCTGACGTGTATCGCGGTCTTCACCTCGTCGTGCAGTTCGGCGGGGAAGGCGCCCGCGCCGAGCGCGCAGGTACCGAGGAGGGCACGGCAGTCCTGCGCCTCGTGATCGGTCGCGAGGGCTGTGAACGATGGGTGCGCAAGGATCTCCCGGGCGGCGTACCCGTCGGTCATCTCTGTCGCCCGGCGGTGCAGTTCCGCGACTACCAGGCGTGCGGCCGGGTGATCGTGGGAGGTGACCGCGTCCAGCACGGTGAGGCCGAGCCGGGTGTTGAAGACGGTTATGCCTTGTTCGTCCGAGTGGACGAGGTAGGTGGCCACCAAATCCTGCAGCTGGCGGTGGAATGGTTGGCCGGCTGCCTGTCGGCACAGGACGGTCAGGCAGCTTGTGACGGCGTTCTCCCACGGCTCCCCGGGCTCCGTGTGCGCCAGGAGTTCCTCGGCGGCGAGAGTGTCACCTGTGGTGAGAGCGGTGAGGACGGCTACCTGGCGGCCGTCTAACATCCTCTGCCCGACGCCGTGGTGTTCCTCAATGTGGGCGAGTGCTTCGGCCCAGCGGCCGGCAGTTGTCAGGGTTCGTGTTCCGTCGGCGAGGAGCACTCGCCACAGCCAGGCGCGGACTTCTTGGCGGTCCTCGGGGCTGGTGGTGAGGTCGGCTGGTACGGCGATGCCGTCGAACTGGGCAGGGGCGCCGGTGCTGACGGCGTTGTACAGGGTGAGGAGGTGCTGGCGGCCGTCGTCGGCGTGCCCGGCGCGGATCTGGAGGCGTGCGAGGTTGACGACGGGTTCGAGGGCCCGGATCGCGGTCATACCCGGCAGGGGGCAGGCGTGGAGGTAGGCGGCGGCGTGCTGGTGGCACATCGTGCGGGCCGACTCGGGCAGGTCGAGGTCGGAGGTGAGGAGGGCGGCCTGGTTGTAGACCGCGGAGGCCAGGCCCTGGTCCGCCTTGTCGGCGGCGTTGTCAGCCAGTTCGGTGAGCGCGCGGACGCGTTTGGGCAGGGGCAGGCAGGCGGGCCGGAAGCGGGCGACGAGCGGGAAGCGCTGGGCTATGGGTCCGTGCGGGTCCATGAGTGTCCCCGGGGGTGAGATCGGAGAGGTGCGGAAACGACGGTGCCCGCCGGCGTGTGGCCGTCGGGCACCGACCACTGGGGCGGGGTGTCACTGCCAGTCGACGATGACCCGGTTCAGGGGGTTGTCGATGACGAACCGGCCGGGACGCTCCTCGACGGCGGGGGCGTCGAGGGCCTGCAGCTCGAAGGTGGCTTCCCGTCCGCGGTACTCGCGGTCCCAGGTACGGATAGTGTCGGCGACCCTCGCGGCCAGCTCGTCACTGCCAGGCCCGTGGCCGATGACGCCGAACTCCCACAACTTGCCGCCCTCGGGCGTCTTCTGGTCGGACAGACGGCGGGCGAGGTAGGTCACCGCGCCCTTGTCGACGGCCGCGGTCGACGAGGGGTAGGGGTCCTCAGTCAGCACAGTGCCCTTGGCGGCCTGCGGGAAGTGCATACGGACCAGGCCCGACGGCATGGTGCAGGAGACGAACAGCTCCATCCACTCCGGCGACTCCATGGCGCGGACCATCATGCCGGTCCACTCCTCGGCGCGCGGCTGCTCCAGCACTCCGGCCATGGCGTCGGCATCGATGTTCTGGGCCGCCGGCGCGTGGAGTCGTACGGTGCCGTCCGTGCTGAGCGGGATGTCGCGGCGGTCGTCGTCGGCGATGCCTCGGCGCAGCGGCATGAAGGTGTTCATCTCGCTGCCGCGCGACACCCACCGGCCATCGTGGCGCTCGTAGACGATGGATCGGGAGACGCTGCCCTTGAGCCGCTGCGGGGTCACGAGCCGGCCGCCGGGGGCGAGTTGCTCAAGCCAGGCGTGCGGGATGCCGTGCGCGCCGACGGTGGCGATGATCCGGTCGTACGGAGCCCCCTCGGCGTGTCCGAGGGCGCCATCGCGGGTGATTGCCTCCACGTTGGTGAAGCCGGCCGCGGCGAGGTGTGCGCGGGCTCCCGCGACCAGGTCGTCGTCGACGTCGATGGTGGTGACGTGGCCGCTGTCACCGACGAGGTGGGCGATCAGAGCAGCGTTGTAGCCGGTGCCGGCGCCGAGTTCGAGAATCCGTTCGCCCGGCTGGGCTTGGAGCTGGTCGAGCATGAGGGCGACGACGACCGGCTGGGAGGCGCAGGAGATCGACGATCCGTCGGCGTCGTGCTTGACGTCCACCACGTTGTTGGCATACGCGGCCTCGAGGGTCGCCTCGGGCACGAAGAGATGCCGGGGCACGGTGCGCAGGGCAGTCTCGACCTCGGGGGTGCGGGCCTGCCCGTTGGCTTTGACCTGGTCGACCAGGGCATTGCGGAGTCGGGCCGCATCGGCTTCAGAGGTGGTGATGGTGTGGGTGTTCACTGCGCTGACGCTATCGGCTGTGGGCGGCAATCCTGCTGATGAAGGGGTGTTTTCACTCGATCCCATGACTACCTCTTTTGCGATGTGAGACAGGGCGTGCTGTTCCTCTGGAGAGAGGCCGGCACGGTTGGCGTGGAAGAGAACGTGGTGTGTGAGAACGGCGCGAAGTCCGCGGGTAAGTCCTCCACCCGCGGCGAGTTCGGCGAGGGCCGCGCCGGTCCGCTCGAAGGCGGCCACCCACGGGGTATGTCCGTCGAGCGGGCCGCCTGGGCGGCACAGAGCCGGGGTGCTGGCAGTCATCAGCGTGCGCATCGCCGGGGCCAGGGCGGCAGTCCTCTCCGGGGGGATCGGTCCGGCGGCCGGGCGCAGGGCGGCGTACTTCACCCAGACGTGGCCCTGCTCGAACCAGTCCAGACCGGCAGCCCGCATCATCGCGCTCGCCAGGAGAGCAAGGGTCTCCCGGCGGCCGAGGTGTCCGGGGCCGGGCGAGTAGGCGAGCAGGTGACGGCAGTCGGCGTGAAACAGCTCGTGCGCCGCATCCATGGCGTACCGGCCGCCGAACGCGACCGTCTCGGGCTCGTAGATGCCGCGCACCCAGGAGCGGATGGTCCCGTCGTCGGCCAGGTCGTTCAGGAGACGTTCCACGAGCAGGGACGGCTCGGGCGCCTGGTAACGCAGTGGCCAGGGCTGCTTGTTCATGAACCACCAGCCGGTGACCTGCCCAGCTTCCTCCGCTGCGAACAGTGCGGGGCCGAGGCGTTCGGTGATGGCGCGCTGTGCGCTCTCGAGGTCGGCGAAGGCGACGTTGTGCTGGTGCCAGTCCGAGGGCATGACGGGTCCTTCGATCGGCGGTGGTCAGGCGATGAGCAGGCAGGCGTCCCATGCGGTGCGGGGCGGCGTGGTGGTGGCGGGAGCCAAGAGGGCCAGGGCGATGCCCGCGGCGCCGTCGAGGAACCCGGGTCCGGCTTCGTTCGCCACGGTGGCCGCGGCGGCCACCGGGTCGGTGCCGGGCGGGCAGATCGTGGCCAGGAGCGGCGGGATGACGGCCTGGAGCTGTCCGGCGGTCGAGGGGTGGGCGTCGTCGGCGGTCCGGGCGGCTATGTGGGCGAGGCCGGCGAACCCGTGGCACAGGCCGTTGTCCGTGGTGGCCTTGATCTGTGCGACGTCAGTGAGCGCGGCTACGAGCGCGTTCTCCGTAGCGATACGACGGGGGCTGTCGCCCAAGGCGAGGGCGGCGAGCTGTTGGGCGCGGGCTAGACCGGCGGTGCCGTAGCACCACGATGGCCGCCGCGGCGTGGACGAGGCGAGCCGGTCGTCGCGAAGTTCAGCCCGGGTGACCCAGTACGGCCAGGCCGGGCCGTGGCCGGTCTCCTCCTGCCAGCGGTCGAGCCACGCGAGGATGGTGCGCATCGCGTCGTGGTGCCCGTCGACGAGGGTGTCGTGTCGGGCGGCAAGGGCCAGCAGGGCGAGGACGCCGCCGATGCCGTGAGACATGCCTGAGTTGGCATGCCCCTCGCGGAACCGGACGGGGTCCGGCCGGCCCGTGGGGGCGGTTGGGGTCCACCAGCCCGGCAGGGTCTCGCCGTCGTGTGTGATCGGCTCCGTGAGGCGTACGCAGTAGTCGAGGACCGTACGTACCGCGGCGCTGCCCGGGTCACGGCGCAGGAGGTAGGCGCCATAGCCCGACAGACCCCGGATTGTGTCGAACTCCGTGATCTTGGGGAGCTGTCCGGCGTCAAGGCGACGGTGCGCGGCCGTGAGGCGCCGCAGGACGTCCCGGGCGATCTGCTCGTCCAGGGTGTTGAGGCCGCGCTCGTAGGAGCCGGGCATGTGGTCGGTGGCGCAGGCGAGGGCCTGGGCGAGGGCGGGAGCTCCGTAGAAGGGGTGGCTGTCGGCCCCGCTGGTGAACGGTTGCTGGGCAGCGGCGGCGAGCCAGGCGTGGGCGCGGTGCCACGGCGCCAGTCCGGCCGCGGCGCGCTCGATGTGGAGCAGCGCGATCCCAGGGAGTCCGTAGGCGATGTGCTGTCGGTCCTCGGACGCAGTGCGGGGGCCGATCGGGGCGCTCTCGGGGGTGGCCAGGAGGTCGGCCAAGGCGCTGGACAGCTCGGCAGCGGGAGCGATCACGGGCGTGTCTCCTTTCTCTTCTCGGCGCGGCCGGTCCAGGCCAGGGCGGCGGCGCGCGCGAGGTAGAGGCAGACCTCTTCCTCGGGGAAGTTCACGGCAATGTGCCGTACGAAATGCGTGTGCAGCAGCGAGGTGAGGACGTCGTCGATCGCAATGCCGTCGGTGTCCGGGCCGGGTAGGTGCGTCCGGTACGCGGCGAGCGCGACATCGCGGTCGGCCCAGCCGGTGATGATGGCCGCACCGCCCGGCTCGGCGCGCAGCGCCGCCCAGCCGTGGGTGGGGTCGGCGAGTCGTACGGCTTCCGTGAACTGCCCGCGGTGGACGCGCGTCGGAGCTGTGGCCGGGACGTGGTTGATCAGCCATTGGGTGCCGGCCTTGACGCTGCTGAGGAAGGCGCTGGTGATCGCGACGGTGTGCGCGACCACCAGCGCGCGCTGTTGCGGGCGCTGCGGCTCGCGAAGCTGGGTGAGTATGGCCCGCGAGTCCGCCCGAAAGACACCTTCGGCTGCCTCCCATGCGGCGTCGGAGCCCCAACGGCCCATCTCGCGGTAGGAGGTGGGGAACCGCAGGTCTGACACCAGCCCGGCCGCGCGCAGTTCTTCGGCCCAGGCGGCGACCTTTCCGGCGGTCTCGGCGAACGCGTCCGGGTCGGGCAGGGCGATGCGCAACCGAAGGTGCTGATCGGGATCGCGGAAGCGGATGAACCACCATGGCGGTGCGCCGAGGCGTTCGAGGAGGCCCGGTAGGTGGTGCGCCAGGAGGGTGTCCTGTCGACGCAGGTCGCCGTACACTGCGGCGAGCAATACTGACGAGGCGGCGGGCGTCTGTATCTGCGCCGAGCAGAGCGTGCGGGCCACGGTGGGGGTCGGCAGCGGAGGCCACCCGGGGGCCCGAGTCGCCTTGAGCGGCAGAACGACCTCGTGGGCGCGGCCCTCGCACCAGCCGTACGCCTCGGGGGCCGGAGCTTCGTGAAGGACGGCCGTACCCACGCGGTCGAGGTGCTGACGCAGCAGCGTCCGGTGGCCTGCCTGGTCAAGATCAAGGAAGAGTCGGCGGTCGTCCTCAACGAGGAACACACGCGGCGGCGCGCACCGTCGTGTCCGCCAATCCTCCAGGGCGGCGTCCCAGTTCGCCGAGGGGCGATCAAATCGGGAGAGGTCTGCCGCGGCCAGGCGCCATTGTGCGGGAGCGAGCACCGTGCGCCCGTAGCGCAGCCGGGGCAGGTAGGGCATCGTCGCGGCGGCGCCCCAGTCGAAGACGGTGACCTGGGCGCACTGGGCGCGGGACAGTTCGGTAAGGAACCGCGCCAGGGGCGGGGTGTGGTTCAGGAGGTTCAGGGCGTGCATCCCGACCGGTTCGACGCGGTGGCCGCGCGCGGGGGCGGCCAGGTACATGCGGCGGCCGTCGCAGGCCACCGCCAAGTCCTGGGGCGTGAGCACATGGTCGGCCGGGGCGCGGTGTTCCTGAACGCTCAGGAGGATGGGCAGCACCTGCAGGGTGCGGGTCACGTGGGCGCTCTCGGGCAGCAGAGGTGAGAAAGAGAGCTGCACGGGGACGGTGTCAGCGTCGGCGGCCGGCAGGTCGGACAGCTCCGCCGCCAGGGCCGCGCGGTCGTCGGGGGCCAGCACGCTCAGGAAGCGGCCGCAGGAAACGCCCGCACCGCGCGAGACGCTGACGACCTCCAGCCGGAACCTGCCGCGCTCCAAGTCCCCGAGTGTCGCTGCGTGCACGCGGACGCCGATCTCAAGATGCGGCGGAACGCGGGGGCTTGCGGGGCCGACGTCCAGGTCCGCGAGCAGCTCATCGGTGAGAACGACCTCGTCGCGGCCGTCGAGCACAGCGGTCTGCGCGATGCGCACCAGCGCGTCGTCCCGGGTGGAGAGCTGAGGGCGGCGCGGGCTAGCCGGGGCGCCTGGATATCCCTCGGGGAAACCGGTGCCGCTGTCCGCAACGACCTCGCCCAGCGGCACCATCGTGCCGATGCCGTACCGCTCGTAGAACTGCTGGTGATAGGCACCCCATGCGGCAGTGCCGTACGGGCGGGCGCACACCCGGGTGAGGGCCCATGCGGCGCGCTCGGCCTCGCGGGCGACCGCCTCTGGCAGGGCGAGGCGGGCATTCAGGCGCAGGTCCAGCGCGAGAGGGTGACGGCGCAGGCCCGGCTCTAGGGTCCGCATCCGCTGGGCCACTTGCTTGCGTGCGGCAGAGGTCTGGCACGTAGTCAGGCCGACGTGAATCGCATGCAGTTCGCGCACAGTGTCCGCGACCGGGCCGACAGCTCCGGCATCAGCTGCGTCGAGCTGCTCAAGGAGATACGCGAGGGGATCGGTCTCGGTACTGGGCGCCTGCAGCGCGGTGAGGAGTACGCGGCGTTGGACCAGCCCCTCGACGAGCTGCTGCACCCGCTCCGGCGCCGTCCCAGGGAACTCTGCGGTCAGTTTGCCGACGAGTGCGTCGACCTGAATCGGGGTCCGGCTTGCCGCGAGGACTGTCCGTACGGGATCGGTGAGAGCCAGGGACGCCTCGACGGCGCGCGGCCCGTCCTCGCGGCCGTCTGCCTCGAACGGCACGATGAGCCGGTCTCCGCGGATGCTGATCGTGTTGTTGACGAGCACGGTCAACCGGTCGAGCAGAGCGGGGCAGGTCTCCAGCCGCTGGACGACGGTGGCCAGCCACTCCGCTCCGGCGCGGGCGGTAACGGTATGCCGGGTGCCCCACTCCGCCCGTGCACGTGGGCCGACCGCCGCCGTGGTGATGCCGGCGAACAAGCCGAAAGGAGTCGGCCGGTGCTGGGCCCGCAGGAGATAGCGGGCAACGGACAGGACGGTGCGCCGCACGTCGCGCGCGGATGGCTCCTGGGCGACGAACAAGGCCTCGACTTGCGCGGCCAGCGCTGGCGCGGCGTGTTCGAGCACTTCGGCGTCTTCGCCGGCAGCCCAGACCTCACGTAGCCACCTCATGCGGTCTGCAGTGGATGCGGGTGAGTGGCCAGTGAGATCCGGCGTCGTGGGGCCGGTTAAGGCAGGCCGGGCGGCGGCACGCACGAGAGCGGTTGTGTTGGTTCGGAACGCTGGAGTCGAAACAGCCACCACTACCTCCGAGTGGGATAAGGGGGGCGGGCGGCCGGTGCCGCTGCGCCAGTGGCACACCGGCACCGGCCTGGAGGCACGTCGTCGTCGGTCAGGCGACGTTGGTGGTGCAGGCGCCACAGGTGCTGCCGCAGTTGTCGTTTGTGAGGTTGGTCAGGCTGGCGCTGTCGGCCACCTCCACGAGAGAGACGTCGAGGTCGAACCCGTCCGACGAGGCGGTGGCGGGAGACTGCCCAGTGGTGATCGAGGTGTTGTTGGGGGTCATGAGTCTCAACTCCAGTTCAGTCGTGCCGGATTGGTCTGGAACGCGCACGTCAGGGCGTCATCGGCGGAGCGTTAGCCACGGGGCTACTCCGGCAGGTGATTTCCTGGCCATCCCGGTTCACCAGGCTGTGGGCCGTGGCGAGCTGGGAAGTCATACGCCACTCGGTGGGGCGGGCTCGTGGTGCGTCCCACCGAGTGGCAGTCTCAGGGGGTGACCAGCGATTCGAGCGCGCTGGGCTGCTGGTTGAGGGCGTCGGAAAGGAGGTCGCCGTCGAGCGTGACCCGGACGATGTGGTGGTCCGATACTTCCTGGGGGACCTCGATCACATCCACGCCGGCCACCGCGTCCAGCAGGTCGGTGGTGGCGTAGAGGCGGTCGATGCGGGAGTCCGGTCCGTGCGTCTCGCAGGCGTTGACCGTGCGGGAGACAGCCGTCTTGTCTCCGGTTCTGGCAGACCAGTGGCGGGCCACGTCCTCCAGGCCGGCGGTGCGCAGCGCCTCATCGGGGCGGGTGTCCATCATGCGGGTGCCGTCCGGGCCTATGAACGAGCGGTGGAGGCGGTGGGGTCGGTCTCGGATCTCGTCCAGTACCGGCAGTGCGGGGTCGCCCTCGATGCCGGGGAGTGGATAGCTGTTGTTGTCCCCGGCGACCAGGCACGGCATCCGTACGGTCTCGCCCTGTGGGGTGGTCCACTTCTTGTCGGCCCACGTGGACAGCCACTCCGCCTCGGCAACACGGTTGGTGCTGGATGCGTAGTTGAGGTGGTAGGAGGCCAGGGCAAGCGGTGTGGCCTCGCGGCCTGCGGGCAGATAGCGGATGCTCAGCGCCGTGGGCGGCAGCACCCACATGGGACCCGGCTTCGGCCACTCACGCACCGGGTGGAAGAAACGCGGATCGGCGAAGATCGCGGTGCACGATTCCGGGCCGAGCCAGCCGCGCATCCCGAGAACGCCCTCCAGCTCGTACAGGATCGCGTTGCCGTCGGCGTCCGCGCGCCACATCTCCTGACGGAACACCAGGTGCGGGCTCAGGGACACCAGCCTCTCGTGCGCCTGAAGGCGCTTGGCGCAGTCACCACCACCGTTGTTCTCGAAGTTCCAGGACAGCAGAGTGATGTGTGTGCTCATGCGGCGACCGCCGTCTCATGTGTGGCCGGAGACAGGGCGCGGCGCAGGCCGTCGAGGCTGAACGTCGCCATCACCAGCGCGTGATCGGACACTTCGACCACCTCGTCGGTCGCGATGACCTCCACCCGGGTCAGGGCTTGGGCGGTCCGCGGCGTCGCGAGCAAGCGGTCAATGCGCTGCCTCGGTCCCTGGTCCTCGCGCCACAACGACGCCGTCGGGGCCAGGGCCTCCGGCTGCCCGAGTACGGTTGCCGCGTGGTGGGCCAGATCCACAAGGACGGGTGCCCATCCGTCGTGCTCACCGGCGAGGATCTCGTCCGGGACGGTGTCGGAGAGCCGGGTGCCGTTCCGCTCGATCGTGCGGTGCAGGAAGTGGCTCCGGTCCTTGATCCGGTTCCAGTCCGGCAGCGGCGCCATCTCGTCCGCCGTGCGGTGCGGGTAGGAGTTGCAGTCACCCCCGATGATCGTTTCCAAGCCCGGTTTGCCCAGCGAGACCAGCCGGTGGGCCTCCACCGCCCGATTGGCCGGGGAGAAAGCACACAGGTGGAACGAGGCCAGGCTCAGCCTCCTCACGGCACCGGTGAGCTGAACCACCGGGTTGCAGATCGGATGCCACATCGACGTGCGGTGCTCGAAGAACTCGACGGGCCGCAGCAGGTTCCTGTCGACGTAGACACCGGTCGGGTTGGCGGACTCCCGGGTGGCACTGGCGAGGAACGGAATCATGCGGCTGCCGACGCGATATGCCTCCGCCCACACCGCGCGCCCGCCGAACATGTCGGCACGGGTCAGCTCCTGGCGCAGGAGCACATGCGGCCGAAGTTCGGCGAGGACGTCCATGGCCAGGTGCCATTTCGCATCATCACCGCTGTTGCTGATGCCGTTGTGCGCGACGTTCCACGAGACCACACGGAAAGCGTCGTCATCGAGCCCGGTCAAGAGATTCTCCCTGGGAGTAGGCGAATTGGGGTGTCTCGGATGTGCTGGCACCTGGAGATGCCTGCCGGACCCCTTCTCTTCACGAGCCACCGTCTGGTCCCGCGAAGAGAAGGGAGCCTTCTGCTCAGCCGTCGGGATCAGAAGCCGACACGGTTGCGTAGATCCTTTTGTTCCGCTGCCGCCTGCTGACGAGCCCTTCTTCCCTCAGCAGTTGGAGGGCACTTGAGATCGTGGAGTGGCCCGCGCCGAACTCGGATTCCAGTTCGGCATAGGTGGGCAGGGGGCTGTCTGGCGGGTAGACGCCGCTGCGTAATCGCTCCCGGATGACCTTTCCGATGGCTGCATGGTGTGACGGCGCGCCTGGCGGGGGTGCGCAACGATGGTGCGGGTCGATGACGTACGTTCCCTGCGCGTCGAGGGCGGCGAGGAGTTTCTCCTGCTTCAGTGGTTTCAGGGCCGCCTGAACCGTGGCTTGGCTCACATCGAACTCGGCAGCAAGGACCCTCGTCCCTGGCAGCCAGGTTCCAACGGCGTACGTGTCATCGGCCAACCGTTCCCGAATAATCTTTGTGATCTCCCTGGCCTCACGGGCGGCGGAGTACGTGGCCGACGGGTCGAGGACGAGGTTTCCCATGCCACAGATGGCGTGCAGGATCCCCGTGTCCTTGAGAGGTTGGAGCGCCTGCCGGAGGCCCCAGTGGGATACGCCGAATTCGGCAGCCAGACGCTTCTCCGCGGGCAACACCGTCCCGCGGCCGTACGTGCCATCGGCAACTCGTCCCCTGATGACCTTTCTGATCTGTTCGGGGGTCATGCGGCGGCGATGCGCTGGGGGTTCAGGCACGGTCGAACCCCCGTTTCAGTTCGGCATCCGTGACGCGATCGCGGTGCCATCCGATCTCGTGCTGGGCCGCGTAGGAGTAGTGGTTCCTTGCGGCCGGCCCGAACGCGTCGAGCGCGATCGTGCTGTTGTCGAAGTAGGCCAGGGATTCGATGAGATCGGCCGGTACCCGCAGGGCATCGGCGGTGTAGGCGTCGCCTGTGATGGCGGGTGGCAGCGCCGGTTTGTCGGTGAGCCCGTGGTGGATGGAGGCGAGGGCTGCGGCGAGCGCGAGGTAGGGGTTGGCGTCGGCGCCGGCGAGCCGGACCTCCAGGTGCGCGCCGTCACCGTGGCCGGTGACTCGGATTGCGCAACCACGGTGGTCGAAGCCCCAGGTGAAACGGGTCGGGGCGAACGAGTGCGCCACGAACCGCTTGTAGGAGTTGACGCCGGGTGCCCAGAGCGGGCCCAGGTACGGCATGGCGGAGATCAGCCCGGCAATGGCCCACTGCATCGTTTCGGGCAGCAGGCCCTCGCCCGGGACACCAGGGACGGCGAAGGCGTTGTGCCCGTTGTCCCACAGGGACAGGTGCAGGTGCAGGCCGCTGCCCACGCGGGCCTGGGGGCTGGCCATGAACGTGGGCGTCATGCCGCGCCACCCGCCCAGGTGCTTCACCGCGTGCTTGTAGACGGTGTACGCGTCACAGGCCGCCAGCGGCTCCCCGTAGGGGAACGTGACTTCGACTTGACCAGCGGAACCCTCGGGTTTGACCGCCTCGACCGGCATCCCGGCATCACGCAGCGTCTCCTCCAGCACGATGAGGAAATCGGTCAGGTGCGGAGGAAGGTCGAGGGCGTAGTCGAGGTTGTGGGGTGCCACCGGCTCCAGACCCTGGTACCCGGTCGCGTGCGCGTCTTGCGCGGTGCCCTGGTAGAGCACGAACTCGCTTTCCAGACCCACCGCCACGTCCAGGCCGAGATCCTTGATGCGGGCGAGTTGGGTGCGCAGCATGGTGCGGGGCGCGACGTCGACGGGCAGGCCGCTGCGGTGGAGGGCGTCGGCGTGGACGAGGACCGTGCCCGGCAGATGGGGCAGGCGGCGGATGGTGTTCAGGTCGGGGACGATGTGGACGTCCCCGAACCCCTGCTCCCAGCCGGTCAGTTCGAAGCCGTCCAGGTCCTGCATGTCGACGTCGGTGGCCAGGATGTAGGCGCACATTTCCGCCCCACCCTCTGCGGCGCCCTTGATTGTCTTCAGGAAGCCGGAGGCATCGAGGCGCTTGCCCTTCAGCTGGCCCAGCATGTTGGGGACGGCGAGCAGCACCGTGGTGATGGCACCGCTGTTCACCGCAGTCTTGAGGTCGTCCACGGTCAGGTGTCCGGCGCGCGGCGTTGGGTCGACGGCGTTCATCAGACCATGCCTCCAGCGATCGCGGCGTCTTCAGCGGTGCGGGTCGGCGTGGGCATGTCGTAGTTCTTCCTGCCTGTGGTGATCCACGAGATCCACGCGAAGAGGAGCACCACGCCGAGGGTGATGGGCGCGTAGTTGAAGTTGTCGGCCTGCATCGGGTAGGCCTGGGGCAGGCAGAAGAAGACGGTGAGCACGGCCACGTAGGTGACGGCGATCCAGCCCAGGGGCTTGCTGAACCGGCCCAGGTTCCAGGGGCCTTGCTGGAACCTGGCGCCGGCGCGCAGACGCAGGAAGACCGGGATCGCGTAGGCGGGTGTGATGCCCAGGACGTTGACCGCGGTGACCGCGGCGTACGCGGCGGGCGAGTACAGGCTCGGCAGTGCCAGGACCAGGGCGATCCCCACGGACAGCCACACTGCGGGCGTGGGGTTCTCGGTGCGGGCGTTGACCCGGCTCCACGTCCTCCAGCCCGGCAGCGCCCTGTTGCGGGAGAAGGCATAGATCATGCGACTCGCGGCCGCAGTCTCGGCATTGCCGCACAGGAACTGAGCCACGAT